>CAWDVL010000023.1:0-395735 GCA_963805695.1 uncultured Acidobacteriota bacterium | reverse complement strand
GGGGCTGAGCATGACGTCGCGGTCCTTACGTCCGTTGTTTTTGATTGGATATGCACAACCATCCGCCGGCTGTCGATGTTGCTGACCTTCAGCGTCGCCATCTTCCGCCCCGCGGGGTCCGGTGGCGTAGAGCGTCATCAGCACGGCGCGCAACGAAAAGGGTGTTCGGGAGGCATCAATAAGATGCGCCACTTCTTCCGGGCTAAGGATTTCCGGCAGGTGGATAATTTTCCTCGGGTAGGGCGTCTCGGTAATGCTCCAGTTTCGCTTGATACAACTGTAATAATCACCGCCCCCGCGGTTACGGCGTTCGGGCTGTACTTCAACTTGCTGAACAGCATCTCCGCCTTATTGGCGAATGCGCTCCGGGCCCAGTGCATCGGGACGGCGATGGAAGTACCGGCTCAAGCGTTCGACGCTGTGGGCATAGAGGTGCGAACGGGTCGACTCGGCGAAGTCGCGGTGCCGCAACTCCTCAATCATGAGCTGAAGTGCAACGGGTCACAGCAAAGGACCTCCTTCCTGTGGCCAAGCTAATCGGCAGTCCTCACTGTCGGTTTACTACAGTTTCACGCGCAAGCGTCCGCCGCCGCAGCGGCTTCGTTCAAGTCGGCTTGTCGGAAGGTGGGCAAGTTGCTGCAAAGCGGGCTAGGCACAGAAGTGGTGTCCCGAGCCAAGGTGTCTCGTTGGTTTCCACCCAAATATCATTTTTGATATCACTCAAAGATCGCGAGCCAAGTCGCCGTCTCTCACTTTGCTATGTGCACATTGAACTCTCGCCGCTTCAGAAGGTGATGGCGTATGTTTGAAGGGGTCGAAAACACGAGGTCAAGAAAATGGATGACCGAGGGCACCCGCATTTCATGGCATTTCCGGTGAGCGACATGCCACCCATTACCCGCTGGACAGGGATATGGAGCGAACCGTCTGGAAGCAAGAGCAAGATGCCCCGGCATCTTCTTTGCTCCGAAAAACGCTTTTGGGCTTGTTAAATCTCTTCACCCTGCATTTTCGGCACTTGGGGCGCGGATTCATCTCGAACGGCATCGCACCGGGAATAGACTCGCTCGCGGCTCTCAAGCCAGTCGCCCGGATGAGTTTCCGGCCAAGCAACCGCGCGAGTTTTCGAACATCCGGTGACAAGTCGCCGTACTCCTTAGAAAGGACCTCTGCCAGCTCAAAGTAGTTTGGCGCCCCGACAGACGGCATATGGCCAACCGAATGAAGGTAGAGGAGCAATCGAAGAGCTCTTTGTTTGTCCGACCGGCTCATGTCCCCGGTTCACCTCCCAGCAAGAGTTGTTGCGCGGCTTCGTGCGGGCGGCGCAGATTAATGATGTCACGAGCTTGCAGAGAGGAGGGAAAGGAGTGCCAAGCTGCTGTGCCGAATCGCGCACACGTTCTTGCGGCCGCCAACTCAAAACCATGGCATGTTGCTCGGCTATTGGGAATGCATGCCGATTTCAGCACAGGTACCGATAGACGGTCATGTCGCAAACTTACCGCTTTCGGTCCTCGCCAGTCAGATACGCCGGGACCAATCCGGGACCAGAAAAGGATTCGCTACGATCGCGAAAACGCGTTCCGATGCGCTCCGATCCTTTTAGAATGTTGCAGTTAGGAGCTTCCCCCGTTCTTTCACGGCGATAACACGGGTTCAAATCCCGTCGGGGACGCTAAACAGAATCAACGAGATACGATCAGTTTCGCTGAAACTTCGTAGGCACAAAAAGACACAGCTTTTAGCACGCTCTCGGTCTACTTCATCTCCTCAAAGTTGGGCTGAACCCGTCCGGGGTTTGTCGCGTTGTCCTTCTGTGAGTTCGACGGACACACTCTGGACCAATACCGCGTACAAGGCTGGCGACTCTGCCTTGTGCGGCCCTTTTGTCTTCCGTTACGGCCTGCGTGTAGGTGTCCAGAGTGACTCGACAGGAAGCATCCGGAGCAACTCCTGGGCTACTTTGATATCCGCACCGCTGGCCCGCAAGAGCGTTGCGCAGGTGTGGCGGAACGTATGCCACCCCATCTGCTTGGTAATGCCAGCACGCCGGGCTACCACACGAATTCGATTCCTTATCAGCGACTGGTACCAGTACGGCTTTCGGCCCTCACTGTAGGGACTCGCGAAGACCCAGTCGGTTGCGGCCTTGTACTTCGTGTGAGCCTGCCAGGTGCGGAGCGTTCTCGCGAGGAACGGATCGAGCGGAACTGGTTTCTGAGACGCTTTGGTCTTGCACGGGCCGACAACTTAGGGACGATAGAGCGCGTCACGCGGATCTCGTTCTTGACAAAGTCGATATCCGTCCATTCGAGTCCGAACAGTTCGCTTGCGCGGAGTCCAGTGACAACATCGAGCAGGACGATGGTCCGCTCGTGGACTTCGAGGGCGCCGAGGAGCATTTGACTTCTTCGATTTCGAGGAACGCCGAGATCCTCTTCCGCTTGGCGCTCTGGCGAACCCATTGAACGGGATTCCGATCGAGGAGCTTATGGCTCAAGCCGTGATTGAAGAGGACGCTCATCACGTTGTGGATCTTAGCGCACGTGGAGCGGGCCAAAGGTAAGGACCGCAGCCAGAGCTCGATCTCGCCTGCTCGAAGTGAGACAACGTGTAGCCGCCCCACCGTGGAATGATCCACTTGCTCAAGTAGCCTCGATATCCCAACTTGGTGGAGTGCGTTTTCCAGCGATAGCTAGGCGAAAGCTCACGCTGAGAGTAGTGCATCGGCCAACTGTGAGAGAGTGAGGGGTTTCCCTTTGCTGTGGCGTTCTCCATGTTGATGTCCCGGCGCAATGCGCTGATTGCGCGTATCGGCTGCATCTTTGTCCCTAAAATGGATGATCGATCCGACGACCATTCTGCGCCGCTTGCGCTTGCCATCGGCGCCTGGTTCTCTCGATTCGGTACTCCCAGACATCGGGGCCCCGCCAGCGCTTGGTCCGGCTCGATGCTTCCATTTTGCATGGACTGCACTCCCATTCAATTGTTCATTGAAGTGCGGGTCAAAGGTTCGCCTCGCAGGCACAATCCAGGCACAGATTCTCATGCCAGCCATCGTGTCCGAGCCCAATAAAATTGGCGCTTTGCGCGTGTGTGATCTTCGTTCTGCGGCGAAATGATGGTCCCATTCTGGTTTGGCAAATCTGAAACTTGATGAGGGTGATCGTCGTTTTGGGCAAGTTGTGGATCGATCCAATACTGTAGGTTGATTCGGCAACCGCCGAAAACCAACCCTAACCATGGCTTGCATTTAATTGTGAGCTCTTTCGTGCTCTCGAAACTGTGACCAACCAATGCCAGCTGTAGGATCAGGTCGATGGCGCCGTCAAGGTCGACCCCGATAGGTCCGCGAGTTCGAGGACGCCGAGAGTTTCTACAAGTGGCTCGGCAGCACCACGACAAGGAACATGAGCTCTGGATCAAAATCCACAAGTAAATTCGGGGCTCAAATCGATCACCCCTAAGGAAGCCATCGACGTTGTGCTCTGCTGGGGCTGGATCGACGCGGTGCGCAAGGGGTTCGACGACCAGAGCTATCTGCAGCGCTACACGCCGCGCGGCAAAAGAGTACCTGGAGCCAATCAATGTCGACAACGTCGCCCGGTTGATTAGGAAGGCCGGATGACCGACCGGGCTCCAGCGGTCGAGGCGGCCAAGTCCGACGGGCGCTGGGACCGCGCCTACAAGAGCGGCAAGGATATGAAGATCCCCGACGATCTGCAGGCCGCCATCGACGCCGAGCCCAAGGCAAAGGCAATGCTGGAGAAACTCAGCGCGCAAAACCGCTTCGCGCTAGCTTTTCGCATCCACAACATGAAGACCCAAGCCGGGCGCAAAAAAAGATCGAGGCCTTCGTCGCGATGCTCAAGCGTGGCGAGACCATCTACCCTCAGGCCAGAAATGCCTTCGCATTGTGTTTTTTAGCCCTGCACTGCATAGACCAGGCAGTTGGCGGTTTCTACTCGACGGCTTCAATGCACGTCCTCCCGGCTCGTTTGGCGAGAACAACTGCCGGACTACCTGACCGGCGATGAAGACCCAAGGCGAATAGAGTTGAAGAAGTTGGCCGACAAGCTATCACGTGATTCTTTGATTTTTCTGTACTATCTCTCGCATCTGAAAGAGGGCATGAGGCCGATATGAATCAATTTCACCAACGGCACTGCTGATTGGGTCACTCGGCAAACGAAAGATACAGGATGAGATTCTTCCATGGACCTTCGGCGCATCTCGACTGTCTATTCGGTTTTGGAAATTCACCAAGGTCGAGATCGCGAAGGGTCCATGGAAGAATCTCATCCTGTATCTTTCGTTTCCAGTGACCCGATCGGCAGTACCATTTGTGAAATTGATTCATATCGCCTCATGCCCTCTTTCAGCAGGATGCAGAGAGATAGTACAGAAAAATCAAAGAATCACGTGATCACTTGTCGGCCAACTTCTTCAACTCTATTCGCCTTGGGTCTTCATCGCCGGTCAGGTAGTCCGGCAGTTGTTCTCGCCAAACGACCGGGACGTCATGAAGCCGTCGAGTAGAAACCGCCAACTGCCTGGTCTATCCGGTGCAGGAGCTGAGAAGCGCGATCCGAAGGCTCATTTCTTGGCCTGCGGGTAGATAGTCTCTCGGCGTTTGAGCATTTCGACGAAGGTCTCGATCTTCTTCTTCCGCCCGGCTTCGGTCTTCATGTTGTGGACGCGGAAGGCCCAGCGCGAAGCGGTTTTGCTCGCTGAGGTTCTCCAGCATTGCCTTTGCCTTGGGCTCAGCGTCGATGGCGGCCTGGAGATCGCCGGGGATCTTCATGTTCTTGCCGCTCTTGTAGGCGCGGTCCCAGCGCCCGTCGGACTTGGCCGCCGCGACCTGCTTCAGTCCGTGCTCGGTCATCCGGTTTTCCTTGATTAACCGTGCGACGTTGTCGACATTGATTTGGCTCCAGGTGCTGCTCTTGCCGCGCGGCGTGTAGCGCTGCAGATAGCTCTTGTCGTCGAACCCCTTGCGCACCGCGTCGATCCAGCCCCAGCAGAGCACAACGTCGATGGCTTCCTTGGGGGTGATCGAACTGAGCCCCGAATCCACCTTGTGGATCTTGATCCAGAGCTCATATTCCTTGTCATGGTGCTTTCCGAGCCACTTGTAGAAACACTCGGCGTCCTCGAACTCTCGGACTTTGTCGGGGTCGACTTTGACGGGCGCCATCAGCCTGATCCTACCACTGGCATTGGTTGGTCAGCGGCTCCAAGAGCACGAAAGAGCTCACAATTAAATGCAAGCCATGGTTAGGGTTGGTTTTCGGCGGTTGCCAAATCGACCTACAGTCCTGGATCGATCCACAACTTGCCCAAAACGACGATCACCCTCGTCGAGTTTCAGATTTGCCAAACCAGAATCGGACCGTCGTTTCGCCGCAGGAAAGCAGTAAGACACGCGCAAAGCGCCAATTTTATTGGGCTCCCGACGATGGCTGGCATGAGAATCTGTGCCTGGATTGTGCCTGCGAGGCAAACCTTTGACCCGCACTTCAATCAACAATTGAATCGGAGGTCAGTCCATGCAAAATGGAAGCATCAACCGGACCGAGCGCTGGCGGGGCCCCGATGTCTGGGAGTACCGATGGAGAGAACCAGGCGCCGATGGCAGGCGCAAGCAGCGCAGAATGGTCGTCGGATCGATCATCCATTTTAGGACAAAGATGCAGCCGTACGCGCAATCAGCGCATTGCGCCGGGACATCAACATGGAGAACGCTCGCAGCAAAGGGAAGCCCCTCACTCTCTCACAGTTGGCCGATCACTACTCTCAGCGTGAGCTTTCACCTAGCTGTCGCTGGAAAACGCACTCCACCAAGTTGGGATATCGAGGCTACTTGCGCAAGTGGATCATTCCACGGTGGGGCGGCTACACGTTGTCTCACATTCGAGCAGGCGAGATCGAGCTCTGGCTGCGGTCCTTACCTTTGGCCCGCTCCACGTGCGCTAAGATCCGCAACGTGATGAGCGTCCTCTTCAATCACGGCTTGAGCCATAAGCTGCTCGATCGGAATCCCGTTCAATGGGTTCGCCAGAGCGCCAAGCGGAAGAGGATCTCGGCGTTCCTCGAAATCGAAGAAGTTCAAATGCTCCTCGGCGCCCTCGATGTCCGCGAGCGGACCATGGTCCTGCTCGATGTTGTCACTGGACTCCGCGCAAGCGAACTGTTCGGACTCAAATGGACGGATATCGACTTTGTCAAGAACGAGATCCGCGTGACGCGCTCTATCGTCCTCCAAGTTGTCGGCCCGTGCAAGACCGAGGCGTCTCAGAAACCAGTTCCGCTCGATCCGTTCCTCGCGAGAACGCTCCGCACCTGGCGGGCTCACACGAAGTACAAGGCCGCAACCGACTGGGTCTTCGCGAGTCCCTACAGTGAGGGCCGAAAGCCGTACTGGTACCAGTCGCTGATGAGGAATCGAATTCGTGAGGTAGCCCGGCGTGCTGGCATTACCAAGCAGATGGGGTGGCATACGTTCCGCCACACCTGCGCAACGCTCTTGCGGGCCAGCGGTGCGGATATCAAAGTAGCCCAGGAGTTGCTCCGGCATGCTTCCTGTCGAGTCACTCTGGACACCTACACGCAGGCCGTAACGGAACACAAAAGGGCCGCACAAGGCAGAGTCGCCAGCCTTGTACGCGGTATTGGTCCAGAGTGTGTCCGTCGAACTCACAGAAGGACAACGCCGACAAAGCCCCGGACGGGTTTCAGCCCAACTTTGAGGAGATGAAGTAGACCGAGAGCGTGCTAAAAGCTGTGTCTTTTTGTGCCTACGAAGTTTCAGCGAAACTGATCGTATCTCGTTGATTCTGTTTGGCGTCCCCGACGGGATTTGAACCCGTGTTATCGCCGTGAAAGAACGGGGGAAGCTCCTAACTGCAACATTCTAAAAGGATCGGAGCGCATCGGAACGCGTTTTAGCGATCGTAGCGAATCCTTTTCTGGTCCCGGATTGGTCCCGGCGTATCTGACTGGCGAGGACCGAAAGCGGTAAGTTTGCGACATGACCGTCTATCGGTACCTGTGCTGAAATCGGCATGCATTCCCAATAGCCGAGCAACATGCCATGGTTTTGAGTTGGCGGCCGCAAGAACGTGTGCGCGATTCGGCACAGCAGCTTGGCACTCCTTTCCCTCCTCTCTGCAAGCTCGTGACATCATTAATCTGCGCCGCCCGCACGAAGCCGCGCAACAACTCTTGCTGGGAGGTGAACCGGGGACATGAGCCGGTCGGACAAACAAAGAGCTCTTCGATTGCTCCTCTACCTTCATTCGGTTGGCCATATGCCGTCTGTCGGGGCGCCAAACTACTTTGAGCTGGCAGAGGTCCTTTCTAAGGAGTACGGCGACTTGTCACCGGATGTTCGAAAACTCGCGCGGTTGCTTGGCCGGAAACTCATCCGGGCGACTGGCTTGAGAGCCGCGAGCGAGTCTATTCCCGGTGCGATGCCGTTCGAGATGAATCCGCGCCCCAAGTGCCCAATATGCAGGGTGAAGAGATTTAACAAGCCCAAAAGCGTTTTTCGGAGCAAAGAAGATGCAGGGGCATTCTGCTCTTGCTTCAGACGGTTCGCTCCATATCCCTGTCCAGCGGGTAATGGGTGGCATGTCGCTCACCGGAAATGCCAATGAAATGCGGGTGCCCTCGGTCATCCATTTCTTGACCTCGTGTTTTCGACCCCTTCAAACATACGCCATCACCTTCTGCGAAGTGTGGCGAGAGTTCAATGTGCACATAGCGCCAAGTGAGAGACGGGCGACTTGGCTCGCGATCTTTGAGTGATATCAAAAATGATATTTGGGTGGAAACCAACGAGACACCTTGGCTCGGGACACCACTTCTGTGCCTAGCCCGCTTTGCAGCAACTTGCCACTTTCCGACAAGCCGACTAGAACGAAGCCGCTGCGGCGGCGGACGCTTACGCGTGTTCCTGAACCGACAGTGAGGGCTGCCGATTAGCTTGGCCACAGGAAGGAGGTCCTTTCTGTGACCCATTTACGTCAGCTCATGATTGAGGAGTTGCGGCGCCGCAACTTCGCCGAGTCAACCATTCGCGCCTATGTCCACAGCGTCGAACACTTCAGCCGGTACTTCCATCGCCGTCCCGATCAGCTGGGCCCGGAGCACATTCGCCAATACCAGGCGATGCTGTTCAGCAAGTTGAAGTACAGCCCGAACGCCGTAACCGCGCGGCTGGGTGCACTGCGGTTCTTCTATATCAAGGTGCTCAAGCGAAACTGGAGCATTACCGAGACGCCCTACCCGAGGAAAATTATCCACCTGCCGGAAATCCTTAGCCCGGAAGAAGTGGCGCATCTTATTGATGCCTCCCGAACACCCTTTCAGCGCGCCGTGCTGATGACGCTCTACGCCACCGGAGCCCGCGGGGCGGAAGTGGCGACGCTGAAGGTCAGCAACATCGACAGCCGGCGGATGGTTGTCCATATCCAAGGCGGAAAAGGACGTAAGGACCGCGACGTCATGCTCAGCCCCAGGCTGCTCGATGCCTTGCGCGAGTACTGGCGCTCCAGACGGCCGCAAGTCTACCTGTTCCCGAGCAGCAGCGGCCATCGTGGAGTGGACCAGCCTATCTCCGACAAGACGATCTGGAACGTGTGCAGAGCCGCGACCCGCCGCGCCGGTCTCGCATACAAGAACATTCATCCGCATACATTGAGGCACTGCTTCGCCACGCATCTACTTGAGGCTGGTGCAGATTTGCGGACCATCCAGATCCTGCTCGGCCATCGTGACCTCGAAGAGACGACCATCTATCTGCATTTGTCGAGCAAGCATCTCAGTGCAACGGCCAGTCCTCTGGATGCGCTCACGCTGAACGGATCGGGAGGATCAACCTTGCAGGCATGAACCGGCCACCTCTGGAGGTGGCCGACATCATCCGCAGTGCAGGAGAGTCCTTCCTGGAAAAGAGCCGGCGCTGGATCACCTGGCAGCACCGCAAGGTCCTGCTGGCTATCCTGCGCTGCCGTACGGCTGTGCTCGGTGGTCACCGCGATCCCTGCTCAGACTGCGGCCACGTCGCCATCTCATATAACTCGTGTGGCAATCGGCATTGTCCAAGGTGCCAGGGCAACGCCCGCCTGCGATGGCTCGCGGCGCGGGAAGGGGAACTTCTGCCCACTCGCTACGTTCACGCGGTATTCACTCTGCCACGTGAACTGGCGTCAGTGGCCCTGCAGAACAAGAAGGTGATCTTCGACCTGCTGTTTCACGCCAGTGCGGAGACGCTGCTCGAAGTGGCCCGCGACCCACGTCATCTGGGCGCGGAGGTCGGCTTCTTCAGCGTCCTGCACACGTGGAATCAACGATTGCAGTTTCACCCGCATGTTCACTGTGTCTTGGCCGCAGGCGGGATGTCGCCCGACCACACTCGATGGATCAGTTCTTCCCGCCGCTTCTTCCTCCCTGTCAAGGTGCTCAGCCGCGTGTTCCGAGGCAAGTTCGTCGCCGGGCTCAAGTCCGCCTTTCATGCCGGCACACTGCAGTTCCACGGCAGTCTGCGGCATCTGGCCCAACCGCGCACCTTTGCATCATGGCTGCGAATCCTGTTCCTGCAAGACTGGGAGGTCTACGCCAAGCGTCCCTTCGGCGGCCCCCAACATGCCTTGCGATATCTAGGCGCTTACACCCACCGCGTTGCCATGTCGAACCACAGACTCGTTGCTCTGGAAGACGGCAACATCACCTTCCGCTGGCGTGACTCGGCCCATGGCAACAAGAAGAAGCTGATGACGCTGCCAGTCGATGAGTTCCTGCGGCGCTTTCTGCTGCATCTGCTCCCGCGTGGCTTCGTACGCATCCGCCACTTCGGCTTCCTCGCCAATCGCCGCCGCGCCAGGCTGCTGCCCATCTGCTTCCAACTATTAAGTCTTGAAAGCCAGCAAGCGCCGCCAACAAAGGCTGTCTCCCCAACTCGACAGAGTTTCACCTGGCGTTGCCCACGTTGCGGTGGAACCATGAGCTTCGTAGAACGAATCTCCGCGGCTGAACTGCTGCTCCGTTCTCCGCCGCAAAACCTCAGCCGTGCAGCATGACCCCGTTCTCCCCATCTCGCCCCTTCGGCGTTCATCCGTGCGCACAGGGAAGTCGCGTCTCATTTCGACCTGCAACGACTTCCTGCCGCCGTCATCGCTGCCCGCTCCGCCCTGCAAGATCCTGCTTCGGTCCATCATCAACGCAGAACTGCTCGAATCAGCATCCAGAGAGAGCCGATGCCGCGATCGCCGGCGTTCATCGGCGCATTCAATTTACATAAGCGTCCGCCGCCCCAAAGACTATTCGTCCATGTGGCTCAAGTGCTGTCGTTGGGGAGCGCATTGGCGATTGAGCGCCAATGCAGAATCACCAATTCTCGTCCTGAGAACTGACGTACTTTTAAATCTGCTGAGTGGGCAAGGCTGCTCGGTGCGCTATACAAAACGAAGTAGACAATCTACCTCCATAGGAGTAGAGTATCTACATCCATGAGCGAAAAAGACCAGTATAAGAACCGGATTGAGTTGCTGCAGGGAACACTCGACATGCTTATTCTTCAGACCCTGCAATGGGGACCGCAGCACGGATACGGAATTGTCCAGGCTTTACGTTTGCGATCCGGAGACGTGCTTCAGGTGGAGACCGGATCACTGTATCCGGCTCTCCATCGATTGGAGCGTCAGAGCTGGGTGCAGTCTGAGTGGAAGCAGTCAGAGAGCAAGCAAAAAGCCCGATATTACCGAATCACGGCCAGGGGGAAAAAGCAGTTGGCCTCGGATCTGGGCCGATGGGAGCGAATTGTCGAAGCGATTGGGTCGGTGATGTACGTCAAGCCAGAGGAGAGTGAGTCATGAAGTGGTTCCCGAGCTTCGGTTTTCAGCGGCGCAAGCGCGAATTGCAGGAAGAGATCGATGCTCACCTGCGGATGGCGATTGCAGATCGAGTGGCGCGAGGCGAGACGGCAGAGACGGCGCGACAAGCGGCGGCGCGGGAATTCGGAAATATTCCTCTGGTGCAAGATGTGACACGCGACATGTGGGGCCAAGCGTGGCTTGAACAACTAGGCCGGGATGTCCGTTACGCGTTACGGCAACTGCGCAAGAGCCCCGGCTTTTCGATCACCGCGACGGCGATGCTGGCAGTAGCTATCTGCGCCAACAGCACCGTATTCAGTTGGATCGACGGCACAATGTTGCGTCCGATTCCCGGCGCGCGGGACACGGGCGATCTTGTTAGCCTGCAGAGGGGGGAACGGAACTTCTCCCCGACTCCGCCCTTCTCGTATCTCGACTATCGCGATCTGCGCGAGCAGAACCACACCTTCGCCGGAATACTCGCATATCATCACGATTGGATCACGCTGACCGGCGGCGCACAGCCGGAGCGTGCCTATATCGCGAACGTGTCGGCAAATTATTTCGATGTGCTCGGCATCAAGCCGCTGCTGGGGCGTTTCTTTCTGGCTGAAGAAGAGACGCGTCCAGGTGCTGTTCCCAACGTGGTCCTGGGCTATTCGCTTTGGAAGACGCGTTATGCCGAAGACCCGGCAATTGTGGGCAAGTCGATCGAGATCGCCCGGCATCCTGTGACGGTGATCGGTGTGGCGCCGGAGGGGGTTGTCGGAGCAATGCCCGGGATCCGTGAAGATCTGTGGGTAACGCTCGATCCCCTGGGGACGGATGTGTGGCGGATGACGCATCGCAGTGGTGGTGCGGTCTGGCTGAACGTAATTGGAAGATTGCGGCCCGGCGTAAGCCTTGGCACGGCAGCCCAGGATCTCGATACCCTGATGCATCATATTGTGGCGGCGTTCCCGGACGATCATCTGGGCGAGAACCGGATCACGCTGGATCCCATGTGGCGCTCGCCATTCGGCGCCAACGGATACATGGCGGCGACGCTGCCAATTCTGCTGGCCTTCGCCGCTGTGGTGCTGTTGCTGACCTGCGCGAACGTGGCTACGCTCACGCTGGTGCGGTTTGTATCCCGACGGCGTGAACTTGCGATCCGGCAGTCGCTCGGGGCGAATCGCATTCAACTGGTGCGGCAGATGGTGCTGGAGGGCGTGGCGCTTTCCATCGTCGCAGGAGCCGTGGCCCTTGTGTTGACATCGTGGACTTCGAAGACATTCGCATGGTTCTTTCCGGCGAACTCGAACCCCCTCATACTCAACGGGAGCATGGACCATAAGGTGGTAATCGGGATTGCGGTGTCGTCCCTGTTGGCCGGCATGCTGTGCGGCGCGCTCCCCGCCTGGCGTTCGTCCCACGCGCCGGCAGTTGAAGTACTCAAGGCAGAGTCTGCAAGTATCTCCGGCGGCTCACGCAACCGGAAATTGCTCAGCGGGCTGGTGGTGGCGCAAATCGCGCTTTCACTTCCTCTGCTGTTGTGCTCCGGGCTATTTCTGCGAACACTGCGGAATCTCGCCGGCGCGAATCCCGGATTTGAGCAGGACCACATTCTCACTGCGTCCGTGGGGCTGAATATCGCCGGCTACAGCCACCACGAGGAACAGGTGATCCGTCACAAGATTCTTGATCGCGTGTCGGCATTGCCGGGCGTGAAGGTTGCGTCTCTTACGGACTGGATCCCGATGACCCTGGGCCACAAGGGCGAGGATGCGTATCCGGAAGGGTATGTGCCACACCCCCATGAATCTTTGCAGGTGTACCACGCCGAGGTGTCCCCGCGGTATTTCGAATCCCTCCATATACCCATTCTGGAAGGACGCGAGTTTACACCGGATGACGATGAAAAGGCCCCGAGGGTAATCATCGTGGATCAGACCGCGGCGAGGCGCTACTGGCCAGGGCAGGATCCGCTGGGAAAGAAACTCAGGGTGTGGGGCAGCCTTTTCACGGTAGTTGGCGTTGTGAGGAATTCAACGCATACATTCGTGAATGAGTCACCCGAGCCCATGGTGTATATGAGTTTTTTCCAGGCGGGGTACGAGACGATGGTGCAGGTGAAGACCGAGGGAAATCCGGTCGACCTGGCGCCAGCGGTGCAAAACGCGATCCACGAAATCGATTCACGGCTGCCGGTTTTCGATGTGCGTCCCATGCGAGAGAGTACCCAGATGGCGAGCAGTTTCGCTGTCATACAGAGCGCCCTGGCGGGAATGTTCGCGCTGATCGGGCTGGTTCTTGCAGTAACGGGGATCTACGGAGTCGTGGCATATCGAACCCAAATGCGAACTCACGAGATCGGAATACGAATGGCGCTGGGCGCTTCGCGCGTCGATGTGCTGAGACTCGTGCTGTTGCAGGGATTGTGGCTCACAGGCATTGGGCTGGCGCTGGGACTGGCGTTTGCATTGGGACTGACGCGTGTCATCGTCCGGCTTTTGTATGGAATCGGCGCCAACGATCCGGTCACCGCCGTTTCCGTCGTCATGCTCCTGGGAGCAATGTCATTGTTAGCATGCTACCTTCCCGCACATCGAGCGATGCGCCGGAACCCCGTGACCGCGATTCGCGAGCTGTAAGCCGCAGTTCGGACTGGACCCGAATTGCGCGAACTCGGCGTGCGCCCGGCCTCCAATTGATTGGCGAGAAAGGCAACCGGATTTCACAGGCCAGAAACCAATCTCCGCCCGGTGGGTCTTCATTGTGCGTTGACGTGAACAGGGCTTACCGTGATTCGACTCTTCTAGCCGCGAACAAGCTCCCAAAAAGGGTCGTTTACAGGCTTCTCAAGGTTCTGTTTGCAGCCGAGATATCGCTCCGTGGTGAGGACAGACGCGTGTCCCAAGAGGAACTGGATCTGTTCGATTTCGCCGCCCGCAGTATGGCACAGCTTCGCACAGGTCCTGCGCAGATCATGTGGAGCGAGGTGATCCAGCTTCGTCCGTTGGGCAGACCGCCGAACTACGTACCAGATGACGTTCTCGGAGATGCCTTTTCCCCATGGCGTTCCATGTCGGCTGACAGCTCTGAAGATCCGGCCTTGGCTAACCTTGGCCGCGATAATCCAACGATCGACCGCCTCCTTAACCCACATGGGCATGGGCACAGTTCTCACACGGCTGCCCTTGCCAATCAAGTCGACAATGGCCCAGTGTCCCTGCCTGACCTCCATGTCTTCCACTTTCAGGGCTGACAGTTCGGCACGTCGTAAACCGCAGCCCAAAAGCACACCCATCATGGCAAGATCACGAATGCTGCGAAGATCCTCGCCGTCGGCGCTTTCCAGAAGCAGCTTGGCTTGATCGCTGCTCAACCAGTTCCCCAGACGGCATCCCAACTGCTTCACACCCTTCACGCGGCGGATCCCGGCGGCAAGCTCCGGGCTGAGCAGACCGGAATCTGCCGCCTCATACGCGAGTCGCCTCACTGCCGCAAGCCGCTGATTTGATCGTTCCTGCAGCCAATCCAAGGGATTCGAGGTAGAGGCGGAACCTTAGAACGACGGCCCGATTTAGAGCAAGACGCGGTTCGGAGCAATACCAGGTGATGAATTGCTCTATAGCGAACTTGTAGTTCCGCCGAGAATGAGGGGAACTGAGGCTGTTAAGGACAGCGGCTTTGGTGTGATCCAAGTCCGGCAGCCGCAGAACGATTTTGCGAGACGGAGGTTTCCTGCTCTTCTTGCGCATGCACGCGGCCTCCACGCCGCTGACTTGCACAAGGTAGAGCAACCCTCCGGGTCACGCGCTGCGGTTCAAAGAGCGCACAGGCGATAATGCACTTTCCGAGAGAGGCAGGCCATGAGTTCACACGGGTCGCTGGACCGAAGCACGCTTATCGGGAGACACCCCTAACTACACGTGAGTTACCACGAAACCTCCATCTTCTTTAGGGGGTTCAAGAATACCTGTCCAACCAACTTGGGGCCTTATGGCGCGAGCAGTTGAGGAGCTAGCAGATTGTGGGCCCTGCATGAGCATTCCTTGCCGATGCCGTCCTTATCTGGCGGCTCGCAGCAAGATAAGGTCGATGGTGAAATAAGGAATTGCGAGATCGTGATTCTTGTCATCTCGGACGGTATTCAATTTCAACCCTTTGACCTGAAGCCTTTGAAGCAGCCTCGATTGCGTGGAAAACCGCGCCCTCACGAAATTATCTGGCAGCTTCAATTCTGAGCAATTGTCCATTTCTCCCAGCGTCGCCAGCGATTCCGCGCGGCACTTTTCGTAGTATTCCGGTGCGATCTTGCTCGCCAGCGAATCGACTTTCTCGGCCAGTTCGAGGAGAATGCCCGCGAATGCATCCCACTTACGATCCAGCTCCGGCTGGCGACGAAGCCGGGTGACCGACCAGTTGAAGTCTCTTTCGATTCCAGAGGCATCTTTGACTGTTCCGACCTCTGCGGTCGAATAGATGCGCGATAAGTGGGTTCGGAAATCGCCAACATGCTGGTCAGCGATATCGACGAACTCCTGATAGCGCGGTGAGTTGACCGCCCTTGCCGAGTCGTTTCCTGCCACGCAGTAGAGGCGCATGATGTCAACAAAAAGGGCGGTCGCATAATTCGTCAGATCGACCCGAGCTGCGTGCATAAGCTCGGTCTCTCCGTCTCTCAATGAAATCAGTACATTCCCTGTGACGGTTCCGATGACAACGACCTTACCGCCGGCGTTTACCGTCAGGCCGTCGACCAACGACTTGTCAGCCGGAATGGACATAGGCTAAAAAGTAACAGTCGTCGCGTTGATCGTGCCAACGATTTTCACGTCTCCACCGTTAGACACGATCTTCCCGACCATCGTGCCGGGCGCACTGTCTTTGACGTTGGTCAGAATTCTTTGCAGCTCATCGATTAGTTCCGGCTTGGCGGTCAGCTCGCTGGCCACGGCCTCGGCGATCGCCGGTTCGGCCGGATCCTTCTGCCAATTGAAAAGGGACTTGATCTCAGCCCAAGCGGCTTTGGCAGCCTCGCTGGCTGTTCCCTTCAGGAATTCGTGGCCAACGATGGTCGCCGCCGATGTAAGGACCGCGAGTGCTTCTGTTTGGATTGGCACGTTCTCCCTCCCGACATGACTGCGGATGGTGCCGCGAACGTGAGCATAGCACGTCGCGGTCCACCCGTTGGGCAGGGATGCGGAAACCAAATGCAACCGAAGCCTGCTCGGACGAGAGTGAAGCAGATGACCTAGGCAGAACAAGTGGGCCAGCTGATGATGAGAACGGCTGGAAAAGGGGGAATGGGAGCGCTAAATTGCACGTATTCGACAGATGCCGTACCCATAATTTCAACTGTCGATAACAGGGCATATCACATTTCCAGAACGAGTACGCCGGGAAATGCGATATGGCGCCTACATCCAGCACAATCCCTGGGTTGCTGACACCATTCCTGGCTTGCTCGCGGGCCTGAAGGCACTCGCTGAGAAGGGGAAGGCAGTTGTTTACAAGAGAGTGCACATGGTTCTCGGCGAAGGAAACTTCGTACTCGTCGTCGCCGATGCCACCTTCGGTGATGTACCCACAGGTATTTACGACCTCTATCGCATCGAAGACGGCAAAATCGCCGAGCACTGGGACACGCTGCAGGCCATTCCGCCCCGTTCCGACTGGAAGAACAGTAACGGAAAGTTTTAGGGCCGGGAGACAGCAATGAGCGACACTCAGCTTCCAGATATCGGAATGGTCTCGACGACAGAAATCGAAAGTCTCAGGATTCGTTTCGCAACGGGGGGAACCGCGATAGGGGTCCCGGTTCTGCTCACTGCTCCGTGGCCGGAGAGTATTTATGCTTTTCACAGGCTCTTGCCCGTACTTGGAAAGAAACATTCCTACATTGCTGTTGACCTTCCCGGCTACGGGCTTTCCGATAGTAGGCCGGAGGTCATGTCGCCCGCAGCCATGGGCGATTTTATTATTCCGCTTATGAAGCACTTTGGACTCAAGCGAGCCCACGTCGTCGCGCCCGATGTCGGCACCCTGGCGTTTCTATTCGCCGCCTCAGCGGGACCGGACCTCTTTGAAAGCCTCGTTATCGGTGGAGGTGCGGTGCGCGTGGACTTGGCGGCAGGCCAGCTTAAGGACATCATCCACTCGGCCCCCGGCAGCTTCGCAACAATCGACGGCGCCCTGGGCGTGAAGGATTACCTGGACTACGCGGCACAACTTACGCCTAGCGCAGTCATCGCTGATTTCCGCGCGGCGTCCTCGGGCCGACGCTTCGAAGAGGCGAGTCAGTTCGTACGGGCATATGCGACCGATCTACCGGAACTCGAGCCGCTCCTTGCGAAGATTCAAACGCCAGCACTGGTGATGACCGGCCGGAACGATCCGATCGTTCCAGTCGCGAATGGGCAACTCCTCGCCGAGACGCTTCCGCACAATCGATACGTGGTGCTTGATGCCGGACACCGGGCGTGGGAAGAGGCCGCTTCACAGTACACGAATGAAGTCGGCTCATGGTTCGACGGCGGCGATCAATCGGTTGAAAAAGGACAGTAACGGAAAGTTTCAGGAAGGAATTGAGATTTGTCTTGTGAAGTCAGCAGGGTTTCAGCATTCAGTGGCATCGACAGTCAACTGACGACTCCAGGACGAGTCACTCATCCAGAGCGGTTTGCGCGGCAAAATGCGGATCGGTACTGCCGGTAGACATGCATGTCGCCAAGTTTCGGGTACTGACTGCACTTGTTGGTAGTTGATGTCGGGAGCAACCGACGTGACACTGATGGCTCCGGCGTATTGGGACTATCCTGTTGCCGCTATTTCAGCAGAACAAGATCAGGCCAACGCGAAACCGTGCAATCTCTGTGCAGCTTTTTCATCGAACGTGAGGGTGACGGAACAGCCCCTCCAAATTCCCAATGAGCCGATCAGCGCGTCTTCAAAGCTCCCGGTGCCATTGCGGAGAGCGACAACGGCTTGGTAGACCTCTTGTTCGTTTTGAACCTCGACGGTGTCGGCCGCTAGTACCATCTCTATGTCGTTTGCGATTTCCTGCCGTGAGCGCTTGTAGAGGCTCTTCAGGACCCAGACCACTTCGAGGATCGTGACCAGGCTGATGAACCCAGGTTCCCCTTCCGTGAGTCGGCGGGTAATGATCTCCGTCGCCCGATGAGATTGCACAGGATCGTCTTGGACCAAATAGCGCAGAAGGACCTTCGTGTCTAGCCCGATCATTTCTTCTGCCTGAATTTCTGTGTGGCGCCAGTTTCAATGGCAGCGTCGATCTCCTCGAGGGAGACTGGCTTGGCCGGTTTTGGAACGGTCCCTTTCAAACGTGAGGTTGGAATTTTCGGCAGAATCATCACCCCATCCGGGTGGAAGAAGAACTTAAACCGGTCCCCCGGTTTCAGGTGCAAACGCTCGCGTACCGCTTTGGGGATGGTGGCTTGTCCTTTACTGCTGAGTGTGGCTTCCATCAGGGCAGGATCCTCCGATCTTTACATTTTAGCAGAAGTAAAGAAAATCTTGATCCATTCTGACCTAGATCGTCCTTGATTAGGAACGGCTTTGCCTTAGGGATCTTCTTGAGTGGCTTGTTCCTTCAAGTGCGAACAAACTTGACCTGAGCGGAGTGTTCGAGGCCGCGTGCGGGAAGCTGACATGAACAAATCCGAGGAGTACGATGACTGCATGTGAGCGCCAGTTTGAGAACCGGGCCGCGGAGCAGTTGGGGAGCAGAAATCTTTCACGGCGATAACACGGGTTCAAATCCCGTCGGGGACGCCAATTAGAATCAAAGGCTTGCATCGAGATTCGCCAGATATTCGAAGGTGCAAAAGGCCACATTTTGGTGTCCTTGAGAGTACCGGGACATCCTTTACGTTTTAGACCGGGGACATGGTTTACAAGCCCCTTGCGGTGAGAGTGGCTCTGGTTGCGGGTTTTCGGCGGGCTTTGCCGGTCTTCAGATACATGATAGTCGTCGCCGTAGCCGTGGTAATGTGGGAATCCCCGCAGGGATTTCCAAGGGGTGTGGGAAGAGTGGAAAGCCGGCTTTATGGCTTTCCATGCTTTCCATACCTCGGCATTTCCATGGCTTGTTTTTGCGCGGCAATTCTCGAGAGAATTAAGATCAAGTGAAAGAGTCCCGTCAATTCTCGGGCGCCCTGTAGGAACTCGGAGCATTAACAAGTTTGAACGAATTACCTGTCCATCGATATGCCCAAGTCTCGGACGGGAATTCAATCGGATCTCTGTCTCTCACAGCGGACCGAGGTAGTCGCAACGTAAACACTTGTCCATCGAGCCGGATTTGTGGCGAACTTACGAATCCGCAATGCGCATGGCCTGGGCGTTCCGGCAATTCCCAGACCTCGCGCCAACCTGCTGAAGATTGCGCGACAATCGTGAAGTTGTGACAACCTGCGGTGCCACCAATATCGTCAATCATTAGGAAGTTTGTTCGGCCGATCCTAAATGGGGTGAGGCGTTCGATCTTATTCTCTAGATCGGCGGCCTCCAGCGCCTCAGCTAGATTCTCTTGAGGGATTCCCAAGCGGCAACTCCAATATGCTCTCTCGTCAGTACGCCACATCTCATATCCGTATGGCTCGTGAGCGCATTGAGATGCGTACTCCGAGCGGACCATCGGGGAAAGCTCGGAACACTTGTCCTTCGGATCTCCCTTTACCGAGCAACTTGGGCTCGAACCGGAAGATATTTGGGCAAAGCAGACTTGCGTTAAAACCCCAACAAGAAGAGAAGCGACAAACACGACATACGAGGGCTTTTTTGTTCTGAGATTCGGCACGTTCATGGGTCTACCTGAGGGTTCGCTCACAACGATACCACCGCAGGCGCCTCAGATACTCGAAGGGCGAACCACTGGCCGGAACCGCATCTCCGCGCTGTTGAACTCGCCCAACTCGGTATTGCAAAAGAAGACCCGGTGCACGTCCTCGTCCATCTGCTCCAACCCGATCTCTTCGTTGCGGAACACCTCGCTGACGAAAACCCGGCCCTTGTGCCAACTGATGTCGCCGCTGTTGTTCACCCGTCGGGTCTGGAACGATCTTGGATACTGGAAGTTCGCTACCCTGCTGGGCAGCAGCCGAGTGCTCGGCACGTAGATGCTTCCAGGCGTTTCGTTGGCCAGAGCTTCGTGCGGGCGCTCAAAGTTGAATACCAGGCGGAAGCGATCGAACTTCTTCTGCTGCGCCGTCACGGTGCGTGCCGGCGGCTTAGCCGTATCCTCTTTCAGAGTGCGGTGCATCCGTTCGTCTCCTGCAGCTTCTCGGTATCCAGCACGTAGCGGCGCAGAACCTCGGCCACCGGCTCGAGCAGCGCCGCAGCTTCGCCTACCCAGCGGGCAAGAATGGATCGATCCAGGTCAACTCCTTCCCGCGCGAAAATCTGGGACTGACGATGCAACGGGGCGTGGTCACAATATTTTGCGGTGATCACATGCGCCAGCAAGCCGGGTCCGGGAAGTCCGCGATCGAGAACCCGTTCAGGAGCCGATGCCTGCACCACCGTGGAGCACTTCCTGCAGCTCATCTTCGGACGCACATGACGGATCACGAAGAAGCTGGCCGGCATGTATTCCAGCATCTCCGATACATCTTCGCCGAACTTGCGCAGTTCTCCGTTGCAGCAGGGGCATGTGGTGCGCTCGGGAAAATGAGTTCTGACTTCACGCCGCAGATGTGCAGGAAGAGCGCGGCTCTTGCGGGGAGGGCGAGTTGTCTTGTCCTCACTCGCTTGCGGGGGCGCCGACACAACCGGCTGGGCTTCGATCACGGTTCCGCTCAAGCTCAACATCAGTTGGTCCGCGTTGATCGGCGCCTTTTCTGACTTCGGACCGAAGTACTGGCGCTGCAGCTTGGCAACCATCAACTCCAAATGCTCGATCCGGTCCATCTGCGTGAGCACCAGCTTGCTCAACGCCGGCGCGCCCATCTTCTCTAACTCGCTCTGACGGGCGTGCACGCAAACCATGAGCGCAGTATGGCATGAACATCGCCACCGCACTGATGAAATAAGCATGGATGTCGACGATCAGTTATCGCCGGATCTTATACTGCCATCCGCGGCTGCCAGGTGCGATCCGGCTGCCTCCAATCGATGCCCTCGCACAACATCGAAAGCTGTGCACGCGTCAGCGACACAGTCCCGCTGGTTGCTTGCGGCCATACGAACTTGCCGCGGTCAAGGCGCTTTTGGAGAAGACAAATTCCATCGCCGTCATGCCAAAGAATTTTTATGATGTCACCCCGCCGGCCACGAAAAAGGAAAACTTGGCCAGACAGAGGACTCTTATCCAGCGCGCTCTGCACCAGGCCGCTCAGGCTGGTATAACCACGGCGCAGATCCGTAACTCCAGCGACCAGCCAGATTTGCGTGTTGGAATCCGTTCGTGTCTTCCATTCTGTTGAGGGTGTCCTGGCTGAATGCGCTCATGAACGATGCCGAGCTTCATCCATCCAAGTGACAACTTCGAAAGCCCCAATAGGCCGATGCCGGCAAATGGCGCTCCGTTGTCCGTGCGGATACGTTCTGGCACGCCAAACTCGCGCATCGCGGCATCGCAGACGGCACTCACTTGGGCGAGGTCCATGCGCGCAACTGCCTGGCACCGAATCAGGAACCTACTGTGTGCATCGGTGATCGTGAACGGATCGCAACGATATCCATCACCTGTCAGGAAGTACCCCTTAAAATCCATGCACCAAAGCTGATTGGGTGCAGTCACCATGGAGAAGGGTTGCGAGCTGGGCGTGGCGCGTCGTTTCTTCCTTTTCGGGTTAGTAAGCCCAGCTCGGCTGAGGATCTCGCCTACTGTGCTGGCAGCCGGCCAGCTCACGTTGGGGTTCATGCGCTCAAGTCTTGCCTTGAGCTTCCTTGCTCCCCAGGAGGGAAACCGTTTCCTTAGCGCAAGGATCTCGTTCTCGATTTCAGCCGAGGTCGCGTGCGGGGAACTGTGTGGCGTGCGCGTCATATCGAGCAGGCCTTCAGGCCCAACCTCGTCATAACGCTTGATCCACTTGTAAGCCGTCGGACGCGAAATGCCATACTCGTGGCAAAGATCGGTCACGGACATCTCTTCTTTCTGATAGCTCGATAAAAACTGCAGGCGTTGGTCCACGGTTCGAGTCTCTTTCCAAGGCATAAACGCATCTTCATGCGTTAAGCCAAAGCTGGGAAAGCCAACTGTTCTCCGCCATGGTGTAAACCATGTCTCCGGTCTGTTTTGTAAAGCATCTCCCCGGTTTGCTCATCCTTTTGCACCCTCGCATAGGACCGTTACGCCGTTCCGACAACGACCTCTTCATCTTCTGACACTGTTATCGGAAAGAACAGGGCCAGCACAGCAGCTTGTGCGGCGTGTTTGGCTGGGGCAACTGCCTGTGTGTAGACGTCCATCGTCGTACGCAAAGTGGAATGCCTCATCAGTTCCTGCATTTCCTTGAACTCAGCCCCCACACTCCGAAGCAAGGTCGAATAGGTGTGTCGGAACGTATGCCAGCCGATGCGCTTCTGAATTTCTAGCGTCTCTGCAACCGGCCTGATGTACTTGCGGAGAATGCACGCTCCCCAATACGGGCTGCGCCCTTTGTGTAATCGACTTGCAAATATCCAATCGTCACTGCCAATGAACTTGCACGCCTTCCTCCAGTTCAGCAGCGCCTCACCGAGTAGTGGATGTAGAGGAACTGGCTTTTGTGACGATTCGGTCTTGCAGCGACCGACGACGCCAAAGACGACCGAACGCACGACACTGAGCTCCCCATGGTGGAAATCGACGTCTCGCCACTTGAGTCCGAACAATTCACTCTGTCTCAACCCCGGTCGATGCCGCCAAGAGAACGAGGGTGCGTTCCCGGAGGGCGAGGTGGTCGACCAGTGCCCTGATCTCGTCGGCGGTCAGCACAACTGGAGCTTTGCGCCTCTTTGCACCTTGGCGAACAAACCGCATTGGATTGCGATCAAACAATTCGTAGCGGCAAGCATGGTTGAACAAAACGGACATGATGTTCCGGATCTTGGCACGCGATGATCGAGCTATGGGAAGCCGGCGCAGCCATCCTTCTACCTCCACAGCCTTGATCTCGTCCAAGTGGATGGAACCCCACCGCGGCTTAACCCACTTGCGAATGTACCCACGATACGTCTTGACCGTGGCGAAGCTCCGAAAGCTATCTGCGGATCTCAATTCCTTCTGTTCAAAATGCTCGCAGATCTGCGTAACGGTGATTCTGCAAGCATGGTTGTGGTCAGAAGATGCATTGATCTGAGCTAAAAGGGCGCCAGCAGCCGCGCGCGCGGCGTTGGCGTCGGGGTATTGTTCAATCGTTCCGATCACCCTCTTCCGATAGACACGGCGGCCATACCGGTTCTTCTCAGACCAGCGAAACAACCAGACGTTGGGACCCTGCTTACGGACTGCCTGAATAATGCTTCCTTTTTGCATGCTGCCTCCTTTTTGTGCAGATGAAGGCAGTTTCTACTTTCGGCTGATTGGAGGCCAAAATTCTCGGCCCAGGGATCCTAGGACAATTCTTTTTGCTGATCGTGACCAACGGATCCTCCGCTAGTTCGTCGTCATGCCAGAAATGTCCGTGGGCCTTTCAATGTTCAGTAAGAGCTATCCTGACAAGTACACTACCTGCTATCAGTGAGGCCTCGGCCGGTGCCCGACGATCCGAATGCGCGCGGTCTTCGCTAATGGCGAGCAGATAGCCAACGGCAAAGGGCCTTATCGCAAGCAACTTCATCGGCCAGGCCGGAACAGGCTGCTGTGTCACCTGTCCGATGAGCCGGTTTTACAGCCAGGTGGTTGGCTTCAAGCGTGCTGACAGACACTCCGGGATTAATAGAATCCTCTATGAGTGACTTGATCACCATCGATCGTGTCACGCACGAACGGGATTGCTAACAGCAGTCCCGCGATGTTCATTGGATATTCCGGCATTCAGCAGCCCTTTCTGCTTTGCGCCCCGTTCACCCAGGAGAGTTCGGCTGGGGGGCGGGGATCGCTCGATTGTGCTCTTCGGTCAGGGCGTTTGGCCACTGTTCATATTGGGTTATCGACGGGCGCTTTCCCAGATTGATGCTAACTTCCATAGACGGGCATGGACTTTTGTAGTCTCAGGAGCGGAAGGGAAGAAGACGATTCGATTGATTGTCGTTGGAGGGTAAACCAGATTCGTCATGGCGATCGTGCCGTTTTGAGCGAACGCCTCCACCGAGGATCGGTCGACGATCAGCTTACTGTTATTTGGCCGACCTGGTGCAAGTGGGGCCGTTGTTTTTACAGCAAAGCCAGAGATAGACGTTTCACCGGACCTTGTGCGATCGATATAGAACTCCCCTTTAGCTTTATCAAAGCCGATCTCTGTCCAATGCTGATCGTCATAATAGATCCGCACTCCGAAGCTCTTTGCGTTAGGAGTGACTTCTTCAAAGTCCAACTCATAGGGAGGCGAAAGCGTCGCCGCGGCTTCATTACTGCCAGGTGAGGGGTCCAGGTGCAGAGGCACGGCGGTTTTTCGAAGTGGATCGATCACTGGATCCTGAGCGAGCCCTATTCCGCTCCGATCACGGACCAACGAGATCCTCCGCGCGAGGCTCATCTGCCCGCGCCAAGGCGAGGTCGGCAACTTCGCTGCATAGTCCCAATTGTTCATCCATCCAAGCAGGACCGGTCGACCTCCGGGGGGAATTCCGTTAAAGCTGATGGCGCAGTAGTCGTCCTTTCCGTAGTTCGTCCAACCATGCGCACCTGCCTCTTCTGAAGCTTTGAAGCTCGTGCCGTCGAACTCTCCCAGGAAATACTGCTCTCCTGATCCGCCCTGTGGCGCACCCGGGTTCAAACCGACCTTTAATGCCCAGAGCGACCCGTGTTTTCCTTCCGACGGAACGCGTAATAGGTCAGGGCACTCCCATACGCCGTTGGTATCGCCTGCGGGGCCAAAATCGCTCGCATGCACCCATTGCTTGAGATCTTTCGACAGATAAAAACTGACTTTGTGCTCTCTCGGAAGGGAGACGGCCATGACCCAGTGGTGGTGATCCTCGTCCCAGCTGACGCTCGGATCGCGGAAGTCCGCAAGATGCAGATCGAGCACAGGGTTCTTCTCGTACTTCTTCCAATTTCGGCCATCGTCCAAGCTGTAGGCAAGATTCTGCGTCTCCCTATGGCCATCAAGCGTATCTCCATCGCCGGTATAGACCGCAACAAGGCACTCCTTTGCGGGCTTACAAAGGCCACTCGTATCGCTATGATCAATCACCACGCTGCCGGTGAAGATCATCACCCCATTTTGCTCTGGTATCGCAAGCGCTAACTGGCGCCAGTGAAGCAGATCGCGGCTGACCGCGTGGCCCCAGCTCATGTGTCCCCACGTATCTCCAAACGGGTTGTACTGGAAAAACAGATGATATTCGCCATGATAGAAGACCAGTCCATTGGGATCGTTCGTCCAGTTGCGCTCCGGAGAAAAGTGAACCTGAGGGCGATACGGTTGATCGTACGGTTGCTTCTGCGCGCCAGCGAAGTACGAGGCGGCGAACACGGATGCGATGAGGAGGAATGCGTTAGCTGCTCTGGACTTCACTTGCCACTCTCCTGGTTTCCGTCATTGCTCTAAAGGCTGCCGATCAGATGCCATTTGCGTTAGCCTGTGCCGTTCTTCCAGACTGGTTCTGATGACCATCAATCATGGCGTAACACTCCTCGACGGTCCATGCAGGCGTGGCTCCTCGGCGGCTTGCGATCATTGCTCCGAGAGCATTGGCGAAAGATGCAATACGTTGCGGCAACCAGCCGCGGTCAAGTCCGTACAACAGGCCCGCGGCAAAAGCATCTCCGGCTCCGACTGTGTCCACAACGTCGACGGAGTAGCCTCCGAACGTTTGGAAAACGTTGTCCGAGTAGAGTGCGCACCCGGCGCTGCCCATTGTCACGCAGATCTGTTGAGCTCCAAATGCTTCCGACCAGCGTTGGCAGAACCGCTCCAATGTATAGGGGAGGCTTCCAAATTTCAGGTCGAAGATTCGTTTCGCTTCCTCGTCATTTAGCTTGATGACTGTAGCCATTGCGGAAAGCCTTTCAATCAACGGCAGGCTCCAGTGGCCGTCTCGCAAATTCATGTCATAGAAACACCTGACTGGCGGCAGCTGCTCCACAAGACGGTGAAGCAACTCCTCGTTGGAGGCGTGCGCATTCGCGAGCGTTCCAAAGTAGATCCAATCCGGTAACGCTGTTTGACATCGCTCGATCAAGCCGGAGTTGACGTTTAGAACATCAAACGCCGCGGGCCGACCGATCCGAAAAGTGGCGCTCCCTGAGTCGTCAAGAGTGACCAGCGCGGTACCAGTGGGAGCTCCTCGAACTATCTGTACGAAATCGGTCTTCAGCCCAAGTGAATTCATCTGTTGGAGTGCTTTCCGGCCCATTTCGTCATCCCCAACTCCAGTCAGAAGTGAAACCAGACCTCCCAGTTTCTGAGATGTCACCGAGAAATTGAGAGGAGCGCCGCCCAAGAACTCCCCGCCTTCAACTATGTCCCACAATATTTCCCCAGTACTCAGGATCCGCATCGAGACTCCCTTCGCACCCGTAAACGAGCATATACAAGATGTAGACAAAGGTATAGTCTTCTGGTGTGCGATCTGTCTAGCCTGATATTTGCGAGAAACAGAAAAAGGCCGGTTAGCAGCAAAGGAGATGTCCTACAATGATCTCCAAGTCTATGAAAACTGCGGCGAATGCCCTCCGGGAGGGTCCTGTTACCGACGGGGGCCGTCATATTCCGAAATTCAAGATCATTCTTGATGCCCTGCGTGAAAGCGTTATCAGTGGCGAATATCGCGAGGGAGCGAAGCTCCCGAGTGAAGCCGAGCTGGTGCGACGCTTCGGAGTGGCTCGAATGACGATAGTCAAGGCTTTCAAAGAGTTGGAGCAATTGGGGCTTGTAGTACGTCGGCCCGGATCGGGCACATTTGTAGCTCCTACCGGCCAGGACAACAGGTTGTTCGGGTTGTTGATTCCGGAACTGGGGCAAACGGAGATCTTTGAACCCATCTGCCAGGGAATGACCCAGTATCGATCGGAGAGCAAGGTATCGCTCTTGTGGGGTAATTCCTTCATCAAAAGCGACCAGAACGAGGTTGTGGCTCGCGAATTGTGCGAAGAATTCATCCGGCAGCGGGTCTCAGGCGTTTTCTTCGCTCCTCTGGAATTAGTCCCTACTAAAGACGAAGTGAACAAGATGGTGGTGGCGTCCCTTGACAAGGCGCGCATCCCAGTTGTCCTGCTTGACCGTTGCATCAACGGCTATCCAGCACGAGCGGAGTATGATCTCGTCGGCATTGATAATCGGCGGACAGCCTATGGGGCGACAATGCACCTTGTTAAGCTTGGCGCCAAGCGCATTGCGTTCCTGGGAAAGCAGTTATCGGCATCGACCGTTGATGCGCGCATAGCCGGGTATCGGGAAGCATTGTTCGACTCCGACCTGCACCGGTGCGAGAACCTGGTGACCCGTGGAGATCCGGCGGATGAATCGCTGCTCAGGTCGGTGCTCAAGAAACATCGCCCCGATGCGTTTTTGTGTGCGAATGACCATACCGCGGCAACGCTGATGAAGACTCTGATTGCGTTAGGGGTTCAGATACCCAAAGAGATCCGCATCGTAGGCATCGATGATGTCAAATACGCCAGCCTTCTGCCCATCCCGCTTACCACCCAGCGTCAGCCCTGCCAGGACATCGGAAAAGTTGCCATGGCGACGATGTTCGAGCGCTTGAACAATCCGGATTTGCCCATCCGGGAGATCTCCCTGAACTGTCGTCTGGTGATACGCGAGTCTTGCGGTAGTCGCGAGAAGAATTGAATACGATTTCATTTTGAGCCGATAAAAGCCAATCTACCGAAATTGAAGTGTTTACGAGTGATCCTGTGCAACCAGCAGATCGCCCAGGCAAGATTCTTCAATAGGTTGTCTAGTCAGGTTATATATTCTTGTATATTATTTTATGTTGACAATGACTAGTTAGCACGCCTACAAAGGAGCGGTCCACTTTAGGAGGCAACATGGATCGCAGTAAATCGCTAGGCAGACTTGCTAGTGCTAGGAATCTCTGGGGTGTAGTCCACCTCCTTGCACTGTTCTCTCTCGTGCTAGCTTCTCCCCATTGGGCAGCAGCTCAAGCAACCTCCGGTTCAATCTCCGGATTTGTGACCGACAACACAGGGGCAGCCGTTCCCGATGCGCAAGTGAGTGTTAAGAACGAAGGAACGGGCGTTGAATCAAAAACCGTCACCGACCATTCGGGCTTCTACAACGTCACCAACATTATTGCGGGCCAGTATGCTGTGGCAGTCGTCCGGGATGGGTTCAAGACCTTTAGCAAGGAGCATATCGTTCTCGGCGTGGACTCGACCGTTCGGACCGATGCTCGTCTAGCTGTGGGATCCGCACAGGAAACAGTGACGGTAACCGCGGAGGCGGCGGCTCTCAAAACGGATAAGACCGATGTCGATACGACTCTAGATCAACACGATCTTGAAACGTTGCCCGTCAGCGACAACAACCTCACCCACCTCTATCTGACGGCTCCCGGAGTCGAGCCGCACAGTTTTCAGATTGGCAACAATGAGAACCCATCAGAAGGCTTTATGACATCGGTCAATGGCCAACTCTGGATGGCGAATGACTACCAAGTAGATGGCATCACGGATATCGCCTGGGGGTTCACCGGACTTCAGATCATCGTGCCTCCGCCTGACTCTGTGCAGGAACTGAAGATTACCACAGCTGATTATGACCCTGAGTACGGATCAGTCGGCGGAATGGTGGCACAGTACGTAACGAAGTCAGGAAGTAATGCGTTCCATGGCTCGACTTATTGGTCCAACCGCAACTCCCTCTCGTTTGCCCGCAATCCTTTCTATGAAACAGGTACCACCAAGCCAAATCCTTACAATGAGAACATTGAGGGTCTCGCCTTGGGTGGCCCGATCCGCAAAGAGAAGTTATTCTTCTTTACGGATTACAGGCGTAACGACCGTCGCTTGACAGGCGCTGCGAATGCTGATGTGCCGAATGACGCCTTCCGCAACGGCGATTTCAGTGCCTATGCAGCCACGAATCCCATCTTTGATCCGCTTACAGGTAACCCTGACGGCAGTGGCAGGACTCAATTTCCGGACAATATCATTCCGTCCAACCGATTTAACCCGGTGGCGCTCAAACTCTTGGCACTCTTGCCGCGCGCCAATCTGAATCAGAACGTCAATCAGAATTACCGTGGATACGGGAAAGCCCTCTTCAATACAAGTGAGATCGACGGACGTGTGGATTGGAATATCTCAGAACACGATAAGATCTTCACGCGGTATTCCTATATGTGGTCTCACCTGGCAAGCCCCGGTGTATTTGGAAAGGTGGCCGGAGGTTTTGGCCTTGAAGGCAATTCGGCCACGACCGATACCAAAAACCAACTCCTGTCGATCAATCACACCCACACGTTCGGTGCAACGCTGTTGAGCGAAGCACGCATCGGATATGCCCAATTTTATTTGAATGAATATCAGAATGACTCGGACTTGGCGACTGACAATAGCGTCGGCATCACAGGTATCAATACCGGGGGAAAAATCTATGGTGGGTTGTCCAACATCGTTATCAACAACCCGTTCGCAAATTATCAGTTCGGCGTCGCTGGTTCTGTGCCCCGCCTCGATCGCTCGCTCATGTTCCAAGCCGTGAACAACTGGACCAAAATCGCAGGCAACCATCAAATTCGTTGGGGCGCCGACGTTCGCCGCAACTACGAGGACCTATTCACCCTGTTCTCAAGCACTCGCGGAGACTTCACGTTCGGCGACGACATCACAAGTACTATGGAGCAGCCGAACGCCGGACTGGGAATGGGGACGTTCTTATTGGGAGAACCAACCTTCTTCGATCACGGCGGCATCATCCAGGAACCCGACGAACGAGCCACGCGTATCTCTGGGTATGCAGGAGACACCTGGAGAGCGACTCGTAAGATCACGCTGAACTTCGGGGGCCGCTGGGACTATATTTCCCCAATCAGTCCGAAGAAGGCTGGAGGGGATGCCAACTTCAATCTGAACACGGGCGAAGTTCTCATCGCCGGCGTCGGCGACGTGTCCAAGTATAGCGACGTCAAGCCACGTTATACGAACTTTGCTCCGCGTTTGGGCGCCACCTACGCAATCACGGAGAAGACGGTAATTCGGGCGGGCTTAGGCCGCAGTTACTTTATTAACGGGTTCGACGCCGCTTTCAACCACCTGGACACTTTCTATCCTGTTGCACAGAATCAAACACTCTCGCAAAGCACCCCCTATTTTGGGCTCTCTGCTCTCCCGAACCTTAGCGCGCCGGTACCGGCCTTTAGCACGGACCCGTTGCCAAAAAGCGGTCATATGGCCCTGATTGCGAGCCAGAGCGTCAAGGCATTTCCCCTTGAACGCAAGACTGAGAGTATCGATTCGTGGAACTTCTCGATTGAGCGCCAGGTCGCCAGGGACCTTACTCTCACCGCGGCTTATGTAGGGAACCGCGGCAATCACCTGGACTACTCGATCTACAACGCCAACGATGTTGTGCCGGGTCCGGGAGATGATTGGGATCTGCGTCGTCCCTACTTCCATTACGGTAATTACTATAATCAGGTTTACGTCAACTGCACATGCGATGACTCCAGCTTTAACTCGCTGCAGATCATCGCTGCGAAGCGCTTCACCAACGGCTACAGTGTCAACTCGAACCTTACCTGGGCAAAGGCGCTCGACAACCAGATTGGAAACCGCGGGAACGCGCCCACGGAATTCTTTGACATCCGAGCTGCGCACGGTGTGTCTTATCTCAATCGGGCCGTTATTTGGAACACAACCCATAGCTTCAAGGTTCCCTTCGGAAGAGGAGAACGCTTTGGAACCAATGCCAATCCAGTGGTGCAAACTTTGCTGGGCGGGTGGACCTTCGACGGCTTTACGACCATACAATCCGGCATTGCACTATCACCAAGCGATGCGTACAACGGAGAATTGCACGCGTATTTTGGCCAACGCCCAAACCGCGTTCCCGGCGTCTCCTTCTACTCCAAGACAAAAAATCGAAACGGCTGGCTCAATGCCGCTGCTCTCTCACACCCTACCACCCTCTACCAATTTGGAGATGCCCACCCTGGCATTATGCGCGGCCCCGGCCTCTACAACGCAGACTGGTCGTTCGGGAAGTCTTTCGCATTCAAAACGATACTCGCAGACAATCCCACGACGCTGGATTTCCGGTGGGAAAACTTCAACGCATTCAATCACGCAAACCTCGGATCTCCGACTATGAACATGGAAGACCCAAACTACGGGAAAATCTATGGCACTTCCGAGGATATGCGCCGGATGCAGTTCAACGTGCACGTGCGATGGTAGAGTCGACCCCCTTCAAAGATTCCCCTAAGTCAGATGAATTTTGGGGACCATTGAAGAGGAATCGCACTTAATATTGACAGCGTAGCTTCAAGGCGTTTGCCGGTAATGAGAATCTTGCCGCCAGACGCCCTGAAGCTATTGAGTATCTCTTGCGAGATCCTGCAAGTCCATGTTGTCGGAGACACGCGATGTCTTCTACAGCCGACTTCGGCGTCTAGACGGGTCCGTGGGTACTCCATTATCACTAATCCAGGGTGCATTATGATCACCAAGCTGTACAAAATGCATTGCAGGAATGTCCTATGTCTGATCTTTCTATCTTTCTTTTTGAGCAATCTCGTGGCTCAATCAGATCGGAATGCACAAGTCGTCGCACATTTCAAGCAAGCTGAAGCAGCTCTCGCATCGGGTCAAACTGATAAGGCGGCCGAAGAATTCAGGCAAATCCTGAAACTGGACCCGTCCAATGCAGGCGTATACGCCAATCTTGGCGTTATCGCATATAAGAGCGGCGACTTCGAACAGGCCAAGAAGCTATTTACCGATGCACTCAAGCGAGATGAGTCCTTGTGGGATGCGAAGGCATTCCTGGGATTCTGTCAGATGCGTACTGGGGCTCCGGAAGCAGGTATCGCCCTCCTTGAGCAATCCTTTGCACATATTCGAAGCAATGAACTCGAAATCAATGTGGGCGTTGCGCTTGTCCAGGCCCACGAAGAATCGAAAACTGTCGATCAGGCAATAGATGTTGTTCGCGCACTTCAGAAAACCAATCCACACGATCAAGAAGTTCTGTACGTGAGCTATCGCGTGTATTTGGAATTGGCAACACAAGCCCTCTCGACGCTCTCTAAAGTTGCGCCGGATTCTGGACGGGTTCATCAGATACTTGGAGAGTCGGCGCTTACGCAGGAAGATATGTCAGGCGCTGTCGAACAGTTTAGGGCAGCAATCAAGGCCGATCCCACGCTTCCTGGAATCCACTTTCAGTTGGGACATGCCTTGGTGATGAATTCGTCCAGTCCGGAAGAGGCTCAGCATGAATTTGAAACCGCAATAGCCTCCGATCCAGATGACTATCGTGCAGAGTGCGAATTGGGTGAAAGCCTGCGTCTTACTCACCAGCCAGAACTGTCTGAATCACATTTCGAAAAGGCTCTTCGAATCAATCCAAACTATTCGAACGCACAGGTTGGGTTGGGGGATCTCCTTCTGGATGCAGAAAAACCCGCAGAGGCTTTGGAGCATCTGGTCACAGCAACTCGCCTCGACCCAAATAACGAGACAGCACATTATCACTTGGCGAAAGCCTACCGTGAATTAGGCCGCTCCGTAGAGGCTAATCAAGAGATGTCTGAGTTCAAGAAGCTTCACACGGCCCATGCTGCCGAACACCCTATTCCCAATTCTCCCGCTTCTGGCAACATCACTCAAACTCCCTGATTGACATGCCCGCGACAAAAGTGCCTTGGTCAGTTGTTCAGCATCGACCGAACTAGAGGATTGCGTCTAAATGAATGAAACCTCCATGTCCCGTCGTGCCGCTCTGGCAATGATTGCCGGAGCAATGCCCGCCACGCTCTTTTTGCACGGATGTTCGTCCTCGTCTGGCTCCGGAGGATCCAACCCATCTCCAACTCCCACTCCAACTCCCACTCCAACTCAGGCGCGTCCGGCGTATCATTTGACGCCCGCTTCCGGATGGATTAACGATCCGGTCCGCCCGCTATGGATGGGCGGTATCTGGAATCTCTGGGTTCTGTGGAATACGGACTTTCCCACGGGCAACGGCACAGCATGGCGGCGGTACACATCTTCTGACCTAGTGAATTGGACGGACCAGGGTGTCTCGATTCCGAAGTACACCACAGCGTATGGCGACGTCTGGGGCGGATCGTCAGTGGTGGACACGAACAACACTGCAGGTTACGGTGCTGGCGCAGTCATCGCGCTGATGACCATGCCATGCAACAGTCTGGGCGGGCAGGGGACCGGTCTGTGGTACTCGACCAATGGTGGCGTCTCCTTCCAGTTCGGTTCCATCGTGCAGACCAATCCACTTGCAGGCAATACTTCCATTTCTGATCTGGTATTCCGTGATCCCAGCGTTTTTTGGTACGCACCCGCTAATCGTTGGATCATAAACCTGGCAGAGGTCGGCAAGCTCAGCATCTACACATCCGCAGATTTGAAAACCTGGACTTACCAGAGCGCCATGGTCCGTAGCGATCTTGGCACGATGGAGTGTCCGCACATGTTCCCGTTACACCTCTACAATGCCGATGGCACAACCGGCCAGGACAAATGGGTGCTGCTGTGCGGCGCCAATGGAACGGCTGCGGGGTTTACCACGGGCACACAATACTGGGTTGGAAGCTTTGATGGCACCACCTTTACGCCCGACGACTGGACCGGGAATTGGCTCGATGCAGGGCCTGACTTCTATGCCACTACCGTCTTTGCTGATGCCAACGCCACTGATCCACTGGCCTATGCATATGCCATCGCATGGGAAAACAACTGGGATTACGCTAAGGCAATGCCGACCAGCGGCTATTACGGCCAGTTGAGCATCATGCGCCAGCTTATTCTGCAGATCGTTAGCGGTACGCCTATCCTGGTGAACAAGTCAATTGCGGCGCAGAACAGCATATTCAAATCCACAGTTCAGGGATCAAACCAGACCATTTCTGGCGCAACGCCGTATTCGTGGCCTGCATGGACAGGCAATCCAAGTTGCAGGATCGACTTCACGCTCTCTTCTGTTAATGGCTCCTGGCCCAGCGAGATTGATCTCACAGTGCGCTCCGGAGACGGGGATCTGACCAAGCTCGTTTTCCAGCCCTCGCAGTCAATCGTGGCGTTGAACCGCAGTCAGTGCGGAAAAGCTCCCATATCAGATACAGCATGGAACACTGTGCGCCAGGCCGTCTGTGACTTCAGCGCGCCCGTTTCTGTAAGTGTGTTTGTGGACACTGGCTCGGTGGAGGTGTTTCTAAACGGGGGTGAGCAGGCTATCTCAGCGCTCATTACGACTCCATCGGATGCGACCGGTGTTGCTCTTGCGGCATCCGGCGGAAGTGCGGCGATTTCAAACCTGCAAATTGCTTCTCTCAGCTAAGTGTAGCGCAGACCCAAAAGGAACGATGTCATTTGCCGTTTCAACTCCGCTATGCGCCTATCGACCGCTCACACAAGCTCATCTATGTGCTTATGCAGCGATGGGCGCCGAGAGGATGCAAAGCGCGAAATGGATCTCTTTCTGGAAATTCCTGCCGCCAAGCCGTCCTTGGCCGCAATGGGCAAACGGTAACAAGAGTAGCCGACTGGCGCACCATCGGTGCCAACCCTGTCGATCTTCCGAAAACTGCTGAATTGGAGACCATGTGAACCGACGACAGTTCGTTTTTGCCTCGGCATCTTCCGTTCTATTAACAGGAAAGACGTTCGCCATTGATTCAGTTGCGGTAGATCCGGCTTTTGAGAATCCATCAGCCCGGCAGGAACTAGCCAACGACCCCTTGCGCCCGCAATTTCATCTCCTGCCGCAGGCCGGGTTTGTGGGCGATCCGTGTGCGCCTCGGTTCTTCGGTGGAAAGTTTCATGTGTTTTTTCACGGCAGCTTTGGAGGGCGGGGTTGGCAGCATGCCGTCAGCTCAGACCTCGTTCACTGGGACCACATGCCGATTGCACTAATCCCCACGGAGAACGGCTATGACTCTTACGGAACCTTCACGGGTGGCGTCATGCCAGGCGGCGAAGGTGCGAGCATTGTCTACACGGGCGTCACTAAGGTGTCGCGTGATCAGGAAACGATCCGCGCCGAGGGCCTGAAAGAGACCCAGTGCATTGCGACATCGACGGACCCAGATCTTCGCGAATTCAAAAAGCTGCCTGCACCGGTAATCATTGGACCTCCGCCGGGAATGCAGGTGACTGGCTTCCGGGATCCGTTCGGATGGAAGTCCGGAAATACCTGGTACATGGGCGTGGGATCAGGTTTTCCTCAGGTCGGGGGCGCCGTCCTCCTTTACAGATCGAAAGATATGCTTCATTGGGAATACGTCCATCCGCTCGCGCAGGGCATCTGGAATGGACAGTCGTTCTCAAACCCCGTTCCCAGTGGCGAAATGTGGGAGTGTCCCGATTTCTTCCCGCTCGGAGATAAGCATGTTTTGATTTATTCCACCGAGCATGCGACTTTCTGGGAGGTAGGAACTTTCGATGAGTCGGAGCTGCGGTTTCACTCGGATTCCAAGGGCATTCTCGATCACGGCTCCTACTACGCTCCCAGAAGCATGGTTGACGGGACTGGGCGTCGAATATTGTGGGGCTGGCTGCAAGAAACCCGCTCACGTTCCGAGGCTACCCAGGCAGGTTGGTCCGGCTGCATCTCGCTGCCGCGCGTGCTGACGCTGAGTGATGATCGCAAATTGCAGATAGAGGTTCGCACCGGAATTGGAGACGCTCCGGCAGAATAAGGTGTCGACTGATAGTCCGCTGCCTATGGGCAGCGATTCAGCGACCAGCCTCGGGAAGATCCGCGAGAGGTCCGGGGAAATCATGTGCAAATTTCGGGCCTCAGCTAACCCTTGCAATCTGGAACTCCAAGCGCAGGGACCATCCGGGACCCAATCGCTGCTTAAAATTGCGTTTTCATACGCGAACGGCAAACCGATGGCGGCGATCGGCGATCGCTTGCTACCGCTCAGCCCTGTCTCCGATCAAGTCTCGACAGTTCGTATCTGGCTCGATGGCTCGGTGATCGAAACCTTTTTTGACAAGCGGCAGGCCATGACCACTCGATGCTACGAACCGGCAGACAAGGCTGGAGAAGTGCAGATCATCTGGAGCGGTTCTCCTGGTCAACTTCAGGACTATGCCGTCTTTCAATTGCGGCCAATATCCTCCGATCGTCTGACAACTTGACGAAGCAGAGCGGAGGCCACCAAGGGGCTCAACTCTTCGCGCGCAAGCTTAATAGTATCGCATTACGAGCAAAGGCTCAGAGACTCGCTCAAGAAAAGGTGCAGATTGCGACCAAATTCAAGATTGATGAAAGCGACGTTGACAGGCGCATTGGGCGGCCTGCTCTTCGGCTTCGATACCGTCGTCATCTCCGGCGTCCTGGATGCGCTTGTCCGGCTATATCACTTGAGCGATTATGGCAAAGGATGGACGGTGGCAATCGCGCTTATCGGAACAGTGGTCGGATCGTTCAGCGCCGGCGTTATTGGTCAGAAACTCGGCGGCCGCGAAACACTCCGGATTACCGCCATCCTTTACGTGATTTCAGCGTTGGGCAGCGCGCTTGCGTGGAGTTGGCCCTCGCTCATGGTGTTTCGCTTCATCGGTGGGCTTGGTATCGGCGCCTCGTCGGTGCTGGGCCCGGTCTACATCGCGGAACTCGCCCCCGCCAAGTGGCGCGGAAGACTAGTCGGCGCGTTTCAATTCAATGTGGTCTTCGGAATACTGGTGGCCTACACCTCAAACTACTTCATTCGACTTCTGCATCTGGGTGCGGCGGAGTGGCGCTGGCAAATAGGTATAGCCGCGGTTCCGGCAATTGGGTTTCTGGTCTTGCTCTTCAGCATTCCACGCAGCCCCCGCTGGTCCGCCTCAAAGAACAGGATCGATGAAGCTCTCGAGGTGCTTCGGCTGATGGGCGAGCCAAATCCAGAAGGTGAACTAGCCGAAATTCGCGCCGCGCTTAATCAGGAGCACGCTACCGCTCACGAACCGGTCTTTCGCTGGAAGTACCGATATCCCCTGTTCCTCGCCATCACAATTGGGGCGTTCAATCAACTAGCCGGCATTAACGCGATTCTCTACTATCTGAACAACATCTTTGCGGCTGCCGGATTCAGTCAGATTTCCGGAGATCAGCAAGCTGTTGCAATTGGCTTCACGAACCTGATCTTCACCATGGTCGGCATGTCTGTGATCGACAAACTGGGGCGCAAGACGCTGCTGCTGATCGGCGCTGCCGGCACTGCCACATGTTTGGCCGGTGTGGCATGGATTTTTATATCCAACTCGCACCAGTCCGCACTCGTATTGCTTCTCGTCGCCTACATTGCCTTCTTCGCGCTTTCGCAAGGTGCGGTCATTTGGGTCTATATTGGCGAAGTGTTTCCCAATCATGTGCGATCCAAAGGCCAGGGGGTTGGAAACGCCAGCCATTGGATTATGAACACCTGCATCGCGCTGGTCTTTCCCACTGTGGCGGCATCCATGGGTCGCGGTGCACCGTTTGTGTTCTTCTCCGCGATGACCGTGTTGCAATTCGTAGTTGTGCTGTTCGCTTATCCGGAAACAAAGGGCCAGACTCTCGAACAACTTCAACTTCGACTAGTGAAGGCCTGAGTCGTATGGTTGAAGTGCATATTTGAGCAAGCATAGACATTCCGAATGGCGCATTTAGACGGTGAGTCAAGTCATCCCATCGGGGTCAAAGATTAGGCAATAGGAGGTCAGCAATGAAGCTTGGCGTAAGTGCATTTGCGTGGACAGCGAAGTTCGGCTGGTCACATCTTCGGCTTGTGCCCCTGATAAAAGAAATGGGCTTCAGCGGCTTTGAGATCGCTATGTTTGATCCCGCCGATCTTGCCGTCGATGACATTCGGCGAGCCTTCGAGGCCTCCGATCTCGAATGCACTGTGTGCGCCATCCTGCCTCTCGGCGTCAATCCGATCAGTCCGGACGCCACGGTCAGGAAGACTTCAGTGCAGCATCTGGTCAGATGCATCGAGACGGCCTCGGAACTCGGAGCCAAGCTTCTTGGCGGTCCCCTCTACGCGCCGATTGGCTATCTCCCGGACCACCGACCGACGAAAGAAGAATGGTCATGGGCTGTGGATGCATTTCGGTCCGTATGTGACGTTCTCGATTCCTGCGACGTGACCATCTCTATCGAGCCTGTCAATCGGTCCGAGACTTTCTTCGTCAGAACCGCGAGAGAAGCGAGCTCCCTTTGTGAAGCGATCGGGCATCCTCGCTTCGGTGTAACGATCGACACATTCCACGCCAACATCGAAGAACGGGACATACCGGAAGCCTTGACTTCGATAGGCCCGCACCTCAAGCACATCCACGCGAGCGAGAACGACCGCGGTCTCTTAGGTAAAGGCCATGTTGATTTTCCGGGCATTGTCGCTGCTCTTAAGAAAATCGGATACAACGGTTACCTAATGATCGAGGGATTCGGCTATTCTCCGCAGGAGATAGATGCGCCAGGAGCACTCTGGGCAGATACCTCCGTATCTCCGGAGGAGATCGCCTCGACCGGAGCACGGTTCCTAAATCAAATTCTCAACGGAGCTGTCCTCTGAACCGTCGCGAAGCCGTGGCGACCCGTGGAGAATCCGATTGTTGATAGGGCGATCCCGGATGATCTCGGCGGCAAACGCAGGGCATTTCGTTCGGCGCAGAGATAGTTAGCGTCAGGAAACCATAGGTTGGGTAAATGCGTTGCAATCTTCCCGGAGGATATGATGAGTGGCTTCATGACGAGACGCCGGGTGCTTGGCTTGATCGGAAGCGCTTCATTGCTTCATTCGTCGGCCCGGAGATTATTCTCAGAGGTCACTGCGGGTATTGGTTCAAGGGTTCCCAGATTTCACGCCGCCACAGCAACTGGACGGATTAACGATCCACAGAGACCACTGTGGATAAATGGCTGTTGGAATCTGTGGATTTTGTGGAACAAAGATTTCCCTGACGGACGTGGCACGGTTTGGCTGCGCTTTACCTCTAAAGACCTGGTGCACTGGGCGGAGCAAGGCACCTCAATCCCCAAGAACACGACCCCCTATGGAGACGTGTGGACAGGTTCGTCGGTAGTTGATAAGGCGAATACTGCAGGCTTTGGTCGAGACACCGTTGTGGCGCTGATGACAATGCCGTGCAGGCCAATGGGAGGACAGGGGACGGGCCGATGGTACTCAAATGATGGTGGCGTCTCCTTCCAATTCGACTCGGCAGTGATGACAAATCCGCGAGCCAAGGATTCGAATCTTAGGGACAAGGTTTTTCGCGACCCCAATGTTCGCTGGCACGAGCCTACTCAAAGCTGGGTGATGTGCCTTGCGGAACCAGGCCAAATAGGCTTTTACAGGTCTTCCGACTTGAAGTCGTGGAAGCCAAGCGGTAGTCTGCAAAACGCTGAACTAGGCACGCTCGAATGCCCGAATCTGTTTCCTTTGCATTTACACGATCCAGACGGAAAGATAGCTGGCGAAAAGTGGGTTCTTCTGTGCGGGGCAAACGGAACGGCCAGCGGGTTTACCACGGGAACTCATTACTGGGTGGGCGCCTTCGATGGCCATAACTTTCAGCCAGACGAAGGGGCCGGCCGCTGGCTGGACGAAGGGCCGGATTTTTACGCCGCGACAGCATTCAGCGGGAACTCAGCAGACCCTTTGGAGCACACCTTTGCAATTGCTTGGATGAACAACTGGAACTATGCAGACGCGGTTCAGCAAAAGGGCTACATCGGGCAACTGAGCTTAGTGCGGGAACTTCGTCTCCAACTCGTAAACGGAAAACCGATCCTGCAGAACCGCCCCGTCGACGCAGTGCGATTGCTATTTAGCGCCACTATTCTCGGCAAACAGCAGATCGTCGCTGATGGACACGATTACGTGTGGCCAAACGGTGCAGCGCAAACTTGCTGCCGGATAGATCTGACCATGTCACCCGTAAGCGGATCTTGGCCCAAGGCCATTTCCCTGTCTGTTCGTGGAGGAGCCGGCTACTCGACGCAACTCGGATTCAACCCAGGTTCAGGCAACGCATTCCTTGATCGCGAACGATGCGGCCCCATTCCGAAAGAAGGAGATGCTTGGAACTCTCGTCGCTCCGTTCCATGTGATTTCACTAAGCCGGTTTCCATTAGCATTTTTCTTGATGCAGGATCTATCGAAGTATTCCTGAACAATGGCGAGTCATCGATGTCTGCGCTGTTGACTGCTCCACTGGATGCGAATGCATTGAAGCTTAGCGCCACTAGCGGTCGAGTGAGCATTTCCAAAGTGAAGGTCAGCACTTAGCCGCGCGCCAAACGGCATCGTGACGGAATGAATGGTTGAGGGCCAAGCCACCGTGTGGGCAAGTTGGCCAGACGTCAGTAAGTCGGGGAAGTGGGTGCGATGAGGGGGCATGGGTCTGGGAAATGGGTGCGTCACGGTGGCGCTGCAACGGGTTTTGCCCGCCAGCGGCGTTAACCAGGTGGAATGGCGCCAATTTGCTTCAGAAGCTCGAGCAGATCCGGTTGACCATATTCCTCGACGAATTGCCCTGAGCGCAGCCTGTAGAAATTCATTGCGCGCACCTCGATCTTCTTACCTGTCGCCGGAAAGCCGAAGAAAGCGCCGTCGTGCGTCCCGCGCATGGTGAACCGTGCCGCCACTTTGTCGCCTTCGGCAATCGTCTCTTCAAGCGTCCATTGAATGTCGGGGAATCCGCCCCGCATCATCCCCAGAATGTTCATATAACCTGCCGGGCCCCGCATTGGCTCGGTGCGCCCCGGAACGAAGAAGGTCGCGTCGGACGCAATCAACTCGTCGGCCATCTTCGGACTGGCGGTATTGATGAACTCAAGGAAGCGTTGCATTGCAAATCTGTTCGTTTCGATGCTCATGCTGGAAAAACCTCTCGTCGATATGGCGGCTGGTGACCGCTCTACAAGAGGATGCCAAAGGTTGGGGCGGCGGAATGCGCTTTATATGCCAATAAGATTCTCTTATATACTGATGGTGCAATGAACGTGATGCACTGTAAGCTCTTGGAAACGTTGGCCAGGACGAGCTCCCTTCGGCAAGCTGCGGAGGAGCTTGGCAGCTCCCAACCGAGGCTCACACAACAGCTTCAAAAGATGGAGCGCGATCTGGGCGCCGTATTGTTCCATCGTTCGCCAGCTGGCCTGAAGCTCTCGGAGGTCGGGCGCACGTTTCTTCCATTTGCCCGCCGCATCAGCAGCACATTCGACTTGGCGCAATCGGCTCTTTCTGAGCGGGGGCAAAGCGCTCCAAGAAGGTTGAGGCTAGGTATAAGCATTACTGCGTCCCTTCATCTGGCGCCTGCCATCCTGCTGTCCTTTTACAAGCGGCATCCAGAGATTTTTACCAGTGTCACCAGAGCCGTACCGAAAGAGCTTCTCCACGGCCTGGAAAATGGCCAACTCGATGTGTGTCTTGGACTGGAGCTTCCCGAGTCGTCGCTGGTCGCACGAGAGGAGGTCTTCCGGACCGGAATGACTGGTTTCTCTGCGCCTTCGATGGGAGCGTCCAAGACGCAGAGCCTTAAGCAGTTCTGCCGGCTACCCCTCGTTCTTCCGCCTCGATGGTGCGGTACCCGTTCACGGCTCGATGACGCTCTCAAGCGGGCAGACATTCATCCCCAAGTTCTCATGGAAGTGGACGACGTAACCACGATCGTCGCTCTGGTGAAGGCAGGCATCGCCGCCACAATTCTCCCCAGAATTCTTCCAAACGTCTCGAAGTCTCTCGTCGTTTCGGAACTCACCGATTTCGTCGGAGAGGTAAAAGGCACACTGCTCTATCCCCGCGTGCCAACGCCCGAGGCGCGATCCTTCATGGGAATCGTCAGCGAGCTCATCAAATCGCAAACAGATTGGAAGGCAGTTTGAGCAGCCTGCGGCTTCGGTGACCACCGGTCGGACGGGGTTCAGAGATGTCGCCATCTTCGGCTCTCGACTACCGACATCGGGCCGAAGCACTCATTGAGCCAGATTCCGATTCGGGCAGAGGTCTACAGGGCAGAGGTCGTGGGTTTGATATGGGTTCGATAACGGTTCCCGATCGTTCCTTACAGCGCCAAAAGAAGCCATCCGCGACGCTTGTTTTCTGTAAGTTACGACCTTCCTTTTCGCTGTCATGGCAGAGGTCAACATTCACCTGGAGGTAAAGTCGGCAACGGGGATTCTGGGCTCGCTCCTATTTCTTTGAGCGGAGAGCAACGATGAGAATCGTAGTCAACTTACCGGGTTCCCATGCCTCATGTGGATCAGTTGATCAGTCCATGAAAGCTGTGTCGGGGCCTACCCATCTGTCTACCAGCAGTAGGTAGCAACAACGTCCGGAGCGCTCGGAAGCTGGTTGATAACGCTGGTATGCAGGACAATCTGAAGATTCTTCCGCTCCCAGCCTTTGGGGAGAGACTTCACCAGGGTCGAGATGGCCTGCGGATTGGTCAGGAACTCGGCGGCTGCGCGCGTACCTGCGTGTCCGATTCCCGCGGCTGTAATCACCGTTGTGCCGGTCTTGGAGTTCAGGACCCGGGATACGATCGCGTAGTCCTCTGCAAATTCGGGAGCATTGGTGGACCAGTGCTTTTGTGAGTCTGAGCGGTCCACAATGGCAACGTGCCCATCGAAGACATAACGCAGATTCGCCGTCATGGTAAGAGTCCAGGAGTTGTTGTGCGCGCCAATCAGGATCGTGGGATGTTCGCGCAGATCGCCAAACGCTACGTCGCTTCCGAACCGAATGTCGAATTGCTTATTGCGATGCACCAGCAAGGACGCGATCTTTGTTGTTGCCGCGACATCGCCGATGGTGACGAAGGTATCCTTTGCGGGATATAGATCGTTAGCGTCGATCTTGGCGCCAGGCGGTAATGGGATATAGGTCTCCATTCCCATTTCCTCAGTTTGGCTTCGGGGGTGTTGCTGATAGTACGCATCGATGTAGGAGGAAGACAACTGATACACAGCATTGCTGCCAATATAGATCAAGACCGTGTGGGAGCTATCCAAAACAGGCGACCAGAATTGATTGATGGCGCGCTCCTCCGGGGATGCGAAGTAGTGCTGTATCACCAACGCCAGGATTACCAATCCGGCGGCAATCAATATCCACCATCTGCGGCCCCGAAGTCTTGAAGAGGTTGGCCCAGGGTCGGGCCCTGCAACCTCCTGGGATGCCGGCGGAGTTACTGGCTCGTTTGGCGGTTGGCCCCGTTCGAGTCCGTGCTGACGTACCGGCGGCAACTGAACCGAATTCGAGCCAGCCCATTCGAAGATGGCCTTAAACGAGCCGGAAGGAATGCTGACGAGGACAGATTCCTCGCGCGCTGATTGATAGTAGAGTGCCAGCCGCTTCCTGACCTCGGCGGCGCGTGCCCGAACGATCGGATCGTCGTTGGTGTCGTAATCCGGGCTTCTGTTGAAAACATTCGCTCCAACGATCCGCTCTTTGAGCATTTCAAAGTGGCCGGCAAGAGTCTGATTCACGATGTACTGCAACAGTTCCTGAGACTGTTTGCTCGAGTGAAAGGGCGTACTTCGCAGGATCGAAGACAACGTTTTCTGGATTTCGGTCGCGGGCACCCTATCCGAGCCCTCTTGCCGCTCGGGAACCTCGTCCCTTTCAACCGCATACCCCATCAGTAACCTCGAATTCTCCGTTTCAGACGGACTGTACCCCTTTCGAGCGCTCTTGACAAGTCAGAACCTGGGATCGTTGTCCTTTTCCCAAAAGTCCTGCGAAGTCAATAGGATGCAGCTATTCGTCGCGACTGGTCCCGCGCTCCAATCGGAGAGCAGTAAGCCATTGCGAATCAATAGCGTGCGAAAGGATTTAGCGGGGGCTCCGGAGGTTGGAGCGCTCTCGAACAGTACCGTACAGTACGTTGCCATTCGGAACGCACGGCCCGTTTTCTTGTGCGTGTCTTGCAGGCTGGCCAAAAGAGCGTGCTGTAGCAATGTCAGTCGATCAATCGGCTTGAAGCGAGACTCGGTCGCTCCCCAAAAGACGCTTGGGCCAATGAAGAGCGAGATGAGCAGGGAATCCTCAGGAGGCAGCATGACCAGATTACGTCTTGGACTTCGTGCAGTTCTTATGGCTATCACGGTCATCGGACTGCCACTCTCTCCGGCACTCCAGGCTCAGACCCTGAGTTCCACGGCAGCTCTGTCGGGCACGGTCTCCGACCCTTCCGGCGCCAGGGTTCAGAAAGCAACCGTCAAGCTCACCAATTCAGAACAGGGAATCACCCGGGTCTCCGCCGCCGGTGCGGCCGGAGAGTTTTCGTTCGCCCTGCTGCCTGCCGGCACCTACACACTTGAGGTCAACGCCTCGGGTTTCAAGACTACCCGCCAAACGGGGATTGTCCTTAACGCTGGAGACTCTCTCACCGAGAACGTTCAATTGACCATCGGCACGTCCGAACAGGTGACGGTCTCCGAATCGGCGGCCCAGTTGCAAACCGAGGACGCCAATGTTGGCACCGAGATTGCCACCAGGCAAGTTGAGGAACTTCCACTCAATCTGAGAAATGTGGTGGGCCTGGTGATGTTGAACTCGTCGGTCAACAACCAGACCCAGCAGCAGTTATTGGCGGCAGGAGGAGCGGAGGATACGGCCGACCAGGACATGTCGTTCTTGAGTTTTGGCGGCGGCTTTTTCGGAACCACGGCTTTCCTCCTGGATGGCGGTTGGAACGTGGCCGGCGGCTGGGGCGGAGTGGTTTATGTCCCAGCGGTGGACGACACCCAGGAATTCAAGGTAACGACGAACTCGTTCTCGGCAGAGTACGGATGGAGCACCGGCAACGTGGTGAACATGATTACCAGGTCCGGTACCAGCGACGTCCATTTCACATTGAGCGAGTACCTCCGCAACAACGATTTGGACGCCAACACCTACTTCCGTAATCTGTCCCACCTCCCCATTACTCCAGACCACCGCAATCAATTTGCAGCTGCCGGCGGAGGCCCGCTGTACATCCCGGGCATTTACAAGCAGCGCGACAAGACATTCTTTTTTGTCAATTATGAGGGCTTGCGGCTCAACAACGCCGGCACTTTCAGCGACAATGTGCCCACTTCCGCCCAGGAGTCCGGGGACTTCTCCGCGCAGCTCGGCGCCCAAACCGGAACCGATGCCTTGGGCCGGCCCATCCTGGCGGGGCAGATTTACAATCCCTACACCACCCGGCAGGTTCTGGCCACCAGCGGCCCCAATGCCGGCAAAATGGTAACCATCCGCGATCCTTACCCGGGAAACAAGATCCCATCGAATGGCGCTGGCGCAATTGACGCTCTGGCGGCGAAGTTTGTAGCGGGAGGCTACTGGCCTGGGCCGAAGAATCCCAATGGCCAATTCAACTTCAACGTCTCGGGTTCGCAAGCAACTCAATCCAACGAGTACGGAATTCGAATCGATCACCATTTCAGCTCTAACACCTCGATGTACGGCCGTTGGTCCCGCAAGTGGGAAACCAAGGCAGGTTCACCGGCGTATTACGGGGCGAATGACGTTGGTGGACCGGAGGTCTTCAACCCCGACAACCGGTACAGTATCGCCACAGGCGCCTCGCACATCTTTTCGCCCACGTTTGTGATGAACGGCGCCGTGGAATTCAGTCGATGGACCGAAGGAAACGACACTCAGAGCTTCGGGTTCAAGTCTTCCTCTCTTGGCCTGCCTGGCATAATCGACACGTATTCTCCGCAGTTTCCGCAGATAGGCTTCCCCCAGCCCGGCTACGCTCCCCTGGGAGCAACCACCGGCTTCGGCCAAGCCAGTTTTGCGAACAATGTGGGTACCGCTTCCATAGACCTCAACAAATCGCACAAAGCGCACTCACTTTCGTTCGGATATATGGGCGCCGTGATCGATATTTATGGCGGCAGGATTGCTCCCACGCAGTTCAACTTCTCAAACGCCATGACGTCAGGTCCAGACCCGAACAACGCGACAACGGCCGGGGATGCGTTCGCCTCCTTTATGGCCGGCGCCGGTACCGGCGGCTCTACCGGCTTTAATGCATTTCCGGCGTCGTCCTACTACCTGCATGGAGGATACGTTGAGGACGATTGGAAGGTGAGCCGGAAGTTCACTTTGAACCTCGGATTACGATATGAGGTTCAGACCCCGATCACCGCGCGGCGCAACGACCAGGCGTACTTCGATTTCCATGCGCTTAATCCGATCAGCAGCGCGGCCGGGTTGCCTGTGTATGGGGAAATCGTCTACGCCGCCCCCGGTCACCGTAATCTGTACAACTTTAATTGGGACGACGTGGCCCCTCGCGTCGGGTTCGCCTACAACATCGTGCCTAAGTTGGTGATGCGCGGCGGCTGGGGGCTGTACTACTCGAGAAGCTTTTTTGGCAATGGACCGAACCCGGGATATTCTCAGGGAACGAATTGGACTCCCACGGTCAACGGGATCACGGTCGTTCAGCCGCTCGCCCAGGCATTCTCCACAGGCGTTCTGCCGGTTACCGGAAACGCGCTGCACGGCCTCACGAATGTCGGGCAGGGGGGCGGGGGAGTCAATCCGTACCACCCCGATCCTCGCATCAAGCAGTTCATGTTTGGATTCCAGTACGCCGTCACTCCGAACGACCTGCTGGACGTCAACTATGTGGGGAACCGGGGCACGCGAATCATCCTCGGCGGCATGAACTACGGCGAGTTGGATCCGAAATATCTCTCCATGGGTTCTGCACTGAACACCCAAGTGGCAAACCCCTTTGCCGCTGCCATGAACTCACTGAACCTCCCGACCAGTTCCTGCGGACTGAGCGCGCCGACCGTTTCGCAGGCACAACTGCTGCTCCCGTATCCGGAGTTCTGCGGAGCGGCCTCTGCCTCCCAGGAACCGGTCGCCATCTCCAACTACAACTCGTTGCAGGCCACTTTCACCCACCGCGTCAGCCTGGGCCTGATCTTCATGGCCTCTTACACTTACGCGAAGTTCCTCGACGATACTGGCGGACCCGAAGAATGGGCTTCGATTAGCAGCGGATTTGGCGGTATCGGATCCATCCGCAACTACTACAACCTGAAGGCGGACTATGGGGTCGATTCGACTGATGTCCCACAGTCCCTCGCTTTGAACTATGTGTACGAGTTGCCGGTTGGAAGAGGCAAAAAGTTCGGCCGCGGCATGAACGGTATCGAGGACGAAATTGTTGGCGGCTGGCAGGTCTCCGGTATTACCCATGTGCAGGCCGGTTTCCCGCTGGGGGTCGGTGCCAACAATAACGGCGCAAGTCTCTGGGGCGGGAGTCAGCATGCCAATCTGACCGGGGCCGCGATGAAGGGCACCGGCACTTGCGGGGCCGGCACCAGCAACCCGATTCCTGTGGGGACAAAGTATTGTTTGTTCAACCCGGCCGCCTTTTCGCAGGCGCCCGCCTACACGTTTGGCACCGCCCCGCGTTACTTCTCCAACCTGCGGGCTCCCGGCTACGTCGACGAAGACCTCGGGATCCAAAAGTGGTTCAACCTCACAGAGAAGTTCCGCCTGCAGTTCACGGCTCAGATGTTCAACGCGTTCAACCACACCAACTTCGATGCGCCCGACACTAACCTCGGGGATGCATTGTCCACAATGGGAGAGCCCAACAATACTCAGGGACCCAGGCAGGTGCAGTTGTCTTTGAAGATCGTTCGGTAGGGAATCTATGCACAGGGCCGCAACAGTTCTTTGCGCGGCGATCGCGTTCGCGAGTTTCAACGAGAAAACGCTCGCCGCCGCAGAGGACTCCACCCAAACTCTTGAATCCCTCCTGGCTGCTGCGCATGATGCTCAGTCCAGGAGGGACTTCAACGCCGCTGCGGAATCATACCGCAAGGCCGTCGAGCTCGACCCCTCGGTTCCGGAACTTTGGGCCAATCTCGGGCTGATGTACCACGAGTCTGGAAAGCCGAATGAGGCCGCGCGAAGCTTCAAAGAGGCGATAAGGCTCAATCCGTCTCTGTTTGTCCCTCAGTTGTTTATGGGCATTGAGTTACTCAGATCCAAGAAACCCGAGGCTGCCATTCTCTTCCTTGAGCAGGCTGAAAAGCTCAACCCCAAAGACTTGCAGGCCGCGGTTAACCTCGGAAAGGCACACTCATTGGTAAGCCACGCCGACCTTGCCGCTGATGCCTACTCCATTGCCGCCCGGCTCGCGCCGAATGACGGGAACATCTGGCTGACTCTTGGCACTACCTACTTGCAGCAGGTTGAGAGCGATGCCCGGGTGATGAACTCTGTCTACAGCCATTCACCTTACGTCACACTGCGCGCAGCGGAGACTTTTGCCGAAGAGGGAAAGCTTGTGCGGGCCGAAGATGCATACAAGGCCGCTATTGCGTCAAACTCGCCTGCGCCTTGCACCCACGCGGAATTCGGCATCACGCTTCTTCGCAGTCACACCGTGGCTGAAGCGCGTGAGCAATTCGAACTCGAAACAAGTGCCGGATCTCATTGTGGACTGGCAAGTCTCGGTTTTGCAGTTGCCGAACTTGCTGAAGGAAATCCGTATGCCGCGTTGGCAAAGCTAATATCGATTTCGATGGCCGATCCTGGTTTTGTCCAGTTGAGCCTGCCGCTGTTTCGCGGCGCAGTATCCGTCGAGCAGGCAAAGTCGGCGGCCGCGCTCGCGCGCCAAAACGACTCAGCCCGCTCCTTGGAAATTGGCTCGCTGATCGAGAGGGTCTTTGTTTCCCCTGACCCACCTCCCTCGATGGCTTCCGGTGAACAGGGCCAGCCCAAAAGCAAACAACCGGTCGCTCCGGCAAATGCCGAGAAACTCTACGAAATGGGTAAGTATTCTGAGTGCGACGATTTACTTGATCCATTGCTCGGCGCGATGGCCAGCGATCGTTCGCAACTTCTTGCCTCGTGCTCCTTTTATGCGGGCGATTTCCAAACCACATCCGCCGCGGCCCGGCGCCTGAAGACCAACCCCGCAACGAGTGCGCAGGGATTGTATTGGGAGAGCAAGGCGGATCAAGAACTCGCGATCGCGGCGTTGATTCGTGCCGGTGAGATCGACGCGGATTCACCGCGCATGCACGTATTGCTTGGAGACGTCTTTCGGCAAAAGCGGCGGTGGGACGATGCCGAAATGGAATACAGAAAAGCCGTCACTCTCGATCCAAAGAGCCACTCCGCGCGGCTGAGCCTGGCAATTACCCTGTTTTCCGAATTGAAGAACGACGAAGCACTCGATATCGACCATAACCTTCTGGCAGAAGATCCAAACGACCCGGAGTCAAATCTGCTCGCTGGCGAGATCAACGTTCAACGAAACCACTTTGCGGGGGCTGAGCCGTATCTGTCCAAGTGCCAAAATCTCAAACCTGAGTTCGTACCCCATTTGCACGCTCTCCTCGGTCAGGTCTATGCAGAGACGGATAGGATTCCGACCGCAATCAGAGAGTACAAGGCAGCACTTCCGGCTGATGAAGATGGAAGCATCCACTTCCAACTCGGTCGCCTTTATCAGAAAACGGGCGCCAAGACCGCGGCCGAAGAGGCGTTCAGAGACTCAAGAACCCTGAGACACCAATGGGATGACCGTGCGCGGATTGTACTTGAGCAGAGCCCTACAGATACGAGTCGGCAATAGCAGGGCAATCCGCTGCCGGCTGAGATTGGAGCACGGAACATCTTCTCGGCTTCTCATTCATGAAAGAGGAAATCATGCTTCTTCGCGGTCGACTCACACCGCTCGTGCTGTTAGATCTGGCGCTCCTTACAGGTGGTCTCGAATTGACGGCACTTTCACAGATGGTTCCCCAAGGGGAATCGAAAGGCCTGATCCGGGAGACACCCTCAGGTGTGGAGATAAGTACAAATCAGTGTGTCCTTGTTATTCGTCCTGTAGCCGTGAGTGCGATGCGTGTTCGCTGCGCCAAAGAGACAGCGGTGGAGAGTCCAAGTATCGTTCTCCTGCCACAAGCATCTGCGCCGGTATTCAAGCTGTCACAAGATGCCGCTACGGTTGTGATTGCAACATCGAAGATGAAGGCGGTATTCGATCGTCAAAGCGGAGCTCTCCACTTTGACGATAACTCGGGCAAGACTTTCCTGACAGAAAGCCCTGGCTCGCGTCGGCTGGATCCGACAACCGTTCAAGGCGAAGCGACTTTCACGGCGGAGGAAACCTTTCTCTCCCCTCCCGGCGAGCACCTGTTCGGAAGCGGAGAGTTTCAGGATGGATTTCTTGACATTCGAGATCTTCCCCGGCGCCTCACACAGGTTAATAGCCAGATCGCAATTCCATTCCTTCTCTCGAGCAAGGGTTATGGGATCCTCTGGCACAACTATGGATTGACTGATTTGAATGCGGCGCGTGGACGCGTGGCCCTCGCCCGAACGTCAACCGGTACGGAGACGGCGGCGGATGTAACCACTGCCGAAGGCACCAGACGACAGGTTCGGCGGGAAGCCGAGTTTGAGGGCAGTCTCGAAGTTCCTCAGAGTGGGCGATATGCCTTCATGCTGGATGTGGGACAAAAGATGGCTCGCCGATATCACGTTGAGATCGACGGTAAAACGGTCATCGATTTCTCCAACTTCTGGCTCCCTCCCACGACAAGTTGGTTTGGCGATCTTGCAGCCGGTCATCACACCATTCACGTTACGGGAACGCAGGATGACCAACCGTTGCTGTTCTGGAGGCCGAGCGAAGATCGCACCGTACTGCGATCTCCCGTAGCGGATGCGATCGACTATATTGTCTTCGCCGGACCGGCCCTTGAAGATGTGATAGCAACTTACAGGCAGTTGACGGGACCAGCTCCACTGATGCCGCTGTGGGCGTATGGTTACATTCACTGTCGAGAGCGTTTCCACTCAAACGAAGAGATCCTGAATATAGCGGAGGAGTTCAGAAGGCGTCAGTTGCCGCTTGATCTGATTGTGCAGGATTGGCAGTACTGGGGCAAATACGGCTGGAATGCAATGAAGTTTGACGAACAGTACTATCCGGATCCGGCGGGTATGATCAGTCGACTTCATGGCATGAACGTAAAGCTGATGGTCTCTGTGTGGTCCAAGATCGATCCCGAGACTGAGGTTGGAAAACAGTTCGCTGAGAAGGGGTACTACATACCCGGGACCCAGTGGGTCGACTTTTTCAATCCAGCGGCTGCCTCACTTTATTGGAAGAACTTCAGCGAGCGCATGTTATCGCTCGGGATCGATGCGTGGTGGCAGGACGCAGACGAGCCGGAAAACGACGATCTCGTGGGACGGAGCACTTTTGTCGGCCCCGGCGAAAAAGTGCGTGTCCTCTATCCGCTGTTAGTAAACAAGACTGTTTACGAGGGACAGAGGCGAGACGCGCCTAACAAGAGGGTTCTCATATTGAGCCGCAGCGCCTTCTTAGGCCAACAACGCTATGCTTCCACCACATGGTCAGGCGATGTTGGCAACAGCTGGGAGAGTCTGAAGAGGCAAATCACAGCCGGACTCGGTTACACAGCGAGCGGGTTACCTTACTGGACCACCGACGCTGGGGGATTCTTTCGTCCGGGCCCGGGCCAATACACCGACCCCACCTATCACGAGCGGCTCCTGAGGTGGTTCCAGTTTGCGACCTTTTCTCCTCTGCAGCGTGTTCATGGATACCAAACGGACACAGAGCCCTGGCGATTCGGTGACGAGGTAGAGCGCGAGGTGCGTCGTTACCTGGAACTTCGCTATCAGTTGTTGCCCTATATCTATTCTCAGGCTGCCGCCGTTTCCTTTCATGGATCGACCCTGATGCGTCCTCTGGTGATGGACTTTGCCAAGGACGATGAGGCGCTCACCCAGAAGTATGAGTATATGTTTGGTCCGGCCTTCCTGGTCTCCCCAGTGCTTGAAACGGGGGCAGTGCGTTGGCCGGTGTACGCACCCACCACCGCGGGCGGATGGTACAACTTCTGGACAGGACAACCGGTGGCTGCAGAAACTACAACCAAGATAGACGCTCCGCTAGCGCGTATTCCTGTGCTTGTCAGAGCCGGAAGTATTGTTCCGATCGGTCCCACGGAACAATATGCGGGTGAGAAGCCAGCTAGCGACTTGGAGATCCGCGTCTACCCGGGAACCGATGGAGACTTTACGCTTTATGAGGATGAAGGCACGAACTACAACTACGAGAAGGGGATGCTGAGCACAATCCACTTCCACTGGAACGACAAGAAGAGAGAGCTGTCGATAGAACAGCGCAGCGGACAGTTCCCCGGGATGCTCCAGTCCAGGCAATTCAAGATTGTAACCGTGGATTCGAACTCAGTGCGTCAAGTTCAATATGACGGGAAACAGATTGTGTGTGGAATGGCGAAATCGCCCGACCGCCCCCTTTAGGTTCGTGCAGAGCCGCGCGTACGTGCGCGACGGCTCAGAGGTTCGATGAGGTAGAAATTCTCGGCGCCTAGGGCCTCGCGGTAGTTCGACAGATGTCTCTGCTCACTGGCGAGGGGGCGCCGAGGTCCTTGCACGGCGGATTGCACATTGTGGATGTAGACCTCCTGGATATTGCTGGCTTGCATCTCTATCGACGTAGGAGAGATCACTTCTTATCCTATGAGGATTGTGGCTCATTGATCGACTCTCAAGGAGCCGGTGACTTACGAGACGCGACTGTTCGTGCAAAAAGAGCTGGACATCCTAGGCAGCAGGAATGCGTTGCCGGAAGACTTCTACCAGGTGATTGAGATGCTTGAGGCCAGAAGGTTTCCGGTCGAAGACGCGGTAAGCGCGATTGTCCCCATGGCGGATGCTGCTCGGTCGCTGGCCGAATGGAGCGCCAACCCGGCCAGATCTACAAAGATCCTGGTGCAAGTGAGCTAATTCGAGCACGTAAGGATCGGAGCATCTAGATGCAGGATTCGACGTCGGTCAGTACTGAGGCAATCAGTAAGCGCAAGGCTCCGCACGTCTTTCCCGCAGGACAGAGGACTCTACTCGTTCTGGTAACCGTCCTCTTCTTCATGTGGGGGATGTCCAATAATCTGACTGACATTCTGGTACAACAGTTCAAGAAGTCGTTCGATTTGTCGCAGTTCAGCGCGCAGCTGGTGCAGACGGCAAACTTCTTCGGCTACTTTTGCATGGCGATTCCGGCTGCCCTGGTGATGAGACGATGGGGATACAAGGCCGGTATGGTGATGGGCCTGGTTCTGTTCGGCGGGGGTATGGTGCTCTTCTCGCCGGCAGCGGTGACGGGGCAATACCTGCCCTTTCTGATTGCACTGTTCACGGTAGGTTGCGGCGCATCGGTGCTGGAGACAGCCGCGAATCCCTTCATGGCCCAGTTCGGGCCTGCTTCCACTTCCGAGCGGCGACTGAACTTCGCACAGGCATTCAATCCTCCGGGAACAATCCTCGGCGTGATCCTCGGGCGCGGTTCATTTTCTCCGGGATTGAACCAAGGGCGCCCGAGGTGGCGCTGATGAAGGCTGCAGGGACCTATGCTGGCTACCTCCATACAGAATTGATGCGAGTAGTGCCGACATACCTTGTTCTGGGCTCGGTGGTCCTGCTGTTCGCGTTGCTGCTCTCCAGGATTAAGTTTGCGTCCATGCTCGGCCAGCATGAACACGCAACTTTGCCTGAAGATCATGGCACCTTCAGCGCGCTGCTGCATTATCCGCACCTCTGGTTAGCGGTGCTGGCGAACTTCTGCAATGTGGGTGCGCAGGTGTCGTCGTGGAGCAGCTTGATCCCGTACATGAAGCAATATACGAACGTCAGCGAGAGGACCGCGGCAGCCTACCTTACGGCTTCGCTGGTCGCGATTATGGTCGGCCGATTTGCGACTACGCCGTTGATGAAATATTTCCCGCCGACCAGGTTGCTCGGGCTCTACGGAGCAATGAATGTGTTCCTGATCGGCCTGGCGATAATGCGGCCCGGGATGGTTGGCGCCTACGCCATCGTCGCGAGCAGCTTCTTCCTCTCGATCATGTTCCCCACTATCTTTGCTCTGGGACTGAAGCGCCTGGGTCCGAACACGAAATTGGCCAGTTCGTTATTGGTGATGGCCATCGTGGGCGGGGCAATCTTCCCCCCAATACTCGGCTGGATTGCGAGGCGGACTGGGAGCATAGCAGTAGGCTACTTTGTTCCAGCGTTTGGGTACGCCGGCGTATCTCTGTATGGTTTTCTCGCCAGGCGAGTGCGCCCTAAGGAAGTTGTCGTGGTACCGCCGGGATTCTAGATCGCTAGGCATTCTTACGCCAGGTTTCTGTTCTTATTATTGGCCATATTTCCTCACAGTTATTTCTGCCGTCGGGCAGCCTTCTTCACAGTCTTCTTTACGGCTTTGTTCACGGCTTTCTTAGCCGGCGTCTTCTTGGCTGCGACTTTTGTGGCGGCCTTCTTCGTGGTTGACTTCTTACCCACCGTCTTGGTCATGGGTTTCTTGATGGCCTTCGTGGCAGGCGCTTTATTTGCAGCCTTCTTCGCGGGCGCTTTTTTGGCAACCTGCTTGACCGGAGCTTTCGTCGCAGGTGCCTTCTTTAAAACCTCTGTTACCGTCGCCACCGCTGCACCAACTGCCGTTTTAGCTGTGCCAGCCACATCTTCTGCCATCGCAATTCCGAAGCCAACCGCCTCACCGGCCTTTTCGACCATCGTTTTCTCAGCCATTCTCAGATCCCTCAGTCTATGTGTTTGCAAGCAGTTACAAATTGGACGAGTCCTAACATCTGAGAATCCCCCTTTCTCAGCATGGTGCTGCCGTTTCGCCAAGGATCCGTACGGCGGTCGTCCATTCTTCCATCATCCGGCCCTGGGGAATGCAATGCACTCGTCCGAGCACAACATTCTCGACGATGCTTTGAGCACGGAAAGGCTGCTGTCTCCAGCGATGAGGAACCATATCGCTTGTAGTCGGGCGTCCACCGCAACCACATCCCACAGCTTTCTATCGGTTGGTGGTATTTGGAATCGATCATTGACCGCTTCACGCAGCTTCTGCTTGCACTCGCAATATGCGCAAAGAATATTGGCTGTTATCGGACCGGCAACAATAGCCTCGACTTGAAGGGGCCGAATCGCTACTCTCCAGGTCGGCCTGTTCGGACTGCTCCTTCAGGAAGATTTCGACCCGATCTGAGGTCCAGACCGCAACTCCGGTTCCGAAGAAATCTGTGTCCTCTGTCCAGATCGCACAGGACAAGGACAGAGCCGCAGCCAGTACTGGCCAGTCCTCCTCGTCTCGGCCTCGCAGACGCCGACGCGCTTCGGCCTCGAACAAACCAAATGCCTCCTGGCTGATGGGTTCGATTAGGGATTGCAGGTAAGCGAGCGCTGCGGGAACATCAGTCTCCGACTTCCCACGTTTGATTAGCAGCGCGGGCAGGTACTTCGCTGCATCGGCGGAGGCGACTTCCGGCGCATAAAATCGGAGGCGGTGTCCTGAATAAGTCTCAAGAAGCTACCGCACGTGTTTACCGAGGACGGCACGAATCAGGATGTTCGCATCCAGAACGATCATCTATCGACCGGCACCTTTTCTCGCACGGCGAGTCTGCTTGAACTCTGCCACAATTTCCTCTTCGTCTACATCGGAGAGGGCGGCTGCCAGGCGGTCTGCCGCTGCTCGGAGTTCGGTCACGTCAGCCGACTTAACGGACTTTCGTGGGGTCGGGACATAGACCCCAAGAGTCTCTCCGCGCCGGGTGACGGCGACGGGCATATCGGACTCTAAGAACCGGGCAATCTGCTCGCGAAACTCCCGCACCCCTACTTTGATTGCTGGCATAGACACCTCCATGTGTACACATAAGAGTGCACCTCGCGAGGTGCGAACGCAAGAGCGCATGAGCAGCATTCCGCCGGCCTATTGTCTTCTTCGTATCGCTTCATCCGCCCGAAGTGAAGAAATAATTCCCTGCTAAGACACGGGTTCTCTGGGAACCCACCTGGAGAGTGCGCGTCGAGCGTTGGCTGGCACGAACGGTTGAGACACATTTCTGGCGTATTTTGGTTGCGGACAGTTGCGGAGCACTTAAGCCGTCCGTTAATGTTGCTGCGATTCGTTCCGATGCGTTCTGGTTCTCAGCAGTGCGTTAATGTTGTGAGTTGACCCCGTACTTTCACGGCGCCGACACGGGTTCAAATCCCGTCGGGGACGCCAATAAAATCAGTACCTTAGCACATTCTGAACGAATTCAGAAGTTACTTTTGCGGCCCAAAATAACCCAGACGAAACGGGCTCGTGCATTTATCTTCGCAAATCGGACTTCGGCACGCATCGCCATGAACCCGAACGATCTCTTATCGACTGGTTTCAGAGCAGATTTGGTTGTGGCAACGCCGCGAAGGCAGACTTAGGATCTAGCGCGGCACTTCACTTCTGTCCGATAGATCGGAGTGCCGAAACGAGAGCCGGTCGAGCCGCCATCCGCCTAAGACTCACCGAGGTTTCCCTTTCCTCTATACATTCCCGCACCCTGACTCTTCGACCAGCATCAAAATTCCGTATCCACGCAAGAAAAGAAGGCAGGTCTAAAGTGACAAACGAAGAACTCCTCGCCATCACCGCGCTCAACTCATGGAAGCTCGTGATTGGCCGCTTCGATCAGAACCTCGCGGATTCGACTGACGAGCAACTCCAGAATCAGATCGCCCCCGACAAGAATCGACTTTTCTACCTTATCGGTCACTTGACCGCCGTGCATGATCGCATGTTTCCCTTGCTCGGCCTCGGCGAAAGACTGCATTCTGAGTTGGATGATGTCTACATCACGAACCGGGACAGAATGCTTGCCGATCCGGTTTCGGCTTCCGATCTTAGGAAGGCATGGGCCGAGGTTAATAGCAGGCTCACGACCGCCTTCGAAAGATTCACGCCCAAAGACTGGCTGCAAAAGCACGCCGCTGTCTCCGACGATGATTTTGCCAAGGATCCCACGCGTAACCGTTTTGCTGTTGTAATGAGCCGCACCAACCACGCTTCCTATCACTCCGGGCAGGCAGTGCTCGCAAAATAGTCCATTCGCACTTTTTGGGAAATGCGAGGCGGGACCATGGCCTTCATCTTGGTCGGTGCGAAACTCGGCGATGTTACGCAATCTGCTTGGGATTCCGAAATGCTAACCCGTTTTACGTTGGAATGATCGCTTCCCTAGACATTGGATTATTTTCTCTCGAGGGAAGTAGACGCGTCGAGTTCAAGATGAAAGTCAGCTCCGAAGCGACGTGAATAAAGGCCGCAAGAAGTGGATTCAGAAGCCCTGCAGCCGCGAGACCAATGCCAATGGTGTCGACGATCAAAGTACCGTAGAAATTCTCGAGAATGATCGTCCGGCAGTTCCGGGCTACGCGAACAGTTTCAACGAATTTCATGAGGTCATTGCCAATCAAAACTACATCCGCGCTTTCGCGGGCGACATCGGTTCCCGCGCCCATGGCTACGCCCACAGTGGCTTCGCTCAGCGCGGGGGCGTCGTTGATGCCGTCCCCGAGCATGGCCACTGTTCGTCCCGCTCGCACCTGCTCCGCGATGAGGTGGGTCTTCTGTTCGGGAAGCAGTTCGGCATGAACATCGTGGATGCCGAGATGACTGGCGACGGCTAGTGCTGTTTGCTTCGTATCTCCCGTCAGAAGGACAACGTCTATGTTCATGGTCCTGAGTGACCGAACCGCGGCTGCTGAACTTGGATGCAACTGATCTGATATCAGGATGGAACCCAGGTAGCGCCCGCCGCGTGCCACGAAGATCTCTGTCACGTCATCGGAAACACTACCTTCAAGCGCCAGGATCCCAAGTTCTTTGAAAAGCATCCGATTACCGACAACCGCCTGCTCGCCGTTCACGAGAGCTAATACACCGCGACCGATCCGATAGTCGAAATGCTCCGGGTGTGCCACCGGGATACTCTGTCGCTCGTAAGCGTACGCCGAGTCCCTACTAGCGAGAGTGGTATTGCAGAGCCGAAGATCGGCTCATGTCTTACGCAGTGGGGTTGAGTACGGATCGTCGTGTTCGTCGTTTTCGATCGATTTCAGAGAAGCTTCAGATTGTGCAGTTGACGCTGAAGCCTGGCGCCAGCGTAGCCCAAGTGGCGCAAGCCCATGGTGTAAACGCGAACCAGGTGTTCAAGTGGCGTCGTGCATTTAAGCGCGGCGAACTGTGCGAGCCGAGTGTGGCGCTGGTCCCGGTCACGGTAGACAGCCCGGGGAACGAGAGCAGAGAGACAGAAGAAGTCGCGAAGCCGGCGGCAGGCGCGATCCACATCGAGCTTCCTGGTCGCGCCATGATCAGCGTCGAGAGCGGTGCTGATGCAGCGCTGTTGCGATCGATTCTGGAGAGTCTGCGCAAGTGATTCAACTCCCTACAGGAACAAGGATCTGGATCGCGGCGGGGATCACCGATATGCGCCGCGGTTTCGATGGGCTCAGTGCGCAAGTGCAGACCGTGTTGCAACAGCAGCCGTTCTCAGGTCACGTGTTCGTGTTTCGGGGACGACGAGGAGACATCGTCAAGCTTTTATGGTGGGACGGCGATGGTCTATGCCTGTTCGCCAAGCGTCTTGAGCGCGGCCGATTCATCTGGCCGAAGGCAGAGAGTGGAACCGTGCACCTTAGTCGTGCGCAACTTTCGATGCTTTTGGAAGGCATCGACTGGCGAAGAGTCGAACGTACCTGGACACCGGAAGTGGCGGTCTGATGATCATCATGATTCCCCTGTATTAATGCGGGTTTTCAAGATCCACTGGAGTGCGTTTGATGGCATACTGCGTCCATGGATCGCGCACCTCTTCCGGATCTGGATATACTCGATCGGGACGCACTGGTAGCGCTACTCCTTGCCCATCAAGAGGAACTCGAGAGCTCAGCAGAACGAGCTTCGTTCGCTTCGGTCGGAACTCGATTCTCATCGCCAGATGGTTTCTGAACAAGCCGGGGAACTCGACGCACGCAGCCAGCAAATCGAGCACATGAAGCTGATGATCGAGAAGCTGCGGCAGATGATGTTCGGCAAGAAGAGCGAGAAGGTCATTCTCAAGCTCGAACAACTGGAGTTTCAGCTTGAAGAAGAAGAGACAACGCAGGCCGTGATGGAAGCGGTGCTGGATCGGGTTTCTCCGGCCGAAGAAGCCAAGACGAGACCTGAACGCAAGCCGCTGCCGGAACATCTCAAGCGCGAAGTCATCACCCACGTTCCCGGGCGCGATTGCTGTCCGGATTGCGGAAGCCATCTGCGGAAGTTTGGTGAAGATATCTCCGAGCAACTGGAGTACATCCCCGACAGCTTCAAGGTGATCCGCCATGTGCGGCCGAAGTTCAGCTGCACGGGCTGCGATCGTGTCGTCGAAGCGCCTGCGCCATCGCGGCCGATCGACCGTGGCCTTGCTGGACCGGCACTGCTGGCACACGTCATGGTTTCGAAGTTCGGCGATCACTTGCCGCTATACCGGCAGTCGGAGATCTATGCGCGCCAAGGCGTTGAGATCTCTCGCTCTACGCTGGCCGGCTGGGTCGGCGGTACCAGCGATCTACTCAGCCCGCTGGTGGATGCGATTCAGAAGCATGTGCTCGCCGGCCGCAAGCTCCATGCAGACGATACTCCGATGCCTGTACTGGCTCCCGGCAACGGCAAGACTAAAACGGGCCGTCTGTGGACATACGTGCGCGATGACCGGCCGGCAGGCGAAGATACAGCTCCTGCCGTTTGGTTCGCCTACTCTGAAGATCGCAAGGGTGAACATCCGCGCCAGCATCTGAACAACTTCGCCGGCGCCCTGCAAGCCGATGCCTATGCGGGCTTTCATCATCTGTACGGCAACCATATATATGAGGCGGCCTGCTGGGCCCATGCGCGCCGCAAGTTCCACGAGATCCATGTCATCCACGCTTCACCGACAACGACAGAGGCTCTGGCCAGGATCGGCGCTCTCTATGCCATCGAAGAAGAGATACGCGGCAAGCCTGCCGATCTCAGGTTGAGCATCCGCCAGTCACGAGCCAGACCATTACTGGACGAACTGCGAACCTGGATGGAGAAGGCACTGAGCAGGCTGTCTAGGAAGAGCGAGACCGCAGGTGCGATCCGCTATGCGCTATCGCGCTGGCGTGCCCTCACACGTTACACCGACGATGGGCTGTTGGAAATAGACAACAGCGCGGCCGAAAGGGCGCTCCGCGCTGTGGCTCTTGGACGCAAGAACTACTTATTCGCCGGTTCCGATTGCGGTGGAGAACGTGCTGCCGCCATGTACTCGCTCATCGGATCGGCCAAGCTGAACGGGCTCGATCCGGAACTCTATCTCCGCACTGTGCTGGCCCAGATCGCGGAACATCCAGTCAGCAAGATCCATGATCTATTGCCATGGAACCTGGCCCCGTTTCTTCAGAGACACGCTTCTGAAGCTGCCTAGACACACTCATCAGGTGTCCACCATAAAAACAAGCGGACACTTGATGACACACTCTGAAGCGCCGTCAAGAGGGACTCAGCGAACGCTTACTGTCGCTCAGCAAAGCTGACGATAGCTCGACCCAGCGGGTGTTCTGAGCTGGTCTCGACACTCGCTGCCGTCTCGATAAGGGCGCGCTCTTCAATATCCGGCGCAAGTCTGACTTCAGTGACCAGAGGCATACCGAAGGTCAAGGTTCCGGTCTTGTCAAGGAATACCGTATTCAGCTGACCCAGCGCTTCGAGATAAATTCCGCCCTTGATAATGGACCCTTGACGAGCAGCGCGTCCGATGGCGCCGAGGATGGCCAGCGGAGTGCCGGCGGCGATCCCGCAGGCTCCGGCGACAATAATGACGGAGATCGTAGACCGGATATTGTGCGTAATGAGAAACGTGAGCACGGCAGCGCCTAGAGCGAAATAGACCAGGTATCCAGCAAGCCGATCTGCCATCTTCTGAATAGGCGCGCGTGAGTGTTCAGCCTTTTCGACTGCTTCAATGATCTTGCCGAAGGTGGTTTCTTTTCCCAACCGGTCCGCCCGGACCTGAAGGCTGCCGGCCTGATTGATGGTGCCTGCGTACACTTCACTCCCGGCCATCTTTTCGATTGGCATCGGCTCTCCCGTAATCGCAGCCTGCTCAACGAACGAGTGTCCGCTGACAACCTGTCCATCGACGGGGATTCTGCTGCCGGGTCGAATAACAACAATTTCTCCTCGGAGTATGGTCTGCGTGTGTACGTCAATAATCTGACCGTCTCGCATGACGCTGGCAATCTGGGGCAGAAAATCCAGCATATCTTGAATGGCGCGCCGGCCGCGGCCCACGGTCAAACCTTCGAGAATTTCGGCTCCGAGGACAAAGGCGGTGATCACCAACGCCGTAAAGAACTCGCCGATGGCCAGCGCGGAGACCAGTGAAATGGCCATTGAAAGCTCCATGGTCATGCGCCGCTCGACAATGTTCTCGAACGCTTCTTTGATGATAGGATAGCCGCCGATCAGCGCAGCTGCCAATCCAATCACACTCACTCTGTGAATCGGCTCCCAAACGTGAAACCAGACCGCTGCAGCGGCCAGGGCAACAAAGACGACACGGAGCACTTCGACAAACTCCAAGCCACTTTCATGCTCATTTTCGTGGCTTTCGGGGATCGGCTGCCGGGGCTGCTCGGTCTGTCTAACCTCGTGTCGTCTGATATCGTGCGCGTGGGTGCCCGTCATAACATCTCCTGGTTCCTCAGTTGAAATATCGCTTGACAACGGCCATCAACTCATCTGCCGCCTCAAGCTGTGATGGAAGTGTCTTCTGGCCTGGATTAAGTACGTGGAATTTCAGATGACCTTCAATCAGCTCTGCCATCAACCCATTCAGTGCGCCGCGGCAGGAGGCTACCAGTTGCAGAATCTCCTCGCATTCGCTGTCGCCCTCAAGCGCCCGTTCAATGGCTTCTACCTGGCCCCGGATGCGTCGAACGCGAGAAAGTGTCTTCGTCTTGTTTTTCGAGATATGTGACAAATGACCCTCCGTATAAAGTAATATACTCCCCTATACTATATTCGGAAAGCGCATTCGAAAGGAAACCATGCTGGAAACGAAACGCCGTGTTATCGGTCAAATGATTACCTGTCAGGACTGCTGTTGTGGTGCGACCCAGAAGGACCGTCCTGCTGTTCCGGCGGATTGGCTGAAGGACGAGTGGCGAAAGCGCGGCCTATTGAAGCGATTTCAACTCACAATCAGCGGATGCGTTGGCCCCTGCGACGTCCCAAATGTCGTAGTAATCAATTCGGAATCAGGCTCTCAATGGCTCGGTCACATCACCGAATTTGACCAATACCGCTCATTGCTTGAATGGGCTGTACGCTCCGTTGACGCCGGGCGCCTGTTGGAGTTGCCGCGCGAGTTCAAAGACCATCTGATGGAACCATGGCGTTGAACTTCAGTCGGAAGAGATTATAAGGAAATCGCTACCCAGAGAGTCGCGAATCCGGCAACGCAATCCCAACACCTGCACTTCCAGTGCACCAGGTGCGAACGACCCATTGTCGAACTTGCCTCAGCGCTTGATTACCAAGCTGGGTGTCTCCGGCTCATCAGAGTAATGCGATGAATACCAGAAGGCGGCCCATATGCAAGCCACAATCATGACGAATGTCAACAACGCCGCACTCGCGATCTCAGAGCGCGTCCACCGGATCTTTTGAAGTTTCTTCTTGCTGCCTTTGTCAAGGGTGATGACTTTCACGACGGAGACCTCCCTTGATCCCACAATTGGAGCAGCGGGTCTAGCTGCCCCAATTACCTAGGGAATAACGACAAATCGTACTGTCGTCAGAAATGGAAGCCGATTTCAGCCGTCATCGCTCGTGGTGTCACGTAGTGGGTTCCGCTGAACGTCGAGAGGAAGTTGTAGAGCGCATACTTGTTCGCGAAATTGACGGCAGTGAGCCTCAGACTCCACTTGCGCTTTTCGCCGCCGAAAAGATTGTCCTCGCCGATAGAGGCGTCGAAGAGGCTTCGAGGCGCAATGCGAGGCGGGTTCTTGTCGTCGTCCTCGGTGTTGGGCGCCGGGATGCTGATCAGACTGGAGGTGAACTGCGAGGCAAGGCAGGTTGCCGGGAGCGGCGTGGTGGGTGAGGCCTTTACCCCGTTACAGGCGAAACCAGCTTCAAATTCCTGGTCGGCAGTCAGTCCGCTTAGATCGATCGCGGGTTGTCCGTTCAGAGTGGTCGAGCCACAAAGCGTATTTGCACCGATGGCGTTATAGCAGGGGGTTGCGCCCGCAACAAGTCCACTATCATACCGCCAATTGAAGCCAATCCAGGGACCACGCCGGCCAGGAACCTGATACTGAACGTGTGTGGTTTGGTTGAATTTCTCGTCATGGTCGATGCGGAAGGGGAGCCCGGGTTGTCCCACCGTTGCACCCGCACCGGCGGCCTGCGGCGGGAAGAAACGGGCAGCTACCGAAGACATCACTACGAACGCCGTGAAATTGTGATAGTTCGGCACATCGGCGCGAATGACATATCCGGGGATCTTCGAGTTATGCCAGTCAATTGGGAAGAAGATTGGTGTATTGCCGAAGATGCTGAAATCGAATGCGTTGTGCGTGTACTTCCAGATGTAATCGCCGCTGATCACGAAGTTCTTGCCGAAAGCCTGTTGCAAACCGGCATGAAACTCATTGCGGAAGCCAGGTTGCAGAGTTCCGGAAACGCCCGGTGTGCAAGCAAGCAGCGGTGCGAGAACATCATTTCCACATCCAGAGCTAGAAAGCACGAGATTCTCGTTGAACGGAGTTTCGAGCGTTCGGGCATACGAGGCGCGGAGAATGGTGTTGGTCCGTTTGATGTTGTAGGCAGCCCCAAGGCGAGGTTCAGGCTGACGCGTCACCGTGAGACCGTTGTATAGATCTCCCCGGATGCCAAGGTTGAAAACCCAATTTCCTGCTTTGATCTGGTCCTGGATGTAAAGAGCCAGCTCCTTGATGTCGGCATGGCCGAAATACGCGTAGAGTGAACCAGAGCGCGTGAGATCATAGGGCAACAAGACGGAGTTGAAACTGCCGCCCACCGACGGATCGTTCGACACTAGCCCGGCTGCTGCGCATTGGGACGGATCGGTGAAACCAGGTTGCGGATTTCCACTACCGTCGACGCAGGGTGAATTGAAGGTTGCGTTGATCAGGCCCAGATTGTCATGCTCTCGCAGGAACGTATGCTGATACACCGTCCCCGCCTTGATGCTGTTGATACCTTTTTGAACTGTCAACTCTCCGTGGACGCCGGCATTGAGCAGTGAGCGTTGTTGAGAGACCGATTCATTCTGGATTGGGCCTAGATCGGCAAGAGGGTTCCCACTCGGATAGTAGTTGTATCCGTCCCTTCGTACGTACCCACCCAAATTCAGGACTGCGTCCTTGTTGAGAATGTGTGTGAAGGTTGGTGCGATGTCGTATGTGCCGATCTTGGATCGCTGATCCGTATTCCCGACAGTGCCAAATACAGGGCTGGCGCCGGTTCCTCCGCCTAACACATTCGAGACGTTGAGATTGTCGTAAGTGTTTGGCGTCTGGAACCAGGAGCGCGAGTAGTTGATATTTGTATGGATTGAGTTGGACGCCGAAAACTGATAGTCCACTCGGTCGAAAACGTTTTGCTCATTGCCCTTGTCATGGAAGACGCTGAACTCTGGAGGGTCGAGGAACCGGCCGGTGTTCAGACCGTCCAGTTCAAAGAAATTGCCCCAGTTCTGGCCGCCATATCCGAGATCCACCGAGCCTGTAGCCGTTCCAAACGTCCCATAGGAAGTCGTTATATTACCAACGGGCTTCGTCAGGCCCTGCCCGGACCTTGTTGTCACGTTGATGACGAGGCTGGTCTTCCCCCCGTATTCTGCCGGCGGCGCTCCGTCGATCACTTCCAGCGACTGAACCGCGTTCGATGGCAATTGATTGGAGAAGACCTTGCTCTGCTGATCTGTGATCGGCTGGCCGTCTATAGAAAAGGAATTCGAAGCGTGGTCTCCCAGTCCGTGGAAGAGGCCGTTCGAATCCGCGGCCACCCCCGGCGACGCGAGAGTTACCAGAGAACTGAGCGAGGAAGACGCGCTTTCAAGAGGCAACTTGTCAAACAATCCACGATCCACGTCGGTGTGAGCTGTCGGATCGTTTTCGATGAGATCTTCGCCCCCTTCCACTGTGACGGTATTTGACGCTGCGCCAACTTTCAGCTTGATATTCGAAGTCACAGGAACAATAGAGTCGACCTCGACGTCTCCGACGAAGGTCGCGAAACCATCCCTCGTGACCGTCAGATGATAGGGATTGAACGGCAAATTCGAGAAACGGAAATGACCGGCGTTGTCGCTCGTTGCACTTCTCGTATAGGCGCTGACGGGATTCTGTATGGAAACCGCCGCTCCTGGAATCACCGCTCCGGTTGGATCGGTTACGGTTCCGCTTATTGATCCGGAGTTCGATTGCGCGTGTAGTGACGAGAACGTTGCTGAAATTGCAAGGGCGAAAAGAAAAAGGGAAATGCTGCGCTTAAACGGGCGCATGGAAGGACCTCCTGAGAATCGCTGTTTTGAAGAGCATTGTCCTGGAGATTTTCCGATGGGAACAGGAGGCAGCGACTGCCGAAGTTGTTTCACCCTGACGGGGAAAACACCATTGGAAGTCCACGGCTACTCTATTTGGAATCGGAAATTGATCTAGGAGACAGCGATGTGAAAGGGCGGAGGTCTATTCCAGTGGGAATGGGAAAAGATATGTTCGCGGTAAAGTCGCTTCCGGGGAACAGAAATGCGGGTTAAAACAGCGAACACTTGCTGAACGCGGAGCGTGGTTACGGGTCGGACCCCGTTATGCGCGGTTTGGCAAAGCGCGCAATCGGGATGTGCCGCGCCGTCCGTGTGGACGTGTGTCAGTTGTATCGTGGTGCCAAAGAGGAGGAGGAACGCTAGGAAGGCAAAGAGCAGAATGCGAGTTGGCGCATTCTGCGGCCGCATTTTGCCGACCCATCTCATAATTACTGTTCAATATAGCGCACCGTTGTAGAGACCGCCAATACCGGTGGGGGCGAAATAGTGCCGATGACGGCGCCAAAGCCTGTATGAGTTTATAGCTTTCAATGCTGTGCACGCTTGTTTGCTAGGCAAAGCAAAGTCGAAATGGTTGAAAACATTGAAGAACCGCCTGTCGGTCAGTCGATCGCGATGAGCAAGCCCCCACTCATACCGATCGATTTTTGATGACCCCGCGCAAAGCTATAGTCATAGGCAGGTTCGAGAAACCAGCCAAAGCGGTGCTTGCGGGCCGGCCAGAACATGAAGTCGGCGGCTACCTCACCGGCTACTGAGTTGGATGTCTTCCCGGTCTGCCTGAGATAGACCCATTGCGGGCCAATGCCGAGCATGAATTCTGCTTTGCGCGAGATGGTCCAGGGTTTCTTGAAAAGCAGGTCAGTATCCCACTCAGTTGAATTCCGGGTGTAGAAAGGCGACACGCCTACCTCCAGCTCCAGCCAGTTCTCAATCGGTGTGGCTTCAACTGCAAAGGTGGGCGCAAAGGTCGCTGCACCTCCGGTCACATTCCAGCTCGTAGCCGCGCCAATCTCGAGAATGGCTGCGGGGTCCTTATCTTTGGACATCTGTTGCTCATGGCCGGGGGCTCGGTCCAACGATGTTTGCCCATGAGCAGAGGAGATCAAAAACAGAAAAATGCACGCTACTGCGGGCGCGAATACCCGAGCGCCCATTGAATCCTCCAGAGTGAGACGAGGACGCCCTGAAAGTTGTGAAGAGATTATGCGAATGATTCACCTCGCCCTAAGCATGAGGATGGGCACGCTAATACTGTGCCGCACCTTGGTAGCTGTGGTGCCAAGGAACATGTCTGCTAGAAAGCGGTGGCCATGAGTGCTCATCGCCACCAAATCGCAACGCTTCTGCCGCACCCATTTGATGATCTCCTTATCCGGTTCGCCGAAAGCCAACTCGGACTCAGCGGGAATGCCTAACTCTTGAAACTCGAGTCGAACTCTTTCCAAATAGGCAGCGTCTTGGGTAATCTCCGGACTTACAGCATCGGGACCATAGGTTCTAGCAGCCCATCCATCGGCTACGTGAAGCAGCACGATGCGGCTGTGCGCGAGCTTTGCGAGCTGCTTGACGTGCTCGATTATCGCCCGATCTGTAGGCGTGCCATCCAATGTCAGTAGAATCGTCTCGTACATATTTGTTCCGTTTCTGTCGTCCTTTTTGTCACCCGTCGTCATCCGCCGGTGACAACATGCCAGGCAGTTTTCAGCGAGTCCGGTAAGCCGTAAACGTCCATTGCGGTGATCAGGATAGCACTGCCCCAGCCTGCCATCAGCAGGAACCAGCCCAGCCTCCAGATACCCATGCGTCGTCGCGAGCTTGCGAATTGCAGAAGTGGAAACATGGCAAAAGGTAGCTGCAGTGCTAACACCACTTGACTCAGGGTGAGCAAATCGGTCACGCTGCTCTCTCCTCGTAGCCCAATGACCAGAACGGCAGGCAGGATCGCTAACGAGCGGGTGATGAGGCGCCGCACCCATGGTTTAATCCGCCAATGCATGAAGCCTTCCATCACCACTTGCCCGGCAAGCGTCCCAGTGATGGTGCTGCTTTGGCCGCTTGCGAGCAGGGCCACTGCAAACAGTGTGCTCGCGGCGAATGTTCCTAGCAGCGGCGCGAGAGTTAGATAGGCTACCCGTATCCAATCGCTGTCGGCGCTGAAGTTGACCACCAATCCGCCCGGCGTAGTAACGCTTCGTTTTCCGAAGAAGACGGTGGCCGCGAGCACCAGTATCGCGGCGTTTACGAAGAAGGCGACGGTCAGAGCTACAGCGGAATCGATGGTATTAAAGCGAAGAGCGCTCCGGACGGATGGCTCGTCCTTCTGCAGCCTGCGGCTCTGCACCAGTGCCGAATGCAAGTACAGGTTATGAGGCATCACGGTTGCGCCGATAATGCCGATGGCGAGGTATAGGATCCCGGATTGACGAAAATGAGGCGAAACCAGCGCTCGCCCCATATCTAGAAAACTGGGCTGTGTCTGGGGCAGGACGAAAATCTCAATGTAGTAACACAAGCCAATCGTCGCCACCAGCAGCAACACAATAGCCTCGATAGTGCGCATGCCAAAGCGCTGCAACCCCAGGAGAAGCAGAACATCCAGGCCTGTGATGATGACCGCCCAAAGAAGGGGAATATGAAAAAGCAAGTTGAGCGCTACGGCACTTCCGAGCACCTCCGCCAGGTCGCAGGCGCCGATCGCGACTTCGCTCATCAACCAGTTGGGCCAACGCGTCCACTTCGGATACCAGTCGCGGCAGCATTGAGCGAGATCCTTCCCCGTCACCACGCCGAGCCGGGCAGAGATAACTTGCATGAAGATCGCCATCAGACTGGCAAGTGCGACCACCCATAGCAGTCCGTACTTGAATTGCGCCCCACCTTGCAGGTCGGTTCCCCAGTTGCCAGGATCCATGTAACCGACACTTACCAAAATCGCGGGACCGACGAAGGCACGCCACTGTTTCCAAAAGCCTGCAAGGTGATCTGGCACCGAGACAGAGCCGTGGACGTTCTCCAGCGAAACGTGGTTTCCTGATGCCGATTCGGCGGATTCGGTTTGAACGACGGGGTTCGTGTCCTTACCTGTTTGGTTCATCGGTGCTCTTTCAGAATGCAATTCTGCAGTTCAATGTATCCCCGCGTGAGAAACGCATTTTGTCAAAAGTCGATTCTTCCCTGGAAAGCGATCATGCGCGGGGAGCTGTCCCCGCCGAGTCCGACTCCCAGCAATCCAGTGGGCGGCGAGATGGTGCTGGTGACCGCGCCAAAGCCTGTCTGGGTCGCGGGTTTCCCCGGCGTTCCAGCTTGATTGCTGGGCAGCGCAAAGTTGGGATGGTTGAAGACATTGAAGAACTGCGTGTCGAAGCGGAAGGCGACATGCTCCGTGATCGGAATCTTCTTCGTCAGGTACATCTCGGAATAGGTGAAATGTGGACCTCGGTAGTTGTTGCGGCCTGAGTTGCCGAACTGGCAGTTGGCGGGCGAATCGCCGCCCGCACATGCGCCGGTGCTGGGATCGACGACCGAGGCAAAGGCATCCGGGTTGAGCCACTGCCGGCTGCCGGTCCGCGTTACGCCGGAAATCGAAGACTTGCGATAGAGCGGTACGCCGGGAACCCGGTTTGCATACTGCGGCCCGCTGCCTTGAAAGATGCCGTTATTATTCGCCGTGTACGGTGCGCTGACTACGCTGAAGGGCAATCCACTGTGCAGGAAAGCCGTCTCCGATACCTGCCAATTGCCGAGGATGTTCCTCAGGAATACGTGGCTGGAGTGAAACGGAATCTCATAAACCCCGAAAGCCGAGAGGTTGTGGCGTACGTCGTAATCGCAATTACCGTACTCCCTGCGCAGATCACCCGGCAGAGGCGAGAGTATGCCGAGGCTGGAGAAAGCCAGCAGTCCGCCATTCGATACCTCATCGAGGCAGTGGCTATAGGTGTAGTTTCCCTGCAACGTGAGCCCGCCTATTTGTTTGCTTGCGCTGGTTTGCAGGCCGGTATAGTGGCTGCCCGCATCGGTGCGGAATTCGTTGACGCTGCCGAATCGTTGGTCGGGCGGCTGGTTGTATGCGAAGGGAGCAAAGCAGCCGTCGCATACGGTTTGATAGCCGTTCAATTGCACCTGATAGGGCTCATGCACAGCGCGCGTGCCGACATAATCCACGCGCAGCGAGCCGCGTGCGCCTAACTCGCGCTCCACTCCCAGGCTCCATTCGAGAAAGTACGGCGTCTTTAGTGTGCCGCTGGGAAAGGTATTCAGATTGACCGCTAACGGACAGATGGCAGCTCCCGCCTTCAATCCAGCACACGGTGCGCTACCCGTAGCAAAGGCACGTTTGAAAGGAGTGATTGGCCGCAACCGTCGCATCGACTGCGCTGTTTGTAACTCCGGGCGCAATGCCTACGCCGCCCACCTGACCATTGATACCGCCCACGAAGACAGGCGCAGAGGGAGGGTTCGTCGCGCCCAGGTCGGCAACCTGCGCGGGGATGATGTCGTTGAAGACACCTCCGCCCGCGTGGATCGCCATCTTATCCGAGAGCTTGTACGCTACCGAAGCGCGCGGCTGCCAACTGAACAGCGGCGTGCCGGGGAAGAGAGTTCGCACATTTGTCTGAATGACCTGGTTCAACGGCTGATCGATAGAGTGCTTCATATCGAGGAACGATCCTGCGGGCCGGGCGAAAAGGCTGTGCTGGTTCACAGGATTCGTGTTCCAGGTCGTACGCAACCCGGCCATAATCGTCCACCTCTTGCCGGCCTTGAAGGTGTCCATCGCGTACAGGTCAAGGTTGCCCAATGCGATGCGCTCTTTCTGCGTCACCGGATATCCTGCCGTGGCCGTCGATGCTGCTCCGTAAGTGAACTGTGCCAGATCGTTATAGACCACAGCCGGCACGACCCCTTCGCCCAGATCGTAATCGCTCACGTCCAGCCTGCGAGAGTTCTCGCCGAACTTGAAACTATGGCGGCCTCGTCGTCCAGATGAGGTTGTCGTTGATCTGCCACTGGGTCACCTTGCGACCCTGCGTATAGGTCTGGTCGTTGCCGCCGACCGTGGTGAAGGGTGCATTGGAACTGCCTCCGGACAGCACGATGGGGAAACTCTGAAGCACCTGAGAATAGTTGTTGGGCAGAAAGAGGCTTGAATACCAGCTCACGCCGGGGTTGAATTGATTGACGAGATTCGGCGTGAAGATGCGTGTGTAGCCGAGCACCAGCGTCCGCTGCGGCTGCGGAGAGTACGCGTTGAAGATCGGGTTGATCGGGTCGGTGTAGGCGGCCTGCAAGCCTGTGTCCTGCTGGAAGCGATACCAGATGCTGTTGTTCCGCATTGATCGTGTGGTCGATCTTGACGACGATCAAGTTCTCGCTGTCGCTGTTGTTCATCGACTGTGTGCGAATGTTCGCGCAGCCAGAGCCGTTGAAGAGATTGGTTGCGGTTTGCGTACCTGGCAACAGCGCGCCGCTTGCATCCAATGGGCAAGTAAGCACCGGCGTCGGCGTGCCCGCTGTATTGCGGTAGAGCGAGAACATCTTCTTGTAGAACGCGACCTCCTCGGGTTGCGCCGGCAGCATGGTTCCGTTGATTGGGTCGGTCCCGCCCAGCGGCAGTTGCTGCAGCAAATACTGCTGATACGCCTGCGACGGCACTGTCGTTCGGGCCACTAAGGGCAATGCGATGCGGATGCCTTCGTAGTGTGTAAAGAAGAAAAGCCTGTCCCTCAGCAGCGGCCCGCCGACACTCACGCCGAACTCATTCACTGTCGACCGTGGCTTCTTCGCAATATTTCCCGGCGTGTCGTTGGCATGAAGAAAATAATCGGTCGCATTCAGCAGCGATCCATTCCATATCTCGTACGCATCTCCGTGAAACCGGTTGGTTCCGGACTTCGTAAAGTAATTGACCTGCGAGGCCCCGTAGCGCCCCTGATCGACCGCATAGGAGTTGGTATTCACGGTCGCTTCCTGCAAGGCGTCGAGGCCTATGACGAGGTTTGTGGAGAGGCCAACATTCAGCCCAAGGAAGGGATCGTTTGCATCGAAGCCATCCAGGATATAGCCGTTGGATGTTGCGGGAAGACCGTTGAACTCGACATTCCCATAACCGCCTGCGGCCTTCGCGTCATTGGACGATCCCGCCGTATTCATCAACGCGCCCGGCGCGAACTGCGCGACATAGGTCAGGTCCTGACCGGGGTTGGGAAGGTTCTTGATGGTCTCGGCTTCGAGCGTCGTGGAGGTGTTTGGGTTCTCCAGGCTCATCAACCCGAATTGTTCCCTGACTTCAACGGTCTGCTCGGTCGCCGCTGGAAATAGCGTGAAGTTCACCGTGACGGTCTGTCCAACGGAAACGCTGGTCGGCTGCGACTGTGCCGGTCCGAATTCGTCGGAATGAACCTCGATCCGATAGGTCCCCGGATTTACCTGGCTGAAAAGGAAGCGACCGTCTGCGTTGCTCTGGACGATGCGAACTGCGCCGGTGTTGACTTCGATTGCCTTGACCTGGGCACTGGGAATCACCGCGCCGCTTTTATCCGTAATGGTCCCAGTCAGGGCACTACTTGTCCCGCTTTGCGCCAGCAAATAATTCGACTTAACCATAGTTAACAGTAAGAAAAGAACGAGGATATTTATGAGTCGATTTTCGGCCATTGCATGACCTCCGAATTTCTGGCGATGGTTTCCGAAGAGCTTTGAGCGAGCAGCCCCGCTCATGTTCGGCGCGAAGAGGGGAAAAGACAATGACTGGAAGGCGACCGATTTAGGCTCACCTAAATTTAGCTTCGCCTAAAATATACTGAATGTCAAGTCACAGGATCGAGGGCGAGTAATGGCTCGACGTCAACCCAACCCCAATACCGAATCAGTCGACAACTATTTGAAGGCGATTCTGGCACTGGGCGGACCGGAAGAACACCGCGTTACAAGTTCGGCTACTGTCAAACCGGCTCGGAGTGGCCCCGGCTTCGGTCACGAACATGCTGCAGAAGTTGGCAACGTCGCCCACGCCGCTGGTCGAGTATGAGCGCCACCGCGGGGTGCGGCTGTCGGCTGCGGGGAAACGGCGAGCAATCGAAGTGGTGCGTCACCATCGGCTGATTGAGACATTTCTCTACAAGGTGCTCGACTATCCGATTGAAGAAGTGCATGAAGAGGCTGAGCGCCTGGAGCATTTCATCTCAGAACGCTTTGAGGAGCGCATCGCCGCTAAACTCGGACATCCGAAGATCGATCCGCATGGGCATTGCATCCCTACGCTGGATGGAGAGATGCCGCAGCAGGACTCCATACCGTTAGCGGAGATACGACAGGAAGGCCCGTATTCTGTGGAAAGCATCTGTGACGACGATGCCATATTGCTCAAGTCGCTTAGAACACGTGGCATCGTGCCTGGTGTGCGCATCCATGTGAGAAATCGGAACCCGAAGGACGGGTACGGCGTGACCGTTGCAGGGTCTCCCAAGGTCTTGAATCTCTCGCGCGATGCAGTCGACGCCATTAGAATCCGTTCTCCAAAATAGAATGAGTCGCGCCCGTTGGCACGGAAGTGGGTAAGTTGTGCCGTAGGGCCGAGATGCCAAGTGCCGCTAGAAGAGATAATTGATTTCAGAGGTTCAGCGATTCAGAATGCAAGGATTCCCGCCACGAAGCCGCGGTTGCTACGGGCAAGAAGCCTCGTTGGCCAAGATGTGGTGTGGGCCCGCAGATCCGGTGTCTGACCGGATTTGCAGAAGACATCTGATCAGCGGATCGGCGTCCGTGAATGGCGCGTCGCGGTGTGGTGTTCACGGGCAATCGGACCAAATAGTCAGGTGGCTTGGCGTTCGATGATCCCTGCATCGTCCTCGGGATGGCTGATAGGGACAGAACGCTACTTTTAACCGCGGGCGGCTTCGAAAAGAAACCAACTGCGACGCTGCAACGACGCGCGGGGGTTTGATGCCTGCGAACTGAGTTCCCTATCGCTTGAATTTGGGGTGATTTGACTCAATCCAGCGCTCGACCAAATCAAGAAAGGATTTTGCGTGCAGTACGAGTTCATCTGCTTCCGTGCCAGTTGCAATTGCTGCCCCGGTATAGTCGATCTCATTCCGCTTGCGCCGGCAGGCGTCGAAATAGTCGGCTAAGGCTTCTACAGGTTTTCCGACGGCCAGCTTGGTTCCTTCGAAGGTTAGTCGATGATGTCCGGGAACACTGGCGATTCGGTATCCGGCACACGCAATGGCCATCTTTCCAGTTTGCAGTGCAGCGTTATACGCGGTAGCGAAGCGGCGATCTTCGGAAAGCGCGGGAATTGTTGCGTCAGAAAGGTCACGTGCCACAAGGCGACGTATTTCAGTCAATTCCTGGACGGAGGTTGTGTGCCGGTGGACCTTATTGTCTTGAAGCAGTTTCTTCCAGCTCATCCAGTGCGCCCTTCAGTGAAATGGTCCTGCCTTTTGAGACTGCTTTGAGGAAGTGGTCTCCCGCTGCCAGTTTGCGATGAAACTCTTCCGATGAAAAAAGCGTGACGTTAACCTCGCGGCCGAAGCGAGACTCAAGCTTACGCAGAGAGGGGAGGAGATCGATCTGTTTGAGCGAGCCCACGATCATCAGATCTACATCGCTGGCGGGCTTTTCTTCACCTCGGGCGACAGAACCATAAAGCAGCGCCAATTCGATTCGGTCGTCGAATCGCTTGAGTTCCGTTTTCAGAGCCGGTACCATTCCGGCGGTTTTTTCGATCAACCCGCTCATCTCGGGGAAGACCGGCGATTCCGTGTTCGCTTTGTAATAAATTCGCCGCCCATCCTGCCGTCGCATCAAGATCCCGGACCCAACCAACGCCTCCAACTCTCGTTGAAGGCTGGATGGCGTTACTCCCAGTTGCCGGGCCAACTCGGTCATGAACCACCAACGCTCCGGCTGAAGGAACGTGGCGGAGAGCACACCCGCCCTGATGGAGGGAAAGAGAGCATCGAGAGTGGCATTGATACGCATAATGCGTAATTATATACGCTTTTTACGTATAGATAAGAAAGCGCTTTCACGGCGATAACACGGGTTCAAATCCCGTCGGGGACGCCAATTAGAATCAGCAATTTGTAACAATCTTCGTCTGACATTCGAAGGTGCAAAAAGCCACATTTCTGTGTCCCTTTTGCACCCCCGATCTGATACAGCTACGCCGTTCCAATGATGATGTCATCATCATCAGAGCGAGGCGTTGGGAAGAACAAAGCCAGCACGGCTGCTTGCGCGGCGTGCTTGGCAGGCGCAACTGCCTGGGTGTAGACGTCCATAGTTGTCCTCAAGGTGGAATGCCTCATCAATTCCTGCATCACTTTGAACTCCGCTCCGACACTCCGGAGCAAGGTCGAGTAGGTGTGTCGGAAAGTATGCCAACCGATGCGCTTCTGAATGTTGAGGGACTCGGCAACTGGTCGAACGTATTTGCGAAGGATGGATGCGCCCCAGTACGGCCTCCGTCCTTTGTGCAAACGGCTCGCAAAGATCCAATCGTCATAACCCGTAAACTTGCACGTCTTTCGCCAGGTCAACAGTGCATCTCTGAGTTGAGGATGGAGAGGAACAGGCTTCTGCGAGGACTCCGTCTTGCAGCGGCCGACAACGCCGAAGACGATCGAACGGGTGACGCTGAGTTCTCCGTGTTCGAAGTCAACGTCGCGCCACTTGAGCCCGAACAGTTCACTTTGCCTCAAGCCGGTCGATGCGGCCAGGAGAACGAGCGTGCGTTCGCGAAGAGCGAGATGGTCGACCAGGGCTCTGATTTCCAGGGCGGTCAGCACAACTGGAGCGCTTCGCCGCTTTGCGCTCTGGCGGACAAATCGCATCGGATTGTGATCAAAGAACTCGTATCGGCACGCGTGATTAAACAGGATTGACAGGACATTTCGGATCTTTGCGCGCGATGATCGAGCGATTGGAAGCCGGCGCAACCACTCTTCGACGTCTACAGCCTTGACCTCGTCCAGGTAGAAGCATCCCCATCGGGGCTTAACCCACTTGCGAATGTAGCCGCGATAAGTTTTCACGGTGGCAAAGCTCCGGAAGGAGTCCCCGGATCGCAATTCCTTCTGTTCAAAGTGTTCGCAAATTTGCTCGACGGTGGTTTTACATTCCCTGGCGTGACTGGAATCCGCATTGAGCTGAGTCAGCAGCGCGGCTGCTGCCACGCGCGCTGCTTCCCCATCGGGGTACTGCTCAACAGTTCCAATTACTCTCTTCCGATACACTCGCCGTCCATTCCGATTCTTCTCGGACCAGCGGAACAGCCAGACATTCGGACCTTGTTTGCGGCCTGTTTGGATGATGCTTCCTCGTTGCATTGCTGCCTCCTTTTTGTGCAGATGAAGGCAGTTTTCTCTCCTTGGGCGTCATAAGCGATCAGAATTCTCGCTCCCAGCGCCCTAGGTCAATTCTTTTTGCTGATCGTGACCAGCGGAATCCCTGCGCAGGAAGGGTTGGGAGCGCCCCGCCCAGAATCTGAAAATTAGCGTCGGGTGCACCGGCGATTAGCGACAATGGACCTTACTCAACCACCTCGAATGTGATCTTGCCCAGGATACTTCATTGCACGTCCGATGTGGGGAAGGGCCGCCAAAGACCGGGGCACGCAGAAGATGTCGACATCGCGTTGAAGCGTTGATTTTTGAAAGACTTCTCCTGGTAGTGGGAGCCCAGCCATGGTAAGAGAACTCCTCTCCAGTCAGTGTAGATAGCAACCCACGTCCTAGTACGCTAACTTTAGCGCATATTGATGATGTCGAGGGATCGGGGATGCTCGCCCGGATTGGCCGCCATACCTATTTAGCTCTTCAATGAACCTGACGGCGAGATCAGCATCCATGTGACGCTTACCTCGGTGCTCTGCCTATGCGGCGTGCCCCGAGGAATCACCAACATGTCACCCTTCCTGACCTCCAGTGTGGTTGCCCCGTCCGATGCCGCCGCCAGCCATTCTCCCGGCCTCGTATTCCGCGCTTCCTTTGGCGTCCCGCCAACTTCGAACTTCGTCGCGCCTTCAAGAATCAGAAAAATATGATCGCGACTCTCGTGATACTCAAATTCCTTCCCGATCTGCTTTTGCTGGGTCGTCATGGCAATCGTCAATGGAAGAGCCTTGGGCTGGTATAGATAATGCTCGCCAAGCTGTGTCTGAAACGACTTCATCGCATCGGCAAGCTTCTCAGCGCTGAATACCTGAAACGGCTCCGGGGCGGCGGCTTGTGTGTCAGTTGGTCCGGTGCTCGTTGCCCATAACATATTCTCTGCAAAAGGAATGGTCACGGCAGCCGCAAGCGGCGCCACTCGTAGAAAATTGCGGCGGGTCTGATTCCTGGTCATTTGATCCGTACTCCAATTTCAAGCAGAAAGCATCTTCAAGATCGCCAGCGGATAGCGCTTACTGTCTCGACTACAGTAAGGTACATGAATTGCGCCATCGTGGCGATTGTGAATCTTGAATTAGAGACATAGAGTGAACGATTTGCGTGAAATTCCGTTTGCCGGAGGACAAATGAACCTACGATCTCAACTATTTCTGCGCCCAGGCATAAGCGTTTTTGACACCGTCTTTATTTGCGTACTCTTTGCCGGTGCTCTCCCTACAACAGGTGCAGGCGGACCAAGTTCTCCAGATCGCAGCAAGTTACCTCTTCACATTGAAGTCCAGGATGCGCAGGCGGTGCGGCTTGCGGGTCCGGAAACACATTCCTCGTTGTCGAAAACGGCATCGGCTGCGCTCGTTTTCGATCGCGAATATCAACCGGGTGATCGCATTGTGTTGAGTGGACCGGCGAGGATGGCAGTGAAAGTCGACGAGACCATGCCGGAGTGTCTGTTCTACATCCCAGGCTCCTCAAAGGGAAATGTATCGTACGAAATTCCCTATGGCCGCGAAGAAAAGCAGACAGGGAGCGCCTACGCGCCAGAGATGTTCGCCGGCAAGTCCCATCGAGTGGAACTTCGTGTCCCAGGTAAGCATGAGATCACCGGCTATCGGAACCTCGCTCTCAACCCCTGCGATCTGCCGCGACCGGAGAACTCCGTAGTTCAGTTCTTTCCGCACGCCAGCTCCAACAGCGTGTCCAGGAGCCTGTTCGACTTCGAAGCGCGAAACGCAATCGACGGATTCAGCCAAAACGGCCATCACGGAGTATGGCCTTATCAGTCGTGGGGGCCGCAACTGCGCACCGACATTTGGTGGAAGGTCGACTTCGGCAGGCCTGTCGAGTTGGACAAAATCCGTCTGATGGTCCGGGCCGACTTTCCTCACGACAGCTACTGGAAGAACGCCAATGTCGAGTTTTCCGACGGAAGCCACGTCCCCCTTCAGATCGTACAGTCTGAAGCGTTTCAGGAGTTCCCGTTTCCGAAGCGGCGCGTTTCCTGGCTTCGCATCACCAATGTCGTCCCCGCAGATCCTACAAAATGGTGCGCTTTTATCGAAGTAGAGGCGTGGGGGCACGACCTTCCTTAGACTGATCGAGATGTTTGACCTGTAGTCTTGAGAATTATTTGGGTTCTGGCTCACATTTGGTGAAGAGGGAGCTTGAGATCGCGCGAATGCGTTTTGCAGCTCTGAACTCAGGCCGAGTGGAGAACGCGGAGCCTGAGCAGATCGAAGCTGGCACGGCCGTACATCTGCCGCTTGATGAGCTTCAATCGATGTATTTGCCCCTCGACCATTCCGTTGCTCCGTGGCAACTGCAACGCTGCGGCGATTGCATCCTGATCCCGCCGCAAGTGCCGAGCAAAGCGTGCATAAGGAGACTTTTCCGCAGCTTCGAGCCAGCCAGGCCATTGTGCTGCGTCCCGCTTGCGGAAGATCTCGAATAAATCTCGCGCAATTTGTGCGATACCGGCAACTTCGGGAGAGGCACGGTAGAGTGCCTTCAAGTAGCCGTTCTTCAGCGGATCAGCCTTCAGCATCAGCCATGCGATGCGTTGATGCCCGATGCTCGTCGATTTCTTCGCAAGCGGATTCATCATCCCCTCTTTCGGAGATCCGAAGCGATGCCGCAGCCACGTGCGAACCGTTGAAGATTGACCTTCGAAACCTTGCGCTTTGATTTCTTGCCAAAGTAATACGATGTTCCGGCACCCTTCACCGTACCGTTTCTCGAGATGTGGACCGTACGTATCGACGATGCTCGGGAAAACGCGATGCTTCCGCTCCGGAAAAACGCCGTAGGTGAGCCAGCGCTGAACCGTGCGCAAACTGACATCCAACTGTCGTGAAGCCGCGGACTGGGTGGTGCCGGCATCGAGAAGACGCATCAGCTCTTTGTAGATCGACATGCGGTGCTCGCGCTTTTGCAGCGTTCGGCGCGAGGCTTCCGTTAACGCTGCGTCGTGCCTTTCCGCGAGGCATAAAGATGCGGACCGGCGAGCCATATTCTGGGCCACTTCACTCATCGTATGTCGACGGCGCTCGAGAGACCGCATCAAAGTGTCCAGGAGGTTGTTCAAGAGATGCCAACGATCGGCTACCTGAACTGCTTTAGGCGCCCCTTCGCAATGGCATCCGTAAATGAACTCGCTCTATCTCTGCTGACAACCTGCACGCTGGGATGCTGACATAGCCATGCTGCAACGGTTTCCGTGCTCCGGTTCGGGAGTAGATCGATCACTCGCCCCCGCTCAAGATCGCAAAGCATGGTTCCATACCGATGGCCCTTCTTCCATGCCCACTCATCAATCCCCAAATTCGCGGCGTAGAGCCTCCGGATGGTCGCACCGATTTGCGGATCACTCGGAGCAGTGTCGGCCCGCTTACCAGCAAACCGAGTAATAACTCCCGCAATGTTCGTCCCATAACTCGCTGACCAATCAGAAATGAAATTGGCTGTTCCACCTTCGCTTTCCAGCAAAGGGCCTTGGTTCGTGATCTGTTTTCGAATCCGGTAGATAGATGGCGTGTCTAGTCAAGGGGCACCTCTGTGGCAGGCTCGGCTCACCCGATTGTTTCAGTAACTGCAACATACTTTGGGTCGGGTAGTGAGATACTCCCGAACGAGCGATGAATTTCTCTTAGAAGATGTGTTGGGTGAATTGGCTTCGGAAGGACCTCAAAAGTGTACCCATCAGCGCGGCTAGTCTCGAGCAAATCTTCGGTATTGGGCTGTCCAGAAAACAGCAGGACTTTGCAATTCGGGCACCGTTTTTGTACTTGAATCGCCAATTCGATCCCAGAAATCAATGGCATTGATACTTCGGAAATGAGGAGGTCAGGAGCTTCACAGGATGCGGCATGTAACGCCCTGGCGGGTTCGGTGAAAAATCTGGCGTAGAAGCCGTGCGAGCGCAGGACCAATGCGAGGGTCGATGCGATCTGGTACTCATCATCCACGACTGAGACGCGGATCTGTTTGTCCTGTAAGGTCATGATCCTGTTTGAACCGACACCGGCATCTTATCGGGAGGTCCGCCCCGCGCGGGCGTACCTCCTGAAGGATCACGAGCCTAATCCGGCTGGCAGTGTATTGCTGGTCAATATTGCTCAAGGAGAAAAACGAGGCAATCGGCAGTGTCAACAGGCGAAGGCCGAATGCTGCAGAAGCTCCGAGAATAAGGTGGCAGATTCAGAATCGGATTGCCTACAGTGAAACAAGTCGCTGCCGATGCAGACGAGTCGCGGTTGAAAACAGTCTCTCGACGTAATTAATTGCCGCGTAGGACTCCGGCTCAGATCGATTCAAACTTGGTGGGTCTTTGCCTGTTGTTCAGCTGGCTCTGATTGTTGGGGCTTCTTGCCCTGTGCAGCCACCTCTTGCCTGAGCGCGCGATGGCAAAGTAGATCTGTCCGCTGTCGTCTTCCCATGCCACGATAGGGCTCCGCCTCCTTGATTCAGGGATTCGGCCGCGGCGCTGATCGTCTGCACAAAAAGCACTCTCATTCGAGTATTTGATCAGACAGACCGCCCGCAACAGGCTGGCATTCCACCGCTTTCGGTACAATCCTCAGAGCAGGCCATCTAATGACTTCTGTAGCCTCTGCGATTGCTCCAAAGGAAACGCCGACCGGGATTCTCAAGAACACCCGCTTGGTGTCTCTCGATGTTCTTCGCGGTCTGGCGGTAGCAGGCATGATCCTGGTGACCGACCTTGGAACCTACAATTCCGTGTACAGGCCATTGCTTCACGCCCAATGGGACGGGCCGACACCGACGGATATGATCTTCCCGGCTTTTCTCTTTGCTGTTGGGGTAGCTATAACGCTTTCCTTCGCATCGAGGATAGAGCGGGGAGATGACCATTTGATCCTTGCTCGGCACGTGGTCCTCCGCAGTCTTGTCATCTTCTTTCTAGGCCTGGCCCTGAACGGATTTCCTGATTACGACCTCCACACACTTCGTATCCCCGGGGTTCTCCAGAGAATTGCCCTATGCTACCTCTTCGGCGCTTTTCTCTATATCGGTATTGGCGCTTCGGCGAGGCGGACGATCGCGCCCTGGAGGGGAAGGCGAATCGCGATTCTCGCCGGTACCGCTGCCTTCCTTCTCATCCTCTATTGGGCTTTGATGACGATGGTTCCTGTTCCAGGATTTGGCGCGGGTCGCCTTGATTCGATCGGAAATCTCGGCACTTACATTGATCGGTCTTTGCTGGGAACGCGTCACATGTGGCCCTGGTGCTTGACACCTGGCTACGGCGTGACCTTCGACCCGGAAGGTCTGCTCTCCACGCTGCCGGCGATTGCGTCGCTCTTGGTCGGGATCATCGCAGGTGAATGGTTGCGAGCAGACTACTCACACAAAAGAAAGCTCATCCTTTTGGTAGGCACAGGATTTGTCTTAATTCTCGCCGGTTGGCTGCTGAGTCCCTCCCTTCCACTCAACAAGAAGATCTGGTCCAGCACATTCGCGATGTTCAGCAGTAAGTATGCTCCTCTTCGGTGCCCTCTATTTCATTTGTGACATCAAGCGATGGAGAGGGTGGACACCCCCGGCCCTCGTATTCGGCACCAACGCGGTTTTCGCCTTTGCGCTCTCAAACATCATCACGACTCTTACCGATCACATCCATGTCACTGAGCAAGGCGGATCGGCCCTCACGCTCCATGAGTGGGGTTACCGAGTCGGCTTTGCGACATGGCTTCAGCCCGTCCACGCGTCGCTCGCGTATGGGCTGCTGATAGTTCTCCTTAATATGGCGCTTGTCTATCCGCTTTATCGCAATCGCTTATTTCTTCGCGTCTAAACACGGTGGGGTCGTGGATATCGTGTTCGCCTCGCTCTGGATGCCGAATGATCATGACTTGCAATCCGTTGTAGTTCTCGAAAAATGTTCCGTTAAACTCGGAGGTGGCGGTCGAGCCCCTCGGTCGGCGCATCACAGTCGCACAAAAATATTGACGTCAGATAAGGAACTCGATTTCAGGGTCGTGAAGTTGATGTGCCGTGTTGCGGAACAAAAATTGAAGCGCTTAAGAACAGCGGATACAGGGTCGCCAGGATGGGCTGAATGAATCGGTAAGGATGACGTGGGCGTAGAATCATTCTTGCCTGAAGAAAAGGTGCGCTTCCATGTCATGCCCGACAATGATCCAGCTACTCCTAAAATTAGACACCGTGAGGGCTCAACAATGCGTTGTTGGGGATGACCGGAATGAACCAGGAAAAAAGAGACGGCTCGGTCTCATCGAGGTATTTCTCGACCGCCATCAGATGACCTGTGAGACGTGCCGGCGGATGAATACACTAGACGTCACCCCTGAAATGGAAAGCGGTAAGTGTTCGTCATGCCACTTCAGTGACCGTAAGCTTTCTAATCAGATCATTTGCCTGATCCAGGAGCTTGCGACCCGGATCGGTGTATGAAAAAGAATGCGTCAGCGTGCCGCAGTTCCTGACCCGATTCGCAAGTAAGAGCTAAGCCGGCCCTTGCCGTCTTGAAGCGCATCTTCGCCGTTACCAAGCTACGCCATTCGCAGATGCTGAAGAATCACTCTTGGCCTTGTGGCGGTTTTCGCCCACCTTTGCCGGAGCCATTTCAGTTGGGACCTTCCCGAAATAGTCTGGGGGCGAAATCAACTAGATCGCGCCGCCAAGTGAGCCACTCGTGCGCTGTGCCTGGCGATGAGAAATAGACGTATTTGATGCCCGACTTGTCCAGCATCGTGCGAAACGCGCCAATGGATCCATGGAAGACATCCGGCTCTTCAGTACCCATGCCGAGCCAGAGCAGCTTTACTTTCTTATTGAATGCCGCTCCGTCCTTGAATATTCCGTTGAACGCTGTCGCTGGATCGAGCGCGTCAACGCTTAGGCCGTTCATGGTGCCGCTGAATCCTGCCATGTAGGCGAAGGTGTCCAGATGGTCGGTGGCCAGATGCAAAGCCTGGTTGGCTCCCATGCTGAGGCCGGCCATTGCCCGGTGATCGCGGTCGGGAATTGTCCGGAATGTCGAGTCGATCATCGGGATAACCTCTTTGGCTATCACGTCCTCGAATGCGCTGAAATCCCCCGGCCCAACGATTGGCGGCCCAAAAGGCCCAGCTGGCCGCGAAGCGTAGCCGTTGTCCATGACGATGATCATGGGCACGGCCTTCTTCTCCACGATCAGGTTATCGAGGATCAGGTTGGCGTGCCCCTGGAAGATCCATCCGGTCTCGTCCTCGCCTGATCCGTGTTGGAGATAGAGAACCGGATAAGGCACACTGGGATTGACATCATAGTCCGGAGGCGTGTAAACGAAGCAGCGCCGCCACTGACCGGTGATCTTCGAGTGATAGATGCGGATGCGGATATCGCCGTGCGGGACATCGTTCGCCAGGGCGTAGCTGACCCCGTCCTCGGGCACCTCGATACCGCTCACATCCATGCCCATGCCAAAATACGTGTGACTGCCAGGATCGTTGATGCGCACGCTATCGGCATCGAGCGCATAGTAATGGAAACCTGGAACAAGCGGCGGCGTAACCACGCTCCAAAGGCCGTCAGCGCCACGCGTCATGGGATACTTCTTTCCGGTAATATCCACATCGACCGACTGAGCGCTCGGCGCCTTGAACTGGAAGGCAACGGTATGGTCTGTAAGCACGCGCGGATACTGCGCGCCCATTACGTTTGTTGTGGACGGTTTGGCATCTTCAATGGAGGAGGCCCGAACACCCTCCGGTGACCGCCGCCAGGCAAAGTACGCATCGAGCACCTTGAGCCCTTCCGGATTGGGAAGAGGTCCCGTATGGGCGGTTTGGGAGAAGTACATCAGTACCGGTTTCGCATCATTGTATGCAGGCCAGTTGGGCATTCCCTTGCCGTTCGGATCGCCGTACTTTGCGAAGTTGGTCCAGTAGGTCGCCATCGCGTCGGAGATCGCAAGGTCGGTTGCGGTCAGCTTTCCTGAAGGGCCGCCCGTTGGGTGACCGAAGACGTATTCCACCTCCATACCGTGCGGCGAACCGTGTCCGGCCTGCGCCGAATCGGTGGGATAGTCGGGGTGCTGATCGAAGTAGTAATAATAGGCTTTGGACTTTCCCAGGCTGGTCTGCATCCGCGCCCATGTCCAGGTGCCCCACCCAAAGGCCGCATCACGAGACAGGTCCCGCGCTGTCTTGGGCACGGTCGTGTCGCCGGCTGGATAGACCTTGAGCAGGCTGCCGGCGAAGGTTCCATAGCGCCTGCGGACACCGTCGATGTAATCCTGCGGCGTGCGCTCGCGAGAGAAGGTCGCGCCCTCATCCGAGTTGTAGCCGACCAGTACCGGCGTGTCGTTGAACTGCATCCTTTCGTAGATCGTGAACTGGTCGGATGGAACGACCCATCCATCGACATTCGGCCAGAACAGGCCGCGCGTTGCAGCTAGCAATTTCTCCGGCGGCAGCTTCCGGAGTTCGGCGATCGATGAAGCCCCCGCGCTTGCTTGAAACTCCGCACCGCTGCGCTCGGCATCGGCAAGCGGGCGCATGTTCTCGCCCGGCCCGCCGCCAGACCGTGTCGGCCCAAACGAGCCGCCGCTCTCTGAGATCGCACCCTCAATGAGGCCCTTTGCCAAAGGCGACGCGCACAGCTGGCTTACCGCAATGCCTCCGGCCGATTCGCCAAATATGGTGACCTTGTCTGGGTCGCCGCCGAAAGCCGCAATGTTCTTCTTGATCCACTGCAACGCGGCGATCATGTCGAGCAGACCATAGTTGCCTGAGACATGTTGCGGCGACTCCGCGCTCAGCTCCGGATGCGCGAGAAATCCGAGCGCTCCCAGGCGATAGCCGATGCTGACCAGCACTACGCCCTTTTGCGCGAGCTTTTCCCCGCTGTACGTCGGAACAGCGGTGCCTCCCACGCTGAACCCCCCGCCATAAATCCAAACGAGAACGGGGATACGGTCGGAGGGCTTTTTCGCCGGCGACCAGACATTCAGATAGAGACAGTCCTCGCTGGTTGTTATTCCCGCGATACTCTGCACGCATTGCGGGGCGAATTTATCGGCGGATCGAACCCCCTGCCACTTGGCGGCCGGCTGCGGAGCGCGCCAACGCAGATCGCCAAGAGGAGGCGCGGCAAAAGGTATGCCCCGGTAGATGGTCAATCCATTTTCGATTGTGCCTTGCAGCTTGCCTTCTTCCACTTTTGCGGTTGGAGCCGCGGCCCAGCTTGTGCATGAGATTAATGCGACAGCCAACGCCAGCAGTAACGATCTCATTTTCAACTTCCCCCACTTGCCCCTGAACTGAATGAGCAATAGTAACAACGCTCGCACATCTTCTAGCAGAGCCGGCGCGGACGAGTCTGCCTCGGAAGTTCCGCATGCGGCGTACGGAACGCTGATGGATTGTTTACTTATGGAATACCGCGCGATCGGGCCGTGAATCTTGTCCGGCCATGGGCTCTTCAACACCGATTTCGGTCCGCTGCCGCGTACCTCAAACTTGCAGTTTCCGGGCTCGGGATAGCGATAGTGCCGTTGTATTTGGCCAAAAGTCCCGGCACTTGCGAAAAATTGATACCCGTCCTGCCCCGCTGGATCCCGGAACCGATCATTGTCTGCGCGTTGTTCTCTGGTCCCGCGCGAATAACTCCGAAGGTAAAGGTGTTGTTGAATTTTTTGAGCGAATATGTCGGAACAGATCGAGATCCGCGGCTTCATGGAATGGCCAAGAAAGGGATGTTTACGAAACCAGTGGTGGCAGCTACATCAGGCCCGTAGTTGACTGAGACCGAAAAGCCTGAGCCCGGCGCGCGAACGGGAACGGTCCTGAGAAACACGCATGTTGCCTGAAACATTTCTCGATTTGTGGTGAATCGCCGAGGCGCTCTTCGAGGCCCGATTTCCTGTGCCATGTCTATTTTGTGCATGTCAGCGGCATGGGCCGCTCATATCCACAAAAGCCGCGCTTTTCTTTTCGGTGTCCTGGCCGCTGCTGCTGGCGTTGGCACGATGCAGGGCGTCTTTTTTGTGGCGCGCCCGGTGATCTCCAGCTGAGGGGGTTTGTGGGTTGCAAATCCCCAAGGGCGGATGCCTTTGCCGTTGTTCTTCCGGGAAGCGGGGTAGGTGGAGAAGGAGGTTGCGGGAACCTTGGGGCGATGGTTCCCGCGCTTTTGTCGTTGCGGTTGTCGTTGCTTTTGCCGCTGCCTTGCGCGCGATTCGGCGCGCAACCCGAAGGGCGGCCCGGGGGCGGCGGGGCTGGTTTGTTGCGCAGAGTGCACGCCGGGGCCGGGCCGCCCTGACCGAGCGGCGGGGCTGACCCAAACGTGGCTGGTAGTTAGCGACGATGCTGCTGCCGCAGTGAGTGGCCGGTATTGGCATCACCGCCAGGTGCAAACCCCTGCTGCCCAGGTAACGGATAGTGGCTTCCAGGCGAGGCTCATCGGCACACTAGCCAGATTGTGGGGTGAGTGGTTCACCAGCAGTTGAGGCGCAGAACGTGGGCCGGTCCGGACTTCATGTCGATGATCTCTGTGCCGACGACTGCCTCAAAATTGGCTTTGCCTTTACAGGAAGCATCGCTCGCCAGGATATTCTCCATCGCGCCCGAGTTGAGCAGTTCGCTTGCGGCAACTGTCCCATCGTTCCCCAGGCCGGCTTCAATCAACACCGGGACCCCAGTTGTTGGATCGTCCGTTCGGGCCAGGATGGCGTAGTCGCTCTTCCACTGTGTGAAGGGGACCGAAAGATCGGTGACCCAGGCACGGCTTGCGGGGTTCTGAGAATCGATGATGGAGCCAATGGGCTCCTTCGCTGATCCGGAGCCGGGAGGATTTGCGACTTCGATGCGATAGCGCAGGTTCTGGGTCAGACGAAGTGTCCACTTGTTGTCGATGGCGCCAATCAGGATCACGGGCTGCCGGCGAAGGTCCGCCAGCGAGGTCAGGTCGGCTCCCACGACGCGGAATGGGATACCCTTCTTACCAAGCTCGCTCGCCATAGAGGAGAGGATCGCAGCGTCATCGAGCGAGATGATCTGTCGGCGAAGTACAAGATTCACAAACCTGTCGCGGTAGGGCGATTGATCCAACGCGAGCGTTTGCAGGTTATGCGTATCGATGCAGACGAGAACAGGAACTTTTGCATGCGCAAAGGCAGCCCAGAGATCGGGACTGGTCTTTGCACCTATTTGCCTCCATATCCAGAATGCCGCGAAGCTGGCGGCGATCAGAACAAAGAGAGTCAAATACAACAACCGCCTGCGAAGCGGCTGACGCCCGGGTTTACTGACCCCCACGAACGGTTCCTGACCAGTAGCCGGGATGGCGATCGTTGTGGCATCTGAGGGCAGGGCGATCGCCTCCCCGGCCAACACGGGCTCTACAGCGTCTACAAAAACAGCCGGTCTCTCAACTTGCTGCGAAGGTTGGATTCCAACCTGGCGTGACGGTTGAATTCGAAACTCCGGTACGTACGATCCTCTGGGAAGATCAATCTGAACCAGGTGTGTCTGGGGCGATTCCTGGTAAAACTGGCCGATGCGCTTGCGAACTTCGTTGGCGGTTACTCGAACGATCGAATCATCGCCCGTGTCGTAGTCGTTCGCACGCTCAAAGACTGTGATCCCAATCGTGCGTTCCTTGAGCTGACCTGCATGACCCGCGAGCGTTTGGTCGACGATGTAGTTCAGGAATCTCTTGCAGCGGCCGCTCTGAACGAAGATGGGGGTCAGGAGCATTGCTTCGAGCTCCGTCCTGACCGCTGCCTGAAACTCCGCGCCGAACGGACCAGCTTCCGCTCCGGTAGGTTCCGAACTGTTTACGGCACGCGTCATCTCATACTCCCATCCCTGTTGGTCCCGGTGACCAAGAATGTTAGCAGAGAGCGGGCTCTCTTCGTTCTTCAGGGGCCTTTCCAGAGGTCTTAACCTTCGCAACTTCTGGCGCTGATTGCAAAGGGGATAAGGGGTGAAGGGCCGTAACCTCGGCTACTCAACAGTTTAGAACCTTGCTGAACGCCGACTCCATCGAAGAGCTTTAGAGGAGAGTCGGAGGTCTAGGTTTAAGTGCTGAGACAATCGAGTGTTTCCCGCAGGGATTTTCTTTTACGGGGTTCCATCGCGCTCACGTGCGGCGCCGCCTTAGGTCGTTATCCGGCGCTGGCGAAAACAGCAACCCAGGAGCATGTCGAAGTTGAGACGACCTACGGCCGCATTCGGGGGCTAAAGTCGAAGGATCTCCAAACCTTCAAAGGCATTCCTTACGGGGGTCCGGTATCGGGTGCGCATCGTTTCAAAGCCGCGCCACCGCTACAACCTTGGACCGGCGTCCGGGATGCGCTGAAGGGTGGAGCGCCGTCGCTACAAACTCCCTTGAGACCTTACTTTGGAATCAGCGAGCCCTTGCCCGCCGAGGATTGCCTTTTTCTGAACGTTTGGACCCCCGCAGCCGATGGACGAAAACGCCCCGTCATGTTTTACAGCCATGGAGGAGGATTCAGCGTTGGATCAGGAAGCGCTCCGTATCAGGACGGCGGCGCCCTGGCGCGCTCGTGGGACGTGGTTGTCGTCGAAACCAATCACCGGCTCGGCCTGTTGGGATTTCTTTACCTCGGTGACCTCGCGGGCGAAGAGTACGCTACCTCCGGCAACCAGGGACTCCTCGATATTTGCGACGGGCTGAAGTGGGTGCACGGCAACATCGGCGGCTTTGGCGGTGATCCCGACAATGTGATGATCTTTGGCGAGAGCGGCGGCGGCGCTAAGACCTCCTGCCTCTATGCCATGCCCGCGGCAGCCCCCTTCTTCAACAAAGCATCCATCGAGAGCGGTCCGGGCATCCGCATGATGCCGCGCGACATGGCGACAGAAACCACCATGATGGTGCTGAAAGAGCTCGGGCTGGGAAAGGCCGATTGGCGGAAGCTGCTCGAGGTGCCCGGAGAGAAGCTTCTCAGTATTCAGGATGCTTTGGGCAGGCGCCCCGGCGGGCCCTTGACAATGAGCGGTGGACGCAAGGGGATAGGGGGCGGAGGACGTCCCGGCGGCTTTGGGCCGGTGGTGGATGGAATCGTCCTGCCGCACCACCCGTTTGATCCGGAAGCGCCGTCGATATCGAAAGACAAGCCGCTCATGGTGGGCTACAACCGCGACGAGACCATTTTCTTCTTCATGGAGGGCCATAACACCGACGTGTTCAACCTGACTGAGGCGTCGCTGAAGGAGCGCCTGCGCAACGAGTTCGTCGACCACGCGGATGAAGTCTTCAGCGTTTACCACAAGAGCCGCCCTGAAGCTTCTCCGACTGACTTATATGTCGCGATCAGCACGGCGCGGATGATCGGATTCGGTTCGATCACAATTGCAGAACGCAAGTTTGCGCAGCTCGGTGCGCCCGTTTACTCCTACATCTTCACCTACGAGTCGGAACGTATGGTCCCTGGAACGCAGCACAAGGTTGGCGCCGCGCACGCGCTTGAGATCGCTTACAAGTTCGACCTGATTGAGCCTACGGACAAACCTTCTACCGGAGATCCGGCGGAGACTGCGACTCGCACCATGATGGATACCGGGCCTGCCAGCGTAAAGACTGCGGAGAACATGAGCCAGATGTGGAGCACGTTTGCGAGAACCGGTAAGCCAGCCGGAAAAGGTCAACCGGAGTGGCCAGCCTACGACACCACACGACGGGCGACGATGATGATCAATGCCGAATGCAAAGTGGTGGACGATCCATTTGCTCTGGAACGGAACTTCTGGGAGCGAATGGAGCCTTGAAACACAGACGATGAGAGCTTCTCTGATTTAATTCGTGAACTCGCCCAGTTCGGGTTTTTCAAATTCTGGGTGCCGGCGTGTTGCCGACTTCCTCCACCCATCAGCCAAAACACTGAAAGGAATCTTGGATGAGCAAACGATTTTCATGCATGGTCGGACTCTTGTTGCTATCTGCCTCGCTGACGCAGGCTCAGACGTCTACCTGGATCCCCGATAAAGCCCATAGCGGAGTGGATTTCTCCGTCCTCCACATGAGTCTTTCGCAGGTGCGAGGTCATTTTGGGAACATCGGAGGCACCATCGTCCTCGATGAATCCGATATCACGAAATCGACAGTTAAGGTGACAATCGACGTGACTACGGTCGACACTGGCGTTGCAGGGCGAGACGGCGATTTGAAGAGCCCGAACTTCTTCGATGTTGCCCAGTTTCCGACTGCAACGTTTGTCAGCACAACCGTCGTCAAGAAGGGCAATGGCCTGACGGTTTCAGGAAATCTGACGCTACACGGCGTTACCAAACCTGTAGTTCTGCAAGTGGAGGGCCCCACCGGACCAGTGCCTGGAATGGATAAGAAGTCTCACTCCGGGTTCTCAGCTACGACGACGATTAGCCGCACGGCATTCGGAATTGCTTCGAAATACCCGTCCGCCGTTGTGGGCGACGACGTTAAGTTGACCATCGACCTTGATGTGGCGAAGCAGTAGTTGTTCGGGACGAATGAGTCAAATCTCCGACTCATTCGTCCCGCTTCCCAGAGAATTCTGGACTCGGACTGCCAATGTCGCTTTACTTCCGATTCCACGTAAGCGCCCGCCGTCTGCCGGCCATCGTCAGAGCAGTCAACCTGATTCTGCTTGACCCAATCGAGGAACAAGAATGCGCTATACACTCCTTGTCGCCGCTGCTGTTTGCCTTGCGGGAGCGATTGCTTCTGCTCAAGAGCCGGTCGTGCCCGCTGCCAATGTCGAGGCTCTTTTCAAGGACCACAACGCAAAGCTGAACGAAAACAAGCAGGTGGTCTATCACATCGTTCGGGACCTGCTGCAATGCAAGCGCTGGAATGAAGCCGACAAATGGCTGACCGAGCGCTACATCCAACACAATCCCCTCATACCCTCTGGCAGGGCTGCAATCGTACAACTCTTCGGAAACGGTCCCGTCCCTGCGACTTGCGACGAAAAGATTGATGCCCCGATTGTCGCTGTTCTAGCCGACGGCGATCTCGTGACCGTGGTCACTGTCGCCAGTCTCAAAGATTCAGAAGGGAAGCCGTACACAACAACGTGGTTTGACATGTGGAGAATTGTCAGCGGCAAAGCCGATGAACACTGGGATGCGATGGTAAAACGCTAGCCGAGATATAGGACAGTTGCCGCGACCGGTGCCTTCGCTGGATCGAAAACGCGACCGAGGTCCCAGAGATCTAGCCAGTCCTTGGTTCCACGAGCAGGAATTGCAGGGACGCCGAGTGAGTGTTGAAGCACAACTTTCCCGTTGCGGTGCATCTACCTCAACTTCCACCCGCATCTTGTTCACGCACTCTCGCTTGTAACTCGGGATGGGCAAGGCTGTGCGCAGATCCGCTAACAATAAGGAGCAATTGTCGAATAGGCTGGCGTCGGCCATTCCGATCGACGACATCTGTCACATTTTCATAGATTCAGAGGAGGGCCTATATCGGCAAGGGCAGCGCACGACCAATACACGACCATGCCCGAACTGTTCCAAGTTACTCATAAAAGGTCCTTTAGCCAAAAACAAGGAGGCCCCCGTCAGGGGAGGTTGGTATTTTACACTGCTTAAGTCGCTGATTCTAAATGGTGCTTTCACGGCGATAACACGGGTTCAAATCCCGTCGGGGACGCCAATAAAGAATCAATGAGATACGGTCGGTTCGCCGAAACTTCGTAGGCACAAAAAGGCACAGATTTCACCAAGCTCTCGGCCTCTTTCACCGCCTCAGATTTGGGCCAAAACGCTGCCGGACCTTGGCTGGCGTTGTGCTTCTGAGAGTTCGACGGACACACTCTGGACCAATACCGCGTACAAGGCTGGCGACTCTGCTTTGCGCGGCCCTTTTGTGTTCCGTTACGGCCTGCGTGTATGTGTCCAGAGTGACGCGACAGGAAGCATGCCGGAGCAACTCCTGGGCGACTTTGATATCCGCACCGCTGGCCCGCAAGAGCGTTGCGCAGGTGTGGCGAAACGTATGCCACCCCATCTGCTTGGTAATGCCAGCACGTCGTGCAACCTCGCGAATGCGATTCCTCATCAGCGACTGGTACCAGTACGGCTTTCGGCCCTTACTGTAGGGACTCGCAAAGACCCAGTCGGTTGCGGCCTTGTACTTCGTGTGAGCCCGCCAGGCGCGGAGCGTTCTCGCGAGGAACGGATCGAGCGGAACTGGTTTCTGCGACGCCTCGGTCTTGCACGGGCCGACGACTTGGAGGACGATAGAGCGCGTCACGCGGATCTCGTTATTGACGAAGTCGATATCGGTCCACTTGAGTCCGAACAGTTCGCTTGCCCTTAGTCCAGTGACAACATCGAGCAGGACCATGGTTCGCTCGCGGACATCGAGGCCGCCGAGGAGCATTTGAACTTCTTCGATTTCGAGGAATGCCGGGATCTTCTTCCGTTTGGCGCTTTGGCGCACCCATTGAACTGGGTTGCGATCGAGCAACTCATGGCGCAAACCGTGATTGAAGAGGACGCTCACACGTTGCGGATCTTAGCGCACGTGGAGCGGGCCAAAGGTAAGGACCGCAGCCAGAGCTCGATCTCGCCTGCTCGAATGTGAGACAACGTGTAGCCACCCCAACGTGGAATGATCCACTTGCACAGGTATCCTCGATACCCCAACTTCGTGGAGTGCGTTTTCCATCGACAGCTCGGTGAAAGCTCACGCTGAGAGTAGTGATCGGCCAACTGTGAGAGAGTGAGGGGTTTCCCTTTGCTGCGAGCGTTCGCCATGTTGATGTCCCGGCGCAATGCGCTGATTGCGCGTACGGCTGCATCTTTGTCCCTAAAATGGATGACCGATCCGACAACCATTCTGCGGTGTTTGCGCCTGCCGTCCGGACCCGGCTCTCGCCATCTGTATTCCCAAACGTCGGGGCCGCGCCGACGCTCGCTTCGCATGATGCTGCCGTTCTGCATGGGCTCTACCTCCGACTCCATTTTGGCTCGGAATACGGGCCGATATGCGCGCGCAGGCACAATCCAGGCACAAAATCTCAAGCCCATGGTCGCAAATAGCCAGTGAATTCAGGCCATTTCACCCGTCTTACTGCTTTCCTGCGGCGGAACGATGGGTACCGGCTATCGAACAACTTGGCAGACCGGCGGGTGCTCTGGACTCTGGACCGGGGAAGGTGGGGTAGAGGGGTACGGGGAGAGGGGGCGCGTCTCCCCAAGAATCCTTAGGGGTCCTATGCTTACGTTCAACGGAACGATGCGACTGTGATCGGTTCCGCTAGAGTACCCTTTACAAACGTGGTCGGCTAGCCGGCTCCGGGATCTAAACTTCATCGACAGGGCCGATTCTCGGGAGACTTCTCCGGCTTTCAGAGCGACCTATGGGAAGCGGTTACACCTCCGGAATTCCGGCCGATTGTTGAACGTTCCGGCCTCTGAACTGCCAGTACACCGCGTACTTCTGACCACCGATTTTGCCAAGATGCTCATGATAGATGGCGCGAATATCCGATCCGCAAATGAGAACAACAAATCCAGAAAGCGACTGAGAGAAGGCGAATGAAAATCAGCAGGCGAAATGCTCTATCTCTGATTGCGGGCGCGCCCGCAATAGTGTTGTCCCGCAAGTCCGTCGCACAGGCGGTCACTCCGGGGCCGTCGAACACTGATCTGGAAATCGTTTCGGGCCCATTCAAAGGCACGCGCGAGTCACTTCGGAGCTGGCAGGTTCCCGATTGGTATCGGGATGCCAAGTTCGGAATCTGGGCGCATTGGGGACCCCAGTCTGCTGTCGAATATGGAGACTGGTATGCCCGCAACATGTACATCCAGGGCCAGAAACAGTACGAGTATCACGTGAAGACCTACGGTCATCCGACCAGGGTCGGATTCAAGGATGTGATTCCGACCTGGAAAGCCAATAAGTTCGATCCCGATCATCTGCTGGAGCTTTACAAGAAAGCCGGGGCGAAGTACTTCTGCAGCATGGCCGTGCACCACGACGGATTCGACCTCTGGGACTCAAAACACCAACCCCGATGGAATGCTGTTGCCATGGGTCCAAAGAGGGACATCGTTGGAGAATTCAAGAAAGCCGCTTACAAGCACGGCCTTCGGTTCGCCGTTAGCGAACACCTCGCACCCAGCTATCACTGGTTCTCCACGTCGCACATGAGTGATAGGACGGGGCCCCTAGCGGGAGTGCCCTACGATGGCACCGATCCAACCAATGGCGAACTTTATCACGAACTGCCCAAGTACTATCCCTACGGAGAGCGACTCCTGAATGACCGCCAGGCCCCCGCCCCGTGGAAGCTGCACTATTTCAATCGCATCAAGGATCTGGTCGACAAATATCAACCCGACCTTCTTTACACCGATGGCGACATCTTCTTCGAAGATTACGGCTTGGCTTTGGTGGCGAATCTTTACAACGTGGATGCCCGGCGTCACGGGGGCCGCTGTGAAGCCGTGTACAACAGCAAACTGCCGAGTGATTGCGAAATCGGGACATGCGTGCTCGACTGGGAGCGGGGCGTGGCGGGCGGCATTCCAGAGAACCCTTGGCAGACCGACACATGCATTGGCGATTGGCACTACAACCGGGAGGCCACGTACAAAACCCCGAAGTATGTCATCGACATGCTGGTTGACATCGTAAGCAGGAACGGAAACTTGCTCCTGAATTTTCCGTTGCCCAACAGCGGCGAACTCGATTACGAGGAGATGGTCATTCTAGAGGAGATCACAAAATGGATGGCCATCAACAGCGAGGGCATCCATGGAACACGTCCATGGAAGACCTTCGGCGATGGACCGGTAGCGACCGTGCCACCGCCCAGCGCCGGCACGAGGTTCAACGACGAGTCGCAAAGAACTTAGTGCCGAGGAAGTCCGTTTCACCACAAAAGGCGATACGCTCTATGCGTTCGTGATGGGCTGGCCGCAGAAACAGGCTCTCATCAAGCCGCTTGCAACAACCAGCAAGTACTCTCCACCTAAGATCAAGAACGTGGAATTGTTAGGCTACGACGGGAAGTTGGAGTGGTCGCAAGACGAGCAGGGCCTTGTCGTGGTGATGCCGGACCGGAAACCCTGCGATTACGCGTCCGCTTTGAAGATCGTGTAGGCGGGATGGTCTATCGGGCACCACTGCCGGCTATCGTCCATCAGCATGCGACGGGCCATGGGCAGAATTGACTTCCTAAGTCCTTGTGCACTCTGGTAAATCGAGCAATTCAAAGAAATGGGCAAAGAGGAGTTCTGAGATGAAGGAATTCGACCGGAGAAGATTTGTGGCGGGCACTTTGGGTATGTTGGGTCTCGCCAGTCGAGGATTCGGTCAGCGGGACTCGGCCACACAGCCAGGCGGATACGCAGATCCCAATTTCGCAGGCGGCCCAATCGAAGGTCCATTTCGACCGAACTGGGAATCACTCAAAGCCTATCGTTACCCGGACTGGTTCAGGGATGCGAAGTTCGGAATCTGGGCTCACTGGACTCCACAGTGCGTTCCCGAACAGGGAGATTGGTACGCCCGCGGTATGTATGTGCAGGGCGGTTCCCAATACAACTACCACGTAAAGACATACGGACATCCCTCGCAATTCGGGTACAAGGATATCTGCAACATTTGGCGGGCGGAGAACTGGAATGCGGAAGAACTGATCCGGCTCTATGCGAAGACTGGAGCTAAGTATTTTGTCGCCATCGCCAACCATCACGACAATTTCGATTGCTGGAACTCGAAGCACCAGTCGTGGAATAGCGTGAACGTCGGTCCCAAAAAGGACATTGTCGGAACGTGGGAAAAGGCTGCTCGCGCTCAGGGGCTCAGGTTCGGAATTACCTTTCATGGCACTCCCGGTCGCGTGTGGAGAGAGTTCATGCCGGTGCGTTACGGCAGCGATGAAACAGGCCCACTCAAGGGAGTGCCCTACGACGGCCTTCTTACAAAGGCCGACGGAAAAGGCAAGTGGTGGGAAGGCATGGATCCTCGGCAGCTAAATGGAATTCCGCACGATAAGGATGACCCGTGTCCGGAATTCGTGGAGAAATTCATGCTGCGCGTCCAGGATGTCATCGACCAATACAACCCGGATCTCCTCTATTTTGACGATAACTGCGACTGGGATTTCGACGCTGGAGCCCCAAGCGGCAGAGAACTGAAAGTATGGCTCGGTATCCCGGAGTTGACCCCGCCAATTATGGCCTACTATTACAACGCCAACATGCGGCGTAACGCCGGCAAACTTGATGCGGTCTTCAATATCAAGACGGTTCCCAAGGCAGTGTGGAGTACTCTGGTCCGTGACTTTGAAATGAGTCAAGCCCAAGGTCCGCAATCGGCTCCATGGCAAACGGACGCCTGTATCGGATGGTGGCATTACAGCCGGTGGGTTCTTGAAAATCACAAATATCGGACGCCGGAGTCCATGGTGCATCTTCTCTGCGATGTGGTCAGCAAGAATGGCAACCTGCTGCTCAATATTCCGCTGCCGGGTCACGGAAAACTTGATACCGATGAGCTTGCGTTTCTGGATAAGTTCGGCGAGTGGATGCGGCTCAATGGCGAAGCCATCTACTCAACGCGGCCGTGGCAGATCGATGGGGAAGGGCCAACCAAAGGCGCCGGAGCGAAGGCCTATAACGACCTTCCGACCTACGTTCCAGGCGATATACGGTTCACGACCAAGGGTGACACCTTGTACGCGATAGCCTTGGCCTGGCCCGAGAATGGCAAACTGGTCATTAAGTCTCTCGCTTCCAACTCGTCGTACTACGCTGGCGAGATCGCCAGAATCGGACTGCTTGGGTCGGAAGCCAATCTTCAGTGGTCTCGTAGTGCGGAAGGAGTCACAGTGACGCTGCCGCAAAAGCCGCCTTGCGATTACGCGTACTCGTTCAAGATCGATCCATATGGGACATAGCACTCGGCCAGTTCGGCAACTCGGCTCCGTCAAGAGATTGAGCGTCTGTCTGAGCTCGTGGAAACCCTGATTGACTTGGCCCGGGCGGAGGGCGAGGCTGGGCTGCGGAAATGGAGAAATTCTGCCTCAACGATCTGTTGACGACGACGCGCAAGGATTGCGACGTTGACGCACAGGGCGTCGGATGCAGGATCGATGTGAGTTCAGAGACAGAAACTATCGTTCAAGGAAACGTCGAATTGATTCGGCGTGCGGTTGAGAATGTCGTGCGCAGCGCGATCCGGTACTCATCACCGCCAAGAAACGTAAGTCCCGGCGCGGTGGCTGCTTTCCGCAAAGAGAGCGGCAGTTTCAGTTCGCGTCGCGGGTGTTTTCACTGCAGCTTGGAACGAAGAGAAAGGTTAGAGATGAGATCGCAGATCTGCCGCCGTTTCGGAAGGGAATTGCCTGTCTTCAGATTGGGACAGATGGTGTTAGGGGCGGTGTCGCTGGCAGCAGTGGCGATGGCCCAGCATGGTCCGCTGGTTTTGGAGCGCGAAGGCCGGGTGATTTCGTTGGAGCCCTATGCCCCAAACATACTGCGGGTGACGATGAGCACCGATAAGGCCGCGGCCACAGGAGCTCCCGGGTACGGGTTTGTGGCCGAGCCCTCGGCCGAGGGATGGACGCACGAGCGCGACGCGGAAGGCGACGACGTATTCCGATCGGATCGCCTGGTGGTGCGTGTGGTGCCGGGGAACCTTCCGAAGGAGAAACTGGCGCAGCCGATGCCGCTCGATCCGTTGAATCTTCAGTTGCGCGATCCTTATTTCGGGGGCGGGGGCGGGCATGGTCCGCACAATGATGCTCTGCTGGTGACCACGCCGGACGGCAAAACGCTGCTGCAAATGCGCACATGGGCGATGATGCCAGAGAGCGCCGAGGTGGCGGCGGCTGACGTGGGGGCGAAGGGATACCGGGTTATGGCCGCCTTCGATTCGCCGGCCGGCGAACACTATTACGGACCGGGCCAGCAACAGAAAGGTTGGATGGACCTGCGCGATCACGAGATTCCCTGCTGGCATGACTATGGCGCACTTGGCGGCGAGAACGTGTGTGTGCCGTTCATGGTGTCGAGTCGGAGCTATGGGCTGGTGTGGGATAACCCCTCCAGGACAAAAATCGATCTGGGGTTCAATGGGCGCAATCTGTGGTCGTCCGAGATAGGAAACCGGGTTTCGTATTTCGTTATTGCCGGAGCGACCAGCGACGAAGTTTACGAGGGCTACCGCTTGCTCACCGGCGTGACGCACATGCTGCCGAAGGCAGTTTATGGATACATCCAGAGCAAGGCTATCTATCCGACCCAGGATCAGATTCTCGATGTGGCCAGGGAATATCGAAAAAGGAACCTGCCGCTGGACACGATTGTGGTGGACTTTCTCAACATGACCAAGCAAGGCGAGCTGGACCTGGACCCGAAGAGGTGGCCCGATCCGGTAGCGATGAATCACGAGCTGCATGCGATGGGCGTCTCCACGATGCTGAGCGTCTGGCCGCACTTTGCAGCTGGGACGCAGTTCTACGACATGCTGCTGAGTAAAGGCTGGCTCATCCTGGACCGCAACGGCGCGCCGGACTCGGGTGGCTACAGAAAGAACATTGGCCCGAATATCGACACCACAAATCCGGAGGCCGCACGATGGTTCTGGGAGAAGATACGCGACCGCTACGTGAAGCCTTATGGTTTCGATTACATCTGGCTGGACGAGACCGAACCGGACGTGGACCCCGCGAACGATGTGTTCTCGATTGGCTCGGGTACGCGCTTCTACAATGTCTATCCGCTTCTTCACACCGCCGCGGTGTATGAGGGCTTTCGGCGCGACTTTGGTGACAGCCGGCGGGTCATGAGCCTGGCCCGGGCCGCGTATCTGGGGGCGCAGCGCAACGGCACCGTCTTCTGGTCGAGCGATATTGTTTCGACCTGGGATATGCTCAAGCGCTCGATCCCGGCGGGGCTGAACTTTACGGCCACCGGGCTGCCCTACTGGGATACGGACATCGCAGGGTTCTTCTCGCCAGCGGTTCCCGCGGACTACCACGCCGAACACAAGCCCCTTATAGACGGGTCAGATGTTCGCGGCACGATTGGGAACTACGAGGATTATCCCGAGCTGTTTGTCCGGTGGTTCGAATGGGGCGCCTTTCAGCCCATAATGCGCTCCCACGGCGAGAGGGATCACAACGAAGTGTGGTCCTATGGCAAGCAGGCTGAACCGATTCTCGCGAAATATCTGAAGCTGCGCTACCAACTGCTGCCATACACCTACTCGGCTGCTTATCGCAGCTACCTGACAGGCGCGCCGTATATGCGGGCGTTGTTCATGGATTTCCCCGCGGATCCGAAGGCCGCCGATATCCCCGATGAGTATATGTACGGTCCGGCATTCCTGGTGGCTCCGGTGAGCGAGCAGGGCGCGCGACATCGCGAACGGTGTATCTGCCCGCGGGCTGTGACTGGTACAACTACTGGACCAACCAGCGGCTGCGCGGCGGACAGACCATTGAGGCGGATGCGCCCATCGATGCGCTTCCGCTCTTTGTAAGAGCGGGAAGCATCGTGCCGTTGGGATCCGAGATTGAGAGCACAACGCAGGCGCAGACCATCGCAAGCGTACGGGTGTATCCGGGAGCGGACGGCAGCTTTACGCTGTTTCAAGATGACGGCACGACCTACGGATATGAGAAAGGCAGCGGCGTGGTCACTCAACTGACATGGGATGACAAAGCCCAACGGCTGAATCAAGAGGGAGCCCCGGCTTGGCGTGGGCCGGACGCGTCTGTGGTGACGGTGATAAGCAAATAGGTGAAAACATGTCAGATGTAGCGTTGTTCTCCGTCACTCCGGTGCTGCTATTTCGCATCCGTTCAACGGAGCAGGACTCGAAGAGTGGCAACTGACCCAAAAGGAATCATGAACCGTCGATCATTCTCGGCTATAAGGCTCGAAACCTACCGAGCAGATGCGCGCATTGACTGTTTAATTCTGAGTCTGTTCAGAGTTTAGGCGGGGTACAGCTCACGGATTGATTCCCGGGCTGGCAAGACACGCCGGCCAACAAGGAGCGAGAGTGAACCGTAGAGGCTTTCTTTCGGCAGTCGGATCTGCATCTTTAGGCGCGGCATTTAGTCGCCGAGGGTGGACGGAGCAGCTCGAACCGCCTCTGGAACATCGTTTGCCCTCGACCGATGCGGACTACCAGCGCTCCAGGTCTTACATCGAAGAGGTCCCCGTTCAGTCGTATCAATGGGCCTCGGACCGCGCCCTCGAAGCATTCAAAGACTTGAAATTCGGGCTCCGCATTCATTGGGGCATCTACTCCCTGTTCGAACAACCTGGTGAATCCTGGCCATTTCTCACGTTGCCTTTCGAAGAACGTCAGAAGTACAACCAAGCCTACCAGACATGGAACCCCAGCGAGTTCGATGCCGATGCCTGGATGAACCTCTGCCAGGACGCCGGACTCAAGATGTTCGCCTTCACGACGAAGCATCACGAGGGCTTCTCGATGTTCGACACCAGGACCAGGATCCGCACTCGCGCCGACTGGGCGGCATCGGGAGGGCCGAAGATTGAGAACTGCAACCTCGCCTACAGCGTCATGGAAACGGCCTTTCGCCGCGACGTTGTGCGTGAACTTACCACCGCCGCTCACAAGCGCAACATCAAAATCGATCTCTATTTTTCGCATTCGGATTGGTACGGCGCGGATTTCCGGCCCTATGGGTGGCATCCTCTCCAAGTCCCATCTTCGCCGCAGTTGTGGGGCTGGGATCGATCTGGCCGTTCATCGGAAGAGTTCTGGGAAAGCATGAAGAAACGAATGGCCAATCGCCTCGTCGTCGTGCCCGACCCCACGGCGGAGCAAGTTCAACGCATGGTCGCTCGCCACAGAACGCAGCTCACCGAGTTACTCACAAACTACGGGACCATCGACATGATGTGCCTGGATATCTTCTGGGGCCCATCGCTCTGGCCTTTCATGCGCGAAACAATCCTAAGACTGCGCGAACTTCAACCCGACGTCATGCTGCGCGCCCGCGGGATCGGGAATTATGGCGACTATTACACACCGGAGGGATTCGTCCCGGCCTCGAAGGAAAGCACAAGGATGCCGTGGTTTGTCATCTATCCTCTCGGACCCTCCTTCTCCTACGAGAGCGATCCGGGAAAATACAAAGGTGCAAAGTGGATGATTGACAACCTTGTCGATGCAACTGCGAAGGGCGGCAATTTCATGGTTGGTGTGGGACCGAACGGCCGGGGCAGCTTCCACCCCGCAGCCGTCGATCAGCTCAAGGAAACCGGAAAGTGGTTGCGGATAAACGGCGAGGGCATCTATGCAACCCGGCCTCGGCCAGAAGCTCTGTGGAGCGAAGGGAAAGATTTGCGCTTCACGCGCAGTAAAGACAATCGCGACATCTACTGTTTTGCCCTTACTTGGCCGGGAGAAACCCTGGAAATCACGACGCTCGAATCGAACCAGGTTCGCACCGTGGAGTTGCTCGGATACTCCAAGAAGCTCCAACACCGCCAAGATCCTCAGCGCGGGCTGGTCATCACAATTCCTGACGAACTCCAGCAGCCATCCAACCGTCCCTGTGACCATGTCTGGGGCTTCAGAATCACGAGGGTCTGACTTGGCAAGCACTTCGCCGCATGGTCATTCGGACAACGGCGGAACCGGAGCGTCAAATGCACACGCCCTATATCCCAAAGCCGGGATTCCAAGTGACCGTTTTCTCGAGAAGAAGCCGCTTCCATGAAGTCGAAGGGCCACTCAACCGTGCAACCGCTCGAATCGCGACTTCTGCCCCAGCGCCGGTGCAGCTCGATTCGGCGACAAGCCTGTCTGGCGACCCCGATTGCCGCGGGGCACGGCTCTTCCTCGAAGTTTTCTATTGTTAATTTGGTGATCGCGGATCCAGGTCCCAGCTGGATGTGGATTCTGGGTCAGCCAACGGGCCGGGGGTTCTGGTGTCTCCTGTGACCTTGCCAAGAAGGTCGCAGTGGATGCGATTGACTATGTTCACCATCGGGAACGGCTGGCTACTGCTGATCGTCAGCCGCAGAGTTTCAGAACTGAATTCGATTTGCAGTTCACCCACGGCTGAGTTCTTGTCCCATTCGTGCGTCTGGCGCCAGGTTGCCAGGTCGAGCCATTGCTTCGAGTCCCCCTGGAAGAAGCCCAGAAACTCATTCGGCATGGAGGTAAAAAGGTTGCCGTCAGATTGATTGTTCTGGCTGAGGAAAAGGATAGCCGAGGTGCCACAACGAGCAAAGATGTTGTTCTCGATCTGGTTGTATTGCGCTGTACCGCTGTTGGCGCGATCAGGACGCGTAATGGCGAAAATGCCGGAATTGTCACATCGACCGATCAAGTTCTGCGCGATGATGAGACGATCGCTGGCGTTGATGAAGATGCCCGATCCTGCGCATCCCCTCTGACCCGGGGTCCCGGGCTCGGCGTTCCGAACGTCCCAGATGACGTTGTTGTCGATCTGGTTCTGATCCAGGTTCATTTCCATGTGCACGGCTGCGCTGACCGTGCGGACGTCAGCGAAGATGTTACAGGTGATGCGGCAGTTTGCATTACGGCTGTCGAGCCAGATGCCGTTGGCGTGACGAATGTGGCGGACAACGTTACGCCGGAACAGCAGGTTCTTCGCGCCGTGAAATTTGGCACCGGCGGCTTCCCAGGCGCGTTCGGCATCGGCCCAGCCGCACCACTCGACGAGATTATCTTCGATCAAAGTGTCGCGCGTTCCCATACCGGCAAGGCCTTCGACTCCGCAGTAGCGGATATTGTTGTGACGGATGATGTGCGCCATCCCTGCTTGAGGAGTCGGAGCGTCGTTCCAATCGCCGTTCGCGATGTCGAGCCCCATGCCATTTGCCCACTCGATGGTGTTGTCTTCAATGATCCAATGATTACCGCCGGTGGTGGAAAGCAATCCGCGCTGCGGAATGGGGTACCCATTCCCGGCGTGCTGGAAGGTGATTCCCTTCACCCGGATGTAAGCAAGACCTTTCTGCGCGGGAGCGAATACCTGCTCACGCGTGGTGATTTCGATGATGTGCTCGGCAGGAGGCCCATTGGGAATACGAACGGTGATTGACTCTCCGGAGCCATCTACCCACATCCTGGCATCGACGGAGCCGCCAATCTCCTGCATGATTGGGCCGCCGCGCGTGCGCAGAGGCAGACCGGTGGGAGGCACCGGTTGACCCGGAGCCGGCGGTCCAGGCAGTTGCACGTTTGCCAATTCGCGCCGCATTTCCACTGGTTCCAGCGGCTTGCCATCCACGAACACCAAACCGCGCCGGCGAAAATAGGGTCCTATGTCGACAGTTTTGGTATCCAGCCACGAGCGATCTGCTGGGGCGCTCGCCAGAGCGAACGGGTTATAGGCATCGGGGAACAACGTGCCCTTAAGGTCGTGTTGCCATGCGGTGATAGGCGGAGCATCTTGCCCAGCGGAACCGAAACGGCGAATTGAAACCGATTCCTGCTGCCAATCTCCATTGAGGACTTCCGAGCCCTTGATGAAGACCTTTTCGCCGGGCGCAGCTTCGTAGCTGATCATGCGAGTGGGTCCTCTACCGCCACGCGCTGGGCGCACGAACTCGCGGTAGGTACCCGCGGCGATGACCACGCGCTCGCCGGGCTCGAGCACTTGGGCTGCCTTGCTGATGGTACGGAATGGCCGTGTCTTGTTGCCCGGGCCGGAGTCATCGGCGCTTCCTGAGGTGTTGTCTACGTAGTACGTCTTCGAGAAGGCGAGAGGTTGTTCCCAGGATGCGTAAGCGGTGCCATCGGGCAGTTGCGAATCAGCGGTCGATGGCTTGTGATCGGATTCCTGCTTGGCAACGTCCTGCGATAGCGCAAAAGCACTGCCAACAATATGAATCATCGCCCCGGTTCCTGCCGCAAGCCGGAGAAAGTGTCGACGATCGAAAGGTTGACTGAAGCTATCTTCATTGGAGGCGTCGGATTGGATTGCAGAGTGGCCTAACTCAAGTCTCATGGTGTTCCGTTGTTCTGACTTGGCCGTGGTCTCAAAATCGGCCACCCAGTAACAATGGTAGTTGTACTCCATAAGCACCAGTTCGGAGAAGGCGCCCCCAACGGCGCATGGTCTCGGTTCCGGGAAATGGCGTATCGAGCGAAGGACGGGCTTGATCCGGTGACGAGTTTGCCGCGCTGATACTCACCTTCATCTCGGCTGAGCCTGGTGTATGGCTGGTATGAGCCCGAGTGGACAACGGTGTAGACCTGGGTGCTCGGAAGAACGACCTGGCTCTGGAGTTGCGGCAGGGCGTCCCCTATTGAGGCTTCCTGTGATACTGGTTGGGCGCTCCGGGCGTGGGAAAGTTATCGGTGACCTGCGCGCCGGCGGCGTGAGCCTTGGTTAAGGGAGCGGTCAGGGTGATGCCGCTGCCCGAGACCTGAGCACCGGCCGCGTGGGAGTGGGCCAGTGGCGCGGCGATTGCGATTGCGGTGCCACCGAACCTATGGATGGCAGTGACAACGGCTGTCTCAGAGTCTGCGCCGCTGTCGACGGTGACACTTTCACCTTCGCGGAAGCCAATGGGGCTGACGATGGGGATAAGCGTAGCGCCCAATTCGGTAGCAGCGCCCACCGTGGTCGCGCCCGCCGTGCCAACTGATGCGATGACGGCGGTCTCGCGGTTCGCGCCCGTGTCGATCGTGATTTTCTGGCCCGCCTCAAAGCCTTCAACTCTGGCGACTTTGATATTGCCGGCTTGTTCGGCAGACGGAGCGGCAAGAGTAGCGGCAGCCTGCGTAAGAAAGTCCGCACAGTTGCTATCGGTGTCGGCTCCGTCAGGGAAGCGGCCCGCGCTAGCCGTAGTGGCTCCAAGTGAAGCAGCGGGCCCGAAGCCCATCGCCGCGCCGGGAGCAGGTGCGTGGCATCCGGCCTGTCCTGCTCCGGACGTGGCCTGGTAACCCTCGGCCGCCCACGCGTCGATGAGCCCGCCGTAGTTGACGCTGTCGACAACCACTCCCGAAGGGTCGCGCAGCACGATGCTGCCCTGCCTGACGGGAATGATACGGCCGAATAGCGGAGAGTTGGTAATAAACTCGGGCCCGCCGAACCACTGGTTGGGCGCCGGCGTGCCCTGGTAGCCGGCAGTTGTGACCGCGGCATCGCGCACAACGGCGTTGATGTCGTGGCGGTGAGCTAGAGGGCTGTCGAGCGTGATTCCCGTGCCCAGCGCCTGCACGGGCTCGTTGCTGGAGTGATCATGCGCTGTCGCTGGTTCGAAGGTGATGCCGGTTCCACGGTTGCTGAAGGGGAGGTTGGCCGCGTGGTTGAACTTCAGCGGCGCGGCCAGCTCCAGGCCTGTGCCCGGAGCGACCACCCACTCGATCCGTATGTGGGATTTTGCGAGGGGCGGGGTAAATTCGATTCCGGAGCCACTGGGACCGGCTGCGCCCACGGCCGTGACGGCGACCTCTTCTCTGTTCGCGGGAGTACCGACCGTGATCTTGTCATGGACGGCGATACCGCCGGTTCGGCGAACCTTGATATTGGTTGCGCCCGCACTCACATCCGCGTCGAGATTGGTCTGAGTGGCCTGCGTGCCGACACGTGTGACGGTGACGGTGTCGATACCGTGGCCGGAACTCTCGATGTCCAGCCTGATCTTGTCACCGACCGAGATATCGTCGACCGACGTCACCTTGATGTTGGTGGAGCCGGCAGACGCGTCAGCGACCAGGTAGGCCTGAGTGCCTTGCTTGCCGACTGCGGTGACCGTAGCCACCTCATATCGCTCCAGGGCGTTGCCCACGTCTGGGTAGGTGGCGCCGTAGCCGAGCGCGATCTTCTCGCCGACTTTAAAGCCGGCTGTGCTCATCACGGGCACGTTGGTCGATCCGGCGGGGATAGTGACCAGCGGGCCATCGGGGAGCGGTTGCCACACAGTTGTATGGTTGGCGGCCGCGGTGCCGATCTTCACGACCTTGCGGGTCTCCGCATTCGAGCCGCTGTCGATGCTGACGGCGTCGCCGACGGACATGCCCGCGGTGCTCCTGACGTGCATGGTCGTGTCGCCTGCACTTGTGGGCGCGGCCAGGCCGGAGTTGGCCAGGCCGATGAGGTAGAAGCCGCCAGCTGCGAGCTTCGTTCCCGCGGGGACCTTCACAGTCGAGAAGGTGGCCTGCTGTGCGGGGTGCTCGGTTACAGCCCAATTGGAGATGTCGATGCTGCTCGAACCCGCATTATAGAGTTCGATGAACGAGTCGGTTGAGTTGTCGGGAGACCCCGAGCTGATCTGAAACTCATTGATCTTGACCGGGCTGACGTTTCGCACCTTCTCAGCGGTTTTGACGGATTGCTTTCTGCCGGTGGCAGAGTCGCTCCACGACGCGTTGCCGACCAGATCACCGTTCCACGCCGCCGCTCCGGAGGTGACCTTAAACGTGGCGCTCACGCTGGCGCCCGGGGAAACCGAATCGGCGAAGGTTTTTGACGCAACCTCAGTACCCGCGGCGAAGGAAGTCCACTGCTTATTCGGCAACGAGATGCTCAGCACTACGCCGCTGATGGGCGCGTCGGTCGTGTTGGTGAAGGTTACGGTGGTGTCTTGCGAGGAGCCCGGGCTGAAGGTCTGGATGCCCGGTGGTGTGGTCGTTGCAGACGCGGGGACCATGGCGATTGGCGACACATCATAGTGAGCAGCCACAACATTGGCTTGTACCAACTGGTCGGTGGCGTCGGTGGGGAAGGTGCCCGCGGCCGTCATTGCACCCTCGTAGAACGTGCCCTGCGAACCGTTGCTGTTGTCGCCGCCATTGCCCAGCAGAATCGCTCCCTGCTTACGCATGGGGTCATATGTGCCGTTGACGCGGTGCCCGTCAAACATGACCGACAAGTCGCCCTTCTGAGCGTTGCCGCCCATTGAGGCCCAATGGTGAGGTTCACCTTTGGCCATGGCGGTAACGAAGCGCCAGGTGATGGTCGGCAGGTTCGGGCAGAGCTTGGACCCATCGGGGATGACGCAACCCACGAGATTGTTCTCCTGGTCGGTCATTACCCAGGGTCCGGGAGAATCTCCGTGATACCAGGGGGTGGCGTCGCCATAATAGGTGGTTTCCATGGTGCCGTTATCGTCGTCGCGGCTGTCGATCTCGGCATTGCCGTAATCGAAGCAGCAGCCGTTGTTGAAGTGGAGGCCGTTGATGACCCAATACTGTCCTTCAGCCTCGTCGTCGACCGCGGTTCCTCTCGGATCGTCGTTGCGCAGCCCCATGCCCGGCTCGATGAAGACACCGTAGACCTTGTGGCCCATGACAGTGATGGGCGCCATATCGGCCAGCGGCAGGGTGTTGAAGCCGCCCAACGCGGGGCCGCTGAAACCGCCCCGCGGCGCCTGGGTAAAGTCATTGTGCTTAGGAGATTGATCGTAAACCTTGGTGATCCAGCAGTGGGTGTTGGCGCAGAACGCGTCCTGAGCGGGCGCGTTGGCGTATCCTCCCGGATCCGGGGCCGGAGAGGCGACGGGCTGGACTACGCCGATGTCGAGCGACTTGCCATCTGACCGGCGCAGCACCTGATAGAGCGGGCCGTTATAGGCGGCGTACAGCGCGCGCGTGGTGCTGTGCGCCGCCACGCACGGATCTCCGTCGTCGGCGTAGACGTCGCACGGGCCCTTGGGCCGGAGCGGGGCGCCGTCGGATCGAGTGCCGGGCTGTTGCGCCGTGGTCAGCATGGCGCTAACGAGAGTGAGGGCGAGGGAGAGCATCAAAGCTGAGTTGAATTTCGATTTCATCGCTATCCTACATGTCTGCAAGGTTTCGGAGCTCACGTGACCGTGACCGGCTCCGCCAGGTTGTACACACTTATCATTGACACCCTGACACCCCGCTTGCCAAGTGACCGCCAGTAAACCTGCCTCTTCAACTATCTTTTAAAAGCAGATAATTGTTCTCCGCCCGCCACTCTAGTTGCCGACAGAGCCGCAGAACTAACCGGGATTGGGTGATCAACGAAACACCGATCACCGTGCGGAAATGGGTAGGTTAAGTGAAGGAGAATTGTAAGGGAACCCACACGCAACCTTATTGCACCTCGATCGCGGAAACAATCGCATCTCCTTTAGTCGGTTTGAACTCGAGAAAAAGCATGCCGTCCCTGACGTTCACTTCGAAACGCTGCTGATACGCGGTCAGCGCGCCTCCCGCGGCGGCGGCCACATCCATGTCGGTCACCACCCTCCTCCCATTCGCCCAAACGCTGAAAACGCGGTCGCCGGGATGGAGCGATGGCTCAACAAACGTGAGAGCCACGCTGTGCGGACCGTCAGTGGCGGGAATGCGGTAGGTAAAAGATCCGGCGCGGAAGGTGGCCGCCACCAATGGACTCGTGGTCCCGGCTATGGACGCCGGGGCCGGAGCTCTGAACCCAGCTCCCGGACCGGTAATCATCTGCGCTGTTCCGCCCTCGAAGAAGGTATCCGATCCGAAGCGTTTCCCGGGGCTTGCGCCGGCAACCAGCGCGCCGCAATCGATTAAGGTGTCCTTCGCGGCGTCGTCGGAAAGATGCCACTCCACTTTGTCGTCTACATCGCTGCCGGGGAACGAACCAGTTGCAACGATGTTGTTGGTACCGGGGCTGAGAACAATGCTATTCCAGACACAGATGCGATCCGGACAGTCTGCAAGCACTCCTACGAGCTTTCCATTTACTTTCAGCGAGGTCCTGGGGGCGTTGCTGTACACCCGCACATCGGCTATCCGGTAGGCTCGCTCGGTATAAAGGCTGGAGTTGATGTGGACCGTTGGCATTTCTGTCCAGTTGGCTTTATAAAAGAAGTACGCGTCCTTCCGATACTTATGGTCAAAGGTAACGATGCCCTTGGTATTGATGTCCTGGGAGTTGCCTTCGCTGCGCGTGGTGGTTGCGAAGTCGAAGGAGTTCCAAAGAAACGTACTCCATAGGTACGGCTTGCTGCGCAGCGTGGACCAGTTCTGCTCGTGAATGTAGGACTCGTATTCTTCCGCCTGGGGCCGGTTGCGCGACTCCGGGCCGCCCAGCGCATTGTCAGAGTGCAGCGAGATAGCGCCTCCGGCGCCGTACTCTGTTACCGCCATTGGCTGTGAAGGCCGGGTGTGGTGGAGAGTGTCAAGATTTGAGCCTAAGTCCGCTGGTGCGTTGTAGTACCAGCCGAAGTAGCGGTTCGCGCCGGAGAGGTCGGTGACCGAGGCCGTGACGGGCACGACGGTATCGGGCGCGTATCGGATTCCCTCACAGCAGGTAGCCAGCGTTGTGGGACGGTCGGGGTCCAGTTCGTGCGCGAGCTGATTCAACTCTTTCAGTAACGGCAGCGGGTCGGGAGCGATTCCCATCTTGTTCCCGACAAACGCAGGGATGCTGTTTCCGAAGTCAATCTCATTCCCGATGGACCAGGTGATAACGGAGGGATGATTGAAGTCCTGTGCGATGAGCTCGCGCAGTTGCTGCCGGGCGTTTTCACGAAGCGCTTCCGTTGGTTGCAAGCTCTCGCCCAACGTCCACTGGCTTACCAGGGGAATCTCATCCCAGACCACAAGTCCATCGCGGTCCGCGAGATCGTGAATCGGCTGGCCGTGCTGATAGTGGGTGAGGCGAATGCCGGTCACTCCCATCTCACGCATCATGGCTTCGTCCGCGGCAATGTCCTCCGGTTCCGACGCCCAGCCCTTGCCTTCACGATCCTGGTGATAGCCGACGCCGTGTACGGCCACGTGCTTTCCGTTGAGGAACAGGCCGCTCTCCGGATCGAACCGAACCAGACGAATGCCAAAGGGAAGAGAGACACGATCTACCAGTTGGGAGGACTTGTTTGAGAGCTCCACCACAAGGCGATACAGATAAGGATCCTCCACCCCCTGCCAGAGATGAGGATGCGGCACAGGCACGTTCGCGGTGCTCTCAATCACGGTCGCCGGTCGCACCGTGACGGAGTGCTCTTGCTGTGCCGCGACCTCGCCCTGCGCGTCAAGGAGAAGGGTCCGAACCAGAAGGGAACCAGCTCGGTCACTGTCGTTGCGCACGCGCGCGCGCACCTGAACCTGCGCTCCGTTCGACGCGACGGACGTGGTCTTCGCGTAGACACCGGAGGAGCCATAGTCCATTAAATCAAGGTGCGTCTTCCCTGTGAAGATAAGGCTTACCGGACGATACAAACCGCCGTACACAAAGAAGTCTCCCGTTAGCGGCAACACGTCGGCAGTCGAACTTTCCAGCGCCGGCTTCGAGTTGTCCACCTTCACCGTGAGCCTGTTCTCCTGGCCCGGCTTCAGTGCTGCCGTGCAATCCAGGCGAAAACGTGAGAATCCTCCCCGGTGCGTGCCGAGCAAGTTTCCGTTCAACCAGACGGTTGCGATGCGGCTTGCTGCGTCAAACTGTAGAAAGCTCTCCATGCCTTCCACGTTCGCAGGCGGCGTAAAATCGAGCTTGTACCAGCCGACGCCCTGCGTGGTTACGACGTTCTGCGCAGTGTTGATGTGGGACGCGGGTGCGTCCTTGTAATAGCCCACGCGATTCCAGGTGTGCGGCACACTGACGGTTGTCCAGGTCGCATCCGGCTCGGCCTGGAGTTCTATCGCAGAATCCGGACCGAGTTTAAAACGCCACCCGTCGCGGAGTGACAGCTCGATGCTAGGGTCTACGGCCATGGAATGGTGGGTTCCGCTCGTCGGAGATTTCTGCGCATGATTCTCCAAGGTGCGCGGCAAGAGGGACAGCAACAGCAAACAATGAGTGCGGTTCAAGGCAAGCTCCAGCAAGCTCTACCTGCTTGCGTGTTCGGCGAGGATTGCAATTATAGAGATGACATGAACCGCTGTCACCACGGGCTGAGTGAAGCAACATCGAGCCTTGGAAGCCATGTCGTACACCTGCCAACCTGAGTAACGTTGAGATACACTTTGCAGATTTGCCGATTTCTCGGCCACTTGCCGAAGGATCATTCTGAATGGGTTTGTGAGCGTAAGGTCTGTTCGCAATTATGATTTCCAACTCGAGAGTCACAGTCTCGCAAACATTGCTCCCGGCGTTATTGGGTGAGATCTTCCATGCAGCGGAAGCTGGAGGCTTTTGCGGGATCGCTCTTGCCGTCCCATTGGGCTGATTTCGGATAAGCACACAGTGGCCGTTCGAGCAGCGACTTTTCGCCAGACTGGTGCGCTGCAAGAATGCTATCGGGAGCCATGGTGCCGGTGACCCATTGATCGAGTGCTCCGAGAGCATCAAAGGTTGTTGCGCCTAGCCCTCCTGCGCAATGCCCCATGCCAGGAACCATAAACAGCCGAACCGAGGCTTCTGCTTCAGACCCCAATGACTGCTTCACTCGTTCGTAGTACCCGATCGTATCTTCCGGAGGCACCACTGCATCGGCCCATCCGTGATAGAGCAAAAGCTTTCCGCCTCTTTGAAGGAACGCACGCAAATCAGGATCGATGGCCTCAGCATATGGGAACCTCGCTCGCGCCTTTGCGACAGCCGCCGGCGCATTGAAGGTGCGCATGTCAAATTCACCTTCGCCGAATACCCAATCGGTCCAGAACTCAAGACGCACCGGCTTTGCCGGCGAGATGAGATACGAACCCCATCCAGCTTCGCTTCCACGCGGCCAGCCTGCAAACATTCGCGTCCCGTCTGCTTTGCGCAATGGGCCGTCATACAAGGCTTGGACCATGCTGACTTCAGAGTCTGTGAGGCACGACGCGGTGTCCGCGTTTGCTTTGCAAAGTAATGCGTGGGGATCGAACGAGCGCTTGCTTGGGTCGCCGAGGATTCCGTCTGCCAGCCCATCCTGTTTGTCACAGGCTGCGAGCACAGCCTTCGACAGCATCGGGAGCTTAGAAGCCGGGAACGAGGGACCGTTCACCGGGTGAGTTACAAGCCAGCTCTCCACGAAGTCAGCGTTGAGAAGGATGCGGTCATTTCCAGGATCGCCCGCCACGATGCCGTCAAAGTCCTGCGGATAGCGCTGCGCCTCGCTGAGCGCCTGTTGCCCCCCGGTTGAGCATCCAGCAAAATAGGCATGTGCCGGACCCTTGCCGTAGAAAGCGGCGATCACCGTCTTCGCATCTTCGGCAAGGACGTGCGTGCTCCGATAGGCCCAGTCCTGAATCTTCTCAGGATGGCCAGTGCCGAAAGCAAGTCCATCACCTTCGTGTCCGGTGTCGGAGCCACCGACGGCAAATCCTCGCTGCAGTGCCTCTGCCATCTGGCGATACGAGAGCGCGCTCGAGTAGCCTCCGTTACCGGTGCCCAGAAACTTGCCGTTCCAAGCGGCTGCATCAGGCATCCAAATCTCTGAAGTGACTCCGCTATCAGAGCTGGTGGGAGTGAAGATCCGTACAGCGCAATGTGCGGGCAGCATGGAAGGCGGCGGATTGAATGACCTCACGGCAGGCGCTCGAAAGTCACCGGCCGCGCTGTACTCCGCATTAAGGATGCGCGATGAGCCGCTGTGGAGAGAACGCAGCCGTTCGCACGCACCTTGTCCCGTTTGCGCCAGTGCGCTGGCGCTCAATGCCGCGATCGCAGCCACCACCATCAATCGGGTGAATTCCACGTAATCAGATCTCCATTGAAAGCATGAGCGAGCTGAGACTCTTCCCATGCGCGTCGAGACGCAGGGAGCGCGTAACGCTGTCGGTCTGCCGGCGCTGCAACACGAAGTTAAGGCCGCAAAGATTCGGAACGCAATATCGTGTGACCGGCCTCGTGATGTGTTCGCGGAATAGCTCGCTCACACGCTCCTCTGTCACGTGCTCAACTAAAGTCGCGTAGTCCTCATCGCGATATGCGAACACGGAAATGTTGACCAGGTTGCCCTTATCGCCAGCGCGAGCATGCGCAATGGTTTGCAGCTTCATCATGCCATCTCCATCGAGATGCTTGGAGTGACGAGTTCGCGCGCGATGAGCGCCGGCACGATGGCGATGTTCTGCCGCACCGCGAATGTAACTCCTGCGCCTGCGGCAGGGCCATTCAGATAGAGGCTCTCCACTTCACGTGTCAGGCGCTTCGCACCTATTTCGTGCGTGAATCGTGCCGCAGCTCGCAGCCGCACTTCGTAGGGTGCGGGCCAGCCGGCCGGCGTGCCGTGCATCGAGCTCAGGCCGATCAGGTCGATCCTCAAGTCCTCCGCACCAATCTCCGCAAGGCGCTTTTCGACGATCTGCCGTGCTAACTGGGCTCGCTCCAGCGCGCCCGGACCCGCATACGAGATCTGACCTTCAGCGATCAATCCGTCATCAATCCCAATCGAGACTTTGTAATCCTGCGGGCGCGGCTTCCCCTTTGCACCGGACACACGCATTGCGCCAGGTGCCTGCTGCTCGAAACGGACCTCTGTGAAGTCAGCAATGACGTCGGGCGTTATGTACGAGGACGGATTCAGAACCTCGTAAAGGATCTGCTCCCGGCAGGTCTGCAGGGTGATCAGTCCGCCGGTGCCCTCAACCTTGGTCAGGAGCGCGGAACCGTCTTCGCTTACTTCCGCAAGCGGGAAGCCAAGCCGATCCAAATCCGGCACGTCTTTATATCCGGGATCCGCAAAGTAACCGCCTGTAAGTTGCCCAGCGCATTCGAGCAGATGGCCCACTGCAGTGCCCCGGCCCATCAGGTCCCACGATTCCGTGTTCCATTCAAACGCGTGTATCAGTGCTCCCAAGAACAGCGATGGGTCAGCCACTCTTCCCACCAGAACAACATCCGCACCGCGATCCAGCACCTCGGCCACGGCGTCAGCGCCCAAATATGCATTTGCGGAGATGATCGTCGTATCAGCCGGAAGCATCTGATCGTCGAAGGGCCTGAAGGCGTGTTTGAGATGCAGAACGTCATCCCCCTCGACACATGCGACACGTAATCCGTGAAGTCCCAGCCTTTGAGCGATCTCGATTGTCACTCGCGCGGCCGCACGCGGGTTCGCTGCACCCATGTTGCTGATCACACGAACTCCATTGCGGCGGCACGCCGGCAAGACAGCATGCATGCGTTCGCTAAGAAGCGGATCGAAGCCACCGTTAGGATCTTCGCGCTTGCGCAGCTGACTCAACGCGATGGTTCGCTCGGCGAGGCACTCGAAGACAAGGAAGTCGAGACGTCCTTTTTCCGCGAGTTCCACCGCTGGCTCGATCCGATCTCCGGAGAAACCCGCTCCCGTGCCGATTCTGATCTTCTTCATCTGCGCCCTCCTTAACGAACCCTCTCACCTTGGAATGACATGAAACAGAACAGCCGCAATCGTCATTACGACGGAAGCTCCGAGCAAGAACGGGCCAGCAAATCGTTGGTGCGTACTCAACTCAATTTCACTAAGGCCGGTTACAAGAAATGTAGCCGGTGTGAGCGGACTTACGGGGAAGCCGGTGGTCATCTGCCCTAGCAGTGCGGCTTCCGCGACACTGGCCGCAGGCAGACCAAAGCCCTGAACGGCGGCAGCAAGCACAGGAAGAATTCCGAAGTAGAAAGAGTCAGGATCGAACAACAGACTCAGCGGCATGGCGATAAGGCCGAGCACAACGGGAATGTGCGGGGCGAATCCTGGCGGTATGTGTGCGATTGACGCTTTCGCCATGGCGGCGAGCATGCCGCTGCCCTTCAGTATCCCCGTAAACACGCCGGCCGAGCAGAGAATGGCGCACATAGACAACGCTGCTTTCGCATGACGATCAATTGCCGCGCTCTGTTCGCGCACTGATCTGAAGTTGAGCAGCAGGGCCAGCATCGTGCCCAGCATGAATGCGATTGCCGGCTCAACCTTGCCGCTGATCACCAGGCCGAGCACTGCTGCGGCGAGAATCAAATTGCAGGCAAGGCGAACACGCGAACCGCGAGAAGCGATCGCCGCATTTGCGGTCGCGGGCATGAACTTTGAATTCGTCTGTCCAATGCGCCTGCTCTCTTTGCGCCCGAGATACACAGCAACAGCGAAAACATAGACCAGGCCTACGATCTGAACAGGAATGAGAGGCATGAACAACGCCAGGGGAGAGGTGTGGAGTGCGCTGGCAGCGCGAATTGTCGGTCCCGTCCATGGCAGGAAGTTCACGCCTGCCGCGAGCGATACTGCGCATGCCAGGATCCTGCGATCCATCCCGAGTTCTTGATACAAAGGCAGCAGGGTGGGAATCGCGACCAGAAATACTACGGCGCCGGAGCCGTCGAGGTGTAGCAGCAGCGCCAGCAAAGCAGTGCCTGGAACGATGAGCACAGGGTTCTTGCCGATCCCGCGAAGCAGGACCTTGATGAACGGCTCGATTGTTCCCGCATCGGTCAAAAGGCCGAAGAACAGGATGGCAAAAAGGAACATAGCCACTACGGGTGCGATCGCTACCAGCCCGGAGAGCGCAAACTGGGCGGTCTTCAATCCGAAGCCGGCCGCCAAGCAGGCGGTTACGGGGAACAGGAAGAGTGCAACCAGCGGCGACACGCGTCGGCTGGCGATCGCGACGATCATGCCGAGGATAGTGATCAGACCCCAGATGGCAAGCATGCTCAGCGACCGGTGATACAGCCCTTTCGCGAATAGTGCGAGTATAGAGAGCTGGGTTGCAATATGTACATTGCATAAATCAGAAGCCTATAATCTCGAATTCCGATGATTCACGAGCTCCGTCACATTCGTGCTTTTCTTAAAATTGCCGAGACGCGCAACTTCACACGCGCTGCCAGCGATTTGCATGTTTCGCAGTCAGCCTTGACCGTCCAGGTGCAACAACTTGAGGAGAGCCTGGGCGTCCGTCTGTTCGACAGAAACAAGCGTGGAGTGACTCTCACCGCCGCCGGCAAGGATGTGTTTGGCCCGTTGCAACGATTATTCAATGATGCGCAGAACATCATCGAACATGCACGCGACCTGAGTTCCGCCTCGACCGGCTTTGTGTCCATCGCCGCTCTTCCCACCGTGTGCGCGGGACCACTTCCAAATCTAGTGCGAAGCTTCCTTGCGAGTTATCCCGGCATCCGCGTGCAAATCTCCGACGTGATCGCGGAACGCGTGCGTGAAGCTGTGCTGAAGCGAGAGGTTGACTTCGGAATCGGGACCCTCCACGGGCGCGATGCCGAACTTCGTGCGACTCCGCTGTTTCAGGATCGTTTGGTCATCTTTACTCCTGCGGGGCACCCGCTCTCGGAGAAGCACACCGTTACACTTCGCGAGGCATCAGCTCACGGGTTGATTTTGCCGGGGCGGGCGAGCAGCGTGAGAGAGGCAGTTGAGGCCATTGCACACCGCGAGCGGTTGCTCCTCGACATTCGTTACGAGACAAATTTCATGCCAACCGCTCTGGCCTTCGTTCGCGCCAATCTGGGGATAGCCATTCTGCCGGAGACGGCAGCCGGCACTGATACATCCGACATAATGATCGTTCCATTCAACAATCGCTTTGCGAACCGGCAGATTGAGTTGCTTGAGCGAAGAGATGCCACTCGATCGCCTGCCTCCGAGAGCCTGGTGCGCCACCTTTTGCACAAATTCCATGAAAGAAAGCGAGATGGCCGCATCGCAGCTTCCGCACACGTCAGGAAAATTAGATGATCGGCGAATCCGATTGCTGCGTTCGAATCAATGAATTGTACTCATGCTTCTGGCCACTGTTATAGTCGCGTGCATCGCTAAAAGTAGTGCGTTCCGGAGGCTGTAAATGGATGGTTTGAAGAAGCTCGCCGCGGCGGCAATCGCAGTACTGGCTGTGTGTCCCTTGTTTTCGCAGGCGGGCGTGGTCGGCACCGATTCAGGCAAGTTGCAGGGCGCTACGCAGGGGCCTGTCGAATCCTTCAAAGGCGTGCCGTTCGCCGCGCCTCCAGTCGGCGAACTCCGCTGGCGCGCTCCGCAGCCTGTGCAGCCGTGGTCCGATGTTCGGCAGGCCGACGCCTACTCCGCAGATTGCATGCAGGTGCCATTCCCAAGCGACGCTGCTCCGCTCGGCACCAAGCCGGCAGAAGATTGCCTTTATCTCAACGTGTGGCGTCCCGCCGGGACAAAGGCGGACGCGAAGCTGCCGGTTATGTTCTGGATCTACGGTGGTGGATTCGTTAACGGGGGCAGCTCTCCCGAGGTGTATGCGGGCAGCAAGTTCGCCGAAAAGGGTGTGGTCTTTGTCAGCGCCAACTATCGCCTGGGCCGCTTCGGTTTCTTTGCGTTTCCTGAGCTCACGAAGGAGAACGCGGACGGGATGGTCGGCAACTACGGCTTCATGGACCAGATCGCCGCTTTGAAGTGGGTTCAAGCGAACATTGGCGCGTTCGGCGGTGATCCGGCCAATGTCACCGTGTTTGGCGAGTCAGCAGGCGGATTCTCGGTAAGCATGTTGCTTACCTCGCCCCTGACGCAAGGACTGTTCTCGAAAGCGATCATTGAGTCCGGCGGCGGCCGCACCAACCTTGGCGGAGAGCGCTACCTCAACACTGCCCTGCCGAACGGGCCTGCCTCAGCTGAATCGGTCGGCATCGAGTTCGCACACAGCGTGGGAGTGGACGGAACCGATAAGGACGCGCTGGAGAAGTTGCGGAGTCTTTCCGCCGAAAAGGTGCTCGGCAATCTCAACATGGCAACCATGAATCAACCCGGATATGCAGGCCCCTTTATTGACGGCCGCGTGGTCCTTTCCGATCCGCAATCTGTCTACCTGTCCGGCGCCGGTTGGCATGTCCCACTGATGATCGGGACCAACAGCATGGATATCGGTTTCGGATTTGCGCGCGATAAGGAGGAGCTGTTCGCACCATTCGGTGCGGACCGCGAGAAAGCGATCGCGGCCTACGATCCGACAGGTATGGGCGACTTGCGCACCGTGCAGTACCAGGTCTCTATGGATCGATTCATGGTCGAGCCCGCTCGTTTCGTTGCGAGCGTATTCTCTTCGGAGGGCCTCGCAGCCTACGAATACAGATTCTCGTACGTCGCGAAATCCATGCGCAGCAAATGGCCGGGCGCGCCCCATGCCACCGAGATACCCTTCGTCTTCGATACCGTGCAAGCGAAGTATGGAAGCGAGCTGGCGCCAGAGGATGAAAAGATTGCGCAAGCGATGTTGAGTTACTGGGTGTCATTCGCCAAGACCGGCGATCCGAGCACGGGCAATACGCCGGCCTGGCCGCGGTACTCGCCGGCAACCGAGATGCTGTTGGATTTCACCGAGAACGGTCCGGTAGCCAAAAAGGATCCACTGAAAGCGAGGCTCGATGTTACGGCCGCATACGTAACGAGCTCCGCTCCTGCGTCAGCGCCGAAACTCCCTCCCCGTCCATGAGCGAGTGGCTACGATAATTGGACCTCAATCGCGGAGTCCTCAGCCAACTCAGGATCGGCGCAACCTGCGAATAAAGCGATTTATTTTATGTTGCTCGAGCGCCTCGGGAATGGGTATAGTCGAGAGTTCCGCGGACGTTAGCAGCAAGGGAGAGGCTATTTCGCGCGGAGTTAGTGAGGCAAAACACCGAAAACCGCTAACCATTCTCGGAAAAATGGGTGGTTCTCTATTTTTGCTCTGTGGATTGGTCGCGCGGAGTTCTACGAGACCGAGGGAGCCTCCACTGTTACAAACTGCCGCGGTAAAGGACTATTTCATGAAGTGGTTCCCCGCCTCCGGCAAGTCGGCTCCTTCAACGACAGCGTTGCTCCCCGTCACGATCTCTGCAGAAGTTGAGAAGAAGGTTTCCGGTCGAAGACGCGGTAAGCGCGATTGTCCCCATGGCGGATGCTGCTCGGTTGCTGGCCGAATGGAGTGCCAACCCGGCCTGATTTACAAAGATCCTGGTGCAAGTGAGCTAAATTCGAGCAAGTAACGATCGGAGCATCTAGATGCAGGATTCGACGTCGGTCAATACCGAGGCAATCAGTAAGCGCAAGGCTCCGCACGTCTTTCCCGCAGGACAGATGACTCTACTCGTTCTGGTAACCGTCCTCTTCTTCATGTGGGGAATGTCCAATAATCTGACTGACATTCTGGTACAACAGTTCAAGAAGTCGTTCGATTTGTCGCAGTTCAGCGCGCAGCTGGTGCAGACGGCAAACTTCTTCGGCTACTTTTGCATGGCGATTCCGGCTGCCCTGGTGATGAGACGATGGGGATACAAGGCCGGTATGGTGATGGGCCTGGTTCTGTTCGGCGGGGGTATGGTGCTGTTCTGGCCGGCAGCGGTGACGGGGCAATATCTGCCCTTTCTGATTGCACTGTTCACGGTAGGTTGCGGCGCATCGGTGCTGGAGACAGCCGCGAATCCCTTCATCGCCCAGTTCGGGCCTGCTTCCACTTCCGAACGGCGACTGAACTTCGCACAGGCATTCAATCCTCCGGGAACAATCCTCGGCGTGATCCTCGGAGCGCGGTTCATTTTTTCCGGGATTGAACCAAGGGCGCCCGAGGTGGCGCTGATGAAGGCTGCAGGGACCTATGCTGGCTACCTCCATACAGAATTGATGCGAGTAGTGCCGACATACCTTGTTCTGGGCTCGGTGGTCCTGCTGTTCGCGTTGCTGCTCTCCAGGATTACGTTTCCGTCCATGCTCGGCCAGCATGAAGACGCAACTTTGCCTGAAGATCTTGGCACCTTCGGCGCGCTGCTGCATTATCCGCACCTCTGGTTCGCGGTGCTGGCGAACTTCTGCAATGTGGGTGCGCAGGTGTCGTCGTGGAGCAGCTTGATCCCGTACATGAAGCAATACACGAACGTCAGCGAGAGGACCGCGGCAGCCTACCTTACGGCTTCGCTGGTCGCGATTATGGTCGGCCGATTTGCGACTACGCCGTTGATGAAATATTTCCCGCCGACCAGGTTGCTCGGGCTCTACGGAGCAATGAATGTGTTCCTGATCGGGTTGGCGATAATGCGGCCCGGGATGGTTGGCGCGTGCGCCATCGTCGCGAGCAGCTTCTTCCTCTCGATCATGTTCCCCACTATCTTCGCTCTGGGACTGAAGCGCCTGGGTCCGAACACGAAATTGGCCAGTTCGTTATTGGTGATGGCCATCGTGGGCGGGGCAATCTTCCCCCCAATACTCGGCTGGATTGCGAGGCGGACTGGGAGCATAGCAGTAGGCTACTTTGTTCCAGCGTTTGGGTACGCCGGCGTATCTCTGTATGGTTTTCTCGCCAGGCGAGTGCGCCCTAAGGAAGTTGTCGTGGTACCGCAGGGATTCTAGATCGCTAGGCGTTCTGAGGCCAGGTTTCTGCTCTTATTATTGGCCATATTTCCTCACAGACATTTCTGCCGTCGGGCAGCCTTCTTCACAGTCTTCTTTACGGCTTTGTTCACGGCTTTCTTAGCCGGCGTCTTCTTGACCCACCCGACTGCCGTTCCCTAACACATTATTGATGAGTCCATTGGCCTTTTCGCAACGATTGACAGTCCCACCGTCTGGATCACCGGACACTTGGGACTTCGCGATACAGATTGTTTGCCCCGATACAGACCTTTCAGATAAGGTTCGAGGCCCCCTAGCGAAGGTGGGACGAGGCATCCGGGTTCATGGAGGTTCTGCGCCGTGGAAGTTTGGGTCGGGGAACACGCCAAACAGGGGAAGCACGAATTGACGTCGGCGCGGTTTGTTGCCGCGCCGCAGACTTCTCGCTGGCGATCCAAAGGCAAAAATGAATAATGCACCGAATGATCGAGAAGATCGAAAGATTATGGACTTGAAATCGGGAATCGGTTCCCGTAAATCTGCTCCACTGAAGGAATCCGGTCGGATTGGCGGAATCGCATTTCCTTGGCGCGATGCCCGTTTACCATTACAAGTGGATCTGCCGAGCCGTAAGCGCCATCCAGTCGGACCTTCCGTGTCATCGGAAGCTGAGGAGCGGCCTCCATCAATCCGGAGAAATCGCATTCGCAAAGTGTAATCTGCTCACTTTTTCCAAACAAAGGTCAGTCAAAATGAGCGACTTCTTTCGATATCGGAATCCGAAACTAGGCCTGGGAACTGCGCGGTGCGCGATTCTGGCGATCGCCTGTGCCGTGCTGATGAACGGTTCGGCACACCTTAGGGCCCAGTGTGCAGGGGAGGGTGGGAACAGCCTGGGTTTCGATATGGCTCCGGAGACCAGCCAACGTGTGGTGGAAGATGCCGTTAAGCAGATCCCGACGCCGATGGCTCCCGGACCGGTGAAACCAACATGGGAGTCGCTCCAGAAGAACTACCAGGTGCCGGCTTGGTTCAAAAGAGCAAAGTTCGGTATCTTTATGCACTTTGGTATCTTCTCGGTGCCGGCGCACGGCAACGAGTGGTACGAGAAGTTCTTATATGCGGGCGGGGATGACAGTGTTCTGAAAGTGCTGGGTGGAAACGATATGGCCCTTGGGATCAATGACGGTCCAGACAGTACTCGGGCATGGCACACACAGCACTTCGGGCCGCCGGAAAAGTTCGGATACAAGGACTTCATACCCATGTTCAAGGCGGAGCATTTCGATGCCGATGCCTGGGCGACGCTCTTCAAGAAAGCAGGCGCCCAATACGTCATGCCAGGCGCTCAGCACCATGAGAACTTTGCCATGTGGGACAGTAAGGTGACGCCGTTCAACTCCGTGCAGATGGGACCGAAGCGGGACGTGATCGGCGAACTCGCTATCGCCGTACGGAAACAGGGAATGAAGCTGGGAGTGGCGAATCACGGGATCGAAAACTTCGAGTTCATCAATCCCCCGCTCGAATTGGCCGAGAAAATGAAGGCCGAAAAGGTCGATCTGTACGACCCGAAATGGGCGGACTTCTATAACTACGCGGACCGCAGCAATGCGGCCATGAAGCGCTTCCTGGTGAACTGGTATGAGCGCAACATCGAGCTCATCGATAAATACCAGCCGGACCTCATCTACTTCGATAACGGGGTGGACCAGCGGCACATCGATCCATTGAAGCTCGAGCTTGCCGCGTACTACTACAATCGAGCAAAAGCCTGGGGCAAAGAGGTTTCATTCACCACAAAGAAAGCGGCGTTTGCGCCCTCCGGAACGAATACGAAGACGATCGCCTCCATTATCGATTTCGAAGGTGCGCCGCCGGACGGCATCCGCAACGGGTCATGGGTTGTGGACAGGCCAATTGGCACGAACAGTTGGGGGTACGTCGAGGGTCTCAAGGCCAATTCACCCCAGACCGTGATTGGCTGGCTGGTGGATACAGTAAGCAAGAATGGCACCCTGCTGCTCAACGTTTCGCCCAAAGCAGATGGAACCATTCCACAGGATCAGCAGGATACTCTCTTAGCCGTCGGCAGATGGCTGGATACCAATGGAGAGGCGATCTATGATACCCACGCATGGATAAAGTTCGAAGAGAAAGGCAACGACCACATCTACTTCACCGTAAAGAGAGATGTTCTCTACGCGATCGTCATGGGCAAGACCACTGGAACCGAGGTCACGATCAGCTCACTGCCGCAGGGCGGGCCCGCAGGATCCGTCCGCTCTGTGACTCTAGTCGGAGGCGAGCAGCAGCCATTCCAGCAGGACGCTTCGGGACTCGTCGTGAGAGTGCAGGCTGCGACGAAACTTCATGCGGCTTTTGTCTTGAAAATCACGGGGCTGAAGACAAATGCGGACACATATACAAATTCCGGAAATCCATCCTGCGAATGTGGACGACCGGAGTAAAGCGAGCCGCTTTCCACCTAAGGCGTTGGTCCACTGAATGCGACTTTTTCGGCCAGATGCTGAGAATACAGCGACGGAATTCAGTTTGAGAACGGCCGTCCGGACGCTCGATGCATATGAAGTGATCCGTGAAATCGCCATGCATCTCCGCAACCTTCACCTTCTGCATGTGACATGACGTGCAGTGGTCTGTTGCGCGAGGACAGACCGCGGCCTTTTTTGCCGCAGTTACCGGTTCCTCTGCTGTGCGGTGACAGGACAGCACTTTTGATCGTACTTTAGGCCCCTTTGCTCGAGGTGTTATACGCTGAAGCGCCAGGATGAGGAATACTTCGGTGGTCATCGTGAGGAAGTGCTGAAGCGTGACGACTACCGTTGTCGCGTATCAGGATGCACGACTGTGAAACGTGGGAAGCGCCCAGTGGCGGTACATTACAGAGAAGCAGGGAACAGCGACCCGGCGAAGATGTTGACTCTGTGCCTGCCATGTCATGCGAAGGTGACGCTCACGCTCTACGTCCAGGACGACTGGCCGGAGTTTTGCGAGTCCTCTGGCGAGAGCAACACCCTGAAGGGCATGAGCAGAGCGCTATGAATTTCGCGACGAGGACACCCCAGGCAAAGAACGTGTTGCTCTTCAAAAAATGGATGACCTACCGGCCGCACGACGAATGTGGCGGCGGTAGATGTCCGTCTTTCTGTACTGACATACTCACAAGGAGTACAGTCCCATTCAACCTCATTACCTATCCAGTGATGGATGGGAGCCAAGGTCGATGAGCGCATCGGCCTGCTTACAACAAATGAGATCGCCGCCGATAACCAAACTTTAGGGTAGACGCACCACCATCCCAATCTCGGCCAGGATGTCCGCGGAGTAGAGTGCCTGGACGCCGATCGTAGTGACGCTGGGGACATCGCATAATCTTTTGGCGAGTGTACGCTAAGCGAGGTGGCTCTGTATCAGTCGGATATTCCATCTTCCTCGATGATGGCCACGTCCCACGCGGCAAGTTCGATCGGTCCGCCACGCTCCACCTTGCCCCCATGCAACAGTTCAGTGCCTGCGGCGGGAGCCGCCATGTGCTGTGGCACTGCCGAATAGTTGAGCACGTAGCGGACCGTGTGGCCGTTCTTCAACGTGCCGCCGCGCACGATCAGCGGGAATTGCACGCCCGTAACCGATGACACGACACCTGCACGCGTGACCTCGGCGGCGACGATCTTTTCGGCCAGCGCGTCGCTCGGCATGAAGCCGACGTAGCTGACCTCGCCTTTGCCCCAGTGGTTGCGGGTCATCGCGGCGGCAGCCGGCCATGACGGATGCTGATAGCGCGCCACCACCTCGGCGGTCGTGGGCTTCAACATCTCCATCCACCATCGCGGCGCGTTGTCGGCATCCGAAACCCCGAACGGATTGCCCGCCAGTGTGACCCCGACGGGGCTCGTGAACTCCTGATAGGTGACGCCCGCCGCTTCGGCGATCGCACCCGGCTGTGCGGCATAGCGGACCTTTGTGTTCTCGTCCGAAAAGCCGCTTTTGAACGTGTAAAGCAGGTGGCCGCCGCGCTTGGCGTAGTCATTCAGCCGCGCAATCTCGGCGTCGCTCGCCGCGTAAAGCGCAGGCACAACGATGAGCTTGTAATCTTCGAGCTTCTGCGTGCTGTCGGGCGACAGGATGTCGGCCTCGACATTCATCCGATAGAGTGCATCGTAGAAGGGGCGCAGCACCTGATTGTATTCTATGCCTGCCGGCTTGAACGAATCGAAGGCGGTCTGGGCGGCGTTGCTGACATAGACGGCGACCCGGTTGTGCTTCGTCATTCCTGCCAGCTTCGGGCCGAGGCGAGCGATCTCGGCGCCGATCACCTTTGCCTCCGCATACTCCGCATTGGGCTTGTAGTCCTGCGACAGCAGCCCGCGCCAGTAGGTCTCGGCCGCGTTGGCGGTGGTCGCCCAGTGCCAGTATTCGACCATCTGCGCGCCCGAGGCGAGATGGCTGAACGCCTGCAGACGAAGTTGGCCTGGATAGGGCGTCCATTGCGGGAAACCCTGCGCCTCGGTTTCCATCAACAGATAATTCTGTCCATTGCGGATTGAGCGGGCCTCGTCGCCACCAAAGGCGATCTCCGCGCCGGTCAGCTTGTCCTGGGTTGGATGATAGATGTCGATGCCGGCGATATCGAGCGGTCGTGCCGCCTTCCAGTGGTCGACTTCCGGCTGGATGCCATAGGAACCATCACGCCAGCCCAGGTCGAAGTTCTGCGTCATGAACTGGCCGGGCCGGGCATGGGCGCGCACGAGCTTGGCCTGCCACGCCAGGAAGTCGGTGACGAGGCTGCGCTGGTAGGCGGCGAAGGCGTTGGACATGCTGGCGTTGATCGAGCCGTTGGTCGACGGGAAGTCCTCCCACCGGTTGATCCGGTTTGACCAGTAATCAAGGCCCCACGCCTTGTTCAGTGCATCGAGGCTCGGCCATTTCGCCTTTACCGACCGGACAAACGCCGCCTGCACCGTAGCACCGCTGGTGTTATAGGGCTTGGTCTCGTTGTCGAGCTGGTAGCCGATCACCGCAGGATGATCCTTCACATGGTCCACCAGCGCGACGATCACCCGCTCGGCCGCAGCACGGTAGTCGGGATCGGTGATGTCCATGTTCTGCCGTGTGCCATATTGCGCGCGTACTCCGTCCGGGTGGACAACGAGCACATTGGGATGCTGGCGCGCGAGCCATGTCGGCACCGCATAGGTGGGCGTTCCGACGATCACATTGATGCCCTGCCTATGCATCGCGTCTAGCATGCGATCGACATGGCTGAAATCGAAGACCCCGGGCTGCGGTTCCAGCGTGCCCCATGTCGACTCCGCGATGCGGACGACACTGATCCCTGCCGCTTTCATCATCCGCGCGTCCTCATCGACGCGGTCGACCGGCGTGTACTCGTCATAATAGGCGACGCCGTAAAGGATGGTATCCGGCACCTGCGCCTGCGTCGCTGCCGGCAGCGACGCAATCGCCAGTGCGAGTCCTTTCACGAACCGCTGCATGATCCTGCCTTCTATTGCCAAGTCCTTCCCCCACCGTATCGATTCCAAGCTATCGGGCGCTTCGTGCGAGAAGCTTCTCCACAGAGTGTATCGAAGTGCTCATCAGTTCGCTCAGCCCCGGACTAGAGTGCGGAAGCACGACGACGCGGGAGGATTAAATGGATGTTTCTTTTGGTGAACAAACTTCGATTCGATGCGTGATCGCGCGGGGCGGCAAGGGGTTGTACCTACGCCCAGAAGATCTGCCCCCGAGAACGGTGAAGCAGCGGCCAAGACCATCGGAGAAAAGGCTCATGCCATTCAACTCGATGTGACGGATCAAAGTTCGATCGCAGCGGCAGCTGAGCGCATCCGCCGAGAGTTCGGCCGTCTTGATGTGTTGGTCAACAACGCCGGCATCGTAGGCGACTTCCCAGAAGGCACAACATTCGCGGAGCGTTTGAGGTTCAACACTCCGAGCCAGTCGCCGCTGAGCTACATTCGTTCCGTATATGACACAAATGTCTTCGGCGTCATAGCAGTTACGCAAGCCATGCTGCCGCTTCTGCGCGAGTCTCCAGCCGGACGGATCGTCAATATGGGCAGTTCCGTGGGCTCACTCACTCTGAACGCCGCACCCGATGCTCCCTACCGCAGTATCTTTGGCGCTGCTTATAGCCCGTCGAAAACCGCTCTCAGCGCCACAACGCTTGCGTTTGCCATCGAGCTTGAGAAGACCAACATCAAGGTGAACGTGGTTTGCCCGGGCTTTGTCGCTACGGATCTGAACGACTTCAGAGGACACCGCACAGTCGAGCAGGGTGCAAAGCAAGCAGTAAAGATGGCGCTGATCGGTCCCGACGGCCCCACCGGCACCTTTACCGACGAAGACGGAACCGTGCCTTGGTAATGCGACTCTAGCTCCTGTGCGCGCAAGCGGCATGCCCGTTTGGGTACACAACAGTGTTCGCGAGAGGTATTCCGTAGCGGCAAGTCGTCGATGCACTGATCGATAGCGGATTAGTCCCGTTAGGTGGGCATGTCGACGGGAAAGTCGTGAACTAACAGTCCCCGGGAATCGGCGCTGCCATCTGCGTATAGAGCCTATCCTGATGCTGGCGAGGAAAAGGAGCTGGATGAGTGCTAAAGCCCGATATCGCGATTCGAGAGGCAACTTCTGCGTCAATCTTCGATGAGCGACCGGGCGCTACTCCTTCTGATTTAGGCCTCCCGAGTGGGAGGCCTCTGTTTAGACCACTGTAAGTTATTGATTCTAAGTGATGACCAGGGACGGGATTGAACCGCCGACGCCGGCCTTTTCAGGGCTGGCCCATTAGAGATAGTCCGTCGCACAGGTGTCGTCAACGAGCGATAAGGTGCAAATCTCCGAGCCACTTCACGAATAAGCCTCAGTCGGTCGAGCACAAATCTCGGCCCTCCGAGTACGAAACATTCGACAAGGGACGTTCGCAGATGGGACCTCTCGGGATTTGCCGAGGAGTTCAAGAACCAACTTCCGGAGGCTCCCTGCGGCCGGGTAAGGGCCGAGATGGAAGTGACCGCTCATTAGGCACATAATCTGGTGTACCGTGATTGCGGGCAGTTGCGGAGCAATTAACTTGTTCGCTAATGTTGCTACGATTCGTTCCGATGCGTTCTGGTTCTCAGCAATGCCTTAATGTTGTCAGTTACTTGCGCCCTTTCACGGCGATAACACGGGTTCAAATCCCGTCGGGGACGCCAAATAAATCAATAACTTAGTCAGCGGATAATAACCAACCTGTAAACTCGTACGGCAATTTTAGGGCAATGGTGCCTCTGGGAGTGTCGTTTGAACCGTTCGCCGCGCTCGCCTGCCGTGAGAGCCTACCGAGACACCCCCCCACACCCCTAGCGGCCATCCAGTGAATCGCGGGGATACCACTTCGGCAATCCTGGGAGTCAAAATGGAACTGGGTCAAGGCCGAATATAGTTGTGTACTAGCGCACGAGTATGCGACTTGATACAGGTGCGAGAATTGAGACATCGAGTGTGGGGTGGAGGGAAGAAGCAAGCTGATGAATCAGGAAATCTCAGAGCGAACGAATCGTCCGAATGTTGAATTGGATACTATCGTCCTAGGCGATACGCTTTCCTACCTCCGGACGCTGCCCACCGGCAGCGTTGACCTTGTCGTCTCGTCTCCCCCGTACAACATCGGAAAGGAATACGAGGCCCGTAAAGCTCTGAAGGTCTACATCGACGAGCAAGCCCTGGTTCTGAAGGAGTGCTATCGGATACTGAAGCAAACTGGGTCGATTTTTTGGCAGGTTGGTTCGTACTCCGATGATGGAATTCTTATTCCCTTAGACATAAGGTTGTTCCCCGTACTTGAATGTAGGGATCGCACACAACTCCACCTTCGCGTGTAGACACCGAAACAATTCTCGCAATTAGGTCTTCAGGAAATTGGCAGGGGTGAATCGTCTGTTCCTCGTGGTTGTGCTTGACGTTCCTGAATAGCCAGATGTCGCCAGGGTTTTTGCCATCCGGATGACAGGTATATTCCCCTTTCTTCTCGCCCTTATGTGCCTTCTTGTTTTGGTATTTCTGTGGAACCCTTATGGATTCCAAGTCGAAGACGAAGTCATCGGACTTCGTGAACCAAAGAATCGTCTCGTATCTGCAAGAGAATTTCCGCCTTCCATGAAGCCCATGCTGCCTCGCCCAGACGATGCGGTTGCGCGGTCGCATTCCAAAACCATGGGAGCCGGAACAGTGGCAGTAGTTGCTAGGGACTTGAATCGGCATTTCGTTGGCGCTGAGCTTGATTCTACGTACCATCAGATCGCTGTGCGCCGTTTATCCGGCGAGCCTGATGAGAACGGCAGCTTCCCCAATCTAAAGACACTCCGCAGTTATTGCGAGCGAACCGGAAAGCCCGCGCACATGTTTCGGTTCGATGTGCAGGTCGGCAAATTCGCTACAGAACTGAAGCAATCCAAAATCTATTCCGAAGAGCATCATTTAGCTGAATTCGAGGAGCGTCTCGACTATGAAGAGTCGGCATTCGGATCGAAGCTAAGGGGTGAAGCAATCCCTGTTGACCCGAAACTTAACGGATCTGCCAAACCCACTCCACCCCTTATGAATGTTCCATCGTTATTCGACTGAAGCCAGTCTTACTGCTCCACCATAAGCTCCGTGTCGAACGCGGTTTTCGAGTTGGTGCGGTTAATTGGTAAGCGTCATTTTCTGGCCGCCTTGTTTGATGGCGGCCAAGAGATCAAGCTCGATCTGCGGTAGCAAGTGGCGGCGGAGGGGCTTGGATGGATGCTGGTGATGAACTTGTTCAGGGCGTTTCTGGTCGGCGGCGTTATTGGACGACGGAAGAGAAGCTGCGGATCGTAGAGCAGACGCTTTCGTCGACGCAATCGGTAGCGATGATAGCTCGTCAGCATGGCGTAAATGCGAATCAGATCTTCTACTGGAGGAAGCTTTTCCGGGCTGGGCAGTTGAGGAACGGGGGCGGCGCCGAACCGCAGGTTCGACTGTTGCCGGTCACGGTCAACGATGAGCAGCCAGCAGAGACAGTGCCGGAAGAGGCTATGAGCCAGGCGCCCGGAGTGACGATCAACATTGAGTTTCCCGGTCGTACGCTGGTCAGCTTGGAAGGTGCCGTGAACGCCGATATCGTTCGCGCTGTGGTGGAGAGCTTGCGCGGATGATCCCTTCCAACACGCAAATCTGGCTGGTCGCTGGAGTTACGGATCTGCGCCGTGGTTATACCAGCCTGAGCGGCCTGGTGCAGAACGCGCTGGATAAGAGTCCTCTGTCTGGCCAAGTTTTCCTTTTTCGTGGCCGGCGAGGTGACATCATAAAAATTCTTTGGCATGACGGCGATGGAATTTGTCTTCTCCAAAAGCGTCTTGACCGCGGCAAGTTCGTATGGCCGCAAGCAACTAGCGGGACCGTGTCGCTGACGCGTGCACAGCTTTCGATGTTGTGCGAGGGCATCGATTGGAGGCAGCCGGAGCGCACCTGGCAGCCGCGGATGGCAGTATAAGATCCGGCGATAACTGATCGTCGACATCCATGCTAATTTCATCAGTGCTGTGGAGATGTTCATGCCATACTGCGCTCATGGTTTGCGTGCACGCCCGTCAGAGCGAGTTAGAGAAGATGGGCGCGCCGGCATTGAGCAAGCTGGTGCTCACGCAGATGGACCGGATCGAGCATTTGGAGTTGATGGTTGCCAAGCTGCAGCGCCAGCACTTCGGTCCGAAGTCAGAAAAGACGCCGATCAACGCGGACCAACTGATGTTAAGCTTGAGCGGAACCGTGATCGAAGCCCAGCCGGCTGTGTCGGTGGCCCCGCAAGCGAGTGAGGACAAGACTACTCGCCCTCCCCGCAAGAGCCGCGCTCTCCCTCCGCACTTGCCACGCGAAGTCAGAACTCATTTTCCCGAGCGCACCACATGCCCCTGCTGCAACGGAGCGCTGCGCAAGTTCGGCGAAGATGTATCGGAGATGCTGGAATACATGCCGGCCAGCTTCTTCGTGATCCGTCATGTGCGTCCGAAGATGAGCTGCAGGAAGTGTTCCACGGTTGTGCAGGCATCGGCTCCTGAACGGGTTCTTGATCGCGGCCTTCCCGGACCCGGCTTGCTGGCGCATGTGATCACGGCAAAATATTGTGACCACGCCCCGTTGCATCGTCAGTCCCAGATTTTCGCGCGGGAAGGAGTTGACCTGGATCGATCCATTCTTTATGTCCGCCGCTCGTTACACTCTCAGTGACGTTAGAAGGAGACCTGTCATGCCCATGCCCACTGTCGGAATCGACATCGCGAAGTCTGTCTTCCACCTTGTTGCCCTAGATGAGAAGGGCGCGGTAATAGTGAGGAAGAAATTCTCCCGAACCCAGTTACTCGTTTACACAGCAAACCTGGAAGCTGGAATCATCGGGATGGAGGCATGTGCGGAGCGCATTTCCTTGCTCGCGCTCTTGTCGATCAAGGCCACAATGTCCGGCTGATGCCGGCGGAATATGTCGTCCGTATGTAAAGTCCAACAAGAATGACTTCATCGACGCTGAGGCGATTGCCGAGGCAGTGTGCGGCCGACCATGCGTTATGTCCCAGTCAAGACCGATGAGCAGCTCGATCTGCAGGCACTTCATCGGGTACGGAGCGCTGGATACAACGTCGAGTCGCGCTGGTGAACCAGATCCGCGGATTTCTTCTGGAGCGCGGTATTGCCATACAGTTGGTGTCGAACATCTGCGGAAGAACCTCCCCGCTGCGCTTGAGAATGCCGACAACGCTTGAGCATTCGTGCCAGAACCATCCTGTTGACACTACGAGAAGAATGGTGCGAACTGGAGACAAAGATTGAAGCTGTGACCGAGGAGATCGGCCGGATTTCCCGATCAAACGAGGGATGCAAACGACTCATGGGCGTTCCGGGCATCGGACCGATCATTTCAACCGCACTGTGGCCGCCGTCGAAATGCCACAGCGTTTAGGAAGGGACGAGATTTAGCTGCGTGGCTCGGACTTGTCCCGCGACAACACTCGTCGGCGGAAAAACGAAGCTGCTCGGAATCAGCAAGCGAGGAAATCAGTACCTGCGGGCTGCTGATAGAGGGTGCACGTGCTGCGTTCGCACGATTAAATCGGTCTCAACACAGCTTTGTTCATGGATGGATGCGCTTGAAGCAAGAAAGCATTCTCACGTCGCGTAGTTGCGCTGGCCAACAAGATTGCTCGCATCGCCTGGCTGTACTGACAACGGCCAGCAGTATCGCACTGCCACGTAAATGGTGGAAATGATGCAAATCGCTGACGCGATTCGCACATTCCCACCGCACGACGACGAGCTTCATAAATTTCCTCCGGTATGCGCCAGAAATGATGACAGTCAACCGCCCCGCTCGTAACCTGTCTTCGCAAGGCACTCGATGCCGACATGCTTATAGGAAAAGCGGGCGCGGAGTACATCATGGCCAAGAAGCGAAGGCTTCAACAATAGGCCGAATACATTGCCGCAGACCACTTCTCTTCATCCAACTTTTAGCTTGCAATCGGCGCGGACCATACATGCCCGCTGGGTAGGCGAAGCTGCGGCGCTGCTAGAGCCGGTGGCCGAGGTTCTGCGCCGCTACGTGCTGGATACCGAGAAGCTGCACGGAGACGATACGCCTTTGCCGGTGCTCGCGCCAGGAACCGGCAAGACGAAAACCGGCCGCTTCTGGACTTATGTCCGCGACAACCGGCCGGCTGGCGACAACCGAGCGCCTGCTGTTTGGTTCGCATACTCGCCTGATCGCAAGGGTGAACATCCGCAGCGGCACCTGGCCAAGTTCGAGGGCATTCTTCAAGCGGACGCATTCGCCGGCTTTAATAAGCTGTATCAGAGTGGAGCGATTCAGGAAGCTCCATGCATGGCTCATATAAGACGCAACTTTTTTGATCTGATGAAGGCGCACCAGTCGCCGATCGCCACCGAGGCCGTGGAGCGCATCCGCGCCCTTTACCGGATCGAAAAGGAGATCAAGGGAAAATCGGCCGACGAACGCCGCGCTGTTCGGTCGGAGCGGGCCAGGCCATTGTTCGACGACATGCGACGATGGATGGAACAAGCCCTCACCCAACTGGCACCGAAGTCCGAGACTACCGCTGCCATTCACTATGCTCTCGGCCTCTGGGATGCTCTGGCGCGTTATCTCGATGATGGCCGCATCGAAATCGATAACATGATCGCCGAGCGAGCGCTGAGGCCAGTGGCCATTGGCAGACGGAATTATCTCTTCGCTGGTTCGGATGCCGGAGGACGGCGGGCGGCCATCCTCTATAGTCTGATTGGAACGGCGCGCTTGAACGGCCTGGACCCTGAGGCTTATCTGCGATACGTGCTCTCCCGGATCGGCGAGCACCCGATTAAACACATCGAGGAGTTGCTGCCATGGAAGGTCGCCGGAAAACTCGGCCCCACACTACAGCAAGCCGCATAGACCTGCCCGAGTACGAAAACTCCCTGCTGCCGATCTCCACCTACCCCAACATCTCCGCGTTCACGGAACGTGGTCAGATCGTCATCGGCCATATGGAACCTGTCGGAGCCGTGGCCATCGCCGCAGAAGGACGTCAGACCCTAGCCATGCTTCGTCGACGCAAAGACGAGGTCACGGAACAGTTAAATGCCGAGAGGGATCAGCAGTTCGCGAAACAGCTAGAGAAAGTACGAGCCATTGCTGTGGTCGAGCCATGCCGCGAGCTTTCCGCCATGGCAGAGGAAGTAAAGAGGCCTTTAATTGCCATATTCGGCAGGTACGGCACGCAAGCAATTCTGCTAGCGAAGAAGCCAGGTCGCGTTCTGTGGTCTGATGATTTCATACAGTCCGGCATTGCCGTGAAGGAATACGGGGCGCGCGTTGCATGGACCGAGCTTGTGGTGGCCAACTTGGAAACGAAAGGTTTGGTCACACGTAAAGAAGCTGTTGCCACGGTCACATCATTGCTGGGTTATCGCTATGAAGTGTTGATCATTACCCCCGCCATCTTCGTCGAGTCTGCGCGGCGTGCGGGTTGGAACAAAATCAGTTCCCCTTTCAGCCATGCGCTCGCACCCTTCGCCAACCTATGTGTCACTGAGAATATTTTTCCATCATCAGAGGGATTGCGTCAGAGACCATTCGCCAGGTCGCAGACAATAAAGAGCGCGCCCTTGTCATCCGTGGCCTTCTAGAGACAATTGCCGCGAGGCGTGACGGGATCAGAGTCCTCGATCTCATTTCACGGGTCTTTAAGGGTGTACAGTTGCCATGGCGCGATGAGTGGGTGCCAATTATCAACGACGTCATGACTAAAGCATTTTAGGATTTACTGTAGACCGCTTAAGCAGAGTCGGAACCATGCTTTCGCATTGTCTGCAGTGATGAGTTTCAAGGAGTCAGCAATCGTCTGTTCGAGAGCGTCTTTAGTTCTTGCCTGTGCCGAGCGGAGCAATTGTTTGAGCTTTGCCCAGGCCTTTTCGATGGGGTTCAGATGCGGGGAGTAGGGGGGCAGATAGAGCAGTCGCGCTCCAGCGCTTTCGATCCAGGCGCGCACCGCCGGGACCTTGTGTGAACTCAAGTTATCCATGACCACCAGATCGCCCTGTTTCAGAGTCGGGCACAGTACCTGCTCGACAAAAGCCAGGAAGATATCGGCGTCGGTGGCTTCCTCAATGGTCATGGTTGCGATTATCCCGTCCAGACTCATTGCACCCAGAATGGTCATGATTTTCCAGTGACCTCCGGGTGTGGCTTCATGGATGCGCCGGCCTCCCTGACAACGCGCACGGAGTCGCGTCATCGAGGTCGTGACGCCGCTCTCATCCAGAAAGATCAGCCGCTCCGGCGAGATCGTTCGGATGTGCGCGACGAACTCTTCGCGCTGCTTGCGGTTGGTTTCCGTATCCCGCTCGCAGGCGTGGAGTGACTTTTTTTCAGACGCAGGCCGAGCTTCCGCAACAAGTGCCAAATCTGCGGCAGACTTAGTCTCACGCCTGCCTCGGCACTCAATCTGATCTGGATTTCCGACAACGTCAGATCCGGCTTGGCGCCAATCCAACCCCTCACCTTCTGCTGCGCTTCGAGGTCGGCATGCGGCTTGCGGCCCGGCTGGTGTCGAATGCGCTCAGCCTGCCCTGTGCGATTCCGTTGAGCCGATATCTTCTTCGCCCAGCCCACGCTCACCAGAAAGCGGCTTGCTAGTTCCTCAAGCGTTTCCTCGCCTTGGTCGTAGGCCGTCAGAAACTTGCGGCGTAAATCATCCCCGTAGGCTTGCGCCATCGTTTTCTCACCGAAGAATCTCGCCAGAGAAACCAGTTTACACTATTTCCTAAAATGCCTTAGTGCCCTCAACGCGAAACAGGGCGCGGATGGCTGTGCGCTGGCTCGAAACGATGGCGATGCTTGTAGACGTAGTGCCCCACCAGCCATCCAGCGGCGCTACCGACCAGGATGTCCGAAGGGAAGTGCTGCTGGCCCATGAGACGCGTGAAGCTGATGCCCGCCGCCCCGCCGTAGACCAGAACCTGCGTCCACGGGTTCCTGTATTCCCCCGCAATGACCGCCGCCGACGCCCATGCCAGCACGCTGTGCGATGACGGAAACGACGAATCCATCCCCGCGCCGGATTGGAAAAAACGCCCCCGGCCTCCATCCTGGTAGGGCCGTTCGCGCCAGAAGATGAGCTTCATGCCCTGCTCCACCACCACACCGTCCACCAGTGCCTCGGCGCCGAGCAGGCCGGTTTCGCGCGCATGCTCATTCCCGCGGAAATGGCCCATCCCATACAGCACCACCGGGGCGGCGATGAACCCGCCGATCATCACGTTCGACGCGTTGGTATTGTCGTTATTGAAGGCGGGATCGAGCGACACAACATCGCGAAGGGTGGTCTTGTCCGTAGCGATAGCTGCGCCGGTGGCGAGAACCAGCGGCACCACGATCTTGAAATCGCCGCGATGGATGTGGAAAGGGCTGGTCCAGATGGCGCCCTGGTCGCGCAGCACATTGGCCGGGAACGCGCGGATAGTGACGTCGCTTGCGGGTTTGTTCTGGGCCGGGGGCGCGTCCGGCAGGGCATCGTTCAAATTCGCAGCGGGGCCAGACTGGGCGGCCGCGCCAATGGCACCGGCAAGCAAAAGACCAAACACAATTCGACAATGCAAGCGACGGGAAATCCCCAAGCGAGTGAGCACAAATGATTTTGATGCCCTGCTCCCCCGGGGTGCAAGTAACTGTCATTTTCGGTTCATTTTACGGCTGCGCTCTCGCTCATTTCGGCGAGGTAGATTTCCACGTAATCCAGGTAGTTTTTCGCGTATTGCAGGATGAGCGCGTGGTCTTTGTCGTCGAGCGTGCGGCGCTGCTTTGCGGGGACGCCCGCCCACAGCGTATGCGGCGGTACCACGGTATGTTCCGGCAGGATGGCGCCGGCAGCCAGGATGGACCCTTCGCCAATGCGGCAGTCGTTGAGGACCACCACACCCATGCCGACGAGCACCGCATCTTCGACCGTGCATCCGTGCACCGTGGCGTTGTGGCCTATGGTCACCCAGTCGCCCACCGTGACCGCGTAGAGGTTGCGCTGCCCATGCAGAACCGCGCAGTCCTGCACGTTGGAGTTGGCTCCCACACGAATAGAGTGCACATCGCCGCGCAGCACGGCGTTCATCCACACCGACGAGTGTTCGCCCAGGGTGACGTCTCCGATGACCTGGGCCGATTGATCGACATAACAACTGGCGGGGATTTTGGGCACATGCCCCTGGTACCTGCGGATCATCTACGGGGAACCTCCAAGACAAATTCTAGATCACATCCCGCCCTTGCCCAGCAGCACGCCGATGCCGTAGGTCACAGCGCCTTCGACCGCGCCAACCACCGTCATTTCCAATCCCGATGACCACCACGACCGAACCGTGATGAGGCTCTTGGCCGCGCCTACTGCAAAGTGCGCGATCAGCGAAATTACGGCGGCCGCAATCACCGCCGGCACGCCCTGCATAAAGAAGAACGGGATCACCGGAATGATAGCGCCAACCGCGGTGGACAGGGCGCCGGAACTGGCGGAGACGAGAGGATTTGAGAGTGCCTCCTCTGAAGCCCCCAGGCGTTCGCCGGCCAGCGCGCGCAGCATCTGTTCGGGATCGCGGGCGATGTGGTCCACCACGTGAAACGCGTCTTCTTCGGGCAGCCCCTTCACCTGGTAGTAGAGAGCAAGCAACTCCCGCGCTTCGGCACCATTCAGGCGGATGGCTTCGCGCTCGCGCTCCAGTTCGGCCTGGTAGATTTCGCGTTCGCTCTTGGCGGCGAGATACGCGCCCGAGCCCATGGAGAGCGCGCTTGCGATCATGCCCGACAGGCCGGCCAGCAGGACATATTTGGCCTCGCCGGCGGTTGCGCCGGAGACGCCGGAGACAATGCCGAAGATAGCCCCCAGGCCGTCATTCACTCCGTAAATCGCGTCGCCAATCCAGCTTCCGGGCTGCTTGCGGCCCTGGTTGCGCTTGGCCAGCAACTCCTCCAACACCGCCTTCGGGTCCACCTTGGGCGTGCCTGCCGGAGCCGTGTAATGTCCGCGCAGCAGCGACCCAAGCTCCCGGTGGTGATCCTTTTCGTCCTCGATGACGTGGTCGAGGATGTCGATGGAAGCGTCGTCACCGAGGTCTTTCAACTGCTTCCCATAGTTGGCGATATGGCGGCTTTCCTCAATCTCCAGGCGCCGCAGCGCCATGCGGATGCCGCCGGCGCGGTTGGCGAGCGAATTGGCCTCGCCCCCGGGGCTTCCCTTGTAGTCCGGCTCCGGCCCGCCCAACTCCGTGATGCGGCCATGCCACAGGGCGGCGTGTTCCCACTCGGCGCTGGCCAGGTGGCGCAAAACCTGCGCCCGCACCGGGTCGATATCGCGATCGGCCAGCGTCTGGTAGGTGTGGTAGCCCTCCATTTCCGCCTGCCAATTGGCGTCGAGAGCCTCCAGGACCTTTTGAAGGCGCGCACCTGTTAATGCTTCTTTTGTGGCCACTCGTTACTCCTTGCTTTCCCTGAGAATAGCCCACTGTCCCCGGATTTGTTTAGTTGGAGCCCTCTGCCGCGAGTCCCGTCACCTTCCCAGTCGCATGGTTTCCCGTATAGTGTTGTGTGCAGCAAAAAGCCGGGCCAGAAAAGGATCCGGACCGGGCGGGCGGAGGAATATTCTTTCCATCTGCCCGGTATGGTCCTTTACCGAAGACATCCAAGTGTTGAGGGCATTAATACGCCTCCGCAGAGGCGAACTTTTTTCAGGAATCGAGGGAACTCTCTCTCATGGCCACGCGATCTACTCCGGCAACGTCAGCCGCACCGAGTTATGTGGGGCCGTTCATCACGGTCGCCATGCTGTTTTTTATCTTCGGCTTCATTACCAATCTGAACATGGCGCTGGTTCCCCACCTGAAGTCGATTTTCGACTTGCCGTATGCGTGGGCCATGCTGGCGGAATCCGCGTTCTTCCTGGCCTACTTCGTCTTCTCCTCACCAACCTCCAAGCTGATTGAAGCCATCGGCTACAAGCGGACCATGGTGGTTTCGCTGTTTATCCAGGTCGTTGGCTGCCTGATGTTTATCCCTGCCGCCAGGCTGGTGAGTTTTCCGTTGTTTCTCACCGCCGTCTTTGTGGTCGGTGCAGGCGTGACCGCGCTGCAGACGGCGGTCAACCCGTATGTTGCAATTCTCGGACCGGAGCATAGCGCGCCGGTTCGCCTCACCCTGGCGCAAGCCCTTAACTCGCTCGGTGGAACCATAGCTCCTCTGGTTGCAGGCGCCTACATTCTCACCGATCCGGCGGCAGTAGCCACAAAGGCGGCCGTGGCCAACACCGTTCGCGTTCCTTATATGGCGATCGCCGGCGGATTGTTCATTCTCGGCATTACCGTTATGTTTTTGCACCTTCCCCACATCGAACAGACGCAGGAGTTTCGCCCCGCGAAGCAGGGCGATCCAATCCTCAGCCGCAGCATCTGGGGCTACCGGCATACAGTTCTGGGCGCATTGGGAATCTTCCTTTACGTGGGCGTTGAAGTCGGGCTGGCCTCCATCGCGGTCAACTACTTCAAAACGCAGGGAGTTGATAACCTCAAAACCGCCTCCTTCCTGGTTGCGCTGTATTGGGGCGGCGCGCTGGTCGGCCGCTTGCTAGGCTCATGGGTATTGACCAAGTTCAAATCGGGCAAGCTGCTGGGCCTCTTTGGATTCGCCGCCACCTTGTTTGTGTTCGTCTCGATGTTTTCGAGCGGGCAGGTCGCCATCTGGGCCGTTGTGATCTGCGGTTTCTTCAACTCCATCATGTTCCCGAATATCTTCGCGCTCGGCATCGCGGGACTCGGTCCGATGACCAGCAAGGGTTCGGGACTGATCATGACCGCGGTGGTCGGTGGTGCCGTGGTGCCCTACATGCTGGGAAAACTTGCGGATTATGTGGGCATCCAACACGCCCTGATTATCCCGGCCATCTGTTACCTCTTCATCGCCTACTACGGGCTATGGGGGTCCAAGCCTACGCGGATTGTGCAAGCATAGACTGGATCGGTTGTACAAACTGAAGGCCCTTCGGCATTGCCGAAGGGCCTTCGCACGTGGGAAGACAGCTTTTAGCTGTTAGCTATTAGCTTGCTTCGCGCCTCGAGCGTTTGGGGGGCGGACATCGCGTGGAGCTTCAGCACCGTGTTCCAGTTCCTGCCGGTGCCAAGTACTCCGACCGCGCGGTCGAGAGTCTTGCCGCTGAACTTGGTTTCGGCGGCTCCGTCGGGAAGGTGGAAGTAGATGTTGTCATGGGCGAGGTGAAATCGGTCGCGGCGGGATGGATACTTCTCGACGATGGCGTTGAGTGCGGCATTCGCACCTGCACCGGCGGGTCCGGCCAGAAACCCCACGTGGACCCTGGCGCCGTCGACGGCTTCGGCAGCGAACGGGTTTTCCTGGATGATTCGCGATAATTCCTCATGGGTCCGTATCACCACGCCCACCGGTGCGCCCATCAGCTTCGCCAGGCCGGCGGCAATCGCGGCGCCGACCTTTGCCGGCGAGCCCGGCGCATCGAAAACCGCGTTGCCACTCTGGATGTAGGTCGCGACGTTTTTGCACCCGAGACCCTCGAGCAGTTTGCGGAAATCAGCCATCGCGAGTTTTCCATGGCCGGCGAGATTCACGGCGCGCAACAGGGCAATATAGGTGGGCATCGGTCCTCCGGCGAACATCAAGAGTGTAGCCTGAAGAGGGCGAGGAGAGTTACGGGACAATGGCGACGGCCGCAGCGTATGTTCGGCATTGGTTTGCCCCCCGGCGATGGTGGAGTGGCGCGCTTGGAACGGTCTCGCGGGCGGCACGATGGCTCCTTTCATCCCCATCGCCAACGTACCCCTTCGACCGCCGCCACAGCGTGGATACCGATGGCCTGATCTACGCGGATGGCCTCTCCACGGGCCACGAGCACGACCGCCACAGTGCGGGATACTACGCCACAGCTCCATCGCTCTTTCGAGGGTCAATCGCGCTGTGGAGTGAGACGCTGAAGGGGTTGGGAAAGCGGCTGAGCGACTACACGCTCATCGATGTCGGATGCGGCAAAGGACGAGTGCTGATGCTGGCGTCCGAGTATGGGTTTCGCGACATTGTTGGAGTGGAATTGAACCCCCGCCTGGCCGCGGTGGCGCGAAAGAACCTGCGCAAGTGGCTGCGTTCGCCGCGCGCCTGCCCGAACGTTGGAGTCGTGCATGGAGACGCGCTTACGTTTCCGATTCCGGAAGGGCCGGTGGTGCTCTTCTTCTTCAACTCCTTCGAGTGCGAGATGGCAGAGATGTGGTTGGAGCGGATCGGGCAGGCTGCGTCGGTTCGAAACGAGCCCATCGATCTGATCTATGTGCACCCCGAGTTCGATGCACTGGTGCGGCAGGTGCAAGGAATGCAGGTCGTGGCCCAGGCGGAGATTCCCTTTAGTGCCGAAGATGCGCGCGCGGATGTCTTTGGGGTCAGCCTGGATCGTTGCGTCGTGTACCGATTGAGCCGTTGATTTTACCCAGGTCTCGGAATCGAGACCTGGGGCACCCGGAATGCGCAATAGAACTCGGACGCCGGTCTCTGCCGCGCCCAGTTTGCTGGACCTTGTTTCCTCGGTCCCGGTTTTACGGGTAAATCCGGTGTAGCGTCCTCGCAAACGGGATGGTTTCGCGCACGTGATCCAGCCCGCACACCCAGGCCACAATCCGCTCGATGCCCATGCCGAAGCCGGCGTGGGGCACGCTTCCGTAGCGGCGCAGATCGAGATACCACTGGAAGGCTTCCTTGGGCAGGCCGTGCTGCTCGATGCGGGAGTTGAGCAGCTCGTAGCTCGACACGCGCTGCGAGCCGCCGATGACTTCCCCGTAGCCTTCCGGCGCCAGCACATCGACGCACAGCGCGAACGTCGGGTCCTTGGGATCGGGCTCCATGTAGAAGGCCTTTACCGCCGCCGGGTAGCGATGCACCATCACCGGGCGGTCGAACTGCGAGCTGAGCCAGGTCTCGTCGGGCGAGCCGAAGTCGTTGCCGTATTCGAACGGCTGCTCGAGCAAGCCCTTGGCGTGCGCTTCGTTCAGCATCTTCGCCGCTTCGTCGTAGCGCAGGCGCGGGAACGGCGGCAGGACGGATTCGAGCTTCTTGATGTCGCGGCCGATCACGGCCAGCTCGGGCGCGCGGTTCTTGAGCACGCTCTGGACGATGTATGAGATGTAGTTCTCGGCCAGTTCCATCAGGCCGTCGAGATCGCAGTACGCCACTTCCGGCTCCACCATCCAGAACTCGGTCAAGTGGCGGCGGGTCTTCGACTTCTCGGCGCGGAAGGTTGGCCCGAAGCTGTAGACCTTGCCCAGCGCCAGGGCCGTCGACTCGATATAGAGCTGACCGGACTGCGTGAGGTAGGCCGGATCGCCAAAGTAGTCCACCGGGAACAGGGTGGAAGTGCCCTCGCAGGCGGCCGGCGTCAGGATCGGCGGATCGGTGCGGATGAAGCCGTTGTCGTCGAAGTATCCGGCGGCGGAGCGCATGATCTCCGCGCGAATGCGCAGGATGGCCGACTGGCGCGGCGAGCGCACCCACAGGTGCCGGTGCTCCATCAGGAAATCGACGCCGTGTTCCTTGAGCGTGATCGGATACGGGTCGGACTCGGGAACGCGCTGGACGACCTGGATGTCTTCGACGTCGAGCTCATACCCGCCCGGAGCGCGCTTGTCGGCGCGGACCTTGCCCGTAACGATGACGGAGGATTCCTGGGTCAGCCCTTTGAGCGCCTCGAACACTGCCGGAGGAACGCTCTTGACGTGCGCCACTCCCTGCACGGTGCCGGTTCCGTCGCGAAAGATGGGAAACAGCAGCTTGCCGCTTTCGCGGGAATTGTAGAGCCATCCTTGGATAGTGACGGACTGGCCTTCGTGCTGGCCAAGAGTAGCGATGGTGGCAACGGGGGCTGCAGACTTGGGCACTTCGGCGGTAATGGCGGCGGTGTCTTCGGACATGAGGTTCTCGATTTCTTCGGCGTTGTCTCCCACCCTAACCGCAAAGAACGCGGTTAGAATGGGGCACCCACGATGTTGGGTTCGCCGGACCTATTAGGATACCGCGATTGGCGGGTGTATTCCCGTGCGGCCGGTTGGCTGCATCCCGTGCCGTTGGTTTATCGTCCTAGTAATCGATATGGCGAACCCCGCGACCGTCCCGCAGTCCCCACAGGCGAGTGTTCCGCATCCAGCTCCAGAGGCGGAAGAGATCTACCGCCGCTGGATCCAGTTTCTCGACGATGAATTCACCCGCCACCACAATCCTGAGCGGCGTGCCGAGATCGTCCGCGATCAGCTCTACCAGCTTTACCTGGGCCGTCCCCACGGCGGCAAGCTGAACCTGACGCTGACCAGCGAACTGCCCGGCAACGTGGTCAGCCTGTCCCTCGATCCGAACAATGTGACCCTCGAGGCCGGGCACTTCAGCGACGTGGACCGGCAGAAGTTCAATGAGCGGAAGCCGTTGCTTTGGTTCTGGCAGATGTTCGATCGCTCGCCCATCGGCCTGAACCACTGGCTGGGGCTGCGCTTCCGTTGCATGCTGGGGCGACACCTGTTCGCGAAGATGGGGAACGGGGTGCGGATTTACCACGGAATCGATCTGACCTATGGCTACAAGCTCACGATCGAGGACGGAGTCACCATTCGCCAGCGCGCGCTGCTGAACGACCGCGGCGGCATCACCATCGGCAAGAACGCGGTGATCGGTTCCTATGCGCGTGTTTACTCCCACACCCACGCGCCGGACAACTATGACAAGGTGAAGCTGGTGCCGACCGAGATCGGCCCGTTCGCGCGGATAGGCAGCCACGCGATTGTGCTCGCTGGAACCAAAATAAGCGAGGGCGAAATCATCGGCAGCTTCCCGGCAGACCGGGGTTGATTCGCCGTTCTTCCTCCAAGCGGTTGATCTCGACGCGCGGCCACGCGTGATAAACACCGGGATAGAGGAGTGAGTTCCGCTTGAACCAGACCACAGTTGACCACCTGCACCCCATCCGCCTCACGCAGCACGTCAAAGCTGGCGGGTGCGCGAGCAAACTTGCGCCGGGTTCGCTGCACCAGGTGCTGTCGGCGCTTCCGCCCCAGACTGACCCCAACCTGCTGGTCGGATTCGAGACCTCAGATGATGCCGGCATTTACCGGATCGGACCCGATCTCGCTCTTGTCCAGACCATCGACTTCTTTACTCCTCTCGTGGACGATCCTTATACCTTTGGCCAGATCGCCGCTACCAATGCATTGAGCGATGTTTATGCAATGGGAGGGCGGCCGATCTCCGCCCTGGCGGTGGTCTGCTTTCCGCAGGACGCCGATCTCGGCATCCTTGAGCAGATCATGCGCGGCGGCCTCGCCAAGATGTGCGAGGCCAACTGCACGGTGGTTGGCGGGCACTCCGTGCGCGACGCGGAGATGAAGTTTGGCTACGCGGTCTCCGGCCTCATCGATCCAGCGCGCATTTACACCAATGCGGCAGCGCGGCCCGGCGACGCGCTCATCCTCACCAAGCCGATCGGCACCGGTGTCATTACGACGGCACTCAAGCAGGGCAAGGCGGAAACGGCATGGATTGAAAACGCCGTCCGCTCGATGACCACCTTAAACGCTATCGCATCGGCAATCGCAATCGCCAATCCCGGCGTTCATGCCATGACCGACATTACGGGCTTCGGGCTTATGGGTCACGGCCGCGAGATGGCACTGGGGAGCGGCGTGGCGCTCGAGATTGAGGTGGCATCGGTCCCGTTGATTCCCGGCGCTCTCGATGCGATTCGCCTTGGCGCCGTTCCCGCGGGACTGCTGGCCAATCGCGAATTCGCGGAATGCGTGGTAGCCGATGCACGGGGGAGTACGATTCCTCAGGAACTGCGCACCCTGCTCTACGATCCGCAAACGGCGGGCGGGCTGCTCATATCGGTTGAGGGCGGAAATGCTCCGGTGCTCATGGCCTCATTGCGGGAGGCGGGAGTTGCTGCGGCGGTGATCGGTCGAGTGTCCGACCCGGAGTCAGCAACTCGTGCCGGCGCAGCGATCGTCCTGCGATGATGAGGGATCCGGTGGCGAGGCAGATCGAGGTCCGATGAAAAACAATTCCGACGCATCGACAACACAGAATCTCCGAGAACGCGACCTCTACCGTTTGCTGCCATCTGTAAACGAGTGGCTTCTCTCGCCCGAGTGCCAGTCGCTTCTCGACAGCTATCCGCGCCATCGGCTGCTTGCCGCTGTCCGCGCGACACTTGCCGAACTGCGCCAGGAGATCGCATCGGGCCAACACACCGCCGACAGTCTGAATCTCATTCTGGCAACGTTGACCGATCGCATTAGGAAGCAACTTTCCACACCGAGGTCGTACTCGCTGCGTCCAGTCATTAACGCGACCGGCGTCATCCTGCACACCAACCTGGGCCGTGCGCCTCTGAGCGACACCGCGCTGGACCACATCGCCGAAGTCGCGCAAGACTATTGCAATCTCGAACTCGATCTGGAAACCGGTACGCGCAGCCGGAGAGATGTTCATGCTGAAACTCTTCTGCTGAAGGCACTCAAGATCGACGACTTCGGGCAGTACGGCGCCGTCATCGTGAACAACTGCGCCGCTGCGACGTTTCTTGCCCTCAATTCGCTGGCGGAGAGGCAGGAAGTGATTGTCTCGCGCGGCGAACTGGTCGAAATCGGCGGCGGATTCCGCATCCCGGAGATCCTGGAGAAATCGGGCGCGGTGCTGAAAGAGGTGGGCACGACGAATCGCACGCGTCTCTCCGATTACGAACGCGCGCTCACCTCCGATACCGGCCTCATTCTTCGCGTGCACCAATCGAACTTCAGCATCGAGGGCTTTACCGAACGCCCCGTGTTGGATGAACTGGTCTCGCTTGCCAGGCGCGCCGGCGTACCGATCTTTGAAGATCAGGGCACCGGGCTTCTTGCTTCGCTCGAGGCGTATGAGGTTTCCGGCGAACCCACACTTCCCGACTCTCTTGCGAAGGGACTGGACCTGGTGGCGGCGAGTGGAGACAAACTGCTGGGCGGGCCGCAGTGCGGTTTGCTGGTGGGACGAACAGATCTCATCCAAAACATCCAAAAAAATCCGATCCTTCGCGCCTTCCGCGTCGACAAACTCACCTATGCCGCGCTCGAAGCTACTTTGCTCGATTACGTGTCGGAGTCAATCGATTCGATTCCGATTCATCGCATGCTTGGCATCCGACCGGAAGAGATCATGCGCCGCTGCCGGCAGATCGCCGATGGCATCGATTCCGCTCGGCTTATCGTCGACGTCGTCCCGGTTGAGAGCCTTGTGGGCGGGGGAACCGCGCCCAAAACGACACTTCCGAGTTGTGCGCTCTCGCTACGGCACACGAGCCTGGCCGCTGAGGAGCTCGCGTCGGCACTACGCGATCTCGATCCGCCGATTATTGCGCGCATCAGCGAAGGCTCGGTGCTTCTCGATCTGCGCACGGTTCCTCCCCGCTTCGATTCCAACCTCGCCGCGTTGCTCAGCAAACTTTGATTCCCATGCCGGCCGCATCTGAAGCCAGATCCTCTCGGTCGCTCGTGATTGCCACCGCCGGACACATCGATCACGGCAAGACCAGGCTGGTTCGCGCGCTGACCGGTGTTGACACCGATCGCCTGCCTGAAGAGAAACGGCGCGGCATCACGATCGATCTTGGCTTCGCGTCCATGGAGATGCAGCAGCCCGATGGCCGGCCGCTTCGCATCAGCTTTGTCGACGTGCCCGGGCACAGCCTGTTCATCCGCAACATGCTTGCCGGCGCGGGCTGTGTCCCGGCGGTGATGCTCGTCATCGCAGCCGATGAAGGTATCAAACCGCAGACGACCGAGCATCTCGCCATTTGCGAACTGCTCGGAATCACGCGCGGCATCACGGTAGTCACCAAGATGGACTCGGTCAGTGCAGAACATCTTGATGAAATCACGCGCGCAATTGAAGCATTTCTTCGTGGCACATTTCTGGACAGAGATGACGCCCCCATTATCCCAGTCAGCGCACAGACTGGGGATGGAATCGCAGCGCTGCGCGCGGAACTCGTCAATCTCGCGCAGCGCACGCATGCGGCTGATTCCGACGCATGGTTACGTCTCCCGCTCGATCGAGCTTTTGTGATGAAAGGCTTCGGAACCGTGGTCACCGGGACGCTTCTCTCCGGATCCATTCATGAGGGCGAGTCACTCGTTCTCGAGCCGGGTGGGCGCAATGTGCGGGTGCGCGGTCTGCAGACGCATGGCAGGGCAGTACCGACGGTGAACGGCGGCACGCGAGTGGCTGTCAATCTCTCCGGCATTGAAGTTTCCGAGGTTCATCGCGGTCAGGCGCTGATCGCGCCGCGCACGCTCTCGCCGGTTGACGTGTTCGATGCGGAGGTCCGGATTCTTCCTACAGCCCCGCCATTGAAGCACCGCGCACGTATGCACTTCCATGTATTTACATCGGAGGGAATGGCAGCGGTTTCGGTCTATGGCTATGAAGATATCCGTGCAGGCGCAAGCGGGATGGTGCGTATCAAACTCGACCAGCCTGTGGTTCTCGTGCCGGGCGATCGCTTTGTTTTGCGCCTATCAGCTCCTTTCGCAACCATCGGTGGCGGCCGCATTCTCGATTGCCACCCATTGCCGCGTCAGCGCAAAGCCGAAACGCTCGCGTGGTTGAAACTGCTGATCAATGCGTCCGTCTCGGAACAGCTCGCGCTGCGCATAAGGCGTCGAGGAACAGGTGGGCTGCAACTTGACGCACTCGCTCGGGAGTCCGGACTTAGCGTCGATGCGGCGCGCCGCCGCCTCGAGCCCGCTGTGCATGATGGAGACATCCTTCGAATCGGAGGTGATGTATTGCTTAGCCATGACGCCGTTGATGCCGCGACAAAGCAGATCTTTTCTGCGCTCGATGGCCTCGCTCAAAGGCCGGGAACTTCAGCCATGAAGTCTTCCGCGTTGCGCAGTCAGACGACACTTCCGCCGGAGGTCTTTGATTTCGTAATTGCTGGTCTTGTGCGCGAGGGAAAGGTCCAGATTGACGGAGAAAGCCTATCACTCGAAGCCGGTCCCGGGAGCTTGTCTCTCGAATCCGAACAGCTTGCAGCCGTTGCAGCAGACTACAAAGCGGCCGGCCTGACTGCTCCTTCCGTGACCGAATTGGCGCAGCGCCTTCGGCTCAGCGATGCCGAGATGCGGCGCCTCGTCACGCTGCTGCAACGGCAAAAGACCATCGTCCGCATGGGCAGCAACGATCTGTTTATCCACGCCCATGCTCTCGAACATCTGGCCGCGCGAATGGCGACACTCCGCGGCACTCTTATCGACGTAGCCGCGTTCAAACAACTCACCGGCCTGTCCCGCAAATACGCGATTCCACTGCTCGAATACCTTGACCGCATGCGCATCACGCGCAAGCAGGGTGACCGGCGCCTGATTCTCTGACCTGGTTCTCTGATTTCCACCTTTCGATGGATGCCGGCCAGGATTCCGCGCATGGTATAGTTCGGTTACTTCGCGGAAGTGCTTCCCCGAGCCATGGCCGAACACGAAACCAAGATCAAACTCATCGAAGACAAGGACGCAACCGGCGACGTCGCCAAGGTCTACGACGAATGGCGCGCCAAGTCCGGGCGGCAGCAGATGCCCGGCATCCTGAAATGTTTCAGCCATCGTCCCGACTTCCTGCGCGAAGTGATGCGATTCAGCGACACGGTGCATTTTTCCGAAGGGCACCTGACGCGCAAAACCAAGGAAGCCATCGCCAGCTGGGTGTCGTATCTCAACCGGTGCCCATATTGACTGGACTCGCATGCATACTTCCTGCGTGTTCAGGGAGCAGAAGAAACAACGGTGCAGGCGATCGCGCGCGGCGATCTCGACGGGGCAAGGCTGACACCCGGGGAACGGGCTTTGCTTGACTATGTGACCAAGGTGACCGAGGCGGCCTATCGGACCACGCGAGGAAGATGTGCAGAAACTGCGCGATCATGGGTGGACGGAGCCGCAGATAGCGGAAGCCGTTTACATCACGGCGATGTTTGCCTTCTTCAACCGCGTGGCCGATGCCTTCGGAATCGCGCCGCAGGGCTATCTTGAAATGAATGGACTGACGAAGTAATGAGCGCGCCCACTACCATCCCCGCCCCGAAGAAGAAAAGACGGCTGCGCAGATGGCTCCTGCCCACGGCGGGCGTCCTCTTCGTCGCGTGGCTGGGCTTTCTCGGCTACGTCAACTGGGCCATGCACCAGACGCCCGAAGTATTCGGGCACGTGATGGCGCGGATGCCGATGCCCGCTTATTTTGTGATTCCGTTCGAGACCTTGTGGTCGCGGGCGCGCAAGGGGCACGTGAACGTTGGCGATGCCGCGCCCAGTCTCACCGTGAAGAAGCTTGAAGACAAGTCTCCCGTCGATCTGGGCTCGCTGTGGAATGAGAAGCCGGTGGTGCTGGTGTTCGGGAGCTATACCTGACCGCCATTTCGGCGGGAGGTTCCCGCCCTGAACAAGCTGGCCGAGCAGTACAAGGACAAGGTTGCGTTCTACGCGGTCTACATTCTTGAGGCGCATCCGACCGACGTGTGGCAGATGCAGTCGAACGTGCGCGACGGCGTGCTGTTTCGCAGCCCGCGCGACGAGGCCGAACGCGAAACTGTGGCCGGAGCGTGCGTGCGTAAACTGGGCATCAAGTTCCCCGCGCTGATCGATGGTTTCGATAACCGCGTGGAGACGGCCTACACGGGCTGGCCGGATCGCCTCTACCTGATAGCGCCGGGCGGACGGGTTCTATACAAAAGCAAGCCCGGGCCATTCGGCTTTCACCCCGCCGATTTGGCCAGCGCCCTCCAGACCGCCACTTCACCTCATTGACCCGAGTAAGGGGCGCCCCAGGTCTCGCTTTTGAGACCTGGGTGGGACGCAACCAGACCCTACCTCCCCAGAGTCTGCACTGCTTTCCGCGCCGCCAGCCTGCTGATTGCGTCGCTTTGTTTGGTCATCTCGTGCACGGCGAATCCTTTTTCCGCGAGCGCACCCGTGGGACACGCCTGAACGCACTTGCCGCAATTGGTGCAGCTTTTCGCCGCGCCCCAGTTGTCTTTCAGATCGCTCACCACGCGGGAGGCAATGCCGCGCGACGCAATCTCCCACACCGCAGCGCCTTCGAGTTCCGCACAGACGCGCACGCATCGCGTGCATAGAATGCAGCGGTTGTGATCGAGAACGAAGCGCGGATGGGTCATGTCCACGGGCAACAGGGGATTGTTATAGGAGTAGCGAACATGCGTGATGCCGAGTGACTGCGCCAGGGCCTGCAGTTCGCAGTTGCCGTTGGAAACACAGGCGGAGCACACGTGGTTCCGTTCCACCATCAAAAGCTCAACGGCCATCTTCCGGTATAACGCAAGTTTCGCCGACGTGGTCTTGATCGCCATGCCTTCCTGCACAGGCGTGGTGCAGGCCGGCATCAGCCTGTCGGTCCCGGCCAACTCCACCATGCACACGCGGCAGGCGCCCACCGCGCTCAGACCTTCGAGCCAGCAGAGCGTGGGGATTTTTTTGGCATGGGCGCGTGCCGCTTCAAGGATCGTCTGCCCCTCGAGAGCTGTCACTAATTCACCATCGATTCGTACGGAGATCGTCTTCTTCGCCAAGGTATCGCTCCTATCCAGCTGAATGCCCGGGAAAACCACTAAAGAGCTGTTTGAATCAAAAGCGGCAAATCAGCGCCGCGCTGCGGCATAGCAAGTCAGCCCCGAGATTCGTTCCTAAGCTCCTCCTGCGACTGCGCGCAAATCGCAGCGCAAGCAGCGCCGGCACTCTCCGAGCGCTTCCTCGGCGCCCAGGCCTGTTACTACTTCATCCTGCGAACGTACGCGGCTCTGCGGCGGCAGTTCATGCGATATATGCCTCCGTGTCAGGCTTGGTTCCCCGGGCGCGGTATTGTTGAATTCAAATGGCGTAAACAGGCGGTCCCAGCGTGGTTCGCCCATGAGCCTCACGTCGATTTCGCGGGCTGCCTGTTTTCCTCCGCCCATGGCGTTCGAAACATTCGAGGCCCCGGTGATCACGTCACCGCCGGCAAAGAAGCCCGCGCGACTCGTCTCGAGCGTCAACCGATCGACTTTGATGATTCCTTCTTCTTTCAGTTCCAGTCCGGACGCGCGGCAGAAATCGCGATCGAAGGTTTCGCCCACGGCGAGAATCACGCTGTCGCACTCGAAGCGCTGCACTTCGTCGGTGGGAATCGGGCGGCGGCGGCCCGACTTGTCGTATTCGCCCAGCCGAGTCTTCACTATCTCGATCGCCTTCACGTTGCCATTGGCGTCGCCCAGGATCCTGTGCGGCGCAGCCAGAAATACAAAACGGACGCCTTCGTGTTCGGCGGCCTGGATCTCCTCATCGATGGCGGGCATGTCCTTGCGTTCGCGCCGATAGAGAATGGTCACGCTTGCGCCGGTGCGCAGCACGGTTCGCGCCGAGTCGATGGCCGCGTTACCGCCACCGATAATCGCGACGCGCGATCCGAGCGCAATGCTCTCCCGCATGGCGGCCTTCTCCAAAAACGGGAGCGCCGGATAAACTCCCTTCAGCTCCGTTCCCGGCAGATAGAGCCACGATTCCTTCCATGTCCCGATGGAGAGGAAGACCGCGTCGAACTGGTTCGCCAATTCGTTCAGCGAAATGTCGACTCCCACGCGCGTGTTGAACACCATCTTCACGCCGGTGCGCTCGATGAGTTCGAGCTCGCGCCGCAGAATCGACTTGGGCAGCCGATATTCGGGAATGGCGAAGCGCAGCATGCCGCCAGCTTCTTCGCGCTCCTCGAATACGGTCACTTGGTGGCCCAGCATGGCGAGATAGAAGGCGGCAGTCAAGCCCGTGGGGCCCGACCCCGCGATGGCTATCTTCTTCGCGGTGGGTGCAAGCTTGTGCGCGAGGATGCGTCTCACCATTGGCTCGAAAAGCTCGGAGCCGTACACCCGGTCGGCGATGTGGCGGTGCACCTCGCGCATGTTTACCGCTTCATCGAACGACTGCCGCCGGCAGCGCGCGTCGCAGGGATGCTGGCATACCCGGCCGGTCGAAGCAGGCAGCGGATTGTCGAGAATCACCGACTCGAACGCATCCTCCACGCGCCCTTCCTGGAACAACTCAAGGAAACGCGGAATATTCATGCGCAGCGGGCAGCTGTTCTCGCATGGCGACAGCGCCAATTCCTGGCACACGCCCGCCGTGCAGCGGTGCGCCAGGATGTGATCCTCATACTCATCGCGGAAATGACGGATGGTGGTGAGCACCGGGTTCGGCGCCGACTGGCCCAGCCCGCACAGCGAACACTCGCGAATCATGCGGCCCAGCTCATCAAGCAGCACCAGGTGTCGCAGCGCGCCGCGTCCTTCCGTGACGGCATTCAGAATGCGCAGCGCCTTATCGAGACCCACCCGGCAGGGCACGCATTTCCCGCACGACTCGGAATGCGTGAATTCGATGAAGTACCGCGCCACATCCACGATGCAGTTGTCTTCATCCATCACCACCATGCCGCCGGAGCCCATGATGGAACCGATCTGGGCGAGGCTCTCGTAGTCGACCGGCATATCGAACATCTCGGCGGGAATGCAACCGCCCGACGGTCCCCCGGTCTGCACGGCCTTCACGCGCCGGCCGTTCATGGCGCCTTCGCCAATGTCGTAGATGAAGTTTTTCAGGGGAGTTCCGAGGGGCATCTCCACGAGGCCGGTGTTCTGCACTTTTCCCACCAGCGAAAACACCTTGGTCCCCGGACTCTTCACGCTGCCCATCTCCGCGAACCATCCCGCGCCGCGGCTCACGATGGGTGCGATGTTGCACCACGTCTCAACGTTGTTGATGTTGGTTGGTTTTCCGAATAGGCCGTGCTGCGCGGGATAGGGCGGGCGCGGATGCGGTCTTCCCGCAAAACCTTCCAGTGATGCAATGAGCGCGGTTTCTTCACCACAGACAAAGGCCCCTGCCCCCTGCACCAGTTCGATATCGAAATTGAATCCGCGATCGAGAATGTTCTTGCCCAGCAATCCATACTCGCGCGCCTGTTCGAGAGCCCTGCGCAGGCGCTGCACAGCCAGTGGATATTCGGCGCGCACGTAGATGATGCCCTCGGTGCTGCCGGTTACATAGGCGCCGATGATCATGCCCTCAAGCAGCGAATGCGGATCGCCCTCGATCTCGTTGCGGTTCATGTAGGCGCCGGGATCGCCTTCGTCCGCGTTGCAGATGATGTATTTCGTGTCGGTCTTGGCCTTGGCGAGGAAGTCCCACTTGTTCCCGGTGAGGAAGCCGGCCCCTCCGCGGCCGCGCAGCCGCGCCGCTTTTACCTGCTCGATGACGGTTTCGGGCCGCGCGTCGATCAGGACTTTATAAAGCGCCTGATACCCTCCCGCTCCGATGTACTCTTCGATATCTTCGGGATTGATCAATCCGCAGTTGCGCAGAACGATTTTCTTCTGGCCTTTGAAGAACGGCACTTCGTCCCACGTGGGAATCTCCGGGTATCCCTGCCCATATTTCAAATGCGATGTGATGTAATCCCACTCCTGGATCTTGCAGTAGATCAGGTCGGGCGGCATCACCCTGGTCGAGAGCGCTTCAAGAATGCGAGCCGCGTCCTGCGCGTGCACTTTGTGGAGCATGATGAGCGGCGCGCCCGGCAGGCGGACGCCCACCAGCGGCTCCTGAAAGCAGGAGCCGAAGCAGCCCACGCCGGCCAGTCCCACTTCCTGGCCGCCGCGCTCGATCAACTCGTGCAGCGCATGGAAGACTTCTTCCGCGCCATTGCCGCGCCCGCACGTGCCCATTCCGACGGTCAGGCGGGGCACCGACGGCATCAGCTTGGCAAGGCCCGCTTCCCGAACCGCGTTGAATGCACCGATGTCCTGAATGCGCGGCATTATTGGCCTCCCTGTTTCAGCATCTTCACTTCGCGCTGCAGCGTGCGCTCATTTACATGGCTCAGGATGTGGTGATTCACTTCCACCACCGGCGCCAGTGCGCACTGCCCGAAGCACGCCACGGTGCGAATGGTGAATTTGTGATCGGGCGTGGTCAGGGACAGTTTGTCCGCATCGCTCAGGTCGGTCACATCCTGCTTGCCCAGTCCCAGGTCGAGACAGAGCCTGGCGAGCAGGTCGCGCGAGTTGCGCGTATGGCACGCCGTACCGCGGCAGACGCAGATCACGTTGTCGCCCTGCGGGTCGAGATTGAAGAGCGCATAGAACGTGGCCGCGCTGTAAACTCGCGCCGGAGGCACCCCGGTTTTAACGGCGATATAGCGCAGGGTCGGCTCGGAGAGATATTTGTGCGGGTTCGCGGCCTGCACTGCTTCGAGGACGCTCAGCAATGCTCCCGGCCGCACCGCATATTCCGCGACTGCCTGGTCAATTAGCTGTATTTCTCGGGCATCCAGTACATGATCGACAACACTAGGCATCGATCCTCCTCAGGAACGGTTCCTGCCAGACGGGAGCATGGCTTCCGGGGAAGAGAGCCACAGCCCCATCGCAGCGCACCTCGCCAGCCATGCGTCAAGATCTGAAATATGCAGGGTTCGAGTGGTTACTGATTGGTGATGAGAACGGGGCCGGCCCCGCCAGCCACCACGGCGCAATCGAGAGAACCACATGAGACGAGCCCGCCTCAGCGCTCGGCCCAAGTCTCAGGAAATCATCGCGGCAGGCGCCTGAATCCGTACGCAACAGACGCGGCGCACACAACTACGCCCAGGCAACAATCCTCTCCCGAGAAATGGCCGCCGCCAGAGTGATCCGCTTGCAGCCGTCTTGGATGTGCCTTTGATCACACCCGCCTGTGACTGCCAACTCCGGGCTCGCGAATCGATGGACCGGGCGGAAACAACGCGAACCGGAGTGAAGACGATAGGGATTCGAGAGACTTTTCGCTTGGCGAACTCTCAGCCAGAGAACGCCGCAAAGCTTGTAAACAATCCGTTACCCGTCGGATTTTTATTGACGTAGGGTGAAACGGCTGTGTAATCCTGCTCACTCTATTCCTATTCGGGTCTAGATCGTATTCCCCGGTCCCCTGTGCTGCCCTACTTGCAGGCTTTGCCTCTGATCTGCCCTTGGTTCAATCCAGACTGCCGGGGTTTCTATGGGCGCTGCTGCGTTCGTAATTTTCCTGTTGCTGCTGCTCGTGCTGGTGCTCGGGATCTTCATCGGGCTGATGCTGGCGCTCATTTTCAGACGGCGCCGGTATCCACCTCCTCCCCCACCTCCTCCGCCGCCGTGCCCGCCCCCTTACAAGATCCCCGACCAAATCGGCGAAACCGATCTGACGACACAAATCAGTGTCCGGCTCATGGGCACATCCGCCAATGGTGCTCCCCTGGCATCGGGGGCCGCCGGCAGTGCGCCGCCCAGCAAAGTGATCTGGGTCGATCACGGCAACGAAGTCCTCGTCCACCTGGACTCGACCACGGTGCGCATCCTCGACCGGACGGTTTTGGTTTCTGTGGATCTCGAAACCGACCAGACCGGCCGCACTCCGCTGGTATGCAGCTTCGCGGTCAGCGGAGCCGGTGAGCTGGGCGGCATGGTCTCCACCACTGACGAAATTCCCCGCGGGCTGGGCACGCTGGCCTCGACGTGGGGACAACAATTGCAATCCGCCGTATGGTCCAGCCTGATGGGCCTGGCCAATGATCACGCCGCCGAACGTAGCCTGACGCCGCGCGCTCTTTCCGCCAGCGCCGGAACCCTAAGCCTGCATGCCGGCACTGCGCTCACCACATCTGCGGGAGGCGCTGCATGAGCGACGGACCGGGTACCAATCTGGCCAACGAAGTCCTCGATCTGGGCAAAGCCATCGGGCTGTTCGATGATGGCGGCAATCTCCGGCCGCAGTGGTTTGAAGATCCTCTCGGCGACAATACCCACCCGAATGGCATCACCACCATCTTCACCAACGACACCCAGCGCGCCGCATTCTTGCGCGTGCTCGATGCCTTGCTGGCTCCCGCCACGGTTCCCGACCTGCCGGACAACGAAACCTGGCACCCGCTACTGGGGGACCAGCCTCGCGGCAATGCTTATCTAACCGTTAACCCGGCAAATGGCGTCACGTTCGGGTTCGCGGGGGAATTTCATTCGACCGACGGGCCGCCGCCGCTTGCCTCACTGAAGGCGCATCTGCCCATGGTGAGTTTCAGCGGGGGCAACGTCACGGCCGTTGCGGGCAGCACAGACGGCCCGCTGGACCTGAGCCTGCGGATCCACCTCGGGTTCACTTTCCCCGCCGATCCGATCGGCCTCGACGCAGTGGTCGTAAAGGCCAGCCTGATGCCGCTGGGCGGCAACCCGCCCGCCACACTGACTGTCGACCTCGAAGGCCTGCAACTCGACGACACGGGCGCCAAGAATATCTCGCTGAATCCGCAGAACCTCGGCTCGGAAGCCGTCCACCTGATCATCGGTTTCCTCCAGGAACAGCTTCAGCGCCTGGCGGCCTCCACAGGCCCCGCCGGCGCGGTTACCGCTCATCTCCTCCAGTTGCTCGGGTTCGGCGACGCCGCGATTCCGCAGTTCCCGTTCACCCAGCTTGGAGATCCCTCCGCCATCAACAACTGGTTCGCGTCGTTGCTCCAGGGCGGCGCATCGGCTCCGATCGTGAACTGGCTGGAGCACCTGGTGGGCTTGATCGGCATTCCCATACCCAACGTGACCGGAACCGGCACCGAAGCCGACCCCTGGGTTGCGCCGATGCTGTCGATCGGGAGCGCGACCGGGTCGGGACTCAACATCACGTTTGCGACGAAGACGGCGGCTTCGACAACGTCTCTGCTGATTGGATTGCAGGCGCGCGTCATCCCCAGCGGCTCCAATCCGCCGGCCCGAATCGAAGGAAGCGCGACGCTGGCATCGATTCCCATCACCGGAACCGGCTCGGCCGGGGTACTGCCTTCGGCGTCGGTGACTGCATTTGCTCCGGGAGCACTGGGGGCCGGTCCGCTGCTCCCCAATGCCCCGCTCAAGGTCGATTCGCTTCGCGCCGGATTCAGTTGGAACGGGTCGTCGCTCCAACCGCTGCTCGAACTCGACAACGTCTTCTTCACGCTCGGGCCTGACACCACGCATTACGACAAGGTCGATCTGACCAACGCGAAGAACGTGGCCAGTGACGCGGCGCAGGCGGTTGTCGACCTGATCAAGAGCTATCTCGGTTCCACGGGCCCAGGCAGCCACGTGGCGGCTCTGGCCGGAATCATCCCGCCGGCGAATGATCCCGGTTCGCCGAATACCATCCTCCTGCACCTGCCTGAGTTCCTGGCCAACCCGGCGCAGGAAATCGGCGCCATCCACCGGGCCGTCCTGCTCGACAACGCGCACCCGTGGTCACACATGCTCGAGGAGGTCGGCGGGCTGGTGGGCATTGCTTCGGCCGTCACCGGGTCAGGCACGCGAACTGACCCGTGGGTGCTGGAGTTGGCGCCGCCTTCCACATTCCACATCGAAATCGCCGCGTGGAACGACCAGACCAGCGGCGTGGCCACCGATCCGCAAAAGCTGCGGCTCGGCTTGCGCGCGTCCTTCTCGCAGGCGCCCGTCGACATCTACTGGCTGGCGGAACTGCTGGCGTTCGACTTGCCGCAGTCCGGCGCGGGCAAGGTCAATCTCATGGCTGGGCAGCACGCGCATATCGAGGTCCAGCCGATTCCGGCGATTCCGTCGGTCGCGGGTCTCGCGCTGAGCATCGCCGATTTTGCCGCCGACATGACGTGGTCTCCCGGGTCGACCCTCGCCTGGTCCGCCGGTCTTCAGAACGTTTCGCTCAGCTTCAACGGAACCACGATCAGCGTCCCCTCCATCGGCTTCCCGTTCGCGGCTCCGTTCGATGTCACCAACCCCGCCGCGATTGCCGCCGATTTCGGAATCACCATCCCCAACCTGGAATTGCTGCTGCGGATGGTCCTGGCCCGGGCGCTCGCTTCGTGGGGCGGAATGCCCGCATTCACGCTCGCCGGACTGCTCGGAGTCCACACCAGCCTCGACGGACTATCCGTCGACTGGCCCGCGCTCGCCGACCCGGGCGCCGCCGGTTCGCTTCTCAGTGATCCGTTCCTCGCGATTCGAAACTGGCTGAACTCGCTTGCGACGGGGGTATCGGCGGACGGGCGCGCCTTCCTGCCGCAGATCCTTCCCTGGCTGCGCGGGCTGCTTGCCGACGCACTGCCCGACGCGCCCGGCAACCCGCTGGCTGGATTCAGCCTGCCCATCAGCGGATCTGGCACCTACGACGACCCCTGGGCTCTGCCGCTCACCACGACTTCCACCGCCAATGTCGACGCCCTGGTCTGGCTCGAGCCTGCCGGCCCGCCGCCCAACTGGGCCACGCCGTTAATCGCAGCAGCCACGGGCGCGGCGGATTTCTCCACGCTATTGCAGGTGGCGCAGAACGTTGCCGGTTTCCTTCCCGGCCTCAAGAACGGGCTTGCCAACAACGATTCCGGCCTTCTCGCGTCTGCACTCAATTCTTTGTCCGGGTTCTTCACCGGGGGAGACGGCGTGGTGCCTCTGGCATCGCAGGTTCCGACGAGTCCCAACTGGACTGCGGGCACCACGCTGGCGAGCGCGCATTCTTCGCAGCCTTCCGACCCGGCGGCAACTTCGCAAATCCTCGCCCAGGTTGACAGCCTGGCGGGCGGAGCAGGGAGCGCGCGCACCGTTCTTCTGCTCGGGCCGGTGTTCAGCGACCACACCATCTGGACCGCCCTGCTCGGCGACCCCAACCGCCATGGCGCGACCGCAGCCAACACCAATTTCAACTTGCGCGTCCCGGGCCTCGACCCCGCGGCGGTCGACCTCACCACGGTCACCGCGCAGGCATCGTGGTACACGGCCGATCTCAACGACGACGGCACCGGCAATGTCACCTCAATCACGGCGCAAATCGAACGCCTGGTGGCTCGGGTCCAGCAACTCAGCGGGGCCACGCCGGTCACGCTGGTCGCCCACTCCACGGCGGGCCTCGCTGCGCGCGCCTTCACTGCGGCGCACCCGGCCCTGGTCGCCGGCCTGATCACGCTGGGCACGCCGCACCTAGGGACGTCGCTTCCGTTCCTCTCCAACAGCCGGGTCGGCGATGCCCTACGCGTTCTTCAGCTTCTGCGGCCGCAGCTTTTCGCCGGTTCCATCCGCGACGCGCTCGACTTTCTGTTGCTGGCACTGGACGGATACAAGCCGCCGGCCACCACCGGCGCCCTTCCCACGGCGGCCCCGTTCCCGGCGGGATCGTTCCCCGCGGCTATCACGGCTCCCTCGAGCATCGACTCCGGCGGCAAGCCGGTCCTCGCCATCGGAAGCCAGCTTGGCAGCGGTCTGCTTGACGCCCTCAAGCCCGCACTCTCGGCACTCGCGAACTCCGCCGCCAATCCCGGCACCACGCCGCCCGCGCCGACGCATATCGCATTCGGCGCCCGCGCCCACATCAACTTCGCGACGGCCGCCGCCGGTAATGTCGCCGTGGACACCACGGTGCGCGGCGATTTCTTCCAACTTCCGTTGCAGAACGCCGCCCCAACTCCTCCGCATCCCGCACACGCACTGCGGGTCCGCTCCACGCTCTCCAACCCCAACGGCTGGCTGGTGGGCGCGTCGAGCTCTTTCGGGGGAACAGGCCTGCCCCCGGTGGACGTCCGCGTTCGCTGGGCCGAAATCGGCGCCGACATCTACTCATCCACCGCCGGGCTGAAGGTCGACCCCATCGTTAACCTTCACCAGGTTTCGTACCACGGGCCTGTCGTGGACGTGGCTTCCTTCGCCGACGTCAACGCACAGGCGCTGCTCGGTGCGGTCCTTCAAACCATCAGCAATCCGGCGCCCCAGCCCACTTCGGCCGCCGGCATCCTGCTTACAACGCTCCAGGCGCTCAACGTGGCGGTGGTCGACAGCCACGGCGGCATCGGCATTTCGGCAGATGCCTTCAACGCCATCACGGCGGATGCGGCAGGTTATCTGAGCAGCCAGCTCACGGCCGCACTGAACTCCGCGGTCAGCTTTGCGGGGTTTACTGCTACCACCGCCATCATTCCCAGCCGTGGCACTACGGCGGTACCGGAATGGACACTCCCCATCAGCGGTCTTCCGGTCGAGATCTACATTCTTCCCAACCCGTGGTCCATCGGCCTTCGCACGACATCCGAGTGGGGCATTGCGACCGATACGACCGTAACGCTCGACGCCAGCGTCGCCGTTCCATCGTTCGCGCCAAGTTTTGACGCCGCGTTGAGCCTGGGCGCTTTCTCCCTTTCGTGGACCTCCACCAACAACCAGCTGACCGCGAGCGCCCAGCCGTGGCTCGCTCCCATCACGCTTCTGCCGCCGCCGAGCGCGGCCGCCCTCCAGGCCGCTCTCAGCAATACGCTCCCGCGGCTGCTGTTCTCGGGCGCTGCGACGGCGGTTCTTGAAGCGCTCGCCGGCCCCGGCCTTGCCATCGGACCCATCGACACGTTCTTCACGTCGATGAAGTCGGTGCTGACCGAGGCCTCCGCGCTCGGCAACATCGCCGGGACGGGACTTGACTCGGCAAAGATCACCAGGCTCCTGCAGTTCATCGGCAACATCGCCGGACTCCCCGCCGGCACCGGCCTTTCACTCCCCGGAAACCTGCAACTCGCTGCCTCCGGCGCCGGAACCGACGCCGATCCCGTCAAGGTCGAACTCGCCACCACGGCGGCCATCGGCGGCATCGTGAACCTCAGCGGCGGGGTCGCGTTCGACCAGCTGATTCATCCCACTCCGACGGGCTCGATATCTTTCACCATCCCGCTGCCCGCCGTGGTCGCCGGTTCGTGGAGCAGCCTGACGGTGGACTTCACCGCCAACGCTTCCGGCGTCACTCTCACCCTCACGCCGGTCAGTTCGCCGGCTACGCCGCCCATTCAAATCCTGCCCACTTTCAGCGGGCTCAGCGGCGCGCTCACAGCCGGAGCCGAGGCCTTGCTGCTGCAGGCGCTGAACAAGCTGGTCGATACCATCGGTCCCTCGACAGTCAAAGACCTGGCGCTGGACATCGCAGCCGCGCTGGGAATCTACGACACGGTCAACAAGTTCTCGACGCACGGCGACGTTTTGGCAGCCATGCTCAATGGGAGCTGGCTGTCCGGCTTCACAGTGGCGCAACGCGGTTCGATCGCAACGGCTATCGCGGGCCTCTTCAGCGGCGGCTCGCCGCTGGCCGGGATTCTGCCCGGGACGGTCAGCGCGGGCAGCGGCCCCACCGCCGCCGTGGTTACCTGGGCCCTGCCGCTATCGGGAGGCGACACCGGCACCATCAACGTTGCTCTCGGCTGGGACGCAACCGGCCCCACCGCCACCATCGGCCTTGCGCAGATTCAACTCGCCAGCGGCGCGCTCAACATCACGGCTGCGGGCGGATACGCCGCCGGATCCGTCGCTGTCTCGGCGTCGCTTGGCGTGTCGTTGCAGAACGCCATCGACATTCCCCTAACCCCGACCATCTCATTCACCGAGAGCGGCGGCAACTTCCAGCTCGAGTTCTACCCGCTGGCGACCGGTTCGGGAGGCACGTTCTCTACCGGGCCTATCACCATCGACTTCATTCCTCCGGCGATCCACCTGGCCGCCGGAGGCCCCGTCGCGCTCATCGAACAGTTCCTCGTCCCACTGGTCGGGAACACCCTTCTCGCCGCCGTGAAGGACAAATTCTCCACTACCCTCTGGACCGGCGGGCCTACGGTGCAGGCGGTCCTCACCGGTTCCCAGATTGCCGTACCGCAAGGCGGCGGACTTGTCATCAACCCCACCTTCCCGAGCATCACTTCGCTGGTCACCGGTCTCATCAGCACCCTCGCCACCGGGGTCAAACTGCCGCTCACCAGCACGCTCGCTCTCTATCTCGCCAACGACTCCAACAAGCTCGGCGTGCGCCTGCAGGGAAGTCAGGACTTCACCATCGGCGACTTCGACCTTTCCATGCTCTTCGGCGCTCCGACAGCATGGGGAGCGACCTTCGATGCGGGCGTCAGCGTATATCTCTTTTCCGTCGCGGGCGGGAATTTCACTTTCGCTCCGGAGATCACCGCAGCAGGCCTCGGCCTGGGACTCACCGGGGCCAACGACGCCCCGCTAGTCAACAGCAATGGTTTCCGCATTGGCGGCGTCCGTCTCTACTCGTTCTTCCACGGCGAGTTCTCCAGCGGATTCAGCTTCGACTCGCCGGGTGTAGGCGCGGAGATCGACAAGCTGGGCCTGCCGCTCTCGCAGGCCACCGGCGGCAACGTCGGCGGCAACAATCCCGTCGCGGCGGGCCTGCTTGGCGGAGGCGGCGACGGCGGCAATGGCGGCGGCGACACGCAACCGCCCAATCCGGGCATCGACGTGGCGGCATGGTACTGGTCCGCGCCCTCAGGCGACAGCACCTTCCACATCCTGTTCTCCGGCAACGATCAAGCCCATCTGGATCGGCATCCATGCGCAGCTCGGCCCCATCTATCTCGACCAGATCGGGATCATCCTCAACGGCAACACCTCGGCCTCGCTGGTGCTCGATGCCACCGTCAAGGTCGGCCCGCTCACCGGCCAGGTGGATGAACTCGGCGTCACCATCCCGTTCAAGTCGCTGATGCACCCGGGCGACTGGAGCCTCGACCTCAAGGGTCTGGCCCTCAGCTTCCAGACCACCGGCGTCACCATCGCCGGCGCACTGCTCAAAAACGACAGCGGCGGCACCATCGAGTACGACGGCATGCTGCTCATCCAGATCACCGAGTTCGGCCTGGTGGCTGTCGGCGCCTACTCCAAGCCCAAGGACGCGCAGGGCGACTACACCAGCGTCTTCATCTTTGCGGGCTTGTTCATCGTCATCGGCATTCCGCCCATCATTGAAGTCGAAGCCATCGGCCTGGGCGTCGGGTACAACCGCGAGCTCATCGTGCCCGACGACATGAACAAGATTCCCGACTTCATCCTGGTCGCGGCGCTGGACGACGGCGGCGCGCTCGCCAACGATCCCATGGGCGAGCTGATGCAGATCCGCGACAGCATTCCCGCCAAGCGCGGCAGCCTGTGGCTGGCGGTCGGCCTGCATGGCACCACGTTCGTCATCGTCCACGTCACGGCGATCGTCTACGTCGCGCTCGATCGCGGCATCGAGATCGGCATCCTCGGCGTCGCCCGCATGGCGATCCCCACCGACGACACCGCGCTGGTCAGCATGGAACTGGCGCTCAAGGCGCGCTACTCCTCCGCCGAGGGCATCCTCTCCATCCAGGCGCAGCTCACTGACAACTCCTACATCTTCGACAAGGACTGCCAGCTCACCGGCGGCTTTGCCTACTTCATGTGGTTCTCCGCAGGGCCAGTTCGTCCTGACCATCGGCGGCTACAACCCCCACTTCAACAAGCCCACGCAGTTCCCCGACGTGCCGAGGCTCGGCTTCCGCTGGGGACTGCCCATCGGCGCCACCATCAAGGGCGAAAACTACTTCGCGCTGACCAACACCTGCATCATGGCCGGCGGCAGGCTGGAGCTGACCTACGGCATTTCCTGCGCCTACGTGTGGTTCACCGCGTATCGCCGACTTCCTCATCTCCTGGGACCCCTTCTACTACGCGATCGACATCGGCATCTCGGTCGGCGCCACGTTCTCCATCCAGGTCTGCTTCTGGGGCTTCTGCATCGGCGTCAGCATCACGGTGTCGCTGGGCGCCTCGCTCACCATCGTGGGGCCGCCGCTGCACGGCACCTGCACGGTCGATCTCGCCATCTGCAGCATCACCGTCGCATTTGGCCCTGACGCCAACCCGCAGCCGCCCTACATCACCGACTTCACTGTCTTCGCGACCAAGTATCTCTACGGCAACGACCCCAACGGCAACGCCTTCAAGGTCAATGTCCTCTCCGGCCTGGTGCCGCCGTCTCCCTCGGGTGCGGCGCCCGCACCCGGCACCGCCGACAAGCCCTGGAAGATGGTCAGCGAATTCTCCTTCCAGTGCGACACCAAGATGCCGGCCACCATCACCAACGACTTCGTCTTTGGCGACCAGGACCAGAGCGGCCAGGTGCACTCCATCGACCTCGCTCCCATGAACAAGGAATCGGTCGACACCAAGATGGTCGATCTCGCTGTTCGGCAACGACGGCGGCACACTGGACCCAGATCAGCGTTCAAAATCCGAATCCCAATCCCGACTTCCAGATCGACACCGTCCACTGGAAGATGACGCCGATTGTCGGCAAGGTGTCCGAGGCCACCTGGCACTGGAACGATCCCTCCAACATGCCGGCCGCCGCGAATACTCTACCCGCCGTGGTCGGGCTTACCATCGAGGGCTTCTGCTTCTTCGAAGGCAAGTCGGCGCTGATCCCCATCGCCAAGCTTTACGATTCGGGCAACAGCCGGCCGCTTCCGTTCGCGACGGACTTCACGCTGACCTATCCGCAGTACCAGGCGTACGGCGAATCGCGCAGTGCTGTTGGCGGAGCTCACCGCGCCAGGCCGGTTCCGGCGCGACTCTGCAGATCGCCAGCGCCATCACGACTGGGACCACGGGATTCTTCGCCGACCAGCGCACCACGTCTGGCCTGCCCACTTCCGGCAACGCGCCCGTCGCCAATCGGGCGCTCCTCTACTACCGGTCGTCCCCGCCGCAGGTGGTTCCGATTACGACCGGGCTCACGATGAAGCCGCCGGCGCTGCCCGCACCGCCGGTCATTAACCGCCCGCCGGTCATCCTGCCCGTAGCGCTTGAAAAGCCCCGCCTTCGCGCCGTGCTGCGCGGACGGCCGCAGGTGGTCAGCGATGTGCCCACGGCCCTGCGCACCACCGTGACCACCGTCAAAGCCGCCGCAGGTGTGCCGCGCATGGCCGCTCCGCTTGCCAATGCCCTCGGCTCCAGCCTTATTCGCGTCAAGTCCGCCAACGCGCCCGCGCCCGACGCGGCTGGCCAAACCGGGCAACACGCTTCGTTCGCCGCAACTGGGCTGGACCTCCGGCAAAGGCCACCAGCAGCAGATCAGCGATGCCCTCGCGAGCTTCCAGGGCAACGGCCTCGCGATCCCCGCCGGCACGACGCACATCTGGGACGTTCCCGCCGGCTCGCAGTCCGAACTCATCATCACCGGCGACTCGGCTTTCCGAATCACGTTCCTCACCCGCGGCGGATCCGTTCTGGCCGACGCCGAATACCCGCCGGCGCCGCCCACCACGAACCTGCAAACCACGGTCCCGCTTCCCGCCAAGTGCGGCATGGTTTCGATCGAGTGCCTGGGCAAGCTGCCGGCCGGAACCGCACCGGTCGCTGCCCGGATTTGCCGCCGTCGCCTTTACCGCTGCGCCCGCCGGCAAGCAGACCGTCGCCGGATGGCAGGCCGGCAACCTGCTTCCGCAGGTGGGACCGACGACGATCCTCGGCTCGCGGCTCGTGCCTCATGCTGCCGCAGACCCACATCCCGATCCGCAACCGGCAGGCCATTTCGCAGACGATGATCCGGGTCTCGGACGCAGTCGCCGGCCAGATCGGCACGGAAACCTGGCTGCCCACTTCGCATTGGCGCGGTCATGATCCTGCTCGACCTGCAGGACGCGACGGCCTCGGCCGACGGCGACCTGGCCCTCAGCTGCCAGGGCGCGACTCTGTCGTCCAACCCAATCCGCATTCTCGGCGGACGCCGCCGCGCCCTGCTCTACGACGTGAGCGACGCCGATCGCACCGCCAACCACATCACCATCGGCGTTGCCAGCGCCACCGGCTGGCGCCTCTCCGGCGTGGTCGGCTTGTCGGGCCGCGCCCAGGAGTGGGCGACGGCGCTGCAAGGCAAAGTCCCCGAGCACATCGTTCCCGACGGCCCCCTCACCCCCGACGGCAGCATCTCGGTCCGCATGGTCCCAACCTCCAACTCACCCGCCGCGAAGCCGGCGCTGACAGGAGCCGCCAAATGATAGCGAATCCGTTGGTCTTTATTCCTTATTCCCTGTTCCCTGTTCCCTGCTTTTCAGGAGCCTCCCGATGAGCACCGTTCCCACACCGCCGCCCCCCATCGGCTCGATGTACTTGTTCGATTGCGTCACGCCTCCGCTGGTCGACGGCAGCTATCGCATCGACGTGGTCACCAACGTGACCTTCGACGGCCAGCAGGCGCCGCTCTCGTCGAACAGCGGCTACTTCGATATCGAGGGCCCGCGCTTCACGCTGCCGGCTACCGACGTCGCCGCCGTCTACCCGCCCCGCAACGGACACGGCGGCTTCGACGAGCTACATTCCGCAGATCGTGATCTCCCGCCGCACGCTGCCGTGGGAGCGCCGCCTCACCTCGGATCCCGAGCGCCATCGGCACCCCGAAATCCCGCAGCAATCCTTTAACGCCGCAGCCCAATCCGTTCCCGCCAGTCCAGGGCCAGCCCCAGGAATTCGGTCCCGCGCCCTGGCTCGCGCTGCTGGTCTTTCAGGAAGGCGAGTACACCCTGCATCAGAATGTGCCGCTAAAGACCGTCGTGCCGGCCGATGTCTACCAGCGCCTCGAAGTCCCCGACGGCATCGTCTGCGATTCCATCGAGGTCGAATGGCTGCTGCTCCAGTCCTTGCTTCCCAGCCTCGATGAACTCACGCTGCTGGCGCACGTGCGCCAGGTCAATGTCGACGACAAGGAACTTAACGCGGCGTCCGGCGACGGTCTCTACGCGATCCTGATGAGCAACCGCATTCCCGCGCCCAACGCCAAGTTCCGCGCCTGCCTGGTGTCGCTCGAAGAGCGCACCGACCTGGTTCAGGCCGATCCGCCGCCGGTGGCAGCGCCCATCTTCATCGGCATCCTGGAAAATCCGGTCATCGGCAACATCGACAATGTCGCGAAAGCCCAGAATCCCGCCCAGCGCCGCCGCCGCAGTCACGCTCGGCACGCCAAAGTCGATTTCGGAGGGACGAGGCAGGCTCAACCATCCTGGCCACGGTCGCCGACCGCAACGTAGCCACCGCGGTCGACTTTCGTCGCCAGCCCCAGTTACCAGTTCTTCAACCCGACCAAGCAGCTCGTGCTGCTTCACAGCTGGACATTCGAATGCACCGGCGTCGGCACGTTCCGCGATTACGTGCAGCGCATCAACGTCTCCACGATGGGTACAGTTGAGGAGCCCGGCCATCCGCCGGTGATCGACACTGGCCACATCCCCATCACCGTGATGGATCGCGCCGGCGTCCAGGAAGACGTCTGGTATCGCGGCCCGATCGTGCCCATGCCGCTCACGCGCGACCCTCTCACCTATCACAGCGCCGACCAATGCCGACGCGTCACGCCGGAAACCGGCGCCGAAGACATCAGCTATGCCGCAGCGTTTCGAATGCGGACGCCTGCTGGCCGCCGCCGATCCCCGCCTGGGCCAGGAACTGATGCGCTGGCGCCGCGAGCCCTACCGCCAATCGGTCCGCACCGACTCGCTGATCGCGATCCAGGCCGCGATCCCGCTGAACCAGACGCTCGATATCCACCAGCCCGTCGTGCCGGTGGTGGCCGCCAACGCCGCCGGACAGCATCGTCTCCGGCATCTCCAAGGTCGGCGACAAGTACGGCATCGGCGCCGTCAGCCGCGCTCCGGGCCTCGACCCCGCGGCAGCTCCAGCAAGCCTGGAACCTGGGCAGCGTCTCCGAAGCCACTGCCATCCTCGGCGGCGACCCCGGCGCCACCGGCGCCGTCGTGACCGCGCCCGCGCAGACCGTCCGCACCGCCACCACCATCGACCAGGTCGCCGCCGACACCGCCTCGCTCAATCGCCTGCAGTCGTTCCGCGACCAGGCCCTCAACGCCGTCCAAGCGAAGTTAGGGAGCTAGCTCATGCGCACCCCGTGGATCCAAGCCAGCACCGCTCTCAAGGAACGACTCCGCCGCCCCATCCAGCTCGATACCACCGAGCCCGAATCGGAGATGCCGCCCTACATGGAGCTGTTCCTCTCCCATCTCCGCCTGCTCGTCGGCGTCCCCTTCGACTACCTCGTTCCCGACGAGCGTCTGCTGCCCGACGAGTCCATCCGCTTCTTCTATATCGACCGCTCCTGGACCGACCGCCTGGTCGACGGCGCCATCGCCGTGGGCAAAATCGGCACCCGCGAACAGGCCCATCATCAGGGCCACGCTCCCGCCGTCAACCAGCAGATCGACCTGAGCGAGCGCATCGTGCGCACCATCCAGCGCGGCCTGAAAGGCTTCACTGACGCGAAGTCCGACAACGACAACGACACCACCCCCGCCGAAACCATCACTGGCTTTCTGCTGCGCTCCTCCGCCGTCAGCGGCTGGCCGCACATGGATGTGCGCGCCTACAAGACCGCCATTCCGGAAAAATTCGATCCCGCCGATCCCGAGGTCATTCCGCTTCAACTCAAAACGCTGCGGCTCGAATTGCTCTCGCCCGGGCGTCATGATCGCGCTGTTTCAGGGCGTTCCCCAACTCGTGATTCTCGAAGAGCCGCATAACGGCGTCATGTTCGGTCTGCACGTCGACAACGGCATCGACAAGATCTACCTGCGCGATACCACCGGCCACCAGGTGCCCTCGCACGCGGGCCGCCGTACCAGGACATCGCCCTTCCGTTCCGCTCCACCAACAGCCGCGTCATCCACGTCACCGAGTTGCGCCGCCGCCTCAACCAAGCCGTAGCAACCGCAGCCGCAGGCCATCACGGTCACCGGGTCCGCCAGCTTCGGCATCGCGGTGCTCGATCCGCCCTGGCGCCAGCGTTTCGAAGGAACGGTCGACAACGCCGGCACCCAGGAAACCTCCGGGCGGATTCGTCGCCAACCTGCAAATCGCGGAACGCGTCGCCCAGCAAGTCGACCTTCGACGCAGTCAGAACCTGGTGGTGCAGCATGGCCATTAACAGCAAACTGTCCTTCACCGACCAGGCCGCCGCTTTCTCCGCGGCGGCATCGCTACCGGATCAATCAGAAAGTCATCGACACCTGGAATCCGTACCTCATCCGCACCCCGCGCGTGCTGGTGCCGATACAAGTGGATGCGCTGGTGGTGCGTCCCAACGAACCCGTCGAGAGCTGGGCCGACTGCGCTCTCAAACCCTCTCCGCAGCAGACCACTCCGGTCACGCGCTACGACGTTCTCCCCACGCCATTCGCGGAACTTGAAAACTCCGCGTACCTCGGGCGTCTACCTTCACTGGGCTCTCCCCGACGCGCTCACCCACGCGACCGCCGACTGGCGCACAACTGCCCAGTTCCCCACCGCCCCCGATCGCTGGCTGGTCCTGCGCATGTATCCGTCGGCTCGCTTCATCGGGGCCGGCATTGCCACGCCTGCGTCTTCGCGCCGTCCAAGGCTGGGTGCTGCGCGCCGGCGACCAGAACCCGGTCCCCATCGATCTCGATTCCTTCACCGAAGGGGCGCCCTCGCAGGACTCGGTCACCAACCCGCTCACGGTCCTCGGCAGCGGTGACGTGGCCTGGTCCGCCTATTACGACAACTGCGTCAACCGCCTGGCCTTCTACGACTCGCTCAGCGACGTCTCGGAAGGCCCGCTGAGCTACCTGGTGTGCGGCTGGTATTCCAATCCCAGCCAGGACCCGCTCGGCGACCAGACGGTGCACTCGCTCACCGACTTCAACACCAAGATGCAGCAGTACCAGTGGCAACTTGCCCAGGGCGAACTCGACGAATCCGTTCACCACACGCGCAAGTACGTCGTCGCGGCCCGCGGCCTCGGCCTCGAATCGAATCTCTACGCATCCACCTTCGCTTACAACGACGCGCTCTCGTCGGCGGCGCCGGCCGTGGGGTTTGCGGTCATCGGACGCGCCCTCCGCCATGCCCCAGTTCGATGACCAGGGCAACGCGCTCGGCCCTTACACCACCGACGGCTCCTGGTGGCCCAACGCCACACTCATGCACGGCTGCGTGGTCGCCATCGGCTGGCCCACGGTGGGCTGGCCGGGCAACGAAAGCGGCCTGCTTTCCGGCGAATCCGGCGGCCCGCCCGCCGCCTCCTCCGTCAACGTCGCCGTCGGCAACACCCTTACGGAAGCCCTCGCCGCCCTCGTCGCGCAGCACAACAACCGGCCCGACGAAGCCCGCATCCTCGAAGGGTTCCTGCTCAGCTCGCTGGCCGACCTGGAGCAGCCCGACGGCCGCGCCCGCCTCGACGCGCTCCTTCAGGCCACCGCCTTCGGCTCCCTCGACGGCGGATTCACCACCGAGACCATCAACATCCCCGCCATGCCCGACACGCCGCCTCCGCTGCCCAATCCCGTCGAGCCCGGCGCCGGCGTCTTCGCAGGCCAGCGCGCCGCCGCGGCCGCTGCCAGCGCACAGGACAACAACTTCAACAGCGGGAAATTCAATCGCAACACCGTCACCCTCGGCGGCCAGGCCAAGGCCAGCTCACTCCGAATCGATCGAGACCATCCGCGAGACCACGTTCCTCCAGGGCGGCCTCTCCTCCGCAATCAACTCCGTCATCAGCCAACCGGCGCCGCAGCAGATCCCCGCGCACACCGAGGAAGTCCGCCGCGCCCTGCCGCGCCTCTTCTATCCCTCCGAACCGGTCTTCCTGCTCGAAGGCGCCAGCCGCACGTTCAAGCACGGCGCCGACACCCGCCTGTCCCAGGACAACACTCTCGTCTGCCGCCTCTCCGGCTTCTATGCCGAGGCGGTCAGCGCCACCTTGCCCGCTTCCACCGAACCGCAGGTCCTCATCTTCCGACCCATCGCCGCTGCCGACGCGGTCCTCGAGCGCAGTGTCGAAAACGGCAGCGTTCCCCTGGAATGCGAAGACCTGCTCCGGGAAGTGGTGATCCTCGATCCGTCCGCCGCGGTCAATCTCGCCCAGGCCGCGCTAACGCCGGTTCAGCCATTCCGCGCCACCGCCACCGCCACCGGCGCCGCTCCCGTTGCTGCTGCCGCCGCACCGGCTCCAACGCCCGCCCAGATCAATGCTCTCGCCAAGAACTACGTCGTGGAGCAGACCGCCTGGTGGGCCACGCGCGATCCCCGCTTCGACCACGGCCCACTGGTCGCCAACAGCGGCATCTCCGGCACGCTTCCGTCGCCCATCGCCGTCACCCCCCCGGTTCGCCCGTGGAACCCCATCCATCTCGACTGGCAGATCGAATACATCCCCTCCACCAACGGCGTCGCCGACTGGACCCTTGGCGAAATCGATTACTCCACCGACCCCAAGCTCGCCCCGCCCGCGCCCGATCCGACGCAAAAGACCGGCCCCAACGGCCAGCCGATGCGTGCAGCCGCCAGGCAGCCTGATTCTTTCCGGCCGCGCGCACCTCACAGGCGGAGCCGCCGCCACAGCCGCCGCCAGCCTGCGTATCGCCCTCAGCCAGGCACAGTCTGCGGGAGGCGCCGCCAACCTCCAGCCCAACACCAACCCGGCCTTCCACTCCATCTACGCCCAGATCGCGCTCAACGCCTACGCCCAGATGGCCGAGACCATTCAGGTTCAAATCACCGGCACAAATACGAACAACGTGCCTCCTGTCGATCGCACCTCGCTCCAGGACATTCTCGACACGCTCGACTCCATGGACGTTCTCGCCGGCGCCGCCGACAACTTCACCCGCCAGATGCGCGGCGGCTACCTGCCCGACGGGCAATCGAAGCCTCCCGACAACTCCGTTCCCACCCCGTTCGTCCCTCTGCGCGCCGGATTCATCCGCATTCTTCGTCTCCGTCTCGTGGACTGCTACGGCCAGTTCATCGATCTCGCCGGCTCCAGCGACACCGCGATCATCGACTCGACACAGCTGATCGAGTCTGAGCCGCTCCAGACGCCGACGCGCCCTGAACTGCTCGCTCTGCCGCCGCGCTACACGTCACCCGCGCGGCTGTGGTTCCGCTTCATGGCGGCGGACGGCTCTGAACTCGAAGCCGACACCGCTACCTCGCCTGTTTGCGGCTTCCTCATGCCCAACCACCTCGATGGCGATCTAGAGTTCTTCGACGACGCCGGGGCAAATCTTGGCTTCGTTCGACCCGATCCGCAATCCGGCATCATCTGGGAAGACGCGCCCGGCGTGCCGTCAACCGTCGGCCAATCCCCAGCTCGCGCAGTTCCCAACAAGTTTGCGGCCGACATTGCGCAGGGCCTGCTGCAATGGGGACTCGCCGACGCCACCAATACCGGCCTGCCCGAAGACGCGCTCTCCGCCATTCTGCGCATCATCGACTCCACCCTCTGGACGGTTGACCCATTCGGCAGTTCGTCCGACGAGCATCTCTCCCTGCTGGTCGGCCACCCGGTCGTCATCCTCCGCGCGCGAGTCAAGCTCGAAGTCCAGGAACCCATCGACACCTCCGTCATCAACACCAAGCCCGTCTCCCTCCGGCTCGGCGCGGTGACGCACTGGCAGGACGGCCTGCTCGGCTACTTCGTCAATGACGACTACACCCGCCTCTACTGCGCCGACGCGGCCATCGCCGGGTTCGCCCGCGAGGTTGGCCCGGGGCGCGGCTTCCTGCAGCAGGCCAACCTCGTCCCCGACTACTACCAGAACTTCTCCAACGACATCGGCGACAACGTTACCGAGGGCAACAGCCCCGTCACCCACCCCTACGTCAACGACACCGGCCTGATGTCGATCCAGCCCAACCAGGAGGTCGCGCTCACCCTGCTGGTGGAACCGCATTGCGTGGTCCACGCCACCACCGGCCTGCTTCCACGCAAGGAGATCGGCATGCGCCGCGAATGGATCGCCGCGGCGCTTGCCGCCATCTCGCCCACCTTCCGCTTCGGGCCGGTGCTGGTCGATCCCAAGACCATTCGCATGCCGGTGCCCAATGAAATCCACGGCACCTGGAGCTGGGACCACCGCGCCGACATTACCACCTGGGCCGAGGACCCCATCGTGGTCGCTACCCAGGACGCTCACTTACGGCCCGACCCGGCCACCGGCACGGAGGGATGGATACGCATGTCACCGCCTCCCCCGCCCGGCAACTCCAAATCCTGAACCCGGGAAAGCTGGGTGCCCCAGGTCTCGCTTTTGAGACCTGGAAAACGTCAACCGCCAACCAACTGCTGACTCGCTAAACCATTGAAACCCGAGGAGAACCAGATGGCCGACGATCCCCACCAAATCGACCCGCTAGACATAGGAGAAAGGGGCCCTGGTTTCCTCCTCGACCATGCCGACCCCTCCGGCGTGCCGCAGCCCGACATCTGGCGCCAGGCGGTCGCCGACTTCTTTCAGCTCGATACCGACGCCAGCGTGCTCTGGCAGCAGATCGGCCCCGCTCCTCTGGTCGTGAACGGCGACCAGATCTACATGGGCACGGGCCCCGATTCCGGCGAAGTCACCGACATCCTTATCGATCCCAGCGGCACAACGGACCAGACCATTTACATCACCACCGACGACGGCGGCGTGTGGAAGACCATCGATGCCGGCTCAGGCTGGCGGCCTCTCACCGACCAGATGTTTTCGATCTCCATGGGCGCCATCGCCATGGATCCCGCCAACTCGCAGATCCTCTACGCCGGCAGCGGCAACCTCTTCGACGGCGGCGCCGCATTCACCAAGGGCGCCGGCATCTACCGCTCGGCGGACGGCGGCCTCACCTGGGCCATCGTCGATGGCGGGTATTTCGGCACTCTCTTCGCCAACGTGGGCATCAACCGCATCGTCTGCCCCGCGCCCGATTGCCTGCTGGTCGCAACCAACCAGGGTCTCTATCGCTCCGTCGACGCGGGCCGCAACTTCGGCGCCAACACGCCCAACTTCGATGATCGCCAGCCTGTAGTTCCCGGCAAAATCTGCTGCCTGCTTCTCGACTCCGCCACCCCGGCCAGCACTGTCTACTGCGGCGTAGGCGGTGACTCGGTCGACAGCAGCGGCAATACCCCGGCCAACGTCGGGCTGCTGAAATCCACCAATGCCGGCATCACTTTCCCAACCAACCTGTTCAGCGACGTCAGCGCGCCCCAGCTTCCTTACGAATCGTTTGCCGTTGCGCAATCGGCATTCGACCGCGCCACCGCCAACAGCGCCGTGCTCTACGTGAGCGTCCAGACCAGGCTGAACGATGCCAACCGCACGCCCGACTATGTCGGCCTCTATCGTTCTGACGATTCCGGTTCCACTTGGACCGGACCGCTGCCCAGCCTGAAGGCCGTCGCCGCTACCGATGGATTGGACCAGACCAATTACGATTTGACCTTGGGCGTTGATCCGCTCGACTCCAAGCGCGTGTACGCGGGCTTTCAGCAACTTTGGCTTTCGGTCGATGCGGGGGTAACATTTCAACCCGCCGCCATCACCAGTGCCAAAGTGCACTGGGACAATCACGCCCTCGTTTTCAGCCCGGCCACGCATCGCCCCGCGCCCGCGGCTGCTCCGGCGCCTGTGCCCCCCACCGTCATTTACAGCGGCACCGACGGCGGCATCGCCACCAGCAACGACGGCGGGCAAGCGTGGAACCCGATCAACAGCGGCATTGCCACCAACCTGTTTCGCGGCATCGATATCGGCATCGGCGCCGCCAACAACCCCTACACCTACGGCGGTTGCCAGGACACCGGCACCAGCGGCCATCGGGCCGCCGACACGGCCGGCGAATGGCATGCAGGCGTCAATGGCGACGGCTGGCTGGTGGCGGTCGATCCTTCCGATCCCACCATCGTCTACGCCTTCGACAACGAGTCCCTCATCAAGACCACCAACTCCGGCGACGCGTGGATGGCCGACGATGACACTCCATCGCTGTTCGGCCACGGCCTCACCAATCCCAAACCCAGTTACGAGCGCGCCATCGCCCTCGAGAAGACCGGCACCAACACCGCCGCGCGAACCGTGTACGTGAGCGAAGGCAAGATCCTGTACAAGAGCACCGACTCCGCAGTGAACTTCACCGCCACTCCGCTTTCGCCGTCGAAGTACATCACCTGCATCGTCACCACGTCCGCATCCGGCCAGCTCATCTGGGCGGGCTCCTTCGATGGCGCGGTGCATTGTTCGCTCGATGGCGGTGCGACCTGGGACGTGGCTCCCTTGAACACCACGCCCGGCGGCGCCGGCATCCCCATCGGCCCGGTAAACCACATCGCCATCGACCCCGCCAACACCCAGCGCATCGCGGTGGTCTACGGCGGCGTCTCCGTGATCCACTCGAAATACCGCACTCGCCACGTGTTCCTTTCGCTCGACGGCGGCGCGACGTGGGCCGACGTCAGCGGCACCGACGGCAGCGGTCCGGCCGGCAATCTCCCCGACATGCCCTTCCGTTCCGTTGTCTTCGATACCAGCGCATCGCCTTCGGCCATCATCGTGGCGGGAGACGCGGGCGTGCTCCGCTCCACCGATGCCACAATACCGGCTCAGGCTCGAGCGCGGTGGGAACCGCGACCTGGAAGATCTACGGCGCCGGCCTCCCCATGGTCTGCTGTAATTCTCTGGCGATCGACAATTCTGTCTCCCCGCCGGTGCTGCGCGTGGGAACCTACGGCCGCAGTTGTTACGAAGTCAGCCGCCCGTCCGGCGGCCAGCCGCGCTTCGCTTCCGATAACAACCTCGCTTTCGGCGTAGTTGCCACCGGCCAGTCGGTCACGCTGCTCTTCTACGTCTACAACACCGGAGACGCGGCGCTCGACATCACCGCCAGCAGCGTCGTCGGCCCCGGCCCATTCACATTCGGATCCACGCCGGCTCTGCCGGTTTCCGTCGCTCCCGGAGCAACCCAGGAATTCAAGGTCACGTTTGCGCCCACCGCGACGGGCGATGATTTCGTTCTTCTCCAACTCGCGACCAACGATCCCACCCAGGCCACGCGCACCATTCCGGCCAGCGGAACCGGAGTCAACACCAGCCTCGTCCAGCGACTGGCTGCCAACCCCATCTCCACGGTTGGATTCGGAACTGTGGGGACCGGTGCCAACCGCACAGTTCCAGTTCAGTTGTTCAATGTGGGCACTGCCGGGTTGAACATCTCCTCGATCACGCTCACCAACGGCAGCAACGATTTTTCAGTGAATCCGGCGCCGACGTTCCCCATCGTCATCCCTCCGGGTGGAGAATCGGACATCACGCTTCAGTTCGCGCCGTCGGGCAGCGGGCCTCTCACAGCCGAGTTCACCCTGGCCAGCGACGACCCGCATTCGCCGCTCAAACTCATCGCGCTCGGCACCGGTGTTCAGGCCACTTCAGGATTCTGGGCGCAGTTCCTGACGTTTCTTGGCCTCGCGCATCCGTAGCTCTACCACCCCACTCCGAGCGTTATGCAATGCCCATGCCCGGTTTCGCATTGGAGCATGTCGAGCGCCAGCAGGTTCCATCCCACGAAGCCGGCGAATTTTCCGCCCGGCGATTGCTCCACCGTGGGCGCCAGCCCGTCGCCGGTTTCGGCACTGTAGTCCTCATGCATCGATCCCCATTTCTCGATATCGCGATGCTCTTCACGGGCGAGTGCAATTGCCAGCGAGTGCGCCTCGGTGCTGAAGCCGTAACGGCGCAGCGCGATCCAGTGGAGAAAGTTGGCGTTGATCCAGACCGGGCCGCGCCAGTTCGAATAAGGATCAATGATGGCGTCGTTGTTGTACGCCGGATCGTTTCTTGCCAGGCTGCGAAACCCGTATTCCGAACGCATCTCGCCTGAATTCAGGAGGTGTTCGCGAATCATGCGTTTTGCGTCTCCGGTTGGTAACAGTCCGTCGACCAGCGGCAGAAAACTCGTCCACCCAATCACGCGGACCCACTCCCCATTGTCGCGGCGGCGATTGAGAAACATCGCGTCCTTTTGCAGCCACAAGTTGGCCAGCAGCGCCTTGCGTGTGGCCGCGGCTTGTTCGCGATAACTCCTTGCGTCCGCCGGTTCGCCGATCTTATCGGCAATCAATGCCATGGCGAGGTATTCCCGCATGGCGTACACCGACGCGTCGACGGCGAGGATCGCGCTTCGGTCTTTGGGATCGTTGGTCAGCGCGGCATTATTGTCCGCGCCCGATTGCATCGCATTGTCCCAGAACCAGAGTCCCCACTTCGCATCGAATTGCGTGCGCTTGCGATACTCAGCCACGCGCTGCATGGCCGGCCACACCGGGCGAATCCAGTCGTAGTCGTGCAGAGTCTGCGCGGCGATCAACGCACCCTGTGCCAGAAATGGCTTCATGGCGAACTTGCCGAACAGCGGCCGCGGTCCCTTCGGCGTAATGCACCCGGCGACGTACCCATCCGCATCGGCTGCCGACGCAAAACTGATCGCCCAGTCGCGCAGATACTTCGCGTCGCCCGCATCCTGGTTGGCCCAGTGCACGCCGATGAAGAACCCATCCCAGTCCCACATTTGCGGGTAATAACCGGCGGGAATCAGGTAGGGATACTTGATGGCGCCGTCGGCGGGGTGAATAGTCTGCGGCGCGAGGCGCGCGAAGTCGGCGGTCAGGGCGGTGTAGAGCGCTTCCTCTGTAGATTGAGCTTCACTCGCGAAACATGCTGCGGCGAGCACGATGAATGCGAGGCCAAATCGAGAACCACAACGCGGTGCCAGATTGAGTTTAAGCACCCACGCATGATATCGCGGCGTGCGTGACAAACCCGAAGCGCTCAAGGCCGGGTGCCGGATTGACCTTCCGTCGCCAACACTTCCACATAATCCAACGCGGCCGGGTCGCTGCCGTCAGGCGTGCCTTCCACGCGGATCACGTCGCCGGGCTTGAGTTTGACGTCATGGCCGTGTAGCGAGTGGAGTTGTCGCCGTTAGGGCGGTGCGAGGGAAGCATGGCATCGGCGCTCCATGTGGCTACGCTTCTTCCATTGACCAGGAGAGAGAACTTCGCTACGCCGTTTTGCAGGTCGAAGTACTGAATCGCGATATTGAACATGCCCGGCTGGCCAGACCAGGTCCACTCGGCCGCACATTGGGGCGGCTCTTGGGGAGGCGGGACCGGCTCGCCGCCCTGCTCGGCCGCAGGGCCCGATCCCATGCCCAGACACGAAACGGCCTTGCCGCGCGACGCATCCTCCCACGGCTGGATATCGACGATTTTGTACCGGCTCAACGTTGCATCTTCGGCCTCCAGCCTGCCGGGAAAATTCCCCGCGCGGCCGTGTTCATCGGCAATGCCGCTTAGTTTCAGGAAATACTGCACGATAGCATCGCGCCACACGATCGCGTGACCCGCCTGGTATTCGAGCCGCGCCTTCACATCGTCATACAGTTTTGGGTCCACTGATCCTTTCAGCGTCGCCCATTCCTTGCCCAGTTCCGCAGCCTCTTCCGCGCCCTGGTAGTGGCTGTCGTAGATGTACTGGATCACCGTCTTTCCGTCGTGCAACTTGTACGTGTAGGGCACGTGATGGAAAAACAGCAGCAGATCGTCGGGCGTGGTGGCGGCGGTCTCGTACTTCTTCGCCAGTTCGGGCGGATACTGGCCCGCGTAGCCCGTGCCGGTGGCCACGCTGCGATCCATGCCCACGCCCTCGTGATCAGCGCGATGCCACTGGCCCCACCCATTGTTCTCGCTCGATTCGATATTCGGTCCGTAGTGGCTGCCGGTGATGTCGGTGAGCGTCTGCATGCCCAGTGGCCCGGTGTAGTGCTCGTACGCCGGCCACGACTGCATCAGCATTTTTTCGACCGTGCTCACGACCTGCGGATCCGTGCCGATGGTCTGCTTGATCCACTCGTCCGCGATCTGCTCCGGAGTAAGATCCGGGTTCCACGCCAGGCGTCCGAACGCATAAAGATTCGCCATGGCCAGCGGCGAGCCAAGCCACCCATCTCGCCCCACGCACGACACACCCACCATGCCACCGAGCGGGCGGTGGAAGCTCTTGCCCTCGAGAATCTCTTTCACCGGCGTCGAGCGGTTTCCAGCGCGCAGATCGAAATCGAGAACCTGTTTCCACATCGGCGCGATGTAGACGAGGTGGCGCTGCTGGCCCAGGTACTCCTGGGTGATCTGCACTTCCATCGCCTGGTTGGTCTTCTCCAGGCCCGCGAACAAAGGCGACACCGGCTCGCGCGCCTGGAAATCGATGGGGCCTTCCTTGATCTGCACGATCACGTTGGGCGCGAACTTCCCGTCCAGCGGATGGAAGATGTCGTACGCCGCACGCGCGCGGTCGGCCTTGGGATCGTTCCAGTCGAGATGGTGGTTGTAGACGAAGGCGCGATAGAGAACCACTCCGCCATGCGCCGCCAGCGCGCCGGCAAGCAGGTTGGCGGCATCGGCCGGAGTGCGTCCGTAACTCGCGGGCCCGGGCTGGCCTTCGGAATCTGCCTTCACGGTAAAGCCGGCAAAGTCGGGAATGACTTTGTAGATCTCGTCGATCTTGGCGGCCCACCATGCCTTCACCGCGGAGTCCACCGGATCGAACGTAGTTCAGACCGCCGATCTTCTGCGGGCTGGCAATGTCTGCGCTCAGCGCCAATCGCACGCCCCACGGGCGCATCGCGTCGGCGATGCGTGCCAGACCCTTCAGCATTTCGGGCTCAAGAAACGGCGCCGCGTTATTCACGTTGTTCACGTTGCAGCCATTGATGCCGACCGATGCCAGCAGCCGCGCATATTCGCTGACCGCCGTGAGGTCCTCGCGAACCTTTCCACTTTCAAAGAAGATCGACCGGCCCGCGTAGCCGCGCTCGATGGAGCCATCGATGTTGTCCCACTCATCGACCCAGCGGATGGGCATGGCGGGGTGAGAGCGGAGGGGATGTTCGTAGAGAGCTGTCGTGTCGCCATGCAGAAACGCGAAAGCGCCATAGAGTACGCCCCGGTCGTCGGGCCCGGCGATTACCACCGTGGTCTTTTCACCCGAGCCGGTCGCTGAGATCCAGTAGCCTTCCGGCTCAAGGTTGGCGGGCACGGGAATCGACGGGGCTGCCGCGTGAATTTCTTTTGCTGTTCCAACTATGGTTTGGCCGGCGAGAGATTCGACCACCCGGGCGGATAACCCGGCGTTCGTGTTGTGCTCGAAGTCGATGGTTGGAGCTACGGCGCGAAGGCTGCGCTTAAGCTCTTCAGCAGCCGACTGCTCAAGCGGGCTGCCGCCCAAGATACGGATCTGACGCGGAAACAGAATATGAGAAGTTTCGCTACGGTAACGGAGCCACGCCTGATCCGCGGTCTGCGCGCACGCCACTGCCGTGAATCCAAATCCAAGGAAAAAAGAAAAAACGATTTCCTTCGGCATCAGGCGCGACCTCCGGCAGCTCGCGGCGCGTACCCTTCGTTGTATCACGCGCCCTGGTCCGCCCGACTTGGTCCCTCGGTCTCTTGTTCCCTTGGTCCCTGGCTTCTCAATACCGCTTGGTCAACGCCGGCGGCGCAGGCCCGGATCGCCCCGCCAGCAGCCAATCCACTGCGCCGCGCACGTCCTCTTCGCGCGCCTCGCCCATGATGCGCGCCACCACTTCGCCCTTATCGTCGAGAATGGCGCGTCCCGGGAACGATGTTGCCCAGACCGAAACGGTCCATGGTGTCGGTGTCGGCATCGTCCCAGCGTCTCCAGCGAAACATGGAGCCGATCCAGCACCGCCGGAATCTTGGCGCGGTTTTTCGGTTCGTCGATGGAGATGAGGACGAAGCGCACCGGCTTGCCTGCATAGCCTCGGCCAGTTTCGCCAGCCGCGGCAGCTCCTCCTGGCACGGACCGCACCAGGTCGCCCAGAAGTTCACCACCACGATCTGCCCGCGCAGCGCAGACAGCTTCTGCGACTGCCCATTCGAGCGATTTGAAGGCCGGATCGGGCGCGTGCTTCGGCGCCGCGCCGGCACTCCCCGACAAGAAACACAACGCCAGCAAAGCAGAGCAGCAGCCGTGATCCGGGTTCTCGACATAGTTTCCCGACGATACAGTTCTCCACCCCGCGCTTTCCTCCATCGAAAGGTGGACGCCTGCCTCCATCCCCCGAATCAAGACTAGGCTCTCCCTAACTGCTAACGTTCGCCAAGCAGTTTTATTCCTGCTCCGGGCCTTTCCTGTGACCGCCTTGAGCTTTCTGAGGTCAGTACTTCCCCCTGCCGAGGAGAAAACAATATGAGAATCTCCCCCAAGGCCAGGCCGGCCCTTTCCGGCGCTGTGCTCGCATCTTTGATGCTCTCGCTTCCGTCCGTCGTCCACGGACAGGGATGCGTCGCCGCCCACTCCCCGCAGCCCATCATCGCCGGGCTGAATCCCACCTCCGAATTCGGAGCGCGCAGCTTCGCGCACGGCGAATGGATTCACGGCCTCACCATTACCACCGGCTTTCGCACCTATAGCTCGTTCCGCCATTACATCGGAACGGTCTACCAGGTGCAGCGCCAGACCAATCACAACGCGGTCGTCAACCACGTCGACCTTTTCGAACTGGACCTGAATTACCAATTGACGCCCCGGCTAAGTGTGATTGCCACCGTGCCGGGCATGGAAGCCACGCGGCACTCACAGAACAGCCCTACGAACTTCTACCGCTCCGGCGGCATCGGCGACGTGACCGCTGGGAGTGCAGTCATGGGTGTGGCGTCCGCCGACAGAGAGCCACGGCAACATCAACTTCTCCGGCCAACTCAAACTGCCCACCGGCATCAACGATGCCAAAGGGAACCACGATCAAGAACGGGGTTTCCGCGACGCAGCCCTTTGATGAGTCGATTCAGCCGGGTGACGGCACGTGGGGATTCTCGCTGGCTACCGAAGCCTATCGGGAATTCTGGCTGCACACCACCGGCTACTTCACCGGTTCCTGGCTGTTCAGCCCGCAGGACACGACGGGCGTGGCGCAGTTCCGTTCTGCCCCGGGCGAGAACGTGATCTCGGCCACCGACCAATACCTGTGGCGCGGCGGCTTCTCCCATCCGGCCCCGAACTTCAAGGTGCTGCGCGGACTGTCTCTCAGCGTTGGCGGCCGCATGGAAGGCGTGCCGGTTCGCGATGCGTTCGGTTCAAGCAATGGATTCCGCCGTCCCGGCTATGTCATCTCGATCGAACCGGGCCTGATGTACGCGCACGGGCGCTACATGCTGAACCTGAGCGGCCCCTGGGCGATGGAGCGTAATCGCAAGACCAGCGTGACCGATATCGAAAACCACTCCCACGGCGATGCGGCCTTTGCCGACTACACCATCATCGCGGGGCTGTCGCGGACGTTCTCAGTTCGACTGGCCAAATTGCAATCGGGGCCACGACCATTCGGTCGTGGCCCCGATTGCATTTCCGGCTGAACCGGCCTACTTTACGGTCAGCGCAAACGGCGTGGTGTGCGTGGTCGCGTTGACGCCGTTGCTCGATTGTGCGGTGATCTGCAAGGTGTAGGAGCCTGCGGGCGTGGGCAGATTGAATGGCGGCCCGTGGTTGTAGTAGTTGTAGCGCGGCGCGCATGCCGTTGCGCCCAGCATACTGACCAGGCCAACCAGCCCAAGCAACGCCAGCCGGCTCAGCCAGCGTCTCCGCCTTGCTGAAAACGCCAGTCCCGCCAAGCCCAGGGTCCCGGGAAGCAACAATGCCCAGGCGACCGGCTGGTTTTCTCGCCGGCCGGCCTTTCAAGCCCCGCGGTGCGATTCCTTGCCTGCGTGGTCAAAGTCATCGAACTGGTGATCGCCGCAGTCGCGTTGGGAAGAATCTCCACGTTCTCGGGCGTAAATGTACACGAAGACTGGTCAGGGAACCCAGCGCAGGCCAGCGTCACGAACATTGGTCCCGTCAATGCGCTCGCATTAATGGGCGTCAGCGAAACCGTGGCGCTTCCCGATTGCCCGGCCGTCAAGGAAAGCGTCGCAGGAGCAATGGAAAGCTGAAAGTCCGGGGTGGCCGAAGTCGCTTGCGCCCTGACTCCGGAGGCCGGTGACACCGATGCCTGGTGGGTAGTATCGCCCATGTAGATCGCGGTCAGGTCATGCTCGCCCGCGGGAAGCGCGAATTCGAGCCGGGCACTCCCCTCGCCGCTGAGAGCGGCCCCCGCCAACTGGCGTCCCTCTTCCTGGATGACCACGGTGCCTGTGGCCGGGTCTCCATCCTCGCCCTTCACCGCCACCGCAAAACTGGCCACCGTGTGGCCATTCTGGATGCGCGTCTCAGCAGACAACGTGGTGGTCGTGCTCTGCATGGCGGTTTGCGGACCTGCGGCCCATGCCGGCGCCGCCAGCGCCGCGCCCAGTAATGCAACCAACTCCAGGTTCAGACCTCTCACGTACACCTGCTCCAAATTCCAAAGGAAAATCGCGAATCGCCCGGTTCGATGAGCTTAAGCCATTGTATCCGGCGGGGGTATGGCCCGGCCAACCCAGGTTTCATGGATAAAGTGTTCCGCCGATCTGCTATTGCTTGGACGCAGCAGAGCAGCGCTCGTCATTTTCTGTCGGGGGTCCCGATCGAACGAATCTGAACCGCCCCACCCTGCCTCGCGCGCTATGCTTTCTGTTTGAGGTATCGCCATGGCCCAGACCGCAACCCGCCCGCAACTTGCCCATTTGACCGCCGCGCTGGACGACCTCCGCGACAAGGGAACTCATTTCCGTCTGCGCATCCTCGAAGATCAGCAGGCGCCGGTGTGCCACTACGACGGCAAGCAGGTCATCAACCTGGCGAGCAACAACTACCTGGGCCTGGCCAATCACCCCAGGCTCATCGAAGCCGCCCTGAAGGCGACACGCGAACTCGGGGTGGGGTCGGGCGCGGTGCGCACCATCGCCGGCACCATGCGCATCCACATGGAACTCGAAGAAAAGATCGCGCGGTTCAAGAATGTCGAGGCCTGCGTGGTGTTCCAGAGCGGATTCGCCGCCAATGCCGGCACGGTGAGCGCCATCCTAGGCAAGGAAGACTTCATCCTCTCCGACGAGCTGAACCACGCCAGCATCATCGACGGCGCGCGGCTGTCGCGAGCCAAAATCAAGGTCTTCCGCCACAAGGATGCTGCCCATTGCGAGGAACTTCTCCATCAGTTGGAAAACGAACCCGGCCGCAAGCTCGTCATCACCGACGGCGTGTTCTCGATGGACGGCGACATCGGCCCAGTGGACAAGCTGGCGGCTCTGGCCGAAAAATACGGCGCCATCATGATGGTTGACGACGCCCACGCCTCCGGTGTGCTCGGTCGCAATGGCCGCGGCTCGATCGACCACTTCAACATGCACGGCCGCGTGGACGTACAGGTGGGCACGCTATCGAAGGCCATCGGCGCGCTCGGTGGCTACGTGTGCGGCTCGCACGACCTGATTGATTTCCTTTATCACCGTGCGCGGCCGTTCCTGTTCTCCACGTCGCATCCGCCGTCCGTAGCCGCCACCTGCATCGCCGCGTTCGACATCCTGGAGCAGGAACCCGACCGCATCGAGCGCCTCTGGTCAAACACGCGCTACTTCCAAAGCGAATTGAAAGGCGCCGGCTTCAACATCGGTGGCATGAATACCCCCGCCACGGAGACTCCGATCACGCCAGTAATCGTCGGCGAAGGCCGCGCGGCCATGGACTTCTCACGAGCTCTCTTCGACGAAGGCGTAATGGGCACTGGGATCGCGTTTCCGACCGTGCCCGAAGGCAAGGCGCGCATCCGCTTGATCGTGACCAGCGAGCACACCCGAGCGCAACTCGACCAGGCGCTTGAAACCCTGGAGCGCGTCGCGCGGCGAATGAACCTTCTCGGCTAAAGCATTTTAGGATTTACTGTAGACCGCTTAAGCAGAGTCGGAACCATGCTTTCGCATTGTCTGCAGTGATGAGTTTCAAGGAGTCAGCAATCGTCTGTTCGAGAGCGTCTTTAGTTCTTGCCTGTGCCGAGCGGAGCAATTGTTTGAGCTTTGCCCAGGCCTTTTCGATGGGGTTCAGATGCGGGGAGTAGGGGGGCAGATAGAGCAGTCGCGCTCCAGCGCTTTCGATCCAGGCGCGCACCGCCGGGACCTTGTGTGAACTCAAGTTATCCATGACCACCAGATCGCCCTGTTTCAGAGTCGGGCACAGTACCTGCTCGACAAAAGCCAGGAAGATATCGGCGTCGGTGGCTTCCTCAATGGTCATGGTTGCGATTATCCCGTCCAGACTCATTGCACCCAGAATGGTCATGATTTTCCAGTGACCTCCGGGTGTGGCTTCATGGATGCGCCGGCCTCCCTGATAACGCGCACGGAGTCGCGTCATCGAGGTCGTGACGCCGCTCTCATCCAGAAAGATCAGCCGCTCCGGCGAGATGGTTCGGATGTGCGCGACGAACTCTTCGCGCTGCTTGCGGTTGGTTTCCGTATCCCGCTCGCAGGCGTGGAGTGACTTTTTTTCAGACGCAGGCCGAGCTTCCGCAACAAGTGCCAAATCTGCGGCAGACTTAGTCTCACGCCTGCCTCGGCACTCAATCTGATCTGGATTTCCGACAACGTCAGATCCGGCTTGGCGCCGATCCAACCCCTCACCTTCTGCTGCGCTTCGAGGTCGGCATGCGGCTTGCGGCCCGGCTGGTGTCGAATGCGCTCAGCCTGCCCTGTGCGATTCCGTTGAGCCGATATCTTCTTCGCCCAGCCCACGCTCACCAGAAAGCGGCTTGCTAGTTCCTCAAGCGTTTCCTCGCCTTGGTCGTAGGCCGTCAGAAACTTGCGGCGTAAATCATCCCCGTAGGCTTGCGCCATCGTTTTCTCACCGAAGAATCTCGCCAGAGAAACCAGTTTACACTATTTCCTAAAATGCCTTAGAAGACGCACTCATCGGCTCACTGGGAATTTGGAGGGGGTGTTCGGTCACTCTTACGTTCGACGAGAAGGCTGCGCAAAAATTGCACGGTTTCGCATTAGCCTGATAGTGAGCTTCCGAAACGACACAACATAATCGCCCGCGATGTCGGAGCGATGCCCAAAAGTTGGCGACATCCCCGTTTGTGAGGACCTAATCTGGTCTGAATGGAATAACCTACTCAAAATCTGTGACTTAACCTGCTCGCTCTCGTTGGACCGCTTTAGCTGATCGTAATTCCCGAGCATCGACAGGCCGGCGAGAGCCCGATTCTCAATGCCCGACACCGTGCGAAAGTGCTTTTCCCCGATACAGCGAGCGGTATAGCAATCTCCTAAGACACATCGTCGATCGGACACTGGAAGGGCATTTAGACGAGTTGAAGGAGAGGATCATTGGAATTGAAATATTCGGGCGAACTCCCGATTCTGATACGAGTCTCGACCCGACCGTCCAAGTTGCACCGACCGAAGTCCGCGAGCGGCTTGACAAGCGGCTACTCAATTGCTTAACATGTTAATTTTATTCGGAGGGTTGGCCTGGCCTAAGGTCATGATTTATCGAGCACAGAGTGAGCCCCGTTATTTGCAGTTGATGCCATTCGACCGTCTCCTGTCTGAGGCTCTGAATCTGCCTTGCACGGGCGCCTAAAGCTCTAATTCGGATCGGCAGCAAGGAGTATAAAAACGATGAGTTGGACAAGGCGAAGTTTTCTGCGCAACGGTGTCACCACTTCTGCAGCGGCTGTCGCGACACACGGTGGCGCGAAAGCATGGAGCCAGGCTTCCGAATCTTCTTCCGGGCAGATGAAGGGGAATGTCACGGCAGAGTCCGTTCCGCGTGCGGCTCAGATTGCCATCAGTGATCTGCTGGAGCATGGAGCGCACATGCGTTCCGGTCAGAAAGTGCTTCTCATCGCTTATCTCGACGGTCTCTATGGCGGCGACAATCTGGTCGACCGCCAGGCCATTCATTGGATCCAGCGCGCAGCGGAAGAACGTGGCGCCAAGGTAGAAGTGCTGTGGGTCGACACGCCTGCGCGTGTCAATGAGTGGAAGTTTCCTGATGATGTGCGTATTGCCATGGATCGAAGCGACCTGGTGATCAATCACTCTTTCGATCTCACCGTAGAAGAGATTCTTGCCTTTCGCCAATATGTGGAACAGGATCACAAGGTCCCCATGGTGCGGAATTTCGCCACCACCGCGCCGCTGTTGTGCACCGCGTGGGCGCAGACACCGCAGGAACTGGTTAGCGAGATCCGTTTCCAGGCCTCGTCGCACATCAAAGCGGGACTTAAATGGCAGCTCACAGATCCCAACGGAACCGACCTGGAAGGTGTGGTGCTGCCGGCGCGGAATCCTACCCTTGGTTATGCGACGCGCCGGGAAGGTGGCAACTACCTTCCATGGCCCGAGTGGGTCTGCCCGCCCATCTCGCTGGGCGGAACCTCCGGTACCTTCATCTTCGATCGTACACTCAGCTGGTGGTCGCGCTACATCGGTGTCGCGCCATACTTCGAACGCCCGGTGACCCTCACGATCAAAGACGGTCGCATCCTCAAGATCGAGGGAGGAGTCGAGGCTGATTCGATTCGCCGTTTCCTGGCCTCACTGCACGACCGGCTTGGCGACAGCACTTATAACTTCGACACGCTGCATTTTGGCGTGCATCCCCGGGCCCACGTGGCGCCGCAACAGTGTCCGAGTGTTTTGTATCGTCGGCTGATCGAGCACTCCGACAGTCACAACCTGCATGTACATGTCGGCTCACCTAAAGCCAATGCGCAATACCCTTATTGGCCGCACATCACTGGCGACATACGCCATCCCACTTTCCGCGTCGGAGACACTTTGTTGTACGACAACGGTCATCTAACCACTCTCGATGACCCAGCGGTGCTCGCCGTGGCCGCCCGCTATCCTGGACGTCCCGGACTCGGAACGGAACCGTTTCAAGGATGAACTGACTTTCCCATGCTCGTGAAACTCTTCCCTAGAACCCGCCAAATCAATCCGAGCGAACAATTCCGGGGAGGAGGTAATGAAAGGGTTTCTATGACTAGTTGCACACTCAAATTCCTCGCATGTCTTTTCTTTGGAACAGCCCTGTGCTCTGCACAATCTCCCTCACCAAAGTGGGAAGAATTGACGTCTCCGGATTTCGTCAAAGCCATCAAAAAGGCGGATGGTGTGTGTCTGCTACCGATGGGAAGCATTGAAAAGTTCGGGCCATCGGGCCCCCTTGGCACGAATTTGTTGGTTGATCGCATTGTTTCGTTGGAAGCCGCGAAACAGGAATATGTGGTGGTATTTCCGGAGTATATCGTCGCTGGAACGAACGACGTCAGCAATCTGCCCGGGGCAGTGGCGTACAGCGCGCACTTGCAGTACGAAATGCTGGACGAGACCACCAGCGAGATGGCGCGCAACGGATGCAAGAAAATCTTGATCGTCAACGGACACAGCGGGAACGGCGGCCTGCTCAGCGATTTCCTCAGTAGCGAACTAGGAAAGCCACACAATTACGTGGTCTACACGATTTACGGTCCAGAGTTCAAGGTGGTTCCGGGAATGCCGGATGCAGACAAACTGTCTCCCGCCGCGCGCGAGTCAAAGCCCGGCGCCGACGGCCATGGAGGTGAAGAGAGGATAGCCGCACTGCTTGCGTACCGCCCTGACCTCGTACACCTTGACCGGGCCCATGACGAATCGGGTTCGGCCGGCAGGCGACTGGATCTTCCGCCGGGCGTGCAGGTCGGTATCGCCAGAAAAGCTGAGTTGCCGACCGGGTATGAAGGCGATGCATCGGGAGCAACGGTAGCCCGTGGCAAGGCTCTAGTTGAGTTTGCGATGACGCGGGTGGTTGTAGCGATCCGAGCGATAAAGGCCGACAATCAGAGCCCACGATTGCAGAAAGAGTTCTTCGAAGAAAGGCAGAACCCGATCAAATGACTACGAGTTCGTCGGTGCCATTGAGATATACGACACGGTGGATTTCATGGCTGCAACTGAAGTTCCAAGCTTGTTCCCTGGAATACCTGGCACAACTGTCACTAGCCTCTTAGTGCGAAGCAAATCTTCCTCACGCTGAATCGCGAGATTAAAGGAAAAAATGGATGAGCAAACGATTTGGATTTCTAAGCACGAACAAGTTCACCAATGTCGACCTGGGACTTCTGGTGATTCGAGTCATCGTTGCAGGTACGCTGGTTCTCAAACATGGCTGGGAGAAAGCCTTCGACTTTCATACGATGGCCACCAACGCAAAACTTCCGTTCCCTGATCCCTTCCACATGGGAGTAACCACAAGCCTGACCATCGCCCTGATCTCTGATTTCTATTGCGGTATCTTCGTGGTCCTGGGACTGGGAACCCGATTTGCAGCCGCGTTCTCGTTTGTGAGTATCATGGTTGCATTTATCACCGTTCACCATTTCGAGTACTTCGGACCAAGAGCAGACCATGGAGAGATCATCATTCTTATGTTGGGAACGCTGGCTGGACTGATTGCCTCTGGCCCCGGGCGCTACAGCATCGACTATCTCCTCGCAGACAGGAAGAGCGAATAGCGTGCGTGACCCAGACGATTGCCCAAGCAGGTCCTAATATGAGAAGCCCGCTGCGGACCGACAGTCGACAGGATTATGCTTGTCGTGCGCCGGGTCGGTTTAGTTGCGGAACGATAGGCCACGTCGGCATTTTGTCTCTACTCCGAACACACACAGGCCCCACTTCATTTACGTTGCCCGTGCGATCTGCTTCGAGAGCGGTGCGGGGCCTACTTGCGATTGACTATTTCGATCTCGTTGCCCTCCGGATCGTGCATCACCAGGCGTGTGGGGACGCCATTCGCGTCCTTGTCTGCCGCCAGGTTGACGTTCAAGGCCTCAAGTTCTTTGAAGGCTGCAGGCAGATCCTGAACATTGAACACGACGTGAACCCAACCCTGCTGCAGATAAAGTGGATTGACCGAGGCTGGCCTGACGGATCCTTTGTATTTGACCAGGTCAATCCGATAGCCCGGGATGCTCAACTGCTCCAGCAAGAAATCGGGATTGGTGTCGAATCGCCGAGCGACCTTGAAACCCAGAACACGCTGATACCATTCGGTGGTTCTATCGAGGTTCTCGACAGAAATCGTGGCGTGGTCAGGCGCCAGGCCGGTTAGCGGCGCCGGCTGCGGATTTTCGGCCTGAGCCGGACCTGGTTGCGACAGTGCCACTCCGCATAAAACCACTCCGGCAACGAATCTCACAGTCGATATTCTTGAAGGCTTCCTTGTCATTTCGACCTCGGTGAAGGTTCTGAACCAGGCTTGCCGATGTACAGTCGAGATCAACGCTTTCTCGATCGCGAGTTCTTTTGACCGCAGGAAGCTCAAGCAGTTCTAGGTCCAGAACAACTGCTTGCGGCCCGCCCGTCGACGTCTGCGCACGAGATCCAGATACATGACAAGCCCCGAGGCCGAAAGGAAGACCAGCGAGAATCCCGCGAACAAGTCCATCAGTCTCCCAGGGATACCGAGAGCGTCGCCACGGTGGATCTTTTTGACCAGCTCATGCTCCTCCCAACCGAACGGGAAGCCAGTGTAAGGGTAGCCCGGTTCTGTCATACTCGCGCGCTTACCGGTATCAGCATTGAATACCAGTTGCCGAGTATCGTCACCGCCCGTGATGAGCACGCCTTGCGGCATGCCGCCGAAATATCGCAACCGCAGTACCTTGATGGGCGTAGCGCCATGAGTAGACCGATAAGCGGAAAGCGTTGTCTCCAGCATCGTCAGGAGTTTTGCGTCTGGCAAAGGCGCAGAAAAATCGCCGTGCATCCCGATGGGAAATGGCAAACGTCCCAGGGAGCTGCCCGGCGGCGCATGCATGTACCTGTAGATCCACAGTGCGAGTGTGTCGATCGAGATAAGCGTTCCAGTAATCGAGACGACCATAAGAAAGAACGCCGCCACAATCGAAACCCAGCGATGAAGCGATCTCCACCACCCTCCGGCTGACCAGAAGATCGCATTGAGGCCCGCGCGTCGGCGTGCGCGAAGAAGCTGGAAATACATCACCAGCCCGGTCAGGATCATGACGAACAGTCCGATACCGACAAGCGCGTTCAACCAAACGTTGGGGTCCCCGAGGGCATTGAGGCGGTGCCATGCTTTCGCCCTGCCGCGCAGCGAGGGTTTTTGACGGCCACGGGGCTGCTCGGAGAGGATGGGCAGAGCCGCTCCTGTCTCTAAATCAAAGCGAACGATATGGTCGCCGGCAGGGTCGCCTGCCTGCACCATGCCAACAGGTTTGCCATTGATGACACGCATTTCCACGAACTTCAACGGTGCGCCGTCACCAACGGCCAGACGCGCGAACTTGATCACACGCGGCAGGGCGCTATTGAAATCGAAGCCCTCGGGCAATGCGGCTGCCGCATAATCCGTCGGTTCGATCACCACGTAGTTGGGTGTCCCGTCGATGCTTTCCCTTATAGCCATCATGTCGGGGTCGGTGGCCGCAGCGTGGGAAGCAATGGTCCGAAGATCGATCAACTGGACGGTCGATCCCGTCACGCCGAAATACAACGTGAAGACGAGGATGATCGTGCCTGCGACCCGGTGGATAGGACGCATCGCCTTACCGCCGAGTTTGTTGAAAAGAGACTTCTCTTTGCCGCTGGGCTTATTGAGCAGAGACTTTTCCATTGATGAGCGTCACCGCACTTTATTGAGCTGAAATTGACGGGGCACCCTGAGGTGCCCCGCTGAGTTTGGATCGGGCGCGGCCCGCTTGTTTCGAGCATCCGCTAGAAATTCACTCGCAAACTGAGTTGAATCTGCCGGGGCCTATTGGCCTGGTACAGGACCTCGCCGAAATTCCCGGCACCGAGCGTGCTTACCGGGGGAGAGAACTGCACGCGGTTAAAGAGATTGAAAAACTCTGCGCGAAACTCCAGATTGGCCGACTCATGGATCGCTGTCGACTTTTGGAACGAGAAATCAAAGTTCTTGACGCCGTCGGCACGGACATCGGGGTCTGCACGGGGTTCATTGCCGAATGTAACCAAGCCGGTAGGATCCGAGGTCGAAGTGGGGTAAACAAAACAGGAAGTGTTGAACCACCCGCCGGCATTTGCGCGGCTTAGCCCAGAGGTGCCGATCAACTTATTGCAACCAGGCACCGCGTTGGGACGGAGCAACCCTGCGCCGAAGCTCGATGTAATGAGATTGGGGCTCGCCGTGGCGAAGAACACCGGGAATCCAGTCTGGAAGGTGGTAATCCCGTTTACCGCCCAGCCCGAGACCAGTGGACCCGCCAATCCGCCGAGGCTATTGGCGAATTTCTGCCCCTTGCCGATCGGCAGGTTAAGTACATAGCTGACGACCGCCCGTCCCGTGACGTTATAGCTTAGGAGCGAGTATTCTCCCTGCAGATTGTTGTAGTCCTGGATCTGGCCGGTGCCGTTGCCTCCCTGCAGAGTCGCCTTGTTCTCCAGGTAATCGTTTTGAGTGTCCGTATTCCCCTGGTTCCTCGACCAGGTGTAATTGGCCATCACCACACCGGCAGCACCGAAGCGCTTTTCTGCCTTGGCCTGCACTGACTTGTAGTTGCTCACGGCATACCATTGAGCCGTATCCTGGACGTCGTTGTAATAGGGGTAAGGCCTGTCACACTGACCCACCGTCATTGTCTCCCCGTTCGCGTTCGCGCAGGGCTGGACGGTCAAAAGGCCTTCGCCGAGAGAGTAGAACTGACTGGAGAGCTGGTCCAACTTGCGGCCGCTTCCGAACTGGCTCAATCCGGGCAGGTTCGTTCCCTTCAAACCGGAATAGCCGACCTCCGCCATCAAGTCGCCTTTGAATTCGTGGCTCATGGTGAAGTTCCACTGTTGTACGTAGGGGAAATTCTGATGAGGAATCGGCCCGCTGATGCTCTGGCCCAAGTAAGTGGACTTGCTCCCGTACTGGGTCATAAAGCTCGGGTCGCTGCGCCCCACAGGTGGATTGAGTCCGGTCGCGAGAAGACCTTGCAAGGCCGTCTGTAAAGGCGTCGGCTGAGCGCCCGTGATGTTCACCTGAGTGCTGGCGGCATTGACCAGGGCATTGTAGGGCATCACGCCTACGGACAGGTCGTTAGGCAGGTAGGAGATTCCGTACCCGCCGCGGATCACCGTATTTGCTCCGTCGCGATAAGCAAAGCCGACGCGCGGCGCAAACAGGTTGTGTGCCGGAAGAACAGAGTTTCTGTTGCTGTAAAGCGATGATTTCGTCAACGCCAGTGTTCCGGTGATTCCAGTGTAAGGATCCACGGCATTGGGTAGCAGCACGGCATTACGGTCCTTGCGTTCCGCCACCCCTCCAGGTAGTTCGTAACGCAGGCCAATGTTCAGCGTCAGATTCCGCGCCGCCTGCCAGGTGTCGGACACGTAATAGGCTTGGTAGTAGTTGTAGCCGGCGACGCTGTTGATCGTTTTGAATTGGATTTGAGTGGGATAGCCCATCAAGAACGAAGCCCATTCGTCCCCAGTGTATTTTGTGCTGTAGGCATACTGTCCGGCACCCTGGTTATCGAAGTACGTGCCGCTCGAATCCATCAACCGGAGTTCCGTCCCGATCTTCAGGCTATGCGCGCCGACGATCTTGATCAGGTTCACATTCGTTCCGTAGGTGTTGTACCAATTGACCGAGTACCCGGTGAAGTTCCCCATGTTGTACAAGTTGTGAATGCCGCTCGCGTTGAAGGCGGGAAGCACATGAATGCTGAACTGTTTCGAAAGAGCAGCATACGTTGATCCGAATTGCGATTCGTCGACCGAGATGCTGTCGGGATAGTTCGGAAAGTATTCCCTGACGTAGTTGACCCGGACATCCAGCGCTGTGGTGGAATTAAACGCATAGGTGTCTCCAAGCACAACCTGGTGTGTGTCGTTGATGACGTGGCCATCAGCGGTAGGCCATTTACCCCCGCCCAGGCCAACATCGCCGAATTCCGAGTGGCCCGTGTCGTGCAGGGTCCAGTAGGTATAGCGGCCGAAGAACCGTTGCTTGGGGCTGATTGTATAGTCGACCCGCCCGTTGTATTGGTTCTGGTGGTTGGTGATCGGCGAGGTCATAAACCAATTGGACGATCCGGAAGAGTTCGGGGCAGGGTAATAGGTCTTGAGGATCTTGTTCATCGGGTCGCCGCAGCTTCCCTGGTAAAGATTGGTGATGGTCCAGGTTCCTGCACTCGGATCATGCACGATATTGCAGTTGCCCAACGGATCGGTAATTGCAGTGGTGAAGACACCGTTCTGCATGTCCGTGGTGGGCACATTGGTGGGTGTGGTCTGGCCAGTGATAGCCGCGAAGCCCTCCCATGTAAAGACGAAAAACGCCTTGTCCCTCTTGATCGGCCCTCCGGCCATCGCGCCATACTGGTTTTGATTCCACTTTGCCCGAGCACTGCCGATCTGGTTGCTAAAGAAATCGTTGGCGTTCAGGTCGGCATTCCGCAAGTACTCCCATACCGAGCCGTGGAACGCGTTGCTGCCGCTCTTGGTTGTCATGTTAACCACGCCGCCCGCAAAACGCCCGAAATCGGCGCCGGCGTTACTGGTGGCTACGCTGAACTCCTGAATTGCGTCCTGTGTCGGGACAAGAGCAACGGGGTTCCCGCCCAGGACGTTGTTCGGGACACCATCGATATACTGGGCGCTCTGACCCTGGATGGCGCCGCCGATCTGGTAGTTACCCCAGCCCGCGCCGCCGGCGGTCCGTGTCCCTTGGTTGAGGCCGGTGCCGCCAGTCGATGAGCCGCCTGGGATTACGCCCGGAGCTAAAGCAATCAAGTTCTCGACATTGCGGCCATTGAGCGGCATCTGCTGCACCTGGTCTCCGGTGACCACCTGGCTCATGGTGCTCGAGTCGGTTTGCAGGAGGGGCGCAGTGGCTGCATCCACCTGCACTGATTCACTTGCGTTGCCCACTGGCAGGGTCGAATCGACTCGGACGACCGCTCCTACCTCCACGGCCAGCGGCGCGAGCAAGAACCGCTTGAATCCGGCTTTTGTCACCTCCACCTTGTAATTGGCTGGGACCAGGTTCACAACGCTGAATTTGCCACCTGCGTCCGATTGAGCAGATTGCTTTTCGTCGGTGCCGATATTGGTCACCGTCACAGTTGCATCAGGAACCAAGGCGCCCGAGGCGTCCGTCACGGTTCCAACAATCGATCCGTAGAAGCTCTGCGCTTTCAGCTGCGAAGAGATGGGCAGAATCATCACTATGCAGAGCAGTTTGATCGCAAACGCAATCATTGTGTTACGACTAACCGCATGCGTAAGGACCGGCACTTCCAACTCACATGCGAGGCGGCCACCCATTGGCTTCAATAGACTCTTCATTAGATTGCTCCTCAAACCATCTCCCGGTTTGCGTGGCGACTTCCCTTTGTTGCGTCTGGAACCGGCACCACAATTGGTTCTAGATTTCCTATTTTTCGAACAACAAAAGAACTACACATGTTAACTATCGATTGTCAAGCACGTTCTGAGATATTTTCGGGCTCGGAGAAAACTGAGTTCTCCTCCGCCTTGTATCGCGTACTCTACTGCCTGATCACTTTTCAGAAAGGACGCCTCAGCCGGCCGCCTTTTGCCGTCGAGCGCAAGTACCTTGGTCTGTCTCTATCCGGAATGGTCCAACATATTTGTCTGCGCAAAAGTGCTCGCTAATTGTTCGTTTTGCGATAGACAGGATGTGGGATCGGCTAAGAGACTTCGGACGCGCAATTGAGGCTCGCCGCGTACACTTCTCCAAACTAAGCGTCACCGTTCCGCTCCTTCGGCTCCCGCATCTCACCGAGCGGAAACCGAGAAGGCTGGGCTTTAACGGTATTGCACGACAAAGAGGATGATTAGACGTTTAGAATCACAGATATGCTTGTGATGTTAAGGAGTTGAGGAACTACTACGCGCCAATTGCAAAGGGCGAACCCGTAACATATGGGTTGCTTTCGAGAAAAGAGGGCCCTTCTTCCAGCCAGGATATTCGGGGCTTTGCGAGCGGTAATTGACCAATACTCCGATGGAGTCGCCAGCCAGTCGAGACGTCGCCCGGAACCTCGTTGCCGTCCTTCGGTTTAGCCCTGCTCGCGCCTGGATACGTTTTCAGAAATGCGCCGAATCCTATTCTTCCTGCTCACTTCCGCCACTGCCATCTGCCTCGGCGACTGCAATCAATTCGTCCAGGACGCGGTAAAGCTCGGCCAGTCGTTTCGATCCGATGTCAGACTCCAGGCTCGCATAGATCTGGGCTGATTCCGCGGACATTGTTCGAAACAGTGACCGACCTTGCGCTGTAAGGCTCACCAGGGTGCGCCGTTGATCGCCACTGTCGCTCGTTCGGAGCACAAAGCCTCGTTCCTCCAGGAGGGGGATCGTGCGCGAAAGACTCGGCGGCTGGATAGAGCAGCGTACGGACAGATCAAGCATGTCCGCTGTCTTATGTTCCGCAAGCACACGAAGTATCCGCCATTGTTGTTCAGTAACATCATGATTCCGTAGATGAGGACGGAAACGCTGCATTACGGCTTCGCGGGCTCGCATCAGCAACATTGGCAATGACCGCCCGAACGACCGGATTTCAGTGTGGTCGGTTCCCGATTTAGAGTTGGGCGGGGCATTGACTGGCCTTTTAGATATCGATGACATTGATCTTCTCGCATACTAGCCGAGCGAGAGGCCTCGGCGAAGTTGATGAGGCAATTTGAGTAAACCCACTGCATTGCGGAGAGTTATCGATTGTCCAGCAGAACGAGTTCCAGGCCACATGGAAAGCTGAGTACAGCTAATACAACTCCTCGAGGCGAGTAGTTCTCACGGTCAATACTTGTCATGTTAACGTGAATTATGGGTGTTCGCCAGAAATAAACGTGTTCGCGTTGTTGAAAGACGATCCAAGCAATTGAGGAAAGATGTGATGTGAAAACTGCCCGGCGAAGGCGGCGAAACTTCAGGGTATGACCCCGATGAGCCTGGAGATCTCTTGGATCCCGCAGGATCTCTGTCGTGCCGGCATGGATTCTTAAGCAACCAATTCATGCCGTTACCAACGAAATACAGAAGCCATCCCATCCCTTCGATCCGACGGTCTGCAGTGCTGTGCTCTCCACGCGAGATTGACCAGCAACCAAGTCGATGTATTGACGTATGCCGGTGACATCGGAGGCGTTGCAGGTAAAATCTCCAACTCTGCCATCTCGCACGATGTTGTCACACACGATCACCGTCCCTGCGCGCGAAAGTGCAAGCACCATGTGAAGATACAGGGGATAATTACCTTTGTCCGCGTCAATGAAAACCAAGTCGAATGGCTCGGCGTTCTCTTCGATCAGGTGCTCGAGCGTTTCTACGGCTCTGCCGATTATGATCGAGACCTGGTGAGACAACTTCGCAAATTGAATGTTCTTCTTCGCCACCGCTGCATGTTCCATCTTCGCTTCTATGGATATCAGCACGCCGTCAGCGGGAAGAGCGCGAGCGAGCCAGATCGTGCTGTACCCTCCCAGAGTGCCGATTTCGAGAATGCGCCGGGCTCCTCGGATCATGGCCAGCAAGTATAGAAACTTCCCCTGATTAGGTGGAACGTTGGCCGGGGGCAAACCTGCCTTTGCGCTCGCTTCGAGAGTAGCATTCAGGGCGAGATCTTCTCTTACGAGCCGGGAGCAAATGTATTCATCCATTTCCGTCCATGAATCTTTTTTCATTGCTATACCTCGGAGTCGTGCACTTGGAAGGACCTCAACTGCCGTACGGCGGGATGGCGCACGATCGCGAACGGTCATGTGGGCGTCATTTCACGAACTTTGCATACCTCCAATGCACATGTACTTCAAGACGATATATTCATCGAGGCCGTAATGTGAGCCTTCGCGCCCGAGACCCGATTGCTTTACCCCGCCGAACGGCGCAACCTCATTCGAAATCAGGCCGGTGTTAATGCCCACCATGCCGTACTCGAGCGCCTCCGCAATACGCCAGACGCGGCTCACATCCCGGCTGTAGAAATAGGCGGCGAGGCCGAATTCGGTGTCATTCGCGAGCTGCACCACTTCTTCATCGGAGGCAAACTTGAACAGCGGAGCTACCGGCCCGAATGTTTCTTCCTCCGCAAGCCGCATGGCCCGGGTTACTCCGGTCAGGACCGTCGCTTCAAAGAAAGTGCGGCCGAGCGCGTGTCGCCTCCCACCTGCGGCGATGCGCGCACCTTTTGCGAGTGCGTCCTCGATATGCAATTCCACTTTACGCACGGCGGCCTCGTTGATGAGCGGACCCTGGGTGACGCCTGGGTCGGTGCCGCGCCCCACTTTCAACGACCCCACTGCGATGCACAGCCTGTCGGCAAATGCTTCGTAGACGCGCTCGTGCACATAGAATCGATTTGCGCACACACAGGTCTGGCCGCTGTTGCGGTACTTCGATGCCATGGCGCCCTCGATGGCAGCATCGAGGTCCGCATCCTCGAAGACGATGAAGGGGGCGTTGCCGCCGAGTTCCAGCGACAACTTCTTCACCGTCGGCGCGCATTGCGCCATCAACTGCCTGCCGATTGCAGTTGATCCAGTGAAGGAGAGCTTTCGCACAAGTGGGTTGCCGGTCATTTCGGAGCCGATGCTTCTCGGCTCACCGGTGATGATGCTGAGGACGCCAACCGGCACCCCGGCGCGCGAAGCCAGTTCAGCGAGCGCAAGCGCCGTTAGCGGGGTAGCTTCCGCCGGTTTCACAATGATCGGACACCCGGCGGCGAGCGCGGGACCGGCTTTGCGCGTGATCATCGCGGCGGGAAAATTCCAAGGGGTGATGGCCGCGCATACGCCCACCGGTTCTTTCACAACGAGAATGCGCTTATCCGCCGTGGGGCTTGGAATGGTATCGCCATAGATGCGCTTGGCTTCCTCACCGAACCACTCGAGGAATGATGCCGCGTAGTGGATCTCGCCCTTCGCTTCCGCCAGAGGCTTGCCCTGCTCGGCCGTCATGATCTGCGCAAGATCATCGGCGTTTTCGATCATTAGGTCGTGCCACTTGCGGAGCACGGCCGCGCGGGCCTGAGCGGGCCGGGTGCGCCACGCGGGCCACGCATCGTTTGCGGCTTCTATCCCGCGGCGCGTCTCTGTAGCGCCCATCAGCGGCACCGTCGAGACTGCCTCTCCGCTCGCGGGGTTGCGAATTTCGAATGTCGCGCAATTGTCGGCATCCCGCCATTCCCCAGCTATATAAGCCTGCGACCGCAGCAATGAGGCGTCTTTAAGATCGACTGATTCCAATGTTGGCATCTGCTCTGCACTCCCTTACATCTGCGAGCCATAAGGATGTACGCCGTTCGATTATCCACCGCTGCGTCACTCAATCTGCGGCAACTACTGTTTGTTTATCGGGGCATCAAAGGTTACCGCAGGTGCAGGTAGCCGCTCCCCGTCGGCTTCAATCGTTAGTACGTGGCACCTGGTTTGGGCTGCGGTACCGTGGGCAAGTCCTGCTTGAATTTGCGCGCTAACGTACGTGCGGCCTGGGCCAGCATCATTGTGTCGATTCCGACCGCACAGAACGTCACACCCAGTTCAATGTAAGTACGAGCCAGCGCGTTGTCCGACGTCAGAATCCCGGCGGCCTTGTCCGTACGGACAATGCGTTCGATAGCGGTTGTGATCGTGGCAACGACGTCTGGATGCCCGGGATCCCCCAGATGACCAAGCGAGGCGGCAAGATCCGAAGGGCCGACGAACACGCCGTCGACTCCCGGCACGGCTAGGATTTCGTCAAGACTCTCGAGACCTTTCACCGTCTCCACCTGAACTAGCAGACAGACGCTATCACTGGCCCGCTTGAGATAGTCGCTCACCGCTCCCCATCGTGAAGCCCGCGCAGAAGCGACGCCACGCATGCCTTGGGGCGCGTAACGCGTGGCGGACACCAGTCGTCTGGCCTGTCCCTCGCTCTCGACCATCGGGATCAAAAGGGACTGGGCGCCGATGTCCAGATACTGTTTGATCAACACCGGGTCGTCCGTCGGCAGCCGGACCACCGGATGCGTAGGGTATGCGGCCACAGCCTGCAGTTGTTCGAGAACGGAGTGCAAATCATTCGGCCCGTGTTCGGCATCGATCAGCAGCCAGTCATAGCCGGCGCTTGCCACGATCTCGACGGCATACGCATCCGCAAAGCTCGTCCAGAGTCCGATCTGCACCTGGCCCGCGGCGAGCGCCTGCTTGAATCCATTTTCGATCACATCGGTCATGCCTGGTCTCCCGTGAAACGGCAGGCGATGGATCCTAGAGGTCCGTAGTCGATGTGGAATGTGTCACCCACCCGCGCAGGCACAGGCGCTGTGAACGATCCACCCAGGATGATTTCGCCCGCTTCAAGCGAGACGCCATGCGGATGCAACTTGTTGGCCAGCCACGCGGGTCCGTTCACGGGGTTGTTGAGCACCGCTGCGGCGACTCCGGACTCCTCGACCACTCCGTTGCGATACAGGATGGCCGCGACCCATCGCAGGTCAGTTGCGTCGGCCTTCACCGGACGACCGCCCATCACCAGCCCGGCATTGGCGGCGTTGTCCGAAATGGTATCAAAGACCTTTCGTGTGACCTTTGTTTCAGGATCAATCTGCTGAATGCGCGCATCGATGATCTCGATAGCCGGGATGATATAGTCCGTCGCCTTCAGTACATCGAAGATGGTGCAATTGGGGCCGCTCAGCCGATCCTTGAGGATGAATGCGAGTTCAACTTCGACACGCGGCACAATGAAGCGCTCAATTGGAATGTCGAAGCCATCCCGGAACAGCATGTCATCGAGGAGCACGCCGTAGTCCGGTTCGGTAATGTTAGATGACCGCTGCATGGCCCGCGATGTGAGCCCAATCTTGTGGCCGATGGGCCTGCGCCCTTCGGCGATCTTGCGGCGCACCCATTCCTTCTGGATGGCATAAGCATCCTCGATGGTTATGTCCGGGAACTCCAGCGAGAACTGGCGGACCTGAGCACGTGTCCTCTCAGCCTCGTCAAGACGGGAAGCCAGACTCATGATCGTGTTATCGCTGAGAGCCATCGTCTACTTTTGGCTCCTGAGACGCGCGTGGATGTTGTTCTCTTTGAAGGAGCCGTTTCCATCCGCTTCTTCAACATATAGCGACAGGGCAAACGACCGCGTTGCGAACACACCTTTGAAATGCTCCTTCACCATCTCGAACATCCGCTTGAAAAACTGCTTCTTGAAGTCAGGATCCCGCCCCGGTCCGATCTTCGCGGTAACGTTGACGAAAGCATCATTCCCTTTGCCATCGGCGATCACGTATTCAGTCAGCCGAATGGCGCGAACGCGGATCCCGCCGGTTGGAAACACGCCATTCGAGTCGCGAAACTTTGCCGCCAGTTTCTCGAGAAGTTCGGGAATCGCGGCATCCGGGCCTAGGTTGTCGGTGTACTCGACGATGCAATGCGGCATGTTATTGTCCTCACACGGTGGCGAGTTTAAGGAATATGTAAAGCTACGATGCGGGCTCCGGGCAACGCCATGAAGGGGTTTCAGAAACTGGCACAAGCTCACGCCTCTGCCCCTTCGGCTCCGGGATGATCGTGTTCGCAAGGCATCCAATTCCATCAATTTCAGTGATAACTTCATCCCATGGCTCCAGGTAGCGGACGCCTTTGGGCGTACCTGTCAGGATGAGATCACCGGGACTCAGAGTCATGAAATCCGATAGGTACTCAATCAACGCGGGGATCCCAAAGATCATATCGCGGGTATTGCCGTGCTGTTCAGCCTCGCCGTTGACAAAGGTGCGCAATCCAAGCGCCATCGGGTCCGCTATATCCATTGCATCCACTATCCACGGACCGAGCGGTGTGCAAAAATCCCGGTTTTTAACCCTCAGATTAGGCCGGTAGTAGTTTTCCAGGTATTCCCGCAGCGCGTAGTCATTGGCAATGGTGTATCCAGCTACATAGTCGTAAGCCTGCTCCTGGCGGATACGACGACCCTTGCGTCCGATCACCACGGCGAGCTCGCATTCGAAGTGCATCTGCCGGACATCTGCAGGGCATGGGCTGTATCCGTTGTGCCCCACGAACGTGTTCGGCCCCTTGAGGAATATGAGCGGTCTTTCAGGAGCCTTGAAGCTGAGTTCGGTGGCGTGATCGGCATAGTTGAGGCCCAGCGCAAACACCGTCCTCGGCTCTAAAGGCGGCAACCAGACCACTTCGTCGAAACCAGCACGCTGACCGTCAGCCATCAGCAACAACTCGTCATCCTGCTCGACCAGGGCCGTGCGTAACGCGCCTCGGTATGCAATGCGTGCATGCTTCATCGCGTAACCTCATCTTCCAGTCCGAGACAGCAATCCAGCCGTCCGATGCCATCGAGTATCGCGGAGATCCGGCTGCCAATCCGCGCGCACGGCCGCAGCGGCGTGCGACTCGCCAGCAACACATCGCCGGCGCGGAAGGTCATGAATGCCGACACCTCTTCGATCAGCTTCGCAATGCGTTCGTCGCTTCCCTCAAGACTCAGGGATGCGGCCTCTCGACCGTCGATTTCAAGACGTAATCGATGCCTGCCAATATCGATGGCATCACAGGACACGATCACCGGCCCCACCGGCAGGAACCCGTCTCGACACGTTTCGCGAATTGGTGGACGAAAGAAATCCGCGCCCGGTTCGGCCAGGTCGATCGCAAGGGTGTATCCCGCCACCGCATTAAGTGCCTGCGCGGCCGCGACGCCACGCGTGTCGCGGCCAAAAACCACTGCGAGGGCGGCATTCGCCTCCACTTCCCCTAGGGTGTGCGGCAACTGCACGATGCCGTTGTGTGCTAGAAATGTGTTGCGAGGCTTGATAAAGAGAACCGGGGTTGTAGGAGCCCCATTGTATGGCGGCCTGCTGAAGAGTTCCGAATGCGTGCCAAGCGGGTCATCCCCATCCAGCGCGACGCCGTAAACCGTACCGTCGATCGGGACGCATTCGCGTAAACAAGACCCTACCATGAACAGAACTCCTGAAGCTCGCGCTCTCAAAAGAGCGGGATCTCGTTCATCTTGACGCCACATTGCTTAACATGTCAAGCATTTTCGAGCCGCGCTAAAGAAATGAGGCGCCGATCAGTACCGCGATCGCCTACACTTCGGCGACGACTCGATTCTCGATATACCCAAGTGCTTCAATCTCGGCGCGAACAACATCGCCCGGCTTGAGCAATCGGCCGGAAGCAGCGCCGACTCCCGCAGGAGTTCCCGTGGCAAGGATGTCGCCGGGCTCCAGCGTCATCACTGTCGAGAGATATTCGATCTGGTCGTAGATGTTGTAGATCATGTCGCCGGTCGTCATGCGCTGGCGCTCTTCTCCATTGACCGTCAAAACCATTTCCAGCGCCAACGGATCGTCAATCTCGTCATCGGTAGTCAGCCATGGCCCGATCGGACCATGCGTGTCGAACGACTTTCCCAACGTAAACGTGGGAGAACGATGCTGCCAATCGCGGGCCGAGACGTCATTTATGACCAGGTAGCCGGCGATAACGGCACGCGCGTCGACCGCCTCGACGCGCCGGCACCTGCGGCCAATGACCACACCGAGTTCGATCTCGTAATCCAGCTTCTCGACTGCCTGCGGGAATTCGATCGGATCGTAGGGACCGTTGAGGCAGGACACCTGTTTGTTGAACCACAACTGACTGGTCGGAATTGGGATACCTGCCGCCCGCGCCTCTTCGGCATGTGCCTTGTAGTTCATGCCGATGGCAAGGAATTTCTGCGGATCGCCGCACGGCGCTTCAAGCTTCACCGAGTCCAGAGGAAAGGTAGGACCGGTCGCCGCCTCAAGCCACGCGCGGAGTTCCGGAAGAGCCGCCAGGAGTTGGCGCATCGAATGACCAACAGCAGCAATTCCTGAGAGATCGACTACGGCACCATCGACCACTTTTCCGACGCGGATCTTCCCTCCTACGGTAAAGCGAACAAGCTTCATCCTTTTCCCTTCGGCACTCAATTCATTGAGCTGCTTATTGCATGAAACGGCACAGTCACGGCTCGCGGGCGGGAGTGAGCTGAAAATTAATGAACTTCCAACCCTCTTTCGAACGCCGCAAAACCTGGGTCACAAATCCTTCGAGCACGATCTCGCCGTTTCCATCCTTTGCGCGCATGCGGTTGGTCATTGGACCGGTCATCACCGCAATATCGCCGTGAATCCTCACATTCAGTGACCCGCGTGTGACGGAGATGAAAGCGCGCTTCTGTTCGATGTGCCGCATGAGTTGTGGCTTGTCGTGCACGAGGCCGGTGCTGTGAATGTGAGTCAGATCATCGGCGAACAACCTGTCCAACTCTGCAAGGTCAACAACCACCAAAGCGGCCTGCCGCCGGCGCTCGGCTTCGAGTACCGCACCTCTTTCATCCCCTTGCATTATTCATTTACCTCGCATCAGTTGAGGCTCAGATCAGTCCCTCGTAAGAGCCGCCATCGAGTTGAAGGTTCTGTCCGGAGATATATCCAGCTTGTACGCTACACAAGAATGCGCACGCATCCCCGAACTCGTCCGGCCGGCCAAGCCGCTTCGCGGCGATCGTTGACGCGATTCGGCGGCGCGCTTCATCCCGATCGATGCCGTGTTGTACCATCATCCGTTGGGCCATGAATTCCTGCCGCGGCGTGTCGATGCGCTCCGGTAGCAGATTGTTGATGGTCACGTTGTCGGCGGCAACCGATGTGCTGATGGCTTTGCTCATGGCGGTGAGCGCGGCACGCGCCGAAGTCGACAGGCCCATCTCGTAGTGTGGCGACTTAACCATTGCGGATGTTATGTTCACTATCCGCCCGAATCGACGGGCTTTCATTCCCGGAATGTAGGCACGCATGAGTTGAACAGCCGGAATCATATTCGCGCCCATCGCAGAAAGGAGAGCAGCCTCATCCCAGTCATCCAGCTTGCCCGGCGGTGGGCCGGCATTATTATTCACCAGGATATCGACCTCCGGGCGAGCGGCGAAAATCGCGCGTCGGCCTTCCTCCGTGGTCAAGTCAGCGACAATGGATTTCACGTCAGCGCCAGGAATTCGACGGCGCAGTTCTTCAGCCGAGCCCTCGAGTTTCTCCGCAGTGCGGCCATTTAGCGTGACCGACACTCCCTCCCGTGCCAGAGACTCCGCGCAGGCAAATCCAAGTCCTTGCGATGAGGCGGAGACAAACGCGGTCCGACCTCGAATTCCCAGATCCATCTAACTTCTCCTGCGAGTAAGCTGAAAACCGATACGTGCCTTACTGCGATCATGAATTCACAGATAGTCTCCGCCTTCGCTAGCCATGGGAATCGTGCTCGGCTCGTTGCTCGGGGACAAAAGAAGTATCCTGGTCGCGATTGCGAGCGTACTGCACCGGCTCGCGGTCCTCTTCGACGATTCGCTGGTCGTTGCCGCAATTCTTCTGATAATGAAGCCGAAGCAATTCTTTGCCGTAGTCGTTGCCGTTCGGTGTACGGACGATCACGTGGGTATGAAATTTGGCGGGGTCGGAATTGGTCAGCCATACGCCGCTGTGATGATCGAATTCAAGCATGATCACAGGGCTCTGGATGCGGTAGTAAAACGGGTCGTCATCTCCGTAGCCGCCAATCCAACTGAAGTAGGTCCGTTCGAGCTTCGACGCAACATGGCGCATCCGCGCCGCGCGCGGACCTTCGGGGAGAAACTCCAGAAACGCCTCCGTGAGCATCAGCAACAGTTGTTGCTGTTCGGACGACATATCCGTTACGACTACGCCCTCATACGGAATGATGCGATTGTCCTGGAACGCTGCTCCCAGATGGCGCTCATCGGCAAAGTGCCAGCGGCCCTTTGGCATCGCAGGGTCGACCATGTGTTTGAAGATGATCGCTTTCTCACGCAGGTCAGGAGAAAGCGAACGAATCAAATCGAGCCCCAGCCCCTCTTCCTTCTCGAACGAGCGGAACCTTTCTTCCTCTCCGCGATCGACGAGGTTCGGTTCAAATCCCAGAAATACCGGAGAGATGACCAACTGCCTGCCGAGTATGAAACAGTTGACCGATAAATGGTGGCCATACATGCTCCATCCCCACGGCTCAACGGTAGATGGCGTTCCGTAAAGCAGGAAGTGATAGCTCCACTCATTCATGATGTTGCGAAGGTCATAAAGCTCGCCCAGGTACAGATTGGCAGATCGGCACTGTTCCGTTTTGAGATAGCCCTCAGGACCAAGGCTCGCTTGCATCAGGTTCACGACTGCCTCTCGCACCTGCGGCGTGACATAGTCCAGCCGCAGGCCATGCGAGTTCATCGGGAACTCCGGGTTATACCAACTCCGCCACTCGTGCGCGTTAATTCCATACTGGATACGCTTTCGTTCGCCGTCGCTTAGTTCGGCGAGAAGCACCAAGCCGGCGTCGACGATCGGCTGGGGGTTTAGTCCCTCGTCCTCAAGGGAGTAGAGATCCTTCTCGATTTCGCCATTGGCGGTGATCCCTTTAAATGGTTGCGAGTAGAGGTCCATCCATGAGTCGATGAGAAACCGGGCGTCCTGCCTTGCAAGGATCGGTTTCGCATAGTCAAAGGGGTCGAGTCCGCGGGCATTCAATATCCGCGGCGATTCCGGAGAGAGCAGGTTGTTTCGAAAGTCTTCGTTGCTCATCGTTTCATGCACTTCCCACGTTCGGGCCGCCGGGTTATGAACTTTCGGATAAAAGATCTTCTACTCGATTCGATCCATTTACTGGAGCTTGAAGAGGCGGCGAGCATTCCCATTTGTGACGAGTTCGCGTTCTTCCTCGGTAATGTCCAGAGTTCGTACAAACTCAACGCCTTCTGACATCCAACCGTAGAAGACCGGGAACGAACTGCCAAACAGCACATGATCGGCACCGCACACCTTGATGGCACACTCGACTTCCGCTTTGCCCCAGGACGCCGGATGAGTCATATCGAAGAATATGTTGTTCTTCAGATAGCTGGAAATTTGTTCCACACCGGAAGTGTCCAATCGCGACATGGCTTCTTTCTTCTTGGTCTTGTGAGGAGTGAGCAGGTGGTAGTTCGCAAACCAATTACCGCCGAACATGGTGTGAATGAATTTGAGACTCGGGAACTCTTCGAATATGCCGCTGAACAATTCGCGTCCAACGGCTGTGGCCTGGTCAATGATGCGACCGAGTTCCCGCCGCAAATTCGTGTACTCGTAGATCGATTGCCAGTAGACCGGTAGCGGGGTGTGATGAACAACCACCGGCACGTCCATTTCATTCAGCACTTTCAGGTAGGGCTTGAAGACCTCGTCGTCAAGGTAAAGCTGGCCGTAGTGGCAGGCTAATTGGACACCGACCATTCCGAGGTCCTTCAGACAACGCTCAAGTTCATAGAGGTTCTCTTTTCCTCCCCACGGCGGGAGAACGGCATTCGCGTAAAGGCGTCCGGCTGATTTCCTGCACATTTCCGCAGCGTTGTCATTCACGACCTTACAGGTGTCAAGTTGGAGCCACTCCTGCCACACCGGCACGCGAAGGATGGCTTTGTCGACGCCCGCGTCATCCATAGCCTTTAGCTTGGCTTCGAGCGAATAGTCGCCCTCCACATAGTTCAGGTTTTGATAGCCCTTTGGTTTTTCAAGAATAAGTTGACGTTTGCCACTCTCCAGAGTGCCGAGCGAAGCGATCTCTCCATAAGAGCGCGGAGCTGTACTCAAAAAACCATTAAGTATCTTTTCGTTGCTGAAGAGGTCATCAGGAAGGTGGTGCATATTGATGTCGATAATCACTTGGGAAAGGTCTCCTTATCGAACCTTAATGAACGCACCTTCAAAGTCCGTGAAGGAAAAACGGAGTGAGCCAGTGCAGGTTTGCATCGGCAATCTTGTCGAGATACCCAAGCTGGCGGCGGGACCAGGTAGCTCGATCGTGGCTCTATCACCTATCATGAAGTCCTCTTCAGTAATTGTTGGTCCAACGCTCAGCGTTCTGTTAGGAACATTGACCGGAAGCCGCTGGTCTCCCCGGGCTTTTCATCAGGGCGCTTCATTCCTGCCAGCCGGTGGTATTCCTTGAAGATCGCATCGGCTTCAGCGAGCGGAAGAATTTTCTCGATGTCGTCGAAGGGCTTTCCGCCACTGCGTTCTTCGACAATGCGGCGCACAACCTCGGGCCCCTCCCCGCGGTTTGCGACCACGATCCGGTTTACAATGTTGCGCCGCTCCGCCTCGTACTCCCGCAGCGCTTCAACCGGGTCGCTTATCGTTGCCAGCTTTTCGGCGATGACGCGGGTATCGACCAGCGCCTGGCAAACGCCGTTGCCGCCGCGAGGGTACATCGCATGCGCCGCGTCGCCCAGCAGTGTCACTCTGCCGAAGGACCATTGCGACAGCGGATCGTGATCAATGAGCGGGAAGAGATAGACCTCGCGACAATTGCGAATCATCTGGCCCACGTCGAGAAAGTCCAGCTTGCACTCATCGAATTTGTGCGCGATCTCGTCGGGCGTGACCTTCTGGTTCCAGTCCTCAATCGTTTCCGGCCGTCCATTCTGCTCGACTACCCAATTCACCAGCGTGTTGCCTTGCCCGTCTTCGTTGTCACGAATGGGATATACGATCAGGCTGCCCTGGCTCTTGGGATCGCCGATATGCAGGATCGTGCCACCGCTCTTGAACGGTTTCATCAGGGTCACCCCGCGCCAGAGCGTAATGCCCGAATAATGACTGCGCGTTGATTCCGGCAGAAGCTGCTTGCGCACCGCCGACTTTATGCCGTCAACGCCAATCATGACGTCTGCGCGAACTTCCGTGGGCGCCCCCTGACCACGGGACTCAAAACTGATCGTCACACCATGGTTATCCTCACTGAAGCCCTTGCAACTCGCGCCAAGCACTACGGATTCTGGCCCCAGCCGCTCAATGACCGCGTCGAACAACATCATTTGAAAGGTGCCGCGGTGGACGAAGCGCTGCTCGTGTTCGTAGCCCATATGCTTGCCGCATCGCTCGGCGTAGATCTCCTGGCCATAACGGGTATAAAAGATCGACTCACGCGCCTCGACCGAGATCTCTTGGAACTCCTCAAGCAGTCCTAGTTCGGTAACTTCCTTCGTTCCATAGGGCTTGACGTCGATTCCAACGCCCAGCGGCTTGATCGCTGTAACCCCTTCGTAGATCTTTGGCCGAAAACCCTTCTGGTGCAACCGCAGAGCGGTAGCTAAACCGGCAGGTCCCGCGCCGATAATCGCGATATTCAACATGACTCAATTCCTCCTCGACCACATGCCTGTTCCGCAGTGCGTACGTTATTTGACCCCGAGCGGAGAGGATGCCCCAGGCAGACCCGCGGGTTGTGCCCCCTGGTTGCGCAGCCAAATCGGGCCGCCGGCAGCCAGGCAGATCAACGTTCCTAGAACGATGAGCGTCAGCATGGGTGTGGATGTCGGCGCCGATTGTGCCGCAAATGCGAGCGGAGCGCCCAGGAGCACACCGATCAGCGTCAGCTGGGTAACCAGTCCGCTGGTTGCGCCCATGCTGCTCGGCGAAGGCGCGCATCGTGGCACCAGGGCCCACATCCCAACAAGTAATCCGCAGCCAAAGGTAAACACACACGAGGCGACGATCGATCCGGCAGTTCCGATCTGAGCCCCAAAGATGAGCCCCGCTGCTCCGCTACTCAGGACGATTCCACACAATCCGATGATGTGAGCGGGCACGCCTGTATTCAGTAAACGACCAACCAGAAGGCATCCCAGCATGTTCGCGATCATGGCCAGAACGTTCCAGCGCTGCACCTCGAGTTCGCTGACTCCATAGCGACCGGCGAGGTAGGGGCCCAGCGTCGCAATCGTGCCAGTCAGAAGGAAAGCGTTCGCTGCAAAAGACAGGCCAAGCAAATAGGGCCAGGGCGTCCGCAGCACCGCACTCAGCCCCGATGTGCGCGAGGTCTGAAGAGAGAGGCTCTCAGTCTTCGGGAGACTGAAAATTGCCAGCAATAAGAGGATCGCGGTCAGCCCGGCATGGGCAGCAAAAGCGGCCCGCCAGGTTCCCAATCGCGCCGCGAGCCCAGCAGTCAAAAAGGGCAGGATGAAACTAACCGGGACGGATGTGGACCATAGAGCCAGAGCCATCACGCGCTGCTTGCCGCTGGTGATTCGCATCAGGATCGTTATGGCCGCGACGGCAATCAGCACGTAACCAGCACCCGTAAGCAGGCGGGCCGCCAGCAACAGTTGAAGCGAAGGCGAAGCGATGACACAAAGATCACCGATAACCGCTGTAACCGCGCCAGCCAGCAGGACGCGTCGGTCGCCTATCCGGTCTACGGCGAATCCGGCTAGTAATGCTCCCAATGCGACGACCAGGGATGGCAGCGACATGACCAGGCCGATCAGCGAACGATTGTCCGGATGGAACTCTCTGGCTATTGCACTCAACTCTGTCACGGCTTCGCTTACCGTCATCGCCGCCATCACGCCCAGACCGAAGACGATCGCGATTCTGAATGCCGTCCGGTCCTTTAGATTGGCCATACCTCGAGTCTCCGTTCCCTTGGCAGCTTGGTCCTGATAGAACAGCAAAAGTCAATTAAGTCACTTCGAAAACGCCTCGCGTGGGCTCAGTAACCGTCAGCGCCGACGGTCGCCTTCAATTCGATCGAGCCTTGGTGCGTTGCCACGGGCTGCAGTTCTTCGTCCAGATTCAATACCCTCGAAGCTTCTGTGTACCAAGTCGGGATAATCGAGTGGCCCCACCAGCTGCGACGCTGATTGTCATGCACACTCCAGATCTTCACTGGGTTATCGGGATCGCCCGTGTAGTAATTTGTGGTGAAGACCTCGACACGGTGGCCATCGGGATCGCGCAGGTAGAGATAAAAAGCGTTCGATACGCCGTGACGTCCCGGGCCGCGTTCAATTCTCTCCGACTGGCGCAGCGCGCCGAGGTGGTCACAGATGTGCAGAATCTCGTGGCGCTCCTGGACATTGAAGGCGAAGTGATGCAGACGCGGCCCATCGCCCTGGGTTAGAGCGATGTCGTGCACAGATGGTTTGCGATACATCCAGGACGCGAAGGTCGTTCCCATTTCATCACGGATCTCCTCGGAGACCTTGAAGTCGAGATCCAGAAGGTATTGCCGCGCGGTTGGAATATCAGGCGTCAGGATATTGAAGTGGTCAAGACGCAAAAGCGTCGCTGCACCGAACGCGTCGTAACGCTGCGTATACCGCTCAACGTGTTCAGCCTCACAGAAGAACTCCAGCGGGAAACCAAGGGGATCCTGCACGTGAACAAGTTCGCCAAAGCCGCGGGTCGTGCCCCTGGGGCACCTCTCCACGCGCACGCCCAACTCTCCGAAATACCGCTCAGCGGCATCGAGATCCCTGGGAGCGCGCACACGGTACGATATCCGTCTGACTGCCGCCGCGGGGCCTTTTCGCAGGAACAGAGAATGATGCAGGTACTCCTCGAAGGCGCGAAGGTGGATCTCGTCCCCGTCTTCATAGGTGATTAGCAGGCCAAGCACATCGTGGTAAAAGTTCCGCGATGCCTCGAGATCGGTGACCACCAGTTCCAGTGCCGCAGCACGGAGAATGTCCGGTGGAGCGGCCATGGCGGATTTAGCGGTAGACATAAGACTCTTCCTTCCAGACCTGTCAGTACCGAACGGACGAAGTGCAATCGGTCACCGAATGGATCCGCATGCCATTGCCGTTCCCTGATCCCACCATCTCTATAACTATCAGCGGAGAAACTGAAATTCTTCTGAAGATGATTCCCCGATTGATAAATTCAAGGTCGCCGAGGCCTGCTCTCTCCAATAAGCTTCACATGTTAATCATCTCTCTCCACGATCGTCAAGGGTTATTGCGAACACTTGAAAATTGTCGTGAGAGGCGTTGGGCGAGCACGTGGCGGGGGAAAAGAAAAGATCAAATCAAGACCAATGAATCTAAATTGACACGAGTTGGAAGTCCAAGTTCAGCTATGACTTAAGCTTGAGCTCATTTTGACATCCACTTTGCTCCAGGCAGTTGGTGGCTCGTCTGCAACTGTCGATCATCGAGAGCAAAACCAAAGTTCGCGCTAGTCGGGTCATGGCAGTGGTTCGCTTAAGCCACCGGCTCCGACCCTGAAGAGCGTGTGCTTCCCTTCAGGGAACGCATGAATTCCCCCATTGATGGTTTGATTTGAGCAAATAGTGGGTTATCCCGATTCTTGAGAATGGTCTCGCCGAACAGCTTCAGGCCCAGTGCGAAGGCCTTTGTGGCATTCTCATCCAAACCCAGCTTTCCGGACATGCGGCGCGCGATGGCGAAGATATCATCGTGGTTTTCGACTTCAAATTGCAGCTCCGTGGCCTCCGTTTCAGGGGACAGAGACTCCAGCGTAATGCGATAGCGATACATAGATGGCTCCTGAACTTTCTCGAGCACTGCGTCCAGTGCGCGTGCCCACGATTGTGAATCCGGGTTTTTCTTCAATGTCCCAGCGAGTCCGGCCAGTGAATTCAAAGTTTGTCGATTGCTGCCGCCGCTGCATTGATTGCATCGGCAATCTTCTGAATCTGCCCGGATGTGATCGTTTCACGTGAGGCACGCGCCCCCACTGCTCCGCGAAGATTGTGAAATGCCTTCATGATTTCAGGCGAGCGGCGCCGGCGAAACCCTTCCCCTGCCTCCTTCAGCCGGTCGAATACCTGAATCACTCGCTCTTTGTTTTGCTGCAGGTAGGCGAGGCCCTCAGAGGTGACTGAGTAGACCTTCTTGTTTGCGTCGGAAGTACTTTCTGAGGCGAACCCCTCTTCCTCAAGCATGGTCAGGGTTGGGTAGATTACTCCCGCACTCGGTGTATACCCTCCGGAAAGGCGTTCTTCCATTCTCTTCATCAGCTGGTAACCGTAGCTGGGGCTCTCGGCCAGGAGCTTCAGAATGACCAGCTTCAGATCGCCGGCATCGAAGAGCCTCTCACGCCCATCGGTAAACGGATCACGACCATACATTCCCGAGCGATGGGGCCATCCCGTATGTCCCTGTTTGTCCCTGCGTCCACCCACAATTCCTTCCTCCGGGCCCGATCTTCCTCGCCCTGCAAAGCGAAAATCTCCTCTGCGGTGTGCCTCAAATAAATGTTCTTTCATTTCAATCTCCTTTATCCTTTGCCGGTTAGTTATAGTTTAAGATATATCTTAACTGGGCTTTTGTCAATACATCTTACGATATATCTTAGACGGCGAGATGTCGCGTTGATTGCTTCGACCTTAGCCTTGGGCGGCCTACTTCTTCACACACTCGAAGTTGGCGGCATCGTTCAGGTCGCCGGTACCCTTATATCTCGCGACTTTGGGATACGCGCACAACGGGTGCGTGCGAACTACCTTATCGTCCTGTAGCCTGGCGGCCACAATCCGATCCGGAGCCTTGCCGGTTTCTACCCAATGGTCAAGTTCGCCGAGCTTGTCAAAGGTGTCGCAGCCGGTACCTCCCATGCAGTGTCCCATCCCCGGCACCGTAAACAGCCTCATCGAGTTCTCCGTCTGCGTTGCTCCCACTGCCTTCTTCACCGCATCCATGTAACTCACACTTTGCGTGGGGCTGGCGCCGTCCATCCAGCCGTGATACATCAGCAGCTTGCCGCCACGGTCAAAGAACGACTTCAGGTTTGGGTTGTCGGCCAGGTTGATGGATCGCAGTACCGCCCGCCCATAGGCCACGTCCTTGTCCATATCCAAAGTCTTCCAATCCCAGTCCGGGTCCTGGAAGATCATGTATTTGAAAAGTGCAACAGCGACTCCCATCGCATTATTCGGAGAGTAATTGCCGAAGTTGCCCTCGGTGCCGGCCACAGGCGCCGCGAATTGCCTCTCCTTGGTACGCGGATTGATGGGGCCTGCGTACAGCATTTGCACAAACTCTACCTGCGACGCAGTCAGGCACTTGTCACCGTCTTCGCTTTGGCAGAGCAACGTCTTGGGATCAAAGTGGCAAGCGGTTGGGCCTTCCAATTCGCCGTCCTTTGCGCCGTCCAGCGCGTCACACGCATTCATCACGGCTTCGTGCAGCATCGCAGCCTTCGCGCGGGAAAGCTGTCGCGCAGGCTTCTCGGCCACCAACAGAGACGGCCAGATTTGATACGCGTTCAGATCCACTATAGGGTTTGCGGGAGCGCCAATAATGGCGCCGTCATAGTCTTCGGGAAACCGCTGGATCTCCGTCAACCCCATCTGCCCACCCAGCGAGCATCCGTACCAATACGAGTGTTTCGCCGCCTCGCCGTAGAAGGCTTTGATGAAGACCTTCGCGTCAACCGTCATGGCGTGCGCAGCGCGGTAGCCGTAGTCGATCGCCTTGTCGGGGTGTCCCAGCGCGAACTCACCCATGGGGAGAGAGTTATCGTGGCCGGTGTCCGTGCTCACAGCGGCAAAACCGCGCTCCAACCCCAGCAGTAGTCCACCGTACATAATGGAGCCTCCCCACCCGAAGTTTCCCGCGCCCAAAAGCTTGCCATTCCATCCGGAGAGGGGCAGCCAGACCTCGATCCTGATGTTCGAATCGCCGCTGGGCCTTAGCGTGGCGGCGACCCGGCAAAACCGAGCATGATTGGTGGTGTCTTTAGGATCGAAGGGCGCCAACGCCATGCCGGTCCCCCCTCCAGGAGGCCCGCCCGGACCGCCTGGTCCCCCTGGCCCACCGGGCCCCATCGTGCTTGGCGGCAGGCGGAAGGCCATCGGCTCGACGACGTCCGCCATGGTGACGGTCGCTTCCGGCAAATCGAGCCTGGCAAGCTCAGCGCATGAGTCTGCGGTCTTCGCCGGCTGCGCCAGCGCTCCGGTGCTGCACGCACCCAGCAACGCCAAGGCGGCGATTGCATTAAGAATATTTCGAGACTTGATCTTCGTCTCCCGCGTCTTTACACTCAGAGAAATGGTTAACATCGCAACTATCATGACAACTCCTTTTTATCATTGAATGCCCATGTCTGGCCGAGACGATCGAAGATTATTACGGAGGGGACGAGGTTTTTGTCCCAGGCTTCTTCTCCAAAGCGGGCCAAGGTTCTGGGCCCTCCCGTATCCCTCCATCAGCCGCAGGAGACGTATGACAGTCCAAACACTATCCCCGACCAACTTGCGAACAGCGGCAGGCATGGCAATACTTGGCGTCCTGACCTTGTCGATGATTCCTGGACGCGCGTCAGCTGCGTCGCACCTCGCCGATCAGGCAAACGCTTCGATTGGTAATCTTCGCGTGGGCGCCGCCCGCGTGGATATCACGCCTACGGACCTAACGAACCTCAACTCATTCAACGGCGGAAAGTTCACCGGCGTGCACGACCCCATCTTTGCCCGCGTCCTTGTCCTTGACGACGGCACGGCGATGGCTGCTCTGGTGTCCCTTGACCTGATCGAGGTCGGCGACACGACCGAGGTTCGCCGACAAATCCAGAGCGAACTCGGCATCCCCGTAGACCACATCTTGATCACCGCGACCCACGATCACAGCGCGCCTCGCGCCGGCTCAGTCACGCCTGGCGGCCTGGCACACCCCGCTTCGCCGGAGTCTCTGGCTTACTCCAAAGTGATGTACGACAAGGTGTTGGGGGCACTGAAGAAAGCCAAGTCCGAACTCCAGCCGGCGAAGTTCGGTTTCGGGACGGGCAGTGTCGACGTGAATGTGAGTCGCGATCAATACACGCCGGGGCGCGGATGGGGCTTGGGTTATGACCCAGATGGCATTTCTGACAAGACTGTATCGGTGCTCAAATTCGAAAGCCAGACCGGCCAACCCATTGCGATTCTTTTTAATTACGCCGTGCACTCCACGGCGATGTTTAACACCGCCGTGGTGAGCGGTGATCTCGCAGGCGCGGCTGAGCAGGTCATTGAGCGGAAGATCGGCAACAACATTGTGGCGCTCTATACGATGGGCTCCGCCGGAGACCAAATCCCCAAGGTTACCGGAACCGAGGGCCAACACCTGGAGGGAGGCGGTCCACGCGGAGGCATGGCACCAGCTGGCCCGGAGCGCATTGCAGCTCAATTTGAGGCTACTCAGATGCAGGGCTATATGCTCGCGGCTGAGGTGGCGCGTGTGAGCTCGGAAATGCGGAATCTTACCGGCACTGTCCACATCCGTGCGGGCGAGCGCATCGTCAACTGCCCGGTGAAGCAGGGCACCAGTCAGATGGCCGACATGAAACAGCAACAGGCAACGACCATGCCGCTGCATCTCGGCCTCATTCAACTGAACGATGTCGCTCTGACCGGGGTCTCCGCAGAGGTAGTTACCAAAATCTACTGGCACCTCAAGAAGACCTCGCCACTTCGCAACACAGTGATGCTCACCATTGCTAACGATAGGCTTGGTTACGTTGCTGACGATGCTGCCTATGACATGCCGCTCTTTGAGGTGAACGGCAGTCCGCTGGCTCGCGGCTGCGCTGAGAACGCCATCGTTAACAACTTGACGGAGATGATCAAGGCAAATGAGTAACTTCCTTATGCCTATCCCATTTGCATCGCTTGCAAAGTCATAAATCACCGCTAACTTAAGGAGAAAATGCGTGATTGGTCGCATTCTGAACGCGAAATTCGTGCCCTCGAGTTCTGACGCCGCATTACTTGTTCTGCGCTTCGGCGCGGGATTGATCCTGTTTTTGAGGCATGGCTGGGAGAAAATCTCCCAGTTGACGCTTCTCAACCCTCATTTTCCAGATCCGTTGCATATCGGGCATAACACCGGCTGGGTGCTTGCCATGCTGAGCGATGGCGTCTGCTCGCTCCTGATCGTTATCGGACTTGGAACGCGCTGGCTTTCCTTCTATTGCTTTTTCAATATTTTCATTGCGTGGGCATTCGTCCATCACTTCACTTTTTTTGGAAGGACTCCGGGGGCCGACCACGGCGAGCTGATAGCGCTGTACCTGGTCTCGTTCGCGTCGCTTATGGTTGCGGGTCCCGGTCGTTATAGCATTGATGCCAAGCTGGCGGATGGGTAGAAATCCCAGACCAAACAGCGCTCAAGAGTTGCCTATGCTGTGGCCGCGTCGGATTTCTACAGCGATTTCCTGCCTGAGACCTCTTCCGCAGATTTTGAACGTAAGCAGGCCCCTCGTGAAATTCGCGGAGAGACGCGCCCCCCTCCCCGCCCCCCTCTACCCCACCTTCCCCGGTTCGATGTATTGCAGAGTATGCCATAACGGTTGCCAGTCGAATGGTCACGATCAGTAAAAAGAATGTCCTAGAGCGTGGAAAGCGAGAGCTTCCTCGCACCGACGAGCCCAAAAGATGAACACTGCTTCCGCCCGCACAAGGGGCAGGAGGCTCACATGCAACAAGGTAGCGTGATTCTGACCGGTCGTAAATTCGGACCGGATGTATGGCAGTTTCGGTGGTCTGAGAAAGACCGGAGCGGTCGCCGAATCTACCGCAAACGAGTGATCGGAACCGTTCGGCAATATCCAGATGCCCAAGCAGCGCGCGAAGTGACAACAGCTCTCGTGGGTCATATCAATGCTGGCCCCAGCGCGTGTAAGGTCACTGTCGAGCAGATCTGCGAGCATTTTGAACAGAGAGAATTGCGATCCGTCGATTCCTTCCGGAGCTTCGCCACGATCAAAACTTATCGGGGTTATATTCGGAAGTGGATTAAGCCGCGCTGGGGTTCTCGCTACCTGGACGAAATCAAGGCCGTGGACGTCGAAGCATGGTTGCGATCCCTCCCCATCGCGCGATCCTCACGCGCAAAGATTCGAAGCATCTTATCCATCCTGTTTAATCATGCCTGCCGCTACGAACTGTTTGACCGCAACCCGATTCGGTTTGTCCGTCAGGGCGCAAAACGCCGGAGCGCTCAAACGTGCTGACAGCCGATGAAATCAAAGCGTTGGTGGATCACCTACCCCTGCGCGAACGGACCCTTGTACTCCTGGCAGCGGCGACGGGGCTGAGGCAGAGCGAGTTGTTCGGGCTCAAGTGGCGCGATGTTGACTTGCGTCGCGGGGAACTCAGCGTGATCCGTTCGATTGTTTTCGGCGTCGTCGGCCGATGCAAGACCGAGTCTTCGCAGAAGCCGGTTCCATTGCATCCACTGCTCGGAGAAGCTCTGTCGACCTGGAGAAAGACTTGCAAATTCACAGAAGTCGACGACTGGATATTTGCGAGTCGATTGCACAAGGGCCGGCGACCGTATTGGGGTGCCTCGATCCTTCGCAAGTACATCCGGCCCGTTGCCGCGACTCTCAATATTCAGAAGCGCATCGGCTGGCATACCTTCCGGCACACCTATTCGACGCTTCTCAGAAGCGTCGGAGCCGAATTCAAAGTAATGCAGGAATTGATGAGACATTCCACCCTGCGGACGATGATGGATGTCTAAACGCAGGTGGTTGCGCCCGCCAAGCATGCCGCGCAAGCCGCCGTGCTGGCTTTGTTCTTTCCGACGACGGACTCCGCAGACGATGATTCCATCCTCGGAACGGCGTAGGCATGTTCACTTTGAGGGTGCAAAAGGGACACAAGAATGTGGCTTTTTTGCACCCGCGAACGTCAGGCGAAGATTGCTACAAACTGCTGATTCCAATTGGCGTCCCCGACGGGATTTGAACCCGTGTTATCGCCGTGAAAGCCGAGGGATATCCAGCCACACCCTCCAGAATGAATGCCATGGGCCGACGATTCTGAATGCATTTTCCTTTACTTTTGGTAAAATGTAAAGCGTGGAGGAGTTCGCGTTGATGGAAGCCACACTCAGCAGTAAAGGACAAGCCACCATCCCCAAAGCCGTACGGGAGCGTTTGCACCTTAAACCGGGCGACCGGTTCAAGTTCTTCTTCCACCCCGATGGCGTGATCATTCTGCCGAAGATTCCGACGTCACGGCTGAAAGGAATCATTCCGAAGCAGGCCAGGCCCGTTTCCCTCAAGGAAATCGACGCTGCCGTCGAGGCGGGCGCCACGCAGAGATTCAGGCACCAGAAATGATCGGGCTCGATACAAACGTCTTGCTGCGCTATTTGGTGCAAGACGATCCCCTGCAATCTCCTCGCGCGACCGAAATCATTTCTCGCCGGCTCACGGAAGAAGAACCCGGGTTCGTCAGCTTGGTCACGATCCTCGAAGTGGTCTGGGTGCTCAAGAGTCTTTACAAGCGCTCACGTGAGGAAATCGCAAACGAAATCGAGATGGTACTAGCAGCCGATACGCTCGAGGTTCAAAACGAGCAGGAGGTTTACCACGCCGTTGTGGCTCTCCGGAATGGCACCGGAACCTTCGAAGACGCACTGATCGGCTCACTAGGAATTTGGAGGGGGTGTTCCACTACCCTCACCTTCGACGAAAAGCCTGCACAGAAATTGCATGGTTTCACATTGGCCTGATCGTCCCTTCACACCCAAAACTTACCGACATCCCCGTTTCAGGGGACTGATTCGAGGCCTAAGGTTAGCCTGATGAGGGACTTACTCGGGATCGGACCAGCCGTAGTGAAATGTGCGTTTCAATTTGCCGACCGACAAAAGACACCTCGGATTTTAAGTCCTATTTTCAGACGGCTGCATAGACTTGCACGAGGCTGCTTATCGATGCACAAGTACTTCTACTAGATCAGTTAGTCTAAATATTCACACAGCATGCGACTGCATGCCCTCGCACCAAATTCCGGTACAAAGTGGCACCAAAAGTAGCACCGGAAAAGGCAGTCCAGCGATACGCTAAAAATAGGCAACGCCTCCCATCTGCCCATCTGCGGCCTGGCCCGTCTTCAGCAGAACCGAGCCTTGGGGATAGGAGCCATCCTGATTTCACAAGTCCCGATTCACAAGCGAAAACCGAAATAGTGCCAGAATGATCCGGTCCGCCCACAGTGGTTTGTTATCACCACTTGCCTTGTTCGCTCCGTCGAGCAATCGCATTTGCAGAGATAGACGCGGACAGTTCGCGGCGGCTGCCGTAAATTCCCAAATTCTGATTGAAGCACCCGCACCGCGGCACTAGAATTTTAGAGATTATGCCCAGAGGTACAAAGTGCGGAAAAGGCGGTGAATGTGTGGGTGTTCGCCCGATGCTGAAAAGCGCGGGTATGTATCTTCTGGTTCTCGCGCTTAGTTCTGCGGTTTGGTTACCCGCGCAGAGTCCCCTTGTATCTGCCGAGCTTCCGCATCTCGCAACCTCTGAATTTCCTCCCGAAACGCAAAAACAAGTCGAGCAGGCCTTCGCTGCCGCGCATGAGCACCTGAATGACGCAGAAGCAATTGGGAAGCTCGGGATGCTGTTGGACTTGTATCACCGAACTGACGATGCTGCGTTGTGCTACCGGCGAGCGCACTTGCTCGTACCCACCTCCTTCAAGTGGCTGTACTACTTGGGCTCACTTTTGTTCAATCAGAAGAAAATGCAAGATGCGGTGCCTGTGTTGACCGCCGCCCTTAACCTCCAGCCCAAGTATCTGCCAGCAAAACTCAAACTCGGGGAAGCCCTGCTGGACACCGGAGAAATCGAAGCAGCCGCAGAAATTTACGAAGGCATCCTCAAGGATCATCCCGATACGGCAGAGGCCTATTATGGGCTGGGGCGCGTGCAATCGGCCCGTGGCGATCAAAGCTCGGCAGCCGACAAATACCGCAAAGCGTGCGACTTGTTTCCGACTTACGGGGCCGCTCATTATGGTTTGGCCTTGGCTTACCATAGGTTGGGTCGACTCAGCGACGCAAAAGAACAACTAGAACTTCGTAACCGCAATCCCAACATCGTTCCACCCGTCGCGGACCCCCTTCGCGATGAACTCCGCGACTTGGACCGGAGTGCGATGGACCATCTCGAACGTGGAATGCTGCTTGAGCAAGTCGGGCGCGTCGAAGACGCTATTGCGGAAACCGAAAAAGCCCTCGAACTCAATCCTTCCATATTGAAAGCGCATGTCAACCTATTGATTTTGTACGGTCGAGTTGGAAACGCCAGCAAAGCTGAGGAGCATTACAAGGCCATCGTCGCCGTCGCTCCGAATGAGTTTCCTGAAGCCTACTACAATTATGGCGTCCTGCTCCTGAAGCAACAGAATCTTGATGGCGCGGAGAAAGCATTCCGTAAAGCACTGGCGCTTGGGCTCTCGAACGAAGCGGCGCTGAGCAATCTCGGTTATGTGCTCGAGCAGGAGGGCAAGCTGTCCGAAGCCGCATTGCAATTCGGGAAGCTGATCGATCTTCATCCCACGCGGGAAGCTCACTTTGAACTCGGTCGCATTCTTGTGAATCAACAGCAGTACCAGGGCGCAATCGCACAGTTCCAACAGACGTTGGTCCCGGAAGACGACAAAACACCTGCCTACCTCTATGCCCTCGGCGCCACCTACGGGCGCGCAGGCAACAAGGTACAAGCGATCCGATATCTTGAACAAGCAAAGCAACTTGCCACCTCGCGCGGCCAAATTGCCCTGGTTGCAGAAATCGATCAGGACTTGGGACAGGTGGAAGCCTCTTCGAAGTGACAGCAATTCTTGATTGAGTTTGTTGGTTCGGATCCGATGCGCGATCCTATCATCAATAGTTGCGTGCAGGCTTCAGCAGCGGCTGCTCCCTTTTCGGGGAATACATCCGGTGGCTCGACGGCTTCCCGTCCAGTTACATTGCAGGATGCGATTTGGAAGATTGACGCTTTCGTTTCTGGAATGGCAAGATCATTAAACGAATGTAGTGTGAAACGCATGAACAATAGCACCCGCAGAGAATTTCTCGCCGCAGGTCTCGGATTTTTATTTTTGCCTCAAGAAAAAACGAATCGCGCAACGTCGTTAAGCCCGATCCGTTTCCGGAATGTCGCCGAGAGTGCCGGGCTGCACTTCGTCCTGCAGAACAACCCAACGCCGCAGAAGCATCTGATTGAGAGCATGCCCGGAGGCGTCGCGGCCTTCGACTATAACGGCGACGGGCTTACGGACATTTTTTTCACGAACGGCGCCTCTGTTCCTTCGCTGCAGAAGGAGTCTTCCAAATTTTCCAACCGGATGTTTCGCAACGAAGGCGGCATGCGCTTCACGGACGTGACAGCGGAGGCCGGGTTGACGGGAATCGGCTACTCGATGGGCGCAGCAGCCGCGGATTACGACAATGACGGCCACGTCGATTTGTTTGTAGCCGGCGTTTTCAGGAACACCTTGTATCACAACCGGGGTGACGGCCGCTTTGATGATGTGACGGAGAAAGCGGGGATCAAGAGCGATAAGTGGTCGGTGGCCGCGGGATGGTTTGACTACAACAACGACGGGCTGCTGGATCTGTTTGTGGTGAATTACGCTTCGTGGTCCCCGAGCTATAACCGTTTTTGCGGCGATCCATCGCGGAACCTGCGGGTCTATTGCCACCCAATGTACTTCGAGGGCCTCAGCAGCACACTATATCGCAATCGGGGAGATGGAACCTTTGAAGACGTGTCTGAGCAGGCGGGCATCGCGCAGCACCGCGGGCGGGGAATGAGCGTGGCCTTTGCCGATTACGACAATGACGGATTCATGGACGTCTTCGTGACCAACGACAACCAGGAGAACTTCCTATTTCACAATCGCGGCGATGGAACGTTTGAGGAAATCGGCCTGACGGCGGGCGTGGCGTTGCTTAACTCTGGGAAGCCCATCTCCAGTATGGGCACGGATTTCCGGGATTACGACAATGATGGCTTACCGGATATCACCGTAGTGGGTTTGGCGAATGAAACTTTTCCGCTCTTTCGCAACGCGGGCAAGGGCCTTTTCAATGACGACACGTATGGCAGCCGCCTTTCCGCGTTGACCATCGCACGGAGCGGCTGGAGCACCAGCTTTATTGATTTGAACAACGACGGACGGAAAGATCTGTTCACGACATGTTCGCATGTGGACGACAACGTTGAGATGTTCCAGGCCACCAAATATAAGCAGCCGAATGCTGTCTTCGCCAATGCGGGCGATGGAATCTTTTCTGATGTGTCGGCGCAAGCCGGTGAAGATTTTCAGGTCCCGCGAGCGCATCGAGGCAGCGCCTTTGCCGATTTCAACAATGACGGCAAGATCGATGTGGTCGTCTCGTCGCTTCAAGATTCTGCGGAGCTGTGGGAGAACGTGAGTCCTGACACCAATAATTGGATCATTCTCAAGCTCACTGGCACAAAGAGCAACCGTGACGGCATCGGGGCGCGGGTCAGAATCGGGAATCAATATAATCACATGACCAGTGCATGCGGGTATGCGTCTTCGAGCCACTTCGGAGTTCATTTTGGTCTCGGCAAAATGGAAACCATTCCAAGCATAGACATCAAATGGCCGAGCGGAATTGTCCAGGTTCTGAAAAATGTCAAAGCGAATCAGACCCTGCAGGTTCGAGAATCGCAGGAGCTAGAAACCCAGAAGCCGGGGCTGGACCGGAGCCGGAAGAGATAATCGGAAGATTGGTAGACGGAGTTCGCTCTGCGGTGGAGTGATTTGAATGTCGCGATTGAGCGACTGCTTTTCTGCCTCTTGTTGATCGTGAATTTTCTGGTATTCCTTCAGGGTTTGCCGCGCCAGCTCCACTTGACCGCTAGCCTGATAGGCGCGTCCAAGTTGATAGTGCAGGCTACCGTCGTCATCGATGGGAAGGGCAGATTTCAGATAGGGGATGGCTTTGTCGGATTGACCGAGCGCCAAATAGGTGCGCGCCAGCGAAGCTTGCGCCGGCAGCATGTGGGGCGCTTGACGGACGGCCTTGATCAACAGAGGCAGAGCATCCGCCGGCTTCTGCGACTTTAGAAGGATGTCGCCGAGATAATAGTTCAGCTCGGCAGATTCCGGCGAAGACTTTATCAAATCCCCGAATAGCTCCCGGGCGCGATCCAGGTCGGCGGTCTGGAAAAGCGCAACGGCGAGCTGCTGTTTGATATATAGATCGTCGGGGGAAAATTTGAGGGCTTCCGCCCAATGTCTCGCGGCCTCGACATATTGCCGACGTTGAGATTGCATCTTCGCCATCAAGATTTCCGCCGGCCCAGACGGCGGCAATTGGGCCAGGCGGATGTAGGAATCGCGCGCCAAGGCGTTATATACCCGCGTTCGCCAGTAATACGATTCCGCGGTGGTCTGCTCCTGCGTCGCAGCAAGCAAATCACTGTAACGTCCTGCCACAAAATCGCATTCGATTTCGTGTTGAACGCAGTCCGGAGGCGGGAGTTGGCGCTCCTTGGCGGCCTCGGTCTCCGCCCAATCGGGGTGCCCGGTCTTGCGATAGATCTCTGCGATGGAGGCGTGTATGCCACGCAAGGAGGGCATTTTTTCCAGCGCCTGACGATATAAGTAGAATGCGGCAAATAGCTGTTGGTTCTCGAAACGAGATTCAGCGGTAATATCCAGCCAATAGGCGGAACCAGTTGCCACCTCCGTGAGTTTGTCAAAACTCCGCTGCGCCAGGCCGTCGTAACTCAATCCCAGGTCATACCAGAACTTTGGATTGCCGGGGTCTGCTTGAGAGAGCTTTTGAAAACCTTCCGCCGCACGCTCGAATTTCTTGAGAGCCAGGCAAGTCTCGGCGAGCGCCTCCTGAGCATCGGGCTCATTGGGATTGACGCTAACCGCCTTCTCCAGCGGGCTGAGGGCTTTGGCGGCATCCCCTAACTCAAGATAGGTGGTGCCCAAAAAAAGCATGGCCACGGCGTTGCCTGGATCGAGTTGCAGAACCTTTTGGAATTCGGTTAGCGCTTCCCGTTTGTGTCCGGAGTAATCCAGTGCGAAACCGAGATTCATCACGAAGCCCGGATTTTTCGGAAGTGCGCGAACGAGCTCGCGATAGATGGGGATGGCATCGGCGAACTTGCCTTCGCCCATGAGCGCTTTAGCCTGCCGCGATCTAGCTGCCAACTCGTCGTCCGACTGGGCGAATCCCTGGACCACCAGGCAAGCAAAACAAAGCAAAACAACGCAAACTTTTGTTATGTGGGTTGCAGGTCTCAACGCGCAGACTCCTCAGCGGCGTAGCGGAACCCCTGGCATCAGTTCCAGGTCAGTTGGGGTTCGACCCACTGATCGTAGCAGGCTGAAAATGATCGGGAACAGCAATTGGGACGGAGTAGACGAGAACGAAACAGAAAAAACTTGAGGCTGAGTGGATATGCTATGTCGTTCCGGATGGCGCACCACTAGCGGTTGGGCATCGAAGCTGCCCGCCGATTTATTGATCGAGTTTGTTTCGTGGCCTCTCGTTAGGCCTTACCGACTGCGGCGGACTCATTCTGAGGCCATTAGGGCATGGCTGAAGCCATGCCCTAACCGATCCAGCTACTGCTTAGACCAGGCAAGCTCTGTAAAATGTCAAAATCTCAGATGCGATGAGACTTGCACGATACGTTCCCCGTAGCTGGTTGTGATATGACCTAAGTCTCCACCGCACGTCGCGTCCGACCCAGCACAGGTAAGGCCGGTCGGATCGTTGAAATGCACGGTATTGAACAGGTTTTGTCCTTCTCCGCGCAACTCAAAGATGAATCGTTCCGTAATCTTGAAATCTCGGGCCAGGCTGGCGTCGATTTGCCAAAGGCCCGGCCCGCGAAGCCAGGATTGTGTGCGATGCATGTTGCCGAGGACACTTAAAGAGCAACCTCCCGTCGTCGGACACGATGAAAGGTTGGGTGCGAAGGCCGAGGGGTCAAACCACTGCACGTTGCCAGCGGGGTTCCTCGCTCCTCCGAGATAGTGCACGTGCGCCACATGGTTGGGCATTGGAGAGGTATCGAAAGTATTGATGTTGTTGACGCTTTGGTTAAGCTGCAATGGGGCGCCGCTGAAGGCGGAGAAAACGCCGCTGGTTTTCCAACCGCCAATGGCGTAGTTCACGACCTTGTTGCCGGTTCCCACTTTCTTGCCAAAGGGTAGATCGTAGACATAGGCCAGCTTCAAGTTGTGGGTATGATCGAAGCTCAGGGGGCCTCGATTATATTCCTGGCATTCGGGACAGTTAAACGTCAAACTGTTTTCCCATGTGTCGTCGTTCACGTACCCCATCGCTTTGGACCAGGTGTACGCTCCCTGAACGAAAAGGCCCTGCCCAACCCGACGCGTCACTGAAACCTGGAGCGAATTGTAGTGTGAGTCCAGGTAGCCCTGGAATTGGTAGAGACCGCCGAAATACTGGCAAGTGCCCGGGTCAGAATTGGGACAGGCCGGGCCATACGACGGCGGACTGCTTTGACCGAGATGGCCAGCCGACAAATCCCTCCCATTCATCTCGTGGACGAAGTGATTGCCCACGTACCCAACATTCAAATCCACGTTCATGGGCAGCTGGCGCTCGACGAAGAGATTCCAGGACTCCACGTAGCCGCGTTTAAATTCACCCGGCCCCAGCGTTCCAATCGTGAGTGTGTTATCAATTGCCCCGACGTCGAGGCTACCGGAGGACGATATCGGCGGTGGCTGGATGACAGGAACGCCTCCGGCGAAAGTTCCATGCCCGGCGGGAAGGCCGAAGCAGCTCGCTGGGCTCGCCTGCTGTTTGCATGCGGGCTCAGATGTGTCGTAGAGATCGGAACCAATCGCGAGGGGATAGAAACCACGCAGGGGGCGTTCCAGAGGAGTTGTGTCGTTGGCGATGCCGAAGCCTGCGCGAATTACGGTTTGTGAATCGAATTGATAATTCAATCCGATGCGAGGTGAAAACAGCTTGTGGCTTGTGGTCATTCCTAAATGAGTGGGATTGCCGCCGAGACCGCCTAAAAGCAATGATCCGGTCGCGGTGTCGAACCTCTCGAGCTTTTCACGACCGTCGCGCGTAATCAGAGGGAAGTATTCCCAACGCAATCCGAGATCGGCGGTGAAGTTCTTGGCAAGCTTCCAGCGATCGCCGAAATAGAGAGCGTACTGGGTGTCCTTGCCGGTGGATTTGATGTATTGTGCGTCGTTCTGGCCTTCGGAAATCAGGCCGAGATCCCAGGCCGCGAAAGAGTTCTGCGCGTCCGGGGACAGGGTGACGCCTGGTAAATTGCCGGTGTTGAGCGCGGTGGCGCCCTCATCCTCGATCACGTTGCCGCGCGGGCAGCAGAAGATTTCTGGCTGAAAGGCGTTCAGGTGATTATGGGAGATGTCGACGCCCATGCGGAACTCATGTTTGTTTTTGATCCAAGTCAGGTTGTGGGCAGTGGTGCTGGTCCAGTCATTGCGTTGAGCGGGCTCCCAGGAATTCAAGGAGCCCATGCCGGTGAAACCGTCGATGGTGATTCCGGGAAGACCGGTGTATCGAACATCTCCGGACGGCGTATTCGTTCCGGCGATGCCGAGCAGGCTCTCGCCAAGTGGCTTACCGTATCCAGGAGGGGTCGCAAACTCGGTCATCCGGTCAAAACCTACGTGGCCGGTTAATACAAGTCTCGGAGAAAGCGTCCAGCTGTGGCCGAGCGTGGCAACCTGGGCGCGCTGATAAGCACTGCCGCTCCCGTTACCGCCGGCGTCGCCGAGGTCGAACGGCTCGAGGAAATTGTTTTGTTGGATCGTCCATTTCGCCCATATCACGTGATTTTGGCTCCGGCTCCAATCGACGCGAGCCGTGCCAATGTTGCGGCCCAGCAGATGAGCGGCCTTCGTGCGAATGTAATTATGTGGACTGGCGAAGACGACTGGGCCCACATTCAAGGTCGGCTCTGGGATGAGCTTGTTGAACGTCATTGCTCCGGCATTCAACCGCGTGCCCGGTATGACGTTCAGTTTCCCGCCGGAGGAGAAAACGCACCGATTCTCGCCGATACCCGGCCCGCTTTGCACGCCGGTGGCGGGATCAAAAACCATCCCTTGTTGCAACGGGACAGTTCCGCCCTCAGTCGTGCACACGGTCTGACCCGGAACAGGAGCGCCAAGGTAGGCGCTGAAGTCTCCAGACTTTATGTCATCGGTAGGGACTGTGTCAGAAAAGCCTTCGGCCGCGTGCTGCCAGCTGTCATCCCAGTTCAAGAAATAGAAGAGCTTGTCCTTCTTGACGGGTCCACCCACCGTAGCGCCGACGTTGTTGAGAAGACCGGTGCTTTTCGACCCGTTGAACCAGTTCTTTGCGTTGAAACCATTTTCCGTATGGTACAGGTACAAAGAGCCGTGCAATTGGTTCGAACCGGACTTCGTGGTAACGTCCACAGCGGCCCCTGCAGTCAGGCCCTTTTCCACGTCAAAGTCCGCGGTTTGAACGTTCACTTCCGAAATCGAATCTTGTGGGGGTATCACCAGCATATGGTTGGGCAACCAGATAAAGAGGTTGGTGGCCCCGTCGACACGCGTGGTATTGGCATGATCCGGCATGCCGTTCGAAGTGATTGAGAACGACCGATCCGGCGAGTCCGCCGAGGAGTTCGGGTAGCTGTTGCTGATTCCTGACGTCGAAAACACGCCCGGAGTCAACAATTCCGCACCTTGGAAATTCCGGAAGCTATTGAGCGGCATGTTCTCGATGGCATAGCTGGAGATTTCCGTGTGTACGTCAGCCTTCTCGGTTTGCAAGGAGACGGCCGAGGCGTCGACCGTCACCTGCTCCGTGGCAGTGCCCACCTCCATTTGCAGGTTTTCTGCATTGACTTGCCCCAGCGCCACCGGCACATTCGCCACCTTCAAGGGTTTGAATCCCGCGGCGCTTACCTCGATGGTGTAATCGCCCGGCGGTAGATCCAGGACCCGATAGATTCCAGCGGCATCCGTCATGGTTTGTTGAGTTAGACCTGTGGATGGGCTCGAGATCGTCACTTTCGCTCCGGCAAGGACGGCGCCGGACCGGTCAGTGATCGTGCCTGTGACCGAACCGTAGAGCACCTGCGCATGTAGCGGGGAAATAACGAGCGGCGCTAGCAAGATGCTGGCAATGAGCAACGAAAAAGGGACAGCCCGGCCTAAGGTGTTCAGCCTTTTCATGGTGCCTCCTCCCGTTCCTGGGGACGGAACGGCTCCGCAGGGAAGATGCTTAGACACGCCTTCTCACATGGAAAACGGCTTCTTTTAACTCGGAGGCGAAGCCTAACTGTAGTTCACGCGCATTGTCAAGAGGCAGTCAGCAGAGTGCCAAAATTGCAATAGACGGCAAATTTAGCGCAAGCGTAAACATGGATTTGAAGACGACGCGTACCTGGAGCTCAGTTGCATCTCCAAGGTAAAACAATAAATCGAAAGCGTACAAGAAATAATTCGCAACCAAACTCCAGGACAAAGCTATTCCTGCGAGGCATGCCTTCCCGCTTTGTGCCTTTAAAGGCCCCGAGGGTATAAAGAGTCTACCTGAGTTTCGCACCGGGGGAGGCTCATCCAATGACCGTTCTGGCCGATGTTCGCTATGCAATGCGACAGTTCAGGTTGGCCCCGATGTTTACCGCCACACTGGTGCTGACGCTGGCTCTGGGCATTGGCGCGTGCACTGCGATCTTCTCGCTTATTGACGCAGTCATGCTGAAATCTCTTCCTGTAACCGATCCATCGCAGCTCTACCAGATCGGCATTGGCAAGTCCTGCTGCCTGACCAACGGCTTCGAGGGAGACTGGGGTCTCTACTCGTTCAAGCTCTACAAGCAAGTGGAGGCTGCTGCGAAGCCTGAGTTCGACCATGTTGCAGCTTTCCAGGCGGGACCTGGGGTCTTGAGTGTCCGGTATGGTACGGGCACAGATCGCGCGCAGGCACGAGCGCTGATGGGCGAGTATGTGAGCGGCAATTACTTTGATACGCTCGGCGTCCGTGCAGTCGCAGGACGCATGCTGACACCGGCGGACGATCACCGAGGCGCTCCGCCCGTCGCTGTAATGAGCTATCGCACTTGGCAACAGAAATACGGCGGCAACCCGAGGGTTGTCGGTGCGATCTTTCAGATTGAGACATTCGCTTTCACCATTGTCGGCATAGCGCCTCCTGGCTTCTTTGGCGAAACACTCACCAGCAATCCCATGGACCTGTGGGTTCCTCTGTCCGTCGACTACCTGACCGATGCCGAGGCTCCTTACTGCGATATACCTTCCATGTCATGGCTGCGCCTCGTTGGCAGGTTGAAACCAGGTGCCAATCCTGCGGCCGTTGGGGAAAGATTGACCATCCTACTGAGGCACTGGCTGACCGGAGAAGCTGCTCTTGCGCCCCAGTACCAGTCTCAACTGAATGACGAACTTCCGCAGCAGGTGATTCGTCTCGGGCCAGCGGGCCGTGGCATCGGCGAGATGCGCGATTCATATGGCGGCAGTCTGAAGATTCTGCTGGGCATCTGCTGCGCGGTACTGCTGATCGGGTGCGCAAACGTGGCTAACCTGCTGCTGGCGCGCGGCATGGTGAGACGTCCGCAGACGGCATTGCAGCGTGCCCTGGGAGCGCCCACGCGGCGAATCCTGCGCCAATCGTTCACCGAAAGCCTCCTGCTCGCAACAATGGGTGGGGCGCTCGGTGTGATCATTGCCTGGGGCGGAGCGGACCTGATTGTGCGCCTGGCATTTCGTCATGCAGTGGTCTTGCCGGTGCACGTTTCGCCTTCGCTTCCGGTTCTGAGCTTCTGCCTGGTTCTGTCGTTGCTCACTGGCGTGATTGCTGGAGTGGTTCCCGCGTGGCTTGCTTCGCGTACAGACCCCATGATGTCCATGCGCGGATCCACCCGCACCGTGGCCGGCGGCGCCGGAATATCGCAGAAGACCATCGTCGTTTTGCAAACGGCGATGTCGCTCCTGCTAGTGACCCTCGCCGGCATGCTTACTCACAGTATCAACAATTTACGCAACCAGGATTTCGGCTTCCAAACAGATAATCGCGAGATTGTAACCATTGAGCCTCCTCTTGCGAAGTACACGGTGACCGATCTCGACAGGATTTATCGGAATTTGAAGATACGGCTCGAGGCTCTGCCTGGAATTCGGAGCGCAAGCATGGCTCTCGACAGCCCCATGGCCGACCACTGGCCCAATTATGTGATCAAACCGGGCGAAGGAATTCCTCCAAGCGACGATGCGCATCGAGTCGATTACGACCGCGTTGGCCCCGGCTACTTTGAAACCATTGGCCAGCCCTTGATAGAAGGCCGCAGTATCCTGCTCTCTGACCGGGAAGACACGCGCCACGTTGCCGTCGTGAACCAAGCGTTTGTACGCGCCTTCTTCTCGAGCGAAGACCCCATTGGCCGCACCTTCGGTTTCAATCAGCCGGCCTACAGCGAAAGCTTTGAAATTGTGGGCGTGGCTCGCGACGCGAAATACGCCGATCCCGCACTTCCCGCTGAACCTATGGTCTTCGGCGCACTCTCGCAGAGCATTCCTTATGAAGACAGTGCACTGAAAGAAAACGAAAAGTGGTCGCACTTCATCAATGGTGTCCAGCTTTGGTTGAACGGCGACATAGGTAGGTTGGAGCCGCAAATCCGCAAAGTATTCGCGGAGGTCGATCCGAACCTCGCTATCCTCAATATGCATACGCTCCAGGACCAGATCGATGTGCATTACGACCAGCAGAGAACGGTCGCCGAACTCAGCACGCTCTTCGGCGGCTTGGCGATCCTTCTGGCCTCAATTGGTCTTTATGGAGTAATGTCATATGCTGTTGAGCGCCGCACGGGTGAAATCGGTGTGCGTATGGCCGTTGGTGCAACGCGTGGCGATGTAATCCTGTTGATGCTTCGTTCAGCATTCGCGCAGGTAATCACCGGGCTGGCAGTGGGGCTCACGTTATCCTTCGTTGCAGGTCGCATGCTGCATGCGCGCCTCTTTGAAGTGGGCGAAGTCGACTTCGCGGCACTGAGCGCCGCGACTGTCGTTCTGCTCCTCAGTGCATTGATTGCCAGCGTGATCCCAGCACAGCGCGCAGCCGCCGTAGAACCTACGGAAGCATTACGCGCCGACTGAGGGCAAACGCAAATCGCCTACGATGCTGATGTGTCGATGCGGCTGCTCTTTGCTCCACCCTTCGCCGCAGCAATGGCCGATTCGACCGAGTCAACGCAAATTTCTAGATTCATAGGATTCTATTTCCCTATCGCGGAGCAGACTTACAGTAGGTTGAAGAATTTGTCCATTTTGATTCACTGCGGCTGTGCCTCCAGCGTGAGCACTTGGAACGGTTCAAGATGGAAAGAATAGGGCCGTCCGGCAAGCAGTTCAAGAGCGGGCTGCGAAGCATCCGCAGCCCACGGGCTACGAGCCTTGTAGCGCGTCGGCGCACCCCCGGGAAGCTCAAATATCTGCGCTGCATCGAGCGTAATCGTCTGCGGTTTATCGCTCGGATTGCGCAGCGTCAAAATGCCTTTCTCAGGCGACCACGAAGCCCATCCGTACACCGACAACCAGCGCGGATCGCCACCCACCCAATGGGTATCTTTCAGTGTCGCCGCATTCGCCCGCGACCATTTCGCGCTTTCGGCCAGCATATCCCAGTTCGCCGGCGTCAGCAGTGACGGCGTAATGTACATTTCCTGCAGTTGTGTGCCGGTTCCAAAGTAGCTGTGAACCTCGTTGGCAAAATCATTACCCGGGTCCGTCGAAAGGTGGGGGGCCTTCTGCGCATACACAATGCCGTGCAGCATTAGCGAGTTCAGCGGGAACAGCGGCCCTTGCTTCACCACTTCGTCGTAAACATCAGCATCGCGATATGTGATCCATCGCTCGCGGTCTGTGCCCACTCCTTCGTGACTCGTATCATCGCCGCCGCGCCAGATTGAGTCCGCATATCGCAGCCAGAAAGGCGAAGGATATGTGCCAGTTGTCAGATTGATATACAGATCCGGCTTCAACTGCCGCAAATCCTCAATTAGATGAATCGCCGCATCAAAGTCGCTTGAGAATTCGCTGCCCTTAATCACATGGTTCGCATTGCCAGTGCCGTCAAACTTGAACTGGTTAATGCCGTACTTCGCCACCAGTTCCGTCACGGCCTCATGGAAGCGCACGTAATACTTCGGCCCTGACAACGCCAGCAGTCCGCCTTGCAGTTCATACCCATCGCGCTTCGCCGTGGCCACGCGCTCATCTTTTGGCTTACCGTAGCCGCCCCACGGCGAGAGCCAGATTCCGGGTGCGGCGCCGTATTCAGCAGCAGCCGCTTTCAACGGTGTAAATCCATCCTCAAAGTCCGACCGAATGTGCCACAGGTCGTTGTGGTCGTCCCACCCATCATCAAAAAGATACGAGTCTAGAACCACGCCGCGTTTCTTATGAAGTTCCTCGCCAAGCTGGTGAATCCGCGTCAGCGCATCCTGTTGCGAATAAGGCGTGAAAAACCCTATATCGAACCAGCTGTTATAGTGCAGAAACGTGCGGTAGGGGTGCGCCCGCTCGCGCTCAATGTAGGCCAAAAAGTCGCGACGCAATTGTCCTTTACGCGCAATGCCGATCACAGCGGTATAAGTGACAGCATGATGCGCCCCCAGCGGCACCGCAACCGGTAGCTCGCTCACTCCGTGGTCGTCCACTACGCTCGACTCGCTCAGTGGCTGTTCAAAACCGAGGTAGAAGTCTGCCTTCTCCCCACGAATCACCAATGGCGAACCATGCACTGTTCCAGCAACCGCAATCCCCGGCGCATGCACGTCGATCATCCTGATATTTGTAATGCCTACCGGCTTATCGCCTGCGGTGATCGTGAGCGACTCGCGCACATAGCTCGACCCCTCGCGCAAAATCAGCGACCAGTCGCCACGGAACTCTCCTTCCGGATCAGCCAGGCGATAATGCACGGCCAGGCCGGGAATACGGTCCGAATACTGTGAAGCATTCATCACCGGCTTGAGGCGCTCCGTCGTTGGCGCGCTCACCGGGGTCAAGTCAGATGCATGCAGCGTGCCGCGATTCTTGATAAGAATCGCGAACGGTGCATCCAGCTTAATCGAGCTGAGCCCACCGCGCACCAGCAACCAACCGGGATGGTTTCCCCGCGCCTGCCACTCTGCGGTAATCTGCGTATTTGCGATACTTCCGCCGTCCTCTTTCAACTTCGCAGTTTGCGCTGACACCAAGGTTCCCGCGCGGGCAACAACGAAGCACAATACAGCAAGCAACAGGCGACATCCGGTATGCCTCATTCCCCACCCCTAAAGAGCTCGAAAATCCATCACCGGGCATCACACCATGTAGCGTGAACCGCCCCCAGGCTTTCTCATAAATCTCGATGGTCTGCACGACGCGGTTGATGACGCCGTTGGGACTTGGCATATCTGGTTTCAATCCAAGTTGCAGGAACGAGAAGTGACCAGGCAACTGTCCAAAATCACATCCACTACCGAGCATATAAATCAGGAGTTTTCCACTCCCGCTCAGTTGCAAGGAAGTATTCAACAACGTCTGTACGTCGCGCTGCGCCGCCGCAACCTGTCACCGCAACCCGCGCACGCACCAGGCGCTTTTTACCCGCCCCGATCCAGACGATTCACTCCGCCACTCTACTCCGGTCTGAATGCATTGACTTGATCGGCAATATAATCTCTGGGATCTTGCCGCGGAACGATTTGAAAGCCCGCAGCCTGCAGACGTTTCTCAACCAACTCCCTCGTGCGGAAGAATTCGCCATCGCCGCGTTTGGCGCGAAAATCGTGGCACGATATGCAGAGGGATCGAATAAGGGGGAACGATTGGGTCATTCCCCCGATCGCGAGGGCCTCTCCGCCTTCAATGTTCATCTTCAGAAAATCGATTCTTGAAAGATTGTGCAGCTTCACCAGATCGTCGAGCGGGAGCCCCGGTACTTGCTCGCCGCCTGTACCGTTGGAGATTACACTACTCTCCTGCCAATGATCGGCGGTCTCGATCAGCACCGATCCCGGCTTCTCAGTGAGAGCGCAATGGATCGGCACAACGTTGCTCAGACCATTCAGCTCGATCGAGGTCCGCAGGCATTGGAAAGTTGAAGGATGCGCCTCGATGGCGAGCACCTTTCCATTGACTCCGACTGCTCTCGAGAACGCCACGCAATCCTCACCTTTCCCGGCGCCCACATCGACAATAATGCCGCCTACCGGCGGTCTGCTGGCAAAAAACCAATGATCCTCCGCTTGGGAAAGGATATTCTCAAGCATGAGAGGCCAATGTTTGATGGTGTGAGCATAGTAGTCGAAATGTGGCGAGTCGGCAAAAGCGTATCCACCAAGCCAATGCACCCACACTCCTTGCCGGTACTCGATCTGCACCCCGCGCAGCCTGCGCTGAGCCCACCGGGTCGCGAGTACTCCCAGAATCGTACGTCCTACGTTGCGATCCAAGGCATTCGCTAGATTTCTACGTAGCGACAAGGCATTCTCATCCTTCGGGGCGGGCGTTCCGAGTTCAGGACCGGCCTTATTTAACAGAGCAAGTCCATGCTCTTCCCCTGGAGTGTCATCATCCGCAAGGCGTCGTAATTCCCGAGTGGTGCCCAGCTGCGGCCGAGAGCTGCCTTAGCTGGAAGATCATCACCACCTGTAACAGCAGAAACCCGGCGTTGTCTTCTGGGCTGCCGAGATGCGAGAAGAAGGCGAGAATGCGCAAAGCCCAGCGCCCTCTTCCGAAATCCCAACTTACATGATCTCCGTGGCAATCGACAACCAGGATCCTGCAGAACGTCGAGCACGCCATTTGCCTTGAGGAGCTTCCCTGCCCTAATTCTGATCGATTGTGGCCGCCGGGTTCGCCTGGTGCGCATCGTCCATGATACGACCCGAACACTTCAGGTCGACTTGAACAAGGAGATGGAGGCGCTGCTCAAAGTGCAAGTCTGAGCACGTCCCAAAATCCAATTGCTCTCGGTTTGGGCTTTCTGTACTTAAGCCGAACTTGGCCGAAGCATCTCGCCCGTATCGAAACAACGCTGTGCAGTATGGCGGTGGAAATTCGTCACTTTGGCTCGTGCTCATTCTGCAATTCGCTGTTGCCGAACGATGGCCAGAATCTGTCGCTGTGTGCCTTCTAGGACGTTATGCCACGGCCCCCTCGCAGCGCATACTGAATCCAACAGAAAGGAACTAAGCATTCCGAAGCCCAATTCCGAGTCATAGTTATTCTGGGCAATACACCGAAGGCCCGTGTCATTTTCGCTGACATTCTAGTGACAATGTCGCGCGCATGAAGAGGTATTCTGAGCCAATTGCAATGGCAGCCAAGCGAGAAGACCCGCAGAAGCACCCTTGGATTCGAGACCAGCTCGACTCCGGGAATCCTCCCCAGATCGAAGCTCCGTATTTTGATCCTGATCTCGGTTCATGGGTGCTCAGCCGGTACGTCGATATTCTTGCTGCGTTTCATGCCCCTTCCCTTATTCCTGGCCGCCGCGATCTAGCGAATGTATCTCTGGATTCGGAAGAAAAAGCCCGCTTCAGGATGCGGGAAGAGGTTCGTGACGCGCTTTGCCCGAGCAACGTGCGCGTTTGGCGCGAAGAACTCATGGCCAACTCGGAAAGTCTCTGCGCGCAACTGCCCCTAGCAGAACCAATCGATCTCATCTCAGCCTATCTTCGCCCGCTTTGCCTCCGCTTTGCCGCCACGGTCACCGGTACCACCCGAGACAACGCAGCTAACCTCGCAGATCTCGCTCAGATCGCATCGGCAGCAACTGCTGATCCGGAAGACCCCATCCTGCACGCTCGCGCCAAGGATGCCAACAGAACCCTTCGCACTTACTTTGACACAGGTCCCGAGCCTCTGCGTGATTCCGGATTTGTTGGCCTCTCGCAGACCCTTCTCCGCATCATCAGCGCCGCATGGTTTGCTCTGATCCAATTTCCTGAGCAATGGCGTCAGTTGCGCGATTCTCCACGATCCGCCGACAAGGCATTCGAAGAACTCTTCCGGTATTCCGCCGTCATCCGTATCCTTTGGCGCACGGCCACGGAGGACATCGACCTAAATGGCGCTTTTATTCGCAGGGGCGATCACGTTGTGCTGCGCCTGTTCGCCGGCAGCCACGACCCTGAGCACTTTGTAAGGCCCGAGATAGTCGACTGCGCCCGGCGCGACCGGCATCATTTTGCATTTGGAGGTGGCGAGCACTCGTGTGTCGCCGCAAACCTGAATCGCATGGCTGCGGTTACGATGTCGCTTCCCCTGCTGACTCGATTTACCTCCGTGCAATTCGCTCGCCCTGTCCAATGGCATGGCGGGTCCATCATGCGAAGCCCCTCTTCACTCTGGGTGCTGCTGAATCGCAGTTGATTTAAGGTTTAGCGAAAGCAGGGTGGTCCGCGTTTGGCGAAACGTACCCTTGTTTTGCTTTGATGCCCGTGCGGTTACTCACCCGTCCCGGCAAGAACTACTCCTACCGTGCGCCAAAGGATCTTGATGTCGAGCCAGACTCACCAGTTTCGACGATACTTCAGATCCAGACTGATGTAGTCGTCGAAAAGCGGACTAAGTGTTGAGGATCATATTGTTTAACTTCGGAAGCTAGCGAAGGGCGAGGTCCAACGAGGCTCATTTCACTCCGCAGAACGTTGATCAACTGCGGGATTTCATCGAAGCTGTATTTGCGAGGTATCCGACCTACCCGTGTGATTCGCGGGTCATTCGCGACTTTGAAGAGAATCGCATTTCTTTTATTTCGCCTGTTCAGGTCATCTTTCAAGGCCGTTCGCAGCATTTCCCGATTGTGCTTACGCCCCCTACATCGATTGGCTGCTTTCGCGAGGACTGCCCGATTGCGATGTGTATCACGGGTGGACAGGGGTCAGTCTCGCGGCATTACGGGCTGCAAAACGGCATAGGGCGGTTACCATGGTTGAGAATCCATCCATGCACCCGCGGGATTCGCAGCGTACAGAATTGTGCGAATGCGATACGTGGGGAGTGCGGCCCCATCAGTGCCGGTCGGTGCTTCCGGAGTTCCTGATCCGACGGATGGAGGAGGAATTTTCGATCACCGACTTCATCGTAGTGCCTTCCACGATGGCAGCGAAGAGTTTCGAGCGAGCGGGATTCCCTGGGACGGCCCAGGTCGTGCATGCCGCGACGGACCATGGCTTTTTCAGACCTTTCCATTCCGAGAGAAAGAGCAGGAAGTTTCGGGTGTGTTATGCGGGACGAGTGGAGTTGGCGAAGGGAGTAATCTACCTACTGAAGGCTTGGAAAGCATTGTCGCTGGCGAACGCGTGATATAGGCGATATCGCTACGGAGATGACCGGCCTTATCCGGCAATATGGATCAGCCAGCGTGCGTTTCGAGGAATTCCTGCCGGCCGAGAAGCGCATTGATGTGCATCGAATGCAGACGTGTTTGTTTTTCCTTCGGTAAAGGAGGGATTGGCACGTGTCCTGCTGGAAGCAATGGCGACCGGCCTTCCGGTTGTCGCCACCGACTGCTCCGGAGCCGATGACTGCGTGACACGCGGAGTAGATGGCACCGTTATCCCGGCCACCAATGCCGACGCTTTAGCAGCCGCGCTCATGTGGCACTATGAGAATCGCTAGGCAATGAAAATGATATTGGGAGGGCGGCGCGAGCGAAGATCGAGTCCCACTTCACGATTGCACAGTACGTAGAACGAATGATGCGCACGTATCTCTCAGTAACCGAAGCAAGATGTCCTAGAAGTCGCAGGCGAGAGCCTCTCTCGCTCGTTGGAGCTCAAAACTTGAACACTGCTTCCACCCGCAGCCGCGGGCTGGAGGCCTAAATGCAACAAGGAAGCGTGATTCTGACCAATCGTAAATATGGGCCGGACGTATGGCAATTTAGGTGGTCTGAAAAAGACCGCAGCGGTCGCCGGATCTACCACAAGCGAGTGATCCGCACGGTTCAGCAATATCCAGATCCCCAGGCAGCGCGCGAAGTGACAACCGCTCTGGTGGGCAACATCAATGCAAGCGGGTGCAAGGTCACTATTGAGCAGATCTGTGAGCATTTTGAACAGAGAGAATTGCGATCCGGCGATTCGTTCCGGAGCTTCGCTACGGCGAAGACTTATCGCGGCTACATTCGCAAGTGGATTAAGCCGCGCTGGGGTTCTCGCTACCTGGACGAAATCAAAGCTGTGGACGTCGAAGCATGGTTGCGAAGGCTCCCCATGGCTCGATCCTCACGCGCAAAGATTCGAAGCATCTGGTCGATCCTGTTTAATCATGCTTGCCGGTACGAACTCTTTGACCGCAATCCGATGCGGTTTGTCCGCCAGGGCGCAAAACGCCGGATCGCTCCGAATGTGCTGACAGCCGCTGAAATCAAGGCATTGGTGGATCACCTACCCCTGCGCGAACGGACACTTGTCCTGCTAGCAGCGGCGACGGGATTATGGCAGAGCGAGTTGTTCGGGCTCAAGTGGCGTGATGTCGACTTCAAACGTGGGGAACTCAGCGTGATCCGTTCGATCGTTTTCGGCGTCGTCGGCCGGTGCAAGACCGAGTCTTCACAGAAGCCGGTTCCACTGCATCCACTCCTAGGAAACGCTCTGTTGGCATGGAGAGAAACCTGCAAATTCACAGGAGTCGACGACTGGATATTTGCGAGTCGATTGCACAAGGGCCGACGACCGTACTGGGGTGCCTCGATTCTTCGCAATTACGTCCGGCCCGTGGCCGCAACTCTCAATATTCAGAAGCGCATCGGCTGGCATACCTTCCGGCACACGTACTCCACGCTTCCCAGGAGCGTCGGAGCCGAATTCAAAGTAATGCAGGAATTGATGAGGCATTCCACGTTGCGTACGACGATGGATGTCTATACGCAGGCAGTCGCGCCCGCCAAGCATGCCGCGCAAGCTGCCGTGCTGGCTCTGTTCTTTCCGATGAACGACGCTGACGACGATTCAATCGTCGGAACGGCATAGCCACGTTCATTTGAGGGTGCAAAAGGGGCGCAGAGGTGTGGCCTTTTGCACCCTCGAATGTCAGGCGAAAATCGCCGTAAGCTGCAGATTCTATTTGGCGTCCCCGACGGGATTTGAACCCGTGTTATCGCCGTGAAAGGGCGGTGTCCTAGGCCGGGCTAGACGACGGGGACGCGAGTACGGTGGGAATTTGCCGCGCAGTGCGTTTGCGAGAGCGAACCGCCTCGCGGAATCGCCTCTTTTGAAGGCTATCAACTCAGGGTGGGTGTGTCAAAAGACACTCTCTTCCACAAGGTGTGCCTGAAGGATGCCAACCGGCTCCCGAAATGCCGGAACGGCGGGAGGTTGGGCGGCACGCGGCGGTGGATCGGGCTCGACTCGGAAGGACATGGGCGCTGCGTCGCCGGCGGCAAGACCGCCGAACCAGTGCCGGGAGTTGCGCCACCAGGCGATCAGCGATGGAAAGCGGAAGGGCAGGCGTTCGGGTCGCGCACGGTATCGCAGATGGTGAGAAGCTCAGTAGCCCGATTCTGCGCTGTCCTGAGTATTCTAACCGCGGGCGTACTCCGGAATGCCGTCGCGACAGCAAGATTTGTCAGTTTTTGGAATCGAGTTGGATACGATCGTCATCGGGCTGGAACGTGACGCGGAATCGCTCTCCGCGGTCCCATTTTGACGCCCGCATATCAACTCAGCATGCTCTCCAACTCCTCACGATTGAGGTCCGTGTCCAGATTCGAGGGAGTCATCGTCTTTTTTAGATCGTCGATAATCGGGAGCAGTGCTTCGATCTGTGTTGTAATTCGGTCGCGGAGATAGTCTCGAAAATCACCGGTCATTGATCTTGCCAACTCTCGCACGTCATCCGCCAAGCCATCCACTTCAGGAACAGCTCCCACTAGGTCCCGCATGCTGTCGTCTATCTTGATCACCTGTTCCGGCAGTTCTTCTTGAATGTCCTGCAGCTTCCTTGCTAAGTCCCTGTCCTTGATCCTATCGAATTGGTCCTTGAAGATTTGGCGCTGCGCAAGTGTTTCGACGGTTTCGTTGCTTAGCGGAGAGAGCAGTGCGCCCTGGAATTTGGCTTTAAATTGATCGTCGAGATCCTTCGTTCGCTTGAATACGATTTCCAGGTTCGGGATGACATCGTTCCGAAAGCTCGACGCGTCGTCTTTTTGTCGCGATGTCGTTAGTCCCGAAATCCAGTAGTCGAGGCCAGTCCTGGCCTGATCCAGCAGGGTCTGGGCCTGGCCGATGCCATTCGAGCGAAGGAAATCATCGACCTGCTTCCTGGTCGCGTTGAACATCGTGAGCACGCTCCCTTTCTGCCGGATCACCAGGTCCTGATACGATCGGATCATCTCCCTGTACTTGCGTGCTGTCTCAGTGGTGGCTTCGGCCATCAGCTTCATATATTCAAGAACGGCCCTGGTTGGCTCGTCGATCTCGTCCGGCGTTCCGTCCGGCTTGATATTTTGACTAATCAACCACGCCTTCACCACATCAACCAGTGCAACTCCCGCGGCTGCCGCTCGGCCTAAAAGATCCTTGAGCGCAGTTTTGAGGTAATCGATCTCTCTCTTGATGGCGTCAATGACGCGTTGCGATTGGTCGAGTGTCTTGCTCCAATAGTCGTCCATTTCCGAGAGGATCTCCTGGACCATCTTGTCCAGTTCCTGAACAGCCTGCATTTCCTCGGTTTGAATGCTTTCGTTCTGTGACAGCAGAAATGTCCAGGTGTCTTGCAGTGCGCCAAACAACTTCGACAGGTTGTCCTGATGCTGCAGAAGATCATCCATGCGCTGGGCTGTAGGCGACTTCGCCAGCGAATCGAAGAATTTTTCCTCGGCATCGAGGGCGGTTGCCCAGAAGAGCTGATGCGCCGCCGGCAACATTACGTCATTCGCGGCCCAAGCAAACAAATCTTTGTAGTCCGAACGTAGACTCGCAATGCGTGATTGCCATTTGGATTGAACACCCATGTTGCCGGGGCTCGCCTTGGCCAGGATATCAACCAGGTCGTTCATCGCGCTCTGGCGCATGTCTGCATACTGCTTCACGAGTGTGGCGAAATTCTGGTTGATGGTGTCATTGGCGGCGGCGGGGACCTGCGCCAGCAGATCAGTCAGTTCCGAGATGCGATACCCATAGGTCGAAGCCATTCCTTGCTCCTCGCCGGCACGCACACTTAGGCGCCGTGCCGGTCAGTCTTCCAACTTCTTTTCAATTTGCCTGATCTTTTCGATGCAAATGTCAGCTCTCCACGGCCTCAGCGGTATCTACCACGATCGACAACGCGCTCGGATTGTCGGGTATACGCGCGGTACCGCGGATGCGCAACTTGTCGGTAGGAACGGTTCGTTCGAGAAGCTTGCTGGCCGCGGTGTCGAGCCGCACCACGATGGCAATGCGTGTTCGAGTCGCATCGCCTGCCGTGGAAACAGAGTAGGCCACATAGTCATCGCTGTTCGTGCCCGCCGGGAAGAGCGACGGATTGCTCGAGGAAGAGCGCGCTTCCGTTATCTCCACTACGACGGCCTTGTTGTCGAGCGCGGCATGATCAGCGTCGATTGCTTCGGACGTAATCGGGGTATATTCGATACTCGCCTGCGACCTTGGCGTCCCGAATGACACTGCCAGATTCAGTCGGTGCGCGCCCGGCCCATCGGCGGGGGTATCCTGCGCAAGCGCGAGCGCTTTCTTCCAATCGAAGACGGGACAATAAACGGGCTCCGCGACGGCCGCAGGCTTGTGCAACTCGATCTCCTTGATCTGAGTCTTCATGCTGCTGAGACTGGCAAGAAGATCGCTCAACGACGACGGCCCGGAAGCAGCCGCCGTCGGCGCCGGTGCAGGCTTCGCTTCTTCGGGAGCCGGAGCATTGTTCGCAGTTGCGGGGCGTGCTGATGCTCCGACTTGACCCGCTACGGTCGTCCACTCTTCGGCAGAGACGCGCGAAGGAATCGCAAACAGCCGTTCCAGCGCGGGATCCGCGAACCCAGGATCGAGTGGCAATTTGGGAAGTTCCAGGGTATTTCCACTGAACGATGCAAACCCAGCATCTGCAACTGCGCGCCGGTCCCAGCTCGAGTTATCGGTCCATAGGTACTGCGTGTCGGTCAGATGATTGTAAAGATTGGCCGCAAAGACATTCCTGTCATACGACGCATTCTGCTGCGGAACTGTGGAACGCACGCCGAAGTTATCGGCAAACGCAAGGATATTTGAGTCCACATCGATGACCGCGCGCCCATTGAGTTGAACCAGCGTGCCGTCAGAACTGGACTGTCCGGTGCCCGCACGCGGCGTTGGATCGCATGCAAACATGATCGTGTTATTACGGATAATCCAGGGACCGGGGCCATCGGCGTTGATCTTTAGCGACCACCCGCTGGTATTGAGCACAAGGTTGTTTTCGAACAGTCCAAACGGACATGCGATGTTCACGGCAGCACCCGACGCATTGACGAAGACACAATTGCGCACCGTGATTGGAGCGCGTCCGCCTCGGAGATCCACCAGCGGGGCCAGCGGCGAGTTGCGAAGATCGAGCGTCCCACCTTGTGCGTAGCCGTTGTAAGTTGCTCCGTCGAAAATGAACCCATCGAGGATGAGGCCGTCGCTGGCCTCCTCTGAACTGAGAACCGTGCCGTCTGGCGTTCCCTTGGCGCGCTCCTGCTGGTCCAGCACAAAGCGAGCGGGATTCTTCCACGGATCACGCTCCGTGAATTCGGCGCTGTAACCACCCAGCAGCGTGAGGTTGCGAATCAGAATCTTCCACTTGCCTGAGCGCAGTTTGCCGAAGTAGTCCCCGCCAGCAACGTGAACGGTGTCGCCGCCTTCGACCTTGTCGAGGGCCTGGAATGGATCGCGAAATGGCTTTTTACGCGAACCGTCGCCCCCGCTTGCGCCGGCCTTGACAAACCAGTCGCGCCCTTCCGGCCGCGGCGATGGAGCTTGTGCAAATACGGGTGCGGGGACAATCGACTCGACTACAAGCGTAACTTTCTGTCGGAAGTTAGGCGGATCAATATCTGTCCGATAGATGCCTCGCAGAAGATAGGTGCTCTCAACCTCCCGGCCATTGTTGTACTTGATCGCCTCTTCGAATTCACGACTCGCAAGAGAAAAACGCTTGGCGAGAACAAAGATCGAGCTGTCATCGGTGCCGGGCCTATAGGTTCGGATGCCCATATGCGTCGTCGAAGGAGCATCGGCGAGCAGAAACGCATTCTGCTCGAAGCCCAGCCCAACGCGCAATTCGACGTGTTGATTGGCGAGACCAGCATCGGGGTTGTCGATCGTATCCCACTCAATTGACCGATACGACAGAGTCTCCTTCGCAGGCTGTGGTGCAATTTCCACTGCAAGGTCAACGGGGTGATAACCTTGCTTCGCCGTGAAGCGTAGCGCCAGGACATCAAGCGGTGAGAGCCGCGGAGCGAGATCGCCCTTGCTCTCCTCCTTCTCGAGATCAGCGGAAGAGAGTTCCGGCAGGCCCGCGGATTTGCGAATCGCATTAGCCGCTTCCCGCGGAGGCTTTACGTAGTTGGCCAATAGTTGCCGGGTGTACGAGTCAAGCCATTCCTTTCGAAAACCCGCGATACCGGGGTCCTGCACAACGTTGTCTGCGCCGGATTTGACACCCGCATCCTCGAGTTCGTCGATGTTCGCTTCGGTAATGTCAGCGGTATTCCCTGACACGCGGCTGTTCACCACGTCGACGGGCGTCACATAGAACGAATTGCGGTCGATCGAGACACGGTCAGGATCGCGATACAGCGCGATCGCCGCATTCCCGCAGGAGATGAACACATTATCGACGACGACGGCGGGACGATTCACCCGAATACCGATTGCCTGATCGGCACCTGCACCGCATGGCGGCCCGAGGTCGTGCGCGAAGCAGAAAGTATTGTTCAGCACAGTGATAGGTTGAGTCTGCTCCATCGCAGATCGAAGATCGAGCATGCCGATTCCGATCATGTTGATCACGAGATTGTTCTCAAACCGTGAGCCATCGCCCGAGAGTTCCACGCCCCCCGCCGTGCTGTTGGCGAATACACAATTCCGGATCGTGACACCTTTCGCATTGAACGAGGCGATGGGACCATCCATTGTCGGGTACGACTTGAGACCTTCGACCGGCTTGTCACCGTAGGTATTTCGCCCCGCCGCATCGAAGAACAGCCCATCCAGGACCAGTCCGGAATGATCGTCGTGACCGTTGATGAGATTGTTTTCGCGCGTGTATTCGTATCCTGAAAACGCAGCGAACACCGTTGGCGTCTGCCATGGTGTGCGTTTGGAGAAGTCGAGACTGTAGCCGCCGCGTATCGTCAGATTCGGGCGATCGACAATCCACGACGAGCGGTCATAACGGCCGTAGTAAGTGCCGGCAGCGATGTGGATAACATCTCCCGCTCCTGCACAGCGCAGGGCAAGCCAGGGATCATGAAAAGGCTTCTCGCGAGATCCGTCGCCGAACCGGCTGTCGGCAGCGACGAACCAATCAGCAGTCGTGTCAGGCATGGACTATCACACTCTCAATTGGTCTTCGGCATCTTTTGTTTTGTCGAACAACAGCTTCATGCCATCCGTAAATGTGGATCGAAATTCATCGAATGTTTCTCGGGCTGCATCCTGAAAAGGACCCTCGGCCAGATTCTTGATTTCTTCGTCCTCGGAGGCGAGTGCTTCCTGGATCGATTTCTGCTTATCTTCCAAGTCGCTCTTCCAGTCGGCGAGTCGGGAAGGATCGTCTGTCACAGCTGCAAATGTCGTGGTGCTCTCCATCTGAAATTCGGGAAGGAGTTCTTCAAAGACGGTCTTTGATTGTTCTCTGGCGTTATCGCGACTTTCCGCCAGCGGCGCGATGCATGACTCACCGAATCGAGCCCAGTCCAGCGCTCTGTAGTCGCCCGTCTCCCCGGTTCCGGCCAGCGATTTTGTGCCGTCCTCGCCAGACCGATACATTTCGTCGATCCACTTTTCGTCGAGTTGCTCCCTGGCATTGTTAAGCACTTCGATCTTGTCGAGGATCTGCTTCTTGAGCGCTCCCTTTTGCTGCGCCCCTTTGAGGTTGTCGTCCGTTCTCTGAACGAGGCCTTCGCTCCATTTCTTGATGTAGTCCTTGGCTTCTCCCGCTTTCATCCAGGAGGTGAGTGTCTTGTCATTCCTCTTCGACGCAAGGGTGTTGACCACATCAAGTAGATCGTTTCTAACCGCATCAAGATTCTCATTTAGTTGCGATTGGATTTCCGCATTTCCTTCGCGGATCGTCTTCAGGTCCTCATTGCACTGCTGGATGAGCCCGACGTTGGCGGCGTTCACCTTGGCAATGACGTCGGCGACCAGGGCAAGCTGTCCCTTACCATTCTCCGCCCAGACTTTCTTCTCGCCCTCGTAGAAATCACGCGCCCCGACGCCGGCTAAACCCTCGCCAGTCGGTGACTTCGGCATGTCGTTGTTGAGACCTTCGAGCAGATCATTGCCCTTTTCACAACAGCCTTTCCAGTCGTCACTGATTCCGTTCGTATCGGACCTGCTTAGCAATGAAAGCATTTGATCGAACAGCCGATCCCGCTCATCGCCGTATTTCTGCAGGAGGTCCTTGGCTTTTCCCAGGTCGTCGCGGGTCATGCCGATTTCGCCGGCGGTTTTGGCAATCGCGCCGGCTGCTTGCACAATGTCTTCCATCTATTCCTTAATCCTCAAAATCAAAGATGAGCGGGAGAAAAAGAATACGCGGTATTCCTCATGTCTAGCCAGCATAAGCTGCGCTTGCGAACCAGAATGTCTTTCCTTTGTCACAATTATGGTGTCGTGGCAATGGGTATCGTGACAGGACCGCTCTCGTAAGATGCAACAGATATAGGCGATTCTGCAAGATACTTTGAACTTATCAGACCGACTGCAGGGAACGCCCCAGCGTGGTTCAGCCCTCTGCTGTCCACATTGTCAACTCGCGAGAATACTTGTGAACATTCGTCATACTATTCAATACAAGGGAGATGATTGTTATACCCATCAGACGAATATTTACGCCCCATCCCCTCGGCTGGAGTTTCGAGTTAGGCTCCATGGTTGAGACGATTCCACTTAGCCTGATCTGGAATCAGGTGTTACACTTTCCGATGTGCCGCAATATGTAATAGAACGCCAGATTCCCGGCGCCGGTGATCTGTCCGAGGCAGAAATCCGGGAGGTGTCCTTGCGCTCACTGCGAGCATTGAGCGAGTTAGGACCCCAGATTCAATGGCTCCATAGCTACGTGACGGAAGATAAGGTTTACTGCGTTTATCTCGCGCCCGATGAAGGAGTTATTCGTGAACACGCCCGGCGCGCGGGCATCCCTGCCGACCGGGTCTCCGCCGTACGCCGCATGATCGATCCCGCCAAATACTAGCGGCCGGCCGCCCTCACTCGCTCATCGCAAATTTGATGGATTCTTCCATGGACATCGATTCCCCTGCCATCCAGGCATGATCAGCCTCGGTTTCATTCAGTAATTCGCGAGCCGGACGGAGTGTTCGATCCACCTTCGATTGCTCGCGTTGAGACAGTGGCGCCTTGATCACGCGGCGGATGTGCGAGGCGGCAGCGCCGAGTGCGAGCGCGCGAGCAGGTTGGCCTGCCGCGACTGCAACGCACGCGTAGCCTTCCATGACACGTGCGATTCCACGACGATGCCCCAGCTTGACGAATATCTCCAGGGCCTTGCCAAACGCGGTTCTTGCGTCTGATGGACGGTTCTCGTCACAATCGATGGAGCCCAGATCAGTCAGGGAGCGCGCAGTTCCCCACATATCTTTCGCTTCCTGAAAAGCGGCCAGCGCCCGTTCATAATAGCTGCGTGCGGAAATAAGATTGCCGGCAGCACACTCGACGTCACCTCGCTGGTTCAGCGACCAGGCCGCCCCGCTGCGGTCGCCAACTCGCTCGAATATTGCTGTCGCCTCGCCCAACGCCCAGCGGGCGCGATCATAGTCCCCCTGAACCCGCACAACATTGGCAAGGTTGTGGAGACATCGCGCGATTGCCGACGGGTCAGATAACATACGCCAACAGGCGAGGCTCCGTTCGAAATAGCTCTGCGCCGCGGCATAGTCGCCGAGATCGCGCGCAGCGATGGCGAGAGCATTCAGCGAAGCCGCAATACCGGAGTCATCTCCCAGATCTTCATAGAGATTGAGACCCGCATTTAGAAACCGCGCCGCCGTCTGATAGTCGCCCTGAGATGCGGCAAGCGCACCCAGAAAAAGTGAAACCCTGGCTCGCTCTCGCGGAAATTCCTTACCCGGAAGGCGGAGCACTGTCTCCAGGCGGGCACGACCCTCGCTCAGGTGTTCGCGCATGTCCCAGAATCGGAACAATGCCACGCACAAGCGCAGACTCCATTGCAGATCGAGCGATTCGAATAAACAATCGAGCGCCAGTCGGAAGTTATCGATCTCGAGGTCGCATCGCGCCAGCCACCGGCTCCTGTCCGACTGGTTCAATTTCGGATTACCTTCCTCAGCCAGCACCAGGTAGTACGCCGCATGAGCCCGGCGTGTAATGCCCCGCTCCCCGCTCTCGAGCAGCCGTTCTCCGGCGTATTCCCGGATGGTCTGCAGCATGGAATAGCGAGGCTCACCGTCCGCTCCGTCTGTGCGCTGTATCAGGCTTTTGTCAACCAAAGAGGACAGGCCTTCAAGGAGATCGACTCCCAGGTCAAGCCGGGTGTCGCACACCGCCTCGGCCGCATCGAGGGTGCACCCCCCCACAAACACCGAAAGCCGCCGAAACAGTCGCTGTTCGGCAGAACTAAGGAGGCTGTAACTCCAGTCAATCGCTGCGCGAAGCGTCTGGTGACGTTCGGGCAGGTCAAGCGGGCCGCCGGTGAGCAATTGCAGTCGGTTCTCAAGTCTGTCCAGGATGGTTCCAGGAGACAGCACTTTGATCCGCACCGCCGCCAATTCGATCGCCAGTGGCAGTTTGTCGAGTCGCGAACAGATTTCGCGAATCAGGGGCTGGTTCTCAGGCAGTAATGCAAAGCCGGGCCAAACTGCGGAGGCGCGCTGGGCAAACAGGTCGACCGCCGAGCGATCAGACAGCGGTGTGACCGGAAACTCCTGCTCGCCATAGATTCTTAAACAGGACCGGCTGGTTACCAGGATCTTTAACGAAGGACATGCTTCCAGAATTTCAGCCACAAACGTGGCGGCTGGAAGCACCTGCTCGAAGTTATCCAGCACCAGCAGGATTGGTCCGGTGTCTCTGAATTTTTCCGCGACAAGTTGAGGAACCGTGCGGCTCCCAACCTGCTGGATCTCAAGCGCGTCCGCCAGCGCGGTGACCACCATAGCCGGTTCGGTAATGGAAGCGAGATTGACAAATCTGACGCCCGCCGGAAAATGTTTCGCGATTGAGGAAGCCACGCCGATCCCGAGCCTTGTCTTACCAGCACCGCCGGGTCCAGTCAGGCTTAGCAGGCGAATCGTGCCGCGCAGCAGCAACTCGGAAGCCGCGAGCAACTGTTCATCCCGGCCAATAAGTGGAGTGCGCGGCACGGGCAAGTCGTTTCGATTGCTTGGGGACCGCCCGCGGGACGGCTCCGGCCGGGACTTCAGATCGAAGGGGTCCGGTTCATTCTGCCCGGGCGAGGCGGGTTCCTCCACCGTAACCGGGCTGAACATGTATCCGCGCCGTGGCACCGTCCTCAGCAACCGCTGGTCGTGATCCCCCAGGGCGCGGCGCAACTCGAGTGTGCATTGAACCAGCGAATCATCGGTAACAAATGCATCTGCCCAGATGGCCTGCATCAACTCCTGTTTGCCGATCAGGCGCCCAGGATGCTGAACGAAATACTTGAGCGTCTCGTAAACTTTGGGGCGGAGCCTGACCTCGGCGCCATCTTTGAACAAGCATCCCTTCTCGATGTCGAGAGTAAACTCACCGAATTTGTAAGTCAGGGAACTGGCTTCCACGGACATACCCTATCGTCGCGATGCCACGCCGGCTGATTTGTCTGAATTTTGTCTTTTCTTCGGAAGACTTTCGTTACTCGTCCCACGGTCACTGGGTACCTTGAACTTGCTCGAAGAGGTTCAACGGCCTCCGCCCTTCCCCACCGAGGACAACTCAGATCGGAGATGACGCACTTAGCGGATTCTAGCAAAGTGCCCATTCCGGCAAACTTTGACCTGAGCGCGGCCGGCGGTTGAACCCCCCGAGACACGGAGGAGACAGTCAAATGACAGCAACACAAAGTTTCAAAGCGACGCCCACTTTCGGAACGCTCGCGAATGCCTTGCGACCCATTCTGATCAGCTTCGCGCTACTCAGCGCGGGCGTTCTTTGCGCTCTTGCACAAGACGGCCATTCCCATGCCACCCCGCATCACGAATTGACGCCGGACCAGAAGGCAAAGGCCAACGAACTCGTCAAGATCGTACGAGACTCGACCGAGCGATTCAAGGACGTTCGGGTCGCCGAAGCCGAAGGCTACGCCCTTCAGTTCGGCTGTGTCACCGGCCCCGACTCGGGCGCCATGGGCCTCCACTATGTCAATGGCGACCTGGTGAAGCGCGGCGAGTTGGACCCCACCCATCCTCAGATCGTCATCTATGAACCCGCTTCGGATGGGACGCTGAAATTGATTGGCGCTGACTTCCTGCTCGTTGCCGATGCATGGGACAAGAAGAATCAGGGCCCGCCGGAACTTATGGGCCAGCTCTTTCACTACTGGGAAAGCCCCAATCGCTTCGGTTTGCCTGCCTTTTATACTCTCCACGTCTGGGCCTGGAAATCCAACCCTAACGGCGCATTCGTGAACTGGCACCCCAACGTCTCGTGCCAGCAGTTTAACCCGCAAGCTCAGTAATGCCTTGGTTCACTCAGGCGGCTTCTCACGGTGAGCAACCGGCGAAGCCGCCTTACAAAAAACAGTTCACCAAACCGCTGGCGAAGGAGACGGATACCTATGAGTACCGCAGTTGTCCCCACAATCGACATGGACCGGCTGAATGCTTTCATTGGTCAGTTTGTAACCGACCTTGGCGCAGCCGTCCACGCCGGAATGGTCGTCATCGGTGAAAGACTAGGGCTTTACAAAGCGCTCGCCCAGGGGCCGATTTCTTCCCTGCAATTGGCCCGGAAAACCGGGACCGACGAGCGCTACGTTCGCGAGTGGCTGTCTTCACAGGCTGCGGGCGGCTATGTCGTATTCGACCAGACCACCAATGAGTTCAGCCTCACCGACGAACAGGCATTTGCGTTAGCAATCGAAGACAGCCCCGCATATCTGCCGGGAGCGTTCGAACTGGCCCTGGGTTCCCTGGCTGCAGTACCCAGAATTGTCCAGTCATTTCGTACCGGCAAGGGCATGGGTTGGCATGAACATGACGACGGCGTATTTCATGGTTGCGAGAAATTCTTCCGTCCGGCCTACGCCGCCAACCTGGTGAGTTCATGGATACCCGCCCTGACGGGCGTGCAGGAGAAACTGGAAGCCGGAGCACGGGTAGCTGACGTTGGCTGCGGAAAGGGCGCGTCGACCATCCTGATGGCTACGTCATTTCCCAGTTCGCTCTTCTTCGGCTTTGACTATCACGACAAATCCATCGAAGGGGCTCGCGAGTCTGCAACCCGTAACGGCGTGGCGGATCGCACAAGCTTCCAGGTGTCGGGCGGGAAATCCTTCTCAGGCAGAGACTATGACCTGATATGCGTCTTCGACAGCCTGCATGACATGGGCGATCCCATTGGGACCGCTGCGCACGTACGCCAATCGCTGGCCAAAGATGGAACCTGGATGATCGTCGAGCCGTTCGCGAACGACCATCTGAAGGACAACCTCAATCCGGTCGGACGCGTCTTCTACTCCTTCTCTACACTGCTCTGCACGCCTTGCTCTCGTTCGCAGGAAGTAGGACTGTGCCTGGGCGCGCAGGCCGGAGAATCGCGTATTCGCGAGGTAGTTACCGCGGCCGGCTTCACTCGCTTTCGACGTGCCGCCGAAACACCGTTCAACATCGTCTACGAAGCTCGCCCATAAGAGGCGATGAAATACGCGGTGCAACCCGGTTGGACGATTCATCCGATTGCACCGCGTACCTTCGATTTCGAAAAATGCTCTCTGCCGCCAGTAATTGAAATACACTCGTTCGCACCGGGCTCCTGGAAACAAGGCACGCATTTGCAAAAGGCATGGAAACCACACTGGACTCCATGCAGATCACGGAGGAACAAAATGCAAGCAGAAGAACTCACTGAATTCAAGAGCCAGCTTCGGGGCGACCTGATCGAGCCCCACGATCCGCGTTATGACACAGAGCGCCAGGTTTACAACGCCATGATCGACCGCAAACCACGCATGATCGTCAAGTGCGCCGACGTCGCCGATGTAATGGCGGCGATTCACTTCGCCCGCAAACAAGACCTCCAGGTCTCCATTCGCGGCGGCGGCCATAACGCCGGCGGCTTGGGGATCTGGGACGATTGCCTGGTCATCGACCTCTCCCCCATCAAGTTCGTTCATGTCGATCCGGCCGCGCGGACAGTGCGCGTAGGCGGTGGCTGCACGTGGGGCGATGTCGACCACGCCATGCATGCTTTCGGGCTGGCTGTGCCTTCCGGCATCATCTCCACCACGGGTGTCGGGGGCCTCACGCTGGGCGGCGGCATGGGCCACCTCACGCGCAAATATGGCCTGACCATCGACAATCTGCTGGCCGCGGATGTCGTCCTCGCGGACGGATCTTTCCAGGTCGCCAGCCCGGAACAAAACCAGGACCTGTTTTGGGCGATTCGCGGTGGCGGCGGCAACTTCGGAGTGGTCACTTCGTTTCTCTTTCAGGCGCAACCTGTGCAGGTCGTCTGTGCCGGCCCCATGCTGTGGAATCTCGATGACGCAGGCAACATCATGAAGTGGTACCGCGAGTTCATTGTTGACGCGCCGGAAGAGATGAATGGATTCTTCGCGTTCCTGACCGTTCCGCCTGGGCCGCCGTTCCCCGAGGCCCTGCACTTCAAAAAAATGTGCGGAATCGTCTGGTGCTATACGGGCTCGCTCGAGCATGCGAATGAGATTCTCGAACCGCTGCGCAAATTCCGGCGGCCGGCTTTCGAGTTCTTCGCGCCCATGCCGTTTCCCATGCTGCAAGGCATGTTCGACGGTCTTTATCCGCCCGGTCTGCAGTGGTACTGGAAGGCGGACTTTGTGAAGGAACTCAGCGACGAAGCCATCGCACTGCACATCAAGCACGGCTCAGAATTGCCCACGCTGCACTCCACAATGCACCTGTATCCGATCAACGGCGCGGCGCACCGGAGGAAGAATACCGACACGCCCTGGAATCATCGCGACGCCACATGGAGTGAAGTGATCGTTGGGGTAGATCCTGATCCGGCCAACGCCGACCACATCACCGCATGGGCAAGAAATTACTGGGAAGCGCTGCATCCCTATGGCAGCGGAGGGGCCTACGTCAATTTCATGATGGAGGGAGAGGGAGAAGAACGCATTCGGGCTTCGTATGGCGAAAACTACGATCAACTGGCTCGCCTAAAGACAAAATACGATCCGGAAAACTTCTTCCGTGTGAATCAGAATATTCGGCCAGCAACAAGCAAGTAGACGCGCTTCGGAATCGCGATCGTGACCATGGCTAATTGCGTTCATGGCTGCGCATCGGGCGGGCGCGGTTCCGTCGCTTCAGCGTCCAGTAGAAGACTGTAATCATCACGACGAACAGTATGAAACTTGGGACCGAGTATTCCAGGCCCTGTACAAACAAAGTGCCGATGGCGATTCCTCCGAGAGCAGTCAGGGCCGCGATCTGCGAGTAAGGCGAGAACGCCAGGCGTATCGGGAGCCCTGCGACACGCGCTGGTCCGATTGAGCGGCGGAAGAATATGTGCGCAAGCAGAATGATGGTCCAGACGAAGAACATTCCCGCCACCGCAACGCCGTAAAGCAGCAGAAACGCCCGGCCGGGAGCGAAGATAGCCAACAGAATCGCCGCGGCCATGCCGGCGGTCGACACAATCAGGGCAATGTAGGGTACGCCGTTCGCGCCCAGGTTTCTGAGCGCTTTCGGGACATACCCATCGTGCGACAGCGAAAAGAGCGTCCGGCTGGTGAGATAGAGATTGGTATTTGCGCTGGACAGAGCGGCGGTAATGACAACCAGGTTCATGATCTTCGCGGCATAGGGAATGCCGGCCTTGGCAAAAGCCAGCACAAATGGACTCCCGGTGATACCGCTGCCCATCGTGTCCCAGGGCGTCATCGAGAGCATCACGGTTATGGAGAGCACGTAGAAGAGGATGAGCCGAATGATGACGGTTCGCATGGCCCGCGGGATGGTCTTCTCGGGTTCCACCGCTTCGCCGGCAGTGATGCCGATGATTTCCACTCCCATGTAACTGGTGAGAACAAGGCTCAACGCCAGCCACACACCCTTCAAGCCGTTGGGAAGAATTCCTCCGTGCGAGGTGAGATTTGAGAAGCCAATGGCACGCGCCGGCCCTAGGCCGAAAATCAGCCCGAGGCCGACGAGTATAAAGGCCACGATCGTGACGACCTTGATGATGGCGAACCAGTATTCAAATTCGCCTAACTTGCCGACATTCAAGCCATTCACGGCGATCAAACCAACCGAGACTCCCACAACCCAAATCCATTGCGGAACCCCGGGAAACCATGCGGAAAAGTAAATGGCAACAGCCGCGACCTCCGCGCCGATGGCCAGAATTTGAACGAATGCATAGGTAACACGAACGGCAAAGCCCGACCACTCATTCAAATAAGTCTGTGCATAGACGCCGAAGGATCCGGCAACGGGATGTGTGACGGCCATCTCCGCAATGGCATAGGCAACGATGAGCGCAACGATGGCGCTGAAGAGATAAGAAAAGATAACGCCCGGCCCGGCAAGACGGATCGTGACGGAACTGCCCAGGAACAGCCCGACTCCGATCGCGCCGCCGATCGTCATCATCGTGAGTTGGCGCTGCGTGAGAGCGCGCTTGAGTTCTGGAGAACCTTTCGGCAAATCGGCTTGAACAGTCATCGGTGCCCGCGCCCGCGCTGCTTGCTTATTGACCCCGAACGATGTCACCGAGTACCTTCCCGAACTCGTGAATCTCCTGAACGGTGTTGTAGTGAACCAGCGATGCGCGGTTGACGCCGGTATCGAGGCCGACACCCAGGCGATTCATGAGTCGCGGAGCATACATGTGGCCGTCGCGAATACCGATGCCGCGATCCGACATGGTCTGGGTAACCAGCGCGGGCGCGACGTTGGGAAGGCGGAAACAAAACGTAGGAACGCGTTCGGACAGCCGTGAAGCATCGTCAATTCCGTAGATAATGGCGCCGGAATCGTGCAGAACTTCGAGCATCGCGCCGGAGAGGGCAGTCTCGTGTTCGCGGATTGACGTCATGGCGCGGACCAGAGAAGCTCGTCTCAACGCAGTCGTCACATTTTCTCCCTCGCCGCCATGACTTGCGCCGATGGCCTCCAGGTAGGCGACGGCGGCCGCCATTCCCGCAACGTTCTCGAAGATGAAGGTACCGGCTTCGATCTTGCCGGGTGGAGCATCCGGAATGAAGTCCTCGCGAAAGGTCGGGAGGACGTTCAGAAGCTCCCGTCGCCCCCACATGAAACCCATATGAGGACCGAAAATTTTGTAGCCGGAACAAACCAGGTAATCGCAATCGAATGCCTGCACATCAATCAGCGCGTGCGGAGCGTAGTGAACGCAATCGAGAACAACCTCGGCTCCGGCAGCATGCGCCATCCTGGCAACGGCAGCGACGTCGACGATGGAACCGAGCGCATGGGAGGCAACAGTACAGGCAACCAGCCGGGTCTTCGTGGTTAGGAGCGGCGCCAGATCCTCCACGTGAAGGTTGTGATCTTCACGCATTTTCCACCAGGCAATCTTTGCCCCTTCGCGCTCGAGCTGCAGCCAGGTGGCGATATTGGCTTCGTGGTCAAGGTCCGTCACCACGATCTCCTTGCGAGTCTCGAGGGTGCGGCCGATCGCCAGGCTAAGCAGGCGCAGGAACGACGTGGCGTTCATGCCGAAAGCGATCTCGTCACAATCGCGGGCGTTGATCAGCTCGGCGATCCTCTGGCGGCCGCGCGCGATGGTTGCGTCGACTTCCATGCTTCTCGGGTACCGTCCGCCGCGCTGCACGTTGCAGTGCAGAAGATGACCGTTGATTGCATCGAAAACGCCCTGGGGAATCTGCGCGCCGGCACCATTGTCAAAGAAGATGAACGCCGGCGCTTCGTCCAGCGCAGGAAAGCGCGAACGGATTCGATCGGAAGGAAAGGGGACGGCTTGGGGTGCGAGTAGCTGCTGTTTGACCACAGGACTCCTGGCCTCGCGAGGGAAGCGTGTCGTCAGTATACAAAGTTGGAACAAACTCCTGTTGAATCGCGAGCCGGCTCAGGGCATGGACGGGTCCAGAAGCTTCTGCGCTGTCTCGGCTCCAAATACGGGCAGCGATGCGTCGGTGAGCAGGCCGATTTGCTTGAGTACCGAAGCCTGGTCCCAGTAGATGCGCTCATGCGCCAGTTTGCCCTCGCGAAAACCGACCACCACGACAAGGGGAATGTCGACGTGTCGATTCGTGGGCGGAACTCCGGGAAGCATCCAGGGCATCTCTTCGGTGTGAGTAAAGGAAAAGATCATCTCGTCCACCAGTTGATCCTGGCCGAGAGTGCGGGACACAAGTTTGATTGAGGTGTCGGGCGGCATCAGCGAAATGAAGTCTTCCGCATAAAACCTGCGCAGAGCCTCGCGGCCATAACCCCCGGTCATCACCGGTATGTGGTTCACGTAAGCGTCCTCCACCATGGTTGCAATGGTGGAAGACACGTCGCGTGTCGAAAACTCATAGCGGATATGTTCGTCCCACTTGGCGATCATCTCTGCCTGGTTCATGGCTCGAGGTTCCTCTGGGGAGATGTTACCCGATCAACCCCAGGAGCATGTCAATCCAAGCGACGCGACGCTCCCGAACTCATTCCGCGCGCAGCAGGGCCACCGGATTGACGCGCAACGCACGAACCACCGCCGGAGCCAATGCCAAAATTGCGGCAAGCCATATCGCCAGGCAGGGAGTCGCCATTACCGACGAATCGGTAGCTTTCACCTCGTACAAGAGCGACTCGAGATACCGAGTAGAAGCCAGCCCTACGCCAAGGCCCACGATCGAACCAAGCGTGATTGCGTAGACGACTGCCCCCACGACCGGACGAACGATATCGCCCGCCTGGGCGCCCAGAGCCATGCGGATGCCGATTTCGCGCTGCCTCTGAATGACGGAGTAAATGAGCACTCCGTAAAGACCGATGCCGGCGAGCAACAGGGCTACCACTGCGAAAAAGAAAGCCAGCGTCGCCAGCAGGCGTTCGCGAATTGTCTGCGCTTGGTTCAATTCCATTTGCGTGCGAATGTTGCTCACCCGAATCTCGGGACGGGCTCGCGATACTTCCTGTCGAAGCAGCGAACCAAGAGCAGCCGGGTTTGGCGAAGTGGTGCGCACGATGAACGTCCCCTCGCTGAGGGGCATCATCTGTCCCTTGGGATCTCGGTGGTGAATAGGCACAAAGACCACCGGCAACATGGTGTGGATGCTGCTGTAGTAGGCGTCGCGGACAACGCCCAATACCTGCATGCGCACGAGAGTGGCATCATCCGAGGCCTTGTCGAAGGATCTCCCCACCGGATGTTCATCCTGAAGGAATTCCCGGGCGAAGGTTTCATTGACGATTGCCGCTTCAGGATACGAGTCGCTTTCGCGAAAATCCCCGCCTTGCAAAAGCGGAATCTTCATGGTGTCGAGCCAACCCGGCGACACATTCAGGAAGTATGCTAAATCGACGCTCGCGGGTCCTCCGTTCACCGAGATCGAATCATTCCACCCGGTGCCCTTGAGCAGCGGCCAGGCTGCTTGCGACACCCGCTCCACCCCCGGAACTCCGCGCAGATGCTCTGCAACCTGGTCCCAATAGTTTGACGGCATCGGAGGCCGGCTGATCGACTCCAGCAGCAGCAACCGATCCGCAGAAAAACCTGTGGGCTTGTTCGAAAGGCGCTCGAAGCTGGTCACAAATAATCCTGCGATGAACACTACCAGAAAACAAAATGCCACCTGCGCGCCGATCATGCCGTGCATAAGGCGCCGGCGCGCACGCGGCTCATCACCGCCCTTCAAAGCGTTTACTGGCTTGACCGAAGAAGCGCGTAACGCAGGCAGGAGGCCGAAGAGAAGAACTACGGCTGCGATGAGTACGATGCCGAACCCCAGAACTCTCCAATCTGCCGGTAGAATCAGGCGCGCGGGATTGTCCCTGGGATTGATCATGCCGATGACCAGAGGGGCAGACCACCAGCTGAATAGCGCTCCCCCGGCCGACGCAAGGAGAGCCAGCAAAGTGCTCTCCGCCAATACCAGCCGCACCAGCCGCAATCTCCCGGCGCCGATCGAGACTCGCAGCGCCATCTCCCTCGCCCTCGCCGCTGCTTTCGCTGCCATCAGGTTGGCAACATTCGCGCATGCGATCAGGAGAACCATAAGAACCAGCACGGCAATGGCACCCAGAGCCCGGGCGTATTCGCTCTGCATCCCAGAGGCGCCCGTGGGCGCGGGTTCCAGCAGGACCGCATTCTTCAGAACATTTTCGAGCGTCTCCTGTGACAACCCGGTTTCGCCGCTCAGCCGATTCTTCTCAAAAGTGTGGTTGATGGCCGCTAACATCGCTCTCAGCGGCTCAATCGCATTGCCTGGTTCCACCACGGCGAGCGTTCGAAACCACGTCGAGTCCTGCCGCGTCACAAGGCGATGCATCATCGTCGGAATGAAGATATCGACGACGATGCCTGGCTCCGTACCCGTGAACTTTCGTTCGCTCACGCCAATGATCTGATAAACGCCGTCGCCATAATGAAACGTTCGGCCAATCACATCGGGATCGCGCCCGAAACGCCGGCTCCAGTAGTCATACGACAGCACCGCATAGGGAGCCACGCCCGGTGTGCGATCGTCGTTCTCCGTGAACAATCGTCCCGCAGCCGGATGAATCCCGAACGATGGGAACATCCACCCGGAGACGTGTTGCACGATGGCCTTCTCCATCTCCTGATCGGTCTTGTACGTTACGTCGGCGCGGTCGGCATAGGAGACCGCAATCAACTCCGCCTTGCCCTTGGCAGCGGCGCGCATAAGCTGAAAGTTCGGATAGGCCCACGAATCCCATTCCCCCGGCTTGTTATCGAACCCCATTCCTTTGCGGGAGAGAACATACAATCTCTCGGGATGGTTTACTGGCAACGGCCGCCAGAGCAGCGCATCAATAAGTCGAAAGGCGGTCGTACATGCTCCAACAGCCAGGGCGAGGGAAAGGACCGCTGCCGCCGAAGTGACACGATTCCGCCTGAGTTGGCGCCAGCCGAAGATCACGTCCGCGCGAAGCGAATCGAGCCAGCCGATCACCCGGATCTCGTGGCTCTTCTCCCGCTGCCGAACTACGTTTCCAAGCGCTCTGCGGGCTTCTGAGGGATCACGGCCCCTCGAAATCGCCTCTTCGACGTGGGCCGCAATCTCTTCCTCGATTTCGCGATTCACGCGTTCGCCGCGAAAAACATTTGCGATCCGGGACCACAGTGACATATCACGCCATCCTCAGAATTCTGTTCACCGCCGAAGTCACCGTCTGCCAGCGAAGCTCTTCGGCCGCCAGTTGGTTCTTTCCTGCCTTGGTCAACTCATAGACACGCGTACGCCGCCCGCTCTCCTTCTTCACCCATTCCGCGCGAATCCAACCGGACTCCTCCATCCGGTGCAAGGCCGGGTAGAGTGAGCCTTCCTCGGCCCGGAGCACATCCTCTGACATTTCGGAAATGGCCGACATGATGGCATAACCGTGCAATCGAGGGCGTCGAGCGAGGAGAGTCAGGACAAGCAGGTCAAGAGTGCCTTGCATGGAATCGGTCTTCGCCATATATAGATATCTTAATAAGACATCTTAGAGATGCTGTCAAGCAATATCTCAGACAGATCAAGACAAGTGTTAATTTTTGGTTTCAACACCCGCGCGAGGTGGGCCCTCCCCCCTTGCAACGCTATCCTGAATGCTCACTTATGCCCCTCGCGATGCGTGCTCTGCAAATGTTGCCGTTGACCTGTGTGCTCTCCATCTGCGCGCCCCTGCACGCTCAATTGCCGTTCTATACCGATGACACCGGGGTGACTGAGCCTGGAAAGTGGCACTTCGAATTCTTCAACGAGTACGACGCTCTGCAACTTCAGTATCCGAATCTCCGGCAAAATACCGCCAATTTCAAGCTGAATTATGGTCTGCCGCACGGTTTGGAGGTGGATCTGGACGCTCCGTATCTAGCCATCAATCGGGCCCCGGGAAATCTACCCTCCACCGGTCTCGGAGACACAAATCTGGGAATCAAGTGGAGTTTCCACAAGGAGTCGAGGGGCTCGTGGGTTCCGGCCCTCGCGGCCAGTCTCTATATAGAGTTGCCCACCGGAGACGCCCGCCAGCAGCTCGGCTCCGGATTGGCCGACTACTGGCTCAACTCTATTGGTCAAAAGTCCATTTCGGATAAGACCAGGATCACCGGCAACATTGGCTTTTTGTTCGCGGGCAATACCAGTACCGGCGTAATCGGAACCCTAAACACGCGTGGTCATGTATATACCGGTGGCCTCTCGCTGCTGCACGATTTCACCAGCCAGGCTCACTCTCGGAGGCGAGCTTTATGGCGGTTATGCCGACAGCGGAAACTTGGGCAGAAGCCAGCTTCAGGCCATGGCTGGAGGTCAATACGAAATTCGACATGGCGTATCGTTCTGTTTCGGCCTGCTCGGAGGCAAATATGTTGCCAGCCCGCGGATTGGCGGCCAGGTAGGAGTCGCGATGGATTTCCCCGACGCTTGGTTCTCCGCTCCGCGACGCGGCGTGGCTCAATAATGTCTTCGCAGCGATCACGTGAATCACCATCTACGGTCTCTTGGAGGCGTCCCGATGACATGCAAACCGGAAGTACTCAGAAACGTTCCCCTATTTGCCCTGCTGGACGAAGAAGAGGCGGCCGTGCTGGCGGGCCAGGTTGAACTCAAGACGTTCGCACGGCACGAGCGCATTTACAAGGCAGGCGAACTCTGGCGGCCAGGCCTACGTGGTGATCTCGGGAAAAGTGAAAGTATTCGCCATGGACGAAGACCACCAGGAAGTGGTCATCGACGAACCGGGAACCGGCGAGTTTTTCGGTTTCGCCTCGATGCTCGAGCAGACGCCGCATCACACCAACGCCATGGCGCTCGAGGAAACCGAGTGCCTGGAGGTCTCCCGCGACGACATTGCGGTCCTGCTCAGTCGAAAGCCGATGGCGGGCATGGATCTGCTTACCGCGCTGGGACGCCAGTTCCATGCAGCCCAGGGACTGGTGCGGATTCGCGCCAGCCGAAATGCGAATGAAGTTATCGAAAAGGAAGCTACACGCGGGGAGCGGATCGCCGACGAAGTCGCCCGGTTTGGCGGATCCTGGACGTTCATTATCTCGTTTGCGGTTATTCTGTCGGTCTACACAGTGTTCAATGTCCTGCTGGATAAACGAGCGTGGGATCCCTATCCGTTTATTCTGCTCAACCTGTTCCTTTCCATGCTGGCCGCGGTGCAGGCTCCAGTCATCATGATGAGCCAGAATCGGCAGGATACAAAAGACCGACTGCGCGCCGAGCTGGATTTCGACGTGAACCGGCGAGCGGAATCAGAGATCCAGGGACTGGCCCAAAAGCTGACCCTGTTGGACGACAAGATTGACGATGTGACCGAGATGCTTCGCAAAAACGTATCCAGTGCGGGCATAGACTGAAGCAGCACAGCATCACAGGTTGCGGGGAAGATCCGGCATGACCATCTGAAACTAGATAGACTTCATGCTTTCCTCCTTCTTACTCATTCGCACTGCCGTGTGCGAAGCTCATCGTTATAATTGCTCGTGGCCGCACATCGTCCCGATCATGTTCGGGCCTCGGTGCGGTCTCTCGTTAAGAAAACGGAGCCCGTTGATCCAAATGACATCATCGACCTTCACGCCTCATTCGGTTAGGTGGCTGGCCGCGGTTTTGCTTATGAGCGCGAGCGGAGGGCGGCGAATCGTTACGGCCGCGGCGTGTGGGCTCCGGCGGTACGCTTCCACAATGGCAGGTTCTATGTGCACTTTCCCACCCCAGATGAAGGCGTATTCATGTCGTCCGCGGCGAAGATGAATGGGCCTTGGATCCAGCCGATAAAAACAGGACAGAAATTGACCTCTTGATCAATTTTGACCAGATTTTACGCTCGACACGCTCGATAGTCTTGTCTGTTCAGTCCGATACGCGATGGGCGTCACTGATGAAGCCCCTGGGAAGTGCCGGCTAGCCGACCATCGTTTCACGGAACAGCCTTCGGCGGAGGCCGCGCGATGAAACAGGACGAAGCGACCATTCGGGCGTGTTGCGTAACTGAAGTCAGTATCTGGCCATCCACTATTCTGTGCGCCCTTCTGCCCTTATGTGTCGCGATACCGCAAACCGCAGCTTCCCAACCGCAACGAATCAAATCCACTGGGAATAGTTCGCTCACGGCGGCGCAAGTTGTCGAAAATCTGGTTGGGATGAATCTCCGCCGCTCGCAGGCGCTGCATTCTTACCATGGCTCCAGAACCTACCGCGTGGAATACCGGGGTTTTCCAAGCTCCGCCAAAGCAGAGATGGTGGTAGACGTTACTTACCGTGCACCCGGGACCAAGGAATTCACCATCCGGTCTTCGACTGGATCCAGGTTGATCATCGATAAGGTATTCAAGAAGCTCCTTCAAGCTGAAAAGGATGCTCTTTCCGCAGACGCACAGCGACGTACGGCTCTAAGCAGCGAGAATTACGATTTCACGATGGCGGGGTATGAAAACACCTCCTCGGGGTCGATGTACATACTTACCGTGGAGCCCAGAACCAAAAACAAGTTTCTTTTCCGCGGTCGAGTCTGGGTGGACGCAAATGACTTCGCCGTTGTCCGACTGGAGGCAGAACCCGCCAAGAGCCCCTCCTTCTGGACAAAGAGTAGCCAAATCGAGCAATCCTATATAAAAGTGAGCGATTTCTGGCTTCCCGAACGGAACCACAGCATCTCCTCGATCCGGCTCGGTGGCCGCGCCGAATTGACAATCGAATACCAGCAGTATCGAATCACGGCATCAGATCCGGTCGGCAGCGTACCGGCGAGGGAAATCGCCCGGTCGCCAGACGCAAGTTGGGGACACGGTCCAGACGGGCACTAAGGTCTTGACCTGATTGAGCGTCTCAGATGGGCGCAGCTCCCCGTACTTGCCGAAATGGCCGAGATCGCCATGGCCGATTGCACGCTTAAACCTGAAAGAGTGAATTGCATACGATATCATCCGCACTTAGCGGACAGCACGCATTCTCAGCAAGAAATCTGGCCATGTGTATGGGATATGGAATCGGAGCGGTTCTCGCGGTATCTATGTCGTTGTTTGCAGGCGCGGTAAAGTTCGATCGCGATCGAGCCTTCTACCCGACGGTGCTTATCGTGATCGCGTCGTACTATGTCCTGTTTGCGGTGATGGGAGGAACAACGCGCGCTCTCCTGATCGAATTGATCGTGATGGCTGTTTTCCTGTTGCTGGCTGTCGCCGGGTTCAAGCTGAGTCTGTGGATCATCGTCGCTGCACTGGTCGGTCATGGCGTATTCGATTTCTTTCATGGCCGCATAATCAAAAATGACGGTGTGCCCGGGTGGTGGCCAGCGTTCTGTTTGGCATATGACGTTTGCGCTGGAGGTTATCTCGCGTTGCTCTTGAGGCGTTCGAATCTACGACCGAATTGAGAATAGGCGAATCAAGTGGGGGCAGAGAAGACGGGAATCAGATAAATCGGTTGTAGCCCAGGCTCCAGCGACTGAGATTTTCGATGTACATCGGCATGAGCGGTTTGATGCCGGCGAACCTGAGAACGACGATAGGTCAGCCATGACCGAATTTATGAAATACGCTGTAGCACCCTCTCGGCGGCAATCACCCCTCGGTATTGTGCCTCTTCAAAAATTGAAAAGCCGCTGAGATCTGAATTGGCGAACAGGATGCGCCCATGTGGCTTTGTCAAGGCGCGTCGCTCCGGCGAAAAGATTGCCCCAATTTTCGGACGGGCCATCGCGTGACCCATGCGCATGATGTCGATCCGACCAACACATTCCCGAATATCGGGATGCACACGTTCGAGGTCATGCAATATGGCTTCTTTCCAATAGCTCCAATCGCGCTGCAAAAGCAGTTGCCGGTTCTGTGACGGCGTTCCGTCCGCGAGTGCCCAATAAAATGTCCAGACTGTCCGCTCAATTTGAGTGCCCAGACTCTGGTGTGTTGCGTCGACATAACCAAGTGTGGGCGAGTCCATGAAAACGCTATCCCAGGTTGGATCGCCCCCATAGGAGGTGGGAATACGGTCGAGAGTTAGATTCGCCGTCAACCATGGGGAATACTCGAAGTCAGTCAAGGGCGCCATCCCCTCGATCAGATACGGGGCAAGGAAAGTGGGCGCCGCAAAGATCACAAACTCGGCCTGATATTCTGTATCGCCCGCGAAAACGCTCAGGCCTCGCTTGGTTTGCGATATCCTGTGCACCAGTTGACCGTTACGAACGAATTTTCCGATGCGTTCGAGCAGGCGGCGAACGATCCAGCCGTTTCCTTCCGGCCAGGTGAGGGGACCTTTCTCTTCCGGCTCCCGCGATGCGAAGTATTGAATTCCCGCCCATGCCGAGGTTTGATCCGTAGTCGCGCCATAGTCATCACGGCAGCAATAATTCATATACCAATTCAGAATTCGGGAATCCATGCGCTGGCCGCGAAGCCAGTCGGCAAAAGACATCCGGTCGAGATAGGAATGAGTCTCGGACAAACCGAGTTCCATCGGTACAGTGAAGTTGCCCGTACCGCGAAACATCTGGACCTGTTCCTCAAACCGCCGAAATTGATCCCGATCTTTTCCGGTCAAAGCGATTGCCGGCTCGATTCCCTCCTGCCATCGTCCATAAAGGAATAGTCGCTCCTGCGGCGCGAAGCACAGATTCCGCTCCTCCCACCGGCCATCCTTCAGCACTCCGAGTTCTTCGAAAAGTTCCCGGACAAAGACCGCTTTCGGGCCGGGCACCGGCACGTAATGGGCCGCCCATGGGTATGCGGTGATTTCATTCTCGCCCCATCGCGAATTGCCGCCGGCCTGATCATTCATTTCGAGAAGAACGAAATCCGTGAAGCCTCTTTTCTGAAGACGCCATGCAGCACTGAGGCCGGCGATCCCGCCGCCAACGATTACGACAGGAACCCTCACCAGTTGCCTGGGCGCTGGAAAGCCCGCACGATCTCGCAACCGGTGTCCTTGCTGAAACGAGTCATTTACGAACGAACCGGAGATCTGGCGATCACTCTTGAGAGAAAGCCCTACGAGCGAGACGCTTGCCGACTGCAGAAATGTGCGGCGCGAAACCGTCAATGACTGATGTCCTTCCAGTCCTGGTCATACAGGCGAACCAGGACTTGATCGTTCAACCTGTTTGGCGGCATCGAGAGCGGCGCCATATCCGGAGGGAATTGAAAGAGAGTGGCCAGGTTCTTCAGATCGACAAATCGAAGTCCGGCAGGCACGGACGTGGGGAACTGGTAATCATGCGATCCGGCAATCACGAATCCCCACTCCCCGAATGACGGGACGTAGACGTGATATGGATACGTGCGCAGACCTGCCTGCTTGATCGTCGCCTCGATACACCAATAGGAATCGCGGGCAAACATTGGGGAAGTGCTTTGAACGACCATCAACCCCTGGGCGCTCAGGTGGCGAGCCACAGCCTTGTAAAAGGTCGTGGTGTAGAGCTTTCCCAGGGAATAATTCGTCGGATCGGGAAAGTCAATAACGATAAAGTCAAAACTATCGCTGTTCGAGTCGACCCAGGGAAAAGCGTCTGCGTTGATAACCCGCACCTTTGGCGATAGAAACGACCTTTGATTCAATGCGGTGAGCATCGGGTTGGTCGAAAACAGCCGCGTCATCTCCGGATCAAGATCGACCAGCGTCACGCTCTCAACCTGCGGATACTTCAGAATCTCGCGCACAGCGAGGCCGTCTCCTCCACCAAGTACCAGAACATGCCGCGGCGCAGGAATGGCCGACAGGCCGGGATGAATCAGCGTTTCGTGATAGCGGTATTCATCGCGCGAACTGAATTGCAGGTGACTATTCAAAAACAGGCGGATGTCGTCTTTGAATCGAGTGAGAACAATGTGCTGATATCGAGTGTCCCTCGCGAAGATGATCTCGTCGGCGTAGATATTATCTTCCGCAGCAGTCGTAATGTGCTTTGCTTCAGCCATGCCGATGCAAAGACCAACGATGATTACGACACAGAAAAATCGCAGCGAGCGCACCTTTGCGAGCTGCGCGGTAAAGAGGAACGTGCCCCACAAGGCAACTGCCGCATTAACAATGCCGAACAGAAGTGCCGAGCGTACCAGGCCGACTCGCGGTACGAGCAGGATGGGAAACAACAGAGACGCGCCAAGAGCGCCAAGGTAATCAAAAGTAAGAACGTGCGCAACAACATCGCGAAAGTGATAGCGATCTCGAATGATGCGCATTAACAAAGGAATCTCGAGTCCAACCAGAACGCCGATCACGATGACCAGGGCGTACATTACGAGTTGAAACCCCTGCGTAAACGCAAAAGCCAGAAAGAGCAGCGCCGAAGAAAAACCGCCGATAACACCCAGCAGCAATTCAATCCACACAAACCTATACGCAAGTCCGCGGTCGATGTAACGGGACAAAGCGCTGCCAATCCCCATCGCAAACAGGTAGCAGCCAATGATGGTCGAAAACTGAAGTACGCTATCGCCGAGCAGATAGCTGGCCAGCGTGCCCGCTATCAGTTCGTAGATGAGCCCGCAAGCGGCGATCAGTAGAACCGTGATAAAGAGAAGAATATCCACGTTAGTGAACAGCCGCCGCAATGATGATGCAGATCCCCAGAGACATGCCCCCAAGCAGAATCGCCAGCGCAGTATTGTGCTCCTGCACAATTTCCTTCCAGAGGTTGTAAGGTGTTGCCTTGTCAATGATCAGAAATGCAGCAGCGAAAATCACAATGCCAATCGCCGCATAGACAACCGCATTTACCACGTTATTCAGCGGGGTGCCCATTCATTTGCCTCCTGTGTAGTGGTGATAATAGCCATACACCGAGCGATACGAGCCCGGATTATCGCGCACGGACTTTGGTACGTTTGGCACCTCATCTACGCGATTCAGGCTCCATCCCTGATATTCCGCGAGTGACGCTGCTGCAAGCACGACAATCCCATAAATGAGGAAAACACGGCGAATCATTCATCGTCTCCAGAGCCAGATTTCTTGATAGAGTCAGTAAACTTATCGACCGTGCTCAGTATCGAGCCGTCGTCGGGCGCTTTGCCGTAGTCGCTTTCGGCCCAGCGCAGATGTTCGAAACTCATTGACCGCCAGGTAATGATTCCGGCAGGAAGAAGCAATGCGAGTACAGCCAATCCGAAGAAACTGAGTTGCGGCACGTCGCGTTTCAGGGTGATTGTATAAGGAATGATTCCGCTATGCGGATCACTCTCGGGCTCCACGCGCAGGTAGTAATTGCCTGGAGGAACACTTGGAACAGTGACGTTGTTCTCTCTGCTGCCTTCTGACCACGATCCATCTGAATCGTAGCCGTAGTAATAGGTGACTTCTCGTCCGAAATCGTAGGCATGACCTGTATCCTGGTTGATCAACGCGTAGTTGAGATATATCCAGTTGTTGTCGACCGTGGCCCTGGTCGTTAACTCGATGTCGGCTGTGTGACCCTTGACTTCGAAAGTATCGGTGACAAAGGAAGCTTCGCCCGTGGCATTGGTGTCGAACACGTAGGAATGTTCGAACACCTGTTCATCGCGTGCCATGGACTCAACTCCAATGAACAGCGCCAGCAGTAGTCCAAGGAAGACCCCCACCAGCCTCCACACACTCTTGACATTCGCGCTCATCGGAGACGGCTGATTCTCGTAGATTCCGACCGGGGCCGGACATTCCCCTCCCAGGTTGAACACTTTCCAAATGTCACGCCCGGCCATGTATTCGCCCATCGACCAGGTGACTTCCTTCCCCGTGTCTTCACTTGAGATCACGCGAGGCGGCGAAATATAGTCCGACACCTTCACCGATTCCCCGACGCGTACCTGCCAGGGGAATTCGCCCAGCACAAAGGTGGTCGCAGCGTTTGCGGTTTGAAAGTGACTGTAGGTTTCTCCCAGATAGGTCAGCGACGCGCCGCCTGGACTCTGGTCTGGAAGAGACCGGAGCATGCTCACATCATTCCAATGGCCGTCGTACTCGGTCAGATAGCGAAACCCCTTCAGCGGATTGAAAAGCACATACTCATGCCAGCTGTAGGAAATACCCTCCACTTTTATCGTCCGGCGCTGAAACCCGATGGCTTCATACAGGACACCGCGCATCTTTCCGCGGCACCCAAGTGGAATCAGAGGTGGGTCTTCATTCGCTGCGGCGCGAAATTTCTGCAGGATCTTCAATGTTGGATCCTGGGCATCAAGAACCGAATGGCAGCTCCCGCAAACAATCGTTACAGCGTTGCCGAACGAACGCAGCGTCAGGCTGGCGCCGCAACCGGGGCAATTGAGTGATTTGACCTGCGGCGTACCCGCGGGCGTTGGTCCGCTGGTGCTCACGACCATCCCTCGAAACTACGGAGATTCTTCAGCTTCAGATTCTCAAAATCAACCGCCTCGCCTAAAAAGAGAATTGCCGGATTCTCGCTGTAATCGATGGTGGCAAACTTTTGTGAGTGTGACATCAGGTCCGCAAAAACCACGTCAGACTTATCCCAATACTGAAAAGGCAGCTCTCCTTCTACTCCGCAATAGTGTGCTTTCGTGATGGTACTAACTGAGTAGGTCTGGTTATCCCATGTATATTGCTGGCCGATCTTGCATTCGTTGGGCAACTTCTGCCCGGGCGCCGCGAACGTGATGGCATAGTCCAGTTGTGCGTCCGACAACCAGCCACTGGCGCCGTCATTCATTACCAGGTGCCATTCGTTCCAGTTGCCCTGGTCATATTCGTAGATGATGCGTCCTATAACCACGAATGTACGCCGCCCATAGACGCCTTCCGCTCCAATCTGGATTGGTGAACTGTTCAGAGGAAGGTCCGCGACTTGCCCCACCTTCTGCAGATCAAGGTCGGTTCGCACCAGGACAGACTTACAGTATTCGCACACCGTCTGCACGCTGCCAGACCAACGAAACGTTATCTTCGCACCGCAATTCGGGCAATTCGCAGTGGGCTGAGTCATCTTTCCTCGCGGGCAGCGCCAATCGGTTCAAATTCTCCTATAGCCGTGTAGTCCCGATCCACCGCGCGAACTCGCACCGACCTGGCGGAAAACATTCGCAGGAGCTGTGACTCAAACTCCCAACGTGCGCGAGGCACGCAGCAGAACAAGTTCAAGCAGAGCGACCCGAACTCAGGAAAGGTATGGCACGCGAGATGGGACTCGGACAAAAGGCAAAGACCAGTCACTCCGCCGGTGCCCGGAAACTGGTGCCAGCGGGTTTCTCCGATGGTTCGCAAATCGAGGTCCGCGATGATTTGCTGAAACAGGTTTTGCAGCAATTCAAGGTCGCGGAGCGAATCCGCACCACACCCCTGCGCATCGACAATCCATTCGGTTCCATGCATAGACTGAATCGAGTGCTACTACTGCGCGTGCCCGCATTCCGGGCAGAATCTGCTTGCTTTCGGAATCGGCTTTCCACAGTTCATGCAGAATTTCGTCTCGGCGCCAGTGGTCGTGCCGCCAGGGCCAGACGCACCGGATTCTGCCACAGATGGTCCTGCTTTTCTCAGGGCATCCATCATCGCTTGGCCCATCGCTACACCTGCTCCCAGGCCCGCGCCAATTCCCGCAACTCCAGCGCCCTCGTTTGCCGCGGCGATGGGGATCGACTGAGCCACCTGGTATTGCGTGTATCGTCCCATGTCGCCAACCATATTCATGCCGATTCGTTGGTCAAGAATCTTCTGGAGCTCATCCGGCAGGGAGAGATTCTCAACGACGAAGCTGTCGAGAGAGAGTCCCAACTCGGAAAAACCAGGCTTTAGCTGCGCCGCAATTCTGTCCGCCATTGCAACCTGGTTGGCGGCCATGTCAAGAAACGGCAGTTGACTGCTTGCGAAGGCATCAGTCATGCGGCCGACAATGGTGTTGCGCAGCTGCCCTTCCAGGTCGGGAACGGTATAAACGTCGCGCGTCCCACTTACTTTGGAGTAAAACACCTTTGCATCCGCGACATGATGGGTGTAAATGCCGAAAGCACGCACGCGCACCGCGCCGAATTCCTTGTCACGGATAGTGATTGGATTCGGCGTTCCCCAATGCTGATTTGTCTGAAGCCGGGTTGAGAAGAAATAGACGTCGGACTTGAACGGAGACTTAAAGGCTTTGTCCCAATTCATCAGGTAAGTGAGGATGGGCAGGGTGTGCGTATTCAACGTGTACAAGCCGGGACCGAACGTATCCGCTACCCTGCCTTCGTTGACGAACACCGCCGCCTGTGACTCCCGGACAGTGAGTTTGCCGCCATTCTGAATTTCGCGGTCCTGCATGGGATACCGATAGCCAAGGATCCCATCTTCCGGCTCGACCCACTCGATGACGTCAATGAACTGTTTGGATAGAAAGTCGCGAAGACTCATGATTGCACTCGTGGCGCAGACTCGATTCCCCCGGGGCGCTTGAACCGCATCGTACGGGCTCCGAACGTGTCTGTCAACCGCAAGAGTCCGAGGGGAAGCCTCAGTCGAAAGCAAACGCTATTTCGCGATCACCTCAAATCTTCCCGGTCTCGCCGTCGCACTCACGCCAGGATCGTAATACTCGTAAACGCGCGATTCGAAATTCGTGGCACGGATCGGAAACTTCGCGCGCATCCGGAACTGCAGGTTCACCGCGGTCCCGGGAGCCAGCCCATCGAAATACAGGATCGCCTGCGTCGCCGTCAGGCTGAACTTCTCAAGCCGCCCGTTTCTGGCATCCGCGCTCTTTTTGACAATTGCCTGCAGGTCTTCGCTCAGTAGCTCAAAACCCGGAGGAATGCCAAGGTCTACCATGACCATCTTGGCGGTTTTGTCCAGGTTGTTGCGCACCGTAGCGGTAGCCGTAACCGTCTCATCCTGAGTCAGTCGAGTCCGATCGTAGGACACTTGAATCGAGAGCGGCTCTCGCGCGGTCGCCGCTTCCCAGGGGACAAAATAACGCGCCGCGATCTGGTAGGCCAGTCCGCCTTTTCCTTCAAAGCGCAGTTCCACTTCGTTGTCGTCGCTCTTTGCGTCGAGGTCTTTCAACACAAACTGGTGTAGAAGATCGTTATTTTCGCTGGTAAGAATGACAGTCTCTACTGTCTTTCCATTCAGCACAACATCGACATCGCCGAGTGCGTCCGCCCCTCCCCCTTCCGAAGCCATCACCAATGCGCGAAGCGCCATGATCGTGGCCTGGGTCGTGCCCCAGTTGCCCGCGCCAGTCTTCTTCGAGGTAATCCATGCCAACGCTTTACGTACTGTCTCGAGGTGCGCCCCTGACTTCATCAGGGCCTGCACCGCCAGTCCTGTCGTTTCCACTGCCGCGCTTTCGCCGGTCGCATACACGCTTGTCTCGTCGGCGCTCCACCACTCCTGTTCGCCCTTTACGGTAGCGGCATCGATGAGCATTTCGAGAATGCGTTCGGTGAATGCCGTATCTTTCTCTCCATCCACAGCGAAATTCGCCAGCACAGCCAGGGTATATGCGTCGATCTTCTTTCCCAGATGCGCCTGCACATAACTCTTTGCCTTACCAATTGCGTCGCCGCGATCACCCGTAGCTTCGAGCGCCCATCCGATATAGGCCGTAATACGCAGCACATCGGAGTTGTATCGGTTGGTTGCCCCTTCGTTAATGAATTCCGTATCCGGCTTCCAACTTCCATCGGCTTGCTGCTGCGCCACCAGCCAGTCGCGCGTTCGCTCGATCAGGCGCGGATCGATATCGTGCACATTCGCCATGTCATGAAATTCCATCAGTCCGTAAGAAGTCAGAATCTTGTTCGCGGGAGCGCGCCCGAACCACGAAAATCCTCCCCCAGGCACTTCGAACGTAAGCAGTCGCTGATATCCGTTGGCGATATATCCCTCCGCCCTGGCGTGCACCTCCGGTGTTAGTTTTTTCGTACGCTTCATGTAGTCGAGTGCGAGCACGTTTGGGTAGGTGCTCGACGACGTCTGTTCAAAACATCCGCCGGGCATGCTTAGAATCCCGTCCATCCCTTCAATTACCTGGCTCAGCGGTCCAGGATACAAGCGCACAAATATCTTGCTTGCTTCCGGGATCGCCGAAGCGGGAAAGCGAATCGTGTGCCGGACGCTCGAGTCCAACCGCCCGTTAAAAACGATCTCCTGTTGACGCCCGTTGGGGACAACCTCAATCTCTCGCACCACCGTGTCTGACCGCTCCGCTTCGCCCTGCATCTTTGCGGCAATGGTTAGCTTGAACTTCCCGATCTGTTTCGCCTCGATCGTGAATTGCGCAGCGCCCACCCGGCCTGCCTCTACAGCAACGGTCTTTTCATCCACATCGTCATCGAGTGCGAACCAGTCGCATTGCTCCAGCGCGAGTGTCACATCCCCCTTCTGGCCGACGTAGTTATACAGGGCTACCGGAATGGTTACCCGGTCTCCCTGGGTGAGCGTCACGGGTAGATCCAGATCAACAAAGAAATCCTTGAACACTTTCAGCGCGGAAGTACCGCTTCCGAGCGCTCCATTTTTTGTTGATGCAAACATCGCCATACGCCAAGTCGTAATGGAATCGGCGAGCGGAATTTCAATGGTCGCATCGCCGCGCCCGTCCGTGACGATCTCCGGATTGACATACAACGCTTCCGGAAAGTAGGAGCGAACGTGCGTATCGGCTGCATTCTTTGTTTCGCCAGCCTGGTTGGCGGCCTTTTGTGCGAAGAGTCCGCCGATCACACCATGCATGCTGGCCCCGGATGCTGCCATCGCTGCCGGAGGAATCGGCGCATCGAACATGGGTCCACCGACCGCCATGGCTCGAGTCGCGAGGGGAATCACGGCGGCTTCCACTGTGACTGCTTCTGTCACGGCCCCCACCTCGAGCTGCACCGACAGGGCGCCTCGATCCCCCGCTCCCACCAAGATCGAACGCGCGGCGGTGACAAATCCCATCGCCGAAATGCGGCACGCATACCTGCCGCTCGCCAGTCCCCCCACGACAAACGCTCCGTTGGCATCGGTCAGCGCTTCGCGGACCTGCGCGTTGTCCACCCTCCGCAAGGTCACCGAGGCGCGAGCAACGACCGCTCCGCTCGCGTCCATCACCACGCCCTTTATCTCTGCCAAGCCATTGTTCGGCCCGCGATTATGTTCCATGTGCACCTGGATGAAGCCGCGGTTCCCCGGCGAAACCACGGTTCCCGTGTGCGCCTCCAGAACAACTGTCTGATCGTCTGCGGTATCGAACTGCCGGTCAGGGCCCGCGCTGCGCACCGAGTAATAGCGCACCTGTTGACTGAACCCCGCGGCTTCAAAGCGCAGCTCTGTTCCCCACGCATCGTGCGGGGTGCGGCCCTGGTCGTCGTGAATCCCTTTGAACAGATCGGGCAGGAACCGGCTGCGATGACTTTGCGATTCCGTCGTAAGCCTGGCTGCAATACGCTTCACATACTCCGTAAATGCTTCGCGATATCGCTCGGCATAATCGGCGGCAGCAGACTGCGGGAGCAAACGCCCCGTCTCGGTGTCCACCGAGTGCGGTTTCACATCTTCGGTAGCCGAGAACAGCACCCGCGCTACGCGGTCGCGCTGTTCGTCGCTTTTGCTCTCCTCATGCGAAACCACGTCGCACTCATCCAGGGAGTGGATCTCATATCTGGGTTTCATCAGTTCCTGTTCGAGGTAGAAGAACACCTTCGCGAAGCCTGGCTTCTTTTCAGCCAGCGCGAACACCGCCTGGTCCACAACCTCAAGGCCCAGCGCCGCATGCACACCTTCGCCTCGCGCATTGGTCACCCGGAAATGGACGCGCGCCTCCCCACCCGGCAAATAGCTGTCCGCATCGCTGGTCGCTTCCACATGCAACTCATCGGCCGGCTGCACAAAGACGAGACGCCGATCGGCAATGGTCTCGGCATCGCCGCCAAACAAATATGCGTTCACAACCATCGTTCCACTCATCTCCGCCGTTACCGGCACGGAGATTTCGGCGTGTCCGTTCGCTAGTTCCACATCGCGTGTGAGGATCGTCTGTTGGTCACGGACCACGTCGATGTAGGCTGCTCCGCGCTGCTTCGTCGAGATCACGCTCATATCCAGACGGTCCCCCGGCTTGTACACTGCTTGCGATGTGCGCACCAGCACCTGGTCGTTTCCCGAGCGCAATTCGGGATGAACGACCGTCGACACGCGGCTGCCATGATGATCGTCGGCTTCAATCTGCAGCTCGTCTCCGCCATTCGATGGAACGAAATGCACCGCGGCAATGCCCGCATCGTCCGTGCTCACATGCCCGATGCTCCGGTCACCGGCGCGAACATGCAAGTCAGCCTTGGCCGGCGTTCCATCCGGATACGAAGCGAGAATATACACTTCGTTTTCCATTCCCGCTGCCAGTTGTCCACCTTCAGGAACCGCCGTGATCAGCATCGGCTCCTGGCTCACGGTAATGGATTCCCCGCGAGTTTCCGAGTGGTCCGCCGAATCCTTCACGGTGGCTTCCATCACCACTGGGGCTGCGCCATGGCTGGTCTTTCGTCCGGCAAAGAACTTCGGCAGAGTCAAGTCGAAGTGATATGCGCCCTTTTCATCGGTCCTGCCTTCCGCCGCGACTGCATCATAGAGTCCCACATCCATTGCCGCGGCCTTGATCACGACCTCTGCATTCGCCACGGGTTTGCCGAAGAAGTAATTGGCCTGCACTTCACCCGTAACATGATCGCCCGGCCGGTAATCCCGCTTCGCCCTGCCGTCCTTCTTTTCAAACTCGACTGCCACACGAAACTTGGGCAACACATAGCGGTCGACATTCACCGTCAGTTCGGCCGTGTTCTCTGCAGATTCCTCATCTCCCATTCGCACATGCACGTGGTACGCGCCAAGGTTTACCTCATCAGCCAGCGCGAATTCCGCCGATGCCACGCCGAATTCATCGGTCTTGGTCGCCCTGCGAAAAACCTTGTTCCCGCGCGGATCCTCGATCTCAAATGTGAGGCTTTGCTCTGTCGCAGCCTGCTCGTCCGCTCGATTGAGCGCCAACGCGCGAAGATGAATTGTCTGGGCCGGCTGATACACGGGTTTCTCGCTGGTGAGCAGGATGGCAACCTTGTCCTCCAGCCGCACGGTTTCCGTGGTCTCCGCCTTGCCTAGCGGCGTCGTTGCCACGAATCGCAGCGAACGTTCACCAGTTAGTCCCTGCGGAAAATGGAAATCCGCTTGCGTGGTTCCGTGCCGATCGAGTTGGCCCGCAAACAGCGTCCGCGCCTGCGCTTTTGGCTGCAACAGTTCGATTCGCACCGTTCCACGCGACGTCGGCTCTGACGATTCTTGATCCGCGCTCGCATTCGACACCACGATACGCACGGCTGCGCGAGCTCCTGCCAGGTACGTCCTCTGCCCAAGAACGTGCATCACCGGCCTGCGCAGAATGGTCGATACTGACCGTATCTGTTCGAATGACGGCTCTGCCTCACCCTCATACCTGAAACAGAATCGAACCCGCTGCCAGATCAATTCGTCGAAGGACATTGGCTCCGTCGTCGCAAGGTCCTGCTTCCATGCTCCATTGCCGGGCGACGCGATCACATTTCGCGTTGCTCTCCCCAGCACCTTATCCTCGGGGCTCAGGATCTCAACGATCAATTCGCCTTCCCCCGCCCGCGGCGCATGGTAAGGCAGCACCAGGCTGAGGGTGTTGTGGACATACGTCGCTGTCATCGATGCGCCATCGGCCGCAAGGCATAAACGAACCATGGTGATCGATAACAGAACAATCAGGACCGAGCGAAAGAGCTGGTGCAGAGGAATGCGAGTGTCGTGCATGGTGCGTGTCTCCTTGCCTGACAACATGGGAGATCGCATTCACCGGACGAACTTGCACAGATTTTTTTGGGATGACTCATTGTGCGGATCACCGCTGCCGCCAGTGTGCGCCATCCACACTCACCCACACCGTTCCACTCTCGGTGGTGAGTTCAAACATCGACGGCGCAGCGCTCGTGGCTAGTCCCGCGATGTTTCCGCTCGAATCAACCGCCGGAGTCACCGCAATCCGCGCCACCTTGCCTTGCCATCGTGGCTTGACCTTCTTCCAGCTCTTACCGGCGTTGGTGCTGAGGAACAACTTGCCCGTTGCATCCACCGAAAGCATTCGTTTCCCATCGGTTGCCGTTTCCAAAGCCGGCGCCTGTCCTGGCAGCTTCAAAGGAACTCCGGCAACGACCGCGCCCACTTCGGCTTGACTGGTTTCAAGGGCCCCCGGCGAGGCCATCACCGCCACCGTCTCGGTCGACGCCCCCACCTGTAGCACCGATTCGAGAAGCGCCAGGTCGCGCGGCTTCAGATCGATTTGCTCTGAAGACCGCTCAAATCCCGGCGCAGCCACGCTGAGTTCGTAGTGGCCCGCAGGAAGATCCGCAATTGCGAATCGCCCATCCACGCCGGTCTTCATCTCGCGTGCCGTTGCTCCCTGCGGATTCCGCACGCTGACGGTGGCGCCGGACACAACTGCTCCGGATGCATCCATCACCACCCCGCTCACCTCCGAGAATCCATTGTCCGGTCCGCGATCGTGTTCAATCCGCATGGCCTTCTTTCGCGTATTGAACGGCGTAGAGGCTACCGGCAGTGCTGGCGCAGCCGCTGTCGCCTTTTGATCCGCCGATTCGGCTGGCATTGCAGCAGGCAGCGCAGCCTGCGCGTTCGGAGCGAGACTGGATGCTGGACTGGCCGCACGGATCGGCGCATGAAACTCCACATCGGGCCGGGGAATTGGGCCGCCGACCGCCCCGCCCAATGTGCCGTGCATTGCGCCGGTAGTTTGTCCGCTTTTCTCCAAAGGCTCCGTTGCTCTCGATTCGGGAACGACCTTGGGAGATGGCGCTCCCCCCGGCTTCTTGTCGGGAGCCAACTCGCTCGGCCTCCCGGCCCCCGAAGCATGGTCTGCTTGCGGCGCTTGCACGATCGTCACTCTCGCCTGATTCTCCTGAGCAGCACGGTGTGAGCGTAGGAAAACAATCGTGGTCAAACCGCAAGCAAGCGCGGCTCCCGTCAAGGCGAATGGAATCAGCCTGCGTTGCCACCACCCAATGCTCCGGATCTGCGCGGGCGGCTCAACAACCACCGCTTCCGACCGTTGCATCAGGAAAACCAGTTCCCGGCATTCCGCGCATTCAGCCACATGCGCCAGCATTTCCTCTCGTTCGCGCTTTGACGTCGCACCCTCTGCGAAGGCACCGAGCCGCTCCGCATCGAGATGCTGTCCGGACTGGAGATGCTCGGTCACGATTGCCCGTCCTTTTGAAGGAACGCGCAAGTCCCCGGAGTTTGCAGCAGTTTTCGTAAGTTCAAGTCAATATCCCGCGGATCAGCGCCCAGTGCCTCTTCGGCCGCGCGCTGGCTCATTCCACCTCTTTCGAGCGCCTTCAGCAGTTGCTTGTGCATCCGATCCGTAACTCGCTTCAACTTCCGGCTCACCGTCGCTTCGTGTACCCGCAACACCCCCGCCAGCTCCAGCAGGGTGTGCCTGTCGAGATAATAAGCCGCAAGAAGAAACCGCTCTTCCGCCGAGAGTGTCTCGAGGGCCGACGTGACCGCCGCCTTCAATCGAAGCAGGATTTCCGGTTCGGGATCAGGATCGTGTGAGGGATCCGCTACTTCCACCTCTTCCAGGGCAGTCTCGCGATGCGTGCGGCGGCAATGGTTCGCATACTTCTGCGTGAGCATCGCTCGAAGCCATCCAAACAGCGAACCGCGGCCGGCATACGTGGAAAGGGGCGACCAGCGCACCCCGTCGCGCTGCCCCACCCCGAAAAGTTCGGAGTAAAGCAAATCGGTAAGTTCTTCCGCCAGCGAAGTTGATCGCGTAAGCGCGATAGCCGCCTGCATCAGCCGACCTCGGTACTGCGTCATGAAGGATTGCCACGCGCGCTCGCGTGCCAGTGCGCAGGCATGCGCGAGAGCAAGGTCGCGAACATGCAGCGCCCGGTAAAACTCCCCTCGCTGTCGAACAGTAGCGCTAACACCGGCATCGCAACCGAAGTTATACTTCAAGCCGATGCCACAAAGAACGGCAGCAAATTCCTTCTTGGATAATTCAAGTTCCGCAGCGCCAGATTGACTATAGAGTTCCGTGGTCAGTGCGTCTTCGATCGGAATCGCGAGTGGCGACGATTCCGCGGGCGCCCCATCTGCTGCCGCCGGCTCCGGCTCTGCCATCTCAGTGGATTTTGCCGATGCGGTGTCCACGCGCCCTCTTCAATAGGATCACCGATTCTAGCTCATCAAGCCAACTCAGTTCCTGCGTCGGCGAGGACCTATTCAGGATGAAGACTTGTTTCAGGCTTGTTGCCCGACGCCTGCTTTTCAGTAGCCACCTTCACGAGAACTGGAGCAGACGTATGCAGTGTAGGCGAATTCGACTCGACCATTCCCACTACATAGATTGGCTGTTTCAAGGGCTGCGCCCAGTCTTCCGCGTGAAGCGTAAAGGTGCGGCTCGATTGCGCCTCCGTCACCAGAACTCCGTTCAATCCCACATTGACGACACGCACGCCGGGAGGGAGATTTTCTATCGTACAAGGCACACGCCCGTTGAAGCCATTGCGCCTTTCCACATGCAACGTGACGGTGGCTTCCTTTCCCGGCTCGAGCGACACTTCTTTCGACTCAGTCGTCACGACCACGTCAGGAAACGGTGTGACCGATGCAAGTGGAAGCAAATTTTCCGCCTCCGCATCCGTGTTCGCCGTTCTGGTCAAGTCGTGGCCGGCAACTGTCGCGTGCCCAATGATCTCGATCGGCGCGGGCGGCGTGTCCAGCGGTGCGTCAGCTGCGGCCGACAGCACCAGGATCGTCGAAATCTGCCCGGGAAATATAGTCGCCGGGCTCGCCGAGACTCCCTTCGGCAGGCCTTTCACGCCAATCTCAATCGGGCCGTCGAAACCTCGAATCGCCTCCACCGAAACAGTTACCGGAATGGATCCGCCTCGGGGAATGTTGGGGTTCGCGGGTTCGGCGCTCAGTCGAAAATCCCCAACCTCATCTCGAATCGTCAGTCGATACGCGAAATCTGATCCTTCCAGATTGCGAACATCCTTCAGATGGACAAAATAATCTCCATCCGCCGGCGCAACAAAATCCAACTTAGAGTCCGATCCATAACCGGGCCCGCCATCGTCGTTGCGCCATGTAAGATGAAAAACCGGCAAGCCATTCGACGGGAACTCGGCGTCAGGAGCAAGAATCTGCGCCTTGTAAACCGGGGTATTTACAGCATGGACATCCGGAGATGTTCCAAGGTAGGCCACCCGCAGTCCGCCCATCGCCTTCAGACTGGTGTCGGCATCGGGCTGGTCCGGGATGAAGCTGATCTGGTCGAGTTCATCGCCCACCATCAGGTAGTCCCCTTCGCGCAAACCCGAAGTGGACACCAGCCGTATCCCATCCGTCCTTGAGTCCCTGTCGGAAAGAGTCGTGGTTGTTTCATTCAGGCAGCGTACCGTCGCCCGCGGAATGGGATTCCCCTGCGCATCGAGAACTTCAATCACAGAGTCCAGCGCCGATCCCAGGCGGGCCGCAGCAACGTCGATGCTCAGTTTCTCGCCCTTGCTGGCGTGGAATCGGAAATATTCTTCGTCAGGATTTCCGCCTTGCTTGCTTCCTCCATCGATGTGCCCGTTGATGGTGACGGGCAGCGAAACAGCCTGCGCCTGAGCGACAGTGTCGTTGGGCTCCTGCTCGACGATTTCAGGCTCACTGCCAACCGCAAGTCTCACTTCGTTGACCGGGCGCATTCCACCGGCAACATCCAACTGCATCGTCGTCCAGCCCTCGGCCATAGTCGGTGGAACAATGCTGGTCTCGCTGGTTCCGCCCAGGTTCACGCCTGTGACTGAAATTTTTGCCGCCTGCCCGGCCCTCACTCCCAGTGGAAACACGCCGGTGACATAAGGCAGCTTGCCTCCATCGAGCCTGTAGAAATATTCCTCTCCGCCGCCAAGAGAGCGATCGGTAATCGAGATGGTGTATTTGCCATCCTTGGTCAACTTATAGGTCAATTCGGCATCGGGGTTACTCATGCTCTGGCCTGCCGATGCGAGAGTTTGTCCGGCGCTATCGCTCAGCGAAAGCATGGATGCAAGCTTGGAACCAAGCTTCGACGCCTGGACGACAAACACGATCTCTTCGCCGGCTTTCCCATCAAATTGATACGAGTGCTTTACTCCATTTGACGCGATGGTCCCGATAAGTGTCGCCGGCAGATCGACTGCCTGCGGAGGCGCCCCCGCATCCATCGCCGCAGCTTCGCGCGTTTGAATCTCTGGCAGAGTACCCACCCCCACGGCAACCACATTCGATGTTCCCAGTGGAGTTTTTACCCGGAACCGATGAACACCCGGAAACGCATCCTTTGCCGCCGTGATTTCAAGCTTAGCCGTCTGCTTTTTTCCGAGCGGAACCTGCGCGCCCAGGTCTACACCTGCCCGCGGTCCAGTTATATGCTCTGCTACGTCAGTTATCTGGGTTATCTTCCCGCTAAGTCCTTGAGCATCGAAGATAACTCCGGTTGCGTCAGTCAGGCTGCGCCCCTCGACCGTGAAAACAACCGTATTTCCTCTCTGCATTCCCGCGGGAGTAATCTTCGCAACACTTGGTGGGATACGCGGGCCTTCACCGAATAAAGGCACAGCGAGCACGAATCCCAACGCGAAGCAATGCCTGAAATGCAGATTTCCCATTTTCACATCGCCTCCTGCTCGCGATCTCGCTTACGCTTCTCTTCCCATGTCGTCTTGATCTTCATGATTCGCTCTACATGATCATTTTGCCGCCTGGCTCCGTTTGTTTTCGCCAGCTTGTGTAAGAGCGCCAAAAATTGTCATGCTCCCTTTCGGTTCCTTGTGCGTGCCCGCGTCGTAAAGGCTGAGTGTACCGTTGTAGCGACCGGCGGCCAACCATTTGCCATCGGGACTTATAGCGAGAGCCTCGACCCAGTCAGGCTGCCGGTCGATAACTCCCATGAGGTCGAGTTTTGTATCCCGGAATCGAATTGACCCATCCGAAGAGGAAGTGATGATTACTTTTCCGTCAGGCGACCACACCAGCGCAAGCAGGCTATCCTCGTCGGCTATCAACGATTGGCTCAGATGACCATCGTCCTCTCCCAACCGCCAGACATAAATTGTCTTGTCATAACCAACCGCAGCGACCTCTTGGCCGGACGGCGAATACGCCACACTGGTTAGCCCATCGGAGGCGTCGCTCAAGGTATACAAGCGCCGCCCAGTCGCGACATCCCAAATCTTTACGGTACGGTCCTGCGATGCCGAAGCCAGGCGTTTCCCGTCCGGACTGAAGGCCACCGCAAACACCGCGTCAATATGATCCTGAAGATTGCGCACTTCTTTTCCGGTAGCTGCATCCCATAACTTCACTGCCCTGTCGTAACTTCCGGAAGCAAGCAGTTTGCCGTCAGGGCTCCAGGCAACGGAGTAGATGCAATCTTTATGGCCGCGCATTGTCCTCAGCAACTGGTGGGACTGCGCATCCCAGATCTTGATCTCGCCATCTCTCTGCGGCCCTCCACCGGCGGCAGCAATCATTTTCCCGTCGGGGCTGAACGCAATTGAGCGAACATAGTCGGCATGGCCTGAGAGAGAACCAAGCACTGCGTCGGATGCCGGATCGATCAGGCGGACCTCTTGATATCCACCTACTGCCAATACGTTTCCCCGCGGCGAAAACCTTACCGATGACACGGGAGAAGCAACCGCTACCTCCGGTCGAATGTTTGGGGTTATTAGAGGCGCCGGCGCATCCGCCTCCGCACTCGACGCCGGCCCCGGCGCCCCCGCATCGATCCAGGAGCGGATGGTAGCGATGTCTGAACTCGGTAGAGGATCATCATCGACAGGCATGCGAGGGGTCACCTTCCCCTCGAGCATTGCGATGAGCCGGCTTCCATTCGCATCGTGGGGAACGATGGCCTGTCCGTGTTTTCCGCCTTTCATCAAGTTTTCGTAAGTATCGAGAACCAAATCGCTCTTGTGTGCACCTTTGGAGTGACACACGACGCAGTTCCTTTTGAGGATCGGAGCGACATCCTTGCTGAAACTCGGTGTCGACGCAGCCTGGGCCGAACATTGCATGGCAGTGCCGAGCATCAAAATAGCCACCGCTGCGGTGATCAGAAGTCTAACCATCATCAATCCCGCAATCTTGTCCTGCGCGCGAAATGTTCGTGCATGGGCTGGCATAAACAGATTCCAAATCGCAGTCGCGCTCATTCAATCAATGCTCGAACATGAACTCTTCGCCGGTTAACAAAGCCCACGACATGTCGATCAGTGCGGCACGGCGTGGATCGTCGACTCCCGGGATCTTTTCGCTCTCTGCCGAGTCAAGAGCTTCGAGCAGCGCCGAACGCTCGGAATCCGTCGGGTGACGGCTCAACGAAGCCAGATACAGATAGTCGACGATCTGCTCGTTGGAGAATCCCAGCCGGATCAGCATGTCAGTGGAATTGCCCGGAGCACGCAGCTTATCGTTCAATGTATCGCCATTAATAATGTGCAGCGCCTGAGTTATGGTGGGCACGGAAGTGCGTTCACTCTCGCGCGTCTGCTGCCGCGCCGGCCTCCCGAATGCCGTCAGGAAGTAGGACTGGACCGCCGTGTCCGGCAGTTGCAATCCCCGCATGCCGGCGGGATATCCTTCAAACTTCTCAGGGATCTGGGTTATCTGCGAATAAGCATCGAGGAGTACTTCAGCCGGCAGTCTCCTGATCATGTAATGAGATCCGTACTTATCGTCATCCGCATTCTCTTTTAGCGGCCTCGAGGACGCCTGATAGGTCGCTGACTGCATGACGGTCCGAATCAAATAGTCGACGTCGTACCCATGCGCAACAAAATCCTTCACCAATGCGTTCAGCAGTTCATCATTGGTTGCAGGGTTCGTATCGCGAAGATCATCAACCGGCTCAATCAGTCCCCGGCCCATGAAATTCCGCCAGATCCGGTTGACGATATTTCGTGCGAAGAACGGGTTCTCCGGAGATGTCAGCCATTTCGCGAAATACAACCGTGTATCGCCAGGTATTTCGCTGGAGAGCGCCTGGGCGTCCAATGGTTTGGGCGGCAATGGGATCATCAGGCGGTCATCCATGAATTCGCCGGTAGGCGCGGAGTAAACCGTCACATCGTTGAACAGGGGACCTACGCCGGGACGAGATCCAGACGGAGCAAAGGTCTTCAGCCTCACTCGCGCAAACAGGTTCGCCATCCCGTAATAGTCTTTTTGCGTCCACTTCGCCAGTGGATGATTATGGCAGTGCGCACAGCTTATGTTGATTCCCAGGAACGCCTGGGCCATATTTTCTGAAGTATCCAGGGGATCGCGATGAATCAGCCAGTAATTGGCCGCTCCGTTCTTCAACGTGTTGCCGCTGGCGGTGATAACCTGGGTCGCGAATTCGTTCCAGGGTTTGTTACTAGACACACTGTCGCGAATCCACTTGTAATAACTCCACATCTCCTCGTTGGAAAGGTGATTGCTCGACACCAGCAGAAGATCGGACCACTTGTATGTCCAGTAGTCAACAAATTCCGGCCTCTTGATCAGTTTGTCGATAAGTTGGTTTCGTTTCTCAGTTGAAGGGTCCTGAAGGAACTTCTCAACTTCCGACGGACTGGGCAGGGTTCCGGTTGAGTCCAGGTAGGCTCGCCGGATGAATTCCGCGTCATTCGCGCGCCGTGATGGTGGAATGTGCAAGGCCCGCAAATGATTCAGAATCGCATTATCAATGTAGTTATTGCGGACTGCCGTTCGAAACACCGCGTCGTCAATCTTGTACGGAAACGGAATGCGCAGCCTTGAGAAAGCGACGTGACTCTGGTACCAAACTGTCACCGGGGCCTCTCCATAACCGTGCATCGTCACGTGCCCGTCTTTGTCAACCGTTGCAACTCCTTCATCGCCGCTGTCGTATTTTGCCCAGTGGGTCACGTCGACCCGGCGACCGTCAGAGAAGATTGCCGTGACGATCAACTGTTGTTCGGCGCCCGACACCAGCGAAGCTTCGTGAGGAAGCACCTCGATTTCCTTCACCGCCGCATCGGTGTCCTGCGGCGCAGGCATCCCTTGCGCCAACCATCCGGCGATCACCTTGTACTCGGGCGAATCGACGTCGAAGCGCCTCCCTCCCCCGTGTGAAATGGCGAGCGTTGGCTTGAGCAGGATCAGGCTCTTTGCCGGCTCGAGGCGATCTGTTCTTCGCGCCAGGGCCTGATGCGTAAGCGTGTAGTAATCCGCCACCGGGTCGTATCCGCGCAGCGTCAACTTGAAGCCGTTCTTTCCCGCGGCCGCTCCGTGGCATGGACCAGAGTTGCATCCGACTTTTGTCATCACCGGAAGCACATCATTGCGAAAGCTCCAGGTCGTTGCAGTCAAGTAGTTCTTGACGGCGACGGGAGCGGTCGCTCGATGGCCCAATAAAGTTGCAGTGAGCGTCGCATCGCCATTGCCGGACGGACGGACGAATTCGTCCTTATCTAACGTCACAACCTTAGGGTCTGACACCTTCAGGTTTGCTCGGGAAGTAAGTTCCTCCTGATGTCCGTCGGCAAAGGTACCCTCCACTAACAGCCTCTGCCCGTAGTGCGGTCCCGCGATTGACAGCGAGGTTGGAAGGATTTCTATCTTGACGAGGGCAGCGGGCGGAGCCCCGTGCGGATTCGACGCCGCAACCGGTGATTTCCTGTTAACTGCGGCAGTGCTCCCAGTCTCGGGCTTTGACATATCCGTCGCGTGGTAGGGAGCGTCGGTGTGCTGCGCTGCGGCCGGCTGCGGCGTGGCCTGTCCGCTGGCTGAACCCGGCAGCGCGACTATCAGCCCAACGGTCACAGCCGCGAACATCACTAGGTTACGAAGCCCCATAACATCTCCGCGACGCTAAGCTAGTAACTCATCGATTGGATCAAAACCGTGATCAACAAGCCGCACCACCCGTCCCTGCGGTGTTTTCAATTCGGTCTCGATTGGAATGCCGAGGCACTTATATACCGTGGCTGCCAGGTGAGAGGGAGTTACCGGGTGGTCCGCAGGGGCTGCCGCAATCGCGTCCGAAGCGCCTACCACCTGTCCGCCCTTGATCCCGCCACCTGCCATTACGACGGTCCAGCATTGGGGCCAGTGGTCACGCCCTCCTGCGGGATTAATGCGCGGCGTACGTCCGAATTCGCCGGTTGCCAAAACCAGCGTGCTGTCGAGAAGCCCGATTCTGCTCAGGTCCTCGAGCAATGAACTGTAGGCATTGTCGAACATAGGGCCAACCAGGTCGCTATAACAACTGATGGGGCTGAACGGAGCGGACCCATGAATATCCCAGGTGATATCGTTGAAAACTGTCTCAAACATGTTCAGAGTGACAAAACGGACACCCCTCTCCACCAACCGGCGCGCCAGCAGGCAGCCCTGGCCAAAACGATTCAGGCCATAGCGCTTCCTTACCTCTTCCGGCTCTTGCGAAAGTTCAAACGCCTCGCGGGCCTTCGCCGACGTCATCAGGGTGTAGGCCTGGTTGAACGTCGCATCCATCAGCTTCGAATCCTGGTTTGCCTCCTCAAAATACTGAACCGACTTATCGACCACTTGCCGCCAGCTTCGCCGCCTGTCGACGCGCACCGCCGAAATGTAATCGGGCGGCAACAGGTCCGGAACCTTGAAATTTGGGTCGGCTGGATCGGCGTTCAAAACAAAAGGATCGTAGCCCTTGCCCAGAAAGCCGGCCGTATCGCCGTGCGGCAGGTTTCCGCCAAGCTGGCCGATGGTATACGGGAGAAGCACGTTGGGGGGCATATCCCCGCGTGCCCCTTTCTCAAACCTCAGCACCGAGCCGAAGTTAGGCGATTCGAGGCCGCCCTGAAACAGCCTTCCCGTCTGCATCATCTGGCAACCGGTATCGTGGACAGCCGCGGCGGTGTGGTAAACCGAGCGCAACAGGGCGAATTTGTCGGCGTTCTTCGCCATCCGGGGAAAAATCTCGGAAATTTCAATCCCGGAGACGTTGGTCTTGATCGGCTTGAAGGGGCCCCGGATGGACGCCGGCGCGTCCGGCTTCATGTCCCAGGTATCGAGCTGGCTTGGCCCTCCCACCAGCATCAATTGAATACAACTGACGTCTTTATCGGGCTTCACGGCGCCCATGGCTTTGAGTTGGAAAAACTGAGGCATCGTCAGGCCCAGGAATCCCAGCGACCCAGCGTGAAGAAAGTCCCGGCGCGTCACGCCGTCACAGAAATGAACTCGTCTATCGGCGTCGAGCCGAAACATAGACAATCCTCAAATGACTGTTCGATCTAAGGTTACTGACGAAGAGCGAAGCCCGCGCCGGGGGATTTGACCTAAAGCGCCACGGAAACGGACTTACCAGGGGAAATTGAACTTGCCACAGAGCCGGGCCGGCGTGCACTCCGGGAATGGCCGCAAAACTCCATCCCCGCGCCGTTACTGCCGGCTATTGCGTCCGTGCCAAATCCTAGTCCATCGCCACCGCCAGAGTCCACGATTTTCGAAAAATTGAGTCCCACAGCGCCTGAGAAACCGCGTACGGCAACGTAAAGCACGCAGCGCGTCTCCTCTTGACAATCTAGAGTAAGGAGATTAACCTCTAGACAATCTAGAGGAGCGACATGCCCCCAAAGGCGAATGAAACGGACCTTCGTGATGCACCATCGAGCGACCTGGTCCAGGGAACCCTGGAGATGCTCATCCTGAAGACGTTGGCGCTCGAGCCCATGCACGGTTACGGAGTGGGGCTGCGCATCGAGCAGATCAGTGGAGGCGTTTTCCGCGTCAACGCGGGTTCTCTCCTGCCTGCGCTCAGCCGGATGGAGCGAGCCGGAAACGTCAAATCCGAGTGGCGGGCCACCGAGAATAACCGCCGCGCAAAATACTATCTGCTCACCGCAAAAGGACGGAAGGCACTCTCCGCCGAGACGGAAAAGTGGCAGCTTCAGATCAGCGCCATCGCGCGCATTCTCGAAGCCTGATTTTCAGTTTGCAGAAATCGACACTGGGAAAGGTTCACGAAATATGCATTGGCTCGCGAACATAGCCGAGGGAATCAAGTCGCTTCTCCACAAGAGCCGAACAGAACGCGAACTGGACGAAGAGCTGGAAGGATTTGTTTCAGCCTCCGTCGAAGACAAGCGCAAGAACGGAATGTCCGCGGATGCCGCCCGTCGTGCCGCGCTCCTCGAAATCGGCAGCCATAACTCGGTCAAGCATCAGGTCTGGTCGTCTCGCTGGGAGTCAACGCTTGAGAGCGTTCTGCGGGACCTGCGCATCAGCCTGAGGACGCTACTCAAGAGTCCCGGCTACACTGCGGTCGCCTTGATTTCGCTGGCCCTCGGCATTGGAGCAAATACCGCAATCTTCACTCTGATCAACCAGGTTCTGCTTCGCAATCTGCCGGTGCGCGATCCGCAGCAACTCGTTGCATTCGGCAACTCGGAATCGGCGGGAATCGCGGGCGGCATCGACCTCGGCCAATTTGGCGGCTATTTTCCTTGGGATTTTGCGCGTCAGCTCCAGTCTGCCCCGGGACCCTTTCAGGGAATCGCGGCCTATTGCAGCTTTTCTGACAAGGCCAGTGTACGGCTCACAGTCGAGGGTGGCGGAAGCGCGAATGGCTCCGCTGTGCTGGCGCCGGTGAACCTTGTTTCCGGCAATTACTTCAGCGTCCTCGGTGCAGAACCTTTGCTTGGCCGCACGATTCTTCCGTCGGACGACGCGACCCCGGGAACCGGCGCGGTGGTTGTCCTGAGCCACCACTTCTGGCAGGAGTCTCTATCCTCGGATCCGAACATCGTGGGCAGATCGATCTCCATCAATGGATCGCCGTTCGAAGTCATTGGGGTGATGCGCGAAGGATTTCACGGCATAAAGCAGGAACTGGAGCCGCCGGATCTGTGGACGCCGGTCAGCATGCAGGCGACGGTCCTGCAGTTCCCATCGATGCTCGAACCCCATGCGGGATTGTTTTTCCTGCATATGTTCGGACGCCTGAGCGAAAAAGCAGCCGCCGGCAAAGCCGAGCTTTTGCAAAGCCAAAACTGGCTGAACCAGCAGGTGCATAACGGCATCCGCGACCGCGAGGGATCGGCCATCCCCACCGCGCGTCAGCAGGAGATCGACCGCGAGACCGTCCAGCTTATTCCGGCGGCCCATGGCGTCTCGCAGATTCGCAGCCAATATGGTGATTCCCTCAAGATCCTCATGGTTGTGGTCGCGTTGGTGCTGCTGATTGCATGCGCCAACCTGGCCAACTTTCTGTTGGCGCGTGCAGCGCGGCGACGGCATGAAACGTCCACGCGCCTTGCTCTTGGATCGAGCCGTTTGCGCATCGTTCGCCAGAGCCTCGTCGAAGCCTTCCTGCTTTCAGCGACCGGCGGCCTCCTGGGCCTGGCAGTGGCGTTCGCCGCCACCCGCGCACTGCTCGCCTTTGTCAGCCAGGGGGATCGATACATTGCCATGCGTCCTGAGCCGGACTTGAAGGTTCTCGCGTTCACCCTGATTGTCTCCCTCCTTACGGGAGCACTGTTCGGACTGGCGCCGGCTATCAGCGCGTCCCGCACCGGCGCGCACGGTACCCTCACTGCAAATGTGCGCACCGTCCAGAGCGGCGGCGGCAAACTGTCGAACCTTTTGCCCAAATCGCTGGTTTCGGCCCAGGTCATGATCTCCCTCTTGCTCCTGGTCGTGGCCGGTCTGTTTCTGCGCACCCTGCGCAACCTGGAGAACCAGGATTATGGATTCGAACGAACCCATTTGTTGCTCGCCCAAACCAATGCAAGACTTGCCGGATACGAGCCCCACCAGGTCGCCGCACTTCATCGGGCACTGCTGGAACGCCTCGCGGCGATTCCCGGCGTCCGCTCCGTTGCCCTTTCCCAAATGCCTCCCATCAGCGGCGGCTCCTGGAGTTCGAATATTACGCTTTCCGGCTACACGCCCGGCCCCAAGGAAAACATGGTTTCGACCCTGAACCGTGTCTCAGGTCGATACTTTGAAACCGCAGGCATTTCCATCGTTGCGGGACGAGCCATCTCCGACGCCGACACCGCGAACAGCCTCAAGGTCGCGGTAGTCAACCAGACGCTCGCCAAACGCTACTACCCGCAAGGCGACGCCGTTGGAAGGATTCTGACCATCGGGATGGACTCGGTCCAGGGACCGTGGCAGATTGTGGGCATCGCGAGAGACACCCGGTCCGGCAACCCGCGAGACATCGATCCTGTCAGGATGACGTATATCCCTGTGGCCCAGATTGAACCGTTCCTTCCTGCGCACACGGAAAAGACCGCATCTACCGATCGCTCTGCCGCCCGCAGCCAGCCCGAAGAAAACCAGAACTGCTACGCGAACACCATGCTCCTCCGCACCACGGGTGATCCGGCAAAAACTATCGCCGCTCTGCGCGCCACGGTTGCGGCCGTCGACCCGAACCTGCCGCTGCTTGAAATAACCACCATCCAGGAACAGGTCTCCAATCTGATCTCGCACGATGAACTCATCTCCACGCTCACCAGTTTCTTCTCCTTGCTTGCCTTGCTGCTGGCAGCAATTGGTCTGTATGGAGTGATGAGTTACAACGTGGCACGCCGCACCAATGAGATCGGGGTTCGGCTGGCGCTGGGAGCCCAGACGACGAACGTGGTGCGAATGATCCTGCGCGAATCGATGTTGTTGCTCGCGGTCGGAACGTTGCTTGGCCTGCCCCTCGCCCTTCTAACTACCAGGGCCATCAAGCAACAGATGTTCGGGCTGGATCCGCTCGATCCTCTTACCTTCGCAATGGCGCTACTGGTCATCGCAGGAACAACGATCTTCGCTGCATGGCTTCCGGCGCGCCGCGCGGCCAATATCGATCCGGTCGCGGCTCTCCGCTGCGATTGAGAGCAGCGGCAACTGGATCGGCTGCCCGGTAGCGCTACTGTCCGGTTCGGCTTCGGCCGCCCCCGCAGGCCGCCAAAATTCGATGGAGCTCGACCAGTGGAGCAGGACCGTCGCGTTTGCTTTCCGAAAATCGGGGTGCCTATTCCCAAACGTCGATGTCAAACCCGAACTTCTGAAGAATGCGATAGGCGGCCGCCGATGTGAACTCGATGGAAGGCCGCCCCGTCGCCAGCGCTACCACCTGCCGGGTCGGATATTCAAGCTTGCCAATCGTCACAGAGTATCTCTGCACGCGGGCCGGAGGCACGTTCTTGACTGCTCGGATGAAGTCTTCCCTGGTCAGCTCATACCGTTTGGCCCGATGCACAAACTGCAGCTTCTTTCCCATCCATGTCCTCCTGCAAAGATTTCTCCGGCACCACATTATCATCTTTCTTCTCTTCCTCATCAGCATAATTACTGCTTGCTGAGCCGGGCCTCGATCGCAAGCACGCGGGACTATTCCGCTTTTCACGAGGGTGCAGATGTCAGTTTGGAAAGCACCAGCGGGGTAGGGAATCCCTGAACTTGACGACAAATTGCAGGTCTCATGGAATTACTGACCACTAACCACTGACCACTGTCTTTCAGCAAATCCTGGGCAGTTGTTCGCCGATTTGGAGCGGGATCACGCGGTTGGCGCCCATCTGGGTCCGTGCGACCAGCATGCCTTTGTGCTCGGCTGTGGCGTGGCCGATGCGCGCCGCGTCGCGGCCCAGCGGATGCGCCCGCAGCACCTCAAGCACGCGGTCGGCGGCTTCAGGGGCGACAAAGAACACGCACTTGCCTTCGTTGGCGACGTATACCGGATCGAGCCCGAGCAGCTCGCACGCCGACTGCACTTCCGTGCGCACCGGCATGGCGCGTTCATCAATGGCCACGCCGACCTTGGATGCGGTCGCGATCTCATTGAGCGTGGAAGCCATGCCGCCGCGCGTCGGATCGCGCATCGCGTGTACAGCCGTTCCCGTGGCGTCGAGCACTGCCGCAATCATCCCGTTGAGCGCCGCGCAGTCGGAGCGGATCTGGCTTTCGAATTCGAGCCCCTCGCGCACGCTCATGATCGCCATGCCGTGATCGCCGATGGTCCCCGAAACAAGAATGGCGTCGCCCGCCTGCGCGCGATGCGGGCCCACGCTGATGTCCGGTCGCAGCAAGCCGACTCCCGCCGTGTTGATGTAGCAACCATCGCCGTGCCCGCGCTCGACCACCTTGGTGTCGCCGGTAACAATCTGCACTCCCGCCGTCGCCGCGGCATCGGCCATGGCCTGGACAATCGCCGCCAGCTGGTTCAGCGGAAAGCCTTCCTCGAGAATGAAGCTTGCGCTCAGGAATTTCGGAACGGCGCCCGACACCGCCAGATCATTTACGGTGCCGTTCACCGCCAGCCCGCCGATCGACCCGCCGGGAAAGAACAGCGGCTGCACCACAAACGAATCGGTACTCATCGCCAGCCGCCCCGAGGTCAATTCAAACACCGCCGCATCGCCAAGATTCTCGAGAGTCGGGTTCCGGAACGCGGGGAGAAACAGATGCTCGACCAGCTCGTTGCTCAGCTTGCCTCCGCCCCCGTGGCCCATCACAATGTTCTCGTAGCCAACCAGGGGCAGCGGGCATGACCAGCTGGAGAAATCGGGCGCGGTCATCGAGGCTTCGTTCAACTCACTTTTTCCTTCGATTTGCATTCAAAAACAGCTCCTAGCTTCTAGCTCCTGGCCGCTAGCTCGAAGCCTCTCCTTTTGTACCAATCCTGGGTGCCCCAGGTTCGGCGCGTTTTTGTTTTTGCGCCTAACCTGGGATTGGCACAAAACCGGAACAAATTGATCCCGTCAGAGACTGAGAAGCTATTAGCTAGGAATTCGCCGCTCCCGCTCCCGCCAGTTCCTCCGCCGAAATAAACCGCCCGTAGTTGTAGTAAGCTGCGCAAGCCCCCTCGCTCGACACCATGGTCGCGCCCAGCGGATGCCGCGGCGTGCACTCCTTGCCGAACGCCCCGCACTCCGCCGGCTTGATCACTCCGCGCAGCACGTCGCCCGACCGGCACAGCTTCGACTCCTCGGTGTGGATCCCGGTGATGTGGAACCGCTGCTCCGCGTCGAAATCGCGATATTCGGCACTCAGCCGCCAGCCGCTCTTCGGAATCACGCCGATGCCGCGCCAGGCGCGATCGGTCACTTCAAACACCTCGGCCAGCAGTTCCTGCGCGGGGATATTGCCCTCAAACCTGACAATGCGCGCATAGGCGTTTTCGACTTCGTGACGCCCGGCCTCCAGTTGAATCACGGCGCGGCGGATGCCATCGAGCAGATCGAGCGGCTCGAAGCCCGTAACCACGATGGGGATCTTGTACTTTTCGGCCAGGGGCGGATACTCCCAGTAGCCCATCACGCTGCATACGTGTCCGGCCGCCAGAAACGCCTGCACCTGGTTTCCCGGCGAGCTCATGATCGCCTCGATCGCCGGCGGCACCAGCACGTGCGACACCAGCACCGAAAAATTCTTCAGGCCGCGCCGCTTGGCCACATGCACGCTCATGGCATTGGCCGGCCCCGTCGTCTCAAACCCCACCCCGAAGAACACCACCTGCCGGTCGGGATTCTTGACGGCCAGATCGACCGCATCGAGCGGCGAATACACCACTCGCACATCGGCGCCGCGCCCCTTCACCTGGAACAAATCGGCGTCGGTGCCGGGCACGCGCAGCATATCGCCGAACGAGCAGAAAATCACGCCCGGCTGCGCCGCAATCGCCAGCGCCTTGTCGATCAGCTCCAGCGGAGTTACGCACACCGGGCACCCCGGCCCGTGCACCATTTCGATCCCGGAAGGCAGCATCTGGTCGATGCCGTTCTTGATAATCGAGTGCGTCTGGCCCCCACAGACTTCCATGATCTTCCACGGCCGGGTGGCCACCTGGTGGATTTCCCGCGCTATCCGCTGCGCGATCTCGCCGTTGCGAAATTCAGTCAGGTATTTCATAAGCCATTACGATCCGTCGCGGATCGCCTCAAGCGTGGTTGGGAAGTTCGTTTGTCTGCAAATCCCGCCGGAGTGAATTTCCTGCGGATACGACCTCTCATTTCACCGGCTCTTCCTGTCTTTCCGATGGAGCACAACTTCCATCCGGGCACGGCGATTGCGGAGCCACCGCCGTCCGCGCAAAGACCTCTTCTTCGGTGGCCAGTTCCTCTTCCAGCACCCCCATGGCGCGGAAGGTCTCGAGCGTCTCCTGGGCCGTCTTCTCGTCGATGATCGAGATGGCAAACCCAACGTGCACAATCGCATAGTCGCCGACGGCGATCTCGGGAACGTAATCCAGACAAACCCGTTTGACTACTCCGCCGAAATTCACCCGCCCAATCTTGATCAACCCATCGCTGCTGATCTCTTCCACTCGACCTGGAATCGCAAGACACATAGAAGACCTCTTTACTCCTCTTTTACCAACTCTGTCTATCGGGTTTTGTGATTTAGATCACTCAGGGAAAGCCCGATGGTACTTTGGCACTGCGTCGTCGCAGTCAGTGGCGGCCGAACAGGATGGCGGTCATGATAATGGCCAGTGTCAGAACAACGGCTGCGACGAGGAGCCTACCACGGTCGCCGGGCGGACGCCGGCTTTTATCATCAAAGTTCGGCAACCAGCGGCAGAGGCCTTTCGGTACGAAAAACGCTGATGTCTTCGCAGGTGCGCCAGCATCAATGAGCACCAGCAGGTAGTGGTCGCCTTCGCACAGCTTGAGCACGGCGTCGTCCCACATTTCCTGTTCTTCCTGGGTGTTGTGGGATTCGAGGCCTCGTACGAGCGAGCCGATCTTTGTCTTGTATTTATCGTCGTCGTACTCGCGTTCAAACTCCTCGTTGACCTTCTCCATGTGCTTGGAGAGGCCGCCGTCCTCCGTGAAGTTGAGCATCTCGCGCTCGACTTTCGACAGAGGCACTCTCTGGACCTCGGCTTCGGCGACGATTCTCCCTACCAGATAGTCCTTCGCCGCTTTGATGGTTCCGAACTGGATTGTCGTGCTCATCGGACAACTCTATGCCTTTGTCTTTCTCGCCTCATTCTGCGCGACCCGGGCCTTCACCATCTTCTTCACCAGCGTCGCCGGCATCGGCTTGTCAGCCGGAAACTGGATCGTCCCCTTGGACGTTTTGTACGCCTTCAATTCGTCCGCAAATTCCTCCACCAGCCGCCCGCTCATGGGAAAGAAGCTGCAATGCTCCTTGAATGCGCCATACGCCACCAGGCCTCCCTTGTAGCGGAAACTGGGCATGCCATAGGAGATGGCCTCGGTGGTTTCCTTCGGAACCGCCGACCGGATCGTCGCGCGCATTTTTTCAAGCGTGGTCCGATGCGGCTCCGGGCAAGCAGCCAGATAGCTCTCCACATCGGCTGCTTTTCCGGGGCCAATCATCGTCGGAACGGTAACACCCGCGGCTGCTTTCTTCATTCCGAAATCTCCCTGGCGGTTGTTCAGCAAATTTGAAGAACGATTTGTAACCCAATTCAACTTCACACGATCAGCCCTGGCGCCGCGTCTTCTCTCCAGCCAGGTACTCCAGCCACGCATCCATCCCCGCGCCCGTTTTCGCCGATGTCTCGAAAATATGGATATCCGGCCGGATCTCCCGGATGTTGCGTACCGCCGCTTCGCGATCAAACTCCACAGCTTCGGCGATATCCATCTTGGTGATCACCGCGGCATCGGCCGAGTTGAACAGCGTGGGATACTTCAGCGGCTTGTCCTCGCCCTCGGTTACGCTAACCAGCGCCACCCGGATGCGCTCGCCCAGGTCATAGCTCGACGGGCATACCAGGTTGCCGACATTCTCAATAAAGAGATAGTCGAGCCCGCCCAGTTCCACCCCATCCCAGCTTTCCAGATGCTTGCTCACCATCTCCGCTTCCAGGTGGCAGATCCCGTGGGTATTGATCTGCCGCACCGGCGCTCCGCTGGCCGCCAGCCGCCGCGCATCGTTATCCGTCTCGAGGTCGCCCACCAGCGCCGCCACCCGCGATCCCCGCTCGCGCAATTCCTGCAAAGTGCGCTGAAGGAAAGCAGTCTTGCCGGTCCCGGGACTCGAAACAAGGTTCAGCACCAGCACTCCCGCCGCTTCGAATCGCCCCCGCAAGCCCCGCGCCAGCTCGTCATTTTTCTTCAGGATCCCTTGCCGCAATTCCACAATCCGGGTGGTCATAGCCTTACCTGCTCCGCTTCTTCAATCTCGATAGATTCAATCTCCAGTTCACGCCCCTGGCGGATGTCGCTGGCCGGCTCGCCGCAACTCGGACAGCGAAAGCTCTGCAAGCTCTCGATCGCGCCGTCCGCGCCACAGGCCGCGCAGTGCACCGTAACCGGTACGATATTCACCACCAGCCGCGAGCCCTCCAGCGAAGTCTCGTCGGTCGCAATCTCATAGCAGAACTGCAGCGAGTCTTCCACCACCGACGCCAGCGCGCCCACCTTGAGACGCACCTCGGTCACCCGCGCGCCAGGATACTTCTCGAGCGATTCAATCACCTGCTCGACGACGCTCGAAACGATGGATAGCTCATGCATGGGGGATCATTCCACGGTCAGAATCTGGGTGCCCCAGGTCTCGTCCGCCGTGGCGGATGAGACCTGGGATTCCTCGGAAAGCATGATTCTACGCCCCGCCCCACGCCCGCCGGAGTGCCGAATCTCACTCCACTTTGTAACCCAGGAGAAACTCTTGGAGTGAAGGGTACGGGCTTCAGCCCGTACATTAACCGCAAACAGCAACGAGGGCTTTAGCCCCTGAGGGACGGGGGGTTCAATCCACGATTCGCCCGGCGGCATCCTTTCTGATCTCGCCCGGAATGTAAGATGGAGGGCAGAGGATACTTCCCCGTGCCTCAAACAGCCGCGCCTCAAAAGCCCTTCGATTCCGCCTCCGTTTCGGTAGTCGCAGCACCCCAGCCGTCGCGCCTGGCTCTCAGCGAACTTGCCCCGGGCGTGATGCAGTCGGAAATCCGCGCCATGACCACGGAATGCGACCGGATCGGCGGCATCAATCTCGCCCAGGGCGTGTGCGACACCCCGGTGCCCGCGCCGGTCGAAGAAGAAGCCATCCGCGCCATCCGCGCCGGCTACAACATCTACACCCGCCTGGACGGCATCGAGCGCCTGCGCAAGGCCATCTCCGCCAAGCAGCAGCGCGACTACGGGCTCGCCTACGACCCCGAAACCGAAGTCCTGGTAGCGAGCGGGGCGACCGCCGGTCTGCACGCCGCAGCCATGGCGCTCCTCAATCCTGGTGACGAAGTGCTGCTGTTCGAGCCCTTCTACGGCTACCACGTTGCCACTCTCAATTCGCTGCGCGTGAAGCCCGTCCTCGTGGCTCTCGCCGAACCCGATTGGGCTCTCGACACCGACGCTCTGAAAGCCGCAATCACGCCCCGCACCCGCGCCATCATCCTCAACACCCCCGCCAATCCCAGCGGCAAAGTCTTTTCGCGCGCCGAGATCGAAGCCATTGCCGACGCCTGCCGTGACCACGACCTCTTCCTGTTCACCGATGAGATTTACGAGTATTTCGTCTACGACGGCGCGCGCCACATCTCGCCTGCAACCCTGCCCGGCATGCGCGATCGCACCATTGTGATGTCGGGCTTCTCCAAGACCTTCAGCGTAACGGGCTGGCGCCTCGGCTATGCCACCGCGGACGCCAAATGGATGGCCGCCATGTCCTATTTCCACGACCTGACCTATGTCTGCGCGCCCTCAGCTCTGCAGCATGGCGCGGCCGCGGGGCTGGAGCAGCTTCCGGCGAGCTTCTATACCAAGATCGCCGTCGATCACCAGTCCAAGCGCGAACGGATGCTCGCCGCTCTGCGCGACGCCGGTTTCGAGCCGAGCGTTCCGGCCGGAGCCTACTACGTCCTGGCCAGCGTCAACCCGTCTCCCCGGCGACACCGCTGCGCAAAAGGCGCGCAATCTGCTCGCCGCCACCGGCGTGGCCTCCGTTGCGGGAAGCGCCTTCTTCCGTCCCGATCGCGGCGAAAACCTGCTCCGGTTCTGCTTTGCCAAGCAGGATCATGACCTGGACGAAGCCTGCGCTCGTCTCCGCCGTTTGTAGGCCTAGCTCATTTCCAGACAAATGCCCCGTGCCCCATCTTTGCGACTTTCCGGGGTCCCCGGCGACAGGTCTTCGTTGCTGGGGTGGTCCGTCGCAAAGGTGGGAGACCACAAACGCAACCAGCAAATACGGCTGCATCTTTCTCAGTGATTTTGAAGGAACTTGAATTTAGCCGTGATTTCCCTGCAGATCATTACGCATGTTAGGCGCACAATTGGAAGCTGAGGATCGATCCGATGGTCTTCGCCGCCCCCGTATTCGCCGTCAACTCACCAACGAATCGGCCCCGCGCCAAAAAAAATTCATAGTAAAATCGCTAAAATTGATCTAACGCCTTAATTTTCAATGGTTTGGCGCCAATTAACCTCCGAAAATTGCCACATAAGTGGCGGAAAACAAAGGCTTTAGCTCTCGACATGCGACAAAGTGAGAGATGGCTAACCTCAGTTCCCGCTGAGGCCTACCGTCGCGATAAACACCCCATTGCCCCGAATGTAGAGAGTGTCCGTCGCGGGCGATCCTGAAGTCGCGTATTCCACCGTCACGCTGCACTTGGCGCCAGGCGCCAGAGCTCCCTGACACGTATTCGCGGTAATCCTGAACGCCGACTGCGTACCGCCTGCCACCCCCGCGCTCATTGCCTCGGTCCCATGCAGCGTGTTCTGTACCGTCACCAACTGCGTACCGCTCGCCGCAAACTTCATGCTGCCCGAAGAAACCATCGGAACCGGCTGGTTATACAGGCGCGTGATGCCTTGATCGTTCGTGAAGACCACGTCCGGCCAGCCATCGCCGTTGAAATCGGCCACTGCCATGCCCGCTGCGGGATTGGTCTGCGCCCCGCTCGCAATCGGAAACGCCGCCAGGGACGCGCCAAAAGTGCCGTCCCCGTTGCCCACCGCCACGGCGAACTGGTCGCCAGTGACAAAACCAATATCTTGGATCCCGTCATGGTTGAAATCGGCAATCGCCACCACCCCCGAACTCCCCGCATCGATCGAAGCGGTCGGGGTTGCGGTCTCCTGGAAGGTTCCCTTGCCATCGCCGGCGAAGATAACGGCGTTGGTCAGGTCGCCGCCGCTCGGATTCACGACATTATTGGCCAGCACGATATCCGGCGGCCCGCCCTTGCGAAGAACGCCCACCGCGATGCCCGCAACTTCCTGGACCTGCAGGTTGGCATCGAAAAGCTGATCGGCCGTGAAGTTGCCCTTGCCGTCGCCGGTCAGCACAAACACCTCGGCCGCATAGGGACTCATCCCCGGGGGAACGAACGATGCCACCACATCCGGAAAACCGTCCCCATTCAAGTCGCCGACCGCCAGATGCATCGAAAACGCTGTGGGTTGAGGTTGACCGAACCCCAGGCCCCCGGGAAATGGCTTCAGCGCTCCGAACGTGCCGTCCCCATTGCCCAGGGCAACACCGCCGTCTTCCACAAGGTCGAGTTTGCCGTCCTTGTTAACGTCCACCAGGATCGCGTCATTGCTCAGCGAGCCCAGCGTATAGTTGCGCGCCGCCGCGAATCCGCCCCCGGCCACGCCCAGCAACACGCTCACGTCTGCCGTGTCGCCCGCGGTGGCATTGGTCACCACCAGGTCGGGGATTCCGTCGCCGTTCAGATCGCCCGTCGCAATTGCGGCGCCGTGCATTCCGATGGCGTAGAGTTTCCCGCCATTGAACCAGGTACTGCCACTGCCCGGAAACACGGTCACTGAACCACTGCATGGCGCCTTGCACGGCGGAGTGGTCACCACCGCGATGTCCTGCTTGCCATCCCCATTGAAGTCGTGGGCAACAACGCCGGTGGCGTATTGCGAGCGCGTAGTTGGCGCCGCCCGAAATCTGCGCTTGCCGAGGTTGGTCAGCACCGTCATGCTGGCGTCCTGCGCGGCTGAGACAAGGTCTTTACGTCCAGTGCCGGTCAGGTCCGCAGCCAGCAACGCCAGCGGATATGCGGGCACGCTGAAGGAAATGGGCGCGCTGAACTTCCCGCCGCCCTCCCCCAGTACACCTCCACAAAGTTGGTGTAACTGATCGCCAGATCGAGGATGCCGTCCTGATCGAGGTCGGCCAGCAGCAGTTGCGCGCCGGCGCCGAATGGCGGCACTGGCGGGGGATACGCGATCTTGCTCGCGAAAGTGAACGCGCCGCTGCTGGAGCCGAGCAGGATTGCCACGCCCGATTGCGTGGTGACTGCTGATGTCGCCGTAGCCGCTGGTCGTCAAATTGCCGATGGCCGCGGCAGAGGGAAACGCTCCCGCGTGGTACGTCGCGCCCTTGCGGAATGCGCCGGCGGCAGTGGCAAAGTAGGGAATCGTCTTGCCGCTCGGGGACCGGTATACCACCGCCAGGTCCGCCTCGTGGTCGCCGTCGAGTGCGCCCGACACCAGCATGGGCGGGTTCTCGTTGGCAGGAATCGAATCCAGCGCGTAACTCGCGGCCTGCTTCAACACTCCTCCCCCGTTGTTAAGGAAGATGGTCAACGTATTGGTGCTGTTGATCGCCGTCGTCATGCTGAAAACGGTGGTGATAATCGCGAGGTCGTTTCTACCATCTCCGTCGAAGTCGCCGGTTGCTGCCGCAGTGAACAGGGCGTTGGCGGCGAGCGACGCAGGCGTATACCAGACCGGCGTCTGAAAAGTGCCGTCGCCGTTGCTCAATTGCACGCCGATCGTGGCGCTGAATTGCTGATTTACAACCAGGTCCGCGAGGCCGTCGCCGTTCAGATCCACCGCCAGAACCGGCGAGCCAACCCCATCCATCGCGGTATCTTCGATGGCCGGAAACATGCCATTGCCCTGGTTCATCAGCGCGGCAGTGAAGGGACCCTGGCCGGGGAAATCCGCCGGGGTGCAGGTAGTCACCAAGTCCATCTTCGCGCCGCGATGCAGATGTCCCGCAAATGCATTGCTGCATGCGTTCGCCAGCGGCACCGGCTGCGCATCCGTGAAGGCAACTGCACTGTTCTGGCAAAGAGAGATTAGGGAGGACAACACCACAAAGGTCGCTACAGAAAAAGACCTTAGGGCGCGAAGCCTCCCCCGACGTATCAGGCTTGCGCACATCCCGGTCACCAAATTACCCGGTGCCGTCTTCGCCTCCGGGGTCCCGTTCCGCCCCCGCTTTTCGCACAGGGCTCTCACCAAGAGGGATGCCCGAGTGCGGCTTGGTGTTGTACCGCTCGGTCCGCCCGTCACACCGATTTCATCTCACTTTAATTCAGCCCTATAAAATCAGGAAGGCGAGTTCGCATACCGAGGTAGACGTGATCGAATTTCCTCATGCCATGCTGCGCGAGATTTACGAGCAGCCCGATGCCATGCTCCGAACCCTGGCCCTGTATCTCGACGGCCCGACTTTCGCAGCCGATGCTTTTGCGCCACTTGCCAGGTGGCTGAATCCGCGTGGCGAGGTTCTCATCGCCGCCAGCGGCTCCAGCCGCCATGCCGGACTGGCCGCGGAGATCATTCTCGAAGACCTGTGTGGCCTGGCCGTCGACGTGGAGTATGCCAGCGAGTACGACTGCCGCAGCGCGCCCAACCCGCGCAATCCGTCGGTGGTGGTGATCTCTCAATCGGGCGAGACGTCCGACACCCTGGGCGCGCTGCGCTACGCGCGTTCTACCGGCCAGCAAACCCTGGCCATCGCCAACGTGGCCGGCAGCACCATGCTGCGCGAAGCATCGGCCGCCATGCCGCTTGCTGCGGGAAGGGAACTGGCGATTCCCGCGACCAAGAGCTTTACCTGCCAGTTGACCGCGCTCTATCTGCTGGCGCTCTTCGAGGCAAAGCAACTGGGAACTCTTGACGACGCTGAGATTGCGCGCAGGGTCTCAGAGTTGCAGGCCTTGCCCGCCCGGATCGGGGCCCAACTCGACCCCTGGAGTGAGCAGACCGCCGGGCTCGCTCGGAAATATTCAGACGCCACCACGTTCCTCTACCTCGGGCGCGGAGTGCACTATGCGATGGCCCGCGAAGGCGCGCTCAAGATGAAGGAGGCTTCCTACGTGCACGCCGAAGGCTACCCGGCCGGTGAGTTGAAGCACGGGCCGAATGCGCTGGTCAGCGAGCACGTCCCCCTGGTGGTGATTGCCACCGTCGATCCCGCTTTACCCGATTCGAAGAATCGTTACGAGAAAACCGTCCAGCTTCTCGGAGACATGAAGAAGCAGGGCGCGCGTGTCATCGCGATCGCCAACGCGGGGGACCGCACCATCGCCGGCCTCTCATCCGATTGCATCGCAGTCGAACCGGTCAGCGAGCACCTGCTGATCATCCCCGAGGTGATTCCGCTGCAGCTGTTCAGCTACTTTATGGCGCTGGAACACGGGGTAGACGTAGACCGGCCGCGGAACCTTTCCAAGGCGGTCATCGAGGTATAGGGCGTCATTTGACCTTCGCCGAGCTGGTCTGGTCAACCGAGGCGGGTCCCTGGAACCAGATCTGCTTATGAAATGGGACGGCGGAATCGCGCGCAAAATACCATTTGGCGGCAATTGAGAAGGTTGTGGCCACCAGGCTGGTGCGCTGGGACGAAATGCCCTGGTTTTCAAAGAAGAAATCAGAATAGGTCGGAGACAGCGCCAGGTTCCCGAAGACCTTGAAATTCAGAGCCAGCTTGGTGTTCAGGGCATAGCGGGTCTGCGTGGTGAGAGTCGCTCCCGGAAGCAGGAACGTATCCCCCTTGGTGTCGAATGAAACCGAGTAACGCTTGTCCTTGTCCAGGCTCTTCACGACATGTGCATCCCAGTAAAGCCCGCCCGTGTGGAGGCTCTCCGTCAACGGAATCAGCCTCGATGACGCATTAAGAGTGCCACCGGCAGCTTTATATGCATTCTTGACGCAGGTCTGAATGGATTGCGTCGCGATCACATTGCACACCGGCGCTGCGGCTAACTGCGGCATGGCGATCCCGGCCAGGATGTTGTTCTGAACCGAGTATTCCGGTCCCACCTCGAAGTAGGAACCAGGGTCGGGGTCGAGGCTTGCTATCAAGGAAGCACCTGCGGTTTTTGATAGTTGTTGTTTGGTGATGCCCACAAATTCATACCGCAATCCGGCCCGCTGACTGAAGCCCATTGCGGTGGGGAGATGCAGGGTAAGTTGTTGCTGCGGACTCCCCGCCGGAGCAGCAGGGATAAAGGCAAAGCTGAGAAACGTGCCGGTCATCTGGCGCTGATATTGGTACGGAGCCAGGACCAGAAAGGCGCGTGGGAGGTTGCGAGTGCTGCGGTTCGCACCCTTGGAGGCCAAACGTGCAAGACAACAATGCAGAGCCACCTGGACCAGGCCGCCCGCGGTAAAGCTGTTCGCGGCGTAACTCACGGCTTCAGGACTGCCGGTCAGGTTGCCGAGGTATTTGCGGTCGTACTCGCTGTCGGTTTGGACTCCGAAAGCGATCTGCTTTTGAAACACCGGAGCCGAGGTCATGCGCGAAGCCGCCTCAAGATCCAACTCCTGCGCATGGGGCGTGATCGCCTGGGTGTTGGAGACGCCGGAGTAGTCCGCGGCCAGGGCGGCGTCGGAGAGATCGGGACTGGTGAAGGTGTAGCCCGCTACCAGCTTGGTGAAGTCGAGCTGGAGCAGGTTGCGGTTCTGATGTCCTGTTTCAACCATGGCAAGGTCAGCTTCGGGCCCTTTTTTCTTGACGTCCGTTTTTCCGGCATTTCTTTGGGCTGCTGGCAGCTCGACCGCCTGCCCGTGTCGAGTTACTTCGTCGGCAATTTCAGAGGTAATGAAGAGTTTCGACATAAGCATCGCGTAACCCGGCTTCGCAGTCAGGGTGGCGGGGTCTTTGTAGACCAGAGCGCTTAGGTCCTTGTAGACGACCGTATCCTGCGCCAGTTGATCGCTGGTAGCCACCCAGTAGGCGCGGTCGGCGACAATCGGCTGACCGTTGATGCAGTAGGGGCTCACCGACGACCCCTTGCCCGCATTGTTGCAATTTTGGACTCCGGGAATCGAAAACGCTTCTGGTCCTGACGAAGCGTTGGCAAGATTCTCCGGCGGGTTGGTGACCAGCCCGTAAGTCATCAGCCACCCCTCGTGGACGTCGTTCGCAAGCAGCGACTGCTCCTGGTCGGTTTGTTTCTTGGCCGTGGCAATCATCTTCGTAAGGGTGGCCCCATCGACCATGACGCGCTCAGAATAGTCGCCTTTCCACAGCACCCGGTCCAGTGCCACCTTGAGATGACAATAGTTGTTGTAGAAGGCCTTGTAGTCCTCCGACTTTGCAGTTAGACCATTGATCCATTGGGTGCAAATCGGGTACTCGTCTCTTGCGGAATCGGATTCTTCGGCTTCCACGGACCCAAAATAGAAGTCGCGACGTTCCAGAAGAACGAGATCGGCATGAGAGCTTCGCTGAAGCTGCCGAAGCAGATACTGCATGAGGACCGTGTTCTGGCAGGAAATATCCTCATAATTTTTGGTCTTGTCTTCGCCCCTATCCCGCCCCGGCCTTTTGCACTTTTCCCACATCGTTTCGAGGTCGGTCTTCTGGCCAGTTGTTGCCTGCGGTCGCAATGGCTTTTCCAATTCAGTTTTGAGAAGACACGCCGCGCTTTGGCACTTCGACGGATAGACCTCGGTGCTTGCAGGCATCGCGGTCGTTTGGGTGTGCTGATTCTCGACTGCTTGCGTCAACGAACCATTCTTGGGATCCGTTTGGTAGGAAAGGATGGCTGTGGAGAATGGATCCCCTTCGGCCGTCTGCCAGGCATTCGGCGGTACAAGCACGGGAGTGAACGAGCCTGGTTCCATGGAGAACTTCAGGTTGGGAGTCGCGTGGCCATCCTGGGCTTCGCTAAGAACCAGGTCAATGGAAGGCAGGCCGGGCGTTGCAACCTGGCTTGCATGCAGATCACCGCGTGCCATCGCGGCGAGTTCCTGCGCTTCGGCGGGCGGCATCTGCGCCATTACGATGACGGTATCAAAGAGCGGTGGACTGTTCGGCTCGTCCTTCTGACGGTGTTTGCGCGCTGCCCACGCGGCGCGAAGCACGGTCGTGACGGCCAGGCGAGGGTCGCCAACAGTCAGATCGCCGCTCGTATCCGTCGCTTTCTTCTTCCCGGCTTTGGCTGATTTCCCGGGTTCGCCGGCCGTCTTCGAAGTACCCTCGCCAGCAGTCTCCCCAACTGCCGCATCCGGAATGGCAACGCTAAAATTGGACCGCGAGATCTGTTGCATGGTTTCCTGGCCGACCACGCCGATAAGGAGGACGTGCCGCCCCGAGGGAAGGGTCGCGAGAGTAAACCCGACGTCCTTCTGTTCGTCATAGATGAGATTCAGGACAAGATCGAGAGCTTTCTGACGCAGATCTCTGCTCAGCAGGACCCCATCGCCATCGGTGTCCGCGTTTGCAGTCGCACCATTATCGGTTGTGGATGCGGCTTCGACCTGCTTGCAATCGGTGGGGCTGGCGTCCCCTAGCGCGTGACAGACCGCCATGAGCGCGCCTTTGGCGAGGGCCCTCATCTCGTCCACGGGACACGAGGACTTCTTGATAACGTCTGCCGCCACCAGTAGGTCGAGGGCGCCGGACTTTTTGACGCGCGCGAGAGCGAGAGTGCGGCCGTCTTTGATCACAAACGATGTCTCTTTCGCGAACTCGGAAAGACGGTCAATCATATCCTTGCACTGATATCCAAGCAGAAGCATGTTCAAAAGTGTCATCTGATTTACAACAGTCTGCATGCGAAACTGCAAATCCTCATCCGCCTGGCGTCGGAGCGAGTTCACGACCGCATCGGAATCCAGCGTTATTTGCAGGCGGCGTGCCCAATCCATCTCAGGAGTGATGGCGTTGGCGGAGTCCGGGCAGGCGTGGTCCTTGCTGGTGCGGGGATCGGCAAACAGCAGCGGGCATGTGTTCTTCGCCTTGATCCGGATATTGGCGGCCAGCAAATGCAACGGATGCTTCATCCCGGCGACCGGCGTTGAAGTTGACTTACGATCCGGCTTGGAAGGGTCAGGAAATTTCGAACTCTCCTCCTTGAGACGCAGGCCGATTTGGCGGAGCCAGGTCGCGGAGTAGATGAAATCTTCCCGGCCGGGAACAATGGCCCAATACCCGGCGGCCATCAGAAACCGTGCCACGTTGTCGCACTCCGCGGCCCTGGGAAGGCGATCGTCCCTTTTGTAAAGGGCCTCGGGAGCCGAGAGGTGCCACTGTGCCGGCGCGGTGGTGTTCTTGGGAGAGTTCGTGAGTGCATCGCTGCAGGGGCTTTTCAGATCTTTGAATTCCTGCTGGATGCTGGCCGCAAATTCAGGGCCGAAATTGTCACCCATGCCGAGCAGAAGCGTGTCCGCCGGCGCGTTAGGATATCCCTTCTCGAGAGAGGATAAGAACTTTCGCACGGCAGGCAACTTGAAGTTTTCCGTCATTGGCTCATTGGCCTCAATGCTGTAGTAGCCAAACAACCGGCCGGTGTACTTCACCTGAAGGGGCGCAGGCGTTTGTGCAGCCAGAGAAACCGAAAGTGTAAGGGCGGCAAGCGCGAGGGACAAGCAAATCGCGCCCGTTTGTTTGCGCAGGGAGGTCGCGGCCGTGGCGGGCAGGCATGGCATGGGGAACCCCTTCGAAAAGCTCAAGATTCAAATGGAACCAATTTGATGATTCGCAACTATATCGCAAAACCAGAGAAGCGAGAGAAGTTTTCCGCAGGGGCCCGCGAAGGAGTGCGCGAACCTGGCTGACACCGAAGTGCACACAGAAGGCAGGAAATCCGCCCCGGCGGGCGCCGTTGATTCGCTTTGGAATGTTCTGAGGAGAGGGCGTTTTTAGGATGGAGAGGCCGTTTGCGTCTGGCGGGAACGATTCGAAAACACAACTACGATTCAGGCGAATCACCATCCGGGCTCGTGGACATTTCCTGGATGGCGAACGACTGCACAGGCTGCGGAAAAACTCATTGCTTTGAAAGGGCACGGCTTCAGCCGTGCCGTAAATGCAGAAAACCTACGCCGGCTTTAGCCGCCGAGGGGCGGTTTTCTCCACATTCACCATTCGTTCCCGGTTTTTTCGCAGCCTCTTCCGTCGAACTTCAGGCGATCAGGCCGGCGTCAACGAAGCCACGCGCTCCCACAACCTCAGCGCCGGCTCTGCCTGATTGATCGTGTAGAAATGTAGTCCCGGGGCGCCTCCGCGCAAAAGTGTCTCGCACAGGCGGCTCACTGCGGTCAGTCCGAATTCGATCAACGCCTGCTTGTCGTATTGCAGGTCTTCCAGGCGCAGCCGCACCCAGCGCGGCAAGTCCGCCCCGCATCCGTTGCAGAAGCGAACCGTGTTGGCGTAACCGGTAATGGGCATGATCCCAGGCACGATGGGAATGTCGATGCCCGCCTTCTCGCACCGCTCCATGAAGTGGAAGTAGGCGTCGGCGTTGTAGAAGAGTTGCGTCAGCGCCCCGTCCGCGCCGGCTTCCACCTTGCGACGGAAGTACTCGAAATCGGCGTCGTAGCCCGATGCCTGCGGGTGCACCTCGGGGTACGCGGCCACTTCGATCGTGAACCAGTCCCCGTGCGTCTCACGGATGAAGCTAACCAGTTCGCTTGCGTAATGAAACTCGCCAGGCGCCGACGCACTCATCGCCGTCGCAGGCAGATCGCCGCGGAGGGCGACGATGCGCTTGACCCCGGCCTCGCGGTACTTATCAAGTTGGGCGGCAATTCTTGCCCGCGTCGATCCCACGCACGTCAGGTGCGGCGCGACGTCCACGCCACTGTGCTCGGCTACCGTCAGCAGAGTGTCATAGGTTCCGTCCTGCTCCGATCCGCCCGCCCCATGCGTGACAGAAAAATAATCCGGGCCCGCGGCGGCAAGCTGGTTAATTACCTTCGGCAGCTTGGCAGCGGCTTCCGGTGTGCGCGGAGGAAACAATTCGAAAGAGAAAGTCGGTTGAGAACTCATCGGGCCACTCCTGCAGGTTGTATGAGCGTTTAGGTGGCCGCCCATCCCGGGGAAATGATGGGTGCGCAACTTGCATATTTAGAGAAGGGAAAGCGCTCGGTCCATCGCACCGATAAGCAATGGACCGAGCCCAGTGAGTCTTTTAACTGTGAACTAAGAACGAAGAACTAACTGACAACTTAAAACTGACAACTAGTACCTGTACATCTCCGCCTTGTACGGCCCTTCGACCGGTACGCCGATGTAGTCGGCCTGCTTCTTGCTCAGCTTGGTCAGCTTCACGCCGATCTTTTCCAGATGCAGCCGCGCCACTTCCTCGTCCAGCTTCTTGGGCAGCGTGTAGACATTCACCTTGTAGCTGTCCTTGTTCTTCCAGAGGTCGATCTGCGCCAGCGTCTGGTTGGCGAAGCTGTTCGACATCACGAAACTCGGGTGGCCCGTCGCGCAGCCCAGGTTTACCAGCCGGCCTTCGGCAAGCACGAAGATGCTGTTGCCGCTTGGGAATGTGTACTTGTCCACTTGCGGTTTGATGTTCAGCTTCTCTACGCCCTTTTCTTCATTCAGGCGGTCCATCTGGATCTCGTTGTCGAAGTGGCCGATGTTGCAGACAATGGCCTGGTCCTTCATCCGCTTCATGTGCTCGAGGGTAATGATGTCCACGTTTCCGGTGCAGGTGACATAAATGTCGCCGCGTCCCAGCGTGTCCTCGATGGTGGTCACTTCAAAGCCTTCCATCGCCGCCTGCAGCGCGTTGATCGGGTCGACTTCCGTAACGATCACCCGCGCACCCATGCCGCGCAGCGAATGCGAGCAGCCTTTGCCCACGTCGCCATAGCCGCAGATAACTGCGACTTTGCCGGCAACCATCACGTCGGTAGCGCGCTTGATGCCGTCTGCCAGCGACTCGCGGCAGCCGTACAGGTTGTCGAACTTGCTCTTGGTAACCGAGTCGTTCACGTTGATTGCGGGAACCAGCAGCTGACCCTGCTCGAGCATCTTGTAGAGCCGGTGCACGCCGGTGGTGGTCTCCTCGCTCACGCCGCGCCATTCCTTCACAACCTTGTGCCAGTGCTGCGGATCTTCAGCGTGTACCCGCTTCAGCAGGTCCTTGATCACCTGTTCTTCATGGTTGCCCGAAGCCGAATCTACCCACTTGTCGCCCTTTTCGAGTTCATAGCCCTTGTGGATCAGCAGCGTCACGTCGCCGCCGTCATCCACCACGAGTTGCGGACCCTTGCCACCCTTGTGATTCAGGGCCTGGTAGGTGCACTCCCAGTAATCCTCGAGTGATTCGCCCTTCCACGCAAAAACCGCAACCCCGGTCTTGGCGATCGCCGCCGCTGCGTGGTCCTGGGTGGAGAAGATGTTGCAGCTCGCCCAGCGCACTTCCGCGCCCAGGCTGACCAGCGTCTCAATCAGAACCGCAGTCTGAATGGTCATGTGCAGCGAACCGGTGATGCGCACCCCGGCCAGCGGCTTCTCGGCGGCATACTTGTTCCGGATGGCCATCAGCCCCGGCATCTCCTGCTCGGCAATGCTGATTTCCTTGCGGCCCCAGTCGGCCAGGCTCATGTCGGCTACCTTGTACGGCGCAGCCGCGATTTCGAGTGTTGTTGCCATTCTGTTTTTCTCTCCTCAATCCTTATATCGACCTATCGTGATATATTGATATGTATCAGAAGCCGCTCATGCCGTCAATCGTGAAAATTCTCCGGGCCGCCGCCGATCCGACTCGGCTTCGCATCCTTCTGCTTCTAAAGGCCGAAGAACTGTCGGTTGCCGAGCTGCAGGAGATCCTGGTCATGGGCCAGAGCACGATTTCCACGCATCTGTCGCAGTTAAAGCATGCCGGTCTTGTCGAGGACCGACGCACCGGCAAGAGCAGTTTTTATAGTCTGGCCAGCCCCGGTGGGAGTGGCGCTCTGGATCAAATCCTGGCTCAGGCAGAAAAAGAAACCCCCGAAGCTGCCACCGACCGCGCCGCCATGCGCGCAGTGGTCAAAAAACGCCAGGACAAGATGCGCAGCTTCTTCGACAGCATGGCCGGGCGCCTGGGCAAGGATTACGTGCCAGGAAAATCGTGGAAGAGCCTGGCGGAAGCTCTGCTGCGCCTGATGCCGCCGCTGGTCATTGCCGACCTGGGAGCCGGTGACGGCGCTTTCGCTCTTCTGCTTGCCCAGCGCGCCCGGCAGGTCATCGCCGTCGACGCTTCGGCGAACATGCTCGAATTCGGCCGCGAGCAGGCCGCCCGTCACGGCATCGAGAACGTCGAATTTCGTCTCGGCGATATGGAAGAGCTGCCGATTAATGACGCCGCCGTCGACCTGGTGTTTTTCTCGCAGTCATTGCACCACGCATTACATCCCGAGCGTGCTGTCCACGAGGCAGCCCGCATTCTGCGCCGAGGCGGGCGTATCGCCATCCTCGACCTGGCGCGCCATCGTTTTGAAGAAGCGCGGGAACTCTACGCCGACGAGCGCCTTGGCTTCAGCGAAGCGGAATTGATGGATCTGCTCGAGAAGGCAGGATTCCACAGCGTGACCACTTCGATTGTGGACAGGGAAACCGAACCGCCGCAGTTTCAGACCCTGCTGGCGATTGGCGAGAAGTAGGGTTCGGCCCGCGGCTGCATAGCTCCGCTAAACCACATCCTTGAACGCTCGATGGGCCGGCGGCCGGTATCCGGACTTCCGCCGCCGCGGCCGGGCGTTGGCTGTGGCACCGACGCGGTTGAGCGCCACCATGATCACCCCCGCGCAAATCACGGTGATGGCGACGGTGAAGATTACCGCGAAGACCAAAACGTCGTTGTTCATCGCAGAATCCCTTTCTGAAGCGGCACCATTGTACCCCTTATTTGACTCCCGTCGCATATTCCAATTCGCTCGCACTGATGCGGCGCTGCGTGCCCCACCTTTTCTGCTTCTTTCTGCGGAAAGGGTGGTAAACCGCAAATCTGCTCCATTCGTTCTCCGTACGTTACCATTGCATCCAACCAGAGCACGTCTTTTCCAATGAGCACACCTTCGACACCGTTACCTGAATCCCGGAAATCCGCCCCTCTAACCCGTGCCCGCCGCACTGCCATCCTGAAGGCCCTGGCCGACCCCAAGCGTTATGAACTCCTGGAACGCATCGCCAAAGCCAACTGCCCCCTGGGCTGCTCGCAAATCCGCCCGGCACTGGCCATTTCGCCCGCCACGCTCTCCCATCACATCAAAGAACTGGAAACCGCCGGCCTGATCGACATCACCCGCGAAGGCAAATTCCACTTCCTGGCGCTCCGCCCAGGGGTGCTCGACGCCCTGATCGCATGTCTTTCCCGGCTCCGGCCTGACGGCTGCGTCCGCTCGCCGAATCCCCGGCCCTGAGAAATCCACAACCGTTCCTGAATCCTTTTCGAGGTTTCACAATCAATTCGATAGTTGTCGAAATGTCGAAGCGATGACGTTTCGGAAATGGAGCAGATAACATGGCAAATCTTCAGGGCAAGGTGGCGGTCATTACCGGGGCGTCCAAGGGAATCGGTGCAAGCATTGCTCGCGAACTCGCGGGGCGCGGCGCAGCGGTTGCGGTCAATTATGCCGGCAGCAAAGCGGCGGCGGACAAACTGGTGGCAGAAATCAAGGCCGCAGGCGGAAAGGCCGTTGCCATTCAGGCCGACCTGTCCAACCCCGATTCCATCGGTCCCTTCATCGAAAAGGCGGCGCGTGAACTGGGCCCCATCGACATCCTGGTCAACAACGCGGGAGTTTACGAGTTCAATCCCATCGAATCGGTCACGCCGGACAACTTCCACAAGCAGTTCAATGTCAACGTGCTGGGCTTGTTGCTGACTACGCAGGCGGCTCTCAAGCACTTCAACCAGGCGGGCGGCAGCATCATCAACATCGGCTCGGTGGCTGCGAACGGCGTGGCTGCGGCCTCGGTTTATAGCGGAACAAAAGGAGCAGTGGACTCGATTACCGGGGCGTTGGCCCAGGAACTGGGGCCCAGAAAGATTCGCGTGAACTCGCTGAACCCCGGCATGGTCGAGACGGAAGGCGTTCATGCAGCTGGATTCATCGGCAGCGACTTCGAGAAGAAGACCGTCGCGGAGACGCCGCTTGGCCGCATCGGGCAGCCTAAGGACATCGCCGACGCGGTTGCCTTTCTGGCTTCCAACGACTCGATCTGGATCAACGGCCAAGCCATCCAGGCCGCAGGCGGCTATCGCCTGTAACTCAACGGGGTAGTATTCACCACTTTACCGGGTGCCCCAGGTCTCGATGCTGAGACCTGGGAAAGCATAAACTTCGGCTCGTGATCATCGACCACTGACCACAGTTCATTGCACCGCCAGTTCTTCCCGCCGCAACCCAGCCAGCCGCGTCGTCTCGAGTTCTCCCCGGTAAAACATGTTGAATGTATCGAACGGGATCAGCCGTTTGCCGTCGGGGTGCGCGATATGGATGCAGCTCTTCTTCACACTCCGCACGTCGAACGCTTCCGCATCGATGAACTGCACAATCAAAATGCGAAAGAGATTCTTATACCCGAGATTCTTCGGGATCAGTACTTTCGGCAGGCAGCAGAGCAGTTCACGCAGCGTTGAGGCCTGTGAACTGGGCGAGTGATTGGTAGCGAAGAGCTTGAAGATCTGCTCCCGCAGCCCCGCTTCCTGTTCATAAACGATGGTGTTCCGTGCCCCATCGATCAACACTTCCGGAGGCACCATCCCGGTCAGCGGAACCGTCTTGCCCCCCAGCTTGATTGCATATGCCATCGCGAGAGCATCCGGGTGGCAGGGCACCGGAATCAGGTCTTCGGGACGGAATACGCTTGTCTGTTCCAGGATGCGACGCCGCACTTCGGTCAGCGTCAGCCGGTGCTCCTTGGAGTTGAATCCGTTTACGCGCCCCGCCTGCTGCACCGGCTGAAACGTTACGCCTCGAACGGCCGGCTGTTGCAGCGCGAAGTCCACAATCGCGCCAAGCTCGCCATCGTTCACGCCGCGTTCCACCGTGACCACCAGCGTGGTTGAAATGCCCAGCCGGTTCAGCCGCTCCAGCGCCTTTTCCCGGATCGAGCGCAGGTCCGCGCCGCGCAACTGCATCAGCGGCTCTCGCCGCAGCGAATCGAACTGCAGATAGATTTCGAAGTGCGGCATGAAGTCGGCCAGCCGCCGAGCGAACTCCTCATCCTGCGCGATCCGGATCCCATTGGTATTCACCATCAGGTGGCGGATGGGCCTTTCCTTGCACATTTCCAGCACCCGGAAGAATTCCGGATGCAGCGTCGGCTCGCCTCCTGAGATCTGCACTACGTCCGGCTGCTTTTCATTGCGCACCACACAATCGAGCATGCCCTCGATTTGCTCCAGGGTCCGGAACTCGGAGCGATGCTGTCCGCTCCCCGCATAGCAGATCGGGCAAGTCAGGTTGCACGCATCGCAGATCTCCACGAGGGTGAGGCAGCTGTGTTGCTCGTGGTCCGGGCACAGGCCGCAATCGTAGGGGCAGCCATACTTCACCGGGGTGTTGTAGATCATGGGTTGTTCCGGCGTCTTGATGAAGACCTCGCGCGAGCGGCGGTAGTAGTCCACGTCATCGGCCACCAGGACGCGGGCCTGGCCATGTTGCGGGCAGCGCTTCAGCATCCATACCTTGCCGTCTTCAAAGACGATCTTCGCGTCGACGCGACGATAGCAGGTTGAGCAGATGGAGATCGCCACGTCGTAGTAGAGGTAGGGGCGCAGTTTCTCAGTCATTGTGAATCTCCGGAATGCCAATGGTCGTTGCTGTCCAAGGGCGTCGCACGATGCGCGATCAGTGTCAACTCCGGCTCAGTCTCGGTGCATGACAAACTCCCCCAAACGATGAGCGCAATCAGGAGCAAGATGAATGTGGCGATGCATAGATAGGCTTCGGCCATCACCAGCGCGAGACCGAACCGATGCGGGCTGGAGCGGATGTGGAAAAGCCGGTCGAACCAGGCCGGTTCTCCCGGTGAAGCAAAACAAAGTCCGATCTGCAGGATCAGCAACGTTGTAAGCCCGGTGACTGATTTCGCCGGTCCGTTCTTCTGCTGCCACCACGTTCTCAGGCTCATCGCTTTTCCTTTGCCGCACCGTATCGAAACCACCGGGTCCCGCATTCTTCCGATCATTGCGAACCTCTTGCGGAACTCGAGGCGATCGTTTTGAACAGCAGCCAGAGCAAAGCGACGACGATGCCAATGATCGACAAAAGCCCGACCCCGAGTTCGACATACCCAAGAATGATCATCGAAAGGATCAAGGATTCCCCGCTCTTCGGCAACGGGCGGACAAACCCCCAGAACACGGCCGCTTGCAGTCCGCACATCCCCACCGCCACCAGCAACACCGTTGCGCAGATCGCCAGCAACTTCATCGGGCCCTGTCGATTGCTCCACGGCATCTTCATCGCGAACGTTCCTTTTTCTGCACACCACTAACGTCTACTGGGCCCTGTCATCCCGCAGCGGAGAGAATCATCGCGGCCAGTTTCCAGGACTCCCAGGGGAAACGTTGCTCCGCTTGCCCCGGGCCTGGACCCCACGTAACCTGTCACCCCGCACAGCCCGAGCGCGACTACTAAGACGGCCAGGACGATGGCGGCTTTCCCGAAGTTGAGGCGCTCAAGCAATGGCGGCATCGGCGCGCGCCTCCTGGCGCGAACGGATTCGATCCCTTGCAAACAGCAGTGCCACGATCCCCAGTCCCGCAGCGCAGGTCCACTGGATCAGGTTCAATCCATGCAAAAGCGGTTGTGGCTTCAGGAAGTCGATCGCCAGCCGCCACCCCAGGTAACACGCCATGAAGATGCGGAAGCGCGCACCCTCGGGGAGGCGACGGTTCGCACTCACTACGATCCCGACCAAAACCAGGAAAAGGATTTCGTAAAGTTGCACGGGGTGGCGGCCCACTCCATCGCCCAGATCAACTGCCCAGGGCAGGGTTGAAGGCTTCCCATACGTATCATCAGCAAGGCCGGCCAGCAGGCATCCCACGCGCCCCACCGCCATGCCGACGCAGAGGGGTAGAACGAACAAATCGCCCGTGCGCCGATGAATGCCGCTCATGCGCTTGACGATCTCAACGCCCAGCCATCCGCCCAGCAGTCCGCCGACGATGGTCTTGCCTCCCGGAGAGAACAGCAGCGCCAGCATGTGCCCTCCGCGCCACGCCTGCAGCACCGTCGGCCACTGCTCGGCAAGTCCGAGCGCGCGGCTCCCCACCAATGCGCCAACTGCCGCGCCGGCCAACACCGTCCAGCGCTGCGGCTCGGCTACCACATCGCCCTGCCGCGCCCGCAAACGGCGAAACACCGCGTAGCCCGCCGCATACGCGAGGGTCTCGAATACCGGGTGCCAAAGGGGATGCGACCCCAGGGGGATCATCCGGGACAGTATACCGGGATCATTTGCGTATGATGTTGTTCTGTTTTGCCTGTCCAGGATTAGTCGCAATCCATCGTTACGCCGGCCGCCGCCGTGCGCTGTTTGCGCGCCATCACAAATTGCAGCGAGCCGCCCTGCAAGATGATCGAGAACACCACGATCATGTAGGTTGCGCCAAAAATCCATTGCCCCGTTTGCATTTGCCCGAGGGTCTTTGGCACTGACAACGCCAGCGCGATCGACAAGCCGCCGCGCAACCCTCCCCAGGTAAGCGTTTTGATCGAAGTGAGGCGATTCTTCTGGCAGACGCGAACCAGACCGAGGCAGAGCGCCACCACGCCGAAACGCACCAGATTGACCGAGAAGATGGCGGCGATTCCCGCGCGAATGGTGGTGGCGTTGAGCGTAACCGCTATCGCCTCCAGTCCCATGAGTACGAAAAGCAGCGAGTTCTGGACCTCGTCGAGCATGGTCCAGAACTTGTCCACCAGCTCATCGGCGACACGGCCCTTGGGCTGTTTGCGGTTGAAATGGCGCAGGGCAATGCCGGCAACCACTGCCTCGAGCGGCGCCGAAATGTGCCACCGATCGGCCAGAGCATAGCCGCCCAGGGCGAGTGCCAGGGTGAGCAGGATTTCGACCTGGTAAGGCTCTACCAGGCACATGAACCGGGAGACCATCCACGCGGCCACAATGCCGAGCGCCACCGCGCCGCCGGACTTGAGCAGCAGGATGCCGGCGACGTGCCACGGTGTGGGAGCCTGCCCGCGGGCGATTTCAATCATGGTCAAAAACAGTACCGCGCCGACGCCGTCGTTGAACAGCGATTCACCCGCAAGCTGCGCTTCAAGAGATTTGGGAATGCCGACGCGGCGCAACAATTCGAGAACCGCGATGGGATCTGTGGGCGAGATCAGCGCCCCGAAAATCAAGCATTCCATCCAGGGCATGCCCCTGCCGGAGAACAGCATCATCAGGGCCGCCACCGCCAGGAACGACAGCACGGTGCCCAGCGTCGATAGGACGGCAACCGGGAATTTCTCTCGCGCGAGGTGCTCCAGATCCAGCAAAAACGCGCCCGCGAACAACAGCAGCGGCAGCATGCCATGGAGAATGAGGCTCTCAAAGTCAATGCTGTGCGCGAGGTGCCCTGTCCATGTGCGAACTCCCGGGACGACCTGACCCAAGGTACCCAGGCTCATCGTGGTCAGGACCGTCAGCAGCAAGGTGCCGCCGGTGATCGGAACGCGCAGAACACGCGAGCTCAACCAGCCGAACAGGGCCGCCGTGGCCACCAGCACGCTGATGATCTCGAGAGTGTTCATAATCGATGCGGCCCCGCCCTGATCCGATACTAGCGAAGTGGTGAAAGGCATGGCCTCGAAACAGACAACATCGCGCCATCCTTTTCACGTGTTTTGTGAAAAGGGTGGGAGACCACCAATGTTGATCTGGCACAGTCAATGCGTGCCCCAGAGCCTGCCCTGAGTTCGCCGAAGGGTCTCGATTCTGAGACCTGGTTTAGCTCCGCCTACAGCAGCTTGGCGGCGTCCTTGGCGAAGTACGTGACGATAAAATCCGCGCCGGCACGGCGAATGCCGAGCAGCGACTCCATCATGGCGCGGTCGCGGTCCAACCAGCCCTTCTCAAAAGCCGCGTGCAGCATCGAATATTCACCTGAAACCTGGTAGGCTCCGATCGGCACATCCACACGCTGCCGCGCCTCGCGCACCACGTCGAGGTAGGGCATCGCCGGCTTCATCAGGATCATGTCCGCGCCCTCGTCGATATCGAGATCGATCTCGCGCATGGCTTCGCGCAGGTTGGCGCCGTCCATCTGGTAGGTCTTGCGGTCGCCGAACTGCGGTGCAGAATCGGCCGCCTCGCGGAAGGGGCCATAGAAGGCCGACGCGAACTTCGACGCATAGCTGAGAATCGGAACTTCGGTACGGTCGTCTTCATCGAGAGCGCGGCGAATCGCCGCCACCCTTCCGTCCATCATGTCGCTGGGCGCTACGATGTCGGCTCCCGCGCGAGCCAGGCTCGCGGCTGTCCGCCCCAGAAGATCGAGCGACGAATCGTTTTCGACCTCCCACCCCTCCCTGGTTTCGACGATCATGCCGCAATGCCCGTGGCTGGTGTATTCGCACAGGCACACATCGCCGACCAGAACCAGCTTCTTTGCGGCGCTGGAACGCTTGAGGGCGCGAAGGCCCTGCTGCACAATACCCTCGTCGTCGTACGCGCCGGTCCCGTGCTCGTCCTTTGCCGCGGGCAGGCCGAACAGCAGCAGGCCGCTAATGCCCAGACCGGCGACTTCCTCGGCCTCCTTCACGGCCTCATCGACCGACAGGTTGAACACGCCGGGCATGGAGCCGATGGGCTTGCGCATGCCCTCGCCCGGGCAGATGAAGAGCGGATAGATCAGGTCACCGGGATCGAGGGAGGTCTCGCGGACCAGAGCACGGAGCGACTCTGACCGGCGCAGCCGCCGCATACGCGTTTCTGGGAAACTCATAAGGAGATTGTAAGACAGTCTTCAGTTGTCAGTCTTCAGTTGTCAGTCTTCAGTTGTCAGAGCCCGTGATCGACGGTTGCAATCAATTCGATCGAGACAGTTGCTCAATGGGCCATGACGTTTCAACAAGGTCCCACTGACGGCCTGACAACTGAATACTGACAACTGTTTTTTACGGCAACTGCTCATACAGGGCCTGATTGCGGTAGCCCATCAGGGTGACCAGCGTCCAGATGCCGAGCGCGGTTCCGAAGGGGAACTTGAGCAGGCTGAGAAACGCGGCCACGATGGCCACGATCCGGCCCCACGGCGCCCGTTCCATCAGTCCCCATCCCGCCGCCAAGATCATTGCCGCGCGAAGTACCACAAACAACCAGATGAAGTGCAGAAAACCGGGGCCAAGCCACTCCGGGGGGAACCCGCCATTCCAGCGTCCCCACGGACCGAAATGGTTGTACAGGAACGTCCGGGCGAATGCCATCGTGACAAAACTGGTGACAACGACCAGCGCGCCATAGATGAACCACACCATGCTCAGCACGCGTATCCTGCCGGCATAGCTTTCCAACTCGAAAGGAAGTCCGGGGACTGGGGGAGGAGGAGCCGTCACCGCCATGGGTCGCCCGCACCGGGGACACAAGCCTTGTCCTGGCTGTAATGCCTGACCACATGCGCTGCAATACATCGCGAAACCTCCTGGGCCCGTCTGGACGGCGACCGCGAGCCTCTTGTCTCTTCAAGGAGTACGCGCGGCAGGGTGCATTCGTTCCCAGCGTTCTTCATGGCGGTCGTCGTGATAGAGAAGCGCGGTGACGTGACCCTGCTTGTCGTGCTCCACGGTGAGCCGCGTCCAGATGCTGCCCAGGGGATAGAAAAACGTATTGGGCGCCTCGGCTTCCACCTCGGTCACTTCGCCATGAGGATCTTTCTCATACAGCGCCTCTCCCTGGCGAAACAGGGTGGCCGCCAGGTGTCCGTTGGCATCGCGATATTCTCCGGCGATGCTGTCCAGAACCGGTAACGGAAGCTTGACCGCGTTGGGATGGAGCGGCACCACCAGCCTCTCCGCGTACGGCGGCGGCTCAGGCAGGGTGCCAAACCGGTGCGACAACAACCATCGGGGCAGTTCGGGTTCGTTGTAGGCCCGCGCCCATGAGTCGTGATGCAAGCCCTGGTAAATCCACAGGCGAACATTTCCACCGCCGGCCTTGAAAGCATTGAACATCAGATCGCTCTCGCGCATGGGCACGACGTTGTCTTCGCTGCCGTGAAACATCCAGATCGGCGTCCGGCCGATGATGCGGGCGTACTCGCCAGGCAGCGTGTTCGCCTGCTGCCAGCGCTCCGGCGCATAGCTCCAGAACGGCCCTCCCGACGCAATGACAATCGCCGCCCAGCGATGCGGATACATCCGCGCCAGTTCCCACGCTCCGTACCCGCCCATGGATAGTCCGGTCAGGTAGGTGCGCGACGGGTCGGTATGGAACTCGGCGACCTCCTGGTCGAGCGCCGCCATGGCCATGTCCAGCATCACCGGATCGGTCCAGAAATTCGGAAACAGGCACTGCGGCATCACGATAATGAACGGCCAGCGCTCGGGATGATCGCGCACCGCCAGGGGAAGCCCGATCTGGGTCTGGAACATGCCTTCCGAGCCGCGCTCGCCCCGCCCATGCAGAAAGAGAAGGATCGGCCACGGCTTGTGTTCGTCTCGCCGGAACTCCTCGGGCAGATAGATCTGGAAGCGATAGGTAACGCCGTTCAGCTCGACTTTTCGATTCAAAAAGCCGGTCTCCTGGGCCGGCGGCAACGGCGGAGGGGGATGGTTCCGGACCTCGGTAGCGCGTGCCGCCGTGGGAAATAAGCTACAGGCAATGCACAGGCTGGCAGCCAGGACTTTCGGAAGACGGACCATGTTCGCATCCCATGATATGGGGCCGACGCCACCATCGTCAGTGCCGGACCGCCCGAACAAGTCTCCCCGTCTCATCCTGTTAGCGCCCCTTCACGGCAATCGCAGCGGCCCGGCCGCCCCGCCTACCCGATCCAAACAACTCCTCCAGACCACTCCTCCAGAAGAATTCCAACGACTCCCTTATGCGCCGCCATGAAACAATCGAAGCATTCCGCAGATGACCACGAAGATGCTTGAACCCGGCGATACGTTGGATCACTACCGCATCGACGCCACGGTGGCGCGCAGCGGGATGGCGACTCTTTATCGGGCTACGGATATAAATAACGGCCGCCAGGTGGCCCTGAAGGTGCCGCATCCCGAGATGGAAGCCGACCCCGTTCTGGTGGAGCGGTTCAAGCGCGAACAGGAAATCGGCCAGGTGCTCGATCATCCGGGGGTGGTGAAAACCTTCAACAGCGAAGAGCGCAGCCGGCTCTACATGGTTATCGAGTGGGTGGAAGGGCGCCTGCTTCGGGCCATCCTCAACGAAGAGGGCCCGCTGCCCGTCGAGCGTGCCGAAAGCATTACGCTGCATATTTGCGACGCGCTCGACTACATGCACAAGCGGGGCATCGTGCATCGCGACCTGAAGCCTGAAAATGTGATGGTCAATGACCAGGACGAGATCAAGTTGATCGACTTCGGCATCGCCATGAAGGAAGATGCGCGGCGGCTGACGTTCGTGAACGTGTCTTCGATGCTGGGCACGCCCGACTATATCTCCCCCGAGCAGGTGCAGGGCAAGCGCGGCGACCAGCGCAGCGACATGTATGCCCTCGGCATCATGTTCTACGAGATGCTCACCGGGCAGGTGCCGTTCAGCGGGCCGAATCCTCTGGCGGTGATGAACGAGCGCCTGGTAAAGGACCCGACTCCGCCGCGCGAACTGAACCCCGACATCCCGCCCGAAGTCGAAGAGATCGTTTTTCGCGCCCTGGAACGAGACCCCCGCCACCGTTACCCTAGCGCCCACGAGATGGAGTGGGACCTGGAACACAAGGAGCAGGTGGGCGTCGAAGACCGCGGCTATCGCCCTCCCCGGCGTGGCGCCGCCTCTCTGCTCGACAAGCTCAACAAGCGCATGCTGCTGTATGCCGGTCTGGCGCTGGTGCCGATTGTGCTGTTCGTGCTGATGCTGGTGCTGGCGCGGCGCTAATGGCCTGAGAACGTTGCCCGGCTAGTTATCGCACGGAAGCGAGAGAGTGAATACTGTTCCGGAGCGATGCGGCGCCCGTCGTGACTTCACCTTGAGAGTCCCTCCGTGCCTTCCGACGATTTCGCGGCTGATCCACAATCCCAGGCCCGTCCCTTTGTTGCCCTTGGTGGTAAAAAATGGTTCGAAGATATGGGAAATCGTCTCGGGAGACATTCCCGAACCGGTATCGGCAATCGTCAGGATGACTCTTCTTCGTCCGGTATACCAATTCGTGCCTTCCCGACTCCGAATAACAAGTCGTCGTTCGCCTCCGGACATAGCGTCAATCGCGTTTCCTATGAGATTGCTCAATACCTGCCGTATCTCCCCGTCAAGACATGAAATGGGCCGACTTGCGCGGTCGCGCCGCTCGACATTTATCCGGGCGTTCGAAATCCGGCCTTGATAGAGAGGTAGAGTCGTGTCGATGAGCTTGGCGGCCAGGATGGGTATTGGATTCGTGGACTGCCTGTGAAACTGGAGTGTCTGGTTCGCGATTGCCGAAACACGGCGTAACTCAACCTCCGCATCCACCAGGAACTGTTTGGCCTCGGGACTGACCTCGGCAGTTAGTGCGAGATAGATAAGATTTGTGACTGCTTCGAGAGGATTATTGATTTCGTGGGCGATCGAACTGGCCAGGCGCCCAACGGCACTCAGCTTTTCCGACTGAAGGAGGATTTGTTCAGCCCTCTTGGCTTCAGTCACATCAACGCCCAATACGATAACGCCGGATATAGAACCATCAGGCTCGCGTTTGGGCTGATACACGAAGTCGAGATAACGCAGTTCCGGAGCATGATCCGGGGTACGCCCGAGATGAAATGGCGTACCGCGCCCAACACACGCCTTGCCGGTCTGGTAGACCCCATCTAGTAGTCCGATAAAACCCTGTTCCTCGGCTTCCGGCACTGCCTCGCGCACTGGCCTGCCGAGGACGCTACGGTGCCCTATTAACTGCAGATAGGACCGGTTAACCATCTCAAAAACATGGTTCTCACCACGCGTTACAGCAAAGAATGCCGGTGCCTGCTCGAAAAGATCCGAAAGCCTGCCCATCTCGAATTGCGCTTGGCGTTTGGCGACTACACTGCTGGTAGTCTCCGTGCAAACCACCAGGGTTCCGCCAATTTCACCGGTTGATCGGTAGACCGGACTATAACCATATGTCCAATAGACATCTTCCAGCTTGCCATCCCGGTTAATTGGTACTAGCTGATCTACATGCCAACTCGACTCTCCGAGCTTCATCACCGCGTCAATTTGCGGGAAAATGATCGGCCAGATCTCCGGCCAGCACTCCCGCCCCTTTTGCCCCAGGGCTTTCGGATGCTTGTCACTTCCCAGGCTGGCTCGATAGGCATCGTTATAGAACTGGATGAGGTCGTCACCCCACCAGAGGAACATCGGATGGCGGGAATTCAATAACGTATTTACAGTGGTCAGCAACACCTCGGGCCATGTCTCGATTGAGCCTATCGAAGAACGGCCCCAGTTGTACGCGCGTGTCAATTCCGCCATCTCGCCCAAGCCATAAAGCTTGTTAGCCGATCGCGGAGGGTTTGACGAAAGGACGCGTTTAATCCCGGTTTGCGGACCCCCAGTCACGATGACTCCTATGATATTGATTCCGGGCCGGTTCTCACCGGTACGACTCATCCCGATGAATCACAAACTCGGGATATGCCCCGCCTCCCAGCTCATGCAGGTCCATGCCCAGCCTCTCGCCGTCCGGATCGACGCGGAGGGGAAGAATCCGGTCCAGGATCGAGAACAGCAGGTAGACAAGCGGGAATACGAAACCCAGCAGGGTCGCGATACCGACCAGTTGCGCCATCATCTGGCCCGGCTGCGGCGCAAACATGCCCGCGGCGAACAGTCCCCACAAGCCTCCCACCGCATGCACCGAGATGGCGCCCGACGGATCATCGATCGAGAGCGCCAGTTCCAGCAACTCCACCAGCAGCGGCGCGGCGATTCCCGCAATTCCCCCCACCAGGATGGCCTCGACCGGCGTGACAATCCCGGCGCAGGCGCTGGAGGAGACCAGCCCCGCGAGCCAGCCGTTGGCGCACATGCTGGCGTCGGGCTTGCCGAACCGGGTGCGTGTCACGGTGAATGTGGCCACCAGGGCGGCTGAGGCGGAGAGGATAGTGTTGATGGCTGTAACCGCCAGTCCTCCCGGAGCGACATGAAGCCAGAGGATCGCTCCGGCCATGTTCCAGGCCAGCCACCCCACCATCGCCAGCAGGCAGCCGAACAATATATAGACCGCGTTGTGGCCCGGCATGGCCGTGGCCAGGCCCTCTTTTGGAAACTTGCCCTTGCGCGACCCGCCAATCCACACCACCGCCAGCGCACTCAGTCCGCCCGCCGCATGCACCGAAGCCGCGCCGGCCCCATCGAGAAACCCGGCGCCCAGGCCGAAATTGGCTCCCAGTCCCGCCAGCCATCCGCCGCCCCAGGTCCAATGCACCAGAACCGGGAAAACGCCCCCGGCAAGCACGGCGGTCAGAGCGCACCCGGCCGGCAGGCGCAGACGGTCCGCGCCCGATCCCCACGGGATGATCGCCATCAGCCCGGCCGCCAGGAATTCAAACAGGACGCCCAACTGGGCCTGTGGTTCCATCGCGCTGAAGTGCCGCATAAACAAAGGCGCTCCGCCGATCCAGTTCCATGACTTACCGGCGATCGAGAGAGCATGCCCCGGTGCTCCGGCAAACGAGACGCCCATGACTGCGAACGCGATGGCGGAAACGGCAACCAGCGTCACGCATCCCAGCAGCGATTGTGCCGCGGAGCGGGAACGCCCCAGCCCGGTGTTGAGCAGGGCCACACCCGCAATCGCCAGCGGCGCCAGCACCAGGAGCCCCAGCGTCAGCGCAAACATCGCATCAGATAACGGCGGGAGGTTCATGGGCGGTCCGTCCCTCGTGGTGCGCTGGAATTTGGCGGATGCGAAACCGGTTGCGGTTCCTGCCGGCGCTCCATATGTCCGCGCACAGACACTCCCAACCCGAGAAATTCAACTGCCAGCCCGCAGACGACAAACGCCGCGCGCATTCCTGCCTCAGGGAACAGGATCAGAGCGGCGATGGCAAGAAAGAATCCCGTAGGCATCACCAGCAATCCCGCGTATTTCATGTCGCCCTGCCTTTCAGGAATGCCTGCGATTGGCCTCGGATAGACGCCTGTCGGATGGACAGAGGTCCACTTCGGCAGTTCTCAACGGGTAATGGTTTCGGAATAAAAGCGGCCGGTTGCGTATGCCTGAATTCTAATGCATGGTTTCGTGCGGGCCGGGCACTTATGGAAGCGCGATGGGGCCCGCGGATACCAGCAGAATGATCCCCTTATGCCTTCTTTGCGAGGGTGCGGTCCATAATGCCCTATGTATATCCGGCTCGATCGCGCCCACAGAGCTCTACCTGTGGCGCTCGGCATTGTGACCCTTCCAAGCGTCGCTATCTTGTTCCTCTGGGATGCCGCTCCCCGCTTCTTTCCCCCCAAAAGTCACGACGTGATCGGGGCATTTGCATTGACGATGATTGCCGTCGCCTACCTTGCCTACCAGGTAGCCCACCGGCCTTCCAGCAAGGACCTCGCCAAGGCCATCATGCTCGCGGTTGCATTTTTGTTCTGGGCCGCCGACCAGCTCTGGCCTGACTCGCCTCGCGCCACGCTGTACAACGACATTGCTATCGCCTTATTTGTTCTCGATATTTTTCTGGTCATCATCGGCTGGCCGGCAAGCTCTCCCGACGAGTCCTTCGCCGAAACCGACTTGGATGCCTGATGCCTGATCCCGTGCGCGTCCGGTGATAGCATTCTGGGCGAGTGACGCACCTGGTCTCTGATCCCTATTCTCTGTTTCCTGTTTTTCCATCCCAGTCTCTGGGACATTCTTCCTGGGCATGGCGATGCGTTCGTGGATTCCAGGTTAATCACAATCCATTTTCTTTTCAGCAGATTACAAAGACCATTTCGGGAAGAAATTTTTCTGCATTGCGTCCGGCGTGAAGCTTGCGCACCCACCCTGCGCTGCTATATTGAACTTTCGGGGTTTCCATCCCGATGGTGTTGTAGCGCTTCCCGCAAGTTTTGCACGCAGACTGTGTGACCGTCGACACAAGCGGCCACATCGTGAGAGCGACACGAGCCCTCCAAACATACGCAACCAATCAACCAGGGAAAGCTTGCATGGCTCAGATATTTGACCGCAGCTCCAATGCACTGGCACGGATGAGCCTGGTGTTGACGGGGCTGCTGGTGATCGCGGTGGGGGTGACGCTGGACGAGTTGCAGCGTTCGCCGTGGGTGACGCGGCAGGGGCAGCGGCCGGACCAGCCGGTTCCTTTCAGCCACAAGCATCATGTGCAGGGTCTGGGGCTGCAGTGCCAGTACTGCCACGTGACGGTGGAGAAGTCGAGCTACGCGGGGATTCCACCGACCAAGACGTGCATCAACTGCCACGCGCAGATCTGGACCAACGCGCAGTTGCTGGAGCCGGTGCGGGCCAGCTGGGCGACGGGGCAGTCGCTGGCCTGGACCAAGGTGCACGATCTTCCTGATTTTGTTTACTTCAGCCACGAGATCCACGTGAACAAGGGGCTGGGCTGCTCGACCTGCCACGGGCGGGTGGACCAGATGCCGCTGATGTACGCGGAGAACACGCTGCAGATGGAGTGGTGCCTGGACTGCCACCGCAACCCGGCCAAGAACCTTCGGCCGACGAGCCAGATTTACAACATGGCGTGGGAAGCGCCGGCCGAGGACCGCCCGGTGTGGTGCGCGGCGGGGGAGACGAAGGACGGGGTGCCGACGGCCCAGAGCGTGAACTGCGTGATGAAGGATCCCTCGGGCGAGGGTGCGCAGGTGGCGTCGCTGCAGCTGCCGTTGAAGAAGGGGCTGGCCGGGGATGTGCGGCCGGCGGTGGAGGCCTCGACCGAGACCTACAAAAAGTTCACGAGCCAGGATGAGCTGGGTCATTTTCTGCTGCAGCAGTACAAGATCCGCACGCCCAAAGATCTGACCAGCTGCGAGGTCTGCCACCGATGAGCGCGCCAGAGATGAACGGAAACGGAAACCACGAGAGCAGGCCGCTGACGCTGGCCGCGGTGCGCGCGGAGCTGAAGGGAACGAGGGGCAAGAAGTTCTGGCGCTCGCTGGACGAGCTGGCGGGAACGGCGGAGTTCCAGCAGGCGGTGGAGCAGGAGTTCCCGTCCGCGGCGCAGGAGTGGGTGGACCCGGTGTCGCGGCGCGGGTTCATGAAGCTGATGGGCGCGTCGATGGCGCTGGCCGGGCTGGCCGGCTGCACCAAGCAGCCCGACGAGCCGATCTTCCCCTATATCAAGCAGCCCGAAGACCTGATCCTGGGCAAGCCGATGTACTTCGCCACGGCGCACCCGTTCCCGACCGGCGCGGTGCCGACGCTGGTGAAGGCGGACCAGTTCCGGCCGATCAAGATCGACGGCAACCCGGAGCATGCCTATAACCAGGGCTCGTCGGACGTGTTCACGCAGGGGTCGCTGCTGGATCTGTACGATCCGGACCGGTCGAAGCGCGTGACTCTACGCGGGGAGAACCGGGAGTGGAGCGAGTTCGCGCGCACTTTCCGCGACGCGGTGGCGGCGTCGAACGGCGGGACGGGGATCTACTTCCTGTCGACGACGATTACTTCGCCGACGCTGGCGCGGCAGTGGAAGGCGGTGCAGGCAGGCGTATCCGAAGGCGAAGCTGGTGCAGTACGACCCGGCGATCGCGGGCACGGCTCTGGCAAACGGCGCGATCCCGCAGTACGACCTGTCCGGCGCCGACGTGATCGTGTCGCTCGATGCGGACTTCCTGTCGGGAGCGGCGTATCCGGGCTTCCACAAGCTGGTGCGGGAGTATGCGGCGCGGCGCAAGGATCCGGCGAAGCTGAATCGGCTTTACTCGATCGAGATCACGCCCACCACCACGGGCATGAAGGCCGAGCACCGGCTGGGCCTGCGGGCCAGCGAAGTGCCGGCGTTTGCGGCGGCGCTGGCGGCGGCGGTCGGCGCAGCGGGCGTGCAGGCGCCGAGCTACGCGTGGACCGCGGAGCAGCAGAAGTTTCTCGCCGCGCTGGCCAAGGATCTGAAGGCCAACGCGGGCAAGAGCGCGGTGATTCCGGGCCTCTATCAGGATGCGTCGGTGGCGGCGCTGGCGGTGGCCATCAACGAGGCGCTCGGCAACGTGGGCAAGACGGTTTCCGTATCATCCGAGCCTCTGAATCCGCTGCCCTCCGACCAGATCGCGGACATGAAGGCGCTGGTGGCGGATCTGAACGCGGGCAAGGTGCGAGTGGCTGGTGATCCTGAACGCGAACCCCATCTACTCCTCGCCCGCCGATCTTGATTTTCCGTCGGCGTTCAACAAGGCGAAGATCGTGGCGCATCTGGGCTCGCACCTGGACGAGACGGGGCAGATCGCGCACTGGCACATTCCGGCGGCGCATGCGCTGGAGTTCTGGTCCGACGCGCGGTCCTACGACGGCACGGTGTCGATCGTGCAGCCGCTGATCGATCCGCTCTACGGCGGCAAGACGGCGCACGACGTGTTGCAGACGCTGCTGAGCTGAGCCGCTGCTGAGCTCCTACGCAGCGGTGCGCGAGACGTGGAAGACGGCCGATCAAGGGCGACTTCGAAACCGGCTGGCGCAAGGCGCTGCACGCGGGCTGGATCGACGACACGAAGTTCGACACGCAGCGGCAAAGCCGGCATCGGCAGCGATCAACGTTCCCACGCCGTCGCCGAAAGAAAGCATCGAAATCATCTTCCGCCCCGACCCCAACATCTACGACGGGCGCTTGTCGAACGTGGGCTGGCTGCAGGAGTTGCCCAAGCCGGTGACCAACCTGAGCTGGGACAACGCGGCCATCGTGTCGGGCGCGACGCTGACCAAGCTGAAGCTCGAAGAAGACGACATCGTCGAGATCACGGTGGGCAGCGGCAAGGTGAAGGCGCCGGTGATCGTGGCTCCGGGCCATCCCGACAACTCGGTGACGGTGTACCTCGGCTACGGGCGCGAAGCCGCGGGCCGCGTGGGCTCGGGAGCGGGCTTCAACGCTTACCTGATCCGTCCCACCTAGGCGCCGTTCTATGCCACGGGCTCGATCAAGAAGGTGGACGGCAAGTGGGGCATGGCGATCACCAAGAGCCACTACCAGGACCACCGCTCCAAGACGTTCAGCGGACTACGGCGACCAGAACCATTCGCTCGAAGCCGTGGAAGCGCTGGGCCCGCGCGGCATCATCCGCTACGCGACGCTGGATGAGTACAAGCAGAACCCGGGGTTCGCCAACGAGGGCGAGGGCCACGAGAAGACCAACATGGGGACGTCGATGTTCCCCAACTGGACGTACACGGAAAACGCCTGGGGCATGTCGATCGACATGAACTCCTGCACGGGCTGCAACGCCTGCGTCATCGGCTGTTATGCGGAGAACAACATCGCGGTGGTGGGCAAGCAGCAGGTGCGGATCGGGCGCAACATGCAGTGGATCCGCATCGACACCTACTTCGAAGGCGACCTGGCCGCGCCCCGCGCGCACTTCCAGCCCATGCTCTGCCAGCACTGCGAGAACGCGCCCTGCGAGCAGGTTTGCCCGGTGGGCGCGACGGTGCACACGCCCGAAGGCCTGAACACGATGGTCTACAACCGCTGCGTGGGCACGCGCTACTGCTCCAACAACTGCCCCTACAAGGTGCGGCGCTTCAACTTCCTGCTCTTCTCCGATTACGAGACGGAGAGCCTGAAGCTGATGCGCAATCCCGACGTGAGCGTGCGCTCGCGCGGCGTGATGGAGAAGTGCAGCTACTGCGTGCAGCGCATCACAGCGGCCAAGATCGAGGCCGACAAGGAGAACCGGGCGATCAAGGACGGCGAGATCCAGACCGCCTGCCAGCAGGCCTGCCCGGCCCAGGCCATCACCTTCGGCAACATCAACGACAAGGGCAGCCGGGTGGCGAAGCTGCGCACCGACGAGCGCACCTACCAGGTGCTGGCGGACCAGAACACGCGTCCGCGGACGACGTATGTGGCCGCGGTGATCAACCCGAACAGGGAACTGGAAGAGACGCCGGTGGAGCATGGATGAAACGGGGACCGAGGGACTAAGGGAATAGGGAATAGGGATTAGGGATTAGGCATGAGGAAGAGCCCGTAAAAGCTAATAACTAAGAACTGGTGAAGAAGAGGGACCAGGGACTAAGAACTAAGGAAAAAATGGCAACGAGCAACCTGAAACCGACCGATCCCGAGTACGCGCGCTGGGTAGATCCGGCCACGGGCGAGTACCGGGTGATCGAGCCGGGGCAGACCTTCAAGTCGGTCACCGACAAGATCACGCGCATCGTGCTCACCCCGCACACGCCCATGGGCTGGTTCGCCATCTTCACCCTGGCGGGCGCCGGGGCCACGGTGCTGCTGGTGGCGGTCACCTGGCTGTTCCTGAAGGGCGTGGGCATCTGGGCCATCACGCAGCCGGTGGCCTGGGGCTTCGCCATCATCAACTTCGTGTGGTGGATCGGCATCGGCCACGCCGGCACGCTGATCTCCGCCATTCTGCTGCTGTTCAAGCAGCAGTGGCGCAACTCCATCAGCCGCTTCGCCGAGGCCATGACCATCTTCGCCGTGGTCTGCGCGGGCATGTTCCCGCTGATCCACGTGGGCCGTCCGTGGCTGGGGTACTGGATGCTGCCCCTGCCCTACACCATGACGGTGTGGCCGCAGTTCCGCTCGCCGCTGGAGTGGGACGTGTTCGCGGTTTCGACCTACGCGACCATCTCGGTGGTGTTCTGGTACGTCGGCATGGTCCCCGACTTCGGCACCTTCCGCGACCGCGCCAAGTCGAAATTCGGGCAGTACTTCTACGGCATCATCTCGCTGGGCTGGCGCGGCTCGGTGCGCCACTGGATGCGCTATGAGACGGCATCGCTGCTGCTGGCCGGCCTGGCCACGCCGCTGGTGCTCAGCGTGCACACGGTCATCAGCTTCGACTTCGCGGTGGCGGTCCTGCCCGGCTGGCACACCACCATCTTCCCGCCCTACTTCGTGGCCGGCGCCATCTACTCGGGCTTCGCCATGGTGCTCACCCTGGCCATTCCGCTGCGCAAGTTCTATCACCTGGAAGCGCTGGTCACCGAGCGCCACATCGACAACATGGGCAAGGTGATGCTGGCCACCGGCTTCATCGTGGCCTACGGCTACGGCATGGAAGCCTTCATGGCCTGGTACTCGGCCTCGCACTGGGAAGCGTTCATGTTCTGGAACCGCATGTTCGGGCCCATGGGCTGGAGCTACTGGGTGCTGATCACCTGCAACCTGGCCATCCCCCTGACCACGCTGTGGTCGCGCAAGCTCCGGACCAACATCACCTTCATGTTCATCATTTCCATCATCGTCAACACGGGCATGTGGTTCGAGCGCTTCGTGATCATCGTGACCAGCCTGTATCGCGACTTCCTGCCCTCGTCGTGGGGCACCTATCGCGCCACCAAGTGGGACTACATGACCTTCATCGGAACGCTGGGCCTGTTCACCACGCTGTTCGTGCTGTTCGTGCGCTTCCTGCCCATGATCCCCATGAACGAAATCCGCATGCTGCTGCCGGGGGCCAAGATCATGCCCAAAAAGCCGCAGGGAGGTGGGACGCTAATGCCGCCTCGTGAAGGAACCTACGGACTGTTAGCCGAATTCGATACCCCCGGCGACCTGGTGAGGGCCGCGCGCCAGGCCCACCAGGACGGCTGGCGGCGCATGGACTGCTACACGCCCTACCCGGTCGAAGAAGCCGCCGAAGCCATCGGCTTCCACACCAACCGCGTGCCCCTGCTGACGCTGATCGGCGGGCTGATGGGCCTGGCCGCCATGTTCTCGCTCGAGACCTGGATCTCGGTGATCGCCTATCCGCTGAACATCGCCGGACGGCCGCTCTACTCCTGGCCGGCGTTCATCGTGCCCGCCTACGAGTGGACCATCCTGTGGGCGGGCCTGTCGGCGGCCTTCGGCATGGTGGCGCTGAACCACATGCCGGCGCTCTATCATCCCCTGTTCAACGCCCCCAACTTCCGCAACGGCGCCACTGGTGGACAAGTTCTTCCTCTGCCTGGAAGCCCTCGACCCCAAGTTCGACCTGGCCGAGTCGCGCAAGTATCTCGAGACCTTCGAGCCGGTCTCCGTGGTGGAGGTGGAGTACTGATGAAAACAGGGATCAGGGACAGGGATCAGGGATCAGGGACCAGCTACCACAATGCTGTCATCCTGAGGGCGCAGCGACGCAGTCTGCGGCTGCTTCGTTCGATCGCAGGGTGCCGGGAAACCACGAACCTCGCCGCGCTCTTCGCCCTCTCCGCGCTGCTCATCGCCGGCTGCCGCCAGGACATGCACGACCAGCCCAAGATCATCCCCCAGCGCGGCTCCAACCTGTTCGCCGACCATCGCGGCGCGCGGCCCCAGGTGGTCAACACCGTGGCCCGCGGCCAGCTGCGCGAAGACTCCTACTTCTACACCGGCGTGACCCAGGCCGCCAACGGCTACCGCGAAGAGCACGACGAGCTGCCCTTCCCGGCCACCCTGGAAGTGCTCAAGCGCGGCCAGGAGCGCTTCAACATCTACTGCTCGCCCTGCCACTCGCGGGTGGGCAACGGCCTGGGCGAAATCGTGCAGCGCGGCTACAAGCCCGCCGCCAACCTGCACGACCAGGTGCGCCTGGCGCAGCCCCTGTCGCACTACTTCTACGTGATGACGAACGGCTACGGCGCCATGCCCGACTACTCGGCGCAGCTGACGCCGGCAGACCGCTGGGCGGTGGCGGCCTACATCCGCGCCCTGCAGCTGAGCCAGGCCGCCAAGGAAAGCGACGTGCCCTCCGGCGTCCAGGTGCAGAGCCTGAAGGACGTGGCCACCAGCGAAGGCCTCCGCCGTCGTTCGCCGAGCCGTGGCAGATGCCCGCCACCGCCGTGCAGCCTTACCAGCACGACTGGAAGCAGGGCTGGCCGGCCATGGCCCCGGCCAACCCGGCCGACCCCGCGCAACTGGCCCCCAACGCCAACCAAGACCGGCAACAGGGAAATAAGGAACATGGCTCACATCATCTCATGCGCGCACCCTTCCCGCCGACCTCGCGGCCCCGCCGGTGGTCGACCAGTGGCGCACGCGCGCGCTTATCGTCGGCGTGGTCTTCTCGGTGATCGCCGCCCTGCTCGCTCTCCTCGACCACTCGATCGACCACGTGCTGCGCGCCTGGGTGCTGGGCCTGATGCTCACCTTCGGCTGGTCGGTGGGCGGACTGGCGCTGCTGATGGTCCAGTACTGCTCGGGCGGCAAGTGGGGCCTGCTGCTGCGCCGGCCTCTCGAAGCCATGACCCGCTCCCTGCCCCTGGTCTTCGCCTACTGGATCGTCGTGGCCCTGAGCCAGAGCCGCCTCTACCTGTGGGCCAACCACGCCATCGTCGACAACGACTTCAAGCTGGGCCGCATCACGCCGGACCAGGTCGAAGCCATCGACCACGCCATCGCGCTTCAAGCGCCCCATGCTCAACCCCACCATGTTCTGGGTCGCCGGCATCGTCTGCTTCGCCATCTGGGCCTTCTACACCTGGCGCCTCAACTCCATGGCCCTCCAGCGCGAGGCCGACTCCCCCGCCAACACGCCCTGGTGGATCAAGAAGTTCGAAAACCTCTCCGGCCCCGGCATCGTGGTCTACTCGCTCACCATGACCGCCGCCGTCATCTACTGGGTGATGTCGATGGACGTCACCTGGTTCTCCTCCGTCTACGGACTGCTGTTCCTGGTCGGACAGGGCTTCTCGGTGCTGGCCCTTTCGATCATCGTGGCCATCTCGCTGTCCCGCTACGAGCCCTTCGCGACCATCCTGCGCACCACCGAGCAGCACGACCTGGGCAAGCTCACCTTCGCCTTCGTCATGCTCAACATCTACCTCGCCTTCGGCCAGTTCCTCATCATCTGGTCCGGCAACCTGCCCGAGGAGATCAACTGGTACCTCGACCGCATCCGCGGACACTGGGGCATCATCATCACCCTCGACTTCATCTTCCACTGGGTGATCCCCTTCTCGCTGCTGCTTGTCGCGCGACATCAAGCGCAACAAGAAGCGCCTGGTCCGCGTCTGCCAGTGGATGATCCTCGCCAAGGCCTTCGACCTCTTCTGGCTCATCGAGCCCAACTTCAAGGACGCCTCCCGCAATCTCCACTTCTCCTTCGGCATCCTCGAGTACATCGCCGTCCCCGCCGCCCTGGTCGCCTTCTGGATCGCCTACTTCCTGCACCCAGCTCAAGACCAGCCCCCTCGTCCAAACCAACGACCCTCACCTCACCGAAATCCTGGAGCCCGAACATGCCACAGCATGATGACGAACAACTCGGTTCGCACGGCCCCAAGCCGGAAGAGATCGACACGATCTGCGGGATACGAACTCTCCGACGTTCGTGTCACCGGCATCGTGGTGTTCCTGACTGCGCTGGCCATCTTCGTGGCGGTGACGGGCATCCTCTGTTATGGAATCGGCAAAGTCATCAATGCGCAAATGAAAAAGGAAGACGGGCCGAACAGCAAGTGGACCAAGACCGCGGAGGTGCGGGAACTTGGCAATATGCCCTCCAGTCCCGAGTTGCAAAACAAGATGGCGGAGCTGACGCAGCAATTTCCCGCTCCGCGCGTGCAAACCGACGACGGCAACCAGGATGTCGCCGATCTGCATGCGCGCGAAGATTTGCTGCTCGAGAACTACACGCGCGTGGATGGAAAGCCTGGCACGGTGCGGATTCCGATCGAGCGCGCCATGGAACTGATGGCGCAGCGCGGATTGCCAGTGGCGCCGGCTGTACAGAAGGCGCCTTCGATGACGGGCGATCGTGAGGCCGCGGTCCAAGATCCGCTGACCAATGGTTTCGCGCGTACGGCATACGAACTTGATGTGGAAGCGGCGCGCGCAGGCTGAGGCGAAGAGACCGCAGTAATGCAGTAGCAGGCGATCAGTGGTTAGTGGTCAGATGCAAGGGCGCTCGTTTCAACCGCAGGTCCTTCGACTTTGGTCTCTGCGCGATCTTCGCTCAGGACTACAACCACTCAGGTAAAACCAGAACAAAAGCAGTGCAGTAATCATGCAGTATTCAAACACAATCCGGAGAACGGTTCGACTGGCGGCGATTTCGGCGCTTGCTGTCAGCGCGTTTGCACCGTTGACGCCAGCGCAGGTTTCCAGTTATGGCGATAAGCAGATGGGTCCGGCGAATACAAAATCGCAGGTTCTCGACAAAGTTGGCATCGCGCAGCATTTGAACTATCAACTGCCATTGAATCTCACCTTCACCGACGATGCCGGCAAGCAGGTGCAACTGGGCGACTACTTCGGCAAGCGGCCAGCGATCCTGGCGCTGGTGTATTACCAGTGCCCGATGCTGTGCTCGGAAGAGTTGAACGGTCTGACTAGCGCCCTGCAGATGGTGAGTTTCCGTCCGGGCAAGGACTTCGACATTATCATCGCCAGCATTGATCCCAGTGAAGGCACCGATCTGGCAGCATCGAAGAAGCGCACCTATCTCAAACGCTACGGGCATCCCGAAACGGCGGATGGCTGGCATTTTCTCACCGGAACGCAGCCAAACATCGATGCCCTCACGAAAGCGGTCGGTTTCGGGTATACGAAGATCCCCGGACCCGACGGCAAACTCACCCAGTTTGCACATGCAAGTTCGATCCAGATCGTGACGCCGCAGGGCAAGCTGGCGCAGTACTACATGGGCGTCGAATATTCCCCCAAGGATTTGCGGCTGGGCCTGGTGGAGGCTTCGGCCAATCGCATAGGGTCGCCGGTCGATAACATCCTGACTTACTGCTACCACTACGATCCCGGGACAAACAAGCACTCGCTGATCGTGGCGAGAGTCGTGCAACTGGGCGGCCTGGTCACGATGTTCTTGCTGGGAGGATTCATGTGGGTGATGTTTCGCCGTGATGTTCGCCGCGATCATGCCCCGGCACAGGAAGCACTGGCCTCAGGAACGAAGGTGAACGGATAACGAATGAACCACATCAGTGAGACAATCTGGCAATTTCTCGTCAAATGGCTGACGAACTTCGCGCTGTTTCCGCCGGAGGCGTCGAAGATCGCTCCGCAGATGGACGCGTTGTATTTCTTCATGGTGCTGGTGAGCCTGATCGGGTTGACGATTGTTGTTTTGCTGATCACCACGTTCTCCATCCTCTATCGCAAGCGTCGTCATCCAGTAGCTGTGCAGATCGAAGGGTCCACGCTCCTCGAAGCCACCTGGACCATCATTCCCCTGGGTCTGTTCCTGGTCATGTTCGTGTGGGGTTCGATCATCTATTTTCGTATCTACACCCCTCCGGCCAACGCCATGAACATCTACGTGGTGGGCAAGCAGTGGATGTGGAAAGCAGAGCATCCTGGCGGGCAGCACGAGATTAACTCCCTGCATGTTCCCACGGGGCGCGCAATCCAGTTGACGCTGATCTCCCAGGACGTGTTTCACAGTTTTTCGATTCCGGCGTTCCGCGTGAAGCGCGAAGCGATTCCCGGCCGCTACACATCGGTGTGGTTTGAACCCACCACTCCTGGGACATATCACCTGTTCTGTACCCAGTATTGCGGAACTAACCACTCCGCAATGATCGGCGACATTGTCGTGCTGACCCCGGACGACTACAAGAAATGGCTCGAGCAGTCCACCAGCGGCATGTCATTGGCACAAAATGGCGAGCGGTTATTCGCAACCCTGAGTTGCAACGCCTGCCACAACGGGCGGCCCGATTCGCGCGGCCCCAGCCTTGCCAATGTCTTCGGATCGAAGCTCACGCTGACTAACGGATCGGCAGTCACCGCGGATGAAGCTTACCTTCGCGAGGCCATTCTCAATCCGTCAGACCACGTAACCCAGGGCTACTCGCCCATCATGCCCACCTACCAGGGACAGATTAGCGAAGACGGCGTGATCGCCCTGGTGGAGTACATCAAGAATCTCGAATCGAATTACCGCGTTGAACAAACGGTGAACACTACTAACTTCCTGCCGGAGAGTGAAGGCAAGAGGGCGAACGTCGCCCAGAAGCCCGCGGGACAAAACACTACGGGACAAAATTCCCAGGGACGAAAATCCGTACCACAGGGGACGGTGAAGCAATGAGCACCACAATCGTAAGTCTTCCCGACCAGTCAACGGCCAGGGTGCCGAAGACCAACTTCCTCAGCAAAGAGAACGGCCTTCTCAGCTGGCTGCTGACTGGCGACCACAAGCGGATCGCGATGCTTTACCTCATCTCGATCACGTTCTTCTTCTTCATTGGTGGCGCGCTCGCCGGCTTGATACGTCTGGAGTTGCTGACACCGCAATCGGACCTGATGGCCACCGACACCTATAACAAGGTGTTCTCCATGCACGGACTCATCATGGTCTTTTTCTTCCTGGTGCCGTCCGTGCCCGCCACCCTGGGCAATTTCCTCATCCCCATCATGATCGGGGCCAAGGACCTGGCCCTGCCGAAGGTCAACCTGCTGAGCTGGTACCTGTACATCGCCGGCGGCTGCCTCATGCTCTACGCCATGATGACCGGAGGCGTCGATACCGGCTGGACGTTCACCACTCCGCTCTCCACCCACTACCTGAACACTAACGTCATGACCGCGGCTACGGCTGCCTTCGTGGCCGGCTTCAGCTCCGTGTTCACAGGCCTGAACTTCATCGTCACCATCCACAAGATGCGTGCCCCGGGGATGACCTGGTTCCGTTTGCCGCTGTTCGTGTGGTCGCACTACGCGGCCAGCATCCTGATGGTCCTTGGCACTCCTGTCCTGGCTATCACCCTGGTCCTGGTCGGTGTGGAGCGCGGTCTCGGCATCGGCGTCTTCGACCCCGCCAAGGGCGGCGATCCGATCCTCTTCCAGCACCTGTTCTGGTTCTACTCGCACCCCGCCGTCTACATCATGATTCTGCCCGGCATGGGCGTCATCTCCGAAGTAATCTCGACCTTTGCCCGCAAGCGCGTCTTTGGCTATACCGCCGTCGCGTTCTCCTCGGTGGCGATCGCCGTCTTCGGCTTCTTCGTCTGGGAGCACCACATGTTCATCATGGGTGTCTCCAACTACTCCACGCTGGTCTTCTCGCTTTTGACCATGCTCGTCGCCGTGCCTTCGGCTATCAAGATCTTCAACTGGACCTTTACCCTCTACAAGGGCTCCCTCACCTTTGAGACCCCGATGCTCTATGCGTTCGGGTTTATGGGACTGTTTACCATCGGCGGACTGACCGGCGTCTTCCTCGGCTCCACCGGCACCGACATTCACCTCACCGAGACATACTTCATCGTGGCCCATTTCCACTTCGTGATGGTGGGCGGCATGCTCATGGCGTTCCTGGCCGGCATTCATTTCTGGTGGCCCAAGATGACCGGACGCATGTACCCCGAGAAGATCTCCCAGCTCGCTGCGCTAGTCACATTCATCGGCTTCAACTTCACCTTCTTTCCCCAGTTCATCCTCGGCACCCTGGGTATGCCGCGCCGCTATGCCGCTTATCCCCCGGAGTTTCAGATCCTGAACGTCTTCTCGACCGCCGGGGCGACGATCCTCGGCGTCGGCTACGTTCTGCCGCTCCTCTACCTCACCTGGTCGCTGAAATATGGTGAGGTGGCCGGCAATAACCCCTGGCAGGCTACGGGCCTTGAATGGCAGATCCAGTCTCCCCCGCTTACCGAGAACTTCCACGTAATTCCAGTGATGGACCACGATGCCTACGACTACGAATGGCTGGAGCGCCAGAAAGAAAAAGAGGTAACCACCAGTGTCGGATAGCACCGCGATTGTCAACGGCGCAACCACGGATGCGCATGAACACGCGCATCCTCCGTACCAGCGCCATCATTTCGAGTCCATGGGCCAGCAGGTCGACGCCACCAGCTTCGCGATGTGGCTCTTCCTGCTTACGGAAATCATGTTCTTTGGCGGCCTCTTTACCGCCTACCTGATCTACCGCAACTGGTACTACCCCGCCTTCGTCGTGGGATCTCACCAGTTGAGCATCTTGTGGGGCACGCTGAACACTGGCGTGCTTATCACCTCCAGCTTCACCATGGCCATGGGCGTGTGGTGCGCGGAGATGCGCCGCAAAGGTGCCCTGGTCCTTTGCCTCACCCTCACTTTCGTGCTTGGCCTCGTGTTCCTTGGCATCAAGACCATCGAGTACTCCGAGAAGATCGAGAAGCACCACGTCCCGGGCTTTCACTTCAGCGTGCAGTCCTTCGTCGATCCGCAATCGGACGAAGCTGCAAAATCCTACGGGGACAAGCCGCTTCCCCTCGGCATGGCGCGCCACACCGAGGTCTACTTCTCCCTCTACTTCGCCATGACTGGCATGCACGCCCTGCATATGATCATCGGGATTTCCATCCTCGGTTTCATGATCTTCAGAGCGCGCGCAGGAGCCTACACTACGGGACACATAACCTTTGTCGAGAACTTCGGACTCTACTGGCACTTCGTCGACATTATCTGGATCTTCCTGTTCCCGCTGCTCTACCTGATCAGCCGGCATGGATGAGGGCATACTCATGAGCGCAAAACACGAGCAGCACCTTTCCAAACACGACCAGCAACTGCACGACCTGCACGACAATCTCGATCATGTCGTTCCCCCCAGGATCTACATTATCGTGGGTTCGATCCTGCTCGTCCTCACCGGCGTTACGGTTGCCGCCTCGTATGCGGAAATGGGTATCTTCAACCCCATCGTTGCCCTGTTCATTGCCGTGGTGAAGGCCACCATCGTGGTGCTGTTCTTCATGCACGTCAAGTACAGTTCCAAGCTGACCAAACTCACCGTCGCCGGCGGTGTCTTCACCTTCCTGGTCCTGATTGGAATGACCCTGGCCGACTATTTCACCCGCGCGTGGGGCCGCTGGTAGCGTAGTTTCACTCCTCCAAGAACAGGGCTGCCCTCGGGTGGCCCTTTTTCTTTCTTCGGCGTCCCGGTCGCGCCGATAACCTGAAACAAAGCTTCCGTGCCCCAGCCTTGCGACTTTTTGCTGTCACAAGGGTCGGAGACTACCAAACCCAATCCGCCACGCGTTTCTTGTCTTGGCATTCGGCAACCCCGGTGATGACGCAAAAACAAACGGCTCTCCTGTGCGTGTCGTGAAATCTGTCCGCCGATGCGACATCGCCCACATGCTCGTGATTCCCTATCATCGTCTTGGAGTAGTTCGCCCGCGACTCGTGCAGATGTTGTACGGCGATCGTTGTTCGCGCTGGCCGGCTACCGACCAACATGGGCCAACCTGAGAATCAGCAAAACGTCCCTGAGCAACTTGCCGCCCTGGCCAGTCAACCGCGCGTGTTTGCGCGCCGCCAGGGCCCTCCGCGGCCCCATGCCCGCTGCGTCGTTTACTGGATGCAGCGCGCCATGCGCATTGTCGACAATCCCGCGCTCGACGTGGCCATCTCAGCCGGCAATCTGCTTGGCCTCCCGGTCGTGGTGTTCTTCTCGGTCATTCCCAACTATCCCCACGCGAATTTTCGCCACTATCACTTCCTGCAACAGGGGTTGTGCGATGTGGCGGCCGACGCGGCCGAGCGCGGCGTCGGCTTTGTGCTGCGCAGGCACCCCGATAATTCGCTCGAAGCATTCCTCGAAGAGACCAGTGCGGCGCTGCTGATAGGCGATGAGAATCCCTGCCGCGAACCCGAACGCTGGCGCAAGGTGCTGGCGAAGCGGCTCAAACTGCCCTACTGGACCGTGGATGCAGATGTGGTCGTGCCTTCGCGGGTGTTTGGGCGCGACTATTTTCTGCTTCACCATTTCCGTCCGCATCTCAAGCGTGAACTGCCCAAGTACCTCGTTCCGCAAAAGAAGATCCGGCCCGACCACGAGTGGAAGCCACCTCAACACATGGCAATTTTTTCTCTCGCGGAGGACATCACTGCCGGATTCGACAAGCTTGATCGCACCGTCCTCCCCGTCGAAACCTTCACAGGCGGATCGCATGCAGCGCTCAAGCGGCTGCGGGATTTCGTCCACCACGACCTCGCCCTATACGAAACTGATCGCAACCATCCTGAGAAAAAGGGCACGAGCCGCCTGTCCCCCTATTTACACTTCGGCAACATCAGCCCCATCACAATTGCGCTTGCCTGCCATCGGGCGGTGGAGCAGAGCAGGGCACCGGAAAGTGCCCGCGACCGCTATCTCAATGAATTGATTGGCTGGCGAGAGCTGTCGGCGCTCTTCGTCCGCTACAACCCGAACTACGATAATTGGGAATGCGCCGACCCCTGGGCGCAGAAGTCCCTCCTGGAACACGCTGGCGACCCGCGCCCCGGCCGCTACACCCTGCGACAACTGGAGACCGCCGAAACCCACGACGAGCTATGGAATGCCGCCCAGAACGAAATGGTCGCTTCCGGCTGGATGCACAACTACATGCGAATGTACTGGGCCAAGAAGATCCTGGAATGGGCGCCCGACCCGGCCACTGCTTTCGACTGGGCCGTCATCCTCAATGACAAATACGAACTTGATGGCCGCGATCCCAACGGCTATGCCGGCATCGCCTGGGCCATAGTAGGCAAACACGACCGCCCGTGGTTTGACAGGCCGGTGTTCGGGACCGTCCGCACTATGATGGCGGCCTCCACCGCCAAGAAATTCGACTCGGAAGCCTATATCCGCCAAAATCGCCAGCGTGACATGATTTAGGCAAAAGATGTTGAGTGTGGTCGTGCTCCATTTTTAACCAGGGTTGAGCAAATCTCGTCTTTTGATGACGACAAGCTGTTTGTTGCTCATGTCGGCATGAAGGAATCGATGCAAGGTCGCGGCTCCGGAGAAGCCCGGGATCTCCCACTGTATGGAGAGCGAATGGACTCGCAACTATGACCTGTCCGATCTCATGCCGGAAACGAGCCTTTCCAATTCGGCAATGCGTCTCTTCAGGTCCTTCACCTCATCGCTGTCCTGTTGGGTGGCCCTCTTTCGCCGGCTGCTGTCCGGGGTCGCATTTGTGGCAGCAGGGCGCGGCCCATGTCCGGCCACGTCGTGTTCGGTCCGGAGATTCTGCATGAAATCGAACGGATTGAGCGGGGGCACCATGGCGCGATAAGTGCTTTGATAGATCTCCAGCATGGTTTTCATGTACTTCAACGCACTTTCCTGGCTGGCGCGACCCGACGTTATGACCATCTGGCGGAGCAGGTCCAGCGGGAACGTCGAGTTGGGGGCCTTGGCGTCCTCAACAATAATCTGGGTCAAAATCAACCGCGTGATGTCTTCGTTAGTAGTAGCGTCGACCACCTGCACGTCGTAGCCCTGTTGCAGGAGTTGCGCCACCTCTTCGAGGTTCACGTACCGGCTGTTGGTAGTGTCATAGAGCCGCCGGTTTTCGTATTTCTTGATTACTACTGTTTTCTTCGCCATCTTCTTGGCATTTTACTCTTGACAAGACCTGGCGATGGGGAGCCTAATCATATTGCTGCAGTGCAGCAATAATCGCAGCGCAACTTGCGCCTGAAGGAGCACCATATGAAGGCTACAGACAAGGGGCCTGAGGGACCGGTAACGGCTGCCGCAGGCGAGAAATCGGATGTTGTCGAATCGGCGGTCCGGATCTACGCGACCGGGGTTGACCGTTTGGCCGAAGCTCAGAAGAAATCGATCGATCTTGCTACTGAGCACAACGCGGAGATGGTGAAAACGTGGAAGAAAGTGGCGGCCGGTGCTCCCGGTCTGTTCATGCTCGATCTGGCCACCACCGCATTCGATCGCTTTGCAGAGACCCACAAGGCGATGATCGACCTGGTGGTGGAGCAGAACCACACGCTGACCGGCCTGGTGAAGGAGCGCAAGGTGCAGGCGGGCAAGGTCATCGACGACAACGTCGCGCGAGCGCAGGAAGCCATTGATCAATCGGTGGCGGCGCAGAAGACAGTACTCGACTACACGACCAAGCATACGAAGGCTGCTTTCGAATCCGCGAAAAAGCAATTCGGCTATGCCGGCACCCCGGCGGGTGCGGCCGCTGACTCCGTGCAGCGCGGCATCGAGGTGGTCGTTGATGCGCAAAAGGAACTGTTGGAAGTTTTGAAAGAACCCTTTAAGGTTCATTGATCCGGGATGCACAAACGAACCCGTGCGGGGCTACCCCGGTCAAAAGAGGCCCGGATGAGCGATCAGGGGCAGCCGGATGCCCCGTACAGGTATATGCTTTGTGTGACGTGAGAGTCGGGGGTCCCACCCATGGCTGCAGAGAAGGAAGAAAAGCCCGTCGATCCGTTCGGCGCCTTTCGCGGAATGCGGGATAGTTATCTCGACGCCGTTTCCAAGGTGATGATCAATGCGGTCAACAGCGAGGAGTATGCGCAGGCCACTGGCGCCATGCTCAACAATTCGCTGATGGCATCTGCGCCTTTCCGCGAGGCATTCGACAAGGCCATGGCAGCAGCGCTGCAAAAATCATCCATGCCATCTCGGCAGGAAGTGGCTGCGTTGGCAGGGCGTTTCACCAATATCGAGATGCGACTCGACGACATGGAAGCCAAGCTCGATCGAATCGTGGAACTTTGTTCGGTGGCGAGGCCGGCGGCCGACCCTGCCGGTCCAGACTCGCGTCCTGCGCCAAAAGCCCGGGGAGCGAAAAGAGCAACAGGGATCAAAGGGAACCCTCCGCGAAAAGGAAACCGTAAGAGGGGCTAGAGCATCTCGGAGAGCGTTATGTTCTCCCGCATTGGATCGGGAGCCACTCCGAAAATGCCACAGAGGTCGATATGACAGAAGCTGCGGTGTTGCCTGATCAGTGGTCGGTTCTCGAACAGCGGTTTCAAACTCTCAACAAAGTGATGACCACAAAGGCGGCGATTGCGCAGACGCCTAAAGAGATTGTCTGGACGCTCAACAAGGCCAGGCTCTACCGCTACATCCCCGTGGTCCCGCCGGAGTCCCGCCATCCCATCCCACTGCTTCTCGTTTTCGCACTCATGAATCGGCCCACGATTCTCGACCTTCGCCCTGGCCACAGCTTCATCGAATACATGGTGGGACGCGGGTTTGACGTCTACCTGCTCGATTGGGGCATACCGGGCCTTGAAGACAAGGACATGAAGTTCGATGACTACGTCCTTGACTACATGACGAGAGCTATTCGCAAAGTGAAGGCGCTCTCGGGATCGAATGAATTCAGCCTGCTCGGCTGGTGCATTGGTGCGATCCTCACCACCATCTATGCATCGATGCGGCCGGATGATGGTCTGCGCAACCTGCTCCTGTTGACGGCGCCGCTTGATTTTTCGAAGCCGCAGCAACTGACCTTCGCGCGCTGGACCGATGAAAAGCACTTCGATATTGATCGGGTGCTGGCTGCGTTCGGCAACATGCCCGGAGAGATGATCGACTACGGCGCCAAGGCTCTCAAGCCGATCGAGAACTACGTCGCGAACTATCTGAAGCTCTGGGATAATCTCGACAATCCCCAGGTGGTGGAATCGTGGCACGCCATGAACACCTGGGTCACCGATATTTTTCCCATGGCCGGCGGCGCCTACCGGCAACTGATCGTAGATCTGTATCGCAAGAATCGACTGATGAAAGGCCAACTGAAGATCCGCGGGGAGCTGGTGGACCTGAAACGGCTGCGGGCCAATCTGCTCACAGTGATCGCAGAGGGCGATCACATCACCCCGCCTTGTCAGTCGGAGGCGATCCTCACGAAAATCTCGAGTATCGACACCGAAATCTTCCGAGTGCCGGGTGGCCACATCGGCATCATGGCTGGTAGCGGCGCGCAAAGGCTGACCTGGCCCCATATCAACCACTGGCTGGCGGCTCGCTCGCGGTGAGTGCCATTTTCGCAGTTGCCAGGTTGGTCCCTTTTTCGCTTTGAAGCAAGAGCCACAGACGATTGGGTCTTCTGGACACAAAGTTCGGTGCCCAGAAGACCGGGGCGTGTGACCCGTTCGGGCTACATATAGAGCCCGCCGTTCACGTTGATTTGCTGGCCGGTGATATAGTCGCCGTCGCAGATGAGGTAAGCGGCCGCCTTGGCAATCTCCTCTGGCTCTGCGAGCCGGCGCATTGGAATTCTCTCCTTGATCTGTTCCAGGCGATCAAGCGGAATTCCGCTTACCATGTCCGTCGCGGTGAAGCCCGGTGCGATGACATTCGCGGTGATGTTGAACTTTGCGAGTTCCAGGGCCAACACCTTGGTAAATGCAATCAGTCCGCCTTTGCTGGCCGCATAGTTCGCCTGTCCGAAGTTTCCCGCCTGGCCGACAAACGATGCCACGCTCACGATTCGGCCAAACTTCTGCTCGATCATTGCCGGGATGGCCGCGCTGGTGCAGTAGAACGCACTGTTGAGATTGGTGTCGATCACCTGGCTCCAATCGTCGTCGGTCATTTTGCGGATGCTTCGATCGCGAGTGATCCCCGCGTTGTTCACTAATATGTCCATCCGCTCGTAGGTCTCGAGCACATTCTGGACGACCGTTCGGGCCTGAAAACTCTTCGAGAGGTCTCCCTGGAAAATTTGGGTCGCGCAGCCCATCTGCTCGATTTGATCCCTGACCTCTTCTGCTCCAGTCAGGCCGGAACGAAAGTTGATGGCAACCGTGGCGCCACGATTGGCCAGTTCAAGAGCGATGGCGCGCCCGATGCCGCGGGATGCACCGGTGACTAATGCGACTTTGCCGGCCAGCGGCTTGGACGCGGAAACGCTGACTTCATATAAAGTGGCGGTAGCCATGGAATTGTCCTCTCCTTCGTCGGTCTAGTTGATCGCTTCAAAGATGGCAGCAATGCCTTGCCCGCCGCCGATACACATGGTCACGAGAGCGTATTTGCCCCCAACCCGCTGGAGTTCGTGCAAAGCCTTCACGGTAACAATGGCGCCGGTGGCACCGAGCGGATGCCCCAGAGAAATGCCACTGCCGTTGGGATTGGTCTTGTCCGGCGGCAGATCCAGTTCGCGTCGCACCGCGAGAACCTGGGCGGCGAAGGCCTCGTTGGCCTCGAAGACATCGATCTGATCGTTGCTGAGCCCGGTGCGCTTGTAGAGCATTCGCACGGCCGGCACCGGCCCGATTCCCATCACTCCGGGCTCGACTCCCGCGACGGCATAGTCGACCAGCCGGGCCATGGGTTTTAGCCCGCGCTCTTCCGCCGCATGGCGCTCCATCAGGACCACGGCGGCGGCTCCGTCGTTGATGCTCGATGAGTTGCCGGCGGTAATCGTCCCCGCCTTTGTCGAAGGCGGGCTTGAGCCTGGCAAGGTTGTCAATGGTCGCATCGCTGCGCGGCGACTCGTCGGTCGTAAAGAACGTGGATCCGGATCGGCTCTTGAGTTCAACAGGAACAATCTGGCTCTTGAACTTGCCTTTTTCGATCGCATCCAGTGCGCGGCGATGGCTCTCTACTGCCAGTTCATCCTGGTCTTCGCGGGTTATGCCCCACTTGCGCGCGACGTTCTCCGCCGTGTTGCCCATATGGACCTCGTCGAACGGGTCAGTCAAAGCTGCGACGAGGGCGTCAATCGCGGTGACGTCGTTCAACCGCGCCCCCCACCGCATTGCAGGCAGCCAGTACGGGGCCCTGCTCATGGACTCGGCGCCGCCGCCAATGGCGGCATCCGTATCTCCATGCACGATCGCATCCGCGGCCGTCACGATGGCCTGCAGGCCGCTTCCGCACATCCGGTTCAACGTCAGAGCCGGAGTGTCGACCTGCAGGCCGCCGCGCAACGCGGCTACGCGCGCCAGATACATGTCCTTGGGGTCGGTATGAATTACATTACCGAAGACAACATGACCTATATCGGCAGAGGACAGTCCCGAGCGCTGCAAACTCTGACAGACAACCTTGGCTGCCAGTTCGCTGGGCGGAATATCTTTGAGGGCGCCTCCGAATTTCCCAATGGGGGTCCGTACAGCGCTCAGTACAACAACTTCTCGATGAGTCATAAAGCCGAATCCTTTCGTTCGCCGGGTTGAGGTGAAAAAGGGACGCAGACGTTCCGCCATGGAGGTTCTTCTGCGGTATTCGTTCCTGCAACCACAGAGCGGGCCTCTTTGGGAAAAAGCAACGACTTGGAACCGGTCTCCATCTATACATTTGTGCAGCGCAGCATTTATGATGCTGCAGTGCAGCGTACGATGACGCGGCAAGGTGAGTGAAATGGAAACAGAAAGAATCGCATTTGAGACCGAATACAAGGCAGAAATGCCGTTCACGCTGGAAGGAAAGACAGCGCTGGTGACCGGAGCCGGCCGAGGCATCGGACGCGCCATAGCGAAGCGGCTGGTCGGAGCCGGGGCTCGGGTGATGATTAATGATCTGGATGAGGCGATGCTGCTGGATTCCGAGGCGGAGCTAGGGCAGCCGGGGCGGGTCAGCCACGTCACCGGCGACCTGACCGATCCGTCGGTCCCGGAGAAGATCGTCGAGGCTACGATCGCCGAATTCACATCGATTGACATCATCGTGAACAATGCCGGTTATAGCTGGGACAACGTGATTCAAAAGACCACCGACGAGCAGTTCCAGGCGATGCTGGAAATTCACCTGCTGACCCCGTTCCGGGTCCTTCGGGCCGCCTCGTCATATATTCGCGAGACGGCAAAGAAGGAGATCGCAAACGGTCAGCGTGTGATGCGCAAAGTGGTCAACATTACTTCCATCGCCGGCACCGACGGCAATCCGGGCCAGGTGGGCTATTCGTCAGGTAAGGCCGGGATTATCGGCCTTACCAAGACCCTGGCCAAGGAGTGGGGCCGGTATAACGTGAACGTGAACGCCGTTGGATTTGGTCTGATCGGCACACGACTAGTACAGCCGCTGACCGACGCCACCGCCAAAATGGAGATGCACGGTCACCAGATTCGCCTGGGCGTTCAACCCAGTCTTTTGGATTCGGTGAAAACTGCATGTCCGCTTGGCCGGGTTGGTACTCCCGAAGAAGCCGCCGGCGCGGTGCTGTTTTTCTGCAGCCCGCTATCGGACTATGTCACCGCAGAGGTTTTGATCTGCGGCGGGGGCCTTCATTTCTAGCCGGCCTCTCCGCCGCTTTGCTAGCGGGTAAGTAAGCAATCCTCGAAGACGTAACCTTCGAATTCGTCTTGTTGGTGCTCAACGAGCCAGGAGACTTCGATCCAATGATCGAGACTGAACTCCCGGGCCGAGTCGAACGAAACCAGGAACGGCCTGTTTTCTAACTCCGGCGGTGGTTGGGGCGGCGGAAGAGTCGCGGAATACTGCATATACACCTCGGGAAAGGGGGTCTTAGAGCTTCATTTTCCGGGGTCTTTTCCGGGAGATTAGGGGCCCGAGGCATTTAGCTAATCACATACGCCACGTGAAAACCCGTGACCGCCGTCACGACTCTTTCCTGAACAACGATCCATTTTCAGACTGACCCGGTCTTGAAAGGGTTTCCCGGCTGTGTTCGGGACCGGCACTATATCCCGCACTCGTTGTGGCGTAAAGACTTAGGGGCGTTGTACCTGATTCAAGCCTTCCAGCAGACCGGCATTGCGAAGGATGCGTCGGACCTTTTTGGGAGAAATCGACAAGGATTCCGCCACGCGTGATATCTTGCATTCTTCGCGCAGCCATACCTTCGGAATGACGATCTCCGCGAATTCTTCAGTGACCTGTTGAAACGTTTTGTCACCCAGGACGCCCTCGGACCAGCCGCGCAGGGTGTCATTAATGCCCGACGCCTGGGTGATACGCGATTTGAGCGCCGCCAGTTCATCCGCCAGGTGGTCGTTTTCGCCCGCGCCCATCAGGTCGGCCGCTTCGTTGGCGCAACGCCTGGCCAGATCCCAATCCTGAAAAAACTCGTTGGCGGCTGTCGCACCGCGCGCGACGAATGCGCCGGCTAACAACCTGCGGTTCTGCGTGTGCCTGGCGAGCTCGATTGCTTGTTCGCTGAATTGCTTGGCATGATCGGCGTGAAGGGCGGTATCGACATCTTCGCCGAGTTGTTCTTCCACCTTGGCATTCTCGGCAGCGGCTTGCAATACTCTTGCCCTGGCCATGAGGATATGGTCGTTTTTCTCGTGGCCCACGCGATAGGCTTCAAGGGCTTCGCGCGCGGCACGATCGATGTCACCCCGATCTAGGTGCAGAAATCCTGAATTCACAATCACGGTTCCAATTCCCGCGGAATGGCCGTGCAATGCATAGATCTTCCTTGCCTGGCGAAGCTGGGCCATGGCTTCGCTGCAAAGTTGCTGATGGCGGGTGCGCAGGGCAGTCGCATCATTGGTACCCGATCCTTTCTCTTGGACCCGGCGCGGCGAACTCGGCTTGCGCGCCCCCGCATCGATCCTCCTTCGTAATTGCAATGCCAGGAGCCGCTTGACATAGGCGGAATTCACCAGGGTCCGAGCAAGGCTTCGATGATTGGGGTCTCCGGACGAGTAAATCGCGATGGCGCGATCGAAGTGCTCGAGTGCCTTCACGTATTCGCCTGCGCGCCTGACGATTCTGCCGCGGGCCGATTCAATATTGCCCAACGCAAGATAATGATCCGTGCCTCGGAGAGCGGTTTCCGCGTGCGCAAGCAAGCGCAGCGCTTCTTTCCTCAGGCCTTTCTGGAAGAGCACCCAGCTCTCGTGAATCTGAATCACGGCGGTAAGCATGGCAAAATCGCGATTCTTCTGGGCCAGTTCGCGCGCCGATACCATTTCCTGGAGTGCGGCTTCGTATTCCCCCTTCTTCCTGTGCGCTCTTCCCTTCCAGAAATGCGCGAGCGTGGATAGTTGTTCGTCGGGCGATTCCCGTTCCGCCCGCAATACGAATTCGAACGTGTCGATGGCGCGATCAACCTCTTCCGCCGACAGCGCCTGAAATCCTTCGGCCATACGCACGCGCAGGAAATCTTCGAGGGCCAGTTTGCGCCGGCATTCCGGCGGGAATTTGTGAAGCAATGCGTCCAGAAGATGCTGGTTGGGGTAACCGACATCCAACCACTGCGCCACCAGGAGAAGCAATTCGGTCGCATGCGGATGCGTCGGCGGAAGATTCGCCAGTGAACTCTCCGCTTTATTGAGGATGCTGACGCCCTGAGAGATATGCCGGAGATTGAGCGCGCGCCCCAGGTCCTTCACAAACTTCGATTCGATGACCATTTGCCGCCCATCCGTAGCCGTATTCCCGGCAACCAGAAGACGATAATCCCGCTCGCTGCGAGCGAATCTCTGGTTGAATGCTAGATGCCCACTCTGGCCGATCCAGACCCAGGCATTTGTTCCTGCAAGGCGCCCTGATTATCAAGGTGCCTGGGCACCATTGTCCACTCGTCCGAATCGGACTAGTGGCTCTTGTGCATTACAACTGGCATGGGTTTTACTCACGATATTGAACCGGAGTGCGGATCAGGCCCACCGGTCGAAGGAGATGGCGATGAGAAGCAGAGTATCGACACAATCATGGGATGGGCCTCGTTGGGATGGAATCGTCCGCACCTATGACGCAAAGGACGTGGCGCGCCTTCGTGGAACGGTTCGAGTGGAGCACTCGCTGGCCCGCGCCGGCGCGGAAAAGCTTTGGCGTCTCCTTCACCAGGAAAGATATGTGCCCGCACTCGGAGCTTTGACGGGAAACCAGGCCGTGGAGATGGCGCAGGCCGGTCTCAAGGCCATCTACCTGAGCGGCTGGCAGGTTGCCGCGGATGCCAACCTGGCGGGACAAATGTATCCCGACCAAAGTCTCTATCCAGCCAACAGCGTTCCCAATGTGGTGCGCTCCATCAACAACGCCCTTATGCGAGCCGACCAGATCTCGCATGCCGACGGCCGAAACACTTTCGATTGGATGTTGCCGATCGTGGCCGACGCGGAAGCAGGCTTCGGCGGAGCTCTGAACGCATTCGAATTGATGAAGGGCATGATCGAGGCCGGCGCGGCCGCCGTGCATTTCGAAGATCAATTGTCGTCGGCAAAGAAATGCGGACACATGGGCGGCAAGGTCCTGACGCCAACGCGGGAAGCCATCCAGAAGCTTGTAGCGGCGCGATTGGCCTCGGACGTTCTCGACGTGCCCACCGTTCTTATCGCTAGAACCGATGCCAATGCCGCCCAGCTCATCACCTCCGATTGCGATCCAGTCGACGCGCAGTTCCTTACCGGGGAGCGGACCATCGAGGGATTCTATGGCTTCCGCGGCGGACTGGATGCCGCCATCGCCCGCGGTCTCGCGTATGCGCCCTATGCCGACATGCTCTGGTGCGAAACATCGGAACCGAACATTGAAGAGGCGCGGAAATTCGCTCATGCCATCCATGCTCGCTATCCTGGCAAACTCCTGGCCTACAATTGCTCGCCCTCCTTCAACTGGAAAGCCAGACTGAACCAGTGGGAGATTTCGCAGTTTCAATCGGAGCTTGCCGCCATGGGGTATCGATTCCAGTTTGTTACCCTGGCTGGTTTCCATGCACTGAATCTCTCCGCCTTCGAGCTTGCGCACGAATATCTCCGCACAGGCATGACGGCCTATTCACGGTTGCAGCAACGCGAGTTCGAGCTCGCTGAAAAACTCGGATACGGCGCAGTGAAACACCAGAAGTTCGTCGGCACCGGGTATTTCGATGAGCTAGCTACAGTCATCGCGGCAGGGCAGACCTCCATCAGGGCACTGCACGGTTCAACCGAAGAACAGCAATTTGAGCTACCACCGGAACGCCAATTTGACGTTCTACCGCTCGATCTGTCCGACTCGGACTTTGTGATTCCAGTGTCAGGCGACTAACAACTTCTTCCGCATTCGCGAATCCGAAAACCATCCAGGAAAGGGAGAATTTCCAATGAGTGCAACACTGCCACTGAGCGACATCAACGCCCTTAGCCGAAATGCCGAGTTCGAGATACTCACGCCGGAAGCCGAGGACTTTCTCCGCGCCCTGGATGAGCGGTTTGATACCCGGCGCATCGATCTGCTTGAAGCGCGTAAGAATCGGCAGCGCCAGTTCGACGAAGGCAACCGACCGCGCTTCCTTGAGGAAACTCGCCCAATTCGCGAAGCGCGTTGGAACGTCGCTCCCATTCCTCCGGACCTGCTCGATCGGCGTGTTGAGATCACCGGGCCCACTGACCGCAAGATGATCATCAACGCCCTGAACTCTGGGGCCAACGTCTTCATGGCTGATTTCGAAGACTCGAACGCGCCCACCTGGAGCAACTGCATCGAGGGACAACTCAATCTCCGCGACGCGAACCTGCGGACCATCGAGTACCGCTCTCCCGAAGGGAAGCTATACAAGCTGGGCCCCAATCCTGCGGTCCTGTTTGTCCGCCCGCGCGGCTGGCACATGGTTGAGAAGCATTTCCCGATTCATTGCTTCCCGATTTCCGCATCGCTGTTTGACTTCGGCCTGTACTTCTTTCATAACTACCGAACCCTCGTCGAACGCGGAACGGCTCCCTATTTTTACCTTCCCAAACTCGAGAGCCACCAGGAAGCGCGCCTGTGGAACGATGTCTTTCTCTTTGCGCAGGAGTACGTGGGCTTGCCCAAAGGAACAATCCGCGCCACAGTGCTGATTGAGACGATCTCCGCAGCTTTCGAGATGGACGAGATTCTCTACGAACTGCGTGATCACTCCGCTGGTCTAAATTGCGGACGATGGGACTACATCTTCAGCTTCATCAAGAAGTTCAGAAATCATCCTGAGTTCATGCTGCCCGAGCGCGGCGTGGTCACCATGGAGCAGCCCTTTCTGCGCTCCTATGTGGAATTGCTGATTCACACCTGTCACAAGCGCGGAATCCACGCCATGGGAGGCATGGCAGCCCAGATCCCTATCCGCAATAATCCGGCCGCCAATGACGAAGCCATGGAACGCGTTCGCCAGGATAAGCTGCGCGAGGTTCGCGCCGGCCACGACGGAACCTGGGTGGCGCACCCCGGCCTGGTGCCTCGTCGCCAAAGCTGTATTCGACGAACATATGAAACAGCCCAACCAGATCCAACCGCCGGCTGCGTTCACGTCGAGAATTACCGAGCAGAATCTTCTCGAGGTCCCGCAAGGCCGGCTAACCGAAGCGGGCTTTGTGCGCAATATCGACGTTGCGCTGCGCTATATCGAGTCGTGGCTGCGCGGCAACGGATGCGTCCCCATCTACAACCTCATGGAAGACGCAGCAACCGCGGAAATTTCACGCGCCCAACTCTGGCAGTGGATACGCTACGGGGCTCGCCTCGACGACGGCCGAACCATTACGCGGGAGATGATGTGCTGTTCGCTCTGGGCGACATTCTCGACGGAATCAAGACAGAACTTGGCGGATCAAAGTTTGCCATTCGAAGTTTGAGCGCGCTGCTGAATTGCTGACTGAAATTCTCGACGGGTGCAGTTTCAGGACTTTCTAACCACAGCGGCCTACGCCGAATTTGCCTGAGTAGCCGTTGTTTCGGGCTCTATCTAAGGTAGCAACCAGGGTCTCAGGCGACCAAGGCCTGAGACCCTGGCGAGCTGTCCTTCAATGGCGCTTCCCGCTTGCCGAAAGTCAGATTTCAATTCACCTGCAAATTGCGAAGATACGGAACACTCGCCTTCATCATCGGCAAATCCATTTCCACAAAGTAATTCTCCACACCGGCAGCTTTTGCCGCGGTGAAAATCTTTTTCCAATCGAGAGTGTCCTGCCCCACCGGCACGATCGTCCTGGTCTTTGCCGACCAGCCCTGCACGTGCATGGAGATAAAGCGTCCGGGGTACTTTGTGAAGTACTCGGCGGCATCATACCCATCAGTGATCGTGGACACCTGGAATTGGAACTTGACGAACTTGGGATCGAGAAGCTGGAACAACAGGTCATAGGTTCGCTGGCCGTCGACCTTGGAAAGCTCAAAGTCCTCGTTGTGCAGGCCCTGCACGATTCCAGCGGCGGCAGCTCGCTCCCCCATGCGGCTGTATTCATCGGCCGCTCTTTTCACGTCATCCATGGTGGGATTATGCGGTCCGCTCAGGCTTGGCACAAGCATTTGAGTTAGGCCGACATCTTTAGCCCAGGCAATTCTCGCGTCCTGATTCTCTCTCAATTCTTTGATAGAGAAGTGACTGCTGGTGCAGGTGAGGCCCACGTCGTGCAGTATGCCGCGGAGTTCCGCCCCCGTGTACTTTTTGAGTCCCGCAAACCCGGAGTCGGCGTATCCAACCGGCGAGCATAGCTCAATCGTTTGAAATCCCGCGTCGGCAAGCTCCTTCAGCGCACCGCGAAAGTCTTTGGCGATCGTGGCTCGCACCGGCCAAGTCTGGCATCCGATGGGCAGGCCAAGAGGATTGGCGCGAAGAGCACGTTCGCCTGTCGACAGAACCGCGCCGGCCACCACACTCGATGCGGTGGTCCTGATGAATTCTCTTCTTGATTGGAGCGACATTCTTCCCTCCCCGATTAATGGCAATTTCAATTCTCAAATAACCAGCTTGCTAAGGGTAACCAACCGCACCCCAATAGGGGAAGGCAAGCGATGCTTTGCCGGGATAACAACATTGCATCCCCGATGAGCGTGCGCCAGCAAGGCTACGTTTTCATCCAGGCCGAGCGATCGCGTCGGTGGGTGCCGCTTGATCGGGCCGGTTCTGCCTCAACGAATGATCCTTGCCATGATGGGCCCGAGAATCGCCATCAGCAAGACGTAGGCGGCTGACAACGATCCGAGCCGCGGCTCCAAGGCCGTTCCCAGACCTGCAATCACAATCGAGAACTCGCCGTGAGCCACCAATGTAAGTCCGGCTCGAAGTCGAGTTCGCGGGGCAAGGTTCGATTTGCGCGTAGCCCAATAGCCGGTGAGGGTCTTGGTGAGTGTCGTCGCCGCGGCTAACCCAAGGGCAACGAGCATCACTGACGGCAGGCTGCGCGGATCCGTCTCCAGTCCGAAAAAGAAAAAGAAGGTCGCCGCGAACAGATCGCGCAGGGGCGCGAGCAAGCGGTGAGATTGCTCGGCAATGGGGCCGGAGACGGCAATTCCGACGAGGAATGCTCCTATCGCAGCGGATACCTGCAAGAGTTGTGCGATTCCAGCGACCGATAAGACCGTCCCAAAGATCGTGAGCAGAATGACTTCGTCCGATTGATGCGCGACAAAAGAACTGAGCGAGTGGCCGTATCGTGTCGCAATGAAAAGCACCACCAGGACCGTAACAGTCGCGATGCCAACTGAAACAAGAACCTTCGAGGGTCCGCCTCCCACAATAAGGACGGCGATCAGAGGAAGGTAAATTGCCATCACCAGATCTTCGAGGACGAGAATGGAGAGCACGGTGGGTGTTTCTGGAGAATTGGTGCGATCTAATTCGAAAAGCACACGGGCAATGATTCCGGATGACGATATAAAGGTGACACCGCCCAACAGGATCGAAGCCAACGGCGACCATCCAAGTAATAGCCCAACAATTAGACCGGGAGGAAAATTGAGTAATAAGTCAATCGCTCCACCCGACAGTCCACCGCGCAGGTTCCTTCTGAGCTGTTCGCCCGAGTATTCAAGCCCGAGCATAAACAGCAAGAGGAGTACGCCAATTTCGGCGCCCAGTTCGATGAAGCCTCTGGAGAGATTGAGAGGCGCAAGGCCCCCCTTTCCAAATGCAAGCCCTCCCAGCAGGTAGAGCGAAATGGAAGAGATGCCCCATCGGCTCGCCAATCGCCCGAGGAGGGCCAGTCCGATCGCCGCGATGCCCAGCTCGATAAAGAGGAGCGAGAAATTATGTCCCGTTCCGGTCAAGGAGCCCTCCCCGAGAGCGCATGCGCGCAGGCTCTCTGAACCGAGTCTAGACGGGAGCCCAGGCTCGTCCCAAAAACAGGGCTGCTTGTGACAAACCGGCGCGGGATAGAATCACGGCGCGATACGATGATATCCCTGTGACGATCCAGAAGCTTTCGCGCCGGCAGGCGCTACGAATGTATGCGGCGGGCCTGGCCACTGCGTGGGCGGGATGTCGCTTTTCGGCCGCGCTTGGGAGCGCTGCCAACAGCGACGCCACGCCTCCACTGGCCCGCGGCACGCCGAACTCGTCGGAGAGAACGGCGCTGATTGATGACTTCAGGAAACGATCGGAGGGCCTGCAAGCCAAGTTCGAAGCGCGAACGTACAAGAACGATTGGACAATGCCTTACCGGCTGTTTCGCCCGGTTGCCAGCGGCAAACTGCCGCTGGTTCTGTATCTCAGCGGCAGCGGCGGCCTTGGCGACGATAACCTGAAGCAGATTGGACTGGGCAACATTTTCGGCACGCGCCTTTGGCTGCTGCCTGGGAATCAGCAGAGTTTCCCCTGCTACGTGGTTGTTCCGCAGACCGATCGCGGCTGGGCCAAATATGACATGACGCAGCAGCAGCATGATGGTGCGCAGGTGCTTCCTGGCCTGGGGGACGGGTCGCGCCTGGCTCTCGAAATAGTCGATAGCTTGAGGCGCGAGTTTCCCATCGACGACCGACGGATCTACGTCGCCGGGCAATCGATGGGTGGAGCGGGCGTGTGGAATGTCATTGCCGGCCGCCCCCGCTTCTTTGCTGCCGCCGTCATCTGCTGCGGAAGTCACTCGACCGAAGACGGGACTGAGGCAATCGACACGCCGGTTTGGGCTTTCCACGGCGATGCAGACAACACCGTTCCAGTATCGCTGTCGCGGAATCGTATCGCGGCCAGGCGCACGGCTGGCGGCCACCCGCTGTACACAGAGTATGCAGGCGTGGACCACAATTGCTGGGAATGGGCCTTTACCGAGCCCGCGCTGGTGAAGTGGCTCAGCGCTCAACGGCGCAGTTGATCATGCGACGCCAGATTCCGAGCTCTTGACACGAACCCCCAGCCAGAACAAGCCTGCCGCTACCGCTAGTCCCGCTGTTAGAGTCAGCGCGGATTCCCACCCGATGCGTTCTGCCAGCCAGGGAGTGAGGGCAGGAGAAATCATGCCGCCGAGGTTGCTGCCGAAGTTCATGATTCCGCCGGCGACTCCGCTTCGTTTCCCTGAGAGTTGGATCATAGTGGCCCAGAAAGGACCCTCGGTGCAAATCACGAGCACGGTGCACGCGGTCAATGCGGAGACGGCCACCATGGGATTGCCGGTGCGTGCGCCGATCACTAAGAAAGCTGCAGAGGCACACAACGCGATGAGAGGAACGCTTCGGCGTCCCCACGTCGCTCCCCAACGTGCGACAGCCGCGTCGGAGAGCACGCCGCCTAACGGTATGGCGAAAATGGTGGCCACCCATGGAAGCGCCGTGAAAGCGGCCGCTCTGAGCACATCGAAATGGCGCACCTGCACCAGATACAAATAGAACCAAAAAATGAATATGTATCCCAGATAGCCCTGCAACAGGTAACTGGCGCAAAGGAACCAGTAGCCAGCTGAGCGGAGCGGATGAAGTGACGTCGCCTGCGAAGATGCCGCGACTGGAGCCTTGGCTAACGCTTGAGGGTTAGGCGTTTCAGGCGAGTTGAATTGATGGGGAGCGAACCAACCCCAAAGCAGCCCGGCAAGCGCACTGAACAACGCAGCCACAAGCAGTGACGCGCGCCATCCGTAGGTGCCTGCGACAGGCGCGAGCAGCAGCGGCGCGACTGCAGATCCCACGCCCACACTGACCAGCACCAGGCTGTTTGCGCGACCCTGCATATCCGGCGAGGCCGTGACCGCGATGGTTCTGCCTGAACTAGGATAGGTCGGCGCGGCTAACACGCCAAACGCTCCGCGGATCACCCATAGTTGCGGAATGACCATCGCCACGCCATAGCCATGCCACGCGACGAATGCGGTGAGCGCGCTGAGGAGCGTCCATCCCAGGCATAAGACAAGGAAAATATGTCGCGCATTAACGCGATCGGCGAGTGCTCCTGATGGGATTTGAAAGAAGGTGTAGCCAACCAGAAAAGCGCTGAACACCGTTCCCATTTGCGCCTGGCTGAGGCCGAAGTCCTTCATGATGCCAGGAGCCGCCACAGTGATGGCAACGCGGCCAATGTATCCGGCTGAGGCCGCCGCCATCAGCAGGAGGACAAGGCGTCTACTCCCGGATAACGTTGCGTTCATTACGGGCGTAGTCACTCCAGCCCTTTGTGGAAGATCAACTCCGATTGGCCGGCCACACAGTAGTCCCTTAGTTCGCCGACGCACTCATACCCTTGCCGCAGATAGAGCTGCCGGGCCTTCTGATTGAACGATGACACCAACAGGAAAAGATGCCCACGTGCGACGACTCGCCGTTCGGCAAAACGCAGCAACTCCGACCCGATCCCTTGCCCACGCATCTCTGCTGCAACGGCAATGCTGGCGATATACGGGGATCCCGCAAGACCGTAGGGAGCAACCAGGATGAAACCCACTGGCGCATCATTCTCCGCCTTCCTGGCGATAAAGAGATCGGCGCCGGGGCGGGTCAGCACGTCGCGGCACGCGGCGAGGTCGCGCCCCAAGGTGACCCAAGGCTCTGAGGACGCCATCAGGCGCGCACACCATGCATAGTCGTCCAGCGTGGCTGCCGTGATGTTGATCGGAATATCCATCGACGCCTCAAAACCATCAGCATCATAGCAGTCAAACCAACGAGCCTGGTCAGTAACGGTGGCTCAATCAATATCACATCGCAAAGATTACGTTGATGATGGTGCTTTATTTCCTGCGATTGTCCGCCTCTGGTTGCCACACCTCATTCGCACTAAACCTTATGCCTGGCTTCGCTGGGAATCTCCTCGTTCAGTCCCTTTATTCCTTCGTTTTTTGACGGGATTACTGCATGTGTGGGAACATGATATCCCTCAGTCGCGGAGACAGGTCCAATGCGGGAAGCATTCGCATCGATCGAACGCTCCAATATCGATGCGGCCCAGGCGGCCTCAAATAAGACGATCCGGCTGATCTGGGTTAAGACCTGTCGCGCGAGGGGCGGTCCGGCTGCTCGTTAGGCCTTCAGTTCATCCGCAGAAGAAGGAGGAAACGATCATGGAACTCCGCGATCTCAGTTTCCGCGGAAAGTGCTTCAATTATGTCGTCACAATGCTTGCCGCAATTCAGTTCGCCTTTCCGGGAACGGGATCGGGGCAGGGATATTTCGGAACGGTAAGCGGAACGTTAGCGGACCAGACAGGAGCGGTTCTGCCGGGAGCCAGGGTGCTTCTTGTGGACGAGGAAAAGGGATATCAGTTCAAGGAACAGTCCGACGGCAGCGGCCGCTACCTCTACAGGACGATTGCTCCGGGCGTGTACCGGTTAACGGCGGAGATGGCGGGATTTGAGAAGACGGTAGTCACCGGAATCCGCGTGGACGTGAACCAGAACGTCACCGCGAATGTGACCCTGAAAGTTGCAGGATCTACCCAAACAGTCGACGTCGAGGCACAATCTCAGGTGCTGGATACGCAGGACGCGACGACCGGCCAGGTGATCAACCGAAGGTTTATCAATGACCTTCCTTTGATCGATCGCTACGTGATGGACCTGACGTTCCTGACACCGGGTGTGACCGAAATGGATGATCAGTGCCGAAATTGCGGAGGAACGAACTTCGTGTCCAACGGAAGCCGCGGCGCGACGGCGGACATCTTGATGGACGGCGCCTCGGTTACGAATTTCGAGCCGAACGGCGGAGTAACGCAGGCGACCTACACGCCATCGGCGGAGGCCGTGGACGAGTTCAAGGTGCAGCAATCGAACTTCAGCGCGGAGTTTGGTTTTTCAGGCGCTTCGGTGATTAACATGGTTACGCGATCGGGCACGAACGCGTTCCACGGCAGCGGGTATGACTTCATCCGCAACCAGGTGTTCGATGCGAATAACTGGTTTAACAATTTGTATGGCATTCCAATCGCGCCGCTGCGTCGCAACAATTACGGCGGAACGTTGGGCGGCCCGATTCTCAAAAACAAGACATTCTTCTTCTTCGATTGGGACGGAACGCGCGAGACCACGATGAGCACCAGCCAGGCAGGCGTCCCCAGCGATGCAGAGCGCGGCGGCGACTTCGGCGAGGTGTGCGCGGCGCAGGGTGGAACGTTTGATGAGAACGGCTTGTGCAGCGTGGCGCAGGGCCAGATCTGGGACCCGTATTCGGCGTATTACGATTCGGACTTGGGCGGGCCGGTGCGGCAGACCTATATCCCGTACAACAACATTGCAGCCTACGCGAGCCCGGGGAATCCGAACCTCGATGGTACGCAGTACCAGCTATCGGGAGCCTCAGGCGACCTGATCGACCCCGTGGGTCAGAACATGATGAGCCTTTTTCCAGAACCGAACATTCCAGGAGGCAACATCTACGACAACTGGATCGGTTCAGGGCCTAACTACTATTACAACGATCAGTTTGATGTGAAGATCGACCATCGCTTCAGCGAACACAATCTCCTGAGCGCGAAGTATTCGCAGGAGTGGAATCATAACTCGCCATTCCACTGCTTCAAGAATTTTACCGATCCGTGTGCGGGCGGACATAACTGGAGCAATGCCCACTTATTCACGATAACTGACACGCATACGTTCAGTCCTACGCTTCTGCTGGTGTCGACGTTCGGTTTTACCCGCGGGGCCATGAAGATCGATGCATATAACACCAGCAGCGGAGTCACCGATCCGCTGGGTCAACTCGGATTTCCTTCGTACCTGGCTTCTTCCGGCTTTGTGGGGGTGCCGGCGATTTTCATTGGCGGCGGCTATTTCTCCGCCGGATACACAAGTACCGGAACCGACCCATACGGGAATTACAAGCAGGGGCAGGATACGGGGCAGTTCACAGTCGCAATCAGCAAACAGTTAGGACCGCAGGAATTGAAGTTTGGGTTCGAAGGTCGCCTGCATCAACAGAATTACATTCAGACCAATGCTCCGCAGGGAATCTTCAACTTCAACCAGTACGGCACCTCAGGTTGTCCTAACGATTTCTCCAGTTGCGGCGGCGATGCAATGGCAACTTTCCTCATGGGCAATACCGTGGGCACAAATGATAATCCGGCGGGAGGGTATTACGAGATTCAGTTCGAACCGGCCACCGAAAACTACCAGTACGCATGGTTCGGCCAGGAAAACTGGAAAGCCAACAAGCAACTGGTGGTAAATTTCGGTTTGCGGTATGACGTTTCGCGGCCCCGGACTGACCGGCACAACCGCCAGAACTGGTTCGATCCGAACGCGTCGTTGCCGCTCACAGCGCCGGGATTCGGCACGCTTCATGGCGGCGAGGTGTTTGCAAGTTCGCACCGGCGCACGATCACCAATACCGACTGGAGTGATTTCCAGCCGCGCCTTGGGTTTTCGTTTCAGTTCTCTCCGACGTGGGTAGTGCGCGGAGGATACGGCGTCTATTATTCGCAGACGCGGTCGGGAGCCAATGGCGTAGGAAGCTACGGCACGCAAGGCTTCAATCAATATACGGGAATGATCTCGACGTATCAGAACGATGGAGCGACCCCGTATCTGCACCTGAATAACCCCTATCCCAACGGGTTGATTCAGCCGACCGGGAGTTCGCTGGGATTGATGAATGATGTGGGGTTTGGGGCGATCGGTCCGATTCGCACAGTGAGGAACACGCCGTATGAGCAGACGTGGACTTTTGGAATGGAGCATCAACTGCCGTGGAGGGTTCTCGCTAATGTGGAATACATCGGCAAGAAGGGTACGCATCTTTATTTCGGCGGGGCAAACCAGCTCAACATTCTGGGACCGCAGATTGAGGGCTATTCGCAGGATCAGGTCTCGGCCTTGAATGATTATGTAGATAATCCGTTCTACGGTATCATTACCGACCCGAATAGCGTGTTGTCGAGTCCGCAGGTTCAGGAGTCTCAGCTGGAAGTACCCTTCCCGCAGTTCACTTCTGCGGTCACGGATGTTCCGCCCATCGGGAATTCGATCTATCACGGTTTGCAGTTAACCGCGGAAAAAACATATTCCAACGGGCTGCAGTTTCTGGCGAGTTTCGTATGGTCGAAGTCAATCGATGATGCATCGGTCGATGACGATAACGTGACGTGGCTGGGCAGCTTCCTGAGCCTTCAGGATCCGAACAAGCCCTGGCTGGAGCGAAGCCTGTCGTCGTTTGATATTCCGACTGTGCTGCAATTCAGTTACACGTACGATCTTCCGGTGGGACGCGGCAAGGCATTTCTCCGCGATATGCCGCGCGTGCTCGATGCTGCGATCGGCGGATGGAAGACAAACGGGGTGTGGCGCGTTTCCGGCGGCCGGCCGCTGGCGTTCAGCACCTACGATGGAACCTCGCTGCCGACGTATGGAGGCCAGCGTCCCAACCTGACCGGAGTTCCTAAGCGCAATCATGGGCACGACTGGATCAACAACTATATTGCGAATCCCGACGTGCTTCAGTTGCCGCCGCTGTATGCATTGGGCACCGCTCCGCGGACGATTGGAAGCGCGCGCACGCCAACGGCGTTCGGGGCCGATCTCTCCATCGAGAAGCAGTTTTCACTGGAGGCGATTCGCAAGGACATGAACCTGGAGCTTCGCCTGGAGTCGCAGAATGCGTTCAATCACCCTGTATTTGGGACGCCCGATACTGCCGTGGACGATCCCAGCTTCGGGGTGATCTCGTACACATCGAATTCTCCGCGGCAGGTGCAGCTTGGGGTAAAGGTGACGTTCTGAGGCTGCCGTCATCTTTTTCAGTAGCTTATTCTTGCGCCGAATTGAATCACCCGGGGATCGGTAGCCGTCGAGGTAATGCTGCCAAACGCCGGGGAGCCGAAGCTTCCATTGGGCTGTGCGAATCCGGGAGTGTTGGTCACGTTGAAGACCTCGGTGCGGAACTCAACGTCGGCGTGCTCGCCAATCAAAGTGTGCTTGATGAGGGCGATATCGCCGTCGCGGAAGGCTGGCCCGCGGACCGGATTGCGCGATGCATCTCCCAAAGTGAATTGCGGCGCCGTGGCAAAAGCCGCGGTGTTGAAATACTGCGCCGGCTTGCGACTCGATGGCGATAGAGTGACATTTCCGACGATGTTGGGCCGCTGCAGTACAAACCCCGCGAAGCTGTTGTTATTCGTTGCCTGGGTCACGGTGACCGGCATGCCCGACTGTGCGAGGAGAATTCCGTTCAAGGACCATCCGCCCAGTATTTTCGCGGCGATCCCGGCCGGGGCAAAATGGTATCCCTTTCCCACGGGTAGTTTGTAAGTCCCGCTCACGGCCAGCACATTGGGCATATCGCCGTTTGCCGAATCGCGTTCCAGTTGTGGTTGAAACGTGTCCGCCGCAATCAGGCTGCTGGAGTTCGGCGACGACAAAACGGTCGTGGAGAAAACCGCGGATGCGTCGTCGATGAGCTTGGAATGAGTGAAGCTCGCCAGGAATGACAGGCCTTTCGTCATTCGCTGTTCGACGCTGGCTTCCAATGCGTTGTAGTTCGTCTGCCCGGTGTTCTTGCGATACGAAGCAACATTCAAGAACCTGGGATAAGGCTTGATTGACTGCGCATAAGTTATAGTCTTGCCGCCGATCGAAGACGAAATCGGAAGCTCGCCGTAGTATGGATTTGGCACCTTCGCGAGCAGCACTGAACCCTTGGCAAGTTGTGCGACAGTAAGTTGATTCAGATTTGTATCCGGCATACCGACGTGCACCACATGCGAACCCACATAGCCGACACTGAACGAAAGGTTCCGTGTGATTTCCTGTTCGAAAGCCAGATTCCACTGTTGAACATAACCAGATCCCAGCGTTCTGTTCGCGGTGTAGACGCTCTGGCCCAGGCCCGCGTCTGGTGTCAACGGAATCGCTGCCACGGTCGGGCCAGCGCTCAGCGCAAAGGCCGCGTTCACACTGTCCTGCGTCTTCTGTGCCACGTTCTGGATAAACGGAAACTGCGGAGTGGTAAACGGCGTGGTGATTCCGGATTGATCGAAGAACACAATACCGAACCCGCTCCGGACCACCGTCTTCGCGGTCAGCAGATAGGCGACGCCTATGCGCGGTGCAAAGTTGTCAAAATGCAGTTCGCGGGCGCTGCGTGAGAATCCGTCTTGCCCCAGGTACTGGAGTTGCTGCTTGCCGAGATCAAATACGGCGCCCTGGTTGTTCTCCTCTGTCGACGGAAAATTGAGCGTCCAACGCAGTCCGAGGTTCACCGTCAGATTGCGGGTCAACTTCCAGTCATCCTGCGCGAAATATTCCTCGGCCTTGGCTCGCGGGCGCATCTTGTTTTCCTGCAGGTCAATCTGGAAATTGTCGACCTGTCCCAAAAGAAAGCTGGCGATTGCGTTGCCGCTGTTCGTCACTCCCTGTTGATTGGTGCCGGTAGTCGTGAACCCGAACGCGCCGGTTGGGTTCCCGGGCGCAATCGCATTCAGTTGAGACCAGCGTAGATCGGCCCCGAATTTGAAAGTATGGCTGCCGGCGTTGCGCGAAAAGATATCGAAAATCTGGGTTACCGCCGTCTCATAGTTGGAAAACGTGCCGCTGGACTGGCCGATTTGCTGAATTCCCGTCAAGGTAAACAGCGGGAGAGCATTATTGAATGCGCCGTTTGTGGGGATTCCCGGAATGGCGAACGTATCGGACGGCGAATTGGTCAATGCGCTTCCTACGACGTTATTCGACCGCCGCGTGTAACCGGCCCGCAGATCGTTGACCATCTTCGCGCCGAAGATGTGGGTTTCGTTCGCTACAACTTGCTGGCCGAGAACGTTTGATAGTCCGGCGACATTGTTTGTCCCCAGCACTGTGCCACTGATAACTCCGCTGCCGTCGGGCAGCGGAGTGGCCGGGTTATCGACGTCGTCGAAATAGGAGTAACGAACAAAGCCGAGGTCATTCGGCCCGAACTTTCCGTCCATGCGCACGTCGAACTGGCTTTCATGATCGAGATCGTCCGCCACCCTTGTATAGTTGTTGGCCGCGACTGACTTCGTAGGCTTGGGAAAGCGGTTGAGCACCATCACTGCGGCGGAATCCAACGGCGTGTTGATGACATCGTTGGGAAATTCCGTCCGCACATATTTTCCGTTTGTGAAGACCGTGGTCGATGGATCAAAAATGGGCGCCACTCCAGTGAAGATGCCCTTGCGCTCATCGAGCGTAGGAACCGTCGAGGTGCGCACGACTCCCACGTCCTGACGCTGTCCCTGGAAATCTCCAAAGAAAAAAAGGCGATGTGTCAGCACCGGCCCGCCCACGGTTCCTCCATATTGGTTGCGACGGAACTTCGGTTTGACGGCCGTTGTCGGGGTGAAGTAGTTGCGCGCGTTCAGATCCTCGTTGCGCAAAAACTCGTATAGGCTGCCGTGTAACTGGTCCGTCCCGCTCTTTGTGGTCAGGTTGACCACGCCCCCGTTGAATCGCCCGAATTCGGCGGGCACGGCGTTGGTTTCAATGTTGAACTCCTGAATGTCGTCGACGATGGGGAAAAAGGCGACTTGCCCAGGTTCCGGCTGCAATGCGGAAATCCCGTCGAACAGGTATTCGTTAGTTCTTGGCCGCCCGCCGTTGATGCGCGGCAATTGCGTTCCCTGGGGAAGTTCGACTCCGGGCGCGAACGTGGCCAGTTGTACGAAGTTCCTTCCGTTCAAGGGCATGGCCGGAATCGCCGAGCCATGAATCACGGTCTCGACATCACTGCTCGCCGATTGCAGCGGCAAATCGTCGGCGGTTACGACAACTACCTCTCCCTTCGATCCGATCTCAAGTGCCAGGTCGACTCGCACGCGCTGGCCGGTTTCGACGGTCACGTTCTCACGCCGTACCGCCTTGAAGCCATCCGCTAACACATCCACGCTGTAAGAACCGGGACTCAAATACAGGAACGAATAATCACCGCTTCCGGTGGTCACCGTGCTTAGGCTCACTCCGGTCGCCGTGGACATAGCCGTCACGTGTGCCTGGGCCACGCCATCTCCCGCCGGGTCCAGCACCCGGCCTGTAAGCTCGCCGCTGCCAGCCTGTCCAAAGAGGAACCGCGGCGCCGCAGCTACGAAAGCGAGCCATAAGCCGAGGCACATGGCATGTTTTCTCATTCGTCCTCCGTAGCTTTACGCAATGCGACGCTAGCCCCCCGGGAGCTCTTAGTACTGTATACCAGACACTGTTGCGTTTGTAATACGGGTTCGCCAGAATTGCAGCAGGGAACTCCATTCTGTCCGCCAACCTTGACGTGTTTGCCGGGAGTTAATCGGGATCGAGGGCAATGGGAGCCAACGCCCAGAAGAGGGCGAGGCGTTTGTGGGTGATTTGTCCTGATAACGGAACGACGATGGCGATACCGCAAAACGACACCGTCCCCTGTGCGCTTATACGCCAATCAGCACATTGGACGCCTTGACAACGGCGCTGACCCGATCGCCGATCTTCAATTCAAGCGCTTCAACGCTGGCCCTGGTGATGGACGCAACTATCTCCGTGCCTCCTGGCAGGCGCACCACAACCTCGCTGTTGACTGCACCAGCGGTCACGTGAGCGACTTCTCCCGCCAGGATGTTTCGCGCGCTCAGTTTCGCCTGCTCCAAGCCTTTGCCGATCATTACTTCTGACGCCTTCATAATGGCAAATGCCTTTTTGCCTTTGACCAGGTCGAGCGAATTGGCACTCCCATTGGTGATGACGGCGGCGATGAGTTCGCCACCCTGGAGGGCAAGAATAATTTCAGCATTGACTGCGCCCCGGGTAACTTCCTTCACTTCTCCTGCTAATACATTCCGCGCGCTGATCTTCATCTCGTTCCTTTCGGTGTCGCGCCCCGCCTTCTATCCGCGTCACAAGTTGCGTATAGAATACATCTAGTTTCTGGGCGGAAGGCGCGATCTAAATCTATGGAAGTACGAACCAGGCTCGGCGAACTCAGAACCAGGAGGGGACTCGGAGCGGCACAGTTGGCCGAACAAATTGGAGTCAGCCGCCAGACTGTCTATGCCATTGAGGCTGGCACTTATGTGCCCAATACCGCGGTCAGCCTCCGGTTGGCTCGGGCCCTGGAAACCACAGTCGAGGATATCTTTCAAATCGAGCCCGAGGCGCAGGCCCCTGACGAGATCGCAGAAGCGACCATACTTGGCAATTGCGAATTCATGGCTCCAGGTCAGCCCTTGCGGCTGTGCAAGGTCGATCGAAATCTGGTGGGTGTGACGCCCGAGTCGGCAGGATGGGGCCTGCCCCCGGCCGATGCTGTTTTGCTTGAGCCGATCAGCCATGGCCAACACACCGCCAGGGTGCGTGTCCTCGGAGACAAGTGGAAGAAGGCGAGCCGAATTCTGCTCGCCGGCTGCGATCCAAGCGTCTCGATCCTTGCCCAGACACTGCAAGCCGAGGGTTGCGAACTGATAGTTGCTTACGAAAACAGCTCGCGAGCCCTCGAGTTCCTCCGCGACGGCCTGGTCCATCTCGCCGGAACTCACCTGGTCGACAAAGCCACCGGCAAGACCGATCTGCTGCCCGTCACTCGAATGTTCGGCCGCGGAGCGATTGCGGTATTCTCCTATGCCATCTGGGAAGAAGGCCTGGTCGTGGCGCACGGGAACCCGAAACGCATTGCGGGTATAACCGATCTTGGCCGGGAAGAGGTGCGATTTGCGAATCGTGAACCCGGCGCCGGATGCCGCCGTTTGTTGGACGACCTGATTCGGAGGGAAGGCATTGCCGCACGGCAGATCGACGGCTACAAACGGATTACCGTCGGCCATCTTCCCGCGGCGCGCCTGGTTCGGGATGGGGAAGTGGATTGCTGTATCAGCACGGGCGTCGTGGCCCGCGCCTTATCGCTTGACTTCATTCCATTGGCGCGCAAGCCCTATCACCTGATCGTTCGGCGACCTCACCTGAAGCTTGCTCCGGTCCAGGCACTCCTTGAGACTCTTGGCCGGACATCCTTCCGTCGCGAGGTAGAGGCCAGCACAGGCTATGACATGAGCCGGGCCGGAGATCGGCAGGTCTAGCCACCTGAGGCAACTGCGTTCTCTCTGCTTCTTTCGGAGAGGTTAGCCATCACCCCAATCCGAACGGCAGGAACTTTCTAGACCCGGACTACCTTTCGCAAGCTATTCAGCATCGTAAAGTCAATTGCAAGCCGCCGCCCCAGTCTGGGCGGCGACCGCCAGAGGAGGACTATGGCTAGCTCCAAAAAATGCGCAAACGCTGCCTGCAGCTGCATTCCTTCCGACAATTCGAAGTACTGCAGCGCTCACTGTGAGGGGATCGCAAACAAGACCGAGATCGTCTGCACGTGCGGACATCCGAACTGCACTGGGCATGTCTAAATCCTTGCAGGTCAAATGGATCTGACCCAGTGTTCCGGAAGGACGGGAATGGCCGGCGGGGCACGCAAGCAACCTGAACAGCGTCGCCTCTTCAGTTTCAAAAACATAAAAAACCCCAGGCCGCTCCGGCGATCTGGGGTTTTCATCTTTTAGGCGACTTGCTTGCGGCTCCGAACCGGCGGAATTCCCTCAACGGAATTCCCTCAATGGAATAGCCGCACAAGGTGCCAGACGGCATAGATGCAGATGGCAGTAAGGGCCTCGAATCCAAGTGCAAGAGTGGTGCCTCGCACACACCCCAAACCCATTTCGCTGGCCCTGGATTCCATCGTCATCTCGCTCTTGGATGGTAGACCTTTGGCGGCGGTGGTACTTGAGATATCGCAAAATCGGCTGATCTCGACAACCCCGGGGATTGATCCGGCTGTTGCGGAAGAAAGTACTTGGCCGGCCATGGCAGGTTCCTTTTCCGGTGAACCGTCACCGAGCAGTGCATGATCGTCCATCACCAACATATCGGCAATGGATGATTAGATTGTTAATTTCCTGGCGGAAATCTGGCAGTGATTTTCCTCACGGTTCTCTGAAAGGTTAAAAACCGGCTAGCAAAATATACGATTAATCTCTGAATATAAGAGACTTACAGGAGTTTCTGCTGATTTTGTACATTCTTTCTTCGAACTACACCCCAACTGGAACTGGCTGCCGCTACGAAGCGCCTTTCAGATCGCTTGTTTTGCTGCGTGTCGGCATATTCACATCCCTTGGCACAAGATCACCTCCTGAAAGGGGAACAGCAAAACGGCTTCGGAGTTGATGCCGCGCATTCATCTTGCGGTCGCTTTGCGCAAATGCTGGTTCTTGGAACCCATCGGGGCGGATTTAGCGCGGACCATTTGGATGCCTTCCCGGATAGAACCGGCACAAATCGCGCAACCGTGGCACGCTCTTCTACCGCTTGCTGGAACAGGCCGTCGCTGTGGAGCCCGTCCCCTACTAATCTTTGGTCAAATCTTCGGCAATGCCACCCTTCTGAAACCACATCATCTAGTGGGCACCTGTGTCAGATAAATACCATCTCCGACTACTAATTTCTTGGCACCCTTTTGGCAATGGAAGTCGCCGCTGATAGATTGGTTCGCACAAAAGAAATGTCGGACACTGCTTGAAACTGGTTTTCTTAATTCTTAAACACAAGGGAGAACTTCCAGGCATGTTGATCGTTTCAGGAGGCTGTGGATTTATCGGTAGCAACTTAGTTCATGAATTGAACACTCATGGTATCACCGACATTCTGGTGGTGGACAACCTCGCCAACGTGAAGAAGTTTAGCAACCTACACGGGGCCAGTTACGTCGACTACATGGACAAGCGGGAGTTTCGCCGCGCGATCACGGAAAACGGCCTGGGAATAGGAAAGATCGAGGCCATTCTGCACCAGGGGGCCTGCTCCAACACCCTGGAAGACGACGGCGTATTCATGATGGACAACAACTTTCAGTACACGAAGGAAGTGTTGACCTTTGCCATTCGCGAGAGCGCCCCGCTGGTCTTTGCCTCTACCGCGGCTGTTTACGGGCTGTCCGGACCAGGCCGGTTCACGCCGACTCTGGAGAATGAGCGCCCCCTCAATATCTATGGCTACTCAAAGTTGGTTTTCGACCACTATTTCCGCCATCAACTGACTCTGGACCGGATCCCGATCACCGCGGTGGGCCTGCGCTATTTCAATGTCTACGGTCCCCGCGAGCAACACAAGGGCCGGATGGCTTCGGTGATTCATCACTTTACAAAGCAGATGAGAGAGACCGGCAAGGTGCGTCTCTTTGCCGGCAGCGGAGGCTACGGCGACGGCGAACAGCGCCGCGATTTTGTCTACGTCAGGGACCTGGCTCGGCTCAACATGTTTTTCGCGCAGATCGGCCCTTATGCACCCAAGGCCGGCGAGGTTCCGAAACTGTATCGCGGTGTAGTGAACGCGGGTTCAGGCGTGAGCCGAAGCTTCAATGATGTGGCTCACGCTCTGATGGCTGTCCATGGCGAGGCGGAGATCGAATACATACCGTTTCCCGCCGATCTGGAAGGCCGCTACCAGCACTTCACCGAGGCGGATCTATCCGGCTTGCGCCAACTCGGCTGCGACCTGAAAATGACGGCACTCGAACCCGGCGTCATTGAAACTTACAAAACGCTGCGGGCGATTGGAGGATAAGTCATGGATAGGCTACGACGGAATCAAGCCCGCGCGGATTGGACAGGCTCGTGCAGCAGCCGGTCTACGGCCTCAGAGAGCGAGGCGCATCGCATGTCGGCTGATTCTCGCGCTAGACCGGCGCCGGGTTTCTGATGCGTGGAGTCGCCGTCAATGAACACGGTCTTCATGCCTAGCCTTCGGCCAAACTCAATGTCTGAGAGTGAGTCGCCGATCATGACGCTGCGGTTGGCAGCGATTTCGGGAAATGTGGCCACAGCCTGCTCAAACAGTCCCGGCAGCGGTTTGCGGCAGTTGCACTGCTCGTTGTCATGAGGGCAGTAATAAAAACCGTCCACATGCGCGCCGTTGGCCTGTAGTATGTCCTGCAGTGCAGAATGAATGGCCTCCACATCGGCACAGGTATTGAGTTTCAAGGCGACGCCGCGCTGGTTGCTGACCACGATTACACGCTTTCCCGCGCGATTCAGTCTGCTGATCGCTTGAACCACGCCCGGTAGAAGACGAAAATCAGCCGGGCACGTCACATAGCTTCTTTCCGGCATCTTTTCATTCAAAACGCCATCCCGATCGAGGAAGACGGTTTGCACAAGCAGGTTGAGGGTGTGGTTCCCGAAGTCCATCACTTCGCTATGATAACAATAGCTGTTCGCAACCTTTGCCATCCCGCAAGGCGTTCGTCCAATCGGATTGGATTTAGAAGCAGGCTGCCGCCCAGGAAGGTGCTTTGGAAAACCCAAACCCCAGCGACAGCGCAAACCGGAGGGGCGCGTTGATAGGACAATTCCAGGAAGTGATCCGCGAAATCGAGCAAAGCTGGATCACCAAGCGACTGCTCGTGGTGGGCGACGTGATGCTCGACAAGTATATTTGGGGGGAGGTCGCCCGCATCTCACCCGAGGCGCCCGTCCCCGTGGTCCGTGCCACCCATCAGAGCGAGCAACCCGGCGGTGCGGCGAACGTCGCTATGAATCTGGCCCGGCTTGGAGCACATGCCACCGTAGTTGGCTTTACCGGCGGCGACGACAACGAGCGTCTACTCGCTCAAGGCCTGTGCTCCAACGGAATTGTCCCGAAGCTAGTCGTGTCTGATGGTTTTCCTACCGTCACCAAGCTGCGGATTCTCGGCGGTCGTCAACAGATGCTGCGTCTGGATAGTGAGCGTGAGGGCGAGCGATCCCAGGACGACTACGCTCGCCTGATTCAGACGGTGCTAGAGCAGATTGCCGGATCGGATGCCGTAGTGCTCTCCGACTACGCCAAAGGCGTCCTCTCACCGGATGTTTGCCAGCACGCGATTCAGGCCGCGCGCCGTCAAGGCATTCCCGTGCTGGTCGATCCCAAGAGCACCGACTTCTCTCATTACCGCGGCGCCACCACCATTTGTCCCAATCTCAGTGAGTTGTCGGCCGCCACCCATGTAAATGCCACCACCTTGAAGCCTCTGTTGGACGCAGCCGAGTCGATGGTACAGGCCCTTGGCCTCAACTTCCTGACCGCGACCCTCAGCGAGAAGGGTATAGCGCTGATACAGCCGGGTAAACGATTCATGGCTCCGGCCGTGGCCCGACAGGTATTCGATGTCTCCGGCGCAGGCGACACAGTGATCGCTGTGCTGGCCCTCTGCCTTTCCTCAGGACTCAGTCCGGAGACTGCCGTCGCACTCGCCAATGTCGCTGCAGGAATAGTCGTGGGCAAGGTAGGCACGGTGCCGGTCGAAAAGCACGAACTGCTGGCCGCCCTGGCTCCACAGATCGCCCTGCACGCCGAGGACAAGGTAGTCACCCGCCCCGAACTCGTCAACCGGGTGGCAATGTGGAGGGCTAACGGCGACCGGGTTGTTTTCACCAACGGCTGCTTCGACCTCTTGCACATCGGCCACATCACGCTGCTCGAACAGGCCCGCCGCTTTGGTGACCGCCTCATCGTGGCCATCAACAGCGACGCCTCGGTCTGTGCGCTCAAAGGCCCCGGCCGCCCCATTGTCGGCGAACGGGAGCGATCCCGCGTGTTGGCTGCGCTTGCTGCAGTCGACGCTGTCGTGACCTTCGGCGAAGCTACTCCGCTCGAACTGATTCTGGCTTCGCGCCCCGACGTCATCGTCAAAGGTGGCGACTATGGTATCGATACGGTGGTCGGAGCCCAAGAAGCCCAGTCCTGGGGAGGACAGGTCAAGATCATCCCAACGGTCGAAGGGGTTTCCACCACCCGGCTTATCGAGAAACAGGCTACTTTGACGGTACGAGACTGTCCCGACTAGCTTTAGTTTCTGGCCCGGCTACTCTGAGAAATCATCTCGCATAATTCCCATGCAGCAAGCAGGTCGCACACGGGTTGGATGGCATGATCGGGCTTTGTGGTAGGAAGTTTCGACTTTGCAAACCGGCGACTGAGAGCCTGGTCGGGCCGGTGATGAAACAGCGAGTCTGCCAATGGCCCGCGCGTTTGTGGAAGAGGATGAACAGGCGGGCAGCTTTGCATCGGTTGTCGGAGAGGCGACAGCGGTAATTTGTTCCGATGCCTTCGAGCAGGCCGTGGGATTTCATTTTGCGAAGGTGATAGCGCAGCTGAGTGAGGGTATTTCCATCGTTTCGCAGATCCCTGTACAGCTGCGGGTGCGATCAGCCGAGTATTGCGTTAATCAGATACAAGAGCGGCGGAATGGTTGACTCGAGGCTCAAGAGCGCGCTTCAAGAGGTGAGCGCTGGGGCTGTAATCCATGACAATCTCCTTGAGGCCTACGACTAATCTGCCCGTGTCGCGAGCCTTACATATCTCGTGGAGGGTCCCGAGCCAGTTCTGGACATCACTTTCCGGCATGCCATTACCGATGAAAATACGAATCTTCTCGTGGGAAGTTGGAACAGTATCCTCAAGAAGAGTACTAAGCTCTTCATAGAGCTTTTCGCCAGGACGCATTCCCGTGAATTCTATCTTGATGTCTTCATTTGGTTTAAGGCCTGAGAGGAGAATCAGATTTTTGGCAAGATCGGCGATCTTGACCGGCTGTCCCATATCCAAGACGCAAATTTGGCCGCCCTTTCCGATTGCGGAAGCTTGCAGTACAAGCTGACAGGCCTCTGGGATCGTCATGAAGAAGCGCCGCATTTCGGGGTGGGTAACAGTGACCGGACCCCCGGCCGCGATCTGCTTCTTGAAAATCGGAATAACGCTGCCATTTGAACCCAGTACGTTCCCGAAGCGCACAGCAACATACTTAGTTCGGCCATTCTGTAGGGCGAGGAGAAGCAGCTCGGCAACGCGCTTTGTGGCGCCCATCACGTTGGTGGGCCGGACCGCCTTATCGGATGAAATCATTAGAAAGTCATCTACGCCGTGTTCCGCCGCTGCCATGGCAAGATTGTAAGTGCCAAATACGTTATTCTCAATCGCTTCAAAAACGTGAGTTTCCATGAGGGGAACGTGTTTATAGGCCGCAGCATGATAGATCGTTGATGGTCTGTACTGGCCCATCACATCGTCTAAGCGAGCGCGATTCTGAACGCTCCCGATCTCCGGATAGAAGGGAATCATTGGAAACTTCTGGCGCATCTCTCGATCAATTTCGAACAATGGGGACTCGGCTATCTCAAATCCGACGATTCCCGCTGGATTAAACCGTGCGATCTGACGGCAAAGTTCCGAGCCTATTGATCCCGCCGCACCAGTCACGAGGACAACTCTCCCTTCTAGGGCGCCACGGATCAGGGTTTCATCGAGCCGTACAGGGTTCCGGCCCAAGAGATCCTCGACTGCTACCTCACGGATTTGACCTGCGAGGCCTCGCTCATCAATAATCTCTGCCAATCCCGGTACTGTCTTGCACTCGACCCCAGCCGCGTGGCAGATTGCCAAGATCCTCGTCATCTCTGTGCCGGAGGCCGAAGGGATCGCAATTAGAATCGTCTCGATATTATGCTTTGCTACGAGTGACCTTACATCGTTTCCACCGCCCAGCACTGGTACGCCTGCAAGACGCAGCCCCTTCTTATCTATTTGGTCGTCCAGAAACCCCTTGACGTGATACAACAATCGTGAATTATTTCGAATCTCCCTGAGCAAAGTGACGCCTGCGTCACCGGCCCCGTATATGAACACCCTCTTTCCCTCTCCTCTCCTGCTCCGTGTGTTTGAGGTCACTTCCAGCATCATGCGCAACATCAATCGATTGCCGCTCGTAGCCAAGAAGCAGATCATCAGATCGAGTGCATAGATCGACCTCGGGAACCCTGATGGAGCGATAAAGAGGATCAGAATCAGACTCACTGCCGAGGCGATCACGTTGCCGAAAGCGATGCGGAAGAGATCGGTAACAGAAAGGTAGCGCCATAGTCCCCGATCTAACTTCGCTACATGGAAGACCGTAATCTTCACCAGAATCCATATCGGAAGTGCATAGACTAAGTATTTGAGATACTCGAAGGGGAGGCTGAGGTCGAATCGCAGTAGAAATGCCCCCACTCCTGAAAGCGCGAACATCACTATATGCGAAGCCAACACCAGCGTCCAGCGCATGGTCTTGCTTCTATTTATGGTATTCGGCATGTTGTTCATTAGCCTGTCACCTCGTCATGAGTTACAGCTCGCATTGAGTGGAAATTTCCTATCGGCCGCGCCTTGGCATCAACGCCATTCACCCTTCGCCTGCGACGAATGACGGGGTAGGTAAGCGTTCCATTTCTTGGGTGAGGTATAGAGAGTTGGGAGCAAACTGTGATTTAGGAAATCGCCGATAGGGAAAGCGGCTATTCGTACTGCGCGGCGATTTTAGAAGCGCCCGGAGGAGGGTAGGATAGGAGGGGTTCCTCGCGCCAAGCCATTCGGAGCAGAAGAGGATCAGCCCTCCAACTCTGGAGAATCCGCCGTATTCCTTTGAGGGCGGTCCTCCGGGAGACGATGGCGATGACTGTCAGCAGAATCAGGCGAACGTCGACGAGGAAGCTTCGCTTATCTATATAGAGCAGAGCCAAGCGGCTCTTCCATGGCCGAATGATCTGGTTATAGAGCAAGTCAGGGTTGGGGCTCCCGTGCAGAATATCTCCTTCGTCTGAAAAGACAATGGAAGCAAGGTCCGTGATCCCGGGCCGCACGGATAACAAACGCTTTTCTTCGGATGTGTAAATCAAAGCGACATCGTTTAATACCTGAGGTCGGGGACCTACCAGGCTCATGTCTCCCTTGAACACATTCCAGAGCTGGATCAACTCATCGAGTTTGTAAGCACGGACAAACTGGCCCACAGGAGTAATCCGACGGTCGGTAACGGCGGTAGACGATCCGCCGATCTTGTCCGCATTCATCACCATGGAGCGAAACTTTACCATACGAAAAGCCCCCCCGCAGCGAGCGGCGCGGGGCGAGATATAAAATGGCGATCCCCAGTCCTGCATCCAAACCGCAAGCATCACCGCCAACAGAAGCGGGGAAAAAACAAGCAAGCCAAGCGACGCAGCGATAAAATCCAATGTGCGTTTGGCAATCACGAGAGAACCTCCAAGGGCATGCCTAACTTTGTTGCCACGGTTCTGGTGATTGCTGCAGCATCAAGGTTGTAAACCTTCCTCAGATACTGTTGAGTACCAACGACAGATGAGAACGTGTTCTGGAGCCCCATGCGCACAAAAAAACCAGGAAACACGCCGGCTTCCATGAGGGCTTCGGCGATAGCGCCGCCCAAGCCCCCGTCCACCGCATGTTCCTCGATGCTGATGATTCCGCCCGTTGTGGAGGCTGCGGCTACCAGCGTCTCGGTGTCGAGAGGTTTGATCGTATGGACACTGAGAACTCGACAGAAAACACCTCCCTCGGCCAGAATATCCGCGGCAAGGAGAGCTTCGCCAAGAATTCCACCTGTCGCCGCGAGTGTGACATCTGATCCTTCGCGAATCGTTCGAATCCTGCCCGGCACAAAGGTCTCGCCCTGTCGTTCACTCCGCGGTGCCGCTGATTTATCAAGTCGTAAGTAGGCGGGACCTCGATTCGAGATCAGGTAGCGAGTGATCTCTGCGGCCTCCCACAGATCAGTCGGCGAGAAGACCTGCATGCCCGGCAGCGAGCGAAGGATCGCCAGATCTTCAGTGGCATGGTGAGACATGCCGACCGGTCCGTAACTCATCCCCCCGCCGACACAGACAATCTTTACGTTCACGCCGTGGTAACAAATATCATTTCGGATTTGTTCCAGGCATCGAACGGATGGAAAATTGCCTATAGAGTACGTGAAAACGGTGTGTCCTTCTAGCGCCAGTCCGGTTGCGAGACCGCACATATTTTGCTCCGCGACACCAACATTCAGAAACTGACGCGGAAACCCGGCGATAAAGGTGTCCAGAACGGCGAATCCCAAATCACCTGAAAGAAGGATCATTTCAGGATTCGCCGGAGCAAATTCATTTAGTACGCTGATAAATGCGTCTCTCACTTTGGCCCTCCAGTTCGGCAACGGCAGCATCTAACTCGACACCCTTGGGAATGCGGTAATGCCAAAGCACTGTGTCCTCCATGAAGCTCACGCCTTTACCTTTCTTGGTACGCGCAATCACACAAGACGGCTGGTTGGACGCAAACGGAAGGGATTCAAATAGCTCTTCCATTCGGCGATGATCATGGCCATCGACTTCGCGGACTTGCCAGCCAAAGGCTCTCCATTTATCCGCAAACGGTTCAAGCTCCAATACGTCAGCTACGGGAGCAATGCCCTGGATGCGGTTGTAATCCACGATGGCTACCAAGTTTGCGAGTCGATGATGAGCGGCAAACAGAATCGCCTCCCACGTTGATCCCTCATCGCATTCGCCGTCACTCAAAATACAGAACACGCGGTGGAACGCATTCGAAAGCCTACCGGCATAAGCCATACCCGCAGCGATAGATAGACCGTGGCCCAGGGAACCCGTCGAGACATCTACCCCGGGCAGATGATGGGAAACATGACCAGACAATTCAGATCCGTTTTGATAGTGGGTCAGCAGCTTTTCGATGGAGAAGAAGCCGCGCTCTGCGAGCGCAGCATAGAGTCCCCGCCGGCGTGCCCTTTGCTCAAGACGAAGCGATCTCGCGCGGAACTATCCGGATTAGCGGCGTCGACACGGAGCGTTTTGCCGTACAAGACAGCAATGATATCCGCACAGGAGAATATTGACCCCACGTGCGCGGCACCACCCAAGCTGGTCATACGTAGCGCATGAAGGCGAATGCGGCGAGCGAGGTCTCGAGTATCTGCGAAAGTTGATGCAGTCATAGTGCGAACCCATAAAATGCACGGACAGTGTCACACACGTAGTAGACGTCTTCATCCGACAGAGACATATTCATGGGCAGCATCAGCATGCGCTTGAACATGCGATCGGAATGAGGTAGTTTCTGCTTGAATCCGAGTGCCTCCAGGTGGTGGATCGCCTCACCATTCCATTGGATGAGGGTGCCCACTCCGCGATCGCTGAGGAATGTTTTTAATGCATCGCGATTCTCCGCTTCGATCTCAAAATTCTGATAGACATCGAAATGATCTGGATCCGAATCGGGAGCGGGCGGAAGCACGACATCCGGTATATTACCGAGACGCTCTACGTAAAGAGCTGCGATGTGGCGTCGCCGGAAAACAATCTGCTCGTACTGATCTAGTTGGAAATTCAGGATCGCAGCCTGAAGATTATCAAGGCGCGAATTAAAGCCCCAGCGAACCACGTTTCCAGTGGCGTTACGGCCGAAGTTGCAAAGCTCCGAAGCATGGTCGTAGACCTCTTGACTAGTCCGTCACGACCGCACCGCCATCTCCGAAGCACCCGAGCAGCTTCGCCGGATAGAAGCTGATGGCGGCAGAAACTCCGAAGGTTCCTGCACATCTTCCTCTGAAGCGGGATCCCAGCGCCTGGGCCGCGTCCTCCACAACGAGCAATCCATGTTTCGAAGCGATCGAGCCGAGCAAATCCATATTGCAGGTCCGGCCATTGAGATGAGTGGGCATGATGGCTCGCGTGCGCGGCGTTCTCGCTGCTTCCACGGCTTGCGGGTCGATCAGATGGTCCGCGCCGCAATCAACGGGAACAGGCGTTGCCCCGGCGAAATGAACTGAAACAGCCGTTGCCAGCATTGTGTGGCAGCTGAGAATGACCTCATCGCCAGGCCGCACGCCTGCAGCCAGTAGAGCAACCTCGAGTCCGTCGGTAGCATTGCCGACTCCCAGTGCATGCGCAATATTCAGGTAGGATGCCAAACGACTCTCGAAGGTCTGTAGATCCTTCTGCTTGATGAAGGCTCCGCGCCTCCCGATATCGCAGAAGATATTGACGAACTCCGTTTCGTGAGCCTTGAACAAAGCGGGGTATGCAAAGAATGGAACTTCACGCACAGCTGCAATTGTCATATGTTTTGAAGAGGCTGTTCTATTCGATTTCTGCGAAGGAGATGTATGGATCCCAATCCAGGCGACGCAGGCGGAGATTGCGCATACCTACGGCGTCGATCGCAGCCATTGTTTCGCCTGGCCAAATGGGATTGTCAAGCTCATCAAACACGAGCAAGGCGCCACGAGGCATTCGGGGAAGAAATTGTTCTATCGCAACCTTCGTCGGCTCGTACATGTCTGCGTCAAGATAGAGCAGGCTCACGACCAGATGCGGATGCGAAGTGACGAACTCGGGAACAGTGCGCACAATGTCGCCCCGGATCAACTCGACTTTGGGAATGTGTCCAAGGAATCGGTCACGATCGTATTCGCGAATCAACTCGTTAAGCTCGTCGTAGGAATTGGCGCACAGGTCTCCGCTGTGTGCGTCCGTAAACTGGCTCTGATCCCGCGCTCCGATTGATGGAAATCCCGCAAAGGTATCGAATCCGTAGATTCGGCGTGTCAGGTTCTCTGGCTCAAGGATGGCGGCCAACTTGGCCCAGCTCATCAGCCCAAAGCCCCTGAAGACGCCACATTCGACGATCGATCCTTTTACGGGCAGCGCGAGCTTGTAAACTTCATACAATGCCAGCAGGCGCTTCAGGTGCTGGCGGCGCACATACTTCGTAAAGTTTTCAAGCTTGATTTCAACAGGGTCCGCGCACTTGTGAAAGATGGCTTCAATGTTCCTTCCCACCTCCCGCTCCGCGGAGGTTCGAAGCGGTTTATTGTCAGTATTAGTCGCAATATCCCCAACCATACCGTTAGCGGATTTCATACAGAAGGACTCCGATTTTGAGTTATTGTGGATTTCACGATCCACGACGCGCCGGGCAGAAATGAAACCGTAATTCTATCCGGTTCCGTGGCACGCAAGAGGGGGCAGACCTTCTTCAAGCCTTTCTCGCTATGATGTCAACCTGTAGGCTCAAGAACTTTGGAAACACAAATCCGAAGTGCCGATCTAGAAGACTAGCAATGCGAAAGGGGAGTCTTGTGCGGCTCAAGTTACCGGCAGTCAACCGATCCAATGCCTTCGAGGCGGTGAGGAACGGGATGCCGCGCACCTTGACTATCACGAAGCCGTTCTTCTTCAGTAGTTCCTTCCATTCCCGCAAACCAATGAAGAAGTTATAGGGAACCGGGACGAATTTCTCCCTCAGTGGATTACCTTCTGTCAGAACAAGAAGCCCATCCTTTTTGAGAATCCTTTTAATCTCGTGGAGGGCACATACCTTCTGGTCGGTGGTTGGCAGTGACTGCAGAACTCTGCATGCGATGACGCCATCAAACGTCGCATCGCGCAGCCCAAGCGCGGTAGAATCCATGCTGGCGCACGGAGCCGTGCGGTCCTGGGCTTTAATGAGACTCACGGCCTTCGTAATGTAGTCTACGGAGATAATTCGCTTGCCGTGCGACCGGAGGAAGTGGCTCAGTCGTCCAGTCCCGCAGCCAAGATCCAGCACGAGCCCATCGGGCGAGTTTTCCAATGCGATCTGTTTCTCCCAAATATCCAGGTAGTGCCAATAGCCGTCCTGGCATCGTGAAATATCGATGCCTGTCGGCGAGTTCGAAATGACGGCCTCGGTACTTTCGGCCCAAAACGCCTTAACTTCACCCTTTTCGCGCATGTGAGGCATGTTCGATTCCACTACCTGCGGCATATTCATCTCCTCTGAGTAAGATTCAGTTGTTACTGCCTTCCGAATAAATCCTAGGTCAGCGCTGCGTTTCAGGCTTACGGTTGAGGCTCATCGGCAGTGGTTTATGTCCGGAGAACGTGTTTGCTGCGCTGTTCGGACCACTACGTCCCCAGACGGGCACGAATCGGCCTCGTCCCGAAAATGCCACTGGTTTCCTTTGCGCGTCTGGTGCATCTCCGATCCCGACTGGCAGTCGGGTTCTTGGTCGACGTCGGCGTGTGAATGATGGACGCGTCCACGATTGTGCCCGTTTCGATAGGCAAGGAACGCAGCGACGGGGAACCCCGGTCGTTAGCGTTTCCCAACCTACGCTTTGAATCCAGCCTCGTCGGCCAGCATCACAGGGATTTCATCGCGGATAGGATAGATGCGATAACATCTGACGCACTTGAGGGAGCTTTGATCGGGCTCGAGTTTCGTCGCCGCCCTGCAAACGGGGCAAGCGAGAACCGCCAACAGTTCTTCGGAGATAGCCATGGTGATTCCTCAGCTTCGAGATTGTTAGAGTGGCCGACGGGTAAGTGAAATCGACCCGTCGCAGAGGCAGACTAGAGTAACGACACACCCGCTCCAAACTTCCATAACGTGAAACTTGCGCAATTGAATCAAGAGTCTATTCTGTACGGTCCTTCTCGTCGAGGAACTGGAGTCTGACCCAACGGTGACCATATTTGCATGGCATTAAGAATCTCGATCATTTTCGCGGCGCCGCGCGGATTGACCTTCCGGTGTGTTGGAAGACTTACCACCTCGGCTGCCGCCCGCTCGGCGTTCGGGCAAGATCCGGTCACATAGTTTACCCTGTGCCACTCGTTACTCAACAACGGATGGATTGGCGTCTGGTACCAGGCTGCGAGCTCTATCCGGCATTTCTGCGCGGCAACGAGAATCTCGCGCTTATGTGCGGTCACTAGCGGGTAGCGTGCATATACGGGTATGGCCCAATCCGGCACGGTCACGTGCTGGAATAGCGGATTCCGAATTTCCTTATAATGTGCGACGATTTGGTTACTGTGCAGCGCGCACGCCGGAATCTGGTCCACCGACTGCCTAAGCCTGTATTCCGCGGATCGCGCCATGCGGTACTTGAATTCTACGTTCTCTCCCTCGCCGTAGGTCGTATGATAGCTCGACTCAATCAGCCAGGTTTTCGAGAGGGCACCTAACAGCCTGCGAGTACCCCAGTAGAGCGATGGACGGAACAGTGCCCTGAATCCCAGGTACTGTGCCTCGATGCGGAGATCCAGAACACTAGGTGGAGGTTCGAACCCGGCATAGCCTAACTCCAGTCTCCGTTCCAGCTCGCTGTCGTTCGCGATGGCGCTGCCGCCGACGCCCGCTACTAGAGGCTTGCCCCACTCAAACGAATAGAAACTGCCGGCGCCAAAGGATCCTACGGCCTGGCCGGCTACCGTGGATAAATGGCTGTGGCAGCAATCTTCAATGAGAGGAACGCCTCGTTTCTTGGCTGCCGCCGCGATTCTACGCACATCGGCCGGCAACCCGAAGGTATGTTGCACAATGATAGCCTTCATGCGCGGCCCCAGTGCCGCATCGCAAGCCGCGGGGTCCAAGTTCAGCCCGCCCGGCTCAATGTCGATGAATACCGGAGTGGCGCCCGCGGCCAGCACCGCTTCAGGTACGGCGATACAAGTATAGGCTTGCATGCCCACCTCATCGCCGCGACCTACGCCTAGCGCTTTCAGAATCGCATAGAGAGCGACACGGCCCCTGAAGTAGGTGAATTTCGTGATGCACTCGGAGGCGGTCACTGTTTAACGCCGCCTTGGGGCTGGAAGGCCGATTCGTGGTTTCGGAAGATGCTCGCAAGCCAACCGTGCACTGCTCCGAGAGCGTAAGCATAATGCGTGGCCACCATGACCACCATCAACGCACCGGCCAGCATGGGACTCCGGCGCTGCCAGGCGACGTTTGTGGAAACCAGAGCCGTCACCAGCAAGTAGAGAACCAGCGGCGTTGCGAATGCGACGGCATATTGGGGGGCAAGCGCCGCCGCCGCGAGTGCGAAGACATTGTAGCCAAAGAAGAGGATCGGCACCCAGTTGCGCCAGCGAAGCAGTGGTACCTTCGTGTGCACGGGGGCCACGAACAACCAGTACGCTCCCTCGTACATCCATTTCACGTACGCCCTGAATGAGGTCCGGGGAAAATACGCAGCCTTGATGAGGGGATCGAGGAGCATTTTACCGCCCGCCAGACTCAGCCGGAAATTGAATTCCCGATCCTGCGCGCGCGTAAGCGCCTCGTTGAACGGCCCCACCCGTGCGAACACATCGCGACGATAGCAGCCACACCATATTGTGTCGACCAATCGTTCCGCCGAAGCACCTGTGCGATAATGCGCATTGCCGACGGTGAACCGGTTGGAAAGGGCAACAGCGATCGCTTGCGCAACCGGTCCCCCGCTGCTGATGGTTTCCCGTAAGGCGCCGACGGCTTCCACGCCCGTGCGCTGCAACGTGGCAACGAGGCTCTCGATATAGTTCGGCGGATAGACGGCATGGCAATCGGCGCGGAGGACCAAGTCTCCTTTGGAAGCTTCGATGGCCAGGTTCATGGCACGCGGCTTGGAGCGGGCGGGATTGTCGATCATTCTCAGCTGCGGGTGGTTTGCCGCGTACCGCGTCAGAATCTCGCGCGTGCCATCCGAACTCATCCCGTCAATGATCAGAATCTCCCATCTGTCCGGCGGGTACGGGTTTGCCAGGATCGAATCCAGGCAGTGCTCGATGTGCTCCCGCTCGTTGTAACACGGCATGACCACCGACACGAACGGACTCGTGTTCGATTCGCTCCGGTTGTCGGATTGAACACTGTCCTCCTTTTCCGTGAACGCAACAGATGTAACAAACGAATCACGCTTTGCCGATTCGTCTCTCCTCGTCGAATTCCGCCGCCGGACCATTGTCTGCGTGGTTAGACGGGCTGTTGCCAAGCGAGGCGACACAATAGATCATGCGGTAAAGGTCAGATTCGTAGGGCCACGCGAGCGTATCGAGAGCCGTTGGCCTAGTTCCGTTCTGTTGGAGTTCATAGGGGATTCGCTTAAGTTTTCCATAAAATATGCGCTTCAGCCATTCCTTCGACTTCATCGTGCGAGGAATCAAACCCAGCAAAATCGCTGCCTTGCGAAGCACATGAGTCGTCATGTCGACCATCCCCGATGTCTCGTCGGTGAAACCGCCATACATGGAGACGCCGAAGCCCAGTCCAGTCAGGGCTTCCGCTATCTCCGCCGCGTCGTGATATCTGGTACTGAACGGGCTTGGGTTGAAACCGCTCCATCGACAATTCACGCTAGAGATCAGGAGCAAGCCGCCCGGACGGAGAATACGCTTGGCTTCACGGAAGAACACATCTGCGGATCTCAGATAGTACAGCGCTTCAAATAGGATGACCATATCAAAGGAAGCGGGCGGTGAGGGGATCGCCTCTGCGGCAAACCCCCTTACCTCTATCTTGGGATTATCCCTGTAGGTTTCCCTTGCAGTAGTGTAGTTTTGTTGGTCGATGTCACCGGCGAGTACCCGGCGAGCATCGCGCGCAACCATGCCAAGCCCCAATCCGGTTCCACATGCAACTTCCAGCACGTCTTTACCTGCGCCGTATCTTGCTGCCAGGCTGTACCGTGTGTACAGCATAGAGAATTGGTCTTCCGTAGCCATGTCCAGAGGGACTTCGGTGATTTTATGAAACTCCGGAATTCTGTCTCCTAAGGTTGTCGAACCGTTAAGCATGTGATTGCTCTTAGTCTTTCATTGCAAAATTATTCCCGGCCGGCACAAAGGTTTTCCGGGCTGCAGGTGCGACCAATCGAACCATGTGTTCGACGATCTGCGGGTAGATGATTGAGGCCGAGTAGCGCTGGCGGAACGCCTTCAAGGCATTTGCGCTCATTTCGCCAGCCAGCCTCTCGTTTTCAGTTAGAGACATCAGCACGCCTAAAAAGTCATTGACTCCACCAGAGGGGTAGGAGAGCCCGCAGGCGTTTTCATCCAGGAACAGCTTGCATTCACCCTCGAGCGAAGACAGGATCGGCAGTCCAGCGGCCATATACTCAAAAATCTTGTTGGGAAGCCCTTGAGGCGCGCCCTTACGATAAGCCGCGATCGCCACGCGGGCAATCCGCATCATGGACGCGATGCCATCGGCACTCAGCCATCCGGTAAAGACCACGTTCTCCAAGCCAGCGGCAAGTTGTTCGTATCTTTTGCGCCCTTGTCCTTCTCCGCTCAGAACGAATTGATACTTCGTCAGGCCTCGCATTTGTAACTCGCGAGCACCTCGGATCACCGGCTCGAGATCGTAAGTGTCTCCGAATGAACCGAGAAACCAGCAGACAACGCGGGACTCGTCCACTCCCAGAGCCTGGAGATATTTCTTGCCGTCAGCCAGGGACGCCCTGCTCCAGTCCGGCTCCCGGTACCCCAGAGGAAAGGCCGCGTCGTTTGGGCCCCGCCCGCGCCCGGCGCGCGCTAGTCCCCAATTCAGGTACCCATTCGAAATCCCGACGATGCCGGATGCGCGGTGAAATGCTGACCGCGTCATACGATCGTACGGGACCAGCGCGAGCTTCGCCAGGGGGCGTAAAACCGACGGGACGGCCTCAAGGAAAATGTCCGGCCAAAGATCCCGGACATCCAAAATTGTGGGAATCGACCGGGACTCAGCGTACTCGACCACTGCAGCACCCAACTCAATGATAGGCCAACAACAGAAGATGAGATCAGGCTGGCGTTCGTTTGCGGCCAACCGGCTGAACTCGCGCGCTAATTGAATGTGATTTACCAGCCGTGGAAGTCCTATGTTCATCGAGTATCCGATGCCATGCAATAGCCAGAGGTGGACACCTTCGTTCGATGTCATCTCCTGGCTGCGCCTCGCACGGTGACGCTTGGAAGAATGGTTGAACGTGGATGTCCACCAAGTAACCTCGTGCCCCATGGACAGGAGTGCCTCGGTCAGCATGCCGGCCCGCAACAGCCGCTGTCCCCCCTCATCCACTGGCAATGGTTCGCCCACGCAAACGATCCAAATGTTCATGCGCTAGTCCGGATTCAGCATTTTGCTACCAGTCATTCTGTAAAGGCTGATATCTTGCACTTTCTTGCATGGATCGCCTCAGCGGCTCCAAACATATTGCCGGTACCTGGCGGCCGAACCGGCGAGGCAACTCATCGGACTCGACATGTCAACTCGGACGGATTCACAATACTGCGATTGTTGAACACCACGTTAAGAGGACGCGTGAAGCAATGTCGGCGCGGAATCTTATGCCGGGGCCAGCGAAGCGTATGTGCTCAATGCCTTGTGAGGCGGAATGCTTGCGATGATTGCGGCGGCAATGCGCTCCAAATTGTCGTGCGCCAGCATTCCCGGATTCGAAATCCCACTGCCCCAATCGAAGGTATAAGCGGTCGCCAGGATCGACCAGATAAACTTCAGGACTGCGTTATGATCGGGGCGAAAGCCAGTCAACGCCTCACGGATCAATTCGGGCAGATCGGTGATATTTCGGCAACGATAAACCAAGTCGCAATAGTCGTAGCAGAGGGGGCCGAGCGCAATGACAGGCTTCTCATAAAGAATGGATTCCCAGGCCGTCGTCCCTGTAATGGTGACAATCACATCGGAACTCAGAACCAGTTCGTGACCTTCTACAGACGGAGATAGCAAATCAACGTTATAAAGGTCGCGCAACGAACGATAATAACCCGGAGCCCGCAGTCCCTTCATGCCAGGGTGTTCCTTGACCATGACGCGATATCCCGCCGGGGTAGACTTGGCAATATTTTCGACTACGGCCGGCTGATTGGTGTAAAACGGGGCTCGAACATCGGTTGTGTACTCGGGTTGCACGTGCAAGGGGAAATAAACCTTGCGGCACTGCGGAATCTTGTGTCCGAAGTAACGGAATTCCGCGTCGAGATGCCGAAAGCCCTTGGTGATGTCAATCCACACCGGCTTCCACGGCGGGGTCCCGTGATAAGAGCCCACCTCAAAGTAACCGTCCTCGATCCAGGTTTGAATACGAAAGGGAATTCTCTTCAGCCGTTTTTTGAGTTGCTCGAGATCGACATGAAAGGGCGACCGAAGTGAGGTCATAAGGAAAGGAGGCTTTGACTTGTTGGCCCGGAACTGTCGCAGGAATTGTTCGGCTGCACACTCCTCTTCGGCGGTCAGACCCCGTCGCTTCAATTGCTGATAAAACTCCGCAGCTGGCTCCCATTGACCTTCGGGAGAATGGGTCAGGAACACGCGCTTTGCAAGCGGGGTGACGTACGGAATCAGGAATGCAATACCAAGCGACTGGGCCACGCTGTATGCCACCCACTCGGAGGCACAGGCCACTTCACCAACAATGCAGTCCGGCCGGCTCCGCTCCAGCAACGTTTCCCAGAACTGTGCAATGCCCGCCATCAAACCGATCACTCGCTCGAAGGGATATTGAAGAATGATCCGGTCGGCATAGATCATCCGGCTCACCATCTCGGACGACGGCATCTTGTCAAGGATCTGAATGCACTCTTCGAAATGGTGTTCCTCCACGAACTGCTTCAAATGAGCTGCGATATTGTGAACCTCTGTAAATGCCCTGCTGGCTTCCATCATCCGACTTGCCGGAGTTGCAAAGGTCATCGCAATCATTTCGCACCCGTAGAGCGTTTTCAAGGTGCGGGCGACATCGGGAAAGGGATACCGATATTCGCCTTTGCAGATCATGAGAATCTTCATACTTCGATTGTCTCCGAATAACACTTGAAAGGGTTGTATCAATGCCGGGCAACGGCGTCTGCAAAAACTCTCAGATCGGTGCGGCGCAGATAGCCACTGGCCACGGCGACAATGACGAAAGCAGCCGAACCGACGAGAACGCGGGCTAGAGACTCCCTGAATCCGAGGAGTCCACCCCGCGGCCACAGATAAGCAACCAGCAGGACAGCGGCGAGGGCGGCGCCATTTTGCAGAAGCCAATACAGAGGGAAGCTTGAACGAAAGAGCCGCCAGTTCCAAGCCACCAGTACAAGGGCTCCGATCGCCGACGTAACCAACTGACTAATCGCCGCGCCGACAATGCCAACCCTCGGCAGGAGGATCACGTCAATGAGGACAATGCCCACCCCTGTGATCACCCAGAACCAGCTGTAAAACCACACCTTCAGACGCACATTCAGAATGACGGAATACATCAGAACCACGGTCATGAAAATACCATTCACACCGAGCACTGCCAACGCCGGCGCACCGGACGCGAAATCGCTGGATGCCAGAATGCGCAGTACATCGACCGGAAACGCAACCAGCAGAGCCGCCGAGGCGGCGGAAATTCCGAAAACAAATTTCTGGACGCCGCGGAATCTGTCCGAGAACGCCCGCATGTTGCCGGAGTCATAGATGGCGGAAAGCTCGGGAAACATAATGTCATTAATCGGACCCACAGCGAAGAACGTCAGGACCGAGATGGTGAAGCAAGCGCTGTAAATGCCAGTCTGTTTCACGCCGAGATAATAGCTCACGATGTACCGATCGGCGTTTACCGCGAGAAAATAGGTGAGGGTACCAGGAAGCAAGGGCAGACCGAAACTGCCGTACCTAGCCAGCACACTCCAATCGGGCTTCACCAGCCGTATCCCGCGAACTCGAATCAGGTAGTAGATCGACGAAGTGGAAGCAAAGACTCGCGCAAATGAGATAACTTGTGGCGACTGCATTCACGCTCAAGAGAAGCGCGCCTGCGAGAATCGTCGCAATCGTCTCCGGAACCAGGCGCGCCAGCACCATCACTGCCCATCGGCTGTTCAGCCTCCGGGCTCGCAGAACATTTTTTATCGATTCATACAGACAGTCGAACGGAAGTGTGAACGTCATCAGCAAAATTAAGGTTCGTGCAGCAGGAGAATGAAACACCACGACGGCTCCCCAAGGCGACAAGGCCGCACAGATCAATGCCACCAGCACAGAGCAAATTCCAATTGCGCTCAACGCTGTAGAGACCGCCTGGTTGACCTCTTCCGAGGTCCGGTCGCCGCTGAGGAACCGCATCATGGCCGACCCGAAGTTCATCGACGCAATCGCAGTGGTAACCCCCAGGCTCACAGTAAACAACGACCACGCGCCATAGCCGCCTGGTCCCAGGTATCGCGCCAGGACCCCCAGCCAAAGATAGGTTCGCAGTTTCTGGAAAGGCGTTGGAAGGTTGGCGAAGAAGACATCCCGAATGAATTTCCGTGTCGTTCCCGTATACGCCGGCCGCGCCGGTTCCAGGACAGGGAATGTAGCATCAGTTGACATGGGTTTACCGCGCCGCCAGGGTGAGGTTCTCGAACAGCGGTTTCTGGAACCAGACCAGTTTCTGGCGCCTTGCGCCGACAACTTCTTCAGGAGGCGCAATTCCCAATTCGGTTTCCCAGAAATGGCGATCCGCAAATACCTCCAATACCAGCGGCAGATGTCCATCCTGGGAAAGATCATCCCGCCGGGAGAAAGAAGCGGCCAAAGATATTTCAGACATGTGCGTGTAGAGGAGGCAAGATCGACGTCAAGGTATGCTGCCGCCACGGGTTCGCGAAAGTGCGGCATCGAATCTTCAAAGTAACCCTTCACAAAACGACAAACTCCCAGGTCACCATAGCGCCGCACATTTTCCCTAACCTCTTCCAAGTCTCCGCAATAGTCGCCCTTCGCAAAAGCAGGACCACCGCTCGTAGTATGTATGCCGTGATCCTCTTTGTTATCAGGAATGCCCGCAAACGAGTCGAATATCACAAGCTCCCTGCCTGCAATTCGCGCGAAAAGGCTGAACTTAGTGCTGCTTCCGCCTTTGAAGCACCCTGCTTCGACAAATACACCCGCTACCGTGGCAGGCAATGCCAGCATCGCCCGCCCGAAAGAGAGTATCTCCGATTCAGCATGGGCGCATTCCACGTGGCGCGACACATTATAGACACCAAGAAGGAGCTTTATTTTTTGGGGCAGTGGTAGATTAATTTCTGAGCTGGTCAGAAAATGCGCAACGCTCTTCCCGTCGTCAGTGCGGAACAGCCTTGACAACAAAACCAGATCGCGTGGAATCCGTCGGCACCAATTTCTCTGAATGTTTCTAGTGTTCATATCTGTCTCGGTGAAAGTACGGCACGGCCAAGTGTATTGCTTTTACGTTTCGAAATGTCCCGATTCCAGAATTCGAGCGCTGCAATCTTCCCGATAAACACGTGATCTACGCCTGGCGAGTCGGTGGAGAAGCGCTGGATCTGGTCATTGAAAAAGCGCTCGTCCACAACTTCAAAGAGGCCGGGGACTCGGTCCGGAATTGTTTGCCGACTAAGCAGTTCGCGGAGAAACGCGCCCAGGCTGCCATCGAGTATCCGTTGCTCAGGCGATGCGGCCCGAGAGCCATTCGTCGAAGTTGGGACTGCCGCACCTTTTACGCGGACTAGTTTCCGCCGTTCAAACTGATTGCTGATGACCATTTTCGGTTTGCGCCAGAATGCACGGGCGGAATATGGAAGACTGCAGAAATAGTTCACAACGCGGGCATCACCGAATGGCAGTTTTGCGGCTCCTCCGGTGAGCCGAAACACCTGAAACGCGGGGCGCGTGTCCAGATGAAGCATGACCATATCCATGTTGAGTTCAATCATGTTCTGGTAAAAGGTGTCCGGAGTCATATCCGCAATAGCCGGTGCAATGAAATGAGAGGAGTACCAGTCCGCCATCAAATCGAACTGCAAAGCACGAATCGACGGAAAGTATGCCGGCGCGCGGCCGGGCATTTCGCCGTACCCGAACAGGCGCCCGTCATAGAACCGTTGAGTGTTCTGCATTCCGTCGAGAACGCTTTCCCACATGCCTGCCAGCCGCGGGCGATGCAGGGATCGAAGAAAATTGCCGAATCCGCGCCCTACGGGACCGCTGGTAGATGGCCCGAAACGGCGTAACACGGGCATAATCGATAGAAACCAAGGCGAACAAAATGCTCGACGGAATGTGTAGCCTCCCGATGGCGACGTATAGTTGTTGTCGGCAACCGTATCTGCCATCTGGCCTGACAGGACGCCGTATCCTTCGCCGATACGATCACGCAGATGCAGCCCAAAGCGGTAAAAGAGAAGCAGCCCGAGACGACCTCCTGTCATCGACGTGGTGCATTTCATCCACTCTTCCGGGAGCAACTCATCCTTCGGATCCACGACAATGGCGGCATGGGGCACATTCATCGCAGCCGCCAGCGCAGCCGCCGTTTTGATCTCGGTCTCGCCCTGGACGAAACCCTTGACTGCGCCAGTTACGGTGACTGGAGGCGGCCAGGCAGGTGAGGCAACTCGCTTGACGACGTTCAACAAAAGCGAGGAATCCACACCGCCAGACAGAAGGAGCCCCGACTTCTCGCTGGATCGCACGGCTGTGGCGGACTCAATCGCATTGAAGAATTGGTCTTCAGCCGCTCTAATTGACGGCAAACTCCAACCCCCGCCGGGGCGCCAATAGCGTCCGCGTTCGATCTGGGCCCCTCGAACTGCTCCATGAGATGCGGAGAAAACCTGCGCGAGCGACGCTCTCCACCTCCCCGCAAAGAGTGGCCGGTCCTGGAACAAAGCCGCACTGAGCAATAAAGAACGCAACCGGCAGAGGATCCCATGTGGTATCGGAATCCATCAGAGGTGCGCAATCGCTTGCGAATGCAATTGCATTGCCGAACCTGCGGAAGAAAATATCACTGCGCCCAAGTTTATCGACTGCAAGGTAAACGCAAGATTCGCCCGGGTCCGCAATCACTAAAGAGAATTCGTCGTCAAGCAGGGCGAACCCTTTGGCCCCGTAATCCTGGTAGACTTTAATCGCTGCGTCCGGCCCATCCGCCCGGTTCAATCTTCGTGATTCGTGTATCCGGACCGAACTCGAAGTCGCTTGCCAAGGTAGGCTCCCCCATAACAAGCGCCGATGGTCGATTTGTTCTCTCCGTCGCCTTGTGCGAAGCAATGGCCAACTCACGGTCATCGCCATACACCCAAAGCCGGAGCGGGATCCTCTCCATGGACCAAATCTGCCGCAGCCCGATGGGTTGATCTTGAGCGTCATCGAAATCGCCGCATTCGCCAATCACACCTCGAAAGCCGGGTCTATGACTCATAAGTCGTCCTCACGTTGCAAAAGCGGGCGATAACCCGCCAAATGAACTTTCGGTCATCCAAGAGTGCGCAAACGGAGCGTTGAAGACCTTCCTGTTTCGAACGCACGGAACGATCTGGGATAACCTTCAAACCAGTATTTCCCACTCGATGATCGAGGTCGCGTTAAGGGGATTGCCTCCAAAGACGTCAGGAACGACCTGCACCACCCGCACGCGGTCGTTGTTTCGAAGCAGCGTATACAGATCGCGATTGTAATCATTGGCGACCGCGTATTTCCGCCGCAGCAAACCGAGCAACGAATCCGAGTGCAACTCAAATACCGGTTCGAAATGAAAGACCGTAAGCGGGCGACGGCACGATTCAATTCCCGCAACCACTTCCATTGCGGATGGCAATTGCTCGATGGCATGCGATGTGAATACGACCGTCTTTCCGCCCGGTACCCGGCTGAGGATTTCATACTTGGAGTTGTAAAAGTCAAACTTCTCAACTGTTATCCGCGAGACTTGCTTATCGGTTCCGTACAGATGAGACGCCAACTCGACCGCGTTGTTCGAGTACTCTCCGCCGATGTAGTTCTTCCTGGCGAAATGCTGAGATAGCATCCAGAGGTTAAAGCCGTAACCGCACCCAAGTTCGACGACCGTGTCGGCGCCAGCGATAGCACTTGACATTGTTTCGCGTAATAGGCTACCGTAACGCTCTTTCGCTTCGTCGCGCGAAAGAAGCGCTAGCTCCTCCTCAATCGACACACAAACGGGTCCAGTATCTTTGAACTCGAACCTCTTGATATCATCGGGCGTCACTTCGCCATTTTTGTGCTCATGATAAAACGCCAGGCAAGATGCATATTTGTCTTTATCGTATTCTGCATCGACCTTTGCAAGGTCGCGCGTCGGCACCACCCAGGGTGCCGAGCCCAACAAGCGAGCTGGCCAAGGGCTGTAGAGCGGCAATTCGTTCATGTTAATCTGCTTCAAGGACGGCTCCAACATGCGCACGAGCGCGGTCTGTTAGGTTCGGAATCGCATTCCTTCTGGATTAGGTCCCTTGATGAGGAGATCGCCAGAAGTCTCGGATGCATCTGCCTCGAACTGGATAGCACAGGTTTCAACATAAACTGTGGTAGGTCAACTGCGTGGAACCGCCGATCCTATTGCGAGGTTCAGAGCACGTGTCGGATGCACAGTGGATTGGTAGCGGCACCGCCCACTTGTCAAAGCACGGTCAGGCCGCCGTCCAGCACAAGGTTTTGGCCTGTCATGTAGGCCGAGGCATCCGACGCCAGGAAAACCACGGCACCTTTGATATCGTTGCAATTGGCCAGCCGGCCCAGTGGCGTGCGCTGGCAATAATTCGCCACGAACTCCACCGGCATATCCGGGGAATACAGACCGCCAGGACTGAGGCAGTTCACGCGAACCCCGCTGGAGGCGAAGCGAACCGCGAGATATTGCGTCAGTCCCACCATCCCTGCCTTCACGAAAGAATAGCTGGGAGGACTGGTCATCTCCGGGTGTTCGGTGTAGGCCCGAAAGTCCGGACTTACGACTCCGTAAATAGATCCAATATTCAGGATGCTACCGTAACCTTGCCGTTGCATCATGCCCCCGAAGACTTTGCATGCGCGGAAGAGACCGGTCGAATTCACACTCATTACCCGTTCCCATTCTTCTTCCGCACAGTTGTCGAGGTCTCCCGTCGAGATAGTGACGGCATTATTCACCAACACGTCCGGTGTTTTCCATGTGGCGGATATGCGCTCAGCAGCGGCATTTACCGAATCGGCACGGGTCAGGTCGAGTTCCAGGGCGTGGACGTCGAAGCCAGTATTGCAAAATTCCCGTGCGGCGTCTTCGCATGAACTAAGTTTTCGCGAAGCGATCAGCACTATCGCACCCGCTTCAGCCAGCGCAAGTGAAATGTGCTTACCGTACCGTCCAGCCCCACCAGTTACAAGGGCCACCTTTCCCGATAGCGAAAAGAGGTCCCGTATGTGGCGGCTTTCTTGCGAAGTATGGCGTACGCAAGGCGAGGTCACGAGCAACTGATTTCCGATCTCCCGTAACCTCCAGGCTGTTCATGGGCGGCATCGTGAATGATGCCGCCATCGATTGTACCTCGGAAGCCGGGTGTATAGCCCTTAACGGACTTTTTCTCCGTTCGGGCGCTTTCTGATCACGACATTGGCCTCGATGCAAGATCTGCGCAAGGTCGCCCTGCTGATTTCAAGGATAAGATCGCCATGTTGTATGAAGGCCGTCGGATAACCTTCGGCATCAAGCATTCTGATATGGTCGCATATGGATTTCAGGCTGCCAGTTTGGGGAAGGAGGCTCTGCGCGGGTGTTCTGCGTTTGAAACAAACCGGATCCCCGGTTTGTGCAACCGGTTCCGGCGTCTTTTCGACCATGTCGGTAATCATCTGCGCAATGACGCTGGATATCCGCAAGTAGATTTCATCGCCACCGCCAAGTAGAGAAACCGGCTCCCGCATGTAAACCGGGCCTGCATCCAGATCCCTGGACATCCTGAGGGCGCTAACCACCGTCTTCTCATGTCCGAGCGCGATCATGTTCTGAACGGGGCTGCCTCCGCGGCCATACGGCACGGGCGTCGAATGAAAGCAGACGCATTCATATGCAGCGAGAATGTTCTCGGGAACAATCCAGTTCCAGTGCGGAAAGAAAACGTAGCGTGGGTTGATCTCCTGCAGCCATTCAAGGGTCAACTCTTCTTTCCGGGACAAATAGACAAAAGCATGTTTTATGAACGCCTCACTTTTTTCGACGTCATTGAACCACGGCCTCGAACAAGCAATAACCGAAATTGTCATGTTTCAATTCTTCTCAGAATCTGGAAGGCTTCCGCCATCTCAAGGCCGACCTGAAATCCTCGCAATTTTGCCAGCGATTCGAGCCCCGGTAACGACCGTGTATGCGGCGCTTCCCGCATCTCGACGGCATATTCCTTGAGTGCCGCACGTTTTTTCTCCCACGTGTCTGCGATGGAAATCCAAAGATTCGGAGTAAAGTGCCCTGTCACATCGGGGTGTCCGTAATCGGTGGCCGAGGCGACTTCGAAAACTCTGATATCTTTACACAACTCTTCCGGCTGGGGGCGAAATGCCGCCAGAGCAGCCTCACAGACGACCCGATGGTCCATGTTCAGATCCGCCGAACTATGCGTATAGACAAGGGTTGGATGAACGGTCCTTTTCGCGGCCTCGATGGCCTGGACAATCTGCAACTGGGGAACGCTATCCATGGCATTATCGGGGAAGTCTTTACCTTCCAACCAAACCATGCCCAGAATCTTTGCTGCGTTCAGGGCGGCCTGCTCTCGCTCGTCGATTTCAAGGTCCCTCGCCTGACCGCGGGAGCCTATCCCATTGGTCATGGAGATACCATAAACCTTGTCCCCTGTGAGGACATGCTTGGCGATTGTTCCGCCCGCGCCAAGGGTTTCGTCGTCCGTATGGGCAACAATCACTAACACCGTTTCATGCCCCATCTGGAATCTCCAGTTTCAGCACGGATTTCCAAAATTGTTCAGCGTGTCGACCGATTCGCTCTTCGCCTAATCGGTTACCGCAGCAGAAACCAACCCGGTCGAAACCCAATCGATTTGCTCCGCGTGGCCTGACCGCATCGAGCGGCGCGCAGCGTCGGCGACCATCAGCGTGCGGACCGCAGACTGCGCCTCTTCAAGAGATGCATCCCCTGAATTCACACGTCCGAGAAAATGACGCATTTCCTTTACATACACTTCATCGAAGGCATGAGTTGGCGGGCAAACCGTGCATTCGGCCGCGGAACCTTCGTACACGTGAACGGTGCGAGCGTCCAGGTCTCCGCGGATTTGTCCGCCGGAACAGATAACATCGCACCGCCGCTGGCGCGGTTGTTGAACGTAATCGACGTGAATGGAAACAATCTTATCGGGGTAATGCAGAGTCAGCTCGACAATGTCCTCAACATCCACTTCAAGAGAACTGAACTTGCCGCCGGCGCAGTAGACGGCATCGGGGTCACCGAACAGCCAAACTGCGTAGTCGATTTCGTGGCTGGAGTCGAGCAGAACGCCCCCCCCCAATTGCGCACGCGCACCGTACCCGATCCGATAGTCTTCCCACGGATGACGAGCGGGCAGATAAGTTCCGCAGTGCAACCTTGCGCTGAGAACTCGCCCAACGCGTCCGCTCAAGAGAAGCCCATGAATTTGTTCCACAAGCGGATCGAAGCGGAGGTTATATCCCACTTGCAGCACTAAGTTACGGTTTTGTACCTGCGCGAGCAAACTCGCAATTCCGTCGGGTGTGTGAGAGATCGGTTTTTCAACAAAGACATGACAGTCATGGGTCACCGCTTGCTTGGCTAGTGAAAGATGCATACTTGTCGGCGCACAAATCACTACTGCCCCGGGATTCGTAGCGTATGCTTCTTCCAGGCTATCGCACCGTGTTGCGCCGCATGTTTGAGCGAGGGTCTGTGCGCGTTCCCGGTCCGGATCGAAAACCAAGATTTCTCCCGCAGCAAGTTGCTTCAGATTGCCAGCATGCCGACGCCCAATGGATCCACAACCGATAACCAGAGTTTTCATCTCGTCCAATTCGATGACCTACATTTGAGTTTGATCGCCACTCTATTCATGATTAGCTCGGACGTGCTCCCAGGCAAGGGGCGTACCGCGTTCAATTTCGCAGGCGGCCGGTTTGCCCAGCACTTCATTGAGGTGCCGCGGCGGCAGCCCGTAATTAGGACGAATTACGCGCACGTTCTCTCTGCTGAACGTCTCCCCCGCGTGAATATTCTGAACCACAAAAAGCGATCGCCTGAATGCCAGGCTTGAGGTTTCCCTTCCGCTCGCGCCGTAGCGAACGTCGCCAAGCGCGGGACCGACGGTTCTGACGGCGTCGACCATCGCTTTGAATTCTGCCGGCTCCAGCGAGAAGGTTGCGTCGGGACCGCCGGCGGCTCGAGCCAAGGTCAGGTGTTTCTCCACGATGCACGCGCCCAAAGCCACGGCTGACACGGCTGCCGTAATGCCCAAGGTGTGATCCGATATACCAACCGGCACATGAAAGGTCTCAGCCATGTGAGTTATCGTTCGCAGGTGCATTTCCTCAGGAGCGGCTGGATATGCGCTTGTACATTTCACCAGGGCGATCTGGGTCGCACCCTCAGAACGCGCCGCACCGACGGCTTCTTCAATTTCATCGAGTGTGCTCATTCCTGTGGAGATGATTATTGGCTTGCCAGTCCTGGCAATTCGGCGGATCAACTCAATATCGACGATCTCGAACGATGAAACCTTGTATGCAGGCACGGCTAGCAATTCCAGGAAGTCCACCGCACTTTCGTCAAACGGCGTTGAGAACAGGTCCAGCCCGCACTCAGCCGCAACAGTCTGAAGCCGGGGATGCCATTCCCATGGCGTAGAAGCTTCTCCATAGAGTTCGTAGAGACTTTGACCTTCCCAGATCGTACCGCCGCCAATTTGAAAGTATGGCTTGGAAGACTGAATGGTCATGGTGTCGGCTGTGTACGTCTGTAACTTCACGGCGTCCGCGCCGGCTTCTTTTGCGGCATGTATGATCTCAACCGCGCGTTCGAATGACTTACCGTGGTTCCCCGACAGCTCTGCGACCACATAGGGCGGGCCGCCTTGAAAGATCTCGCGGCCGCCAATGCGCAGCGTCTCGCCTTTCATCTCCACCTCAGATTTCACCGTCATTCCAGTTCTCCACGCAATTACAGATGTTTCCAGTTCCGATTTCGACGAAGGAGGCGCCTTGTGCGGCGAGGACATCAGGGTTCCAATATCCCGCGGACAGATAGCCGGGTCGGCAAGCGACTTACCATCGGGTTCTTCACAGTCTCCGGTTCAGACCGAAGACGATGCAACTCATGCCCATAACTATGTCCCGTCGTTCCTCGATGAACCCTAACTTTTGCAGCACCCTTGTCGACGCATAGTTATCCGGATGGACAACTCCGACAAGGCGCTCGAGCTTCAGTTCTCCAAATGCCTTCTGTACCCAAGCATGCCCAGCTTCAGTTGCCAATCCCCTGCCCCGGTGAGACTGCGCGAGACGATATCCGAGATCTACCCATCCATACTCTGGCATAAACCTCAGGCCCATATCTCCGATCGGACTGCCCGAGCTGCGCTCCGTGATCAACCATCTGCTGAACCCGTACTCCGACTGGTGCCGGTGGTAACTTGCTATACGTTCTGCTGTCTGTTCAATGCTTCTGTCGGGCCCACTTAGCGTATAACGCATGACCTCAGGATCACCATACCACGCAAATGCGCGTAGTACATCACTTAGCATGAATGGGCGCAACCTTAGGCGGTCTGTATCCATTGTGTCCTGCATAAAGCCCTTAGCCGCCTTGTCTCTCGACGAGTTCCAACGCGCTGATGACTCGGGACGGCCCGAGACCGTCAACCAACGTTGCGGCCCTTGGCTGACATTTCGGCACGTCGGATCTGGTCCGCCATCAGTTCCCGAAGCATGCCTCCAACCATCTCAAAGTCGACATCGTGAGCCCGACCCAGGTTTATAGCTGCCCCACATTCGGCCAGGCTGGCAGCTATCGGTTCCTGGTTCTCCGCAAAGGGGATGATGACGTTCGGCACGCCCATGAACGCGAGTTCCCAGCAGGTGCTTCCGCCCGCACTTACTGCCAGGTCTGCTTCGACCATAAGCCCTGGCATGTTCTTCGCATTCTCAATGATCTTTGCACTTGAACCTGTGTGCTGCGCCCAATCCCGTACGGCTATCTTGTTAGGATTACCGGGGCCCAGCACCAGGATCAGTTCAACGTCTTCTTGTAGGGATCGGTGAATCGAATGGGCGAGGTGCATAGTTAAATTCAGGGGATCGCTGCCGCCCATCGTGATCAGCACCCTGCGACCCAGCTGCGCGGCTTTCCCCGGTTCTTTCATCCAGGCCAGAAATTCGCGTCGGAGAAGCGCATATTTTGATCCCAGCAGAAGTACGGTCGAGTTGCGCCTTCGATCATACATAGATTCCTCTGCAGATAGATTCTGATTGAGGATGATATCCGAATGATAGAAGGATGCGTGCCCAAAATCGTCAAGGATCAAAAGCCTGTGATGGTCTTCCTTGATTCGGGACTGGAATGCGACGTCGAAGTTGTATCCGTCCGCCACAATCCAGGAAGCGCCTAGATCTTTGGCAAGCCCGCTCGTCCAGTGAGCGTCGCTGTCACTGCCTGCCGCTAAGGAAAGCAGTCTGACATCCAGGCCGTTAGATTCCAACAGTTCCTTTACAGTTGACGGAAGAGAGACGGCCAACAAGGCGACCGTTCCGTGCTGGTCTTGCCAGGCTTGAGCCAATGCCAGGCAACGCATGACATGGCCTGCTCCCGTCTCTATCGATGCATCAGCCCGGATGAGCAGAAGCCCCTTAGCCGCTCTTTTTGCCGAGATGTCGCACCACCTATACGA
>CAWDVL010000022.1:0-63425 GCA_963805695.1 uncultured Acidobacteriota bacterium | reverse complement strand
AGGGCGTTTCTCGGTATTATTTTTGATCGCTTTTCTCACCGCTCCACAACGCTCATTTGTTGCTCGTTCATACGACCGCCATGCACTTTCAACTCGGTTAGTGCTCTGTCCATTTCCTTCAGGTCGCCCGCAGTCAAAAGGAGCTTGGTGGATTCGATATTTTCCTGAAGATGCTTGACCTTTCCTGTGCCCGGGATCGGAACGATGAAGGGCTTTTGAGCCAACAGCCAAGCGAGCGAGAGTTGCGCTGTCGTGGCGCCTTTCGTTCTGGCAAGCTCGGTGATGCGGTCCACGAAAGGCTTATTCGCCGCAATGGTTTCCGGCTGGAAGCGCTCGAAGGTCGACCGAAGATCTGATTTCGGATCGAAAGCGGTTTGTGCGTCTAGCTTTCGCGTCAGATAGCCCATGCCCATCGGTCCCCACGGTACGAAGCCGATCCCCAACTCCTCGCAGGTCGCAAGCAGTCCATTGCTTTCAGGGTCGCGATTCATTAATGAATACTCTGTCTGAAGCGCAGCGACGGGCTGAACCGCGTGCGCTTTCCGAATCGTGCTGGGACTCGCTTCCGAGAGGCCGAAATGCAATACCTTGCCTGCCTCGATAAGCTCTTTCACAGCGCCTGCGACATCTTCAATCGGGACATTGGGATCGACCCGATGTTGATAGAAGAGATCGATGTGGTCTGTCCGGAGACGCTTGAGACATCCATCCACCATCCACTTGATGTGTTTGGGCCGGCTGTCCAGGCCGCTCTTCTCCGTGAGATTGAAGCCAAATTTGGTCGCAATCTTCACTTCGTTGCGAAAAGGTTCAACCGCGCCGCCAACGATGGTCTCGCTCGTGTAAGGTCCATATACTTCGGCTGTATCGAAGAATGTCACGCCTTTCCTGTGTGCCTCACAGATGACTTTGATGGCATCGTCGATGGGCGCTGCCGGGCCATAATTGGTGGCCAGGTTCATGCACCCGAATCCAAGTTCCGATACTTCCAGTGCTCCCAGCTTTCTCGTTTTCATGTCTTCTCCTTGAATCGTGAAGCGTTCTTCGATTCCAATTCCGACGCTAACCCGGAGATGCGACCTGGCGGTAGCCCGATCGACTGGAATGATTGCCTATTTGTCCGAGCAAAGTGAAAAACAGGTGCAGCGCACCGTACTTGTGGCATATCGTTAATTTGTCGAGGAAAAGCGATGCAATCAAAGAAGGCAGGCACAAAGGGCGATCCGCAGGTCATATCGATGCTCGCCGACTTGGCTACGCTAATTGGCAAAGCGATGGGAAATACCTCGCAAATGGCAATGCCAGTCGCTGGGCTTACGCTCTACCAAAACACTGTTCCCACTGCGCCAAATCCTTGTACGTATGAGCCGAGTCTGCTTGTCAGTCATTCCACAAGGCCGCAAGCGCGTTGATCTAGGCAAGGAAAGCTATCTTTTCGGGGAAACCACGTTTCTACTGACATCGATCGAACTTCCCATCGTTAGCCGTGTCTGCGCAGCCAGTGTGGAGAGGCCTTACCTCGCGTTCTTCCTCAGGCTCGACATGGGGATGGTCCGCGACGTTCTTCATTCCGACGAGGTGTCGATTCCCGCGCCGCCAGCTGGAACACGCGGCATGGTGCTTGGTGAGGCAACATTAGAACTCCTTGCGCCGTGCTGCCGCATGGTTCAGCTTCTCGATACTCCTCAGGATGTTGCGTTCTTCGGCAAGCTGCTCTAGCGAGAGATCATCTACCGACTTCTTCAAGGGCCGCAGGGAGATCGCCTACGTTCCGTTGCTACATTGGTGGACCAAAACCATCGAACAGCAAAGGCGGTCAATTGGCAGCGTGAGAACTTCGAGAAGACACTGAGCGTCGATGATCTTGCGTCAATAGCTGGGATGAGCAGGTCGACCCTCCACCATCACTTCCGCAGCCTCACAGCCATGAGCACCTTGCAGTTTCAAAAGCAGCTTCGGCTTCACGCAGCGCGCCAGAAGATGCTCACGGAGGAACTCGATGCCGCGAGCGCAGCCTTCGAGGTCGGGTATGAGAGCCCCAGCCAATTCAATCGGGAGTACAAGCGGTTCTTCGGCCAACCGCCGATGCGCGATATTCACGCGCTTCGGGCATCCGGATAAGTAACGGGAAATCGGCGACTGGAGGTAAAGCGAAGCTGCTCGGCATTAGTAAGCGCGGCAACGTCTACCTGCGAAAGATTCTGATTCACGGCGCACGAGCCGCCGTGCTGCGTATCAAGCGCGACCGAGCACCGATCGGGCCCTGGCTCGACGCACTCGATTCCAGAGCTCCTAAAAATGTTGTAGTGGTCGCGATGGCAAACAAGCTCGCGCGGATCGCATGGGCGGTGCTGTCGAGCGGAGAAAACTACCGGCCAATGGGGAATGCTGTTGCCGCATGAGATAGCGGGAAAACACGCCCCGGGCTTGGAAGCGCTGACGCGCTGCCACTTCCCGCACTACGACGACGGATTGAATTTACCCACCGAGGTCTGCACAGGAACAGCGAAGACGAACGAACAGTCAAAACGGCGTGCCTGAATTCTGATGTGACACTGTGGTCTTCACGACCGTTCGGCTAGTTAGAACAGGCACGCGCGGAACTCATCGTGGCCAGGAGAATAATCTCCATCTGAAGGCCGAATACATAGACGCAGACTGCTCCCCTCGTCCTCAATGTCCCCTTGCATTCATGCGGCGGACCATACACAGTATTCAGCGATCCACCTGGTTCGGCTGTCAATTGTCGATTTCAGGGCAAACCACGTTTCCAGAACTGCCGGAGGCTGGAAACGCGCCTCGGCGATTATGCGCTCGCCGAGGACCACCACGAATTTAGGATGATTATCTAAACCGAAGCCCGTTTACCGATTACGATCGGGGAGCAATCGGTAGTGCTTCCAGAGAGTTGAGACGGCGGGGCGGCGGGACTACCTGCCGCAAAAATCTTCAGGGTCTGACCAGGGACGAAACGCGCAGCCTCACGGGTCACACTGCCGTTCATCTCATGTCGGATCTAGATCAAACCATGCGGCGAAGAAGGCTTTGGAAGCGAGGATCAGGACGCAGACTGTCAAGCGTTAAGTCAGAGTTTGGAGATATGGACATGTCTAAGGATTTCTCCGAATAAGCTCTCTCGAGGAACTCCAATGCTTTGTCCTTTTCTCCGAGGCCGGCATAGATGGTCGCCATCGTGTAAGGTGAATCGGCGGTTCCTCTCAACTTTTGCTCCAAGTTGCGAAGGATCTTCTCCGCATCAGCTTTTTTGCCGACCGCTGAATAGGCGTGTGCGAGCGCCACTGCGCCGTTTGAACTACCAGATATCTCGATTGCTTTCTGATACTCAGAAATTGCCTCCTGAAGCTTGCCAGTACCTTCGTAGCCGACGCCAAGATTGTAGTGGAGAGACCATTCGTTGGGATCCAAAAGCAGCGCTCTCTTGCTCGCGTCAATCAGGCTGGGATAATCCCGCAGCGCATAATACACCCATGATGCGGTCATTCCCGAACTGTACCCGTAGTCCAATTGATCGATCTTTGGAAGCTCTGCGACTGCTTCTTCGCGGCGGCCAAGAAATGCGAGTAAACCGGCACGACCTTCATGCGCGCAACTGTAGCTCGGCGCCAGGGCGATCGCACGGTTGAACTCGCGTTCGGCAGCTTTCCAATCCCATTCAAACCGCCATTTCAGCGTGGCGAGGGTATCGTGGGCTTCGCCGACGCTGTCGTCCAGTGCCATTGCTTTGGCCAAGGCCTCCTTGGCAGACCGGTACGCCCAATCCCTTTTCAAAACTCCTGCGAACGCCGAGTAGATGTAGGTATTCGCCAGTCCAGCGTATGCTTGCGCGAAACCCGGGTCGGTTTGGATCGAGTGTTCGAAATACTGTTGGCCCTGCTTGAGCGAGTCAGGCTTGGTGTAGCCGTTGTCGAAGTAAAAGCGGCCTTTCAAATAGTCGTCGCAGGCTGACGGGGTGACCACGTGCGCCTGGCGAACCGGGCTCAGCTGGTTTGCACTGAGTTTTACGCGGACTTCCTGGGCGATCGCCCGGCCAACATCTCTCTGGAGATTCAAGACGCCGTTCAGGGGACGTTCGTACTCTTCGCCCCACAAGTGACGATCGGCTGGGCCATCGAGGAGCTGAACGGTCACGCGGACACTATTGTTTTCCCGGATGACCGATCCCTCGAGGATGGCATCGACGCCCAGCTCCTGTGCAATCTGAGGCAAATGCTTTTTCGTTCCTTTGTAGTCCATCACGGAGGTGTGGGAGATGACCCGGAGAGATTCAATCCGGGAAAGCTCGGTGATGAGTTCTTCCGTCATGCCATCTGCGAAATAATCCTGCGATGAATCTCCCGAGAGATTCTGAAGGGGGATAACTGCAATCGACCGGATGGCGTGGCCCTCGCCGTTGAATTGCTTCCAACTGAACCACCCTGCGACCCGGCGACACACAGGAGTGTGAGAATCACCATCCCGGAACTGCCCCAACGGACTCTCCCATTGGAAGCCTTACTTGCACCCGGCACAGCACTCCCCGTGTTGATGGGTGCCCGAATCGGGAGAGAAGCCGCCTGCTCGGGCGCTGGTTCTGTTGGCCTGGAAGCCATCCCTTGCGCATCCTCGACTCTGCCGATGTGCCGGTAGCCCCGGCGAGGCAGCGTCTCGATGTAGCGTGGGTTCTCCGCCGAATCGCCCAGCACTTCGCGAATCCGTGCAATGGCGTTGTGCAGGCTGTGGTCAAAATCGACGAAGTGTCGGCCGGCCAAATTCGGCTCTGCAGTTCCTCGCGCGTCACCAAGTCGCCGGCACGTTCCAGCAGGATCTCCAGCACGTGCAGGGGCTGGCCGCGCAGGCGCAGGCGTACCCCCTTCCGGCGCACCTCTCCGGCGCGGACATCCAACTCGAAACCGTCGAAGCGCAGTATTCGGGAAGCAATGGGCTGAGTAGCCATAGGCGCTCGCTGGCTGAGCCAGCCTGCCGGCGTTTTTCGAATTGCACGTTTGGGCATGGAAAGACAATCCCCAGGGCTCCTTCGTGGACTGGAACGACCACGTGACTTGCGCAAACCAGTAGTGGGTGGGGGAAAGGTCTATTCATCCGTCTCCGGGCTTGGGAAGCGGCGCGGGGGTCGCGGCGGTGCCCTAAAGGGCTCTGCGCCGTCCTGGCATAGCAAAAGAAAAGGAAGAGCGAAGCGCATGCCTAAATATGTCATCGAACGCGACATTCCGGGAATCGGCAATTCCACCTCTGACCACTTCTTGGCCATCTCGCAGAAATCCTGCCGCGTCCTCCATGATCTGGGGCCAAAGATCCAGTGGCTGCACAGCTATGTAACGGTCGACAAGATTTACTGAGTCTACATCGCTCCAGACATGGATGGACGACAGCTATTTTGAGGCTGCTCCTCCTGCAGGGCACCCGTGTCGTTGTCACTGTAGACCGGTGACGGAAGAGCCGGTGTTCTGAATCTGCATGGCGTTTGTTCCAAGCAGGGTAGGATAGGAGATCGGCTGCATGTTCTGGTCGACCATAACCACCGGCGCCGACGCTGCGGGGGAGTAAGTCGTCCCGTTGTTGTCCACTGCGTAGGCACCGGAAACGTACTCGGAAATGTAGTTCGTAAGAGTTGTCAGACTCCCCGATATGCTCGGACACTCTACGATCCACTCTGCACTTCCGCCGGCGACTTGTACTCCGGCTGGCGCCGTGAGATTAATGCTGACATATTGCTGCGTGTTGAGGTCCACCGCGAAGACGCCGCCGGTGGTGGGGGAAGTACTCCACACCTCCACAAACACGTTGTCTCCTGGTTTAATTGTGAAACCAGCGATATTTGTGGCATTCATTGGATACCATTCATACCAGGCAGAGTAGTTGGTTGCTGTGGACTGCGAGCTGGACGAGTCGTCGGGGTCGTCGGGGTCGTCGGACGGGCCGCAGTAAGCATCCGCATAAGTGCCAGCCTGCAGCACATCGTTTGCGCCGGCTCCTGCGCCGTCCAGGCCAACCCAGGTAGAAGAGTAGTCCCAGCCGCCGGTGCATGTTCCGGGAGCTTGTTGCGCGCGAGGAACAACATACTGAGCAAACACAGAGGTGAATAGAGCTCCGTTTGGGTTTGTGTTCAGGTATCCGCTCCAGTTGTAGGATCCCAAAGCTGAGTTCACGACAGACGCAACCACCGGCGTCGAATTGCTGAGGTTTATGCTCTGCGAGGCCATGGTCGGACCGTGAGCACGATTTGACCGTACCAGCCAGGGAAAGATGCGAGTCTGTGCAGCGGTAACAGCCTGTACCCAGACAGCATAGGCCTGCGGCGCCGCATTCGGATCCGGCTGAGGCGGGTAGCCCCAGGCTGCAAGATCGTTGCCTGACATGGTAAGTGGATTCAAGCCGGCAGCAGGAGCTGCCGTGGTTGTAGCTTCCGGCAGGTTCGTGGGGAAGTTCACTGGCGTCGGAGCAATCGGAGAATTCGAACCAGGCACAGGGCTGATCTGTGCAGGACTGACTCGAGACGACGTGAGAACCAGGACAGATATCATCAATACGCAACGGTTCATTTTCTTCCCCTGTAATTCTTATCGATCCGGCTCAGATGCCGGGCTTCTTTTGTTTGGCGGCCTCACAGACCGGAACAGAATTCCGCGCCAGCCGTGAGTGCTTCGGTGAGCGTTCATCTGGATTGTGCCCGTTCAATGTACCGCGTCCTCACTATCAGTGCGTGCATTTCTGCACTGATCTTTCGCTTAGGCTCTTCCAGCCAAAGCATGAGGCTCCATCCAAAGAGCATGAGGATATAAAGGGGCTTGGACCAGCGCGACAGCAACTCCCACGCCTCTGCGCTGGCAGTGTTCAAAACGGCGACATAGACCAGCATCCTGGTCAGGGAATAAGCCGTCAGGCCATAGGTAATAGCCACCGCGTGGACACGAAAACGCACCCCATAAAAGAAGGCTGCCAGGAAAACGTAGACGGTCAGGCCGCACATGGTGATACTCGTCATGGTTGCGGCCTTGAATGCCAGGGTAACTATGGGGTTCGGCAACGTGGGCGCGAGCGCCCAGCAGCACATGCCCACGATCAGCAGGGCCGCCGCCAGCCAGAACAGATCGTGCGACCGGAATACGTTCTTGTTTTTATCGATGACCCGCGTCACGGTTTTAGACAGCTCGAAGATCACAAAGAGAAGGAGCAGCGAGTCCAGTACATCCAGCCACCAGTAGGCGTAAAAGTAGTGCTTGGCGGAGCCGTAATGCACAAGCAGCGCCAGAAGCGGGTCCTGAACCAACTCGCAGGCCAGAAACAAAGTGAACCAAGGAAAGGCCTTATACCTCTTCTTCGCACAAAGTACAGCCATCAGGCAGATGTTGCCAACGTAGCCGCTGACCCACAGAATGATGTCCCAGTGGTTCAGTTCCATGAACAACCCTCTCTCTCTGAGCTCTCTGAGCTCTCAGGGGAAGTTCTTTACATCAGGTATTCCTGCGCACTGGGGATTTGATATCGGGGAAACGCCTCAGTCTTTGCTGTTCCTCAAAGAACCTCGAAGTTTGCGTCATGATGCCCAGGACCCGATGACACCATCGTCGTCGAGTGGGGTGGGCCCCTCTGTTCTAAGGCAGGCTGCGATTGTGAGGGTGTAGTCGCCGACTCTTCCCCCACGGTGAGCCGGAGCGCTGCCTGACTACCTCACCGCGCTCAACAATCTTCTGCGTGGCTTCCTTTGCACTCTCGTCGTCGATAAAAAGATTGGTACGCTGTTCGGATCGGATGGGAACAAGCTGGCGGAAATGCTACGGGCGGAGGGAGTTGGCGAGTGGAAGCCGGTTGTCACCGAAAAACTTCTTCGAATTACGCGTATGGCAGGATTTTTTGACAACTTTGCTTGCGCGGAACGGCCAGAAGGTCTTTTGGATGATACACCTCGGCGAAAGCCGGTAGCCGTTGGACTGCCAACCGGCCGAGCTGATAAGAAGAGGCTTAGGTAGATCAGAGGAAAGGATTGATGTCTGGAAAAGAAGATCGCGTCCGAAAGCGGACATTGCAGGAATCTGGCAAGCTGAATGAGCTGGTCGGTTGACTGCCACCTCCCAAATGACACTTAGGCTAATAATTCAGCGCGAACTCGCTTCGAGCAACAGCGGATTACTCCGGAAGAGTCGGCATTGCGATTGGAATCCGACGGCGTTGACACGGGAACCGATCGCAGTCGCGATGGGCGTTTTCAGAACGTATATTTCCCTTAACCTTTTCAAAGATAATTAGTTAGACTTCGTCCCTACGATGATTGAGTCATTCTCGGACAGGTAACCTCACCCAGAGCTCTTGGAGCGTAGCACTGTGGGCAACGAGTTCACCGTCGCAGAAAACCTGCAGCCCAACGCCTCTGCGATAGCGTGTGCCGTCGCGGTCATACATGATCGTCACCAGGTGACCGTGGTACGGCAGGCCATCGAGGGCGAAGAACTCCCACCTACCGGCCGGGATGAGCGGATGCAGCGTGAAAGAGTTCCCTAATTCCGGGCGCACGCCGATGAGACCCGTAATGATCAAATCGGCGAACCCGGAATGGTTGTAGTAACGCCCGCGGTTCTTCGGCAGCGCATGCTGCGCCATCAGGACGCTGCGCGCAATCCAGGCTCCGGTATCCGCGTTGAGATCCTCGTCGATCCACGGAATCACCTTGCCGCTGGGCGTTTGAATACTCTGCGAGTCAGCGTACGTCCTGAGCAGATGGAAGTAGTCTGACTCGTTGACTACATCTTGTTGAGGACCATTGAGAAGATTGGCAAGAGCAACCAGGGTCTGGGTTGTCGCAAACGGCCAGGACGGACCGTTCCACAGGCACTCGTGCCGAACCTGATAGCCGAACCGCGGATTGCGCCGCTCCGCCGTGGTCGGGCCGAACCGACCCGCGAAACCCTGCGGGGCAAAGAGAAGCTTCCAGGCACTTTCATGTTGGGGTTGCGGGATGTTGAAATACCACGGAACATAGCCGATCAGTTCCCGATCGCCACTCCAGCCGTCCGAATCCTGACGGCCGACGGTCTCATAGAAGTTGTCGTGCGGATTCCAGAGGCGTCCTTCTATCTCCGCGCGAAGATGATCGGCTTTTGCCTGGTATTTTTCGGCGGCCTGCTTTTGCTCTGCTATATCCGCTATGCGCGATATCGCAAGCGCGTCTCCGTACATGTAGCTATTGATGGTGGGGCGGTAGCCGTTCCCGCTAATGCTGTCCTCCATGCCATCGCGGTCATCGATCTGCCAATAGAGTCCATTCGCATCCCGGTGCGTCGATTCCCATGCTTCGTAATTCTTTTCGAGGGCCGGGAGCAAGTTGGTCGCGAGCGACCGGTTACCGGTAGCAAGGAAGAGTTGGTACACGGAGTCTGCGGCCCAGAAGCTATACCGTCGAGGCTCGCCTTCGGGCCCAAACCAGAACCTTGTGTAGTCCTCCACGTATGCGGGGTTCCGCAGCCAGCGCGCTTCGCGGATATGATGACCGGCGGCCGCATCAATCATGTTGTGTTTCCCTGACCACGGAACATCATCGAGAAACTCGCTGATCAGATACCCATCCTCGCTTTTGCAAACGTGCTTTTGGAAGGCATACCAGCGAAAGTAGTAGACGCGCTCCATTTCCTTGTCCGGAATGTCGAGCCAGGGAATGTTCGCGACAAACCAGTCCCACGGAACCGGCGGGGCCGTGCCCAGCATCTCGCGCTCGTCGTTGGCAAAGTCCTTGAAATAGTGCTGAAAACTCTCGGGAGACAAAACGGCGGCGGCAGCTCGTTTGTCGGCCTGGGCGAAACCTTTCAACTGCAGGAGCGCCGCCACGACGATGACAGAGCACCACCTGGCTGCATGGATTCCACAAGATCTCATGAGGCCGCCACAAATCCCAGGTCTTCGCCGCGATGGAGGACCAGGCCGATCTGCTCGAGGTGCTCGTGCCGGCCGTTATACCACAGCCGCCATTCCTTATCGGCATAAACCGCGAAGGGCTTGTAGCACGCATCGGCATCCCACCCGTTGGGCGTGGGACGAACGATGGGATTACCCTTATGCCGGACCCACCCGGTGACGCCGTTCTTCGATCTCGCCATTCCGATCTGGGCGTGATCGATATCCCGAAATCCTATATACAAGGCGTAATACCAGCCCTTGTGCTGAATGACCTGTGCGGCTGTGACTCTCTCCTTTTCCCAATCGTAACGGGAATCGGGAGTGAGAACCGGGTTGGAGGCATGCCTCTTCCATTGCAGGCCGTCGGCGCTGGTCGCGTATCCAACGGCATTCGGCTCGTATTGCTCCCCGCCCGAATACCACATCTTCCAGATCCGGGCTGCGCTGTCCCACATGACGTGGGGACACATGACGGCAACTCCTTCCCAGGATGCGGACGCTTCGAGGACTGGAGTCCGTGACTGTCTCTTCCAGGCCTGTCCGTCAGGGCTGACGGCATATCCGATTTTTGATTTGCCTTTGGCCTGGCCCGTATACCACATGTGATATCCGTCTTCGCGATGGACGACAACCGGACGATTGATGTCGTCTTCCCAACCTGTGGACGGGTCCGGAGGCAGAACGATTTCCGGCGGCCCCCAGTGAATTCCGTCTTTGCTCTCGGTGATGGCTACGCTTTGCTTTGGCCGCCACGAAACCCACATGCGATAGGTGCCTGATACGAGCAGAACGCAGATATCAAAGCAGGTTCCGTATTGTCCTCCGAGCACCGGGTTGCCCTCGTATTTTTCCCACCCGCTCTCATCTTCCCTACCGTATAGTGTTCGCCCTTCGAGCAGTGCAAGCGCCGCACCGCTCATAACCACACTCTTTACCAGATCTCTTCTCGTAAGTGGCTTGATGGTTTCCATCTTGTAGTGATCCTCAAGCGTTTCCGCTTGCCGGGCGATTCTTCTCGATGTCCGAGGCTTCGACGCAGACTGGCGACGAACCCGCGGCCCGCGCATCAGAAAATGAAATGCAGCGACAATTGCACATTGCGGGGAGCGTTGGCGGAACTGATGATGCCAAAACCCTGCGTGTTCGGGCCGACCGTGTTGTTGTATCCGGGGCCATTCAGGACGGTGTGGTTCAATGCATTGAAGGCTTCGGCATGGACGTTGATCCGGCAGGTCTCAACGAGTTTGAAGTCCTTATCCAGGCTGGCATTGAAATACTCGATTCCGGATGCCGGGCCCTTAATCACGCCGTTGGCGGCGTTGCCCAGGAATAACCGCTGGCCCACGTTGGGCAGGGTCGTAGGAACACCATTGATGAGAGCCTGATCCGCTCTCACGAACTTGCTCGGGTCCACCCAACTGACACCCAGCATGTTTCCAGACGGGTCCTTAATGGTGCTCTTGCGATTCGCCAACAGCGCGCCGCCGCCAAGATAGTTCGCGTAGCACTCAGCCGAGTTGAAGTTGAACTCGTTGCAGTTGTAATCGCCAATGCTCCCATATCCTCCCGTGCTCGCATTCCCTGAACCTCCGATTGCCCAACCGTCGAAAAGCCTGGAGGCGATCTGGTTCTGCCTGAAGAACGTGGGTAACTGGTATCGGAATGCAGCCGCCATGGCATGAACCGTTCCGGGACTGTAGTAATCGAGCCCGCAGTCGGCCTGGTAACGGCAGCCCTGCTGCTGCGAGTTGCTGCTGAAGGTGTAGTTGCCCATCAGCGTGAGTCCATAAGAATACCGCTTGTTGATCGCAATCTGCAGCGCGTTATACATCGAGTTGTAGTCGGAGAAGAAGGTGTTGATCTGGTCGAAGGCCGCCGGATAGTACGGTTCGCGCGCAAAGATGTTCGCTGTATCATTCGTGCTTGCGCCGGGCGCGAACCTTGGCCAGTCTTGATTCCGGGTTTCGTTCAGATGGGTGCCTCGCGTCGCGACCCACGACGCCGAGACAACGTAGGTGTTGACGGGTTCGATTTCAAACGTCAAGTTGAATTTGTGTATCTGTCCGGAGTTGTAGTTGGGGGCTATTGCGATCGTATCCAGCGGATTGGGAAACACCAGTGTCGCGTTTTTGGGCGACCCTGCGGCAGGCGGTGTGTATGGGAAAGGCACGCTGCCATATTGGGTGTAAGGATTTGTGAGATCCAACCCCTGGGTGTGCGGAGAATAGTTCACCCCGTAAGGAGCGGTCGAGGTATAGCCGTTGAATCCGAGCAAAACTTCGTAATCCGTGTAGAGGCCGTATCCTCCCTTGAGTGCAGCTTTGTGGTTACCGAGAAGATCCCATGCGAACGAAGCCCGCGGCCCGACGTTGTACCGGTCGCCGGACAAGTTACTGGGAATACCGCGGTCTCCTATTGTGACTAAACCAACGGGCGCAGTGGGAAACACGGTTGACGGCTGACCGGCATGGAAGGTTACGAAATTGTTCTTGGCTGGCCGGACTCCAAGGTACGGCTCCAGGCGCGCTCCCACCATGATTGTCAGGCGGGGCGTAATCTTGATCGAGTCCTGGATGTAGACTTCGCGTGCCGGATAGTTCACATCCAGATGCTGCGCGCTGCCTTGGGAGAACGAGCCAATGCCGCCAGCGATCAACATGTCGGCGATTCCGTTTCCGGTTCCACCGTAAACGCTGTTGGAGTCTGAGAAACCTACGGTTCCTCCCGAACCCCAGGTCTGTTGAAGCAGTTCGTGATAATTCCGGAGCTCAAGCCCGGCCTTGAGGGTGTGGCGGCCCTTGGTCCAAGTGAAGTTATCGATGATGTCCCAGGTATCCTGCGTCATGGGGTTGACATAACCGTTCCATACGCCCAACCCCATGCTACGCGGCGTGCCGATCTGTTGAACGCTGGGCGATCCAAAATCGCCAACTGAGCCAATGCCCGTGTTGGACGCATTGAACAGTTCATGATTCGGCGTCCACGTGTTGGTAACCGAGATGTTGGTTCGGGTCACGCCCACCACGAAGTTGTTCAGCTTCGACGGCGAAATGGTATAGGTGTCGTTCAAAGCCCACACCTGCGTTTTGACCGGTTCCCCCCAGGTGGCGTCCGGATTGGGATACTGCGTAGCCCAAGACGCCTCGCTGAATTCGTCGTACATGTCGTCGAATGTGGGGTTGTCGTTGTACCAGTAGAGACTTCCAAACAGCCGGTGCTTGTCGTTGATGTTCTCATCAATTCGGAAGACCCAGGTCTGCACCACATCGGAGTAGCTTGGATTCCAGGTAAAGGTGTCGGTTCCGCTGGTGGGCTGAGGCAGAATCTGCTTGCCTGCCGACGAATTGATGAGGTTTCCCAGGGTGGAGAACTGCGACTGGGGAATGATCGGCGTCGGAACTCCGTTGATCATCGGAATGCCGTCCGGCGAGTTGGTGAAGTCGCCGCTTCGCTCGGCATCCGTGATGGTCTGGCCCGTCGTCGTGGAATTCTTCGACGTTCCGGTGCGCTCGTACGAAGCAAAAAAGAAAGTTTTTTCCTTGCCGTGGTAGAGCTTCGGCAGAATCACAGGGCCGCCGATGTTGCCGCCGTACCATCGCTGGCCGAAGGGCTGGCGAGGCACGCCCTGCCACTTGTTCGACCAACTGTTGGCGTTCCATGCTCCGTTCTGGAAGTAGGTCCAGAACTGACCGTGAAACTGATTGCTGCCGCTCTTCAGCGTTGCCTCGGTCTGTCCGCCGGCGCCGCGCCCCACCGATGCGTCGGGAAGGACCGACTCCACGCTGAACTCGGCGATGTTCTCCGATTGCGGATAGTGCGCCGCCGCCGAGCCGTGCATGTAGTCGTTCATGGCCGCGCCGTCGATGTTGTAGTTGTTGCTCAGTTGCGAAACGCCGTTAAAACTCGTTACCGGGATAAAGAAACTGGCTCCGGTGCCGGCCGCCGTCGCTCCGGGCATAAGCGTCTCCATCGACTCTCGAGGATCGCGCCCCAGCACGGGGATGCCCTGAATGAGGTCGTTGTCGATCGTGATCAGGTTGCTCGCGGTTTCAGTATCCACCATCGCAGTCGAGCCGGACACAGTCACCGTCTCGCTGTTTGCACCCACCTGAAGCGCGATGGGCAGCGTTGCAGTTCCCCCGGCGTGCAGCACCACGTCCTTCGCGGTAAATGTCTTGAAGCCATTCACCGCGCATGAGACCGTGTAGGTCCCGGCCTGCAGGGAAACGAATTGATAGTAGCCTGTTTCGTTCGATGTGGTCTTCGACACGACACCGGTTTGCACGTTCTGGGCCCTCACGATTGCAGCAGGGACGACCCCACCGTTCTGATCGGCGACAGGTCCGGCCAGTGACGCAGAGATATCAACCTGGGCCGATATGGGCTGGCAGAAGAAGCCAATCGTCAGGAGAGAAACAAACGCGGCCAGCACCGAGCCTGCGTGCAGAATGGCCCGCGCTTCCGCGGCTGTGCCTGATTCGCGATGAAGTCCTTTGCAATGCATACTGCCTCCTGTGGATAGCCGCCCTTCGCGGTTGGTTCGTTCAATCGGCTCCCGTCCTTGATTGGAGACGTTTTCGATGAGCTCGGAGCTGTGGCACTGGAAACACCAAAACCTTAGCCTGTCCCGTGCGTGTTCGTCATGATGGCAACGCACCAATTTGCAATGGTGCAGATGCACCATCCGTGAAAATGATAAGGATGGGGACGAGGAACAGCCCTGGGTCGCGCCGGCTAAGCCCGAAGTGACGCGCGGAATTTCATCAGGATCGGGGTCTTCCGTTATGCCGCAAGTGCTGAATCCGATTCCAGTAGGTCGCGGGCAATCGCGAGAGCGCCATGAGGAATTGCGCTCCAATTTCGCGCCGGCGCGGGATCTCCACTTTGACTCGGGTGCCATGACCTGGGCCGCTGACCAGGCTGAAATGTCCGCGCAGGGCGCGCGCCCTCTCGTTCATTCCCGCCAGTCCGAATCCACGGCTGTTCGATGCCTTAGTATCGAATCCCCTGCCATTGTCGGTTACAGTCAACGCCACGCTGGCCGGTTTGTAATCCAGTGCGACCTCGAGGGCCGTCGGCTGTCCGTGGCGCAAGGCATTGGCGATGGCCTCCTGCGCGATGCGGTACAGCGCATCCGTGGCCATCAGCGGAAGCTCTCCGACGCTGCCATTGATGGCGAAGCTGGTGTCGAGGCAGCAACCCACCGTGGTTTCCTCGAGGGCTGCCTGAATCGCCGACGGGAGGCTCGCCCCTTCCGCCAGTTCCTGAGGACGCAGCATCATGATGCTGCGGTGCGCTTCGGCATGGCTGTGGCGGACCATGTCCAGTGCAACGTCCAGATGACGGCTGAGCACATCATCGCTGCGCGGCACAACTTTCCTTGCAGCTTGAATTTGATACGACAAGCCCGCGAAGCTCTGTGCCAGGGTATCGTGAAGTTCGTGCCCCAGCCTTGCCCGCTCAGCCATGATTGCCCTGAATCGAGCTTTCAGGACCTGGACAAGGCTTACATGGCCGGCGATGACCAGGGCCCCCAGCAGAATGCCAAGCTCGACAACATGTTTCAGACTCCACCACGGGGGGCCTGCGATCACGGCTACATCCTCCGCCGACCGCATCAAGATCCCGAATCCTCCCTGGTATTGGGTGTCCTGTGGGAGCAGCGAGCACACGCCGCGCAGCCGCAGCAGCGAGCCCTTCTCGATGGCCGGAATCAGGGAGCGGTTGCCGGCCGTCTCCAGGCGCGCCAGAAACACCTGGCGGCCACTTTCCAGTCGAAGCCACGTCTCGCCCTTGAGCCTTTCCAGGCTGACGAAGCGGCCGTTGACCTCGATTAGTAGCGCCGGAAACTTGCCAAGAGCCGCATCCTCCGGGGTCACCGATAAGGGAGGGACAGGCGAACCATGCCAAAGGAGCTCAACATGGCTGTCCTTGATCTCGAGACCCGTTTCCCGGTCTTCCACGCGCCCGCTGACCAGTAATTCGTCGCCGATCCGGAAACCCGGAATGGAACCACTTTCCAGTACCGCTCCCCCGGTGGCGTCCTGGATGTAAGAGGGATTGCCATTCAAAGTAAGCGTGGCCTGAAAAGTTACCCGGGCCTCTTCCGCCTGAGGATGGGAATGAATCTCGGAAATCGACCCATAGCGCATCTCACTCGCCATGGCCATCGGCGCAAATGCGAGCACAATTACGACCCGCGAAGACCGCATCAGGTCAAACATGATTCCCGTAAAAGTATTTCGCGAAACTTGCATCACTGCGGCAATTTTGTAACCCGGACGTTCTTCCATTGTCCACCCGAATCGTACGAACGCAGACCAATCATTCCACGAACAGGGCACCCGGGGATCGTCACAGCGAGTTGAACAATGTTCTGCTGCCCGTCGCGTTGCGCGGAGAGGTTCACGCGGCATCCTTGCACTGCCATGCGAATGTGGTACCACACGTTCGACAAAATCGGCTCCGGCATCGGCTTGCCGATGATTTCGTTCCACCCATGGTCGGCGACTCCGAGCACCAGGACGTCGTCGCGTACGCGCAGGCCGCCATAGATTCCGCTATAGGAGTCGACTCCGGGCTCGGTGTCTGAAACCCTGGCGATGACTCCGGCGTCGCCGATGCTGTTGAGGGAAATATCGGCATCGAGAGCGTAGTCTGTCCAGTATGGCGAGCCGGTAACGAGCTTGGCGCCGCGTTCATTCGATTCGTTGATCATAATTCCGGAGCGGGCGTTCCAATTTCCGTCGTATGCCACCCATTCGGAGTTGTTCCCGCTCGAGAAATCATCGTGATAGGGCAGACCCCGCGACGGAGAACGTCGCCAATGAAGGGTAACGGAGGTAATGCCGGCCGCTATGGAAACCGAGACAGCCACGATGAGCAGGTCGCGTAACCAGGAACGCACATGCCACTGCGCTCGTTCGGAAAGGACTGCCGTGGTTGGTTCTGGAGTGGCCATGAATTTTCCTAGTGATTGTCAAAGATCGTGATGTTCTCTCGCGTAATGAGGACTGGATCGATGTGCTGGGGCGGCGGCAGCGGCCGACCGCCGGCACCTATCAATGCCGCGCGTATGGCCATGGATCCAACGCGGTATGCATCGATGCTCACCAGAGAATCGATTTTGCCGCGCCGCATTTCGTCGGCCAGAAACAGATCGCGGTCGCATCCGATGAGGGCGATTCTCTTCCTCGCTTCCCCGCTATCAAGTGCGAGCAAGGCGCCCTGCGTGGCATCCGCGCTCACTGCGAAAATGACCCGCAATGTTGGAAAACCATGGATCACGGCCCGGGCGCTTTGTTCCGCTTCCAGCGTCTGAACGGAACCTTGTGATTGCGTCACAATTTCAATTGCCGGATGAGACGCGAGCGCCTCGATGAAGCTCTTGGCGCGGGTAAGTGTTTCCGGCGTCGCCCGATCTAATCCCACGATCGCAACCTGTCCCGAACCGCCGGTGATTTGAATGACGCGCTGTGCGGCAAGTTTGCCGAATTGGGATTGGTCCGGTGTGATCGACGTCAAATATGATCCTGTCGGGACAGGGGATTCCGTTTGAACGAGAACAACCGGTACCTTGTGGTTCTGAAATTCCTCCAGCATCGTTGTGACGCCGCGAGGGTTCGTGGGGCCGAGAATCACGGCACGCGCGCCGCGACGAACAGCAGATTCAGTAATACGGATCTGACGATTGACGTCGTCTTCCCGGGTGGGTGCGTTCCAATAGATCCGATACCCCGCAGTCTGTGCAGCCGCCTGCGCACCCTTGTGCATGTCTTCAGCCAAATTGATACCGGTGGTCCGAGGAATGAAGGCGATAACCGGCGAAGACGGCGCGATTCGCATCTCGGGCAGCAGGATGATTAGACAGCCGATGATTCCACCCCCGATCGCGGCGGCGAAGCTGCGTGTTAACAGTATTGCTTTCATCCTGGCCAACGCCGATTCCATGCCCGCCCACTCTGTTTCAGCACCATGGGAAACGTAGCGGAGGTTCATTCATTCAACCGCACGAGCCCCCTCCGGATGGCAATCGTTGCCGCTTCGGTTCGATCCTTCGCGTTCAACTTGGAAAGGAGGCTGATGACGTGATTTCTCGCCGTAATGTCGCTGATGAACAGCGTGCCGGCAATCTCCTTGTTGGTGAGCCCTTGCACCACCAGCCCCAAGACCTCGAGTTCGCGGGGGCTCAGGGGCGACCGGCCCACTCGCTCCGCGAGGCGCACTGCCAGTGCCGTGGGAATGCGTCGCTTTCCCTGGCTGACCGCGTGGATCGCTTCCACCACTTCGTCCTGCGATGCACTTTTGAGAAGGTAACCCAAGGCGCCTGCATCGAGCGCATTGAAAATGTCTTCATCAAGCTGGTAATTTGTCAGGATCAGGAATTTGCTCTCGGGGCGCGATGCACGCAATACGATGATTACATCTACGCCGGTCATGTCCGGCATGCGCAGATCGAGAAGTATTACATCAGGATTGAGTCTTTCAGCGAGGGCAACGCCTTCCTTGCCAGAAGACGCCAGACCGATAATGCTGATTCCGGATTCCCCGTCGAGCATGCTGTGAAGCCCCTGTCGCACCACCGGATGATCATCGACTACCAGTACCCGAACGGATTGCACGTCTGTCACAACGTCCTCTCGCTCCCGCCACACCCGCGCTTTCAATACGCACGCCGGCCGTGGCATGATTGCAGGGCAGACCTAAGTCGCGCGCAGAGTGCGGTCGGGCAGCTTCATAGATTCTATTGCGTTCTCGCGCTTTTGCATGGTGCAAATGCACCACCCTCCGTGCGAAGGGGCCTGCTTTCTGCTATTCTTTGGCGCCAGGATGCACCCATGTCCAGGCCAGTTTTCCAATTCGATCTCCCGGGAATCGTCAACTCCGGCGGCGGTATTTGGCGGCTTCTTTTCTACGCGATCGTCGCATCAGTCCTCGCAAACTCGTCGCTTGTCTCGCGGGCGCAAGCATCGAGTGAGGAAATCACCCGGCTCGAAGAAGATGCACAATCTGATCTGCGCGCTCAGAAGCCGGAGCTCGCCATCGTTGCATATAAGAGAATCCTGGCGCTCGACCCAGCGAACATGGGCGCTCACTCCAATCTCGGCCTCGCATACTATCTGCATGGCGACTTTGCTCCAGCAACCAGCGAGTTCAATATCGCTCTCCGCAGCCAGGCCGAGCAATGGAACATTGTCGCGCTTTGCGGCATCTCCGAAGCAAATATCGGGCAGAACAGCAACGCTATTGTTCATCTGGACAAGGCGTTTCAACATGTTGAGGATCCGGAGCTACGTCTCGCTGTCGGACAGCGCCTCTTTAGTCTCCTTTTCGAGAGAGGCGATCTGGAGCGCGCTGTCGGAACAATCGGTGCGCTGGAACAGATGGCGCCGAAGAACGTTGACGTGCTCTACGCCGCCCACGAGGTCTATTCCCTACTCGACAGCAGGATTTTTGTGACCATGGCCCAGGTCGCCCCGGATTCAGCTCGCATGTACCAACTGCGCGGAGATCGCATGGCTCACATCGGTAACCAGAAAGCCGCGATCTCTGCATATCGGCGCGCCATTGACCGTGACCCCCATCTTCCCGGCGTGCATTTCCAACTCGGCGAGATGTTGAGCGCTTCTTTAGTCGACGCTGAGCGGGCCCAGGCGGAGGACGAATACCGGAGAGAGCTCGCCGATCATCCGCAAAACGAGAAGTCCGAGTGCCGGCTCGGCGACATCGACATGCAACGATCAGACGTGGCAGGCGCAACGCAGCACTATCTGCGCGCGCTGCAACTGCAGCCCGACGACTCCGATGCCAATGAGGGTTACGGGATGGCTCTGCTCGCCTCGAATTCGTCGCTGCAGGCACGCGCATATCTCAGACGCGCGATCGAGCTCGATCCAACCAACGTCACTGCCCATTACCATTTGAGCCAGGCGAGCAGGAAAGCTGGTGATATTGAGGCGGCAAAACGCGAGATGGATGAGTTTCTGAGACGCAAGGCGGAACTGGAACGTCTCAGGCACACCTTTGATGATCTGCCCATTCAAGTTATGCGGGAAACCTCCAGGCAGAGTAATTGAGACAGGCGAACGTGTACTCTTCTTTGAGGCTTGGCATCTTGACAAAGCATCACTCAGCGAACTTTCGACGAGACACTCGAAAGCGCATTCACGAAGAGGGGTTGGAACTACGATCCGCTTCGTGTCACTGGCATTAAGCCCCGCGATTGACTGATGTTTACATGAGATTCACTTAGCCCGGATATGGAAGACATCGGACCGAGACGATGGGCAATCTGTCTCGTCTCGAATTTCGCGATAATCGAGGAAGGTTGGGAGAGTGAGACACGCTGAAGCGTCGACGAGCGCATAATCGGCGAGGCCACTTATGAGGCCGATTACTACTCTAAAGTCGGCTTTTGTCGACTCATACCAAACTCCCCTCGGCAGAAGGGACCGTGATCACATCAGATATTGATTTGCCCAGCAATGGATTCCCAAGATCCGGCGACCTTAGGTTCCAATCGAAAGTATGGACCATCGATCTCTCCGGACGCCCTGCTCCTAGATTGCGATTGGTTAGTAGACTATCGCAAGGAGCCAGTCTACTCGAGGGAGTCTCCCCGAACCACGGGTTGTTTGGCCTCACTCCATTCGTTATAGGATCCGTCATACATCGCGGCGTCAATCCCCAGGTAACGCGCCAGCATATACACATACGATGCCTGCAGGCCGACTTCGCAATAAGTTACGACTTTCTTCTTGCCGGTCACCCCGGCCGCGGTAAAAAGCTGCCGAATTTGTTCCGGCGATTTCAGCAACGGTTCTTTCTCGCTGACTAACGCGTTCTCCCAATAGAAGGATCCAGAACCGCGCAAATGACCATTACGATATCGTTTCGACGGACGAGCGTCAACGATCACAACGCCGTTTTCAGGATCGGCAACCAGCTTCCTCATGAAGTCCATGTTCGCGAGGATCTCGGGATGCAGATGGACTGTCAGGCTGCCGGGTTTGGAGTCGTCTATCTGCGTGGAGGTGGGCCGCTTCTCCCGCGTCCATTGGTCGAGACCGCCATCGAGCAGCGCTGCCTGGTTGCCGTGACCAAGGTAGTCCATGGTAAAGAAGAGACGGGTTGCCATTGGATCCCAATCGGGTGCGTAATACACCACGCGGGAGTTATCCCCAATCCCGATCTCCTCTAAGTTCTTCTTTAGCTCCTCTGGCGGCAGCAGTTCGGTTCCCGGCGGGGTTTGACCGGTCGCAAATTTGTTCATGGCGAGGTATCGGGCACCGGGGATATGGGCGGCACGATAGTCGCTCTCGTCATGGCCGATATGTACGATTACCAGGTTTGGATCAGCCAAATGGTCAGACAGCCATTGAGTGGAGACAACCAGTTCCGGATGACCAACACCCTTGGAACCCTTTGGCGTTTCGCTGGCAGCCATACTGACAGAGCTCACCAACAAACACGCGGCGACTATCGAAAGGATGGAATTACGCTTCATGGTTACCCTCCTCAACCGACTAGATCAGTTATTGATGAGCCTTGCCCGCGCCCTGCAGTCCAAACGAGGTCACAAGGGGGTTACCCGCGCGAACCCACTCGTAGACTGAGCCGTCGTACATGGCAGCCCGGTATCCCAGGTACTTAGCGACGAAATAAGTAAACGATGACTGCATGCCAGTGCGGCAATAGGTCACGACCGACTTGCCCGGTCTGGCGCCTGCGAGTATGAATTGCGCTTGCAATTCTTCCGGATCAAGCAGCAGCGGGTTTGCGTCCGAGCGAATCAGGTTCTTCCAATACAGACTTTGCGATCCGGCGATGTGTCCTGCCTGGGGTACAGACTCGGAATTCACGACGCCATTGTGTTCGGCCACCGGCCTTGCATCGAGCAGTACATAGTCCGGATCCCCTTTCATGACACCGAGACTCAGCTGCAGCATTTGCGCCGTGCTGATCAGAATGTCGGGATGAACGCGTGAACTGAACTCCGCGCGAACGATGGGAGGTTCTTCCTTCGACGTCCTTCGCGATTCGGCAATCCACGTTTTCAGGCCTCCGTCTAGAAGCGCCGCGTGCTCCCCATATCCGAGGTAGTTGAGAGTGAAGTAGGCGCGCGCTGCCAGAACGCCCGCGGCAGAGTCGGTAAGCACGATGCGTGATCTTTCGTCCACACCCGCGCTCTCGAACGTTACCTGCAGATCCGTGATCGATGGAAGTTCATTCAGGGAATCCTTGCGCTGCTCAACTAAATCGTCGAGAAGTACAAAATGCGAACCCCGTATGTGGCCGGAATCGAATTGGCTCCGATCGCGTCCGATGTACAAGACAATTAGGCCGTGGTCATTCAGGTGTCGATCGAGCCACTCACTCGATACCAGCATCTCCGAACGAACTACCGGCCGGCTTTGCTCCTGCGCGCAAATCCGTTGAAACGCCGCGCCCAGGATCGCGACCCCAATCAACGGAAGTGCCGCTTTGCTCGTTACGTCCCTCAACATGGCTTCCTTTTCAGGCATGGATTCACTCGGCCCTCAGCAATACGATCGGATCGAGTTTGGCAATTCGGGTCAGCGGCACGAACGATGAAACGGTTGCCACCGCGATCAGCAACGCCGACGAAACTGTGAAGGTTATTGCGTCGCGAGGCGCGATGCCGGAGATGACGTGCGACATCGAACTTGACATCAGCCAGGCCGCGCAGAATCCTGTTCCCAGTCCAACCGTCATGAGAACCAATACTTGTTTCATCATCGACAGGATGACGGAGCCCGGTGTCGCTCCCACGGCCAGCCGCACGCCTATCTCATGTTTCCGTTCTCCCACGGTGAGTGCCATCATGCCGCTAATGCCTGATGCCGTGATACACAACGCAATCACGGCGAAAGCACTGAGGAGCATCGCGGTCGTGCGCCGTAATGCAAGCCAATCCTTGCGCACTTGTATCATTGGGCGCACATCCGCGACCACGGCATTCGGATCAATGTCATGCGCGATCCACCTAAGCTGCGCTTCGAGTTCTGGAGAGGTCTGCGGACTCCGGATCACTAAGCTCATTGCAGCTTGGGGCGACTCCGCCAGCGACCCGTATACCTCATCCACGGGATCCTGATCGAGGCCGATGTGCCGGATGTCACTCACCACTCCGACAATAGGAAGCCATTTCCCAGGCGAGATGGCAATCTGCTGACCCACCGCGCCGCCATTGGGCCAATAGTGGTTGGCGAGATGTTGGTTGACGACCACGACCGGCATCGCTTGGTTCGTATCCTGTTCTTTGAAATCGCGGCCCGCAAGGATGTGAGCGCCCAGTGTGCGGAAGTAATCCGGTGTCACGATTCGAATCACCGGAGGGCTGAGCTTGCTCTCGCTGCGCTGAACGAGTTTTGCTTCGCGAACCTCGATGGGTACGGGCCCGTCCAAATTGGCGTCGTGCAACGGTATCGTACTCGCCAGTCCGGCCGACGCAACACCAGGCAGTCGTCGTATCCGCTCGAGCAGTTGCCTGAAGAATTCCTGGTGCGTCCCATTCAAAATGTACATTCGCGCCGTAAGTACACCGCTCGGTTGGAACCCGGCGTCGACTCCCTCCAGGTGGCGCACGGTACGCAGCGCCAGCCCGGCTCCGACCAGAAGGACCACGCAAAATGCAAGCTGCAATGCAACCAGGGCGCCTCGGGTCTTCGAACTTATTCGACTGGACACGCTGACATTGCCTCTCTCCATCGTGAACGGCGGCATGAATCGCACTCCGATTGAGGGCGCAATACCGATCACAACCCCGCATGTCAGCGACAGCAGAAGGCAAAATGCGATTACCTCCGGCGTAAAACTGAGTTGCGAGGAAAGACTCGTAAATTTCGCAGTAAAACTTACGAGCAGCCCCACGCTCGCGTACGCGAGCATCAGTCCGGCTATACCGCCGAGGATCGCGAGCATGATCCCTTCTGTAAGCATCCCGCGCAGGATTCGGTTTCGACCCGCGCCGAGGATCGTCCGAACCGCCAGTTCGCGGGTGCGCGACAGCATTCGCGAAACCATGATTCCTGCCACGTTCGCGCATGCCAGCAGCAACAGCAGACCCACGGCTGCAGAGAGGACGATCAGCACAGGCCGAATATCGCGGGAGAGCTCTTCATGGACCCGACGTAACCCGATCTCGTATCCCTTCGCACTCGGATAATCATCCGGGTACGCAGTTTGCAGACGCTTCGCAATCTGGTTGAGGTCAGCTTGCGCCTCGGCCAGTGTTACCCCGGGCTTCAGCGTCGCGTACACATTCATCATGTGCCACTGGCGCTCATGAAGCGCATGCTCGCCGGAACGCGTAGGGCATGCCACCGTGGGCATATACACATCAACTTCCGAGGGGAACTGCGGAATCGGCGGCAGAACGCCCACGACAACATGCTCTTTGTCGTTCATGGAATACTTCTGGCCAACCACCTTGGGATCGCCGCTGAAGCTTCTTTGCCAGAAGCTGTAACTAAGTATCAATACTGGACGTGCGTTTGGCGTGTCGTCCTCATCCATAAACGTCCGGCCGTACAACGGGGTCACTCCCAGTATGCGGAAGAAGTTTGCGGAGACCACTCCCGTATCCACGCGCGCCGGCTCGTGGCCGCCGAGCAGGCTGAACGTCATTTCGTGGAACTCGACCACCGCATCCAGCGTGTGATTCTGCGAACGGTAGTCTTCGATTTCCTTCACGGAGAACGCCATGTTCTCCACGCCGATCCCCGGCCTCCGCTGTTGCAGATGTATCAGGTGATTGCCGCCGGAAAACGGTAGAGGCTGGATCAGAATCGCATTGGCCGCGAGAAACGCCGCTGTACTCGCCCCGATCGCCATCCCGAGAATCGCGATCACAACGACCGTGAACGAAAAATCCTTACGCATCAGGCGGAGGGCGTAACCCGCGTCCTGGAACAGGATGTCCCGATGCTCCTGGAATGCGGTGGCAATCAGGCCGCGGCATGTGTCCAAGAAGAACCAGACATAGGCCCCGCGGCCCGCATCCCGCGCATCCCGCTGCTGGTCGCGAAAGAGTGACCGCATCTCACCTGCGAAACGATCCTGGAAATCGGCAGGGAACAAACGCAGGAGCGCGCCAAAAATGCGCTCTTGTGGTTCGGTCCTTGGATCAATCCTGGCTGCCATGCAAACCTCAGGCGCTCTGCGGACCCAGGACGTGCTTCAGGCGCGCCAGGGCCAAAACGCGTTCCATCCGCTCTGCTTCCGCTTCGGCCACCGCCTTGCCTAACTTCGTCAGGCGATAGTAGCGGCGGCGCTGGTCGTCCAGGCTGAAGTCCGGACGCTGCATTGACTCTTCAATCATGGCGTCGTCGAGCAACCGCCTGATGATGCCGTACAGCGTGCCCGTGCTCAGATTGACCTCGTTGTTGGTCCTTCGCGCAATCTCCTTGCTGATGACGTAACCATGCTTCTCACCATCGGCAAGCGCTAGCAGGACGTGGAACAGCGCCGGAGTCAGCGGCAAATAGGATTCAATTGTTCGTTTTTTGCCCAATGGAGCCACCTTTCGGTTATTGCACAGCCTTGTCGCCTCTCAATCCTGCGCCCTCGTCATATTCCCGTTGCATTCACATGCCATACGGTGTACTACTACGCAATACGACGTATATGCTCGTTTGCGGGCTGAGTCAAGAAAAAACTGGAGGTCTCTATGAATTGGCTGATTGCGCTCGCCATCGGAGGAATGATAGGAATCGTTTCCGGAATGATTGGATTGGGAGGTGCCATCTTCCTCATTCCGATCCTGGTGTACGGCTACGGCATGGATCAGAAGAGCGCTCAAGGAACCTCGCTCGCGACTCTGCTTCTCCCCATCGGCGCCCTGGCGTTCTGGAAATATTACAGTGCCGGCCACGCCAACTTGAAGCTCGCAGCGCCATTGGCGCTGGGCTTTTTTGTTGGTGGTTATTTCGGAGGCTCCATTGCGCAGCTTGCGACCGGCCTCCAGCTCCGGCGCATCTTTGCTGTGTGCCTGGCGGGTATGGCAGTAAAGATGTTCCTGCAGAATTGATGAGCCTGCTTTTCATTGCGTGTATTTTGAGAGGCGCGCACATGCGGTGATGGCGGTGAATTCTTGCGTGGGTCGGGAACCATAAGTGTGGCGAGTCGAAGCGGCACCAGTATCTCGAAGTGTGAATGATGAACGAGTTCGTTTCCGACTGCGGGGAGTGGACGGTCGATGTAAATCACGATGGGCGGCCCGACGTGGTGGCCGCCGGGTGGACGACCAACGGCATCTTCTGGTGGGAGAATCTTGGGAAACTGGGCGCGGAGTGGAAGCTGCACTTGATTACCCACAGCTACGACACCGAAGGCGGCTGAATGGTCGACATCAATGGCGACGGCAAGCCGACCTGATCTTCGGACACTATGGCCATAGGGGTGTCGTGTGGATCGACTTCGCCGGACCCCAGCCTAAAGTGAATCACGTGGGCGGGCAGTGCGGAATGCAGCAGAGGAGCTGGCCCCATTTCCGCAACGCGGTGGCCCTCATCCAGGGCGGCGCGCTCGGGCAGGTAACACAGGTGCGCACCTATTGGTGGCAGAACTACGGCTCTAATTGCGTGCCGAAGCCAATTGATGTGGCGCAGCTTGACTGGAAGCAGTGGCTCGGCGGAGCGCAAAAGCAACCTTTTAGCCAGCGTCCGCAGCTCGCGCCGTAGCCAACCATCGAGTTCCTCCAACACGTTCTTTACTTCGGTGAGCTTCGGTTTCCTGTGCCACGTCATGCTGTAGCCTAGGAACTTGCGCTCCCACGGTCGAGCCACTGCGCTCTTGGCCGCATTGATCTTCAACTTCAGCCTTTGCTCCAGAAACGCCGCGATTGACTGCCTGACCCTCTGTCCTGCCCGATCGCTTTGGACGTAGATGTTGCAGTCGTCAGCGTAGCGGCAGAAACGATGACCCCGTCGTTCCAGTTCGCGATCCAGATCGCCCAGCAGGATGTTCGATAACAACGGTGAAAGAGGACTGCCCTGCGGCGTCCCTTCACTCCGTGCACTCGCTACCTCGCCTTCCATCAGTCCGCTTCCAGGTTTCGACTTCGGTATTGCCGTCCATACGCATTGGGAGCTCGATTGGAGCGATGCGCTCAATCTCGCTCGCGCCGTCGCCCCCATGCGCCCCATGTGGCTCGAAGACGCGCTCGCGCCAGACTTCTTGGATGCATGGATCAAGCTCACGGAAGAATCGCCTGTGCCCATCCTCACCGGCGAAAACCTCTACATCCGGCGCAGCTTTCTTCCCTTCATCATTCATCAGAGATGCCACGTCGCACAGATCGACATACCCAAGTCGGGCGGCCTGCTTGAGGCCAAAAACAATTCCGACCTCGCCGATCTCTACGACATGCCTGTCTGCTCGCACAATACTTCCAGCGCACTCGGCGCGCTAGCCTCGGCGCACAGCACCGCCGCCATGCGCGATTTCAAAGGCCCGGCTGGTCAAACTTCATCACCCATAACGGCCCGCTGGTGAAAGACGGCCGCATCCTCATCCCCGACAAGCCGGCCTCGGCGCAGAACCCAACCCCGATTATGTTCGCGCACATTTGGCGCCTGGCGAAACGTGGTGGGGATGAAACGATCGCACCATCAATTAACGGCCCCGATGGTAGAGATCGTCTCTCCGCGTGGCTGCCCGACATAATACTTGGTTTCGATACGTCTAAGGCTAGAGGTCGCCGAATAATGGATGCATCCAGTCACTGCTCCTCTCGGTAGTGCTCCATAAAGCTTGGGTCGCGAAGGCAACCCCGATGGCGATCACGCTTGAAACGCGGATCTCGGCTATGATTTCCGTATCGGCACATTCCACCCCGCAAAGAACGATAACTCTGTTCGGTTCCTTAATAGAACGATCCGTCCAACGATAAGGAATGTAAAGTCGGCTTTGGCGCCAGTATTCCGTTTTTACTTGCAGCCCTCGGGCGGGTCAACGAGTTCTTTGCGAGCTGACCTATCCAGTACTCGCGCCGAATGCTCCTCCGCCGACATACGCGCCCCACTGCCGCTGCCGCAAAGATGGCATTGAAGCCGCGTCTTCAAACAGGTGCGCGAGGTCGAAGCGCGAGCAAGCTGCAACGTACCTGTCTGCGGGCACCCCCAAGGAGGCCGATTCACAATTCGGCAGCCGGAAGGGGGGCAGAGCCCCAATGAATAATCGAACAAGAAATTCACTTGCGTTCCGACCCGCCTTATGTGTTACAGTCGGTAACACTATGAAGAGTAGGACCAACGCGAGCCACGATCCTGCGGAGCTGGGCGAACTAGAACGAAGCATTTTGCTCATCGTGTGGCGCCGCGGATCAGTGACGGCCGATGAGGTCCGCGAAGAACTGGATCGTCATCTGAAAGACTCGACGGTTCGTACGGTGTTGCGCCGCCTCGAAGAGAAAGGCTACGTGGCGCACAACCTCGATGCTCGCGCGTTCATCTACCACCCGGTTCAATCGAGGCAGCGGGTGGCTGGACGCGCGGTCAAACGCATCGTGGATTGGTTCTGCGGGGGATCGATGGAGGCCTTGCTGGTTGGCCTGGTCGATTCCAGAATGCTCGGCCACGCCGAGCTCCAGCGTCTCGCCGAACGTGTAGCCGATGCGCAGAAAAACCGGTCCAACGCCAAGAAGGGGGTTCAATGATTCCGGCCCTTATCGAATCAGCTCTCCGGTCACTTGTCGTAGCCCTGGTGGTCGCAGCCGGCCTGCGCGTCTTCCGGGTGCATCATGTTGTGGCGCAAAAGACCGCCTGGGGCCTGGTGCTGACGACCGCGCTGGCAATGCCGTGGCTCTTGCCAACTCTGGGGCGGTGGCAGCTTCTGCCGGCGAGCGCAAGCATCGCACTCCCGACGCAGGCGATGACCCTGCTTGAAGAGTTACAGGCACGGATCCTGACCAATAACCCTTCAGGCCGTGTGCCTCAGCCGAACGCCGGGGCCGTACCGCAAGGCAAATCGATGGAGCACGAAGAGTCCGCAGGTTCGGCACGAGAGACTGCAAGCTCGTCGCCTGACAAGGAATCCCAGCCCACCGATGCACGACAACTGGCCCCTGCGCCAAAAGACGCGATGGTCTATGCTGCCAGCCGCGGTGAAGGCACGCAGGGTTCGCTGCAGCCGAGCCGGGGCTCGCTTTCTTCTTCGTTTGTGTTTTGGTTTCTATATCTGGCGGTGGCCGCGGTTTTCTTTGTGCGGCTTGTCGTTGGCCTGGCTGCGGCACTTCGACTTTGGTACAGTGCCACTCCGATCGTCCCACACAAGATGCCCATCGGCTTTGCCTCGCTGCGTGTGCGCGCGAGCCCGAGAGTTTCTTCGCCCCTCACGATCGGTTCTGCCATCCTGCTTCCTGCCGATTTCGAGAGCTGGGATGAGGAGAAACTCGGAATTGTGCTCGCTCACGAGAGCTCGCATATTCGGCAGGGCGACTTTTATCTACAGCTCCTTGCCGCACTGCACGCGTCACTGGTTTGGTTCAGCCCGTTGGGCTGGTGGCTGAAAAGAGAACTCGCGGATCTGGCCGAGGCCATCAGCGACCGCGCAGGAATCGAGCATGCCGAAAGCCGAACCTCTTATGCCCAAATCCTTCTCGAATTTGCGGCGGCGACACGCTCTGCCGCAGTAGGAGTCCCAATGGCACGTTCCGGAAGTCTCAGCCGCCGCATCGAACGTTTACTCGATGATCACGCATTTCGCCGGGCATTTGCCGGCAGCCGCCGCGCACTGGTCGCGGTTGTGCTCGTTCCAATTGCCTGCCTGGCCGCGACGACAATGGTGCGGGTGCGGGCTGCGTCTACACCGCAATCCGCACCCACAGTTCAGGCACTTCCACGCCCTGTTCCCGTCCCGGCGATTCGACCTGCAGCCGTGAATTCGGGCGCACAGCAGTTCGTGGCGGAAGCAACGGAGCCGGGCGCCATGCCTGCGGTTTCGGCGCAGACCGAGTCGAATGATTCGATGTCCTTCGACCGCGTGCTTTCAGTCAGCGGTGAAGCGCAATTGATGGTTTCAACCGGGGCCGGCGATATCCATCTCACCCGCGGTTCCGGCAGCCAGTTCCACATTCACGGCCAGATTCACGTTAGTCGCGACGGCAGCGAAACACAGGCTCGCGAAATCGCAGCAAATCCTCCAATTGAACAGACCGGCAATGTGATTCGGGTGGGGCAACACCACGAAGAGCACTGGGAGGGAATCAGCATCGATTACGAGATCGAGGCTCCTGCCGGAACACTTCTTGGCGCTATCTCAGGATCAGGGAACATAGTAGATGAAGGCGTTGGACAGAACGCCAAACTCCAAACCGGCTCAGGCGATATCACCGCGAGCAGCTTGCAGGGACCATTTATTGTGAAAACCGGATCTGGAAACATCACTGCGGAACAGACCGGTGAAGGAGATGTGAAAGCGGAGACGGGATCGGGCAACATCGAGATCAAAGACGTTCACGGCAGTTTCAATGCGCAGACTGGCTCGGGTGATATCAAAGCGACAGGCACGCCCTCCGCGGCATGGACCTTGCAGACCGGGTCGGGCAATATCGACATCTGGTCCGGTAACGCTTCGCTCACCGTGGATGCGTCCACGGGCTCGGGCTCTGTGATCACGGATCACGAAATGTTGGTGCAGGGCTCGCTCGATCACCATCACGTCAAGGGTAATCTCAATGGCGGTGGTCCCCTGGTCCGCATGCAAACCGGCTCTGGCGAGATTCATGTGCACTAAGGAGGGAAGCGTGCCCTGTATCCGGTGCGAGCCGACGCGGGTGGTGGTTAGACGATAAGAGTTCTGCTGCAGGATCTCGCGTTATGCGTTTCGCCAATTGCGCAAGACCCCAGGGTTCACCGTTACCATGCTTCTCACGCTGGCGCTCGGCATCGGCGCCAACTCGGCGATCTTCACGCTGGTGAATGCTATCCTGCTCGATAACCTGCCGGCAACCGATCCTAAGACCCTCATCCGCATCGGCGACGAAGACAACTGCTGCGTCAACAGCGGCTGGAACGATAAGGGGGACTATTCCCTCTTCGCCACCGACACATATTACATGTACGAAAGAGCCTGCCGGAGTTCGAAGAGCGGGCCGCGATGGAATCGGGTTACGCCTGGCGGCCCATTACCGTCACCGCGCCGGACCGCAGACGGTAGCCAAGTCTGTCATGGGAACTTTCGTTTCCGGTAACTACTTCCGCGTCTTTGGTCTTTCGCCGGCGGCGGGCCGGCTCCTTGGGGATACCGATGACCAGAAGGGCGCACCCATCACCGCGCTGGATCGAATGGGCTCCGGCGGGCAGGGCCGTTGTGCACACCAGCATTAGTACGCGGCGACGAGTTTGGTCCGATCCCATAGAAAAACGATTCGGAAGGTCCCAAATCGGAGCAGATGATTCACCCGTCGCGGATCACTCAACCATCGGCGGCCCGGAGGTCCCGTCGGACCAGCGCCCCACCACCATCATGAATATCGTTACTCGCTCCTCCGGATCATTGGCCGCAATCAGCGGCGAGTCCTCCGCGTCCGCTCCCCAGCTTTTCGCAGCATCGCCGGAAATAAAAAACATGACATGGGGATGCCAGCTCCTGTCGCGGTCGCCCAAATACTGCTGCTTGGACATCATGTAGCACATCGCTCCCGGCTCGAGCCCAGGCAGTTCTCTTTTGTCCAGTGCCGAAGCGGTCGCCGCGACGATGTCCGACTTGGATTTCCCGGTGAGCGCCAGTTTGGTCTTCATAAGAAAAATCGGCAGAAAAGTTGTTGCGGCTGTCGGATTAAAGCATATTGGAGCGCGAATCTTCGGATTCCAAAAGTCCGACTCATTGCTCGCCTTGGCCCATGATCGCTCGACAATGCAGACAAATCCATTCGAGCCTTTCACGGCCGTAGCATAGCCATCCCGCCGTAGCACCATCACCTCAGCTTGATCCGAAATCGACGCCGGAGCAGCACTGCGAGCCAGCGCGATCTCAGCCTTCTCGTCCGGAATCAAATACTGATCGAAAGGAGCCATGTTCGGATAGGGAGCTAGTTCAACCTGTACTCGAGGACAGATTGAACTGGGTAGAGTCACCAAGACGCAGAATGCGAATACTGTGATCCTGATTTTATTCCTCCGCATTTGATTCTCCAGCACAGGCAATTTGCCAGCTTTGAAGCCGATAAGCCTCAGGCGCCGATTAAGCACATGATTGAAAATCGATGGTACACGATTGGTTCTGGCAGAACACAGCCAACCTGGTTCTGAAAATTTTTCGTCCCCCGACGTAACTCGAGGGAAGCTCCGGCAAGAATGCGGGCCCGACCCTAGAACTCAAGTCTCAATGCAAACTGGCCAAACCGCCGCTCATCGTGGTTGCCGCCGGTCGCTAACGTACCGAGCCCGCCCTTCAGCTCTTGAACATAGAGCGGCGTCGTTGTAACGCCGCCGTAGCTCAGAGTTGACGTGTTTACGTAGAAATTGTGATGGTTCAGGATATCGATGCCCTCGGCGACGAACTCCATTCCCAGACGCTCAGTAATCGCGAAGGTCTTGTGGAGCGATGCGTCGATATTCCATGCTCCCGGACCGCGGAGCGAGTTGCGGCGCATCATGTCGCTCGGGAACGGTCCGAAGTCCGAGATACCCAACGTGCTGCTGAGCGGAACAAAGCTCTTGGGAAGCGGAATATTCAAGCCATTGAAGGTGTTGGGGCCCAGTCGCTGCGGATGTTTGCTGACCGACTCGGAATAGAAAGACGTTGCAGGCTCCAGACGGGGCACAGTGATGCCGGTTCCGTCCTCGCTGTAGTCGAATACTGAGAATGGTACTCCGCCGCGTGCCGTGAAAATGCCGGAAAGTGCCCAGCCGCTCAGGGTCCGACGCTCGATTCCCGTTCCCTGCTTGAACCATGGCGTCTGCCAGATGGGAGCGACGGTTAAGCGCTGGCGAACATCATAGTCGGCGCTGCCCCAATCGAGGCGCGGATCGGCCAGAGAGGTATAACCCAGCGAACCAATATAACCTGATCCGCCCTGCAGGCTGTCACCGAAGGTGGAGCTTAGTTCATCGAGAGCATGGGACCACGTGTAATTGGTGGCCATGCTCAGACCTGTTTGATGAAGGTTCTGCATCTGCACCCTGACGTTAAGGCCATCATAGAAGCTGGCTCGCCCCGCTGCCGCGCATGTTGACGTTGCTATATTGCGCGTTGGGACGAGTGAGGCACTCCGCTACGCCTGTGATTTGATTTGCGATGCCAGAATTGGAACAGTTGGCGTTGCTCTGGACGACCGGATCGCCGAGATAAACCTGGCCGGCGCCAACCTGATTCACGTCCGAAAGATCGTAGAGATGGCTTCCCTTTGCGCCGACGTAGGCGATCTCAACTAATGCTCCGCGTGCGAATTGGTGTTGAACGGCAAGGCTCCAGAACTGGGTTTGCGCAACTTCGATGTTCTGATCGAGATGGCGAAGTTGCACCGGAGGCAGGTATTGTGGACCGATGGATTTGCCCAGGGGGCCGAGATCATCGTTGGTTACCGTTGCGTTGCAGCTTGCATCCTCTGCAGAACAGGCATCGCTGATCACGGCGCTGGCCGGCGGATTGAAGCTGGCGTTATAGGTTACGTTGCCAAAGTTGCGCTCGTAGCTGATGCCGTAGCCGCCGCGGACACTGTCACGGCCATTGCCGAAGATGTCATAAGCAAAGCCGACGCGAGGCGCAAAGGTTCCCCATCGGGACTTCCAGAAACCGTGCGCCGCACTCTTGTCGGCAATCTCGACTTGTCCGCTCCGGACCTGCGCCTCAAGGCTGCTGCCCGAGCCGAAGTAGAAGTTAGAGTCGAGACCTGGGTGGTTGTTGTGCTGCACGCCGTAGTGCTCGTAGCGAAGACCAGCATTGAGGGTCAACCGCGGCGTCACCTTGTAGGTGTCTTCTCCATACCCGGCCCAATCCTTATAGCGATAACTGCGGGCGAAGGATGCTTCGGCAAGGGGCGTCTGGATTGCACAGGAGGCATTGTTAATGACATCGCCAAAGTTGCCGTCGGTGGTCGAGGTGTCGACGGGGCACGGAAGTTTGCCCTGGGGGTCGACTCGCGTCGCGAACGAGGTTAGAGGTGCGCCGCTAGGGTTCCCAGCGGTGTTCATCATGTCGTTCAAGCTGTCCTGGAACGTGGAGCCAAGCTGCTCGACGGCCTGAGCATAAGCGCCGGAAGCGTAATTCAACTGGATGTAGGTATCGAGGAATCCGAAGCGCATGGAGTGTTTGCCTTTGGTCCAGGAGAGATCGGGTTCGAACTGGAGGGTGTTCTGAGGACCGCCGGCCGGTAGACCGCCCAGGCCTGGTTCGCTAAAGTTTTCCGAGACCCGGCATCTGAATTAATGCGCCGGTATTCGGGTCGGTGGGCGAGACAAACATCAGGTTCGGAACGTAAATGAGCTTAGGGTCGAAAGAGGTGTTTTCGTTAAAGCGCGTGTAGCTCACCTTGGCGCTCAGAAACAGGTTGGGCGTAAAGATATGGGAGACACTGTAGAGATAGCTCTGGTTCAGGAAAGTGGTGCCGGTGTTGTACTGGGGATAGGCACTGTAAGTGTTGGATCCGGGAAGCTGGATGGAGTTCTCGCGGCCTCCGCGAAAGAACATCTGGGTCTTGTCTGTGGGGTTATAGTCCACGCGGCCGATGAGATCGTAGGTGTTTTGGGGAATGCCGCCACCCGCGTCGAACGGAGCGCTGAAGTTGACGGTATCAAAGATCGGGGTCGACGTAGGAATCGGCGTCGTGTTGTTGGCCGAACCGAAGGTAACGCCTGTGGCCGCAACCTGCCCAACCGTCGAAGCTACCCCTGTGGACGCAAGCGTCGTTTGGCCGTAAGTCTTGTAATAGTTCTGGATGTTCGTGGGCATCAAGGTGATGAAGGCGGGATCGAAGACCTCCTCGCTTTCGGTGGCGGAGCTGCGCACGCGCGTCCACTCCGTGCTCTCAAAGATGAAGATCTTGTTCTTCTTGATCGGGCCGCCGGCTTCGTATCCAAATTGGTTGCGAGTGTAAATACCTTTCGGGTCGGGCAGGGCCCCTGACCCGCCGCCCGCGAGGAACGCCGAATTGGCTGCATCGTTGCCGTAGGTGTTGGCGGTGTACGCGGAGAGGCGATTGAAGTCCCAGGCAGATCCGTGGAAGTTATTGGTGCCGGCCTTGGTGGTGACATTGATGACGCCTCCGGAGGCGCGTCCGTACTCTGCCGAATAGTTACTGGTGATAACGCTGAATTCCTGGGTGGCGTCCACGGGAACGTCTTCGCCGATGGCTTGGGTGAATATAGAAATGTTCTCCACGCCGTCGAGGAGGATTTCAGTACCGGATTCGCGCTGGCCGTTGATTGAATAACCCACGCCGCGATCTTGCTGGTTCTGGCCGCTGCCCAATTGGTCGATAGCGCTGGCGCCGCTGTTCGTGCTGTTATCGCCCCCTGAAACATTTCCCGCGAGTGCGACGAAATCGTAGGGATTGCGGGTGAGGCTGGGGAGTTCGGCAAGCTGCTGGGTGTCGACGACCTGTGACATCTCCTGGGTCTGAGTATTCACCTGCGCGCCGCCCTCGCCAACTACTTGCACCTCAATGGTGGTGCCACTGACAGAGAGCTTGGCATCGAAGGTCACATGGCCGCCAACGGTTACTTCGACCTTGCCGACATAGGTTTTGAAACTGTTGGAACTTACAGTTACCTGATAAATGGCCGGTTCAAGGCCGAGTACCAAGTAAGCACCGGACGGCGAAGAAACCGTATTGCGCACTGTATTAGTACTGAGGTTCTTGACGGCAACGGCTGCGCCCGGCACCGCGGCGCTGGTTATATCCATCACCGTGCCGGCGATCTGCCCGGTTTCAAGCTGCCCGTGCAGGTGAGAAGCAAATAGCGTTGAGGTCAGCACAACGCATAGGAGCACAGAACTAGAAACAGATTTAGGGATTCTCATCGATGCCTCCAAAGGGTCTCAGCAACGGTCGCAAGGTTGCTTAGTTCGTAATCCGTGACGCTGCGTAATGAGTGGAGCCACACGAATGTGTTGGCCCAACGCGCAATGGGCGTCTGAAACTGGAGATACTTTTGAAATGGCGCGCTATTGCCCCGTCGAGTCGGCAAATGCGCCCTCGAGGCTGCGAGCAATGTCGCTCTTATTCCCGTTCTGTTATGAGTCGAACGGCGAGCGGGTAAATCGACAATTGTGAGTTGATTTAATTTTCCGGAAGCCCGGGAACTTCAACAACCGGTCGAATCTCAACCGTGCCATAGCGACCCGCCGGAATGTTTTCCGCGATTTCGATGGCTTCGTCCAGATTCTTCGCGTCAACCAGAAAGAAGCCGCCCAATTGTTCCCTGGTTTCGGCATATGGTCCATCGGTCACCACACGCTTACCCTCACGGGTTCGAACACTCGTGGCCGTCAGGGTCGGTTGCAATGGCGCCGCCAGTACCCGCTTCCCACTGGCCTGGAGTTCTCTGGCATATCCGGCGGACTCCGCGTAGCACTGGGCTCGATCAGTCTCACTCAGCGAATACTCATCGTGATAGAGCAGAAACATGTATTGCATCTGGAATCTCCACTGTATAGAGTCGAACGGCAGCCGGCCGAATCGACAGTCTGACATGAAAATCTTATGATTTGGCCATGCCTTCGGACGTTTCCAGGGTTGTCGAGGACGCTTATCGCTCCCATTGGGGAAGAATTGTCGCGACGCTGATTAAACTCGTCAGCGACTTCGACCTGGCCGAGGAGTGCACCCAGGAGGCCTTCACCGCCGCACTCGATCAGTGGGATGCCTCCGGTGTTCCCGATAGTCCCTTGGCCTGGCTGATCCAAACAGCCCGGCATAAAGCCATCGACTGCATTCGCCGGCGAGAGCGCTACTCTGAAAAGCTTCAATCCTTTGTAATCTCCGGTTTGTTACAAACTGCTGAAGAGCCAGATTACAATCTCGACGACATCCCCGACGAGAGGCTCCGCCTGATCTTCACTTGTTGCCATCCTGCTCTAAAGCTCGAAGCGCAAGTGTCCCTGACCCTTCATACCCTGTGCGGGTTTGAGACGGATGAGATCGCGCGAGCATTTCTCGTGCCTCCAGCGACGATGGCGCAGCGACTGGTGCGAGCAAAGCGAAAGATCCGTGTCGCGCGGATCCCCTATATCGTTCCGGATCTGAAAGACATGTCTACCCGATTGGCATCGGTTCTGACGGTAATCTATCTGATTTTCAACGAAGGCTACGCGGCGACTCGGGGTGACGCCCTGCTGAGGATCGACATGTGCGCCGAAGCCATCCGCCTCGCCCGATTGATAGGAAGTCTAATGCAGCCGCAGGCTCCACGAGAGTTGACGGGACTGTTGGCCCTCATGCTCCTCCACGACGCGCGCCGCGATGCGCGCCACGATGCCGCAGGCGACATTGTGCTGCTAGATGCGCAACATCGCGAATTGTGGAACCGTATCCAAATTGAGGAGGGATTATCGCTTGTCGAGCATGCCATGAAGGGCGCCCCCGGACCGTTCGCTCTCCAGGCCGCAATCGTCGCAGTGCACTGCAGGGCGGCTCGGGCAGAGGAAACAGATTGGCATGAGATTCTCCGGCTCTATGACGTTCTTGAAGTCGTTCAGCCGAGTCCGATCGTGTCCTTGAATCGATGCGTCGCAGTCGCAATGGTTGAAGGGCCAGTGCAGGCGCTCAAAACGATTGAGCCACTCATGGCAGATGAGGACCTCGAGAATTTTCATCTGCTTCATTCAACTCGCGCTGACCTGCTACGGCGAATCGGAGACTCAAACGGCGCAGCCAACAGTTATCGACGCGCGCTCGCTCTGGTTAAGAACGATTCGGAACGTCGATACCTGGAACGGCGCCTGGACGAAGTCCAACGGCCGTTGGCTTAGCACGTTGATCTCTTCCGGCTGGTGTCCGAATCGAGAGCGAGAATCCTTTCGGGAGAGATGGCGAGGGTGAAGTTCGGGCACATCCAATGGCCCCAGTTGGGACCCACCTGGGGTTGAATCTGCCGCTGGATAAGGATTGTCTGAGTTGAAGCCAATAACCAGGCACCGACCCAGCGCGATCAAGACGGTGCGAGTTGATTGCTCCGATGGACGAGACCAAGTTTAGACTACACTAACCTTCAAGTAACGGCGGGATGGAACAATGTGACCCCTTTCGCTCTGTCACAGTTCCCATCAATCGGGCACCGCGTGCCACCCGGCATTCCGGTGGAGGAAATGAGTTTCCCCGATCGGCTTCGAATGGCGCCAAATCACTAAGAACGGGCGAATCCACCGTGATCGGTGGAGACCGGGATCCATCTTCCTGGCGCCGTTCCGGTGGCATAGAGACTACACCGCAAACTTGGTTCGGCCGCCATCGAAGCGGGAACAAATTCCTTCGTCACGGGGACGTGGATCGGGATGTACCGCAGGCCGCTGTGCTGAAGTCAGGCCGAGTCCCTTCAGAAACAGCAGGAATCGGCAAACTGATGTTACGGATTGTTGATGTGGTTGAGCCGTGAGGGAAGCCAGCGGGTAATCGAGTCGCGAACGTAATCCATGCCAGCAGAGGAAACCATTGCTGTTGCAATTTTGAACCGTCGTGCCGAGGTAAGGCGGCGCTGGACGACAGTCAACACTTGCTGTTCATAGAGAAGCGTCTTAACCATTTTTACTCCAAGAACGGATGCCCTCGTCAAAGATGCATTGTAATTCCGTCACCGTCCAGTGAGAGGTTTCCACAAATACCAATTCCCCAAGGGAGAGCCCATGCGTAGAACACCGAGAGATTTGTCCGATGCTCGAAAAGAGCTACTTTGGATTGAGCAGGAATTCACATAACTTTAGAAACGCATTAACGCGGTTCGGCATTGTTCACGGCCTCACTCGCACGCATCTTCGGCGACGAACCCCCTGCACTCATCGCTCCGCCGAAGAGGACTTCGTTGATAAGGTCGTTGGCGGGGTCGCGGCTCGTCTTGGAACTCAGGCACCTTCGAAGATGTCGACTGGCAACCGGTACGTTCGCGAGAAGGAATCTGCGACATTCCTCGGTGTAAGCGTCTATTCGCTCAGGTCGTGGGCGCGGCAGCGACGGTACAGCACTGCGTGTATTCGCCGGATTCACTGTGGGCGACGACGGCAACGATATTCCTGGCTACTGCTCTCGGTGCTTCGCATGGCTAGGTGCAACTACGGTCGTCGCGGAACCGGTCGATCAGTCAGCAATGTGGCAAGCGCAAAACGTTGCTGATCTTGTCGCAACAATCCCGCATTTGACCGCAAAGGATGCTTCCGGGATTCTGGAGCGGAACATGTCGTAAGCTGAGAGCGAACGACCTCATGGAGGGCATATGCAGAGGAGGGAATTTGTGAGATCAGCGCTGGCTACCGCGGGAGCGGCGACGGGTGGGGCGGCGTTTGGGGCCGAAACAGGGCCCGGGGAAGGAGCTCATCAGGAGTACTACCAGCTGCGGACCTACACCCTGCGCACGGGACCGCAGCTTGCGCTGACCCAGGGCTATTTCGAACAGGCCCTGATTCCAGCCCTGAACCGGCTCGGCATGTCGCCTGCAGGAACATTCAAGCTGGATATTGGGCCAGAGACGCCCACCTATTATGTGCTGATCCCCTCGACCTCCGTCGAGAGACTGCTCTCGCTCGACACCCTGCTTGGGAAGGATCCGGAGTACGTGAAGGGCGCATCCGGGTTTCGGGACGCTCCCGCGTCAGCGCCTGCATTTGTACGCGCGGAACGATCCATCCTCTCGGCCTTTTCCGGCTGGCCGAAACTGACCGCTCCGAAGCTCGAAAAGCGCATCTTCCAGCTGCGTACCTACGAGAGCCCGAGCCAGGTGGCGCATACGCGCAAGATCCAGATGTTCAACGAAGCGGAGATCGCGCTGTTTACCAAGGCAGGGCTGAATCCGGTCTTCTTTGCGGATACGGTGATCGGCACACGCATGCCGAACCTGACTTATATGCTGACCTTCCCTGACTTGCCGACTCTCACAGCTCATTGGGCAGCCTTCGCCGGCGATCCCGCGTGGAAGGAACTCTCGCACAAGCCTGGATATACCGATGCCGAAATCGTAAGCAACATTACGAACCTGTATCTGAGCCCACTGAGCTGCTCACAGATTTGAAGTTGATGGACGCGGACCCTGCCCAGCTGACCGACCATCCTCGGCATTTGCCGGGCCGGTTTGGGTCGAGATGGTTTGTCTCCTTGTCCGAATCGAATCGCGGCTTCTCGGTGATCGTCTCCTTCTTCTCGCCGAGCCAAACAAACGGGGCGGCTTTCTTTGTCCACGGGTCCGACGGGTATCGTGGAGCGCAGTTCGGTTGGCTTTGAGCCGAGATCTCGGATAAAACGCTAACACATTACCAGAACCACGGAGAGGCGCAGATTCCTAGCGATTCGCAGCGACGGTTTGTAACGTTTGTTGCTCTTGCTGGAGTACCCTCCGCGCCCCATTTCGCGGAGTTGTGATTCGCAATGTTGCGAACCTCAATTCTGCAAATTCAGCTGGACTGGTTCCTGTCCTCAGTCTCGCACTAGTCGCTTGCTTCGAGCCTAATCGTCGCCCAACCGTCCCTATGCCGGAGGTTCGACTTCCGTTAGGCGGGTCGTTCCTAAATCCGCTTTGAAGAAGAGTCGGCGGTGCGCGCCCGTTGTGCCAACAACGAGTTGACTCCGCGACAACTCCTCATTCCGTCCCTTTCATACAATCTGCTACCCAAACGGGGGAGTGGGTTTGGCTCGGATAACACTGCTACACTCTCCCGTATGGAAACGAAAGGCATTCTCGCGGAAATAGATGTAGAGATCAACAGGCTCGAACAGGTCCCCGCGATTTTGACCGGATCCCATAAAACTGCTCGCCCCAGCCGACCCGGCGCCAAATCTGCCTCTAAAAAACGTCAGCTCTCGCCGGAAGCTCGCGCCAGAATAGCTGCTGCGCAGAAGGCGCGTTGGGCTAAGGCAAAGAAGGCAGCAGTAAAGTAGATCGCCGAAATATACACGCGCCGGATAAAGATTGACCATGCAGCGATACGACAGTGTATTGGGCAGGAGACCATTGCCGATCTTAATTGGCGTCGGCGTCAGAACCGCAGAACTCCATTTTCAATCAGACGACGGCTTCAGCGGTGTAGTCCTTCGCACTCGTCCGTTTCTATGCGTGGCGTGGTAAGCGATCCTGAGGACTGGTACCGCTCGGGTCATTGGCCCAGCCGGGAACAAACTCGGCGATTTGCAATTTGAGCTATATTGGTATAACACCAGTCACAATCCATGTCACCCACCTCAATGGCCGCCACTGATGAAAAGCTCCGCGGCACGCTGATCGAAGCCTCTCGCGATGCCTGGAAGAACCACCTCATCGACCTCTCCCGCCGCAATAACCTTCTGTTCTATCGCCCGCTTGTCAATGGGACTCTTGAACTCCCAATGAGGCCAACGCTGAGTCAATTCGCCCAGGAGGGCGGCTCAATCGCGTTGACCGATCTGTTTCCAGGGCAGGAGCTCAAAGCCGCGAACATTCGCACAATCGCCCGCAAGGGGCTCGAGAATCTCGAAGAAAAGGGCCTGTCGACGCTCTACCTGGCGCTCGGCAAGTGCTCATGGACCGCCGAAGACGGCGGGAGGGACCCGTTTGCCCCCGTGTTCCTGCTTCCGATTAGCCTGAAGCTTAAGGGACATGACATTCAATCAACCGAGGTAGAGATCGCGGGCGATCCGGAGGCAAATCCCGTCCTGATCCATGTCCTTGATGAGGAGTGGAAGGTTTCCGTCACCGCAGACGACCTGCTGCAGGCGTTTCGCCCGGAATCCGAAGAGGACGCGAGTACAATGGCCAGCGGACAAGCCGCATCGCCGAACCCGGCAACTGGTCTCGAACCGGTAATTGAGTTGCTCAAAGCGCGATGCGGGAAGGTGCCAGGCTTTTCCACAGAAACCTTTGCCGTAATCGGCAATTTCGCCTTCCAGAAGTTGGCGATGGTCAAAGATTTGGAGAATCGCACGACGGAGCTGATGAGCAGCGACATCGTCGCCGCAATCGCCGGCGATGCCGTCGCACGACGGTTGATGAGTGCTGCGCACGTTGATGTCGACCCCAAGAGTCTGGATTCCATTCCTCCAACCAATTTGTTCGCGGTCATGGAGGCGGATTCGAGCCAGCAGTGCGCGATCTTGGGGGATAGTTTCCGGTCAAAGCGCCGTAGTGCACGGGCCGCCGGGAACAGGAAAGAGCCAGACGATCACGAACCTGATCGCCACTCTCGCGGCGACTGGAAAGAAGATCCTATTCGTTGCTGAAAAGCGCGCGGCACTTGAGATCGTAATGAATCGGCTGTCGTCCGTCGGGCTCGATCATCTCGCGATTGATCTGCACGGAGCTGAGCAAACGCCGAAGAAAGTTATGGAACATGTCGCGAAAACGCTGAACTTGGTGCGAGACGCCGCGTTACCGGCTGCTGATGGCATCCACTCAGCGTTCGTCGACCGGCGAAACAGGCTCAATGAACATGCTGAACGCATGCATAAGGTTCAGGCTCCAACCGGGCTCAGCATCTATCAAATGCAAGGAATCCTTCTCCGCTTGCCGGCTGACATATCCAGCGCGGTGCGCTGGCGGGCTGCGGAACTCACCGCGATTACGGCTGACCGTGCAAAACAGGTCAGAGACCTGCTCGCCGAAGCTGCCGGATTTGAGGCGCTGTTCAACCGGACGGATCCCTCTCCATGGTGTGGTCTCGAGTTGTCAAATGCCCAGGCAGCGCAAGGCGCCCTCGACGCAGCCGCGCGTGTCGCTTTTTCAGATCTTCTGGCCTGCCCGATAATTTGTACCAGTGAGACTGTTAGTGTAGCGCAAATATTCGCGTGTCAATGAGCGGTTTGCCCTGAAGTCGACAGCGCTGTCAGGCTTGGGTTAAAGTCCTGCGTATTGCTTCATTCCAAGCAGCCGTGAACTGTCTGCTGACACTTGCGTCCGGGGCGAGAACGTCGAAACCATGGTAGGCGCCGGGTACCCGAACCAGCTCGACCGCATTCCCCGGCCATCATCATTCGTTGCGTGTATTCGATGTCTCGAGAAGCGGAGAGTAGCCGAACTATTAATTTAATAATTGACAGAGCGATGCTGGCTCGCCGTATAAATTCCTCGAAACTATTAATTTCTTAATTGTTCGGCTGGGGAGGAAGCGTTGGCAAGGAAAAAGTCACTCAATCTGACGGAAGGCGAGTTGCCGCTCATGCAAGTGCTGTGGGAGAAGGGTCGCGCGACCGTGGGCGATGTAGTGGCGTCATTACCGGCCGATCCGCCGCTTGCGTACAGTACTGTGCTGACAACCCTGCGCATTCTCGAAGCCAAAGGCTATGTGCGGCACACGAAGGAAGGGCGGGCCTTTGTCTATGAACCCGTAGTTGTTCAGGAAGAAGCCAGCCGCAAGGCACTCGATTACTTGGTGAACCGCTTCTTTGGCGGCTCGTGCGAGCTGCTGGTCGATGAATCTGCTGAAAGAAGAAACGATCGGTCGCGCAGAATTGCGACGGATCAAAAAGATGATTGCGGAGAGCGAGCAAGGAGGGAAGAAATGACGCACGTCAACTTTGCAATGACAACTCTCCTCAACGGAATCTGGGAGGGCACATTACTGGCGGTGGCGATGTGGCTCTTTCTGAAGCTGCTTCCACGACTGAACCCGACAACTCGCTTTACGGTTCTGTGGGTAACCTTGCTCGCTGTCGTGGCGTTGCTTCTTGAACCATTCACGTCCACGAGGGTTCATTCCAGGCGCGCAAACGGATTCGCCTTCGATTGCAGCGACAAACAATCCCACGATCACGACTCTTGCACCCGTTAAGACCCAGGAGCCGAAATTTAACCTACAGAATTCGGCGCGAGCCCCGAGCCGCATCCCGTATCTGTCCCGAAATCAAATCCGGGGCCGGTATCTGAGCGACCGTCTGAGTTCGTAAAAGCGCGGAGTGCCCCTTCCGAAGTGCGATCGGACCGCGATAGCGGCTGTTGAGCATCCGCTGATTCGCATTCACTCCGGGAGAATTCTGGGCGCGTTCGAGATCATGTGGGTCTTCCTTTCTTTAGTGATGCTGGTGCGCCTTGGATCTGGCTACTGGGAGTTGCGGGGATTGAAAGCAAGCGCCACGCCCGCTCCGGCAGAGTGGCAGATGCGATTGAGAAGTCTGAGGCGGATCGAACGGTGTCCGCCGGCAAACGCAATTGCTCGTTTCGAGTGACATAGCAGCGCCCATGTCGCTCGGATTTCTCAATCCGGCGATCCTGATCCCTCGAGCACTTTTCGATACGCTTTCGGATTCGGAACTCGAACACGTGGTATTGCATGAGCTATGCCACCTTCGGCGCCGGGACGATTGGACCAACCTCGCGCAGAGATTGATTGAAGCGATGCTACCGATTCAGCCGGCGGTCTACTGGATCGGCCACCGGATGTCGATCGAGCGCGAAATGGCATGCGATGACTGGGTGATCGCAGCCACCGGAACGGCCGAGCCCTATGCGGCCTCACTCACAAAAGTGGCAGAACTCTCGCAATGGGCGCACGCGGGCATTCTGGCAGCGGGCGCGACGGGAAACCGCTCGCAACTCTTCAGCCGCGTCCATCACATGCTGGACAGAACTCGGAACGCGGCTCCGAAGCTTACCATCGCACCGCTGGGCGCGGCGATTGCCGCAATTGGGATTTTGATCTATGTGGGCGGGCATGCGCCGCAAATGATCGCCTTCGCACAGACTTCGGCGACGGAAAACAGCCGGCAGGAATTGATTCCACTGAGGCCAACGCACTCAATTGCATGCACCGCGAGCGCCAATTCCAGCTTCCCTTCCTCTTGCGCCATTGGGTTTGCGATCGACGCCGACGCCGATCGCGTCGCCTGCTTCGAAGACATCAGTGGACACCGCCTAACTCTCGTTGCCTTGAGTGCGCCGTCCATCTCCTCGCGCACCAATTGCGCCAGCCGAGTCACAACAGAGCGGCGAGACCCACACGGAAATCACGACCCGCAACGGATTGACGTCACTGAGCGTGAAGGTTGACGGCGCCATCGAATTCACCGATGACGACCGTGACGTCAAGTCGCTTTCTCCTGGCGGCCATTTCCGGATGGAAGAAGGGACCTGGCTTTCCGGGCGCAGGTATGACGTGAAGGCCGATTCGGCAGGAAACCTCACCAAGACCTACTCCGTGGGTTCGTCCATAAAACCCCTGGACTCCGAGGGACAGGCAATGGCTGGGGCGTTTGCTGCCACAGATCATTCGAGACAGTGGGATTGGAGCGGTCGCCCGTGTCGCCCGCATACTCCGCCAAGGCGGTCCGCAAGCCGTAATCAATGAGATTGGATTGATTCACAGCGATGGATCGAAACGTATCTATCTGGAGCAGCTTTTTTCGCACGCGACCCTGAACACAGATCAACTGACGGAGTCCGCGAAACTGATCCGAGGGATTTCGTCGGATGGCGACAAAGCGCAGGTACTCGTTGACGTCGACGGAAAGTACTTCACTGGTGAGCTGCGCCCGAATCTTTTTGAAGCAGTTGAGAGCATCAGTTCAGATGGCGACAAACGCAGGGTGCTTTCCGACATTCGTCAAGAAGGACGCGGGAAGCGCTGACACACTTTTTGGCGTGACGAGGGCGGCGAAGCATATTTCGTCTGACGGTGACAAGGCCGAAGTGCTCATCGAGATGGCAAGCTCCTATCGTGACAACGGCGGTCTTGGTATGGCTTATTTCGAAGCGGTGAAGTCGATTTCTTCGGATGGAGACCACGCGCGCGTTCTCTCGACACTGCTGGCGGCACATGGCGATGATCGTGACACAATGGCTCGAGTACTCGGGTCGGCCGGGAAGATTTCTTCAGACGGCGACAAAGCCCGCGTGCTCAAAGAAGCAGTTGCCCGGTATAGCGCATGATGAATCCGTCCGCAAGGCCTTCATCGACGCTGCAAATTCAATTTCCAGCGATGGCGACCACCAGCAGGTGCTTGTGGCGCTCGTTCACCGGCAAGGAATTGATACACCTACCATTGGCGAAATTGCGAAGTCAGCGCAACGAATTTCGTCGGACGGAGATAAAGCTCGCGTCCTTGTGGAACTCGTTGGAGTGAATGTTGAGCCGGCCCGCGGCGATTTCTTTGCCGCCGCTGACACCATCCATTCGGATGGCGATCACAGCCACGTTCTGATGGCTTTGCTCGATAAACCCGGCACCTCTTCCGCGATGGCGATCGCAGCGATTCAGTCGGCAACTCGCATTTCTTCAGATGGCGACAAGGGGCGTGTGTTAGTGAATGCGGCCCACCGATATTCCAAGGATCCACAGGTAGACGCGGCCCTGCGAAAGGCCGTCGAAAGCCTACACTCGGATGGCGAATATCGATCAGTGATGTCTGAAATTGCCCGACGCGGGGAAAGCAATTGACCGCGAAAGACCTTTAGTCCTGACAAATCGGCTCTACTTCATTCCGCAATCGCGCCCGATTCGTTTTTCGGAATGCCAGCCCGTTTCAGGGGCAGCCAAATGCGGTGGAGAAACCTCTGCCCAAAGCCGGAAATTTGGCTAGGTGAGTGCATTGCCCTGAAGGCAACAGTTGACACCGCATCCATCGGGATCAATATCCGGATGCTTCCCGGCTACTCGCTTCGTAGCACGGCTATTGGATCGATCCTCCCAGCGCGCCGCGCTGGCAGATACGTGGCTAGCAGGGCCGAGATGGTCATGAGCCCTATCGACCAAGCGCACGTGACGGGATCGAACCCCCGCACTTCGAACAAGAAGCTTTCGACGGCACGGGATGCGCCGGCGGCGAGAACGCAACCCAGGAGAATACCCAGGAACACGTAGAGCATGGCGTCGTTCATGATCATCCACAGCACGCCCCGCCGGGCGGAGCCAAGAGCGAAGCGAATCGCCAGCTCGCGCATGCGCTGCGACACCGAATAGGCCACCGTGCCATAGAGACCTAAAACGGCCAACCCAAAGGCCAGCGCACCGAAGCCCACGAGGAGACGCGCCAGCGAACGTTCTTCGCGACTTTCAAAGTCCTGCAACTCTTGATCTGGCACAATCGTTACCGGAGGCATGTCGGCAGCAACGACTCGAACCTGGTCGCGAATCGCTGGGATCATCACCGCAGGATCCAGCAGCGTGTTCACCTTGATCTCAGCCTGTCCTCGAAGCGACTGAGGAGCCTGCGCGTAAGGCAGATACACCGCCGCCGCGGGTGCATCATCGCGGGACGAGAACTTCATGTCGTTCACGACGCCGATGATGGTTCTGGCAACCCCGGGTTCCTCGTTGACCATGGCAATGCGGTGACCAACGGGGTTTCGGCCGCCAAAATACTTGCGCGCCAGCGATTGGCTCACAATGGCGACAGATTGTGTCGGCGGACTATCCTGCGGCGCAAAGTCCCTTCCCAACAAAAGAGGCAGGCGAAGCGTATCGAACAAGCCTGGCGCTGCTGTATTGAATACAAACGGGGCATCAGCGTTGACGGCTCCGTCGATCGCCAGGCCGTGTCGCCGTCCGCGGTGTCGAAGCGTGAGGCGCGACAGACTCGCCGCGCGCACACCCGGCACGCGTCGAACCGCCTCGAGTACGCGATCGTACAGGTCCAGTTCGCGCTGATCCTCGTATCCGGACAAAGTGGGATACAGCCAGAAGCAGAGCAGGTGCTGTCGGTCGAAACCGAGATCGACCTGGTCGAGGCGCTCGAGGCTTCGGAGCAGCAGGCCGGTAAGAATCAGAACGGCCAGCGAGAGGGCCACCTGGGGCACAATCAGCATGCGCTGCGACCGCAAGCGTGTCCCAGACGTCACAGGCTGTCTCTGGAAACTCGACGAAAGCCGATTGTCCGTCGAGCGTAGCGCAGGAACCAGTCCAAAGAAAATTCCGCAACCGATGGATAAGGCCGCCGCAAACGCCAGCACCGTGCCATCCATCCGGATGCCAAGCGCATCAGCATTGGCATTGCCGCGAAGGATGAGCGTAAACAAGCGCATCAGTGGCACGGAGAGCGACAGGCCCAACACTCCGCCGAAGATAGCGAGCAAAAGATTTTCGGTAAGCAGTTGCCGGATAATCCGCCCGCGCTTGGCCCCCAGCGCAAGCCGCACCGCAATCTCGCGGATACGCGACGTCCCACGGGCCAGCAGCAGATTTGCCAGGTTGACGCACGCAATCAGCAGCACCAGCGCGACCACAGTTTCCACGAGCCGAAGCTGAATGACAAAACGCCGATCAAATTCGAGAGATCCCTGGCGTGCCGGAGAAATCACGATAGTCTGCCGCAGCAAAGCCTCCCGCTCAGTGGGGTCGTTGACTCTTTTTGCTTCCGGGAGCTGCCACTGGCGATAAGCAAGGCCCAGGTCGGCTTCGGCCTGCTTTTGACTCATGCCCTTGGCCAGTCGTCCAAACAGGACGAACGTCGTGTTGTCCTTCAACGTCAAATGCGCGTGCCACTGGGCCGGAATGCTGATCTTGGCCGCTGTGCCGCCGGTGCGCAGGCCGCGAAATCCGGGCTGGGATATGCCGATAATGGTGCAGGTAACGTCCTTGAGTTGCAACCGCTTTCCCAGTACCGCCGGATCCAGCCCGAAGCGTTCTCTCCAGTACTCGTAGCTGATCACGGCAACCGCCGGCGCTTTCGGAACATCATCGGCACCCGTAAACGGGCGTCCCGCGAACAGGTCGACGCCGAGGAGGGAATAAAAATTCCCGCTGAGATAATCCACGGTTATGACGCTCGGCTTTCCATCGATGACCGCGGCGACATTTCCATCATCCCAGGCGATGATGCCGGTGAGCGCTTTCTGGTGGTCGCGAAGATATTCGTACGCGCTCTGTTCAAACTCGCCGGAGGGCTTGATGCCGATCTTCACCAATTGCTCGGGATGGCTGACCGGGAGCGACTTCAACAGGAATGTATTCACTACGCTGAAGATGGCGGAGTTGGCTCCGATGCCCAGCGCCAGGGTGAGTACTACGATGGCAGTAAACCCGGGATTCTTGACAAACTGGCGCACGCCGTACGCTATATCACGGCGGAAATCCTCGAGTTGTACGAAACCCCATCGCTCCCGGCTCCGCTCTGCGGCGAGGCTCCGATTGCCGAAGTCGAGTTGCGCCTGGCGTCGCGCCTCTTCCTGTGATGCGCCCCGCGCGATGTGTTCCTGCACTTTGAGTTCGAGATGCAGTTGCATCTCTTCCTGGAGATCGCGGGCACGAGCAGCGCGCCGCAGCCATGACCACAGTCTATGCACAATTTCCATCGTTTCTCTCCGCGGCTTATGCCTCGATCACGCGCACGATGGCCCCCAGCACTTTTTCAAACTGAGCTCGCTCCGCCTGCAATTGCTTCCGCCCAGCGGCGGTGAGCTTGTAGTACCTTGCTCGACGATTGTTCTCAGTTTGCTTCCATTCCCCTGCCACCCAGCCTTTGGCCAAGAGCTTTTGCAGAGCCGGGTACAGAGTTCCTTCCTCGATCTGGAACACGTCGCCTGAGATCTGCCGCAGCCGCTGCGCGATGCCGTATCCGTGCATGGGTTCCAGTGACAGTGCCTTCAACAGCAACAGATCGAGGGTGCCGGGAAGCAGCGAGTTCGATTCCATACCATAGATAATCTACCCTAGGCAATCTATGGAAGAAAAGAAGATTGTGACGAACGGGCTTTGACATCTTTCCGGGATTCGGCTCGATGCAGGGTTGACGCGCAGTGTCAGCCAAGTGAGTCTGGGACGGTGCTCGATATCGCCAAGTGATAATCGCCAAACCGCGTTTCCACCCTCCGCAGTTCTGGAAACGTGGAGGCAACAATCTCGGGCCGAACCTCTTTTCTGAGCTGCAAATATTGCGAGCCCGCAAAGGGTCCCAAGGCAATCCATCGACATCGAAGACTGGACGACCGGGCCGCATCAGCTCACCTACCGGCAGGCCGGGCACACCAACCGGCTGATCACCCGCGCCCTGGCCAAAACCGAGCCCGACGGCGCCCCCTCGGCGGCCCTGCAGCACGTGTGCGACCAGCTGCTCGAAGCCAGCATCCCCGGAGCGCTCAAGAACGCCAGCACCTCGCTGGCCGTGGACTGGACCGACGTCGAAGCCTGGGCGCGGCCAGTACCGCACAAGGCCGCCGGCCCAGCACCGACCCCGAGGCCTCCTGGGGACACCGCAACGTCAACCGCAAAATCCAGGAAGGCGAAATGTTTTTCGGCTACTACATGTCGGCAGCGGTCATGGTGGCCGACGAGAACGGTCCCGCCGTGCCCGAGCTCGCCCGGCGGATCACCGCCGGCAACAGCAGCCACGATCCCGCCGCCGCCCTGGCCGCCGTGCTCACCTCGATGCCAGCCGGCGGCATCACGCTCGGCGACATCATCGCCGACTCCGGCTACTCCCACCGCGTCCCGGGCACCTGGGCAACCCCGCTCCGCGCCGCCGGCGCCAGCCTGGTCCACGACCTGCACCCAAACGACCGCGGACCCCGCGGCACCCACCACGGCGCGATCATCGCCAACGGATGCCTCTACTGCCCCAAGACACCACCGGGCCGCTCTGGAACTGACCCCGCTGCCACCCGGCGCCAGCACCGCTGACGCCGCCGCCCACGACCAGCAGACCGCCGAGCTCGCCCGTTACAAGCTCGGCGTCCACGCCGCCGAGGACGCCGACGGCTACCGCCGGCTGCCTGCCCCGCCGTCACCGGGAATCCGCTGCCCGCACCGCCCGGATCAATGAAACTCGACCGCGGCCGCCCGGAGATCCTCACCCCGCCCGGGCACCCGCCGGCCTGTGCACCCAGCAGACCATCACCGCCGGCCCGGCGTCGCGCCGAAAACCCGGCAGAAACACGACTACCCCTCACAGCCTGGCGGATCTCCTACCGCGCGCACCGCCGCCGACGGCTCAACGCCGCCATCAAAGACACCGCCGTCAACAGCATCGACCGCGGCTGGATCCGTGAGCCGCCCGGGTTCGTTGGAGGCTACGATGCTTTGGCTTCCGGAATGATTATAGGATGATCCTGGCCCGTTAGCCAGCTATTCTCGTATTCAGCCGGAGGGACATTCGCGCAAGCGGAGTGGAGTCTGTCGTTGTTGTACCAGGACACCCATTCCGCTGTCGCCACGGTCACATGCCCGGCGTCTTGCCACGGGCCCTCACGATTGATAAGCTCCTTCTTGTACAGGGAATTCACCGCCTCCGCAGCCGCATTATCATAGGAATCTCCTTTGCTGCCGACCGAGCGGACCGCGCCGATATCCTCCAGCCGCTGGGTGTAGTGAATCGATGTGTATTGCACGCCCCGGTCCGAATGATGGACGAGCTGCGTCACCGATGTGGTCCTGCGGGCGAAGATCGCCATCTCCAGCGCGTCGAGGGCCAGGCCGGCCCGCAGGTGGTCAGCGACCTGCCAGCCGACGATCTTGCGGGAGAACAAGTCCGTGACGAATGCGGTGTACGCGAATCCGCAGGCCGTGTCCACATAGGTGATGTCCGCGACCCAGCGGCGGTTCGGCGCGGCGCGGTGAAGTCCCGCTCCAGCAGGTCAGCGGGCCGCTGCCGGCGCCGCTCGGGCACCGTGGTCCGCGGCTTCTTCCGCCTGGCCGCCGCCCCGGCGATGCCCAGCTCGCGCATCAGCCGCTCCACCGTGCACCGCGCCACCTCGATGCCCTCGCGGCGCAGCTGCAGCCATACCTTCCGCGCCCCGTACACCCGGCGGCCTTTCTTACGGTCTTCCCACACCCGCATGATCTGCTCTTTCATCTGCTCATCCCGCACATCACGCGGCGACGGCCGCGCTCGCGCTTCTTCGCCGCGTAATAGGTGGAGGCGGGGAATTCCAGGACCGCGCAGACCGGTTCGACACCGAACCGGTCACGATGTGAATCGATGAACCCGACTAGCGCGGAAGCCTGGGGTCGAGTTCGCGGGCGAAATAAGCACTCGCCGCCTTCAAGATCTCATTCGCCCGCCGGAGCTCACGATTCTCGCGTTCCAGCTCCGCGATCCGCTGCGCGTCCTCAGTCGTGGTGCCCGGCCGCGTCCCATTATCGATTTCGGCCTGCCGGACCCACCCGCGCAGCGCCTCCGGGTGAACACCCAGCTGCCGGCCCACCCGGGCCAGCTCGCCACGGCCCTTGCCCTCCCGGGCACGGATCTCCAGGACCATCTTCACTGCGCGCTCACGCAGCTCCTCGGGGTACTTCCGCTGTGCAGGCATGACTCTGCATCCTCCCAGGGATCAGAGCCTCCAAGATCACCGGGGCGGTCCACCCCTGATGGGCGTCACCCCGCTCATGCTCTGGCTCGCCTGCCTCATGGTCGTCCGCAACCAGCGCACCCTGACCGCCCTCCAAGCCCGGCAAGAACACGACGCGCGCGCCGCCGCCCAGCCGCCCGCCCGTAAACGCCGCCGCCAGCTCGCCGGCACCGCAGCCGCGCCGCCCTAACCAGCCCCGCGAACCCAGCGTCACCGCAGCAGCCCCCCAGCACCGCCAGCCCGGGCCCAGCCACGCCCTCAGCCCGCAAGCGCAGACCCCGGAACCCGAAAACAGCCCGGCAACCCGGCACCAGCCCGCGAACACCCGGAAACAAGATCAACTCAGCGCGACCGCAAAGATGTCAGAGGCACATGTGAGCATCAAGCTCGGAGCAATGTGAAGAACTCGACGAGCCGGTGAGCGGATTCGAACCGCTGACCTGCCGTTTACAAGACGGCTGCTCTGCCAACTGAGCTACACCGGCGGGGACTTCGAGCATGTTAGCCGAAGCCCGTCTGACGTGCGCGCCTGGCTTCTGACCTGCAGCTTCGTTCGCGCAGCGGCATCTGGTCGGCGTGACCGGAGCGCTGACCGCTTTCGCCGCGCACGGCCGTGCAGCCGGTGGCACCATTTGCGCGTGAGAACGCTGGCTAACGATGAGATCAGCCACGTCGGCCCATTGGCCGAAACGCGGCAGCGCTGTGGACTGGCGTTCACAAAGCGCACGGATGATGTCCGAGTCTCATCTGGACCGCCCCGGGCGAGTCTGTAGCCCCTCGAAACCGACCCGATTCAGCGCGGCGACTGGTGCAGCGGGCTGACCTGCGCCGGGTCCATATGCGCTGGGTCGGGCATGGCGCGGCGGGGCGCGGTTCGGTGGCGCCAGGGATTGGGCGCAGGCTCATCGGGTGCGAAGGGACCGGGTTCGGAAAGCGTCTGCCGCGTGCCGATGAGGAGAGTTGCGGTTCGGGAGAGGGTATCGAGTGCGCGGGCGCGCAGCGCGCGCTCGGCTGGGAACAGGTTGTCCGGGTCCGGCGTCGAGACTGAGTCCAGGGCGAGCATGCACGCTGCCTTCTGTAGCCCCACCGCCACGACACGGTACCCATCGCCAATCTTCTGGCTGGCGTGTTCAAGCTGATCATGCGCCAGATCGGTGAAATGTTCCGAGGCCGCCATCGCCGCCTCTGCCAGCTCAAGCAGGTGCTGAGCGATGTCGCGGCTGTCGGCAGTGATGGCGCCGTGCTCACGCAGTTCATCGCCGAGCGCATTGCCCCGCGACCAGTGCTGCATCATCACGATTGGCGCACCGGCCGTGAACGCTGTGATCAGCGCGGCGGCGAGAATGGAGAACACCGGCGATCCCAGTGGCTCAGCCATGCGTAGCACCCGGGTGAACATGACTGCGGCATAGACGGCCAAGACGAGGCCGAATAGCGCACTCCACCACCCGGCCTTGCGTCTGGTTGCTTTGACATTCCGGCCGTCCACATGGCCGGCGATCCTGCGCCCGCCGTCAGTGTCGCCGGCGGGCTCGTGCTGACTGCGACCGAGGTCAATTCCCTGGCGGCGTGCGTCATTTCCCGGTGATCCCGCCAGGCCCGCCCAGCATGCTGGGGAAGCTGGTCGTTCATGAGAATGAACATCACGGCCAGGCCAGCAACGTAAGCGACGGACTTAGGGTCGGCCCACGAAGCATCGGTGACCGGCCAGATCAGCAGGCCCATCTCGATGACCGAGAGCACCATGGCGACGATCAGCCGGATTCCGGGACCGGGGGGGCGCGCCATGTGCTCGGTGTCGCCGCGCCCGACTCGCTGGGCGGCGGCCTCCATGCGCTGGACATGGCCGACGTGGACCTGGCCCCTGGTCTGACTGGATCCATCGGCGAGCGTCACCTGTTCCTCGGGCAGCGGCTGCGCTGGTCCACGTGAGCGCGCGCCTGGTGGGCCCAGTCGACCGCCTGACCCGCGTATTCCCCGGCGCATTCGTCGAAACCAATGGCCTCGTCGAGGAACGGGTTCATGGTTGCCTGGATCGCAGCAGCGCCTGCCGGGCCGGTCATCGCCGTGCGGGCGGCGTCCGGGTCATCCGGATGGCCGACCGCCATGGCCGCGCGGTGGATGCTGATAGCCAGGTTGGTGCTGACCATGTCGTGGTCGATGGCGTGAGCGTGCTCGTAGATCTCGAGGTTTGGGTCGTCGGGCGGCACCCCGTGCGGGGGGAAGCTCATCGTGTCTGCTCCTTCAGGCCTTCGGGTAGATGGTGACGATCACTACGCGGTTGGTCGCGCTGTAGGGGTTCGGCGGTAGCGACTGGCTGTAGCCGACGCCGATCGCGGTGATGTGGGTAACGCCTGCCGTGCGGAGCAGGACGGCGATGATGCTGGCCCGCTGGCGGCTGAGCGCTAGACCCGCGAGGCGGCCCGAACCTGGCGCAGTGGCCGACTACCGCGACTCGCGCGTAGCCGCCGGCCTTCCAGGCGGCAATAACTGGAGCCAGACTGATCAGGACTTGCTGCCTGGTGGTCGCGAAGGCAGCGGAGTTAGGCAGGAAGAACGCCGCGCTATCGAGCTTGACTTGGTAAGGCTTTGCGGGCACCGGCGGCTTTGGCGGCCGCGGTGTCGTCTCGGGCAAGTTAGGCACCGGCGGCGCAGGAGGTGCCCCCGGCGCCGCCTGCTCGTTGATTTGCACCTCGGTGACGGTGACGACCGAGGCTCCCGCATCCCGCAGGAGGGCCGTCACGAAGGCGCGGCGCCAGTCGTCGGTCGCCGTGTTGAGCGAAGGTTGGTCGCCAGCGGGCGGGTTGAGCATCAGATGCACGCGCACCCGGCGCAGATCCGGCAGCCATTGCCGGATCGATTCGGGCTGCCTGGACAGGATCGGCAGCCATAAGGATCCGGGTGTCGGCCGGCGCGACGGTCGGCAGGCCGAGCGTGGCCAGCCAGACCTCGGTGCCGCCGCGGCCGCGGTCCTGCGAGATCGCGGCCAGCAAGCCGATCAGGTCGCGGCCATCGCCGCGGCCGGGCGTCGCGAGGGCCGTCCCGAGCGCGCGGCCGATGAGAGCCCGGATCGCGCTCGCGCGGGCGGTTGAGTCGTTTTCGAGCTGGCCGGGCTCGCGGTACAACCGCAGGGTCACTGGTGAGTCGGCCTGGCCGCCCTGCCCGGCCGCCCGGAGCATGATCAGCGTTCCGCCCGAACAAGACGCCAGGTACTCCGCGCGGTTGACCAGCCCGGCAGGAGGCGCAGGACTATATCCTTCCTCGGCCGTTACCTGCGTCGCGTCGATCAACGTGGCCGGCGGTGTCCGGCACGCGGAGGCTCGGGCATGGACCACCATTACCGCGGTGAGCGCGAAGGCAGCCAGGCAAAGCACGGTTGCGAGCGCAACCCACGGCCACGGCCAGCTCGCGCGATGGCGATAGGGCGGAGCAGCAGAGCGACGGCGGCCGGTCGCGCCGCGCACGGGCTGCCAAGGCCGGCGACCGTATGACTTCGGCCGACCCTTATGGGGGGATCGGTTCGGCATCGTCAGCTCCTCTTCGCGCTATGCGGCGTCCCGCGTGTCCGCCCCTGGCAGCCCGAACGGTCTCGTCGGACGCGGTGGAGCTTCACCTGCGTCCGGGCCCAGCGATTCTGGTTCAGCGCCCAGGTCGGCATCACGCTCGGCCCAGCGGATGACGTCCAGGTAGACCAGGTGGCCACGGCGGGGGTCGCGGCTGGCGATCACCTCCGTAGCGAAGCATGCGGCGGCCAGCAGGTCGGCCGCTGACTCAATGTCGGCGAAACTGGTGCCTGCCAGGCACCAGACCAGGACGCGCTCGCCGTAGGGCGTGCTCGCGGCGCGCAGCACGGCCGGGACCTGGCCTCGTTCGTTGTAAACCCAGGCGCGAGCGAAGCAGGTCCTGACCCGGTGCGGCGTCACGATCAGCCAGAACCGGACAGCAACCAGTCGGCGTACCTCAGACCGGCAGCAGGCCACGCCCCCGGCCGCTGCTACGCCTGCCAGCCCCAGCAGCGCGTGGTCCAACCCGAGCCACGCGACCGCGATGCCGAACCCACCCAGCACGACACCGGCGATCCCGAGTTCGTGCCTCCACCGGAGCGCGATGAGTCCCACTCCCGCACGTTTCGGATGGGTCAGCGACGGTCCCAGGCCAGGCTCGCGAGGGCCCATGAGGCGCGTCATATCGCCACCACCTTGCTGCCGGCGCCGGATTGCATCGGGCGGTCCGCTCCGTCCCTGCGCAACTCATCGCATCCAGTGCCATCCCAGCGGATTAGCGGGGAGGCGATGATCCAGCCCATCGGGACGTTCTGCGACTCGTTCATGGGCGCCTCCAAGCGGGATCGGCATTTGCTTGACAGGCTGATCCCGCGCATCGCCCGATGGCCGAAACCGACCAGGAACCTTTCCTGCCCGGCGTCCTGAAAGCAGTCATAGTGATCTCCTGGCCGGATTCTGGAGGCAGGGGTGCACGAGTCGATGAAAGGCGCCTCGGTCGAAGACCATGTCCGCGATCTGCGCCGGTATAAGGGCGAACTCGTGCGCGACCTTGCTTACGGCACGGTGCGACTGCCGGCGGCCTGGCTCGCGCCGGGCGACGCCACGATCGTCGCACTCGACGCCCAGGCCTTGCTGGATGCCGACCAGACCATTCGGCTTAAAGTGCTGCTCGACCTGTGCGTGCACCTGGTCGACCTGATCGAATCGCTCATTAACAGCTTCATCAGGCAGCACAGATCTGCCGGAGGCAGGTTCACCAAGAACGACCTGGAATCGCTGCGTCGCGGTCGCGGACCCGGCCGGGTTCGCGACCTGCTGTTCCTGCGGTTGCCCAGCTGGCCCGAGTCCGTCACGGGCGAACTAACCCAGGAAATCGCGGCCGTGCTGTGGAAGTGTCTGCGGGACCGCCAATCACATCAGGCCGCTGCCAACCGGGATCCGCGCGACCTCAAGGGGTTGATACAGCCTCTGATGCCCGAGGTGCGGCGACTGGTCTTCGAGTGGACCGCGCTCAAGCGGCTGCGGCCTGATGACGCCGACTATGTTGTCAGCGAGGTGCTGGATCAGCTGGTCAGGACAGTGGCCGAACGAAACGGGCCACCGGAGAATCTGGCCGCCTGGAGCCATTCCACCGCGCGGTGGAAGTGGCAGACCGCACGGCGAGGTCCGATCGATGTGGCGCTGGGGCGCGAAACTGGTATCCCGGGCACCAATGACGTCCACGACGAGGTTGCCCGGCGCGTGGACATGGAAAGGCGCCTGCAGCTCATTGCAGGTCGGCTGGATACGCGCGCCCAGTGGTACGCCACGTCGACCCCGCCCCGCCCGGACGACGCCCTCACCTGCCGCGCGGCCGCTTACCTGGTCGACACCCGGCAGGTCGACCTGATCGAGGAGGTCGTCCGCGGACTCCCGGATGGCATTACGGCGGTCCGCGCCGCTCTGGCACGGCAGGCGGAGCCGCTGTCACCCGGTCGCGAGTCGGCGGTGATCCAGGTCATCCGGGATACACTCCGACGCCACCTCGACGCGGAGATGTGACGGGTGATTTAACCGGGACGCCGGCCCGAGGTCAAGGGACGATCAGACCGCTGGCCGCGTCTACCTCGGCCACCAGGAGATCGCCGACACCGGCGGTCATGGCCCGCCGGGTGGCGGCGCTGGCCGGGAAGGCCCGGTCAGTGCCCTCAGCCAGTTCATCCGCCGTGGCCTCCGGATCACCGCTCACGACCCGGACCTGGGCCGTGACCTCGTTCGCCTCGATTCCGCCGAGCCGCGCGGTAGCGACCAGCTGCCGCCATTTCGCCAGCCGCATCGCGGTGCTCCGGACGGACAGCAGGTCGGGATCGGCGTCGCTCGATGCCGGCGGCTCATCGCTGGTCCCGTCATACAGGTCGGCCCGAAGCCGACGCAAGTCAACACCGGGGAGCGGGACGACCGCACGGAAGACAGGCGATGCATGCCCGGCCCCGCTTTCCAGGGTCAGCAGCGCCCCCTCGACGTCGGCGCCGGTCACCGTGTCGATCAGGCGCACCGACAACTGTTCGCAGGCGCTTCCGCCGCGCAGGTCACCATGGCCGGGTTCGTACGCGGGCGCCTCGACCACCACGGCCTCACGACCGTTCGCTCGCGTCGCCCGCATCCGGACTTCGCCGACCGTCGGCTCGGCGGACAGTCGCAGCATCCGGGCGGGGATCTGCCGCGGATCAATCAGGCTGATGAGGTCGGTGACGAGCGACCGGTCACGGCGGCCCTCTGATCGCGCTCCGCGTCGCGGGCGCGAGTCCCCTCTCACCGATACCGGCCGGAAGCCGATCCAGCACCGCCCGCCCCGCCTTGACCACGGACCGCAGTTGCTGGTCGGGCTCAGGAAGCTCGGCGGCCAGCGCATGGTACCCCTCGATGAGGTCGTTCAGGACCTTGCGCAGGCTCTCCGGCACCGGGTGCGGGCTGCGGGCGAGACGGCCGAGATATGCGACAAACCCCCTCGATGCCGCCCGCGCCAGGCACAGGGCATCGCCCAGGACGTCGTTACGGGCCGGTCCCGGTTCAAGGGTGCTGGCCGCGTAGCCACGCGCCACGCCACGCTCGGCGTCTACGAGCGCCTGATTTAACGGAAGGTGCAGCCAGCGGTCGAGGACATCCACGGCAGCTACGCGCAACCACGGTTTCGCGGCCCCCAGGTCGATCGCGGCCGGACTGATTGCGCGAGCCTCCAGGCACTGATCACCCCGGCCAGCGGCGGAGAATTCTGCTCCGTCCGGGTGCTGATCGGCCCAATCGAAGGCGATCCAGTCGAGATCCGGTACCGGCCCCGGCTGCGAGTCCGTCCGGCTGTCGAGCTGCTGCACGGCCCCCGCGCCGATCAGCTCTTTCAGCAGCGGCTTGGCGCGACCATCCCACGCGTCCACCCAGATGACACGCCACCGCCCCGGGTTTGCGGCGTCGACCCGCACCCGCACCCCGGCGCCGAAGTTCAATCGTGTACCAAGCCGGGTGTTTTGCTCCCGCCGGGAAACGCGATCTGCAGTCGCTGCGCATGTCCGGGAGTGCGACGGCGGCTCACGGCGACTGGCATGGCGTCCCCTCGCCTCCCGAAAACTCGACGTGCCTGAAGGCTGATCCCGCGCCTGTACGTACTCAACTTAACTTAACGCAAGTTGACTAAGCTGATCCGCAGCACTACTCTGTATGATCGCACTGAATTAGCAGCTCGCCAATAGGCGTGCACCTCAGCTGACCTGGCGTGCGAAGACAACGGCCCTGGTGTAGGCGGCACGCTGGGCCACCCGGAGCTGTACGCGCGTCATCCCACTCGGCGAGGGCGGCCAGGGCCGCCTCATGCACACCACGGTATGCGCCCAGGTCGTCCCAGACCTTACGGGTGAGGCTGCCCTGGATCGGGTTGACCCAGTGCAGGAGCTCGTTCGCCCGGCGCAGGAAGTACTCCCGCCCGGTTTCCGCGAGCCTGCCCAGGGTGACCCGGTCGTTGACCGGGAGCCATTCATCAGTCTGTGGCGCCTGCCAGGTGGAGCGATCGAAGAAAATCCAGGTCAGATGGTCCACGCGCCCAATTAAGCAGGCGCGCTTTGGGTAGACGGAGTCCTCGATCCGGAACCACTGGCCTCGCGCCTCAAGCTCCTCGCGTTGGCCGACCATGCCGAAGCGGCGCGAGAACTCGTTCTCCGCCAGGGCGGGCCAGGGCAGAACCGCGTGTCACCCGGCCCGCCGGCCCGACACGCTGGATCGTTGGCCCGCGGGACGGCCAGCCGCAGCTTCCACCAGTGCCTCCCAGCTCTCGGCGACCAGCCCGAGCGCACGCTCTCGCATGCTGAGCGCCAGGCGGTGCACGGCAAGCCCTGGTCGGCCGATCTGTGCCGCCAAATCGCGGGCCGCTCGCCAGTCACCCTGTTCAAGTGCTTCCACAGCGCGGATCGCCTGGACCGCCGTCGGCGCCGGAATGGTGTACTCCGGCGTAGCGCTCACAACAGACTCCGGGCCAGGTCGAGGTCGATGGGCGCGTGCTGCCTAGCCCTGTCCGTCACGAGTTCGTTCCATGGCCGAACCCCCGAACCGAAGGTCCCGCCAGGCGCGACCTTGAATAGAGACGAGTAGAGTTAGCTAGTAACAGCTAGCTGCAACTCGTACCGGCTCTAGCTTCGAGAGTACGCCGCTCATGCCTAGGCATCAATCGAAGAAAGTTGACATTCGGATGATCATTAGTGTATTGGTGACGGGCTGCCCGGTTCCGCCGAGGCGCGGCCAGCATCGGTCATGCGCTCAGCTCGTGGATGGCGGCGTCCCCGTCTACCGGTTCGGCACGCTCTGCGCTCGGTACGCGTCAGCGGCGGCAGCCGCCGCGGCGTCGCAACCGGCCGATGGCCATCGCTGATGGTTTCTGGCCTGGAGCAACACGGCGCTGCGGGGGCCACGCCGCGCAACGGTCGGGCGGATCTCGGCTGCGGCCTGGCTGCCGAGCCTCGCCAACCAGCATGAAGGACGCCACGCCAACAGAACTGAAGGGGTCGAGTACAGCGAACTCTAGTAGCTCTATGCTGTAGCTCTTGACATCAGCATCCGCTCGACGTCAGATCACGATCGCGAGGCGTTGCAGCCACCGGGCTGCCAGCGGAGAGAAGGCGTGGCGTGGCTGCATCACCGACACCTGCCGAGGCGCAGCTCGCCCTGAGATTGCGCCAGCTACGTGAGGACATGCGCCTGACCCAGGCGCAGATGGCCGCTCTCTTCAGCACGGAGTACAAGGTGGGCGCCGCCTCCATCTCGTCGTGGGAGAACATGCGCACACCCGCCTCGCCGCCGCAGTCGCGGCTCGAGCCATACGCGCGCCTGGTCGCCACGAGCCGCCGCCCCGGCGACAAGGCTCAACTGCCCACCCGGGCCGAACTCACCGAAGCCGAGGAAGAGCACTGTCAGCAGCTTCTGGCTGACCTGGATCGCCTGTGGGAAGCAGCCCGCGGCTCCCAGGAACAGGAAGCGCGCTGCGGCCACCTACAGGTCCTGGTTCTTCGATGACGACGGCCCGGTCGCGATCATCTGCCCCGAGGCGCCTCCGGTGGCAAGAGGTCCCTTGGTGGACCCGCAGGACCCCAACTACACCCGCGCGCATACTTACGCTGATCTTGATGCCCTGATCGAACTTTTCGGGCATATCCGTGCGGAGAACGCCCCGCTTTTCCCCGTCAGCTTCAAACTTGCAGGCGAAGTGAAGGCCGACGATCTTTCCGGGCATCTGGTCCTGCTGGGCGGGGTGGCGTGGAACGACCTCACCCGGCATCTGCTGCGCTCGCTTATTAGGCTGCCGGTGCGACAGTTTGAATCTCCTGATCTCGCCACCGGCGAAATCTTCGCGGTAGGCCGAGATGCAGACGAGCAACGATTCGAGCCCGAGTGGGCACCGGACGATCCAAGGAACTGGTAGAAGACGTGGGTCTGCTGGCAAGGTTGCGCAATCCCTATAACTCAAGTCGCACACCGACCCTGTGCAACGGTATCCACAGCCGTGGCGTACTGGGCGCCGTGCGCGCTCTGACCGATGTTCGCGTCCGGGACGCCAACGAGTCCTATCTGGCCGAACGGTTCGGCACTGACGAATATGCCATCCTGATGCGGGTTCCGGTGTTCCAGGGGGAAGCCCTGTCACCAGACCTGCACAATCCTGAAAGCCGGCTGTACGAGTGGCCGTCCAAGACAGCAGAACACGGCAGCAGATGATGGAGAACCCGCCGCCTCTCTCATTCTGACGATCAAGGAGCTCAGCCTCCGTCGAGCGCTCCTCCCATGCCACGCTGATCCGGGATTTCTCTGCGAGACCGCCACGCAGTGGGCGGATCAAGCCGCTGGACGCCCTGATCGTCGCAGCAGGCCGCAAAGCCGATAAATTGAGGACGGTTGCTGAATTGGCGGCGTCGGCTAAGGTGCTGCTAGTGGTCCTGGCGAGCCTGAATGTCTCGCGGTCAGGCGTCCGCACTGGTGGCCTCCATTCAAGGCTGCCGCGCCCTGATCGTTGATATTCCTAATGAGTTCCGGAACGCTCTCCCACCTTCCAGACCTCGGATCCCTCGTTCGCCAGGCTTAAGACAGGGCGGAACAGCGACCTGAGCCTGAAACGCAACCTCGGCCTGTTGCTGGCATGGCTCATGGGTCGGGACAAGATCATGTTCCTTGATCGCGACATCTTTGACGTAACGGTTACCACCTCGCGTTGCATCCCAACTGGACAGGCATCAAGTGACAGGCCTTATCTCCCGCTCATTCCCGGATAATTCCGTGGTCTGTCACGCTAACCGGCTGATCTATCGAAACCAGGATAACTTCGTCACCGGTGCCGCTCTCGGTGTCAACTGTGCCGAGGTGCCCCTGGATTTCTTTCCGGACGTCTACAACGAAGACTGGCTTTTTTTTGCAGCCCACGCGGCGCGAGGACAGATAGTCTGCGTCGGCGCAGCGCGCCAGCAGCCCTACAAGCCATTCGCGGACCCGAAGCGCGCTGTCACGGAAGAATTTGGGGATCTTATCGCCGAAGGTCTCTACGAACTATTCAACCACGGTCAATCGCTGGACGCTGCGACGAAGGCATACTGGGACGAATTCATCAGCGCACGCAAGAAACTCATCGAGCGTCTCGCCGACGATCTCTACCTCATACCGACGCGTGAGGCAGATCCAAGCCTACGAGTCGATTCTGCATGCTGGCAAGCAACTCGGCTCGATCACCGCGGACGAGTGTGTGGACTTCGTAAAAGCATGGCGCCACGACCGCGGAGCCTTCGCAAGGACTGCAAAGGGATTCCCGGGGTGGGTGATTACGCGGCCGCGTTTGAGCTCCAGCTTGACCAATGGCGCGAAGCCGAGTTACTCCCTGACAGCCGGCGCTTGCGCATACCGGTGCCCCCAGCCCGTGCGAAGCAAGAACGTCAACTCCCAGCGGCTCAGTCTTACCTGAATCCCCATCTGCCGATCACATAGGCCAAAACTTCTTCGGTCCTCTTCTTTTGTCTTGGACAGGTTGTATGTGACCGGTGGCCGGGAAATCCATCCTGTAAGTAGAAACTGCGAGCATTGTCATTGCTGTCTATGACCCAAAGCAGGATTCCCTTACCTGCAGTTCTGCTCACGGTCGATCAGCCGGCGTACCAGTCGGCCC
>CAWDVL010000021.1:0-118925 GCA_963805695.1 uncultured Acidobacteriota bacterium | reverse complement strand
GAGGAAGGGCCTGCAAAACCCTGACGTGGCGACGGAGGTCGGCCGGGCGCTCGCAGGCGTCGCCGATGGACGTCTGGCCGCCCGGCGATCCCGTCGCGAGCACCGCCTACCTCGGCTCAAGCGACGCGCTCGAGGGGCGCTGTCCGAGTTCGCCGAGCTCTACGCCGACCGGAACGAGCTCGACTACGCCACGCTGGACAGGGCCGTCAAAACCGGACGCGTCGAAGCTCAGATGGGGCTGTAGTCCCGATACCAGCGTTTCGCTTCCAATCACCCGATCGGGATGACGTTGGTCGGATAGTGGTCGGCGATGATCGCTAACCCCTGCTCCGTGGCAGAGATTTCCGCAACTTTTGGGTCCTCGGCGTGTCGTAAGCATCGTTCCGGGGTCCCTGCCGCCGACTAGGTCGGCCACGTTCTCGCGAGGGGCACCGGCGGGGCGTCGACATTTGCTTTTGGCCGACTGCTTGCCCGGAGATAGTCAGACCCGCACGACGCGGGTGTCAATCGATACAGAGAGGTGTGTTGATGCGTTCGCATCGAAGCTTCGTGCGGGGTGCGGCTGTGCTCGTCTCGAGCCTGGTCGCGTTCGGCTCGGCGACCGGCGCTGCCCTAGCGCATGGCCATGGCCATGGCCATGACCATGGGCAGGGCAAGTCGAAGTCCGGTCATGGCCACAAGGGAGCGCTGTACGTCTCTCCCAGCGGCAAGACCGGAGCCGCGGACCGCGATTGCAAGTCGGCGGCCTACTCGACTGTGCAGTCTGCGGTTTCCGCCGCGCCGCGCGGCGGGACGGTCGTCGTTTGTCGCGGCACCTACACCGAGGACGTGATCGTGTCCGCGCCGCTTATCCTCACCGGCAAGCACGGCGCCGTGATCCACGGCTCGTCGACCGCCAACGGCATGTGCGACCAGCTCGGACCCAAGGGGCCCGGCAGCGCGCCCTGCCTCGCCGCGATCACGATCAAGTCAAGCGACGTCAAGGTCGAGGGCCTTAAGGTCACGGGCGCGATTGGCGAGGGGATCCTCGCCACCGGCTCGTTGGCCGGCGGCTCGATCAGCCACGTGACGATCGCGCATGACACGGTGGTCGGCAACGACACCGGCGGGATCCCGCCGGCCAGCAACACGACCTACCCCCAGTGCGTCGGGTTCGGCGGGGCCCCCGGGGACTGCGGCGAGGGCATCCATCTGATGGGTGTCGCTCACTCCACGGTCAGCGATGACTTCGTCTCGGGCAACTCGGGGGGCGTCCTGCTGACCGATGAGTTCGGGCCGACCCACAACAACGTTGTGTCCCACAACGTCGTCACCAAGAACCAGTACGACTGCGGCATCACCGTGCCCGGCCACAATCCGTTCGCGCTTGACGCCAACGGCAATCCCCAGCCGTCGAAGGCCGGCGTTTACAACAACGTGATCGCTTTCAACCGGGTCACCGACAACGGCATCAAGGGTGAGGGCGCCGGCGTGCTATTCGCAAACGCGACAGCAGGCACGGGCTCCTACGACAACCTGGTCGAGCACAACTACATCGCCGGCAACGGGCTCTCGGGCGTGACCATGCACGCGCACACGCTCGCGCCCGGCCAGTTCGAGGACCTCAACGGCAACCGCATCGTCGACAATACGATCGCCAAGAACAACATCGACGGAGATTCCCTCGACAGCCCTGCATCGCCGGCCGACGACGCCACGACGGGCATCCTTGTGTTCTCCGGCACTGTTGCGGTGAAGGTCGACATCGCTCACAACCGGATCCGCAACAACACCAACGGTATCTGGCTGGGAACGGGCGGACACGTGACGGCCAACATGAGCCACAACGTGTTCCAACACGTGACCAACAAGGTCGTCACCGTCCCGTAGCAGGCTGCGTTTCGCGCGCCCGAGCCAGGCCCCCGCACGGCCAGGCTCGGGCGCCATTCTCACACGCCGCAATTGCGGCGTTGACGACCCTGTCTGAAATTCGCGCCGCGGCGAGCAGGAGGCTGCGGATCCGGTTCCACCCAATGGACAAACTTGACGCCGGGGCCGGCCTCCGCCGTGCTCAGTCGACGTGAGGACCCCCTCGCGGCGGACTCGTGCATCGCCAGTTGACGGCGCCGGCCGATCTCGCCACGCTGGCGTCGCTGCAGTACATAGCGGTAGATGCGGTTGGTCGTCGTGACGTCTTCGTGCCCGACCTGGGCGGCGACGTACTCCTGATCGGCGCCCGCGGCGAACAGAGAGGCGCTGCCGGTTGGCCTCCTCGAGAGCGGGCGGGATCACGTGCTGCGCGATGGCGTTCCGCTTCCAGGACTTGCCGCGCGCGTTCAGGGACGCCGGCTCTCCTGGTTCCCATGTTTCACCGCGTGCGGCCTTGTATGCGGCGAGCTCTTCTTGGAGGTCGTCGTGAATGTCGACGCGGCGCACTCCCGCCGGCGTTTTGGCGTCGAGCACGCGCAGCTCGCGCCGGGCAAGGTCGACGTGCTCGCAGTTGAGCTCGCACAGCTCGCTGACCCGTAACCCTCCGAGCGTCAGGGTGGCGACGACCGGTCGGTAGCGCGGCATCCGGCGGCCGTCGATGCGGTTGGCGTGGTCGGCGGCGAGCGTCTTCCATGCCCAGCCCGAAGCGCTAAGGCCGCTCGCCTGTCCGGAAAGTAACGATGCCGTCAGCATCCGGGTCGGTCTCGTGCGACGCGAACACGCTGTGGCGACATCCCTGGGCGTACGGGGCGTTCACGCGCGTGTCGCCGGTACCTCAACGGCGTCGAGGGACAGCATCGATCGACGCAGTAGACGGGACACGTGCATTTGCGAGTATCCGATCCGTCGGCTGATCTCGCGCTGCGTGAGACCATGCGCTAGGCGCAGGCCGAGGATTTGGCGTTCCAGCTCGGGTAGCTCGGCCCAACTGCTCGCGAGCGCCTGTCGGTCTTCGGCAAGTCCGAACCCGTCGTCTTCGCCCCCCAACGCCTCCGTGAGCGCGCACCCGTCTTCGTCGTCCTGGGCGACCGGCGTGTCGAGCGAGGTCAGCTGGTAGTTCTCGCCCGCATCGATCGCCTCAACTGTCTGCTCGACCGTGCAGTCGAGCGCCTCGGCGAGCTCTTGGAGGGTCGGGGAACGACTCAACTCAATTGACAGCCGCTCGGCGTGACGGCTGACCGCCAGCACCCGCTCCTGGAGATCGCGCGGGACGTGGATCGCCCATCCCTTGTCGCGAAAGTAACGCTTCAGCTCGCCCAAGATCGTCGGAGCGGCGAACGCCGTGAACTTATTGCCGTGCTCGGGATCGAACCTGTCGATCGCGTTCAGGGAGGCCGATAGACGCGACCTGCATGAGGTCCTCCATGGGCTCGCGGCTGTGGATGTAGCGGACCGCGAGCTTCCGGGCGAAGGGCATGAAGCGGTCCACGAGTTCGTCGCGAGCGGCGAGATCCCGCCCGCGATAGTGCGTGTCAAGAAGCTCTTCGTCGGTTAGGCGCGCGAGCTCGCGCGTCTGCATGATCGTTGCGGCCATCGGACCTCCAGGCTCGGGCAGAGGGCTTGGCGCGGGCGGCGCCGGCTTAGTGGGCAGATCAATCTGCGCACGCATCGCCATCAGCTGGTCCGGGTCCGATTGAACTCCGGGTTACGGCCGCGACCACCGGCACTACGTGTCTTCGGTGGCCTCCTCGGCGGCATCGCGGCGGGCCGTGATGCGAACCGCGAGTGCGAATGCCTGGGAGCTGTAGCGATCATCGGGCGCTTCGAAAGCCCGGACGTCGCTGGCGGCGACGCGGAGCAATGAAGCCGTGGTCGCGATGGTCCGGGCCGGTGGGTTCGACTTGGGTCATGCGCAAGCCCACTGTAGAGAATCTGTATAGATAATGTACAGCTACTGTTCAGATAGGCTACGATCGTGGAATGTCCGAGAGCGGACGTCTGCGAATCGGAGAGCTAAGCCGACGAGTAGGTGAGAGCCCGGAGCTGTTACGCGCCTGGGAGTCGCGCTACGGGCTGGTGGCACCTGAGCGGACCCCTGGCGGCCTTCGTCTGTACTCCGAGAAGGACGAACGACGAGTGCGCGTAATGCGCCACCACATCAACATGGGCCTTTCCGCTTCTGAGTCCGCCCGCCTGGCGAAGCTCGCCGATGATCCGCATTCCGAGGCTGCACCGGCCAGCCTGGCCGAAGTTGAAACGGCCCTCGAGCGCAGCTTCGACGCGCTCGACGAGCCCGCCGCACAGGCTGTGCTGGACCGCGTCCTGATGGCCTTCGGGCTGCGAGCAGTGCTCTCGGAGGTCATCCTGCCCTTCCTGCACCGGTTGGGCGTGCGCTGGGCCACCGCCCAGACGAGCGTCGCTCAGGAGCACTTCGCGAGCAACGTCATCGCTGGGCGGCTTCGAGGCCTGACTCGGGGCTGGGGTCAGGGCGTCGGGCCGCGCGCGATCCTCGCCTGCCCGTCCGGCGAGCTTCACGACCTTGGGCTCCTTTGCTTCGGCCTGGTGCTCCGAGAGCAGGGCTGGCGAATCACCTACCTGGGTGCTGACACCCCGATCGGCGACATCGCTGAGATGCTCGACGACCTCTCCCCCGCGATCGTTGTGCTCGCCGCGACGACCCCGCAGCGGTTCCTCGACAGCGCAGACGAGCTGGCGGCACTCGCAGCTCAGGCGCGAGTCGGGATCGGCGGGGCGGGCGCCTCCGCCGCGCTCGCCAACCGGCTGGGCGCTGAATCACTCGCGGGCGAGCTCTTAGTGGTGGCCTCGGCGCTCACACCCTGAGCGTCCATGCGATCCTTCGCGCTCCGATGTACGTCTCGCTGTATCGGCTGCCGGTCCCGGAGCACGGCGCGCCAGACGTCGTCGTCGCCTTCCGGGCGCGCGCGCACCTCGTCGAAGACGTCGACGGCGTCGTCGACCTGAGGTCTGGCAATCCGACCGCGACGCTCGCGAGATCGAGCTGGTGAGCCTAGATTCGCCAGGGCATCCGGAACCATCAGTTCTCGTTGTGGTATCAGCCGCAGGTGGATCGCGGCCTCATTGTCGGGGCCGAGGCTCTGCTGCGGTGGAACCATCCCCGGCGAGGCGTGCTCGGCCCGATTGAGTTCATTCCGCTGGCGGAGGAGACGGGACTGATCGTTCCCCTGGGACGCATGGTGCTGGAAGAGGCGTGCCGCCAGGCGTCTGTATGGGCGGCCAAGCCAGGTGGGACGGCGATCCCAATCGCGGTGAACGTGAGCGCGCGGCAATTCCGGCAGCCTGACTTTGTCGCGCATGTTCTGGAAACGATCAGACGTACCGAGGCCGACCCTAAAAACATCAAGATCGAAATCACCGAAAGCATGCTGCTCGAGAGCCTGGAAGAAACGGTGGTCATCATGAACACGCTGAAATCGCATGGAGTGCAATTCTCGCTGGATGATTTCGGGACCGGATACTCCTCGCTTGCCTATCTCAAACGGTTGCCTCTGGACCAGTTGAAGATCGACCGGACCTTTGTGCGCGACATCCTATCCAATGCCACCAATGGGGCGCTGGCGCAGGCGATCATCTCGCTGGCGCGCGCGCTGGGATTGCTGGTGATCGCCGAGGGCGTCGAGACCGATGAACAACGCGATTTGCTGGCGCGCCTGGGATGCGAGTGCTACCAGGGATTCCTGTTCAGCAAGGCTGTTCCTCCGGCCGACTTCGAAGCGTTGCTGCGCGTCTGCCCGAATCCCTGAGCCGGGTTTGTCGCCTTTCGAATTCCCTCATGTTCCCGGTGTTTTTTGGCCCACCTTGAGGTAAAAAGAGGGTCGAAACCGGCAAATGTGCCGGACTTTATGGCGTTTTTCGCGTCGAAATCCACACGGAAACTGTGAGACTGTGAGAGGTCTCTGGCTGTAATTATAGGAAAGCGATCGACTTACATATGGCTTCACAGTCTCACCGCACAGCCTGGGGGACGGGGGTCCAGGGTGTGAGCCGGTTTGCGGGAGAAAACTCCGCTTTTGAACCCGAACAAAAGATTCAACCCAAATGTCATCTCCATGGCGCCTCTATTTCGATTGTGCGCCAGAACGCGTTAATTATCTGCAAGACCGCCCGATGCACGCAGATCCTCGCCCGCACCCTCGACCTGCTCGATTCTCTGCTTGGGCAGTGGTGTGCAAGTGTAACTGCCGGTTTGGCGGTCACTCGACAGCGATGATCGCCTCCTGTGCTGAGCCACGATATTTATCGTGATGGCAACGCGTACTTGGGCAGCACAACGAACAGCCAATAGAACGTGATCAGCGACAACGCAAGGTCGAGGACGAGAGACACCACAAGAGCGGTGGCATATCTCCCGTTTGGATAATGGGTCCTATACTCTCGCCACACCCTTGGCCATGAGAAGCCGAAATACGAAATCTGAGAATTGTCATCTCGCTTTCGATTCACTTCGCCAACCATCGCCAAAAGAATGCGAGAGGAAATCGCGCATCCTGAGGACGCCGCGCCAAAAAAGAGAAAGAACGTGATCACGTCGGACTTCATGCGATTTCCCGGCTAGGTGTGTTGTTCTTAGTATTCTCGCAGATTTGCATGACCTAAGCGATGAAGGGCGGGGTTCCGGTCGTATCGTGGACAACTCGGAAGTAGATGTGATTTGGCTCACCCCTACTTCCGAGTTGGCGGTGATCCAACCAGAATGTGGATATTGCTTGTCTATCGTCGGCCGGAGACAGTCGGACCAGCGCGATGGTGAGTCACAGCCACCGGCACGTGCTGACCGCTGGTAGTACTCAAACGACCGACGGGGTCAGGCTTTGAGAGTTCCGATGGGACCGAATCGAATCGGGCGCCTCCTTCGATATAAGGCAGAGGCTGTGGTTCGGAAATCGAACTAAGATCGACGATGGCGATACCACTCCCTGTCTGGCCGGTAATTGCAACAAGGACATTGTCAATCCCATCGCTCACTAGCGCGTCGAAATTCTGGGACAGGGCTATTGGCAACGAGACGCGCGTGAGCAGGTTTCCAACACGCCCGTCAAAAACATCGATGCCATTCATAGATGGTTGGAACAGCATCCTTCCATTCGCGCTCAGCTTGACACCGTAAACATAACCGATGTTCATGGCTTCACGAGCGTTCGAAGCAAGATAAGACTTCGCGTTAAGATCTATGTCGTACAGGTAACTGCTGCCCTCAAAGGTGCTTTGGTCGCTCGAAAGCGCAAGATCCTCGTCCCCATAGCAGCAGCCGACGTCCATGGTTGCCCACGTCAGGGCGTCCGTTGCCGTATTGACAAACAGAATATTGCCATCCTGATTGAAAAAAGCTCGGGAACTGTCCGGTGTGATCAAAGACCTACTATAGGCCAGCTGAGCACCCGAGGCCCGTCCGCGTATTTGACAAACTTGGTCGCCGCAGTATCCAGTTTGAAGAAGCCGTCCGCCGATGAAAAATAGATGTTTCCGGAATCGCTCACAGCAAGTCCGGCTGGACCGTTCAAAGGTGCCCAGAAAAAGTCGGATGCGTTGTAAACATAGGATTGCACAGAGGCAGGCTCATCAGGATTGAAGAGATAGATTGCCGAAGCCCCTATGTCGGAAACCGCCAGTGAGCTGCCGTTTGGAGAGAGCGCGATTCCCCACAACCGATGCGTGGTTGCGAGTGGTGGGTTCGGAACCTGAATCGGCGTGAGCCATTGTCCTTTGGTCCGCGAAAACACCTCGATTTCAGAACTATAGGTGAAGTAATAGAGATCGCGCTTCGCATCGTAAACGCCCTGTGCCAGAGAAGCTCCTTGCAGCGGGAATTGTTTAAGAGCGGGGAGATAACTCAACGCTGCCGATGCTTTCGCTGTTCCGCTTGACGTTGTAACCGTCACGTCAGCCTTGGAGCCGGCAGGGTCCGGCGGAATCGTATAGGCCACCGCTTGAAGGTTGAATGGAGGATCAGACAGCCCGTAGGCATTCGCATTGAACGCCGTAACCGTCGCCGTTTTCCCGTCGACCGTTATTAGCAGGTCCGATGGAAAGGTTGCGTTGTTGGCGGTCGATCCGAAACCGTAGCCGTAAATGACGCCGTTTCCCCCTCCCTCGGCGGTCGCGGCATCGGGGGTCACCTGCAGGATGGTCGGGCCATAGCTGAACGCCTCCGGCACGATCAATGTGCCGCCGTCTTCCATCACCGCGTACAAATCCGCAGGGCCGGGCGCACCGGCCGGAGTCGTGGCATAGAAGTTCGGAAACAGGCCACTCCCCTGGGACAGGCTGGTCGCCCAATTCCCCCCGAAGTACGCCGATGCCATCAACGCATTTGTCGTCATGTCTCGCCACTGCGTTGCCGTACCTCCCTCCGCCGGACCCGTAGCCGGAACCAAGTACAAGTCATTCACAAACTCGGTGCCGACCGTCCCCGTTTTCAGTGCAGTCGTATCCAGAAACCCGACGCCTTCCTCCATTGGGCCTGCCAGCAGGCCCGTGTCGTCAAAAGCTTGCAGATTTGGATTGGAGATTGCTCCCACCGCATGGCCGCGCGTTGTTGCCAGAACGGACAGAGTTGGCAGCCATCCAATCTGAGTTCCGGTCGCAAGGTCGTATGCATAGAGGAATCCACCGTCATTTCCCATGTACAGGGTCTTCGAATCGGGGCTCACAATCATCGACGCGGCCGACGACAAATCTCCGTTCACCGTGAAAGCCGACGTCTGGGTAAGAGTTGTCGCGTCGTAAACCAGAATCTGCCCCGTCGAAATCACGGTGTCATTGGCGATCTGCACATCGGAATACGGAACCAGGATGGATTTCCCATCGGGCGTTGTCGCCAGGTTGTACAAAAAGCTATTCGCGGTGTTGACGCACGCCACTCTTCCCGTCGCCGGATCCAAGGTGCAAAATCCGCCAGGGGAGAGAAGACCTCCTAACACGATCAGCGAACGGTCGCCGGTAAGAGTGAACGCTCCTAGATGGGAAAAATTATTGTAGACAGTCAGCACATTGCTTAGAGGACTCCACAACGCAACGCTCCCATAGCCATCAACCGAGGGTATGCCACCTTGGCCACCGAGGAGTGCGAGTTGTCCATTTGCAAGCACGCGAACCTCGAAGGCCTGGTAACCGCTGACTCCGATCTGCGCAGCCGGATAACGATGCGTCACTTTCATCGCTGCGGGATCGATGGCATAGATATCGCCGATCTGCGTTCCGGCATAGATCACGGAGTGATCCGGAGTTTCATCTATTCCGTACGCGCCGGGAACGGCAATGCTGCCGATCTTCGTTTCCGTTCGAGGGTCCAGCACGTCGATCTGATTTTTCCAGGGATCACTCACAAAGAATCGATCTCTAATCGGGTCAAAGACCATCCACTTGCTGTTGGGCTCCGAAAAGTATTCCGTTACGGCGTCCGTGCGCAAGTAACGAGTTCGGAAGTTCGGTTGCGTGACCACCGTCGATTTGACGGTCATACCAATTTTAGTGCTGTGCGAGAAGGCCCCGGAGGCGCCAGTCAGGGTCACATTCACCGAGCCTGCCGCCGCCGATGTCGCGGCGAGGAAGGTGATCGTCAACGGAGATCCGGGACTGGACTGCAGGGTCGAAGGAGAAGAAGTGATTTCGCCCGGCAATCCTGTAACGGAGAACGCCACTGCGGAATTGAACCCGTTTTCCGCGTTGACCGTCACGGTGGTGCTTGCCTCCCCACCCCGGTCAAGCGTCAGGCTAGATGAGGAGAGAGTCACGGTGAAATCCGGGGAGGACGGCGGCGAGCTCCCGCCGCCGGAGTTTCCACCGCCGCATGCGGCAAGGGCGACGGTGATCAAGGACAAAATAAGCGCTTCGAGCCTTATGACTTTCACGGGCTGAAATTTTACTTAGGAATGCGATTAAAGTATGTGCCGGATCGCACAAGGTAACGAGCGGTGGGCGATGCGGAAGTAATGTCGCTGTGCAGTTCCTAGAAGCAACTGCAGTCATACATGTCGCGTTGCGACACCCAAGGCCATGAAAATAGTGGAGGCGATCTGCGAGGGTGAAGGACGAGGATCTGTGGAGCCGGTGTAGCCCGCACTGCAGTCTGTCCTGGACATCGCCGCGTAGCCAAGACTGTAGCAGAAGGTGAGCACGCAGGGCAGACTGATCGTTATTGCCGATGTTCCCTTCGCAGATGGCCGGAGGAGGACCTATGGAGGTCATTCTTAGGTGCTGTGCAGGATTGGATGTGCACAAAGATAGCGTGGAAGCTTGCGTTCGCCGGATGAGCGCAGGCGGTAAGGTGGAACACGAGGTTCGCCATTGGGGGACGACCACACGTGATTTGGTGGCGATGGCGGAATGGCTTTCGGTCGAGGGTGTAACGCACGTGGCCATGGAATCGACCGGGGTGTACTGGAAGCCGATCTTCAACATCCTGGAAGCGCAGTTTGAGATTTTACTGGCAAACGCTCATCACCTGAAGAACGTTCCCGGGCGCAAGACCGACATCAAGGACTGCCAGTGGATTGCGCAGTTATTGCAGCACGGACTGCTGAAGGGTAGTTTCATCCCTCCGCGCCCGCAGCGAGAGTTGCGTGATCTTACCCGACAGCGGACGCAGTTGGTCGACGAGGCGAGCCGCATCTCGAACCGCATCCAGAAGGTGCTGGAGGACGCCAATGTGAAGCTTGGCTCGGTGGCCAGTAACGTGGTTGGCGCATCTGGACGGCTGATGTTGGAGGCGATCATCGCAGGGCAGGATGACCCTGTTCAACTAGCCGACCTGGCCCAGCGCCGACTGCGGAGCAAGATTCCGCAGTTGGATCAAGCGCTTTACGGCAAGCTCACCGAGCACCATCGCTGGCTGCTGCGGCTGCTGCTAGATCAGTTGCAGACCTCCGAACAGTTCGTCGCCCGGCTGGATGAGAGGATCGCGGAACTGACGCGCCCTCATAAGCCCGTTCTGGACCAGCTGGATGCGATACCGGGAGTTGATCGCCGTGTCGCCGAGGTCTTGATCGCAGAGATCGGCCCCGACATGACACCGTTCCCGAGCGACGCGCACCTGGCCTCGTGGGCGGGCATATCTCCGGGCAACAACGAGAGCGCGGGCAAGAAGCGCAGTGGCAAGACCACCAAGGGAAGCGAAGCCGCTGGTTACGACAAGCTCTGGTGCAAGCGGCCTGGGCCGCCAGCCACAAAAAAGAACAGCTACTTCCAGGCGCATGCACGCAACCTCATGCACCGTCGTGGCCGCAAACGAGGACTGGTCGCAGTGGCACACTCCCTGTTGACTGTCATCTATCACATGCTCAAGGAGGGTACCGTCTACCGCGACCTTGGCCCACAGTTCCTCGACCAACTGCGTGCAACCCAATTGCTTCGCTTCCATGTCCGAAAACTCCAACAACTCGGCATGCAAGTCGAAATCGCCCCGGCGATAGCTTGAATTTTCAGGGCAGATCCTTCACTACGTTCAGGATGACAGCATTTGGGATAGCGAAGGTCGTAGGTTACGCCGAAACTCCCGGATAGTGGCCAATCCGGAACGAATTTTGGCGTGGGCTATATGGCATCCGAAGGTCTTGACGAAGCAAGGGCAGTCGGCATGTGTCTGGGCGCACCCGAAACGATGAAAATTGAAGCGCGCCGCCGAGGAACAAACGCAGATCCCTCCGCTCCGGTCGGGATGACACCTCTGTGGAGAGGTGCGATTGATGGACGAGCTTAATTTCGGGGCAGATCCTTCGCTTGCGCCAATCCTTACGACTTACGCATGTCCGTGATGTGCCACAGCACGCCGGTGGGATCACTCAGATAGAGCACCCGGATGCCCCAAGGCTGCATCTGCGGAGGCTTGCACAGGATGCCCGGATACTTCTTGGTGAATTCCAGCCGTTGGATGTGCTCCCACCACTTGTCGGCATCCTCGACGGCCAGGCTCATCATGAAGTTGCCGGCATGCTCGGCGACGTAGAAGGTCTGCAGCAGGAATCGGAATGAACCAATCTGGAGTTCCGCAATCTGCTCATTACTCCAATTGATCGTAAAACCCAGATCGCCATAGAACTTCTTGGAGAGCTCAGGGTCTCTGGCGGGCACAAATGTTTTGAGGTCGGTTACGGGACTAGGCAGCATTGGCCCTCATTTCACGGCGATTGTTCGTGAAAGCAGGGCCAGAATAGCACGAGGCTTCATGGTTTCCCGGTTGGCCGTGTTTCTGCCTTTCATGCTTGTGTTTATCGCCTATCAACGATAACTTGAGATATGGGGATCCCCTTCATCCCTATGCGCAAACATTCGTAACGGTTCATCGGCACCATCGGGCGCGTTCGCATCCCCACCCAACCCTCCGGAGGAGTTTACGCATATGTCTTCACCCATGGATTCCGCAGCTTGTAGCGGCGTATCGCGCCGCTCGTTTTTCCGCTTCGCAGCCGGCGCATCGGCGCTGGCCACCATGCCTATCCTGACCGAGGCGCATCTCGCGCTGGCCGCGCGGCCGCATTTCACCGATCCTAACAAGGGCGTCCACATCGATGCCAACGAGAACCCCATGGGACCGTCGGATGCCGCGCGCCAGGCGATGATCGACATCGTTCCCCGGGGTGGCCGCTACCTGTTCCCGCTGGAGACTGAGCCGGCGGAGATTTTTGCCAGGCAGGAGGGGTTGAATCCCGAGTCGGTGATCTCGTTTGCCGGATCGAGCGAGCCTCTGCACTACACCGTGCTGGCGTTTACCAGCAAGGACAAGCCGCTGGTGATCGCCGATCCCGGTTACGAAGCTCCGATGTGGGCGGCGCAGGTGAGCGGCGCATCGGTGCTCAAGGTTCCTCTATGCGACCCCAAGGGCGCGGCTGCGCACGACATCAAAGCGATGCTGGGGGCGGCGTCGAATCCGGGCGTGATTTACATCTGCAATCCCAATAACCCGACGGGAACCTGCACGTCGCGCAAGGACATCGAATACGCGGTTGCGCACGCCTCCAAGGACACGATCCTGCTGATCGACGAGGCCTACATCCACCTCTGCGATGAGCCGCGTTCGCTGGACTTCGTGAAGGAAGGCAAGAACGTAATCGTGTTGCGGACTTTCTCAAAGCTGTATGGAATGGCGGGCATCCGCATGGGCTTTGCTGTCGGCCGCCCCGACCTGCTGCAGAAGATCTCGCAGTTCGGCGGCATGAATGCGCTGCCGATTACGGCGGTTGCCGCGGCCAAGGCGAGCCTGCTCGATGCGGACCTGATTCCCATGCGCAAAAAGAAGATTGCCGACATTCGCGCCGAGAACATCGCATGGCTGAAGGGCCAAGGCTATGCGACTACGCCATCGGAGAGCAACTGCTTCATGCTCGACGTGCGGCGGCCGGGCGCGGAGGTGCAGGCGGCGCTGGCGAAGAAGGACATGTATGTCGGCCGCATCTGGCCGGCGTGGCCGAATTCGCTGCGCATTACGGTAGGCACGCGCGATGAGATGACGGCATTCCAAAAGGCGTTCACCGAGGTGATGTCAGGCTCCACCGCCGGCCTGGTTGCGCCGAAGTTGCCGGGAAGACTCGCGGAGCGGCCGTTTACGCATATGTCGTAAAAGCAGTGGTCAGTGAATAGTGAATAGTGGTCAGCTAAGAACCCCGTCCTTTGCGGACGGGGTTCTTGTTGTTTGGGAAATCGCTCGATGATCAGGAGCGAGTTCAAATCTGTGGTGGATTTCCGGTGCGGATACCAGAATACCGGCAACTTAAGGCGAGTCGCCGGCATCTTGGCTCTTCACTGACCACTGCCTTTAAAACGTCACCTTCAACGCCAGCTGCGTGTTGAACGGTTCGCCGGCGCCGATGCCGGGCGCTCCGTTGAAGTCGCCGATGGTGTCATACAGCTGCATGGTACTGATGGTGGCGGTGTTGGGGTTGTAGGCCCCGTTGCCACCGCCCAGCGGAGGAGCAAAATTGGTGCGGTTGAAAATGTTGTAGAACTCCACGCGGAACTGGGTGTTGATGCGCTCTCCTATTTTTGTGTTTTTGAAGATGGAGAAATCGACATCGCCGAATCCGGGCGCCACGAACGCGTTCCGGTGCGTGGTTCCCCAGGTTCCGGGCGCGGGGTCGGTGAATGCGGCGGGGTTCAGCCAGTTGGCACCGGGCTTCTGCTGCTTGAATCCCGAGTAGGGGTTGGCGATCACCTGGTTTGACCGCTGATTGCCTTCGCCGGTGTTGTCGGTCTGGTCGTCGGTGAGCACCGTGAATGGCAAACCGGAGTGGAATGCCAGCACGCTGTTCAATTGCCACCCGCCGGTGATCGCCTTGTGCGCCGCGACGCCGGGAATGTCGTAGCTGAGCTCGCCCACCAGGGTGTTACGAGTATCGAAGTCGCCCTGCCCGTAGTCTCCCTTGAAGTTGGTGCTGTCCTGGGGCAGCGCTCCGCGATACGCGGTCACGTCGTCGAATGCATGCGACCACGTGTAAGCGAACTGGGTGCTGAAGTGGTGATAGTTTGACGCGCGCAGCGTGGCCTGCAGCGAGTTGTAGTTGGAGTTGCCGATGCTCTGGATCTCGTTGATGTTGCCGTACTGCGAGAACGTGCCGTAGTAGGGGCGGGTAGTCTGGTCCACTGCGTCGGCGTTGGGTTGGCTCTGGTTGAGATCGATGATCGACAGCAGGTGATGGCCGGAGCTTCCGACATAGCCCACCTGGGCAATCACGTTCGAACCGACCGATTGCTCAACTTGCAGGTTGTAGTTGATGTTGTTCGAGGGCTGAAACGATTTCTGCACCGAGAACACGCCGCAGGGATTCTGTGCCGAGCACGAAGGCGCAGTCGCTGAGCCGAAGATGTCGACTCCGGGCTGCCAGGTGAGGAGTTTCCCTTTCGGATTGGCAGGGCTGGGAGGCAGTGGGTTTGCCGAGATCGAGAACACCGGGCTGGGGCCGGCTGGGTTGCCTTCCAGGCCGTTAGGAGCATTGTTGCCGGGCCGGTTGTCGAGGAACGGGTTGATGTTGGGTGTGTCGTAGTAGATGCCGGCTCCGGCGCGGACCACGGTATGCGGCGTGGCCTGGTAAGAGATGCCGATGCGGGGGCTGAAATCGGTGTAGGTGGGATCGTAGACAGAGGAGATGGCTCCGCCCTGGAACACGATGCCGCCCAGAGACGGCCGGAAAACCGAAAGGTCCTTCTTGCTGTCGTGTAGAGGCCCTTCAAAGTCCCAGCGGAGGCCGGCGTTGAGGTTCAGCTTCGGGGTCACCTGGTAGGAATCCTGCGCGAAGAACGCAAAGGTATGCACATAGACCAGCCGCTCGGGTTGGCCGAGCGTGATCTGGGCGGTCTGGATATCGCCGGCAAGGTAGTCGGCCAAAGAAAGCAAGCGCGCTGTTACGGATGGATCGGTGATGGTGCCTGCGAGAGAAGATTTGCTGAGATCCCAGCCTCCCTGCGCACCGTTGAATTTGAAATCGCCCTGCGCCTTGCGGTGGTAGAACTCGTTCAGCGACACGCGGCGAAACTCGCCACCGAAGCGCATCTGGTGTTTTCCTTTGACCCAGGAAAGGTTGTCGGAGATTTGTCCGGTGATGTCGTTGCGGCCCTCGGGCGGGGTGCGGCCGGTTGAATCGAATCCGGAGATCTGCAGTTCCGGCGCGTCCTTAAATACCGAACCGTCCACCAGTCCCACGCTGCCAATGTCAAAGCCGATCTTGTCATCGTTGAACACCTGGTTGAAGTAATTGACTCCCGACACCAATTGATTGGTGAGGTTGGGCGTAAATGTGCGGTTGTAGGTGAGCTGATAGTTCTGCACGTGAATGGGAGCCACTTCGTAGTAGGGCAGTAGTGCCGAGCCGACCGGGGCCACCTGGTTGCCCTGGCCGCCGAACCAGTGGGCGGAGAGGGAGTTGGTGCTGTTGATGGTGTAGTCGATCTTGCCGACCCCGTTGTAGCTGTAGCCGAATTCGGGATCGGGGCTTACGTAGTTGCCCACCGTCGGAGCTTGCGATTCCGACGATGGGGACTTTAGCGCGTACGAAGGCCACAGCGTGGTCAGCAATCCCGTGGAGATGGGGCTTAGCGTCTTTCCGTTCGATGTGACCACATCGCCGGCATAGGCCTGCCATTGGGTGGTTGGCTCGGTGGCCTGCTCGGGAACGCCGATCACAAAACGCTGCTGCTCGTAGTTGGCGAAATAGAACAGGCGGTCCTTGAGAATGGGGCCGCCCACCGAGCCGCCGGCGTTGTAATCGCGGACCTTCTGCTTGGTGGGAGTGAACGGGCTCTTGGTGCCGAAGAATTCGTTGCGATTGAAATAGTAGGCGGAGCCGTGCAGCGTGTTGGTGCCGCCCTTCAGGCCGAGCGTGGCGGTGCCGCCGGGGTTGCGGCCGGTATCTGCCGAAGCGTTGGTTTGCACCGAGAACTGCTCCACCGCATCGATGGGAAGAATGATGCCGGCAATACCGGAAACGCCGCCCTGGTTCACTGCGGGGATGTTGTGCCAGATGTCGTTGTTGTCCACGCCATCGATCTGCCAGTTAATCTGGTTGGCGCGGGTGCCGTTCAGCGATCCATAGCCGCCGGCTCCGGAGTTGGCAAAACCGGGAGTGAGCGTGGCAAGTTGCGTGAAATCGCGCCCGTTCAAAGGCGCATCGTCCACGGCCTGGGAGTCGATGATGGTGGTCTGCGTGGTGGTCGTTGTATCCAGGGTGTAAGCAGCAGCGTCCACTTCCACGGTTTCGGCGGAGGAACTCACGCTCAACTTGACGGGCTGGGTAAAGATTTGACCGGCGGAAACCGTGACACCCAGCACTTTCTCGGTCTTGAATCCGGTGGCCGACACCAGGATGTCGTATTTGCCCAGATTCAACTCGGGAAACGCGAACTCACCCGCCGAAGTCGAAGTCGTGGTGAGGATAACGTTTGTCGCGGTATTGGTGATTTGGACCATGGCGCCCGGAATCACGGCTCCCGACTGGTCGGTGATGGTGCCATTGATGCCGCCTCGGAAGGTGTGCTGTGACCGGCCAACCACCGACACGAACAGGATCAGCAGGAGCGTGGTTACACTTCGGGGAATGCGGTTGAGCATGCGCGTAGCCTCCTCAAGATTTCAAGTCAAGTTGTGGTTTTCGTTTGCCCTGAAAGAAATGGAAGAATGACCAGTGGGCAAAATGGGGAACGATTATTTCTTATTGGGGAAACAACAAGGATGGAATAATCGGGGGACGGTCGCCATTCTCAAAGATAGAGAGAATCCGCATAAGGATGCAATGAAGAAATAGGGAAACGGACGCGCGGTGGGCGGAATTCCGTCTAAGGCCGCCCTACCCCCGTTTTGGGACAATTACGTTTTGGTTCTTGGAGTTGGCGCGGCTGAATGCCGGTAATTGTGATCCAAATCACTTTCCCAGGTGCGCTTAAGCACATCCGGAGCCTCGAAATAGTGACACGCTGTCGTGTTGCGAGGTGCAAGCCATGGACGATCGGGTCACGGAACGTTGGACTCACCCGGGGGTGATCCTGGTGGCGACGGACCTGAGCGACACGGAACGGCTGATGCCGTTTGCTGTCCAGCAGGCAGAAGGCAGCGGGGCCCGTCTGCTACTGTTGCATGTTCTGGCGACCAGCGAGTCGATGGCAGTCGACGCGGTGGGCATGCCGTACTACGATCCTGCGGGAGCGGTGGAAACCGCCGGCCAGATGCTGCAGGCGTGGGTTGCGGTGGCGCGAGCACGGAAAATCGATTGTGAGGCGATGGTCCGTGAGGGCAACGCTGCGCAGCAGGTGCTGACCACGGCGCGACAGTTCAAAGCGGATCGCATTCTTCTCGGGACCCGGAGCCGAAGCAAGATGAGCAAGCTGCTTCTTGGCTCCGTGGCAGAACAAGTGCTGCGCTCGGCTCAGATCCCGGTCATCACCGTGGGACCTGAGGCTCATCTCACGGTGGACGTTGCCGACCCGAAAGGGATCGTACTGCACGCCACCACACTTCGAGAGGCCTCCCGCCCGAGCGCAGCGCTTGCCTGCAAGATCGCTTCAGATCTTGGTCGAGAGCTGGTCCTGCTGCATGTGCTGCCACCCAAGGACGAGATGGAGCACAAAGGGCTGCCCACCGGGGCGGACTCGCTGGCCTTGCGCGAGCTACGCATCATCGCCCAGGAAACCGGGTGCGAGTGCTCGGTTGCGATCGAGCCGCACGTGGTCCACGGCAATCCGGCCATCGAGATCCTGGCTGAAGCTGCCGATCGTCATGCCTGCCTGATCGTGCTCGGCGCAACCCAGCGCAACGCGTTCCAGAACCTGGCGCGCGACCGCACCATCTACAAAGTGCTGGCGCATGCGCGCTGCCCGGTGCTAACGCTGCGCGAACCCAAGGCGGAGCCCGAAGAAGTGGTGCTGGCACGGCTGGCTACGCATCGGTAGAAACGGCGGCCCGTTTGCTTCGTGGTCTCCCACCTTAGCGGACATAAAACGTCCGCGAAGGTGGGGCACCCAAGTTTTGGGATGGGGCCGTTGTTACATCCGGATGGTTAGGCCGTGAGACGTTCCAGCTGGTCGGGCTGGACGATGGTCAGGCTGGCGCCCTTGATGGAGATCCACTGATCGCGGCGGAACTGATTCAGGAGTCGCGTGACGGTTTCGCGCGACGTGCCGGCCATGTTGGCGATCTCTTCGTGGGTCAGGGCCATCGTGAAACGAATCTCGGGCTTGCCGTTGGAAGATGAGCGGCCCCAGTCGAGCAGCAGCCGCGCCAGGCGGCCGGCGGCGGAGCCGGAGAGGGCCAGGCGCTTGGCATCGTGGAAGACTGTAAGGTATTCGCCGGAAAGGGACTGCGCGGCATGCATGCTGGCGATTCCGTGGCGGCCCAGGAACTCGACGAATTCCTGCTTGCGCACGGTCTTGACCTGGCAGGGCTCGATGGCTTCCGCGGTGACTTCATGAGGAACATTGGCCAGAACGGCGCTCAGTCCCATCACGTCGCCGGGACCGGCGATCTTGAGGATCATGGTCTTGCCGTCGCGGGAGGTAGAGGAGATTTTTACCTGGCCGAAGCAGATGATGAAGACGTTGCGCGCCGGATCGCCTTCGTTGAACAGCTTGGCCCCCCGGGCATGGCTCATCATGATTCCAATCGCGTCGAAATCCTGCAATGCCTCAGGTGTGAGATTGCAGAACATCCGGAGATGGCGGTGCTCGCAATTTAAACAATCTTCCGGAGGGTGATGAGAGTGGAACGTGGCCATACTTTGTCTGTTGAATCTGTGGATTCAAGTATAGCGCAAAATTTGATGGCCTATTAAACGGATTTTCCCGGAGGGTGTGGACAAGCCGGAGGAATCGAGGAGCGGCGACCGGATCGCCGTGCTCGTCCGGTTACCCAACCGGTCAGGCGGTGGCCGCGGTTGGCCCGCGGCGCCTCGCCCGCGTCAGGTTGGTAAGAGTACACAAGTGATAGGCCCGTGAAACTTCGCGCGCCAGCTCTTCGAGCAGGCGCATACGCAACGGTGGATAACTGAGAAATGCCTGGTTGAGCGCCTCGATGGGAAGCAACAGGACCGAACCCGGAGATTGCGCAACCAAGGTGTAGGTGTGGATGGGATCGCCCAGCGCCGCGGCTAATTCAACCAGATCGCCGGAACGCGCCATACCCAGGGTGACGCGCATAGAAAGGCGTTCCGCGCGGCGAAGGAGCTGGCCGGAGACGACCAGGTACAGTCCCTTGCAGGGGCCGGACTGGGTGAAGATCACTTCTCCGGCAGCAAATCCTATGGTCTGGGCAGAGGCCGTCAGCAGACTGCTGGTGGACGGAGGGCAGGCCAGCAGTTCCGAAAGCGGATGCGTGGAAACGGCCTCCAGTCGCTTGGATCTTGCCTCAGATTGCATCTTCCCCTTCTCCCTGGTTTAACGCCAGGCGGCCGGTCCAGCGACGGGTTCAGCTTGCAACCCGCCTGCCGGCCGACCCCCTGACGAACTTACCGACTCACCGGTTCCATATCGCGTAATTGCCAAAACTTCCATCAATTCCAGGCGGGCCCAGTGGCCGTTCGAGGGATTCCCCGGTTTTTCGGCGACACTCAGCCGGCTGCAATCGACACCCGTTCTCCCGGCTCCTCTCCCGCGGGAACGGCTTCCGCAGGTACACAAAGCACGGGGACACGCGAACTGGCCAGCATAGCGAAAACCGTGCCGTGCGGACCCGGAGAATCACTTCTCCGCTTCACGCCGGCAACCAGGATGCTGGGCTTGTACTGTGCGATGGCCTGCGCCACCGCATCGGCCGGGTTGCCATCCTTGACGATGAGGCGCATGGGGAGCTCGGCGCTCGGCTTGAGGCCAAACTCTTCCAGCCGCGTGGAGCCCGGATTCAGGATGGCCGAGACTTCCGCGGAACCGCGGGCATGGACCACCAGCAGCGTCCGCTTGAAGACCTGGGCAAGCGAGCGGGCGGTGTCGACGGCGGCGCTGGTGGCATCGTTGCGCTCCATAGCCAGCATGACGGGCCCACCCGGGACCGGGCGAAACTCGCCGGCATTGAAGTCGCCGGACACGGCCAGGACCGGGCAGGTGGATTTGCGGACCAATTCCTCGGTGATGGCGCCGACGGCGATGGGGCCGGCGCCCTGGCGCCCGCGCGTGCCGATCACGATCAAACCTGCTTCGTACTGGCGCGCGACGTCGATCAGCATGTCGACCACGGCGCCCTGGCGGATCTCAGAGTGGCTGTGAATGCCTTCGCGGAGCAAGTCGGCGGAAAGCTCGTCGAGCACCACGCGAGCCTGCTCAGGGAGTTTCTGCCAAACCCGGCCGGGTACGCCGTCTACGACCGCATAGTCGAGCGGATCGGTCCCGTGCGCCAGAATAATGCGCGCGCCATAGCCCGATGCCAGCTTGCGGGCATACTCCAGGGCAGCTTCGGAGCGGCCTTCCAGGTCGGTGGCCACCACGATGGTTTTCAAACCGCTGGCAAAACTCATCGATTCCTCCCTGCGCTGGTCCATTGCCTCGAATCCGCGCACGTATTCTTGCCCATCGTTAAGTGAGTCTGCTCTTTGCCACTGGAGGGGGGCAGTGACAATATTCACCCCCCGGTGTGACTCGGGTCACAGGGGTGCACAGATTCACGAGAATGTATCGGAGTATACAGCTATTTTCGCGGTGCCCGGTGTAGATGAAGGAGTGAAATGCGCTAGCCTTTGGGCCGTCATGACAAACCCATCGGAATGTTGTACTCCATCGGTTTTGGCGGTGAGAATGATTTGCGTGCTCGGATTTTTCCTGGCAGTCAATATGGCCGTTGTACACCGCAAGCCCCGCGCCTTCGTCCCCGGCCGCCGAAGCGCAACCAGACAGGTCACGCTCAATCTGGATGCGCGCGTTCAGCTACTGGGACGGCCGGCGCACAAGTGGACCATCGATCCGGGCAAGTTCGTGGTCCTGGTGGGCGATTCAAGCGAGAACACGCCGCTGCACGCGGAGGTGACGCTGAACTGAGGCGACTGTCGAAAACGCGAAGATGGCACGGGAGATTGGAGTCGGGTCCGCGAATTACGGCTTCCCGCCGGCGTGGGTGGTGATGCCTTTCAAAATGAACTCACGGGCGATATTCGATCCCGCGTTGCCGGCGGTTTCCACTGCGCCATTCACCAGAGTGAGCGTCAGGCCGCGGCTGGCTTTCGGGTAGTAAAGATTGGAAAGCGCGGCGGCGGCAAACACGCCCAGCACGTGGGAATAATTCGGCCTTCTGCGTCCGTCGTCATCCCTGGTGATCACAGCGCTCGAGACGGCGTAGATGGCGCGCGACGGAAAGCTTCCCGTTCCCTTGTAAAAGTAGCGCGGGTCCTGATGGAAGAGCGACGCGAACACACCGCTGGCCAGCATTCTTCCGGAAAAGTCGTTGGCATAGGCTGCGCCATAGCGTTTCGCGTAGCCAGAAAAGCCGCGGCCGTAGCCGGGAAAGATGTTGTAGTACTGTTCGTAGCCCGCTATCCCACTGGCGCCGGCGAACGCCATGGGATCCATCATGGACCGAAATGCCAGTTTGAACTTCTGCTTCGGACCCAGAGGGGGCGCGTTCCAATCATAGCTGCTGTAGAAGTTGGGAAACACGCCCCACACGCGCTGTTCTTCGGCGATCTCGACCTGCCGGTCGGCCAGCTCCTGATTGATTTCCGAGCCGTTTCCGTTGACGGTGATGCTGGTGGACGCGGCCGCAACCGGGAGTACCACCTGCGAAACAATGCGCATCTCGCCGGGATGCATGGTGAGCCATGGCGACTCGTAAGTGCCCATGCCGCTGCCGGTGACCGTGACCCTGTAAGCCCCGGCAGGAAGCGCCGGAAAAGCGAACTGGCCGTTGGGGCCGGATTCCAACTGGTGTTCGACGCCGGCACGATCGCTGAGCACCACGCGCGCGCCCTGGATGACGTCGCTGTTGGTGTCGAATACGGTGCCGGAGATGACGCACGTGCCCGAGGTCGGCGGTGCTGGATTCTGGGCCGAACTGTCCGGGGTCGCGATCGGGCTGGGCGCGTCGGGCAGAATCGCGGCTGCTTCCTCCTGCGCACACGCCGAAGATGCAAACCCTGCGAAAACGAGCGCCGCTGCGAGCAAGCCCAAGCTTAATCCACTTCCCACGGCTGTTGCACGGCTCTTCGTTTTGCGTTGGGGAGTGCCTGCGACTTTCAAGGCACGCAAGAGGCTGAACAAGAAATCTCCTAAATACTGCTATTGCGTAAGGTGTTCAGAAACATGTGGAGTGAATCTCTACTTTCGCCGTGCAACAAAGGCCCTCAATGTGGATGGACTTCCATCATGGCAGCATGTGAGCCGCCAGGAGCATGACGTTTTCGTCATTCACTCAGCAGTCCGGAGGCCTTCTGAAGTGTGGGATGCGCGAAGGGGGGATAGTGTGGGTCGGCGTCAATATACAAATCAACTTACAAATCAACTTACTTAGTTCGAGATTAGATGGAGCACTTATTAGAGACGTTGAAGCAACCTTTAGCAAAGAACAAATCCCCATTGCGAATGGAATGTTATCCCGGGTGTACAAACTTAGCGTAATGATCACGCCGGCTCGTTTGCCCACCTTAACGGACACGAGACGTCCGCGAAGGTGGGCACCCAGGTTTTTGGCGAGGGCCGTCCACCCAACTCCGCGGATTGTCAGCTTGCGTCGGCCGCGATGTCTCCGTAGACCTGCTCCATCTGCGGGATGAATGTCGACTTGAACCAGTTGAAAAACGCTTCGGCATCCTTGAGGGTCTGCTCGTCGGCGCGAAGGTCAATCAATCCGTCGGAGACGTCGGTCTTGAAATCGTTGATCACGGTGGTGGCCTGCTTGACCAATTCCGTGACCGCGTCTCTCACGACCGGCTGGTCCTTCACCGCGATCGCGATGACTTTCTCAGCCTTCACCACGAACTCGATGGGCTGAACGATGGCCACATCCACTCCCTTGACGACGGCCTTGCCTACGTCCTCCGCGCCTGTCTTGATGCCGTGCCCAATGGCTTCGAATGGATTGCCCATCGGAGTTCCTTTCCGCGCTGGTGCGCTCGTGGGAAATTTGCAGGCTGCCACTCTATCGGATCGTGAGGCCGGAGCGCCACTAAAAACAGTTGTCAGTTCTCAGTTCTCAGCCTTCCCTGCAAAACCTGCGGACTTACTAAGAACTAAGAACTACGAACGTTTGGCAATGATCAGGGTGATGTCGTCGAATGGTTCGCAGGTGCTGAAGCTCCTGACCTCCTCGACGACCGCGCCTACGAATTCGTTGGCCGCGAGATGGCGATGGTGGCCGAGCGCCGCGGCAAGGCGTTCCTCTCCGAATTCAACCCCTTGAACATTGGGGGATTCGGTGAGCCCATCGGTGTAGAGCGCGAGGATATCGCCCGCATCGAGGCGGCTCTCGGCCATCGCACAGCGCCAATCCTCAAACATGCCGATCACGGTACAGGTGGGTTCGAGGCGCTCGATGGTGTCGTCGCCGCGCAGCACCAGGGCGGCAAGATGACCGCAGTTGGCGTAACGCACCCGGCCGGTGCGATGGTCGAACTCCGCGAAGAACAGGGTGGCGTAGGCGTTGGCATCGGTGTTCTCATAGAGCAGGCGGTTGAGAAGGTTCAGTACTTTGTCGGGATGCTCGACGGCGTTGACACATTGGCTGCGCAGATTGGCCTGCAGGTTGGCCATCAGCAGCGCCGCCGCGATCCCCTTGCCGGCGATGTCGCCCACAACCAGCGCAATTCGCTCAGTGCCGAGATCGAGGAAGTCGTAGTAATCGCCGCCCACGGAACGGGCCTGCAGCAGACGCCCGCGTAATCGAGCCCCGGCACTGCCGGCAGCCGCTGCGGAAACAGACGTGCCTGGACCTGGGTGGCGATTTCAAGTTCCTGGGCGGCGCGGCGCTCGGCCTCCTGCCTATCGATCAGGGCACGGCGCCGCGCCTCGATTTCGTGCGTCACTTCATCGAAACCGATGAGCATGAACGGATTTCCATCCGGATCTTCGAACCGGCAGAACACCCCGCCCCAAGCGGGGTTTTGTGGTGGAACCGTGAAGTTGCACGCCGCGCGCCGACCACTCCCTGTACTTCGCCGGAACATCTTCGGTGACAAACGAAACCGAACCAGATCGTCCCACAAGCTCCTCTTCTTCGGAGCCGGGCCGGGCAGCATGAGCGTCAGGCTGCAGGTTCCATCAGGAGGACTGATCTGGACGAAGCGGTTTCCCGAGGCGAATCGCACATCCACAATGAGCTCGAACCCGAGTTGGTCAACAAAGAATCGCAGGCTGCGATCCTGGTCGCGCACGTAGACGGCTGACGAACTGCATGCGAAGGAATTGGCCCTTCGCGGTCGAGCCGCAGACCGGCGCACTCACGAAGAAAGGAGGGATCGGACCCTTGGGTCACCGAGGCTATCCGGTCCGACAGCCAAGTGTCCTGCTGCGGCGCAGAGCTGGTTTCGTCAGGCAAAGGGACCTCTCCGTTCTCCCACATAGTACTGCGCCGTTCGCTGTTGGGGAGTGGGATCGCGGAGCTCGGTCTTCAGTCCCGGGTGCCCCAGTCCCGTCCGTCGCGGCGGATGGGACCTGGGATGACTCCGATCCTAGTGGGTAGCAGGCAATCCGGCGTCGGCCGCCGAGGGCAGTGTGTGCTTCTCGTACCACTGCATTTCGACGAGGGTCCAGCGATCGCCGCGCTCGATCCACAACTGCGCGGATTGGTCGTAGCGGGCCAGGTTGTTCTCCAGCCAGTAGGGCCGGTTCACGCGCAGCCACGCCTGGCGATACAGCCCGCCCAGCAACGAGTAGCCGTCGCGAATGTCCTGGATGCGGCCGTTGGCGGAGCCGATGGTTTCGAGCAGGTCGCCGACCTCGTCCCAGCGGCTCTTGTCGCCGGCGATCGCCAGCGCCTGGTTGTAGAGCGAGACGCATTCGTCGGCGTTCTGAAATTTGAGGCCGACGAAATCGATGCGGCGGGCGCCGAGTTCGAGCGCGTCGAGGGCTTCGGAGTTGGCAAGTTCGCGATGTTCGGCGCGTGCGGCCTCGCGAGCTTCGGCGAGCAGGGTGATGGCGCGCTCCGCGTGGAGGCGCAGTTCGTGTAGCGTGGGCCGGATCTTCGCGGCTACCTGCTGGCCTTCGGGAGAAAACGGATCGACCCAGAAATATCCGTCCTGCGCGTCTTCGAGGCCGGCGCCTTTGAGCAGCGCGTGGGCGGCCATGATTTCGCGCTGCGCCTGGCTGATTTTGCCGGTGGGATCGGCGTGGAAGGCGAGGCCGTAGGAATCGGTGAATGCGGCTTCGGGGCTTTCGCCCGGCTGCCATGCGGCCGCCGCGCCGAAGAGCACGCCAAACCAGTTCTCGTCGAAGATGCCTTCGCCGTCGTCGTTCCACACTGTGTTGATCATGCCAGTGGCGCCGAGTTTCTGGCCGTCGCGCACAAAGGCGCGGATGTTGCCGAGAGCCTCGTTGTTGTTGGGGTAGAGGCGGCTCCAGTTGTTCACGCCGGGCGCGACCCACGTCTCGAGGCCGGCCTTGGTGAAGGGCTCGATCGGCCTTGGTGAAGTCGGGCTGGGCGTCGTACTCCCAGGGCACGGCGATCATGTCCTTGGGCAGCGTGCCGACGAGTTCCGGCGAGTTGACGGCGATGTCGCCCCAGAAGAGCAGACGCTTGTGATTGGGCTCGAGCGTCGTGTGAATCTGCGAAAGGAAGTCGAGATAGACCTTGCCGAGGCCCTGCTGCTTGACTTGGTCGCGCGTGCGGCCCAGGCCGAGTTCGGCGGTTTCGTCGGCGCCGATGTGCGCGTAGGGTCCGGGAAACACCTGGGCCAGTTCGCCAAACCAGCTTGCCGATCTGCGGAAGCGTGTTGGGATCGCCGGGCGCAAGCACGTGGCCGTGCGGGGTTTCGCCTAGCGGCGAGTACTGCTCGAACTTGAGCACGTGGTGCAGATGGCCGAACGCTTCCTGCTCGGGAATGATGGTGATGTGATATTTCGCCGCGTAGGCGACCATTTCGCGGGCTTCGTCGGGAGTCATGGCGCCGCCGGGAAATGCGGCGACGGGGGTGCTGGAGTAGGCGAAGGTGTGTTCGAAGTAGGGCGAGAAGATGTTGTACTTGTAGGCCGCGAGGGTGCGGATTTCGCGCTTGACGAATTCCATGTTGGGGAGCGGGCCGCGGGACCAGTCGTCGGAGAGGCCGCGATGCGCCATGGCGGGCCAGTCGCGGATGGTGGGGACGAGGAGGACGGTGTCTTTGCCGGAGCCGCGAATCAGTTGCTTTACGGTCTGCGCGCCGTAGAAAAAGCCGGTCGGCGTCTTGGCAATCACGGCGAGGGTGCGCACACCGGCGGGCGCAATCACGTAACCTTCCTCGCGCATGGCCGAATCGAATTCAAGATGATGTTCCGCCAGCACGGCTTCGCCGCCCTTGGAATCAGCGCGAAACAAGAGAATCGAGGGGGGATCGTGGCGGTCGATCGCGACGCCCCTTTCCTTCAGCGCATCCCCCAGGTCCGAGACAACAAATTCAGTCTCGGGGTTTTCCTGGTGGGGAATCACCACGCCGGAAACGCCGATCGGCAAAGAATCCATGTTCCGGCACTCGCGCACCGCGGGCACGATATGCAGATCAGCGCATGTGGGTGCGGCAGTTTGTCCGGTTACAACGAGGGACGAATACAAAAATGCAAGCGAAGCAAAGTGGAGACGCATGATGGCCTTTCTGGTATTCCGGAAGTCGGAGAAAGGCTAACGCATCGCTACCTGTCTGTACACCGAATAGTTAGCATTTGGAGTCTAAATGATCATTTTTATGGTCCGATTGGGCCAAAACTGTCGAAGATAAGTAGTTTCCGAAGTAATGAACGGGGACGAGGGCCCATCCCAGGTCTCAGAGTCGAGACCTGGGGCACCCGTGTATGTGACGAACTAGCGCAGGCTGCGCAGAGCCGGATAGAGCTTGCGCCAGTTCGCGTAGCCGGTTTTGTAGGCGGCCACGTCGGCGGGATCGGGCTCGATGCGCTGCGCGACTTCGATGGCCTGGCCGCAGGCCTGGTCGAGATTGGCCCAGTGGCCCGCGCCGACGCCGGCCATCAGCGCGCAGCCGAACGCGCCGCCTTCTTCGGCGGTGAGGATTTCGACGGCGTGGCCGTAGACGCCGGCCTGGATGCGCCGCCACAGCGGGCCGCGCGCGCCGCCGCCGCCGAGACGAATGCCGCTGACCGGAATGCCCGAGTTCGGCGAAGAGGGTGAATGTGTCCTGCAAGGAGTAGGCCACGCCCTCGAGCACCGCGCGCACAAAATGCGCCGCGGTGTGGATGGTGCTGATGCCGGCAAAGGCGGCGCGCACTTCGGGATCGAGATGCGGGGTGCGCTCGCCGAGCAGATAGGGCGCCCACTCCAGGCCTTCGCTGCCGGCGGGCACCTTGGCGGCGGCATCGGTGAGCGAGTCGTAGGACTGGCCGGCGAAGAATGTCTCCTTCAGCCAACTGAAGCTCAGGCCCGCGGACTGGGTCACGCCCATCACGTGCCACAGGCCGGGCACCGCGTGGCAGAAGGTGTGCAGACGGCCCTTGGGGTCCTTGGTGGGCTCGGCGGTCGCCGCGAACACCACGCCGGAAGTGCCGATGGTGGCCGAAACCGAGCCGGGCTGCAGAATGCCCATGCCTACTGCGCCCGCGCCCTGGTCGCCTGCTCCGGCTACGACCGGCGTTCCGGCGGCGAGGCCGGTGAGGCCGGCGGCGGTTTCGCTGATGCGCGCGCAGACTTCCGGCGATTCATACACCTTGGGCAGCCAGCTTTCGGGGATCCCGGCGGCCTCGGCCACTTCCTTCGACCAGCGGCGGTGGGTTACGTCGAGCAGCAGCGTGCCTGAAGCCTCCTGCACATCGATGGCGAATTCGCCGGTGAGCCGGTAGCGCACGTAATCCTTGGGGCACATGATGTGGCGGATCTTCGCGAAGATCTCCGGCTCGTGCGTCTTGACCCACAGCAGCTTGGTCAGGGTGAAGTTGGGCAGCGCGGGATTGCAGGTGAGCTCGATCAGCCGCTCGTAGCCGATCTTCTCGGTGCAGCCAGTCGCACTCGGGCTGGGTGCGCGTGTCGCACCAGATGAGCGAGGGCCGCAGCACGCTGGCCGTTTTCATCGAGCATGACCGCGCCGTGCATCTGGCCGGTCAGGCCGATGGCCGCGATGGGCTGGCGTGGTTCGGGAGCGGCGGCGAGGGCCTGGCGAATGGCATCCTGGGCGGCGCGCCACCAGTCTTCGGGATCCTGCTCGGCCCAGCCGGGATGCGGGGTGCGGAAGGGCGCATGCGCGCTCGAGGCTCCGCTGATCAGTTTTCCTGATGCGTCCACCACTACGGCCCGGGTGCCTCCCGTGCCCACATCCATTCCCAGGAACCACATGCGCTTTACTCCGTTGTAAATCGGTTTTCTGAGTGCACCGGCAGCATAGCAGCTTTGTCACATCGCGGGAAGTGCGGAGCGGCGTATCATGTCTACCGCAATCTCCCGGCGAACTTACAGGCTCTCCCCTGCGTACCCATCATTACGCACCTGCAACCGACGTGAAGACATTAGTACGAAGGGGTTCCGCATGGCAAAGTTTGGCGATCAATTCATACAGGTTCTCAGGAGACTGGCCCGGGCCCCTCTCTTCACCGCCATTACTCTCCTCACGCTGGCGGTCGGCATCGGCGCCAACACGGTGGTATTCAGCGTAGTGGAAGGCGTATTGCTCAAGCCGCTGAGTTACCCCCACGCGGAGCAACTGGTGGGCGTGTGGTACCACGTGGACGGAATTCCCATCGACAAGTTGCCCATGGCGCCGTTCCTCTATTTCATCGAGCGGGAGCAGGGCACCACCTTCGAGGATATCGGCGTATATAACTACGACGGCTTGAATGTGACCGGCGCGGGCGAACCCGAACACGTGCTGGGATTCGATGTCACCGATGGCACGCTGCCCCTGCTCGGAGCCAAGCCGGTCCTGGGCCGCCTGTTCACACGGCGCGACGACACGGCCGGCGCTCCCCAAACCGTCATCCTTTCCTATGCATACTGGCGCAAGAAATTCGGTGGCAGCGATTCCGTGATTGGCCGCACCATCAAGATTGACGGAAAAGCGCGCGAAATCATCGGCGTGCTGCCCCGGGATTTTCACTTCCTCGACAGCCAGGACGCGGCGCTTTACGTGCCCATGCAGTGGGACCGCAGCAAGACCAAGCTGGGCAACTTCAGTTACCAGGGCATTGCCCGCCTGAAGCCTGGTGTGACCCTGGCGCAAGTCCGGGCCGATATGACCCGCCTGCTCCCCATCGCCGTCAGCAGTTTTCCCGCGCCCGAAGGGTTCCCTCTCAGCCTGTTTGAAAAAATCCAGATGCAGCCGGTTCCACGCCCCTTGAAGCAGGACGTCATCGGCGATATCGGCAACATCCTGTGGGTCCTGATGGGTTCCATCGGCGTGGTGCTGCTGGTGGCCTGCGCCAATGTGGCCAACCTGCTGCTGGTGCGCGTGGAAGGCCGCCGCCAGGAATTGGCGATTCGCACCGCGCTGGGCGCCGGGCGCGGGCGCATCACGGCGGGATTGTTATTCGAGAGCCTGGTCCTGGGATTCGCCGGCAGTGTCATCGGCCTGGCCATTGCCTATGCGGCCCTTCGCGCGCTGATCGCACTCAAGCCAACCGGCCTCCCGCGCCTGAACGAGATTGGCATCGACGGCCCGGTGCTGCTCTTCACCGTCGGCCTGGCGCTGTTTGTCAGCCTGGTGATTGGCTCCATTCCGGCCATCAAGTACGCCGGCGCGCGCCTTGCACAAGGACCTCCGCGAAGGCGGACGGGGTTCGAGCCAGGGCCGCGAGCGCCACCGGACCCGCAAGGCGCTGGTCGTGGTGCAGGTGGCTCTCGCCCTTGTCCTGCTGATTTGTTCCGGCTTGATGATCCACACCTTCCGGGCGCTTGATGCACGTGTCCCCCGGCTTTGCCGATCCCGCAAAGCGTGCAGACGTTTCACCTGTACGTTCCCGAGTCGCGCGTTCCCGACACCCAGCGCGAACAGGTGGTCCGCCTCCAACAGGAGATCGCGGACAAACTTGCCGCCATTCCCGGCGTCTCCTCGGTCAGCTTTGGCACCAGCATTCCTTTTCAGGGGTACGGTTCCAACGATCCCATTTTTGTGAAAGACCGCGTCTACAAGCCCGGCGAGCTGCCGCCGATTCGCCGCTTCAAGTTCGTCTCGCCGGGTTTCTTCGCCACCATGGGCACCCCGCTGCTTGCCGGCCGCGATCTCACTTGGGCTGATACCTACCAGAAGAGACCGGTCGCCCTCACTCTCCGAGAACCTCGCGAAAGAATACTGGCACAGCCCGGCCGGCGCGATTGGCGCGCAGATCCGCGTGGGAACTACCGACGACTGGCGTGAAGTCGTCGGCGTGGTGAGAGACATTCATGACGACGGCGTCAACAATCCGGCGCCCTCATCCGTGTATTGGCCGCTCTTCCGGGATCGCTTCGAGGGCCAGCCCGAGCAGGTGGAGCGGAATGTGGGGTTCGTGATTCGCTCCCCGCGCGCGGGTTCATCGACGTTCATGAATGAAGTGCAACGGGCGGTCTGGTCGATCGATTCCGATCTCCCCCTGGCAGATGCAACCACCCTCGGCGCGATGTATACCAAATCGATGGCCCGCACCTCGTTCACGCTCATCATGCTTTGCGTCGCGGGAAGCATGGCCCTGCTGCTCGGCATCGTGGGAATTTATGGAGTCATTTCCTGCGCGGTTTCGCAGCGCACGCGCGAAATCGGCATTCGCATGGCGCTCGGTGCGGAGCGGCAAACGCTGACCGCCATGTTTGTGCGCCAGGGTCTGTGGCTCACGGCCATTGGCGTCGCCATTGGCCTTGCCACCGCGTTTGTCTCCATGCGCCTCATGGCCTCGATTCTGTTTAATGTGAGCCCTCTGGATCCTTGGAGCTATGGCATTGCGACTCTTTGCGTCGTGGGGATCGCCTGGGTGGCGTGTTACCTCCCCTCACGCAAGGCCGCCGTGGTGAACCCGGTGAAGGCGCTGCGGGCGGAGTAGCAATACCGCAATAAGGGACGCGTGCCCAGCCTGTGACCGATCGCACAGGCACAAATGCGCCTCGCGTTGACAATAATCTCGTGAGGCCGGGCGGGGCATGCCTGCACGGTTGAGGAGAATAGACATTTATGAGCGATCTGGCCCCTATTGCCGAGTCCGTCGTCATCGATCCGCTGGTGAGCCACCCGGCGGACTACCACGTCTTTCACCAGTTCCTGGAGCGCTGCAAGGACCTGCCGGCGATCACCACGGCGGTGGTGTGGCCGCAGTCCGACGTCGCGCTGAAGGGCACGGTGGAAGCCGCCTTGGAAGGGCTGATCGAGCCCACGCTGATCGGCGATGAAACGCGGATGAAGGCGCTGGCCGCGCAGATGGGGCTGGACATCAGCGGCTACCCGATTCTGCAGGCCGACACGGAAAGCCAGGCCGCCGAACTGGGCGTGCAGATGTGCCGCTCAGGCAATGCCCAGGCCATGATGAAAGGCAGCCTGCACACCGACGAGCTGATGAAGGCCGCCATGGCCCGCGACACCGGGCTGCGCACCGCGCGCCGCATCAGCCACGTGTTCATCATGGACACGCCGGCCTATGCGCGCACGCTGCTGATCACCGACGCGGCCATCAACATTACGCCGGAACTCGAAGACAAGGTTCACATCGTGCAGAACGCCATCGACCTGGCGCACGCGCTGGGCATTCCCGAGCCCAAGGTGGCGCTGCTGTCGGCGGTGGAGACGGTGAACCCCAAGATCAAGTCCACTCTCGATGCGGCCGCGCTGTGCAAGATGGCCGATCGCGGGCAGATCACCGGCGGCATTCTCGACGGGCCGCTGGCCTTTGACACCGCAGTGAGCAAGAAGGCCGCCGCGATCAAGAAGCTGGTTTCGCCGGTCAGCGGCAATGCCGACATCCTGGTGGTGCCCGATCTCGAAAGCGGCAACATGCTGGCCAAGCAGCTCGAATACCTGGGCGGAGCGCAGCTGGCCGGCATCGTGCTGGGCGCGCGCGTTCCCACCATCCTCACCAGCCGCGCCGACTCGGCCGAAACGCGGCTGACCAGCTGCGCGGTGGCGGTGCTGCTGCACTACGCGACCATGCCCGCGGTAAAGGTGTAGCTCGCATACTCGCGGAATCTAAATACTTGGGGCGCCGTTCCTTCGCGGGACGGCGCCCTTTCAACTTTCGGCAATCTCTTCCGTCCAATGATTTGACGCGTCCGACTTTTTCCGGAGTGGCGCCGATGCTTCGCATTACCCTGACGATCGCTGTTCGCTTGGCGTGATGCCGTTCCCAGCCGGCCAGCAAATCTCCGCTCCGCGTGTCACTGCCGCACCTGCGACTCGGCTTTCCACCGCAGATTCCTGCGGAATCCATCCTGATTGAGTATTTCCTGACTCGGTCCTTTCGGCGGTTATGGTCAAATCATTCCATTGAAAAAGGACCAGCCTTACTCGACATCCCCGCCGGGGTGGACACGCAAGCCGCTGTGAATGTGAAAGTGATCGCGTACCTTCCCGGATGTCGAGTACGCAAGGCTCGATCTGCCGATCGATGATGCGACCACCACGAAAGACCTGCGCTGCAATCCGCTGGGAACGCGACGCCTTCACGGCAAGATCCTCGGAGTCGGTTCGATAGTCGATGGTCCAATGGAGATCGACGTGACCTACGACCCGCTTTGGTGCCACGCATTTCTTCGGCATCTGCGGATGGCATGACGGCAACCGTCCATGTTGGCAAGGGTGACGACCGCGCACGGAGAATTCACGGTGGACCTGCCCGGATTTCGTTTCGGAGGGTGATGGGTTGCTTCGAGTTTACGTCGATTGAAATGCCAACTGGCAGGGCATCGAGGCTGACTCCAGTCCAGAACGGCAAACCCACGTACCGCCTTGAGGGCGCAGGCGTCATATGAAGTTACCGTCGAATTCGCCCTGGAGCCACCTCCACGCTATGCCTTAGAGTCGCGGCATCGCAAGCTCAGTCCATCGACATGCTGAGCTGATGGCGCACGTCGGCGCCGCGGACCCAGAAGATGACGTCGCTGGCGATGTTGCAGGCGTGATCGGAGATGCGCTCCAGCGAGCGCGCTACAAACAGCCCATTCATGGCCTGCTGCGTATGGTTGGGCTTCTCCTGGATGAGTTGCAGAAGATCGGCCTGGGCGCGGCGATTCATGCGGTCGATCTCGTCGTCCATTTCGCGGACCGTGTCGGCCAGGCGTGCGTCTGCTTCGAGCAGCGCCTGGATGGCGGTGCGGATCATGCGCGTCGCGTACTCTCCCATGGCGGCCAGGTCGACGGGCAGATCGATGAAGTCCATCCCCAATGCGTCGCGGGTGCGGCGGGCAAGGCCGACCGACTGGTCGCCGATGCGCTCGAGGTCGCCGTTGATCTTGATTACCGCAAGGATGAAGCGCAAGTCGATGGCCATGGGCTGCTCCTTGGCGAGCAGTTCGTAAGCCATTTCGTCGAGTTCGCGCTGGGCGGTGTTGATGGCGGTTTCGTTCTGGCGGACATACTCGCAGAGGCCCTGGTCGCGCTGCAGGTACGCGTCCACCGCCGACTCGACCGCCTGCTGCGAAAGGGCAGCCATGGCGAGGAGCTTGTCCTTGAGTTCGGCCAGTTGTTGTTGAAAGTGGATGCGAGGCACGGCAGAGACTCCCTTAGTGGTGATTGTGCATCTGTAATGTTACACGGCAGCGAAAATCGTTGCAGGTCCGCTCGATAATTCCCGGCGCGGATGGGCTAGCTTCTCTTTCCTGTGACGCGCCGGGCGCGTACGACGGGTGCTAGGCTACTCGTCATGGAACCCGCCGATTCGTTGCAATCGCCGAGGCAGGACCCGAGTCTGGGCCCGATGCTGACCATCGATCCTGCGGAACATCGTCCCCGCCAGATCTACAAGATCATGACCGGCGTCATCGTGCCGCGACCGATTGCGCTGGTTTCAACGGTAGATCGGGATGGCGTAGCTAATCTGGCACCGTTCAGCTTTTTCTGTGGGGTGGGCTCGGTGCCCCCAACGCTGCTGTTCTGCCCGGCACTGCGCGCGACCGACGGAACGGATCCGGCACGAAGGAAAGACACGCTGCGCAACGTCGAGGAGACAGGCGAGTTCGTGGTGAACGTGGTAAGCGACGCCATTGCCGCTGCCGCCAATGTTACCGCGGCCGAGGTTCCGCCGGATGTGGACGAATTCGGACTCGCGGGATTGACTCCTGTGCCGAGTGTGGTCGTGCGTCCTCCGCGAGTGGCGGAGTCACCGGCGCAGATGGAATGCAAGCTGATGCAGGTGATCTACACCAGCCACCAGCCGGGCGGCGGGGTGATCGTGCTGGGCGAAGTGGTGCGGTTTCACGTGCGGGCGGACCTGGTAGATGATTTCCGCGTCGATCCGGAGGGGCTGGACGCGGTGGGGCGCATGGCCGGCAATACCTGGGTGCGAACTCGCGACCGGATCGAATTGATCCGGCCGGAGTAAATCCGGCTTAGATCGGCGGATACCTCTTCTTGCGATACTGGCCGCGCCATGAAGGCAGCGTCTGGATCTCGTCTCCGTCGGGGTTATCGCGGCGGGGCGGGGTGGGACGCACAGTTTCTTTTTCCTTCTCCACTTCGACCGTCGGCTTGGGCGGGAGGAACTCGGGTTGCGCCGTCAAGCGCACCGGGACGCTGCTGCCGGGAACATCGGTCTCGGGCAGGGATGTCTCCGCATAGGCCGGGCGCATCGTTGCCTTCTCAAAACGGGGATCAAGGTGGGAGTCCGATTCCAAGGCAGAGTCGCCGTCCTTGCTTAAGCTTCTGCGGCCAAGCGAGACCAGGAGGTTGCGCAGACTGCCGAGACGAGACGAGCCATATCCAGCGTCGTCGCGTTCGATGGCGAGATCGTCAGGCACAGGCTCAACCCTCACTGGCGTTGGCGCAGGAGGCGGCGGAGAGGTCCAGCGCTGGGCGGCCCTGTTCGGGGACAGTACCGCAGCGGGCGGCGCGGCGGCAGCGACGCGGCTCGTCCGCGGGACAGAAGATGTGGGTTCTTTGGGAACGGCCGCCGAACGCTGAGGCTCTCCCCTGCCCCGCGCAACGCGGGCTGATGGAACGGATTCGACCTCGGCGACGGTGGCACGGCTGGGCGCCGTCGCGAAGGAGGGATCCGCGATCGGCCGTTCCGCCGGAGGGGGTTGGCGCGAAGCATCCGGAGACGGCGCAGAAACCGGAGGCTTCACGGGTTCAGGTTTGGTCACAACAAATGGCTCCTGTGCGGTTTGGTGATCCTGTTGTGCAGCAGGCCCGGTTTGCGGCGAATGACTCGTGTGCAAACCACTCCGCACGGCAAGTGCGATGTTCGACGGCTCGCACCGATTGATAGAACGAGCGATTGGCATTCTCGATCGAGACACGGCTTAAAACAATCCAACGGCGACATAAAGCCGCTGCAATGTTTGTGCAACCTCTCGCAGTTGTGCGCGGGTGGTTAAGCCGGATTGTATGGCTACGGTTGGCGAAACGACAAATCGCGTCTGGTACTCGGTCTCCCCGGAGACGCTGCCAATATTCCTCATCGGGTGCATCCGACATGAACATGAGCCCGCGTTGGAGGATAATGAGCGGAACCCGGCGCGTTTTGTTGGCCCGAAAATTCATGAGAGCGTTCCGCGATCCGTACGGATTTGTTGCAGCGTGCAACGAGAATTTCGCAGCATCACTGCCGACACGACCACCTTGCGATGGACGCATCGCTTGATGTTGCAAGCATATGAAAATGCTGGTTCGGACAAAATAGCACCAAAGCCCGGCCCGGTCCCTGTTTGGTAACTGTTGAGTCAAACTTAGGTGCGCTCGAATGGTGGCGGAAAGCGCCCACAATCGGCGCGCTCCGGAAATAATCTTTGTTGCAACAAACATGTTTCGGGAACATCCTGTTCTTAGCAGTCCCGCCGGGGAGGATCCGTGTCCGTCTTGAAACGTGAAATCGCCCAGGAGCGTCCCTTCTCGAGCCGCGAAGAGGAAGCGCTCCTCAACCTGTTACGAACCGCCGACTGCCTGCAACGCGCGCTGCAGCGCAAGACCCGCGCCTGGGGCGTGACATCGACCCAGTACAACGTGCTGCGCATTCTGCGCGGGTCGCAGCCCCAGGGGTTGACCTGTTCCGCGATTGGCGACCGCATGATTACGGCTGAGCCCGACATTACCCGGCTGCTGGCACGGCTCAAGGCCCTCAAGCTGATCCGTCAACAGAGGGACAAGCGCGACCGCCGCGTCGTCTGGACGCAAATTTCGCCTGCCGGCCTGGCCCTTTTGGCCGAAACCGATCCCGCGGCACAGCAGATGCCGGTAGAGTTCCTCGGCCACCTCGATGAGGACCAGATCGCAACGCTGGTCCACCTGCTCGAACTGGCGCGCAACAAGTGCGGCGATACCCAGCAGCCGGTCAGTTGCGATGGCACTGGCCAGGGAGACTCCTGCCCGGCGGCGTAGTTGCCGCGATCGTGAAGAACATTCGCGCGGATCACACGTCGAGAGTCCTGGAGTTCGATGACACCAGGATTCCGGCCGCACATCATGGCACGGCCGAGGCCACATGCACTATCCTCATTGGTTTCTAACTGTGAGGCCTGGACCCATGTTCTATAAGAAGAAATGTGCTGTAAGTCTGTTCGCACTCGCGACTCTACTCGCTGTTACTGCGAGAGGGGTGGCGCAAGCGCCGCCGTTCAGCCCGGAATCGGAGCGCCGCGCCGAAGCACTGCTCAAGCAAATGAATCTCGATGAGAAAGTGGGCCAGTTAAACCAGTCGGCTGGCGTGGTGATGCCGATGCTGGGCTCGCAGAAGCCCGACGACCTTATCACTCAGGGTAAAGTCGGCTCGGTTCTTTGGCTGATCGACGTAAAAGAGATCAACCGCCTTCAACACCTGGCCGTAGAGAAATCGCGCCTCCACATTCCTATCCTGTTCGGCTTCGATGTGATTCATGGGTACCGCACGGTGTTTCCGGTGCCGCTGGCGATGGCGTCGTCGTGGGATCCATCGGTTGAAGAATCCGCGCAGAAGTACGCCGCGGGCGATGCGCGCGCGGCTGGCATCCAATGGACGTTTACGCCCATGGTGGATATTGCCCGCGATGCGCGCTGGGGACGCATCGTAGAAGGCGCGGGCGAAGATCCGTACCTGGGCGCGGCCATGGCGGCGGCGCAGGTGCGCGGATTCCAGGGTGCATCGTTCGGTCCTGACAGCGTGATCGCCTGCGTAAAGCATTTCGCAGGGTATGGCGCGGCGGAAGGCGGACGCGATTACGACTCGTCGTACATTCCCGAGGTGCTTTTCCGCAACGTCTACCTGCCTCCGTTCCATGCCGCGGAAATGGCGGGGGCGGGCAGTTTCATGAGCGCCTACATGGACCTGAATGACGTGCCGGCAACCGGCAATCGCTGGCTGCTCACTGACATCCTGCGCAAGGAGTGGGGCTTCAAGGGCTTCGTGGTGTCGGATGCGTTCGCAGTGGGCAGCCTCGAGATGCACGGCTATGCCGCCAATCCATCAGACGCGGCTTACAAGGCCATCACCGCGGGGCTCAACATGGACATGGCCAGCCAGACGTATACGCACAACCTGGCCAAGCTGGTGAGCGACGGCAAGGTTCAGGAATCAGACATCGACAAGGCGGTCCTGCCCATCCTCGCGCTGAAGTATGAGTTGGGCCTGTTCGATCATCCATATGTTGACGAGGCGAGGGTGGAGTCGGTGCTCAACCGCCCTGAAGGCCTGGAACTGGAGCGCAAGATCGCGTCGCGGTCGATAGTGCTGCTGAAGAACGACAACCATCTGCTGCCCTTGTCCAAAACCAACAAGAAAATTGCGGTGATTGGACCTCTGGCGGATTCGACCCAAGACATTGAGGGCGGCTGGACGGTGGAAGGCCTGTTCGGCGGCGGGGGCAAGAGCCATCCGGTCACGGTGCTTGCGGCGCTCAAGAAGCGGCTGCCGGATGCGCAGATCAATTACGTACCGGGGCCGGAGCCAACGCGCGAATTCCCGTCGCTGTTCGATAACATCCAGGGCAAGAAGCTGAAGCCGGCGCCGACCGCGGCGGAGATCGCCGACTGGATCGCGAAGAGCAAGGCTGCCGCCGGCGACGCTGATGTGATCATCGCCGTGCTGGGTGAGTTGGCCGATATGAGCAGCGAAAACGAATCGCGCGCCACGCTTGATCTGCCCGGCATTCAGCAGCAGATGCTGGAGACGGTTGCAGAGTCGGGCAAGCCGGTGGTGCTGGTCCTCGAAAATGGCCGTCCTCTCGACATTCGCTGGCCGGCAGCGCATGTGCCGGCGATCCTTGAGGCATGGTACCCGGGCACGGAAGGTGGCAATGCGGTGGCCGACGTGTTGTTCGGCGATGTGAATCCCGGCGGCAAGCTGCCGGTGAGCTGGCCGCGCACTGCGGGCTCGGAGCCGCTCTACTATAACCACAACCTGACTCACGAACCGGAAGACCGTCCCCAGTTCACTTCGCGCTATTGGGATGTTTCGAGCAAGCCGCTCTACCCGTTCGGCTACGGCCTGAGCTACACGACCTTCAAGTTCGCAAACCTCAAACTCAGTGAGACGAGCATCAAGAGCGACGGAGCAGCGGAGGTCCAGGTGGACGTGACCAACACCGGATCGGCGGCCGGCGATGCGGTGGCGCAGGTGTACATTCACCAGCGGTCCGGTTCGGCCTCGCGGCCGGTGCGGCAGTTGAAGGGATTCCGGCGCGTCACGCTTAAGCCGGGCGAAACCCAGACGCTGAAGTTCCCGCTGGGGAAGCATGAGCTGCAGTACTGGAGCCCGGAGACGAAGCAGTGGGGAGTCGAGCCCGCGACCTTCGATGTGTGGGCCGGCGAAGATTCCACCGCCAGCCTGCATGCGGAGTTGACCGTTACTCAGTAAAGCCCACTCGAATCAGGCTCTTCTACGTCTTTCCCTCTGACAAGCTGGAAGGCGTCGAAGGCGGCTTGCTGGCCATGTTCGAACGAAAAAAGGGCCTGAAAAACACCGTTTTTGCACCAATGTTGGTGCAGTTTTCAACCATGTTATACGTGATATACATATGAATCTAAATAGATTAGGTCCACTTTCACAGTTTCACGGTCGATATTTTTTTGCGCGGGGAGGTAGGGGCCTTCTCAGTGGGAGTTTTCCGGGGCGAGATTTCCGATCTGGCTCGGTACAAGATTCCTGCCGATTGTCATCGCTCTGGCACTCTCCATTTCTAATTGTGCGCCGGGGAGAGCTAATTATCGGCAAGGGTACTGCGGAGGATGAACGGGTGAGCCGCTGGCGACAGTTGAATTTACATCGATAACGGAAGGGTTTGGCATCAATCCCAGGTCTCAAATTCGAGACCTGGGGCACCCGGCCCGTTCAACCCGTATTAGTTGAGGTTGCCGCTGCTCTCTCGGCCTTGTCCGCAGCGACAGCCAAGCTCATTTTGTTTTCTAAATTCTCGTTTGGCCCAACCAAGACTTTCTTCGTCCTTCCGTCGGGTGTCCGGAGCACATAGACCCTAGTCTTGTTCTTCTCAGCGGCATTCGATGCAATCTGCGAAAAATACATTCCAAGCATTCGTGCGACAACGACAGCCACGATGACCAACCAGATTTCCCAGTGACCAAAGAACCAGCGACTCATACCCACCCCCGACTCTCCCTAAACTCAGTCAGGGCAATCCCCACGAAATAGACCGGTATGCACAATCCTAGTGGCCCGATTTTTAGCCGGGTGAGCAAGCCGGAAATCGCTTGTAGCGAGTCTGGCTTGAGGGCCAGAAACAAGTCGATCACCCACAGAATCGCCATAGTGGCAATTGCGAAGGACATCCAAAACACGAATCTAGCTTCCGCCTGGTTGACTTGCACATATCCGCTACCCAGATTCTTAAGAGTGCGTACAACTGTGAGTGGCAACACGAGGGCAATTGCTGCCGAGGCGATCGTCGGCCCGATGAATTCGGTTGGTTCATCAACCTTCAGGCCTGAGCGGATTAAAAATTCCAGGATCGCGAGGAAAATAGGTCCCAGATATATCCAAAGTCTTGCGGTCTTTTCCATCCTCACCCCATTCTCACGAAAACCTGCCAACGTAAGCTCGGCCGACCGTTACGATGAAGCCAGCGAGACCCAGCATCACAAGATCCAGCCTAAGAAGGGAAGCAGGGCCTGAATGTTGAGCGGAGTATACCAGACTCGTAATTCGCAAAAGGGGGTCTTAAAGGCTCGCTCCCTCCGTCGCGGTACCGCGCCGGAAGAAGTCAAAAGAGGATATTCGCTGATGACCTACATGGCAGATCACGGATGTTGTGGATGAATCTTGTGATTGGTCCATAATCCGCCTAGTCTGAGCGCACAGGAGGCCAATGATGAATGCTTCACGGATGCGTAAACCGGCCGCAGTGATGGTGTCGATTGCCGTGCTGGGAAGTGCATTTGTATGGACCCGGACTACCCGAAGTGCGGCGCAATCCCAAGCCAGAGAGCAAGCGAGCATGGTCTTCTCTCATGCTCTGCCCAAATTGAATGGCGAGCATTTGCACGTCAGCGTAGTTGAGGTGCGATACGGCCCGGGTGAATCTTCGCCGCAACACAGCCATCCCTGCCCGGTGATCGGTTACGTGGTCGAAGGATCGTATCGCATGCAAGTGAAGGGCGAGCCGGAGACGATCTACAAGGCCGGACAGAGTTTTTATGAAGCGCCGAACGGCGTCCATCTGGTCTCGGCCAACGCCAGTTCCACGGAGCCGGTGAAATTTATCGCGTACTTCGTGTGCGATCAGGACACGCCACTCAGCGTGCCGGCGCCGGCTTCTAAAACAGGAGGAGGTAGATAGCGATGACTCAAGCACCCTTGAAAGCGTCCGACGCAGCGTCGCATGAGGCGGGCCACATCCCGACTTCGGAACGCTTGCAGCGGCTGGAGCGCGCGGCAATCCTCTACGCGCGCCTGGCGCTGGGCGCTGCCTTTCTTTCCGCCGTTGCCGATCGCTTCGGCCTATGGGGCAAATATGGCGGCTGGGGAAACTTCGCCAACTTCATCGACTACACAGCGAAAGTCAATTCCTTCATGCCGCGATCTACCATTCCGTTTCTGGCCTGGACTGCGACAGTGGCAGAGACGTTTTTCGGCATCGGTCTCATTGTTGGTCTTTGGCCGCGCTGGATGGCTCTTGGGTCCGCTGTATTGTTGGCAAGTTTCGGAATCGCCATGGCCATTTCATTCGGAGTGAAGTCTCCCTTGGACTACTCAGTATTTTCAGCATCCGCTGGAGCGCTGTTGCTTGCTTTGTACCGGGACGGCAGATCTCATTCGAGCGTTGTTTCTTCCTAGCGGGCTCTTTAGAGCGGCTGGCCGAGGCGCTTTTCGAGCTGGGCGCGGTAGGTGCGGCTGACGCGGGCGCGCGATCCGTTGCGCAGCACCACGTCGAATTCGCCGTGTGAGATGGGCTCCAGTTGCACGATGCTCTCGATGTTGACGATGGCGGAGCGGTGGACGCGCACAAAGCGGCGAGGGTCGAGCCGGTCGGCAAGGTCGTTGAGCGCGGTGCGGTACAGGAACTCCTTGCCCGCCACGTGGAGGTTGACATAGACACCGGCGGCCTCGATCCAGTCGACGTCGACCACCCGTACAAATCGGGTTGACCCGCCCGACTTGACCACCAGGCGGTCCCAGCGGCGGTCGGCATTCGCAGGCGTTGCGGAGACCATCTTCATCACGCGCTGGCCGAACTCGAGCATGTTGCGCTCGTCGAGCCGCGTCTTGGCGCGGGCCAGGGCTCCCTCGAAGCGTTCGTCGCTGAACGGCTTCAGCAGATAATCGAGCGCGTTCGATTCGAAGGCGCGGATGGCGTGCTGATCGTAAGCGGTGACGAAGACGGTCAGCGGCATCTCCGCGGTGCCAACTGCGTCGATTACGCCCAGGCCATCCAGTTCGGGCATCTGCACATCGAGAAAGACGAGAGAGGGATGGTGGTCCTCGATCAGTTCCACCGCATCCTGCCCATTGCACGCTTCGAGAATGGTTCCCACCTGGGGGTCGCGGCGGAGCAGATCGAGGAGCCGCTGGCGCGCCGGCGCTTCGTCATCCACCACCAGGACCTTGATGTTTTCAAGCGCTGGCTTCATTGGCTTCTTCTCCCATCACCCGCAGGGGCAGAACGATCTCCACCACGGTGCCGCCCTCGTCGCGCCCGCGGATGGCGAATGTGCCGTCGCCGTTGGGGTACATGCCGGCGATGCGCTCGCGGGTCACGGACAGGCCGAGCCCGGTCGAATTCTCGAGGCTCCACCCGGCGGGCAGCCCTGTGCCATCATCGGATACGCGGATGGAGAGCTTTCCGTTCAGCGGCTCCGCAGTGACCTCGACGGTCCCGCCGGAAGCGCGCGTCGAGATGCCGTGGCGGATGGCGTTCTCGACCAGTGGCTGGAGGAAGAGCGACGGTACGGATGCATAACGGACTTCGGGGGCGATGTCGATTTTGATTTTGAGACGCCGGCCAAATCGGATGGTCTGAATGGCGAGATAGTGATCGAGGAAGGCCAGTTCTTCAGCCAGCGGAACCTCCTGGCGGTCCTTCGATTCGAGCGACATGCGCAGCAGGTCGCCGAGGTGCTCGATCATGAGTCGGGTCAGCTTGGGGTCGCGCTCGACGTGCGAAGAAATGGTGTTGAGCGCGTTGAAGAGGAAGTGCGGATCGAGCTGCATGCGCAGCGCGTTCATGCGCGCCTGCGAGTAGCTCTTTTCCAGGCGTTCGAGTTGCAATTCGCTGCTCATATAGCGCTCGTAATAGCGGTAGGCCTGCAGTCCGCCGGCGATCATCCAGTAAATGAGGCAGCTCCAGACAAACCAGCCCTTGCCCAGGTCAACGATCCGGCCGGGTCTGAGGACGCTCCAGTGGGGGCCGCCTGGAATGGTCGCGTCGGCCATGGCCACGCGCAGAAGGAAAAACACATTGACGTAGAGTGCCGTGACCAGGAGGCATGCCACTCCATGTGCCGCCGCCCGCCGGCCGAGTTGCCTGCCGCTGTAGGGAAGACGGCGATCGATGGCCACGATCAGCGGCACCATCAGGCCCCAGCCCCACCACTCCGCCAAGTCCTGCTTCCAGGCCATCGACGACATGGACCACATGGGGAACATGAAGATGAGCCCAAGGGCGGTGGAAACGGCAAACACCGAAAAGGCGCGCGCCACCCAGGACCTTGCCAGCAGGCGGGTAAACGGGGCGCGATGGGTTTCCTCGTTGATCACTACCGGCCCTGCATCAGCAACAGTCGACATCCGGGACTCCTTTAAGGAATCTCTGCACAGTGGCTTGCATTCCCTCGGGGGCTAAAACCCCATTTATTCTGCCGAGGTTCATGTACGGGCTAAAGCCCGTACCCTTCACCATTCGAGTTAAGCTTTGGCTCCGGAACGCCGGAGGTCGATTTCACGATCAGCCGCCGGCAAGAGATTTGGTTCGTGGATTGCGCACCCATTATCTACCCGACTTCCCTGGGATGAAAAGAAATCGGCGGCGTTCGGGACTGATGATCGCGGGGCGAAGAGCAAGAGGAGTCCGGCTAGAAACAGCACGATAGCGGTGAACACCAGCAGCGAGCTTCGGAGGCGTCTGGCGTGTGCGATCAATGTGCGCCGTGTGTCTTCCATGGCTTGTTCCCTCGCCTGTTCCCAATCCCCTGCTTTCTCAATTCAGCGCGTAGACATTGCCGTCCACGCTGCCGACATAGACCACGTTGTCGACGACCACCGGTGAGGAGAGGATTGGCCCGACCTCCTGCATCTTCACGTATCCGGCCATGATGTCGTCGTAGAAGTCCGAGGCGAATACCGCCTCGTAATTGGGCTTGCCGTCGGGCTTGGTGAGCGCCGGGCCGTTCTTCTTCGCGGCTTGGGTAGAGAAGATCCAGCCGACGGCCTCCGACTTGAGGTCCACCGCATTTAGCGTTCCGGCGTTGGAACCGAAGTAGATGGTGTCCCCGGCGATGGCGGGAGAGGAGAACAGCGGCCAGCCCTTGAAGCTGAGCGAGAAGACGATGTTGCCGGTTTTGGCGTCGGCTTCAAAAAGCAGCGCGGTGTCGGAGGTGGTGAAGAAGACCTTGCCGTCGCGCACCGCAGGGGATGCGATCACCCACGATCCCTTGGTGGAGTAGGACCACTTCTGCTGGCCGGTCTGTTCGTCGAGGGCGTAGAGGTGGGCGTCGCGGCAGCCGAAGAAGACCATGCCATCCATGACGGCGGCCGACGACTGGATGCCCTGCTGGTTGTGGATGTCGGGATCTTCGCCGGTCTTGAACTTCCATTTCAGCGCGCCGGTGGAGGCATCGAGAGCGTAGAACTAGCTGTCCCAGCTTCCGATGAACAGCATTCCGTCGGCGATGGCCGGGGAGGCGTGGACCACGTCACCGGTTTTGAACTTCCACTTGAGGGTGCCGGTGGCGGCGTCGACCGCATAGACATTGCCGTCGCCGCTACCGAAATAGACCGCGCCGTTCCACACCAGGGGCGAGGACAGGTAGCAGTCAAACGGGTCGGGCATGGTTTCGGTGGCAGGCTGCGAGCCGTGGAGATGGGTCGCCGAGAAACGATGCTCGCCGGCGGTTTTGAATTGCCACTTCTGTGTGCCGGTGGTCTCATCGACGGCGTAGAGGCTTCCGTCGAAGGCCGCGAAGTACACGAGGCCGCCGGCAACGGCGGGGGAGGATGCGATGCGAGCCTTGGCGTTGAATTTCCATTTCTCGGTTCCGGCCGAGCGGTCGAGGGCGTAGAGGATTCCGGCGGTGCTGCCCACGTAGAGTTTGTCGCCGTGGACGGCGGGAGATGCGATTACTTGGCCAGCGGTCTTGAAAGTCCATTTCACCCCGGTGAGTTTGGGAACTCCGGCGGCATCATAGACGCCGGTGTGGCTGGCGTCGCCGCGGAAGGTGGTGGAGTCGGTTGCGAACGTGAGGGACGGCAAGGCAAGGAATAGTGCAGCCACGCCCAGGCAGGCCACATGCGGGCGCGGCAAAAGAGTCTTGCAGGGTTCTCTTTTCATGGAGCCACCCTAACCGCGATAGGTTTGCGGCGTCGACTGATCTGTGACGGCCGGGCTTCTTGCTGGCTCCAAACGGATTGCGGCTTGGCCGGACAGCGTGGGGAGAAACGGAGATGGGCGAGGGCGTTGCTGTTCACTGATCGGCCAATCACTGTTACCATTAAATTCGCGACAACCCGGAAATCCGGACACATTGAACAAATAGCAGCGAAAGAGGTTACACGTGGATACCACCAAGATTGAAGATCGCCTGGAACGAAAGAAGCTGAAACGCACCGCCCGCAAAAAGGCCGCTCCCAAGGCCAAGCGCACCACGCCGCGTGGCGCCACCAAGAAAAAAGTGAAGAAGATGGTACGCGGCCAATCGAAGCGTTAGGCCGTTCTGTTCCCCACCCGGACCGAATCCCAGGTCTCATCCGCCGCGGCGGACGAGACCTGGAGCACCCGTCCGGAGGCGCGATCCGCTCTCATTCTCATCGCCCGTCCGACACGCATTCGAAAGGTTTGCCTCGATGGCACGTGCCGCTCTCCCCGGTTCTGACTCAGACCGCAAGAGCCTCACGCTGCGCAGGCAACTGATTTCGTGCAAGTCGATCGACAAGCTGATCAGCGATTCGGAAGAGCCCGAGCACGCGCTGAAAAAATCGCTGGGGCCCTGGTCGCTGACCGCCCTGGGCATCGGCGCGGTGATCGGGTCGGGAATTTTCACGGTCATCGGCACGGCCATGGCCGGACAGAAATTCGACACTCCAGAAATCAGCAACACCCCGCTGATCCACTTCCTGCTGACCCACACGGCGATGGCGGGGCGGCCGGGCGCGGGGCCGGCGCTGGCGTTATCGCTGGTGCTGGTGGCGATCGTGTGCGTGTTTACGGGGCTCTGTTACGCCGAGCTGGCGTCGATGATTCCGATCGCCGGGTCGGCCTACACCTACACCTACGCCACGCTGGGCGAACTGGTGGCGTGGATCATCGGCTGGGACCTGATCCTCGAGTACGCGTTCTCCAACATGAGCGTCAGCGTGGGGTTCGCGGCGCACATCGAGGCGCTGCTGGAGTGGTTCGGGATTCATCCTCCGCTCAAGTGGATCTCACCCGCCTACCTGCCCACAGGACTGCAGGACCTGGCCGGCAAGGATCTCTATCAACCGGGGTGGCACTTCGGGTTTAATATTCCGGCGTTCCTGGTGGTGATGGTGCTGACGGTCGTGCTGGTGCGCGGGATTCGCGAATCGGCGCGCACCAACAACATCCTGGTGCTGATCAAGATGGTCGCCATCCTGGCGTTCATCTTCGCGGCCGCCAGCTTCATCCAGCCGCGCTACTGGCATCCGTTCATGCCCAACGGGTGGACGGGCATGCTGTCGGGCGGGTCGATCATCTTCTTCACCTATATCGGGTTCGATTCGGTTTCGACCGCGGCGGAGGAGTGCAAGCGGCCGCAGCGCGACCTGCCGTTCGGCATCCTGGCGACGCTGGTGGCCTGCACGCTGCTCTACGGCGGCGTGGCCATCGTCCTCAGCGGCATCGTGCCCTGGCAACTCCATCATGGGCGACGGGGCGCCGGTGGTGAACGCGCTCAAGCGGCTTTCGCTCATGCCGGGCGGGGCGAATCTGCGCTGGGTGGAACTGGTGGTGCTGATCGGCGCCATGCTGGGCATGATTTCGTCGATCCTGGTGTTTCAGCTGGGGCAGGCGCGGGTGTGGTTCGCCATGTCGCGCGACCGGCTGCTGCCGACCGTCTTCAGCAAGATTCATGCGCGCTTCCGCACCCCGGCCGTAGCCACCTGGGTGGCCGGATTCGTGGTCGGCATTCCGGCCGGGCTGCTCGACATCGGCACAGTTTCGAACCTTTCGAATATCGGAACGCTGTTTGCGTTCGTGCTGGTGTCGATTGCGGTGCTCATTCTGCGTTATCGCGAGCCGGAGCGGCACCGCGCGTTTCGAGCGCCGTTCGGACCGGTGTTCCCGGTGCTGAGCATCATCTTCTGCATCGTGCTGATGATGGGGCTGGAAGTGCTGACCTGGATGGCGTTCTTCATCTGGCTGTTCGTCGGGCTGGTGATCTACTTCTTCTACAGCCGGCATCGGTCGGAGTTCGCGCCGGCGCGGTAGGCCGAAACATAATCGTTCTTCTGGCTGTTTCAAACTTCTGCATTCGCGGTCACTCGCCCCCACTGGCAACGTTTTGTCATCCGGAGGGGAGCCGGTCGCGCCCGCGAATCGGCGAAGCCGAACTGCCGGGCAGTTTGAAAGGATCCGCGGCTGCGTAATATGGCGCGTGCTTTCTCGTGTGTATATACTTTCGCGATTCCAGTCGGAGGCCGTATGGGAAAGATGAATGTACGCCGTTTGCTCCTTGGTGGCATCGTTGCCGGGATGGTTTTCAATCTTCTGGACTACATCGTCGACGTCGTGATTCTTGGGCCGCAATGGACGGAAGGGTTCAAGGCTCTTGGTCACAATGGCTTCTCATCGAATCAGTTGATCGGGTCCAGCCTGACTGGTCTCGTCGGTGGAACGGTCGCAGTCTGGATTTATGTGGGGATTCGACCCCGTTTCGGGCCCGGGCCGAAGACAGCGATGTACGCCGGTTTAGCGGTATGGGTGGTTGGCATCTTTTTGCCCAACCTCATATTCATGCGCATCTTCGGCCTCTTCCCAGGCCGCCTCACGCTGATGACGACACTGGGCGCGCTGGCCGAGACTGTTCCCGGAGCGATGGTTGGAGCTGCGATCTACAAGGAAGCCTGAGCCGTTTGCAGAGACGGGCTGCACATGACAATTTGCGTCGTTGCACATTCGAGACGGTAACCAGCTTGTAAGGCGGCTACCCGCCAGTTGTCTTCGCCCCGCCACTCAGTGGCTCCGTAGTCCGTTGAATCTCTCCCGAGACTTCCGCGTTTGATTGAAAGGCATGGCTAGATTTCGTATTCTTCCCATGTGCATCGAGCCGCCATCGGATTCGGTCTGGTTATCTTGCTTGTTATGGGCTGCCATTCCCATACGGCTCCGAGCCCTTCCGGCGCCGCCGCCCAAAGTGGTCAGCCGCAGGCGCGCGCTGCCGCTCAATTCGACTTTTATCTTTTGAACCTTTCCTGGTCGCCGGAGTTTTGCTCTTCGCATCCCGCGGCGGCTGAGTGCGCATCGCATCCGACTTTCGTGCTGCATGGGCTATGGCCGCAGAATAGCAACGGCTCTTACCCGCACAACTGCTCGAACGCGCCGGGGCCGGCTGATCCGTCGCAGTACAGCGACATCTACCCCGACCCATCGCTGCTGCAGCACGAGTGGGCGACCCACGGCACGTGCTCGGGCCTTTCCGCGGACGATTACTTCGGCCTGGCGCGCAAGGCGTTTCATGCGGTGGTGATTCCTCCCAAACTTGTCCACCTGACGGCGCAGACCTCGATGCCGCCGGACCAGATTCTGGGCCTTTTCACGGCCAGCAATGCGCAGATTCCGCAGGCGTCTCTGGCATTGAGCTGTGGCAACAACTTCCTGACCGCGGTGGAAGAGTGTGTAGACAAGAACCTTCAACCGATTGCCTGCAGCGGGGTTCGGTCGTGCCGCGCCAATACGGTGAGGATTCCACCGCCGTAAGACTGGGTTCGTGGTTTCCATCCTCGCGACCGACATTCCCAGCGACGAAGACCTGTCGCTGAGGACCCCTGTAAGTCGCGAGAATGGGGCACGGAAGTTTTGATGGCTCGGCGGCGGCGGCCCGACAACATCCACCGCTTACACTGGGTTTATGGACGACATCGCGGCGTTCATCCGCCGTCTCCCCAAGGCTGAACTTCATCTCCATCTCGAAGGCACCATCACTCCTTCCACCCTGGTGGAGCTGAGTGCGCGGCACGACGCCAGACCTCTCACGCTGGCCGAGGCGGAGGCGATCTACCAATTCACCGACTTCAGCGGCTTCATTGAAGCCTTCAAAGCAGTGACCCGGCAGCTCACCCACCCGGAGGACTACGAACTGGCCGGCTGGCGGATGATGCAGCGGCTCGCCGAACAGGGCGTAGTCCACGCCGAGGTGTACATCTCCGTCGGCGTGATCTACATGTGGCGGAACCACGATCCTCGGTGCTTCGAGCCGATCTTCGCGGGGCTGGAGCGGGCCCGGGAGTTGGCCAGGCACGAGTTGGGGCTGTCGCTCTACTGGATTTTCGACGCGGTGCGCCACTTCACAGTGGAGGAGGCTGGGGTGGTATTCCGCAAGGCCGCCGACATGCGCCAGCAGTACCCGTCCATCATCGGCATCGGGCTGGGCGGCGACGAGCGCAGATGCGGCTCCGAACCCTTCCGCGGGTTTTATGACCAGGCCCGGGAGGCCGGACTTCGCCTCACCAACCATGCCGGCGAGACCACCGGCCCCGAGGCCATCCGCGAAGCCCTGTCGATCGGCTCGGAACGGATCGGGCACGCGCTGTCGGCCATCCAGGACGCAGGCCCTGATGGAGGAATTGAAGACGCGGAACATCGCGCTGGAACTGAATCCGACTTCGAACGTCCGTACCGGGGTGTGTCCGTCGTTCGCGGAGCATCCTTTGCGCCGCTACTTCGACGCCGGCCTGCTGGTCACGCTGAATTCCGACGATCCGGCCTTCTTCGGATCAGACGTCGCCAATGAGTATCTTCTGGCGCACACCGAGCAGGGCTTCACGCGCGACGAACTTCAGCATCTGGCGGCTAACTCCATTCGTGCCAGCTTTCTTCCCGAAACAGAAAAGGCAACGTTGCTTTCCCGCAACGACAAACCCCAGTAACCAATTCATCATCAAATCGTCCCACTACTGAAACAGCGCGAAGGGGAACTGCGCTATCCTAGCGACAGGAGACTCGAGTCGATGTCCACCGACCCACAGGAAGTCGCGGCTGAAACGGTTGCCAGGCCGAGCAGTCAGAGGACGAACACGTAAGCGAGAGCAAGACCCTGCGCGTCATCGGCTGGTTTTCGGCAGGGATGGCTGTGGCCACCCTGGGGATTTACCTGGGCTACGAAATCCGTTCCCGGTACAAGTTCCGGCACCGCACGCCGTACGATTTCTATGCGACGCGGAGCCGCAGGCGGCCAACGATTTCGGCGTTGGCATTTAGTCGGTCGCGTCACGTTTGAAATGCCGCCGCGGGCGGCATTTCTGCTTCGGTCAGCGTAGGATTCCCCAGCCAGCCGGACTGCAATGGGGATACTATTTCCGGCTTCGGGATATCCTTTCGCCACGGTTACGCCAGTGCCTCGCAGAGGTCGAATAGCGGAGTTCCTGATCAGGCCGCGCCAGGATCCGCCCATCCGAATACCGACTCGCAGCTTTTGCCCTCGCGGTAAAACCGGGCATTTCGCCGCGCGGTTGAACGGGTCTGCGAGCATTTGCTTGCGAATCGTTTACTCCGCTCTTTTGCGGCGCCAGCGGGAATGGGCCGCGATAGATGGGGCGATCCCGGCAGATTAATCCTGGTTTCGTTCGCACCCGGCGTATGACCGGCGGTGATCCTTCCGGGTGGATGGTCTGCGACCCCGGTTTTCGACCGGCTGCGCCTGACACCCGAACCTGACCCCTGCTACGCTGGTCCGTTATGGGGCGCATTCGAGTTCTTTCTGACCAGGTGGCCAACCAGATCGCCGCGGGCGAAGTGGTGGACCGGCCGGCTTCGGTGGTGAAGGAACTGCTCGAGAACGCGCTCGACGCCGGCGCCACCCGCATTCGCGTGGAAGTCGAGGCCGGCGGCCGGAAGCTGATCCGCGTCAGCGACGACGGCTGCGGCATGAATCGCGACGACGCGCTGCTGGCCTTCGAGCGCCATGCCACTTCCAAGCTGCGCACCGCCAACGACTTGCTATCGATCGCCACGCTGGGCTTTCGCGGCGAGGCGCTGCCGTCCATTGCCTCGGTGGCCCGGGTGACGCTCGAGACCGCGACCGGAAGAGGACCCGGCCGGGACCCGGCTCGAAATCGCCGGCGGCAAGATCCTGCACGTGGACGATGCGGCCCTGCCTCGCGGGACCACGATCTCGGTTGCCGACCTGTTCTTCAACACCCCGGCACGGCGGAAATTCCTGCGCGCCGAGTCGACGGAACTGGCGCACGTGACGGCGCTGGTCACTCATTACGCGCTGGTCCACCCGGAGAAGCACTTCGAGCTGGTCTCGGCCAGCCACACGCTGGTCTCGGCGCCGCCGGTAACGCGAACGGCCGAGCGCATCTACCAGATTTTCGGCAAGGACACGCTGGGCCAGCTGCTGCCGGTTGCGGCGGAGCTGCCGCTGGAGCGCGCCGGCCTTCCCGAGCCGCCACCGTGGAAGAAGGACCCCGACGAGCCGCCGCGCGAACCGGGCCGGCTGCGGCTGAGCGGCTTCTACTCCAAGCCGGAACTGCAGAAGCTCAACCGCAACTCCATCTACATCTTCATCAACAAGCGCCTGGTCCGGGACCGGCTGCTGATGCACGCCATCACCGAGGCGTACCGGAACGTGATTCCGCCCACCAGCTTTCCGGTGGTGCTGCTGTTTCTTGAACTGCCACCGGAAGAAGTGGACGTAAACGTTCATCCGGCCAAAACGGAAGTGCGATTCCGGCAGCAGTCGGTGATTCACGACTTTGTGCGGGACAGCCTTCGCACCGCGCTCATCAAGGCACGGCCCGCGGCGGGGTTCCTGGCAGCGCTCGATTCGGCGCCGTCGGCCAGCCCGTCGCTTGATGCCGCCAGCCACTTCCCCGTTGCCGGGATCGCCGGACGGCGCCGCCATCCCGATTCCGCCGGACTCCGATCCGGCGGCGTTCGCGAACGGCGCGGCCGATGCCGAGCCGTTCCGGCTGACGCCCGCAGGCGCCCTCCGCATGCCGGGGAAGCTGCCGTTTTCGCCGGGAGCCTTCCGGGCCACGGGTTTCCCGAATCAGCAAGCCTGGGGCGAGGCGGCCGCCGCCCTGTTCCAGCCAGCCACCTTGCCGCCGGCCGCTGACTGTTCGCCAAACCATGGAGTATCAGCGACTTACACACAGCGCCGCGGTAGCGACGGCGCAGGTCGAGGCCGAGCAGGCGGCCGGGACGCTGAATCACCTGGGGTCGCTCAAGGCACTGGGCCAGCTGCGGGAGTCGTTCATCCTGGCCGCCGGCGACGACGGCCTCTGGATCATCGACCAGCATGTCGCCCACGAGCGCGTACTGTTTGAGAAAATCCTGCGCGAGCGGAATGTCGAGAACGTGCAGCGCCAGCGGCTGCTGATGCCCATGCTGGTGGAGCTAAAGCCATGGCAGATGGTGGTTTTTGCCCAGATTGCCGAGGAGCTGGAGCGCAACGGATTTGAGGTGGAACCCTTTGGACCGCAGACCCTGGCGGTGAAGGCGGCGCCGGTCGGTCTGGAAGGCGCGGCGCTGGAACGAATGCTTGCTGAAGTCATCGAGCAGTCTAGCGAAGAAGCAACGGAAACCGAGCAGAATGAGAATCTTAAGGCGCTTCGGACGCGGATCGCGGCATCCATTGCCTGCCATTCGGCGATCAAAGTCAATACCCCACTTGACCCGGCACGTATTGAGTGGCTATTGTTGGAACTTGCAAAAACGGAACACCCGACCAGTTGCCCGCATGGACGTCCAATCGCTTTGATGTATTCTTGGAAAGAGATCCAGCGGGCCTTCCACCGTATCTGAACGGTGACAGAAGGCGGCAAAACCCTCCCCCGAGGGGGAAAACGGTGGCCCGGCGCAACCAGCCCAAACCAGGAGTCAACGGATCACGAAAACATAAGACTTCATCTCGACGCAACCCTCAGGGGCGCGGCGAACTTTTTGAGTGGCCTGACAGGACGCAACATCTTCTGGTAGAAGCTGTAACGCCAGCCTGGAAAAGAGGTTCTTCTTTGACATCAGAGCAAATGGAAGCAGCGCGCGCCGAACGCATGCGCCAGAACGGACATGGGGCAATCTCACTGGAAGATGCCCGGACGTGGATGGAAGAGACGGGGCTCTGTCTTTTCCTTCCCAAGCGGCAGTATTCTGGATCGCTTGCCCCATCCTTTGTTGAGGCAGTCGCGGGTCAGCAGAATTCCACTCCTGATCCAAAACAGATCGCATTAGCCGAAGAGTTGCTGGTCCGCCTGGAGAAGGACGGCGTGGCCGTGCGGCTCAATCTTCTTGGACATCCTGGAGAGCAGCCCGATTATGTGGTGGCAGCCTGGGTCTTGCCGTATGTGTATGCACTGCGGGGAGATCGCGATTGGCGCCGGACCCCGCAGTTGACCGGTTCGCGGCAGGTATCGCCGCTGGCCATCCAGGCCTACAAGCGGCTGGAACAGGGCGACGCCACGATCCCTGAGCTCACCCGCTTCCTGGGCCGCGAAGTCTCCGAATCGGCCGTTCTCCGCGCCATCACCGAGCTCTGGCAGCAGCTTCGCATCATTCCCGTCATTTCGGCCCCGGGACAGGCGGCGCAGTGGCAGTTGCTTCGCCAGCGGTACCAGAAGGCGATCGCCGAGGGAGCTTCCACCTCGCAGGTCACCGCCATCTCAGTGCTGGCTTCCATCTATCTGCAGGCGGTAATCGCCGCCACCATGGAAGAGGTCGAGATGTTCCTTTCGCCGTTGACGGCGCGCAGCAAAATACGGGAAGTCCTGCGCGGACTGGTAGCCACGCGGCAGGTGCACACGCTTACCATGGGCCACGCGCCGCACTACTATGTGGCCGGAACGCTGCCGGAATTTGCCCCCGCGCCCACGATCTACGCCAGTTCCGCGATGTCCATTGGGGGGTACTTCTCGCGTTTCAACGATCACGAAGACAACTATCCCGAACCGGTCGCGCCGGAGCCGGTGGTTTACCAGGCGGCCTCGAACCACGTTCCCGCGGTGGACCATGTTCCCGCGCCGATCCCGGTGGCGAGCAATCCCGAATCGTTTGCCAACACCAGCTCCAACGGGCACAAAGCCGCGGCGAGCGCGAAGACGCCGTCTTCAAGAACCCACTTCAGCCGGCCCGCTCCCCATGCCCGCAACCGCAAGCCAGCGCAATCAACTGGCAGCGCACGGCAGCCGCGGCGGACCTCCGATGCGCGACCGGGCACAACCCGTCCGGCCGGCAGCAATGGCCATTCGGCAAACGGATCCCGCAACGGGAAATCGGCGGTCGGGTCCTGGGCAAAGCACAATACCAACGGATCGGCGGTTGCAGGAAAGTCCAGCACATCGGGACGGACCGGCACGTTATCCCGTACGGCCGCACCACGCAAGGAATCCCGCACTGAGACACGGGGCGCTCGCAGCAACCGCACCCCGGCACTGGCGGCCGGCACCAAGGCGGGCAACAGCAAGCGCTATGGCTTCACAGCCAGGCCGAAGCACCGGACAAACAAGCGGGGATGAGTTCGGATTCTCCTGCGACAGCGCGAAAGAAGATCATTGTCGCCATTGACGGGCCAGCCGGCGCCGGGAAGAGCACCATCGCCCGGCACCTGGCCCGTCATTTCGGCCTCCTGAACCTGGAAACCGGCGCCATGTATCGTGCCTTCGCATTGAAGGCGCTACGGGCGGAGATTTCGCTGGACGACAGCAAGGCGCTGGAAACGCTTGCTGGGGAAACCTCCATTCGCCTGGAAAGCGGCGGGGATGAAAACCGCGTTTTTCTCGACGGCGAAGACGTTACCGGGCTGATCCGCAATCCTACCGTCACCGACGGGGCCTCCAAAGTGAGCGTCTTTCCCGCCATCCGGGCGTGGATGGTAAAGCTCCAGCAGCAACTCGGAGCCGAGGGCGGAGTGGTGATGGAAGGCCGCGACATCGGCACGGTCGTCTTTCCCCACGCCGATGCCAAGATCTTTCTGGATGCGGCGCCGGAGGTCCGGGGCATGCGCCGCTTCGATCAACTCGGTCCCAAGCCGGCGCAGCAGCCCGAGGAAGTGATCCGCGACCTGCGGCAACGCGATCGCCGCGACCGCAATCGCGCCGATTCCCCTCTGAAGCCGGCGGACGATGCGGTACTTCTGGACTCCACAAATATGACTCTGGAAGAAGCCGTCGCGGCGGCCGAGGAGATTGTGGCTGTCCGGATTTCCCTTCTCGATCCGGCCTGAACCGACTCTTTGAGGATCGGAATGCATCCAAGGGAAATATCGAAGTAATATCCCTGAAATCAACAAGACATTACAATCGTCTGGAGAGGCTGTGGCCTCGTCCACCCGCAAGCGGAGATTCTTCGCATTCCCAGGAGTTGAAAAGAATGGATAAGCACTGCGGCGGATGCGGGGCTAGCCGCTTTCGCCCCTCACGATTCAGACTTTCGGATATTCCTTTATTATTTGCGTTTCGTTATCCTGTGCGGTGTCTTGAATGCATGCAGCGGTCGAGCGCCTCCTTTTCCTGGATCAGGGAATACCAACGGCGCAGGCGCGCGAGGCGAAAATGATGGCGCCGGCACCGGGGGAGGACACCATTCGGATGGCACGACACTCCTCCGAGCGCAAGATGAGATAGGCTTGAGATACATGGAAATCACCTGCAATCGATGTCACCAACCCGTGACGGAGGAGAGTTGCTATTGTCCGACGTGCGGATTGCCGCAGTTGTTGTACACGAGCGACGGGAATGCAGGGCAGGTCCCGCAAGAGAAATGGAAGGAAGCGGTCAACGACGCGAGCGCGGTGGATTGGAAGCCGGCCCTACGCGCGGCCATGCTTCTCGCCCTTCCCGCCGGACTGCTGTCGTGCGGGATTTCCCCGGTGGGGGGATCGATTCTGGGGTTGATGCTGGATGGTGGCGGCAGCGGCCTGGGCAGTGACGATCTATGTGAGGGGCCAGCATCCGGCATGGATCACCATGGGAGCCGGGGCGCGGATCGGCCTGGTGACAGGCTTGATGGCCGCGGCGCTGGCGTTCGCCATCACCGGCATCGCGCTCTTCCTGGAGCGATTTGCATTTCATCAGTCCGGGGCGATGGACACGCAATGGAAGATGCTGGTGGATGCCATGGTTCAAATCAGCCAGCGGGTGATGGGACAGCTGGGCGTTCCAGACCAGGGGCAGTATCAGATGCAGAGGAACCTGATGCTTTCCCCGGAAGGCCATGCCGCGTACGAGACGCTGAATATCGCCAGTAACGATGTCTTCCTGATCTTGTTTGCGGCGGCCGGCGGAGCCATGGGAGCTCGTATTCTGGCGCGGTCGCGGCGGCCCCAGAACTGATCCGCATCGAAAGCACCGGGCGATTACCATCAGGCGCAATTCCACTTCTCCACAACTTGCCCCAACCCGATACACCCTCGTATCATCCACGAGAGACAAACCTCAACGGCATTTCCGAACTGTGCGACCAAAAATCGAACAGGGTCGCCGTTTGCTGGTCGTTGCGTTGAAGATGCAACGCACATTTCGCCGACCGCAGGCAAAACGTTTCCCGAGGGGCCAACGCGGTAAGAGAGCATTCATGAGCGAAGCACAAACCACGCCAAACCTACGCATCAAGGGCAGGCTGATGTCCGCCTCAGAGATCGAGCGCACCCTGGTGCGCCTGGCCCACGAGGTGGTGGAAAAAAGCAACGGCAGCGAAGGCCTGGTGATGATCGGCATCAAGCGCCGCGGAGTGCCGCTGGCGGAGCGGCTGGCCAAGCTCATCTCCAGCATCGAAAAACACCCCATTGAAACGGGCGTTCTCGACATTCAGTTCTACCGCGACGACCTTTCCACGGCCGACGTGCGCCCCGTGGTGACTCCGGGAGCGATCGGCTGCGAAATCGTGGGCAAGGACGTGGTGCTTTGCGATGATGTGCTCTACACGGGGCGCACGGTTCGCGCCGCGCTGGATGCGCTGTTTGATCATGGCCGGCCGCGCCGCGTGCAGCTTGCGGTGCTGATCGATCGCGGCCATCGCGAATTGCCGATCGAGGCGACATATGTTGGCAAGCGAGTGCCGACCAGCAGCCGCGAAATTATCGAAGTCAAGTTTCAGGAAGTCGATCACGACGAGCAGGTGCTGCTGGTCGAGCGTGTGGACTGAGAAGAGCAGCTGTTAGCCGTTAGCTATTAGCTTTTAGCTGGTGATTTTGAGGATTAGCTACCTGCTATCGTTAATAGTTGCGAAACTGAAGCTAAGAGCTGATAGCTAAAAGCTAACGGCTTGAATGAACCGGACCGGAGCCCGAGGCTCCGGTGTAACCCAACATGAACGCCATCTCCGCACCTGTTCGCCGCAAGTTGAATCCTCCGCAGGCCGCCGCATCGCCGTTTCCTTTCCATCCCGGTTCGCTGCTCTCGGTCAACGATCTGACGCCTGGACGCGCTCAATCATGTTCTGAGCCGCGCAACGGCCCTCGAAAAGCAGGATCCGCTGAAGCGCGACCACATTCTGGCCAAGCGGCGGGTGGCGCTGCTGTTTTACGAGTCGTCCACGCGCACGCGGACCAGCTTCGAGCTGGCGGCCAAGAGCCTGGGCGCCGACACGGCGCTCATCTCCAGCCTGTCGTCGAGCATCGAGAAGGGCGAGTCGCTGAAAGACACCGGGCTCACGCTGCGCGCGCTGGGCGCGGAGGCGATCATCCTGCGGCACAATTCGTCGGGTGCGCCGTGGCTGCTGGAGGAGGCGACGCGGCTGCCGGTGCTGAACGCCGGCGACGGCATGCACGAGCATCCCACCCAGGCGCTGCTCGACCTGCGCACCATCCTGGCGCATCTGCGGCCGGGAGTGCGATCCGGTCGGACGCAGAAACGCTGGCGGGCGCGACGGTGACGATCGTCGGGCGACATTCTGCACAGCCGCGTGGCGCGGTCGAACATGCTGCTGCTGCCGCGGCTGGGCGCGCGGGTTCTGCTGTGCGGGCCGAAGGAACTGCTGCCGGAACTCGCAACCGGCGCTGGACCCGGGCATCGCGCATCGAGCGCAATTTCGAGGCGGCGCTGCGGCAATCGCAGGTGGTGATGATGCTGCGCATCCAGGCGGAGCGGCTGGCCGGGTCTGCAACTGGATCTCGAACAGTACAAGGCGAGCTACCAACTCACCGGCGATCGCCTGCACAATCTCGCGCCGAAGGCGGTCGTGCTGCATCCGGGGCCGATCATTCGCGGGCTCGAACTGACAGCCGGGGTAGCCGATGGTCCGCAGTCGGCGATTCTCGAACAGGTACGCAACGGCGTGGCGATTCGCATGGCGGTGGTGGAGCGGGCACTGACGCGCGACAGAATGGAGGCCGGGCATGACTGCTCTGGCGATTCGCGGGGGACATCTGGTCGATCCGGCAGCCGGGCGTCGATGGTCTGAAGGACATTCTGTTCAAGGACAATCGCGTGGCGGAGATCGCCGCGCCGGGCAAGCTGAAGCTGGCCAATGGCGCCGAGACGCTCGACGCAAAGGGACTGGTGGTGGCGCCGGGGCTGGTCGATATTCACGTGCATCTGCGCGAGCCGGGGCAGGGCTACAAGGAAACCATTGCGACCGGCACGGCGGCGGCGGCAGCGGGCGGATTTACCGCGGTGGCGGCCATGCCCAACACCACGCCCGTGAACGATTCGCCGGAGACCACGCGCTGGATGCTGGCGCCGGAACGCGGCGCGGCGATGCGCGTGTTTCCGATTGCGGCGGCAACGCGCGGATCGAAGGGCGAAGCCATCAACGATTTCGCGGCGCTCAAGTCGGCGGGCGCGGTGGCAGTGACCGACGACGGCCAGCCGATCCTGAAAGACAGCGTGATGCGCGAGACGCTTGCGGCCGCGGCGCGCGTGGGCCTGAGCGTGATCCAGCATGCGGAGGACACGCGGCTGACGCAGGGCGCATGCATGAACGCGGGGCCGATGGCTTTCAAGCTGGGGCTGCGCGGCATGCCGGCGGAAGCTGAGTCGGGGCTGGTGGAGCGCGATATCCGGCTGGTGACGGAGTTGCGCGATGTGCGCGCCCATCTGCACGTGGCGCATACGTCGACGGCGGCGGCGCTGGCCGCGGTGCGCCAGGCGCGGCGCAATGGACTGCGCGTGACCTGCGAGGTGGCGCCGCATCATTTCCTGCTGACCGACGAGCATGTCGGGCTTCTACAACACGCATTTCAAGATGAATCCGCCGCTGCGGTCGGCGGCCGACCGCGATGCGATGATCGAGGCCATTCTCGACGGCGTGGTGGATGCGATCGCCACCGACCACGCGCCCCACGCCATGCACGAGAAGGAAGTGGAGTTCGAGCGCGCGCCCAACGGCATCATCGGCCTCGAGACCGCGCTGGGCCTTTGCCTGCGCTGGCTGCACCGCGAATGGAAGATGCCGCTGGGCCGGGTGCTGAGCCTGCTGAGCGCGCAGCCCGCGGCGCTGCTGGGGCTGAAAGGGCGCGGCACGCTGACGGTGGGCAGTTGCGCCGATGCGGTGGTGTTCGATCCCAAGGCGGAGTGGACGTATCGCGCCGCCGAGGGCAAATCGAAGTCGAAGAATACGCCGTTCGACGGCTGGACGCATGCAGGGCAAAGTGCGCTGGACGATCAGCGATGGGCGGATTGCGTACGCCAGCGCAAACCAATAGGGCTCTCTGAACACTCTGCAATTCCACAACCCAGGTCTCAGAATCGAGACCTGCGGCACCCACCCAATTGCGGTGGAAAGCTATAAGATGGCGATACTCTTTGTCACCGGAGTTCGCTCATCATGAAATCTCCTCTCGTTGACCGGCGTTTCGTGCCTGGTTTCCTTGTCCTTCTTTTGTGCATTCCCGCCGTTCTTGCGCAAGACGCTCCGTCTTCACAAGCGCAACGGCTGCCCGATCTGCATTGGCGGCTGGTGGGACCATTTCGCGGCGGCCGAACGCGGGCGGCGACGGGCGTGCCGGGCGAGCCCAATGTCTTTTACGTGGGCCAGGTGAATGGCGGCGTATGGAAGACAACGGACTACGGGCGAACGTGGCAGCCGATCTTTGACGATCAGCCTACGCAGTCGATCGGCGCGATTGCCGTGGCTCCGTCGGACGCCAACATCGTGTATGTCGCCAGCGGCGAGGGGCTGCACCGGCCGGATCTGTCGGTGGGGGACGGCATCTACAAATCGACCGATGCGGGCAAGACGTGGCAGCATCTTGACTCGAAAGATGGGGGCCTGCGCGAGGGGCAGCAGATTCCGGCGCTGGCTGTCGATCCGCGCGATGCGAACCGGCTGTTTGCGGCGGTGCTGGGGCATCCGTATGGGGCGAATGAAGAGCGCGGGATCTATCGGTCCGACCGACGGCGGTGCAGACCTGGAAGAAGGTGCTCTACAAGGATGCGAACACGGGCGGCTCGGATGTGAAGATCGACCCGCAGCATCCCGACGTGATTTATGCGTCGCTGTGGGAGTCGCGGCTGGGGCCGTGGGAAGACGGCAACCAGTACGACGGCGCGAGTGGTGGGCTGTTCAAGTCGACCGATGGCGGCGATACGTGGAAGCAGTTGACCAAAGGACTGCCCGATGGCCTGGCGCAGATGAACATCGCCATTGCGCCCAGCGATCCGAACCGGCTGTACGTGACGCTGTCGACGACGCGCGAGAGCGGGTATGCCTCGGCCGCGGGGCTGGGTGTTTACCGGTCCGATGATGCGGGCGAGAGCTGGACGAAGATCACCGAAGATCCGCGGCCGGCGCTGAAGATTGGCGGCGGCGATCTGCCGGTGCCGGGGGTGGACTCGAAGAATCCCGACATCGTGTACAGCGCCAGCATCGTGACCTTGCGCTCCACCGACGGCGGCAAGACGTGGGCGGGATTGCGCGGCGCGCCCGGCGGCGACGATTACCAGAACATCTGGATCAATCCCGACAACCCCAACATCCTGCTGCTGGTGAGCGACCAGGGCGCGCTGGTGAGCGTGAACAAAGGCGAGAGCTGGAGCTCGTGGTACAACCAGCCGACCGCGCAGCTTTATCACGTGGCGACGACGAACACGTTTCCGTACAAGCTGTGCGCGGGGCAGCAGGAGAGCGGGTCGGTGTGCATTTCGAGCCGCGGAAACGATGGCGAGATTACGGAGCGCGAGTGGCACCCGGTGGGGGTGATCGAGTATGGATACGTGGCTCCGGACCCGCTGCATCCGGAGATCATTTACGGCGCGGGCCGGACCGAAGTATCGAAATTCGATACAAAGACCGGGCAGGTGGAGAACATTACGCCCATTCCGGTGCGCAGCCCGGCCTATCGTGCCGACCGCACTGAGCCAATTTTCTTCTTGCCTTTGGACCAGCACATCATGATGTACGCAACCAACGTGCTGTGGGAGACGCGGGACTACGGCAAGAACTGGGCGAAGATCAGCCCCGATCTGTCACGCGAACACTCGGGGCAGCCGGCGTCGCTGGCAGCGCTGCCGGAGAAGGACCAGGCGAAGCGGCGGGGCGCGATCTACTCGGTGGCGGCCTCGTTCAAAAATGTCGACACCTTGTGGGCGGGAACCGATGACGGCCTGGTGTGGATCACGCGCGATCACGGCAAGAACTGGAAAAACATCACTCCGCCAAAGTTGACGCCGTGGAGCAAGATCACGCAGATCAGCGCATCGCATTTTGATGATCAGACCGCGTACGTGTCGGTGAGCCGGTTCCGCATTGACGATCTGCGTCCGTATATTTTCCGGACGCATGACGGCGGGGCCACGTGGCAGGCGATTACAACAGGGCTGCCGGATGACTCCGCCTGTAGACACAGTGCGCGAAGACCCGGTGCGCAAGGGCTTGCTATTTGCGGGGACCGAGACGGCGGTGTGGATGTCGAATGACGACGGCGACCATTGGCAGTGCTTGCAGTACAACCTGCCGCACACGTCGATGCGCGATCTCGAGATCAAGGGCAACGATTTGATCGTGGCGACGCATGGGCGGTCGTTCTGGATTCTCGACGACATTTCGGCGCTGCGCCAGCTTGATGGGGTGAACGACGATCCCACCTTAACCGATTCGCGGAGTCGCGAATCGGCGAAGGTGGGACCCACAACTGTGGCTCTTCAAGCCGGGCGAGGCGTATCGAGTGCGGCGCAGTACGTACAGCGATACGCCGATTCCGCCGGATGAACCTGCTAGGCGAAAATCCGCCGGATGGAGCGGCGATTGATTACGCGCTCCCTGCTTCGGTTGAAGGGCCGGTCACGCTGGAGATCCTGGATGCGAACGGGAAGGTGATGCGGCGTTACGCGAGCGATGACAAGCCGGAGATGACGCGGGAGGAAATGGAGAAGCAGTTGATTCCGCTGTACTGGCTGCGCATGCCCGAGACGCTGCCGGCTTCGGCGGGGATGCATCGGTGGGTGTGGGACCTGCGCTATGCGACGCCGACGGCGACGCGGTATGAGTATCCGATCTCGGCGGTGCCGCATAGTACGCCGCGAACGCCGCAGGGAGCCGCTGGCGCTGCCGGGAACGTATACCGTGCGGCTGACGGCAAATGGAAAGACTTTGACGGCGCCGTTGACGGTGAAGATGGATCCGCGCGTAACAACTTCGCGGGTTGAGTTGGAGGCTGAGTTCAAGCTGGAGTCGCAGCTTGCGGGTGCGCTGACGGAGAGCGCGAAGGCAGACCTGGAGGCGCATTCGGCACGAGAGCAGATCGGGAAGCTCACCAAGGATGCGGCGGCGGATACAAAAGAGTCGCTGGAGAAGCAGGACAAGGAATTGGAAGCGCTGCTGAGCGGGAAAGAGAAGTCGGCGGGCAGCGAAGGTGAGCCGGGGCTGGACGATGTGGCCGGGGAGGCGTCGGGATTGTACGGGCAAGTGGGGCAGGCGGATGCGGCGCCGACTACGGCTCAGCAAAGCGCCGGAGAACATATCGCAACGGAAGCCAGGGAAGTGGCGGCGAAGTGGCAGCGGGTGAAGAGCACTTCCCTGCCGGCATTGAATCGCAAGCTGAGCGCGGCGGGGTTGCCGGTGATCAACCTGGAGCAGAAACCGGAGAATATGCCGGAGGGCGGGGATGAGGATTGAGTCGGGCGGAACACGAAACCCGGTGCGCTCCTGATGACAGCGGATCGTTTACCTTCGTGATCTCCCACCTTAGCGGGCACAAAACGCCCGCGAAGGTGGGGCACCCGGCGTTCGTGGGTGATTGACGGCCTGATTACTTCTTGCGGTTGCTCAGTTCCTCGAGCTTGTGTTTAAGCTGCTCCAGTTTCTGGCCGGCTTCGCCTAGCTTGCCTTCGGCGGTGAGGCGCTGGTAGTCGTTCAGGTCGCGGGCGGCGTCATCGATGAGCGAATTCAGGTCGGCTGTCGCGTTGGTCGGGCCGGATGACGGCTGCGTCGATCGAGGCGCTTCGGCGGAGACGGGCTCGTCTCGGACCGACGAAGCTCCACCGCTAAAGAGCGCGCGCATGGCGGCCTCGAATGTTGTCCCATAGGCCAGCTTGTCCTGGAGGGCGAGCACGACGAGGCGAAGTTCGGGCATGGGACTCTGGGCGGCCTGAAGGTAAATCGCCTCGGCGTATATAAGGGCCTTGCCGCAGGGGATCACCAGCAGGGTTCCGCGCCGGACGTGCGAGCCTTGCTGGTTCCACAGCGTCAACTGGCCGGAGAGCTGCGCGTTCTGGTCGATGCGGGCTTCGATCTGCAGCGGGCCGTCGACCAGGCGCGTCTTGGGAAAGTCGTAGACGATGGCCGTGCCGTAGTTGTCTCCGTCGCTGCGCCCCGCGATCCAGCCGATGAGGTTGTTGCGGTTGGATGGGGTGAAGGGCAGAATCTCGACAAACTCATTGTTCGATTCGCCAGGCAGCCTCATGAGCACGAAGTTGGGTTCCAGGGGCTGCGCCGCCTGGTCGCCTCCCTCCTTCATGCCGACTTCGGACGCAACCGTCCACAGGTCTTCGCGGTTGTAGAAGACCGTGGGGTCAGTCATGTGGTAGAGGCCGTAAACAGCGGCCTGCATCTTGAACATCAATTCCGGATAGCGCACGTGACGGCGCAGGTCCTGGGGCATGGCGGAGACGTCGCGGAAGAGCGCCGGGAAGATGGCGCGATAGGCGGCGAGGATGGGGTCGGCGGGATCGAACGCATAAAACGTCGTCGCTCCCGTGTAGGAATCCACGACCACCTTGACGCTGTTGCGCATGTAGTTGATCTGGCGGTCGCCCAGCTGATAGTGAGTGGCGTAGGGGAAGGTCTCGGAAGTCGTGTATGCATCGAGCATCCACGAGAGGCGGCCATCGTCGCCGACGACGATGTAGGGGTCCGAATCGAAGATGAGGAAAGGGGCCAACGCCTGCACGCGGTCGCGAATGGAGCGGCGCATCAGCAGGCGGCTGTCGTCGTTGATGTCGTCGCTGAAGGGGACCTTGCCCAGGTCGCCGCGATCGAAGGCGATGAGGATGCGGCGCAGGAAGCCGCCCATGCGAATACCGCCGTCGCCCTCATACGAGGTGACGCTGTTGGTCGCGCCCTGCGGGTAATTGAATTCCTTCTGGCGGGTTTTGACGTAGACGTCGGTATCGGTGAGCTCGCCGAAATAGATCTCGGGCCGCTTCACGTCCAGGGTCGGCACGGTGCTCTGGATGGGCATGTTGCTCAGGATCAGGGTGGGCAGGCCTTCGGGCGTGAATCCGTTCACCGGGTTCATAGTGATGCCGTAGCCGTGGGTGTAGATGAGCTTCTCGTTAATCCAGTTGCGGCTGCTTTCGGGAAGCTTTTCCACGCTCATTTCGCGGGCGGCGAGCATCACCTGGCGCATCTGGCCATCGATCTGGTAGCGGTCGATGTCGATGTCGGGAAAGTCGTAGTAGGTGCGGATCTCCTGGAGCTGGCGCAGGGTGTCCTGGAGAGCGTGCCAGTCCCAGAGGCGGATGTTTTCGAGGGTGGCCTGGTTGTTGGCGGGGTCGGCGGCTTCGAGCGTGGTTTCGGCCGGGAACTGGTGCTGGATGAGGCGGTCGAGCGCATAGGCCCTGCGGGTGAAGTCGATATTGTTGGCGATGTAAGGCTGCTCGCGGACGAGCTGGTTGGGCTTGACGATAAAGCTGGCCACGTACCAGCCGGCGATCTGGACGATGAAGTAGCAGACGATGGCCGGAATTGGGGCAAGGATGAGCCAGCGGAGCCGAGGCCGGTTGGCAAGGTTGATGAGCGCGATAGCGGCGCCCAGGATGAGGGCCATGCACACCGCGAGCATGCCGCCGATGGTGACGTGGGCGTCGGTATAGGTGACTCCGCCGAAGACGGTGTGGTCTTCGAGCAGCATTTCGAGGCGACCGATATAAACGCGCACGGCGACAACCAGGAGAAGGAAGGCCACGGCGATGGAGATGGCGCGCCAGGGGAGGGGGGCGGTATGGTCGAAGCGGCGCTCGACCAGTTGCGCTCCGCCGGAGATGAGGACGAAAACCACGGCGATGGCGCAGAGCAGGATGGCGATCATCAGCAGCCACCCGGCCACCGATTGCCACACCGGTAGCGAAAAGAGATAGAAGCCCAGAGGCCGGCCAAAGATGGGGTCGACGACCTCACCGGCCTGGGCCGGCTGGAACCAGTAGAGGGCGAATTTGGGCCAGTCGGCCATCATGCTGGCAGCGGTGGCCAGCGAAATAAGCAGGGCTCCGATGAGCGCGCCGACGCGCAGAGCGCCTTCCACCGGGAGCTGAATGACGCGGGAGCCGATGACGATGGTGCTGGCGGTGGAAAGCTCCGGCCGACAGACACGCATAAGGATCGAAAACCAGCCGTAGAGGGCGATAAATGTGGCCGCTAAAAAGACCGCGAAAACCACCCACTCCAGGCTGAGAGATTTCCAGAAAACGGCACGGTAGCCGAGGGAGGCGAACCAGAGGGCGTCAACGTAGTAGGAAATGGCCGTCCGGCTGCCGAATGCGATCAAGGCGATGAGCAAAAGGAGAAGGATAAGAAAACGGCGGCCGCGGGGGCGGCGGGCGGACTGATACGGCATCCGGATCGTATGGTCAATCACGTGAGCACAGCTTTCACCAGCCTGCGACGCTGGAGTTGAGGGGCAGACGCCATTGTACCGCCGCCGGCGGAGAAGGGTTTCTCCGCGAGCCATAGGTCGCGGATCGCTTTCACCTGAGACTTGCTATTCGTTATCTCTTTTTCGGCTGTTATACTTGCGTTCTCGCAAGTCTGGGAGAGAGCCTTGCAATTCCACGCATTCGATGCAAGTTACGTCGAGAGTCTCTGCGCGGGCGACTTCGCCACGCAGGACCATTTCGTGCGTTACTTTACCGAGTTGCTGCACCTGAAGCTGCGGTCGCGGCTGCGATCGCCGCAGGCCATCGAAGATGTGCGTCAGGAGACATTTGCACGCGTGTTCTCCGCATTGCGGAAGGGAGGCGTGCTGCGCCAGCCGGAAAAGCTGGGCGCGTTTGTGAACACGGTTTGCAATAACGTGCTGTTCGAGCATTACCGGGCGAGTTCGCGCAGCGATTCGCTGGACGACGAAGGCCAGCCGGAACTGCCGGCCACCGGCATGGATGCGCTGGGACACGTTACGGCTCAACAACTTAAGACCAAGGTCCGGGAGATTCTGGTAGACCTGCCCCCGCGAGACCGGGACCTGTTGAAAGCCGTGTTCCTAGACGAGCGCGACCGGGACGAAGTGTGCCGGGAATTCGCCGTGGACCGGGAATACCTCCGGGTGCTGCTTTTCCGGGCCAAGAACGAGTTCAAGATCGAGTACCTGAAGCGCATCGGGACGGGAATGGCGACAAAAAAGGCCTGAAACGTTTGAGTGGACCTCCGCACCATCTTTCAGTGTCGGGAAAGCGGGGTAAGACGATGAATCATGACGAGGCAGTACAAGAATTGGCGACGGAGCGCTACCTTCTAGACGAACTGTCCCCCGAGCTAAGAGACGCCTTTGAAGAGCACATGTTTGAGTGCACGGAGTGCGCTTTGGACGTTCGCGCTGGAAATGTTTTCTTGAGCGAGGCGAAGGTCCAGCTTCCGGAACTGGCCGCAAGCGCGCCGGTGCCGGTCCGGCCTGTGCCGGCCACGGCGAAGAAGCCGTGGTGGAGTGTGTTCGCGATGCCGGTCCTGGCCGCGCCCGCGTTCGCAGCACTGCTGGCGGTGATTGCGTTCCAGAATTTCTCGACCATCCCGTCGCTGCGTTCAGCGGCTGAAGAGCCACGTATAATTGCCCCGAGTTCTCTGCATGCCGATACGCGCGGCTCTGAGCCAACGGCTGTGCCGGCGGACCGCAAGCAGGGCGCAAGTGTATTGATCGAACTTCCACAGCAACCGAACTACTCGTCCTACGAATTCGCCTTGAACGACCCGCAGGGCAAGCGGTTCTGGACAAAGACGGTCATCGCACCGCAGGGCGGGACACTCTCATTGACCATTCCGGGAACGGGGTTGCAGGAGGGTTCCTACACGCTGAATATGTCCGGCATTTCTCCCCAGGGCGCGCGGACCGATCTCGGCCGGCGCGTTCTTGATGTCCACTTCAATGAGTAGAAGCTCGCAACGAGCTTCACTGAAAGCGAGTGCATAGAGCTCATGCCCAAAGAAAACGGGAGCACCATTAGAGATCACAAGTACCACGCGGAAGCTTCTGCAGTGCATGGTGAACTGAAGCTGCCCTATCCGGCAAAGATTGAACGCCAGGCCCATGCCAAGGTAAATCCGGAAGGTGGATACGAGTCCCAGCAGGGGAAGCCATTCCGCGTCGAAGGAATCGTGTCTTACTGTGCGGCCCACACGCAGGCGGCGGGTCACCTTGAGGACCAGAAGAAGAAACCCGGCCGCGGCTTCAAGACGCTTTCGACGTCGGTGGTGGAGAACCTGAACATCCTGAACGTAGTGAATGCGGATCGGGTGGTTGCGCAGATCTCGACGGAGCACCCGCTCTACGAGGACGACGGGCATGTGCCGTCGGTTACGTTCCTGGGAACACAGTTCTATAAGCTGCGCATCGGCGGGTTTCCGGTCGAGGTGGAATTGGACCTGGACCTTCTGAACCCGGACGAGCATTCCTGCAAGATTCCCTTCACGAAAAATGACGCATTTCTCAAGCGGCTCGCCGATCGGTTCAAGATTTTCCGGGACGGCGGCAGCGGTATATCCGCGGATCTCCAGAATCGCTATGGATTGGGCCCGGTCACGGAAGACGGTACGGAGTCCACTGTGTATTCCCTGGTGAAATCGATCAAGACTTCGGCTCCCTGGCAGCCAATCGGGAACGTGTTCGAAATTCCTGATTTTGGACAAGTGCACCTGGGGGTGGTCCGGATTGAGCATTCGGATTACGCAGAGGGCATCCCGAAGACGACGCTCTTCGAGATAAGCATGATTGAAGTCACGATGGGGTGTATTGCCAGCGGGACAGTGGTGTGTGCAAGCGGCAAGACGAACGGAGGCACCGTTCCGCCCGGTGGAGGATAGAGGAATCACCAGGCTCTTATTGACAACCTATAGTGTCTCGTATTGGAAGGCCGTTTATGGGTGCGCCCGCCTCGCCGATCAGTGGATCAATTGGACGCCAGGAGCCGCGGAAAACGTGGACCGCGCCGAGCGTCCGATCGTGGCGTCACGCTCTTCGATGGCGATTCCAACTGGCATGGGCGGTGGCCTTGTTGCTGCTTGTTCCGATCAAGGACACGCAACCGGACAGCGCACAGGCAGCGTATGACCATGCCCATCAGCTCTTTCTTCATGGCGACCTGACCAGGACCCAGCAAGAAGCAGAGCAGGGTTACCGGCGATTCCTGAACTCCGACCCGGAACGTGCCGCGAAGTTCCAACTGCTGGCGGCGCGGACCTTGATTTGGCGCGGACGGAACGAAGACGCCCTCCGCGCCCTGGCCACCGGGTCATCAATCTTCAGCAGTAAAGAAGCGAAAATCGAGAGCCTCACCCTCGCGGGCATGGCAAATATGTACTTGCCCCGATTCTCGGAAGCGGATCACAAGCTCACCGATGCGCAGCATTTGTGCGAACCCCCGGTGTATGCGGCGTGTGGCGACGTGCCGATCATTCGCGGCGTGCTGGCCATCGAGCGCGGACAACTGGCTGACGCCCGTCCGGTTCTACTCGAAGGCCTTTCCCTGGCCCGGACACGTCGTGACAAGAGATCGGAGACATCGGCTCTGCTGAACCTGACCGTGATCGCCAATCAATCAGAGCACTATGACGAGGCCGTGGATTGGGCGAGTACCGCCTACCGGATTGCAAAGAATTCGGGTTGGGAAGATTTGGCGGAAAGCGCCATGGGGAATCTCGGATGGGCTTATTTTCAATTGGGGGACAAGGAGAAGGCGCTGGAGTTGTTTCTGGCGGCCGAGCAGGCTGCAACCAGGCTTGGAAATACGCGATTTGAAATCAAATGGCTGAGCACCGCCGGGTACGTTTACCGGGCTGATGGCGACTTAGGCCGCGCCGCCCTTTCGTACCGCAAATCTCTCGAGCTGGCCAAGCAAATCAACAGCCAGGAAGACATCATCAACGGGCTGGAAGATCTTGCGCATACCGATGTCATGACCGGGAGGCTAGATGAAGCCGGCGCCTATCTCGACCAGTTGACTTCACTTACCAGCACCGGCGGTAACCGTCTGGACGACCTCGATGTAATGCTGGCGCGCGGAGAGATCGCTGCCGCGCGCCGACAGGACCAGCAGGCGGAATCGATGTTCCGTACGGTGGAACAAGACCCGGTAAGCCAAACCTCCATGCGCCTGGGCGCGCGGCATCAATTGGCTAGACTTTACGAGGTGCAAGGCAAGAGCATCGCCGCGGAGAGCATGTACCGAACAGCCCTCACCACCTTCGAGGCGGCTCGCGCGGAGCTTAAGAACGAAGACTCCAAACTTCCGTTCCTCACCAACGCCACACCCATCTACGACGATTACATTCATTTCCTTGTGAAGCAGGGCAGGACCGATGAAGCGCTGGCGGCAGCGGATCAGAGTCGGGCGAGAACGCTTGCGCAGGGCCTGGGACTGACTACCGCAAAACCATCGTTCAAACCGGCGGCACTGCGGAGCGGGGATATCGCTCAAAAGACAGACGCCACGGTTTTGTTCTATTGGCTGGGAGAACAGCAATCGTATCTGTGGGCGATCACGCCGAAAAAGTCGAGCCTGTTTCGGCTTCCCAGGCAGGCGGAGATCACGCCGATTATCGAGCGTTACCGCAAGGCGCTGCTGGAGCCGGACCATGGACGCGGTGTAATGAACGCTGACGGCGAGGCCCTCTACAACATGCTTGTGGCTCCGGCGGAGAACCTGATCTTGCCCGGCAGCAACGTGATCGTGGTGAGCGACGGGCCGCTGAGCCTGCTGAATTTCGAAACGCTGATTGTCCCCGGCACGGCTCCGCACTACTGGATCGAAGATGCCAACGTGGTGTCGGCTCCGTCGCTCTACATGCTGGCGGCCGCGAAGGCATCGAGCGGCAACAACCGCCGGCTGCTGCTGGTGGGCGATGCGGTTTCTCCCAACCCCGACTATCCCGAACTGCCCATGGCTTCTGCCGAAATGCAGAAAATCGAAAAGCATTTCACTGCGGGGGACGAGACCATATTCGCGCGCAAGGACGCCAATTCAGGCGCGTATCTCAGGAGCTCGCTGCGTGATTATGCGTACATTCACTTCGTTGCGCATGGGGTGGCGAGCCGCACCGATCCGCTGGATTCGGCGATTATTCTTTCACGCACAGGCGCCGCGGAGGATTCGTTCAAGCTGCATGCGCGGGAAATCATCAAGCACCCCATCGATGCGCGGCTGGTAACAATCTCGGCATGCTACGGCGGCGGCACGCGATCGTATGCGGGCGAGGGGCTGGTGGGGTTGTCGTGGGCATTCCTGCGCGCGGGGGCACATAACGTAATCGGCGCACTGTGGGAAGCGAGCGACGATTCGACGCCGCAGCTGATGGACAAGATGTACGCGGGACTTGCCGACGGGAAGAGTCCCAGCGTGGCGTTACGCCAGGCAAAGCTGGAGTTGCTGCATTCGGAAGGCAAGTTCAAGCAGCCGTTCTACTGGGCGCCGTTCCAGATTTATGCCGGGCTGTGAAAAATTCGCGGCCCGCGTCCAACGCCGGCGCGGCGTCGCTCCCCCAAAAACTACGGCAGGTTAGTTGGTGGTCACCCACCCTTGCGCCAGAACAAAGGCGCAAGGATGGGGCACGGAAGATGGCCGATCTGGCAATAGTTTTGGCGTCATTCGCTGTCGCTTACGAAGACGGCTGTCGTGAGCGCTGGAATGGTCGCGGTTCCCTGCTGCGATTTGAACCTCGCTTGCTTGACAGTTGAATCGGAAGATGCGTCCTGGACTGGATGCAGGTGCAGATGCATTCCCGCGAGCGACGGATCGGTGAACGTGACCGCCGTGTTTCCGCCGTTGAAGAACACAACAATGTGGTGGTACTTACCGTAATCCGTCCCGTGGTCGTCGAGGCGCATAACGATCAGGCTGGGTGTCTGGCTAGGGCCGGTGTTGAGGAAGCTGAGGTTGTTCTGCACCTCGTTGAACGTCGACATGCGGAAGAGGCCCGAGCTGTAACGAATGGCCATGAATTCCTGGAACGCTTTGGTTGACGCAGAGATATTTTGCGGAGTGGGATCGAGCGCGGGGTTGGCGAGCAGGGGCTGCATGATGGTCCACTGCGACTGGTTCTGGCTGGCGATGGGCAGGCCGATGCCCCAGTTGGCGGTCTTGTAACTGAAGTCGATTTTGTTGAACCAGTCGCCGGAGTCGTAGCTGTTGTTGTCCATGTCCTTGGAGCGGAGCAGGTCGTCGCCGGCCTGGAAGAAGGGAACACCCTGGGCGAGCGCGATCACGCTCATGGCGAGCACCTGGCGGCGGGTGCGAGTGGCGATATCGTCGGCGAGCGATGACTTGATTTGAACGGCATCAAACAGCGTCTGATTGTCGTGGACCGAGCAGTAGTTCACGTCTTCCTGCGGGCTGGCAGTATAACCCGCCGGCTGTCCGCCGTAGATGATTTGCGAGCCCGTAACAGCCTGGCCTTGCGCATCGATCAGCGTGTAGTTGCGGAGGTTGCCGGCGAGACCGACGCGAATCCAGTCAGACTCCGTGAGCAGCGTGGCAAGCTGACCGGAGGTTGGGGTACCCGCAGCAGTGTAGGCGCTGGGATCGGTGAGAAGCCCGGTGGCGAATCCCTGGTCGCGCGGATCATTGAAGGGACCGCCGCCGCGTACGCCGTCGCGAATGCGGTCGTTGAATGTGCCGATGCCAAAGCCGTAGAGGTTTACTTGGCTGGCATTCGGGCCGATGGCGTTATTAGCGGCTTCGCCGATCTGGAAGCCTTCGCCGTAGATGTAGATTTTGCTGCCGTCGATGCCGTCGGCCTCGGGCGTGAGCGCGTTGAGCGCGGCGCGAATGTCAGCCATGTTGTAGGTGAAGTGCATGCTCATTTCGTCGAACCGGAAGCCGTCGATCTTGTATTGCTTCGCGTTGAGCACGAGCGTGTCGATCATGAGCTTCTCGAACATGCGATGTTCGCTGGCGGTGTCGGCGCAGCAGGAGCCGGTAAGCTGCACGCCGTTCGAATCGAGGCGGTGGTAGTAGTTGGGAACCAGCATGTCGAGGTTGGCTGCGAAGGTGTTGCCGCTGGCACTGGTGTGATTGAAAACCACGTCCTGAATTACGCGCAATCCGGCGCCATGAAGGCCCGCAACCATTTGACGGTATTCGCGCACGCGACGGTCGGGATTGACGGCGTAAGCGCCTTCCGGAGCCATGAAGTGATGCGGGTTGTAGCCCCAGTTGTAAGGGTCGTTGTTCTGCACCGCAGCGACGGCGGCCTGCTGCTGCGTGCCGTCGGGCGGATACTGCGAGAGATTGCCGGGCGATAGCCAGTTTGCCTTGTTTTCATCGATGGCGTCGAAGTGGAAGCTGGGCAGGATGTGCACGGCTTTCAGGCCCGACTGCGCAAGCGCGCGCAGGTGGCGCATGCCGTTGCTGTTGGGAAGAGCAAACGCATCGTATGTGCCCTTGAGCGCAGGGGGCACGGTGGGATCGGCCACGCTGAAATCGCGCACGTGGAGTTCATAGATGCTCATGTCGTCGACGCTGGCGAGCGGCGGCGACGAGGTCTCGTCCCAGTCGTCGGGCTTGGTGGATTCGGCATTGAGGTCGGTAATCCGCGACATGGTTCCGTTGATGGCAAGGTCGACGGAGTAGGGATCGGTGGTGGTGTTGTTCACGATGGCCTGCGCCGAAGCCACGTAGACATTGACGTTGAACAGGTAGTACTTGCCCATCCAATCGATGGCGCCGTCGGCAACCCACACGCCATGATGCGAATGCATGGCCACGGTTTTGGCGGGAGCGGTGTCGGTGGACTTGTTGAAGAGAAGCAAGAGTTGCGCTCTGCGCAGTGGGCGCCCATAGCTTGATCTTCAGCGGGAATGCGGCGTCATCGGGGAAGTCGTTCCAGGTGGGATCATTGGCGCGGCGGAAGAGCACGCCGAGGCGGCCGGCGTAGTAGAACTGGTCGTCCAGCTCGCCGAAGATCTGCATGCCGGTGGCATACTTGAGCGCGCCGTCGCTGCCCACGGCCGAAACTGCGAGCTGGCTCTGCACGGCCTGCGGAATTACGCCTGGGTCGAGATTCGCGGGCAGCTTGAACAGCGCGTAGCCGGCCAGTTGCGGATAGCGAAGCAGTTGATCGGCCGTCAGCGAGCCGGAGTAGGGCGTGAGCGGGATCGACGTGCCGCCAGTGATGCCGGTAAGCGCAAGTTGCAGGCCGGCGGTGGGACTGTAGTTGAACGCGTAGGTCCAGCCGGACTGGAAATACTGGGACTGGATGGCGATGGTGGTGGCGTCGAGCCAGTAAGCCTGCAGTTCGTCGAATACGCCGCTGAGCAATTGGGCGGGCGTGGGCTGGGTGAGGAAGACGGTGGCATTGCCCGACACGATCCATGCTTCGAGGGAGTCCGGCACCTGGAGATGCATGTCGGGGCCGGGATCTTTTACGCCCGTGGAGCAGTTGTGAATGATGAATCCCAGCGTGCCGGTGGTGATGCCGACATCATAGAAAGCCCCGTAGCTGTCGTAGCCGGCAACGTAGTCGTCGGTGTTGCAGAAGTCGCCGGTGGGATCGCTGGTTGCGCCGAATGGATAAAGGATCCAGCCCGCATAGTTTCCATCGGGGCGGTAATAGTGGATGCGCGCGTGGCCGGCGGGAATGGGCGGATCCGTGGCGTATTCCGTGACCGGCTGCGAGGTGAAGACGGTCGCGGAGCCGGAGAGTACCCAGGCCGATGTGAACTGGTTGACCTGCAGATGCATGTCGGGGCCGGGATCCTTCACGTTCTGCTGACAGCTATGGATGATGAAGCCGAGTTGGCCGCTGTTCAGGCTCGGATCGACGCCGACATCGTAGTAAGCGCCGTAGGTGTCGTAGCCCGAGACGTAGTCCTCGGTGTTGCAAAAGTTGCCGGTAGGATCGGTGGTCGCGAAGAAAGGATAAAGACTCCAGCCGCCGTAATTGTTGTCGGGGCGGTTGTAGTGAATGCGCGCTTTGCCGGCCGGGATGGGCGGATCGGTGGCCTGGATGGTAGGCGGCTGCGTGGTTTGAAGGACGTTGCTGCCGGAGAGTTGCCAGTACTCATTGCCCTGCGTGGCGGGATCGGCGAACTCGTTGGGTCCGGGGTCCTTGGTATTGCCCTTGTGAAGGATGATGCCCACATTGGCGGCGCCCGACGTGACGCCGACGTCGAAATAAGCCCCGAAACCGTCGCTGCCTGTGACGACGACTGGACCGGCTCCGAAGTTGTTCGGTTCGGTGGTGTCGCCGAAGGCGTAGATCGTCCAGCCGAGGTAGTTGCCGTCGGGGCGGAAATAGTGGATGCGGATGGAGCCCGACGGAATGGGCGGATCGGCCTGCGCGAAGCAGGTTGAGGTGAGGGCGAGGACGAACAGGGCGAGCGTCATCCACCAGGCTCGGGGGGAGCGAAGCGAGATCGTCATTGCTGGTCTCCAAAAGGAACCAACGGCGCGAGGGCCGATGGGTTTGTGTAAGCGGGCTCGAAATCTTCAAAAGGTGCCAAGGTTCGGGCAGAGGGGGAAAAATCCACGCGCTACGGGCGGTCTTTGGCCGCCATTTTTTTGGAACGGGGGATGGGGCGCGTCTATCGCCACGCGCAAAGAGACACCAGAGCGGGTGGGGTTGTCAACCCCGCTGACGCGGCGACTCATCGGTTGGTTTCAGAGATGCGAATCCAGCGATCAAGCAGTCTGTAAGGGGTCGCGACGAATCGAACCCGACGGCCGAAGATAGCCCAATGCCATCCCCAGCATGCAGATCGCGCTGAATGCGAAGTATGAGCCCAGCCAATGGAAGGTCTGCGCCGATGGGCTCGGCTCCAGCCTGATCCAGCCGAGGAAGAAACCAAGAAACACCCCGGCGAAACCGATCGATACTACTCCTGCTCCAGCCAGCAGCCATTCTTCGAAGGGATGTTGCCGCAACTTCCGTGCGGAGACCAATTCATAAACGGCGATGCTTGCCGCCATCACAACGATCAGCAGTGCAATGGTTCGAAACTTGACGGGTCTGCTCGCCCCGAGCATCACCATGGTTCCGAGTGCACTGCACGCCAGACCATTCAGAGCCAGAAACCAGGAGGCGGCCTGTTTCGAATTCCAGATGCCGGCGGCAATGGCGCAAACACCCGCCGCCAGCGCCAGCAACCCCAACTGCTCTATTGCACTTCGGCCGTGCACGAAACTGCGCAGCGTCGCGAAGCCATCGGGGCTCCACATGAACAAGATGACGGCGGCGAATAACGCGTCGAGAATTCCGCACAAACCCAACAGCGACCAGCTCTTAGAAGGCCTTTGAGCCACAGCGCACCTCCTCGATCAGCGGCAATGCTTATCGTTCGGGGAGCCGCACCTGGATTTTAGCACCGATACATATCCACCTGGCAGAGCAACCACCCGCGGTCGCACGATGACGGTGAGGCAATTCGAAAAGAGGCGGGAACTCTACCAGCCTGCCGGCGGCGTTGGCTGCGTGCCGGTGTAGGCAGAACAGCATGGATCCTTCACCGGCTTGTACTCCATGAACTCGATACGCGTGCCGTCGGGATCGGTGAGGTCGATCTGGATTTTGCCGTCGACGCCGAGCAGCTGCGCCCTATGGCCCTCGGGCGGCTTCCAGCCGCGCTGTTCCAGCCTCTGCTCGAGTTCGGCCGCGCTGGCGACTCCCGGCGCAAGGTGATTCGCGCTGCCCAGTTGCGCAAGCGAAGGATGGGCGGGGAGATAGAGCATGTACTCGATCCAGTCGGTGCCATCGGGGACTTGCATCATGACCCAGTCGACGCGATTCGCCGGGTCGCCGCCCTGCCAATAGAGATGAAAGCCGAGGATATCTTTGTAGAAGTGGTCGAGCGCCGCGCGGTTGCGGACCATGTAGCCGGCATGCATGATGTGCGAACTCAGGCTGCGTCCGGCGGACGCAGGCTCCGCGGGCGGATGATCGCCGTCCTGCTGAAAGACGACCTTGTTGCCCTCGGGATCCTGCACGGCGAAGGTGCGGTTGCCTTCGGCGTCGGTCGTGAGAGCCGGCGGAACCGTAACATCATGCGAACGAAGATAGCGGCGCATCGCTTCGACATCGGCGGTAGAGAACGCAACGCTGTCGAGGCGATCGAGTTGGCCGGGGATGGGCGGCGAGACGAGTTCAACATACTGCGCGTGGTTGGCGTAGAAGCGCGACGCCGGGCCGGGCCGGGGCGCTTCCAGGCACCTGGTCCCAGCCGAGCAGATCAGCATAGAACTGCTGTGACTTGGTGAAGTCATCGGCGAACAGCGTGAGGTGGGAAATGCCGGTAATGGCGGGCCGTTCGACCATTTCCGTCGCGGTGGTTGCGCTGCCGCGGGCGATTATCGGATCCATGGCGACGATGTCGGCGCGATAACTCACGGTCGTGGCAGTGGGGAATGCGGCGGGAATCTTCTGCGTGACGTTGCCGGTCGCTGCCCATTCGGTTCCGCGCTGAAATGTGGTGATGAAGCCGACGCAGCCGAGAGCCGTGGCATCGTGCCCAAGCACGGTATGGAAGACTCTTCCCTTCCCGAAATTCAGCGACCATCAGGATCGGCTCATCGTGGCCGGTGCCTGCGTTCTGCGGGTCGGAGTGCGCGGTCGCCAGCACCGTCATGTTTTTGCCGGGGCCGCGCAGAGTTGCGTAGAGTTCATCGGGCGCATGCATCCACACCGGCGGAAGCCCTTTGAGGATGGGGTGCTCGGGCTCACGCGCGGTGACCTGGAATGGGCGGCGCATGCCGTGCGATCCGGCGCTGCCTGGAGACGGATCGGAGATCAGCTTACCGTCTTTGAAGTACCACATGGGGCCGGCCTTCTCGGTGCGCCCGCGCCAACCGCCAATCCCGATCATCTCGTTGTAACGCGGGCCAGTCAGGGAACGCGTTATCGGCCGCGTGAACGGTGACCAGGCCGCCCCCGTTGCGAATGTATTGCTCCAGTTGGCCGCGCAGATTTTCAGGCCACGAAGGCGAGTCGAGATTCGACACGATCACCTGGTAATTGTCGAACTCCGGATGGAATGCTGCTGAAGTCGCCATCGGAAGGCGGCGCGGTGAGAACCGTGACCTTGAAGAGGCCGGTCTCTTCGAGTTCCTTCTTCAGAATCGGCGTGGTCAGCTTCCAGTTGTGATACGGGCCGCCGCTCTGGCCGTCGAGCAGAAGCACTTCGATGGGAGCCGCCGCAGCGGACGAAGCCAAGGCAAACAACACTGCGCTGCAGAGAACAGTGGAAAGCGTCGTCATGTTCGATTCTCAAAGGCAAGGTTGATTCGACGCGAGCACGTGTTGATGCGGTCGCGACCACAGGCAACGTAAGTGTTGCGATTTTCTAAGTATGAAGGCTAAGGTTCAAGACTCTGGCGTGTCAAACGACGTGTTTTCTGGGCGCCCGCGCAGAACAGTTGCGCGCTAGCAACTCGCCCGGTGAATCAAGGCATCCCAGTGGAAGTTGTCCAGGAGGCTTTGTCATCATGTTGCGTGTTGCTCTGTATCTTGGAGGAGTGTCGGCCGCGTTGGCGGCGTGGGTGGTATTCGAGAATTGGAACAGGGCCACGCGAATCATTCCGGCCACGGAAGCTGCAGCGATGCTCCAGCAAGCATGGGCCGACCATCACACCCAAGCCTGATCGGGTGCGTTTCCCCATAGCTGACGGCGGTTGCGGTGGGACGCAGAAAACTTGGTGGGCAAACAAAAGGCGAATCGGCTAAAATCCCTCATGGCCTTCCCCGCCGAGCTGTCATGGGCTCACCCTGTCACCGCCGAATGGTTTGTCACCAAATTTGGAACGCCGACCGAGCCGCAGGTGTGCGGCTGGCCCAGCATTCTTGCGGGCAAGCCGACGCTCATCTCCGCGCCCACCGGCTCGGGCAAAACGCTGGCCGCGTTCCTGGTCTGCATCGACAGGCTGCTGCGGCAATCGATCGAGGGCTCGCTTGCCGCCGACGACGCAGGTGGTGTACGTCTCGCCGCTCAAGGCGCTCTCGAACGACATTCAGAAGAACCTCGAAGGGCCGCTGCGCGAGATTCAGGAACTGGCGCTGGAGCGCGGCTATCTTGTCCATGGGGATTCGCACCGGCGGTGCGCACCGGCGACACGCTGCCCAGCGAGCGCGCGGCGATGCTGCGCAATCCGCCGCACATCCTGGTGACTACGCCGGAGTCGCTCTACATTCTGCTGACCGCGGGCAAGAGCCGCGAACATCTGCGCCATGTGCACACGGTGATCGTGGACGAAATCCACGCCGTGGCCGACGACAAGCGGGGCGCGCACCTGGCGTTGTCGCTGGAGCGGCTGGACGCGCTGGTGTGCGGCGAAAACATATTGTCGCCGGGAGCGTTCCTCACCGGGCTGATGCCGCCGCCGCAGCGCATCGGGCTGTCGGCAACGCAGAACCCGATCGAGCTGGTGGCGAATTATCTGACTGGGCGATCGCGCGGCGCGAGCCGGCGACGATCGTGCAGGTGGGCCAGCGGCGCGCGCATGGACCTTGCGATCGAAGTGCCGAGCGACGAGCTGAGCTCGGTGACCACGTACGCGATGTGGGATGAGATCTTCGACAAGCTGGCCGCGCATACCGAGAACCATCGGTCGACGCTGGTCTTCGTGAACACGCGCAAGCTGGTGGAGCGCGTGGCATTCGCGCTGGGACAGCGACTGGGAACGGAGAACGTGGCGGCGCACCACGGCTCCCTGTCGCGCAAGCTGCGGCTCGATGCCGAGCAGCGACTGAAGCGCGGCGAGATCAGGATGCTGGTGGCGACGGCTTCGCTGGAACTGGGCATCGATATCGGCGATGTCGACCTGGTGTGCCAGATCGCCAGCACGCGCGCGATGGCGGTGGCGATGCAGCGCGTGGGCCGCGCGGGCCACTGGCGCGGCGCGATTCCGAAGGGCCGCCTCTTCGCGACAACGCGCGACGACCTGCTGGAGCAGGCCGCGCTGGTGCGCAAGATGCGTGCCGGCGTGCTCGATCAGCTGGAGATTCCGCCGCAGCCGCATCGACGTGCTGATGCAGCAGATTGTCGCGGCGTGCGGCGCGGAGCCGTGGGACAAGGATTCGCTCTACGAGGTGTTCCGGCGCGCCTATCCGTATCGCGACCTGACGCGCGAGCAGTTTGAAGAGCTGGTCGGCGATCCTGTGCAATGGGATCGAATCGAGCCGCGGACGCTATGGCGCGTACCTGCTGCGCGACGGCGTGCACGGCCGGCTGCAGGCGCGGCGCGGGGCGCGCATGATCGCGATCTCGAATGGCGGCGCGATTCCGGATACGGCGCTGTTCACCGTGATCCTGCAGCCGGAGGGTGTGCAGATCGCGACGCTCGATGAGCACTTCGCCGTGGACTCGAGCCCGGGCGACGTGATTCTGCTCGGCAACACGAGCTGGCGCATCCAGCGCGTCGAGGCGGCGGGGCAGGTGCTGGTGGAAGATGCGCATGGCGCGCCGCCGAGTGTGCCGTTCTGGTTCGGCGAGGCTCCGCAGCGGACGCGGTGTGCTGTGCGATGGCGTGAGCGAACTGCGCGAAGAGATCATCGGCGCGAACCGCGCAGTGTTCGCCGGGCTACATTTCGGCCAGCGCATCCCGAGGTTGCATCGCGCGATGGCGTGGCTGATGGAAGAGTGCGGCGTCTGCGATGCGGGCGCGCAACAGTTGATTGCGCTATATCGTCGCGGGGCGCGCGGTGCTGGGTGCGGTGCCGTCGAAGACGACCATCATCGCCGAACGATTCTTCGATGAAGGCGGCGGGATGCAGTTGATCCTGCATGCGCCCGTTCGGCGGGCGCATCAACAAGGCGTGGGGACTGGCGCTGCGCAAGCGCTTCTGCCGCGGCTTCAACTTCGAACTGCAGGCCGCGGCCACCGATAACGGCATCAACATTTCGCTGGCCGAGCAGCACAGCTTTCCGCTGTCCGATGTATTTCAGTTTCTGACGGAAGTGACGACGAAGGATCTGCTGGAGCAGGCGTCGCTGGCATCGCCGATCTTCAAGACGCGCTGGCGCTGGGCTGCGGGACGCAGCCTGCAACTGCTGCGGTTTTAGAAGGGCAAGACGCATCGCGCCGCAGATCCAGCGCACGCGTTCCGACGACCTGCTGGCCAGCGTGTTTCCGCAGGCCGCGGCGTGCTTTGAAAACATCGAGGGCGATATCCAGATTCCCGATCATCCGCTGGTGCGCGAAGTGATGCAGGACGTGCTGCAGGAGGCGATGGATCTGGAGGGACTGCTCGCCGTGCTGCGCGGCATCGAGGATGGCAGCATTCGCTGCCTGGCGGTGGATACGCCCGTGCCATCGCAGTTTGCGCACGAGCTGCTGAATGCGAATCCCTATGCGTTTCTCGATGAAGCGGGCCTGGAAGAGCGGCGGGCACGCGCAGTTTCGCTGCGCAGCGAGATTCCGGCGAGTGTGCTGGAGCGGGCAGGCAAGCTCGATCAGCACGCCATCGACACGGTGCGCGCGGAGTGCTGGCCCGACATTCGCGATGAACACGAGTTGCACGATCTGCTGATGGGCCTGGTGGCGCTGCCGCTGGCGATGATCGATGGCGAGCGGAGCCCGCACTGGCCGGACTGTATCGAGCGGCTTGAACAGAGCGGGCGCGCGCATACGATCGATTGCGGCGGCAATCCGTGCTGGGTGGCGACCGAGCGCCTCGACTTCGCGCAGTGTGATGTGGCGTGAGCGAATCCACAGCGAATGTGACCAGAGAAGATGCGATGAAGAAAGTGCGTGCAGGGATGGGTGCAGATTCTGGGGCCAACGACCGCGTACAGCTTTGCGCGCATGCTGAGCGTTGATCCGGCGCTTGTTTTTCAGGCGTTCATCGCCATGGAGGTGCAGGGACTGCTGATGCGCGGCAGCTTCGAGAAGCCCGCAACCACCGAGGACCATGACATCGAGTGGTGCGAGCGGCGCATCCTGCAGCGCATTCACAAGCTGACCATTGGAATCCGGCGCCGGAAGAGGTTGAGCCTGTCGCGCCGGCGGCATTCATGCGGTGGTTGTTGCGCTGGCAGCACCTGGCCCCGCAAACACAATTGGCCGGTGAAGAAGGACTGCTGGAAGCGCTCACGCAGTTGGAGGGGTTCGAGGCGCCGGCCATCGAGTGGGAGCGAACGCTGCTTGCCGGCCCGTGTGGCGGAATACAATCCCGCGTGGCTCGACCGGCTGTGCCTCTCCGGCGCGGTGGGCTGGGGACGGGTTTCGCCGCATCCGGCGTTTGCGGCAGGCGATGGCTCAGGACCGCGGCGCGTGATTCCCTCGAATGCCGCGCCGATCACCTTTTACGTGCGCGACTCGGCGGAGTGGCTCGTCGCTGCGCTCGAAGAGCAAAGCGTGGACGAGCGGAAACTCAACCAGGCATTGACGCCCGAGGCATTGCGCGCATGGGAATTGCTGAAGGCGCGGGGCGCGTGCTTTATCGAAGACGTGCAGCGGCTGCTGGTTCTCACGCGGCAGCAGGCGCAGATCGCGCTGTGGGAACTGGCTGCGGCTGGATTGGCCGCGGCCGACGGCTTCGATCAACTGCGCGCCATGATCGATCCCGAGCGCAAGCCTGCAGTGGTTGCTACGCACAGAAAGATGCGCAGCGCCGCGGGACGATGGTCGCTGTTCAGCGCGGATATTCCCGCGGCGGCCGATGCGCTCGAGAAAGCGCGTCGCGCCGATGCCGCCGTCGAATCGGCGGCGCGCATGCTCCTGGCGCGGTACGGCGTTGTTTTCCGCGACCTCGTTGCGCGCGAGTCGAACATTCCGCGGTGGGGCGCGTTGCTGCGCATGCTGCGCCGGTTAGAGGATCGCGGCGAAGTACGTGGCGGGCCGATTCGTGAGCGGATTCGGCGGAGAGCAGTTCGCGTTGCCCGAGGCTGTCGAGAGCCTGCGCGCGTCGCGGCACCGCGATTCCGCGGAGACAGTCACAGTGGCGGGAGCCGATCCCATGAATCTCGCCGGCATTCTTATTCCGGGCGAGCGCGTGCGCGGCGGCGCCGGGGCGATCGATCGTGTTTCGCAATGGCCTGGTGGAGGAAAGCAACCCGGTCCATCGCGAGATGCGGGTGGTGCGGGCGCAGCGGAAAGGGCCAGTCATACCGCAAACTCCAACGGTCGCCATCGCCCAGCCTACGGGATCGCTGCCCTTGTTCTAACCGAAAGAGGCGATGTCCCAGCTACGCTGGCCATGAAAGGTCCCTTCGTGCGGGACATCCAGTGGTCCGACCTCTCATGGAAACGCTAGAATGGGCTCCTGAAGAAAGAAAAGGAGCAACCTTGCCATGCGCAACTTCCTTCTTGCCGGTGTGTGCCTGATCGTCGTGTGCGGTTCAGCCGCCTCGCATGGGCAGCAGAAGTATTTTCAGAACTGGCCTGAGAATGCCGACCCGCACAACATCGGCGACCGCGTCGCCATGCACTTCCTCGAGAGTGCGCACCTTACTCCTATCGTGTATCCCGAAGTGTGCGCCTGGTATGGCGCGCTGAAGTATGCGGAATCAACCGACAACACCGCGCTTCAAGCGCAGCTGCAGGCACGCTATCGGCCGCTGCTTACGCCGCAGTTTCACGATTTGATTCCCGACAAGGAGCACGTGGATTTTGAAATCTTCGGTGTGGTGCCGCTGCAGATTTCGATCGAGACCAAGGATCACGCGGCCGCGCGACATGGGGCTGCACTTCGCCGACCGCCAGTGGGCAAACCCGCGGCCTGACGGGCTTTCAGGCGAGACGCGCTTCTGGATCGACGACATGTTCATGCTGACCATTCTGCAGCTTGAGGCGTATCGCGCCACCGACGACCGCAAATATCTCGACCGCGACGCCAACGAGATGGTGGCCTATCTGCGCAAGCTGCAACAGCCGAACGGACTGTTCTATCACGCCGACGATGTGCCGTTCTTCTGGGGTCGCGGCGATGGCTGGGTGGCGGTGGGCATGGCGGAGATGCTGAGTTCCCTTCCCGAGGATCATCCGCAGCGAGCGGAGATCCTCGCCGCCTATCGGAAGATGATGGCCGAGTTGCTGAAGAATCAAAATGCCGACGGCACGTGGCGCCAGCTCATCGATCATCCTGAATCGTGGGAGGAGAGCTCTTCGACGGGCATGTTCACCTTCGCGATGATCGAAGGAGTTCGCCACGGCTGGCTGCCGGAAGAGACATACGGGCCGGCCGCGCGCAAGGGATGGATCGCGCTTGCCGGCTTCGTGGATCAGAACGCTGACGTGACCAATGTCTGCATGGGGACGAACAAACAGAACAGTTATGACTACTACCTGGCGCGCCCGCGAAAGACGGGCGACTTCCACGGCCAGGCGCCGGTGATGTGGGCGGCGCGGGCGCTGCTGGAGCCGTAGACATGGGCCGCTCTTGCGGTATCCCACCTTAGCGACAAGAACAAATACGTCGCGAAGGTGGGGCACCCAGATTTGACTCGTAGATTGGGTGGCTCAGCATGTGCCGCTTGGCCGGCTGGGCGTACCGGCTTCCTGCGTAGGCATGGCTTGAGGCGTGGGAAGTTGATAGGGAGTGAAGCCCGCAAGATTGGCCTCACATTGGCTGATGACGGTCGAGATAGCTCCTGTTGTTGAAGGCAATGAGGGGATGGATGTGTCCGGCTTGGTGAAGTTGAAGGCGCTGGTCATGTCGCCGACGGTTGAACGCCGCCACGCGGAAAGATTCGGCACCTCGGCCCCGAAGCGCGTCTCGAGGAAACGCAGTATCGACGTGTGATCGAAGGGATCGGAAGAAACAAAACCTCCGCGGCTGAAAGGCGAGATCACCAGCGTGGGCACGCGAAAGCCCAGGCCGATGGGGCCGCGATCGGCGGACTTCCTGCGACTGTGGGATCGGGGACCGCGGGGACAGTAACATATTCGCCGGGGGTCCCGGCCGGCGCTGTTATTGGAGGCACGTGGTCGAAGAAGCCGCCATTCTCGTCGTAGGTGACAAACACAGCGGTCTTGGCCCACGCGGTGGGATTGGCCATGAGAGCGGTGAGGATGGCTGACAGCGTGGCTTCGCCGAACAACGCGGGCGCAGGTGGATGATCGGAATCCACCACCGACGCGATGACCCACGACACCTGCGGCAGATTTCCCGACACCGCATCGGCGAGAAAGTCCGTCGGAAACTGCGGCCCAAAGGCATTCTGATAAAGCGGCGATGAGGAATCCTGAAAGTTCTTGAAGTAAGAAAGTACATTGTCGGAAAACAATCCGTTGAGGATGCTCTGGTCGGGCGACGTGTACACCTTCCATGAGATGCCGCGCGTCTGAAGCTGCTCGGGCATGGTGGTGTAGGTGAGCTTGCCGAAGAATGCCGATCGCTGCGCTACCAGCGTCTGCAGCACAGGCCCGCCATTCTTCCCGTCGGGATCGATCGACGCCGCCATGGAGTAGAGGCGGTTCGGGTCGGTGGGACCGATCACCGAGCAGAAATAGTTGTCGCAAAGCGTGAATGCGTCGGCCAATGCGTAGTAATAAGGCAGATCGGCGCGCGTGTAGTAGCCCATGGCGAGCACCGCGTCGTTGGCGTTGATGGGCAGGCGCGATGTGACGAAGCCATCCATTGCGCCGTTGTTCCAGCTCTGGTGTTGCGGGACCCAGTCGTGGGTGATGTCGTGGGTGCAGGCTGCATTGAGCTTGGTCGTATCCATGTGGAACGGCAGCAGCACGCCCGCGGGCGCATTTGAAGTGTTGCCCGGATAAGGCTGCTGAAATGCCGCGCTCTGGTCCGCGAATCCGCGCACTCCGCGATAGCTGCCGAAGTAGTGATCGAAGGAGCGATTTTCCTGCATGAGGATCACGACATGATCGATGTCGGTAACCTTGGCGCAGGTGGTGGGCGGGGGATTGGTGGAAGGCATGCCGTGGCCGCCGCAGCCGGAAAACAGGCCTCCCAGCATTTGTGCGGTTCCGGCGGCGGCTCCGACTTTCAGCAGTTCGCGACGTGAGATTGGTTTTAATGGCATGAAGAGTTATCGTCTCATTGGGTTCGATGCCGATTTCCGGCTTCGCAATCGCTTTACATCTGCGCACGGGTCAACCTTGATACCAGGACACTCAATTTGCCGAAAGCAATGATTGTTTCTGCGACGTCGGTCGCAAAGAAACGTTACATTGTTAGTTGCCGATAGACGTGAGGTTCAGAAGCGTTGAGATATCGAACCGGACTTGCGGCGCTGTGTTTGCTAGTGGCTGCGATCGCGTGGAATGCGCGTGCGATCGCACAGGCCGGGCCCACCAGCAAAGAGGTGCACCGCGAGCCGGCGCCTTACGCCCGCGAGGAATCGGGCGCCGCGAGTCCCGCACTGGCGCAAAGAGAATCCGAGTTGCGTGAGAAGATCGCCAGGCAACCCGAATCGTCGGACCTGGTTTATCAACTGGCCGTGGTCCTTCGGCAGGAGGGCAAGGCGCGAGAGTCGCTCGACGCGTACACGCAGGCGGCGCGTTCGCGCGTGCCGACGGCCAACGAACTTCGCTCTGTGGCGATCGATTACGTACTCTTGAACGACTATGAGGATGCGATACGGTGGCTCGAGCGTGCGCTCAAGATGGAGCCGAACAACATTAATGTGCTTTATTCACTGGGGCGCTGCTACTACTCCAAGGATCGCTACGTGGATGCGGGCAAGATGTATGAGCGAGTGCTGGCGATTGAGCCAACCCATCTGAAAGCGGAAGAGAACCTGGGGCTGGTGTTCGATGCGACTAACCGCTCTGAACAAGCGGAAGAGGCGCTGCGCAAGGCAGCCGCATGGGCAGCCGCCGAAAACGCCGATGAATGGCCCTTCCTTGACCTGGGCGGCTTTCTTCTCGATCGCGACCGTGCGGCCGAGGCGATCGATCCGCTGCGCACGGCGGTGCGATTACGGCCTACGTGCGCCGTATGCCACGAGAAGCTTGGCCGCGCACTGCTGGCCACGGACGATCTTCCCGGGAGCATAGCGGAACTGGAGGAGGCGACGCGCCTCGATCCGAACGATCCCAAGGCACATTTCGAGTTGGGACGCGCCCTGCGCCAGGCCGGGCAGACTGAGCGCGCCAAACAGGAATTTGCCGAGAGTCAGAAGCTCTACTCGGCGCACAGCCAGGAGTAGCGTTCCAGTCGCATGTGCGTGTATTACTGCTTTTCAGTGGCCTTGCGAATCAGTTCCGCTTCGCGCACACGATAGGGCGTGCCGTCTTCGTAAAAGACATCGTGAAACCACACCGTCGGCTTCTCGCTGATGTACGGGTGCTGCCACGAGTCCCACGGAAGATAGGTCTGGCTGCGGCCCTTCACCAGGCCCCAGTTGATCGCCGCTACGTGATCCTCCTTCGCAATGGGAAGTATCGTATCGAAGGTGCTGCCCGCGCCTCTCGCCATGTACTCAGTGCAGATGAGGGGCCGGTGAAACTGCTGCAACTCCTGAATGCGCTTCTCGAAACCCTCGGGCCAGTCATAGTTGTGAAACGAAATTACATCGGACTGATCGATCTGAATGCGCGCCATCGGCGCCATGCGATCGAGCGACGACCAGTCGCCGGCCCACACTCCGCTGGTGAGCGGCTGAACCGGGTGCGCGGCGCGGGCCCATGCAAACACCTGCGGCAGCAGCGCCAGGACAAGATCGCGTTTGTTGGCGGGCTCGAGTTTTCCATACGACGAGCCATTGTCGTTGTCCGGCTCGTTCCACACATCCCAGGCAAGAATGCGCTGGTCGTTGGCGAATGCGCCGACCACGCCCTGCACATAGGCTTTCAGGCGCGGGTACTGAGCGGGATCAACCAGCATGGCCTTGCCAGGCGCCTGCACCCAGCCGGAGTTGTGCACGCCGGGAATGGGCGGGCGCTGCGGGCCAAGCTTCGGGTTCGGATCCCAACAGGAATCGAAAAGCACAAGCATAGGTCGAATATGGTGGCTCGCGGCAATCGCGAGAAAACGATCGATGCGCTGCTGAAATCCGGCTGCGTCCTGATCCCACAAGAGGTTGTGCAGGAACACGCGCATGGTGTTCATGCCAATCTTCTCGGCCCAGCCCAACTCGCGATCGATCTCCTTGGGATCGAAGGTATCGGCCTGCCACATCTCCAGTTCGTTCACCGCGTTGGAGGGAAGGAAGTTGGCGCCCACCAGCCATGGTTGCTGGTTGTACCACTGGTTGGCGCGGTCTTCAGTCCACCTGGTTTCCTGTGCTGAAGCAGAGAAGCGCAAAGTGCAACAAAGAGCCAGGGCCAGCACCGAGCTCAGCAACCGCAGAGATGGCCGGATCGCATTCGTCTTCACAAGTTCTTCCTTTCTCATGGTTCAGCGCGGTGGATCTTCGCGCTTTCTATTTGCGGTCGATCGAAATCACAGTCACGCTCGCATGCGGAAACAAATGAGACCATCCGCCGGTCTGAACGGCCTCGGTGGTGTCCACGGGCTCGATGTTCAATGGATTCATCTCGTCATTGGCGTTGTTGATTGAGCTGGAGCTGAGCAGATGCACGGCGGCAGTTTTTTGGGAGTCGAAGTGCTCGAGGCGGATCGTCGATGCGATGTCGGTATCGAGGCTGCGATTGACGCAGAACAGCGTCAGCTTGCGGCTGTCCTGGCTCACGGTTGCGACGACGTCGAGATAGGGAACGGAGGCGATGTCGGGCAGCCGGTCCACTCCTTGCGCAACGGAATAAGTTCCGGAGTTGGCTGTGGCGGAGACGCGGCGCGCGGCATCGGCGCTGGCGAACATTTTGAACACGTAGTAGGCGGGCGTGGCATACACCTGGCTGCGCTTCTTCCAGATGCCGGCAAATTCCATGATGCCGGTCATGTCAGAGATGGGAACGAAGGCGGAACTTCGCATCATCATATTCAAAAATCCGCCGGTGATGATGGCGCCGCCGAGATTGGTGAAACTGGGCGCGCTGCGATGCTCGCCGATAAAGAGCCACTCGGTGAATGCGACATGGGCTTTGCCTGCGTATCCGGGGGTCTCGTCGATCTGCTTCTGCTCGTCGTGTAAGCGGCGCTCGAGTTCGATGGGCAGTGCAAATGCCGCAGCGGCCACAAAGTCGGGAGTTGGCGATTTGGCGCGCACGTTGCTCGTGCCGACGACGAAGTGCGTAGAGAGATAGTCAAACGTGCCGGGCGGATTGGTGAGTTGAATTGCGTTCCAACTGGTAAAGACTTCGGGATCAGCTCCGGTTGCGATAAGGCGCGCAGAAGGATCGACGGCGCGGATCGCCTTGCTGAATTCAAGGGTGCGCTGAGCAAGTTGATCGCGCGTGGGATAGCCAAGATTCCAATTGCCCCACAGTTCGTTGCCGAGTTCCCACAGCAGGCCGGAGTGCGTTGTCCAATGCTCGTTCACGTAGCGGACCCACCCGGCCGCCTCGTCCGCGGTGCCGCTGCCGAGATTCAGCGCGACCTGCGGCTGTGCGTTGATCATGCGGCAGAACGCGAGGAACTCGTCGGTGCCGAAGGTGTTGTACTCGGGAATGCCCCACGAGTTGTTGAGCATGCTCACGCGTTTGTCGCGCGGGCCCACGCCGTCGGTCCAGTGGTAGGACGATGTGAAGTTGCCGCCGAAGCGAACGAGCGGCGTGTTCATGGCTTTTGCGAGGTTGACGGCATCGGGGTCGAGACCGTCCATTGCATCGGCGGGCATCAGGGAGAACTCGTCGAGTTCGACACGCTCGTCGCCGGCGAGTTGCACTATGAAGTCGGCTGGATCGAGGCGGTGCAGCTTGCCTTCAGGGACCTGCAGGGTGAAGTTATATTTCTTCCAGGCTGAGTCGGCGGCGTGGATGTCCTGGCAGACGAGGACTTCGTTCTGGTCGCGAATGCGCAGGCCGATGGTTACGGTATCGGCGCCGCCCAGGTGCTTTGCGTAGAAGCTTCCCTCGTAATTGCGGGTGCGGTGAATGGGAAGGTAGACCTTCTGCTTGATGCCGGTGGGCTCGCCGGGCACGGCCAACACGCGCAGCGACTGAAAGGAATTGGCGGCGTCGCCGGAATGGAGTTCGTAGCGATTTCCCTGGCGCGGGTCGAGCGCCTCCCACGGCAGGGGCAGCCCAAGGTCGCCGGCATGGCGCAACTCGGGCCGATCATGAAGCATGTCGCTCATCTTCTGCGGGGTCCACAGACCCGATTCGAAGCTGGGGTTTTCGAGGATCTCGGCCCACAATCCGTTGTAGGTCGAATTGCCGATGGGCTCGAGGAAGGTGCCGAAGATGGTGCGCGGAATGGGATCGCCGACGGGATCAGCGGCGTTCACGTCGATGGCGACGGTCTGCGGGATCGGCGCGGTGACGGTGACCTGGGCGTGCAAAGCAATCGCGCATAAGAAAACCAGGCCGCACTCTATTGCTCTTTTCACTTCGAACTCCTTCTTGCGTTTCTTACTGAACGGTGAATACGTGCACATGATGAAACGTTGCGGTGAAGCCGGCACGATTGCCGGCGTAGAGACAGATCTTGGGTAAAGCGCCCAGCGAGTGGACTCAGGTGCCGCCCTCCACCCATGTCACGCCATCGCTGCTGCTGTAGGCTCTGTAGTGCTCGGTGCCGTTCACGTTGCGCTTGACGATTCGCAGCCATGCCGTGACCTGCGAACCGATGGCAGCGGAACCAAGACTGGTCGCGCCCCACGTCGGGTAATCCGGGTGTTCGCATTCTCGGCTTTGACGAATTCCACCTGGCGAGTGTCGTTGTTGTTGAAAAGATCAACTCGCACGAAATTTTGATCGTTGCCGTAGATCAGCAGGCAGTCGAGGCTAGCGCCGCCGGGGGTGGCCCCGTGGTGCTTCCGGCGCCGCTCGAACAACCCGTCGCCGCGGTCGCGATCACAAACAGCAGAGCTTGCGGCAAGATCGAAGATCGACAGCGCCCTGACATTTCCAACCCTGACCTTTGGTTGTTGCGCGCCGTCGTGCCTTCGGGTCCGCACGGCGCTTTAGTTCTTGCTCTTTGGCTCGGTCGCCGGAACCTCAGCCGATCCGAATCCGCTGGAGATCGCCGAGAGCACCGCGGGATTCAGCTTCGCATTCTTCTCCTTCATCCGCGTGTACTCATGGATTGCATGATTTGCGTCGTCGGTCCTCCCCAGCTTGCGATACACGCGGGACAGTTCGTACTCAATCCTCGGCGCCAGCTCCGGCTCGGGATTCATACCGCGGGCTTTCTCGAAAGCCGCCAGAGCCTCGCTGGTGTTGCCGGCATCGAACTCGCCCAGGCCCAGGTAAAAATACGTCGCAGGCACATTGGCATAATTGGACGTGACTTTGCGCAGTAGTTCCAGGCCTTCCGGGCCGCGATTGGTTTCGATGTCGATTTTCGCCAGATTGTACATCGCGACGGGATTGTTGGGGCTTAGCTCGAGTTCCTTGCTGTACGCCTGCTGCGCGAGGTCGAGCGCGCTCGACTTGCGGTATTCGCTGCCCAGTTCCTCATATAGATCTGAGTTGTTGGGCATCAGCTTGATAGCCTCGAGAAATTCGGCAATGGCCTCCTTGTGCTGATTTTGTTGCGAGTACATCTGGCCCTGGACGCGGTGAACATGCCACGAAGTCGGATCGATAACGGCCATGCGTGCGTAGCTGGCGAACGCGACTTCGCTGTGCGCCTTGCCGCGATACTCGAGAATGTTCAGGTCGTTGGGAGCCAGTTCGGCGGCGCGGTCGAAAGGCTCCGTCGCCTTTTCGGGATGACCATCCTGCAGTTCAATTACTCCTTGCCACATCCACGCCTGGGCGTTTTTCGGATCGAGTTCCGCTTCGCGACGGAGCGCGGCAACCGCCTCATCCACGCGGTGCATCTGACCACAGGCGATGCCGAGAAACAGGTTGGCGCCGAGCATTTGCGGGTTCAACTCGACGGCTTTGCGCAGGTTGCCCGCTGCGTCGCCGGGACGCCCCTGGCGCAGTTGCGCAACGCCCAACTCCATCAGCGCCGCGGGATCGCCGGGGCTGGCCTGGACCGCGGCCTGAAACCATTTCTCGGCCTCTTCAAACCGGCCCGCGCGGATGGCTTCGGTACCTTTTCTGAGAGTGTCGTCAGCCGAAGACTGGCCGAATCCGGACGAAGACGCACACAGGCAACAAACAAACAGCAGCGCGTTCCTGAGTCTCATTCGAAGATTCCTCTCACGTGGCGTTGAATCGATCTCGAACAAGGAACGCGCGGGGGGCCGCAATGGAGTTTCGCGTCGACAACTCGGGCGTTCTCTTGCCGCCGCCATTGTAAAAGGGCGGGGATATGGACAAAACCCATATCCCCGCATTCAGGGATGGGCCATCCCCGGTTAAAACACGAAGCGCGCTGTAAATTGCATGTTCCTGGGCGTATTGACGGTGCCGCCAGGTAATCCGAACGTGCCGTAGTCGTTCGGCTGCAAGTCGGGAATGTTGAAGGTGTGCTGGTTGAAAGCGTTCAGGAACTCCGCTTTCACACTCAGGGTGTATTTCTCGTAGATCGGGAACTTCTTGATGATGCTGAGGTCGTTGTTGAAGTACGGCGGAGTGCGCACCTCGCTGGTGGTGCGCGGAATCCCAGTGCCGAACGTGTATGGCTGGTTGAGCCCTGGGCTATTGCAATTGGACAGCGTGGCCGAAGTACAGTCGCGCGCGTAGTTGTGGTTGGTGTTGTAGAAGGCGATGGGCGCGCCGGGCACGGTCGTATCGGAGCGGGTGACGTCGTTGTATTCGAGGTTAAAAAAGGTGTTGGCAGTTGGATCGACCGAGCCGCCGTTGGGCACCACGACGAATGGATTGATGTGCTTGGCGCCGCTCCGGTAGACCGCGCTCTTGAGCGACGATCCCGGCACTTTGCTGAAGCGAATGCAATTCTGGAATCCGGGAATGCCCCACTCGCAGCCGAAGGAAAGCGGCTGCCCCGATTGCATGCGTTCGACGGTTCCCAGTTCCCACCCTCCGGCAACTTGCGACAGCACGCCGTGATTGAGGAATTGCTTGCCCTTGCCGAACGGCAATTCGTACAGCGCGCTGACCACTACCGTGTGGCGAATATCCATTGCCGAAATGGCTTTTTCGTGATGCAGGTTGTCGACGTCCATATCCTGGGAAAGACCGACGCCGGAGTTGGGCAGGGCGCTATCCGCATCGGTGAAGGTTTTGCCCCAGGTATAGGAGACCTGCAGGTTCAGGCCCTGGCGGTAGCGGCGCTGCACGCTGGCTATGAGCGCATTGAAGCTCGACATTCCGACGTTTTCAAGGCAGCAGCCCTGGTCGATAAAGTCATACTGCGGGAAGGGCCGCAGCGCCGATTGCAACGCCGGGTTGCCGCCCCAGTTCTGCAGGAACTGGGGAAACGGAAGAGCGACACCCGCAGTGTTGTTGATGAACGGTTGATACAGCGCATTGCCCAGCGAGAAATTGCTCTTCGACATGTTGTTGGGATTAAGGAGATTCGATTCCAGGTCGGTGGAGTGGTTGCCGATGTAGCCCACGGTCATGAGCAGGTCTTCGGCCAATTGATGCTGCACTTCGAGAGTCCAGTTGTAGACCGTGGCCGGGCGGCCGGCGCTGGGCGTAATGTACGATCCCGGCAGGTAAGTGCCGTTATAGTAGCCGGGATCTTCATCCGGAGGCGGGGTGAAGGCGGGCATGCCGTTGTCGATTTCAAACGACGGATCGAATCCGTTGTGGCTGGGTGCGATTGGGATTGGCAGTGTAGCCGGTCACCGTGCCGCCGCCGAAGTCGTCATAGACGAGCGGCCCGTAAATGATTCCCGCGCCGCCGCGCAGTACGGTTTTCTGATGGAGGATAGTCGGGCGACCAGGCGAAGCCGACACGCGGACCGAAGTCCTTAAACCAGGTGTTGGCCCAGCGCGTGTTGCAGTTGCACTTGTCACCGAAGACGAGCGCGCCGGGAATGTTGTACTCCGTGTCGATGGCCGTGGGGCTGAAGTTGGAAGTGTCGTGGTGCGCTTCGGTCCGGGGCACGTCCACGTCGTAGCGCAGTCCGATGTTGAGGGTCAGGTTAGGCGTGATCTTGAAGTCGTCCTGCGCAAAGAGCGCATAGTACCAGGAAATCCAGCGCTGTCCACGCAGCACCACGTTGGTGCCGCCGTTGTCGGCTTCGCCCAGCATCAGGCTCGCGAAGCCGAGCCCGCCGCCCTGCGCGATGGCGCCGGCCGTCTCGTTGCCGCTGAAGTCAATGAACTCGTTGCGCCCGTTAATGGGCGAGTATTGGGTATAGCGTACGTCTCCGCCGAACTTGAAGTTGTGGCGTCCATGCGTCCATACGATCGCCTCATTGAGACGAAGACCATTGTCGACGTTATCGCCATTGTTGGGGAATCCGAGCCCCACCTGGGCGTCGCCCGTGCTGATCAGCGGGAAGTTCTTGCCGCCCGTATTGGTCAGGCCGACGAGCTGATTCCAGTCCTTGCCCAGGTTGACGGCTTGTGAATAATTCTTGCTGTTGCTGCGGTTTGAACCGACCAGGAAGTAGTTGAGCAGGTTCGGCCGCAAGGTGTAGTCGAAGCCCGACGCTGAAGAAATGGGTGGTGAAGTCCTGCCACCAACCCTGGGTGCTTACCGGCGAAGGAAGATTGGGAATGCCGCCGGTGAACGAGGTCGTTCTCGCGCGTGTTATACGAGCCCCAGATCTTCGCCTTATCGCTGAAGTTGTGATCGATGCGAACGGTGTAAGTGGTATTGGTGATGGGAGCAACCGACTTCTGCGAATAGTTGCTGAAGACATTGCTATTGGTGGGCTGGGGATAATATGCGATCAGCGCCTGGGCAACGGAACTGACCCGGCCGCTGGGAATCATGTTGGTCGGAGTCGTGTTGCCTCCGAACGCGGTGCGGCATTCCGCGGTTCCGCCTCCGGACAGTAGTCACAGTCTGGGTGGTAGCGGGGTCGAAGATTTCGCCCGCATAGATGGGCGAACCGTCGCAGGGATTAGTGCCGACTTTATCGGAGGTCAGGCGATCGGAGAAGTCGCCGCCGCGCTCGGCAGCCGTGGGAACGGTAACCGTGGTGGTGCCGCCGGTGGCGAACTTCAGCTGCTCCCACGAGAAGAAGAAGAAGCTCTTGTCATGCCCGTTGTAGAGTTTGGGAATGCGAACCGGTCCGCCCAGGGTTCCACCGAAATCGTTCTTGTGATCGGCAGGCGTGTTCCACCCTGCGCGGCAGGCTGCTGTGTTGTTTTCGCCGGAGCAGTAGTATGCGCGCCATCCCTTGTTGAAGAACGTGTTGGCATCGAGTGAAGCGTCGCGAAAGATTTCGTACGCCGGTACCGTGAAACTCGTTGGCCCCGCTTTTGGTCACGAAGTCTTCCACGCCGCCGGTGGTGCGTCCGAACTCCGCCGCGGGCAGCGAGGTGGTGACTTTGAATTCGGCCAGGGCCTCGACTGACGGCGCTTCTTCGTCGTAGGACGAGCCGTTTTCGCTGCGTTGCTGGCTGGCGCCGTCGATCAGCACTTCGTTGCCATAGTTCTGGCCTCCGGCAACTTTCGACAGAAAGATTCCGTTGTTGCTGTTGGCCGCACCCGGGACCGGTGGTCGCCGGCTGCAGAAAGACGAAGGCCTCATTGGCGCGCATTGCGCCCACGCCGCCAAGAGCAAGGGGAAGATCGACGATCTGCTTCTCGGTGATGACTCCCCCGACGTCGGATGACTCGGTCTCAAGGCGTGGTTCCCTCGCTGGTGACGGTTACCTGCTCCGCCACGGCGCCGGGTTGCAGAACGACATCGACCGCCGCCACGGTTCCGATCTGTACCAGGACATTCTTGGTCACCGAGGTTTTGAACCCGGCAGCGCCAACGGTCACCGTGTATTGGCCAAGAGCGACATCTTCAAACCGGTAGATGCCCGCAGAGGTGGTGCTTCCCGAGTAAGCTGCGCCGCTGCCTTCGTTCAGCAGCGACACCTTTGCATCCGCGATCACCGCGCCGGTGGTGTCGGTAACCACTCCCGCCATCGAGCCATGCACGGATTGAGCCTGAACTGCCGCCCCGCACAGAAGCAGCAGAAAAACCGCGCAGTATGTCCAGCCTCGAAAATTACTTCTCATGTTGCGTCTCCAAAACAGCGTCGTTCCTGCGTGTCCACACGAGTTGTCGTGAATCGACAGGCGCCCGGCAACGCGGCTTCCATTGCCGAACGTACAGCAGATTCACCACAACGACCGGTGACCGTCTTGTGGCTTCCCTCACATCGGGAAAGCGCATATCAGACCTGGAGAAGGATTCGGTAAGTTTTTCTTACGCCTTCGCGCTGTGCGCGGAGGACACGTTTCGACTCTTGGCATAAAAGGGTAGTGGGCGCTAGAACAAGTGTCTTGAGAAGATAAGGCTATTGACGGAGCCGATTCCGATCATGTATGTTGACTCGCTGCGATAAATTCGGATGGCAGGCGAGGTGCCGCTCACATATCCTCGGGGCGGACGATGCCGCGAGCCAGGCAAAAACTTACCGCTTCAGTCCGGTCCGCAACTTCCAGCTTGGCCATCAGGCTGTTGAGATGATTCTTCACAGTGTTCGCGGAGATATTGTAAACATTGGCGATTTCGCGATTGGTCAGGCCGCGGGCGAGCAGCCTGAGAACTTCCAATTCGCGCGCGGTCAGTTGCTGACGAACGATGCGGTCGGCGAACTGGCGAGCGATGGCAGGAGAAATCCAGCGCGTTCCTGCCGCCACCGAACGAACCGCTTCGACGAGCATGTCGCGGCCGACGTCCTTGAGCACGTAGCCGAGCGCACCGGCCTGCAGCACCTGGAAAATCTCTTCTTCGGTCTGGTAGCTGGTTACTACCAGGATTCGTGCGCCGGGATCTTCGCGGCGGATCGTCTGCACGACTTCGATTCCGTTCTTTTGAGGCATGCGCAGGTCGAGCAACAGAACGTCAGGCCGCAGAGCGCGGTACAGGTCGATGGCCTGCAAGCCGTCGGGCGCTTCGCCGATGACTTCAAATCCCGGCTCGGAGGCCAGCAGGTTGCGAATGCCGATGCGATAGACGAGATGGTCGTCGGCCACGAGAATGCGAATGGTCTTCGTGGCCGGCAAAGCCGAGGCTGACCGCGATTGGATAATCACTGCCGATTCCTTTGTCATACGTCAGCCCTCACGCGGACTATAGTTCCCGACGCGGCGGACTGCAATTCAAATTTTGCGTTGATCGAGGCGCTGCGTTCGCGCATGCCCACCAACCCGAAGTGGCCTTCCTCCGGCCCCGGGACGCTGCATGGATTGAACCCGGTCCCGTTGTCTTCCACTTCGATGAGAACACCATGTTTGCGATAGTCCACGCGAACCGCAATCCTGGCGGCGTGCGAGTGGTTCACCGCGTTGGCGAGCGCTTCCTGCACGATGCGGAAGAGATTGTTCACCATGGAGTACGACAGGACCGTGGGATTGCCGGTAACGTGCTGCTCGATCCTGCCGTCGCAGCCGGCCCGCAGTTGCTGGACGCAGCGCGAGACCAGCACCTCAAGCCGGCCGTCGCGCGAAAGCGAACGCAGAATGTCGATGGAAAGATGGGATTCGTCACGGCTATGCCGCACCAGTTGCAGCGCTTCGTTCAGAAGCGAGCCGGCACGCTCGGTGTCGCGCAAGATCATGTGCTGGGCGGCCTCGAGTTGGAGGGTAATTCCCGCATATCCCTGCGCCAGCGTGTCGTGCAGGTCGCGGGCAATGCTGGCCCGTTCCTCGGCGACGGCGCGATAGCGCGCATGGCGGATGTGAATGGCGAAGCTGATCGCGGAAAGGATGAGGATGACGGAAATTCCGCCCAGCAGCAGCAGGTGTGCGCGGGTCCACCACGATGGAAGCTCCACCAGGTCGATGTCCTCCGGGGTTCGCAGTTCGAGTGAGAACGCATCGCCGCCGCTGAGCCCATGATTCACAACCAGGATGCCGGTCAGGCGCAGCGTGGTCCCCGGCTGCATCGATTTTGCCGATAACTCTTCGCCGGGGCTGTCGCTGGGCAATACCGCGGAAAAATTCTGATGCCCGCCGCGAAGATTCAGGCGCACGCCGGTCAAACCCGCCGGCGCAAAGTCGAGAAGCTTTGCCACCGTCTCCACCAGGAACAGTTCATTGCCGCCTTCGGCGGCCTGGTCGGGCGTGATGGATAGCGGCAGCGGCATCGATCCTCCCCACAGCCGCCGCAGTTGTCCCTGCTGAATCTGCGGTTCGGGAGCAAGCGCCATCTGGCCCGCAACCTCGACTTCATCGCCAAGGGAAATCTGTTCCGGATGAAGCGGCTGCACCTCGATGGCCCCGGTTCGATCTTCGATGATGATGCGGTGCCGAGCTCGAAGTGACGATGCCGCGCACCACGACGGCGATGGCGGTTCTGGAAAAGCTGGCGGACTGGATTGCCGACTCGATAGACTGCAGGCGGGTCGGACCATGGCGCGGCCCGACACCAATAGCGGGCGGCGCGACCAGGCCGAGGAGAAGAACCACCAGGGTCACTCTGCAGGGACAATCGAGACCATTTCCGGAAGAGGACATTGAAGAAGCGGATACGAACCTCTATACTTTACCCGCCATAATGACCCACGCGCTCAGAATTTTACGAACGACGCTTCTTCTTCTTCTTCTCGTAGCTGCTTTGTGCGGCGGCGTGGTGATCGCATACCGGCTCACTTCAGACAGAATCAACGCCAATCGCTATGGAACTATGCAGGGTTGGCAACCCATCGGCGGGCGATGGAGCGAGCATGAGGGCGTATTTTCAAATGCGACCTATGGGCGCGGAGACATGCTGATCGCGCAGCACTCCGAGGGAGCGAACTACACGGTTTCCGCGGACATTCGCTTCGATCTGCTTTTCCCCGAGACGCATTACGGCGATGCCGGGCTGGTAATTCGCACGACAAATCCGGAGCAAGGCGTAGATTCGTACCAGGGCTACTATGCTGGGATTCGGCCTGATCAGCAAACCGTGGTGCTGGGGCGCGCGTCCTACGATTGGCACCAGCTCAAGACTTTGGCGCTTGCCGCTCCGGTTTGGGTCGGCGAGTGGTACCACCTTGCGTTGTCGGCCCAGGGATGCCAGTTGACAGTGACTGTGACTCCTCAGAATGGCGGTTCTGCTTCGCAACTCAAATACCAGGATACGCAGTGCCTTACGAATGGTGTCGCCGGGTTGCGATCGTTTTATGCGCAGGCGTCGTGGCGCAATGTGAAGATTGGGGCCGATTGATGCCGCGGGCCGTTACTATTCGGGTTGTCGATAGAGCATGCTCACCACGGGATTTTCGTGCATCGATTGGACATCGACAATCGAGACCGGCAACTGCGTTGAATAGGAACTGGCGTCGGCGCCTGAAATCGCGGCCCGCATGGCCTGCATGGCGCGCGTGCCCAGTTCGTGCGGATCGCTCACGATCAACGCATCGGTGCGGCCCGCACGCAGTCCCTGCAACTCGTTCATCTCATCGGAAACGCCGATCAACAGCGGGCGTTTCTTAGAGCGGCCTTCAAAGGCATAGGCCGCGGCATGCGTCGAAAACTCATCGGTGGTAAGGATGCCCTTGATGTCGGGATGTTCCGCGAGCAAATCAAGCACCGCCTGGTGTCCTCGCGCCCAGTCAGAAAGGCCGTATTTCACCGCCACCAGCTTGACGCGAGGGGCGCGCGCAATTTCGTCGGCAAAAGCCTTTTCGATGAGAGAGCTGCCTTCGACCGTCGGACTGACACCAACCACGCCGAGTTCGCCTTTTCCGCCCAGAAGGGTGATGAAGCGCCGCGCCGCCAACCTCCCGGCTTCCTCTTCGTTCCACCCGATAAAGGCTGCGAAATCCTTGGAAGAAAGAGCCACCGGGCTGCCGACAATCACCACAGGAATCCGCGCTTGCACGGCTTTCTGCAGAACCGACGTCAAAACCAGTTGATGGGCCGGCGAGACGATGATTCCCTGCACGTGGCGAGCAATGGCGTTCTCAACCATCTGCGCCTGCTCGGTGTAGTCGGTCACCGATTGGGGCGCAGCCAATTCTGTCTGGATGCCGGCAGCCCGGGCGCTGTCTTTCACAGCATGGTTGAACTTCTCCCAGTACTCCAGTCCGCCCGTCGGCGTAATAACCATGATGGTGGCGGATTTCTTTTGAGCACACCCTGTCGAGAGCGCCAGCAAGAGAGCTAAGAGAACTGGTCGCGTTGACGTTCTTTTCCAACCGCCTTCCATTGTTTCCTTCGCATGAATTGTGAGTTGAGCGACCAAAGCGGCTCTGCGTGACTCCAACACACTATCACGAGCCAGCCGGCGACGCGCTTGTGTCACTCGATCACGGTCAGTTCGTTGCCGTGACGGGCTTTGGCATCCTGCGCGCTCAGCGCGGTGGCCAGATCCGCTTCGCGGCGGGATTCCGAGTCGCGGCCCAGTCGCGCCAGCAGCAGCGAATAATAGTGATGCGCGGCGACATGATCCGGCGCATACGCCACTGCGCTGGAAAGATATTTCTCCGCGGCAGCATCGTCTTTGGCGCGAAACGCCAGAATGCCCAGGCCGGTGAGCGCACCGCCATGATGAGGCGCAACAGCGAGCACCTTATCATAATTCTTCTTTGCTTCGTCGAGTTGATTCGTCTCGCGAGCGATCTCTCCCAGTTCGTAGTAGGAACCGCTCTGGCGGGGCTGCAGCGCGATTGATTGCGCCAGTTCGATCTTCGCTTCGTCGTCGCGCAGGAGCGTGTGCAGTAGCCTGCCCAGGCCGTAGTGGGCGGTCGCATCGTCGGGCCGCGATTGCAGATAGGCGCGCAGATTGCGCTCAGCGTCCGCAAACTTCTGCTCATCGAACTGCACGTGCGCCAGGGCGTAGATGACCTTCGCATCGTCGGGAGCGAGTTCATGCGCGCGAGTGAGCGCCGACTCGGCATCGGCATAGATCTTCATGCTCTCGGCCTGGATTCCAAAGTCGAGCAACAACTGCGGCGAGCCGGGAACGAATTTGCGGGCGCGAATCAGGCACAGAAGCGCACTGCCATCCACTCCAGCATTGCGGTCGGCGAGAGCCGCAGCCTCCGCGGCCTTCACCTCGCCAACCCGGGCGGGCATTGAGTCGGGCCACACGGCGAGGACCGCTTCGAATGATTTCATGGCGTCTTCATTCAGCCCCTGGGCTAGCCGCACTTCACCGAGCTTTACGTTGGCGGCTTCGTTAGCGGGGTCGCGGCGCAGAAGATCATTAAGCAGATCGGATGCCTTCTCGAATTCGTGCGCGTCGATGAACCTTTGTGCCTGGTCTAATGGCTTCTCGGGGCCAGTGGCGTTCTCCTGCGCGCGGCAGGCGCTTGAAGCGACAAGAAGGACGATCGCGAGAAGGAGGCGCTTCTGCATGGTTGACAACAACGAGGCCTACCTGCGAAGTGTACTGCCGAATAGTCTGGACGTTCCAGAGTAGTGAACGCGACCGGTGGCTGGTTTGAAGTCGGTGGCCTCCCACCCTTGCGACAGAAAAGAGTCGGAACGATGGGGCACGGAGATTTAGTGGCATGGGATGAAGGAAGCACACGATGTTTCATGCCGCCTGGGACTTGGATTGTTCTCCTTCGGGATGACGAGGATCGGGATGGGCCATTTCAACAGGAGGGCCAGAAGGCAGATAAATGGAGAACGCCGTGCCGCTGGGAGATTCGACCCGGGAGCGGAAACGCAACTTTCCGCCGTTGCGTTGCACGATGTCGCGGGTAAGCCATAGTCCGAGCCCGGTCCCGCGGCTGCCCTTGGTGGTGAAGAACTGAGTGAAGAGGTTCGCGCGAATTTCGGGGCGAATGCCGCTGCCTGTATCGGCGACGGTAAGGCGCGCATAGCGCAGTCCCTCGATCGAAACGACGCCGACACGAAGGTGCAGATCTCCTCCGTCGGGCATTGCGTCGATGGCGTTGCCAATGAGATTGACCAGCGCCTGGCGAATCTCGCCCTCCGAGCAATACGCGAAGACAGCGCTCCACGATGACGTTTTCGCGGATCTGGCGCTCGATGATCTTACGCCGAAAGAGAGCCAGCGCGGAAGAAGCCAGGGCGGAGATGTCGGTGAGAGCCGGCTTTGGCGGCGAACGGTGAAAGAGGAGGGTGCGATCGATGATGTCGCTGACTCGTTTCAGTTCCTGCGTTGCCATGCGGCCGTAGGCCTGAGCGTCTTCCAGCGCGGAGCAGTTTTCAACCAGGTAAAGCAGGTTGCCCATGGCCTCGAGCGGATTGCTGACTTCATGAGCCATGGTGGCCGCCAGCCGTCCTGCGACCGCGAGCTTTTCGGAGTTGCGCAGGGCTTCCTCGCTCTGCGACTGGCGCGCCGCGGCGTCGCGTACTTCAAGTTGCTTCAGGCGGGACGTGCAGGCGACCTGGACAGTGCTTAGCAATAGCTCCTTGCGGACCGGCCGGTCGAGAAAAATGAGGCTGCGGATTTCCGCGCGTATCTGGGTGGCAATGGCGGCATAACGGGGCTCATTGGGGCCGCTCGTGAGCAACATGACGGGTAGATCGGACCAGTCGGGCTGCGCGTCCACAATGCGGCGCACTACATCAATCCCCTCGCCGGTCAGCGCTTCGTCGGTGAGGATGAGGCCGAACAAAAGGGAGCTGTGCATCTGCTCCACTTCGGCCACGGTTTTCACAGATTCGCACTCAAAGCCGGAGCTTTTCAAAAAGGAGCAGATCAGCTCTCCATCGCGACCGAGGGGAGCAACAACCACGAATCGACACACGGGGGCCCGGTCCATTGTCACAGCAACGACTGTCCTCCTTTGTATTCCGGGGTCCCTGTTAGTACGCCGGTGAAGTTTCGGAGCGGATCGCCAATGGTCAATTTGGCGTCGCTGATCAACAGTTCGCGAATGGAACGCTCATGCGGGCCGGAACGCCGCTTGACGACCGAGAGTGCCTGGCGGACTTCGCCGGCGGCTTCAAAATAGCGGAGCAGCAGCACGTTATCGGCGAGATAGCTCACGTCAGTTGGCGACGACATGGCGGCCCCGAGCAGGCCATATTGTGCCAGCACCAGGAACGACGCGACACCTACCTGGTTCAGATAGGAAAGAACTTCGTGGAGTTGCACTGTGAGCGCGTGCTCCTCGCTCATCGAGTTCATCAGCCCGTTCAGGGAGTCGATGACGACGATGCGCCATTGGCGTTCTTCCACGCCCTCGCGAATGCGATCGATGAACTCGCCGGGCGAAAGCTCAGCGGGGTCGACCTGCTCCAGATGAATGGTCTTGTTTTCGAGGTAAGTATCGAGATCCAGGCCAAGCCCCCGGCTGCGCTCGCGAAACGATTGTCGCGTTTCGTCGAAAGTGAAGATCGCACCCTTCTCATTGCGCTTCGCGCCGGAGACTACAAATTGCGCGCAGAGAGTGGATTTTCCGCATCCTGTGGGCCGGCGATCAACGTGCTGGTTCCACGCTGCACGCCGCCGTAGAACAACGCGTCAAGCTCTCGAATGCCGCTGGGCAGAGTCTCAGAGGAAACGAGGTTGTCGCGATGCTCGCCGGAAACCAGTCGGGGGAAGACGCGGATGCCGCCGCGGATGATGACGTAGTCGTGGAATCCCTCGCGGAAGCTCGATGCGCGAACCTTCAGCACCTCGAGGCGACGGCGGGTGATGCCGTAGTTGCGCTGCAGCACTTCGAGCGAGATGACGCCGTGGGCGATGGTCTGCACCTGGCTCTCCTGGTTGCCGCGAAAACGCTCGTCGAGCAGGAGCGTGGTGCAGTCCTGGCCCTCGAAAAATTTCTTCAGGCTGAGGATTTGGCGGCGGTAGCGAAGCGAGTCCCGCGCGAGCATGCGCAGTTCCGACATGGAGTCGATCACCACCCGTAAAGGGGAAATCTCCCGCACCATGGCCAGGATGGTCTCCAAAACATCGGCCAGTTCGACCTCGGCGGGTTGAAAGACTGTGTACTGCTGGCCTGACGCACCCTCGAGCTCGGGAGGCGATATTTTCGAGATCGAAACTTTATCGAGGTTGAATCCGTGGGACGCCGCGACGTGGCGCAACTCGGACTCGCTTTCGGCAAGCGAGATGTAGAGTCCCTTCTCTCCCCTGGCAGCGCCTTCAATCAGAAATTGCAAGGCCAGGGTAGTCTTCCCGGCTCCCGGATTGCCTTCGATAAGGTAGAGAAATCCCTTGGCTAAACCGCCGTGCAAGATGTCGTCCAGTCCCGCAACTCCGGTAGACAGACGCGTCTGATTGTCTTTCTGCATGCGTCTTTCGTTCTCCCTGGTTCCGAGGAATCGCCAGGTGTAGGCTCTCGACGTGTACACTCCAAGAGTTCATAAGAATCCGGGTCGAACGTGAGCGACCTTGGCTAATTTTTTTGGATGCATTTTCAACGGGATACGGAAACCCGGAATGCAATCAAGTCAGGCTGCCGAATTCGGAAGCCGGGACGGCTGGCTTTCCGGGAATGGCCGATTGAAAGTCACCTGCCGGACACAACCGGCGCGCAGATCCTTACAGCTAGATGACATTTTCCCGGTGAGAAACCATGGGGCTTGAAGTCTCAAACTCCCCGATTTATCTTGGACATAGGCAAACCGGAGAGCCAATTGGCGATGGGGAGCTTCCCGCACGGGAATCGGCGCGGGAAATTTGTACATTTGTGAATAGTCGAGATTACTGTCAGGCAGATTTAGTTTTGCATTTTTCCCGGAGACGAAATCCGTCCCTCAAATTAGATTCGCCGAATGCAAGCGGCTGACCGTTCACATGTCTCGCCTCGCGTCCCGAAAGCTGCGAGTTATACACCTGGAGTGCAGACCACTCCAGGGATGGCAGGAAGTAAACAGTCCGAGTCTACTGCTGTTTTTTGGAGATGAAACGGTGATCCTGGAGATATGGCCCGAGATCGTTCAGCCCTCGAACAACTTCCTTGCGTATTTCTCTGCGGCTCAGGAGCGAAAGCAAAACCTCGAGGCATCGGGGCAGGAGTGCCCGACCGTACTCGTGGTGGACGACGAGGAAACTCTCGCCAATACCACGGTCGAAATCCTGAATATGTCAGGGTTCTGTGCATTCGTCGCCTACGATGGACAAACGGCGCTGGAACTGGCGGCCAAACTCCACCCGGACATTTTGCTCACCGACGTTGTGATGCCCGAAATGAACGGGATCGAGCTGGCCGTGGCCATTACCAAGGTGCTTCCCAAGACTCAGATTCTTCTTATCTCCGGACAAGCCGGCACGATCGATCTGCTGGAAAAGGCGCGCCAGGACGGCCACGCCTTCGAACTTGTCGCGAAGCCGATCCACCCGGCGAAGCTCATCGAGCACTTAAGAGACCTCGGCGGGAAATAACATACCCCGCATTCGTCTGTGTCGAATGTGAATCGGCTATCTTTGCTGGGCCCAGTTATTGCTCACGTCTGATTCAGACGCTGCAGCAATTTCTCGGGGTGGATAGGTTTGGGAATAAGTTCGAAAGCATAACCTTCCTTGCGTCCGCGGTCAACAATCTCTGAGATTCCAGCCTGACCCGATAGCAGGAGAATCTCGGTAGATGGCAATGCCTTGCGAATGGCGATCGCGAGCTGAACGCCGTTCATCTTGGGCATGACCACGTCGGTTACGACATAATCGGGAGTGATCTGGAGTGCCAGTTCCAGGGCCGATTGGCCGTCATAGGCACATTGGGCATCGAAACCGGACCGCCTCAGAATTTCGGTCATTGTATCTGCAATCAGGCGTTCATCGTCGACTACAAGTACGATTGGTTTCTTTCTTTTAGTTTTACTGCTTTCTTTCTTTTTGCTTCCAGATCGGGTAAGGCCTGAATCAAGAGAATCCAATACCCTGATTTGTTGCAAGGGATCGAACATTCAATCTCCTCATTGGTACTTCCAGATGGTCAAATGGCACCATGTTGAGCGCGCTCTCTCCCCGCAATCTATGTTTGGAATGGAATAAACACCGAGACGGTTGTACCATTACCCGGGAAATCTGTGCTGCTCTGCAGATGGATCGATCCTCCGCGTTTTTCCAGAAGTTGCCGGGCAACCCAAAGGCCAATTCCTGTACCACGCTGGCCCTTGGTAGAGAAGAATGGCTCGAAAATACGATCGAGATTTTCTCTGCTGATTCCGGTTCCTTTATCTCGCACTAAAATCTCGATACCCCGGTCGCCGATCTCGCGAGTCTTGATGGTGAGAACTCCGCCATCCGCCATTGCGTCGATGGCATTGGTGATGAGATTGGAGAAAATCTGCATCAATTCGTCTTTGCTCGCCCGGATCGGACGATGATGAGCGAAAGCGCAGTCGACAGCAACGTTGGCCGCAAGCAATCTGGAGTAATAGACGTTGACGACTTCCTCGATCAGCTTGTCGAGATGGATCTCGGAGGGCGGGCCCGGATCGCGATAGTAGCCCAGCGTCTGGCGGGCGATATACGCCACCCGCTCCAATTCTCTTTCCGCAGTAAGCAGATAGGGCAACGCCTTGCTGTTGTTGGGCAGCATGATCCTTGCCAGGTAAACCAGGTTCATCACGGAATCAAGCGGGTTATTGATTTCGTGCGCAATCGTGGCGGCCATGCGGCCCGTGGCGGCCAGTTTCTCCGATTGGATCAACAGGCGCTCCATTTTCTTTCGTTCGGAGATCTCGCGCGCGATCTTTGAAGACCCGATGATGTTTCCGTCGCGATCCTTGATGGGCGAAATGGTTAGCGAGACCTCGACAACTTCACCGTTCTTCCGGATGCGCCTGGTCTCGTAGTGTTCGATTCGTCGACCGGAACGGATTTCGTTCACGATGTTTGCCTCTTCGGAATGCAAATCGGGGGGAATGATCTTCAGTATGGGTTGTCCGATCATCTCCTCCGCGGTGTAACCGAAGAGGTCGGTTGCCGCCTGATTCCAACTGGTGATGATTCCGTCAAGATTCTTACTGATAATGGCGTCGTCAGAAGACTCGACGATCGCGGCCAGCCGCGACTGTGCCTCTTCGCCCGCGGCCTTCGTCCGGATTTCACGCTCGATTCTCAGCACGCCGATGACTGCCGCGGAATCGTCCTGAATCGCAGACACGGAAGCGATCACGCGTAGTGGCATGGAATTTCTTGTTTGTCGTGCGGCTTCGTAGTGCCGCGGAGAGTCGGGAGACAAATTGTGCAGGACCTCGCTCTCCTGCGCGTGCGACTCTTCGGGAACGATGCGGGAGAACGGTTTGCCAATCATCTCCGCGGATGAGTAGCCGAACAGGCGTGTTGCGCTCACGTTCCATGCAGTGACGGTGCCCTGGAGATCGGTGCAGATGAGTGCGTCGCTGCACGACCGGGAGATCGCGGCGACAAGGAGACGCGCATAATCCTCGCCGGAAGGCGAGGCTCCATCCCCGGCGAATTGTGGAAAAAAATCGCGAGACACGCGACGCGCCTCCACGAGGAAGACCCAGTACCGGCAGCTTGCCTGGATGCGTCGTGCAACCGATCTACCTGGGTGATAGATTCGATGCGCAGTCCATGCCGCCAGGTCGTTCCAGGCCTTCAAAGCTCATCATATGCAGCCGGAACTTCACTCGGCAAAAAGCCGCAGTATCCAATTACATTTATTGCAAATCGAAGTGATTCCAGTTCGGGAGCGGGTCACGCAACGGCCGCAGCGTAGAGAATGGATATGCAGCCGGATCGGTGGTCGGAATGGAATTTACACTGCAAGAGGGCTTGACCATTGGCGCCGTGGACATCGGCGGCACCAAGATCGCGGCCGGCATCGTCGACGGCGACGGCCGCGTTCTGGCTACAGAACAATGCCCGACCGGGCAGGAGCGCGGATTTACTGACGGCGTCGATCGCATCGAGACGATGCTTCGCAGTTGCGCGGCCCACACCAACGCACAAATCGACGGACTCGGCATCGGATGCACTGGCCCCGTGTACCCGCGCACCGGCGAAATCGGCGATGTCGAATTCCTGAAGAGCTGGAAGGGCACGAACCTGGCCGAGGCGCTCGAAGCGCGGTTCGGCGTCCGGGCCGCGCTCGAAAACGATGCCGATGCGGCGACACTGGGAGAGGCCCTCCAGGGAGCAGGGCGGGGAAAGGCGCAGGTCCTTTTTGTCACGGTGGGCACCGGCATCGGCGTGGGCATGGTTCTGAACGGACAGTTGTATCGCGGCGTTGACGATGCTCACCCGGAGATCGGGCACCAGGTGATCGATGCGAGCGGGCCGCAATGCTACTGCGGCGCGCACGGCTGCTGGGAAGTTCTGGCCGCCGGCCCCGCAATGACCGCGTGGATGAACGAGCACGCTCCGCAAACCGGCCTGAGCGCTAAACAGATTTGCGCAATGGCAGCGGCGGGAGATACGCTCACGCGGCGAGCGGTGGAGCGGGAAGCTCACTATCTCGGTCTTGGCCTCGCCAATCTCGTCAATATTTTCTGTCCGGAGGTGATTGTGCTGGGTGGAAGCGTGATGGGAAGCGCGGCGCTATTCATGGATGGGATCCGCGCGGAGATTCGCCGCAACTGCACGCAGGTGCCCAGTGAGCGCACCGAGATTCGCCTCGCGTCGCTGGGGGCTGACGCGGCGATTATCGGCGCGGCTTGCGCCTGGCATCATCGCTTCATCGCGAAGGGGGAACGCAGTGTTGTTGGATCTTGAGTCAATTCAGGGCCGGTACCTTTCCGATCTTCTCGACCAGCCTGAGGCGCTTCGGTCCACGTGGGACGCACTGCGCACGGCGAGCGTCTTCGATGATATCGCCGCGGGCTGCAACGGCGACCGCTTTCAGCGCGTCGTGCTCACCGGTATGGGTTCATCCTATTTCGGCTTGCATCCGCTATCCATCGAACTGGCCGCGAACGGCAAGACTCCCATAATGTTGGAGACGTCGGAGTTGATCCACTGCTACCCTCAGCTTCTAACGCCGTCCACGCTCGTTGTGGCGGTGTCGCAGTCAGGCAAGAGCGTGGAGACGGTGCGGCTGCTGGAAATGAATGAGAAGATAGCTACGGTCATCGGCGTTACCAACTCCGCAGACAGCCCGCTGGCACGCGAGGCGGATTTCGCGGTTCTGACAGCGGCGGGCGACGAGTTCTCCGTATCTTGCAAGACGTATGTTGCCGCACAGATGGCATTGCGCATGGTGGCGGCAGCGCTCTGCAACGTCGATCGCGTGGAGCGCTTGCACGAATTGGAAGCGGCGCCTGCTGCCGTGGATGGCTATCTCAGCCACTGGCAGTCGCACGTGGCGGAGATGGGAGAGTTGTTGCGCGATGTGCGCGATATTTTCCTGGTCGGGCGCGGAGCGTCGCTGGCCGCGGCGTCGACCGGCGCGCTCACCATCAAAGAGTCGGATCATTTTCACGCTGAAGGCATGAGCAGCGCGGCATTCCGGCATGGGCCGTTCGAGATGCTCCACGACGGCATATTCGTGGGAGTATTCGCAGGCGAACCGCATACCAGAAGATTGAATGACGGCCTGCTCCAAGACCTTTCGCAAACGCCGGCCCGGGCTGCAATGTTTGCCGCTGATTCGCATCAGCCCGCGTGCCGCCTGCCTGCGGCCTCTGAGATGGTGCGACCCATCGTCGAAATCCTGCCAGTGCAAATGATGACACTGGCGCTGGCGGCGCTGGCTCATCGCGAACCGGGAAAATTCGAACGAGCCACCAAGATTACCGTGGTCGAATGAGCGTAACATTCAGGCCGGGAGTACAGATGCGAAGGAATTACTTCATTGTCGGCGTGGTATTCCTGGTGTTTTTCGTGCTGTCGTTTCTCACCAATATCCTGGGCCCCATCATTCCCGACATCATCGACAGCTTTCACGTGAGCATGGCGGCGGCGGCATTTCTGCCATTCTCATTCTTCCTGGCCTATGGCGTGCTCTCGGTTCCCGCCGGGTTCCTGGTCGATCGCTTCACTGAGAAGCCGGTGATGATTGTCTCGTTCGTTGCAGCCTTGGTCGGAGCGCTGAGTTTCGCCGTGCACCCCACCTACTGGGTTGCGGTCGCTTCTCTGTTCACCATTGGAGCCGGAATGGCGATGCTCCAGGTAGCCATCAATCCGCTGCTTCGCGTGGCCGGAGGCGAGGAACACTTCGCATTCAATTCCGCATTTGCGCAATTCGTTTTCGGCGCGGCGTCGTTCGTCAGCCCCCGGATCTATTCCTACATGGTGAAGAATTTGCCGCAGGCGGAAGTCCGCGGGCCGCTGCTGCGGCTGATTGCGCGCATCACTCCCGCGCACCTGGGGTGGGTTTCGATCTACTGGATCTTCGCGGCAATTTCGGCCGTCATGGTCCTTTTGCTCGCGGCCATCCGGTTCCCTCGCATCGAGAAGAAAGAAGACGAGCAGACAGGGACGGTGGGCACCTATTTCCAGATGCTTCGCCGCGGCATGGTCTGGCTCTACTTCGGCTGCGTGTTCGCCTATGTCGGGTCGGAGCAGGGGACCTCGGACTGGATTTCAAAGTTCCTGTCGCAGTATCACGGCTTCGATCCGCACACCACCGGCGCGAGTGCTGTGTCGTGGTTCTGGGGAATGATGACGGCGGGATGTTTCGTTGGGATGATTCTGCTGAAGGCGTTCGATAGCCGGCGCGTGCTTGCTGGGATTTTCCATCGGCGCCCTGGGCGCGCTGAGCGCGGCGCTGTTCGGGCCGGCGACGGTCTCGCTTTACGCGTTTCCGCTGATCGGTTTTTTCGCGTCGATCATGTGGCCAACCATAATCTCGCTGGCGCTAAACTCGGCAAGCGAGCATCACGGCTCGTTCGCGGGGATCCTCTGCACGGGCATCGCGGGCGGCGCGGTTGTGCCGCTGGTGATTGGGAAGCTGGGCGACTTGATCGGACTGCGCGCGGGGATGATGTTTCTCTATCTCACGTTCGGTTGCGTGCTGAGCGTCGGGCTGTGGTCCCGGCCGATCATCACCAACGCGACGTTTGGGGCGAAGCCACAAAAAGCGGTTGCCCAGTGATTTTCAAGCGCATCCAATCGGGAGAGTACGATTGCAATCGAGCGGCGAATAGAGCCGCGCAAGGAGAACGCCCAAATGTTCAAGCTTCTGCTTCATTGGTTATTGAGCGCCGTTGCCCTGCTGCTTGTTTCGCGCCTTGTCCCCGGGTTTGATGTGCGCGGACTGGGACCGGCACTGGTGGCGGCCGTGGTGATCGGGCTGCTGAATATGACCATTGGACTGCTGCTGAAGATCATCACGTTTCCGCTGAGCATTCTTACCCTGGGACTATTCCTGCTGGTCATCAACGGGATGATGATCCTGGTGGCGTCGAGCATCGTCCGCGGCTTCAATGTCCGCGGGATGGTTCCCGCGTTCTGGGGTGCCGTGGTGTTGGCGATTCTTGGGATGCTCTTCCGCGCCATTACCAAGGAAGCGTAGACAGCCTGGCTATTGCAACGGGACAGGGACGGCCCGCGAAGGCGCTTTCTTCTTTTTTGCGACCGGCGAAGTCGGGACGGCCTTGGACTGCGCAGGTATTTTGTCCAACACCTTTACGTCGGAAGCGGGAGCGACGGGATGCTTCAATTCCGGACCGACGATCGTGTCCGGGACGTGAGGCGCGCTCGATTGCGAGAATCCCCTTCCCTGCGGAGTGATGGGCGGGGGCGTGGCAGTTACCCTCACAGGCGCAGGCGGCTGTACTCGCGAATAGATTTGCCATCCGCCGCCGGCAACTATGCACACAATCGCCGCCGCGGCCGCGCCACGCGCAAAAGAGCTGTACATCCAGCCACCGGCAGGCCGGAGAGGTCCGCGCCACATCAGAACTCGACCGGCTTCCGGAGCTGTTGCCAACCCCGATTTCACGCGATCCGCAAGCCCCTCGGGCGCGGGGAGTATCGCGATCAGCCGCAATGTTTCTTCGCCAGGACCATGGCCAACAGGGCGCTCGGCATCGGAGGGGAGGCGTTTATTCGGGGAGGTGTTCATCGGAGACTCCTTGGATGCTGGAGCAGGTCAGCCATCAGGTTGCGGGCCCGGAAAAGCCGGGAACGGACGCTGGATTCGGTAATGCCCAGAACCGCGGCAATCTCCACGCTGGAGAGCTCTTCAAAGGCCGAAAGCATCAGTACCTGGCGCTCCTTGGGGGGCAACTGGTCGACACAGGCCAGCACGTGGGCGTGGTGCTGGGCGGCGGCGGCGCGCTGCTCCGCGCTCAAGCCGTCGGCGGGCAGCACCCGCGCCAGTTCTTCCACGTCGTCGGTTTCGGGACGGGTCTTGGCGCGTCGCTTGCGGTCGAGCACGATGTTCCAGACGATGCGAATGAGCCAGACGCGATGGTCGCGTACCTCGTCGAGCGAGTCGCGATGACGCAGGACGCGCAGAAACGCTTCCTGCACCGCGTCTTCGGCATCGGAGGGATTGCGCAGGACCGAGAAAGCTACGCGATAAAGCGTCGTGGCGTACTGGTCAACGAGAGCCGCGAGCGCTTTATCGTTCGCGTGCTGGCGGGCATCGTCTTGCACGGCGCGATCGGCGATCTCCATCCAAAATGGAATGAGGGTCTGGCTGGCGCTCATACGCCTACCAGACGCAGGGCACGGGCAAAGTGCTCAACTCAGTTCGCGGCCGCCGATCGGCGGGCTACTTGCCGGTGAGCTTTTGCGTGGCGATTGACCCGGCCATCCCGGTCTTATCGGCGTCCTTCACCTTGGCCCAGAGAGCGCGGGCCTGATCCTGCTTGCCGGTCGACGGCATACAGGTCGGCGAGGTCGAGCTGAGCAACGGTCGAAGGCACGGTGGTCGACGGCTTTGCCGCCACGGCATTGTAGAGATCAATCGCCTGGTGCGTCGCGCCCCGTCTGGTGGTAGAGGCCCGCAAGAGCGATCTTGGCCAGGTTGGCCACGTTGCGATCCCACGACCCGCCGGCGGTCTTCAACTCGCTCTCGGCAGAGCCGGTCTGGCCCAGTTCCTGGTAGCTAACCCCGGCAAAATAGTGCGCTTTGGTGCCCTCGGGAAGCCAGCCGAAGTCCTTGGAGATCGCCACGAACTGGCGGTTCGCTTCCTTGGCGCGGTCCGCGGCGGTGGTGAAGACGTTCTTCTCGGGCGGCGCTCCGGGCGTGGCCAGGGGCGCTGAGTAGAGGTCGACCGCGGTGCCAAGTGCCCGCTCTGCGGCGTTGCTCCTCATCGTCCAGAAGACCATCGCTCCAATGACCACTGCCAGGACCACAACGGCAATAATCACCCAGCGCAGCACGTTGGAGCGATGACCGCTCAACCAACTTACACTGCTTGCGGTGGCCGCGGCGAACTTATCCCCCTTGAGGGCGTGACGGGTTTGTGTATCCACGGGGTTTCCTGATTCCTTCTCGATAGACTTGCAGGCGGGGTCCGTTAGGGAGGAGGGCACAACGACTGCAACCTTACTAGTCTAGCAGTGGGATAGGGCAGCGTCCAACCACCAAAGCAGCATTGACAAGTCAATTTGCGTCGGGGAGTCGTTCCGATTCCGGGACATGAATGAGGCCGTCGTCCCTGGCAGGTCTTAAAATCCAGACCCTCCGACAAGCTCAGGGCGGGCTCTGGGGCACCCCATTTTGCGTGACCGAGGTTGCCCCAGCCGCATCCCAACCGGTAGGCTGATTCCATGTACGAAGAATTCCACGTATCCGACCGCTGGACGGGCGAAGACCTCTATTGCCGCTGGAAGGCCAACATCGTGGCCATCGCCACGCGCCACGCCGACGCCGTGGATGTGCGCTTCGACGTCAACGACCGGCCCATGTGGATCGCTCTGCCCTGCACCGCCTGGGTGGAGCAGAAGAAGCGGAGCGGGAAAGTGATTACCGACCAGCTCGCCGCCCAGGTGGCCGGCCGGTATCTCAAACAGCTCATCGAAGAGGGGTACGACAGCCGCCGCGAAATGTACACCATGTCGGTGGAAGAGGTTTTGGCGCAGCTCGACGCCGTGGTGGCCGAAGCCACTGCGCAGCACAGCATTCCCAGCCTTCCGGTGGGCATCGACGCTGCCGGTTGAAGAAAACTTTCGTTGCGCGAGAGTGTCTGGTCCCGCAGATCGATTTTCTGTCCGAGCGACCTCCGGAACCGGACGGCCGCGCTCCCTCGTACAGCTACTCATGAGGACTGCCTGGATGCGCCGCGTTTTCTTTAGCTGCGTTTTGCTTTTGTCTTTTTCGCTGGATGTTGCCGGGGCTCAATCCAACGGCGCTCCGCTGCCCAATCCGCGCGACCTGATGCAGCGGGCCCTCGCCAATGAAAAGAAACTGGCTGCCCAGCAGGAGCGTTACGAATGCCGGGTGACGGATGAGGCCGTCGAGACCGACAACAAGGGGAACGTAAAAAAGACCACGACCGAAGTGAAGGAGCAGTTCTTCGTGAACGGGATCGCCGTGGAGCGCACCCTCTCAAAGAATGGCAAGGACCTCAATCCCGACGAGACGCGCAAGGAAGACCAGCGCGTGATGAAAGAAGCGGTCAAATATAGCAACCAGGCCAATGCACAGAAGGAAACTGACAAGCAGAACAAGCAGATCGAGGATTTCCTCGCCGCCATGCAGCTCGCCAATGGCCGCCGGGAGCAGGTGAACGGCCGCAATGTGCTGTTCTATGACATCGTGCCCAATCCGAAATTCCAGGGCAAGAACCTGAACCAGCGATTCGCGCAGGTAATGCAGGGCAAGATATCGATCGATGAAGGGACCGGGGAAGTGATCGATCTGAATATGAAGTCGGTACAGGACCTGAAGATCGCTGGCGGCATGCTGGCCAATCTGCACAAAGGCTTCTGGATCCACGTCCACGATCAGCCGCAGTCCGATGGCGTGTGGCTCACCGACCTTGCTGAAGGCTCAGGCGACGCCCGGGCTGCGCTTTTCTTCCACCCCTATTTCCGCTTCAAGGAGACCACCGGCGGATGCCACCTCTACAACGCCGAAGCCAAGCAGGTGGGGCAGGCGAAGCCGGTGAAGTGACGCATAGACACCAATGGTCTCCGCCATACAGATGGTCAATGGTCAATCAGAATTGTTCGGGCTTACCATGTCTGCATGAGAACTGTATCTTTGCCCTGACTTGCCGATTCTCTATGGCGCATCGGGGTCCCCGCGGACAGGTTCTCATCCGTGGAGCGGGGGACGCGGCGCTAGTCTAATCGCCGCCTCGGTGAGTGCCTAGGCGATGATGCACTCATCGAGATCGGTGGCGATTCGTGAGATCGAGCCGTGTCAATTGGAACGGCTCTCAAGCGTTTTGAGCCCTTGCGCTGTATAAAGTGAGCATGGGTTTTCAAGCGAATGTCTTGAAGGTGATGATTGCATCGCCTGGCGATGTTGCGATTGAACGCGGCGTCATCACCGAGGAACTGTACCGTTGGAACAATGCGAACGCTGTCACGCGGGAACTGATCCTCCAGCCTGTGAAATGGGAGACGCATAGCTCTCCACAGATGGGTGCGCACCCGCAGGCCATTCTGAACGATCATCTACTGCTTGACGCGGATATTGTGGTGGGCATTTTTGGTACGCGTATTGGAACAGCCACGGATGAATACATTAGTGGAAGCGTCGAAGAGATCAAGAAGCATGTCGCCGCGGGGAAACTGGCGATGTTGTACTTCTCACATGTCCCTGTCGACCCGAACTCGATTGATCAGAAACAGTGGATGGCTTTGCAAGTTTTCAAGGAAGAGTGCAGAAAGGGTGGGCTATATGCCGAGTATACAAGTTATGAGCAATTGCGGGCCGATTTCGGTCACCACCTAACAATTGAGCTAAACAAACCTAAATATCTTTGGCTAACCAAGCCGAATGCGACCGTCGAGCTAATCGACCCCGACCTGAGTCGAGACGAATTGCGATTGCTGATAGCCATTACCGCTGATCGAAACGGTCAGGTACTCACCACGACGGATATGGGAGGTTACCATGTTCAAGCTAACGACGAAGATTTCGTAGAAGATACTCCGCGTTCGGCCGCAATTTGGAAGAGGGTACTGAAAAGACTAGTAGAGCTGGGATATCTCGATCAAGTAAACGAGGAGGTGTACGAGCTTACCGAAGAAGGCTTCGCACGCGCTGACAAAGAGATCGCCATTGCGCCACTGGAGACGACGATTTCATTTGTCGGTCCGCCGGACAAGCAGATGCTGTTCGTGAAAGCGAACAAGCCGGTCACGGTGAAACAAATCGATTTCCTGACGTCATCGGAGGCCCATATCACCAGTATGGAGCTGACCGAGCCGCCCAGTACGCAGGCAACGATTCCGATTGAGTATAAGAAAGTTACCGAACTGTTCAATGCGCCACGGCCTGATAAGAACCACTACGATCACGCGGGACCGGCGGCATTAAGGCTGGTTCTAGTGGCGAATGGCCAACGAGCCGAAGCCCTGCTGCCGGTCTTACTTCAGCCGAAATTCGTAAACAACACGCATTGGGTTCAACTGATCGGCTCCAAGTCGTTCACCCTGAAATGAGCACGGGATGTGGCCGCAAGCTGGCAGGCTTTCCACATGAAATGTCTACTGTTGACTTCAGGCCATAGCACTCATCCACTCATCCAGCAGTGTTTTTGGGGAACTCTAGAAGGTTAGTACCCGGCAAACGTTAGGTCCCTATCGGGACTGCCCGGCACGACACTGGTGGTCTGTCCCAAGACTCTTGGCCGGGGCAGTTTCGATAGGGTCGTTTGAAGTAAGTTGCTGGCGTTTGCGATGGACGCGGTGATCTGCCTATGCATTTTCAATGTCGCCGACGAGCCGATTTGGAGCATTTCAGGTGCAGAACGTGACCGCTGGAGTAATGGGAGCCCCGTTTGCGAATGGATCTGCTTCCCGCAAGGTGTGAGTCGGTGACGCAGGCAGGGTGCGTCAGCAGGGTATGGGCACACGAAAGCTTTGCATGCGCGAGCACGCCATCGAGCGACTGGGTAGATTCGCCGTGAGCCATGGATATTTTATGAGCTGTCAACGCAGCACCTCTGTGGAGTAGGGAGGCTCAGGTCTGGCCGGAAGTAAAGTTGAGCGCTGGTGAACCGTTCGATGACCAGCATGGTGCCGGAGCAGACGGGACAACGTGGCAGGTTGGTGGTTTCGGGGCGATCTGGGTACGCAACAGCGCCGAGCAACTCGCGGCAACGTGCAAGGGCGGTTTCCCTTCTGCGGTTGGCGAAGAAGCCGAAGTGACGGATGCGGACCAGACCTTTAGGCAGGACGTGAAGAAGGAATCTGCGCAGGAACTCATCTGCGGAAACGTTCATAACCTTCTTCTTTCCGCCATGGGCATAGTCTCGCCAGCGAAATGATACGCGATCGTTTTCGAAGGCCACGAGCCGGTGGTTGGAGATGGCGACGCGATGGGTGTAGCGCGCCAGGTAGTTGAGAACGTGTTCGGCGCCGCCGAAGGGTGGCTTGGCGTATACGACCCAGTCCTTCTGGCCGAGTTGCCAGAGGAAGCGGCTGAATGCCCCAGGTGAGGCAAGTTGCTCGATGGAGTTATGAAACTGGAGTCTGTCCTGTTTGAAAATTCCCCGTAGTTCCTCGCAGAACTTGCCGCAGAAGACCTTGCTGAGAGCTTCAACGGGCAGGAAGAATCGGGGCGAGGAGTCGATCCATCTGGAACCATCGAGAGCAAGGCCGCCGGCGGGGACGATGTAGTGTATGTGGGGATGAACTTGGAGGTTCTGTCCCCAGGTGTGGAGCACACCGAGGAACCCTATGTCCGCTTCCAGGTGCTTGGGGTCGCGTGCCAGTTCGAGTAGAGAAGCGGCGCTGGTGCGGAAGAGCAAATCGTAGAGCAGCCGCTTGTTCTGGAGGACCAGAGCGCAGAGTTCGTGCGGCAAAGTGAAGACGATGTGGAAGTAAGGCACAGGCAACAGCTCAGCCGAACGCGCGGCCAGCCACTTGGCGCGCACGTTGCCCTGGCACTTCGGGCAGTGCCGATTTCGGCATGAATTATAGGAGGCGGTCAGATGGCCGCAGCGGACGCACTTATCACGATGACCGCCCAGTGCCGCAGTGCGGCACCGGACGATGGCATCGAGCACCCTGCGATGCACCCATGCAAAGTGTTGCTTGTGCTTTTCCCAGAATCGATCGCCCACTGCGCGGACGATGTCGGCCACCTCGAGGGTGGGCCGGCTCATCGCTTCATCAACCTCCTGGAGCGCTTCACTTCATCGGGCTTGGACACCTCGATGGCTTCCAGCGGACTGGGAATCGCTTGCAGGTGACGCCGCGACAGGTGCAGGTAAACCGTCGTGTGTTCAAGCTTGGAGTGTCCGAGAAGGACCTGGATGGTGCGCAGATCGGCGCCGGCCTCCAGCATGTGGGTGGCAAAGCAATGCCTCAGCGTGTGCGGAGATACATGCTTCTTGATGCCGGCATGTTTAACCGCGTGGGCGACAGCGTCCCAGACGATCTTCTCCGTGATGGGCACATCTGCTCGCCAATTCTTCACTGTGCCTGGAAATAGAAAGGTCCTCGGCTTCATCCAGCGCCAATACGCGCGCAGTGTCTCCAGCAGCTTCGGGGTCAGCAGTACGTCACGTTCATGACTGCCCTTGCCGTGAACATGAATCACCATACGCTCGCTGTCGATATCGGAGACCTTGAGATGACACAGTTCAGACCGGCGCAGTCCGGTCGCGTAGAGAACCATCAACATGGTGCGATGCATCAGGTTCCGAGCTGAATCAATCAGCCGAGCCACCTCTTCCGGGCTGAGTACAGTCGGCAGCTTCCGAGGACACTTGGGAAACGGAATCTCATCGGGCAGATACGGTCGGCGAAGGGTCTTGACGAAGAGAAACCGCAGAGCCGAACAGCGGCTCTGGATGGTCCGGGCTGACAGCTTCCGGTCACGAAACAGATGAACCTGGTACTCACGGATGTGGCTTGGGCCAAGGCGCTCGGGCGAGCGATGGAAGTACTTCGCAAAATCTTCCACCGCGTGGATATAGATGGTTGCAGTTCTCTGTGAGTAGTTGCGACGCTGAAGCTCATCCAGCATGCGCTGCCGAAGATGGGTCACGGTGAACCTCCTGTGACCCAAGGCTTACACCGCCGACAACGGCCGGGGGACAGCCCATGCAGCAGCGTCCGTCGCGC
>CAWDVL010000020.1:0-155052 GCA_963805695.1 uncultured Acidobacteriota bacterium | reverse complement strand
GGCGGCGGTGACGCGCAGGGCAGCCAGCGCGGCCTCGAGTACGACACCATGTCCGGCCGATACGCCGAGTTCGTCGAGCAGGAGGTTCTGCCCCTCGTGGAAGCCCAGGCGCACGTCAAGCTCACCCACGATCCCGACGCCCGCGCCGCCACCGGCGGCAGCTCCGGCGCCGCCTGCGCACTCATCATGGCCTGGTATCACAACGAGCTCTACCACCGCGTCCTCGCCTACTCCGGCACGTGGATCAACCAGCAGTGGCCCTCCAACCCCGAAACTCCACACGGCGCCTGGGAGTTCCCAGAGCACCTCATCCCCAACTCGCCCACCAAGCCCATCCGCATCTGGATGGAGGTCGGTGACTTTGATCTCCTCAACCCCAACGTCATGCGCGACAACATGCACGACTGGGTCCTTGCCAACGAAAACCTCGCCCGCGCCCTCGCCGCAAAGCACTACCACTACCAGTTCGTCTTCGCCAGGAACGCCGGTCATGTCGACCATGCCACCAAGCTCCAGACCCTGCCCGAAGCCCTCGAATACGTCTGGCATGACTATCACGCCCCAACCCGGTAGCCGATGGAAGGAATTCGAGCTGGGGCGTGCGGGCTTCAGCCCGGACTCCGGCCGCCCTCACCAAGATTCGTCAGTTCTGACAACGACCCCCCGCCCGACTTCAGATCCATCCCGTCCGTAGGCGAAACAGTGCAAGTCGATTGACGGCTACGCTGACCGGTCCGGGGTGGGGTCTACCTTCGGCCTCAGGGTTTTAATCCGCGGTGGCATATGGGCTGCTGTCTGCCGAGCGGAGGCCCAGATCGGCCACTTTGATGCAAAGTGGGCTTTGCGAAAACTCGCTCTTATCGCAGACCTGACAGCAGATACCAACTCACTTGCCACTGGTGCCTCCTGTTCTGGAGCTGGGCGGTCACGGACACGCCAGGTCAGTGACACCACCCTCAACCCCTGATAAAAACTGACCTCCCCGGCACCCGGTGTGCCGATTGTGCGCCTTCTGCGGGCCGGAGGTGAAACATGGCCCGCAAACTTGGGCAGATCATTGCGCGTGGACAGAGCACCTGTGTACGCGCCGGATCAAAAATAGACCATGTTGCGCCGCGGAAGAGGCGTGACGTGGCGGGGTAAAGTAGTCCCACCCGCCACATTCTGGTTCCATGGCCAACTGAGCCTATCAGGGGTAACGAACAAGGTTCGCTTCCCGTGAGGAGAGCTTTGCGCCGTGGGACACCGGAAGTATGTACACCGTGGAGATCTATGCGCGGTGCGGCGGGCGGTTGTTGTCGAGGGCAAGAGCCGGCGGGCGGTGGCCCGGGAGTTTGGGCTGGCGCGGAAGACGGTAAGCAAGATGCTGGAGTATTCGTTGCCGCCTGGGTATCGGCGGCAAGCGCCGATCCGGCGACCCAAGCTTGGTGCGTGGCAGGGCGTGATTGACGCCATTCTGGCGGAAGACAAGCGGCGGCCGAAGAAGCAGCGGCACACGGCCAAGCGGATCTTCGAGCGGCAGATTAAGCCCACGTGGAAGCTGTTTCTCACCACCAATGAGCAGCCCGTTTTTCCCGCTGATGCTGCGTTCCGGTGCCATTCCGTGTTGACTTCAGTGAGGCACCGGAGACAACCATTGACGCGACACTGCGCAGTGAATTACCGGGGATTCTTGCTGAGCTGATTGCACTTTGTCCGTCAGTCATTCGGGACGGGCTAAGGCCACCAGCCGCCGTGAGGTTGTCAACGGATGAGCTGTTTGCTGAGCTGGACGTGGCAGCCCGGTTTCAATCTGACTGCCTTGTATCCGCACCAGATGAGGCGGTGCCGGTTGCGGACGTACACGCAGCGGCAATCCTGTGGCTGCAACGGGAGGGCTTGGAGGCGGATGCGCGGCCACTCATGGGTGAACTGCGTAAACGGATGGGAAAGCGATACGCATTCCGTAAGGTTGAGGGCAAGAGCGTCCGTGTGTTCACTGGGGTGCGGCTACTCTTGGACTCACTTCCTGCCCGTTCTAACTCTGACGTGACTGTTCGCGCTGCCTAAGCGCAAGCATGAGCCGACAAACAAGACACGCGTGTTTTACCTTATCGGGATAACCCTTCAAGAAAACAACTAAAGGGTGGCACGGATAAGGCGAAATGCGTGTGTCTGATGTGTCGAATGTGCAGGGAAAATACTTGCGAAAAATGACCCCTTGGGCCATACTATTCAGCACCGGGAGATTTGTTGTAACCGATTGATTCTAAGGATGGTCGGGGAGAGAGGATTCGAACCTCCGACCCCCTGGTCCCGAACCAGGTGCTCTACCAGGCTGAGCCACTCCCCGACATGGTGTGAAGAACACATCCTACCCGGGGCGGCCTGGCGCGATTTCCCGTGGGATATGCTTCGATAAGTGTACCAGAATCCGCGGACCAGCGCCCGGGGCAGTGGACGCCATCGGCACCGGCCCGGGTGTCCGAAATCTACGGCTTCTTCTGTTCCTGAACCGCACCGGGGAAGATCCCTTCGAGAGGTGCACGCAGCTTCTCTATCCGGTCTGGATCGGGCTGCGGCTTGCGCGGCATCATCTGGTCACGCTGCGCTGCGTCGTACAGGAAGATCGCTTCCACCGTGGCGATTTGCTTCAGGTCCGCCGCCTGCAGGCGCTCGTAGACATCCTCGTTGGAGTGGTGAGTTCGGGTCTCGTAATCCAGATCGTCCTGGATGAACTGGAATCCCGGAACCCCGACCGCATCAAAGCTAAGGTGGTCGGTGCCGCCGGTGTTGCGCATGGTGATGGTGGTGACGCCAAGGTCCTTCAACGGGGCGATCCACTGCGCGAAGATGGGAGCCACGCCGGCGTTGCCCTGCGTATAAATGCCGCGGATCTTGCCCGACCCGTTGTCCACGTTGAAGTAGGCCGAGACGAGCTTATGCTCGGGCTTGACTTCGAGCGGTCCCATGGGGCGTCGCATGAACTCCGGCAACTGCATCTGGTCCGGGGCGGTCGAGGTCTTGGTCGATCCGAGATGCTGTGTTGCGTATCCCTTCGAACCGAGCAGGCCCTGCTCCTCCCCGGTCCACAGAGCGATGCGGATAGTGCGGCGCGGCTTGATGTCGAGCGCCTTCAGGATCCGGACGGCTTCCATGGCCACGATGGTGCCCGCGCCATTGTCTGTCGCACCGGTGCCAGCGATCCAACTGTCCAGGTGGCCGCCCACCATCACCAGCTGTTCCTTGAGCCGCGGGTCCGTTCCGGGGATCTCGGCAACGGTGTTGAATGCGTGTTCGTGCTCGCCGGTGACCTTCGTCTCGACGTCCATCTCCACGCTGACCTGCACGTGCGCCTGGGCCAACCGATAGAGGCGTCCGTAACTCTCGATGGCCGCCACAACGACCGGAATCTTCACGCGCTTGTCAGCTACATAGGGAGTGCGCCCCAGCGTGGCGCCGTTGTCGTCGAACAGGGTGCCCCCCGAGCCGCCGCCGTTCCCGCCGTCGCGGCTAGGCTCTATGACGGCAGCAACCTTCTCGGCGGCAAAGAACTCTGCGACCTTTTCGATCAGCTTCTGCCGCTCCATGCGCTCCCGTACGCGCGCCATCATCTCCGGCGGAATGCCGCCGGCGTTGGCGGTGACCGGAAACTCGGCGACATCTTCGAGATCCTTGTCGCTGTTGCGCGTAAACAGGGGCTTCTCCACCGGCGGCACCGGGCGCATGGCGCCGAACAGCACAATCTTGCCGGCCAGCTTGCCCTTGTATTGGTCCATATCTTTTTCGCTCTGGATGTTGACAAAGACCACGTCGCCAGTGACAGGTCCGCTGGTTGCGGGAGACCAGGGCGTGGCTTGCACAATCAACACTGCGGTGTCAGGCGCCACCATGCGCGCCCACGTATTGACCTGCTGCCAACTCATCCCGAACTCGCCCCAGTCCTCGAGATGCGCATTTTCGAGGCCGATCTTGGTTAGCGTGTCGCGGGTCCATTCGTTGGCCTTCTTCGCATTGGGCGAAGCAGTAAGGCGCGGCCCGATTCCATCCATCAGCGCCGAGGCAAATTCCATCACGTGGGAGCGATTTAGCCCCTCATCGCGGATGCGCTCATACATGTTGAGGTCGAGGCTCTCGGTGGCCGGCTGCACTTCGGCGTAAGGATCGGTCGCGCTCGGCGCCGCGGCCGGTTTTGTCTTGTCGGCCGCGTAGAGCGAAACCGCTCCGGCCAACGCCACCACACTGTAAAAGCGAGACAACGTCAATGGCATCACAATTGGCTCCCGTCTAGAGTTTCTGTTCTGAAATTGTAGGGTATTGATCTTGGGAGGCTAAATTTGCAATGGAAATCAGCGTTTTAAAAGTTGCCGCCAATTCTTGTCCGGTGGGGCGAAAGGATTTGAAATCCGGCGTTGAAGACGGAGGAGAGAAGGGGATGGAGCGGGAGGTCGGAGGATCACTTTCTATCCAACTGAGCTGTTCGCGCAGCACTGGGCCACCCGCGGGGCTCCAGCCCGCATCGCGTTTGGTTAGGACCGAAGCGCCCTTCCCATTGATCGGCCGCATTCATCTGGTGCGATCGGCGGGGCTTCCACCGCTCCTGCGGCGCGCCTGCAGCACCAATCGCGAGTCTAGCTTGATTCGGAAGTGGAACTGGAAGCGATCCCGTGCTCCAGCTTTTTCGACAGGATGATGCTCGACACGCAGAAACCAATGAACAAGTAATAGCCGGGTAGGATCTTCGAAGCATTCGTCGGGATCTGTACTTGCCGGACGTTCGGCATGCCTCGCAAGCCATCCCACGCGCTTCCGGCGACGCCGTTGAACGCGACAAAAGACATGAAGATCGCCAGGACCATGACGTCGGCCATGGACCACTTGGATAGTTCGAAAGCCAGCAGCTTCACCAAGCGGTTGGTGCGCAACAGCGCCGGCCGGAACAGACACGCGCCGAGCGCCAACATTTTCAGCGCCGGGAAGACCACGCTGAACAGGATCACCAGCACGGCAACCAGCGTCATCGCCGGCCGGCCCATGTGGATCAGTGTCTCAGACACCTCAAGCACAGTCTTGCTGCGGTAGTACAGTGACTGGTCGCGAAACTCGATGGGTGTGCCCAGCAGCGTTGCGTCCAGCTTCGTGATGCGGACTTCAACCTCCAGCATGGGGCTGAGCACGCCGCCGGCCAGCATCGCAATGCAGAACAACATCAGCACCACCACGGCCCCCCGCGAGAGCGTCGACTTGCCGACCATCAGCAGGATGAACCCCAAGGCCGCCGATGCGAGCACGATGAGATAGTAGCGAGTCAGGTCGGTGTCCGCTTCCTCGATCTGTTTGCCGAGAGTCTCCTCGCAAACCGCGCCATTGGAGCACCCATATCGCTTCAGGATGGCGTCGTAGGTAGTCATGTCCGTACCGCTGAACGTGTTCTTGACCGCATCCGCCAACACAGAACGGATGGAGTCCTTGAAGCTTTTTTGCGTTTGCGGCCTGGTTAGCTCCACCATTACCACGTTGGTGTACTCGGGCACATGCGGACGCAGGGATGCGACGATCATGTTCACAAGCATCGCGTTGCCCCCGCCGGGCTTGCCCGATGCCTTGGGGTTGGGCGAAGTCATCTGCGTCTTGATATTATCCAGCAGGGTATACAGCGACCGTTCAACCATGGGCCGGAGACTCTTGCTCTGTCCCTTGAGATCGAGCTTGTCGACTTGCGCGTTGAGCATCGGGCCGATGATGGCGCGCCATTGGTCGGCGCTCAAAATTCCGTAGCGCGCGTGCGTGATCTCGGCAAGGTCGGTGCGGATGAGACGGCGCGCGGCCAGCCCATCCACGGTTTTACAACTGAACCAAATGGCCGGCAAGAGCAAAATCACGCCCGCGGCCAAGCGGAGATCGAACCAACGCGAATGTTTGCTCGGTGATGGATTCGTCGGTGTATCCACGTTCTCCACGATGGTGATAACGAGTATATAGCCGGTTCCGACTCCCCGCCCTTCGGGCGATGTTTTCGCATTTTCGCAGAAAATGGAACTCGACTCTGCCCAACCCATTAGGAAGCCGATTGTTCCACTCCGCAAACTCACCTATCTCGCGGCCGAATCTGGCGGAGGCCTTCGACGATGTTCGCTATGCCATCGGAGCCTCACTCGTTTCGGTGATTGCCACTTCCTCCGGCGCCGCTGCGGCATACGTTCGGGAAGGATTCAGCAACATTCGAATCGGCATGTTTCTTGATTGAGATCGCTACCACCCTCGGAGCGTCGCAGGAGCCGTCATTCTTCGAGAGTGAGCACCGGGACAACCGGAGTCGTTTTTGGCCTGGCCTTGATCTACTCGGCGAATCTGTCGATACGGTCCAAACCCGAGGGCGCGGATCGACACAATGCCAGATCGACTAGCACACATACCGAAATTGAACGGATCCTATCCTATGTCCGATTGTGCTGATCGTGGCCCAGAGCGGCCATCTCGGCCGCTCTGGACTTGATAACAGCCAAGGCAGGATTCACGGCCAGCTTGGAGCTTGATCAAGCGCTTTCAGAGATGAAATTCAGCCCTTGAATCAAATGACTTGGCTGCCCTATGGGAGAGGGAACAATACTTCCGTCGGCTGCGGACGGCCGGCAAATCCGGCAAAATTGCACAGTATCTGGGATGCTTTGCAACATTTGGTTCTTATTGAAGTCTATAATCGTAGACGTGCTTCCAGGTTCCGACGGAACAGGGGCGTTCCATACCAAGAATTGACCGATCTTCCCCCATTCGCGAGGTTTCTCACGGCTGCTAATGGCGATGGCATTGAACCGTCCATTCATGCCAAGCCCGAACGCCTGAACTGCTTTCAGATCCTCAGTCCGATCTCGATGGGCTTCTTGGGGTTAATCATCGCGATTGTGCTGTGGGGAACAGCCTACAAGCTGTCCCTGTATCATTCCCATCTTGCACCAGCGTCACGGACTCAGGTAGCAAAGTTGTGGTTGGAGCCTCGGACCACCGATGTGGTGTCGGTTCGTCAGAACCACCGACAATCGAATTCTAGTACCGGCACCAAGGCCTTGGACACGCAAAGGCGTTTGTCTCCAGGTCTGGTTCGTATTGCTGGCTTCCCAAACCATCTGTGCGAGCGCCAAATCCGTATTTTCGCATTCCCGAAACCTTCGCGATCTCCCCCTTCTTCCGGCCGCTGCCTGAGCTAAATCTGCATTCAACATCGTGTGCTTTGGTTCGTGCGGGCGCCTGACAATACCCGGACAAAGCGCGCTCTATTCCTCTCTGCATCTCTGCGCTAGGTCCGTTAATCGGGCGAAGTGAGATGACTCGTGACAACGACGAATTGCGAGTCGGCGTATCTGGAGTCTGGCTGAGGAATCTCGTTACCAGAACTCAAGGCCACATTGGATGTTTAATCGGTCAATCTCGGACGCTGAGCGAGCAGTCCTAGGTCTTTCTCCTGTGTTCGACACTCTCCGTGCTGGTCCTGGTTGGTTGCATGGGCCCAGAAGAGCAACTATGTTTTGGGAGCACTAGCGAATGCGCAAGGGAATTTCAATACTGTTTACCGTCTCGGTTTCGATCTGCATGATTTTGGCCATTTCGGCTTGCCACCCGGGCCCCAGCGATGGAGATGCGAGAGCCGCGTCCTCTCCTTCGGCACGAGTAGCCCAGGCCCAGCGCGGGAATATTTCGCACGTGCTAACGCTTGCCGGCCAGTTCCAGCCCTACCAGGTAGTCGATGTGCACCCCAAGGTCAGCGGCTACATGAAGAAGATCAACGTCGACATCGGCGACATCGTGCAGCAGGGGCAGACGCTCGCCGTCCTCGAAGTTCCCGAACTCAAGGCGCAGCTGCAACAGACCGTCTTCGCAGCTGGACCAGAGCAAGGAAGAGATCACGCCAGGCGCAGCACGAAATCAACCGCGCCGTTGCTACGCACTCGGCTCTCCACGCTGCCTACGAGCGCCTGCAGGAGGCAGCCAAGGGGCATCCCGGCCTGATCGCGCAGCAGGAACTGGACGATGCGCAGGCCAAGGATCTTTCGTCCGAGTCGCAGGTGGATGCCGCGAAGGCCGCCATGGCCGCGGCCAAGCAACACGCCGGCGCGGCCCAGGCTGACAACCAGCGCGTGCAGGCGCTGCACGACTACACCACGGTTCAGGCGCCGATCTCCGGCGTCGTGGTCTGGCGTTACGCCGACACCGGCGCGCTCATCCAGGGCGGCACCAATTCCAACAGCCAGGACCTGCCCATCGTTCGCCTCTCGCAGAGTTCGCTGCTGCGCCTGCGCATTCCTGTGCCCGAAGGCGACATTCGCTATGTTCACGACGGCGACGAACTTGCAGGTGCGCGTGGATGCCATCGGCCGTTCGCTTCACCGGGAAGATCGTGCGCTTCACGCGCGACGTGAACTTCGAAACCCGCACCATGGAGACCGAAGTCGACGTCGAGAACAAGGACCTCTCCATCTCTCCCGGCATGTATGCCAACACCATGCTTCGCCTGGCGCACGTCGAAAATGTCGTGACCATTCCTATCGAGGCGCTGGTGCTGAATGGGCGCCAGCAAGTGGTCTACGTGCTTGACGGCAACAATCATGTTCACGTGCGCCCGGTCCAGGTCGGCATCGAGGGATCGAAGCTCGCCGAGATCAAGAGCGGCCTGAATGCCGGCGACCGGGTGATTGTCGGCGGGCAGGACAAGTACCAGGAAAACGAAGAAGTCAGCCCTCGAAGTCGAGCCGACGCAGGCATCGGAAACCTACCAGGAAACCGGCGGAATGATCGACCTGAAAGGCGAAGAGAGCATGGCCGGCGAGGCTGGTCCCGATGCTGCCGACGAGCGCCAAGCGGGCAGTGCGGATGCTGAGGCGACACGATCCAAATCGGCCTGGCCAGGCCAAGCGCGCCCGAACCAGAAGCCGGGAGGTGCACGCTAATGCCGCGGTTTGCTCTCAAATATCCCTACTTCATCATCATGATCTGCCTGGTGGTGGCGCTCGTCGGGACGTTCACCGTGGTGCAGCATGCCGGTGGACCTGTTCCCGCAGATCGACATGCCGGTGGTGGTTGTCGCCACGTTCTACAACGGCATGCCGCCGCAGCAGATCGAATCCGACATCACCAACACCTTCGAGCGCTTCTTCACGCTGGGCGCCAACATCGATCACAGCGAATCGCGCTCGCTCACCGGCGTGAGCCTGATCAAGATCTACTTCAAGCCGGGCACCGATCCCAACGTCGCAGTGAGCAATATCGCCAACCTCGCCATGGCCGATCTGCGCCGTCTTGCCGCCGGGCACGCTGCCGCCGGTCGTTCTCGGCATGGACGCCTCCACGCAGCCCGTATGCCTGGTGACGTTGAAGGGCCAGGGCCTGAACGAAACCAACCTGAAAGACCTCGCGCAGTTCCAGGTGCGCAACCAGATCTCGAACGTGCAGGGCGCGTCGGTGCCGCAGCCCTACGGCGGCACCTATCGGCAGATCCAGATCTACGTCGACCCGCTCAAGCTCGAAGCGCGCAACCTGAGCCTCAACGACGTGGTGCAGTCGGTGAACAGTTCCAACCTGATTCTGCCCGCGGGCGACGTGCGCATCGGCTCCAAGGATTTCAACATCTACGCCAACAGCCAGTTCCCCGACGCGAATTCCATGAACGCCATGCCGCTCAAGTCGGTGGGGAACTCATCGGTGCTGGTGGGCGATATCGGCAAAGCGGTCGACTCCGGCGCGTTGCAGTACAACATCGTGCGCATCGACGGCCAGCGCTCGGTCTACGTGCCCATCTTCAAGCAGGGCGGCAACAGCAACACCATCACCATCGTCGACGGCATCAAGGCGGCCATCAAGAAACTTGTCGATATTCCCGAAGCGCTCGAAGACCGCGGTGGTCTTCGACCAGTCGGTGTTCGTCAAGCTCGCCATCAGCAACGTGGTGCGCGAGGCGACCATCGGCCTGGTGCTGACCGGCGTGATGATCCTGGTCTTCCTCGCCAGCCCGCGCGCCACCGTGGCGGTGCTGCTGTCGGTGCCGCTCGCGATGCTGGTCTGCCTGCTGATCACCAACTACATGGGCGGGTCGATCAACACCATGATCCTGGGCGGGCTGGCGCTGGTGTTCTCGCGCCTGATCGACAACGGCGTCATCGTGCTCGAGAACATCTTCCGCCACATGGAAATGGGCGAGAAGCCATACGAAGCTTCGGAGAAGGGCGGAACGGAAGTCTCCATGGCCGTACTCGCCGCCACGTTCACCACCTCCATCGTGTTCTTCCCGGTCACGTTCTTCCACGGCGTCAGCAAGTACATCTTCACGCCGCTGGCGCTGGGCGTGGTGCTCTCCATCTTTGCGTCGTACTTCTTCGCCATGACGGTGGTGCCGCTCTATTGCGCGAAGTTCATTTCCCTCCGCGACGACGAGGATGACGCATCCTGAGAACGCAAGACGTGGTATCTTCGCGCGCTTCGAGCGATGGTTCAACCAGAAGTTCCAGGCCATGCTGAACTGGTATGAAGGCTGGGCCAAGCGAACCATGCAGCGGCCCGGACTTACCGCGGCGGTCATCCTCGGCGGCGTCGCCGTTGCTGCTGTTGGTGACATTTCCGTTCATGGGCCGCGCCTACTTTCCGCGCACCGACCCCGGCCAATTCATCATCAACGTGCGCATGCCCAGCGGCACGCGGCTTGAAGTCAGCAACGACTACATCGCGCGAGTGGAGAACATCATTCGCAGCGTGGTGAAGCCGTCCGATCTGGACATGGTCGTCTCCAACATCGGCGTCTATCCCGACCTCTCGGCGATCTACACCACCAATGCTTCCATGGACACGGCCTTCGTGCAGACCAGCCTCAAGGAGGATCACAGCATCGGCAGCTACGAATACATGCGCCGCGTGCAGAACCGCATTGCGCGCGAGATGCCCGAGACTCTCCGCCTACTACCAGGCCGGCGGCCTGGTGGACGCGGTCATCAACCAGGGACTGCCCGCGCCCATCGACATCCAGATCAAGTCGCAGAACATGGACAAGCTCCTACGACCTGGCCCGGCAACTGGCCGCGAAGATTCAGCAACTGCCCAACGTGCGCAATGTCTACATCCCGCAGAGCATCAACTACCCCGGCCTGGCGCTGAACATCGATCGCGAACGCGCCAGCCTGGTCGGGCTCACGGCGAAAGATGTCGTCGACGACGTGATCACCGCGCTCACCTCCGACGGCATGGTTGCGCCCAGTTACTGGATCGATCCGAAGAGCGGCAACAACTACCTGGTCACGGTGCAATATGCCAACCGCTGGATCAATCACATGTCGATGGAAGACCTGAGAAACATTCCGCTGCGAGGCAGCCGGCCGGAGGGTTTCAGTCCCATGGAGGAAGGCGGGCAGGCTTCTCCCATGAACGCTGCGCTTTTCAAGCGGCGGCTCACCGGTCGGGCTATGTCACGCTGGGCTCGGTGGCCGAGATTCGGCAGATCAACACGCCCACCGAAGTCGACCACAACCAGATTCGGCGCGTGATCGATATTTACGTGGCCCCCAAAACCGAGGCTCTGCAAAAGGTCGGCGCGAGGTCAACAAGCTGCTCGCGCACACGAAGCACGACAAGCAACACGGTCATCGATGTGCGCGGCGCGGTGGTCAGCATGAATGAGTCGTTCGACGATTTTGGCCTCGGCCTCATCATCGCCATTGCGCTGGTCTACCTGATCCTGATGGCGCAGTTCGCTTCGTTCATCGATCCGTTCATCATCCTCATGGCCATTCCGCCGGGACTCGCCGGGCGTGGTGCTCATCCTCGTGCTCACCGGCAGCACGCTCAACATCATGTCGCTGATGGGCGTCATCATGATGGCCGGCATCGTGGTATCGAACAGCATCCTGATCGTCGAGTTCTCGAACACGCTCCACGCGCAGGGAATGCCGCTGCTCGAGGCTACCGTCCAGGCCTGCAAGGTGCGCCTGCGCCCGATCCTCATGACGTCCCTTGCCACGCTGCTGGGCATGATTCCCATGGCCCTCGGCCTGGAAGCAGGCAGCGAGCAATACGCGCCGCTGGCCCGCGCCATTATCGGCGGACTGGCCGTCTCGGTGGTCGTCACCATGTTCCTGGTCCCCGCGGTCTATCTCGTCATCCATGGCCGCCGCGAAAGAAACATGCAAGCGGCGGAGGGCAGAGCATGAGAGTTTTCTTCTCGTTGGAATCTACTCCCGCAGTGTTTGCGGTGCTTCTGTTTGCTTAGTGTCCATACCGAAGCACAAGAGCGTTTGCTGCCCGATGCACCCGGCCCCCAACTGGTGGCCCAGGGCAGCCAAGTGCCGATGCGGTCTTTCCAACAGGGGATCGCGAATCAGCAACCGGCGTCGGCGCAATCGAGTGCAGCGCAGTCCTCAGTTTCATCAGGGCCCAAGCTAACCCTGGGCGACGCCGAACGTATCGCCATTCAGCACAATCCAAACGTAAGCATCGCTCACCTGCTGCAACTCGCCCAGGCACAAGTTGTCCGCGAGACCCGCTCCGCCGAATTGCCCATGGCAGTCGGCGACCTTACGGCGGTGGGCGCGCACGAGAACAGCCGCATCACCGCTGGTGCGCTGAACAATCCATCGATCTATGACCGCGCGGCCGGCGGCTTGACTGTGGATCAGACTGATCACCGACTTTGGCCGCACCCACAACCTTGTCAAGAGTGCGCAATCCAATTCCAGGGCCCAGCTGGAAAACGAGCGAGCCACGGTAGAAGACATCACGCTTGCGGCCGATCAGGCCTTCTACCAGGCTCTGACCGCCCAATCTGTACTCAAAGTGGCGCAGCAGACCGTGGACACGCGCCAGGCCACCGACGAGCAGATTGGCGCGCTCACCAACTCTAAACTGCGATCCACACTCGACCTCAGCCTGGCCAATGTTCAGGTATCGCAAGCCAAACTGCTTGTCCTCGACGCGCAGAACGCCCTGGCGAGCGCAATGGCGAATCTCAATGCGATTCTCGGCTCAGATGCCGACACCCGGTACGAACTGGTCGACGAGACGCCCGCCAGTCCCCAAGCCGCTCCGTCGAACGCAGAAGACCTTGTTCAGCTTGCCTTCCGCGCGCGCCCCGATCTGCTTGCCCTTCAGGATCGTTCTCTGGCGGCAAAGCAATTCAGCTCCGCGGAGCATGATTTGGTGCGACCCACCATCTCGGCCCTGGCGGTTGCGGGAGGAGCCCCCGTGCGCGCCGACCAGATTCTCTCAGCTGGTATGGTGCGGCGGGAGCCAACGTCAGCATCCCTATCTTCAATGGCTTTGAATACACCGCACGCGCCAAAGAGGCGGACCTTCGCGCCAATGCCGCGCAAGAACAAGTACGCAATCTTCGCGATAACATCGGGCGTGATGTCCGTGCGGCGGTTCTCAACGCACAGATAGCGTTCCAAAGAATCGGTGTGACGCAGGCGCTCCTGAATCAGGCCAATACTGCATTGGAATTGGCGCAAGCCCGCTACAAGGTAGGCTTGAGCGGCATTGTCGATCTTACCCAGTCACAACTCGCGCAAACCGAAGCACTGATCGGAGTGGCCAACGCGCGTTATACGTATCAGACAGCGCTTGCAGTTGTGCGCTATCAAACGGGACAGTGATCGAATGCGAGTCAAACCCGACAACACGACGATCCAAGGGAGCAGACGAAGGATCTTCATGATCGACTCGCATCATAAGTTCTTTCCGATGCGGGCGCGCGAGTAGAGAGCGCGAACCCCCGTTAGCGCATCTCAATGGAAGGTTGGCGCTCTTCTCGCATGACTTCAATAACCGTCTCGTGGTGAGCACGGTGGGTCATCCAAAGGGATAGCGGCGGCACGCCGTTCCTGGATCAGCGTCGCGCGAGCCGGGTCAACTTTGAGTCATCGGAAAAGTATTGGTGCTAGCATTTCCAACTCCAATGCGCCTGCCGGGAAAAGCCAGGTTCTCATCCGCGGGCGACAGCGCGCTGAGCTGGTAATCCCTGATTTTGGGAGATGGATGATCGCCTTCAGATCGATTGCCGGAAATTCATTCGAAACCAACGCAACCTCCGGTGATCTTGAGCGGTCAATTCAACTCCAACTCACCCCGGTTCGCGTGGCTGTACGGCTCTCTTCGAGAATGCTCGAAGCGATGGCTCTTCGGGGACCTTGCCGGGAGATACAGCTACCGCTGCCATTAATATTGCCCGAAATCCTCATGCCAATGTTTCTGCACTTTACAAGCTCCAACTCAGCATCGGACGCCCCTTTATCCCTGCCCTTGAATCCGCCCCGGCAGATTTCACCATCTCACTCGCTCCTGAGAACGCGATGAGTACTGTCGCGTCCGTTTCGTTCCGTCCACAGCTATTCTGGCCGAGAGTATTCAACAAGGCCGAGCTTGGAATTGCGAATCTGCAAAGGACCTTGGAGTTACAGCGCAATGACAAGAAAACTTACTACGTGCGCACCTACATTGCCTGGGTGATGAATTCTGCAGGTTGGAACAGAAAGACAGGGCTCGCGAGATGTGGAGGAAAGGTCTTGGCCGATTTCCCGATAACGAACAACTCAAAGCCCGCTTGGCGCTGCGTGACGAAGACCTAGCGAAAGCGATCGGGAACAATTTCGATCCAAACAAGAGAGTCGATACGGACCTGAGGAGGCCTGAGCCTGGTGCGAGATTAAAGAGGCTCGAAATCATTACGAGCAGGTGTCACTGAAAGTCTTTCAATGAGGTCGTCACCGGGCGACATGGATCGCAGTTCACCGTACCTACCCAAAATGTCATCCAGTTTCGGAATCTGGATTGGCTTTACAAGATATCCATCCATACCGGTCTCCAAGCATTGCTCTTCGTCGCCCTTCATGGCATTCGCAGTCAAAGCAATAATAGGTACGTGAGCCCTGCCGATTTCTTCGTTCTTGCGGATCGCTCGGACTGCCTCAATGCCGCTCATTCGTGGCATCTGTACGTCCATAAACACAAGATCCACCGATGTGTTTTCCAGGACCCGAAGGGCTTCAATTCCATCGGCAGCAATAGAAACGCGATGCCCGCGCTTCTCCAAAAGACGTCTCACCAGAAGCTGGTTGATGGGATTGTCTTCTGCCACAAGCACATGAAGACCAATGCCGGCACTCTTCTCTTTGCTGGAAGATGGCCGAGACTGCAATCGAACATGACTGTCCGTGGAGTTCTTCCGTAACGAGCGAGCGATGGCGGACTTCAACTCCGCCTCGCGAATAGGCTTTAGAAGGTAAGCATTGACGCCCAGTTTCCGACAACGTTCCACATCTCCCCCGCGCGCCCCGGAGGTAAGCATCACAATTGTGGGGGGAACCGGATTGTCGCCGCAACGAACGGTCTCAATCAGATCAAAGCCATCCTTGTTCGGCATGTGCATGTCAGTAACAATGAGCTTATACGCATCCTCTAGAGAAAGTGCGGAGGCCAGCTCAGTTAATGCCGCCCGGACGCTCTCCACCGAGGTCGGCCGCATTCCCCAACGCGCCAGAATTCTTGTGAGGATCGTCCTGTTGGTCAGGTTGTCATCTACGATCAGCACCCGGACGTTTGCGATTGAATCACTTCCTGCCGAATATGCGACATCGTCCGCGATTTCGGCGCTGTCAAACCGTGCCGTGAAATGGAACCTGCTCCCCACCCCGGGAGTGCTCTCGATCCATATGCATCCACCCATAGCCTCGATGAGCCGCGTCGAGATGGTGAGCCCCAGCCCAGTCCCGCCATACTTGCGCGTGGTCGAAGCATCTACCTGCGTGAACGGCAAAAGAATGGCATCCAGCCTGTCGGCAGCAATACCGATGCCGGTGTCAGTCACCGTGAAATGAGTCAGCCCTTCTTGTCCGTCGCCCATCGCTTCGACATTGACTGACACCTCGCCTTCTTCGGTGAACTTGATTGCATTTCCGACGAGATTGATCAGGACCTGCCGGAGCCGGGAGCTATCTCCTCTAACGAGAGTGGGAACTTCAGGAGCCACATCGCAAAGCAGTTCCAGTCCCTTTTCATCGGCACGAAGAGCCAACGTCTTCAGCGTTAGCTCCACTGATTCACGAAGATCGAAGTCCGACTCCTCAAGCGTGAGCTTGCCGGCCTCGATCTTGGAGAAATCGAGAATGTCCTCGATCACCGTGAGAAGCGCGTCGGCGGACTGTCTCACTGTCTCCAGGTACTCGCGCTGCGTCGGCGTGAGGTCTGTTTCCAGCGCAAGCCCTGTCATTCCGATCACGCCGTTCATCGGCGTCCGGATCTCATGGCTCATGTTAGCCAGGAATTCGCTCTTTGCCCGGTTGGCAACTTCGGCAGCTTCCTTGGCATGCCGCATCTGTATTTCTGCCTGTCTTCGCTCCTGGACTTCTTTAACCAGGTCGGCGGTCCGCGCCGCGACCCTCGCCTCCAAAGTACTGTTGGCTTCCTGAAGGGCCATATCTCTTTGTTGAATGGTGTCCAGCATCTGGTTAAACGAACTGATCAGCCTGCCGATCTCGTCGGAGCTCACGGCTGGCGCGCGAAGGCTGTAGTCCTTCTGGTCTGAGACCTGCCCCGCCAGTTGCGCGAGATGCACAATGGGATCGCTGATCAGTGGCAGAAGCCGAATCGACGCCAGGTATGTAATACCTATGGAGATAAATAGGACAAGGGCGGCAATCTTCAAATATTCCTGTAACTTGGATCGAAAGCCGTCCATAGTTGAGACAATCACGATCGACCCGGTCTTGTCGCCTTTCAGAAAGACATCTCGCGAGAGAGTGAGATCGCCGTGGGGAAGAGCACGACCGCTTTGTTGCGTAACTGTCGGCGCGCTGGGCGTCCCTTCCGGGGAAAGAGGATTGTATTCCGCAAATAGGCGCCCCTGCGTGTCGTAGAGGCTCGCGTTGACTACGCCGGCTTGCAAATGGAGCGCGCTCAGGATTTGGCGCGCCGTCTGCGCATCGTTGAACGCCAGGGATGCTGCCGCATTTGCACCGATGGTGTCGGCGAGCGTGGACAGCTCGGCTTCCGCCGATTTTCGAAAACTCGTCCGTTCAAAAGCAGTAATGCCCGCGAATGCAAGGCCAAGGGCGAGCATGGTCGTACACAGAATCAGCAGCGTCAGCTTCTTTCGTATCGGTATATCCCTGAATGGCATCTATGCTCCCATCGTATTGCGCACGTGCTTTACGTTGCGTCCGCTCCTAATGATCTGCTGCATTCAATCCTGCCGGAATGATCGTCTTTGCCAGAGACAGGAGCTCCGAACTAAACGTCATATTGCATTTTTCGGCCGCCGGCACATTGATATCGAATCTAAGCCGATCCTGTTCGCGCCGAAAGCCGATCATACCTCCGAGTTGAACAAACTCATCCGTTTCCCCCGTCGTCAGGATCGGCGAGCTGTGCAGACTGGTGAAGAGGGTAGCGAGATGTGCACTCTCCGAGGCACTGATAAAGAGTACCTGGCAGCCTTCTACGCCCGTCAATTGCTTCAAATGCAAGATGCGGACGGCGTGCTCCTTCACCATCTTTCCCGACAAGGTGGTTTCGAGAGCGCCGTTGAATGGATCCCGTCCGGTCGTACAGAAGGTGAATGGATCGCCCGCATGTTGAAACGTACTCGATGGCCAGTTGGTCAACTGGGCAAAGTGGAACAGAAAAGCTGCCTTTACAGCGTATTCGTTATTGTCGGGAGATGACCCGTGTGCGACATGGGCGCCAGTGCATAGTGTCATCAAAAAGACGAGTCCGAGTTCACAGACACGACGTCCTGCCCGGCAAAGCGGGATTCCGTTGCCGGTGCTTCTCCGTCGTCCTATGAACATTTCAGTCACTTTGCCCCGAAGGTCCAGACCAGTTTCGCCCTGAAAGCGCGTCCGTCCTGCTGGATCGCATCTTGAACGTGCTGCTGGGCACCCGGATCGAAAAATCGCTTGTCGAAGACGTTATACACGCTTGCCGAGAGGTCGAGGTTGCGCGCAATCGCCCTGCCCAGCAATGTAATATTTGCGACGGAATAGGGACTGACGTCGCTCTGCGTCAAGGTGGCTCGCCGGCTGACGTATTGGGCGTCCACGGTGGCAAAGAGCTTTTGTTCCACGATCGGCACGCTCACGTTAAGTTTTCCGAGCTCCTTTGGAGAATTCACCAGCGGTTGGGAACCCGGGCCGTTTTGTGCGAACGCCTGGCTGAAGCTGGCAGTTCCTTTCATGCCATTCGACCATTGGCCGCGGACTTCGGCCTCGCCTCCGGAGACGGACATCCTGCCTATATTTTGAAACGCCGAGCCGTTGATGTTATCGGAACTCAAGCCAATAAAATCGCGCATGTGGTTGGAGAATATCGAAAGCGAAAATCCGATACTGCGGGAAACGACCTGATCCCAATTTCCTTCCCATGCCCTGATCCGCTCGGCGTTCAGATGCGGCCCACCGGGGTAGTAGTAAAGCTCGTACGCATTCGGGGAGCGGAACGACTCTCCATAAGTCAGCCTGAGGTGGGTGTTCTCCAGAGCGCGATAGTTCAACGCCCCTCTGGGGCTGAGAATCCATCCGACCCGAGGGTTGTAATCCTCCCGGATGCTGGGATCGAGCGAAAACCCCTTGCCTAGAGGAAGGTCGGCTTCAAAGTAGGGTGCCGAGACGAAGGATGGCTTATCTACATCAAGATAGGTCGCTGGCGGCGAAACGTCGAAGTTCACCAGTTGTTGGCGGAAATCATTGCGATATTCGAAGCCGGTGACCAATCTGTAGCGCTGCCGTATTGGGGTGGTCATCTGCAGTTCGGTGCCCCAACTCTCTCCTCGGGCGAAATCCTTGTTCAGAACGCTGCCATTTTCAACACGTGTAACGAACTTCCCATCATTCATGTACCTGTCGAAGTATGTTCTGGCCGAAACGCTCGAGCCGGGCCCAATGGAATGCTCGTATCGCAGATCAAGATAGCCATGAGCGTCCGACTCCCGGTTGCGCGGGTCGTTAAAAACATCCCCGTATGAACCAGTCGGGTCGCCTTTTTCTCGTGTATTGTAAGCCGCCTGAAATCTGAACCCATGGCTGGAAAGGGTCGTGAGCAGATTCAGACTCTGATCGTCATCGTCGTGACTGGCGATCCCGTTGTTAGTCTCGGGGCTGTTGAACTCAGGATAGTAGAGTTGGTTGTGACCCTTGCTCCCGTAAAAGGTACCGGAAAGGACTGCATCCACTCCCGCCATACGCCCGCCATATGCGATTCGGCCGTGATAGCTGTTGAACGAACCCCCGTCGCCTTCGAATTCCATGCCGTGAATCTCGTCGGCCTTGCGGGTTATCACGTTGATGACCGCGAACACCGCATTCGTTCCGTACAACGACGACGCAGGACCGCGGATGATCTCTACCCGTGCGATCAAATCAACATCAAGAGCAAATTCAGTCCCAACCATCGCCTGTTCGTAGATCGCATCGTTCAGCCGGTGGCCGTCCACCATGAGCAGCACGCGCGTGTTATAGTCTCCGGGGTTTGAGAATCCTCTTACACCGATGTAGCTGTATTGGCGATCGTACGAGATGTAGAAGCCGCGCACAGCGCGCAGAATGTCGGCCAGGGTCCGGTACCCCGCTTTGTCGATCTCGTCCCGGGTCACAACAGTCACTGAGACGGGTGCGTCCGATGCCGGTTGGATATATCGGGCTGCTCCGTACACCTTGATATTCATCAGGTCGGTGAGGCTTTGATCCGCCAGGTCGGGTGAGGCCTGTTGCGGCCCAGCCCCTGCCATGCAGGGAAGAATCGCTCCGAGAAGAGCCCCTGCGAGCGACGATGAAAGCCTGACTGCACGAATGCGTCTCCTGGTGAGAAAAGGCGGCGCAATGTCCGCCGCAACGATTTTGAAATCCGATATCGATTCCATAATGGGTTTAGACATCCCCTCTATACCTGGACCGAACCGGTTGGATGAGAAGGCAACCTATCTCGCAGAACCGATACGGCTTCCAGTAGCGAATTCAATTTGCGGCCTCGGCGGTCGCAGCGAGTCTAAGACGGTCTTGGGCTCGGCGGCTAAGCCATTCACGTATCCACGAAGCCACGACAAGATTCAGACCGGTAACCACAACCAGGAGCAGAAGGAAATACCGTGTCAACCAGAGTCGCATCAGTGCGAACCACGAAATCGCTCCGGTTTGATACGTGGCGCCGTTCATCGCATAGGACTCAAATTTCCCCGCTCGCAACAGACTCACGGCACCGGTGAGACCGTTCGATAGAGTCTTATCGAGGAATGCATTCGAGAAAGCAGCCGGGATCTCATCGGAGCTGAGGGCGATGAGAACCAGAGAGCGATCCGGAGAGGAAGGTGATTCAATCTCCTCGATCAGAGCCGCGAGCGGGGTTCCATCATTCGACGGACGACTGGGAATAAAAGGTGCCCCGCTCAACTTCGACCAGCAGAACAGAAGAGTGTCCTGGATTGTCTGAAAGTAGTCTTGCGACCTTCTGACATGAATGCCGTCGCGATCAAGAGTGACAGGTACCGATCCTGCCAGAGAATGGAAGGCTGGCTGGTCGGCAGTCGTACCAATTACGAGATAATCCTTGGCGCTGCTGAGAACGACATTCGGGCCGGCCACGGTGATGCGAAGTCCGGGATATCCTGTATCGGCCCCGAAGTGGCCCATCAGATCAAGATAGAGCGCTATCTCACTACGGCTGGGAACAGTTGGAAGGATCACGGCTGTTTCGGCCAGATCTGCGTGCCGTGTAAAGGGAAACCCGGAGTTGGCAAAGATCCCAAGATTGGGCATGCGTGTCCACCGTGCAAGCCCATGGAGATCGAGAGTCGAATCGCAAACAATTTCACCCTTCAGAGGCGGCGACTCGTCGGAGTCCTGACCGGTCTCCGAGTTTGCGCCCGCGAAATCAAAGTTAAAGAGCATGGTATTTCCGAACGGCTGCAGAACCGTGACAGGAATAGATACAAATACCGTCTGCTCAATCTGGCTTTCGCCGGCGGTGAGTCGTGTTTCGTTTATAAGTTGTCCGTTAACAACGACGCGCAGTGCTGACCCGGGTCCGGCGGATCGAGCATTATAACGATAGTGGAGATGAAGCTTCAGATTCTCTCTTTCGCCGTAGAACACATCAGGAGGCAAGTGAAAATAGACCGGGATCGAGCTCGAGTCCCCCGTCTGCAACATTTCTGGAGATGAACAATTGGACAAGCGAGCCCCCCGAGTGAGGGGCAGCCATCGCGGCGCATCGTCGAGGTTCCGAGGGGGGGGCATCAACAGTACCGGTGCGAACGTGGTATTGTCCGCCGATAGCACGCCGGAAGCAGGCACCATAGAGGAAGGCTTATTGGTGAGGGACAACGCTCGTGCGGCGGTAATGAGCTCTTGCTCGTCGTCGCCTGCCACCACAAGAACGCTTCCCATCGGGTCGGACGGATTGTCGCGAAGGGCGAGGATCGGGCCACCGCCGGCGGGTAAGTGAAGCGAGTCGGGAAGATTGGATCGCTGATCGGAAAAGAGAACTACGTCCCCCTTGGGAATTTCGCCCACGAAAGCAGCGAAGCGTGCCGGCGCCGAACCAGCGGCCAGACCGAACCATGACGCGACCATGCCGGCTGCTTCCAGCGCTTTGGCCGTTGGCTGCTCAAGGAATGCGAACGGAATAACGGTCGGGGTTTGGAGTTCGCTGTCAAACACAGGCAGCGGGAGCTGGCCCAGGTCGTTCTTCAGGCGCAAGCGTTCACCGTTTACTTCGATCGAGGATTCGGGGTCGATATGAGCAAGGACGCTCGTCTGTGCCTGGTCTTCGCGCATCATCAGTCGGCTACCCGTGAATTCAAAGCTCAGGGTGTTGCTCCGGACCAATTGATTTGCAGGAACGGCAATTCTGGTTTCATCCATCGGCCCCGGCGAACTCCCTGCTGATTTCGGTGAAAGAGCCGCTAGCATCGTCCCATTCAAGCTGATCTTCAACGAAGTGGCATGCGCGTCGAGTGCCGGGTCAAAGCTGTATCGCAACGTTAGCGTCGATTGATGCGGGACGATCGTATGTGGAAGTGTGAACCGCACCGAGGAGTAAGAATGCGGTCCCCGAAACTCGACAGCGTGGATTGCGCCCATGTCATTCAGCCTGATCACCTGCTTGATCGAGGAATCGGGCGACGACAAGCCTCCGTCCGCGGCGGAAGCGGTTGGAGCATCCTGAGGGGGTAGTGTGGATCCCCTCAGTAAGATACTTCCTCCAAGCAGGCCGACCAGGATCAAGGCCGTGGCTGCCGGCACAGCCTTGCGCGTTGGTGCAGGTCGCTTTTCCGGCAGTAGGGATCGGATGATCTGATAAAAGCCATGGAACGACAAGACTACGACCCGCCCGAGACTCTTCAGGGGGCGATCGGCCTCCTTCGACTCGACGGAGGTTAGCCAGGCGTCTGCCCGCGAATAGAGCGCTCTGGTAAGGGTTTCTTGTTCCTGAATAGTCGGAGTGGAGAACTCCAGACGAAGTTCCGCATCCCGGATTCCCGCCACCCGGACGCTTATTTCCGCGTCACTCGTAATGTCGGGAAAGGCCAGCCTGAACTCGTCGCCAACCGAAAAGCGTCTGTGAGGCGGCAGAATAACCGAGGCTCCGCCTACTGACATGTCGATAGAAGAAGTGTGCAATCGAAGTCCATCGGGTAGATCCAGACGCACCGGGATCTTCGCTTCAATGCGGACAGAACCGCGCCTCTGCTTCTGCTCGTGTGCCACCGCTGCGGCCACACCCAGGATAACCATGTTGAACAGGATCCAAACCAGGTTCATGATCACGGTGCCCGGATGATGAGGATCGTTGACAAAGATTCGATAGGGAGTGATCAGCAGGCCGAGAAAGTTCAAGAACAGAAGCCATCGGGTTGGTCTCGCGATCCTCCTGTCAAAGCGCGTATCGTTGAGAGTACTGCCCTTATCGGTGACGTTGAATTTGCCCAGCTTTGGATTGATCAAGGCAAGAAGGGTCGGCGCGAGAATGTAGGGAGCGAGCACAGCCTCGTATATCTCATTCCAGAACGAGTGGCGGTGCCGGCTCTGAATGCGCGAGTTCGTTAGACTCGCCAGAACAAGGTGAGGTAGCGAGTACGCCAGAATCGCAAGCCAGTAGCCGGGAATGATCGACTTTCCTAACAGCATATAAACAAGCGGCGCGCACAAAAAGACCAGCCGTGGAACGGCGTACAGGAAATGGATCATCGCATTCAGGTAGCATAGCCGCTGCGTGAACTTCATACCCCGCGCCAGCAGAGGGTTGTCGATGCGAAAAATCTGGATCATGCCCCGGGCCCAGCGAATGCGCTGGCCCACGTGTGCGGCCAGCGTTTCCGTTGCCAGACCGGCCGCCTGCGGGATGTTGATATAGGCGGTGTTGTATCCCAGCTTTTGCATTCGCAACGAGGTGTGTGCATCCTCCGTGACAGTCTCCACCGCGATGCCGCCCACCTCGTCCAGTGCCGCGCGGCGAATGACGGCGCAAGAGCCGCAAAAGAAGGTCGCATTCCAAAAATCATTTCCATCCTGCACGATGCCGTAAAACAGCTCCGCTTCGCTGGGAATGGTTTTATATTGCAGCAGGTTGCGCTCAAAAGGATCTGGCGAGTAAAAATGGTGCGGTGTCTGAAGCATCGCGAGCTTCTTATCGGCAAGCATCCAGCCGAGAGTCATTTGTAAAAAGCTCCGCGTGGGCACGTGGTCACAGTCAAAGATGGCTACATACGGGGAGTCCATCGTTGTCAGTGCGTGGTTGATGTTTCCCGCCTTAGCGTGCTTGTGGACGTCTCGCGTGATGTAGCCAACGCCTGCCAGCGCCGCAAATTCCTCGAAGTCCTGGCGCGTCCCATCGTCGAGGATGTAGACGTGGAGCTTATCTTCCGGATAGTCGATATTAATGGCGGCCAGGGCAGTGTAGCGAACCAGGGAGAGCGGCTCATTGTAGGTGGGAATGAGTATATCGACGTGCGGCCAGAGGCTTTCGTCGTTGGGCAGAAGAATCGGCGTTCGCTGAAGCGGCCAGGCAGTCTGCATGTAGCCGAGCACCATGATCAGAAAGGTGTAGGCTTCGGCCGAAATCAAAAGCAGCATGAAGAATTCATCAAAACCGAAGCGGCGGTTCGATCCGTCCGCAAAGTAATCCACCAGGAGACGCAGCCGCCACCATCCATAGCGAAATGTAGCCGTCATTGAAATCAGCATCAGGCCCAGCGTAATCAGACGAGACGCGGAGAACCGATTGACGGCGATGCCCAGGGCCACGCTCGCTGCCCCGAGGATCATTTGCTCAGGCCAGGTGAGATAGAGACTGATAAATTGGAGCCACAAAAAGAGGGCCAAACAAAAAACAGCGACCCTAAATAACTTTGTCATCGCGACAACCCCGGACGCACAATTATCTACAGAGCGGGAGGAGGCAGGCAGTAAACCATCCAGTCACGCTCTCTGTCGAAATCAACCTTGCACACGGAACATCGCCATGATGTCACCGCATTACCTCATTACGCTCAATGCGGCGCCCAAAATCTCTTCGAGGTTCCCGAAACGTTTTTCGTAATCGTTGCGGCTCCTGCGGATGACTTCATGGGCGTCTTCACGGCCGTAAATATGCGCGATTTCACAACCGGACGACCCTGAATCCGGAGCCTGTTTGTAGGTAAGAAAATAGTGCCGGAGCCGGTCCAGCATTGACGTCGGCACCTGCGTGATATCGGTCCATGTCCCATAAGTCGCGTCGTCCTTGAGCACTCCGAGGATCTTGTCGTCGGCTTCATCGTGGTCGATCATGCGAAGACCGCCGATGGGAATGCACTCCACAAGGATGTTTCCATGCTGGATAGGACGATCGGTCAGGATGCAAACATCGAGCGGATCTCCGTCACCTTCGAGAGTCCGCCCGGTCTTTTCCGACGAGAAAGCAGCGACCTCGTCTCCGCAAAAGGTCTTGGGAACGAAGCCATAGAGAGCGGGACAGATATTCGAGTACTTCTGGGGACGGTCGACCTTGAGGTACCCTGAAACCTTGTCGATCTCGTATTTCAAGGTGTCTGAGGGAACCACCTCGATGAAACACTGCATCATTTCCGGCACATGTTCTCCCGGCGAGATTCCATGCCACGGGTGCGGCTTGAACAAGACGCCGAGGAGTTTCCATAACGGCTGTTGATCTGAACTCACTGGGCCCCGCTTTCATTGAGATTTCGACTTGTTAACAATTTGACCATAGATAAGCGATTAGATCTTCCATTTGTAACGTATGACACGTTGTCCATGACCCCGCGTATAATCTGCAATCCCCGCCCTCCTTCGCGCAACTCTCCTTCCGGTTCCATCACGGTAGACGAAGCCGTGACCCGATTCACCTGTTCAGTGTTCATGGGCTTCCCGCTATCAGAGCATTCCAGAAGCAGTTTATTGTCACCGGCCGATACCAAAAGGGACACGAGATGTCCCGGGCGGCCTTCATACGCGTGCAAGATGGCATTCGTGGCCGCCTCACTTACGCATAACTCCACCCTGTAAGCTTCCAGTTCGTTCATTCCATAGAAGGCGCAGATCTTGTTCACCGCCATAGCCATCAGGCAGACGCTCGAAAGATCGCTCTCTATTTCCAGCCGTATCCGACTCAAAGGCCGTCTCCTCCCCTAAGAAAGTGCCGCCACGGCCTCCTCAGTGCGATTGAACATTCGAAAGACCTTGTCCATGCGTGTGAGCTTGAACATGCTGGCCACGGTTCCCCTGGTCCCCGAGAGAACGAGTTCCCGTTCCCGTCCCATCGATTTCAAGCAGGAGATCAGGGCGCCCAGACCGCTGGAATCTATGAATGTTACTTCGCTCAGATCGAGAATGACGGCACGATTTTCCCTGTTCAGGTATTGGATCATGCCTTCCTTGAAGGAGGAAGCGACATCCGCGCCGATGCGAGCTTCCATCACCTTGGTAATCAAGATATCTCCGGATTTACTTTCTTCAAATCTCATGGGTGTTCCTCCTGTTATCTTCTTCATATTGAGAGCCAGCAACAGACCCTTCAAACAATAGGTGTCGCTGCGCGGTTTGTCTGGTCTGAAACTTCGATAGCCAGCAGAGACACGTCATCGCAGAAGGTTGCAGATCCTACCCACGCCTTCATCTCACGGTCGAGGCCCTCGAGCAGTTTCTCTAAAGGTGCACATGAAGCGCGATCAAGGTATTCCAAGAGGCGCTCCTCTCCAAAGACTTCGCCATCGAGGCTCATGCATTCAGTTACTCCGTCGGAATAAAGCAGCAACCTGTCGCCTGGACACACGGCAATGTCGATACAGTCAAAATCAATTTCAGGCCACAGTCCGACGGGCATACCGCCACTTCCGAGAATCTGCGGACGCGCTCCTGGCCGAATGAGAACAGGCGAGGGATGGCCGGCCTGCGCGAGGCTCAGAACCAGCGTTTCAGTGTCAAGAATCCCGTAGACCATGGTGAAGTATCGGTCGTCCTTGAGCTGAAAGCGCCGGTTTAGATTATGGATGGCAGCTCCGGGCGAAACGGTCTTGAGTTCACCGGTTCGGAGGTCAAAGTCCTTAAGGGGGCTCGCGCCGGCGGCATCCGGAGTCAGCACCATGCTGAGCGAGACCGAGAGCATGGCGGCCGGAACCCCATGTCCCGAGACATCCAGCAGATAAAAGCCAACACGGGTATCGTCCAGGGCAAAGAAATTGAACGTATCTCCGGCGATATAACTGGACGGCCGGAAACGCCACTCACAGCGAACTCCGAGTGCGCTCAATGCAGGTGAAGGTAGCAGTTGTTCCTGAATCCAGGCTGCGGCCTTCAAGTCGTCTTCGAGAAGCTTGTGAGCTGACTGCAGCCGACGATTGATCCCGGCCAGCTGCTGGTTATTTTCAGCCAGGCCCTGCTGAAGACTGAGGATGCGCTCCCCTGCCCTCACTTTCACGCGAAGCTCGTCGGCGCTGATGGGCTTCACGACAAAATCATCCGCGCCGGCATCCATCCCTTCCACAAGGTCTGCCTTGGCGTCCTTGGATGTGCAGAGGATTACATAGACATAGGGGTCTACATTCTTCGCCCGAATCCGTCGGCATAGGTCGACCCCCGTGAGTTTCGGCATGATCCAGTCGCTCACGACGAGGCTGACCTCCTTTTCCTCCACTAATCTCCAGGCCAGTTCCCCGTCGGCAGCTTCCAGGACTTCATGCCCAAAGCTGCGCAGGAGCAACGATGGTATGGCGCGAGCCACCGGATCGTCATCAACGACTAATATCTTCATTTCCCCTTGGACACCACGCAAATACCTCATCAAGAAACAACGGCTCGCTTAGCCGATCCTGCTTATGAAGGACTTATAGAGCGAACATTCCAAATATCTCTGGCATATTCTCGAATCGTGCGATCACTCGAAAACTTGCTCATGCGCGCCACGTTAAGGATGGCTTTGGAACTCCACTGGGCCGGCTCGAGAAACGTTGCGGAGATCTTCTGCTGCACCGAAATGTATGATTCGAGATCAGCCAGATGCAGGTAGGTGTCTCCATCGTCCAGAAGAACTCTACGGAGAGGTTCGAAGATACCGGGTTCGCCAAGTTCGAAAGCCGGCGAAGTCAGGGCCTCTATAATGCGGTGAATCTTTTGGTTGCCGTTATACCAGTCCCACGGGTTATATCCCCTGGCCTTCAGTTGGCGAACCTCCTCAGTGCGCAGGCCGAAAATGAATATGTTCTCCCCGCCCAGTTCCTCGAGCATCTCAACGTTGGCTCCATCCAAAGTACCTACAGTCAAGGCGCCGTTGATGGCAAATTTCATGTTGCCAGTTCCGGAAGCCTCCATCCCGGCGGTCGAAATCTGCTCGCTCAAGTCCGCTGCGGGAATGATGATCTCCGCCAGAGATACTTTGTAATCAGGCACAAAGACGACCTGCAGACTTTCACCAACTCTGCGGTCGTTGGCGACAACCTGCGCGATGTTATTGATGAGTTTAATGATCAGCTTGGCGATGAAATAACCAGGTGCGGCCTTTCCTGCGAAAATGTGCACTCGCGGGACCGCCATCTCCTGCCCGTCGTCTACGATGCGAAGATATTCATCAATCACCCCCAGCGCGTGCAGCAACTGCCGCTTGTACTCATGGATGCGCTTTACCTGGACATCGAAAATTGCGCTGCAATCGACCCGTATCCCGGTGCGCGCGAGAATGACCTTGGTTAGCTTCAGCTTGTTATCATTCTTGACGGCGCGGAATTCCCGCTGGGATTCCACGTCGCCGGCGAACGATTCCAACTCGCGAATGCCATCAAAATCTCTTCGCCATGACGTGCCGATGCGCGCGTCGATCCAGCGACACAGTGATGGATTCGCATGCATGAGCCAGCGCCTCGGGGTAACGCCATTGGTCTTGTTGTTGAAGCGCCCGGGAAAGAACTCATCGAATTCCGGCACCAGTTCAGTGCGTAGAAGCTCCGAGTGTAACTGCGCAACGCCGTTTACTGAGTGGCTACCGATGATTGCAAGGTTCGCCATGCGCACCATGCGAGGATTTGCTTCCTCGATGATCGACATTTTCTGGACATAGCCGGCCACGCCTGGCCACCTTTTTTCAACGCTTTCCAGAAATCGATGATTGATCTCGTAGATGATTTGCAGGTGCCGGGGAAGAAGCCGTTCAAACATTTTCACCGGCCAGCGTTCCAGGGCTTCCGGCATCAGGGTATGGTTGGTATAACCGCAAGAGGCTTGCGTGATCTGCCAGGCCTCCTCCCATTCGATGGCATACTCGTCGATAAGCGTGCGCATTAACTCCGCCACCGTGAGAGCCGGGTGCGTGTCGTTCATCTGGATGGCAACGTAGTCGGCCAGCTTTCGCGGATCGGAGTGGTGCAGAAGGAAACGGCGGAAGATATCCCGGATCGAGCACGCTACCAGGAAATACTCCTGGGTGAGGCGGAGATATCTTCCCGAATCAATCGCATCGGAGGGGTAGAGCACCTTGCTCACCGTCTCTGAGGCCATCTTCTGCTCGACCGCGCTGATGTAGTCGCCGTCGTTGAATATCTTGATGTCGAATTCATCGGATGCGCGCGCCGAGAAGAGCCGCAAGGTATTAACCGTTCGCCCGTCGTATCCCACGACGGGTAAGTCGTGCGGGACGCCAATGAGGACTTTCCAGTCCAACCACATGGGGTTGTACTTTCCGCTCCGGTCCTGCCCGTGCTCCACGCGGCCATACACGGGAATCACATAGGCCTGATCCTGGTGTTCGATGAGCCACGGCGACTGCACACTTGCCCAATAGTCCGGTCTCTCCTTTTGACGTCCGTTCTCAATCTCCTGACGGAAGAGCCCGAATTCGTAATTGATCCCGTATCCGTACCCGGGCATGTCGAGGCTGGCGAGCGAGTCAAGGAAGCAGGCGGCGAGGCGCCCCAGGCCGCCATTTCCTAGAGCGGCATCGGGTTCGGCCTCAAGCACATCCGAGAGCTTCAGCCCCAGTTCCGCAAGTGCGTCTTCGACCGTGGTGTAGATTCCGAGGTTCTGCAGGTTGTTTCCCAGGGAGCGACCGAGGAGGAACTCCATGGACAGGTAATACATCGACTTTGTGTCGGCGGCACCGAATCGAGCCGAACTTTCGAGCAGCGCATCTACGAGGGCGGGGCGCAGAGCCACGGCCGTTGCCCTGAACAGTTCGTCAGGCGTAGCTTCTCCGGGAGTTTTTGCGAACTGATTGCGAAGCTGCTGCTTGATGAGATACGCCCACTCCGCCGGCAATACGGGTGCGGATGGTGCAATATTGTTGGTCATGCCCATATAGAATCACTCTCTCATTTTCAAGATCTAAACAACCAGGCCATTCTTGGTCACATTTCCAAGCGCGGCCACCGCAACCCGGTTGCGCCCGTTATTCTTGGCCTCATACAGCGCCTTATCAGCCGCCAGCAATATCTCGGTCTGTGAAGCCTCCATGTCAGCCGGGACAACTGTAGCGCCGATGCTGGCGGTGATCGCTACCTTTACGCTATCGAAAGCCATTGGCTCGCTCGCGATTGCCGCCCTCAGGCGATCGGCGCTGGGGTGGACCTGGGTGTCGTCGCATCCGGGAAGCACGACCAGGAATTCTTCGCCGCCATAGCGTCCCACGATGTCGAACGATCGTACATTCTGGGCTAACCGATTCGCGACGTCACGCAGGACTTCATCGCCTGCGAGGTGACCGTACGTGTCATTGATCCTCTTGAAGTGATCCACGTCAAGCATGAGGACAGCTAGAGAATCATGGGCCCGGGATGCACGCTGACACTCCCGGTCCATGCAATCCAGGACTGCTCTGCGATTCCATATGCCCGTAAGCAAGTCATGAGTTGCCTGGAATGCGACCTCTTCGCGAGCAGCGATCAAACCGCGCTGCAGAGATAGAATGCGGTTTCCTACGCGAAGGCGCGCTTGCAGTTCGTCCCGATCAATCGGCTTGGTAATGTAGTCATCTGCTCCGGCATCGAAGCCGGTGACGATATCCTGCTTGGCGTCTTTGCCGGTTACGAGCATGATGTACTGATACGGTGATCTCCCGCGCTCGCGGACCCGGCGGCACAACTCGAGCCCGTTCACCTCGGGCATAACCCAATCCAGGATCAGCAATTCCGGCGAAGACTCCTGCTGCAGGCTTTCCCAGGCTTGTGCGCCATCTTCGACCACCGTGACCTGGTATCCCCACTCTCGCAGCCAGCTCTGCAGAATCCTGCGGAACATAGGATCATCCTCGGCGATCATCACCCGGCGAGGAGGATGCTCCACCGACGGTTGTGGCACAGGCAGCTCGACCGATAGCGGGTTTATGCTCATAGTCCTGCCCCGGAATGTGGCACTGCTATCGCCCCGTGTCTCGTTTTCCGCAACATTTCAGTGATGGAAGAGACGTTCGGCAGGAATGATGCAAATATGCGCCGGGCCCGCTCCAGGTCACCATTCCGGCCACTCTCTTCAAGCTCGCGGGCCTGCTGGGAAACCTCCTCCACTCCGAGATAGCCCAGTTCTCCTTTCATGCTGTGCGCGATTCTCTCAACGCCGCCGCTATCTCCTGCTTCCAGCGCGGCCCGTAATCCCTCCATCGACTTCGGGGCCTCCTCGAGGAAGATATCGATAACTTCAAAGAAAAGTCCTTCGTCTCCCCCCAGACGTTCAAGCAGCACACCTGTATCCAGGTGAAGTACAGTTTCGGAGGCAGGGTCAGCTCCGGCGTTCCGCTCTTGATCGACTGCGGTCTCGGGACGCAGCCGCGTTACGTCGCCGATGGCCGATAACAACGCGGCCTTATTGATCGGCTTGGAGATGTATCCGTCCATGCCCGCTTCCAGGCAACGCTCCCGGTCGCCCTTCATCGCGTGCGCGGTAATGGCAATGATTGGAATATGAGTGCCGGAGTTGGATTCTTCGTTTCGAATCCGTCTCGTCGCTTCGATTCCGTCCATTTCCGGCATCTGGACGTCCATGAGGATCAGGTCGAATGACCCGGCCGAGAGCTGGGAAAGGACTTCTGCGCCTGTGTTTGCAATAGTGATCGAGTACCCCATCTTTTCCAGCATCTGGGTGGCCACGGCCTGGTTGACCCGATTATCTTCAGCCAGAAGGATATTCAAGCCTGCCTTGGACCGTCTCGCCTCCAGCACCGCACCAGAAGACAGTTTCGCGGCGGTGGTTTCGTGGCCATTGACCCGCTGTAAGGCCGAGAGTAATTCGGTCTTTCGAACGGGCTTGGAAAGATAGGCATTGATCCCCAGGCTGCGACATTTATCAGCGAATCCGCCGTGGTGCGCCGAAGAGAGCATTATGATCGCGATCCCCGCGAGCCCGGGATTGCGGCGAATCTCTTCGACCAGGCGGAAGCCGTCCATTCCGGGCATCTGCATGTCCGTCAGCATGATCTGATAGGGCTGATTTCGCTCACGAGCCGAGAGCAGTTCGCTCAGGGCGAGCTCGCCGGTTTCGACCGCGGACGTCTCAACTTCCCATCGCGTCAGGATGTCCTGAAGGACGCGCCGGTTGGTTGAATTGTCATCCACCACAAGAACTCTCAAGTTTCGCAGCGCGTCCGCAGCTATGGTGGTTTCGGAAGGAGCGGAAAGGACAGCCGGGTGCAACTGCACTGTGAAGTGAAATTTGCTCCCGTGGCCGATCTCACTCTCCACCCAGATTCTTCCCCCCATCAGCGAGACCAGACGCGACGAAATCGTCAAGCCCAGCCCGGTACCCCCGTAATTGCGCGTAGTGGAAGCGTCGAGTTGCGTGAAGGGATCGAAAATGATCTTCTGCCTGTCGTGGGGTATGCCGATGCCGGTGTCTGAGACCGTGACGCGCAGGGTGCAGACGGAGTCTGCTCCGGTCTCCGTTCGCACCTGCAGTCCCACCTCGCCCTGGCGCGTGAATTTGATCGCATTGCCCACCAGATTCAGGACGATCTGGCGCAGACGGACCGCATCGCCATTGACCCACTGCGGCACGTCCGGCGCGATATCGCAAAGGAGTTCGAGCCCCTTCTCATCGGCGCGAATTGCCACCGTCTTCAATGTTTCCTCGAAGCAGTCCCTGAGGTTAAAGTCGATCGACTCCAGTTCCACACGGCCGGCTTCGATTTTTGAAAAGTCGAGAATGTCATTGATGACTGTCAACAGCGTCGTGGCGGATAATTCGATGGTTTGCAGATATTCACGCTGCTCCGCCGTAAGTTCAGTATCCAGCGCGAGTTCAGTCATCCCGATTACGCCATTGAGCGGAGTGCGAATCTCGTGACTCATGTTTGCCAGAAACTCACTTTTGGCCCGGCTCGCGCTTTCCGCCGCTTCCTTGGCTCTGCAAAGCTCCAACTCTGCCAATTTTCGATCGGTAACATCCTGGACCGCGCCTACCATCCGAATAGGCCGTTTCTCCGCGTCAAATGCAGCCTTGCCTCGTGCGGAAACCCACTTCTCCTGGCCTTCATCGAACTTTAGCCGATATTCGATACTAAAGAGATTGCTTCGCCCGGCAAGATAGTCGCCTAGTGCCGAAGCCACCCAGTCTCGATCCGCGGGATGGATGCGTTGTCGCCAGGCGGAATCATCCGAGGTGTCGTCTTGTTCCGAGTAACCGAGAATCTCCTTTAGCCGGGGTGAGGAATAAATGATATTGGTTCTGCAATCGACGTCGAAAACACCCTGGCTGGATGCTTCAAGAGCCAGATTCCAGCGCATGTCACCTTCGCGGGCCGTCTGCTCCGCGGTTTTCAAGGCGGAAATGTCGGTAATCATCGCGAGCGTGCCGGAATACTTTCCATTGGCATCTTGAAGGGCAACCGCGGATGCCAGAGCCCACAGGTCTCCCCCGTCGTCACAGCGAAATTTTTGGGCAAACCTCTGTACACCGGCGGCGCCTTCGCGTTGGCGGTCAATGTGAGCCGAAACCGCCGCGCGCTCCTGCTCTTCGATGAACTCGTAAAAGAACTTTCCCGCGATGGTTTCCGCCGATGTCCGCAACATGTTGACTGCGGCCGCGTTTGCGAAAGTAATCACTCCCCGGGAATCGACGGTGATGATTCCCTCGGCGGCCATGGCGACGATCCGCTGGCATTGTTCACTCGCATTAAGAGCTCGAAGAGTGCTCTTGCCCGCCCAAAACACGAGCGAGATGACTAGAAGGCTCCCGATCAGGTCGTCAAGGTGATGATCTCGCAGAGAGAATCCAAAGCGGAGAGATGCCGCAACCAGAAGATTTAGAGTGATGAAAAACGCTATTCCGGCAATCGCGCTCTTTATCATCCACAGTCCGTGGTCTGTCGCCATCCCACTGCTTTGCGTGATTTTGGCGTTTGCTAAGCGCCCTAACCCCTGAATGGCTTGATCGGGAAGATTCGGGTTGCTCTTGCGACGGTACACATTCGCTCCCGGCGCCCTGTATCAACATCCGTTCCTTACTAGGGAATGGTGGCGAGGGGGCCAAACTGTAAACTGAGTGGCTCGGATTGCCACATCCGCAGATTCGACTAAACGTAATCTAAACTTGGTAATAGTGTGCCAGTTACTCTGGTTTGTTGCACTACAACCTTCGGGCTATTCAGCAGGTGCTCATTTGTAAAGCCCAAATGATGCGACCGTGCCGCCCTACTTCAATAAATTCGCTATCGGCCTCGATGGTCGGTCCAAAACGGCATTCGACAATACGGTCAATACCGTCTGTTCGGCCGCCGAATAAGAGCGTTTGGAGGCTGGAAATGAGCTGTTGAGCAGCCATTCGGGCGGATGTGCGTAACAGTTGTTGGGAAAGCCGCGGCGCCCGGGATTTTCCGCACACAAATTGGCGGGGCTGCGGGGAAGTCAAAAAAGCGCATCCCCCACGAGCCCAAAGCGGTAATTCAGGTGGAAGTCGGCAACCACACCGACGCCCTCGAGCCGCCGGCCGCTCTGCGGGGAACGGATGCGCTGATATCGGAGAACTCCGCGCCAGCCCAGAACGGATGCCCCGGGCCACACTCGGAGGGGACCGTCTGTGCCTTGCCCCGAAGATCCCCGTAGGCTGATAGTTCGCCGTGATGGTATGGCTGCCGACGGAGAGTGAACTGGTGGTAAAGCTCGCAGATCCATTGCCGGAAACCAGCTGGGACGAGAGAGCGTTGGCGCCATCGAGGAACTGTATCGTGCCTGTGGGTGTTCCAGAGGTGGCGCTCAGTTGAGCCGTAAACGTGACGCTCTGACCGACCATCGCTGGATTGAGGGAACTGATTGAAGTCTCAGAGACCCCATTTCGCGCAGAGGGTACTGCACGCTCTCGCCCTGGGTAATTGCTCATCGATGCGGGCAGCCAGGCCAGCAGCACGGCCGCCGCATCCCTTCTTTAAGCTCCGAGCACACCCGTTCGACATGCTGTTTCCTTGTCTCATCCTTCTTGACGGAGATGGTCCAGCAGATCCACTCGTTGCGCGCGCGCGGGGTTATGTCTTCCCATGCCGCCCGTGCCTTCGCGTCGGACGCTAGCGCCTTTCGGAGATCAGCCGGGAGGTTATGTACGACTCCTTCTGAGATTCGAACGGTTGCCATAGCGCATGACCTTTCTCGGTGCTTTTATCGTAGCCCAAGATCCTCATCGATGCGAATTGCGCGCCCTCCGGTATGCGCCATGAGCTCGCGTTTTCTCTCGACAAACGACTAACATGGAGTTGCTCACTCCTCCCGTTGACGTTTCTTCTCCTCAGCCTCGACAGCCAGTGTCCGAGACGGCGGCCCTCGGCCGGATGATGCTGTCCAAATTCCAGCCTCGGCGCGGGATTTCGCTGTGCCGGGTGGCGGCAAAATTGCGGATAGGCTGGGAGCTTACGAGTGTATCGAATGGCGTAATCGAGCGTGTCCAGCATCAAGTGTGTCTGTGGTCCTATTGCTGGCCGTCATCTTGGGCGAATTCAGCAGGTCCGTGAACATTCTTTCTTGCGGAGAAGAGGAGCGCGAACCCGTCGATTTTGGAATCGGTGCCCGGTTCGCGCTCCTGCCGTTGATCTGTTCAGTGCGCACGTTCGTTGATCGTATCGATGCAAGTGGAAATCGCCAGTCTCAAGTCGCGCCTACTGCGAAACATAAGTGACTTCACGTTTGAGACCGGCAGATTCAGAACGGCTGCAACCTCTATATAAGGCAACTCCTCAAATACACACAACTCGAGAATTTGCCGGTTTGGAGCGGACATTCCGCCGACGGCCGCATCTATCATTTGTTCTCTCTCGCGGCGTTCGCAATGTTCCTCCGGGCTCATCTTCCCGTCGGGGATTTCGTTTTCTTCGCAGTCTCCATCAGGAAAAATTGAACATTCGAGTGGAACAAAGGTCTTTCCTCGTTGCTTTCGCACGTACTCGCGTGCAGCGTTTTGAACAATCGCACGCAGCCACGTTGCCATCTGCGATTCCCCTCGGAATTTGGACAGGTTTACGAAAGCTTTCAATAGGGCTTGTTGGACGATATCTTCTGCGTCTTCGCGTCGGTTGATGGTCCGGGTTGCCACCCAGATCAGCCGGGGACGGTGTCGCTCGACGGGCACAAAGGAACTCTCAAAGCCGGGCTTCTTCCGCACAGACTGACTGAGACCTCAGCGCGCCAGTATCGGCGCGGCCGCCCTGCACATCGGCGCCGTGTTCGCCCGAAAGACGAAGCTGGGACAGTAGCTGATATTTCGAGGACGTTCGATTTATCGATCCACATTGCGCGTATCTCTCCCATTCGACGCGTTTGCCAGGTTCGAGAGCGTGGAAATCAGGAGCCTGGGATTCACCGGCGGCACCAACTGATGATCGTAGAGGGGAGACTCCAGCGACACCTCGCCGGAGCGAATCATCAGGATCTTGGCTCCCGGCCATCGATTTCGAATTAGACGGGCAGCTTCTGCGAGTTCAAACGAGCAGAGAGAGTTGTGCATGACCACGACATCAACGGCGTATTGCTTCGAAGAGATCGATAGCTCGCGATAGTCATGGACGAAGGAAACCTGGAATGTCGGCGAATCGAGGAGGCGTTGCGGATCAGCGAGCGGAGCTCGATTCGGCCTACTGAGAGGACATGAAACGGGGTCTTCATGGAGGCCTCGTCCCAAGTCGAGATTGGCTGGCCGAAGTCGCCGAGGCTCGACGGAAAATATGCAAGAGCACCCGAAGATGGCGCTCCGGGCGGAGTACAAAGGGGATGCATACAGATCTCCTCCAAAAGAGAGCGGGCTATCAATGCAACGCGCCGATTCTGCAACCTGGAGGACGCTGCCTGGGGAACGCCGAATCGCAGTTGAACTAAGCCAGGAAGGTTCGGGAAGGAGGAGACCGGAGCGGAAGAAGGGAACGGGACCACGGAGAGATGAACTTGGATTCGTCCGAATGGCAAAGTGCTTGGCGTTCAAGCACTGGTTTGTCCTCAGGCAGAGTGAGGATCGCTCGCCATTCGAAGCTTAGATTCGACTGTGGCGCCAGCTTGACGGTTTCCGCAACCTGCGCGGAATCTTCATGTTTATCCCAGAGCTTGGCGAACGACGCACGCGAGGAAAAGTCGGAATGGAGACTGTACCGGGAAAGTTTGTAGCCGAATCCCCAAAGGGCTACAGCAATTGCCAGCCCGATAAGGCCGAGGGTCCAAGGCCGGGAGGCTCGCTCCGAATGACGGCGCTGAGGCGCTGTTCGCGGATGGACTGCCGTGGCATCCCCTTGGTTGGCCCGCGGCTCGCTCCAGGATTCGTTTCCGGCCGGCATTGCGACAGTCCTTTCTGCGCCCTTAGGCGAAACCCCAACTCACGACGACGCGATTCCGCACTAAAAGTCGCGGCACGCCGAATGATGCCCCGGGGATTCCTGCGCCATCAAATCCCTCCAATGGCGCTCCAACAACCTGGGAATAGGTTGTATCCGCCGATCCTAATCGGAGCCGACGTTCTTTGGCCGAAAATCCATCACTCTCGGGACCGCATCGACGGAAGACGACGGATTTCCCTCGGAAATGCCGCTTGATCGTTCGCCGAAGGCGGATATCCGTTTCCCGATTGACCCCCCAATTAGTTTAGAAACGCTTACACAATCTAAATCGCGCTTCCAATCGGCAAGTTCAACCGGCAAGCTCACCGGGGAGAAACTGCAATTTGCGTTCTGGATGACACTTATCACAAAGCCCTTCAACGGCGAGTCATTCATGCAGTCCCAGGGAAGCTATTCTCGGGGCTCCAAAAAAACTCGCACTTTCTGTAATAAATCCACTGCTGTGTGACTTTCATCTAGTGAATGATCCCTCAAGGACAGCCCAGACCATGAGATTGTTTCTCCGCAATGCCCGTTGGCTCGTGTTCGCGCTCGCCGTGGGAAATGTTGGCGCAGTTGCACAGGAACCGCTGACGCTTCGACAGGCGATCCAGCAGGCGCTCAAGCAGAACCCGGATGCCGACATGGCGCGCGCAGGTACCGAGGAAGCCAAGGCCGGTGCCGCATTGGCGCGCACGCAGCTATTGCCCCAGGTGGGCTTCACCGAGGACATTTCGCGGGGGAATGACCCGGTCTATGTCTTCGGGACAAAACTCAGGCAGCAACGGTTTACCATGGCCGATTTCGATCTGAATGCACTGAACCGTCCCAATCCGGTGGGAAATTTTGCGAACCGGATTTCCGGATCGTGGATGGCATTTGACTCGTTTCGAACCGAAAAGATGATTCACAGCGCGGACCTGATGCAAGCCAGCGCCGCGACTTCGGCGAAAGCTGTGGATCAAAAGATTGTCTTTGACGTTGTACAGGCCTACCAGGGCGTGCTTTACACGCAGCGACAAGTTGAAGTGGCGCAACACGAACTTGAAACTGCCCGAGCGCTGCTGAGTTCAGTTGATGATCGCGTCAAGGCTGGTCTCGCAGTCGAATCGGATCGCATGTCGGCGCAGGTGAACGAGGTCGCAACCAGGCAGACCCTGATTGCTTCCGAAGGCGGCCTGGACCTGGCATGGGCGCAGTTGCGCGTCGCCACGGGTGCGCCCGGCCTCGCGCAATCGAAACTCCAGCCGATCAAGCCAAAGCAGTTTCCCGAGGCCACCCTCGACCAGCAATTCGCGACCGCCGCAAAGACTCGTCCCGATCTCGCCGCACTCGCGAAGGCACAGTCGGCCCAGGCAGTGGCTGTGAGCGCGGCAAAGCTGAGCTATGGACCCCATGTCAGCGCCTACGGCAACTGGGAAGACGATCATTCCTCGTTCACGGGCTCCGGCGGCCATAACTGGGTGGCCGGTGTTCAGATCGGAATCGACCTGCTCCCCTTCAGCAAGCGAGCCCAACTGGCGCGTGAGACGGCCACAAAAACGCGCGTCGATGCACAGGTCAACTCGTACAAGCAACAGGTGATGTTGCAGGTCAGCCAGGCGCACATTCAGCTCCGCACGGCGAACCAATCGCTGGACACCGCCAAGGCAGCGGTCGACCAGTCGACGGAAAGCCTGCGCATTCTCAAGAACCGCTACGGCGCGGGGCTGGCCACGATTACCGATCTGCTGCGCGGCGAAGATGCCGAGCGGCAGGCCCAGGCTAACTACTGGAGCGCCGTTTATGGAAATGCCGTGGCCTATACCGGAGTACTTTTTGCGACCGGGACCCTCACTCCCGATGCGGCGGAGGAATTGCAATGAAGCGTGTTTTGTCGATCTTTGTGCTCGCATCCATAGGGGCCGTTCTGGCTGGGTGCCATTCGACCGAGCCGGTCCGTCCTGCGCCGATCGAGACCGTGCAGGCGCGGGTAGTGGAAAGCCGGCAGCAGCAAACGCCTGTTACCGTGCGCGCTACCGGCACGGTCCATGCGCGCCAGACCGCAATGATCTCCGCCCAGGTTATGGGCCGGGTCGAGGAGGTGCTAGTGCACGAAGGCGACACGGTACGGGCCGGGCAGACGCTCGCGGTGCTCGATGACGCCACCCTTCGTGCTGCGGCGGATCAAGCGCAGGCTGCCGTGAAGGCGGCCGAGAATCAACAGGCCGCCGCTCAAATCAACGCCGATCTGGCCGCCAGCACGCTCGCGCGCTACAAGCAGTTGCAGGCGCAAAAGAGCGTGAGCCCACAGGAACTCGACGAAGTTGCGCGCCGAGCGGAAGGTTCTGCAGCGCAGGTCGACGCGCTTCGGGCCGCGGCAGTCGCGGCCAAGGCACAGGAGAGCGGTGCTCGTGCGATCCTCGCCTACACTCGTGTCTCGGCTCCATTCGCAGGAATCGTCACGGCGCGCATGGCTGACCCGGGAGACGCTGGCTTCGCCCGGTGTGCCCCTTCTTCAAATTGATAGCGCGGGGCCATTGCAGTTGCAGGCTACAGTCGACGAGTCCGCGCTGGGCGCTATCCGCAAGGGCATGAAGATTAACGTCAGCATCGATGCCGCGCCCTCTCTCGATCCCGCCGGCACGGTGGCCGAGATTGTTCCCGCAGCCGATCCGGCGAGCCACAGCTTCCTTGTCAAGATAGATCTGCCGCCATCGTCGCAATTGCGGGCCGGGATGTACGCAACGGCTGCCATCGCCACAGGCAACCGCACCACCATCGTCGCGCCGCGCTCCGCCGTGGTCATGCGCGGTTCGTTGCCGTGTGCGTACATTCTCGACGGCATTGGAATCGCGCAACTTCGCTATGTCACGCTGGGCGCCCAGCAAGGAAACATGGTTGAGATCCTGTCCGGTCTCTCCGCCGGTGAAAAGCTCGTGGACGATCCCGGAGACCGCGAACTGGCCGGCAAACGCATTGAGGTTCAGCCATGAACACTTCCGGTCCCTCCGGCCTCGGCATGGCCGGGCGTCTGGCGCACGCCTTTCTCAATTCCAAGCTGACGCCGCTCTTTGTCGTGGCTTCGCTGGCGCTCGGAATTCTCTCTGTCGCCGTCATCCCTCGCGAGGAAGATCCGCAGATCCTGGTTCCCATGCTGGACATCGCCACCGCGATGCCGGGAGCCTCGCCCGCGGAGGTTGAAGAACGCGTCACTCTGCCCATTGAGCGGCTTGTGCACCAGATCTCCGGGGTCGAATACGTCTACTCTACTTCAGGGCCTGGAATGAGCCTGGTGATTGTGCGTTTCCTCGTCGGCACGCCCCAGGAAGACGCACTGATCAAGGTCTATAGCAAGCTCTATTCGAACTTCGATCAGATCCCTCCGGGCGTGTCGCAGCCGATCATCAAGGCGCGTTCCATCGACGATGTGCCCATTCTCTCGTTGACCCTGTGGGGCGAGCGCTACAACGGCTACCAGTTGCGCGCCATCGCCGACGAGATTCAGCACAATCTGCAGCAGATTCCCGATGTCTCGGAGAGCACCGTCATCGGTGGGCTTCCGTGCACCATGCGGGTGATGCTCAATACCGCCAAGCTGAATGCATATGGACAATCGCCGCTCGCCATCGCAGGCCGTCTAGAGGCGGCCAACGCCAGCGTGCAGGCCGGCAGCTTCGCGGAGAACAATCAAGAGATTCGCATCGACGCCGGTAATTTGTTCACCAGCCGGCAAGACCTTGAATCCGTAGTGGTGGCCGTCGATCATGGCCGCCCGGTGTATCTGCGCAATGTGGCCGATCAAATTCTCGATGGGCCTGCGGATCCCGCCAACTACGTGCTTTTCGGCACCACCAACGCCGGTGCCGGCTCCCAGAAAACGGCGCGGCAGTATCCCGCCGTGACGGTGACTCTAGCCAAGCGCAAGGGGACCAACGCTACCAACATCGCCAATGCCGCGCTCAAGCGCGTCGATGAGATGAAGGGCGTGCAGATCCCCAACGACGTGAACGTGACCACGACGCGCAACTACGGGGATACGGCCAAGGCGAAGTCGGATGAATTGCTCGAACATTTGCTGCTCGCCACGCTTTCCGTTACGCTGCTGGTCGCGCTTTTCCTTGGCTGGCGCGAGTCAGGTGTGGTGCTCCTGGCCATTCCGGTGACCCTGGCGCTCACCATGTCCACGTTCTATTTCCTCGGCTATACGATCAATCGCGTCACTCTGTTCGCACTCATCTTCAGCATCGGCATCCTGGTGGACGACGCGATCGTGGTGGTTGAGAATATCGTGCGGCATTTCCGCCTTTCTGAAAACCAGAAGCGCCCCTGCAGCGAGGTTACGGTTGAGGCTGTCGCGGAGGTCGGCAATCCCACCATTCTTGCCACATTTGCGGTGATCGCCGCCGTGCTTCCCATGGCGTTTGTCCGCGGTCTCATGGGGCCATACATGCGGCCGATTCCGGTAGGCGCCTCGGCAGCCATGCTGTTCTCGCTCATGGTGGCCTTCGTGGTGTCGCCCTGGGCAGCCATGCGGCTCCTGGGCAAGCACCTGGGTGGCGCTCATCTGCTGGAGCCGGAACATGAAAACTGGAGAACGCGCCTCTATCGAAAAGTGATGGCTCCTCTGATCGCGTCAGGACGCAATCGGCTTCTATTCTTCATCGCCGTGGGCGCACTCTTGCTGATTTCGATGGCGCTGGTTCCCTGGGGCCTGGTGCGCGTCAAGATGCTTCCCTTCGACAATAAGAGCGAATTGCAAGTCGTCGTCAACATGCCTGACGGCACTCCGCTCGAGCAGACGCTCAACGTTACGCAGGCTCTGGGCGCGGAACTGGCGCGCCAGCCGGATGTTCTCAACTACCAGCTCTACGCAGGCACGTCGGGACCCTTCAACTTCAACGGTCTGGTGCGCCACTATTACATGCGGCGCATGCCCAACCAGGCGGATATCCAGGTGAACTTTGTCCCGGCGAACCAGCGCAATCAAAGCCATGCCATCGCGCGAAGGCTTCGCCCAGTGCTTTTCGCCATCGGCAATCGGTACGGCGCGCGCATCCAGGTGAGCGAGGTTCCTCCCGGTCCGCCGGTGATTCAAACGCTGGTGGCGGAAGTCTATGGTCCCGATTTCGACGGCCAGACGCGAGTCGCCCAGCAGATCAAGTCGATCTTCCAGCACACCGCCGGCGTCGTTGACACCGACTGGTACGTCGAAGATCCGCAGCCGCGTCTCGCCATGCAGGTGGATAGCGTGAAAGCCGCACAGCATGGCATCGCCGTTGCGGATGTTGCCCGCGCATTGGCGCTGGCCACGTCGGGAACGGAAGTTGGCCTCCTCCACGATCCCAATTCCCGCGAACCGGTTCCTGCGATGGTGCAATTGACGCGAACCGATCGCTCGTCCGAACAGGCGCTCGAGAATATGCATCTCCCGGGAGTCGACGGCTCCATGGTTCCGCTGCGCGAATTGATCACCGTCGAGCATGACACTATCCAGCGCAGCATCTACCACAAGAATCTGCATCGGGTGGTGTATGTCACGGGCGACGTTGCCGGTGCCGAAGAGAGCCCTGTCTACGCCATTCTGAAGATGAACCAGGAACTCGATCACCTCACGCTGCCTGCCGGCTACACGCTCAAGCGGTATAACGCCGACATGCCCGAGTCCAGCGATCACTATTCGATGAAGTGGGATGGGGAATGGCACATCACTATCGAAGTCTTCCGCGACCTTGGGCTTGCCTTCGGGACCGTGCTTATTCTTATCTATGTCCTCGTGGTGGGATGGTTCCGATCCTTCATCGTGCCGCTGATCATTATGGCTCCCATTCCGCTTACGCTGGTTGGCATCCTGCCGGCGCACGCCCTGATGGGCGCGTTCTTCACTGCGACTTCCATGATCGGCTTCATCGCCGGGGCCGGAATCATCGTTCGCAACTCGATCATCCTCGTCGACTTCATCGAGTTGCGCCGCCGTCAGGGCGTGCTGCTGAGCCAGGCCGTCATTGACGCCGGAGCGATTCGCTTCCGTCCTATGCTTCTGACCGCGGCCGCTGTTGTCGTGGGCGCCACCGTCATCCTAACCGATCCCATCTTCCAGGGCCTCGCCGTATCGCTCATCGCCGGAGCCGTGGCCTCTACGTTCCTGTCTTGGCCCACGATTCCCATTCTCTATTACATGGTTCACTCGCGGACTGAAACCGGAGTAACCTGTGTCCCCGAAACCTATGAAGGAGTAGCTCAATGACCGTTGAACGTGGAGTGCGCATGATGGCAGGAGTAATCCTGCTGGTATCGATCGCACTGGCTTATTACTTTTCCCACTACTGGATCTGGCTGACTGTTTTCGTCGGCCTGAACCTGCTGCAATCAGCCTTTACCAACTGGTGCCCCGCCATGAACATTCTCCGCGCTCTGGGCTTGAAGGACGCAAACTGCGCGGTCAAGTAAGGTGGCAATGAGCGACAGACAAAAGAGTATGGCGCGGGCGCAAACATGGGGGGGATTCCGCAATGCGTTGGCCGTTGACTTCCATACGGTAACGCTGGTATGGAGGCTGAAGAAGGAAACCAAAGTGCAAAGGAAAATCTGATCGCGTCATGATGTGGACTACCCTTGCTCCTGCGGCATGGGCAATCCGTATGGGTTCGTAGAGCTCGGGGTTCTGCTGATGCTGCAAAAGAAAGGGAGCTCCCGCGGCTACGATCTTTACGCTGAATTGCAGGAGCAAGCGCTCACGGATGCGGAAATCGATAAGGGCGCCCTTACAGAACCCTCCGGCCGTCGGAGAAGAACGGCAATGTGACGTCCGCCTGGGAAACCGGAGAAGGCGGCCCGGCTCGCTCCGCGAGCAAACACCAAATTGTGTTAGATCGTCGAAGGTCGTCTCCCATATAGATACCTCCTGAAAGTGGACAGTGGCGAAAGCCTAGTGGAAGTTGAATGGCGCCGGCGTGTGATGTCAGAACATGAAAGCTGGTAGCTCCATCGCGACACGGCCAGTCCCTGTCATATTCTTGAATAGGAGCAGAAATTCCGATGGACTCTACAAACTCCACCCCCTGCACGCGGCGTACGTTCCTTCGCAGTGCCGGAGTTGCATCTGCAGGATTGTTTATTGCATCTCGGGTCGGGGGGGCTGAGGATCGCAATCGGGACCATTCGCCTCCCTTGGCTCAAGCAGACGCGGCCGCCGCTGACTACACCCTGCGTATCGGCACAGGTCCGCTGGAGTTGGCTCCCAATCGTATCGTGTCCGCAACAACCTACAATGGTCAGTTTCCTGGCCCGCTGCTGCATTTTAGAGAGGGCAGGCAGGTCACTGTCGACGTGCACAACGATACGGACACACCGGAGCAGCTGCACTGGCACGGACAATTCCTGCCGGTCGATGTGGACGGCTCGGCGGAAGAAGGCACTCCGTTTATCCCCGCCCACGGCAACCGGCGTGTCACCTTCACGCCTGGGCCGGCGGGCTTTCGCTTCTACCATACGCATGTGCGTGCGGGCGAGAACCTCTTCTCCGGACAGTACAACGGTCTTGTCGGCCCGGTGCTTATCGAGTCACATCAGGAACCGGGAAGTCACGATCGCGAGATATTCCTCACCCTCAAAGAATTCGAGCCGTGGTTCAGTCGCGGCGGAGATATGGCCTCAGATCTGTTCAGTCCCTCCGTCGAAGTTCCGGAATTGAAACGCTCCGGCGAAGCGGCCATGAAGGTATCGCTCGCCAAGGGCACACCGCACGGTTACGAGGTGAACTACCGTTCCTTCACCGTGAATGGGCGGATGCTTGGCCACGCGGAACCAATTCGCGTGAAACAAGGCGAGCGGGTGCTTTTTCATGTACTGAATGGAAGCGCTACCGAGATCCGCAGCCTGGCGCTGCCCGGTCACACCTTCCGGGTCATTGCACTCGATGGCAATCCGGTTCCTCATCCGGTTTCAGTTCCGGTGCTTTGGATCGGCACCGGCGAACGCATCTCGGCTACGGTCGAGATGGACCACCCCGGCGTGTGGGTATTGGCCGACCTCGACGACGATGACCGCGGCCATGGAATGGGCATTGTGGTTGAATATGCAGGCCACGTGGGCAAACCGCAATGGGCCGCTCCGCCCAAGTCCTTTCATTGGGACTATGCGCGATTTGCTCAGATGGGCAGTGCTGCGCCGGCCCCGGATGAGACATTCGAGATGCGCTTCGACAAGCTCAACGCAGCCGCCGGGGGATTCAATCGCTGGGCCATCAATGGTGCGGCCTTTCCCAATGCTCCCATGAAGATGGAGGCGTCGTTCCATGTTCGCGAGGGCAAGCGGTACAAGATTCGGATGCGGAACTACAGCGACGACATTCACCCCATCCATCTTCATCGCCACAGTTTCGAGGTGACGAAGTTTGGAGGCAGACCGGCGGCTGGGGTCTTCAAGGACGTGTTGATGCTCCCCGGATATGGCGAAGCCGAAATAGACTTTATAGCCAACAACCCCGGGTCTACGCTCTTCCATTGTCACCAGCAACTGCACATGGACTTCGGTTTCATGACCCTTTTTGATTACATATAACCCAAGTTATCGGTTGTTGCAACTGCAGGGTCGAATAGGGTTCCTGTATTGTCTGATCTCTAAGGTTTTCCTCGAAGGGGCTAATCTGGCCCGATTTACTGATCGGTCCCATCGGTCCAAGTACTTTAGCGTGAGCAGCCTATCGCACCGACCTGCACAGGTAGAGGCGCCCCATCAAGCGCGGAAACTCTCTGCGGAGCACAGCAGGCTTTGCCGAGACGCACCAGGTCCGACTGCATCGCCTTCTCGTCCTTGATGACCGCGAGAGTTTCGCGAAGGATCCTGGCCGCACCGGCGTGCGAAGGAACAACGATCTTGTAGTGCATCCATTTGCCCTCGCGACGCGCCGCAACCACGCTCGCCCGTCGGAGATACGCGAGATGCCGCGAAATCTTTGGCTGGCTCTGCCCGAGTATCTCGACGAAATAGCAAACGCACACCTCCCGCCCGTCCATTAGGTTCAACAGCCGCAGGCGAGTGCGATCGGAGAGCGCGGCAAACAACATGGCCAAGTCGTAAGCTTTTGGGGAGCGATCCACAATTTCATCTTATACGCCTTGACAGATATATCAAGAGGAGAATACATTCGCTTTAGCATATGTAAGGAGAGTGAACATGGAGTCGACGATCAGCGTTCGGGAACGGGTCAAAGAGAAATACGGAAGCGCGGCGCGTGCCGTGGCGCAATCTGGCAGCGTGCAGGCATGTTGCGATCCCGGCCTTCGTTGCTGCGATCCGATCACAACAAATCTCTACAGTGCGGATGAGAAAGGGTTGATTCCCGAAAAGGCCGTTCTGGCCTCGCTCGGCTGCGGGAACCCAACCGCCTTGATTGAACTGAGCGCGGGAGAGACCGTGCTTGATCTCGGCTCCGGCGGTGGAATCGACGTGCTGCTTTCGGCGCAGCGGGTGGGGCCGGCCGGCAAAGCTTATGGCCTCGATATGACCGACGAAATGCTGGCGCTGGCCCGAGAGAATCAGCGCCAGGCGGGAGTGACCAACGTCGAGTTCCTGAAGGGCGAGATCGAGAACATTCCGCTGCCGGACAATTCGGTGGATGTCATTATTTCAAACTGCGTGATCAATCTCTCGGCCGACAAGGACCGCGTTCTTCGGGAGGCATTTCGCGTTCTGAAGCCAGGCGGGCGCTTTGCGGTTTCCGACGTGGTCGTGCAGGGCAGTGTGCCTGACGAAGTGCGCCAGAGCATGCAGCTCTGGGTGGGCTGCATCGCCGGGGCGCTAGATGAGCGCGACTATCTGGCGAAGCTGAGCAAGGCGGGATTCAGCGACGTTTCCGTCGAACCCACACGCGTCTACGGCATCGAGGATGCCCGCCAGTTTCTCATTGATGCAGGGGTGGATGTCGACGCAATCGCACCGCAGGTCAACGGAAAGTTCCTGAGCGCCTTCATACGGGCCGCCAAGCCGAGGGCCACCTGCTGCGCGCCTGATTGCTGTACCCCTGTCGCAATAAGTACGAAGGATTAATGCGATGCCAGAGCATTACAACATCCTTTTTCTCTGCACCGGTAATTCGGCGCGGTCGATCATGGCCGAGGCGATTCTGAACCACCGTGGCAAAGGGCGATTCACCGCATACAGCGCCGGTAGTCATCCTACAGGCCATCCGCGGCCCGAGGCTCTCCGCCAGATCGAAGCCTCAGGAATGTCGACGACTGGGCTGCGCAGCAAATCATGGGATGAGTTTGCCGCACCGGCGCCTCCGAATCTGGATTTCGTCTTTACGGTATGTGATAACGCTGCGGGGGAAGTGTGTCCCTACTGGCCAGGCCAGCCCATGACGGCGCATTGGGGCATTCCCGATCCGGCAGCCGTAAACGGAACACCGGAGGAGATCGCTCGCGCATTCCGCGATGCCTTCGTGGTGCTTGACCGCAGGATAGGGCTGTTTCTATCTCTGCCTCTCGACACTCTCGACCAGCTCGCAATCAGGCACAAAATCGACGACATCGGCCGAGCCTGACACCGCTTGAGGAGGCCCTGAGTTGAAGAAGAATCGTCTTTCCTTTCTGGACCGCTACCTGACCGCGTGGATCTTTGCGGCGATGGCGGTCGGCGTGGCATTGGGATGGCTTGCTCCGGGAGTGGTGCCGTTTCTGAATCGCTTCAGCGTGGGCACTACCTCGATTCCCATCGCCGCGGGCCTGATCCTCATGATGTATCCGCCGTTCACGCGGGTGCGTTACGAGGAACTGCACCAAGTGTTTCGCAATAAGCGCGTGCTGGGGCTTTCCTTGTTGCAGAACTGGCTGGTCGGCCCGTTGTTGATGTTTGTCTTGGCCATCATATTCCTGCGCGGCTATCCCGAGTACATGGCCGGCCTCATCATGATCGGACTGGCCCGCTGTATTGCCATGGTGATCGTCTGGAATGAGTTGGCGAAGGGAGACACCCAGTACGCCGCGGGACTGGTGGCGTTCAATTCTCTATTTCAGGTGTTCTTCTATTCCGTCTATTCCTGGGTGTTCATCACGATTCTTCCGGGGTGGTTTGGTATGCGCGGGGCTGTGGTGAAGATCTCTGTCGGCGAGATCGCGCGCAGCGTGTTCGTCTATCTTGGAATTCCTTTCATCGCCGGCTTCTTGACCCGCACGGTGCTGGTTCGCGCAAATGGGCGCGAATGGTACGACCGGAGCTTCGTTCCACGCATCAGTCCTCTGACGTTAGTGGCGCTGTTATTTACTATCGTCGTGATGTTCTCGCTGAAGGGCAGCTATATCGTGCGTCTGCCGCTGGACGTGCTCAGGATTGCTGTCCCTCTTCTGATCTACTTCGTTGTTATGTTCCTGGTGTCGTTCTACATGGGACGGAGACTGGGGGCCGACTATTCCAAGACGACGACTCTCTCGTTTACCGCCGCCTCGAACAACTTTGAACTGGCGATCGCTGTTGCAGTGTCGGTATTCGGTATCAACTCTGGTGCCGCTTTTGCGGCGGTGATCGGACCCCTGGTCGAGGTTCCGGTGATGATCGCGCTTGTGAATCTCGCCTTGTACTTCCAGCGCCGTTATTTCGTGAATCCAATGTCGACCGACGTCGAGAGAGTGTGCATTTCCACTCCACCCTGAGACGACCAGGTTGTTTCTGAGTGTTGCGTCCCAGGTTAAATCTGGGGTAGCCAAAGTCTCCGAAATCACAAGGCTGTGAACGACAAATCGGACTCGAACCAGACAGCTCATGACCGCCGCGATCAGTCCCATGTCCCGACGTTAAGAGGACTAATCGGCGTCGGTGAATGGTTTTCTTTCTCAAAAACATCCGAAATGGCCCTGTCCTACAACGACTATGCAGACTCCCTCAGTCTCTATTCCTCAATTGGAAGACCTGGAAGGCAGGGAATTGGGGAGCCGCACAACAGGAATCTTGCTCAATGGAGCCCCGGCGAGTGTATGCTGTTGGGTGTTGAAACCATCCCAAAAAATGCTCTCACTGAAAGTACCTGAAACCACCTTGCTCTCGAGTATCGACCGCCGTGAATTTATCAAAACGAGTTCTCTGGCGGCCGGTGCGCTCGCGTTTGGCGTGCCAGCGCTTTTGCGCGGACAGAATCTCAACAGCAAGTTGAATATCGCCTGCGTTGGAATCGGCGGTAAAGGCCGGAGCGACACCGATGCCTGCGCCGGCGAGAACATTGTCGCGTTGTGCGACGTGGATTCTGGTTCAGAGGCTTACGAGACCCAGACCAAAAAATATCCGAGCGCGAAGTTTTACAAAGATTTCCGCCAGATGCTGGACCAGATGGGCAATCAGATCGATGCGGTGACGGTTTCGACGCCGGATCATATGCACGCGATTGTGGCGTCGGCGGCGATGAAGAGGAACAAGGCTGTATTTTGCCAGAAACCGCTGACGCAGACGATCTATGAGGCGCGCTATTTGCGGAAAATGGCCAAAGAGAGAAAGCTCGTCACGCAGATGGGCAATCAGGGCAGCGCCGCGGACGGCTTGCGGCGCGCGGTGGAGACGATTCAAGACGGACTCATCGGACAAGTGCATGAAGTTCACGTCTGGACAAACCGCCCGGTCTGGCCGCAGGCAATGGATCGTCCGCTCGGAGAAGATCCGGTTCCTGCGCACATTAGATTGGGATGTTTGGATTGGACCGGCTCCGATGCGGCCGTATATAGGCAGCCGTAATCCAGAGGATCGGGATGGAATCTACGAGCCGTTTAACTGGCGCGGCTGGCAGGACTTTCGGCTGCGGCGCGCTGGGCGACATGGCGTGCCACACGGTCAACATGCCGTTTCGCGCCTTAGATCTCGGTTACCCGACGGAGGTGGAAGCGACGCCTTTCGGCCAGATGAACAAGGAATCGTATCCCGTCGGTTCCAAAATTCGCTTCGACTTTCCCAAGCGCAAGGCGCGCGTTCCCGCTCGAACACCCGCATCTTTTCCACCGTTACCGAAAGATCGAGCATGATGCGGTGACACTGTGGTGGTATGACGGCGGCCAGCCTGACCCCAAAGCCCGTGGCGGCCATGACCTGAGCAACAAGCCGCCTGTCGAACTGACCGCCGACATCATCGCGCTGCAGCGGCGAAGTTCCCGAAAGCGGTTGTCTGCTGGTTGGCGAGGGAGGCACGGTCTTTTCGCCGGACGATTATGGAACCAGTTTCTTCGTGAAGCTGAAGGGCGAACAAAAATTCCTCCACTACACCAAGCACCCGGCCATGGCGCAATATCCGGAGCGCATTCCGCGCAACCAGTATGGCAAGACTGGCGACGGCAAGAAATCCGGAGGCAGTGTTTTTGCCCATGCGCAGGAATGGCTCGTTGCCATCAAGGAAAACAAGCCGGAGATCTGCTACTCGCGTTTTGACATCGCCGCGCGCCTCACGGAAATCATGCTGCTGGGCTGCGTGTCATTGCGCGCCGGCCAGAAGATCGAGTGGGACGGACCAAAGATGGTTGCGAAAAATTGTCCTCAGGCCGCGCAGTTTATACGACGGCAAGACCGTTCCGGCTGGGCTCTTTCCTGATGTAAATATCCAGGGCAAAGCCGACCAAGCATGAACCTGGCAACTGCTATTCAAAGCCGAGGGGAATAGCACGTTGACCCTGAATGCCTCGGTTATACTCCGTGAGTTTAAGATTTGGGTCACGTGCGGAAACCAGATCTGCCAATTTGCGCGGCTCACACTTGATCGCCCGAACTCAATTCACGCCGCTAACCCAAGAGCCCCGTTTCTTCTTTGCGAAGCCGCCAAGCCAGGCCGCACCGTCGGGCAATAAGGTCTTCCATCATCGAATAGCAAGCAAGGCGCAATTGCTGTTCCCTTACGTTTTTAAAACGGCCAGCACGTAAGCCGGCTTCATCGGAAGCCTCCGAATTACCTTTCCGGTCGCGTCATGGAATGCGGCCGCGATCGCCGGCGCAGCCAGAGCATTCGCTGCTTCAGAGCCACCGCCATAGGTGCCGACGTTTGGATTGTGAATCAGCTCAACCTTGATCTCAGGGATGTCGGCCATGGTGAGGATGGGATAGCTGAGCCAGTCATCCTGAGTAACGCCGCTCTCGTCGATCGCCACCTCTTCGAGCAACGCAATGCTGATTCCCATCATTGCGCCACCTTCCACTTGGCGCTTGAGGTGCATTGGATTGATAACAACTCCGGGATCAACTGCCAGCGCGCACTTCTCGACCTTGATAACGCCGGTCTCGGGAGTGACGGCAATGTGGCAAACGCAGGCCCAGTAAGTTCCATCGCGCAGCATGAGCGAGACGCCGCGCCCGCGGACTGCCTCTTTTCCTGTCGTCGCAAGACCCGGCCCGGGCGAGGGGCGGGTATCCCAGCCCGAGGCTTCGCGTACAGCCTTGAGCACGCCGATAGCGCGCTCTTCCTTCAGGTTGTCGATGCGGAATTGAATCGCATCCACGCCCGCGAGCGTGGCCGCTTCGCTGATGGCCAGTTCGCGTGGATAATTCTGCTGGAACTGCACCGGCGTGCGCATACTGTGATCGCGCAGGCCCACCGCGATGGGCGATGCCTTTTGGCCCACCTGGAAGGTGCCATGCCCGCGCTCAATGATGTTCCCAGCCTGGGCGTAGAGCCACTCGTCAGAGATGTTGTTCACTGTCGAGGTGACGAAGTCGCCGTGGACATCCGGAGCAGGCATCGTCGGCAGTCCTGCCAGCACCGCGCCCACGGGCCGGTCGTCCTGCATGGGTGGCATGTAGTGGTCGACCTGGTAGGCGGCGAGCTTGCCCTGATCATCCACTGCCAGCTCCACGTCTGAGAAGGAAGCCGGGGATTGCGTGGACCACTGCATGTCGTCGGCACGCATCCACTGAACGCGCACCGGCTTGCCGAGAGCTTGCGACAGGACGACGGCTTCGTCTTCCGCTCCGGCGTTGCCGCCATTCGATCGACCGTAGTGCCCCGGCCCGGGATAGATGTGCACGATCACCTTGTCTATCGTCGTGCCGAGCATCCTCGCGATCTCGCCGCGCAGTGCCTGCGGATTCTGATTGTGCGTGTGGACATGCACCATGCCGTCGGCTCTGACATCGCCGACTGCCATGGTTGGGCCGATCGGCGCATGTTTCATGTACGACATCTGGTAAGTGGCGGAGAGCTTCTTCCTGGCCGATGCCAGGGCGGCGGCGGCGTCGCCTTTGGTTGCGCCGCTCTTCATCACTGGAGTCGACGTCCAGTCGGAGTCTTTTCTCAGACACTCATAAAGCTTCGCGCTTCCGGGCAGTCCTTTCCAATCCGTCCACTTGGTGTCACCGGCGATTTGCTGTGCGGCCTGGATAGCTTCCCATTCGGTGGGCGCGACTACGCCGACGAGATTCTGCCTCACGATGACCTGGGCATTCGGATATTTCGTTTTGTCGAGCTTGCCGGCGGACACCAGAGTGGAGCCAAGTGTTTTCGGGTGAACCACGCGTCCATGCAGCATCCCCGGCAGGCGCACATCCGTCGCCCAATTCGCCTTGGCCGACACCTTTGCCTGAATCGCGGAGCTGGGGAACGACTTGCCGATGACCTTGTACTCGCTCACGGGTTTCAAGGGAGGTTTGCCGTCTACCGTCAGGCCCATGATGTTTGTCAGATCCCCGCGGACCGGGATGGTCAGGTTTAACTGCTGGCCTTTGATGAGGTCACCGTACGAGATGCTCTTGCCTCCGCCGGAGACGACACCTTCCTTGACTGTCAGCTTGTCTTTTGGCGCGCCAAGTTTTGTCGCCGCGAGATCTAGCAGTGCCTGGTAGGTGTAGGCGGCCACCTTGCGAAGATTTGGCGTACCGTCGTTCAGGAAGCCGAACGATCCGCCGCCATCGGGGGTCTGGTCGGTAGATCCCGAGACGACAGTGGTGATAGCCTCGAAGGGCATCGACAGCTCTTCCGCCACGATCTGCCTGTACGCCGTGTAGACCGAGCCCTGGCCGAAGTCGTTTTTGCCCGTGCGGATCGTGACCGTGTTGTCAGGGTGGATTTCGAGCCAGTTACTGGCGAGGGACGGATCGAGGGAGTTCTTCGCGACGGTTGCTTTCGGCCCATCGCCACGGAGGTTGGCTGGGCCAACTACACTGATGCCGACAGCAAGGATGCCGCTTGTTTTCACGAACTGGCGGCGGGTGAGCGTCGCGCCAAAGACATCGATCGAATTGGTGTTCTTGGTCGTCATCGCCTACCTCCCTTTTGCCATGATCGCGGCGGCATGCTGCACGGACTCAATGACCGCCTTATACGTTCCGCAGCGGCACAGAATCGGAGATACGCCGGACGTGGTGTACGCCGCTTTGATCTGCTCCGGATTCGGGTTCCGATTGCTTTCCAGCAGTTCCGTCGCCTTAATCATCATTCCGTTTTGGCAGAATCCGCACTGGGGAGTCTGCTGCTCGATCCAGGCTTGTTGGACGGGGTGAAGTGTGTTCTTCGCTTCCTCAGCCGAGAAGCCCTTTTGCTTTGCCCACCGGCCGGGCAGGCCTTCGAGCGTGATGATCTCCTGGCCAGGAGCAACATCCGAGACGGCAGTAATGCAGGAACGCACTTCCTTGCCATCGATCAGAACGGAACAAGCTCCGCACTGCGCCAGTCCGCAGCCGAATTGCGGACCAGTGAGGAGAAGATCGTTTCGCAAGACGTAGAGAAGCGGCGTATCGCCGGGGGCCTGAAATTCTCGCTTGACGCCATTCACGGTAATCGTGGCCATTGAGCGTTGCCTCCAATCTATATTCCGAAGTCAGACGACAACAGGATTGGCACCACTCTAAATGCTGAAACCCAGTTCGCAACAGTACCTAATTGAATAAAACGCCGATCAATCCGCCTGATTAAGAGGACTGGGCAAGCATTCAAGAGAATCGTTCAATCCAGGACGAGCGCGGTGAGCATGTCTCAGGCCCCCGGTTGACGCCCGAAGGCGTTATACAGATCCCACTTAGCTGCCAGCCATCTGAAGCACCTTTACATCTTGCATAGGAGGCCGGCCGAAGAAGCGGCGGTATTCCCGGCTGAATTGACTGGCGCTCTCATAGCCCACTTCGAAGGCAGCGCTGGCCGCATCCAGCCCATCGTTCATCATGCGCATGCGAGCCTGGTGAAGGCGGAGCCGCTTCTGATATTGAAGAGGGCTCATCTGCGTAAGCGATTTGAAACGGAGATGGAACGTGGATACAGCCATCTGCGCAAGTTCTGCCAGTTCCTCCACATGCAGGGGTTTGAAGTAGTTGGCCTTAAGCCAGGCCACAGCCTTTGCCGTGCGATTGCTCTGATCTCCCAAGGTCGCGATCGCCCTCAGGTGCTTGCCCAAAGGGCTTCGCAGCGCGCGATAAACAACTTCACGCTGTACGAGCCCAGCCAGGAAAGCAATGTCGTGCTGTGCGTCGAGCAGGTCAAGCAGCCGCATGCATGCCGTCACTAGCTCTGACGTGGACTTACCAATCGCCATACCGGGCGTGCCGGCGCAGGCTTCGGGGGCGAGAAACTCCTGCTGACTGAGGACCTCGCGCACCAAAGCCATGTCAAGCTTCTGTATGATCGCGAGAATTGGTTCCTCGGTGCTCGCCCGTGTCACCTGACTGAACACCGGCATGTCGACGCTGGTTAACTGGCAGGTGCCCTCATCGCAAGTGTAGGTCGATCCGCCAACCTGAACGGTCTTTTGGCCTTGGGCATAGACGATGAGCGACGGCTCGTATGCTGCCGAGGTGCAACTGGACAGGCTTGTCCTGCGAAACAGCCGCAGTCCCGGAATTTCAGTGTTCGTGTCGCCCCCGACCTGTGCATGGGCGGCGATCTTCTGTGCCAAATGCTGCAGAAGCGGGGTTCGCTTTGCTGCTCCGCGATTCCTCCGGAAGGAACCGAGTCGATGGTGGGCGCTATCGCCATGGTCGACCTCAACCTCTATGGACGAGCCTACCTCCGCGCGGCTTGAGGACGATAGAAAAAGTTGTTGCCTTTAGAGAAATAGGCAAGAGATCCGTAGGATTGGGATACCGCCGAAAGCCCGGCTACTCGTAGCATCAAGTTGTGGTTCCAGGCGGTTGACTCCCTTGGGTCTTTAAACACCAGCCGCTGAAAGTGGTGTGTTAGAGGATTTCGTGGGTTCGGGAAATCTCCTATCTCGCTGTTTGTATTTCCACTTATTTGACAGCTTCCGCCCCGCAGACGGGAAGTCAAGAACGCGAAGGCGCGAGCCCCCAACGTACCGGGCCGGACCCTCGAAGAGGCGACATGGAGACCGGAGATGACAAGGCGACGTTATTCTCCAATAGTTTGGTCGCTGTGCAATTCCCATAGCGCCAATCGCTTTTGAGCAAGTGGCTGTCAAGGGCCTCATAAACAAGGAAGGAGCACGTGGCGGTGATCGATCGATAGAAATCGCTTGCTAGCTGGATCCTGAGGTTCATTCCGCAATCATTCGACGCAGAAGGAGAAACAAATGCAGAAGCGCAAACTTGGAAAGAGCAACCTTGAGGTTTCGGCTCTCGGGCTGGGGTGCATGGGCCTGAGCTTTGGATATGGGCCGGCGACGGACCGGCAACAGGCGATCACGCTGATTTGGACAGCATTTGACCGCGGCGTTACATTCTTCGATACCGCTGAAGCCTACGGCCCCTTCCTTAACGAAGAAGTAGTCGGCGAGGCACTCCAGCCCTTCCGCAAAGAAGTAGTGATCGCAACCAAGTTCGGCTTCAAGGATGGCATTCCCACGAAGGGGATGGACAGCCGGCCGGAGCGCATCCGCGAGGTGGCCGACGCGGCTTTGACACGCCTCAGGACTGATGTCATCGATCTGTTTTATCAGCATCGTGTCGATCCTGATGTGCCGATCGAGGACGTCGCCGGTACAGTCAAAGATCTCATCGATGCGGGTAAGGTAAAGCACTTTGGCATGTCTGAGGCGGGCGCGGAAAGCATTCGCCGTGCACACGCTGTTCAGCCGGTCACAGCGCTGCAGAGCGAGTACTCTTTGTGGTGGCGTGAGCCAGAGAAGGAGATTCTGCCAACACTCGAGGAACTTGGAATCGGATTCGTCCCATTCAGTCCTCTCGGCAAGGGGTTCCTGACCGGCGCTATTAACGATAAAACCCAGTTTGACTCGACGGACTTCCGCAACGTGGTGCCACGCTTCACGGAAGAGAACCGCAAGGTGAATCAGAAAATTGTCGATGTTCTGTCCGGCATTGCGGCAGCGAAGGGCGCAACCAATGCGCAGGTCGCTCTGGCCTGGCTGCTTGCCCAGAGGCCGTGGATTGCGCCCATTCCCGGCACCACAAAACTGCATCGCCTGGAAGAGAACCTTGGTGCCGCAGCTATCGAGTTGAGCGCCGCGGACCTCGCCGAGATCGAGAAGGCGGTCGCCGGTATCGAGGTGCAGGGTGCACGGTATCCGTCAAACCTGCAGGCGCGCGTGGGACGGTGAGGAAAGGGAAACTTAGATGGCTCCAAACGCACGTGCACAGAAGAACCACGACGAGCTCTTTCCGGGTCATGTTTCCACACTCGCCGTGACCGACCCGGAACTGATGGAAGTGTTCGATAACTTTGCGTTCGACTAAGTGCTGTCGCATGGCAGCCTCGACATACGAACACGCTTGATGGTGCAGCTTGCATCCATGATTGCCTGCCAGGCGCTCGCGGAATACAAAGTCATGCTGCAGCCGGCTCTAATCGTCGGCATGACTCCGATCGAAATCAAGGAGATCGTCTATCAGGGGGTGCAATATCTGGGGATGGCCAAGGTGTTCGATTTCCTGCTCGCGACGAACGCATTCCTGAAGGAGAACGGGATCAATTTGCCGCTGCCGCCTCAGTCAACAACTACGCCGGAAACTCGTGCGAAAAAGGGACTCGTCCTGCAGAAGCAGATCGCCGGCGAAGAGGGACTCCAAAGGATGCTCGCATCCGCACCAGATGACCAGCAGCATATTCACCGCTTTCTTGCGGCCAACTGCCTTGGCGATCACGTTTCGCGCGGCGGCATCGATCTGCCTACGCGCGAACTGCTCACATTTCAGCATGTTGATTTCGCTTGGCGGCTGTGATCCGCAGGCAAAAGGCCACGTCTCGGCGAATCTGCGCGTGGGCAACAGCCGCGCAAGGCTCATCGATGTCGTCACACAACTCCTGCCATTCATCGGATATCCACGCACGCTCAATGCTTTGCGGGCATCGACGAAGTTGCTCCCTATCAATCGTCGTAGCAGGAGAAGCGAACCCCCAGGAGATGAAATGAACGACACTGTAAAGACCGTACTAGTCGTTGGCGCGACAGGCAGCATCGGGGCCACGTCGTCGAGGTGGCCTATGAAAAGCGATATACCGTCCGCGCCCTGGTGCGCGACCCTGCTAAGGCTCAGCGGTTCTCCAAAGCGGTTCAGGTCATCCAAGGTGACGTTACGCGTCCTGACACACTTGGTCCAGCGGTGGAGGGAATTGACGCGGTTGTCTTCACCCTCGGCTCTGACGGCCAGGGAAAAGTCGGAGCCGAGACGATCGATTATGGCGGTGTACGCAATGTCCTCATGGCGCTCGGCTCAAAGCATTTACGCATCGCCCTCATGACCTCGATCGGCGTTACGAATCGAACCAGCTCTTACAATCGTTCAACCGAAGCGCACGACTGGAAGAGGCGTTCTGAGAGACTCCTCCGAGCTGGCAGAATACCTTACACGATCGTTCGCCCCGGCTGGTTCGACTACAACGGTCCGAATGAGCACAAACTCTTATTCCTGCAAGGCGACAAGCGCCATACTGGCACGCCGAAGGATGGCGACGTGGCCCGACGGCAGATCGCTCAGGTGCTCGTGCAAAGCTTTTCGTCGTTGGCGCAATGCGGAAGACTCTTGAACTCATCGCAGCCGAGGGGCCGGCACAGCAGGATATGGAACCGCTGTTTGACGCCCTGAATGCCGATGTTGAGGGATCTCTCGATGCCGCCAAAGACATAGCTAACCAGCCGCTTGAAGACGAGCCGCAAAGTGTCCGCGATGACCTGAAGGCTCTTCTTGCACTGCGGTCAGCTAACCGGCAGTAATTCCGCATCCGGCATGCCATCTGGGCCGGTTTTTTCACTAGGTACCGCGTCGGAGAAATGAGAGGAATCCTCGTCCACTGCTTGTAGGACCCACTTCCTTCCGATCTTGATGGACTGGTGGAGAGAACCACTGACTTGTTCGCCAAGCCCATGCTCCTTCCAGTGGTTGGGATGGAAGCGAAGATGGGCTGGAATGAATGCGTGCCAGCACTTGCTAGCGGCAACTAGGAGGTGCCAGCAGACGCCAACAAATAGTAAGAAAGTAGTGAAAAGAGCGTGGCGGCAGTTGCGCTAATTACTTACGGATCCTGATTTGGCAGCGTCGTTTCTTCCACAGTCTTGTTCCCGAGGTTAACCGTTTTCATCAGGATGCTGCTGATATCGATACGCAACAGCCTGGATCCGCCGACTTCCACTGTTTTGACGGCGAAACCTGGCTCTGTAAGCTTGCGGTCACCAAGGTCGTTTTCGGCAGTCTGCGTCTTCCCGACTGTGGGAATTCCGCAGAAGGGACCTCGAGCGAGCATGACCCCCCCGAAGCTGCGATAGCCCAGCGCCCTGCCTGAGGCGGCAAATCGGATGGGCATGTCCACAACCGGCGGCGGGACGTTCCGGATGCGTTCCGTGGGCACGGTGGGTAAATACTCTTTATCGATCGGAGCCAACTCTATGAAGTAATTGACTGACCTGGAAAGCTCCAGTAACGCGCGCAGGTTGCGGAGGTCGGAGCCGAGTTTCCCGTCATAGTTCACGATCCTGGGAAGACTCTTATTAAGGAGGGTCGCGAAGCGGTCCGAGCAATCCGGCTGAGAACCCTCCCCGCGGTCGGTGCTAACGACCAGCCGCTGATTGGTAAACCAGATGACCTTCCCTGGAAGCGCGGGAGGAGCCGGCGCATAGTCGAGATCCAGCGAGAAATACTCGGCGTGTTCGCCGTTCGGAATGTCACTTCCTCGCTGGGACGCGGTCATGGCCTCTTCGGCGCAGAGATTGACTTCGGAGGGACCGAACGCCAACCCGACGGGAAATTGTCCTCCTTCGCCGGCCAAAGTCTTGAGCCAGGCGTCTCCGGAAAGCAGTACGGCTTCGGCGCGTGTAGAAGAAAAGACTCGCTGCAGATCGTCGTTGTCCATGAGTGGTTTGTAGGTGATGACATAGCGGTGCTCGATATCCCGGCGCAGTCCTCGGCCGACAAAATCTTCGATGATTAGCCGCGCGCGGCGGGAGTCGCACCCATCTTTAAGCAACGGCGCGATATCGGGATTGGAGTCTTCAATGCAGAGTGTAGGAACCAGCGTCGGATCAGCGAGCAAGCGGTTGAAGGCATCGGTGAGCTGTCGAATCTCATCCTTCGAGGGCTTGGCCGACGACGGAATGCGGAGCGAACCCAGTCTCGCACGAAGGGTGGTGAGAATGGGGTTCGCCACATCCGCCTCGGAGAGCCGCTCCGCAATTTCCTTGAAGTCATAAATGTCGTCGGGCTTGAACTTTTGGGTTCCTCTGCGGGCGAAATCGAGCGAGAAGCCATAGCTCTGACCGACAGCCAGGGACGCCTTGGCAACCTGGACCACTTCGTCGCGCCATAGCTCCGCGCTTAGAGAACCGGGGACGGGCTCGGCATACAGGAAGAAGCGCCCGCTTGCCGGTATGTACTGAGCCCCGACGATTGCGCCTATCTCAATCTTCGCCAGCGGCGGGTTCTGGGCATGCGCGGCCCGCTCTGCCTGGCTGAAGACGAGCAACAGCAATGCAATGATCTTCAGGCTCATGGGAGCCTCCGGAGAAAGTTGCGGAGGGTTACGGTGACGCCCATGCTGTAATAAGGCGGCGCGGGAGTTCCAATATTGCCCGCGGAAAAGGTGAAGTTACCCCAGGCCGGACCCCCGTGATGAAAGTCCCACGCGAAGGTCGCTTCAGGCGAGCGCATTTTAGGCAGTTGAATGGTGTTGGCGGTATTCGATTGATCGGGGAATGAACTGCGATTCGTCGTCACCCACCCCGCCAGGATGCGGAAACTTTGGGCACCCGATACGGGAAGCAGCTGCAAGCCCACGCGGGGACCTTGAGAGCTTCCCAGCACGGTTCCATGGGGCGGCTCAGGGACATATAGCGAGTACCCGGCAAGCCCGTTCAGGCGTTTGGTAAACGGCTGTACGAACATTCCCTCGGCATCGCGATAACCGCCCTCGCTCTTGTTCGGGAATGCGACCGAACCATCGACGAGTAGCCGCGATGCGAAGATGAGATTTCCACCGGCGATGAACCCTCCGGGCCGAAGCGTTTCCGTATTGAGCTTTGGCGACAGGAGAGAGTCGTTGATGTTGGCTCCGTAGGAATACCCGGTGTACACGCTCAATCCGGATTCTTTTCCGCTCTTGGTGCGATGGTCGAAGACAGAGAACACCGTTCGGCCGGAGATATCGTACGTCGATTGCGCAGCGGCGAATGAGCCCGATTCGGCCTTGCCATTGACGCTGTACCCGATGGATCCTATCTGTGTGTTCTTCTCGTAGGAAAAGGTCATCTCGAAGTCCACCCGCCGAAAGACATTGAAATCGCCGGGAGGACTGCAAACGTCTTCTTGTTCAACCAGGCAGGCTTGAAGCGCAACGTGCGGGTCATTTTCCAGTTCGAACAAGCCAGTCGCGGTGGCTACCCCGTTGCGGTCGGTGAACCCGAAGCTGCGCAGCCGCAGGAGAACACCGTTACGGGAACGCGCGTAGAGCCGGACGGCCACTCCGGCGAGCGGCCGACCGTGGTCGTCAAGGACCTGAACCCTTTGTGAAAGCTGCGTATCGCCCCCCAGGTAAACGGGCGAGTATGTGATGACGTGGGAAACAGCAGGTCTGCCGACTAAACTTAACTGCTGGCCCGAGGTCGACATGGCAGCGCAGAGCGCCATCAGCGAAACCGAAAGGACTTTCATTGACTGTTACCTCCCTGGGAATGTTTGCGGTTCGGGCAGCCGAGATTGATTCCGCCAAACGTATCCTTAAATCGAGTGAGCGTCGCCAGGTTCGTGACAGACAGGACATTGTTCATGGAAAAAGTTTTGCTGAGCTGATCAAAGTTGATGCCCAGGCCGAGTGAGGTCTGTTCACCCCGCTGTGGAACGTCCAACACGAGCTTGGATAACTCCACACACGCCGGGGTGGTTTCCACCGTGAACCGGGCGGGAAGCCGGCGATCGGAGACGAAGTTGCCATTCTTATCGGGAGCTATTCTGATTAACTCGGGGCGGCGCCGATCTCCTCTGGGCATCTCACGAAACGAGATCTGTTCCAGATATGGCGCGCCCAGGGCAGTACGCACAGTGCCGCGAAACCCCGATGGAGCGTTGGGCGGCGGAGCCGGAGCAACCTTCGCGGTTAGCTGACCGACCGCGGAAGTCGTCCCGAGGGACAACACCAACCACAGGATGAGATACAACTGTTTCATGCGCATAGGACCTCCTTTGGCGGGACCAGGCCGGCCCGGCCCGGGAGCCAGCCTGGGTAAGGTGGGTCTACTGAGCCGGTCTGAAAGACGCCGCGCGCAGCGCCACCAGGCGGGTCACCGTCTTGCCATTCGAGTCGATCATCGTCACCGAAATGCGACCGCGCTTAGCACTAAAGGGAGCAGCACGGGATATCGGAACGTCGAGTTGCTCGCCGGCATGAATCAGCTTGGGAAACGAGAAGGAGCCCGCGATCGAAAAGCCGTGGTCCACCACGACCTCAGCGACGTTCAGGGGTGACTGGGTGTTATTGATGATGGAAAGCTCGCGTTCCTTGTCGGCCCTGTCGAACGCGAGAACAGAGGGTATTGCCAGGGGGGAGAGTTCGGCCTTCTGACGCTGGTGATGACGATGGTACAGAAGCACCCCGATCAGCGCAGCACCGCCTGCGCCAATTAACCCCGCCTTGAGCGCCACGTTCTGATCCATGCCTGGTAGATTGCCGCTGTTGTCCGGCCACTTCGCAGAGGCCGAACCCTGCGCGACCAATGCCAGGCATACACTGAGCACAACGGAGACAGCAAACCGCTTGCGCATACTCATACCTCCAAATCCGATTGGAAACTTCGATAACTGGTCATTCCATCGCTCACCGCGATGGGGAAGCATCCCCATGCTCGCCCGACAAAACTGAAGGGGGGCTTCACGGGAACAGCGAAATCTCGGAATCTCGCACACTCAGAATGTAGGGGGCCCAATAAGTGGTTGCTGCTCACGCGCGCTAGACGGACATCACTGCGATGGCGGCATCCGCGGGGTGGAAAGCATTTCCGATCGGACCACTCCAATGGCCGATCCATCCGTCGTTCAGATTCAATGTGATCTCTTTGCTGAGCCACACCACCGTTGGCGCGGTTTTGGACCGCAAGACAACGATGACCGACGAGTTCCGCGATTCCGGCGCAAAAGCTCGGACCGAGATCCGGATTCGTCCTTGTCCGATTACTTCGGCGACAGCGGAAAGGGTTCTATCAGGAGACAGACCACTGACGTTCCAGTGCAAGGTATGCGCGGGAATTTCAGGAACGCGGCTGCTAGCGATCCTCTTGCTTGCATCCTGATCTGCAAAACCGATGGATTCGACGCGACGAAAGCCGCCTTGTTTTTGTTCGGTGGCCTTGGTCTTCAGATTCAGCCGGAGTCCCACGGGCGTGCACCTCTAGCCCGTAGGTAGGGAGTGGCCTCGTTCATTCGCAGACGACGCGCGCTTCGCAACACTCCCTACTGAATAAGTGGAGGTGCTTAAGCATGCGGATCACGCATCGGCCATCCACAATGGATGTGGAACCCTCGGCCCAACTCGTCGACGCAGCAGTGTCCCACCCGAGCGGCAGCTGCTTTACCGCAGTGCTCGAGACGGCATGGAGCCAGTTACGCGAGATCATCCCTGGGTTGCCGCAGGTTGTGATGCTGGTGCTCTCGGCCCGCGAATTTCGGCGTCGTGGCCACTTCGTAGGGGATGCCTGGCTGAAAAGGCGCCAGCAGGATCTGCTCCACGAAGTTGCTGTTCATCCCGGGATGTTTGGGTCTCCGGATGATCTCCTGAACACCATCCTCCACGAGGCTGCGCATGCAATTCTCTGGGAAACGAGGAAGGATGGAGACCAGCACTATGGCGGCGTGTCGCTGAAAGGCTACTACCACCGCATGGAATTCCGGAGGGCGGCCGAGCAACTGGGCCTGGCGGTGCATTTCCTGAACCGCCGGTACGGCCACTGTGTGACCACTTGGCCGGCAGCCGGAGTTCCCGCGCAGTACGAGGGCGTTCTGCACATTCTGAGCAAGTTCTCCGTGGTCACCTCGAAGAGCCTGCCGCGGATCGTTGCCCCGGAGCCGCCGAGGAAGCAGGCGCTCTGGGTTGTGGCGGGCTGCGCCTGCATCCCGCAAAGGATCCTGCGTTGTCCCCCGGGCGAACTGAAGCGGGGCGGGATTGTTTGCCGTGTTTGTAGTGAACTCTTCCTGGCCTGAGGCTAAATCCCGAGCACCCCGTTGTTAAAACGGGCCTGACGCGCGGCCGGCCGGTGGATCGAGATCGCGATTCCTCTCGTGTTTCACGTGCAAGGGAGCCCAAGGACAACCCTCCTGGCCGATCCCAGATTTGCCGCACGACCGGGATGTGGTCCGGCTAAAGTTCCGTGCCTTATTGCACAGGTGCGGCCAAAAAGCCGTGGTCATTTCTTTGTTCATCCTCGTAATACCCGACAATCTGGCCGCTGTTGTTGATGCCGTTCGCGTAGGTTCCGGTCGCATTCGGATACACGATGCTCTATTTGGGTTCCATTCACCCAAATGAATCCCACAGGATTTAGCGAATACGTATATAACCAACAACCTGGCCAACATCGTTCAAGGAAGCTGCGAGCGTGCCAGAGTTCAAATCGGTGAAACTCCCGCCAGCATATACGAACCTCGTTATAGTAGCAGTCTGGGTAGTGTCGAAGAAAACCGGAATACCCACTCATCTGGCCGGAGTTATTGATGCCCAGTATTTCGGTATCTTGCGCGCCGGCATAGTCGATGGTTTTGTAAGTCCCTCCGCTATAGTAATACCCCTGTGAATCTCCCTGCGAGTTCGTGTCGTCATTTTCGTAAAGGCCGGCAATCGATCCCTGCGAATTAATTGCAGCCGGAAAGGTCTCGAAAGCATCGGGGTAATTGACTACCGTAAAGTTTCCATGATCGTAAAGATATCCATCTTCAGCGAAACCTGGCTTCTGGAGAGAATAGGGTGGATAGGCATCCATGCAATAGCCCACTATCTGTCCGCGGTCGTTGATGCCGTAGGCCCAGGTTTCCGCCACACTTCCAGGCGAAGAGGCAGCAGTGGGGCATTCAAAGGACGTAAACGCGCCCCCAGAATCCGTAAATCCATGGTAGTTGCCGTAATAATCCGTGTAATAACCTACTATCTCCCCGGCGTTGTTGATACCGGTTGCAACTGTCCAGATGGTGCCGGGATAACCGATTGCAGAGTACTTATACGACAGCACCGCATACTGCACCTGGACAGAGATCGAGGAGGAAATCGATGCCGTTACCGTTTGGGTAACTTGCACAGGCTCATAAATGGAGTTCGTCTGAGTTACCGGCTTGGCTGTAACGGTGTAAGTTCCTGCGGTAACATCCACAGTCTGACTGGATGTTAATGGGTGGCTGAAGCCTGACGTATTGCTGACAGTAACGGCCGCCTGGGTTCCGCCCGGCAACCCTGAAATCGAGACTATAATCGACGCTTTACTCGAGGAACCTCCTCCACTATCACCTCCATTCCCGCCACCACTATTACTGCTTCCGCAGCCGATGCTCAGGCAAAAGAAAGGACCGAGTAAGAAAAGCGCCGAGATCTTCTTCATAGCTCCTCCATTGCTTGACCGCTTGGAGTCCAGCACCGGGCCCGAGGTTTTTTAATGGCCCTCGGGACGCCGGTGGGCCACATGCAAGTGTTGATGTTTAGCGGCGCGGAGACTGCACCCGTTCTCAGCGATTGGCCGTCACGTTGGCAACCGAATTGGTGTACAACTCCTGGGGAAGGCCGCCCGCCCCTTCCAGAATGGGCGGATTGTATGTGGCCGGGATCAGAAACGCCGTGATGGTGTCTGCAGAAGCATCCTCGCCACCGGTCACGATGTTGACTGACCACGTTCCATCGCAGTTGAGCAACGTGATGGGATTGGCCGCATAGGGCTTCACCCACCATCCAAGCGAGCCGACGTGAATGTAAGCCACCAAGTGGTAGTCACCCGGCGGCTCGTGCCACTCCTGACCTTGCAGCCAGGCACTGCTGCCCAGCGCAGGCACCGAAGTAAATTGAAGCAGGGGAGGCCCGCTGCCGCCCGGCACCGCGTTGCAAGTCCAGTTGTCAGCCACGGTCTGGCCGTTGAAAACCGCCATCATGCCCGCTTTCATCGACAGGTTTTGATCCCAGATTCCCCAGCCGTCTTCGGTCCCCTTCCACGGTTCGTCGTGGGCCTCGAAGTAGAACGTCTCCCTCTTTCCCGCCTGCGCCCACGATTCGAAATCGAGGAAATAACTTGCCGCGTTTTCGACGGACGGCACCGCGCTACCCACGGTCGCGCCGAAGCTTTTCCACCCGGTCTCGGAGACGATCACATCCTTGGGCGCATAAGTGGAGCGCAAAAGTGCATCTTCCGCGTTGAGGGTACCCATTGCGGTCGATATGTCCGTGCCCTCCCAGAAGGGGTAATAGTTGACGAACACAAAATCGCACACCGCCACAACATCGGGATTGTTCTCGAGCACGGTGTTGGTATCGGCCGTTGAAATGGGAACGCCCGGCACCGCGGCACGCACCTGACCGATGTAGGCGATAAGTTGTTGCGGGGACGCGTAACCGTTCAGTAGCGCCTCGCTTCCGACGATGATAGCGTCAACTCCAACGGATTTGGCGATTGCGACGCAGGAATTGATTTCATTCTGGTTGGCGGCCGCATCCGTTCCGATCCACACTCCCATATACACCTTGAGCCCCAATTGCTTCGCGATCTGCGGCACGTGTTCCTGTCCGGTGCACGAATAAGTGCGAATTTCCTTGGTGAAAGTGGCGAGTAACTCAAGCTGCTGAGTTATCTGGTCGTCGCTCGGAGGCGCCCCGGTATTCGGGGTTTGCGAACCAACGTAGGGACTGTAATCAATGCCGAACACCTGGTAGGCCGCGCTGGCCAAGCTAACCGTCACGCTCGCGGAGCCGGACTTACCGGAATCTTGGGTCGAGACGGCGGTGACGGTAACTTTACCCGCCGCTGACGGCGTAAATACTCCGCCCGAATTGACCGTGCCCCCCGAGGCCAACCAGTTTACCGTTGAACTGTAGCTACCCGTGCCCGAAACCGTAGCCGAGCACTGGCTGGTCTGTGTAGTTTGAATGGCGGAAGGCGAGCACGAGACGCTCACCGAAGAGATGGCCGATGAGGCGGTGGTTGTATGTGTGTGGCTGCAGCCCGACAGGGCGGCGCACCCGGTCGAGAGAAGGGCAACACTAAGCGAAGCACGGTATTTCATGGTTCCCGCCTCCTGGGCTCGGCGTCCGCGCTACTGATACCAGTTCGCGAGGCTGAAACTCACGCCGGCGTGAATGTCGTACCTCGGAACAGTAGGGGGGGCAGTCGGCCCGTAGTACGCGGCTGTGTTCAGATATTCGGCGTAAATAACAAGGCGCGTGATTCCCCTGGAGTTGGGACCCGGTGGTGGCAGGTTGGGACTTATGCGCAATCCGCCGCCTCCGATGAAGCTGTTTTCCCAATAGAAATCAGTAGTCTGGCCCGCATAGTCGTACTTCGTCCGCGAACTCTGAGCCAGAACATATGGGGATAGTGCCGACAATGCCCTATGCCGCGGATATCTCGCTCCCACCCGGAACGAATTGGCGAAGACGACCGAATCGTAACGATCGGTGAACTCGTTGGATGATTGCCAATACAGCCCGTTCCAAATCTCCGTCCACCATGCATGCGAAAGGTCGTTAACTCCCACGGCCTTCCAGTAATCGAATCCGGCGCGCACCTGCTGACGCGGCCTCCACGTATTGGAGGCGCCCCAGTAGCGAACGAAGTTGTATTCGCCAAAGGCGCGTAGCGGGCCGAACAAAGCGCCGATCTTGCTGGTTCCGGTGCGGAAGCTGGGTGCGCTGAACGGGAAGGCCTGCAAGCCAAGACCCGGCTCGGCGATCCACTCATTCTGCCATGCGTCGTCCTGCGAGCCGGCGATTCCTGCAATGCGGAGATAAGGGCCCCAGCTAACCGTCTCGAGCGGAGGCAGGCGATACTCGATGCGGCCGTCCCACTGGCCTACTGCGGTTCGATAGTCAGGCGCGAAGAACTGTGTTTTTTTCCATCCGCCATCGAAATTGGCGGGAAACGAAAGCACGGAGGGTCGCTGAGCGGCCGCCGGAGCCTGGGCCCGCGCGATAAAAATCCCCGGAAAGCAGACCGGGAGCAATATGAAAAGAAAAAGTCGGGGCATGAACTTCGGTATGCACGCGATCGCGCTGGTCGCACCGCATAACTGTCCGCGGCGAAGAGCGCTGAGAAAGACAGGTAATTGATGCATCGGACCCTCCCCAGAAATGTGGCGCCGGCGAAGGCTTGCTCGCGGGCGGCCGGGCACTTACTCCCCGCGCGCGAGCAGCAGACAACCACGGCGATGAGGCACAGCGAGGGTGCCGCATTATGTCGCCGGCGCCGAGCGACTGTCAACGTCCCGCGCAGATTGATGCTCGCGACGCGCTCTCGTGATGTAAGTAGGGGTCTTACTTTTTTGCGGGCGCTGCCCGGCAAACAGGAGCTATTCCCTGATTGTCGATGTCATGCGCTGCGATCATTCCACAAGCTTTGTGGATTCCCGCCAAACGGAACGAGTTATTATGACTGTCTCTTTTCTTCTTCTCGTGTGTAGAATGCCCGCAGCAGCATTCAGCAGTTCTAGTCGCGGAACAGAATTGGGAGAGGTTACGATCGATGCCTCATTATGTTCCAACCGTGCTATGCCTCGATTCGATTTACACCCATCTTGGTGCCAGGCATCGTTCCGGAAACGAGCTTCTCGATCTACTCGGTAGCGTGGCCAAAGGGAACTGGCCAGTTTCGATCCAACAAGTATGCCCCCGGTTGGCAAATGAACCTGGTTCCACCGCGCTGGCCATGGCCCTTGCTCTTTTGTGGCCACAGGGGAAGTGGAAGGCCGCTGAAGCGCGGAATGAATTCAAGGCCGTCGACAACGATTTGAGTGGCAACGAACCGCTGCGGCGGGTGGTCGATCATGCGACCGTCTGCGCAATCCGCAGGGAGTGGGAGCCAGCGATGCAGGTGCTTGCAGCCTCATTACTTGGAGATATCCCCAAACATAAGGGACCGGTAGGCGCGGCCATCGGCTATCTGCATGGTCTCATACCCAATCTGAATCGCTGTTGGGGGTACGATTTCAAACTCGATGGCAATTCGCATGTGGCCTTGTTGAGGAACAAGCTCCTGCAGCCGTTCGTGATGTTCCACCCTGCTCGCGAGAGTGAGGTCGAGTTCGCCTGGGACGGCCAATTGAGCGACGAAGTCGTCGTAAGGCCGTTTTCGCGAATGCCGGTTCCCGCCGGTTCGCGGCGCAACTACCGCCTGGCAGGCGGGACCGGCGAGCTGCTCAAAAACGGCGATCACTATGCGTGGGTGGCGACCGGCCAGCGACTCATTCTGCGTGTGTTGGACGACGGCAAGGCCGAGTTGCAGATCGCTTATCCCTTGCGCGGCAATGTCGGTGGCCCGGAACTCAAATTCACATCCAACGACGATGTCCGGTTGCGATTCGGCAAGGAACTAGATCCGATGTTTGAGGCCTGGAACTGCACCTGCGGCGCCTTGAAATGCGACCAGAAGCATCGCTTGTCCGCATGGAATCCGGGCACGATGGCCACCCGGATGACGCTGGCCTCGTTTTTGGCGACGGCGGTCAAAGGACCGAGTCCCACGTTACACATGAAGTCGTTCATTCAGGGGATGTACTACGCGTTGCTGTGCGATGGCGAATGATTTCGGCAGAGCACAGTCCCTACTGTTCGTTGGAATGGGAGACTACCGGAAATGAATCGGATACGATACATTCCTTTGATTTCTTCCGCCCAGGTGTCGACGAAGGGAGTGCGCCGAGAATTAAATCAGGCCCTCGTTCCATTCACGGGTGAATACGAGCCCAAGCCTGCGTTCGCCCGGCAATGCGTTTGCGGTTCCTGGGTCCTTGATAGTGATCGGTCCTGCGTGTGGTGCGGCGATGCGCCGCCAGGCCGGGATCCCACCCGCGTATGGACGCCGTAACTGAGTTGTCCACTTGACTGAACCATTGCGGCTGCAACCTATATGAGTACCCCGCAGCTCGAAGCGGGGCGGATTTCTGGAACAGGAAGTATACGAACATGCCAAATGATTTGGGGACGAGCATCTTTGAGCGTGCGCTGAACGAGACGATGGACTTGCTCGCTGCCGCGAGATTCAACACCCGCTTCGGGTCTTACCAACAGGGCGAATTGTCGGCTGTGACGGTGATGGTTTCGCCGGCCAGCGAGGGAGATGCCACCCGGGTCCAGGTGATATGTCACGACCCCGGCCATTTGGGTATTGATTGGGATGGGATCCCTCTGTTCCTGATCGACCACACAACCGGCGACGAACGCCCCGGTTTCCTCGATGCGCGAGGACGGGCAGGGTTCAACGTAAGGATTTCCTCGGAAAACGACCTAGGATTACTGGCGGTGCCAGTGCGGCACCTTGCCAAGGTTGAAGTTCCCAAGGAAATGATTAAGGCTCAATTTGCCCAGCACGCCCCGCAAGGAAAAGTCAGCGCCTTTTCGCCCGATGGTGCCGTGTCGGCCGAGGCGGAAGTTGTGGGAGAGGGCCTCTTGCGTATCACGATCAAGGCGCTCATTCCCGAAATGCGTAACGCGGAAGTCCGTGTAATATTACGGTCCAAGGCCGATCCCTCCGAGGTCTGGCTGTCGAGAAAGATCAAATTGAACCGGAACGACGGAGAAAGAGGCTCCTGGAGCCGCAAAATCGGAGAAGAAGAATTAAGGAACAGGCGATCCGCGGCGACTCTGCTGGTATTTCCGGTCAAACGAAATTGAGGCAATCCTCGGCTCTATGCCCATTTTTCCCGTCAAGCTGTGGTGTGGCTATTTCCTCGGCGCAGGAACTCCCCTGTATCTGGAAATCGATCTGCCTGGGGAGAGACATTCCGACGCTGTAGTTGTGGCTCAAAGGAGCAAGGCGAAGCCGGCCATCTGCCTCGACAAGGCGATCTACGAGAACGCGGAGGACGATTTTAAGGCAACACTGCGCTTCGCCTTCGAGTTTACAGCGCGTACGGTCGGGTGGCCTATTGACGGCTGTTTCCATGTCAATTTCGTGCCCATTGATCCGCGCGCTTCTTTACCGGATTTCGAAGGGGGCTCGCTATTCGGCCCTGTAGCCATCGGGCTGGCCCAAGCAGTGGTTCGGGCGGAGCCGGAGTGTCTCCGCTACCCACTGCGTTCGTTGCGGCCGGTCCTTGAAGCCGTTCGACTGGACCGCGTTGCGGCTTCAGCGGCATACGCGGAGGCGACGGACAGTTTCGCGCCTGTGGCATGCATCGCAAATAAGCTGGACTCGTTTTTCCTGCTGCCCGAGAGACCGGCGGTCTGTGTGGTCGCAATGGGCCAGGATTTGAATGACCGCTGTGGAAGCGCGGACAAAACATATGAGCAGATGGATCCGGTTCGCTTCAAAGCACCCAAAGGAGCGGGCTTTCTTCCGGTACTCAGGGCATACGACGCGCTGGACGCCCTACTACGACTATGGGAGGCCCAGAGCAAGACGCTCGCGAACATCCTATGAAAACTGCCATCCACGTGGTTGTGGAGCTAATCAACGCGGCTCTGTTCCTGCTATCTGCCGTCGTCTATGGCCCCGCGGCCATCTTGGCGACTTCCCTGGCGTCGTGGTGGTTTCTGTCCGATTTCTATTTCGCCCGCTGGTCCTGGTGGGCCTGGTGGATGGACCGATTTGCTTTCATGGCCTTGACCTCTCTTGTCTTGCTCGCCTTCGCCGCGGGAACGCGTTGGCACCTGCGTTGCATCGCTCGCGGCTTGGCCCCGCGCTACGCGGTTTTTGGGGAGACGCACGAAAAAGTCCTGCTCCCGCTCCGGGCCTGGTGCCTGCACATGGGATCCATTGCCGCGTTCCGGCATGGTCTTTGGGCCCGCTACTGGACCTGGCGCCAGCGCCGGCTGGCGGGCCTCTGTACGACTGACGAGGTCGTCGACGGCGGATCTCTGGCCCACCTCTGGTGGCTGCGCCCAGCTGGGCTGGCAGCCTGGTCGATTGCGGCTCTCTATCCCATGCTGTGGGCCGCCCTCGTCCTCGTCCCCCTTCATACGAATGCGATGGAACACGTTGCATCCTGGGCCAGCAATCAAGGGCCCGCCATTTTGGCGGTCAGCTGCACAGGGCGTGCGGGGCGGACGGGGGCGCCGATCGACGAACTGTTGCAGCGCGAGTCCGCGGGGTTTTACCGGCGCGGGCAATGCCTGTTTCTGGCCAACGGGGAGTTCGGGATTAGCTCCAGTGCCTTTCCCAGGGTGTACCGCCATCTCGAGGTGCTATGCGCCAATCGCTGCTCCATCGCGCCGGGAAAGGGTGTCGACGCGGTGCCTCTACATTCGCTTGCATGTATCGGCGGCAAAGCTTCATTTGAATGGGTGCAGCGCGACCCCGATCCGCTGGCGGGGCTGGGAATGACGGTTAAGCTCGCCCGTCAGGATAAGGTGCCCTTGGACTCGATACTTATCGAACCATGAGAGGAGTAATGTATGCATCTCGGTTCTCTGCGTTTTCTCTGTACCGCGGTGGTCTGGCCCGTTCTGGCGCTCGGCCAGGCGGCGACGCTCGCGGTGACCAACGATCATCCCAATCCGGGAGAAACGGTTGTGGTTGAAGTGAAAGTCAGTCCAGACCCGAACACCCCAATAACCTGGACTAAGCAGGGCGACGGGGAGTTCACCACGGCTACACAGAACCAGATCCAGGTAGGCTTCAAACCCGCCAAACCAGGGCCGGTCATCATTGTGTGCGATGTGGTCGTTCGCGGGAAAAAGGAGCATCCGTCCGCGACCCTGCAGGTGGCCAAATCGCCGGAGCAGGCTCAACCCGAAGCCGCGCCCAAGGCCGGCAATGCTCCTCTGGCCAAACATACCGCCGACTTGTCCCTTCTGGACATGGAAAACATTGTGCCCTCCGGCTGGATGGGCGATGCCACCGCGGAAAACGGTGAGGCGGCGCATCTCGATACGGGCAACTCCGAGGGGTGCCGGCCCGGATCGCAATCTTGCATCAAGCTGGACTACACCCCGTCCGAAGGGAAAGCCGGCTGGGCAGCATTTGCTTGGCAACACGTGATCGAAGGCAGCTCCAACTGGGGCGAGAGTCCCGGATCCGATTACAGCCGGGGCGGTTACCGCTCGCTGCGAGTGCGGGCCAAGGGCATCCCCGACGCGGCCGGAGTCTTGCCCAAGGTCCAGTTCAAGTCCGGCGGCAATGTCGCCCCTCAATACGGCGCCAACCGGGCGTCTTACGCGGTCGCGGGACCGACAACTCAACTGACATCCGAATTCAGGGATTATTGTGTCTCGCTCGAAGGCCGCAATCTTTCCAATGTGGTGAGTCCCTTCACGGTCGTGCTCAGTAAAGCAGGAAATGCCCGCACCGTCGTGATTCTCCTCGACGATATTCGATTCTCGACACAGCCATGCCAGTAGCAAGGAGATCCTCTTTTTGCGAGTGCTCGTTCTCTCGCTTTTGGCCGCCGGCTTGGTGCTTGCTGCTCCGGTAGCCCGCGCGGGTGTGGCCTCCGAATTTAGGGAGATTCGATGGATTGATTACGCGCCCAGGGCTACTACCCCAGCGAGTCGCCGCCGGTGCGCCCGGACACGGAGCGCATCATGGCCGACTTGGCCCTGCTTCGCGCGGCGGGTTTTACCGGCCTGGTAACCTACGGCGCAGAGTTGGAAGCTATTCCTGACGTCGCCGAGGCCATGGGGTTCACGGCGTTACTGCTCGGGATTTGGGATGCGTTCGACCCAGTGGAGCAGGACAAGGCGCTGCGCGCCGTTACCGCCCACCAAAAGCTGATCCGGGGAATTATCGTGGGCAATGAGGTCTCGCCGATGGGCGCTATTCCCTCGTACAGCTGTGCATGAGAATGCGCACCATTCGCGCAGCGGCCCACAAGCCGGTGACCACCACCGAGCCGGTTGATTTCCTGTTGGCCGAGCCGGGAATTGGCGAGTGCTCCGACTTCGTCACTGTCAACGCCTACCCCTTTTTCAGTAACCGCAAGGACCCTCGATCGGCCGTTCAATGGACTGAAGAAAGCTGGGGCGCCGTCCGTCGGGCGTTTCCGGCCAAGACTGTTCTCTTCAAGGAGGTTCGGCTTGCCGACCGCGGGTGACGAGGCGATGGGCGAATGCGCGCAGAAAGAGTACTACACGCTGCTTGCGGAGATGGATGTCGTGTTTTGCTACTTCGAGGCGTTCGACGCCTCGCCGCGATTCAAGGATGGTGAAATCGAACAGTCCGGGGGACTGTGGCGATCGGACCGAATTCCGAAACTCATCGTTGCCGCGCTTCCGTGGAAACGAGAGAAGCAGGAACGAGCAGACCGGTAGTATGCGCCGCGAATTATGGTGTGCCCTGTGTCGAAGACGGGACGCAAGACCTGCTATGACTCCCTACCTCTGTTTTGGAGGCAGTTTCCATGTGCCTCCCGAATCGAGGTCGTATGCGGGTTTTCGCTCGTGTTCTCGCTTTGTTCCTTGCGGCGTGTCTGCTTCCCTCCTCGCTCTTCTCGCGGGAGGCAACCGGGGTGTGGCAGCCTCCGTTGCCGCCGCCGGCCGGGTGCCCGACGCTGTCGTTCGACGTCGTGTTGCTGGACATTTCCCTGTCGATGAAGAGACGCGGTAGGTTTGAGGATGCAAAACAGCGAGTCACGCAGTTTCTGACCCAAGCCCCCGCCTGCAGTCTCGTGGTGGTCGGCACCTTCGGGCTAACGGCTGACGTCCGCGACGGACAGTTCTTGACAATCGAGGGCAGAGCGCGGCTGCTGGCGGTTGTGAACAGTCTGCATCCCACGCATAGCTACACAAATGAGGATGAAGCCGCGAAGCTGATCGAATTGATCAGCTATCAGCTTCGCGACGCATATGGCGCGCAGGCGAATCAGCTGGTCGCGAGGGTGTACTCGGACTTCGAAAATAGCCCGTCGGCGGATAAACCACACATGTCCGTAGGGCGCTTCCTGGCAGGGCGCATGGGTGCGGATTATTCTCAGCTCACTCTCAAGGAAGCGCCGAAAGGTCCGGCAGCAGAACCTGACGCTGCATCTCCCGACCCCGGGCGCGCGACGAACGCGCCACCCGGGCCAGCCATTCCGAGGGGTTCCCGGTCCTCGCTTCCGGCGATGTGTGTCGGGGCAGGCGGCGTTCTCGGGCTCCTGGTCTTGCTTGCCGTTGTCCTCGCGCGCGGGCGGCAATCTCGGCCGGGAGAGAGCAAGCTCGAGGCACTGCTGGTGACCGAAAGCGTGGCCGCAGAGAACCCCGACACACCTCCAACCGTGCACCCGGGGCGCCGGGTAGAAGTGGCCACAGGTGTTCCCGCGGTGTTCTCAACCGACCCGAATTCCGCTACGTTCATCGCGGCGTCGGTTCCCGGGGCGCCCGCCGGCGAGCTCTTCCGGATCGTGCCCCAGCCGGACGAACGCATGCGGATCGAGTGTTCCCTGCCCGGGCTGACCGTGAACGAGGCCCCCTACAAGAATGAGCGCGAGGGGATTTCTCTCGCGGAGCCGATCCGGCTGCGGCTCGGCCCGCGGGAATTCGCTATCAGCGGCATAGTCCGGCGCGCGCGTGCGGTGGCCGAGACTGATGTGTACGAAACGAGGCACTTCAACGCTGAAGGAGGGGAAGACGAATGATGCGCCCATCGTTGGTGCTTGCAGTCGGTACGGCGGCTTGCGGGGCGGCACGACATTTCCGCCAGCGCGAGGATGCGGAGCGCCGCTGGCTTGCGCGCCGGATCTCGCATGCATCGCCCAGAGAGCAGCAAGGCCTGGCTCAGCGGTACACCGATCTGGCTGAGCGGTTGCGCGTTCTGGCCATCGACCTCGACGGGACCGATGCCTTCCGGATCCCGCCCTCGACCCACGCCGAGGGCGGAAAGTGGGACCCAGGCGAGAGCTACAAGGTCTGCCTCAATCCGCGCGACGTGATCGCCCGGTTCAAGTCGGGGCAGCTTCCGGAAGTGGACGTGGTGAATCCCGAAGCACTGCGCGGCCTGGACGCCGAGAATGCCAGCGGGGGCGCCCGGCCGAATGCCGACCTGGCCTTTCAAGTGGACGCAGCATCGATTCGTTCAGCGATGCGGCGCACGGTTATCGACCTGCTTGAGAACCGCTCGCTGACATCTTCGCAGCATCATGGCATACGGGTATTTCTGGCCGCGGGGACGTTCGGCGGAACCGGCAGCGGCGCGTACGAGCGCGTGAAGCATTGGCTGCTGGGGATCGGCGACGAACTTGGGGTGCATCTGGATGTCTATCCGTTCCTGCTGTTGCCCGGGGCGCACGCACCGAAGGACGCGGCAACCTCCTTCGCCAATACCTTTGCCATTCTGAAAGAGGTGGCGGCAGACGCTACCGGCTATTCCTGGAGAACGACGAATGGAGACGCAGACCCGCAGCGCTCAGGATTCAGAGGCCCGTTCCTTTTGAGCGATATCAACAATGCGCCTGGGACGCCGCGCGTGGTTTCGGAGTCGGGCTTTTCCGCGCTGGTCGGGGACATGCTCTACGAGTTGGCCACCACCGCGCTTGGGGCCCACGTGGATGCCCAGATCGGGGATTTCGGGGTTGCGGGAACAACCCCCACCCTTCTGGGCGAGCCGCGCCAGGCCCGCACCATGGGCATGGCGACCGTGTTTCTCGACGTCGACCGCCAAGAACTCTGGTCAAGGTCGGAGATGGCGCTGAAGTATATCGTCGCAACAACCCACACCGTATCGGAGGTGACGCTGCGGAAGGAAGTAAAAGCCTTTCTGGTGGCGCACCAGCTGACTCTTGCGGAGGGTACCGACAATCTATGCGAGTTCCTGCTGAGTTCGTGCAACGATGTCGACCACTTGAATCCCGCCAGGCGGCGGAGCCAGCTGATCCTGGCGACGCAGGGACTGTCGGACGCCCGGCTCGTCACGGAGGGCCGCAACCGGCTGGCCCTGGCGATACAGAACTCCGGCGACTTCGGTCCTGCGCTGCGCCGCCATGCCAAGGCGTGTAGCGATGGTCTCGGCGACCTGGTGCGGACCGAAATTACGAGATTTTTCACTGATCATCGTTACGGTGCGGCCTCGGCCGCTCTGTGGCTGAACATCGCAGGCGCCGTTGTCGAGGCCATGATCGCCAACGCGAGCACCCGGCTGGCGGAGCTACAGGCGGACGTGAAGGATTTCGATGACCGAATCCGGCGCGTGGAGGCGGAGTATACGGAAGAACTGCGCGTGAGGGGGGCCATCTATCGGGTGATGAACGCGGCTGCGCTGGCGCGCGCGGCGGCGGAATTGCGGACCAACTTCGAGGCCTGGGCGATGGCCCGGATTCGGCAGGAGGCGATGGAGTCCGCGATCCCCGTGTTGCGCGCGCTGCGCGAGGTAGTGCTCGAGCAGGTCCGCGGCAATGCGCAACCAGTCCTGGCGGCCATGGCGAGATTTGGCGAATCGGTTCGTGAAGACCAGCGGCGTGCGGTGGCATATTCGGTGGAGTTCGGCTGCCCTAACGGGCTGCCGCTGCTGGAGGTCGAATCGGATTTGAAGGATCTGCACAGCCGCTGTTTTTCCGCTGCCGATGAGGCAACGGTCCTGGGTGAAATCGACAGCCAATTGGCGCAACAGCCGGATCCACCGGGGTTGCTCAAGGATGCAGAGCAATTCAGCAGGTTCTTCGAGGAGATGGCTCCGAAAACACTGATCGGCGCGCGGATGGGCGAACTGAACGTAGTAGACGAGCTGAAGCATCGTTTCCCGGACGAGGGGCAGCTAGGGTCAGTGCTTCGCGAGAGGGAGCTGCAGTCCTACGAACGCCTGCCGTTAGACAAGACGAGCGGGTCGACCGTGGTGCGCTTGATGGGACTCGACGGCAGCCGGTTGGAGTCGGTTCGAAACGCGATCGAGAAACACCAGACAGACCGCGGCGTCGGGTATCTGCCGGTCGATACCGGCGATCGCCAACGGGTTGTGTTTCTGCAGGTGCGCGCGGTCTTCGGATTCAGCGAGTGGCGGGGCTTCGGCACAGCGCGCGCCTACTACGACTCACTGCGGCTCACCTCCGACACGGAGAAGCATCATGTGATTCCCGGCAACCGTTTCCTGCCCACTCCAGGCTGTGCTCTTCGCGAGCAAGACCTGGTGGTTCTGCTGGTACGTGCGTGGATACTGGGCCGGTTGGACTGGGCTCCTGGGCGGGGATGGATCATCTTGCCGGCAATCGATGAGGAAGCGCCGATCAACGTTGGACACGCCCTGACGCTTCCTGGTCCGGTGGCATACCGCACCGCCGTCGATCTAGTTTCTTCGACGAACTGCTTCGTGCGCGCGCACAACCCGCGCGCAATGCGGCAGCGCCTCGGAGAGCTGGAACACGACCTGGAAAACGGCGCGGAGGTCTGCGGCCTCAAGAAGCTACCCAAGCTGGAACTGCTTACCCGTGCGATGGAAAACCTGTTATCGGAGGCCGACTGGTGGGACAGAAACGCCCTGTTCGCGGCAAGCGGGCGAGGAAGCGGGAATGGGGCGCCTGCAACGCAATGAAGATCTTGTGGATGGGCGGAGCGATTCTCTTGCTCACTGTCTGCCTGCGCGTGTTGGGGCGAATCAGAAGGGCACGCAAAGCCAGAGCGTATCGGCCATTGACGCGTGCGCGAAACCCGTTCGACGCGGCAGCTTGGCCCGATCGCGGACCCCTGCCGCGCGGCGTGCACCGGCCTGCGGATATCGAAATAACCGATTCACAAATCTTGCCCCCGCCGCGGCAGATTCGAGGCAAATACGGCGAGTGACAGCGAGGAGCGAAGACGAAGATGAACGTCAATCGGCACAATGACGACCTGCGTATGCTCACCTCGCCGGAAGAAATGGAACGCAGCCGTTTCGGTCTGGCGCCCGCATGGACCGCGGTGGACTGGAATCCCACGGCGCACGGCGGGAATTTCATTTACCTGCGCAATCTGGTGTTGCCTCCAAACTGCTCGCGGCGCCGAACCGATGTGAAGATCGAGGCGCCGCCTCACATTTACGAGCCTGCAGGCGACGGCCGTTACCACTTTTACCGAAACATCTGGGTGGCCCCGGGCCTTGAGGTGTGGGATCCGCATCGCAGGCGGTGGGCCAGATTCCCCCGGTTATTCGATCAGGCCGGAGAGGACGGTTTTGCATTCCTTTGCATTCACCCGATGCAATGTTCCGGTAAAGAAACGATTTTCGACTTTCTCCGGATCCTGGATCTGCATCTGCTGAATCCGGGATTCCATGCGCAAACGGGCGAAGCCCTCTAACCAGAAAGGACCATTTCCATGGGTATGCCGAAGATCAATAACAAACCGATCATTACCCCCTCCGACGAGATGACGGTGGCCGACCTGAAACAGCTGGCGGAGATCTCCGAGCTGGAACAGTTGTATGACCTGAAATCGGGCCGGGTTCTCGCCAACGATGAAATGGTGGACACGCGCGAGGCGGCCTATGGATCAACAACGGACTGGGAACGCGGCTAGTACCGGCGAGGCGAGCAATGTCTGAATTCACACTCGTGCTGTCCGCCGAGAAATGGGGGCAGTTAGTGACGCACTTGCTCGAGGCGGGGGCGGCTGAACGGATGGCTTTTGGTTTCTGCTCCGCCGCTTTCGCCTCCGGGAGATCCCGCATTCTGGTGAACCATTTCGATTTCCTCCGGGATGGCGAGTACGCGGTCCAGCACGCAACACGCGTGGTGCTCAGCGCGGCGAAAACCATCCCCTATCTTCTCAAGGCCGCAGGGAGCGGGGCGTTCCTCGATGCACATTCTCATCCTCGCGGCGCACTGCCCGTGCCTTCGGCCGTGGATGACAGGGCCGCGGCGGGTCAGTATCGAGCTTTGCAGGGTCCCGCTCCGGGCGCGCTTCTCGTGCGTTTCGTCCTCTCCGCGGATGGCCTGGTCTGGGCGTGCGTTCACGATGAGGCGAATCGGTTTCAGCCCATCGGCCGAATCGATGTCCTCGGTCCGGACGGTCTGCAGATGATATTCCCTGTGAATACTCCAAGGGAGGCGCACGCACTTCTTGCCACTGACGAGCGAACGGCGGATACCCTGGGCGAACAGGCTCTGTTGCGATTGCGCGGCCTGACGGTCGGTCTCATCGGCGTTGGTGGAGTCGGATCGATGGTGGCGCGCCAACTCGGCGGCCTGGCCGGCCGGCTGGTTCTGGTTGACGGCGATGACATCACGCCGTCGAACGTTCCCCGGGTGTGGTATGCGCAGGCGCGAAGCCGGGGGAAGAAAGTCTTCCTGGCCGGACACGCTCTCAGACGCGCGTTCCCGCAGTTAGCCGTGCATGCATTTGCAGAGTTCTTTCCTTCGGAAGCGACCGAGAACAAGCTGGCCGGGGTGGACTTTCTTTTCGCCTGCCCCGATCACAACGCCGTCCGTGTCTCGGCCTCCCGGTTTGCGGCGGCCAGGATGCTGCCTTTGATCGAAGTGGGATGCGGCGGGAGAACGCTGGATGGCAGGTTATCGGCCCTGGGGTATCATGTGCGATTGCAAGTCCCCGGCGGCCCATGCCTGAGCTGCAACGGGCTCGACGTAACCAAGCTGGAAGATCCGAGCACGACTGCCTTGAAACGCCGGCATGGCTATATCGATGGCGCAGAGGAAGCGGGTGGAGAACTGGCTCCGTTAACGACGCGGGCCGCCGCCGATGCGGTCGACGTGTTCCTGCGCTATTGCACGGGATACGGCGGGAAAGCGCCGCTTCATCTGTATGCCGATACGTTGAATTGGAAGCTGATGGACCTGAGCGCTCGCTACGCGCGGCGCGCAGGCTGCCCAATTTGCGGCAACGGGAATCAAGGCGCGTTTGCGCCGTACTCCAACGGCGTACTGCCGCCGCCAATCGATCAGGAATCTTGATCGATTGGGCAATGGAGGAGAGCGCCGCGGAGGACAACCCTCACGCATCGTGTATGGTGTCATTCCTTTCGGACACTTTGTGGAGATGGTCCGCACGCAGGTGACAGGAAGTGATTGCGTCGAATGCAAAGTGCCGCGCAGGTTATGTCCTTTCAGGCACTTGGTCCCGCTCTATATCAACCCACAAAACTGACGTACGCCTCGAGTCCAGGTTCGTGGGATGTTTGAAGTTGGAAGAAGTGAGGTCAGCCATGTCGGTGCATCTCTTCGGCGGTGAGACAGAATATGCGCTCGCCGGCATAACTGCTCGCGGGGGGGAAGTGCGCTCGGAGGAGATCGTTGCGGCGCTGATGGCGCAGGCCCGTTCCCGGCTCCTCTACCTGCCGGATATGCAATCCCCTGAGGGATTGTACCTAGGCAACGGCAGCCGACTGTATCTGGACTGCGGGACTCATCCCGAGTTGGCGACGCCCGAGTGCATGAATCCGTGGGACGCGGTCCGCTACGTCGAAGCGGGGCATGCGATGCTCTCCTCCCTTGCGGACGCGGTCCAGTCCTCGAGACAAGCCGGAACCGAAATCCTGTTGCTGCGTACGAATGTCGATCTGAGCGGCACTCTATCGACTTGGGGTTGTCATGAGTCGTATGCGCATCGTGGCTCGCAGGATGCATTGCGCTCGCAACTTATCCCGCACTTGATCACGCGCACCGTCTACACCGGCGCAGGCGGCTTCGATCCATGCTCGCCGGGCCTGGAGTTCATGTTGTCGCCGCGCGCGGCGCATATCCGCTGCGTAGACACAGAAAGCTCGACGACCGAGCGAGGCGTCTGGCACGCCAAGACGGAATCGCTCTCGGCCGCCTCGCATCGCCTGCATGTTCTCTGCGGAGAGAGTGAGTGTTCCCACACTGCAATGTGGCTGAAATTCGGAGTGACCGCACTGATCGTGGCCATGGCAGATGCGGGACTGGCGCCGGGAAGCCAGGTGCAGCTTGCGGATCCAGTGGCGGCCCTGCACGTCGTTGCGAAGGATACGAGTTGCACGGCGCTTTTGCCGATGAAGGATGGAAGCGCCTTGACCGCGATCGGCATCCAGCGGCATTATTTCCGCGTGGCGGAGGCAAACCTGGGGCACGATTGCATGCCGCCGTGGGCCGACAGAGTCTGCTCCCGCTGGCAACAGGTTCTGGACGCACTGGAGATAGACCCCGGGCGCATGGACAAGACGCTCGACTGGGTGATCAAGCTCGGGCTCTATTCGAGCCATGCTGAGCGACGGGGCATCCGGTGGGAGAGCCTGCCGGCGATCAACGATGCCATCGTTAAAAGTCGCGAAGAGCTCCGCCCGGTGCGCCAGGCAAGTCCGCGGATGCCGCCCGGCGCCTCGCTCGAATCGCGCCGGGCAAGGCGCGACTTGGCGCCAATTGAATCGGACCACGATGCGAACGGCTTGAGATGGGACGAGGCACGCGCGTTGTTGCGTGCGCGCGATGAGTTCTTCGAGATCGAGACACGTTTTTCGCAACTGGGCCCAAAGGGGATCTTCGTGATGCTCGACCGATCCGGGGTGCTCGATCATCGCGTTCCCGGAGCGGACAACTTCGAACACGCTATGGAACATCCGCCGGAGGGAGGGAGAGCCAAAGTGAGGGGAGAAGCAGTGCGCAGACTTGCCGGTTCGTCAGGGACGCAGTGCGATTGGCAGCGGGTCGTCGACCACAATGCGGGCACGGTGCTAGACCTGTCCGATCCGTTCTCCAACGACGAGACCTGGAGACCGCTCGGTGGGCACGACATATACGACATGGGGAATCTGCCTGAGCCGGACGCCTTCTTCGCAAGGTTTTCGGGCGATTTGGAAGCCCGCACGCCGGCAGTTGTCCGCAGGGAACAGGCGTACGGATGTTATGTCCGAGGCGATTATTCCCAAGCCGAAACGTTGCTGCGTGGCTGTGTCGATGAACAGTTTGAGATACCGAGCACGCGCTGTCACCTGGCGCGTACGTTGGTCATGCTGGGCCGCGAGGCGGAGGCACGGGAGGAGATCAATCGCGCGTGGGAGGCGCGCGCAGCAGGAGCGGCTTATGTGCAAGCCCGACTCCTGTGGTTCCGATGCCTGTTTGCGATGCTTGATGGCGCGGATTTTTCCGTCTACGTCAGGCAGCTAAAGAATCTGCTACAGGGGTCCTACGCCCATTCGGATTGGGGTATCCGGCCGATGCTTCAACATCTGCGCACGCGCTTGGGGCGCTCGAACTACCGTTTTATTTGCGCTTTGGCCGATGCCCTCAATTCACGCGACCGGTTGGCAAATCTAGACCGGTTCGCACATTGGCGCGATGTGGCGGCGGGATAGGTCTTATCCACTCGGAAAAGCTGACGGCATTTCCCAAAATGCCTTAATCCCCCGCTCCGAGCATGCGAGACGCCGCCATGAGCACGTCGATCACCAATACAGACTCACAATGGTTGAGCCGTGCGCGCGCCGCGGCCGCGTCGATAAGCCTGACAGCCTTTCCAGGAAATGCGCCGGGCAATGAGAGGGCGCGATCCACGACCGCCCGCTCGACTTCGGCGTCGATCCGCACGCGGTGATGCGTGGCAACGCTTGGGCGAAGCGACTGCAAAACCTGGAGCGAGTCGCTCGCGCACAGCTCCCTGAGCCGTACGATCTCAAAGCGACTGGCAAGAGGCGGGACGGCAAATCGGTACTCGTGTTCCGGCGCGGCGGTAGCGATGAGCCGCACGCCCCGGTCCAGCGCATCCGAAAGAATTGCGGAGCAGCGCGGCACCCCGATTGCTAGCCATTCCGCCTGTTCGAAAGCCAGCACGATGCATTCTTCACGGGCTTCGTTGAGCAGCGACTGCAATAACGTTTCGCGCTCACTCTCGAAGAGGGTTCCGGCCATCAGTGCACCCGCATTGACTCCGAGAACCCCATGGCCATGCGGACGCAGGATTCGCGCAACCCCGCGCAGCAGATTGGTTTTTCCCGTTCCCGATTTACCCAGTACGAGGCCAAACCGTCCTTGCCATGCCAGAGCGCAGCCGGCAGTCTGTTCCAACTCTTCATCGCGGAACAAGGTCACGGGCGAGTGAGCCGATTCCGATTCAAGGGATAGATCCTTCGCCCAACTCGCGAGCAAACCATTCATAAGGGGGGTGGATTTCTCAGGTGCCGGTTGCACCGCCTCACCCGATCCCAACATGGCAAAGGCGTATTCCAATGCCGAGACGAGATTGCCTTCCAAGGCCGCACCGAAGCTTAGAATGCGCCAACCCTGCCGAGTGGGCGCAGAGGCGAACACCCTGGACAGGGCCTGGTCCGCGCCGGTGTAGAAGAGATCCTCGTCAACGCACAGGAAACACGGCTGTCCTTGAGCGGGACGCTTGATGAGAAGATTCGTCCGGGCCTTATTGAAGCATTGCTGATTGGCGGGAACGTGCTTCACAGACAGCGTGTCTTCGTCCGGGGTCTCCAGGCGAAGACGCATCTGTTTCAACCTCGATTCGAGTTCCGGATCGAGCTCGCATTTGTGGCGCATCACTTACCTTGATGGGATGATTGGCTCAAACTCATTGGCCGCTCTGCTGCCTGCCGGCGCGGAGGAACGCTTGGGAATTGCCGGCGCTCAGGGCGTTCCGGATGGCTTCGTCCGCGGCCTCAAACAGCTGGTCAGCTTCGGATCGAAGTTGGTCGAGAGCGTGGCCGGGATCCGAATCGGCGCCGCCGCCACCTGGTGGTTGGATATCACGTCGTTCCAGAAAGCGCATTCTGTTCTCCTTCTCGCAAATTGTTCTCTGTGATGTCAGCCTGGGTTCTCCGAGTGTCTGAGCTTTCCTGCAGAGCATCGAGCAGTTGGCTGAAGTCTTCATTGGTCTCGAAAATGGAATGAGTGCCGGCCTGGGTGAATCCGAGAGGGTCGGCAAGGTCCACGAGTCGGCAGACCGGCCAGCCGTGGCGGCCGCGAATGCGAAATGAGATCCGGTCCCAATCGACGCGATCGACCTCAACGCCCTCGATTTCCGCACGCCTCAGTAACATGGCTCTTGTCCAGGCGCGCGTATCGGCGGGCGGATTGGCAACCAAGTGGGCGATGTGTTTCTCGGCCACCAGCCGTTCGGCGAAACCGCTGGCTTCATAAGCAAAGTACAATCCGTCCTTGTCGAGGCTCGAATACATCAGGTCGAGCATCTTGATTTCGGGAGACGCCCAGGAAAGCGAGCTATCCTGATCCATCGCCCGCTCAATAGCCATGAGCTTCATCACCCAATCGAGACGTGGCGCGAGCGAAACCAGGTCGTTTTTGGCGAACTTACCGAGCGTGTCGGCCCAGAGCGAGATGATCGCCGGGGCACTCGGCACTACCGCATCGAATACTCCGCGCGCGGCGTGCCGCTCAATCTCTTCGAGGTAGGCGTACTGGAGTTCAAGCGCGGTCAGCCGTTCCCCGCCGATCAGCCGCGCGGTAGCCCGCAGGGTCGCATCGTGGCTGTAATCTTGCAGAGCCACCAGGGGATCATCGAGAATCAGGCGCGCATTGACGTGCTCCAGCTCCATGAGAGTGAGGATCAACTGCATCAAACCCACACGGAACAGCGATGAACCATGGGCCAGGGCGTTGTCGAAGAAGATGACATGGAGCCGCGCGGGCGCGAGGGGATCGGAAAAAGAAGTGGGGCCGCACAGCGCTTCGTCGCGCGAATTCACCACCCCCCGATTAACGGTCGTGCTCAGGCTTTGCACCAGTTCGAAGAAGTCGGCGCGCTGGGAAAGCTGATACGGCACGGGCGCACAGCCATGTTCCGCGCCCACCTTTCCCGACCCCGTGACGAGGATAGACGAGATTTGGAACGACGCCAGGAACTGCAGGTAGTGGGGTCTGAAGAAGAAAATGTTGTCCCATGCCCTGCGGCTGATGAGGAAGTTCAGGTGGCTTCCATAGCTGTGGCCCAATCCATCACTGTTGTTTACTAGTGCCTGAATGCGGCGATTGCTGTATTCGTTGGTCTGGTGGAGCGCGCCTCGGGCAATGCGCAACATCGCGTGCGACGCGGCGACGTGATCAAAGGCGGACCGGACCTCGGGGGTGCACAATTCTAAGTGATCGAGATCGACATATGCACAACCGCCGTTGGATGCGAGGAACCGCCTGGTCACATCCTGCGGGTCATAACTCCAGGACGCCCCTCCGGATTGAGTGGTTCTGCGTCCCCGCCGTTCAAGGCAATGCGCCGACGACGAGAGGCCATCGAACAAGGTCCGTTGTCCCGGAGGATACCCTTCGATTTCAGCCAGAAGCGCGCGCGACGCTTCATACCCGGTGCCGCCGGCGCGCTCAACACCGACCACGAAGTTACCCAGCTCTGTATCCGCGCCACAAAGCTTGGGCAGCACTCGAGGCTCGGATTTTGATACGGCGCCTTGGCTCATCTCAGGCCGCCTCGATGCGAAACCGGTGTGGCTGACGGACCTTGCGCGTGACCACGTCGACGGAGACCACGTCAACGCCTTGAGGCAGATCATGCAGGTAATCGCGCGCATTGCGCGGGGTAATCGCGCGTGGGGCCGAGAGAAAGAATCCATGGACCGCAGCATCCACGTCCGCTGCGCTCAGGCCTTCGGGACCGCCTTCGGCCTCGCGTACACAGGCCCGTTCCATGGCGTCCTGTGCAATGGCTTCCAGATGCGCCCCGCTGACCAGATCGGCGGCGCGCACCAGCCGGTGCTTTCCGTCGCGCAGCGTAAGGTGAGCCAACTCAGTATCGCTGGTCTGCGCGAACAATTGCGCTACGGCGAGATCGAGCAGCACTTCGCGCGCCGCGTCCTGCTCTGCGCCATGGACGCAGTAGGGTATATGCGGCGGAAGATGGCAGGCAAGAATGGCTCGGGCCGACTTACCTTTCGGTTGCGGGAAGTGCAACACGAGGTCGCCGAGCCGGCCGGGACGCAGCAGGGCCGGATCGAGCGCATCGAGCCGGTTGGTCGCCGCCATGATCACAATATTGCCGCGATCCTCCAGCCCGTTCAACTCAGCCATGAAGCAGTTGAGAATGCGGTCATCCACGCGATGAACAGTTTCGCCGCGCGTGGCGCCGATGGCGTCGACTTCATCCCAGAACATCACCACGGGTACGCCGGTATCCTCGGCTGCCTCCTCGCGCGCCATGCGAAAGAGCTCGCGCAACCGCTCCTCGGTCTGTCCATACCACATGGACGACAATTGCGATGGCTTAATGTTAATAAGGCGCGATCGCCCGCCCGGCGAAATGCCGGCCAGCCAATTCGCCGTGGCCCGCGCGACCTTGGTTTTTCCGTTGCCCGGCGGGCCGACAAACAAGACCGACTTTTTGCGGGGCAGACGGTATTTGCTGGCGACATCGGCGTGAAATACATGCAGTGTCAGGAGCCGCTTCAACTGCTCGATCTGGTTTTCGAGGCCGCCGATATCGTGGAACGAATCGTTGGGCGTGGCTTCGAGAAAGTATCCCTCACCCCTGGAGGGCTCGATGCGTTCGTACGCCATTCCAGTGGCGCGGCTGAAGCGCACGCCATCTCCAGCCTTGATGCCGCGCTCGCGCAGCATGGGTCTTTCCATGACTACTATCTCCTGGTCGTGCGAGCGCAGGACGATGCGACCATCGCCAAGAGCGCGGCTGAATGCGGCGATCTCGCCGGTGGTCAAGCTTTCCGTTTCCGCTTTCGCGATGAGGCAGTTGCGCTCATGAGTAAGGTAGACTTCGTCGCCGGGGCTCAGTTCGTCAAACAACACGCCGTCGCCCAGTTGCACGACCCGACGCTCCTCGCCGCTCTGCACAATCGCTCCCTGCACCTCGCCTGCATTGGCGGTGGTCAGAAATACCGCTGGGAAGTACGGCGGCGCCGTGAGCGCGTCCATCAGTTCGCGCAAACGGCCATGCTGCTGCTCGACGGATGACAGAGCAGTGCGCATGCGTTCGATTCGCTCCACGAGGTAGCGATCTATATCGGGCGGACTCATGATGTCGCTCTCACGCACGCGAGCCAACAGGCCCAGGCGCTCATCGATCGACATAGCTCCTTCGCCCTCGGCGACCACCTTGTCCAACAAACCGGTGCCGATACCAGACTCCGGAATGATCCTGCTCGTCATGATGTATTTCCCTCCAGCACGTAGTAGTGACGGGGTCGGGTGGTGCCTTCGCGATTGCCGAACATGGAGAAGGTGATATCCGCGAAGGCGGTGTCGTTGGCGACGATTGCGATGCACCACGCACGCGGAAATGCAGCGCGCATCACTGCGACATCGTCGGCGGAGAAAAAGTCCCTGGCCAGATGGCACTTCTTCTGGGCTTCGAACGTGCAGGACTTCGCTCGACACCAGGATTTGACTGGATGCGAGTGCCAGTAACCGGCGAAGAGCTCATTTCGATTCCGCAGCCGCAACGCCGCATCCGCTGCGGCCCATGTCTGCGGCGTGAAGGTGAGCTTCACCGGGTTGCCGCTGGTGTGTTCGGCGGGAATCTGGGCCGTGATTTCGAGGAAGATCTCGCCGCCTGCATCGCGCCAGAGCGCGCCGAGCAGGATCCCGCCGGTTTCTATGCCCTCTTGCGCATGCGTCTGTGCGGCGATCTCATGGAGGACCTGGGGAGCGACGAAGACCGGCATTTCGTCGGAATCGACCGATCCACCTGAGCGCGATCGGGCGCGAAAATCCGCCAGCGAGGCAGTGTGCACTGGCAGGGCGGGCGAGGCGTTGATGACCTGCAATCCGCCTGGCTTTGGCACTTCCTGCGGCGCTGGATAGGCGACCAGAAGATACGAATAGTGCTCGCCTTCGCGCAACTTCTGCTCCGCCACGAACGCCGATGCAACGGCGCCGGCACAGTCGTGAAAGTGTCCGGTAGGAAAATCCGCCGAGACCATCGGCCTGCCAGGCTCCGATATTTCGACGCGAAAACCACTGCAGAAGGGTTCGCCGACTTTGCTGTCCCACAGTGGCAACACCGACGTGCTTCCATCACCATTGAGGGACAGCTCGCCTCGGCGCTGGAAGTGAAAACGCGTCCACTCGCAAACCGGCTCCCAATCGCGTTTCGCGAAGAATGCGCCGAGGCTCCTGCCGTCCTCGGCGTACATGTCTACGGCAAAGCGATATGGGAATGACAACGCCATGCGACTCCTCCGGTGCGTGTGGGCTAACGCAGACCCGCGTCGATGTTGGGCTGAAGCGTCAGCCTGTCATTGGCCTCGAGAGCGTCGCCGATCCGCTCGGAGGCATTCAGGTGTCGGCCCTCCCGTTCAAGGCGCGCCTGGTAGGTGAGCGGGGCGCCGCTGGCGTCGTTGCGGGGAAGATTCATCTTGCCGATCATCTCGTGGATCAACTCGCCTACGCTGTTATTCACGGGAGCATTGGCGACTTTGAAAAGCTTCTGGCCGCTGACGTCGCTGATCTCGAGCTCGATTTCGGGCGAAGTAGTTTTACTCATTGTTCAGTTCTCCTTTTTTGCAGGCCGGCTGGTTGTGCGGGTTGAGATGTCGAGCGGACAGGTATGCCTGCGCCGCGCTTTCGTTGAGCAGGAGATTGGCTTCGCGCACGCACACGCGGTACGCCACCGATAACCCGGCGAGCGCATCTTCTATCTCTTCTGGCGTGCACGAAGCCGAGACACAAGACCGGAGCCGGTAGATCTCCTGACCCTGGCCCTGTTCCGAGCATGCGTGACAGAAGCAGAGGGCGCTGTTGGCCGTCAGCAGAAAGGCGGCGAGCGCCAAGCCGACTGTGCCCGAGGCGGCAATCGATCGAACGAACTCCACGCCAGCTTCGATCTGGCCATCGTGCGAGACGAGTGTGGCCGGCGGAGCGGCCTCGGCATCGAGCTCTGCAGAGAATTCGTTGGCGGAGCGCTGCGTGCACGGCCAGGCGGCATCGCGCAGCTGGTCGGCCAAACAGACCGAGAACGAGTCTTCGCGCACGGGCGGCGCGGGCTCCGATCGAGAATCAAGTTCGCTCATGATCCGGAAGCCATTGTGGAAGCCATTGACTGCGCGTTCCATCGCACGGGCGAGCTGCGCCTCATCGTGGGCCGGGAGATCGGCACGCAGGTGCAAGTTGCGGCTGGCGGCATCGAGAGCGAGCCCGACTCCGCCGGACACATATCCGTTGGCACGCAACGCGCGCTCCAGCAAGTGTGCGGGTGCCGAGGACGGATGCGGCGAAGATGCGAGGCGAAGGAACCCGTCACCAAGCCATGCGTCGAGATGGACAGGCGAGCCGTTCTGCAGTGCGCATCGCCATCGCCACGGTCCCGTGGACCTGACGTGGATGCAGTTCTTCTCCAGTACGTGCGACGCTGCCGCATACATCCAGTTACTGAGCGGCATGGGGAATAACCTCCAAGCTGAGCGGTCTGCGCTTCAACGGTCGGGGATCAACGGGAAACAGATTCTGATGGGCACGCGCCCACGCGCATGCAGCTTTGTTGAGCGAGTCGTTCTCCTTGGGATTGAACTTGTTGTACGTGAGAACGTCGAAGATCTGGTAGAGAATGTCCACCAGCGCGGTGCCCGGCGTGAGACGGCCGATGCAGATGAATGGAGCTTCCGAACTCACGTTGGGGTGCCATACGAAGGGCGTAAACAGACGCAACATCTGGAAGGGGTCTGCACGCCGCAGGTAGTCCGGAGGAAACCAGATCCCAACTTGAAAATGGCTGGCCTCGCGGATTTCCCCGCCGGGTTCGCGCACTAGGCCGCGGCAGCGAAACTCGGCGACCACGTGCGGCGGAATCATCGCCGGGAGGTGCAGCTTCAGCAAGTCGCTGGCCTCGGCGAGTTCGACGCCCGCTTCGAGCTGACGCTCCACAAAGCGCCGATACAAAGGATCGCCATCGAAGGTTGGATTCAGTTCGTTCACGCCGCCTCCACGAGTTGATAGTGCTTCTGCCCGCTGCTCACGACGTCGCCGCCGCGGAGGCCGACCTCGGCGAGAGTACGCCGCAACCACTCCGATCCGAGCGGCAGTTCCAGCCGATCGCGCGCATCGAATCCAGCGGGGGCCATGCGGCGATCGCACGCCGCACAGCGGGCGAACGGACGGTTCAGCCGCAGATACCGTTCATGTCTGCCGCACGCGGGGCAAATCAGCTCGCCGACGAAGCGATGGCTGTCGACGCCGAAGCTTCCAACCTGCGCGAGCGCTGCGGCAACAGACATCCCGCTCAGCGCGCAAGACCACGGCTCGATTTCCCACGTGCGGTGATCGAAGCGGCACCCGTGATTTCGACGCTCGGTGGTGACCTGCGCGGCACGTTGTCGCGCATTGAGAATCAACTGCCGTCCGGCGATTGATCCGGACAGATCGCCACGCATGAATCGTGCGATCTCGATGGCCAACAGCGAGGCCGCCAGGCCGCCCAGCGCCGGGCTCGCCATGGTGGGGAATGCAACTGCTTCGGTGCCGCATAGATATTCCTGCGCAAGGTGTGCGTACTCTCCGTCGGGACCGGAATCCCAGGCGCATTCGAGGCAAGGGGAATCCGGCGCAGGAACGTACCCGCTGACACGCACCAGGTCCTGGCTGCCGAGGACGCCACAGTCGAACCAGGGAATGTCCATTCTCCATGCAATTTCGTTCAGCCGCTGCCGAGACGCCCGGCTGTCGAGGCAACTGAGGAAAAGATCGCAGCCCAGTTGTCCCCATGCGGCGTCTTCGATTCGCAGGTGGACCGGCGAGATCGCCAGATCGGGGCGAATGCGGGCCAACCTGGCCGCCTGAGCCGCCACCTTGGGCCGGCCCACGTCAGCGCAATCGAGGTTCTGAACCGCAAGATTGTTGGCCGTATACACGTCCGGATCCACCAGCGTCAGCCGGGAGACCTCCGCCATGCGGGCCAGGAGCGGCAACAAGTGCGACCCGGTGTTGCCCCCGGCTCCCGCCACGACAAAATGCCAAGAGCCCGTTTGCATTCAGTCCTCCGGAATTCTCTGGTAGTCGGCATCGAGAGCCGTTTGCGCGCCGCAATATGCGCACCGTTCGTCGTAGGTCCAGCAGGGAAGATCGCCGCCCTGGTGGTACCAGATGGCACAAACCGGGCAACGCACGGCCAGAAAACCGGAATCCAGACGCAGGCGGCAACGACCGCAGAACACCGGTCGATCGGCGGCCGGGAAAGGCTCGATTACCGGCAGGGACTCGGTTAGGAAGTAATATCGCGCGCCATCCGCGGTGCGGATGGCGTCTCGGTCGTTCACGACTCGCAACCCGCCCACGGGCATGCGGCCGTTGACCTGGATGCGGGCGCCCGGGGCCGTGACCAAAGCCCACATGGGCGATGCCGCGGAGCCCGACCGAATCAGCCCGCAATCGTGATCAACGACGTTTTTCACTACGGCGGCCGCAGAATCGCTCCAATCTGCAAAAAAGAACTCATCGCCGATCAGCGTTTTCTGCTCCCAATCGCCGTCCTTCCGCCGCCAGAGATGTGCGATTTGCATTGGGTTTCCTCCAGTTTCATCTTGGGGCATGCTGAAAGAGAGGGCCGTCGATCAGTTGCGCAGAATTGGGCGTGAGTCCACTGTCTGCCTGATTGCAAACGGCTAACCGGACGACGAAGGTCAACCAGGCACATCCTCGATCAGTTGCAGCATTACGAGCCGCGAGTTTGAACTCCGTATTTCTCGAGAGTGCTCCACAGACTTTGTGGAATGTCCACGAGATGTGTGTCGCAGCTTGCCGATTCCTCGTCTGCCCTCAAAATGGTGCACCAGCCACCGAGACATCAAAGGCGGAGCAGCTCCGGGCTCCAGGCTTGATCAGTGTCTGGCGCGGATTGGACGAGAAAGCCCCCCTACATACTTTGCAGCGGATTGGGACGTCGACCGGGCTCGTTTGGCGCGCTTTCGCCGCACCGCCGTCCTCTGGCCGAAAGGGCACGGCTGGCGCAGGCTGCCGATGACCGCAGGACTCCGGTCCGCTGCCGGGGGTGGTGAATGCTTGCTGGCGACGCTCAACCCGTAAAGTCTAACGAGACCCTAGATCAACAGGCGCAGGGCAGGATCATCGGCTTTGTCAGGGCCTGCGTATCGAGAGCCCGGCGCGTCCGTGAGCAGATCCTCGCGCTCGAGCGTCAGTTGGATGACCTCCTCATCGAAGCCGACGCGCTGGAGGAAAGTGCATCGGTCTTGCTCTTGCTGACACGGAGCGCTCAGGGAGGCGCAGGTGCCGGGCAGGAATCGAATGCGGATGCACCGGGCCGTCAACCCGTCGCTCATAGTCTGATTCTGAATAGGAGGCCGGATAAGTTCTTCGACGTCCGCATCGATTTTGCCAAGGAGCCGTTCGCCATTCAGGAGCAGCTGGGACTGTTTCTTATGTTCATTGCCGATGGTGAGCCGGGTGGTCCGGGCGGTCTGGTTAAATATCGCACCGAAGAAGAGCTGATCGATTGCCTGAAGATCGTCAAGAGCCGCACAAAGAACCCTCACAAGTACATTGGCAATCTCGTCAACGCCCTTAAAGATGTGTTGGAGGCGACAGGGTACAGCCGCAACTACGTTCAACGGAACTCACAGGGGGTCCGTTTCAGGCGGATAAAACCCAGCGTTTCAGTTCCGGGCCGTCGTGGTCCTTTTGGAATCGCTCGCACCTAATTGCCTTTGTTTCTTCGTCCGGCTGTCTTGAAGAGGCGCACAGTGCTTTCGGTGATCATATCGTTCATGGTCTCCAACTGCGTCTACACCGCGTCCCATTGACTCATCGGCCTATTCGCTGCGAAGAGCGTTCATGGGGTTCGTCGCGGCAGCTCTTTGTGCAGGAATCATCGCGGCGGTCAGGGCTGCTCCTCCGAGCGCAAGCACAGCAAGGGCAAGAACAACAGGGTCATACGGCTTTACTGCATAGAGTTGGTTGGTGATTAGCCTTCCGGCGCCAATCGCCGCCGGAACTCCGATGGCCAGCCCGACTGCAACTTGAGTGAACGCGGCGCGCAGGATCATGCTCAACACTGTTCTGCGGTCCGCTCCCAGGGCCATGCGAATACCAATCTCGCCGGTGCGTTGTTCGACCGTGTAAGCAGTTACGCCGTAAAGACCGACAGCGGCGAGGAGAAGGGCCAGCGCTCCAAACATCAGAGTCAGCTTGGCGATCATGTCCTGCTGACTGAAGTCCCGGTGCAGCATTTCTTGATAATCTGTGAAGTCGATGAGTGAAAGGTTGGGATCGATTTCCGAGAGGACGCCTCGCACTTGTGTTTCCAGATGATCGGGCTTGCCCGAAACCGACAGCACAAGGTTCGTCAGGTAATGAGCCCCATTCTCGCCCGCGATTTCGGCCTTCTTGGTGTACCTTGTGTGCTGGACGGAGGGAAGAAAGAACATGGGCCGGGCTGGGTCTTTGAAGTTATAAGTTATATAGCGCATGTCGGCCGCCACGCCCACCACTTCGTAGTCGCCCGCATGGCTCATTTCGTTCAGGCCAAAATGCTTGCCGATAGGTCTCTCCCCTTTGAAGAACTTTTGTGCGAAAGCCTCACTGACAACGGCCACCAGCGGCGACGTCGCGGTGTCCTGTTCGGTGATCGCTCTTCCCATCACGATCGGATTGCCAAGGGCGGAGAAGAATCCTGGAGTCACGCGCGTCCACGTTGCGTCCCAATCATCTCCGGAATGCGGTTCCGGTTTTCCCTGCACGCGAATGCCCTCATTCCAACTGTCGCCGCTCATGGGCGCATACGTGGCTCCGGCGACGTCCTTGACTGCCGGGATCCGCTGCAGGCGATCCAACAATCTCCGGTAGAGCAGATCGAGTTGTTCCGGTTGATATCCGGCTAGGCTGGGATCGATTGAGGCCAGGTAATGATCCTTCACCTCAAAGCCGAATTTCTGATGTTCGAGGTTGCGCAGGCTCAGCCCCAGCATGGTTGCGGCACTCAACAGCACCAGCGACACTGCGGCTTGCGTAATCACAAGGGCCTTCTGCGGCCACTTTGTGCCATGCGCGGTAGAACGATTGGCGCCCCGCAGGGCTTCGACCGGCTCAGCGTGCGTCGTCATCCAGGCCGGCGCGATCCCGAAGCATATGCCGGTGAGAAGGGAAACTGCCAGGGCAAACATCAGGACGGGCAGGGAGGGAGAGGCTTCAATCGGGACATAACTGTTGGGGCCGGAAAACGCAGATGCAGAATCAACGTTGTTCCCGAATAGGCAACACCCAGGCCCGCCACCCCTCCCAGCAATCCCAAAAGGAGGCTCTCGACCAGTGCCTTGGTGACAAGGCGCCCCCGCGACGCACCCAGCGCGATGCGCACCGAAGTCTGCTGGCGGCTCTTCAACCCGCGCGCCAGCAGAAGATTGGCGAGGTTCGCACATGCAATCAAAAGCACGCATCCCGCCGCCACCAGCAGAACGCGAAGACCGTCCTGGTACTCTTCGCGCATCCCCGTAACACCTGCGCCGCCGGGAGTGAGATGAAATCCCTCCTTGGGCAGATACTCTTTGTCCTGGTTGCTCATGTCGGCCAGGTGACTCGTTTGCCACTGGCGCAACTCAAGCCTCAATTGCGCTTCCAAAGCTTTCGGGTCGGTGCCCGACTTGACTCTGCCGATGATGTCGAGCCAGTTGGCATCGGGAAGATTCAGTCGGGCGCGGTCGCCATCGATCAATAACTCTGCGCTCAACGGCATCCAAAAATCCGGATTGCCCCAACCCCGCAGTTCCGCCCCAAAGAAACCAGGCGCTCCAATGCCCACAACAGTGAACGGCTTGCCATTGAACTGGAATACCGAACCTACGATGGACGGATCGCTCGCATATTTCGAAACCCACGTGTGGTAACTCATAACCGCGACCGGGGTTGCATCGGGCCGGTCGTCAGAGTCAGTAAGCATGCGTCCCGTCCACGCGCCGATGCCGAATGTTCTGAAGAAATTGCCCGAGACAAATTGTCCATTTCGCGTGTCGGCAGGTTGAGTGTTGCCGACGCGGCGCACCCCAAGACCTGTGTTGCCTCCCTGAAACGCAGCCAGATCGGAGAATGCCCGCGTGTTGTCGCGGAACCGGTGATAGAGTTCGCCATTGAACAGGGAAAACTCTTCCCACTGGGTGTAACCGCCCCAATTACAGCAGTGCACCTTCTCGCCGATCCGATAGAGTTCCTCGGGCTTTGTCACCGGCAGGGACTTGAGCAGTACGGCATGAACAAGGGTGAAGATGGCTGTGGTGGCGCCGACGCCAAGGCCAAGCGTAACGATTGCGGTCATGGCAAAGCCGGGAGACTTACGCAACTGGCGCACGGCATAACGCAGATCCTGAAGCAGATTGGTCACGAATCGCCTCCGGGCAGGGATTCCCCATTGTGCGGCTGGCAATCCATCCGCCAAAGCACCGTTTCAGTAACTCGCCTGTTTTCTGAGTGAATTCAGAAACAGACCGAGTTCATGACACCTGCATTCGTCCAATCCCGAAATTGGGTGTACGGAAGTGAACATTCTATCCGCCGCCGGACCATCGAATCGCAAATGGTCATAACCAACCGCACGAATTTTCCTAACCGGAGCGGCATTGTCCGATCTAATACGCGCATGGCAAAAGACGACCACGCGCTGATCCGGGCAGTTCTGTTCGGGGACAAAGACGCCTACGGCGCCCTGGTCGCGCGTCACGGGGAAAGTATGTTTCGCGTGGCATTTCGCATCACCGAGAGCGAACCCGATGCGGAAGAGATCGTCCAGGAGACGTTTCTTCGCGGATACCGCAGTCTGGCGGAGTTCGATGCCCGTGCCGATTTTCGCACCTGGATTTATCGGATTGCGGTGAACTGCGCCTTACAAGTCTTGAACAAGCGCAAGTCGGAGGCTGCCGTACCAATCGCCGAGGAGTTCGACGATGAGCGTCCCGGCGTTCAATTGGCGGACAGCGGTGCCGGCCCGGAAAGGCTGCTGCTTGACCGGGAGATCGAACACCGAAGACACGCCGCCATGGAGAAGATGACGCTCGGATGAGCGGCTCGCCTTTGTGTTGAGACACCTGGAAGGCCGTTCTACTGAAGAGATCGCGGCGGCTCTTCAAGTAACCCCGAACAACGCCAAGCAAGCGGTGTTTCGGGGGGTGCAGAAAATGCGACGGTCGCTGGCGCCGCTGTGGGTAAAGTCATGAGACATTTGACGGACGAACAACTCATCGAACACTACTTTGCCGAGGGCGCCAACCGGATCGTGGTGGAAACGCACCTTCGCATTTGCAGCCGGTGCGAACAGGTCTACGAGGAGATTTCCAATGCCATGGCAGTCCGTGCACCCGAGCCGCCTTACCGGGACCTTGGATACGGAGAACAAGTCTGGCAATCGATTCAGGGCGAGTTGCTGCCTTACCCGGCAAAACCCAGGCGCAGCTACTTTTCATGGCCTCGCCTCGTGCTGGCCGCCGCCTGCCTGCTCGGCCTTGCCGCGGCATTTCTGGGCGGATCCCTGTGGGAAAGGTTGCGCACCCATCCGTCGCAGGCGGCGAATCCGGCCCAGGAAAAGAAGCGTGTCGTTCTCGTCATCCTCGACGATCATCTCGACCGCTCCGAGCGCTTGCTGGTGCAGCTCAATCATGCAGGAGCGGAAACAGGCGAACTCGATGACTCGCTCCAGGCTGAAGCACGGCAACTGTTGCCGGACAACCGGCTCTACCGCCAGGCGATCTCCGCTGGAGGCGATCCAATCATGACCGCCGCGCTCGATCACCTTGAACGCGTTCTTCTCGAAATTGCGAATACGCCGGACAAATTGAGCAGTGCCGACATCGCCCGCATTGAGCAGGCGATGAACACGGATTCGCTCCTGTTTCAGATCCGGGTCTTGCGCGCCAGAACCTCACCACAAGCACCGAAGGTTGAATCTGGCCGGAAAGGGGCATCGATCTAAATGAGAATCATTCAATGGATATGCAGGATTGGATTGTGCGGAGCCTTATTGTTCTCCGCGTTGCCGGTTGCGAGGGCTGCCACACTTCTCTACGACGACCCGGCGCTCTCCGACGACACCCACGAAAACCAGCTCTACTCCGACGCGACCCGGGCAATCAATGAGGGGCGATGGTCAGATGCCGAGCCTCTACTCGATCAGGTGTACAGCCTGCGCGGTCGCAGATCGGATGCAGCGCTCTACTGGAAGGCGTACGTCAGGAATAAAGAGGGCCGTCCGTCCGATGCACTTGAAGCTTGTGCCAGTCTTCGCCAGAGCCAGCCCCAGAGTAACTGGGTCAAGGACTGCAGCGCGCTGGAGATCGAGATTCGCGGCAAGAGCGGGACTCCCGTCCAGCCTCAAGCAGAACAGAACGAGGAACTCAAGCTTCTGGCCCTGAACTCGCTCATGCAGGGCGGGAACGCCAATGCCTTGCCGATCCTTCAGCAGATTCTGGAGGGACAGCAATCCCAACGGCTCAAGGAGCGCGCGCTTTTCGTCCTCGCGCAGGACCAATCGAATGCGGGCCGGGAGCTTATTGGGGCAAATCGTTCGCGGAGAGAAAGACCCGAACCTCCAGATCAAGGCGATCCGGCTGCTTGCCGCCGCGCAGGGATCAGGCTCCGCTGAGACGCTGGGGAACGTCTATACAAAATCCAGCGACCCCTCGGTCAAAAAAGCCGTACTGGAAGCGTACCTCGTGATGAACACCCCGGAGAAGCTGGTGCAGGCGGCGCAGCATGAATCGGATCCGGAACTCGCGCGGCATGCGGTATCCGAACTCGGAGCCATGGGCGCTGTATCGCAACTCTCTGATATCTATAAAGCAAGCTCCAGCAAGGAAGTGAAACAGTCCATCATCAACGCTTATGTCGCCGCAGGCAGCAAGGGGGCCGACGCGCTGAGCGCCATCGCCTCCAGCGAGCAAGATTCCGATCTGCGGCGCAAAGCCATCCGCAACCTGGGTGTCTCCGGCGGATCCGCCGTTCTTCCGGCGCTCGTCGCCATGTATGCCAAGAACAGCGACGAAGAATCAAAAAAAGCAGTAACCGATGCGCTGTTTGTTGCTGGCGATGCCCATGACCTGGTGGTCCTGGCGCGAAGCGAGAAGGATCTCACAGCCCGGAAGAACATTGTCAACAAGCTGGCAGTGATGCACAGCAAGGAAGCCACCGACTACATGCTGGAACTTCTAAACAAATAGGAGGCGACCATGAAAGGGCTATTCACCGCATTCGCGATTCTTTTGTTGGCATCGGCGTTGCCGGCGCAGCAGCCGAAGGTGAGCGATACGCAGTTCCGAGTCGAGCCGATCGGTCAGAACCTGGCCGCCACCGTCGATCGAGTGCGCCACTCCAACGATCAACTCTGGCTGGGATACGAGATTCCGGGTTTGCCGGGATTGCATCTATCCACCTGCTCTGATTGGTCGGACTCTACGCAGGCCGAGGATGGATGCTGCGGTGAATTCCGCCTGGAAGATGAACAGGGCACCCATCGCAGCAGCAATGGGCCGGCGGAGCAGAATGTCTATGTCCTTCTTCGCTTTGACAAGGGCGACCTCCTCAAAATCAGAACCGTGGGGGCCGGATGCCGCCTTAATGCCGGCGGAGTTGACTTCGCCTGGCTCACTGGAGTCAAGCAGGAAGAAAGCATCGCCTTCCTCGCTGATCTCGTCAAGCAGCCATCCCAGAGCTCCAGAGTCATGGAAGGTGCGCTGCTGGCAATCAGCCTTCACGCCGCGCCGGAAGCGACGCACTCGCTCGAACAGATCGCCTCGTCGTCCGCGGCTCGGCACACGCGCGAGCAGGCCGCTTTCTGGCTCGGGGTTCAGCGTGGACACGATGGCTTCCTGGCCCTGAAATCGCTCGAGGCCAGGAGCACCGAGTCCGAATTCCGCGAGAAACTCACATTTGATTTCGCGCAGAATTCCGATCCTGAAGCACAGGACGAACTGCTTCACATGGCCAAGTTTGACGCGGAGGCCAAGGTTCGAGGGCAGGCCCTCTTCTGGATTGCGCAGAAGGCCGGAAAACGCGCAACCCAGGCACTCACCGATGCCATCCAGAACGATCCCGAAACCGATGTTAAGAAGAAAGCGGTGTTCGCGTTAAGCCAATTGCCCAAAGATGACAGCATTCCGCAGTTGATTCACGTGGCCGATACGAACGCAAATCTGGCGGTTCGCAAAGAGGCATTCTTCTGGCTTGGTCAAACCCAGGATCCCCGCGCATTGGCTTATCTTGAACAGGTGCTGAAGAGATAATTTGCCGGCAGCGTCAGTCGCGGCATCGTAGATAGTTCCAGATCGTTCATCCTCAGCTGCCGTGGCATCTCTGAGACGCGGTAGTTGGTGTCCGATCCCTCAGAAACCTGCATCTGTTGTCCTCCTTTTGCGGCCCTCGCCCATAGCGTTTTCGTACAATCGTAGCCGTTTCGTACAAGCCATTCTAGGTTCCTTCTAAGTATTTTGAAAGAAATGCCAGGAGGAGACTGGCCGGAAAGCTCAAGGAAAGATCGTTGCACCGGCAACGAGAAACGAGGGAGAGAACATGACAGCCGCAGAACTGATGCACCACAACTTCGATAAGATCTTCATCGAGCTCGATCCAGTGAAGCGCGAAGCCATGATGCGCAATGCTTATACGGAAGATTGCGTATGGATACACCCGGGTGGCCGCCTGGTCGGCATTTGCGGCGGTCAATGAGGCGGCATCGGAAATTCGTAAGCACATCCCGGAGTACCGCTACACGGTGGTTGGCGATATTCACACGATGCACAATGTCGGGATGTGCCGTTGGGGGAGCGGACTTCCTGGCCAACCGTTCCGCTATACCGGTACGGACGTTCTGGAAGAACGCGACGGCCGTGTGGCTGTGTTCTACACCTTCATCGATAGTGGAACTCCGCCGGTCTCGTCGACGGAATCGCGGCGATACACCTCGGCCGTGCGCTAACTAGACGTTTCGACATTTCAGGCTATCCAGTTCGACAGAGCGAGGCGCAGCGGTTTCACACTAGCCCATTCTGCGGTGTTGCTCAGCGTCAAATTGAATCCGTCGAGACCCGCGCGAATACGCGCAGAAAGGCTGTCTTCGCTCCTCGAAGCCGCTCGCCGCTGAAAAGCGGAAAACATCATCAGCATTAATCCTCCAACGTGCCCAGGCAATCCTCGAGGTATACGTCGATCCGCTGGCCTTCAAAACTAGGGGACAGGATCGTACCAGTTGTTGCCGTTGAAGGTGAGCTGCAGCGGAGTCGCGCCGTTGATGGATACGTAGACAGTGCGTGGACCGTCGGTGACGTAGTTGGGGAGCAAAAGGGCTCGGCGAACCCTCCGAAAAGTTCCTTTATCTTGACTCGGATCGGTTCAGGTATTTAGCAGCTGCGACCGACCTGGGATGTCACTACATCGATTTACTCTGTTTGAGCGCTCGCTAGATTTGCTAAACACTCTCTGGAGCAACCCGATCTTTACGCCTGGGGCGACCGGCTCACTCCTCCGATATGTGAGTTGTTTCAACGCATTTCTCCCATGAAAACTGGACAGTTCCCGTATTTTCAAGATAGAGTGGGTTCGTTTGATATTCCGTTTGTCCATTTGCCTGGCAACGGAATCGAGGGGTGTGCAGCATCTGATTGCAGATATGCACCGTGCCCGAAAAAAGCATATATAAGCGCTCATCTACGAAGGCGGACAAACGCATCCCTTCCCCATCCATCCAGGATGCGATGGTGTCCTTGTGTCGGAAAACCTGGCAAGCAACAACCCAATATTTCGGAGCAAACCATGAACAAATTTTCGATAGAATCGTGCATCTTCGCGCTCGCACGTTATCACCACGTGGCCGGAAAGTATACCGACACGAGGCAGGTGTGGAATTGTAGCGTTACGCTTTGCCTGGCCATTCTGGGTCTCTCACTTACAACCGTACAGGCGGGGGCTCAGGTCAACGGCGTTGGGGCGAAGCCCTATCTTGGCTGGAGCACCTATAGCGAGCAGACAATTGTGCCTTCCAGCTCCGTGATGAACGAGCAGAATATTCTCGCGCAATCCGACGCGATGCGTTCCTCCGGCCTCGAGGCTCATGGTTTCCGCAACATTAACCTGGATGCGGGCTGGAGCGGCAACAGCGATCAGTACGGGCGTACGCTGTGGAACACAACGGCGTTCCCGCATTTTCTGCAAATGATTCAGCACATCCATGCCAACGGGCAAAAAGTCGGTATCTACCTGCTCCCCGGACTTGGCACATCGGTTTATACGTCAAATCTGCCAATCTTCGGTACGCAGTATCATGCGCAGGACATTGTGGCGCAGCCCCTCAACTACGGTCAGGGATTCGGCTATGGCTACAAGATCGACTTCACCAAGCCTGGGGCGCAGGAGTATATCAACTCCATCGTTAACCTTTATGCATCGTGGGGCATCGATTTCATCAAGCTCGATGGAGTGACTCCGGGCTCCTATAACGACAACCTCAACATCAACAACATTCCCGATGTCCAGGCTTATTCCAAGGCGATTGCGCTGAGCGGCCGTTCCATCTGGCTAACGATTTCGTGGGCGCTCGATGAGGACTACCTGAGCGACTGGCAGCAGACCGCGAATGCGCGTCGAATCAACGGCGACGTCGAGTGCGAGGGTGACTGCCCGAATCTGACTGAGTGGCAGCGTGTGTTGGTTCGTTTTTATGATCTGATCGGATGGGAGAGCGCCTCGGGGCCGACGCTGGGCTGGAACGATCTGGATTCGCTCGAAGTCGGCAATGGCGCCACCGACGGCATTACGAATACCGAGCAACAGACCGCGATGACACTCTGGGCCATGGCCAACGCTCCCCTTTATCTTGGCGGCGACCTGACGAACCTGACCACCTACGGCAAACAACTGCTCACGAACGACGAGGTGTTAGCTGTCGATCAGTCCGGACATCCGGCCCGGCAGGTTACGGGAGGCTTTACACCGGTGTGGGTCTCGAATCTCGGGAATGGCAGCTACTACGTGGCGCTCTTCAACCTCAACGCATTCCCAACAAATGTGACCGTTGAATGGAAAGATCTCGGATTCGTCAACGCGGTCGGGGTGAGAGACCTCTGGAGCCATGCTGAACTGGGGCCTGCGTTCCAGTCCTTCTCCACCGTGCTGCCGGGACATGGAGCACGCCTGTTCAAGGTTAAGGCTGTCGGCCACGCTCCCACGCCGCCGTCGCAGATATACGGGGCCGAGACGGCTACGTTGCATGGAGGAGCGCAGCTGTCGTCGTGCTCCACCTGCGCGAGCGGCAACAAACTGACATACCTCGGAATTGGCGCGGCCAACTATGCCACCTTCGACGTGAGGGTCCCCAAGGCGGGCGTGTACCGAATGGAAGTCGATTCGATGACCCTCGGCACCCGCTCCTTCATTATCAACGTCAATGACAATCCGGACATCACGCTGAACCTTAGCGGGGGAAGCCCCAATTTACCGTTTCCGACCACGATTCCGGTTCGTCTGAACGCTGGGACGAATAGCATCCAATTCGGCAACCCGACGAGCTATCCGCCGGATATGGACCGTATTATCATCAGCGGCGACGGCAACGAACCGTATCCCGCGTCAACAGTCTACGAGGCAGAGAATGCGCTGCTCAGCGGCGCCGCGGTAACTTCAGCTGGCTTTTGCGGGAACTGCTCCGGCTTGGCCGCAGTGGGCAACCTGGGTGGAAACTCGCAAACCGCCGTGACCTTTGACAATGTAGTGGTGCCCGCGACAGGAACTTACCAGATGGAGATCGATTACATGACCCAGGGACAACGATCTTTCTTCATCTCGGTCAATGGAAATACGGCGCAGGAGGTTGGCCTGAACGGCTACAGCTTTGGTACGCCCACCAGTACCGTGATCCAGGTGCCGCTAAATGCGGGATCCAACCAGATTGAATTCAGCAATCCCACCAATTACGCTCCCAATCTGGACTCGATCGTCATTTCACCGCTCACGAACTTCTGAAGCAGCTAACTGCGAGGCTTCGGGAGGAGATCAGCGCTGGATTCTCATCCTTTCGGACAACAGGAAGGGATGGGAATTCAGACTGTATTTGTAATACGGAGGAGCATTCCCCTCATGCCGGATTGGCAAAGTTACTCCAATTCAGCAAGAAGAAATGTTACAACTGTATGTACCCATGAAGAAGCCCGTTCCCCCTGCCGATTCCAGCTGCGTGCTGGTTAAGGACACAGTGGCGGATCGGCTGCGCGCCGAGATTGCGAGCGGTGCGTTGCGCCCTGGAGTACGCATTGTTGAGGGATACTGGGCGCGGAAATTCGGTGTGGCGCAAGCCTCGATTCGAGAAGCGATCAATCTTCTCGCGCAAGAGGGGTTCGTAACCAAAGCCTCCGGCCGCAGCGCACGTGTGGTGAACCTGACGGAGCGGGATGTACTGCAGATCTACGAAATGCGGGGTGCCCTGGAAGGACTGGCGGCGCGACTTCTGGCTCTACGGACGGAGGACGTGCGGCCGTTGGAAGAAGCCCTGGAAATGATGCGGCGAGCCTGGAAGCAAGGGCGTGCAGCAGAACTGATTGACGCCGACCTTCGGTTTCACCTCGAACTCTGCCGGCTTTCGAACAATGCGTATGTCTTCGAGCATGCCCGCAAGGTGCTGCTGCCGCTGTTTGCATTTGTGCGAATCCGGGTGCTGTCGAGCGGTCAGGACACTGCCGTCTGGGGAAAGGATTTCGAAGCCCATCAGAGAATCGTCGATCTGGTGAAGGATGGCCAGGGGGCGGTCGCAGAGGCCTACGTTCAACGCATGATGGAGCGCTTTGCTCTGACTGCTTACGAGAACTGGGAGAAGAAGCCGACGGCGCCGGTTCGTACACAGCGTCATGTGGAGCCGGCCGGCAAGCGAAAATACAAGCGAGTGCACCCAGCAAAGGCAGGGCCCGTTCACATCTCGCGTTAACGCCGATACCCAAGTTCAGCCCCACCGCTGACGGGCACGATGCATCCCGTCATGAAGCGCGACCGATGCCATCGCACGATGATGGCAACATTAGCTATCACGTTGCCTTGAGGGGTGGGGCCAGAGGGTGAATCGCATCGAGGTATCCTGGGTTCACGATTTATGAGCTTCCCTCGAGAGCGCAAAATTAGAATCTAGGCGCGCCTTTCCTGGGCCGGCGCGCGACGAACATTAGTCAGCTATTAGCCATCAAGAAGGAGACCGGTGCCTGCAACCAGACGTAGCTTTCTGCAAGGAGTGCTGGCTGCAGGTGCGCTTTCGCGTCTCGCATTCGCGCAGGCCACCAACGACAGCAAGCCGCGAGAAGAACTCTGGTACAACGAGCCGGCGGAGCGCTGGCTCCAGGCTCTGCCGGTGGGAAACGGGCGTCTCGGTGGCATGGTCTTTGGCGATGTGCAGATGGAGCGCATTGCGCTGTCTGAGTCGACCGCTTGGTCCGGAGCGCCTGCGCAAGGCGAGATCAACCCGGATGCGCTTCCCCACCTGGACGAGATTCGCCAACTCTTCTTCGCGGGTAAATACGATGAGGCGCAGAAACTGTGCGGCAAGTATCTTCCGGGTCACTGGAAGAACTTCGGTACAAATCTCCCGCTGCCGGAGTTGCAACTAACTTTCGATGATGCAGGGCCAATAAGCGAGTATCGGCGTTCACTTCGGCTCGATGAGGCGATCGCTGACGTGAGTTTTCGCAGCAACAACGCGGCCTTCACCCGGGAAATCTTCGCTTCTCATGCCGACCGGGTTCTGGTAGTTCATCTCACGTGCAGCGCACCGGAACGAATTGCATTTCGGATGAGTTTCAGCAGAGGCATCCTGCCAGCCAGCGTCGAAACCAGCGGCAAAAACATGCTCATCCTTCGGGGGCATGCCTGGGAGAAAATGCACAGCACCGGTCATGACGGTGTGGCTTTCGAGATTCGCGCCTTAATCGTTGCGGATGGTGGAAACCTGTCGGCTGAAGACGAGGCGATCAAGGTTGGCGGCTCGAATACTGCAACCGTCCTGTTGGCCATCGGGACGAATTTTGGTGGAGCGGTACCCGAAGACCTGTGCAAATTGGCGCTGCAAGGTGCTGCAAGCAAAAACTTCGCGCAACTGCGCCGTGCCCACGTGGAGGACTATCAGCCCCTTTATCGGCGAGTCGCCCTGGATCTTGGAGAAAGTCAGCCCACCGTGCGGCAGCAACCGACCGACGTGAGACGCAAAGCGCTGGAAGGCGGAGTGGAAGATCCAGAACTCCTGGCGCTCTTTTTCAACTACGGCCGATATCTCGTGATTGCGGGTTCGCGTCCCGACTCCCCGCTGCCGCTCGCTTTGCAGGGCATCTGGAATGACGGCCTCGCCAGCAGCATGGGATGGACTGATGATTTCCACCTTGACATCAACACGCAACAAAACTATTGGCCCGCGGAGGTGTGCAACCTGGGGGATTGCCAGTTCCCACTCTTTCGGTTGATTGAAGGATTGCGCGAGAGAGGCCGCGCCACTGCGAAAGAGATGTATGGAGCTCCCGGCTGGGTCGTGCACACGGTCACTAACCCTTGGGGATTCACGGCTCCGGGGAGTCCGGGCTGGGGGATCTTTGTGTCGGCGGGCATCTGGATCGCGCTGCAGATGTGGGACCAGTGGACCTTTCATCGCGACACCGAATTCCTACGCACCAAAGCCTATCCCATACTGCGCGAGGCAGCGGAGTTCTTTCTGACGTACATGGTGGCGGAGCCGAAGCACGGCTGGCTTGTTACGGGCCCCTCCGATTCTCCGGAGAACTGGTATGTTACGCCGTCAGGAGGGCGCGCATCGGAGTCCATGGGCAACACGGTTGATCGCATTTTCGTGTATGCCCTTTACACAATGTGCATCGAGGCGTCCAAGACGCTCTCTATCGATCTGGAATTTCGCCAACGCCTCGAGAGCGCCCGCGCGAAACTCCCGCCGTTCCAGATTGGCAAGTTCGGGCAGTTGCAGGAGTGGCTCGAAGACTTTGAAGATGCGGAGCCTAACCATCGCCACACTTCGCATCTGGTTGCGCTCTATCCCGAACACCAGATTTCACCGCGAACCACACCTGAACTTGCCCGTGCTGCCGAGATAACGATCGAGCGCCGCATGAGCGCACCACACTGGGAACAGAGCGAGTGGGGGCGCGCGAATCTGGTGGTGTACTATGCAAGGCTGCTCAATGGAGATAAGGCGCATAAGTACCTGGTAAGTCTTGTTGCGAAGGCCGCAGATGATAACCTCCTGACTTACTCGAGTGGAGGCATAGCCGGCGCGGAGCAAAACATATTCGCCATCGACGGCAATACAGCAGGTGCAGCCGGGATTGCCGAGATGCTATTGCAAGCTCAAAGCGGAGAAATCGAACTGCTTCCGGCGCTTCCGTCGGCATGGCCGAGCGGCTCGGTTCGCGGGTTGTGCGCACGAGGCGGATTTGTGGTCGACATTGCATGGAGAAGCGGCGGGTTGGTTTCCGTAACGATCACATCAAGGCATGGAGACGGCGCATTGGTTCGGTATCGCGACGGATTCTTTGTGCTCAACATAAATGCCGGACAGAGAGTGAATCTGCAACCGGGAGACTTCCGCCCGCGAAATCCGGGGAGTAATTCTTAATCAACAAATGAAAATTAGCATGGCGAAAAACAAGTTGACCAACCGCGTACGCCTTTCGATTGCATGTGGTTTGCGAATGCTTTCCGGGGTCCGGCTAATTCCGCTATTTCTCGTTGTCGCTGCTGCCATCTCTCTCATCGCTCAAAGAAGCTTGTCGATTCCGGAAGAAATTGAATGGACATGGGAGGTGCGGCCGCCGAATCCCGATCCCCAATTGCCTAACGTTCTGCTGTTGGGGGACTCGATTTCCCGCAATTACTTTCCGGAAGTGACAAAGGACCTGGCGGGAGTAGCAAACATCTACCTCATGGCTTCATCCACGTCGGTCGGTGACCCTCGCCTTCCGCACCAAATTGCGGAGTTTGCGGCGATGGAAAAAGTACAGTTCCGCGTGGTGCATTTTAATAATGGCATGCATGGGTGGGGTTATAGCGAAACACAGTATCGAGCGGCATTTCCACAATTCCTGCGCGCGGTTCGCGCCCTGATGGAGAAAGACGGTGCTTTGATCTGGGCCAACACCACTCCCGTGCGCGCGGACACGTCAACCGGCGCGACAAACGCTCGCATCGATCAGCGGAATGAGATCGCGGCGAGGATTATGAAGGCAGCAGGGATCCCCATCGACGACCAGCATTCGCTTATGGCACAGCATCGGGATCTCTACCAGGATGATGTGCATTTTAACCCCGCAGGAGTCAGTATCCAGGGAGACCAGGCGGCGTCCGCGATTCGATCTACGCTGCTGAAGGGGCTTCCAAAGTAAACTATGCAGTCATCGGGTGGAGAAGGCTGTCGTTAACGTGGCAAGAATCAATACCAGCACGCCGCCCCAGAGCATGGCCAGTGAACGGTGGGAAGCGCCCCTCCACTCGCCGGAGATCACTCCACCAATATTCGCGGTGAGCACCATCGCGATCTGATAGATAGCCCATCCGGCCGAATCGCCAAGCCGGCCAAGATACCTTGTGGCTATGCCATAGATTGCAACGGCGCCGATCCATAGCAACCCCATCAGCATGCTCAACGATGCATCGTGAAGTCCACGGCCAAGCAGTTTCCAGCTTCGATTCCGCGATAACAACCATGTGGTGTATGCGAAGTTAGGAATGAAGCCTCCGGCGAGAGCCACCGGCCAGACAGCGAATGACACCATCGAGGAGTCGGTTCCGCGTTGTAAAGCAGCCTGGGAGATGGACCCGCCAAACGCCAGCGAGAGGTTGAGCATTGATGACAGCACGCCCGATACTACGGCGATGGCCAGGGAGGCGAGATAGGCTGCATCGGTTGCACGATTGGTGGATTCTTTCGCCGGCGCAGCAATGGGCCGCCGCTCGCGCATCTTGCCGGCGATGCCCGAGAAGATGATACCGAGACACATGATTCCGCATCCGGCGATCAGCACCTCGGAGTTGTGGCTGAACAGGTAACTGCGATGCAGCGTGACAAGAGGAATGAGCGTTCCGAAGATCGTTCCCAAGCCAACGATAAGAGTGAATGCGAGGGACATGCCCAGACGCACTACGGAAATGCCGAACAGCACTTGTGCCACTCCCCATCCGGCTCCGAGGAGAAACGACGGCAGCCATGCCCCGGGCGGCAATGCACCATAGAGATGCGGCCAATCGGGAATGACAAGATAGGCAATCAAGCACGGCACAAGAATGAGCGACACCAGGCTGAATACGAGCCAGGTGCACTCCCACGGCCAGGTGCGGATGCGCTTCAATGGCAACATGCAATTGCCTACGCACACACCGCCTACCAATGCGAGAAGAACGCCGAGGGCGCTCCCGCTCATAAGAGATCCGAACTGCTGCCTGGTTCCTGCGGCGTGACGTAGTGACCGGCGCAAAGCTGGACCGGATGGACGAAATGGTGTCGCAAATGAGGGATGTGTTCGAGAAAGATCACTTGATGACCCATCGCAATGTGGTTCACCAGAACCAGGTGCTGATGGATCTGGCCCATGTCGCCGACGTGGGGAACGACCGGAACACCGTATTTGCGCGCCAGCAGGCTGACTGTGAGGAATTCGCTCACCCCGCCGAGGCGGGTGCAATCGGGCTGGAGAAAGCCGATGCACGCGGCCTGAAGGTAATTCTTGAACACAACGCGATTGGGAACGTGCTCTCCGATCGCGATCGGAACTGGAGCTATGATTTCCGCGAGTCTGCGATGCGCATCGATATCATCGGGGTGCGTCGGCTCTTCGATCCAAAAGGGGTTAATGCTTGCCAGTTCTTTGCAGGCGATAACCGCCTCTGGAAACGACCATTGCTGGTTGGCATCAAGCATGATCATTGCGTCCGGGCCAACCAGGTCACGTAGTAACTGAGCGCGGTGCCGGTCGCGCTCGAGCGATCCGCCCACCTTGAGCTTGAAAGCGCTGAAACCCTGGTCAAGGCTGTGCTCTACACTTTCGCGAATCCGGGTATCGTCGTATTGATACCAGCCGACACTGGTGTCGTAGCCGGGATATCCGCGAGCAAGCACATCGAAGCGACTTTGGCGATTGCGCTGCTCGTCACACAACATCCGCAATGCCGTCTCGTGGTCGAGCACATCTTCGAGATAACTCAAATCCAGGAGATTGACGAATGCGTCCGGCGTAAGATCGAGAAGGTGTTTCCATAACGGCTTCTTGTGAGCTTTGGCCCACAGGTCGAAGCACGCGTTTGTGATGGAAGCCAAGGCCAGGTGAACAACGCCCTTATGGGGCCCTAGCCAGCGGAGATATGGGTCCTCCGCCATCTGCCGGAACTTTGCCGCGAAACCGGCCATCAACTCTTCCAGGTCGGCCCCGATCAGGGATTGCGCCAGCATCCTGATCGCGTCGCACACCAACTCATTCCCAGCCCCCATGGTGAGCACAATGCCGGTGCCCTGTAGACCCGAATCGAGAGTGAGCAAAGCCACCGCAAAGGAATATTGCGGAGCCGAATGGACCGCATCGGAACCCTGTCCCGGAGCGAGCTTAAATCGCGCGTCACGTACATTGACTGATTGGATGAACATTGATTAGCCAGACTGGCTGAAATTCGAGCACTGGTCGGGATAATTATACAAATAAGCGCTCATTATCGATCACGCGACTTATCAAAAAAGAAATCAAATCCAAATATACAAAGAGTTTGCTCCAAACTGTCACTTGTGACATCAATTGCTTTCGATGTACGAGCGCTTATACGCTTTCCTAATGATCGGCTCAGGAGGCCTCGGTGCTTGCGGGTAAAGGCGTCCGGGAGCTCCGCTCGGAAATCAACTCAAACGAACTAGCGACCATCATCGAACGGATATGTCTTTGCCTGCGCAATTATGAAGTGGCTCGCCAGCACTTTTAACGAACAGACGTTCTCTCGCGAAGCCATTTGCTTCCCAACCCGTGAATGATCTCACGTTTTGTGAACCAGTCCGGTGGTAGCGATTTCACAGAATTGATGGTCATCCCAATCACTGACAGCCACGATGCCGGCGATCGGCCTGATAAAGAAGAAAAAAGTGTAAATTCAACAAAACACTGGACGCCCGTCCTAGCTTTGCTAGGGCAGGATGGAAGTTGGCCGGCCCATGTTTCATCCCATCGCGGGTCGACAACGCCGGTGGGGGACTTGAAAGAACTACGCGCTTAAAGGTCCGGATCCTGAGCCAATTTGGCGCGAGAAGCCCCCGAAACCCTGTGGCGCCAGTGGCCTTTGGCGGCCTCATGCGAGTAGACCAATTGAACGTAGGGTCCCCATGTCGCTACCGTTAGTTACCACACGACCGATACAAGATCAATAGTTTCAATTGCATACGGATACGTTAGGGAACCCGCTCTAACGTTGCGGGAACAGGCAAATCGGGGGCTACAGTGATAGTGGCAATTGGCAATCAGTCTCAAAAAGGTTCGGTCAAATGAAACTGCCCGGCGGAAATCCAGAGCGTTTCCTGCAGAGGCCATGAATCGCGAAATAGAGGATTTTCGAGGTTCGATTTTCGAGCAAGCAGGGTGCCGATGCAATCGATCACGAGATACGAGAAGAACGTGCGGAATTGCCGGGCGACATGAATCCGTCCGTTGGTTCGGTGCCACGACAGGGTAGCCACTTGTTTCTGATCGCGGATCCGCTTCGGCCAATGGATCACTTCGGGAGGGCCCAAGGAGGGCAAGATGACGCCAGGAAGAAGTTGGCTCAAGTACTTTAAATTGAGTCTGATGCTCGTTGCATTATGTACAGTGGGCGCAATGTGCTTTGCACAAAGCGATCGCGGCAGTATTTCAGGAATAGTCACCGATCCATCGGGATCCGCACTCACGGGGGCCAAGGTCACGGTCACCAATACCGCGATGGGCACGCAGAACTCTACCGTCACCACTGGCGCGGGAAACTATTCGATTCCACAGCTGGCCGCGGGCGAATACTCCGTAACAGTGTCTGCGCCCGGCTTTAAAACGCTGATCCGGAAGGGAATCACGGTTTCGGTTGGACAGACGTCGAGTATCGACCTCGCGCTCGGGGTTGGTGCGGAAACCACAACCGTTACGGTGACTGCGGATGCTCCTCTGCTTCAAACGGATAGCCCACAGAACAATGTCGAAGTCTCCACCAACGACATGAACGAGCTTCCGCTCAACATTACCGGCATCGGAGCTGTACGCGACCCGATGAGTTTTGCCGCGCTGGCGCCGGGAACCATCGTGGGCGGCTGGAACGACATCCACATCAGCGGCTCGCCGGGCACGACCTATCGCGTCTTTATGGACGGACTGGATGATACTTCCGCGGTCAAGGGAGCCATCTCGGATGAAAATCAACCCTCAGTAGAATCGCTGGCTGCACAAACGCTGCTGGTGAACAACTATTCGGCGGAATATGGTCAGTCGGCGGGCGGGATCTTCAGCTACACCTCGAAGTCCGGAACTAACAGGCTGCACGGTACGGCCTTCAACTACTTTCAGAATGAGGACCTGAACGCAGGACAGCCTTTCAATTACACCTCAAGCGGCCATAATTATCTGCCTGTGCAGCGGCAGCTTGACTTTGGCGGATCTTTCGGCGGACCGGTGGTGATTCCTCACCTCTACAACGGCCACGACAAGACCTTCTTCTTCTTCGCGTACGAGGAGTACCACAACTCGCAGACCCTGAACCAGGGAACCATTACCGTTCCCACGGCAGCCTATCGCAATGGCGATCTGAGCTCGCTGTTGCTCGGTCCGATTATGGCCAATGGAGCGCCCGTGAAGGACTGCCTGGGCCGAGTGATGTACAACGGCGCAGTGTACGACCCGTCAACAACCAGAACGGTAACTTGCCTGGATAATTCGACGGCAGTGGTTCGCAATGCGTTTGGCACTGACAAAGACGGCAACGGCGTTCCCACCAACTTTATCGGCGCGCCCAGCACATGGGATCCGGTGGCGCAGAAGGTTCTCACCTATCTGCCTACCCCTTCAGGACCGACGGCCAACCAACTGACCAACAACTACCCGAATTTGCAACCGAACAACAAGTATCAGTACTTGACGAGCATTAAGATCGATCACTCGATCGGTCAGTCGTGGCACTTCTCGGGTTACTACATTGCCGAGCAATCCAACAAGGACAATGCAGCCGACGGCATCAACGGCCCGGCAGCGCAAACCCGCTGGAACACCACGCCCGCGCCGCAGGTGTATCTCAATGCGGACTATACGGCGACGCCGAGACTAGTGCTGCACGCCGGATTCGATTTTACGCGTCACAACGCCGCGCAGAATTCAGCGGTGCAGAACTTCAAGGCGTCGACTCTTGGGCTGAACACGGCGGCGAACATGCCAGGCGGCGCCGCGAACACCTTCCCGATCGTGCACGGACTCACCACCAATCGTCAGGGCGTTCCTCAGATGGGAATCAACAACGCTCCGTTTTATGACGACAACTGGTATCCGACTGGGTCCGCGATCTGGACTCACGGCAATCACATCTTCAAATTTGGCGGCGATCTCCGTCACCAGGTGTTTGGCACTCACAACGACCAGTCGGCCGGATCTTACGGCTTCGATCCCCAACAGACCTCCCTGCCGTCCTCCCAGGGCCAACTCCCAGGTGGTACCAGCCTCGGCGATGGTTTCGCGAGCTTCGCTCTGGGCCAATTGGCAGGCGCAAATATCGGAAACGATAACATTCAATGGTTTCACCGCATGGAGGGCGGGATTTACGCGCAGGACACCTGGAAGCTCACCAACAAGATCACGGTGAACTACGGGCTGCGGTGGGATTGGGAACAGATGCAGCAAGAACAGAAAGACCGGGTAACCCAATTCAGTCCGACCGTCGTGAATCCCTCGGCTGGCGGCCTGCTGGGTGGAACCGAATACGAGGGATATGGGCCCGGGCGTTGCAACTGCATCTTCGAGAAGTTCTATCCGTGGACGATTCAGCCTCGCCTTGGCGTCAACTATCAACTGGATGCGAAGACGGTATTGCATGTGGGGATCGGCCTGTACTCCGGCCAGCAGCTCTTCATGAATGAAATCGGCTACAGCAACCAGGGATTTGGCTTCAACACGGTAACCATTAACAGTCCTTCGTTTGGCCTTCCTGCCGGGCAGTTTTCCAATGGCATTCCGTATTCTCCAGGAGCCCTGACAGCCGTCAACTTCGACCCTGGCGCCTATCCGAATATTGGTCAAACCAACTCACCGCCAAACTTTACCGTTCCAAACAACGGTCGTCCGGCACGCTTTGCGCAATCCACCATTGGCATTGAGCGTGAGATCGTCAAGGATCTGTCGGTGGAGGCAGCTTTCATCGATAACCGTGGTGTCTGGCTCGAATCCGACGGGTTGAGGGTGATCAACCAACTCCCGGTATCGGAAATTGCGAAACACGGTTTGGACGTTACCAACCCAGCTGACCAGGCCCTGCTCACGCAGTCGATCACTTCTCCCAACGTGGCGAAGAGAGGCTTCACCAAACCGTACTCCACCTTCCCGGACGGCGCCACCTTGGCTCAGGCGTTACGGCCATTCCCGCAATTTGGAAATATAGGTGACCAATACGAGCGCGATGGCAATACCTGGTACGACGCGCTTCAAGTCAAGGTCACCAAGCGCATCAGCCGCGGACTGTCGGGCGGCCTCGGTTACTCCTGGTCGAAGGATCTGGGAACGGTGGATTCGCCCACCGGCCACCAGCCGACTTACACCACGGCGACATATATACAGGATCCTACGCGGTCGCCCAAGAGCCAGAAATCCTATCTGTCCATCGACCAACCGCAGATGCTCAACTTCTACTTCAACTATGAGGTGCCGAAATTCGGGTTTGCCGACACCGGCTGGAAAGCGTGCATTGTTTACGGGCTGGACAACCGACGGCATCTTCCATTACCAGAGCGGTTTCCCGATTCTGATTCCGAACGCGCAGACGCAGTTCCAACTGAATTCTGTGACGTTCACCTCGAGTAACAACGGGAATAGCGTTTTTGCGAATCGCGTTCCGGGCCAGAAGTTATTCCTGCACAGCCTCAATGACCACAACGTTAACCCCCGCACCACGCTCTTTCTCAACCCCGCCGCGTGGGCAAGCCCGACACCCGGGACCTACGCCACTTCCAAGCCCTACTACGGCGATTACCGCGGCCCGAGATATCCCAGCGAACAGTTGGGCTTTGGCAAGGCCTTCGACCTCAGGGAAGGCTTGAAATTCTCGCTGCGCGCGGATTTCTTCAATGTGTTTAACCGCTGGGCTTATCCCAACCTGCAAAATACGGGAAATTTTGCCCAGGCGACTCAAACCAACCAAGACGGAAGCATTGCCAACGGCTTCGGTTACCTGGGAGGCAGCATTTCCGGCGCAGGTGGAAACTTCGCTCCGAGAAGTACCTCGATTGTGGCCAGAATCCAGTTCTAACCGGCAATTCAATTGAAATTCCCACCGACAGGCCAGATGAATTCATCTGGCCTGTTATGTTGTAAGGAGACGAGTCGAATACCTGGGGAAGAATGAAGTTGGCAATTACGCGACGTGACTTTGTTACAGGCTTGGTTGCTCTAAGCCTGGCCGCTCTAAGCGCAGGAACTTTGAACTCCCGGGTGTTGCCGGTGTTGCGCATTTCCTCTCCAGATTCCAGGATCAACTCCAAACAGGCAAGGGACGGCCTCCCGTCGAAAAATCAACCTGACCGCTCCGGGCAAAGTGTATCTGCCACCAGTCAATCCGCTGATTCGCCTATTCTCTTCGAGAACACTATTGACGCTTCGAAGATCGATTTCATATTGAAGAACAGCGTCAGTCCCCAGCGCTACTCCATCGAGACGATGACGGGCGGTGTTGCGGTCTTCGACTACAACAATGATGGGCTCCTGGATATCTTCTTCACGAACGGGGCAGAAATTCCGTCTTTGAAAAAGAGCAACCCCAGTTTCTACAACAGACTCTTTCGCAATAATGGCGACGGAACCTTTACCGATGTCACCGAAAAGGCCGGCTTAGCCGGGGTTGGCTACTCAATGGGCGTAGCGGCAGGTGACTATGACAATGACGGATTTGTGGATCTGTATGTGGCCGGATTCAACCGCAATCAACTCTTTCATAACAATGGAGACGGAACATTCACGGATGTGACCGAGAAAGCCGGAGTCGGCGGCATATTCCGGGGCAGGGCAAGCCATGGTCCGTCACAGCAGGGTGGATTGATTACAACAACGACGGATTGCTCGATCTCTTTGTTGTCAACTACCTGGACTATTCGATCTCCACCGCACATAGTTGTAAGACGGATAACATCGTTGACTATTGTTCTCCCAATGAGTATCGCGGAACAGCGAATATCTTGTATCGGAACAATGGTGACGGCACATTCACCGACGTGTCGCGGCAGTCGCATGTTTCCCAATATGCAGGCAAAGGCATGGGGGTCGCATTCGCCGATTATGATGACGACGGGTTCACCGACATTTTCGTTTCCAACGACACCTTCCCGAATTTTCTGTTGCACAACAATGGCGATGGGACATTTACAGATGTTGCGCTCGAGGCCGGCGTAGCCTATAACGAAAACGGCAAGACGGTAGCAGGCATGGGGGCAGATTTCCGCGACATCGACAATGACGGCAGGCCGGATATTTTTCACGCAGCGATGTTCGGTGACAGCTTTCCTTTTTACCGAAATGTGGGGAATCGCCAATTTGAAGATGTCACAGACAAGACTGGCATCACCGCAATGACAAACCGCTTAACGGCCTGGGGAACGGGAATCTTCGATTTCGCGAACGACGGGAACAAGGATATTTTTGTTGCTGGCTCAGCAATTCTCGACAATTCGATGGAAGTGAATCATAAGCCTTATCCGCTTCCCAACGGGCTCTATCGCAATCTCGGCAACATGGTCTTTAAGGACGTGAGTACACAGGCGGGGGCGAGTTTTTCGGCTCCGGCCGCACACCGCGGCGCTGCATTCGGTGATTTGGACAACGACGGAAAGATCGATATTGTGGTTACAGTCCTTAACGGAAAGCCGCAATTGCTCATGAATCGGTCTGCCGAATCATAATCACTGGATCATCTTGAAGCTGGTCGGCGTGGCCGATAATCGGGATGGATTGGGAACAAAGGTGAAGATAACGACTGCCAATGGCGTTCAGTTTAATGAGGCCACGACGGCCGTCGGCTACAATTCGTCCAGCGACAAACGCGTGTACTTCGGATTGGGGAACGCCAACGTGGTGGATCGAATTGAACTCGCATGGCCCACGGGCGTGAAGCAAGTGCTCAAAAATGTGATGGCCGATCAGATCCTGACAATCGTAGAAAGTGGCCGTCCTGAAAAAGCCGGAGCGCCCAAATGATCTGGCTTCTCGGACTCCAACTCACAGTCGGCGCAGCGCAGTTACTCGCTCGGCGCAGTATGCAGTCAGCCCCGAGCAACATTACGAGAACGCGAAGCAGAATTTCGCCGAACGGAAATTTACCGAGGCCGATAACGAAGTCAATGCAGCCCTGCATGCGAGCCCGTACATGGTTCCGGCCCTGGTCCTCAAGGCTCGGCTGGCCACCTTTGCGCATCGCCCGGATGTTGCCAAGAATTGTCTGATCACGGCCATTACGGCCGATCCAACATCGGAAGAGGCGCAGTTCTATCTGGGCGTGTTCTATTACATGCAAAACGACTTCAAACTGGCGATCTCACCGCTCGAAACAGCCCACTCGCTCTCTCCAAAAAGTCCCCTGCCCGTGTTCTATCTTGCAATGAGCCACGAAGCTTCTGGGCGATGAGGCCAAGGCATTGGAACTCTACCAGCAGGCAGAGGATCTCTCTGGGCAGAAATCGCCGGAATGCGCGTCCATTCTGGTGGCATACGGCAAGTTCCTGCTTACACTGGGCCGGACCCAGGAGAGTATCGAGAAAGATCGACATGCCATTGAGGCGGACCCCGAGTCCCGTGATGCGCACTATGAATTGGCAAAGGGACTCGACCACGCGGGAGATTTCAAGAATGCCGCAATCGAAGCAGAACGAGCCCTGACTTTGCCGGATCTTGGCACCGCAGATGCCCAGATTCATTTTCTCCTGGCCAATCTCTATCGGAAGTTGAATCAACCTGATTTGGCAAAGGCCCATTTGGAGAAATTCCAGGCTGCTCCCCAGACAACAACAGGTGAGTTGTGAAATTGGCAGATGTGAGGCGGCGAAGTTTCCTGGGCTCGATTGCGGCCTTCCTGACGGGATTGTTTAGTCCGGCGGGCCGTCGCATCGATCCTTCCCGCAGAGGTGGGGCTGTCCCAAGCCCCAAAGCTTTCGCCTTCTGCCTCGGTGCCGCCACCCAACGGACAGTACTGGTTCACCGATGTCGCCGGTCGGTCGCAATTTGCCTACCGAACGAACAACAACTTCACGGGCAGAAAATATTTTCCGCAGCCGATGTGCGGCGGTGTTGCAGCGATCGACTATAACAATGACGGGCTGATGGACCTGTTCTTCACCAACGGCGCCAAGATGCCGGAGATGGAGAAGACCTCGCCCGAGTATTACAACTGCCTGCTGCGCAACAAGGGCGATGGAACATTTGAAGATGTGACTGCCAAGGCGGGCCTGACCGGAGCCGGGCTCGGCTACTGTTTCGGTGTTGCGGTTGCGGACTACGACAACGACGGCTACGAAGATATCTTCATCTGCAATGCGGGCAGGAATGCTACTCTACCATAACAACGGCGACGGGACATTCAGCGATGTGACCGCTGGATCGGGACTCGAACATAAGCCGGAGAATGTGCTGAGCGTGGGGGCGGCCTGGTTCGACTACGACAACGACGGGCTTCTGGACCTTATCGTCACCAATTACACCACCTGGACTCCGCAGACCGACAAGCAGTGCTTCAAGGACGCCGCGCACGAGGAGTATTGCAGTCCGACGATCTACAAAAGCGTCGCGTCGCAGGCTCTATCGCAACCTTGGCCATGGCCGCTTTGAGGATGTCACCGACGCGAGCGCGATCGGGAAGGCTCTGGGCAAGGGAATGGGCATCTCGATCGCGGACTTCACCGGCGATGGGCGAATGGACATCTTCATCGCCAACGACACCGAGCCCAATTTTCTCTTTGTCAATCAAGGCAATGGAACTTTCAAGGAGATGCGGCCTTGACTATGGCGTGGCCTACAACGAGGAGGGCACTCCGGTGTCGGGCATGGGTTCGGACGCCAAGGATTTCGATAACGACGGCTGGGTCGACATTGTCTACAACGACCTTGCCGGGCAGGTCTTCGGCATCCTCAAGAACGAAGGCGGAAGATCATTCAGCGACGAGACCTGGTCGAGCAAGCTTGGCCCTCTTACCCGAAATCTTTCCGGATGGAGCATAGGGTTCATCGACTACAACAACGACGGCTGGAAGGACGTTTACTCCGCGAATGGAGACGTGGACGACCTGAAGGAGACCTCGAAGCAACACGACACCATGTTCCAGAATGAGGGTGGCAAAACCTTTATCGATGTCACGGAAAAAATGGGACCGGACTTCTCCTTCGTTGGTTACCAGCGCGGTTCCGCGTTTGTCGATTTAAACAATGACGGCTTCATGGATCTGGTGGTGACTTCACTCGGCGAGAAGCCCCGCATTCTGATGAACAATGCGCTGGTCAAAAATCACTGGATCATGTTCGATCTGCGCGGGCACAAGAGCAATCGCGACGGGATTGGCGCCACCATCAAGGTGACCACCGGATCCGGCAGGACGCTCTATAACCATGTGACCACCAGTGTAGGGTTCATGTCGTCGAGCGATCGCCGCGCCCACTTTGGCCTTGGCGCCGAATCAAAGATCGACCACGTAGAGATTCGCTGGCCAAGCGGAATTGTGCAGCGGCTCGATCATCCCGCCGTGGATCGGATCGTGAAGGTGGAGGAGCCCAACGAGAAGCCTGTGCGATCGTGACTGCAAATTCTTCACTGGCTCAAACGTTTGGATGACGGGATCTCCCTGTCAACTGAAAATTCTGCGGACGTAGGTACCGTTAGGCACCCGAACATTCGCCAGAACGCACATTTTCAAACGATTTATCTAGAGGTTAGGAATGCCGCTAACGTTGCGATTTCGCGCCGCCATCCGGTACTTTTTGTTGGAAGCCCACATAGCTCGCGAAGGGAATCGGTGCTTGAAGATCAGTTGGGATTGCAGTGAACGTAGAACGGAAGAGAAAGACAGCATCTCAAACCTGGAAGTTCAGGCAAAGAAACTGCGTGCAAGCCGGGTGTCCAATTGTCTGCGAAAAGATGTTCAGGCTGCGAATGGGTTTGTAAACGTTTTTGCCAGGCGGGCCCTGAGGTGTTTCGCTTGCTTTCTGTTTGGCGCAGCTTTGATAAGCGCCGATGCACAGCACAGAACTGATGATGCGCAGGCAAAGCCGATATACCGGCAGGCGGGAGCGCCAATCGAGAAACGGATCGACGATCTGCTGAAACGGATGACCCTGGAGGAGAAAGCGCGCCAACTGGACCTGTATGCTGGCGCCCGGTACTCTGGTGAAGACAAGCACTCTGGCAAACACCACGCAGCGCCCGACGCTATTTTTCTATCCAGATAAAGCCACGAACTCTGTGGTGATCTGGGCGTCGGTGGAATCCACGATATCTATCCAACTCCGGCGCAATCGAACGCCATTCAGAGCTGGGTCATCGCGCACAACCGGCTGGGGATTCCCGCACTGTTCGTCGAAGAGGGCTTGCACGGGTTCGATCTGGGAACGGTCTTCCCTGCGCCCATCAACCTGGCGGCCACCTGGAATCCCGATATTGCCAAGCGGACCGGCAGTGCCATTGCGGCCGAGGCGCGCTCCACGGGCGTGGGAATGATCCTGGCGCCGGTGCTTGACCTGGCGCGCGAGCCACGGTGGGGACGGGTCGAAGAGGACTTCGGAGAGGATCCATATCTGACCGGGCAGATGGGCCTGGCCTATGTGCGCGGGGCGCAGGGCGAGAGTCTGAACACCGACCACACCCTGGTTGCGGAGCCGAAGCATTTCGCAGGGCATGGGTCTCCCGAGGGCGGCACTAACACATCGCCGGTTCACATGGGCGAACGCGAATTGCGCATGACCATGCTGCGGGGCTTCGAACCGGCGTTTCGCGAGGGCCATGCGATGGGCGCGATGGCCGCCTATCACGAAATCGATGGCATTCCCATCACGGCCGATCCGTTTCTGCTGAAGAAAATCCTGCGCGATGAATGGAAGTTCCAGGGCTTTGTGCTTGTCGGATCTTGGCGCGATCCAGCGGCTTTACGACGTGCATCATGTAGCGGCATCGCCGAAGGATGCCGCGTGCATGGCGATTAAGTCGGGCGTGGATATGCAGTTCTACGATTTCGATCACAGCGTCTTCCAGAAAGCGCTGCTGGACTGCGTGCATGACGGCAGCCTTGCCGAAGCCGATCTCGATCGCGCAGTGCGCTCAGTTCTGCGCGTCAAGTTCGAGCTTGGGCTGTTCGATCACCCGTTTGTCGATCCGGAACTCCATGCCAAGGTAGACCGGTCGCCGGAGCACCTGGCGTTATCGCTCGAGTCGGCGCGTCAGTCCATGACGCTGCTGCACAACAATGGGAACCTGCTGCCGCTCTCCCATTCGATCGCAAATATCGCGGTGATCGGCCCCAACGGGAACGTGGCGCGCTACGGAGACTACGAGAAAGAAGAGAACGGACTGCACATCAGCATCCTCGATGGAATTCGAAAGCTGCTTCCGAACGCGGAAGTCACTTTCGATGACGGGAAGGACATTGCCGCAGCGGTGAGCAAAGCCAGGAACGCCGATGTGGTGATCCTGGCGCTGGGCGAGTGGCAGGGAATCTCGGGCGAGGGCTTCGACCGCTCGAGCCTCGATTTGCCTGGAAACCAGGAACTGCTTCTGGAAAATGTCGCCGCGACGGGCAAACCGATCGCCCTGGTGCTGGAGAACGGACGACCGTTGACGATCGGTTGGGCCAAGGAACACATTCCGGCGATTCTCGAGGCCTGGTACCCCGGAGAATTCGGCGGACAGGCTGTAGCCGAAACGCTGTTTGGAGACAACAATCCCGCCGGCCGGCTGACGATTACATTTCCGCGGAGCCTGGGACAGTTACCGGACTTCTATAACTTCGATCCTTCGCGGATGCATAAGTATGTCGATGATGAGGGCGAGCCGCTGTTCCATTTCGGATTTGGCCTGAGCTACACGACGTTTTCCTACGATCACGTCGTGGTGCAAGCGCCGCCGCCGGGAAGCAAAGCGGACATCGTGGTCTCTGCCGATGTAACGAATACCGGAGACCGGGAAGGAGATGAGGTGGCGCAGGTCTATGTCCGCGAGGACGTGAGCAGCGTGGAGACGCCCGACCGGTCATTGCAAGGCTTCTCGCGGATTCACCTGAAGCCCCATGAAACCAGGACAGTTTCGTTTCGCGTTTCCGCAGGATCAACTTGCCGTCTGGGGTCAGGAAGGGAAGTGGGTGGTGGAACCTGGCAGTTACACGGTATGGGTGGGCGGTTCTTCGCAAGCCTCCTTGAGTTCTCCATTCACTTTGCATCCGTAGGAAGGGATTGGCGCACCGTGACAAGAACAGTTGCCAACAAATTTCAAGGCACGCGCAACAGAGTAGAGGATCAAGCATGAAGATTGCGTTTCGATTTGCCTGTCTGGCGTTGATTGGCGGCAGCGCTCTTGCTGCGCTGGGTGCACCGCAAAAAGAAGCAGTTGATTATGTATCTCCGAACATCGGGGGGATCGGCCAACTGCTTACCCCAACGATTCCGTACGTCCAGCGGCCGCATGGGATGGCAAGACTGGCGCCGGTGGTAACGCCGGGGATTACAGATCGCTACCTGGCCGACAAAATTTTCGGGTTTCCAGCCGGTCCAGCTCTCTTGATGGCATCGGTGGACAAGACGGGCACGACGCCGGAAGCGTATGCGTCGGAATATGACCATGACTTCGAAACCGCCACACCGTATTACTACGAAGCGGACCTGCAGACATGGGGGATTCGCGCCGAGTTCACTGCGGCAAAGCAGACGGCATACTATCGGTTCACGTTTCCCGCCAGTGCGCATGCGCACCTGGTGCTGAGTTTGCGAAATCATGCCGAGTTCTCAATGGTGGGAAACAATGCGATCGCGGGGAGCGCACGCGCGGATGGCACGGTGGTGCATCTCGAGGATTCGGGGCCGGAAACGAGAGAGTATTTCTACGCCGAGTTCTCCCGGCCATTCAAGGCGTGGCAGACGTGGCGCGAGGGTGAAACAGGGCAGGCGCAAAAACAATCGGGCGATGCGGTCGGATTCGTCAGCGATCTGACATACTACCGCGGGAGAAATGATCGAGGTAAAGGTCGGGATCTCGTATATCAGCACGGACCAGGCGAAATGCAACCTGGAGCGGGACATTCCGGGCTGGAACTTTGAGCAGGCCAAGGCCGAGACGCGCGCGGCGTGGAACGACGCGCTCGGCGCAGTTCAGACCGAAGGCGGAACGGAACGGCAGCGCACGATTTTCTATACGGCGCTGTATCGTTCATTGGGCCGGATGACCGACATCACCGAAGACGGCAAGTACTTCAGCGGCTACGACCACGCGGTGCACGATGCCGAGGGCCATGACTTCTATGTCGACGATGGGCTCTGGGATACCTATCGTTCGCTCCATCCGCTGCAGATGCTGCTGGACGCGCGGCAGCAGGACGACATGATCCAGTCGTACATCCGCATGTATCAACAGAGCGGGTGGATGCCGTCGTTTCCTTCGGTGGCGGGCGAGCAAGCGGTTATGATCGGCCACCATGCGGCCTCCTTGATCCTGGATGCGTACACAAAGGGATATCGTGACTTCGATGTCGCAGCAGCCTACGACGCGATGCGCAAGAATGCGACGGAGGCAACGATGCTGCCCTGGAGCCGCGGACCACTAACCAGCGTCGACAAAACCTACTTTGAAAAGGGCTTCTTCCCGGCTTTGGCGTTTGGAGAAAAGGAGACGGAATCGTACGTGACTCCGGAGCGGCGCCAGTCGGTTTCGGTGACTCTTGAGAATAGTTATGACGACTGGTGCGTGGCGCAGTTGGCCAAGGCGCTCGGCAAGTCAGAGGATGCGAAGTATTTCACCAAGATGGCCGGGAACTATCGCAATATGTACGATCCGTCCATCGGCTTTATGGCTCCCAAGAGCGCAGACGGGGAATGGGTAAGCCACTTCGATCCGAAGCTGGGCGGCGGAAACGGCGGGCGCGATTACTTCACCGAAGTCAACGCTTGGTTGTATACGTTTCACGTTCAGCACGACGTTGCGGGCCTGATCCGCCTGATGGGCGGCCGCGATGCTTTCAATGCCAAACTGGACCGGCTGTTCGTCGAGCAATATGGCGAATCGAAGTTTGAGTTCCTCGGCCAATTCCCGGATGCGACGGGCCTGGTGGGCCAGTACGCGCAGGGCAATGAGCCAAGCTTCCATGTCCCTTACCTCTACGACTTCTCGGGGCAACCATGGAAAACGCAGCAACGCGTTCGGCAGTTGATGGACGTATGGTACGGAGATGGTCCGCTGGGCATTCCCGGCGATGACGATGGGGGCGCCACATCTTCGTGGTACGTGTTGAGCGCCATCGGATTCTACCCGGTATGTCCGGGAAGCCCGGAGTACGAGATCGGTAGCCCCATCTTTGAGCGGACCACGATCCAGCTGGGGAACGGCAAACAGTTCAAGATCGAAGCGCATCATGTTTCCGCACAAAACAAGTACATCCAGTCGGCCCAACTCAACGGGAAGTCTCTGGATCGGGCCTGGTTCCGTCACGCGGACATCGCCGATGGAGGGACGCTGGTTCTGGAAATGGGACCGCGGCCGAACATTCGATGGGGAAGCGCGCTCAGGGACGCGCCCCCATCGATGAGTGCAGAGAACCCCGCGGTTTCGGGAGCGGAATGAATGGGTAAACTCGACGAGCAAGAAGAAATACAGCGCCAGCGGCGGATTTCGTCGCGGCGCAACTTGTTGGCCGGGGGAGCGGCGGCCGGAATTGCCGGGATGCTGGGAACGCATTCGGCGGCGGCGATCCAGGACAAGCCGCGGACAGTTCCCGAGGCAAATGTCCGCAGTTTCGGCGCCCATGGGGATGCGTCCGCCGACGATACGGCCGCATTTCAACGCGCTCTCGATTCTGTGCACAGCGCGGGCGGCGGCACGGTGTATGCGCCGCCGGGAAGCTACCTGTTTCGCGGAGTCCTTAATATCCCGGATGGCGTGACGCTGCGGGGATCGTTCGGCTGTGTGCCCTCGCACACCGGAATCCGCGATCAGGGTGAGCGCAAGCCGGGCGAAGACGGCACCGCACTGCTGGCCACGGCGGGCAAAGGCAAAGAGGACGGCGTGCCGTTCCTAACACTGAACACCAACAGTTCCGTCACGGGCCTGACGTTCTATTACCCGGAGCAGGTTACGGATGCGATTCCGATCGCGTATCCGTGGACGATTGCCATGCGCGGCAAGAATCCGGCCGCATTCGACCTGGAATTGCTCAACCCTTACCAGGGAATCGACGCAAGCCACAACGAGCGCCATAACGTGCGGAATATCTGCGGCCAGCCGCCGCGGCGTGGAATCTGGGTAGATGCGATCTATGACATCGGGCGGATTGAGAATGTCCACTTTAATCCGTGGTGGAATGGGCGTGGTCGCGTTTTCCAGTGGCAAACCGAGAATGGTGAAGCGTTCCTCTTCGGCCGCGCGGATTGGGAATACGTGCTGAACACGTTCTGCTTCGGATACCACGTGGGCTACAAGTTCGTGCAAACGGAAACGGGAGAATGTAACGGCAATTTTCTGGGCATCGGCGCCGATGATTGCAATCGGGCGGTCCTGGTGGAACAGAGCGCACCGTACGGACTGCTGATCACGAACGGCGAATTCACTTCATTCCATGGCGAGAACCCCACGATGGTGGAGGTGCTTCCGACGAACAAAGGCGTCGTCCGGTTCAGCAACAGCGCGTTCTGGGGGCCGTGCAACCAGATAGCGATGATCGCCGGCCAGGGCACGGTGGGTTTCAGTGACTGCACTTTCGTGCAGTGGAAGAAAGATCGTGCGGCGATTCAGGTGGCTGGTGGAAGCGCATTGATTCGCGGCTGCGATTTTCGGCAGAACCAGCCGCACATCACGTTGAGTGAGGGTGTGGATCGCGCTGTGATCACGGGCAATCTGTTCGCCGGCGAGGCGCAAATCCGCAACGCCTCGACCAGGGACGTGCAGATCGGATTGAATTCCGCGCTCTGATGCAAGCCCAACGCAGGAATTTCGTAAGTGATGCTTAGTGAGACCCGGTCCCCGGCAACATATGACACGCAATGATGTTGACATCACTGGGCGAACCAGCCATCGTCTTCAAGCCCAGGAGGATTTCGAAATGTCGAGTTGGCTTTGCGCCGCGGATGCCACACTGATCCAGTGAGGCTGAAAGCCGGGACAAGTCCGTCACGAATTTTCCCGCAGCCTCGGTGCCTTCGGCGTTGGCTCCGGCCAGCAGCAGAACCTGCCCATCCTGGTCAGGATTCTGGAGAAAGGCAACAATCGCATAGGATTGGCCTGTGGCCCACCCGGCTGCCGTGGGCACATACGCGGACAATTCACCGTTGCGCGGATGAATATTCTGGATGATTTCCTGGCTGGTTGTCTTGTCGAAGACAAATCGAAAATCTAACTCGTCGGTGAAAAGTGTTGACCACGGATTCGACCGGGGGCTCCCGAGCAGAATGAAATTGTCATCGTTCTTGAGATCGGACAATTGAACACTTCGGGCGGCGTGTGCAGTCGATCTTACCCGATTCGCCTTGTACCAGGGCTGCAATCCGCAAGGCAATCGGAGTATCCACTGCCGCCGCGGAATGATCTCCCCACAGAAAGACGTGAAAAAGCCGGAGATCTTCCGGAGTCAGCGAGTTATGTTCCGGGATGTATTTCCGGTTGGCATAGTCGGAGGCCGAGATCTCGTTGCCTGTAATCTCCTGAACGAAAACAATGTTGGGATCGCTGGTGATGAGGTGAGTGGCATGGGACGAATTGAGGATTGCCGACCATGGCAGTCCCGACAAATTCGGCGCAACAATCCGGCCAGAATGCCGCCAGACCAGTGCCCAAAATGCGCCATTACACACCAGGATCATGACCAAAGTGAAGAGCCATAGCTCCCAGGCAGAGTTGGTGCGCGGGGGACGACGTCCAGACGCGGTAAGAGGGCTTCCATGCGGCCGCGACCTCTTCGCCTGGCGAAGGGACAGGCGGCGGCAGCGGCTTCTCCGCGTCTCGGGAGAAAGCCTGCGCGCCTGTCTCACGCTGAAGTGCGCGAGTGATTTCGGGGATATAGGACCCGGATGGAAGGCTGATATAAAACTTCGCAGATCTGCCATTTTCCCCGTAGTGCTGCAGAAGGCGCTTTCGGACATCGCTCGCAGTAACGCGAACAATCGCATCTTCGCCGGTATCATACGACGGCGATCGCCCAAACAGCTCAATCCCGATGATCCTCTCTTTCAGCCCAGTGAAGCGCCCAGCTATGGCCTGTTCGACAACATATGTGAGGAATTGTCCGCTCCGGTAACTCCCCCTAAATGCCTTGCCCTCTTTGATTTGCCGAAGATGCTTAAAGAGCTCTGCGACTTCTTCTTTTGACTCTGCGATTTTGCTGATTTCTGCTTCGCGCGCATCGATGGGGCCTCTGGGAGAGGAATCATGGTTTAACCGGGTCATGCAATCTCTTCCGCTGAGAGCTGTCAATCGACCTGCCAGCACCTCTTTCGATGTGCGTCTTTTGCCCCAGAGATTGCGATCATATTCTCGCGGCAGAGAAAGAAGTGCTGCCCCCAAAGGCTTGATTTCGATTAAGGCTGGATCTCGATCAGGAACAAATCGATGATCGGCAGCGCAACCAATCGTAGCACCTCCCGAGGCCTTCGAGCACGCATCAGCAGCGACAGTTCCTCTTGAAGAAGGAAGCGTTTTTCGAATCACTCGGGGATCTGTCGAGCCATCGGAATCGATGATGCTCCTCCTTTCCTCATGCGTATCATGCGTTCGACAGAAGCGCTTCTGAGCATCGCACAGCGGCGCCGATCAACGCAGCTTTGTCCAGCAATTGCGAGATGCGCAGGATTTGAGGCGACTCGCGCAGCTCATCTGCGGCAGCGGTTAGGAACAGGTCGGCACTCCGGGAAATTGCACCTCCAAGAACAATCGCTTCCGGGCGATAAGGCATACAGATCTTTCTCAATACGTGTCCCAGACCGGCGCCAAATTCCCGCATTACCATCTGCGCCACCGGGTCCTCGACAGCGCGGTAGCAGATTTCGCGTACAGTTTTGTCTGCACTGGTCATCTGACGATAACGACCTTGAATGGCCCGCGTGGATATGCTGTCCTCCACCGTGCAGCCTTCCCACGGAAGGCAGTAGATCTCGCCTCCGGTTGGAATGCCGAACCCGTGTTCGATGATGCTCCCGTCGAGCGCGAATGCGGAACCTACCCCAGTACCCAAAGTGATGCCGACGCACCGATGGACGCCCGTGGCTGCTCCCGCGTGACACTCCCCCAAAAGGGACGCCTGGGCGTCATTGAGAAACGTGATCCTCGCACCGCAGACTTCCAATCGCGATTCAAACTCCCGTCTCAGGTTGACGTCGTATAGCGCGGCATATTTGTGCCGCAAGCGGCTGACACCATGTTCGTAGTCAAAAGGTCCGGGCACAGCGAAAGCGATCCCGTCCGGAGAAACACCCATAAGGCTCGCCTGAGAAAGCACATCCGTTCCCAGCCGATGCAGTTCGTTCAAGATCGACTCGGCTGTGTCCGCAGAGTCGATCGGCCGGGAATTCACGCAGCGGATGGTTAGCGACTCACGATCAACAATTCCGGCGCTCGCATGTGATCCGCCGATGTCATACGCAAGAAGGTGCACGTCAGGATTCCTCGTTTCTTCTCTTAGCATGCAGACTGTGCGATTACCCACTTAGGGATGCCGTTTCGATTGCGCCGGAGTGGTGCGAATTTCGTAACGCCTTAACCACAATACCTCTGAACAGGGTTGTCGAAGCATGGCCTGCCTGACAGAACCGGCCAGGGTTCCACCCGCCATTCTGTGCGCCAAACTCACCTGAGTGAAGGAGCACGAGATCGCGCCGAGAAGGGTCAGTGTTCCTCCGCCTGCATAGCCGATGCGATTCATCTTTGTGCTTGACTACGTTTGTCGCTCTGGGCTGTTGACCACGTTAAAGGAAGGCGAATCGTGAATACAACGTTAGCGCGGATTCTAACTTGTTAATATCTAATTGAAAAAACGGCACTTAGCGAACCAAAAAATCCCTAACAGTACATACGTATGGAAGATTCAGGATCGAGCATGGAGCCTTTAAGCTTGCGGCGTATGACGTACGCATCAACTCCTGCCGCGGATCCAGGTACGCCCCGTCCCGGCTTAACCGACGTTACAAAGCCGGTGCTACAATCAGTCCACCGAGCACTTGGAGCGATTTGACGCCGCAGGGCTCCACGAATGCCATCCATGAACCCCATCGACGCTCGCGAAGCGGATATTCTGAAACTCGCCGCATCCGAGACCGATGTAGTCCTGTTACGGAAGCACCTGAAAGACATCGTCGAAGGCTCCGCTTTCAGGGGAAGCCATCGGAGCGGGCAGTTCCTAAGCTACATTGTTGAGCAGGCAATCACCGGGAATTTCGAGTCCTTGAAAGAGCGTGTGATCGGTGTTGAGCTCTTTGGACGATCGCCTACCTATGACACGGGCGAAGACGCTATCGTTCGTGTCACTGCCAGCGACGTCCGCAAGCGCCTCTTGCAGCATTACGGCCAGTATGGATCGGCCTCTGCCTTCCGAATCTCACTCCCGCTCGGCTCCTATATCCCGGAAATCGCGCACGAGCATTCCGTCGAATCTGTCCGCTACTGGAATTGAGACCACTCCCGAGCCAGGCCCCATTCCACACCCCGGCCCCGCGACCTCCTCAAAGGAAAGTCCGGCGGCTCAGGAAGCGCCGATCGCGCCGGAATTGTTCCCCAACTCGAATCCGACCGCCGCATGCGGGTATATCGGCGCCTTTGGCTGGTACTCGGCGCTCTGGCTCTTATCCTCAATCTCGGATTGTGGGGTTTGTTCTGGTTCCGCCCTGGCGCCGGTTCTGCGACAGTTTCTGAGCTTCCCTTGTCCGCGTATTTTCAACTCCGCGCACCCCACTCACCTGATCACCAGTGATCCCGGTATTGTCAACGTGCAAGAGCTCACCGGTATCCAGCTCTCGGTATCGGATTACGCCAACCACAAGTTCATCCCCGAACCCAACAGCCTGACTCCTGACGAAATTCGCTTCAGCCACATTCTTCTGGGCGGCGATTCGTCATCGGCCGCCGCCGTCGACACGCCAATTGCCGTCGGCATTGCCACCCTGGCTCGAAACAGCACGAGCAGGCTCGACGTCCACGCCGCCCGCAGCATTCGCTTTGCCGACCTGAAGACCGACGACAACTTCATTTTTCTCGGAAGTCCACGGTCGGATCCCTGGGTAGCCCTGTTCAATGATCAGTTGGATTTCCAGTTCGCGTTCGACAAGAACTCCCGGCAGGAATTCATTCGCAATGTTCGTCCCCGGCAGAACGAGTTACCCGCCTACTATCCGACGGCCCAAGGTTGGGCGACAGGCCAATCGTTCGGAATAGTTGCGCTCGTGCAGAACCCGGATCAAGAGGGTCTCGTGCTTCTGCTGGCCGGCGCGAGCGGAGAAGGTACTGAGGCAGCGGGAAAGCTGGTAACCGATTTGCCTCGCCTCTCCCAAATCTTAAAGAGCTGCGGTTTGGATTCCCCTCGCCGGCCTGCGCATTTTGAGCTGCTTCTGCGGTTCAACGCCATGGCCGGATCGGCAAACAACATCGATGTTGTCGCCTGCCACATACTGAAGGAACATTAGTCACGCGCCTGAGTCAGATCAACTAGCGGAACAAGCGCACGAACCCGAAATCCACGAGGAGTTGTGTCGCGGTTCAAGCTTTTCTTGCTACCGGCTTGTATCCAATCCGTATGCTTCTAGGGCGGTACGCGAAAGAATCCATTCCCGCTCTGTCGGAGAAGGGTGGGAGGTCCATGCGCGGACGGTGTCGGTCCATTGCCTGTAAGAAGAGGCTAGTACTATGACCGCTTGATTGAGTAATTGAGCCTGAGTCGAGCTAGTTTTCGGGTAAACTTCCACTGAATCTTGATTCTGGCGCGGTTGGAGCGATGATTCCAGGCTTTGGCTTCGCGGCGCAGCGTAGCGATGTCCCCAATCCTGCGTTTTCCCAGGCATTGACGGCTGAAGAGACCAATCTCAATTTCGGCCTGATTCAGCCAACTTCCGTGCTTCGGCGTGTAATGAACTGCGAATCGCTCCCAAAGCCATCCGCCCGCCGTTTGACCGAAGCGGTCCACCAATGCCTTGCGGGTGTGGGTGTTCAAGTTGTCCAAGACCAAGTGGATGGTGTCGGCAGCGGAGTAGTGTTTGGCAATCTCCAAAAGAAAGTCGGCGAACTCATCTGCCGAACGTGTAGGAGTCACTTTGGTGAAATGAACACCGGCCTTTGGCTCGATTCCACAAAAGACGTTAGCTGTGCCGCAGCGCTTGTATTCATAATCCCGTCGCGCGACCTGACCGGGCTGCATCGGAATCGGGGACCGTGTATCTTCATGCAGTACAACGGGCTTTTCATCGACACAAACCACGGGATCACTCTTTGACTGGGGTCTTTCGTATGTCTTGAGCACGTCCTCCATGTTGAAGATGTACTTCTCGTCCAACTCTCCCACGCACCACATTTTTTTCCCGCCATGGCTTGAGGTCATGGCCTTCCAGCAGCACACGGATGGTTTCTCGGCCAACGCGGGGGACAAGTTTGCGCTTGATGACTTCTTCGGTCAATAGCCGTACCGTCCAGCGCGCTCGTCCCTCTGGAGGCGGCGAGCAAACCACGGCGATAATGCGCTGCTGCTGTTGCGAATCAAGGGCCGGGGTCTTGCCAGGGCGAGACGCATCAAATAACGCCCGCTCCAACCCTCCTTGCTGGTATCGCTTGCCGATCTGCCACACGGCCTTGGCAGACAAGCCCAGATTGGCCCCTACTGCAGGCGTGGACTGGCCCTGATCCATCTGACGCAGCGCCAATGCACGTAATGTTGTGCGAACTGCCTGCAATCCGCTGCCTAGCAACTGCTCTATCTGTTGCCGATCTCGCTGCTTGAGCCCAATCTGGAGTCGTTTGCCTCTGCCCATACCTCAGCAATACAACCAGAAACCGCTCTATACAAGTATCAGCGTTGGTTACCTATATATGCGGTCACGTCACTAGTCCTTCTTCCGCCTGCGAAGTCAGTTGAGGAACTGCGAGCAGCCCCTCGCCGCGGGCATCAGTCATCGTGGTCCCAAGCACAGCTCCTGTGCTGCACGCCGAAATCCGGACGACGACCCAAGGCAATCCCGCCATCCAATCCGTTCCGCATACAGAGACGCGAACCACAGCCCAATCCGGCGAGACCGGTAACGAGGGAGACGGAAACAACGACACAGGCTGCGGTCTGAACAACGTTGCGGGGTCGGCCTGAATGGCCTGCCAGGAGCCTCGTGCCGGCAGCTTCAGAAGTCCATGGCAAAACGGTATTGCGGAACGCTGGGTAGGCACCTGCCGCCGGAATTTGCTCGACCACGTGATCGTTCTCAATGAGCGGCATCTGAAACGGCTGATGAACGAATACGTCCGCCACTATCTCGAGGATCGCACCCATCTCGCGCTAGATAAGGGAACGCCCGCTGGTCGTGAAGCAAGGGAAACTCTCGGCGTCGGTCTCGAGGTGACATCGATGCCAAGGCTGGGTGGTCTGCATCATTGCTACAATCGTGCTGCCTAAACTGCTGCGTCGGACATCCCTGGTCAAAATTGAGGATGACCGCGTGAGAAGCGTGTCCGGTATCCCAGCACTCTTCGCTTCGCCGTCATCGAAATGGCTTGGCACAGCCTCGTTTACTCGGACTAATCGGGCGTTAGGTCCGATTTTCGACTGCAATCAGAGAGGTGCGGAGGGGCGGAACGTCCCAGGCTCGAGGATGAAGACTGGGACGCGCCAGGTTTGGCGGAACTATTCCTCGGGAATCAGAAGGAAGGAATGGACGACGAAGCCGGCGTCGATGAATTCGCCGATGATCACGCCCTCCTCGTTCTTGCCCCATAACTCGCTGCCCCAACTGTTGGGGTTGGCGACGAGGATCTGGTTGGGCACGTCGAAGACCACGGTTTTTCCGCCCGGGGATCGCATGAATGCGTGGCCGAGGGAGTTGCTGTCATTCACTCGACCGAGCGCCGTGCCGTCCGCGGCCAGGCCGAATGTCCAGACTGCCGTGGCGCCGGCGGAGACCGCCGGCACAAAGGTGGTCATCCGGCCCTCGGGGCTGCGCTCATAACCCGCGACGAAGCCGGTCGGCGTGGCGTAATAGCCGGCGGTCACGCCCTGGTTGTTGATGAGGGCGCTGTTGAATGCGGCACTGGCCTCGCCGGGAAAGTCGAAGTCGGTGAAAGCATCCTTCGCCGAGCCCACGAAACCGTGGCTGCCGCCGGCCGGGTCAGTGACGGCTCCCGAGACCTCTCCCCCGTCGTTGATGGCATAGGCCCAGGTGCCCTGGCCGGCGCCGATGCCCTCAGCGGGATCGTCGAAAACAGTGATTTTGCCGTCAAGTGCGCGCAGAAATCCGTGACCGACAAAATCGGCGCCCTCATAGATTCCGGCGATCTCGCCGCGGGCATTGATGCTCTGTGGCGTGGTTCCGAGGTAATTGCCCACTCCTGGGCTGACGCCGGGGGCATCGAAGACGGTGAACGCGCCGGCGGAATCGCGAAGAAATCCGTGGGCGACGGCATAGCTGTCATACGAGACGCCTGCGATGACGCCGCGGTCGTTGATGGAGAGCGGGAAGGTGCCGCCGATGACCGGGCTGGCGCCGGGGGCATCAAACACGACGACCGTGCCGTCGGGGTTGCGCACAAAGCCGTGGGTGCCGTAGCTGTTGTCGATGACGTAGCCCGTGCTGGCGCCGCGGTTGTTGATGGAGACAACCTCAGTGCCGCTATAGGGGACAGTGCCAGCGCCACGGGCCTCGTACTCCACTAGGTGGTAGCCGGGGGGAACAGGGCCCTGACAAAGGGCGCGCGGCGCAGTCAGAGCGAGGGTGACGAGGGCGAGTACGAGAAACAGATCGGTGTGCCGCGTGGCAGCGATCGTTCGCATCCGGTTAGGCATATGTGGCTTCGGAGCCAGGCCCTCCCAGGCTGAAGGGGCACTAGCGCCCAGAACCAAAAACAGATTACGGATTGACAAGACTTGCATGAGCTTGACCTCCTGGGACTATCAGCTTTGGGAAACTGCTGGGCGATAAATCATTCGCCAGATGACTTGACTCGGGCCCTAACCACCTCGAAGCCGGAACCCGCCGATCACGTTCACCGCGAACAGAACAACCAATGGCATGTATGGATCAAGGGCGCTCAGGGCGAGGAATTCCGTCGCCACTCACCCAGGCTGAGGGCCGCATCGGTGGCATGAGCGGTACCGCTGATGGGAAGTGGCTCGTCGTATTGAGATCGAACGAAGGGCCTCAAGTCTTTATTGCCAACCGGGATGCCGCCTCACACCAATGGAAGGAGCCTCGCCGCCTGACGCTCGACGACCACGTCAACCTTGCCGATACCTGGACCGCCGACAGCAAGGCTGTCCTGTTCGTCTCCAACCGCAACGATACCTGGAAACTTTTCAAACAGAACATCGATGAAATCACTCCAGAGCCGCTGACCGAGGGGCGCAGCATCGCGACCCCGCGCCTCTCTCCGGATGGATCGCAAGCACTTTACCTGTCTTATCCGGACGACGCGTCATTACCTGCGTCGCTTATGAGCAGGCCTCTTGCGGGTGGAACTCCGCGCACGATCCTCCAGGAGAAAGGGATTTCCAATCACCAGTGCGCAAGGGCCCCGTCGACGCTGTGCCTTTTCAGCCAGGGTGATGGCAAGGATACGGTCATTCGCTCATTCGACCAGGCCCACGGGGCCGGGCGTGAGCTGATGAGAATCCCTGACTGGCTTGGGAGTTGGAATCTGTCTCCCGATGGGTCGAAGCTCGTCATCTTTCTCGATCATCAACATCGCATCCGATTCGTCTCCCTCGACACCGGAGCTGCACACGATGTGACCATCAAGGACTGGCCCGTGGACTGTGGCGATTGGGCGGCAGACAGCAAGACCGTTCTCACCGGCACCTATGCGGCCAAAGGACTCCCGGTCATTGTTGAATTCGATCAGACCGGCAAGGCCAAGGTGGTCTTGCGGGGACGCCCCAACACTGTTTTGTGGTTTCTGATCCAGTCTCCAGATGCACGCTATGGACTGGTAGTAGAGTCGATCCCATCTGACAGCAATGCCTGGATGGTGAAGGACTTCTGATCAGGCAGATCTTTCTGCCTGAGAATCGGATGACAACACCTGGGTTAAGTCATGGTCCGCGGGTCTCACGTCCTGTCGATTGGTTAGTTAACAAGCCAATGCGCTCATTGGACGGAGTTTAGCCGCTGACGACACAATAGATACTGACGCCCAAGGCTTCCCGAGCATCTTCAAAACCGAAACCTGCGGCTCAGCGCGATATTCCAGTCGCCGACCTGTCAGGATCTAATGAGCACTTTTTCGAAGGTCCACCACTAATAAATACTTTACCTATAGAAATAGCGACCTGTTTTCCTATATTTTTGTACTTCGAACCGGGAACAGGGCGCGCTCATGCTTGCACGATACCCGCGTCGCTCGCCCTCCCTACAGGAGAACCCATTGAACTCTCGCATCCAGCGGCATTTTGCCTTCGCGGTATGTGCAGCCGGTCTCTCGGCTCTGCCCGCCGCCGCGCAGTTCGATAGGGGCGCGCCCAACACCGTCGTCGTCCACTTCGACAAGACCCTGCTCGTCTCCAGATCGACGCCAACCCTCCAGGTCGTCGTCAATCCTATGATCGCCAAAGGATCTTCCATCCACGACGGCACCTTCGCCGCCCTCAAGGACCTTGGCGCGGACTACGTCCGCTATGTCCCGTGGAACCCCTATCCCAAGCTATCCGTCGCCGAACTCGAGCCTCCGAAAGACGGCAAGACCTCTTGGGACTTTTCATTGATCGACCCCTATACCATCGACTTCCTCGCCGCCACGGAAGGTCACAGCACGGTGATGAACTTTTCAACCATTCCCACCTGGATGTTCAAAATCGATAAGCCCGTGACCTATCCCTCCGATCCGAACCAGGTCGTGTGGAACTATACCCAGGGCGTCGAGCCGGTGGACCCCACCAACAAGCAGATCGGCGAATACATCGGCCGCGTTGTCGCTTGGTACACCAACGGCGGATTTACCGATGAGCTAGGCATTGAACATAAATCCGGGTACCACTACAAATTTCCTTATTGGGAAGTTCTCAACGAGCCCGATATTGAGCATGGCACCACGCCCGAGATGTACACCGCTCGCTACGACGCCATCGTTGAGGCCGTGCACAAGGTCAGTCCCGACACTAAATTTGTCGGGCTCGGCCTTGCCTTCGCAACTCGCAATCCTAAGTACTACGAGTACTTCCTCGACCCCAAGAACCACAAGCCCGGCATCCCGCTCGATTACATCTCTTATCACTTCTACGCCCAGCCGGAAATGACGGAGAACCTTGAAAACTGGCAGTACACTTTCTTCAATCAAGCCGATCAGTTCCTTGCCGGCATTCGCTTCATCAACAGCATCCGCGACCGCCTCTCGCCCTCGACGAAAACCGATACCGACGAGCTCGGAGTCATCTTGCCGACCGACATAGCAGAGATCATGTCCGCGATGCAGAATCCCAACTCTAAAGGCTCCCTGCCTGACCACATCCCCCACGCGTACTGGAACGCTGCAGGTGCGTTATACGGTTATCTCTTCATCGAAGAGTCCAAGCTCGGCGTCGACGTCATTGGCGAGTCGCAGCTGGTTGGCTACCCCTCGCAGTTCCCATCGGTGTCGATGATGAACTACAACACCGGCAAGCCCAATGCCCGTTACTGGGTGCTCAAACTCATCAAGGACAACTTCCATCCCGGTGATATCCTCGTCGCCACCACAGCCGGTTCCGGCGCCAGCATCGACGCTCAGGCTTACTCCACGCCGCAGGGTAAGAAGATCCTTCTCGTCAACAAGCGCAACACCTCGATCGAGGTCAATCTTCCCGCCGAAGCAAAATCCGGCTCGGTCTCAACCGTGGATGAGGCCACGGGCGACACCGCTGCCCGCTTCTCTCCGCAGTCCGGAGAGAAGCTCATACTCGCCCCATACGCCGTATCCGTAGTCTCCTGGCAATAATAGGGTGTCTTAAATCTCGCCTTTGAGGTACGGGAACTAAAATCGGATGACCTATCCTTTGCCCAGCTTATCGTGCGAACGATAGCCGAGCACAAATCGCAATCAGCGCAAGCTTCTGAAGCGCAGCGCTCCGGAAGCGCATAGGTATTAGTACTGAGAAATGCCCATCGCGACGGCGACCATTGGTCGTGGGGTTGACCGTGCCATTTCAGTCGCCATGCCGACATTTGAGGAGTAATCGATGTCGGTGAGTGACTCGTGGATTTACTAAATGTCTGCTCCAAGTTCAGGTTTGCTTGGCCCGCCGGGTCAGCGATGGCCAGATGCACACACGCCAAGTCGATTCCTTGTTCCCGATCGGCAACAGCGACATTTCCCCGCTTAGCCGACTCAGATTCGTTTGGCTGCTGTGCTTCGTGGCAACTGACTAGAAGGTTTCGCTGCCGCCGCCGAACGGTGGATGGCCTTTCACCGTGGGGTCATAAGCGTGAAGGGATGCTAATTTCTCTTTCGGCACGAAAGCGTCCCAGGAGGTGATGGGCTCCGGAATGGGCAACGACTTTTCTGTTTCGAAATGCAACGTGACAATCTGCTGGGGCTGAACGGGAATGGTGTAGATGCCAGAGGCGGAGAGCGCAGACTTGTGTCTGCCGTAGAGGTTGGTGCTGTAGGCCGAGGCGTGAGGCAGGGAGAACTTGATGGTGGCGATTCCGGTGAGGCCGAGTGATTCCGCGAAGCGCAGCTCGATGTGATCTTCTTCCCGGCGCATGGCCTCGACGATGATATTGTCGGAGGTCTGAAGGAAGGACTGAAAAGGCTCGGGCGCGGAGTCGGGGATGAGGATGGGCGGCTGGTTGTACTCCCATGCAGCGCGGGGGACAGCAGCCTGCTCCCAGGGCGCGTGATGGGGAAGCATGGAATAGCAGAGGACGTGGCGGCCCTTGCCGGTGGTCCAGGGGTTGTCGAATCTGTGGTACTGATCTTCGGCGTTGAATAGGTAGACGATGGGCGTGTTGCCCACGATTTCGCGGCCAGTGAGACCGCGGTCGAGCAGGGCAACGCCACCGCCACCGGAGAGTTCGAAGTCTATCCAGCGAACGGCGGGAACGATGCCCTTGTTCCATCCATGCAGATCGGGGTTTGGGCGGGCCCAGCCACTGTGAGAGAAGCCGTAGGGGATGCCGCGGCGGATTTCGGTTACTTCTTCCGCGAGCGGAAACTCAGCCACAACGACGGTGTAGTCGGGAATGTCGTTGATCTCGGTTTCGAAGTCGATGCGGGGATGATCGTGGTAAAAGGTGATGCGACGGATGAGTGCGCCGCCACCGTAAAAGGAGCCACGAACTTCAGCAGTGGTAGCGACGGGGCCGCGAACGACACGGAGTGTGGAGGGTTGATCGCTCGACGTGGCGAGCCGTGCTCTTCCCGGACGCGGCGACATATAGTCACCAGGGTTGTCTTCCTTTTTGATGGGGCGTTCGGCGACGACGACGTTGGCGGGTGCGGCAAGCAGTTCGCGGCCGGATGGTTTGAGCTTGAGACTTGTGAGTGCGCCTGTCTTCTCGTCGAGACGGGCGATGTAGTGATCATTTTCGATGGCGGCAGAGGCAGGGACGGGCTCGGGAACAGCGGGAGGGATGCTCAGCAGTCGCAAGCCTCCAATGCTTAAGGACGGGAGGCTGGGACTGCACAGGACTGAGCCATCGGAGAGCGCTTCGCATTGGATGCCTTCAAGGCTCTTGCCTTTTGGTACAGAGAGGCGGACAGGATCAGTGCGTTTCCAGTTGAGCGGGTTGAAGAGGCCGATGCCGCTGCCACGGGGCAGTAGTGAGCGACCGCCTTCGCCGAGCAGGCGCGTTGTGGTTTGGCCGACCCAATCGAAGCGATCGCGCACGTCCCACGAAGTGTCGCTGACGAAGACCATGCCGCCTGCCGATCCCCAAAGAGTGTTGCGATCCATGCACAGAAGCATGAGGATCCACGCTTCATAGGCAAGCTTGACGGGGTAGGTGTATGTGCCGCGCAGGCTGGCAATGGTGGAGAGCATCTCGGCGGATTGTAGAGCATGTTCGTTGCGGCGGTAGCGAGTTTTGACTTCGGGGTTCTCGATCCAAAAGGCATCAAAGTCGTAGGCTGTACCGGCATGGGTAGTGGGTATGGAGATCTTGCCTGACTCAATGCCGGGCAGGACAGCGTCCACATATTTGCTGAGGGTGGAGAACTGAATGCTGGTTTGGGGGTTGAGCGTGGGCCACTGATCGAGGAGGCTGGATGGATACTCGGCGACAAGCGGGGCGACGGAGTAGTCGTCTCCGCCGCCGAGGACTAGAGTGGGCGCTCCCTCGGGGGTGATAGCGTCCTTGATCTCGAAGAACTTCTCCAGCTTGGTTAGCTCATCGGATGAGAGCGGCGTTTTGCTGGAGAAAATTGGCTCCGCTTCGCTGTAGTGGCCGGGGCTGAGGGTGAGGATTTTCGATCCATCGGGAGATACGGACCAGTACATGGTTTTACCGGTGGGGTTCTTGCGCGTGTAGATCATGGCGTCGAGACCGAGGCCGGAGGCAATCTGGGCCATCTGCTCGTGGGTGCCGCAGACATCGATGGTCCAGGCGTAACGCGGCTCGAGGTCGAAGACTTGCCGGTACCAGCGGAGGCCCAGGACTCCCATGCGGACGAGGGCTTCGCCGCCGGAGAGGTTGATGGTGGGCTCGAGGAACATGGCGTTGACGAGCTCGACACGCTGTTCGCGGATGCGCTGCTTGAGCTCCGGAATACGTTCGGGGCGGAAGTTCATGATGGCAACAATGTTGTTGATCTCCGACATTACGAAGGCGTAGTGAGGGTCCTGGCCGACGCGGTCAAGATGCGTGAGGTAGCTGTTGGCACAGTAAACGCGTTCGCGCGAGAAGGTGGTGAGCCATCCGCAGCTGGCGGGATGAAAGTTGGGAACGATGTAGACTTCGCGTTGGGCTGGAGCGGCGGAAGCGCGACGCGTTGGAGCGATTCCGCCGCCGGCTGCTGCAGCAAGAAGACTGAGGAAACGGCGCCTATTCATCGAGTCCTTTCAGCCGGCATAGACGAACGGGGCCGGCGATCCGTTTGCGAGTCCGTGGTGTCAGAGGTTGTGGACTGCCCGATGTTCTGCACCAGCTAGATTGTTAATGCGGCCCAGGCATCTGCGGACCAGCTACTGGAGCAAACGGGCCTACAATTGCCCCCTCTTAAGCCCTGTGCGGTCGTCGCGCCAATTGTGGCTAACCGAATCATCTGCTCTTCCCCTTACAAGAGAGCGGTCATCGCTTTTCAACCAATTGCGCAAAGGACTCCGGGTTGCGATACTTCACCGTTTGCAGGTGCTCGCAGTAGAGTGCCAACTCGCCTTTGTTCTTGAAAACCTCGTATGATACGCGCACCAATCCCATCTCGTTGTACTTCGGCCTCTTCTCCAGATTTGTCCGAATGGTATAAATGGTGTCTCCAATAAAGACCGGCTTGATGAAGCGCAGCTTGTCATATCCATAGCTGAACGTATGGATGTTGTTATGTGCCATCAGCCCCAGACCGTAACTGAATACCATGGCGCCCGCCACCAGACGTCGGCCAAACACGCCTTCTTCCTGCGCGAAGATCTCGTCCGCCACATAGGGATGGCAGTCGAGAACGAGTGAGTTGAACAACATGCACTCGCCCTCGGAAATCGTCCGTCGTATCGATCGGATGCGTTCTCCAGGCTGGAAGTCCTCGTATAGCCAGGTTTCCGTGTTGAATTGAGGCAGTTCCTTATGCTTTTCGGGATCGGGATTTGGATTCATCGAGTCTCTCCGTGATTGTGAGCTCTCCTGTGTGCCGTCGCTGCCGGCAGGCAGCGGCTCGAAATCGTGCTTTCCTCGGGTCCACGTTCAGTCAGGCTCCTCGTCTTTTGACCAATAGAAGGTGGGTGCACACCAGCACTGTTTCCTGCCGCTGGTTGAAAACTTCGAGTTGCTCGCAGACAAGCCCATGGCTTGGCAGTTTATGATCGCGTTTTTCCGTGATGGTGACTTTTACCCGGATGGTATCGCCAATGAAAACAGGCTTCAGGAAGCGCAGCCGGTCGTAGCCGTAGGAGACGGCGCACGGGTTCACGAGGGTAGCGGTGGCGCCTACGGCGACGCTGAATGTCAATGTCCCGTGGGCTATCCTCTGCTTGAAATCTTGTGTCTTGCACCATTCCGCATCCATGTGGTGCGGAAAGAAGTCGCCCGTCTGCCCGGCGTGAAGTACGATATCCGCCTCGGTTATCGTGCGCCCCAGCGTCTCGCGGGTTGCGTCCAGGACGTAGTCCTCAAAGTAGATATCGGTCACGTTGCAATCCCCAGATTTCTGTTGATTTGGCTCGCGCATCGCCGCAAGGCTGCGTGCGCCGGCTTCTCATCGGTGTTCGGAAGACAGGAAATCGCGAGAACGGCGAAGGCGTCGGTGCCCTCAATCCCAACGGGGACTGCGATGTCTGTGATGCCGTTACGCAACCCGCTCTCGGCCTTCAGCAGGTCGGTCCCGCGGACCGTCTCCAACTGTCTGAGGAAGGCGCGCCGTTTCGCCTCACTCATTCCGCTGAACTCCAGGTCGGTGTCCAGCAGCGCCTTCGCACTTACGTCGTCCATGCGGCTCAACATCAGCTTGCCTGATGTTGTCAGGGTCATGGGTAGTACTGTGCCTTCACCCACCGCCAGGCAGATGCGACGGCTCGGCATGCACTCCATCAACACGAGCAGCGTTGTTCCGTAAGGCACGCTCAGGTGACAGGCCTGTCCGATCTTCTCTGCCAGTGCCTCCATCGGCATGCGAGCTGCTCTCCGCAGAAGCATGGTGGGGTTGTGGCTGTGTCCAAGCTCATAAAGCCGAAGCGTAAGGCGGAACTTTCCCGACTCAGCCTCCCGTGCCAGATAGCCCCGTTCCTCCAAGCAGAGCAGCATCCGGTAAATCTCGCCAGAACTGCGCCTGAGGCCCTCGGCAATCTCGAGCTGCGTCAGGGGCATGCGTTGGCCGGAAAGGTACTCCAGGATCTCAAGTCCCTTATCCAGGGCAGGTGCCCGGTAGCGTCGTTCCGTTCGTTCAGGCGGGCTTTTCTCTACCCTTGACATTTCATATATAAAAATATATTTCATATATGCATGTCAAATCCGCAGGCCAAGCCGCAAAAAATCCTATTGCGCGGCGTCACCTGGGATCATACCCGCGGCCTGCTTCCCATGGTCGCTACCAGCCAGCGATTTCATGAGCTCTTTCCTCACATCGATATCACCTGGACGAAACGCTCTCTGCAGGAATTCGCCGACAGGCCCATGGATGAGCTTGCCCGGGAGTTCGATCTGCTGGTCATCGACCACCCCTGGGTGGGTTCCGCCTGTGTCGGCGGTGTGCTTGTCGATCTTTCCAAACACCTTCCGGCTGCATTTCTCAACGATGCCTCGGCTCACTCCGTGGGCAAGTCTTATCCAAGCTACGAATATGGTCGCGGACTTTGGGCCATTGCCATCGATGCTGCCGCACCAGTCTCCTGCTTTCGTCCGGACTTGCTCGAAAAGCATGGGTTGTCCACTCCGAAAAACTGGGAAGGCCTGATCGACCTTGGCCGAACAGGACTAGTCTGCTGCCCCAGTATCCCTCTGGATGTCTACTGCAACTTCCTTAACGTGTGTGCATCGGCAGGAGCTCGGCTTTTCCCAGACGAAGCACAGATCGTCGATCGTTCCGCTGGTATCGAGGCGCTGGAGCGGCTCCGGGAACTCGCTGCCGTCATCCCCGCCAGCTTCTTCGCTATCAATCCCATTCGTGCCTGTGAAGTGATGACCGCCACCGATAACTTTGCCTACTGCCCGTTCATTTATGGCTACAGTAACTATGCGCGGCCCGGCTACGCGCGGAAGGTCCTTGCCTTTGGTGCCACCGTTGCCGTCCAGCCCGGCGCCGCGCCGTCAACAATGCTTGGAGGCACGGGGCTTGCCATCTCCGCCCTGTCGGAAAACCGACAGACGGCCATCGAATATCTTATGTTTGTCGCCGATCCCACCACGCAGCGTGGAATCTACTTCCAGTCCGGAGGCCAGCCCGGCCACCGATCGGCTTGGCTTGACCCGAACGTGAATCGCGCCGCTTCAGGCTATTTCAGCGCGACGCTCCCATCGCTCGACGCTGCTTTTGTTCGTCCCCGGTATGCGGGCTATGTCAACTTCCAGGATCGGGCCGGGTTACCCATCCACAGCTTTCTGTGCAATGGCGGCAGCACCGGGGCAGTCCTGGACCAATTGAACGCGCTCTATCGAGAGTCAATTGCCATATGAGCCTTCCACTCGACGGCCTGTTTGTCCTCGAATTTTGCCAGTATCTTGCCGGTCCGTATGCGGGACTTCGCCTCGCCGATCTCGGCGCCCGCGTTGTCAAAGTCGAGCGTCCCGGCCTTGGCGACGGCTGCCGTCAGCTGGCCATCAAAGGTCTTTTCGCGGACGGCGACAGTCTCACTTTTCATGCCATCAACCGTAACAAGCAGTCATGCACGGCAAACCTGAAGGACCCGGCCGATCTCGAGCGCATACGGCGCCTCATCGCCAAGGCGGATGTGATGACCCACAATTTTCGCCCCGGTGTCATGGAAACCATCGGCCTTGACTACGAAGCAGTGCGCGAAATCAACCGCGGTATCATCTACGCCACGGTCACTGGCTACGGAAAGAAGGGGCCGTGGAGCCGCCGGCCCGGCCAGGACCTTCTCGCCCAGTCGCTTTCCGGGCTTGCATGGCTTAGTGGTGATGCGGGCCAACCCCCCGTTCCCTTCGGTCTGGCTATTGCCGATATTCTTGCCGGCGAGCATCTCGTGCAGGGCATCCTCGCCGCTTTGCTGCAGCGCGGTAAAACCGGCCAGGGCGCCACGGTTGAAGTCAGCCTGCTTGAATCCATTCTCGACTTCCAGTTCGAGGTACTGACCACCTACTTCAATGATGGCGGGCAGCCTCCGCGGCGCGCTGCCTGTCGCAACGCCCATGCTTATCTCGCTGCTCCCTACGGCATCTATGCAACCCGCGATGGGTGGATCGCACTTGCCATGGGCAAGATTGCCTCCCTTGCCGAATGGATTGACTGTCCCCCTCTCCTGCCATACGCATCCGACAACCAACAAGCCTTTACGCATCGAGACGAAATCAAGAGAATCTTGCAGGATCACCTCCTGACCCAGGACACCGCACATTGGCTCCGATGCCTTGAACCCCGCGGATACTGGTGCTCAGATGTCTTTCGCTATGCCCAGCTACTGGACCACGATGGATACAAGGCGCTCGGCATGGACCAGATCGTGCATCGCCGCAACGGAACGAGCATCCGGACGCTGCGCTGCCCTATACGCATCGATGGCGAGAAGATTTACTCCACCATCGGCGCTCCTGAACTTGGGAATGCAAATGAACTGTTGGACGGTGGACTGTGATCGGCGGATATGCGCAGCGGAATGACCGACAAGCGATTTCAGCAATTGTGTGAAACCAATTGCGATTGCGAATTGGGGGTCGCATGAAGCCTCTTGAGGGATACCTCATTGTCGACTTCAGCCAATTCCTCTCGGCACCTTCAGCGTCCCTGCGCCTTGCGGACCTCGGTGCACGCGTCATTAAGGTGGAGCGCCCAGGATGTGGTGACATTTGCCGCGAGTTGTACGTATCCAACGTAGTACTCGATGGCGATTCGACGGTCTTTCACGCCATCAACCGCAATAAGGAGAGCCTTGCGGCTGATCTCAAGCAGCCTTCAGACCGCGAACTCCTATGGGGGCTTCTGGCTCGGGCTGATGTCGTCCTCCACAATTTTCGTCCTGGTGTGATGGAACGGCTCGGCTTCGACTACGATGAAGTGCGGAAGTTCAACCCTAGTGTTGTCTATGGAGTTGTGTCCGGCTACGGCCCAGATGGGCCATGGCGCGACAAGCCAGGGCAGGATCTCCTCGTGCAGGCCCTTAGCGGCCTAACGTGGCTCAGCGGTAATTCGCGGGGACGGTCCGGTCCCCATGGGTCTTGCTGTTGCCGACATTCTGACCGGCCAGCAACTCGCCCAGGGCATTCAGGCCTGCCTCATCCGGCGCAGCCTCACCGGTCAGGGAGGACTCGTCGAGGTCAGCATGCTTGAGGCTATCCTTGCTTTCCAGTTCGAGGTCCTAACCTGCTATTTCCAGGACGGAAACGAGGAACCGCATCGCACTCGCTCCAACAACGCGCATGCCTATCTTGGAGCGCCTTACGGCATCTACGAAACCGCCAACAGTTATCTGGCCCTGGCCATGGGAAGTGTCCTGAAGCTTGCCATTCTTATCGACTGCGACCTACTTCTCGAATTCCAGGATCCCGCTTCCTGGTTCGAATGTCGTGAGGAGATCAAGTCCATCCTTGCCCGGCATCTCAAGACCCGAACTACCGCCGAGTGGATGAACATCCTCGAACCGGCTGACATCTGGTGCGCAGAGGTGCTCGACTGGCAGAGCCTCCTCGAGCATGAGGGGTACAAGGTGCTTGAAATGGAGCAGACGGTTCGTCGCGGCAGCGGATTCGAGTACCGGACCACGGCTTGCCCGATTCGCATCAATGGAGAAAGGCCACGCGCCACAGCCGGCTCACCGGCCCTCGGCGAGCACACCCGCTCCATCCGCGCAGAGTTCTCGCTATGAACATTCCAATCATTGACACACATCAGCACCTGATCTATCCAGGCACCGGGCCATACTCATGGACCCACGGACTCGATGCGCTAAACGGAAAGTCCTTCCCCATCGAAGAGTACCGTCGGCTTGCCCAGCCGGCTCAGATTGTTGGCTCGATCTTTATGGAAACATCTCCGGACGACTGGCGCGCGGAGTTCGACCACATCGCGCAGTTGGCTTCTCAGCCCGAGTCTGGCATGGTGGGCATCGTAGCCAACTGCCGGCCGGAGGAAGAAGGCTTCGAACAATACCTCGAATCGATTCGCTGCGAAAAGTTGGTCGGGCTGCGCCGCAGTTGCCATACCGAACACGATGATCTCTCCCGTCAACCTCGCTTTGCTCAGAATGTCCGTCGCGTGGGCAGCCTCGGTCTCACTTTCGATCTTTGCTTCCTGGCTCGCCAGCTCGGTATCGCACTAGAACTCGCCCGCAAGTGCCCTGACACGCAGTTTGTTCTCGATCACTGTGGTGTGCCGGATATTGCTGGCGCCGTAATGGATAGTTGGCGCGCTGCCATTCGCGATCTCGCCGGCCTGCCCAATGTGGCTTGCAAGATCTCCGGCGTTCTCGCCTATTGCAGCCCCGGAAATGCAACTGTGCAGGCGGTTCGCCCCTGGGTGGAGCGCAGCATCGAGTCCTTTGGCTGGGATCGCCTTGTCTGGGGAAGCGATTGGCCCGTGTGCAACATCCGCTCATCTCTCCCTGTCTGGGTCGAAATCTCCCGGCAGATTGTCCAATCGGCCTCGGAGGATGAGCAGGCGAAGCTCTTTCAGAAGAATGCTCTCCGTCTCTATGGAGTCGAAATAACTCAATGACGATGGACATACCCTGCAAGCCCGCGCTTCCCCTCCGACCGCGCCCTATCTGCATCATCGGCGCTGGGGGAATCGTCAACGACGCCCACCTGCCCGCCTACAAGTTGGCGGGTTTCACGGTCGCTGGCATCTGCGATCTCGATCGCAGCCGCGCGGAAAGGCTTGCATCGAAGTTCGGTGTCGCAAGGGTCTACGAGAGCGCTGCGCAGATGATTACTGCTGCCCCAGCCGATGCGGTTTACGATATTGCTGTCCCCGCCGCGACTCTTCCTGAGGTTCTAGATCTGCTTCCCCGGGGCGCGCCTGTACTGATGCAAAAGCCCATGGGCGAAGATCTCGCCATGGCCCAGCGCATTCTCACCTGTTGCCGTCGCAAGGGCCTTCTCGCGGGGGTCAACTTCCAGCTCCGCTTTGCTCCTTTTGTGATCGCTGCTCGCTGGCTCGTGGAACAGGGGAATCTTGGCCAACTCTACGACGCGGAAGTCCGCGTGACGGTCGATACTCCCTGGCATCTCTTCCCATTTCTACAGAATCATCCCCGCCTTGAAGTCCTTTACCACAGCATTCACTACATTGACCTGCTTCGCAGTTTCCTTGGCAACCCGGCCTCGGTGATGGCCCGGACTCTCCGCCACCCCGCCAAGTCACTTTCCTCCACTCGCTCGGCCATCATCCTCGATTATGGCGATGCTCTGCGCGCTGTTATCAGCGTCAACCATGACCATGCCTTCGGGACTCGCCATCAGGAGAGTTTCATCAAGCTGGAGGGAACCAGTGGTGTGGTCAAAGCTCGCATGGGCCTTCTAATGGATTATCCAGTTGGCGTTCCGGACACCTTCGAGTTTGCCCTGCTCGGCCCATCCACAGGGCCGAACTGGCAGGAACTGCCGCTGCCCGGAACCTGGTTCCCCCATGCCTTTATCGGAACCATGGCTAGCCTGATGCGTTACGCAGAGGGAACCGATTCGACGCTCTCCATCAGCGTCGAGGATGCAATCCAGACGATGGCCGTCGTTGAGGCCGTTTATCGTTCAAGTGCACGTGGCGGCGAGCCGCTCCGGGTTCTCCAAACTGAAGCCTGACGAGCATGAGCGGAACGAGGTGGGAGTGCCAAGTGCCAGGTTGTTTTTTCCGCAAACGTCTTCGCAAAGTTCTGTACGAAAAGCTGCAGCAGCAACGCAATAACTTAGCGAAGTTCCGGGGTCTGGCCGGGCGCAGGAAACGCCGGATTGAGGAAGGCACCTTGTGGGTGACCACGTCCAAAAGCTGTGACGGCACGGCTCGCACATGAATTGGGCGCCGACCAAATGAGGCCGTCCGACGGGGGCATGGTTTGCCCCGCTCCGGATACACGGGTGATGATGCCACGCTGGCAAGGAGCGGTGTTCTAGTTGCGACGCTTGGGTTCATCCAGCACCAATTGCCGATCGGTCACCGTAACCTCCTGTGATCCAAACCTTACACGGCCAATAATGACAGGGGAAGCAGCATCCCTCGCCCCAGCAAGTGAGTTCAAACGCCCCCAGTGTTCACTGATTTCTAGTGGGAGAATTTCCACTTGGCCGAAAAGTCGCCTTGTCATCAACTTGATATTCGGGCTGGGTGTCTCACGCCGAAGTGGGAGTCAAATCTACGAACAGACGGTTTTACTGCCATAGTCATGCGCATTTCTGTGTTCCGGTCACCTGGCCAGCCAGACTCACATGATTGCGAGTTATTCGCCAGACACCCTAGGGAGCACTCCCGAGGAGCAAATGAACGGTCATCCCTTGATCCGGACCCTGGCCGCGATGCCCAGCAGCATGCCGCTGAAGACAAAGTGGTGGAAAGGGAGCACGGAGTACCAGTAGGCGCGACCCAGCAACCCTAAGGGATTGAAGGAGGCCGTTTGGCGAATTACGGATCCAGTGGAATCGCCCGTCACTTCGAACTCGAGGCACGCGCGGCCAGGGAGCTTCATCTCCGCGACCAGGCGCAAGAAGTGATCGGGCTCGATCACCTCCACGCGCCAACAATCCAGGACATCGCCAACACAAAGCGAATCCGGATCGCGGCGGCCGCGTGTCATTCCTACCCCTCCGACCAACTTGTCCATCCACCCACGCAGTTGCCACAGCCAGTTGGCGTAATACCAACCACTAGCGCCGCCGATCCGGCGAATCGGGACGAACGCATCTGCCCGAGATGCGTTCACATGAATCATTCGGGAATCGGTTTTCAGATGCCCTGTGTCCGCGTTGATGGCGGCCGAGATGGCTTCGCGAAATCCGCAAGGGCGAATGCCGAACTCGGTCAATGCACGCCGATCTTCTACGACTGTCGAATACCGGATGCTATCAATCAGCTTTCGGCCCACGCGCACGTAGTGGGGAGTGACCAGACCGAGCCACAGACTGGACAAGCGGGGCGTGAGGAATGGCACGGAGATTACGAGACGCTCCAATCCCCGCTGTCGTGCGTATTCCCGCATCAGGCCGCCGTAGGACACACGATCCGAGCCTCCGATTTCGAAGATTTTGCTAGTGTCAATCGGATGGTTCATGGCCGCGAGCAGGTAAGCTAGCAGATCGGCGATTGCGATTGGCTGAGCGTCGACGGAAACCCAGCGCGGCGCGATCATGACCGGAAGCCGCTCTACCAGCGCGCGGATCATTTCAAAAGAAAGGCTGCCCGATCCGATGACTACCGATGCGCGGAACTCGATGACTGGGACTCCGACCGACCTGAGGATCTCTCCCACCTCCTGGCGGCTGCGCAAATGCGTGGAGAGCTGGTCCGAACTGCGGCCGAGGCCGCCGAGATAGATGATTCGCTGAACCCCAGCGTCGCGGGCAGCGTGGGCGAAGTTTTGTGCCCCTGTACGGTCCTGTTCCTCAAAGGATTGAGTCGAGCCCATGGAGTGGACCAAATAATAGGCTGAGCTGACGCCGGCCATCGCGGCCCGTAACGATCCGGAATTAAGAACATCCCCTGCTACCACTTCGAGCCCGGAAAACGCCTTTGCTCTAAGAGCTTCCGGACGCCGTGCCAGGCAGCGCACTGTGTAGCCCGCGTCCAGGAGCTTCTTCAGCAACTCCCCGCCCACATACCCCGTGGCGCCAGCAATCAAAACGAGGGGTTTCACGCCGCGTTCTCTTCCGACTGGCCGAACAGCGCGTCAATTTGCTGGCGGCGGTAATCGAAAATCCGGCTGACGTCTCTGCGTACTTTTATCGCGTGAACAATCCGCCCGAGAACACCAAAAGGCAGCGAGTATTGCACTTCGTCTATCATCTTTGTCCGGCCGCCGTGCGCCTCAATCCTGTGGGTGTGACGCCATAGCTTATATGGCCCCTTTGTCTGCTCGTCGACGAAACGATGGGGAGGACTCCACTCGCTGATATCCGTCCGCCAGTAAACCGGTATGCCGTGCAGTCGCAGGCGATAGCGAATCGTGGTTCCCTCCTCAATTGAGTCTGTACTCATGGAAAGGATCTTGAAGCCCAGCCAAGGGGGCGTGATCACTTCAAGGTTGTGAGCGTCGGCAAAGAATGCAAATACCTCGTCGACGGGGCGTGCAATCCACTGCTCACGGTGCAATATATACGTCAAAGAGCTCCTTCCTTCTCACCGCATTCGAACTTGCTCCATGGCTCACGAAGCAAAGCGGACACGTGGACAGAGAGATCCTTGTAGGCATCTTCATCGAACGCGCCGCTGTGGCGCCAGCGCACCGCACCGTGCTTGTCCAGCAGAACCAGATAGGCTGCATCCGGCGACTGGAAGCCCATACGCTGCTTCCAGGAATCGGTGCCGCCGTAGACGGTGATGACATTTTCCTGATCGTTCCGGGGAGTGCCCTTGCGCATGCCGCTGTCAATGAACCACTCTCCCAGGCGCGCCATGCCGCCAATCATCGGGATCTCGTAGAACGTCACCTGGGGACTGCCTCCGAATTCCTTGCGGAAACGGCCTATCCAGGCCTCGACCGGGAATCTCGAATTGTAAGTAAAGCCCAGCGCAAGCAAGGCCACGCGGCCAGAGGCTGCATCGGGGAGTTGAGCCTGACGGCCCGTCAGGAATTCGCCCTTGAGAGTCGGCAGGGGCTTGCCTAGGGAAAGAGCGGAGATCAAGGTAGACGCCATCAGAAGCGTCGGTAGTATGGTCATGAGGCTTGTCCTCCAATGAGTTGTGGAGCTGAGTTCTCGAACAGATGGTGGGCCACGATCCACTCGTTTCGGTACGCGAATCCCATTCGGTCAATTCGCAGAGAACCCTGATGCAGCCCCTGCTTGCGGCCGCTTTGGCATGGGACAGCAGTCGGCGGGACAAACGTCTGGACGTGGGGCAAGCACGCCCAGGGCAAGCCGTGTGGAATCGTCATCGATTCGCTCGCCAATCAGTTCGCGGATCATTCTTACGAATCTGGGATGCGTGCCCACTGTCCCGGCCCGCACCATGCGCAGACCTAGCTCAGCGCACAGATCCGCCGCCTCTGTGTCCAAATCAAAAAGAATTTCCATGTGATCTGACACGAAACCGACCGGCGAGATGACAACATCTGAACTAGCTCCCTGTACCTTGATTTCGCGGAGGCAATCAAGGATGTCTGGGTCCAGCCACGGCTGGGAAGCTGGCCCACTTCGGCTCTGATATACCAGCCTCCATTCTTTGCGCCCCAACTTCTCCGCCACCAGCCTGCAGGTTTCCTTGAGCTGTCTTTCGTAGTCGCACCCTCGTGCCATCGCCATAGGAATGCTATGTGCGGTATAGATCAAATGCGCTGCTTCGCGCCTGTCCTGCGGGATCTTTTCCATCGCCTTCTGCACACGGTCTGCGGCTGCCTCGACAAATCCGGGATGATTGTAGAATGCGCGAATTTTATCGACGACCGGCGCACCCTCCCCGGCTGCCTCCTGCGCGCGGGCTATGTCTTCGCGGTACTGCCGGCAGCCCGAATATGAACTGTACGCCGAGGTCACAAATGCCAGCGCACGGCGTACTCCGTCGGCTTTCATCTTTCGCAGCGTGTCAGCGAGCATTGGATGCCAGTTACGATTTCCCCAATAGATAGGTAGACGAGGGCCGTGATGAGCCAGTTCCTCTTCAAGTGCCGCGATGAGTTGACGATTCTGATCGTTGATCGGGCTCTTGCCGCCGAAGTGGTAATAGTGCTCTGCCACTTCGAGCATGCGCTCGCGCGGCACGTTCTTGCCTCGCAAAACATTTTCCAGGAATGGCATGACGTCATCCGGCGACTCCGGGCCACCGAATGACGCCACCAGAATGGCGTCGTAGTTCATGCGGTCTCCAACTGCTCATTGGCTTTTTAACGGGAGGCACGACGCATAGCCTTCATACACCTGCAGGGTCATTCAAAGACTGACAATTCCTCAATGTTTCGGGACATCTAACTTTGGACGTCAGTGGAGACCCGAGCGCTATTTGCGTCTGTATCACTTCTTCTGTGTCGTTAGCAAATTAGCTTCGGCGCATACCTCAGAAACTGCGGCTGGATGCAGAGTCTCCAGCCGCAGGGTCCGGGAGTTGCACAAGCTTTACTGAGGCAGAAGCACCGTGTCGATCACATGGATAACGCCGTTGGTGCACTCAATGTCGGTCTTGACGACGTTAGAGCTGTCTGCCATGACCTTGCCGCCCTCGACCATGATTTTCACGTCCTGGCCATTGACAGTCTTGGCCTCATGCAGCTTGACCACATCCTTCGCCATCACCTTCCCAGCAACTACGTGATAGGTCAGGATCGAGATCAGCTTCTGTTTGTTCTCCGGCTTCAGCAGGTTCTCCACGGTTCCGGCAGGCAGCTTCGCAAACGCTTCGTCTGTAGGCGCGAAAACTGTGAACGGACCCGCTCCCTTGAGCGTGTCCACCAGACCAGCGGCCTGCAGCGCTGCAGCCAGCGTCTTGAAGTCGCCTGCCGCGACGGCGGTGTCCACAATGTCTTTCTTGGATTCAGCGAAAGCACTGCTGCTGAAGCTCAAGGTGAGCAGCAGGGCAAAGCAGATCATTACGTAGATTCGTTTCACGATAAAACTCCTTGAATTGAATGTGGATGGTTTCAATGGTGCGAAAGGCGGGACGTCAAATGACACAGGCAACGCCCCGCCCGAGGAAAGCTAGTCTTCGTCGTTGCGTCCGGGAAGGTCGATGATCACCTTGGCTGTGCCGATGCCGAATCCGCCCTCGAATGCGGAGACGTGGAAGACGCTGTTGAGAGCGCCAGCGGCGGTGCTGTCGAGAGTGACGCCAACGCCCTTGAGGATGATCCTGCCGTCATGGGGCTTGAGTGGGACTGTGATCCCGCTGGGAAGAGCAAGATCAAAGAGGGGCAAGCGCCCAAGGAGCTTTTCCTCCACGGAAACGAGTCCCCTGATCACAGGGGCGCTAGTGGTGTCGATGATGAAGCTCTGGAGAGTGACCTTTGTCTGTCCTGCGGTGAGGGTAAGTCCGCCGGAGTGGAGGATCTGGCTGACGGCGGTGTCGAGATCAATGGCGCCACCAGTTACAGGGAAGTTGACGGTGCCGTTGTGCAGTCGAGTCGGGCCGACGGTGCCGGGCGTTACGTCGAGGCTTCCGAGTGCGGAGACAAAGCTGCTGGCAAGCGCTACAGTGGTGCGGCCGCCCTCGATCGTTTCAGTCTTCTGTGCAGATGCAAGGTTGGCGGAGACCATCATGGCGAAAGCCGCGACGGGAGCCGCAAGGAATAGACGTGATGTGATGTGCATGGGGAACATTCCTCGTTCGGTTTAATTTGCAGCATTAGCCCTGATCGTGTTTATTTCCTGCGAAGCGGCTCATTCTGCTTTCTACATACTTGACAGTAGATTAAAATAATTTGAATGTCTGTTAATTACAAAGTGCGAATGCACTTCGCTTAACTGCCAAGAACAAATGTGAGGTAAATTTGAAAGTCACGAAATCAGCCCGTGAATGCGAGAAAACGGACGTCATCGAGGATTCGATCCGCCCTTATGGGATTGCCGAGAAGTTGCGATCCCTGCGGCTGCGCAAGAGCATGGGCTTGGCGCAATTGGCTGCGCATACAGGTCTGTCGGCGGCCATGCTGTCAAAACTAGAGAACGCGCGGCTTGTGCCTACTCTCCCGACCCTCGTTCGCATCGCCACCGTGTTCGATGTCGGCCTGGATTACTTCTTCATAGATCCGCGGAAGCGGCATGTTGTTGCCATCTCACGACAAGATGAACGAATAAAGTTGCCTGCGGACGCAAGGTCTCGGGATGCAGCTTACCACTTCGAGAGCCTCAACTTCCGCGCGACAGAGCGAAAGCTCAACGCATTCCTCGCGCATTTCCACGATTTACCGCCCGCAAAGATTGCTCCTCACTATCACGCTGGAGTGGAAATTCTCTACCTCATCGATGGGGAGCTTGAAATATCCATTGGGACCGAGATCTACCAGCTATCTAAGGGAGATGCCATCTACTTTGATTCCGTCCAAAAGCATGCGTATCGCAGTCGTGGCCCGGGGAACAGCACCGCCGTTGTGGTCACCACTGGCACTTAACGTGATTTGCGTCTCGCCCCGATCGACGGCGCCATAGTCGACGAGGGATTGTGAATGGCTGACATCGGAGAACTTGAGCTACTTTGGCCTTAGAGGCAAGGACTTTTTTCGGGAAGCCTTGGCGGCATGTCAGAGAATCGCCAAAGCCTCTAGAAACGGGTTGTGCTCACTGATCTAGACACGTCCACTCGACCCGTGGCTCAAGGACATCATCGTGGTGATGCGCGACACCGGAATGCGCAACGCCCGCGAACTCTATTGCATGCGGGTGGAGAACGTGGACTTCGATGCCGGGACGATCTTCACGCCGGACAGCAAAACGGAGTCCGGCCGCCGGTTCATCCCTATGAGCAGTCGCGTGAAGCAGATTCTTGCGGCGCGCTGTGAGGGACGGAGCGAGGGCTGGGTGTGGATGTCGCGTTATAAGGGAAAGCACATTGGGGAAGGGATGGTGTACCGGCAATGAGCGCGGGCGAGGCAAGCCGCGGGGCTGCCGCGCGAACTCGTCCTCTACTGTGCGCGCCACGACTTCGGCAGCTTCGTGTTGGCCAAGACCGGAAATCTGAAAGCTGTTATGAACGCAATGGGCCACGGTGACGTAAGAAGCGCCATGGTCTACCAGCACCCGGAAGGGAAAATCATTCGCAACGCGCTAAACGCACGGCACATTCCGCGGCCCACCGTGCCCGACGACAACCAGGCAAATGCTAGAACCTAACCTGGATTGGTCCCCAAACAGCCTTTCGAGGATGCTGATGCCGGATCAGTTGCCTATGCCGCCAATGCGCCATTGTTCTGGCAGGTGGGGTTGAAAAAAGCATCATCCCCGGCGATAGTTCCTTCGGATGACTGGCTCCAAACAGATAGCTAACCACCTGCTGGCGTTTTTCGAGCCTCGCCACTTAATGAGCCAAGATTCTGGACACTTATTGAGCAAATTGAGACATTAATTGAGCCAATCTACAGCCTGCCTG
>CAWDVL010000019.1:0-103472 GCA_963805695.1 uncultured Acidobacteriota bacterium | reverse complement strand
GGCCGATGGGGGAGCAGGGACGGGTAATGTTGGGGATCCAGGGGGATCATGTCATCAGGATGACCCGCAGGCGGAAATTGCGGTCCAAGTCAAGACCTCCAATGGAACGCCGGTGGAAGGTGCTGCAGTTTCCGTAGTCGAGCTCGGCTTGTCGGGCACTACCGGTGCGGACGGGGTTCACGATTTCGGCCAAGTCGCCCCGGGCAGCTACACCGTTACAGGCCAGAAGGATACCTTTTCTCCATCTGGTGGCACCCCCTCCTCCCCGGCCTCTCAAAGCCTCCCCGCACCCGCAGGAACCTCAACGCAATTTGAACTGGTCCTCGATCCGGGAGCGAGGATTTCGGTTCACGTACAAAAGACAGATGGAACGCCGGTCGAGGGAGTGACCGTCAGTGTCGATGGCAAAGGGTGGGCCGGTGTCACTGACGCGAGCGGGAACTTTGATTTCGGCGCGGTGCCCCCAGCTACGTACACCATTACCGGACAAAAAGACTGCTGTACTCCGGCTTCAGCATCGCAGACCCTTAATGCGCCCGCAAACGCATCGACCCAATATCGATTAACGCTTGATCCGATGGCAATCACGTCGGTTACTGTCGCAACATCTCCAGCAAATCGAGCTCGTCTTCGCATAGGAGTAGGGGAGGAAGTGGACCTCACCGTGAGCCCGGGACCATCCACATGGGCAATCACGGGCGGTAGCGGCACACTGACTCCTAACTCGGGCAGTCAAACAAATGTCCGATTTACCGCAAGCGACTTGGCCGAGACAGTCGTCATAACCGCTACAAACGGCTCGTGCAACTGCTCGATTACCTTCACCATTGTCGAACCGTCGGACTGGACGCAGAAAAGAACCTCAAGTATCAGTCATAGCGCAGGACGTCCCGATTGTGGCTGGAAAGGCGAATTCTACATCCATCCGAATGATGTGAATTTCTACCGCATGAATTTCCGGGAGAAGGATTCTCAAGCGGTAGCAACAGGTTCCTACGCGATCTTCAACGGAGTGTGGCACGGAAGTTACCCGTTGCCCGATCAGGCTAGTCCATGGCTCGCTATTGTTGGCCACACCGAGGCAGACGGGTCTAAGGCCGGAGGGATAGATACCGTGTATTCTGGTGATTCCACGGCTGCGAATACTGGCGCAGCGCCTCCGTTCATTGTGGGAACCATGTACTTTCCAATTACAATGCAATGGAAGGTGGGGACCGGTTCACCTAAGAATTTCGCGACTTCCCGCCAGGAGCATGAGATCTTCGCTGACGGAAAGTGCGAAAGCCGTAAGGGCGGAAACACCGAGAAGCGAATGTACAACGATCCTCCGAGTGGATATTGATGACTCGATCAGCTTCGCTACTAGTCCTCTTGACTTTGATGCCTTTCGGAGGTGTTGGGCAGACTAAGGCCGACGTTATGACAAGAGAACAACAGGATCTAACCAAAGCACAGGCGCATATAACGCAGTTTGAGGCTTCGATGGAGCCAGAACATCTGCGCGAAGCCTATATGGCGCTTGAAAATGTTATCCCCAATCAGGAACCCGATGCTGAGCGTCGGGCTGATGTACGTACCAACTGTCTCTCATTGTGGTTGCATCTGCTGCAGATCTTGGATCGCTTTGTCGATCCGGACTTTGATATCAAGGATCCTCCCGACACCTTGGTGCAACCACCGCCGACCTCTGGTGGCGTTTTATACCCGCCAGGTGCGGATCCCGCGCTGATCGATGACCCAAAAGCACGTGCCGAATATGAAAGAGCCATCATCGCGAACAGGAAGAAACTTCAAAACTACAGTTTGCAGGTTTCCCTGGGCCGCCTGAATCAACAAATTCCAGAACACGCTGAAGCCTTTATTAGAACGAATTACACCTCCGCCGCGCACGACCAAGAGGAGTTGAGCAGCGCGATTCAGGCGTCCATCAAGGATCCTCATCGCAAAGAGGAACTATCGAATTTGCTGGCGATTCACAAAAAGAAACCGCCACATTCCAACTGATGAGACCGCTTGATCCCATCATTTCCTTCATCATCGCCGTCCGCGATGAGCCCCGCGACCTGCTCAACGCGACGATTGAGGGGCTGCTTCGCACCAGCGATGGCTATCGGCGAGAGATTGTCCTGGTCGACGACGGGAGCATCCTTCCCATCCAAATCGAGCGTCCAGATACCCTCGTGATTCGCAACAGCGAGCCTATTGGATCCGCACGTTCGCGCCGGACCGGTGCGTCGTTTGCAAGCGGCGACGTGCTGTCGTTTCTGGATCCCCACATGAGCTTCGCGCCCGATTGGCTCGACAAGATGATGGAGTACGTTGACTCTGAATCGCTTCTTTGTTCGGCATGGTGGGACTATGAATTGACCCGGTGCCACTGCTGGGGCGCCGACTTCCGGTGGTGCGGAGAGAGAGATTATGTTTCCGGGCGTTGTCCCGGTTTTGATTTCCGCCATCGCACCGTATTCCCGGGCGATGGCGCAGTGGAAGTGCCGATGCTGATCGGCGCCAACTACATGATGCTGCGGAGCAGTTATGACAAAGTCGGGGGATTCTCGCCGTTCTTTCGCACCTGGGGCAGACTTGAGCAGGATCTGTCATTGCGCGCATGGATCGTTGGGATCGGAGTGAAGTGCGTTTCGGAGGCACGAGTCGGCCATTTCTCGCGAAAGAAGTTTCCATATAAAGTCTGCTGGGAAGACATCGAATTCAACCAGTTGGCGACTGTGCGAACCGCTTTCGAGGACTCAACGTCACAGCGATTAGAACAACTGCTGCAGCCTCCTCAGCAGGTCAAGAACTGGTTGGACGAAGCCGAGTTCGGTGCATGGCGCGAGTCCATTCAGAGCCGCAGGGTGGTGACAGACCGGGCGTTGTTTGAGAGGTTCGTACCGGAAGCGCTGCCGGATTAGGTGTCCAAGCTGACCTGCATGCGACGATAGCGCAGTTAAACCGAGCGAAGGTGATAACAAAAGTGTGATCCATGTGGGGCGTCGTCAGTATCATCTTGTCGCCGACGCGCGGAGTCTCACCAACGAGCCGGCGGTTGATGATAGTGACGCTCTGGGTGTCGACGCCGAGATAATTTAAAGCATGCTCGGGGCCTCCGAAGGGACGCTCGGTGTAGACGATCAGTGGAGCGAGGAAGAGTGTTCGCAAACGGTTTTGCAAACGCACGCAGCTCGGCAAGGTGCAAGACGCTCCCGCGGAACCGTAGCTTGCCAGCTCAAAAGGCATGGCGTTCTGTAGATAACCAATCTACGATGATTCGCGGATGGTTGCTAGGTATACGGCGAGCTACCGTGGCGTGATTTACAACCTTCCCCGCGGATCTCTCCCAATAAGTCATCCGCATCTTTGAAGAGCGCCGTGGTTTTGAGTATCTCTTTCATTGTGGATGACCTCAGACTGCAGACCGGCCGTTGGATTTGAACTTCGTTGCCGGAGGAGCGATGCGGACTCAGCTGTGCCACAAGGTACACCTTTTGTCACGGCCGGATCGTGCAGATCCGGCCATTGATTCTGTGGGGTTTATGAGGGCCGTTTTTGGAGCCCTTTTGAGACAGCCAGGAGACGGCTGTGGATGTCGTTGATGACGCCTCGTTGTTCCTTGAGGGCGCGCTGGATTGGCTTGGTGTCCGAGGCTGCTTCCTCGAGTCGCTCACGAAGTTCCTCGTTGGCCTGCTGAAGGCAGTGCCGATGGCGGCGGTAGTCGCCGCAGACCTCGCCGGCGATGAAGCCGAACCCTGCGGCGATCAACATCCATATCGGCACGAAGTCTGCTGATGACTCGATCATGCGGCATGCTCCTTGGTGGTTGGGGCATGCTTTCGGAGCACGCGTTGTATGGTCGCCGTCGAAACGCGATGGCCCCTGGCGATTTCTCGCAGGCTCTGGCCACGCTGGCGGTCTTGGTGGATGGCGGCGCTGTCCAGTACCAGCGGCTGACGGCCGATGTGTTGACCTTCGAGACGAGCGCGCCGCATGCCGGCGCGCACTCTTTCGACGATCAGGCTGCGCTCGAGCTCGGCGATGGCGCCGATGATCACGACGATGGCCCGGCCCAGCGGGCCGGCGGTGTCGATGTTCTCCCGGAAGCTGACGTACTCGACACCAATTCGATTCAACTCGTCGAGCACCTCAAGGAAGTGCTTTACCGAGCGGGCGATTCTGTCTGAAGCCCAGACCAGGACAACATCGAACCGGCCGCGGCGGCCATCGGCCATCATTTGATCGAGCCCCGGCCGTTTGGCCTTGGCGCCGGAGATCTTGTCTGTGAACTCAGCCACGATTTCATATCCACGCTGAGCAGCCATCTGGCGCAGGTCGAGAAGTTGCGTCTCCAGATGCTGATCGACGGTAGAGACGCGCATATAGAGCGCGGCGCGCTTCAAGCGCGCCTGCTCTTCGGCTTGGGAGCGTATCCAGACTTGGCGACGTAGTTTTCGATGAACTCGAGAAGTACGACCGTCATCTCAAGGCCCTGCGCTGCTGTTGCGGCCTTGAACGAGTTGTGGAGCTCAGTTGGGATATTGATGTTCACGCGTTTTATCCCTGTCCCTTCCTTCTTCTTGATCGGTCTCACCTCCTTCCTCTGGAAGTGAGCATATGTGATTGTGAGTACCCGCCGCCAGTGCCCCGCAAGGTCCGGGGCGGCGGCAGAGGGGGTTTTTACTGCTCCCAGGCGCCCTGGCAGATAAAGGCCAGCAAGGCGATCTTTTCGTAGCCGCACTCAAGAGCGCCGGCCATCGAACGGAGCTGCATCGAATCCACAGGGACATAACCGCCCTCGATGGCCGCCCATTGCGAAGCCTCCATCCCGGCCAGGCAAGCTGCCTCCTCGATGGAATGGCCACCGGCCTGACGGGTTTTCTCGATGCAGCTGCCAAAAAGCCGGCCCCAGGCCTGCCGGCGGATGAGAGGGAGGTTATCTTGCACGTTAAAAGACATACTCATATACACAATGCTCCTGATATGCGCGCTCTGTCAAGTAAATTCAGGCCACGCTGAATTGAATTACTTCATGAGTATGTGCCCATAGACTCAGGAACCAAAGCCCTGGCAAATCGATAACTTCTCGCGCCATTATTACGAAAAGGAACTGGGAGCAGGTGTAGGACCCTCCCTCTCCGGGACCGAACACTTCGGCTATTACCGAACCTTTCCGCCGTTTCGTGCAGAACGAGACTTTCTCTCCGCAAGCCAATGAGATCCCCAACACCGCAGCTTCCTGGCTTCCAGGAGATGACTACTACACCAACTTCCATGAAGGAGATCCCTTCATCAAGGTCCCCGAAGGCTATGCCCGCCTGCCCGGCGCCGGCTATGAGGCACTCCATCCGGAACTCGAAGGAGTAAATCCAGAGGACCATCCCGACATCCACAAGATGGCCATCCTGGCCGATGTGGCGCCCTACTCCCGGGAGTACCACACCTACCGGCAGAGAGTGGGTAAGCAGGCCCAGGGCGATACTGAACTCGAGATCGAGTACGAGAGGATCCTGAATAGGGTCAAGAAGACCAGGTCTTTCTGTCCTGCCGGACTCAAAGCACCTCGCGCGCGCGCCAGACCAAAGCAAGCACATCCATGATCCGGGCCTCGTCTCTTCCTGGCACCCCATCCTGTTTAAGGAGGGAGGGCTCGAACGGCTTCTCTCCGTCCTGCCGACACCAAACACCTCACGCGCGCACGCCAGACCAAAGCCCCCATCCATGATCCGGACCATTGCCTCTCCTGAGGCCTCATCTCTTGCAGAAGAGAGCAAGCGGGATCTAGAAAGTGATTTCGCGACCCGGTTGGCGTGGGCCCTGAGCAAGAGTAATTTCCTTGCTGGAGTTCGATAGCCTGTGCGAATGACGAAGCTGGTTGAAAATATCACTGCTGTGGTAGCCGGCTCGATCCTTATAGCTGGCGGCCTGATGGCTATCTCTGCTTTATTCCTCGGCGCCTTTTTGTTGTAGTCATGCGGAGATTGAAGGTTGGATAAATTTCAATAGTTGAACACTCCGCCGAGACCGAAAGTTATCAAGCCTTGAACCGATAAGGAAAACTGCTAAGTGAGATTCCCAACGGCTCGTGAAATCTCCTGCCCGCCGCGGGAACTGCCGCGGCCCTGACGGCCGCTCCGGTTTACTCCTTTAAACAGGGCGATGTTACTTTCGAGATGCCGATTGTGAAAAGGGCCAGAAACAGCCTTCCATTTCACTGGCCAAAAACAGAGCGAAAAGCAGGGGAAACCCGTGTTTCCCTACATAGCATTGTCACTTATGACTGCGATTCGGGGTATGGCGGGGACAAATCGCTGCTAGTAATTCACTGCCAAATACGATAATTTCGTGTTTCGAAGGCGCTGGACAGAGCAGATTCGGTCTCAGACGCGTTTACAGGCCTCCTCAACCGACTCTCTTGGATACTTACCAGTCAATCATCCCTCCCAAACATGAACTTTCATTGCGCACTGCCCACGAATTGCCTGCGCAACACCCTTTCTCTGGCCGATGCCATTGTGCATTCGCCTCAGACTGTGTGCGCAACACCCTGATTTAAGGCGTGGCGGTGCGCAATGGCGCCGAAACACCGGTTGCAGTCCCAAGGTTCATACTTGTGTTGGTGGGCCAGGACATGCCTTTCAGAAGGAACCGTCATCCGTGATCGATGCATCCGATGCTATTTCCGGTCTCCAATCAAAATGGGATACCCTTGACGATCTTGATCGCGCGCGGGCCGTCCGCGAGATTCACGAGACTGGCATTAGCCTTCGCGCGCTCGCGAAGGCGCTCAAGCGCAGCCCATCTCTACTCCGCCATCTCCTCGAAGCGCTTCAGGCTCCGCCAGAAGACCAATCCCTCGCCCGCCAAGGCAAGCTGACCACCAACGAACTTGTCCGCCGGGCACGGGAGGCGGGAAGCGTCCGCGAAACCAGCAAACGCGAGGCGCTCGAACGCAAGCGCATCCAGGCTTCTCAAAACGGATGCAAGGCTATCTCAGACTGGCTTGTGGCCGAGGGAATTTCGGGTCCCACTGGTGCCCAAATCGTCAACGAAGCTCGAACGACCCTCGCCATCGCCGAACACAACAAGAAGCTTCCCCGAGACGCCGCACTACCCGGAATGTCGGACAGTGAGATCATTCAACGATGCCGGCCGGCTGAACCAAACACCGACGCAACCAGGTATATGGCTTGGTATGCACGCTGGCTCTCCTTATGGGCCGCCTACTCCATGACCGATTCATGGGTGCGGTACAAAGCCATAGAACTGGCCCTCGAAAGACAGTTCAGAAGATAAGGAACTGATCAGCACTGTTTCGGCTGGAGGGCTGTTCTGACCATGGATCTGAGAGCAGGATACTGTCTCGTTCTAATGGCAGGCGGGCGATCTATATGACCACGAATCTGGTCAATTCTTCATCCCCGCCGGGCGATTCGACAAGATGAACATGGCTCCGGATCCCTGTCCGCTCGATCATGCTGATGAACTTAGCTGAGATGAGTGAATGGAAGACGTTTCAATCCACGCCCCCGCGTGGGGGGCGACTCCGGCTGATGCTGTCCTCACGGCTTCGCGCAGCGAGTTTCAATCCACGCCCCCCGCGTGGGGGGCGACCGTACCGGCACGCACAGCGGCATAGGGCATATGTTTCAATCCACGCCCCCGCGTGGGGGGCGACGCGATGACACGGTCGCCGATGCGTCAAGTACTCGATGTTTCAATCCACGCCCCCGCGTGGGGGGCGACCAGCAGTCAGAGCATCGGTGAGCCGGTATGCAGCCGTTTCAATCCACGCCCCCGCGTGGGGGGCGACGCGCCGTGGCGAACGTATGCGTCCAGACTCCAAGTCGTTTCAATCCACGCCCCCGCGTGGGGGGCGACGACGCAGCGGCACGGATTGTCGCAGGCATTCAAGCGGTTTCAATCCACGCCCCCGCGTGGGGGGCGACGCGACATCCGGATCTGGCATCTGATCGAGTCACTACGTTTCAATCCACGCCCCCGCGTGGGGGGCGACTCGAGTGGCCGCGTCAACTCGCGACGATCGACAGTGTTTCAATCCACGCCCCCGCGTGGGGGGCGACCGCGCGATCGTGCCTGCGGTCATCACGGTTCATGAGTTTCAATCCACGCCCCCGCGTGGGGGGCGACCGTGACAGTATCGGTCGACTTCGCAACGTGCGACAACGTTTCAATCCACGCCCCCGCGTGGGGGGCGACGCCATCGCTCACCCGCAATGCGCGCCGCGAGCTGGTTTCAATCCACGCCCCCGCGTGGGGGGCGACGACAGCACGTCGTACAGCGTGCCGTATCGATCGGCGTTTCAATCCACGCCCCCGCGTGGGGGGCGACGTCCGATCGACGCTAGCATGCTCATGCGACTGGCAATGTTTCAATCCACGCCCCCGCGTGGGGGGCGACGCAGCTGATGCAGGCTATGACGTCCGGCTGCTCAGAGTTTCAATCCACGCCCCCCGCGTGGGGGGCGACCGCGACGGCGTCGACGCAGCCATGCACGTCGACTGGTTTCAATCCACGCCCCCCGCGTGGGGGGCGACGCTGCGACGGATTGCCGAACTGCGTGACCGTGCATGTTTCAATCCACGCCCCCCGCGTGGGGGGCGACTGTCGTCAGTCGCTGACGATCGCATGCACTATGCGGTTTCAATCCACGCCCCCGCGTGGGGGGCGACGCACGATCTGCAGAGCCTGCTCGCGCTACGTGGCTGTGTTTCAATCCACGCCCCCGCGTGGGGGGCGACGCGACGTGACCGTTGGTACCGCGCTGACGCAGGTGTTTCAATCCACGCCCCCGCGTGGGGGGCGACGCGTGCACGGTCTGCGGTCATCGCGCTAGTGCACGTGTTTCAATCCACGCCCCCCGCGTGGGGGGCGACCGCGACTGGATGCATTGCCGTCGACAGGTTTCAATCCACGCCCCCGCGTGGGGGGCGACCGTGCGACTGGCTCACGCCGAGCATGCTGTTTCAATCCACGCCCCCGCGTGGGGGGCGACTGCGACGACTCAGCGCAACTGCTGACGCGCTACATGGTTTCAATCCACGCCCCCGCGTGGGGGGCGACGTCGACGCGATCAGCCAACTGCAGCGGACCGCGATCGGTTTCAATCCACGCCCCCCGCGTGGGGGGCGACAGCGACGTCTGCGCAGCTACGGCCGTGCATGCCAGTGTTTCAATCCACGCCCCCGCGTGGGGGGCGACCGCGCGCTGATCTGCAGTCAGCTGTCGCAGCAACGTGTTTCAATCCACGCCCCCCGCGTGGGGGGCGACGCGTACGATCGACTGAGCATCCGCTGGCGTCGATGTTTCAATCCACGCCCCCGCGTGGGGGGCGACGCGTGCGAGCTCGGCTGTGCGACGCGCCACGATCGCGTTTCAATCCACGCCCCCGCGTGGGGGGCGACGGCGCATGATGTAACAGACTCCATACGCTATAGATATCTTGACACAAACGCGGACTAACCACTGTAAGTGCTCGGGCGAAGCACCGCCGCTTAGCGACAGGTGCCATCTATATGACGGCAGGCACCTTAGGGGACGTCGCGGATGTCGCGGAGAACTCAAGCTCGCTTGGGGTCCGCGCGACAGCGATCCCCGCCCTCCTGTGGGCATCAGAGTATAAGCGGGCCTTCCGGATCGTAGGCGAGCTTGGTGCCAACATGCTCGACCCGCCGTTTCCATTCAGATCCAAGAAAGTAAAACCGGAGGCTGTCCTGAGCGGGATCAGCTTCTGACAGAAGACCTGCTCTAAGGACGACCCATTGGGCAGCATCCACGAGGCACTCAAAGACGGAGTTCTGCACGCGCTGGCCGTGATCTTCGCAGAGTCGAGCCACTCGGCGCAGTCGGCGGCGGCCTGCATCATCCCGAGTGCTCACGTCGTAACTGACAAGGACCATCATACCGGCTTATCTCCAGAAGAATGCTGGATAGGCGTCCAGACCCCCACGAATGTAGCGCGCCAACAACAAAGCCTGCACATACGGTATGAGCCCCATCGGAATGCGCTCCTTCAAGTAAGGGTGCTCAATTTCGTCTTGCTTTCTCAATTGCCAGGCGGAGACGACCTCTTTACGTGTAGCATCGTCCATCTGAATCCCCCCGCCATCTTGATCGGTAAATCCCGAGCCCTGTACCTGCCGGCGGTTAATGAGGGTGAGGACCAGTCGATCGGCCAGAGCAGCGCGCAATTCCTCCATCAGATCGAGCGCGAGACTGGGCCGTCCAGGCCGATCCGTGTGAAGAAAGCCGACCGCCGGGTCCAGTCCGACGGTTTCGAGCGCAGACTCAATGTCGTGCCGAAGCAGCGCATAGACGAACGACAGCAGAGCATTCACGCGATCCAACGGAGGCCTTCGAGACCGGCCATTGAAATGGAATGCGTCACGGTCCCCGGTGATCATGTGGTCGAAGACTGCAAAGTACGTCTGCCCGGCAGACCCTTCGTGCCCACGGGCGTGTTCGATGGAAGGTGCTCGCGCAGCCTCCAACCCCGCCCATGAAAGTTGGTTCGCCGCATCTCGAAGTTCCTTCTGCCGCGCTTCATCGACGATCTCGCGGGCCGCTCGCAGTAGAATCACGCGGCTATTAGCAATCTTTGCCGCAACGATAGTTCGCACCGCCGGGAGTGCGCCGTCCGCACCATCGGCCATACGATATTGTTGACGCCTCAGCAGAACATTGCCCGACACCGGTCCGGTTACGCGCGCCAGAAACTTACCCTGCTCGGTCAAGAAGGAGACGCCCACGCCCCGCTCGCAACAAAGACCCAAGAGCGGCGGACTGCACGCAATCTGCCCCCAGCACACCAGACCTTCCAGCGTGTGCACGGGAACACGCAACCTGAGTTCCTGGCCGATCTTGATCGCGACGGTCTCGCCATCGCGGTGCAGGTAGGAACCCTGAGTCATGACATGCAGCGTGTTGAGCAGCTTTCGCACGGCTGACCTAAACCTCCTGTTGCAAGGAACGCAGTTGGCGCTCTACCCAGCGCGCTGCGAGGTCTCCATTCGCCGTCGCCTCAGGAAGACAAACGTGAACAAGCGAGCAACTGCGGCAGTAAGGGCCGGGCGTTGCCGCCGGCGTCTCCCGGCTTTTATAAAGGCGGTGCATCGTGGCGGCGAGTTCTTCAGTCCGCGTGCGCAGTTCCGGCGTGAATACGATTTCCTGCCGTCGGCGTGGATTCCCGTAAAAGATCGCCCCACAGGCGATCGTCGTCTGGAGCATTTCCTCCAGACATAGGGCCTGCGCGCAGAGTTGCACGGTATCGCAATCGGTGGGCTTGCTCTTGCCTCGCTTGTACTCGACAGGAAACGGCTCCGGACGAAACTCAACGACATCAGCTCGTCCGGTCAAGCGTAGCCTTTCCGAGCGCAGCCACATGCCGCGCACGGTACGAAGGTCGCCTCGTCGGCTCTCTCCGGGCAGGTCGGCGCGCTCGTGCAGCAACCGTCCTTCGGCGGTCCGCACGTTCTCCACCCAGACCTGTTCCAGATGAATGAGCGCCCATTGCCGCGGACAGAAGGCCAAATGCTGCAGCCCGCTGATCGGGAGAAAGTCGTCGTCTTCTGAACTGGAATCGGTCATGCACGTCACTCCATCAGACGACTGCGGGAACTCAAGAAACCCACTCTTCCACCGAGATACCAGGAGGGACATCGCCGGTCAACTCGATAACATAGTCGGACCTGGAGCGTGCTGGACGGTTTTCGGTCTTCAACTCTGGACGAAGCTTCGCGGTGACCATGGAGAAGAGTTGGTCCGCCCGTGCGTTGCCGAGGCTGCCTTCGTGGCGGAAGGCGATACACCGGACCGGAGCCATCAGGCCACGCGCCGCGGACCGGTCAGTCTCGAACATGAGATTCAAAGCTTTCTTTAGAAGTGTGAGGTCATCTTCGCTGAAGCCTGTCTTCTCGGCAAGAGAAGCGTTGAGGAAGCCGTGGCAGCGATAGAGGCCATAGGGGACATTGAACTTGCGGCCAATGGTGCGCTCCTTTTCGATATCCCTTTCATTTGTTACGGCACAACGCGTAATCGCAAACTCGGCGGAAACGACCGGATCGATACTGCGGGCGAACGTGAGCTGCAATGGGCCGCGAACCTGTCCTGCCCTCTGTCGCAACTTGCTTTCTCCTGAGTCGGCATCTTTTTCATCACCAGTAGACATGACTGCACCAAAGGTACGGACATCGTAGAAGTTATGGCACATCCAGTCTTGCGCAAGATCTTCATAATGCTTCTCTGGCTTGGCATTGTTCTTCTTGTTCTTTTTCCAGCGGTCCCAAGCAGCAACGCCTGCTTTCACTTCGTCACTGGTTTCATAGGCTCGCGCAATCTGCTGATTTAGAACTGCCTTTTCTTTCACGAAGATCTCGTAACGTGCGGCTTCCCCCCTTGTGAGACAGACGAAGTTGCGAATTTTGCGCTTGAGGCAGACGTCGGTTACCAGGCCATGATTGGTCTCTGGGTCGATACGCGGGAGATTGCCGGCATCCGGATCGCCATTCGGGTTGCCGTCGGTGACATCGAAAAAGTACACAAAATCGTAGCGGTTCTGGATGGGCGTGCTCATGCAGTGGCTCCTTCTTCCTTGTCCTTCTTGCTGGTGTAAAGATCCTGGCGTTGATGGAAATAGCCGATGACGAATATTCCTTGATCTTCAAGGGGAAGGAGACGGGGAAAGACGATGAGCTTACTCAGAATCTCACCCAATTCTTGTTCACGACGAATGCTTAGGCCCACATTCAATTGTTTGAGTTTGGCCAAGTGATGCTGATAAAGGCGGAACAGCCGGGGAAAGACAAGCGCTGGCGTAGCGCTCGCAGACGAGAAGTAGTGGTCCTTGATCGTGTGCCTGTGTCACCTTGGGAGTTTCCCGCTTTTTCGTTGGTATCGTCTTCTTTACCGGCGGAGTCTTTCCTCTTTCCTTGACTGTTTCTTTGCACCATTTCGAGCAGCGCAAACGCACGACCGCAGCAGTATGCGGCATCGGTGTTGTTTCTATCGAGCATTTTGAATACCTCCAAAGGATTGCCGCGCAAGCGGGAGTTTCGAACCAGGTATGCCTTGATGGCGGCGACGCGCGCGTAGGCAACCTCGCCATCGCTGTGAATGCGGCGGAGCAAGGTGGCCAGCAAAGACTGCGGATAGGCCGCGCCCGTCAGCACCGAGCGCGCCAAGTCGCCAACGAGTTGTGGCGAGGTGGCCTTCGTGTCGAACTTGAGTTTGCCTTTTTCCCAGTAAGCGCGCCCGGTCCCATAGGCGATGCGTCGCAAAGTAAGCAGTCGGTCTTCCCTGGGGTCAAGCAATTCGATGTCGCGCAGATGCTGACCTAATCGGCGTCGGAGTTCCGCCGCATCCGCTTCCACCCAAAGACGAACAAAGATGCGTGAAGCTTCTTTCTCAGCACTCGGAGATAGTCCAAGCAGGAAGAACCTCGTCTCCAGGCCGTCAGGATTTATCTCCGTTGCTCCGGTACCGTTGCGCAACTGGTTGAGCAATAATCTTGCTTCCCGTACCCGCTCTTCATCCTCTTGAATGATCGGTCCTTCTTCGGTAAAAGCCCCGCCAAAGAATTCGCTCAGATAGTCCTCAAGCCCGTTTTTATGGTCGGCCCAGAAGACAACCGTGCTATCCCCGAGGTAAACATGCCGGTCTTCCCGCTTGAGCAGACAATTCAGGGCATTGGCGTAACGGAAAGCAACACCGGCACTGACTGGAGCGTTGTAGCTCTGCTCTTTACCGTATGAACATACGGACGGGAGGTTCATCGAAACAAAAGGAACGCCTCCAGCCCTAGTTCCTCTCACTCCTTTGATGTCTGGTTTGTGCAGCCTGGCTATTACCTCTTCCGCTCCTGTAACCAAACACAGCCCTGTGGTTTTGTGCCGTTTGTCCCCTGTCTTAACTGTAGCCAGTATCTTGGGCGCGGTAACCCAGTCATGTATAAACCCTTCTTTACTTGCGATCCGAAAAGCACCGCGATTTGTAGCCATGACGGCCAAAGATTCCGCGTATTTAAGCGACTCAGAAGGGGTCCATGACCTTAGAAATGCACAAACGGCATCGAACGCTGGATGTGCAATCTGGGCCTGAAGAGAAAGGTGATAGTCACGAAAAGCTTGGAATTCCTTATTAGTTCTAGCCGGTTTTGGGTCGTTAATCTTGTAGCCGAGCATGTAGGCGGAGGTGTCCCATAAAAAGCACGGGTTCAACCCACTGCCTGAGGATTTTGTCTGCCCAGGTACGGTAACTTCCGGTGCAACCAGCGCCTTGCCGATCTTCTCCTGCAACGATTGAAAGGAGTTCAAGCTCCCGTCTGGTTCCAGGACTATGCAGAAGCTGATTTTCTGGCGCGAGAAACCGGGCGGTGCAAGCTGCGCATCTTCATTGCCCGATGCTTCGATGCGATCGTAGTGTTCCGCAAGCCGTTGCAAAATCATGCGAGCGCCTCCGCAAACTTTGGCACTTCGATCACGCCGTCGCGCATGATTGCCCGGAAGAAGCGCGCTTGCATGGCGTTTGCAAAGTCGATGTCATGCAACATATAGCCCAGGTCGCGCTCACCGGCAAGGCTCGGATCAACCTCCGGCATTGCGCTTTCTGCTTCGAGCAAAGCGAAGTGAGCCGCGAACTCGCGGCACCCAAGATAAGGCCGCGTATAGCAACTGCCCTTGCGCGCACGCCGATTGAACTGGTCGAGATGCTTGGCGATATTGTCCGGGCCGCTGATGATTTCAATGCGAGCTTCTATGACATAGCCCACATTCCGCAGCATCAGCGTCGCACGCTGTTGCCGGTTGTCCCCTTCGTCCACGTAGAACGCAAGGCGGCCTTCCCCGTCCTTCATAGCCTTGGCCACAGTGCCTGCGCCGATCTTCTCTTTCACTTCGTTGCGGCGAACCGACGTGAACTTGATCGGATTGAGTACCGAGATGCGGTCGATATGCCAGCGGATCTCCGGCTTCCAGTAGATCGCCTCCACGACACCTCGTGCGGCCGACGGTGTCATCACGTCATAGCTGACGCGCTCGACCTTCATCTCCGGGCGAGTGAAACACGCCCATTCGCCCCAGCAGTGCAGCTTGATACCGTATGCCATTGGCGCCTCCTAAACGCTCCAGAGCGACTCGTCCAACCTGCACGACGCAGGGTCCAGCCCTTTGTCGCCGCTGTACAACGAACGGTTGTTCAGAAGCCACACTCCCGACTCATGCTCCGTGACGAATCCACGATCATTCATCTGCCGCAGGGCTTCTTTCCTGACTGAGACCAGGTAAGGCTGCAATGGACGTTGCGGTACGAATGGTACGTTTCTTGCCATCAGCTTATTCCACAAATCAGTGGCCGTCTGGTCGTATGGGACAAGAATCGGCATCTGGTCGTCCCGAATCATGCGAAAAGCGTCGGCCACTTCACGAAACTGTAGAAGTGCGCGTCTTCGTTCGCGATCGAACCCCATCTTCTCCATGACCTTATATTTGTCCCAGCTGTCCTTCCGTATCCAGTAGAGGAGCCGGAAGTATGCTTCAATCGCCTCTGGCGCAAGGGGATCGCGGTACCTAGACATGAGTTCTTTTCCGGCGTCCGCTGCGGCTCGCAGCAACCCCGCGGGCGGCTTCTCTTCAGCTTCGAAAACATACGTCACCCCGAGCGCCAACAGACCCTCCCTGTTGCAGCGGCCTGCAGCCTGAGCTATGGAATCGAAGCCAGCTTCGGCCCGATAGACAACTGGAAAGTCCAGATCCACGCCCGCCTCCACCAATTGTGTACTGATCACCCGGCAGGGCAGCTTCGCTTTGAGGCGCTGCCGGATCTTCTCCAGCATTGTGCGGCGGTGCGCTCCGCACATCCATGTGCTGAGATGGAAGCAATCGCCAGACTCCGACAACGCAGCCACCTGATCGTAAAGGCGAGACGCATGTTTTCGAGTGTTTACGATGGAGAGTGCGGCTTTCTCTTTCGCTAGAGAGACCGCCAGTTCCTCATCCGTTAATTTGCCGGGCGTACGCACCTCCACGCGCTTCAACGCGTGAAACAGGGGCACAGCATCCGGGATGATGGGGCGAACACCTTCGATCCCGATCTCGAAGTCAGAGCGGCGTTCTAAGGCCGGTTGCGTGGCAGTGCAGAGGACAATTGAACAGCCGTAGTTGAGTACAAGCTCCCGTAACGCAGCGAGCGCAGGCCTGAGTAACTCTACCGGGATTGTCTGCGCTTCATCGAGCACGATCACACTGCGGGTCAAGTTATGCAGTTTTCTGCAGGGAGTCGTTCGATATGCAAACAGGCTTTCAAACAACTGGACATTGGTGGTGACAATCAGCGGCGCATCCCAATTTTCGGTTCCGAGTTGGTTCGAGCGAGTGTCGTGCGTAGGCCGGAGATTTGTATGATGCTCGACCAACGCTGCGTCAGTGAATGGTCCAAGTGCCGCCCGGTACACGTCCGCAGTCTGTTCGATGATGCTGGTGAATGGGATTGCCACGAGAACGCGGCGAAAGTCGTTCTTGACCGCATGAGCAAGAGCGAAGGCCAGCGACGATAAGGTCTTGCCGCCGCCAGTAGGAACGTTCAGCGAAAAGAAGCCGGGCGGCAGGTGCGCGGCGCTGCGGCACTGCTCTAGCACGATGGCCCGCTGGCGATTGACTTCCGTCGCCGCCGCTCCCATCTGCATCGTCAATAGGCTGGCATCCAGCTGATCTTTGAGATCGGCTAGCGAGGCCCGACGTCGCCCGATTCTGCACCGCTCCAAGGCGCGCCCCGGATCGCAGAACTCTTCAGTTCGTGTACGGTCTGCGTCGATGAGACATGAAAACAACATGCGCGTGAAAAATGCAAGCTGGAAGGGTGCATCGAGCCTTCCAACTGCTGAGGGCCTGAGCGATAACTTAAGCACCGGAAGGTCGAATTCAGGTGTTGCAACCGCGGGAACCGAGTACTGCTCTCGATCGAGTTTGTACCGAAGCGTGCAGCGCTGCGTCGTATCGTCTGCGGATGTCTCATCCGGCAGCCCGGTATGATGCCCCGCGATGCAGAATGCCAGAAGCTGGCCGGCGATTTTGCCAGCACCTTGCGCAACGAAACGAGCCCCAAATGTGGAGTGGTCTACCCGCCTTCCAGGGGCATCCTCGTTTTCCGACCCCGCATCATCGGACGCCGCCCCGGATTTGCGCAGATAGTCTTGAAAATCGTCTGAGAGCTTCCCTAGATCATGGCAGCGCCCCAGAACCTCTCCCCAATCTCGCGCCCCAAACGCCTCCGCAAAGGTGGCTGTTGAGTGGGCGACTTTGTCAAGATGAACCGCGACGGTTTCCCAATCGGCGGTAGGGCGATCGGCAAGCGTATGAGCGTATCGTTCTCGGAGATATTCGTTTTGCATTCTCACAGGATCCAAATCGAACGGGCGATTCAGCGGCGAGAAATTAATGCGCCCCATGGATATTTGTAATCCACAATGATCGGCGTCTGTTCTAGCTCAGAAATCTCGTAAACAGCATAGGGCAGTCGACCGGTCGCGCAACGTACTCCCCGTCACATCCGCGCGCAACATAGAAAAGGTAAAGTTGGTTGCCGATATGTCGGCCTGACCGGAGGAACTTCTCTCGAATTGCCTCCAGCGTACCCAAATATGCATCTGAAATCCTCCTCGCCAGTGGAGCAATATGCCTAACATAATCGGGCCGCGCAACAATGGTGCCGCGTCGATACCGCAAACTAGCTCTGCCACAACAGTTCAACCTCCGGCTTTATCAACAACCCCATCTTCAAGTCCCATCGCTAGGAAGAAGGTATTTCCTCCGCCGGTTTTTCCGGATGGGCATCGCCTGCAGATTCCCATGACGTACCTGAATGTTGAGCCTCGGCCAATATGGGCCTGCAACGATAATCCAGTGTTCAACGAACGCGGCGCTGCTCAACTTCTTGGTATTTCTGCCGAATGCCTGAAGAAATGGCGGCAACGCAACCAGGGGCCTGACTACATCCAATACGGGCCGAACGGGCCAATCCGATACGAGTTGAGCACTCTGACAGCCTTTCGGGCAGCCAACACGGTCCACATCGCTTCCAAACCATGACAGATACCAGGTGTACGGTCGCTGATCTCCGGTCTCGGTGGCACACCCTTTGCGACCTCGACCGGGCGCGGGCGGTTCAGTCCCTTCACCAGGACGGCATGACCCTAAGGGCGATCGCATCGCAGTTGAATTGCTCCCCGTCGCTTCTGTCTCATCTGCTGCGAGCCGCGCAGGCTTCAGCCGAGGATCGGGAGCTTGCCCGTTGTGGAGAGATAAGTACGCGGGAGCTTGCGCGCAGGACCGGCTCCTCAGGGACTCGCTCCACCTCCATGCAGCGTGAGGCAGTTGCGTTTGATCTGGAACGCGCGGCAACTCAGGCAAGCCAGTCCATAACGAGCTGGCTTGACAACAAGAACGTTGCAAATGTTGATCGAGACCAGGTCATCAAAGGGGCGCGCTTGCTCCTCGTCGATACCGGCAAGTCAGCTGCGGGTCTGTTGGGAGATGACCTTCCGGACATTCCTCTCGATGAGATCATTCGTCTTTTCCGGCCTGCTCATACTGAGACCGACGGAGACCGTCCGGCAGCCTGGTTCGCCGAGTGGCTTGCTCTGTGGACCTTTCACGGGATTTTGGATGACTGGGTACGTGCGAGGGCGCTTGAACTCGCACTGGGCGAGGCCCGTTCTTAGGCCGCACGTCTTTCCGAGACTGAGAGGCTGTGAGGCTCACGGTGAGATAGATGGCCGCACCGAATAGCATTCATGCACTGCCGCCATGAAGTGCGCGTAGACGCGTGACAAAAGGCCATAAGATGGTTTTGAGCCACAGTATGCGTGGGCCAGGCGAAGCATCCTTGGACTCAGCCGAGCGAACCGAAGAAAAAGACACAACCTCTGACCCAGATTCCTTGAGAACTTATCTAGCGGTCTGCTCGGTTTCGATCGGAAATCGAAAGATCTATAGGTTTCGCCGTATGGACTCCCGGGTGAGCTTGGAGGATTCTGATCACAGTGCAAAGCCGAAGATTGGCTGTACACTGCAGGCGAGGCCATGCGGGCTGCAACACTCAATCGCGGAGACACGGCCCCACTCCGAAACGCGCCGGATTAGACATATCGCGTCTAAACAACTGGCCTCGACGGCAATTCCGCTTTAAAAGGAAAGCCGTATGGCAATACCAACAGTAGAGGAGCATCGGCTCCTTTATGACCGGAAATCGGCAGCCAGGCAGATCAGCCTGAGCGTTCGCTCAGTGGATTATCTGATTGCCAACAAACGATTGGGTACTCGCCGCGTGGGAAAGCGCATCATGATTCCCCACTGCGAGTTGGTGCGATTCGCAAGAACCGACCATTTCGAGCCAATCACAAAAGCAAAATAGCCACTCGGGGCCGAGAGCGCTCTCGGCCTTAGTGCTTGGCAAGGCAATCCACCTCCGCCCTCAGCGACGCGTCATCCAAATGGGCATATCGGGCCATAATTGCGATCGTTTGTGGCCCGCTAGCACACAAGTATGGAGGGGTTGTTAGGGGTTGTGCGAAGCGGGAAACTCTGGTTGACCCACATAAAACACCTGAATGACAGCCTGGAGTACGAATTTCTGTGGCAATTGCTCCAGAATCAGGTGACTCGACTCGCCTTCTCTGAAGGTCTAGTTGATAGCGCTGAAAGAACGCGGCTGGACTCCCTTTTGCAATACAGGGGGCACAGATCCTTGCGCAGGCTTGCCTGAAGTTAGAATCGCTCTGATGGATCAGATGTCTCGGAGGGTGACCCCATGGCTGTACGGCAACCTGTAAAAAGCGTGAGAGGCGTCTTTGAACATCCGCACGGGTCAAAAGTTTGGTGGATAAATTTCTATGTCGATGGAAAGCGGCGTCGGGAAAAAGTTGGCCGACGGTCAGACGCGATCAGTCTTTACCAGCAGCGGAAGGGAGATGCGCTGCGAGATCGAAAGCTCCCCGACCTGAAACGTCGAGCAGGGATCACTCTGGGTGAACTGATGGAGGATGCCGTCGAATATGCGAAGACCCACTTGAAATCGTCGAGGGATTACGTCGGGCGCGAAAAGATCGTTCGGCCTGATCTTGGCCAACGCCCCGCAGCTGAAATCACGCCTCAAGAATTGGATCGCTGGATCTCTAAGCACTGCCACACGCCGGCGACGGCAAACCGCTATCGATCGTTCTTCTCGTTGTCCTTCCGGGAAGGCGAGCGGAACCGCAAAGTGGATGTTAACCCGGCGCGATTAATTCGACTCAGACACGAGGAGAACGCGAAGCTTCGATTTCTGTCACGGGATGAGTATGACAGGCTGGCAGCGATCATCCAGCGAGACTATCCTGAGCAATTTCCAGCGTTTGTGTTGAGTGTTTATACAGGAATGCGTTTTAGCGACCAGTTCTCGATGGTGTGGTCTCAGGTGGACTTTGACCGTCCTATGATCCGACTGGTGAAAACCAAAAATCGCTCGGCACGAAATGTGCCTGTCAATAGTGCAACACTGGCGGCCTTGAAGCTTCAGCGCAATCTGGTGACTCACAAGCTGTCCGAACCGGTTTTTCCGCTTCCAGGGCCGTCCTCGGACTGCCGCTGGTGGTTCCAGCCCGCGCTCCAAGCGGCGGGAATCACCGGCTATACGTGGCATTCCAATCGCCATACTTTTTGTTCATGGCTCGCGATAGCAGGAGTAAGCATCAAGGAGATTCAAGTGCTTGCCGGCCACAAATCCATCACTATGAGTGCTCGCTACGCCCACCTGTCTCCCGATGTGACCGTGGCCGCGTCAGAACGCATCGTAAGCGAGCCAGCGCTACCACTGAAGGGGCCGAACAGCCATCAAAACAGCCACCATAGCAAAAAAGCCTCTCGGACTTGAGAGGACTTTCGTATTTAAGTACCTTTTATTATTGGACTTACAATGGAGCCGACGGTCAGACTTGAACTGACGACCTGCTGATTACGAATCAGCTGCTCTACCAACTGAGCTACGTCGGCGCTCCTCAACGATTGTATCGTCGCGGCCCTTTTCGGTAAAGTTGACCCTTAGGCCGTTTGGCGCCCCATATCCAACGCACCGCTGCCGGCCCGAGGACTAGAAAAAAATGATGGCGCAGACCCTGCTGCTCGCGTTCAGAATCGCCTTTGTTTGGGCCGGTGGATTTCTGTTGGCTGTAGCGGTGCGCGCCATGCTGCCGGATGGGTCGGGCCTCACCTTTGCCGGCAAACAGGCCACCCTCTTCCTGCCCTACAGCCGCGTTGGATTCTGGACGTGCCTGCTGGCTGCGCTTACCGTCACCGGATTGGTCGTCTTCCGCGCCATGCTGGCGGACTTCACGGGAACGAGCATCCGCTAGCGCCTCTTCTCCGAATCAGGCATACCCGGGCTATACTTCTCGGGTTATGCAGGAAGATCCCGTTCGTTATTTTCAAGACGTGACCGAGAACTATCGCCAAATGAGCGATGGCGAATTGCTCGAACTGGCGGAGAAGCCGGAAGATCTGACCGAAGTCGCCCAACAGGTGCTGCGCGCCGAAATCAGGAGGCGGCGGCTGGATGAGCGGGGTTCACCCACGGCGCGGGAGATACCAGGACCCGCGCCGCGCAAGAACTTCGATCTGATTGGGGGCCCGCTCGCCGCCCCGCAGGTAGTGCCGTCCGAATCCGAAGCGTCCAGCGAGGAAGACGAACAACTGCTCGATTACACATGGAAGACCCTGCTTTGCGAATGTAACGAACTAGTAGAGGCGCGCCAGCTTGGAGAAGCCTTGAAACGGGCTGGTATTGAAAGCTGGATTGAAGGCCTTACTTCTTACGGCGCCGGTATTGGTGGTCCCCGCGTCATGGTCGCGGCGGATCAGCTGGAGCATGCGCGTGCGATTGCCGGACAGCCCATCCCGGCGGACATCCTCGAAGAATCGCAAATCGATGTGCCGGAGTTTGCAGTGCCCGTGTGTCCGAAGTGCGGCGCCCACGACCCGGTGCTGGAGAGCGTAGATCCGGTGAACGCATGGCTGTGCGAAGCCTGCGGGGCCGAGTGGAGTGAACCGGGACAAACGACCAATGAAGATACGGATGAGGAGAACGCATCGTAAGACAACGCGGTCCTTCGACTCCGGTCGCCGAAGCGACCTCCGGTCAGGATGACAGCGGAGAGTTTGCTTTCGTGGTTCCCACCTGTGCGACAGAGGGAGTCGCAAAGATGGGGCACGGAGCATTCGTTTTGGATCCGAGATCGCTATTGCGCCTGCCGTTGCGCGGACCACTGGCCATCGGCGCGGCCGGCGACGCGCATGCGGCCCCTGGCGGACGCATCATCGACCCAGCCTTCGAGGAATGCGGTCACCGGGCCGGGGGCTCCGTCGCGGCCGTCGTTTGGCCACTCCCCGGCGAATGACAGTTCAATATGCCCGTCGCGCCAGGAGCCGGTGACCGGTTTGTCGTCGCCCAGTCCTCCGGACCACGAGCCGGTTAATTTGTCGCCATCGCGAGAAAGCTTCAGCGAGCCTTCGAAGGGACCGGCATCGCTTCCGAAGCGCACTGCCCAGACACCGGTCGGGTCGGAGCCATTCTTGATGGGCTGCGGAGACGACGGCGTGATGCGTAGATTGGAGAAGTAAGATTCTTCGCCGGCGTATCCCCATAATCCGACAGCGCCGCGCAAGTTGGAGCCCTTGAGCCCGTCGACTACCAGGCTCGGCTTTGCCGATCCGTTGAGAAACACGCGCGCAGTACGGCCGGCTATGTCAATACGCAGGTGAATCCATGTTTCGGGAGCGATATCGGCCCAACTCTCGTAGACGAAGGGCCATTCGCGCCGCAGCCGGTACCAGCCATAGTCGGGTTCCGCGCAGTACTGCACTGCATGATTGCGCATAGCTTGATCATCGGCGAGTGCGTTCTTGGGCCGCAGGTAGACGATGTCGTAGGCTGAGGCGTCCGGCTTGACGCGAAATGCGATGCCCACAAAGCCGGGCATGCGCGCCCCTGGCGGCGTGGTGATCTTCAACGCGATATCGGCTTCGATGGTTCCATCCTGAAAATCAGATCCGCGCAGCAGGGCAAGGCCCGCTTCTTTTTGGGGATCGCTCACTGTCACGCGCACCGCTTTGCGTCCCAGGTACTCCATCGCCTCTGCCTTGAGATTATGCAAATCAAGGCTCGCCGCATCGAGGGCGGGAGCGGATGGCGCGGAAGCAGCTCGCGCGCTCGCACACAGTGCCAGCAGTGCCAAGGTACCCACGAGGCGTCCAGATGCGAATCGTACCGGTGAGAAGAACATTGCCTTTCAGAACCTCTCGGATATAAAGTCACTTCCTCACTGAACCGTGCACGATGAGGGTGAACTCGAAAAGAGATTTGTGGTGGATTTCATGCGGGCGTGACGATTTGCGGCGACCCCGGCTCGCCCGGGCGACGGGGAGCCGCAAGACCGCAAAAACGGAAAGAGCCGCCCGGCAACAGGGCAGCTCCTTCCTTCAGGGAGAATAGTTCCAACGGAGGCAAGGCCATCAGAACTTTCTGGCTGCATAGTAGGTGGGGCGGGGGGGAGTGTCAAGAATAAATCTGACAATAAATAAGTGTTTGAACATCAATGGTTTGCAGTACAGATGTCGAGGATTGGGTGCTTGGGTGTGTTCGCCGTCTCTTTGCCTTATGCTTTTGGTTTTGATCGGCTTTTTCTGGGAGTTTGGTCCGGTTTAATCCATTTTTTCCACATGCTTAGGCGTTCCATTGACCCTCTGGATGCGGCCCCGCATTGGCGCTCCCCTCTGCGGGCCAACGGAACAAAGAAGGGGAATACGGGGCGTTACTCCCCGGGGATGTTGATCAGTTGTGCGGGTAGTCGCGAAGGTCGAGGCGAATGAATTCGGCGTCGTAGACCGAAGAGATCGGCTTGCCGCGGGCCAGGCGATAGAGCGCCCGCCCGCCACCCAGAAACAGTCCGAGCAGGATTGCGGCACTGGCGCCGATGATGACCAGCGTGGCGATGCCCAGCAAGAGCCGGCCGGTCTTCGATACCTCCGACTCGCCGGGCTGCGGAATGGAGACGAGGTCGGACTCGTAATGCACGCTGGCCAGCAGTTTGTGGCTCTCATCGGGAATGGCGTCGCCGCTTACGATGGCCACCACCGGCCCGCTGCGGCGCACTTCGAGCGACGCCTGGTCGGAGTCGGTCAGGGGCTTGGGGAATGGCGGCTTGGCCTGGGCGCCTGTCTTGAGGTAATCGCGGATCTTGGTTTCTTCAGCGGCGGCCAACTGCGGAGTGGGGTAGTCGATCAGGGTAAGCACAGCCGGACCCGACCGCAGCGAATACCCCGCCGTGACGGATTCGGCTCCGCGATCGAAGCCCACGACTTCCGGTGGCAGAACTCCTCCCGAGCCTGCGTAGGAGGCCGCTCCCACCGCGTAGTGGGTGGTTTGGCCATCGAGGCTGGCCTTGGGAAGCGTGGCGAGAATGGGAGGCGCAAGGGCCTTGTTGCCCACGGGGTTGGGCATCTGGTTGGCAAGCTCGCGCAACTCGGAGCCGGACATCGCGCTGAGATGCGAAAACGTGGCATCGACCATGGCATCACCGCGCCAGAACAGCACCCGATTGTGGTTCGAGGCCGCGCCGCTGCCAATGTCCTCTTTGGGCCATCCCGTGCCCCGGTAGTAGGTGTATGCGCCGTAAGCGCCGCTGAGATCGTCGAACCGCATGGCGCGGATGGTTAGGGTTTCGCCGTCTTTTTTGTACGTGGCCAGGATCGCGCTCTGGAAGCCGTATTCCTTCAGGGCGGCGGCGTTGTCTTTGTCGGCCTGGGCGGGATCCATGACGGATTTGAAAGGTTCCGCCCTTTCCCATCCGGCGAACGACTCGGGCAGCAACGGGCGGGGCAATGAAAGAGTGACGGATTTTGAAGGAGACGGCGGGGGCGGGCCGGCGGGCGCCTGGGCGAACGCGGCTGATAAGCCGGTCAGCGCGGCCGAACAACTGAGAACTGTAATCCAACGCTTCAACGTGTGCTCCCGGTGGCTTCCTTCAGACTACAGGCTCGGCCCATTTTTTCGCTGGCGGACACCTGTTTACTTGGACACTGCGGAGCGCGGAAAGGTTCCAGGGCCTGTGTGAGTCGGGTTCGAGGTGGTCAGGGTTTCCAGGGAGTCAGGCGTGGAATCCAGCGCGGGACGTTCTTTTTGAATCTTGCGTATTCGTCGCCGTGGGTGGCGGCGAGCCTGGGCTCCTCGTAGAAGCATACGAATATGTGCATCATGCCCCAGATGATCGCGAGGTAGAGCAGCATATGGCGACTCGCGAAAAGCAGCGCCTCACCCGCTAGCGCGGTGACCACACCGAGGTACATGGGATTGCGGACGTAGCGATAGAGGCCGCTCACGACCAGGTGCTCGGTGGGCACGGCCGGCATCAGCGTGCCTCGACCCACGACCACGAACCGCCCGATCGATTCAAAGAGAGGAACGAGCCCGGCCGTGATGATGGTAATCGCGGCGAGGATTCGGGCGGGGGAGCCGGTTGCATGGATTCGGAAATGGGTAATGTACCAGGGCATGAGGACGAGCACGAGCGCGGGACCGCCGCAGAACGTGAAGAGCAAGGAAACGATGAGGCTGCGGCGAAAAGACGTCATGCCTGTCTACCCCGCCAACCCAACCGCCCGGCCATGAGAATAGACTGGGTTGATTCGTCAACGAAGATGAACCAATCAGAGACCGTGCGTCCGGACATCGCAGTCATTCGCGCCTCGGTGGAGCAGAAGCCGATCCTCGCCAATCTGGTGGAACTCTATTCGCACGACTTCTGCGAGTTCACTGACGTGGAGATCGGGCCCGACGGCCGATTTGGTTACCGCGAACTCGACCTCTACTGGACTAACCCGGACCGATTCCCCTTCCTGCTATACGTCGACACCAAGCTTGCTGGTTTCGCCCTGATCAAGACGTTTCACCGGGACGGGTTCGATCGAGCGGTATGGGATCTGACGGAATTCTTCATCCTGCGCGGGTATCGGGGGCAAGGGATCGGTACGGAAGCGGCTCACGAGTTGTGGAGGCGCTTCCCCGGGCACTGGGAAGTTCGTGTGATGGCCACCAATGAGCCGGCGTATCGTTTCTGGTACCGCGCGATCGAGAGCTTTGCTGGAGACGACTTTCTTGAGGCTCGCTACTACCAGGCCGGAAAGAACTGGCGCCGATTCTCATTTGAATCGAGACCGGATCTGGACCAGCCAGGACCTGTAGCCGGGTCGACGGGATAGGGCGCCCTGAATCGAAGCCCCTGTAGTCGATTGGATGTTGCAGTCTCGTCAGGCCGAGGCCGTGGCGCGACTCGCCGGCGGCGGTGGCACGGCTGGCGGGTAGAGCAAGTCGCCCAACGCCTGGTAGCGGCCGCCATAGAATGTCAGCGCATATTCGCGGATTCCCGTGCTGACCGGGCCTCCAAGGCAAATCCCCGCCAGCAGCATCAGCAGAAAGCCTATCGAGCCGAAGAAGATCTGGACAAGCAGGCCGGCCTCCGCGGCTCCGCCCGTCGAACCTGCGAAGGCGGAGTGAATGGCGTACACCAGCGCGCCGATGGAACCCGCCACGATCAGTCCCGGAATCAGCAGCACCATGAACAGCACAGCCATGGCCACGATCGGCAGGGCCAATCGTAATAGCGCATAGACGAAGAACTGCTTCTTTTCGGCCGCGACGGCATTCCAGACCGCGCTCCAGGCTTCTCCGGCGGTGGCGTTATCGACGGCGAAATGCGGCAGCATCCAGTCACGAAGAACCACGTCGATCAGGATTCCAGCCAGCACAAACAAAAGAACCAGCGGAATCAAGGGCAATACCAGGGACAGCAGCAAAGCGATGTCTGGATGTCCGCCCGGAGGAATTGCATGGAACAGGCGCCAGAATCCGGTTACGAACGGAATGGAGACCAGGACAGCCACCAGAAGAAAGCACAGGCCCACGATAACGTTCAGCCAGAAGAAGCGCGTCGCGGGTTCGCGATAGAGATGCCAGCCCGGCCGGATCTCCTTAGTGTTGGAAGTAAGGCAGTGAAAGAAGGCGAAGCGCAACCGCGTGACCAGATAAAAAATCCACGTCGCGAAAAGCAGTGCGAGGAGACATGCCGCCACAGCCGCTGCCACCTTGACGGCGGTGATGTCAAACGGCGGGTTGATCATCGGTCCTGGCCGGGAAGGTCGACCGCCTCCACCCGAGGACCGGAAATTGTTGGCCGTCCCTTCGGTGATGATCGCAACCAGGCCGAGTTTCAGGTACGTTCCCCAACTGAAAGGCCGGAAAAGGAAGTCCCGGGTGCGTTGAACGGCAAGCGAAACGGAATCCGCGGCAGAGAAGGCGAGCATAAGAGACCTTTCGGGGAACAGCCTATCGCACATTACGCAGGTTTTACAGGCGAAGTTCCGCAGCGGGATGCGGGATTGTTCCCCACCATGCATCGAACGCCGCCAGCGCGCGCTCGCATTGCATGCGGTGGCGCTCCTTCTTGTCCCGCACCTTCTTGCGGACATCCTCCTCGAGAGGCTCCAGCAGATCGAAGGTGATGTTGGCTGGCTGAAAGTGCTTCGGGTCGGCGTGGGTGATGTAGTGGATCAGCGAACCGAGGCCTGTCCCGCGCGGAACCGGCTCCGGCTCTTCTCCTCGCGCCATCAACGCCGCATAAAGCCCGGCCAGCATCCCGGTGGCAATGGACTCCGTGTATCCTTCTACTCCGGAGATCTGACCGGCGAACAGGATCGCTGGTTGATTCCGCAGTCGCAGCGTTTCGTCCAGCAGCACCGGGGCGCAGATGTAGGTGTTGCGGTGGATCTGGCCGTAACGGAGGAAGCGGGCATTTTCCAGGCCGGGGATCAGGCGCAGGACGCGGGCCTGTTCGCCAAACTTCAAGTGATTCTGAAAGCCGACCAGGTTGTAGCTGTCGGCGCGCAGGTTCTCCTTGCGTAGCTGGACCACGGCCCACGGCGTTTGCCCCGTACGCGGGTCGCGCAGGCCTACTGGCTTCATCGGCCCGAAGCGCAGCGTGTCGCGGCCGCGGCGGGCGAGCACCTCGATGGGCAGGCAGCCTTCAAAATATTCAAGCTTTTCCCACTCCTTGCTCTCTGCGGGTTCGGCCGCCAGCAACGCGTCGAGGAATCTGTCGAATTCAGCGCGATTCATGGGGCAGTTGATGTAGTCGGCCGTGCCCTTGTCCCAGCGCGCGGCGAAGTAGACGCGGTCCATGTCGATGGACTCGGCGTCCACGATGGGCGAAATGGAATCGTAGAAGGCCAGGTGATCCGATCCGGTAATACGCTGGATCTCGCGGCCCAACGCGTCCGAGGTTAGCGGCCCGGTTGCGACGATAGTCAGCCCGTCGAAATCATCCAGCCGGGTGACTTCCTCGCGAATTACGCGGATGGCGGGCTCGGCGGCGATCGCCGCCGCAATACACCGCGAGAAATCGACGCGATCGACGGCCAGCGCATGACCCGCCGGCACCGCGGTTTCGTCGGCGATCCGCAGCAGGGCGGAGCCGCCCCGCCGCATCTCTTGTTTCAGGAGCCAGGGAGCGGTGTTGAGGGATTCGCTTTTGAGCGAATTTGAGCAGACCAGTTCTCCGAATTCGATGGTCTGGTGAGCCGGGGTGAGGCGAAGCCTGCCGTCGACCATGGCGCGCATCTCGAAAAGGTCGACCTGGCAGCCGAATCGGGCCGCGGTCAGGGCCGCCTCGGGACCGGCAAGTCCTCCGCCGATGACCCGGATCTTCACGAAGCCGCTTTCTCGACCGGCTCACGGGGATCGGTTCCGGTGGTTTCGGCCGGATGCGCCAGGCGCCGCAGAGCGTCGCCGCTTACCCGTACATTACGCCAAGTGTCCATGAACTCCGCCCCCATGGCCGAATAGAAATCAATGGCCGGCGTATTCCAGTCCAGCACTTCCCATTTCAATCGCGCGCAGCCCTTTTCGATCGCGATCGCCGCCACTCGCTCAAGCAGCGCCTTGCCGATCCCCAGGCCGCGGAACTCCGGGTGCACAAAAAGATCTTCGAGGTAGAGCCCTGGCCGGCCCAGCCAGGTCGAATAGTCGTAGAAGTAGAGCGCGAAACCGGCGGGGACGCCATTCTGTTCTGCGATCAGGCACGAATAGTAGGGTTCGTCGCTGAAGCCATGGCGGAGCAGGTCTTCTTCCGTGGCGGACACGGCATCGGGTTCGCGCTCGTAAGCCGCCAGGGCGCGAATGAACGCCAGGATCGTGCCAACGTCGGCGCGGGTCGCGGGGCGAATCGTGGTTGCCATAAGATCATTGTAGGGTGTGACCTGCGCCACAACCGGAGAGCGATCCAGGACATTAGGATTGTCGCGTAGAAGTGGTCCACCCCTGGCCTTAACGAGGAAATGGCCGCGAACATGCAACCTGCGGCCGAGCGCTGTCGTCCCATCGCATACGGGCGTGTGCGCATTATTTGCGGCACGCCGGCCGCGGATGTCGGATGAGCGCTTGTTTTGGGGCGGACGATTGATTTAACCTGCGCTGTGCTGGAGCCGAAAGTCTGCGGCGGCTTATTTCCGCAAGGCTGAGGCTCAATCATCACCGCACGGCCCCCAAAGAATCGCCGGTGAGCGTCGTTGAGCGCCACCGATGTAGACAACAAGTTTGACTTTTTTCGAGCCCGCGGGCAGAACGTTCGCGCCGCTCCAAGGAGAAGAAAATGAAACGAACACTCTGGCTCGGTCTGTTGGCATTTGCCGCTGTGCCCTTGATTGCACAAGCCCCACCTGCTGCCGGGCCCACCGGCAAGGTCCATGGAAAGGTCATTAATCCTACCGGCGCTCCCCAGACCAGCGGCACGGTAAGCCTGTCGTCGGACAATGGCCACACTAGCAAGTACACATTTGACATCGATGCTAGCGGTTCTTTTACGGGCGAAGCGGCTCCCGGCACCTACACGCTGGTATTCCGCCAGAAGGACACTCCTCCCGACAAGATGGTGGACTCGATCGAGGGCATCAAGATTGAAGCCGGCACGGATGTGGCGGCCGACGACGACATGTCGCGGCAGGCCTTCATTGACAAGCTGCCCGAAGAACAGAAGAAGCAGCTGGAAGATATCCGCAAGCACAACTCGGAAGCCCTCAAGGCCAACGAGGTCATCAAGAATCTGAACGCGGATCTGAAAGTGGTCACGGCCGACATCCACGACGCGGAGACAGCCCGCGCCGGCGCCCAGCAGCAACTTGGCGCCACTGCGCAGAGGGCCGATCTGGACGCCAAGGAAAAGGAAATCAAGACGGCCAAGTACACCGAGATCGAGAACCTGATGCTGAAGGACTCGGCTCTCCGGCCCAACGAGCCGGTACTGTGGGCCTATCTGGGACTGGGGCAAACCGGTCTTAAGAAATACGACGAAGCCGAAGCCTCGTACAAGAAGGTGGTTGAGTTGTCAGCATCGGCCAAGGCCCCGAAGCCCGACATCCTGGGCATGGCCCACGCCGGGCTGGGCGAGATTTACGCGCGCTCCACCCCCCCGAAGGTTCCCGAAGCCAACGCGGAGTACGCCGAAGCGGCCAAGGCCGATCCGGCGAAAGCAGGCATGTACCTGAAGAACGAAGCGGTGATCTTCTCGCAGACAGGCAATGCCGATGCCCAGGTCGCGGCTGCGGAAGAGGCCATCAAGGTCAATCCGAGTGACCCGACCGTTTACTACCTCAAAGGCCAGGGGCTGGTTGGCAAGGCGACCTTCGACGACAAGACGAAGATGATCAAATTGCCCCCGGGTTGTGCCGAAGCGTACCAGAAATATCTGGAATTGGCGCCGAATGGGGCCTACGCGCAAGATGTGGCCGGCATCCTCCAGCAGGCCGGACAGAAAGTCACCTCCACCTACAAGGCGGGAAAGAGCAAGTAGGCTCTCCTTCATCTCGCTCCAAAGGGCGTTCGCTGCGGCGGGCGCCCTTTGCTTTTTGAGGGAAAGGAAACCCGCGGCTTCGAGCGTCACTCGTTCCTGTGTGGGTAGTCACCAGGGGGAATTCGGACCATGTGTAGGATGAGAGCGATTCCGGGAGACGACCCATGGCGGCTCGGCCAAGAGTATTTGCAGTCGGCATCATCGTGACGGTGGTGCAATTCGGGCTGGCGATCGTCGCTTTTGGCGGGTGGACCGCGTTCTTCAGTCATGCGGCGCTGATGGCGCTCACGGCGGCGACGATTCTGCTGATGATGGTGGCTCCGTTCAGCGGCGGAAACCTGAGCTCGGGCGAGCAGGAAGACCGCGGCAACCGCTGGGTGCTGACCGCATTCAGCATGATCGCGCTTGCCAGTGCGGTTGTTCCGGCCTGGGCCGATCGCAGCGGTCTGTGGACTATCGATGGAGAGAAAACCCGGTGGGTGGGTGTCGTGCTGTACGCGCTCGGTGGCGGGCTGCGGTTGTGGCCGGTATTTGTGCTGGGCCGGCGATTCAGCGGGCTGGTCGCCATTCAACCCGGGCACACACTGGAAACGCACGGCATCTACAGCCTGATTCGGAATCCCAGTTACCTGGGAATGCTGATCAACATGCTGGGATGGGGATTGGCGTTCCGCGGCTGGTCCGGCATCGCCATTGCTTTGCTGTTGCTGGTTCTATTGGTCGCGCGTATTCGTGCTGAAGAGCGTCTGCTGCATTCGCACTTCGGCGCCGAGTACGAAGCTTATTGCGCCCGGACGTGGCGGCTGGTGCCTGGAATTTACTGACGCAACCCGAATGCGTCCCTGGGGTGAACCAGTACTTCAGCAATATGGGACTATACGCCCGAGTTTGCCATCTCCTGGGTTGGCAACAATTGGTTTGCAGAACGGCTTTGGCGCAAGCTTTGGCCAGGATGTTTAGCGTTGCGACTCCGCTGCCGAGACCCAGTTACGGACGTACGGCACTACATTGTTGTCGATGGCCCTGAACTCCTCCTGGGTCAACGGCAGACTATGCCATCGTTTCAGCGTGTCCATTGGCCTGTTATCGGCCGTCGCCGCGTCGCTCCCGTAAAGCAGCCGGTTGGTCCCGATCTGGCGAATGCGGGTTACGAGTACGTCGGCTTTGTCCTCCCACATGCCTGGGATGGCTATCCCGCAGACATCGAAATAGACATTCTTCATGCGAGGATCTTTTCGCTCGATTGCCTTCACAAATACTGCAAGAGCCGCGTCGGTTGCCGGGTCGTCATAACCTCCACCTCCGGCCAGATGCGCGATCTGCACGACCACGTCCGGAGCCTCAGGGAGTAACTGCCCCAGAAAGATGTGGGCTTCCTTTGCTCCGTATGGCCGATGGTGATCGATGTTGGCGTGCATGTGCACCACGATCGCCATGTGATGGTCGTTGGCGGCACGGAAGACCTGTCGCACTCGCGCGAGATGATCAGGATTGTCTAAATTCACGTCAGAGTTGCCGAAGTGCAGCTTCAGTCCGGTGCGCAGGTTTGGGTCTTTCGCACAGCGTGCGATCTCTTTGAGTGCATATGGCCGGAGTGGATTGACGCTGCAAAAGCCAAGCAACCGGCGAGGATATTTGGCGACTTGAGCGCTGGTCCAGTTGTTTTCATCCATCACGTGTAGGTATTCATCAGGAACAGCCGCCTTATTTGGATTGGAGAAGCTGTACGCGACCGACAGAACGACAGCTCGGCTGATTCCGGCGGCATCGAGTTGTGCAACGAGGTAATCGGCATCGATGCCCTTCGGTCCCGGGGATGATCGGGCGCCTGCCTGCGGGCTGTATAAATGCTGGTGATAATCGATGATCTCGGCCAACGAGTTCAGAGGGGCGAGCATGCCCAATGCCGCGATGCTCGCGATACCTCGTTTTATGGCGTTGAAATCTAAGGCACGCATGGACAACCAGAGTACCGAATCCAAGGCGTGATGGAATATCCCGAAGATGCGGGCCTGAAGCCGTCCTCCGACGCGGGCTGATTCCGAGCGAGTCGACGCCAATCCGGAAGTGACCGGCAAAAGCAGGTCCTTCACTCCGCCAAAAAACGCTGCGTTCAAGATCACAGCGCCTGGTTTGTACCCGTGAAGCGGGTGATGACCCGAAAAAGAGCTGTCTCGCATGCATTACTCTCAAGGTGTCGAGTCCCATCTTCTTCATCCCTGCCACGAGGTTCTCCATGCGCCTGGCTTTTGCGATTGCATTGATGTTGGCTGCCGTCAATCACCCCACCGACGCAGGACACGCGTTTCGCGGATACACCGCGCAGAATGCGGTCACGGAGAACGATTGGGAGCATAAGTTCCGCGACATACCCGCGCCTGATCGCATTCGCGCCAACATGCAGCGGCTCTCCGCGCGTCCGCATCACGTGGGCTCGCCTTATGACAAGGACAACGCCGAGTGGCTGCTGGCGCAGCTCAAGTCGTATGGACTCGATGCGCAAATCGAGACCTTCTCCACGCTGTTTCCCACACCTAAATCGCGCCTGCTCGAATTACTCGGCCCAGTGCCGTTCAAAGCGAAACTGCAGGAACCAGTGGTGAGCGTTGATCCCACGTCGAACCAGACCGCGGAGCAGTTGCCCACCTACAACGCGTACTCGCGCGACGGGGATGTGACCGGACCGCTGGTGTATGTGAACTACGGACGTCCCGAAGACTACGAAGTGCTCGATCGCAGGGGCGTGAGCGTGAAGGGTGCAATCGTGCTGGCCCGCTATGGCGAAAGCTGGCGCGGCATCAAGCCGAAGGTCGCCGCCGAACACGGCGCGGTGGGATGCATCATCTTCTCCGATCCGGCCGATGATGGATATGCGGAGGGCGAAGTGTTTCCCGCGGGACCGGCCCGTCCGCCCGAGGGCGTGCAGCGCGGAAGCGTCATGGATATGCCGCTGTATCCGGGCGATCCGCAGACCCCGGGAATCGGCGCAACGGAGGGCGCGAAACTGATTCCGCTCGACCAGGTGAAGACCATCACAAAGATCCCGGTGCTGCCCATCTCCTACGAAGATGCGACCCCTTTCCTGAAGGCTCTCGAGGGCGAGACTGTGCCCGAGCACTGGCGCGGCGGATTGCCGCTGACTTATCGCGTGGGTCCGAGCAAGGCCAAAGCGCACCTGGCGGTGAGCTTTAACTGGGATCGCAAGCCGCTCTACGACGTGGTGGCTCGCATCCCCGGAGCGAAGTCCCCTGACCAATGGATTGTGCGCGGCAACCATCACGATGCGTGGGTGAATGGCGCGGAAGATCCGGTCTCCGGCACCAGTCCCGAACTCGAAGAAGCGCGAGCGTTGAGCGAGTTGCTGAAGCAGGGATGGAAGCCCGCGCGCACCATTGTTTATTGCTTCTGGGACGGAGAAGAGCCGGCCCTTCTGGGATCGACGGAGTGGGCAGAGAGCCACGCCGACGAGTTGAAGCAGCACGCGGTGGCCTATATCAATACCGATTCAAACGATCGCGGATATCTTTCCGCGGAGGGCTCGCACTCACTGGAGAACTTCGTGAACGAAGTCGCAAAGGACATCGACGATCCGGAAACGCAGATGAGCGTGTGGAAGCGAGTACGGCTGTTCGACATCTCCAAGGGCAAGGGCAAGGAGCGCGATGAACTCTGGTCCCGGCCCGACCTGCGCATCGGTGCGCTGGGTTCCGGTTCCGATTACACGGCGTTCCTGGATCACCTGGGAGTGGCGAGCTTGAACGTGGGTTATGGCGGCGAGGATGACGGCGGGCAATATCACTCCATTTACGACGATTTCTACTGGTACACGCATTTTTCGGATACTGATTTCCGCTATGGGCGGACGATGGCGCAGACCGTGGGGACGATGGCTATGCGACTGGCCGACGCCGATATTCTGCCCTTCCAGTTTTCCGACCTGGCGGATACGGTGCATCGATATGTAACCGAGCTCAAGACGCTCTCCGGCGACAAGCGCGACGAGATCAAGGAACGCAACCGCGAAATCGCCGAGGGCATGTACGATGCGTTGAAAGATCCCAAGAAGACGCTCGTGCCACCGCACACTGAGGACGTTCCACCCTATCTCAACTTTGCACCTCTGGAGCAGGCCTCGGACGATCTGACGGAAGCCGCGCAGGCGTATGACAAGGCTTTCGACGCCGCCGGCGGAAACGGCAACGCCGAACTAAATGCGGACCTGCTGCGCAGCGAGCGCGTTCTCACCGACGACAAGGGGCTGCCCAATCGACCGTGGTTTGAGCATGTGCTCTACGCGCCGGGGTTCTACACCGGATACGGCGTCAAGACGATTCCCGGCGTGCGCGAGGCCATCGAGCAGAAGCGCTGGGCGGAGGCCGATGAGCAGATCAAGCGGGCTGCGAGCGCGCTCGAACGCGAAGTTGATCTGCTCAGGCAGGCTGCGAAGCTGCTCGGTTCGACCGGTCAGAAGTAAGCGCGGGCAAATTCGAGGAGCGTATACTCCCTTCACGACCACTCGGAGCCGTCCGAGTTTCCCCGGGAATGAACAAGTGCGTTTGCACCTGCGTTGCCTTGTTAGTCGGTGTGCTGAATGCTGCAACTCACGCACAGCCGACGCCGGATTCTACCGCCCGAGCGGTTTCATTCGGCCTGAGGGACAGGGCTGAAGGTCTGATCAACCTCGACGTGATGGTCACCGACTCCGAGGGCAAACCCGCCGCGGGTCTGAGTGCTTCGGATTTCCGCCTTCTGGAAAACGGGCGCGATCAGAAGATTCTCTCCTTCCAGGGGTTCACGGGCCGGGGAGCGGGGACCGAGCCTCCGGTTAAGGTCATTCTGCTGATCGATACGCTTGATGTCGCTCCCGCATTGGCGCGTGCAGAGGTGATTGGTGTCCAGGCCTTTCTGCGCGAGGATGGCGGACACCTCACCCGTCCCACATCGGTCATTCTCCTGTCGAAAACCGGCCTTTGGACGGTTGCGCATCCATCCGCGGATGGAAACACGCTGGCGCGGGAAATTGAACACAATGAATTCGCCCTCCTTCCTTCCCAGATGGCGGGCGTCACGCCCACGATGGCGCAGAATATGACGCTGCATTTAGGGCCATCGCGCGTGTCGGATATGCCTGGTCCACAGGAAGCTGCCCTGAAGACGCTCGCACACATCGCGACACAGGAGCGGCAACAACCGGGGCGCAAACTCTTGTTGTGGGTCGGGCCGGGTTGGGGTATCGGCACAGGCGCTATTGGCGACGCTGTTCGCGGCTCCGATCTCTTTGGAACTGTCTGCTGGTTCTCGACCCTGCTTCGCGAAGCGCACCTCGCGATTTACAGCTTCTCGGTGGGAGAAACGGATCCGCGCAGCCAGCTTTATAAGAAATTCCTCACCGGCGTTATTTTGCCGGGGCGAGCCAACCTGATGGACCTGAGCCGAAAGGTGCTGGCCGTCCAGAGTGGAGGCCGCGTGGTCGACCCCGGCGAGGACATTGGAGACCGCATCCTCGACGCCGGGCTGAACATCGAGAAGGAAATTGAGAGTTGCGTTCAGGAAGCAGGACCGTTTTACAGGATCTCATTCGATCCGTTCTCCGTTGAGCACCTCAACGACTTTCACGACGTGAAGGTCGAGGTCGATGAACCGGGGATGAACGCGCATACCAATATCGGCTACTACGACCAGCCGTACTACTCGATTGATCAGATCCCGTCACTGAAGCCGCTGTCACTTGAAGAACTGCAAAAGATACTGGAACGGGATGAGTCTGACGCGGCGAAGGCCAACCAGCTTGTCGGGAGCGAGCTGACTTGGCGGATGAGCGAACGCAGGCTTGCGTCACTGTACGACATCGCGCACGGAAAAAAGACCCGCGCGCAATTGCGCATTCTGGCAGACGCGTCGTCGTTTCTCGATCCGCCTCCCGACGAAATGATCAACGTCCCGCCGCCGGACACAGATGAGCAGCAACATATGCTCTCCCTGATGTCCGATTATCTTGCGACCGCGATTCTCCGGCTCCCCGACTACTTCGCCAGGAGAACGACCACTCGCTACCAGGAAACAGCTCTGTACCTCGAGAATGAAACGCATTACCGAGCGCTTCACCAGACGGACACTTCCACCACCACTGTGCGTTACCGCAACGGCCGCGAAGATACTGACGCCAAATCTCATTCGCTGCGGCTCGGCTCTCCTGAGTTGATCACCCTTGGTATATTCGGTCCCGCACTGCAGGATGTTGTCGAGTCAATCAGAAAAAATGGCCGCGGGACGTGGGTTCGATGGGAACAGGAGACTGCGGGCCGTGCCGCTGTTTTCCGATCCAGCATTCAGACTGACCAGTCACTTCGGTACGTGTGGGGCTGCTGCACTCCCGACGCGGACGGCAGCCAGGCCTATCAGCGCTATGCCGGGTATCACATCGAAATTGCTATCGATCCGAGCAGTGGAGCGATCCTTCGCCTCTCGTTCCAGTTCGATCTGAAATCCACAACCCCGTTCACCCGGTCTGACATCATGATCGAATACGGCCCGATCGAAATCGGCGGAAAGACGTATTACTGCCCGCTGAGAAGCGTTTCGATCAATCGGGCGCGATCGGTGCGGGTGCTTTCGGAATGGGACAAATTTTTCAGGAGCTATGGACCGTATATAACCATGCTGAACGACGTCAGCTTCGACCGGTACCACATGTTCCGGTCCGAATCCCATATCCTTACCGGCTTCACGCCCACAGAAAAATAGAGAAAGCGAGCGTTAAATTAGCGTGGTGCTTTCTGGTCTACACCATTTCCGAAAATGCGATAGCGGCAATTTTAGAGGAACGTCGCCTCACATGCCCGGCGAAAAGCGGGGAGTGCGGAAAGCCTGGTAAAGCAGGAATCGCAGCAAACCCATGGCGACCAGTCTTTCCAGAATTTCCGTTGGCCAACCTCTTCGCTTGCGCCCGGCGGAGTCAGGCCCTCGATTGCCAGATCCGCCATTTCGACGTTATGCCGGAACATCCATGGCTGGAGGAAGCGGCCTTCCGGCTTCTTCAATTCTTCCTTGCAGAGGTCGCAGAGAATCTTCCTGGTTCCAGACATGACATAGTACGTCTCCATCTGGTCCCTGGGGTCTTCGCGTGGATACGCAAATTGCGGATCAATGCGAAGCTCGATTCCCGCGTTCGCCAATCGCCTGTCCAGACTGAGGAGTTCGGGGCCGATCATGGTTCGGTGGGCTCTGCCGTTCAACATTAGTTTGGCCAGCGGAGCCATATTGCTGGCTGCGGAGAGCCAATCCGATCGAGCTCGAAGCGCGATTACATCCGGCGACGGGAGCGGCCACGCCTTCGGGCTCGCTGCCCACCACCAGCCACTATCGCGATTCTCTTTCTGGTCATAATATCCATGAATCAAGTCAAAATCTTCCGGCACATCTCCATCGATACCGGAAGCATTGGATAGGATCGGCAACGGCTGCAGCTTGGGCAACAACTCGGTCACGAAGGTCTTGGTATCGAGAATCAAATTCGGCGAACTTTCAAGTTTCTCGATGAGCGTTCCTCTCAAGCGATGGAAATCCTTGAAGCATTCCCGGGCTTGAACCGGAGAGCTTTCAATGTCCTCAAATCCTTGCAGGAACTCTTCTTCCCGCAGGTAGTCTTCCCGGATTTCTTCCATAGCCGTCCTGCCCCAGAGCTTGCGGCAGAGCTTATTCATCAGATCCCACGCCTCGCTGATCTGCAACTCGCCAAACGCAAGTTTCATGTCTGACAGGGAATCAACCAACGCGAACAGTCTTGTGGAAGGCGCAGACGATCGCGCGGATTGCGGAGTGTTCTTGGTCTGCCCGAAGGCCCTTACTTGCAAGCTTGCATAGAGCAGCGGCAGCGTAAGCGAGTAGTCAAAGTAATAGGTATTGTCCTTCGCAAACGATGGCAGAATACCCAATGCATCCGAGATGTACTCCATCCACCGATAGCGGAGCTGTTCGCCGCCAAAACGAACAATATCCTTTTGTGCTTCAAAAGCAAGATCCGGTCCCAGCAGCAGCGGGGCGGCGGCAATCTGATAGGTCCATGCCAGAGCCTCGAATTGCGCTTCCCCACCGAACTGGGCGTACTCACCTGAACTGAGCCGCGCGCTCTCCTGATCCTGAGCAAACAGGCGGCTGGAAGCCAGCAGCATTTGAGCCAGGGGCTCCGGCCATGCATTGGGGATTTCCTTTATCACACGGTGCACTTCATCGAGATAGACCGACAAAGGCGCCCATAGAATGTTCTCGTTCTGTTTAGCGCCGGAAATCAAAAAATAAAAATTGTTGTAGATGGAGAAGTACTGCCGCATTCGCAGTGCCCCGTAGTTGGTCAGGAGAAAGTCGAGGAAATGGCGCTTTTCATGCCACACGCAGGTAGCGAAATGCGCCGCGCGCGCCCTGAACAGGGGATCGTCGATCCCCAGCAGAGTCTCCTTCACAGCAGCCGCGTCGCCCTCATATGCGGTGCGAAATACGTCGAAGAGTGTGCCGGCATTTCCCCCGGCCGACAGAAAACCGCCCTCCACGTTCAGCGTGAGCGAGGTGGGATCCAAGGCGAGGACGGTAATCATGGCTTGAGGCTGTTGTCTATCGGCGGGCGCGGACTTGCTTCGTCGAATTTCCCCAGGAGGCTGCCGCTCGCGGCATCCCGGATCGTGATGACGATTCCAGGATTGTCCTTGACGAACTTCTCCACTTCATCCGCCAGTTTGACTGCGGCAGTGGAAGTACTGAGCAGGAGCGTCAGGATCTGAAGAGCGCTGGCAGCTTTCTTCTTGTTCATCGGCGCGTCGAGGAGGTCCACCGGGCTGGCGGACGGGACAGGAATGCCGCTCTTAAGTCCGGCGACGTTCAACTGGCCAAGCAGTTCGATGAATTCCGCGGGAGCTTCAATCGACAGGCTGCGCGATGGGCTGGGTGCCGTATTCATGCGCCTCAGTGTACGCCCAAAATTGAAAGGCGAGGATAGAATCTTCCGCCTGGTCGTATCCCGACATCGGCACGCTGAAAGGGAATTGCCCTGCGCTTCCCGTCAGATCTTCTGCGTCCTCTGTACCGCGCGCACGCCGGCGACGCGACGCAGGCCTAGCACCATCTTGTTCAGGTGGCGGACGTCCTGGGCTTCGACGATGAACTCCACGGCGGCTTCGCCCTCCGGAGTCTGGCGTGTATCGACGGCGCGAATGTTGGTGTCGTCATCGGAGATTACGGCTGTGAGTTCCTTCAGCATGCCGGCTCGGTCGTCGCAGAAGACCGTGATCTTGACCGGATAGCGGGTTGCTCGGCCCGCGACCTTGTCGCCCACGCGCGACCACTCCACAGCAATGCGGCGGTCGCTCTCGTAGAGCAGGTTCTGAATGTTGGGACAACTGCGCGCATGCACCGCCACACCCTTGCCGCGCGTCACATACCCCACGATCTCCTCGCCGCGAATGGGGTTGCAACATCGCGCGCGATAGACCAGCAGGTCGTTCTGTCCTTCCACCTGCAGCGAGTCTGAGCCGGTGAGGTGCAGCTTGCGCACCATTTCCGACATTGCGCCTTCACTGCCCGCGGCGGGCTTGGCTTCGGGAGTTTCTTCTTCAGCGCGATTGTCGTACCCGGGCGCGAGCTTGTTCAGGATCTGGTGCGCGGAGTGCTTGCCCTGCCCCAGCGTGGCCAGCAGGTCAGCGGCCGTCGCCACCCCGTATTCATTGGCGATGCGGCCGAGGTCCTGGTCGTCGATTTGGCTCATCGGCACTTTGAATTTGCGCGCCTCGCGCTCGAGCAGCTTGCGGCCGATTTCGACGGCGCGGCGGCGCTGGTCTTCATTGAGCCAGTGCTTGATCTTGTTGCGCGCGCGCGGGCTCTTGACGAAGCCGAGCCAGTCGCGGCTGGGCCTGTGATCCTTCTGCGTGACGATCTCGACAATGTCGCCGGTGCGCAGCTTGGTTCGCAAAGGAACCATGCGGCTATTTACCTTGGCGCCCACACACGTGTGGCCCACTTCGGTGTGAATGGTATAGGCGAAATCGACCGGGGTGCCGTCGGCGGGAACGACCACCACCTTCCCCTTGGGCGTGAAGGTGTAGACCTCGTCGGGATAGAGGTCCATCTTCAGGCTGGAGAGGAATTCGTTGGGGTCGGTCATCTCCTTCTGCCACTCGACCAGTTGCCTGATCCAGTTCAGGCGCTCTTCGTCGCGCGCTGTGACCACGTCGCCGGCCTTGTATTTCCAGTGCGCGGCGATGCCTTCCTCGGCAATGCGGTGCATCTCTTCGGTGCGGATTTGCACTTCGAACTGATGGCCGCCGTCGCCGATGACCGTCGTGTGCAGCGACTGATAGCGGTTGGCGCGGGGAATGGCGATGAAGTCCTTGATGCGCCCGGGCACCGGCCGCCACAATGCATGAATCAGCCCGAACACCGCGTAACACGCGCCTACGTCCTGGGTGATCACGCGCAGGGCGAGGAAGTCATACACCTGGTCGAAGCTGATCTTGGCGCGCTGAATCTTTTGATAAATGGAATAGAGCCGCTTGATGCGCCACTCCACTCGTGCATCGATGTTGTTTTCGCGCAACTGCTCGATTAGCGCGTCTTCCACGCCGCGGAGAAACTGCTCGCCTTCGATGCGCCGCGCCTCGACGGCTGCCGACATCTGCTCAAAGCTCACCGGGTCGGTGTAGCGGAAGGCGAGGTCCTCGAGTTCGCCGCGCACCTTGCCCATGCCGAGCCGGTGGGCCAGCGGCGCATAAATGTCCATGGTCTCGCGGGCGATGGCTTCCTGGCGGTCTGGCTTCAGGTGTTCGAGGGTGCGCATGTTGTGCAGGCGGTCGGCGAGCTTGATCAGCACCACGCGCACATCGCTGACCATGGCCAGGAGCATCTTGCGCACATTTTCGGCCTGGCGGTCTTCGCGGTTGGCGAACTGGATCTTGTCGATCTTGGTGACGCCTTCGACGATGTGCGCCACCTGGTCGCCGAAGCCGGCGGCAATTTCCTCGTTCGTCGCGGGCGTGTCCTCGACGGAATCGTGCAGCAGCCCGGCGGCGATGGCGGTCGCGTCCATCTTCATCTCCGCCAGCACTTCGGCCACTTCCAGCGGATGAATGATGTAAGGCTCGCCGGAGGCGCGCTCCTGGCCCGCGTGATGCTTCACGCAGAATTCCCACGCCTTGCGGATGAGGGAGACGTCTTCACTGGGACGGTTGGCCTGCACCTGCCGCAGCAGCGACTCAAAGCGGTTGTCGATCATCTTGCGGGTGATTTTTGGCTTTTCGGCGGGCCGCAAAGGGGGAGCGGCGGGCGGCACACTCACCGCGGCAGGCGAGTGAGAATCCACAAAACTCCCGTCGCTATCGGCAACTGCAACCTGGCTGGCCGGGTCGGGGAGAACACCAATCGGATCAGCCGGGGACGGAGGCTGGACGCTCGCCATGCTTTATTATAGGCCGCTTCTGTTCAATAGACATCAATCCGGCTGAATCGCGCCGATTTGGGCACCGGCAACAGTCGGAATCCACATCGCGGTCTCGCTGGTCCTGCCTGCGCGGCCTGAAATTGGCGGTTCCGCCAGAAAGATCGGATTGGGTCGGGCACTTAACAAAAGCATTTTAGGAGTGCCGGCAACTTATCAAAGTTAGGTAAAAAATCCTTTAAATTCAGAGTGTTAAGCACTTTCGTCCTGTATCCGCCATCACAGAAAGGTCACCCCACAACAGGAGTAGAGTTCACCTCCGGACATGGCGGTTCGCCATTTCAGTCGGCTGTATTAAGAGAACCGCCGCAGAGGTCCAGAACCGAGGAACTTTATGTTGAAACCCCTATTGTTTACGGCCATGGCAGTCACCCTTGCTCTGACCATGAGCTACGCAGACCAACCCAAGGGAAAGCTCATCATCCCGGTGCAGAAAACCGATCCGACCAACGGCAAGGGGATGTTTACCAGCTATTGCGCTCCGTGCCACGGCGCGGATGGCCGCGGGAACGGCCCAGCTGCCGGCGCCCTGAAAACCCAGCCCACGGATCTGACCGGTTTGGCAAAGGCCCATAACGGAAAGTACCCTGATAATCACATCGTGTCTGTACTGCGGTTCGGCACGGACGTACGCGCGCACGGATCGGCGGAGATGCCGGTGTGGGGACAGATCTTCACAAAAATGAGCAAGCTGAACACCCAGGAAAAGGATCTCAGGACCGCGAATCTGAGCCGCTACCTGGAAACCCTTCAGGTGAAGTAGGAGCGAGCGGCCCGTCGCTCCCAAGGAGCCGCTTCCCGCGGAGCAATGACCAAGCCGCCCAAGACCCTGCCGCCTGTCCCTTGGAAGGCGCCGAAAGCCAATCGGCTGGAGGCGCCTACTCCATCCCAAACCGCGCCCAAGGCCCGCAAAGCCGGCCGTCGCGGTCCAAACGGGAATCCCGACCCGGCCGAGCACAAGCCCCATTCCCCCAAGCCCCAGATGGTTTCAGGTCCCCGACCAACGGGTGCGCAGATCAGCCGTCGTGCCGCCGATCGGCTGCGCAGCGGACACTTGTGGGTCTACGCTTCCGACATTGAATCGATCGGGGCGGACGAAGAGAACCCGCCCGCGCTATTGCCGGTGGCAGACAATCGCGGCCTGCTGCTGGGAACAGCGCTCTATAGCCCCTCCTCGCAGATTGCCCTGCGCATGATTTCGCACCAGGCGATCGACCAGCGGGCCTGGCTTGAGCTGCTGTCGGTACGGCTCAGAACGGCCATTGCCCGCCGCAAGCCCCTGCTTACCGAGGACACTGATGCCTGCCGCCTGGCCTTCAGTGAAGCCGATGAACTGCCCGGCCTGGTTGCCGACAAATATGGCGACCTGGTGATCCTGCAACTGCTTGCCCGGGGTCTTGACTCCGCCGGCGTGCGATCGGCGTGCGTGAGTGTTTTGCGCGAAGAACTCGTCCCCGCGGCGATCCTGGAGCGGCCCGATCCGCGTGTGCGGGAGTTGGAAGGCCTGTCCGCGCCGGGTCTGGCGCCGTTGTGGGCCCGGGACGGCGGCGCAGCCCCGACCAGTACGCGATTCCGCCTGAATGGCCTGGAGTTTCGCTATGACGCCAACTCCGGCCAGAAGACCGGGGCCTTCCTCGATCAGCGTGCCAACTACGCCGCCGCCGCGGAATGGGCCGGCCGCCTGGGAGCCACGGGGCGGGCTTTGGACGTCTTCTGCTACCAGGGTGGATTTGCCCTGCACCTGGCCCGTGCGTGCCGGCAGGTGACGGGAGTGGACGCCTCCCGCGCTTCGCTTGAAGTAGCCGAGCAGAATCTCACCGCCAACCGGGAGCGCCTCGCCGCCGAGGTCGACTGGGTGGAAGGGGACGCGTTTCAGGTCCTGCGCGAATGGTCCGACGCCGGCGAGCAATTCGACGCGATCGTGCTCGACCCTCCGGCGTTCGCCAAGAGCAAGCGCGCCGTGGAGGGAGCCCTGCGGGGCTACAAGGAACTCAACCTGCGCGGATTGAAGATGGTCCGTCAGGGAGGGTTGCTGGTGACCTGCTCCTGCTCCCATCACGTCGACTGGGCCGATTTGGAGGGCGCGGTCGCATCCGCCGCTGCCGACGCCCATCGCCGTGTGCGCCTCCTCGAACGCCGCGGCGCCGCTCCCGACCACCCCGTCGTCCTCAATCTGCCAGAAACCGAGTACCTGAAGTGCCTGGTGCTTGAGGTGGAGTAGGCGTAGCGGGGTTAGCGGTGCTGGCCGACGGCGGCAGCGTAAGCCGTTGGGATAGGTTGCGACTCTACTGAACGGGCGCGAAGGGGTTCCCTGGATTCAGTGGAAATGCAGGCCTGCGGCTGGGGACGAGTTGGCGGAGCCAGTATTGCAAGCGGGCAAGCAGCTTTCGGAACCCACCTTCTTCGTCAGTGTGGCTGTAAGTGCCGGACTCCGTCGCAGCCGGTTTTGGAGCGCGGAGCTGGGCCAGGGCGTCCTTGACCTGGGCGCGAAGGCTCTCGACTTCGAGGGTGCAGGAACGCAGATAGGCCGAAACCGTAAGTCCGGATTCGGCGGCGCGCTGCCGCAATTGTGCGCACTCCGCTTCGCTGAGGCGGATGGTGATGCTGGCGGTCCTGGGCGGCTTCGCGGCGGAGGCGCCGGAGTTCATTTCGATCGGGGCACCTTCGGTCGGTGCATCGCAGGCTTTGGTGAGCGATCGCGCATGGGTGCGCAAGGCCCGCTCGTAGCTGATGGTTGCGACATCCTCAGCCAGCTCTGCGTCGTTCCAACCGGTCTCGAGCTTGGGCGGGGTTGCCATCGAGGCGAGCATCCCCGCAAAGCTCGTGTCTGCGGAACGCGGCCCTCTTTCCGTAGAGTCCTCTGCGATGGGAGATGGCGCGGTCAAGGTTTGCATGGGTCCGAGATTAGCTCGGATTGATTCTTGACATGAGACGAATTCTGCTTCCCGCTACAGAAGATCTCCGCGTTTGGAACAGCGATTTTGCGCGGCCCGAATTGAAACTAGCCATCAGTGCTGCTTGGGCGGCTGATTCTGCTGGTTCTGCTGATCCTGTTTCTGATCTTGCGTAGGCAATTCCTTGCCGTCGTAAATGATCTTGGAGGTGGAGCCGAACCGCTTGTAGTCGGTGTACTTGATGGTGTCGCGGATGTGCACGTCCTGGCCCATGTAGCCGTGTCCGCCGGAGAAGTGCAGGATGCCTTCGCCCTTGGTGTAGACCGGGAACCAGTAGTGCCCGTCGACCTGCTGGCGCCAGGTCATGAATGGCGGATGCAGGTCCTCGTTGCCTTTGCGGGTATCGTCGGGGACCATGCGGCCGTTCGTGACCACGATCTGCAAATCGCTGGTGTCGACCCAGATGCGGCCCAGCAGGTAGCGATGGCCCTTCACAATCTGTCTTGGGGCTCACGTCGAAGGCGTAGCAATCCACATCGTCGATCTTCTGCCGCCCCACGTACTTGATGTCGTACTGGCCGATCTCCTCGGCGGTGAGCACGAATGGGTAGCCGCGCTGGATGTCCTGCATGTCGGAGGGCGTCATCTGGACCCGCTCCAGAGTGCTGCCCGGTGCGAAGACCACTTTCTCGGTACGCTTCCCTGAAGGATCGAAGATCACGTCGTCTACCTGGTAGTACTCGCCGTCGACCTTGTTGTCGTCATCCAGAGTTTGCACGCGAGCCACGCGGCGGTAGGTGTAATGGTTGAGCGCGTCCTGGAACTCGCTCTCCTTGGCGGCAAATTTCTTGACGATCTCGTCGGGCGGGGTGGTGGGAGGAGTGAGGTCCATGGGGCCGAAGCCCTTGTCCATCGGCATGGGCGTAAAACTGTCCTTGTCCTGCGCGATCGCCGGCGTTGCGATCAATGCGGCAGCCAGCAATACAGTACCCCACCGATTTGGAAAACCCATCATTCACTCCTCAATGAAACTGCAGGTCAATTCAGTGACCCTGAACACTCGGAAACCTTCGCTATCTACCACGTTAGACGCATATACACCCGAGAGGGGTGGCATGACAATCAACTTGGACTATCAGCAGAAGATCGGGCTTATTTCTGCTGTGTCCGAGAGCAAATTTGCCGGGCCCGGTTTTCATGCACGATTGGTATCAAATCCCAGCGCTGATTTTGACCATGCTCCTGCTCCCGGCGTTTGGTCGGCTTTATCTGCGCTCGCGCGACACCCGCACCCTGCTATGGTTCCTGGCATTCGTGCTGACGGTCGCGAGAATGCTCCTGTTGTATCCCTGGGGCACGTGGGATTTCAACGATGGGGCCCACCCCTGGCACGCCGCCATCGGGCAGGCTTGCGCGCTGCTCAGTTCTGCTTTATTCCTTGGTTCTCTCTCCCCGCTTCGATTTCGCATCGGCAAGATCAGCATTCTTTACGTTATTCCGTTCATCGGTCCCATGCTGGTTTACGCCATCTTTTCCTACGGCGTGTTCCGCAATATGGCGCCGCAAGGGCCAGTATTTCTGTTGTTTCCAATTCTCTGCGTGGCTGCGATGGTCGCCGGGCTGTTCTGGGCGCGCGCCGAGGGCGGTGTACGGGGATCGGTGGGCACGCTGGCCTGCCTGTTCTTCGGAAGCCTGGCGGTGTGGGCGTGCTGGCGCCCCGATCTTCAGGGGCCGCTGGTGTTCGCCGAAACCGGTAATCATGTGGTGACCGCGTTACTGATCCTGTTCGTCTTTCGCAGGTTCTGCTGCGGATCGGCAATCAGCGTCCTGGGGCTGCTGGGCTGGGCGTGCCCCGCTTTGCTTTTGATCCCCCAGGTTTCCTCCAATCCGAATCTGAGCCTTAACCTCATCCGGGTCATCATCATGGCCAAGGTGGTTACGGCCCTGGGTCTGATCCTGCTCGCTCTTGAAAACGAAATTGCCCTCAACCGCGCCAACGGAGAGCGGGAGAGACGCGTCCGGAAGGAGATGGAGGCCTACACCCAACTGGTGATGTCGCGCCGCCGGCTTGAGGAATTCGACCACCAGGGAGACGAGATCTGCCAAAAGGTAGTGGAGAACAGCCGGTTTGCACAGGCCGCCTTGATGCTTTTGCAGCCGTCGGGCCTGTTCCGCCTGGTGGGAGCGGCGGGGCTGGATCAAGCTACGGAGAGAGCGCTCGACGCCCTTGCCGGCCGCATTCCGCTGAACGATTTCCCGACTCCGGACTTGGCGAAACCGGCCGTCCCCGGGAGCTTGACTCTGCACGTCAACCTTGAACCCTGGCTGACGCCTGGAGATGACCTGGCCCGGCTGCGGTTTACTTCTGCATTGCTGGTGCCGATGCAGGGCCGCGAGTCGATGGAAGGAGCGCTGATCGTGGCGGGGATGCGCCCGGGCGAATTCCGTGACCCGCTGCGCAAAGACGATCTGCTGCCACTGGAGATGTTGGCCGGACGGTTGCAGGCGATGCGCAGCCAGACGCGGATGCTGGAAAAGCTGATCGACTCGGAGAAGTTCGCGGGCCTGGGCCAACTGGCAGGAAACGTGACGCAGCAACTCAACAACCCCCTCACGGTCATCCTCGGCTACGCATCCCTGCTGGAGGATGCTCCGAATCTCGACGAACACGAGCGCAAAGGCATCGAAGCGATCTTGAGCGAGGCCCGCCAGATGCGCCTTACTCTGCAAAGCCTTTCCCATATCGCCCGTGCGCCGGCCGGTCCCAGGGCGGCGATCTCGCTGCCCGAGCTTCTGGCGGACATGGAACATCTGCACCGTGCCGAATTCCTGCAGCGTTCCATCGATTTCCGGCTCAAGGTGGCTCCGGGGCTTCCGCGTGTGCTTTGCCATGCCCAGCAACTGCGACAGGCGGTTCTGCATTGCCTCCAGTTCGCAATGGATGCGGTCGAAAACCTGGACTTGGCGTCAGAGCGCATGGTTCGACTGGAAGCGAATGCCGAGGGCGACAGAGTACAGATCACAGTCGCGCACACCGGCCCGGGGTTTCACCATCCCGAGCGGGCCTTCGACCCCTACATGCCTCACGAGAGCGGCCTCGAGACGTCGGGCCTGAGCCTGAGCCTCTGCGCCACGATCCTTCGCGACAATGAGGGCACGGCGTCCGCGGTGAATCTCGGTCCCAAGGGCGGCGCCGCGATCCTGCTGGAACTGCAGGCGGCCTAGCTGAAATCTGAAGCCTGAAACCTGGCACCCGACTGATACACTGGCCCAGCGAGGAGACCCATCCCAAGGCCCATGGTCGAGTTGTGTGCATCGATTCTCTCGGCGGACTTTGCGCGGCTGGCTGAAGAAGTGGCCGCCGCGGAACGCGGCGGAGCCACGGTGATTCACGTGGACATTATGGACGGGCATTTCGTGCCCAACCTGACGCTTGGGCCCCCGGTGGTGAAGAGCCTGCGCAAGGCCACCACACTTCCGCTGGATTGCCACCTGATGGTAGAGAACGCCGACGACCTGATTCCGCCGCTGGCAGATGCCGGTGCGAATTGGGTGATCGTCCACTACGAGGCCTGCCGGCACCTGCACCGCACCCTGCAGCTGATCGCGCACCATGGAATGAAGCCGGCCGTGGTGCTGAATCCCGCCACTCGCGTCGACCTGATCCTGGAAATACTGCCCATGGTTCATCATGTGCTGATCATGAGCGTGAACCCGGGGTTCGGCGGGCAGGAGTTCATTCCCTTCTCTGTGGACAAGATTCGGCGGCTGGTGGAGCTTCGGCAGGAACTGGGACTGGCATTTAGAATCGAAGTGGATGGCGGCGTGGCTCACGATACCGTCGCGCGGGTCGTCCAAGCCGGTGCGGACCTGCTGGTTGCCGGGAATGCGGTGTTTGGCGAGGGGCAGGCGGAGCGAGATGCGCGTGAGCTTCTCCTGGCCGCCCGCGAAGCCGCGGGAGAGACGCCAGAGCGCGAATTTCAGCGGCAGGCCGGTTGAACCTGGCCGCTTGGATATGCGGCATGCGAGTAACATAGTTAGGATCTCAAGAGCAGGAGTTTCGGTCGAGCGGAGGAGCAGCCTAATGTTCCAGGCCACGACGCTCCGATGAGGTGGTAATGAACCGTTTTTCCCAGAAGTTTGCAGCATCCGCCCTCGCGGTCGTGTTTATGGTGGGAGTTTCCGCGCTGGCCAAGGAAAAGCCGCCAAAGAAAAAGAAGAATCAGGACCTGAGCGCCAACCCGCTGGCCAACGTGAACTCCAAGCAGCCCGACAAGGAGCTGTTCGACAAGGCCATGACGTCGATGAAGAAGGGCCGCTACGACGTGGCGCGGCTCGACGCTGCAAACCCTGCTGAACACCTATCCGGATTCGGAATTCCGGATGCGGGCGAAGCTGGCGGTGGGCGACACCTGGTTCAAGGAGGGCGGCACGGCTGCATTGACCCAGGCCGAGGCCGAATACAAGGACTTCATCACCTTCTTCCCCAATGCGCCGGAAGCGGCCGAGGCGCAGATGAAGGTGGCCGACATCTACTACCAGCAGATGGAGAAGCCCGACCGGGACTTCAACAACGCGCAGCGCGCCGAGCAGGAATACCGGAACATGATCAACCAGTTCCCGGATTCGACGCTGGTGCCGCGGGCCAAGCAGAAACTTCGTGACGTGCAGGAGGTGCTGGCGGAACGCGAAACCACGATCGGACTCTACTACCAGAGCCGGGAGAATTACGCCGCGGCGATTGCCCGCCTGCAGACGGTGGTCGATACCTATCCGCTTTATTCAAAGAGCGACCAGGCTTTGCTGAGCATCGGTGACTCCTATGCCGGCGAGGCGCACGCAGTGCAGATTTCGTCCGGGCTTCCGGCGGCGATGAAGGAACGGCTGCATGCCATGTACATGGACAAGGCTGCGGCCGCCTATACGAGGGTGGTGACCCGGTATCCCGCGGCTCCGCGCGTGGAGGATGCCCGGGACCGCCTGGTGGCGATGAACCGGCCTGTGCCGGAGCCGACCCAGGCGGCCATGGCGGAGAGCGAGGCCGAGGAACAGAGCCGGCAGCGAATCCAGTTCAAGGACAATCTCTGGGGTGTAATCAAGCATGGCCCCACGATGGTGGAGGCCGTGCATGTGGGCGAGCCCAGCCTGGATGATCCCAAGCGAACGCTGGCGCCGCAGATCACCAAGGAAAACGTGACCATGTTCAACGAGGCCAGGAACGCCGGCCAGTTGACAGCCGCGGAACCCACGGCGAAGCCGACCGGGGCCAATGAGCCGCCGCGCAGCGACCAGCCATCCACGGTGCCGCTGCAGCCGCAGGCTCCCGCAGGCAGCACGGGTCTTGGCGTCTCGATCGTGGGGGCTCCTGCGGCCGATCCGAATGCGGTGGTGAAGCCGGTGGGACCGGACAAGACGGTCGAGCCGGCCGCCGAGGCTCCGGCCGCCGCTCCGGACCAGATCAACGACATCAAGCCGGGCACGGCCGTGCCGACGACCGCCACAGCGACGGATTCGAAGAAGAAGAAGGCTCCCAAGGCCGACCTGGGCGACGAGTCGTCGAGCAAGAAGAAAAAGAAGAAGGGGCTGGGGAAGCTCAACCCGTTCTAAAGTGCTTGGTGTTTGCACGCGCTTTCGAGGGCCGCCCGCGGGCGGCCCTCGGCGCTGTCGGACTGGTTGAACGGCTTGCCACGGATGGCCCGTAACCATCTGCTAAAGTGAGGGGTGGTCCCCTCGCTCGAAACTCTCAATGAGAGTCACCCGCGCAATTCCGGGGACTCGCCTTAATACCCTCATGCCACACGATCTGCCCAAAGCCTACGACCCGACTGCCATCGAAGATCACTGGGCAGAGTACTGGGTCCGCGAGAAGCTGTTCTCCCAGCCAACTCCCGCATCCCAAGACCTGGAGGGCCAGTCCCCCTTTACGATTCTGCTGCCGCCGCCCAATGTGACCGGGCGCCTGCACATGGGCCACATGCTCAACCAGACGGAGATGGACATTCTCACCCGCTGGCACCGCATGAGCGGCGATCGCGCGCTGTGGCTGCCGGGCACCGATCACGCCGGAATCGCCACGCAGATGATGGTGGAGCGGCAGCTGGTTGCGGAGGGAACGACGCGCCAGAAAATGGGCCGGGAGGCATTTGTGAAGCGGGTGTGGGAGTGGCGTTGCCATTACGGCAGGGCCATTCTCGACCAGATGAAGCGGCTGGGCGCCTCGGTCGACTGGGACCGCGAGTATTTCACCATGGACGAGCGGCTTTCGGTGGCGGTGCGCGAGGCGTTCGTCCGGCTCTACGAGCAGGGACTCATCTATCGCGGGGCTTATATCGTGAACTGGTGCCCGCGCTGCCAGACCGCGATCAGCGACCTCGAAGTGGTCTACGACGAGCACAAGGGCCACCTATGGGAGATTCGCTACCCCGTTCTGGATGACGCAGGCAAGGACTCCGGTGAGTTTTTGACGATTGCCACCACCCGGCCGGAGACGATGCTGGGCGATGTTGCGGTGGCGATCCATCCCGAAGACGAGCGCTACACGCATCTGCACGGGAAGAAGCTGCGCCTGCCGCTCTTGAACCGCGAGATTCCCATCATTCTTGATGAATGGGTGAGCCGCGAGTTTGGCACCGGAGCGGTGAAGGTGACGCCGGCGCACGATCCCAACGACTTCGCACTCGGCGAGCGGCACCACCTGCCCTCGATCAACGTGATGGACGATACCGCGCACATCAATGAGCACGGCGGCCCGTATGTGGGCCTCGATCGTTTCGCCGCGCGCAAGAAGATCGTGGAGGAGTTGACCGAGCAGGGGCTGCTGGCGGGCATCAAGGATCACGTACACAACGTGGGCCACTGCGACCGTTGCAAGACCATTGTGGAGCCGCGGCTGTCCACGCAGTGGTTCGTCAAAATTCAGCCGCTGGCGGACAAGGCCATCGCGGCGGTACGTGATGGGCATATCCGGTTTACGCCGGAGATGTACGCCAAGACGTACTTCGAGTGGATGAACAACATCCACGACTGGTGCATCTCGCGGCAATTGTGGTGGGGTCATCGGATCCCGGCGTGGCATTGCCAGGCGTGCCACAAGATCACGGTTGCGCGTGTGGACCCTGCGGCGTGCGCGCATTGCGGGTCGGAGCAGATCACGCAGGAAACCGACGTGCTGGATACGTGGTTCTCGTCGGGACTGCTGCCGGTGTCGGTATTCGGGTGGCCGAACATCACGCCGGAAAGCCGCGCCGACTTCGACACGTTTTATCCCACCAGCCTGCTGGTAACGGGCTTCGACATCCTGTTCTTCTGGGTGGCCCGCATGATCATGCTGGGCTGCTGGTTTTCGACCGATGTAAAACTGCTGGATGGAAGCGATCGGCCGCTGTCGGAGTCGGTGCCGTTCCGCGAGGTGTACATTCACGCGTTGGTGCGCGACGCCAATCGCGAGAAGATGTCGAAGACCAAGGGCAACGTGATCGACCCCATCGAGATTGTGAAGCAGTACGGGACCGATGCAGTTCGGTTTACGCTGGCCTCGATGGCGTCGCCGGGCACGGATATCGCGTTCAACGTGGCGCGCACGGAAGGGTATCGCGCGTTTGCCAACAAGATCTGGAATGCGGCGCGGTTCATCTTCATGAACGTGGATCGGGCCGCGGAGGTTGGCATTGCTGTCGATCCCGCGACTTTGGGGGCGATGCCCGAAGCCGGATCGGATGCGCCGCTCGAAGCGCGTTGGATCGTCGCCGAGTTTCACGACACCAGCGACAAGGTCAACAAAGCGCTCCAGAACTACCGGTTCGATGACGCGGCGAATGCGATCTACCAGTTCTTCTGGGGCAGCTTCTGCGACTGGTACCTGGAGATCGTCAAGCTGCGCCTGGATTTCGGGGAGAGCGCCGACCATGCCAAGGCAAAGACGGCTCTGACCACCCTGATTTCCGTGTTCGAAGCTTCTCTTCGGCTGTTGTCGCCCGTGATGCCGTTCTTGACCGAGGAACTGTGGCATGCGGTTCACGATGACGAACCGCCGGCGAAGTCGATCGCGCTGACGCGGTATCCCACGGCGACCGGCGTCATTCACAAGGAAGAGATCGAGCAGATGGCAGCGCTGCAGGGGCTGATCGTCGAGGTTCGGGCGCTGCGCAAGGAGATCGGGGTCGAGGAGAGGGCCGCGGTTCCCATCGAACTTCGCGCAGACGCAAGTCTGAGAAAGCTGGCCGAGGAGAATCGCGACATCGTCGAGCGGCTCGCACGAGTGAGCGAACTGCGCTTTGTCGACCAGATTTCGGTGGGACTGTCGAAGCACCACTCCACCACATTCGACGTGGCTGTTGTCTATGAGCGCACCATCGATGTCGCTGCTGAACGCGAGCGCTTGACAAAGGATATAGCCAGATATGAAAAAGGCTTGGCTGCGGCGGAGAAGCAATTAGGCAATGAGGCATTTCTGATGAAGGCGCCGGCGCAGGTAGTGGAGGGATTGAAGAAGCAGGACGTGGAGATGCGGTTGTTGCTGGAAAAGGCGCGGGAGGCTCTGAGAGCGTTGCCGCCGGGATAGTGTCGGCGAGGAACAACCGCAGATCCTTCCACTTCGCTGCGCTTCGCTCAGGATGACAAATCAGAAAAGTACGAACTGTGAACTGTTCACTGACAACTGATCACTGACTATGGATTGGAAGAGCCACCGCATCGAGACGTTGCTGGAGCACGCCCTGATTGAAGACAAGGCGGCCAGCGATGCCACGACCCACGTCACCATCGATGCGAACCTGCGCGCGTCGGCGTCGATCATTGCGCGGCAGGAGATGGTGGTGTCGGGACTGGGCTGCGTGGCGCAATTTCTGGAGATTTTTGCGCGCCTGGATCCCAGCCCGCAGGCCCACACCCGTTTCGAGGTCATCAGCCACCCGGAGATTTTTGACGGGGTCCGCGTGCATTCCGGACAGGTGCTGGCGGTGGTGCGGCACAACGCGCGGGTGCTGCTGAGCTGCGAGCGCGTGATCCTGAACCTGATGCAGCACATGAGCGGCGTCGCCACCAATACACGCACGTATGTTGACGCTATCCACGGGACGCATGCGCGGGTTCTCGACACGCGCAAGACGGTACCGGGACTGCGGGCTCTCGAGAAATATGCCGTGCTGTGCGGCGGGGGGACCAATCACCGGCTCGACCTGGCTAGCGGAATCCTGATCAAAAACAATCATATTTCGATGGGCGGCGGGCTGCGGACTGCTCTCGAAAACGCGCTGGCGCGGCGCAAGAGCGGGCAGAGGGTGCAGGTGGAAGTGCGCTCGATGGCGGAGCTCGAGGAAGCGCTGGCCGGAGGGGCCGAGGCCATCCTGCTGGACAACATGACCCCGGCCCAGGTTAAGGAGTGCGTGGAGCGCCTGAAGCGGGAAAGCCGCTGGATTCCGACCGAAGCTTCGGGGGGAATTGTGCTCGATAACATCCGCGACTTTGCCGAGACGGGCGTCGATTTCATCAGCGTCGGAGCGCTCACTCACTCGGCCAAGGCCGCCGATATCTCCATGACCATTACGCCGGAGTCCCGATAGAAGTGTTCGACCTCGCCGAGTTGGAAACGGAACTCGCGGGCACAGTCTACGCGGGCAAGCTGCATTTTGCTCCCGTGACCGGGTCGACGAATACCGACGCTATGGCGGCGGCGCGCAATGGGGCGCCGCATGGGTCTGTGTTCTTTGCCGACGAGCAGCGCGCCGGCCGGGGTCGCGGCGATCACACCTGGGAGTCGGCTGCGGGCGAGGGGCTCTATGTGAGCGTGTCTGCTGCGGCCCGACTTGTCGCCGGCGTATCTGCCGCTGGCGCCGCTGGCAGCGGGATTGGCGGCTGCCGACGCGATTCGCGCGGCTACCGGACTCGATGTCGACCTGCGCTGGCCCAACGATCTGTTGATCGGGCCGCGCAAGACCGGGGGAATCCTGGTCGAGGCCCAAAGTGAATCGAGTGGGGTTGCGTTTGTCGTGGTGGGGATCGGAATCAATGTCCACCAGCGCAGCTTCGATCCGGGACTCGCCACGCCGGCGACCTCGCTCGATTTGGAATCAGGGCATGTGTTCGGGCAACGGATCAACCGCCAGGCGTTGTTGGTGGGGCTGCTAAAATCGCTGGAGCGCGAAGCCCTCGGCCTCCTCGATGCAGCGGCGCGAGCGGCGATTCCCGCGCGCGTTGAGTCTGCTTCGAGCTGGGTGCGTGGGCGTTGCGTGGAGGTCCACGGCCCGCAGCAATTCATCGGCACAACCGAGGGATTGGACGAACACGGATTCCTGCTGGTGCGCACGGCGGATCGGCTGGTGCAGGTGCAAACGGGGGGAATACGGGAAAAGACAGCTGTTAGCTCTTAGCTTTTAGCTATTAGATTGATCGCGGAGCACCCTGCCCACGTGGCAGGCCCGAATCCGATGAGCCGTAGCTAAAAGCTAATAGCTAACACCCAGGAGTTTGAACGAATGCTGCTTGCCTTGGACGTGGGCAATACGAATACGGTGCTCGGCCTCTACAAGCTCGATGAGGAACATGGCGCTGCGGCGCCGCGCGGTGCCGAGGAGACCGGCTCGCCGCGTGGCTCAAGTACGGCTGCGGGTGGAGCCGAAGCTCGCGGCGCATTGGCGCGTAACCACGCACCGGACCCAGACCTCGGACGAGTACGGCGTGCTGTTCGTGAATCTGTTCAACATGAGCGGCATTTCCGTCGACCAGGTGCACCACATCATCATCTCGTCGGTGGTGCCGCCGATCGATTCCACGCTGCGACAAGTTTGCAAGGAAGTATTTCCACCTGCAGCCATTGTTTGTCGAGCCTGGCATCAAGACTGGGGTTGCCGGTATTGGCAGACAACCCCAGCGGATTTGGGCGCCGATCGCCTGGTCAACGTGATTGCCGCATATGAGCGCTACGGCGGCCCGTGCATCGTGGTGGATTTCGGCACGGCGACGACGTTCGACGTGATCTCGGCCAAGGGCGAGTACCTGGGCGGCGCCATTGCGCCGGGGCTGGGCATTAGTGCCGATGCGCTGTTTTCGCGCGCGGCGCGGCTGGGGCGGGTGGACATCAAGCGGCCGGCCAAGGTGATCGGCACCAATACGGTCACCCATCTGCAGAGCGGTTTGTATTACGGCTACATCGGGCTGGTGGATGGGATTATCGAGCGCATGAGTACGGAACTCGGGGCGCAGCCGAGGGTGATCGCGACGGGCGGCCTGGCGCGGCAGATTTCGGGAGACTCGCGCTACATCGCGCAGATTGATGACATGCTAACCCTGGATGGACTGCGGATTCTGTTTGAGCGCAACCGCACCGCGCGGCCGCGCAGCCGGGCGCATTGAAGGCGCCGCCCTGTGCGCAACTACTTCAACTACTTCACCGAGATCGAAGAGCGATTCCAGCAGCGGCGGGGATCGATACTTCTGCTGTCCACGCTAGACTGGGCCCTGATCGAGACCTGGCAGGAGGCGGGCATTCCGCTGGATGCGGCGCTGCGCGGGATCGATGCTGCCTTCGACAAATACGAGCAGCGGCAGAAGCGCGGACGCATGCGGCGTATCAATGGGCTGGCGTGGTGCGCGCAGGCGGTGATGCAGGCGGCAGAGGAACTGCGCGAAGCTGCGGCCGGCTCGGCAACGGCTGCGACTTCGACGCCGGCCGATACGGGGTTTGAGCACGAGCGCGTGGCTGCTCATCTGGAAGCTGCCGCGACGGCACTCCAGGCCGCAACGGTGGCTCCGGAAATGTGCGCGGCGACGGCGACCCGGCTGCGCGAATTGGCCGCCGAGGTTCGCGCCACCGATCCGGCACGGGAGGCGACGCCAGGAGCGCGGCTGCGGTCGATCTCGAATCGCTGGAGCGCACGCTGACGGTTTTCGAGGAAAAGCTGTTCGCGGCGCTCACGGCTGCGGCGCCGGAGGAGTTGCTGGTGGCTCTCAAGGAGCACGCCGCCCGCGAACTGGCGCCCTATCGCAGCCGCATGGGCGTGGTGCAGTTGCGGCAGGTGGAGCGGCAGTTCGTGCAGAAGCAATTGCTCACGCACTACAACCTTCCGCGCCTCAGCCTCTTCTACATGAGCCAGCTATGAAGCGGCGCCCAGCAAGAATTCGAGTCGGCCAAAGGCCGTAAACCGCAGACCGCGGGACCTGAGTCCGTCGCGGCTGGTGCAGATCGAAAAGCCCATCTATGGCGGGGCATTTCTGGCGCGCGACGAAGGCAAAGCCGTGTTTGTGCCGCTGGTGTTGCCGGGCGAGCAGGCGCGCGTGCGATTGGTGGAGGAGAAGCGCGGGTACGCCGCTGCGGAAGTTGAATGAGTTGGTGGCGACATCGCCGGAGCGCATTGTGCCGGAGTGCCGTCATTTCGGCGTGTGCGGCGGTTGCCAGTACCAGCACGCGGACTATGAAACACAACTTCGCATCAAGCAGGATGTGTTGCGCGAGACGCTGCAGCGCGGCGGAATCCTACCTCCTGACGAGATCGCGGTTCTCGCCGGGCAGCCGTGGGGATATCGCAATCGTATTCGGCTTGCATTCGATGCGCAGGGAAATCCCGGCTATCGCGGGCGGCGTTCGCATGCGGTTGCTCCCATTAGCGAATGTCCGATCTCAGCGCCGCTGCTGGTGCGCGCGGCGTTGGCGGCGGCGGAAATGATGCGGTCGGTTCGCGCCGACACTCCGCCCGAGCGAGATGGCGTTGTTCTGTAACGCGGATGAAACGGCGCTGCTGCTGACGGTGTTTGTCGCAAGTTCCGCGAAGATTCGGTTCGATGAATTTGCGATCGCAATGAAAGAACGCATTCCGGAACTGGCAGGAGCGGAACTCGTTATCGAGGGCGCAGATCAGCCGCCGCGCACGATTGCGCAATGGGGCGAGACTTCCCTTGTGTATCGCGCCGCGGGTGTCGATTATCGCGTTGATCATGGCGCATTCTTCCAGGTGAATCGCTGGCTGGTGGATGCGCTGGTGGAACAAGTGACCGCCGGTTACAGCGGCGCACTGGCATGGGATCTGTTCGCGGGAGTGGGCCTGTTCGCGCGACGCCTCGCGCAGAATTTTCGCCGCGTGGTGGCGGTGGAGTCGGCGCCCGCGGCAACGGATGCGCTCGCGGCAAATCTAATGGGCACGACGGGTGAGGCGGTGTGCTTGTCTACTCTTGAATTTCTGCATCGCAATCGCGGCGAGCGGCCCGACCTGGTAGTCGTCGATCCGCCGCGAACGGGCCTGGGTGCGGAGATTGCCGCGCTGCTCGCAGAGATCGCGGCGCCTGCGCTGGTTTACGTTTCGTGCGATCCGGCGACGTTGGCGCGCGATCTGCGCGTGCTTCTTGCTCAGGGTTACGCCATCGAATCCATCACCCTTGCCGGATCTCTTCCCGCAGACATTTCATCTCGAGACAGTGGTCCGGATGCGGCATCCCTGATAGGCTGGAAAGCCATAGATCCTTTCCAGTCTTCAGGCGTGATGGAATCCGACTCCGCCACTCCCGGGCCCTCTGCCGGCGCGCATGTTCCACCCGGCGCGAAGACTCGTCCGTGGAGCAGTCTTCCTTTGTTCCACGCGGCGTGGCTGTTTGCGTTGGGAATTGTTGCTGCCAAGTTGATCTGGTTGCGGCCCAGCGTCGTTTTGGTCGCTCTGGCGATGATGGCGGTTCTGTGCGCAATGGCTGCCACGCGCGCGCAACGCGTGTCCTGGCTGGCACTGGCTCCGTTTTGGGTTCTGTTGGGGGCGTGGTGCGCGGAGATGGAACCGCAACCCGCGCCTGCACCCGCGCTGGGCGCGTTGTCTGACGGACTGCTTCGCACCGTGGAAGGAATCGTGCTGGATGCGGGACCGGTGCGCGGACAAATCGAAGACGATCTCGACCAGGCTTCTGCGGCTGCGCCGAAACAAAAACCAACGCAGCGACTCGACCTGCGCGTTGAGTCTATCGAGAACGTCACCGATGACCAGGACGTCGCAGATTGCGGCCGATGGCGGCAGTGCGGCTGACGGTGCGCTGGCCATCGCAGCCGGAACAGCCGTTCCGATGCGGCGAGCGCCTGCAGCGCCATAGTCCGCTTGCTTCCACCGGAGGTCTATCGCGATCCGGGCGCATGGAGTCGCGAAGAGTATCTCCTCGACCTGGGCATCACTTCCACGGCTACGCTGGATAGCGAGCGAGTGGAACGATTGAGCGCGGCGCCGTCGAACTGGTTCGGCCGGCGCGCCGCGGTCGAGTCGCTTCACTGCCGGTTGAGCGAGGCGCAGCGCACCGCAAGCAATCGACTTCTCGCGCTTCCCGCGGCAACGAGCGGTCTGCCGAAAGCGGTGCGCATCAACGACGAAGACGCGATCATGCTGGCTGCCATGGTGACCGGCGACCGCACATTTCTTTCGCACTCGCTGCGCGTGGGATTCGAGCGAACCGGCTCCTTTCACATGCTGGTGGTTTCGGGATTTCACCTGGCTATCATGGCGGGTTGTATCTTCTGGATCGCCAAATTGCTGCGCCTGCCGCGCGTTTCGGCCACTTTGATCACCATCGCTGCGTCGTTTGCTTACGCGCTGTTCACGGGGTTTGCCGTTCCCGTGCAGCGTTCGTTGTGGATGGTGACGCTGTACCTGATCGGGCGCCTTTTGTATCGCGAACGCAACCCAGTGAACACCATCGGATTCGCTGCCTTGTGCCTGCTGGTCGCGAGCCCGCGGGCGCTTTTCGATTCGGGGTTTCAGATGACGCTGCTGGCGGTGGTATCCATCGGCGGTATCGCGACACCTCTGTTGCAGAGCACGATCCATCCCTATCTTTCCGCGACGAGGGATCTCGACCAGGTTGCGATTGACATGAAACTCCCGCCGCTCCAGGCCCAGTTTCGCGTAATCCTTCGCATGATCGCGGGCAAACTGGAAGCGGCGTTCCATCGCGTGATCGCGCGGCAGCGTGTTCCCCCGGCTGGTGCGATACGCGCTGCGTGCCTGCGAACTGGTGGTCGTAGCCTGCGTCGTGGAACTGGCGATGACGTTGCCCATGGCCATCTACTTCCATCGCATCACCCTCTTTGCGCTGCCGGTGAATCTGCTGATCCTGCCGCTGCTGCTGGTGCTGATGCCGGCGGCGGTCATTACGTTAATTGCGCTTCTGGTGTGGCCGGCCGTGGCGGCGGCGCCGGCTGCGGTGGTCGCGGTGCTGCTGCATTTTGGGGTGAGGCTGGTGCGCCTATTCGGATCAATGGCGCTCGGCGATTTCCGGATTCCGGCGCCGCTGATCGGGCAAATCAGCGGCATTTTGTGCCTTGCTTGGGTTGGCGATTGTTCTGGCGCGCGGAGGGAAATGGCAGCGGCGCGGCGCGTGGGTTGCGCTGGTTGCGGCTGCGCTGGCGGCAGTTTTGCCCCGGCCGGTGCAACATCCGCGCGACGCCATGCTGGTGGAGGCGATCGATGTCGGCCAGGGAGATTCGCTGCTGCTGATCACGCCCGACGGCAAAACCCTTCTCGTCGATGGCGGCGGATTTGGCGGCGGGCCGCGGCAGGCTCCCCAGGAATTCGATATTGGAGAGGAAGTGGTTTCTCCCGCGCTGTGGGCGCGCGGCATTCGGCGGCTCGACATCGTGGCGCTGAGCCATGCGCACTCCGACCATATGGGCGGCCTACCGGCGGTGCTGCGCAACTTCCATCCCGCCGAGTTGTGGGTGGGCAACAATCCCCATTCGGCGAGTTACGACGCGCTGCTGCAGGAGGCAGCGGATCTGCGCGTGCGGACCCGCTCAATGCGGTCGGGCGATGCGCTAAGTCTTGGCATGGCGCAGGTGAGCGTGCTGGCTCCGCTGCCTTCGTATCAGCCCGGGCCGTCGCCGGCGAACAATGACTCGATGGTGCTGCGGTTGGCCTACGGACAAACGTCGGTACTGCTGGAGGGCGATGCGGAGGCACCAGTCGAGGAGGCCATGCTGGGCGAAGCAGGCGTGGCGAGCACGTTGCTCAAGGTGGGACATCATGGCAGCGTGACCTCCACAACGCCGGACTTCCTCGCGCGCGTTTCGCCGAAGTGGGCGGTGATCTCCTGCGGCCTGCACAATCGCTTCGGACACCCGCGGCCGGAGATCCTGGCGGAGTTGGAGCAGGCCCACGTGCGCACGTTCAGTACCGATACCCATGGGGCGACTTGTTTCCGGTTGGATGGGAAGGATGCTTTCGCGGAGAATTCGTGCGCGGCGGATCGGTGACTAGAACCGCATGCGCATGCCGAAGTCGAACTGGCGCGGGTGGTAGAAATCGGTTCCGTTAACGTCGAGGGGCTTTCCAAACTCTGTCTGCCCAGTCTTGAGGCCGGTAAGGAAGTTGAGCGTGGGCAGCGAACCGGCCGCGCTTCCGGGCGCGATGTAATAGCCGACCGTCTCCAGTTGCGTCACGTTCTGGTGATTGAAGAGGTTGAAGCTCTCGGCCAGCAACTCCAGTTCGCGCATTGGGCCGAGGTTGAATTTCTTGCCCAGACGCACGTCGGCTTTCCAGGTGAATGGGTAGCGGTAGGTATTGCGGCCCACGCCGTAGACGCGGTTGTCGCCACCGAAGCCGTTCATGCCCGGCCCCAGCCCAACGATCGCCGTACCGGTGACGTCGAATTCTTCAGGCAGGGAGCCTGCGGTGCGCATGGTGTAGGGCAGCCCGCTTTGGAATCGCCCGATGCCGGAGAGCATCCAGGCGTTGGCGAATTGGCCAGTCGGTCCTTTCAGCTTCCAGGGCGATTGCCAGATGAGCATGCCTGAAGCCGAGTGGCGGATGTCGAGATCGCTGGTTCCGTACTCCTGTCGGAAGTCGGTGGGATCGAGCACGCTGCTGCCGGCGATCCGCGTGGACTCGTTGGGATTCCAGTCCATGGCGTGCGCATAGGTATAGCGACCGTGGAAGGTGATGCCGCGCCGCGTGGTGCGCGAGACGCGCAGCATGGCGGCTTCGTAGGTAGAGTTGGCGCGGCTGATTAGTTCCGCAATCTGCTGGTAGTTGGGATTCAGGCGGCCAGCAGTGCCTGTCGGCGCGGTGGAAGCAGGCCAGCTGGCAAAGAAGGGCACCGTAATCTGTCGGGCCTTGATGGGTCCCGCATTGAGGCCGTCGACCACGCCGTAGGTAATGGTGCCGGGATTGGTTGCCGGGTCGAAGTTGGTGTCGATGGTGACCGGCAGCCGGCGGCCGAGGCTCACGCTGGCGCCGGCAGACACGTGCACATGACCGGGCAGGGTTTCCTCGATGATCGCCTCGGCCTGATGAATTTCGGCGTTTTTGAAGGCGGGAGCGAATTCGACGGCCGCCGGTTTCACGACCGTCGTGGGCTCTCCGGCAAGGACATACGGAAACGGGGGAGCGCCGCCGGCGGTGAGGTTGTCGGTGGGGCGCATGAAGAAGTACTGGTCCCCCTTGAACGAGCCGGTCTGGGTGAGGGCGGTTTCCAGCACTGAGTTCTGGGTGCGGCCGAAGTACATGCCATAGCCGGCGCGAAGAACCGGCCAGCGGCTTTCTCCCGACCCCCAGGCAAGGCTCAGGCGTGGGCCCCATTGATTGCCGGGCGAGGGAATCTTCTGGGTCTGCGGCAGCGTGGGATTGTCCAGCAGAGCGATGGGCGGCGGGAAATATTCGCGTTCCCAGCGCAGTGCCGCCGAAATCACGAAGCGTTTCGCCGGCTGCCATTGAGCATTGGCAAAGGCCGCGAGATCGTTGGTGCTCAGGCGCCAATTGGTGGGACCCATGGTTTGCGAATAGTAGGAATAGCAGGGCAGGTAGCCCAGCCCGCGCAACTGGTGGCTGCTGTCGCGCCAGGCGCGGCCCCGCTGATCGCAATTGTGCTGATCGAAGCGGTCGAGGGCGCCGGAGACACCGTATTTCGCGAAAACCAGCGCATCGGACGCGAAGTTTTCAACGGTCGAGTAGTGATAGGTACCGGTGTGGTTGCGCACCATGCCGGTGGCGTCTGCGTTGTGGCGCCAATCCGCTCCGGCCTTGACGAGGAGGCCGCGGTGAACCCAGTCCAGCGCCTGTTGAACCTGGTAGAGGTGTTCGTCAGGATAGCTGCCGCTTCCGAATCGCGAGGGATTGCCGATGGTGAAGCCATCGCGCGAGTCCACCACCATCTGGGGCAACTGGCCCCAGGCGTTGATGTTGAGCGTCTGCTCGAAAGCCGAGGGCGTGTTGGCTTGTCCCGGCGAAGATGTGGCGGCCTGCCGAGCCTTGCGTTACCGCGAGCAGATTGGGCGTAACGAATGCTTCCCAGCGGCCTAGGATCCAGAACTCGCTCGCCCGGCTGGTTCCAAAGCTATGGCTCCCGTATGGCTCGGAGGTGCGGGTGAGGCCGCCGCCCGGGGAGTTCCAGCGCGCTCCGGTTCCTTCGAGAGTAAAGCGGTGCCGTTCGGCGGGCTGCCAGTCGAGGCGGCCGAACCCTACCCATTGCGTAGCTGTGCGCGCGGCCGGGCCCAACAGACTGCTCAGGCTTTCCAGGATTCCCGAATAGGCAGCTAGCCCTTCGGCAACCGGATTGACGCTGCTGAGGCCAAGGCGCGCGCTCAACACCTGCATCTCGTCATTGGCCGGCTGAGCGAAGAAGTTCTCCGGATGCTTCACTGAGGCGACCCCGGGATCGTTGCGCTGGGAGCCGTCGTAGGCGGCAAACCAGAACAGCTTGTGGCGCTTGATGCGGCTGCCCACTCCAAATCCCCACCGGTCCTCACGATCGGGCGCGGTGTACGGGAAGGGCGTGAAAACAGGGGTGGCTCCAAGAATTGCCGGAGAGGTCTCTTTGACCCACTGGCGTGAAGGGATTTCTCGCTCCCCAGAGGTTGCGGCGATCGAAAAGAAAACCCTGGCCATGGAATTGGTCGGTGGCGACGCGCGTTTCGACGGTGGCATGTTCGCTTTGAGATTCATAGGCCAGATCGCCCGTCTTCTCATAGGTCCGGACCTCGGAGATTGCGGCTTCGTTGGCGCCCGGGCCCATCAATGAAGCGCTGCGCATTCTGCCGCCGGCCCGGCCGCCAAAGGCCAGACGGATATTGGCGCTGTCAACCGATACGGAGGGCGGAGTCCGGCCCGCCGTTGAAGCCGGCTTCTCTTCGTCGGGCTCGGTCCTGGCCGCCGGCGAATCGAGGACGAAGTCTTCCCAATGCCTCCCTGCAAGCGGCAGTGCCTGCAACTGCTGACCAGAGAGGGTCGCCTCGGTTTCGGGTGCGGAGGCATGTGAAGCCAGAAGGACCGGCGGTGGCGTTCGTCCCAATTGCGCGGCTCCATGGGCCGCGGAGACGCCTGCGATTGCCAAATTGACTCCGGTTGAGGCGGCCAGGTTGATGGTGACAGCGGCAAGGGAGGGCGGGTTGGGTGGCGCGACCGCAGACTTGATCGCGGGCCGGGTTTGTAGGGGCGATGCGGCCACGGCCAGCAATGCGCGCGAATCGACAGAGACGGAAGGAATATCGTCGACCGGCGCGTTGCGGGGATTGTTACTGGGCGATGGAATCAGAATCCTGTCCGGAACGGGCAGTGGTCGGTTCGTGGCTAAGAGCGGAAGCGTCTGAATTAGCTCGAACGCCAAGCTCGCCTCTATCCGGGGTGAGCTCATAGCGGGTCCGTCAGCGCCGTGTGGTGGAACGATGGGGGAACGTCTTGCGTCGGTCGTCTCTGGCATGTCGAGCGGCGGGGACACGGGATCGGCGTAGCTGCGGACGCGGTCAGGCCGCACCAGGGATTCCGAGGGTTGGCCGCTTAATTCCAGCGCTGCCCGAACTCGGGATTCATGTCCGGCGGACACGTAGATGCCCGCGATCTGGCCCTGACCCATCCGAGGGCTGACGGCCGCAAGGGAATACTCGCCCGGTTGAAGGGAGCTGAAGTGGTAAGAACCGCTCTTCGATGTGGTGGTCTTCGCCTCGACGCCCGTAATTGCATTGCGCAGGACGAGCATAGCTCCATCGACGGGGCGGGAATGAAGATCGGTCAGTTTGCCGGAAAGAGAACCGGTGGGGGCATCGGCCGGCTGTTGCGCCGGGACGGTGAGGGCGGATGCCAGGATCAGGAACGCTCCCGCCGACTTGATTGCCCCCAGCCATCTTTCGACTGCTCCGCGAAGCGCCTTTCCGGAACAGTTACTGACCAAGCCCACGGCCCACCTTCTTCCGGCCGCACTCAGAGGGCGGTTCCGGGCGGGTGCGCTTGATCTCCGAGTGCTGGCTATGCCCAAGCCGGATGCAATCGGTGGCCATTCCATGGACGGAATAACCGTTTCAAACGCCCCATTGACCCCCGGGAGAAGATATCTGCGATTCTAAGTCAAATTGGGAAATTTGTGGCTACTTTTTCACTTTCGGAAACGGGGTGAGCCGGCTGGAGACGGTGATTTCAAGGGTTGGTAAACTGAAAAGACAGCAATTTTGAAGGGAAGTCCGCAGTGGACTGCGGAGAGAGCATACGAATGTTTATTGATCAGGCAAAGATTCGGGTCAAGGCGGGCGATGGTGGCAACGGCTGCATGGCCTTCCGACGCGAGAAGTTCGTGCCCCGCGGCGGACCCTCGGGAGGCGACGGCGGACGCGGCGGCGACGTGATTATGGAATCGTCCCAGCGGCATAATACGCTGATTCATTTCCGCTTCAACCCGGAGCACAAGGCGCAGCGCGGCGAACACGGCATGGGGTCGAATTGCTCGGGCTCCGACGGCATATCGATCGTGCTGCAGGTTCCGGTGGGCACGTCGCTGTTCGACCAGGAGACCGGCGAGCTAATTCACGACTTCTCGACGCCCGACGAGCGGGTGGTGGTCGCCAAGGGCGGGCGCGGCGGGCGCGGGAACCAGCACTTCGCCACCAGTACGCACCAGGCTCCGCGCGAACACGAATTGGGCCGGGCGGGAGAGGAGCGAACCTTTCGCCTGGAACTAAAGCTGCTGGCCGATGTAGGGCTGGTTGGCTATCCCAACGCCGGCAAGTCGACGCTGATTTCGCGGATTTCCGCCGCCAAGCCCAAGATCGCCGATTATCCGTTCACGACCCTGGAGCCGAACCTGGGCGTGGTCACGGTGGGCGAGGAGCCGCACCAGGAGTCCTTCGTCGTGGCGGACGTTCCGGGCTTGATCGAAGGCGCGCATCTGGGCTCGGGGCTGGGAGTGCAGTTCCTGCGCCACATCGAGCGGACGCGGGTGCTGGTGCATCTCGTGGATGTGTCCGATGCATCGGGGCGGCCCGATCCGGTGGAGGATTTCAAAGTCATCAACCGGGAATTGGCCAGCTTCGGCAACGGTCTCGAGGAGAAGCCGATGATCGTGGCGGCCACCAAGATCGATGCCGCCAATCCGGAAAAGCTGAAGAAGCTTTCCACCTATATCAAGCGGCGGAAGATGGAATTTCATGCGATTTCGGCGGTGACGGGCCAGGGGATCGATGAGCTGAAGTGGGCGCTGGCGAAGCGGGTTCGGCCGGTGGAGAGCGAGGTCCCCGCGGTCTCCACTACCCTTTGAATCGTTGAAGGGCCACGCGCGAAAGGGAATGATCCGCTGGTCGGTAGACGAGCGATCTAGACCATCGCCCTTTCCTTCACTGCCAGGTACTGATTCAGCACCGACGAGGTGAGCGCCTCGGGATTGAGGTCGAGGGTGAGGGCGCCCTGCTCGTGGAGTCGGGCGAGCAGGAGTTCGCGGCGGCCGGCCATCTCCTGGGCCGCGGCGGAGCGGAACATCTGCTCCACGTTTTTGGGCCGGGCGCGGGCGATGAGTTCGACTTCCGGCTGGGCCATGGCCACGAAAAGAAGCACGTGACGGCGCAGAAGTTGAACCGCTCCGTCGATGACTTCGGGCCGCATGGCGGATTCGGCCAGATCGGTGACCCAGAGGATCAGCGAGCGCCGCGGCTGGAGCCGGTTGAGCACGGTGGTTGCGCGCAGGTGATCGGCCTCGCTGGATTCGGAACGGACCTGGGCCAGCAACTCGATCAGCTGGCGCAGGTGGTCGGATCCGCGGCCGGGCAAGAGGCGCTGCTGGATGCCCTGGCCGTAGGCGAGCAGGCCAACGCGGTCGCCCGAGTAGAGCGCCAACTGCGCCAGCGCGACGGCGGTGGAACAGGCGTGGTCGAGCTTGGAGTGAACCCGCGGGCTCGGCCAGAGCATCCTGCAAAGGACGACTGGGGAAGAGCGGCGACGCGCGAGCGCATCAGGCGGCCGCAGTCGAGGACGATCCACACCGGCTGGCTGCGCTCGGTCTGGTATTGGCGGGTGATGAGGCTGCCGCGCCGCGCCGTGGCGGTCCAGCAGATGTCGCGCAGGTCGTCGCCTTCGCGGTATTCGCGCAGGCTTTCGAAGTCGCGGCCCAGACCGCGCTGGCGCGCGAGCCGGAGCTGGAGATCGATCTGGCGGCTGCGGGCCAGGAAGATCTGCTGCTCCTCGGTGGTGCGCAAGCGCCGGATAAACGCGGACGGTCTGGATCAGTTTGGCCTTGGCCCAGCGCTCGGCGAGCCCCAGCGGCGAACGATAGCGAACGTAGAGCCAGCCGGTTTCGCAGTCGCCGCGTTCCTGGGGTTCCACGCGATAGCGAAGGCGCGCCGGCACGCGGGGAAACGCCGTAAGCCGGTGCACTGGGGGATCGGCCACCAGCGCCGGAGGCAAGTCGTCCACGAGGCGGCAATTGACGATGGTGCGGCCGTGGTTTTCGATGGCCAGTTCGATCTCGGTTTCCGAATCGAGCGCGGGGGCGTTCGACCAGGTGCGGGTGGCGCCCAGTTGCGAGACGGCGGGCAGGCGCATGCCGTCGAGGAAGGCGGCCATCAGGACGAGTACATCCCACACCAGCATGGCGTAGCTGAGCCGGGCATCCCAGAATCCCGGGAAGAGCAGAAGAAAGCCCGCGGTCAGCAGGCCGATCGAGCGCCCGGTCAGGCCGAAGCTCCAGCGCCTGCGGCGTTCGCAGACGGCCTGGACCGGGCCGGGATGGAGGGAGGAGGAGATCATGGATCAGAAATCAAGATCGAGCGCCATGGCCAGTGCGTCGGTCGAGCTTCCGCTAGTTTTTGCCGAGAGAGAGAACCAATGTATTGTCTTAACTCGATCTTTCGGATACTCGTCAGACCATCGCACTGAATCCAACTTTCATGCTTCAATCCTTCATCGATTCCGATTCGAATCTGTGTCGACATTCCCTGGCCCTCGGTAAACACCGGGGCGCAAATCAACGTCGAGAATCGGGTATCAATTATGTGATTGCCGGCTGACAATCACGAATACCCTGATGCTGCTTCGGATCGCCCGGCGGATTATGTAATCGATAGAGTTCGCCACGCCGCATCGGCTCTAATCCTCCTCGGCGTAGTCGATGGGCGCCTGATACCGAAGCACGTCTTCCATCTCGCGATTCAGATAATCCGCATTGGCATTGATAAGTTCCGACATCCCTCGCGTTTAAAGCTTCTCGAACCTTGGCTTTGAAATACTCCCGCAGCACTTGCTCAATGAAAGCCGAACGGGATGCCTTGGAGCCAGCATTCCGGTCAACATCCGCCAGGACATCCGATGAAAGTGTGATAGAAGTCTTCTCTTTCATACTACTATTATACTCCAAGGCTTTGTCGACGCTACTTCATTGTCTTGGCACCGGCACGGCTGCAATGACGTCGGTCAGAGCGCGGTCGGCGTCGAAGCCTTCGAGTTCGGCTTCCGGCTTGAGCATTACCCGGTGGCGCAGAACCGGCAGAACGGCCCGCTTGACGTCGTCGGGGACGAGATAGTCGCGGCCGTCGAAAGCCGCGGCGGCCTGCGCGACCAGCATCACGCTGAGCGCCGCGCGGGGACTGGCGCCCAGCAGCAGCGTGGGCCATTCGCGGGTGCGGCGCGCCAGGGCGAGGATGTAGCCGTAAAGCTCGGGCTCGATGCGGATTTTGCGGACCTCGGCGCGGGCGGCGGCCAGAAGGTCGTTGGGAATGGGAGCGATGGCCGCATCCTCGAGAATGCCGGCGCCGGTGCCGGCGTGATGGCGCTCCAGGATCTGGCGCTCTTCGGCCTCGGATGGGTAAGCCACGCGAATCTTCAGGAGAAAGCGGTCCAGCTGCGCTTCGGGCAAGCGGGTAGGTGCCTTCAAAGTCCACCGGGTTCTGGGTGGCGAAGACGGTGAACCAGGGCGGCAGCGGGCGGCGCACTCCGTCGCTGGTCACCTGGCGCTCTTCCATGCACTCCAGCAGAGCGGCCTGGGTGCGCGGGGGCATGCGGTTGATCTCGTCCACCAGCAGGAGATCGGTGAAAACCGGGCCGGCGTGGAAGCTGAACGTATCGGTGCCCGGGCGCAGGACCGAGGTGCCGAGAATATCGGCCGGCATCAGGTCGGGAGTGGCCTGGACGCGCTGGAAGCCGAGGCCGAGAAGCCGCCCGAGAGCCTTCACGATGAGCGTCTTGGCGATGCCAGGAACGCCTTCGAGCAGCGCGTGGCCCTGGCAGAGGACAGCGATCAGCACTTCTTCGATTACTGCGCGCTGGCCCGCGATCACCCGGCCCAACTCGGTACGGGCATGGACGATCAGCTGATTGGTCGCGCGCAGCGGCTGCGGCAGCTCGGGCCGGGGCGCGTCCAATTCGGAAGAAAGATTCGTGTACGGTGTCGATTCCTGGCTCATGAAGCCCTTTCGTGCGAGTTGATCGATGTTTCCTTCGACGGTGCAGCGTGATTGGGGCTGGCCGGCTTGGCCGCAGCATCCAGTTGCGCCTGGTGCGTTTCCAGCAGTTGGACCAGGCGAAGCGCCTCGCGCGGACTCAGGGCCTCGTTGGCCATGGCCTCTTCGCAAGCGACCAGGTCGCTTTCGAGGTTCGGGACTCGAGGCAGGGAAGCGGCGGCGCAAAACGGCAGCCAAGTTCGGCAGCGCCCATTTTCCGGCCGCGCATGCCGCACAGCCGCAGCGCGTGGCGGCGAAAGCGCTCACAGGCGATCGAGACGGCGGTCGAAGCCGCCCCGGCATTGCGATAGAGCGAGCCCAGCGCCTCGATGAATTCGATGGGGGTGGCGCGCGCCGGCTGCGGCAATTCGCGCACCGGGCCGCTGCGCCGGCTGAAGCTGAGCAGGACGAGAAATGCCAGCCCCAGCAGCCCGAGGCGCAACATCGAAAGGGCCGGACCGCTGGCAAAGCTCCAGTCGGAGCGAATCTCTCCATGCAGCGATTCGTCCCAGTAGAAGTGATGGCCTTCCTTCGGCCCCAGGGAGTTGAGGAACAAATCCAGGTCGTGAGCGCGGGCCAGCGAGCCGTTTTCGAGCGGAGTGGCGCTGGCCCACCACACGACGTGGCCCTTGCCCCAGTCGTACTCGACCACCGCCGGCTGTCCGGCGCAGCTGTACTGGACCCGGTCGGCAGGCTTTCCCACCTGCCAGGTGGCTTCCGGCACCATCCACACTTCGCCCGAGCCGGCGAGTTGGTCGAGTCCTTCCGGCTCCAGCTTGCAGGCGGCGAAGTTGAATTCCCGGGGCGTGTCGGGCGATGACGCCGGGCAGGAGGAACCCGCCCCAGAAGCCGGTGGCCAGAACGCGTCCCCCTCGCTCCACGATTTCGCGCACGGCCTTGATCTCGTCGGTTTCGCGGGTGAAGGGCTGGGCGAAAATGACGACGGTCTCCGGTCCGGCGCTGGCGGCCAACTCGGCAAGCGGGCGCTCCCAGCGCTCGATCGAATAGCCCGAGCGAACCAGTGTCTCGTACGCCGCCATGGCTCCATGCTGTCCGGAGAGGTATGTCGACGGCAGGCGGTTTTCGTTGTTGTTGCTGTTGGGCAGCAGGATGCCGGTGATCACGGCGAGGACGACCGCTGCCGCGGCGCACCACAAGAGGAGCCGGCGGTCCTTGGGGTCGAGCGAGGAAAGGAACCTCATGCGGCGCCGCCATCAGCCGCGAGGGGCTGATTCACGGCGATGGAGGAACTTGCGGCACTGCCTCCGGAGATCAAGTCGCCGGCGAGCGCTTCCGCGGCACGATAGTCACTTTCGCCAGCTTCGCGGCCGCCGTACCATGTGCGCTCGAAGGTCCGGGTCAGCGAGGCCAGGCCGTCGTGGCGCGGATCCTCGGGCGCCATCAGGGCCAGGTACTCGCGCGGCGTGCGGGCGCGATCGGCGGGCCAGAGCCGCTTCGACTCGAGGCGCGAAATCGCGGCCCAGTAGACGAAGTGGATGGCCTCCCGCCACAGGCCTTCGGCGGCGGCTTTGCGTGCATCGGCGAGCCACAGTTGCCAGTCGCGCGCCGAGGCGGCTTCGGGAGCGGGGCGGTCGCTCATGGGAACCAGGCGAACGCGCCAGCGCCGCTCCATCTGCATCAGCCCCCAGGCCAGCCCGATGCCCACGGCAAGAAAGAATCCCCAGATGAGAGCACGTCCCACCCACCTGGACCGCGAACGCATCTTGTCCACGTTGGCGAAGAACCGGTTGAGCCAGCTCCCGAGCTTTTCGAGGGCGGTGTCGCGTCCGGTGGGCTGCTTCAGGTCGCGGAATTCGCGACCAGCCAGCACCTGGTTCATGACGGCGCGTTCCTGATCGTGCGCAGGAGTCGGCGCGGGCACGCCCTTGGCCTGCTCCAGGTCGCTTGCCAGGCGCTTCTGCGCGTCATCAAGAAGCTCAGAGGTGGTTGGCTGCGGAGGCGCGCGCGGGGTCCTCCGACGGGTTGGCGGGTTTCTTCGCGCCCGGGGCCTCCTGCGCCTTGTCGGGCTCTTCGGCGTGCGAGAACAGGATGCGCAGCCATCCGTAGCGCACGATGCGCCGCTCGGCATTGGCAGAGGTGCTGATGGGGACGCGATCGTCGGGACCCACCGTGGTCGGATCGCAGCTCTTGACGTCGCGCGCCTTGGCGCAGGCCTTGCGTCAGCGCCTCGAGGGTGATGAGGTGTTTGCGGTAGTCCTCGAGGGACGCGTCCTGCCAGCGACCGACGGGTTTCGCGGAGGACGAATCCGAGTCGGCGGCGTCTGCCGGCAATCCCGCCGGACCGAGCGCCACGCACACGAGTAGCAGAACACTTCTAACCTTTGCCGGGAAAACGCTATTCGTCACGCGGGCTGCTCCCCGGGTTCAGCCGCAGGCGCGGTCACGGCCGGCTCGGCGAGCAAGGCCGCAGCCGCGTCAGAAGCCAACTCGCTCATTCCAGCAGCGTTCATCATCCGCTCGATGTCGAAACCCTCATGCCGTATCCGCTGATCATAGTAGAAATGGGCGATGACGATCGGACAGAGAAAGAAAGATTGGTCATCACCCGGAACGGATGCGTACGGTGCAACGTATCGTCGATAACCCTGCTTATCGCCTCGATAGAGTGACCGGCGACGCAATCAATCGAAATGTTCCCGTGGCCCATCATTGTTGAAAGAATAGAGGACATTTACAATGTCAAGACTTTCCCGGGCTGTTGCAGTTAACTTGCAGATTCCGCGGTGGATCGCCGCCTTCGCCATTCTTGCGGCGCTTCTTCTGGCTGTCGGAGCAGGCATCTCCCTGCTGGCCCCTCAGCGGCTCGTACCGCCTGGAGTCGAGATAAACGCAGCCGCAGAAATCTATGCCGGGTACACGTTCTCCCGAGACCTCGGCCTCTTGCTTGTGCTCTGTCTCGGTCTTATAAAACGTTCTCGATCCATCATGGTCGTGATGATGGGTCTTTTTTCAGTCATCAACTTTTTTGACGCCATCATGGACATAAGGGAGTCGCGTCTCCCCGTTTTTGTCATTGCGTTCCTGCTCTCATTGGTCGCAGGCATGGCGACGATGAGACTGTTAAAAACAGAACTTCCTTCGGCGGCTTAAAAGGCACCGCATTTCGCGCTCCTGTCACGCCGGCTCTCCGGTGGGTGCTGCAGGTTCGGCCACATTACCCACCGGGTTCACGGCTGGCCGTTCCTCTGGGGCTTTCAGAGGCGCCGCAACGCGTTCCGCGGCAGCTTCAGGAGTTGGTTCTTGAGCGTCGTGTTTCCGGGGCAAAGCCGGCAACCACGGGGCGGCCTCGGGCGCGGGAACCGGCGCCGCCACCATGCCGGCCTGGCGCATCATCCATTCGATATCGAAGCCTTCCTTGCGAATGCGCTGGTCGTAATAGAACAGCAGTTGGGCGATCGCATAGACCGGCTTGGTGAAGGCTCGCAACAGGAAAGATCCGCAATAAATGACCAGAGCCATGACGGTGCCGATGACCCGCGCATGCTGCGGGGTATCGAGGCCAGGCACCAGCGTGATCACCAGGATCACCGGAATGGTGAGGACAAGCCCAAGCCCCCAGCGCAGAATGATTCCGAGAATGTACAGGACCAGGATCCGCCCGCGTGTACCTTTGCTCAATGAGATGGAACGTTTCAGCGCGGTCCACGCGTTCAAGTTCTCTGCGACGCATGCCGGGAAGGAGAGGCAGACCATCAGCAGCATGCAGAGCGCGTAGATGGCCATTGCGGCGACGAACAACAGCATGAACCCACCCGCGGCCGCACCAGCTTCATACGCCGATTTTCCCGTCATCCCTTCGGAAACGGCAAAGATCACCGTCAGAATTGTCACCACAACTGATGGAACAACGAAGAGGATAAGCCCCTCGAAGACCAGGAGCCAGATGTACTGCCAGCCCCTGTTCCATGCGGCCTGGTAGGCCTGGCGGACGGTGATCTTTTCGTTTTGAACTACGGCAACGGCGGCGTGATTGATGGCGCCCCCGCCCAGCCCCAGTGCGGCGATGGACAGCGGGAGCAGGACCAGGGCGCCGATGACTAAACACAGGATGGCAAGGATGCCGACCAGCTCGGGCTCCGCTTTTTCTCCCGTGTATCCGATCCAGGCGAAAAACAAGAACAGGGCCACGGCGCACGTCAGCACCACGGCGACCGGCAAAATCGCGATCCCCAGAAAGAGAAGAAAGCGGGATCGATAAAGGTGCGCTGTGCGGTCCAGGATCTCGCCCAGCGTGGATGGCCGCGGGGCCTCGATCATGCGTGCTCCGTCTGATCGGGCAGGTTGGCCGCCGGACTCGAGGGTTCCTGTGCCTGTGCGTCGGGCGCAGAAGGAGGTTGCGCCAGTTCGGGGGGAGGGGTAAGACCCGCGGCCTGCATCATCCACTCGATGTCGTAGCCCTCCTTGCGCACGCGCTGATCGTAGTAGAAGAGCGTGAATCCCGTGGCATAAATGGGACTGATGAACGTGTTAGTGACAAACGCGACCAATTGTTGAATGACGCGCGCACCGGCCGAGAGCTGTCCATGGCGGACGCTCATCACGATGAAGACCATCTGGGTGACGAGCACCAGGCCGATCTGGATCACGATGACCAGCAAGGCCAGCACGAAGATGCGGCCGCGCGACCCGTTGCTGAGGTCAATACTGCGTCGGATGGCTTGCCGGGCTTTCAGATTCTCCACCACCGACGCCGCCACCGCCAGGGAGTAACGCAGGCCCATCACTACCGCATACGCGAAACACCCCAGGCAGATCAGGACGAACAACAGGGTGGCCATTCCAATGATCAGCATGGTCTGTTGATCCGCCGGCGTAGGGTTGGGCGCGGCGAGACCGCTTATCCCACCCTTCATGGGGCGGATCCAGAGATAGATAACGCAAAGATATCCGGCATAGGCCAGGGCGAGCGGCAGCCACATCATGAACGTAACAATCGTCATCAGCCAGACATAGCGTCCGGTTCGCGGCAGGATGCTCGAATATGCCCCGCGAATGGTCGCCGGCTCGCCGAGGTGCACCCACCCTACGGCGCGATTGTTGGCGGCCATGGCAAGTCCACCGATCACGAACGCGACGAAGACCTGAATCAAGAGGCCGGCGGCGCCGGCCAGTATCACAAAGCGCGACAAGTTCTCAGCGCGAAGGAACTCCTGGAGTCCAATTTCGAGAAGATTCAGCAGCAGGATGACGCCGGAGTAGACCGCCGCGATGCCCGCAAAGAGCCAGAAGTGGGAACGGTAAAGCTGCGCGGTGCGATCGAGAATCTCACCCAGGGTTAGAGGACGCAGGTTCGATTGCATGGCAATTCCCTTTGCCGTGTGGGGGCAGGCTTGGCGGGATACTAGCATAGCCTGGAACCATTGCGCCGTGCGGCGGGCCAGAAGTGCGGTCCCGGAGGGCCGTGCGCGGAAGGCAACGACTGTTTGCAGGTTGGGAACCTGGGGAAATTTGGCAGCATTTGCCACCCTTTTTTTCACTGCGCGCGTATTTTCTACTCGGGAAGTTTTTAGCCTTTCGCGGGTAAGTGTCTTTTTTTCAACAAATCTTATTTGGCTATATAAGTGCATTCCCCGTTCAAGACCGAAAGGCGTTCGACTAATTTACAGCACGCTCAGGGTCCCCGGAGATATGAATTCCATGAAAGAAATGATGAAGCGTTGTTTGTCTCTCGGGTTCACTCTCTCTGTCCTGTTTGCCGGGGGCGTGCGTCGTATGAATGCGACGACCCAGGGCAATGCACCGCTCCCCAAAGAACCCACCCCGATGCCAGTTCCTTCCCCCGCCCCCACCCTGGTGCCGGAACGTCCGGCATCATCCAGTTTCAGCGGCACCGTGGTTCGCCACGGCAGCCGGTTCGCTTTGCGCGAATTTGACGGCGACCTGTATGCGCTCGACTCGGTCGGCCTGGCATGGCCGTTCGAGGGTGAAGAAGTGCTCATCTCCGGGTATCTGAACCCGGATTCAGGCCTGCTGCATATCTGCGCCATCGAAGAAGTAGAAGACCTGAGGGCCGAGGCGGTCTAGAAGGCCGCCTCGCTGAACCGTTATTCCATGGTCTGGATTTTGGTTCCTTCAGGGATCTTGATCTGGAACTGGTCGTCGCTGAGAGGCATGTTCTCAGTGACCTTTTCGATGGTCAGAACCACCTGGTATTCCTCAAGCGGCCGTTTGATGGTAATGGTCGAGGGATAGCTGTGGTCTCCAAACTCGACATACCGCCCATAGATCACCTGCGTCTCCAGATTGTTCTGCTCATCGTATAAATCCTGCTGGTAGGGAAGCAAATCCTCTCGGTGAAAAGTGATCACCCGCGTCAGCCTCAATTCATGACTGCCCGTCTTGGGCTGCATCACGCTGAGGATGTATTGCGGGATGAGCAGCAGATGTTTCTTGGCAGGGTCTTCGACCGTGTCGGTGTCGGCTGCCCGGGTGTATTCCTCATCGGGCGCCACACCACGCACTGCCATGGCGTCGAAAAATAGCCCTGGTCGCATATTCTCCAGCCCCTTTGAGCTCTTCTTTGTCAGTTTGCTCGGACCTTTGTAGGCCGTCCCTTTGGGTGGAATCACCAGGGTAAAATCCTTGCCGTCGCTGGCCATGTCAAACGCCTTGGTGCCCAACACCGGCACTTGTCCCAGCACCCGGACCATCTCAGGCTTGCGCATGAGGATATGACCTCGAATCGAGGTAATGTCGGTGGCTACACCCTTTTTGGAATTCATTACGCTGGCCTGAATCTCGACGGTGACATTCAGGCTCTGGAGCGCGTCCCAGCGCTGGTTCAACCGGGCCACCAGTTCATCCGCAGAAGCAGTCTGGGTGATGCCGGGCCCGCGCGGCACGGGCAGCTTGCGGGTCGTGAAGAGGCACCCCGACAACAGCAGAAGCGGCAGCGCCAGGAGTGCGGCCCCGGTGCGCTTCATCGTCCCCCCGTCTTCTTCACGGCGTGCCTGTAGCCGGCCACGTTGCGGTTGTGCTCCTCGATGGTGGTGGCGAACAGCGATTTGCCCTGAGGATTGTCTCCGGCAGCGACGAAATAAAAGAAGTTAGTCTGCGCCGGAGAGATGGCCGCCCGCAACGCCTTTACTCCGGGATTGGCAACCGGACCGGGTGGGAGGCCGGGATGAAGGTAGGTGTTGTAGGGCGTATCGAGCTTCAGGTCCGACTCGTACAGCGTTCCTCGCCACTGGTTCCGGAGTTCGAGTCCGTAGATCACCGCAGGGTCGGTCATCAACGGCATGTTCTTTTCCAGTCGGTTTTCAAACACGCTGGCAACGGTGGGCCGCTCGCCATCGACGGCGGTTTCTTTCTCGACGAGAGAGGCCAGCGTAACGGTGCGGTGGACGTTGACGCTCAAACCGAGAAGTGCCGCCTCGGTGCGAAAACGCTTGACCATGGCTGCCGCGATCTCCGGAAGAGCGGTCTTCGGAGCAAACCGGTAGGTGTCGGGAAAGAGGTATCCCTCCAGGCTCTTCGCGACTGGATCGAGGTCGGCGATCAGAGAGGCCTCCTGCTTTGCCACGTCAACAAAAGCCTGCCGCGCTCCGAAGCCGGCCTGTTCCATGCGGTCCCCGATATCGAACACGGTCGAGCCTTCCGGGATCGTGACGGCAATGGTGTAGACGTCGCCGCGCCGGATGCGGTCATAGACTTCGGTTGCCGGGGCAGGGTGATCGAACCGATAGGCGCCGGCCTTCAGGGTTCCGTGCTTCCAGAAACGAGCCAGGTCGAAGGCCACCTGACTGCGGATGATCCCGGCCTTGGCCAGCTCGCGTCCGATGCGGACGGTGGATGACCCGGGTGCGATCTCCACGATGGTTTCGGTTTGCGGTCCGAAGGGGGCAAGCAGCAGCCACCCCGCCGCCCCGGCCGCGCACAACAGCAGCAGGAGGACTGTCAAAAAGAAAGCTGCCGCACCGAAACCACCCTTCTTGCGTGCTCTTGTCGGCTTGCGGCGCGCCATTCTCCTCCCAGTTCCCCATTTGCTTTTGTTAGAGACGCGAAAATTCCCCGAGGGATTCTTCCCTTTCCACGATTGTATCGTTCGGGATGAATCAGATGTGCTCCGGACAGGTCGTGAGGAAGATAACGCAAGGATGACGAATTTGTGAAAAGCGAAGGCCGTGCTTCCGATTTGGATCACGAATTTGGCAAACTGCCCGTCAGAGGTAAAGTTTGCTTCGCGTCCAACCGCCTTTGGCGGCACGCGTCATTATCGCTTCCAAACCCGGTGTGGAAAAGAGGATCTGATGCACGCACGAAGGATTTCTCTGGCCCTGCTGCTGTTGTCCGGCATCCCCGTCTTGTCTCAGGTTCACCCTGCGACCGAATCCCAATATCGCCGTTATGAGATCTACGGGGGGGCCGCTTTCACCGGCAGCAATCCTTCGGGCGCCACGTTTGGCGGCGGATTCGGAGTGGGAGGAAATTTCAACCGCTGGGCGGGAGCGCTGGGCGAATTCACGCTGGTGCGGACCACCTGCTGCGTGGTCAACAACATTACCGTCTCCGACTACCTGGTGGGGCCGAGGATCGGGAGGCCCTTGTCCGCTTCAACCCGATTGAGCCCGTCCGCCGACGTCCTGTTCGGAGGACAGACCCTGAATAACAGCAGCAATCACCATTCATGGTTCTACGGGAACGGGACCGGACCGGCTATCGCGGCCGACGGCGGTTTGAACTTCCGGCTGACGAGCCGCCTCTCTTTCCGCGGGCAGGCAGGATTTGTTCACAGCCGCTTCGCCACTTCGGGGGGCTTACCAGCGGTGTCCAACGACCGCTGGCGCGCCGCGACCTACGTCGTTTACCGGTTCTGAGCGCCATGTTCGATCGTGCCGTGGGCGGGTAGTCGGCGTCCCGGGCTTATGCTGGTGGGCAGGAGAATACCCCGCTGGAGCCCGCATCGCAACCACGCTATCTAGGCCTCGATGTTGGTGCAAAACGCATCGGGGTGGCAGTGTCGGACGAACTTGGCCTAATGGCCCAACCGGTGCTGACCCTGGAACGGAAGCGGAATCCGCGCGACGATTTGCGCTCACTGGCGCGCCTGGCGCGGCGGTTCGCAGTGGTGGGAATCGTGGTGGGCCATCCGCTGCACCTGTCGGGCGAGGCCAGCCCGCGTTCAGTCAAGACCGAGGCGTTTGCCGGCGAACTGGGAACGCTCACAGGGCTTCCCATCCATCTGTGGGACGAGCGGTTAACCACCCGCGAGGCGCACCAGATTCTTTATGAAGCAGGCCACGAGCGGCAGAACCACCGTAAGGTGGTGGATCAGGTAGCGGCGACGCTGATCCTGCAATCGTTTCTTGAAGACAGGAGAAAGGGAATAGGAAACAGGAAATAGGGAACAGGGTGGGCTCCGGTGGTGCGATCCTAACCGCGCCAACCAGTCGTAGAAGTTGGCAGTCTGTCTGGGAGCCCGCGGGCTTTTCTATTTCCTTCCCCAACTCCCGATTCCCTGCTCTTGCCCTTTCCCTCGTATAATGGAGTTTCTAGTTCTTCTACCTTGCGCGGGCGGAGAAACCCCGCTCGCCCGCTATGGAACACGATGCCCGATCACATTAAGAGCCAGCTTCAGAAGGAAATCGCGCAGCTCGAGCATGAGCTTGCGCACGAATTGCCCGCCGAGATCAAGAAGGCGGTGGCGCTGGGAGACCTGTCGGAAAACGCCGAGTACCACATGGCCAAGCAGCGCCAGACGTTTGTGAACGCGCGTCTTGGCCAGCTGAAGCGGCGCATGGCCGAGCTCTCGCTTGTGAATCTTGCCAATATTCCGCATGGCAAGGCCGGCTTTGGCTCCACGGTGGTGGTTTACGACTCCACCAAGGACGAAGAGATTGTTTATCGGCTGGTGACCAGCGAAGAGTCGGATGTGACCAAAGGCCTGATTTCGACCACGTCGCCGATCGGCCGCGGGCTGGTGGGCAAGCAGGTGGGCGATGTCGCCGTGATCCACACGCCCAACGGCAAGCGCGAACTGGAAGTTCTGAAATTGACCACGATTCATGACGAAGCCGAAGCGGCTGCCGCAAATGGCGACAGCCGCGGCCTGGCTCGAGTAGAGCAGGCTAGAGGAGAAGCTCGAAATGACCTGGACCAGCGCCTTCGGCCGCGCCTGCGGCTGGCTTCTTGACCGAATTGTTCATGGACTGGCGCTGACCCGCATCTCGCCAAATGTGCTCACCTTCATCGGCCTGATGATCAACATCGCCGCGGCATTTCTGTTCGGCCATGCCAACGCCACCAATGCCGGGCGCATGTTTCTCTACGCGGGGCTGGTGATCATTGGCGCGGGGATCTTCGACATGGTCGATGGCCGCGTGGCTCGCCGCACCAACCAGGTGACGATCTTCGGCGCCTTCTTCGATTCGGTGATCGACCGCTACTCCGACGTGGTGCTGTTCTTCGGACTGCTGGTGTATTACGCGCGCATCAACCACTTCCGCTACGTGGTGCTGACCGCGTTTGTGATGGTGACATCGCTGATGGTCAGCTACACGCGCGCCCGCGCCGAGGCGCTGATCGGCTCATGCAAGGTCGGTTTCATGGAGCGCCCCGAGCGCATTGTGCTGGTGATCCTGGGCGCGGTGTTCAATCACTTCGGCGTGATGGCTCCGGTGTTGTGGGTGCTGGCCGTGCTCTCCACCATCACCGTGGTTCATCGCATCCAGTACACCTACTGGAACACCAAGCACCTGGCGCCGCTGACGCAGCCGTGAGAGAGCTGAGTTTTCAGTTCTCAGTTTTTAGTTCACAGTGCGCGGGAATTTCGAGGGACTTTTCGGGGTTTTTCTCTATTTTTGGGGTACAAACGGGTGCGGTTTGGGTTAAAAATGGGTACTTTTCCTCGTTTTTCCTGCTCTTTTTGAGGCAGGGAAGCCAGTTTCCCCTTTAGTTTCAGGGGCTTAATTCTTATCTTCACAGTTTCACAGTGCCAAGGGGGGGAGGGGTATGCCCTTCTTGAACCCTGATTCGTTGCGATTCGATTTGAAAAACGGATGGAAAGGCATGGCACTGGTCAACCTCGATGTTTCCATTGTGCTCCCGCAGCCGTTAATTATCTGCAACGCCAGGGAACTGGTTCCGTCCTCCGAAAGGGCATCCTTTCCGGAACTGAAAACTGAACACTGAGAACTGAACACTGACAACTGGGAACTGCCTCTCAGCAGTTCACCACCATCACCGAGCAGCCGGCTTTGGGCGGGCGCCACTGGACCAGGAATTTCGTCACCGCCGGTGGGCTCCATGCGGCCCATGTGGCTGAATTCGCCGCCGCGCTGGCCGTACAGAATTTTTCCGTTCTCTGAAAGCACCGCGAGCGCCGGCACCCCCAGCGTGACTGGAATCCCGTAGCGCTCGGCGATATCCAGGTTCTCGTCCATGCGTCCAATGTTGATGTGGACCAGCACGTAGTTGGATTCGAGGATGGGACGGTTCTGGGGATTGTGGAAGTAGATGTCGAGCACCTGGCAGTCGCCGCACCAGTTTCCGCCGAAGTCCACGATCAGGCGCTTGTGATTCTGGGCGGCGGTCTTCAGCCCGGCGGCAAGATCGGCCTTGGCCTGGGAGGGATCGGGGTAGATTTCGCGGTTGGCGGGACGGGCGGTCATGGCGGACAGCACCAATCCGGCGACCAGCGCGGCAGCCTTTACCAGCAACTTGGGTTTCACGGCGCAAGGACCTCCAGGCCCGGGGCCCCCACGGACGCGTCTTTTATTCGCGGGGTGGAGAAGCGTCTATTTTCAGTCTGCCACATCCAAAGACAGTATGAATTCGTACCCCATCTGACGAGGTGGGCGATGTACAGTGGAGAGCGATGAACGATCTGCGCAGCCGGCTGGAGTCAACGGCCTATCCTGACCTGGGAGCAATGATGGAGGGCTATGCGCAGGCGGCGGTCGACGTGGCGCGCAACGAATTCGAGCATGGAGCTGGATTTCACGGCGGATTCGGTCGATGTGCTGGACGACATCCTCGTGGTGGTAAGCGAAAGCCCGGAGCGCGATCTCGACTTCGAAGTGCGCCTGTGGGGCAGCTACCTGGGCGAAGTGCTGCGGCGCCGTTATGCGGGCGGCTGGGAGATGACCCAGTATCCGGGCGGAACGGTGGCGGTGCCGGCGGTGGATGTGCGCGGCTCCAGGCTGTTTCCGCTGATGAAGGTCTACCGGCGGCTGACCGCGGGCGAAGAGGAAGATCTGCGCAGCTTTTACACCATGGTGACGGAGCGGCTGGGACGGCCGGCGCAGGTGAATTGAACTACCGGACTTGGGGGCCGAATTGAGTGCTATACCTCACACCGCGACTCCAAGGCCTGTGCGACAATAAAATTGTTGGAAGGTAGCGCGCCGCCCGCGGGTGGGGCGCGGAGGATGAATCGATGGGCGATCTATTACAACCATGGCACCTGATCGTACTGGCCGTGGTCGCATTTCTGCTGTTTGGCGCCAAGCGGCTGCCGGAGTTGGGCAAGGGATTGGGCGAGGGACTGAAGGGTTTCAGAGAAGGCATCAAGGGCATGACCGATCCGACGCCGGCGCCTCCGACCACGCAGCAGAATGCGTCGACACCGCCGCCTCCGCGCAGCAGAACGCGTCGACGCCGCCTGCCGAGCCCAAGCAGTCCTAGTGGAGTCACGCGCGGGACCGGGCATTCCCGGTCTGAGCCGAGTGCGAATCTACGTCTGGAAATAGAAATGGCCTGTGCAGCTGTGCACAGGCCATTTTGTGCCTTGAAGCTTGAACGGAGCTATTTCACCTGTTCGGCCGCCGGGTAGTAGCCCTTCTTGGCGACCACGTCGAGGCCGGGCCGGTCGACGCGCACATCGATCGAGCGGAATTTGCCGTCGAATGGCGGTTCGTGGGTGGCATAGACCAGCGTGTACTGGTTGCGGGCCTCTTCGGCGATGGCCTGGTAGCTCTTTTCAATGCCGTTCAGGTTGCGTTCGGAATCGAGCGACCCGCCGGTCTGCAGGACGTAGCTCACCAGGCGGTTGTCGTACATGGTGAACGGCAGGTGGAAGCGGCTCAGGTAGCCTTCGCCCCAGCGCGCCGAGTCGCCCACCAGTGTCCCGTAGACCGCGATCGTTGTTGGTCTGCAGGTAGTGGAGGACGTCCTTGTAGGTGGCCTTGCTGCCGTATTCCTTGCCGTCGGAGATCACGTAAATGACGCGGCGCCGCTCCTTGGGCGCGGCTGGACAGTTCCTTGGCCGCCGCCAGGATGGCGTCGTTGAGGGTGTGGATTTCCTTGGGGATGGTGATGAAGGTGCTGTTGCCGGCCGAGCGGCCGGACTGCAGGTTGGGATCGACGCAGTTGCCGTTGGCGCGGACATTGCAGCTCGCAAACGGGCCGGAGTTAATGGGAACCGCTTCTTCGGTTCCCGAAGTCTTGGCCATGGACAGCACGAAGGGAACGCGCGCGCTCTGCGCGCCGGTAAACCCGATGGACGGTTCTGCGCGCCGTTGCTGTAGGTGAAGACCGCGACCTCGTCATAGGGCGTCAGCGCGGCCTGGATGGCGCCCAGCGAGTCGTTCACCTTGGACATCACGTCGCGGGTCACGCTCTGGTCGATGACGAAGGCGATCGACAGCGGCACCGCATCACGCTGAAAATCTTCAGCGGCTCGAGATTGCCGTTCTCGTAGACCTTGAAATCGCGCCAGGTCAGGCCGGCAACCAGCTTTCCCTTGGAGTCCTTCACTGTGACCGGGACGTTGACATAGTTGGTATAAGAGCTGAAGCCTCTGGCCGATCTGCTCGGGATTGTCGAACTCCGGCGGAGGGGTCTGATCCTGGGGCTTGGCTGGAGGCGGAGGCGCGGCTGCTTGGGTGCGGGCGTGTTGGCCGCCGGCGCGCCGGGCTGGACGTCTCCGGAACCCGACGTACCCGGTTTCCGGTCCCTGCGCCGCCGCCCGGCTTGATGGGGCCGTCAGGCTGCTCAAAGGAGCCTGCTGCGGCTGGGGCGCGGGGGCATCGGGAACCTGGGTGGGCTCTGCGCCTGCAGCGCCAAGGCCAACGGACTCAAGTCAAACCGAGGAACGCGGTCACCGCCGTCGATGTCAAACCAGGCTTCACAGGAATGTCATCCTCCCAACCGGCGCGCAAAAGATGCGCGTCAAATCCAACGGTGACTCCCGGGCTCTCCGGCCCTGGTATCAGTCGTCCAACCGTCAGAGTATCAGACGCGCCAGAACGGTGCAGGTTTGCCCACCGGCTGGGCCGAGACGCTGCGCGATTGTGCTCGATTCGCCCTGTTCCGTTGTGCTCCCTTCGTGATATTGATACCGTCTAAGTGATTGAGATGCGCATTCGCTGGATCGCCGCCTTCCTCCTGCTTCTTCCCGTTGCCTCCCGGGCTGGGTTGGTCCCAGCTTGCGCCTTCGCCCGACGCTTCGCCCGTGAGCCATGCCCCGGCGGCTCCCGAAGAGGACAAATCGGTCGCAACCTTCAAGCTGCAGGTCAACCTGGTGGACGTGTTCTTTACCGTCAAGGACAAGAACAACAACCTGGTTCCGCACCTGAACAAGAACGACTGCACGGTCTTCGAAGACAAGCAGCCGCAGACCTTCAAGAGCTTCATGGCCGAAAACAACCTGCCCCTGACCCTGGGCATTCTGCTGGACACCTCGGGCAGCCAGCAGAATGTGCTTCCGCTGGAACAGGACGCGGGCGCCCAGTTCCTGGAGCGGGTGCTCAAGTCGAAGGACGAGGCTTTTCTGCTCTCGTTCGATGTGAACGTGGACCTGCTGCAGGACTTCACCAACAGCCCCCGGCTGCTGGCGCGGGCCATGAGCAAGGCGGAGATCAACACCGCCGGCGGCAATGGCGCGGCGGGCATTCCGGGCGCGGGCGGCGGCACCGTTCCCACCATCGGCGACCCCAAGGGCACGCTGCTCTACGACGCCATCTACCTTGCTTCGCGGGAGAAGCTGACCCAGGAGTCCGGCCGCAAGGCCATGATCATCCTCACCGACGGCGAGGACCAGGGCAGCCGCGCCAAGATCAGCGAGGCCATCGCCGCGGCGCAGAAGTCCAACGCCATGATCTACGTGATCCTGATTGCCGATACCGGCTTCTACGGCGGCTGGGGGTACAGCGGGTATTCGGCCGCAAGTAAGCTGGCCCAGGAAACCGGCGGGCCGCGTGATCAACGTGGGCAACAACGGCAAGAAGCTCCAGGAAGCCTTCGCCCAGATCGAGGACGAGCTGCGTACCCAATATGCGGCCACCTACACGCCGACCAACGCCAAGATGGACGGCACGCTTCCGCCATCTGTCGATGGAATGCCGGGGCGACGGCTGAAGGTCCAGACCCGCCGGGGCTACTTCGCGCCGGCGCCGGAACAAGTAAGGCGTCCGAAGTTCACAGTTCACAGTTCACAGTTGGCCGGTCCGCAGTTGCTGCGTCCTGAGCGGTGCGATCCCGTAGATTCTTCCCAAAAAAAGTGAATGAAGAACCTGCGAAGCCAGGGCATAGTCTGAGAGATAAGCGGTTCCACAAGTGGAAGATAGCGTTTCAAAACTGACAACTATGAACTGCCAACTATGAAGCTGCTCTTGGAACCCTCCCCAACGACCCTCCCCGCATCTCATGTAGCCGGGGTAACTGGGAATCTAACGGAGGTTTCATGAAATCGACATGCATCCGCATCCTGGCGTTCGCAACCGTTGCGAGCTTGCCCCTGCTGGCGCAGCAGCCCTCGCCAAGCCCTCAACCAGCCACGGAAGCAGCCCCCAGGCAACCACTCCCAGCAGACCAACCCGAGCCGGGCGCCCCAGAACAGCAGCCCAGCGACCCGGTGCCGAGCACGGCGAATAGCCCGGAAGTCGCCAATCCGCAACTGCGTCCGATCACCGGCGAACTGGTGGACAAGCTCGATACCAAGAGCGCCAAAGCCGGCGACACCGTGGTGGTGAAGACGACTGAACAAGCGACTACCGCCAACGGGGTCGAGATCCCCAAGGGTTCAAAAATCACCGGGCCACGTCGTCGACGTAGCGCCCCAGGGCCAGGGCGGAGACAACTCGCGACTCACCATCCAGTTTGACCAGGCCGAGATCAAGGGCGGGCAGAACCTGCCGATCCGGTCGGTCATCCAGTCCGTGGCGCCCGCGGGAACGGCCGCTGTGCCGGAGGCGGCAGGTGGTCCTCCCGCAACCACGCCTCCCAGCGGAAGCGCGGCGGGCAATGGCCAGTCAACCGGCTCCAACGGCCGCCGCGAGTCCTTCTCAACCGGCGGCCGGCGGAGCAGAGCCGGCGGGAGGCGCACCGGCGCCGGGTACCGTTGTCGCCACCAAGGGCAACCTCGCGATTCGCACCACGTCCATCCCCGGCGTTCTGCTGATCGGCAACGTGACCGGGCAGCCTTTCTCGAATGCCGCGGGCGCGCTGCTTGGCGCCAAGCAGGATGTGCATCTGGATGGCGGAACGGTAATGGTGGTGGCGATTGTGGCGGCGCCACCGACGGTGGGCGGACGGTAACGAGCAGTTCACATTGCAGTTCACAGCTTGGGGTCTCAAATCGATTTGCCCGGGCTCTCAGCTGTGAACTGCGAACTAACAACAGCCATGTCTCATTTTCAGACACGGCATTACCGAAGAGTACAGACAACTTCGCAATGCGCGTAATCTGGCGCGCATTGCCACTCTTCGCTACTATCGGCAAGACCGGAAAAAACTTCAGCAGGATCTGAAAATCCTTGTGGGCTTTTCGGTCGTGACGATTCATGCAAGAAGGTGCGCCATGATCTACGATTCCGATTCGCCGACTTGAACAGGCTTTGAGATCAGCCCTCGTTTTCGCAACACCATCGAGGAGCGCATTGCCCGCCTGGAGCGCGATGCCGATTGGGATGAAGCCCAGATGGCGGGCCTCGAAAGCAAGGATCATATTCGCCGCCAGAGGCGCCTGGTCGCGGCCCAGCGCGCCGAGGCGCTGCGCATGAGAATCTTTCTCGACCGCGCGCGGACCCGCGTGCGGCGCGACGAACCGGCAGCGAACTGGGAACAGTGAGCTACGATTCGGCAGAGGGGAACTCAGGGCTTGCTCATACACAAAGAAATCAATCTGTGCTTGATCGAATAAAGGCGACGAAAACTGCCGCGATCCGATTCAGGATCGCGGCAGTTTTTTGCTGCTTGAAAATTGGAGCACCGGGCGGGAATTGAACCCGCGAATACTGGTTTTGCAGACCAGCGCGTTAGCCACTTCGCCACCGGTGCTTGAAAAGCCATGGACAGGGAAGAGTGGTCAGTGATCAGTTTTGAATAACGGCTCGGAAACGTCGTTGATATGAACCAATGATCCGCTCCTGGCCGCCTGGCCCCGATTGCAGTTCTTGATCACTAACCACTTGCTTCGCTGCCAAGTCTTTCTTCGAACAATACCACGCTGCCATAAATCAAAAACCCACCGCGCCGTGGGGCAGGTGGGTCGCTTGCAGCTTCGATTCCGATGGTTCGGAACTCAGCTCATGCGGAACCCACGCGCGCCGTCATGGTGACAGCAGCATATACAACTCGCGCGGGTGAACCTATGAGCCATTTGAATCCTTCTCCCGAAATTCGAGCGACGTTCGCACGTCCTCGGGTATCTGTAAGGGTAGAGTGAGCAGAGAGGAGTGTCAAGAGCATGGCGCAGCTCGACTACGTCATCGTCGATGTTTTTACCGACACGCCTTTGGCGGGCAATCCGCTTGCCGTGGTGACGGACACGATTGGGCTTGAGACGGCGCGCATGCAGTCCATCGCGCGCGAATTCAACCTATCGGAGACGACCTTCGTGCAGCGCCGTTCCAGCCGCACAGGAAGAAGCCGAAGGCGTGCGGGTTCGCATCTTCACCACTCAGGAGGAACTTCCGTTTGCCGGCCATCCCACGCTGGGCACGGCCAGCGTGCTGAAGATGTTCGCCGCCGATACGGTGCGGGACAACACCGTCCGCCTGGCGCTGAACGTGGGGACGGTCCCGGTGCGATTCCATGCGCCGGCGCAGGGTTCGGACGCGCTATTCGGCGAGATGACGCAGCGTGATCCGGAGTTTGGCGCGGAACTCGATCCGGCGAGTGGTGGCAAGACTCACCGGGCTCGCAGCGGAGGACATCGAAGCTGTCGGTCCCGCCGCAGGTGGTCTCCACAGGCACCGCGTTCGCGATCGTCGCGCTCCGTTCGGCCCATGGCCTGGCCCGCCTCAAGGTGAATCATGACGAAGCCACGGCCTATCTGCGGGACCGCGGCGGACGGTGGTTTTACGTGTTGGCACCGGAAGGAGTCCATGACCAGGGCTCCCGGCAGTGGCGGGCAAGGATGCAGTTTTACGGCGGAGAAGATCCGGCCACCGGGTCGGCCGCCGGATGCGCCATCAGCTACCTGGTGGGGCGCGGCCTGGTTCCCGAGGGTGAGCGGATCCATCTTCGCCAGGGCATCGAAATCGGCCGTCCCAGCGATATTTTTCTGTCCGCGCGGCGGGAAAAATCGAAGGTAACGGATGTTCGGGTGGGGGGCAGCACAGTTCTTGTGGCAGCAGGGCAGCTCCATCTGCCATGATGCACACGCTTTCAACAGGAATTCACTTAGTTAACCCCTAAATTGTGTTATACCTAGCCTCTTTCCAACAATTATGCTAGTTTTCCACGGCAGATTTTCGCCTCTCTTTCCCTCTTTTCACGACGCTCCAAGGCTCGTAATGTTTCCAAGCATTGGAAGAATTCAACTAAGCCTTTCCGAACCGGAATCGCTTGGATTTTTCAAGCAAGCCGGCCACGAGGAAAGCATTTCCCCGGGTCCCCGATTGCAGGACATGGGAATGTAGGTGTTCACGCCCGCCAGGGTTTCGTGAAGGTCTACACCCCTACCCTAACGCAAGAATCGGACCTGGGAAGATGCTCCTGTGTGCCCATCGTCACGACATCTCTCGACCGTATTTCTCCGCCGCCGGCGGAGCGCGGAGTCGCGTCTCGACTCGACCGATTTGAACGAATTTTGCCAGAAGGAGTGTGCCCCCATCATCATGCGCCCTAAAAAAATCATTCTCTGCGTCGACGATAACGAGCAGGAGCTTTCGGTACTCAAGTTCATGCTGGCCACCAATGGTTATCGAGTGGTTTCGGCCAACAACGGCCAGGAGGCGATCGGTATGTTTTCCGATCATGCCGTCGACCTGGTTCTATCGGACTACTCCATGCCGCAGATGAATGGGGATCAACTTGTCAATCGGCTGAAGCAGATGGCGGGGCATGTGCCGATGATCCTGCTGGGCGATCCGCAGAAGATGGGAGACCAGTTGCACGGAGCCGATGCGCTGCTGCCCAAGAAGACCTATTCTTCGCAGGAATTGTTGGAGCGTATCAAGATCATGAGCGCACGCAAGCGCGGCCCCCGCAAGGGAACCACGCGCATGACTGCGGCGCCGCAGCTGGCGGTGGCGTCGTAGAGGCAGGGAACGAGGGACCAAGGGAACGAGGGACTGAGAACACCAGAGATCAGGCGTGGATGGTTGAACAGCGGAAACGAGAGAATGGCTATCGAGCTGAACTCCGCCGGAATAGGCTTATTCTCGGTCCCGGAGTTCATCCGGATGTAAGCAACCGGTAACTTTGTTGCCTCGTTCCCTCGGTCCCTTGTTCCCTGTCTCTTTGCTTTTCGCACTTGACGATCTCGGGCGAGGGTGGGCATACTCCCGAACTATGGCCAAGGTGGTGCGGTTTCGCTTGACGCCCACGGCACAGGCTTTCTATGGATCTCGTTCTTGTTAGGGTACTTTTTGTTGCCTTACTAACTATTGTTTGTTACTTCCTTCATCCGTTCGGCCTGACTGGTTGGATGGGTGCGTGCGCAGGGGCTGTCGCTTCCGGCGCGGTCATTGTTTTCGAAGTTCGGGTCAGGGCGCTCACATTGCGTCGTCTGATCGGGGCGGTTGCGGGCAGCGTTCTGGGCATCTTCGGCGCAGCGCTATTCTGCCTGGTGCTGCGCTCGGCTCCGCTGAGCGGATCAACTTCCGCGGCCCTTCAGATCTTCGTCCTGCTGCTGATGACCTACGTAGGACTGCTGGTGGGCGCGAGCAAGGGCGACCTGCTGAATCCCGCGGCGCTGGGCACGGTCTTCAGCGGAGAGAAGCCCAACCGCAAGAGCGCCAAGGTGCTCGATACCAGCGTCATTATTGACGGCCGCATTGCCGATATCGCCGAAGCGGGCTTTATCGACGGCATGATGGTGGTGCCGGAGTTCGTGTTGCGCGAACTGCAGGTGGTGGCCGACTCCACTGACGGGTCCAAACGCCAGCGCGGCCGGCGCGGCCTCGACATGCTGCAGCGCATGCAGTCGAATCCCAAGATCATGGTGCAGATCGTGCCTGACGACTTCCCATCCATTCGCGAGGTGGATCTGAAGCTGCTCGAGCTGGCCAAGAAGTGGGAAGCCAAGGTGGTCACCAACGACTTCAACCTCAACAAGGTTGCCCACCTGCATCGGGTGGAAGTGCTGAACATCAACGACCTGGCCAATGCGCTGAAACCGGTGGTGCTGCCGGGCGAGCGCATGAATGTGCTGATCCTCAAAGAGGGCAAGGAGTACAACCAGGGAGTCGGCTATCTCGATGACGGCACCATGGTGGTGGTGGATCATGCCCGCAAGATGATCGGCCGGTCGGTGGAGATTTCCGTAACCAGCGTCCTGCAGACCGCCAGCGGCAAGATGATCTTCGGCAAGATGGACGAGAATGGCAAATCTGTCGAGGGACCGCGGGTGACACCGCTCGAGATTACCCACTGAGACGGGCTTCTTGAGTTTCCCCGGTCTCAGAATCGAGACCTCCACCCCACGGACGAAGACCTGTCCGTGGGGACCCCGGACCCGGGGCACCCGACAACGGCGTCATTTCGGAGTAAGCAAAACGGCGTGCTCGATACCGCTGGCGTTGTTTGCGTCGCAGAGGATTTGCCCGGAATTGTTGATCGCCACGGCGTCGGTAAGAGTGAATCCAGTGCCCGCGGCAATCAGTGAGTTCAGGTTCACCAAGCCGCTCGATCCCGCAACGAATGGTACGTGCTTTCCCGGTTTGGGGGGATGGTATTGCGTCTGCGGGAAGAAGGCGGTACCGACGATCTGGCCTGAAATATTGATTGCGGTCGCCCTGGTGGACAAAGCTCCACTGATGGCCCCCAGGTCGGTCCAAACGCTATTGGTGAGCTCTGCGGCATGCGCAGGAGCGCCCGAGGCAAAGAAAATGGAGCCTGCGATCTCTCAGTTGTCATTGATGGCGAAGGCACTCACCGCGCTGGCTCCCGCAGGCACGGGTAGCGTGGTCATCTTGCCGCCGGTGAAGAGGAACTCGCCTGCGGCGCCCGAATTCAGATAGTACCCACCGATAATCTGACCGGAATTGTTGATCGCGATGGCGCTTGCTTGATACGCGTTCGCGGGTCCTAGATCTGTCATTTTCCCGCCGCTGTAAAGGAAAGCGTGAAAGTTAGCGTTGGTGAGATACCCGGTTCCGACGACTTCGCCGGAGTTATTCATCCCCGCCGGTTCGGCGCCGGAAGGAAACAAAGACAGCGAAGTGATGTTGGTCGTGATGCCATTGCTAAACAGAAATGCTTGCGGGGTGAAAGCAGCGGAATCGAACGAATTCCAGCCGGCAACCTGGCCCGAATCGTTGATGGCTGTCGCGGCAGACACACTGCTGCCGGGAGTGCCTATATTGGTGACTTTTCCTCCACTGAATAGCGTCGCAATTGCAGCAGTTGGGGAGGAAGAATCCCCTGCCGCTTGTGCTTCATTGTTGAGTGCGAAGGCCTTGGCAACACTATTTCCGGGTAACGTTCCCAGGTCTTTGAGGGTATATTGTTGGGCGCCGCTTCGCGCGGTGGAAATGAACAGGCAGAGAAGCGTCATGCCCGTGAGCCGTCCCAAAAGCCTGATTGTGAACATGTCAAAGTCCTCCATGCAGGGAGCCCGACATTTTACCGAGACTATGGAGGACGACTTTGACAAGGTGTCATGGAGATGTCAGTAGATCGTCAATTGTGACGAGCGCGGTGTTCCCCGGTTCCGTCCGCCGCGGGGGACGGAACCGGGGACCCGGCCGATGGTGCGCACTTTAGAGACAGGACACTAGGGACGAGAAGGATAGACTCCATTCACGCAAATCATGTAGTTGAGGCCAGACTGCAGCGCGGTGGCATTCAGGTTGGGGAGGGCGAAGTTGGTTTGCCCATCGCCGCCGTAGGTTGTTCCCAGCAGGGAAAACAGCGCCGTATTCTGATTGATTGGCAGTAGTTGGCCATTGCAAAACGCCCAATTGACCGGCGCAAAGTTGAACGCTGCGAGTACGATCATTCCGATGTATGCATCCACGGATTGCTCTCCTTGTGGTTGGTTGCTGAAAACCGTTGCGTTTGGAACCACTAAGTTACGTTGGAACCACTAAGTCGTACACCACTTTGGATCATCCCGTCTATGGTCACGAATAAGATGAAGAAGTGACGAATGAGCAGCTGCGCCGGGAACTCCTGGCGATGCGCGAAGAAGATCTGCGGGTGCGTGGAGAACTGGAAGCCGCCGGTGAACTAGGCGGCCCCTATGTTCCGCGCATGGAAGCCGTGCACGTGCGCAACGCCGCGCGCCTGCGCGAGTTGATCGCTGTGCACGGCTGGCCGGCCGAGGATATCGCCGGCGAGGATGGCGCCAAGGCGGCGTGGCTCATCCTCCAGCACTCTGTCGGCGAGCCGGAATTTCAGCGGCAGATGCTGATTGTGCTACGGGAGTGCGCGGCCGCGGGCCGAATTCCCGCATGGCACGGCGCATATCTCGAAGACCGCATCGCCATGTACGAAGGCCGTCCGCAGCGATTCGGATCGCAGTGGATAGACTCCCCTGAAGACGGGCGGATCCGCCCCTGGCGTCTGGCCGATCCGGAACATGTGAATGAGCTGCGCGCGTCGGTGGGACTGGGGCCGATGCATCCGATTCCGGAGCCGGGTCCCCCGCTTGCCGGCGAAAAGCGCCAGGAACTCGAAGAGGCTCAGGCGTGGTGGGAGCAGTGGCTCAAAAGCAAGGGCTGGCAACCGAAGCCGTAGAGTGCGCCTCGGATGAAGCGGGTCAGATCCGCAGGTTCTTTTCCGATACGGCCTGTTCGTCGGTGGTCTTGTCCTTGGTGTGCTTGGCCACATACATGGCCGCGTCGGCCGCGCTCAGCAGGGTGTCCCGGGTGTCGCCATCCTGCGGATAAACCGCGATGCCAAAGCTTGCCGAAGCGCTCAGGGCATAACCTTCGATGGCGAAGGGTTCGTCGAAACTGCGCTCCAGGCGCTGGGCGATTTCCTCGAGATCCTGACGGTTGTGAATCTGGGGGACAACCACGCCGAATTCATCGCCGCCCATGCGCGCCAGCATGTCGCCGGGCCGCAGCTGACTCTTCATACGCAGCGCCGCTTCCTGCAGGAAGAGGTCGCCGACGCGATGGCCATAGTTGTCATTCACATCCTTGAAGTCGTCGAGGTCGATGTAAATCAGTCCCAGGATCCGGGCCTGATGGCGCGCCTGCTCTATGGCCGATTCAAGCTTCTTCTCGAGAGAGAAGCGGTTGTGCACGTCGGTGAGCAGATCGAATTCCGAGCGGTGCACCAGGTCGGAGTAGAGCCCGCGTGTCTCGATGGCCAAGGCGGCCAGCCGAACTCCCATTGACAGGGCATTGCCGGCGGTCGAACCGGGCATGCCGTCAGAATAAGCAGCCACGCACAGCTCGCCATGGGCGCGGCCGGATCGTGACGGGATCTCTTCGCGGAGCACGGTTGCCGGCTCGGGCGCCGCATTTCCAATTTGGACGCCGTTGGCCAGCACGCACCAGCATGGTGCATGGTTCATGCTGAAGGAGACAAGGCCGGCGATCTGCGCGAGGATCTCGGCGAGGTCGCGGCCGGAATTGATGTCTTCCAGGATGAGGCTGCGGCGCCGTTCCATGTCCGCTTCGGCTTCGATGCGGGTGGCCAGCGCGGCGGTTTGCCGGCGAACCCGGCGCTCCAGGATCCATCCGCGCGCGCCCACGCACATCACAATCAGCAAAAGCGCACCCACAATCTCAATTAAGTGGCGGATATTCAGCCACGATGGTCCCTGGATTACCTCCACATCATCAAAGCCACGAACCAGGATGTTGAAGGCCACCGGATCGCCGAGAGGGTCCGAACCGTGCTCCAGGGTGCAGATGCCGGTCACCCGGACCTCTGAGCCTACCGCAACTCGCTTCATCGCCGGCAACAAGGAAACCGGAAGGTCGGGATGGCGATAGATGGCGGAGAACAGGCGCCCATCCGACTCGAGCACATACTCGTCCTGGACCGCACCTCGAACCGATACGAGCACCTTCCCAGCCACCGAAACCAGGTCAAATGCATGCCTGCCAGACGCGAGCTCGGTTGAATCGGCGCGATGCGGCGGGACTGGATCGCGCAGCCCGACCTCGGTGATCTCGCTCTGGGTCAGGGTCGGGAAATTGTTTCGGGCGTCGGGAAAGCCGGTCACATCCGCGACTTCGCCGATGCGCAGGGGGCCTTCGTACTGGGTGGTAATCCAGAGGCTCCGTTCGCCGTCCTGGAGCACCAGCACGGTGCCGGGCTGGTAATAGGTGATGGTGCCCCGGACCCGCACCCGCTGAGTTTGATCCTGCACGGAGTAGTCGTCGAGGATCCGGTCCATCGGCGTAATGGCAAGGGAACTGTGCCTGGTGGCGGCTGGCTTGAGAATCTTCACGTCGGCCAGCGAAGGAACCTGGAGCATGATTCCCGCCAACTGCATTTTGCTGTCGAACTTGCCCGCTACCGCGCCGGTGATCTCGACCTCGGCGTCGAGCAGTTCCTTCAGCTGGCTGCCGTCCTGCCCGAGCACGGTCGCATCCATATATCCGCCGTCGACCACGAGGTTGAGGTAGATATTGGTTTCGGCCTTGTCCCGTACCACATTGGCGCTGCGCACGCGAGCCCGCATAGTCACCCGCATGCAATCGAATTCGACCCGAATGAGCTGCTGAAAGGTGGGGTGAGCCGGTTCTGGCGGGATGCCATGGCCCAGGAGCGTGACGTCGTCGGCGATCACATCGGGGCGGAAATCGCTGTCGGTTTTTCCGCGTACGCGGACACGATCTCCAGGAACGAAGCTTGCGCCAGGTTGCGCGAAGACGTAGATCGCCACATCGCCGTCTTGCACGAACAGGTCTCGGCCCGTCGCGTCATAGTAGGTGACGGTACCCTCAAAATCTACGGGGAGAGCGCGCTTGGCCTCGGCGCCGCTGAGGGAGTGAACCGCGCGCAGTGTCGCCAGCGGGGCGGCCGCCGCCCACGCCGTGGCCCAGAACAGGAGCACCAGCGCTGCGCTGACTTTTCTCATCACGCGACTCTCTGACAGGTAGGGCTTGTCGTTCCTAACAGGATTTCATCGGCAGAGTCGGGCGTCTATATCACCTAAGGGGGATCAAAGACCCCGAAATGCGCAGGCGGATGGGCAAGAATGCCCGCTCCGGCCGCTTCGCGAGCGTTCAGCCGATGCGGATATCGCTGATCTGAATGACCGGCGCGATGTTGGTGTAGTTGGGGATGTCGCCCTGGAGCTGATCGGCCACGGGCGTGAATGCGCCCATGAAATCCTCCACGGTTTCGCAGGTAAACCCGCAGATGGCCGCGAACGGCGCCGGCTCGCCGGGAAGCTCTCCACCTCGGCCGATCTCGACGGTGATGGCCTTGATAGCGGAGCCGAGAAGCTTGCCTGACATGGGCATGTGGGTGTTGAGGTAGTATTCGACGTCGAAGTGGCTGCCCGGCGTGTTGGGGTAGAGGACGCTTACCTTGACCATTGGTTCTCCGGGACTGTCGTTCTTGGCGTGCTCTCCCACCCTTTCGACAGAAAGGGTCGAAAGGATGGGGCACGAAGGGTTGGTTTCTGGTTAGTACTTCTGTATTTTCGGGTCGATTTCGTCGCTCCAGGCGAGGATGCCGCCGGCCAGGTTCGCCACGCGCGTGTAGCCGTTTTGCTTGAGGAACTCGGCGATGCGCTGGCTGCGCGCTCCGGAACGGCAGTGCACCACGACTTCGCGGTCGCGGTCGATCTCGGCGAGGCGCTGCGGCACATCGTTCTGCGGAATCAGCTTGCCGCCGATCTGGGCGATCTGGAATTCGTAGGGCTCGCGCACGTCGATCAGTTGCAAGTCGTCCCCGGCGTCGAGGCGGCTTTTCAGCTCTTTCACCGTCATTTGCGGAATGCCGTTCTTCACGCTGCTCTCCTGGGGGGTTTCGGGCACAATGCCGCAGAACTGCTGGTAGTCGATGAGTTGAGTGACGGTTGGGTTCTCGCCGCACACCGGGCACTCGCGGTTCTTGCGCAGCTTGAGCTCGCGGAAGCGCATGTTGAGCGCGTCGACCAGAAGCAGTCGCCCGATGAGCGGCTGGCCGTTGCCGAGGATGAGCTTGATGACTTCAGTGGCCTGGATGACGCCGACCAGGCCAGGGAGAATGCCGAGCACTCCGCCCTCCGCGCAACTCGGCACCAGGCCGGGCGGCGGCGGCTCAGGATACAAGCAGCGGTAGCACGGGCCTTCCTCGGTGGCGAACACACTGGCCTGGCCCTCGAAGCGGAAGATCGATCCGTAAACGTTGGGCTTGCCCAGCAGCACGCAGGCGTCGTTGACCAGGTAGCGGGTCGGAAAGTTGTCGGTGCCGTCGGCGACGATGTCGTAATCCTTCAGGATTTCCAGGGCGTTGGCGCTGGAGAGCATGGTGTCGTGCTTCACGACTTTCAGGGCGGGATTCAGCGCGGTGAGCTTTTCTTCGGCCGAATCGAGCTTCTTGCGCCCGATGTCTTTGGTCGAGTGGATGATCTGGCGCTGCAGATTGCTGGCGTCCACGACATCGAAATCGACCAGGCCAAGGGTGCCGATACCGGCTGCGGCCAGATAAAAGGCCATGGGCGAGCCCAGCCCGCCGGTGCCGATACACAGCACCCTGGCGGCTTTCAGCTTGCGCTGGCCCTCCATGCCAACTTCGGGCAGGATCAGGTGGCGCGAATAGCGGGAGAGATCGTCGGTGGTCAGTTCAGGAAGCGCGGTCGGCGGAGTTAGGGTGGGCATAGTTCACAGTTCTCAGTTCACAGTTGTGAGTGATCAGTTTTCAGTTGTCAGTTCTCAGTTTAGAAACGATATGTGGATCGGGCGCCGAAACGCGCGGTCGCCGGGACGGTTTAGTCCCCACCTGCGATGGAGGGGATGATGGAGAGCGTGTCGGCCGAAGTCACCTCGGTGGCTTCCTTTGCCGGGAGATAGCGAACGTCTTCATCGTTCAAGTACAGGTTAACAAAGGCGCGCAGTTTTCCTTCGCCGGTGAAGAGGTGCCTGCGCAGCTCGGGATGGGTCTGGGTAAGTCCGCTCAGGGCTTCCGAGACGGTAGGGGCGTCGATGTCTACGCTGTCGCTTCCGCCCACGTAAGAGCGTAAAGGCGTGGGGATAAAGATGATCATGAGCAGGCGCCGGACCTCGCCGGCACTGGTTAGATGATAGGAGCCGGCAGATCGGATCAGGAAACGCTGTCCCGCGAGGTGAGACGGTTTCGCGCCATTGGACTGGGCTACACCCCGCCCAAGCGGAGCTTGGACGGGGCACCCAATTCGCGGATCCTAACGGCCTCCTGGCTTGGCGGCGGCTGGAGAAGGCTTGGCGGCAGGCTTGGCCGCAGCGGCTTCGGCAGCTTTTGCCTTGGGCTTCCAGAAGTCGGGATCGGCCTTGATCCAGGCTTCTTCGGCGTAGCTCTGTTTGGGGTTGATGGAGAACAGCTCCGTACGCGAGGAATCGATGGCCTGCCCGAGAAGCTCATCGAACTTTTGCATCCCATCTTCGCCGCCCATGGCTTCTGCGAACCTCATCCCGAACGCATTGATATCGTCGATTTCTTTCATGGAGTCCCGGTCGCCCAACACCAGGACCGTGCCGCCCTCGACGCCATAGGCCCCGTCATACGCTGCCCAATTGGCGCCGACGTTGAGCTTATCCCAGGCGTCCTTGTACATCTTTACGATCTGACGCCATTCCTTTTGATGGCCCGGGCGAACGTGAAACGTCGTGAGCTCGAAATAGCGCACGTGGGCGATGTCGGCGTGCGGGTGGTAGCTTACTTCTTCGTCGTAGGTGAAGACGCCGGTGTCAATCGAGTCCAGCAATTCCCCGTCGGAGGCGATCAGGCGGTCGAGCTCCGCAGACGCGGCGGGATTCTTGTCGATCGCCTTGTTGTCCTTTTCCCAGGCTTCGTACGACGGGAACCGGTAGATATAGAGCGCGCGGGGCTTACCGGACATGGAATTGAGAGCCACATAGTGGCCTTGCAGCTTGGCACGTGAGGACATGGCCACGAATCCGGCTTCCGACCGGTCGTGGGCAGAGGGAGCTTTGCCCGTTTTGAGCCATTCGCGGGTGATCTGGAGAACTTTTGGCGGGGTGGGTGCTACATCTTGCGCAACGGCGATGGAGCCGCCCGCGACGACGAGAGACATTCCCAGCAGAATGGGGCTGATTCTAGTCATGGTGAACCTCCTTGCGTGCTCAGAGATGACAAGCGATCGGATGAATGAGAAGGGGAGGTATGGGGCGAACGAGTGTCAGCTGAGTTGGCGGAATGCTACGCCGGGGATGGTTGGGTGTAAAGGGATTTTTGCCGTTTCCTCTCGAGGCGGCTCTGCGCGTAGAGACGCATTTCGCCTAGGCAGGGAAACATCAATTGGGGGCGGGCTCTTCGGCGTGATCGATGATCACAACCTCAACCGGGCCCTTGGCGGAAACCAGGCTGAGGCCCAGTTGCTCGCGGATGAGAGTAAGGAGCGAGGGGCCATCGGGCTGCAGCAGCGCGCTGGCGGCACCCTTGAGCGTGATGTCGTATACGCCGGAAATTCCGGTGCGATCGACGACCGGCAAATCGATGCCGCGAAGTTCGCTTAGCTTGGCCGCGAATTCAGGCAGGGTGCTGTTCAGAAATACAAAGCCTCCGTCGACGACTCGAGGAAGAGACTCCCGGGCGTAAGCGGCGGGAAGAGTATCAGTTTTGTCGGCGGGAAGCCTGGGGCCTCCTTTTGCGACCACCAGTTGATAAACGGTTTCTCGCTTTTGCTGGCGGTGCAGCTTGAGCCTGAAGCGCGCGGCCAACAGGTCCTGAAGCATCAACCGCAGCTGATCGGCGTTGACCTTGTCCGCGGTCTTGGCGCGAAGATCGAAGCGCCGGTCGCCCAGTTCGCTTCGTCCGAGGACCTGGTAATCCTCCAGCCGGTAGGCCCATCGGACCATCTCGCGCAGATCCACATTGCGCATCGTGAGCCCGTCGGCAGCGTCAATGATCTGCGAGCGGGAACTGCCTTCACCGCCGGTCTGCTGAGTTGCGGCCGGTCGTATCGAAGCAACTTCGAAAGTTGTCGGCTCGGTGGACCCTGACTGGGCCGGCCCGATTGATCCCGGCAAAAGGACCAAAACCAGCAGCGATGCCGCTCTTGGCAATCCGAGCCTTGAGGGAAAGAAAGAGCGCTCCACTATGGACAAAATACTAAACCGTTCTCGCCTGGGTGTTGATCGGATCGGCGGGTCCGCAGTCGATTCAGATTGTGTGTTCGCTATACTCGGCGTAATCTCGATTTCTCCGAGGCCGTTTTCCACTCCGATTACGCATTTCTATTCAGGAGTTTCCCATGGCCACCCTTTCGGGAGTGCCCGCCACAACCGCTCCGCGCTTGCCGGGCAGCCGCTACGACCACGCGTTTTTTCTTGCCATGGCCGTGTTTCTGACTCTCGCCATGGTGGTCGGATTTGCCAATACCTATTTCCTGGCAGGCGTGTTCCGGGCAAAACTGCCGGGGATCCTGATCCACATTCACGGAGTGGTGTTTACCTTGTGGTTCGTGGTGCTTCTGGCGCAATCCGCACTGGCTACCGTCCATCGCGTGGACCTGCATCGCAAGCTGGGAATCGCCGGCGTGGTCATCGCCACTCTCATGGTTCCCCTGGGAATGCTCGCCACAGCCGAATTCATCACGCGCATGGCCGCGGAGCGCCTCCTCATGCTGCTGGCCGTTATGCCGATTGCGGAACTGGGAATCTTCGCGGTCTTGGCGGCGGCTGCGTTTCATTACCGAAGAAGCCCGGCAGTCCACAAGCGCCTGATCCTGCTCGCGACTGTGGGGTTGATGGGAGCTCCCGTGGGGCGAATGCTCTTCCTTCCATCCTGGCAGTTCCACCGGGCTGCCATCCTCCGTTTGTTCTGGGGCTATACCTACATCTTTATCGTTGCCCTGATTGCCTACGATCTGTGGTCCACGCGCAAACTGAATCGTGCCACTGTCTGGGGCAGCGGGTTCATGATCGGAGCGCAGCAGGTCTTCCTTCTCATCTGGACCACCGCGCCCTGGTCCGCATTCATTCACTGGATGCTGTCCTGGCGAATTTGAGGAGAAGCGGAGATCGGCTCACTCGACGGTGATTGTTTCCGTCTCGAAGCGCTTGTCTTCCTCGGTCGTCCCGGCGAGCAAGAAGGAGTTGGTCACCTGCGCCTTGCCTTGTGCAATTTCGGTGATCACGTAGCTGCAGCCAATCCAGTGGGCTTCGGCGAAGTCGGTAGGCGACCACTGCGCGGGATGGTCGGGATGGGAGTGATAGAAGCCGGCGATGTCGAGCCCTTGTCTTGTTGCTTCGCGCTGGATCTTCACCAGTTCGACCGGCGCGATTTGATAGCGGTTGTGAGCCGAATCGGTGCGGGTGTTGCCGGCGCGGACCGCCGATTCGACTTGCCATCCTTCCGGCGTCGGATGGCCCAGCAGAACGCCGCAGCACTCGTGCGGGTAGGTCTCCTCGCCGTGGGTGCGGATGGCGTCAAAGATCGTTCGGGGTATGTGTAGTGTGCTCATAATTACCAGTTCGTAGAGCTAAAAGCTAAAAGCTAGTAGCTAAAAGCTAGTAGCTGAAAGTTAAAAGGTAGTAGCTAGCGGCTATATCGAATACGCCCAGCCATCTTCCTCCCAGAAGCGTTCGCTCAGGTACTTGTCGGCGGAATCGGGCAGCACGGTGACGATCACGGCCGGCCGGCCCGCGGCGGCTTCTTCGCGGGCAATCTGCACGCTGGCGACCACCGCGGCTGCCGCCGAAATCCCCACCAGCACGCCTTCTTCGCGCGCCAGCCGCTTGGCCATGGCGTAGGCGGCTTCGGTTTCGACAGCCAGGTCGCGGTCGGCGAGGTGCGGATTGTAGATGGCGGGCACGATCGCTGTAGCCATGTGCTTCATCCCTTCAAGGCCGTGAAACGGCGAGTCGGGCTGGAAGCTGATGGCCTGGATGGCCGGGTTTCGCTCCTTCAGGTAGCGGGTGGTGCCCATGAAGGTGCCGCTGGTGCCCAGGCCGGCGACGAAATGGGTGATCTGGCCGCCGGTCTGGCGCCAGATTTCCGGGCCGGTGGTGTGATAGTGCGCCAGCCAGTTGGCGTCGTTCGAGTACTGGTCGGCGTAGTAGAACGTCGTCGGATCGTTGCCGGCCAGTTCGCGGGCGCGGCGGATGGCGCCGTCCGAGCCCTGGTCGGGATCGGTCCAGTCGACGATGGCGCCATAGGCGCGCAGGATCCGCTTGCGCTCCGCCGAGACGCTGGTGGGCATGGCGAGGTGCACCGGAAATCCGAGCGCCGCGCCCAGCATGGCGAAGGCGATGCCGGTGTTGCCGCTGGTGGCGTCGAGCAGGGTCTTGCCGGGGGTGAGCAGGCGGCGAGCGATGGCGTCGCGCACCATGGCGGCGGCGGCGCGGTCCTTCACGCTGCCGCCGGGATTGGCCCACTCCGCCTTGGCCAGCAAGGTGATGCCCTCCAGCCCGCGCACCGGCTGTTCGAGCCGGATCAGCGGCGTGTTCCCGATGCGCTCGGGAAGCGAGGAGCCAAGCCGGGTTTGAGTCGTAACGCGTGGACACTGGAAAATCCGCGGAGCGCGGCCGGGCCTTGCCAATCTGGCTATGCGAGACTGGGAATGCGAGGCTGATCCCCCTCTCTTCATCCTCGCAGATTGGATTGGACCATGGCCCGAAAGTCCCACAGCTCCGAACTTCGAGCAAATGCTCGATGCGCTGCGCGCCAACTCCTTCGATGTCACACCATATAAGGGAGTCGCAGACGGAGTGATGGTGACGAAGGGCGGAGTGGCGGCGGTGCTGGTTCCCGGCAAGACCAATGAGCGGTTCGAGAGCGGCGGCGTGCGCCTGGCCGTGACGCCGGGAGTGCTGGTCAAGGGCGAGATCGCGCGGCTGCTCGACCGCGGCTACCAGAAGTTCATCAAGACCCCGCAATATGAGCTGCCCGCGACCGCCGATCAATTGCGCGCCATCCACCAGTTCACCGAGGAGCTGAACCAGGTGACCGGGGCGATGGGGCTCTACAACGAGGCGCTGGGAACCACCAGCGACCTGTATGAATACGATCGCCTGCGCGGCCGCGAAGCCCTTCAACCGGCGCCGGCGCGCCCGTGGGAATTAGGGGACGGGCACTAGTTCGCTGACTGGGGATTTGGTTCCGGGAGCATCGTGATATCCCAGGTCTCAAAATCGAGACCTGGGGCACCCAAATGTTGGTACGACTCAGAAACAAACTAAAGAAAGACTGGAAGCTTCCGAAAATGCCTCTAAGGCATGGCATTGGAAATCAGGCGAACAGACCGGCGGTCCCACCCGCGCTATGCGGTGGACACCGGTGCAACTCTGTTTTTTATCGATGTGCGGGCCCGGATCGCGGGCCGCATCCTTGACCTGAGCACGAGCGGATGCCGCATCCGAAGCGAGGGCCGATTTCCGGTCGGAATCTATCGGCGCGTGGAAACGGAGTTCAAAGTGGACGGGCTTCCGTTCCGGCTGGCCGGAGTGGTGCAGTCGGTGCACGACAAGTACACGGTGGGGATTCGATTCCTCGATGTGAGCCCGCGGAAACACGATCAACTGGCGCGGTTGACGGAAGAGATGGAAAAAGCAGGGACTAGAGACTAGGGACTGGGGGCTTCTGCTGCTTTGTGCGGAGTTGCGCCCGTTCGCGTTGCAGTTCACGATAGAGTTCGCTCTTTGATTGGCCTAGTTCGCGGGCGAGGCGCTTGAGGGCTTCCTTCTCGTCGATGCCGGCCTCGGTCTGGAGGCGCGCCACACGGTCGGAGACCCGTTCATTGGCTCCCGATGCGTCGCTGCGTGCGCCGCGTTCCGCCGGGGCCTGCACCAACAGCGTGATCTCGCCGCGCACACGATCGCGCGAGGCCAGTTCGCGACGCACATCGGCCACCGTGCCGCGCAGAAATTCCTCGTGGAGCTTGGTGAGTTCGCGGGCCACGACAATGCGCAGGTCGGGACCAAACACCGCTTCGAGGTCGGCGAGAGTATCGAGGATGCGGTGCGGCGCTTCGTAAAACACCAGCGTTCCCGCTTCATTTCCCGCGGCAGCAAGGGTCTCGATGCGGGTGCGGCGCGCGCCGGCTTTTTCGGGCAGAAAGCCGA
>CAWDVL010000018.1:0-189927 GCA_963805695.1 uncultured Acidobacteriota bacterium | reverse complement strand
CCGGTCAGCACTACGACGACAATATGTCCCGGGTGTTCTTCGAACAGCTGGAACTCCCAGTCCCGGACTACAATCTGGCAATTGGCTCATGTAATCACGGCGCCCAATGCGGCCGGATGATGGAGGCCATCGAGGAAGTCATTCTCAAGCTTCGACCCGACTGCGTTCTCGTTTATGGCGACACGAACTCGACACTTGCCGGCGCGTTGGCAGCAGTGAAGCAGAATATACGGGTTGCTCATGTGGAGGCGGGGCTCCGGTCGCACAACCGCTCCATGCCGGAAGAGATTAATCGTATAGTTACCGACCATGTCTCAGACTTGCTGTTTGCACCCACCGAAGGCGCCGTTGCCACGTTGCTCCATGAAGGCATTCTCCTGGCTAAGATCCATCAGACGGGCGACGTAATGTACGATGTCGCTCTCCACTACGGCGCGGCTGCCGAACGGAATAGCTCCATTCTCGGGGACCTCGAGTTGACACCCAAGAGGTATGTGCTTGCCACTAGTCATCGCGCTGCTAACACAGACGATCCTAAGCGCTTAAGGGCTATCTACGAGGGACTGGAACGAGCGGCTGCAAATCTTCCAGTGGTATGGCCGGTGCATCCTAGAACGCACCCGGCTATCGAGGCCATCCGGAGACAAGTGAACCACGGGTCTTTGCACATCATTGAGCCGGTTGGATACCTCGACATGATCGTGCTCGAGAAGAACGCCCGGCTCATAGTAACTGACTCGGGAGGCGTCCAAAAAGAGGCCTTCTTCCATAAAGTTCCCTGCCTCACCCTGCGTGAAGAAACCGAATGGGTGGAACTCGTCCAACTTGGATGGAACCGACTGTGTCCGCCGGTATCAGCGGATGCGGTTTACGACGGAATATTGGGCGCTCTAAACCTCGCCGGTGTCGATTCACACCCTTACGGATTTGGAAATGCGGGCGAACAAGTAGCCGAAATTTTGTGTCGAATCTAATTAGGAATACTTGAATTGCCCCTTTTTGTATGAGTTAAGGACAGGCGGGCAATGGGAGCGCGAAGGTCTATAGTGCAGAAACGCGGCAGCATATCGCTGAAGCGAGCGCATGTCGCAGATAAGAGAACCGGATTAGTTTTCATGCGCTGTGCGAAAGCGTCATGCCGCGGCCTTGCGTCCGCCTCGAGCAAGTGCGCAGATTGCCGGCCAGTCCGGTGTAGACAACTTTTTTCAGCACAGCACAGGCTGCACCGCTGGCCCCAGAGCCACCGCCTAGTCTCCTGTCCCAGAAATACGTGAACGAAGTGATAGCGGATCGCATCTACCATGTAGGAGGCGGAGATGCGAACCGGACGACCGAAACGACCCTTGATTTTGAGTGAGGAGGAGGGGGAGCGGCTTCAGTCGCTCGCCCACCGGGCACGGAGTCAATCCATGCTGGCAAGGCGGGCACGCGTGGTGCTGGCCTGTGCCGAGGGGCTCGACAATCAGGCGGTGGCGAAGAAACTGCGTTGCTCCAAAGGCATGGTGGGCAAGTGGCGTTCTCGCTTTCTGCAAGCGCGTCTGGAAGGTCTCTACGACGAACCGCGACCGGGAGCCCCGCGCAAGATCAGCGATGATCAGGTCGAGCGGGTGGTCGTTCAAACTTTGGAAAGCACGCCGCGAGGGGGAACTCACTGGTCTACACGCGGCTTGGCAAAAGCGACCGGATTGAGCCGGATGACGGTAAGTCGAATCTGGCATGCATTCGGCTTGCAGCCCCATCGGAGTGAAACGTTCAAACTCTCGCCCGACCCGCAGTTGGTTGAAAAGGTACGAGACATCGTGGGCCTGTACATGAACCCGCCCGATCATGCCATGGTTTTGTGCATCGATGAGAAGAGTCAGATTCAGGCTCTGGACCGCACCCAACCGCTGTTACCCATGCGACCCGGCCAACTGGAGCGGGGCACGCACGATTACAAGCGTAACGGCACCACCTCGCTGTTCGCTGCGCTGGAACTGAAGAGCAGCCGCGTGATTGGCCAGTTGCATCGCCGTCATCGCTCGCAAGAATTTCGCCATTTCCTCGATAGGATCGAAGCCCAAGTGCCCAGCGGTCTGGATGTACATCTCATCCTGGACAACTATGGAACGCACAAAACCGCTATGATCCGGAAATGGATCGCCAAGCGGCCTCGTTTTCACCTGCACTTTACACCCACCTACGGATCATGGATCAATCTGGTGGAACGCTGGTTCGCCGAACTCACCAACAAACGCATTCGCCGTGGAGTCTTTCGCTCCGTCAAGGAACTGGAACTCGCCATCCGTGACTACATCGACGTGCACAACGAAGATCCCAAGCCCTTTGTATGGACAAGAACCGCAGACCAAATACTGGACAGCATCGCGCGCTATGCCCAGCGAACCGTTGCCGGTCAGCACGCTTAATTTATTTCACGAACCAATGGGACAGGAGACTAGTTTATGCGTAAAGCTGAGGTGGACGAGATTCTGCGGCCAGGAGCGGAGGTCCATCACTGTGGTGAGCGGCTTGGAAACCACGAAACGGTTTCGCTTCGGCGAGACGAAAGAAGGAGGCTGACTGGGCTGACAGTATGATCCGAGCTATGCTGATGAAGACAGGCAACTCTGCGTGAAGTAATTTCGCCGTCCGCGATCCAATGGTTACGGCGAAACCGTGATGCGTGGCAAAGACGAAGAGCGAAGCATCTGCGTAAGAAATTGGTTGAAAAGCATGGACAGTTTTCCGCGGTGCAGTTCGTTTCATTTTGCCGGGAAGCCGGAATTCAGAAAGACGGCATCCTCTTTGTACAATGTTCGTACAATAATCTCCTAACTTACAGCGGAACGCCGTATGAGCTTCTGTGTGCCCTACGAGAGATTGTGGGATCGCGGGGAACGTTACTGATGCCGGCGTATACAACCAATATGTCCCAAGTGCCATGCCGCCCCTTTGATGTTCTGCGCGAGCCTACCTATACGGGAATACTCTCTGAGATATTCAGGCGCGAAGATGGCGTGATACGCAGCTTGCACCCGCGGCATTCTATTTGTGGACTTGGACCTCTCGCTGCGGAGTTACTCGATGGGCATGAGAATTGTGCTTATGCCGACGGCCGCGACTCTCCTTATGAGAGGATGCGTAGGCTGAATGCCCAATCGCTTTGCCTTGGAATGATGCCACATATCGGCCGCATCGTCCTGATCCACTGGCTTGAGGACATTGAGCCGGAGAAGCATCCGACAAAGGTGCACAAGGGGCCGTTTGATTGCCTTCTGAGAGATGCGAACGGCAATGAGTTTTGGCGGCCGTTCTACCTCCGCCGCGAACACGTATGCATCAATAATTCTTTGGTTGCAAAGCATCTCGGGTCGAAGGTCATAGCTGGTTTTGAATTTCATGGCACTCCGATGTTCACATATTTGGTGTCGGAACTTGCTCAAGAATTATTGACATTGAGAGATCGCGGAATCGTCTGCTTCACATATTGACCATAGCTTTGATTGGTGTCAGGCCGACAACTAACTCGCTTTTCGCATCCGTTTGTCCTGGAGAAGGCTGCAGTCGTTTTGGGGCTACACCAATTCGGATGCCGGTCAACGTAGAAGATCTTCCACCCCAGCGGAGTTCGAAGGCTTGAACCGCGGCAGGTGTCGGCATTATCTTGCCCCTTTCTCAATGAAGCCAACCAATTCCAAAAAGTGAACGCGGAAGCACGGACGTGTCTGTGTTGCGGGATCAGCACGCGAAGGTCGAGTCTACCGTCTGAATGGATAGCTTGGTTAATCTGCGAGCCAATGACCGGACAGTTCGAACATTTGCCCTGTCCTGTCAGGATAGGTCCTAAAGCAATGTGTCTTCCTGACCCGCTGTCGGCCTTTCGAGTGAGGGCTAATCCACGCGCGCCATTTCTTGACCAGTTAGCTCTGGCCAAGAGTACGGAGCTGAGTCTTCAGGACGTACAGGATCTCAGACCGTTGCGGATCGCGGTTCTTGGCAATGGGACCCTTAACTTTTTTGTGGAAATACTACGGCTGTGGTTAGTGCTCGAGGGGTTTCGCCCTGAGATATACATGGCCGTATACAAGGCTCCTTCCGCCAGGAGATTCTTGATCCTAAAAGCAATTTGTACGCTTTTCAACCGGATGTGGTCTGGCTGTTCGCAACACAGCGGGATCTTTCCTTTTCGCAAGTCACCTTGGGTGCGAACCTAAGTTCGTGCGAGGCTGGCATTACATCCGAGGTTGAGGAATGGCGAAACTGGTGGCAGAAGTTTGCGGGCAAACCGACCCGTCTCGATCATCCAAAACAACGTTGAAGCCCCAGGCGATCCGGCTATTTGGCCAACTTGACGCCGCAGTTCCCTCGACCCGCAGCAGTTTGATCCAGCGGTTCAATCTGGCCCTGAGCGAGCGTGCGGGCGAAGAGAACGTCGCGTTGTTTGACCTCAACTATACTGCTTCCATGTTTGGCCTTTTACTGTGGCACGAAGAGAGGCACTGGCAACAATCCAAGCAGCCATTTGCACCTGACGCATTTGGTCTGGTTGCCTTTCATTGCGCCAGGTTCTTAGGTGCAATGAAAGGTACTGCCAAGAAGTGCGTTGTTCTGAACCTGGACAACACCTTATGGGGTGGAGTCATCGGTGATGACGGCCTGGATGGTATCCTCTTGGGCAATGGAGCTGAGGGCGAAGCATTCGTTGCCTTTCAGCAATACCTAAAGAGTCTGGTTTGCCGGGGCGTTCTGTTGGCCGTTTGCAGCAAGAATGAAGAGAGCGTGGCCCGGGAGCCATTTTAAACACCCAGCTATGCGCCTGAAAATGGAAGATATTGCTTGCTTCCGGGCCAACTGGGAAAATAAGCTGACAACCTCCGGCAAATAGCAGCTACTCTTAACATCGGCCTGGATTCCCTGGTATTAGTAGACGACAACCCTAGCGAACGGGAACTTGTGCGGTCTGTTCTTCCGGAGGTGATCGTGCCGGAGATGCCGGCGGATCCTGCGGAATTCTCTGCGACGTTGGCTTCGGGCTGCCATTTTGAAGCCGCTTTCTTTTCAAAAGAAGACACCGCGCGGCCCAGTCAATACCAGGAGAATGCCCAACGCGAGGCTGCGCGCACTGTTGCCAGCGACCTAGGTGCATTTCTCCGCGATTTGCAAATGGAAGCGGATAGCGGTTGCGGGGACAGCGTTCACCTGTCCCGCATGACCCAACTGCTTGCCAAGACGCACCAGTTTCAGCCCACCACCAATCGGCCTAGCGAAGCGGAACTAGCCGCGCTGGTGGCGAATCCGAGCGCATGGGTGCGCTGGTTCTCTCTGCGGGATCGTTTTGGCGACCACGGATTAGTGAGCGTCGTCGTGTTGTGCCCTGAAGGGGACGACATGGCGATTCATAGTTGGGCAATGAGCTGCCGCGTGTTTTCACGAGGACTGGAAGAACTCATCTTTCTTGAAATGGCTGGGACTCCCGCGATCTGGGATCGCGCCGCTTAATCGGCCGCTATCGCCCTACTCGAAAAAACCATCCGGTAGCTGACTTATACGCGCGATTGTGGGGTTCACTTTCGACGGACCGGAAGACACGGGGACCCGTTGGGTGCTGGATCTTTCGGCGCCGATCCCCAGCTTCACCATTCATTCATTGGCGCGCCGGGAATCGCACAACTTAGAAGTCTGTCAAGGGCTTCTTAGACGCGAAGAATCTTACTGTGTGAGTTGGAAAACTGAAATGACAAATTTACGAGATGACTTGATTGAACGGCTGCAGCAGGTTTTTCGAGAGACGCTGAACGATCGCTTGATGAAAATTACGGAAGATACCACACAACCAGACATCCCGGAATGGGAATCATTAACCCAGGTGACGCTAAATCTCATGGCGATCGAGAGGGAATTTGATATCCGCCTGACCGCGAAGGATGCAAGCCGATTAGTTTCCGTACGTTCAATCTTGGACTTTTTGGAAACCAGGAAGCGGCCGGGCCGATAAGAGCAGTGCTAAAGTGTCTTCTGGACTCGAAATCATTCCTGACACAACATGTGAGATTTTCGGAATTGGATAAGGCGCTCTGAATCCACAGTCGATCGGCTTCTGCGCGGATGGGCGGGACGAAAAAGCAATTCCTGACTGGCCTTCGGCTGAAACAGGAGAGCGTGCGGCGCTGCTTCGGTTGCGCTACCAGTTGTACCTCAAGCCTGCCCTGCTCTCCAAGGTCGGCAACGACGCGCTGACGCGGTTCATTCACGCTAGGGAAGGACTCGACCAACCCAAAAAGACACGTCGGTTTCCATTCTTCTGTTGGTGGCTGCGACGCAAGTTCACACGGCCCTCCTAAACACTCTCGCTTCCACTGCGGCGGCGCTTCAGCCAATTGAATCGGCTAGAGCGTATTTTCAAAAATGTCTTAGATCATCGGCAACCTGATAGGTTGGAGCTCAGTACTCTCAAGTTGCGTAGGGGATAGTTTATTGCGATTGGCACAGCGGATCTTCAGCTACGCTATCAGAAGCGGTTTGCAACCGCCTCCGGCGACCGCAACCCAATGCATATGGATGCGCTCGCTAGCGCGGCGCACTCCGGCTGGATCACCGGTCGTAGACGGTATTAACCTGCTGCTTTGGGCGCTCGACTCACTGGCCGCGGCACAGTCTGGCCTGCAACAGTCGTGCCGCATCTGCGCACAGTTCTACAAGTTCGTCTACCTGGATGAAAAAGTGGATGCGATTCTGGCCCAGCATGGTCCACAGGCACGCAGTTGACAATCTCAGTCCGAAGGGGCGCCGCGATCGAAAATCGCCGTTGACTTTGACGATGCTATGCAAGGTGAGCCGGACTGGACCGCCGCCTCCTTGGAGCCGATTCCCTTTTCCTTGGTGCCGCTAAATCCGGATTTTGAACAAATGTCCGGACGCTCTGGGCGCATTTCGTTCCAAATGACGCCGGAGGATGCGGCTGCTCTGTTTCCAGCTGCCGCGAAGTGGCTTGGCACCCCGCGCATTTCGTCCTTGGCGGCAAGCACTCAACTGGTCGGCATGATCTGTCCAGGACTGCACTCCATCTATCGCGAACTGTCGATCCGCACTTGCGCTGAATCCGGCTGTCGGGGCTGGCTTGCCTTTCGCCGGACGGAGACCGATCCACGTTTTCGCTTCGTCAGACATGAGATCGCGGGAGGAGGTCTGCAGAATGATTAGCTTTGCTCGCGTGCCTCCGGTGGAGCAGCCAACCATGAGGTCGCTCGCGGGCTTAGTTGCACCAACAGAATTCGCCGGATGTGTGGCCCTGATCGTTGGCGGGTCGCGCGGGCTGGGCGAGCTGACGGCAAAGCTGATTTCCTCCGGCGGCGGGCGCGTCATTGTTACCTGGCAAACCGGAAGTGGATGAGCCGGAAAGGGTTGCGCAGGAGATTCGCATGGCTGGCGGCAACTGTGAAACGCTTGCCTACGATGTCCGCGGAGATTCAGCAGAGCAGCTTGCCGCATTGACGGCCACGCCTACGCACGCCTACTATTTTGCGACATCGGCAATCTTCCGACCACAGGTTGAGGTTTTTGTCGCGGAGCGCTTCACAGGATTCTTGGCGATCTATGTCGATGGATTCTGGCGGATGTCGCAAGTACTGCGCGCAGGCCAGCCCAAGTTATCCATCTTTTATCCATCTTCCGCTTTCGTTACGGAGCGACCGCGGGGAATGACCGAGTACACAATGGCCAAGGCGGCCGGAGAGATGTTGTGCGCCGACATGAACCGAACCCAGACGCCCTTGCACGTCACCGTAAGGCGCCTGCCAAGGTTGCTGACAGACCAGACAGCCTCCATGAGCGGAGCTGAGGCGGCTCCTCCGCTTGAGACGATGCTGCCCGTCATCCTGGAAGTACAATCCTGGCCAAGGTAGCGGAATCTCCAGACACACCAACACGGCGCATTTCTTGCGCGTTGGAGCAAACCATGTTTGGCAAATCTCAAGTGCCTGGCGGTTTACTGAAGCCTGATACACAATCGGATATGAAGAGGTGAAAGTCATTGCTGGAAGCGATCGCAACGTCACTCGACATAACACCAGAAAGGCTTCTGCCCACTGCCTGTCACGGTCCGCGGGACGTATCCAGCGAGAGGGCCGCGATCCCCTTTGAGGCCAATGTTCTAGCGTTGCGCGAAAATGGCCAGACCTTAGTCATCGTAACGGTTGATTGGATCTTTGCCAGCCCAGGTCTGCGTGAACGCATTCTGAGCCATTGCGCGGGCAGCCTGAACAACGCAGGATTGGTGGTGGCCGCCAGTCATGCCCATACATCACCAAATCCAGATCAAACCAAGATCGGATTCAGTAAGGTCGATCATGAGTATGTGACATGGGCCGAAGATGCCGTCGCGCACGTCGTCGACGAGATTCTGTGCAAGGGCGAGTGGCATCCTGTTCGTCTGCGTTATACCGCTACAGCATGCGATTGCGCAATCCATCGGCGTCGAAAGGTGTGGTTGCCGGGGCGACGTGGTCTTCGGCATGTTACTGCCATATTTCCCAATCCCGCCGGCCCGCGTGACCGCGAACTCCGCTTGCTGCGCGTGGAGAATCAAGACGGCAGTTTGTTGGCGGTGATGTGGGGCATTTCCTGCCATCCTACGGATGCCCCGATCTCTTCGTGAGGCTAGCTCTGAATTTCCTGGCGGGATCCGACAGGCATTGCGGGCGCACATTGGCAACCAGATTCCTGTTGTCTTTCTTCAAGGCTTTTGCGGCGATTTGCGCCCGCCCTCTATCGGCCGATGGCCCCGGAGTGGTACCTGGCGCAGCCGGGTTCTCAATTTGGTTTCCATTGCCCTGAATGGGCCGGCCTTCGTTGGCTTCACAGTGCGAGATTACACGAAGTGGATGAACAGTATTGCCAGGTGCGCGGAGTCTGGCTCCGATCAGGCAGCTCACACATCCCCCATGGTAACAAAGCTGTGGATGCGCAGGACTAGCATTCCGCTATCTTCGCTCGGGCTTTCCGGAATGACAGATGAGGTCGAGCATTTCATTTTGTTCCAGCTGGACGAGGTATTAACAATCGTCGGCATTTCAGCCGAAGTCTGCTGGAAATATCGTCAGTTGCTGGAGGGTGTTCTGCAGGTAAGACGATTTGGCCACTGGGTACGTGGATACGGTGTTTGGTTACTTACCGACGGAAGCTATGTTGTCCGAAGGAGGGTATGAGGTCGGAGGTTTTATGTCAGAATTTGCGATTAGGGGTGAGTTCGTCGCCATATCGAAGAACTGATCACTAACTCGCTATCTTACTTGGGCACCTCACCCGGGCCGAATAAGGTTCATGCCGATTTTGCACTGCAACATAGGCAGCGGGGCCGTCATTACAAACCGGAAGAGCTTTGGCGAGGGTGTGCTGGATCATAGAGATGCTGGAACGTGAACCCAACTCTTCGGAAAATCCGTATTTTGGTCGTTCTGGTACGTTGGGTTTATCAGTATTTCTCGACCTTGCGGATACGAGAACGCCAGGCTGCCCGGCTTACGCCAACACGCACCGTCCCTGGCAACTGTTCGAAGCATCGATCCATTAACTACTGGACGTGGGCCGCAACGGGCCCGACAAGCCGGCGTGCGGGCACAAGTTCCGCTTCATGAACAAACTGCTCAGCATCGACGCCACCACCATCCAGTTGTGCGCTTCAAGTATTTGACTGGGCGCAGTTCCGCCGCACCAAGGCGCTGTCGAGCTGCACCTCATGCTGAATCACGACGGCCTGCTGCGCTGCCACGGGTGATCAGCGACGGCAAGAGCGACACGAGGTCACCGTCACCGGCCAGTCGAGTTTTCCTCGCGCCATTCTGGCCTTCGTTCTTAATCGCCCAGGTCCGCTTTCCTATGTCTCGTCCGATCAACATGATTCCAATACAGTTTCCGCTATTTGGACAGCATTGGCTTTCCAGGAGATGCACCGAATGAATCAGACCGTAAGAGATGGCCAGAGTCACGTTTTTGAGGCATGCCCTGCTTCCGCTTTTCCGCTCGTTTGAATCTTGGCGATATATCCATCAGGCATCACTGGACTGGCGAACAAGCGTATCACTCTGCATTCTTTTCGGCACAAGGGCTACTGGTTTCACGGCAGAGAGAGGGAGAGGAAAGTATGACCCTGCTGCGCTCGGCTCATCCGCGATGGGGATGTAGTCTTCGATGTTGGCGGGCACATCGGGTACATGGCCTTGTATTTTGCGAACCTCGTGGGTGCCCGCGGGGGAATCTTCTCCTTCGAACCCGCGTCCTCGAATCTGCCCTATATCCGCGCAAATGTCGAGCGCGCCACGCACAGAAATGTAGTTCTGGTCGAGCAAGCCGTTGGAGCGGAGAACGGATTCCACTACCTTTTGGGCCGAAGATCTGACGGGTCAGAACGGGTCAATAATCCCGCGATATTCTGCCGTTGACGCCAATGCGAAATCCATGGAGTTCAGGCCCAGACGCAAGAGGTAACGGTTGAGGTGGTGACCTTGGATTCATTTGCGGGGAGTGGGACGGGCTTTCGCCGAATTTCGTCGAAGATCGACGTTGAAGGTGCGGAGTTGGTGGTGTTACGCGGCATGGGTGACATTCTGGCGGCGCGCGCACGCCCTCGCATCATGATCGAAGTTACCAATGAACCCGAAATGTGTTTTGAGATACTTAACGCGGCAGACTATCTCTTGTTCGATGAGAAGCGGCGAAGGGTGAGCCAGCCTGGCTGAGCTCGCGGAAGCAGGACCGAATTTGTTTGCTATTCCTGCTGAGGATCATGAGGCAATGAGGAGAATGAGCTGCAATGAGTGAGTTTTCAGTATCTGGTCGCATCCTTCTCTCTGTCCCCCACATGGGCGGGCGCGAACAGAGCTATGTCAATGAGGCTTTCACGTCGAACTGGCTGTCTACGGTTGGACCGAACATCACGGCGTTTCAGCACGATTTTGCTTCGCGCATAGGCCTGCCTGCTGCGGCGCTTTGCAGCTGCACCGCAGCTATACACCTGGGCCTACGCCTTCTCGGTGTGGGCCCAGGTGACGATGTATTCTGTTCAACACTAACATTTGTCGGCGGGTGTAATCCGATTCGATACCTTGGTGCGGAACCGGTGTTTCTTGATAGCGATCACTCTACATGGAACCTGGACCCGAACGTTCTTGAAGACGCCTTTCGAAAACGAGCACGGCGACTAAAGAAGCCCCCCCGCGCTCTTGTTGTAGCGCATCTTTATGGGCAATGCGCGGACATGGATCCTATCTTGGCTCTTTGTGCTCAACATGGCGTGCCTGTGCTTGAGGACGCGGCTGAGGCTCTCGGAAGCACGTATAAAGAGCGAGTCGCAGGTTCGCTCGGTGATATTGGGACATTCTCCTTCAACGGAAACAAGATCATCACAACTACCGGCGGGGGCATGCTCGTTTCGCGAAATGCAGCTTGGGTGGAAAAGGTGCGATTCTGGTCGCAGCAAGCGAGGGATCCGGGACTCGCTTTCGAGCATTCGGAGATCGGCTATAACTACCGCATGAGCAATGTGCTAGCCGGCATCGGACGAGGTCAGCTTGAGGTTCTCGATCTACGGGTCAAACAGCGTCGCGCGATTGCGTTCCGATATCGGGACGGATTCGCAGATCTTCCCGGAATCACTCTGATGCCCCAGGCGCCTTACGGTCTCCATACAAATTGGCTTAGCTGCTTCCTCATTGATGAAAGAGAGTTTGGCTCATCCAGAGACGCACTGATCCAAGTGCTTGATGAGGCGGACGTGGAGTCACGCCCAGTATGGAAGCCGATGCACTTACAGCAGTTATATGCGGGATGCGAATGCTATGGCGGAGCGGTGGCGGAAGATCTGTTCAAACGAGGAATCTGTCTTCCAAGCTCGAGCAGTCTTTCTGATGAAGATCAGTTGCACGTGATCAATGCTGTCCGAAGGGCCGCTAATGCCCATCAGTTATCGGAAATTGATGAAATACAACGAGAGCAGCTAGAAATCGCATAATAGCCTGCGAGGTATATGGAAACATGCGCACATTGCTGAATCCCCCAAAACATCCATTGCGTTCCGCTGGATTCTCGTGTGGAGCTCGCAAGTCGGAATGTTCGCTTTTTCGGGCATTGCGGCGTTCCTTCTACGTTTCGACCTCAGCTTGCCCTCGTCCTATGCTCGCCATTTGGTCTATGCACTGTCAGTCTGGATTCTGGTCAAGAGTCTTGTATTTTATTTCGCCAACTTGGGTCGACGAGGATGGAGGTATGTTTCAGTCTCAGACGTCTCCCGGTTACTGTTTGCCAACGTTTTGGGCTCGACGTTGAGTTGGGTTGTGATCTGGCGCATTGGACCGGAAGGATTTCCGCGGTCGATCTACTTCATTGATCTTGTCCTCTGTTTCCTGGGTACGGCTGGACTGCGCCTGTTTGTCCGCATGATAGCGGAATCGGTGCAAAAGGGACATGCCGACCTCATGAAAAAGAGGACGTTGATCTATGGGGCGGGTGATGCTGGTATTACGCTGCTTAGGGAGATACGGAACAACCAGAGGCTGTCGTTTCGCGTTTTGGGATTCTTGGATGATCGAGCTGACAAAAGAGGTTTGCGCCTAGGTGGCATACTTGTGCATGGAGGAGGAGACGAAGTAAAGGCACTCGTTACAAAACTTAACATCGAGATCATCCTAATTGCCATCCCGTCGGCTAATGGCACTGAGATGACACGAATTCTGGAGTTGTGCCATGCCGCAGGTGTGGAGTGCAAGACCGTTCCCGGGTTGGGTGAGATGATCGAGGGACGCGCCCTTGTTGGCCAAATTCGCGAGGTTGCTGTAGAAGATCTTCTTGGTCGGATTCCCATACGACTCGAAGAAAGCCAATTACGGGGCGCCCTCGAAGGCAGAATCGTCCTCGTCACTGGTGCGGCGGGATCAATCGGTTCTGAACTGTGCCGGCAGATCGCTCGTTTCAAGCCAGCGGGGATTGTCGGATTTGAAATCGCCGAGTCTCCGCTGTTCGAGGTCGATCGAGAGATGCACCAGGTGTTTCCACTGGTTCCTTTTTATCCGGAAATCGGGAACGTTCAGAATCGCGCTCGCGTAGACGACGTTCTGCGCCAGTACAGACCATCAGCGATCTATCATGCTGCGGCCTTTAAGCATGTTCCCCTCATGGAAACCCACGTTTTTGAAGCAATTGAGAATAACGTATTCGGCACTTACAATCTTGCCAAGGCCGCGGCGGATCACGGGGTGAAGGACTTTCTCATGATCTCGTCCGATAAGGCTGTTCGACCAACTAGCGTTATGGGTGCCACAAAACGTGTCGCCGAACTGCTTCTCCTTGCTCTACAGAACGGCCGCACCAACTATGTGGCGGTGCGCTTCGGAAACGTACTGGGTTCTAACGGTAGCGTTATTCCGATTTTCAAGAAGCAGATCGCGACGGGTGGTCCAGTCACCGTTACCCACCCCGAGATGCGACGCTTCTTCATGACTATCCCTGAGGCCTGTCAGCTTGTTCTGCAAGCTTCCGCAATCGGAAAGGGCGGCCAGATTTGCGTATTGGATATGGGCCAGCCGATCAAGATCGCCGATCTTGCTAAGAATCTGATTCTGCTATCGGGCCTTAGGCCAGATAAAGACATCAAGATTGAATTCACGGGAATGCGCCCTGGAGAGAAGCTCTTCGAGGAGCTAAGTACCCTTCTTGAGGATACCGTTCCGACTGACCATGAGAAAATTCGCATTTTTGTGGGCAACGGCATGCCGGATATGGATGTCCAGATCTGGCTCGATTATCTTCACGAGATATGTGAGGCCCGCGACATCGGTAGTTTGGTCGTCGCCCTCAAGGAGATTGTCATTGATTACAGCCCCAGCGCTCACCTATTGAAACGTGCTCTTAAACCTATAGTCGGCCACCCCATCGCACTTGCATCTGATTAAGGCATACTCGAATAGATAAGTGGAAACGCGCACCATCATCGCGATTCCGGATGATCGCACCCGCAACTTGTACCGGGCATCTGCAAAACGGATAGGGCGCCTGAATCAGTTTGAATTACTTCCCCCGGCCGATGCTGGGCTTGAGAATCTACAAGGCGAATCGGACAGACGGCCGATCGGTGTGGGCCGGTTTCTCAGCACGTTGCACCGTGCTATGTCGACCGCAGGAAATCGAGATCCCTATTTTGTCCAGGCAATAGAATTGATTTTTTTCTGGGTTTCCGGGGCTTCGGCCGGTGCGAGATAGCGCATGATGGTCTCCATATCCTCGTGCCCGGTGTACTTCATCACGGTGCGAGGATCGATGCCGGCGCGCAGCAGGTTGGTGGTATACGTGGCCCGGAACTTGTGCAGGTACCAGTACCGGCATTGCCTGGTCTCGACGCACCCGCGGCAGTGGCCGCAGTTAAGGCCGGCCTTTCGTGCCAGGCGCTTCAAGAGCGGCAGCCACTTCCAGTTGGGGGTGTCGTTCGAAGTTCCCAGGACCAGGCGGCCCTTGTGGATCTTTTTGCGGTTCCTGAGAAGCTCCACCAGGTCCGCGGGGATGGGGAGAGTGCGCTCGGCCTTGTCCTTGATGTCGAAGCCCAGATCGTCCTTGGCGCGCACCGTGATGGTGCCGCGGGCAAAATTGATGTTGTTCCACTCGAGAAACATGGCCTCCTGCATGCGCAGGCCGGTCTTGAGCAGCACCTCGAACACGGCACGGTGGTACGGGTCGGAAAGGGAATCGAAGAAAACCTTCAGTTCCTCGCCGGTGTAAACCTCGACGTCCTTTTCGGTGTAGGAGGGGGCGCCCGTGGCCAGCGTTTTGGTATCGACCCCGGCCCACTTGAGGAATCCGAACAGGGTGATGTGCTTGTTGTAGATGGTGCGGTTGGCGTTGCCGTTCTTTCTCAGAGCCGCATACCAGCGCAGGATGATCTGCTCGGTGAGCTGGTCGGCGTAGTCGACGCCTGCGATGGGCAGGAACTCCTCGATCGCGGTGCGGAAGAGTGCCCGCTGGCGGTTCTTGCCGCGGGCAGCCTGGCGCTCGAGGAACTGGAGAGCCTTGAGGGCGATCGGAACGCGCGGATTTTCTTGCGGGAGTGCCAGGCCGGCTTGTGCGGCGACCTTTTTGGCCGCCAGGCGTGTGGTCAGTAGGATCTGCTCGGCCTGGGCGTGCGCGGGCATCTCGCCAACGTTGACCCAGACGGTGCGGCCGCTGTCGAGGTAGCGCAGCTCGGTAGTGCCCCTGGGGGAATAGAATTTGTTCATCGCCCACCTGGGCATGACGGGGGCGAAGCTTGCCGTTGCGGCCCATGGCAGCGGGGTAGCGCTTCCATCCCGATGGGGTTTTGGAGCACCAGTAGAGGGCGACTTTCGTTCTGGGCATATTCTCCTCCCAAAAAAGTGTACAAAAAATGTACAAAATCAGAAGATGATTATATAAGTCTTTTATTTTCAGTGATATTTTGCCTGTATTTCGAGAGTCCCTGACCGCCCACCATCACTCCTCCTCATCTCCTGCGATTCAGATAAAGAAACGCATAACAAAGACCGGGTCGGAATTGTCTGCTTTGACGAATCGATGCATCCGCGTCGCGTTATCATTGCTCGACTATGCCTGTCCTCTATATTCACGGTGTGAATACGCGCAGCCGCGACGGCTTTTTCGCGCTCAAACCTTACCTGGAACGCCACGTGGCCCCGGCGATCTCGGACGATCACGGTGGAGTGGTGATTGACGATCTGTATTGGGGAGACCTTGCGGCAGTATTTGCCTGGGATGGCGAGTCGCGTCCGCGCAGCCGCCTTCTCGGACAGGGCGCCGAATCTTCCACCGCGACGGGCGATCTGCTGGCCAACTCCACTTGGGACGGCGTTCTCAAGAGGATTCCGTCTACCGGCCGGCCGACATCCACCAGTACGCTGATTTCCGGCTCAACCGGCGCCGCCGCCACAACTATCCGGCTCAAGGATCTCTCCCCCGACGAGATGAGCAACTACCTTGCGTTGTTGCTGCCATCGGTGATCTCCGATCCCGCTCAACGGGCCGAAGTGATTTTGCGGGCCGACGACCTGGCCCATGACCCGGGTTTTAGGACGGCCATCGCTGCCGCCCCCACTCCGGAAGCAGAGAGAGAATTGCTTTTGAGCCGGCTGCAACCCTCCGCAGGCCTGGTCGGCATGGGAGTGCGGACTTGGATTACGGATCTCGGGGAACGGTTGGATGAGAGTCTCCGCCGAGCCTCAGACCTGCCCGGGTTTGCCATTGCAACCGTGGCGGGAGAACTCCGCCGCCCTTTGAACGATTTCGTGAGCGTGTTCCTCGGCGATGTCCTGGTCTACCTGAACACGCGAGGTACGCCTGCCAGCCCCGGACCCATCCAAGAGCGTTTGTTGAGCAAGCTGGGCGAGCTGGCGGCAAATGCGGCGTCGCGCAAGAACGAACCGTTGGTGCTGCTGAGTCACAGCATGGGCGGGCAATTGGTCTACGATGCGCTGACGAGCTTTGTGCCGGACCGCCCGGAACTGTCGGGCCTGCATGTCGATTTCTGGTGCGCGACCGCCAGTCAGGTTGGCTTTTTCGAAGAGATGAAGCTTTTTCTTGCCAGCCGTCCCGCATATCGGAAGGGTAAGCCGGTGCCGTTTCCACCCCACCTCGGCGCCTGGTGGAATGTTTGGGATTTCAGCGACTTTGTCAGCTATACGGTACGCGATATCGTGGAGGGCGTGGACGATGGCAACTTCGACAGCGGGATGTCGCTGATGTCGGCGCATGGCGGCTATCTTCAGTGCCCAAGCTTTTATCGCCGGTTCGCCGGGAAACTCGTCGCCCGGGGCGAGAAGCCATGAAGTTAGAGGCCGACAACACCCAACCTGGACTACTGACCAACCCCGATTGGCAGGAAGGCCAACCGGGCACTTTCGCGGTGATCATCGGAGCGAGCCGCTATCCCTACCTTGCCGGGGGAAGCGATCCTGCGCCGGAAACCTATGCTCTCGGGCAGCTGGCGGTATCGGCGCTTACGGCATATGAATGGTTTCGATGGGTGACATCGGCGTACGTTTTTACGGACGCTCCACTGGCCAAGTGCTGGATGCTGTTGAGTCCCACTGCGGCCGAACTGACATTCGAACCCGAACTCGCCCAGTATCCGGCCGAACCGACATTCGATCACTGTCGCAAAGCGCTCGGCTACTGGTGGCAGACCATGCGGGGCCTGTCATCCGAGGCCGCCCGGAGATCGCGCGCATTGTTCTTCTTCAGCGGCCATGGAATCGAGATATATCAGGACAAGCAGATCCTGCTGCCAAATGACTATCTCTGCCCGCCGGCACGCTCCTGGAACGACGCGATCTCCACGGAAAACGTCAAGCGCGCCCTGGCTTCGCTCCAGGTTCCGTATCAGTTCTATTTTCTGGACGCGTGCCGTAATGGCGCAGCCGAGTTGCGCCGCAAAGTCGTGAACGGCTCCACCATCCTGAACGAAGACCAGGCGGACGCGGTGAATCCCGATTTGGTTGCGCCATTGCTTTATGCCACCTCCTCGGGCCAGCAGGCGTTCCAGCAGCCCGATCCCGGCAAAGGTTTGTCGCTGTTTGGTACGGCGCTTCTGGATGGCTTGCACGGCCGACCCGACATCGCGCTGGTCCGCCAGGAGCCGGACTACGTTGTCAACCTGTACGCGCTACAGGCCTTCGTCAAGAAGCGGGTCCGCGAATTGCTCGCCCAGGCGGGAGAAAACGTAAGGCAGCCGGTGCAAATGAGCGGGGTAGTGGATGACGCCACGGTCACGTTTCTCAAGGCTTACACGGTTCACGCGGCGCGCATGGGCACGACGGGAAGTTTCGGACGCGAGGTCGCGGGCGGTGGCGAGACCGGAGTGGGGCAGGAAAGTCTCATGCAGACAGTTCTGCCGGTGAGCGTCACACCGTCCGCCGCGCAAAACTTCGCCTACCGCGCCGGGAATGGGGGGACGACGCACGACATCTTTGGAGCCGAAGGCGTAACCGAAATCTGGCAAGCTAGCAACGTTCGCGTTTTCGCTGTCGGGACAGGCACCTGGCTACCGCCGGGCCCGTTCAATATCGGTGCGCTGGAGCGAACCGAAGACACCAGCAGCTATCGGCTGGATCTCGAATTCGTCATTTCCGACCGGGTCGGTTACTGGCTCGAGCTGACCACTACCTCTGGCAAAACCTGGGGATGCGTTCTTCCCTCAAATCCACAGTCAGCCGCGATCCTCTATCGGCTGGACTTCGATGTGGCATTCAATTCTGGCAGCGGCCGCGAAATCACTCGCCTGGAAGCTGGGCTGGCCACTTCGAATGCTGGAAACCTCGGTGAAGCAGCGCGGCTGTGGCAGAAGTACCAGAACGCCGATCTCGGGGAAGCGATCCGCGTTTTTGAACAGGACGCCACAGACCTTCGTGAGATCGTGCGGAGCAAATTTGAGAATCCTTTGGCCGCGCTCGTGGCAGCGGTGGTGCTTTTGCGCGCGAAACGATCGGACCTGCTGAATGACTGGCTTCTCAACCTGGCTACGTGGTTTCCCGAACTTCCCGACGGAAGCGTGCTGTGGGCCGAGCACCTGGCGCGCCAACCCAACCTTGGCGACGCCGCGAGGCGTGCGGCTGTGGAGAGCCTTGCGAGCATCGTTTCGAGGCCGTTGCCCTTCACCAGTGAAGGCTTTTCGTACGCCGCACGGCTGGCACGCAATTTTACGAGCGGCAAATTCGAACTATCCGGATCCCATCGCCACTTCCATCGCGCGATTACGAAGCCGCCTCGACGAGGCCGTGCCATACCTTCGCCCCGGCGGACTCTTTGCCACTTACGCCGAAGTGCAGCCAAACGCCGGACCGGCCATCGCCGGACTCATTCCCCAGTAAAAGGGCCGCCTGATGCCACCTCCTCGCTGTCCACGATCTCTGCCGCTGGCACTGCCGGGCGGGCGACACTCTTTTTGGGGATTCGCCGACGCTCTACGATCCACGGCAAACCGGCGTCCTCGACACTTCCCTGATCCACGCGCACGAGCAGATGCACGTGGACCTGATCAACAACACCGTCTTTGGATACGTTCTGCGCCGCCTGCGCGAACTTGAGATTGTGCCGCAGCCATTGAAGAATCGCCGCGACCGGCTCTTCAGCAGCCTGAGCGGAAAGATCTGGACCTGCGCCGAAGGCTCGGCCACGGCGACCGAGGCCAACATAGTCAAGTCGCCCCGGGCGAGCACCACGGCCGCTGCTCTTCAGGCGAGTCTCACTCCGGAGTACCGCGAAGCCCTGGCTGTGTTCCAACCGGTCTGCGATTATGTCGTGCCGTTTCCGGAGCCGCTCGGTCTTCTTGCCCGGGGGTGCTTGATCCATGCGGTATCGGAATGCGCAGCCGACCGGGCGATCTTTCGCCTCGTCACGCCGCCCCAGGATTTCTGGCAACTAGCCGAGTTCCTCGACCAGGGAACGGTTCCGGACGAATTGCTCGCCAGCCTGGTGCAGGCGGCCGCGCAAATTCCCATTGCGCCCATAGCGTTTCTGTTCGATCGCAACAAGCAGTTGATGATCGATGGGCAGTTGGGCCCATTCGTGCGCAACGTAACCTTCGGATTGAAACTGACGCTTTTGATGGAACCGGGCATGAGCGAAATCCCACCCCTGCTCGATGACCAACAGCGCATTGCGTACATCGCCGCGGTTGACGCAGCCCTCACGCAATCGACCCCGGAACTGGAGAAGTTCAACTGGAAGCCAGATCACGTCTCCCTGGGATCGGAAGTTCGGGTCGAAACGCAGGAGCCTCCGTTCTTGCTGCAAGACGAAGAACTCGAACCAACCGCACTGCTGGACCGCATGTTTCAGCTGTCTGCCGCTCCCGGGTTCCAGCGGTTCGTTGTCTTGTTCTTCCTCGAGCCTGGCGCTGCGACCTACTCGCTGATTGTGCATCCCATGGTGTTGACGGAGCAGGGCCTAGACATGGGTGTGCCGTACCTGATCTCGAAGCGGGTTTCGCCGCCGGTTCTCAAAGTGATCGATGGGTCTCCGCTTCCGCTGGTTTGGGAAACAAGAATCCTGCAGGGCCGCGGAACGGTGTTCTATTCTCGCGACCTGATATCGGTCCTGCGACAGAGTGTCTACCTGGAACTTCCGGAATTTTCCTGGCCCCTGGCGGCCGAAATCGCCGCTGCACTCCCGGACCAGCGGGAATTGGTTTCCTATCAACTGCCGCCCGAGATTGGGCTCACGGTATCGGCTGTTCACAAAGGAAAAATCACCATCTTCGGTTTCACGCCGGTGAAGTTTCTTCCCAGCTTCGATCTCCAGGAGAAAGCGTCAGAGATGGCACTGGGAGAGAACCACGAGATGGCTTCCGTAGCAGTAGTCCTGCTCCGCCAAAGCAAGCACCAAACCATTTGAGGCGAGTAAGACCCGCGGGCATGGCCGGGCCCTAACGGTGACACGCTTCCGCAATGAATGCGGAAGCGTGTCGGCGTGGAAGCGTGGTGCTTGCCCAAAGGTCAAAGTACGTGAATAGATCGGCCCACTACAGCTCGATCCCGCATAGGTGCACATGCACGCCCAACTCCGCGAACATGGCGGCCTTGGCCGCCAAAGCGCGATCGGCAGCGTCATCTGTCGGCGCATAGGCGACGTTCACGTGGTTGGCATGATGCCGCGCCATGAACTGGTCGCGCGAGACTCCGTGCAGGATGACGTGCATGATGGGCCACTGCGGAGTGGTCGCCTGCCAGCGCCGCTCGGTTTCTTCTGCGGGGAGTTCCACCGCGGTCGCGCGGCCCAGATCGACATGCACCTGGCCGCCTTCGACGAACACGCGGCTCCACACTACCGAACCCGGCTTGCAGATACCCTTCAGCGTGCCGCCGCCGAGGCGGAAGTACATGGGAGGCTGGCGTTCGCTCACGGCTTTGGCATAGCCGCCCTGGATGTGCGACGCGGGCACGGCGCCGGAGATTTGGAACACCCACACGAAGTCGTCAATTCCGTTGCCGGTGTAGCGCTCGCCCCAGCGCACATCGTGAAGTGTTGATGCGGGGTCGAGTTGCATCGCGCTCCACACGCGGTTGGTTACGAGCAGGTCGAGGCCCGCGCACTCGTCGGCTTCGTTGAAGTGGGGCAGTGGCTGGCCGGCGAACAGTTCGCGGCCGTCCTTTGCGAACACCGGCGGGCGCTCCACGTTGTTGAGCAGCCCTTCAACCAGGTCCGACGCGGGAGCCATGTCCTTCAGGCCTTGCTGATACTGGATGCCGATTACGTCGCAGCCAAATTCATCGGCGATGCGAGTGGCGGCGATGTACATTTTGCATTGTTCGAGAATCTGGCGATCGGTGAGGTCGGTCTCTTCATTCGGGCCGGTCACGAAGGTCAGCCCGCGGCCATCGAGCCATTCGCGGATCTTCTGCGCCTCGGCTTCGGTGACATCGCGCATCGCGGCCACCAGCGCGGCCTGGCTCAGCCGCTCCTTGTAGACACCCAGCGGATTCAGCAGGTAGTCCTCGATGATGGCGTTGTACATGCCCATGCAGCCTTCGTCGAATACGCCGAGAATGGCTTTGCGCGCCTTCACCTGCTTCGCCAGCGAGCGCCCCAGGTTTCGTTCCTCATCAGGGAGCGACTTCAGCACGAGGCGATGAACGTGGTTCTGGTCGTAGGTGATGCGGTGGTCGCGCAGCCATTCGCGCAGGCCTTCCTTGAAAAGCTCTTCGTCGAAGTCCTTGCTCCACAGGGTGCTGAAGCGCACGCCGGCCTTGTGCAGGCAGCCGTTGAGATTGAGCATGCCGACCAGTCCGGGCCACTCGCCCGACCAGTTGGCCACCGTAAGGATGGGACCGCGATGGCTGAGCAGCCCGGCGAGCACATGATTGCTGTATTGCCACACCGCCTCGGCAACTACCAGGGGCGCTTCGGGGTGGATGTGGGTGAACACGTCCATGCCCATGCGCTGGTTGTAGATGAAGCCGTGGCCCAGCGTTGGGTCAAAAGCGTGCGCGCGGCGCAGCGTGAACCCCTCGGCCTCGAACGCGGCAATAAGCTTTTCTTCCATCTGCGCCTGCGCGGCCCAGCACTTCTGGTTGGCCGACTGGCGAAGGTCTCCGCTGGCGATCAGCAGGATCTCTTTCACGGCGACACGGGTTGGGGTTTCCAGTTCGGGAATCGCATAAGTTGCCATAGACTTACTCCTTCAGCGCCGTTTTGCTTGCGAAAAAGTCACGAAACGGGCGCGGATGATTTCGAATCCTGCAATGCGCAAAAGCGCGCGTACGCCTCATTCCATCGAGAGCTCGCGCGAGGCGCAAATCGCGAACACTCCACTGACTTGGCAATCGCAGCGCGTCCCTCAAGAATGTTGGCGAGATGTCCGGTTGCCACTGCCTGTACCAGTACGTTGCCCATCGTGGAAGCCTCCGCCGGGCCGCTGACGACTTCGCAGTTGCACGCGTCCGCGGTCATCTGGCAGAGCATGGTGTTCAAGCCGCCGCCGCCCACGATGCGGATGGTGCGCAGGTCGCGACCAGTAACGGCACGCAGCGACTCCAGGACCGAGCGGTAATTGAGGGCGAGGCTCTCGAAGATGCAGCGAGCGATCTCACCGACGGTCATGGGCGCGGGCTGGCTGGTAGAGACGCAGTAGGCGCGCATGGCGCGGGGCATGTCGCAGGGGGCCTGGAACTCGGAAGCGTCGGGGTCGATGAGGCTGTTGAATGCAGAGGCTTTTTCTGCCGCAGCGATGAGGTCGGTCCACGAGTAGGTATAGGCCTCATTCGACCAATGACGCATGCATTCCTGCACGATCCAGAGGCCCGTCATGTTTTTCAGCAGCAACATCGCGCCGTCGGCGCCGCCCTCGTTGGTAAAGCCCATTTCCATCGCGGAGTCCGATGTATCCGGGTCGGCCGCTTCGACGCCCATCAGGCTCCAGGTGCCGCTGGACAGAAACACACTGTGCTCATCCATGTTGGGGATCGCAGCGACGGCGCTGGCCGTATCGTGCGATCCGATGGCGATTGCCGGAAAGGTCATGGCGAAGCCGCAGTTCTCGAATACGTCGGTCCGCAGCGGGGACAGCACCGTTCCGGGCGACCTGACCGGCGGCAGGATTTCGACCGGCAGATGCAATTCGCTTAACATCGCGCGGGCCCAGTCCCTGCGCCGGGTCGAGTACATCTGGGTCGTGGAGGCTTCGGACCATTCCGCGCTCTTCTCGCCGCAAAGAAGATAGGTGCACAGGTCGGGAATCATCAGCAGCGTGGCAGCGGCATCGAGCGCCGGATCATGGGTGCGAACCATGCTGGCAAGCTGGAAGAGGGTATTGATCGGCATGGTCTTGACGCCGGTCTCCGCAAACCACTCGCGTTCCGGAATCGTCCTGAAGACATGCTGGGGAATGCCGTCGGTGCGTCCGTCGCGGTAGTGCAACGGATTGCCCATGAGGCGGCCGCAGCGGTCGAGCAGTCCGAAGTCCACTCCCCACGCATCCACCGCGATGCCCTGGGGCGTTTGCGAACACGTGGCAGTGTATTTCCGCAGCCCCGCCTGGATCTGCGACCAGATGCCGAGAATGTCCCAGTAGAGCGAGCCGGCGGCGCGTACGCCGCTATTGGCAAAGCGGTGCAGTTCCTGCACGGAAAAGACGCGGCCGTCCCATTCTCCCAGCATGATCCTGCCGCTGGAGGCGCCAAGGTCGGCGGTGATGAAATGGGCGGTCTTCCTCATACGTCCTGGATGGTCCCCAGGCGTGCGAAAGGGCAGCGCTATCGAACGGATCGCAAGGCGTCCGCCCGATCCGCATAGCCGGATCTTTGGGGCACAATGGAGACACTATACTCCAGCGCAATTTGGCTGAAATGTGAGCGAGAATACACCTATGACACCCCCGCCGGGAACCTGGGACTACTTGATCGTTACCGCTTCGAACGATTTACAGGCCGAGGCCTACAAGTCTCAGATCGAGCTTCGCCGTTCGGTAGGGCAGTTAACCCAGGCCCGGCACGTATTGGTCGTTGCGGATCTCGAGGGCAGACGTATCGGCAGCGGCGGAAGTACTATCGAGTGCCTTCGCCAGGTTGTCGCCGCGGAACGCGCGAGATTTCCTTCGGATCCCGCCGCGACGATCCTCGGCCGGCTGCGCATCCTCATCCTGCATGCGGGAGGGGACTCGCGGCGGCTGCCGGCCTACTCGCCCTGCGGCAAGCTGTTCGTTCCGCTGCCGGGAGAAAGCTATTCCGCCCTGGGGTTGACCCTGTTCGATCGGCTGGCGCCGAGTTTCCTGGCGTTGCCGCCGGGCGGCGCCGGGCAGGTCGTTGTCGCTGCCGGCGATGCGCTGATTGATTTCGATCCGTCCGCGCTCAATTTCGCGGGCTCCGGCATCACCGTCGTGGGAACTCATACGACGCCCGACGAAGCCTCGCGGCACGGTGTCTTCTGCCCCGGCCCGAAGTGCTCTCTGCGGCTGTTCATGCAGAAGCCGAGCCTGGCCGAACAGAGCGAGGCGGGAGCGCTGAATCGCCAGAAGCAGGCGGTCCTCGATGTGGGCGTAATGAGTCTCGGTGCCGATGCAGCCACGCGGCTTTTGCACGTGTTTTGCGGACCCGATGCGGTTGCCTGGAAACCGCGCATCAAGGAGGCGATGCTCGAGTCTGGCATCGATATGTATCGCGAGATCTGCTGCGCGCTAGGGACCGATGCCAGCCTTGCGCACTATCTTCGCGAAGTGCGGCGGAGCGGGGGCACGCTCGATGAGGAGATCCTCGCGGGTTTCTTTGCGGGGCTGCGGACCATCGCGGTAAACCTGCAGATCGTGGAACGATGCAGCTTTCTTCACTTCGGAGCGACGCGGCAGCTCATTTCCAATGGCATTGCGCTGCTCACACACGATGAGGGCAATGTCCCCGCCGAGACCGCGCTTTCGATCAATAATGAATTCGCGGACGGCGGCTCGATCGAGGGCTTTGACAGCTGGGTGGAAGGATGCCGGATCGCGGGGCCGTTGCACGTCACCCGAAGAAATGTGCTCACCGGCGTCGATGTTGCCGGGGCACTTACGCTGCCGGAGGGGGCCTGCCTCGATGTTTCTGAAGGGGTCGACCGCCACGGCGCACCGGTGCGATTTGTGCGCTGCTATGGAGTGGATGACACCTTCAAGCACGCCCTCGACAAGGGCGCAACCTTCTGCGGTATCCCGCTGGCGCGCTGGATGGAGTTGGCGGGAGCTTCGGGTTCGGATCTCTGGCCCGAGTCGGGGGCAGCGCCAGACCGCACCTTGTGGAACGCCCGCATCTTCCCGGCGGAGCCAGTCGCGACGGACGCCGAGCCGTGGCGCCGGTGGCTGTGGTTCTTCGATGTGGCGAGCGCCACAGCCGAAGACAAGGCCCAGTTTCTGGCTGCGGACCGCTACAGCGCACTCGAAATTGCCACACTAGTCGATCAACCGGCATTTCACGCGCGGCGCTCGGCCACACGCGCGGACGAGATCGAGCGGTCCGTTCACAAATTGCTTCGCGCGGACAGCCCTTTTTCTGCGCGGGATCTCGCCTTTGCCCTGGAACGTTCGCCCCGGCGCGAGCGCATGGTCGCCCGGCTCCTCACGCTGGTGCACGATCACCTTGTGCCAGAATTGTCCGTCCACGATGCGACCCGCGCGAACTTCAGCTTTGCGCGCATCGTCCACTCGCTCGGCTCCGCTCTCGGCGAGTCAGGCCCGAGAGGGAAGCAGGGGCATGACCTGGTACTCCCAGATATCGCTGCGGAACTTCCCGAGCCGGTGAGGAACTGGACCAACGACAGCTGCCTGACGCTGTCCGCAGGCAGGAGTCCGGGCGACTGGGGCGGCCGCCTTTGCGAACTGGCCTTCGAGAACCTGCAGGAGTCGATCGTCGAGAGTTCCCTGCGCGCAACGGAACGGCCGCGGAACGCGCTCCGTCCCGACGAAACCATCTGGGGACGGTCGCCGGCACGCATCGAACTTGCCGGCGGCTGGACCGACACGCCTCCCTACACGCTGGAATTTGGCGGCGATGTGACCAACACCGCCATCAACCTGAACGGACAGCCGCCGATCCATTGTTATTGCCGGATCCTTGAGGAGCCGGTGGTCCGGCTCAACTCCATCGATGGCGGCCGGCGCCTTGAAATCAATGACCTTTCGGAACTCACCGACTATCACCGGCCGGGGGATCCGTTCGCGCTTGCCAAGGCGGCTCTGGCCATCTCCGGCTTCGCTCCGGGAATGGCCGACTGGCCTGAGAAGGTGGCGCTGCGGGAGATGCTTGAGTATTTTGGCGGCGGAATTGAGATCACGACCCTGGTCGGAATCCCGCAGGGCAGCGGCCTGGGAACCTCCAGCATCCTGGGCGCGACGATCCTGGGCGTCATCGCCCGGCTGATCGGACAAAAACTGACCCAGCAGGAGCTCTTTCACAACGTTCTCCGACTGGAGCAGGCCCTGACCACCGGCGGAGGGTGGCAGGACCAGGCAGGTGGTTGCGTTGGCGGGTCGAAAATCACCTCCACCCGCCCCGGCCTCTTTCCCGATGCGCGAATTCACTATGTTCCCAGCGACGTTCTCGACCCCCGTCTGAACGGCGGCTGCACGTTGCTCTACTACACCGGGTTGACCCGCATAGCCAAAGACATCCTGAAGGAAATCGTGGGCGGCTATCTCAATCGCGATCGCGCCATCATGCAAGCCCTTGCGGAAGAACATCTTGCCGCCCGCGCCATGGCCGACACCATGTCGCGCAAAGACATTGCCGCTTTCGGGGAGTGCCTGGATTCCGCCTGGGCGCTGCAGAAACGCCTCTGCGGAACCGTCACGAACTCCGCCATCGAGGGACTACTGGGGCGTGTCCGGCCCTTTGTCCATGGAATGCGCATCTCGGGCGCGGGCAGCGGGGGCTTCCTTCTGATGGTCGCCAAGTCGCCCGGCGATGCTGCCCGAATCCGGCAAACCCTTGAAGACAATCCCATGAACGAACGTTCCCGGTTCTTCGATTTCGAGGTCAACAACGCCGGTCTCGAAGTGACGACTTGTTAAATAAACTCAATTCCTGGAAATATTTGCGCGGCGACTTGAACCAGCGGACCCAATGGCCTATACTCTGAATAGATATACGACCAAATGTGTCGTATATTGGCAATCTTTGTATAGGAGATAGGATGGCTTCAAGCGTCGACACGATTCGTGATTTTGCCCTGCAGGACTACAAGTGGGGTTTTGTCACCGACATTGCGCACGAGCAGGTTCCCCGGGGACTGAACGAAGATACAGTCCGGCTGATTTCGGCCAAGAAGCAGGAACCCGAATTCATGCTGGAGTGGCGGCTAAAGGCTTACCGGCACTGGGCCTCCCTCGAGAAAGCGCAGGCCGAACCGACGTGGGCAAACATCCACTACGCTCCCATCGACTATCAGGACATCGTCTACTACTCGGCCCCTAAGCAGAAGCCGAGCCTCAACAGCCTGGACGAGCTCGATCCGGAGATTCTGCGCACCTATGAGAAACTCGGCATTCCGCTCGTCGAGCAGCAGAGGCTGGCGGGCGTGGCGGTCGATGCCGTATTCGACAGTGTCTCCGTGGCAACCACATTCAAAGAAAAGCTCGCGGAAGTTGGGGTCATCTTCTGTTCGTTCTCGGAGGCGGTGAAGAACCATCCGGACCTGGTGCGGAAGTACCTGGGCACGGTCGTTCCGCACACCGACAACTTCTTTGCAGCGCTGAATGCGGCGGTCTTCACCGATGGCTCGTTTGTCTACGTGCCCAAGGGCGTGCGCTGCCCCATGGAGCTTTCGACCTACTTCCGCATCAACGCGGCGGAAACGGGCCAGTTCGAGCGCACGCTGATTGTCGCCGAGGAAGGCGCATCCGTGAGCTACCTCGAGGGCTGCACGGCGCCCATCCGCGACGAAAACCAATTGCACGCCGCGGTAGTGGAACTGGTCGCGCTCGACAACGCGCAGATCAAGTACTCGACGGTGCAGAACTGGTATCCCGGCGACAAGCAAGGCCGCGGCGGTATCTACAACTTCGTGACCAAGCGCGGCAAGTGCGCGGGCGTGAACTCGAAGATTTCGTGGACGCAGGTGGAAACCGGCTCGGCCATCACCTGGAAGTATCCCGGCTGCATTCTGCAGGGCGACAACTCGGTGGGCGAGTTCTACTCCGTGGCGCTGACCAACAATTATCAGCAGGCCGATACCGGCACCAAGATGATCCACATCGGCAAGAACACGCGCAGCACCATCGTGTCGAAGGGCATCTCCGCCGGCCACGGCCAGAACACGTATCGCGGCATGGTGAAGATCCTGAAAGGTGCGACCGGCGCGCGCAACTACACGCAATGCGATTCGCTGCTGATCGGCGACCAGTGCGGCGCGCACACGTTCCCCTACATCGAGGTGAAGAACTCGACGGCGCACATGGAGCACGAAGCCTCGACTTCGAAGATCGGCGAAGATCAGATTTTCTATCTGCAGCAGCGCGGACTGAAGGCCGAGGACGCCGTTTCGATGATCGTGAACGGATTCTGCAAGCAGGTGTTTCAAGGAACTGCCGATGGAGTTTGCCGTCGAAGCGCAGAAGCTGCTCGGCATCAGTCTGGAAGGCAGCGTCGGCTAGGAACTGACGCCCAACTGGGTGCCCCGGAGCTGCCCTGAGCCTGTCGAAGGGTCCCGCTTTTGAGACCTGGGTGAAAGCGCGAAAGATGCGCACAAAATTGAGGGGCTTGAGCCCCTGAGGGTAAACGATGAGTCTTCTGGAAATCAGGAATCTGCACGCCGAGGTCGGCGGCCACGAAATTCTCAAAGGCATCGACCTGACGATCAATCCCGGCGAAGTGCATTCCATCATGGGCCCGAACGGATCGGGCAAGAGCACGCTGGCGCAGGTACTGGCGCGGCGCGAATCGTACCACGTGACCGAGGGCGAAATTCTCTTCAACGGCAAAGACCTGCTGGAGATGAAGCCCGAAGAGGCCGCGCGCGAAGGCGTCTTTCTGGCCTTCCAATATCCGGTGGAAATTCCCGGCATCGGCAACGCGTACTTTCTGCGCAGCGCGCTCAACGCGATCCGCACCCATCGCGGCCTCGACGAACTCGACGCCATGGATTTCATCCCGCTGTTTCGCGAAAAGCTGAAGCTGCTGGAAATGGACGAGAAGCTGATGAACCGTTCGGTGAACGAGGGCTTTTCGGGCGGCGAAAAGAAGCGCAACGAAATCCTGCAGATGGCAGTGCTCGAACCGAAGCTCGCCATTCTCGACGAAACCGACTCCGGCCTCGACATCGACGCGCTCAGGACCGTAGCCCACGGCGTGAATGCCATGCGTTCCCCGGAGCGCGCCATGCTGGTGGTCACCCACTATCAGCGCCTGCTTGACTACATCGTTCCCGATTTTGTGCACGTGCTGGTGGATGGCCGCATTGTGCGCTCGGGCGGCCCGGAGCTTGCTCTTGAACTCGAAGAGAGCGGCTACAGCCGATTCGAGAACGCGCAGCCCGTGACTGCCTGAGAGGAGCTGAATGTCAACTACCATCGCCCAACTCGAAAGCTATCTCGAAGCTTCACGGAATTTTCGCGTGCCGACGGCGATCGCGCCGTCGTGGCTGCGCGATCTTGCGCGAAGCCGCATTTGCGCGCTTCTGCTGCCGTGGGATTTCCCACCACGCGCGATGAAGACTGGCGCTTCACCAACATCTCCGCACTCGCGCGGACGCCTTTCCGCCTGGCGCGCGGCAGCGCCAATCAGTTCACGGTTTCCGATCTCGTGCAGTGGCGCATGGAAGGCGCCGCAGCGCGACTGGTCTTTGTTGATGGGCGCTTTGAGCCGCAGCTGTCGAACTGGGGCGCACTTCCCAAAGGCGTTACGGTCAATGGGCTGGGCAGGGAAATTGCCTCACCGTCCCGATGCGGTCGCCGCTCACTTCGGCCGCTATGTCAACATCGAGCGCGATCCGTTTTGCGCGCTGAACACAGGCGTTCGCCGAAGACGGGGCCTACGTGCATGTGGGCCGCGGCGTGGTGGTGGAGCAGCCCATCCATCTGCTGTTCATCTCCACGTCGGACGGCACGCCGGCCATGACTCATCCGCGCAACCTCATCGTGGTGGAAGACGAAGGCCAGGCCTCGATCATCGAGGATTACGTCTCCCACGGCGACGAGACGCCGGCATTTTCAAATGCGGTCACGGAACTTGTAGCGGGCGGGAACGCCAACGTCGCAGCACACCATGATCGAGCGCGAGCATCTCAAGAGCTTCAACTTCTCCACGCTGCGCATTCAGCAGGCGCGCAGCGCCAATGTCGCCTCGCACTCGCTGCTGCTGGGCGGCGCAATCGTGCGCAACAATGTGCATCCCGTGCTCGCCGGCGAAGGCGGCGAGTGCCTCATCAATGGGCTCTTTATCGGCGCCGGCCGCCAGCATCTCGATAACTACATGCTGGTGGAGCACGCCAGCCCGCATTGCGCCAGCCGGCAGTTCTACAACGGCATTCTCGACGACCACGCGCATGGCGTGTTTCACGGCCGCATCGTGGTGCACAAGGACGCGCAGAAGACCGATGCCAAGCAGACCAATCGCAACCTGCTGCTGGCCGACGATGCGCAGATCGACACCAAGCCGCAGCTCGAAATCTATGCCGACGACGTGAAGTGCACGCACGGAGCGACCATCGGCCAGATCGAGGAGAATGCGCTGTTCTATCTCCGCTCGCGCGGCATCAGACGAGATGGAGGCGCGGCGTTTGCTGCTGGAGGCGTTCGCGGGCGAGTGCATCGATCGCATGAAGCCCGGCGCGGCCCGCGACTACACCGAGGCGGTGGTGTTTGAGCGCCTGTTGAGCGTGGCGAATGCAGGCTTCTTCGCAAGAACCGGCACCGGCGGAGATTCGTGAACGGAAATGGGAGGAGGTCGGATGAGCGCCCAGGCTGCAATCCCCGCGTCTTGTCAACGCAGGCCGCGCGGTTTCGACGTAGAGCAGCTTTCGCGCCGACTTTCCGATCCTGGGCGAACGCATCCACGGCCATCCGCTGGTGTACCTCGACAACGCCGCCACCTCGCAGAAACCCGAGGCGGTGATTCAGCGCGCATGACGAACTACTACCGGCACGACAATGCCAACATTCATCGCGGCGTGCATCTGCTCTCGCAGCGCGCTACCGATGCAGTACGAAGGCGCGCGCGCGGCGGTGCGATCGTTTATCCATGCGGGCAGCGCGCAGCGAGATCGTCTTTGTGCGCGGCACCACCGAGGCCATCAACCTTGTGGCGCAGACCTATGGGCGCCAGCACGTCGGCCGCGGCGATGAAGTGCTCATCACCGCGATGGAGCACCACTCCAACATCGTTCCCTGGCAGATGCTTTGCGACGAAAAAGGCGCGAAGCTGCGCGTGGCTCCCATCAATGATCGCGGCGAATTGCTGCTCGACGAATTCGAGAAGCTGCTCGGGCCCAGCACGCGGATCGCGGCCATTCCGCATGTCTCGAATGCGCTTGGGCACCATCAACCCGGTGAAGGAGATGGTGCGCATGGCGCACGCGCGCGGCATTCCGGTGCTGGTGGACGGAGCGCAGGCCGTTCCGCACATGCGAGTCGATGTTCAGGATCTCGATTGCGATTTCTACGCCTTCTCCGGCCACAAAATGTACGGGCCAACCGGCATCGGAGTTCTGTATGGCAAGGCCGAGTTGCTCGAAGCGATGCCTCCCTACCAGGGCGGCGGCGACATGATCAGCTCGGTGACGTTCGAGAAAACGACCTATAACAAGGTGCCGCATAAATTCGAAGCCGGAACGCCGGATATCGCTGGAGTTATCGGCCTGGGCGCAGCGATCGCTTACATGGAGAGCGTAGGCGTCGATGCGATCGGCGCGCACGAGCATGAGTTGCTGCTGTACGGGACCGAGCGGCTCGAAGCGACACCTGGCGTGCGGATGGTCGGCACGGCCGCAGAAAAGGCCGGCGTACTCTCGTTTGTGCTCGAGGACATTCATCCTCACGACATCGGCACCATTCTCGACCAGGAGGGAATTGCGGTTCGCACCGGGCACCACTGCGCGCAGCCGGTGATGGACTTCTTCTGCATCCCGGCCACCGTGCGCGCCTCCCTCGCGCTCTACAACACGAAAGAAGAAATCGATGCGCTGATCGCAGGCATCGAACGAGTGAAGGAGATGCTGGGCTGATGGCTGAGCTGCGCGACCTCTACCAGGAAGTGATTCTCGAACACGCCAAGGCTCCGCGCAACTACCGCGAGCTGGGCGCGCCGGCGGCGAAGGCCGAGGGGCTACAACCCTCTCTGCGGCGACCGCTGCACCGTGTTCATCAACCAGAAGGACGGCGTGATCCAGGACATCGCTTTCCAGGGCTCGGGTTGCGCCATTTCCAAGGCGTCGGCGTCGATGATGACGCAAAGCCTGAAAGGCAAGACCCTGCAGGAAGCCGAAGACATGTTCAAGACGTTTCACGGCATGGTTACCGGCCAGAAGCGCGAGGGAGAAACGCCTGATATCGGCAAGCTGAAGGTGTTTGCGGGCGTGTCTGAGTTTCCGGCGCGCGTGAAGTGCGCCACGCTGGCCTGGCATACGCTGGAGGCCGCGCTGCACGGCGATCAGGACAGGATCTCCACCGAGTAGATCATGGCGAATTCAAGCGCGGACAAAGTCGAACTCAGGCGCGATTGCGAGGTGATCGCGGTGCCCAGCGGAATGCGGCAGACGCTTCCGCGGGGAACGCCGGTGCGCATCGTGCAGACGCGGGGGGGCGCCTTCACGGTTTCCAATGACATCCACGCCATCTTCCGCATCGACGGCAACGATGCCGATGCGTTGGGGCTCGCGCCGCCTTCCGCCGCTACAGCGAAACCGCAAGGCCCGCTGACCGATGAGCTGATCTGGAAGACGCTGAAGACTGTTTACGATCCCGAATTGCCCGTGAATGTTGTCGACCTGGGGCTTATTTACTCCTGCGCCGTTGGCGGCGACGAGCAGGGCGGGAAATCGATCGCTGTGCGTATGGCCATGACCTCGCCCGGGTGCGGCATGAGCAACGTGCTCAAGGCCGATGTCGAAAGCAAGCTGAAGCGGCTTCCCGAAGTTGCCGACGTCAAGGTGGAAGTGGTCTTCGATCCGCCCTGGACCCAGGCGCGCATGTCGGAAGCGGCGCGGTTGCAGCTTGGCATGGACTTCGACAACAGCCTCGCCCCCGGCCTCGTCCAGATCTCGCGCTTCTAGGGAACCTCTGCACAAGTCGCTATGCATTCCCTCAGGGGCTAAAGCCCCTCTAATTCTTCGATGGTGATGTACGGGCTAAAGCCCGTACCCTTCGAGATCAAGACTTAATCGGACTCTTCGTACGGCCTCGAGGAAGGCTGCCTTAGTTTTGGCGAAATTTCGAGCGCACTCGACGATTGCGTGTAGGCGGGCCGTGCCCGATAGACTTCTACGCGTGCCAAAAGTGCCGCCTGGCACTTGCGACAATCTCTCCACTCGCAATTAGACCGCCGGCCATGCACGCCGGAACACCGTAAACGAACCGCAACGAGATCAATTAAAGGGGAATGCCCTTGCGCCTGGGACGAAGCTTCCTGATTCCTGCCTGCAGCCTGATCGCCATCGCTGTTTCGAGCAATACCTTCGCGCAATCGGCGGCCAATCCTCTCATCCCTCCTGCTCCCCATGGCAAGCAGATTCACCTCAAGCACGTCCTGGTGATCTGCCCAGACCAAGGGATTCGAGCACGATTCCATCCCCGCCGCCATGGCTGCCATCTACAACATGGGCAAGGAAAGCGGCCTGTGGGACACTGACCATGCGCACCGACACGGAGTTGCTGACGAAGAAGGACTTGGGCCGAAACGCGAAAAACCTGAATTACTTCGACCTGATCGTGTTCGCCAGCACCACCGGCGAGCTGGACTTGGATGAGAGCCAGAAGGCAGGATATGCTCTCGTTCATCCACGACGACGGCAAAGGATTCGTGGGCATTCACGCGGCGATGGACACCAACTACAAGTGGCCCGAATACGGCGAGATGATCGGCGGCTGGTTCGACGAGCATCCGTGGATGACGTTCAACGCCCCGATCATCAACGAAGATCCCGACTTTCCCGCGGTGCGCCACTTCCCCAAAGAATTCGTGAAGTTCGACGAGATCTACCAGCCCAAAGCATGGTCGCGCGACAAGGTCAACGTGCTGCTCAGCCTCGATCCCGACCGGCTCGACTACAACAATCCCCGCGTTCATCGCACCGATCACGATTTCGCGGTGGCGTGGAGCAAGATGTACGGCAAGGGTCGCGTATTCTATTCCACGCTCGGTCACACCGAAGAGGCATGGGACGATCCCGATATCCGCAAAATGTACTTCGAGGCGATTCGCTGGGCCCTTGGCATGACCGACGGCAGCACCGCAAGCCATCCCAAGGCCGCTTCCGCGACTCAAACTCACTGAGGGAGATCGATCGAATTGCCGCGCGCGCACTCCCTGGATTCTGCGCGGCTCATTCTTGCAGGAAGACGTTTTCATTTTTATGAATCGCAGAGATTTTATTTCGTCCGCGGGGTTGGCGGTTGCCTTTCATTCCCTTGGCAAACGCGCCCCCGCCCAGGCTGCGCAGGTGAATTCACGGCCGGCCGGCAAGGCCGATCACACCCTGCGAATCGAGCCCTGCACTTTGGAGATCGGACCAGGCGCGACGGTCAAGACGCTCTCCTACAACGGCCAGGCGCCGGGGCCGCTGCTGCGGCTGCGAGAAGGCGTTCCCGTCACCATCGACGTTACGAATGGCGGCACTGATCCGGACATCGTGCACTGGCACGGCCTCGCCATCGATTCGCTGAACGACGGGGCCATGGAGGAGGGGTCGCCGATGATCGCTCCCGGCCAGACCCATCGCTACACGTTCACGCCGAAGCCATCGGGCACGCGCTGGTACCACACGCACGCAGGCGCTTACGGCAATCTGGGCATGGGCACTTACACGGGCCAGTTCGGGTTTCTTCTGGTCGAGGGCAAAGAATCCGCGCCTGCTCACGACCAGGAGGTCAACCTCGCCATTCACCACTGGGAGCCCTCGTTCGTGCCCATGGTCGAGACCATGCGCCAGCAGTCGGCCAACATGCCGCTGACCACCGGCTCCGATGTCGGGTACAAATTCGCCACCATCAACACCCACATGCTGGGAGCGGGCGAGCCGATTCGCGTGAAGAAGGGCGAGCGCGTGCTGATGCGGCTGCTTAACGCCAGCGCAACCGAGAATGTGGTGCTGGCGCTGCCGGGGCATCGCTTCCAGGTCATTGCGATGGATGGCAATCCGGTACCGAATCCGGCCAGTGTGGAGGTGCTGTCCCTGGCTGTCGCCGAGCGCGTGGATGCGATCGTGGAGATGAACAATCCCGGGGTGTGGGTGCTGGGTTCGACGCTTGAAAGTCGCGCCAGATGGGCCTGGGCATCGTGGTTGAATATGCCGGTCAGTCCGGGCCGCCGGTATGGAAGGATCCCGCGCCGGCGACATGGGACTACACGCAATTTGCGCGTGCCGACGTCGTACCCGCGCCGGACGAGACGTTTGTGCTGACCTTTCGCGACATCGGCCAGCAGCATGGCTCGCAATTCGACACCTGGACGATCAACAACAAATCGTGGCCCGAGATCGAGCCGTTGATTGTGCACCAGGGCAAGCGCTACCGGCTGGTCTTCCGCAATGGCAGCGGCGACCAGCATCCCATCCATCTTCATCGCCACACGTTCGAGGTGACGCGCATCGGCGACAAGCACCTGAGCGGGCTGAAAAAAGACGTGATCAATGTGATGCCCCTCGATACGGTGGAAGTGGACTTCGTGGCCGATAATCCCGGCGACACATTGTGGCACTGCCACCAGCAGCTGCACATGGACTATGGATTCATGCAATTGATCAAGTACTCCGGGTGATCGAGATTTTTCCTTCGGGTTCACGTATGTCACCAGCTTGCAATCGAGGAATTCAAGGTTGAAGAAAGTGAAATTTCGGATTGTCGTCATCGCCGCAGCGATTGCCACAGGTTCTTTCGTTCTGCAATTTGTTTCCAGGCCGATCCGCGCAGCGCAAAATGCCGGCACGCAGGCGGAGACTCCCCCCACCGTCGACCCGCGTGCGGCGCAGGATCCCGGCCCGGCCCTGTACGCGAAACGCTGCGCGATCTGTCACGGCGATCAACGGGAAGGGAATTTGCCGGGCTTTCCCCCGCTCGTCGGCATCGAGCGCCGCATGGCCGACAACAAGATTGCTGAACTGGTGCGCACGGGCAAAGGACGCATGCCCGGGTTTCCCGGCCTGCAGGGCAGCGAGATGACCGCGCTGATGCAATATCTGCACAGGCCCGGATCTGCGTCGCAAACGCAAGCTGGCGGGAAGGGCAGTCAGATGTCTGACGTTGCTGAAGCCGGCGGCGCGCTGTTTCACCAGAACTGCGCCTTCTGTCACGGCCGCGATGCGATGGGCGGCGAGACCGGCCCCGATCTGACGCAATCGAAGCTCGTCCTTTCCGACAAGACCGGCGAAAAGATTGCAGCGGTGATTCGCGAAGGCCGGCCCGACAACAAGATGCCGGGCTTCAATTTCTCCCCGCAGGAGATTCGCAGCCTGATCGCGTTTATCCACGCGCGCGAGGCCGAGGCCAGGGCGCATCCAGGGGGACGCCGCGGCGTGGCGCCCGAAGATCTGCAAACCGGCAACGCGCAAGCGGGCAAGCAGTACTTCGAAGGTGCAGGGGGCTGCGCGAAATGCCATTCGGCAAGCGGCGATCTGGCCGGCATCGCAAGGCGCTACCAGGGTCTGCAGCTTGAAGAGCGCATGCTCTATCCCAGAGGCGCGAAGAGCACCGTCACGGTTACGCTGCCATCGGGAGAGAAGGTCACCGGCGCAGTTGCTTACAACGATGAGTTCACGATTGCGCTGCGCGACGCAACGGCATCTATCGCTCATGGCCCACCAGCCGCGTGAAATTCACGGTGCGACTCGCCGGTCGATGCGCACGTCGACCTGTTCAGCAAGTACACCGATGACGACATCCACAATCTGATGGCTTATCTGCAAACGCTGAAGTGAGAAGCGGTTGCTTGGCTTTTATCGTAGCTGAGTTGTTCGAGCTAAAAGATAAAGGCTCTGTTGACCTGAGGTCGTAGTTCGAAGATGAAGCTTTCGAAAGTCCGAATGCTTTCCGCAGTTTTCGTGCTGTCCAGCTTGCCGCTCGGCGCGCAGGATCTCGAGAACGGCGCAGCTGCTCCATCCGCCTGCCGGATTCGTGGCCGCTCTATCATGGCGACTATTCCGGCCGGCGCCACGTCCACCTCACGCAGATCACGCCGCAGAATGTCGGCGAGCTCTCGTCTGGCCTGGGCGTTCCAGACCAACCAGCCGGCGCAGATCAAGTCGTCCCCTCTGCTCGTCGACGGCATTCTCTACTTCACCGTGCCCGACAACATCTGGGCAGTCGATGCGCGCTCCGGCCACATGATCTGGCACTATCACCGCCTGGCCACGCAAGGGCGATCACATCGGCCATCGCGGCGTCGCCATGTACAAAGGCTGGCTCTACTTCACCACGCCCGACGCCACTTGATCTCGCTCGACGCCAAGGACGGCAAGGTGCGCTGGGACAAGATCGTCGCCGACGTCAACAGAGGCTACTGGATGCACGATGGCGCCGCTGGTCGTTCGCGGACCACGTCATCGCCGGCGTGTCGGGCGACTTCGACAACTTGCCCGGCTATCTGCGCTCTCTCGATCCGGAGACCGGCGCGACGCAATGGCAGTGGGACGCGACTCCGCCCACGGGCACGCCCAACACGACCACCGGCGGCATGACGTGGATGACCGGCACCTACGATCCCGATCTGAATCTCGTCTACTGGGGCACCGGCAATCCCACGCCGGTGCTGAACGGCACGACTCGCCCCGGCGACAATCCTCTACACCTGCAGCATCGTCGCGCATCAATCGCCCGATGACTGGAAAGCTCGAGTGGGCCTTCCAGGCCTCGCCGCACGACACGCACGACTGGGACGCGGTCGAAACGCCCGTGCTGGTCGATCGCGACTTCCACGGCGAGCCGCGCAAGATGCTGATGCAGGCCTCGCGCAATGGCTACTTCTTCGTTCTCGACCGCACCAATGGCAAGAGCCTGCTCACCGTCTCCGTTCGGCCCGGTGAACTGGTCGCTTGGATCGACAAGGAGGGGCGGCCGATCCCCAATCCCGACAAGGAGCCCGCGCCCGACGGCCGCCTCATCGCGCCAGACGAAGGCGGCGTGACCAACTACCGCGCGCCGAGCTTCGATCCCAAGACCGGCTTGTTTATCGTGGATGCGCATCCCAGCTAGAGCATCTATTTCGCCAAGCCCGCCGATGGCGACTACGGATGGGCCGGCGCCGACTACGGCGTCTGGGGCAAGAGCGTGATCGAAGCCATCGACTACCAAACCGGCAAGATTCGCTGGAGCCACGAAGTGGGCAGACGGTTCCGGCGCCGGCGTGATGACCACCGATTCCGGGCTCACCATCACCGGCGACAGCTACGGCAACGTGCTCGCGCTCGACACCAGCACACGGCAAGACGCTGTGGCACGCGGGCACAGGCTCGCCGATGCAGAGCTCGCCCATCAGCTATGAGCTCGATGGCCGCCAGTACATCATGACCAGCAGCGGCGGCGTGCTGTTCGCGTGGGCTCTGCCGGAAGCGAAGGTCGCTGCGAGGAGCGCAGGGATAAAGGCGTCGGGACGCTGAGGGCAGTGGCTCCCACCCTCGCCCCAGAAAAAGGCGCGACGATGGGGCACGGAGCATTTTTACCTTTCTGCGCGTTTCAGGATCACGGCTATCCCGGGCCCTATGTGCCAGTCGCCGATCGACGGATCCGATCCATCGGGCGCGGGTCCGATATCGGGCGCGTCGGGCGCCTTCTGCGGAGGCTTTGGCATCTCCCAACCAAGGTTGATGGAGCGTTGCAATTCGATCCGATCGCCCTTGATGGTCCCGCTGAAGGTGTTGCTCCCCGCCTTGAACTCGATGGCGCTTCCATTGATCTTCCCGCCCACGATCGGCGCGGGCGCATCGGTTCCGCCGGTGAAGTTGACGTTGGTGCCTTCCACCGAACCGGTCAAGCTGCCGCCTTCCTGCTGAAATGAGTAAACCGAGCTTGCACCGCCGATGAATTCCATGATGGCCGAGCCGCCTTCCATCGGCACGGGCCTCCACAGGCCCGTGATGCCTGCTCCCTTCGGCACTTCGCGCTGCCACTCGGCCACGTGCGGCCGCAGCTCGACGGCTCTTACCGCGATGGTCGCGGTTGCCGAATCGAGACCCGGCGAAGTGGCTTCTACCGCTATGTTGCCGGCCTTCTTGGTTGACTGCACCACGGCCATGCAATATCCGCAGAATGCTTTGCGTGCGGTGCCTTTGTCGGGAGCATGATCGGTGGGGTCGCCGTTGCCGGTGCCAATCAATTTGCCTTCTCCGGAAACCTTGAACGTAACTTCGTTCTCGGTAATCGGAACCACACGGTCGCGGGCGTCCTTCACTTCCACCGCGAACATTGCCACGTCCTCACCGTCGGCTCCCACTTCCTGGCGGTCGGCGCGGATCACCAGTTTTGCCGGGGCGCCCGTGGTCTCGCGTTTTGTGGTCATCACCACCTTGTCGCCCTTGTAACCACGCGCTTCAATGGCGCCCGGCGCGTATTTCACAACCCACGCCACGTGCCCGTCTTTCTTCATGTCCTTGGTGCCGAGGCTCTGCCCATTGTGCAGCAGTTCCACCTTGTCGAGGTTCGAATACACCCACACCGCGATCGTTTTTCCTTCCATGCCCTCCCAGTTCCAGTGCGGAAACAGGTGCAGGACTGGCTCGTTGGTCCACCATGATTTGTAGTAGTAGAACGAGTCCTTTGGAAAACCGCAGGTGTCGATAATTCCGTACTGCGAACTGATGTTCGGCCAACCGTTGGGCGATGGCTCGCCGCGATAGTCGAACCCGGTCCACACGAATCCACCCGAGAGCCACGGCCGAGAATTACAGAAGCTCCACCAGCCCTCCGCCGACGCGCGCCCCGTGGTCGTGTACGGATCGTAGGAGGCGACATAGCCCTTGGACGGATCGGTAATGTAGATTCCGCGCGTGCCTACGGCGCTCACCGTCTCGGTGCCCATCACCGGCTTGTCGGGACGTTTCTTGTGAAACTCCTCGGCCTGCGGATCCATATAGTTGTAGCCGGCAACGTCGGACTCGACGAGTCCGCCCGCGGTTCCAATCGCGCCGGTAGGTGCGATCGACGCCGGCCGCGAACCATCGAGCTCGGTGGCGAGTGCTTTCATAGCCGAGAGAATGGAGAGTCCCTTCGACGGTGTTGGCCTGGCCCTCTTCGTTGCCCATCGACCACATGAAAACGCTGGGGCGATTACGATCGCGGCGCACAAGATTAGCGAACTGGCTCATGCCCTCGGGATTCGAAGACATCATGCGCGTCTCATCGAACACCAGCATGCCCAGCTCGTCGCACGCGTCGAGCAGTTCGGGCGTGGGTGGGTTGTGCGAAGTCCGCAGCGAATTGCAGCCCATCTCCTGCATTTTGCGAATGCGGTAGTACTGCACCGCATCCGGCACGGCTGCGCCGACTCCCGCATGGTCCTGGTGATTGCACGTGCCCTTCAGCTTGACGGCCTTACCGTTCAACAGGAATCCTTTTTCCGCCTCAAAAGCGACGGTGCGAATGCCGAAACGGGTTTCGTAGCGATCGACGGTTCCGTTCTCGGTCTGCAACTCAGTTACGAGCTTGTAGAGTTTGCGGTCTTCCAGCGACCACAATTGCGGCTGCTTTACGTCGATCTTCTGCTCGAAGGTATTGTCGCCTCCGTTGGGAATCGATGCGGCCGAGCTCGTCGCGCGTCCCACGGTTTCGCCCGATGGCCCCAGCACTGTCGAAAGCACGCGCACTTTCTGCGGGCTCTTGTCGTGATTGGCCACTTCGGTGCGGATCGCCAAACCGGCCGCGCCCTGCCCCACACTGGCATTCACGAATGTGCCCCAGCGCGGGATGTGCACAGGATTCGTCTTCACCAGCCACACGTGGCGATAGATCCCGGCGCCTTCATAAAACCATCCGTCGCTGGAAGTCGCGTCCACGCGCACCAGCATCACATTCCTGCCGCCGGGAGTGGCGAAGTCGGTGAGATCAAAGCTGAAGGCATCGTACCCGCCGCTGTGGCGGCCGATGTAGAAGCCGTTGAAAACCACCATCGTCTCGCGGTATGAGCCATCGAATTCGACCGTGATCCGCTTGCCCGCATCCTCGGCAGGCAGATCGAACACGCGGCGATACCAGCCGACGCTAGTCGCAGGATAGGTGCGGCCCAGCGGGTAGAATCCCTTGCTGGCCAGCGCCGGATCGTTCTGGAACGGCAATTCCACGGCCCAGTCGTGGGGCAGATCCACCTCTCGCCATTGGCTGTCGTCGAAGGCGATGGTGCTCGCGGGCATGAAATTTCCGGTCTTCTGGAAATTCCCCGTCGCACCGCCAAATCCAAAATCCTGAGCCGGGTCGTTGGCATTTCCGAAATGGAAGCGCCAGCCGAAATCGAGCAGCAGGCGCTCGCGGCCAGCGCTCTTCATGGCTTTGTCGTCGGAATCGCGCAGTGGCGGTTCGATGAAGGGCTCTGCGTGCTCGCGCGAAACTTCCATGGCCGAAGCAATCGGTCCCATGCCTTGCACAGCCGCTACGGCCGCGGGCGCCAGCAGGCTGGTCTTCAACATATCCCGGCGTGAAAAGGTTTTCATCTTGCCTCCGTTTACTGCCTGCGCTTGTCTCAACCGCGGCGAGTAGGTTTGGATTTTGGTCTAAGAGTTCTGGGCGACGGAAGTATACGCCGTCGGGGCAGGATCGCGACAACCGAGTCAGCTGGCGCGTGCGGTTATCACTTCATTGCGCTCATGGTGGGCGCGATCCACGAGAAGACGAAGTCCGTAATCTCCGGGAACTGCGCCACGATCAGGCCCATGGCAGGTACGCCGATAAAGCTCACCATGCGCAGCCAGAAATGCACGCCCAGCGAGCCCGGTTCTGTATTGGTGATGTGGCTGAGCGTGCTGTCGCGATCGAGGCCGGCGAAGACCAGGCCGACGACGGTACCAATTACCAGCAGCAGCACCAGGAGCGAGAGCGAAATGGTGGGGCGGGGAGTGAAGGGATAAAAGCCCACCGAAAGCGCGATCGCGGCAAACAGCCCGATCATGGAAAGAACCATGGTCCGCATCCGTCCCAGCAGGTTCTGCAGGTAGCCCACGTAGATCATGCAGACGAACTCTTCGCCGGCTCTCACCGGCATGCTGTCGCTCAGTTGGATCCGCTCGTGCGCTACGCCATCCACTGGCGGGTCCTGTACGGTGAGAGAACACTGCTCTCCATGCCACTCCGCCTTGAGCAGATCCTCGGTGATGATCTCCGAGCATTCGCGAAAGCGAAGCCGGATCGCCTTCGCGTCCGGGTTATTCAGCATCGCGAAGTCCTTTCCGTCGTTGCGCCGTTCGATGAACGCGCGTCCCGCTTCCCAGGTGGCGCGCACCGACTCGCGCAGGGCAGGCGTGCCGCTGTCGCGCCATTTGAATGCATTCAGTTCGTTGGAGAGGTGAAGAAGCGATTCCATCTGCCGGGAAAAAATCTTGGAGCGGGCGCGCGATCCGGTGCCGCTGAGCCGCCACAGCGAACGCATTGAAAGGCCCTGCAGAGCCGCGAAAGTGCGCCGCAGCGGCAGTCGGTCCAGAGAAACCAGCAGCCGCTTCAGCACCAGCCAGGTGGAATAGAACTGAATGCACTCGAGGAAGATGAGGTAGAGCGCGATGCCGATCAGCACGTGCAGCATGCGATTGAAAGCCGTGTTTTCGAGGCTGTGCAGGATCAGGTCGAAAGCCTGCATCCATGCCCGCTGCAGCACGATCGAGAGCAGCATTACCAGGAACAGCGGAAGGACATACAACAGCACCGTCGACTTGCCGAAATTCGGGAAGGGAAGCGCTGACTGCTCAATCTTGTTCGGCCAGTTGATTGCATTGGCCACGCTGGCATTCTCGCGAACTGCGGGGAAGAATCGGGCGGCCCTCGCCGAGCAGCGCCAGGCCCGAAAGCGACTGCCAGAACCACCAGTAAAACCCCGCGAACATGGCGATCAGCGACACCAGCGGCGAAACCCCGCTGGTCATGTGCACGGAGCGATAGGCAGTCATCACCCCGCTCTCGCTGCCGCGACGAAATTCCAGCGTCAACCATCCGGCGATTCCGAACAGCGCGATGGCAACGAACATGATTGCCGTCACCAGCCGGTAGTCGCGCAGTTGTTGCTTCTGCGATCGTGTGACGCGGTCGCCCGGGTCGGCGTTTCCGTTTGTGCCCGGCACGCTCCACCACCGCAGTTCGCAGATCGCGAAAACACATGCAGCGGCCGTGGCGATCCCCAGGATCACCACCCAGACCTTGTCCGCCGTTCCCATTTGGAAGAAGATCCGCGCGCAGGTGAGGAACAAAATAAGCAGCAGGCAGCAGATCGCGGCCCAGCCTGCGGCGATCAGCGCCGGGCCGCGCCTGCCATGCAAGCGCGTGAACTGGACAAACATGCCCAGGTCCTGGCGATCCCATCCATACCGGCATGCGAAGTAGTGGATGCCGAACATCAACAAGACCACCACGCAGATGAATCTCCACGAACTGGTCAGGCTCAGCGTTTGCGGCCGCACCTGGTCCTCCGGCTTTCGCGGCGGCTTGTCCTTGGCTCTTTCCACCAGGGCCAGGTTCGAATACCGCGGAGTATTTCCCAGCGTTTTCTTCAGTGTGGCGAGCGGCCAGTATCCATCCCGCCCGATCACCGTGAGCCATGTCGCGGGCTGGGTGATTCGTGGTTCGCTGCCATTGGTCGACTCCCAGAAGGGAAGCGCAAAGTCGGGAATGTCCGCCTTAGCGTGATGCAGGAACGGCTGCCGAGACTTGGTTTCTTCGGGGGTGACCCCGGGATCGGTGATGAGGAAGCGGCTGGCCAGGTAGGCTCCCTCCATCGTGTAGGCTCCGAACACACGGTGTGCGTGCTGGGGGATGTTCTCGATCTGCCGCGTCCAGTCCTGCCCACGCGGAAGCAGCGGAAAACTGCTGAGCGCCGCCACGCCGCGGAACTCGGTGGAGTCCACTTCCCGAGCGAACAGCAGGTCTGAGCCCATGGTGACGACGTACGCCGTCGAATAAGCGCGATGCATAAATCGCGTCAGGAAAAGGTAGTCGAGGCTGTTGGTGCTGCGCAGAACGAGGTAGCGGATACCGTGCGTCTTGAGCGTGTTCACGATTCCGTAGAGCTGCGCCTCCTGGGTGAGCGCGAGGTTGTTGCCGCTGAAAGGAGCGATCGTGTCCGTTTCTTCATGATCGCCGGCGCCCGATTCCGGACGCAAGTACGGTGTGCGGCTGGCTGGAGTCTGATTTCGTGCCGGGAGCAAAGATCGACTGTTCCTGGTAGGCCGAGCGGACGGCCGAGATATCGCGCGGATAGTACAGGTGAACCGGCCGGTCGCCCTCGGAGTATTCCGGATTGCAGGGAAAATTCTCGGGACTGCCTCCCTCCGCGTCCGCCTGCCGCGCCGACGAATCGGGCAAGCCGCCATATGCGGTCTCATCTTCCGAGAGGATGGCGATCTCGGAAAGACGGTGCCCGCGATCTTTCAGGTAGCGGTAAAAACGGTCCGTCTGGAGCGCATCGTTCTCTTCAAAATCCGCCACTCGCACTGGCAGCTTCACGGTGGTGGGCGCAGGCGCTCCTGGAGGCAGCACGGGGTTCAGTTCGTGATTGAGCCACCGCCACGAAGCGCACCCCCGGATGCGTCCCGTGTAAAGCAGCGTGCTGGTGAACGTGCCCGCGTACATGCTCGTCTCTTCAAGAGCGCGCACGAACGACGGCATCGAACCCGAGAAGTTGGGCCCCAGTATGCGCAGCACCTTGTCAGCACGGTTCTTGCTTGCGTGTCCGTCGATCCAGTGCAGCGCATTGTCCCATTGAATGCGGTTCAGTCCGCCGGTCGGCTCTTCACCAACCACGAACACAAACAGGCCGCATTGATACGGAGCGTCGCCGGACCGCGGAACCGCTCCAGTGGCATCCTTGCAGTCATTTGGGCTTCCCGCGGACAAGCTTCTCCGGAACAGTACTAACCCCGGGCAGACCTCGCGCTGGGCGGATTCCTTCATCTCCGCGTTGCGATCGGCCATCGATCCATATTCAATTCTCTCCGTTTTCCAGGGCAGCCATGAGGAGTCGTAGGTGTAGCGCTCGTCCTGCGCAGCCTGTTGAATTGCCTCGAGGGTGCGGTCGAATTGCAGGCTGAGATGAGTGTGCCGAGGATCGGGAATGGTGGCAATCATCAGCCGTATCCCGGGCGGCAAGTCTCCCGGGGACAACCGCTGCTTCTCCGCGGATCCATAAAGATAGCGGTCGATGAGGCGGGCAACCTCCCCGTTCTTGTTCGGGTTCCGCGATGCATCCTCGCCCAGGGCAGTGCCTTCCTGAGGATAATCAAACGCCTGGCAAGTAGTTTCCTCGCGAATGAGGGTCTTGGGCGTGACCGCGGTTCTCTCCTCTGCCTTCACCGCGGACGGTTCCTTCATCGTCGCCGGCCCACTCGCCATGCGAAGGCCGGTGATCAGGAACGCGAACAGGGCGAGGAATCCCGCGCCACGCTTCATTGGTCCCTCTCCTAAGCACCAGGTGAAGATTCAGAACCTCAAACACAAACGGTCTGGAAAGGTTCTGGACGAGCCGGAACTAACTCGGATGCAATCCGACTTATTTACTTGTGTACAAAAACGGCGTTCCGTTTCACTGCGGAAGGATTGTTAGTTGTCTGGAGAAACGCGTTCTAAAGGTCCCCGAGGTTCGGAATCGATGTTACCCCTTCTGATTGCGGTGGTCACCAAATAAGTTGTTCCGCAAGCATACCTTGCCTGAGTCCTTCCAAGTTTCTCGTGTCTGCTTGACAGCGCACAGCCTCATCGATATTGATGGATGGCGTCACGTTTCATCAGTCCATACCGTCCCGCCTGCGCAGCACCGAGGAGGAATGAATGAAAGCCGGCACCTGTTCTCGATGGTTTGTTATCTTTGGCATTGCGATCTTGAGCCTATACGTTATGTCCCTTACACCCACATCCGCTGGCAGCGAGAGCCTGCAGGGCGCGGCCGGCATCCTCGATTCCACCCCGGCCAAATTCGACCGCCTCGATCCGGCCATCGACCAGATCATTCCCAAGGGCGCAATGCTGGAGCGTCTTGCCGACGGATTCAAGTGGGTCGAAGGTCCTGTGTGGGCGGGCGACAGCCTCTACTTTGCCGAGATCCCCAGTAACACCATTCGCAAGTGGAATCCCGCTTCGGGCGTGAGCATGTTTCTTCAGCCCAGCGGCTACAAAGGCTCCGAGCCCTACGGCGGCCCCGAATCGGGATCGAACGGCATGACGCTCGACGTGCGCGGGCGTCTCACCGTCGCCGGCCACGCGCAGCGCGATGTATATCGCCTCGAGTCGCTCGATGCGAAAGGCGCAGATCACCATCCTCGCCGACTCGTACCAGGGCAAGAAGCTCAACAGCCCCAACGATCTCGTCTACAAGTCCGACGGTTCCCTCTACTTCACCGATCCGCCCTACGGCCTGCGCACGCAGAAGGACGACGATCCTGAGAAGCAGCTCAAGGTCAACGGCGTTTATCGCATTCCCCACGCACTCGAGCAGAAGCCCGGCAGCGAGCCGGCGCGCGCCGAACTTCAACTCCTTGTCACCGACCTGACCCGCCCCAATGGAATCGCCTTCTCGCCCGATGAAAAATATCTCTACGTGAACAACTCCGAGCCCAAGAAGATATGGATGCGCTATCGGGTGCAGCCCGACGGCACTTTGACGGAGCCGAAGCTGTTCTACGACGCCACATCAGACCCGCGCCCCGGCTCACCCGACGGCATGAAAGTCGATGCGAAAGGAAATGTCTATAGCACTGGCCCTGGCGGCATATGGATTTTTTCGCCGGAAGGCAAGCCGCTGGGCACCATTCTCATCTCTGAAAAAGCCGCCAACGTTGCCTGGGCCGGACCCGAACGAAAGACCCTGTACATCACCGCCAGCAGCAGCGTCTATCGGATCCGTCTGAATATTGCCGGTGCGCCGCTAACCAAGGCTCGTTAGGCCTATCCGCGGGCTCTATCGATCGCTTTGCCTTGCCCGCCGCTGTCGAGTCATCGCAATCAACGCCGCATTCACCACCGTGAGCGCCGCCAGCAGCGTATAACCCCGCCCGCGGCGAATGGAAATGCTCGTCGGCCCAGACCTTCAGGTTCGGCGCGAGAAACCCTCCCACGTTGCCTGTTCCGATCAGCGCGATTCCGCCGGCCGCAGCCACATCCGCCAGGTACGCCGTAGGAAATGTCCAGAAGATCGGCTGCACCGAGATAAAGCCGGACACCGCAATCGACAGCACAAGAATCCCCACCCGCGGCCCGGCGGTGGGAAACACAAAGCTTGCGCCGCCCGCAACCAGCAGGATCAGCGCCGCTACCTGCCGGTGATTCCTGCGTTCATCGGCCAGCCGCGGCAGGAAATATACCGCCGCCAGCGTGCACATCCAGGGAATCGCCGTAACCAGCCCGACCTCGAAGCCCGCCGGCTTGTGCAGCAGCGCAGAAACTTCCGCCGGCAGGTAGAAAATTGCGCCGTACGTACTCATCTGCATCAGCGCGTAGATGAGCACGAACCGCAGCACATGCAGATCGCGCAGCATGGGCAGCAGGTTTGTGGGCCCGATCGAGCGCCGCTCCAGTCTCCTCTTTTGCCAGCGCCTCAGCCAGAGCCTGTTTTTCGTTCGCGGGCAGCCACGCGCGCCTGCGCGGGCTTGTTGTCCAGGTACCCGTACGCGACGAACCCCAGCGCCACCGCGAGGAAGCCTTCCACCAGGAACATCCATTGCCATCCCTGCAGTCCGACCCAGGGAGGCATTTCCAGCAGCAGCCCTGACAGCGGCCCGCCCAGGATGAGCGAGAGCGGCACGCCAATATAGAACAGGCCCATCATCTGCCCGCGCACGCGATTCGGGAACCAGTAGGTCAGGTAAAGAATCACGCCTGGGAAAAAGCCCGCCTCCAACACTCCCAGGAGCAACCGCAGCACGTAAAACGAAGTGGGGCCGGTGACGAACATGGTCGCCATCGACAACAGTCCCCAGCCCACCATCAGCACGGAGATCCACACCTTTGCGCCAATCCGGTGAAGAATCAGGTTGCTGGGAAATCCGAACGACGAATAGCTGAGAAAGAACAGTCCCGCCGCCAAAGCATAAGCGCCCTCGTTGATGCCTTCCGCCGATTCGAGCGCCTGCTTCGCAAAGCCAATGTTGGCGCGGTCAAGAAACGAAACTACGTACATCATCATCAGGCAGGGGGCAAGTCGTCGCGTGGCGCGGTGAATGGCGCTATGCAAATCGGCGCTCACCGGACTTTCGCCTGCCTGGAGAGTCGGAAGGGAATGCAATCAGGCTGCCTCGATTCGCGCGATGTCGGCTCGGGATCCCGCTGCAGTCCCGATGCGGACCAGCATCGCACACCCACGTGCGACTCACAAGCCGGCGCCCGCCCGTGAAAGCCTGTCAACCCCGCTCACCACCTTGACCGAAGCAAAGGACCAGAATTCTAGCGGCCGGAACCACCGCGAAACTTCCGTGCCCCATCTTTGCGCCTTTTTTCTGGCGCAAGGGTGGGAGACCCCAAGCGCAAACCCGCGCATTCGCCAATCCGCCTTCGCCCCATGTACTGTAGATGCAATCGCAATTACCATTGCAAAGTCGCCATCGAAGCCATTCCGGAATGCGACTTCGATCGCCTCGACGTGCGGGAGTGTGACTTGAGTGACGGGCTCTATTAACTATCGCTATATCGTGTTTCTGGCCTGTACGGCTGCGCTGGGCGGCCTGCTTTTCGGATTCGACATCGCCATCATCACCGGCGCCGGCCCATTCATTCTGCGCGCATTCGCGCTCGGGGATCTCGGCCTTGGATGGGCGTTCAGTTCGCTCCTTTTTGGCTGCGTGCTGGGCTCGTTTATCGCCGGAAAGCTCACCGATCGCTTTGGCCGCAGACGATTGCTCATCTTTGTGGCCGTCCTTTTTGCCCTCACGTCCATCGGCACGGCACTGGCCGGCACCTTTACGAGTTTTGTGGTCGCCCGCTTTCTCGGTGGACTCGCCGTGGGCGCCGTCTCGCTCCTTTCTCCGATGTATGTCTCCGAGGTATCTCCGCCCTCCATTCGCGGTCGTCTCGGCGCCATGTACCAGATGTCGATTGTTTCCGGAATTCTCACTTCCTACGGCATCAACTACCTCCTCCGCAACACAGGTATAAACAATTGGCGTTGGATGTTTCTCACCGGAGTCCTGCCCTCAGTGATCTTCCTTGTCTTCGTCCTGCTGGCCCCGGAGTCGCCGCGTTTTCTCGCCCTCGCCGGCAAACAGGAGGCGGCCTTTGCCGTGCTTGAACGCATCGGCGGAGCCGCTACCGCGCGCACCCAGCTTGCGGAGATTGCCGCAACGGCGCACTCCGGCGAGCGCTCCTGGCGCGCGCTGCTCCGCCCTGGTGTTCGCCGCGCGCTGGTGGTCAGCGTTTTTCTCGCGGTGCTCATTCACGTATCCGGAATCAACACCGTCATCGATTACGCGCCCGCCATCTTTCAGTCCGCCGGCTGGAAGATTGATACTGCTCTCGCCTCCACGTTTCTGGTCGGCATCACCGAGCTTCTGTTCACTGTGGCCTCGCTCTGGATGATTGATAGGTTCGGACGCAAGCCGCTCTACATCGGCGGCTCATTCGGCATGGCGATTTCGCTCGTCCTGCTGGTCATTACGGTGCTCACCGGACACTTTCACGGCTACCTCGTCCTGGCGCTCATCCTGGCCTATCTGGCTTTCTTTTGCGCCTGCATCGGTCCCGTGTTCTGGACACTGGTTCCGGAAATCTTTCCCAACGACGTGCGCGGCATCGCCATGACCGTTCCTGTTCTGATCCAATGGGTCGCCAACGCCTTCGTCGTTCTGTTGTTCCCTTACGCATTCCACGTCATCGGCAAATCGGTCACGTTCGGTTTCCTCGCCGTCATGTGTCTCTGCCAGGGCCTGTTCACATGGGCCTACGTGCCGGAAACCAAGAACAAGCACCTCGAAGAAATCGAATCGTACTGGACCGAATCAACCCATGCCGTGTCATCGGCCCGCGAAGGTTAACCTGTTCGTGGAGATTGTGTGATGCGCGCCGCACTCTTTCATGCCGGCTCAAATCATCCCGGGAACTGGCTCGCCATTGAAGACGTCCCTGACCCGCGGCCCCAACCCGGCGAAGTTCTGCTCAAGGTCATCGCCTGCGGCGTCTGCCGCACCGACCTGCACATCGTCGAAGGCGATTTAGCAACGGTTCGTCCACGTGTCATTCCCGGCCACCAGATCGTGGGCGAAGTCGTCGACGGCGCCACGCCCGAACTCCCCGTGGGCACGCGCGCCGGCGTCTCCTGGATGGGCGGCATCGACGGCGACTGCTGGTACTGCGCGCACGGTATGGAAAACCTCTGCGATCGCCCCGTCTTCACCGGCTACTCGGTCGATGGCGGCTATGCCGAATACGCCGCGGTCCGCGCCGACTTCGCCTACCCGCTCCCCGCCGGCCTCGATGCCATCCACGTCGCCCCGCTGCTGTGCGCCGGCATCATCGGATTTCGTAGCCTGCGTGTCGCCGAAGTGCAGCGCGGCGAGCGTGTCGGACTTTTCGGTTACGGCAGCTCGGCGACACTCACGCTTCAGGTTCTTCGTTCCTGGGATTGCGAAGTCTACGTGGTAACTCGCAACGAGTCTCGCCAGCAGGCCGCGCGCGCCGCCGGAGCCACGTGGGTCGGCGATGTCGACGCCAGGCCTCCGGTTCCGCTCGATCGTGCGGTCACCTTCGCCCCTGTCGGAAGCGTTGTCCTCAGCGCCTTGGCCTCCCTGCGCAAGGGCGGAGTGGTGGCAATCAACGCGATCCACCTCGACCAGGTCCCCGCGTTTGATTACGACACGCTCCTCTGGGGCGAGCGCCAGGTGCGCAGCGTGGCCAACATGACCCGCCAGGACGCGCGCGACTTCCTCGCCCTCTCTCGGGACGCCGGCCTGCGTCCGCCCGTCGTGACCTTTCCGCTTCAGGACGCGAACCGCGCCCTCGCCGCCGTCAAGCACGAAACCGAAAGCGGGTCGGCCGTCATCGTGCTTTGATATTCAACTCTGATGGCATTGCGTGCCCGAGTTATTAGGCCGAATCTCCGCGCGTGCACCGACTGTGCGAGACTCAGATAAGTTCCCAATGCGCGCTCTCATCATTTCCGATATTCATTCCAATCTCGAAGCTCTTCACGCGGTTCTCGCCGCGGCCCCGCCTCACGATGTGTTCTGGAACCTCGGCGATACGGTCGGTTACGCCGCCAACCCCAATGAAGTTATCGACACAGTGCGAAAGATAGACGGCATCAGCATCCGCGGCAATCACGACCGCGCGTGCACCAGCCCTGAAGACAGAGACGACTTCAGCCCCATCGCCGATCGCGCTGTGCGGTGGACGCGAAGCGTGTTGACTCGCGACAACAACGAGTGGCTCGAGCGACTTCCCGCCGGTCCCCTTTCCCCGCCGGGGCTCGACGTGAGCTGCGTTCACGGCTCTCCCCTCGACGAAGACGAATACCTCCTATCCCCGGACGATGCGGTGTTCGCGCTGCAGGCCGCCACCGCCCGCATCACCTTCTTCGGGCACACCCACAAGCAGGTGGGATTCGCCTCCGACCACGAAGACATCTTCGAACTCGAACCCCTCTACAGTTCCGATGACGAGGAGGACGAATTTGAAATGCCTTTGCGTCGCGGACTGCGGTATCTGCTCAACCCCGGTTCCACCGGCCAGCCCCGCGACGGCGACTGGCGTGCTGCCTTCGCGATCTATGACGACGCGCGCGCGTTGTTCACGTGGCATCGCGTTCCTTACGACATCGCCAAAACTCAAGAAAGCATTCGCCGCGCCGGCCTCCCCGACTTCCTCGCCGAGCGCCTCAGTCACGGCCGCTGAAGCGAACGGGGACGATCACCATTCCCTTGGTCCCTCAGTCCGTCCGTCCCTTCGTCTCTCAGTCCCTGCCTCTCAATACCGCAACCCCAGCCGGATCGGGAATTCCTCTTCATCCTCTTCCAACTCGAGTTGACCGCTGTACAGCCTCACCACGTCGCGATGACGCTTGCCCAGCCAGAGGTGCACCACCACGATTACCGCCGCGGCGATTCCGAAGTTTCTCCCGCTTCGTTCCACCCAGAACTGCGACACGATTGATAACGGCATCACCATGGGAAAGAATGTGAAGTAGCGCAGCAGCGTGAACGCCAGGTTGGTTGGTTCTCGCGAACCGCCGGTGAATGGAACCACCGTGACGTTCATGAAGAACGCGTCGGTAAGCAGCACGCACATCCCCGCTGCGACCAGTACCTGCGCTCCGGTCGCCGGCCACCCCAGCAACTCTGCTGGAGCCACCATGCGCAATAAGGCGATCGCCGCCCCCGTAACCGCTCCGGCGCACAACGTCACCCACACCTTTGCCGCCCTTAACTGTTCCAGAGCCGCATTGAAGTGCGGCGGGCTCCCATGCACGATGCGCATGGTCCACGCGCCCTGCTGGTTTCCCGACGACACAAAAGCCGTTCGCAATCCGGCAATCACCCAGAAAGCCACGATTCCCACCGCCACGCGAATTCCATCCGCTGAAACCTCCGCGCGCAAATGTTGTCCCTGCATCGAAAACCGCAGCACCGTTGCGGCTACGACCGACAACCCCACTCCGCCGTAGAGCACAAGATAGATCCGGTAGCGCGGCACGCGTAGTAGCGTCTGCCCGATAAAGTGAAACACCGCGCGCCGCACCGGGGGCCGCACCAACGTCGCATGCAGTGCGCCATCGAGCGGTATCGCCACCGCATTGCGCATCGATCGCGCTGCTGCTCCTTCCACCAGTGCCCGCACTCGCCGCAGATACGCAAGCGGGTAAGTCGCTACGGCAATTGCGCACGCCGCCACCGTGGCGATCGCTCCCAGCTTCGCAAGCTCAGCGAAGACAGGCGGAGCGGCTGGTCCCTCAAGGATCCGCTGAAACATACCCAGGAACCAGAAAGGCGGAAACCACCACGTCGCTCCCATACCCGACTGCAACAATCCCGGGGTCACGCCCGAAAGCACCGGAAACAACAGGATCAGCATCACCAGTACGGTTACTGCGAGCCCCTGCACGGCCAGTGAGATGCGCCGGAACAGCCGCTCCCCGAGCATCGACAACAGTACCCCCTGAACTGCAAGGACCAGCGCGGCGGCGAACAGCCCTCCGGCTGCCACGGCCACCACGTGTCCCGCTACAAAACGCAACAGGTTGGGAGGGTCAGTGGCCATGGGCAGCACTACGGGAGCGAGAACATTGGCATCAAACAAAAAGCCGAAAAGGAAAACCGCGATTGCCCCGGCACGCGCAAGAAACAGTCTGCGAGCGGCCACGGGCAGCGTTCCCAGGACATACACGTCCAGTTGATCGGGAAAGAACATGTCCCACTCGAATACTGTGATAATGCCCATCGCCACAAACGAATACAACACAAAAAAGAAGTGATGATTCACCTGCGCCCAATAGGGTGGCGGTCCGGCCGGGACGTGGCCGGGCGGCCAACCGATGAATGGGTGGTATACCGGCCACAGGTACATCGCCACGATGAATGGCGGCAACCCTGTCGCCACCGCAATCAGAACCAGACGCCCCTTGGCATCTCCGTCCGGTGACGCCGTCTCATGATTGAAAAATCGCTCCAGGAAATGGCGCACCAGGTGCGCGGTCTGGCTGCGCTCGGGCGCGCGCACCGGTCCCAGCGCAGCCTGTGAGTTCAGCGAGAGCGCGTCCGGCCCCGACATTGTGAGCAGTCTTTGAAAAGCTTCAGACATGGGCGATCTGCATGACCTCCACGATCTGCTGTGCGGTCGTTCGCGTGTCCTGTTGCTGCACCAGTTGGGCAAACACGCTTTCCAGATTCGGCAGTTTCATCAGCGTGGTCAGTTCCGACGGCGCCGCGTCGGCAACGATCTTCCCGCGCGCAATCACGATCACCCGGTTGCAAACCTGCTCCACCGTCTCCAGCACGTGGGAAATGTAGAGCACCGCTTTGCCCTGCGCGGCCAGAGACGACATCAGGTCCTTGAACAGGCGTCCGGAAACCACATCGAGTCCCGACAGCGGTTCATCGAAGATCAACAGCTTTGGATCGTGCATTAGCGCCGCCGCAATCAGAACCCTCTGCCGCATGCCTTTCGAATACGAGGAGATTGGCGAGTGCTGCCACGATTTGAGACTCAACAGTTCGAGCAGTCCGGTCGCCTTCGCCTCGATCACAGCTTCGCGCAGGCCGCGCAGTCGCCCCACCAGTTGCAAGTACTCCAGGCCCGACAGGTACGTGTAGAGATGGGCCTCTTCCGGCACATATCCCAGCAGGCTGCGAAACCCGACCATGTCATCACGGATATTCCGGCCCTCGAAGAGCACTTTGCCCTCGTTGGCGCGCAGCATGCCAGTGATGATCTTGACAGTGGTCGACTTGCCCGCACCGTTCGGCCCGAGGAACCCCACGATCTCCCCCGGCGCGATCCTGAAACTGACGTCCTCAACGGCCGGGATGCCGCGATAACTGCGAAAGAGGTGTTGTACCTCGAGCATTGGCGGGCATCCTCCCTGACGGCACACCCTATGTAGCAATCAGCATACGCTCTTTATATTTCTTGTCAAGTAGATTGCTACATAGGTACAATGCCGCCCATGGCCGCCGAAGCCAAACTCTCCCATACCGCAGCGATGATCCTCCAGGCCATCAGCGCCGGCTTCGTCTACGGATTCAGCATCATGGAGATGACCGGCCTGCCCAGCGGAACGGTGTACCCGGCCATGCGCCGCCTCGAACGTGACGAACTCATCCGCTCGCAATGGGAGCGCCAGGCCATCGCCGACGCGGAACAGCGCCCGCCGCGCAAATACTACAAGCTCACCGCAGCCGGCAAATCCACGCTCGAGGCATCACGCAAACGATACCCCTTGCTCGAACGTCTCATCTCTACTGAGGAGGCTAATTCTTTATGACGCCTTCGTCCGATCGAGCCTTCTGCGCGCTGCAGAACAGTTTTGTATGCGCCGCGGCTCTCCTCGTTCCTGCCGACCAGCGCCCGGAGTGGCGCCGCGAGTGGCAAGCCGAGCTCTGGCATGTGCGCACTCATTCTGCGAAGCCAGCAGGTGCTCGTGGCCGGCTCAGCGCCAAATCAACGCCTTTTGCCTTGGTTCTCTCCAGGATGCGTTCTGTCTGCGCCGAGAATTTCGCAAGGCCGCTACGCCGGCGCCACGCGTCGATGGCGCTGCAATGCAATGCGTGCTTCGCCTTGGTTCTTTACTTGCGGTCGTCGTGATCATCGCGCGCCTCTTGCCCGGTGTGCAAGCAGAGCGCGATCCGGCCCGTTTCCAAGTCGGTCCCGGCGTCATCCTCATCCAGAATTCGCCATCTACCGAGACCTTAGCGCCTTCCATATCCATCGATCTCTTTCACGACTGGAAACATACTCGTCAGCGTTACTTCGATGAATTCGCCTTCTACCGCACCGTCCGCGAAACCGCATCGCTGTCTTCACGGCGCGTGGCTGGATGGAGCGTGACCCACGCCAGCCGCAATCTCTTTTCACTTCTCGGATTGCAGCTTCCGTTCGACCCGACGCCGGATAACGGCGAGTTTCGCAGCGTCATCCTCAGCCACGAAGCCTGGCGTCGCGATTTCGCCGCTGATCCTGGAGTCGGCGGCCGCCTGGTGCGCATTGGGACCCACATGGCCAGGGTAGTCGGCGTAATGCCCTATGGTTCGTGGCGCCTTCCCGGGAACCCCGATGCATGGCTGCTTGAGCCGGACTCTCAGCTTTCTGCCGGCACTGCACCCGGGGCACTGGGCTACCTCATCGCGCATCTGACTCCGCTGGGCGAAGCGACGATGGAAAACGAGTCCGTTCCTATCACCGTGCGCGCCGCTGTGGAGGACGAGGGTGGACTCTATGGTGTTTCGTTTGCAGAGCGCCTCAAGGGCCCGTGGGGCATGTTCGAATTCGCGCTGATCCTGGCTCTGCTCGCCTTACCCGCGGTCACATCCGTGACCATGGGCGAATCCAACTACAGCTCGCATCGTCCCTCGCGCAAGCATGCCTTCTATCGCTGGGCGTTCCTCGCGGTGAAATTCCTGATGGTCGCCTCCATCAGTTACTTTGCCTCGCTCGACCTCGCCTATTGGAATTCGTCGAACTATTCGCCTCCGGCCGAATTCAGTCAAATTGTCTGGTGCTTTACCATTTGTCTCTTCGGATTTCGCTGGGCCTTGTCCGATCAGCGGCAGCGTTGCCCGGTCTGCCTGCGACGGGTAACCCATCCCGCCCGGGTTGGCCTGGCTTCGCGAACCTTCCTCGGCTGGAATGGCACGGAAATGATGTGCATGGGCGGCCACACGCTTCTCCATGTTCCTTCGCTCCCCACAAGCTGGTTCAGCGGCCAGCGCTGGCTTTATCTCGATTCCTCGTGGGACTTCCTCTTCGCCGACTCCGCCACCTGGTAGTGCTCTTCCCGGAGGGAAGAGACGAGAATAGCCTAGGGTGACGCGCGGCGGAACCCTGGGTTTGCGCCCAATGTGCGCCCTCGCGTCCCGGCAGGGCTGCGTCGAAATCCCGCAGCCTCCAGATAAATCCCCACAATATTTCCACTCCTCATTCGTCTAGCCAATCAGGTATCCGCAAATGACCTCGAGCGTCGAGCAAGACCGGCAAATCTCCGAAGTCATCGCGGAAGAAGGCTCCCGGCTGCGGAGTTTCATTCGCAGGCGGGTGCCCAACGAAGCTGATGTCGAAGACCTGCTCCAGGAGGTCTTCAGCGAACTGGTCGAGGCCAACCGCCTCCTCAAGCCGATCGATTACGTCACCGGGTGGCTGTTTCGTGTCGCGCGCAATCGCATCACCGACTTCTTCCGCAAGAAGCGGCCGGAAGCGTTCGCCGACGCAGCCATCGAATCCGATGACGGCGATATGCTCGCGATCGAGGACTTGTTGCCTTCGCCCGATGCGGGTCCTGAAGCGCTCTACATTCGTAGCGTGCTTCTGGATGAATTGAAATCCGCGCTCGCCGAACTTCCCGCCGACCAGCGTGAAGTGTTTCTCGCCCACGAAGTGGAGGGGCGCAGCTTTAAGGAGTTGTCGGCAGAAAGCGGAGTCAGCGTCAACACGTTACTGTCGCGCAAGCGCTACGCCGTGCTGCACCTGCGCGCGCGATTACAAGGCATTCATGATGAGTTCATGAGGAAATGAGGTAGAGACATGCGAAAGAAATGGTGGATTTTTCTGGTTGCCCCGCCGGCCATGGTGCTGTTTGGCTGGCTGTTCGGCGAGATCGTCATGCACCTGTGGAACTGGCTCATGCCCGCGCTGTTCGGGCTGAAAATGATCACGTTCTGGCAGGGCCTGGGATTGCTGGTCCTCGCGCGCATCCTGGTCGGCGGACTGGGCCCGGGCGGCGGTTCGAACAACTCGCAGGTCGCGACAGCGATCGGGCGCACGATGGGAATGCATGACGCCCGAAGAACATGAGAAATTCCGCGAATGGACGCGCACGCGCCGCGGAGAATTTGCCGGGACAGGCGAGCAAAAGCAGGAACCGGCGTGAAACTCGCGTGCCCCATCCTGGCGACGCTTTCTGTCGCCAGGGTGGGAGACCACGAATGCGAACGAGGCGGGGGGGCACGGAGCCCGGAATCTCACCGCAAACTCGTCCAGTCCAGCACCACTTTCCCAGCCTGCCCCAAAATCATTGCCTGGAACCCTTGCTCATAATCCTGGTACGAGAACCGATGCGTGATCACCGGCGAAATATCCACGCCCGATTCCAGCATCACCGACATCTTGTACCAGGTCTCGTACATCTCGCGGCCGTAGATGCCTTTGACGGTGATCATGTTGAAAATCACCGGCCGCCAATCCATCTCGGACTTCTTGCCCGGAATACCGAGGATCGCAATTTTTCCGCCGTGGCTCATGTTGGAGATCATCTCGCTCAGCGCCTTCGGAGCCCCCGACATCTCCAGCCCCACGTCGAATCCTTCCGTCATCCCCAGCTGCTTCTGCACATCCGCCAGGGAAGTCTCGCTCGTATTCACCGCCAGCGTGGCGCCCATCTTGCATGGCCATCTCCAGCCGGAACGGATTCAAGTCCGTCGCCACCACGTGGCGCGCGCCCGCGTGCTTCACCACCGGTATGGCCATCACGCCGATCGGCCCTGCACCCGTGATCAGCACGTCTTCGCCCAGCACCGGAAATGAAAGCGCGGTGTGCACCGCATTCCCGAACGGATCGAAAATCGCTGCCACTTCCTGATTGATATTCGGATTGTGCCGCCAGATATTGGTCATGGGCAGCGCGATCAACTCCGCGAACGCGCCGGCGCGATTCACGCCCACGCCCTCGGTATGCGCGCACAGGTGTCTCCGCCCGGCGAGGCAGTTGCGGCAGCGCCCGCATACCACGTGCCCCTCGCCGCTCACAATGTCGCCCGGGAAAAAGTCGTTGACGTTCGAGCCTACCGCCACGATCTCGCCCACAAACTCGTGCCCGATCGCCATCGGAACCTTGATGGTCGACTGCGCCCATTCATCCCACTGGTAAATGTGAACGTCGGTGCCGCAGATCCCCGTGTAGCGCACGCGAATCAGAACATCGTTAATGCCGATCGACGGCTCCGGAATATCTTCCAGCCATAGTCCGCGATCCGCTTTACTCTTGACCAACGCCTTCATCGGGATTCTCCGCCTTTCAAACCAATTCGAAGTTTACTGTCTGAGGCGGCATGAATGAAAATCCTCGATGCTTTCAGGCACATGCAAAAAGCGCGGCCATGTAAGGCCGCGCTCTTTGACTCCCTAGGCTGAACTGAATTTTAGAACAAATTCCAAAGTGACTGGTTGTAGACTTCGTGATGGAACTGCACTTCCGAGGGTTTGACGACTGTCCCGAGTTCGCGCGGTGAACGATTCGCGGCGGCCTGCTTCAGATCGGCATACCGGCCCTGAACGTCCGCTCCCAGAATTTTCCCGATCCATTCCGAGTCCTTGAAGTCGTCAATCGCGAGTTGGATGTTATCGGGCAGAAAGCGTCCGCCGGCACGCAGGTTTTCCACCGTCGAAATGTTTCCGTCGATGCCGGTCTTGAAAATTCCAAACAGCGTCAGATAGGGGTTGGCATCCGGCGCCACTGCACGCACTTCCGTCCGCATCGAACGGTGGTTGCCGATCGGCACGCGTACCATGGCACCGCGATCTGTGGCCGACGCGCGGATCTGGTTGGGTGCCTCGAAGTGCGGATCAAGCCGCCGATATGCATTCACGCTCGAATTAAACACCAGGCAGAGATCCAGCGCGTGGGTCAGGATGCGGTCCAGGAAATCCCAGCCGAACTTCGAGAGCTGCTCCTCGCCCTTCTCATCCCAGAACAGGTTGGTCTTGTCTTTGGATACCGAAACATTGGTGTGCATGCCGCTGCCGTTTACGCCCACCACCGGCTTGGGCAAGAAACTGGCCGTGTAACCCATGTTGTTGGCGATCTGCCGCGTCAGGAGTTTGTAAAGCTGGATCTGGTCCGCCGCAGCAACCACTTCGCCGTAGCCGTAGTTGATCTCAAACTGGCTGGGCGCGACCTCCGGATGGTCCTTCTCGTTCTGGAAGCCCATGGCGCGCTGCACTTCGGCCGAGGTGTCGATGAACTGGCGCAGCGGATCGAGCGGCAGCACGTGATAGTAGCCGCCCGTGTTGATGAATTCGAACTTGCCCGTTTCGTGGAAACGCCTCTCTGCGTCCCGCCCCGCAAACAGGAAGCCCTCGATTTCATTCGCGGCATTGAGGGTGTAGCCCCGTTCCTTGTAGAGTCCGTCGGCATAGTTCTTCAGCACTCCGCGGATATCGCCCGAGTAAGGCGTCCCGTCCTTGTCGATGACGATGCCGAACACCAACACCTTGCCATGGCCGAACACGTCCGCAGGCACCCAGTAGAATGCGCTCCAGTCGATACCCAGCCGCAGATCGCTCTCTTTTTGCGCGGTGAATCCGCGGATCGATGAGCCATCGAAGGTCAGGTTCTCGTATGCGCCCAATAGGAATTTCTTGTCATAGTCCAGCAGATGCAGCCGTCCCTCGAGGTCAGAAAACAGCACGCTGACTGCCTTGATCCGCTTTTCATCCGCGAGGTACTTCAGGCGTTTCTCGCGGATTTCCTCCGCCGGCACGCGATTCATGCGGTCGGCCTTCGCTTGCAGGTTTAGCTCTTCCAGCTCGCTGTAAGAGAGAGCCAGAAAATTGCGGTACTCAGTGGACATTGATCTCCTTTAAGGACGAAAGTCGAGGTGAAGTGATCAATAAACAGTCTAGGATTTTACCCATAAAGATCACGTGAGGAATTTGAATCTGCACGTTTCAGCGGCCCACATTCTGAGACATTGGAACGTCGATTACACAATTGGAATGCCTGACCGTCTTAATGGCGCCGGGCCAGCACCACCATCACAATCAGAATCACCACCGGAATCAGGGCCAGGGCCGAGTAATAAAAAAACTTTCGCAGGAAGGGCGATCTGCGCTTTTGCCAGGTGCGCAGTTCCTCGCGATCTTCCGCGCCGACCTCGTCAAGGTGCGCCAGGTCGTGGGCAAACTCGCTGGCCTTGGCATAGCGGTTCTTGGGGTCCCGCTCCAGCGCGCGGTAGATCACTTCCTGCAGTTGCGGCGAAATCGAAGAATTCAGCACCGTGGGCGGAACCGGATAATTCAGCAGACGATCGTTCATCACCTGCATCGGGCTTCCCCCGGTAAACGGCAGCTTCCCGGTGAGCATTTCATAGAGCATTACGCCCACCGCATAGACATCGGAGCGCCCATCGCCGCGCTTGCCTTTCACCTGCTCCGGCGAGATGTAATTCGGCGTCCCCAGTGTAGCCGTGATGTTCGCGTAGGTCAGCCTGCGTGCCGCCGCATCGCTCGCAATCCCGAAATCGATGAGCTTCACATTGTCGTTCTCGTCCACCATCACGTTCTCGGGCTTCATGTCGCGGTGCACAACGCCGTTATCGTGAATGTACTGGAGCGCCTCCAGTATCGCGATGGCGATGCGAATTGCATGGTCCTGGGGGATCCTTCCCTCATCCAGGATCTGCCGCAGCAGCCGTCCCTCGCACCACTCCATCACCATGTAGACCCGCGAGCGCTTCTCGCCGCCGAACACGCGCATCACGCGCGGATGGCTCAGTTTCTCGCCGATGGAGGATTCGCGCTTGAAGCGGTCAAACAGGATCGGGTCGGCTTCAAGATCAGGATGGGGAATTTTCAGCGCCACGGTACGGTTGTCGCGTGTGTCAGTAGCGCGATAGATCGACGCCATCCCGCTGCGCGCCACCGGCGCGTCGATGTGGTAGGAGTCGAGTTTTGAACCGGCTTCCAACGCGTCGTGATACCCCATCGGGCGGCACTCTCCGGGTAAGACTTCTCTCTACTCTAAAGTGCGATCCCGCACCCGGCCAGCGTTTTCGCTCAGCATAGGAAGCTCAAGCCGGCTTGCACCTTGATCCAGGGAAACTCCGAATAAGTCTCCATCTTGAAGGGTACGGGCTTCAGCCCGTACATAACCGTCGCAGAATCAGGGGGGCTTTAGCCCCTGAGGGAATGCAAGGCGACTTGTGTACTAGAGCATGTGAGCATCCACTACTGAGCCTTTACAAACGTGAATTCGTACTGATTTGGCGGAGAGCCGGCCCAAGTGTTGTGAATCGTGACGCTCAACTCGCCGTTACTGGGTTTTAACGTCACGGCAGCGGTCCGACTGGGGGGTGCGCCCGGACTGGCCGGCGCAAATTGCCAGCTTGCCTGCGCCTGCTGCCCGTCGAAGGTAGCAGTCTGCGTCCCCCAGTCGCACTGCAACTGGCCACACTTGCCCCACGCGTGAACCGACAGGGATTGTGAGCCGTTCGGTGACAGTTCCAGCTTATCGAGACCGTTTTGTGCAATGGGTGCCGGATTGGTCCAGGTGCCGAGCAAGGGACCGTAACCTGGCCCGCGGAACATGAAATACGCTACGATGCCCAGCGCTAGAACGGCCGCCGCCACGATCCCCAGGATCAGCGGCACGCCGGAAGGCCGGCTGGAGCGAGGCTTCGTCGCCGGCGCCGTAGGCGGCGGCAGTTGTACCGCGACGGTGGCATGCACCGGCGCGGTATCGGACGACGCCGTCGGAGCCACATAGCGTGTCAACGCCTGGGTAAGCAATTGCACGTCTGAGTTCCAGCGCGCATGCGTGATCTCTACGCTGTTACGGAAGGCCAGGTCTTTCAGGTTGTCGGGAAGTTCTTCGGGCCGCGGCATCTTGGCGTCGTGCACAAGCACCGGAATTACGGCGACATTCCGCGCCAGGGCCGAGGCAATTTCGAGCCTCACAAAATCGTTGGGATCGTCGAGCCGTCGCGTGCCCGCGTTGTTCTTCATCGCGCACCAGGTGGGACCGATCATCGCCAGCAGCACCCCGCACGCCGCGACGTTGTCATCGATGGCCTTGCGGAAGTCCATTCCAGGGTTGATTCCCGAGACATCCATAAATACCGAGTCATCGCCGAACGAGCGCACCAGGTCGTCGAACAGCCGTCCGGCTTCGCCCTCCGTGTCGTCCCTGCGATAACTGATGAAGATTGCGCGCCCCATGCGACCTCATGAACTAAAGATTCAATCGAGAACCGCTGCCAGAATAGGCGGAGCGGGGCGCTTTGAGCAAAAAGAATTCAGGATAGGCAAGTGTCCGCCGTGGTTCGACTTGGGTCCGATGTCTGGCAGCCCACATCGACGGCGAACCCAAGAGTCGACACGCCCTCTGTCGATGCTCTACGCTCGAACGGTGAGCTTCCGGCAATTTCTGGGGAATATGGCGACCGTAAATCGGCTCCGCGAGAGCGTGCGTTCGGGTCATTTCCCCCAGGCCATGATCCTTTCGGGACCACGAGGAGCAGGGAAGTACACCCTTGCTACGATGCTGGCCCAGGCGGTCAACTGCCTCAATCCCACCGAGTCCGACGGGCTGCCAGACTTCTGCGGCCGGTGCCGCAACTGCGAACGGATCGGCGAGGCTGCCAACCTGGATCAACTGGTGGCCGAGTCGGTTGCAGCGCGCGAAGAAATGCGCGATGCCGACAAGCGCGAAACTCGCATCCTCATTCAGACTCACCCCGACGTCCTGGTTGTACCGCCCGACCCGCCGCAACTGGTCATCAAGATGGGACAGGTGCGCCAGGTCATTCACGTGGCTTATTTTCGCCCTCCGGTGGAAGCCCGGCGCTCGTTCTCCATCTTCACCTCGTCGGCGTTTATGAAAGAGGCGGCCAACAGCCTGCTTAAAGTGCTGGAAGAGCCCCCGGAGTATACGTCGCTGATTCTATTGAGCGAGAACCCCCAGGAGCTCCTCCCGACCATCCGCTCGCGGGCCATTACGCACACCCTTGGTGCTCTGCCTCCGGCTGAACTCGAGACCCTTCTCGCCGCTCGCCGGCCGGAGATGAAACCGCAGGATCGTGCCTTGGCGGCGCGCCTGGCCGAAGGCGCCGTGGGCCGGGCATTGACCATCGATCTGGGAACGTACCTCGCCAGCCGGCAGGATGCGCTCATCATGCTGAAGACGGCTCTCCGCGACCCCGACTATTCCCAGCTCTTCCAGGCCACGGAGCGGTATCGGGCCGGAGCCGACGGCCAGGAGAAGACCGTCAACCTCCTCCGGGCGCTGGCACGGCTTCTCGAGGATCTGCTCCTCGTTGTGGCAGGCACGCCGCACCTTGTCCGTAATGTTGATCTCGGCCCCGAGTTGCAGCGGCTCGCATCCGGGGTGACCGCCGACTGGCTTGACGCCGCCGCCAAAGCGCTTTTCGACGTCGAACTGGGCATGCGGAGGAACCTGTTGCGCTCGCTCTCCCTCGATGCCATGGCGGTCGGCCTCGAGCGCCGCTGAGCGCTTCCCATCGTTACAAATTCAAGGAATTTCACGGGCAAGCCTCGGCCTTAAGAATTTCCTCACGCAAACAATGCAACTAGCGGTAGAATCCAGGCATCTTTGCAGGTACAAGCAACCAAGCGACTGGTCGTCAGCAGACAGATTGCGCGTTTTGTCGCAGCGCCGTGCTGTATTCCGGCTGACCCAGGGAATTCGCCCGTCGGTGAACCGGCCTTATTCCAGCGCGATTTGGGGAGAGAGTTCGCGATTGGTTGCGCTCGATCAAGCCGCCATGCGCGCATTGCGCGCATGTTGGACCATAGATTCCCCCGTATTGCACGTTTTCAGCTCGGCGTTCAGGAAGGACGACCAAAATGAGCAGTCAGCCGGTTTATACTCCCGTTGGCGGTTCCCCGGGTGCAGCCGCACTCAACTCGCCCGGTTCGCGCAAGCACCACAAGCACTCCGTTTCGCCCTCCACATTTCGATTCCCCGCGTACGTTGCAGATGGCGATGTGGCGCAGCGCCAGGCTGAGCTCTTTTATCTGCAGAAGCAAATCCAGTCCCAGACCCCAATGGTTATCGTCCTCGAAGACGGAGAACTGGTCGAAGGCCAGATCGAGTGGTACGATCGCTGCGCTCTGAAGGTCCGCGGGCGCAACAAAACCCTCATCTACAAGTCAGCCATCAAGTACATGTATAAGCTTGGCGAAGGCGGCCAGTAAGCCATGACTCAACGCCGACACTGAAATTTATCATCTAAGCATTCTGACATCGGACCCGCCACAAAACCTGGGTGCCCCACCTTCGCGGACGTTTTGTGTCCGCTAAGGTGGGAACTACGACAGCGGAAAACACCACGCCGATAGCCGTAACCAATTGGGGCAGCGGCTTCCCTGAAGCTACAAAGGCCGGAGTATTTCCGAAAATGGCTTAACCCCGCCGCGCCGCCTTATGCAGCCGGTCGCGAATCGCGTCTCCGACCCCCTCGTGAGGCGGAACAGGGCACAGGACAACCGTGCAACCCTGGGCGTCAAGTGCACGCAACCCTGCATAGAGATCGCGGGCCATCTCCTCCGGAGCCGACCACCGTCCCCACGGAAAAATCGCCGCAGACACCGGTGCCGACAACTTCATATCGGCGGGCAGCATGAGCCCGACGCGGTCAGACGGATATAGCGCCGCCGTTTCGGCGAGTTCGCGCGGCAATTCCGTGAGCGGTCCTTCCACGAGTACGAGCCGCGCCCGTGGGGCGTAGTGTCGCAGTCCCACTCCAGGCGAAGGTAGCGCCTGCGGCGAATCCGACGGCTGCACGGCGCAGTATACTTCCACGATTCCGGCTACCCGGATGATCTCATCGGCCGTGATTGCGCCAGGACGATAGATGATCATCGGCGACTGACCGGGGTCGAGCACCGTCGACTCCACGCCGTGCGGGGTCGGCCCGGCATCGAGAATCGCGTCGATGCGCCCGTCGAGATCTTCGAGTACATGAGCGGCGGTCGTCGGACTAGTCCGGCTGAACGTGTTCGCGCTCGGTGCGGCAATCGGCACCCCCGCCCGGCGAATCAGCTCGAATGCGACCGGGTGCGAAGGCATGCGAATCCCTACCAGTGGACGCCCCGCGGTCACGCTGTCGGGAATCGCCGCCGATCGGGGCAGGAGCAGCGTCAGAGGGCCTGGCCAGAATGCTGCCATCAACTTGCGCGCATTCTCGGGAATATCGGTCACCAGACCGTCGAGCATCGCGTTCCCGGCAACCGGCCCGGCGATATGCACGATAATTGGATCCCACGACGGACGTTGTTTTGCGGCGAAGATGCGCCCCACGGCTTCGGCATCGAGAGCATTCGCGCCAAGCCCATACACCGTCTCGGTTGGAAACGCGACCAACCCTCCCGCGCGAACGATTTCCCCCGCACGGTCGAGGGCCTGCTGCGCCTCGTCGGTGTCCAGGCGTTCGGGATCCAAATTCAGGCGGAGGGTTTTCACTGTCGTTCTCTTCGCAGTCGGGCAAGGAACCCGGCCCGCTCGCTTATACTCACAAAATCATGGTAGCTGTCGAGACCGAGATCAAGTTTCGCGTCGATGACCTATCCGAGCTCGCGGTGCGGCTTGACCAGGCCGGTTTCCACCTCGACACCCCGCGCACATTCGAGAGCAACGTCCTCTACGACACGCCGGACCGTAAAATGCGTTCGCGGACGGAGATCTTGCGCATTCGCATCTACGGCGGCAAGTGCACGCTGACCCACAAGCGGCTTCCCGATAACGGGCCGGGCGAGGATCGCCACAAGCACCGCATCGAGACCGAAACCGAAGTGTCCGACGGCAAAGCCCTGGCCGAGGTTTTTCAGTCGCTCGGGTTGATCCCAGCGTTTCGCTATGAAAAGTGGCGTAGCGAGTGGAGCGACGGCGAGGGCCACTGTGTCGTCGACGAGACCCCTATCGGGAACTTCGCCGAACTCGAAGGCGACCCCACCTGGATCGATCGCATCGCAGCCCGCCTTGGCGTGCCCCATTCCGAGTACATGACTCTCAGTTATGGCCGTCTCTTTGAGCAATGGCGCGACGAGCATCACTCCTCTGCGGAGCACCTGACGTTCGAGGCGGTAGGCTCATCCGCCGCGTAATCTCCCGCGATTGTCATCCGGCCACGTTCCACGCCCCCAGTATGCGCCGCAACAGTACCAACTGGCCGAGATGATACGCGTTGTGGTCGGCGGTCAGTAACGCCTCGCGCAGGATGGTTTGACCGTCTCCGCCGGGAATCTGGGCGTACAAGTCAGTGGCGTCGTCGGCCACCAATGCGCAGAGGGATTGCAGATCCTGACAAAAGCTGTTCACGCTTCGATCCCACGCTTTGTCATCCGGCGGCTCGGGCGATTTCGGCCAGTATCCATCCGGGAATCCCGGAGACTTGTGATTGGGATCGCGCGAGAACTCCAGAATGTCCCACTGCGCGAGCCGCATATGTTCGAGCAATTCCCACGGCGAGTGGGGCGCACCTTTTGGTCGCTTACCGCGCAGCTCGGCGGGGAAATCCTGGATTGCGTCCTTAAAGGTAGCGTGGGCATTTCCGCCTTTGAGCAAATCAAGCAGGTGTTGGCGCAGAGGTGCGTCTTTCTCCATGACGGTCAGCGATCTCCTTCTTTTCGAACCATATCCCGATGGAAGGATTCAGCCACGAGGGGAAAGGATGCTTGGAATTTTCCATGCTCCTTTCATTGCGCTCTCCGGCGCGATCTCTCCGTTTCAGTTACCAGCGTGTAGTCTGGTCGGGATTACCAACGTAAGAAAGCTTGTCATGCGGCAAATGGACCACGCACTAGTTGACATACTTTCGGGACACCCCCCGCTGTATCGGCATTTCTCCGCTTAGTGCAAGGAGGTCGCGACTTGAAGAATCGCATCGTCGAACTCATGATATGGGCCCTCGCAATGGTGCTTTCCCTTGGCAACCCCACGCATGCCGTGGCGCAGGACGCGCAATCGGTCGTCCATCCTGCTCCCGCATCCAACATCATCACCGTCACCGTCAGCGAGTTGCGCCGCACCAGTGACGGTCATGACAAGGAAGTGATGATCGCTCAGGCAGCCGGCTTTCCCAATGACACGTGCGACGTGATTACGACCTTCGATGTCGTCAAGTCCTACGAGGAGCGGCAAACCTGGAAGAACATAAAGCAAAAGGTGGAAGTGGAGATCGACGGAAATCGATATCCGGCGAGATTTCGCGATATCGGATTCTATCCGCTCGGCTTGAACCTCGCCTGCATCGATTTTGACTCGCCCCAACTCCGCTCCCAGTTGCAGTTATCTGTTCTGCCATTGGAAGATGACTCGCCGGATTTCTCCTCCGTGTCCTATGACGATTTGGAAATCGCGAAGAGCGGCCCCGGCACTCCGTTCCTAAACCAGCGAGGCGAGATTTCTTCCGTGCTGATCGCAACTCCGAATGGCCCGCTGGAGTTTGCCTCGCCTGAAGACATTCGCAGATTTCTCAATGCAGCAGCGGGTGGTTCGTCGGGACCGACACTTCGGCGTCGGGTGCTTTCGTCGATTTGAAAACCCGCCAGCCTACTGCTGGTACTTGAACGACTTGTCTGGATGCTGAGGCGCTTTAGGCACTGGGCGCGGGTCGGCCTGGATCTCCTGCTCCAGTTCCTTCAACGCGGCGTCAAGTTGGTCGTCTTTGCCGTCGGAGGTTCCGCGGGGCAGGTTGTCGACCACCATATCCGGATCGACGCCGTGGCCTTCGATGAGCCATTTGCCGTCGGCGTAGACGCCAAATTCCGCGGCGGAGGCGATGCCGTTGTCGGCCTGCCGATTGTCGAAACTCAGCCAGATCTCGCCGCCCCAGGTGCGGGTTCCGATTACCTTGCCGAGTTTCAGACGGCGGAAGCCTTCGGTGAAGGCTTCGCCGTCAGAGCCCGTGAAGCTGTCGCAGAGAACGACGACGTGCCCGCGGAAGGCGTATTGCATGTTCCAGGTGGGGTTGCCGACGCGCGGCTGCAAATAGAACCACGCCTGCCGCATCAGTTTGCTGAGCAGCCAGGAATCGATGTTGCCGCCGTCCGTTGCGGCGCACGTCGATGATGAGGCCCTGCCGGTCGAACACCGGGTAATAATCGCGCGCCCACTGGTCAATGTCGGTCGAGGCTCATGGCGCGCAGATGCACGTAGCCGATGGAACCTTTGGACGCTTTCTCGACGGCCAGGCGGCGCGTGTATTCCCACTCTGCATAGCGAAGTTGCGCCATCGTCTTGCGAACTGATAGGAGTGACGAGGACATCGCGCGCATCGCCCGACGCGGGCTTGACGTGGAGCAGAACCTGCGTTCCCGCTTTGCCGCGCAGCAGAGTACGCTCATCGGGGACGCTCAGCACATCGGCGCCGTCGATGCTGGTGATAACTTCGCCTTCCTTGACGAGCGAATCAGGACGGGCGAGCGGAGGCGCCTGGTTGGGCAGATCGGGATCGTGTTCGTAAATATGCTCGACGACATAGCCGCCGGCCTTCTCATCGCGGCGCAAGCCGTGCGCCGAGAGCGGCCAGGTCAATCTGGTCGGCGGGCTTGCGCGAGTCGCCGCCAAAGACAAAGGTGTGCAGCGCGGATAGCTCCCCGACCATTTGCGCGATCACGTCGTTGAGTTCGTCGCGATCGGCAACGCGATCGACAAGGGGCAGATAGCGGTCGCGCATCGCCGGCCAGTTGACGCCATGCATGTTGGGGTCGTAGAAGAAGTCGCGCTGCATGCCGCCAGGCATCGAGGAAGATGCCACGAAACTCTTCGCGCGGGTTCGTGGAGATGGTCCAGCGAGACAGGTTGACGGCGGACTTGGCCGAGTGCCTTGGGATCGTTGAGCGATGCGCCCTTGGCGTCGGAGTCGAGGATGTAGAAATCGTCGGCCTTGCGAACCAGCATCTTTTTGCGGTCGGCGGAGATTTCGAATCCCTTGACGTCGCTCATCACCGTGTCGGGCTCGTCGCCTTTATTGGCGATTTCGAGGCACTGCAGCGACATGTGCTCATGCGAATCGTCGTTGGCATTGAGCCAGCAGAGGCGCTTTTCGGCGGCCTGCAGGCTGTCGTAGTTGCCCGGAGGGACGGGGACTTCGGTGAGACGTGAAGCCAGGTCGGCGAAGTCGATTTTTACTTCGGGCGGTTTCTTTTCTTCCGATTTTTTCTCGTCGGGCTTCTTCTCATCCGCCTTCTTGTCTTCGGTCTTTTTGGCATCGCCGGATTTAGCGTCGGTCTTCTTGTCGTCTGCGGCTTTCTTGTTATCGTCGGCCTTGGGCTCTTCCTTCTTGTCCTTGTCCTTATCCTTGTCTTTGTCCTTGTCGGTGTCGGGATGCAGTTCGTCGGGCGGCAGGAAGGGCGAGCGCAGGCCCGGCGTCAGCGCAAGCTGATAGATCTTGAAGGTGCGATCGAAGTGGGGCTCGGGTTCGCGCGGTCCCCAGGGAGAGTTGATGGTGGTCTTTAACATTGCGGTCGGAGAGGAAGTAGAGCCATTTGCCGTCGGAACTCCATGCCGGAGTCCCGCTGTTGAAGCGGTCGGACGTGATGGCCTGGATGGCGCCGGAGTTCGCGTTGAACAGCTTGACCTGCTGGAAGGAGTTGTCGGCGGATTCGGAATAGGCGAGCCACTGGCTGTCGCCGGACCAGGCAAGGTCGGAGAAGTCGCCGCTCATCGACTGCGCGATACGTTTCTGCTGCTTCGTCTTGATGTCGTAGACCCATAGCTGCCGGGCCTTGTCGAAGTGGGCGAGCCAGTGGCCGTCGGGGGAGACAACGCCGTCGAGGCGCAACACCTTCGCGTCATTAGTCCATTGCTCGGGCTTGCCGATGCCGTTGGATGGGTATTTCCAGAATTCGGCTTCGCCGGTATCTGTAGACAGCGCCAGGATGCTCTTGCCATCCGGCATGAAGCGCGCCTCTCGATAACGCACCGATGAGTTTCCCGCGACCTTTACGATGCGGCCGGTTTTGGCGGGCAGGGTAAACACCTCTCCGCGCGCGGTGAAAACGACGCTGGAGCCGTCGGGAGCGATGTGCGCCGCGGTGAGATATTCGAGCGGCTTCTTGACCCAGTGCTCGCGCAACTGGTCGAAGTCGGAAGCCAGGGTGATGGGAATGATTTCTTCGTGTCCGGCGGCGAGGTCGAGCATCCAGAGGTCGGCGCCCGATGCGTAGACGATATGGCCGTCGGCGACAGACGCCGATTCGACGTCGAAGAAGCGCTGGTGGCTCTCCTGCTTGAGGTTCTTTCCGTCCGGGTCCATCGACCAGACATTCATCACTCCGTCGCGATCGGAAAGGAAATAGACACGGCCCTGGAAGAACATGGGGTGCGCGGAAGTGCCGGTGTAGTCGGCAGTGAGCGGAACCGCTTCATTCTGGCCGTCGTAGCGCCACAGGTTTTCGGTGGAGCCGCCTTTGTAGCGCTTGGTCGAACTGCCCTGCCAACCCCAGCGAGTGAAGAACACGCTGTGCCCGTCGCTGGAGTAGACAGCCTCGGCCGCCTCGGCGAGGGGAACAATGTCGCGTTTGCCCTCAGCATCGAGGAGAACGAGTCGCTCGGCAGGGAGCGTGGAGTAGCGCGAAGTGACGACCATCAGCCGGCCGTCGGGCATCCATCCCGCCGGCTGCGCTCCACCGTCCCAGGTGCGCCGTTCCGGCAAACCGCCGGTAATCGGCATGGTGTAGACCTCATTGGGCCCCTCGTAATTCGCCTCGAAGGCGATGGTCTTGCCGTCGGGAGAAATCGACGCGAAGCGCTCCATGCCGGGACTGGTGGTGAGCCGCTGAGCCGCGCCGCCATGAAGGCTCACCGACCAGAGATCACCTTCGGAGGTGAAGATAATCGTCTCGCCATGAACTGCCGGGAAACGATAGTAGCCGCGATGAGTCTGCTCGGCGGCGGTGGGTGCGGCAGCCATGAGTGGCGCTGAGGAAGTGGCGACAAACGCCATCGTGATGATCAGGCGATGGATCTGCATGGAAGCTCCATATCGGCTGGACTGATGAGTTGAATTCAGGGCACACGGAAAGCGCGAGCGGGTGCGACGAGTTCAGGAAACCAGAATTGGAATGAGAAATTCTGCGTAGGAAGCATACTACGGCAGATGGGAAGCAAGTTGCAGAGTCTGTTGCCTGGTTTGGCTTACTTGAAGATGTTTTTGTGACAGATGGCATGCACCCCGACATTTCCGTCCACCAGTTGCGTGATATCCACATCTACCGCCACGCTGGTCAGCATGTAAGCATCATCGCGGCTCAGGTGCTTTTCTTCGACGAGGAAGTTGATCATGTCGCGGACGGCGAGCGTCGTAGCCTCTTTCAGGTCCGGGCTGAATCCCATGCTGATGTAGGCGTCGGGCGTCTCCGCGCGGGGCCAGAGGAGATGCCGGTCTTTGTGCACGATGAATCGGAAAGAGCCGGAAAGAAATGTCTCCAGGGCGGTAATGTCTACCTCGCCGTTTCCCTGGCCGGCATGGCCGTCGCCTACCTCAAAAAGGGCGCCCTTGGCATGCACGGGAATGTAGAGCGCGGCACCGGCGACCAGTTCCTTGTTGTCGATGTTGCCCGCGTGCATCCATGGGGGAGCGCTGTCGTAGCGGCCAGCGGATTCGGGCGGCGCTACGCCCATGCTGCCGAAGAACGGATGCAAGGGAATCTCAATGCCGGGCGCGAACTTCGCAATCATGCGTTCGCGGTCGAGAGGAATGATTTTGCGCCGGCTGTAGGGATAATCGTTGGGCAAAAAGCCGCGGCCGGCGGAGAAACCGTTGCATGCAAAGGGCACGTCGATGTCGATTTTGAGAATGTCAATCTCGAGCACATCGCCCGGCTCGGCTTCCTCGATGGCGACCGGTCCGGTGAGAATGTGGCCTCCAGGGCCCTTATCCTTCACTTCGCGATAGATATCGGCGTTATAGGCGGGAATATCCGCGGGAGCCACGCCCTGCTCGATCAGCCGCTCGGTCGGCCCGCAGGTTGAGAGCGTCTGAATCCGCACCGTGTCGCCGGAATGAACGGTGAGAACCGGCTTGGCCTTGGCGGAGTAATAGCCCCATACGACTGTCGATGGCGAGGCGGGCAAGGTTACTTGCGGCGATTGCGACGCAAGCGAGATTGCGGAGACCAGGAGGGCTGCCGCGGCGGCGGATTCTTTCATGAAATGCTCCTTTCGCATCGGGTGGAACCGTGGGACCGCTCAGGCGGCGAGGCTGTCCAGAAAGGATTCGAGAGCGTGTTGCGCGTCTTCGAGCGCCGTGCCTGTACCTTCCATGCGGCTGATGGTTAGAGCGCCCTCGAGCGTTGCGATGAGCACGTTGGCGACCCGGCGCGGGACGGTGCCTTTGCGAATCTCGCCGCGGCGGATACCCTGCTCGACAATTTTGCCCAGCCGGGCTTTCCAGTCCTCAATGGCTTTGAGCGCCATGTTGCGAAGCAGCGGGTTGCCATCATCCTCTTCGATTGCTGTGTTAAAGATGATGCATCCTCCCGCGACGTCCGAGCGAATCTCGACAAACCTTCGAACCGTAGATTGCAACTCGGCGAGAGCGCCGTGGTCGCGATCGATCTTGTCGTTGCGCAACTGGTTGACGCGGGCTACAGCGTAGCGGAACACCTCCGTGGCCAGTTCTTCCTTGGAAGAGAAGTGGCGATAGAGGCCTCCCTTTTCCAGTCCGGTTGCCTCCATCACATCCTGCATCGAACACCCGGCGAAACCCCGCTGGTTGAAGAGCGGGGCCGCCTGGGCGATGATCCGCTCGCGCGTCAATTCTCCCTTTCGCATGACCTCATTCCTTCGGCGACCAGCATACATCAAAAAAAGACGCATCGGTCGCAAATCTGGAGAATCAGATGGAAAACGAGACCGTTCGGTCTCAATCTTCGTCCTAGGAACTTGCATGGCCGCTGCCGCCAGCCTCCCCGCTCCAGACGTTGCCCCGAGACCACGGCTTGGACTCGTCCCCAAGCGGCCCATCAATCCATGGGTGGTTGCGCGCTCACGGTTACGCTGGCGACATTCATGGAACTCCTCGACACGTCGATCGCCAATGTGTCGCTGCCCTATATCGCCGGCGGGCTGGGGCGTTCGTACGACGAGGTGACCTGGATCCTAACAACATACCTGGTTGCCAATGCGGTGGTGCTGCCCATGTCGGCGTGGCTCTCCCGCGTCATTGGGCGAAAGAATTACTACCTGCTTTGCGTCGCCCTGTTCACTGCCACATCCTTGATGTGCGGACTGGCGCCAAGCCTGGAAATCATGTTGCTGGCGCGCGTTTTGCAGGGCATCGGGGGAGGCGGCCTGGCTCCCGTGGAACAGGCCATCCTGGTAGACACATTCCCGGCGCACAAGCGCGCTTCGGCTTTCGCGCTTTATACGGTGGCGATAGTGACCGCGCCGGCCATAGGGCCGGTTCTGGGCGGCTGGATCACGGATAACTACAACTGGCGATGGGTCTTCCTGATCAATATCCCCATCGGCTTCCTGTCCATGTATCTCACCTCGCGCTTCGTCCACGACCCGCCGGCTTTTGAGCAGGAACGAAAACTGGTCCGCGACGAAATGGGAAAGCTTCGCGTGGATGGAGTGGGAATCGGCCTGATTGCGATTGGCTCGGCGGCGCTTGAGATTCTGCTCGATCGCGGCCAGGTCGATGACTGGTTCGGCTCGCGGTTCATCGCGTGGATGTTCGGAATCGCTCTTGGATGCCTGGCGATAGCCGTGATCTGGGAATTGCGCCAACCCGATCCGGTCATCGAATTCCGGCTGCTGGGATCGCGAAACTTCGCCATTGCCAACTTGTTTTATTTCATCTTCGGTTTCGGCCTGTTTGCCTCCACCACCATGATTCCGCAGATCCTGCAGTCACTTTACGGTTACCGCGCCATCGATGCCGGACTGGTGCTCGATCCGGGCGCGTTTGTGATTACTTTGCTGGCGCCTGTGGGTGCTCAACTGGTCCAGCGCGGAATCGTGCAGCCCCGCTACCTGCTGACCGGAGCGGTGATCGTGGTGGGGATGTCGTTCCTCCACTACAGCCATTTCACCCTCGAGACCGACTATGCCCACTACGCCTGGGCGCGGGCGCTCCAGGGCCTGGGCTACGCCTTCTTCTTTGTTCCCCTGTCGGTGATCGCCTATTCGCAGTTGAAACCCGGACAGAACAACAAGGCTTCTTCCATCACGAACTTCTTCCGGAACTGGGGCGGCAGCTTTGGCATCGCTTTCGCCACCACGGTTCTGGAGCGCCGTCAAAACTTTCACCAGTCCACCGTGGGCGCCAATTTGCCGGCGTCGCAGCCGGCACTATTCAACCAGGTCCAGCAAATGGCGGCTTATCTTGAGGCGCACGGGGTTTCGCATGCGGATGCGATGGGCGCGGCGCTGGCGCGGGTCTATCACCAACTCCAGGCGCAGACACAGATGCTCTCGTTCATGGATTGTTTCCATATCATCGGCGTGATTACGCTGATTGCCGCGCCCATTGTGTTGCTGACCCGCAAATTCCGCATCGGAGGCGGCCCCACCGGAGGGCACTGATCCGGGTTGGTTTTATGGACTGGGTTTATGGAATGGCTTCATCGGGCAGTCTCATTTTGTGGCACAATGTGAGATGAGCCCTTTGCTCAACCGATGACAGGAAACCGATACAGGAGCGCGTGGATGTGGCTGGCGGTCGCCGCGATGGCGGTCGTGTCCCTCGCCCGCGTGCAGGCCGGCGTTGACAACGCGACGGTCTATACAAATCCTGTGCTGCAGTTTCTCGCCGGGCACCAGAGCGCCGCAAGCAACGCGGCCATCGGCGCACCGCAATATGTGCACTTCGGCTCGGCGCGCAAAGGGTCAGTCGCATTTCTGCAGAACACCGGTGCGGGCGCGTGGATGGCTGTTTTGCCCGTACTTTTCATTGGGCTCGTGGCGCCGCTTAGCCTCATCTCGTCCAAGTCTCTGATCTCATTGGGCCGCACACCTTCCGCGCCCGCGCTTCCCGGTTCGTTCCAGCGGCCTCCGCCGTCCCTCCTTTAGTTCCCCACGCGTTTTCAATCCCCATCCAGCCTATGGTGACGTGTCACCCGGGATTGGGCTTTTCCGAAACGTTGCGTGAAACAAAGGAGCGCTCCGGAATGATTCTCACTCTTCTCCTGTGGCTTTCGAACCCGGTCACCTGGCTGGTGGCAATGATGATAGTCGCCGGCTGGAGTCACGTTTTTCGACGGCCCGACACTAAGCCGGAAGATGCGGCGCGAATCGTCAAGGTCGGGGCCAGTTCTCCCGACGCGATGGGGGCGGCGCTTCTATTTCTTGTCATGGCCCACCGGCCAAATCATGAGTTCGTCGCCAAGGCCCGGATACGGGAGCAAGAAGAGGCGGATGATGACGACCAGGGCGGCCCCGACACCCCGCAGCGCCACCTGATGGGGCAGTTGCGGCGGATTCGCAGAGGCGAAACAGTAGACCGGCTGGTCTGGCGCCTGGAATGAGATCCACCGGCCAAGCCTGATCTGCAATTTCGGCGGGCGAGTTTATAAACGCCCGCGCATTTCGACAGCAATTTACACTGATTTACGGAGATTCACGTGTTACTCGACAAGGTACTCACCAAGATTTTCGGCACAGCGAACGAGCGCGTCATCAAGAAGTTGATGCCCACCATCGCGGCCATCAATGCTCTGGAACCGGAGATGCAAAAGTTCTCCGATGAACAGCTTCGCGCCAAAACGGCAGAGTTCCGGACCCGCATCACGGCCAAGCTCGAGGGCTTGACCGACGCCGCGGAGATCAAGGCCGCCGAAAAAGCCGCGCTCGACGAGGTTTTGCCCGAGGCGTTCGCGGTGGTTCGCGAGGCTGGCTGGCGCTCGGTGCACATGCGCCACTTCGATGTGCAGCTCATCGGCGGCATGGTGCTCCATTCCGGCAAGATTTCGGAAATGAAGACCGGCGAAGGAAAAACGCTGGTCGCGACGCTGGCCTGCTACCTGAACGCGCTGGCCGGCCACGGCGTGCACGTGGTTACGGTGAACGATTACCTGGCCAAGCGCGACGCCGAATGGATGGGCAAGATCTACGAGTTTCTCGGCCTCACCGTCGGCGTTATCGTCCACGATCTGAGCGACGACGAACGGCGCGCCGCCTATGGCGCCGACATCACCTACGGCACCAACAATGAGTTCGGCTTCGACTACCTGCGCGACAACATGAAGTTCGAGCTCAAGGACTGCGTACAACGCGGCCACTACTACGCAATCGTCGACGAGGTGGACTCAATCCTGATCGACGAAGCGCGCACCCCGCTGATCATCTCCGGCCCCACTGACCAGACCACCGACAAGTACGTGAAGGTGCGGCAGATCATTCCCAAGCTGGTCAAGGGCGAAGAAGTCGAGTGGAGCGACACCAAGCGGCAGGAGCAGCTCGGCATTCAGCTCCGCGAAGGCGAGAAGTTCCTCAGCGGCGACTACGTTGTAGACGAGAAGCACAAGACCATCGGTGTGACCGACGAGGGCTGGATCACGATTGAAAAGGCCCTTGGAATCGACAACATTGCCGACACCGAAAATTGGGATCTCAAGCACTACGTTGAAACCGGAATCAAGGCTGAGGGTCTTTACAAGCGCGATGTGGACTACGTGGTGAAGGACGGCGAAATAATTATTGTTGATACCTTCACGGGCCGCCTGATGCCGGGACGCCGCTGGTCCGACGGGCTGCACCAGTCGATCGAGGCCAAGGAAGGCGTGCTGGTCCGCAAGGAAGACCAGACCCTGGCGACCATCACTTTCCAGAACTACTTCCGCCTTTACAAGAAACTGAGCGGCATGACCGGCACCGCCGAAACGGAAGCGGCCGAATTCGAGAAGATCTACAAACTCGAAATCGTTGTGATTCCGACCAACAAGCCGATGCGGCGTCTCGAGAATTCCGACGTCGTCTACCGCACTGAAAAAGAAAAGTACAATGCTGTTGCCGACAATATTGCCGAGCTGCACGAGAAGAAACAGCCGGTCCTGGTGGGCACTACTTCGATCGAAAAGTCGGAGCGGCTGTCGGCCATTCTGCAGCGCCGCGGCGTTCGCCACGTGGTGTTGAACGCCAAGTTCCACGAGCGGGAAGCGGAGATCGTGGCCCAGGCCGGCCGCCTCGGCATGGTCACCATCTCTACCAACATGGCCGGCCGCGGCACCGACATTCTGCTCGGCGGCAATCCCGACTTCATGACCCGCCAGGAATTGGTGAAGAAGGCCCACGCCCGCGCCATCAGCGTGGCCGAAGGGGCCATCAATCCCATGGCGCCGCCCGGGTTCCTGCGCTTCTACTACCAGGGGCAGGAATTCGAGGTCGCGGAAGCCGACTGGACCGCGGCTTTCGCTGGACACAATGAATGGGCGCTGAAGGATCACGAACAAGTCATCGAGGCTGGCGGTCTGTTCATTCTCGGCACGGAGCGGCACGAATCACGCCGCATCGATAACCAGTTGCGCGGTCGCGCCGGCCGCCAGGGCGATCCCGGCGAGTCGCGCTTCTTCCTCTCCCTCGAAGACGACCTGATGCGCATCTTCGCCAAGCAGTGGGTAAGCGTGCTGCTGGAACGACTGGGCATGGAAGAGGGCGTCCCGATCGAGTCGAAGATGATTTCGAACCGCATCGAGGCCGCGCAGAAGGCCGTGGAAGCGCAGAACTTCGAATCGCGCAAACATCTGCTTGAATACGACGACGTGATGAACAAGCAGCGCGAGGCTGTCTACGGGTTGCGCCGCCAACTGCTCGAAGGAGTCGAGCAGCGCGAACTGATTCTCGAAGACTACGTCGGTGGGATTCTTAGCTCCGCGCTCGACGAATTCGCGCCCGAAGACAAGCATGCCGACCAATGGAACATGAAAGGCCTCGAAGAACGGCTCATCGGCCAGTTCGGCTTCAGCATGGCCGGGGCGGGCATCAAGCCGCTGGAACTGGCGCGGCATGAGCTGGGCGACGAGATCTTTGAGAAGCTGAAGGAGAACTATCAGGAAAAGGAAGGCATCCTGGGCGCGGAAACCATGCGCTACCACGAGCGCATGGTGATGCTGAGCGTGATCGACGGCCTGTGGAAAGATCACCTGCTGGCCATGGACCACCTGAAGGAAGGCATCGGACTGCGCGGCTATGCGCAGCAGGATCCGCTGGTGGCCTACAAGCGCGAATCCTTCGACATGTTCGAAGCCATGATGCTGAAGTTCCAGGAGGATACAGTCCGCTTCCTGTTCCGGATGCAGATCATTGGACCGGACGGGCAGCCCGTGACGGTGGCGCCGCAGCCGCGCCGTGCTGTTCCCGCAGCGCCCCCGGTGGCCAGTGCTTCTCCGCGTGGGATGGACGGATCGGGGCCGATGCTGGAGGCGGCGCCCCGCGAGATTCCGATTTCCACGCGCACCCCATCGACCACCATCGACCAGCTCGAGAAAGAGTTCGCGCGCAAGAAGCAGAGAGAGCTTGCGGTAGCCAGCATGGCAGGTGGGTCGAATGGGGGCCAGACCAGCCAACGCCGGAGCGGCGAAAAAGTCGGCCGTAACGATCCTTGCCCTTGCGGCTCGGGCAAAAAGTACAAGAAGTGCCACGGGGCGGAGGGCTGAGACCATTTCGCGGAGGCCGGCGATCGAGACGTGCCATGAACAGGCGCGTACGCAATTTAGCCGGCCTCGGCCTAAACTTTCACGTTCGGCGGAATGATTACTGGGCCATCGCGAAGGTCACGTCCACGTCCACTGTGGCTGTGCCATCGCCAGCGGCGAACTTCCATTTCCGAACCGCATCTTCTGCCGCATTGGTCAACGCCGAACTCCCGCTGAGGGTCTTGACCCCCGTGACTTTGCCGTCGGCATCCACAGTGGCTTCCACCTTCACCACGCCGGTGATCTTCATGCGCTTGGCGAGTTCGGGATAGACCGGCGGGACCTTGGTCTTGACGGCTCGATCATTGGCCGCGCCGGCGGGCAGCGTGATGACCAGCATGAGCGCAAGGGCGGCACCCCGCAATACGGCCTTTCCAATCCAAAACAACCTCGGGCACTCCCCAGTCTTCCGCACAGCCATGATCCCCCTCCTCTATGCGAGGTTTTGTCGCACAGCCGTCCTTATCGGCGCCGGATGGGGACCTATGAGAAAGTGTTCAGAATTCGATCAAGTCATTCGCGGTAGGACAAGGTTGAAGGTCAGGCGGGAGCCTGCAGACGAGCTGACTCAGGGGGTCCAAAAGGGCTAAAAAGTTGATATTTGCACCATGTTCGCGACACTTTCCGGCATTGAAATTAAGATAAGTCTTTGAATCAAAGGTTGTTAAGCGCGCTTTCACAGTTTCACCGCCAGATTTTTTTTTGCAAAGGACTGCGATTCCCCGAGAACCGGATCACCGGTTCATTTCGATTGTGCTCCGGGCATCGATAATCATGCGCAAACAACCGAAAAAAAGATGCGGGAGGGTGAAGGCCCGGAGGGGAATAGCGCTTGCCTTTGCACGGGGAGAATTATTGCCGAACACCCTGGCAATGACGGTGCGGAGGCCCCGCTGCCGAATTTCGATGATACCGATACCACGTTCTCGTGTAAGATGGTACGGATTCAAAGTTACTCCGCTTAGATGCTAGCCAGCCGGAAATCCTATTCCGGCCCGGGTGGAACTTTGCGGGCAGGGAGCCTGGGGATGGGACGTTTTGCGCGCAGAGCGGTGCTTTGTCTGGTGTCGGCGGTTGCCGTGTTGCTGGCGGCCTGCGGGGGTGGCGGCGGGAACGGCGGCGGGGGTGGCGGCGGGAACAAGACCACGCCCACGGTCCGAGTGACGCCTGCCAAGACCAGCATCGGTCCCTCAGACTCGCTGCAGGTCACGGTCACCGTATCCGGCAGCTCAAGCACGCCGACAGGATCGGTAACACTGACCAGCGGATCGTATAACTCATCGGCTACGGCCCTAAGCGGCGGAAGCGCCACCATCACCATTCCGGCGGGCAAACTGGCTGCGGGAACAGCCACGCTGAGCGCCTCCTACGCGCCTGACTCTTCCAGTTCCTCGAACTATAACAGTGCTTCGGGCAGCGCCACGGTTACGGTGACGAGCACGACGATCCCGACCGTGACGGTGACGCCGGCGGCGAATAGTATCACCATCGCCCAGTCCTTGCAGGTAACGATCGCGTTGGGGGCGACCCCAGGTTCGGCGACTCCCACGGGAACGGTGACCCTGAGCAGTGGCAGTTACAGCTCGGCGACCACGACGTTGAGCACTGGAAGCGCAACCATCACTGTGCCGGCTGGATCACTGGCCCTGGGCTCTAACACACTGACCGCTTCCTACACTCCGGACACCGCGAGTTCGTCCGTGTACACCCCTGCATCGGGTTCCGCCACGGTGTCGGTGACTGTTGTGACGCCAACCGTGACGGTGACGCCGGCGGCACCGAGTATCGGGACTGGTCAGGACCTGGGTGTAACGGTGACGGTGGCGGGCTTCTCCGGGGGGCCTGTACCGACGGGAAGCGTCACGCTGACCGGCGCCAATGGGAGCTATTCCTCCGGAGCAAAGGTGCTCACCGCGGGGAGCGCGACGATTACCATTCCGGGCGGAACGCTGGCAGCGGGCAGTGCCAAGCTCACGGCCTCTTACAGTCCGGATACGGCGGGTTCGGCCGTTTACGCCAGCGCGTCAGGTTCGACGACGGTTACGGTGACAAGTCAACTCACACCGACCGTGTCGGTGGCGCCGGCATCGCAGAGCCTGGCGACGTCGTCGTCCTTGAGCGTGACGGTGAAGGTGACCGGGACTGGTGCCCCGCCTACTGGTTCGGTAATCCTAAGCAGCGGAAGCTACGTTTCATCGGCGACGCCGCTGGTCAGCGGCAGCGCAACGATCCTCATCCCGGCCTACTCGCTGGTGTATGGCAGCGACACGCTGAGTGCTGCCTATACGCCGGACGCAGCCAGCTCTGCGGCCTACGCCAGCGCTACGGGAACTAGTGCGCCGGTGAGCGTAGCCAGGGCCACTCCGACGGTTACGGTGACGCCGGCGTCGTTGAGTATCAATACTGCCCAGAGCGTGGACGTGACCGTAGCGGTAAGCGGCGGCGCGGGCGCGCCGGCGGCGACGGGCACAATCAGCGTGATTGGCGGAGGATATACCTCGCCATCGCCGGTCACGCTCAGCGCGGGTAGCGCGACCATCACCATCGCCGCTGGGGCGCTGGCTGCAGGCAGCGATACTCTCACGGCCACCTACACGCCTGACACGGCCGGCTCGACGCTGTTCAACTCAAAGACCGGGCAATCGACGGCGATCACCGTCATCACCATGAGTACCATTAGGGTGAATCAGTCCACGACGCTCGCCCCCGTCACCAATCAGTTGCTGGGAATGAATCTGGCCAATTGGTATGACGTGGTAGGAAATGCAAGTTCTATCAATGCCGCTTTTTCAAAGGCGGGGATCAAGGCGATCCGCTGGCCGGGCGGGTCGTGGTCCGATATCTGGCACTGGCGGACGTCGGCGACCAACCTCCTTCCTTACAACTGCAATGACCCGGGCCCCGGCACGGGTTGGGGCGGCTACAGTCCCTTCGCCGATTTCATAACTTCCATCGCCAAGGGGGGCAACTATGACCTCGCACTCACGGCGAACTACGGCAGCAACGCAACCTGCAACGGTGGAGGCGATCCCACCGAGGCTGCAGGCTGGGTGGCGGAAGCCGCCAGCGAGGGCTTCGCGCCCAGTCATGTGACGGTGGGCAACGAGAATTATGGGAGCTGGGAGTTTGATCTCCACACCAACAAGTGGGATCCAACGACCTACGCCAACTCCGTTGTTGGCGCCACCGGATACTACCAATTGATCAAGAACGCCAGCCCGACTACGTCGGTTGGTGTCGTGGTGGATGCCGGGACTGTGGGCGGCAATGGCCTAGCCAATTGGGATCCAGTCGTTCTGGCCAATGCAAAATACGATTTCGTCGAGTATCACTACTATCCCCAGTACGGCAGTGTGACGAACGACAACTATCTCGTCTACCAGGCGGCGCTGGACTTCACCACCAACATCAAAACAATCAAATCCGAGCTCACGGCAGCCGGAAACACCAATCCCATTCCGATTTACGTGGGCGAACTCGGCGGCAACAGCGCCAATCCGGGTACGCAGAGCTGGTCGATCACGCAGGGCCTGTATGCCGGCCAGATCCTGGGCGAGGCGATGAACGAAGGCATTTCGCGCCTGACCTGGTGGATCGGCTTCGGCAATTGCCTGGGCAACGCCGGTAGCGGGTCCAATCCCAACAATAACAACAGCAATCCATCTCTCTACGGTTGGCAAAACACGTGGGGAGCTTTAAGCATCTTCTCCGATATCGACCCCAACTGTCCGGGCGCAGGTCCTATCGGCACCATGTCGCCCACCGCGCAGGCTTTCAACCTGTTCCAGACCATTGCCGTGACAGGCGAAAACGCGCTCAGCACGACATTTACCGGCGACTCGACCAACATCCGCGCCTACGCTGCTACACATTACGGAGGCACGGCTCTGTTCCTCTTCAACCTGAACAAGGACCAGAGCGAACCAGTCACCATCACCCTGTCCAAACAAAGCGCCAGCAACGACGTTACGGTCACCACTTATGACAAGTCGATCTACGACCAGTCGAATCCCGCCAATGCGGGCGGAGCCAAGTGGACCGGCCTTACCACGACCGACCTTGGTGCGAAGAGTCTGCCGCTGACCTTTACCTTGACTCCCTGGAGCATGAACGTGGTGGAAATCAAATAGGTCTCCAGCCGCTAAAGCATTTTAGGAAATAGTGTAAACTGGTTTTCTGGCGAGACTCTTCGGCGAGAAAACGATGGCGCAAGCCTATGGGGATGATTTACGCCGCAAGTTTCTGACGGCCTACGACCAGGGCGAGGAAACGCTTGAGGAACTAGCAAGCCGTTTTCTGGTGAGCGTGGGCTGGGCGAAGAAGATATCGGCTCAACGGAATCGCACGGGGCAGGCTGAGCGCATTCGACACCAGCCGGGCCGCAAGCCGCACGCCGACCTCGAAGCGCAGCAGAAGGTGACGGGTTGGATCGGCGCCAAGCCGGATCTGACGTTGTCGGAAATCCAGATCAGGTTGAGCGCCGAGGCAGGCGTGAGGCTAAGCCTGCCGCAGATTTGGCACTTGTTGCGGAAGCTCGGCCTGCGTCTGAAAAAAAGTCACTCCACGCCAGCGAGCGCGATACGGAAGCCAACCGCAAGCAGCGCGAAGAGTTCGTCGCGCACATCCGAACGATCTCGCCGGAGCGGCTGATCTTTCTGGATGAGAGCGGTGTCACGACCTCGATGACGCGGCTCCGTGCGCGTTGTCAGGGAGGCCGGCGCATCCATGAGGCCACACCCGGAGGTCACTGGAAAATCATGACCATTCTGGGTGCAATGAGCCTGGACGGGATGATCGCAACCATGACCATTGAGGAAGCCACCGACGCCGATATCTTCCTGGCTTTTGTCGAGCAGGTACTGTGCCCGGCTCTGAAGCAGGGCGACCTGGTGGTCATGGATAACTTGAGTTCACACAAGGTCCCGGCGGTGCGCGCCTGGATCGAAAGCGCTGGAGCGCGACTGCTCTATCTGCCCCCCTACTCCCCGGATCTGAACCCCATCGAAAAGGCCTGGGCAAAGCTCAAACAATTGCTCCGCTCGGCACAGGCAAGAACTAAAGACGCTCTCGAACAGACGATTGCTGACTCCTTGAAACTCATCACTGCAGACAATGCGAAAGCATGGTTCCGACTCTGCTTAAGCGGTCTACAGTAAATCCTAAAATGCTTTAGCTGCTAGCTTTCCGGCGGGCCGAAGGACTTCGGGCCGCCGGATTGCGTCTGGGGGTCGCGGGGCTGCGGTTGGGCCCGTGCCCGGCCTTTATACTGAATTGTTTGCTAAGAGCGAAGGCGCGGGCCGGAGACGGGCCCTCATCGGGAGAACGATTTGGCTGAAGCGGAGATCGGCATTATCGGCGGCAGCGGGCTTTATTCCATGCCCGGATTCACCAACGTACAGGAAGAACGCGTAGAGACGCCGTTTGGCGAGCCGTCCGATGCCTTTGTTCTGGGCGAACTGGAAGGGCGCAAGGTTGCCTTCCTGGCGCGCCACGGACGTGGCCATCGCATCCTGCCCTCGGAGCTGAACTTCCGCGCCAATATCTATGCCTTCAAGAAGCTCGGCGTGGAGCGCATTCGTTTCGGTGTCGGCGGTGGGGTCGCTGAAAGAAGAGCACAAGCCGACCGACTTCATCATGCCCGACCAGTTCATCGACCGCACCTTTCATCGCATGTCCACCTTCTTCGGAGACGGGATCGTGGGGCACGTCGCGTTCGGCGATCCGGTGTGCGCGACGGTGGCCAAGGCCGCCGAGCAGGCGTGCAAGGCAGCCGGTGTGGTGGGCAAGCTGGGCGGCACTTATGTGTGCATGGAAGGTCCGCAGTTCTCCACCAAGGCGGAGTCGAATCTTTACCGCAGCTGGGGCGCCGACGTGATCGGCATGACCAATCTGCAGGAAGCCAAGCTGGCGCGCGAGGCGGAGATCTGCTACGCGACCGTGGCCATGGTGACCGACTACGACTGCTGGCGCGAGGGCCACGACGCGGTGACGATCGAGGAGATTGTGGCCGTGCTGCACCAGAACGCGGCCAACGCCTGCAAGGTGGTGAAGGAAGCGGTTGCGGCCATGCCGAAAGAACGGACATGCGCGTGCGCGTCGGCGGCGAGCTTCGCGGTGCTGACGCAGCAGGATGCGATTCCCGCGCAGGCGAAAGAGAACGCTGAAGCTGCTGTTCGGGAAGTATTTCGGATGGTAAGCCCGCAGCGCTCGCAGACATCTTTGCGAACCTAAGAAAACCCAAAAGTGAGGACTATACGTGGCAATTACAGTGGTGGGCAGCGTTGCCTTCGACTCCATTGAAACTCCGGCGGGACGAAGGGAGCGGTGCCTGGGAGGCGCGGCGACTTATTTTTCCCTGGCAGCAAGCTACTTCACCAACGTGCGCGTGATCGCCGTGGTGGGCGAGGACTTCGGCGCCGAGCAGCAGGCAGTATTCGACGCGCACGGCATCGACACGCAGGGCATTGAGCGAGCCGCGGGCAAGAGCTTCTTCTGGGAAGGCTCGTATCTCGAAAATCTGAACGAGGCCAAGACGCACGCAACCGAACTGAATGTGTTTGGCGCGTTCCAGCCCAAGATTCCCGACGCCTATCGCGATTCGGAGTTCCTGTTCCTGGCCAACATCGATCCGGTGCTGCAGCGGCGCGTGCGCGAGGCCATGCCGCAGGCAAAGCTGGTGGCCGGCGACACCATGAATTACTGGATCAAGGATCATCGCGATGCGCTCAAGCAAATGCTGAAGGGCCTGGACATCCTGCTCATCAACGACACCGAGACGCGCATGCTGGCGGGGAACAGCAACCTGGTGCAGGCGGCGCGCGGGGTGCTCGACATGGGACCGCGGATGCTGGTGGTGAAACACGGCGAGTACGGCGCGACCGCGTTCTACGGCAAGGCGAAGAATGGATTCGGCGCAAAGACATTTCGCGCGCCGGCGCTGCCTCTGGAAGAAGTGGTCGACCCGACCGGCGCCGGCGACAGCTTTGCGGGCGGGTTCTTCGGCTACCTGGCATCGCAGAAGGAACTGACCCCCGGAGCATTCCGGCGCGCCATGTTCTACGGCAGCGTGATGGGCTCGTTTGCAGTGGAGCGGTTCGGAACCGAGCGGCTGCAGCAACTGTCGCGCGAAGAGATCGACGAACGATTCGAAATGTTCCGCGAGCTGACTCACCTTGACTGAAGGCCGGATTCGCCGCGCGGAATGGCTGGTGGTCCTGGCCGGCTGCGCGGCGGCATCGCTTCTGGCGGCGGCATGGAGCTGGCGGCACGGAGCGATGCTGAACTATGGCGATGCCGTCGCGCACCTGCACATTGCGCGGCGGGTGATTGATTCGCGGCGGCCGGGACTTTCCGAACTTGGTTCGGTGTGGCTGCCCCTGCCGCACCTGCTGATGATTCCCTTTGTCGCGGTGTATGCGTGGTGGGCCAATGGAGTCGCGGGGTTGATTCCTTCCGCGCTGGCTTATCTCGCGGGCTGTGCGGGCGTGTACCGGCTGGCGCGGCGCTGGCTCAGGCCGCGCGGCGTCCGCGGTGGCGCTGGCATTTTTCGCGCTGAATCCCAACCTGCTCTACATGCAGACCACGGCCATGACCGAGCCGCTGTTTGTGTGCGAGATGATCTGGGCGTCGGTGTGGCTGGTGGAGTGGCGGGCTGCGCTGGATCGTTCAGGCGGACTCAGCAACTGAGCGCCGCCGCGCGAATCGCCTGCTCTATTGGATTGCGCTGGCGCTGGTGGCGGCGGTCTTTACGCGCTACGACGGATGGGTGATGGCGTTCCTGGCGTGGGTGGCGATCGGGGTGACGCTGGCGAAACGCGGTCTGCTCGGTTCGCGAGACTTCTGGATCGCGAGCGTGATCGTGGTGGCGGCGCCGGTGGTGTGGTTCTCCTACAACGCCATCGTCTTTGGCGACTGGCTCGACTTCATGCGCGGACCGTACTCGGCGAGGGCTATCGAGATCCGCACCGCGACGCCGGGCGCGGGACCGCCGCATCCGGGGTGGCACAATCCGTGGGTGTCGCTCAAGTTTTTTGTGAAGGCCGCGGAGATGGATGCGGCCGGAGAGCGATGGGGAACATGGCTGCTCGGCGCGAGCGTGCTGGGAACGGCATGGGCGTGGCTGCATCGCGCGGCGGCGCGCATTTGCGTGGTCGTTGTTGCTGTGGCTGCCGGTTCCGTTCTATGCGTATTCGGTCGCGTACGGGTCGGTGCCGATCTTTCTGCCGCCCTGGTGGCCGCATTCCTGGTACAACACGCGTTACGGACTCGAACTGCTGCCGGCATTTGCGCTGGGAATTGCGTTCTTCACGCACCTGGTGATGACCGGCGTACGCGAATTCAAACCGCGGTGGCACGCGGTATGTTCTCGGTGCAATGTTCGCGTTGATTGCTGCGAATGCGGTGATCGTGGTGCGCGAGCATCCGCTGGTGTATGTGGAAGGGACCAAGAATCATCGATTCGCGGCGCGTCGTATGACATCGAGATCCCGCCGGTGCTGCGCGAACTGGCGGCGCAGCGGCCGGGCGCGCCGGTGCTGATGAATACTTCGGTGCATCCGGAGTTTGTGGCGTTCAGCGGGATCACGCTGCGGCAGACGATCAACGAAAGCGATCGCGAATATCTGCAGGCGGCGCTGGCCGCGCCGGCTGCGCATGCCGCGGTTGTGCTTGCGTTTGACGGCGACGACGTGGACCGCGCGGTGCATGCGCATCCAGAAGGGCTGAGGCCGGTGCGGCATTTTGCCATGAAGGACCAGCCGGCGGGAACGATTTACGTGTCCGATACCTATGCCGCGGGAGCGCCGCAATGACGGTGAACTTCGGCGTTCTGCGGTGGTAGCATCGGGCAAGGAAACGCTTGCATGATCGTTCAGTTTGCTAATTTCGCCCAGCCCTTCAGCTTCGATCGCCTGCAACAGATCGTGGTGGTTAATGGCGCCATCGGACGATTGCTGACCGCCTGTTTGCTGGGCGGTCTCATCGGCTTGGAGCGGGAGGTCAGCCGCAAGGCTGCGGGGGTCCGCACCAATCTGCTCATCTGCATGGGCGCGGCGTTTTTTACCCTGTTTCCGCGGTGCTGGCCGGAGATGCCAGCCCCAACAAGGGACAGGTGGCATCGAATATTGTTCAGGGCATCGGGTTCCTTGGCGCCGGCCTGATCATGCACAATCGCAGCCGCGTCAGCGGGCTTACCAGCGCAGCCAGCGTGTGGGTGGTGGCCTCCATCGGCATGGCATGCGGCGCGGGCTTGTATGCGGCTGCGGTGGTTGCGGCGATCATGGTGGTGATTGTCGCGCTTGAACTGGTTGGGATTCCTGGAGAGGCGCGGCAAGCCTCAAGGGCTATCCGCTGGTGTATGAAGCGCGCGGGACAGGACCAGACGCTGATGCTGACCTCGATCCTGGATGCGATGGACAAAGCGGGCGAACGCCTGACCAACGTGGAGCGGGACGCGATCGGCGAGTTGCAGCGGGTCAGCTTCGCAGTGACGGCGACAAAGAGGCAGCACGAGAGCTTGCTGATGAAGTTACGCGCCGAGCCTGCCATCGACGCGCTGCTCACCTTCCGCGATCCGGAGGAAGATTGATAAAGACAGGGACTGAGGGACTAGGGACTAAGGGACCAGGGTGCCACGCAGCTTTCATTCGGGAGGAAGATTGATCTCGTTTACCAAGGCGCACGCCTGCGGCAACGATTTTCTGATTGTGACCGAAGAGGCGGCGAAGGGGCGCGACTGGGCCGAACTGACGCGGCGGCTTTGCGCGCGCAATACGGGCATTGGCGCGGACGGCATCGAATTCTTCGCGTGGACGGGGCCGAAGTCGGGCCGCATTCGCCTGCACAATGCCGATGGGTCGATCGCTGAGATCAGCGGCAACGGAACCCGCTGCGTGGCGGCGTGGATGGCGGAGGCAATTGGCGCCAAGGCGGGCGATGCGCTGGAAATCGAGACCGACGCGGGCTTGCGCGTGTGCCATATCGATGCGAGTGCAGGCAGGCGAGAACTTTGTGGTCGAAGTGACGACCGGCATGGGTGTGCCCCAATTCGCGCCGCGGATCGTGACCATTCCGGGAGGCGTGCAGGTGCCGGGCGTTGAGGTCTCCACGGGCAATCCCGCACTTCGTGATCGTGGTGGAAAATGCCGAGTTCACCGTCGATGGGCAGCACTGGCAAAGCATCGGGCAGCAGATCTGCGGGCATCCTGATTTTCCCTATCAGACCAACGTCGAGTTCGTGCGCATAGTGAACCCGGGCGAAATCGAGATTCGCATTTTCGAACGCGGAGTAGGGCCGACGACTTCATCGGGCACGGGCACATCCGCATCTGCGACCGCGGCCATAGCTTTGAATGGCTGCACTTCGCCGCTGCGCGTCGTTGCCCCGGGCGGCGCGCAGACCGTGGCGTGGGACGGACCTGGGACGGAGTTGAAACTCACCGGGCCGGCGGCTTTGATTGCGCGCGGCGAGGCGTGGGACGGATGACAGGTCCGCGCGAACATCCTCCTCTGATGAAGTTGAAACCTGTTCCGCGTGGCGCGGGGATCAGCATCGTTGCGCCGGCATCGTTTGCGCGTGCTGGAGCGCATGGAACTCGGCGTCGAAGCGCTGCGCCGGCTCGGGTTCGCGCCGCGATTTGCAGCCAACGCGCAAGAGCGCGGGCCGCTGTTCTTTGCAGGAACGGCGGAACAGCGCGTGGCCGATCTGCATGCCGCATTTGCCGATCCGGAATCGCAGCTTGTGATGTCGCTGCGCGGCGGCTACGGCTCGAATTACATTCTGCCCGGGCTGGATCTCGAACTTATACGCAAACATCCGAAGCCATTTTTTGCCTACAGCGATTTGACTGGAGTGCAACTGCGTTTGCTCGATGAATTGGGCTTGCCGGCGTTTCATGGACCGATGGCGGCGGCCGATTTCTATCTCGACGACGGCGTGCATCTGCCCAGCTTTCACGCGGCGCTAGCGGGCGAGCAGTATAGCGTGGGGCCGGGCGAGGGATTGCGTGTGCTGAAGACGGGGACAGCGCGGGGAACCTTGTACGGTGGATGTTTGAGCATTCTGGTTTCGCTGCTAGGCACGCCGTGGGAACCGGCCACCGAGGGCCGGCTTTTGTTCCTCGAAGACACGGGAGCCAAGCCCTACCAGATCGATCGGATGTTGTGGCAACTGCGGCAGGCGGGGAAACTCGATGGAGTTACGGGGATTGTTTTCGGCGAGATGCTGGATTGTGCTTCACCGGGCATGCCGCCGGAATTTCTGGAACAGGTGATCGCGAGGGTGTTCGACGATTTTGAGGGTCCAATTGCGATTGGATTGCGCAGCGGCCATGTTTCGCGGCAGAACGTGACGCTGGTGTTCGGCGCTGAATGCAGAGTTGCGCGCAGGTGAAGAAGCCGAAATGAACTTGCTGGAGCCGGCGGGATGACAAGACAGCGAACAGGGAATGGGGAACAGGGAATAGACGACGCGGTGGTGGAGATGACAGAGACGCCGCAACATATTCATTTGATCGGCATTTGCGGGACGGCGATGGCTTCGCTGGCGGGGTTGCTGCAACTGCGCGGGCATCGCATTACGGGGTCGGACAAGGCGGCGTATCCCCCGATGAGCGATTTGCTGCGCGAGCTTGGAATACCGGTGCTGGAGCCGTACGCGGAGAGCAATCTCGATGCGAAGCCCGACCTGGTGGTCGTGGGCAATGCGTTATCGCGCGGCAATCCGGAAATTGAACGCGTACTCGATGAACGCATTCCGTTTACGTCGATGGCGGCGCTGCTCAAGGAAGAATTTCTGGCCGGACGAGAATCGCTGGTGGTGGCGGGAACGCACGGAAAGACAACCACCACCAGCATGCTGGCGTGGATATACCAGGCGGCCGGACGGCGAGCCGTCGTTTTTGATCGGCGGCGTGGCGGAGAATTTCGGAACCAGCTTTCAGCTTCGGCCTACGCGGACCTTCATCCTGGAAGGCGATGAGTACGATACCGCTTTCTTTGATAAGGGTCCGAAGTTCCTGCACTACTTTCCTGATGCGCTGATCCTGACCCACGTGGAGTTCGATCATGCCGATATCTATGCGGATCTCGAGGCGGTGAAGACGGCGTTCAAGCGGCTGGTGAACCTGGTGCCGCGGCGCGGCGTGATCGTAGCCTACGACGGGAACGCCAACGTGACCGAATGCGTGGCGCGCGCGTTCTGCCGTGTGGAGCGGTACGGATTCACTGCCGAAGCGCACTGGCGCATTCAGAATCTGCGCCACGAGGATGGGCTTACGCGCTGGGAGGTGTGGCGCGAGGGGGCGCTGTGGGCCGAGTTGGAGATGGGCCTGGCCGGGGAACACAACGCGTTGAATGCGACCGCGGCAGCGGCACTGGCGGCAGGGCAGGGAATTGGCAAGGAAGCGATTCAGGCGGCGCTGGCGAGTTTCAAAAGCGTGAAGCGGCGGCTGGAGGTGAGGGCGGAAATTGGCGGCGTGACGATCATTGACGATTTTGCGCATCATCCCACGGCCATTCGCGAGACGCTGCGGGCGCTGCGCTCCGTGTATCCGAAGTCGCGGTTGTGGGCGGTGCTGGAGCCGCGATCGAACACGCTGCGGCGCAAGGTGCTGGAAGGGGAAATCGTCGCAAGCCTGCGGCCTCGCCGATCGTGTGATCCTGGCCGGGGTGTACCAGCAGGAGCGCATTCCTGAGGACGAGCGCCTGCACCCGGAAGACGTAGTGCGCCGGCTCAACGACGCAGGCACGCCTGCCGAGTTGCATCGCAGATGCAAACTCGATTGTGGCGTCCATCGCTCCCGCAACTGCAATCGGGCGACGTGGTCGCCATCCTGTCCAATGGCGGGTTCGACGGCATCTATGAGAAACTGCCCGCGCGGCTCAAACAGAGGTTCGCGTAGGGCGGGATCTCCATGATCGCCTCATTGACACTGCTGTTCACGATCCTGATCCTCGGCTTTCCAGCCGCGATCGTCTTCATACCCTGGGCCATGATCACGGGGAATGCCACACCGCTTTACAACGCGGCGCAGAAGATCGTGCGGCTGGCCTTTTGGCTGGCGGGAATTCGCGTTGAGACCACTGGCCTGGAGCGCGTGCCGGCGCACAAAGCATGCATCTTCATGGCGAATCACGTTTCGAATCTCGACCCTCCGGCGCTGATTCCGCGCATTCCGGGGCGCACGTCGGCGTTCCTGAAGCGCTCATTGATGAAGATTCCGCTGCTGGGCTACGGCATGAAGCTGGGCGATTTTGTGCCGGTGGATCGCGACGGGCGGGTGGAGAGCGCGATCGAAAGCGTGGCGGAGGCGCGGCGCGTGCTCGAAAAAGGGATTCACATCACCACGTTCGTTGAAGGCACGCGATCGCGCGATGGACGGTTGCTGCCGTTCAAGAAGGGTCCGTTTTACCTGGCGATGGAGGCGGGGGCGCCCTGTGTCCCGGTGTCGATCCATGGAACCGAGAGCATGATGTCGAAAGGAAGCTCGCGTGTCCGGCCGGGAACGGCGTACATCACGTTCCACGAACCGCTGGATCCACACAGGTTTGCGACCCGCGAAGAGCTGATGGAAGCCGTGCGGACCGCGATTGCGTCAGGGCTGCCGGAGTGGATGAGAGATGCAGGGACTGAGGGACTAGTGCTAAGGCTGGACGATGGCGTTGTAACCGTCGTTGAGCAGCTTCTGGCGCATGGCGTAGGCGTCGTTGCGATTAGGGAAGGGGCCGACCTGGACATGCAGCAGCCCATCGGTCGGGTCGCGACGAGCCGCAACAGCGTAGCCGCGCTTGCGCAGGGCTCCCACCAGGACGTCGGCATCTTCGGGGTGGGAGACGGCGGCGATCTGCACCATGATTCCGGCCGACTGGGCGAGTGCGGGCTGGACCGCACCATTGCCGGAGGGAAGTTGCGCAGAGCCGGGCTGGCTGGCCAGCACCGCATGGGCGGCGGATGCAGTCGGATTTCCCGGGGAAGCAGCGGGTTGAGTTGTCGAAGCCGGTGTTTCGGTTGCGCCGGAATTTGCATCCGTCGCGGCGGTGGAGTCGGAAGGTTCTGCAGGCGGCTGCGGCTGGGATCCGCCTTGCCCGGCGGCAGGCTTCGACTGGGGATTGGCGGTTTGAACGGCGGAAGGCGGGGCGGCGGGAGGCACGGAAATTGCGGCGGAGGCTTCCGGGTTTCGACGCCCGACCGAATAGCCGAAGACGAAACACATGCCGCAAAGAGCGAAGAGCGCACAGCCGATGAGCGTAAGCATAAACGGGCCCAGGGTCAGTTCGCGATCGCCCCGCTCGGGCTGCTGCACGGGCTCAAATATTGTACCGCCTAAACCACGCTGCATCGATTCCTCTGCAATCTAGTTTACGCGAGACGTAGATTTTTGCGTCGGGTTTGCGGGCAGGCGGTTAGCTTACCAGGTTCGGGTGTTGCTCCCAGGGACGCCCGCCGATTCCGGCGGTCGCCCCCGCTTTCCGTTCGCTCCCGGCTTCCCGGGCTATTCGGCTGGCTCGGGCCGTTTCACGACGGGTGCGGCGGGTGCTGCCGACGAACCCGGCGCCAGTTTGTTGAGCATCGAGATCAATTCAACCGGCAGCGGGAAGACGATGGTGGTGTTCTTCTCGACGCCGATTTCAGTCAGCGTTTGCAGGTAGCGCAACTGCAGGGTGATGGGCTGGGTGGCAAGCAGTGCGGCGGCGTCCACCAGTTTCTGAGCGGCCATGAACTCGCCCTCGGCGTGGATGATCTTGGAGCGGCGTTCGCGTTCCGCCTCAGCCTGCTTGGCCATGGCGCGCTGCATCGTTTCGGGGAGATCGACCTGCTTCACTTCGACGGAAACGACCTTCACGCCAAATGGTTCTGTCCGCTGGTCCATGATGGACTGGATGCGCAGGTTGAGCTTGTCGCGGTGGCTGAGGAGCTCGTCGAGTTCCACTTCGCCGAGGACCGTACGAAGCGTGGTCTGCGCAAGCTGCGAGGTCTGGTAGACGTAGTTGGACACCTTGATGGCGGCCATATTGGGATCGACTACGTAAAACGTGACTACCGCATTGACCTTGATGGTGACGTTGTCGCGCGTGATGACGTCCTGGTGCGGGACCTCGAGCACTTCCTGGCGCAGCGAGATGCGAATCATCTGATCGAAAGGCCGGAAGATCAGGGTGACGCCGGGCCCTTTGGGAACGGGCAGCGCGCGGCCAAGGCGAAAGATCACGGCGCGTTCGTATTCGCGCAGGATCTTGATGGAGTTGAGGATGTAGAGCAGGACGATGGCGATCAAAATCAGAATCGGAATGGGCAGATCGGCAGCAGACATGGGCCTTTCCTCTTTTCGGGAGTTCAGGAGGGATTGTACTCCAGTGCGCGCTAGGCGCCGGCTGCCGGGCGGTCTGAACCGGCGTCACCTTGAGAAGGTACTGCTCGTGACCAACCACCTGGAGAGGCGTGCCGGCCGGAATCATTTCGTTGGCCACCGCACGCCAGATTTCGCCGTCGACCAGGACATGGCCTTCGGGAGTGAGCGGTTCCATGGCTGAAGCGAGATGGCCGACCAGTGCATCGACGCCGAGCTTGGCCTTGATGCGGCGCGCGCGCACGGCGAGTCGGACAAGGAACGCGGTGATTCCTCCGAATGCCGTGCTGACGGCGATGGCGATCCAGGGATTCACGGCGAGTTCGGGAATCGGGGACGGCCACCAGCGTAAGCGTGCCCAGGGTGAGACAGACGATGCCGGCGATCGCGAGCGCTCCGTGGCCGCCGAACTTGGCTTCGAGTACCAGCAGGACCACCGCGGCCAGCAAAAGCAGGACGGCGGTATAGCGGATGGGCAGCAGGTTGAGCGCGAAGATCGCCAGCAGGACCATCAGCGTGCCCAGCGCGCCGGGAACGATGGTGCCGGGCGTATTGAATTCGAGATAGATGAGCAGTGCTCCGCCCACCAGCAGCAGCAGGGCGACGTTAGGATTCACCAGCCAGCCCAGCAGGTTTTCGCGCAGTGTGGGCTCAAAGCGCTGGATGCGCGCGCCGGCGAGGTGCAGCACCTGTTTGCTGCCGTCGAGGCGGGTGATTTCGCGGCCGTTGAGTGCGGCGATCAACTGGGTATCGCTGCTGGCGGTGAGATCGATCAGGTGCTTGTCGAGGGCCTCTTCGGCGGTATAGGAGTGCGAGGACTGCACGGCCGCAATCGCGGCGTCCACGTTGCGATTGCGCTTGGAGACGTAGGAACGCAGGAAGGCCTCGGCGTCGTTCTCGACCTTCTGAGTCATGGTTTCGTCGGGCTTGCCGAATTCGAAGACCACGTGGGCGGCGCCGGCATTGGTCCCGGGAGCCATGGCGGCGATGTCGGCGGCTTCGAGCAGAAAGAATCCCGCTGATCCGGCGCGGGCGCCGGCGGGCGCAACGTAAATGATGACGGGGACACGCGAGCTGAGAATCGCGCCGGCCATGTTGCGCATGGAGTCGACCAGGCCGCCCGGAGTGTTGAGTTCGATCAGCAGGGCCGCGGCGCCTTCGGTGTTGGCGCGGGCAATGGCGCGTTCGAGTTGGCCTTCGGTGACGGGCTGGACGGTGTCGGCCAGGACGAATTCTTCCACAACCGGCTGGGGCGTGGGCGGCTGGGCCTGGACGGCTGCGATAACGGCGAAAGACCACACTCCGATCCCAAGGACAATCGGCAACCCTGAGATTCGGGTAACGAACCTGCGCACGGATTGAAGCATGGCGTACTCCTTCTGCCCCTACTTCGGCTGCGCCTCCCTGGCGGCGACCTGGCGCAGAAGTTCCTGGGCGGCCTGGCTGTTGGGGTTCAGCTTGAGCGCCTGAGAAGCCTCCTGGTTGGCTTCAGTCAGGTGGCTGGCGGCGAAATCGAGCCGCGCCAATACCAGATACGCAGAAGCCGATGGTTTGAGTTCCAGCGCGGCCTGGGCCTCCTTGCGAGCGCCGGCAGAGTCGCCGGTGCGCTCCCGCACCTCGGCCAGCCCGGCGTGGGCATCTTCAGCGCCGGCGTCGGCCACCACAGCCGCCTGGTAGAGGCGTTCGGACTCCAGCAAAAGGCCGCGCGAGAGAAAATCGCGGGCCTGGGTGGCGAGGGTGCGCGCACGCTCCTGCGGCGTCAGAGCGGCGAGTCGGGTGGCCTCCATCTTGTCGAGCATCACCGCCGCCTGGCGGAAGGCGACAGCGTCGAAGGTGCGGGCGATACGCTCCAGCGGATCAACGGTGGAGACTCCCGGCTGCTTCCATGCGGCTGCCAGGGCCTGCGCCTCACTGTCATTGGGCCGGAACTTGAGGCATTGGCTCAGTTCGGCCAGGGCCTCGGAGCCATTTCCGTGTCGCTTGAGGCTCACCGCAAGATTGAAGTGATAGTCAGGTTCATCGGGATCGGAGGCGGTTGCCTGGCGGAAGATGGCGGTGCCATCGTGCCCCTGGCGGCTGACGGCGACGCCCTGGTTGTTGACCACCTCGGCCAGCGGCAGCACGCGCGCGATTGCCGAAAAGTCGCCTTCAGCCTTGGCGTAGTCCCCGGAGAACATGAGCGAGAGCCCCCGGTAGAAGCCGGCCTCAAGGAAGTCGGGATCGTCGCGGCCCACCTTGGCGAATGCCGCGGCGGCCTGTTCGTATTGCTGGCCGTTGTAATCTTCGCGGCCGAGGGCCATCCAAGCCGGTGCAAACCCGGGGCTCAGTTTGACCGCCTGCTGCAGGTGGCGAAGGCGCTCGGCTTGATCGGACTCGGTGATGCCGCGAATGTACTGCTCAAATGCATCCAGGCGCAGGTTGGCGCCGGCGGCCACGAACGTCTCTTCGGCCACGTTGAAGCCGGGGTCGAGCTGGCGGGTCAGCTTCCAGGCCACCGAGTCAAAGACGGCAACCAGGTCCTTCATGTCGCCGCGCGCCGTCACGGGGGGCCTCATGCGCATGTGGGGCACATCGACGATGCGGCCTTCGGCAATGATCGTCGATCCGTCGGTGATGTAGTTCCCGACCACGATCGAGTCGGCGTCGAGCGTCTGCGCGAGCTTGAACGAACTGGCGCGCGAAGGCTGAAATCCCTGCGGAAGGCCGAGGTGGTCGAGAGCGTATAACCGATCGGTGCGGCTCATGGGCGCGAAGCCGGCCGAGGTAAAGCGGCTGCTCAGGAGCGCCGGGGCGGCTTCGCGAATCCACTCCAGGCTCGGCTGGCCGGTGCGGTTGTCGAAAGGGAGAACCAGCAGGATGCGGTCTTTGCCGGCGGTTGCGGCGGCAGCTTCGGCGGGACTGGGTGCCTGAGACGAAGTTTGGGCGGAGACGCCGGATGCAATCGACAACAAAAGCACAAAAGCAATGAGGGCAGAAAACCAGATCCGGCAGAAACGGTATGAAGAGTGATGGGACACGGCACTCTCATTATAGTTTGGCCGGGAAATTCAGGTGCTAGCGCACCGACGCTTCGAACTGGCGGTTGAAGCGGATGAGACCGATCCACTGTCCCTGGTCGTCGCTGCTCTTCCAGACGACCGTGCCGCTCAGTTGATGAGCGATGGCTTCGGGCGGGAGGTCGTAATGCAGGCCGAAGAAGCGCTCGTCCATGGCGGCAATGCGGGAGCCGAGGCTGAGCAGCGGCCTGGCCGGTTCCGACTTCGTGGAGAAGACCAGCGCGGCTGAATACTTGCCGGGCTCCTCAGCGGCACGCGCGATCTGGGGAGCGGAAAAATCTTCAATCGCGTAAACGTCGAAGGGCTCTTTGACGTAGCCGAGCTCGGGGCGGCGCAATTCGTCGGTTACAGGCCAGGCCGAAAGAACCGTGGCGCCGGGATAACGCCGGCTGAGCTGGCTGACTCCGGCCTGGTGCAGCCGGATCACCCGCGCATAGGCGAGATTGTCTTCCGGGGCAAATCCGTAAGGCGGGTTGATGAAAAGGCCGGCCACGAACGCCGCCGCCGACAACAGGACTAATGCCTGCCAATAGGGAACGCGGCGATAAAAAGTGGAGACGGCCAATATCAGCACGAGCGGATACATGGGCAGAAGGTAGCGGCACAGCAGCGCTCCGCCCAGCACACTGAAGAGGAGCGCATTGACGAGGAGAAGGATCAGAATTGGGCGGCGCACGGAGGCGGCAAGGCCGGGGCGCGTGTTGCCGTCTCTTTCAATCCTCGGCTGTAGCATGAGCGCAGCAAGAGTGAGCAGCACCGGGACGAACATGTTCATGTGCCCCGTCAGATGCAGCACGCGATGGATGAAAGCGGCCGCAACGCGGTCAGGCGCCAGCGTAGCCTGGGCGTTGTAGCGAAGGAACTGGGGATTGCCGAAGAGGTAGCCGGTCTTGGCGAAGTGCCAGCCGTACCAGGCGGCAAGGGGCACAATGCAACTGCAAAGCCACGCGGATTCGCTCCAGAGGCGGCGGCGATTGGGAGGTTGCGAGCGGAAACCTTCGATCGCGCGAATCACAGCCAACGTGAGCGGAATGGCAATGGCGGTTTCTTTCGAAAGCGCGGCGGCAGTGAACCACAGCGCCGCGGCCCAGGGATTGCGGTGGCGTTCGGGCAGCGAATAGACCAGGCCCCACAGCACAAACGTCGCCGCAAAGATGTCGGCATGCGCCAGCGTGCTTTGCGCAAACCACACCGGGTAAAGGCCCGTGAGCACCACCGTCCAGAACGCGACCACGCGTGATCCGTGGATCGAGAGGACAACCTTCCAAACGGCGAGCAGACCCATCGCCGCAACGATCAGAACCGCTTCGCGCGTCACCTCCGGGTAGAATCCCGAAGCTTTCCACCACAGTGCCAGGTAAACGCTGGGAAGCGGAGGATGGGCGTTGGTCAGAGTTGTCGAGGGGATCAGCGACCCGGTCCGGAAAAAGTCCCAGGCTGCGGGAATGTAGTAGCCAGCTTCGTCCCAATAGTAGGGAAGCCGAAGCAGCGAGAAATGGCTGGCATAAAGGGCCGCGAACACCACTGGAAAGATCATCCAGAGGGGAAAGGGCGCATCCAGCCGCGGCTCGATCAGTCTTTTCCAGGACGAGCTTGTCAAGCGTCTCAACCCTCGAACCTGCGGATGTTTCAGCTAATTGACGGGACCCTGCGGGAAATTGTGCGTTTGCGGCTCCAGAGAGAGCGTGCCGAAAGCCTGTTCGTATTGGGCGACGTTCTGGCCGAGCACGTTCCACAGGGCCTTGGCTTGTTGCGGGCTCAGGTAGATTGCCTGGTGGTTCTTGATAGTGACCTGGTCGGGACTCTCGCTGGAAGCCAATCCAAAGACGAGCTGAAAATCCCACACGCTGACGCGAACCTGGACGCTGTTGGCGTAGGACTCGCGGTAATCGGACGTCTGGGTGAGATTGAGCTGAGGTTGCGCAGTTGGACTCATGACTCCATCAGATTACTCCGCCGGGGGGATGGCGCGCTTCCCGCTGATCAACAGAGTTCAGTCGAGGATGGGAGAGTTGGTGCGGAAGAGGGGACTTGAACCCCTATGAGATTCATGCCGAAACAGCGCGGAGCGGACGCGATGGAAAGTTCAGCGCCGTATTGCGGCGGATGGGAGTGCCCGCAAGCACCGCCTATGACATGATCTAGCACCTCCGAATCAAGATTGGCGAGATTGAAGATCCTGATGCTGTTGATCCACGCGATCTTGAGGAAGAGCAGGAACGCGAACAGGAGAACGAACCCGAGGGCCAGAAAGAAAAGGAGGAACGGGAATCACAAGAAGAGCAGGACGGAACGGGCGCCACGAAGGAGAGACAGACCAGGATGGCGACGAAGAAGAGGACGAGGAAGAAGAAGAACACGAGGACGAGGAGGATAATACCCCCTCAGAGAAGCAGATAACGATCGGGTGGTCCCAGGTGATCCGGAAAGCGTTCGCGGAGATCCGAACCTTCTACAACAAGAAGAGTGATCGTGACGTGATCGAGTTCTGCGTTCTTCGCGTGTGGGACGAGCTGCGGACCCCCATTGCCCGGCGCCGCCAAGAACCGGAGGATGAGGCCTCAACCGAGGTCGTTGTTGAGGACTTCGCGATAGTAGAAGAAGAACTCGTAGACCACGGCCCTATCCACTACACCGTATCTAGCGCGAGTGCGACTGAGGTGAGCAGTGAATCCGGCGCCGCTTAAGCTGACCATCTCCCGCCGCGCCGATCCGTTGGCGCCACTGCGACCTCAAGCTGTTCGGCAAACGGTAAACTCTGGGTGGTGGACTAATCAGACAGGGTAAAGCTTGTGAACCCAGGCACGGATCGTAAGAGGCAGCATTGCACTGCTTTTCGTTACGAAATTGACCAAGTCAGAAGGGTCAATTATTTCCACGTTGTCGGGCTTTGGAGTGGACCCCACAATTGAGACAGGCAAATAAGACACGTTTCTCAGCGAATGGAGAATTGTGTCATGGGTCTGAATCGACGGAAGTTCACGCGGGAGTTTAAGGAAGCCGCAGTTCGGCGGCTGGAGTTGGGGGCATCGGTGGCCGAAGTGTCCCGTGCCTGCGAGGTAAACCCGAACGTGTTGCACCGCTGGCGGCGGGAGTTGCGCGAGTTTGGCGCCAAGGCGTTTACCGGATCGGGCCGGAATCGCGCCGACGAAGATCGCATCGCTGCGCTGGAACGAAAAGTGGGGCAGCAGGTGGTGGAAATCGATTTTTTGCGGGGATGCTTGCAGCATGTCGCGGAGCAGCGGAGGCTGCAGGCATTGACTACCCGCAACTCGTCTACCCGTACCTCGAAAAGCAAATGAGCTTGGCCATCCCCATCGCGACCAGTGAGCTCTGCCGACTGGCCGAGGTCAGCCGAGCGGGGTTCTATCGCTGGAAGGCCCAAGCCCCGTCAGCAGACCCGGACATGGAGCTGCGCGACGAGATCCAGCGCATCGCTCTGGAGTTCAGCTATTACGGCAGCCGCCGGGTCACGCGGGAGTTGCACAACCGCGGTTGGCTGGTTAACCGCAAGAAGGTGCAGCGGCTGATGCGCGAGGACAACCTGTTGTGCCTACGCAAGCGCCGGTTCATCGTGACCACCGACTCCAATCATGCTTTGCCGGTGTATCCGAACCTGGCTCGGGAAATGGTGCTGACGGGCATCGATCAGCTATGGCGCTCCGACATCACCTACGTTCGGCTGGAAACGGAGTTCGTATATCTGGCGGTGGTCTTGGATGCGTTCTCGCGCAAAGTCGTCGGCTGGGCGCTGGACCGCACGCTGGAGGCGAGGCTGACCATCGAAGCCTTGCAGATGGCGCTCAGAACACGTAAGCCCGCTGCCGGTCTGGTGCATCACTCCGATCGCGGCGTGCAGTACGCCTCGGGGGACTACACCGATCTGCTCAAAGCCCAAGGCATCCAGATCAGTATGAGCCGCCGCGGCAATCACAGCTCTACCAACTGAATGCATTCGACGCCACGAGTTCCACAGCCTCATTGGTAATCACTCTTCTTCTTTCCATCGGGTCGGCACTTTTGCCTGCCTACCGCGCAGCTCAAATCAATCCCACGGACACGATTCGAAACGAGTAGCAAGATTAGAATCCGGAATCCAGAATTCCGTGCGCCGACTCTCTTGTTAGTTCCAGCGCTCTAGCTCAAGTGGGATGGAGATAACAGTCAGTATGGAGCCGCGCAGGGCGGTTGCCGCCCTTCCCGATACCAGAAACTGACTTCAGAGGTTTTAAGCCGTCCAATTAATTCGACGGCTCGGCAAGCTATGACCGTGGTCTCTCTGGAGCTTCGTGCCCGTCATGGAGCGTGGTTCCGGTGTGCTGGCGATTCATGATTTGGTGGCAGCTGGTGACAGCTTGATCCCGTTGGAGAGTTTTCTAAACCGATGGCACCCGGGCCGAGTCCGTCGATTTCTGAGATGGAGGGAGTTCGATGGCAAAAGCGAGGGGCAGACGAGAAGACGTTGGATGGATTTGCAGAGATCAATCACGATGCTGCGGGCATCGATGTTGGCAACGCACAGCATTGGGTAGCCGTGCCGTGTGGACGGGATGTGGAGTCTATACGGATGTTCGGCTGTTTTACGACCAGATCTGCATGCTCTGGCGAATTGGCTAGAGCAGTGCGGGATCAAGACCGTTGCGATGGAGTCCACTGGCGTTTACTGGATCGCCCTCTACGAGGTTTTGGAGAGCCGAGGGTTTCAGTGTGTGCGTCGTAAATGCGCGTCAAGCCAAGAACCTTCCTGGGCGCAAAACGGACGTAAAAGATTGTCAGTGGTTGCAGCAGTTGCATACCTACGGGTTTTTAACCGCTTCGTTCCGGCCACAGGGAGAAATCATCATCCTGCGTCGATATCTCCGGCATCGCGAAACGCTGGTGCAGGAAGCAGCGACCTGCATTCAGCGCATTCAGAAGGCACTCACGGAGATGAATCTGCAACTGGCTAATGTGATCAGCGATATCAGCGGTACAACCGGGTTAAGAATCCTGCATGCGATCGTAGAAGGAGAACGAGACCCCCAGCGCCTGGCTGCGATGCGAGACTGGCGCATCAAGGCCACGCCAGATGAGGTCGCCAAGAGTCTGCTGGGAAATTGGCGGGACGAGCTGATCTTTGTTCTGGGCGAAAATCTCGTGCTCTTTGGGGTATATCAAACAGAAGATCGAACGTTGCGACCATCGAATTGAGCAACATCTGAAAAGCATGCCGCTCAGGTGGACAACAACGACAACCCGCTACCGAAACCTCGGAAGGGAAAGCGGCCCCATGGCAATTCCCCGGCATTTGACCTGCGAAGCGAACTCTACCGTGTGACTGGAACCGATCTGACGCAAATTGATGGCATCAACGTCGTGACAGCACAGGCGATTCTGGCAGATACAGGCACCGATATGAGTGCATGGAGGACGGAGAAGCACTTCGTGTCCTGGCTTGGCCTATGCCCGGATCATCGTATCAGCGGTGGCAAAGTGCTTCAACGAGCAACGCGAAAAGTTACGAGCAGAGCCGCAACAGCGTTTCGGCTTGCAGCGAGTTCGTTGCGACGAAGTCAAAGTGCTCTGGGAGCCAAGTACCGGCGCTTACAGAGCCGTTTCGGAGCACCGAAGGCGATTACCGCTATGGCGCATCACCTGGCGCGGTTGTTTTATCGCATGATCAAGTACGGCTCAGCAATATATCGATCATGGGGTGGCAGCATACGAGGCAAGGTTTAAAGAGCAACAATTGACATGGCTTTCCAGGAAAGCCGCCGAACTCCATCTATGCTTGGCACCTCTTCCGAATTTGGCCAGTTAGTTTCTGGAGAGTGACCGGCACCGATGCGCTGATCGTGGGTTAGGCTGTGAGTTCAGAAGGACGCACAGTTCAGAGCCACAAGCGGAAGGGAGCCGGTCATGAAGGAAAAGTTACGATTTTTGGGTCTGGATGTCCATGCCGAGACGATCGCCGTAGCAGTTGCTGAGACGGATGGCGAGGTACGGAGCCTGGGTACGATTCCGAACCGTGCCGAGTCGATCCGCAAGATGATCAAGAAGCTTGGTCCAGCAGAGAAGTTGAGAGCCTGTTATGAAGCAGGTCCGACGGGCTATGTCGTGTACTGGCAGCTGGCGGAGTTGGGCATTCAGTGCGAGGTTGTGGCCCCCACGCTGGTGCCGGTCAAGGCGGGTGATCGGGTAAAGACGGATCGACGGGACGCTGAGAAGTTGGCACGTTGCTATCGCTCCGGAGATCTGACGGCGGTATGGGTTCCGGATGAAGGTTCGGAGGCTCTGCGGGATCTGGTACGTGCTCGCGAAGCAGCCAAGCAGGATCAGATGCGAGCGCGGCATCGGTTGAGTAAGTTTCTGCTGCGCTCAGGCCAGCGTCCACCCACCGGGGTGAGACCATGGACGCGCCCTTATCTGATCTGGGTTGCGCAGCTGCGCTTCACACAGATCGCTCAGGAGGCCACGCGGCAGGATTATCTGCACGAGGTCGAGCACATGCGGGAACGGGTGGCGCGTCTGGAGCAAGCCATCATGGAGGCCGTGAAGCTGGCCTCGCCCGCGTTACAACAAGTCATCAACGATCTACAGGCGCTGCGCGGTATCGCAGATATCTCGGCTGTGACCATTGCGGCCGAGCTGGGCCAAGTATCCCGCTTCGGCAGTGCTCGGCAGCTGATGGGGTATTGCGGCGCGGTGCCCAGCGAAGACTCCAGTGGCAAGCGAATCAGACGCGGAGGCATCACTAAAACCGGCAACGCACACTTGCGACGAATCGTTGGCGAAGCAGCATGGAGCTATCGCCGTCCACCAGGTATCTGGTATGGATTGCGCAGACGGCAGGAGAGCATTTCGGAAGAGGTCAAGGAGATTGCATGGAAGGCTCAACACCGCCTGCACAAGCGCTATATGAAGCTGGGTGCGGCCGGCAAGCCCCAGGGAAAGATCATTACTGCAGTTGCTCGTGAATTGCTGGGATTCATCTGGGCTATTGGAACCAGAGCAGAGACGACCGTCAGCCAGCGAGCTGCAGCCTGACAGGAACAAAAGCAAAAACTTTCCAAATAAGGAAAAAACAAAAACGTTCCTTGATGAAACGCGCCATCCATCTCGAGCACAGAGCCAGCAGCAGCTGGAGCAAGCACGAAGGAGAACCCTCGTTTGCCCTATGCGACAGGCTCGACCGGACTCGCGATAACAGTCAGAGGCAGCTCCCGACGGATCATGATTATGCGGTTCCGACCCGCGAATATCAGACTGATCAATCGTCGCTCAAACCTGCCCAGGCTGCTGCTCGCTCTGTCCTCGGGGAAAAGCAAAAACAACGACAACGACAAAAACAACCCCATCGACTCCGCAGGGTTGACAGGGTCACTCCATATCAGGGCAATGCGCTCACCCAACACAGGTCATACGCCGACCAACGGATCCGTCCGGAAAAAAGCCGATGGCAACGGCGATCCCAGGTGCGTCGGCTCGCAAGATTCCAGTCGCCATGCCGGCTTTTCTGGACTGATGCCAAAATCGATGGGTATGGAGGTAAGCAGTGGCGAACTCTCATCCAGTAACATGCCAGATTCGATACACGCTCGATTTGAACAAGCTCAGTGCGTTTGAGACCTATGCGCGCACTTGGACTGTGCTCGTTGAACGCTATGGCGGTATTCATCATGGATATTTCATTCCGCGGGTAACTCCAGACGGAGTGGGGATGAGCTTTCCGGGACTTGGCTATGATGGCCCAGCGAATGTTGCGGTAGCGATGTTCACTTTTCCAGACGAAGAAAGTTATCGGCGCTATCGCGAGATGGTCGCAGCCGATCCCGAGTGCCAATCGGCTGCGGCACTCGTCCGAGAGACTGGTTGCTTTACCCGCTACGAGCGCCTCTTCCTTGAACCTGTGGCAAGAGCATGAGAACGAGCGGCGCGGCAGCGACTTAGTTCAAACGCCCATTGCAACGGCGATCAATATTGGCGGCTCGCTTTTGAAATCCGCAGACACTGGCCGACATACCAGGACAAATCCGCTCCGTCCCTGAATCCGCTGGCTTTCAACCTTGAGGAATGTGACGAACTGCGCGCCTTCGACACTCATGTTTTTGGTTCGACTACTTATAATCGCCACACCGGAGTCCCAAGGCTCCCAGGACCCGGACCGGGCGTTCACCGAAATTTCTCCCTAACCGAGCCGGAGTTCCATTGTCCAATGGCTTAGAGATCCGCTCGCTCATCGAGCACTCGCTTCTCTGCCCCACGCTACACCGGTGTTCACAAGCAGAATTGGAGGCCCACATTGCACGAGTTGCGGTTTGCGATTCGCATGCTGCTCAAGCAGCCTGGCTTTAGTCTCATCGCAGCGCTTACTCTGGCGCTGGGAATTGGCGCAACTTCTGCAATCTTCAGCTTGATCCAGGGCGTGCTGCTCACGCCACCTCCCTATCAAAACCCCGGCCAGCTCATGCTCGTTCCAACCGTGCGCACCGATGGAAAAGACATGGAGCGACCGCGCGGCTGGCCAGCCGAACAGTGGATGAATTGGGGCAACGAAGCGAAATCGCTACAGGGAATCGCCGGCTACGATTGGACTTTCAATTTCCTGATTCACAATGACGGCAGTCACTCCATGCAGGGGATGGTGGTCACCAGAGACTACATGCACGTTATGGGTCTCCGCCCGTCGGCAGGACGCGGCTTCGCCGATGTCGACTTCCAGCAGGGGCCCACAAAAGCAATCATGCTCGGCTATGAGTTCTGGCAGCGCGAGTTTGGCGGAGATCCCCAGATCATCGGCAAGACCGTGCGCATCAGCCGCTGGCAGGTTGCCCCCACCGTGATCGGCGTGATGCAGCCGGATGTGCGCTTCCTCCCATCGCCCGGCGCATCGAAAGAGCCGAACTACGATGTCAACGCCAAAGTCGACTTTTGGATCCCCGCGGAACCAGATCCCAAGAATCTGAAGGAACCCAATTGGAACGTAGTTGCCCGTCTCCGCGATGGCGCGACTCAACAGCAGGCGCAGCAGGAACTGGCCGTACTCGCAGCCAGAGAAGCGCACACCGAGAAGAAGTATGAGGGCTTCGCGCCGCGCCTGCAGTCCCTCACCGACGAAATGAACCGCGACGGCAAGCGCATTCTCCTGCCTCTGCTGGGTGCAGCGGCCCTGGTACTCCTCATTGCATGCGGAAACGCCGCCGCTCTCCTCCTCGTGCGAGGACTGCAAAGGCAACAGGAATATGCCGTCCGCAGCGCAATGGGAATGGGTCGTATAGCCCTGCTCAGGCAGGTCCTGCTCGAGAGCTTGTTGCTTGCTGCTCTCGGCGGTGTGCTTGGAGTCGCACTCGCCATCGGCGCCGTGAAGCTCTTCACCGTGATCGCGGGACACGCCGTCCCGCGCCTCGACGGAGTAACGACAGGCTGGACAGTTCTAGGCTGGGCCCTTGGAGCTGCATTGCTCTCCGCCTTCTTCGCAGGAGCCTTCCCAGCGCTCCGAGCCCTTCGGATGGATCCGATGGAGGTGCTCAAGAACGCAGGCCCAAAAGGAACCGCAGCCGTCGGCGAGCGTCGCCTGCTCCAGGGAGTCACCATGTTGCAGACCGCGCTCACACTGGCTCTCCTGGTGGGCGCCGGACTTCTGATCCGTACCATGGCCAAGATCGCGTCGGTGCCGTCCGGCTACAACATGGGGAAAATCCTGACCATGAGCGTCACTGACGTGCAAAGCCGGGATACGTGGGGCAGCTTTCATCGCCAGGCGCTCGAACGTGTTGCCGCACTCCCCGGCGTTCAGAACGCGGCCTTTGCCTGGGGAGTACCCCTCACCGGTAACAATTGGCCGGCGATTATGGACATTGAAGGGCAGCCTCCGCCACTCAAGGAGAGTGACAAGCCCGGATTGCCCTTGCGCGCTGTCACCCCTGATTACTTCAACCTGATGGGCATGGCCCTGATCGATGGCCGTCAATTCCGATCGACGGACGATGAGAAAGCAGCAAAGGTAGCCATCGTGAACGAAGCGTTCGCTCAGCGCTACTTTCCGAAAAGCAATGCAGTCGGGCGAAAAATCTGGTTCGGCGACCGCGACAAACCCGGAATTGAGATTGTTGGCGAAATCGCGAATGGACGCACCGACGACCTCACGCAGAAAGCATCCCCGGAAGTCTATCTCCCGCTCTGGCAGGCACAGGCGTTCTCAAAACACCTCGTCGTCCGAACAGCCGCCGATCCGCGCGCCGTCATCGTAGACGTGGAACGCGCCTTGCGCTCGGTCGATCCAACGGCTGCTATTGAGAATGTGAAGACGCTCGAACAGATTCGCGACGACTCATTGGCATCTCGAACCTTCGCCATGAATCTCCTCGCAGGCTTTTCCGCCGTCGCAAGCGTCCTGACTCTCGTGGGAATCTACGGAGTGCTCTCTTTGTCGGTGGCATCGCGACGCCGCGAGTTGGCAATCCGCAGTGCTGTCGGCGCGCAACAGAAAGACATTAGCAGGCTGATCTTCGGTGAAGGTTTTCGCTTAATCGCAGGAGGCGTTCTGGTCGGCGTAGTGCTGGCACTCGTTCTATCCCGGGTGCTGAGATCCTTCCTGTTTGAGGTTCAACCTGGTGATCCATTGACGCTCGTGTCTGTAGGAGCGCTGTTCCTCGCAGTCGGGCTCTTGGCGTGCTGGGTACCAGTGCGCCGCGCGCGCAATGTCGATCCGCTGGAGGCCCTTCGCTACGAGTAGATTCCGACCTGGACAGTCATTACGATCTTCAAGATCACCAAATGAGTCCAGAATCGATATTGAATAGTATTCAGTATTTCGCTGAGTGATCCTATAGTGCAATTTTTTCGCTGATCATGATGGCAACGCGTCGATGGATGTACGCATGCGGTGCGATCTGGCCTCTTGGGGATGCACCTGGAGATAGCACTGAGGCTGTTCTGGATGCAGAGCGCACACTGATGCTCAGACGTGCGAGGAGCAAGCCGGCGGCGCGGATTGGTGAGGGTGGTCATGAAGTATCGAAGCCTGCGAAATAGAGTTGCGCAGGGGCGAAGCGTTCGACGACGCGCATGGCTTTTCCGCAGCGGGGCAGTGCCACGGTGCGCAATCAGGCAGGCGCGGAAGAAGTCGTGGTTCTCGACTCTGTTCGGCGAGCAGCGTGCGTGCCAGGGGCAGCAGTTGTTCGCGGAAGCGGTTTGACAACAGGCCGTAGCGACGGATGCGCACGAAGCCTTTTGGCAGCACATGAAGGAAGAAGCGGCACAGGAAGTTCACGGCGTCGAGGGTCATGATGCGCTGCTTGCCGCCATGGCATAATCGCGCCAGCGGAAGCTGACGCGCTCGCCGTCGAAGGCGGTGATGCGGTGGTTGCTGATGGCCATGCAGTGGGTATAGCGGCCGAGGTAGCCGAGGACATGTTCAGGTCCGCCGAAGGGAGGCTTGGCGTAGACGTGCCATTTCTTGTTGCCCAGCTTCTTGATCAGTTGGTCGAACGGCGCAGGTTCGCGGAGCAGCCGGACCTCTCAGGTTGAGCAGGCCTTTCATGTAGAGGTGGCGAAGTCCGGTGAGGAACTTCTCACGGAAGACTGTGCGCAGGGCTGATAGCTCAGAACGGCCTTGAAGCGCTGGAGAAACTGCCTGCCCTTGCGGCGGAAGATGTCGGCCACTTCGAGGGCCGGCCGCATCCGACCTGGTGACAGCCTTGGCAATTTTTCTCGTGTCGAGTAACGCCCGTTAAGGCGACTTGTTGTCATTTTGACGGGTCAATTACAGCTGATAACCCGGCACGGGTTCGAGGTGCCGACCACGCGGCCACGAATATTCAGGTGATGGGACCGTGCCATCATCCTCGCGTTCAGAATCGCCCGCATCTCAGCGGTCAGCGTGCGCGCCGTGCTCGAACCTGCATTGATTTGCCCGGCGGAAGGAGTGTCTGAATTGCGAGCGAACTCTTCACTACCCTCGTCCGGAATCAAGATGGCCGCGCGCGCCTCACCGTTGGGAAGGAATCCGTTTGCTACGATCCATCCGCGATCGCTGATGTAATTCGCTTCGGTCAAGTAAAGGTCTGTGGGGTTTGAGACAAGCGTGTTCAGATCAACTATTGGTCCGCCGTCTTCATACAGAAAGGCATGCGATGCTGTCACTTCGTGGCCGTCCCAGAACCAGCTTTGCCCTACTACCTGACCTCGATTATTGATTCCGAAGGCATTGCTGGAAATATCGCCGCCGACCGTTCCCAGGTCTGTCATGGTTCCATGTCTCCACAAAAACGCATGCAAGTTCGCGTTTGCAGTTGTGGTGCTGATCCCTATCACGTCGCCAGACTCGTTGAGCCAGTTCGCTGAACCGTAGTCTCCTCCCAAGGTCCCCAAGTCTTGTATCTTTCCGCGTTCCCACAGGAATGGATGCGCCGTCTGATCGCCTGCAAGATTGGAAAATCCTACCGCTTGGCCGCGGTTGTTAATCGCGCTCGCGGCGCCGAATGAACCCCCTAACGATCCCAGATTCTGTATCCTGCCTTTCTGCCACAGGAATGGCGCCGTCGGGCCAACTCCAAACGCTCCAGGCACCGATGCAGTAAGAGATACCCCGACAATCTGGCCAAGGTTGTTCACGTCATTAGGGAAGGTGCCGGGGCCGCCCAGATCGCCGAGGTCGAAAATTTTCCCGCCATTCCAACCAAAACCGCGAATCTGTGATACGCCATCGAAGCCAGGGAATCCGAGAGTATCCGGAACGCCGTTTTCGGCCGCACCCATTACGAAGCTCTGATCGTTGGCTGCGATGGCGATACTGTTTCCTCCTCCAAACGTTCCAAGCGACTTGTTTCTGCCATGATCCCAGACCGTCGCGAGAAAGAGGACCGGCCCTCCGGTAAGAGGATCGGTTCCGTTGTTTTGCGACTGCCCCACGACCAGTCCGCGCGAATTGATTGCATTGGTGTAGCTGCTGTAACCCTCCTGAAGAACTCCCAGATCCCTGATAACTCCGTCGCGCCATTCCCAGGCATGCTGTACATAGCAAGTAGGTTCGAAGCAGTCCGGGGCATTAAGATCCTGCTGATCGGTATTCGCGGCGCCGACTACGGTTCCGTCGTTGGTAGCGAACCTGGTGCCCCCGTTGTAAACGCTGTTCGGGCCGCCGAATGTGCCGATTTCAATGATCTTGTAACCAGGATGGTGACGAGAAACGCTGTCCTGCGCGGCGAGGCCGCACGAAAGTGCCACGAAGTTGATCAACAGCATGGCGGTTGTCGGTGCGCGCTTCATAACCAAACCTCCTTCGTAGTTTGGGTCGGACTGGCTGAGATTGGTCCGGTAGTAGGGATTTTTGCGCCTTTCGACTATTGGTCCTGGCAATCCTCGTTGTCATTGTGATCGTCGCAAGGCACCAAAATCACCGGCCGCCGGTCTCCGTTTGCGAAGGCAGCAATAGCCACCATCTCCCCGCGGTCATTGATGGCCGCAATATTTCCGAGCTGGATATCCAGGCCAGGTGAGACTAGCTTATTCACGTCGACCATCGCGTGGCCTGGCTGCCACAGGAATGCGCGCAGGCTAAGCTCGTCGTTGAAGTTGCAATCGCTTGACGCAAGCCCAACCACCTGGCCGAGCACATTGATACCTCCCGGGAAGCTGCATTGGTCCGGTCCCGGCGCACCAAGATCTGTAATGTGTCCATGACTCCAGACAGCGGCGTGGACGGGACCATCATTTCTCGCGACGGTTTCCCATCCGACAATATCTCCGAGTTCATTTATGAAATTCGCCGAGGCAGAATTTCCGCCGGAGGTCCCGAGGTCAACAAGGTGCCCGCGCTCCCAGAGGAAGGGATGAAGGACCTGATCTCCGGCGAGGAATGAACCGCCGACAATCTGACCCTGATTATTGATTGCGGAGACTTGCGTGCAGGTGCCCCCGAGAGAACCAAGGTTCACCATTTTTCCGCGATAGGAGAGAAAGCCCCCCGTGGCTAGATCGCACGGGACGACGCTCGGTTCGGAACTGGTGTATGAATTGCCGATGATCTGTCCGCGCTCATTGATGCCGAGCGCCATCGTATCGCTACCGCCCGGCGTGCCCAGATCCTCTATCTTGCCGTCTTTCCAGAGGATGCGCGCGTCTGGTATGCATAGGGAAGACCGAATTGAAGGATCATTCCGTGGTTATCCGGAACGTTGGTGGTCGAAAGACCTACAACTTCGCCCGAATCGTTCTCCGCTCTAGCCAGGCTGTTGTAGCCTCCGCCGAGAGTACCGACGTCGATGACTTTGTCGTGCATCCACACGACGCCCCGGAGTTCCCAGAAACCAACCAGAGGATCTATCAAGCCGTCCTGGGAGTCGCCGGCGATGAACCCGTTTTCGGTGATCCAGTTTGACTCGCTGTTGGGGCCGGGCCCAATTACACCCAGGTCCTTGAGTTCCCCTTTCTTCCATGTTGCTGTGTGGGTGACCTTACAGTCGCCGTTGAAGCAGTCGTCAGGCGAGTTAGCAGAATAAGGATCGGTGTCGGGGGTGTCCGCAGAGACAGTCAGTACGCCTGCATTGTTGAGCGTGCGGCTTCCGAGAGCGATGTGGCTGTTTGGGCCGCCCAAACTGCCGGTATCTATGACCCGATAGTGCGGGTAGTCTCGACGGGCGCTCTCCTGTGTGAGGAGGCTTGGAAGTACAACAATGTTGACAAAAAGTGTGACGGTTATCGATACCCGCTTCACAACTGTTCCTCCTTTGCGATCACCGAATCATCGGGCATAGCTGCGCCGGAATCTGAGAAGTCCGTCAGCGAATGTGCTTGACGCCTCAACTTTGGCCACTCGCGTGGTGCTATCTTTCCGGAAATGATTTGCCCGAGATTACGGAACGATAGGATTGCCACATCTTCGGGAATGAAGCAGCTTTGCTTGACTCGGCCCCCACGGCATGAGTTCCAGGCCGTTGCATTTGAACTGCAGAGGAGTTGATCGAGTTCTCGCACGGCGAGTCGTCGTCGCAGGGAATTAGAAGCGCAACGTGGCCGAGATCTTCATCATCGTTCGGGGGCGTGCCGACAGGCGCTGTCTTCACAAGGATTTCTCCGCGCGCATTGATGTTGAAGGCGCTGAGGAGTTGCAGCTCCGACCCTGGGGGAATCAGCGTGTTCAGGTCAAGCATTGGTCCCTCTTCTTTCCAAACAAACGCATGCAGGAAGTTCACGCAATCGGACGATCCGCCTACAATCACGCCCGCTGCATTGATTGCGCGTGCGCGACTGCACGCGTCTCCGTCCACCGTGCCTAGATCGAGGATGTGGCCGCCTTTCCAACGCACAGCATCGTGAATATTGGGGGTGACCAGGTCGGCGGTGCCTGCGATTACACCGGCATCGTTAATCCATATTGCCTCCGAGACATTTCCGCCCAGTGTTCCCAAGTCCGTCATCTGGCCGTTGCGCCACAAGAAGGCATGGCCCACCTGGTCGCCCGGCAAGTTGGAAGATCCAATAACCTCTTCCCGGTTATTGGCGCATTGGGCGAAGCTCATTGTCCCGCCCAGGTTGCCAAGATCGATCATTGTGCCGTTATCCCACAGAAATGGATCTTGTGTGGGCACGCCCGTGTTGGGGTTGGGTGTGTAGTTCGTGTATGACGCGCCCACAATCGTCCCGGGCTTTTGAAGGTCGCAGCCCCCTCCCGGCAGGGCATCGGGCCCGCCCAGAGTCCCGATGTCGATCATTTGTCCCCGTTCCCACAAGAATGTACGGTTCTGGAAGCCCACCGGAATAGGCGCAACCGGGTCGGCAACTCCGTTGAACCCGAAACCGACGGCCTGTCCCCCGTTATTAATAGAGACCCCGATACTCTCCGTTCCGCCGGGAAGATAACCGAGCGGAATCATCCTCCGGCCCGTCCACAGGACGGCTTCGTTTTGCGGAGCCCCGAATAGTGGATCAATATCCCCCGTGTTGGACGCCCCGATCCCCCAGCCGCGGTCATTAATGTGAGCGACAAGGCTGCTTGCGGCCGGCGCCAGACTTCCAAGATCCTCGAGTGCCTCTCCCCGCCAGCGGTAGGCATGAGCGACAAGGCAGTCCGGGTCGAAGCAGAAATTGGGCGCGTTAGGATCCGGCTGAGTCGTGTCAGCGTAAGAGGAGACGACACCAGCGCTATTGAGGATGCGGCCCCCTGGACCATCGGCAGACCCGTACGAGATGGGTCCACCCAAGGTCCCGAGATCGATAAGCCGATAACGAGGGTGATGTGCCGAATGTTCCTGCCCTGCCGTAAAGGCCGACAGGGCCAGGATGATAGAGGCTCTGAGGAGAAGTAGCATCGCCTTCATGTTGAGTTCCTCCGATGAGAATGATTGATAACCAAAATTCTGTAGGTGATGAATCTGCGAAATCCGGGATCGATTAGTCCTCGTCAGGTACAAGCAAGATGTCGTGGATATCGCCGTTGGGCAAGACTCCGACGGCGGCAATTTCCCCGCGGTCATTGATCGCGAACACATCCCCGATGAAGAATTGAGTGCCGCCGGAAACCAATGAGTTCAAATCGTAAGCCTTTCCATCGCGCCACATCATGCCCGGTCCTCCTCCCACACCGAAGATACCCGTATCGATGATGACCTCAGCGCGCACATTCACAGCCACAGCTGTGCTGCATGGCCAACCGGGAGCAGCTCCCAGGTCAAGCATCTTCCCCCTGCGCCAAAGAAATGCGCGATGAGCGGTGCCGCCGGCGACATCTGCACGTCCCACGACGTCGCCGTTATTGTTGATCCAGTAGGCTTCGCCGTTCGGCCCACCCAGAGTGCCCAAATCGGTCATTCTTCCGTCGGACCACAGGTAGGGATGCCAGTTGGCGTCACCGTTCAGGTTGGAGGTGCCGGCTACCTGGCTACGATTGTTGATCGCTCCTCCTCCAGGAACACCACCTCCAAATCCCCCCACGATGGCAGAAGTTCCGCCAAGCGTTCCCAAATCCCGGAAATGACCGTTCTCCCAGATAAAGGGGTGCTGAGTGGGAAGCCCGGTTGTGGCGTTTGCGGCGGTGGTCGTATACGACCAGCCAGCTATTTGGCCGCGATCGTTGATGTAGGCAGCCCAAGCATCCGTTCCGCCCATCGTTCCCAGGTCGCGCAGGTCTCCATTGCGCCAAAGGAATGCGTGGGTTCTGGTTCCAAGGCCCAACATGGAAAAGTCGTCAGGGGTGGCGTCGAGTGCCACTCCAACAATTTCGCCGCGCTGGTTGATTGCGTTGGGAAAGCTGAAGGATCCACCGAAGGTTCCGATCTCAATCATGTTCCCGCGATCCCACGCCACGGCGACCAATTCCGGGGTGCCTGTGATCGGATCGATCTTGCCATTGTCGGCAAATCCGGTGATGAGGCCGGAATCATTGAGGTAAATCGCCGCGCTGTTGACGCCGCCCGGAAGCATTCCGAGATCCTTCAAAAGGCCGCGGTTCCATTCATAGGCGTGGACGGCGAGGCATGCGTTTCCGAAACAAGGATTATCCAAGTCGGGTGCAGTGGTGTCCGCTGCGCCGGCGATCAAGCCGGCATGGCTGACTTCCGTACCGTGCGGCAGGAAGTAATAGCTGTTCGGGCCACCGAAAGTACCCAAGTCGATCAATCTGTACTGATGGTTTCTGGATGATGAAGCGGTATTCGAATCCTGAGCGTCGAGAACTCCGGCCAGGAAGACGGCAATTGTTAGCGCGCACATATACCTGATTTTCATAAGGCCTTCTCCATGTCCGTGAATTACCCAATTGCTCACCCCCATCCCTTCATGGTTGAGGCGTGCGCTGCCTGTCCTGTTGAGCCCGCAAGTGCCGGATCAGTTCGGCAGTCGCGCGCTTCATATCCAAAGCTGAACTGCCGCGCTGAATCGCATTCAAAGTTGTCGGATCGGCGGCCTCTGTTGACGACGAATTACCTTCCGGAATCAGGACGTATGCATGGCCAAGACGCTCCACGTCCACCGGTGACACGCCCGAGGGAACGCCAATCCCCGCGATGACTCCGCTATCATTTATCGCTTCGGCATACACGAGATGAAGCGCAGAGTCCGATGCAACCAGCGTATTCAGGTCGACCATTCTGCCGTGATCCCAAAGAAACGCTCGAGCTATGGAGAAATCGCAGAAAGGTGTGGAAATGCCTACAACCTGATCGAGAGAGTTGAGCCCCCAGGCCCAACTGCAGCCATCCTCGTCCACAGTGCCAAGATCGTGAATGGAGCCATTCTTCCAGAGAACTGCGTGAACAACCTGGTCACCCGCTGGCGTGGAAACGCCGGAGATGTGGGTCATTTCTGTCAAACCGGTCGGTTGCGAGAAGGTCCCGCCCAGAGTACCCAGATCGTGGACTTTGCCGTCGGACCAAAGGAATGCGTGGTCCTCGCTGTCGCCGGCAATCAGGGAATCGCCGATGGCCTGGCCCCGGCTATTGATCATTCCCGCTCCGCCGACTGATCCCCCGAGACTCAAATCGAACATGCGGCCATGGTCCCAGAAAAACGGATGTTGCGTGGGCATTCCGGTTGCGGGGTTGATCGTCGAATCGGTGAAGGAGAACCCAACCACCTGTCCGCGATCGTTCACATCTCCGCCGAAGCTGACCGGACCGCCCAGCGTACCCAGGTCGTGCATCTGGCCGCGGTTCCAAAGGAATGCGTGCGTCTCTGTTCTGTCAGCGATCTCTGCCCAACCGGTCACCTGGTCGTTGTCGCTGATGGCTAAAGCTCCGCTGCCCAGCCCGCCGAGCGTGCCAAGGTTGACCACGTGCCCGTCCCTCCAGATGGTTGCTTTAATCGCGGGCAAACCTGAACTGGGATCGATGGAACCGTCTGTCGAATCGCCTGCGACTGTGCCTCGCTCGTTCACGGAAAATGCGTTCGTGTAAGCGCCCGGCACTAGGCCGCGCAGCCTCGATCTGATTCCCTGTCGCCGCTCAAAGCTATTTACGACTTTGCAGTTAGGGCTAGCGCAGCTGGGGGCAAAAGGATCCGGAATATTGGTTTCGGCATCGCCGGCCACAATCCCATTGCTTGTTAGAATGTGCTGAACGAAATAGACGATGCTGTCGGGTCCCCCAAAGGTACCCAGATCTACGAGCCTGTAGCGTGGGATCTGTTTGTTTGTCTCCACTTGCGCGCCGAGGAAAGCAGGCGCGAGAACAACGAATAGGAGAGGGAAGCTGATGAACGAGAACGTCTTTGCCGTTACTTTTCGCATTTGACGGACCTCCTCCCGAACCGCGATGGAGAAAACCGCGGGGGATTTCATTTCCGAGTTAGCTCGGGAATTCCGAGCGAACAGGCTGATTGCGTTGCTAAACGTGCGGTCTGTCTGACTTCAGCAATGATGGGATGGAGAGAATCGCTGCCGCGGCCCTCCGAAACAAGCCTTTGCTCAGGCGCTCGCAACCCGATCGAACGGCCGATCAGGACATGCGAACAATCCGCCCTTCATCGGTAACCTTCCATTCCCCAACGAAAGGCGGCCCGGTCAGCTGCATTCCGTAAGTTTCGAAAAGCCTGCGAAATTGATCAATTGGCATGGCCTCGTGGACGGGTAGTTCAGGACCGTAAGAACCTAACAGCCGGAAGAAGTCCTCGATCTTGCCGGCCGGCTGGTAAACATCGACGATCTTCGCGGGGCTGTCGCCCGCCGTCGCCCAGGCATGTTTGACCTTGCGCGGGATAAAGACACTCTCTCCAGGCGAAAGGTGGCGGCGCGCTCCATCGAGTTCGATCTCCAACTCGCCATCAACAACATAGATCCATTCGTCCTGTTCATGATGCAAGTGGCGAGGACCGCCCCCGCTGCCGGTAAACTCAAACGCGGACATCGCGCCTCGGGTGTCCTGTGAAGATACCTTGCAATCATTTGGTTCATCTCCGAGCCGGACATGCTCGTCGAAACGGGCTTTGCCCGCCGGAACCGTAAATCCTGCGAATATCTCGTCGCTACTCATCTCCAGACCTTCCTTCACATGTTTGATCGTCCTGTCGATCGTCTCCACCAGACTCTGGGTTCGAGCGATGTTCTCTTCGAGAACCTCACGATGAGCCTGCAATGCGCTCACGTTCTCAAACTCCGGACGCTCCAGCACCCTCCCAATCTGTTTCAACTCAAAACCGAGCTCCCGATAAAAGAGGATCTGTTGCAGCCTCAATAATTGAGCCTCTTCGTAGTACCGGTAGCCATTTGCGCCCACGCGCGCAGGTTTGAGCAGTCCCGTCTCATCATAGAAATGAAGCGTGCGCACACTGACACCAGACATTGCTGCGACTTCTTTAACCGTATGATCCAAGGCTGCCCTCGATGGCGATCCCACGAACTGAGGTCGATTCTGAGGCATCACGTAACGTGAGGGTCAAGAGGAAATTTTCTCTTTTCATAACGTCACCTTCTGGACGATGAACCTGACCGCCGCCAGATCACTGATATGGATCTGCGCAATTCGTATTGCCTACGACGGCGCCTGTCACCCCCGGAGTAATTCCGTTAACGCTGCAGTACAAGTCGATAGGATCGTTGCCCGTAATCGTGGCACCTCCCCAAAACGACGCGGAGGCATTCCCTGTAACCACTACGCCTGATCCTTCACCGTTCGGGCCGATGTGATTTCCAGTAACTGTTACTCCGCCCAGGCTGGCCGAGGAGTTCGCCGTCACCCAGATACCGCCGGAGCCGTTATTGGTTACAGAGAAGGGGCCCATCCAGGACTGATAGTTCAAGGTTGAGCCACCCTCCATGTAAATCCCGTTGCCCGCATTGCCGTCGACGGTCAGTTTTTGAACAATTGCGGAACTGCCATTGTTCATCCAGAACCCCGAACCATACGACCCCGGCCCTGCAATGGTGCCGGTGATCCTTACATCAGTGACCCGCGCGTGCGACGCGTAAAGGACGATACCGTTATTGGTGTTGTTCTGAATGACGTCGCCATTGAAGGTCGCACCCGAGTTCTCCAGTTGCACGCCGGTAAGGCTGGCATTCACAATCGTGTTTCCAGTGAAAGCGCAGACACTGAAGTCCTGGCACATCACTCCCCACTGTCCGCCGTCCAGCAGCAAGTTGTTGATCTGCACGTGCGAGCGCACGATCCAAAGCAGGGAGCCCGCGCTCGTTCCATGGATACTGGCGATTTCGGAGCCTTTGCTCGCTCCTGTGATGGTGAGTTGCGCAAAGTCGGTAATGTTGACGAACTCATCGCATGTCCCGCTCACGCGGATCGTGTTGCTCTCTGCTGGATCGAGTTTTTGCAAGGCGTCATTAATTTTGGCTGACCCGCAGTTGGCGTGGACTACTTTGGCGGCTAGCTTCGGCGCTTGCGACAAGAGAATCGCAAGAGCGCAAACAGTGAACCGAACCACTCTGAACATTGCGCCCTCTCTTTCCTGGGAACGAGACTCAACCAACCCCCGATCCCGCATCACCGAAACCCTCAGATCCATTTCCATCGAAGACGCTAGTTCATGATTCCGCCATTGCAGTTATGGGATACAGCAACCGTTAGCTCTGCTTTTAGGCGATCAGGCACCGGGCGGCTTGCCTGCGAGTCTGTTCAAACGGGAAGAACCGCCCCGTCTCGGCGTGCAGGTGAATCAAGAACCGAGCAACTTGCGATCGCATTAACGGAGCCCCTGAACCCTCGACTGGCGCAGCCTCAGCGTAACCGTGTTCTTGAGGTGTGCCGATCGCCCCCGCCAGAATTCATTGCCGGAGTGTATGAATCCCGAATGCGGCTTGCAAGAGCATGAATATGCGTATCTCGGGCCACAGGCCCGAACAGGTCGGAATCGTCGATGCCGGGACTTAGGTTTGCACTATATAATTCAAGCCCTGCAATGGCTTCCCTGGGCATAGGTGTTCTGTTTGTCTTCTCCGCTGCGATGATGGCGCATGCCGGGACCTTGTCCGTTCGCACGTACACTGTCGCCGAGGGGTTAGCGAATAACCACGTAAGCAGAATCTTCCGCGATTCCCACAACTTCCTTTGGGTCTGCACTGACGAAGGGTTGTCGCGTTTTGATGGACTCCACTTCGTCAATTTCACGCCAGCCGACGGTTTGCCCGATATCCATGTCAACGACATTATCGAGACCCATGAGGGTGAGTATTGGATTGCCACCGATGGCGGTGTAGTACTTTTCCGGCCCGCGGATCATGGTTCCCGGTTCAGCACGTTCAATCCGCCGGGTCCGGAGCGCGCAAGACTCGTGAATGCGGTGCTTGAGGATCATGACGGTTCGGTGCTGGTGGGCACATCAGCCGGTCTTTATCGATTGCGTTTCTCGGGATCTACAGCATCTTTTGAAACAATCGACTTTCACCCGCCACCCGATTTCCCCGGTGGCTCGATGGTTAACACACTTTTGATTGCCTACGATGGCGCGCTCTGGGTGGGAGCTTCCAGCGGGCTATACCATCGCGATTCAACCGGTGCCTGGATATGGCTGAAACAGCGCGAGGGCTTGCCACACGATTTTATCGATCGACTCGTGACGGACAGCGAAGGCCGAGTCTGGGTCTGCACTCGTCGCGGCCTGGCACGACTCACGGCCCGAATAGAAGAAGGAAAACGATCCGTAGACGAGGTACTGAACGTCGCGAATGGGCTGCCGCACTCCGATGTCAGGGGCTTTCTGGCGATTTCTTCCAGTCATCGTTGGATCGCGACGCTCGCAGGTCTCGTGGAATGGCTCCCGGGTTCGAATCCGGAATTCCGCGTTTACACTCAACGGGATGGGCTTTCGGATCAGGAATTATCTGCGCTTGCTCTTGACTCCGCAGGCGGGCTCTGGGTGGGCACTCGGAATGGCGGCCTGAATCAGCTGAGGGAAAGAGCAATTTCAAACATCGGCGCTCCTCCCGGAGTTGCGTTCAGTTACGCCGATCAGGTCCTCGAGACTCCTTCGGGCCAAACATGGGTTTCGTCAACGCTCGATCCATTACACACCATCCGCCGTTTCGACGGACCGCGAGTTCAAACGCTCCTGCCGCGTCTTCCCCCTGAAGTCGTCCGCTCGACGCCTTATTCCGAACGTGGCACGCTTAATGATCGCAACGGCCGCTGGTGGATTGCCACGAATCACGGACTTCTTCGGCTTCAACAAATCCCGCTTCGTAACAGAACTGAGGCTTCGTACGATGTTCGTCTTCTGCCTGACCGGGAATCGCGTCGGCTGTATGAGGATTCGAATGGCGCATTGTGGATCACGACATTGAAGCTCGGGGGAGAACGATCGAGGTGGGAATTCGGCTTATTCGAATGGACGCCTGCGACGTCGGCGCTGCGTGACTTTACGCCTCTCTTGCCCGACAAGGCCCGAGAACGCGAGATAACAAGCATCGCCGAGACCGCGGGTGGCGATATCTGGATCGGACTAGGTCAGCCAGGCGGGCTCTTTCGTCTCCACGCAGATAAATTCGCGGAAATCGCCAACGTACCTGCTGGCACAGTGAAGGCCCTCCTGCGTGATCACAAGGGGCGGCTTTGGATAGCGACTTCACAGAATGGGTTGGGCAGAATCGACCAACCATCCTCGTCGACCGTCAGGTTGCGAAGATACGGGCTCAAAGATGGCTTATCCAGTGACCAGATCTGGTGCCTTGTCGAAGATCGTAATGGGAACATCTATTTAGGCACCGCGCGTGGCGTCGATCGCCTCGACCCCGATTCCGGAGAGTTGACGCATCTGACCAGCGTCGATGGGTTGTCGCCGGGGGACATCCGATCCGCGACGGTCGATCTGCAGGGGAATGTTTGGTTTCTTAGCCCTCATGGCCTTTCGAGATACAGTCCTCACGCAGCGATGAAACGCGTACGCTTGGAGACACGCATTATGGGTGTGCACATCGGGGGCATAGCCCAGTCAATCTCCGCGAAGGGAGAACCCGATATACGCATGGGATCAATTCCGTGGTACCGAAATTCTATGCAACTGCACTTCGGCATGGTTGATTTTGTTGCTCCGGAAAAGGTCCGTTTCCAGTTTTATCTCGACGGGGGCTACCGGGCTGGAGCGCTCCTTCTTCAGCGGAAGATGTCTATTTTTCGAATCTCGCACCCGGGCACTACCGCGTGTTTGTTCGAGCTGTCGTTTCTTCAGGCTTCACGGACGCTACCCCTGCTGTGGTCTCATTTTCAATTTTGCCGCCCATCTGGAAACGATGGTGGTTCATCGCCTTCGCGACCGCAGTGACCCTGAGTCTCCTCTTCCTGTGGCATCGAACTTATCTGAACCACCGACTCGGGCTTGAGCGCGTCAGATCGCAAATCGCCATGGACCTGCACGACGATATCGGGGCAAGCCTATCGCGTATCGCGGTGATGAGTGAAGCTATCAAGACACGCGTAAAGACAGAGGACTCGGCCGCAACCAGCGCACTGGGGGAAATCGCCGAGACAAGTCGCGCGCTCGTAAACGGGATGAGCGATATCGTCTGGTCAATCGATCCTCGGCGCGACTGTCTGGCAGATTTGGTCGCGCGTCTGCGCGCTTTTGGGTCTGGAATTCTGGAGTCCCGAGGCGTGCGCTGGACATGTGACGAAGTTTCAGGCGCCGGGGGATATGAACTTTCGCTCGATCAGCGCCGGCAGATTTACCTGATCTGTAAAGAAGCGATCAACAATATTGCGCGGCATTCTGGAGCCAGTATGGCTGCGCTGCGGATCGAACTTCGGAACGATCATTTGCGGGCAGACATCGAAGACAATGGATGCGGCATCCAGGCGCTATCGAGTTTCGGGCTCGGCATGCAAAGCATGCAACTTCGCGCAAGGCGCATGGGCGGAACGGTTGAACTCGGGAGAAACGATGCCGTTGGGGTTCGCATAACACTTTCCGTGCCCCTCAAGGGGCTGCGCCGCGCATGATCATGCGCTTGCAAGAACGTGGTCAACGATTTCCGATAACCATATGAAAGATAGAGCTATCCAGGTTTCAATCATTGATGATGATCGCGCTTTGGTGGAGGGACTGTCCCAGATCATCGGCGAAGCGGATGGATTTGTGTGTGCGGCTACCTTTGGATCAGTGGAAGAAGCGATCCCTATGCTCCGCAAAGATCCTCCCGACGTGTTGCTCCTCGACATCGAACTTCCTGGTATCCAGGGCGATGAAGCCGTCCGCCTGATCCAGAATGTCTGTCCGCGCACGGAGATCCTCATGCTCACCGTTTTTGCGGATCGCAGGCGGATCCTTGAATCGATCTGCAATGGCGCCAGCGGCTACCTCCTCAAGAGCACCCCTCCGGAAACCCTTCTGGAAGGCATTCGGTCCGCTAGGTCCGGCGGTTCTCCAATATCTCCTGAGATCGCTCGCCAGATTGTCGATGTCTTCCAACATAAGCGAATACGGGCGGAGACCTCGGGGTCCGACGCTATGGGAACGCAGGAAATTCGACTTCTTACTCTGCTCGCAGAAGGATATAGCTATTTGTCGGCTGCTTCGAAAATGAACATCAGCGTAAACACGGTACGGAACTATGTTCGCAGCGCCTACGAAAAACTACACGTGCACTCGAAATCGGAGGCGGTTAGCAAAGCGTTCCGGGAGGGGCTTATTAGCTAGATGCTTGTGTTTTGTCACCGTCGGCAAGTCAATGCTGTTATGAATTCTAGGTGTGCGTGTCGAAGGTAGATACTCGTTCAAGTCGCTCAGGAATATGGACTTATGATTCCAATGCGCAATTGATCCCGAAAAACGTTAGGTCCCTATCGGGACTGCCCGGCACGACACTGGTGGTCTGTCCCAAGACTCTTGGCCGGGGCAGTTTCGATAGGGTCGTTTGAAGTAAGTTGCTGGCGTTTGCGATGGACGCGGTGATCTGCCTATGCATTTTCAATGTCGCCGACGAGCCGATTTGGAGCATTTCAGGTGCAGAACGTGACCGCTGGAGTAATGGGAGCCCCGTTTGCGAATGGATCTGCTTCCCGCAAGGTGTGAGTCGGTGACGCAGGCAGGGTGCGTCAGCAGGGTATGGGCACACGAAAGCTTTGCATGCGCGAGCACGCCATCGAGCGACTGGGTAGATTCGCCGTGAGCCATGGATATTTTATGAGCTGTCAACGCAGCACCTCTGTGGAGTAGGGAGGCTCAGGTCTGGCCGGAAGTAAAGTTGAGCGCTGGTGAACCGTTCGATGACCAGCATGGTGCCGGAGCAGACGGGACAACGTGGCAGGTTGGTGGTTTCGGGGCGATCTGGGTACGCAACAGCGCCGAGCAACTCGCGGCAACGTGCAAGGGCGGTTTCCCTTCTGCGGTTGGCGAAGAAGCCGAAGTGACGGATGCGGACCAGACCTTTAGGCAGGACGTGAAGAAGGAATCTGCGCAGGAACTCATCTGCGGAAACGTTCATAACCTTCTTCTTTCCGCCATGGGCATAGTCTCGCCAGCGAAATGATACGCGATCGTTTTCGAAGGCCACGAGCCGGTGGTTAGAGATGGCGACGCGATGGGTGTAGCGCGCCAGGTAGTTGAGAACGTGTTCGGCGCCGCCGAAGGGTGGCTTAGCGTATACGACCCAGTCCTTCTGGCCGAGTTGCCAGAGGAAGCGGCTGAATGCCCCAGGTGAGGCAAGTTGCTCGATGGAGTTATGAAACTGGAGTCTGTCCTGTTTGAAAATTCCCCGTAGTTCCTCGCAGAACTTGCCGCAGAAGACCTTGCTGAGAGCTTCAACGGGCAGGAAGAATCGGGGCGAGGAGTCGATCCATCTGGAACCATCGAGAGCAAGGCCGCCGGCGGGAACGATGTAGTGTACGTGGGGATGAACTTGGAGGTTCTGTCCCCAGGTGTGGAGCACACCGAGGAACCCTATGTCCGCTTCCAGGTGCTTGGGGTCGCGTGCCAGTTCGAGTAGAGAAGCGGCGCTGGTGCGGAAGAGCAAATCGTAGAGCAGCCGCTTGTTCTGGAGGACCAGAGTGCAGAGTTCGTGCGGCAAAGTGAAGACGATGTGGAAGTAAGGCACAGGCAACAGCTCAGCCGAACGCGCGGCCAGCCACTTGGCGCGCACGTTGCCCTGGCACTTCGGGCAGTGCCGATTTCGGCATGAATTATAGGAGGCGGTCAGATGGCCGCAGCGGACGCACTTATCACGATGACCGCCCAGTGCCGCAGTGCGGCACCGGACGATGGCATCGAGCACCCTGCGATGCACCCATGCAAAGTGTTGCTTGTGCTTTTCCCAGAATCGATCGCCCACTGCGCGGACGATGTCGGCCACCTCGAGGGTGGGCCGGCTCATCGCTTCATCAACCTCCTGGAGCGCTTCACTTCATCGGGCTTGGACACCTCGATGGCTTCCAGCGGACTGGGAATCGCTTGCAGGTGACGCCGCGACAGGTGCAGGTAAACCGTCGTGTGTTCAAGCTTGGAGTGTCCGAGAAGGACCTGGATGGTGCGCAGATCGGCGCCGGCCTCCAGCATGTGGGTGGCAAAGCAATGCCTCAGCGTGTGCGGAGATACATGCTTCTTGATGCCGGCATGTTTAACCGCGTGGGCGACAGCGTCCCAGACGATCTTCTCCGTGATGGGCACATCTGCTCGCCAATTCTTCACTGTGCCTGGAAATAGAAAGGTCCTCGGCTTCATCCAGCGCCAATACGCGCGCAGTGTCTCCAGCAGCTTCGGGGTCAGCAGTACGTCACGTTCATGACTGCCCTTGCCGTGAACATGAATCACCATACGCTCGCTGTCGATATCGGAGACCTTGAGATGACACAGTTCAGACCGGCGCAGTCCGGTCGCGTAGAGAACCATCAACATGGTGCGATGCATCAGGTTCCGAGCTGAATCAATCAGCCGAGCCACCTCTTCCGGGCTGAGTACAGTCGGCAGCTTCCGAGGACACTTGGGAAACGGAATCTCATCGGGCAGATACGGTCGGCGAAGGGTCTTGACGAAGAGAAACCGCAGAGCCGAACAGCGGCTCTGGATGGTCCGGGCTGACAGCTTCCGGTCACGAAACAGATGAACCTGGTACTCACGGATGTGGCTTGGGCCAAGGCGCTCGGGCGAGCGATGGAAGTACTTCGCAAAATCTTCCACCGCGTGGATATAGATGGTTGCAGTTCTCTGTGAGTAGTTGCGACGCTGAAGCTCATCCAGCATGCGCTGCCGAAGATGGGTCACGGTGAACCTCCTGTGACCCAAGGCTTACACCGCCGACAACGGCCGGGGGACAGCCCATGCAGCAGCGTCCGTCGCGCCAGCGACTTAGTTCAAACGCCGATGGCGACGCCGATTCTCCAGGACTGCCAGGCCATGAGATTCCAGTTGCCATGCCGACTTACCGATCCCGATGTTGCTCGAACAGTGACCTGGCAATTTCGCGCAAGCCTAGACTTTCATTTCGACTTGAAGGAGTAAACCGGGAAGAATCGAGAATCGAAGGGCTTTCGCGCAATTCGCAGCGAAGCAGAAGCGTTCTCCTATTGATATTCTGTACGAGCAGTGTTAATGTCCTATAGATATTCGATAGGAATAAGGAAACGCATGAGTCAAAATCAGACGAACTTGCTGCAGGGAACGCTGGACCTGCTGATTCTTAAAGCGATTGGCGAAGGCGAGATGCACGGGCTGGGCATCTCGCGCAGAATCGAACAGATCACGCAGGGAACCTTTCAGGTAAAACCTGGATCGCTGTTTCCGGCGCTGCACCGAATGGAGGAAGCCGGATGGCTGACCTCGTTCTGGGGTGAGTCGGAAAACAACCGGCGTGCGAAGTATTACCGTCGCACCAAAGCCGGCGAGCGACAGGTGGGCATTGAGACAAAGCAGTGGACCACGATCGCCGAGGCGATGGCTAGCGCGCTCAAGGCGTAAGGAGGCGGCGATGAGAGCTCTGTTGCGGATGATGGCTGCGGTTCGGAACCTCTTCCACATGCGGCAGGTGGAGAGCGATCTCGACGCGGAGGTTCGCGCCTATGTGGACGGCATTATGGAGGAGCGAATCGCTGCGGGTATGACGGCGGAGGCGGCGCGCAGGACGGCCCTGGCAGAGTTTGGCGGCACCGAGCCTGTGAAGCAGGCGGTGCGGGACAGCCGGGCGGGGACGGGAGTTGAGACGATCTGGCAGGATGTGCGATTCGCCCTTCGCATTCTGCGCAAATCTCCCGGGTTCACAGCGGTGGTGGTGCTGACGCTGGCGCTGGGAATCGGCGCCAACACCGCCATCTTCACCCTGGTGAATGCGGTTTTGTTACGGGCTATCCCGGTGACGCACCCGGAAGAGCTAGTGGTTCTACGGTGGTCGGCACACAAATCCCCGGAAAGCACGGGGATGAGCAGCTTCGGCGATTGCACGATGCGCAGAAGTTCTGGGAATGAAAGCGGCTGCTCAATGCCGTATCCGGTGTATCGCACATTAGCCGAGCGCCGGGATTTGTTTGCGGGTATAACGGCCTTTGCGGGGACGGCCGAGCTCAATCTTGCAGGCAACGGCCAGGCGAGCATCGCTGCCGGGGAGCTTGTTTCCGGAACGTATTTCGATACGTTAGGTGTCCCGGCCACATTGGGGCGGACTCTGGGTGTAGCGGATGAGCAAAAGGGCGCAAATGCGGTAGCTGTATTGGACTATGGGTACTGGCAGCGAGTGTTCGGCGGCGTACCAGGCGTGCTAGGTATGACGGTCCGACTGAATAACGTTTCCTTCACGATTGTCGGTGTGGCCGACCGCAGATTCACGCGGCTGACACCCGGCAAGTCGGCGGATGTATACATACCGGTAAGCCAGGCACAAGTGCTGGGGTTGAGATGGGGCGCGTCCGACGATTCGGGATCGTGGTGGGTGACCGTAGTTGCACGGCTGAAAAGCGGCTTGAAGAGGACAGGAGCGGAGGCAGCGGCGAATCTTGCGTTCCGCAATGCAACGATGCACGGCACCAACCCCGCATGGAAGGAGGCTGACGACCCGCGTATGACGCTGGTTCCGGCTCAGGATGGCTTGTCGGGATTCCGGCGGGCACTGGGCGAGCCGTTGCGTCTGCTGATGGCGGCAGTGGGAATTGTGCTGCTGATTGCGTGTGCCAACGTGGCTGGGCTGGTGTTGGCGCGATCGACGTCGCGGGAACGGGAGCTGGCGGTGCGTCTTGCTTTAGGTGCAAGCCGTTGGCGTGTGATGCAGCAGATGCTGACAGAAAGCATCCTGCTATCGTTGGCGGGCGCCGCGCTGGGCACACTGCTGGCGTATGCGGGTGCGAGCGCGCTGGCGGCGTTCGCTTCTACGAGCGGGGACCGGCCCCTTCATATCGATGCATTGCCCGATCTGCGTGTGCTGCTGTTCACCATGGGGGTAGCGCTGGCGACAGGAATTGGGTTCGGGCTGGCTCCCGCGATTCGTGGGGCGCGCACACGGTCTGCTGCGGAGATGAGTCGTGGCACCACTGAAGCAGCGCCACTGAACACGCCTGCTGGACGGCGCCGGCCCGGTTTGGGAAGCACATTGGTGGTCTTGCAGGTGGCGCTCTCCATCGTGATGCTGACTGGCGCGGGATTGTTGTTGCGCACGCTTAGCAAGCTGCGCAGCGTAGACGCCGGGTTCGACACGCGCAATGTTCTGATGGTATGGATAAACCCGGCACTGACCGGTTATGACAAAACCCACGTGCAGGCTCTCTACGACACTCTGCAGCAGCGGCTGTCATCGCTGCCGGGCGTGATGTCGGTGAGCTATTCGTCTTCAGCCTTGCTTGACGGCAGTCTCTGGACGGAGGACGTGAAGATCGAGGGACAGACCAGTAAGAAGACCGTGGACTCGCAGATGCTGCGGGTGGGCCCGCGCTACTTCGAGACGATGCGTCTGCTGCTGCTGCGAGGGCGTTCTCTGGGCCTTGCGGATATCCGGAACGGGCCACCTGCTGCGGTCGTCAATGAGGCGTTTGTGCGGAAATTCCTGGAGAGGCGGGATCCGATCGGCTTGCATTTTGGATCAGATGACAAGGGCGCGCCGCAGTGGGCGATCGTGGGCGTGGCGCGGGATGCGAAGTACAGCTCGCTTGAGGATGAGGTTGCGCCAACGGCGTATGTTCCGCTCGACACGGGCGGTGCGACATTTGAGCTGCGCACGACTCTTGCGCCGGCAGGACTCATCCCGGCAGTGCGGAAGACAGTACAGGATGTCGATGACCATGTTCCGGTGATGCAGGTGCGGACGCAGTCCGAATCGGTTGACCGGCTGCTTTTTAATCAGCGGCTGATGGCGCGGTTGCTGGGAGGATTCGCCGCGCTGGGTCTTGGACTGGCTTGCATTGGGCTGTATGGATTGCTGTCGTATGAGGTGGCGCGGCGGACGCGCGAAATCGGAGTACGCACGGCGCTGGGCGCGCAGCGAAGGGATGTGCTTGCGCTGTTTCTGCGTCGAGGATTGATCGTGGTGCTGCTTGGCTCGGCGGCAGGTGTGGGCGCTGCAGCTGCGGTGACGCGGCTGCTGGAGAGCCTGCTCTACGGTGTGCGAGCGCTGGATCCGCTAACGTTTCTGGGAGCCGCGGTGCTGTTTGCAGTCGTCGGATTGGTGGCATGTTTGTTGCCCGCGTCGCGAGCGATGCGGGTGGATCCGGCAGTGGCCCTTCGGTGCGAGTGAAACAGATTTGATTCCCTCAATTGATGTGTTCAGTGGACAAATCTCTCATTGAGCTTGCTTTGCGCATTGAATTACGAATTGGTACCGGTAAACGCCGCAGGGTGCGATAGACCGCGATGGCGATCAGGATCATGCTTTTTGCCTCGGCGAATGGAGGCCGTACCTATGGCGAAGAGTAAGGCAAACCGCAAACGGGCACCGAAGCATATTCTGAAACTCCCGGACCTTGAGCAATCGAAGTCAGCCGTATTGAACAGCCTGACGTCTCAAAGCTCACAACGAACTTACGATCATGCAATCCGAGAGTTCATCGAATGGTATTGCTCGGAACCCAGGCTCGCTTTCAACAAGACAGTGGTTCCCGGTACCGAATATCTCTGGAACAGCGGCACTACGCGTCAACCACCATCAATCTGCGCCTCGCGGCGGTTCGAAGGCTGGCCTCCGAGGCTGCCGATTGTGGCCTCCTCAGTGCAGATCTGGCTGCCGGGATTCGGAGAGTGAAGGGCGCCAAGCGATTGGGTGTGCCAGTTGGGAATTGGCTCACTGCGGAACAGGGGAAGCGCCTGTTGTCGACGGCGGACAGCGCGAGCCTTCGAGGCAAGCGCGACTATGTCACACTCGCAATTCTGCTGGGCTGCGGGCTACGTCGGGCGGAATTGACAGCTTTACGCGTTGAGGACATACAGCAGAGGGAGGAACACTGGGTCATCGCCGATCTCGTCGGCAAGGGCGGCCACATACGAACCGTTCCAGTTCCAGACTGGGTGAAGGCGGGGATTGACGCTTGGACGGCGGCCTCCGGAATCACGGCTGGGACTCTTCTTCGTTCAATCAACAAGGCCGGCAGAGTTTGGGGAATTGGCTTCAGCCCCAAGGTCATTTGGGGTGTGGTAAAGCGGAAGGCAAAGCTTTGTGAAATCCCCTATCTAGCCCCTGACGACCTCAGGCGCACATGCGCCCGTCTGTGCCATTAGGCTGGCGGGAAGCTGGAGCAGGTTCAGTTTCTATTGGGACACGTTTCGGTACAAACGACGGAACGCTACCTGGGCTGCAAGGAGCGATTCCACGACGCGGTCAATGATCGGATCGGGTCGGAACCGAACCCCGAGGGATCTCCGTAGATCCCGCAGCGCAGGCCGACATATCGTTACCTATCGGTATCATCGCGCCGGGGCCTCAACATAGCAAGGCATAATTTCCGGCAAAACCAGGACGCTCTGGACCTTACATCAATGGTCGCGCCGTGCTGCCAAATGAAAACCTCCACTTGAGCAGTTCCTGTGGCGGCGCTAGAACGGTTGCGTTCTCTCAAACCGACTGGCCGAACCAGAGCAGCCTGCTTCGCTGGGCAGGGACGACTGGGTAATTACCGACGGAAATCTCCTTTACACGCGACTGCTCTCTCTAGAGTGCTCTCGCTTGGAGGCAAAATGAGCTTTTCCCCCCGTCGAATAGGTATCATAGTGATCGCAATGTTTCGCTGCCTGTCTTGAGGCCCGGAGTGTATTGTGACAAAGTGTTGGACCCTTCTCCTCTCCCTCCCCCTCACTGCGGCCCCCATGGCGGCTGCTGCCACATCGGCCCCTTCTATCGACCAGCAGTTTGAGCACACTGTCAAGCCCTTTGTCGGCAAATATTGCGTGGCCTGCCATAGCGGCAAAACGGCCCCGGCGCAGTTCGACCTCAAGTCCTATACCAGCGTGGACATGGTGACCGACGACTTTGCCCGTTGGGCCCTGCTGGCCGAAAGGCTCAAGAACCAGGAAATGCCCCCCAAGCCGATGCCGCCCCCGCCTGCGGCTGAGGCGCAGCAGATCATCGACTGGGTAGCCGCCGTGCGCGCGGCAGAAATAAAGAAGACCGCCGGCGACCCGGGTGTCGTGCTGGCCCGCCGGCTCAGCAATGCCGAATACGACTACACCATTCGCGACCTCACCGGCCAGGACATGCAGGTCGCCAAGGAGTTCCCCGTCGATCCCGCCAACCAGGCCGGCTTTGATAATTCCGGCGAATCCCTAACCATGTCGCCGGCGCTGCTGAATAAATACCTGAAGGCGGCGCGCGAAGTGGCCGATCACGCGGTTCTCAAGCCCGATGGAATCGACTTCGCGCCCTATCCCATGCTGGTCGAGACCGACCGGGAAAAGTACGCCATCCAGCGCATCGTGAGCTTTTACCTGGCGCAGCCCACCGACTATGCGGATTACTTCCAGGCCGCCTGGCGCTACAAATACCGCATCGCCCTCAAGAAACCAAACGCCACCCTGGCCACCACCGCGTGGACGCGAAGGTGAGCCCCAAATACCTGCCCATGGTCTGGCAGATCCTGCACGACCAGAATGCGGTAGGCCCGGTTCTCAAGCTGCAGAAGATGTGGCTGGCCCTGCCTCCGCCCGCGGCGGCGCAAACCGGCGGGCTGCGCGCAAAGTGCGTCGCAATGCGCGATTTCGTGGTGAAAATCCGCGCCCACACCGCCATGCAGTTTGCCGCCCCGGTGGTGGCAGGTTTGCCCGGGCAATCCGAGCCGCTTCTGAACTGGAAGCTGAAGCAATTCGCCGAGCACCGGCGTGACAGCGATCCCAAGGATCTGCGCAACGACACCGATCCGCCGCCCGTGGTTCCGGCGATCCCGCGATACCCTAAGCTTCACGAGGAAGCCGCGCCCCGTTGGGCCGCTCTCTCCGCCAAGGCCCGCGCCAACGATACCGACCTGATCGTTCCTGCCGCCCAGCGCGCCCGCTATGAAGCCGCCTTTGCCCGCTTCGCCTCGGTCTTTCCCGACGCGTTTTATGTGACCGAACGCGGCCGCTATTTCCCCGACGACTCGGAGGACAAAGGCCGCCTGCTGAGCGCCGGCTATCACAACACCATGGGCTATTACCGCGACGATCTCCCCCTGATGCAGCTCATCCTGGATGACAACGGGAAGAAGGAGCTGGATCGTCTGTGGAACGAGTTCGACTACATCGCCGATTATCTCGGCCCGCACCTGGACCCAGTACTACTTCAACCAGAGCGGAGAAGTTTTTGGCAAAGGCGACGAATCCGGCTCCGATCGCCCGACCGATCACGCGGTGACGGATACCGCAGTCATCTTCAAGACTGCGCGACGCCTACCTGGCCAAGGCCGCAGCCGATCCAACCAACGACCCCGCAGCGGCGGAAGCCATCCGCGATCACTTCGACGGGATGAACGCCACCCTGCGCAGCCTGGAAAAGGAGCGGGCAGAGGCGGAGCCGAGGCAACTGGAAGCTCTGCTGCAATTTGCCGCGCGTGCCTACCGTCGGCCCCTCACGCATGCGGAACAGGCAGATCTGCTGACCTACTATCACCAGGATCCGTACCCAAAATCAGGCATCCAACGAAGACGCCATGCGCGATGTGATCACCAGCGTGCTGATGGAGCCGGACTTCCTCTACCGCCTCGATATGATCGAACAGCCTCATGGCCTCGGCGCCTGCGCGTGCATCGCACGCCGTGCTCCTGCAAACCTCGACCGCCATCCCGTCCGAGCCTTTATCCAGCTACGCGCTGGCCAGCCGCCTGAGCTATTTCCTCTGGGCCAGCATGCCCGATGAGGAGTTGCTGCGGCACGCAGCCGCGAACGACCTGCAAAAGCCGGCAGTCCTGCTGGCCCAGGCCCGGCGCATGATGAAAGACCCCCGGGTGCGCGGCCTGGCCACGGAATTCACCGGCAACTGGCTCGCCTTCCGCCTTTTTGAAACCAACAACGCCGTCGACCGCGAGCGCTTTCCCACAGTTCAACAACGATCTGCGCGAAGCCATGTTTCAGGAACCGATCCGCTACGTCGAAGACAGCATCCAGAACAATCGTTCCGTGCTCGACCTGATCTATGGCGACTACACCTTCGTCAATCCGGTGCTGGCCAAGCACTACGGCATACCGGGAGTCGCCGGGCGACAACGACCACTGGGTGCGTGTCGACGATGCCGGCAAATACGGGCGGGGTGGCATGCTGCCCATGGCGGTCTTTATGACGCAGAACTCCCCCGGCCTGCGCACCAGCCCGGTGAAGCGTGGCAACTGGGTGGTGCAAAAGGTGCTGGGGATTCGTGTGCCTCCTCCGCCGCCGGTGGTGCCCGAGCTGCCCAGCGATGAATCGAAGACCGATCTACCCGTACGCGAAATGCTGGCCAAGCATCGCGCGGTTCCTTTCTGCGCCGCCTGCCATCAGCGCTTTGATTCCTTCGGCCTGGCTTATGAAGGCTATGGGCCCATCGGCGATGTGCGTACCAAGGACCTGGCCGGTCGCCCCGTCGATACCGCCGTCACCTATCCCGGCGGCGTGAACGGAGTTGGCTTTGAAGGCCTGCGCGACTTCATCCGCGATCACCGGCAAGACCAATTCCTCAACAACCTTTGCCGCAAGCTGCTCAGTTACTCGCTCGATCGCTCGCTGCAACTCTCCGACGAAGCGCTGATCGATACCATGCAGACCAACCTGGCCAGGCACAGCTACGGTTTCGATTCGATGGTGGAAACCATTGTCATGAGCCCGCAGTTCCGAAACAAGCGAATCCCAGCGCCCCCGGCTCCAATGCAGATAGCCTCTGGAAAGGTGAACTAACATGTCTCGACTGTCCAGAAAGTTTGCATTCCCCATTTCCCGCCGCGCCGTACTGCGCGGAGCCGGCTGCACCGTGGCGTTGCCCTGGCTGGAGTCGCTGCACGCCTTGGCGGACGTGCCGCCGCCCTCGGCATTCCCCAAGCGCTTCGGCATCGTGTTCCTGGGTTGCGGCATCAACGAGGACCACTGGAGCGCCGAAGGCCAGGGCGCCGACATGAAGCTGTCCAAGACCCTCGCACCTCTGGAGCCGCTCAAAGAAAAGATCAACGTCGATTGACGGTCTCTACGTTCATGCGCTGACCGGCCAGGGCATTCATCCCGCCCAGACGGGCAGTCTTTTATCCGGCGCGCACATCTCCAAAGGCGCCATCATCCACTCCGGCATCAGCGTCGACCAGATGATTGCCAACCACGTGGGCGAAGAGACGCCGCAATCCAGCATCGTGCTGGCCTGCGATCAGCCCATGACCGGCTACCACGAGTCGAACTTTTCCCTGGCCTACAGTTCCCATCTCTCCTGGCAAAGTCCGGATTCGCCCGTCCCGGTGGAGGTGTACCCATCGCTCGCCTGGGACAACCTGTTTGACAACCGCGGCAGCCTGCAGAACCTCAGCATTCTCGACCGCGTCAAGGATCGCGCCCAGGATCTTTCCAAGTGCATCAGCTCGACCGACAAAGGCAAGCTCGACGAATACCTGACCAGCGTGCGCGAAGTGGAAAAGCGCGTCGAGGGCATGCGCAAAGACAAGGCCGACGCCGACGACGCCGCCAAAGCCAAAAACACCGTCGCCGCCACCATGGAGCGGCCGGCCAACGGACTGCCGGAAGACCTGCGCGATCACTCCCGCCTGATGTGCGACATCATCGCCATTGCGTTCCAGACCAACAAGACGCGCGTCGCCTCGTTGATCATCTCCCATGATCTGTCGGCCATGTACTATCCCTTCCTGGATGTAAAGGACGGCCACCATTCCGCGTCGCACAACAACAATTCCGATGATTACGAGCGCATCTCACGCTTCCACGTCGAGCAATACGCCTACCTGGCGTCTAAGTTGGACAGCATGAAGGAAGGGAACGGCACGGTACTCGACAACACCTGCCTGATGTTCCTATCCAATATGTGGATCGGGCGCAAGCACGACAACTTCCGCCTGCCGCTAGTGCTCGCCGGCGGGCTTGGCGGGACGTTGCAAACGGGGCGTACCCTGAATTATCTCAACGACAGCGAAGATAATCGCAAGATGTGCAGTTTGTACCTCTCGCTGATGGATCGCTACGGCGTGAAACTCGAGCAGTTCGGCGATTCGCAGACCCGGTTGGAGCGGCTTTAGGCTTTGCCGACTGGGACACTATTTCTTTCCTTGATCACAGGGGTCCGTCCGCCCGCCGGCAGACGCTTTACACGCCGCTCGATCCGAAGGTGTTCCGCAAAGGCTTCGGGTGCCTTCGCAGCTTAATCGCGCCTGATATACCTAACAATTCGTCTTGCAACTTGGTCGAAAAACGGCGCCTAAAAAGAGTGACTGCGGGAAATGCAGCGCGACTTAATTGCGATAGTAGGCTCTGCAAGAAGCTGAGCACTCGCCCGGCGGAAACCAGCGGAGCTTATCGCACATGTACGCGTCCCGGTGTTAAGGGATTCGCCTAGTCCGAAATGGATGGATAGGAATTGGAACGAAGCAGCCGCCGCGGACCGATAGGTTCCGGAAAACTGGCCGGATGCCGACTTGTCGGGACAATAAGGGTTCTGGCCCCCTCGGTTTCATACGCGGCCTCACTCTGCACGATGCTTAATTCAGTAACACTCCCTGATTCGGACGATTCAGCGAGAACGTTGGTATCTCGATATCAAACCGCTCGCCGGTCTCACTTTCCATCTGGTATGACCCGCCCAGCATCCCTGACGGTGTGTTGAGAGGCGCCCCACTCGTATATACATGGCTCTCGCCGGGCTTGAGCACGGGTTGTTCCCCGACAACGCCTAGCCCCTTGACTTCAGTCAGCTCGCCACGCGAATTCGAGATCATCCAATGCCGGCTCAGTAGTTGCACGGTTTCCCGTCCGTGATTCTCGATGCTTGCTGACGAATCGGCATGATGCGCGATCACGCCACACTGCAGGATTTTGCTCTTCGAAGCGAAAAAGCCGGCAGGCGTGTCCAACTGCTTCGTTCCCCATTTGGAGAAGACCCGCCTGGAGCTACGGCGTGGTCGCGAAGTGGGCAGCATTGGTGGCGGTGGAGCTGCCGCCTATGTAGACGGTATAGTCGGCTGGTTCGACAACCTGCTGAGCCTTGGCGTTGAAGAAGGACAACTCGTTGAAGCCGAGCGGAAACTGCACCGTTTGAGTCTGGCCGGGGTCGAGAGTGATGCGCGTAAAACCCTTGAGATTGCGTACCGGCTGCTCTGTGCTGGCCCCTCGGATATTGATATAGCACTGGACAATCTCGGTGGCACGACGCCTGCCTGTATTGGTGACTGTGGCGGTTGCGACGATGGGCTGGCTCTTCTGATCGCGCATCAGCGAGGATGAGCTTATGGATTGCGTCGAAAGCGAAATACTGGAATAGCCAAACGTCGAATATGAAAGGCCATGCCCGAAGGAGAAGAGCGCGTCGTTAGGCACGTCCAGATAGCGTGAGACGAACTTCTTCTCAACGTAGCCAGGGTGAGCCGGATCGGCATGCTGGATTGGGCGACCAGTGGGAAGCTGATTGTAGTAGAGCGGCTCCTGGCCCACAGCGCGTGGGAAACTCATGGTGAGCTTGCCGCTCGGAGCGACATCGCCGAATAGGGTGTCGGCAATTGCGGGGCCAGCTTCGACACCAGGGTACCAAACCTCCATAATGGCGGAGACGTGCTGAGCGGCCCAGTCGAGCACGAGCGGGCGACCGGAAAAGAGGAGGAGAACGACTGGCTTGCCGGTTGCAACCACAGCCTCAAGCAATTGCTGTTGGTTGCCGGGCAGGTCCAGGAACCCGCGCGACGCTGCTTCACCGGTCATGTCGCTCGATTCTCCAAGGGCGAGGATGGCGACGTCGGAATTCTGCGCGGCGGCAACAGCTGCGGCGAATCCGGAGTTCGACGTGCCGGAGATTTCGGTTCCCTTTGCGTAGGTGAATATCGCGCCGCTTTGCTGGGCTCGCTCCGCCATGGTCGCGAGCAAGGTACGCACATCGCCGAAGTTGTTGGCCCCGGACCAGGCGCCAACCATGTCGCTGGCATCGTCGGCGAGCGGGCCGATGAGAGCGATCCTCTTCGTGGTCTTAGCTAGGGGCAGGAGGGGCCCTTCAGGCGCGGGTTTGTTCTGCAGCAGGACGAAGGACTCCTCCGCGGCTCTGCGGACGAGCGGGCGGTGCTCGGCGACGGCTCCTGTCACCTCTGCACCATCGGCGAAGGGATGATCGAAGAGGCCGAGAGCAAACTTGACGCGTAGAACTCGGCGCACTGCTTCGTCAACGACAACCATGGGCACTCGACCTGCCTTGACGAGCGCCGGAAGCTCAGCGTCGTAGTAGTGCGACATCATGTCGATGTCGACGCCGGCGGTGAGAGCTTTCTCGGTGGCTATGGCCGGATCGAGTGCAATACCATGATGCGTGAGCTCCATTACGGCTGTGTAGTCGGAGACAATGAGACCGTCGAAGCCCCACTCGTCGCGCAGTATGGTTTGTAGCAGGAACGGGTTGGCGCTCACGGGGACGCCGTTAAGCGAGTTGAATGCGGACATGACAGTGGCCGCGCCAGCCTCAACAGCTGCGTGGTAAGGCGGCAGGTAAACCTGACGCAGCTCCAGCTCGCTCATGTCGGTGGTGTTGTATTCACGACCGGCCTCGGCTGCACCATAGGCGGCGAAGTGTTTGACGGATGCGGCGACGGAGTCTGAAGCGGACAGGCTGTCGCCCTGATAGCCGCGAATATAGGCACGAGCAATAGCGGAGCCAAGGTAGGGATCCTCACCTGCGCCCTCGGTGCAGCGACCCCATCGGGCATCGCGCGCGATGTCGACCATGGGTGAATAGAACCAGTTGACGCCGGCGGTGCGGGCCTCAACAGCGGCCATGTGCGCGAGGTCAGTGACAAGAGCGGGATCCCAACTGGACGCCGTGGCGAGCGGCACTGGGAAGATCGTGCGGAAGCCGTGGATGACGTCGGCGCCGAAGAGCAACGGTATATGGAGGCGCGTATTGTCAACCGCAGCGTGCTGGAAATGGTTGGTAAGGCTCTGCCCGACTGTGTTGAGCATGGAGCCGAGTTCACCCTTTTGCGCGAGGGCGTAGCTGTCGATTCCGCCAGGGCCGGGAGGGTTAACGTTGAGAGCGGCGGTAGAGGGCCCGGAGGGTTTTGCGGGGTGCGCTTCCGTGGCGCTGTATTGGACCAACTGGCCTATCTTCTCGTCGAATGTCATTCGCTTTAGTAAAGTGTCGACCTTCTGCTCAATCTCCGGGCTGGCGATCTGCCCGTTGGAAGCTGCGTCGCGGGACGCCTGCGCGAAAGCTAGGGAGAATATAAAGCCGAAAAAGAAACCGACGAGCAGGGTGGAGCGACAGTAACTCATTGAGAATCCTCAAAGGCTACTTTACCTCTGTCCGGGCAACTGAGCACAAGACAAGTTGCTGCATAGTGGCCTCCTCGGCAATCACACATTGGCAATCTAATTCACTTGGCCGTAAAGTCGCCTACGCTCCCATGTGACTCTCAACCCATGTTCAGCTTCGGAGTTCCCTTCTCTCGGTAGGCGGTTTTTCGGACAGGTGACGCAAACATCTGAATACACAGGCCGACCACTGCCCAAATGTGAATTGGTTGAGGCGTCTTGGGGAAACTCATGGATGCTGGCTAGCCGCATGCTCACACACTGCCAACGAATATCCGTTGGCCTACAGAATGCCCGCCCGGCCGGCCCATCGGGCGATGTAACCCTGCAAGAAAGTGGTGAAGTCGTCCGCGCCAGGCGGAAGCTTTTCCCTCGAAGGCTGATCCGAGAGAAGTCCAAGTTCACAACGGGATTAATCAGTCTGCTCATTACGACTCTGCGATTTCGACAAGCGGGAAGCACGAAAGAGGGAATAATGGCAACGCCCTCACCGGCCTCCACCATGGAGATCATGGTGTCGAGATAATTGAATACGGCGCGGCGATGGACGAAAACGCCGGCACGGGTCAGATGCTTGTCGATGAACTCCTGAATCAGATTGCCAGGCGTCAGCGAGATCAGCGGCTCTCCCTTCAGAGCGGACCAGGTAGTAGAGGCGCGACGAAAAGCCGGGTCGTTATCTGGGCGAATCACCATCAAGGAAAAGCGAAACAATGGGGTGCGGCGGATTCCGGGTGCGGGGTGAAAAAACGCTCCCAGGCTCATATCGAGTTTGCCCTGTTCAACCAGCCGGGTAAGGGCCTCCCCGCCGACGTCGCACACTTGAATGTGGAGGTCGGGACGGCTGCAGCGGAATTCCTTTATGGCTTCCGGGTGCACGTTGGCCGCAATCAAGGGCGGAGCTCCAACGGATAGTGAGAGACTAGCTTCTTCCGCGGATCGCCCTATGCGCGAGACGGTACGATCAACCTTTTCCAGACTCTCACGGACCACGCCAAGCAGTTCATTGCCGTAACTTGTTAGCCCCACCTGACGCGTGGTGCGATTAAACAGGCGGAATCCGAGTTGGGTTTCCAACTCTCGAATCAAGACGCTTAAGCCGGATGGGGTGATGTATAGTGCTTCCGCGGCCCGCGAGAAACTTCGGTGTTGAGCCACCAGCAGAAAAGCGCGAAACTGCCTGGATGTAAAATCCATTGCTGAATATTCCTCAACAATTATCAACTTATTTGAACTTGTATTACAAGCCTTCGAGTCCTTTAATGGCAGGCATGCGTTTGCTCGACTTTCCCTTGAGATTCACGGAGCGAGGGGCCGTTGGATGAGTCAGCGCGGCTACCGCACACATTAGTCGACGTCGCGGGAATCCCCGGATTGCCACCCCCCATCACCCGCTTGACGTCGGTCCAGTGGCTCGTCTGCGGCGTCGCCGCACTCGGCTTTGCATTCGATCTTTACGAGACCTTGGTAATGCCGCTCATTGCCCGTCCTGCGCTCACAGTTCTGGGTAACTTCAAGCCCGGCAGCCCAGCCTCCAACGTCTGGGTGGGACTGCTGTTCTATCTGCCATTGGCTTCGGGGGGTGTCTTTGGACTCATGGGAGGCTATCTCACCGACCTTTTAGGGCGCCGGCGTGTCTTGGTGTGGAGCATCTTGTTGTATGCCTTCTCGGCCTGCGCCGCCAGCTTGGCACCTACATTGCCACAGTTATTATTTTTCCGCTGCACCACCATCATCGGCGTCTGTGTCGAACAGGTGGCTGGGATAGCCTGGGTGGCAGAGCTCTTCTCCAATCCCAAGCAGCGTGAATCCCTGCTGGGTTACACACAGGCCGCCTTCGGCCTGGGAGGACTCATGGTGACAGGGGCCTATTATGTAGCCATCACCTACGCCGAACGATTCCCAGCCATCCACGGCAGCCATGAAGCTTGGCGCTATACGTTGCTATCCGGACTGATCCCCGCGATCCCTCTCATCTTCGCACGACCGTTCTTGCCGGAGTCGCCAATCTGGTTAGAGAAGAAATCTAAAGGAGCGTTGAGGCGGCCGAGCTTCGCGGAACTGTTCCGGCCCGCGCTGCGAAAGACCACCTTGGTGACTACATTCCTGGTGGCATGCAGTTACGCTCTAGCTTCAGGCGTCATTCAGCAGACAGCTCGCATGGTTCCTGGCCTTCCCGAGGTACGGAGCCTCGCACCTCGCGTGGTGGAGCAAACCGTTAGCGGAGTACAAATGTTTCAGGAGATCGGCACGATCGCCGGCCGCTTGCTGTTTGCATTCCTCGTGGTCCGGATCGCGACGCAGAGGCGCCTCCTGCGCATCTTCCTGGTCCCCGGATTGATCGTTTTCTCCTGCCTCTACTTTTTTGCCGCGACGCACAGTTTGGTGCTCGTCAAGTGCGGCATCTTGCTCGCCGGTCTCCTGATGAACGGGCCGTTCAGCCTTTGGGGCAACTATTTGCCGCGGATGTACCCGACATACTTGCGTGGCACCGGCGAGAGTTTCGCGATCAACATCGGAGCCCGTGTGATCGGTGCATCCGGGGTGCTTCTCACTACGCAACTCGCCAACATCATGCCCGGTGCCAGCCCGGCTGCTCGCCTTGCCTATTCGGCCGGCACACTCGCGGTGCTCGCTTACTCTTTGTCATTGATTGCGAGTTTCTGGCTTCGCGAACCAGAACTGGTTCGACTGCCTGACTAGAGTTTCTTTGGAAGTTCGCCCGCGTAACACTCGCCAGAGCGAGTCTCAGAGCGCGAGCCTCTGGCGAGCAAGTTTCGAACAGCGTCGAGGAGACTTGATCAACGCCTGCTACGTTACGGAACAGGAGTTCGAACAAGATGTCGCTCGCCTGGAAGAAGCGCTTTTTTGGCGCCATCGCCCATCATGTGGGGCACTTGGGGACGCCGGCCGCCCGCGTGACCTGCTTCCAGCGCGCCGCAGTGAGCTGTTCTAAGTGGATGACGGGCAACCGGACTCAATCCGAATAAGTGAAGGCTGTCCGACAAACCGGCTGTAACCAGTCAAAGCGTCATGAAAGACTCACCGCCAGAGATGCAGGTTCATTTTAGACTCGCAGTCATGCTTTTCACGATTACGAGGTGCTCACATGTCGCGCTGGGTTAAGAATGCCGTTCTAGGACTCGTGGGATTGGCCATGTTGACCGTGGGCGCACTCGCGATCCTGGCCACAGTTACAAAACTCCCCGGGGAGGAGTCGACTCCAGCAGGAGTCCGCCGCGACACCGCTTTGTACATCAAGATGCGCGACGGGGTGCAGATTGCTGTTGACGTCTGGCTCCCTCCGGACTATCAGGCGGGGCAGCGGCTGCCAGTGCTGCTCCGAACTACACGCTACGGACGCGATGGCCAGTTTGGCTGGGCATACCGGTTGGCGGTGGCTTTGAAACAGGCTGACCCGCATGGTCCCGGCGACGCCCAGACCGATTATCTGAATCAGCGCCACTTTGTGGTCATTGTGGGAGATGCGCGCGGCAGCGGTGCCAGCGGTGGTCATCGCGAAACCGAGTTTTCACGCGAAGAGATTTCCGATCTGGGCGAACTTGTCAACTGGGCGGCAAACCAAGCGTGGTCCGATGGCCGTATTGGAACCTTCGGAGGGTCTTACGAGGGAGCGACGGCGGAGCTGACAGCGGTGACGAACCCGCCAGCACTGAAAGCTGTTGCCGCATCCTCCAGTCAATTTGATGTGGGAATGCTTGTATTCCCCGGTGGAGTTTATGACCAGGCGCTGCTGCAGTCCTGGAGCGATTTAATCCGCAGACTAGATATCAGTGCCGATGTTTGTGCTGCAAACGGGTTGAGCCGCCTTCATTGCTGGTGGGCTGGGCGATTCCTTCGGGGTGTAAAGCGAGTGGATGCAGATTCGGATGGAAAGCAGCTGGCCCAAATGCTAGCTCAGCGGCACAACCGATATCCAAGCGAGTTGCTATCACTGGCCGAATTTCGGGACGACCCGTTGCCTTTAGTTAGCGGATCCTCCACCACCTTTTCGGAGATAAGCGCGTTTGGGCATCGCACACAGATCGAATCGTCACAGGTTGCGATGCAAGTCTGGTGTGGCTGGCTGGACTCTGATGTTTGCGAGGGCGCACTGGCGCGCTATTTGACCTTCAAGAATCCGCAGCAGGTTATCATTGGTCCCTTTTCGCATGGCTTGGACTTCAACGCTGATCCTTTTCTCACTCCAGCGCAGCACTCCCCGCCGGAGCCTACAGTCGAGCAGCAGAATCGCATGATGGCAGATTTCTTCGACCGTTTTCTTCGTCCTGGCGTTTCGAGCCCGATTGAATCCGCCATTCGTTACTACACCATGGGCGAGGGTCAGTGGCACGATACGAAAGTTTGGCCACCACAGGGATTCGACCGCGTCACTCGGCTCTATTTCACTGAGAACCACGCACTCAGTCTCAGGCCACCGGCGACCGTCTCCGCAAGCGACATCTATCCAGTCAATTTTGCGGCATCAACGGGCAAGCAAGATCGCTGGACGACGGAATTGAACCTTGACATTCTCTACCCTGATCGCTCCAGTGAAGACGGCAAACTTCTGGTATATACGGGCGCACCACTGGCTACGGACGTCGAGATTTCAGGCTCGCCGGCGGCGGTCCTCAAAGTCGCTTCCACCGTGACGGACGGCGCATTTTTCGCCTATCTCGAGGACATCGCGCCCGATGGCCGCGTCACCTACCTCGACGAGGGAGAACTGCGGGCGATCAACCGCAAGCAGATGGATCCCCACAAACGTCCTTACAACTCGCCTGGCTCAGCCTCCAGCAGTTCCCGCCGTGACGCCCAGCCGCTCGTCCCCGGAGAACCCGCCGAATTGAAGATCGGCATGTGGCCGACATCCATACTCTTGCGAAAAGGTCATCAGATTCGCGTTGCTCTCGCCGGTACGGACGCTGGGACATTCCGCCGGTACCCTCCTATGGGTGATGTGACGTGGACCGTTTTTCGACAGAGCACTCTGGCCTCTTATCTGGAACTACCAATGCGGCCACGTTGAACGATGGCAGTCGACCAGATCGGGTCCTCGTCGGCAAATGACTTCTCCGGTCGCGCAGACAATTTTGCGAATCATGCCAGATTGATTGGCAAATCGGAAGTTATTCTTCGTCGTCAGATAGTACCGAGAAACGAGAAGGGTCTAGGAATACCCTGGGCATTTCGTAGCGGCAATCCACTTGAGCGAATAATCCGCTTCGCGCGTCAACTTGTCGGCACCCTGGACGGAAGGCGGTTTTACCGCCACTTGCCGAGAACACTGATCGACTCGAATGTCTCGATGAGCGCTTCGCCCGGTTAACTGGCCAATCGGTGCCCATGTCCAGGTGGGGTCGTAAGAGGCGCTTCAATGCCGATCGTCATGTTCTTAACGAACAGCGATCTTATGCGTCCCGATCAGAGTTCTTACTTCAGCTGGGCGCGGTGCAGAGCGTCCCACCATGGATTCAACTATCCGGTGCCCCATTCGTCGACTCTGTTGCCTTCCTACCCTGCAGGAACCCCCGCGTTGATCAGCGGGACTACCGACGAAAGGCAAATATGAACACGCTTGCTCAAGCTGAAGTAAGAAGAAACCGGCTGAAGAATAATACAACACGCCTCTCACCCGCACCACATCAGGCGATTTGCAATCGTTGGCACAAACGGAAATTGGCCGGTTATCGCCCTGAAGGCAACAGTTGAGATTTTGCAGTTGGAGAACTTCGGTGGACAACCACTACAACATTTTTAGGAGCTCTGGAATCGAGTGCGTCGAGCCAGGGCCCGATCGGTGCTCGGTCGCGCTTGATACCCAGCACGGCGGCTCGTGCGCCGTGAATCAGAATCTTTCGCAGGTAGACGTTGCAGGGCTTACTAATGCCGAGCAGCTTCGCTTTACCTCCGGTCGAGTACTGGCGTGGTACGATACCCAACCACGCAGCGAAGTCCCGGCCCTTGCGGAAGGCAGCGCCGTTGCCAATGGCAGCAACGATGGCAGTGGCAACAACTGGTCCGATCCCGGGAATCTGACGTATTCGCGTGCATCCGGCATCCGCGGCTGAGATCCGTTCCAGTTCTAGGTCGAGCTTTTTGATTTGCTCCTCAACGAGCTTCCACTCATCCCACAGCATGTTGATCAGACTTCGCATCTGCGGCGTCAGGTCCACCTCGGCGTCCTCCAGAATATCCGCCATAGCAGCCTTGAGACTCGCTGGCCTCTGCGCAAACACCATCCCGCGCTCGAGCAAAAATGCCCGAAGCTGATTGATCACCGCCGTGCGCCGACAGATCAGGCGATCCCGGACACGGTGGATACCCTGCAGGTCCAGCTGATCATCGGTCTTGATCGGGACAAAACGCATGTTCTTCCGCTCGACGGCCTCCGCGATCGCCTCTGCATCGATGAAGTCGTTCTTGTTCGACTTAACGAAGGGTTTCACGAACTGAGCGGGTATCAGCTTGACATCGTGACCCTGCTTCCGCAGTGCGCGTCCGAGAAAGTGCGCTCCGGAGCAGGCCTCAAGCCCGATCAGAGATGTCGGCATGTTCGCGGTATAGACCATAAGCTGCTTCCGGTTGAACTTCTTCCGCACAATCACGTTGCCGTCAGCGCCGAGTGCTACGAGGTGAAGGGTTGTCTTGCCCAGATCGATGCCAACCGAATGTATCTGCATGTCGATGATCCTCCTTCTTAAATGCTGCCACCTTGATGCACCCGCTTCCGCGGGTGCATCAAGCGGCGGACCGTCTCATTAGCCGACTTTCCGTTCCGTTCTTCGCTGAGCGTCTAGGCGTTCAGGCAATGCTTCATGAGCCCACGCGCGATCAACGATACCGATCAATCTCCGCGGGCTACGGTCTCCAACAGGAAAATCAGAGCAGCTCTTCCTGGCGCGTCATGAATCGATTTGACATTCTCTGTTTACCTGTTTACTCTAGGCATTACTCATCAATGCCTTATGGAAAATACCAAAGATATTTCTCGCGACCTCTTTCCCGGCGCACTGGAGATGATGATTCTCGAATCTCTCCGCCGCCAGGCAGCCCATGGCTACGCGCTGGTGCAACACATTCATCAGCGTTCCAAAAATCTCCTTCAGATTGAAGAAGGCTCGTTGTATCCGGCGCTGCAGCGGCTGCTGAAGACGAAGATGGTCAAGGCCGAATGGACAATCTCGTCCTCGACCAATCGTCGCGTTCGCGTCTACCAGATCACCAAAGCTGGTCTGCAGCACCTTGAACAGGAAATATCGAGTTTTGATCGGATGCTCGAAGGCATACAGATGGTGCTTGGGCCGGCCCGGTGCGTTACCAACACCTAAGGAGGTCCCTTGTATGAGCTGGTTCGAACGGATCTTTCGCCGCAGTCACCTCGATGACGACTTGGCCGAGGAGTTGCACGGGCATATCGAAGAGAGAACCGAGCAGATCATGCGTCTCGAGAATCTGTCGCGATCTGAGGCTCGCAAAGCCGCCCTAAGCGCTTTCGGCAATCCCACCCTTATCCAGACGCGCAGTCGCGAGGTCTGGCATTGGTCCAGACTTGAAACTCTCTTAACTGATCTCAAATTCGTCGCTCGTCGACTGTCGAGGTCCCCTGGCTTCGCCGTCACCGTTCTTCTTACTTTGTCGATCGGCATCGGCGCTAATACGGCGGTGTTCAGCGTCGTCAACAGCGTCCTACTGAAGCCGCTCCCTTATTCGCAATCGGATCGGCTGGTCACGCTTTCGCTTCAGGCGCCCGGAGCTGCCGGACTGACGAGCTTTCGTGACGGGCTGCTACTGTCCCCATCCATGTTCCTTACCTTCGCCGAGCACAATCGCGCGTTCAAGTCGCTGGGAGTATGGAGCGCGGGTACAGCGAACCTTACCGGAATCGGACAGCCGGAAGAAGTCCATGTGATCACGGTAAGCAGCGGATTACTTGAGACGCTGGCCGTTCCACCCCTCGCAGGTCGTTGGTTGAACGCGGACGATCAAAAACCGAACGGGAGCAAAAGCGTGATGATCGGCGACGGCTTCTGGCAGCGGCAATTCGGCGGCCAACGAAGCGTCATCGGGCAGACCATCCGATTGGATACGCAGTCCTGGCAGATTGTCGGGATCATGCCGCGCGGGTTCAAAGTGGTTGATTCTGACTTCGACGTTTTAAGGCCCGCACCTGCAGCCTTCGATCCTCGCCATCAGATCATGGAAGGATTTGCCTGGAATGGTGTGGGGCGCCTGAAAGACGGCGTCGCAATCGGACAGGCCGATGCGGACATTTCGAGCCTGATTCCCGTCTGGATGGATTCCTGGTCGGATGGGCCGGGCAGCAATTCGCACTTCTTTGAGATCTGGCGCATCACCGCGGCGCTCAAGCCGCTCAAGCAGCAGGTCATCGGCGGCATTGGCAGCGTTCTTTGGCTGGTTATGGGCACAATCGGCATGGTGATGCTCATCGTCTGCACCAATGTGGCCAACCTGCTGCTCGTACGCGCCGACTCCCGGCAACAAGAATTGGCAATGCGTGCTGCGCTGGGCGCCGCCCGCAGCCGCATCGCCCGCGAACTGATCTTCGAGAACCTCGTGCTCGGCGCAGCGGGCGGAGCGGCGGGAATCGCCGTGGCGTACGCGGCGCTGCGGCTGCTCTCGGCCATCGGGCCTGCAAACCTGCCTCGCCTGAGTGAGGTTTCGCTGAGCGTCGAGTCATTGTGTTTCACCGCCGGATTGTCGATCTTTTCCGGGCTCTTCTTCGGATCGATCGTGTCGCTGAAATACTCGCGCGTCGGACCCGGCGCAGCTTTGCGCGGATCGAGTCGTACCGCGAGCGCGGGACGCGATCGGCATCGATCGCAAAATGTGCTGGTCGTCACGCAGGTTGCCATGGCGCTGGTTTTGCTGGTCTGTGCCGGATTGATGATGCGAAGCTTCGCCGTGCTGCTCAACACAAAGCCAGGTTTTTCAACCCCGGAGCACATCCAGACGATGCGGGTTGCGATCTTGCCGTCAATCGCCGCGGATCCAGTTGCCGTGACACGCTCGCAGAATGAGATCGCCGACAAGCTTGCGAAGCTACCCGGCGTCTCCTCTGTGGGGTACGCGGCGGACGTGCCGATGGATGGCCTCGAGCCGAATTGGAACAGCATCTTCGTCCAGGGCCGAGATCCGTGGGGCGCGAAGAGCACACTTCCCATGCGCCTCTTCAATTACACTTCGCCCAACTATTTCCATACGATGGGTTCCCGAATGATCGCAGGCCGTGAATTCAAGTGGGACGACGTGTACAATCAGCGGCCGGTCGTTATTCTCTCGGATAATCTTGCGCGCGAACTTTTCGGCTCGGCCCAGGCCGCCATCGGCAGGCAGATCACCTATTTCCAACCGATGCCGTGGCATCAAGTAATCGGCGTGGCTGAGGACTCGCGGCACAACGGAGTGGATGCCCCGGCGCCGGCCATCGTCTATTGGCCGACGATGAGTCCGAATCTCTACGGCGCCGAGCCCCTCAATGCCGTGCGGGGAGTGACGTTTGTAGTGCGCAGCCAGCGCGCCGGCTCGGAGAGCCTCACGCAGGAGATGCAGCAGGCGGTTTGGCAAATCAATGCCGAGCTGCCCGTCAGCGGACTCCGCACCATGCAGGAGATCGACTCGAAGTCCCTGGCGCGAACTTCGTTTACACTCACCATGCTCGGAATCGCTGCCGCCATGGCCCTGGCCCTCGGCGTCATCGGCATCTATGGGGTTATCTCCTACTCGGTCTCGCAGCGCACGCGAGAAATGGGCATTCGCATCGCTCTTGGCGCTCAAAAAAGCGAACTGCGCTGGCTGTTCGTTCGCTCCGCCCTGGCGCTCACCGGTATTGGCTTGATCATCGGCTTCTGCGCAGCCGCCGTGATCGCACAGTTCATGCGGGCCCTCCTGTTTGGCGTCCATCCGCTGGATCCTCTCAGCTTCGCCGTGGTGGCTCTGATCCTGGTCGCCGCAGCCACTCTTGCCGGCTACTTGTCGGCTTCTCGCGTTTCTGCAATTAATCCTGCAGATGTGCTGAAAGCTGAGTAATCGTTTAGAGTATCCAGCCACTCACGCACTGATTAATCGCCATTGCAATTCCGAGCCAGGGGCGTGTCCTCGGAAACGCGTTCTGCTCCAGCCAGACGCTAGCCAGGACCGCAACGTCCCTGTTTATGCCAAATCCGCCAAACCACTCATTGACCCTGGATTTGTGTTCCGGGCGAGTCACCTCTACCCGTGAATCGCGGGGGAGAATTTCCTCTGGACCACAAAAAATGCGTTGCCAAAAAGAAAAAGCGGCAAAGTTTTGGTTTCAGATTCCAAGTTCGGGATATGTGGTTTAGATGCAGTCGCAAAAATCATTGTCTAGTCGCAAAAGCCAATAACTCGGACAGTTTGGGAATATGCACTTGCAATCAGGCAGTCGCGGGAGTATTTTACTAACCAGTTAGTCAATAACTAACCGTTTAGTTAAAGCGCATGTCTACCAAGCCCAATTCGCCACCCTCCGAACGCTCGGCTGAGACTCGCCAACGAATCCTCGACGCCGCGCTGCGCGAATTCGCCGCCAACGGCCTCGCGGGAGCGCGCACGGAGGCCATCGCGACCGCCGCCGGAGTGAATAAAGCCCTTCTTTACTATTACTTCGACAGCAAGGAGAAGCTCTACGTGGCAGCCCTGGAGATGATCGCGATAAGAGTTCGCGACACATCGATGGCGGTTTTCCTGCGGGAGTGCAGTCCCGGAGAGCGGGTGCTGCGCAGTGCGCTCAGCCATTTTGACCGGATTCTTGCCCAGCAGGAATTCCAGAGCCTGATGCAGCAGGAGATGATCCGCCTTCATAAAGGTGAGCCGGGGGCGCTTCCGGTCCTGGTCAAGAGGGTTTTTGAGCCGGTGATGATCATGTTCCAGTCCATGGTGCGGGAAGGTATCGCCTCAGGGGAGCTGATCAACGCGGACTGGATGCAGATCCAACTGTCTTCGCTGGGCGCCAACGTTCTGTACTTTCTGAGCGCACCGGTTCGACGGATTGTGTGGGGCGAGGAGCCTCTCAGCCGCGAGGCTCTCGGCGAGCGCCGCAAACTGCTGCTTGAGTTTTTCGGACAGGCAATTTTTCAGGACCGGCAGCATGGGGCCGAGCTGGCCGCCAAGGTTTACGCAGACACGCCGATGCCGGAGGCGACTTTGCCGGAGCCGCCGGCTCGGGGAAATCTGGCGGCCCGAGTGTTGGCCGATGCGCCCCGGCCGGAAATCTGGAACGACGAGTCCAAGGGGAGGACGAAGTGAACGCAAGAAATCGGGTTTTCATGATCCTGGGGCTGCTGACCGTGGGTTCGCTCATCTGGTATTTCGTCACGGCGAGGCCGTCGGGCGACCTCCATCTGATTGGCACGGTAGATGCCAACGAAATCGAGGTCAGCTCCAAGATCCCAGGCCGGATCCAGACTCTGACCGTGGAGGAAGGGCAGGACGTCAAGGCGGGCGATCTGATCGCCGTAATCGAGAGCGACGACCTGGCGGCGGCGCGCAAAGCCGCCGCGGCCACCGTTTCCAGCCAGCAGGCCAAGCTGAACGAAACCATCACCACCGAGCAGCAGACGCGCGGCGAGACCTCCAGCCAGACCGTCAATGCCGAAGCGCAACTGCGCGCCGCAAAGGCGGCGCTGGCGCAGGCGCAGGCCAATCTCGACCACCAGCGCGCCGATACTGACCGCACCGTAGCGCTGGCCAAGCAGGGAATCATGAGCACGCAGGCCAGTGAAGAGGCGGCGGCAAACCTGAAGGTCTACGAGGCTGCCGTTGAAACGGCGAAAGAAAATGTAGCGGCAGCGGAGGCTTCTCTGCGCCAGGCCAAGGCTCACGAACTCCAGGCCGAGGCCGCCGCGCGCACCGTGACCTCAACGCGCGAGCAGGTGCATGAACGCCAGGGCATTGTCTGATCAGGCGGCCGTCGAACTCGGCTATTCAAAGGTGGTTGCGCCGGTGACCGGCAAGGTGAACCAGTGGGCGGCGCGGCAAGGCGAAGTAGTGGGGGCGGGCACCCCGATCGTGACCATCATGGACCTGACGCAGACCTGGGTCTATGCGCCGCTTCCCGAGACGCAGGCTGACGCGGTGAAACTGGGCGACAGCCTGCGCGTTGCCATGCCCAGCGGTGCGTCAGTCGACGGCAAGGTGATCGCAAAGGCTGCCGAAGCCGATTTCGCCACCCAGCGCGACATCAACGGCGGCCGCAAGCGCGATATCAAAACCATCCGGCTGAAGCTGCTGATTCCCAATTCCGGCGAGCAGTTCGTTCCCGGCATGACGGCCGACGTGTATATCCCGAAAGACAAGCTGGTGAAAAAATGACAGCGGCGAAGAGCTCGTCCAAAACGCCGGAGAGCGCTCGGCCCGCCGCGCCGGTTCCCGCGATTGCGGTGGAGAAGATCGTCAAGAGGTACGGCGACTTTCGAAGCCGTGAAAGGCGTTTCGTTCGAGGTGGCGGAGGGCGAGATCTTTGGACTGCTGGGGCCCAACGGCGCCGGAAAGAGCACGCTTATCCGCATGATGACTACGCTCATGCCAGTGACCGCCGGCCGCGCGCTGGTCGGCGGTCACGACGTCAGCAAGGAAGCGAACGCGGTTCGCAACATGATCGGCGTAATCCCCCAGGCGCTCACCAGCGACCAGGACCTCACGGTCGAAGAGAATCTGAGCATTTACGCCAAGCTTTACAGCGTGCCCAGGGTAGAGCGCGAAAAGAACATCGCCGAAGTCCTCGAAGCGGTCGATCTGACCAAGTGGCGCGAGGCGCAGACCAAGACGCTGTCGGGCGGCATGCGGCGGCGCCTCGAGATCGCGCGCGGCCTGGTGCACAATCCGCGCATCTTCTTTCTCGACGAGCCCACCACCGGCCTCGATCCTGTATCGCGCATCGCGGTGTGGGAGATGCTGAACAACCTGAAGAAGACGCGCCATCTCACCATGCTGCTGACCACGCACTACATGGAAGAGGCGGATCGGCTCTGCGACCGCATCGCGATTGTCGATCACGGAAGCCTGGTCGCGCTGGGTACGCCGGTTGAGCTCAAGCAGAGCGTGCCAGGGTCCAACGTGGTCGAAGTGCAGTTCGCGCGGGAGTCCGACGAATGGAAGGCGCGGCTCCAGGCCCTGCCGGACGTCACCGAGGTGCAATCGCAGTCCGCCGGCGTCTATCGCGTGCTTACTTCGAATGGATCGCAGACCACCACGCAGCTTGTCGAGATGGCCGCCGGCCTTGGCGAGCAACTGAGTTCTCTCAGCGTGCAGAACACTTCGCTCGACGATGTATTCGTCCACTACACGGGCCGCCAGCTTCGCGACGAGCAGGTGAAGGCCGTGTTTCAGATGCCGCCGCGGCCGGGAGCAAACGCATGAACCGATTCCTCGCAATCGTCGAGCGCGAAATGCGCAAGTTCTTCCGCTCGCCCGTGCTGATGATCATGTCGATGATGCTGCCCCTGGTGCAGCTTTTGATTCTAGGCCATGCCTATGGCGGGCATATCCAGGGCGCGCGCGTAGCCGTCGTCGACAATGACCGCGGGCCGCAGGCAGTTAAGGTTCACGAGGCGTTTGACTCGATCGCGGTCAACATTGCGACCTTTACCACGGTCGGCTACAGCGACGAGAATCGCGCCCGCGAGGACGTGCGCACAGGCAAGGTAGACGCGGCGGTCATCATTCCGTCCCAGTACTCGCGACGCGTATACGCGCAGGATGCGCCGCGGATCGGTCTGGTAGTGGACAACTCCGACCAGATCATGAGCGGCAGTATCGAAGGCGAGATGCAATCGCTGGTCGATGCGCTCAATCAGCCGGTTATCTCCAAGCGCGTAGTCAACAACGTCGCTCTCGAGATCGTCGAACTTTATCCCTACGTCGAGTACATGAAGTATCTGCTCGCGGGATCGATCGCGCTGGCCATGTATATCTCGGTGATGATCGGCGGCGGGATGCTCTACATCGACGACAAGGCGCGCGGCGTACACGAAGGCTACCTTGTCACGCCCATCAGCAAGCTGGAACTGGTGATGGGTCTCAATGTTGCCGGCGCCATCAAGGCGGTGCTTTCAGGCATATCGCTGACGGTGATTGGATCGCTGATGGCGGGCCTCGGGGTGATCTTTCATCCCGGCGCTGACCTGAACCTATTTCTTCTCATCCTCGGAACTTCGCTCGCCTTCAACGGCATGATGTTCCTGATGATGGTGCGGGTGGACGATCCGCTGGTGCCGCGCGCCATGTTCGGGGTGCTGAATACGCTGTTGTTTTTCCCCTCGGGCGCGATCTCGCCGATTGCCGCGTTTCCGAAGTGGCTGCGAGCGATTGCGATTGTCGATCCGTTTACGTACGCGATCCACGGCTTCAAATCGATCCTATTGAAAGATGGAGGCTTTGTTTCGATTGAGCGTGATTTGTTCTTTCTGTTTGCTTTCGGAATCGGCACCCTGCTGATTGCGACACCCCTTTTCAAGCGGACACTTTGATCCAAAACCAATAAAAGGAATTTCCGGCGGGCAAGCAAGTCCGGAATGCAAAGAGGCGGCTCGTTCCTTGTGGGAGGATGGGCCGCCTCGCTGCGTTGGGACTCGCTCAAGCCAGCCGATCGCGTTGCCACACTTGATTTTCACGGAGCGAGTTCTTCACGGACGCAGCTCATCGCGCCGCGCGCGTCGCCGCCAATGCGAAGCATATATCGGGCTCCCGGCTCGGAAGGCGGAAGTTCCGCGCCTGCGTCGAGCGCCAGAATTACGTCAGCAGGATTGCGGTCCCACTCGATGAGCACGGGTTTTTCGCCCGGGCCCGATCCCGCCAGGCATATCAATTCGAAGCGGGCTACGACCCGGGCAAGCAGGACTTCATGTGTTTCGACCGATCGGAGAAACATAGTGCCCAGTTCCTCGATCGAGGGCGGAGCGGCGAGGTCGCGAAAGCAGGCTTGCACGCTCTGGTCAAAGCAGCCCAGGCGTTTCAGCAGGCGCGAAGTATATCGGCACTGCAATTCGATTTGAAAGCGCTGCCACCATGCGATGGTGGTGTTGACGATTCGCAGTCCCTTCGAGGAACGCACTTCCCCAAGCCATGGATCGCCTTGCAGGCTGACCGGCCGGCCTTTCAGAATGGCGTGCAAAGTTTGTTGTTGTTGCGCAAGGCTCAGCAACAAGCCACCTCCCGGCGGATACGCCCCAGTTCCGCGCAAATGGCATCGTGCCCGAGGTTCGGGATGGCCTCCTTCAAGAGTTCGTAGGTGATAACTTCGAGATTCGGACATTGCCGGACGACATTGAGCGCGAGCTGAAGCGTGGAGTCCGCGGTCGGTTGGGAATGAATATCGAGCTTGAATCCATCATGCTCAGAACCGCCCGCCAAGTGAATCTCCCTGACCGTCGTGAGGTCGAGCTCTTCCAGAAATGTCGGGATGTCGAGCCCAAAGTTCCGCTGATCGCACTCCAGGTTATATACATCCAGAATGAGGCCGCACCCGGTGCGAGCAGTAATGGCGTTGAGGAATGCAGCGGGCGAGTATGCGGCGGGGGCATCGGGGAGAAGGTGAATGATGTGTTCTACCAGAAACGGCACCGGGTAGCGCGCCTGGATGCGCTCGATGCGTTCGCACAGCAGGTCGAGCATCTCATCGGTGCGCGGAAGCGCGAGCATGGTGCCGAGATTCTCGCCATCGACGGTGGTGAATCCCAGGTGTTCGCTGTGCCACCGCGGAGTGAAACGGGAAAAGAACTCATCCAGCAAGCGGAGATAGCTTTCATTCCAACCGTCATAACTACCGATGGAAAGACCGATGCCGTGGACAATCAAGTCCACCCGCGAAAGAACCGATGCGATCTGGTCGAGCACTTCGGGCCGCAGCGATGTGCGCCCATCCTGCGTTCGGGCAATGCTGTCAGGCGGAATCTCCAGGAACTCGACGAGAGGAACGATGCGCTCCAGGAAATTCGAGCCAACACCCTCGTAGGTCGTGGCCAGCGCAGGTCTTGATACGGATTGGTGCGTACTCGGAGCTCCGCTGGCCATGAGGTTCTCCGTCATCAACGGGGTTAGAGGACTCCCACGGAGGCGACTCCGGGGAGCTTTTCCACCTGGGAGAGATCGCCGGGATCACCGGCGAGCTGCAGATCGAAGCCGAGCAGTCCGCAGGTGCGGCAGCCATAACGTCCGCCGATGGTGGCAACGATGGCCGAGATTTTCTCCACGTCGACATTCTGAGACAGATTGACGCGAATGGTGGTGCGGGGGGAAGTGCTCATTTCGTTTCTCCTTGGACACGTCTGCTTGAGCGAACGTGTAGAAGGTAGTGGGCGCCCGGGACTCACCGTTTCAGATCATTTTGCTATCCGCTTCCGGCGGACAGGCGGCAGCGTGGGATTTCAGTATCGACAAAACTGGCCCAACCATAGGCTGGTACTGCTCATCACAGCGCAGGGAACCTTTCCCGTCTATTCTCCGTACCAATCTTCATTCCCCGAGATTTGAGCGAAAGAGGGCTCGCGATGCGAACACTGCGTCAGGATATTCTCTATGCCTTGCGACAGATGCGCTTGTCGCCGATTTTCACCTTGACCGCCATGCTCACGCTGGCCCTGGGTATTGGCGCCACCACGGCGATCTTTTCGCTGATCGATTCGGTGATGCTCAAGTCGCTTCCCGTGACGGATCCGGGAAGGCTCTATCGCGTGGGTTCGGGCAACAACTGTTGCGCCAACATCGGACCGCAGGAAGACTGGGGGATGTTTCCCTACCAGCTCTACCAGCGCATAGCCGCATCGGCGCCTGAGTTTGAGCAGGTGGCGGCATTTGAGGCCGGGACGACGCAATTCAGCGCCCGGCGCGGCGAAACCGACCAACTGGCCAAGCCGCTGCACAGCCATTTTGTTTCGGGCAATTACTTCGCGACGTTTGGAATTCAGGCCTACGCGGGCCGCACTCTCACGCCCGCCGACGATCAGCCGTCCGCGCCGCCCACGGCGATGCTGAGCCACCGCGTGTGGCAACAGGAATATGGATCGGACCCCAATGTGGTCGGCGCGAACTTCGTGCTCGATGGACATCCGCTCACCATCGTCGGCATTACCCCGCCGGGGTTCTTCGGAGAGACATTGCGCAGCGATCCGGCGGAGATTTATATCCCGGTTCAGCAGGAACCTCTGCTGGCGGGAAAGAACACCGTGCTGAAGCAGCCCACGGCGTGGCTGCGGATCATCGGCCGCCTGCGGCCCGGTGCCCGGCCCGATGGGCTGAGCGTGCGCTTTACGACCATCACGCGCGAGTGGTTGGTCAACGACCTGGGCGCGCTATTTCCGCAGTTCCTGCCCCAGATTAAAGCGATCCTTCCAACCCAGAACATCAAGGTGATTCCCGCCGCAGCGGGAGTGGCGGAGATGAAGACGGGATACCAGGGCACGTTGCGCATTCTGCTCGGTGTCTGCTGCCTGGTGTTGTTGATCGCGTGCGCGAATATTGCCAACTTGCTCCTGGCGCGCAGTTCGGCGCGGGCTTCGCAGCGCGCGGTGCTGCTGGCGCTGGGGGCTTCGCGAGGGCGGCTGGTTCGCCAGTCGCTCACGGAAAGCGTTGTGCTTGCCATCCTGGGCGGCGCGGCCGGCATTCTGGTGTCATTCGTGGGTGTGAAGGTCATGGTGGCCCTGGCGTTCCGATCGGCGCATTTTGTGCCCATTCATGCCACTCCTTCACCATTGGTGCTGGCCTTCGCATTCGGAGTTTCCCTCGCCACCGGTCTGTTGTTCGGCACCGCGCCGGCGTGGTTCGCCTCGCGTGCCAACCCGGCCGAGGTGCTGCACGGCGCCAATCGCAGCACCCGCGACGGCCGCTCTCTGCCGCAGAAAGCCCTGGTTGTCCTGCAAGCAACTTTGTCCGTCGTCCTGTTGACCGGTGCCGGCCTGTTGACCCGCAGCCTCGAGAACATCGAGCGTCAGGACTTCGGTTTTGAGCGAGACCATCGCGTCAATTTCAGCGTAAATGCGTCGTTCTCGAGTTATTCGCCCGAGAAAATCGATGCCATCTATCGCGCGCTGCCCGACCGCCTGGCGCGCATCCCTGGAGTGGAAAGCGCGTCGCTCGCTCTCTACACGCCATTCACCGACAACTGGGGACAGATTGTCGTGCGGCAGGGGCAGGGAACGCCGAACGTAACCAACGATAGCTTAACGGCATCGGTTGACCGGGTCGGTCCGGACTACCTCGAAACCATGGGCCAGCGCATCGTGCGCGGCCGGGGCATCACGGCCCAGGACACGGCGGCTACGCAAGGCATCGCCGTGGTTGACGAATCATTCGTGCGCAAGTTCTTCAAGCCGGGCGAAGAGCCGATCGGAACCCGTTTCGGTCTTACCGAAGTCAAGAACGCTTCAACATTTGAAATTGTCGGCGTGGTTCGCGATGCCAACTACAGCGACCCCACCGGTCGTTGGCGGCCGCCGCTGTTCTTCCTGCCCCTGGCGCAACATGTGCACTATGACACGGCCATGGCGCAGATGATCGACGATCGGATGCACCTGATCCAGAGCGTCGTGCTGAAGATGAACGGCAGCATGAATGGACTTGAGCCGCAGGTGCGCCGCGCGTTTTCCGAAGTCGATCCGAATCTGACCCTGGTCGGCATACGCACTCTTGAAGAGCAGGTGGCCGGCCGTCTCGATCAGGAACGCACCGTGGCCCAATTGACGGGGTTGTTTGGCGTGCTCGCGCTGGTGCTGGCGGCAGTTGGTCTTTACGGCGTCACCGCCTACGGTGTTGAACGGCGTACGAGCGAAATTGGGGTACGCATCGCGTTGGGCGCTGATCGACGCAGCGTGGTTGCCATGGTGCTGCGCGGCGCGTTTCTGCAGATCGTCGTCGGGCTGCTTATAGGCATTCCGGCCTCGATCGGCTGCGCCCGCCTGATCGCGTCGCAGTTGTACCAGGAGAAGGGTTGGGATCCGCTGGTACTGGCCGGATCGGTGGGCGCCTTGGCTCTCTGCGCCCTGCTCGCCAGCGTCATTCCCGCTCGGCGCGCCGCCACAATCAACCCGGTGACTGCATTGCGAGTGGAGTAGCGTGAACCCGCCCTAGCAGAGCTAGGACGGGGCACCCAGTTAAGGGATTCTCGACGATTCTGAAGCGCGTCGGCCCATCGGCTCATCCTAACAAAGACCGGATCAGGGAGAAGGACCGATGGGCCGACGCTTTGCCGAACTGGGATTTACTGCGCTCGTGAAAGAACAACAAGCCATGCGCGGCAGCCGGCACTTGTACGAGCGCGTGGAACGCTCCAACGTCCTTGGCGACAAACTGGGGCCAATGGAACAGGCCTTCATTGGCGAGCGCGACGGCTTTTACATGGCTTCGGTTTCCGAGACCGGCTGGCCCTACATCCAGTTTCGCGGCGGCGACAAGGGCTTTCTGCGCGTTCTCGATGAACGAACCATCGGCTTTGCCGACCTGCGCGGCAATACGCAATACATCAGCGTGGGAAATCTTCATCACGATGATCGCGTGGCCCTGTTTTTCATGGACTATGCCACGCAAAGCCGGCTCAAGATTCTGGGCCGTGCCGCGATTCATGAAGGCGATGCGCAGGCCGCCAAACTGATCGACTCGCTGCGTGTGCCCGAGGAGAAGTCACCCGCCGAACGCGCGATCGTCATTCAGGTCGAAGCGTTTGACTGGAATTGCCCGCAGCATATTACTCCGCGTTTCACCGAAGAAGAAATCGCAAAGATTCTGGAACCGATGCGCCGCCGCCTGGACGCGCTTGAAGCGGACAACAAACGCCTGCGTGGTTTTTCGACTTGATGCGGGGTCGTACGGGTCAAATCGATTGGACAGGAATCAAGGTCAGGTCGTCGACCAGGCCAACTTCCTTCTGCACAAAAGGCTCGCCATATTTGACGCCTGCGAGCAAGCCGTAATGGCGGGCCTCCGCAAAGGTTCGTTCGCGGATTTCTTCTTCCGCCACAAACAACGCGCTGCCCGCGGCCTGGTTGGCGTACTGCGACTGGTAGGCCATGAGCGCGGCGTGGCGCTGCTCGATAAACGGAGTAATGTCCACGATGAAACTCGGGCGGACGTCGGCGTAGAGGCTGGCGTAGACGATCTTGAATGGCCGGTGAGGTTTTGCGTCTGTCTCGATCTTAGCCAGTCCGGCGAGGAAACACGCCTCATATCCGAGCGGAGCCACGATAGCATGGTCAGGATGGCGCGCCTGCCAGTAGGGAAGAATCACCACGCGCGGGCGTAACTGCCGCAGCACACGTACGATCTTCAGGCGGTTCTCAAGGATGTTCTCGATCGCTCCGTCGGGCAGATCGAGCGCCTGCCGCCACCCCACCCCCAGGATCCGCGCAGCTTCGTCGGCCTCGCGAGCGCGGTCTTCCGCAGTGCCGCGTGTCCCGGCTTCGCCGCGGGTAAGGTCGAGGATCGCCGTACGCAGGCCGCGCGCCGCCATGCGCAGCAACGTGCCGCCGCAGGTCTGCTCCACGTCGTCGCGATGGGCGGCGATGGCGAGCACATCGGCGATGAAGGGATCGGTTGGGTTAGGAGAGGTCATTGGAATTCATCCCACCCTATCGACAGATGCATCGAGAGGGAAGGACGCCCAGGAAGTGGATCGCCTCAATAGACTGTGTTGTTGGCGTCGCTCTTTGCGTCCATGTAGGCCACGTCGTAGGCGGTGCCCGTGACCGTTACATACTGGTTGTCGAGTTCAGACCCATTCGTCGTGTGGTAAATGTGGACCTGGCCGCCTTCGGCCACATAAACCTTGTGCAGCCCCTCAACGTCGGCGATGCCGGTCAGGTCGCCCTGGTAGGGCTCCAGCATGGTCACCGAATTTGTAGATGTGTTGAACATGGTCAGGCACCCATACGGCAACCCCTTGGCGTAGCGCTCGCCGTTGGTGCACTTGGTCATGCCGATCCAGAGCGTGTTGTCGTCGGCCAACAGAAGCCGGCTGGGGGCGCCCGGTGCTCCATCGCTGATGGAAATAGCGCTGCCGGCGGTGTTCGCGTTCAGGTCAACAATGGTCAGAAACCCTGTGAACAGCCCGTCAGGCTGCAATTGCTGGCCGGCCACGTACATGGTAGATCCTGTAATCTGCGCGTTGCTGGAACCCCCCGGGATCGGCAGCGTCGGAATGCTCCCGGTGGAAGGCAGCTTGCCCGACTGCTGACTTACCTGAAAGACCATAGCGCCAATCGAAAAGTGGGCAATGGAAGCCGTGGTTCCTCCGCACTCCGGCCCGCAGTTCAACACATAGGCGGTGCCGCCGTCGGCCGAAAAGAGCGCCTTGATGGGACGATCGAAGGTCAGAGGCGCGCCATAGAACAATGACGGCAAGCCGTTTTGGCCGTGGTACAGCGGGTCGGCGTTGTCGGGGCTCTGCGCCTGGAAAAGGCACCACGCCGGCGCGTTCAGGGGTTCGCAGTCGATGGCGGCTTTGGGCCAGGTGGTCGGGCCGCCGGAAAAACTGGTCGTCTCGATGGCGGACAGCTTGCGCGGGTAATAGATGTAGTTGGAGTTCTGTACAAACGCCATCGCCACCGTGCCGCCCGGGTTCACGCTCACCCGGTAAACGCCCGGCAGGCTCAGCGCGAAAGTTCCGTTGTTGGTCTTGTCGATAACGGTAAAAACGTGCGACCCCTGGCTGGCTGCAAAAATAAAGGTCTGACTCCGGGTGGTGAAGACACTGGACGACGTGCCGTTGAGCCCCGACTGGGTGCCGTTGGTCGACTCCTTGGCATAGTTGACATAGGTCAGGCTGCCGTCGCCAGAGCCATATACTGCCCCCAGCTCTTCTTCCGGCATGTTCTGGATGCTGACCGGCAGCGCCCCTGAAAAGCCGGAGACCGAGAAACTGGGGGCCTTGCCGTTATAGCTGGAGCGGATGTCGTAATAGCCGTCCACGATCTCGAGCGCGCCCTTGGTAAATGAGCTGGGATTCTGAACTGCGATCAAGACGCGATTGATCAACCCGCTGGGCGGCAGCGGCCTGCCCGCAAAATAGGTAGTTTTACCACAACCTGCCAGCACTGCTGCGACGATCAGGGCGCCAGCGGCGCTCAACCAAAGACTGCTCTTCTTCAAAATCCCTTACCTCGGCGAAAATGCGCCGCGATTGGTGGCGCGCGGGCGCGGTCAAAAAGTTTGATGGCGATGAGGAAACCCCGTCAGGGTAACCCGCAAGTCGCCATTCCAACGCAGGTTCCAGCTATGCTTTTGACTCCCGAAGATCACAAAAAACGCCCGCAACCCTTTTAAATCGCGGGGACGGATACTTCAGGAGCCCAATTCGATGCAAAAATGCTGAACCACCTGCAATGGGCACGATGCCCGGCAAAACCGAAAACCCAGCCACACTGACCATCAAGGTCTCGACACCGGGTGAAATGTCCCCATCGCGACGATCCTCAGAGTAGAAAATGTGACTGTCGAAAGTCATTATACGTGTACGAAACGGGCAAGGTCCGGTACGTATCCGCCAAGACACGCGGCTGGACCAAGGCCGAAGAACGGATGCGCAAGATGATGGACGAGCGTGACCCGGTAAGGATAGCTTTGCGCGAGATTGAAGACCGGGAGAGGAGAAAGTGCGCGCCGCCGAGGAGGTGCGAGCGGGTCGGAGGGCTCGACGTACCGCCGAGCTTGACCGAGGAGATACGGTTTCCGCCGATTTCCTGATCTGGGACGGTTCAGTTTCGGTGATCCGAGCGTGATCGTCAGGCGGGAGAAATACGAACGGGTGTAAACGCAGTCCTTGACGTCGCAGGAGCAGCTCGATGAGATCATTGCGGCCACCTACAAGCTGGACGAGAATCGCGACAAGCTGCGCCCGGTTCTGGAATACGGCCGCGATCTGCGGGCGATCTTCCAGCTGCAGCGCTGGACAGGCCTGCGCCTGATCGACGCGCTATTGCTCAAGCGGAGCAGCATCCGTGCTGGCTGGATGACCCTCACGACCAGGAAGACCGGAAAACTCATCAAGGACCGGCCCCTGCCGAACCAGGTGCTCGAGGCTCTCGATGCCATTCCCACGCAGCCCCACGTTCTGAAGAGAAGGAGCTCATGAGTCCTATCAGAGGGGATATGGCTGGAATGGATATCGCCAGGTGGGCTTTGCCCATCTAAACGATTTGTCATGAGCGGACTCGGATCTGCTGTCCGGCATCTCAATGACGAGCTTTTATCACCCAAACATTCGAATTGTCGGCGGTCTCACCCGCAAGAGCCAAACGATCTCCGCTGGGAGACGGGATGGCGGCGTAGAAATGGATATCTCTGCCGTCGAGAAGCGGATTGACCTTGCCGTGGAGATCTACATTGATGAGTGTGCAGGTGTTCGGGGCGCCCCATTGCGAGCTATGTTGCGTGCAGGCGCTGACCCAAAAACTCTTATCGTCTGCGGCCCAATCCATACCGTTAAGTCCAACCCATCCCGGCAAGGGTATGCTTCTCTCCGAATCGTCCAAGAGCGAGATGATTTGAATTACAGCGTCCTGGCGGAGGACCGGCTTGAATCCGGCAAGGTACTTCCCATCCGCGGATAAGCTCCAGTTTGACCACGATGTATCTTTCAATTTGTTGGACGGAAGTTCCGACCTGATCCCGGTCTTCGAATCAAAGGAGAAAAAGCGGAGGTCCTTGTCAGAACCAGAACAATAAATACAGACGGTGGATGGAAGCCGCGCACACTGGTAATTCCAAACGGCCGGCGCATGGAGAACTAACCGGGATGTTCCGCCTGACAGCGGAATTTGCCTGATCTCCACATCCCGGGAAGATTCGGCCTGAACCGGAAATTGAAGGTATAACATGTCGCTTCCCTGCGGATTCAATCGAGGGAGCCCGAGGTCGTGCTCGCCGCCCACCAACAGGTTGGGGGACTGTTGATCGATTGCCTGCCTGAAAATATGTTGATGGCCGTCGCGATCAGAAGTCAGCAGGACAGCTTTGCTGTCCCGGGTCCACGAGTGCGCGTCATCCCCCCAATTCTCTTTGCTGAGCCGGGTGGGAGAAGCAAGTTGCCTGCCACCACGCAGTTCCGCTAAATAAACGTGATCGTGGGGGTCCACTCTTCTGAGGGCAAGAACGTTTCCCCCGGATGCTGTGGACAACTCCACGATAAACCCGTGACCACTCGTAATCCTGGTTTCCGCCTCTATCTTGCCAGTCTGAGAATCTAACTGCGCCTCCCACAGGTTAAGGTCCTTCTGGTTCGGGGCTTCATCATAGCGTGAATAGACCAGTACGTTCTCTCGTGTCCAAGCCAGCGCCGGCATGACGGTCGGATTTGATAGTACGATCTTGACTTTGTGGCTTGCGAGTTCCAGTATTTCGACGACTCGGTCCACGTTTCCATCCTGGCGGATGGTCGTCCTGACATAGCCAAATCTTTGGCTATCCGGTGACCAGGCTACTCTGCTCAGATATTCCTCCTGAGTAACAGAGCCGGCCAGAACTTCATGAGCCTCCCCGGTGTCCGGAAGGATCGTCCATATTTCCGTGCGGCCATTCGCTATCCTCGAGAACGCAATCCAGGAGCCGTCTGGCGAGACCTTTGGGTAATCGCCATCCGTAACCAGTTTTCTTGCAGCCGCCCCAGTGAGCGATATCTTCCAGAGGCTTTGCGGGTCCCGTGGCCCTCCATCCCAAGACGAGATCAGCAGGTGCGCACTGTCAGGAAACCAATCTTCGACACGCGCCCGGCCAAGAGACTCCGGTAGGGACAGACGGTGAGTCTCCCCACCGTCCAATTGACGGATAAATAGGCCCGTTCTATCCCCGAAGGCGAGATACCTGGCGTCTGGTGAGATGGCAGAGCTGGTAACAGGAATATCCTCTGGATTTGCTGTCACTCTTGATTCCGGGGAGTAGTTTGGGGGCACGTGCCTCTGTCGAGTCACGACCAGGCCGATCGCAACAGCAGCTAGCGCAATGGCGGCGACTTTAGCAAGTCTGATCGCTCCCCTGGATAGCCCGATTCGTGGTCGAGCGGAGACTGCAATCCCTGGATTCCCGGCCATCGCCGGATCAATTGATTCAGGTGGCGGCGACACGGATTGCTGATTCATTCCATCGGAAGCGGCGAGGGAATCATCAGCCGTCCTGGCGATGCTCGCCTCGTCGGTCACTTCCACTGGGCAAAGAAACCGATAGCCCAGCGTGGGTACGGTGGCAATATAGCGCGGCTCACGGGTGTCATCGTGCAGCAACCGCCGCAGGGTGGCAACACTTCGGGTGAGCGAGTTGTCCGAGACGGAGCAGTCGTTCCAGACAGATTCCAGGATTTCTTCCTTGGTCACCACGCGACCAGGGTTCTGAAGCAGGTAAATCAATACGCGAAATGCCTTGGGTTCGACGGGCACAACCTCGCTCTCCCTGATCAACAGGAATTCGCCCTCGCGAACTTGGACGTCTCCGAAGCTGAAAACAGAAGACTTGCGTCCCGTCATGAATCCGTCACGCACTTTCAGGAAATGGTGAGAACACCGTCACGACGGTGTTGAAGCATTGGGCGACATTGCACCTAGCCAACGAGGCTGTGGGGTGTGCGGATGTCGTTCTTCCGGTGCTTAGGTTCAATCGTACTCGCCTTCCCGATCTTTCCAGTGGTCCAAGCGGAGTCAGGCTGCCCGGCAAACGTGACTAGTTTACCGCTCCGCGTTATTCAAAGCTCCTTAGTCGTCGTCTCGGTGCAAGTAAACCACTCCGGGCCATACGATTTTGTAGTCGATACTGGGGCCCAAATCAGTACGGTAGACACCTCACTTGCCTCAGAACTAATTCTGAAGTCGGAAGGAACCACCGGCTCCGGCGGGGTCAGCACATTCTCGAGGAGCGAGTTTGTTCACCTGGGACTTCTTCAGGTTGGAGATCGTACGGTGGCAAACTCTCTGGCGGTTATCCGCGACCTCGCCGACCTGCACGCCGCAGATCCGCGCATTCGGGGAATCCTGGGGGACACCTTCCTGGAGCATTTTGATCTGCTGATCGATAACCGCCGAAAGATACTTTGCCTGGATGACACCAAATCACTGGCATCGATATTCAAGAGTGAACACGTCGATCTTGCCGATCCCGTTGGTTCTGACCGGGACCTGCCATTCACCCGGCCACTGATTATTGCGGTGCGAGTTGCCGGTTCAGCGGACAGTCCGATGCTCCTGAGACTCGACTCGGGCAGTAATGCACCCGTGCTCTACACACCAGCGCCTCATCTAGTGAACGGCGCTGGAGCGCATAGTTTGCCGCTCGCCCGAGTTGTGAACGGAATGAAACAAGGATTTCAAGTGTTACCGGCGGTGGATCTGCGAATTGGCAAACACACGGTTTCCCAGGTCTCCTTTGCGGTCCCAATGAACTCAGTTGGCCGAGGACCATCTGCCCGGGAAGATGGAGTCCTGCCGACCATGGCGTTTCAGCGAGTCTTCATCAGCTCGGAAGGCCACTATGCTGCGTTGGAGAGTTGGTAATCAGGATCAGGCACGGTTCCGCCCTCCATTGGAATACTGCGCTCAGAAGGATTTCGATATCGAGACATTCACGACGCGGGGACCGGCTGGAGCGAGCCCGCCGGAAAAGGCGGATATCCAGAACTGGTGGTTCGAGACGTTTTCGACCTGTGCCCTGATCGTGAAGGGCTTCTCTCGGCCAAGAGAGTAGCGGGCGCCCAGGTCCAGCCTTGTCCACGAGGGCACCCTCCTGCTGTTTACGGCGTCGAAAGGCGCCGATCCGGTCTCCATCAGGTTGCAGTCGAAGGCCAAACCCCTGCCATGAGGAACATCCCAATTCAAGTTCACCCGCTCTGCCGCTCGGGGAACGGTGGCAGCGGACTTTCCCTCAATCGCCGGATCGCCAGTGGAGCGCTGCCTGGAGTCAATGAAACTGGCGGAGAGAATCGCGTGAAGGTCGCGATAAAAATCACCCGCGAAGTTAAGTTCGAGGCCATTATTTACCTGACGACCATCCTGCGAGAAAGTTGGTGGATCGGTGGCACCATTTACGCCCCCATTTGCTTCGCTGATGCGATACAGCGCAAGAGTTGAAACCCATCCGTGACGTTGAGTCTTCGCTCCGACTTCGAATTGATTGCTCACCATCGGAGGGAAGATTTGTCCCGCGTTCTTCGTGTCCGGAGGAGCAATCCAACCTGGCTCCAGGGCTTGAATGAAATTTCCGTAGATCGAGACGCGCGAGGTTAACTTGAAAAGTCCAGTAGCAGATGGCGTGAAGGCATTTTCGTGGAATTGGTTGGACGGAGAACCATTGCCGCGGAACGTCTCCGTGCCGCGCATGGTAGTCCGGCGAAACCCGCCAGTCAGCAGCAGCCTGTCGTGCACCAGACCGGCTGTATCGCCCAGATACCAGCCTTTTGTGCTTTCATCGTCTACAACGTTGTCAAGGGATACAACGGGAAACGAATAGTTAGGTGATTTTGGACGGTAAGACGTGTATAAGTTGTAGGGCTGGGACGGCCCATAGTCGTTAAAATCACCGTAACGCACAGTATCGTGGACCCGATTCCATCCGGCCAGAAGCGAGTGGGACACAACGCCGGTATGAACCTTCCCGCGAACGCCGACGTCGGTACTATAGTTCTCTGGAACTGAAGCCTGGTTGAATTGCTCGCAAAGGACTGTTCCCGAATAGTCAAGCAAAAAAGCCGGGCAATATCCTGGATAACTGACGTATGAATGCGAAAAGCCGGAACCTATAGTTACAACCCACATGGGTGAAAGGTTGAGGTCCGCCCGTCCCAAGATTACCTCCTCTGAAGTGGATGCACTTACCCATGACGGCTGGGTAGACAAATTGGTCGGCATAGCCGGGGGAAGATGATTGAGCCCCGGATCCAAAAGAAGAACATATTGAAACGCCTTATTGAAGTTGCGCAGGTACTGCGCATCAAATGAGAGCAGAACCACCTTTGACCGGTAATCGAGTCCGAGGGCCGCGCCTCCATTCAGCAGTCGCGAATCGCGAATCTCGCCTTCGCCTTCTCGATAGAGTGCATTTGCGCGGGCTCCCAAAGCAGCCTGCGGCCCGCGCCTGTCGGAAACATCCAGCCGGCCGCCATAGACACTCTTTCCGAGGTAACCCGGTTCCAGCAAAAAATAAGGTCGCTGATTGGCGCGCTTGGGAACAAGATTGACGACTCCACCTATCGATCTGGGGCACCCATAACAAACGCACTCGGACCGCTGAATACGTCAACCCGCTCGACAAAATACATATCCGGCAAGTTCACGTTCAAGTCGAAGAGTCCGTTCACTGCGACATCGGTGCTCCTGAACCCACGGCTTAGGAAGGTATCGGCATTGGGAGAGGCTTTGGAGGAGGACGCGGCGGAAATGATAGAGGCGTCGCTGTCGAGTACGTCCGTCAGGGTCAACGCCTGGCGATTTTCCAAAAAGTCACCGGAGTAAGACTTGACGCTGAACGGTGTCAACTGGACTGGAAGTTCGCCGAAGATACCAACTCGGCCCTCGATGCCAATTTGTCCGCCCGCGATCTCGGGAGCAGCACCGTTTACGTAGATCGATTCTGTCGAAGCACCAACCTGAAGGATGACGTCGTGAAAGCTTACTTCGCCCACTGAGAGCCTTAGGCCTTCGATCACCACTTTGCTGAAACCGGACGCAACGATGATTTCTCGATAACTAGCCGCAATGGGCGCAATTAGGCTATAGCGGCCGGTAGCGTCTGTGATTCCATGAACAGCCGCTCGAGAGTTGGTGTCCCCAAGTTCGACGGAAGCGTTTGGGATTGCGGCGCCAGTGGAATCAGTAACTGTTCCCTTCAGGACAGTCCGCTGCTGAAGGGAATCATCAAGCGGCGAAGCACTCGATGGTTTGAGCGCCAACAAATGAAGAAGCAAGCACAAGACCGATCCTCGCCACATATTGGTTTCTCCGCGGACCGTTGCCCGGACTCAAGAGTTTGCGAGGATCGATCAAATTGCCGGCAATCGTCCGACCGAGATTTGGTCCAACAAGCCGCCTCAGTGGAGGAAATGCTAGACCCATCCGTTAACAATGGCAATGAAATTGCGTTTGATGAAGTTCACTCCTGTGTTAGGGGGCGCTTCCCAAAGCCGGCAATCGTCACAGCCAGAGACTGTTCAACGCTGAGCGAACTCTTTTCACGGCGGATACAACCGGCTACGCCGATGGCCTCTTCGGTGTCATAAGTCCACAGGACGAATGACGTTGAAACATCGACGCAGAATTGAATATGGGTACCAGAAACGCACTGTTCCGAGAGTCCTGCTCGGACCCCAGCTTCAGCCAATTGGAACCGCCTGGACGTAAAGTCGCCAGCGCGCCGCGGGTCAGTTATGCAGGCACCGATTGTCCTAGGACTTCGGTTGCGAATTGATCGACGGTCCTTAATTTGAGAGGCATGGCACGCAGCGATTCGGAGCGATCCATGATGCAGCCGTGAGCATATTCAAGCTGAAGCTTCAGGAAAGTCTCCGCAAGCGGGTCATTCGCCTGTTCAAGCTGTGCGAGCAGGGCGGATTCCGGCACAAACTGCTTCTCGAAGGGTTCGCCTGTGCCTTTCTCAAACACGGCGACCACATCAAGGGGACTGAGGTCCTGCGGTCCACCAATTTCGAAATGCTGATTGCGCGCTGACGGGGAGTTGTGAGAGCGGACGGCGAATTCGGCAACGTCATGATAGGAGATCCATGAGATCGGCGCGTTGCCGTCGCCGAAGATGATGGCCTTGCGGTGGGAAACATCAAAACCGAGCGCGGGACTTAGCCAAACCTCCATGAAGAAATCAGCTGCAAGGATTGTGTAGTCCAGCCCACTTGCCTTGAGAGTGCGCTCCACCTCGGCTTTGGCGCGGGTAAGCGGGGACTCGCGCAAGGGTTGGCGGGGAATGCTCACCAGGGTGAAATGCTTCACTCCCGCAGCGCGTGCCGCCTCGATAAGTGAGAGCTGGCCAATCCTGTCGACGGTCTCGATAGAATCTCCTTCCTGGCGCGAGAGCGTGGAGGAGGCAGTTGAAATAACCACTTCCGCACCTTCGCAAGCTTCGCGCAAACTGGCCGGGTCTTTCAGATCGCCTATGCAAAGTTCAACCCCCGCGTTGCGCAACACCGCCAGACGATCCCGGTTGGCCGACTGCCGCACCAGAGCCCGCACGCCGGCCTGCTCGCGCCGCAGACGGCTGCAAATTTCCGATCCGAGGATACCGGTCGCTCCGACAACGAGAATCATGTGCTCCTCCTGCGTTTCGAGAATCAACCAATGACACCGGTATGAAGAAAGGCGGCAGGGCGGCGTGGCCCGTCCTTGTAGAGAACCACGTTCTCACGAAAGACACCGAAACGCAATCGTGATCTCAATGTACGTTCGCAAGCGAACGGATGTTCTGGTTGCGCCGGAAACGGTTTTCAGGATCGTACTTCGCCTTCACTTCACAAAGTCTTGTGTAATTCGGTCCGTAAGCCTGGGGAATTCGATCTACGTCGTCCTGATCCAATGCGTTGACGTAGACAAGATGCGTCGACATGCAAACGTTAGAGGATAATCCATGGTTCCACCGAGCGTCGCTGTGCTGAGGAATTGCAAGAAGGTAATTCCGTTTGGCGAAATGGGGACTGGAAGGGAAATACTTTTATCCGCGATTCCGCGACATCGGCGAGCAGGGCGGCGGGAAAACGGTCGTGCTCGCCCCGCCTGAAGGTAAGGAACTGCCGGAACTGCCTCCACGTGGTTTGAAGTCTTCCACAAACTGCGCATCCTGTCCGATGTGGCGCCCTACTCACGGGAGTACAACACCTATCGCCAACGGGTCGCGTCCGAAGCCTGGGACGACACGGGCCTGCAGATCGAACTAAACAAGATCATCGATCGCGTCCGCCAGGTGAAGGAATCGTCCATCCTGATTGACAACCAGGGTTCTTCGTCATGCCGGGGCCAAAAACTCTCGCGCGCCCGCGCGGGCGCGCGATCGACTGCATTGGCGGGCAGAGCATGACAGGGGAGTCACACCGAACATGGCGAGCGGAAAGCTGTCAACCGCCGCCTATCAGACATGCTCCTGCGAGACGCCCCGAATCTGTTTGCAACTGCTTACACGGTGGCCAACCGGGTTGCATCCCGCCTGTCCACAACGCAAGTCCCCCGGCTTGGAGCGGCTCTAATGCGTACGGCGAAACCATCCCGGCAAACGATCAAACTCATGGACGAATCCGATGCGGTAGATAGTCTTCAGGCTGGTCGGTGTCATTCCGAACGCGGGCGAGAAGCTGACACGCGTTCGGCTGTTAAAATTCCAGCCCACAACTGGAGCAACATAATGGGACGTATCCCGCAGGGTAAGTGAACGCGTATCTCCCGCTCCGCCGTAAAGTTCAACGCCGGCCACGATGCTCTCAGCACAGATGCTGCATGGTCTGCCTGACGGCGCATGCAGCGGCCGGCTAATTGCAACTGCATATCCAAATTCCCACGGCGCATGCCCGAGGTCCTTTTCCGCAATAAAGTTCTCTGAGAAGTTCCAGGAGCGGAGGTCCGAAGAGAGGATCAGTCTTAACTCGCCTTCGTGCTGGTGCGTTCGCCGGCCGAGGGCGTTGGAGATGTCCATGTTGCTTTTGCCGTCGTGGCCGGCAAATTCGAGAAGGGTCTTGTCTGCCCCGGAGATATCTTCGTATTCGAAATAGAGCACTGGGTTAACCCAGTGTTCACTCTTAAATGGCCGAACGCGATTTTCAAATCGAAAGCCGGTGTAGATCGCGGAATCTTCGTCAGTCACCTGGCCATCAAGGTAGAATCCTGCCGTCCACCATGCGCGAACGCCAAGTTCGAATTCGCTGGCCATCGCTCCGAAGGGATTCCCGGAACCGGCAAGCGCAGTTTTGGATTCAATGTCGACTTCCCCGGGATCTTCCATGTCATGCGAATAAGAGACAAAATAGGGCCGGTCCTGCGCGTGCACGGTAACGATGCAAACGGCGATCATACAGCCAAAATAGAGTCCGCTCCCTAACACTGATGAAAAGCACCAACGCCTCAATTCGGCCTCCTGAGATGAATCGACTCGCGATCGTTTCTACCTGAATGGCTGCCGGGTCTTCCTATACCAGGTTGGTTTTTTAATGGTCCCGACGTAGCGCCACCGGGTCTTCGCAAACAGAGTTCATCGGGATGGCTGACGACCACCGACTCTCTGCCCGGCACTACGAAACCTTGTTCCGACCACCCCGACAACAGACGGCTTACGGTCGAGATGGTTGACCCAGTCATCTGGGCAAGTTCTTCGCGGCGAATGGAAACCTGGATGCCCATCTGAGAAGGTTTCCCGATCTGCTGGACGAGTCGTGCCAACGCGAGGCTCAATCGCATCGGCACTTTTTCGGTTGCCATCTCTCGGAAGCGTTCTTCGAGTTCTTCCAGTTTCCGGCATAGCAGATGAGTGATATTGTCGCGTAACCGGGGATAGAGCGACGCGAATATTTCTATGCGGCGGTAGTCCCAAACCAGGGCTTGGCAAGACTCAATAGTCCGTGCCGAACAGGTGTGGATGCAGCATCGTGCATCGGCCTGAATATCCACAATGTCGCCCTTCCCGCTAAATCGAATCAGCACTTCGGTTCCATTCGGACCCACCTGAGTGTGTTTCACAGAACCAGACTGAAGAAGGAACAGGGCGAGAAATGGCTGCCCCTGCACGAAGAGCAGTTCATTTCGCAAAAATGTGCGGGGCCGCGCGCTGGAAGCAATCTCAGCGGTTACCCGATCCGGCAGACCGGCAAAGAGAGGAGAACAGCGGGTCCATAGCAAAACATTCTCGGTGGCTATGTTGACCCGCAGGAACGGCCTGACGGGAGATCGTGGATCGCGTTGCACCGTCTGCAAGCTGGCCATCGTCTTTTCCTTCTCTACCGGGTGGCACCAAAGACCGCAGACTATGAGCGAACTCCCAGAATCAATTCGTCGCTCAGTTGTGCGCGGAGGTCGGAAAGGAGGGTTTGGTGGGCCCGTTTGAGAGCAGGCCAGGAAAGCCACGGTATGCCCACCTCTCTACCGATAAGTTCCAATCGCGAGCAAATATCGCCCGGACGGAGCGGGGTTCCTCCCAGATGCTTCAACAGGAGAGTCTCTGGCTCGGATTGTTGCAGTTCTCGTCTGAGTCGTTGAAGGCGGCGAACAAGCGGTTCGGGAATTTCCACGATTCGCATTCGAGCCGTAACCGGCGAGACGCTGTGTGCATCGTCGGGCTGGCGCCTTACCAAGGCATGGCGCGGAGGAATCACTTCGCCGTCGCAGTAAGCGGCCGTACCGGTGAGATTAATGTCTTTCCATCGCAGAGAGCAGATTTCCGAAACCGCCATACCTGTGGTCATGGTGATGAGTGCGATTTCGCGCTCCGGGTATTGCATCAGCCTCAGAATTGCTTTCGCTTCGGCCACGGTTAGTTTATGCACTTTCCTTTGCAGAATTGCTGGCAGTTTGATCTCCGAAGCCGGGTTCTCACCGTCAAAGTATCCTTCCTTTCTCGCGTGGAAGATCACTTTTCCAACAACATTCCTGATATGTTTGATGGTTTGAGGTGAATAGCCACGAGCGGAGGCCGACTCGGTCAGGTGCCTCACGTGATCGGCTTTCAAATCGCACAACCCGACTTGATCAAGATAGGGCCAATCGGGCAGGGTTTTCAGCCTGCTTTTTGACCCTTCACTGTAGCGAGCGAACATTCGTTCCACGGCCTCCGGTGTCAGGACGTGCTTGAGAATAGCTTGATAATGCATGCGTCCCGCAAAGGTCTTCAACGAGACATGATTGGGGATGAACTTCTGTTCTATATACTCCGCCAAAGTCACTGCCGAGCGCGACAGCTCATTTCGAGGCGCAGGGACTCTGCGTGGGTTGCGCCGAGCGATATTCGGTTCCAACAGTATGACGGATGCACTGTCCAGTACGGCGTTTCCCGAAAGATTTCGCATGTTGTGTCACCTCCGCCGGACCAAGACATCGTACCGGTGTCGAACATTTGCTACCGTGTGAGGGTCAAGGCATTTCCCAGCTCTTTGTTCATGTATCTTCCAAACCGAGCCTGTAACTCGATTCCAGTACGATGGAACACCTTCCACGAGAGCCAACCGAGGTCCAGGACTCGCCCGATGGCTTTCAGGCGCCTCGTGGCGATATTGTCGGGATTGGCCGGTGTGCCGCGGCGCGAAACAAGAACAAAGTCCTCACCTGAATTGTGTTCAGGGCGATGTTTCAAATGCAGGAGCGCCGATTGAAGCAACTCCGGGATTTGCACCAGCCTGTTTCGCCTCCCCTCAACGGCACGGTATTCCCCTCGATAGATCTGCATCTTGACGGATATGGTCCGGGCCATGAGCGGCTCCCCTGATCCATAGTGGACAACGTTGGACAGGTTGACGTGTTTCCATTTCAGTCCGCAGATCTCTGCGACATTCATGTCGCTCAGCAATGCGAAGAGCGCAATCTGCTGTTCCGGATAGCGCATAAGCTCGAAGACCTGCTTTAACTGAGGCAGGGTTAGAGGGCGCACCGCCTTGTGGGCGATCGACGGCACCCTTACGAACGTGGCCGCGTTTGGTCCGGTGAAATAGCCGCGTGCGGCGGCATCCGACAGCATGATGCGAATGACGTTACGCAGGTGGTTCGTCATTTGGCTTGAATAGCCGCGACTCATGGAAGCCTGAATCAACTGCTCGACGTTCGCGGGGCGCACCTCGGCGATGGGCACATCGTCCAGATAGGGCCAACCCGGGACTGCGGCCAGCCTGACGCGGGTTTTGCCATCTGGTCTGAATGCCCGCGCGGTGCGCTCGGGCGAAAGAATATGCTTTAGAATGCCTTGGAAATGAGCTCGGCCGGCGGCTCTCTTCGACAGGACATACCCGGGGATGAACACGCGTTCTACAAAGTCAGCCACACTCATCGCTGGGTCAGCGCAGCGTGTACCATCTTTATTGAAGTGATCTTCGCGCGTGGACATCTCCAGATGCCGGACTTGCGGGCGACCGGAATGAAGGGGGGAGTCCACCATCCAAACCTGTGAATGCAGGGCGTAATCGATCGCCGACATTGTTTCGAGCCGGCCCGCTGATGGACTCTGATCGCCCTGATTCAGCGGCGCGACATCTTGATTTATAGGCCAATTTCCTCGCTGCATGGGAGTCCTCATTATCGAGCTTCACGGACCTTGCAACTTGCTGTCCCTCAGGGCAGCACACTATCAGCGGTCGGTCACGGCGCAACTCAGCGGCAACCAATGAAATCGATCAGCCTTGAAATCGTCTCTGCTGGCTTGGCGCCCAACGAATAGGCATCTTTCAACCAAGCAGTCTCGTGCGCCGGAAGCGAATGACCGATCTTTGGGTCGGAATGCTCCCCGGTGAGGCGAACTATCCACCGCGGGAGACCCCCCCTGTTTGCGCTAGGACAAATAATTAAGAGGAAAATGACAAAATTGTAAGAATTGATTGATTGCGTAAATTATGTATTGTTAAAATGCCTAATCGTAAAGAAATCTTTACAAAAGATAACTCGCCTAACTGCCCGTGCCACTTCCGGAGCATTGGGAAGTTTCAGGGTCTACCACCCGGGCAGACCCTGACTCGGGTTTTGGCTTATTGGTGCGCGTGCAAGTTATCCGCCGCGGCGCTGCGCCGAGACCTCGGTCGAAGATTCATATCATAGCCGTGAGTCGTGCATAAGTTGGCGTTGTCACCGAGTTAGCCGCCTGCGGCAATCCCAACCTATCGCCAGGTTAGATAATCCCGTCTCATCTTTCTCTACGAACGACGCCGGACTTGCAGTCATTCATCTCGCCGTCAGCGAGTCTGGGCCGCGAAGCGGGCAATCATTCAATCTCCATTGCGCAGTCGATTTTTTGCGGTCTATTTGCGCTTAAACAAGCTGCGATCTCCGCAATACAGGGATTGTGGGCCGATTCGTGCAGTGCCGAACTGCGGCGAAAAGCAGCAGTCGGCGCTCGCGTGGAGGAGAGCGAATGTCGAGCAGAAACTCAAGAGCGATTGTGTCGCTGTGGATGACGACATTTCTTATGTTGCTGCCTGCAGGATCTCAATCGTTTCGCGTGCAGTGTCCAACCAGCACGATTACGCACCCGCTGACCGGGGCCAACTGCAGCACGAACCCGACTGAACCCGGGATGCAACAACACAGAACCTGCGTACAACGGACCGACACAATTCAATGTCGCGGCAAATGGTGTACCCGCCGGGACAACCGGGAACTTTGTCACGCCGAAGGCCGGAACGGTGAACGGCGCCATCAAGTGCCAGCAAATCTCGGGCGGTGATGGCTACTGACGATGGCGACGGCACGCAGATATTCATGTTCTGCGTTCGGGCCGCTCTCCGGGCTGGCGGATATTGCGGCCGGCCATCCCGGCACCCAGTTCCCATATATCTTCAACACCCGAATACCCGGGCACGCTGGTGCGCGGCGACCCGGCCACGACCGACGGGGCGACCAGCGGCGACTCGCCAGGGGTTGGCGCGTCGATCCAAGGGTCCACTCCGGCGTTTCAGTGGAATGGCGCGGTTGGCTTGGCGCCCGATATCCCGACGCTCGTGACCGTCGCTAACCTGCTCGAGGGGCCCTTTCCCGCCTCCACCCCTCGCCACCACTGCCCCCGGCTGCCCCGCTCCTGCCGCTCGACGACAGTAACCGCATGGACGGACGCTCCGCTGGGCCTGGTTGCCGGTCAACAAGTTGTGATCTCACCCACCACTGGTGATGATGGCACGCCGACTCCGGCGGGCTATGCCGGCACCTGGACGATCACTTGCGTGACCACAGGAGTCGGTATGAGTCCCGATGGAGTCAGCGAGCAGGCCTTCCAGTACACCGCCACCACGGCCGGACTCGCGGCAGATACCGGTAATGACTCGGCCGCCACCGCCTCTTCACCTCCCACACTCGATGGGCATGTTGATCCCCGCCAAATCATGGATATCGGGCCGATGAACGGCAATATTCCGGCTCCCTTGTTCGCGTTTGACGAGGACGATGAGTTCTTTCTTACCCTCACCAACGTGGGCATGATCATGCGCCCGGACCTGTTCGAGCAGCACACCGTCCACTTCCACGGCTACCCCAACGCTTCCTCGTTCTATGACGGCGTGCCCGACGCATCGGTGGCCATCAACATCGGCGCCAGCTTCACGTATTACTACCTCGCTCCCGACGCGGGAACTTACTTCTGGCACTGCCATATCACCCCGCCCGAGCACTTGCAGATGGGCATGGTGGGACAGCTCTATGTGCGGCCGAGACAGGATCGAGTGCCTGCGGGAGGAAACCTCTATACGTATCTTGGATACCAGAACGGGGTCAGCGAGCCCACAACAAATCCTGTGACGGATCTGCGCACGGCCTGCAATCCCTCAACCGACATTCTGTGCAGCGCGACCACGCCCGCCCTTAATACCGGCGCCACCCGACCCGCGGCCGGCACTCTCTGCAATGGTTCGACGGTCAGCGGCGAGGGAACCCAACCTGAATATGTCTACAACGACGGCGACGGCTCCACCTGCTATGACGTGGTCTACCCCATTCAGATGCACGGTTTCGATCCCAACTTCCACTTCGTGGGCATGACCTTCAACCCCGAATTGTTTGTGGACATGAAGGACAAGTACTTCCTGCTGAATGGGCGGAGCTACCCTGACACGGTCGCGCCCGGCCCGCAAGCCACAGTCTCCACTGATGGCCAGATGCACTACTCGCAGCCGCTGCCCGCCATCATCAACATTCCGGCCGGCGGAAAGGCTTCCCTGCGCCTGGTCAACCTCTCGGTCGCCGAATACTTCACTCTGCAGAGCCTGGGCGTTCCCATGCACGAGATCGGATTCAACGCCAAGCTGTTGCGGGACCAGGACGGCAACAACACCGAGTTCTACACCAACTCGATCACGCTGGGCGGCGGCGAATCGCTGGACGTGATTCTGGACGCGAGTGACGATGGCTGCAGCCTCTACCTGGGCACGGGATGCGCCCAGAAGCTGTATCCCGCGGGCAGCACCTTCTATGTCTACACCCCGAATCTCGACATGCTCTCGAACGACGCAGAGAATTTCGGCGGCATGATGACCGAGGTCCACATCTGCAGCAGCGTGTCGAGCGACACCTTTGGGAATACCTGCACCGTCAACTAGGAGAGCTGCCATGAGGCCGATGAATATGAAGAACGCGACGTCCAAGACACAACTGCTTCTGGCGCTAGTGGTGGTCGTAACTCTAACGCTCGCGCCGGCCGCTTTCGCTGCGGCTCCCGGAATAACCAGCACCGCGGGTACGTCCGGGGCATTCAGTCTGACTGCTCAGGATGCTTACCTGAATCAGCCCGACGGAACGGCAGTTTACTCGTGGGGATACGGCTGCGTCGGCACCTCGACGCCGACGTTCGCCCCCGCGTCCACCTTCGCCTTTACGCCAATGTGCAACACCATGCAGGTTCCCGGCCCCACCTTGATTGTCACAGAAGGGCAGACGGTCACGGTTAGCCTGACCAATAATCTACCCACGGCCGCCGGCAAGACTTCGATCCTGTTTCCGGGCTTCACCGTGACGACCAGTTGCCCTTCGACAGGTGAGCAGGGTTTGTTGACATGCGAAGCGGCGCCGGGCTCCACGGTGACCTACACGTTCACCGCGTCCACGCCAGGCACGCACGCTTATTACAGTGGAACGCAGAGCGACCTCCAGATCGAGATGGGGCTCTACGGCGCCGTTATTGTGTTGCCGGCGACTCCGCCCGCCAACTGCGCCAACGGCACAAGTGTAACCAACCTGTACGGAAAGACGGATTACGGGTCAACCCACCACATCGATGGATTTCCCGAGCAGGACTTCCGCCTGTCGACCGCAGCCTACGACCACCCCAAGAGCTGCTACGACCGCGAATACCTGTTTCAGTGGGCCGAGATGGACTCCAGGATTCATAAACAGGCAGAGGCGCAGGTTCAGGCCAAGCTGGGCTGCTCGGCGGGGACCATGGGATGCAGTCTCGACGTGCAGACCGAACCCTACCATCCCGCCTACTTCCTGATCAACGGGCGCTCCATGCCTGACCTCATGGACCCCAACTATGCGTCCGAATATCCGCACCAGCCCTATAACGGCAATCCCCACATGCACCCTGGAGAACTCACACTCATCCGGACGATTGGACAGGGACGCTGGCAACATCCGTTCCACGAGCACGCCAACCACGTGCGCATCCTGGCCCGTGACGGGAACCTGATTCTGAGCCCGACCCATCCGACTACGAGTCTTGCCGGTACCCTGATGTTCAACACCGATACCACTCCCGGCGAGGCGTTCGACGGCATCTTCTACTTCTCCGGCAGGGGATTGAACTGGGACCCTTACGGTCACCACCCAGCGGGCACCGGTTTGGGGTTCTCTGCACTAAAGATTTCCGCAATCAGCGAGAGTGGAAGCACGGTCACCGTAACACTTGCTGGTTCGCAAGTCCCTGCTGTGGGTGGACAGGTCGTGATTGCGGGCGTCACTCCGGCCGGATACAACGGAGCGTTTACGGTGGCTTCCGATACCCCTGGCACCACGACAAGCAAGCTCACCTTTACCGACCCAACGACGGGTCTGGCGGCCGGAACGAGCTTGACGGCAGCGACTGCGACGGTGAGCCTCGGGGCCGACAGCTCTCCGAACGATCCCCTCGCATCGCTGACGTGTACTCCTGACGGAAACGGCTACAACACCGGGAATTCCGCAGCCCTGAACTATTACGAGTGGTGCCAGGACCATAACAAGCCGATACAGGTGGCTCCGTTCGGCGATGTCGCATCGGGCGGGCCGGCAACGTTGCCTGATCCGAACGTTCTTACCAATGGCCAATGGTACGGCGGCAGTCCGTATCTCGGTCCGGATGCGGCCCTGCGTGGGTCGATGCCTGCCTGCGACACCACGACCAATGCGAATTGCACGACCCTGTTGCCTTCGAACGATCAGGCCAACCCCGCCAGCGAGCGCGGTTGGGCGTTTATGTGGCACTCGCACAACGAGCGCGAGATCACGACCAACAACGTCTTTCCCGGCGGAATGCTGATGATGATGCTGGTGGATTCACGCGAATTTCCAATTGACGAATCGAACTAGGGCAGCCGAGGGCCTGCCATGCAAGGTCGTCAGTCTGAGCACCCCGGCTGGGGGCGGTGAACAAGAATTTTGTGTCCAGGACGGAACGAGAGCGAGAGGCGACAACGATGATCCGGATCTATGATTCCAAGGCGAAGACTACACTGAAGGCCGCAGTTCTGCTGAGCGCGTTCCTTCTCATTGCGGCCGCGATGGGCTTCGGCCAGCAGCTGGTCAACCTGACGGCGGGCCCGGCGACCACAACCATGCCCGATGGCTCGGTTCTGCCGATGTGGGGCTACAGCTGCGGCGCAGCGGCTGCGAACTCGACCGCAACCTGCGCGCCGTTGAGCGGACCCAGCTCCGGCGCAGCCACCGGGGCGCTGGGCGGAATCTACGTGCTCAATGGCGGATCGGGCTATACGTCTGCTCCTGGTGTCACGTTCTCAGGTGGCGGTGGCACTGGCGCCGCGGCTACCGCCGTGGTCAACGGTGGCCAGGTGGTTGGCTTCAATGTGACCAGCCATGGATCTGGCTATACGTCAGCTCCCACGGTCGGGCTTTCTGGCGGCGGAGGCACCGGAGCCGTTGTCGCGGTAGCGCCGGCCTGGTCACCGGTCGTGATCACGGTTCCCGTTGGAGCGGCTGGAGGCCTCCAGATCAGCCTGACCAACAATCTTTCGTTTACCCCCGCCGCGGGCGGGACGGCGAATAACATTCCCACATCCATCGTGATTGTGGGCCAGGTGGGTGGCGGCCTCGGCAGTTCGCACACCACGGCGGCGAGTCCCGACCACTCCAACGCGCAAGGGTGCGTGTCGTGGTTTATTGCCGCCCTTCCACCGGGCACCCCATGCACGAGCAACCAATCTGGGGCCTCGCCACCGACCCAGGGGCCGCGCGTGCAATCGATGGCCACCGAAGTGGCGGCGGGAACGGCCACCGCGACCTCACTGACATGGGCCAACCTGAAGCCCGGCACCTACCTGCTCGAATCCGGCACCCATCCTTCGATTCAAGTGCCCATGGGCTTGATGGGCATGCTCGTGGTCACCACTCCCCCCACGGGCGGTGCAGCAGGCACGGCTTACCCCGCTGCGTCCCCTGCAAACGCGGCGCCGATTCCCGCGGTGACGTACAACGCGGAAATCCCACTCGAGTTCAGTGAAGTTGACCCGGTGCAGAACAAAGCGGTCGACCAGGCTGTCCGGAACGCCAAATTCAGCGAGACGAGAGTGTGGTCCGGTTTGCCGACCGACCCCCAGGGTAACCCAGGATGCGGGAACCCGGGGTCAGGCGCTCTTTATCAGTCGTGCTACCCACCTGCGGTGAATTACACGCCTTTCTATTACCTCATCAACGGGTACGCGTTCGACAAGACCAACCCGGCGTACTCGTTGTTTTCAGCTACCCAGGGCGCCAACACGGGAACAATCGGCGGAACGATGCTGGTACGGCTCGTCAACGCTGGCTTGCGGATGCACGTGCCGTCGATCATCGGCTCGCTAACCTCGGGGTTTAACGGAGCGGGGGCGCCTGCCTCAGTGAACGGATTCACCCAGATCGCGGAAGATGGCAACCCCCTCCCGAACCTTGCAGCGCCCCGTGTCAAGACCGAATTATTCATGGCCGCGGGCAAGACATCCGACGTGATGATCAATGTGCCGACGGCGTCGCTCCCGATCTTTGACCGCGAACTGAGCCTGTCGGCCAATTCTTCCGTGCGCGATGCCGGAATGGTGGCTTACCTCAGTGTCAACGGCTCCACACTCCCGGTGACGCAAGGGACGGGTGTATTCGCAGGCGGGCAAGCCAACCCGGATACGTACAACTCGATCATCCCATGCGCATCGGGAGCCACTTGCATTCCCCTGGTCATTACCGATCCATCCAAAGGCGTGATGGCCAACGACGTCAATGTGTATGGCGTCGCACTGTCGACTCCTGCCCTTTACGGCACCCTGAGCTGCACTGCCGTGCCGGGGAATCCGGTGGACGGAATTTGTGCCAACGGCACCTTTACCTATACTCCCATCCAGGGCGCGAACCAGACTGCCACTGCGCCCAATCAGTTTGACACTTTCCAATATTGCGCCAACGGCACTACCAGCCTGTGCGCAATGGTGACTCTCAACGTGTCGTCACTGAGCGGACCCCCTAGTACGAACGCCATCACCTACACCTCAAAGATGGCCACGTTCCTGAAGATTCCATCGCCCGGCGTCCTCTCGGTGGACTCGGACCCCAACGGCCTGCAGCTGAAGGTGGCCGTTACCACCGTTACGCAACCAAATGGGCAATCAGGGGTAACGATCAATATGGACCCGAATGGCGGGTTCACTGCAACTGCGCCAGGTCCAGGCACCTACACCTTTAGCTACAAGGCGCAGAACTCCCTGGGGACGCAGAGTGGCGCCGCGGCCGTGACACTCATCTTCCCGCAGCCCAGCAACCTGCAGGTCAAGGTACTGGATGCGCAGCTGTATAACAACTGCAACGGGAACAGCACCTGCGTCAGCGGATTGGCGCCAATTGGCGACTACCGCTGGATCATTGAAGAAGACAAGACTTTCTGGATTGACCCGAACTGCACAACCAACAGCAGCATCAGCACAACGGGCTGCCCCAGCATTGTCGGCCCTGCGGGGCAAAGTACTATTCCCACCTTTGGTGTGAATTTCCATACCAGCAATATGGATTACGTTGCCCAGGGCTGCACCGGGCCACTCTCGTGCGAGGGCGGTCAGACCATGTTGGACAACCAGCCAGGCAGTCCTACCTTCGGACAGCACATCCCAGCGGTGTGCGACCTCGGCAACGGGGCCTGCCGGCCCGACTCGACTGGAAATGGATTCACCCAGGTGCTGCCCAGCACGGTGGCTCTGGATCCTACCAAGCGCTACTACATTTCGGTGCTGCCGGGTGATGCGGCCAACCCATTCCCCGCGTACTTGGGCCAGCCGGTTTGCGGCGCTACCCCCTACAACTCTGATGGCAGCCTGAACACGCAATGCGGCCACACCATGAGCGGTGCTCCCATTCCACCCGCCTGCAACGTATTGGTGACGGGGTGCACGTCTACCAGCACTACTGCCTTTGCACCCGTCAATGTGCTGACGCTGCCTACGCCGCTTCCCACCGGGAAGCTTTCGGTGATCGTGTTCGAAGACGACTACCCGCTCAATGGCGAGCAGGATGGCGGGGGCGGAAACGCGACCGTTGCGCCCATTGAGCCCGGTCTGGGCGGCTTCAACATCGTCCTGTGGGATACCTATGGCGGACTGGGCGACGTGACCGGACAGGATTCGTACGACATGTTCAACCAGCCCTTGTCGAATAGCCTGACAGGGACCATTGACCCCGTCACCGGGCTCGACGCCTGCCCGATCTCGGCCCAGGCTACAAAGGATCCCACACAGGCGGGCATAACGGGCATGATCGTAACTTGCCCGAAGTATGAATCCGACGGGCACACTCTGTCGCCGCTGGCGGGCCAGGCGACCATTTCCAACCTCATGCCGGAGAAATTCAGCGTCCAGGCCTACCCCGGGGCGGACCGGATAGCGCGCGGCGAAGAGTGGATCCAGACCAATACCCTGGATGGGCAGCATCCCCACGATTCCTTCATCCGCATCGGCGAGCCGAGCTACTTCCAGGAGTACGGGCCGGCCGGATATCACGTCGCCATCGGTTTTGCCAACCCGGCGGTCATCAACGCCCGTCACAATGATGTTTGCGCCGGCGCCGGCAGCCCCGGTGCCGTGGGCCCTTGCACCAATTCCATCGATGGACAAGTGGACGTCGAGCGCCTGAGCCGGACACCGGACCAGAGACTGTATCCCAGCGGCTCTCGCGATGGCTATGCTTGGACCCAGTGCTGGGTCAGCCTCGGTGACCCCGACGGCGAGGACTTCATGTTCACCAAGTGCGACGCCAACGGTAACTTCAAGTTCACCAATGTTCCCGGTGGCAACTGGAGACTGACGATCGGCGATCAATGGAACGACCAGATCATTGACGGTCTATCGACGCCGGCGAACGTCGGGTGCATCCCCACACCTCCCGTTACCAGCTGCTCGGGCGGAACTACTACCCTTCACATGGGGAGTATCGGTGCCCAGCAGTGGCAGGCCAATCTCTATACCCGCACCTTCATTGACGACAACAAAAACGGAATCTGGGATCCGGGCGAGATCGGAATTCCGTTGATTTATACGATGATCCACTACCGCGATGGCCACAACTCCAACGCTCTGACCACGGACTTCGACGGCGTTGCCAATTTCAACGAGACGTTCCCGTTGTTCAACTGGTATGTGGTGGAAGCGGATTCGACCCGCTACAAGACGACTGGAATCCACACCGTTTACGACGCGGGTGGCCCCGCTGATGGCTCACCCTCCTGCGGGAATGGGACTACCGCCCGGCAATGCGGAACTTCGGCTGCCTATAATTTCCTGGCGAACACCTATGAGGCGGTTCCTTTGCCCGCCGACCTGTCCATACCCGGCGCGGTCTATTGTGCCAAAGCCGATTGCGCGGCAGACGCCGCCGGGTTCGCAGCCGGCACGCCGAAACCCAGTTCGTCGTCCGTTTCCACCGGCCGCATCGATCCACCTTGGGTGGACTCCGAGGGCTGGTCGGGGATGACAAGCCAGAGCAACTGGATTGAATTCGGCAAAGCGCCGTATGCATCCTGCCCGCCGGCCTGCGTATCCGTGCCTAATGCCGTTTCCAACCCCATAACCGGCGGAACCACCCCGTCAACGATGCAGGTAGGAGAGAACGGCGGTATCTATGGCCAAGTCGAGTATGCCTCGACGCGTCCCTTTGATGATGCCTCCCAGATGATCCAACAGCCGTGGGAGCCGGATGTTCCGCACGTCACCGTCAACCTCTACCAGGAAGGCTTCACTGCTGATGGCGTGACGCCTACCCTGACGATGGTAGACACGACGCAAACCACCAGCTGGGATGACTGGGCGCAAGGATTCTACCCGAACTCCACCGTTACCGGAGGTGGGCTCAAGCCCTATTTGAGCTGCCCCGGCCAGGGCACGAATGTCAGCGGGTCTCCGGATCAGGACCTGTTTTACTTCACGCTGTTCGACCAGCCGAATTACCTTGACTGGTACACCTCTATCCACAGCGGCGGCGCGACTCCGGTTCACCCGCTTCCGTATAACTCGCAGTACAAGTGCTATGACGCGATGCACATCTGGAACCAGGTGCAGCCCGCGCCTTACGACGGCAAATATTATTTCCCGAGCTCACTGGGCATCGACCCCACTTCCGGAAAGCTGCTCGCCACGAAGGGAACCACTAATGGCGTGGCCTCCTCGATGAACGGAACCAATTGCACGATCTGCGTAGCCGACCCCGATTCGACCGACAACTACCGTCACGGTAACCCGATGCTGCCGCCGGGCAAATACGTGGTGGAAGTGATCATGCCGCCGGGCTATGAGGTCTATAAGGAGGAAGACAAGAACCTGCTGATCGGCGACAACTACATCGCGCCGGTTACGCAGCAATTCGCTGGGCTGGGTGGAGACATCTTCATTCTGCCCGACCAGGCCTCCGTGGCCTCCATGTACGACGAAAGCGGAGCGGGATACAACGGCACCAACTACCAGAACTCGACTACGGGCTCTGGGCTGGCGGACGAACTCTCCGGCGTCCCAGGGTTCCCGGGCTATACCGATCCGGTGTGGCCGTGCGTGGGTGAAATGCGCGTTGTGCCCGACTACCTGAGTCTGTTCCCACACGCTCAGGAGACGGCGCCCTTCGCCGGAGCGACCCGGCCTTTGTGCGACCGCAAGGAAGTGGCGCTGACCAACCAGATGGCCGTGAACGCGAGGTTCTTCATCTTCACCTCCACTCACATCGCCGCGAAATACACTGGCGTGATCACCGATGACTTCACGTCCGAATTCGATCCGTTTGCTCCGCAGTTCGGCGAAAAGTTTGCTCCGCCCAACCTGCCGATTTCCACCAAGGATTACCTCGGAAACGAAATTTCCCGCGTGTATTCCGACCACTGGGGAATTTATGACGGATTGACCTACTCCAGCTGGGACGTGGACCCGCCCAACATCACCGGATATTCACCGACGATGATGACGCAGTGCATGAACGACCCGGGCCCGATCACCGACACCAACCCCAGCTCGCCGACCTTCGGGCAGTTGATCACCGATCCTCTGTATAACCCGGCGTACAGCGATTTCTGCTACGAAGAGCCGTACATGCCGGGCTTGACTGCATATCTCGACACGCCCGTTGTGCCCACGCAAGGGTTCGTGGGTGCGGCGTATAACGATCCGGATTGCGCCTATCCCGATGCCACGCCGGCTATCTCGGAAGTGGACGGCGACGGTATTGGTCCCTATGTCGGGGCGGCCGGTAACACCCTCACCATTACGGCCCTCGGCAACGTGCAGGTGAATAACAGCGCCTACTCAGGTCCCTCGGCCAACACGGCGCCTTTCAATTTGAAGACCATCACCCGCCACTATGGCTTTGGCAGCCAATGTTTAACCGCAACGGCGGGTAGTACGACTTGCAATACGGTGTCCTCCGTGACCATTGGCGGAGTCAAAGCCACGATCACGGGTTGGAGCGATACACAGATCACGGTCACGGTACCGACAGGCGTTGCCAACTGCGCGATACAGCAACAGAAGCAGTACGGAGGCTCAACTGCGCAGTGCGGCCAACTGCAGATCACGGCGGGCAATGGCAAACAATCCATTGATGCCGTGACCGTGACCATCGGCGGAAAGGCTCCCACCCACGTTAACGCGTCGGGTACGATCCAGAGCGCGATCGACGCCGCCGCTCCGGGCGACTTGATCATGGTCGACCCGACTTGCAACATCACCACCGGAACCGGCGCCTCAGCCACAACCTCCACAGCTGCGTCCTGCACTACGGCTGCGACGTCAAACGGCAAGTCCGCGGCAGCCCATAACGAGATGCTGCTGATGTGGAAGCCCGTTCGGCTGCAGGGTGTGGGCGCCGTTTCGTCCATCATCGATGCCAATGCCATTCCGGCCGGCAAGCTGCTCGATCCCTGGCGCCGGCATGTCAACTGCCTGTTCGGCTTGACGCTGAACGGTGTGCCGGTCGGGACGACCTCTGCTACCGGGGGAACGCCTGCGGCGTACGATCCATCCAACACCTACAGTTGCCCCGACGCGGGTTGGAATTACTTCGTCGGTCCAACCGAATCTTCCCCAGATTGACCGGTTGCCGCTGGAGGCGGTCGTGGGTTGGGACGCCACGGTCAATGGCAACCTCGCCGAACAACTGCAAGAACCCTCGCTGATGGGCGCCTATGAGGGAGCGGGAATTACGGTCCTGGGCAAGGGCGTGTGGGTCTCGCCCGGAGAAAACCCCTGGACTGACGGCTCCGAGCCAGGCGCGTTCCCGCCAGACGCCCTGCTCCTGCAAGATGTTCCGGTAAACCCGGACGATGAAGGAGCCTCGCTGGGACCCCAGTACTCCTATTGCTGGACTACTACAGCAACGGGATCAACAACGACTGAACTCGTTCCCAACCCGTATCCCAGCAACTTCGTGTGCAACCCGTCATCGATTGACGGCCTCACCATCAGGGACAGCTCCCAGGGCGGCGGCGGCATCTTCGTCCACGGCTGGGCCATAACCTGCAAATCGCCAACAACCGCGTCTACAACAACGCCGGTACGCTCTCGGGCGGAATCACCGTCGGCCAGGGCGAGTTCCCCATAGCTCTCACCGTTGTGGACCAGGAAGGCACCTCCGGTCCCGCTGCCCCGATAGGAGAGTTCGTCCCCGACAATCCTCCCTCGTGCCAGTGGATCCCGATACTCGGCACGCATCTGCCGTACTGCCTGGACATGCACGTCAACGTGCACAACAACTACATCACCAGCAACTCCTCGCTCGGCGATGAACTGTTCTCCGGCACTCTGTCGGGCGGCGGCGGCGCCATCTTCTGCACCGGCTCCGACTACTACAAGTTCCAGCTACAACTGGGTGTGCGGAAACCTGAGCTCGGCCGAAGGCGGAGGTGTCGCTCACCTCGGATTCATCTACAACGGCGACATCGAGCACAACACGATCGCTCTCAACCAGAGCACCAACCCCACCATTCCCACCAACGGCGGCGGAATTCACGTGATGGGCACGCCCGATACCGATCCGGTTTGCGGGACTCAAATTGACGCGGATTGCCCGCCGGGACTGAGCGACGGCACGGGTCCGGGCTTGGTGATCAACGCCAACCTGATCCAGGCCAACACGGCCGAGAGCGGCAGCGGCGGCGGCATCCGTCTGCAGCAGGTCAACGGGACCGATGTTTCCACCTTCCCCACGACGCCGACACACTGGAACAGTGTCTCCATCACCAACAACATCATCGTGAACAACGTGGCGGGTTGGGATGGCGCGGGAATATCGCTGCAGGACTCGTTGAACGTGTCCATCATCAACAACACCATCGCGAGCAACGATACCCTTGCCTCCTCGGGCGTGCTGACGCAAAGCATTGGGACGCCTGAGGCCAGCGCCCCGGCGGGGAACTGCGTGCAACCCGGTCCCACCGGCGCGACCTCGGCGTCGTGCCCGCAATCGGCCGGCGTGACCAGCACGCAGAACTCCCGTGCTGACCACGTCGCTCACCGGGTTAACGATTACCTGCCCGTCTGGACGCAACCCGACTGCACGGGATTCTCGAACCCCTTGCTGCAAAACAACGTGATCTGGCAGAACCGCTCGTTCTACATCGGGGTGGGCAGCCCTGGGTACAGGGACCCTGAACCAGCAGAACCTCGTCTCGCTGTTCGACGCCTTCACTGGGACAGCCGCCCCGGTGCAGACCGCTTCCGGCCAATGCACCTCGGGCGTCAGCTACTGGGACATCGGCGTCCGCGGCGACACGGGGCCGAGCAATCACAGTTCCGGTTCACACTCAACCCGACGTATTCGGTGCTGGACGACCGGCAGGCTACTCCAGCGCAGCCACATAACCTGGGATCCAATCCGAGCATTCGTCAGCCAGTATTGCAACGGTTCGCGCGTGCCGCCAACGTGCACCGTGGCGGATGGGTGCGGAGGACCCAGTGGATATGGCGTACCTCCGGGAATTGTCGACGCGTCGACCCCGAATCCGGTCTTCAGCCTCACTCCATCCGCGACGGTGGACGAGGGCAACAACTGGATCAACGTCAGTTGGGGTCCGCTCGCGCTGAGCGACGATTCGGTGACAGGCGGGGCGATGGGAACTACGGTGGCGGGCCTCTGTTTGCCAACTACGCGCCTGGCAGTCCGGTTCGACGGCCACTGCCGCCACTATTCCCGAGTTGAGTCGATGCCGCATGCCCGAGCACGGACTTCTTCGGCAACCCGCGGCCGGATGCCAGCTAGCCACGGGCCAACTTCGACCTCGGGCGCGATCGAGTTCGGCTCGGCTGCGGTAGCGGTGCGGTCGTCGCCGTCACCGGCGGGCCGCTGGCCTTTGGCAACCGGCCGTCGGCATCGTAGTGCACCCGAGACGCTGACGCTGCATAACACTGGAACGGCGGCCTGAACTGGGCATCACGCTTGCCTTGACTGCGCTCTTCAACCGGCCCGCTGGAGCCGCAGGCGGCACCTGCACAGCAACCCTGGCGGCGGGAGCAACCTGCACCATCAATGTGGTCGTTCTCGCCGACCACTACTGGACGCGGTGACGGGATCGCCACCATAACTGGCAACGTCGCTGTCACTGGCTCGCCGGTCTCGCTCATGACGGGCACAGGTGGCCCGGCCCTTGGCGCGCTCAGCTTCGCTCACCGGCACGGTGCCCGCCGGCGTCACCCTGAGCGCAACCACCATCACTGGTCTGGGCAGCATTACGGCGCTGCAGTACGGCGTGCAGACTGGAACACCCAGGTCGTCACGGTTCTGGTTACGAACACGGGAGGCTCGCCGGTGATCTTTAGCGCGACGCCGACCTTCAACACGCTGATGGGCCCCAGCATCTATACCCAGACGAACACCTGTCCGGCAAGTGGCGGCAGTCTGGCCGTGGGCGGAACCTGCATCTTGACCGTAACCATGACACCGCCAACACCAACCCCGTTGCTGCCGCGGATTTCGTACTACACCTTCACCGACAACGGTACGGGAAGCCCGCAGATCCTGGCAGTGACCGGCAGGTAAGAAACGAACTGGCTGAGCGGCCCGCAATCCACATGTTGCGGGCCGACCAAGCTGAAAGATGGAACGCAAGCTGGCACGGGAACTCGGGTTGAGTGAAGCCAATTCCAATACCTCGTGGATCGGAACGCTGGTCGGGAACTCAGTCCACGATTTCGTCGAGGTGAACATCATGAATTCGGTATCTCACGTGATCAAACGCAGGAGTCCTGACGATGACTTCTAAAATTCTGAGGGCGGGAACGCTCGCAGGGAGCCTCGTCGCTCTCACCTTATATTTATGTGCACAATCCGGTCCCGCCGCGGCAGGACCTGCCACGCCAGCCCACGCTGGCACTCCCACTCAGCCTGGCGCTCCGGCCGCACGCCCGGCATCGGTTTGGCATGGCTCTCAGTTGAATCGCCTTTCGCGTCGAGCTGATATGTATTACCAGGGGGTTTGGGGTGTTGGCGAACTGCGCGTAAAGGTGGCAGAGTCGGGCGAGCTCATTCGATTCAATTACCGGGTCTTGGACCCAGAAAGCCACAGCCCTCAATGATAAGAAGGTAGAGCCTGAGTTGTTCGACGCACAGGCCGGGGTCAAACTTTCGGTCCCTCAAATGGAGAAGGTTGGAAAATTGCGCCAGGAGAGTACGCCCAAAGCGGGCATGACTTACTGGATGGCCTTCTCGAACCCGACGCTGGCGGTGAAACGCGGCCACCGAGTGGATGTGGTCATCGGCTCATTCCGGGCAACCAACCTCGTCGTGGAATGAGTGGTACCCGTAATGCCGCTTTGTTCCACTTGAATCGGGGCAATGTACAAGGTGCAGCAGCTTTCACGGCACACGGCTTCCTTCGGGCAATACTGCGGGAACGAAGATCAAAGCGAGAGATATCATCTCTCACGGATGGGAAGATCCACTTGCGCCGCCCGGTGCCCTGCCAGATTGGAGATTCTTTCTCGATGAGGTCTTCAGTCGAAGTAAAGTTGCGCCCGATTCGGTAAGCCCTCAGTTCACAAGTCCCTGATCAATGGTCCGTTACTCCACCTTTCCGACATTCGTAATGGAAAACGGCTGGCCCGTCGCGCATCATGCTAAAACGCGGCGGACCGCCTG
>CAWDVL010000017.1:0-527601 GCA_963805695.1 uncultured Acidobacteriota bacterium | reverse complement strand
TTCATCGTGTCACCAAGAAGAGCGCCGGGAGCACCATCTGTCGCCGGCAAATGTCGAAGTTTAAGATTGCGATCGTCATCTCAGAACTAATACATCCATCTGATCTGTGATCCACTTTTCTCCGCATGGCGCATTCCATGACGAGTTGTGGCTGGCTTGTTTGAGGTCGTTAAGTGTTGCTCTCAGACTGTTGCCCTTCTTGAGAGAACAACGCAAAAAATTCACGCCTCAATAGGCCAAACGTCAAAATGTCATAAGGCTGATCGTTGCGCAGGAAATGTTCCCGCTCACATCCTTCCTGCACAAAGCCAACTTTCTTAAGCAAGACTATCGAACCGGTGTTGTCGGCCCGTGCGCCGGCTACGATTCTCCGCAGATTTAAACGATCAAATCCATACTCGAGAATCAGCCGGTAAGCTTCGAATCCCTTCCCCTGGCCCCAATGGTCACGGTCACCGAGCAAAATCCGGAGTTCGGCGATTCGCATGAGCCAGTTGATCCCATAGAGGCCGACATTGCCTATATGTTTTCCGGCTGACTTGTCGATAACCGCCAATACGATGTTCTCGGGAAGCGTTGGCATCTGGATCAGGTTCGCCGGCAACGTTTCGTTAAGTGCGTCATACTCTCGCCGCAGAGTTTTCTGTGTATTGGGAATCCATCCCATGTACATGTATCGAACGACCTCAGAGTCGTGAGGCCAGTCGAACATGGGGCCCTGGAGGTCGTCTTCTTCTAGAGCGCGTAGATAGACGTTTTTCCCAACCAGGTATGGATGGTGCATTTCATCGACCGATTTCATCCCGAGTTATTCAGGTCCCTTCCAGGCCACGATCGTGACCCGCGTGCCGCTCTCTGATGCGAACTGCATTGCGGGGATTCAACTGGGCAGTTCGAGCTTGTCACGAAGGAGCGGGAGCAGATCGCTCATCGCAAACGCTCAGTTTAGAATGGGCTCGGCTCCGGCTCAGCAGTTCCTCGTTTGGACCGTGGGCTCGGCAGAAAATACATCCGTGCCCACATCTCCGCCATGAAAGCACGTGAAATATCGGTGCTCCAAATCTTGCTGCCTTGCCGGAAATCCTCGTAATACTGGAGAAATGCCTTGGAATCCAACAGTCCTAATTCGTCCAGAACGCTGTGGCTAAAGATGCTCTTGATCTGAGAGACGAACTTCCCTTTCAACCATGCCACTTCAGGAAGGATGAAGCCCTGCTTGTCACGGCGCCAGCGGATGGCGTCCGGCAACTCCGTCATGCTCTCGCGAAGAACGTATTTTGACCAGCCATTGCGTATTTTGAGGTTGTCATTGAGGCTGAGACCGAAGTTGACGAGCCGGTAATCCAAGAATGGCAGCCTGATCTCCAGTCCGAACGCTGCGGAGTTTCGGTCTTCGTAGTGAGTCAGATTCGGAACCGAATACAAATCCAGATCGGCTATCTGGCGCTGCGCCATATTCGTGCCTCTTCCCAGCGGCAGCTCATCCGAGCCAGTGGTCACGTATCCATGAGACATCGGCCCGCCTGGTCCAAGATATCTGCGGGCCTCCCCCCAATGGAACTGCCACATGGTGGTGCGGTTGACCAGAGATCCCAGGATCTCTCCTTAAGAAGGGCAAAAATGCATTGCGCGCCAACATCGATTGAAGCAGGAAGAAGAAAAATTTCCTATACCCCAACAGAACTTCATCACCACCCTGGCCGCTCAACACTACCTTGATATTCGTCTCTGCCCGAATGGCTTTCATCATTGTGTAGTGAGCGACTGCGCTGAACGCCTGGGGAGGCTCATCACTTGCCCGGATCGCATCCTCTATAGCCCCACTGACTTTGGAATCGTCAATAAATAGTAAGCGGCTTCGGAGACCTTTCTCCTTTACCAGAGCCTCGACAAACCGATGTTCGGAGTATCTGGGATCGGAGGAGACCACCGAATAGGTGTCCAGCTCTCCGTTCTGGAAGGTGTTTGCCACTGCCGAGATGCTGGAGGAGTCCAGGCCCCCGCTCAGCAGGGTGCCGACTGTGACATCACTGCGCAAACGCAATTCCACGCTACTGCGGAATATCTCTCTGAATTCTTCCACCGCGCTGTCGAGGGTCTTGGGGCTGGGTCTCAGTTCATACTTCCAGTATTTCTGCCTGGTTGCAGTCCCGTCGCGCAATGAAATGGTCATGTTATGCTTCGCGGATAGCTGGTAGACCGAGCGAAAGAATGTCTTTTCGCTGGAATCGATCAAGCCCTGCATGAGATAGCGGCCAACTGTTTCAGGCTCGACCTCACGGATCGGAAGCAGGGGCAGCAATTGCTTGATTTCACTGGCAAAATACCATAAACCGGCCTCTTCGTAGTAGTAAAGAGGCTTGATCGAGAACCGATCGCGACTCAACACAAGCTTCCCGCGAACTAGATCCGCAATCGCGAATGCCCATTCACCATTAAATTCCGCAAACTTGCTCGTGCCATCTAATTCGTATGCGGCCAGGATGACCTCTGTATCGCTCACCGTCCGAAATGGATAGCGCTGCTCGTAATCCTGCCTCAACTCCTTGTAATTGAAGATCTCGCCGTTGAAGGTAAGCCAGGTATTCCGTTGGCCCCCCATCGGCTGGTTGGCAGTCTCACTAAGATCGATGATGGAAAGGCGACGATGCCCCAGGAAGACGTCAAACCGGGTCCGACTTTGACCTCCTCCTCCCTTGAAGTCGAAGGCCATGTAGCCGGCGGCATCGGGCCCGCGTTGGCTGACCACATCGGTCATCCTCACAAAACGGTCGAAGTCCCGCGATTCGAAGTAGCCGCGGGTATTAACGGCACCAAAGATTCCACACATTCACTGACCCCTCTTTAAAGCCAGCTTCGACATGAGAGAAAGTGACTTTGCGCGGCGCAACCGAGGTCTAGGTTAGGCTCTGCCGAGGCGGTGCACCGGCTCACACGAACAAAACAGATGATGAATGGCTCACAACAAGAAACTCGGCGGTACCCATCTGTGGCTCAGACCGCGCGAACCGGCCTTGTCCGTTGCGGCATCGGTGGAAAAAAAGCCTCTGGCCGCCGCATATGGAAGGCTTTTGGACGTCGCCTGGTCAAAAAAGCCACAATCGCGTACGAAGGTAACAAGGGAATGAGGACAAGGAAAGTCGAAGAAAGTATCCCAAGAAGACCGGCCTCTTGCGAAGCTCCACCAAAGATCACAAAGAAAACATATAACAGGCACCATTGAATACTTTTGTCCCTGTCCGTGGTGAATCTCCTCAGAAGCCCCAGGAGAATGCCTCCAGCAAAAAGAATCGGTGCAACTCCCCAAGGTCCGTAATCAGCCAGGGAATAGCCGACAAACGAGGGAGGCAGACGCCTCCTTTTCGTTGTTCTCTCCACTAACACTGATCATGTACCCGGTGCCATGGAACGGGATGCTCGGGTTTATTGGGCCACACCATTCTGGGGATCCAACTGTCGAAGGTATACAACAGGACTTTACCACCAAAAAGGGGAGCGTCGCCATCGTGCAGATAATTGGCCATTTTACAATATCCGCGATAGATTCCCTCATATGAAAAGCGCCCTCCGATCGACTGACTGACAACGTAAGACAGATCGCTCAAACTGTAATCCGTCACGCTCACTGTTCCAGATTTATTGGCAACGACTAATCTTGTCATGACATTCTTAAGCCCGAGGGTGAGCAACAATACAGCTAATAACGGCACCATGAGTGACGGCCTACAAAAGCGGTGAAACAACTTTGGCCGAAATACGTAAGAGCAGAACGCCAAATATATGACGCTCTTCTCGAGACCTCCTTTATTGCTTTCGAGGACGAGTGGAGCTACCGCGATAAGGAGTAAAATGATCGAACGTACCATCCAACCTCTGCGGATGGTCATCAACAGCATTGAGAGGCCAAGGAGCATAATATCGGCCCCACGGTACCAGAATCCCCCATATGCCAGATTATCTGTGCGATATTGATTCAGATTGCTATAAAAGTCAGTTGCTCCAAACCCGCCGACTCAGGTAAAGGGCTATTAGATACATGATCAAGCCGATAAGCGTGATAGTCACCGCAATCATCTTTAGATGCCGTTGGGTCTTGGGAGTTATTGGGCGAATTATGGGCACGGGATTCCGATTTGAGACGTATAGGCCACAAATAAAAGCGGAAATACCGATAATATGGATTATCGTTGGATAAATTCGAAATCCAAACTCACCCATCCCCAGGCGCAGTGCGTCAGGGTTGAAGAGGTAGCACCAGTACAGCGATCCTGCGTCCGATACGACCAACAGCAGGAGGAGGGCCATAGCAGTATCCCTCGGCCGAAAACATTCCCCAGCGGTAAATGACAAAACTTATTAGCGCCACATTCACCACGGTAAGCAGAAAGAACCACAGAATGGATGTATCCATCAGCCTTCTCCCACTCTTGACTGCATGCAACTGGAACTATATCCCGCCACACAATCGACTGCGTTGCCCCGCAATATACCGACGTAACGTGCAGCACAGAGCTTTCGCGCCTCTGGCTGGCGTCTCCAGACACTCCAATGCAAGGGCTGCAATCACCTCAGAAGGAATATTGCGTATGCATACACAGGATGTCCACGAATTTGCAACCGGCTCATTGAATGGCTCCCGTCTCGTTGATCCACACTGCGACTGACAATACTCGCAGTAGGCAATCGAATAGGCGGCCAGTCCCCCGAGGGTGAAGCGGAGCTCGGCGGACCGGCGAAGTAGGCCCAAAAAGAGAAAGCGTTGGAACACCCGCGGCAGCAGCCAGATGCATCAGGCCTGTATCACCGGAAAGGAACAAGGTCGCATTTGCTCAGCACGGCCAGAGATTGTCGAATGTTCCAGGCGCCGCTTCCGTCAATCCACCGGACACCGGGGGCAACCCTTCTGGCTTCATCCGTCTCGGACTGCTCGTCAGGACGTGCCGAAGCTGACTCACCGAAAGCTCGATTTTGGCAGCCTTGAGTCCAGAGTGCGGATGACTGCTCCGAAGTTGCGTCCCTGCCACCGCTTGGCAGGAACAAGCGCGCCACATTGAACCCCGAGACGCGGCTGGCCTTGTCCACCCCAAGACGCAATCACCGAATCTGCCCAGGCCGATTCCTCGGGTGTAATCGTTATTCGTGGCGGCGCCAGCGGAACCTTGATTCCGAGCACAGACGCAAGGTCACCGGCGGCTTCAAGAAACGATTTCGTCCAGTCCAATGGCACCGACTCCGGAATCCGATTCCTATAAGCGGACGAGATTCAGCCACGAGTCTCGACGCGCCTAGCAGGCGCTTAACTTCACAAGCTTCCTTTCAGATATCTCCGGCGCGCCGACCACTAAGTCAATCTTGCCGTGGAGCCGACTCCAAAGGAAAACCAATCCTCGGAGGCCCGCCCATGCTGAATCCATAATAATGGTCGAATGTTCAAGTTTTCTGTCTTTAATTAACTCAAAATGCGCCGGACTTAGAAACAATACATATACAGGACAATTGTTTTTCGCTGCCGGACTCGATCGCCTTAAGAAGCGGCAAGCTGCAAACAACATCACCATTGCCCTGACAATCTACAACCAGAATTCCACAACCAGGTCTAATCTCGTCGATGCTCCGCATCATTGCCATCAACTTAGGCTCCCTGTTGCAACTTGGACTTATTCCCCAAGTGGGTTGGGAAGGGAAAGCATGCCTATGGAATTGGATTCTGCAAGACCCGCAGCAGGCTCTCAAAGGCCGCTACACACTCCGCAATCAAGGCTCTACCGACCGCGAATGTCTTCAATTACCTAGCGGACCACAAGTCAATCTCGATTGTCTCGCTTTATTCCTGACCGCTGATTATTCAATGGGAACTGCATTGGGGTATCGTCGTTCGTTTTCACGCCATCTACGATAAGTGACCGTGGCCGGCTAATGTAATCGAAACAGAGACAAGCCTCCTCGTCAACTGAAGATGGATAACATCCCCGAATTTCGCGAGGGTGCCTGGAGACGAAGTTGCCAGCTTTGTCGCAATACGTGAGCGGAACGACTCGGAACCCTGCTGTTTCCAACATCAACGCTAGAGAATACACCGACCATCTGGTCTTATGTTTCCCGGGATGAGTAAACGACAAGCCTTTACTGGGATAGCCAACGGGTTCAGGACGTTCATAGGAACGGAGGTCCGCATCCGGTACAGATACTCTCATCACTCCCGCCGGTTCTAGGATCCGGTAGCACTCCGCGAAGAGCGACAGTGCCTCATCGACGAATAGGTGTTCGAAAAAGTGCTCACTGAAGATAAACGAGAAGGAGGCATCTTCAAATTGAAGACGATCGCCTCGGCTAAAGTAGAACGGAAGGAAGTTCGTGCGCTCATACAGATCCTTGGTAACCTCGGCTGGTCTGAAAATTTTTGTCAGGACCTCCTGCCCTGTTTTGTATAAGATCTCAGGCAGACTGTGTGATCGCAGGCGGTGCAGTAGTGGAATAGAGACTGAGGAATCATCTCCCAAATGAATCCAAGCAGGACTGCAGAGAATCTCTGCAGATTCTCGGGTTAAGGCGCTCGAGTCTCGACGCGCCCAGATGGATTCGCCGCGCGTGTTCGTACTGAATGATGGCAACTCCTTTGCTTTCTGTCAGTGCTCAAGGGTCGATGAGCCGAGAAACTGACCCGGCTGAATCTGAGGTGCACTGCAAGAGCTTCGCATTCCACCGGAAAGCCTCCGGCTCCACTCGGAGGAACATGCTGCACTGCTGCAACAAATTTACATCGATGGGAACCTGTGCGGCTGTCCATCTCACTGACACTCGATGCTCGCACGTATATTGCTGGTCGTGTCATTGGCCTGCCCAGTGGTCACGGTGAACCCCCAGGTATCTCCAGCGGAAAGAGTTACATTGTGCGCTGCATCGTTGCAAGCTAGCGATCTGCCCATTGTGCAGGACAAAGGTGTGGCAGATTCGTTGCGGTAAAGAGTCACCTTGCCGCTGGTCGATTGACTTCCCGCAACAAAGGACGTTACATACAGACTTGACGCTGTGCAAGCGAATGGCATGGGGGAGCCTTTCAACACGGTTGCTGCGCACGAAGTTCCATTTCCAAGAGGAACAAGGCCATATGTACTCTTGTTTTCCGAGCCAACATTGCCCGTACACCAGCCGGTCAGAATTCCCTTCTGTCGCGTCTCCGCGCCGGCGAATGCCGGGCTGCAGGGAGCTCCCGAAGGCGAATCGCAGGTTGCATCGTACTCCTGTATGCCGGTCTTGCTGCTGAGCCACGTCGACGAAATGCGAGGAATATCCGGACTCGTGTTATTTCGGAGAACTGTATTCGTTGCCGTTCCGTGATTGCTCGCAAACACCGTGGAGGTCGAACATCCAGTCATCACATTCCCAATAATACGGGTAGATTCGCCCGTTACTAGTTCGAATAGAGGTATACCGCTTGCGGCGCTACAGGTGACATTGTTCTGCTCAAAGACTGACGAATAGGGTTGCAGCTTGTATGCTGTTGGATTCGGCGTCGCTGAAGTTCCAATGATGAATGTAGCCGCTTCAGAGTTGTCATTCTGCTCTTGATAATTATGCCCCCAGTACAGGTCATTGCTCGCGATATCAAGAAGGTCCGCACTCGCATCCGCAAAGATTTCGTTGCCAACGACTTCTGCGTTTGTCACTCCCGCCAATACGACAGCGTAATTGTTCTCCCGTATGAAGGAGTTGGAAATGATCGGTTTATCATTCGCCGCGTTGTTTGCCGGACCAAAAGCGTACATGACGATCGCCCGATTGAACCCCATGACCATCGTGTTCGGTCCAATATGCGCGTAGGACGTGGACATCTTAAGGCCATCCGATGGCGCATAAGCCGTCTTATGCGATCCCCACTTTGCCACCGTAGACCGTATGCGAGAATCGCGGAAGGACGGCACGTTGTTCGCATGGACGGCTGCAGTTGCGGTCGTATCAACCAGCGGTGGCAATCCTTCGTATTGGGGCGCACGCGTGGTCATCGTGTAGGCAGTCCCAATGTCTGTAGGCGTCGTCCTCTGCAGCAGTTCGCGATTAGATGCGGCGCCAACATACACCTTATAGCCTGTAACCCCAGTTTCGGATGGAGGAGAGGCAATCTGTAGGCAGTTTCCTGCCGGAACTGTAAAATTAGCCGTTTCAGCTGAAAGAGTAGTCTCACCGGCATTCCCTATGTTGCTTGCTGTCGTATATGTAATCTCCACCCAGTAAGATGCGCTAGATGTGGAGACACATTGGCCCTTCACGTAATGTAGCGATGGTGCGGCGGGTGGCGAAATCGGCCCGCCGATCATCCCATTGTAGACAATATCCAAGCCCTCAATCACCACACCTGCGGAGGCAATGTCCAGGCAATCGCCCTGGGTGACGGTCGAGCAGTCTAGCAAGCTTGGCGAAGCGTACTGGTTTCCTTGGTACCCGAATGATCCGCTGCCTTTAATAACAATTCCAGCCGGATAGCCGCCCGATAAAAACGGCAGGGTAACCGTCTCAGAAGTCTTGCACTTCCCTGGCCAGAGCAGCGTTCCGCCTGTGGAAGCGATCTGGGCAAACGCGGAATTGATTGCTGCATGATCGTCCGTCACGCCATCGCATACCGCACCGAAATCAAATAAGCTTAGATAGATATCGCTCAGTATAGACTTCTCGGATCGAGCATGGGACGCGTTCGGTTTGGCAATGCCGGTCGAACTTCCAGGACGGTTGACATCTTGTCCGAAGGTTTGCGCCGACAGCAGAGTCAGCCAGAGGAGCAGGAGTGGCATGCCTCGAATCTGTCTATTGTTGTTATGCATACAATGCTAGAACCGTTGTTCTTGCGACTGTCTCGCAGACATTTCTTGGTGAGGTGATCTTGCAAATCGGATATTGAATTGCCCATACGGAATGCTGGACTATAGTAACGTTTGTTAAGGCCACGAATCCTCGTGACAGTGACGGGAGGACACAATAGGCCCCAATGATATTAAAGTATCCCCGGCAAATCCGGGGCCGTTCTGATGTGAGCCGCTCAAAGCGGCTTGAGCCGGACGGCGAACGAGCGTCTCAAGATGCCCCGCAAGATCTGCGATCCGAATATCGTCGTTCTCGAATTCAAAATTGACGTTTACCCTCGCGGATCTTTCGGTTCAGCTCGTCACACAATGCTTTGTTACATTGGCTTCTGGCTTCAACTGCTGATTATCAAACGATCGAGAGTTGATTCGATTTCGCGCCATGAAGAGTTGTGCAAGCATCATAAACATCCACCCGAAACCGCAGGACGCGGAAACGGGTAATCCACGCAAGCATGTAGCATGATCCCGATCAGGCCTAGACCCCAGGGATGTCGCACAGCCCCTGGAACACAAGCAGCAAAGGGAATCAAGACCAGTAGCAAAAAAGGAATTCCACCGTCGGCGGCAAATTCCGCCCAGTCGTTATGCGCATGGTTTGCATAAAACGGGAAATCCTTGATTGCATATCGTTGGTAAACTTCCGGAAATGTCCCCAGGCCAAAACCAGTTAGTGGGCGGTGCTTGGCCATGTTGGCCGCAGCTTCAATGTATTCCCTGCGCACTACATAAGGATCATTGTCTTCAACAAAACGCGACCAGACTCGCTCCCATCCCACAACAAGAGTGAATATCGAAGCAAGAATCGGAACCATCAAGAGCATTGCCGTGGTTGAGCGGGTGGGTAGGCCGGTCTCCGGATCCCGCAATCTCACCAACCCAATCACGACCATGGCCAGCAGTTCCGCCGTGCATAACACCGTGCCAGCTCGCGAAGCCGAGCCAATGACAGAAGCATAGAGAATACCGCCGGCAAGTGCGTACCACCAAGATCGCCAGCCCTCACGCAGCGACCGCCAAAGCGCAATTGGCAAGGCGAGTTCCACGAATTGCGCGAAGTTATTACGGTTCGGGAATGTAGCGTATACATCCTTGTTTCCAGTTGGGAAGATCCAGAGAACGCTGCCTTCAGAGGTGAAGAGTTGTGTCAGACAGAGCACAGCTATCCCTGTCGCGAAGAGCAAAAATGCGCTAAGGAAGTTGCGTCTGGCCTCTGGGGTACGAGCCAGAGTCTGGCTCAAAAAGAATACCCCGGCTAAAGCTCCCCAGCGCAGGACAGCTTCGCGAGTTTCGACACTGGATGCCGTCGTGTGCGCCAAGATCTGCAGTAGGCCCCAGACCGGGATCAGATAGACGAGCCAAGATGCCAGCCCGCCGGCTATGTATTCTTTCCCGCGACGAATGCCGACTAAAAGATGCGCGACAAGAAGGGCATATACACCAATCTGAAAAAATTGAAGCGCCCAGGCTTCTCGAACGAAAACTGTTGCAGTTGAAAACATCAGTAGAACAAACAAGCACACGCTTACGGCGACCTGTTTCCCGGAGAGATGATCATCGAGACGTCCATTGTGTGAGGGCATGCTTCCTCCCGATTGATGGCATCAGAGCCGGGCTCCGAACACAGCTGCTACGGCTACCGCCGCTACTGGCATTGCCTGTCGCCGCGGTGATGACGATGAACGCCCAATGTAGTTCTTTTGAGGGTTGACCAATTCTTAGTAGTAGGTTGAGCCAAGCTCTCAGAATGGTTCGAAATTGCAGAGAAGTCGATCACGCATTCGATCTCCCGGCTTTGTACGGCACATTCTGGGCGAAGGCTCGGGTATCACTCAGTCTTCTGGTAATGCCCGTAACGGTAGTACCCGTAGTATGAATATCCGTCAGCAGATGTATTTTTACTCACTTGATTCAGGACCACCCCAAGGATGTTGGCGCGTACCCGGTGCAACATTGAGATCACTTCGGCAACAGCCCTTCGGTGGGTTTCTCCGGCTCGGCTGATAATGAGCACACCGTCGGCTGCCGATGCCATTTGCAGACACTCTGCGAAGCCCGGCAGCGGAGGCGAATCCAAAATGACCAAATCGTAGTTTTTAGCAAACTCATCCAGCAGGGTGGCCAGTCGCGGGCCTATCAGGTCGGCGGCGCGATGAGAACCCAGACCCGCAGGCAACAGACTCAAATTTGGCCGGTCTTCAATTGGGATAACGACATCTTGCCAAAGTAGTTCGCCATTGAGAACGTTGGAAAGCCCCTGTTCCGGTTTCAATCCGAATTTGGCATGAAGGCTGGGGCGCCGCAAGTCGCCGTCCACCAGGAGCGTCTTCTTGCCGCGGGCGGCATTGGCCACCGCAAGATGCAGCGTTATAGTTGTTTTTCCCTCCGATGGAGCCGCACTTGTGACCACAATCGAACTCAACCTCTGCTCGAAATCGGATAACAAGATCGTGTTGCGGATCGTCCGGACAGCTTCCTCGAAACTTGATATCGAAGTGTAGTAGCCTTTGCGGTGATTACCGTTTCCGTTGCTCTTGTTCAGCGCAGCGCTAAGCAATGCAGCCTCGGCCGGCGTGACAACTTTAGGCAACTCCGCCGAATTCCGGTCAATTGGCAGAGTCCCGATTACATCTGTCCCAAGGAACCGGCTGGCCTCTTCTGGACTGCGAAGAGTTGTGTCCAGGGAGTCCTGCAACAAAGCCGCCCCAATCGCCAGCAAAGCTGAAAAGAGAAATGCAAGGAACAGATTCAGCCGAGTATTTGGAAAAACCGGCTTCAACGATGGACGCGCCGTGTCCGCGATCCTTATGTTGTTGTTCTGGAAGCCGGCATTGATGTCTGCTTCTCGAATCTTCTTGATCAGTTCGTTATACAGGGCCTTGTCGGTGTCGGCCTCCTGCTTGAGTCGCTGATATTCAAAGGAGCGCGCATTGATCCGGTCCCATTCAGCTTTTGCTTCGGTCACCGCCTTCTGAAGCATCTGTTCGCGATTCAGACTCTCTTGGAATTGCACCGCGATCCGCTGGCTGATATTGTTCCGGGTATCGTCGAATTGCTTTTCCACTTCTGCCAGTTCGGAGGCGGCTTTTCTATACTCAGGGTGAGTTGCACCATAAGTTGACTTTACCTGGGCAAAGTGCTGACGAGCCTGATTCAGCGTATCGGTAAGCTTGGCGAGCGATTCTCCCTGAGTAGAAACCTGCGCTGCTTCTACAGAACCAGACTTGATAGCATTCCAGGCCGCTTCCGAACGGACTCTATCGCCTTGGGCGGCAGTGTACTCCGTGTTCAGTTGTAGGAGCCGCGCCGACAAGATATTCGTCTTCTCCTCCGGATTAATCACGTCCAGGTCTTTTTCGAACTGGGCGAGTGCCAGACCCGACTCTTCCATCTTCGCCTTTAGTTCATCGAGTTGCTTCTCCATGAAGGTCGACAAACTTGCTGATGATCGAATGCGGATGTCGTAGGTATGAACCAGATACGAGTTTGCGATCGCATTCGCAACATCCGCGGCAAGACGCCGGATCCGGAGAGCGATAGCTGATTAAGAGAAGATAAGTGTTTGGCGGGCGGGTAACCTTTAGACGCGAAAGACCAATCGGCGCACTAGCCACCTGTTGGATTCTCTCCGGGCTCAACTTCCCGGTCTGTCCTTCGCGATTGAGAAGATGGAACTGTTCAGCTACTGGACGCAACACCGCGTCCGATTGAATCAATTTGACTTGTGTTGCCAGGAACTGGTCCGCATCGTTGAGCGCGGCAGAGCGGGTCGAATCCTGCCCGACAACTTCTGATGGAGCCTGGCGGTCAATGTCTACCGTCGCGGTGGATTCATAAATCGGCTGCAACCTTGCCGACACGACAAAAGTTGCGAGCACGCACGTCGCGACGAAGGCGACCATCTTCCAGCGATGGCGGCGAAGAATCCAGAGATAGTGGGAGAAAGGAACCGCTGGCGAGTCGGGCTCGAATTCCTGTTGAGGAGGAAGCGGCCCATAATAGGCAAGTGGCTGAAGATTGGTGGGTGAGCCGGTGGGTATGGCTTCCGGCAATCTTAATTGTTCAGGCATTGTTTCCCCTTAGATAACCTACCGCGTTACATAGATCAATGCGGTGCCAAAGCCAGCTGCTAAACCAATGCTGGTTTCCAGAGCCTTCACACTCGCGCGCGTTCCATTCGCAGTTGGGATATAGAATATGTCGTTCGCCAACAACGGTACGTCCGGGGACTTGCGATCCATGATCTTTTTCAGGTCAACAGGAATCTCGTTCCTTGCTCCACCTCCACCCTCAAGACGGTAGATGTAGGCTTTATGGGATGAAAAACTTTCCAGACCCTCTGAAAGAGCGATCGCCTTCATAATGCTGCTTTCGGAACCATTCGTAATGTAGAACGCGCCGGGCTTTTTCACATTCCCGACGACAAACACCCGACCTGCCTCTGGGACGCGAACCTCTTCTCCTCCTTCCAAGCTCAGGTTGGCGGAAGGATCTTCCCCGCTCAAAAGATCATGGACGGAGATCCGTTGAGCCAGCGTAAGCGGATTATCAGTTGTACCTGCTGCCTTGCGACTGACCAGAATTTCCGATCCGGCATTCTCGGCAAGACCCTCTGCCTGCGAAATGGCCTCGAGAAGTGTCACGGTTCCTGTCGCCTGAAACGTCACAGGATGCTTAACTGCTCCCGACACCGAAATTGGCCGACTGCGATACTCGACAACGGACACGGTCACAATCGGATCGACTAGAACCTGCTCATTGATCAGCGCTGTCGTGACGGCTTTTTCGAGTTCAGCCGGATATAATCCCGCAGCTTGAATGGGGTGCTTGAGCATAGGTAACCGGATTTCGCCCGCAGAGCCGACCCGCACGGTGCGAGTTAATTCGGGTGAGTCGTACACAGAGATGCCGACCAGGTCGTTATTGCCAATTCTCTCCACAGGTAGATTGGAGATCTCGCTCAATGACGTCGCTCCGGCGCCCACATGGTTTGGCGCGGACTGTGGTTGAGCAAACGCAGAAATGGCGGTCGCTATCGTGAGGAGCGCAATCGACATTGTTCTCATGGTGGAATCCTTCCGACGCGCTCATGATGCGCTGTTCCGGCGATGGATCAGCGGTCGCGAGCATGGGGTTTTAGCTCTCCGGCTTGTTTTGGGAAGACGAGATCCGCTCAGCCAGTTCTTCGATCTTCTTATTGAGGAGCGCCAACTGCTCGTGAAAGTCGGTGCGATCAACAATGTTGCGGTGGTTTGCGCTGTTCAGAAATACCCGCATGGCATCGCGGGTGAGATCCGATACGCTCCTTGCTCCAGTTACAGAGCACAGGCGCTGGAGAGCTGAGTACTCATCCTCTGAGAGTCGGACGCTGATCATGCGGGAACGCGGTGCAAAGACCTTCATTTGAATCTTTCGTTGGCGAACAGCATGCCTGAAAGCCGGAGAAGGATTAGCGGGGGGATTTTGAGCAAATATTCGGACAGACCATTGAGATGGGTCCGTGGACAATGCCGAAGCAATACTCACTTGCCTCGAGATTTCGCTTCGGGCAGGCTACGCCCCTCTTTTTCCCATTTCTGGGAAAACTAAAACAACACAGCGGTTGCACAGCTGACAGCGAGGCTGCCTTGCCTTACCCTTAGTGGTTCTTCGGGCGAATGGGGAAGACCTGTTTGTGTGTCACAGTTCAGCCGTACCGAAGTGCGACGTTTTACTTACGGCAAGACAGTAGCACAAGACGCGCTAGGGACTCAACTCCCAAACGTTAAACAAATGCATGACGATTGAAAACATCAACAAATTCCGCGAATCATTTCAACCTTAGTTTCCACGCATGTCGCGGCATATTCGGGTTCCGCCCGTCGAATCGCTCGTGTAAAACGAGTGCTTTGCGTTAACCCGTAAGCTGAAACCCTTTTCAAAATGGTTGCTAGAACAATTTGTGCCATCTTTGATGCCGGGGTATGCCCTCTTCGTTGCCTCGATCGAGGAAGCTGGAAATGATGTTTATAGACCACACAGATCAGCTGCAGAGATGGAATTCTTCATTTCCCAGTCGATCGGACTCAGCGGCCTGGCCGGGTTGCGGAGCATCGTGCCCACAATCCGGGTAATTGGCCTTCCGCAGGAAGAGTTGATAGTTTGAATCATCCTTGAGGGGCTCAAGGATTGGATCACAAGGGAATCCGAGACTCCAGAATGACCCTTCCGTATATGCCTGGTCTAGCCACTGAACTGCGTTTTTCCAATCATTCATCCCTATCAAGATGAGCGCGATCGCGTATGGTTCACCATGATGTCCATGCGTCCGCAGCTTCATGATAGAAGTAAGGGTTTCACTGGCCTTTTCAGTTTGGCCGCTCACGGCGTAAGCAAATCCCCGCGCAGCTTGCAGCACATCGTTCCGAGGGGAATTTGCAATCAGCTTTTCGATTCGTCTTATGGAACTGGCAGGTTGTTCAACCTGGATGGTGGCCAGGGCTTCGATCGTATCGAAAGCCAGCCCGGCATAACCGCTCGCCCGGGCTTGGCTAATCTGATCGAGCGCATTCGCGTAATCACGTCCGAGATATTCGCTCCAGCAATATCCCGCCGTCAATGGTGTGCTCAATACATCGCACTGTGTGCTTGCCTCCAGCATGGCTGAACTCTTTTTCGGGCATCCTTGCGCGATGTACAGGAAAGCCCGGCCAATCAAGGCTCGGGTAGTTGGAGGATGACGCTTCAAAGCGTCATCAAAGCCGAGAATTGCTCCTTGCCAGTCCCGCTCCAGGAGCATCTTGAGCCAGGCAGCAGCGCACGATACCTCCGGCGAATCCGGTTCAATTTCCAAGGCTCGATGCAAGGCAGCTTTGGCCAGAGGATAAGCCACCTGTGGGCTAAGACTGCCCCAGAGCACCTCGGTGATGAGTGCATGAGCGAACCCTGCAAATGCCTCTACGTTGAAAGGATCCAGATCCACGGCCTTCCGGAAGATCTGCGCGATCGTACCCATATTCGTATCCGAGAGAGTTGACCGCATCTGTTCGGCGACAGCAAGCAAATCGGCCGAGCGCATCCTATCCAACGAAGAGACAAGCGAAGGGCTTGGCGTTCCTCTGTATTTGATGGGGCTGATCGATCGTGGGACATCGCCCTGTGACAATTCTTCCAAGGTATCGACCGGCTCGCCTTCCACGAGTCGGTCGCGGCCTCTTAGCCATTCATCCAACTCGAGAGGATAAGCAAAAACGGAGCCCTTTTCGCCGGCCAGGTGATGAACCGGAAGGGCGTACTCGCGATTCCACCGCTGAACTGTGCGGCAACTGCGATTCAGATACGCAGCCACCGATTTCCAGGAGTCCAGCCGTTTCTGGGGAAGCAATTCTTCTTTCGCTCTGGTGCTCAAATTCTCCGCCTTTCAAAAAGCAAAGCGAGAAGCTCAAAGTGCCGGTTATATGGTGTGGAATGCCACTCCTTCAAAACCAGCAAGTCAGGATCTGTTCTTAGTCGGAACGCCGCACCAGTTGGTATGAAAACCTGCCTCGTGCGATCACATTGAATCAGCTCTGGTCACATTTTCACGGTCGGATCCCTCCCGGGTAATCCGCAAAGGCTTCTTCGGAGTTGTCGTGGGGACTTAGTTTCGGCCTATGAGGCGAGTTGCCAAAGAGTCGACGGAATTCAAATTGTTGACGCATTTTGACGCAATATGGCATAGATTGGCGGCTGCCGGATCCTCTATTCCAACTTACAATTAGCTCCGGCTTGGAAAGATTTTGGTAAGAAATTTCCCCGAATGTTTGCTTCTCCCCAGCTGTTATCAAAATTGACGTGCCAAAAGCTCGCCGAGATTTTACACCACTCAAATCGACACAAGATAGCGTAATCCGAAATTTCAAGGGCTCCGATCGAAACTCTCGAGAACGGCTAGTGAATCAGAGAGTTCACCATCTGAAACGGCACTTTTAGTGCGCGTTAGGAGAGGTCTAAGCCTCGGACCCTGCAACGAGTCTCAAATTGCTCTCGCCCTCGCATCAAGACGCCGTTGCGTCCATGCAGTTCCGTTCCCCGACCTTGGTCGGCGGTGGAGTATTCCACTAAGAGGATCGTGTACTTGCTTGGAAACCTTCAAGCAAACCTAAACAGTGTGGGGCGTAGATTGTGTCATATCGTACAAGTAAAAACATCATCAGTGGACTGACTCGTCAGAAAACAGAAGGCGGTCAAGGATTGCTGCTTGCCACCAAGACCGTTGTGTTACCTATTCTCCTGCCCAGAACCAAAACGCATGAGCGCCCTGACGATATAGGTGGGTGTGAACCGGCAGACGAAAGACGACTGTTCGAACAAATAGCTGCCTGGGAGAAAAACCAGCTCTCGCAACTCGAGACGTTGAATCTCTTTCAGGAACTCGTCGCCTGCGGTCTGGCTTGGAAGTCCACAGGCGCTGTCAGAAGAACGGCATCGCGGTTCATTCGTGAAGGGCGGATAAAACCATAAATCTGCGTCTAATCAGCTCACCTTCCCCAGCTTCCCCAAAATGCCTTGTGTCGTAGGAAATGCGACACACAACACCCCATTAGTATGCCGCAAGCTCGGAAACGTTAGCGAAAACACAATTTTGCTTCTGGAGCGACCTAAATGCATAGTAATCCGTGGCACGTTCTACATGTCGTTTCGAACCACGAAAGGCGGGTGGTGCAGCATCTCGCTGCGCATTCCGTGGAACACTACCTCCCGCTTTACACGGAGCGGGTGAGGTGGACCGACCGAACAGTGGTTGCCGAGCGCCCCCTGTTCGCGGGTTACGTATTTGCCCACCTTGTACCGGAGAACCGGCGCGCCGTGAGTTGTATTCCGCGCGTACTTCGCGTTCTCGGAGAGGAAGAGAGGGATAAGGTAAGTTACGAAGAGCTGGAAAAGATAAAGCTCGGACTCGAGAGTGGATTACTCCTTAGGCCCCACAACGGTGTTCAGGTGGGGACGAGAGTTAGAGTGCGGAATGGCGTTTTTGCAGGCGTGGAAGGCCTGGTATCAGAACTGCGTCATCAGTGCAAAGTCATCATTACGCTCACGGGAATCCGCCAATGCTTTTCACTTGAAGTTCTCTTCGATGACATCGAGATTTTGACGACGACCATGTCAAAGGCAAAGCCCAAGCAGGCGATTCCCGCGTTCAGCTATCTATGAAAGGACCTAAGGTCGGAGTTTCGGGCAAGGGTAATTACGCGATTTGCAGCGCTCTGGCTCCGGGAAACAACATTCGCGCCGGCTGCGCCCCCAGTTCGTCGCGAATGAGTTGAAATGTCCCGTAAGAGTGCGCGCGAAGAAACTCCGCCGATTATTGACTTGCGGGTGTAGGCCCACTCGACACGTCCTCAATGGCCCATCCTATAATTGCGCCGGCTGCTGCAATACTGCCGACAATTACCCAGCTGGGTCCATTAGCGATCCCTTCTCCCGAAACATGTTCCTGAGTCATACTCACGACATTGACTACCGCTTTGGCGCCGCCCGTGGGTGTCGCACGTTGGTCTACTGTTCCGGTAATGATGACCTCTTTCCCCTCAGACCAAAAAAAGCCTTTGCCATTAAGCAGATATCTAGTGTTGCTGAGCGATTCCAGGATGTAATAATGACCACCCTCTTTGTATAACTGACCCTCTACCTTAATTGTTCCACTCGTTTCGGCCTGCATTGCGAAGGACATCGCCCGTCCCGACGTCAGGTGGGCCAGCACGAGTCCGCGACCGTTGGTGACTTGAAATCCACCCGCGAGAGCCGCCACGTCCACAGTGTTCAAACCAGTCATTGAAACCACGGCGCGAGAATTCGGTTCGCTCGGAGTCACGCGAAGCCCTTTCGCTTCTACCGAAAATGGGCTCGATGGAGCAAACTCGCTTGCTCCCTGTTCCAGGACAATACGATCACGATGGAGAGTGCTGCGCGATCCAATCCCCAGTTTGATCTCGACACCTCCACCCAAGCGTAAGGCAGCAGTGGCCTGGCCTGTCTCCACCACGGTGCCATCGAAGAGGGTCGCATTTCCGTTAACTGAATAGCCATCGACGCGCATATCGCCCCGCGCGCTCGCAGTACCAATCGCTGTCGTTCCGGCTACCGCGTAGGAACACATAAAAACCATCGCTGCGATTACGGGCAATTTAGGGATCATCGTGAGCCTCCGGACAGGGGTCGCGTCATAAAACCGATCAACTTTCCTGTATACGCCGGACGGGAGAGTTTGGCAAGTCAATTTTCTTTGCTTTCAATAACTTACGTCAGACAGCTGTCATACATCCGTTCACTGTTTGAAGAAATGCCTTGGATGCCAAGTCAAATCAGATCAGGCTCTTGCATTCTTGCAAAGGGGACCTCGAGATCGGCGTCGCCAGATTCAAAGGGCAGCTACTGCTTCAGCGGCTCAACATGCTAGGCTGAGTAGCCGTGATATCTTCCGCCGGCCAAACGATCGGGATTGCGCTTCGCATCGCCGTCGCGAGCGTTTGCTGTTTCGCGATCTTCTGTTGCTGGAAGCTGGCCCGGGCGGACTATTTGTTCCGAAAGGACACGACCGATTCGGTTCGCTCCGCGATCGGGTTGGTCCCTGACGGATGGGAATATTATCTGCGTCTGTCGCAACTGGATCCGGCTGATGCAAGGGAACTGCTTGAATCGGCGATGCGTCTAGACGCCTACAATGCCCCGATTGATATCGAGTTGGGACTACGCTATGAGGCTGATGGACAATACGACCGTGCCGAAAAATTGTTGCTCGCGGCGTTTGATGTCGACCATACGTATCTACCGCGCTGGAGCCTTGCCAACTTCTATTTTCGTCGGGATGACACGCCCGCGTTCTGGACTTGGGCTCGAAGCGCCGCCCAGATGCCTTCTGAAGACATCGGTCCCCTGTTTGAGCTGTGCTGGCGAGAGTCACCCGATCCCGAACACATCACCCAGGAAATCCTTAACAATAATCCCCAGGTCATCCGCCAGTATCTCAGCTTTCTGTTTAGGAAGCAGCAACTGCCGGCCGTCGCCGCGATTGCACCGCGGCTCGTCCAATTCGGCACAGCCGATACCGATGGCCCATCCCTTTTCTCCACAGTGAATCAATTCGTTGCTGCCGGGGATGGGAATTCGGCCAACACTCTATGGCGCCTACTGGTCGATCATCATTGGGTTGTCGCCGACGCAACGATTCCCAATAACGGGAAGTTTGCCCGCGAACCATTGCCCGTCAGTTTCGATTGGTCTCTTCCATCCTATGCCGGCCTGCATTCCTGGCCGGGCCCGTCGGGGCTGGAAACGGAATTCACTGCCGGGCAACCTGAGAACTGCCTCATCGCAGAGCAAACATTGATCCTCATGCCCGGCAACTACTTGTTGGAATACACATTTCGGACGAACAATATTCCTCCACACACGGGCATACACTGGCAGATTTTCGGTGGCGCTTCAGACACCCCGCTTGCCACTTCCACTGACTTATCGAGCGAGACGATGATGGAGGGAAAACTCGGATTCTCCGTTCCTTCCGACCTAACGCAACTTCGTCTCCGCCTCGCATACCAAAGGGCTCTTGGTACCCCGCGAATCTCGGGAATGCTCGTGGTACCATCGGTTCAAATCAGGACTCTGCCACCGTCATGACTTGTCCCAAGTGCGGTAGTTCCGAAATTCGCCTGTCTCGTCACGCGCATTCAATGGATGCGCTTCATCGCATCGGGGGAGACCAACCCTATCGTTGCCGCAAATGCCGACATCGGTTCTATTCTTCAGAAGTCCTTGTTGTCGGCGATAGCGAGTCGGTTCGACCAGCGCAAGGCAGTCGTCACACGCCAGGATCCTCCTGGCTCAGGAGTTCCAGAAGTCGAAAGCGTTTGAAGCGCGGGTTGATTGCGCTAACTATTTTTGTCGCGATGTTTGTGATATTTTGGCTCTTCCTCCGTTACCTCACCACCGAACGAGCTCCCGGGGCGGACTCCGCCGCCGTCCCATTGCTTTTCGGATCTCCGCATGCTGGTTCGACCTTGGCCTGATCCGAAAGTGATTTAGCTTTGCTTCCGTAAGCTGTAAGCAGGCGATTTCCGGGTCGCGCGATCGCTTTGCGGGACAATACGTTTCAGGGCGAAGCCTCCGGTCAGACTTCTTCGCCATATATAAAATCCCCAGGATGGTAAATATCCAGCCCGAGACCGTCCGCATCGCAGAATTCGACTTGATCCGCGCCGTTCATCCCATCATTGACAAAATACAACCGGTTCCTTGCACAGCATGTGCCCAAACGCCTCTCCGTCGATTCTGAAAACAGCGGGCTGTGAACTCGCCCCGACTTGCTGATCGCGAAGAACTGACTGGTCGTGCCGCAACCGCCGCCTTGAGCAGCCCGGATATCCGGCCCCGATGAGTATCTGCTAATGCCTTAGATACTGTGGAAACCCCTGTTGGGCGTAAATGAACGTCGCTTCAGGTCGATAACCCCTTCAGCCGCGAACACTCAGCGGCTGGGGGGTAGCATGAAAAAGATCGAATGCATGGCGTTGGCCGTTGCGCTTGCCGGGTTGACATGTTCAGCGCAGCAGAATCCCATTCCGTTCAAACAAATCCAACGTGATGGTGCACTGCAAACACATTCAGTAACTGCGACCGATAATGGAGATTCCTCGAGTTCAGCCACAGCTCCATCTTCATCAGCCTCAGGTGTCGAGTTCTCCCTGCCTGCTGCTTTGGTGGCTCGTCCTGTTCTCAACAAGACCTACTTCGTGCTTAATGGATTGCATCTCGGCATGGCCCTCGCCGATGTGGGAATGACTCAACATTGCATCGCAGAACATCGGTGCAAGGAAGGCAATCCGATGATGCCGTCGTCGCAAGCGGGGCAGATTAGCGTCAGTGTCGGGGTCTTCGCCTATGCGTCGGCCACCAGCTATTGGCTCAAGAAGCATAAATCGAAGTTGTGGTGGGCTCCGCCGGCGGTTGGCTTGGTCGCTCATACCATCGGCTTCACGAGCGGATTGAGATACCGGTGAATGGATCGTCGTTGTGTTCCGTAGAGGAACAAGCCTACGTAGTGTTCGCGTTCCTCCTCGGTTCCTCGGCCCTACTCTGCGCCGATCACGAAATTGACCCTGCTCACTCGAACCACAGCGCATTCTTGCATTCGCAACGTGCACAGTGAATGCTCGCGGAGGCAAAGGCGGATCTGGTCATCTCTGTCAATACCAGCCGCTTGTCCGGGCAATGATTACCATCGATCAAAGGAGATCATCGAGGCAGGATACGAGGCTGCCCAAGCTCCTCGGAGCGATGCACGTTGTTTACTTCGCCGAAATCATATCGTCGACTCTGAACAGATTGGCCGTGAGGTTGTTCCTGAGCTTGTCGTAGTGTTCAAACGTCGTTCCGATTTCCATGTCGGGGTGAATCTTTTGCCACCGGGTCACAAACTCCGGATCGATCATCGATTTGTTCAGTGCATCCCAGCTCGGATAAACGTCCACGGTGACGCCGTTGATCCTGTTTTCGCTTCCCCGCTGCGGCATCACCAGCACGTTGACGGACCATCCTCGGGTGAGCCCTTCCTTACCCAGCTGTTCGGCGATCGGCTGCCAGGCCTTCTTTTCATAGGCGACCCATTCGTCCACGTCCACCGCTTTCGCTTCGTTCACTACGATGTAGTCCCCCTTCTGCATCGACCCCACCGCCAGATAGTTCTGCCACAGGCCACTCGAAACCAGCGTGCTCACTGAATCGCGGCGGGCAATGTACTCTTCCGCCGTCATGGTCAGTCCAGCCTTTTTCAGAGCCGGTCCGAGATCCGCCATACCGAGCGGCTCCGGGGGCAATCCCGGATAAAAAGAAACCACAAAGTAATCGCAGGGACTCGCGCTGCCCGAAGGCGTCACCGCGCGGACCAGGGCCCACGCGCTCAGCCGGCCTGAATCGATCAGCCCCTGGGCGTATTTGTGAAGGTCGCCTTCAGCCAACTTGCGAAATTCCACTCCCTTGTCGGGCTTTGTCTTGATGCACTGGACGGAGTGGAAGCCGGTGGTTGGTGAGGCAGGTTGGGACAGCAGTGGGAACGAAAGCGCAGTCAGCACGACCGCGCCCGCAAGCGTGCGTAGACCTTTCATTGGATCCTCCGCGAAAGATGGATCTCTCGGCCGTTCCGAACAGACAGCCAGCGATGTTCAGTCGTGAGGTCGCGCACAACACTACAGCAGGGGCTGCTGAGAAGGATACAAAAAAGCATCTTCCCCGCCACAAACACGAACGCGCATCCAGCCCAGGCGGGATGCGCGTTTGGAATACACCTTGGCCGGAATCTCCACAATCCAGCCAGGATTGCAAAACAACCTTACGGCGGTGGAAACCCTCAACGCGCGTGGTGCGCCGCGTCGTGCAGAAAGAAATATCCGGCAGTGACAAACCCGATCAGCGCCACCGCCCAGCGCATGGCTTTCGGGTTGACGCGGGGACTATAGTGCGCGGCCAGGTATCCGCCGATCCCGGCCACGACTCCCATCTCCAGGCAGAACTGCCACGCCACCCTTCCCGCCACAATGAACGTGATGGCCGGGATGCCAATGGATACCGTGGCAGTCACTACCTTGAGCGCATTCATCTCGTGGATGTTGTGCACCCCGCAGATGCCGAACAGCGCCATGACCAGGAAGCCTCCGCCCGCGCCGAAGTAGCCGACGTAAATGCTTACCAGCACCATGCCCACCAGCAGCCACTTGTCGTAACGGCGGCCATCGGACAGCGTCGAGAGCCAGCGGCCCAGGGGAAAACTCAGCAAAAAGATGACGGCCGCGAACAGCAGCAGCCAGGGAAGCATCTGCCGGAAGATCTGGTTGCCAGTCTTGAGTAGCAGGTAGCCGCCCAGCCATCCGCCCACGCCTGATGCGAGGGCCAGCGGCACAAGGCTCCAGCCGTAGGCACGCAACTGGCTGCGGAACGCCACCAGCGACGTGAGCTGGCCCGGCCACAGCGCCACGGTATTTGTAGCCTGCGCCGTCACCGCGCCCACCCCGACCACTGAAGTGCTGGCAATCAGTGCGGGAAGCGACAGGAAGGAGCCGCCCCCCGCAATGGTGTTTAATACCCCCGCAAAAAAAGAGGCAGCCGGCAGCCACACATAGCGAAACAGGGGAAGGTAGAACGGCACCATTTTGCCAATCTAATTGCCATAGGTATAAAGAGCCATAAAGTTTGTCGGATTCGGTTCATAATTTTGACTGGCCACAAAGGTGGGATTGCGGTTCGGCTGATACACTCCGCTAAGATTCAGCTGGAGTCTTAATCCATGAAATCAACTGCATTCGTACTTTGTCTCGCGGCCGCTGTGGTCGCAACCGCTCAAACTGCCGCCAAACCCACCACTACGACGGCCAAGCCGTCCACCGCGGCAAAAGTCGCGCCAGCCGCGAGTGTCATCAAGTACCCGCCCGGAAAGAAGGCGGATGTGTCCATCAAGAAAACCCTGTTTGCCCTGCGGGTTCAGGACATTAAGGTTGGCACCGGCGCGGACGCCGAGCCCCTGAAGATGTACAAGGTGAAGTACACGGGCTGGCGCGCAGCCGACGGCATCGTATTCGATTCGTGGGATCAGCATCCCACCCCCGTGATGGGCGACGACGGCAAACCAGTGATGGGCGATGATGGCAAGCCCAAGACTACCGCGCCGCAACCGGCCAGCTTTCCGGTGGGCATGGGCCGCATGATTCCCGGTTTCGACCAGGGCTTTGCCGGCATGAAGGTGGGTGGAATCCGCCGTATCTTCATCCCCTGGCAGCTCGGCTACGGATCGCGCGCCATGCCTGATCGCGGCGCCGATCATCCCGGCATCCCTGCCAAGTCGGATCTGGTGTTCGAAGTTGAGCTCGTAGATATTAGTGAACTGCCTGCTCCTCCGCAGGGCCATCCGGCGATCCCGGGAGGCGCGGGAACTCCGGGGAGCGCTCCGCATCCGCAGACGCCGCCATCGGGCGCACCTTCAGGGGCAGGGGCTACGAGCGCTCCGCCGCCAACCTCGCAACCTTCGACGCCGCCGCCAAGCTCCACTCCGCCCCCAACTCCCCAACCCAAGTAGTGCCGGCTCTTCATGCCACGCCGGAAGGCAATTCCGGCGTGGCTGCCAGCAGCTTCTGCGTGTACGCCATCCGCGGAGCAGCGCACAGCACCTCGGCCTCTCCGGTCTCGATCAGACGACCCCGTTCCATTACCGCGATGCGGGTGCTCAGGTAGCGCACTAGCGGCATGGAGTGGGAGATGAACAGGTAAGTGAGCTCGTGTTCGCGCTGCAATGCGCGCAGCAGGTTCACGATCTGCGCGCCCACGCTTACGTCCAGGGCCGAAACCGGTTCATCGAGGATCAGCAGCTTCGGCCGCAATGCCAGCGCGCGGGCAATGTTGATCCGCTGCCGCTGCCCGCCGGAGAACTCGTGGGGATGCCGCGCCAGCGCCGACTCATCGAGGCCCACTTCCTTCAGCAGTTCGACGGCCTTGTTGCGTAGCGCGGCGCCCTTCGCCCCGATGCCCATTTCCGAGCCATGAATTACGAATGGTTCGGTGATGATGTCCAGCACCTTCATGCGTGGATTGAGGGCCGCATACGGATCCTGAAAGACCGGCTGCATCTGCCGCCGGAGGCGGTGCAGTTCATCGCCGGAAGCCCTAGCTACATCGACGCCATCCACCACAACCCGACCGCTGGTTGGCTTCACCAGTGCGAGAATCATGCGCGCCACAGTGGTTTTGCCCGACCCCGACTCGCCGACCAGGCCCAGCGTCTCTCCCCGCTCAATCGTGAACGATACGTCTTCCACCACCCGGCGCAGTTCCGTGCGCAGCCCCACCCGTCGTGGATAGCTCTTCCCAACCGAATCCACAAGAACCAGCGCCATGTCCGAATGGTATAGCGTTTCCGAGTCCCTGGTCCTTAGTCCCTCAGTTCCTGCCTTTCACATCCGCCTCACACGTCCCAATTAGAATCCCAGCATAGCCTCCGTGCCGAACCGGCAGCCGGAGCCAAATTCCCCCGAGAGGACACTCCCCATGTCCACGAATGGATTCACTTTTGCAAACCCTACCTACACTGCCGACAATTTCTACCAATACAGCGCCGGCGACCTCGCGGGCGACAAAAACCTCCAGGAATTGGCCGTGCTTGAGGCCATTCCCTCGCCCCGCGTAAGTCCGCCGGTGATCGACCTTGCGTCGGTGCTCGGCGCCGACGCGGTGGCGCAGATCCAGGCCTCCGGCAAGCTCGTCTTCCATTCCGTGGGCGACACGGGGGGCATCATTCGCGCCGAGCCGCAACTGGCCGTATCCGATACAATGGCCGCCGATCTCGCTGGAAAGTCTTATGCGAGCGGCCAGCCGGCTTTCTTCTATCACCTCGGCGACGTGGTCTATTACTTCGGCCAGGAGCAGTACTATCCCGAGCAGTTCTACGATCCGTATCGCAATTACGACGCGCCCATCTTCGCCATTCCCGGCAACCACGACGGCGTGATGTACAAGAACGAGCCCATTCCTTATTCCCTGCAGCCCTTCGTCGACAACTTTTGCACCGCGACCCCGCAGCCGGCCGCTCCGAGTTTCGCGCGCTCCACCATGACGCAGCCAGGCGTGTACTTCGTGCTGACGGCGCCCTTCGCCCGCATCATCGGACTCTATTCGAATACCAGCGAAACCTCCGGCATTCTGGGCAATACGCAGATCGGGCAGGATCAGGTCACGTTTCTCACCCAGCAATTGCAGGCAGCCCTTGCAGCCCGCCAGGCCGACCCGCAGAACAAGAACCTGCAGGCACTCATCATCGCGGTACATCATCCGCCTTTCACCGGCAGCAGCCAGCATTTTCCCAGTGCCACGATGCTGGCGCAGATCGACGCCTGCTCGAAGCAGGCCGGCATCTGGCCGGACCTGGTGCTCTCCGGTCACTCGCACCTGTACGAGCGCTACACGCGAACCATGACCGCGGACGGGCGCCAGATCCCCTACGTTGTGGCGGGCAATGGCGGCTACTACAACCTGTCGAAGATGAAGCTCAACGCGGCCGGACAGAAGCCCGTGCCCGGCCAGCACACTGAACCAGACGGCCAGGGCAACACCATCAATCTCGACGCGTATAACGAGACCGACTACGGATTTCTGCGCATCACGGCGAGTGCCGGGACCATTCTTGTCGAGTCGTTGGGGATCACCGGAACTCCCACAACCACTACTCCCGGCACGCCGATCCCTTCGCCTGCGGTCATCGACAGCTTCAGCCTGAACCTCGCTACTCACACCATGGGTCCGGCCCCGGCTGCCCGGAAGGCCGCGAGCGGGTCAAAGCGGCCGACCCGATCGAAGTAGCCAATCCGCCGATGGCGGACGGAAAACTGAGAACTGAGAACTGTATCTAATCCAGCTTCGGATGCAGCTTGTGGAAGCTGGTGGCCTGCTGAAAGGCGCGCCCAAATGCGGCGAGCTTCGCATCCTGGTAGTGGCCGGCAAGGAATGTAATCGAGAACGGCGTCCCGGGTCCGCCGCTTCCGCTGAAAGGCCCGTCCTCCGGCCGCAGGATTTCAGGAGGCGCGTCCGCTCCGCGAACCCCAATCGGCACGATGAGCGCCGGGTGCCCGGTGAGGTTGGTTGCGGTCAATTGATTGTCGAATGTGGACGCGACAATGACGTCGACCTTCTCGAAGAGGGCGGAGACCTGCTGGATTCCAAGAGTACGCGCCCGATTCGCCTGAATGTATTCAACCGCCGGGACGAAGCGGGCCCTTCGGAACGAGTTAGGCCAGTCCTCCGGTCCCTGCTCAGTCAGCAGTTTGTCGCGCCCGCTCAACGTCAAGTCATCGAAGGCCGCCCCTACCTCGCCGCTGAGCACAGACAGCATGGCTCCCCAGTGCATCTTGGGCAATTCCACCTCGATCAGATCGACGCCCATCGCGCGCACTTTCTCGACCGCAGCCAACTCCATTTTCCCGTCGTACTGCCCTGCAACCCAGTACTTCTCGGCAGATTCGTTCCGTTCTTCGCGCTTCTTCTTTTCCTCGGCGGTTTCATCAGCCTTGGCCGGTTCGGGCTTGGGATGTTCGGCGGGCGGCCCCAGCGTGCTCTTGAAATAACCCACGCGCAGCTTGCGCCAATCGAACTCGGGATTCCAATGGAAGCGGGCCGGGTAGACGGAAGTGTCTTTCCCATCGGGTCCATGGATGGCCTGAAGAACCATGGCGCAATCCTCCGCTGACCGGCAGATGGGCCCCAGCTTGTCCATGGTCCAGCTCACTGCCATCGCGCCGGTGCGTGGCACAAAGCCGAACGTGGGGCGCAGTCCGCTGACCCCGCAAACCGTGGAGGGCGAAGCGATGGAGCCCAGCGTCTCTGAGCCGATGGCGAAACCGACGCATCCGGCGGAGACCGCGCTTGCAGAACCGGCCGACGACCCGCTCGATCCCTGGTTGGGGTTCCAGGGATTGCGCGTGCGTCCTCCAAACCACTTGTCGCCCATGGCCAGCGCACCCAGGGTGAACTTGGCGACCAGCACGGCTCCCGCGGCATCGAGCCGCTGAACAACGGTTGCGTTCTCATCAAACACCTGATGCTCGAACCCGCCCGCGCCCCACGTGGTGGGATAGCCCTTCACGGCGAGCAAGTCTTTTGCGCCCCATGGAATCCCGTGCAGTGGTCCGCGATATTTTCCCGCGGCGATCTCCGCGTCCGCGGCCTTTGCTGCGGCGATTGCGCGGTCCTCGGTAAGCGTGATGACAAAGTGCAGCTTTGAATCGTAGCGCTTGAGCCGGTCAAGATACATCTGCGTAAGAGCGAGCGACGTGATCTTGCGCGCCTGCATTAGGCTGGCTAGTTCGCTCACCGTCGCGAACGCCAGTTCCTCGATGCGCGCCGGTGCAACTGCGGAAGAGTCCGGCTTCCACACTTCGGTCGCGACAAGCTTGACGCTCAAGTGCGATTCGATAACGTTGGCTGCCGGCATGGGATGAAACACAAACGCCGGCGCCACCGAGTTGGGCAGCTTCAACTTGCGGATGGCCTTGTACGATCCGTTCTGATTGACGAGCCCATCGATCATCATCTGCTTTTGCTCGGCGGTGAACGGACCCACCCCCGCAAGAACCGCGGCCTGGTCGATCATCTCCGGCGTAATCTTCGGCGGTTTTGACTGATCCGTATCAGGCGATTCCTGCGCTTGCGCGGCGAGGGTGTACAGAACGCCCGGAAACAGAAGGGAAGTGATGCCTGCCGAACTGCAGGCCGCCAGAAAGCCGCGACGATCGAGTGTCATTAGGATTCCTTGGAGGGGGAATGGCCTCTGGGACACTATAACGCCCGCGCGTGCCTGCCCTGCGAAGTCAAACCTCTCGATGCTTCACGTTGTCAGCCGGTCCGTCGAAATAGGCTGCAGCGGCCAGAGACCCAGCTCCACCTTTCCTCGTTCGACGATCGAGACCTCGAGCGTGGTTTCACCGGGCTTCAGCGAATAGACGCGACTGGTAACGGCCTCGCGTCCGCCGATGAACGACTCGATCACTGACCCATCGAAAAAGATATGCAGCGCCGGACGAGGCCACGGGAATCGCGGAAGTGGAAAGCTGATGTCGCCGCAGTGAACGGTATCCGCCCTCACATTAACGGTGAGATCCCAGGCCTCGGTTTGGCCCACCAGCAGGCGCACCGTCACCGCACCCACCGAGAAGTCGATGGGGAGGTACAATTCCTGGCGCAGTTCCTCGAGTTTCTTTCGGAATGGCTTGGTCAACTCGACGGTAGCTTTCTCTGCCGGGCCGCGCAGTTTCAGCACTTCCGACGCCGGATGCATCTCAAGCTGTCCCTGCGCACCCACCGAAAGCACGCGCGGCAGCGACATGCAGCCCGACCAGCCGGCTGCCGCAAATTCCGCCTCAGGCCTTGTCTCCCGGATCCATCCCCACAGGATGCGCCGCCCGTCGGGAGTGAGAAATGTCTTGGGCGCATAGTAGGCGCCGTGGTCGAGCACGCCCTGCCGCCTGGGCGTATAGGTATGCGCATGTGCGTCGTAGTCGCCGGTCGTCCAGATCACCTTGTTCTCGGTGGAGTAGTGCAGATAGTGGACCTTGTCCAGCGGGAAGAAATCGGGGCACTCCCACATCTCGCCGCTGTCGCAAGGATTGGCAGCCTGCTTCCCGTTCGGTATTCCGGTGGCCAGCGGGTGCAGGTATTCCCACTTCCGCAAATCCTGGGAGCGATAGAGCAGCACGGAACCACCCTTGCCGCGCTCGCCCGAACCGATCCCGACATACCAGCCATCGGCTTCCTTCCACGGGCACGGATCGCGAAAACCAGTTACGTGCATCCCTTCCGGCGGGGTGGGAATCACCGGAGTTTCGAGCTTCTTCCAGCGCAGAAGGCCTTCGTCCTCGGCGGTAGCGAGCATCTGCGTTTCGCGCAGTTTATCGCTGCCGTCGCGAATCGTCACCTGGTCGGATGGCGCATTCTGCACGCCCGTGTAGATGAATGCGGGAACCCCGTTGTATACCACCGCCGATCCGCTGAAGCAGCCTTCCGAGTCCGCTCCGCCCGGCGTGGGGGCCAGCGCGATTTGCTCGTGACGCCAGTGCACCATATCGGGACTGACCGCGTGGCCCCAGTGCATATCGCCCCACACCGCAGCATGGGGATTGAGTTGATAGAAGAGGTGGTACTTGCCCTTCCACCAGATGGGGCCGTTAGGGTCGTTCATCCAGTTGTGCGGCGGCAGCAGGTGGCAGGCGGGGCGGAGCGGATCGTTGGCAATTTCGCTTGCGCTGGGGACCGCGCCGGCATTCCCGAGCGACAACCCGCGTGCGCGGCTCGCAAGCCACACAAGCCCTGCCCCGGCATGCGACGCGCGACTTAGAAATGTCCGTCGAGTCAGAGAGGAGCGCATGAACCAATCACCCGCGAAGAATTGCCTGCCGCACAACTATAAACGGACCGGGGCAACTACCATCACTGTGATTGTTGGCGCCGCTTGGTCCTGTAACCTGGTTTGCGCGATGACGTCGCTGGTGGCCGCCAGCATGCCGATCAGGCCGTGTACATAGATCCTCGAGCGCCCCACCGTGACGGAGATCTGCGGCCCGGCCATCACGTGATAGAGCTGCGGGGTGAAGAATTCGCTGACGCGAAGGTGGCCCGACACGTCGACCGTCAATTGGAGGTGGCCTCACGGCTCTGGTCGACGGAATATCGAGAGCAATATTCCACCCGTGCGTGGGACCCGATGCCGGGTTGATTTGCGTGTGAGTCGTCGCGAACCAACAGCCCACAAAAAAAGCGCCCCTCGGAGGTCTTGCCTGGATCGATCCAGGTCTAGCCGACGGAGGGGCGAGGAGCCGCAATCACATGGAAGCAGTCACAGATCCGACGACCGCCCCAGCGATCACTCGCTGGTCGGAACCCGTTCTGGCACTACTTCCTGGACCGAGATGAATATATTTTGATCCAGAGGGCTTCGAAAGGTTCTATCGGGTACCATTGCCCGTTAACGCCCTGCAAATCATTGAATTGATGAAGGTTTAATCCCATATAGACAAGTAATTTACGTCCACGTATGATACGCCTTGCGGCCAAAGTTGGTTGCCTGTTCGGGTCTATACCCAGAGTCGCCATGTCAGGCCCGGGGATTCCACTCTCATTTGAGCGTGTTTTGCCCCGCTGAAGGCGTGAGAACATCGCCCTTGTGCCTCCATGTTCGCTGAAGGTCTTGACGAGAATGCCGGTCGCGCCCAAGAGTTCGCAGGAAGCCGTTGAAACAGGTTTCCTGGTCGATGCCCCCAAGATCCGGGAGCAGCTCGAGCGCCTTCTGGCTCATCCTCTTTTTGCGAATAGCAAACGATACCCGGCCCTCCTCGCATACACGGTGGAACAAACGCTGCTCGGCAATGCCGGCGAGCTCAAAGAACGCAGCATCGCGGTCGAGGTTTTCGGAAGGGTGCCGACCTATGATGCAAATGCCGATCCGGTCGTGCGCATCACCGCCGGAGAGGTGCGAAAGCGGCTGACCCAGTACTACTATGACCCGTCGCACCGAAGCGAACCGGTGATCGAGCTGCCGATCGGGTCATATGTCCCGATGTTTCGCGGGCCGGAGCGTCCGCAGGTTGTAGAACCCGAGCCTGCAGCCGATATTCCCGAAGAAGCGCCAGCGGCTGCAAGCCAGCTTCCGCCATCGGAACAGCAACGGCATACGTCATGGATGTGGTGGGCCGGCGCCGGGACCGTGGTTCTGGTCGCGGTGGCGGCGGTAACAGGGTGGATTGCCGGCCGCCAATACCATGAGGCCCCCCCGCCGCCTTCGAATGTCGATCGCTTCTGGGCGCCGGTTACGGGCAGCCTGAATCCGACCACCTTTTGCCTGGGCGAGCCGGCCAAGAATATCGATCTCGACGCGGTGAACTCCTACGATGCCCCGGTGGTAAGCAACAGCAGGCCCGAGCCACTTTACTTCAGGCTTCACTATTCGGGCCACCTGGCGCTGGCCGATGTGATCACGCTTACGCGGACGGTGGCCGCGCTGGCGTCGCGGCATAAGAATTTCCGGGTGGTTCCTGCGTCAGAGGCAAGCTTTTCGCAACTTCGCGAAGGGCCAGTCGTGCTGGTTGGCGCGTTCGACAACATCTGGACGCTGCGCGTTACGCAGAAACTGCGGTTCGGATTCGAGTCGAAAGATGGTGTTGCCCTGCTGGTGGATCGGAAAAGCAAGACCGAAACCACCTGGGCGACGGCTTGGGATCTTCCTTATCAGAAACTCTCGCGTGATTACGCGATCGTGGCCCGAATCCATGACAACACTACCGGGCAGCCGGTGATCATTGCGGCAGGCATCTCCGAAGAGGGCACCGAAGCCGCTGGCGAGATTCTTTACAACCCGGTTTACCTCGAGACCCTGCTGGCCAAGGCACCCAAGAACTGGGACCAGTTGAACATGGAGGCGGTGATCGAGACGCAGGTCATTGAGGGCCATCCCGGCCCGCCCAGCATCCTTGCGCTCGAGACCTGGTAAGCAACCGGGTGCCCCAGGTCTCGATTCTGAGACCTGGGATTACACACCCATCCCCTCGGACAAACTGGGTTCCCCACCCTCGCGACACCGTCAGCTCGCGCCAAGGTGGAATGGCGTATCGGGCTGCCCCCGAATCGTTGCAGATTAATTCCCCTTCCCGGCGCACACTCAAATTAGGGGTGTCCTATCGACCACCCGAGGAGAGAACCCGCATGAGCTCGACACCCAACCAATCCGCCGAAAGCAATCCCGCCATCTTTCGCTGCCGCCAGGCCTGGACAACCACCTTCGAGGATTCTCTGGCCCAAGGCATGGACCAGCATTCCGCCCAAGTGGCGGCCGACAGCGCCTACCTGGATTCCATGCCTCCCCTTTACGGAACCCGGAATATCCGTACCTTCATTGCCTGCGTTACTTATGGTTCCCTCATCGGCGTCATCGACCACCAACATTGTTCGCGCCTCCTCTACGCTGCCCAGGTCGCCCACGCCACGCGCCGCACCCGGGCGCCCAAAGCGAAAGCGCGAAATACTTCTGCCAAAAAGAGCCATTCAGTAGCCGTTCAGGCACCAAAAAACGTAGTTAAGGAACCAATGGATGTGCCGGTGCTGGCCACCTAAACCATGTTATTAGAATAATTTACAACAGAGTGGAGGGCGGAAAAGCTCAACCCTCCCCCTCCCCCGAGTTTTTTCGCGATTCCCGGTAGCTTGCCAAATATGAGCAAGTTACCTCAAAAAAGGCACCGATTTTCGTCATCCACCGAGCATGCGCGACTATCTGGGCCGGTAGTAGCAGGTGCCCCCGGCCAGAACCGGCGCCCAGAGCGAGGAATCCGACGGCTGCTCGGTCGAACCAAGCAGCAGGTAGCCGTCGCCGGCGGTAACGCGATGAATCTCTTTGAGCAGCGTATCGCGGGTTTCCTTCGAGAAATAGAGCATCACATTGCGCAGAAAGATGATGTCAAACCGATCATCGAGCCGGCTGAACGGAAGGCGCGGCGTGGACAGGCTGGCCTGGCGGAAGCTGCAGAGGGCGCGGACCTGGTCCTTTGCGACCCACTCATCACCTTGCTGATCAAAGTACTTCACCAGGAACCTTGCCGGCAGGCCGCGATTCACCTCGATGCGGTGATAGCTAGCTTTCCGCGCACGTTCCACCGCTTCCGCGCAGATGTCGGTTCCCTCGATCGAAATGCGCCAGTTGGCAAGCTGAGGAAAATACTCTCGCAGCAGGATCGCCAGGCTGAGCGCCTCCTGGCCGGTCGAACAGGCGGCGCTCCAGAACCGCAAAGTGCTAAGGGTCCGCCGGGAGTCGATCAGTTTGGGGAGGAGGTCGGTACGCAACAGTTCGAACGGCCGGTTGTCGCGAAAGAAGCTGGTCTCGTTGATCGTCATTGCTTCGGCGATCGCTCGTTCGAGGGCGGGGTCTTTGCGGCTGCGCAGGTGCTCGATCAGTTCTTCCAGCCGGCTCATTCCCTGGTTGCGCAGGAGACGCGTGAGACGCGAGTCGAACAGGTAATCGCGGGAAGCGTCCAGCACGTTCTGGGAATGGCCATGCACCAGACGGCGCAAATATCCGTAGTCGACTCCGGAAGTCGTCGCCATGTTCATGCCACCGAGCCTTGAAACGTGGAGGACGCCGTGGGAGAACTCCCGTAGTTCGCCGCGTGGTTTCCGCAAGCGAGGCGAAGGATCTCCGGCGCGATGGCGTCGAGAGGAAGCACCCGGTTTGCCAGTCCGGCGGTGGTAACCGCACCCGGCATGCCCCAAACCGCGCTGGTTGCCTGGTCCTGGGCCAGCACGGTGCTGCCCGCGGCGCGCAAAAGGCGGCAGCCCACCAGTCCATCCGATCCCATCCCGGTCAGGATGACGGCCAGCACGCCGGCCCCGTACACCGTCGCGGCGCTGCGAAACAGCAGGTCTACGGCCGGCCGGCAATGGTTTTCGAGCGGTCCCTGGGTCAGGTGCAGGGTCGGAGTTGCGGAATGCCCTGCGGCTCCACGCACTTCCATATGCCAGTTGCCCCTGGCGATGGAGATTGCCCCGGGCTGCACCGGGGACCCTTCCACCGCTTCACGCACTTGCAGCCGGCAAAGGCCGTTGAGCCGCTCCGCCAGCAGCGCGGTAAAGAGTTCCGGCATGTGCTGGACCACCAGAATCGGCAGCGGAAATGAGGAAGGCAGGAAAGGAAGCACGCGGTCCAGCGCGGCCGGCCCGCCGGTAGAGACGCCGATGGCCACGATCACTGGCGCGGCCCGGCGCACGGCGGAGGGAGCAACCGGGGAGGGGAGCACCGTTGCAATTCTGGCCCGGGAGTTTGCTGAAGCCTCCTGCCACCCCTGGACCGCGAGTGCCTTGATTTTCGGGATCAGGTCCTGAGCCAGCGCATGGATGGCACCCTCCCGGTCGCCATACCCGGCGGGCTTGGCGATATAGTCCGATGCACCCCGGGCCAGCGCTTCAATGGTGACGCGGGCGCCGCGCTGGGTCAGCGAACTGCACATGATGACGGGCGGCGGATGGCTCCGGGTTCGCAATTCCTTCAGGGTCGCCAGGCCGTCCATGACAGGCATCTCCAAATCCAAAAGCACAAGATCCGGATGCAGGGTATCGATGGCCCGCAAACCCAACTCGCCGTTTGCCGCGGTGCCGGCTACTTCCAGGGCCCCGTCGCTACAGACCACTGCCCGCAACAGGCTCCGCATCACCGCCGAGTCGTCCACAATGAGAATGCGCGTGCGGCGTTCGGGCGCCATTCGTTAGTCCTCCCCAACGCCAAGCAGCGCCAGCTTCTCGCAAAGAGCTTCCTTGTCGAACGGCTTCATCAGGTATTCGTCCGCACCCGCGGTGAGAGCGCGAAGGATGTTCTTGTTGTCTCCCTCGTTGGTCACCATCATCACTTTCACGTCGACGAAATTCTCTGCCCGCATGGACTTCAACATTTCCAGGCCGTTCATTACCGGCATGTTCCAGTCCACGAATGCCAGGTCGAAGCTCGAACCGGCGTGGAGCCGGTCCAACCCCGCCTGCCCGTCGCCGGCCTCTTCGCACTCGATGCCTTTTTCCTCGAGTATGCCGCGCAGAAAGCCTCTCAAAAAACGGGAATCGTCCACGATGAGCGCACGCATGAAAGTGTCTCCGCTCATGCCGTCCGGGCCAGCCGCATCGGGTCGAGGCGCTCCGGATCGAGCATCACCATCAGTTCGTCTTTCAGTTTGTAGGCCCCGGCAAACAGCATCCGCCGCCGCTCATTGACTGTTGCGGGGTTGACCTCAAAATCGACGGAGGACACCATGAGGACCTCGCCAACGGAATCGACCAGCACTCCGAAGCAGGTGCCCGCACTTTCCACGACCAGCATGTCCTGGGTTCCTTCCCGAGGAGGCAGGTCAAGCAACTGGCGCAGACTGACGGTGGTGAGCACGTCGCCGCGGTAGTGGGCCAGGCCGCCTACGAACGCCGGGGCGAGCGGCACCGGCTGTGGCCGGGTTCCTCCCACGATCTCGAGGATGTGCGTGATGGGTATTCCGAACAGTCTATTGCCCACGCGTACCGAGCACACTTCCACCTGGGCCGCAACGGCAGCTTTCTTCTTGTGCCGTAAGGCAGCCCCTCTTGGTACCGCTGTCGCCATGCTCATCCGATCGTCTCCGCCAATTCGTTGCATGCCTCAGGGAAGGATTCTTCAGACAGGGGTGAAAACGATCCCAGCTCCACCAGTCCGGTCACGCGATCCTTCAGCAGCGTGACGCCTCCGGCGGGCTGATTGGTTCCCGCTTCGAACAGATCTCCGCCCGCGGCCACGTCGAGGACGTGCGCTACGGCAATGCCGACATGGCGGCCGCCGTCGCGGCAAATCACCACGATGATCGGAGCGGCCGGATCGGTCTGCGCCTCGGCCAGCAGCCCGCCCGCGTCCTCTACTGGCACAAGCTGCCCTTCGAAATTGACCACCCGCCGGCAGCCCGCGGATTCGATCCGCGAAACCGGGATTTGCTCGATGCGAATGACCCGGTTGAGCGGAATCGCCGCCTGACGGTCAGCCATATCCACCAGGAGATATTCGATGCGGTTCTCTGCGGCCGCTTCGTCGTCGTCCCCGCTGCTTGCCGCCTCGTCTTCGCCGGCCAGCGCAATTCCCGACCGCAGCGCGATCGCGCCAGGGTCAAGGATTAAGGCCAATTCCGCATTCCCGAGCACCGTGGCTCCCGAATACAGCCCGATGCTTTTCAGTACCGAGCACAAGGGCTTTACGACGATTTCTTCCGGATCGGCCAGGCCATCCACGACCAGCCCGAATTGCCTGCCGTCCGCGTCAAGAACCGCGATGAAGTTATGGCGTTCGGTAACCTGTCTTTGACCGGCCCCCGCCGTCAGAAGACGATCGAGAAACACCAGCGGCAGCAACTTGCCGCGCAACCGGTAGAGGGGCGCATCCTCGATCCACTCGATCGCCGTGGAAGCCTGCTCCGGAGGTACGTGCACCAGCTCGGAGAGCGCTCCCTGCGGAAGCGCGAAGCTCTGATTCAGGCTGCGAACAATCAGCGCGGGAATGATGGCGAGCGTGAGCGGAATCCGCAGGCGCAGGGTGGTGCCCTTGCCCGGGCGCGACTCCAGCTCCACTTTGCCGCCGATGCGTTCCACGTTGGTCCGCACCACGTCCATTCCTACGCCGCGCCCGCTCACGTTGGTGACCGCTGCGGCCGTCGAGAACCCGGGCAAAAAGATCAATTGCAGCAGTTCGCGCTCGGACTGTTGGGCCGCGCGTTCCTCGGTGATAAGGCCGCGCTCGATTGCCTTGGCGCGCACCCTCTCCACCGCGATGCCTGCCCCGTCGTCGGACACATCGATGATGACGTGGCTGCCTTCCTGCGCCGCGCGCAGCCGCAAGGTTCCCTCGGGATCCTTGCCGGCGGCTTCGCGCACCTCGGGCGGCTCGATGCCGTGATCGAGCGCATTGCGCACCGCGTGGGTCAACGGGTCCTTGATGGCTTCGAGCAGGCTCTTGTCCAGCTCCGTTTCCTGGCCTTCCATCTCCAGGCGCACCCTGCGACCCAAGGTCCGGGTCAGATCGCGGACCATGCGCGGCATCTTTGAAAAGATGTTCGACACGGGCTGCATGCGGGCTTTCATCACCGCTTCGCGCAGGTCGGCGGTGACCATGTCGAGCCGGCGTGAAAGCATGGTCATGCGCGGATCGGCCGCGGTGGCCTGTAACACCTGGTTGCGGGTGAGCACCAGTTCGCCGACCAGGTTCATCATCCGGTTGAGCAGGGTGACGTCGACGCGCAGCGAACTTTCGGCGGCCGAGCCGGAAGCCGGTGCGGACAACTGTGCGGGAGGTGGCGCAGAAGGTGTCTCGATCGCGCGTACCGAAGCAGGGTGGTCCCCAGTTTCGGGTGTCTCGGCGGGAACGGGGCCGGCGGCTGCATGGTCGGCACGTGCCTCCGCCTCAACTTGCGCCCGTACTCGAAGATTGGCGGGCGTCTGCAAATCCTTGAGCCGCTCTATCAATTCCGTGTCCTCGCCATCGCCCTCCGCGCCTTCGTTCCTCGATGGTTTTGAGAATCGCACGCAGCGCATCGAGCAATTGCAGCAGCCCGGTGATCACGTCTCCATCGGCGGCCAGCTTGCCATCGCGAAGCAGCGAAAGCAGGTTCTCGCCGGCATGCGCCAGCTTCTCCAGCCGTTTGAACCCCAGGAATCCCGTGGTTCCTTTGATCGTATGTACGGCGCGAAAGATCTCCGCAAGGAGGTTCGGGTCGCCGGGCCGCGTCTCCAGTTGCGTGAGGCCTCGCTCCATCCGGTCCAGGCCTTCCTGGCTTTCAATCAGAAACTCCCTTGTCAGCTCGTCCATGTGCCCGCGCATCCACCCGGCTCGGGATTCAGGCTCCGGGCACGGGAAGCATTCGATTGCTTTATCGGAAAAATGAGGTGCGACTTGAGAGGAGCAGGGATCAGGCTCGTCGAGAACGACTCGGATATACAACCGGAACTCCCATGCTTTAGCCTCGAAGTTCACTCGCGCGGATGGGAGAATCGATCGTCTTCATGACCAAGGTGGATCCTGCTCTCGAATCTCTATTACAAGAGGCTCGCACTGTTGCGCGGAATTCTTATTCGCCTTACTCGGGATTCAAGGTCGGTGCGGCTCTTCGGCTGACCAGCGGCGAGGTCGTGACCGGAACCAACGTCGAGAATGTCAGCTACGGGCTCACCATGTGCGCGGAGCGATCTGCGCTGGTGCGCGCGGTCTCCGAGTTCGGGCCGGGAATCCGCGTCGCCGCCGTGGCCGTGGCGAACCTGAACGATGCTGCCAGTCCGCCCTGCGGCGCGTGCCGGCAGATGCTGGTCGAATTCGTATTGCCCGATGCGCCGGTGGCGTTCCCGGCCGCGGACGGGATTCGCGTGTTGCCGTTCACCGAATTCCTGCCCCTGGCGTTTGATATGAAACTGAAGTGAGGCTGTCCATGAAGTCGACTGAAGGCCACGGGGAACCTGCGGGCGAGGCACCGATCCACATCATCGATGTGATTCGTAAAAAGCGCGACGGAGGAATCCTCGACGCGCGTGAGATTGAGTTTCTTGTCGCGGGTGCGGCGCATTCTTCGATTCCAGTAGAACAACTCGCTGCCTGGCTGATGGCGGCGTGGATTCGCGGGCTCAACCTGGACGAAATCCGCGCCCTTACTCTTGCCATGCGCGACTCCGGCGAGCGGTTCGATTCGTCGCGGCTGGCCAGGACGGCGGTCGACAAGCACTCCACCGGCGGGGTGGGCGACAAAACCAGCTTTCTGGTCGCGCCGATTGCCGCGGCTTGCGGTCTTGCCGTACCCATGATCAGCGGACGCGCGCTAGGACATACCGGGGGAACGCTCGACAAACTTGAATCTATTCCCGGGTACCGTACCGCCCTTTCGCTGGCCGAGTTCGAGTCTGTTCTCAAGAGATGCGGCGTCTCCATCGTGAGCCAGACGCCGTCGCTGGTTCCCGCGGACCGGATCCTCTACGCTCTGCGCGATCGCACCGGCACGGTTGAAAGCCCGGGCCTCATCTGCGCTTCGATCCTGAGCAAAAAACTCGCGGCCGGCCTCGATGCCCTGGTGCTCGACGTGAAGACGGGCTCGGGTGCGTTCCTGCGCAAGCGCGAAGACGCCGAGTATCTCGCCGCGCTAATGGTTGCGACGGCCCAAACCGCAGGCACGCGCACGGTCGCGCTGCTCACCGACATGGGACAGCCGCTCGGCAGCGCCGCAGGCAACTGGATCGAACTGGTCGAGTGTGTTGAACTGCTGCGCGGGAATTGTCCGGCGGAAAGCGAAGACCTTCGACAACTCTCCCTCGCGCTGGCCGGCTGGATGATTCATCTCGGCGGGAAAGCGCCGTCGCCGGAAGCGGGCCATCAGCTGGCCGAAGCGGCCCTGACGGATGGTGCGGCCTTGGGAGTGTTCTTCAAAATGATTGATGCCCAGGGCGGCGACGTCTCCGTATTCGACGATCCCACGGCTTTTCACACGCCCGGCGCTACCGAGATCATTCCCGGCGTGGGAAAGCGGCTACATCGCGGAGATGGATACCACCGCCATCGGTTGGGCAGTGCAGCGCACCGGCGCGGGCCGCGAGAAAGCGGGAGAGCCGGTCGATCCTCATGCGGGGATTGTGTTTCATGCGCGCCGCGGGGCTCATGTCGAGCAAGGCGCGCCGCTCGCTACGCTTTTCGCCACCACGCCTGCTCAACTGGCCGAGCCTATTGCGATCCTCCACCAGGCAATCCGGTTCTCCAAAACTCCGCCGCACGCAGGGCCGCCGCTGATCCACGAGGTATTCACGCGAGAAAAAGCCGAAGCGTATCTCGCCGATGCTGCTAAGGTAAGGAAATAGTGATCAGTGGTCAGTGTTTAGTGTTCACCATGCCTGCCGGGCATTTGGGTTACTCTTCGCATTCGATCGACGAAAACACGGCGCCGCTACTTCCCACTAACCACTAATCACTGATCTGGAGCAACCATTGGCTCGCTTTACGGGACTGCTCGGAATTCTTACGGTGCTCGCCGCGGCCTGGCTGGGTTCCACGGACCGCCGGCACATCCGCTGGCGCACCATTGTGTGGGGCCTCGGCCTGCAGGTCACTTTCGCTTTCCTGGTGCTGCGCTTCAACTTCGGGCAGCGGGTGATGGCCTGGGCAGGCGATGTTGTCACCAACATGCTTTCAGCAACCTTCGCCGGCACGCGGATCCTGTTCGGCGAGCTCGGCCTACCCAACGCCGGCGCTTTCGGCAAAGTCATCGCTCCATCCTCCGGCGCCATCTTCGCGTTCCAGGTCCTGCCGACCATCATCTTCATCTCCGCATTTTTCGCGGTTCTTTATCACATCGGGGTCATGCAGCTGATCATTCGCGGCATGGCGTTGGCGATGCTCTGGACCATGCGCATCTCCGGCGCGGAAAGCATGAACGTGGCGGCCAGCATCTTCATGGGCCAGACCGAAGCGCCGCTCACCATTCGCCCGTTCCTCGCGCGCGCGACACGCAGTGAATTGATGACCATCATGACCAGCGGCATGGCGCACGTCTCCGGCGGCATCATGGCCATGTACATCTCGCAGGGCGTGGAAGCGCGGCACCTGCTCTCCGCGGTCATCATGACTTCGCCCGGAACCATCCTGATGGCCAAGATGCTGGTGCCCGAGACCGGCGTGCCCGACACCGAAGGCCGCGTAGTGATTCCCAAAAGCGAGGAACACAAGGACGAGAACCTCATCGGAGCCATCGCGCGCGGCACCATCGATGGCGGCAAGCTGGCCATGAACGTGGCCATCATGCTGATCTCGTTCCTGGCCCTGGTGGCGCTGCTTGACATGCTGCTGGCGTGGATTCACGGCGGCGTGCCCTGGTTTCCGTCGAGCCTCGGCCAGATCCTCGGCTTTGTCTTTGCCCCGATCGCGTGGCTTATCGGCGTGCCCTGGCGCGATGCCGGCGCCATCGGCAACCTGCTGGGCACGCGCATGGCACTCAACGAAGTGATCGCCTACATCGGCTTGGGCGCGCAGAAAGCTACGCTGTTACCGCGCTCGTTCACCATTGCAACGTTTGCGTTGTGCGGATTCGCCAATCTCGGATCGATCGGCATGCAGATCGGCGGCATCGGCGCGCTGGTACCCGAACGCCGCAACGATCTCGCCAAGCTTGGCGTTCGCGCCATGCTCGCGGGTACCATGGCCAATCTGATCTCTGCGTCAATTGCCGGAATGTTTCTGGGTTAGTTGCAAACAATCTGGGTGCCTCACCCGGATCTATTCATTTACGAGGCGCGGGACCGCGCCATGCCGCGAGCTCTTGCCTTCGCCGCCTCTTCTTCGCGGTTGCGATGGCGCGCGGTTGTCTCGAGCGACGCCAGCAAGCGCGCGGACGCTGCCGCTACCTCATCCACAGCCTGGTGGAACGCCGCCTCGTTAGCCTGCGAAGGCTTGGCGAATCCACTGATCTTGCGCACGTATTGCAGTGACGCCGCGCGTATCTCTTCTTCGGTTACCGGTGGATCGAAGTTGAACAGCAGCTTGATATTCCGGCACATGGCCTTTTCCCTCGCGTCAGGATTTTCCCGCTCACGACAATTATTCGCTGCCCTGCTCGCCGCCGGCAACCGGTCCGCCCCGTCGCGAAAGCAACACCCGCCATGCGAACTGGCTTCCAACGCTCAGGTTCGAGATTCGCCATCCGGCTCTCCGGCACGTCGAGCGGGAGGCCGCGGAGGACGGCGCTTCATGGCAACATTGTCCCCGGCTGCACACCCCACGATTGCTTCCCCTCGGCATAGACGTCGCATCTGGATCGCATTTGCGATCGGATTCTTTGTCGGAGCGGCGATCGGCTTCTATTTCATCAGCGCCAACTGGCCTTATCGGTATCGCAAAATCAGGCCGATGCTGGAAGACGATCTGGCCAGCCAGATCGAACTCAAGTCTTATCACCGCACCTACTTTCCCAATCCCGGCTTCGTCGCTACCGGACTCACGCTGCGCCGCAAGTCTGCTCTGAATCTTCCCCCGCTGGGGCACGCGGAGATGATGGTAGTGCAGGGCCGCTGGAGCGACCTGCTGCTCCTGCGACAACGCGTGCAAACGGTCGAGGTGACGGGGCTGCACATTGTGGTTCCACCGATCGGCAGCAAGGCCAATCACGCCAATTTTCCTCCCGGCAGCAGTGCGGACTTCACCGGCCCAGATACCGCGATCGAGATGTTCAAGATCCACAATTCCATTCTCGAGATCATGAAGAACGACGGGAAACGGCTGATCTTCCCGGTGCTGGAACTGGACCTGGCCAACTTCGTAAAAGACAAGGCGATCAACTATAGCGTGGACATGCAAAACGCGATTCCTTCGGGTCGTATCCAATCGCGCGGAACTTTCGGCCCGCTGAACACGAAGCAGATGGGCAGCACTCCGGTTACCGGCACCTTCACATTCACGACGGTGAACCTGCATGACGTGGGTGACATCCGGGGAATCCTCTCGGCCAAGGGTCAGTTCCACGGACCATTTGGAGCACTGGAAGCCCAGGCCGACAGCATCACTCCCGACTTCGCGGTGGATGATGGGAAGCCCACGCGCATTGCAGGGTCCGTCAAGTGCACGGTGAACGGAACCAGCGGCGAGGTTGCCCTTCACGAGATCCAGGCGCGTACCGGGGCCACCACTGTCCTTGCCATCGGCACCGTGCAGGGATCGCCCAAGGCGACCAACCTCGATATCGATGTAAAGGCCGGCCGCGCCGAAGACGTGATGCGCCCGTTTATCCACGACGACGTCCCCGTTACCGGGTCCGTGTGGCTGCGCAGCCATGCATATCTCGAGCCCGACGGCAACGGCCGTGGGTTTCTTCAGCGGTTGCATGTCACCGGAGCTTTCAATGTTCCCGCCGAACGCGTCACCGACCGCCAGACCGAGCAAAACCTCACCGCGTTCAGCCATCGCGCCCAGGGAAAGAAAGATGCGGATTCGGGAGACGATGGCGACAGGCCTTCCAGCGCGTCCGCGGATGCGCTCTCATCGTTGAAAGGGCCGGCGAAGGTTGAGGACGGCATTGCATCCAGCCAACACGTGACATTCCAGATCCCGGGCGCGCAGGCCGACCTGAGCGGTACCTTCAACTTCCACAACAAGGTCGTACACCTGGTGGGAAATTTGCGCATGGATACCGACATCTCGCACACGGCCACCGGGTTCAAGTCATTCCTGCTGAAGCCGCTGGCGCCGTTTTTCAAGAAGAAGAACGCGGGGGCGCTGGTTCCAATTGCCGTGACCGGAGGTCCTGGGCATTACCAGGTCACTCAGGATCTTTCGCACAATAAATAATCGCTTTGGTCTTAGCCGGTTAGACGTTCGGCCGAGCGCAGCCGCCGCATCCGATAAAACACCGTAAGCAGCGTCACCGATCCGCAACTCAAGAGGCTGGCTGCCATGCCAAAAATCAACGAGGCGTCGCGCTGGTACACGCCGTGCACGATCCCGATTGCCTGAAGGACGCTGAAGCCGCCGAAGGTGATCAGCGAAATGCCTTCATCGCTCTTCTTGCGCCAGACGGCGATCACTTGGGGCACAAAAAGCAAGGCATTGCAGAGCAGTCCCAGGCCAAAAATCACAGCGACGACTTCCTTCATGCCATCTCCCCAATCAGATCACATTACGGGATTTAGTTCCGCATCCTGCTACCCACGCCCGATCGTGAACTTTTGACAGCCTGGCATCCATTTTTACACCCGCATCGAGTATTTTTTTCAGCTAAATAGTTGGATCTATTTAATTTATGAACGCCAACCTGCCCTCCGGGAGAGCCTCGCATCCCACCTTGTCGGAGGTTAAGATTCGATGACCAAGATCGCATGGATCGTAGCAGGCGTCGCGATCATCACCGGATTGGGCGCAACAGTTTTACCCATGGCGAACGACAATATTCAGGATGCCCACGCACAGGAACTGGCGCCCCCGCCCGTTCAGCCGGAACTGAAGGTCGCGCCCGCGACGCCCATCGCCGAGAAAAAGGCCGAGCTGGGCGACGACCGGACATGGAACCCCGAGTGGGACCTCTGGATCGAAACGGCGCTGCCACAGGAACTGCTCTCCCCCAAGGTTGCCAAGGCAGTGAAGCCTTTCTGTCCGCGTTTCAATGCCCTCGGCGAAGGCGACAAACGGGTCTTCTGGGCCTATTTCTTTCAGGCGCTGGCGGGAGCGGAAGCGGGCCTGGTTCCCACCGCGAATGTGCGCCACATGGATGCCGTCCTGCAAGTCAGGGACGACGTGACCCACCGCATGGTGCGTCAGGAAGGACTGCTGCAACTGACCTACATGGACCAGGAGCGGTACGGATGCGACTTTGACTGGGAAAAGGACAAGGTTCTCGACGAACACGACCCCAACAAGACAATCCTCCAGCCCGAGAATAATCTGCTGTGCGGCGTGAACATCATCCGCAACCAGTTGATCGATCAGCATAAACCCCTGCTGAGTTCGACCAGTTACTTTTCCACACTGCAGCCGGGCACGATCAGCGTGAAGGTATTTCTGAAGCAGATGGCGAATGTGCCGGCGGTCTGCGGTCGTCCAGTTCGCACCAAACCGCGCCCGGACCCTGCGGACCAGGAGGCGACCGAAGCTAGCCCATCAGCTCCGTCTGCGCCGGAGATGCGGTCGGCGTTTGCAGCGCAGGGTGCGGGCAGCGTAACCCACTAGCCCTTGTGCCTTCACATTCAGAAGGACGGCTGTAGCGGGTTGACCGGGGCTGTCTGCGGGGGATAGCCACCGGCACCGGATTACCTCCCTGAAGGGCGACTTTCCCGGCTGAGATATCCTCAAAGGGTGACTCGTCGCTATCGCTATCTGGACCTGCTGACCCTTGGATTTGTGGTCGTGCTCCTGATCTCGAACCTGGTGGGGCCGAAGATTTGCCAGATCGGCTGGCTGCGTCCGAGTGCAGCCGAGTTCCTGTTTCCTCTCACCTATATTTGTGGCGACGTGTTCACTGAGGTCTATGGATACGGGGCGTCCCGCCGGGCTATCTGGCTTGGTTTCTTTGCGATGGCGCTCCTGGCTGGCATGGGACAAATGGCCGTGGCACTGCCGCCTGCACCGGAATGGCATGGTCAGGAAGCCTATGCCACAGTCTTCGGGCTGGTGCCCCGTTTCGCCGTTGCCAGCCTGGTGGCCTACTGGGCAGGCGAATTTACCAACAGCTATACCCTGGCCAAGCTCAAGCTTTTTACCCGGGGGCGCTGGTTGTGGACGCGAACCGTAGGCTCCACAGTGACGGGCCAAGCGGTTGATACCGCCGTGGTTGTTGCGGTGGCGTTTGCGGGAACGCAGCCTGTTTCCATGATCCTGCGCATGGTTTTGTCGTCGTACTTGATTAAGGTCGCAGTGGAAGTGGTGGCAACGCCGCTCACCTACTTCGTAGTTGGCCGCCTCAAAACGGCAGAGGGGGTGGATGTGTTCGATCGGCATACAGACTTTAATCCGTTTGCGTTGCAGCGGGAGGGCGCCTAACCGAATCAGCCGACCGGCCGGCAACAAGACTTCGCCTGCAGGCGAATTTTTTGCGACAATGGTCCAGTTCCCGTAGTCAGATGGGGGAGGACTTGCTGCGAGCTTTCCCTCCGCCTCTGCCGCTCTGGCGCCCGTCTGTCACAGGCAAACTTGGCGATCGCGCGGTAAGATCATTCCACGATCCTTCATTCCTAAAACCCGGCGCGAAAACCAGAACCGCCCGGGAACGTACACAGCAAGCGAGGGTTACTGCTTTGAAATGCGCGATTGGATTGACTTGTGTTGTTTTGGGACTGGCCGTTTGCGGATGCCAGAAAAAGGCTGCTCCTCCCGCTGCCGCGGCCGGGGGAATGCGTGCCATGCCGGTGCAGACGGTGGCTGTTTCGCTGGCCCCGGTTCCGCAGAGCAGCGAGTATGTGGCGACCATCAAATCGCGGCGCTCGGCTACTCTGCAGCCCCAGGTTGATGGCCGCCTGACCGAGATCAACGTCCGCTCCGGCGACCACGTGAAGGCCGGCCAGGCGATCATGTCCATCGATCCGCTTCACCAGCAGGCCTCGGTCGACTCGCAGCGCGCCACGGAACGCCAGAAAAAAGCGGTCTTCGACTACGCGACGATTCAGCTTGACCGTCAGAAGAAGCTGTTTGAAGCGGGCATTATCAGCCGCGATGTGTTTGACCAGGCGCAGCAGGCTTACGATAACTCCAAGGCGGATTATGAGTCGGCGGTAGCGTCGCGAAAGACGCAGGAAGCGCAGCTTGCGTACTACACCGTCCAGGCGCCGTTCGATGGGGTAATCGGCGACGTTCCGGTGCACGTGGGGGATTACGTTTCGCCGACGACCATTCTGACGACCCTCGACGAGAACAAGGATCTGGAAGCTTACATCTACGTTCCGACCGAAAGGGCATCGCAGATTCGTATGGGACTCGAGGTGGACCTGCTGGACACGAGCGACAAGTTGCTGGAGAAGTCCAAGATCGACTTTGTTTCTCCTCAAGTCGACAACACGTTGCAAGGTATTCTCGTGAAGGCTCCGGTGCACTTCGGGCCGGAAATGCTGCGCAACTCGCAGTTGGTGAAGGCGAAAGTCATCTGGAGCACCGCGTCAATGGCGGTCATACCCGTTCTCGCGGTTACTCGACAGGGCGGTCAGAGTTTTGTGTTCGTGGCAAAGCAACAGAACGGCATGTTCGTCGCGACGCAGACGCCGGTCACGCTGGGCGACACCGTGGGGAATTCGTACTCCGTTACGTCAGGGTTGAACGCGGGTGACCGTGTGATCGTATCGAGCACTCAATTCCTGGTAAACAACATGCCTGTGCAGCCGCTGGGAGCTTGAGGCACCCGGCGTAGAGAGATTCAGCTCGAAAACCGGCAGACGAACAGCCGGCCTTGAATTCAAATACTGCGTTGTAAACGAAGTTCGAGGCGTGAGCGGCCCTGGAGATCTTGCAAGACGCTCTCGGGAAGGAAGGCATACCTTGTTTGTCGATTTCTTTATTTTCCGGCCGGTCTTCGCCACCGTCTGCGCGCTGCTCATCATCCTTGCGGGCGCGGTGTGCATTCCCACTCTCCCCATCGCCCTCTATCCGCAATTGTCTCCGCCCCAGATCCGCGTCATAACTAACTACGTGGGCGCCAACGCCGAGACCGTCGAGAAGGCCGTAACCATCCCCATCGAGGAATCCATCAACGGCGTCGAAGGCATGCGCTACATGAGTTCCTCCAGCGCCAACAACGGCGCCAGCTTGATTACCGTCACCTTCGAGACCGGCTACAACCTCGACATCGCCGCCGTCGACGTCCAGAACCGCGTAGCCAGCGTCCAGGGCCGCCTGCCCGCAGCCGTCAACCAGGTTGGTGTCACCATCAACAAGGCGAGCACCAACTTCGTCTTCGGCGCCGGCTTCTTCACCCGCGACGGCCGATACTCCAACGAGTTCATCTCCAACTATCTCGACGTGTACGTCAAGGACGCCATCAAGCGCGTGCCCGGCGTGGGCGACGTCACCATCTTCGGCGAGCGCAAATACGCCATGCGTGTCTGGCTCGACCCCGTCCGCCTCGCCGCCCGCAATCTCACCGCTACCGATGTCGTGAATGCCCTCCAGGAGCAGAACGTCGAAATTCCCGCCGGCCAGCTCGGCCAGCCCCCGGCCAACTCCTCCCAGGCGTTCCAGGTGCCGGTGCGCGTCATCGGACGCCTCAGCGATCCCAGCCAGTTCGACAACATCATCATCAAGAACTCCCCCAATGGCCTGGTGCAGTTGAAGGATGTCGGCCACTCCGTTATCGGCGCCGAAGACTACAGCTCCGTGCTGAGCTATAGCGGGCAAACCGCCCAGGGCATCGGCGTGCAGCAGCTTTCCAATGCCAACGCGCTCGACGTGGATGCCAGGGCCAAGGCCGCTCTGAAAGAGCTCTCCAAGAGCTTCCCACCGGGGCTGGAATACGCCATCGCGTTCGACTCCACCACTGTCATCGGCGACTCTATTCGCGAAGTGCTGATCACCCTGGGTGAGGCCATCGTCATCGTCATCGTGGTCATCTTCCTCTTCCTGCTCGACTGGCGCGCCACCATCATTCCCGCCGTCACCATTCCCGTCTCGCTCATCGGCACCTTCGCCTTCATCAAGCTGTTCGGCTTCTCCGTCAACTCGCTAACCCTCTTCGGCATCACTCTCGCGACCGGCCTGGTCGTCGACGACGCCATCGTGGTCATCGAGAATGTGCAGCGCCACATTCACTTGGAACACGCCGACCCCCACGCCGCCACTTCCCGTGCCATGGGCGAAGTCACCAGCGCCGTCATCGCCACCTCGCTCGTGCTCATCGCTGTGTTTGTGCCCGTGTCCTTCTTCCCTGGCACCACCGGCATCCTCTACCGCCAGTTCGCGCTGACGATCGCGTTCTCCATCGCCATCTCGGCGTTCAACGCGCTCACGCTCTCGCCGGCACTCTCCGCTCTCTTCCTCCGCGGTGAAGAAGAGCGCCCCCGCCAGTTGGACTTCCTCCACATCCGCTTCATCTCGCGCGCCTTCGCCGCCTTCGTCCACGGCGCCGACGCCACTGTCTCCTGGATGGGCCGCACCTATGCCCGCACCATTCACGGAGCGTTGAAAATCCGCTATGTTCTGCTCGTGCTCTTCGTCCTCGGTTTGTACGCCACCGCGGTGATGTACCAGCGCGTGCCCACAGGGTTCCTTCCCCAGGAAGACCAGGGATACCTGTTGGTCATAGTCCAGGCCCCCCCGGGATCCTCGCTGGGCTACACCAACAATCTTGCCAACCGCGCTACCGCGGTTCTTTTGCAGGACTCCGATATCGCCGGCGCCTTCCAGATCATCGGCTTCAGCTTCTCCGGCGCCGCCTCCAACCAGGGCCTCATGTTCGTCTCCACCAGGCCGGCCAACGAGCGCAAAACCAAAGGTCACTCGGCCCACGATATCGTGGCGCGGCTTGCGCCCAAGCTCCAGATGCTCATGTTTGCCCCCAACGGCGGACTCGTCGCCCTCATCGAACCCCCGGCCGTCCAGGGTGTCGGCTCCTACGGCGGCTTCCAGTTCGTCCTCGAGGACTCCGGCAAAAACTCCATCACGGATCTCGACCGCGTCGCCCACCAGATCGTCGGGGCTAGCCGCGCGCGCAAAGACCTCTCCGGCCTCATCACCACCTTCTCGGCCAACGATCCGCAGGTGCTCGTCACCATCGATCGCGAAAAGTCGAAGGCCATGAACATTCCGCTCGACCAGATCACCACGACTCTCAGCGTGTTCATGGGATCGCAGTACGTCAACGACTTCGACTTCAACAACCGCACCTATCGCGTCTTCGTGCAGGCCGATCAGCCTTTCCGCATGACCGAACGCGACCTGCACAACTTCTACGTGCGCTCGGCCACCGGCCAGATGGTCCCGCTCGATAACCTCGTCACCGTCGTCAACAGCTCCGGGCCCCCCGTCATCAACCACTACGACCTCTTCCGCTCGGTCGAAATCGACGGTTCACCCGCACCCGGCTACAGTTCCGGACAGGCCATCGTCGGCATGCAGGACCTCGCCAAACAGGTGATGATGCCCGGCATGATGTACGAGTGGACCGGCCTCACGCTCGATGAACTTGAATCGGCCGGCAGGGCGCTCGTCATCTTCGGCCTCGGCATCCTGGTCGTCTATCTCACGCTTTCGGCACAGTATGAGAGTTTCGCCCTGCCATTCATCATCCTGCTGGCAGTGCCCATGGCCGTTCTCGGCGCCTTGGGCTTGGTGTCACTGCGCGGAATGGCGAACGACGTCTATTGCCAGATCGGTCTCGTCATGCTCATCGGCCTTTCGGCCAAGAACGCCATTCTGATTGTGGAGTTCGCCGAGCAGTTGCGGCGCAAGGGCCGTTCGATCGCAGAGGCCGCCATCGAGGCCGCGGAACTTCGCTTGCGGCCCATCCTCATGACTTCGTTCGCGTTTATCCTCGGCATCCTGCCGCTGGTCTTTGCTACCGGAGCGGGCGCCCTGGGACGGCGTTCCGTGGGAACCACCATCGTGGGCGGCATGCTGTTTTCCACGGTGCTCAACCTGTTCTTCATCCCCACGCTCTACGTTATTCTCAGTCGCATCCTGTCCCGCGGTCCACGCGGTACAACTCCGAACATGCTTGAGGAAGGCGAACCGGCTATTGCTTCTCACGGTGCGCGATGATGTACTCCTTGATGCGGTTGTAGACGTCGCTGTTCACAACCCCGCGATCCACCAGGTCCTGCTTGGTGCGGTAGGGCCGGAAGCGCACAATGCGCCCAGCCCAGCTTTGCGACATGCCCGGAACCTTGAGCAGCTCTTCGATAGTGGCGTGGTTGATATCGACCCGCATCTCCTCCGGCGGAGCTGAATGATGTCCAGGCGGAGTTTGCGGAATCGCGGCCGGAGACGCGTGTCCAAGGCAGAAGTCAACGGCCATCAACAATAGCAGTGTGAGTCCCGGTCGCATTCGCACGGACTTATTTTCCGCCTGGTGTCAGCGACACGCAAGAGTCGGGGCGTAGTCATCGCCGCAAGCGCGCATGCGAGACCTAATTCGTTGTTTCTCAAGGACCATCCAACACTCGTTCCAACCCTCCCGAAATTTCTCACCACCGCGAGACGCAACCTGTGAAAATAGTCTTATGGCCTTCCCTCCATCTGTACCCGCCACGGCCCAGAAGATCCGTGCGAAGTTCTTCAGACGCACACGTTATACCGCTTTGCTGGTGTTATCCGTCCTTCTCATTCTCTGCGTCGTTTTTGCATGGACCACTCGCGACGCCATGACACACTTATTCTTCCTGCCCGGCAGCGGAGCAAGCCGCGCCTCGACCACGGCGAAGAAAACCATCGTCGATCTCAGCCCTTGGCAGACCGCCGAAACGCTTGCCGCGCTCGCCGTTACTGCCGAGGAAACCGAATTCGCGCACGAAGCCGAACACCTCGCCGACCACGAAGTGGATCAGGCCTTCTCGGCCGCGCTGCGCCAGGCAACCATCCAGGCTCAGCGTCGCACGCTTACAGGCGACGCGCTAGCGCTGTCGAAAAAAGTCGACCAGCTGCAGCAGGTGGTGAATCAGGACCAGGCGATCGTTCAGAAACTGACGCCGTCAGTTTCCGGCAATGCATCGAAAGAGCCCGCCGCGTCAGATGACGATACAGACCTCGACATCGCCAAGGCCCAACTCCAACTCGACTCAGACGAGTTGGACGACGCTCAGGAAGATCTGGCCCGTGCATCCGGCGATCAACGCGCGCAGATCCAGGGAGAACTCGCTTCCCATGAGGCGGCGATGAAGAAGTACGACAGCGAATCGCACCTGGATGGACAGATCGCCGTTCTTTCGGCGGGACGGTACGGTACACTCCTCGGGCGTCTCGGAGCATGGAACCGCCAAAGGTCGCGTTACCAGTTACTGCAACAAGCCATGCAACAGACGCAGAATGACATCCGGACGCTGACTGACCAGCACAACGCTCTCGAGGAGCAGGCCAGCGCGAATGCTCCAGCCGCAGGCACAGGCGATCGCAGCGCAAAGCTCGCGAATATCAAAGACCGCAGTTCTGAGCGCCAACTGCTCACCATTTATGACGACCGAATCCAGACCGAGCAGCAGCTCGCATCCGTGTATTCCAAGTGGTCGACGCAGGTGCTCCGTCAACGTCGCATTCTCGGGCACCTCATCCTTCAATCCGCCGCGTTCATCATTCTCATTCTCATTTGCATGATCCTCGGCCATTCGCTGGTGCGGCGGCTGATGTCGCACCCGGCGCTCGATCGAAGGCAGGCACAAACGCTGCGCATGGTTCTCGACCTGGCTGTGCAGGCTGCGGGCATCCTGCTGATTTTGCTGGTGCTCTTTGGTGCGCCTCACGAGACGCCGACCATTCTGGGGCTCACCACCGCCGCGCTTACGATTGCGCTGCAGGATTTCGTTTTGGCATTCTTCGGATGGTTCGTCCTGATGGGCAAGCGCGGCATTCGGATCGGCGACTGGGTCGAGATCAATGGCGTCGGAGGCGAAGTGGTTGAGGTTGGTCTGATGAGGACTACTCTGCTGGAGATCGGCTCCCTCGGGGACCGCGGATTTCCCACCGGACGGCGCATCAGCTTTATGAACGGCTTCGCCATCCGCGGCCAGTACTTCAACTTCTCCACCACCGGACAATGGATGTGGGATGAGATCACGGTCGCGGTCCCGCCATCGGTGGATTCGCATGACATCACGGATCGTATTTTGCACGCCGTGCAGGAAGAGACGCAGGAGAACACGCGCATCGCCGAGCAGGAGTGGATGCGTGGCGCGCAGGGAAAGGACCTGAGCAAATTCCGTACCGATCCCGCGGTAAATTTGCGTCCATCGGGCTCCGGAATCGACGTAGAAGTCCGCTTTGTTACCCGCGCGTCGGAGCGTTTTGAAATGCGCAATCGTCTTTATCGCAGTGTGCTCGCCGTGCTCCGCGCTCCGGCGCCCGAGGGGCAGCCGCAGCCCTGATTCCACATTGATTCGTTCTTTCTGGGTTGACATCGCCCGACCCTTCCGCTTACGTTAAAAACAGATGCAGTTCCGCCACCATCACGGCCATCACCACCATCATGGGCACCCCATGCCGGCGGACTGTCATGGCCTGAACTAGACGGCCAGAGAGATCAGAAATTACCAAAGCCCGCCGGCAACCACGCTGGCGGGCTTTTCCGTCTGACCATAACCCCTTACCGAGACCAGGAAAATGATCGATTTTGACAAGATGGATGGGCTCGCTCCAGGAATTGTCCAGGATGCGCGCACCGGCGAAGTTCTGATGCTGGGTTTTCTTAATCCGGCCAGCTATGCGAAAACTCTCGAAACCGGCTTCGTGACCTTCTGGAGTCGCACCCGGCAGAAACTCTGGATGAAAGGCGAAACCAGCGGTAACCGCCTGCGCGTTGTCTCCGCATCCACTGATTGCGACAATGACACGCTGTTGTTTCGGGTGGAAGTGGAAGGCGACGGGCTCGTCTGCCATGAAGGAACGGTAAGCTGTTTCACCCGCCCCATCGATCTCGACAAAAGCGACGCGGAGGCCGCCAATGGCTAATAAACTCAGGCTCGGCATTCCCAAGGGCAGTCTCCAGGATGCGACCATCGCTCTCTTCAAGCGCGCCGGTTGGAACATCTACGCCGACGGCCGCTCTTACTTTCCATCCATCGACGACAGCGAGATCGAATGCATGCTCATTCGCGCGCAAGAGATGGCGCGCTATGTCGATCACGGCGTCCTCGACGCCGGCCTCACTGGAATTGATTGGGTCGTCGAAAGCGGCCTCGACGTTGCCAGTGTCACATCGCTGACGTATGCGAAGCAGAGCCGCCGCAAAGTGCGCTGGGTACTCGCGGTGCCCGAGTCGAGCGGCTTCGAACGGGCCGAGGATCTCGAAGGCAAAATCATCGCCACCGAACTTGTCGAGGTGAGCAAGAGGTACTTTGCCGATCGCGGCGTGAACGTAAAGGTCGAGTTCAGTTGGGGAGCTACAGAAGTGAAGCCACCCATGCTCGCCGACGCCATCGTCGAAGTCACCGAGACAGGCAGCTCGCTCAAAGCCAATCACCTGAAGATCATCGATACCGTGATGGAGAGCGAGACCCACCTTATCGCAAGCAAATCGGCGCTCGCCGATCCGTGGAAGCGCGAGAAGATCGAGTCCATTGCCCTCATGCTGCGCGGCGCCATCGACGCGCAGTCTCAGGTTGGCCTCATGCTCAACGTGCAGCGCGCCAATCTCGACGCGGTTCTCTCGGTATTGCCTGCGCTTAACTCGCCCACGGTTTCGCATCTGAGCGATCCCGATTGGGTCGCGGTCAACACCATCGTCGAAGAGCGTACCGCGCGCGAAGTGATTCCGCGCCTCAAGGCAGCCAACGCCACCGGCATCGTCGAATACCCGCTCAACAAGGTTGTGCTTTAGTCCCGAGGAGACACAATGAAACTCATCCGGACCAAAGGAAGAGGCGCAACCAACGCTGCGAATGTTCTCGCCGCGTTGGAGCAGCGTAGCGGCACTTCGCTTGACAGCGTGATGCCCACTGTTAAGCGCATCGTCACAGATGTGCGCCGCAGAGGCGATCGCGCTCTCTTGCGTTATGCATCGCAATTCGACGGCCTCGCCGGCCCCGATGCATTCCGCGTTACACGCGAAGAAATGGCTACGGCATGGGATGCAACCGACCCCGCGCTCCGCAAGGCTCTTAGTACAGCCGCAGCGCAGATCCGCCGGTTTGCGAAACGACAGATGCCGGCGTCGTGGACCCGTTCAGCGGGAATCGGCTTGACCACCGGTCAACTCGTTCGTCCGCTAGGCTCCGTCGGCTGCTATGTGCCGAGCGGCCGGCATCCCCTCCCATCCACTCTGCTGATGACCGCAATTCCCGCGCAGGTTGCGGGCGTCGGGCGCATCGTGGTGGTGTCGCCCAAGCCGGCGCAGGAAACTCTGGCGGCCGCTCACATGCTCGGGATCGAAGAGTTTTATCGCATTGGCGGAGCACACGCCATCGCGGCACTCGCGTACGGCACAGAAAACATCGCGCGCGTAGACAAGATCGTCGGTCCCGGCAATCTCTACGTTACCGCGGCCAAACGTTTCGTTGCCTTCGATTGCGCCATCGATATGCTCGCCGGGCCAACCGAGATCGTGATCACAAGCGAACGCGGCCGCGCCGTCGATATCGCGTCGGACCTCGTTGCCCAGGCGGAACACGATCCCGAAGCGCTCGCGGTTTTCATCACCACGCGTTCCGATCTCGCGCAACAGGTTATCGCCGAAGCAAAGGCACGCAGCCGCAGCAATGCGGTCGCGCGCGAGGCTCTCGATCGAAATGGGGTAGTGATTCTCGCCGCCAACTTCGGATGAGGCGCGCCAGATCACTAACCGCATCGCTCCCGAACACCTCACCGTCGACACCGCGCAAGATCTGGCTTGGGTCCAGAACGCCGGCTCTGTCTTCATCGGCCGGTGGTCTGCACAGCCTATGGGCGATTACATCTCCGGACCCAATCACACGTTGCCTACCGGCGGGATGGCGAAAGTGCGCGGGGGGCTTAGCGTCAACGATTTCGTCAAGGTCATCACCGTGCAGGAGTATTCGGCGCAGGGAATCGCGCAACTCGGACCTCACGCTGCATTGATCGCCGAGGCCGAGGGGCTCACAGGCCACGCTGAATCCATTCGCACGCGATTGAAAAGGAGGTCGGCCCGTGCCTGAGCCAGCCATTCTGATGCACCCAGCGCCACGCGCGCGCGTTCGCGCCATGAAGGAATATCATCCGCCGCTTGGCAGTCGCGACGGGCTCCGTCTCGACTTTAACGAGAACACGCTTGCCTGCTCGCCCGCAGTGAGCGAAGTCCTCGGGCGCATCTCTGCCGGAGAACTCACGCGCTATCCCGAGCGCGAATCCGTTGAAGCCATCGTCGCCGCGCATCTTGGCCTCGCTCCCGCACAGGTTGCCCTCACCAATGGCGTTGACGAAGCCATCCATGTTCTATTTGAAGCCTTCCTCGATGAGGGCGACGAACTCCTGCTGCCCGTTCCCACGTACACGATGTATGAGGTGTATGCGTCTGCCACCGACGCGCGCGTCGTGGCTGTGCAGGCAGGCGACGATCTGCAATTCCCATTTGAGAAACTGCTCGCATCCGTCACTCCGAGCACCAAGATCATTGCCATCGCCAACCCCAATAGCCCCTCGGGAACCATGGCGACCCGCGAGCAGATTCTGGAACTCGCTCGCCTCGCGCCACAGGCAGTCATCCTGGTGGACGAAGCCTACTTCCATTTCTGCGGCGAGACGGTGATGGACCTGATCGGGACATTGCCCAACCTTATCGTTGCGCGAACCTTCTCGAAAGCCTATGGTCTGGCAGGTCTTCGCGTGGGAGTGCTCGCCGGGCCTGCCGATCTGATGCACTGGATTCGCCGCGTTCTTTCGCCCTACAGCGTGAACTCGGTGGCGCTTGCCTGCCTGCCCGCGGCGCTCGACGATACGGCCTACCTAGATTGGTACGTGGGTGAGGTGCTCGCTGCGCGCGACGATTTCGAGAACGCCCTAAAATCGGCTCAGCGTTCGCTATTGGCCCAGCCGCGCAAATTTCATCCTGGTCGACATTGGTCCCCACCACAAGGAATTCGTGCGCCACATGCTTGCCGACCGGCGTGCTCGTTCGCGATCGCTCCAATGATCCGGGCTGCGAAGGCCGCGTCCGTATCACCATCGGCACACGCGAGCAAATGCAAAGGGCTGTTTTGGCCCTGAATCAAGCATTGGCGGCTGTGCGCAGCCAGGAGGTTCGATGACAACGAGCAAAAAACCGGGTGCCCCAGGTCCGGGGTCCCCGCGGATAGGTCGTCGTCCGCGGGGCGGAGGTCTCGCTTCTGAGACCTGGGATTCCGCCCCAATCGCGCGTGGCGCCACCTTCGACCGCAACACCACCGAAACTCGAATCTCCATCAGGCTCACCATCGAAGGCCAGGGCCAATACAAGATCTCCACGGGCATTCGATTCTTCGATCACATGCTGGAGTTGTTCACGCGACACGGCGCCTTCGATCTCGATCTCAAATGCGACGGCGACCTCGATGTCGATCAGCATCACACTGTCGAAGATGTCGGCATCGCGCTCGGCGAAGCATTCGATCGCGCGCTCGGCGACAAGCGCGGCATCCTGCGCGCAGGCTACTTCCTCATGCCCATGGACGAGACTCTCGCCATCGCCGCCGTGGACCTCAGTGGACGCGCCGCATTCGCGGTCGACACCAAGGTTCGCACGCGCCTCGTCGGCGATCTGCAAACCGAGCTTGTTACGGATTTCTTTGAAGGCTTTGCGCGCGGCGCCCGCGCCAACGTGCACGTCAAGACCATGTACGGCCGCTCCAATCACCACAAGATTGAAGCCATCTTCAAAGCCTTCGCGCGAGCACTGCGCGTGGCCTGTTCGCGCGACAAGCAACTGGGAGAAATGCTGCCCTCGACAAAGGGGCTTCTTTGATGCGCGTAACCGTCATCGACTACAAAGCCGGCAATCTGACCTCGGTGCTGAAAGCATTGCGCCACCTCGGCGCAGATCTTGCCGTGACCGACGGAGACCTGTCGGTTGTCGAATCCGCGGAACGCCTGGTCCTGCCCGGCGTCGGCCATTTCGCCGCGACGAAGCGTCTCGACGAGGCCGGCCTGACCCCTGCAATCCGCGCCGCCGTCGCTCGCGGCGTCCCGTTCCTGGCATCTGCGTCGGCATGCAATGGCTCTACGCCGGTTCAACGGAAGCACCCGAACAGCCCGGCCTAGCGCACTTTGCGGAGCAATGTACGCGCTTCGCCGAAGGCAATGAAAAGGTTCCTCACGTCGGCTGGAATTCGCTCGATGCGCGTCCGGCATCGCGCCTGCTGGCGGGAGTGGAGCCCGGCGAATATGTCTACTTCACGCATTCCTACAAGGCTCCGGTCACATCTGACACGGCTGCCACTGCCCACTACATCGAACCATTCGCCGCCGCGGTCGAACGCGACAACGTGATGGGCGTGCAGTTCCATCCCGAAAAATCCGGCGCGACCGGCCTCAAAATCCTTCGCAACTTCCTGGAGTTTTCATGCTGACCAAGCGCATCATCGCGTGCCTCGATGTCCACGGCGGCCGCGTGGTCAAAGGCGTACAGTTCGTCGACCTCGTTGATGCAGGCGACCCTGCGACGCAGGCTGCGCGTCACGCTCGCGAAGGAGCCGACGAGATCGTGCTGCTCGACATAACGGCCACGCACGAAGGCCGCCAGACTTTGCTCGATACCGTCCGCCGCACGGCGCGGGAGTTGTTCGTTCCGTTCGCCGTTGGCGGCGGCATCCGCACTGCGCGCGATGCAGAGAACGTCTTTGACGCAGGCGCCGACAAGGTCAGCGTCAACTCCGCCGCTCTCGCCGATCCCGCGCTCATCGATGCCATCGGCCGCAACTTCGGCGCGCAGGCCGTGGTCGTGGCCATCGACGCCCGCCGCGATCCCAATGCGGCCGATCCCGTCCGCGACGCCCAGGTGTACGTGCAGGGCGGACGCAAACCAACCGGCCGCCGAGTGGTCGAGTGGGCGCGCGAAGCCGAAGCCCGCGGCGCAGGCGAAATCCTGCTCACCTCCATGGACGCCGACGGAACCCGCGCCGGCTTCGACTGCGAACTCACCGCCGCTGTCAGCGAAGCCGTCAGCATTCCCGTCATCGCCTCGGGCGGCGCCGGCACGGTTGCAGCATTTCGCCGACGTCTTCGCGGGCGGAAAGGCCGATGCCGCGCTCGCCGCCAGTATCTTCCACTTCGGCGTTTCGAGCGCCCGCTCGCTCAAACAGGAACTCGCAAAAGTGGGAATTCCGGTGAGGCTGCCATGCTGATTCCATCGATCGATTTGCTCGGCGGGCGCATCGTGCAACTGGTGCAGGGCGAGAAATTGCGCCTGGCCTTCGACGACTTCGAATACTGGATCGAGAAATTCGCACGTTATCCCCTGGTGCAACTGATCGATCTCGACGCCGCGATGCGGCAGGGCGACAATTCCGCCCTTGTCGAGCAGATCGCGAAGCGTCTGCCCTGCCAGGCCGGCGGCGGCATCCACTCCATTGACCGCGCTCGGCGCATTCTCGACGCAGGCGCACAGCGCGTCATCATTGGGTCTGCCCTCTTCTCTGAGCAGGATGGCCGGGCTGCGGTAAATACCGGTTTTGCTGCCGAACTCGCGAATGCAGTAGGCCGCGCACAGATCGTTGCCGGCATCGACACTAAAAGCGGCAACATCGCGGTGAAAGGCTGGAAGGCGCAGGTCGCTCTCACGCCCGACCAGGCGATCCCGCAACTCGAACCGCATGTCGCAGCATTTCTTTACACGCACGTCGACGGCGAAGGGCTCATGCAGGGCTTTCCCATCGAGGTCGCAGCACGTCTACGGAAACTTACAGGGCAGCAACTCATTGTGGCCGGCGGCATCCGAAGCCAGCAGGAAATTGACGCTTTGCAAGCCATGGGCGTCGATGCGGTGGTCGGGATGGCGGTATACACCGAGATGCTGGCTGTCTGACTCGAGCCACGCCCGAACGTTCTGGAAATTCACATGGCTTCAGCTATGCTGGAGTCGAACCTTGTGCGGAAAGGAAAAAGAATGGCTGCAACCAAAGCGAGCGGGATTCGATTGGCCAAGCGGTTAGACGAAGTTGGTTTTTCCGACATCGTGCAGATTCGCAACAAGGTTATGGCCATGCGTGCCGAAGGTCTCCAGGTGCACTCACTTCACGGCGGCGAGCCATTCTTCGAGACACCTGACGAGATTAAATTCGCGGCAGTGCGGGCGCTTGTCGATAACCAAACCCACTACGCGCCGTCCTCCGGCCTGCTCCCGTTGCGCAAGATGCTAGTCGAAAAACTCGCTCGCAAGAACGCCATGCACGTCACCGCCGACGAGGTCATCGTTACAGTCGGCGGATCGCAGGGTTTGTACGCGGCGTTCCAAAGCGTACTCGACCCGGGAGACGATGCCCTCGTCTTTTCGCCTTACTGGACGCCGATCGGTGACCTGGTAACTGGCACCCAGGCGCGGCCGCTGCTCGTGCCCACGATCACTGCGCGCCGCAACGGCATTCGCAACACGCTCGAACAGTTCTCCACGCCGAAAACGCGCGCCATCTACTACAACACGCCGCAGAACCCCAGCGGCCTGGTCTTCACGCGCGCTGAGGCCGAAGAAGTAGCCGCCTTCGCCATAGAGCGCGATGTGATCGTCATCGCCGATGAGGCCTATGAGGATTTGGTGTATGACAGCGAACACGTTTCGATCGCTTCGCTCCCCGAAATGGCCGAGCGCACCATCACCTGCTTTACGTTTTCCAAAACCTATGCCATGACCGGCTGGCGCGCGGGTTACACCGTTGCCCAGGAGCCCTTCATGACGGCGGTTCGCAAAATCGTTCTCTACTCAACCAATGGCGTTGCGACTCCTGTGCAATACGCGATGATCCAGGCGCTCGCTACGCCTGAGCCGCAGATTGAGGCTCGCCGCGAGGAGTATCGCAAACGGCGCGATCTGTTGTTGGCCGGACTGTGCGAAGTAGGTCTGGCATGCGATCCCCCGGCAGGTGCCTTTTACGCATTTCCCAACGTGGAGAAGATCAGCAAGAGCAGCCGCGCAGCCGCGCAGATCCTGCTCGATAAGGCCCACATCGCCACCATCCCCGGCGTCGTGTTCGGTGCGCAGGGCGAAGGCCATTTGCGCTTCGGTTACGCCATCACCATCAAAGAAATTGAAGATTGCGTAGAAGCGCTGCGTAAGTTCAAATTCTAAATTCCGTCGCCCACAGATCCGCCGCCTGCCTCGCCGATCGCCTGGCTTGTCTCTACGCGCGATGCGCGTAGCAGCCGAGCGATCTGCTTGAGGTGAAGTTGAACCGCATAAGCTCGCAGAATCTCCGCCTGTGAGAATGCGATGCCTTTGGGTCGTAACGCGCTCATGCGCTCCTCCAGTTGCGCAATGTCATCTTCCAGGTGGAGTCCAGCCGGCGGAACATGAAATCTCCACTTGTGAATGCAACTGGCCACATAGTGAAAGCCCGTCTGAATATCAGAAACAAGTTTCCCAAGCTCGGGTTCAAGTTGTTCCGCGTAGCCGTCATCGCGGCTGTCTTTTACCGCAAGCTCCAATGCCACCAGCGCATCGAAGAGCGAATGACCAAACTGCACCAGCATGCCCAGGCCTTCGCGCCAACCGGGCCCGCCGGACGGCTCGTTGCGCGACGCCTCCAGCAAGCGATTACTTCCTCGTAAGGCGACCAATGCCTTCTCGCGCGCTGCTGCCAGGTTTTCGGCCGGCGCCCCGCGAAACCCCTGGAGAATGGTTTCGAAAAATGCACCCAGCACCAGGAACTCCTGCGCCAACCCATCCCGTAACCGCAGTCGGGCACGATCGGGAAACACCAGTGTGCTTACGGCAACCGCGACCACGATGCCCAACACCACCTGCCCGACGCGAGTAAGTGCAATGGCCTTGTGCGAACTCGATTGCACCAGCATCACGATGGTGATGGTGACGCAAGCCAGTCGCGAGCTGCTGCGGAACCCGAGCAGTCCGCAGATCACCACCGCGGCGCAGATCGCCAGGATGTAGTTCCAGGGAACCGCACCCAGCAGTGAAAACGAGAAGCCGAGCAGCGCACCGATGGCGGTACCAAGAATGCGATCGCGCGAGGCTGTAATCGTGGCGCCAAAGTTCGATTGCAGCACGATAATTGCACTGATCGCGCCCCAGTACCCGTCAGGCAAGCCGAATCGCGAAGCCACCCACCAGCAAAGTGCAGCGGCGAGCGCCGTTTTCGCCGCGTGAATCAGCAGGCGCCGCCGTTCCCATGACAGGAAGCCCCGCTCGTCGGGATCTGCGACGTGAAGCTTGATGGCAAGCTCCTGCTGCGACCAGGTTTTCTTCGAAGTCAAACGCATTGGATATCTTCCGGCCTGTAGTCATGGTTGGCGTTGATATGGGTTTGGCGGTCGCCGATTCCGATGTTCGCCTCATTTTCATGCTAAACAACTGCGACGGGCAGCGGGGCGTCCATCCACTCGCCGGGGCCGTGTAGCATAAGTTCCAGGCCGATATGCTTCGCGTTGGTTACCCCGCAATCCTGGATCCGGAACTGTTAAGCGTCATGCCCGAAGGGGTCGAACTCGTCCCGCTTGCGGACGGTCTCGATCACCCCGTCGAGATCGATGTCTGGATTCCCGATCCCTACTCCACTCGCGCCCTGCGCGTCTGGCCGCATCTTCACGGCGTACGCCTTGTCTTGTCGTTGATGGCTGGGACGGAATGGATCCCCGCCGCAGTCGGCCCGCACGTCACCATTTGCAATGCGCGCGGCGCCCACAACATTTGCACCGCCGAGTGGACCCTCTCCTCCATCCTGGCCATGCTTAAATACCTGCCGCTCTACCTGGATATTCAGCGCTCCGGCGACTGGCGGCGCCGTTCCGAGGCCAGCAGGCTTTATCAGCAACTCACCCATGACCAGCGCACTTATCATCCGCCGGTCAAACTCGAGGAACTCACCGGAAAGACCGTGATGATCGTCGGTCACGGTTCCATCGGCAAGGACATCGAGCGCATGCTCGAACCATTCCGCGTGGAAATCATTCGCGTCGCTCGCAGCGCGCGCACAGAACCGCGGGTCCACCCCGTAGCTGAACTTGATGACTTAATCCCACTCGCGGACGTGATCGTCCTGATTCTGCCTCTGACCGCCGAATCCAAGGGCCTGATCGGTCCAAAGCAATTTGCGTTGATGCGCCAGGGTGCACTGCTAGTGAATGCCGCGCGCGGCGGAATCGTCCAGACCGATGCGCTGGTTGAAGCGCTCAATTCGGGCAAGATCCGCGCCGCTCTCGACGTTACCGATCCTGAGCCGCTGCCCTATCGATCATCCGCTGTGGCACTGCCCCAATCTGCTCATCACTCCGCACATCGGTGGATCAAGCCCGGAGTTTGATGCGCGATCGCTGATGGTCGCGGCCGATGAATTGCGCCGTTATATCAAGGGCGAGCCGCTGCATAACGTGGTTCAGGCCGCAACCTGATCGGCCACCGGCGCGCGCCGCCAGTCGCGAAGCCCGATCACAGCGAGCACGACCAGTCCCGCGTAGAGCACGGCGGTGAGCCACAAATCCTTGTAGATGTATTCGCCGACATAGATCAGATCGACAACGATCCATAGCCACCAGTTCGCGATGTGTTTGCGTGCCTGCCACCAGCTTCCGACGAGGCTGTAGCTGGCCAGCGCTGCGTCAAGGAAGGGAAGCGCCGCATGCAGCCGCCTGGCGGGAATTCCCAGTATGATGCTGCCCGCAACTCCCGCCCCTATCGCCAGCAACATGCTGCGCGTGCTTAGCGGGACCACGCGCACTTCGCCTTCTTCGCGAACGCCGCGCCACCAGTGCCACCACCCATACAGAGTGAAGACGACAAAAAACAACTGCAGAAGTGAATCAGAAAGCAGTCGCGCCTGGTAGAAGACCACCAGGTAGAGCACGTCGGCGGCCAGCGTAATCGGCCAGCACAGCAGTTTGCGCCGCGCCGTGAGCCAGATGCCCACGCCGGTCGTGAGAAACCCGGCCAACTCCAGCCAATGCGCCCTGAAGAACTGCTCGATCGCTGTCAGGATCATCGCGCCGCCATCCCGCGAAGGGACTGCCCGGCCGTCGTCGGCACGGGTGCGCAATGCATCCAGGAGTTTGCTTCCAGCTCCGCGGAACCATCGCGCGTGAGCAACGAGATAGCCCTCGCATGCGTACCACGCCTTCTCTTCGGAATGCAGCACGCTAAGAAAATAGTCTGTCTCTGACAAAGCGAATTCCGCATGACACAGCGCAGTCATCGGAGCCAGCGCAAGAGACTCTTCCCGTGATAGCGGCCGCACTGACTCGTAGCCATCGAGCAGAGCGGACAGATGATCGTAATGTATTGCCACATCTTCCGGATGCTGCGGATCATTCACCAGCGCCAGCCAATCGACGATGTTCCGCTCGATGGCATGGGCCAGGTCGTGCACGGCGTTGGTTCGATCCGACAGCCCGAAGTCAATCACCGCCACTGCCTCGCGCATTCACGCCGGCATCGCTCCACATAAGATTCGACGCATGCCAATCGTTGTGCGTCCAGAGCGGTGGAAGTGCGGGAATGAGCGGCAACAATTCGAGATGGAACGGCGCCAGCAGCACCAGGGCCTCTTCGCGGCAAGTGCGCGCTGCCAGATATGCTGCCAACGCGGGACGGGCCGCAACATAGCGATCGAACCTCTCACGCGGATTGGGCGAGCCGAAGATCGTGAACCCTGCCACCAATTGCCGGTTTCTCCTTGCAGTCGCCTCGAACCCGCGAGAGGCGTTGTGCAGCCGCGCCAGCGCCTGCCCGGCGGAATACGCGTGGCCAACCGAGCGGAAGGGCGTCCACGAGATTGCCTCTTCGTAGAGATCGATCCCCATCGGAGTGTCATGGACTTCGTAAGTCCACTCGCCCAGCTTGATTGCGGTTTCACCGGACTGAGCAGCAAACACGCGCGGAACCGCCACTCCATTTGTCCGCAGGTGGGCCATGAAACGGTGCTCTTCGCGCAACCCTTCCACGTTACGCACCGTGACGTGGTGCCGCTTGATGAATACGCGTCCGATATCAGTCGCCACTACGCTCGCGGCGGAGAATGGCCGCGGGCTCACCGTCAACAATTCGCTTCGCTTTGCCGACGGACGGGTAATAGCGCAACAATCCACGAAGTTCCTCGAGCGTGAGCGGCGGCCAGTCCGGTTCGACCAGAGTGCCGTCCAGTCCATGCGTCTTCGCGTCCGCTTGCATTCGGTCTCTTCGCCTTCCAATGCCCTAGAACGTGTAGTGCGCCGACAGTCGCACCGTAGTCGGGGCTCCGAGATGGATGAACGTGTCGCCGTAACTCGCGCCGGTGTCCTTCCAATAGCGTTTGTCAGTAATGTTATCGGCATAGAGTCGCAGCGTCATTCGCCCCTGTTCGCCGCCGACCGTGTAGCGTGCCCCCAGGTTGAACAGATTATAGGACGCAACGCTCACCGAATTGTCGCGCGTGGCCTCTTTGCGCCCGGTGTAACTCCAGCCGGGCATCACGTGCAGGCCGCGCGCATGCGGCAACGCCACATCGGCAAACAGCGTACTGCGCCAGCGCGGTACGTTGATCACCTGCTTGTCGTCAAATGCCGGCGTGCCCGGTATCGTTCGAAACCGCATGGATGGCGGCGGCGGACGCATCCAGGCGCAGCCATTTCGCAGCCTTGCCCTCCGCGTTGAATTCGATTCCATTATGTGTTTCGCGCCCCTCGGAAACGAAATTCTGATCGCCGGCGTCGTCGATCGTCTTGGGATAGAAGAAGGGCGCGCGCATGTGAAAGAGCGCGGTGGAGAGCAGGATACGCTGCCCCGGCTCATATTTCGCGCCCACCTCGGCCTGGCGCGTGAAGTACGGGGGAAGATAGAAGCCGCCCGCCCAGAACGGCGCCTGCGGACCGAGCGAGAGCATCACGCTGTAATTGCCATACAGCATCAGCGACTGCAGCGGGATGCCAGGTGGCCGAGTATTGAGGCAGCCAGATAGTTCGGTCAGTGATTAACGGCGAGTTGCCATTCGCATCCATGCCCGCGTAGTTATGATCGCGCACAGAATCAAGCCGGCCGCCCGCCATCAATTGAATTCGGCCCGGCAGGTGCATGCGATCCTGCAGCACCATCGCCGACTGGTGATTGTCTTCATACAGCACGCGCGGCCCCGCCTGGTCCGGCTTGCCGTCGATGGATTCGATGGGAACGCCTGGTCTGGCTGATAGATATTCTCCGAACCCACATAGTCATACACGGCCGTCGAAGGCATCGCCACGCTGCGCGAAATACGGCGCCGCCGAAGGCCAGATCGTGCGTGACGGACCCCGGTCTTCACCGTCCCCATCACCAGCGCCTGCCCCAGCCTTGTCGATGCGCAGTTCGCCGGGATTGCGATAGTCGTAGATGGCGTAGGTGCCATCGGGGCAGAAGAAATAATACGGAGCATCGGGCGCGCCCGGGCAGCTCACATTTCCTTGCTCGTCAAACGGCGTTCCGTACGCATAGACCACGTTGTCGTCAATCAGCGAGTGGCTGTAGCTCCCTTCCACGAATGCGCGCCATGACGAGTGAATCGAATAATCGAACCGTGCGCTCGAATTCAGCGTGTCGAACGTGTTGGGCTTCTCCCACGATTGTTGCCCCAGCATGGTGGATGGATGCACCAGGTGCAGATCCGGCACAGTTGTCCCACCCAGCAACTGGTAGCCGGAAACCGAGCGCTCCAGCTTGTGCTGATATTCGAAGTCGGTTTTCAGAATAGCCTTTGGCGTGATCTTCCAATCCGCCGCCCCCGCGCCCACGGCCCGCCAGCCATCGGCACCATTTACGTAGCTCTGAATTCTCTCGCCCGCCAGGTTCAACCGCGCACCGATCTGCTTCTCCGCGCCGAAGAAACGGCCCAAATCGACGTTTGCAAACGAACTGCCGCGATGATCGGTGGCCAGGTCGATGCCTTCGATCGCGGCGGGCCGCTTGGTGACAAAGTTGATCAGCCCGCCCGCGGACGTCACTCCGCTTTCCACTCCGGCGATGCCCTTCAGCAGTTCCACGCGTTCCTTGTTCTCGAGCGGCACGTCCTGTTCGCCGGCAATGGTCATCCCGTTGATCTGCAACCCGGTGGCAAGATCGATGGGAAATCCGCGTATTTCGAAGTCGCCGTAGTAGCCCACCGGCGCGTAGTCCTCGCCAATCGATGCGTCGTTCTTCACCACGTCGGAAAGTACTCGTGAGACCTGGTCCGTGAGCAGATCGCGCGTCACCACGGTGGCGGAAAGCGGCGTCTCGCTCAGTTGCGCCCCGTCGAGGGTACCTGCCGTCACCGTCTCGGGAAGATAGTTGTCCTTGATGTCCCCATGAACAAGAACGGTCGTGGTCACCGGAGGGATCGCCGGGCCGGGCGTCTGCGGATTTTGTGCCGGTGCGGTTTGCGCGTGCTCGGGCGAACTGCTCTGCGCAGCCGCAACTCCAGTCACCAACAAGCCGATTGTTACCACGGCCAGTAACGAAGCAGGCTATGATTCGCGACAATTCAGATCGAATGCATTTGGGAACGCCCGGCATAGTGTCCTCTTGTTTCCAACTGAAACAAGAGCGCCTGCCGTGGGATTCAAGAAGGCTGGTGACTTCGGGAAACTTCCCACGCCGGTATTATCCGGATCGGGTTCGAGGGTATTTCTCAGCCCCGCTTTCGGAGCACCCCTGTTTCAATAACCTGATTGAAACACTTCCCCGCGTCCTTTGCAAATCGAGCGGCAAATCCAATGGTGGATAGGCACAACCGGGTGCCCCAGGTCTCGTCCGCCGCGGCGGATGAGACCTGGGAGACATGTCACTCGCCATCCTCATCGCCACAACTCCGCAACCAGCGGACGATAACTCTCCAGCGCTGGCACCGCGAGGTTCGCGATCTTGGCGGCATCATCCGCGCGCCGCAGCCGGACGGCTTCGCGGGCGTGCGGCGCAGCAAGATACTCCTCGGCTTCCGTGGCAGTCATCGGGCCGCCCTGCAGCGCCAGGCTCTCGACCGACGACGGCGAGAGGGCCTTCCTGTACTTCGGTTCCGCGAAGCACAGATAACGCTTGGCCGCCACGTGCATGCGGATTGGATCAAGAACCAAGGCCGGCAAGTGACCCTCAAGCGCCACAACTCCAAGTTCTTCATGGCGCGTGTCCAGTCCGCGCTGGGCCGCGTCCTCACCTTCGAGGTGCAGCAGGTGTCCAAGATCGTGCAGAAGCGCCGCTGCCACCAGCGTGTCTTCTCCGCCGTTCTGGCGGATGATCCACGCAGCCTGAAGGCTGTGTTCGAGCACTGTGACCGGCTCACCGAAATAAGCCGTTCCGCCGCCTGTCGCAAGCACTTCAAACACCTCGTCGACTGTGGACAATTGCGTCATTCGATTCAAGCCTCCCCAATACCAACTTTTCTCAACCGTTGATGGAAGGCCAGTACCAGCGCTATGAGCGCGGTAAGCAACGACGCGACCGCGAGCATCAGGAATGCGTTGTGCCAGCCATAACGCACAGTTACCCGCGCCACGGTATCGCCCGAGAGCCACCCGCCCATGTAGCCCACTCCGTCAATAATGCCCGCTGCGGTTGCGCTTCCGCGTTTGCCGCCGAAATCCAGGCTCATCGCGCCCGCCAGGTACGAGTACGGGCCCAGCAACAGGAATCCCACCAACGCCACAAGCATCACCGGCATCCACGGGTTCACGTGTCCCGGGGTGCGCGCCAGCACCACCAGGCAGACCGTACACGCTGCCATGCCGCCTACGATAACGAGATTCCGCCCATTCAATCCCAGTTTGTCGCTAAGGACCCCGGCAAGCACGACCGCCACTCCACCCAGCAGCGGAAAGAGCGCACTCCGGCTGGCCGCATCACTGTTCGACAGTCCCACGAATTGCACGAAGTAAGTCGGCGTCCAGAAGTTGAATGTCTCACGCAGCAGCGTCGTCCCCAGCGAGAGCAGGCACACCAGCCAGAAAGGAAAGCTGGCCAGCAGCGGACGAAGAATGGCGCCGAGTCCCATGCGCTCGTCAGCAGGCTTCTCGTCCGCGGCATACACATTCAGCGGATTGGCTTCCGGAGCAGGCAGGCCGCGCTCTTCCGGCGTTTCCTTCAGCAGCAGCACATTGGCCAGCAACAGCACCGCCAACGACCCCGCGGCCGCAAGAAACACTCCTCGCCACCCCACGCCGTGCGCCATCAACTGGCTCATTATCCAGCGGCAAGCGGCATCGCCGAAAAGGAAACTCAGGCTGAGCACGGCCATCACGGTTCCATAAGTGGAGTAAGAAAACCAGCGCGACGCGACCTTCACCAGGCCCACCCAGCCCGTGGATTGAAAGAGCCGGTTTCCCACCCAGGCCAGCGTGAAGATCGGAAACCCGCCGCCAGCCACAAACAGGATGGTGAAGAAGATCGATCCTCCCATGCCGGCCAGGAAATTGCGCCGTCCACCGAAGAGGTCGGCCACCGATCCGGAGATGAATTTGCCCACCGCATACGCAATGGTGCCCGCCGAAGCGATGAAGCCGAGCCTCACCTGCGCTTCATTCGCGGTGACGCCATGCTGCGCCAGATCATGAATCAGGTCGGGCAGCACCACGGAGAGGTTCGAGCGGCAGAAATAGTAGCCCGAGTACCCCAGCGCCAGCAGCGCGATCGTGGCCGCATGCCAGCCGGTGAATTGGGCGTTTGCCGTGGATCCGACCGCAGGATCCGGCTTCAGAACTGTTTCCTTGGCTCCCACAGCGGCCAGACTATCATGGCGCTTGCGTGCCCAAGTTCATGGGTCAGTTACGCGATCCGGCGGCACCTCCGGTCTTCTGCATAAAATCCGTTCATTTTTCCGCAAGATATCACGTGTCGAGCGCGGTGCTTGGCGATACATTGGAAGTTGCGATCGCCCGTAGCGAACAGGCCGCGTACTTCCCGTGAATTTTTCTTGAAAAGGTGCCCGGATGGTTAGATTCCTTCTCTTGATACGTGTCTTTGGTCGCGCCGCAGGCCGTGTCCTGCTTGGATGCTGTCTTGCCGCGGTATTTGCCAGCCCTCTGCCCGCGCAGTCTACGTTCGGCACCATTCTGGGAACCGTGCACGATGCCAGTGGAGCGTTGGTGACCGGCGCGCAACTCACGCTGCTCAACACCGGGACCAATGGCGCTCGAACCGCGACCACCGACAACAATGGAGACTATGCGTTCCGCAACATCGATGTGGGTGCCTACCAGATCACCATCACAGCGACAGGTTTTCAGACCCAGACGCTCCCCGCAGTCTCCCTCACTGCGCGCGAAACGCGGCGCGTAGACGCGGTACTCAAGTTGAGCGGCGAAACCCAGACCGTGGTAGTCATCGACGACAGCGCCGCCCCGGTCATTAACACTGAGGTCTCCAATGTTGCCGAAACCAAGGTCGGCGACGAACTCGTTGAACTTCCGGTTGCGATCTACTCGCGGTCCACCGGGTCCACGAGTCCCATCTCCACCCTCACCACCGAGGCCGGCGTTCAGACCGACGACACCGGCAACCTGGCCGTGCTTGGCACCACGGCCGCCCTCCTCAGTGTGACCATCGATGGCATCTCCAGCGTCGGTGTCGAATACTCCGGTCCCGTCAACGAGATGTTTCCCTCCTTCAACTCGATTGAGGAGATTCGCGTCAGCGAGTCCAATAACAACGCGGAATTTTCCGGAGTCGCCGACATCACCACCGTGTCCAAGGCCGGCACCATCAACTATCACGGCGGCGTATTCGAAAACCATGAGAACACGGTGCTCAATGCGAACGACCCCTTCGCGCTTTCCAAGCCGAAGATCATCATGAACGACTTCGGCGGCACACTGGGCGGCCCGATACGGATCCCGCATTTCACCAGCGGCCCACCGTCTACATTCTTCTTCGCGAGCTACGAAGGCCTGCGTCTGCCTCGTGAAACGCCCATCGTTCTGAGTGTTCCCTCGAACGACATGCGCAACGGTAATGTCGCCGACTATCTCGCAGGCCAGGGAGTCTCCGCGATCTATCAGCCCGATGGCATTACACCGATCGATCCTACCAGCGTGCCGGTCAGCCCAGTCGCCGCCAACGTTCTTCAGTACCTGTTTCCCGCGCCGAACAACGGCCCTGCCGGGTCCTATACCAACAACTATCAAATCAATTTCCCCTCGCCGATTTCTGCCAACCAGGGCGACGTTCGACTCGATCGCACCATCTCGTCGAAGCAGACCGCGTTCGCGCGCTTCTCCTACAAGAACCGCCAAGTCACGACCGCGCCATCTGCTCTCTGCACATTTACCTATTGCGCTGAAGCAGGGAGCCCGCTACAGGGTGCCTACAACACCCCTGAAATCGACGAGGGCTTGACCTTCGCGTATAACTACGTGTTCACTCCCGCCATGCTCAACGAGTTCCGCGGCGGCTTCAACGAGCAGCACACATCAGAGGAGCAGAGCTACTCCACCGCCACTCTGCTCAGCCAAACCGGCTTCAACGTTCCTCAGCCGGACGTTCAATACTCTGAAGCACCGCAAGTGCTGATCAACGGGTTCATGTCCACAGGGGCGGGAAACCCTGGCGTGCAGCGCGGCCAGATTATTGAACTCCTTGACAACTTCACCTGGACGCGTAAGAGACACACCCTCAAATTCGGCGCTGACTTCAGGCGCCTGACCGATCACGACGACAACGTGTTCGGCAACTACAGGTCCGGGTGGTATGTCTTCGACGGTTCCTCCGACGTGGGCTCGGCTGTTGGCGACCCCTATACCGCCTTCCTGCTCGGCTATCCCGATTACACCTCGGTTAGTTCCACCAACAACCCCACGATGGACGGCGTCGGCTATTCCTATGCGTTTTATGGACAGGACGACTGGAAGGTCAGGTCCAATCTCACGCTGAATCTAGGGCTGCGCTATGAATTGCACCCGCCGATGCGCGAGACGCACTCCAACACTGCCGCCTTCATGCCCGACTGGACTGGCATCGGCACCGACGGTTCCACCAGCGTTAATGGCGCCGTGATCGTCTCCGACAACCGAGGCCTCGCGATGGCCTCTCAAGATTTCGCCGCCGCCATCGCTCCCACGCCCATCCTCACCGCCGCCCAGGCGCATATTCCATCGGCGTTGCGATTTACCGATCACACTGATTTCGGCCCTCGCATCGGCTTTGCCTGGCGCCCCTACGGAAAAGACACCACCGTTCTGCGCGGAGGCTGGGGCCGCTTCATCGAGTCGCCGCTCGGCTTCTCGCTCGTCTCAGGCTGGGCGGTCGCATCCAGCTACGTTGCGACCTACAATCAGGATTACCAATCCGACGGCGTTACGCCTCTGCTCAATTTTTCCAACCCTTTCAACACCTCCGCCGGCAGTGCATACGGTACGGCGGGTTTCTACTATGCCTTTCCCATCCACTACAAGGAACCGACCGTCCAGCAGTGGAACCTCACCTTCGAGCAGGACTTCGGCCACAGCATCGGCATGCGCCTCTCTTACACAGGGAGCCGCGGCCAGAACCTTGAAGCCATGGTCGATCTCAACCAGGTCCAGCCCAACACAGTGGGCTATACCGTCGCTTCGGCCAATCTCCCGTACCCGGCGTGGAGCATCATTCAAAGCGTGGCCAACGCAGCCGAGAGCAACTACAACTCCGGCACCGCCGAGTTCTCGCGCCACACCGGCAAAGGCCTTACCTTCGACGCCAGTTATACCTGGACGCGCGACTTATCGAATGCCGGCGGCGCCACACCCAGCGCGTTTGCCGTGGCCGGCGGCAGCTATCTAACCAACCGCTTTCATCCCGGGCTCGACTACGGCAACGTGATCTACGATCGCAAGCACCGTTTTCTCACTACCTGGCTTTATGATGTGCCCTTCGGGAAGAACCAGCGGTGGCTCTCGACTTCCGGTCCCCTGAACCGCCTCGTCGGCGACTGGCAACTTGCGGGTGTAGCGGTGTTGCAATCTGGCCCGTTCCTTACGCCCTACGAAGCATCCACCGATCCCGCCGGCACCAACATCCTCACCACCATCGGTCAGACCCGCTGTGACCTGACGCCTAACATGCCGATCTATCCGTCGAGGCGCACCACCAGCGAGTGGCTCGTCCCGCCCCAGCAATCGCCGTCCGATCCGCCTTCGGCGTTCTCCATTCCGGCAGACAATCGCGGCTACTTCGGCACTGCGGGTGTGGGCAGCATCGTCGGCCCGGGCACCGCAAACCTTTCCCTGTCGGTGATGAAGAGCATCGCGCTGACTGAAAAAGCAAAGTTCCAATTCAGCATCGAAGCCGCCAACGTGTTCAACCGCCGCAACTATGAGCCTCCCAACGTGCAGGTCGACTCCGGCGGTTTCGGCACCATTTCGGCATTGCAGACCGCCGAAGGCGCGGGTCCGCGCAGCCTCGAACTCGCTGGCCGCATCACTTTCTGAGTGTACGCGATCGGTCAATCGCGCAATAAGCCTGGAGGCAAACGATGAAGAGAATCGCAATTGTTCTCGGCTTCTCAATCTCCGCCGCTGCTCTCAGTTTGCATGCTGCTTCGAGCGTATCCGCATCGGACGCCGTCCCCATTTCAGGACCCTTCTCTGCCACGGAATTGCAGCAATTTCGCGCGCTCGCCCCGGTGGATGTGCACGCGCATGTCTTCGTTGCTGACCCGTCATTCATTGCCATGCTGCAGAAGATGGATCTGCACATCCTCGACATCCTTGTCGTCAACGACATGGAGTCAGGGCGTGGTGATCTCGAAAAACAAAGACAGGAAGCACGGGGCGTCGTGCATGCCAGCCACGGCTATGCCGTGCTTTGCACCAGCTTTGATCCTTACGTATTCAATCAGCCCGATTACGCCGCGAATGCGATTCGGGGCATGAACGAAGACTTCGCGAAGGGCGCGATCGCGGTCAAGCTCTGGAAAAACGTGGGCATGGAAATCAAAGATGCAAGTGGGCATTACCTCATGCCGGACAACCCCGTCTTCGAACCAATCCTCCAGGACATTGCCGCGCACAACAAGACCTTGGTTGCCCACGTCGCGGACCCGGACTCAGCCTGGCAGTCCCCCAATCCCACATCGCCCGACTACGAATACTATCGCGATCATCCGCGGTCCTATATGTACGGCAAGGCCGATGTTCCCACGAAGGCGGAGATCTTGGCCGCGCGCGATCGCGTGCTCGAGAAGAATCCAGATCTGCGCGTGGTCGGGGCGCATCTCGGCAGCATGGAGTCGAACCTGACCGAACTGGGCCAGCATCTGGATCGATATCCCAATTTTGCTGTCGATCTGGCCGCCCGGATGCCTTACTTCGAGATGCAGCCGCGCGAAACGATGATTGCTTTCATTACCAAATATCAAGATCGATTGATTTACGGCACGGACCTTGGATATTCGCAGGGCTCGACCGAGACCCTGCGGGATTTCGAAAGTGTATACGCGAACGACTGGCGTTATTTTGCGACCACCGACACGCTATTGTACAAAGGCAAGGACGTGAAGGGCCTCAATCTGCCGAGCACGATTCTCCGCAAAATCTACCACGAGAATGCCGTGAATTGGTTCCCGGGAATCGTGAGTTCCTCGCATTGAGTCCCAGCCGGCAAACTTCTGATCCGTAGTTTCTGTCACCGCTTTCCCGGTTCCTTCGGTCAGCGTCACGATCCGATCCACGCCCGGTACGGTGAACTTCTCCACCTTGCCGCTCGGCCAATGGATTTCAATCCCATCCACGCTCGACGCCTGCCCCAATCCGAAGTGAACCCGCAGATCGTTCGACGACAAATAACTCCCGCCGCTGATCACATCGCCGCGTTGCCGCATTCCGTTGCAGGTCACATACACTGTTGCGCCCACCGCATCCCGCGGGCTCTTTTCGCCGCCGACCAGTTTCAGCTCCAGCCAATGATTTTTGTCCGGGTCCACGTTGCGCAGCAGCACCGGGTGCCCGTCCATCACGTTGATCACCGCATCGATCTTGCCGTCGTTGAACAGGTCGCCCACCGCCATGCCGCGCCCGGCGATCACCACCGCCAGCCCCGTGCCCTCCACGGCCGGCACCGGTTCGAATTTCTTTCCTTCAAGGTTGCGGAACAGCATGGGCCGCTGTTTCCAACTCGTGCCCCACGCGTATTTATCCGCCTCGGGATAGACGTGTCCGTCCGACATCATCAGGTCTTTCCAGCCGTCGTTGTCGTAATCCATAAACGCGTCGCCCCAGCTGAGAAAGGGAACAGAGATCTCCGCGATGCCCAGGTGATAGCTGATATCGGTAAGATTGGCGTCGCCCTCGTTGTGATACAGCGGCTTGTAGTCGTCGGAAAACGTGGTGTCGAAAACATCGAGCATGCCTTTGTTTTCGTAGTCGCCCACCGCGATGCCCATTGACGCTGTCTCGCGCCCCGCCTCGTTCAGCGCAAAACCCGACGCATAACTCACATCTTCAAATGTGCCGTCGCCCTTGTTGAGATACAGATAATTCGGCGTTGAATCATTCCCCACCAGCAGGTCGGGCTTGCCATCGTTGTTGATGTCGGCGAAGACCGCGCCCAGCCCGTAGTATCCCGGCTTGTCCGCGACGCCAGCCTTCTCGCTCACGTCGGTGAACGTTCCGTCGCCGTTGTTGTGGAACAGATGATCGCCTTCGCCCTTCAATCCGCGCGGCCCGCAACTCACCTTCTCCCCGCGAAACGTGCAGAATGCGTTGGGCACTCCGCTCTCTCCCGCGGTGGGCAGGTTGTGCCGGTCGTAATGCAGGTATCCCGCAACGAACAGATCCAGCCGCCCGTCGCCGTCGTAGTCGCCCCACGTGGCGCCCGTGTGCCACGCCGCGGGATCGTCAAGCCCCACGCCAGCCTTGTCCGTCACATCGGTGAATGTTCCGTTGTGATTGTTGTGGTAAAGGCGATTCTTTCCCCAGTTCGACACGAAGATATCGGGCCAACCGTCGTTGTCATAATCGGCAATGGCTACGCCGAATCCCCAGCGATCGTTGGTCACGCCCGCTTTCGCCGCCACATCGGTAAATGTCCCATCGTGATTGTTGTGAAACAGCGCGGCGTGCGGAGGAGTCTCCTTCCCGTCGAGCGCGTTGAACGTCGAGCCGTTCACGACATAGATATCGAGCCATCCATCGTTGTCGAAGTCGAGCAAGCCCACGCCCGACCCTTTCGTCTCGACGATGTAGGTTTTCGACGGCGTACCCATCTTGTGGGTCCACTTCGTGAGCCCGGCTTTTTGCGAAGCGTCTTCGAACACGATGGGCCCGGTCTTCACAAAGCCGCCCATCGTGATCGGCCGATGTTGCGCGTCAACCTGCAACGGGTGCGGCGCAGTGGCGTTCTGCGTACCGCCGCCCGTCGAGGCCGCGCCTGGCTTTTGTGATTTCTTTTCCGACCCGGCGCCTGCCTGCCCGAAGGAAAGTACTGAAATTCCCGCCGCCAGCAGTGCCCACGCGGCGCCTGTACGAATGGCCATGAACATGGCTGCCAGTATAAGTGGCCGGATGCAGCGTAGTCTCGACCGAAAGATGGACCTTATGGCATGGGGTTCGTTGGCGCCGGTCCCGGCTGCACGTTCTGTACTTGCCAGCCATCGCCGCTCTTCGCCATGTTCGCGGTCGCCATCTGCTGGCCTGAGGTGTCCGCCGCCAGTTTCGGAAAAGCGGTCTTTATCTCCGCGTTGTTGGCCCAATCGGTCAGGCTGCCCGCGCTTACGTGGTAAGTCACGCTGTAGCGCGTTCCCGTATCGTCGGCAGGTGTGAATCCGTCGATCGAAGTCACCTCCGGATGCCCATAGCAGAAGTTTCCGTATCCAGGCTGGGTCGTATCCGGAGTCCACGATGAGCGGCCCTTGTCCGACAGATCGTAGTCGTTCACCTGCTTCGATCCAATCAGAAACCGCTTCTTCTCTTCGGCCTTGCGTGTAAGCAGACCGGCGTCCGTCAAAGCGTCGTAGCTCCTGGTCTGATCATCATTCGATGTATCGGCTTGCGCAGGGAACTTAACGGGAGCGGCCCAAAGGCAGTTCTGGCGGCCGCTGTAGTAAGAACTCAAGGCCGATTTGAACGCCATCTTGTCGACCGCGTTCTTCTTGCAGCCGACCGCGAAAACAAGTACCCAGGCCATCACCAGCAAAAAGATTCTGGTTGAGCGCATTCGCACTCTCCTCGTGGAGTTGGATGCAATTCCCGTGCATCGCGCGAAAGCAAACTTGCAAACGTGGATGTGGTCCGAGCCGCAATGGGTCTCAATTATTCCCTTCACTGCATTTCGACTGGGTAATCTAGTCGTCTGTCCCCGTCTTGATATGCGCGAGTGCGGGAATATTTCCCTCGCCGGAAGCAAGATCGGCGATCATAGCGGTGCTCAACACGCCAAGTAGAGCCTCTTGCGCTTTTACCCAGACAGGATGCGCCGGGCACCAAAACTTGCGCGCACACGACCGACGCTCGCTGAGGCACAAATTCAGATTGATCGGCCCGTCGATGGCTTCAACCACGTCCCGCATTGACGCCCGGCGCCCGATAGGGGTGATCTCAAACCCGCCTGTTGGGCCGCGCCGCGACGTGATCAGCTGCACTCGCGTCAAACCCTGCAGCACCTTGGAGAGAAAGCTGTCGGGTGCGCCGGTTGCCTCCACGATCGACGGCAGCGAAGCACGGTCCCCGGGCGGCAATGCTGCCAGAAAGATCATTACGCGCACCGCATAGTCGGCCGCACGCGTCAATTGCATCGACGAACTGCATCGTTCCATATCAAGCTTCGTTGCCATTGCGTCCGCCATCCGGTGAAACGGGAGCAGGCTTTTTGAAAGGCGAGTGTACTTGATTTGGATCACCAATTTACGTGCTCGCTGTCACAGACCCTTCGCTTCCTCCAACGATAATCTGCTGTTTCCAACAGATATTGGAGCAAAATAGTCCAAATTGAACCGGGCTGTTCCATCAACCTGTTCGACGCTTGCTGCACTTCCCGTATCAATCACCCCTGCACCCCGGTCCTGACGGATGCATCGGGATTGCTTCCGCGAGTTCAGCATTCGCAAAAAACCTCACCTGCCGGCCGGAGAGTGAAAGGAAGCTTTCTATCGTTATGCAATCATTTCCCGCTGTCGATCCCATTCCACTGCCCGCCCCGATTTGGCTGCTGAAACTCTTGCACATCGTCACGCTCTCGCTCCACTTTGTCGCCGTCGAGATGCTGTTGGGTGGCCTGCTGCTGGCGGTGGTGTTGAGCCTTTTCTGCAATTCGGCGAACGCGCACGTCACCGCGCGAGCGCTGGCCCGCCGGCTCACCGTGGTCATGACCTACGTGATCAACCTTGGAGTTCCGCCGCTGCTGTTCGCGCAGGTGCTCTATGGGCGCGCGCTTTACACATCCAGCGTGCTCATTGGCGCCTATTGGATCTCTATCATCGCCCTGCTTACCCTGGCGTACTGGCTGCTCTACAAGTTCAGCGCCCGCCTTGATGCGGGCCGATCGGCATGGTGGGTGGGCCTGGGCGCGTGGCTGCTGGCTGGATTTATCGCCCGTCTGCTCTCCACCAACATGACCCTCATGCTGCGGCCGGAGGCCTGGCGGCAGATGTATTCGGCTTCGGGCGCGGGCGTCTATTTGCCCACGGGCGATCCCACGCTGACTCCGCGCTGGTTATTGATGCTGGCCGGCGGCTTGTTTATCGGCGGCCTATGGATGGTGTACCTCGCGGGCCGCAACACCTTCACCGCCGAAGAGAAGAGATTCGCAGCAGGGCTGGGTGGCAAAGTTGCCGCTCTCTTCGGCATCGTTTATTTCGCTGCCGGCCTCTGGGCCGCCAGCGTGCAGCCCGCCGCAGTCAAGGCCGGTCTTGCTCATCACTCGCTCTATCGCTTTTCAGGATTTGCGGGGTACAGCTGGCTCGCGCTGGTCGTGGTGGCTGTCCTCCTCGCTGCGATCGCCGGATTTGGCAAGCTGACGGCCGGCTGGGTCGGATGGGGCGTCGCTCTTGTCTCCCTGTTGGTTGAGATCATGCTCACGGTCTATCGAGACGGCGTCCGCGACCTGACCCTGCTCAGCAAGGGATTCGATGTCTGGAATCGTTCTGTCGTCACCAACTGGAGCGTGGTCGGCTTGTTCCTTGCGTTGTTCATCGGCGGCCTGGGAGTGGTTGGGTGGCTGATTTCGGTGGTCGCGCGCGCGCAGAAACCCATGGAAGGAGCGGCTCAATGAGTACTCACATCGTTCTCGAAGAACCAGAGGTCGTCGCCGGCATTGAAGGTACGGGCGAAACCAGAACCCGTCGTGCCTTCCTGGTTGCCGCCGGGGCCGCGGGCCTGTGCTATACCGCCGCCCTGGCCTATCCCATCTATCGCTATCTTGCTTCACCGGCCGAGATGGCCTCCAGCATCTCCGCCATCACCGAGGTCACGCTCAAAGACGCGCAGAAACTCCCCGCCGGCTCGGTGCTGATGTTCAAGTTCGGTTCGTCGCCGGCCATGCTGATTCACCACCATGACGGCTCATGGGTGGCTCTTACCGCGGTCTGCACGCACCTGGGCTGCACGGTGCAGTACGAACCGCAGGCCAACCGCATCCACTGTGCTTGCCATGGCGGTGTTTACGATCCCCGCACCGGGGCCAATGTCAGCGGCCCGCCGCCTCGTCCCCTGAAGTTATTCAAAGTAGCGGTCAATGATGCCGGGGTTGAGGTTTCCCGCACCTAGACACTGTTCGCTGTTCACTATTAAGGATCGCTTCATGACTACTAAATCGCTCACGAACTCGGTCTATGGTTGGGTCGATGAGCGCCTCGGCCTGTCGGAACTCGCGGCCTTCGCGCGCCACAAAACTGTGCCCTCTCACGCCCAGTCCTTCTGGTACTACTGGGGCGGGATTTCGCTCTTCCTCTTCATCGTCCAATGCTTTACGGGCATTCTGCTTCTGGTCTATTACCGGCCCGGCGCCGACGCATACGAGTCGGTCCGGCAAATCACCTTCGTGATGCACTTCGGCTGGCTGATCCGTTCCGCGCACTCCTGGTCCGCCAACCTGATGGTCTTCGCAATCCTGGTGCACATGTTCTCGGTCTTCTTCATGAAGGCCTATCGCAAGCCCCGCGAATTCGGCTGGATCAGCGGCATGGCGCTGCTGGTGCTGGCAGCGGTGTTCGGCTTCTCCGGGTACCTGCTGCCCATGGACGAACTCAGCTACTTCGCCACCAAGGTCGGCCTGCAGATTCCGGCGGCCATTCCGTTTATCGGCCCGGCAATCGCCAGCATGCTTCGCGGCGGTCCCGACGTTACCGAATTCACCGTGCAACGTTTCTTCGCCCTGCACGTAGTTGTACTGCCCCTACTGTTCCTGCCTCTACTCGGCTTTCATCTCTGGCTGGTGCAGAAGCACGGCAACGCCGTCCCGCCCAGCGAAGAGGCCAAGCCCACCGCCGAGCGCAAAAGCATTCCGTTTATGCCTTCGTTCCTGCGCAAGGACCTGGCGATGTGGCTCATCTCTCTCAATATCCTCGCGCTGCTGGCTTCGGTGTTCCCGTGGTCGCTGGGCAAGCAGTTCGACGCGCTGGTTCCCGCGCCTGTCGGGATTCATCCCGAGTGGTACTTCATGAGCCCCTTCGAGATGCTGAAGATCCTTGGCAACTGGCTCCCTGGCGAGGCCGGCGAAATCGCGGGCCTGCTGCTGTTCACCATCGGCATTGCTCTCTGGGTTCTGATCCCGTTCTACGACATGAAGAAGGACGCCGGCCGCCGCGCCCGCGCCGCCCACTATTTTGGCCTGGTCGCAGTCATTCTGCTTCTGGCCACGACCGCGATCGGCTACTGGACGATCCGGTAAAGCAGCTATTGGCCATCAACTTTTAGCTCTTAGCTCACCCTGTTGATACACAGAAGTTCAACTCGGCAAGAAGAAAGCTAAGAGCTAAGAGCTAAGAGCTAAGAGCTAAGAGCTAAGAGCAAAAGAGACAGGAGTTAAGCAATGAACTATCCATTCTGGGACATTCCGCATATCGGGTCGGGCTGGGTGATCGGCATGATCGCCATCTTCCACGTCATGATTTCGCAGTTCGCCGTGGGCGGCGGACTCTATCTCCCCCTCGCCGAGCGAAAGGCCATGCGCATGGCCGACAAAGAAATCGGCGCGGCCTGGCTGAAACAGCTCGTACGCTACTCCAAATTCTTCCTTGTCCTCACCGGCGTATTCGGCACCGTGTCGGGAGTCGGCATCTGGTTCGCCATCGGCCTCACTCACCCTGAAGCCACCAGCACACTGATCCATAACTTCGTCTTCGGCTGGGCCATCGAGTGGGTCTTCTTCATGGTCGAGCTCACCACCGTCGCGGTTTATTACTACACTTGGAATCGCGTCGATCCAAAGCTCCACCTCAAAGTCGGCTGGGTCTACGCCGGTGCCTCGATCGCGACACTGGTCATCATCAACGGCATCCTTACCTTTATGCTCACGCCGGGTGATACATGGATCTCGGTTGCCGGCACCGGACATGAAGCTGGCAAGTTCTGGAACGCATTCTTTAATCCCACCTACTGGCCGAGCCTGTTGCTGCGCAGTGGCGTATGCACTTCGCTGGCGGGCATCTGGGCATTAATCACCTCCAGCCGCATCGACGGCGACAAGCAACCCGCGCTCAAGACCAGCCTCGTGAAGTGGAGCGTCAAATGGCTCGTTCCCTCGTTCGTCGCGACTCCGTTCTTGCTTGTCTGGTATCTCTTCATGGTCCCGCAGTCACAGCGCGCGCTGTTGACGCTGGGCATCGACACTATCGCCGGCGGCACCTTCTCAACCGTGACCCGCATCGCCCTCATCATCATTGTGACGTCAGCGACCATTATCGGCGTGGCCTACTATCTCGCTTATCGAAACCCGGTAGACTTCAATCTTTCGCACGCAATCAGCGTCCTTCTGCTGGCGCTCATCGCCACCGGCTCTGGCGAGTATGCGCGTGAAATGCTGCGTAAACCTTACGTCATTGGCCGCTGGATGTATTCGAACGGTGTTCGGGTCACGTATCGCGACCGCATCAACCAGCAAGGCTATCTCGCCAACTCGATGTGGACCTGGAACGGCGACGGGAACGTTGTACCTTCGAGCTACTCGCGCGGAGAAGCCATCTTCCGCGGAGAGTGCGCCTCGTGCCACACGCTCAACGGCTACCGTCCCCTTCAACAACTGCTGAGCGGCCGCGATCGCACCAATATCAACTCGTTCCTGACCATGCTCCACGAATACAAGCCCGACTCGCCCTATCGCAAATTCATGCCCCCGCTGGTCGGCACAAAACGGGACCTCGATGATCTGACCGATTTCCTGAACGCCCAGGTCAATCCACCCGCCGCGAAGAGGCCGGTTCTCGCCGCGATGAAATAGATAAAGCAGTCATACAGAAGAGAGCGCCCTCGGAGTAAACCTCCGAAGGCGAATTTCTTTTTCATTTCAAGGGCTCGGGTGCCCCAGGTCTCGATTTTGAGACCTGGGGGGCGAGACATCGACAGATCCATCAAATCGATTATTCAGCTTCGTGGGTTTCCGCCACTGTAGTTGCCGGGCCGGCATCAATCGTAGACTCCTTTGTCTCCGGTAGCGAGCCCGCCTCCTGCGAACTCGCCTGTCCCGGCTCATCCCGCCAAAGCCACACAATCCACCAGATCAGGATAGCGACATAGATGGTGCTGTTGGTATTCGACAGCTTCTCCCCCAGCCCCATGATGCGCATGCGGTCCGGGCCTGACTGCGCGATGGCCGGATTGGCCACCGCGGTGCGCACTATGCTCTGCCAGGTGCCCTGGACGACCAGTTGCGTAATCGACGCCGTCGAAAGCCCGATCGCAATCTTCTGCACGTGACTGCGCCACCCCGCATTGAAGCGGCTTCCGAAGAGCACAATAAGCAGGCCGACGGAGATGGTCTCGACGTCGACCAGCAGGCTGGTCTTTTGCGCGATCAACTGCAGCAACTGCAGCGTCGCCATCGTTGACCGGGCTGTGAGCGTGCTCCACGACGGCCACGGTCCCCAGAACTTCAGCACCACCACGCCCAGCGCCATCAGCACCAGCGCGCCGCTCACCCAGGTCGAACGCTGGACTTTTCCAAAGGCGCGCCGCGCAATCTCCACGACTACCAGGAGTCCGACCAGGGCCCCGATGTCGGCCATCACGATGATGACGGTATCCATCGTAACTTCCGGCAGGCGCTTCACTAGCAGCCGGATGGTGAGAATGCGCAACGCCAGGATGACAACGCTGGTGGTGAACCATGGAAACCGCGCGATCCGGTCGCGTCCCAGGAGCACGACCAGCAATACCAGGTGCGCGGCGAAAGTAAGCGTCCACAGGATGTCCCCTGCGGTGAATGGAAAATGAAAATGCATTCTGGCCTTGTCCAGGGCTCGTCAGCGTACATGGCCCCACACCAGTCTAAATGGCGCGATTCGTCCGGGATTCGGCGCCGCGGCCATGACAATGGGCCTACTTGTTGGCTCGCGCGGTCCACGCCTTCAGAAACTGCGCCCTCGCGGGATTGGCCGCGACAATTGCCTGGTAATGTTCCAAACGTTTGGCCTTGAATGCCGCGACCAGCGCATCGGGATCGGCGCCGTTGACGGCCGCCAGGGTTGCCGGTCCCCAATGGCCGTCTTCCTCGATCTGGGCGCTTCCCAGCGAGTTCAGCGCCTGCTGCATGCACTTCACCGCCATGACCCCATTGGCGTTCACCGCGTAGTCGAACACCCGCTTGCACAGGTCGTCCGAAGCCACCTGGTCAAACCAGTTGTTCCAGATGCAATCGTGGTAGAACTGCTGCACCGCGGGCTGGCGCTGGTCCTGGGGGATGGCCGCGATGGCGGAAAACTGCGTCGGCCATGCCGCCGAATTGATCCCGCTGATGGCGTAGACCGGGTCTGTTCCTGAACCCCCTGCATCCGGAACCTGCTTGCAGGCACGCGGATAGTCTTCGTTGTCCATCATCCAGTTGTAGGCCGTGTTCCAGTCAGCCATCGTCTCACGCTCCGCAGGAATCCTAATGGAATACCTCAGCAGTATGCACGAAAGGCCTGGGCGAGGGAAGATGATTCGTCCGCGTTCCATCCTCGAAATATCGGATGGTCTGACGAGCACTATAAAGATGCGATATGCTGATTAAAGTGCGCCCGTAGCTCAGCTGGATAGAGCGAACGCCTCCGGAGCGTTAGGTCGGGAGTTCGAATCTCTCCGGGCGCACCAGATTTCCCCTCACCCTGCCGCCCCCTCCGGCTTCTCACGCAACTCCTCCATCACCGACTGGATCAGCGCCTTCGCTCCCTCCATGCCGCCCAGAATCGCCTGCAAATCGAGCGCCGGCTTCGCGGGATTCCGCGACGATGGGCAATAAACCCCGTGCTGCCCCACCAGGATCAGCGAATCCGTGAGCAGGTCCAGGGCCACCGCGAGCCGCCCCCGTTCCATGCCCATCATGAACTCGTGTTGTTCCAGTTCGGCCCGCTTCTCATCGAAAACATTCATGTGCCCAGCCTAATCGAAGTGACTGGACCGCCTTCTCTGGCCGCGTTCGCGGCTTGAAGACATTAAGCAACTAAATGGTTGCATTGTGCTTAGGGCTGGCGATATTATGCAACCTTGAGGTTGCGCAATATGACCAATATTATCGAAAAACAAATTGAACTCAAGGCGCCGGTTTTACGCGTCTGGCGGGCACTCACTGACCATCAGCAATTCGGCGAATGGTTTCGCGTAAAAATCGAATCGCCCTTTGTTCCCGGTCAAACGGCGCGGGGCCAGATTCTTCACCCAGGCTATGAACATCTCACCTGGGAGGCTGTCATCCAGACGATCGAGCCTGCGCATCTTTTTTCTTTCAGCTGGCACCCTTATGCGGTCGATCCCGCCATTGACTATTCCGGCGAAACGCCAACTCTAGTCGAGTTCCGCCTTGAGCCAATACCGGATGGAACTCTTCTGACAGTTACGGAGTCCGGCTTCGACAAGATTCCCGCTCACCGCCGCGCCGATGCTTTCAGCAGGAACGATAATGGCTGGGCGCAGCAGATGAAGAACATCGAAAGCTATGTCACGCAAGCACGCTGACCGCCGCTCCGTCGGCCATCCGCCCTATGTGCTCTTCGCGGCGCTGGGCGATGCCACGCGTCTGGCGCTGGTGGTGAGGCTGTCCTCAGGGCAGCCTCGCTCCATCTCGGATCTTACGCAAGGATCGCGTCTAACGCGGCAGGCGATTACCAAGCACCTGCGCGTTTTGGCAAAGGCAGGAATTGTGCGCTGCATGCGGTCTGGGCGCGAAGCGCTCTACGAGTTTCAGCCTCGGCCGATCGTGGAAATGCACGAATACCTCCAAGAGGTCTCGCGCCAGTGGGACCAGACGCTCGCGCGGTTGAAGGCGTTTGTCGAGTAGTGAAGGATCTGCGGTTCATCCTCCACGTCTACGCCATGATCTTGCGCATGTACTCCACGTCTTCGTGAAGCTCCGTAATCGGATCGCCATCGTACTCTTCCTGCTCGATGAAGTAGTGCTTCAGCCCGGTTGCAGCGGCCATAATCGGCTTGTAGTCAATGGTTCCTTTACCCATCACCACGTTCTTGTACTTATCATTCGGCTGCTTCACCAAGTCCTTCACATGCAGCATGGGGAAGCGCTCCGGTGTCTTGCTCAGGTAGTCGACCGGATTATGCCCGCCCGCCACCACCCACCCGCAATCCATCTCGAAGAAAACGAGCTTGGGATCGGTGCGCTTGAGCAACTCATCGTAGAAGACCACGCCGCCTTCGGTTCCGAATTCCACCCAGTGGTTGTGATAGCCGAACGTGATGCCCGCGGCCTTGGTCTTTTCGCCGATCTTATTGAATTCCTCGGCCGCGTAGCGCCAATCGTCGAGCGTCATCTCGCCTTTGCGCGTGGAGTCGCGATGCACGCCGGCCCAGGAGCAGATGATGTACTCGAGGCCGATGGTGTGGCCGTAGTCGATCCACTCGTCGAGCTTCGGTTTCAATTCGAGCAGCGCGTGATGGGTGCTAACGCAGCGCAAACCGGCCTGGTCCAGTGAATGTCGAAACTCCGCGGCGGTCTTCTTGAAGTACCCCGCCGCTTCAACTTCCTTGATGCCAATCCCACTCAGTTGGTGCAGCGTGCCGTCGAAGTCTTTCGGCAACTGCTCGCGTACCGAATAAAGTTGCAGTCCCACGGGCACGTGGCGGGCACTCGCGGCCGAGAATCTGTTGCCGGCACACGTTGCAGCGGTCACAGCACCGGCCGTCTTCAAAAAATTCCTGCGCGAAAAATGGCTCATTGCATATTCTCCTCGGGCTCTCAGGCGCCCTTGATCGTTTGGGTGGAAGCGTCCCACGTGGCCACGTTGCGATGGAAATATGAATGATTCGCCATGTGGCAGGCGGTCGCGGCATTGTTGCCGAAGACTTCATCTTCCATCACGTGCTCCCGCGTCTCGACTGCACGGAAGAACGTGGCGATATGCTCGGCGGTGTCATCATAGGAGCGCGGCGCCGAGTAAGTCTCGACCTCGCCCAGCTTTAGCGGCTTCTCCGGATGCGCCGCGTGCCAGTCATCCAGGTACTTCTTCTTATCGGCCGCCGTCCATCCGTCCAGTGAATATCCTTCAGGCTGAGGGCTCGTATCCTGAGGGGCTACCGTGAGTGTGTTGTCGTTGATGGTCAAGGTGGCTTCACGCCCATAGAAAACCACGGTTTCGGCGTTGGTGTTGTTCTGGTTGCAGTGCAGATTCATTGTTGCGCCGGGATAGTCATACAGCGTAGCCAGCAGATCAGGATAATCTCGCCCATCTTTGAAGTGCGTCAGGCTCCCTGAAGAATAGGCGCGGGCCGGAATCGCATTGATGCCGGTCACGCACTGGATTCCAGAGATCAGGTGCACAAATAAATCGCCCGCCACACCTTCGCCGTAATCCGCAAAGCACCGCCAGCGGAAAAAACGCTCCGCGTCGAACGGCCGATCGGGAGAGTCGCGCACCCAGGTCTTCCAGTCGATTGTCTCGGGGCTGGCATCGGGCGCAACCGGATAGACCCACGCGCCGGAGGGTGAATTGCGATCGGTGTGCGCCTCTATGTAGGTCACTTCGCCGAGCCGCCCCGATTTGTAGATCTCCGCGGCTTTTTTGTACACGATGTTGCTTACGCGCTGGCTTCCGGCCTGGAAGATGCGCTTGCCCTTTGCTACTGCCTCCACCATCGCCAGCCCGTCGTGTACGTTGTGCGACATCGGCTTTTCGCAGTAGACGTCCTTGCCCGCTTCCAGGCAATCGAGCACCACGCGCCGGTGCTGAAAATCGGCAACGGCTACGATCACCGCATCCACATCCTTGCGGTCCAGCAGCGAACGATAATCGCGCGTTGTCGGAATATCGGCACCGTACGCTTCCTGGCCTGCCTTCTGATGCATCGTGTAGAGATCGGCGGTGCCCACGCATTCGCCAGTCGGCACCTGGCGCGCGGATCGCAGCAAATCGCAGCCACGGATTCCCGTGCCGATCGAAACAAACCGGATCTTGCGCGAAGTCGGCGGTGCCTGAGCCCGGAGCATTGCAGGTTGGAGTATTGTGCTCTTCGCTACCGCGCCCGCCGCGATGGCGCCCGCGCCAAGGCGGACGAAATTTCTGCGTGTGATTGTGGTCTGCATTCTTACCATCTCCGCATGTAGCGCAATTCTCGCTCTCAGGGGCGCAATGTGTAAAGGTGCGTCCTCAAACGATTTTCTTAAGGGTCGGCTTGCCGCACTTGTTACCGCGCGGTACCATTACCAACGACTATCCAATCACGATCACGGGTCCCAGATGAATCACATATCCATGCCTTTCCTTCTTCGTTCGCGTATCAGCCGTCTTCATCGCACTTCCATTCTTGGCGTCATGCTTGTTGGCGCGGGCGCGGTTTCCGCAGCCCAATCGCAATTGCACCGCACTTCAATTCCCGACTTCGGCCCAAACGTCCTGGTCTTCAATCCAGCCATGCCCATGGCAAAGATCCAGGAACAGATCGACAAGGTCTACGCTGCGCAGCAGCACAGCGAATTCGGTTCGCAGCGGAACGCGTTCTTCTTCCTGCCCGGGGAATACCACGTCGATATCCCGGTGGGCTTCTATACGCAGGTGGTTGGCCTCGGCCAATTGCCCGATGCGGTTCACATCATCGGCAACGTCCATTCCGATGCCAGCCTGCCACGCAACAACGCCACATGCACCTTCTGGCGGGGAGTCGAAGGCTTGGCCGTAACTCCCACCGGCGGCACCATGCAGTGGGCGGTATCGCAGGCCGTGCCGTTTCGGCGCATGCACGTCATTGGCGACCTCGTGCTCCATCAGAACCACGGCTGGGCCAGCGGCGGCTGGATGTCCGACTCGCTCATCGACGGTAATACCGATTCCGGCTCCCAGCAGCAATGGATCTCGCGCAACAGCGAGTGGCGCAGTTGGACCGGTTCCAACTGGAATATGGTCTTTGTCGGCATGGTTCACCCGCCCGACGGCGAATGGCCCAAGCCCCCCTACACCAGGGTTGCCGAGACTCCCATCGTTCGGGAGAAGCCCTTCCTTATGGTCGACGAGCGCGGCGACTGGAGCGTGCGCGTGCCGTCCCTGCGCACTGACAGCGTCGGTATCACCTGGCGCGGGGGAACAACATCCGGCCATTCGATTTCTCTTTCGCGTTTTTACATCGCCCGTGCCGGCTCGGACACCGCTGCCACCATCAACGCGCAGCTGGCGCAGGGTAAGCATTTGCTCCTCACGCCCGGCAATTACGAACTCAGCGAACCTATTCGCGTTACTCGTCCCGATACGATCGTGATGGGACTCGGATTCGCGACGCTAAAGCCAATAAACGGCACCGCGGCTCTGACCATCGCCGACGTTGATGGCATCATTCTTGCGGGCCTCCTGATCGATGCCGGCGAGACCAGGTCGCCGATCCTCCTCGAAGTGGGACCGGAAGGCAGCCAGGCTCGCCACGCGCAGAATCCGATTTCGCTGCACGATGTTTTCTTTCGGGTTGGCGGAGCAGGCGTGGGCCGCGCCGGAGTCAATCTTCGCGTCAACAGCAACGACACCATCATCGATCACACCTGGATCTGGCGCGCCGATCATGGCGCCGGCGCTGGCTGGGACTCCAATACCAGCACCAACGGCCTGGTCGTGAACGGCAACAATGTTACGGCCTACGGTCTCTTCGTCGAGCACCACCAGGAATTCCAGGTGCTATGGAACGGAGACTACGGCCGCACCTACTTTTACCAGTCCGAGATCCCCTACGATCCGCCCGACCAGCCGAGTTTTACCAGCGCAAAAGGCGTCAACGGATGGGCATCCTACAAGGTCGCCGACACCGTCACCCACCACGAAGCCTGGGGCCTGGGCATCTACAGCGTGTTCCGCCGCCCCAACGTGGTACTTACGCGTGCAATCGAAGTGCCGAAGAAGCCCGACATTCGCTTTCATAGCATGGTCACCGTCGCGCTTGATGACAAAGGCGAGATTTCGAACGTTATCAACGACGCAGGCGGCCCTACGTCGATCAATCCGCGCGTTACGCCGCGGCTTACGACGTTTCCCTGAGTTGCAGCATGGAGAGGGATCGGAGAACCGAATGCGGCGGCCTGTCAGGAAGATCCGGCCCCTCGACCGCCCTTGCCATGAAACAATGAATGCATACAGGCCATGACAGACGAGACTCCAGAAACCCAGCCCACCCCCGACGAGAATTCCACCCCCTCCGCAGAACCAGCGCCGGAGCCCGCTGCCGAGCCCGCCGAGGATTTCGGCGCCCTCCTCGCGCAATTTGAAAAGACCCATGCGCGCTCGCCCGAAGCCGGCAGGCAGTTGCAGGGGACGGTGATCTCCGTCTCCGCGGACCAGGTGTTCCTCGACATCGGCTTCAAGATTGAAGGCGTGCTGCCCCGAACCGCGTTCGAAAATAACGCCGAATCGGTCAAGTCGGGCGACACGGTCCCAGTCTCCGTCACGGGCCGTAACGAAGAGGGATACTACTCCCTCACCCGCTTCAAGGTAGCTCAGCCCCGCGACTGGTCGGCGCTCGAGCAGGCGTTCGAGCAGAAACTCGCCGTGGTCGGCACCGTCACCGGCGTGGTCAAGGGCGGATTCAACGTGGACGTGGGCGTGCGCGCATTCATGCCCGCCAGTCGCAGCGGAGTCCGCGATTCCGCCGAGATGGAGGCGCTCGTCGGCCAGCAGATCAACTGCCGCATCACTAAGCTCGACGTCACCGACGAAGACCTGGTGGTCGACCGCCGCGTCGTTCTTGAAGAGCAAGCGCGCGCCGCCGCGGAAGCCCAATTCGGCGCAATGAAGGAAGGCGAGACCGTCACCGGCACGGTGCGCAGCCTCATGAGCTACGGTGCGTTTGTCGATATCGGCGGGGTCGACGGACTTCTGCACATCAGCGACATGGCGTGGAATCGGGTCGAAAAGCCCGACGATGTGCTTGCCATCGGCCAGGAAGTGCAGGTCAAGATCCTCAAGATCGACCCAGAGACGAAGAAGATTTCTCTCGGCCTCAAGCAATTGCAGCCCGAGCCCTGGCAGACCGCGCCCGAGCGCTATCAGGCCGGGCAGCGCGTCCGCGGCCGCGTCACTCGGGTGGCCGAATTTGGTGCTTTCGTCGAGATCGAACCTGGCGTCGAAGGCCTGATCCATGTCTCCGAAATGTCATGGGGCAAAAAGATGCGCATCGCCAGCGACATCGTCAAGCAGGGCGAGATCGTTGATGCTGTCATCCTCTCGATTAAGCCCGAAGAGCGGCGCATCTCGCTCGGCCTGAAGCAGACCCTCACCGATCCATGGACCGAGGTCACGCGCCGCTATCCTGTGGGTTCACAGGTCGAGGGGCCGGTCACGAAAATAATGAACTTCGGCGCATTCGTGCAGATCGCGGAAGGCGTCGAGGGCCTTGTTCACATCAGCGAAATCACGGTCGACCGCCGCCTCAACCATCCGTCGGACGTGCTGCGCGCCGGGCAGGTGGTCAAGGCGCAGGTGCTGGCCATCGACGCCGAGAAGCGCCAGATGAGACTCAGCATGAAACAACTGGTGCCCACCAGCATCGACGAGTACATTGCCGAGCATAAGGCGGGAGATCGAGTCTCAGGACGCGTCATTGAAGAGTCCCCGGCGCTGGTTGAACTCGGCGAAGGAATCCGCGCCGCTTGCCGCGTGTCCGCCGGACAGGAAAAGTCCGTGGCACACGCCGCTACGCCGACGGCAAACGCCGATCTTTCGTCGCTCTCGTCGATGCTGCAGGCGCGATGGAAGGGCAAGACTCAGGCCGCGGAGTCGAAGGCCGAACCGCTCCAGGTCGGCCAGATCCGCAATTTCAAAATCGTGAAACTCGACCCCGAGAAGAAGGCGATCGAAGTGGAATTGGCCTGACAACGGGCACTGCCGCGCCTTTTTTATAGATATGTCTCGTCCACGTAGCACCACTTCCAGTCCTCCCCGCGTTCGGCAGACTGGATCAGGGGATGCTGCGTGGTATGAAAGTGCGCGCGGGCGTGCCGGTTCTTTGAAGAGTCGCAGCAGCCCACGTGGCCGCACTCCAGGCACATGCGCAGGTGCACCCACGTGTCGCCGGTCTTCAAGCAGTCTTCGCACCCTTTGGAGTGAGGCTTCACCTTCATCATGTGATCCTTGACGTGTGTGCAAGTTGCTGCCATCGGACGACCTCCATGGGATGATTCATTTTACGCCGGGGTAGTGTCGCACAAACTCACGCCACCCGGTACTGTTGCGCCAGCTTGATGAATTCGTTGACCTGCGCCTCCATCCAGCTTTCGCTGCGTCCGAGTTCCCCAGCCAGCAGGCGAGCCACGGCCGGCGCCATTGCCATGGCCGACTTCGAATTCAGAAATAGCGCCCGCGTCCTCCGCGCCAGAGCGTCTTCAACGCTGCGCGCCATCTCTTCCCGGGCGGCCCAAACCACCTCCGCCGCGGTATACGGCAGGTCCCCATCGAGTTGCTCGCCCAGCGCAGGATCCTCCTTCGACAATTTGCAAATGGCTTCGGCATCCGCCCCATAGACCGTCAGCGCGTCGAACCCGTTCCCCCAACCTTCGATCTCAGACCCATCACACCCCTTCGTATTTTCCGCGTATCCGTGGATTCGCAGATTCCGCGTGCGGCATGGCTCATCGCGCAGGCGGCCGAGAGTGATGCAGTGATCCACGCAGTCCTCGGCCATGTGGCGATAGGTCGTCCACTTCCCTCCGGTGATGGTCAGCAACCCCGACGGATCCACGTGGATGATGTGATCGCGCGAGAGGGCCGAAGTCTTGCCGTCGCCCTTTACCAGTGGCCGCAGCCCCACATAGACGCTGAGAACATCGGCGCGCGTCGGCGGGCGACTCAAGTAGCGTCCCGCGGTCTCGAGGACGAATTCGATTTCCTCATCCAGCGCGCGTGGCTCCAGGCTGGGAGCATCAACGGGAGTGTCGGTTGTACCCGCCACTGCATGGCCATGCCACGGAATCACGAACAGCACGCGCCCGTCGCTGGTGCGGGGAACCATCAGCGCCGTATCGCTTTTCAGGAAGGAGCGATTGAACACGAGATGAATGCCCTGGCTCGTGACCACCAGCGGCTCGGCCTCAGCATCGGCCATCCGCCGGATCGAATCCGTGAATACGCCCGTGGCATTCACCACGATGCGGGCGCGAATCGCATATTCCTCGCCGGTCTCCGCATCGCGTGCCGTCAAACCGTTTACATAGCCTTCTTCGTCGCGGAGCAGGCCGGTTGCCGGGCAATAGTTCACCACCGCAGCACCATGATCGGCCGCCGTCATCGCCAGGTGGATCAGCAGGCGCGCATCGTCGAACTGCCCATCGTAGTACACCACGCCGCCGCGTAGTTCTTCCGGCTCCAGCGCCGGCAGTCGCTCCAGCGTCTCTTCCTTGCTCAGCAACTTCGATTGACCGAACCCGTATTTGCCGGCAAGCAGGTCATAAAGCTTCAACCCGATCCCATAAAACGGCGCTTCCCACCAGGAGTAGTTGGGCACCACGAACGCGAGGTCGTGGACCAGGTGAGGAGCATTCTGCCGCAGCAGTCCACGCTCCTTCAGCGCCGACATCACCAGTGGAACGTTGCCCTGCTCGAGATACCGAACGCCGCCGTGCACCAGCTTGGTGCTGCGGCTGCTGGTGCCCTTGCCGAAGTCGTGGCCTTCCACTAGCACCACATCCAGGCCACGCGAAGCGGCATCCACGGCGACACCCATCCCCGTGGCTCCTCCGCCGATCACCGCGATGTCCCAGGGCTGGCTGCGCTCGCGGATGGTGCGCAGCATGGTTTCGCGCTGCATCCCTTGATCCCTTTCTTATTCGACCCAGGCCCGGCTGCGCTCTACCGCGCGCTTCCACAGCTTTCTGCGGCTCGCCGCTTCCTCTGCCGCCATGGTCGGTTCGAAGCGGACGTCGCCTTTACGCGTGGACCGGAGCGCGTCGGGGCCCGGCCAGAATCCCACCGCCAAGCCGGCAAGATAGGCTGCGCCCAACGCGGTGGTCTCGGTTACGCGCGGACGCACCACCGGCACTCCCAGCACGTCAGCCTGGAACTGCATCAGCAGGTGGTTCACTGCGGCGCCCCCATCCACTCGCAACGCGCCCAGGGGAGTGTTGGTTTCGCTCTGCACGGCTTCAAGCACATCCGCTACCTGGAATGCGATGCTCTCCAGCGCCGCCCGGGCAATGTGGCCGGGCTTGGTGTCGCGGCGCAATCCGATGATCAAACCGCCGGCATGCGGGTCCCAGTGGGGTGCTCCCAGGCCCACAAACGCCGGCACAAACACTACGCCGCCCGTGTCATTCACGCCCGAGGCCAGTGTTTCCACCTCCTCCGACGACCCGATGAAGCGGAGGTTGTCGCGCAGCCATTGCACCACCGCGCCGCCGATGAAGATGCTTCCCTCGAGAGCGTACTCAAGCCTCCGCCCCGCGCTCGCCGCCAGGGTGGTGATCAGCCGGTGTTTCGACCGGATGAACTCCGTGCCGATATTCTGCAAGAGGAAGCAGCCGGTACCGTAGGTGTTCTTGGCTTCTCCGGCGCTCCAGCACAGCTGCCCAAACAGGGCTGCCTGCTGGTCCCCGGCGATGCCCGCGATCGCTGCGCCTCCCAGCCCCAGCGTGGTCGTCACCTCCCCCACCCGTTCGCTCGACCAGACCACCTGCGGCAATAGGCTCTCGGGAATATCGAACATCCTCAGCAGTTCGGGGTCCCACTCGCCTTTCACGATGTTGAAGAGCAAGGTGCGCGATGCATTGGTCATGTCGGTCACGTGGTACTTTCCGCTGGTCAGGTGCCAGATGAGCCAGGAGTCTACCGTGCCGAATGCCAGTTCGCCGCGCTCCGCGCGTACCCGGGCTCCGGAGACGTTGTCGAGAATCCATTTGAGCTTGGTAGCGGAGAAGTAGGGATCGATGACCAGGCCGGTGCGATTACTGATCGTCTCGCCGGCACCACTCTCTTCTAAAGCCTCGCACTGCGCAGCAGTTCGCCGGTCCTGCCACACGATGGCATTATGGATTGGCTTGCCGGTTGCCCGCTCCCACACCACCACGGTTTCGCGCTGGTTGGTGATGCCCACGGCGGCAACGTCGCGCGGCCGGGCGTCGGCCTTGCCTAGAACCTCGACGGCGCACGACATCTGGCTGGTCAGGATGTCGATCGGGTCGTGTTCCACCCAGCCCGGCTTCGGGTAGAACTGATGGAATTCGTGCTGCGCGACGGCGGCAATGGCGCCCGCCTCGTCGAACAGGATTGCGCGGGAACTCGTCGTTCCCTGGTCAAGCGCCAGGATATAGCTCATGCGATCGGCTCTGCTTTCGGGAATCAGTCAAACACGCGGAGCCGGGGTGCCGCAAGGCGAGTTGCAGCCAAAGAACATTCATTTTCAATCTCCAAGCAGCACTCGGGGCGGGTTTGGCGTCGAACCAAAAACCGGAGCGCGGATTTGCTCCACCCCTTCTCATTCCCGGCAAAGGATTGCACTTGGTTCTATGACAACCCACCACTGCGACACCATCGACATCAGCCAGGCGGCCAGAAAGCCGCTGACATTTCCTTCCCACGACCGCCCCAACATCTCGCTTCGCGTCGATGCCTTCGCCACTAAAGGGGAGAAGCGCGACGCCGTCCTTCGCCGGGTAGAATTCGCAGACAAGCCGGGCATCGTCTACGTGTCTACGCATAGCAATGCCGAAACCATCGCCGCCGACCTCAAAATGCTCGGAGTCGACGCGGCCTACTTCCATGGCGGCCTCAAGGCCAAAGAGCGCGAAGAGACCCAGAACCGGTTCATGAACGGCGACGTGCAGGTAATCGTGGCCACCAATGCGTTCGGCGTGGGCATCGACAAACCCGATGTCCATTTTGTCTATCACGCCGATGTCAGCGACTCCCTCGATGGATACTACGAGGAGATCTGCCTCGCCGGACGCGATGGCAATCCCGCCGAAGCCGTGCTCTTCTATCGGCCCCAGGACATCAATTCGCAGCAGTACAAGACCGGCGGCGGCAATGTCGATACACATGCTCTGGAATCGGTAGCCAACGCTCTTGCTCACCATCGCCGCCCCACCAGCCGTGACGATCTGGCTCGCGAAACCTCGCTGTCCGGTCGCAAGCTGAGCAACATCGTTCACAAACTCGAGGAAGTCGGAGCCGCCAGGCAATTGGACTCCGGCAAAATCCAGATCCTGCGCGGCCGTTCCATCACTGACATTGCCGAGGCCGCGGCGTCGCAGCAGCAACAGCAGAAGGATCACCGCAAGCGCCAGTTGGAAAGCATGCAGGGATACGCCGAGTGCCGCACCTGCCGTCGCGAATACCTGTTGCGCCATTTGGGCGTCGAGTTCTCCGGACCCTGCGGCAACTGCGACCGCTGCGAACTGGCCGGCATAAGGCCGGCCAAAGTCGCCTGAAAGCGGGGTGCCCCAGGTTCGGCGCGTTTTTGTTTTTGCGCCTAACCTGGGATCGCAAGACACACGACCGAAACAAATTTATCCCGTCAGAGATCTAGCGGTGTGATCGACGTCTTGACTCCGCCAACTCCACTTCAAAGGGCTACTGTACCTGTCCGACAAACACTCCGAACGCCCCCAGGTCGATATGGTCCAGCGAAGCCGGATCGGCGCCGCCGGGTGACTTGAACAGCGTCTTTACCGGTCCCGGCTTCAGGTCCCCGCTTCCCCCCGTCAGGTTCACGGTTTGTGCTTCGGCCGTGAAGTTGACCGACACCACGATCTTCGGTCCGCCCTTCGCCTGTCGCATCCAACTCAGTACCTTGGGATTGTCGTTATCCAGCATGACCTCGTCGCCGTGAGCCAGCACGGGGTTGCGCTTCTTCAACTGGATCAGGCTCTCGTACCATGCCAGCAGCGAACGAGGATCGGAGTCTTCCGCCTTCACATTGACCGTGGTATAGCTCGGCGGAACCGGCAGCCACGGCGTCGCGTTGCTGCTGAACCCCGCGTTGGTGCTTGCATCCCATTGCATCGGCGTTCTCTCGCCGTCCCGCCCCTTATCGGTCGGCCATCCCGTCAGCCCTACCGGATCCTTCACTTCTTCCTTGCGCGTCGGCGGCGTGGTCTTCATCCCGATCTCGTCGCCGTAGTAGAAGAGCGAAGCCGCCCGGCTGGTGAAGAGAATCGTCGCGATCACGCGCTGAATGTCCTCGTTGTGCAGAGAATCGCAGTAGCGCGCATCCAGGCGTGGATTGTCGTGATTGTCAAATACCAGCAGCGGCGTATTATCGCCGATCTTCGTCTCCACGTCGTTCAGCTTTTCCCGGAACTGCGCAATGTCCAGCTTGTTGATGAACCCGACCTGCGTATCCATCGGCAAATGGAATTCGGGGTGTTCCGGCGTCCCATATTGTTTTGCCAACTCTGCGATATTCGGCAGGTAGGTCTCCCCGATGAACACCCGTGTCCCCGGGAAGACATCGGGCTTATACTGAATCAGCCACCGCGCGCATCTCCTGCATCACCGGATGCACTCCGGGAAGATTGTTGGTCATGGTGTCGTTCAGCGCGACGTCGCCGTAGGCGTTCTTGAATGAGCTTCCAGTCTTGTCTTTCAGAACTTCGTCGTCCCTCATCTGGGGATCTTCAAACAGCGTGGTGATCGCATCGAACCGGAACCCGGCCACGCCCCGATCCAGCCAGAACTTGAGGATGTCCTTGAATGCCTCGTGCACCTTGGGGTTGTTCCAGTTCAGATCCGGCTGCTGGATGTAGAACTTGTGATACCAGTACTGGCGCGTCTTCGGATCCCACTCCCAGGCCGAGTGCCCGAAATCCGACTGCCAGTTGTTGGGCGGCTCGCCCTGGCTCTTGGCGGTTTGCCCCTTGCCGTCGTGCCACACATACCAGTCGCGATAGGGATTGTCCTTCGAAGACCGCGACTCGATGAACCACTTGTGCTTGTCCGACGTGTGGTTCATCACCATGTCCATGATGATGCGGATATTTCGCTTCTTCGCCTCGGCCACCAGCCGGTCGAAGTCCGCCAGCGTGCCGTACTGCGGATCGATGTTTTCGTAATCGGAGATGTCGTAGCCGAAGTCCACCTGCGGCGAAGGATAGATCGGCGACAGCCAGATCGCGTCCACGCCCAGCGTCTTCAGGTAGTCGAGTCGCTGCGTGATCCCGTTCAGATCTCCGATCCCGTCTCCGTTCGAGTCCTGGAAGCTGCGTGGGTAGATCTCATAAAAGACGGCGTTCTTCCACCAGTTGGCGAGATGATGGTCGGAATCGGCTTGGGCGGATTGGCCTCGAGCGGCAAGCGCGGTTACGCCCATCATCAGGGCCAGCGCACCCGCCGCGATGTTCTTGGTCCAGTGCATCGCGGTCTCCTTTTCGTTTTTCCGTTGCTCGTGGATTCGGCAACGGTTTGTCGCATGACAAGCTAACACATTCAACCGGCTTTGAGCCCCGCGAGATTGCTGCTACTGGATCTCCGCAACCATCGCCGCAAACGGTCCGAACTTGACCATGCTGCCTTTGTCTTTTGCTATATCTCCCGACTCATACAAAGGAGTGAGCATCCCATGTACGCCGTGGCTCTCCCAGTCGAACGTCACAGTCTGCGCCTTGTTGCTCATGTTCAGAGCGACCAGCACGGTCTTGTCTCCCGCGCGCCGCAGGAACGCATAAACATTGGGATCCTTCTCGTCGATATCTTCCTGCGTCCCATCCCGCAGTGCCGGATTGGTCTTGCGCAGCGCCAGCAGCTTCTTGTACGTGCTGAAAATCGAATTCGGGTCCTTGCGCTCGGTCTCGACGTTATAGGTCTTCGCACTGGGCGGTATGGGCAGCCACGGCTTCTCCGCCGACGTGAACCCGGCATTGGTCATCACATCCCACTGCATGGGCGTGCGCTCTCCGTCGCGGCCCTTCTCCTTGGGCCAGCCCAGCTTGCCGATAGGATCGTGCACGTCCTCGATGCGCGCCGGATCGGTCGTCCGCATACCCAGTTCCTCGCCATAGTACATCTGCGGCGTGCCCCGCGTGGTCAACTCCAGCACCGCCATCAGCTTGGCGATCTGGTCGTTGTGCGCGCCGTCGCCGTAGCGATCCCACTGCCGCGGCTGATCGTGGTTCGAGAAGAAGTACTCCGGCTGCCCATGTGCGCGTGTTGTTCTCGACGTCATCGAACAGCTTTCGGAACCGCGGCGCCGACAGCTTGTTGACATCCGCAATCTGAAAATCCATGGGCAAGCTGCACTTCGTCGCCGTTGCCGTACATCTTCGTCAACTCCTCGATGTTCGGCTCATCGGCCTCCGTAACCAGCACCGGGTTTCCCGGATACTTGTCCACCACGCGCCGCACTTCCTTCAGCACGTCGTGCACGCCCGGCATGTCGTCGGTGTATTTGTGCTTGATGTTGCGGTCGCCGTACACGTTGTAGCCCGGCAGATAGGGATCGTCACGCAGCTCCGGATCCTCAAACAGCCGCGATACCGCATCAATCCTGAACCCCGCGACGCCCCGCTTCATCCAGAAGTCCAGCACGTCCTCCATGGCCTTGTGCACTTCCGGATTGCGCCAGTTCAGGTCGGGCTGCTGCACATAGAAATAGTGGTAGTAATATTGCCGTGTTGTCTCATCCCACTGCCACGCCGAGTGCCCGAACCACGACTGCCAGTTATTGGGCGGCTGGCCCTTATCGGTCGCAGTTTCGCCCTTGCCGTCGTGCCACACATACCAGTCGCGCTTGGGATTAGTCCGCGATGACCGCGACTCCTTGAACCACGGATGCTGGTCCGAGGTGTGGTTGATCACGTAATCCATGATCACCCGGATGCCGCGCTTGCGCGCCTCCGCCACCAGGTTATCGAAGTCCGCCATGGTGCCGTAGGTCGGATCGATGGCGGTGTAGTCGGAAATGTCGTAGCCGTAATCGATGCCCGGCGAAGGATACATCGGCGTAATCCAGATGGCGTCGATGCCGAGATCGCGCAGATAATTGAGTCGCGACGTGATGCCCCTCAAGTCGCCAATGCCGTCGCCATCTGAATCCTGAAAGCTGTGCGGATAGATCTCGTAGATCACCGCGTGCCGCCACCATTCGTCGGAGGACGTTTTTGCGGCAGCAGAGTCTGAGGCGGATTGAGCCGAGCCAAGGGCCCCAGCCCAAAGACAGAGGGATAGCGCACATCCTGCGATTATGCTCCTGGTCCAGTGCATTGCAGTTCCTCGCGTTCCATTGCTCTTTATAGCGGCAACGGTGTATCGCAAGTCAAACTAACACAACGCCCTTCGCGTCCGCAGTGAACGGCTCGTCCGTCACTGCTTCTGCCCCGGTGTCTCCGGCGAAGTTTTTTTCGAACGCCCGAAATCCACTGAGAACTCAGGCGCGTCATGCGGCCCGCGAATGAGAATCGGAACCACCGTCCCCGCTCCGTCTTTCTTGAAGAAGCGGTCGGCGGGTTTCAAAAGCCAGCCCTTCCATCCCCCCACCATTTGCGAAACCGTGGCATCCATGCGCGCAGTCCCTTCGAAGTGCATGAACCCTTCCAGCGGGTATTTGCCTGCGAGTTGAATCGCCGCTCCCGGAACGTTGTAGTGAATCTCCGGCAAGGTGATGATGGCATCCGCCATGTGGAAGTCGCCTTCCATCTCCGAGCTCACGTCGTTAGCATCGGTCTTCTTGACGTCCTGGGGGCGCCCCTGCCCGCGCAGGCTAAGATCCTCGATTCGACCCTGAACCTTGGGATCGGTGAAGTGCACATCTTCCAGCTTGAATGTCCCGTCCAACCGGATCCTCTCATGCGCAGGCTGCGTGCCCGGAGGAATGTGCAGCGACGCCTTCGCAACCAGCGAGCCGGTGAGAAATGGCGTCTGCGAATGATTCGCCAGCCGCAAGAAGTCCTCGATGTGCCCGCGATCTATGTCCACCTTCAAATCGATATCGTGTCCGTAGTCCGCCAAAGGCGGCAGGTTCGCCGTGGTCACCGGCTGCGTTCCAGCCGTGGCCGGCGGCCTCACCCGCACCACCTGGCCGCGCGTCGTGAAATGCGAATGGCCCAGGGTTGCATCCACCGGGTCGAGCCACGTGTCGCCGTCGGTTCCATCCACCTTGGCGTGGAAGGTCGTGTGCAGCACTACCGCGTTGCCGAACTGCGGGAGCCGGAAATCCGGCACGTCGACATTTCCATCCACAACCAGGTCCCGCAGCGTGCCGTCGTATCTCCCGGTGGAAGCAAGAATGCCGGCAATCCCCTTGAAACGTCGCCAGGTCGGCGTGATCGAAGGTGTACGTGCCGTTCACCACCGTTTCGCCCGGATCCGCCTGCAGCCACGGCCCCAGGTATCCTTTCGCATGAATTACGCCCTTGGGTTTGGGGTTGGTCAGCTCCGCCTCGTACTTCATCGGCCTCTGCGCACTCACGTCTCGCAGTTCCAGGCGGGCGATATCAAAGCCGAGCGGCAGTTTGTCGGGCTTGTTGGTCTCGAGAATCAGTTGCGCACGTTCACAATCGATGCGTTCCACCACGACATTGGACAGCATCCCATTCCCGGACTGGCCAGGGTTGGCGGGAGCCGGGTTCGGTTGCGTTTTGGCGGGTGTAGCTGCGGGCGGCTGAGAAGTCTGCTCACGCCCGCGCGTTGCGCCCGCCGACGAGGGCTTCTGTTTTGCCAACGCCGATTCGAAGCCCGTGGATTTGTCTCGTTCCGACCGCGGCGGCACATCGATCCTCAGCCCCACCAGCCGCACCCGCGAAATCTTGATTGGCTTGCCCCGCTCATAGCGCAGGGGTACGTGAAACCGGAATTCGTCCAGCGAGATCAGCGGGATCGACTGCACCGATATCTCCAGCGGTCGATCGCCTCCCGTGTGCTGCGGGGGCCAGATGCGCAACCCCTTCCCGGTCGCCCAGATGCCCCACTCGCCATTGAACCCATTGCCGAGCGCTACATGGAAATTGTCCAACTCCACCCGCGTCTTGAATTTCTCCTGCAATCCCTGCACCAGGCTCGCCCGCAGTAGAGGCTGAAACCTGTGCGCAAGAAAGGCCATGGCCGCCGTCAGGACCACCAGCACACACAGACACACGATCGCGAACACGGTGAGCCACCGGTGCCTGCGCCAGAACGATGCCCGTTTTTGTCCCATGAGGCCTCTGTCTGGTTCGATGCATCTTGGGCGCGCTTCATCGGGCGAAAGTACTTGTCGCCCCGCCCGCCGCCCTTGTGGATGTTAGACTTCTGTTCACGGATGCAGGAGAAAATCGAAAATCTTGTAAAGCTCCAGGCCCTTGACCTGGAGCGAGCCCGGCTGAATCAAACGGTTCGAGCCCTGCCTGCAGAAATCGCGCAGGCAGATGCCGCACTGAAAACCGCGCAACGCGATGTCACCACTGCATCGGACGCGTTGACCCGCGAAGAGACTCTGCGCACCCGCCTCGAGCGCGAAGCCGCCGGCCACACTCAAAAAGCCACCCGCCTTCGCGCCCAGCGCGACTCCGTAACCACCGCCGCCCAGGCCGACGCCATCGACCACGAAATCAAGTTTGCCGAGTCTGAGATCGGGCGCCTGGAAACGGATGAGTATGCAAGCCTGGAGCGCACCGAAGCCCAGGAAGCCGCATTGGCCGCGGCCCGCGCGCAGGTGGAGTTGCTTGCCGGCGCTCTCGACAAGACCCGCGAACGAGTCGCGCAGCGCCAGCAGGAGATGAACAGCCAGTTGGCCGCCCTGCAGGCGGAACGCGAGGCTGTGCGCAAACTCATCGACCCCGATTTGCTAGCCCGCTTTGACCGCCTTGCTGCCAGCCGCGGTACCGGCATCGCCCGCGCCGAAAACCAGCAGTGCACCGGCTGCCGGATGGGCGTTCGCCCCCAGACCTGGAACCAATTGCGCGAAGGCGAACTGCTCACCTGCGACAGTTGTTCCAGGCTTCTTTACTGGGACCCGGCCATTGCTGCCGCGCCAAAGTCTCCTCAGCCGGAGCCTCCCGCCAACTCGGCGCCGCCCGCGATTCCCAAGCCCCGCCGCGTTTAAAGTTAGCCAGCCCCAAAACTGGGTGCCCCACCTTCGGGGTCCCCACGGACAGGTCCTCGTCCGTGGGGTGAACATTCGCGGACGTTTTGTGTCCGCTAAGGTGGGAGGCCTCCAACCGGTCCCTCTGGAATCGGCGCCCCGATCTTGCTACCCTTAAACTAACGAACCAACAAGGAAGCATCGGCATTGCGGCGCATTTGTGTGGACATGGACGAGGTGATGGCGGACACGCTCTACGAGCACCTGCGCCGCTATAACGAAGAATTTGACGAAGCGCTGACCCCCGACGACCTTGCCGGCAAAGGCCTTTGGCAGGTTGCCCCCCTGGATCGCCAGCAGCAGGTTCGGGCCTTCCTCGATGCCGAGGACTTCTTCGAAGACCTGCCCCTGATGCCCGATTCACAGGAGGTTCTGAAGGACCTTTCCGGCCGCTTCGACATCTTCATCGCCACCCAGGCCATGACCGTCCCCAACTCGCTCGGCCCCAAATACCGCTGGCTGCAGCGCCACTTTCCCTTCATCCCGCCTACCAACTACGTCTTCTGCGGCAACAAGTGCATCCTGCGCGCCGACTACCTGATCGATGACCTGCCGCGCAATCTGGAGCGGTTCGAAGGCGAGGGCTTGCTTTACACGGCGCCCCACAACCTGACCACCACCGCCTTCACTCGGGTGAACAACTGGCAGGAAGTGGCGGAATACTTCTCCTCGATCCGTCTTTAGCGCTTTTCGGGGCCGCTCGAAGGAACCGGCGCGATCGACAGCGGCCTCTGCATCGGGGAGCCTGGAAGATGCCGTGGCGGTCCGGCAACGGGCGCCGGCAAGGGTTGATGCATGGTCACGATGAGGGCGCTCGCAGGTTTCGGGCCCGCGCAGGAATAAGAGTGAGCGGTGCTCGAGTCGAAATACACCGCATCGCCCGGCGTGAGCGTGGTCTGGTGATCACCGTGCTGCAAGCCGAGTTCTCCGTCGAGCACATACAGGAATTCATAGCCGGGATGCACATGCGGCTTCGATTCCTGGCTCTGCGCCCCGGGCACGAACTCTGCAAAGTAGGGATCCATGTGCCGGTCCGGCACCATGTAACCCAGGCTCTCGAAGAAATAGCTCGGCGACTCGACCCCGGTCTGCGGGAGCCGCACGCGATCCTTGCGGCGATGCACGCGGAAAATCGAATGCGGCTCGCTTTCGAAGAAATAGGAAAGGTCCTTCGAAAACACCATGGCAATGCGTGCCAGGTTGCGCAGCGTCGGTACCACCCGGCCCGTTTCCAACTGCGACAGAAAGCTTGCCGACAACCCGGTGTGTTTTCCCAACTCCACAAGCCCCATGGACTTCTTGAGGCGAAGCCGCTTGATGCGTTCGCCGATATGCTTTTCGGCGATGAACCGCTCAGTGGTCTCGTCGTCTACCTGCGACTTTTGCGTCTCCTCGCTGCGAACTGCGGCAGAGTCGGTCATTGCGCCTCCGGGAAGATATGTTGATTCAGGCGATTGTTGCCCGGATCAAAATCTGTTCTCATGGTACTAAATGTGCAGCATTTGCAGCAACACCCGCCCCCCAAAGCGACAGCACGTATGAAAAATACAGAAACCAGGAACCAACAAGGCGGCACTTACCTCCTCAGCGGAGCGTCGGGCATGCTGGGCTCGGCATTGCGCCAGGCGCTGAGTGGGCGGAAGGTGGAACTGATTCAGCTTGTCCGGCGGAACCCTGAGGCAAGGGAAGAGCTGCGCTGGGACCCGCATGCACCCTCGCCGGTTGCGCAGCCGCAGGCACTCGATGGCCTCGATGCCGCGATTCATCTGTCCGGAGCCAATCTCGCGGACCATCGGTGGACGCCGCAGTACCTGCGGGAAGTGACGGCCAGCCGCGTCGACTCCACGCAAGCGTTGGCAACCATGCTGGCAAAACTTCGGCGGCCGCCGCAATCGCTTCTCGTTGCCTCGGCTGTGGGGATCTACGGCAATCGCGGGGACGAGGTGCTCGATGAGACCTCTGGTGTTGGCTCGGGCCTTCTCGCCGATCTCTGCCGCGCATGGGAAGCCGCGGCCGCTCCCGCCGCCGATGCCGGCATTCGCGTCGTGCATCTGCGATTCGGAGTGGTGCTGGCGGCCCATTCTGGAGCTCTCGCGAAGATGCTCCCGATCTTTCGGCTAGGCCTCGGAGGCAGGCTCGGCTCCGGGAAGCAATGGATGAGTTGGATCAGCGTGACAGACTTGGTGGCCGCGACCTTGTGCGTTCTCGATTCCGGGTCGCTGACCGGGCCGGTGAATCTGACTTCGCCTCAGCCGGTCACCAACGCGGAATTCACGCGCGCTCTCGCCCGGCGGCTGCATCGGCCGGCATTGTTTCCAGCGCCTGCTTTTGCACTGCGCCTCGCGTTAGGCCGCATGGCCGACGAAGCGCTACTGTCGAGCACGCGAGCCCTCCCAGGAAAGCTTCTCAACGCGCGCTTTCCATTCGCCCACCCCTCGATCGACGAAGCGCTTGGCGAAGCACTCGGTAGCACCAGTCCCTAGTCTCTACGTCCCTATTCCCTACGTCCCAAGTCCCTGCTCTTACCGCTTCCCCGAAATCGTTTTTGGCCCGGCTCCGCCTCCGCCGACGCGCTTGGCTGCTCGCTTGGCCGCGATGGCATGCATCTCTTTGCCGATATGCGACTGGTTGATAGCAATCTGCATGGTCAGCATGATGATGTTGCCCGTGCCCCAATAGAGCGCCAGCCCCGACGCGTATTGCCAGAGCGTAAATCCGAAGATCGCCGGCATCATGATGGCCATCATGCGACGCTGATTCGGATCCATTCCCGGCGAGGGGGTAATGAATTGCGTCAGGAACATGGTGATGATAATGATGATGGGCAGAATGTGCAGCGGATCCGGCGCTGAAAGGTCGTGCAGCCAGACCCAATGCGCCTGGCGCAGCTCCACCGTGTTTTGCAGCACCCTGAAGTACGCAAAGAACAACGGCATCTGCAGCAGCATGGGCAGGCAGCCACCGTACATGTTCACGCCCTCGGTCTTGTAGAGCGCCATCATCTCCGTGTTCATCTCGGCCCGCTTGGGGTCGTTCATTTTGAGATGGGCGTATTTCCGCTTGAGCGCCTCCACCTTGGGCTGAATGCGCATCATCTTGAGAGAGCTCTTCATCATCATCAAGCGGGTGGGCAACAGAAGGACATTGAAGAGCACGGTGAGAAGGATGATGTCCCAGCCCCAGTTGGGAATGCCGTGAAGATACAGGAATCGCAGGGCGAGGAACAGCGGCTTGGCAATTACGGTCAGCCAGCCGAACTGGATGAGCGATTCGAGGGAAGGCCCCTCCGGCTTGCCCTCCGCGCCCATGGCGTGAATGCCCGCCAGGATGTCCATCTGCTTGGGACCCGCATACAGCCGCAGGCGTGTGTAGCCGCTCGTGTCGCCCACCGCCACGCCCAGCACATCAGCCGGTTTTTTATCACTGCTGGGGTTCGATGGATCGCTGAGCAGGTCAACGGAGTGATGCAACGTGACCACAGTTGCGCGCTCCGGCACGTCGGGCAGGAATGCCGCCGCGAAGTAAAGATCGGCCGTCGCTGCGTACTCGTAATTACCTTCAAGGGTGTTGCCATTGCTGACCTTGCTCGCGTTCTCAATATCCTGTTTGCCGGCCACCGACCATGCAAACTGCGAGGGCGTCCGCGTCAGGCCTTGGACTCCGCCGCTGTGCCCTTGAAACTCCTCCATGTCGCCGAGGCCCGCGGGCCACTGCAACAGCGCGCGCACCGGCTGCCCGTTGCGCTTGACTTGGACCTCGGCCCCAATCACGTAACCGGATCCAAAGCGGAATGTCTTTACCACGTCTACGCCGTCGTGGGCATAGTGAAAGCTCACGCCCGCGGGAGCGGTGAGATTGCCCGTCGCAGTGGGCTGATAGAGTGCCTGGTTCACTTCCGTCGTGAGGTTCTGATCGTAGGTGAAAATCGAAAGCGGAAGGCCGAAGCGCTGCGAGGCCTGCACCTGGACCATGTCCAGGGGCTTGCCTGAGGTGTCGAAATAGTGCTTCAGAATCCAGTGCTGCACCTGGCCGCCGCGATTCGTAAACACGATGCGGTAGTCGCCATTCTCGACAGTCGTTTGCGTCTCGGCCGCGGCAGTAATGGCGGGCGTTGCCGGAGCGGCCTGTGCCTTGCCTCGGGACTTGCCGACTGTTGCGGAAGGTCCACTCGTTGCAGGCGGTTCAGCAGCCGGCTGCGATTCGCTCGGAGCCGGTTGCGTCTGGCTCTGCGTTGCGGGCTGCGGCGCGGGTGGCTTGGGCTTGACGAAGTATTGGAATCCGAAGAAGACGACGATTGCCAGCAGGCCGAAAACCAGCAGGGATCGCATGTCGCCGCCGCCACCGCCGCTGGCTCCGCCGCCTCCCTGCACTTGAAGATTTGGATTTTGATATTCGGGCAAAGGAAACTTCCTGTCTTGATCGAGCAGCGAGAAAACGAGGGCTACTCGTTTCTATGGTAAAGGTTCGTGGGGTACGTGCCGGGAGATTGGTGCGGGCGGAACCTGGTCCAGGCCCCCCCTGCTGAATGGATGGCATCGCAACAGGCGCCACAGGCCGAGAGCGGATCCGCGCAGAGGACCATGGGTGGCAATCGCCACGGCTGCATAATCCGAGCAGGTGGGTTGAAACCGGCATCCGCCCGGGCTGAGAGAATGCACCGCCGGCGACAACCAGCGGCGATAAAACCGGAGAATTGCGAGTAGAACGCGCGTCATCATGCGGGTGAAACCGTGCCCGGTCGCGATGCAACTCTCGCCGCCTCGGTCCGCGCCTGTGTAAGAATACGCACGATCTCCGCCTCAAGTTTCGTGAATTCCATGGTCAGTACTGCCCGGCGTGGGTGCAGAATCAAGTCGACGCCTTCCGGAAGCAGATCCATATGCCGGCGCAACGCTTCACGCATGCGGCGCTTGATGCGATTGCGTTCGTGCGCTTTTCCCAGCACCTTGCCCGCGGTCAGGCCGACCCGTGGGCCGGACATTGTATCTCGCACCACCTGAGAATTCTTCGGCGGACTTGTTTCCCGCTGCAGCGCCAGGAACCAACTCATGGAAGCGGATTGCCGCTTGCGGCTCGCCGCATAGGCGCGCTGAAAGTCCGCATGCCTGCGCAGGCGCGCTTCGGCGAGAGATTGCTTCGGCGGAGCGTCGTTCTGGAGTTTGTCGGGCTGTGGACGGTCAGGCTTGATCTCTTCAGGCACGTTCGGGGCATTCATGGATTTGCCCCAATGTTCGAGCGGAACGGCCGGGTAGATGAAGCGCGTTCCCACTCAAAGACTGCGGCAGGAAGCTAGTCGCGATGGCCTGCACTGACGGACACGCGCTTGCGGCCGGCCGCGCGGCGGCGGCTCAGTACGGCGGCCCCGCTTTTCGTCTTCATGCGGGCTCGAAAGCCGTGGGTCTTCGCGCGGCGATGGCGGTTGGGTTGAAATGTGCGCTTGGGCATGGAAAATGCGCTCCTGTTTCCTTGAATAGAATCTGAGCCTTGACGGCAAGTTCTAAGTTTACAGGAACCTGCGCCAGGAATCCAGCGCTATCGCGCGGCCAAGGCCACGCATTCCTTCGGACGAATGATTCCCAGGCGCTCGGCGTCGATTTAATATCAAAAAAAGTTTGCGCGGCAACCCCCGGCGCGGTGTGCGTTTCAAAGACAAAGTCAGCTCCATCCACGGTACGAAAGTGACTGCAGTAACCCTCGCGCATCAGTGTTTCACCACCATTGGTGCAACCTCTCTACACGCTCGAAAACTATGTGAAAGAGACGTTGCAATGACCTCCAAATGTGCTACCATCGGGACCGTTCAACAAAAAGTTTTCCAGCGTCCCACGGACCGAAAATTATCCACGCCCTGAGGCTTAAATCCAGAGGGCAGATCAACGGCAGGCAGGCGACTTCGAGCAGTGAATAGACGGGAGCTTTGCATCCCGCCTCGGGGATACCTATTGCCTGAAACAGAAATGGATGAACCGGCCGGTGGCTAGCAGGCAAGGAATAGTTCGATGGCATTCGCAATGACGCCGGCTACGGCTCTAAATCCCTGGCTTCAAATTCTCGCTGCCCTAGAAAAAAAGGTCATCCGTCAGTCGTTTGAGACCTGGCTGAAACCTACACGCTATAGTCATGCTTCCGGCCGCACTCTTTACGTCCGCGTTCCATCCCCTGAGTTTCAGCACATCGGTGACAAGTATGGCGATCTGATCCAGGAAGCTATCGATATTCATTCGCTCGAATTTGATGACGTCTGCTTTGTCACCGCGGAAGACGATCCCTCGATTCCGCCGGTGCGCAAGGACGGAGGCTTCGGTCCCGTTCCCGCGCATGCGCCCAGCGCGCCGCCGGCGCCGCCAGCGCGCACTCCCGAGCAGACTCGCTTCGACTGGTCCACCGCGGCGCAGCTGAATTCGAAATACACGTTCGACAACTTCGTCATCGGCAACGGCAATCAGTTTGCGCGTGCCGCGGCGTTGGCGGTTGCGGAGCGGCCTTCGAAAGCTTACAACCCGCTCTTCCTGTATGGCGGCGTGGGAATGGGAAAAACCCACCTGATGCACGCCATCGGGCATGAGGTGAAACGGCGAACGCCTTCGGCAAGCATTTGCTACGTCTCGGCGGAGAAATTCACCAACGAGATGATCACCTCGCTGCGCAACGATCGGATGACCAGTTTTCGCGATCGCTTTCGCACCGTGGATGTCCTCCTCATCGACGACATTCAATTCATTGCGCAGAAAGAGCGCACCCAGGAAGAGTTCTTTCATACCTTCAACGCACTTCACGAGAGCATGAAGCAGATCGTGATTGCGTCGGACCGTCCGCCCAAAGAACTCGCCGAAATTGAAGACCGTCTCCGTTCGCGCTTCGAGTGGGGACTCATCGCCGACATTCAACCACCCGATCTCGAAACCAAGGTAGCTATCCTGCAGAAAAAAGCAGAGACCGAGTCGGTGACGCTGCCCACCGATGTGGCGCTGTTCATTGCGTCCAACGTGCGCACCAACGTCCGTGAACTTGAAGGAGCGCTGGTCCGCCTCATCGCCTGGTGCCAGCTCAATCGCGTCGACATCACCCTCTCAACCACCCAGCAATGCCTCAAGCAGTACATCGACATGCAGGTGCGCAAGGTCACGATCGAAGCCATCCAGCGTGCCGTGGCCGAGCAATTCGGCATGCGCGTCACCGACCTCAAGCAGAAGAACAATTCGCGCAACGTCGTGGTGCCGCGCCAGATCGCCATGTATCTTGCCAAGCAGATGACGGAGGCGAGTCTCCCCGAGATCGGCCGCCAGTTCGGCAATAAGCATCACACCACGGTGATGCATTCCATTGCCAAGATCGATGAGCTGCGCCGCGCCGACAAGGACTTGCACCGCACGCTGAATAAACTCCAGGAGCAGCTGAACGGCTGAGGCCTCGCACATTGCAAAACAGTGAAGGCCGCGCTTAGCGCGGCCTTCACTGTTTCTATTTCCAATTTCCTACCGATATCCCTTCGACCTGAAGCGCGACACCGCCACGTAAAACACATTCGTATCCGTTCCGGGGTTGTGCAGGCTTATATTGGCATTCGACAAATGCTGGTAGCGATACCCAATCGTAACCGCCTGGCGTTGCTTGCGAAAGATCTGCACTCCGCCGCCGAAATCGATGGTGTACATGAACTGCGAACCCTGCGGCGACAGCACGCGATCGACGAAGTAAATGAAGCCTCCGTCAGTCGAGAGGAAGGGCTGCACGCGGCTGTCAGGATAGAACGATGCGCGAAAGCCCACCGGGCTCAGACCGCTCCCGTAGGTGCGCTTACGCTGGTTGAACACGTTCTGCTGGCCCGATTGCGGTTCATCGAGCATGGCCAAGGCGGTGAGTTCCGGTGCGTAGCGAAAATTCCATTTCGCTCCCGGATGAAGAAGATACGAGTAATTCACATCGATCGGCATGTACTTGACGTCTTTCGCATACCCCCAGATGTGCCCCGACATGAGCGAAAGACCCCACCATGCTCCGAATTCGTGGACACCACCGTAGTGCGGCCACAGTGGTAAAATCTCGTCCTTGGCTGCGGGACGGATGGCGCCTGAAGCAGCCGCCGACGCGCCTGCGCCTGTCGATGCGTCGGCAGGCTGGGTGTCTGGGTCATCTGATCCGGGCGGATCGCTCCAGAATGTATTGGCCTTCACTACGCGATCATCGCGATACCACGGCGCCCGCCAGCGAAAGATGTTGGCTGTCGCGCGGCTGGGCGTGAGGAAACTCAGTAAGAGCAGTGTCGCAGGACGGCGCCGCGATGCTTCGATCTTCCTCACCACGCCCTTGTCCAGCGCGTCCTCGGCCATGGTCCACAGCAGGCCCCCGACAGGAGTAGTAACCAGTTCCACGATTCCTGTGTCGTTCCGCTTCTCTGTACCTACGTAGTGGGTTGCATGGTCCCCAATGTGACCCACTCCAGCCTCGCCAAACGGCCCGAATTTCCATTCGAAGTGATACACAGTCGTGAAGGCCAGCGCCCTCATCCGGCTTTGCCAATAGCCGGGCTCGCCGATTTGCACGGTTGCGCCTTTGGGGTCATTTTGGATCCATATGTAATCGGTAATACTTCCCATCATGGGATGGCCCACGTACTGATCCATAACCGGATTGCCGTCGGTCCAGTGGTTCCAGTCCCACCCCAGATCGCTGTCAAACCAGCGTTGGAACCATTTGCCGTGCGTCGTTTCGTGGCGATACCAATAGCCGGAGTAGAGATTGCCCGCGTTCAGAAATGCGTTGAAGACGGCGGAAGTGATGAGCAATTGGCGCCAGTGCACCCGGCACTCACGCGCGTGCGTCTCGTCGGAGGGGCATTGAGCCAGAGGCACGCGCTCAGAGGAATTCGGGCTAACCGCGAAGCTCAATGAATCCGGAGACAAGCCTCCGGCGGAAAGGCCCGGCCGCAGAGAGGAGGATTCGCTGACCCACGTTGCCGGCCCTTCGAATGCCGGCGCCGGTGCGTCAGGCAAAACCGCCCGCGGGGCCGTTTTATCCGATTTGGCGTCTTCCACTCCTGATGACGTGGCCACCACTGCGTCCGGCCCGTAGGGTCCGTTTTGTGCATTCGCGGATTGGCTTCCTGCCGCACCTGTGACACTGACCAAGAATACAAAAAAGCAATTGCGCACAGGCCGCGCAAAACCGCCATTTAGTCGCATATTTCCTCTCGTTCACTTTGTCACCCGGTGATCTGCGGCTCTTCTACTATTTGCACATGTAACCCACATGCCGAGAATCCGAGTGTTGTAATCCAGTGCGGCGATGCTTGAAAATCGCGCAATCTGGGACGAAGCCTTGAATATCGAAAGGTACTTGCATGAGAAGTTTAGCGAAAAGCACCGGGACGATATACATCGACGTTGTGCGAATGCGTGCGGGTTAATTAAGAACCGCAGGCGGCCGACAGCCCATCGTTCTGCGCCCCTGCTCCCCCTATTCATTGGGCATGCCCCGAGGGAATACCCTTCAGATGCGATGCCGGCGGGGTTTATCCGGGTTGTGCATGTAGCTCCTGATTGGCCGAACTTACCGGCTCATGAGCTCGATGAACATCTTCTCGAACCGCGTCAGGTCCACGTCCAATTGGGCATGAACCATTCGCACGCCCGTCAGGGGTTTCAGATTCTTCAGTCCAGGTGAGCGTGTCTCCATAAGTCGGCCCGCGGTTCAGGTCCACATCCATATAAACAAGCTTTTCCTTTGTGATCAGAGACGGATCAAGCCAGGCGCAGGCTGCGAGTTCATCCCACATGTAATAGCGGTCCTGGCTCCACGCCGCAATATAGCGCGCGGTTGGACTCTGGGATTTCGCAATCGCCTCCAGCATCCGTTGTGTAAACGGCGCTTTGATCGATACATCCACGGTCGTTACATCCACCCGCGGCCATGCGGCTCGCAACACGATGCGGACCGCCTCAGGATCGAACCAGAAGTTGAATTCGTGGCGCGGGTTGGTGGCAAACTCCGGATCATCGGTCTGCGGATTCAGGCTGCCGCCCATGATCACGATGCCCTCGGTGAGCGCGGCAAACTCCGGATCGATGGCGATCGCCAGCGCCACATTGGTCAGCGGGCCGGCGGCATAAATCGTCACCTGGTGCGGATGGGCGCGTACTTGTCGGATGAGGAAATGCGCCGCATCCTCCTCGATCGCCTTCAACTTCGGCTGTCCCTCCGGCAGCGGAGGAACAACGTAGGGGCCGTGTGCCTTGAGATCCTTGGGCGTAATCGGAGTCACGCCGCCGGCATGCTCTTCGAGTGTGGTCGGACCCTGTCCCCACGCGCCAAGCCAGGTCACTTTACCGTCCAGTGCCGACGCCAGCCGAGTCTCTTCCTGGGTGCGAACCAGCGGAAACACCGCACCCCTGGACACCGGAACGTCGCCGTGCCCGGTCAGTTCGAGCATGCGCAACGTGTGCAGCGTTTCCTCATCGCGCCACGCATTGCCGGTCACCATGGTGATCCCCAGTACCTCTACCTGCGGGGACTGCAGCAGGACCAGCATCGCCATCTGGTTGGAACCGCCCGGGCCGGAGCCGTCCTCGTCAATCAGCACCAGCCGTTTCTGCGCACTGCAGACGGCTGTACTCACCACGACCAAAACCAACAAAAAAAATTTCATGGTTTGGGTATTTTGCCATACCCAACAGAAGTGGCGGGGACGCTCAAAAGGGTTAGTGCCGCCCGTAGCCTCTCGACCGCACCGGCGGGGCCACCGGGAGATGCGTCTTCCCGGCTGGATAGACCGCCAGGAACCGATCCTGCCCCTCGCCCGAACTGGCCGTCTCGACCCCCTCGAAAGATCGGAAAGCCATGTGCAGCAATCGCCGCTCGCGGCTGTTCATGGGCGGGAAAGCATAGGGAACTCCGGATCTCTTTACCTTTTCCGCGGCCGTCTCGGCCGCCATGCGCAATTCCTCGGCGCGCAAGGCTTTGTAGTTTCCTGCATCAAAGCTGATCAGGTCATGCTCGCGAGGATCCAGCCGCAGCATCTGCACCGCAACCGTTTCCAGGGAGCGCAGCAATTCTCCATTGTGCTGCGTCACCAGCGGCACATCCGGTCCAGCCAGCTCGACATAGATCACTCGGCCTTCAAGCCCCTGGGGATCGCGGGCCCCGTCGCCGGCCGTGATGCGGTACTTCAGGCGCAGTCCGCCCAGCCTGTTGAGGTTAGCAAGGAAACCGGCAATCTTCTGTGCAGCTTCTTGGAGGTTGTCTATCGGCATGACACATAAGTATCGCAGAGCCAGGCGGGGACGGCTATGATGGCCCTCGCAGCCGGCCATGCTTCCCGGTTATTAGAGGACAGCCGGAAGGTCTGGGATTCCCGCCGCGCCAATTTCCTGCACGTTACGAAAGGTCATATTCCGGCCCGGGCGTGCGCCGATGGACTTCATTCAACCTTCAGATTATTTTCAGTTTGGCATCGTATGCTGAAGGTGACTATGCAGCGTATCTCCCTTCGTGGTCGAAGGCGCTATGTCGCCCTCTCGACCGGCGTGATTCTCGTGCTCGCAGCCGTCTCTGCCGGTGCCCAGGATGCCGCCGCACCCGGCTCTGCGCAACCCGCCGCCACCCAGCCGGTTTCGATCACGCTCGAAGAAGCCATTCATCGCGCCCAGGCCAATGAGCCCAGCTATGCGACCGCCCTCGCCGACAGCCGGGTTGCGGCTCTCGATCGCTCCATCGCGCGCGCTGGTTTGCTGCCTGGCGTCACCTATCACAACCAGTATCTTTATACCCAACCGTCGGTGAGCCAGACGGGGCAGCCCGTTTCTTCCCAAACCACCCCGCGATTCATCGCTAATAATACGGTCCACGAATATTCCAGCCAGGGAGTTGCGGACGAAACCATTGGGGTCGCGCAGGTAGCCGACGTCCGCCGCGCTAACGCGGCTGCGGCTTTTGCCGCTGCCGAGCTCGAGATCTCGCGCCGCGGGCTGGTGTCCACCGTAAGCGGTCTCTACTATGGCGTAATCGCCGCGGATCACAAACTGGCGATTGCCGAGCGGGCCCGGTCCGAGGCTTCAGACTTTACTTCGCTCACCGGCAAGCGCGAACAGCAGCGCGAATCCGCTCACGCCGATGTGGTGAAGGCGCAGCTCCAGCAGCAGCAGCGCGAACGCGAACTTTCCGATGCGCGGCTGGCCGCTGAAAAAGCGCGGCTCGAACTCGGCGTACTGCTGTTTCCCGATCCGCGCACCACCTATACGGTGGCCGCTCAGGAATCTCCTCAACTCGCCTCGCGTGCCGATGTCGAGCAGGCGGCTGGCAAGAACAATCCCGAGCTGCGCAGCGCGCTCGCCGCGCTCAATCAAAGCAGCGCCGAAGTTCTCGCCGCCCGCGGTGCATACCTGCCTTCGCTGGGGCTCAACTACACCTACGGTATCGATGCGCCGCAATTCGCTGTGAACGGCCCCGACAAAGTGAAGAACCTGGGCTACTCGGCCAGCGTCACCCTGGACATCCCGGTGTGGGATTGGCTGGCGACGGAGCACAAGGTCAAGCAAAGCGAGATTCGCCGCGATGCCGCCAAGGTGGCTCTCACCTCCGCGCAGCGTCGCATAATCGCCCGGCTCGACGAAGCATTCTCCGAAGCCGCAGCGGCGCGCGATCAGCTGGCTTCGCTCGACGCCAGCGTCAACACAGCGGAAGAGAGCCTGCGCCTGACCAAGATGCGCTACACCGGCGGCGAAGCCACGGTGCTCGAAGTAGTCGATGCCCAGACCGCATTCGTCACGGCCGAGAATGCACGCGAAGATGGCCGCGTACGCTTCCAGGCGGCGCTGGCTGATCTGCAAACGCTCACCGGAACGATGTGAACCAATGACCGATTCGCACACCATGACGCATTCGAAATCTGCAAACGCCCAATTTGTCCGCTGCATCGTGGCGGGCGCCGCCGGGCTGTCATTGCTTTTCCTGCCAGGCTGCAAGAAGGAAACCACGCCGCCGGTCGAAGTTACCGTTCAGGCCGAGCATCCTGAACAGGGAGCCATCTCCGAACACATCACCGTCGATGCCATCCTTGCGCCGCTCGCCCAGGCCGCCATCGAACCCAAGATCACGGCGCCGGTGCGCAAGTTCTACGTGCAGCGCGGGGCGAAGGTGAAAGAGGGCCAGTTGCTGGCGGAACTTGAAAACGCCGACCTCGCCGCTGCGGCCCTCGACAACAAGGGCACCTACGTGGCCGCGCAGGCTGCATACGACACCGCTACGAAAGCCCAGGTTCCCGAAGACGTGCAGAAAGCAGAGCTCGATTTCGCCCAGGCCAAGGCCAATCTCGATCTGAACGAGAGCATCGTCAAGAGCCGCAAGCAGCTTTTTGCGGAAGGCGCGATCCCCGGCCGCGATCTGGACACCGCGCAAGCCGCCCTGGTCCAGGCGCAGGCCGCATTCGACACCGCCTCCAAGCATCTTGAATCGATGAAGGCCGTCACCCGCGAGTCCTCGCTGAAAGCCGCGCAGGGCCAACTCTCCTCCGCGGAGGGCAAGCTGAAGGGCGCCGATGCGCAAGTGGGCTACTCCGAGATTCACAGCCCCATCAACGGCGTCGTCACCGACCGTCCGCTGTTCGCGGGAGAAACCGCCGCCGCCGGCGCGCCTCTGCTTACCGTGATGGACACATCGTCTCTGTTAGCCAAGTCGCACGTTGCCCAGAGTGTGGTGCAGCAGATGAAGAATCGGCGACGAGGCGCAAATCCAGGTTCCGGGCGTCACTGACCCGGTTACCGCCAAAGTCTCGCTTGATCAGCCCGGCACTCGATCCAGGCAGCACCACCGTCGAGATCTGGCTCAAGATCGACAACAAGGCAGGCAAGCTGAAAGTCGGCACTCCCGTGAAGGCGCTGATCACCGGCCAAACCGTGGCGCAGGCGTTGAAAATTCCCAACTTCTGCAGTCCTGACCGCGCAGGACGGCAGCAAATCTGTGATGGTGGTTGGCTCCGACAGCGCGGCTCATAAAAAGCCGGTCACGCTCGGCATCTCCGACGGCGACGACGTGCAGGTTATCACCGGTCTTTTGGCGTCAGACATGGTCATTACCGGCGGCGCCTACGGCCTCGACGAAAAAACCAAGGTCAAAATCGGAAAAGCCGAGGCAGACGACGAGGCCAAGCCGGACGCATCGAAGGGCGGAGACAAAGAATAATGGCCATTGCCTCGCCAACCCGCGTCTCCGCTGAGCCCTCGCCGTCGTTCTGGCTGGCCCGCTCCACGCGCACCATCTTCTTCTTCACCGTCATTCTCACGCTGGTCGGCGTCTATCTCGCCTTCAAGGTGCCCATCTCGGTTTTCCCTGAGACCAATTTTCCGCGTGTCGTTATCGGCGTGGACAACGGCGTGATGCCGGTAGAGCAGATGGAAGTCACCATCACGCGGCCCATCGAAAACGCGGTCAACTCGGTTCCGGGTCTCGAAACCGTTCGCTCCATCACCAGCCGCGGCTCGGCCGAAGTGAGCCTGTTCTTCGACTGGAACGAGAACATGGTTCTCCAACTCCAGCTGGTCGATGCCGCATTAGCCAAGGTTGAGCAGACCCTGCCATCGACCGCGCGCATCACCACCAACCGGCTGACATTCGCGACATTCCCGATTCTGGGCTACGCTCTGACCTCCGACACGGTGTCGCAAACCCAACTCTGGGAGATCGCCACCTACGACCTGAAGCCTCCGCTGAACCGCGTCTCCGGGGTGAGCACAGTTCTCGTGCAGGGCGGCCAGGTCCCCGAATTTCACGTGGTGCCCAACCTCGCCCAACTCGCCTCCTCCGGCGTGACGATCACTGACCTTGTCAACGCTATCCAGGCATCGAACATCGTCGAATCGCCCGGACTGTACGAAGCCAACCACCAACTTATCCTTGGCCTGGTCGGCGCGCAGGTGCACGACATCGATCAACTGCGCCAACTGGTGGTGAAGACCACCACGGGCGGCGCGCCGGTGCGCATCGCCGACGTGGCCACGGTGGAGCAGGCCACCATGCCCGTCTACACCACGGTTACCGCCAACGGCAAACCATCGGTGCTGATCAACATTGCCCGCCAGCCTTCCAGCAACACCGTCGCGGTGGCCGATGCAGTTGCCGCACGGATAACCGAGTTGCGCCGCGCGCTGCCCCAGGGCGTGCGCCTGGAGCCGTTTTACGACCAGTCGCAACTGGTGCGCGACAGTATCTCCAGCGTGCGCGACGCCATCTTCATCGGCCTTATCCTCGCCTGCATCATCCTGTTTCTCTTCCTGCGCGACTGGCGGTCGTCGCTCATCGCCGGCCTCGTCATCCCGGTCACGGTTGCGGTGACGATTGTGGTGCTGTGGGTCATCGGCCAGAGCTTCAACCTGATGACCCTTGGCGGGCTCGCCGCAGCCATCGGCCTGGTGATTGACGACGCCATCGTGGTGGTCGAGAACATCGTCATGCATCGCGATAACGGCGAATCCCGTGTGCAGGCCGTGCGCATGGCGCTGTCGGAGATCACCGTTCCTCTCGTCGGATCAACGATCACGCCGGTGGTGGTCTTCCTGCCGCTGATCTCAACCACCGGCGTAACGGGCAGCTTCTTCCGCGCCCTGGCCATCACCATGGCCGCGTCGCTGCTTACGTCGCTGGTGCTGGCGCTTACATGGACGCCGGGACTGAGCATCGTACTCTTGCGCGACCGGCGCGGTGACTCCGCTGGTCACGAGCACAAGGCCGGCCGTTTTCTCTCCGGCATTCTTAGTGTTCATCGCCGCCTGCTCGACTGGGCGCTCGCCAAGCCGTTGTGGCTCGGCGTGGCCTGCCTTCTGCTGGTCCTAGGCACCTTTTTCGGCTATCGGGCCCTGGGTTCCGACCTGCTCCCCGAAATGGATGAAGGCGGCTTCATCCTCGACTACATCATGCCCGCTGGGAGTTCCCTCACTGAGACCAACCGCGTCCTCGACCACGTGGAGCGCATCCTTCGCGAACAGCCCGAAGTCGAAAGCACCTCGCGGCGTACCGGGCTGCAGATGGGCCTGGCTGCCGTCACCGAGGCCAACACCGGCGACTTTACGGTCAAGCTGAAATCCAAACGCAGCCGCGCCATCGACGACGTGATCGCCGACGTACGCACCGAGGTCAAGCGCACTGAACCTGAGTTGGACGTGGAATTCATCCAGGTTCTCCAGGACATGATCGGCGACCTGTCGAACGCACCCGAACCCATCCAGATCAAGATCTTTTCGCCGGATGAAGGCCTGCTTACGCAACTCGGACCGCGCGTCGGCGATGCAATCGGCAAAATCCAAGGCGTGGTCGACGTCCAGAACGGCATCGAGAACACCATCAGCGGCCCGGGCACCAGTTTTCAGGTCAGTCCCGTTCTCGCGGCGCGCTTCGGCTTTACGCCAACGGAAGTCTCGGCGGATGCCACCGCCATCCTCGACGGCCTTCCAGCTACGGACCCGCTCATCGCCAATGGCCGACCCTACACCATTCGCGTGCGACTCGGCGATGAGCATCGCGCGTCGCTCGACGCGATCGAGAGCACGGTCTTCAACAGCGCCACGGGCCGCACCGCCACCCTCGGCTCGCTTGCCACTATCCAGCAATTGCCGCCGCAGAACGAAATCCGCCGCGAAAACCTGCAGCGCATGGTTGCTGTCACCGGGCGGCTGGAGGGTTCCGATCTGGGCACCGGGATGGCCAAGGTGCGTCAGACCATCGACGGTATGCACCTGCCCCCCTCCGTGCGGGTCACCTATGGCGGCACTTACGAGGAGCAGCAGAAATCCTTCCGTGACCTCCTTCAGGTTCTGGTTCTTGCGCTGGCCCTGGTCTTCGGCGTGCTCCTCACGGAATTTCGCAATTTCCCCGCGCCGATCGCGATTCTGACGTCCTCGGTGCTCTCAATCTCGGGCGTGATCCTGGCCCTGCTCATCACCCGCACCACGTTCAACGTCGCCTCATTCATGGGCGTCATCATGGTCATCGGCATCGTGGCCAAGAACGGAATCCTTCTTCTCGACGCCGATGAGCGATTCCGCGCCGAGGGGGCCAGCCCCGCCGATGCCATGATCCATGCCGCCCAACGACGTCTGCGCCCCATCATCATGACCGCCATCGCCGCCGTATGCGGCATGCTGCCTCTGGCCTTCGCTCTGGGCGCGGGCTCGCAGATGCTGCAGCCGCTGGCCATCGCAGTGATCGGCGGCCTCGCGATCTCCATGGTGCTGAGCCTGATCGTCACCCCGGTGGTCTACTTCCTGCTCACCCGCAACCGCGCCCCCGAGCCCGCCTGACCAGAATCCCGCGTGCCGCCCATTCAAACGGTCCTCTGGTTTTTTCGCGACCCGGAAAACAAACGCTCCGGGCCCCATCCTTTCCGTTTCTTTCTGCGGAAAGGGTGGGAAACTACAAAACTCAATCAGCAGCGCTCATTCTTTGCGCAATATCTGGGACTGCCCTCGCCTCGGATGGCACAATGTTTCCATGCCGCCAACCCAGCCCTTGCGCCTTACCCCGAACGAAGCCCGCGTCCTCGGCGCCCTGGTCGAAAAGGAAGTGACCACGCCCGAGTACTATCCGCTCTCGCTGAACGCGCTCATCAATGCCTGCAATCAGCGCTCGAACCGCGAGCCGGTGATGGACCTGGATGAAGAATCGGTGCGCCAGGCGCTGCACGGCCTTGAAGACGACGGGTTGGCCGGCCGGGCGCGCTCGGCCGATGGCCGGGTCACCAAATATGAGCACTGGCTGGGCGAGGCGTTCAATTTCAGCCGCGCGGAAACCGCACTGGTCTGCGTGCTGCTGCTGCGCGGCCCACAGACCCCCGGCGAACTGCGCGGCCGCACTGAGCGCATGCACCGCTTCGAGGAGATCAGCGATGTACTGGCCGGCCTGCAGAAGCTGATGGAGCGCGAGCCGTCGCTGGCCGTGGTGCTGCCGCGCCAGCCCGGAACCAAGGAGTCGCGCTACGCGCACCTGCTCTCGGGCCCCGTGGAAGCGCGCTGCGCTTGCACCGCCCGCCGTACGCGCCCGCCTACACGCCAACATTCTCTGGCGACCCCGCCGACCAGGACGGCCGGCTCGCGCAACTCGAAGCTACAGTCGCCCAACTCAAACAGGAACTGGAAGCACTGCGCAAGCGCTTCGATGACTTGTACGCATAATCCGGCGAACTGTGAACTGACAACTGATCACTGACAACTGCGGTTAAATCAGTTCATACCCCGCAAACCAGTACCCGATTTCGAACGCGGCAGTTTCTTCCGCATCCGACCCGTGAATCGCGTTCTCCTGGATCGACTCCGCAAACTTCTTGCGAATCGTTCCCTCCTCGGCATTGGCCGGATTGGTCGCGCCCATCAGCTTGCGCAGGTCGGCAATGGCGTTTTCCTTCTCCAAAACCATCAGAAACAACGGCCCCGACGACATGAACTCGCACAGCCCTTCGAAGAACGGCCGCTGCGCGTGGACGTGATAAAACCCCTTGGCCTGGTCCTTTGAGATCGACTGCTTCTTGATGGAGACGATCCTGAACCCGGCCTTCTCGATCTCCGCCAGGATTCGCACCCGTGTAGCCCTTCCTCACCGCATCCGGCTTGATGATGCTGAACGTGCGTTGTGCCACTCTATCTGCTCCTTCGTCACATAATTTCGACCTGATCATTGTAACGGCCTGTGCTCAACAGCGGGCTCTGAACGCTATCTGGTAAAGTTGTCGTCATGTTTTCACCAGCCGTTTCGGTCTGTCCGCTCTTCTCTCGCATGGCTTACACTGCTCGCCGCGGCCGCGGTTCTCGTGCCGGCCAGCCGCGGCCAGGAATCCGCAAAACATGCGTCCGGCCCGGCCAATCCGTCGGAGCTGCGCGTTTTCGATACGTCGCTGATCGACAAGTCCATCGATCCCTGCGAGAACTTCTATCGCTTTAGCTGCAACGGCTGGTTCAAGCGCAATCCCCTGCCGCCCGACCAGACCGCGTACGGCCGCTTTACGGAGCTCTACGAACTGAATCGGCTCCATCTCAAGCAGATTCTCGAAGCCGCCGCCACGTCCCATCCCGATTCCCGCAACCCCAACGAGCAGAAGATCGGCGACGAATACGCCAGTTGCATGGACACGGCCGCGATCAACAAGCTGGGCACTCAAGCCGCTGCAGCCCGAACTCGATCGCATCGCCGCGCTCAAATCGGTCAGACGACCTGCCCGCCGAACTGGCCCACCTGCACCAGATCGGCGTGAACGCCTTCTTCGGCATGGGCTCGAACCAGGACTTTGCCGACGCCAGCCAGGTGATCACCTTCTACGGCAGCCGGCGGCCTCGGCCTTCCCGAGCGCGACTACTACACCCGCACCGACGCCAAATCCGTCGAGCAGCGCAAGCAATATGTCGACCACGTGCACAAGATGTTCGTTCTGGCCGGCGAGCCCGACGCCCAGGCCGCCAAGGACGCCGAGACCGTGCTGGCGATCGAAACCCGCCTGGCCAAGGCCTCGCTCACAGTCACCGAGCAGCGCGATCCGCAGAACCTGAATCATCCCACGGACGTGGCCAGCTTCGAAAAGGAGCTGCCGCATTTCAAGCTGGCCGACTACGTTGCCGCTGCCCACGCGCCGGCCGCCGGCAAGATGAACGACATGGAGCCGAAGTTCTTTGCCGAGTTCAATGCCGTCCTGGGCGACACGCCGCTCGACCAGATCAAGACCTATCTGCGCTGGCACCTGCTGCATGCCTACGCGGGCACCAGCATGCCCGAGGCCTTCGACCAGGAGAACTGGAATTTCTATGCGCACATTCTGAACGGCGCGGAAAAGCAGCAGGAGCGCTGGAAGCGCTGCACCAGCCGCATCGATCGCGAATTGGGCGAAGCGCTGGGCCAGGTCTACGTGGCCAAATACTTCCCGCCCGAAGAAAAGCAGCGCGCGCTCAAGATGACGCTCGCCATCGAGCAGGCCATGGGCAAGGACATCGACTCGCTGGACTGGATGAGCGCCGAAACCAAGGTCAAGGCCAAGGAAAAGCTGCACACGGTGATGAACAAGATCGGCTATCCCGACAAGTGGCGCGACTATTCCAAGCTGGAAATCGTGCGCGGCGATGCGCTGGGCAACCAGGAGCGGGCGCGCGCCTTCGAATTTGCCCGCGATCTGGCCAAGATCGGCAAGCCGGTCGACAAGGCCGAGTGGCAGATGTCGCCGCCCACGGTGAACGCCTACTACGATCCGCAGCAGAACAACGTGAACTTCCCGGCGGGATACTTTCAGCCGCCGTTCTTCAGCGACAAGGAAGACGATGCGGCCAACTACGGCGACATGGGCTCGACCATCGGCCACGAGCTGACGCACGGCTTCGACGACGAGGGCCGCCAGTTCGACAAGGACGGCAACCTGAAGGACTGGTGGACCAAGGACGACGAGCAGAAATTCAACGAACGCGCCCAGTGCATGGTGAAGCAGTATGACGCCATCGAGGCGGTTCCCGGCGTGCACCTCAACGGCAAGCTCACGCTGGGCGAGAATCTGGCCGACCTGGGCGGCCTGTGGCTGGCGTGGCTGGCGTGGCTCGACAAGGCCGAAGCCGCGCATCTGGACATGAACGCGAAGATGGACGGCTACACGCCCGACCAGCGCTTCTGGATCGCGTACGCGCAGCAGTGGTGCACGCAGACGCGGCCCGAGCAGCTTCGCACCCAGGCGCAGACCAATCCGCACGCGCCGGACGAGTACCGGACCAACTCGGTGCTGCAGGATCTGCCGGAGTTCGCCAAGAGCTTCAATTGCAAGAAGGACGCGAAGATGGTGAGCGCGACGCCGTGCCGGGTGTGGTGAAAAGCAGCGTTGACAGCTACTGCGATCCGCTCCGAGGTCTCGATGTCTGAGACCTGGAGTTGAAACGCTCAATGCAGGTACGCTTCAGCCTTTCCCAATCACCTTTCGCCATCGTCTCGCCGATTTCCGCCGGCGACACCACGACGTGAATTCCGGCTTCGCGCATGGCCTTCATCTTGTCGGCGGCGGTGCCCTGGCCGCCGCTGATGATGGCGCCGGCGTGGCCCATGCGGCGGCCCGGAGGCGCGGTCTGTCCGGCGATGAAGCCGACCACCGGCTTCTTCACATGCTGCTTCACAAATGCCGCCGCGGCCTCTTCCGCCGCGCCGCCGATTTCGCCGATCATGATGATGGCTTCGGTTTCCGGGATCGTCGTTCAGCAGGCGCAGCGCATCGATGTGCGTGGTGCCGATGATGGGATCGCCGCCGATGCCGATGGCGGTGGACTGGCCGATGCCGCGCTGCGTCAACTGGTGCACCGCCTCATAGGTCAGCGTGCCCGAGCGCGAAACGATGCCGACCGAGCCTTCCTTGTGAATGCGGCCGGGCATGATGCCGATCTTGGCCTTGCCGGGCGAAATCACGCCGGGGCAATTGGGCCCGATGAGCCGCGACTTCGAGGTCTTGATCTTGGCCCATACCTTCACCATGTCCAGCGTCGGAATGCCTTCGGTGATGCAGACGATCAGCGGAATCCCGGCGTCCTCGGCCTCGAGAATCGCATCGGCGGCAAACGGCGGCGGAACGAAGATCATGGTGGCGTTGGCGCCGGTTTCCTTCACGGCATCGGCCACGGTGTTGAACACCGGCCAGCCCTCGTGCGTCGTTCCGCCCTTGCCGGGCGTAACGCCGCCCACCACCTTGGTGCCGTATTCGGCGCAGCCCTTGGCGTGGAACGTGCCTTCCTTGCCGGTGATTCCTTGAACGATGAGCCGCGTGTTGTTGTCGACAAGAACCGCCATCTTATGCTCCCACTCCTGCCGCGGCCTTCACGACCAACTCTGCGGCTTCTTTCATCGTTGCGCCCACCTGGAAATTCAGGCCCGACTCTTCGAGAATCTTGCGGCCTTCTTCGACGTTGGTGCCTTCGAGCCGGAGCACGATCGGCACCTTGACGTGCAGTTTGCGCGCCGCCGCCACAACGCCGGTTGCCAGTCGATCCACGCGCAGAATGCCGCCGAAGATATTGATGAAGATGGCCTTCACATTTTCGTCGGAAAGCAGAATTTCGAATGCATGCTCGATCTGCTCCTGGGTCGCGCCGCCGCCCACGTCGAGAAAGTTCGCCGGGCTGCCGCCGGCGTACTGAATGATGTCCATGGTCGCCATGGCCAGGCCGGCGCCGTTCACCATGCAGGCAATCGAGCCATCCAGCTTGATGTAGTTCAGCGCGTACTTGCTCGCTTCCACCTCCAGCGGATCCTCTTCGGCAACGTCGCGCAGCGCCTTGATGTCGGCATGCCGGAACAGCGCGTTGTCGTCGAAGGTGATCTTGGCGTCGAGCGCAAACAGCTTGTCGTCCTTGGTGGTGATGAAAGGATTGATCTCGACCAGCGAGGCGTCGGTGTCGATGAACGCCGCGATACAGGCTCTGGAGAAACGCCACGGCCTGGTTGATCTGCGTCGGCTTCAGTCCCAGCGCGAACGCCAGCTTGCGGGCCTGCCACGCGCCAAAGCCCACCGCCGGATCGATGCTTTCCTTGTAGATCGCGGTCGGATCCTTCGCGGCGACTTCTTCGATCTCCATGCCGCCCGCCTGCGACGCCATGAACACCAGCTTGCCGGTGGCGCGATCGAGCACGATGCCCAGGTAAAGCTCGCGATCGATGGCCGCCGTCTCCTCGATGAGCAGCCGCTGCACCTTTTGCCCCTGTGGCCCGGTCTGGTGCGTGATCAATTGCATGCCGAGGATGTTCTTGGCGTGCAGTTCGGCATCCTCGCGCGTGCGGGCCACCTTCACGCCGCCGCCCTTGCCGCGGCCTCCAGCGTGAATCTGCGCTTTCACCACGACGCCGCTTGCACCCTCGGCGAGCAAGGTGCGCGCCACGGCATTGGCTTCTTCGAGCGTGTTGGCCACTTCGCCCTTGGGCACGGGCACGCCATACTTCGCCAGGATTTCTTTCGCCTGATACTCGTGAATCTTCAAAGTACATTCCCCTTAATGCAAATCCCAGCGTACCATGAGGGTTCCCCGCATTTTCACTGGTGTCCACAGGTGTCCACAGCCGACACGGAGGCCTCATTACGCTTTCGAAAGGGAAACTCCGCAATGTACGAGAAGAACGGCAAATATTTCGCCGACTGGCGCGACCGCGCCGGCAAGCGACTGCGCAAATCCTTTAACAGCCCACGCGCCGCGCTCCAATTCGAGCAGCAGCAAAGAGAACTAGCGCACCCAAAATCGAAGGCGCTGGGCCAACGCTTGCCCACCTACTCAGCGCCCGATTCCTTGGGCTCCCGCCTGGCCACGGCCTCTGCCAGATGTCCAAAGCGCTCATCGCGCAAGCCGGCAGCCTCCCGCCGTGGAAACTCAACGCGCATCACGTCGCGGAAATCGACGAGTACATCCGCACTGGTGGTTTTGCCCACTCCACGCGCCGCAATCGCTCCAACTGTCTCCGCCAAATCCTCCGCTGGCTCTGGGAAAGCCACGGTGCGCCGCATCTCCTCGATGAAGTCCACCGCTACCCAGGCCTCCGCCCGCGCAACGTCACGGCCACGCGCGAAGAAATCGACACCATCCTTCGCGCCGCGCCCGCTCACTTAAGGCTCTGGATCTTGCTCTGCTCTGACCTCGGCATACGCAGCGGCACCGCCGGCAAGCTCGGCCCGCAGCACTACGACCCCGCCGCGCGCAAGCTCCGCTTTGTCACCAAATGGAGCGAACGCCTCACCCTCCCGGTCACCGCGGAAGTCGCCGCGCTCATCGAGACGTGCGACCTCGACGCGCCGCAATCCTTCGTGCGTCAACTTCAACTCCGCGACTGGCTTCACCACAAGATCGGCAAGCCACCGCAGCCGGCCGTCCTCATCGCCAGCCAGCTTGACCGCCCTTATCGCAAGCTCCTCGTCTCGGTCGGCATCACGCGCAAGCTCGTGCCTCACGACCTCCGCCGCACTGTCGCCGTGGGCATGCTCGAACTCACCCAGGACATACGCGACGTGCAAGCCCTGCTTGGACACCGCAACCTGCAATCCACCCTTTGGTATCTCGATCACGACCTCCGCCCGGTCAAACGCTCCCACCTCGAACTCCTTAAGCGCCCCTCTTGGGCCAGAAAGGAACCGCATGAGACTCGCCCTCATCGCCCGCATGCCGGCCGTCGATCTCGAAGCCGCGGCCGGCCCGCCGCGCGATCGTACCAGCCGCACCGACAAAGCCCTGACCCACTGCAAAGCCGAGTGGACCCATGCCTACGAGCTCGCCCAGGCTAAGGGCCTCACCGGCGGCCAAAGCCCTTCGCATGGCTTCGGTCGCCTACAAGCTCGCTATGCCCAAAATGGACAGTTTGCCCACCATCCGCGCGGCAATTGCTTGCATCGCGCAGGGCATCACTCTCGAAGTTTTCGACGGCCGCGACGGTTCGCAACTGCTTTACGCCGCACAGGTTGCGCTCTCCGTCCTCAAACAGAAAGGAGCTACAAAGCAGTGACACCCCACCCCCGCACACGAGTCCAACCCACCGCCGCCTGCGCAAGTCAGCAGCCAATCGATGGCACTACCATTCACGGCACAACGGAAGAGTGGGGGCCACTGGTGCGCCAGCCCGCGCCGGCCGCGCGCCTGGCGCGCATCCTCCACCGCAGCGCACAGGATCTTTGGGACGCCTGCGTCCTCTCCGACAGCGGCCAAATGTGGGAGGAGGCGCGCGCCATCGCCTCGCGCATTCTCGCATCTTGCCCAGGCGACTAATCCACATCCTGTTGTGGTGTGCGTCACGGCATACCGCAACAGATTGTGTTTAACTTCCCGCAATGGAGCCAGTAGACGCGCTCACCGAATCCAGCCGCGCCGACGCCAGCCAATCCGCCGACGCCGCAACCGCCGCCTACTGGCTCTCCCACCCCGACCCACCGCCGGCGCAGCGCCGCAAGTCCTTCGCCGATCTCATCGCCCAGTGGGAATCCGAACCGGAGTGGACACCCGACGCCAGCCAGGAGGAGCCCGAAGAATGCCCGGAATGATGCCCGATGAAGTTCTTAGCCGTTTGCCGGCTTCGGCAGTGGGCCGCCGATCGCGCCCGACTCAAGAGCGGCCACGTCACCGACTACAACCGCCAGGGATGGCGCGAACGCCGCACCCGCGAGAGTAACGCCCGCATTGTCCGCGTCGTCGATTTCGAGCGCGCCCTGTCCCATCTCACCCAGGAGCACCAATCCATCCTGCTCCTCATCTACCGCGAACACCTTGACGCAGCGCCAGGTGTCCACCGCCGCCGGCATCAGCCTCCGCGCGCTTAGCTTACAAACTCCCCGCCGCCCGCCAAGCTCTCGCCTCGATCCTCGACAGACTCGACCTCCTCTGAGTTCGCGCCAGACTCTTGGCGCGGCTCGCGATTTTAGGCCTAAACTACGATTCGGGAGCGCACAGGGCGCCGCGCTGGAAATTCAGGTGGGAAATTGAATGGCACGGTTGTCGTTGTAGGTGGTGTCTTGCATGGAATGCAGCGTGAGGTAAAGTGCGAGGTGCTTGCCCGCAAGAAGCCGTTGAACTTCGACCCCGACTATAGCGAGGGCTTCGTTCTGCATGCCCCGGCCGATCTGCCCGATGGTAACTACTCTGTGAAATTCGACGGCACATAATGAACGCCACGAAAGAACGCGGGGTGTGGCGCACCTCCACCTCCATCGTTCGTGCCCCTGAGTGATTCGATCAACCTGTAAAAGACTAGCCGAGCCCGTTGACTGAGGGGCGCGCCGACGTGCTCCGCCGAGAATCAAAATTTGCTCTCGTGATCTCATAGATTGGCTCACACGAGTGGCGTTCCTCATGGGCCATAAGTTTGCCCTCGCTGTCTTCGGACGCGATGGTCTGGAAGCACTTCGTGCAGATCGAATCGAACGATGCGTCAGGATTTCTTCTGTGGGCGAATTGGATAAAGCTGGTCATTATCAAACGCTCCAGGCTGTCCGCCGCTTTCGGACTGGATGGAAAGTTGTAATTTTAAGCGGACAACCTGATTGCTAGGCTTAGGGTTCAAGGTCCCCGGTGTATGACCAAAATTGCTCACTTCTGCCAAATATTCTGTCGTCATCGGCGCGCCAGTACAAGACCATAGATACAACCCATCTAGATAAAGATCTATAGCTATACTCGGTGGCGCGCCCGATTCCTCGCCCCGCACATCGTCGCTTTGCTCCTCAGCGCGTGTCGCGGGCGCGCGGCCTGTCTGCCCGTCGCGTTGCGCGCTCGCTCCCTGCGGTCGCTCTATCCCGGCCCGATGAAGCCGGGCCGGGCAGTGCGGGCGCGCTCGCTCCTCCCGCTTCGCGGGCGCGCGGCCCACCGCCGTCGCTCCTTCGCTTCGCTACGTCGCTGCGCTCCATTCGTCGCGCCCGGCTTTCCCCCGCGCGCCCCCGCGCTGACGCGCGGGGCGGGGGCGAAAGACAAAGACGCCCCCGCCGCTCAGTGATAAAAGGCCTATAGCGAGAGGAGACGAGCCCCCTCTCCTCTCGCGCTCTCCTCTACCCCACCCTCCCCGGCTCAAAGCAAAAGCAACCCACCTCTGGGGTTTGCCACCCCAGACCCCGCAGAATGGTGTCCACTTCATCGACTCGCGAAGGTCCGCACCAGATCACCGGGCGCGCGCCAGAGAAAAGCGCGCGCCCTGCATCCCACAGGCCACCGCCGGCCGAAATTCATTACTTTCGTCCCGCAACCTTCGTGCGAATGCTTGCTTTTCGTTTGTGGTACACCAGAGGGAGTCCACTTCTCAACTCGGACGCGCGCTGATTCTTCCCCAAGGATGGCGCTATTTAGATATAGGCGTGTGGTGTCCACTCCCCGGTACACCACACGCCATTTGTTTCCCACAGCCCGCCCGCCCGCGACCCGGGGATGCAGAAGGCCGCGCGGGCTTCCCACCGCGCGGCCGTCCCTGTCTCCCAGGGTACGCGGACGCTGCCGGTCCCCAGAGTCGTAGGTCGCGAACTGTAGTCCGATCGACTGCGCGTGTCTTTGACGAATCGCAAAGAGTAAGCGCGCTCACCCATGCCAGAATATTGCCCGCTTTTCCTACCAGTAGCGTTACTTACGGTGACCATTGACACCCTTCAACTGTGCCCAGAGTCACAGCCAATCGATGCTATAGTGTGGTGTCCACGGCTCGCGATTTTCCCCGCCATTCATGCGGGTTTCAGAAAATCGCCAGGTGTCACAAATCTTGCGGACACCACAAATCCCCAACAATGACGCGGGTCCAAGCTGATAAGCTTGACTTTCGGATCTTCATAATTGGCAGGGACCGTTAAGGCTTCTCAAGATTTGGGGGATTCGCGACCGCTCGCAGGATGCGAATTAGCGGGTGCGATACCGGCAGCAAGAAAATAGTATCTTGCTGCACGAAGGGGTCGCAAACTCCCGGCCATATGGTGGGAAGATCACCGCTCGGAAGTGCGGCCTTTACCATATACAGAGATATGAGCCTGCTGAAGCAGTTATTGAAGCCGTTGGCAGAAGACGGCACGCAGCTTACCCGCGAACAGGCTGCGGCGGTGTTGCGCGAGATCCTGGCCGACGAGGCGCCGGAAGTGGAAACGGCAGCCCTGCTGACCGTTTTTGCCACGCGCGGCGAGCAAGCCCCAGAACTGGCAGGTTTTGTCGACGTGATGCGCGAACAGTGCATTCCCGTCCCGCTCACCGACGAAGAACGTGCGGAACTGGTCGATTGCGTGGGCACAGGCGGCGGCGGTCCCCTAACTTTTAACATTTCCTGCGGCGCAGCTCTGGTTGCTGCGGCTGCGGGGGCCAGGGTGGCCAAGCACGGCAATCGCGCCGTCACTTCGCGCTGCGGAGCTGCCGATGTTCTTGAAGCGCTGGGCGTGCCCATCGATCTCTCGCCGGAACTGTCCGTCCAGTGCCTGCGCGAAACCGGATTCGTCTTTCTGTTTGCGCCGCTCTATCACCCGGCCATGATGAAGCTCGGGCCTCTGCGCCGCGCACTCGGCTTTCGCACCATCTTCAATCTTTGCGGGCCGCTGACCAACCCCGCCCATGCGCGAATCCAGGTGGTCGGAGTGCTCGCGCCCAGCCGCGTTCTTCTGGTGGGGCGCGCGCTTGTCGCTCTCGGGTCAAAGCGCGCTTTCGTGGTCCACGGCACCGATGGCATCGATGAACTCACGACCACCGGCGAATCGGTCGTCGCCCGCATCGAAGAAGGCGAGCCCGGCGCCGAGCCCACCCTCAGGGCCGCCCGCGTGGCGCCGGAAATGGCTGGCTTGCCACGCGCCACACTCGACCAGTTCACCGGCGGCGACATCGAAACCAACAAGGCTCTGCTCTATGACGTCATCACCGGGATTCCCGGCGCGAGGCGCGATATCGTCCTGCTTAACGCTGCCGCCACGCTGGTCGCCGCGGGGCTTGCGGGAGATTTGAAAGAAGGCGTGGCCATGGGCGCCGAGGCCATCGACTCCGGCCAGGCCGCCGCTACCCTGGCTAAACTGCGCCAGTTCGGCGAAAAGTACGCAAGAAAGTAAAATGCCGCTGTTCCTTCAAAGGACCGCAACGATTCGCCGGAATATCCGTGCTATCGGTGTGTCCGACATCCACCAGGAGTTCCAAATGAAATTCGAGAAACTGTTCACAGCTTTTTCAATTCTTTTCTTTTCGTATGCATCGACTGCGCAGCAACCGGGCCAGGTGCAGTTGAAGATTGATGCTTCCAATCGCACCCTGACCGTCAACGCCGAAGAACGAGTCACGGCCGATCCCGACATCGCCATGCTCCACATCGGTTTTCTGACCTCTCCCAACGACGCCAAAGGGGTCTACGCTGAGGGAGCCAAAACGTCTAACCAGATCATTGCCGCGATAAAGCAGGCCGGCATTCCCGAGACCTCCATTCGCAGCGAAGCGCAGAGCCTGCAAAGTTTCGACATTAAGGTGCACAAGTTTCGTTTGCAGCAGTCCTGGGTTGTGAAGGTGCCCCCCGCGCGCGTTGCCGAGATTCTCGATATTGCCGTCAATGCCGGCGCCACCCAAAGCGGGGACATCGAATGGAATGTCGAAGACGAAAAAGCACTGGAAAACAAAGCATTGGAACACGCCACCGCCAGGGCCCGATCCGATGCCGCCGTGTTGGCCGCCGGAATGGGCGTGAAGCTGGGCTCGCTGGTCTATGTCACCAATCAGATTTCAGCGCAGCAGATCCCGATCCGATACGCCAAGGCCAACTTCGGGGCACTCGCTGCCACCGATCAGGCGGCGCCTCTCGCCATCGAGCCGCACAAAGTCAGCCGGACGGCCAGCATTTACGCGGTGTATGCGATTGAGTAGCGCAACCTAGCCCGCGAATCTCTTCGAAACGAGGTAAGAGACCAGGGAGACCGCCAGCGCAGCCGCCACCCAGCCGGCTTGTTCCAGCGGCCGGGCCAACCCCGCGCTGATGTGCGGCTGGGACAGCTTTACGGTGGCCATCGCGGGGCCGATGAATCGGAAAAATTCCACCCCTCCCCAGCCCATCACCCCCGCGGCCACCACGAAGCCGGGCACCGCGCGCTTCCAGGGGAAGGGAATTGGCGGAGGCGCCGCGGCCTCTTCGCGCACCCGCTCCATCACCGCGGCAAGAAAGCCCGACGACGGAACCAGTTCCTCTTCTGTTCCGAGAATCGCATCGATCCGTCCGTCCGTCATCCCAGGCCTCCTTTTTCCGTGCTGGCCACCGCCATGTCCAAATGCTCTTTTTCAAGCTGCGGAAATCGTCGTCGCAGCAACTCCCGTGCCCGAGACAGCCGCGCCTTGATGGTCCCTTCCGGCAGCCCCATGGTTTGCGCCGCGGCAGCCACGTCCTTCTCATGAAAATAGAACAACACCACCGGCTCCCGGTACCGTTTGGGCAACGCCAGCACAGCGCGGCGAACCATCTCGTTTCGTGACTTTTCCTCGATCCTCGACTGCTGATCTGGCGCCCGCGAGGGCTCGGCAATATCCTCGATGGGCAGGTTCACCGCGGGAAACCGCTTCAGATTGTTGCGGTAAACATTGGCCGCCAGCGCAAACAGCCACGTCGAAAAGCTCGATTCCCGCCTCCAGGAGCCAAGCCCCCGCCAGGCGCGAACCAATGCCTCCTGGGCCAGTTCCTCGGCCCGACCCCGGTCCCGGCAATAGCGCCACGCCATGTTGATGAGCGGCCCCTGCCAGCGCTGCACAATACCCTCGAAGGCGCCCACCTCGCCAGCCAGTACTTTTTCGACATCCGAAAGGTCGGCGTCGACGTTATCAGCCGGGTTCTGGGCAGTCGTGCTCATGGCTCTCTTCCTGCGGTGAGACAAGCGATATCGGAAGTCGGTTGCATTTTATCCCCGTCGGTCCGGCGCCGCTTTTTGTTCTCGCCAACAAAATTGCAACCGCATTTGGCCCGGCCCTGTCCCACCGTGCGTAAGGGGAAGAAAAGCCCCGGAGGAGAAAGCAATGACCAATCTCGCACTGCAGCTGATCAACGGAGGCGATTTTCCTGGAATATGGGCCTGTGGCTGTTCCTGTCCGTCGGCGCGGTCTCTCTGTTCGTCGTCTTTATTCCGCTGGTTTCCTGGATCGACAGCCGCCGCAAGGAGCGCGAAGCCTTCTATAAAGCCGACACCATGCGCCGCTGGCCGAGTCATCAGGCGAAGGCGCCAAGGCCGCCATTCAGCTGATGCGCGAACAGGACCGCCTGACCCGGATCAAGACCCTGGAAGGAATCAAGATCGGCGGCCTGATCAACCTTGCCGTGGGCGTTGGGCTCACGATCTTCCTGCGCGCCATGCTGGGCGGCAGTCAGGGCTCGCCCTACCTCTGCGGACTGATCCCGGGGTTCATCGGCGTGGCCATGCTGACGTATTCCTTTTTCCTGGCGGCGCCGGTGGAGTGACGGACGAATCCCGGGGCGGGCGTCCCGCATCTGAAAATTAGTTGTTTCGACGACTAATTTCTGGCCTCGGTAAACCGGGGCCGCGAGACCGGGAGACTCCCCGCATGACCGCCAATCCGCTTCGCCAACCTGCAATCTTCCTTCCTCACGGCGGGGGGCCCTGTTTTTTCATGGACTGGACCTGGGGACCCGCCGATACCTGGCGCCCCACGCAGCGCTTTCTCGAGACCCTGGCTTCTTCGCTGCCCGAGCCTCCCAAGGCTTTGCTGGTGATCAGCGGGCACTGGGAAGAACGGGCGTTCACAGCCAGTGCGGCGCCATCTCCGCGGCTGATTTTCGACTATTCGGGATTTCCCGGTTCATACCTATCAACTCACCTGGCCCGCGCCTGGCGATCCGGCGCTGGCGGAGCGCGTCTCGGTCCTGCTGAAAAAAGCCGGCCTGGCTTCGGCGCTGAGCGGCGCGCGGGGCTACGACCACGGTGTCTTCGTTCCGCTCAAGGTGGCGTTTCCGCTGGCCGACATTCCCGTGGTCGCGCTGTCGCTGGCGGCCAACGCCGATGGAACGTTTGATCCGGCGGTGCACATCGCGGCCGGGCGGGCGCTTGCCCCTCTGCGCGAGGAAGGCGTGGCGATCATCGGCAGCGGAATGAGCTTCCATAATCTGCGTGCCTACTTCCGCCCAGAGACTCTGCAAGCGTCGAGGGAGTTCGATGCCTGGCTGACGGCCGCGGTAGAGTCGCCCGCTGCGCAGCGCGATGCCCTGTTCGCGGAATGGCAAAGCGCTCCCCATGCTCGGTTCAGCCATCCGCGCGAGGAACACCTGGTTCCGCTGTTCGTGGCTGCCGGCGCCGGCGGCGATGCGCCCGGAACGCGCGTTTTCCACGACGAACCGATGGGCGCCGCGATCAGCGCCTACCGGTTCGAGGGATGACATCGGATTGCGAAGTATTCTTCGGGGGACAAATAGTTATTGAGATTCATCTCTCAGATTGGTTCAACTCGCTCTTGCTGGAGCTGAGATCGTAACCCAGCGATCAGAGTAGGTAAGGCACCAGGGCAGCAGTCTGATGAGCATAGGCGTCATACGTCTCGCCGAAGTGGGAGCGCATCCACTGTTCCTCCATGCGGAGCTTGACCCAGAACACCAGGAAAATAAGAACGAAAACGATGAACCCGCGCACTTGGGAAATGGCAATCGCCATGCCGAGAAACCCGGCCAGAATGCCGGTGTAGATGGGGTGACGGACCACGGCGTAGGGACCGGTGGTGATCAGCTCGTGGTCCTGCTTAATGGTGACGGAGCGGCTCCAGTTTCTGCCCAGGTGCTCGCGCGCCCAGACGGCGAAAAGAATGCCGGCGACGGTCAGGGCGGCTCCCAGCCAGAAGGGCCAAAGACCAGACGGCCAAAGCGGAAGATAAAGCCAGCGCAGCGGGATGCGAGTTGTAGAGAGGAGGACGATCGCCACGAGGAACGTGAGTACACGGAAGGTGCGCGAGGCTGCCGACTCGAGACGCTGAGTGGTCTTGGTATCGGTGGCTTTGATTTGCCAGTAAAGAAGGAAGGCGATCCAGACCACGGGAAAGAAAGACTCGTAAAACCAAAGCATGTGGACCTCCGGGAGCTGCAAATACTACGTAGGCTGGCCGTAGGGGAGTTCCTGGGCACGCGACATTTCGGCGTCCCATGTGCCGACTCGCGAGGTTAGGTATGTGCAAAGTCCGTGCCCTTCGAGATGAAGCCTCATTGAGATGTTTCCTAACGCTGGTACCAGCGTGTCTGCCGGCCGCCGCGCACGCCGGAATCGATGGCGATGGCGATCAGGCTGAACAGCATGGCCAGGTCGGTGCGCGCTTCGTGCAGAAACCCCAGCACTCCGGTGTGGCCCAGGTTCTTCGGCAACGGGAAGGGTCCCAACGGCTGTCCCAACAGGATGGGGATCTTGGTGGAGACGATGGCGGTGAGGATCACCGCCAGCAGGAACAAGGCGGCATCGCCGGCGTAAAAGTTGGCCAGCACGGCGGCCCCCGCCACAATTTCCACGCCGCCGACCAACGGGCCGAGGACCTGGGGAGCAGGAAATCCGATATGGGCAAAGCGGCCCGCGCCAAGTTCGGCGGGGTAGACAAACTTCAAAGCGCCTTCCGTAATAAAGACAAGGGCGACGATGACCCGGATGAACATCATGGGAAGGCTTCGGCGCATGTTTTTTGCGTGTTCTCCTGAGGTGGCGTTGGTGGCGTCCCGGGTTAGGCGCAAGGCACGAAAACGCGCCCAACCTGGGGCACGCAAATGTCTAGTTACTCAACAACTCTTCGATGCGGCGGGCGATGTTCCTGCGGCTTGGTGGCGGGCGCGAATCGGTCCACCGACCTTGCCGGTTCGATCGACCAGGAACTTGGTGAAGTTCCACTTGATGCGCTCGGAACCGAACAGCCCGGGCCTGCTCTCCTTCAGAAATTGATAGAGCGGGTGGGTCGCGGGTCCGTTCACATCGATCTTGGCGAACATGGGAAAGCTGACCCCGTAGTTGCGCTCGCAGAACGCGCCGATCTCTTCGGCCGAGCCCGGCTCCTGGGCGCCGAACTGGTTGCAGGGAAAGCCCAGCACTTCGAAGCCGCGATCCTTGTGGGCGCGATAGAGCTCTTCGAGGCCGGCATACTGGGGCGTGAAACCGCATTTGCTGGCGGTGTTGACGATGAGCAGCACGCGGCCCTTGAAATCGGCCAGGCTGATGGTGCGGCCATCGAGCAGAGGCGCCGAGAATTCATAAACGGAGCCGGCGTCCGGTTGCATCCGCGAAAACCTCTGTCTCCAAGGATGTCATGTTCCGTCGTCGTGCGTCTAAAGCTCATGCAACACAGAGGGGGCTGGGAAAGTCTTGTTCATGGCGAGTGAGGTCGCCTGCGTGCAGGTCATCTTCGAGTCTCAGCGGCCGGCGCAGCCCCGTTTCGGTCCGTTAGACTGGGTCAGGGTCCTTTTGGGGATCGAGAGTTGCAGTCCGGCGCAGGTCCGGCGGACACGAGGGCGTTTTCAACGAGTGCGGAGAAACGGCAGGTTGCAGACGGCAGTTCTTCGCGACACAAGCGGGTCGTGCGGCGACGACTTGGTTCCGCGGATTGGGACGGGCGTGCGCACGGCAGGGAATTCTTGAGGAACGTGCGGTCTTTGCGCCGAATGCGGGTGCGAATTCGCCGCGGACTGGTCTCCGTGCGCGGAGTTCGCTCCGGATCGTTTGGGCAGGGTGGCCGCGGTCAAATATAATCAATCTTTCCTCGAGGGCAGAACGACTTTACCAGCAATGAGGGTGTGCATATTTTTCGCGTGAATCCGAACCATGGACCGCACCTGTTTTTTGTGCTCGCCGCAGGGTCATCGCCCGGTGAAGATCAAGCACACTTCCCTTGATCCGGAGCGGTCTCGGAATGCCGTGGCGCGAGTGGCCGCCCGTTTTGCGCGCACGATGCTGCTCCTGGTGCTGGTCTTCACGGCCGTCGCGGCCCTGGCCCAGCAACCGCAGACCATCGATCAGATCCGCGTCATCGGCAACCGCCGCATTCCCAAGGAGACGGTCCTGGCGCGCCTGTTCACGCACGTCGGCGACACCTACGATCCGATCTCCGTCGAACGCGACTTCAACTCGCTGTGGAACACGGGCTATTTCGAGAACCTGCGCATCGAGCGGGAAGACTCGGAGAAGGGCATCATCCTGAACGTGTTTGTGCAGGAGAAGCCGACCATCCGCGAGATCAACTACCCGGGCCTGAACTCGGTTTCGCAGTCGGATCTGCTGGACCGCTTCAAGAAGGAAAAAGTCGGCCTTACCGCAGGAAGGGCAGTACGACCCCACCAAGGTGAAGCACGCCGAAGCGGTGATCCGCGAAGTGCTGGCCGAGCACGGCCACCAGTTCGCCACCATCAAGACGGTGGTCAAGACCATCCCGCCGGCCTCGGTGCAGGTGAACTTCAATATCAAGGAAGGCCCCACGGTCAAAGTCGGCCAGATCCACTTCACCGGCAACCAGCACATCAGCAGCCTTCTGCTGCGCCGCGCCATGGTCAACCTGAAGCCGGTCGGGCATTCCGTACTCGCTGATCTTCGAGAACCTGTTCGCCAAGACCTTCGACTCGACCAAGCTGGAGGAAGACTCGGAGCGCGTGCGCCAGGCCTACCGCGACAAGGGCTACTACAACGCCGCCGTGGAAGAGCCGAAGACGCAGATTCGCGACCAGGGCGGCCTGAACTGGTTTACGTTCCGGCCCAACAAGGGCAAGCGCATCGACATCCTGATGCCGATCGAAGAAGGCGCGCGCTACCGGCTGGGCACCATCACCTTCACCGGCAACAAGGCGGTGAGCAACGAGAAGGCGCTGCGCGCCACATTTCGCCATCAAGGACGGCGACTGGTTCAGCGCCACCGCTGATCAGCAAGGGCCTGGACAACCTGAAGAAGGCCTACGGGCAGCTCGGCTACATCAACTTCGGCGCCATTCCCAAGCCGGTATTCGACGATCAGAAGAAGACCGTTTCGCTGCAGATCGATATCGACGAAGGCAAGCAGTTCTACGTTTCGCGGATCGAGTTCCAGGGCAACACCATCACCCGCGACCGCGTCATCCGCCGCGAACTGATGCTCGACGAAGGCCAGGTGTACAACTCGCAGGCGTGGGAGTACAGCCTGCTGCGCCTGAACCAGCTCGAATACTTCGAGCCGCTGAAGGTGGACCAGGACTCGGAAGCGCACCAGGATCCCGATGCCGGCACCGTGGACCTGCTGCTGAAGGTGAAGGAGAAGGGCAAGAACTCCATCGGCCTGAACGGCGGCGTCAGCGGGCTGTCGGGCGCGTTCCTGGGCGTCAACTACCAGACCAACAACTTCCTCGGCCTGGGCGAGACCCTGAGCGTGCAGGGCAACCTGGGCAACGTGAGCCGCCAGTTCCTGTTCGGCTTCTCGCAGCCCTACGTGCACAACCGGCCGCTCAACGTCGGATTCCAGATCTTCAACCAGAAGCAGGACTTCAACGCGGCCAAGAACTACCAGGCGACCACCGGCCAGGCGGTGAACCTGACGGCCGGCGCAACAGATCGCTGACGCAGAACTACAACCAGGCCTCGACCGGCTTGAACTTCTCGGTGAGCTACCCGTTGAAGCGGCATGCGTTCCAGCGCGTGGGCTTTACCTATTCGCTGACCAAGTCGTCGATCACGGCATTCAGCACCGCCTCGCAGACGTTCTTCCAGACCATCAGCTTCCGGTCGGGCATCCAGGGCTCGAATTCGCTGAACGGCATCATCAACAGCGAGGCGTCGTTCAGCTACATCTACAACACCGTCAACAATCCTCTGCGGCCGCGCATCGGGCAAGGAATATCACGGCGGTGTTCCAGTTCTCGGGTATCGGCGGCAATCTGCGCTATATCTCGCCGTTCGTGGCGTACAAGAGCTTCCGCTCGATGCATTACCTGATGCCGAATCCGAACGGCCACAACGTGCTGGGCCTGCGCGCGCAGTTGGGTTACATCCAGGGATTCGGCGGCGATGTGGCTCCGCCCAACAACCGCTTCTATGCCGGCGGCGAGAGCGAACTGCGCGGCTTCGACGTGCGCGGCGCGACGCCGTACGGCTATGTGCCGAACCGCGTGAACGTGCAGCTGACCAATCCCGATGGCAGTTGCGTGCCGCGCGATCCGAACAATCCGCAGTTGAACCAGTGCATCCAGGTTCCGCTGCCGGTGTACGGCATCGCGTCGATCGGCGGCGACACCCAGTTCACCACCAACGCCGAGTACCGCATCCCGATCGCGGGACCGGTGATGATCTCGTTCTTCGACGACTTCGGCATCGACACGGCGCTGAACAAGGGCCAGTTGAAGCAGAGCCCGGAAGGCTTCGCTTCGCTGCTGGCTCCGCTCTATGGCTGCCCGGTCTACAACAACGGCGCCTGCCAGGGCGGCATTCCGGGCTCCAAGGTCGGCTTCCTGCGGGACATTCGGCCGGTTTCGGGAACCAACTTTGTTCCCCGCATGTCGCTGGGCGCGGAGATTTCGGTCATCATGCCGGTGGTCAATGCGCCGTTCCGGCTGTACTACGCGTACAACCCGCTGCGCCTGTACGAGCGGCCTTTCTGCAACAACGGGCCGCTGGGCATCAATCAGAGCTGCTCGGCGCAGCTCATCACCCGCGATCTGTTTCCCGCCGGGCGGCGCGGGCGACTACACCTACGACCAGGCCCTGCAGGCGTTACGGCGCGCGCAATCTGTTCCGCGAGCCGCGGAAGACGTTCCGCCTGACGGTGTCGACGACGTTCTAAAAAACAGGGAACAAGGGATCGAAGGGACCGAGGCTGCTGAACGGTTCCTTGTTCCTGCGCTTGCTCTATTTGCTATTTCTTGGTTCCTTGTTTCGTAGGTCCCTTGGTCCCTGCTTCACTCGTTTGACGCTCCCAACCGGGCCTCCTATAATCCATACAGTTCCTGCTGCGTCTCCGTCCGCGTCTTTTCTCTGCTCCGGCCGGGGTGGAGACCCCCTAAGGGAACCCGGGGTCCCCAACGACAGGTCTTCGTCGTGGGGGTGGTATGACGAGAGGTTTCTCAGGAGGCACCGGCCTGTTCTTACGGCCACTCAGGGATTTTTGAAGGAGTTTTCGATTCAAATGAAGCAATCGCTTGCAATCGCTGTATTGATGGCCTCGGGCGTTGCCCTGGCTGCTGCCGCCCAAACGCCCGCTGAACCTGCCGCCGCAGCGCCGGCGAACACTACCACCGCTGCCGTACCTGCCGGCCCTCCCAAGATTGCTGTCATTGCTTTCCAGGTGGCCGTGGGCCAGACAAACGAGTTCCAGCGCAATTTTGCCGATCTGCAGAAGAAGTACGATCCCAAGCGGCAGCAACTCAAGACCCTGAGTGATGAGGTCGACAACCTGACCAAGCAATTGCAGACCCAGGGCGACAAGCTGAGCGATGCGGAGCGGGCCAGCCGCGCCAAGACCATCGACGACAAGAAGAAGCAGCTGCAGCGCGATGGCGAAGACGCCTCCAACGACTTCCAGAACGAGATGCAGGAGATGTACCAGGGCCTGGCGTCTAAGGTCTACGACGTTCTGTCGACCTACGCCCAGCAGCACGGCTATACGCTGGTTCTCGATGTCGCCCAGCAGCAGACCCCAGTGCTCTACGCTGTGGATTCGACCAACATCACCAAGCCGATCATCGACGCGTACAACGTCAAGTCGGGTGTACCCGCGCCTCCCGCCCCGCCCGCGGGCGCGACTCCGTCAGCTCCGGCGCCGGCTCCCAAGCCCCTCGCCCCGAGAACCCCACCGGCCAGCCACTGATCTCCATCGAAACCCTCCCAATAGAAGCCCCGCTTCGGCGGGGCTTCTTTTCGTCAGACGCCCGGTTTGACGGGGGCTCCCGGCGTCAATTCTGCATACGGGCTGAAGAATGAGTACGTTATTCCCACAGGGCAAACAGGAGTTGCCCATGGGGCGCAATAAATTTTCGCCATTTGGGTGCCTCTGTGGAAAAAAATGTGGATAACGGGCAGCAACCGAAAGAAATTCTCTGCTTCTGCCCGTTGTCAAAATGGGAGTTATTCTGATAGGCAAGATAAATCTTTATTTTTCAATAAGTAGCAGGAGCGAAATGCGGCGAAAGGCGGTCACCCCCTGCGATTCGCTGCAATGGGACGGTTGAGGAGGTTTCCACAATTCCGCGTGAACAGGGGGTTACTTAGTCGGTGCGCAAGGTCACAGAGCTTGGGTTACTTTGCCTGATCTTCGCCCACGCGGAGCACGGCAAGGAAGGCTTCTTGTGGAATATCCACTTTCCCGATCCGCTTCATGCGTTTCTTGCCTTCCTTTTGCTTTTCCAGCAGCTTGCGCTTGCGGCTGATGTCGCCGCCGTAGCACTTGGCGAGGACGTTTTTGCGCAGGGCGGTGACGGTTTCGCGGGCCACAATTTTGGCTCCGATGGCGGCCTGGATGGCGACTTCAAATTGCTGCCGGGGAATCAGCTCGCGCATCTTCGAGACCAGCAGCTTGCCCCGCTCGTACGCAAAGTCGCGGTGCACGATGATCGACAGGGCGTCCACCGGCTCGCCGGAGACCAGGATGTCGAGCTTGACCATGGGCGATTCCCATTCGCCGGCCAACTGGTAGTCCAGCGAGGCGTAGCCGCGGGAGATGGATTTGAGGCGGTCGTAGAAATCGAGCACGATTTCATTCAGCGGCAGCTCATAGGTGAGCAACACCCGGGTGGGGGTTACATATTCGAAATTGAGCTGCTTGTCCGCGCTTCTCCTCGACCAGCTTGAGAATGCCGCCGACATACTCCTCGTTGGTGAGGATGCTGGCCCGGATGACGGGTTCGCGGATCTTTTCGATGCTCTGGGGTTCCGGCCAGCGCGATGGATTGTCCACCTCGATCTCGGTGCCATCGGTCATGCCGGATGTGGTAGCGCACGCCCGGGGCGGTGGTGATCAGATCCAGTTCGTACTCGCGCTCCAGGCGCTCCTGGATGATCTCCATGTGCAGCAGGCCGAGGAAGCCGCAGCGAAAGCCGAATCCCAGGGCAACCGAGCTTTCCGGCTCGAAGAAGAAGGAGGAATCGTTGAGGCGCAGCTTTTCGAGCGCGTCGCGCAGCAGGGTGTGCTCATGGGAGTCGACCGTGTAGAGGCCGGCGAAGACCATGGGCTTGATGTCTTCGAATCCGGGCAGCGCGGCCGCGGCCGGGGCGGCCGTCGTCGGTGACGGTGTCGCCGATCTTGGTATCGCTGACAGTCTTGATGGTGGCGGCAAAGAATCCCACCTCGCCGGCGCGCAGCTCGGCGATCTCCACGGGCTTGGGCATCAGCACGCCCATGGACTCGACCTCGAACGATTTGCCGTTCGACATCAGGCGAATCTGCTGGCCTTTGCGCATCGTCCCCTGCATAACGCGAACCAGCACGATGACGCCGCGGTAGGCGTCGAACCAGGAATCGAAGATCAGCGCCTGCAGCGGAGCGTCAGGGTCGCCGGTGGGCGGCGGCAGGCGGTGAACGATCGCCTCAAGCACTTCGCTGACGCCCTGGCCGGTCTTGGCGCTCACCGGGATCGCGTCGGTAGCGTCCAGGCCTACGGCTTTTTCGATCGCTTCCTGGGTGCGCAGGATGTCGGCGGAGGGCAGGTCGATCTTGTTGATGACGGGAATTACTTCCAGGCCGTGATGGATGGCGAGATAGGCGTTGGCCAGTGTCTGTGCTTCCACGCCCTGGCTCGCGTCCACCACCAGCAGGGCGCCCTCGCACGAGGCCAGCGACCGCGAAACCTCGTAGCTGAAATCCACGTGCCCAGGAGTATCGATCAGGTTGAGCTGGTAGGTGTTGCCGTCCTTGGCCTTGTACATCATGCGCACGGCGTGCGCCTTGATGGTGATGCCGCGCTCGCGCTCCAGGTCCATGGCGTCCAGGATCTGGGCCTGCATTTCGCGCCCTGTCACCGACCCCGTCAATTCCAGGAGGCGGTCACTGAGCGTCGACTTTCCATGGTCGATGTGGGCGATGATTGCGAAATTACGTAGAAAACGAGCGTCCATGCAGAGTCGACCAAGGCGGATTTTGCGCCCGTAGCGGCGCGCCCGCCGTGGCGAGCCCCCATGGCATAGCTTATCATCGGCATAGGGTCTTTCTTTCATGCTGCAGGGCCTGAGCGCCGCCGGTACGATTGCGGTTGGGATATCTCATGAGTTTCATTCGATACCGGTGTGTTGGCTGCGTGGCGCTTGCGGTTGTGCTGGCCGGCTGCGGTCCTTCCAAGCCGGTCAAGTCTTCCGCCGATACTCAGCCGCAAGCAACGGCGCCTGCCCTGCCTGCTCCTGCCCCGCCGCCCCCGGCAGAGCCCTCCGAGCAAACCCTGCGCGAACGCAACGTGCAGCAACTCATTGACCAGGTGGAGAAGGCCTATGCCAACGGCGAGGCCGCCTACCGCAAGGGCCACCTGCCGGAAGCCAAAGCCGAGTTCGACCGCGCGGTCGATCTGATGCTCACCACCGGCCTCGACGTCAAAAACGAACCCAAGCTTCAGGACGAGTTCGACCACATTGTCGACCAGGTTAACTCGCTGGAGATGGAAGCGCTCAAGCTGGGCAACGGATTCGCTCCCAAGGTGGAACCGTCTCCCGCGGATGTGGCCACCGATGTGACATTCGAGACAGTGGACCCCAACGTCGTGGCCAAGGCGCAGACCCAGCTTGCCACCACCAAGTCCGACCTGCCTCTCATGGTGAACGACTACGTAGGCGCGTTCATCAACTTCTTCGCCAATTCCCAGAAGGGGCACAACACCCTGCTGCACTCGTTTCAACGCTACGGCCGGTACAAGGCCATGATCGAGCGGGTCATGGCAGAGGAAGGCGTGCCGCACGATCTGATTTACCTGGCGGTAGCGGAATCCAGCTTCCAGCCGCGCGCGGTAAATGCGAAGTCCCGCGCCGGCGGGATGTGGCAGTTCATGCCCTATGGCGACTACGGGCTCAAGCGCAACCTTTATGTCGATGAGCGCTTCGATCCGGAGAAGTCCACGCGCGCCTATGCGCGATACATGAAGTACCTCTATGACCAGTTGGGCGACTGGTACCTGGCCATGGCGGCCTACGACTGGGGCGCAGGCAATGTGCAGCGCGCGGTGCAGAAAACCGGGTACGCCGATTTCTGGGAGCTCTACAAGCGGCACAACCTTCCCGGCGAGACGCAGAATTACGTTCCCGAAATTCTGGCAGCCATCATCATTGCCAATCACCCCACCCAGTACGGCTTTGATGACATCACGCTCGATCCGCCGGTGCTCACCGATACGGTGACGATCAACTACGCGGTCGACCTACGGCTGGTCTCGGACCTCGTGACTGCCCCGGTCGACGAACTGATGGCGTTGAACCCCAGCCTGCTGCGCATGGCCACTCCGCCGGACATCGCATTCGATCTCCATCTTCCCGCGGGAGGGGCAGCCCTGTTTGAGCAGCGCATCACCGAGATTCCGGAAAGCAAGCGGACATCCTGGCGCTACCATCGCGTGACGGCGGACGACAGCCTGGCCTCGGTGGCCCGGACCTATCACGTCACAGTGGCTGACCTCGCCGACGCCAACCAGATGCGCGAAGACCAGGGCCTGTCGGGCATGGAGGCCCTGGTGGTGCCGGTGCCCCCGGTGGCTGCGCCGTCGCTCCACACGCTGGTCTATACCACCCGGCGCGGCGATACGCTGGTTTCGATCGCCGACCGGTTCGGGGTCTCGCTCGACCAGTTGCGACGCTGGAACAAGATTCCTTCGGGCATCAAGGTAGACCCGGGACGCCGTTTGCATGTGGCGGACACGTCCTCGCCGCACCGCACTGCAACGCCGCGCAGGCGTGGCTCGACATCGTCGCAGACGGCCAAGCCGCGCGCAACGCCAGCGAGCAACAGTTCCGCCTCAGCGAAGAATGCGACGCACGCCGCATCGAAGCCATCCTCGCAATCACCAAGAGCACGCCGACGCAAAAGCTCTATGCAAAGAAACAAAAATAGGAGTGGAGCCTTACTACATACTTGTCTTTTCGTGTGCATTGGCTCAAGCTATTGCTACAATGGCTTCCGCATGTGGAGTTGAGTTATCCGCAGCGTCCAATGAAGAAGCACAGCGAGAGCCGCTGGAGGCAATGGAATGGATGAAGTGTTGAAGATGTACGCGATGAGTGATGGCGAAGAGCATCCTGAGTCCGCCGAAGTTGACGATCACGATGAAGCCTTGGATGACGAGGACGAAGAAGTAGAAACCTCCAGCGTACTGACCTCTTCCGACGACGATGAGGGCGTACCTGAAGAGACCTCCGTTGTGATTACCGAGACTCCCAAACCGAAGCCCGCAAAAAAGGCTCCTGCCAAGAAGGCCGCCAAGGCCCCGGCCAAGAAGGCAGCGGTCAAGAAGGCCGCAAAGAAGTCCGCCGCAAAGAAGAGCACCACCGGCGCGAAGGGCGGAAAGACCGCAGCCAAGAAGGCTCCGGCCAAGAAAAGCGCCAAAACCACAAAAAGAGGTAAAAAGTTGGCAGTTAAAAAGGCAGCAAAGAAGGCGCCTGCCAAAAAGGCAGCGAAGAAGGCAACAAAGAAAGCTTCTGCAAAGAAGGCCCCGGCGAAGAAGGCAGCCAAAAAGGCTCCTGCCAAGAAAGCCGCCGCCAAAAAGAAGAAGAAATAACCCAGGCAACATACACTCAAGGCAAGCAAAAAAGCCCGGCATCGCGCCGGGCTTTTTTGCGCCTGTTTATTTCCTGGTCGGACCAAAACCTCATCGCGGAATCCGAGCATTGGTCCCGACAACTGAAAACTGACGACTGAAGACTGTTAACTGTGAACTACGAACTGCCCCTTGTACAGTATTTCCAATGAGCTCTGCTTATTTTGACCAAGTTTCTGAGGCCGCCGACTTCCTGCGCACCGGGCTAGCGGGGCTTGATCCGCGCCTGGGCATCGTGCTCGGTTCCGGGCTTGGCGCCGTCGCTGACTCTGTTGCTAACCCCACGACTGTCCCATATTCAGACATTCCCCACTTTCCCGCAATCGACAGTCGAGGGGCATTCAGGACGTATCGTAGCGGGTGACACTGGGCGGCGTTCCGGTCATTGTGATGCAGGGCCGGGTGCACTATTACGAAGGCTATACGCCCGCGCAGGTCACATTCCCCATGCGGGTGCTGGGCGCACTGGGATTGCGCGCGGTGATCCTGACCAACGCTGCCGGGGGCATTCAGGCCGGCTACAGCATCGGCCAACTGGTCGCGCTTTCCGACCACATCAACTTCATGGGGTGGAACCCGCTCACCGGCCCGAATGAGCCGCGATTCGCGTGTATTCCGGGAGCGGGGCTGCGCTTCTTCGATATGACCGAGTCCTACTCGAAGCGCTTGCGCTTGCTGGCGGGCGAAGCTGCGGCCGCCGAAGGGATCGAACTCGCGGAGGGTGTTTACCTCGCGACGCCAGGGCCCAGCTTCGAGACGCCCGCGGAGATCCGCGCTTTCCGTACACTGGGAGCCACGCTGGTGGGCATGTCCACCGTGCCCGAGACCATCGTTGCCCGTCACATGGGGATCGAGGTGCTGGGGATTTCGTGCGTGACCAACCTTGCCGCCGGCCTGAGCGAGAAACAGTTGAGCCATGCCGAAGTTTTCGAAGCGGGGCGCCAGGTGGAACACAAGCTGGCGGCGCTGATCAAGCGAGTCGCGCCTGCCATTTCCGCGACATTCCCCGGGGAAGCGCGATCGTGACCGATTCACCGGCTCAGCCGATCGTGGTCATGGGCATCGCCGGGTGCTCCGGCTCGGGCAAGACTACGCTGGCGGCGGAACTGGCGCGCACCCTCGACGGAGTTCATTTCCCGCTGGACAACTATTACCGCGACCTTGCCCATCTTCCCTTGGAAGAGCGGGTCCGGCAGAATTTCGACGATCCCGGCCTCATTGAAAGCCCGCTGCTGGCGGCGCAGGTGGCGACGCTGGCGCGGGGTGAAGCGATCGAGCGCCCTGTCTATGATTTCGCGACTTATACGCGGGTTCCGGGCCAGGCGGAGACGGTGCGCGCGGCGCGGTTCGTTATAGTGGAGGGCCTATTCACGCTGGTATATCCGGCGTTGCTGCCGCTTTACCAGTTGCGCGTTTATGTCGATACGCCCGACGAGGTCTGCTTCGATCGGCGGGTGCGGCGCGACGTGGAAGAGCGCGGTCGCACGCTGGAATCGGTGCGCAGACAGTATGAAGCGACGGTCCGGCCGGCGGCTGAGCAGAGCATCCGCCCCTCCGCTGCAAATGCCGATTTGATTGTCGACGGCACCGGCGCACTGGATTGGAAAGTGGAGCGGGTTCTGAACGAATTGCGGGCGCGCGGACTGCTTCGGAGCAGCGCGGGCTAAGCGGTTGCCAGGTGTTTCTCCTGGTCCCGGTACAAAAGTTTCACAGTCTGTTGAATCCGGTTTGCATCTATTTGCGTACAGTCGATATGAGAGACCAGATGCAAACCCTCAACATCATCAAGCGGAAGACGGCGATGTGTCTGCGCCAGGGCGTCTCGCCACGGCGCCTGGCGCTTACGCTGGCGCTGGGGTTTGTGGTGGGTTGCATTCCGGTGGTAGGCCTTCCGACAGCTCTGTGCGTGGTGATCGCGCTGGCATTCCGGCTGAATCAGCCCGCCATCCAGGCCGCCAATTATCTTGCCATGCCATTCCAGGCCGCGCTGCTTGTGCCCCTGGTGCGCCTGGGCGCAAAGCTGATTCCGATGGCGGCGCGGCAGACTCCCGACCTGTCGACGCTGCTGCACTCGCCGGCGCAACTGTTCGCTCATTCGCCGCAACTCGCATTGCGGTTTGGCGGGATGGCCGGCCAGGCTCTGGTTGCGTGGTTGCTGCTGGCGTTGCCGGTGGTTGTGCTGCTCACGCCAACGCTTACCCTGGTGTTGCGGCGCGTGCCTGCGGTGGCTGCCGCGGAATCGGGCGACTGAAGCTGGCAACTCCGAGCTGAGAACTGACAACTGCGCCTTTGCTCTCACTCCTCGCGCAGCGTCTTGGCGGGATCGATGCGGGCGATGCGTAGAGTTGGGGCGACGGTGGCAACCAGTGCTATGACCGCCAGGGTCATCACCACCGCGACCATGGTCGGTGCATCGTAGACGCCTATTCCATATAGGACGCTGCGCATCACGCGCAGAGCGATGGCGCACAGGGCGAGTCCGATCACCAGCCCCGCAACGGACGCACGCAGGCCCGGCGCTCCCACATGGGCCATGGCTTGGCGTACGGTTGAGCCGAGGGCCATCCGGATGCCGATCTCGCGGGTCCGCTGGGCCACCATGTTGGCTACCAGGGCAAAGATGCCCACCGCGCTCAGCAGCAGCGCAAGGCCGGCCATGGCACTGAGCAAAGCGACTTGGATGCGCTGGGTGGCGAGCGTCTCGGCCTGCAGGTCGTTCATGCTGTAAAAGCCGGAGAAGGGGAGCCCCGGATCGGCGGTCGCGAGCGCGCGCTGCATCTGCGCAGTCAGGCCCTCGATGGGGGCCGACGTGCGCACGATCCAACTGGGCTGGAACCAGACATGGACCATGGAGAGCGATTGCGCGCCGATCTGCGTGGCGGGGACGTACATGGTCTCCTCGCTCTGCAAGGGCGCGGTGGGGTTCATGCCGGAAGAGAGCTGAGTGTCTGCCACCACGCCGACGATCATGGTGCCGGTGTCGACGGTGCGGCCCACGGGGTTCTCGCCGGGGAAATACTTTTGGGCAAAAGTGCGGTTCACGATGGCGACCTGCTGCGAATCCGATCGGTCGGCAGCGGTGAAATCGCGGCCCGCCTGAAATGGCACTTCGAGAGTGGCGAAATAGCCCGGGGTTACGTAGACCACGTCGGTGCCGACCATCTTTCCTGCCAGCGGACCGTTGTGGAGCACCAGACCCTCGTTGAGAACGCGCTCGAATGGCAGCGAAAGGCCCATGGCCGCATTGCGCACGCCGGGAATGCGCTGCATGGCGGCGACGCTCGTGGTCAGCAGTTGCTGAAACGTTGCCGGATCGTGATAGTGCGCGTCATCGAGCGATGCCTTGGCGGCCATTACGCCATTGGGATTGAACCCGGGCGGAAGAGTCTCGAGGTGGATCAGGGTGCGAATCAGGAGGCCCGAGCCGGCCAGCAGGAGAACGGTCAGGGCCACTTCGCCGGCAATCAGCACCTGGCGGATCCGCAGGCGTTCGCCCCCGGCCACGGAATGGCTGGCGATGGAGGAACGGAGGTCGACACGCCGCACCGCCAGCGCGGGCAGGATGCCAAACAACACCGCGGTCATGACCGATAGCCCTATCGTGAATCCCAGAACGCGGAGATCGAGCGGCACGGTCGCCACGGGCAGATAATTTTTAGGCAGCAGCGAGAGCAGTCCGCGCAATGCCGCGAAGCCCACGCCTACCCCAGCCGCCCCGCCCACGATTCCGAGCAGCAGGCTCTCGATCCAGAACTGCTTCTGGATTTGCCAGTGCGAAGCGCCCAGAGCCAGCCGGGTAGCAACCTCCGACATCCGGCGAACCGTGCGCACCACGGCCAGGCCGGCCAGGTTGGCGCAGGCGATGAGCAGGATGAATCCCGCCGCGGCCATCAGCGAGAGCGCCTTGGGCCGCAGTTCCGATGTCTGCCCCTTCTGCAGGGGAACGAAGTAGTACTCATACCGGTCGCCAGGATTGTGCTGTTCCATGCGCGTGATGTGGTCAGCCCAGGCGCGGCCGAGTTCGGCGTTGGCCTGGGTCCACGTGGCCCCGTCGCGAAGGCGCACAATGGCGTCGTAATTGGTGCCGGAGCCTTCTCCGTCGCGGCGGGGCTGAATCGCAGTGTAAAGGTCAGCGTTGAGCGGCGTGCGGACCCCCTCGGGCAGCACGCCGATGACCGTGTAAGGCTCGCCCTTGAGGCGGATGGTGCGGCCCACCAGGTCGCGGTCGCCGCCGAATGTATTCCGCCAGAATGCGTAGCTGAGGATGGCCACCCTGGCCCCGTGGGGCTGGTCTTCGGTCTCCGTGAAGTTCCGTCCCAGGATGGGCTGAACCGCGAGCACGTCGAGGTAGTGGGCAGAGATGCGTCCCTGGTGGACGTATTGCACCTGCTGGCCGGCCTGCAGATTAACGCCCGAGGTCCCGCCGCTCGAAAGCGCGGAAATCAGCGACGGCACATTGTCGCGAAGCAACTCCCATTGCGTTCCGTCGAGGTTGTGGGCCTCGTCCGAACGCTTCGCGCCCTGCACCCGGAGAAACATCGTCCCCATCCGCTCGGGATGCGCGTAGGGCAGGTTCTTGAGCAGCAGGGCATTCACGATGGAGAAGATGGCCGTGTTGGCGCCGATGGCCAGCGCGAGGGTGAGGACGACGGTCAGGGTGAACCCGGGATTGCGGCTCAACTGACGCACGGCAAAGGCGAGATTCTGGCGGAAATTGCCCATGGGGAAGCCTCACTGGAACCTTATCAAGACAGGAAAGAAATACGCGAATCGACTCTCCATGGTTCTGGAGAGCATGCCGTCCTCCAAAGCGGGGCGGGATCCCAATGGTCAGTAGACTCAACCGGGGTAAGGGATTGCCACAGGCGAACGCGCCGGGCAGGGAAGGCGCGCATCGAATCAGTTGTTCGCTTGCGGACAGCACCGTACTGAGCCGGACACGCGTGGAAGACAAAGGTGCGGTCCGATGTGGCAACCTAGAACTCTGGAGGATTCTTTCCCCGTCATGTCAGTCAATTCGCAAGTCGATCCGATGGCCGCGGTTTCCGTCTGCAACGAACTCCACGTGTGGGAATGCAACGGCGCCCAGACCGCCGAGAAGGTATCCGGCTGGGTGAGCGCCCGGTTGGCCGCGCACGAAGCCGCGCTGGCGGCGCTGCTCGCCATTGATGTGCCGCGCACGCCCGAAAACACGCTGCGCCTCTACGACGCGGCCCTCGAGCAGCTCAGCCTGGCCGGCGCGCAGGCGGGTGTGCTCAATTCCGTGGCCGCGGACAAGGCCGTTCGCGACCAGGCCCAGCTCGAAGCGCAGCGGGTGGCCATGGCCGGCTCGGCCCTGAGCCTGAACCGTGCCGTTTACGACGCGCTGGCGGCGATGCGCATCGACCACTGCAATGCAGCGACCACGCACTACGTGGAGCGGACGCTGCTGAGTTATCGGCTGGCCGGCGTGGACAAGGACGAGGAAACCCGCGCGCATATCCAAAAGCTGCATGAAAAAGCTACGCAGCTCTCGCTGCAGTTCAGCCGCAACATCCAGGAAGGCGGGAAGACCATTACGGCGACGCCCGCGGAACTCGAGGGGCTGCCGCAGGACTACATCGACCGCCATCCGGCCAATGCCGACGGCCAGATTACGCTTACCACCGACCAGCCCGACATGCAGCCGGTGATGACCTTCGCCTCCAGCGCGGCGCTTCGCCAGCGCATGTTTCTTGCCTATAACACGCGCGCGTATCCGGCCAACAAGCAGATCCTGGAGCAACTGCTCGCCGTCCGGCAGGAAATCGCGACGGTTCTCGGTTTCCGAAGCTGGGCAGACCTGGCCACCGCCGACCAGATGATGGGCTCGGCCGCCAATGTGCGCACGTTCCTGGCGAAGCTGGACGAGTCCAGCCGCGATGGAGCGGCTCGCGAAGTGGAACGGGTAGTGAGTTTCGTGCGCCAGCGTGAGCCCGGCCTCGAGTCCATCGATATGGCAAGCCGCGGCTACTGGTACGAGCAGTTTCGCCGCTCGGCCTACGACTTCGATTCGCAGTCGGTGCGGCCGTATTTTCCCGTATGAGAAGGTCGAGGCGGGCGTGCTGGACACCGCGGCACGGCTGTTCAAGGTTGAGTTCCGCCCATCGTCTGCGACGGGCTGGGACAAGGCGGTGTCGGCTTTCGAGGTGCACGAGGGTGGGAAACTGGTGGGGCGCTTCTATCTCGACATGCATCCGCGCGAAGGCAAGGACAAGTGGTTCTCGGCGCACCCGGTGGTGACTGGAGTGCGCGGCCGCTATCTGCCCGAGGCGGCGCTGATCTGCAATTTCCCCGGTGGCGAGCCGAGCGATCCGGGGCTGATGCAGTACAACGACGTGGTGACGTTCTTCCACGAGTTCGGCCACCTGATGCATGCGATTCTCGGGCGGGCAGACGGAATGGGCGGGCATCTCCGGGTTCGCCACCGAGGGCGACTTCATTGAAGTGCCGTCGCAGATGCTGGAAGAATTCTTCCGCGATGAAAAGCTGCTGCAATCGTTCGCGAAGCACTATCAGACAGGAGAAACACTCTCCTCCGAAATCATCAAGAAAATGAAGAAGGCGGGGTCGTTCGGGCGGGCTGACGGAATGCGGACGCAGCTCTATTACACGACGCTGTCGCTCGATCTCCACGACCAGGACCCGGCGCAGATCGATCTCGACCGAGGCATCAAGGAATTGTACGAGCGGTTCCAGCCGTGGAAATGGATCGACGGCAACCGCATGTATTGCAGTTTTGGTCACCTGACCGGATATTCATCGAACTACTACACGTATGCGTTCGACAAAGTGATTGCGCTGGACTTCTTCGGCCAGTTCGATCCGGCGGATCTGCTCGGCGGCGATGCTGGCGCCCGTTACCGGCGCACGGTGCTCGAGCAGGGCGGGTCGAAGCCGGGACGGGAGATGGTGCGTGACTTTCTCGGACGCGATGAGGAATTCGCCGCGTTTACGCGGTGGCTGAATGAGGAGTTCGAAGGAGAGCAACAGCTAGCCGTCCGCCCCTAGCTTCTCGCTGCTTTTCGTCTTCTGCTGCTCCGTGCCCCATCCTTGCGACTTTTTTCTGTCGCAAGGGTGGGAGGCCACGAGCTCCTCGCGCCCTCGCGGACATGCAATGACAAATCCGCGTGTGCGATCATGTCTCTGTCTCCGGGAGGCAATATGCACCAGTACTACGTTGCCCAGGTGAATATCGGGCGGATTCGCGCGGAGCTTAGTGATCCGATCATGGCTGGTTTCATGAATCGTCTTGATGAGATCAACGCGCTTGCCGATGCGAGCCCGGGATTCGTCTGGCGGCTCAAGACCGAAGAGAACAACGCGACCTATTTCCGCCCTTTCAACGACGACCGCACGCTGCTGAACATGTCGGTGTGGAAAGACATCGACTCGCTCCGGCAGTACGTGTATCAAACGGCCCATCGCGAAGTGCTGCGGCAGCGGCAGGCGTGGTTTGAGAAATTCGAGGGAGTCTACATGACGCTGTGGTGGGTCCCGGTCGGCCACATTCCCGGCATCGACGAAGCGAAGCGCCGCCTGGCACACCTTGAGGCGCACGGGCCGACGCAGTTCGCATTTACGTTTAAGGCGATCTTGGAGCCCGATGAAGAATTTCAGCGCGGCATCGATTGGGGATCATTCCGTCCGTGTCCCGCGACCTAAGCTGAGAACTGAAAAACTGACAACTGAAAACTGCCGCCATGACTCCTTCCGATTTTCGCCGCATCGCGCTCAGCCTCGAAGGCGCCGAAGAGGGCTCGCACATGGGCTCGGTGGATTTTCGTGTCGGGGGCCGCATCTTCGCGACGCTGGCCGCGCAGGCGCAGGGGTACGGCAACCTGATGCTGACGCCAGAGCAACAGGCGGTGTTTGTCGCCGAGGCGCCCGATGTTTTCATCCCGGTTCCCGGCGGTTGGGGGCGCAATGGCGCTACGCATCTCAAGCTGGCCGCGGCCAGTGAAGACGCTGGTCTTGGGCGCGGTGCAGACTGCGTGGAAACTTCGCGTGGAAAAGAACCAAACCGCCGGCAAGCCACGGACTTCGAGCAAACCGAAAAAGAGCGCACCCCGGCGATAGCTGAGTCATCTCAGGTGCAATAGAAGCAACGACAGGAGGGCAGTGTGAAGGTTGGCGTTCTTGGATCTGGAATCGTAGCGACAACGCTGGCAAGCGGATTTTTGAAGGATGGGCACGAAGTGACCCTGGGCTCGCGAACGCCGGAGAAACTGAAGGACTGGGCGGCAGCGAACCCAAAGGGCAAGACCGGGACTTTTGCCGCGGCGGCGGAATTCGGCGAAGTGGTCGTCCTGGCGGTAAAAGGCCCGGCCGCGTGGGAGGCTCTTCGCCGCGCCGGGGAAGTCAATCTCGCGGGCAAGGTGGTGATCGACACCTGCAACCCGATCGCCGACGCCCCGCCCACCAACGGCGTGCTCCAGTTTTTCACCAACGTGAACGAATCGCTGATGGAGCAGTTGCAGCGCCAGTTCGTGGACGCCCACCTGGTGAAGGCCTTCAACTCGGTTGGCGCGCCGTTCATGGTCGATCCGCAATTCGACGGCGGCAAGCCGACCATGTTCATCTGCGGCAACGACGAGGGTGCGAAGAAGACCGTGACCGGCATTCTCGATCAGTTCGGGTGGGAGACGGCCGACATGGGCGGCGCAGAATCGGCACGGGCCATCGAGCCGCTGTGCATGCTGTGGTGCCTTCCCGGCTTCCTGCGCAACGAGTGGACCCACGCGTTCAAACTGCTGAAGAAGTGAAGCCCTCAGGCTCGTCGGCTATGATGGTCCAGCGATGGCAGGAACAGAAGACTTTCGCGGCAGATGGGCGCTGATCACGGGAGCGAGCGCGGGAATCGGCGTTGCGCTGGCACGGGAACTGGCGCGGCACGGGGCGAAGTTTGTTCTTACCGCGCGGCGCAAAGACCGGCTGGAAGCGGTGGCTGCCGAACTCGCCGCGAAGGGCGCCGAGGTCCGCACCGTGGTTGCCGATCTGAACGACCCCACCGCGCCGCAGCAGATTTACGATGCCACGGAGGGTGCCGGCCTGGCCGTCGACATTCTCATCGACAATGCGGGCCTGGGCCAGTTCGGCGAGTTCACTCAGAGCCCTATCGAGCAGGAGCTGAGCCAGGTGCGCGTGAATTGCGAAGCGGTGGTGCATGTGGCCCGCCTTTTCATCCCGCGCATGGTGGAGCGGCGGCGCGGCTGGGTGCTGATCACTGCGTCAACCGCCAGTTTTCAGCCGCTGCCTTACTTCTCGACGTACGCAGCGACCAAGGCCTTTGACCGTTTCTTCGCGGTAGGGCTGGCCCACGAGGTGGCGCGCTTCGGCGTCAAAGTGACGGCACTTTGCCCGGGGCCAACCGAATCGGAATTCTTCGACGTGGCGAAAGCCGGCGTTATGCGGCGCGGGATGCAATCGGCCGAGGACGTTGCGCGCATTGGAATCGCGGCCCTGGCGCACGGCAAGCGCACCGTGATTCCCAACCTGACGGGGCAATCGACTGCATTTGCGGCACGGCTGTTCCCTACAGGATTGATCGCCTATTTCGTTGAAAAATTTGCCCGTCCTTCGTCGAAGCAGCCTTGAATCGATTCGCCGCGGCGAGACGCAATCTATCCTCGGAACAACCGCATGCCCATTCCGCGCCCATCTCATCTCCGCAGTGCGCCACTCGGGGCGCGAAGGAGATCAGATCCATGAAAACCGCAAGACTCTTGCTATGGCCAGCCCTTCTACTGGGAGGCGCATTGGCCTTTTCGGGCTGCAACAAGTCTTATCCCGATGAGAAGAGTGCCGTCGATCAGGCATTGACCAGCAACGACTTTGGAACGGTCGGCGTGTCCCAGGATCGCGAGAAAGGCGTCATGACGCTGAAGGGCAACGTCGCCCTCCCCGGGGACAAGGACCGGGCCCTGAAGATCGCGCAGCGCGCCGCTCCCGACTACACCATCGCCAATGAAATCGGAGTACGGCCGGAGACGGTCCCCGATGCCGCGGGCGCCGACGCCAAGCTTGACTCGGCCATCGAAGACAACTTCAAGGCGAGCATCAAGGCGCATGAGAATCTGAACGATCAGAGCATCAGCGGTTCTGCCAAGAACGGCACGCTGGTGATCAAAGGCAGCGTGAAGACCGCGCAACAGAAGGCGGAGGCCGAAACCCTGGCCAAGCAGGTGCCCAACGTGCAGCAGGTCGTGAACGAACTCCAGGTGAAGTCGGGCAAGCACTCGACGCCGAGTTCATAGTCCCACTAGGCTTCAGAGTAAAGTTCCGCCCACTCTTGTGAAAAAAACGCGAGGGTGGGCACCGCGCAGTTCAATTTGTGAAGAAATACAGATTGCGCGATGTAGTGCCGGCATTGGATCATGGGCAAGTTCGCAGAAGTTTCCATGGAGGATCGGATCCTTGCCTAAGTTCGTAATCGAGCGTGAAATTCCCGACGTCGGCAAATTATCGCCGGAAACTCTCAAAGCAATCTCCCAGAAATCCTGTGGAGTTATTCGCGAGTTAGGTCCGCAGATTCAATGGGTAGAAAGCTTCGTCACCGACGACAAAATCTACTGTGTATATATCGCTCCCGATGAAGCTACGGTGAGGCAGCACGCAGAGATGGGCGGGTTTCCCGCCAACCGGATCTCCAGGATCCGCACCATGATCGATCCCACCACAAGCGAATAAGCAGACACAACTATCACTTCTGACTTTGCAAGAATGGTTGCCTGGATTAGTTCGAGATATAGGCAGAAGCCTGAATTGTGCCTGTTCTGAAGCCGGGAACAACCGCGATCCGCGCCACGCGACATCTCACTCGGAGTGTGTGATTTAAGTGCATCCCACGCAAGAAGGAGATCAAGGCGATGAAACTGGATCGTTCCCCACGTCCATTCCTGCTCGGCGCAGCCATACTTATGGGCGGCGCGATGGTTATTGCAGGGTGTAACAAGACCCATCCCGATGAGAAGTCCGCGGTCACCAATTCACTCAACAGCAACAATCTGAGCGCAGTCAGCGTTTCGCAGGACCAGGACAAGGGTGTCATGACCCTGAGCGGCAACGTCGACAATGCGGACGCAAAGTCCCAGGCCGAGAGCCTGGCCAAACAGGCGGCGCCCGACTACACAATCGCCAACGAGATTGGCGTCCGTCCGCCGCAGGTTGCCAATGCCGGCGCAGTCGCTTCGAATCTCGATTCTGCCATCGAGGACAATTTCAAGGCCGCCATCAAGGCGCATGAAAATCTCAATGACCAGAGCATCCATGCTTCAGCCAAGAACGGCACGCTGGTCATCAAAGGAAGCGTAAAGACAGCGGCACAGAAGAAGGAAGTCGGCACCCTCGCCAAGCAGGTGCCCAATGTGCAGCAGGTGGTGAACGAGTTGGAAGTCAAACCCGACAAACACTCGACACCAAGCTCCTAGTCCTGACATCAATCCCGATCGAACCACCGGCTCATGAAGCCACTCCTCGCCAGCGAAGGGTGACTTCATGAGCCGCAGTGTTTTTGGGATTCTGGTGGCGAAGTTGTGCCCTTTAATCGCCGCTCTCTCCCGGCGAAACAGCTCTGACTTCCCCGAAGCAGTCGCTCGAAAGAACATCGGACGGCTCGGATTCCTCGGCGGGGACCCAAACCTTGAACGCGGTCAGTACAAGAAGCTTCAGGTCGGAAGAAAATGTGGCGCGCGCCATGTAGGCGTCATCGAGGCGCTGCTTGAGCGGGAGGACGCAGCTCGCGTAGTAGTTGTCGAGATGATGTTTGGGGATAGCGGCAAGCAACACTTCCTCGCGAGCAAACGCCAAAGAGGCGGCCCCCGTGATTCCCGGCCGGCAGTGAATCGTACCCCGTTGCTGTTCGGGGACCCGGGGCCTGGGGCCCACCAGGCTCATCTCGCCTCGAAGCACATTCAGCAACTGGGGCAGCTCGTCGAGTTTCCAATAGCGAAGAATCCGGCCGGCTGACGTGATCCGTTCATTGTCGATAGTAGTTATGGAATTCGCGGCGGAATAGCCCGAGTGACGCATCGTCCGGAACTTTACGATCGAGAATGGCTTTCCATGGCTCCCAATTCTGTTTTGCAGAAAGAAGGCCGGGCCCCTTGAGTTGATGCGAATCATGATAGCGATGAGCAGGCACAGCGGCGCGGCGACGGGCAGAGCCGCAATCACCACGGCGAGATCGAAGAATCGTTTCGCCCGTGGACTTGGCCCAGCGGCTGATGGGGCTGGGCACGAGGTAGGGGGTGAACCGCTCTCGCGATGGGCCTGGAACTGGCTTCGATGAGCCAGAACGTTCCGCTTTGACAGTGACCTTCAATTGAATGGTTCTCCCCGAACAGGCATGGAAGCGAAGAGTCCAATTTCCAACGTGGTTCGCCCGCGCCGGCTGAGCATCGTTCCCATTGGAAAATTCACGAAACCAGCAAAATCCCCGGTCGCCGCCTGGGACGTGTGATACGTTACGTGGCTTCAGCTTGGCGCGCCCGGAAAGCGAAAGTGTCAGAGTCTCATCTCGCGTATGTAAAAGCATTGTCGCCACGGTGTCGTTGCGGGCATCTTTCGGGGTTCAGGGCAGGCTAAGCTCAACAAATTTCTGACAATCACATGACAGGCGCATGACACTTCGCCGGACCGGGATGTTTATCGTCGGCTCATGTGAAACAGCAGGCACGTCTGCGTAGAACCGTGGGGGAGATACGCAGAAAGGCGGGCGCTCGAGTCCCAATCAGGAAAGACGGCGCCCGCGATCGTGCTTCTGGTTCGAGCGCCCGGAGCCGGGTGGTGACCATCCGGTCAAGGGCAAACCGCAGTTTCGCGAGGCAGGTGTTAGTGAGTCAGCGCAAATCAAGGTCCGCCGACAGGTGCGGTCGTCGCAGTGTTCTCGCGGCGGCGCTGATGCTGGCGCTCGGGATCGCTCTGCGGGTGGAAGCGCAGACGATCTCCGACCTCGGCCAGGCCTCTCGAGCGGCATCGGGCGAAACCAACCCTGCGCAGGCAACGAACTCCAATTCCTCCGCGGCGAATGCGGAGACATCAGCGGCCGGGGGAACTTCGGGAACTCCACAGGCGGTGCTGCCTGCGGCGCAGATCCTGGGAATCCTGCAGGAAAACCCTGAGGCCGCGGTCGAGGTAAAGTCGGTTCTGGCCGATGCGCTTCGGCAGAAGGGAGTTCCCGCACAGGCTGATTCCATCAGCGATGAGCAGCTCTACGCGCAGATCATATCGAGCAGCGAACTGCGCGCGAGCGTCACCTATTTTCTTCGTGCCCGGGGATATGTTTCCGAGGAAGACCTGAGGCGCCGATCGTTCGGTGAACCTCCGACGCCGGCTCAGGCACGAGGAGGCGCGATGGCAGATCAGCTATCCGGCGGCGCATCTGACCTTGACTACTCTTTGCGTTCGCCGCTGGGGACGGGCAATGAGCTCGATGACCTCGGCCTGATGGGCGATATTCCCCAATCGCGTCCAACGCGGGGTGCGCGCAGAGACGAAACAACTCCATCAACAGCACCGCAAAGTGCGCGAAATCTGACCGATCAACCGGACGTATTGCGCCGGCCCGCGCCTTACAATCTGCTCTCGCTGCGCGATCTCTACACGCAGGTTCCGGATTCGGCGGAGCATTTGCGGCGATTCGGCTCCGAAGTCTTTCGCGACCGTGGCGGAGCGGCGGCGGCGCCGGGACGATTCATTCTGGCCGCGGCTTCGATGCCGCTTGATATTCCGCTCGGCCCTGATTATGTGCTGGGGCCCGGCGATGAACTCAGCATCAATCTGTGGGGCGGAGTTTCGCAGGCTCTCACCCGAACCATCGATCGCGAAGGCAGCATCATGCTGCCCGAATCCGGTCAGATCCAGCTTGCAGGATTGACGCTGGAGAAGGCCCAGGACGCAGTCAACGCGGCGATGCAGCCCCAATACAGGAATGCGCACGTGTCGGTAACAGTAGCGCGCCTGCGGACGGTGCGCGTTTATGTAGTCGGCGACGTGCAGCGCCCCGGAGCCTACGATATCAATTCGCTGTCGTCGCCGCTTACGGCGCTGAGCGCAGCGGGCGGGCCTACGTCGATCGGCTCTTTGCGCCTGATGCGCCACTATCGCAACGAGAAACTCATCGGCGAAATCGATCTCTACGACTTTCTGTTGCACGGCATTCGCAGCACCGATGACCGGCTCCAGGGCGGAGACACGCTGCTGGTGCCGCCGGTCGGTCCGCAGATCGCGGTGTACGGCGCGGTCAAGCGCCCCGCCATTTACGAGGTGCGCAACGAGAAGACGCTGACCGCGGTGCTTGAAGACGCGGGCGGGCTTACGGTGGCCGCCGCGCTGGGCCACATCACCGTCGATCGCATCGTCGCCAACAAGCGTCGTGAAGAGATCAGTCTCACCAATGCGGATTCAGAAGACGTGACGGCCGCATCGGCGGCGGTAGCGGAATTTGCAGTGAAGGATGGAGACCGCGTCCGCGTGGCGACTGTGCTTCCGTACAGCGAACGCGCGGTCTACCTGCAGGGGCATGTAGCCCGGCCCGGTAAGCTGGCCTTCCGTGACGGCCTGCGTCTTTCGGATGTGGTGCGAACCTATCAGGACCTGCTTCCCGAACCCGCGGAGCGCGGCGAGATTGTGCGCCTGGTTGCGCCGGATCTGCATCCTGAGACGATTGCTTTCAATGTTCCCGATGTGCTGGTCGGGAATGCGAACCTGCCGCTGCAGCCGTTTGACACCATTCGCATCTTCGGTCGCTACGAGCAGGACGCTCCAACCGTGGCGGTACAGGGCGAAGTGCTGCGCCCGGGGATGTATCCGCTGTTTGACGGCATGACCGCGGCGCAACTGGTGCGTGCGGCCGGGGGATTCAAGCGCGACGCCCTTCTCGACAACGCCGATCTCATCAGCTATCGAGTTACAGACGGCAGTGAGGTAAAGGTTGAACGGCAGGATTTGAAGATTGGCGCCGCGGTGTTGAAGCAGGACCACGACGCCGATGCGATGTTGAAACCCGGAGACATACTCACCATTCATCAGCTCACCGGTTGGGGTGACATAGGCGCGTCCATCACCATCGAGGGCGAAGTGGCGCATCCGGGAAGTTACGGTTTCAAGCAGGGCGAACATCTGAGCGATCTCGTGCAGCGCGCGGGTGGATTTCGTGCAACCGCGTATCCGGAAGGGGCGGTGCTCACCCGGCCCGAAGTGGCCGCTCTCGAAGAGAAGAGCAAAGAAGAGCTGATTCGCCAGATTGAAAGCAACTCCGCTGCGGCGCGGCTGTCTCCGGGCGTTGCCGGCGACCACCAGTCCGACACGTTGCAACTGATTCAGCAGCAGCAGGAGCAGGTGCTGGCTCGATTGAAAAGCCAGCCCGCGACGGGACGGATGGTGATTCGCATCAATCCGGATATCGCGAGCTGGGTGGGCACCGCGGCGGACATTGAAGTGCGAAGCGGCGATGTGCTGCGCGTTCCGAAAAAACCGGGGTTCGTGCTGATCAGCGGGCAGGTGTATAACTCGTCGGCGATTACTTACGCGCCGGGGAAAAAAGCTGGATGGTATCTCGAGAAAGCCGGGGGGGCGACCGAGATCGCGAATCGCAAGGAGATCTTTGTGATTCGCGCCAACGGAGCGGTGGTGGGACGCCGCTCCGGCGGCTGGCGCGACCAGGACGTGCTTTCCACCAGGCTCAATCCGGGCGACGTGATTGTCGTGCCGCAGAAAATCATCGGAGCTTCGGTGATTTGGCGAAATCTTCTCGGGGCTGCGCAGATCGCGGCTTCTATCGCAATCGCCGCATCGGTGGCGGGATTGTAGGCAGCTATGTTGGCCCCATGCGAACCACTATCCGTGAATTCAGAGGTTGTGCCTGCGAGCATCGCGGCGTCTCCCAATTGGCTGACCAATGCGCGGGTATTGTGGCTGCATCGCCGTCTCTTGCTATGGGTGGCGGGCATTTCGCTGGTAGCGTTCTTCGGACTGGTCTTCCTGATTCCCAAAGAATTTGAATCCACAGCGCGCATCATGCCGCCGGAACATTCGGGGCCGGATGCCACGATGTTCGCCGCACTCGCCGGCCGCGCGATGGGAATGGATGGGCTGGGAGGATTGGCCGCAAGCCTGCTGGGCTCGCACAATTCGGGAGCGCTGTTTGTGGATCTACTGCGCAGCGGCTCGGTCACCGGCCGCATCATCGATCGCTTCCAACTCGACCGCGTGTATCACACTCGCTATCGAGTCGATACGGCGAAACATCTGGTACGGATGACCACAATCGTCCAGGACAAGAAGAGCGGAGTCATCTCCATAACGGTGAGAGACACCGATCCCGCGCGGGCGCGAGATATGGCGCAAGCCTACCTGGATGAACTCAATGTGCTGGTGAACCGGACCAGCACGTCCTCCGCGCACCAGGAGCGCGTCTTTATTGAGCATCGCTTGGATGCGGTGCGACGAGACCTGGACCGCGCCGAAGAGGCGATGAGCGATTTCTCCAGCACGCACGCCACCATCGACATCCACGAACAGACGCGCACCATGGTGGACGCCGCGGCAAAACTGCAGGCTGAGTTGATCGTGACCCAGGGAGAATTGAAGTCGCTCGAGCAGATCTACGGAGACGGCAACATTCGGGTGCGAGCGGCCGAAGCGCGGCTCGCGAACCTGAAGCGCGAGATGGTGAAACTGGGCGGGACTTCGGCGGAACTCTCTACGGATGCGGGCGATCCGCCGCGCCATGGTTCGTCGTCAGCAGATGCGGATCCGATTTCGTACCCGCCTCTGCGACAGCTTCCGCGCCTGGCCGTTCCCTATGCAAATCTCTATCGAAGCGTGCGCGTGCAGGAGAACGTCTTTGAACTCCTGACGCAACAATACGAGGTCGCCCGCATTCAGGAGGCCAAGGATGTGCCGGTGGTTAGCGTCATTGATCCTCCGGGGATTCCCGAGAAGAAGTCGTTTCCGCGGCGCAAACTGCTCACGTTGATCATGACCATGCTGATGCTGGGCGCAACTTCGGCCTGGCTGATCGCACGCCACCATTGGAATAACATCAGCGTTCATGATCCTCGCCGCATTTTTGTCAGCGAAATCTTTAAGACGCTGAATCCGAAACGTCTCTGGCCTCTGCGCTTCAACAGGAGGACGGCATGATCCACGCCGCCGCGTTGCAGCGGGTAGATGGGCCAATGGATCGGAGCGAGCAAAGCGGAGTGCAGACCATTTCACTCACTGCCGTTGCCGTCGGATTCTTCTTTTCGTTTCGAGCTATCCTGGTGATGATCTCCGCGCGCTGGCTGAACCTTGGGACGGAGCCGGGCGTGATCGCCAGCCTGGCCATCGAATTCGTTCTGCTCCTGACCATTGTGTTTCAAGGAATAGGGCCCGGTGCTCGCCCGATGCGCTCGATTGTCCGGCAGTCGAGCGTTCGATGGGTGCTGATCTTTCTTGGTTTTTCCTGCTGCAGTCTGCTGTGGAGCGTGACCGCATCGCCATCGGCATCGTTTCTTTACTGGTGCGGAATGGCTGCGGATGTGGCGATCGTCATGCTGCTGGTTCGCGCCGGGGCGGTGAGCGAAGTTGCGAGTTCCCTGATGCGCGGATTCATCTGGAGCACTTGCGTCCTCGCCGTGATCGCGTGGATGATGCCGACCCAATCCGATCTCCGGCTGGGCGACCAGGACTATTTCAACACCAACCAGATCGGCAATCTGTGCGCGATTGCCATTTTCATGGCGCAGTTTCTTCACAGCGGCAAGGATGGAAAGTGGAAGCCGTTGATGTTCTTCCTGATCGTCACTCTGGTTCGCAGCCTCAGCAAAGCCACCATCCTCGCGTTCGCTGTCGGAGAAGTCTTTCTGCTGATCTATGACAAATCGATCGGCGGGAAGAAAAAAGCGGGAATCCTTCTCGCCTCCGCGGTGCTTATCCTCGGGTTCTGGGGCCTGATCGGATCGTATTTTGATTTCTACACGACCACGGGGAATCAGGCGGAGACCCTTACGGGCCGCACCGCCATCTGGGCTTATACGCTCGACGTGTCGCTGGGCAAACCCTGGATTGGCAACGGCATTGACGCGATGTGGAAGGTGTTTCCGCCATTTGGAAAGGAGCAGTTTGAAGCCCGCCACGCGGAGAACGAATTGCTGCAGCAATTTTTCGCATATGGCGTTGCGGGTCTGGTAATGCTCGTCGCTCTGTACGGCAGCCTGTGGCGGAGAATCATCGCATTGTCGAGAGGGCCGTCGAAGGGAGTCCTGATTGGCCTCATGCTTTTCATTGTCGTGCGCGGCCTGGCGGAGGCTGAGCCCTTCGACCTGCTTCTGCCGCTATGGATGATCACGCTGATCAGTTGCATTGTAGATCGTGGGCGAGACGCGGGCACGGAGAGAGCTTTTTTGAGACCGGCAATTGCAGCGGCGGATATTCCGGGGAGTTCAGTTTTATGAGGGTCATGATTTCCGGCCTGTCTGCGCCGACGCAACTCAACGGAGTTTCCCGCCATGCCGCGAACCTCGTGCGAGGAATGCTGTCGCTGCCCGATCCGCCTGAGATTCACTTCCTGGCGGGCGAATGGCAGACCGCAATGTTTGCCCGCGCAATTGGATCCGTTAACGCGCGTCTTCAAATTCACTCCATTCCGATTCGTCACAACAATTACGAACGCATCCGTTGGTATTATCGCGATCTTCCCCGCCTGGCTCGCCAAGTGCGAGCGGACGTGGTGCACCTGAGTTACACTATGCTGCTCGACGCGCGCGCCTTTCCGTGCCCGACCGTAGTCAGCCTTCATGACCTTTATCCTTTCGATATTCCCGAGAACTTCGGCCTGATCAAAGGCGCGGTCAATCGTTACCTGATGCACCAGTGCCTTCAGACGGTGGACGCGATCGCCTGCGTCTCCGAAAGCACGCGACGCCTGCTGAGAGGAAGGTTTGGTGGAGCCCTCAACCGCAAGGCAGTTACAATTCTCAACGCGGTCGAGCCGGTGCCGGTCGCATCGGCGCATCGTCCCCACGAACTCGATGGCGATACGTCGTTTCTGCTCTGCATCGCGCAGCATCGACAGAACAAGAATATCCCGCTGGTGTTGACGGTTTTCGAACGGCTGATTCGCAATCGCGTGGTCCGCGAAGATACCAAGCTTCTCATTGTCGGAATCTCGGGACCGGACACCAGCCAGATCCAAGCGCGGATAAGTCAATGCGGACTGGAGCGCAACGTAATCCTGCTTACCGGCATCAGCGACGGTGAACTGCAGTGGTGTTATCGCAACTGTGAATTGCTCCTGGCGCCATCGACAATCGAGGGTTTCGGCTTGCCGGTAGCAGAGGCATTGCTGGCGGGGTGCCGCGTAGTCTGCTCGGATATCCCGGCGTTCCGCGAAATCGGTGTGGATCTGTGCCGCTACGTTCCCTTTGGAGAAAGGATCGTGGAACGATACAAAGACGCGATCCGCGCGGCACTTGCCGCTCCCCGGATGCATCCTGTGCCGATGCCTCGCTTGTCGCCGGGCGTAATTGCCAAAGAGTATATGGAACTCTATGCGCGTCTCCAGGCATCGCGGCGAGCACCGCAGCCTGGAATGCTGCTTTACGCCGACCCGCCTGCCGACGAACTGGATCGAGCCGAGGCCGGCTGACGTCCTGCAGACTCATCCTCCATCGCATGCAGGCCGAGGCCGTACTTCTTCAGTCCCGTCACTTGCATGGCGATGTGCCAGAGAAATGTTGTGTTCCACAGGTTACGACGCCACAAACGGCGGGGCTCCTGCATGAGCCTGTGCAGCCACTGAAACCCCATTCGCTTGATCCACGGGGCACAATCTCGAACCCGCCCGGTATGAAAATCGAATGCCGCTCCCACGCCGAACATCACTCCTCGCTCGAGGTGCGGAAGGATGCGGCGCATGAATAGTTCCTGCCGCGGCGTACTGATGCCGACCCAGATGATGTCGGGTTTGGTTTGGTTGAGCACCTCGATGAGTTTCGACTCTTCCGCGGCAGTCAAATCGCGGAAAGGTGGAGTATAGGTTCCCGCGACACGCGTGCCGGGGAACTTGCGCATCCACGTCAACGCGAGTTCCAGGGCAACTCCCTGTTTGCCGCCATAAAAGAAATGGGAATAGTCGGCGAACTCGGGACGGCTGACAATTTCATACATCAGGTCCGGCCCCGTGACCTGGCGGATGGCGCGCCTTCCCTGCAGCCTTCCCACCCAAACGATTGGCGTGCCATCGGGTACGACCATCGCGGCATCAGCGAAAGCGTGCGCAACAGAGGGATCTCGTCGAGCCTCGAGCACGCCGTGAACGCTGACCGCGCACACATATCCTTTGGTGCGGAGGCGGAGAAAACTTGCAACCCGGCCCAGAGCGCGTTCGAGACCGACCGCATCGACAGCAACGCCCAGCACATTGGCGGCGGTTTGAGGATCGCGAAGCCGGCCATCTTCGCCGGCGTCCGCTAGACAGGAAAGGTGAGCGGCATTGGCGCTTAGATCTGCTTGCATTTACGCCTCCTCGCACAGAGCGCCGTGAGCGTCCGGATTGGGCCGGAGTTCGAACCGGCGCGTGAGACTTAAAAACAGGGGTATGTAGACTCCGAGCATGATGGGGCCATAGACCAGCCGTGCGATGGCCATGCCGCGGATTCCAAACGGAGGGAGCAGCCAGAAGATGGAAAGAATCATGGCCCCTGCCGCGGCGAGATTGAGCCACGTGACCACTTGCACGCGGCCCAACGCGAGCAATCCATAACTGCCTGCGACGCTGAGTGCCGAAAGCGCTGTGCTCAAAAGAACGATAGGCAGCACGCTGGAACCGAGCCGTGCGATTTCCGCTCCACCCCATGCGCGGAGAATCGCGCGGCCGAAGAAGAGAAGGATTGACGTACCGAAGACCACCGCGGCCCAATTGGCGCCCACGGCGGTGAGTATTGTTCGCTTCACATTGAGTGAATCATCGCGGGCAACTTGCGCTGAAATGCGGGGAAACAGGAAATGCAGCCCTGCCGCGGTGATGCCATAGATGGGCTGCGATAGCTGCACGCACATCGCATAGGAACTGACTGCCGCTGCCCCAAGAGCGGCGCCGGTCACCAGGCGGTCCACCTGTCCGAGAAGCAGCGCGGAAACGGCCTGAATCCAGGTGAACTTGCCGAACTTCAGCAGCGCCCTTGTCGCGTCGCGATCGAACGACGGGGCCAGGTGGTCGATATGGAGCAGCTTGCGGAGCTTGGCGATTTGCAGCCAGAGGCAGAGGATGGAAATACCGGCCGTCGCCATCAGGATGCCGGTCACCGACGGGCTGAACAAGGGAAGGACCGCCGCCGACCCCAGGCTCAACAACCGCCCGGCCACGCTGATGCGTACGGCTGGGCCGTAGAGTTCGAAGGCGCGCTGCGTGCTGATGCAGACGCTCTCGACGGCACGCACCAGCATCAACAGGCACGCGATGCGAAGCGACCAGAGGCAATCCGCCTGCAATCCAGAAGCAGGCGTAATGAGTCGATGGGTCATCGCCGGAGCGAGCAGCCAACCCGCCAGCGCCAGGATGGTACCCAGGGCGAGATGAATGCCCAGTGTGCTGCGGACGGCGCGACAGAGAGAATCGTGATTGCCGGCCGCGCGCTCCATGGCAACGTAGCGGATGTTGGCGTCGCCGAATCCGGATGCAACGATTGCGCCGATGCTGATGGCCGAACTCGCCACCATCCAGATGCCATAGCGATCGATGCCGAGGGCGCGAATCGCAATGGGCGCCACCGCCAGCATGCCGGCCGGGTAGGCGACGTAATCTACGACCCCGTAGAAGGCGTTGGCAAAGTGAGTCCTCATAGGCGACCCGGACCGGTGACACCCGACGGGCGCGGGAACATTTCGATGAGCTTTGTGATGCTCGCCATGGTGAGCCGACACAATTCCTGTTCCCTCTCAGGGTAGGAAGAACGGCGCGGTCCGGTGTCATGGAGCAGTCAGGTGATTGTCATAAGTTTGTCGAGTTTGACGCCCGGTGCTCATCAAATTTCGCCGTAGTTGGAAGGGCTCCCGCGTCTGAGCCTGCACATCTGGCACACTATTGCTGTGACTCAATCCAAGCTTCCGAAGCCCGACCCTGCCGGGCCTCCGCCCTCGATCACGACGCTTTCAAGCCGCGAGGTCTATCGCAACCACTGGATGCGCCTGCGTGAAGACGAGATCCTTCGCTCCAACGGGCAGCGCGGTATTTACGGCGTGGTCGATAAGGATGAGTCGGCCATCATTGTGCCCATCGACGGCGATCGCATCTGGCTCGTGGAGCAATTCCGCTACACCATTCAGCAGCAAGCCATTGAACTGCCCCAGGGCGGATGGGAAGCGGCTGTTGAGAATCCCGAAGAACTCGCGCGGGGCGAACTGAAGGAAGAAACCGGGCTGCATGCCGCCAAGATGACCTATCTCGGCAATACCTGGGTCGCCTACGGCTTCACCCGCCAAAAACAGCACGTATACCTCGCCACGGGCCTGAGTCAGACCGAGCGGGAGCTCGATATCGAAGAACACGACCTGGTCGTTCGTAATATGCCGATCACTGATTTTGAGCAGCTGATGCTCGACGGTGAGATCGGCGACGGATGCACCCTGGCCGCGTGGGCTCTTTACCTGATGTGGAAGGCGAGACAGTAATTAGCAAACATTCAATTCGACGGCCACGTTACCTGGCACGTAAAAATCTCCTTACAAGTCCGCTAAGTCGTTGTAATATCAACTCGCACGATCGACCTCCCCTTTCTGCAAAATCAAAAACATTTGTATCGCTGGAATCTCAGTGGGAGACGTTCCGCCCTGGTGATCGCGCCGACTCGGCGTGATCGGGCCTCTCCGGTTTTGCGTCAGGTAAAGATCGCACGGCGGGGGTATGCATGGACTTTGTGGAAAGCATCTTGAAAGAATCACGAGTCCGTTACCGCGAATACCGGTGCAACTCGCCCATGCCGATCTGGCTGACGGCCGGCAATCAACTTGTCTCGTCCTACAAGGCCCTGGCGCGATTTGCCACGGTCGACCGGCACTACAGCGGATGGCACGCACACCACGTGGTTGAAGCGCAGGACCTGGAACGTCTTGGAATTGCCGCGAAATTTCCGCCCTACCAGGAACAGCTGACCGTGCTCTTGCCACAGGCCGCCCACATCGCGCGCATCAACAGCGTTCTGCGCAACCAGGCTCCCAAGTTTGCAGTGATGCCCCATCAGGAACTTCTTGCAGCGTATGCCGCGGCGTACGCCCTCATGGGGAATTACTGCGGGGGCGGTGAGCAGCGCATCCAGGCCGAGCTCATGGCGATTGCGCGGGCCATCTTTCGGCATGCGGGCCTGATGTGAGCTCAACCAATTGCGGGTACTAAGCGAATTCGCTTGAACGCGAGCACTGCCAAGGTAGCGAAAAGCGCCAGTGTGAGACCCTGCGCGATCTTGAAGGGGGCTTCGGACAGCGTTGGCGCCAGCGCGTTCAGTGCGGGAACCTTTTCAAAGGACTGCGCGACGAGAGCGACGAAATTAAAGTAGAGAGCCGCTGTGGCGGCGACGGCATAAGTGCCGCGCCAGCCGCCGGCCAGGTGTTTGAGATAAAGCGCCAGTCCCGCCAGAAGCAGGATCGCGATGGTGAGAATCCCGACCACAATCCCGGGGGTGACACCCTTGAACGGGAAAAGAAATCCGGTAAGGCTGGTCAACGCCGTGGTTGTAAGAAAGACCGCGCTCCAGGCCGGAAGGATTCTCGCCCGAATCATGCCGAAAACCACGATGAGTCCTGCTGCGAGGCCGATCAGGCTCAGGGCTACATGTAGCGACGTAAAGGCGGCCGTGCTCATTCCCAGAATCATGGTTGCAATTCCTTTCTTCGCAGAATGGAGGCCGGTTTTGAGCTGAATTTCGTTGCCGGTCACGCTGAAATGCATCAAGGATGGACCTTGGGTAGGTCCGAAATTGGGGGAGGCCTCAGCGGGTAGAAGGGTAGCACGGGTCGCGCGACAAGGCGACCTCAAATTCTGAGGCTCAAATGGAGGATGGGATGGGAATAGTCTTAGGCCCGCTCTTCGACCGGAATCCAGTGGGACGGGTACTCGGGGCCGATGTATTCGGCTCGCGGCCGGATCAGACGATTGTCATCCAACTGCTCGATCACATGGGCAGCCCATCCGGAGATGCGGCTCACCGCGAAGATGGGGGTATACAGGTCGATGTCGATGCCCAGGGTCGCGTACGTCGAGGCCGAATAGAAATCCACGTTGGCATTCAGCTTCTTGTCTTTGTTGATATGGAGCTCGATGGCCCGCGACATCTCGTACCACTTGGGCTGGCCGGCGTCCCTGCCCAGTTGCTCGCTCATGCGGCGCAGGTGGGTGGCGCGCGGATCTTCGGTCTTGTACACGCGATGGCCGAAGCCGGAGATCTTCTGCTTGGCCGCCAGCATCCCCTTCACATACTCGACCGGATCTGCGCCCGCCTTGTCGATGGCGTAGAGCAGGCGCATCACGCCCTCGTTGGCTCCGCCGTGCAGCGGGCCCTTCAACGCGCCGATGGCGCCGGTAATCGCGGAGTGAATGTCGGAAAGGGTAGCCGCAATCACCCGTGCCGCAAATGTCGAAGCGTTCAGCTCATGATCGGCATGGAGGATCAGGGCGAGGTCGAGGGTGCGGGTCGCCGTTTCGGACGGCTTGACGCCGTTCAGCATCCACAGAAAGTTGGCCGCGTGGGTAAGGGAGCGATCGGGCGGAATAATTTCCTTGCCCTTCCTGATTCGGTCGTAGATGGCCACGATCATGGCGATCTGCGCGGTCAGATTGTAGGCCTTGCGCACATTGGCGTCGTGGGAGTTGTCCTTTTCGTCGGCATCGTAGAAGCTGAGAGCCGAAACCGCCGTGCGCAGAACCTCCATCGGTGTCGCCGAAGTCGGGAAGCTCCTGAGCAGGTCGATAATGCCTTTGTCGAGCGCCCGCGCGAGGGCCAGCTGCGCGGAAAACTCACGCAACGCAAGCTGATTGGGAAGTATCCCATTCCAGAGGAGATAGGTGGTTTCTTCGAAGATGGATTTCTCGGCCAGCTCGTGGATATCGATGCCCCGATACGCCAGTACGCCCGCCTCTCCATCAATCCAGCAAATCCCGGAGTTCGCCGCAACAATACCTTCCAGGCCCTTACCAGCGACAGCAGTGGACATAATCCTTTGGATCTCCCCTTCGATTATTTTGATAGTTGCGGCTGCCGTGTCGGGCTATCCGCAATTCCTGCGTGGTTCTACCTCGAAGCCGCACCCTCAAGTCGACGTGACCAGCAGGGAACGGCGACCCTGCACACATTCCAAAGGGCCATAACAACGCAGGAATTGCCGTAAAGAAGGGCCCGTCGCCGGAAAATGGAGCAAAGTCCTTTATAGCGTAGCCATTCCACCCTTGTCACGGACCGTGGCGGCCCGGCGAGCTCGTTCCCAGTGGAAAGTGGGCCGTTCGGGCCCGGACCGCAAGCTTTTTTCCCTCAAGCGCCCTTGATTCGATAAGCTAAAGGTTCCCCGGAAAGCAGTTCCCGAGAATGCGATATCCACAAAGAACAGTCATCACGGCAGTTGGCGAGGGTTGCTTCGTCGGACGAGTGCTGCAGAGGATAATTGGCGGGTACGCCGTCTAACGGGATACGAGGGACAATCGACATGATCGGTTCAGACGAAAGCGGACAGAACCATCAGGAAGAAGGGGATCAACAACCAGCCCCGCAAGGAGAACACAGGAACAAGATGAGCGAAATTGAAGAAACACCAAGGACCTATTCCGGCGCGCTTCTGGCCGCCATTGCTCTTGCGCTCTTGACCGCGATCGGCGGTTTGATCTGGAGCTATACGCTCAGCGGCCGTCTGGCCCACGAGGAAGCCGCGGTCGTTGAAGCCAACCAGCAGAACGCCAAACTGGCCGCCGAGTTGCGCGAAACCGACGCCCGGCTGAAGGTGACGGCCGAAGAACTGGGCAAGTCGCTGGGGTTGACCCAGAAGCAGATGGACTCCCGGGCCCAGCAGATCATTGCCCGCGAGGCGGCTGAGAACCAGCGGCTGGAAAATGCCCAGAAGATTACCGCGCAGCAGGTCACCGCGGTATCCAGCGATCTGACCAACGTCAAGACCGACGTGGGCGGCGTGAAAACCGATCTTGGCAAGACCCAGACCGATCTGGCATCGGCTGTAAGCCAGCTGAGTTCAATGAAGGGCGACCTCAGCGACCACAGCAGCCTGATTGCCCGCAACCACGATGAACTCGAAGTCCTGAAGCACAAGGGCGACCGCACCTATTACGAGTTCACGCTGAACAAGGGCGACAAGAAGCCGGTGGGCACGGTAAGCCTGGAACTGAAGAAGACCGACGCCAAGAAGAGCAAATTTACCCTGGTGGTCTACGCCGACGACAAGCGTTACGAGAAGAAGGACCGCAACATCAACGAGCCGCTGCAGTTTTATAGCGGCAAGGATCCGGGTCTCTACGAGATCGTGGTGAATTCGATCACATCGAAGAACCAGATCGCCGGTTATCTTTCCACGCCCAAGGGTGCGCCCGCGCCGCCTGCCGGCCAATAGCGGCAGATGGGATTGCCTACCGGTCCACCACCGGGCCGGTGGGCGCTACCTTCAGCAGCGGCTGGTAGCGGAAGCCGAAGGCGTAATCCAGGCCTTTCCGCGCATCCCATTCCGGTTTTTCCATGCGGAACGACGAGAGAACGTCACCCTCGATCGTCTGGCCCGGCTGGAGCACGGGCTCAGAAGGCAGCGGAGTGCCCCGAAAAGGCGCCAGTTCCGGATAGCCCTTGAAAGCGCGGTCGTAGTCGAGCGGTATGGCCACGTAGCTGGTGTGGATCCCGTCGTCGAGCGTGATATTCGCCATGGCCTGGTGCAGGAACAAGGGCTGCTTGCTCTGGTTGTGCAGCTTGACATGCGCAAACACCAGCACCTGGTCGAACCTCTCCTGCGGCATGGCCGCGCCGGCGGCATCGACGGCGGCCGTTTCCCGGTGCATCAGGTGCGCGGTCACGTTGGTCACCTCGCCGACGGCCGGAGGCGGTTTTTCGCCCAGACGAATGTAAAGAAAAATCGCCAGGCTCACAAGCACCGCGGCAATTACGCTGGCCAGCAGGGCATTGCTCGAACCTTTGGTCAACTCCTCGCCGCGCGCGGCGTCGTCAAGTTCCTCTGAATTCTGCTGTAACAGACTCATGGCGAACCCTATCTTAGTCCTCCCAGGCAGGAAATGCCACGCCTGCGGTGTTCGGAGGGACTGGCATAACCCCGATTGTTCGCCGGCCCGCGGAACGCCCCCGAATCGGGAAGACAGGCAACCGTTGCGAACAAAGCAGAATCCCACCCCGACGGGGGAGTTAAATGCATTCCGGGCCCAAAGAAGGAATCGGACTTTATAGTGGCTAGATCATTCCAGATATCGCTTTCAGAATAGCTCGCTCTCCGGGCGCAATCCGCCCGGTTTCAAGTCAATGCCATCCGCCGATGACCCGTGCTCCGCACTGGGGCGGAGGTGCGCCTTTGATCAAGTTCGTAAGCGGCCGGCCCGACTTTCTCCACTGAATATGGAGGCCTCCATGGCAGTTCTTTCCCTCAAGACACTCCGACGTGTGTCGTACTTCGCGCTTCCTGTTTTCATGGCAGCGGCGACGCTGCCAATCGCATCGCAGTCGCCCTCGTCCGCATCAGTCGCCGAGTTCAATGCGCCGGCGACGCTGGGGAGTCTGCGCGACCGGCAAGTAGCTACGGCAAGCTCCCTATCAGCTTCGAGCCCAACCAGGGACAAGCGAATCAGACGGTTCAATTTCTCGCACGCGGTTCGGGATACATGCTTTTTCTCGAACCGAACGAAGCGGTGATTTCTCTCTTCGCGACTCCATCGGTTATGCAAACGAGCGAAGCGGCCACGCATAAAGGTCTCCCGCCGCGCACGTTCTCGACGGTTGGGCTGAAATTGATTGGCGCGAACAAGGCGGCCAGGGCCGAAGGCGAAGACCGGTTGCCAGGACACAGCAATTACCTGACCGGCAGTGACCCCGCAAAGTGGCGTACCGGCGTGCCCAACTATGCCAAGGTCCGCCACAGAGACATCTATCGCGGAGTGGACCTGGTGTACTACGGCAACCAGGAGGGCAGGCTGGAACACGACTTTGTGGTCAATCCCGGCGCGGACCCGGGCGTAATTTCCATCGCCCTCGAGACTGCGGGCAAAGTCATGTCGGGCCAAGGCGGCGGCATCACTCTGCAAACGAAATCCGGAAACCTGGTGTTGCAGGAGCCGATTGCCTATCAGGTGGTGGATGGCCGTCGAAAAACGATTTCCGTCGCGTATAACCTGGCCAGCGGCAACCAGGTCAGCTTCCAGCTTGGACCCTACGACAAGCATGCGCCGCTGGTGATTGATCCGGTGCTGCGCTACACCGCCGCCTTCGGCGGTTCTGACGGTCAGGGGTCATTTAGCGCGGCCATTGCCGTGGATTCTTCCGGCAACACCTATATCGTCGGGACGACATATTCCGGTTCTTTCCCGCTCGATCACCCCTACCAGGCCAACTGCAACTGTCCCGGAGGTTTTGGCGTTGACGGAAGCGGATTCATCTCCAAGGTCAATGCTGCTGGGACGGCATTCGACTACTCCACGTATTTTGGTTTGCCTGTGGACACATACGATCCCAACGGGCATGAGACGGCCGACGATCCATTCATAGCCGGGGTTGCCGTGGACAGCGCCCAGCGCGTTTACTTCGCCGGATACGATCCGAGTACTGTCGGGAATTATGTAGCGCTGCTAAATGCAGCGGGCAACGCGCTCTTATACCAGGTCCCGCTTCACGGCAGGGTCAACGCCCTGACTCTCGACGCGTCCGACAACGCATACGCGACCGGGCTGGCCGACGGGACCTTCACCCCTATCCATAGCATTGCCCCGACCGGCGCCACGTACGTCGAGAAGGTCAGCAGCTCGGGTGTAGTGGAATATGCAACCCTGTTCGGCAACAACACAAACGGGGCGCCCGCTCCAGGCGCGATCGCAGTTGATTCGACCGGCGCAGCCTACCTCACAGGGGGTGCACAAAACGGCACTCTCCCCACCACGACAGGGGCGTACCAAAAAACCTGTGTGACCGACTGTGCCTTTGTGGCGAAGATCAGCCCCGCAGGCAGCCAGCTTGTCTATGCGACATTTCTCGCTGGAACATCCACCGTGGGCAGCACCAACAGCCAGGGCACGGCGATCCAGGTGGACTCCGCGGGAGAAGCCTACGTCGCAGGCTTCGCGTTGACCGGCTATCCCGTCACCGCAAACGCCTTTCAAAAGACGGGCACGACCAGTATCGGAGGGGTGAATTACAACGGCTTTGTAACTAAGCTGAATGCCGCGGGAACCGGAATCATGTACTCGACGCTGCTCAATGGCGGCGGCAATACCGACAACCGCATTTACGGAATGGCGCTCGATGCACACAGGACCGTGTATGTAACCGGCACGACCAGCGCCACAGCCTTCCCGCAGAAAGCTCCCATCACCCAGAAATGCGGCGGATTTCTGACCACGCTGAATCCGACACTGAGCTCCCTCGCTTACTACTCCATTCTGGTGGGCGGGCGAGCGGTCGCCATCGACAACGCATTGAACGCCTACGTTACGGGCGGCATCTGTCCGGCCACTAAGGGAGAACTCAATATCGGAGGCGCCGACGTAACCGTCACCAAGATCGTCATCATGGACGATATCGCGGCCCGCATCAGCGCCTCACCCTCGCCTGTCGCCCACGGCGCGAATCTCACCTACACCATTTCGGCTACAAGCAACGGCCCCGACTTCGGATACAACGTGCACATCGACGATCCGCTGCCCGCCGGGACCACATTCGTCAGCGACAACGCCGGCGGTGGCTCCTGCACAGCGCCGGCAGTGGGCGCGACGGGCACGCTTCATTGCACGTTGGGCACACTGAACAAAGGACAGACCTACACAGTGACGTTGACGGTGAAGGTCAATGCGACGGCAGGCTCGACTCTTTCCAATCGTGCCACCGCGGGATCGAACATGCAGGACTACACTTCCAGCAACAATGCCGCGACCGTGACCACCAGCGTCAACTGACTCGATAGAGTGTTGCGGGGCGGATAACCGCGATAGAAGGCTCATCCGCCCCGCTGCCTGACTTTGGCTGTATCGTCAATACGCCCGCGACCCGGCCAAGGAACTCGGAACGTCGCTGCCGATCCCCAGCGATTTCCAGAAAGCCCGTATGGTGCGGGACAGGCGCGGATCGCTCAGCGGGAACCGGTCGATTTTGTTGGCCGCGTATGCAAATGTGGTGCGGGCATCCATGTCGATCACAATCCAGGAGCAACCTCCACCGCCCCAGTGAATGGTGTTAGGGTTGGGCAGTTCCAGGTCGAGCAGCGGACCGGGAAGCGCGAACCCCATGCCAAAGCGCGCCGACGGCAGGTGCCGCATAACCAGGTCCGGCCCTTCAATCTGCAGTTCCCGAGCCTTGCGGCAACCGGCCTCCGACAGGAAGCGCTTCCCCTGGGCCATGCCGCCATTGGCAAGAATCGAATCGATCCCGGCGATAGAGCGCGCGTTGCCATGGCCGTTGACGGCCGGAATTTCAGCCGAGCGCCAGGCGCGGGTCTTCGCAACCGCTGTACTCCCGGCCCACGGATAATCGCGGGGCAGGTTCATGAAGGTGAGCCGCTGGACCTCGCTGAATTCGATCTTCGCTGGATTCTGCGAAAGGATAATCGGAATCATCTCGGCGACGCGCTCGTCCTCCGAGGCTGGCAGGCCGATATGAAAGTCGGCGCCCAGAGGCTCGGCTATTTCTTCGCGGAAGACGGTGCCCAGAGATTTTCCGGTGATGCGGCGGACGATTTCGCCGACCAGGAAACCAAATGTGATGGTGTGATATCCCAAGGCGGTGCCCGGTTCCCACAGCGGCGCCTGCGCGGCCAGCAGCGCGGTCATCTTCTCCCAGTCGTAGAGATCCTCCATCGCGGTCACCGGCTCCCTCCACCCCGAGAGCCCGGAGGCATGACTCATCACATGGCTGACCTTGATGCGCTCTTTGCCGTTGGCCGCGAATTCCGGCCAGTACCTGGCCACCGGAGCGTCGAAGTCCAACTCCCCGCGATCGGCTAAAAGCAGCGCAGTGAGCGAAGTCATGGTTTTGGTTGTCGAATAGACCGTAAGGATGGTGTCCTTCTGCCACGGCCGGGTCTTCTCCTGGTCGGCGAAGCCGCCCCAGAGATCGACCACTGTCTTGCCTTCCACGGTGGCGCAACACGAAGCCCCAACGTCTGCCCCGCTCGAAAAATTGGCCTCGAAGGCATCCCGGACCGCGCTGAATGGATCTGCAACGAATCCGTGAATGTTGTTTTCTGCCATGGAATCCTCTCTTTTGACCGAAGTCGAGCCCTGCGAAACGTTGCGGCGGCGCCGACCGCACGGCCTCGTGCCGAAGCGCGTCTGCTCGCGACTGGTTCCTGGCCCGCTCGCTGAGCCTACCCTAGAACGGAACAAAAAACAGCCTTGTTTTCAATAACTTAGTTTGTTATCTTAAGAATGGGAAGGAAGCCGCTGATCGTCATTTTCGAATCGGCGGCTCCACGACGCAACCCGGCCGTCCAATCCGCCTCCCAATCCTCCACCAGCCTTTAATTCACTTTGCGAGCTACGGGCCTGATCCGGCCTTCCGTTTACTCGGACCGCAAGGCCTGCATCGCATCGAGGCGGGAGGCGCGCCAGGCCGGAAGGAAGCAGGCGAGGATGGCCACCAGAAGCAAAAGAATAGCGACCCCCGCGAACACAGCTGGATCGAGCGCCCGCGTCTCGTAGAGCATGCTTCCAAGTACCCGCGCGGCTTCGATTCCGGCCGCGAGTCCAATCACAAGGCCGATGACGGCCGGCCGAATCCCATCGACCAGCATCAATTGCAGGACCTGGTCCCGTTTTGCTCCCAGCGCAATGCGGATTCCTATCTCGCGGGTGCGCTGCGCAGCCAGATACGACAGCACGCCGAACAGGCCCGCCGCCGCCAGCAGCAGGGAAAGCGTCGCGAAGGCTGCCAGCAGGGTGGCATTAAAACTGGCGGAAAGCGTGGACTTGCCCAGCAATTGATCCATGGTGAGCACGTCCGAGATGGCCAGATCGGGATCCATTTCCGCCACGATTCGCTGTACCGGCAAGGCAAAGGTGGCCACGTTCTGATTGGAACGGATCACGATCGTGCCCACGCTCTCATTGCCGGCCAGAAGCGAGATATACATCGTGGGCCGCGGGCGCTCGCCCACCGCGGACCGTGTCGAGCCAACCACTCCGACGATTACGTATTTCTTGCCCGTCGTCTGGATGTGCTTGCCCAGCGATTCCTCCCCGGGAAGAAAGGTCTGGACGAACGACTGATCGACGACGGCCTCATCCGCGTCACCAAGGTGAAGCGACGGATTGAAAGTGCGTCCATTTAGCAGCGGAATCCCGATTGCCTCGAAATACTTTGGGTCGGCGGTGCGCTCGAACGCGGAGATGCCGCTGCCCTGCGGAAGTGGTGGATGTTCGACGATGCTGAAGGCTTCCTCCCTCCGGTAGCCTTGCCCGGGAGCAGCGTCCACAAACCCGGCCTCTGCGACTCCGGGAAGGGCGCGTATGCGCTGGAAGAGCGTGTCGAAGAAGTTGACTCGTGTTGCGCCGATCGGGTACCGCACATCCGGGATTCCGATGTGCAGCGTAAGGACATTGCTGGTGAGGCAGCCAATGTCGGAAGAACTCAGTCGCTCATAGCTTTTCAGCAGGAGCCCGGCGCCGATAAGCAGAACCACCGTCAAGCCGACTTCGACCGACAACAGAATGCGCCGCAAGCGGGTCTTGGCGCGATCTCCGCCCAGCGCGCGGGACGACTCATGCAGCGCGGCGAGGATGGTTTTGTCCTTCGTGCTGAAGGTCGAGATCAGCCCGGAGAGGAGCGCGCAGAGTGCAACCAGACCGACCGTAAAGACAGCCACGGTGGCGTCGAAGTGAATGTCTTCCACGCGGTTCATGTCTCGTCGCGTGTGCAGAAGCCATTGCAAAGCGAGCCCGGCGAAGCCCAGGCCCAGGGCTCCGCCGAAGATGGAAAGCAGCAGGCTCTCCAGCACGCGCTCCCGCATCATGCGCAGCCACCCGCCGCCCAGCGCCGTGCGAATGGCAAGATCCTTTCTTCTCGCCGCGGCGCGCGCCACCAGCAGGTTGGCAACATTGAGGCAGGCGATCAGCAGCACGCAGACCGTTGCGGCCAGAAGAACATAGAGCGGGCGTTTCATGTCGCCCACCATGCCATCGAGCAGGGGGCGGCCGTTGGCAGCCAGGTAGATGAAAGGATCGCTGAGATTCGCATTGTGGACGCGCCGCGAAATGAGGCTCAGATCGGCGACGGCCTGCACCTGCGTCACTCCGGGCTTGAGCCGCCCCACGATCTGCAGTCGGTGCAGGCTGAACGAGGCCATTTCCTGTTCCGATCGCTCGTGGTAGATCGGAACCCATAACTGGATAGAGGGATCAGGAAAGCTGAACCAGGCGGGCATGACTCCAATCACGGTGAAGGGCCGGTCGTCGATGGAGATGGTGCGATTCAGAATCTGCGCGTCGCCGCCAAATCGCCTTTGCCACACTTGCCAGCTCAACAGGGCTTTTCCATCGGCAGAGGGGCTGTCTTCCGACTGCAGAAAGTTGCGGCCCAGGGCCGGCTGCACGCCGAGGGTGGGCAACAGGTCCCAGGAGAACTCGCCGCTACTGAGCTTCTCGGAAAGCTGGCCGCCTGATCCAGAAAGCTGGACGCGGCTCTCGCGCACCAAGGCGAGATTGCTGAACGTCTGGTTTTGGGTCTTCCATGCATCGTAAATGCCGCCCGCCACCGGGTTGTAGCCCGGCGCGTCGCCATCGCGAAGCAAGGACTCGTAAAGCATCACGAGTCGTTGCGGTTCCCGGAAGGGAAGAGGCTTGAGGATGACCCCGTGGACGATCGCGAACAGCGCGACGTTGGCGCCAATGCCGAGCGACATCACAAGAATGGCGATCGCGGTGAAGCCGGGCGTGCGCCGCAATGCGCGAAACGAGAAGCGAAGATCGCGCCAGACAGATTCGAGCCAGGTCCAACTCCAGGTGGCGCGGGTTTGGTCGCGCAGGAGCGCGGGATTCCCGAACGCGCGCAGTGCGGCCCAGCGCGCTTCTGTGGGAGGCATCCCGGCGGCGATGTTTTCCTCCGTCTGGCGATCGACGTGGAAGCCGATCTCCTCATCGAGGCGCGCGGCATGCTTGCGTCGGAATAACATCTTCACTCGCATTCGCATTTGTCCTGGCCAGCGCATGGGTTTTCTAGGGAAACTACAGGTTTCCTCACTATACCTAGATTATCTACAATACAGATCGATTGACAGTCAAGAGATTGGCTGCATCCGCCCCAATTCAGCCCAAAAACACGAAACCCACGCCGAAGGCGTGGGTTTCGTCATGAGACTTACCGGGCTTGCTGGCGCCGGAACTGACGCCAAACCGCGCCACTAGGTGTTTCTGTCCGATCCGCCGGTCTGGCCCGGCTTGCCCGAGCCGGTCGACTGCCCGGAGCCGGAGTGCTGGGAAGTTTGCCCGCTTCCTGTCCCGGTGTTGCCAGCATTCTGCTGCGTGCCGCTGCCACCCTGCTGTCCGGGCTGGTTTTTGAACTTATCGTCAGGACGGTTGCCCGGCATACCGGAGCCACTGTGCTGCTGCTGAGACGACTGGTTGCCTGTCTGCTGGCCGGTTTCGGGCTGATTTCCCCGGTTCTGTTGTGAACCGCTGCCTGACTGCTGTGTCCCAGAGGTGCTGCCACGAGATTCCTGATTATTAGCCATCGAATTGCTCCTGGAAATGCCGCCTCTGCACTTCGTACGAACACGTAGCGGCGGCAGTTGCGTGGGATGCCCGGGGCATGACCCGCAGTTGTCTTGTGTTCTTTGTGCGACTTTGAGTGGTCTCTAGCCGATTTGCATCGTCATCCATATCACCGGTTGCAGATTATTCGACACAACTGGAGGACAATGGAATGGAGGTGAGGTGAGAGGCTTGGTCAGAAATAGTGCTATTCCTGTCGGAAGATTCGCCTTATTGACTTCCCTGCGCAAAAAAATTTAGGCTGTGAAACTGTGAAAATGGACTTAACAATATTAAATTCAGTTACTTACATGGAAACTTGCCGTTGAAACTGTCGCAACAATGGTGCAAATATGGCACTTTTAGCCTGTTTTTAGAGTTTTTTTTGGACTCGCCCGAAGAACTTTTAGCCTCACCGCCGCGGTCGCAATCCGGCCAGAAACTCCACCGGACCGCGCGTATTTAGCACATCCTCCGCCGTCAACCATGCCCTCCGCAACTGCCTCACTCCATAGGACATGAAATCCAACTCACGGGTGTCGTGGGCGTCCGTGTTGATCACCACCTTGCAGCCCAGTTCCTTGGCCAGTCGCAGATCGCGATCGCAGAGGTCCAGCCGGGCCGGGGCAGCATTATGCTCCATCGCCACACCCAACTCCGCCGCCCGTTTGAAGATCGCTGCCAAATCGATGGCAAAGGGCTCGCGGCGCAGAATCTGCCGCCCCGTCGGGTGGCCCAGGATCCGCACATAAGGGTTTTCAATGGCGCGAAGCACCCGGGCCGTCGTTTCTTCCCGGCTCTGATCAAACCGGCTGTGGATGCTGGCGATCACCACATCCATCTGCGCCAGCACCTCGTCGTCCAGGTCCACGGCGCCGTCGCCCAGAATGTCGACCTCGATGCCGGTGAAGATCCGGATCCGGCCTTCCATGCGGCGGTCCGCCTCGCGAATACGCGCCAGGTGCTCGAGGGCCCGCTTTTCATCGAGTCCGCGCGCCATGGCGAGATTCTTCGAATGCTCCGTAATGGCGATGTAGCGCAGGCCGCGCGCATGGGCTGCCTCCGCCATCTCGTCGATGCTGTTGTGCCCGTCGCTTTCGTGGGTGTGCATGTGCACATCGCCGCGAAGGTCGGCCTCCTCGATCAGCCGGGGCAGGGCATGGCTGGCCGCGGCATCGATCTCGCCCAGGTTCTCGCGCATCTCCGGAGGGATCCAGTCCATCTGCAGGGCGGCGTAAATTGCTTCCTCGGTGGCGGCCGCTACGATGGAGTCGTCATCGAGCCGCGCCAGGGACCACTCGCTCAGCGTGTAGCCCATTTTCAGCGCCCGCTGCCGCAGCGTGACGTTATGCGCCTTGGAGCCGGTAAAGTACTGCAGGGCCGCACCATAGGACGCCGAAGGCAGCAGGCGAACGTCCACCTGCATGCCGTCGGCGAGGTGGAAGCTGACCTTGTTTTCCCCTTTGGCGATCAGGTCCTGAATGCCCGGAAACGCGGCAACATATTCCACCGCGGGCGAGGTCTTTTCGGGATCGCAAGCCGGGCCGGTCACAAGCAGGTCGAGGTCGCCCGCCGTCTCGCGGCCGCGGCGCAGCGAGCCGGCGGGCGTAACCTTCTCAATGCCTGGAAAAGCCAGCAGGTAGAGCTCGATGCGTTTGGCTGCCTCGGCCGCCTGGTCGATGCGGAAACGGCCGGCGCTGCGGCGGTAATCGTCGATGCCCTTGCGAATCTTCTCGAGCTGCTTCTGACCCATGCGGGGCAGCTCGGCGAGGCGGCCGTTGTCGATGGCGTCGGCCAGTTGATCGATGCTGGTGATCTTGGCCGCTCCCCACAACAAGGCAATGGTCTTGGGACCCATGCTGGGAAGTTTGAGCAACTCCAGCAAATCGGCTCCGCCATATTTGGCCAGCAGCTCGTCGCGAAGGGGCATGGTCTCGGTTTGGGCGATGGCCTGAATCCCGGCCGCCATGCTCTTGCCGATTCCGGGAATCTGCAGCAGCCGCGCGGCATCGTCCGCGACCGACACAAGGTCCACGGTGGTCTGCTGCACGGCCTCGGCCGCGCGACGGTACCCACCTACGCGAAAACGGTCGGCGCCATCCACCTCGAGCAGATCGGCGGTCTGATCGAGCATGCGGGCGATTGTGGCATTGTCCATGGAGGCGCTCACCGAATCAGTGTCGAATCAGTATCAAGGGGAATGCCAGGCAAACGCAACACGGCCCAAAGGGTTCGTCCTCAACCCTTTGGGCCGTGTATGACATCGGAACCCACGATAGGCGCAACACCCGCGTACCACTCCGAAACGATTACCGGGAGGTGGCGAAGCGCTTACATTCGTCAGGCGCTGTCAGGCTGCGTTATGGGCGGCGTCCCTGAGCCGGATGACTGCATCGGCTTGTGGACCCTTCTGACCTTGGACGATGTCGAACTCCACGTCATCGCCCTCTTTCAGAGTTTTGTATCCGTCCAACTGAATTGCTGAGTAGTGAACGAATACGTCCGGCCCGTCTTCACGCCCGATGAATCCGTAGCCCTTGGCGTTGTTGAACCACTTGACCTTTCCCTTGTACTGAGCCACAGGCTCCCGCCTTCCTTGCACTTGAGTTAAGAGGCGAACGGGAGACTGAAGCATGGGGGACCGTTCGCTTCTAGGTGCTATGACGAGGAAAGCGGGGGAAAGGTTGATTCCGATTTCCCATTCCTGCTTCCACAAGGTGAGACTTTTCTGAGGAAAGTAGGTAAACTTTTGTAATCTTGTCCGCAGGTCAGCTTTGAGACTTACTTGCTCCTCTTGGTTCCGAGACGGCGCGCGTAAAGGAGAACGCTGGAAAGAGTTTTCCCATCCATGATTCCCCCTTTCTCAATTGATTTGAGCAGTTCCGACAGTTTCACCAGGCGCATTTCGATGAGTTCGTCGTCTTCGGGACGTGCGTCCCCAGCCACGAGGCCCTCGGCCAGAAACACTTTCATCGATTCCCCGAGAAAGCCGGGGCTCGCATAGTATTCGACGAGTTCGCTCCACTTTTTGGCACGATAGCCGGTTTCTTCTTCGAGCTCGCGCTTGGCGCCCTTCGAGCGGATCTTCGCCGGGCTCGAGCTTGCCGGCCGGTACTTCCCATAGAAAGCGATTGGTGGCGTGGCGGTATTGCCGCTCCATCACGATCCATGGATCCTTCTTGTCCTTGGAATTGTCCACGGCTAGAATCACGGCGCTGCCGTTGTGGCGCACGACATCGCGAATCGCTTCCTTGCCGCCGGGCTCGATGAGCCGATCGCGCGACGACGCGAAACAGCGGGCCCTCGAACACCATTTCGGAACTCAGCACCTCTGCCTGGCCGCTGGCTTTGCCGTCAGCCTTGCCTTTTCTGGCTTTGCGGCTTTTCTTCTTGTTTTTGCCGAGTTTTACTTTTTCGGAGTTTGCTTCGGAGTCCGACGATCGATCCGTCTTCGCTTTCTTCGCCATCGCGTCTGCTTTTCTCCTTGCACGGGTGCCCGTGCCAATCAAAATCGAGTATACCCATACGATCCGTCACACCTCGTGCATCGATTGAGCCCAGCATGGCATCCTTTACTCAGCCGCACGTCCGTTGTATCGCGAACGTCAAGCAATAACGACCTTGAACCGGAAGGAATCACTTGCCCACCGCAGACTGTTTTCCTATAACCGCGGCGCCCGGCCTCAGCCGGTTGTTTCTCGACTATTGTGCCGGAGCTGACTCTGCCCGGCCCTTTTACGCGGCGTCGTTGCCGCAGGATTGGCAGCGGCGGCCGCAGGTTCCGGCCCATTGGCAGAATATGGTGGGGCTGCTGGCTGCGCAGAATTCCTCTGCAAGTGCCGCATCGGCGATTGAGTCACTGCGTAACGGCGCGGGAGTGGTGGTCACCGGCCAGCAGGTTGGTTTGTTCGGCGGTCCTCTGTTCACTCCATTTAAAGCCGCCACCGCGATCGCGCGTGCAAGACAGGCGACGGCTGCGGGGCGTCCGCATGTCGCCATTTTCTGGCTGGCCGGCGAAGACCACGATTTCGCTGAGATCAATCACGTCACGTTTCCCGCGCGCCGCGAGCTGCGCAAGCTGGTCTACTCTGCGATGCCTGGAACCGCCCGGCCCGTGGGCTCGGTGGTGCTGGATGAATCGATCGGCTCGCTGCTGGAGCAGGCTTGGGAACTGCTGGGTTCCTCCGAAGCGATGGACGCATTGGCCGAGGCCTACAAGCCGGGCCGCACATTCGCCCAGGCCTTTGCCGACTTTTATGCGAAGACGTTTGCTGCGCAGGGACTGTTGATCCTCGATGCCGGATCGCGCGAGATCCACGCATTGGGCGCACCTGTGCTGCGCGCCGCAATAGAACGAGCCGACGATTTCCACGCAGCCCTGATCGCGCGCAATGCCGAACTAGAAGCTGCCGGTTATCACGCACAGGTGGCGGTTGCTCCGCAATCGAGCCTGCTGTTTCTTATCGATGAGCACAGTGGCGCGCGCGTGGCGCTCAAGCGCATCGCATCGACTGCAACCGAGCCGTCCGGCTTGTGGCAGGCGGGCCGCCAGAAATATTCCACCGAGGAACTGACAGGCATTCTCGCCGCCGAGCCCGAGCGCATTTCGCCGGCTGCACTGCTTCGGCCGGTTTTCCAGGACTTTCTCCTCTCCACGTCGCTCACCATCGGCGGACCTGCGGAGATCGCCTATTTCGCGCAGTCCGAGGTGCTGTTCGAACGCATTCTGGGTCGCATGACGCCGGTTCATCCGCGCTTGTCGGCGACGCTCATTGAGCCCGCGATTGCCGAAATCCTTCACAAGCACGAGTTGACACCGGAGCGGATCCTCTCCGAAACACAGCAGTCGCTCACGCAATTGCTGGGAGCGCGAGCCATTCCTGCGGAGGGCAAACGCAAGCTCGCCTCGGCCGGCAACGCGCTCGATGCGGAACTGGAAGGCCTGCTGGATTGGATGCGCAGTCTCGACGCGGGACTTGGCCGCTCGGCCGAGACCGCGGCCAGCAAGATGCGCTACCAGATGAATCGGCTGCGGCGGCTTGCCGCCAACTTCCAACTGCAGCGGGAAGGTTCACTTGCCCGGCACGCCGAAGCAATCATGCGGGCGATCTATCCCGATGGGACTTTGCAGGAACGGCAGCACGGTGCAGCTTATTACTTTGCGCGCTACGGATTTGAGCTCGCCGAGCAACTAGCCATTACTGCTGAAAAACTATGTCCGGGCCACGCCGTGCTGTGGCTATAAGTTTCTTCGTCGTTGCTTCCCAAAAATTTGTTCAATCTCCGCCTAACTTTGATAACCGGCAATAAGTTGCATCCGCGAAACTAAGATAGAAGAATATATTCCTTAATTTGAGGCAACCTATTCTCGATAAGTTAACGGTCGTCCCTATCTATCTCCATTTACAGCGTTATTGATTACTCCCGCTCAGAGTCCCGGTCCCGTTCTGTTCGTTGAACAACTTACTGCGAGAACGAGGCATCCATCTGCGTGGCGATAGAGCGGTTCTTGACCGCCGAGGCGCATCGCGCACGGCGCGAACAAGACTAACGCAGTTGACGTTTACAGCAGAGGTGAACGAGATGAAAAACCGCCATAGCAATTACGGTGTTGTGGTTCTGCTTCTGGCCGCGTCCGGGTGGCTGGGCGCGCAGGAAGCGAACCCCACCGAGAGACAGCAGCCCGACGCGCAGCAGACCCCGGTGGAACTGAACCATGGTGAGCCGCTTTACAAGATTGAGGTCGTCGCCCGCGACATCCCCGCGATCAACTACTTCCATCGCAACAAGTCCACCAAGATCGGCTTTAAGGGGACGAGTCTGCTGCCGGAGGCGCATGGATGGGCAGAAATAAAAGCGCAGGGCGGCCGCACCGTCGTTGAACTGCACCTTGCCGGTCTTTCGCCGGCGAACGGTTTCGGTCCGGAATACATGACGTACGTGGTTTGGGCCGTCACGCCGGAGGGGCGCCCCGTGAACCTGGGCGAAGTGCTGCCCACTGGCGGCAAAGACCGCAGCGACATGACCGTCACCGCTAACTTGCAGGCTTTCGGAATTATTGTGACGGCGGAACCCTACTATGCGGTCACCATGCCCAGCGACGTGGTTGTGGCGCAAAATGTGGTGGAAGATAGCACCCAGGGCGTGATCGAACAGGTCAATGCCCACTACACTCTGCTGCCGCGCGGCGCCTATACCGAGACTGCCGGGCGCCATACTGTGATTCACCCCGTGACCCGCGATGATCGTTCCCCGCTCGAACTCTATGAAGCCGTGAACGCGGTTAACATTGCCGATGCGGGCGGCGCGACCAAATACGCCTCCGACACGATGGCCACCGCTCGGACCGCCCTCCAGAACGCCCAGGATATGGACAGGCGCAAGGGTAGCGATCGCAAGCAGGTAATCACGTATGCTCGCGAAGCCGTGCAGGCCGCGGAAGACGCGCGCATCATCACCATCCGCAAAATCAAGGAAGAGGACGATGCCGCCCAGCGAAAAGCCCGTGAGGATGCCGAACTTTCCGCAAAGCAGTCACAGGAAGACGCAGAACAGCAGGCCCGGCAGCGTGCGGATGCTGAAGCCGCGCAGCGCGACGCCGAGGAGCGCGAAAAGCACGCCCGCGAAGCCCAGGCGCAGGCCGATCAGCAACGACAGCAGGCGGAACAGGCGCGACTGCAGGCAGAGCAGGGCGCACAACAGGCCCAGCAGCAGGCAGCACAGATGCGCGAACAATTGAAAAACCAGTTGAACCAGGTGCTGCAAACGCGCGAAACCGCGCGCGGCCTGATCGTGAACATGTCGGACGTGCTGTTCGATTTCAATAAGTACACGTTGAAACCCCAGGCCCGCGAAAAGCTGGCCAAGGTCTCGGGAATCCTGCTTGCCTATCCGAATCTGAAGCTGCAGGTTGAGGGCTACACCGACAACATCGGATCAGAAGAGTACAACCAGAAGCTTTCGGAACAGCGCGCCGACAGCGTGCGGGATTATCTCGTCTCGCAGAGCGTGCCTGACGGCAACATCACGGCGCAGGGTTACGGGAAGACCCACCCCATTGCCGATAACTCCAGCAACTCCGGCCGCGCGGAAAACAGGCGCGTCGAAATGGTGGTTTCAGGAAACGCGATCGGGGTGCAGGAACAGACACCGGGAGGCACATCGGAGAACCAGCCTCCTCCGGCAACGCAGCAGCAGCCTGGATGGCAGGGAAGCATGCCGCCAAACCCGACCGCGGTGAATCCTCACTGACGCGCAAACGCGGGTGAGCAACAAAGAAGGGCTGCCTCTGAGCAGCCCCCTTCTTTTCTCGGGATACATGGCGCGGAGCTATCCCAGCAGATCTGCAACGATTCCGGGAGCAGCCTTCAACGCTGCGTCGATCTGGGCTTGGTCCTTGCCGCCGGCCTCGGCGATATCAGGCTTGCCTCCGCCCGATCCACCCACCAATTTCGCCACGGCTCCGACCAGTTTTCCTGCCTGAATACGTTTCGTAAGGCCTGCCGTGACGCCGGCAATCAATGCGACTTTGCCTTCCGGCTGCGCTGACGCAAGCACCACGACGCCCTCGCCGGCCTTGCCTTTGAGGTTGTCGACTAATGTGCGCAGTTGGCCACGCTCGAGATTGTCCGCGCGATGGAGCACTACTTTCACGCCCTTGACTTCAGAGGCATGCGCAACTGCATCATCGAGCGCGCCAGCCGCGGATTTCATGCGCATCTCTTCCAACTCGCGGCGCACGCGCTTCAGTTCTTCTTCCTGGGCCGTGAGGCGCGCGCGGAGGCCATCGGCGAGGCTGCCTCCCGCTGGGGCGGATGCAATTTGCGAGGTGAACTGCGCCAGTTCGAAGTCGCGCCGGAAGGTGTCGAGCGAGCCGAGGCCGCTGATCGCTTCCACGCGCCGCACGCCCGATGAGACCGAGCTTTCTCCGGTCAGCTTCAGCAGTCCGATCTCGCCGGTTGCCGCGGTATGGGTGCCTCCGCAGAGTTCCGTCGAGAACCCATCGGACAATTTGACAACGCGCACCTTGTCGCCATATTTCTCGCCGAACAGCGCCATGGCATGGTACTCGTTTACCGCGACGTCGATGGGCACGTCTTCGAGCGTTTCCACCTTCGCGTTGGCCAGTACCTCGCGGTTGACGATGTTCTCGATGTCCTGCAACTCTTCGTCGGCTACTTGAGCAAAATGCGAGAAGTCGAAGCGCAGGCGGCCAGGCTCAACCGATGATCCTGCCTGCTTCACGTGCGGTCCGAGTACCTGGCGGAGCGCAGCGTGCAGCAGGTGTGTCCCTGTGTGGTTGCGTCGGATGGCGTCGCGCCGTTCGCCGTCGACCACTGTGCGGACCTGATCGCCGAGGGCGAGGTCCTGCTTGAGCAGGGCCTTGTGCGCGCGCACTCCCTGCACCGGGAGAACGCAGCCGAGGATTTCAGCGATGTTTTCGTTGCCATCGGTCGAAGTGAACCAGCCAGTGTCGCCGATTTGCCCGCCCGAGTCGCCATAAAAACTCGTGTGGTCGAGCACTACGTCGACCAGGTCGCCGGCCTTCGCTGCCGGCGTACCTTGTCCGTCCTTCACGATGGCGAGCACTTCGCAGTTGTTCGCCGTCAGACTGCGGTAGCCCTCGAAGATGGTCTTGGGAAGATCGCGATACGCCGGGCTGGCCGACTTCTGGCTTCCGCCCTTCCATGAAGCGCGGGCACGAGCCTGCTCTTCCGCGCGGGCAGCCTCGAATCCGGCGTCGTCGAACTTGACGCCAGCATCTCGCGCCGCATCGACCATGAAGTCCAGTGGCAGTCCGAAAGTCTCGTAGAGATGAAATGCCTTCGCGCCGGTGAAATCGCTTTTCAACTCTTCATCAAGTCGCGTGAGGCCGATTTTTAACACCCGATCGAACTGCTTCTCCTCGGCCTCAACAACACGCGCTATGCGATCAGCCGAATCCTTCAACTCCGGATAGGCGCCCTGCATCAGATCGCGCACCGCGTACACCATCTGGAAGAGGAATGGCTTCTCCTGGCCAAGCAGGCGCCCGTGCCGAATGGCTCGCCGCATGATTTTGCGCAGCACATACCCGCGGCCTTCATTCGAAGGCAGAACGCCGTCGTTGATCAGGAAAGTCGCCGCGCGTGCGTGATCCGCGATGATGCGCAGGCTGGCCGCATCCTCGTCGGCGCTCCTGCTTTCCTTTTCGAGTTCCGATTGGCTGACGTGCTTGCCCGTCAGTTCCTCCGCGCGTGCGATCAGCGGCGTAAACAGATCGGTCTCGAAGTTCGAAAGCTTGTCCTGCATTACCGCCGCGACGCGCTCGAGACCCATGCCCGTATCGATGGAGGGCTTGGGCAGCGGTGTCAGCTTGTAGCCGGTGGTCTTTCCCAGCGGATCCACCACCGCCGAGCGGTCAAACTGCATGAACACAAGGTTCCAGATCTCGACATACCGAGCGTCGTCCTGGCCAAACGGCAGATCGACGCCGGGAGTCTCCGCCGCCTCGAGGCCCATGTCGTAGAAGATCTCCGAGCACGGTCCGCACGGCCCCGTTTCGCCCATCTGCCAGAAGTTGTCCTTGGCGCCGTATTCGCGAATGCGATCCTTGGGGACGCCGACCTCGATCCAGTACTGCTCGGCTTCATCGTCGCGCGGAACCCCGTCGCCGCCCTCGAAGATGGTCACGTAGAGTCGGTCCTTGGGAATCCCCATCCACTCTTCGCTGGTCACCAGTTCCCACCCAAACTGCACGGCCTCGCGCTTGAAATAGTCGCCGAAGCTGAAGTTCCCCAGCATCTCGAAGAAGGTGTGGTGGCGGCGGGTGAAGCCGACGTTCTCGAGATCGTTGTGCTTGCCGCCCGCGCGCACGCATTTCTGCGAGGTGGTGGCTCGCGAGTAGTCGCGCCGTTCCGCTCCCAGGAAGACGTCTTTGAACTGGTTCATGCCCGCGTTGGTAAACAGCAGGGTGGGGTCGTTGGCAGGCACCAGCGATGACGAGTGCACCCGGCGGTGCCCTTTCGTCTCAAAAAAGTGCAGAAAAAGCTCGCGTATCTCGTTCCCAGAGCGATATTGCATGGCAATTTCAGTGTAACTGGCGGTGGGCAGGGAATCATTTCCGTATGTAACTGCGCGCAACTGCGACGATGGACACCCGATCGCGGCGACAGAACCAGCGGCTCCGGCCGAAAGCTTGCTCTGCTAAAGTTCATGGCTATGAAAGCCCCGATGGTTCGCGATGCTCTGAAAGTTGCCGGTTTGTATGCCGCACTGGTTGCAATTTCGGGTCTGCCCCTTGCCGGTCAGACGCCGCAGGTGCCGGACTGGGCGCAGCCGGGCTCCGCGACTCACAAGCAAGTGCCGCCGCCCGCGGACTTCCACCGCCCCAGCACGAATTTGAGAAGCCGATCGGCATCTTCGACGGCCAGTCGGATGTGGGCAGCGCGGTCGTTCCCGGCAGCGCCGCGTTTGACGCAGCCACGAATCAGTACACGATTCATTCCGCCGGCTACAACATCTGGTACACGCGCGACGAATTCCGGTTTCTGTGGAAGAAGATGTCGGGCGACGTGTCGATGGCCGCGGACGCGACGTTTCCCGACCCCAAGGGCTACGACGATCGCAAGGTGGTGCTCATCATCCGCCAGAACCTGGAGGACGATTCGAAAGAAGCGATGCTGGGCGAGCACGGCACGGGCATGATCCACCTGGCCCAGCGCGCCGAGAAGGGCGCCAGCATCACCGACATGCAATACCGCTTCGGCGGCGGGCTGAATGGCGTCCTGGCCAAGCGAATTGGCATCGAGAAGCAGGGTGATTCGATTGCGATATTTGTCAGTCTGAAGGGCGAGCCAATGCACCAGTTCGGGCCGCCAATCATGCTGCACTTCGACGAGCCGTTCTACGTCGGCATCGGATTCTGTTCGCATCTGCCTGCCACTGTGGATACGGGCGTGCTCTCCAACGTCACGCTGGAGAACTCCGCAGGCAAGGTCCGCTAAGATTGGTTCGAACGCGTAATGCCAGGTGCATCAACTTCCCTGAATCGAACCAAGGTAGACGGTATGGCTCTCCTCGCAGACCCGAAGCGGTTTCGCTGGTATTTCGTCGGGCTGGTTGCGATTGCCATTGCCATCAGCTACTTCGACCGGCAGACGGTTTCGGTTGCGATTCACTGCCATTCAACGCAATATCCCCATTTCGGAATCAGCAATTCTCCTATCTGCAGACGGCGTTTCTGCTTTCGTATGCCGCCATGTACGCGATCGGCGGGCGCCTGGTGGATCGGCTCGGCACGCGCCGCGGCTTTCTGCTGATCATGGCTGTGGTGGTCGGCGGCCTGCATGCTGCACGGTGCGGCCACTGGATTCGCGTGGCTGCTGGTGATGCGCTTTTTGCTGGGCATGGGCGAAGGGCGGCGCGTTTCCGGCGGCGACGCGCGTGGTGTCAGAGTGGGTGCCCGCGCAAGAGCGTTCGACAGCGATGGGCCTGATCAATGCCGGCACCGCGATTGGTTCGCTGCTGGCACCGCCGCTGATCGGCCTGGTGCTTTGGCTGAGCGGCTGGCGCATGGTGTTCGTTATCTCGGGTGGATTTGGGATGGCTGTGGGTTGCGTGGTGGGCCATCGCGTATCGCGGCAATCCCGGCACGTTGTCTGTTGATACGATCGATGCCCGAGTGCTTGCGCGGCGCATGACGTTTCATGAGGTGATCAACCTGCGCAGCGTGCAGGCGCTGGTGTTTGCGAAATTCATGAGCGACTCGGCGTGGTTCTTTCTGCTCTTCTGGCTGCCCAAGTATCTCTATGACGTGCGCGACTTCGATGTGAAGCAGGTGAGTTATTACGGTTGGATTCCCTACGCGGCCTCGGGCATCGGCAGCGCGGCTCGGCGGCTGGTGCTCGAGCCGACTGCTGCGCGGTGGCGCGTCGCTCGATCTTTCGCGCAAACTGGTGCTGGGCATCAATGCCTGCTCTGATGCCGGCCGTCATGCTGGTTTCGCTCGTGCCGGTGAGCTATGCGCTTGTGCTGTTCAGCATCGCGTTCTTTTCGCAGCAATCCTGGTCGGGATTGATCATGACCATTCCCGCGGATGTATTTCCGCTTTCGGTGGTCGGCACTGTCGCGGGACTGGTGGGCTTCGGAGGCTCGATCGGCGGCGCGGTCTTCGGCCTGGTCGCCGGCGCTATGCTCGGCCATGGATATAGCTATGGAACGCTATTTCGTTCTCGCCGGCACATTTCATCTGATTGGGTTTCTGACATTACTGTTGTTGGGGGGCAGGATTCAACCGCTTCGCCCCGCCGACATGAAGGAGATTGAGAGTCACGCATGAAGATCACCGAAGTACGCACGCGCGTCGTTCAATGGGAAGGCGAGACCGTTCCGCTGCCTCCTCATTTCTGCACCAATCCCATGGACCTGGTTGCGTTTCGCCAAGCATCGATGGGCAACTTCGCCTTTCATGGCTGGGTGCTGGTGGAGATTTTTTCCGACTCGGGCCTGGTGGGACTGGGCAATGCCGCGCTTTCTCCGCTGGTGACCAAGACGCTGATCGACACGTATCTGAAGCCGCTCCTGGTGGGCGCCGATCCATGGGACACGGAGTTCCTGTGGCAGCAGATGTATCGCCGCACGATGGCGTTCGGACGCAAGGGCGTGGCCATGACGGCGATCTCCGCGGTTGATATCGCGCTCTGGGACCTGATCGGCAAGGACGCGAAGCAGCCCGTGTTTCGGCTGCTCGGCGGCACGGACGAAAGAAAAGATTCCTGTCTATGCCAGCCGGCTTTATGCGATGCCGATCCCCGAACTCCAGGCCGAGGCGCAGCGCTACAAAGACGCAGGGCTACAAGGCGATGAAGCTGCGCTTTGGATGGGGGCCGATCGACGGCGCCGAAGGCATGCAGAAGAACATCGAGCTGGTGCGCATCGGCGCGCGAAGTGGTGGGCGATGGAATCGACCTGATGGCCGACGCGTACATGGGGTGGACGCTCGATTATGCCAAGCGCATGCTGCCGCTGCTGGAGCCATTTCAACTTGCGCTGGCTCGAAGAGCCGGTCATCCCCGACGACACGCGCGGCTACAAGGAACTGAAGAGCTATCGGGCGCGTGCCCATCGCGGGCGGCGAGCATGAGTTCACCATCTTCGGCTTTCGTGAGCTGCTGGAGAACAACGCGCTCGACTACATCCAGTTCGATACCAATCGGGTGGGCGGCATCAGCCAGGCGCGCAAGATCTCCGCGCTGGCCGAGTCGTTCCAGGTGCCGGTCGTGCCGCACGCCGGCCAGATGCACAACTATCACGTGGTGATGGCCAGCCTCAATTCGCCGATCGCCGAGTTCTTTCCCAAGGTCGATGTGGAAGTGGGCAATGAACTCTTCTGGTACATCTTCGACGGCGAGCCGGAGCCGGTGAACGGCTACATCGACCTCGATGAATCGAAGCCCGGACTGGGCTTGACGGTGAATGAAGAATCGCTGAAGCGGTTCAAAGTGATCGGATAGATTTTCATTGGAAGGAGAACTTCGTGAGTCAACGTGTCGCGATTCTGGGCCTGGGCACCATGGGCGCGGGCATGGCGAAGAATTTGCTCGGCGCGGGTTTTGCGGTGACGGTGTATAACCGGACGCGTGCGAAGGCCGAGCCGCTGGCAGCAAACGGTGCACGGGTTGCCGCGTCGCCGGCCGATGCGGCGCACGACGCCGACGTCATTCTCAGCATGCTGTCCGATGAGACTGCATCGCGGTCGGTGTGGACCGGACCCGATGGGGCTCTCGCTCACGCGAAATCCGGGGCCGTGCTGATCGAGTCAAGCACGGTCACGCCGAACTGGATCGCCGAACTCGCCGGCTTGGCGAATGCCCGCGGCCTGAGTCTGCTGGACGCACCGGTCACGGGCACGCGCATTCACGCCGAATCCCGCCAGCTCACGTTTCTGGTCGGAGGAGATGCGGCGGTACTGGAGCGCGTGCGCCCTGTTCTTGCCGCGATGAGCAAGGACATCGTGTTCCTGGGGCCGAGCGGAAGCGGCGCACGCATGAAGTTGATCAACAACTTTCTAGCCGGAGTGCAGGTGGCGTCGCTGGCGGAGGGGCTTGCATGGATCGAGCGCAGCGGGCTCGATCGCGACCAGGCGCTCAACGTTCTCAAAAACGGCGCGCCCGGAAGCCCGTTGGTGGCGACCATATCTTCGCGCATGCTCGAAGCAAAGTACGACGTGAACTTTCTGCTCTCGCTCATGGACAAGGACCTGCGCTACGCCGCTGCAGATGCGGCCGCGCTTGGCGTGGAGTTGCGCACATCGCACTGCGCCGAGGCGCGATTTTCTGAGGCCATGCAGGCCGGCTTTGGCGACAAGGACATGTCGGCAGTCGTGGAGCCTTTGCGCAAGGCGAAGGCCGGCGCCTCCTGATCGGTCTGCAACGCATTCGCCAATGGTGCTAGACTTCCGGTGATTCGCTTCCATCGTGTTTGAGCGGCGCTCCGCGAGCCTTGCCGCGCGACGGAAGCATGCAGGAGACTTCGATGAATTCCTTTGCGCATGGTTCGAGTCCGCTCCATCCATTTAATCGCAGACAATTTCTCGCCGCGACGGGAGCTGCCGCGGTAGTCCTGCCGCGCACCACTTGGGCCGGCCGCGCGCCGGCTTCCGAACGCATCACTGTCGGCGTGATCGGCTGGGGCATGATGGGGCCGGCCAACACCAAGGCATTTCTCGAACAGAGTGATTGCCAGGTGGTGGCCGCCTGCGACCTGGACCCCCAACACCTGCAGCAGGCGCTGGACACCATCAATGAGCAGTACGGCAACAAAGACTGCAAAAGCTACCACGACTATCGGGAACTGCTGGCGCGGGACGACATCGATGCGGTGATGATCGCGGTGCCCGATCACTGGCACGCCATCATCGCCACGGAAGCTGCCAGCCGCAAAAAGGATATTTATTGCGAAAAGCCCCTGGCACGGACGATCGCGGAGCAGCAGGCCATCGTCAGGGCCGTCGAAAAGAACAACATCATCTGGCAGACCGGTTCGTGGCAGCGCTCGGTTGCGTCGTTCCGCAAGGCCGCCGAGATTGTCCGCAACGGCCTCATCGGCACGGTGACACACGTGGAAGTGGGTCTGCCCGAGGGCCATCACGATTTTCACGGCAACGCTGCCGAACTGGTGCAACGCGTGGCTTCGGCGGCTTTGCCGGACGTCATCAACTCCGCAGCCGATATCGTTCCGGGCACCAAGGCATGGGACCTCTCCATCAGCGAGCCGCCCGCGGGGTTCGACTTCAACACCTGGATCGGGCCATCGAAAATGGAGCCGTTCATGGAACTGCGCGTTCACCAGAACTGGCGCTGGAATTACAACACCGGCGCTGGCCAGTTGATGGACTGGATCGGGCATCATGGGGACATCGCCCATTGGGGGCTGGGATTTGATACATCGCGGGCCGTCGGAAGTGGAAGGGTTCGGCGATTTTCCGCCTGCCCACGCCGTCTGGAACACCGCGACGCGATACACGGTCAATTGCGTGTACCGCAAGGAAGTGACGCATTATCCAGTGGACGTGAAAATGACCATCGCGGGAGGCAGCCCCGCCATCCAGATGGGAACCAAGTGGATCGGCACCGATGGCTGGGTGTGGGTCGATCGCGCCGGCTTCGACGGGTCCAACCCGGAATGGCGCAAATGGAAATCGGTGCCTGAAAACCTGTGCAAGGTGAAGCTCATTGAATCGAAGGAGCACCGGCGCAATTTCCTCGACAGTGTGAAGTCGCGCCAGCCGACCATTACGCCGGTCGAGGTGGCGCATCATTCCACGATTCCCGGGCATCTGGGGCTGATCTCGATGCTGGTGGGCCGCAAGCTGCAATGGGATGTCGCAAAAGAGGAGATCCTGAACGATCCGGCGGCAACTGAGCTGTTGTCGCGGCCCTATCGCGCGCCGTACAAGCTCGCATAGCTCCAGGATTTGGGTGCCCCAGGTCTCGCTTCAGAAACCTGGGATAACTCCGGCCGACGATTTCCAGCCAATCCATCCCAGACCTCCATCTCCCGAACCTTCTATCATGAAGGCAGCGCGAATCAAACGACGCGCTCGGATCTTCATGGCGCCAACCATCTTCATTTCGGCGGGCGAGGCGAGCGGCGAGCATTATGGCGCGCTGCTGATCGAAGCGCTTGAAGCAGCGCCTGGGGCAGGACGGGCGGAGCGGAGCTTCTTCGGCATGGGCGGACCGAGCATGGCTGCCGCCGGCCTGGAGCGCGTAGTCCGCGCCGAAGACATGGCCGTCATGGGCATCACCGAAGTGGTGCGCCACCTGCCGCGCATCTATCGCGAGTTCCGCAAGCTCAAGCAGTCGGTGCGCGATCGCCGGCCCGATGTTGCCATCCTCATCGACTTCCCCGACATTCACTTCAAGCTGGCCGAGGAGTTGCATGCGCTCGGCGTTCCGGTGATCTTCTTTGTCAGCCCGCAGCTCTGGGCCTGGAAGAAGCACCGCATCAAGCTGGTGCAGAAGTACGTCGACCGAATGCTGGTCATTTTCCCGTTCGAAGAAGCGTTCTATCGCCGAGCACGGCGTGACGGTGGATTTCGTCGGTCATCCGCTGGCCGACCAGGCGCTGCCCGCCGTCTCCCGCGAACAGTTCGCGGCCAAAACGACTTGAACCCGGCCAAGACCTGGATCGGCCTGCTGCCCGGCAGCCGCGCCAAGGAGATTCGCGACAATCTCCCCGAAATGCTGAAGGCCGCACGAGAACTGGTTGGGCGCCACGATCGCGGCACCCTCGAGTTCGTCCTTCCGCTGGCGGCTACGCTCAACGCAGACCAGCGAGAGTTTGTGGGCCGGGTGGTGGAAGACAACAGCGCCGGCCTCAGCGTTCGTCTTGTCGACGATGCCCGCGCCGCCCTGTTTCACGCTCGCGCCTCGGTGGTGGCCAGCGGCACCGCCACGGTCGAAGCGGCCCTCATCGGCAACCCTTTTGTCGTGGTTTATCGCGTCTCCCCGCTCACCTACGCCATCGCCAAGCGGGTGGTTACGGTGCCCCACGTGGCCATGGCCAACCTGATCGCCGGCAAACGGGTGGTTCCGGAACTGATTCAGAACGACTTCACCGCATCCAATATCGTCAGGCACTTGGAGCCCTTGCTACCCGACGGGCCTCCTCGACAGTCCATGATGAAGGAACTTGCCTGCATCCGGGGCCTGCTGCTGGCCCGGTCGGATGAGACGCAAAGCGGGGGGCGGAGCCATCGACCGGGTGGCGGAAATCACCCTCGACCTGCTTGGAGCCCGGATTCAGTTGCGAGCGGAAGAGGCGGTTCATTCCTGAGCGAGACCCCATCCAAGCATGGTTCCCTGGGGCGGCGTAGGCAGGCGGCTACACTGGTGCATACAAAGAAGTCTGGGAATAAGAGAGCGAATGATGACATTGGAATTGAGACTGCGGCGGTTGGGGTCCGCATTCGGTGTTTTGGGGATGGCGGTCGCGCTGGCGGCGACGGCCGCGGCGCAGCGGGCCGAACGGCCGACGCTCAACATCACCGGCTATGTGATCGATGCGGAGCTTGACACGCAGACCCACCATATCGCGGCCAAGGCGGCGGTGACCTTTACCGCGCCGGAAAATGCCGAGATGGTGAGTTTTGGCTTCCATCCCGCGCTCAAGGTCACCAAGATTACCGACGATGCCGGCAAGCTGCTCACCGGGGAGCGGTCGGCGGACGGCACCATTCGCGTCGCCCCGACCACAGCCTTCGCCAAGGGGCAAAGCTACCACTGGACATTCGAGTACGAGGGCGTGATCACGGGCAACGAAGACGGCCCCGTCGAAGGCCTGAAGCTGGCCGCCATCCAGGAGCCGATCACCTACCTGCTCTATGCGGCGCGCTGGTTCCCGACCACCGGGTACATGACCGACCGCTTCACCGCGGAAATGCACATCAAGGTGCCGCAGGGCATGCGCGTGTTTGCCAGCGGCAGTACGGGCGCTTCGCATTCGGTCACGCTGGCCGGCGGCAAGCCCGGCGACCAGTACGACTTCAATTGGACCAAGCCCGGGTTCCCCGGAACGCGTGATTGCGGGCCGCTACGTGAATCCCGGCCGTGGCGGGGCCGGGCAACGTGAAGGTCTATCTGACGGTCGCCCACCAGGCGTCAGCCAACGAACTGGCGCAGACCGCGACCAAGCAATTCGACTTCTTTACCGACAACTTCGGCGGCCTCGAATCGTCGCACCTGAACGTGGTGGAAATTCCCGACGATACGCTGCCTGCGGTGTGGGGTCCGGAACTGGCCGGCATGATGGGCTCGCGCGTCGGCGACAAGTCCGGCGTCCGGCTGCTGGCCAATACCATTGCGCACCAGTGGTGGGGTTCGGAAGTCAGCCCCAAGACGCTCAACGACGCATGGATCACCAACGGCATGGCCCGCTACGGCGAGCTGATGTACGTGGAAGAGGAGAACGGCAAGAACGCCATGCGCGCCGGATTGCAGGACGTGGCCGCGGGCGCGCTGGCCTACGACACCATTCCGCTTTCGAGCTCCAGCCGGCTGAGTCCGTTTTCGCCGGAGTTCCAGTCCATGACGCTCGAAAAGGGCGCCATGATCTTCCACATGCTGCGCTGGGAGATCGGCGACAAGGCGTTCCTGGCCACGCTGAAAGGCGCGCTGAGCCAGTACACCGACCAGGGCATGCGCTCCGCCGATTTTGAGAAGGTGGCCGAGGCGCAGAGCCAGCAGCAGTTGACGCCGTTCTTCGCGCAGTGGGTCGACGGCACCGGCGCGCCCCAGTTCACCAACAAGTACGCGGTCTACCGGCTGGGCAACAACAAGGGTTTCCGCACCATTGGCGAAATCAACCAGGATCTCGACCTGTTCCGCATGCCGGTGGAACTGCGGGTGGAGACGGACGGCAAGACCGGAGATCCAGAAGGTGGACGTGGTGGGCACCAACTCGCAATACGTGGTGGACACGTTCGGACGGCCGCGCCGCATCAGCATCGATCCGCAGAACTGGGTGCTGAAGGCTTCGCCCGACCTGCAGGTGCGGATCGCCATCCTGCGCGGGCAGCAACTGGTGGCGCAGGGCGACCTGGCCGGCGCGCTGGCCGAATACCAGAAGGCGCTCGAGGCCAACTCGCAGAGTTCGCTGGCCAGCTACCGCATCGCCGAGGTGCTGTTCACGCAGCGCAACTACCAGGCCGCGGTGAACGCCTATCGCGACGCGCTGCGCGGCGACGACGATCCGCGCTGGACCGAGGTCTGGAGCCACATCCGGCTGGGCAACATCTTCGACATCACCGGGCAGCGGGACCGCGCGGTGAACGAATACCGGCTCGCCATCCAGACCAACGACAACACGCAGGGCGCGGTGAACGAAGCGCGGCAGGACCTGCAGAAGCCGTATACAAGGCCGGCGGACCAATAAAGCAGAGGGCTCGCCGGCCCAGATTCGGAGTCGTTGACCGAGCCTCTATTTCGAGGCAAAGAGCAGGTAAACCCTTTGTTTTGTGCACTGTTTTTTGGTATTTTTGGTGTTAAAGTCCCTGCAAATGATTGAATCTACATAAGTTGATTCAGTTTTCACAGTTTCGCCCGCGAATTTTTTTTGCAGTGGTCAAGCCTAGTTGATCAATCAAAGACGAATATTCCTCTTCGCAATTTCGCAGACGATGGATGATGTTCTCCATGCATCCATTTTCCTCCGGGCATGCCAAATGATCTGCAACGAATTTAGCGATTAAGTAATTTTAAATCATACATTTAAAAATATGTGGCCTTGCCATCCTTTGGGGGAACCCTTGCTTGTTCATTTTGAAGGTTCTCCGGCAGAGTGATCCGTGGTTGGTGAAGAGGAGACAGGTTCCGTTCTCACGGCTCTTATCGGCAGATTTCGCATGTCGTCGAGTCATGCACTGAGATGGATGGATTTCATGGGCTTGGTCCGCGGCCGAGCGTGGGCCCTCCGGAAGTTCATCCCTTGGCGGATCAGCCGCTCCGGTACAAGGCCACAGTCACGACCTACCTAGGTAAAGATGTGTAGCTATTCGTTGTGGCGCGCCCGATTTCTCGCCCCCTGGATCCTCTCGAACCGCCAGGAGCCTGGGTGCCTTTGAGCAATTCTGAACAGATTGCGGATCACGTTTGAAAGTACCATGCGGCCATGGACGACTTCATAAAGATCCAAACAGTGGAACCCGAGGGCGACGACGGGCTGATTGTGACCTTTAGCGACGGCACTACCACCGCATATGTGGCGGAGGAACTGCTCGCGTTGAGGCCCTGCCGCGAACCTATCGAGCTATACAACCCCAAGAACGGGTCGGCTGAAACGGCAGGACATTCTGCCCCTAAAACTCCATAGATACAACCCAGAGAAATTTTGAACAAAGTGGCACACCCGGCGCGCATACTCAGCCGATGGAGATCACCAGTTTTCCGAAATGGCTGCCTTCCTCGAGTCGGGAGAAGACCTGGGGAGCGTGGGACCAGGGAAAATCTTCGCCCACCGGGCGCATCTGGGTGAGAGCGAGGGCGCGATTCATGTCAAGGAAGTCCTGGCGCGAGCCGACATAGATTCCGCGAATCCGGGCCTGCTTGTGCAGGATCGCGGGCAAGGGGAGGGCTTCACCTGGACCGGTGAGAACGCCGATCTGGGCAATGGTTCCTCCCATGCGCAGGGCGCGCAGAGAGCGGGGCAAGGTGCCGACTCCACCTACTTCGACGACGAGGTCCACGCCTTCGCCGCTCTGTTCGAGAGCCCAGCGGTCCCATTCGGGAGTTTCCTTGTAGTTCAGGCCGGCGTCGAGGCCAAGGTCATAGGCGCGCTCGAGTTTCTGGTCGCTGCCGGAAACGCCGATGACGCGGGCACCCTTGAGGCGGGCAAACTGGAGCGCAAAGATGGCAACTCCGCCGGTACCCTGGATCAGGACCGTTCCGCCGGGCTTGAGGTCAGCGGCGCAGAGGGCGTTCCAGGCGGTTACGGCGGCGCAGGGCAGGGTAGCCGCTTCCTGGTAGCTGAGGTGCTCGGGAATGGCCACCAGGCCGTTCTCGTGGAGGATGACGTACTCGGCCAGGGTGCCGTCGATGTCGCCGCCGAGGGCGCCCTTAACCTTGGCCGGGGTGGGGGGCCCGTCGAGCCAGTTCTGCATGAAGATGCCCGCCACTCGATCGCCTGGGCTCCAGAGTGTGACGCCCGGCCCGATGGCCAGTACCTCGCCCGCTCCGTCGGAGCAGGGGATGCGAGGCAGCCTGAGTTTGGGGTTATACAGCCCTTTCACCATCAAAAGGTCGCGATAATTGAGAGAAATTGCATGAATTTTTATGAGAACCTGCCCGGGACCGGGCTCGGGATTGGGCCTTTCCGCAAACTCCAATGAATCAATGCCAAACGACGATATCTGCCAGACGCGCATGCGCTCTCCTGCCTTGTTTTAGGGCGGTCGATCTTGTGCCTTTGATGCCCCCGGCCCATTCTGCGGGATGCAATAAGTGAAAACCCTCGTAAAATGAAGATATGGCTCGTGGTTGGGAAAGTAAATCTGTGGAGGAACAGATGGCAAGCAGCCAGCAGTATGCGCCGGTGCATCTCGGCATGAGCTTCGCGTCGCAAGAGGCAAAACGCGAAGCGGAGCACCAGCGCGCGCAGCGGTTACGCCAGAAGCAGGCCCTGAACCTGCAAAGGGAGAACATCCTTTCGCAGCGAACTTCGAATCCGGCGCGACGTAGCGCGCTGGAAGCGGCCTTACAGTTAATCGAGGCGCAAATCGCAGAATTGAATTAGACACAACCCGCCAACGGCGGGTTTTTTAGTGTCGCGGAGTTCCGTGTCCACGGGGCTTCGGTCTATCTGTTTTTCCGTGGCGGGTCTTGCGATGGTGGTCCCGCACTCAGATCGCCCATCGGTGTTGCCGAATTGCGGTAGCTGAAGACATTGTGGAGTTCTGGTTCGGTGGTTACCCACCTTGCGCCAGAAAAAGGCGCGAAGATGGGTCACGGAGCGTCTGTTTCCATCCAGAGACCAAACAATGACGGTTGTTGGCTGGTCACGCGCCTTGCATCGCGCGCCATAGAGCTCCGCGCACCGGATCGACGGGCTTCTCGAGAATGCGGATATCGGGGTAGCGCAGGCGCAGGGCATACTCGATGGAGGCGCGCATGCGCTCGACGTGGGCAAGGATGCTGCCGGCAAACGCGACGGCAGGAACCTGGAATGAGTCGCCCTCGATGACGCGCATGCGTTCGATGAGAATCCGCACCAGGTGAGCAAGGTCACGGCCTCCCTGCTCGAGGATTTCCTGTGCCACCGAATCGCCGCGATCGGCGCAGGCGACCACTTCGCGCGCGAATTTTGAACCGTATCGCTGGGGAAGTTGAGTGTTGGCGAACTCGATGAGGGCGTCGACCGTGGGCAGGTTCCAGAGCTTGCGCGCGGCTTCCAACAACCGGTGGGGCGGCCCTCGTCGCGGGAAAGGAAGCCACGTCGCAGGCCTTCGATGCCGATCCAGTGACCGGCCCCCTGGTCCGCGAGGATAGGACCCCATCCTCCGGCGGTGATGATGACTCCGTCGGCTGCGCGCGCGGCTACGTTCGAGCCGGTGCCCGCGAGGGCCAGCACGCCGCGGCCGCCGAAGAAACCGGCGTCGAGCGCGATCTCCACATCGCCCACCAACAACAACGGACCGGCGACGTGCTTCGTAAAGCCTTCGCGCAGCCAGTCGGTGACCAGCGGAACGGTGTTGCCCGATGTGCCCACGCAGGTGCGGGACACGCTGGCCATGGGCACGCCGGTGGTCCGCTCGAGCTCGGCTAATGCATCGTGGAGATTGCGCGCAGCGATGTCGGCATCGGCGTTGACGCGCTTGATGGTTCCGGTCAGAGCGCGGCCGAGCTCACGATCCTCTTCGGCGAGCAGGAACTCGGTCTTCGATCCGCCGGCATCGACGGCCAGGTAATACGCCATCTGTTTCTCCTTCAACTTCCTTGCCGCTCTCGATCGCCGCAACGCGAAGCCGGGCCCACCGCAGGTGGTTATTTGCGGTTGGGCAACAGCGACCAGATCTCAGGATCTTCGGTGCCGAGCACCCACGAACAGAAGCCCTGCAGTTTGCGATCGGCGACCAGTTGGTAGCGATCGCGGAAGGTGCGCAGATCGGTGTAGAAGACCCACTCGCGCATCTGGTCGCGATAGAAGTAGAAGAACGCGCTGTGATCGGCTTCGTCCCAGTCCAGCTTGCCGCCGTAGGCAGTGGCGAGTTGCAACGCGTCGGGAGCACCGATGTAGTCGCCGGAGAGGTTGGGCTTCTCCTGGCCGGTGGCCTTGTCGGTGGTCGGCGCGCTGGTGTACCAGTGATAGCCGTAGAGGGGAATGCCCAACGACAGCTTCTCTTTTGGCACGACTTTGAGCGCGTAGTCGAGATTCTCGGTGGTCCACTGCCAGCCCGCGACCGGGCCGGGCATGGTCCAGCGGGTCTGCTGGTCATAGGTCATGAGGCAGATGAGATCGACGGATTTCGCGAGGGCTTCGAGATCGAATGAGCCGCGCCAGTCGGTGTAGATCCACTTGGCGAATCCGCCCTGGCCGGGATAGCCGGGCGCATTAGGGACGGTGGCGATGGTGAGTTGCAGATTGTTCTGGTGCAGCGCGGCGGCGGTTTCCGCGACCACGGCGGTCAATGCGTCCCGGTCGAGGTAGTCGAGATTTTCGAAATCAAATTGAAAGCCGGTGTAGCCGTGCAGTTTTGATTCGCGAATGAGCGCTTCGTTCATGCGAGAACGCGCGGGCATGTCGGCGGCGAGATCGTGGAACTTCTTTTTGCCGAAGAGGGCGACGATCGGCATTACGGGCAGGCCGGCGCGGTGCGCGGCTTCGAGCACGGTGGGATTGGGCGCGCCGGTGACGAGGCCATTCTCATCCACGGAATACCAGGTCGGCACCAACAGGTCGATCTTGGCTTCGTGGGCCAGGAACGAGCGGATGGAGTTGGGATCGTCGGTGAGGTAAAACAGCGCGGATGGCTTGGCTCGTAACGCGGAACAGCAGGCGAGAAGCATCACGAGCCCGATGGAGAGCTTGCGCATCGACTGCTCCTTCTCTACGGGTCGAGATCATTATTGCAGCCTGACCGCGAGGGAGGGCCGATGCGAAGGTCCAGGCGCGCGGGCGCCTGCGGCACAACGCATGCGAGGGGTGAGGGAGCACTTGCTCCGTTGGAAATAGGGATGGCGAGGGATGGACATGGGGTGGACGACTCGCCTGCCGGTGGATGCGCGAATGGTGCGCTCGTGCCGGCAGACGTGAGTCGAGGCTATTGCGTCGCTGCGTGCGGCTCAGACCACGCGGCGTCCGGTGATGAGCTGGATGATCAGCACCACGACAGCGATGACCAGCAACAGGTGAATGAGGCCACCGGCGATGTGGAAGCTAAAGCCCAGAAGCCACAAAATGAGAAGGATCACGAACACAGTCCAGAGCATGCACAAACTCCTTTGGGATAGATGGGAACCCCGGGGCAGCTCTGCTAGTCAGCTGCCTGCGTAAGTTGGATGCAGGTTTTTCAAGAACAGCGCGATGGGTATTCAAGCGCACGTGTATCGGTTTGCATTCATGGCGGGAGGGTCCGGGGGGGCCAGGTCACTTGGGAAGAGCTTGAACTGCCGCTGCATCCCGGTGAGAACCGGGTTCCACGCGATGTCGAGCGAGGTCGCAATATACCCCACGGAGCTTTCATTGGGATCCTTTGCCTGCCCAAACTCCACGCTCCAGTATGGAATCGCGGGCAGCAGGCAGGCGTGTTTTCTTGAGATCGGTATCACCGGCTGCAGGGACAAGCCGTATCCGTTGTGGAACGTGGGCCGGAAACGCCCGCTTGGCTCCGCGAGAGGGATTCTGGGGAGGGACCAAACGAAGAAGAAAACCGTTTCACATGCCCCCAAGTCGAATTCGGCAACGACCAGGCGCGGCGGCCTCCGACGCTCTGCCAGGGCGCTCCGGCGCGAAACCAAGATTCGTTCCCATGGCGGCGGGCAATGAAAAACCCAACAAACATGGGATATCGGTCCCATCGCCGTGTTTTTGTACTATTTGCACTTGACAAGTGAGTGATCCACGTACAAAAATTGGCCCCCAGCATTTCAAAGTCATGGTCAGCCGTCGCGTGTGTGTGCCTACTTGTGGGTCGTGCGCTCTCCGCATTGACGTCTCCAACGCGATTGGAATGCAGCCGACTGGGGGAAAACTATGATGGAGATCTTTTCAAGGATCAGGCCAACAGCCTCGTTGCTGGTGCTGCTCGTCGCAGTGCTCCTGCTACCGCGAACGGCTCTTTTTGGACAGCAGGCCACCGGAAACGTGACCGGAGTTGTTGCCGATACGTCCGAGGCCGTCATTCCGAAGGCCAGCGTGACGTTGACGGACGGACACACCGGCATCAAGCGGACCACGGTGAGCAATAGCATCGGAGCTTTCGCGTTCGCCTCGGTCGTTCCCAGTACGAATTACACGATCGAAGTGACGATGGACGGCTTCAGGCCATGGCAATCCCAGCCGTTTGCGGTACGTCCGGGCGATCAACTGAGCTTTACCGACGTTCGCATGCAGGTAGGGGACACCACGGCGTCGGTGACGGTGGAGGCCCAGATCGACTCCCAGATCGCGACCCTCACTACGGGTGAGCGCAGCGACATTATCACGGCCAAGGACCTGGATACGCTGACGGTGGTGGGCCGCGACGCGACCGAGCTGATCCGCATGCTGCCCGGCTTCGCAATGTCCACCGGCGACCAGGGTCTGTTCAACCGGCCGGGGTACAACACCGCAGTGGTGGGCCTGAGCGGACCGACGGGCGCGTTCTCGGCGAATGGCGCCGGCCCGACCGGCATTGCGATCGTCACCGATGGCGTTTCGCTGACCGACATTGCCAGCAATTCGGGGTCGGTGCAGCAGATGAACGCCGAGATGGTGTCCGAAGTGAAGGCGTCCAGTTCGACGTTCGGAGCGGTGAGTGCGAAGGGTCCGGCGGTAATCAGTGCTTCGAGCAAGGCCGGCGGTGACAAGTTCCACGGCGAGGCTTACCTGATTGCGCGGGATACAACCCTGAACTCCAACGACTGGTTTGACAACCATCTTCGCCAGTCGCGTCCCGATGGACGGTATCTGTATCCGGGCGGCCAGATTGGCGGACCGCTGCTCCTCCCCTGGACGGAATTCAATCGCAACCGGGACAAGCTGTTCTTCTTTGCGGGGTACGAATACTACAACCAGGTGTTCGAGGCCAACCAGGCGGCGATTTCGGCGTGGGTGCCGACGATGGCAGAGCGCCAGGGCGACTTCAGCGCGGCGTCGCTGGATGCCGAGCTTTGCGGCGCGCGCCCGGACGGCAATCAGAATCCCAACGCCATTCTGCCCATGTGCTACGCCGACAACTATCTTCCCAATGGGACCCTGGTCGCGGGAAGCAATGCCAACCCCTATGCCAATGCTTCCGGCGTGGCCCTGGTGAACTGGTTCCCGAAGCCGAACGCCGATCCGTTCACGAATGCGTTTGGCTACAACTACATCAAGCAGCTGATGCAGACCCAGAACGGGTCTCAGTTCAAGGCGACGCTGCAATACAACCTCAATACCAACGACAATCTGTTCTTTGTGTATGGACTGCAGCGCGAGATCGATGAGGATCCCGTCGCCCTCGGCTATTTCCCCAGCGGCGCGGTTCCTTATCCGGGCAACGTCACCACCGGCGACGTTTCCAACATTCTGTCGGCACGGTACACGAGAATCTTCGGGTCGAACGTGACCAACGAGTTTGCCGCGGCAATGTCGTTTGTGAGCCTGCCGGGCAAGATGGGCAATCCGCTGGCTGCGCAGCGTTTCAATATGAACGCTTACAACGGGGGCAATGGCAACTTCGATTATCTCGGCATGTACAAGAATGGCGGGGACTATTCGGTCCCGGGAATCGCCTCGGGCGGAAGCAACGGCTATCCGAACGTACTTATGCCGGGCGGCTTTTACAACAACCAGATCCATACCAAAAAGGTTGATCCAATCCTACAGGACAACGTGAGCTGGCAGTTGAGGAACCACTTCCTGCAGTTCGGCGCGTATTGGGAAACGGGCACCTACAACGGCATCGCCGATACCAACGCATTTCCCCAGGGTCAGTACACGTTCAACCCAGGCAACGCCTTCTTTGAGTACTCTCAGACGAACCAGGCGCCGTATAACGGCTGCGTGAATCCCAGCACCGACGGCACGCTGAGGCTTTCCGGGGCTGCATACCTCGGCAGTTGCTACAACCCCACCGCGATGATTTACGAGGGGTACGCTGACTCGTACAAGCAGACCAACTTCACTCCCAACGTCGACATGCGCTATACCACGATGGCGGGATACGTGAATGACCAGATCAAGCTTCACAACGTGACGCTGATTGTGGGGGCGCGTTTCGAGCACCTGGGTCCATGGAACGACCTGCGGAATAACGGCCTGGCGACGTTCTCCGAAAGTCTCTACAGCTCGGAATGCGGGGGCTTTGCACGCGACTGCACCGGCCTGAGCATGCCGGGTATCACCTGGGCTTCTCAGAAATCGGGCGTGTCGAACTCTGTGAATGCGCCCCAGACGGTTTACTTCACCCCGCGCGTGGGCGGATCCTGGGACGTCTTTGGCAAGGGCGAAACCGTTCTGCGCGGCGGATGGGGCATGTATCGGAACCAGGAGCAGTTCAACCCGTATGCCCTGGCGGCGGCGACTGCCCAGGGATACAAGACTACGAGCATAGTCGGAGCGCTGTCCTACAGCCAGATCGACAGCCAATCCCCCATCACACCTCCGGATTTCAGTGCCTATACTCTTTCGCCACAGGACACCAACCGCCCCATCTACTACGAGTACAACGCGAGCATCGATCAGCGCCTGCCCGGCGTGAAGTGGCTGGGACTGGGCCCCTCGATGCTGGACATTGCCTACGTGGGCAGCCACAACGTCAACCTGGGCTCCTACAACGGCAGTACGTATAACAGCGCGTCGGACATCAACATCATCTGCGGGATCATGAGCGACTGCGCCAACACGTATCCGAACAAGAATCCGGCCATGACGGGCACCAACAACAACCTCTTCAATATCGACCCGTCCTATTCGACTCTCTGCGCCTTTAACTACGGCGAACTGTGCCATGCGAATGCGCCGACGGGCGGCATTGGTGGATTCTCGACTGCGGAAACGGACTTCTTCCGTCCCTATCCGTTCTATCAGCACGTGTATCAGCTAAAGCATAACTTCTATTCGAACTACAACAGCCTGCAGGTGCAGTGGAACAAGAACTCGGGCATGGTCACCTACGGGGCCAATTACACCTTTGCGAAGAATCTGGCCACCGCGTCTTCCTGGAACAACAACATTGTCGACCCGGTAAATCTGCGCAACGATTACAACCCGGTTCCCTATGATCGCACCCAGGTCTTCAATATTCACTACCTAGTCGATCTGGGCAAACGCTACACGGGCGGGAGCCACTGGCTCGGCGAAGCGGCGAATGGCTGGCTGCTGTCCGGAGTCTCGCAAGTCATGAGCGGGATCCCGCTGGCGTCGGAAAACGGGCAGAACTTCGGATTCGGTTACGGGTCTGTCCTGCCGGTGCAGGTCGCTTATGCGACTCAGACGTATGCGCAACAAGCCCAGGCCTGCAAGACCCAATATGGCATCCAGCCTGACCAGAACGGCAACACCTTCTGCGTTCAGAGCATGAATCCGGTGGTGTGGCTGGGAACGCCGGATCTGTTGTTGATGCCCACGCTCAAGGGCAATCCGGCGGGGGGATCGAAGACCCACCAGTTCATCAATCCTCTTGCGTTCGGAATTCCGCAGCCGGGCAGCAACGGTGTCTACCGGCTCCCGTACATGCGCGGACCGGCGTATCTGAACCACGACATGACGCTGTTGAAGAACTTCACCCTCGGCGAAGGAAGGAATCTGCAATTGCGCCTGGCGGCCTTTAACGTGTTCAACCACCCGCTGGTGTCGTTCAACAACAACGACCAGACCAATCTGCAGCTCGGATTCCAGAATGCGACGGTGGGCAAGCCTCTGACCCAGGATGTGCTGGTGCACCAGGACTTCGGGGTGGCGGGTATCAAGGTTGGAAACCGGCTGGTCGAGGTGGCAGGAAAGTTCTCGTTCTGAGGTTCCTGGTGCTGCCGGACTGGGCGCAAACCTGACAGACCGGCGGAATCGAGACCGGAAGACGGCGGGCGGGCCAAGCCGGTCAAGGGATGAAAGAAAGCGCGGCATCCGCTTCATGCCGTAAGAATGCGGCGGGCACGTAGGCCGCTCGAAAGCAGTGGGATTGAGATTGTTTCGGAGGGGGAAGTATGGCCATCGAGTCTACTGTCATGATGCGTAGGGTTGCACGGATCGCGTGCCTGGTTTTTGTTGTCAGCTTCGTGCTGGCCGGCGCGGCCACGGCCCAGTTGCCGATTACGTTTAAGCCGGGGAGCCCTCCCCCTGTCACGGTTGGCTCGGTGGTTCCATTCAATCACGGCAGCACCGGCGCATGGAGCCAGGTCTACTCGATGAAGATCGATCCATTGCACGGCAACGTGCTGTTCATGGATTCAGCGTTGAGCGAGCTTTTTCAACTCGCGCCTAATGCATCCACGCCGGTACTGATTGCCGGACCGGCGCCGCAAACCGGCAGCTCGGATTGCTCCGACCTGGAGAAATCGGGATCGTATTGGAACGCGGGCATCGCGCTCGACAAGTGGGACAACCTGTACATCACGGATCGCTACGGATCTTCGGTGCAGTTTTGCCGCGTGCCCTACAACGTAAGCGCGGGAACCTGGTCGTTCAGCACCTCGGCCCACTGGAACGGTCCTACCTACAAGAACAGCAACGGCACGGCGGTGGCGATTCCGCCCCAGGATCTCCAGGCCGGCGATGACGGCGTTACGTTCTACGTGAGCACGTCCAGTACCCAGTCGATCTTCAAGTACACCGTAGACGAGAGTGGCACGGTATCGAATGTAGTTGCGCTGGCCACGGGACTTGAAGACATGGTTTCGAATCTTGCGGTGGATCATGCCGGGAACCTTTTCTTCATCGAGAATGCGTACGATTCGCCCAGCGCCAAGGTGCTCGGCATTCGCGAGATTCCAGCCGGTTCAGCGACGATCGTGGGCTCGGGGGATGGCTCGGCGGAATCGAAACTGCTGCGCATTGATCAGGGCGGCTTCAATGGGATCAAGGGAATCAGCTTCGACGCCCAGGGCAACCTCTACTTCACCAGCGAAAACAACAGTTCCTACGGCGGCAATGTCGATGGCGTTTTCATGATTCCGAACGAGGGGACTCCGACCGGCCCGAATTTGGTCTGGGCCGACACGATCATGATCGCGCCGGTTGCTTCCGGGTTCTCGCCCCTGGTTGACCCGAGAGGGCTGTTATGGCTCGCGACCGGAGGCAGCGGCAACTGGGCGCCACCCGGGACGAATGGGCCGTCGTGCGATACGACGACGACCAAGACGGCTACCGCCACCTGCCTGGCGTCCTCGATCGTGCTGTGGAAGCCGGGCACTGTCGACCTCGGCTCTTCAACAGTGGGCGGAGCCGCTGCGGCCAAGATCTCGGCGTATTCGGTTACATCGGGCGGCGGAACGCTCACGCTGACAGCGGATAACGCCTTCACGGAAAACCAGATTGTAACCATCACGGCCCCTTCGGGCGATGATCTTTATGCCCTGAACGGTCTTAACTTCTATGTATCCGGAACGGGTCTCAGCAGTACTTCGTTCGAAATCTCTACGAGCGTGATCGCGGCGGGCGCCGCCGGATCGACGTCGGCTAGCGTTACGGCCAATCAGACGCAAACCCTTTACTACATGTTCAACCAGGACACGACCGCGGCCAAGTTCGCGCTTTCGCAACCGAGCGGCGCTAACTTCACGCGGATTAGTTCTTCTCCGATGCTGAACAAGACGGCAACAGCTCCCGTCCCGGTCTGCACCGACGGTGCTTCTTATCCGAGGTTCAGCGCCAATGAGACCACGACCTCCGCTTATAGCTATTGCACGTACTATGTGCAGTTGAATACCGCGTTGGCAGGGGACGTCCAGGGAGAAGTACAGATCCTGGATGCCAGTAACAATATTATCGGCGGCAGCAATGCGTATGTGAGCGGTGTCGGGGAAGGCGCGGCCGTGTCGGTGGTATCGTCGGCCGCGATTCAGCCGATCGCTTCGGGTTTGAACGATCCAAGGCAGGTGGCGTCGGATCTCTGGGGCAATACCTACGTCGCCGACCACGCATTGAAGGCAATCGAGAAATATCCCGCCGGGACCACGAGCCCGACCACCGGGAAGGTGAACGGCACCGGGTTGACGGGTCCGACAGGTGTGGCGGTTGATGGCGTGGGGAATCTCTATATCGGAGATTCCGGCAAGGTCATCGAAATTCCGTTTATTAACGGTGCCCTGGTCGCGTCGCAGCAAACGACCATCGCCAGCGGCCTGGGTACGGGCAACCTCAGCCTTGCAGTCGATGGCGCGGGCGACGTCTTTGTTGCCGATCAGCAAAAGGCAAAGGTGGTCGAGATTCCGAATCCGCAGACATCCCTGATGCTGGCGGGGCTGGGTTCGCCAGTGTTGGGCGGGAGTGCCAGTTTTACGGGTCCCAGCGCAATCGCGACGGACAGTGACGGCAACGTATGGGTGGCCGATGGAGCCAACCTGTGGGAAATTTCGATGCCCTTTGGCGACGCGAACGAAGTGATCACCGGAGGGCTCCAGGCTCCGGTGACCGGCATCGCAGTAGATCCGTCGGGCTCGGTGTTTGTCGCGGAAGCAAGCGGCCTTGTCTGGATTCCGTACAACACCGCAACCGGAAGCCTGAACATCAACAGCCAAATCGTAATCTCGAGCGGGCTGGGGACCGGAAACACGCCGGCCATACCCTTCGGCCTGGCGCTGGACGGAACGCAGAACCTGTATGCGACGTATGGCTCGGGCTCGACAGCGGGCCTGGCCCAACTCGGCATCGGCGGCTTGATCGATTTCAACAGCACGGGAGCGCCGGTCAATCCTAACGTTCTGTCCGAAGCGGATGCGCAAATCCTCAACGTTGGGAATCTGCCGCTCACGCTTTCAGATCTATCCGGCGATCAGATTTCCGGTGCCAATGCCAGCTTTTACTCGTTGGGTGCTGCGACGCTGAACTCGCCGGCCTGCGGGCCAACGACGAGTACTCCGCCGGGAGGCTCGTGCTACCTCGGAATGAATCTGCTTGCCCCGACCGCGGGTGTGGCGACGGCATCGATCAACGTAGCCAGCAACGCCGCAAATGCCAGCTCGGGCGTGAACATTGCGGTCACAGCCAACGTTCTGCAGGATTTGCGGCCGGCCACGCAGATCACCATTTCGCCGGTTAGCGACGTGGTTTATCCGGGCAGCATCACGGTCACCGTCAAGGTTGCGGCAATCGATGCGACCTACGGTACGCCGGGCGGCACGGTGAGTCTCTCAGTCGGCAGCCCTAACGGTAACCAGCCGAAACAAACAAAGACGCTGGACGCCACCGGGACGGTCGCGTTCACTTACACGAATCTGCTCGGCGGCTCCTATAACGTCAACGCGAACTACGCCGGGAACGGGGATGCCGGTGCTTCGCAGAACATCTGCTCGTCCGGCACTCCCGCTTGCTTCGCGGGCAGCGCGAGCAAGACCACGTTCACCGTAACGCCGGCAACCCCGGCGTACAAGGTCGGTCCGCCCGTAACTAATTCCGCTTGCATCTCGTGGAACGGAAATGGTTCGAACGGGAACAGCTGTACGCCTAACCCGGGCTATGTGACCGCCTGGGCGAGTAACACATACGTGCAGGTCGGAAAGCCGGTTTGGATCACGGCTTCGGTGACTTCAACAGTGGGAACGCCCACGGGCACCATCACCTTCATGCAGAACGGCCGGCCGGTTGATCCCAGCCAAGGCGTGAACGGAGCCATTCCTCTGAACGGCAATGGCATAGCCACGTTCTCGTTGCAGAACCTTGCCAAAGGCGTTTACAACCTGACGGCGGTCTATAGCGGCGACGTGAATTACGCGACGCAAACCAGTCCGTTACCCGCATTCTACGTGATTTCTCCCAGTGTCCAGATCACGCAGGCTACAAGCGGAATGGTGAACGTCACAGCCGGAACTCCGATTCAGGTGACCCTGTCACTCATGCCGCTGGTGGGATTCACGGGGGATGTGAGTCTGGAATGCAACTCATCGGATGCGCCCGTGCCGCTCTCGGTGGCCACGATGTTGCCGTCCTATTCGCAGTGCACCTTCCAATATGCGAACACGGTGACGGGTACTTCGCCCATAGGCGTTGCCGGTCCAACGGCCTCGACGATCTTGCTGACGCTCAGCACCAATGTGCCGGTCAATGGCGGCACGACTTCCAGTGCCATCCGTCATGCGGTTCCGTGGTCGCTGGCCGGGTTGTTCGGCTTTGGCCTGCTGGGACTGATCGCGGGGCGTAAGAGACTGAACCGCTATCTGACATTGATCTGTCTTGGCGCTGTGCTTTCCGGCGTGTTTATGGGCATTACGTCATGCACAAACGCGGGATACTCGACGCCGCCGCCGGCGCCCAAAGTGAAGACCCCTGCGGGAAGTTATAACGTGCAGGTCATCACTTACGATCGGAGCGGCCTGACCCAAACCTCGCTGACTACGCCGGTGTTCACGTTGCCCGTGACGGTTCAGTAGATCTGCAAAAAGGCGAGGGAGATAACTGCGTATTCCGGAAAGCGGGAGGCTGCTCCCGGGACACGCAAGAAAAACGAGAGCCTCAACCGCGAGCGGAGTAGAGCCGCTCGAGGCCACATCGATTTGAGTTCTTTTGGGAGGAACATTATGGCCACCACGTCGTTCACCAGTGTTCGGCGGTTTGCCGGTTTTGCAATTACGCTGCTGTTTTGCCTCTGCTTGTCTGGAACAGCCGCAGGCCAGGGTGCTGCGCCGCTGGTGACCGCGAGTTCTGCGACGGGGCTGAGTCATCCCTCGGGATGGGGAGCCATCCAGCAGACCGCGATCAATTCGAACGGGGATTGGCTGGTGGTGGACTACGCGAATGGCGCAGTGTATGAATTTCCTGCAGGCGGAGGAGCCGCCGTCACTCTCTCCGCTCCCAAAGGTCTCGGAGGCGGCTATCAAAACCCGGCCATCGCCATCGATCCCGGGAACAATCTCTACCTGGGAGCCAATTGGAACAACTGCATCGTGATGTTTCCGTGGGATGCTGCGACGGGTAGCTGGACCGGACTAAGCACGATGACGCCGGATAACCCATCGACCAGCATATGTACCAACTCAGGGAACAATAATGGACCGAATGCATGGGCACAGTATGGAATATCAGGGTATCCGCAAGGCTATTTTCAGCCGTGGGGACTCGCCATCGGGAACAACAATAATCTCCTGATCGGGTCCCAGAGCAGCGGGAACTACATCTTTAGTTTGGCCGTCAACGGCGCCTGGTCCAACCCTACGCACGGTTCGGTAGTTTCCGAGCCAATTTCGGCCATGACAAAGCGACCGATCTCCATAGCTCAAGATCCTCTGGGGAATATCTACTTCGTTGAGGACTCGGGCGGGCTCGCCGGCGTCTATGAGATTCCCGCAGGCATGACCGATCTCACCTCGGACTGCGCCACGGATCCGGCAAGTCCTCCCGTTACCTCCACGTGCCTGACGCGAGTAGACCCGAACTTGCCCGCAGTCACGGGGGTGGTCGTCGATTCTAAGGGGAATCTCTATATCAGCGATTCCATGGCCGGTGTGGTGATGGTTCCCAATCCGTCAGGAACGCCGGACACCGAACACGCAGTTGTGCTCACGTCCGTGCCGGCTCAGGGCCAGGTTGCGATCGACTGGGCGCGCAATACGATGTATGTCCCGACCAATCAGAAACAGACGAACAACCTTGGCGACGTTGCCAAGATCAACTTCGGTTATGCGGATTTCGGTTCTTCGCCGGTTGGAACGGCCAATGCGGCTGGAGCCAACGTCGCGTATGGCTTTAACGGCGCCGTAACCCCAGCCAGTTTTGTGATCGTGGAATCGGGCGTTCAGACACCGGATTTTGCCATGACGGGGGGAACCTGCACCACCGGAACGGCGTATGCGGCTAACTCCGGCTGTCTTGAAAATATCTCCTTCACTCCCACCGCAGTGGGCAGCATCACGGCCAAGCTGTTGATGCTCGATGACAAGCAAAACGTTCTCTCCTCGATCCTGCTCCACGGCATCGGGGTGGGAGCAAGTGTGCAGGTAACTCCGGGACTTGAGTCGACCATCGGCGGCAGCCTGAAGATGCCGAGCCAGATTTCGATTGATTCCGCCGGTAACTTATTTGTGGCGGATGCCGGGCTGGGGCAGGTTCTAATGTTCGCGCCAGGTTCAACCTCGGGAGTCTCGATCGGAACCGGGTTGACGGCTCCGACCGGTGTCGCGGTTGATGGCGCGGGAGATGTATTTATCGCGGACAGCGGCAAAGTCTATGAGGTGCCGTTTGGGGCGAGCGGTTTGAACGCCGCCGGCCAGGGGGTGGTGGCAAGCGGTCTGGGGGCGAACCTGAACCTGGCCGCGGATGGCACCGGAAACGTGTTTGTTGCCGACCCAACCAATGGCCGCGTCGTGAAGCTGAGCAACGTCGGGGCGTCGGCTGCATCCAACCTCGGCCAGTCGGAAACCATGCTGACTGCCGGATTCTCGGCTCCGTCCGCGGTGGCGGTAGATGCCAGCGGCAATCTGTATGTCATCGACGGCACGAATCTGTTCGAATTGTCCGGCCTCCAAACGACTCCGACGGCACTGTTGAATAACCTGAGCGGGGCTACCGGCGTAGCGGTCGATCCTTCCGGCGCGGTCTATATCGCCTCTACGACCGGGACCACCAGGATTCCTTCGGTGAGTGGGGCGTTGGTCTCGGCCAGTCAAACCACCGTCGCCCCGGATATGACGAGCTCTTCCTCGGTTGCCATCGATCGGATGGGGAACGTGTATCTGATCAAGACCACAGGTGGCGGAGTGACGGTTGTGGGCACCAACAGCACGCTTGCTCTTCCCACTCCCGCGGATCTGGTCACGCCTACCAGCGCTGCGGCGACCGTAACAAATATCGGGAATGCTCCCCTGGTCGTGACCGGCTATACCCACAGCAGCACAAAGATCGACACGGTCACAATTGCGGACTTCACGGGCGCCGATGGGACCTGCATCAGCGACAGCACTTCCCCTGCGACCGGTGTCGCTGCAGGGGCCACCTGCATGGTTTCGGTTACGTTTGATCCTCAACCCGGAGAGGAAGGCGCACTCACTGGCCAGATCGGGATTACCAGCAATGCCGTGAACGCGCCGCTCACCATTAGCACGTCGGGCAACGGCCTGCCGCTATCTGGCACCGCGGCGAGCGTGAACGCAACTGGAACAGCCGAGGTGGTCAACACCGTGCTCACGGTGACGGTGGCTCCGAAGACGAGCGGAGGCGCGACTCCAACCGGAACGGTCGCGCTGACGTTCCCGTCCTGGACGGTTGTCATTCCCTCGACCGGCCCGAATGTGGGCGTTCCAACCATCAATCCGGTTCCGATCACGGTTCCGGCTCAATTGGACGCGAGCGGCAAAGCCACGTTCACACTAGCGCCGGTGTTGGCAGGGGCGCAGACATTCACCATCGGCTACGTTGGCGACAGGGTCTACGGCAGATCGACGGGAACCGTGAGTACAGTGGTTGCGAAGTCAGCGATCACCGGCATCGCGTTACCTCAGTTCCCGGATGCGGCGGATATTAACCTGCCGTATGTGATCGCAACGACCGGAAACGGAACTACCCCCTATGACGGAACGGCAACGCCCTGGCAATATCAGTTCATCATGAAGGTCAACACCCCATTCGGCGTGCCCACCGGCCAGCTCACGATGTACGATGATTCGTCGGTATGCCCGCCCGGAACCTCCGCGTCGGGACTCGGCACAAAAACCTGCGTTCTAATGCCCTACAGCGGCGTCGCTTGTCCCCAAAGCGGGGGAGCTAATTTGCTGACCATACAGAACGCCGGGACCCCGACCGGCGCCCAGGCTGCGTTCGCTGCTGCCTGCCTGTGGAGTGTTCCCCAGGGGACCACGTATTCCCCGGTTATCTACACTCATTATGTGCATCCTGAGTACGCCGGAGATGTCAACTTCCTGCCATTCAAAGGGGATACAACGCTGTTCCAGGCAGTCCGCGGCCCAGTTGTCCAAATTACCCAAACCGGTAATGCGGCATCGATGACTACCGCGCCGACACTTACTGTCTCGGCCGGCTCCTCGGCGAGCATGGATCTGACGATCACCTCGCTGATGGGTTATGGCCTTCTGGGGCGAAACGGGTCGTTAAACAACTCCAACTACCCGGTATCGCTGTCGTGCGATATTCCGCTTCCGCATGCCGCATGTGCCATCACCTACGACAACAGCGTCGTCGATCCGAACCAGGTAACTGCCCCGAACTCGGTGCAGATACCTTGCCCGGCGAGTGCCAGTGCGACCCAAATAGCTTCCGGGGCCGTTTCGTGCACGCCAGGCCATGTGAAAATCACCGTTTACACGAACGTGGCGGTGGGCACGACCACCAGTCAAACCGTTCGTATTGCCACCGTCTCGCTGGCGGGTATCTTCGGATTGGGCATGATTGGGCTCTTCTTCCGGCGCAAATCCTTCGAGAGGGCTCGCAGGATGTTGACGGTTGTGCTGATGCTTGTAGGAGGCGCGCTGGCAATCGGTCTGACTGCATGTTCCACAACCAACCTCAGTCCGCAGACCCAACTCACCACACCGGCCGGGACCTACCACATGATGATCACGGCGCAGCAGGTGGGTTCTCAAGTCATCAGTCTGGGAAATGGCGCTACGCAAACGGTCTACGCCAGCGAAAATCAGGTCTCGCTGCCGTTTTACGTCGACGTGACCGTGCAGTAACCAAAGTCGTTGTTCGAGCGGCTTGGGGGGTGATCCTCCCCAAGCCGCTCTTTTTCTGGGCGACGGTCATTTTCCCGTTGCGCGGTACAACCGCGGGCCATGTGCCGTCTAATTCAATTTATAGTCATGAGGCGGCCTGGGACCCTTGCGGGCAACTCGCGCGAACGCAGAAACGATCTTCAATCCATGAGCACACTGTCTCCATCTGAAATGGCCGGAGAGGTCGGAAAGGGTCTTCTCTCCTTTCCGGTGACTCACTTTGATGAGCAACTGGAGCTTGACGAATCTGGATTCCGTCGGCCACATCTCGTGGCTGCTCGAATATCGTCCAGCAGCACTGTTTGCCGCGGGCGGAACGGGCGAGTTCTTCTCGCTGACGCCGGAGGAGTTTTCGCGTGTCGTGGCTTCGGCCGCGGCGGAAACGGCCCGACGAGTTCCGGTGCTGGCGGGATGCGGCTATGGAACCCGTACCGCAATTCAGTTCGCGAAAGCGGCCGAGTCATCCGGGGCGGATGGATTGCTTCTCTTTCCTCCCTACCTGGTCAACGCGGAGCCGGTTGGACTCATCCGGCACGTTGAGGCGATTTGCGCCGCGACCCGCCTCGGCGTCATCTTCTACAACCGCGACAACGCCGTTCTCAACGAGTCCGCCCTCGAGCGGTTGTGCGAATCGTGTCCCAACCTGGTGGGCGTGAAGGATGGCCACGGCGACATAGAACTCATGACACGCATCTGCAACCGCATTGGCGAGCGGTTGATTTACATTGGCGGGTTGCCAACCGCGGAGACATTTGCTCTTCCCTACCTGGAGATCGGAGTCACGACCTATTCGTCCGCTATCTTCAACTTCATTCCCCGTTTCGCTCAGGAGTTCTACGCGGCGGTGCGGCGTCACGATCGGGAGGCGGTCTTCGGAATGCTGCGCGATTTTGTGCTGCCTTACATTGCCATCCGAAGCAGGCGGAAAGGTTATGCGGTTTCCATCGTGAAGGCGGGACTCGCGGCGGTCGGCCGGTCGGCCGGGCCTGTGCGTCCGCCGCTGACCGACCTCGAAGCGAACGAAATCGAGGAGTTGAAGAAATTGGTTGCAGGCCGCTCCTGATCTCCAGGGAGGCAGATCCTTTCGCATGAGCAACGGACAAATGACTCACGTGCGCTACCTGATCGTGCTCATGCTGTTTGTTGCCAGCACCTTCAGTTATGGGGATCGAGTTCTCCTTTCCATTGCTGCACCGGACCTGAGCCGCGATCTGCACCTCGATCCGCTGCGCCTCGGGTATCTCTTGTCGGCCTTCAGCTGGGCGTACGTTTGCGCGCAACTGCCGGCGGGCGGCCTGCTCGATCGCTTTGGCTCAAAGCGCGTGTATGGCATCGCGATCGTGTCCTGGTCACTTTGCGCCTTTGTCGCGGGCTTGACTGGGTATTTGCCGGCGAGCATAGCCTTTCTCGCGCTGTTTGCGGCGCGGTTCCTGTCCGGCCTGGCGCAGGCGCCAGTGTTTCCCGGCAATGGCCGTATCGTCGCCACGTGGTTTCCTGCGTCGGAGCGCGGGCGAGCGTCGGCAATCTTCAACTCGTCGCAGTATTTCTCACTGGTTCTGTTTGCGCCAATTATGGGTTGGCTCGCGCATGCATTCGGATGGAAGCAATGCTTCTGGTTCGGCGGCGCTGTCGGCCTGGGGTTGGCCGTGGTCTGGTTCCGCACGGTTCACGGCGTCAAGGCGCATCCGCGCATCAACGAGGCGGAACTGCACTATATTGAAAGCGGCGGCGGGCTTGCGAGTCTCGACGCAAATGTGCGTCCGGGCAGCAGCGCGCTTACATGGGAGGCGGTTTCAGCATTGCTAAGCAACCGGATGCTGCTCGGCATTTACCTGGGGCAATACTGCATCACTACGCTCACGTGGTTTTTTCTGACGTGGTTTCCGGTCTACCTCAACCAGGCGCGACACATTCCCATCGTGAAAGTCGGATTCCTGGCTGCTCTTCCCGCGCTGTGCGGATTCGCAGGCGGCATTCTTGGTGGCGTGGTATCCGACAGGCTGCTGCGTGCCGGCCATTCGTTGACGTTCGCGCGCAAGCTGCCTATCGTACTCGGAATGGCGCTGGCCATGACCATGATTGCGTGCAATTTTGTGAGCACGAGCGGGGCCGTGATGGTCCTCATGTCCATCTCTTTTTTCGGGAAGGGAATGGGCGCACTGGGTTGGACCGTGATCTCAGATACTTCTCCCAAAGGGATGATTGGCGTGAACGGGGGCCTCTTCAACTTGATTGGAAACCTTTCCGGTGTGACCACTCCCATCATCATCGGCTTGATCGTGAAGTCCACCGGCTCGTTCCAGGGCGCGCTTGTTTTTGTCACAGCAACCGCATTGCTGGCGATTGTCGCGTACCTTCCGATCGTGGGCGAGATCAAGCGGCTCGAGATTGCTGTTGGTCCGGCTTCCGGAGTGAGGGCATGATACCGACTTCGCTCAGTTCCGATTCTCCGCGCGTGAAGGAGATGCGCGTGATTCCGGTCGCCGGAGAGGACAGCATGCTGCTCAATCTGAGCGGCGCGCATGGCCCATTTTTTACTCGAAATGTTGTTTTGTTGACCGATGATGCGGGACATACCGGGGTCGGCGAGGTTCCCGGAGGAGAACGGATTCGCGAGGTTCTGGACGAGAGCAGGGAACTCGTGCTCGGAGCAAATAGCGGCGACTGCAATCGCATTGTCGAGAGCGTTCTGAATCAGTTCGGCCATTGTGATGCAGGAGGCCGCGGACCGCAGACATTCGATCAGCGAGTGGCGATTCATGCGGCTACCGCGATTGAGTCAGCGCTTCTCGATTTGCTTGGACAATTCCTCGCGCTGCCCGTCAGCGCATTGCTGGGGGAGGGAGTGCAACGCGATCGGGTCGATGTGCTCGGCTATCTCTTTTTCGTCGGTGACAAGGGCCGAACGGATCTCGCGTATCGAGACGGACGTGATGTACAGGACGAATGGTTACGACTTCGCGATGAGGAGACGCTCACGATTCCGGCTTTGCTGCGCCTTGGCGAGGCCGCACAAAATCGCTACGGATTTCGGGATTTCAAATTAAAAGGAGGCGTGTTCGACGGCGGTTTTGAAATGGAGGCGGTCACGGCGCTATCGGAGCGTTTTCCGCGCGCGCGCATCACGATCGATCCCAACGGCGCATGGTCTCTGGATGAAGCGATTGCGTTATGCCGTGACAAGCGCGAGGTGCTTGCTTACGCCGAAGATCCTTGCGGCGCCGAGAATGGCTACTCGGGTCGCGAGATCATGGCGGAATTTCGACGCGCCACAGGAATCCTCACGGCTACCAACATGATCGCCACGGACTGGCGCCAACTCCACCACGCAGTTCAACTCAATGCCATCGACATTCTGCTCGCCGATCCGCACTTCTGGACGATGAGTGGATCGGTGCGCGCGTCGCAATTCTGCCGCGACCGGGGCCTCACGTGGGGCTCGCACTCAAACAACCACTTCGATATTTCGCTCGCGATGTTCACGCATGTGGCCGCGGCCGCAGTGGGCAAAGTTACAGCCATCGACACTCACTGGATTTGGCAGGATGGGCAGCGGCTCACACGCGAGCCGTTGCGCATTGAAGGCGGGAGGATCGAGGTTCCGAAAGCTCCGGGTCTCGGTGTCGAGCCGGATATTCAGGCGATCGAGCGTGCGCATGAACTTTATCGCCGCATCGGTCAAAGTGCGCGCGACGATTCTGTTGGCATGCAGTTCCTTGTGCCGGGATGGCGTTTCGATCCGAAGAGGCCCTGCCTGGTGCGCTGAGATCGCAGCGGCAAGAATTATGTAACCGGCGCGGGGTTGAAGAGCGCTAGATCATTGTGCAGTTGCAAACGGTCTGCGCAGGCCTGCCGACGCCCGCTCGCGACGTCAAGAATGCATTGAAAGATTGCCGTGCCGACCTCTTCAATGGTTGCGTGGCCGGTGGCAATCGTGCCGGCATCGATGTCGATCAGGTCCGACCAGCGCTCCGCCAGTGCCGATCGCGACGCAACCTTGATGACCGGCGCCATGGCGAGACCGTACGGCGTTCCGCGCCCAGTGGTAAAGACGTGAACGTTCATGCCTGCCGCCAATTGCAGCGAGCCACAAATGAAATCGCTCGCAGGCGTTGCGGCGAAGACGAGTCCCTTTTTGGTCACGCGCTCACCCGGCCCGAACACGCCTGCGATGGCACTGGTGCCGGACTTTGCAATAGAGCCCAGCGCCTTCTCGACTACATTGCTGAGACCCCCGGCTTTGTTTCCGGGAGTCGGGTTGGCGCTGCGGTCCGCGCCTCCGCGATCGAGGTAGGAATCGTACCAGGCCATTTCGCGGATGAGGTCGCGAGCCACATGCTCGTCGGCGGCTCGTGCGGTTAGCAAGTGCGCCGCGTCGCGGACTTCGGTTACCTCAGAGAACATCACGGTCGCCCCTGCGCGCACCAGCAGGTCCGCCGCATAGCCGACCGCGGGATTCGCGGTCACTCCAGAGAACGCGTCGCTGCCTCCGCACTGCAATCCAACTACAAGGTCCGACACCGGCCGCGCCGTGCGGGTTCGGCGATCGAGTTCGGCGAGTCGCTTCTCGGCCATCTCCATGATGGCAGAGACCATGTCGCCGAAGCTGCGGTATTGCTCGTCCTGCATTCGAATTACTGATGAGGCAGAAGTGAGAATCGGCAATCCGTTCGTTGACAGCAGCCGGGTCGGCTGGAGCTTTTCGCAGCCAAGACTCACAACCATGGCCGCCCCGCCAAGGTTGGGATTCAGGCAGAGGTTGCGGAGCGTTCGGATGGGGATCTCCGCGCCGGGAGCATCGATGGCGACGCCGCAGCCGTAATTGTGTGTGAGCGCGACCACGCCGTCTACATGAGGATAGCGAGGCAGGATCTCAACCTGGATGCGCTTCACCGCGAACTCCACCGTGGGGGCGACGCACTGAACAGTGGTTGTGATGCCGAGCAAGTTCTTGGTTCCGGCGGATCCGTCCGCATTGGCGAATCCTTCGAATGTATAACCTTCAAGCGGGGGCAATGGCGTTGGAGCGGCGGTCGCGAGCGGGAGGCCGTGGAGCGAAGGCGGGGCGGGCAGACTGATGCGCTCGTCGTTCACCCAGCAGCCGCGGGCGATGAATTGCTGGGCGTATCCAATCACGGCGCCATAGCGCACGACAGGTTCTCCGGGTGCGATGTCCTGCAACGCTACTTTGTGCGCTTCGGGAATGTCTTCGACCAGCTTCAACCCGGAATGAAATTGGGTTCCGGCGGACAAGCCGCCTTCGTTGGCAATGATGGCTACCGTGTCCAGCGGATGCACCTGCACGTACAACGGTCGTCGCTCTGCTCCATCTGCCATTCCGTCTGCCTCGATCGTCCTTCGAGCCTAGGATCCCGGTACTGAAACAATATCCGACCCCAGGAATGCGTGCCAAAAAACCTTTGGATCGACAGGATCAGGCAAAAAATAAGCAGGATCGGGGTATCGGAGAGCCGGGGTCGGTCTTTAGTCTTCTCTCTGTGAAGAGGAGCCGGGTGGAACCGCCATAATAGGTTCGACGGGCACGCGGTGAGTGTGCGGCCCGAAACAATGTTGAATTTTGTATAACTCATAACGCAAAGGTGACCCCATGTACAAATCCAAGGCTTATTCCGTTTCCAGTGCGACTGCGCCGTTTTCATCTACAACGATCGCGCGCCGCGATCCCACCGAACACGACGTGCAGATCGAGATTCTCTTCTGCGGCATCTGCCACTCCGACCTCCACCAGGCCCGCAATGAGTGGAGCGGATTGATGCCTACCGTTTATCCGTGCGTTCCCGGCCATGAAATCGTCGGGCGGGTGACTAAGATCGGTTCGGGCGTGACCAAGTTCAAGCCCGGCGACCTTGCTGCCGTGGGCTGCATCGTGGACTCCGATCGCACCTGTCCCGAGTGCAAGGCTGGGTTCGAGCAGTTTTGTGACAACTTTACCCTTACTTACAACTTCCCTGACAAGCACATGGGAGGCGTGACGTACGGCGGCTACTCCGACAGCATCGTGGTCAACGAGCACTTCGTTCTTCGCGTTCCCGCCAACCTCGACCTGGCCGGAGCCGCGCCCCTGCTGTGCGCGGGCATCACGACTTACTCGCCCTTGCGCGCACTGGGGAGTGACCAAGGGAAAGAAAGTTGGCGTTGTTGGTCTCGGGGGACTGGGCCACATGGGCGTCAAGTTCGCTCACGCGTTCGGCGCACATGTCGTGGTCTTCACCACTTCACCGGGCAAGAAAGACGACGCCATCCGACTCGGCGCCGATGAGGTGGTTATTTCCCGCAACGCCGACGAGATGCAGAAACACGCAGGCAGCTTCGACTTCATCCTCGATGCTGTCGCCGCCGAACACGACATTAATGCCTACATCCAGCTTCTCCGTCGCGACGGCAACATCACCATGGTTGGCGCGCCGGAAAAACCGTTGGCGGTGTCGGTATTCGGACTGATATTCCGGCGGCGCAGTTTCTCCGGAGCTCTTATCGGCGGCATCGCTGAGACGCAGGAGATGCTCGATTTCTGCAGTGAGCACAACATCACGTCGGATGTGGAAGTGATTCCGATCCAGAAACTCAACGAGGCCTACGAGCGGCTTGTCAAGTCGGATGTGAAGTATCGCTTCTCCATCGACATGGCTTCGCTTAAATCCGAGTAATGGTCCCATGATCGACTTATGATTCTCGGGGCCGGTTCGGCCTCGGGAATCGCAGACATTGCAAGGAGAGACAATGCACAAACGCAAATTGGGAAAAAGCGATCTTGAAGTTTCGGCCCTCGGCCTTGGTTGCATGGGCATGAGCTTTTCCTATGGCCCGCCTCCAGACAGGCAGGCGATGATCATGCTGCTGCACGCGGCAGTCGATCGCGGCGTTACATTTTTTGACACGGCTGAGGTGTACGGGCCGTTCGCTAATGAGGAACTCCTGGGCGAAGGCCTCTCGCCATTCAGAGGGAAGGTCGCGATTGCGACTAAATTTGGTTTCAATCTCAATCCCGACGGAAGCCCGGGGTGGCAGGGACTCAACAGCCGCCCGGAGCGCATCAAGCTGTCCGTCGAGGGCTCTCTGAAGCGGCTCAGAATCGACGTGATCGATCTGCTCTATCAGCACCGCGTTGACCCCGCTGTGCCCATCGAAGATGTGGCCGGAGCAGTGAAGGAACTGATCGAGCAGGGTAAGGTGAAGCACTTCGGCATGTCGGAAGCGGCCGCCAAGACGATTCGCCGCGCCCACGCTGTGCAGCCGGTTACCGCGGTTCAAAGCGAGTATTCGCTGTGGACGAGAGGCCCTGAAGCAGAAGTGCTGCCGATGCTCGAAGAACTCGGCATTGGGTTTGTTCCGTACAGTCCGCTGGGAAAGGGCTTCCTCACCGGAAAGATTGATGAGAGCACTTCATTCGACAAGACCGATTTCCGCAATACGCTCCCGCGCTTTACGCCGGAGGCCCGGAAAGCGAACCAGGCGCTAGTGGATTTGCTCGGCGAGATTGGAAAACGCAAAAACGCGACGCCGGCTCAGATCGCGCTGGCCTGGTTGCTGGCGCAGAAGCCGTGGATCGTGCCGATTCCCGGAACAACCAAACTGCATCGCCTTGAAGAGAACATCGGCTCTGTTCCCATCGAGCTTTCGAAAGACGATCTTGAGCAGATCGAAGCCGCCGCGGCCAATATCAAGGTTGAGGGTGCGCGATATCCGGAGCACATCGAGAAGATGACTGGACTCTAGCCAATCGGAGCGGGGCGCCGTGGCCGCGGGACGCCCTGCCAGGCGCGAATCGTAAACGAACCGGAGGAGAGCAGCAGCATGGAGATCAAGAGAGCAGGTTTGCAACCTTCAAACAAGGGATCGGCGGACTACTTCACGGGTGCCGTGCGACTGGACATGTTATTTGAAGCGCCTGCCCCCGCACGCGTGGTAGGCGCCAGCGTCACATTCGAGCCAGGCGCGCGCACTGCGTGGCACACGCATCCGCTTGGTCAAACGCTGGTGGTTACGTCGGGTTTTGGACGGGCGCAGCGCTGGGGAGGTCCCATTGAAGAGCTTCGGCCCGGCGATGTGGTCTGGATCGCACCCGGAGAGAAGCACTGGCATGGCGCCTCGCCGGCCACAGGCATGACGCATATCGCTATTCAGGAGAAGCTCGACGGAAAGACCGTCGATTGGATGGAGCACGTGAGCGACGAGCAATATGCTGGATAATGTTGGTGGCCTCGCGCGCGGTAAACATGCAATCTCTCCTCTCCAGTTCCGTCCCGTCCCGATCGTCTGACGCGATGCATCTCGGATATCTCAGACCGTCGCGTTTGTTGCCCGGTCCGAAGAGTTGACGAACAGTTGGGCGCTGATCGGTCGTTTTGCTGGATCGTTGATCGCCTGACCGCGCAGTGACCGGCCAGGACGCGAGAAGGCCCTGCTTTGTCCTTATATATACGTTTCTTCTGCTGAACCGCTCCTCTCTGCACTGCTGGCTTTTCCAAATCTACGCCGGAATCTGTTTAGCCAGCGCAGTCGCTGGACCGCAGTGACGTAGCCTTCCGACCTCTTTGGGGCACAAATCCTGTGCTTGCAATCCTTTGATCCCTCCTCCCGGGAGACAGAAAATCGAACTGTAACCTGACGTCGCGCAAATACCGTTACGCAAGCTTCGGCTAGACTTTAGCAGTCCGAGGCGATTGCAAAAACTTGCAATTTTCAAACTCCCCGCGGAAAGCTGGACGAAGTTCGGGATGTCCGCATTTTCGCTGGTCTGAGGATATTGATGTTGTTTTTCCGGGGCGAAGTATATGCGGTTTGCGCCAAATCGAGTTTCCGCGGTTTTACTCACGGCCTTAGTGAAAATCTCGTTGCGACGATTCTTTGCAATGGGTCGGGGGATGGCCCAAGGAAAACTGCACCCTGTGCGGATGGGGGCAATTGCATTGTGTGCGCTTTGCGGAGTGAGGTACGCCGCTGCCGCCACGGTTTCCCCCACCACTGTTTCGTGGGCAGCGGTTGCGATTGGCAACAAGGGTGGACAAAAAGTAGTTACACTGACCAACGGAAACGCAGCGGCCATCACTATCAGCAGCCTCACTTTGAGCGGTGTGAATCCGGGGGACTTTTCGATCTTCAGCAAGACCTGCGGCTTGACGCTCGCGCCGTCGGCCAGTTGCACCGCGAACGTCATCTTTGGGCCTACGGCTACCGGCACTCGCACGGCGACCTTGAATTTCACTGATTCCGACACAAACAGCCCGCAAACGGTGGCGCTGAGCGGACTCGGCGCAAGCGGTGTAGTTGCTGCAAGTGTTACGGGCCTGACTTTTCCGAACACCACGGTCGGATCCAGCAGCCCGTCGCAGTCAGTTTCGCTGACGAATGGACTTAGTTCGTCCATTGCTATCAGCAGTGTTATTGTGACCGGAGCCGGCGCAGGGGACTTTGTCGTCTCAGCCACGACTTGCGGCGCGAGCCTCGGCGTCTCGGCGAGTTGTTCAGCCACTATCGTGTTCAAACCGACTGCGGCGGGAGCTCGCGGCGCAACCCTCACCTTCGCGGACTCAGCCTCGAACAGTCCGCAATCCGTAGCACTTTCCGGCACGGGAGCGACGCCTACAAGCACAGCGTCGGTTTCTCCCGCGAGCCTAACCTTTGCCAGCACGACGGTAGGGTCCGCCAGTGCCGCGCAGACGGTAACCTTATCGAACAGTGCCGGTGCGCCACTGAATATCACAACCATCGCCGTCACGGGGCCTAACTCGGGGGACTTCACCGTTTCGGGCACGACCTGCGGTGCGACCCTCGCAGCGCCAGGAAGCTGTACGGTCACCGTGGTATTCAAGCCCGGTGCTACAGGAACGCGCAGTGCAGCCCTCGGCTTTACGGACTCCGCCACCAACAATCCACAATCGGTAACACTCTCCGGAACGGGAGCGGCCGCGCCTGCCGGTGCGACATCGATCTCTCCCACCGGGATTACGTGGGCATCAGTTGCGATCGGAAACAAGGGCGGACAAAAAGTTGCGACGCTGACCAATGGGAACACAACCATCATCAACATCAGCAGCATCAGCTTGAGTGGTGCCAACCCGGGCGACTTTTCGATTTTCAGCAAGACCTGTGGCACAACCCTCGCTCCATCAGCAAGTTGCACCGCCAACATCGTCTTTGGTCCCACGGCAACCGGTGCCCGTACCGCGACATTGAATTTCAACGATTCCGATGGCAACAGCCCGCAAGCGGTGGCGCTCAGCGGCCTGGGCGTGAGTGGGACCGTCACCGCCAACGTGTCGTCTCTCTCTTTCACCGGCACGGCGATCGGGTTGGCCAGCGCACCGCAAACGGCGACGTTGTCTAACGGCCTGAGTTCTTCGCTCAATTTGAACGGCGTTGCTATCACCGGTGCCAACCCGGCGGATTTCGCAGTCTCGAGCACCACCTGCGGCGCCAGTCTGGCAACGTCAGCCAACTGTTCGGCCACGGTTGTGTTCCGGCCGCAAGCGGTCGGAACGCGCGCGGCAACCCTCGCCTTCACTGACGCTGCCTCCAACAGCCCGCAGACTGTGGCACTCTCGGGAATTGGCACATCCGTGATGGCGATCTCTCCGCCGAGTCCAACGGTCGTGGCCAACGGAACGATTCAATTCAGTTCCAGCGTTCCGGCGACCTGGTCGGCCACATGCGGCGTGATCGGAAGTAGTGGAACGTACACAGCGCCGGCTACGCAGGGAACCTGCACAGTGGGCGCAGCGGCCATCGACGGAAGTGGACAGACGACCAGCACAGTCGTGACAACGACACCGGCGTCAATTGCCGTGACTCCGACCAGCGCGCATCTGCATGTTCTCAACGCCCAAACTTTTTCTGCCAACCAGCCGGTCACCTGGGCGGCTTCCTGCGGTTCCATTTCGAGTTCCGGCGTATTTACGGCGCCAAGCGGGGCGGCAACCTGCACCGTTACGGCAACTGCATCCAGCGGAACCGCTATGGCCGCCACGGCTACGGTGAACGTGGACGTAGCGAATTACACCGCTCGCAAGGGTGGAGGCGGCGTCTTGGGTGCGCAGACGAACGAACTCGCGCTCAGTCCATCGAACGTCAACTCAAGTTCTTTCGGACTCAATTGGACGGCGAATGTTGACGCATGGGTGAACGCGCAACCGCTCTACATGAACGGGCTGACAATCAATGGGGCGTCGCACAACGTTGCCTTCTTCGAGACCGCGAACGACAGTGTCTATGCTTTCGATGGAGATACTGGCGTGCTGCTCTGGCAGGTGAGCTTGATTCCATCCGGTGCTACGGCGGTGGTTGGATCGACCGTTGGATTTACCAGTGCGCCGCTGATCGGCATTCTCGGTACGCCGGTGATCGATCCTTCCACTAACACGATGTATGTGGTGGCCGAGACCTCGGAACAGAACGCAACCTACTTCCCCCATCGGTTGCACGCCCTCGACCTCGCTACCGGCAGCGAGAAATTCGGCGGGCCGGTCTTGGTGAACGATCCTCAGATGGCGCCGGTCCACAAACTGCAGCGAACCGGTCTTTTGCTGGCCAATGGCAACGTGTATGTTGGGATCGGTTCGATGCAGGACATCCAGCCCTATCACGGCATGCTGTTTGCCTTCAATGCTCAGACGCTGGCGCAGACAGCGGTATGGAATTCGACGCCCACAGGATCGGAGGGCGGTGTGTGGATGGGGAGCGCCGCGCCGTCGGTAGACGAGGTAGGCAACATTTACTTGACTACCGGAAACGGCACAATGGACGGAACGGCGAATTTCGGGGAGGCGGCCGTCAAGCTAAGTCCCGAGTTACAGGTGCTCGACTACTTCGCGCCATATAACTACGCGACTTACAACGCATCAGACGTTGATCTCGGGTCGGGCGGTGTAATGGTTGTTCCGGACCAGCCTGGATCTCATCCGCACGAACTGATCGCCTGCGGCAAACCAACACCGGTGTATGTTCTTGATCGTGACAATCTCGGGCAACTAGGCACAACGTCTGACAACGTACTTCAACGACTCGACAACCAGGTTGGAGCCTTCGCTGCGTCAACGAATTCTGTGCAGGCATGTTTTACAGGCCCGGCGATGTGGGGGCAGAATGTCTACTTCGGCGGAAAGTACGATGTTCTCAAGATGTTCACGCTCGATCCCAATACCGGACTGCTCTCTTCGACTCCTGTATCGCAGGGCACGCTGGCCTATGGATATCCGGGGGCGGATCCGGTCGTGTCAGCCAACGGCTCCACTAACGGCATCGTATGGAGCATCGATACCAAGACCGACGCATTGATCGCCAACGATGCAACTAACCTGGGAACTACGCTTTACTCAGGCAGCCTGACGGCTCCGGCGATCCGCTGGACGGTGCCGACTGTCATAAATGGACACGTATATGTAGGAGAGCAAGGCAAAGTCTTCGGATTTGCTCTGAAGTAGATGGGGCAATGACGCATCCGCATCGATAACTTCCGAGCGGGATCGAAAAGGACGACGCAGCGTTGTTTTATTGGAGTCCATTACGGACCCAGACTTCGACCCGGCGATTTTTGTGGCGGCCCTCCGGAGTCTCGTCTGAGGCGACAGGCAATTGTGCGCCGAAATCACGAATGTTCTGGTAGGGCACGACTACCCCAATTGCTCTGAGACTGTTGGCTACACTTTCTGCCCGTTCCCTGGCCAGGTTTTCTCGGGGATTCCCTCCCTCATGCCGGTCGGCAAAGCCAAGCAGAAGAATGTCGTCTCCGGTTCCGCCGTGTTGCGCCAGGAAGGTGCGCAAGCGAAGGACATTCACACGAGCCAGGTTATCAAGTTGACTCTCCACATCCGCGGCCGCTTCTACCTGCTCGCTTGAAAAATGGAAGCTCAGGCCAATTCTTGAGTATTTGGAAGCTATCTCTTTGTAAACGGAAGGAGCGTTCTGCGGAGGGGACACGGAGAAGAGCCTCGGAGTCAGTTCGACAAAAGGTGTTTCCTTCACCAGTGTTTGTCCCGGTTTGTATACCACGTATCTTACGAAAGCGTCCATCAATGAACCGGGTGCATCCCAATCGTAGAGGAGAAGGCGTCTGCAGATAGGATAGTCCTCGGTAACAATCGCCAGTTCTGTTGGGCGGATCGCGGGGCCGCTCCCGTCTGAAATGGCAAGCGCCTTAGCGCCGCGAATCATGGGCGAAGATACATACCCGATTGCATTGGGAGTATGCATGACGGCATCGACGATCAGGCTGCTGTCTGCGATTTGACGATTAAAGGGAACAGAGGAACCTTGGGGGTTTGCAAGGGCGTCCTTGCCAAACACTTTTTCGGTGAACATTTCAAATGTTCCCGACTCGCGATCACGGCCGTAAAGTTCAATGGGCGCATCGGGGCCGCCAACATCTTTCCAGTTTTTCGTTTCTCCGGCGTAGATGGATCGCAATTGAGGAATGGAAAGCTGGGAAACCGGGTTCTTTGGATTGACAATAATGGCGATGCCGTCGAGGGCGATCACATGTTCTGTGGCGTGATCTCCCAGCTTCATCAATGCAGGATAAGTTTCCTTGTCTAGATTCGTGATCGGACGCGATGCCATTCCGATATCGCAGGCATGCTGGCCGTTATCAGCAGCAAGACATTCAAATGCTGCACTCGAGCCCGATGCATAGATCTCGATGACTTGCAGTCCGGGTCTGCCTGGGACTTTTCCCCAGACGTGGAGGTAGGAATGGCCTTTCGCATCCTTGCGGGCTATGCGGAACCCAGTCTGTTCTGCCCCCATCTCGTCGCGAAGAAAAGCAGCGGCGAGGTTAGGCATGAGTTCGTCACCGAGCGAGGTGGAACCCTGCACTGAAAGTACCACGTGTTCCGAGCTTGCGAAGACACGATCACGAAACAAGAATAGTGACGCGCTTGTGAGCATGATGAAAAGCGCAAATATGGTCAACCAGGAAATTCTTATGCGAGGCCTGCCCGGGAGCGCGATGTCGGGCTCCCGGCGCGTTCGTAGCGGATGACTAACCAAGGTAGAGCCGGATGGCTCCTCGATCCTAGTGCTTGTATCGGATGGTTTCAAGATGCCGCCCACTTGCAGACTGTACTACCTATTGAGGCCACACTTCGCACATGGAAGTCAATGGTTTTCGATCTGCGGCATTTAGGTCGAGGGCCAAGAATTACGTGTTCATTACGAATCCGTAATCTTTGCGGAAACGCAAGTTGCCCCATGTAGGCAGACGGGATGATTCGAGTGATTCTGTCCATCGGGCAGGTTGGGTCGAGCCGGCAACGGGCGGCGACTCTCCATATGGTGTGGATGAGGGAACAATTATGTCAACAATGCTTCGCAGTGCTCCTGAGGATGGCGGCCTTAAAAAGGGACGGATAGAAGGCCCCATAGTGCTCGCGCAGCGGGTGGTGTCCGGCCGGATTGCGGAACCGGGAGATCCTGCGGAGATAGCCGTGGGCCATTTATCGCGATTCTCGCAGGTCAGGAGTGATTCGCCATCCGCCGGGTCGAACCCTGCGATCCAGGATTCGCGAATGATGTTCGGTTTCTTCGTGGAGAGCAAATTCATCCCAGAGCATGTGCAGCACAAGACTCTGGCGGGTCAGATTCATTACCAGGCCATCCTGAAGCACCTGCTAAGACCGGAAACAGTGAACCGCATCTTCAACCCAAGGAATGTGGCCAAAGCCCGACTGAGGTCTGTTTCCGATTGGCCATACCTGGATGACGTTCGTCTGCGTGACATCACCGTCGAGCATGTGCGGCGAATTATCGCATCTTCCCGTAGTTGCGAGTATTCGCCACAAACAGTGAAACACATCAAGAACGTGTTCTTTGCGATCATTTCCCACGCCCAGAGAGAGCGATGCTTCAGCGGACCCAATCCCGTCGCTCAGGTCAAATTACCGCCAATCTCCCGCAAGGAAGAGCACCATCTGACCATCAGCCAGACCAGGGCCATGCTCGAACTCATGCAATATCCGGAGAGGGAAATAGCCCTCATCACCATTACAACCGGGATGAATATTTTGGAGATTGGCAATCTTCAGTGGAAGCATGTAAACCTTTCAGACTCGCCGCGAGATGTTGATGGAGATGTTGTCCAGCCGAGAAGCCTCGCTCTAAGGCCGCAGTGGAATCGGATCGGACTGGGAGATTCGAAGAGGGGTCGCAAGAAGGACATCGAAATCCCAAAGTCACTAATATCCGTCCTTGAGGATCTGAAGAAGAGGGGAATAAAACGAAGCGCCGATGATTTTGTTCTCATTTCCGATTCGGGCCAGCCGATTTTGTCCGCCAAGGTTTCTAGCGCAAGATTGAAGGCCGTCGGCCGTAAACTGGGACTGCCGTGGCTGTCCTGGCGAGTCATAGGGCGCGCTCATACCACACTGTTGTCGGAGTTCCGAACGGAGCTTAATGATCACATGATGGTTGGGGTTCACCAGAAACTGCCGAATCCCATCACAATCGCATCAAATGAGACAGGAAGCGCGGTCAGCAAAGAATGGGATACAATTGGGCCAAAGTTCCCCTGCCGCTCATTTCGCGCAGGCCGCCAGTGTCGGCAGGCTTTTCATTAATTTGTAGAATTCGCGTTCCTGCCAGGCTTCACGAGCTACCACGGTGGAGCGAAGTTTGAGACTCGCAGACTTTTTGCTAACCTGTTTCGCCGACGTGCCATGCGACTTTTACTCGTTGAAGACGAGCTCGACATCCAACGCTTTCTGAAGCACTCGCTTGCCGAAGCGGGATACCACGTGGACACGGCTGGAGATGCCAGGACCGCAATGAAGTTAGCGGCTGACGGGGTGCATGACATCCTGGTAGTTGACCTCGGCCTGCCCGATCAGGATGGTATCGATTTAATCTTGTCGCTCCGCCAGGTTGGAGTGAGGGCTCCCGTTCTGATCCTTTCGGCCAGACGCTCGGTTGATGAAAGAGTGAAGGGACTGGAGCAGGGTGGAGACGATTATCTGACCAAGCCGTTCGCATTGGCTGAGTTATTAGCGAGACTCAGAAATCTCATGCGGCGAGACTCGTCGTCTGAACAGTTCAGTACCAGGCTCCGTGTGCTCGACCTCGAACTGGACTTAGTCCAGCGGGAGGTAACGCGGTCAGGCCAGCTGCTGCGACTTACATCGCAAGAATTTGCGCTGCTCGAATTTCTTTCCCGCAACGCCGGTAAAGTGGTCACGCGATCAATGATCCTCGAACGGGTATGGGGCATGCGAATTGAGCCAAAGACAAATGTTGTGGATGTTCACATGAGCCGGTTACGCGGGAAGGTCGACGCGGGAGGACGCAAACCGTTGATTGGAACGGTGCGAGGCATTGGCTATGTCCTCAGAAACGTCTAAGCCGGTCGCGCGAAGCGCTGCATGGCGAATCTCCTTTTGGGGTACACTCGGCTTCGCTCTCGGTACGCTGCTTGTCTTCGTTTTTCTTCACCAATTCATTGCGAATGACATACAACGCCGCAACGATGCGTGGCTCTGGGGCGAAGTCTCATTGCTGGGCGATGTAGCGGAGCGGACTCCTCGGGACGCGCTATACAGCCAGGTGGTCGGTGAAATGGCTGAAGTAGTCCGGAAAGAGGTTCCGAACAAGAAGCGAGCGTTGAGCCATGGCAACGATCAGGTCTTCTTTTTGCAGGAAGGCGAGAATCGATCCTTGCGGCTCTGGGTCGGATCTGGCACTGGCGGGGATACCCTCAAGGCGATTCTGCAGTCACGGATCCTTCCCGATCAGCCCATCGATCTTCATGTAAATGGAAATCCTATACCATTTCGGCTGGTTTCGATTCGCATCGAAGACGGAAGCCGAATTTATCTGGGGTTGTCAGAGGAGGATCAACTCCAGGTTCTGCATTCGCTTCGACTCAATTTTCTGGCCCTTTGGCTACTAATTGTGCTGTTCGGATTCGCCCTGGTGTACTCGATCTCGCGAGGCCTGTTGAGATATGTGCAGAGGATTACCGATGCCGCGTCCAGAATTGGCCGATCGGATCTCACCACGCGGGTTCCGACGACCAGCCATAATGACGAAGTGGCTCACCTTGCGTTGACGCTGAATAACATGCTGGACCGAATCGAAAGCGCGATGCATCAACTGCATACGATGACCGATTCGCTAGCCCATGATATTCGCAGTCCGATAACGACGATGAGGGGGAGGCTTGAAACGGCATTGAGCGCCCACTCCCCGGAGGAGCAAACCGAATCGATTGTTTCATCGATTGAAGTGCTTGACCGCTTGAGCCAGTTCCTGACGGATTCTCTCGACGTAGCCGAAGCCAACGCAGACGCGCTTCGATTGACACTGAGCGAAGTGGATCTCGAGGAGGCGGTCATCTCCATGATCGACCTCTATCAGCCGAGTATGGCCGAGAAGAATCTCACGCTCAGTTTTCAACATACAGGTCCGGTGATCATCCGTGCGGATGCAGCGCTCATTCAACGGATGATCTCGAATCTGTTCGACAATGAGCTAACCCACTTGCCGGCCGGCTGCAGCATGGGTCTGGAAGTGCGAAAAACCGACGTAGCGATTCTTACCTTAGAAGATGATGGTCCTGGCTTTCCGCCAGATTTGATTCAGAATTTATTCGAGCGACACATAAAGGGAAGGAACTCAAGCGGCCATGGCCTAGGGCTGGCATTCGTCGATGCTGTAGTTCGCACGCACGGAGGAAGGGTAACTGCATCCAATCGCGAGGCAAGTGGAGCCCGGATCAGTATTCACCTTCCGCTCGATTCAGGTGTGTGTGCAGAATCCAGCACCCAGAAGCCCACTAAAGATGACGCTTTGCTAAAATTCTGAATTCTCAATTATTTGCGGTAATGCAGTGCAGCGACATATGCGGCGACTTAGGAACTCCCTGAATAAGTGATACGCGTTCCTTTCAGTGACTAAAGCTCGGCTTCAGTCCGGGCCACAATCTCGCCACGAATAAGGTTGTACTCCTGCAATGTAGGCCTATTCAGATACTCCCAACTAACGGCACTTAATCTGTTCTAATTCTCGGGAACGGCCAACATCGATGTCCACTCTGGCAGTCATTGGTAACTTTATAAGTGTCGTGATTGCTTGCGATGACGTCGGAATGGAAGAAGGATTACGTTTAAATTACATACTTGTAATCATTGCGAATCAGCAAACATATGGATGCCTGGAACGCTGCATCCTGCAGAGGCTTTCAGAAGTTTTCTGCGCTCCCCCGCCGAATATCAACCGGCATCAGCAAACTTAGATGGAAGCGTCAGGAGGATTGCATGGGCGGCAGAGCACTGCGCGGGCTCGGACTAGTGACGTGTGTAGTATGCCTTTCCACATGGGCGGGTGCCCAGTCTTTTCGAGTTCAATGTCCAACCACAACACTCACACATCCGGATCCCGGGACCACTGGCAATAGCGGCGCCAACGCCAACAGCGTTGAGCCAGCCTATTCAGGCGCGACTGGGTTTACGTCCGGACCAAACGGGTACCTCTCACCGATGAGCGGAAGCGTGAACGGCGCCATCAAGTGCCAGCAAATTTCTGGCGGCGACGGCTACGCATCTATGGGTGACGGCACTCAGACTTACATGTTTTCGTTCGGGCCCCTGTCGGGACTAGCGAACATTGCAGCCGGATTGCCGGGAACTACGAGCCCGGCCGAATTCAATTCCGTCTATCCGGGAACCTTTCAACCTGGCGATCCCGCGACGGCCGACCCTGGATTTGGCACGACTGATTCGTCGAACATCTTCAACTACAACGGCGCCGTCGGATTGATACCGGATGCGGATTGCGTTTCCGGCAACCGGGATGCTCTAACGGCGGGCAACCCGTTGCCTTGTCCGAACCTTCCGGCCAGCGGCCTGGATGGGCATGTCGATCCTCGGCAAATCATGGACGTGGCCGTGATGAACGGAAACATCCCAGCGCCGCTCATGGCGATCGACGAGGATGACGAGTTCTTCCTGACCTTGACAAACGTTGGCATGATCATGCGTCCGGACCTATTCGAACAACATACGGTTCACTTTCATGGCTATCCGAATGCATCTTCGTTCTATGACGGTGTTCCGGACGCATCGGTCGCGATCAACATTGGCGGTAGTTTCACCTACTATTACCTGGCGCCAGACGCGGGAACGTATTTCTGGCATTGCCACATCACTCCGCCCGAACACCTCCAGATGGGAATGGTGGGGCAGATCTATGTGCGTCCGCGCCAGGATCGGGTTCCAAGCTCGATGACACTGTACGCTGCGCTGCAGAAGCAGCAGGCCGATCTCCGTACAAAGTGCGATTCGAATGCGGACATTCTCTGCACAAACCCGCTGCCTGTCGGAGGGGAGAATAGCTTGCCGGGTGGATATGTTCCGGCGAACCCGGCTAACCATGTGGCAGCGGCAATGACGAAGAAATACGCATACAACGATGGCGATGGCTCCACTTACTACGATGTCGAGTACCCGATCCAGATACATGGGTTCGATCCAAATTTCCATTTCGTGGGAATGACCTTCAACCCGGAAGGGTTTGCGGACATGAAGGACAAGTACTTCCTCCTGAACGGACGCAGTTATCCCGACACAGTAACGCCGGGCCCGATTTCCACGCAGTCGGCAGACGGTGTGAACCACTTCTCGCAGCCATTGCCTTCAATCATCCAGATCAAGGCCGGACAGAAGGCCCTGCTCCGCATTTCCGATCTTGATGTAACGGAGTACCAGACACTCGCGTCCCTGGGCATTCCGATGCACGTAATCGGCTATAACGCGAAGCTACTCCGGGACCAGGCCGGCAATAACATGGATTACTTGACCAATTCCATCACTCTTGGTGGCGGAGAATCTCTCGATGTGATCCTCGATGCGAGCGACACGACTGTTTACCACACGGGGCAAGTGTTTTATCTCTACACCCCGAACCTCGACCACTTATCGAATGACGCCGAGAACTTTGGCGGTCTCATGACAGAGATTCAGATTCTCTAGGAGAGCACAATGATGCCGATGAAGATGAGGAATGCATTAGGAAAGACACGGCTGCTTCTAGCGATCACGGCAGCGGCGGCTTCGCTTATGGCGACGGCACACGCTGCGGCTCCGGGAATCACTGGTCAAGCGAGCGCCCCAACTTTCAATTTAACCGCGCAGGCGGCGTACATAACACAGCCTGACGGGCAGGCGATCTATTCGTGGGGTTACGGGTGTGATCCCAACTCTGCCGCCCCAAAGTTTCTTCCCTCAGCGATCACTAATGCGCAATGCAGCGCCATGCAGATACCAGGACCGACGCTCATTGTCACCGAAGGGGATCAAGTCACGGTGAATTTGGCCAACGGTCTTCCAAGGCCCGCTGGCAATACATCCATCCTGTTCCCCGGGTTCCAAGTGAGTGCAACCAGTGGCGTCTCTGGCTTGCTTGCACAGGAAGCTGCTCCGGGAGGGTCCGTGAGCTATACGTTCATTGCGACCAACCCTGGTACTCATTCCTATTACAGCGGCACTCAAGGCGACTTGCAGATCGAGATGGGACTCTACGGTGCGTTGATCGTGTTGCCGAAAAGCACGGACGCGGCGATAAGTGCCTGCACAGGTCTGGGACAGGGGCCTGCACACTACCAGCCAGAGGCAGACTTCCGGCTTGCTTCGGCTGCGTACAATCACGCGAAGTCCTGTTACGACCGCGAATACCTGTTTCAGTTCTCTGAGATGGATCCGAACATTCACAGCCAGGTGCTCGAACAAGTGTCCGATCCGAATCGCATTGATGCGTGCGCGGCCTCAACCACGACGTGCCCGCAACTTACTGTGACCACAGAGCCGTACCACCCTGCATACTTCATGATTAACGGCCGGTCGATGCCGGACGACATGGACCCCAATTATGCGCTGGAATACCCACATCAGCCGTATAACGGCAATCCGCACATGCATCCGGGCGAACAGGTGCTGCTGCGGATTGTCGGGCAGGGTAGATGGCAGCATCCATTTCACGAACATGCGAACCACGTGCGCATTCTTGGTCGCGATGGGAACCTGATCCTTAGTTCAGCGGATGCGAACAGTCTCGCCGGCCCGGCCCTGTTTACGACCACCACTACGCCAGGGCAGGCAATGGATGGCATCTTTTACTACACAGGCCGCGGCCTCAACTGGGATATGTACGGTCACAATCCACAATCGAGCGACGCTCTTGCAAAAGTCCCATGCGTGCCAGATGGCAACGGCTACTACACCAGCGACCCGAAGGCGATCAACTACTACGAGTGGTGTCAGGATCACAACAAGCCGCTCCAGGCCGCGCCATTTGGTGATGTTGCGAGCGGGGGACCAGCAACTTTGCCGGACGTGAACATTCTGACCAATGGCGCGTGGTTCGGGGGCAGTCCATATCTCGGGGCTGACGCCACGGTTCGCGCGAGTGGGCCTACTGGAGTGACCCCACCCTCAGGCACGATTGCGAACTCTCCGAATCAAGAGGCGGGTTTCGCCTTCATGTGGCACTCACACAACGAGCGCGAGATCACAACAAACAATGCGTTTCCTGGTGGAATGATGATGATGATGCTCGTCGATTCCCGGGAATACGTAATTGATGAATCCAACTAACGAGGAGAACGGGAATGCGAAACTATTCTCTAAAGGCGATAGTCAAGACAGCACTACGGGGAGCAGGCGTTCTCCTTTTCGGAGCGGGCATTGGGTCCGCCCAGACAACCGTGAATCTGACTGCCGGGCCAAGCAGCCTGATCACGCCAGATGGCGCCTCGGTTCCGATGTGGGGTTATACCTGCGGGTCGGGAAATGCCACAGGCACCTGTCGCGCGGCAAACCCCAATGCCAGCGGGTGGTCGCCGGTGATTATCACGGTCACAACGGGATCGAGCCTCACCGTCAATCTCACCAACAACCTGCAATTCGCGAACAGCAATGGTCTACCAACTTCGCTCATGATTGCAGGCCAACTCGGCGGCGGTCTCGGCGACAAAACGCAGAGAACGACAACGGCGTCACCCGATCACTCCGGCGCGCAAGGGGCATCTACGTGGCCCATCGCGAATAATGGGAATGCGGGTACTCCTCCATTGCAGGGGCCGCGAGTTCAATCGTTCGGCACAGAGGTCGCCCCGGGAGACACGAAGAGTCTTCCAGCCTGGACCAATCTCAAGCCGGGCACGTATTTGCTGGAATCGGGTACGCATCCTTCCATTCAGGCAACGATGGGCCTGATCGGAATGTTGGTGGTGACGAGCCCGCCGGCATCCGGGGCACCAGGAACTGCCTACCCGGCGGCCGGCAGCACGGTTCCCACCGTGAGCTATGATGCCGAGGTTCCGCTACTTTTGAGCGAGATTGATCCGCTGCAGAACAAGACCGTCAGCCTTGCGGTGAACACGGCTGGTTTTAGCGAGACAGCGGTTTGGTCGGGTCAGTCAGGTAGCTGCGGGAATCCGACTTCGCCCAACTATCTGACATGCTATCCGCCCACGGTAAATTACAAGCCACTCTATTACCTCATTAACGGAGTTGCATTCAGCAAGACAAGTGCGACCAACTCTCTGTTCGCCACCAATCCGGCGACCGGCATAGCGGCGGGCACGGGGAAGGTTCTGGTTCGCCTGGTCAACGCCGGTTCGCGCATGCACGTGCCGTCCATTGTTGGTTCACAAACCACCGTCAACGGTATAAATGGCGTGAACACCAGCGGCGGCTTTTCGTTGATCGCGGAAGACGGAAATCGGATTCCCGGTACGCCTCGAATACAGACCGAAGTATTCATGGCTGCCGGAAAGACAGTCGACGTGATGATGAATGCGCCGGCATCTGCGACTCCCGCGGCCGTTGCAATTTTCGATCGCGAGTTGAGTCTCTCAGCGAATGGCACAGCGCGCGACGCCGGCATGCTGGCATATATTAGCGTCAATGGCGGGACGCTTCCGAACGCTGCGAACCAGACAGCGGTGGCCAATCCTGACACTTACAACTACGTGGTTCCCTGTGCCGCTAACCCATGCCAGCCGGTCACCGTATCTGACCCGGGCAAGGGCGTCATTGCGAACGACGTAAACGTACTTGGTGTGAAGATCTCTGTGGCCCCAACACAAGGCACAGTTGCCTTGAGCGCGGACGGAACCTTCTCCTACACGCCCAACCCGGGGTGGACAGGAGTGGATCATTTTACCTATCAGGCCAACGGCAACGGGCCGACCGCTGTGGTTACCTTGGGCGCCGCAACGGCTGACGCGGCCGGCGGAATCACGTTCGGAGATTTGCACTTCACAGCTAACACCGCGACTGCGATCCGGGTGCCTTCTCCCGGTCTGCTCATGGGAGCCACGGATGCAAGCGGATATCCGCTGAAGGTCGTAGCCTCCACGGTAACTCCAAATGGCAGTTTCGCATTAAATGTCGATGAGAAGGGCGGATTTACCGCCAACGTGCCGAGCGCGGGAGTCTATACGTTCCAGTTCAAGGCGCAGAGCACCTACGGAACTCTGAGCGCCGCACAGACAGCTACGGTGACGTTCCCGACGGCCAACGCTCCCCACATTACGGTCGTCGACGGTCAGGATAAGTCGACTCAGATCACTGACTATCGCTGGATCATCGAGGAAGATCGCACCTTCTACGTGGATCCTACAAAAACGACAAACACAGGAGGAACTACCTCAACAACGGTGGTTCCGACATTCGGAACTAACTTCCATACCAGCTATATGCCGATCGTGACGACGGGATGCACGGGGCCGAAATCCTGCGAATCGGGCCAGACACTGGGAGGGCAGGATGCCGCTTGCGATGTGGGCAATGGCATCTGCCGAACCGGCGCGGGAATTCAGCAGACTCCCGTGGATCCTTCGCAGGCGCACCTTGATCCCCACAAGCGCTACTACATTTCGGTTTTGCCAGGCGATGCGGCCAACGCATTCAACACCGGTAATGCGGAGGGCGGCCATGGCATGGGCGGTGCACCTATCGGGATCGACCCCGTAACACATGTGCAGGCATCCAATGTAACTGTCTATGCGCAGCCTAACCCGTACCCACCGTCGAAACTATCTGTGTTTGTCTTCGAGGATGACTTCCCGCTGAATGGTGAACAGGATGCCGGCGGCGGTGTGGATGTGCTCGCGCTCAACGAGCCCGGACTGGGTCAATTCAACATCGAGATCTTTGACGATGCGGGTGGGAGCGGGGATGCAACCGGCCAGGTGAACTATGACATGTTCAACCAGCCGCTCTCAAACAGCCTGGCCGGGACAATTGATCCGGCAACGAATGCCGATGCTTGCCCCATATCCACGCAAGTGACCGGAAACATGACCCAGAACGGCGGAGACGGATCTCAGAAGGGCATCACGGGAATGATCGTGACTTGTCCGAAGTATGAAGCAGATGGCAAGACGCTATCACCATTGGCCGGGCAAGCTGTTGTCGCCAACATGATGCCGGGACGTTACGGCATCGTGGCAACCCCGGCGGCGGATCGCATCGCAAGAGGCGAGGAGTGGCTTCAGACCAACACGCTGGACGGCCAGAAGGCTCTCGACTCTTTCCTGAAGATTGGCGAAGCGGGTTACTTCCAGGAGTACGGTCCTGCGAGTTACCACGTGGCCATTGGCTTTGCGAATCCCAAGATCATCAATGCCCGCAAGCCGGGTGTGTGCAATGGTTCCGACATCAACATTACCGGGACGAACTGCACCAACACGCTGAAGGGCATGGTGACCAGCGAGCGCATGAGCCGTACGCCCGACGAACGGCTTTACAGCAGCGGCGATTACTCTGCGTTTTCGTTCACGCAGTGTTACGTGAGCTTTGGTGATCCGGATGGCGAAGACTTCGCATTCACCAAGTGCAATGCGGACGGCACATTTGAGTTGAACGGTCTCCCCGACGGAAATTGGAGGGTGACAGTATTTGACCAGTGGGACGATTTCCTCGTGGACGGCCTTTCGACTCCGGTGATGTTATCGGGTGGCAAAGTGACAGATATGGGGCAACTTGCTACAAGCCAGTGGCATGCCGACATCTACACCACGACATTCTTCGATGACAACGGCGACGGCGTGCGGCAGGACAACGAGAAGGGCCTGGCGTTGATTCCAACCAACATTCGATTCCGGGATGGCAGCTTCTCAAACTTCAACAGCACCGACCTGGATGGCGTGGCTAACTTCAACGAAGAGTTCCCGCTGTTCAGCTGGTACGTGGTCGAAACCGACGCGACGCGCTATAAGAACACCGGCACGCACGTGGTTTACGACGCCGGCGGTCCATCCGACGGATCGACGTGCGGTGGAACCGGAGCGAATGCGACCGCGCCATGCGGGGCCAGCAGCGTCGCTCATTTCATGGCAAACACATACGAGCAGAATCCGCTGCCCGGAAACTTGCATGTGCCTGGAGCGGTCTACTGCAACGATGCGGATTGCACGAATCAATCCATCAAGGACGGTCCCAACACCGGCGTGTCCCCGAATTCAACGGGACGAATCGATCCTCCGTGGGTTCTTACAGAAGCGTGGCAAGGATTCGCGGGCCAAAGCAACTTTCTTGAGTTTGGCAAGACGCCGTATGTTCCCGGAGAAAACGGCGGTATTCGTGGTCACGTTGTCTATGCATCGACGCGACCGTTCGACGATCCGCAGATGCTTGATCAGTTGAGTTGGGAGCCTTTGATTCCCAATGTGACGATTAACCTGTACCAGGAAAAGACGGCGCCGGACGGAAGTACCTCGCTCACGCTCGTGGACACGACTAAGACATCGAGCTGGGACGATTGGGCGCAGGGATTTCGCGCGGATGGTATTCCGAACATGAACTGCCCAGGCCAGGGAAAAGATACCGGTCCGGGTGCCGACCCGTACTTCTTCTTCACGCTGGATAACCAACCCAATTACCTGGACCTATACAGAGCGCATCATCCGGGGAATGACGCGTACAACCCGAATGCAACGCCTACGACGGTTCCCTACAACTCGCAATTCAAGTGTTATGACGGCATGCACAACTGGAACCAGTTACAGCCGGCGCCTTATGACGGCATGTATCAGTTCCCCAGTGTGACCGGCATGGATCCCGTCTCGGGCAAGCCCATGGGCACTAATTGCACCATCTGTACCTCGAACCCTGATCAGAAAGACACCTATCGTTATGGTACGCCGATGCTTCCTCAGGGTAAGTACGTTGTGGAAGTAGTACCTCCGCCTGGATACGAACTGGTGAAGGAAGAAGATAAGAACATCCTGATCGGCGATAACTTCCTTGCGCCGGCCACGGTGGAGTTCCCCGGGCTTGGTGGGTCGGTTTACATTCTGCCCGATCAGGCGACAATCGCCGAGTACTACAATCCGAACAATCCGCAGAACTCGACCACAAACCTGGGCAGAACCACTTTGCCAAGCCACGAGTCGGACACCGGGGTTGCCGAAACGTACTGGCCGTGCGTTGGTGAACTGCGCCAGGTTCCGGACTACATCAGCCTGTTCCCGCAGTCCGGTGAAGTTGCACCGTTTGCCGGTGCATACCGCAACCTGTGCGACCGCAAGGAGGTCACGCTCGACGATCAGACGTCTTCGCAGGCGAAGTTCTACCTCTTTACATCCACCCACGCTGCTGCTCACTTTACGGGGATCATCACGGACGACTTTACGTCTGAATTCGATCCGTTCTCTCCTCAGTTTGGCGAGAAATTCTCGCCGCCGAACCTGCCGGTCGCCATCAAGGACTGGACCGGGACCGAGACGCAGCGCATCTACTCTGATCAGTGGGGCGCGTATAACGGGTTGACGTATTCCACGTGGGAAGTGAATCCGCCCAACCCGACGGGTTACTCACCGCAGATGATGGTCACGTGCATGAACGACCCTGGAACGGCTTCAACTCCCGACCCGCTGTTCAACCCGGGGTACAGCGATTTCTGCTACGAAATTCCCTTCATGCCTGCTCAAACGCAGTACATGGACACGCCGGTAACGCCTACGACGGCATTCTCCGAGGGCTATAACCATCCTGATTGCGCTTACCCGGATGCGACTCCGGCTGTGAGCAGAGTCGATGGCGACGGGGATGGGCCTTGGGTGGCAAGCTCCGGCGAGGGATATGTAACGTCCGTGGCAGTTACTAACTCTGGCTCAGGGTATAGCGGAACACCCTCTGTAACATTTGGCGCAGCGCCTCTTGGCGGGACGAGAGCGGTCGGTACTGCCGTGATCTCGGGCTCCGTGGTCAACGTTGCTGTATCGAATGGAGGCCGTGGCTACACAAGCACGCCCAACGTGACATTCAGTTCGCCAACCTTGTCGGGAACGGCTGCGACTGCGACGGCTGTCATGACGGGTTCGGTCAAGAGTGTTTCCATCACGAACGACGGTTCGGGCTATGCATCCAATCCGACTGTAACGTTCGGCGCACCTCCGGCCGGCGGAGTCAGGGCGACAGGGACGGCAACCCGAAACAATGCAACACGCAGGATTACGGGAGTTACAATCACGAATCCGGGTTCGGGCTATCTCAGCGCCCCGAGCGTTTCATTTAGCGGTGGCGGTGGCACGGGGGCGAGCGCCAGCTCAACCCTCGCTCAGTCGGTCAAGTCTGTCACGATCACCAACGCAGGCTCAGGTTATACATCGGCGCCTACAGTAAGCTTCGATGCAGCACCAACCGGCGGAACGAACGCGGCGGCGAGTTCTTCGATTACGTCGAAGGTAGTTGCCGTCAATGCCACCAATGCAGGAGCAGGCTACACGGGCGCACCATCGGTGAGCTTCAGCGGCGGCGGCGGTTCGGGAGCTTCGGCCACCTCAACGATCAATGCGAACAACGCAACACTAACTATCACTGCTCTTGGCGATCTGAGTGTGACTAACAATGCATATTCGGGTCCCCAAGCCACAAATGCACCCTTCAACCAAAAGACCGCTACTCGCCACTACGGATTCGGCGCAAGCCAAGGATCTGGCAGTGTAACGATCGGTGGAAAGACCGCAACGGTGACAAGCTGGAGCGACAACAAGATCACGGTCCAGGTTCCATCGGGCGTTCCGAGCTGCACTGTTCAACAGCAGGCACAGTATGGCGGATCCAATGCGCTGTGCGGCGAACTGGCGATTACCGCGGACAATGGCAAGCAGTCCATCGATGCCGTGACTGTGACCATAGGTGGCAAGACTCCTACGCGGATCTCCGCCACAACTCCAATGACGCAGAACGGTCCAGGTTCACTTCAGACCGCGATCGACAATGCGGAACCGGGCGACCTGATCATTCTTGAATCCGGCATCTACAACGAGATGGTCCTGATGTGGAAACCCGTCCGTCTGCAGGGTGTAGGAGCTACGTCAAGCGTGATCGATGCCAATACCCAGCCTGAAGGAAAGATGGACCCATGGCGCCAGAAGGTAAATTGCCTGTTTGGGCTGGCGCTCAACGGCCAACCGGAATCGGGTGTGTCCACAACATTCCCCACCGGCAATCCATTTGATCCGTCAGGAATTGCCGGTTGCGGTGGATGGACCGGCTTCAATGGTGGAATCAATAACCCGCAAGTCGATCGCATCCCGCTCGAGGGAATTCTGGGCTGGGATACAACCGTAAATGGCAACCTAGCACAGCTTCTGCAGGAGCCCACCCTCATGGGCGCCTACGAAGGGGCCGGCATTACCGTCCTTGGAAAGGGCGTCAACATTCCCGCCGGTTCGACGAATGTGTTCGGAAGCGGCTCAGAAGCTTCGTTCCCGACAGGGACGACGCTCTTAACTAACCGCGATTGCGGATCCGGTCAAGGCGGATCGAATAAGTATCCGAGTAACTTCCAGTGCAATCCCTCGACCATTGATGGATTGTCGGTCAGAAACAGCTCCCAGGGCGGCGGCGGCATCTTCGTTCATGGATGGGGCCACAACCTGCAGATCGCAAACAACCGCGTATACAACAACTCGGGAACGCTGACGGGCGGAATCACCGTTGGACAAGGTGAGTCTCCGGACGCGTATCTTCTCGGCGATGCCGGCAACGCTGATCCCGGATCGTGCGAGACTGGCGGTCCAACGGGCGGACAACTGCCGTATTGCTTCAACTTGAACGTCAACCTGCACCACAACTCAGTATCATTGAACTCCTCTATCGGCGATGAACTCTATTCGTCGACTCCAGCCGGCGCCGGCGGCGTGACCATGTGCATCGGCGCAGACTACTACAAGTTGAACTACAACTGGGTTTGCGGAAACCTGAGCACCGGGGATGGCGGCGGTGTCGTGCACCTCGGGTTCATCAAGAACGGCGACATCGAACATAACTCGATCCTGTTCAACCAGAGTACGAATCCAACCGTTCCCACGAATGGCGGTGGACTTCTGGTGATGGGCGCGCCGCCGGACGGCCTTACTCCAACCGGGCTGGAATGCGGAAATACGCCGGCCGATGCTGATTGCACGCCTGGACTCAGCGACGGAAGCGGTCCGAACCTGGTTATCAACGCGAACCTGATTCAGGGCAATGCGGCAGAGAGCGGGAGCGGCGGCGGTCTTCGTTTCCAGGGAGTGAATGGAACCGAAGTAGCTGCCTTCCCACGGACTCCATCGCAGTGGAACAACGTCACTGTAACTAACAACATCGTTTCCAACAACGTGGCGGGATGGGATGGTGCGGGCGTTTCGATGCAGGATGCGCTCAATATCAGCCTCATCAACAACACCATCATTTCTAACGACACGACGGCCTCAGCCGGGGTGCTCTTCAATACGCTTGGAGCCCCGGTGGCAAGCAGCCAGGGACCGACGTGCGTTTCGAACTGTGGTTCAACGTCGACGCCTCAACCTGCCGGAATCGTGACCATGCAGCACAGCGCTGTCCTGGCCTCAGTTCTTCCGGCCTCGCTAACGGTCACGTGCCCCGCGGGACACGGCTCGGGAGGAACGGGCAGCGGTGGACTGACCAACGGGGCTTGCAAGCACATGTCTTTCCCGCTGTTGGCGAACAACGTGGTATGGCAGAACCGCGCGTTCTACATCGGAGTTGGCGATCCGGTGGGCGGGCTGACCAATCAGCAGAACCAGGTAACTCTGTTCAGCGCGTTCTCGAATACTCCCGCGCCAACGCAGCCGCAGGCTGACGCCACGACAACAAATGGCAACGGTGGGATTATCGCCGGGGGAACGGGAGCATGCGTAATGTCTGCCGGAACTCCCAACTACTGGGATATCGGTGTTCGCGGTGACACAGGTCCGGGAAACCACGGATCCGGATATGCTCTGGCGCCTTCGTTCTCGGTGCTGACCGACGCCAGTGACTATCCAGGACTTAACAACAGCGCCAGCAATCCAACCGTGATGAGCCAATACTGCAACGGATCACGGACTCCTCCGGAGTTTGCGAGCATGGGCTACCAAGTACCTCCGGGAATCTCGGATGCCACGGTTCCAAACCCGGTGTTCAACCTAACGCCGGCGGCCACAGTGGATGAGGGCAACAACTGGATCAACGTCAGTTGGGGTCCGCTTGCACTAACAAATCCAGTAACAGGGTCCCAACTCAGTAACTACGGGCCGGCAGCAGGTTCTCCGGTGATTGGTTACATTCCGAACACGGCCACAGCTAACTACAACGAGGCACCGAGCGTTGATTTTTACGGAAATCCGCGAAAGACCAACAACGCTGTCGATGCCGGTGCGGTGGAGTATCAGTTAGCCCCGAATACTCCCCTGGCCAGCATCACAGGTGGGCCATTAGCCTTTACGGGGGTGGTGGTGGGTACCACCAGCTCCTCACAAACGCTCACGCTGCACAGCATTGGCACCTCGCCTCAGACGGGAATTAACGTCGCCGTAACCGGTGCTGGATTCTCCCGCTCAGGCGGTACCTGCGGCACGACCCTGGGTACCATCGCGGCTCCTGACGCAACGTGCACAATCAACGTGGTATTCACCCCGGCGAACACGAACGCATCGACAGGCCAAGTAGTGGTTGCGTCGAATGTGTTGGTGACCGGTTCGCCCGTCGCACTTAGTGGCACAGGAGTGGCGTCGATTATCAGCGCGGTGCTCGCTCCTGGTAACTGGGCGCCAAGCCAGACGCGTAACTGCCCTGGAACAGGTCTTGGAGTCATTGCATGTTCGCTTGATCCAGCGCAGGCCTTTGTCCTGACCAACACAGGCAACGTAACCCTCAATAGTATTGGCCAGGCGACACTTGGCGGCAGCGCTGCGAACGTGGCCAACTACACGATTGTTCGCGCACTGTCGACCTGCGGACCGGCAGGTAACGGCCAGATTGCGGCCAATACAACACTGGCACCGGGAGCGAGCTGCACGGTGACCGTACAGTTCAAACCTCTAACCTCGCAAGCGACCGGCATCAAGGCGGCGACCGTCTCAGTTACCGATGCGGCCGGTACACAAACCTCAACGCTCAACGGAAACGCACGGTAAGAGAACTAACCGGTGGAGTGCTGCCTGCGGTTTCGCCCGCGGGCAGCACCCCAAAAATTCAACGCTACGCAAACGGCCGAAAACTTAGCCCTAAGTTACAGGGCAAGGAATTGCCAATTGCTTCACATTCATTGCCTTGGAGAAGATTATGCAATTCAGAACTACAGCCTTGCTGGCTGCGATGGCAGTCATGTCAGTTTCGGCCCTGCCCGAGACGAAAGATGCAACCACCATCTTCATCGAGTCGCTTGCTCGCGTGGATGGGATTACCTCGTACTGCACCAGGATTGACGCCAAGAATGCGCAATCGTACCAGGACGACGTGGCAATGATCATTCGCGGGCATTCGAGCACCGAGATTCAGGGGGATCGCGGTACTTCGAGATACCAATATGCTCTCGGCACCGTCAACCTGCAGTTGAGCAAGATCGCAACGGGAACGGGGATGAGCGCGTGCAAGACGTTGGTCCACAAATAGTGCGGCGCTTGCCTGAAATGTCCGCTGTCGAGTCAGAGCATCCGGCCGGCACGTCGACGTCCATGCGGGAAAAGCAATTAAAGGAAGCGAATCAGATGAGCAATAAGTTACTGACTGCGTGTTTTCTATTTGCAGGAATCGGTATGGCCGGAATCGCCCAGTTGTCGGCGCGGGCACAATCAGCGGTCCCGACCAAACCGGTCCAGGTCGGGACGTCGCGGCATAGACCAAATCGCCTTCCCAAGCGAGCAGGTGAGTATTACACCGTGGTCTGGGGTGTAGATTCGCTGAACGTGAAGGCGGTTGAGTCGGGGGAACTGATTCGCTTTTCTTATCGAATCCTGGATCCCGGGAAGGCCAGGATTCTCAATGACAAGAATGTTGAGGCGGTCTTGATCTCACCGGCGGCTCGCGCCAGGCTGGTGATTCCTTCTCTCGAAAAGGTCGGGCAATTGCGCCAGAGCAACAGTCCGGAGGAGGGAAGGTCCTATTGGATGGCGTTCTCCAATCCTCGCAGGACCGTCAAGCGCGGGGATCATGTAAATATTGATATAGGCCAATTTCACGTAAGCGGCTTAGTGGTTGAGTAGCCCCGAGCTGGCGCGAATATAGACGTGAAGCCAGAGCTCCCTGGCCAGGATGGCTCGGGCTTGTTTCAGCCAGTTGGGACGCTCTGCCTGAATTAGACAAGGAGTCGCCCGCAAGGCAGGCGACGCCGTAGTCACTGGCAGCACCCGATGCCGTCGTCGTCCAGAGCTGCGGCCGTCCGGACACGGCGGTGACTGAATGAATCGTGGCTGCACTGCGGTGCATCTTTTCTCGTGTGGACGTTGTGCCACATGGATATTCCGCCCGCTCTATGCACTAGCGGCAGCGCTATTGAGCCTTGGAGAGCGGCGACCTGACATGCAAGCGTAACAATCTGTAAGTTGATGCGAGTTGTTTTCGGCGATCGGTTCTTTTGCACGATCATCCGGATTTAAGCCACCGCACCGGCAAACTAAACGCTGAGCGAAAGCCGCATCGTTCACGCGATCGGGTCGAATTGCGCAGGCATGAAGTTGATGTTTGCGCGAGATTCGTGAATCCGGAAAAGAATCAGTTTCATCCAAGTGGAACAAGTTTCGTGCGAGGCATTTGCTGCGTCCGCAACTCCTTCAAGAAACCCCACTTCCCCCGAACGGAGAGCCAGCATGAATGTGAATAGGCAGAGAAAGGCGAGTGGTGTCCGAATCATCTGGACGCTAGCTGGTCTTGCGCTGTTGTCAATTGGAGCCGGGCTGTTATCAGGCTGCGGCAAAAAGGAAGTTTCCGCCAGTACTGCATCCCCGCCGCCGATGCCTGTCAGCGTGATAAAGATCGCGCCTGCTGATGTTCCCATCGCAAATGAATGGGTGGGGACGATGGATGGCTTTGTGAACGCGCAGATCCAGCCGCAGGCGGCGGGTTACCTGGTCCGGCAGCTCTATACCGAAGGTTCCCAGGTCGCCAAGGACCAGGTATTGTTCGAGATTGATCCGCGCCCGTTCCAGGCCGTCGTTGATCAGGCCGAAGGGCAGTTGGGGCAGGCGAAAGCGCAACTGGCGCTGGCACAAATTAACGTGAACCGCGATACCCCCCTGGCCGAGGCACGTGCGATCGCCAGGAGCCAGCTGGACAACGAAATACAGCAAAAAGCGCAGGCTGAGGCCAACGGGAAATCGGCTGAGGCGGCTGTCGAAACTGCGAAGCTCAATCTCAGTTTTTGCGAGGTACGATCGCTCATTTCCGGTGTTGCCGGTCAAGCCACCGTCCAGGTGGGAAACCTGGTGAATACACAGTCGGTTCTGACCTCGGTGTCGCAATTGAATCCCATCAAGGTCTATTTCTCCATCAGTGACAGCGAATATCTCGCCCTCACGCATCGCGCCGCGAAAGGGAGCGGGGACCTGCTCAGAGGAGCCGGCAACGTTCCGCTGACGTTAACGCTCTCCAACGGAGACGAATACCCAGGCAAGGGGCGCATCGCGTTCGTGGATCGCCAAGTGAATTCGCAGACGGGCGCCATTCGCATCGCGGCTGCATTTCCCAATCCGCAAAACCTTCTGCGTCCGGGGCAGTTTGGCCGCGTTAAGGCCAATACGGAACTGCGTCATCAAGCCATTCTGGTGCCTCAAGCGGCCGTCGCGGAGTTTCAGGGACAGCAGCAGGTGTACACGGTTACGGCCGAGAACAAAGTCCATGTCAACAACGTGACCCTGGGTCCGCAATACGGCAACAATTGGGTGATTGAGGAAGGTCTACCATCCGATGCAACCGTGATTGTTGACAACCTTCAGAAACTGCGCGAAGGCGCGCCCGTCAGTCCGCAGGTCGTAAAGGCGCAATCCGTCTCCCCATCGCAAGGACTCAGGGCGGCGGGGAGGTAACTCATGTCAAAATTCTTTATTCGCAGGCCAATTGTGGCCATTGTTATCGCGATCCTCACGGTGATCGTGGGCGCGGTATCCATGCTCACGCTGCCGACGTCGCAGTATCCGGATATTGTTCCTCCTGAGATCCTGGTGACGGCGACCTATCCGGGCGCGGATGCCAAGACTCTCTCGCAGGCCGTCGCGACGCCGATCGAGCAGCAGATGAACGGCGTTGACAACATGATCTACATGAATTCGGTCAGCGCGAACAATGGCGTAGTCCAGCTCTTCGTCGATTTCGACGTGAAGACCAATGCCAACATCGACCAGGTGCTTGCGCAGCTTCGCGTGGACCAGGCGCAGTCGCAATTACCGGCACAGGTAACCACCGCGGGTCTGACCGTCCAGAAAGCGCTGACTTCGCCGCTGATGCTGGTGGCCATCAATTCGCCCGGCGGAAAGCTCAGCGCAGACTTTCTGACTAACTACGCGATCATCAACGTGCAGGACCAGCTCGCGCGCGTCAAGGGTGTGTCGCGCGTGCAGACGTTCGGCGGCCAGTATGCGATGCGCGTGTGGGTGCAGCCCGACAAGCTTGCGCAACTCGGCGTAACTGCGACTGAAGTGATCTGCCGCGATGCAGGCCCAGAACAACGTGAATCCCGCCGGGCCAGATCGGCGCCGAGCCGATCCCAAATGGTCAGCAATTCACCTACACCGTGCGTACGCAAGGGCGTCTTGTAACTGCCTGAAGAGTTTGGCAATATCATTCTTCGCGCCAACCCTGATGGCTCGATTCTCCACCTGCGGGACGTTGCGCGCATCGAGCTGGGCGATCAGGCGTATGGTCTTTCGGCTCGCTACAACCAGGCGCCCTCGGGCGTGATGGCGATCTATCAGTTGCCGGGTTCGAATGCCGTGGAGACCGCGGCCGCGGTGAAAGCGCGCATGAAGGAACTTTCGGCCACATTTCCGCCGAGCATCACTTACTACGTTCCGCTCGATACGACCAAGGCCGTAACGGCGGGCATTCGCGAAATCGTCTATACGCTTCTGGAAGCACTGGGCCTGGTCGTCCTTGTCGTCTTCATCTTTCTTCAGGGCTGGCGCGCCACGCTCATCCCGTTGCTGGCGGTACCGGTTTCGCTCATCGGCACCTTTATCATTTTTCCGGCGCTTGGCTTCTCCATCAACACGCTCTCGCTGTTCGGGCTGGTGCTCGCCATCGGACTGGTGGTCGATGACGCCATCATTGTCGTTGAAGCCGTAGAACATCACATCGACGAGGGCATGGACCCGAAGTCCGCAACCGAAAAGGCCATGAACGAGGTGGGCGGACCGGTGGTGGCGATTGCGCTGATCCTGGCCGCCGTCTTTATCCCAACCGCGGCGATTCCCGGAATCACCGGCCGCCTCTATCAGCAATTCGCGGTCACCATCGCGATCTCGGTATTGATCTCGGCCTTCAACGCACTCACGCTCTCCCCGGCGTTGGCGGCGCTGCTGCTCAAGCCCAGAGAGGAAGGCCGCAGGAAGGGACCGCTGGGTGGAGGCTTCTCGCTCTTCAACAAGTTCTTCGGCCGCACCACGGACAGCTTTGTTCGCACCTCGAATGTGCTGATTCACAAATCCGCGATCGCGATGGTGGGCCTTGTGCTGGTTGCGGTCGCCGCAGTCTTTCTGGGCCGCAGTCTTCCCGGCGGATTCATTCCGACCGAAGACCAGGGCTACATGTTCCTCGCCCTGCAATTGCCCGATAGTTCCTCAGCACAACGCACCGACGCGGCGGAGCAGAAGATTACCGATGCTCTGCTGAAGACGCCGGGCATTGAAGGCGTTATCGCGGTCACCGATTTCTCCCTTCTGACGCAGGTGCAGAGCACCAACGCGGGATTCTTCTTTGTCGCGCTCAAGCCGTGGGAAGCGCGCAAGAGCAAGCAGGAGCAGCTCGAGTACATCCAGAGCAATCTGCAGAAACGCCTGTTCATGAATCCGGACGGCATCGCCTTTGCCTTTCCGCCGCCATCCATTCCGGGCATCGGAACGTCGGGCGGCGTCACCATGATTCTCGAAGATCGCTCGGGAATCGACGATCCAACCACTCTGACGAAGAACGTCTTCGCTTTTCTCGGCGCGATTTCGAAGCGGCCTGAAATTGCGGCCGCGATCCCGTCGTATCAGCCGGCGGTGCCGCAACTCTATGCCGATGTCGATCGCGAAAAAGCGCTTCAACAGCAGGTCGATCTCACCAACATCTACACCACCATGCAGACCTTCATGGGCGGCTACCTGGTCAACTATTTCAATCGCTTCGGCCGGCAATGGCAGACCTATGTTGAAGCCGAAGGAGAGTCGCGCACGAACATCGCGAACATCAACCAGTTCTATGTGCGCAGCGCGAACGGCAGCCAGGTTCCGCTGGGATCGCTGGTGAAAGTAAGTCAGATTACCGGCCCCGAATTCATCTTTCGCTTTAACGAATTCAACGCCGCGCAGATCAATATCACCGGGCGCTCCGGGATACAGCTCGGGCCAGGTGCGGAAAGCGCTCGAAGAGGTCTTCCACCAGACCATGCCGCCGGGCGCGGGATTCGACTACTCCGGCATGTCGTACCAGGAGCAGGTGGCCGAAAAGGGCGTTCCATCCTGGGCAGTCTTCGGACTCTCGCTTGCCTTTGTGTTCCTCATCCTCGCGGCCCTGTACGAGAGCTGGACGCTGCCGTTCAGCGTGCTGCTCAGTACTCCGGTCGCGATTCTCGGCGCCTACCTCGCTCTGCATGCTGCGCGCATTTGAGAATGACGTTTTCGCAACCATCGGTCTCGTCATGCTGATCGGACTGTCCGCGAAGAACGCGATCCTGATCGTCGAGTTCGCAAAGACGAATTACGAAAGCGGACAGAGCATCTGCGAGTCGGCGCTTAACGCGGCCCGCCTTCGCTTCAGGCCGATCGTGATGACCGCGCTGGCATTCATCGTCGGCTGCCTGCCCCTGGCGGTAGCGACCGGCTCGGGCGCTGTTTCGCGCCGCATCCTGGGCACGGTGGTGGTTGGCGGCATGACGCTTTCAACGCTACTCGGACTTATCTTCATCCCTGTCACCTTCTCGGTTGTCGAGTATCTCTCGCACCGCTTTGTGCGCGGCGGCAGGGGACACCACCATGGACTGCAAATCGGTACCTAAGAAGCGGCCGGCGAGAGAAGTCAAGTCCGGCGAGATGCCCATAGCGGCCGAGGGAGACTGAGCATGACCCGGTTTTCTATCTTCATGAAGTCCTCTTTGTTCTGCGCGGTCATCTTAGGACTTGCTGTGTTATCCGGCTGCAATGTGGGACCGAACTACGTGCGGCCGGAGTTGACCGCGCCTCCAGCATTCCGCGGCGCGGACGAAGCGCCGTCTCTTCCGACGGCAAGACTTCTCTCGGTGACGAGCAATGGTCCGCCGTCTATCACGAGCCGGAACTTGCAGGAGCTGATCCGCAAGGCCCTGGCGAATAACTACGATGTGCGCATTGCAGCGCAGCACATTCTGGAGCAGCAGGCGCAGGTGAGAATCACGCGTTCGCAGGAGTTTCCCACGGTTTCGATCGGAGGAACGGCCATCGGCGCGAGCCTGCCATCGTCTCTCGGCACGCAGATTCCCAGCCCGCTGGTGAATGGATCGTTCAGCGTGTCGGCCGCGTGGACACCGGATTTCTGGGGACTCTATCGCCGCCAGACTGAGGCTGCCCGCGCGCAACTGCTCGCGCAGACCTGGGCGCAACGCGCGGTTCGCCTGACGCTCGTGCAGCAGGTGGCGACTTCCTATCTTCAGATTCGCGCACTCGATCGTCAGCTCGAAATCACCAAACAGACCATCAAGGTTCGCCAGGACTCTCTCGATTTGACCGAGGACACTCGAGAGCGGAGGATCCGTTCCGCTGTCCGATGTTCGCCAGGCAGAGCAATTGCTCTATACGGCAACGTCGCAGGTTCCACAGATCGAGCAGCAGATTCAGCAAACCGAAAATGCGATCGCGCTTTTGCTCGGCGAAAATCCGGGACCCGTCACGCACACGGATCCAAACGCGTTGACGCCGCCGCCGCAGGATTTGCCAACCGGTCTGCCGTCGCAATTGCTCGAACGCCGGCCGGATATCCAGCAGGCCGAAGCGACTCTCATCGCGGCAAACGCGCAGATCGGCGTCGCCCGTGCCCAGTTCTTTCCCAATCTTTCCATCAGCGCCTCGGCCGGCGTGGGCGGCGACAGCCTCTCGAGCATCTTCGACACCGCGGGAAAGACCATTTACGGAATCGGAACGCTGACGCAGCCGCTCTTCGCGGGAGGCAAGCTGCGCGGTCAGCTTGAACTCTCGGAGCAGACCAAGCAAGAGATGGTGCTGAATTATCAGAAGACCATTGCCCGGGCTTTTCGCGATGTCTCGAACGCGCTGATCGCATTGAAGAAGCAGCGCGAGTATCGCGAGCAGCAGGAGAAACTCGTGGCCGCCGCCGAGGATGCCGTGCGCCTGGCGCGGGTTCGCTATCAGGGCGGATCGACGGGATACCTGGAAGTGCTGACCACCGACTCAAATCTGTTTGCCGCTCAACTGAACCTGGTAACCGCACAACAAAACGAAGCGCTGACGATTGTGCAGCTCTACAGCGCTCTGGGCGGAGGCTGGCAATCCTGAGCGCGCCACCTCCGGCCGTTCTAGAACCTATAGCTTTCATATAGTTACCGCTCAGAATGGATGCCGGTAAAGCTTAGGTCAGTGGTCGCCAAGCAAGGACACCCTTGTCTGCCATGCATCGCCGGGCCTGTGGGGTCCGGTCATCGGGAATAGATGTTCTAGTAACTCAAGTAATATTCTGGTAATATTTCGCCGCTGATGTTCTCGCGTAAGATGACGGGGTCTAAGTATCAGACATAGACCTGCCTCGTCTCGTGGGCATTTGCCGCTTCACTCATCAGTGGAGCGCGGGGCGGGTAGGCTTCCCTAAAACGAATAAGCCGTACTGTTGAACCTCAAACATGGGGTGCACATGGATCAGCCCTGTCGGCGTGTGGAGTGGGTCAGCTGGGAACAATTGCTCCCAATGCTTGATGCCTGTTCGCCGGAGATGCGAACCGCCTTTCAGGGACTTCCTTGCTGTGACTCAAAACTTCCCATCCTGGAATATCGGTATGGCGATGCCATCGTCGAATCCGGGGAATTCCACCCTCCGTGTGATAGCCGGCATTGCCCGGACTGCAACAAGGTCGCAAGCCTGGCCAAGTATGCCAGCATCCCATTGAGCCTGGTGCTGGAAGGCTGTGCGGAGGTTTTTCTCGACTACCCGTGGCATTTCCAGGATGGCCGACGCACCCCGCTCGGCGTCCTAGGCAAAGGCGAGTTATACGGCGTGTTTGAGGTGCTCGATCTTCTCCTTGGCATTCCCCAGTCCGCTCCTTTGTGGAACGTGTCGTCCGGTGTACGGTCGGTCTGGGTCATGGCTCCTCTCGGGAATGCCAATGTGTTGAGGACTCTTCTAGGCGATGGGCGAATATGGGACGATCACTCGCCTCACTGGCAACTGGTGCAGGCTGTGACCGCAAAGCGGACGAGTTGGAAGACGCGCATCGTCCTCTTGCCGCAGGTCACCGATGAAACACTTTCTTCCGGAAATGGGAGAGTCTTCTTTCGAAACCTGCTGCAGGTGGGGTGGAAGCAATCCGCGGCGCTGCGCCATGTTGCGGTTGAGGACGCCCGCTTGCATGAAAGGCTGAAAGACCAGCTTCGCAACGCAAATTGCCAGCTGGGCGAGCTCTATCAATTTGTGACTATTAAGCATTGGATGAACATCCTCAAGGGCGACACACCCGCGTTTCAACCGGTGCACCTGTTCAAGGAAGAAGGGGGTCCCTTTTCGGAGTTCACCGACCTGCTTTCCAACGCGTTGTTTGAGAATTCCACGAAGTTCAACGTTCAATACACCCCCGTTTTACTCCGGCCCGGGTACCTTAAGGAACCGGGGGATGCGGGGTATTACTCCTTCCGCTGCCCATCCCTCCTGGGCCCCAAGATGCCCGCGGTGAAGACCTATTCTCAGCTTCCTTCCGACTTCGCTGTCATGATCGACAAGATCAAAGATGAGTGGGCACGGAGGCTGAAGCCCCCGACGCTCAAGTATTTTGTGCAGCCGCCCAGGCTCCCATCAGAAACCGTGGCCGGGTATCGCAATGGCTCGGGGAGGTCGAACGGCGGGCCATGCACGGCTCCGGAACCGAAGAGGAAGGAGTCGCCCTTTGAACATGTAGGGGTGTACTACGCGGATGATCTGGCCGAGCAAGACCTAGCCCCCACTACCTCTGAAGAAAAGGTCAATCTGTACTGGGGCAGTCCCTTCTTTGTTTCGGGCGTGCGGCTCAGCCGCTGACCATTGCCAGGACGGCGGTCATACTCCGGGGACGACCGGGAGAGCCATCGCTGGCGCATGGATCATCGAAAGAACGGCAACCTGTTCAGGATCCTGAAAGATAGACTCCAGACGGCCCAGATTCGGGTACGACTTCTGACGCAGCCGGATCCACTCCACCGCGGCGAACGACTGCAATTGCGGCGCAAGTGGCAGAAAAACAGGAGCTTGGCGTTCCCTCCGAGCGAGAATTTCACGGGCCTGGAGAACACCGATCAAAAGCAGAGCACGGGTGATCTGGATATCTTCCGCAGGAACGGACTCGCGGGTCCCGTCGAAATTGATCGGGCATCCGCCCCTCAGCACCGTAAACCTTCCTGACTCGCTGGGAATGACGACGTTTCCCAGGAGGTCGGCCGGGGTTCCCGCCGGACCTTCGCGGAGCGCTCTCAACAACGTACGAAATTCGACATCGTTGGAGGAGCAGCTCACGAGGATTTTCTCGCCGGAGAGAGTCTTCCACCATGTCTGCCCGGCAAGAATGTCCTGTCCGGCGCACCCGAGAATCACGTCGGCTTCTTCAAACAACTCGCGAAGGTCGCGGCAAAAGACAACGTCCGCCATTCTGCTTCCGGACCGATCGACGTCATAGGCTAGAACGCGTCGGTTCTTGCGCTTCAGGCCGTCGAGGATTGCCGTGCCCACATTCCCAGTCCCCACCACTCCCCAGGTCAGGCCAGGCGGAAATGCGCCGTCCATATACCGGATACGACGTGAGACCGCAGCTTCAATCAGGGGCGATTCCAGGATTTTCTTGGCCGCGCTGTGAGCCACATCCACGGTCGGACACCTTAGACCCGCCGAACTGGCGTTCAAGGTGCCGCTGGTGGTCTGTTCCACCCCCGCGATTCGGTTTCGGCCAGAAAATGGGGGTGCGGTTGCCAGCGTAAACCCGCCATCGTCGAGCACCACAACCTCTCCGGAATAGCCGTCGCTGAAGACCGCCCTCCAAAGATCTCTCGCGCTCGATTCGAGCTGGCGGTGAAACTCTCCCCAGCCCCAAGTCCCCGTCGGTTCTAGGACATGGATCCCGAGCCGGGTGAGTTCATTCGCGACGTCAGGGTTCGAGGAATAGGCCTTCCCCGCCAGGAACACGTCGTTGGGCGCAACTCCAAGGCGGATCAGTGCTTTCACCAGGCTTCCGGTCGTCTCGAGCAGGTGTTGTATGCCCACGATACGGACGTTCGCCAGGGGTTTCCCGGCGCCGATTCGCGCACACAGGGTCTCGAGCAATGGAAGTTCAGGAAGCATGCTCTTCCAGCCTACCCATGAAACGAAGAAGGCGGTACGCGGTTGAATGCCCTCGGAATCTACCCGGTGGAATCGGAAGGTGAATTCCAACCGTCCCGCGACTCTGGCGCAAACGTGATTTCGTCCGGCAATCCTCGCAATTGAAGTGTCTTTTGACTCGAGGTACGTTGAAAGAGGATTGAGGAAGAAGGATTGATCCCCTGTACCTCACCTCTTCCTCGATCACAATCACAAATCTGAAAGGACAACGGAAATGAGTATCAGAATTCTCAACTGGCTGAGGAAAAGCCAAACCCCCCATACCTCGAAAGGAGAATCCACCATGTCGTTCACCGTGGTAACCACCATCAACCTCCTCGTTGGCCTGACCGCCGGCGGTCGCACGCAGACACTGAAGTTCGACCGAGCGAACGCCCAGCCAACCGGCCAAGCCGCCCCCGCCAAATGGGCAACCGTACCGTGCAGCGTGGCTGGATGCATAACCCCGAACCTGAGCCGGATTACGCGCCGGAGCAGCCAATTCTCGAATAACTTGCAGCTGAAAACGACCTGGAATGGCAGCTTTCAATCATCGACGAACCGATCCTCGCGGAGTTTGAAGACGGAAAGACAACATCCGCGGAATCTCAACCACGGCATCAGGCCCCTCAACCTCCGGTTTCTGCCACAACTCGCGCTAACTTCCTGAGTGTCGAATGGACTCAGACCCGAACACGAAGGAAGCAGGCACGAGCCCGGCAGTCAGAATCGTCGGGTGGGAAGCGCAAACGCCTGATTCCGGCGCAACCATCATCAACGAGTTAACGGTTGGAAGTTTCACAACAGCATCCGCCATTCAGCAGCGCCGCCTCTGCTCGCGCGCATCCTCCGCAAAATCCAAACCCTTACGGTCTCTTGTCCGGAACCTATTCTCTGTGGTTTCCAGGCTCCGCTTGCGCAACGGGACACGTTCGACGCCGGGAATTCTTCTCCCTCCTGGGTTTTCCAATGCTGTCCTATAATCTCCACGATGCGAACTCTGCAGGATTCTCTCGCCTCTCAGGCTCCCACGCTTGGCGACCTGAAGGCACTGCCGCTCGAGGTCAAGAGCAGTTTCCTTCTCGGTAAGCTGGCGAAGATTGATGCCAATCGCACCCGTCCCCTGCGGCGAGAGGAACTCGCTGGAGTTGAGGATTCTTTCGAACTGAGTTCGGAATATCCTCCCGGAGAAAGTCAGGCAATCCGCGAGCACTTGCTGGAAGCGCCGTGGACTCACCTGGTCGAACAGGGTTTTCTCATCCCCCTAGAGGACCCAGGGGTGTTCCTTGTCTCTGAGAAGGCGATTTCTTCTCTCATCCATTCGGAAGCGCCTCCATCCCCGAGCCTCAACACTGCACAACCGTCTGCGGGCGAACTCCGTCCCCCGCGAGCCTTTGTGTCGTATGCATGGGAAAGCCCTTCGCACATTGACTGGGTGCGCAAATTGGCGGAGAAGCTGCAGGGGCAGGGGGGAGTCGAAGTCATTCTCGACCAATGGCATCTCGTTCCCGGTTCCGACCGCCTCTATTTCATGGAGCAGAGCATTGCCACCAGCGACTTTGTGATAGCAGTCTGCACGCCGGGATATGCCGCACGCGCCGACAAAAGGGACGGAGGCGTTGGCTATGAATCCATGGTGATCACCAGCAGTCTTAGCAAGAAAATCCTGGCGAAGAAGTTCATTCCAGCGCTTCGCGAAGGAACCTGGGACTCGTCGCTCCCGCTGTATTTGCAGTCAAAGATTGGGGTCGATCTCCGCAAGGATCCCTACGATGAACAGCAATTCAAGTCGTTGCTGAGGGCGTTGCACCAGCAGCCGATCAAGCCGCCGCCCCTCCAGCTGAAAGTGGATCTGTCGTCTTCAGACGTGGACCAGCCGGATGCTTCCGGAAGCGATGGAACCAACATTTCGGGACGCGATACCAGAGCCAGTCCAGCGGACGAACCAGGCGGCGGTTCGAGCCTTCGCCGCCACGGAACCGCAGGTCTCTCTCCCCAGGTTTACTTGCAAGGAGTCATCGATTCGAGCGCGGATCTATATTTTCCCGGACCGGCAGAGGCGAACCGCCTATTTATCTCAATCGACTCCGCATTCATGGAGATTCCTTTCCAGGTCAGAGATAACAAAGAAGACACCCAGGAAGCTCAAATCAAAACAAAGCTCTCCATTACGGAGGAGCTGAGGCGGCGTCAGCGGGTATTTCTGGTGGGCGGCCTAGGCTCGGGGAAGAGCACGATTCTCAAGAAGATCGCCAAAGATTTCGCTGCCAGTGCATTGAGCACGCAATCCCCGTCCATTCCCATCTTGATCAGGGCTTCGGAACTGATCGCGCACATCGACCGGTTTCTGGTCATGAGGGATCCCGGCCCGGAGGTGCCGTCCTCGAAATCCGCGCCATTGTGGATCAGTCATTACGCGTGGACGCATTACTCGAAGGATCGCGGCGCCGGCTACGACATTCAGTTCTTTGAATCCAGCCTTCGCGGGGAAGGGAGCCTGCTGCTGGTTGATGGCTTGGATGAGGTGCCCATCGAGCGCATCCAGCCCTTGCTCGCCGGAGTACACAACACGTACAGGAAGGTCTCTGTCATTCTTTCCGGCCGTTCTTCCGCCCTAATCCCTCTCCAACCTTTCAACTCATTCGCGGTAATCGAACTGCTGGACTTCACGGGCCGCGAGCGGAGGCGGTTTCTCCAGTGGTGGAGCGGGATTCGACTTCCCACTGCGCCGCACAAGGCTCAGGAGTTCGTAGCCTCCTTGATAGATGCGCTCCAAAAGGATCGCACCCTCGATAGAATCGCCGCGACTCCTCTGACCCTGACGATGTTATGCCCTCAATGGCTGAAGCGGCGTCAACTCGCGGTGGGTCCGGCGGCGCTCTATGAACAGTTGATTGCCGGCAACGCCGAGCCAGCTCTTTGGGAACGACTCCAGGGGCTCGCACTGGCCATGCAGACCCACCGGCGGGGAAAGCGCTTCACAGTGAGCATCGGTTGGGCCGCAGATCTGATTGCTGAATCGGAAAACGCAAATGACAACGGACCACTGCACGATGCATTGCGTTCCTATGCAACCAGAGGCGTGATTTCTCTGTCCGGGTCCGATCTGAGATTCTGGCATATAAGCTTCCAGGATTTTCTGGCTGCGAGAGCGCTGGCGAGAATGCTCGAGCGTCGCCAGAACGAAACCCTCCTGGCGCAGGAACTTGCGTTGCTCCACGAGGATTGGCACGACACGCTTGCCATGCTCGTGGAAATACTTTCCGCCAACAATCGGGAGAGGGTCGACGGCCTGGCTGACCTTCTGAGTGCCACGGTTCGCAAGGCACCATCGTACGGTCAGAAGGCCGCGGGACTGGTGCTCCTCGAGCGACTGGCATCGACGAATGGCCAGGCAAATCGGCGCGAATTGCAGCCAGTCTATGGCGATATATACCAGCAACTTGGGAACACGGTGTTTTCGGGCGAAGCCACCACCCTCGATCCAGAATTGCGAGTCCGGTTCGTGCGATGTTTTGGGTCGATACAGGATCCCAGAACCGCAAATCTTGACTGGGTACAATTGCCCTCCGGATGCATAGAGCCCCGATCCTCCCGGCCGCGGTTTGCCAACCACGACCTCCACGCACCGTCGGAAGGGCCCTCCCTAAAGACCGAGGAACTTCCGGCGTTTGCAATCACACGCTTGCCAGTCACGGTGGCACAATACCGGGATTTCATGCTTTCCGGCGGATATGCGCAGAAGTCATATTGGGCCCAGGGAGGTTTCCAGCGATACGAAGAACCGGCGGGATGGGAAGAGCAGCTCGAGCAACTGAACTGCCCTGTCCGCGGCGTCAGTTGGTTTGAGGCGGCCGCGTTCTCCGCGTGGGCAGGAACATACTTGCCATCCGAAGCAGAGTGGGAATGGGCTGCAGCCGGCATTGAGAGAAGAGTCTTCCCCTGGGGATCTGAGCCTCCTGACAATAACCGGTGCTGGTTCGCGGCTCGGGAAAAATATCTCGCACCGGTCGGCATCTTTCCTGCGGGAGAAACGCCCGAGGGCATGCTTGACCTTGCCGGGAACACCTGGGAATGGACATCGGACCCGTATTCGCAGGAGGAGCCGGAAGGCGAGATATCCGGCCCGCAGACTGTCATGCCAGCGAGGAGAATGGTCATCAAAGGCGGAAGCAATACTTGTTCCGCGGCCTTTCTCACCAACCGCGGGCGTGCATGGGCAACCGCGGAGTCGCGATACTCGAACTTCGGATTCGTCGGATTCCGGTGCGTGCGCCCGTCGAGCTAGTCGCGGCGGACATACGAGGCGCTGAGTGTCGACACTTAATTCTTAGTCCCGGGTCGCCGGTTTGAGACCTTTCCCTGGTTGGCATGAAAATCCATCTGTACCGGAACTTCCATTTGGATGAGTTTCGGGAACACACGGTTCAGCGTCAAGCCGGCGATCAAACCTATCGCGATGCCGACTCCCAGGAATTTGCCTGTCGTGTCTGCCGCGGAGTTGCCGGAAACCCAGATCTGCTCTAAAAGGAACAGCGCAGCGAGCACTCCTGCAGCCCAGAAACCCAGAGCGATCGTCATTCCGATTGGGCGCAATTCCAAGGGAACCGCGTTCTGACTCCAATTGTCCCAGAGCACCCGGATCGCCGCTCCGGACGCTCCCGCAAGTGCAGGCGCAATCAGGAGCAAACACCGAAACCAGAAGGAAAGTGCGCTCAAGGCGGGCAGTTCAGTGAGGGACAATAACACCGCCAGGAAGAAAACGGATCCCAAGAGGGCAAGCCATGTCAGGACTTTTTGCCGGTGCCGTTCGTTTTTGCTGAAGGCCGCCAGCCTTGCTTGTTCTCTCTGTCGCTGCATTTGGTTGATCAGACAATCGACCAGCCGGGCAGCGGACGAGTCGCTCCACTCGGGTCTGGCCATCAGGTCGAGATCTTCATCGGTGGTTGGGCTGTTTCGATTTCCCTTGAGGAAGTCCCACACGAGTTGAGCACTCCCTCCAAGTCCTGCGAGCGTGATAATTGGGATCCTCGAGCCCATCGCGAGGAGTCCTGCGATCTTGGTCGTATAAGCGCCCCCCAGGAGCACAATTCCATCAATCTCGGCGAACGAAGGGTAAACGGAAGCTTCCCAGTCGCGTGTCTGTTGGCGGCGTACGAACACGGGATCATCCGGCTTTTCGCCGGGGAACAACGAGTGAAGGTTTGGTGGGTATCTCACTTCGATCGACGCGGGAGCAAGCTTCTTATTGGAACTGCGATAGCCTTGCACTGCTTCCCATTCGATGAACTCCTGGCTCGAGGAGAAAACGAGTATCCGGCAATCCCTTCTTGCCAGCTCAGTTCCAAGCTCTCGACCCACTTTCCTGGCGACAGCTGGGTCAGAGGACTTGGTGGCGTCTCCGATTATCGCGATTAGAGGGCGTTCCATGCGGGGCAGAAATACGTCGGGTCATAGTACCATGGCCTCGAATGGAAGCTTCAGATCTAGTTGCCGATATCCGCTGTGGCGCAACGCATCCTTCGAGTCAGACTCTCCTCAGACCCTGTGCACTCTCCCGGGACGGGATGCCTCCACTGAGGCGCCAAGCTCAATTGGGAAAACCTCTACTCGATCCAAGACGTTTTGCAACTTCTTGAGCAAGTTCCTCCAGCGGCCCCCCGGATCGACTAGTCTGCGATCCCTGCGAAGTGGATTGAACCTGATTGGAAAGAGACCGAATGCGGGCAAGATCGGATGGAGGAATCACCACTGGTCCCCTGGGAATTGGGCCACCCAATGCGGAGATCCTCGGCAACGCAGGTTTTACCCTTCGCCGTTGTTCCCGTGGCAGCCGGGCTGGAATAATCTGGATCGCAATTTCCTTTGTGCTCGGCGACGTAACAGGCATTCCGATAGAATCCCGCTTTCTTCGACTCTTTCGATTTAACGGTGTTCTCTTGCTCGTTTCCGGCTGGTTACGGGGAGACGTGATGAAGTCTCGTGCCGCCCGCAGACGGGCGATGTATTCGTCGATTGCTGCAATGATGTCTGCAATGGCCATACTTAACTTTAGTCGCTGGGAGCGAACATTGCTCCGATCCGGGCATGCTAATGTCCGGCTTTCCTGAAATAGAACTCAAAACGCCGGCTAATAAATCGTGGTCGCAGTTACGCTATTCCGCCGATTGCCTCTGAGTCTTGAGCCAGCCCCGACTTTTCACCTGAGATCGATTGAATCACATCGGCGTGCCAGCGTTCATTGCGCAAAATCATCAGTGGGACTGACCTGCACGTCGTTCGCAATGCTCTGTCGCTCAAACGACATGCTATTCCGCATCCTTCACGCAGCGAATGCCCACCGCTCCGGAGCGGTCGTAACTGGGCGCCATGAGCAACAGCTTTCCATGTTCGCCATTTTTGTGCGCCTGGGGGAAATACCATACAGAACCTTGCGGCTGATAGTGGCTGCCTCCGCGCAAGATCGCAGCACGCGTGTGCTCGTCGACGTACTCATCCGTCCACTGCCACACGTTTCCCACCATATCCATCACACCGAACGGACTCGCCCCCTTCGGATGTGCATTCACATCGCTGGCGGCAAGCATCACCCGCCCCCTGTCCGGGATGGGCGCGACTGTGTCGGCAGGGTTCAATGGCACGGGACACGCCATCGGACTGGGGATCGTCACCGGCACGGTCCAGTCACAGCTACCCCAGGGGAAGCTGCGCATATCATTGCCTTGCGCGGCATATTGCCATTCCCATTCGTGCGGGAGCCGCTTTCCGGCCCATTTCGCATATTCGCGTGCATCTTCGATCGACACCCAGGTTACCGGCTTGTTCGCCCATCCGTCAGGAAAATTGCCATCTTTCCAATCCTTGAGGAAGTTGAGATCGTCTTTGGGGTGATACTTCGTTGCATCAAGGAAATTCTTGAACTCGACATTGGTCACCGGATACTTGTCGATGTAGAAGGGTTTGATCTGCATGCGGTGCTCATGGTACCGGCGCGGGCTGATTTCCCACGGATATTGCACATCGACTCCGATGTCATTGCTTCCCTCAATCTCGATGCCCTCCACAACGAATAGATAATCGCCCCCATCGATTCGGATCATGGCTTCGGGAGTCTCGCGCGCGGGCTTTGTAGGCGGTATTTCAACCAGCGCCTGCGGGGTCTTCTGCCATTCCTGAGAAAAGCTCGACAGCGGCTTGGCGGTCATGCTCTTCATCTTTTCGAGGAGCGACTGGGTTTTCGAGTCAGGAGCGCTCGGGGTGGCCAGAATTGCGCCGAATCCATGCGCCTCTGTGGCGAACGACAGGACGGTAGACGCGCCGTCCTGAATCGAATTGAGTTCTACGCCGTGGTAGAGATCGAAGTAGCGCATACCGGGCTTGGTATGGAACGGTCATCTGGCGGCCATCGACGTCATATTCATTGCGGTTGACGATCGTCCAGAGAGCTTGATCTCCAAGCGGCCAGCGGCTGGCAAATACGCCATACATGTGCATGGGATAGAGCGGTTCCCAATCAGGGCTGGTCAGGAATGGAGCAAACGCCCGTTCAATGGAGGCAACGCGGCGCGTAGCCTCGGCGTCGCGAGGAGTGATGCCGTTCCAGATGCCCCACACATTCTCCCAGCTCTCCCAACCCTCTCCATTGAAGAATGCGAACTGCAGATTATCGGTCTTGGTTCCGGTTCCAGCGGTCGCACACGTGAACCATGTGACGCGTTTCCAGCCACCGGAAACGATCCACCTGGGGAACAAATGGAAATTTGAAATAGTAGCCCCACGAGAGCACGTCCCACGCGAGGTCCTCGTCTGCCAATCCGACTTCCGGTTCAAAGCCGAGTGGATGATCGACTTTCTCGGCCGCCTGAGAAAAAGCCAGAGGCACGCCATCCTGGGTGTCACCGTTGATGCCGTCTGCGTCGATCTGCTTCATGAATTCAGCAGTGGCATCGGGCCACAGCTTTGCCGGATCGCGCGTGCCCTGGTCCCACATCATGATCGGAAACAGGACGCGAACGCCGCGGCGATGGAAATCGGCCACCATTTGCTTGAGCCCGTCAATACCGCCCGGCATCGATCGCACCATGTCCTGCTGGTTGCGATCATCAATCCCCATGTTCGGGTACGTCGCCCAGATGAGAACGCTGTCGATTCCGCCATAGCGCTTATCCAGATCATCGAGATAACGATCGACCGTGTACTTGCCTTGAACAGGATCGTAGAAGTACCGGTCATGCACCATCATCTGGGGCTGAATGAAACTGGATTGGGTCCACTGGAGAGCGGGAAGCGAATAGCGCGCCGGATCGTAGCCCACGCGAATGCGCCCTCGGCCCGCCAATGCGTGAGATCGGTGAGCCACTCTTGGTGCGTGAAAGGAGTACACGGAATGTTTCCTCCTTCCCACGGCATGCGAAGAGTAAGGCACGGCGGAGAGTTGAGCAACTGCTCGGTCCACGAGGATGGAACAAAACGCGAGTCCTGAGCCAAAGCAGAGATGGCAAGAAACGCCATCGAGAGGGTGAGCCCTCCGGTCCGTTTTACATTACATGCGATCGCTTGCATGGATCGTTCTCCTGAGTATGTTGCGGATTCATAGACTTCATTGAATTTCTCTGGCGCCAATGGCAACTCTCGACGGTCGCTCAGGATGCAGCAGCAGCATGCTGCCTCATGAATGACTCCACGTCCGCCATGGTAGGCATGGAAGGCTGCGCTCCGGTTCTTGTCACGGATATAGCCGCGACTGCGGCGGCGAACAACGCGCTTGCGTGTGGCGACTTTCCGTGCATCAGTCCGACGGCGAAGGCTCCATTGAAAGCGTCACCGGCTGCGGTGGTATCGACTGCCGTTACGGCGAAGGCAGGGATCGAGGCTCCTCGAATACCTTGCCCGACAACGTAGACGCCGCGCGAACCCTGTTTGAGAACCACGCCGCGGCATCCCTTGCTGAGCAGGGCTTCTGCGATCTCGGCCGATGGCGGAGATCCGGATTGGCCATTTCGCTCCGAACTATAAAATGCGGCTTCGGATTCATTCGGTGTGAACCACTCGACATGCTGGAAAACCGCTGCGGGAAGCTGGTTTGCCGGCGCGGGATCAAGTATCAGCGGAACCTTCTCTCGCGCGCAGACAGAGGCAAGATACTCGACCGTTTCAAGAGGAATCTCGAGTTGGGTGAGGACCATGCCTGCTTCGCGGATAACGGACAGATGTTCCGCAATGTCTCTCGGGGTCACCTTGGCGTTCGCGCCCGGCGCTACCACGATGCTGTTTTCACCTTTGCTGGATACGACGATGACCGCAACCCCGGATGCGCCGTCTGTCTGAATTAGCCCCGCAATGTCAACCCCTGCACTTTCGAGATGCATTCTCAATTGAGCGCCAAAGGAATCGCTGCCCACTCGTCCAAGGATCCGCACGGGATATCCCAGGCGGGCAACGGCGACGGCCTGGTTCGCACCCTTTCCTCCAGGATGAATCTGAAAGTCAGTCCCGCTCACGGTTTCACCCATGGCCGGAATTCTCTCGGCAACCGCGACCAGATCCAGGTTCGCGCTTCCTACCACGACGATTGGCTTATGCGAAGACACTTTGTTTCTCCGTGACTACACACCAATTCCAACTCAGGAAAAGAGCGGAGCAATTGCGACAGCCGCGAGTCCGCCCAGGAAGAAAACAAACATCCAGCCCAGGAAGATTCTGGAGCGAGCAGGAGCGGAGGCGAACTCGCGCCAAACAAATACTCCCCAGCAGGCGGAGATCATCGTCGCCCCCTGCCCGATGGAATACGAGACGGCGGGTCCAACGATATGCGCCTGCGAGGCGACAAAGTTCAAGGCAGCCCCGGTACACCAAATAACGCCTCCGAGGATGCCCCAGACATGAGCGGATCCTGAAGCTCGAAAGTAGTCCTTCATGGCTGCCGGTTCCCGGCCGTCCAGCGGCTTCCGCATGAGCAGAAAGTTGAAGGGAACTGCGCAGGCTGCAACACCCAACGCAAAGAACAGAACCGCCGCATAGGGACCTATCGGATCCGGCCCGGTCATGGCCTTGGAAACGAAGGGATAAAAAGTCCCCATCAGCAAACCCGCGATAAGGCTGATGACGATACCTCTGCGGCTCATGGCTGCGCGGGTTTCCTCGCGCATTCGATAAGCGATCGCGTCGAAGACAATGGCGGCGACAACCAGGGCAATTCCTCCAAACAGCAACATCGGGTTTCCTTTTGGGGAAATGACGTAATTCCCGGCAGCACCAACCACCAGAGCAAGCCCGATCCCGATGGGAAACGCCACTGCCAGTCCGGCAATGTCAATCGCTGCGACAAGAAGAAGGTTCGCGACATTGAAGACTACGCCCCCGACAAATGCCAGCGCTGCATTGCGCAGGCTTACCGCGGCGATGTCTGCAAGGAATGGTCTGCCCGTTGCTCCGAAGCTTCCCAGCGTCAGACCCCATAGAAGGGCTCCGGCGAGCAAGCCGATGACGTAGTCCCAATAGAACAACTGGAACCTGAATCCCGGGCAAAGCTTGAGGGTGTTTGCCCACGATCCCCAGCAAAGCATGCTCAAGATCATGAATGACAGGACAATGCCGTAGATCTCAGGCTGGTACATGGAACGCGTTCCTCTCTCACCGGAGGCCCGATCGCGGAGCCCGGCAGATTGTTCGTTGCCCCGAGCGGCCTCAGGCTAACCATCGCCGCGTGGCGGGCCGTGGCGGCGCGAACATCCTCGGTGTTCTCCTGCGCTGCCTCAAGATTGTCATTGACTTGAAAGCTTTCAAGCAACGCGAAAGAGGAAGATAGCCGTGCCGGCAACAAATTGTCAAGATGATCTTCTCTGCGATCTTGTTCGGGAATTCTTTGCACACTGCAAAAGAAGCTCTCGGTTCAACTGTGCCCGGCATTCCGGTGCCAGCGCGGTTGCCTCCCCTGGTCCCCTAGGGCTGCTTTGAATCCTTTCAGTCAGGTATACTCAAGCCAAGTTCAACGTGTATAGTCTCGGGGTTGTTCGGGAAAACGCCATGGCAAACATGAAAGATATCGCCAGGATTGCTCGCGTTTCTCTTGGCACCGTCTCGCATGTGCTCAACAACTCCGCAAACGTGCGAAGCCCCTTAAAGAAGCGGGTACTCGACGCGGTGCAGGCTGCCGGCTACCAACCCAGCCAACTTGCGCGGGGTTTGCGGCGCGACAAAACCAACGTGATCGGGATGGTCATTCCCGACATCACCAATCCGTTCTTTCCGGGGGTGGTTCGGGGAGCAGAAGATATTGCGTTTTCCAACGGGTACAGGCTGGTCCTCTGCAACACCGATAACGATCATTCAAAGGAATTGGTGCACCTGACGGAACTGCGCACCTACCTGCCTGCCGGCCTCATCGTGATTCCGTCGAACTTCAGCGACCTGACGGCGCAGGCAGAGTCATACCGCCGCGCCGGTACCGGCGTGGTTTGCGTCGATCGCCTGCCCAGAAACTGGTCGGGCGACAGTGTTACTGCGAATAACGAGGAAGGCGCTCTCAATGCGACCCGGCACCTGATTCAGATGGGCCACACGAGACTTGCCATGATCGTGGGCCCCTTGCACCTGACCAACGCCAAAGATAGGCTCAATGGGTTCAAACGGGCAATTCGCGAGGCCAAGATCCACGTTGCCGTCGAATACATTCAGGAAACCACTTTCGACAGACAGGGCGGTTATTCCAAGACTCTTCTGCTTCTCCGCCTCATCCCTCGACCCACTGCGATCTTCGCCGGAAACGACATGATTGCTTTAGGAGTCCTGCGAGCCATCCGCGAAACGGGACTGTCGTGTCCGGAAGACGTTTCGGTAATGGGTTTCGACGACCTCGATCTGGCCGAAGCCACCCACCCACCTCTCTCCTCCGTTTCTCAGTCGGGCTATCAACTCGGGACGACGGCAGCGCACATCCTCATTGAACGCCTCCACGGCGATAAATCTCCCGCGAAACACGTTGTCCTTCCAACCACCCTGAGTCTGCGCGGTTCTGTGGCGGCCGTCCCTCGAAGTGTCGGCGGCGAATCTCTTAACGCAGTCAAGAAGGCGGAGCGCGAGCGACGGATTGGGACATCCACATAGGGGATCCAAAAGAACCGATTCTAAAATGTGGCGAAACTCCAGAAAAAACGACGTCTTAACCGTCGATTACTTACTTATCCCGATCCTCTTCCGGCAGAAGGTCTCTGCCAGGGTAAGCGTCCGTTTCGATTCGGGCTCCTGGACATCCTGCGCACAGGCCGGCGGAATTCTCCTTGACAATGGGCTTTGAAACGTTTTAGATTTTTGCGCATTCTCGTGCCGGAGGAACTGGCCTCCCTGAAAATGACAACTGTGCCTCGTTGTGAGGCTGGTTAGTCCGGCCCAATTTTGAAAGCTTTCATAAAACCCCGAAATGCCCGCACCCTCGGAAATCACGACCAGAAAAAGCTAGCCTGGTCTGGCCGGAATTGCACGAGAACGGTAGATCATCTTGCAAATCGGGAACATCAGCAGACTGCAGAATCGGCGGAAGATGAGGTTTACCCTAATGGCGTCTGAATACATCAATCACCGATCGTTCTGGCGAAAGTCCTTCCAGGGCCGCACTCTTCGATCCTGTTTTCGAATTCCTGCTGCGGTAGCCAGCCTTTGCCTTGCGCTCGGCATGTGCCCGGCTCGCGCCCAGGTTACTTCCTCGCCACACCAACAAGCGGAATATTTCTATCAGGCTGGACTTGCGCAAGCGCGAAGCGGCCACGTCGACGAAGCCATCAGCGCATTCAAAAGGGGCCTTGCGATCGAACCGCAACATGCGAGATTGCTTGACGCCACTGGTGCGGCCTACAGCCTCAAAGGCGATTTGGATTCCGCGCGGCAATACTTTGTCGATAGCCTCCGTATCGACCCCAATTTTGTGTCCACCAAGCAGAATCTCGGGATAGCCTTGTTTGGCTTGGCCCGTTATGAAGACGCTTCAAAACAGTTCAAGGACATACAAGCTGTCCCCGGTAAGCCGCGGACTGTTGCAAGTCTCTTTCTCGGATTGATTGCGCAGAAACAGTCGGATTGCAAGCGAGCGCTCCCGTTGATGGAAGCCGCCGGGAGCCTGCTTTACCAGTACCCGGACGCGGCGCTGTCTTTCTCGGAGTGCGCCTACCAGGAACACGACGCGAAGCGTGCCGAAGAAACATTGGCAGCCTTTGAAAGACTCCCCGGGAACACGCCTTCGCAATATCTTCAAGCGGCGGATTTATATTCACGCCTGGGGCTGAACGAGAAGGCACTAGGCGCCCTGACCAACGCTCAATCCTCGCCGTCGCAGACTACCGACGTTGCGTTGAAGCGTGCGCTTCTTCTCGAAAAGATGAATCGCCACGAGGAAGCGCAGAAAATCCTAGAAGATCAGTCAGCGGCGCACCCCGCCTACGATCTATTACTCCTGCTGGCGAAGATCGCCAAGAATCGCGGCGACTTTGCGGTAGCCATGAAGTCGCTGAAGCGTGCGTCCGAATTGGAGCCCGGCCGCGAAGACAGTTACCTCGAATTCAGCACGATATGCGCAGATCACGGCAACGATCAACTGGCCCTCGATTCCGCGGAGATTGGGCTCGATCATGTACCGGATTCATACCGGCTGACGGTTCAAAAGGGAGTTGTCCAGGAGAAGTTGGGCCACTTGAACGATGCGGAAGAAACACTCCGCAAAGCGAGCGGGCTGCAGAAGGACAATAGCATCGCTTTGCTGAGCATCGCCGTGGTGGAGGCGCATAGTGGGCGGCCTGAAGAGGCGGAAAAGACCCTGGCCAGTGCCATCCAACAATTTCCAGACAACTACTACATGTATTACTTCCAGGGAAAGCTTTTGCTGAATTTCGTAAATTCCAGTGCGGCTGCGGACGATCTTCGCGAATCTGCCAAACGCTCTCTGGAGAAGGCGATTCAACTGAATCCGGATTACGCGGATTCGTACTACCAACTTTCCAATGTGTATCTGACCAGTGCGCCCACCCTTGCCGAGCGAGCGCTTCACAAGTGCTTGCAACTGGATCCAAGCCATATTCCTGCGCAATATTCGCTGGCCCGTCTCTACGTCCGCACTGGACGAAAGGCACAAGGCGAGGCCTTGCTTGCGCGCTTCAAAACCCAACAACGCTCAGAGGAATTGCAACAACAAAAGCAACTTCGCATCGAGGTTGCCACGAACTAGATCCACCGGAATCTGGTGGTGAAACGTCACATAGCAGCTTTTCGTTCAGGAGGTAAGATGATCCGCCTAGACAAACCAAGATCAGCAGCTCTTGCAGTTGCTCTCTCTTTGGTCGTCGCGCTTCTGGCAGCGCCTCGCGGGTTCGCTCAGTTCAGTAGCGGATTCACGGGCATTGTCGTCGACCAAACCGGGGCGGTGCTCGTCGGCGCAAAGGTCACCGCGACCAATGAGGCCACACACGTAGCCAATGCCGCGGTTAGTAATGATAGCGGTAATTTCAGAATTCCGTCGCTGCCCGGTGGCGTCTACACCATCGAGGTAACTTCGGCGGGGTTCAAGGATTGGAAGCAGACCGGCGTCCAGTTGGAATCGAACGAGACCAAAACGCTGCATCCCTCGCTCGCCTTGCCCACGCAGTCGACTTCGGTGCAGGTATCGGAAGCTGTGGCTGCAGTTGAGACCGACAAAAGTGATACTTCGCGCGAGATCGCCCAGGAGACGATCAACACCGCTCCACTAATCGGAAGAAACGTGTACACGAGCATGATTCAATTGGCTCCCGGTGTTACCGGCTCCGGCCTACCGAGTGGCGGCGCGCTTGGATCAGGCTCGGCCAACAATGACAGTTTCGAGCAGGAAGCTGGATACCAGATCAACGCCGCCGGACAACGCCAGGAGAATAACGAATACGACGTCGACGGATCGGGTCTCAACAGCGCTTCGCGCGATGGCGTGGTAAACCTGTCGCCGGAGCCGGATTTCATCCAGGCGATTCGCGTGTCGGGCGCGACCTTCGATGCCGCCAAGGGGCGCTACAGCGGCGCCTATGTCCAGGTATTCACCAAGCCCGGAACGAATAACTTCCACGGCACGGTCTCGGAGTACCACACCAATAACGTGTTCACTTCTCGAACGGAATTCCAGTCCTGTCCGCCGGCATCGGTGGGTTGCCGCGCATTTCCCGCGTTCCGCAGAAACGAGTACGGTGGAACGTTCGGCGGTCCGATTATCAAGGACAAGTTGTTCTTCTTTGTGGGCGCGTTCGGACTGGCTTCGTCCAATGCAACTACCGACGTCGCCACAGTAGAGACCCAAGACTTTGTTCAGTTCGTTCAACAGAACTTTCCAAACAGCCTTGCCAACACCTTCTTCAAGCAGGCGCCACCTCCGTCTTATCCTACTTCGAACGTTCTGACGGTTTCCCAGGTGGAGAAGCAGAACCCCGGGTTCTTCCCGACTACTGCATTTCCAGCGGATCTCGCTGCCGTGGGAACCCTCAACATTCCACTCAGCCTGACGCACAACGCCTATCAGTGGCACATTCGAACCGATTACGACATTCATGAGTCAAAAGACCGCATCTTTTTTGACTGGTTCAGGACCTATTCCGACCAGTTGCAAAACGATCCTCGACCGCTTTACCGGGTGGTTCTTCCCAACACGGGTGTGTACGCCAAGGTGGATTGGACGCACACATTCTCCACTAACCTGCTGAACGAAGCTGGCGTAACGCTGGTGCGCGCGGTGGGTTCCAATCCCGGAACCGCCCACAACAAGGCCCTTCCCGACGTGAATGTTTCTGGTGTGGCAGGGTTCAACCAGTGGGGCTCGGCTGGGTGGGTTCATGAGAACTTCAATTGGCATGACGTGCTGAGTTGGACGCATGGCAAGCACACCATCAGCACCGGATTTGACATTGATCGTCATCACGACGACGACAAATTTACGTCCGCAGTCCTGAGACCGACGTTTGGTTTTGGCAACCTCATGGACTTCGCCCAGGACGGCGTATTCAGCCAGAGCGGCCCGGGCATGGATGTGAAAACAAGCTCTCTGGCCGACGACCTGTATGAAATTCTTCGCTGGGTCTATGGTGGAGCCTATGTGCAGGACGATTGGAAAGTAACCAGCCGCTTCACGCTGAATCTGGGCTTGCGCTATGACTATTTCGGGCACTGGGGCACGTATTACAACTCCAAAACACCTTTTCCGCTGTTTACGCCCGGATCCGGTAGCGACTTTGCCGCCCAGGTTACAAGCGGCGTGATGTCCGTTCGGGGTGGCAGCGCGGCGTACGTCACCAATAACAAGCCTCAGGGTGTGGGCCCACGCATCGGATTCGGATGGGATGTGTTCGGCAATGGAAAGATGGCAGTACGCGGAGGATACGGCCTCTATTACAACAACGTGGCGGATGGATCGTGGTCCTTCCCGTCGCGCGCTAATCCGCCGACGTGGGCCAACCCGTCCTTCAATCTTTCCAACAGCTCGCATCCATTTACCTATTCACTTGGAAGCGAAGACGGACTTGTCTGGCCCATTCCGCCGGGGATCACGTTCGAGACCAATGCAGCCGGCGGTATCGTAGGACTTCCCGTGCTCACATCGGGAATCCAGTCCTCCATTGATCAACCGCGGACGCAAATCTGGATGCTGGCGATTCAGAAAGAACTCGGACACAACCTGATCGCCGAAGCTGACTACAACGGATCGAACAGCCAGCACCTGTTCATCCAGACAGACGTCAACCGGTTCCCGGGAGACCTGATTGCAAACAAGGGAAATCAGACGCGCCTGAATTCGAACTTTGGTCCTATCATCTTCGGCAGATCCATTGGTGTGGCCGACGGCCACTACGGATCGTTTATGCTCACCAAACGCATGAATCATTCGTGGGAGTTGCGCGGAATCTACACCATGGGCAAGTCGACCGATGAGATGAGCAGCAACGACAACGGCACAGCCAATGGAGAAGCTATCTTCAATCCACTTGACGTGACATCGCAGCATGGTTTGTCGGACTTCGACGTTTCTAAACGATTCACCATCGACAGCATGGTGATGATGCCCAACATGTTTGAAAACGGGTTGGCCAAGGCGGTTCTCGGTGGATGGCGCATGTCCAACATTGTGGTTCTGCAAAGCGGGCTGCCCTTCACGGTATACACCAGCGCAGCATTCAATCCCGTTCTCGATGAAAGCGGAAACGTCATTGGTCTGAAGCCCGGCAGCGGCGACTTCAATGCTGACGGGTATGGTTACGACGTGCCCGACCGGCCCGCCGCGGGCACTGTGAAAACAGGCAACCGAACTGATTTCTTGAAAGGGATCGCTTCTGCCTCCGCCTTCCCGACGCCGGCATTGGGCAACCAGGGCAACGGCGGCAGGAACACGTACATCGGCCCGGGAATGGCCAGTGTAAATACACAATTCGCCAAGGAATTCACCCTGGAGCGTTTCAAGCTTGAGTTCCGCGCCGACGTCTTCAACCTCTTCAACCGCGTCAACCTTACCCAACCGGATAGCGATCTCTCGAGCGGCACGTTTGGACTGTCCACCGGGCAGAACCTTCCACGCTCCGAGCAATTCGGCTTGCACCTGAGCTTCTGATCCATCCCGCACCGGGGGTCATGTGGCCTCGCCGTCACTTGACCCCCAAATTTCCTCCCATCAAAACTCTTCGGATCGCCCCCAAAGAATCGGCCCACCTCGGGAGGCTCATTCCTTCGTGCAATAATTCGTGCAATTTTATACGAGGTCGCTGAGCACTCTTGGTGTGGATGTCAACGAGTTCGCTGCGCGAATGCCTTTTCCAGCAAGGCGCTGTTCTCGTTAGAATTGATGCGGCTCTTTGTTACTACAGACCGTGTTCCTGGAGTTCGAGGAGGATATGACTCGAGAACCCGCCGGCATCGATTCGCTCTTGAGGCACGTTCTGTTGTTGCTCGCCCTGTTCACCTGGTTGCGTCTTCCCTCGGTTGCATCGCAGAGCGCATCCGGATCCTGGCCGATGGTTAACCTCGATTCCGGAGCCATGCGCTATTCCCCGCTGACTCAAATCACGCCTGCAAATGTCGACCACCTGAAGGTCGCATGGATCTATCACATGAAGCCCGCGCCGGCGGCGGGCAGCGCGCCAGACAGCGCATGGCGTCCCTCTGAAGATCAGCCGCTGGTGGTCGGAAACACCATGTTCGTGGTAACGCCCTACAGCCGCGTGGTCGCTTTAGATCCGGCCACCGGCAGAGAAAAATGGGTCTTCGTCATTCCCGGATCAGATCAGGCATCGCTGCGAGGAGCCGCATATTGGCCCGGAGACACATCCACCGGCCCCGCCCTCTTCTTCGGAACCAATCATGGCTTCCTTTATTCGATCAGTGCGGCAACCGGAAAGGTCAACACGGCTTTCGGCAACAACGGAGCCGTCAATCTTCGTACCCCCGAAGTCATGAGCACGGGCACGGACAAGCTCTACATTCTGCCCTCGCCGCCAGTCATCTATAAAAATCTCGTCATCACCGGCGCAGGAACCGGAGAAGGGCAGGGAGGCGCGGGCGGCGGGCTCGGCCCCGCCGGAGATACGCGCGCATGGGACATACATACCGGGAAGCTGGTATGGACGTTCCACTCGGTGCCACGCCCGGGAGAAGCAGGCCACGACACCTGGGGTGGCGACAGCTGGAAGCAGCGCTCCGGCGTCAACGTCTGGGGTTACATGACGGTCGATCAGGAGCGGGGCATCGTCTACATGCCGTTTGGAGCTCCGAACTACGATCGCGTCGGAACAGATCGGCCCGGCGACAACCTCTTTGGCACGTCCGTCGTCGCCGCAGAGGCTGCCACCGGAAAATTGCTCTGGTATTTCCAGGTGGTCCACCACGATATCTGGGACTACGACACCGAGGCGCCTCCCACTCTCGTCGATGTTCATCGCGATGGCAAAACCATTCCCGCCGTCGTCATCGTCAACAAGACCGGGCTCATGTTCGTGCTCGATCGAGTTACTGGAAAGCCGCTGTTCCCCGTTGTCGAAAAGCCCGTGCCTCCCAGTGACGTTCCCGGCGAGCATGCCTCCCCCACCCAGCCCTTTCCCGTAACTCCCGAGCCGCTCGCGCAGACGAGCGTGCAGTTGTACCACGACCTGCCGGAGCACGCCGCATGGTGCAAGGCCTATGTGGACGATAACCACATGCTATTGGCCCAACAGCCTTACACGCCTCCGGCGTTCAATCGCTATTCAGTGAACCTGCCCGGAACACACGGCGGCGTGAACTACTGCGGGTGGGGCCTTCGACCCCACGCTCGGCCTCTTCGTAGTGAATGTGAACAATCTGGGCCAGCCGATGCGCATCGTGCCCGACGAGGCCGGAGGCTACACCAATTCGGGTCCGTTCGCTGGAACGGTGCGCTTCTGGAATCCCGAGAAACACCTTCCATGCAACGAACCGCCCTGGGGAGAACTCGTGGCGATCGACGTGAACAGCGGCAAGATTGCCTGGCGGTCGGTCCTGGGTGTAACCGACAACCTTCCCGAAGGAAAGCAACACACTGGCCGTCCCGGCCTAGGCGGCCCCATCGTCACCGGCGGCGGGCTGACATTTATCGGCGCCACTGACGACGCTCGCTTCCGGGCCTTCGACACCAAGACCGGAAAGGAACTCTGGACCTACCATCTGCCCGCATCCGCCGAATCCATTCCGATCACCTACACCGACGAACACGGGAAGCAGTACGTTGCGATCGTCTCCACAGGTGGAGGATTGCTGCGTGCGCCGCTGCTCAGCGATGAACTCATCGCATTCACTATCGATGACGGCGCGGGTGGAGGACCCAACGTGGTTCAGGCAAGCCCGAATCCCGTTGCATCTCAGCCGTCAGCCGCACCACCCAGGCTCGCCTCGACAACCCAGGACCAGAATCCCCACGACCAGGACCCTAAGAAGAAAGCGATACTCAGCCGCGCCGCGGCCCTGCTGCCTCCGGGACCAGGCCGCGACGTTACTATTCGCGCCTGCTCCCCTTGCCACGCCCTCGACATCGTGACCAATCAACGCCTCACTCCGCAGGAATGGACCAACGTCGTGCAGACTATGTCCGCAAAAGGCGCGCCGGCCACTCCCGCCGAGCTGAGTATGATTCAGTCTTATCTCGCCAACGCATTTCCTCGAGCAGGCGGCCAGAATAAGATGTGAGGGTTTTCCACCCACGGATCGTTCTCTCACGAATGAGCTGGAACTGAAACGGCGAAGACCTCGTGAGTCTCAGGCTTCCGATTGATTCGCAACGGTAGGGACACGGGGTATTTGCGAGTCCTAAACCGATTAAGTGGTGCTCCGCCAACGATATATCTAAAGTCGTGTGACTAAAGTCACTGCCCAAGAGTCCGGTATGGGCGTAATGTCGGTTACATCAGGCTAATTCGACGGTAGAAGTGCTAAGCGTTTGTTTGTGCCGTCACCCACCCGAGCTTTAGCAATCGCGCATCTGGCGTACTGGAGTTGCAAACCGGCCACAGGTGCATGTTGCGGGGTCGGTTCCCCAGTTGCCTAACTACAGAATCCAGGCCAGTGTCAGGAGTCGCGATGAGCATTCGCCATAGCAATTATCGTCGCGTAGGAAAACGCCCCGCTGTGACCGTTGACGAGAGACAACGTTCGCTCAATCCCGTGAAGATGCTCACCCGAGCGGCCCGTCATTCACAGAACAAGCCCGACGAATCACGGACCGGCAGACCGACGTTTCGAGAAGACTTCTTACTGGAGCACTCTCGATTCGTCCAGCAAAGCGATTCGATAGAGTTCGTGAGTTGTTTCTGAGTCGCGACAACCTTCGAAGCTATGGCCGAGCCAGCCGATTGTTAAGGACGTGCCTATGAATTGTCCAACTTGTCAGGACCTCGAACGAGCTTACGAAGTTGCGTTCAGCCAGTACATGGAGGCTCGGTCCTCGGCGTGGTTCAGCGTGTCTTCGGATGTTGTGGCACACAGGAATGTTGATATGGAGCGAACGAGGTACGACCTTGAAGAGCACAGACTTGTATGCGTCTCCGCGAGCAGGACGGTTGCACCCCCTGCCAGAGTGGAGCAGGTCTACGAACTCGTAACATTAGTGGCATAGGGAGTGCTGGTGCATTTTAGACGTGATTCCCTTGTGATGAACCCTTCGCAAATAGCCGCGCCGGAACGTGGCGGGAAAAGAGATTTCAATTCCACCCTGCCCTCACTGTGAGGTTGCACAGCCTCAAATGACTAGACTGGCTGCCGGTCTTCGGCTGGGATCGTTAAGGCGGGGATACGATCGCAACGCTCCAGTTACTCCTCTCACTGCCACAGCCGCAGCATCACCACGCCGCCCTTGGGCGGCGTAGCGGTAAAGGAATCGCGCAGTACACCGAGGTCCTTGTGCGCCCACAGATCGCGCGCATGGACCGGGCCGGCATAGCCCACGTCCTTGAACGCAATCGTCACTGGTTGGGGTACATCATCGGTTACATAGTTGAAGATGGCCAGCGCCTTTGCGCCTCCGGAGAGTGCCCGTATCCACACTTGCGGGGGCCCCAGGCGGAAGCCCTGCACGCCCATCGCGTCCTGATCCACCGCAATCACTTCCCCATTCATCAAGATGCTTTTGGTTGTCTCGTCCATCTTGCTGAGATCATTTCCGGCGAGCAACGGGGCCGCCAGGATGGCCCACAAACTCATCTGAGTCCGGTACTCGTCGGCTGACATGCCGCCGTTGCCGATCTCCAGCATGTCGGGGTCGTTCCAGTGCCCCAGGCCCGCATACTTCTCCAGTCCGGCCTGCGAGAAACCAATCAGGGCCATACTGCGGAAGCTGTCGCTGATGTCATCGGTGGTCCGCCACAGGTTTCCTCCCACCTGCGCGCCCCATTCCCACACCGAGTCCATACCGTACTGGCAGATGCTGTATACAATGGGTCGGCCGGTCTTCACCAGCGACTGGTGCATCCTGGCATAGGCATTCTTCATCATCGCCTCTCCCTTGATGCGATCGTATTGCGGGCTCTCCATGCCCATCACATCGCGCAGGCCGCACAGATCGTACTTCAGGAAATCGACTCCCCACGAAGCATACGTGATCGCATCCTGCTCCTCGTGCCCAAAGCTGCCCTCGTATCCGGCGCAGGTCTTCGGTCCGGGAGAGGAGTAGATACCAAACTTCAATCCCTTGGAGTGGATGTAATCGCCGAGGGCCTTCATGTCAGGAAATTTGCTGTTGGCGTGAATATTTCCGGCTGCGTCGCGCTGTCCCTCCCAGGTGTCGTCAACGTTGACGTAAATGTAGCCCGCCTCGCGCATCCCGCTGGACACTAGCGCATCGGCGGTGGCTCGGACGTCTGCATCAGTCACCTTTTCGGCGAAGTGATTCCAGCTGTTCCATCCCATCGGAGGCCTTGCCGCCAGGGTTGCGGTGGTCTGCGCAACTGCCATGGACACCACGATAGCGATGGCGAGGACGAGAAAGCTGGTGCGAAACGAGGAAATGCGATTGCGGGTCATGCGGCTTCCTTCTCAAGTGTTGACATGCCATTCCATTATCAGCGGGGCGCGCGAGGCTGTGGTCTTCGTGAAGTAATGTTTTCCGCAACATACCTCTGACGTCACCGGGTACATTACGTGGCAGCGTTCAAATTGTCATGCTACCGCTCCTGCTCAGGATTATTAGTGCAGTTGAGTTGCAGCACTCGGTCAAAATGATTGCAAAGTGTACTTCGCCCGGCGGAATCACCCCATTCCCCAAAGAGCAGTCGCGTGAATCGCAAACTCACCATTATTATCTCGTTTGTCCGTCAGTGCTTACCTCCCGATGTGATCGATGGATTGGCGATAAAGAGCACACGGTCGTGCTTAGATGAACGGCTGACGAAAGCAAACACGAAGATGCTCTTACGCCATGAATTTCAGCCGTCGAAACTTTTTCCGACTAGGGGTAGGGGCCGCTCTCTCAGGCACTGGACCGAGAGTGGCGGCGCCTCACTGTAGTCGCGGATGCGCGTTTGGAGACTTCGACAACGACGGGGATATCGACGTCCTGATCATTAATCTGAACGAGCCCCCTTCGCTGCTGCGCAATGACCTCAGCGGCAAGACTAATAATTAGATCAAGGTGAAGTTGGAGGGCGTCAAGTCCAACCGCAGTGGCATAGGAGCCAGGGTTCTCGTCCATTATGGTGACAAGACCCAGGCGCAAGCTGTCTTGAGCCAATCCAGCTATTTTTCCTGCAACGATCCCCGTTTGCATTTCGGCCTTGGGGCCTCGACCATCGTCGACATTGACGTCTATTGGCCAAGCGGGCTCCACGAAACTTTCAAGCAACTTCCGGCAAACCGTCTCGCTACGCTCAAGGAAGGGGTCGGTCCGGTGGCCGGGCGCGGCTGGTCCGAAGCGTAAAAAATCGCTTTTCCTGGAGCACCCTGCTTCCTTTCGAATCTTTCCTTGACAACGCTCTCACACGACACCTATAAACTTTGTCCAACGTTTGTTAACGATCCCAAATCCATCCCCTAAGAGGAGGGAAAGTAATGAACCTTCGGAGGTCGGTAGTTTTTCTAGTGACTGTTCTCATTTGGGCGGTCACTCCTTCAGTGGTGGGAGGCCAGAACATCTTCGGCAGGATTTCCGGAACCGTATCAGACAGTTCCGGAGCATCCATCGCCGATACCACCGTCACCCTAACCAATTTGGACACGAACGCCAAGCAGCAGATGACAACCAACGCCTCGGGCGCCTACTCGTTCGTGAATATTACGCCAGGCCGCTACAAGATTCAGTGCGAGAAGTCCGGCTTCAAGAATTTCGTCCGTGAACCGGTCATTGTGGAGATCGAAAGCGGGCTGAAGATCGACATCGTTATGCCTGTCGGCGCAGCTTCCGAGACGATTGAGGTCACCGGAGCGGCGCCTTTACTGCAGCCGGAAACGAACTCCCTGGGGCAAATCATCGAGCAACGGACCGTCACCGATCTACCCCTTAACGGCCGCAACCCCATTGCCCTGGCGGAACTCGCGCCTGGCATTGTGCCGCAGGGCCAGCCTTCGGCCGGCAACTCCTCGACGGGCAGCCCGGTCGGGGCCAATCCTTTCGCGCTGGGAGATTTCCAGATGGGCGGCGGCATGGCCGGCCAGAGCCAGATTTTGATTGACGGTGTACCGACAAATGGCGCGTACCTGAACGTTGTCACCGTGATTCCGACGCAAGACGCGATCCAGGAATTCAAGGTGCAGACGAACAACCTGGGGCCGGAATATGGCCGGTTTGCCGGCGGAGTTATCAACCTTTCGACAAAACCGGGCACCAACAAGTTCCATGGTTCGTTTTACGAATTCATCCGCAACAAGGTGCTGAACGCGAACGACTACTTTGATAACCGCAATGGCGTCGTGCGTCCTCCTTTTACCCAGAACCAGTTTGGAGTGAACGGTGGAGGGCCAATAGTCCACGACCGATTATTCTTCTTCGGCGCCTACGAGGGCTTTCGCCTGCGGCAGGGGCATCCGTTCGAGACATGGGTTCCTACCGATGCAGAGCGTGGCGGGGACTTCTCCAATGCTGGAACCAACCCCGGAAGCGCGGTATACAACATTTACGATCCGACGACCAGCGCGAATTGCGCTGGGGGAAACACTGCTTGCCGCACCCAGTTCACCTACAACGGCACACCCAACGTAATTCCCCCGGGCCGGATCGACACCACCGCGGCGTATACGGTAAAGACTTACTTCCCGGAGCCCAACATTACCCCCAATGCTAACGGCAACTTCGCGGACAGCTATAGCTCGGGCGGCGATGTAAACCAATACAACGGACGCATCGACTATACCCTGGGTCAGAAGCAGAGGATTTTCGGGCGGTATACGTATTCGCACATCCTGTCGCTTCCTGATGCACCGTTTGGCCAGATCTGCACAGATCGTTGCACCGAAACCACCACGGCTCATCAGGTTTCCCTGGGCGACACCATCCAGCTTTCACAGAAGTCGATCCTGGACCTGCACTTCGGCTACACGCGTTACGTCTACCTGCGCGTACCTCTCAGCGAAGGCATTGACCTGACGCCGTTTGGCGACAACTGGAAGGCCCTCGCTTCCGAGATGACCTATACCCATATCCCGCAGATGTGCGTGTCTGACGCATCCGGGGACAACCGCTGGGGCGGCGGCTGGTGCGCACAGGGCACCGGCAGCGGCATCGGCGCATTTGACGATACCTACAGCTTCGACCCGGCGTTTACCGAGATTCTGGGCAAGCACACTCTGAAGGTCGGATTCGAAGAGCGCATCCTCCGCAACAACTATTACCAGAGCAACGATCCCGCCGGCCTGTTCCAGTTCAACGCCAAAACGACGGCCGCGAACCCGAATAACAACGGCGGCAGCATCGGTTCAACTTCACCTGCAGGTATCGCCTCGGGCGGCAACGGCTTTGCCTCCTTCCTGCTCGGAAATGGGGATAGCGGCGGCGTCACAGAGCCGGCCAAGACCGCCGATCAGAACCTTTACACGGCGGTTTATGCCGGCGACACCTGGAATCTGACCAGGAAAATCACTCTCAATCTTGGCGCACGCCTCGACCTGCAAGGAGACTGGACCGAGCGCTTCAATCGCATTGTCACTCTGAATACTACCGAGGCCAGCCCATTGATTGCCTTGAACTCTGCGGTGGCCGCCGCCTTTCCCAGCCTGAAAGGCGGATATGACCTGGTGGCCTCAAGCCGTCATTCCAGTCGCTCACCGTTTCCCAACTGGAACCACGTAAGCCCCCGTCTCGGAGTGTCGTACCAGCTCGATCAGAATACGGTCGTCCGGACCGGCTACGGGATGTTCTACCTGCCGGTGGACGTGCGCTGGGATGATGCGCCTCACAACCTGTTTATCAACTCCTTCAACACCCCCTGGCTGACGTATTTGTCCGACGGCGTCACGCCGAGATACCCTATCTCTAACCCGTTCCCGTCTTCGGTGGGCGGAATCATTCCGCCGTTTGGCCGAAACCAGGCGCTGATCGATGTCCAAGGGAATGGAAATGGAGCGGCCGCGTCCAACTTCCCGGCTCCCTATGTTCAGCAGTGGAATCTGGATATTCAGCGCCAGTTCCACGGGGACTTCCTGCTGGACATCGCTTATGCCGGGTCAAAAGGTACGCATTTGCCGGAGCACAGCCAGGACCTGGATCAGTTGCCACCGGCAGACCTGCCCCAAACTGCAGCGGACGTGGATAAACTGAGGGGCATTGATCCGACTACGAACATCCAAACCTTGGTTTCCAATCCGTTCGCCGGCAGTTGCACGGGGTGCACGGGGCCGGTGGTATCGGGCACAACGGGAACTACTCCGATGGTAGAACCCGACCAGTTGATGGTGCCCTACCCGCAGTTCGATGGCTTCTCGCTTGAGGAGCCGGATAACCGCAATTCGATTTATCACTCGATGCAACTGAAGGCGCAGAAGCGGTTTTCGGGAGGAGCCCAGTTGCTGGCCACGTATACGATCGCCAAATTCATCGACAATACCAACTCCGAGATCAACTGGCTGGAGGCCGCTTCCCCAAGTTGGGGAGACGCCAACGCCTATAACCTACGCGGCGAGCGCAGTCTGGACGGTTTCGACGTACCGCAGCGGCTGGTCATCGGCAGCATCCTGGATATGCCCGTTGGAAAAGGCAAAGCGATTGGCGCCAATATGGGCACATTGGCCGATAAGGTGGTCGGCGGATGGGGCGTCAATACCATCATCACCTTCCAATCCGGTTACCCGATTGGCGTCGGCGGCTGCCCTGGCACGCTCAGCAACTCCAGCCTTCGGGATCCGGGCTGCGCACGGCCGACGAGAACTGCCTATTCGCACCTGATGGGCGGTTCCAGAAGCCAGAAGATTCTGAAATGGTACGACACCTCGGTATTCACCCCGGGCGCCGCTGATTACTACGGTTATGGGACCGATTCGCGTGTCGAGCCCAACATTCGTAGCGACGGTATCAAAAACTTTGACTTCGCCGCTTTCAAGAACACGAAATTTGGCCCGGATGGCCGATTCGGCTTCGAGTTCCGGGGTGAATTCTTCAACCTGTTCAACCGAACGCAGTTTAATCCGCCGGCTGGCTGGGGCGGCACTATAGGCCAGGTGAGCGGCCAATACAATCTGCCGCGCGTCGTTCAATTTGCTGGACGAATAACCTTCTGATCTTTCTCACGTTTGAGTCCGGGCGGGCACAGGTTCGCCCGGACTCAGCATCTCTTCCCAGCCCTCAATGAGAATTACTCCGGAACTTCGACTGACTTCCGTTCTCTTTCACATCAAAGCCGTCGCCCTCTGTCTCCTTGCGCTTGCGCTGCTCGCCCCCGGGTTGGCGTTGGGCCAATCGTCTGAGCAGGACATCGAAACCCCTTTCCGTGCCGGCCAGGCAGCCCTCAGACAGGGCGCGTTTCTCCGCGCGACCGAAGAGTTCAAAAAGGTTCTAGCCCAGGACCCCAACCTGGTCGAAGCACAGGCCAACCTGGGTCTGGCGTACCAGAGCCTCCTTGACTATGGAGCGGCCGCCCGCTATCTGTCGCGTGCTCTTCGCGAACGACCTGACCTGCCTGGGCTCAATGTCATTGCGGGGATGGATTACCTTAAACTCGGCACGCCTGAAAAAGCCGCTCCCTATCTTGAACACGCATTGAAGCTCGATCCTTCAAGCCCCGATGCGCATGATGCCATGGCCCTGTATCACTTGACGCAGGAGAACTTTCAGGGCGCCGCCGAGCAGTACCGAAAGGTCGCTGACCTCAATTCCGATAAACCAGAGGCTTTGTTCAAGCTTGGACACCAATACCTGGACTTGGCCGCGCGCCTGGCATATCGTGGCGCTCGTCTCTATCCTGACTCGTCGTGGGGGCATCGATTTCTTGGCGATATGCTGTTCCAGCGCGCCCGCTGGGATGATGCTGGACGAGAATACAAGAAGGCCCTCTCCATCGAACCTCGGCAATCCGGACTGCATACGCTGCTCGGTTATTCCTATCTCGGTTCCGGAAACCTAGAAGACGCAGAAACAGAATTTCGGCAAGAACTCCAGCTTGATTCTCGATACGAGCAGGCTTGGCTTGGCTTGGCGAACCTTCAACTGTCGAAGGGCCAAGCGCTCGAGGCACTCGCATCGGTGGGCGCGGTTTGGCAAAACTCTCCCGAATTCTTCAAATCGCACCCGGAATTCCCCACGATTGCACTTACCAGCGAGAATGCGCAGGCCTGCATATCGAAATTGCTGGATCGGCCTGAAGGACCACCGAAACATTTCCTCTTGTCCGCCCTTTACCCCTTGATGAATGAAAACGCTCTTGCACAACGCGAATCACAGTCGTTCCAAAACGACCAGTCAAAGCGGCAACCAACGTCTCGCGCAGCTTCCTCAGCACGCCCAGATGCGGATTCGTGCAAGCTCCATCTTTATTCCAGTTGCATAGCTTCACTACAAAAAGCAAAGCCTCTGACTTATTCGGACTACCTCCTTCTGGGAAGAATCTACTTCACATTGCAGCAATACGATCGTGCGGCTGCCGCTCTGGCCAATGTGCGTGGCGACCAGAACGCGAATTCCGAGGCCAGCTATTGGTTGGAGCGGACCTACCAGGCTTTAGGCGCTGAGTCCTATGGGCAACTTGAGAGTTCTTTCGCGGACTCCTGGCGAACTCACCAGCTTCGTGCTGAAGGTTTTGCTCTTCGCAGCGATCATGAAGGCGCTATAAAGGAATATGAGGCCGCCCTTCATTTGCGCCCGGATGAGGCCGAGCTGCACGAATCACTCGGAGAGTTCTACCTCGACAATCGCTCTGATGGAGACGCTCAGGCAGAGTTGGAAAAGGCCGCGACGCTCGATCCCTCGCGCACCAAGACGCTTTATCTGCTGGGACGCCTGTATGTCCAGGATAACGAGAATGAAAAGGCAGTGACCCTTCTCGAACGTGCGCTGCAACTGCAACCCAATCTGAATGAAGCCAGCGGCTTGTTAGGCACGGCATATGTGCGCATGGGCAAGTTTGCGGATGCGGTTTCCAGACTTGAAAAGGCGGCGCCGTTGGATCATATGGGTAACATCCATTTTCAGTTGTACCAGGCGTATCGAAAGCTCGGCCAAGCCGAACTAGCGCAAAAGGCCTTGGCGCGCTCTCAGGAAATCCGTCGAAGCTCTCTTGAACACGACCAGGCCTTAATCATGGGATCTCCCCAACCCGAATCTGAGCCGCAGTGATGATCATCGTGGACAGGCACGGTTATCTCGAGCGCCAAACGATGGCACTCCTTAGCCTGGATAGGGCTCATTACGCTTCGCAATTCGGATGCGATGATCGGTGAATTTGTGGTGGGCGCCCGGCAATTCGATCTTGGGCATGTGGCATGAGACGCAGTTGCTTTTCGACACGGAACACGGTTTGGCGTCGACCTTTCCGCCGCCATGGCAGGCTTGGCACTTTGCGTCATAGCCCGCCGGCTGTGCGCTGACTTCGCTGTGCGGATCATGGCAGGCCAGGCAACTGATGCGCGCGTCGTCAGGGTCGTAGCAACGGCTGCCCCAAAGTCGGTAGGGCTGAAAGCGGACGTTGTTGATGCTGGTGTCTTCCTGCATCAGAATTTCTGCCCAGGTGCGGTGGCAGCGGCCGCAGAAGTTAGACGCCTGTTCAGCGCTCAGATTGTGCAGGTCGGCTAATCCGGCGGGTACCGCGGGCTTGCCGCTCCCCCGAGCCATGGCTGCAACGTGCGCCTCAGTGGCCTGGTGACAATGGCTGCATTGGACTCCCGGGGTCATCTTGTCCAACGTGAGCTGTTTCCCCGAGACCGCATTGGTGGCATGACATCCGAAACAGCGCAAGCTCTCGTCCTGGCTCAACAATCGGCCGACGGCTTCATTGAGGTCGGCCGGGTGAGTGGTGTGCCTGCCGAGCGTTGGTCCAAGACTGTTGAGTTCCCGAAACCAACTCATGCGGCTCTCGTACAACTTGCCGTCTTTCTCGAGAATGAAGGTCTGACCCAGGGAGGAACTGGCGCCCACAGCCCAGCGGATGGGCATTGTGATCGTGGCCGTGCCGTCGGTTACGGAATAGAGGCTCTGCTCGCCCTGGCGTTCGATGCGATATGAGTATTTGCCATTACTCGCTGTGAGGGCCGGGTGGTCGGTGAGAGTGCGGGCCTGCTCGACGGTTTCGAGCGCGTGCGCCATATCAGTGGTGGGCTGCGTACGCCCCTCTGTATGACACTTGGCGCAAGCCGTAGAGTTCTCCTGGCCGGCTTGTGCCCAGACGAACGCGGGAGAAACAAGCAGCAACAGGAGACTCGACAAAACGCGGCCCGGCAAAGTCATCTCGGAAGCAGGAGCACGGATCCCTAATTCTATATCGACGCCACGTCGAGAATAGAAGTCTACCCTCGGGGTGTTTGCGTTTTTGCACTTGGAGCCGAAATGTATCTGGGAGCGAGCCGTGGTCTCTCTATTGAACAGTCACGACCACCCGCTGATAACGCGTCAGTGGTGGCGTGCCATTGTCAGTCGCTTCCAAAATAACGTGAATTGTCTGCCCGGGCCTCGCATCATCCGGCCCGCTGAATGTCGTGGTAAGGGCTCCCGGATCAGAGAAAATAATATCGCCCGGATGATGGTTTTCTCGGCATCTTCATTCGGCCAGTCGACTCGCGGCGCAACTGAGCCGATCCTCTCATACCCTTCGATTCCGGAGGCTCAGCGCATCGAACTGATGCGGATCGCGCGGGATACCTGGCGCTTCTATGGCCCAGACGTTGATCCGAACACACGCCTGCCAATGAACAATTTCGGCGCCAACGGCGTAGGGAACTATACGTCAGCCGCTAACATTGGTGTCTATCTGTGGGCCGTGGTCGCGGCAAACGAGGCCGATGTGTCGGCCTTCGAGACGCGCGCGCCGCATGCCGGCGTGCACCCTCTCGACGATCAGGTTGCGCTCTAACTTCGCGATGGCCCCGATGATGACCACGATTGCCCTGCCCAACCGGCCGCCGGTATCGATCTGCTGGCGGAAGCTGATGAACTCGATGTTGAGCCTGTTCAGCTCGTCGAGCACCTCTAAGAAGTGTTTACTGAGCGGGCAATCCGGTCCGATGCCCACACCAGGACGACCTCTAAGCGGCCGCGGCGGGCATCGCGCATCAAATTGTCGAGACCGGGCCGGCGGGCCTTGGCGCCGGAGATCCGGTCGGTAATATTCCTGAACGATGTCGTAGCCGCGCTGGGCGGCCATCTGGCGCAGGTCATACGCCTGGGTCTCGGGGTGTTGATCTACACTTGAAACCCGCATGTAAAGGGCGGCGCATTTCACTTGCGCCGTCCCCTCGGCTTCGAAGACGCGTGCTTCGCGATGTATTCCTGGATGAACTCCAGGAGCACGTCGGTCATGTTCTTTCCCTCGGCGGCGGTGACCGACTTGAAGTTGTTGTGCAATTCCAGGGGTACGTTCAGGTTCATTCGTTTTACTAGCTGTTCTTCAACTGGTTTGATTTTCCTCACCTCCTTCCATCGGAAATGAGGATATCTTGTTATGAGTACGGCGTGCCAGGGAAACCCCTGGCCGTCGTCACCTATGGCCGCCGGATTCGATAAGGTGTAAACGTACGGCGAGTCCCTCTTGACGAGAGATGGAGTGTGTCATGAGGTGTCCGCTTGTTTTTTTGGCGGGCACCTGATGAGTGAGTCCTAGGCGGCTTGGGCGGCGGGGGTTTGGAGTGAGGGCGCCAGGTTCCAGGGCAGGAGGTCTTTGATCTGGCTGACCGGGTGATCGGCGATTCGCGTGAGGACGTGGCGAAGATAGAGCTCCGGATCCAATCCGTTGAGCTTGGCCGAGCCAATCAAGGTGTACATGGCTGCGGCCCTCTCTCCGCCACTGTGAGATCCAGCAAATAGGAAATTCTTTCGACCTAGAGCGACGGCTCGCAACGCCCGTTCGGCGGCGCTGTTGTCGATCTCCAACAAGCCATCATCGGTGTAACGAGTGAGGGCTCGCCACCGGGAGAGCGAGTATCGGATCGCGCCCGCGGTTTCGCTCTTCGATGAGAGGCGATGAAGCGCCTTCTCCATCCAGGTTCGCAGTTCGGTAAGCAGCGGCTTGGCTCGGGCCCGCCGAATGCTCAACCTCAGATCGGCAGGCTTGCCGCGGATATCGTCTTCGATGGCGTACAGGGCACCGATCCTGGCCAAAGCTTCGGTGGTGATGGGCGAGGCGTGCACGACATGGATCTCGTGGAACTTGCGCCTTGCGTGCGCCCAACACGCGACCTCGTAAATGTCCTCGCCATAAAGATGGTGAAATCCAGCAAAGGCATCGGCTTGAAGAGCACCCTTGAACGTTTTCAGGTGCTGCCGTGGATGCTCGCCCTTGCGATCCGCCGAGTATGCGAACCAGACAGCGGGTGCGGTATTTTCGCCGGCCGGTCTGTCGTCGCGCACATATGTCCAGAGTCTGCCGGTTTTGGTCTTGCCGTTACCTGGCGCGAGCACCGGCATCGGCGTATCGTCGGCGTGCAGTTTACGGTCGGCCAGAACATGCTTCTGGACGGCATCCACCAGCGGGGCAAGTAGATCGCTTGAAGCGCCCACCCAACCGGCCAGCGTGGAGCGAGATATCTCAACTCCCTGGCGTGCGTAGATCTCAGACTGTCTGAACAGAGGCAGGTGGTCACCGAATTTCGAGACGATCACATGCGCCAGCAAGCTCGGACCAGCAAGGCCGCGCTCGATCGGGCGAGATGGCGCCGGCGCTTCGACAACTCGATCACAACCTGTGCATGTGAACTTCGGACGCACGTGGCGGATGACCTTGAAGGTCTCTGGAACATACTCGAGTTGTTCCGAGACATCGTCGCCGAAATGCCGCAACTGGGCGCCGCAATCCGGACAGCAATCGCAGTTCGGCGCATGGGCTACAACTTCCCGCGGAAGATGCTCTGGCAAAGGCTTGCGTTGAGGTCTTGGCTTCCGCTGTTTCGCAGGTGCTACTCGTTCAGCAGCGGCCTCCAACTCGGCATGAGTGGTCTCTTCCTCTTCGAGTTCAAGCTGAAGTTGTTCAAGCTTGATGACGATCTTCTCGCTCTTGTTGCCGAAGATCGTGTGCCGCAGCTTCTCCACCATGAGCTTCAGATGCTCGATCCGCTCACTGCGTGAACGCAACTCATCGGCCTGTTGCGAGAGGGTCTCTCGATGAGACTCAAGTTCTGCTTCGAGACGGCGCAGTTCTTCATCACGTGCCGCCAGCAGAGAGCCTCTCCTGCTGTGTATGGATCAGCGCTAACAACGTCTCCCGATCAAGCTTGTCCAAATCCGACGGAGAGAAGCGATCCATGGACGCAGTATGCCATCACTATGAGGAGAATACATCCATGAAAAACCCGCATAAGTACAGGGGAATCACGATCGTCAATCACACCGCAACTTCAGGCGTCCATGTCCTCTCGACCCGTCGCCAATCGATCCCTTCGAGGAGCATCGAGAGTTGGGCGCGACTAAGCCGAACGGTTCCACTCTCAGCCTTCGGCCAGATAAATCTCCCGCGCACTAAGGCATTTTAGGAAATAGTGTAAACTGGTTTCTCTGGCGAGATTCTTCGGTGAGAAAACGATGGCGCAAGCCTACGGGGATGATTTACGCCGCAAGTTTCTGACGGCCTACGACCAAGGCGAGGAAACGCTTGAGGAACTAGCAAGCCGCTTTCTGGTGAGCGTGGGCTGGGCGAAGAAGATATCGGCTCAACGGAATCGCACAGGGCAGGCTGAGCGCATTCGACACCAGCCGGGCCGCAAGCCGCATGCCGACCTCGAAGCGCAGCAGAAGGTGACGGGTTGGATTGGCGCCAAGCCGGATCTGACGTTGTCGGAAATCCAGATCAGATTGAGTGCCGAGGCAGGCGTGAGACTAAGTCTGCCGCAGATTTGGCACTTGTTGCGGAAGCTCGGCCTGCGTCTGAAAAAAAGTCACTCCACGCCTGCGAGCGGGATACGGAAACCAACCGCAAGCAGCGCGAAGAGTTCGTCGCGCACATCCGAACGATCTCGCCGGAGCGGCTGATCTTTCTGGATGAGAGCGGCGTCACGACCTCGATGACGCGACTCCGTGCGCGTTGTCAGGGAGGCCGGCGCATCCATGAAGCCACACCCGGAGGTCACTGGAAAATCATGACCATTCTGGGTGCAATGAGTCTGGACGGGATAATCGCAACCATGACCATTGAGGAAGCCACCGACGCCGATATCTTCCTGGCTTTTGTCGAGCAGGTACTGTGCCCGACTCTGAAACAGGGCGATCTGGTGGTCATGGATAACTTGAGTTCACACAAGGTCCCGGCGGTGCGCGCCTGGATCGAAAGCGCTGGAGCGCGACTGCTCTATCTGCCCCCCTACTCCCCGCATCTGAACCCCATCGAAAAGGCCTGGGCAAAGCTCAAAATGATGTTTCATGATTGCTACTATGACGCTGTCAGACGGATGCATTCATAGATTGGCCAAGGCATGCGTCTCAGCACGCGGCCATTTAGATGCCGATAGATCCGGATTGGAGAGGCCTCATGCGCTGGCTCGCTAGATTGTTGGAATTCATCGGGAAGGTGGCCTTGTTTGGCATGCGGGTTCTTGCGGATGCCGTCAGACCTCCGTTCGAATTCGGCGCGCTGGCCCGTAATCTCGCCGAAGTGGGAAATCAATCCCTCGCTCTCATAGTCGTCTCTGGCTTCGCCCTGGGAGCCGTCATGACTCTTCATACCAGAAGCACTCTGGTGCAATTCGGGGCGACGGCCATGATTCCGGCCGTTCAGGCGGTATCGTTTTTCGTTGAAATAGGTCCATTGGTCGCCGGACTGTTGCTTGCTGGGCGAGTGGGTTCAGGTATTGGGGCTGTCTTGGCGAACATGCGCGCCTCAGAGCAAATCGATGCGGTCGAGTCGTTGTCGATCGATTCATTCAAGCTTCTGGTGGTGCCAAGAGTCTTGGCTTGCGTGATCTCACTTCCACTTCTCACCCTTTTCATGGATTTTGCGGGACTGCTGGGAGGATTTCTTTCGGAAGAACTGACATCCCACGTGGCGCCGGGTCTCTACCTTAGCCGCGCCTTTGATCATCTTCAGTGGTCGAACCTCATCGCGCCGACTCTCAAAACCGCTGTATTCGGATTCATCATCGGTTCAGTCTCTTCGCATTTCGGATACACGACGGACAAGGGATCCCAGGGCGTGGGCGAAGCTGCCACTAGCAGCGTTGTTGTGTCTTCAGTATTGATCATTCTTGCAGACGTATTCCTGATCAAATGCATCTATTTCCTCTTTCCGGATACGGCACTATGAACGAGCCCCACACCATCGCGGTCGAGTTCAAGCAGGTGTCGAAATCGTTCGGTACGCAGCGCGTACTGAACGATGTCTCTTTTCGTCTCGAACAGGGGCAGGCGCTTTGCGTACTCGGCCGGAGTGGCACTGGCAAGAGCGTTACCCTCAAGCTGATCATGGCCCTCATACGCCCCGATTCAGGCGAGATCTGGGTAGATCGGGAAAACGTTGTTGGTATGGGGGAACACGGTCTGTCGTCCGTACGCAAGAAGCTCGGCTATCTGTTTCAGGATGCGGCCCTATTCGACTCCTTTACCTTGTACGAAAACCTCGCGCTGCCGCTCGTTCGTCTCACCAAGAAGTCTAAAAGCGAAATCAACGAGCTGGTCCAGCAGACTCTCACCGATGTCGGTTTGGGGGCACATGGTAGCAAATACCCGTCGGCGCTTTCGGGAGGTATGAGGAAGCGGGCCGGACTTGCGAGAGCGTTGGTACTTGGCCCGAATATCCTGCTCGCCGATGAGCCAAGCAGTGGTCTGGATCGGATCACGGCCTCCGAGATCGATGAGCTTCTGATCCGTCGCAGAGACGAATACGGCACTGCTTTGGTAGTCGTTTCGCACGATATACACGGCGTCCGCCGAGTAGCTGACCGGGTCGCCGTCCTTGACAAGGGAAATATTGTCGCCTTTGGGTCGGTCGAAGAAGTGAGCCAGAGCGAGAATAGCGTCGCTCGCAGACTCGTTACGGAGTGAATCAATGTCGAGACGAAATGTTGCTGTGGGAATTTTTATCATCGCCGGCCTGACATTGTTCGGCCTTGGGATCTTCCTGGTCGGGAGTCGTCATGAGGCATTTACACATTACGTGTTGCTGTACACCGAATTCGCTGACCTTGATGGCATCACCAAGGGATCGAAGGTGCAAGTTGCAGGCATGGATGCCGGCCAGGTCACTAAGATAGATGTCCCTCAGTCACCGAACGGTCAATTTCGTGTCCAAATGAAGATTGATGATCAACTCCTCGGCCTTGTGCGAAAGGACTCCGTGGTCACGGTCGACACTGAAGGGGTGGTCGGAGATACCTTTCTTACGATTCACCCTGGATTGCCTAATTCCGGCGTTGCCCAAGGCGACTCTGTTCTACAGAGCAAGGCTTGCATAACGCTTTCCGATCTGCTGACCCATGGTCTTGGGGTCATGAACGATGCAGACGCAACGATGAAGGAGGCAGGAGGAAAGCTGAACATTGCGCTGGATGGTGTCAACGGTGCTGTGGGGAACGCGAACGATCACTCGTGGGGTTGAAGGAAGGTCACGGAACAGCTGGGATGCTTCTCCGAGATGACAAGATGGCCGACCAGATCAGAGAAACCATGTCGAGCGTCCAGTCAACGACCTCAAACCTGAATCAAGCGTCTGTTCGAGTAAATAGCATCGTGGCCGACGTTCAGGAGCGTCAACTGCCCCAGAAACTCGATGAGACCATGAGCAAGATTAATTCCGCGTCGTCCCAAGCCGATGCAGCGATCGTTCAAGTCCGTCAAAGCTTGGCTCAAGCTCTCGGTCCCGATGCAAACGGTGTTACCGCGGCGCAAAACATCAACGAGACGCTAAGCAACGTCAATGCAGCGACGGGAAACATGGCTGAAGATACCGAGGCCCTCAAACACAATTTCTTCTTCAAGAGCTTCTTCAATCAACGCGGATACTATACGCTTTCCAGCCTGTCTCCACGGGAATTTAGGCGCAGCAAGCTTTTTAGTAGCACTCGTAGCCCGCGTGGGTGGTTGGAAGCGGCTAGCCTCTTTCAGCATGGCCCCCACGGCAGCGAAGAATTGAGCCCGGAAGGAATGCGCTCAATCGATATGGTAGTCGAGTCATTTGGGGATGTGATCTTCAAATACCCGATTGTGATCGAGGGATATTCGGATGCGCCGGTACCAGCGGACGCTATTTCATGGTCATACGCACGGGCACAGCTCGTTCGAAACTACCTCAATGCGAGGTATCCGTTTGTCGCCAAGAATGTTGGTGTGATGCCATTAAGCGCCATCCCTCCGGCTGGAATGGAGCACGATCATTGGTCAGGTGTGTGCATCCTGATTGCGGAGAAGATGTAGCCCGCGAGAGGTAATAATCCGATGTTCGCGAGCGTATTCTCAACCAGCCGCATTCTGAGAGACCCGGTTCTCGAGTCTCGCTGCGGCCGCTCCCAAACCTGCTGTCCTCTAAATCGCGTCCTATCATCTCGTTAAAACATCTGGCGATTCCACTTCTCCTCCAGTTCTAGCCGACTACCACTTGGGTAGTACTTTTTTCGACTGGGGCCCGATTGCGACGGCTTTGTCGATTGCGTTACCTTTCGCCAAAGGAGATTGAGCACACATCAAGCCTTCTGGCAATCCTCGATGATGACAAGTCAGTTCAACGCGCATTGCAAGATCTGAGCGAATCGGCGGGGATGTCCACGTTCTGCTTCGACTCCGCAGAGCAGTTTCTAGATTCCGGAGCCAGGCACAAGGTCGCGTGCCTGATTGCCGACATTCGCATGCAAGGCATGTCTGGAATTGAACTACAGGCGAAGCTTAAGACCGAACGATGCCGAATACCAATCATCTTCATCGCCGGGCGCGGCGACATTCCGTCGGCAGTAACCGCGATGAAGGAAGGTGCGAGTGACTTTTTTACCAAACCAGTTGATGGAACTGCATTGCTCTATTCGGTTGAAAGGGCGTTGCAACGGGATCGCGCCAATCGCCAGAAGGCCACGGAACATGCGGGGTTGGTCGCCCGGTATCAGTCGTTGACGCCTCGCGAGCGAGAGGTGCTGCCGATGTTGGCCAGCGGTCTGCTAAACAAACAAGTGGCATTTGAGTTGGGCATCACCGAGTACACGGTTCAATTGCATCGCGGACACATTATGCGAAAAATGGAAGCAGACTCCTTTGCAGCCTTAGTCAGGATGGCGGACAAGGTTTGTCTTCATATGCCAGATCGCCAAGAGAGCCCGCAGCAAGCCGCTGTGACAGGATTCCGACCCCGACTCAATGTGGGCGCGGATGCACTGCATGAACACAACATCGGCATCCAAGCCTTCAGTCAAAGCTGGTCTCCAGCCGCGAAAAGACTAACGCGCACTGCTGGGACATGACACAACCCCGTTTCTATCCGGCCCATCGCGAACGGACCATCCCCGCTCCACGCTTCGAGAAGGAGGCCCGTAAACATTGCGAGCGAGATAAACTAGACCGTGAATATTAATGCGCCATCACGAGTCAGGTGGTTTGCGCGTCTTTGTGTGCGGCATCCGTAGTTCCACTGGCGGCAGTCCTCCCTCCATCAAGAGGCCGATATAACGTGCTCCCTGTTGGCGATGATGCATTGATTGCGCGGTATGCGAATCAGGCTGGGTTAATCAGGCCTGTGCCTGAAACCGCGATTGGAAAAGGGCAGCAAAAGCCGATCGCGCATGCACGAAGATCACGGCCCACAGTACCGCCACGAAGAGGGCCAGCGGAAGCCCGCTCGGGGCCATCAGAGCGTGAAAGGAAAGTATGTTAACGATTACCGGCGCGAGAACGACAAGTGCCAGGGGCACGTACCGATTCGCCAGAAGAAGCACCGCCCCAATCACCTGAAGCGCGAAGATGAGAGTGAGGTAATGTGAGACGAACAGGGCCCCCATGAACTGTCCCGCGACGCCACTTGGGGGCGGCAACGGAATGAAGTGCAGGAAACCATTCAGGCCGAAAACCAAGAAGATCACTCCTGCCAGGTATCGGGCAATTGCAGACGCGGTCGCGGTTTTCATAACAGGTTCTCCTTCGTGCCGATCATTATTATTGAAGCAAACTATCTTGACGTCAATACAACTGATGGGATATTCTTTTGGAAGATTCAGGTTATTTATGCCCCAAGGCGCTCAAAAGACGGACCACGTCTGGCTCGTCATGATCAAGGCGATGCGAGCGCTGACCCGCTACGCAGCCGCCGGGATTGAAGATACGGGGCTTGGCCACTCGGATTTTCGCGTGCTTGAAGTGCTATTGCACAAGGGGCCATTACCCGTAAATACGATCGGCCCAATTGTCGGTCTGACTCCTGGTTCGATCAGTATTGCCGTGGAGCGTCTCGTTGCGAAGGGCCTGGTCAGCCGGGTCGAGGCAGTCGAGGACCGGCGCGTCCGGATGGTTGCTCTCACTTCCAGTGGCAAGAACCTGATCGTTGCCGCCTTCCAAAAGCATGCCGCGCAGATGAGGAGAGTATTTTCTGAGCTGAGCGCAGAGGAGCTTCGTGACTTCGAAATGGCGCTCAAGAGAATCGGCAAACGCGCTGCCGCCGCCCTGATGGAGAAAGGTTGAGCGGTTCCATCGAAAAGTCACCGCACCATGTCGGCTGAAAGCTGAGAATAGAGGTTCAGACACCACTAGCTACTTTCCGGCGCAAAAGTGACAGCTCAGATTCTCTGCATTCGGCCTCCTATTGATAGGTTTGGTGGCCTGAGCGCACATTTTCGATGGGAGTTCTTGATTCTTCGCGTCCGGTGTGTTTCATGTGTAGACATGAAACATAAGAGCACAGGTCAAGCACAGCTACTGCGTGACCTTCCCGACCTGAGCGACATTTTGCGCGGCTCGCTGTTGCAGCGCATGATTCGGCATCGCCAAGGATGCCCAAAATGTGAACGAGGGGAAGGACATCCGGTATCGGTGCTGGCAGTGACGTATCCCGGACGGCGGATTCGGCACATCAGCTTGAGTGCCGAACAGGTTCCCGAGGTCCGTCGTCAATTGGATAACTACCGGGACTCAAGGCAGGTCTGGAGCAGATCTGCGAACTCAACCAGCAAGCTCTGCGTGCCGATGTGGCCGACTCCAAGTTGCGGAGGCGTTTCGGTCGCATACCCTGAACCATACGCCATGCTTCTGGGGACTGTCCCTGGATTCCGAAGGAAACACGGCGATCTGCGATGAAGCCCGAAGAGGGCACAGGACGAGTGCCGATCAGTCCTGATAAGCCGGCAGAGCGACTGGGATGTCGTGATCTGCTCCTCGTCAGGGTCGCCATCGACGTTAGTAGTTGCTCATCCTGGACGCTTAATATTCTGCCTAGTATTGATTACCGGAACTTTAGTCGGAGCGATACGATTTGTCAATCATATGTTATGATTTTTATTGTCATTTTCACTCTAGTTTTGCGATTCTTATGCGCGGAAACCTAAGGCGGGGTTCCTGGGGCTCGCCGCAGACATGTGACATAAGATACTTAATATCATAATCTTACGGATATTAAGTTTCGCGGTCAGAGTCGCCAGGAGAGGAGGCCGAAGGAACGGAATGCAATTGCATGTGATCACTGCACGTGATTGTTCGAGCACGAAAGAAGAGCGGGAATGGTGAAATTCTTCCCATTGAGAGCGCGCAGGTTGCCCTGAATTGCAACAGAAACGTCGAACGAGTTGAGGTCCAATGCGGCGAAAATCGAATTACGATAAATTTCCAACCGTTCCTGTATGCACGTCAGATTCCTGGGAGAGTTGGCCCGTAATTCTTGATCGCTTGAGGGCCTGCGCAACCGAAGCCAATTCTGTGATCTGCATCGAATGCTACCCTGGCGTTCTGGAATCTGCGCTCAGGAGGACTCTTGAGAACGGTCTGCAGCCAGCGTCTGTCATCATGACAACCGACCTTCTGAAGAGTTCGCCGGCGATCGAGCGAATGGTTGGCGATGTGTTGGGCGATGATCCGGTATTCGGCCGAATGAACAGGATCCAGATTGAAGACTTTTTCGATGAGCGAAAACTCGGTAATGCACGCGAGCGAACAGGGAAACGGCAGAAAGGGCTATTGCTCATCCTCGGCACTGGTGCCACTTTAGTTGCCCCAGAACCGGACATCCTTATCTACGCCGATATGGCGCGCTGGGAAATCCAACAGCGTCAGCGCCGCAATGAGATCGGAAATTTTGGAGCCAAGAATTCCCAGGAGAGCGCTGGCCTGAAATACAAGCGCGCATTCTTTGTGGATTGGCGCGCCGCGGACCGGTTGAAGGCTTCGTTGATGCCGCGCATAGATTTCTGGCTCGACACAAACAACGACATCCCCAAGCTGGTTTCCGGTCAATCCATGCGCGAAGGATTGCGGCAACTTGTGCATCGCCCGTTTCGCGTCGTCCCCTTCTTCGACCCCGGCCCGTGGGGTGGGCACTGGATGGAGGAAGTGTGCGACCTGCCGAAGGATGTTCCGAATCACGCATGGTGCTTCGACTGTGTTCCGGAGGAAAACAGCCTGTTGTTCAGGTTCGGATCGACCTGTGTGGAAGTTCCGGCAATGAATTTGATACTGCTCCATCCGCGCGAGTTGCTGGGCCAAAGTGTTTACACCCGGTTCGGAGCGGAATTCCCCATTCGATTCGATTTCCTCGATACCATGGGTGGCGGAAACCTCTCACTGCAGGTTCACCCGAAAGCGCAATACATCTGGGACAAATTCGGGATGAAGTACACACAGGACGAGAGCTATTACCTTCTGGATGCAGGCGAGGATGCAAACGTCTATCTTGGTATCAAAAACCACATAAGTCGAGACGTTATGATACGGGAACTGAAGGCCGCCCAGACAAATGGCCATGCCTTCAGAGCTGAGGCCTATGTGAACAAGTTCCCGGCCAGGAAGCACGACCATTTCCTGATCCCGGCGGGCACGATCCACTGCTCAGGAAAAAACAGTATGGTCCTTGAAGTGAGTGCCACTCCATACATCTTTACATTCAAGCTATGGGATTGGGATCGGCTTGGTTTGAATGGTTTGCCAAGGCCTATTCATATCGATCACGGGTTGATGAATATCGCCTGGGATCGCGACACTAGTTGGGTCCGAAAAAACCTGATCAATCAGATAGATCCGGTTGCGGAAGGTCCAGGATGGCGAGAGGAGCGCACTGGACTTCACAAGTTGGAGTTTATCGAAACGCGCAGACACTGGTTCACAGGTACGACACCTCACGAAACTCGGGACACGGTCAATGTTCTCAATCTTGTCGAGGGAGAAGAGGCCGTTGTCGAAAGCCCTACCAACGCGTTCGAACCATTTGTCGTTCACTATGCCGAGTCGTTTATTGTGCCGGCTGCGATTGGCGCTTATAGAATTTCGCCTACTGGTCAATCGATCGCAAAGAACTCTGCGACGATCAAAGCGTCGGTTCGCAACCACTGGCCTCGCTCTGAACAGAGTGGTGGAAACATCATCAAAGGCGGGAGTTGACATTTACCGGACTCGCTGTCAGATTCGCTCTCGAGCGGCGATGAATGGTAGGCGCTGCGGATCCCATATGTTTCATAGCCATCATCACCCCGGCGAAGCAGTATGGACGGTTTGCTCTCGCCGTAGCAGCGTTGCTGCGGCATGCAGGCGGCGAGTGGGGATGCTTCTCGAGTGTAAATGCGCTAGGCCTCTTCTCGCACAATCAGTCCAGTATTGCCAGACTGAATGGTAAACCTCTGCGCTCCCCGGCACACATGCCGCAGTTCCCCCGCGAAGCCTCTCGGCGTGTCTGCGTTCAGCAGCGCGAATCGACGACCGAGTTTCGGTAAATAGCCGAACAGCGTGCAGACGACTGTCTCTGCAAAGGCTCCACCGCCTGTGCATTCGCGCATGCAGCCCTGACGCTGTGCAATGCGGACCGGTGCATCGCGCTCCCGCCGCTTTGCACCGTAGAACTCGCGGGCCTGCGCGTACACGCCTTCATACACTGCGGCCTGAGTCCGCCGCAGAAAGGGAACTGCCTACGTTCCAGTAGCCCAGGCGACAGAAGGCATCGACCGTTACGGCAGGCCATGCGTCGTAGGCGCCCATAGGCCCGTGATCGGGGCGGTCAGAGTTCGCTGCTGCTACGTCGAGTTGGGATTGCGCGCGCATCCACTTTTCCATCAGTAGTTCGCGCTGAACAAAGTCCACCATTTCGCGGCTAACGTTGGGCGGAAGGTCAGCAGCGAGGAAACGGCCCACCGTGGCGAAGTCGTAGCAGTGCCGCATCTCCACGCGGGTGCCGTCGCGATGCAGGCTCGCCCAGACGCCCTTTCCTGGCTCGTAGAGGGTCATTACTGCTTTGAACATGGCATCCGCCTCGACGCGCAACTGGCGCGCCTCGGTGCCCTCGCCGATCTCCTCAAAAATGTCGGAAAGCTCGCGCATCATCCACACATTCGCGGAGTTGAACGACGGAACTTTGTTGATGTAGGTCGGCACACACTCCAACAAATTGAGCGCGCCGCCATAATCGGCAAGCTGGTCTTCAGGATTCCGCCGCAGTTTCTTCCAGTTTGTCGCTAGAACGTACAGGCGTTGCAACACTGTCTGGTCGGCGATCTTTTCCCGGAGGAACTCCTTGTCCTGCGTAACGGCGAGATACGACCAGGTCAGTCGGAAGATGGAAAGATCGTTAGCCGCATATCCGCGCAGATCCCATCCGGCGGGAACTTCCAGATGGCCGGGTGAAGCAGGCCGCTCGGTTGTGAAGACGATTACCGCGCTCTCGTGTGGGTCCTGTTCCAGGAACAGCTTGATTTGCTCCTTCATCTGCTTAGGTTCGAGCAAGGCGAAGATAGTCGAGAACAGCGAGGTATCCCAGTAGAAGACCACCCCTTTGGCGCGTTCGCCGCTGGTGATAAAGGTTCGGTTGCTCCACAGGTTGGTTCGCAGCAACACCAGCACGGTAAGCACACTGCGGTAATAAATTTCGCGGATCGCGGCATCTTCGGTAACCAGCAGCGGAGCATTGCCTGAGAAGAAACTGTTACCCGGCGTGAAGGTGCACTTCCATCGCTCCTCCCACACGAGCTTTGTGCGGACCCACTGCGTCTCAAACCACTCGCTTGTGAAACGTGTGCGTTCCGGCATGCCCGGTTTCTCCACATGCATCAGGAAGCGAATCTCGCTGCTCGCGCCCGGCGCAAGATTCACCTGCCAATCGGCAAACTGGCCGTCCACCTTGCCTTGCGGAAGGTCAAAGAACAAATAAACTGCGTCCATCTTCCATTTGTCCGATGTGGCACGAATCTCACCGGGACCGATGATCTCCCGGTTCACCGGCATCCAGCCGATGTCTGCCGTGATCGATACGTTAAAGGTCTTGGTCGCCGCCCCTTTGTTGGCGAACCTCACCCGCCACAGCACAACCGTATCTTCCATGACCATCCGGTTTGCGGTGATCACTTCGAGGTCGCCTACCTGCGCGCGGCGTACGGCCTCGTAGGCAAACCACCGGCAGCTCGTGCTGTCGTAAGACTGGCCATCGATCGTCATCCCACACAGCGGCAAGGAATGGTAGATAGGCAAGAGTGGTCCCGATTCGTCGCCATAGAGTTGCCCGCCAGGCAGGAAGTTCACCCCGACAAGATCCGGCGCGCAGGCGGCCATCTCGTGAAAGTTATGCAGCGAAGGCATCTGCGCGAGCAGGCGGCAATCCAGCCAGCCGGTTCCCATCTCGTCCAGTGTCGGTAGCCCGGAGGCGCTCGACGGCGTTGCTGCGCGGTCCGATGCAAACGCAAGAGCCTTACCACTCAGCAATTCCGCTGAGAGTGCCGCAATGCCCGTTTCGCAGAATAGCCGCCGGCTTAGGATCTTATGCATTATTGAAGGGGTTTCGTTCTTGACCCTACGCATCGTTCCACACCTCTCCATTTACCCGTGAGCCAACCGCCGGAGGCAGATATCTCAGACTCCGCACCCGAAAGTTCCGGAGACTATCCAGGGAATCGAATTGCAGTGCTCGTTACGCTCTAGTCAATGCAAATAACGGGTTGACTCTGCCAGGACAAAAACCGCCAGCACGAGCACGGTCACGCCTGCCCACTGGATGCGGATAGGAACCGGTCCGGAATCCTTCCATTCGCCGGTAAACATACCCAACGACGTCGCCGTGATCACGATCAGCGACATGAATAAGGGCCACCCAAGAATCGGTCCCCAAGATCCCAGTTGGCCCGCTGCCAGTCCATAAAGCAGAGTGCTTCCGAACCAGAAGACTGCCATGATTGCCGCCAGCGCCCAATGCGAGTGGCCTGCTCGGTACCTGTGCCTAGAACCATTCCGTTTCATCAACCAGACACAGTACACGACATTCGGAACTGCACCGGCAAGCAGCAGAGGAAGCCAAACTGCGTTGATCGCGTTGAGCCGGTTTGCGCCAAAGGAGCGGGCGACTTCGACCAACGGAGTTCCGAAAGCGATTCCGAAATTCATCAGCGATGCGAGAAGACCGCACAAAATAGCAAGCAGCAGCCCTTGGGACGTCCGTCTTTGTGAGGAAACGGACCGCGCTCTCGGTGGCTCTCGCATATGTCCTGCAGCGGCACAGAGGCTCACACCCACTAGAACGAAGATAATTGCACCAAGCACCGCATATCCCGCCGCGCTGTTGAGGTGTTCCCGGTGCAGAGACACCATCGGGATCAGGCTGCCTAAGGCGGCAGATGTTCCCAGAACAATCGAAAATGCGAGGGTAACCCCGATCATATCCACCGCAACGCCGAAGAAGACCTGCGCTACTCCCCAGCCGGCACCAAATCCACAGACTTCGAGAATGATTTGCGGCGTGGCTGAGCGGTAAACCATCGATAGATTCGGGACGGTTGCCAAGGCGGCCGCAAAAGGCAGAATCACAAGCGCGAAAAGCGTCCAGGCGAGCCACGTGTTCTCCCAGGCCCATTTACGGGCATACTTCATAGGCGTCGTGAAACTGGCGTTGGTGATGCCCGCAATAATAAGGGTTACGATTCCGCTCGATGTATTGCTCATAATCGGCTTCCTTCCGCGCAGTTTATGGAGCGACCGTATGAATCCCTGGCCTGCTCGTAAACGGCCCGATTTAACGGTCGTCACCAAGGACGGGCGCCGCAGCACTGGACCGATCTTCAGCAGATTGTATCATATAATATGAAGTAATATTTGGTTACGAGCATATAATGTGATTGTTTTGGGCAGAATGCTCCGCATCGGGTCCGGCGTATAAATGCTTTCCAGGAATTGAAAACAAGCAAGCCAGTGGATGCAGTAACCGCTGCAAAGCGCGGCGGCCCGGAAATTCAAGGCGCCTCACTGCGGCTCGTTTTCCGTCCGATCTCATCGTGAGCCTTTTGATCCGTTTCGATCATGTATTGCGAGTGCACGTACACTGACATGTTAGGCTTGGCAATATGCCCGCCAAGAGCGACAACCTTCTTGCACGTCACGAATACATCCTTCAGCGGTTGCAGCAGACTGGCAGCGTTGCAGTTGACGAACTCTGTACGACGCTTGGCGCATCGATAGCCACGATTCGCCGGGATTTAGAAGACCTTGAAACCCGATCTCTGCTCAGGCGCACCCGCGGCGGGGCTGTTCCAATAGGACCACTATTCTATGAGCCGTTTCGGCATGACAGTTCCTTCCAGGACAAGGTAAGCAGCTTTGCCGAAGAAAAGCGTCGCATCGGCCTCGCGGCGTCGAAGCTCGTCAACACAGGCCAAAAGATTGCATTGAGCGGCGGCACCACGACAACCGAGGTGGTTCGAAGCCTTAAGGTGCTGAGCGACATTTCCATCATCACGAATACCGTAAATGTGGCAATGGAATTGAGTAACAGGAAAGACATCGAGGTGATCGTAACCGGTGGCCACCTCCGCGGAAGTTGGTTCACCTTGGTGGGGCCGCTCGCCAATGCCGCGGCCGAGATGCTTTTCTCAGACATCATGTTTATCGGTGTGGACGGCATCGATGCCAAAAAGGGCCTGACTTGCACGAATGCTTCTGAAGCTGAAGTCCTGCGCAAGCTTGTGCACCGCGCCAAAATGAAGGTCGTGGTGACCGATCACAGCAAACTCGGATCTGTCAGCAACTACCTCCTTTGTCCCACAAAAGAAATAGACCGGTTGATCACCGATACCGGAGCGTCTGGGTCCGCAATCGCGCCCTTTGAGAAACTGGGTATTGACGTCACCCGGGTCTAGCTCAAATAACTGATGCGATGAGGAACGAAGCTGACTCAGCTCCGATGTATCGTCAGTCGCTCAGGGCTTCTATGCGCAGGGTGACCAATTCCCAGGCGGGCACGTCCACTTGCGTACCGAGTCGTTCAAGCGGCTGCTCGCGCAGATCGCTACGCCATACCTTGATAGGCGTGTTATCTGCCCACTTCAAGCTGGCTCTGCGATTCTCTCCGGAGGCGCCGAAGAGGCGGACTATCCAAGCGTTCCCGTCTGTGCTCCGCTTGCATTCCTGCAGAATAATATCTTCCTGATCCATCCCGAGCTTCAGGGCATTTGGGGATCGCTGCCCTTGCGCCGAAGAAACAAGAGGCTGCGACATGCCCATCGAAAACCGGCCGGCGGCCGCGGGATCGTAACCCCCGTGTGGACGAAGCGCATACCGGAACTCGACGGCGCCATCCTGGTACGCGCGGTAATTTGTTCCCCAATGATTGTTCATCACCCAGGAATAGAACTTCTGTGTGGGCTCAATATGTTTAAGCCAGATCTCTGGATGAGTTTGGGACCCCAGCATGGTAGCCGAAACAAAACCGATTTCAACCAGGGGCGTATCAAGTGTCGCACAGGTCACACCGTACTCTGCATTGGCGACATCGATCCACCGGCCCACCGACAACCAGTTCTTGCAAGATCCCGGAAGTTGATCAAGCTCAGGACGCATCACCGAAAGAGGGACGTCGATGTGAATCTGGCCGTTCTCAATGGCCAATGGAAAGGCAAATTGCACGCTCTCTTTGGATTCGTGCTGAGCAAAGGCTCCGGCGGGCCCGCCTTCGCCCGGGTGCGGATTCTGGGGTGCACGTTTCTTATTTATGGTGTTGGATATTTCAATCCAATCCGCAGAAGCCTTCAATCGCACGCGGCGAACAAGGTCCACACACCCCGGTGCGGAAGACTCGATGCGTATCGTAGCAACGAGGGGGCCGGGTTCCTCGATAGCGATGCGCACCGGTCCGCTCGTGCTCACCTTCGATGTGTCCTTGCCCTCAAGGTAAAGGTATTGATTGACTGCCTCATCCCGGCTGGTATCCACAAGGTTGCGCGTACTCCTGCCGGACATGAGCTCGACGATGTTTCCGCTCTTGTTATCGACTTTCGCGCGCACGACACCGTTATCCAAGACTCCGTCCGCTACAGTTACGCGCTTGGCCGGAACATGCGGCGCTGCTGCAGAAAGATGAAAACTCGCACTTCCGAGCGCGGGAACATTCTCGGCGAGAAAGGCCAACTCTCCAGTGGAAAGACGCTGCGATGGAACGGAAGCCCCGCGTTCATTCTTCACATGATCTTTGCCCAGAGACCTCTCCTTCGAGATCACGACTACTTCAGTCCTCGGCCAGGAACAGGTGTTGTGTACATCGACGCTCGAGCCATCCGTCTGCCTTGCATATGCGTCGAGCACGACGTCAAGGAGTCGCTTCGATTCATTCTCGGCATCAACTGCGAATTGGCGTTTGGCCTGCCACTGTTGTGTCACAAAGGGATTCTCAGAATCCGAAACACTATTCCAAGCTCCCCATGTGTGTTCCGAATACAACAGGACATTTCTCCAGGCGGCGTTGAAATCGGCGCTCCTGTATGCCTGCGGTGCGAGCATCGTAGAAAGTGTGGTTGCCTGGGCCAGGCGCTCGGCTGCCCCGCGGCTCATTCGTGTCTCCAACGCCGATGACCCGGCTCCATCCTCCCAGTAAGGAGTCAAGTCGCCCTTGAACTCTGGGATCTGGTGGCCATACTGTTTCTCGAATGCAGCAAATGCGTCACTGGTTGTGGAAATGGTGAAGCGCGGCCATTCGTATTCTTCATTCCACTTCTTCACGAACTCGCATATGTCCGGATCAGGCACCGCATTGTCACCATGGCCCGACCACCGAATATAAGAGATCTGATAGGGGAAACCGACCTCATCCAGTCGCGCCTGATACTTGTTGACCCACTCAGTATCCAGCTTCATAATGTGCGACATCGCGTAGCCAGTCCATGGAACCCAGAAAAGCACTCTCTCGTTGCCCGAGGGAGAGACCCACCAGAATGGCTTGTCTTGCCACTCAACCATAAAGGTCCCAATGCGGTCGAAGAAATTGGGAGCCGCCGAGAAGTAGCGGATGCCTGCCTGGGCCATCGCGGTGACCGTTCCCCACGTATACCCGGGAACGTCGCTAATCATGGCGGAGTTTACGGGGATCCCACACTGAGTGCCCAATTCAGTTGAGTAACGAAACAATTGCAGAAGTTCCTCAGGCCGGCAAAGGCCGGTAAGTTCGTTCGCATACATGCCGTTCAGCCCGATCCAACCCTTCTTCACAGCGCTGATCAGTTCTTCGCGCTCGGGAGCGGTCTTGGTCTGCATGAATTGATCTGCTCCCCAAAGAACCTCAAGGTTCCAAACGAATCGGGCTCCGGGCGGGTAGTTGGCCGTGTTTCGCGCCAGTTCGATTCCCTTCGAGATATTTGCCATTTGTTTTTGTTCAACATTGCTCTGGAGATCTGTATATCCAAGGTCATGGTGGGAATGGGGCAGGATGAAGATCTGTACTTTACGTACCGGCTCTACGCGAACTTCAACTGACTCCGATTTGCCGCCGACTTCATACTCGACACGCACTTGCCGGGCTGTTTCAACCGGGTCGACATAGACGTTGAACGTGTGTGTCCCTGCAGACAGAACGCGACTGTCAACTTGTTGGTGGTCGACGCGTACGATCAAAGGTGCGTCAGTTCCCTCGTGCTCTATCGTCATTTGAATCGGTTGGACGCGTCTCCCATCTTTGGTGGCAAGCCCGCGAATTGGCAGGGCAACGCTCGCCTTTTCCATCGAATTCTTATCTTGACCAAAAGCGAATATCCTGGGTCGCGCACAAAGAACGCTGGTGGCAGCCGCAATTCCCTTTATGACCTTACGTCGTTCCATGCTCGGTAAGAGTTCCCTTCCTGGCCCGCGCGAACAGACACCAATAAGGAGCGTACGGGCCAGAGATGCATTCGTTCGAAGCTCCCAGCTCGGCCTGGGGGAACGGAATGGACCCACACGTCGTCGGTTCGGCGGAAGTGCGTGCCGACGAAGAATAGTATGCGAGGAAGTGGGCAAATGTCAAAACAACACGCGCTATTAATGATTGCGGCGACATCATAAGTGCATGCATAACGATTACACAATCATCAGTAGGCCGAAACCAGCCTCTCCTTCCAGTTTCAAAACATGATCAAAGCTCTGTGAATGGACGACTCTTGAGCGATTGAAAGTGGCTTCTGGTGATCTCCATTTGTGCATAAAGTCCCATCGTCAATCCCATCACATCTTTTGGGGAAGCTTTTCCGCCGTCCGGAAAATTTCAATCCACACCAAGAAGTAAGTCAATAAATAGTTTTGAATCAGGCATATAAAAGCACAGTTGGCGACCCTCTAGAAGGAGCGGATAGGTCGGCGCATCGCGAAGTCCTGTTGCTCTGACGATAATCACGTATAACGAGTGAAATCTAATTAACGATCATATTTTATGCTTGACAATACCTTAATCGCTCTCCTATGATCCCCCGCAACCGTAGCGTCTCCGACTTGGCAATCAGGAGGCCGTTCCGACTGGTGGCCGCGAGCACGCGAATTCGGATCGCTGATCGGGTGAGTGGAGAAGTGATTTTTGGGAGGATGCAGATGCTCAAGAGATTGGGGCTGGTGATTGCAGTGCTCGCATGCCTGCCAGGCGATTTGCGTGCACAGACCACAAACGGCATCGTTACGGGGGTGATCACCGACTCATCCGGAGCCGTTGTGACGGGAGCCCAGGTTAATGTCGTTAACCGGGACACGGGCCAGGAACGAACAGCTCTTTCTGATGCAAGCGGTTTGTATGTTGTTCCGCAGTTGGCTCCGGGTGTTTACACCCTCACTGCTATGAAGCAAGGTTTCGCTTCAGTGAAGCAGAACAACATTCAAATCCTGGTCAATCAAAGCGTAACCATCGACGTCAAGTTCTCGGTTGCTTCGACCGCTTCAACCATCGAAGTTACTACAGCGCCGCCAATGCTGAACACAACATCTTCGACTTTGAGCGACGTCATCGAGCACCAGGAAACCGTCGATTTGCCATTGAATGGGCGCGAGTTCACGCAACTTGCGCTCTTGACGCCAGGAGCCGCGCCGCAGGAGGGCGGACAGCAATCGGGATTCACCGTTGCGCTCGGATCGGGAGGCATCTCTCCGGCAATCAGTGGGCAAAGAGCCAACCAAAACAATTTCACTATCGATGGCGTTCTGAACAACGACATCTACACCAATGTGTGGTCGATTTCACCTCCGCCCGACGCCATTGAAGAGTTCAACGTTCAAGGGCACATTACGGATGCCCAGTTCGCCATATCGAGCGGCTCGAATATCAACCTTGTCACCCGGTCTGGAACGAACCAGCTCCATGGGGATGTATGGGAGTTTCTCCGCAACGACGTATTGGACGCCCAGACCTATCCGGATACCACGAGGCTGGTCTACAGGCAAAACCAGTACGGCGTCTATCTCGGTGGTCCTATCATCCGCAAGAACACTTGGTTCTCTGGATATTGGGAGGGATATCGTTATTCCCGGGCCGGCACCCAACTCGGCGCGACGCTCACCCCGAACGAAATTGCGGGCGATTTCTCCGGCGAGGAAGGAACCACACCGATCGGGACCGATAGTCTAGGCAGGCCGGAATATGCAAATGAAATCTACGACCCCTCGACCAGCCGCGCCGATCCGGCACATTCGGGAGAGTTTCTCCGGGATCCGTTTCCAAACAACACTATCCCTTCCAACCGTCTCAGTGCCGCGTCGCAGGCTTTTGCGGCGAGATTTTATCCCAAGCCAAACCTTAACGTGGCGGAGGGAGTCCTCCCCAACATTGAAACGTCGGTGCCGACCGTCATTAAGAGTGACATCTTCGGCTTCCGGCTGGATCATCAGTTTACCGCCAACGATAATGCATTTGGGCGCTTTAACCGTTCCAACCAAAACCAGACGTCTCCCTTGAACTTCAACACCTCAACCACAGTGATCCACAACTATGCTGAGGTTGCTGCGTTCGGTTATACACATTCGTTCGATCCCAAGACCATCCTGAACTTTCGTTACGGATACGGTTGGCAAAACAACTTTGTCAATGATGGACAATCGGATCCGGCCCTGGTGTCGGCCATGGGCTTGACCGCGCAAATACCGCTGCACGCCGGCGAAGTGTTTGCTCCAAATTTGGGCCTGGGCAACGGCTACAGTGGCATTTCGAACTTTGCCATCCCGCTGGGTCCCATACAAACCATGGACTATCACCTGGATCTGTCCAAGGTGATGGGCAACCATACGCTGGGCGCAGGCGGCATGTATTACCACATCCGGAGCTTCGACGACGGCTGGGGCATATCGGCGGGATTCTCCTCTTCCGGTACCGCTCAAGATGGAATCGCAAACAACACCGGGTTTGCTCCCGCCAGCTTCATGCTGGGCACACTCGACTCCTATAGCCCCTGGGTAGGCGCTACGGGATCGGATCAGACCTCGAATTGGTACGGGTGGTATGCCCAGGATCAGTGGCAAGTGACTCGGGATCTTGTGCTCACCGCCGGCATTCGCTGGGATTATGTATCCCCGGCCAACTATCACCGCATCGAATCGGGACTCGACATGGCGACCGGGAAAGTCTGCATAACGGGAGCTGTGCCTCCGCAGTTTTCCACGGCAACCTGCCCGAGCGGCTATTTTTACAGCCAGTACAACGGGTGGGAACCGCGCTTTGGCCTGACCTACAGGGCAACGAAACGCACTGTGGTTCACAGCGCAGCCGCCATCCTCGACGATCACAACAACACGCTGATACAAGAGAATCAAAACATCCGACTCTCATGGCCCGACGCGGCGGAGCCGAGCTATAACAGCTTGGACATCGGATTGCCAGACAGTGCCTATTGGAGTGCCCTGCCCGCTGCGGCCTCTTTGCTAGGGTCGAACAACCCGTTTTCAATTGGCTATGGGGCAAATCCACACAACAAGATACCCTACTCTATCGAGTACAACTTGGGCATCGAACAGCAACTGCAGGAGCATTTGACATTGAAGGCCGACTACGTAGGTTCCGTCGGCAGGCACGGCTACCTCGATATGTCTGCGAATACGGCGCCCACGCCCGGGCCCGGAGCGATCCAGCCGCGCGCGCTCTATCCGCAATACGGCATTTTCAGCTATTCGTTGAACGAAATGCCTTCCAGTTACAACGGCTTGCAGGTGGAGCTCAACAAACAGATGTCTTCCGGGTTGAGCTTCAAGACTTCCTACACCTGGTCCAAATCGCTCGACTGGCAGTCCGACCCATACTCCGGCGGACCAGTCGATTTTTACAATGTTCGCGCCGACTGGGGTCCGTCCGACTACAACCGGCCGCAAATGTTCGTATTCAGTGGCCTCTATCAACTGCCGGTCGGAAAAGGCAAACGCTACCTCAGCAGCGCCAATGCGCTTACCGAAAATGTCCTGGGCGGTTGGAGTATAGGGAGCATCATTACCCTAGATTCCGGTGCGCCCACAAATGCCTTCGCGAATGGAGACGTCGCTAACACGGGATGGGGAAGTCAAAGGGCCCAGAGGACCGGCGCGAGCTCATATTCGTCAAGCGGAGGAGGGGGAAAAGCCTTGAAGCAGTGGCTGAACCCTGCCGCATTCACGCAGCCGGCCGCATTCACTCGCGGGAACGAGAGCCGAAATGACCTGCATAATCCGTCGTACAAGAACCTCGACTTCAATATGAACAAGAACTTTCCCTTGTTTGAAACTGTCAAGCTGGTGTTCAAGGCGGAGATGTTCAACATCTTCAATCACACCAACTACGGAACCCCAAGCAATACTGTGAACAACAGCGGCTTCGGCCAGATCCTGAGCAGCAACGGTCAGGGCCGCTTGGTTCAATTCGCACTGAAGGTTCAATTTTGACCTTTCGATCGCTCCCGTTGTTGAGCGCAGGCCCGCCGCTAGCGGCGGGCCTTGCGCTTGAGTTGCAGAAACGCCGGAAAGGAGTTGTAAACTGACCACGGAAAAGGGCCAATGAATATCTCCCGCCGCCGGATGTTTTCCTATCTATGTGCGTCCGCACTCGCACCGCGTCTCGTTGCGCAATCAGGTATGGCCTCGCGTGGGTTGACGCAGCGGCCCAGACCGGCGCCGTCGGGACGGGCTTTTGCCGCTCACTTTACAGACGTAGCAGCGAGAGCCGGGTTGGTCGCGCCCGTGATTTACGGCGGCGTGGATCACAAAGACTATATCCTCGAAGCAGACGGCTGCGGATGCGCGTTCATTGATTACGACAACGACGGATGGATGGATATCTTCCTGCTGACCGGCACCAGGCTAACCGGCGCTCCACCGGGTACATCGAATCGTCTATACAAGAACAACCGTGACGGTACATTCACGGATGTAACCGAGAAAGCCGGCCTGCATCACGTCGGTTGGGCAAACTCCGTGTGTGTTGGGGACTACAACAATGATGGTAATGAAGACATCTTTTGCACCTACTATGGCGCAAACAAGCTGTATCGGAACAATGGCGATGGAACGTTCACCGACGTCACTCAGCAGTCAGGACTGTCGATCGCTTCGGATGAGTTCAGTTGGGGGGCCGGCTGTTCCTTTGTGGACTACGATCGTGACGGAAGACTGGATCTTTTTATTTCAAACTACATTCGATTCGATCTAAGCACAGTTCCAAAGCCCGGCGATAACCCATACTGTAACTGGAAGGGAGTTCAGGTAAACTGCGGCCCTCGCGGTCTTCCTCCTGGATTTCCCAGCCAACACGTCCTCTTTCGCAACAACGGCGATGGAACATTTACAGACGTCACCGAAAAGGCCTCGCTCGCCGGGCCGGCGCAGAGCTATGGGATGACAGTTGTTGCGGCTGATTTCGATGAGGATGGCTGGCAGGATATCTACGTTGCCTGCGATTCGACTCCAAGCCGTCTCTACATGAATAACCGGGATGGGACTTTCCGCGAGGAGGGTATCCTGCGCGGTGTGGCGCTCAACGACGACGGCGAGCAACAGTCGGGGATGGGAGTGGGAATCGGCGACTTCAGATTGACCGGTCATCTGGATCTTCTGAAAACTCATTTCGTCGAAGACACCTGCGAACTGTTTGAGAATGACGGAAAAGCAGACTTCGTGGACGCTACGCTATCGAGTCGCATCAACATTGAGACGAGTTACACGTGCTGGGGCGCAGGAATTGTCGACCTGGACAACGATGGATATCCCGAAATCTTTATTGTTGCTGGAAGCGTATATCCAGAGGTGGAACGGAAGTTTCCCCGATACGCTGATAAATGCCCTCGCGTTCTCTTCCGGAATCTGGGCAACGGCACCTTCGAGGAATTGGGCAAGGAGGCGGGCCCCGCCATTATCGAGCGGCACTCAAGCCGGGGCTGCGCTTTCGGAGATTTTGATAATGATGGTGATATCGACATCCTGATCGTGAACATGAATGAACCACCTTCCCTGCTGAGGAACGATGTCCGTGGGACAAATCACTGGTTGAAGGTAAAGCTCATTGGGACGGTATCCAATCGCAGCGCAATAGGGGCACGCGTCGTGGTGCGCTATGGTGGAAAAATGCAGGCCCAGGCGGTGACGAGTCAGTCGAGCTTCTATTCAGCGAATGACACGCGACTCCATTTCGGCCTTGGTAGCGCGGCTACCGTGAACCTCGATATCATCTGGCCGAACGGGCATAGTCAATCTTTAAAAAATGAGGCCGCGGACCATTTGATTACAGTTGTCGAAGAGAAAGGAGTGGTGTCGAGAGAGAAATTTACTGCAATAACGCCTCCCAGCGTTAAACGCTGATCAATCAATCGCTCAATCATTCTGCAAATTTGCATGGCTCTCTCAGGGCGTAATGCATGGACATGACAGAAATACGCAAAGTGAACTGTTTCTCACCGCCGGGGAACTTCGCCCGCAGGGTAAGTTCACCGATCCCAATCTTCAGGTTCTCGTGCGCTATGTTTGCATGCTTGTGCATGGTTTTTCCATGTGCAGAACTATGGTGTTCCCCACCGCCAACGCCCGGTCCCGTCTGCGACGCGCAAAATGTCTTTCGATTGGCCGACGCTGAGTTGAAACGCCAACAGTACGATCAAGCCGAACGTGAACTCGATCGACTTCTCGGCTGTAAGACTTTGCGCCCAATCGACACGTTTAACCTGGGCTGGCTGTACGGGCGAGCGCACAATTTTGGGAAGGCGTTGAGCGAATTCAATGAAGTGAATCAAGACGTGCCTGACATTCAGACCCACCAATATGCAGTCGCCCTCGCTCAATTCGAACTTGTCGATTACAAGGCGGCCGTCGGAACGCTGACCAGTGGCGAATGGCACGACTTGGGACAGGACTCGGTTAACCTGCTGGCGGTGAGTTATTCGAAACTGGGGCTCTATCGGGAGTCGCATACGGTGCTGACAGACGAAATTCATCGTCATCCAGATGATCGGCTTGCCTATCTGAATCTCGTCACACTCTTATGCGATCAAGGAAGGCTTGCTGAAGCAGTAGAGGTTGCGGACAAGGCAGTATCGGTCTTTCCACGAAATACGGAATTGTTGGTCGTGCGCGGTGCGGCGCATACCCTGGTTGGCGAAACTGCCGCGGCTCGGGCGGACTACCAGGCCGCGATCAAAGCATCGCCCCTCTACCGCCCGCCACGATTCTTCCTGGCTGTGGCGGAATACAAAGAGGGCAGGTACGCCGCAGTCCGCGACGAAATCTTGCGCGCGATTCGGGCAGGCGTGAAGGATCCAGACTTGTACTATCTTCTGGCCGAAACTACGCTCCGACTTGACCCGGGCGACACTGAAAACGCGTTGGCCGAGCTCAACCGAGCGATTGCCATGAATTCCCGCGAAGTTCAGGCGCTTTCCCTTCGGGGCAAGCTTCGGCTGCAACGGCATGACCTGAAGGGCGCGGTAAGCGATCTCGAATTAGCTCACAGCGTTAATCCGGCTTCTGCGAGCGCCGCGTACAACCTGGCGCGAGCATACTTCGCCCTGGGCAAGGTGGAAGAAGCCAATGCGCTTTCGAAGCAGCTGGCTTCTTCCAGTACAGACGCGGTGAATGAATTGAACGATCAAAAGCTCAAAAGTGCGCTTGGCCTGCAACCAACGAGTAAATGACGTAACATTTCGGTTTCTGTATATTCCTCGAACGAGGTGTTATGCCGTGGATGGGTTCAAGAAGCAAACACGTGCCAAAGCAGGCAATGATCGCCGCCAGTCCTTTTCAAATGGGAGACGCGCCCTGCTTGGCGTCATGGCGGCTTCATGGGCAGGTTTGACCGGTTCGACCCTCTTACCGAAGAAACTGCTCGAGCTGTCCTCGGCCTCTCCACCGTCTCGTACACCCGCTCCCGCCCTTGGCTGGCGAAGCAAGATCGTAGGCTCGGATGCCGCGACAGTTGTTGAGACAAGCGTCGGACGGGTTCGAGGGTATGAGCGGGACGGAGTGTACATTTTCAAGGGCGTGCCGTATGGCGCGTCGACTTCGGGCGCGGGACGGTTTATGCCTCCTGCCAAGCCTGAACCGTGGGCAGGAATCCGCAACGCACTGGCGTACGGCCGCGTCTGCCCGCAGCAGGACTCCGCGCACTTCAATACAGATGGGAAGAATCTGGCGAATGGCGACGAAGACGCATTCTTGCTTCATCGAGGGTCGGCTGCCACAGTGACGGGGGAAGACTGCCTGCGCGTCAATATCTGGACACCGGAAATTAACGGATCCCATAAACGCCCGGTGATGGTTTACATGCACGGAGGAGGATTCTCCGGGGGCGGCGGGCACGACCTTCTTTCCTATGAGGGAGAGAGCCTTGCGCGCAATCACGATGTTGTGGTTGTAAACCACAATCATCGCCTCAACGTGTATGGCTATCTCAATCTTGGAGCTATTGGGGGAGAAGATTTTGCGATGTCCTCGAATGTGGGGATGCTCGACATTGTCGCAGTCCTTGAATGGGTCCGGACCCACCCGGGAATGGGTCCGGACCCACCCGGCGAGTGAGGATCCGTGGTAGGCAAGCACGTGCCAGGCGTATAGGTCTATCGGGTCCGGATCGTGATAACCGCCGGCAGCACGCTGGAAGCGGGGTCGTCTTCCGTTGTCAAAGAAAACTGCGCCTCGCAGCGATCTCGACTCTTCGAGCCACGTGGGAATCGATTCCGAGCTTTCCGGAGCCGAGATTGCAAGGGGAGGTTGAAGTCGCCACGACAGGAACTGGGAGGGACGATTGAAAGAATTCGTAATCGCGCTGTAGTGACGCTGAGCAAGCGCAACGCAGTCGTTCAAGAACTCCGCATACGCGTCGAGTGCAGCGGTGCCTGCTGCTACCAAGGCCGCGAGGCTCTCTGGAGCCGAATCGATTAGCTCGGCCAACTCGCGTTCATTGAAATGCGTGTGGCCGATATCTAAGTCAATATGTGCTGAAACAAAGCTCAAGCCCGGGAAAATTTCTGACCCGAAAACTTCAAAACAGCGGGCCAAGAATAGGCTGCCGTACCGCAAAGGCAGCTGTTCAATCTCATATTCGATTGCAACTTGTGCATACGGAGTATCACCGGCAATGTTCCGCTCGTGGACTTCACAATAACTCCGCGCTCCATTGCTCGGTACTTGATTGAGTAAGTCATCTGCATTGATCGATCGCGAGTGCCCCGAATTCCAGTGTTTTACGAGCGGGTGAACGTCAGCAATCATCATCAGGTGATGACCCGATTCAGCCTGGGCGTGTTGACTCAGAGCCTTCGCCAACTCTTCAAAGCCAAGCTTGGCGCACCGCGATGCAGCACGACGAATCCAGCCTTCCACTGGTTGAGTCATCTGCGCGCCAATGGCGCAGAAGTACAGTAGAAACAGCTCCAGCATTTGCGGGTCGTCATTTGTTCGCACAGCATCGAGGGCAGGGTTTGCGTCAAATCTCTCCCGCACTGCTGCGAGGGAACGGTTGTATCTTTCGAGCGATGAGGTGGCCATCTGTTTAGTCCATTGGAATATGGGAATCATTCCCATTCTCTGGTGAAATACGATTGATTCACTCGCAAAGGTAGATCGGCAGGGTGGCGATTTTCGGCGCGATGTTGCGATTACCACGAACACTTTGCCCTGCCGAGTGCCTTGTGCGAACGTCTTGTGGGTCAGAAATGTAACACCTCGTCTTCCTCTCACCGCGGAAGCAACATGGTGTCGATTACGGATTCCGCTACCTGCCGTCCGAGAAGCTTGCCGGCATTATGATCGGTACGGAAATGCTGTCCTGCATAGATACGGCTCAGCCCCGCTTCTTCCGCTGCTGCGGTGAAAGAAGTGAAGTGACGAGTTACGCCTGCGAACGACTCGGAAGTCACATCAAAGGTGAATCGATCGCCGAAGTATGCTCGCAGAACCTCCGCTCCTGCAAAGCTGATGGCACTGTGAGCTCCGGGGTAGGACGGATCAGGTGCAGTTTTGGTCGACAAGGGAAGCCAGTTCGGATCCGCTTGTGTCCTGGGGTCGTTGTCCTCGCCTGCAAGACGGATGGAGGTCACAGGTCGCCAGAAATTGTATGTATATTTCGCCTCGAAGAAGCTGATTGTTGTGTCCGCGAGGCTTATGTTCAGCAGAGCGAATAACCTGGCGCTCTGGATGAGGCTAAGATGATGCGCGGCTACGGCGGACTGAGCGATCTCGTTCCAAAAGTCCTGAATGTTGCCGTTCCAGAACTTCCCGATTACGGTCTGGTCGGCAGTGCGCGTCGTGCTCGCGGCGATCCCGAGGCTCTTCACCTCGTTGAAGACACTCACATACTCATCGCTCGTCAACGTGGGCGGCGGAGCAGGGCGGAATTCATCGGCACGCGCCAGTGCAAAAAGGGCCACGCCCGGCCATTGGGTGAAATCTGCCGGCGCGAAATTGGGCGGAGTCAGCTGGTAGTCTCCGGGAGCAGTCCCGGCTTTGAACGGAGGAGGGGTGATATCCGATCCGTCCTTAGCGCGAAATACCACGATTTCCGAGGCGACGGCTGCGCCGACCGCGACGCCATTGGTCTTATCCGGCCCGTCTGCAATTTGTCCAAGATCCTCCTGGAGTTCGGCATCGAGCATCGACTGAAAATCGGGATAGAGAGCAACTAACATGTCGTGGGCGGCCTGGTCTGCCGCCGCAAGCGGGGAGGCCGATCGCGGATCGTTTGATTGGCGCACGAGGTACGGACTGAAGCTGGCCGCGATATTGTTCACGGCATCAAACATCGCTACGTGGAGCATGGCGAAGTTACGAGTTGAATGGATGGTAGGAGGCTGTGCGCCGGGGGTGCGAACAATGGTGAGCAGAGTTTTATTCCATTCGATAACCGCATTCGGTGAATCCGCGAGGTCAGTCGCGGACTGGACATTTGATTCAGACGATGACACTGTGACCTGGGCCTGCAGGCTGCCACAGAGGACTGTAAGGGCAAGGAGAAGACTTGTCTTCATACGTCTTCGTTATTCCTTTCGTAATTGGATTGGAGAATCTTCCATCACAATGAGCGAGACAACTGAATTGGGAATGATGGATGGAACGCGCCCAAAGGCGCGGTGTTGCTCGGTTGAGTCGCCGGGGCGAAACACGCAAGGTGCAGGATCTGGAAGAGTGCTTCGGAGAACGGGATTCAGCACCTTGAAGCCTCGACCTAAGCCAACATGCGGTAAGCTACTTCTCCGAAGCGTTCCCATCACCGCTTGGCAATGTGTCTTCAATTTTGAGCGCAGACTTGAATCCGCGGATTCCCTCGCCTATTCCTCTGGCGAGTTCGGGAATCTTCCTGGGCCCAAACACGAGCAAAGCGATTCCCAGGATGATCAATAGGTGCGTCGGTTGAAACAATCCTTCAAACATCGATTTTCCTCAAGGGTTAGGGGATGTCCATCATGAATTCAAGATCACGCACTGCGGACGCCTTGAACATGAACCAGCTAAGCGTCCGCCAATGCGCGGCAGAGAGAACCTTGGCAATCAGAACCCGCGTATAACCGAGTCGGCCGCGACTGCGAGTTTCATCGAGAGTTCAAAGAATTCGTCGGGTTGGCCAATAAACATTCCATCCGCGACGAAGGCTTTGACCGTAGCCACCGCGCCTCCAAGTTGTGTCGACGTGGGCCGGATCACGGAACACCGCGGCAGGTCCTTGTTGATGAAGTTGCACGGTTCGGGCAGGATCTTGTTGGTCTGCGTGAGTTCTGTGGCGGGATTGTTCAGGTCCGGGAAAGTCAGTCCAGTCACGGGATCGACGACACCGGCCAGGGGCTGCGAGACCGCATTTCCGCCCTTATCGTGCCAAAGCCCGAAGTGGTCAATTTCTACGCCGCCGATGCTGACCAGGATCCGCAACACCGTAGGATCGGTAGCCTTGAATGCGAGCGTCGGATAAAGACTCGCTCCGCCCTGCTCAATAAATGCAAAGTGGAATCCCGCCGTATTGGCGATCGCCTGAATGCGTTGGGCGTCGCGTCCCGTGATGGGAATGCTTGAAATGGTCGACGGCGGCGTATCTGTGTCGTTTAGCGGAATGGCTGGTTGATTCTTGATGACAAACGGCCCCTTGAATACGGCGCCCAGGTCCGGGTTCTGTCCGCTGCGATAGCGGGTATACCAACTGAGGTCTACGCTGAGGTTCATCAGGTTGGTGATTCTCTTGATCTGCCTTGCCCCGGTCGCCTGGCTGCTGGGCAGGGTCTGAAAGGGCTTCAAATCGAGCGGAACTTCCCCTTTGGACCGTAGAAAGGCGTCCAGAAAGGCGGCGTGACTGAGTTCGTCGTCGGTGTTGTCGGTAATATACTGCGGCATGTCCCCGTCAAGGTTCTGGAGGGCCAGGTTGTATGCCGGGTTTCCCCCGATGAACCCCTGAAATTCTTCATCCTCCTGGGCGTCTCCTCCGCCCGAAGGGCCGACTCCGCCAAGCTCTGCATATTGCGTCCATAAATCGCTTTCGATAAGTTCAGCCCACAACGCGAACTGCAGCAGGGCCACATCGCCGGCAGAAAGCCTACCGCTGCTCGATCTCGATTGCGCTTTGCTTTCGGCAGGCAGCAACGCCCCGGCAGAGAGTGCTGCCGCGGTCATGCCGATTCCGCTCAAAAACGAGCGCCGCTTGACGACACCCTGCCAGTGACGCTGAACGTCGTCGCTCGTTGAAGATGTTGCATGTGAATTCGTCTCTAACGCTGATCCAGAAGGAAGCCTCTCGTCACTCATGCGCTACGCTCCAATCCATCTCCGATAATTGCCGCTCGATCCGGCTACTCTCGTGAACTGGCTGGGGCGGGAAATATTCCCGGCGAACAAAAAAACATTTCTGATTCACCCACACTCGAATGAGGAGCGATTCAGCATACGGGATCGCAGACTACCGGAGGTCGCATAACTTATTGCCGCGACAACTTACCCGTAGCGATCGAGAGTTGATCCTGTTCGATGCCTGGTCTTTGATTTCCTTGGAATATTTCGCCCCTGCAGCAGTTAGATATAGTGCATCAACCGTGATGCCCAAATTGAACGGGAGGAAAGAAATGGATTTGAAAGCAATTGGCAACTTGCGCGCACTGATCGCCGCCGCAATTGTCGTGTGCGTGGGAGGCAAGTTCGCCATGGCACAGGCCTACCAGCAAACGAATCTTGTCTCGGACATTCAGGGAGTCGCTCAGAATCCGCCCGGAGGGCAGGCAGACACCCAACTCCTGAATCCCTGGGGACTTGTTGCGAGCCCTACGAGCCCCTGGTGGGTATCGGATAACAACTCGGGACTATCGACTCTGTACAACGGTCAAGGAGTGAAGCAAGGGCTCGTAGTGAATATCCCTTCGCCGATGAGTGGAGTAGGCGGGACATCAACAGGCGTCGTATTCACGGGAGCGTCGGGATTTACGTTCCATGCGGACGGCAAAACAACGGGAGCGGTTTTCACGTTTGTGACCGAAGATGGAACAATTGTCGCCTGGGGTCCGGGAATCAATCCCCAAGATCTTCCCTGCGATGCTTTCATCGTTGTAGATAATTCCAATAGCCCGACGGCTGCAACGGGGGCGGTCTATAAAGGCGCAACCATTGCGCAGCTAACCACCGGTGGCCCCTCTTATATGTACGTGACGAATATCCGCTCAGGCCGCGTCGAGGTCTATGACGCTAACTTCAATTCAGTTCAGCTTCCTGACATCGACGGCCATTCTGCGTTCGTTGATCGCGAGATTCCCGAGGGTTTCGCTCCGTTTAACGTGCAGGTTATAAATGGCGACCTGTATGTCACGTACGCCCGGCAGAACGCAGCCAAACATGGTGATCTCGACTTTCCGGGTTTCGGATTTGTTGACAAGTTCTCGCCGTCCGGCAAGCTCCTCCAGCGGCTGGAGAGCGGACCGTGGCTGAATGCGCCCTGGGGCGTCGCGCTGGCGCCGGCAAACTTCGGCTTCTATAGCAACCACCTCCTCATCGGCAATGCCGGCAGCGGTGAGATCGCTGTCTACGATCTCGCCAGCGGCCGCTTCGACGGGCTCCTGCGCGACGCCAACGGGCATGCGTTCCAGAACGACCGGCTGTGGGCGCTGCAATTCGGTAATGATCATGCCGCCGGACCGAGTACCTGGTGGTATTTCACAGCCGGCGTAGGAGACGAGGCGCACGGGCTGTTTGGATTCTTCACGCCCGCCGATAACAGCGCGCCGGAAGGCAAGTAGTCCACCGTTCGCAATGGGAGTGCATGTGCCCGGCTGGTTGCTTTCTGCAGCCGATCAGGCGCTCTCCATTTGGACCAATTGGGGGATCGTACAAAACAAGATGTTGAACGCGGAGTACCCGCGTCAGGGGGAGTGCGCGACGAAAATGTTGAAGGTCAGTGTGCTGTTGTGGGTTCTGATATCTGCGAGGTATATCTTTGCTCAAGTATCCGGATCAATTTCGGGTATCGTAACCGATTCCACCGGAGCGGTAGTTGTTGGGGCAAAGGTAACGGCAACTAGCCAGGCTACGAACTCTGCCCGAAGTGCCGAGACGAATTCTTCTGGCGCTAACTCGATTACCAATCTAGAGCCGGGCCCATACAAAGTAGTCATGGAGAAACCGGGGTTCAAGACGATCAGTTTTAATGACAATGTGCTGACAGTGGCGCAAGAAATGGTGATCAATGCCCGGTTCACGGTTGGATCCGTAACGGAAGTCCTGGAGGTGAACAGCTCTGCAACGCCGCAAATCGAGACGGAAACCAGCCAACTCAGCACCGTGATTGACAGCAAAACCATGAACGATCTCCCGCTGCTCACGCGGAATGCTTACGAACTGGTTCTGTTATCGCCGGGAGTAGTTCAGCCCAATAATGGGAGCTTCGGATTCGCGGTCAATGGGTCTCGCGATCGCAATAACAACTTCCTTCTTGACGGGGTGGATAACAATGATACGTCGGTTCCAGGGCCCGGGAGCGGAATCCTGAGCATCAATCCCGACTCCGCCCAGGAGTTCCGGGTGATCACCAGCAACTTCAATCCGGAGTTTGGGCGAAACACTGGCGCCATTATTGACGTGGTCACACGCCAGGGCACAAACAACCTCCACGGAGACGCCTACTGGTTTGGCCGCTACAATGCGCTTGGTGCGCGGGACTATTTCAACCGGGCTCCTACCGCGGCAAATCCTGCGCCCGATCCGCAGGATCCCTACGTGCGCAATGATTTCGGATATTCGGTTGGCGGCCCGATCATCAAGGACCGGACCTTCTTCTTTTTAAATAACGAGTACCAGCGATTTCGAACCACACTCACCTCGACCTCCATTGTTCCCACCGCCGCATACAAATCAGGGCTGTTCACCGCGCCTGACGGGACCGCGGTCGATGTCCGCACCGCGGCCTCACCCGGCAATCTCTCCGGGCTCGGCGTGGATCCGACCATCACCAAGGTCCTGAACCTTCTGCCCGCGCCCAATGGAGGTTCTGTCATTCCGGGTATAACTGGGCTGCTCAACTTCCCGAGTCCAGATAACCTGAACAGCTATACCTGGACCGGCAAGATCAATCACAAAGTCACGTCGAAGCACCAGTTGACCTTGCGCTATGCGTTCGACAGGGCAGTGGATTCCAACCCGTTCCATAGCGAAACCGCTCCTGGAATCGATGTTGTAGGCTCGCCAGCTTACGCTCACGGTGTACTTGCCGACCTAACTTCGACGCTGAGCAGCCATATTGTCAACGAATTTCGCGTTGGCTGGAATAAGAACTACGCAGCATTCGACAGCAATTGCACAACAATCTTCGATCCGATCACCGGAACAGCGTTCGGCAGCGGCCGGGACCTGACTGTGCCAGAAGGCAATCTCGGTGTAGGGCCGTTTGTCGACACTTGGTTGCAATGCCTTGTTTGACTCCAAAGGCCAGGCCAGAGACACGGGAACCACCAGCTATGCGGATGCAGTGACCTGGGTAACAGGAAATCACACGCTCAAATTCGGCGCTGACTTCCGTGACGAGCGTTCGACGAGCAACGACAACTTCAATTCGCGCGATGATCTCGGTTTCAACCGTTTCCAGAATTCAGGAGGAACTAGCCCGGCTTTCGCCCAGGCCACGCCGGGCCAGGCCACGCAAGATTTGACCTGGTTCCTGGTAGGCGGCGTCAGCACCCAGTTCCAGGCGCAGTTCTTCAACAAGAGCGGGGCCCGGCAACCGAACGATACCAAGACGTTTCGCCAACATGAATACGATGTTTTGACCCAGGACAGTTGGAAGATTCGCAGCAACCTGACCTTGAACTATGGGCTGCGCTACCAGTTCAACGGGATCCCATTCGAGACTGGTGGAAACTTCTCGAATCTCTTTCAGAACGCGGACGGCTTCGATACATCGTTCACATTTATCGAGGTGGGTTCGGGCACCGGACACGATGTTTACGCCAACGACTTTGGCAACATTGAGCCGCGAGTTGGATTCGCCCGGGATCCATTTAAGGATGGCAAGACCTCGATCCACGGAGCGTATGGAATCTTCCACGATCGCGCCTTCGACAACATATTTGGCAACGCGCGCGGAAATCCACCCTTTCAGCAGTCGGTATTTAATGCCTTCTCGGGAGCAGATACTCCGGAAACAGTTCCTTTCGCAAACAGCACTCCCCCGGGCTTGACGTTCGTGAACGGGCAGAACCAGGTGGTGACTCTGCTTGATCCGAATCTGAAGAATCCGGCCAGCCAGAACTGGAATTATGGGATCCAACGCAGAATCGCTGCCAATATCGCGCTCGAAGCCGATTACGTGGGAGCGCATGCCACGCACATCATCCGTTCAGTGGACGCAGTACCTCCCGATCCGGCACTCGTCCAGAACGCCATCACTGCGTGCGAAGCCGCAGGCTCGTTTGCCAATGGCGGTTGCGATCCGGGAGATCCTCAGGGAAGAATCAGCGCCGGCGTGCTTTATGGTGGGATTCCCCAGATTGGCGTGCCGGTCTCGGTTCGCGAAACCGCCCTCCAGACGGGATTCAATTTTCCGGTATCCAACACCACCCGAACCAATGCTGACGCTCACTATGATGCCCTCCAGGCGAAACTGACGAAGCAGCTTTCGCAAGGTTTTCAGTTCGGCGCGGCTTACACCTGGTCTCATGCAACTGATGATTCCAACGATCCGCTGACGCCGGAGGCCGGCCAGGGAAGCTTCCCAGTCGATTCACGAAATCCGAACCTGACCTTTCGAGGGAGCTCCGATAACGACATTCGGCATCGCGGAGTCGTCGATTTCTCGTATGATTTTCCGTTCGGTACGGGCAAGCGTTATTTGAACGGGGGATATTAGGGAAAGCGCTGGAGCAGATTGGAATCTCTGGAATCGTGAGCGCACAAACGGGACATCCTTATTCCGTATTCACTCAGCTAGACAATGATCGCACGGGAGTAGCGAGCTTTTCCTGGCCCGACATACGGAGCGATCCCAACGTGAATCCCGGCCCGAGGATTCAGAACGCACTAGGCGTGAAGACGGGAGTGAACCTGAACGCCTTCAGTTCCTCATTCCTGGGCCATATTGGAGACTCGGGCCGGAATCAGTTCTATGGTCCCCACTATACCGATGCCGACGCGGTGCTCATGAAGAATGTGCGCATGACGGATCGTTTTCGCATGCAGATCCGCTCGGAATTCTTCAACGTTTTCAATCATCCGCAATTTCGCCAGCCGGGCAATGTCATTGAGAATCCGGGAACGTTTGGTTTGTCCACTGCGACGTTTACCAGGCCCGATGGAACCACCTCCGATCGTCAAATCCAGCTGGCGCTAAAACTGAATTTCTAAGTGCGCTGAACAGTTAGAATCCCAAAACATGTTGTTCGAAAACAAAGGAGAGAACTGCAATGGATAGATTGGCGCTATTAGCCTTGCTTCGGGCGCGTCCAGGCAAAGAGCGCGCTGTAGAAGCGTTTCTTGCGTCGGCGCGACCGCTCGTGCTTTTGGAAACCGGAACCACGAGTTGGTACGCAGTGAAATTGGATGGGGCCCAATATGGAATCTTTGATACGTTCCCTGATGAAGAAGGTCGAGCAGCCCACCTCAATGGTCAGATCGCCCGCCTCCTGTTCGCGCGAGCGGAAGAACTATTCGCCGAACCGCCTGTGATTCAGATGCTCGAGATTCTTGCTTCAAAGGTCCCGGCTTCCGAATAGGGGTGCGCTCCACGCGCGACCTGCTCCATTCCTTTTGGCATTTGTCCGGAACTTGGTCTCATACCAAAAGATAGGGTCAGGGCAACCATAGCCAGCGAACAAGAACGTGGATTACCAATAAGGAAAGGCACCAATCAATGGTGCCTTCTTTGTGGTGCGCCAGTGCCGAATTTCTCAAGGTTCCGGAGAACGGCGGACGCCCGCGATCATCTGCAGGCGTCCGATCAAGCTAGTTTGCTGCAATCCCGTTGAATCCGGAATTCGGAGTGATACCCCCGGCGGAACCGCTATTCTTGAGCGTCCCGTTCTCCTGGATCGCGAAGATGCCGATGGTACCGTTACGAGAATTCATGGTGTAGAGGAATTTCCCATCGGCGCTGACTGTAATGTCCAGGTTTGTGGCACCGGCCGGGTTCGCAGCGACCACTGTACCAGGAAGGGCTGACAAGCTTCCATTCGCGCCGATTGCAAACCCCGAGATCGTCGACGATCCGGCGTTGGAGACGTAAACGAAGCGGCCGTCCGGCGTCACCGCATTCCAGCAATTCGCCGCCCCTAAAGTCGGAATGCTGCCGGTGATCGGCTGGAGCGTGCCGCCAGGAAGCACCTCGTAGGATGAAACCGCGGATCCGTTGGGGACATTGGATGGCCCAGTCTCGGAAACGATCGCCACGCCGTCCGGTGCAAAGGAAACGGAAAATGCGCCCGCCCCCGTGCTTGGATTGACGACGATCGGCGATAGTGTGCCGTCGGCCAGAATCTTGAACACATCGACGCTGTTCGTCAGGCGCTCGGTGACGGCAACAAACTGACCGTCTGGACTGATGGCGATAGAGGCTGCACCGGCGGTGTTCGTGCTAAGAAACGCGATCGAATGATCAATGGGACGTAGTTGATCCCCTTCGAGATGGAAGCCCACAACGTCACTGCTGCCTCCCGTATTGAGGACGTAAACAAGGTCTCCATGTTGTGCGATCGCATTGGGTTCGCTGCCGAAAGACGGCACCTTATCGGAGCGAGAGAGCGTGGATCCCTCAACCCGGAATACGGAAATTTCGCCGCTTCCGGCATTTACAGTGAAAAGCAATGAGTGGTCTTCACTCAAGATAAGCGAGCCCTGAGACTCAAGAGGATCGTTATTTCCTCCGCTCCCGCGGCCGCCGGTGGGAACTCTCTGTGTTTCCCGAAGTGAGCCGTCCGCGTTTCGCTGATAAGCGATGACTTCATTCTGGTCGGCAGCGTTTGTCATAACAAATACTGCATGATGGTTATTTGTGCTGTTGTCTTGTCCACGCACGATCATGGGAACTGCAGCCATGGCCATTGCCATAACAATGGACATGCTCTGAATGTCTTTTCGCATTTCTATGCTCCTGGATTTGTGATGGGTGCGTGAGCGCGGCCGAATAGACCGCGTCACGCGCAAATGAGACGTTGGTCATCGCGATCTGGTTACAACACATTCCAATATGCGACGAAGCGCGATCACGAAATATCTGTTACACAGGAAACGGGTCTATCTTCCCGGCTAACTAATCGCAGTACCGAGTATGTCAGAGAGTAAGAGTTGCAGTGACTTTGCATACGGTCCCCGATCAGAGAGACTTGAGGAACGTAAGGAGAGCGTCGCGATCATTCGGACTCAGCTCATCGAAGCGTCGCTCGACCTCGCTTGCTTCACCTCTATGGCGCTGAATCGCATTGTCGAGTGACAGCGACTTGAGATCGTGCATAAATCGTGCTTTGGTGCGCAGACCCCAGAGTGGAACGGTTCGTAGCTTGTTAACCGTATCCTGAGGTCCCACCTGCACGATCCCATCGCCTGTTCCAATGTCATGCAAAAGAAAATCACCGTAGGGATGAATGATCTTGTTTCCCAGGGCCTCCGGAATGGTAAACATTCCTCCGTCAATGACTGTACCGGCGGGAGCGGTCATAATCGACGGTACATGGCAATTGGCGCATCCGATCCGCTCAAAGATAACTTGCCCTTGATGAGCGGATGCAGTTACAGCGAGAACCTGGTCGCGCGGCGGCACCATCGTTCCGCGAATGAATTGGGCGAAGTGGTCGATATCCGCCAATCCCAGACTGTCAGGCTGATCCTCAGGGTCTGTGGTTGTCTTGCAGACCGCGGTCACGTCCTTCGGGCGCAAACGATTGGTAACCCCCATCTCGTTCACGTAAGCGTCGGCGATAAACGAGAGCAAGCTGCTGTGCTGGTCCTTCCACCCGAATCGTCCCACCCTTGTTTGACCCGGCGCTTCAAAAATCGGGGCCTGGACAGCCTCCCCATGAACCATGCCGTCGCTCTCCTCGGGCTGGCGCGCGGCAATGGCTAGCAGCGTGTTATCGTCGATGGCTTCGACAAATCCGTCACCAAGCGTATTCAGCACTGCGCGCAGAGTGCGGATGTTTTCCGTTGCCGGGATATGTTCCTGTGCCTGTGGACAAACGGCTCGGTCATTCACGATCGACCGGCCAGAGATCATGTTCATCCCGTCGTTGATGAGAATCGTCGGGTTGACGAAGTTTCCATTCGCGTCGTTGTGACCCACCCGGAGTTCGGTAATCTGACTTGCGCTGCCGGTATTGGGATTCTCGTGACAACTGACGCATGCGGTTGCATTGTAGACGGGCCCAAGCCCCGTTGCTACCGAATGGTTCAGTTCAAATATCTGCTGATCGAGCGCAAAGGTATCCCCGGGCGGCTCGGCAATACCGTTATTTACGCTCTGCGCGCCGTTGAAGCTGGGGGTGTTAAAGCCCGCGGGGGCTTCCTGTGGGATTGGACTGTCTATGCTGGCTAGTCCGATCGCGACTTTTACTGCGCCCGCCAGAACGCAGCCGCTCAGAAGAGCTGCAACACGAAGAGACATCGATTTCCTCCTCTTTCGCTCTGCAGTAATTACTCCTGCAGAGACGTAGCGCCTAACTGTTCTCTTTAACCGGCTGAGCAGGAAATTATTCCAGGTGGGGGCGGGATTATCCGGATATTCACAAGAGTAAGATTGAATCGGGACGCTTGAGCGGTTTCATTTCCATAACTGCTTTGTCACTTATTGGCTTCTTTAAGCAGGCGGGCGACGTTTTCGATTCCGGATGGGTCGGCATCGCTGACAAGGACGAATCGGAGCTCACCCGATCGCCAAGTCTCTAATCCGAATGACGTTCGCCGGTCGATTGCGGTCGACCGATGGAAGTCAAGCTCCATTTCCGCGGACTCCTGAAATATCAGGACAGAAATCTTGTGCTGGCGGATGGAAACAATGAGTTGCGCACCCGGTTGCTGATGGAAATACACCAGGCGCCCACCCACAAGCGTGAAGTCGGTTCCGCTGAATTCCGGCAGATTGAAGGTGAAGGGAATCTTCCCTTGAAACCACGGCTTCACGGTATGCCGGTCCGTCGACACAACGTCCACTTGATTGGTGCTCGCCAAGGCGTTGACATGCAGGTCGGCTATTTCGGCGATGGCATCGGACGTTTGCCGATGACCTACCCAGAGAAAAACGAAAAACACCATTGCAGCCACCGCGGCTGCCATTGGCACCCAGGGCACGGTCCATGTGCGACGTCGAGATCGTGCGACCTGTTTTTGTACGCGCTGGCGAAATTCAGCGCTCGGAGCGAAGTGGCCCCGGGCGATGCGGAGGGCGCGTTGCAGCCGGGCTGTATCCGCAATTTGTGCGGAACACGGCGTACAGCCATTCAGATGTTCTCGTATCGCCGTAGACGTCTCTAGCGGAAGCTCCCCATCTAGATATGCGTCGAGCATTTCGGAAGCTGAATCACACTGCATATGGCGACCTCCCTACTAGGGCTCTGACCGCGTGAACTTGTACCATCTCCGTGCCCCATCCTTTCGCCTTCTTTCTGGCGAAAGGGTGGGATGGCAGGAACTCCGGAGAAACGAAATCATGCGGTCAGTGACCTAGTGCCTGCTTCAACAGGTTGCGCCCACGGGACAAGCGGGACATTACGGTTCCGATGGGCACGGCGAGCACCTGTGCAATCTCCTTGTACGAGAGCTCTTCGACATCACACAAAAGAACGACCTCACGATAAATGATGGGCAAATCGGCGATGGCATTAATCACCATTTGGGAATTCTCCAATTGCAGGGCGATGAGCTCCGGCGTGATGTGGTGCGCTGGAACTGCAGCGTCGCTTTTTTCTTCATCGTCGAGAAAAACGGTGTTGTGCGCCTTCAAACCACTGCGCGAAGTAAGAAATGTGTTCCTTAGGATTCGGTACATCCATGCGCGGAAATTGGTGCCCTCCTGGAACGACTTGATACCTTTGAGTGCCTTTGCGTACGTCTCCTGGACCAGATCTTCGGCATCAGCCCGATCTCCGGTAAGCCAGTGAGCGAGATTGTAAAGTTGGTCGAAGAGCGGAAGTGCCACGCCTTCGAAAAACTCAGCGTTCATCTTTCCTTCCAACTGGTGATGATTTAGGTCGTCCGGCCTATTTTCCGGAAGATACTCGCAGGTACTCGATGATATCGGCACGTTCGTCTGCCTTCGGAACATGAAAGTCCATATCGTTGTCCGGAACGACAGATTCAGTATTGGTGAGCCATTTGTCCAGTGAGGCCTGATCCCACGTGACCCGTGCCCCCTTGAGACCATCCGAGTACTTGAAGCTCGCAATGCTGCCGGCTTTGCGACCATACACGTTTCTGAGCCGCGGGCCTTCCTTATCTGTGTCCAGGGAGTGGCATCCTCCACACCTCTTTTCGAACAGGTCCTTGCCACGTATGGGATCCGCCACATTCGCTGCATTCACCGAAACAGATCCTGGAGTGGTAATGACTGCCATGGCAATAACAAATACGGAGAAGCAAGTCAATACGACCGACATTGTTGTTCTTGCACGTTTGGCTCTCGCGCACGTGCAAACATGATGTTTCATGGTTTCTGTGCCCTTGAATCGACGGAAGATTGTTCTGAACCAGGGCTAAGAGCTCCGCGCAGGTGTTTACGCTCGGATTTGGCCCAGTCGTATATGAGTTTCTGCTCTTCGGGAGAAAGCCGTGCATGGGGATGAAGCAAAACGTAGGTTCGCGGCGGCATCTGTCCGGTGTGGACTTCCGATGCCATTCTCGTAAGCGCATTGATTCGACCTTCGATGTTGTAGAACTGCCATCGAGACATGTCCAGACCTTCGCGGCCTACATGCACATCGCGGTCAATCATCCACGTGAACGGCGCCAAATGGCTGTAAAGCGGATAACGCGTGTTCTGTGAATGGCAATCCCCGCATTTTGCTTCCAAGGCCGTGCGAACCCGTTCCGGAACTTCGGTACCTTCAAGGACGGGAGCGCCTGGCTGGGCGCCTGTACGCGGGTTTCCCAAAGGGTGGATTGTTGAGAGGGCGATGCTTGCCGCGAACAGGCATCCCAAAGTTAGTTCAAGCTCCGCTCGTTGCATCGCGATTACCTCATTCACCCTGAACTGGCGTGCCCGATAACGACGAGTCGACCACGGCGAGGTTGTGTTTCTGGGCTACGAAATTCGCATGGGCAATCCCCAGCACGTCGCGCAGTTTTTCCGCGGGTACTTTGAGCGGTCCAGGAGAAGGTGCTTTTCCGGGCGCGGGCTGCGGAAATGCCGTGGACATCGCCGTGTGGAAGGTGACATTGCCTTCGACCTTTTGCATGACCTGGTGAATATGGCCATTCAGGACGGACACCGAACCGAAACGCCGTAAGAAGCCCAGGGCCTGCTCACTGTCCGAGGTTCCCCAGCCCCAATCTGGATAAATTGCCCAGAGAGGGATATGCGCAAAAACCACGATGGGAGTACTGCTTTTCAACACGCTCAGGTCCTGCTTGAGCCAGTCCAACTGCGTTTGGCCCAACTTGCCCATGCCTTCCAGTTGGACCACATTCACCAGTCCGACGAAGTGCACTCCCTTGTGATCGAAGCTGTACCAGCCGTTTCCTTTGCTTCCCTTGCCGTAGCGGTCGAGGTACATCTTGCCGTCGTCGACGGTTGTGTCATGCTCGCCGGGCACGTAGAAGACCTGCTTCCGACTGCCAGTCAAGACCTGAGCGAGAGTGTCGAATTCGGCCGGTTTGGAGCTGTGCGTGAGATCGCCCGTGTGGATGAGAAAATCAGGTGTCGTGGGGCTCGCCCCAATCCTGTCCAGAGCCGCTTGTAGAGTTGCTGTCACGTCGGTGTTGGCGGGCTTGTTGAAACCGATATGGCTGTCGCTGATCTGTACAAAGCTGAAGTCTGCCTGGCTGGCGGCGTGTCCCGCGCGGCCGAGGGCATGGGAGAATGGCACTCCTCCCACGAAACTCCAGACCATTCCGGTGCCTGCCCATGCCATGCATTTCAGGAACCCACGGCGATCGATTCCATCTGAACTGATGTTCTCCTGCTGTGCTTCTGTATGACCCACTGCCGAAACCAACCGGTTCTTATCACTCTCGTTCACGATCTCTCCTCCTCGATTCGTTCATTGTTTGAAACTCTGTCTGCCATGAGAACCGCAATCGTCACTTTTTATTGCACGTCTAGTGACAATTCGCTGACAAGTTTTAGGCTCTATGATTCGCCCTCACTTTTTCAGCCGATGAGTAAAAGACCTTCAGAGAACAGGCCTGTAGCCGTTTGTCGCTCCTCGTCTCGCTCAATTCCCCAAGGCACTGTCCGCCTCCTCAGCCATTTGTGACAACGTCCCGAGGAATTCGGGCGATTGGCCGACGAAGAGCCCATTTTGCGAGAAATTGTTGATCGTATTCACTGCTCCGCCGAAACGCGTCTCGAGCGGCAACAGAGCTGCACAATCAGTAAGGAATTCGCTGGTGACATCGGGTGGGATCGGGAAATTGAGGCCCGCACGCTCAAAAGGCGCGGCAACATTGGCGTTAGTGGTCAATTGCGGGTCGTATCCGTCCATCGGAGAAGGCAGGTTGTCGGACTGGAATGGCGCCCACTGAACAGCATTGCCTGCGAAATCCACCCATTCAAGGAAGTGTGCGATTTCACTACCGCCGATACCCGGCGCCACCTTCAAAATCTTGGCCCGCTTCAGCTTGTGACTGAAAGTGGCATAAAGGCTCGAAACCAGGTATTCGATATATCCGAAATGAAAGGCCGCCGTGTTTGCGATTGCCTGAACATGGGAAGGACCCTCAAAGTCGGCGTCGCTACGCGGAATGGCCTGACGATTCACCATGCGAATCGTTTTCAGTGAGGAGCATTGAACGCCGGAGTCCTCTACCTGCCGGTATCGGGCATACCAGGTTGTGTCAATGTCCAGGTGCTTGAGATTGGTCAGGTGGCCGATCTTCTGGGCCATCGCCGACCAACTGCCTCGCAGGGTCCGGAATCGATCGAAGTCCACGGGATCAGCGCCCTCCGATTCCAGGTAGGCATTGAGATAGGTGGAGTGGCTGATTTCGTCGAGCGTGTTACTCGTAATGTAAGTTGATCCGTCACCGTCGAGAAACTGCAGTGCAAGCTGGTAGGGATTCTGAGGACCCACGGTGACGCCGCCGAGTTCGTCATACTGCTGCCAGAGATCGCTTTCGATCAACTCGATGGCGGCAAAGAATCTCAGGATCGCGACGTCGCGTTTGGTCAGGGCTCCTGTGTCGTAATCCAGCGTCTTCCCGTACGCAGTCTGGCATACGCGCGAAAGCATATTGCCCGCCGTGGCTAAGCTTGCGCGAAGTATTTCGTTCGTCGAAGGATTGGGTCGGTTCGGCAGAGGCTTCATGGGAATACCTCCTTTTAGAATGATTTTTCTCCGGCTCTTCGTGTGAGCCCCGCGCTTCTACATGCGCTGTGTTGGGAACCGGAGGCTGTCATCCTTTATTCCCAAAACTTCCGAAATGCGTCTGACAGGAGTTCTCCCTAGAACCTCGGAATAAAGTCTGAAGGGCGTGGTTATCACCTCAGACTGCGCAAAAACCAGTCGGCGCTCTTATATGCCGTCGGCGCAGATCGCTTTGAATTGAGGTGTGATCGACATGCTCCGTAGGATTCAACGCCTTGTGCTTCTCGCATTCCTGCCTTCTTTGGCGCACGCGCAGGCCGCCAATAGCTACACTCAATCCAACCTGATTTCCGATGGTTCGGTGAAAGCTCAACAGACAGACACGCAATTGATCAATCCGTGGGGAGTGGCGATCGGACAACAAACGCCCTTCTGGATCAACACGGCGGGGACAGGGCTCTCCGAGGTGTACGACGCCGGCGCTAACAAGCAGTTTGTAGTCACGATTCCCGCAGCCGGTTCCGGCAAGATCGGATCTCCGACCGGGCTTGTATTCAACCCGTCAACAACAGATTTCGCTCTTCCCCAGGGATCAGCGGCGTTTTTCATCTTCGATGCGCTCGATGGAACGATTTCAGCATGGAATCCGAGCGTAACGAACGCTGTGGTGGTCGCCAATAACTCGGCCTCCGGCGCTGTTTACACCGGCCTCGAAATTGTGAACGACAGCACGGGAAATTTTCTCCTGGCGGCGGATTTTTCCAAGAACAAGATCGACGTGTTCGATTCGAAGTTCGCATCGGCGACGCTTAGCGGGAATTTCACAGATCCTTCCATTCCCTCCGGATTCGCTCCCTTCAACGTGCACGTGATCAACAATCAAGTATTCGTGATGTACGCGCAGCAAAACCCGGCAGGAGGGCCTCCAACGACCGGAGCAGCCGCTGGTTATATCAGCGTATTCGACAACAACGGAAAGTTCGTCGCCCGTGCGATCTCCGGCGGTAATCTGAATGCCCCATGGGGATTGGCCTTGGCGCCCGCTTCTTTCGGTGCGTTTGGCGGTGACCTTCTTGTCGGCAATTTCGGCGACGGTACGATTAACGCCTACGATCCCACCAACTTCGCCCTCAAAGGCCAGTTGCAGGACTCCACCGGAAAGCCGATTCAGAATGACAACCTCTGGGAGATTCTGTTTGGATCGAACGGAACTGGCGACCCGAATACCCTGTATTTTTCCGCCGGGATCAACAACGAAAAGGGCGGCTTATTCGGATCAATTGCCGCAGCCGCACCTGCGGCCAAAGGGGACTTCACAATCAATCTTGCCCAGTCAGCTTTGACGGTGGCTCAAGGCGGATCCGCGACGGTACAGGTCAGCGTTTCCCCCGCCAATGGATTCGCTTCACCCGTTACGTTCACGGTTTCAGGACTTCCGACCGGAGCGACATTTCAGTTTTCTCCGACTTCTTTGACGCCTGCGGCAGGGGCAAATGCGAGCACCACGTTGACCATCACCGCCGGCACGTACACAACACCTTCGCCCAACCCCTATTCCACTTCGAGCCTGCATCGCGCCCCAACGAATCAACTGGTGGCTCTCGGGGCTCTGGTGCCGATCGGCTTTGCAGCACTTTTCCCCTTGATGCGGAATCGGAAGAAGTTCCTCAAGTCCCTGTTCATGGGTGGCGGAACACTCTCACTTCTATCTGTTCTTGTGTTCCTGGCCGGATGCAGCGGAACCAAAAGCGCAACAAATCCAAATCCGGTAGCGACAGGAACTTCGACGGTAACCGTCACCGCCACTTCCGGATCGCTGACGCACACTTCCACGCTGTCACTTACGGTTCAGTAAGCCGGACCAAAGTTCGGTTTTCCCGCTGGCCTTCTCGCGCGGTAGTCATCGCGAGAAGGCCACTTTTGCAGTTTCAGCAGGATCGTCCATCTTCAGTCTTATCGAGATTCTCTGTCTCAGTCCTCTTCCATGTAAGAATCCTAAGGACATCTTAAGATTGCCTTGGCGTCTGCGCTTAGTCCAACTAAAGGAGAAACTGCTTTTGAGAACCAGATTGATAGCCGTGGTCGTTACGCCTGTAGTCTTGGTCTCCGCGCTATCGCTCAGGGGCCAATCGCGTGCAACGAGCACGGGAAGTCCAAATGTTCAAGTGCCGGGCAATGCGTCCGCTACCGCTCCCGCGACGCGCTATGTCGGATCTGAAGCATGCAGGAAATGCCATCTGAATGTCTATAACCGATGGAAGCAGACTCGGATGGCGAACGTTGTGCGCGATCCGCGGGAGCATCCTGAAGCAGTGCTGGGAGATTTCGCACACTCCGATCCGCTGCGAACATTCGATCTGGACCAAGTGGCATTCGTTTACGGAAGCCGCTACAAGCAGCGCTATTTTACGAAGCGCGGCGACGACTATTTCCCACTTCCTGCCCAATGGGATATCGCAAAGAAGCGCTGGCTGCCGTACCACGTCGAAACAGGGACCGATTGGTGGGTTCCATTTTACGGGTCCAGCAACCTTGATCGACCGACCGGCCCAACCTGCGACGGATGCCACTCAGTGAACTACGACATCCAGACGAAACACGTGACGGAGTGGAACGTCGGATGCGAGAAGTGTCATGGGCCTGGTAGCGAGCATGTGGCTCACCCCACGCGCGCCAATATTGTCAATCCCGAGACTCTCGATTTTGTGCGGGGAAACGATGTCTGCATTCAGTGCCACAGCCAGGGCCGTCCGCTAGCGAATCCTATCCAACGCCGGTATTTCGACTGGCCGGTCGGTTTTGTTGCGGGGCAGCGGCTAGCAGACTACTGGCAGTTGGAGGAGCTCAAGTATGGCACGACCGACTTTTATCAATTCGCCGACCTGACGGCCCACAAGAATCGAATGCAAGGCAACGATTTCGTCCAGAGCAACATGTATCATCGGCAGATTCGCTGCTTCGATTGCCACGATGTGCATAGTAATCAGAACGAATCAAACCTGCGCGAGAAGGGAAATGCGCTCTGCCTAGGTTGTCACACCAGGAATAATGTTGCGGGGCTAAAGGGAACCGTGAGCCAGCATACCCATCACGCCGAAAATAACCCGGGAAGTCAATGCACGGCATGCCACATGCCTCTGATCGAACAGACCATTAAAGACAGCTACGTCGCGGCGCACACGTTCCGGTTCATTTCGCCTCTTGAAACCGAACAGTCAGGAATTCCGAACCCTTGCACCTCTTGCCATGCAGGAAAATCGAATGCCTGGGCGATCAATGCTCTCCGCCAATGGGAGAGTGTTTCGCCATGGCGAGTCGGCAACTGAGGGTCGGGCCCTTCACCGGGCATCGAGCATCCAGCGACGGGAAGACTTACTTCTTGAACACCTGCACCATGAGTTGCGTCTGTACGTTGTTTACCTGCTTCAGTGTCTTCTCCAATGCGGGACGATTCTCAAAGGATGTTTCGTGGAGAATTCCCTCGAGTCGGAAGCAGGTATGCCGCAACAGCGTCTCGGCTAGCTTCAGCTTCTTGCTGTCATCTCCGATGCTCACCTGGAGCTTGAGCACATACTGTCGAACCAAATTTAAGGTTTCCTCGCCGGCACCTGGATCTCCGGTACCGAACTGCAGTCCGGCAATCTCCGTCATCCGGCTTACCAACTCGGCATACAGAAAACACCGTTCTTGAGGCAGAGCTTGATCTGCCTTGTCCTGGAGCTCAGAAACAGCGATGGCGTGCTGAGGAAGGATCGATGCCTGAGTCTCGACGCAACCGAGCGGCAGAAGCAAAGCAAGGACTACAATGCGCATTTTCTCTCCTTCGGCCAAACAAAATTTGCCGTATTAGTCCCGATGTTGAGTTCTGATTTGTTGATTGTCGGCTGTTCTCTGCCGGCGAACGAGCATGATTCTCATTCGCCGGCAGATTCATCGGACGGGGCTAGAAATGTACTTTGAGAGCGAACTGATACTCTCGGGGCGAGTAATTCGGATCCGTTTGGGAAATACTTCCGAATGCCGGATCTCCGAAGCTTGCCCCACTACTGCCATTGCCAATGTAGAAGTTGGGCGTATTGGAGATATTGAAGCTCTCCGCACGGAACTGCATCTTCACACGCTCGGTGATCGGAAAGTCCTTGAAAATGGACAGATCGACATGTCGAAAGTTGGGCCCGAACAGCGAATTCCGACGTGCGCTGCCAATCGTTCCCAGTGCCTGAGGGGCGAAGGCCGTGACATCAAAGAACGCGGCCTGGCTCTTGTTGCTCAACCGGGCATCCTTGATCTGATCAGGGCGATCCTGGCCCCCGCTGTTGAGTGGCGTAGCCCGGTTGTTATAACCATGTTGCTTCCCGTCACTCTCGATCGGGTTGTCAGCGCCGCTGCCCGTCTCGGTTATTGTGAAGGGCTTACCGCTCTGCCAGGCCGTGATCGTATTCACCTGCCATCCTGCAAGGGCGAGTCCTTTGAGACCTGTGAAGTTCTTTCCATACTGAAGGGCGTAATCGAGCGACAGGGCGAAGCGATTTTGAATATCGTTTTCGGCGATTCCGTACTCATTCTGACGAATGCGTGTCGGATCGGAATTGCTCCAGCCCTGGCTGCCACCCTGCTGCGAGAAACCAGTAATGTCGCTGAGACCCTTGCCCCAGGTGTAGTTGGCGTCGAATGCCAGCCCTTTGGTAAACCTTCGCTGGAAGGAAGTTTGCAATGCATTGTAATTCGAGATTCCCTCGCTGAGGATGTAGCTGACCCCCGAGAGGTTGGGAAGCAGGCTATTCAGAGGACGCGCGGATCCTCCCGGGTTGGTGATCGGGTTGAATGGAGCTGGCTGGTTGATGTTGTTGATGGATTCCGGCAAATGCTGGCCGATGTTCCCCACGTAGCCGATAGTGGCCACGTTGGGACCAAACTGTTCCTCGACCTGCAGGTTGAATTGCTGTATCAAGGCCGATCTGAACTTTGGAGCCTCCGCCACAAAGGAAAGAGCCGGAATGCCGGCCAGATTAGCAATGCTGGGGGCGGACGGAGTTGGCAGTCCAACGTCAAAGGTGGTTGGGGCCCCCGTGACTGTCGCACAGCTGGGATTTTGCGATGCCGGATCGATCCCCTTGCCTTGCTCAATCTGAATCGCCAGGGATGATTGGCAATTGGGACTGAAGACCGAAGTAAACGGAGCGTTCTTCAGGTCGGCATTGGACGTGTAATTACCCGGTAAGAAACTCAGGCCATACCCTCCGCGCAGGACAAGTCTTGGCATCAGGGACAACGAAAAGCCGATGCGCGGGGCGAAATTCGAGTAATCAGTCGGGATATTTGCGTGCCCGTCCACCCCATTCACACCAGCTACCTTGAGCGCGGAGCCGATATTAGCTGGGGATGACAGAAGCGCCTGGGGGAAGTCGAAGTTCGAAATCCGGTTGTGCGCCTCCGTAAACGGAGTGAACACGTCGTAGCGGAAGCCTCCAACTATGGTCAGCTTGGGCAGTATCTTCCAGCTATCCTGCACGAAGCCGCTTGCTTCGTAGCTACGGTAGTCTGGAGGGCTCAGATCGAAGTTTCGCGTGTCGTTCTGAAACGCGCCAACCAGCGTTGATGCAAGCTGGTTGTCCTGCTGGAGCGTGAGATCGGCGTTGTTATCCGACACCAAGCCGAAACCATAAGCACCCGCGGCGGAGGCGCTTTGGACATTGCGAGCCTGCCGACGCAAAAAACTCATACCCGCCTTGATATTGTGATTGCCCTTTGTCCAGCTAACAGTGGCGGTGTATTGGAACGTATTGTCGATGTCCTGGAGGGGGACGAATGCTCCGTCTCCGATGTCAGAAAAGGGGCCGACAGAAACCGGGGTGAGAGAGTTGGCGAATGGACTGAAGGAGACTTGGGTTGCTGGAAAGCCCACCGTGTTATCCGCATTCACGCCATAGTTAAGCGGAAGGGAAAGATTATTGATGCGGGTGAACCCTGCCCTCAGGTCCAGCACGAGCGCAGGCGTAAATATATGCGTGTAACCCAATGCATATTGCTGAGCCACGTCGGATGCCGGGCCATCGAAGTCGAATCGTCCGCCGCTGATCTGGAGACCATTCACCGTCCCCAGGCCTGGAGGCGTGAACGTGCTCACCGTGTTGTAGGAAAAGCGCCCGAAGAGCAGGTTTCGATCGTCGAGTCTGTGATCGACGCGCGCGTCATACGTATTGCCGAACTGAGTTTTGTTGGGGCTGATGGTGAAGTTATTGGCCAGCTGGCCGACCGAGCCCGTATTGGGTGCCGGGAAAAGCTTCAGGTAATTCAGCGCGATCGGATCAATAGGCAACCCGGCCGTGCCATTCGCTGCCGACAGCAGATCCTGGGGACTTGCGCCGCCGATGCTATTGATGGCGTTGTACTCCGCGAGAGTGGGCGCCGTCTTTACATCCGTAACACCGGATACAGTGCGCAATCCTTCATAGTCAAAATAGAAAAATGTCTTGTCCTTGAGAACCGGGCCGCCGATGCTGCCGCCAAACTGATTCTGCCTTAATTCCGGTTTCGGCCCGTTTGTCTGGAACACATTGCGAGCGTCCAGGATATCGTTGCGGAAAAACTCATATGCGCTGCCATGAAATTGATTGGTTCCGGAACGCGTAACGATGTTCACCACGCCGCCCGCTGTGCGGCCAGCCTCTGGTGCATAGCTATTCGTCTGGACCGTGATCTCCTGAACTCCTTCAACGTTGGGTTTGATTCCGATTGACCCGATGATTCTTTCGTTATCGTCAATTCCATCAACTACCCAGTTATTGAGGGTGTCGTCCTGGCCGTTTACGGAAATGCCGGCTGCATTCGTTCGCCGGTCATCGGGTCGCCCGCCGCTGCTGAGTCCATTGCCGGGCCCCTCGTTTGCGCCTGGAACAAGTTGCACTAATTGCACGAAATTTCGTCCGTTCAGCGGCAGATCCTGTACGGCCATGGCCGTTACGCTTGAACTCACGGTTGCGCTATCTGCTTGTAACAATGGGGTGCTCGCGGTCACTTCAACAAATGTGGACTCCGATCCCAGTTGAAGATGGGCGTCGGCTCGGGCGCGATCGCCAGCTTCGATAGCAAGGTCCCTGGTGACCCAAGCCTGAAAGCCGCTTGCCTTTACAGTGATGGAGTAATGGCCCACTGGAAGAAGGGTGAAGCTGTACTCGCCCGATCCATTCGATTGCGTCGAGCGCGTTTCATTGGTGTCGAGGTTCTTGAGCGTTACGTTTGCGTTAAGAACGACGGCGCCTGAAGAATCGCTGACAGTTCCGACGATATCTGCCGTGGTAAGTTGCGCGAACGTCTGCGCAACGGAGGTTATGAAGAGCACCAGTGAAAAAACTGAGATCTTCAACTGGGGAAAGACCGTATGCAGATACTGGCCAAGGCGGGATTTGTTAGTTTTTTCTGAATTGTGCATCATATCCTTTTCCATCGTTGGTGGAGGATTCTGAACACAAGGTAACCGGTGTTCCGGCCCTCATCTAGGCGCGGCGGCATGACTTGTCCATGCGGTGGCGGCAGATCCACGCTGATGCCTGAGTGAATCATCGATATGGGGAATCCGTTCGTAGGTCCGCTTAGTCCATCATCAGTTCCCGCACAGAAGAGAACCGGGTGGCGGCTGCTTTATTCCAAGCAGCCGACAAATCATCCCAGAAGTGCTTCTATCGGAGTGGAAACCGCCTGACGCTGACCGGCCAGCTACAGACAGGTCAAGCTCGACGCCAGATTCTCCGCATGATCATCTGCCAGACGATTTCGATGGCTCGTAGGGGCTGGGCGTGGATATGTGTAAGCGCTTCAACTGCTGCTCGCCCAAGCATGACCAGTATCGGCCCAGGAGGCCCCATTGGATCCATTGAGCTGCTCCACGATTGTCCGGAGCGAAACGCGAAACCAATCCCGGTGTGGCTCTAAGTGCGAGCGAACCCTTCCGAGAAGCTCGCGCCTCCCTGGATTTTCATCGAAGAGTTCTGCTGCTGCGTATGACTCGCCAGGTGCAAACGCAACTTACGTGTGGCCCGAACCAGGCAGGTCTTGACGGATCCCTCGGAAATGTTCAGAATCTCGCCTACTGCGCGCAGTTTCATTCCCTGAAAGTGCTTCATGTCGAATACCATGCGCTCTTGCGGTGTCAGCTGTCTCAGTGCACACAAAATGCATGCTCTGAGTTCTCTTCGCAAGAGTTCTCTCTCGGGGTCGTTCGCGGGCCTGTCGTCGGCGACCTGGTCTAGCAAGTCTCGCTCCATTCCGTCGAATCCAACCTTTATTGTGTCATTTTCTCTGCGGTGTCGTGCTTTTCGCAGATAATCGAGGCACGTATTGGTGGTGATTCGAGATATCCACGTGGAAAATGAGCTATCGAATCGGAAGCAATTCAGCTTCTTGTAAACCTTTAGAAACACCTCTTGATAAATGTCCTGAGCATCGCTCTGCGACCCAGTGATCCGAAGAGCAACCCTTAGAACCGTTTCATCGTGGGTGTGGATAAGCTGTGCGAAGGCAGCATGGTTTCCGCCTTGCGCTTCACGAACCAGGGAGCATTCGTAGATACAACGCGCAGTCTCCATCGATTGTTCTCCTCCCCAGTGGTGATCGCGGTTCGCGCGATGCCAGTGTCGTCAAAAAAACGCTTCTCAATCCTGCAACATGTTCTTAGTGAGCCGTCTGGTCAGACATGTAGATGCGATGATCATCATCTTGTCGCGAAAATGCCTTTCGAACTCACAGGAGTAAACCGCCCGATACCGGCTTTTATTCCCATCGATGGGCGGTGGCTGAAACAACTCTTTACACGAGGGCGTTTGATCTTTGTCGGGGCCTATCTGGAGGACTCACTCGTCCATGCAACTGGCAGACAATGGTCATAAATGCCCCATTTCACGCCGCCAATTGACACAGTTTTCGGCATCATGCTGCTTCGAGTTTCTGATGCGTATTTTCATTCGGCGTCGGGATACCAACGGACTCACTGTGCCGTCTCATCCTAATGAGGGAACTCCGCATGGACAGGTTTCTGCAGGACGTTCGATTTGGCATCCGCTCGCTCTTAAACGCCTCGCGCTTCACCATTGCCGCAGTACCGGCACTGACCCTCGGTATCGGATCGCAAAATCAGGCGAATGGGCATGGCAATCTATACTCCACCCAGAAGTTCCGAGTTGGAAAGCGCAAGGTGGGCTCACGAGCCAGTTCCTTGCGTTGCGGAATCGGCTTCTTGCGCAGGTAATCGGAAAAGGTGACGTCCTGCGTGGATCCCAGTGATGGCTTGGCAGATCATGATGGTCCTTTTTGTGCGCTGCATCGACGGGAGCCGTCCATTCGCCGGTGGCCCCTTATGACTAGCACGGCTGGACATATATAAAATGGTTGGTGATGACCATCGCTGCGATTGTCAATGAGATTGAAGCATATCTTTTATGCTTGCGTCACGCCCGGGATCTACTACTGGCTCCGATGACGGAAGCACGACGCCGTAAGAGGGTCGTCAGAGCCAGCAAGACAGGCCGGCCGTTGTCAAGTAGGCCGCGAATTCGCGAGAACAAAGCGAGATTCGATGGCATGGTCGCTCCGACGACAACACCTAAGCAGCGCTTGGATTCTGTCTCCCGGGTTCGCGGTTCCGTCGCTCGACAAGCGGCGGTCCCCCAGCAAATGTCTGTCGCGGTTACCGCTCAGAAGCCGCAGCAGGATGTCGGTATAGAACGGCTCCCAGCTTCTGATCAGCAGATGTCCTCAACCAGAACTGTGCGTCGGCCCGTTACGAAGCGCGCGTTCGGCACAATATTGGAGAATTCCAAACCGGCCATCGCTCTCGCCGGCCTCGTCCATTCGAAGATTGTGGTGGTCTCGGCCGAGCAAGCGCAACGGGACCGGGAACGGGCAGCACAATCCGAGGTTCGGCGCCCTCGCCCGCCTGCGACTAGCCTCACTGGCAAGCTGGCGTTCGAGGCGCTGTTCAACGAAGGAAACGATACGTCCAAAACCCCAAGGCAATAGTGCCACAGCAGAACGCAGTTGGGAGGCCGCTTGTGTCACGCCTGAGCGCACACGATGACCGGATCTTCGCCAATTGACGCTGCGGAATCGAACATCCAAGATGACGACAAGAAGAGACTTCTTCCTGCTGGCTGCCCAAACTACGACGGCTGCAATGCTTGCCGCCAGTCAGGGCGTCGCCTCGGAACAGAACGAAGGACTTACCATAACGAGACCTCGCGGACGGCCGCTTCTGGATTTGCAACAGAGATTTGTCGATTTGCGGTTCGGCATGTTCGTGCATTTCAACATGGCGACGTTTCAGGACCGCGAATGGGGAGATCCTACGGCGCCGGCCGAGATGTTTCATCCAACCGCACTCGACACCGATCAATGGGCCGCGGCGGCGCGATCGGCGAACATGACATGGGGATGCCTGACCACTCGGCATCACGACGGCTTCTGTCTCTGGCCGACGAGGACACGTGCGGCAAGCGTGGCGCAGACATCGCATCGAACGGACGTTGTGCGCGCCTATGTAAGTTCGTTTCGCAAGGCCGGCTTGCGGGTGGGCCTCTACTATTCGATCTTGTCGCTACGCGACGATATTCGCCATTTCAACATCACGCCGGCGAAGGTGAAGCTCATTAAAGATCAACTTACCGAGTTGTTCACCGGCTATGGAGAGGTCGACATCCTCATCACGGATGGATGGAATGCCCCATGGAGCCGCATTACGTATGAAGAAGTGCCGTTCCGGGAGATCTATGAGCACATCAAGAGCCTGCAGCCCGACTGCCTGCTCTGCGACCTTAACGCCAGCCAATACCCTTCGGGTGGACTCTACTATTCGGATGTAAAGGCATTCGAACAGAACGCGGGACAGAAGGTTCCCGAAGACAGTGACCTTCCGGCGCTGTCATGTGTGACTTTGACGGATGGGTGGTTCTGGAAACAAGCGGATGCGAACGGCCATCTCAAGCCGGTAGCCACGGTGGTGAATGAGTGGCTTGAGCCGCTGAATCGCAGACACTGCAACCTGATTCTGAATGCGCCTCCGACCCGTGAAGGCCGCCTCGCGCCGAACGTGGTGAGCCGGCTGGAAGAAATCGGCAAGGCATGGAAGCATTCCGGTCCCATGCCGAAGCTCAGCCGAGCACGCCGTGATCACGACGCGGAACCTGGCGCGCGGAAAGACCATCCATGCCAGTTCTTACCCGGATACGGTAGGGCCGGATGAGGCAAACGATGGCGATTTCGGATCGAGCTGGTACATGGACGAATGGCAAACCTCTGGTTGGCTGGAAGTCGATCTGGGGAAGCAGGCCAGCTTCAATGTGGTCTCACTGGTGGAGCCGGTTGGCAGATCGGATGACTACCCGCAGAGCCGCATCCGGAGTTATCGTTTTGAGCGCTGGGACGGCGCGCGATGGGTCGCGATGACGGGGGGCCAAACGCCAGCACCGACGACAATCCTTCGCGTTAAGCGCGTCTCATCGCAGAGGGTCCGGCTACTGTTGGAGAGCAGCAAGGAGATGCCACAAGTTGCCGAAATTGGCTTGTACGACGAACCTTTTGAGCGAACCCAGCGGACACCCAAACCTTGATCGGGGTCGCGGAGGCATCACGGCACCGCCTTGCATCGAATGCCGTCGTAGATGATGGCCCGTGCGTTTCTGCAGTCTGTCAAAGCGCGCCGGATTGAAAGCCGCATGCATGGCATGAATGTATCACGCGGTGAAGAGCGGGAGGATATCTCTTGGAATCTCGTCATTTTGTCATTGCCAACGGGAATTGACATCACTACCGTCGGATAGCGTGCTCCGAATTGTGGATGGCGCTGACCACATGTCCCTCGTGCGGAGCGATCATGATTCCGAAGGTGTGCTGTCTACGATTATGGATGTCGTGGATGCAGTAAAGAGCAATAGACCTATTCGGAGCAAGCGCGCGGACCGCTGATTGTGGTTGGCCGAAATCTTGCTGTCGGTATGGGGATTTTCATGACCAAAGAACTACCAAGTGCCAGCGTCATACCAGAGGAATTCCTGAATGGGCTACTTCCCCCGATGTTCTGTCGGTTCGCATCCTCAATCATTAGCAGGCCACCTTTCTCATTTTAAATGGTTTCTGTGCCAAAGGCAGGATAGGTATCGGTAAACGGGGTATGCCGAGCTTGGTTTTGGGTCGGTTCTTCTTGCCCTTTGCCTTATTTGTAGACGTTTTCCTCATGATTGCCGCCCTCCGTTGCGGCGGATCATGAGGTTAATGGGTCATTGAGCACAGTGTCTGCTGTTATGCAGCTCTCGATCAGGTGACCAGTAGGCGGTTTTACAGCCAAGTGAAGCAAGCACATTCGCAGCGACTTGCGACAATTCGCAGCTTAACTATTTGCTCGTCGAAGAACCAGAATTCGCCAAGCTCCTGACTTTCTGGACTCGGATGTCGGTACCGCGGATTTCCGTGCTGACATGATAAGGGGCTCTTCAGAATGAAGATGCCTCTACTGGAGATTGGCATATTCGGCCCGCGCCTGAATTGGAATGTCCGCGTCCATTTTTCCAGAGCGCCAGGAAATCCTGATAGCCGACAATGCAATGTACAGGGGAGATGCTCTACGACTTCGCACCGAGTCATGAAGGTGTACTCAGCGGCGAGGTGCTTTGCGTGGTATGAGAACTTTGTGCTCCTCGAACATCTCATCACCTGTTTTGCAATTGCAATGGATGATGATCTGCCAGCGCTCGCCCGCCATTGCTCTGCCGCCGTACCGACAATGGTAAGAAGAACATGTCGCGCCGACAGCACAACCCGTAGATCATCCTCAGGCAGATGGAGTTTCTCCGCCAATCGCGCGCTCAGAGCCCGCTCCTGTTGGTAAAGAATGTCCCACAACTTCGCACGTGCAAGTGGGGCCTGATCGATGAGTGAGCGAACGAGCCATATTTCCTCCGCATTCGTGTCTTGCCACCTGGCCCATTCAAGAATTGCTTCCGCGAGTGCCTCCTCGACCGAGAGGTTCACTGCATGCCGTGAAAACGCTACCGAAAAGTCGCGGTTACCGGATATCGGGTCAAGAGGGATCAGATCCTTACCGGCAAAGTAGCGGTATAGAGTTCTGGGACCGATTTCTACGGCTTCCGCGATCGCTTCCATCGTGGTCCGGTCGTAGCCATCCCGCTTAAAAAGCCGCAACGCCTCACTAAGAATCCGATTTCGAGTTTTCTCTGCCTTTGTTTCTCGTATGTTGTCAGCTCCATGCTTTCTCCAAAGGATGAGATTGGGCCGATCGTGTTCACGGGCAATGGCCCCTTGTGGAGCAACACTTCCAGCACCCGGAAATCCGAGTTGCCAAGACCGGTACCTTCGATCCAGGCCGCTGCATAGCGGGTAAGCGCGTGCATCGCCTTGATCATGACGAGCCAGACGTGGTCAGTTTTCTGAGAGCCTTGGGCCATAAAAAACCTGAATCGTCCAAGAAAATATGCCATCAGTTGTATTGACGTCAATATAGTTTGCATCAATAGTAATGATCATCAACCGGAGGCGTACCCGTATGAAAACCGCATCTACAGTTGCCCGATACCTGGCAGGAGTGATCTTCCTGGTCTTCGGTCTGAATGGTTTCCTGCACTTCATTCCGCTCCCGCCACCAAGTGGCGTCGCGGGACAGTTCATGGGAGCCCTGTTTGTCTCACATTACCTCACTCTCATTTTCGCGCTTCAGGTGATCGGTGGGATGCTTCTTCTAGTGAATCGGTACGTGCCCCTGGCGCTTGCCATTCTCGCGCCGGTTATCGTCAACATCCTCTCCTTTCATGCTCTGATGGCCCCGAGCGGTCTCCCACTGGCCCTCTTCGTCACGATTCTTTGGGCCCTGGTATTCGTGCATGTTCGATCGGCCTTTGCCGCTCTATTCCAGGCGCGCTTTCAGGCACAGGCCTGATTAACCCAGCAAGATTCGCACGACCAAGAAATGAGGTTTCAGCTATGACAAGCAATCGAACGATTCTCATCACCGGAGTGACGGGCAAGCAGGGCGGCGCGGTTGCGCGGGCGCTCGAGGGCGCCGGGTTCAACCTGCGCGGTCTGACGCGCAAGCCGGACAGCGGGCCGGCAGCGGCGCTCGCGCGCCAGGGTGTCGAAATCATCAAGGGTGATCTCGATGACAAGGCATCACTGCGTCGTGCGTTGGCTGGTGCATGGGGCGTCTTCGGCGTACAGAATGCCGGAGAGGCGGGCGTCGAGCGGGAAGAGGCGCAGGGCAAGCGTCTTGCGACGCTGGCGCGCGAGGCCGGCGTTGAACACTACGTCTACACATCCGTCGGATCGGCGCATAAGCAAACGGGCGTCCCGCACTTCGACAACAAGTGGCGTATCGAGGAAACAGTCCGCGGTCTCCGTTTCCCCTCGCACGTGATCCTGCGTCCCGTGTTCTTCATGGAGAATCTGGTGGAGCCTTTCAGTCTTCAGGGCTCCACTCTGGCCTGGGCGCTCGGACCAGCCACGAAGCTTCAGATGATTGCGGTAGACGATATTGGCTGGTTCGGCGCGCGCGCGTTCACGGATGCCGCCGCCTTGAATGGCCGCGAGATCGACCTTGCCGGTGACGTGCGAACGATGGCAGAGTCGGCGGAGATCCTTACGAAGTCGCTGAGTCGGCCGATTGCATTCGCGCAGACTCCCATCGAACAGGTCCGCCAGTACAGCAAGGAGATGGCGCTGATGCTCGAGTGGTTCGAGAACGTCGGCTACAGCGCGGACATCGCTGGCCTGGAACGCGAGTTCGGCCGCCCACTCATCAAGCTCCCTGACTGGGCTCGCCTCAACGCGCGGCCAGATGGGCAGTGAGGCAAAAGACCCAAAGGAGGGTTCGCATGAAAGCCATCAGATTGTTAGAATTCGGTGGGCAGCCGGTCTTCGACGATTTACCGACGCCGACGATTGCCCGCGATGAGATCTTGGTGAAGGTCAACAGTACCGCCGTAAATCATCTGGATCTTGTGAAGGCGTCCGGGGCGGCAAGACAGATACTCCCAATAGACCTGCCATGGATACCTGGTCATGAGTTTTCCGGAGTCATCGAACAGATTGGCAGTGACGTAGTGAGATGGGTGCCAGGTGATGCCGTGTTCGGTGCCAATGGAACCGGTGGCGCTTACGCGGAGTATCTGATCGTCAAACCGGCGACCATCGCAAAGAAGCCATCCAACCTCTCGTTTGAAGAGGCGGCATCGGTGCCGGTGGCCGCCCAAACTGCTTGGGAGGGAATCTTCACTCACGGGCAACTGGAAAAGGGACAAACGATCCTGATCCACGGCGGTGCCGGCGCTGTGGGCGCCTATGCAGTGCGATTGGCATCGCATGCGGGCGCCACCGTTATTGCCACGGCAAGCGGTGACGATGAGGACTACATCAAGTCCCTCGGAGCCAGCCGGGTTATCAACTATCGAGAAGCGCCGTTCGAGAAGGTTCTGGGAGAGAAGGTCGATGTGGTCTTCGACTTGGTCGGTGGCGATTCGCAGAGGCGGTCGTTTCTCGTCCTGAAGGAAGGCGGCCATCTTATCTCTGCTACGCAGCCCGTATCGCAGGAAGAAACCGCGAGGTACCATGTGTCGGGCGAAATGATGAGGCTCGCGCCGTCCGCGGACATGCTAGGAAGAATCGCGCGACTACTGGAAGAGGGGATGCTACGGCCAGACATCGCGACCGTGTACCCGCTCCAGGATGCGGAGCAGGCCTGGAAGGACATCGCTGGGAAGCTGCCAGCTGTTCATGGAGTGTCGTCCAGGGCGCCGGGTGCAAGAAGACGCAGGGCACATGGCAAGATCGTCCTTCGCGTATCCTAGACATTTCCAAGGCAATGAGTGGGCTGACCCATCCCCTTATTCGTGGCGGTGCAGTGCAAGCGAACACAATGATCGACGATCTGCTCTGGTGGACGTCGGCCCTAAAGACAGCACGCGAAGGCTGAGGGAGAGAAATGAAAACCTCCATAAGAACACACGATGGACGAGTGGCCTTAATCACCGGGGCCGGCCAGGGTATTGGCCAAGCAATCGCGTTGGCATTGGCAGGTCGGGGTGCAAGGATAATTGCAACCGACCTCGAGCCGCCGCACGAAACCGCGCGCAAGATTGGTCCCGAGGCGTTCGCGCTTCAACTTGATGTGACGCGGGAAGAGGATTGGCGCTCCGTAGCCGGCAAGGCTCAAGATCTCGACGGCGTCGACATTGTTGTGAATAATGCCGGCTATTTTCCGAATCGCACTATCGATGACCTGGATCTGCCGACGTGGCGAAAGACGATAGCTACAAACTTGGACTCTCACTTTTTGAGCGTGAAATATTTCTTGCCAGCGATGAGGAAGAAGAAGTGGGGCCGCTTCGTCGGCATTTCGTCGAACATGGTTGGGTTGGCTATACCGGGCATGAGTCATTACATCACTACAAAGATGGGAATCATCGGCTTCATGAGAGGTTTGGCAAACGACGTTGCAAGTGACGGCATTACTGCGAACTCAGTATTGCCCGGTCTCACGAACACACTTGCAATCTCGCCACAATCCGACGAGCAAAAACGCGACACGTGGAACCAGCAGGCGATTAAGCGGCTAGGAGAACCTGGGGATGTCACCGGCGCAGTTCTCTTTCTGACGAGTGATGATGCGGCGTTTATCACTGGACAGGCAATTGTCGTTGACGGTGGCCAATATCGCATTGGCTAAAAAGGTGCTGATTTCGTAAAGCGAGTTCCTCGTTCGCCGCAGTCCTCGTATTGCCCAAATTGTTTAAAAGGAGGAGACAGATATGTCGTATAGCATTTCGACCTTGCTGAAACGGAACCTTCAGGACGTCTTTGGTGAAGGCGACCCGGAGCGCAGACGCGCAGCGATCGACGAGATCTACACCGAAGATGTCGTTTTCTATGACCCCAGCAAAGGTGTCTACCGTGGCCGCGACGAGATCGATCGCATCGCAGGCACCCTCAGAGCGACTCATCCCGACTTCACCTATCAGCTAATTGCCGAGCCCGAGGAATTGGGCAATGGCGGGCGGGTCCCATGGGTAGCAGGCCGCCCAGGCGATGCGCCGGCATACGCCGGAACGGATTTCATCATCGCCCGGGACGGCCGGATTGCCGCCATTTATCTCTTCTTCGACAAGCTGCCCTGAGCCAGGCCCGCGTCGAGCCGCTGCCGATGATCACAATGTCGTACTCTTCTGTTGAGGCCCTATTGGCCATGAGGATTGCAGATGACCAACAATAATTCGACAGCGCTTATCACGGGTGGAACGAGCGGAATCGGTCTCGCGACAGCCAAGAAACTCGCTCAGCTTGGTATTCACGTTTTGCTTGTGGGGCGAAATGCGGGGCGCGGAAAGAAGGCAGTCGACGAAATTCGGACCGCAGGAGGCAAAGCGGATTTTATTTCTTCCGAGCTTTTCGGCGCAGACAGTGCTCGCGAAGTGGCCAGGAAAGCGATCGAACTCGGAAGTGGCCATGTAGATATTCTCATCAACAATGCCGGCATCTATCCTTTCGGACCTACGCATGAAATGACTGAAGAGCAGTTTGACCGCGTCTTTTCAACAAACGTGAAGGCGCCATATTTCCTGGTCGCAGCGCTTGCTCCACTGATGGCCGAGAGAGGCAAAGGGGCAATCGTGAATCTTTCGACGATGGCTGCCGACTACGGAGCGCCCGGAATGAGCCTCTACGGTTCGAGCAAGGCCGCCATCAATCTGTTAACGAAAACCTGGGCTGCCGAATATGGGCCAAAGGGTGTTCGCGTGAACACGGTGAGTCCTGGACCCACGCGCACCGAGGGTACGGATGCGATGGGCGAGGGTCTCGAACAGTTGGCCGCCCAGGCGCCCGCGGGACGTCCGGCAACAGCCGATGAAATTGCAGAAGCAATTGTCTTCCTGGCGACAGACCGCGCCAGCTTCATTCACGGCGCAAAACTCGCCGTGGATGGAGGGCGCACCGCCATCTGAATAAATCCGGCAACTCAGCCGCTTTCAATCGCCCAATTCTGTCGCCGGTCTCACCTGCGCGTAAGACCCAAGGCAAAGGTTTGGGCAGAGGTCTACAGGGCAGAGGTCGGGGGTCCGATAAGGGTCCAATAACGGTCACCGGGGGTATCTCAGAGCGCCAAAAGAAGCCATCCGTGACGCGTAGTTTCAATAGGTTACTGCCCGCTCTGTACTGTCACTGCAGAGGTCAACGACCACAGGGATGAGTAGTCGCCCTTGCGTCCAGGTGGTTTCGCGGAAACGCACCCGGACTCTATTTGCAACGAGGGCGGTTTTACGCCAGGTGGACTGGATTTGTAAACACTGGCCTTGTCATTATTAATTGCAGTCGAGACTTGCCGCGCCCGCACGGAATCGGTTCGCACCACGTGGGCCGCCTTCTCTGGTGCGGCCCGGCGATTCGGTAGTGTTCAGCTTGAATCGAAACTGACCCACTACCGGCGATTCGGGACAAATGACGACAGCACCTTGGGTATGAAATGATTGTGTGTTGCTGCAGATCTTAGGTCTCCCGCTGAGGCCCATGCTAAATCGTTTCAGCTCAGGAGATTGCTAGGACGTGGCGGAACAGTTCTTTGGCGGTCGTTTGACATGGCGTCTTCGTCACATTCTGTGAATGGACAGAACGGTGTGCAGTTTGGTCCGGATCCAGCACTCGTTCACGAACAACTGAGGCGGCTCGTTGCGCACCCATTGTTCACGAATAGCAAGCGATACCCGGTGTTGCTCACCTACACTGTCGAACAAACGCTTCTTGGTAATGCAAGCGAACTGAAGGAAAGGACAATTGGCATCGAGGCTTTTGGGCGCGAACCTGTCTACGATGTCAATCTAGATCCGGTGGTTCGCACTGCGGCAGCCGAGGTTCGGAAAAGACTCAGCCAATACTATTACAACCCTGATCACGCCGGGGAATTAGTAATCGAACTGCCAATCGGCTCCTATGTTCCGACTTTTCGGGAGCCAGCCGCCTCTCACATGGGCTTCGCGGCGGAGCCTTTAGTCGCCGAGAAAGTGGAGTCGCTTCCGAAGGATTCTGTTTTCCAATCGCTCACCCACGTAAACGCCGAACAGGCACATTCACGACTCTTGATCCGCCGCTGGATTCCGATTGCCATCGCATTGCTCGTCGCCGCGCTGATCGGATTTGGCGTTGGTCGCGTGAGACTTCCGAGCCCAGCAGCAGGTGCCGGTGAACCCTCGAACATGTCCCGCTTCTGGCAGCCGATTGCCGCGACTTCGAGCCGAGTTACGTATTGTCTTGCCGAACCGACCGACTCTGTGGATCTCCAAAACCGGACGTTCCCCGCCTCGGAGGGTGGCAATCTAAATGCGTACGATGTCATCACCCTCGCCCGATCCCTTGTGCCTCTTGTTCCGAAGAATGGCCAATTTCGCGTGTTGTCCGCTTCGGATACCGGCTTTGCTCAATTGCGAGAAGGTCCATTCGTCCTGATTGGTGCATTCGATAATCCCTGGACGATGCGCATTACGCAGGATTTACCGATGGGGTTTGAATATGACAATCACGTCCGCGAGGTAGTGGATCGCAAGAGTGCGCCCAAAAAGTATTGGACACTTCAATGGCAGGTTCCAGGCAAGAGTCTCGCGCGTGACTACGCCATAGTCGCCCGACTTCATGACACGGTTACGGGCGAGCCTGTCATCATCTTGGCCGGCATCCTGGGGGAAGGAACTGAAGCAGCAAGCGAGGTCGTCTCCAATCCGGCCTACTTGGATGCGATGCTGCAGAAGGCTCCGAAGAATTGGGACCAACTTAATTTGGAAGCTGTAATAGAGGCAAAAGTTATTGAAGGCCATCCGGGCCCGCCAACGGTCATCGCTGTCGAGACGTGGTGAATCGTTTCTACCTCAGAACCCTGTATCATACATCCCCACAAACCTGGCCCCACTTGAGATCTATCCTCTTGTAAATGCGAGATTTGTCGTTCTCTTGCTATGTCTGATGCACGATGCACCTAAAAAAACTGCATGAGCTGCGCCTAGCCTGACTACGTCGGAAGTCCGCAGGATTTCCGGCATGGACGGAAGGAGGCTTTCTATGAGGCGCATCCTTGGGTTTGGCCCTTTTATTCATCTTGTCCTCGGTCACGCTAATGGCCGCGAAGAACTCGCAGACGTTTTACCTGAGTTCCGATGTTCGGGCGGGAAACGTTCAGCTACCCCGCGGAATATGCGAAGTGACCTGGAGTGCAACCTCAGGATCCCGAGTGCAGTTGACCATCAAGACGGATGACAAGAAAACTGTCACCGTTCCAGCCCTTATGGTCGAGGGAAAGGAAGACAGAGCCGGCGTGGTCACTTCGGTCGTGAATGGCGTTACGTACCTGGTCGAAATTCACACCAGGAATGCCAAATTCGTCTTTGAAAACGGCACAAAAGCGTCGAAATGAGTTCTGTCGGTGCCCAGCACATCGCGGAGTAGCGTTTATGTAGCCGATCGAGCAGGAACTAACTCTTTCATCACCCTCGCGTGAAGAGTTTTTGGAGACACATGCAGAATTGCAAGTCTGGTTCTTACCTTCTTCTCACCGTTATTGCGGCCCTTCGCGCTCATCTCTGCAGCATCTATCGCAGCGGCTCAGAACGGTGACCGGCCCTGGATGAGTCCCAGCCTTTCCCCGGAGGAGCGGGCCGACCTGGTTCTGAAACAGCTCACTCTCGATGAAAAGCTCGCGCTGCTACATGGGAATGGCATGGCGCACGCGCCGCAGTGGCAAATGCCACTGTCAAACCTTACCAACGGTGGTGCGGGATACGTGGAGGGTGTAAAACGCCTCGGGATCCCGCCTTTGGTTATCTCTGATGCGGGTTATGGAGTGAGAGACAGCGGCGCAAACGGTAGGTATTCGACGGCTATGCCATCAAGTCTGGGCGCTGCAGCGAGCTGGGATCCGGACTCAGCTTGCGAATTTGGGACCGTGATCGGCAAAGAACTGCGGGCGCAAGGATTCAACATGACTCTGGGGGGAGGAGTCGATCTGGTCCGCGAACCCCGCAATGGGCGCAACTTTGAATATGCAGGTGAAGATCCTCTCCTCGCGGGCACCGTGGTTGGCAACTTGATGAAATGCGAACAGGGGCAACATGTTGTCGGTGACATCAAGCACTACGTGATGAACGACCAGGAGACGGGACGCTTCTTTGTGAACGCGGTCATCTCGAAGCGAGCCATGCAGGAGTCCGATCTGCTCGCCTTTCATATCGCCATCTCCATCGCGAATCCCGGTGCAGTCGATGTGTTCCTACAACCGGATCAATGGCGATTTCGGTTGCGAGAATCCGTACACACTTCACGATGTACTCAAGAAAGATTGGGGCTTCAAGGGATTTGTTATTTCCGACTGGGCAGGAACTCACAGCACAGAGAAGGCATCTGCGGCGGGTCTCGATCAGGAACAACCGATGGCGGACTTCTTTGGTCCGAAGCTGAAGGAAGCAGTGGAAGCCGGAAGAGTGCCAATGTCAGAAATTGACGACCATGCGCGGAGAGTTCTCTACGCTGAATTTCTGTCTGGCATCGTCGACGACCCGCCTCAGAACGGCGTCGTCGATGTGGAGAAGGGCTTCGAAGTCGCGCAACGTGTAGAAGAAAAGAGCATCGTTCTACTGAAGAATAGTCCGACAGTACTTCCGATTGTGCCGTCGAAGGTTCACAGCATTGCGATCATTGGCGGGCACGCTGACGTCGGGATGATTTCCGGCGGAGGATCAGCGCAGGTGGATCCACCGGGCGGAAACGCCATTATGCCTCCGGGCAAAGGCGCGACAATCTGGCAAAAACCCGTATGGTTCCCAACCTCTCCTTTGAAAGCGCTCCAGGCGAAACTGCCGAACACGAAGATTGACTTCGATCCCGGAACGGATGCGAAGTCGGCAGCAGGTTTGGCCAAGAGCGCTGATTTGGCGATTGTGTTTGTGTATCAGTGGCTGTCGGAGGACATGGACCTGCCAAGCCTTTCGCTTCCTGACAATCAGGATGCGTTGATCGAGCAGGTAGCGTCGGCGAATCCGCACACCATCGTCGTGTTGGAGACTGGAACTGCTGTGACTATGCCCTGGATCGACAAGGTGTCCGGCGTAGTCGAGGCTTGGTACGCCGGCAGTTCGGGACACAAGGCGTTGGCGGACGTACTTGTTGGGGATGTAATCCTTCCGGAAAGCTTCCGCTGACTTTCACCAGTAGCGAAGCGGATCTTCCACACCCGAATCGTCCCGAGATTCCCCCTGAGAGTCAGGCTCATGCTGGAGATGTAGCGGACAACGGAGCTCCTTCTTCGAACGCTTCTGCTCACACAGGCTACGCTGTCCACTACGACGAAGGTGGCGCAATCGGTTACAAGTGGTTCGAAGAGCAGCACAAGAAACCGCTGTTTGCCTTCGGCTTTGGTTTGTCTTACACGACCTACGCATACTCCGGCCTGAATATCGATTCAGGCGCGAAGACTGCGAGCTTCACTGTTAAGAACACTGGGAAAAGGCCCGGGATCGAGATCGCGGAGGCGTACGCACGGCTTCCGAAGGGCACAGACGAACCTTACAAGCGGCTGGTGGGATGGACGCGGGTCGGACTCGCGCCGGGCGAATCGAAAGCAGTTTCTGTTGCGATTGACGACCGGGTACTGAAGACCTTCGACGAAGAGAAGAATGCCTGGAATATGACACCGGGGGAATATCAAGTCTTGGTCGGTGGATCGTCTGACAACACGCCGCTGACTGGGACTCTCGTGATTCGCTGAATTCGTGTGATCACTGTCTAGATCCTAACGAAGATGTGGGGGAATGCGGCTCCGAGCCTGAACTGTGGACATTGATTTCTCTACTTATTCCATTCGCGATTTTTGTCGCATGGCTTGCCTTGAAGTATTACGACGAGCCCGTCCGCTCCTGGCTGAGTCGGCGTTACGGAGCATCAAGCGGGCAACAGTGAAGGTTCCCGGACAGGCAGGAGAAGCACAATGATGTCAATTCTGAAGAGGCTCGTACGTTCTGCAGGCCCACTACTGACACTTGGATTGGTGTTCGCAACACCACTCCTTGCGCAGGAGCAAGCCGCTTTTGGCTGGCATGGTCTTTTGCGCGACAGTGCTGGCGCGCCGATCGCAGATGCCAAAGTGAAGCTGACGGGTGCGGCCACGGCCGAAGCCAACACTGGTGCCGACGGAAGCTTTACGCTTTCCGCACTACGTGGCGGGCAATACAGGCTCGCAATCATCGCCGAGGGCAAGACCGCTGCCTACGCCCAGGCTATTGCTCTGCGCCTCCGATGCTCCGCCTGTTGTGATCACGTTGTCGAGCCGGGGCGAAATCACTGTGGCGGCGCAGCAGGGCACAGGTGCAACGGGCGGTGAAGCACTTTCCGGCCAGGCAGTGAGTTCGCTACCTCTGAACGGCCGTGACTTCAGTACTTTGTTGCTCTTGGCAGCCGGCACTATGACCGATACAAACGGCGCGACGAATTTCACCCAGCAGTTTGCAATCAACGGCCAACGCGGGGTGGAGGCGACCTTTGCCATGGATGGTGCGGACATCAGCGATCCGGAGATGGGTGGCAGTATCATGCCGAACTTCAACGTAGACGCCATTCAGGAACTGCAATCGAGTTCGGGATGGATGCCGGCTGATATCGGTCGTGGGGCGTCGGGTTTCACAAACATCATCACTCGCTCCGGAGCGGCTGGCTTCCACGGCTCGTTTTTTGAGTTTGTGCGCAACTCAGCGTTTGACGCGCGCAATTTCTTCGATCATCCGACGCCTGCATACCCGGGACGCATTCCCCCGTTCCGCCGTAACGAATTCGGATTCACCAATGGCGGTCCCGTCTACATCCCTCATCTCTATGACGGGCGTAAGCGCACCTTCTACTTTACTGAGTACCAGGGCTTCCGCCAGGTGCTGGGCACAACTCAGGTCATGCCGGTACCCACCGCCGCACAACGGCCTTCTGGAGGCTCAAATATCGTCTCCGACACGGTGAGTTTTCCCGACGGCACAACAGATTCGCTGGCCATTCCGGTGAATCCGTCAATTGCTGCGATACTGGCTCGATATCCGCTGCCGAATCTTCCTACTGGCTCCTTCGGTGCGAATACCTATGCGACCGCTTCGAAGGTGACCACCAACGCCGACCAGTTCTCGTTGCGCATCGACCACAAGCTTTCAGCAAAGAACCAGTTCTTCGCGCGCTTCACGATGGACAACCTGACGGGACCGACGACAAACCCGGATCAGACAGCGATCGATCCCGCCTTCGCCGTCGAGTACCTCGATCGGCAGCGCAACGTCGTCGGGACACTAACGACGACGTTCACGCCAAAGCTTGTGCTGGAGTCCTCGCTCTCGATAACCCGATCCACCCCTGGCTTTCCTACCCCCAATTACACGGACCCCGCGGTGAAGTTTGAAGACGGTCTCTTCGAAGCCTTCAACAGCGCCGGCGGATCAGTGATGCAGGCCTACGGCAATCTGTTCCAGGAGCGGGAGAACATCAGCTACTCCGCCGGACAACACACTCTGAAAGCGGGCTTCGAAGTCAGGAAGAATGTGGACACCACCTATTTCGGTATTCCACCGAACGGGGAGTACGATTTCGGCGGCGGTACCGCCTACGCAACGGAAGCGATCGCGTCCGCGAGTGGCAAGCACAACATCAACGTAGGTGATCCTCTACCGGATACGCTCTCTGGTTTCCTCTCAGGTTCGCCATTTGCCTATATCGTAGCCGTTGCGCCTCCAGGAGTTTCAGGTGGTGCACACATCGGTCCGGCTGCCATCAACCGCAGCGATTACAACGCCTATGTCGAAGACACTTGGAAGGTCACGCCAAAACTGACGCTGGACTACGGTGTCCGCTGGGAGTACTACACCCCGATCACCGAGCGTGCACATCGCACTGGCTCCTTCCGCACACTGAATGGAACCTTGGACTATGTTGTCAACCCTCAGCCCGGATATTCAACCACCTGGAATGGATGGGGCCCAAGGGTACAAATCTCCTGGGCGCCGCTTAAGAACTTTACCGCGCACGCAGGTGGAGCGGTGATGGTAATCCCGCCTAACATCTGGCAGGACAACATGCTCACTGGTTCTACACCTTTCTCGATCAGCCCGCGGCGTCAATCCTCATCGAGCGCGCCACTTGCGTATGGGTTCACGATCACCCCATCGATGTTGCCCATTGCCTACGATCTGAGCGGCAATGACATTCTGGCGAAGGGAGCGAAGAATATTCCTGCCAACACGCCGATGGACGTGGACCGCTACGAGAAGGATTTGGCCAACGTGACTTCCTCGGGTGCGGTGAGTTCTCTGAACCTCTCCGGGATCGATGCCAAGTTTGGCAATGGCACACTCTACACCTGGACACTGGGCCTCGAGCGCAAGATCGCCAACCTGACTGCGGACCTGGGCTACGTGGGAACTGTGGCTCAGAAGCTTCCGCGCATCTCTTTTCCGAACGCCTATCCCGGCGCTACCCCTGAGTTCGCACCCTACACGCAATTCAACTCCGCGGGCGACGTAACCGGCGGCTTTGGGGTGATGAACGTGATGACCGATGATGTGCACTCCAACTACAACGCGCTGCAGGCTTCGCTATTCGGTACCGTAGGTCACGGCGGACCCGGCATTCAGGCCTCGTACACGTGGGGTAAGTCGATCGACACTACTTCGATGGTGTTGAGTGGTACGGGTTCAACAGGTGCTACTACCTCAGGAGCGTCACAGGACCCGTTCAATCTTCGCGCAGAGAAGGGACCGTCCGCCTTTGACGCGACGCACAATTTTGGACTGAGTGTGGCGCAGGACCTGCACATGGAGAGCGCGAGCTTCTTGAGCGTGCTTCCGCAGAGCTTTACCTACGGATGGGAACTGCTCTCCATCTCTTCGATATCGTCCGGTGCTCCGTTCACCGTTTACTCGGGCATACAGCAGACGGGAGCGGGCGCGAACGGCGTCGACCGTCCGGATCAGATTGCCGAGCCGAAGTTGTCCACGGCGCGCAAGAACCGCCAAGACTACTTTGGGATGGGAGCGGCCAACGCGAGCACATATTTCAATATTCCCGTTCATATTGCCGGCGGCACGGGACCGAACCAAGGACGCTTTGGCACGCTGGGACGCAATACCTTTCGTGGACCCGCGTATTACGACTACGACTTCGCAATGATCAAGGACACGCCCTTCGGAAGGAGAGCCTCCGGCGCGGAACGCATGGACGTCCAGTTCCGCGGAGAGTTCTTCAATCTGTTCAACATCGTCAACATGGGGCTTCCCTCGAACATCCTGACTGGATCTGGTTTCGGCGAAATTTCCAAGACGGCCGGCACTTCGCGGCAGATTCAATTGTCACTCAAGCTTATCTACTGATCGAGACCGCGTGACATTTCATGCCGCAGGATCGGTGTCCAAGCGTTTCAATCAGATTTGTACGCGCCGGATCAAAAATAGGCCATGTTGCGCCGCGGAAGCGGCGTGCGTGGCGGGGTAAAAGTAGTCCCACCCGCCACATTCTGGTTCCATGGCCAACTGAGCCTATCAGCGGTAACGAACAAGGTTCGCTTCCCGTGTGCACTGGCATATTTTTGAGCGGATGGAGGATTCCGATGAAGAGTCCGGGGTGGAGGACGCTGTCTGCGTCGCTGTCCGTGACAATCGAATCGCGGTGACATACATCTTCTCGACGCATGCCCTTGCGCAGAAAAGCCATAGTCGTTTTGCCGGACGGTGGGATTTTGATATCGAATCCCCGAGAGGGATTAGCGCTCGATGGCTTGGCGTGACCGAAAAGGATGGCGCCCTTGAGGTTTGGTACCAGCCCGGCGGCGGACATGTCTACCCCGTGAAAGAAGTTCACATAAACGGGGCCCATATGAGTTTAACCGTGTCTCCTGCCGCCAAAGACCATCCGGCGGTCACTTGGGAACTCGAGGCCAAGGGCGGTAAGCTCGTCGGCGAGGAAAAGAGCGGCAACAGCACTACAGCACTTACGGGCGTGCGCGCGCCGGAGTTGAAACGCGGCGCTCCAAAGGCGTGGACGGACCCGAAGCCGCTATTCAACGGCAAAGACCTCGAGGGATGGGAGCCGATTGACGATTCCGCGTCGAGCCACTGGACAGTCCAGGATGGCATGCTGGTGAACACGGCTCGCGGCGCAAATCTCGGGACGATACAAAAATTCGACGACTTCAAACTGCATTTTGAAGTGAGTTGCCCGGAAGGCTGCAACAGTGGTTTCTATTTGCGCGGCCGCTATGAGGTCCAGATCGAATCCGAAGTTCCACTGACCGCTCCGGTCGAGCGCCGCATCGGATCGATCTATGGTCGGATCGCGCCGCAACCCGAACTGCCGCGCGCCCCGGGAAAGTGGGAGACCTTCGACATTATGTTGGTGGGCCGCACCATCACTGAGGTCCACGACGGCGTCACCACCATTGACCACAAGGTGATCGACGGCGTCACGGGCGGCGCATTGGACGCCGACGAAGGCGAACCTGGGCCCTTCTATATCCAGGGCGATCACACCGGCAACCTGAAATACCGCAACATCACAGTTTCAGTTCCGAAGTAGGCAAATGGCAGCCGTTCCACGGCCACGGGTCCTGTCACGGATTAGGTTGCGACCGGCAAGGTGATTTCGGTCCGCTGCATTACTCATGCTCTCACGCTGCCTCAGCGTCTTCGAGAAATAGACGGGCCGGTTTCGGCTTCGGAAATCCGGCATGCCGGTTTGGACAAAGACGAACTACGTCGCTTCCACTTTCGGGAACATTTTGGGAATTATCCGGGATTACTCCCGAAATGTGTGCGTCCAGCGAAGGCTGGCATGAACCAGTGGGTGAGAGTCCCACCGGGGTAAGAGTCCAAGCCCCGTAGCTTGAATGGCAGGGTGGGGAGGAAACTTCCCATTCTGAAGCCTATTGACGAAGCCATCTTTCAGGATGGTGAGCGAGTCACCGGGCCGTAACGCAAGTGAACTCATATGGCCTCGAAAGTACTGCAACCCGAAGGCCGAGCCCTCACATTTCGGGCGAAGGCAGCATGGAGCCGCGCAGGGCGGTTGCCGCCCTTCCCGATACCAGAAACTGACTTCAGAGGTTTTAAGCCGTCCAATTAATTCGACGGCTCGGCAAGCTATGACCGTGGTCTCTCTGGAGCTTCGTGCCCGTCATGGAGCGTGGTTCCGGTGTGCTGGCGATTCATGATTTGGTGGCAGCTGGTGACAGCTTGATCCCGTTGGAGAGTTTACTAAACCGATGGCACCCGGGCCGAGTCCGTCGATTTCTGAGATGGAGGGAGTTCGATGGCAAAAGCGAGGGGCAGACGAGGGACGTTGGATGGATTTGCAGAGATCAACCACGATGCTGCGGGCATCGATGTTGGCAACGCACAGCACTGGGTAGCCGTGCCGTGTGGACGGGATGTGGAGTCTATACGGATGTTCGGCTGTTTTACGACCGATCTGCATGCTCTGGCGAATTGGCTAGAGCGGTGCGGGATCAAGACCGTTGCGATGGAGTCCACTGGCGTTTACTGGATCGCCCTCTACGAGGTTTTGGAGAGCCGAGGGTTTCGTGTGTGCGTCGTAAATGCGCGTCAAGCCAAGAACCTTCCTGGGCGCAAAACGGACGTAAAGGACTGTCAGTGGTTGCAGCAGTTGCATACCTACGGGTTATTAACCGCATCGTTCCGTCCACAGGGAGAAATCATCATCCTGCGTCGATATCTCCGGCATCGCGAAACGCTGGTGCAGGAAGCAGCGACCTGCATTCAGCGCATTCAGAAGGCACTCACGGAGATGAATCTGCAACTGGCTAATGTGATCAGCGATATCAGCGGTACAACGGGGTTAAGAATCCTGCATGCGATCGTAGATGGAGAACGAGACCCCCAGTGCCTGGCTGCGATGCGAGACTGGCGCATCAAGGCTACGCCAGATGAGGTCGCCAAGAGCCTGCTTGGAAATTGGCGCGACGAGCTGATCTTTGTTCTGGGCGAGAATCTCGTGCTCTTTGAGGTATATCAACAGAAGATCGAGCGTTGCGACTATCGAATTGAGCAACATCTGAAAAGCATGTCCGCTCAGGTGGACAACAACACCAACCCGCTGCCAAAACCTCGGAAGGGAAAGCGGCCCCATGGTAATTCCCCGTCATTTGACCTGCGAAGCGAACTTTACCGTGTGACTGGAACTGATCTGACGCAAATTGATGGCATCAACGTCGTGACAGCACAGGCGATTCTGGCAGATACAGGGACCGACATGAGTGCATGGAAGACGGAGAAGCACTTCGTGTCATGGCTTGGCCTATGCCCGGATCATCGTATCAGCGGTGGAAAAGTGCTTCAGCGAGCAACGCGAAAAGTTACCAGCAGAGCAGCAACAGCGTTTCGGCTTGCAGCGAGCTCATTGCGACGAAGTCAAAGTGCGCTAGGGGCCAAGTACCGGCGCTTACAGAGCCGTTTAGGAGCACCCAAGGCGATTACCGCAATGGCGCATCACCTCGCGCGTTTGTTTTATCGCATGATCAAGTACGGCTCAGCCTATGTCGATCATGGGGTGGCAGCATACGAGACAAGGTTTAGAGAGCAGCAGTTGACATGGCTTTCCAGGAAAGCCGCCGAACTCCATCTATGCTTGGCACCTCTTCCGAATTCGGCTGGCTAGTTTCTGGAGAGTGACGCATGGACTGATGCGGCGCAACACTTCGGCGGGGTTGGTAGGGACGGCACGGTGACAAGGTCATGCTAAGCAACTGGAGAAGCCCTCCTCGTCCCGTCGCGAAATCGGCGGAGCGGGAAGCCGTATAACCGGTGGCCCCGGGAAGTCGGTGGAAGACGAGAGGGATTCGGCTGGGTCTGTAGTAGCGAGGAAGCGGAGTAATGCCCGTGGAGCAAAGAGGCCCTGCTGTTTGTAGTGGCTCCAACATAAGGGAGGCAAGGGTGAGATGACAAAAGCGCCCATTAGTTTGCAGGACCTGAGAAGGAGTCTATATGTCAAGGCGAAGACAGAACCGTCTTGGCGTTTCTGGGGACTATACGTCCACGTCTGCAAGATGGAAACTTTGTGCGAAGCCTACCAGATGGCAAGAAGTAATGACGGGGCTCCGGGTATCGACGGGGTCACGTTTGAAGCCATTGAGGAAAGCGGCGCCGAAGGTTTTCTCGTGCAGATTCAGGATGAATTAGTTACCAACACGTATCGACTCATGCAGGTACGGAAGAAGGAGATTCCAAAGGACGGGGGAAAGAAGGTCCGCGTCCTTTCGATTCCTGCAATCCGTGATCGAGTGGTTCAGGGTGCGTTAAAGCTCATCCTGGAGCCAGTCTTTGAAGCGGATTTCCAGGCAGGTTCGTATGGTTATCGACCAAAACGGACAGCGCACGAAGCTGTGGCCAGGGTTGCACGAGCAATCGTTGAAGAGAAGACGCGCATCATCGATTTGGATTTAGCCTCCTATTTCGATAACGTGCAGCACTCTCTGCTGTTAGAGAAAGTGGCGCGGCGAGTCCAAGATGATGCGGTCATGCATTTGCTCAAGATGATTCTGAAGGCGACCGGGAAGAAAGGCGTTCCTCAGGGCGGTGTGATTTCACCACTGCTCAGCAACCTCTATCTGAACGAGGTAGACCGGATGCTGGAGAAGGCGGCGGACACAACGCGAAGGGGCAAGGCAACCAAGGTCCAGTATGCAAGATTTGCGGATGACATGGTGATCTTGATCGATGCCGAACGGCAAAGCGACTGGCTGGTGGAGGCGGTAAACCGACGGCTGCGAGAGGAGTTTGCGAAGCTACACGTTGCGATCAACGAGGACAAGAGTCGGATGGTTGATCTGAAGAAGGGAGAGAGCTTTGCCTTCCTTGGCTTTCAATTTCGGCGCATTCTCAGCTATCAGCGGAGGTGGCGGCCACACTATGCCCCCAAACTGAAGAAGAGGACTGCGCTGTTTGCGACGCTGAGGGAAATCTTCCAGCAGTATGTCAGTTGGCCCGTCGAATTTGTGATTGCAAAAATCAATCCGGTTCTGCGCGGCTGGGTGAACTACTTTCGGATTGGACACTCGAGTTCCTGTTTCACGATGGTTAAGGAATGGGTAGAACGGAAGGTCCGGCGTCATCTGATGCGTGCCCGGGGACGGCAAGGCTTTGGCTGGAAACGGTGGAGTAGTTCCTGGTTCTACGAACGGCTGGGCTTATTCAATGACTATAAGCTCCGTCGATGGACCAGTTCGAAAGCCGCTCCTGCACAATAGGCCCCATAACCCTTGGTACGAAGCAAACAGGTGCGCCCAGTGCGGGAAATCCGCACGCTGGGTGCGATGTGGCGGGGACTGGAAACGGGTTTACGGTTGGGCTAATGAGGCACTCCCAGAGGAAACGGGGAGAAACGGCTAGGCCCGGCCTTTGGAATACCGCGCCAGTCCTCGACCCGACCGGCTTGGCGACTGAAATGGCACGGTCAACCCCACGACCAATGGTCGCCGTCGCGATGGGAATTTCTCAGTACTAATACCTATGCGCTTCCGGAGCGCTGCGCTTCAGAAGCTTGCGCTGATTGCGATTTGTGCTCCCGTGGAACCCCTATCCCAAGCTATCCGTCGCCGAACTCGAGCCTCCTGTAGGGAGGGCGAGCGACGCGGGTATCGTGCAAGCATGAGCGCGCCCTGTTCCCGGTTCGAAGTACAAAAATATAGGAAAACAGGTCGCTATTTCTATAGGTAAAGTATTTATTAGTGGTGGACCTTCGAAAAAGTGCTCATTAGGTCCTGACAGGTCGGCGACTGGAATATCGCGCTGAGCCGCAGGTTTCGGTTTTGAAGATGCTCGGGAAGCCTTGGGCGTTTATCGGGAGCTATCCCCGAGTCAGCGCCCAAATCATGGTCAGTGTGTGGTGTTTGTCGTAAGTAACTGCCCGCTTAGGGCACCCGCGCTTTTGTCAAAAGAGACACGCTTTATTCATAGCGGAGAGCTTCGGCGGGTGGGATGGCGATGGCGTGGCGGGCGGGCAGCAGGCAGGCGAGGAGTGCGCCGAGAGCCATGAGCGCGGTGGCTGCGAACAGACTGCCTGCGGCAAAGGCGTTTTGCATCCAGTGGGCGAGGACGGCACCGAGAAAGCTGTCAAAGGCAAGACCGATGACAATGCCCGCGGCCGCACTAACGAGCGCGATGCGCGCGGCGACCCACAACACGTGCGCGCGCGGCGCGCCGAGCGCCAGGCGCACGCCGAACTCCGTAGTGCGTTGCGCGACGCTGTAAGCAACGACGCTGAAGATGCCGACCAACGCGAGCGCGAGCGCCATGGCAGAGAAGACGCCAAACAGTATGGAGAAGAGCCGCTGGCGGCTGTACTGCGCGTCGCCCTCGATGGCTTCGTTGAGGGTGAATGTGCGGTTGAAGCCGCTGGTAGAGATCTGCTGGTCGGAAGCGACAGATGCGATCGCGGCGCGGATGGAGTGCTGGTAGGCGAGTGGATCGCCCTGGGTGCGGGCGAAGATCTGCGCATAGGGTAGCATCACGGTGGTGTAGGGAAGGTAGATGGCGGGGACGACGGGGCGATCGACGCCGTCATTGCGCGCATCCCCGACGAGCCGATGATCTGACGCCAGGCTGTGGTGTGCGCAGAGGCGACCTGGTAGCGATTCCGAGGTGTGAGACCGAAAATGCGTAGCTGTCGGCCCACGGCTTTGGACGAGGAGAGATAGCGCGTCGCGAAAGCGTGCTTGACGACCGCGATGAAGTCTCCGCGGGAGTTTTCATCCGCATTCCAGATGCGACCCTGAAGCAGAGGGACACGGAGCGCGGCGAAATATCGCTGGCCGACGAGTATCACACGGGCCTGCGCCTGCTCGCGATCGCCAGTTCCATCGATCTCGAAAGGTTTCTCAGCGTCAGCGCCGGTATTGGGTGGCGTGGCATCTGCGCTGGCAGCGACCGCGGAGATACCGGGGAGGGATGCGATCTTCTCTTGGATCTGCTCGATGTACGCGGTGCGCGCGTCGCGCGACTGAATGCGGCTCCACTCGCCTGGGTCCTGGGTGTGCAGCTGGATGCCGACCTTCATGACATTGGCGGGATCGTAGCCAAGCGGCATCCGCATGAGCTGGAGAAAGCTGCGGATGGCGGTTCCCGCAGTGGCCATGAGAAGAAGCGTGAGCGTGACTTGCGCGGCAATGAGAACACTCCAGCGATGCTTTGCGGGAGCAGCGATAGAACCCGCCTGCCGCCCGGGCAGCGCATGAGCGGGATCATTTCGCGAGAGACGCAATGCGGGGGCAAGACCGAAGAGGATGCCGCAGACCAGCGCGAGGGCGACGGAGAAGGCGAGGATGGGAGCATTGATGCGGATGGCGGATTCGGCTGGAAAAGGAGTCCGGCGAAAGCACTAGCGGAAGCCTGGCAAGCCAGTACGACGCAGCCACGCCCAGGACCGCGCCTGTGCAGGAGATGACCAGAGCTTCGACAAGCAACTGGCGGACGATGCGCCAGCGGCTGGCGCCGATCGCTGTGCGGATGGCAAGCTCATGCTGGCGCGTGCGCCCACGGGCCAGCAGAAGGATGGAGCAATTGGCGCAGCCGATGATGAGCAGAAGGACGACACCGGCGAGCAGAAGCGTGAGGGTTCGGCCCAGGTCCTGCTGGTACGGCTCGATGATCGGCCGCAGAGCGAGATGCCAGGCAGAGACTCCGGAAGGCTGTCTCTTGATCTCGCGCACAATGGGCTCGAGCGCAGCGTTGGCGGAGGCCAGTGTGACGTGGGGCCGCAGCTTGATCCACGGCAGGTATGAGGGAGCGGGACCGTTGGCAACAGCCCCCATCAGACTACCCGGCAGGTAGAGATCTCCGACCCCGGTGATGTCATTGAATGCGAAGCTGCGCGGCATGACCCCGATAATGGTATCGGCGGCGTGATCGATTTCCAGCGTTCGCCCGATGACGTGAGGATCGCCGCCGAAGTGACGCTGCCAGAAGCGGTAGTTGAGGACAACAACTGAGTGACCGCCGTTCTGCGCATCGGACGGCTCGATGTTGCGACCGAGAAGCGGGCGCACGCCAAAGAAAGTCCCTTCATTCTCTGTGAGATAGACGCCCCAGACGTCTTCCGGCAGCGCGCCGCCGGTGATCTCCACGTGCGCGTTGTTGAAGCCGAGCACCGAATCAACCGGGGCTGCAAGGCGCACGTCATCCAACTGTGCCCTACTCAGGCCAAAATACGAAAAGTCGTCGGGATATTGCGGGTCGATCATGACGGGGTTCATGATGCGGTCGGCGCCGGCGTAGGAAAACGGGTGCAGCAGGACGGCGTAGATGAGCGAGAACATCGCCGTGGTGGCGCGAATGCCGAGCGCGAGTGAGAGCACGGCGACGGCGGCGAAGCCAGGGTTGCGGCGAAGGGCGCGGAGGCCGTAGCGGAGATCTCCGCTTAACTCATCGAAGGGGCGGAGGCCGATGGCGCGGCGGTACGTTTCGTTTTGAGCGGCGAGCTGTCCGAGGTCGATGCGGGCTTTGCGGCGAGCTTCGTCTTCGGGGAAGCCCTGGCGGACCAAATCTTCCTGATAGGCGTCGAGGGTAGAACGAAACTCTTCTTCGGCGTCGCTGTGAGTGCGCGGCGCGATGGAGTGCCAGAGCTTGCGAATTGCGGCGAGGAGACTCATATCTCGTGCGCCTTCTTGTCGAGAATGCCGGCGACGACAGCGGCCATGTCGGTCCATTTGGCGGTCTCGGCCTTGAGCTGACGCGTACCGGCAGCGGTGAGCGCGTAAAAGCGGGCGCGGCGATTGTTCTCCGACTCACCCCACTCGCCTTTGATCCAGCCCCGGCGCTCAAGACGATAGATGGCGGTGTAGAAGGAACCCTGCAGGATTTCGAGGCGCTCGCCGGAAATCTGCTGGATGCGGAGCAGGATGCCGTAGCCATGCAGCGAACCGAGCGAGACCGCCTTGAGGATGAGCATCTCCAGGGTGCCCTGCGGGAGTTCAACCGGTTTCGTCAAATGCTCTCTCCTATCTAAAAAAAAGGAGAGTACACGCTCTCCCCTTTCCCGTCAAGGAGACTGTCACCCGGGCGATTTCGTCTTCGGCGGCTTCAGCTGATTCGCTTTCGGAGTCTGCGATTCATTAATGTCAGATGTTGGTAAATCCGCCCAGTCACTTACCGAAACCCCATTTAGTCCCAATATGTCAGTTTGCGACTGGAATTCCGCGATCGTCGGTTGGGATCGCCGTTGACTACGGCGTAAGAGGACTTTTCGTTCCAGAAAGAACCGCGAGTGTTCCTCACCACCACATGGGGTTCTGCAGGGCCTCGGCTAGGGTTTGTACGGTAGCCGTTCGCAGCTATTCACGACCAGAAGGCTCTGCCTTCATCGCACGATCAAATCGCGCCAGCGCCTCCGCACTCACCGGTTCACCGTCGTGATCTATCGCCCTGATTCCATCCGAGATTTCACGGCGGCTTAGGTAGCCAAGGATCACGGGTCCGTTACTCAATTCGTACATCAGAGAACCAGTCAACTCGTTTATGCGTGCATAGCCCGGTGCGAGAGCAATCATATTAGGTCGCCCCTTAACTTCATGTTTAGCTGGAGTGCCCGGCAAATTCTGTACCAGTGGAAGTGCGACAAACTGGTATGGAAGGAGCCTTGAATGGCACGAGGAAAGCGGCATAGTCCTGAGCAGATCGTGAACGTGCTTCGGCAGATCGAAGTGGCGATCGCCAACGGGAAGACGACTCCGGCAGCGTGCAAGGAAGCCGGATTTACGGAACAGACCTACTACCGCTGGCGCAAGGTATATGGCGGTCTGAAGGTGGACCAAGCGAAGCGGCTGAAAGAGCTGGAGCGGGAGAACTCGAAGCTCAAGCGACTGGTAGCGGAACTGAGCTTGGACAAACAGATTCTTCAGGACATTGCCCGGGGAAACTTCTAAGCCCGGAGCGTCGACGCACCGCTGTGGAGCATGCACGGCAGTGCGGAGCGAGTGAGCGACATGCGTGCCATCTGGTTCAGCAGCCACGTGGCACGCAACGCTACCAGCCCACACAGCGGAACGACGAAGACGCACTGACCCGGGCCATCATCACGCTGGCCAGCCGGTTTGGCCGGTACGGTTATCGACGCATCACGATCAAGCTGCGCGAGGCCGGCTGGAACGTAGGGAAGGATCGAGTGGAGAGAATCTGGCGCCGCGAAGGGCTGAAGGTTCCCCAGAAGCAAAAACCACGCGGGCGGTTGTGGCTTAATGACGGCTCGTGTGTGCGGCTACGCCCGGAGCATCAGAATCATGTCTGGTCGTACGACTTCGTCAGCACATTCACACACGATGGAAGGACCGTGCGCATGCTCAACCTGATCGATGAACACACACGCGAGTGCCTGGCCATCCATGTGCGGCGCAGGATCAACAGCGCCAATCTAATCGATGTTTTAGCCGACGCCATGATCGAACACGGCATCCCGGAATACATCCGCTCTGATAATGACCCTGAGTTCGTGGCCAAGGAACTGCGCAAATGGCTGGCCCGCACCGGTGCTGCCACGCTGTACATCGAACCCGACTCTCCATGGGAGAACGGCTACTGTGAGAGCTTCAACTCCAAGCTGCGTGACGAGTTCCTGAACGGCGAGATCTTCTACTCGCTGAAGGAGGCGCAGGTACTGGCAGAAAAGTGGAGGATCTACTACAACACCGAACGGCCGCACTCCTCGCTGGGCTATCGGCCCCCGGCGCCGAGGACGTGGCAACCCGAAGCTTCCCTGGGGCATGGAAAAGTGGAAAGCAAAAAGCGCTTCCCACTTTTCCACGCCCCCGACGGCTACGGCGGCGGGCAGATATCTACCTCTCCCGCTGCGCTACACTAACAGTCTCACTGGTACAAATTGCCGGGCAGGCCATGCCGATCTAATGTCTTTTCTGAATCGGGTTTGGCCCCTCGACGAAATGGAATCGGAGGACTACAGATTTCGTACGGCTGCTGGCGACATACATAAACATATGGTCATGAACGACGATTGGACCGTGGAGGAGCTTTACGTACGACGGTTAGGCCTTCTTGATGGATCGGACGATGTTTTTGAACGCTTTCTAGGCGCGTATGTTCATCCCTTGGTGCGCAGAGACGTGACCGAAAGGGCCAACGCCGCAAATGAGTTGAATCAACTGCTTGCTTCTGACGGATATCAGCTCGTTCCAACCGGAACGCCGGAGAACCCTATCTTTGAATTGGCAGGTGGGGCGGGTCGATACGAGGTCGTGCTCTCCTTCGCCGGGGAACAGCGCACCTACGTTGAAGGAGTCGCCAATGTACTCCGTCAGTACGGCGTTACCTGCTTCTACGACAATTATGAGGTCCACACTCTCTGGGGGAAAAACCTTGTCGAGCACCTGCAGCAGGTTTACGGTGGTACCGCTCGATTCTGTGTTATGTTCATCTCCAACGCTTATGCCCAAAAAGTCTGGCCGACTCATGAGCGTCGCAGTGCCTTCGATGCCGCTATTCAACGACGCACCGAATATATACTGCCGGTCAGGTTCGATCAGACCGTTGTGCCTGGCCTCTCCCCATCCATTCACTACCTTAACGCGGCTGATTATGACCCACCCAGCCTAGCAATGATGCTGCTGCGGAAGATGGGGCGGGCGGCCTGAACTGATACAGATGCCTCGTGGCGAGCCGCGGACCTTCCGGGATATTCCACGCGAAATCCGTGCTCGCCGAGTTCAGCTGCTAAGTCTCCGATCTCGGATCGGTAATGATAAGCGTGCAACTGGCCTTTGGCCAGACAGGATGCGAAGGAACGCGAGTCGCGCGATCATTGTAGATGCCGGTTGGGTGACAGCTACAGCCCGCGCCGACATTGGTGCTTCCAGAGCCCGGCGAAAAGCGTGGGTCCGGGGTTGCGTACAGATATGTGATGACGACCGTCTTCGGGCGGCGATCTCGATTGGGAGTTTGCTCTGCATTCGTGCCCTGGGCACTCGGCCGGCATGGAGGTCCCCATGGCTAAGCAGAGTCATAGAAGGTGTGATCAGTTGCCGCTCCTGCACCCCGATGCTGCCTGGGATAGATGTCGGAGCGAGCGAGTTGTTCGTCGCGGTTGGTGCCGACCGCGACCCGCAGCCGGTGCGCAGATTTCCAACATTTACACGAGATCTACATGTGCTTGCCGATTGGCTGCAGCAGTGCGGAGTGCGATCCGTCGCGATCGAGTCAACCAGCGTTTACTGGATTCCGATCTATCAGATTCTGGAGGCTCGTGGCCTCGAGGTCTGCCTGGTAAACGCACAGCACGTGAAGAATGTGCCAGGACGCAAAACGGACGTCTCCGACTGCCAGTGGCTTCAGTACCTGCACTCTGTCGGATTACTGCGGGCGAGTTTCCGCCCGCCGGACGCGATCTGCGCTGTGCGTGCCCTCTGGCGGCACCGCGGCAGCTTGGTCCAGATGGCCGCTGAGCACATCATGGATATTCAGAAGGCGCTGGACCAGATGAACCTGCAAGTTCACCGCGTACTGACCGAGATCACAGGCTTGAGCGGATTGCGCATTCTCGATGCGATCCTTGCCGGGGAGCGAGACCCGCTCACACTCGCTCGGCTCTGCCATAAGCGCGTGAAGAGTAGCGAGAGCACGGTGGCGAAGTCACTTGAAGGAGACTATCGACCAGAGCACATCTTCACGCTGCGGCAGTCACTGGCAGCGTACCGCTACTATCAGCAACTGGTGCTGGAAACGGATCAGGAGATTCAGCGCCAGATGGTCGAACTGGAAGCTGCCGACAACGCCCTGGCTAAGATGCCGAAGCGAACCAAGCGCTTGCCATATCAACGGCAGGGGCACGAGCCGCGTGTCTTCGACCTTCGCAGCGAACTCTATAGGATCTTCGGAGTTGATCTGACGAACGTGCCTGGCATCTGTGCAATGACATCCCAGACGATCTTCTGCGAGGTGGGCACGGATGTTTCCCGCTTCCGTAATGCATCTGCATTCGCTTCCTGGCTCGGCCTGTGTCCGGAAAGAAGATCAGCGGCGGAAAAGTGCTCTTCACCAAGAGCAGACGAGTCCGAAGCCGGGTAGCCATCGCGCTTCGTCTCGCGGCGCGGTCGTTACACCATGCCAAAGACTACATGGGAGAGTTCTTCCGCCGGATCTGTCGCAAGCTCGGCAAACCCCAGGCGATCACCGCCACAGCTCACAAGCTCGCTCGAATCGTCTACCACCTACTCAGCACGCGAGAGGCGTATAACGAATCCTTGTTTCACAAGTCCGAAGAGGAGGCGTTGAAGCGTGCCGAGATGCGACTGCGCAGACATGCGGCTCATCTCGGATTCCATATCATTTCTGCAGAAGAAGGGCGATCGTTCCTTGGGAGTCGGCATTGCAACTGGAATCTGATGACCTGTCGTTGGTGGGGATTGCCTGCGGGGTTTCTGGGGACTGAAGCAACAATCACAAGACCCCCGGGGAATGGTGGTTTCAAGGTTCATCCTATTGGAAAGGCGCGACCGCAAGGCGCACGCAACGAACGAGAAATCGCCGCGTCAGACACCGGAGACGCACTCCCGCTGAGCACCGGGTCAACCAGGATGCGCTTTCCATCGACATGCAGAAAATACGAGGAGTGGCCAAACCAAACCAGAACATTGTCCGCTGGAGAGAGATGCCACAAATCGCGTCGGACAGGGGCTAAAGTCCGCACCGTTCAGCGAAGCGTTTCTCCCGTTACTCCGATGACCAACGAACACACTATGCAAATATGAAAGTAAAGCTTACCAGAGCCCGGTGTACCAGAACGCTCCCCAATCACGATATTGAGGATACGTCAGTCTCGCAGTCAATTGGGCTGTCTGGAACGCCTCCCGCTTACCCGCTCCGCCTTTGGTTTCGCGATAAAACGATTCAAAGAAAGTCTTCGTCACGTCGCTTCTCACCGGCCACAAGGTTCCAACTACAGTTTGCGCGCCAGCGATCAAAGCGTTGGTGGCAAAGCTTCTTAGATTGTCTCCCTTATCCACTCGTCCCAAGGCGGTTTCGCAAGCGCTCAGCGTAAGAAGGTCCAAGCCGCGTAAATCGTGGCGCAACAACTCCCATGCGAACAAAATGCCATCATTACTGCTATCCGGCGTCAGATAGACCCTCTGAAACGACGGGGCGCTCACGGTCAGTAGTCCGTGGGTTGAAATGTGAATCCGCCGAGAGGCTGCGAAAGCCTCTTTGACAGCCGACTCGGTGGCTGTGGTATTCACAAAAGCCGGTTCGCCAAAGATATTCGCCACGCGGCGCGCTTCGTCTTCCGCTCCTCGAATCTCGTTGAGGCCGTGAGGGACGCGGTTCCTGAATTCGATTCCAAAGCTGGCGATCTGCCGCTGGCGATCCGCAGGCTTTTCACCCCGCGGCTGGAGCATGGCAAGCGCCGGCAAGTAAGTCACGGCCCACTCATCGCCGAGCAATCCATCTCCATAGGGCAGCAGGTGAAACGGGAAGAAGTGCAAGGGCCCGAAGGGAACGATGCAAAGATGCCATTTATCTTGCTGCCGGAGCTTCTTCAATATCTCCTCAGTCGGTCCGCTCACATAAGGGGTGGAACTGAGCGACTGGCGTACTTCTTCCGATGGCGCGTCCGTGCCGGCGTCATCCTGGATGGCACGGCGCGCACCGGATACGTTCAACGCGAGTATGTCCGCCTGGTACTGCGCGTCGCCCAGGAAAGTCTGCATGCCGGGAATCCCGAAATCGGCGGCCCCGAGAACGATAGACTCCTGCGAGAGGATATGAAGATAAAGTCCCGCATTGCCGTTGGGCAGATTCCCAGAGTAGTAGTCGATCAGCACAGTTTCAGGGCCTAGCAAGCCTTGGATGCCCTCTGCTGTCGGTATCCAGTCTTTCTGGCGGCCACGCCGTTCGCCGATCCGCCGGCGCAATTCGTGATCAAAGGTTACTTCCAGGTTATGCAGCGTACTATCCGGTCCCTCTCCGGCGGCCATTTCGGTGTCTTCTGCGAATACCGTCAATAAGTCATCCATGGTCAAACCGCCAATATTCTGGAGCATTCCCCCTCCCGGAGCCGCCCGGAGGCTCGCATCGATTCTCTGGAGCATCTGTCTGCTGTCTTCTGAATCGATCCATTCCAGGTTGCCACCAGCCCGCCAGGCGGCCCCCAACAGAACGCCTTTTAGCATGCATACCAAGGGAAAACTGGCAGAATTCCGGCCGCCCGGTTTTATGGTCATGGGAAAAAACGCGCGGCCGAGGTCCCGAATGCGAGCCACGATGCGGGACCCGCCTTGACGTTCCAACTCCGGCAACACGATCGCGAAGTAAGTAGCGAAGTCACTTATTTGTGAGTTAGAGCGATCCACGAGATCCGCGGCCTGCTCCATGGCATCCGCAGCGCCGGCAGGCAAATGAGCCTCAAGAAAGTACAGCGCGCTCAGAGCGTAAGCTTTGATGGCCTTGGAATAGTCGTTCAAAGCGAACTGGTTTGACGCTTCTCCCCGGTACAGAAGGGCACTGAACCACTTCAGGAGGGGATTCCATTCGGCGGCCAGGCGTTCACTCACGGATTCGGCCATGCGCAACAGCTCGGCGCCTTCCAAATCGTCATTGGTTAACTGGCTCCCGGCAGCGAGCAAAAGCAAAGTAGCCACCAACTTCTCTTCTGACCAGGCTTCGGCCTGGGAGCGCTGCCAGACGTCTTTTCCCTCTTCGAGAGGCGTCCTTGCCGGGGCCTGCCCTTTTTTTGGTTGGGAGGCTGCTGCCGCCGGTGCTGAATTCCGGTTCTTCACGGTGTCATCGGCCAAGCCATTGGTTATATACAGGAGCCCGTTCTGCAGAAAGCCACTCAGGGCGGTTTCATCGCGACGCAGCATAAGCGGCAGAGTCTTTCTCCACAATGCCACGGCCAGGGCGCCATCGCCCTGCACTGCCTCAGCTACGCGATTCAGTAACTCGGTTGTAGCCACCAAACCCTGTTGCTCAACCAATTCCTCCAAGTCGCGGGCCAGGAATTCGCGGGCCGTCTTTTGCGGGTCATACCCGGCTTGCGCGGCGGTCCCTTGTTCTTGACCGGCAAACTTCAGCAGGCCGGCAACGGCGGCGCGTGGCTCCGCGTATCGATCGCTCGCCAGGAGGGCAAGTGCCTCCGCTCCGAACGCGCGCAAGTCAGCGGTAGCTCCGCCTGCAACCTTCTTCCAGGCCTCTGCCTCAATGTATCCCTTGAGGCTCAGGCCCCGGATCGGGCCGGCTTCGAGATTCGCCGAAGTAAGAAAGTATTCCGAAGCGGCTGTGAAAGCGGCCAGCGGCGCCGGCAGGCGCGTCTCCCGCGCAACTTCATCCGTGAACTTAGCACCCATGCTTTCCCTCGGTCGGCGCATCCAGGCATCCATCTGCTGTTTGAAGTTTGACGAGGGCCGACTGGAAATATAAGGATCCAGATGCAAGGCTCCGAGCGCAAACCAGGCTGCGCCTGGAGAATGCCACGGCGCCAACTCCTGGCTCGCAACACTTTTGAGGCGACTCACCGCGTCATTCAGATATCGCCCATCGGCCGTTTCCCAGATGGCCCGCAGGGCGATGCGGGAATACTCGATGGCGCCAATGCTCTCCATTGCTTTCTGATCTCGCGTGAACATCGCTTTGCGAGCGCTGAGAGCGGCGAGAATCACCCGGTAGCCGAGGAGCGGTTGGCGCCAGTCGCCATTCAAGGCCTGCAAGACCGATTGCATCATCCGGGCGCGAACATAGACGGTGGAAAGGTTGCGAGTTATTTCTTGAGTAGAAGCGATGATCGACGCTTGTGCCTCGTCGATCTCGCCCTGAAGCAATCTAGCCAAAATTCGGTCCAGCGGCCCATCTCCGAATGGATATCGATTCCAGTTGTCGATGGTCATTTTCTGCAGCGCAGCCAGCATGGTCATAGCTTCCGCTCCTTGCCTTTGAGTCGAGGACGGCTGCGTAGAAAGCCATTCACGCAGCTCGGGCCACAGACTCTCGGAAAGGAGGACTGGCCTCTTCACGGTAAGAGCGAGCATCGCGTCGCGATTCCCGGCATCAATCAGCATCTGAAACGATTGCAACTCGAACGAATTCATGGGCAGACTCCCAAACGAGTGATGGATCAATCTATCATTGCGCTCGCGATATGGATATAATGCCGGTGTCCCAAAGCCGCTCCAGTAGCCTGCGAGGTGATCGCGTGCATTATGCGCCTGAAGATATCTTCGTTCTCTTGCCAGGAATTATCGGCAGCGTTCTGGCCGTCGATGGCCGAGAGGTTTGGGGGCCATCGGCGGCGGCCATCTTCAGAGCATTGAAATCGCGCGGGGAAAGCGTGCGCGAGCTCCAACTCAGCAGGGATGACCCGGAAGCTGACGATCTTGTCGATGGCGTGACGGCGACCCGCCTGGCGCCCGACGTTACGCTCATCCCCGGCTTTTGGAAAATCGACGGGTATTCAGGGATCGCCGAATCCCTGATTCAACATTTTGGCCTGGTGCGCGGACAGAGCTACTTCGACTTTCCCTACGACTGGCGTCGTTTCAACGCTGTGGCCGCCCGCAAACTCGACCGCAAGACTAAAGAGTGGCTGCAAGCCCGGAAGGATTTCGTCGGCGGGGACCCCAAGCTCATCCTGGTCGCGCATTCGATGGGAGGATTGGTTGCGCGTCATTTTCTCGAAGTGCTCGGAGGTTGGCGGCAGACTCGCGCGCTGATAACTTTCGGTACTCCTTACAGGGGCTCGCTCAATGCGCTGGGCTATCTTGCCAACGGTTACAAGACGGCCGGATTCGACCTGACTTCGCTTCTCCGCACTCTCACCTCCGTTTACGAGCTTCTTCCTATTTATCCATGTATCTATAGCGGAAGCGCCGAGCCGCAACGGGTGGCCGAGATGAGCGGGTTGCCGTATGTCGATCCGGTCCGGGCCGCGGCAGCTCTGGCCTTTCATCGGAAAATCGAGAGCGAACAGGGGGCCAACGCATTGCTGCCCGGCTACGGTTACAAAATCGTGCCGATGGCCGGATTCGAACAGCCAACCATGCAATCGGCGCGATTCGAAAAGGGCACACTGGAGCTGCTTCGATCGCGCCAAGGAAAAGACGGCAAAGAAGTTGACGAGTCAGGCGATGGGACAGTACCTCGGGTCTCGGCAACACCGATTGAAGTACTCGACGAAACAGGAGCTGTTTTTGCGTCCGAGTGTCACGGCTCGCTCCAGAACAACGATGGGCTGCTCGCACAATTGCGCGGAGTGCTCACCCAGCCCGATACCGGCGGAGTCTTGCGAGAGAGTGAGGCGATCGGATTGTCCATGGCCCTCGAGGATGCGTACATGTTCGGAGAGGACATCGAAATCGGGGTGACAGCCAGCGACGGCTTGCCCGAATTGGAAGCCGTGCTGCAGGACGCGGTCACCAGTGCCGAAATTGCCAGAGAGCCCGTACGACGAGGTGGCCCGAGCGGACAAAGGGTAGTGTTCGACCCACTTCCGGCGGGGCAGTATCGAGTCATCATTCAAGGAGCAGCAAGGGTTTCGCCGGTTCGAGATGTCTTCATGGTAGGAGACGAAGGCGTATGAGTGTTGTGAATTGGTTCGACAGGCCGGTTGTCGTCTCCATCGACTCGCCCGCATCCCAGCTCCTGGATGCCGCGAAGGGAAATACCGCGGTCCTTATTCGAGATGCATCTTCACGGTATTATGCATACCAGCCGGGGCAACTTCGCATTAATCCCTGGTTTTCAAAGCTGAACCGCTTGCGAGTGGGTTATGTAGCGGACTATTTCGATCCGCACCTCGGGACTCTCGCTGAAGTCATTGGAATGGGACAGGAAACTTCTGTCAACGCCTCATGCTTGGTCGAAACGGGTCAGCACGGTTTGCCGGTTCGTGTCGGGTTTCGTGTTCTTCCGCTATCCGCGATTGATGATCGCACCAACAAGAAAGGCTATACAGAAGCCGACTCACCTGTGGAATCGGCGAATACCGTTTCCATCGTTCGCTATCCAGTCATTAGGACATCCCAAGATCCGGTCCCTGGCATCGAACTCGATTTCACAGTTGATCTGCCTTCGACACCGCCCGATGGGGTGCGCGATCCGGACATTATCTCCATGTCCGGGTTGCCATCCGATTGGGAAATGGCCGAGATTGTGGCAGAAATCGCCAGTGCTTTCATTGAGTTCAAATTGTCGACCGGCCCGGTCGTGCTAAAGCGCGATGGAACTTCAGTTCCCTGCATCCTGCGCGGCAAGGTCAGTGACTCCTGTGCGGCGGGCCAGACCATTTCCGTCATCATCACCTTTCTCTATGAAAACCGCGTCAGTGGCTTCGTTCGGCGCACGTTCACTCTCGGGCAATCGCAGTCACTCGCTTCCAGCGTTCCGATGGGAATCGATTTCGAAGCTCCCCCTCCGGTGTTCACGGTGCGCATTTTCCAGATCGATCCGGATCGCCCGGGCCGCCTCTTATGGTCGGTGTCGGTACCACCGGGACTCGATATTCCCGGGATGCCCGGAAGCCTGAAAGGAGAAATCAATCTCGGCGCAGACCCGTCCATTTTCATCCGCGAAGAGTTCGCAGCGCTCTCGCAGCTCGCGCCAGGCAAACATATGCAATCGTTCTACAGCTTTGGCGAAACACTTTGGAGAAGGTCGCCAGATTTTTTCAAGCAATCTTATTGGGCTCTTCGTAAATCCCTGAACGAGGATTTCGCCATCCAGTTCATCAGCGACGATGCGAATATTCCGTGGGAGATGATGCGGCCGATCGCAGAGAATGAAGACCTGGAAACTGAACTCCTGGTGATGACGCACCCGGTCGGACGCTGCGTCGGCGACTCGCAGGGAGGCCTCCGCTATCGGCTTCCAGCAGGAACAATTGCGACCATCGCGCCGAATTATCCGAAAGCCAACGATCGACTCGAGCGCGCCCAATTAGAGACAAAGATGCTGCAGGACCGCTATGCGGCCGTGCCAGTCAAAGGCATCCACGACGATGTGTGGAGTCTGTTCACAAGCGGTCTCGGCCCGGCTTCGGTTTCCATCGTACACTTTGCCGGTCACGGAGATTTCCTGCTCGATAATCCAGATCAATCCGTCCTGAAACTGCAGGATTCGGATCTCACCGCGAGGGAATTGGACACAGCGGAAGTGAAGCTGGGCAAGAAAAGCGGATGCCTGGTTTACTTTAATGCGTGCAAGACCGGATCCACCGGAGGGCTGCTTGGCGGTGTTGGCGGATGGGCAGAGATCATCCTGAGGCGACGATTCGGGGGTTTCATCGCTCCTCTCTGGGCAGTGGACGACGGCGATGCGGCGGCAGTAAGTGCCAGTCTCTTCGACAATCTGGTGAATCGCAAAATTCCAGTGTCGCAGGCATTGCTCGCGATACGTAAGAATTTTGGAAAGCGTTCTCCTACATATCTGGCGTACCTATTTTACGGAGATGTTGGGGCCAAGATTCAGTGAAGCGGCGCACACCTGGCGTTCGCAGAATTTCTCTGGTTCGTTCTTCCCTATGGGCGATTCGGCGGAAACTGTAAAAGTCGGTCTCAACTCGTGACAGTGCGACGCACTCATCGAGCCGAGAGGCGACTCGGTTTGATACTTGGGGATTTAGCCACGTTATCATCCGGACCATTGCCGCCCATGAAGCTTGCCGGCAACCGCAACTGGAGCCTCGTGCTCATCAACCCTGAGTTGCTCTACTCGATCCCGCGGCGTGCGGCCGGAATATCGCTATCGCTTCAATCTCGACAAGCAGCTCAGGACGGCAGAGTATGGCCTGGATACCGGTAGAGGCGGGAAGCGGGTTGAGAGCGAGTTTCGTATAAAATGCGGTTCGTTCCTCATTGAACGCTTCGTAGTCGCGATCGATATCGCGCAGATAGCAGGTGGTACGCACAAGGTCGTGCCAAGTGGCATTCTCGGCGGCTAGAAGTCCCGTAATGTTATGCAGGGTCCTCCGCATCTGGCCACGGAAGTCTCCGATATGGATGCTGTTTCCGTGCTCATCGATGCTGGCGGTTCCCGAGATGAGAAGAATTGTGAACTCTCCCAGATCGATGCGGATGCCGCGGGTAAACGAGCTTGGCGTCGAATAGGCATACGCTTCGTTGAGAACTTCAGGATTTGAAATGGCGCGCTTTTGAATGGATGAGCCTGCCAACGTCCCCAGAATATCTAAAAATGACTCCCTCATCGAATCTCCTATTCGCCTGCCAGGCTCATCCAAGGCCTACTCGCCAAGCCGACCTGTAATTGGTGAATGCGCGGCTATTTTCGGTACCGCGCACCCGACGCAAGACTGGCCGACCCGTCGCCACAGCGATTTCTGGACGACTATCGTCCGGCTCAAATTACCGCTATTTCAGCATTGCCGGGCGAATGCGAGAATTCGCACATCGGCCATTCGTGCGGAATTATACTGGCGGAGCCGAACGCGCTGTATCCGCCAGCCGATCGCAGTGGGCAGATTGAGTCCGGGGGGTCGCATGGTGCCTGATTGGGTAGGGTCCGACGCGGGCGACGGTTGCGATGTAGACGCGGTTATCGGAAGCCAGCCATGTCGACGGTCATGCGGACCCGCAACGCGAATCTTGGCGATGGGAAGTCTCGCGGCGGGGCTGTGCGTGGCGGGACTCCGGATCATGAATCGGAGCGCGCAAAGGAAATGCGATATCAATTTTCCTTATCGACATCAATTTGTATTCGCCGCTGCGCAGCGTTTCTTCGAGAAAGTCCGCCCAGTCTTGCATCATGTACGTACGCGGAACAAGGTACTTTGCGTGATCGTATGCGCCGCTGACTTTGTTCTTTTTCTTGTGCGCCAGCTGTGCGTCGATGTATTCGTCCTTGTGACTGCACTCGTGCAGAATCGTGGAAGCAACGCCCCTGAATCCATGTCCGGTCATTTCTCCCTTGTAGCCCATGCCCTGAAGGGCATTACAGATCGTCCCATTGCTCATGGCTGGATTCTTGGGGCCCTGACCGGGAAACAGGTACTTGCTCTTTCCAGAAAGCGTCTGCAACAGTTGCAACACCTCGATCGTCTGCCGCGCCAATGGAACAATGTGCGGGAACTGCTTTCCTTTCATGTGTTCTTTGGGGATGATCCACCGTTTTGCCCTGAAGTCGAACTCCGGCCACTCCGCCAAGATGAGCGACTCAGTTCTGACAAAGGTCAGAGCCATCAATTTCGTGGCAAGTCGGGTGAGGGGATTGCCGTGATACAACTCAATCTTCTGAAGCAGTTCAGGGAGGTTTTGCGATTCGATGCGGGCGAAATTTTCGACAGTGTGGGATTTCAGAAGGTCGCCCGGCTGAATGTCGGCGATCGGGCTCCTCTCGATGTACCCTTTTGCGACCGCGAAACGCAAGATCTGTTTCATCTTTTCTAAAGCCCGGCGCGCCAGTTCCGCCGCCTCACGTTCGTCCTGAATGCCAGTGGCAATCTTCGCCATCTCGGATGGCTTCAATTGGTCGATCCTGGTCGAACCGATCGCCGGCAGAATATCGCGGTCCAGGCGGTTCTTTACGGTGCCGACGTACCGCTTACTCTTTTTCGCGCTCCAGGTATCGAGCCATTCCTTGGTAAGTTCTGCGAAGGTTGGCATCGAAGAAGCCTTCTCGCGTTCTCCTTCTGCATGCTTTTTAGCCTGTTTCTCAGCAGCCGGATCAGTCCCATTGCTTTTCAGCGCCCGAGCTGCCGCGTGCAAGTCTCGGTCGTTAGCGAGGGTAACGAATGGATAGGGGCCATAGGAAAGAAGCTTTTCTTTGCCATTGAATTCGTAGGACCAACGCCATAATTTTCCCCCGCCGGCCGTGACAACGAGGTAGAGGCCGCCCCCGTCGCTGAGCCGGTAGTCTTTTTCCCTTGGTTTGGCGTTCTTGATCTCGCGGTCGTTTAGCCTGTAGAGGATCTCCATTTAGCGCCGAACGGGACGATACCCCCGCTCTCCTTGAAGGCACATTTGGGAATACCCCCGCCTTTACCCCCGTCAAATCGGACACGCGTGGGGTGGTCCGGATGACTGCGGACAAAGTATCCAATATTTTCAATGTTTTGCGATTTTTAGAGGATGGGAATGGACGAATATGGACGGCTATGGAGAAGATCTGGCGGAGAGAGGGGGATTCGAACCCCCGATAGAGCTTTTGACCCTATAACGGTTTAGCAAACCGCCGCCTTCAGCCACTCGGCCATCTCTCCGGTTAAATGATTATACCGGAAACTCCAAGTTACCAGTTTCGGCAAAAGCCGCGGGGATGAAACGTAGCCACGGGTTGCTCGATTCCCGAATTCTTGCGGACGTCAAAACGCACCCTGCTTCAACAACTGGATCCTGTTCTCGGCGATGGTGGAAGCGGCCCTCTGCTTCATGGGTTCGGGGTCGGATCGGACCCGCGTCGACTGTGCCGTCAGAACCATGGACACCTGGTATAAAGGGGACGGTTTATACGGAGATGGCCCCGTCTTTCATTGGGATTATTACAACCGCTTTGTTATTCATCCCCTGCTGTTGAACGTTCTCGATGTGATTTCGAAAAGCTCCTCCGCCTGGGAAGCCTCTCGGGCGTCCGCATTGGGCCCGGGCGCAAAGATATGCGGCAATTCAGGAACGGCTCATCGCGCCGGCCGCAACGTTTCCCGCTATAGGCAGATCCCTTTGCTATCGTTTTGGCGCGTTCCATCTGCTTGCAGAGATGGCGTTGCGGCGCCAGCTGCCGGACGGAGTTTCTCGCCAACAGGTTCGCTGTGCCCTGACCGCCGTGATGCGCCGCATGCTTTCGGTTCCCGGCACCTTCGACGAGAACGATTGGCTACGCCTGGGGTTCTGCGGGCACCAGCCATCGATCGCTGAACCTTATATATCCACCAGCAGCCTGTATCTCTGCTCCGCGGCCTGGCTTCCCCTGGGACTGCCGCCCTCCGATCCATTCTGGTCATCGCTCTCCCAGCCGTGGACGTCGCAACGAGTGTGGAGACCCAATCCCCCCGGACCATGCGATGACCGAAAAACTCTGGTAAACCAGGAACATTTGCATAAACCCGAATCTACCCTCCAGCCGAAGCTCCGTAGCCGAGCGCCCACTCTATCGGCTGCCACTGCGTAATCCGTTCGTGGCCAGCGTCTCAGCGCGCGCACTATCTTGCGGATTGAAAAGGTGATTCCTGCTGTCCCGGGACGTGGGCCCACAATTAGATCTACTGCATGATGCCTGTTTCCCGGTCGCGCTGGTAGCATTCCCCTATGTTTTTCTCGCCTTGGCGCAGCGCTCTCTCGAGATGTTTCCTGGCCGTCGCGGCCGTTTCCATCTCTGCCACCCTGGCCGCGCAAAGCGCGCCCGCTCCCCTCGATCGCGCGCAAATCAACGATGTCCTGCACAAACTAAATCGCGGCCGATCGGTGGCACAGGTGGCCGTTTCCCCCGACGGCAAACGTGTCGCCTGGGTTCAGGGGATGCGGGATGGCGGAGATATCTTCGTTGCGCCCATCGATGACCTGAAGAAGGCCGATCGGATCTCGGCCGGCGTTCAGCCCGATGGGCATTGCCGCGAGAGTGAAATCGCTTGGGAGCCCGACGCGAAGGCGCTGGCGTTCTTCTCTGACTGCGCCAAGCCCGGGGAGCAGGCGGACCTCTATCTGTCCCGGCTCGATGGCACTCCTGCACGGCGCATCACTGAGTTGCGCGGCTACACAAACCAGCCCGCCTTCTCCCCGGATGGAACCCAAGTCGCCTTCCTATATGTAGAAGGAGCCACCCGTCCCGCCGGAGCGCTCGCGGCAATGAAGCCGCCTTCCGGCGTCATCGGTGAGGACGGCGTCGAGATTCAGCGCATCGCCGTAGCCGCGGTGGACGTGGCCTCGCCCGAAGCTCCGGAGCAGGTGACGCCCGCCAATCTGCACGTGTACGAATTCGATTGGGCGCCTGATTCCAGGGGCTTCGCGTACATCGGCGCCGACCCTCCCGGCGAGAACAATTGGTGGGTGGCAAAGCTCTACACCCAAAAACTCGATGCTGCGCGACATGCTTCCCAAACCTCGGAAAGGCCGCCCCGCGCAATCCTTGCCCCGGCCGAAGTGGCCGGCCCGCTCCATGGGATGCAGATCGCGGTCCCGCGCTGGTCGCCTGATGGCAAGGCGATCGCCTTCATCGGCGGCCTGATGAGCGATCAGGGCTCCACCGGCGGCGACGCGTGGATCATCTCGTCGTCGGGGGGCGTCCCGCGCAATCTCACCGCCGGCAGGCCCACGTCACCAGCCTGGCTGCAGTGGGATGGCAATCAGTACCTGTTTGTCTGTGAGAACGCCGGCGGCAACAATCAACTCATCCGTTTCAAACTTCAGGGCGATCGTACCGGCGACGGCGCAATTACCTTCAGCTCGCCTGTCTTCAGCATTCCCGGCAGCGTCGGCGACGGGCGCATCTCGCACAGCCTCTCGGCCACGTCGGATCACTCGCTGTTTGTTTTTCATGCCAGCACGTTCGATTCTCCCATGGAGATCTACGGCGCCAAGCCCGGCACGGTGATGACGTCGGGCCTCGAAGGCGTGATGCAGCTTTCCCACTTCAACGATGGCGTTGAACCCGCATGGGGCAAAGCCGTTTCGCTCAGTTGGAAGAGCGACTCGTTCCGTGTGCAGGGCTGGCTACTGCTTCCAACGGGCTACGATCCCGCAAAGAAATATCCGCTGATCGTGGAAGTGCACGGGGGACCGGCCGCCGCTGTAGAGTCGCGTTGGGGCGCTTTGGGAGGCCTCAGCGCCAATGCCTTTTCCGCGCTGGGCTACTTCGTTCTGCTTCCTAATCCGCGCGGAAGTTTCGGCCAGGGGGAAGCGTTCACGCAGGCCAACCGCAAAGACTTCGGCTACGGCGACCTGCGCGACATCCTGGCCGGCGTTGACACCGTACTTGGCAAATATCCTGTGGATCCAAAACGCGTCGGGCTCACCGGCTGGAGCTATGGCGGATTCATGACCATGTTCGCCGTAACCCAGACCAATCGTTTCAGGGCCGCGGTTTCGGGCGCGGGCATTGCCGACTGGCAGAGCTACTACGGCGAGAACTCCATCGATCAGTGGATGATTCCCTACTTCGGCGCATCCGTCTACGACGATCCCGCGGTGTACGCGAAAAGCTCGGCCATCAGCTACATCAAGCAGGCGAAAACTCCCACGCTGGTGGTGGTTGGCGACCGTGATGGCGAGTGCCCGGCGCCCCAGTCATTCGAGTTCTGGCACGCGCTGCGTGACCGCCACGTGCCTACAGAACTGGTCGTGTATCCCAACGAAGGGCACGGCTTTGTCGACCCCTCGCATCGCCGCGACGTCATGGACCGCGCGGTCGAGTGGTTTGCCCGGTTTATGCCACCCGGAGATAAAAACGCGGAAACGGCCGAACAAGCAGCGGACCATTAGTCAAACGGAGCCCCCGGGCGGGCTTTCCATCGCCGCCGGAAACCGTCTATGAGACAAGGACATGGACAATCCGGCCGCGGCGTGGCCTGCTCATCCTGCCCTGATACACTTTTCTTTGGAGAAAACTTGATTGTCGGCCGGCCCTCTGCAGCTTTGATCGTGCCGGGCGCCTCAGCGGAATCGCCCGAGGTATGCCTTATCCAAGGTCTGTCGGCGGGCGTCTTGCAACTCCTATTTCTGATGTCTTCTTTGAAGTAGACCGTTCCGCGGCGATCGAAGGCGGGACGGGGAGGATTCATGCGGCGGTTTTTGACGCTTGTCTGTCTGTTGTTTCTAGCGCTTCCTGCGGGAATCACGATTTCCGGATGCTATCGCAATCCGGCCGGCAACTATTGCAACGGCCTGGGCTACGGACTCAAGGTCACAGAGGTGTACGCCATCACCCTGCAGCCTGAGACCACCGGGCTCTCCATGGCTTTCGGCCAGACCCGCCAGATCTCGGCTCCCACCGCCGTCACCTGCAAGAACTCTGCTGCCTCTGTCCCCAGCTATAGCTACGGCACCACGAATAACAGGCTGGTTGATATCTCGCCGACCGGCAATATGTGCGCCGGCACCTGGAACCGCAACTCGGGCGGCGGCATCGCCGATTACACCATCTGCAATTATCCCAATCCGGCACCCGATACCGGCGGGCTGCCTTACTCGGTCGCCGTACATTACCGCTTCGGCCAGTTCGGTCACGTCCAATCCCGTGGCGGTCTATGTGCACGCGCAGGTGAGCTCCATATCCCTTGTGGGTCCGCAACAATGTCTCTCGCAGGGACAATTGGCGCAACTTGACGCCCAGGCGTGCTACAGCAGCAACGGCAAGCAGTATCTGATGTGCGCGCCGTCGACGGTAACCAGCGCCAGCTATGCCTGCCCGCTCGCTCCCGGGGTGACCTCGGTTCCCAATTGCAGTTCGGCCATCGGCACCTTGTCCTACGTTGCCGGCTCCGGCTCGGTAGCGACGATCAACTCGATTACCAACCAGATCACCGCGGAGCAACCCGGCACCACCGTCATTACGGCCTCCATCGCCGGCTCGGGATCTGCCGCCGGGTACTTCTCAACGTGCCCGCCGAAATCGATTTCAGTCACTCTCAACGGATCGACTAGCGGAACCGTCACCCAGGGCGTGGCGCAGAACCTTGTCACCAACGTCATCGATACTGCCGGCAATCCGATCACGGGCCTTACGCTGGACTACCAGTCCACCAATCCGCTGGACATCACCGCTTCGTCCGGTGGATCCATCACCGCCAGCTTTCCCGGTACAGCCTCGGTTTACGCCATCTGCCAGCCGTCCACGTGCAATCCCGCGCCCATCAACCAGGTGGGCGTCTTCGGCACCGGACTCGCGATCTCCAGTAATCCCGTCACCATCACTACGCCCGGAACCGCCAGTTCCTTTGTGTGGTACGGAGCACCGGGGTACTCGCAGTATTTTGTTCCCGTCGAGTTGTTGAACGGCACCGTGGGATCTACCGTGCGCCTGCCCTACGTGCCGAACTCGATGATCATGGATCGGACCGGGAGCAGTCTCTACTTTGGCTCTTCCCATGAACTGATGGTCTTCAGCACTACGAGCAATAGTCTTACCAAGCAGGATCCGAATGTGCCCGGGGTGGTGCTGGCGGTTGCGCCCAATAACTCCCAGGTGCTCATCAATGACCAGGTTCGCGACGTCTTCTACCTCTACAATCCCAACGGATCCGGCACTATCTCGTCCAGCGCTTCGGCGGGCTGGGTGTCTCGGCGGAGTGGACGCCCGGACTCCAAGACCCTGTATATCACCGACAGCGCGGCGCTGGGCGGGAACCATACCGACACGTTGTATGTGTACAACGCCAACACCGGCTGGACCACCTACGCTCTTCCCAGTTCGACAGCGGGCGGATCGAAGGGCGCGCAGAGCCTGGCGATCATGGTTCCCAGCGTGGGCGCGTACGTCAGCGGCAACCCGACGGTGGCGCATACATGGTGCCCGGCCGGAAATGTGGGCGCGTATAACAGCATGGTGTTCTACCCCCAGGAAGCCTCGAGTCGCCGGAGACTCCGTGAACGTCCAGACCGATGTGGTGGCGGCTACCAATGACGGCCACCATATCCTCGGAGCGCACGCAGACCGGCGGCGGCATCACACTCTCCGACATCGATGTAACCGTCCCGGCCGACGCCAGTGGCTCGGTGAATTGCCTGCCCGGCAATGCCAGCATAACCGGGCCGGCGGCGGGGAATCCGCTCAAGCCGTTGCTGCTATCGTCCAGCGCAATTCAGGGGCAGGTGGCGGCGAATGCCACGGCGGTGAACCAGATCGTGACCTCGCCGGCAGCAGTCACCGGGGGCTCGCAGCGCTTCGCCGCAGCAGCCTGAGTTTCATCACCTATAACGGGACGCACGCCGGGAGCGACGCTGCCTTACTACACGCAGGTCGCGGGACCGGCCTCGAGCTTCGGGCACCTGGGATACATCACGTTCGGCGGAAGCGCAGCATCCAGCATTACCGCGCCCGTCGCGGGATCGTTCAGCCCCGACAACACGCTGTTCTTTGTCTCCACCTCGGGTGACAACCTGATGCATTACATCGACACCACCACGTTGACTGACAAGCAGCAGATCAATCCCAATCTTCCCGCGTGCGCTCCGGGCTCCGATCCCGGCTGCCTGATCACAACGACGCCGGCTTCCGGCATCGTGCCGGCCACAGTGATCGCGGTCAAGCCGCGCGCCACCACCTAATGTTTCCACGTGATCTATGGGTGCCCCAGGTCTCGTCCGCTGCGGCGGATGAGACCTGGGTTGCCATCTCGGCCCTCCATTTCCGCACGATAGAATCAGATCATGATCAAAGGGATCTCCTTTCTGCGTCCGGCAGGGAGCGCAGCGGCCTACGAACGCCTGGCGAGCTTCTTCGCCGCGCTGGGCTTCGCTCCGGGACATGGCTGGCACGAGGAGACAAGTCGCGGCGCATCGTTTCTGGCGCCGATCGGCAACCTGGAGTTTGTGGATGGCGCGATGCCGCAGACATCCGATGTGTGCATCGAAGTGACCGCGCTCGATGCGGTGCACCAGGCCGCCGCAGCATGGTTTCGCAGCCAAGGCATCGAGCCTTCGGACGCGTCTTTCGGACATCACCGATACCCATTGGAAAGTCGCGCATGTTCACCGCCGAACCGGAAGCCGGCCACGCGTTCACTTTCTGGGCCTGGAGCGATCCGCTGAAGGGCAAGCCGGTCGCGGTCGAAGGCGATCTCTCTGCGGAAGGCATGCGCTTCGCCATCGTGGTAGCGCGCTGGAATGCGGTGATCACCGAGCGCCTGCTCGAGGGCGCGCTCGATGCTCTGTTGCGCAGTGGGGCGCGGCGCGAAGATATCGAGATTGCGCGCGTGCCCGGCGCATGGGAGATTCCGGCCGCGGCGCGCACCCTGGCCAATCGCGCCAAAGCATGCCCAAACCGGCGCTGGCGTGGACGCGATCATCACCCTCGGCTGCCTGCTGCGCGGAGAGACCGCCCACTACGAGGCCATCTATAACGAAGTGGCGCGCGGCATCGGGCAGTCGCAGCAGGAGACCGGCATTCCGCACAGCTTCGGCGTGCTGACCTGCGAGACCCTCGAACAGGCTCTCAATCGCGCCGGCATCAAGGCGGGGAACAAGGGATTCGAAGCTGCCTGCGCCGCCATCGAGATGGTGAGCCTGCGGCGCAAACTGCTGGAAGGTCAAGCGTGACTGCGGGGGCGCGGCGCAAGTCGCGCGAACTGGCCATGCAGATGCTGTTCCAGGCCGACGTCGGCAAACAGACGCCCGAGCAGGTGCATGCCACTTTCTGGATATCGAGCGACGAAGTGGAGCCCGAGGTGCGCGGCTTTGCCGAGGACCTGTTCCGAGTGGCCAACGCTCATCTCGAGCGCATCGATGAACTGATTGCTCAGAATTCCAAGCACTGGCGCATCGAACGCATGCCTGCGGTCGATCGGAACCTGCTGCGCATGTCGATCGGCGAGATGATCGGCTTCAAATCGACGCCATTCCCCATCGTGATCAACGAAGCTCTGGAGATCGCGCGCCGCTATTCCGCTCCCGAATCGATCAACTTCCTCAATGGCATGCTGGACTCGATCGCCCGCGGGCTTTTGCCGAAATAGCTTCCGGTCGTGAGCGCGGCCAGGTTTCATGGAAGGCGTTTCTCATTTCGCGCCTGTCTTCGAGGTAAGTATTGATAAATAATGGCTTGTAAAACCGATATTGCGGCCTATATCGCCCGTAAGTAACTGATTAAGCGGGAGTTATCCAAGGTTTTTTGGGGCAGTCCCGTATTTTTTTTGTAGGGGGGTAGGTCTGAAGCCTTGCGAAAGCGAAATTCGGGAGAGAGATCGCGGCTAGTTTTTATTGTGCTCCTTGCCAGGCTAATTATCTGCAAGTGGAGGAAAGCATCCCTTCGGAACCGGCCACCATCCACCCCGGAACGGAATGTCCAGTGCCAGACCTGGCTCCTTGGTATAGAACTCTGAATAGCCCAGTGCGCGATTTCGAGAAAACCCGAACGGAATTCCAGGAGATACTCGCCAAGCCCATTCGCGAACTCGGGCTCAAACTCGAGGGTTCCCCGCTGGAACGATTCGTCCAGCAGCTTTACCGCGAACTGGAAGCCAAAGGCATCCACAAATTCCGTCCGGTTTGCTACCTCACCGATGAATGGGGATGTCCCTCCGGCGAGCCGGTGATTGGCATTCCGTTCTACCTGGCCAACCCGGACCTGGCGCAGCTGGAGCGCGATATGAACGACCTGGAAGACGCTCGCGAGATCATGATGTACATGCGTCATGAAGCCGGACATGCGTTCAATTACGCGTACAAGCTATACAAGTCGGCCGAGTGGCACGATCTTTTTGGATCGTTTCGCCGCGCCTATCGCGATAACTACCGTCCCATCCCGTTCTCGCGGAAGTTTGTTCGACACATGGCGGGGTGGTACGCGCAGAAGCATCCCGATGAAGATTTTGCCGAAACTTTTGCGGTCTGGCTCACGCCTCGTTCGCAGTGGCGAAAGCGCTATGAAGGTTGGGAAGCGCTGGCCAAGCTTCAATATGTCGATCGCGCGGCGCGAAAAGTAGGAGAGGTCGAACCCGTACGGCGCCGCGGCCGTACCGACATCACCGTCGATGAGATGGAATCGACGGTCGGCGAGTTCTATCGTCTCACCCTGCCGGAGGAGGTACCGCTCGAGGAACTCGCGCTGGACGCCGACCTGGCGGACATTTTCAATATTTCCTCGAAGCGACGTAACGGCGTGCGACCGGCCCAGGAGATGTTGCATCAGCATCGCAAGCACATTGTCGACAAGGTTGCGTATTGGAGCGGGGTGCAGCGCCCGGTCGTCAAGCGACTGGTGGAAGCCATCAGCAAGCGTGTTGAGGATCTGGGTTTGCGCGTGGACGTTCGACGCGAATCCGAGCACCTCACCGAGTTCACGGTGTATGCAACCGCACTCTCAATGAATTATCTGATCCGAGGGAAATTCATTCATCCCTGAGGAATGAGGGACAACTGCCGTCATTCCGATTGGAGGCCGCATGGCAAGATTGAAAGTCACTGTGCTGTACGACTTGTGGGAAGAAGAGCCTGCCGAAGTGCCGGAAGAAGTTCCTGCGCCCCGGCGCAAGGGACAAAAGATACGCAAGAAGAAGCCGCTGAAGCACGACCGCGAAGAGATTTTCGAGGCGCTGGAGAAACTCGGCCATGAGCCCTCGTATTACGTTCTCGACGGCCGTCCGCAATCTCTCTTTGGACTGGCCAAATGCGGCGCCGATCTCATTTTCAACCTGACCGAATCCTATGCAGGCGATGACACCAAGGAGATGCAGGTCACGGCATTCCTGGATTTGCTCGAGATCCCCTACACCGGCGCGGGACCGCGCGCGCACGTTCTTGCGCAGGACAAAACCATCGCCAAGAAGATGTTCGCTTTTTATGAGATTCAGTCGCCCTATTTCGCGATAGCCTATCGCGGCAACATCGATCACGCCCATGACATCGCGTTCCCGCTCATCGTGAAACCCACCTCCGAAGATGGATCCATCGGCATCGATGCGGCGGCGGTAGTTAGCAGCGTGAAGGAATTGATGGAGCGCATCTCCTATATACAAACGGAGTTCAATTCGCCCGCGCTGATCGAGGAGTACATCGAAGGACGCGAGATCTACGCCTCCATCCTGGGCAGCTACGAGACCGCGCGCGCCCTTCCGCTGGTGGAGCTTGACCTTTCGAAACTGCCCAAGGGCGTGCCCCGGATCGCCAGCCAGGATGTGAAATTCGAGAGGACACGGAAGCGTACAAGCTGACGAAGTCGGCGATCGCCGAAGACCTGGATGAAGAAACCGCGGCCAGGCTCAGCGAGATCGCCATCAAGGCCTATCGCGCTGTAAAGCTTCGCGATTATGGCCGCATTGACATGCGCGTATCGAGCAGTGGGGAGATCTATGTAATCGAAGCGAATCCGAATCCATGGCTTTCCAGCGGGCAGGAGTTTTTTATGGCTGCCAAGAAATCGGGTCTCTCCTATACCCAGATGATCGGGGAGATCGTGGATCTTGCCATGGCTCGCTATGCGTGAGAGAGGGTTTATTCTTTTGTAGTTTCCCGCTTGTCCACCAACCGGGAACTTCGCAACAACACGCGACCATCGGTTGCCAAAGGGACTGTCCTTCTGAGCGGTCCGCAGCGGAGTCAAAGGACCTGGTTGCTGTTTTCTGAATTGCGAACCGTTGTGGCTTCCGAATTGTCCACAACACACCAACGATTCCGAACCGGCACGCATTCCGCGACTCCAAAGCGCTGTCATCCTTCGTCTCCGGTCGCTGCGGCGACTTCCGCTCAGGATGACAAACACTAGTGAGTTGGGAGTAAAAGGCATGCAGCGAGCGGATGACTGCCTGCCCGCATCTTTGCCGACTTTCGCCTGTTCCGGTTATGTGGCTCACGGCTGGAAAAGAGTCGGCCACAAACCGACCACAACGCGCTATTGGCGAATCCAGGGCGTTTCCTGGCCCGGCTGGAACCACCAGGAAACCAGCGTGAGAAAGGTGAAAGCCAGTGGCGCGGCGTATTTACCGATGGGATCGCCGGCCAGAACATGAGATGCCGCCGCGCCGGACATCTCAAAGAAGATTCCGGCATAGGCCCATTCCCTGAGTCGAGGGAGTCGCGGCGAGAGTAGCGCACCGACTGCGAGGACCTTCCAGACTCCGACAATGTACAAGACATAAGTTGGATAGCCGATGGAGCGGATGTCCTGTACGACATGGGGAAGATGCGCAAGGTCCATGAAAGCTCCCACCAGGGTCTCCAAGACGAGAATGGCTGTGCTTGTAACGTAGATGATCCTTCTGTTCACTCGACGTTTCCCTCATGTGATTCAGTCGGTATTACGGAAATCGTGGCTGCCTGGTAACACGGTTTTGTTCCCATAGCGGAGGAACTGGATCTCGACTGGCAATGGGACACTTGGAAGTTTGCGCCACATTTCGGGTTCTGGTCGGTTTACCGCGAAACCGGAAGAAACGAGAAGCAACCGCAGATCGTCCGACTTTGGCCGCCGCGGCGACCGCCGGACCAGGATCACACCGGCCGTTTTGCCTTCGTGGTCTCCCACTTGGCGGACATAAAACGTCCGCAAAAATAGAGCGCCCAGGTTCCGCGGCGGCCCCGGCGTTTGACTTTTGCAAACCCCCATTCAAATGGACCGTGCATACTGGAACGCATGCACGTTTCCGCACGAAAACTTCTCCTCGTGGCGGCTGCATCCGCCGCGCTATCGACTGTTCATGCCCAAACCACCGCGGTCACCGCTGTGCTTCCCAATGGCCGCGAAATCCATCCCGCCGGGAACTGGATTCCCCTTGCCCCTTATCCGTTCGCCCTGGCGGTGCGACCGGACGGAATGCAGATTGCCGTGCCATCGATTGGTTTTCCGTTCGCGCTGAACGTGGTCGATCGGCCCGACAGCCCGCAGCCAGCAGTCACCCGGATGCCTCCGGGTTCGGAAAACGATCCCAATGTCGAAGTACACGCCGGGCTGGTCTATTCGCCGGATGGTTCGCTCCTCTACGTGGCTACCGGTGACTCGGGAAAGATTCGCGTGTACCGCACCAGCGACTGGCATGCGATGCGCGAACTCTCGCTCGACGGCCAGTTGGGTGGAAACAACTTCGCGGGGAGCTTCGCGGCAACGCTGGCGCTTTCCTCCGACGGCAAAACGCTCTACGCCCTGGACCAGGGCAACTGGCGCATCGTCATCATCGACACGGAGCGCATGGAGCGCATCTCCACGATCATTACGGGTGCGTATCCTTTCGGGCTCGCGGTCTCGCCCGACGGCAACCGCCTGTACGTCACCAACACCGGCTTGTTTGAGTACACCACGGTTCCAGGAGCGAGCGAGAACGATCCGCTCCATACCGGCCTGCATTTTCCGCCATTTGCCTATCCTTCGAAAGAAGCGCGGCAGGGCGTCACCGCCGAAGGCAAGGAGATCCGCGGCCTGGGCGACGAGAATTCCGACCAGGGCAGTTCGCTGTGGACCTATGACCTGACCGATCGGGAGCATCCGGCCATCACCGCCAAGCTGCGGCTGGGCGCCCACATCAGCGAAGAAGCCGGGGAGACGGTCGGCGGCGCCGCGCCCACCGGGGTCGCCTGCGACAGCGACAATGTTTACGTCTCGCTTGCCCACCAGGATACGGTGGTCAAGATCGACGCCGACGGCGCGAAGATCATCGACCAGGCGCCGTTGTCACCGTTCGTGGGCACGCGTTTTCAGGATGCACAGGGCCGCGCGCTGCGCGGGGTTATGCCCAGCGGCCTGGTGGTTCACACTGGCCGCATCTACGTTGCCGAATCGGGGATCAACGCCGTCGGCGTGATTGATGCCTCCACCATGGATGTGATCGCCCACATCCCGGTGGGGTGGAATCCTTCGGCCGTCGCATTCTCGCCCGACAGAACCACGCTTTACGTGGTCAACACCAAGGGCAAAGGCTCGGGGCCCAACGGCGGCAGCAAGCACGACCCGAATGCACCGTCCTACGTAGGCTCACTGGAAATGGGAAGCCTGAGCGCCATTTTGCTCGGCACCCTGCCTTCTCCCGACGAACTCACGCAGGCCGTGATCGCCGCGAACTCGACGGCCATCGCCGGAGAAACGCAACTCCCCCATATCAAGCACTGCTTCTTCGTCATCCGCGAGAACCGGACCTACGACGAGGTGCTGGGCGACGTGACTCGCGCCAACGGCGATCCTTCGCTGGCAAGGTTCGGCATGGACGGCTGGGTGACGGATCGGCCTCCCAAAGTCAAGGCTTCCGGGGACACAAGTTCCGGAACGCACGTCCGCGACTCTTCCACCGGTGCCGGTACGAAGAAGCCGGCCCACGGGCGAACGAGGTCCGGAAGAGGGGCACACAAATCGCCGGCGGCACCGGAATCCGCTCCCAGGCACCTGCAGGTCACGCCCAACCTGCATGCGCTGGCCGACCAGTTCGCGATGAGCGACAACTTCTTCGTGGATTCGGATGTTTCCGCCGACGGGCATCGCTGGCTGATGGGCATCAACCCCACGCCGTATTTCAATACGGCGTGGACCTCGGGGTACGGCGGCCGGCGGCACAGTACATCGACCGCCACCCAGCCGGGCCGGCGCGCGCTCTATGGCGGGGCCGATGCGCCCATGCCGGAAGATGAGCCGCAGTTCGGGTCGCTGTGGGAGCACATCACCGCCGGAGGGAAGGGCGTCCTGAACTATGGGGAAGGCCTGGAGATCGAAGGAAACGCCGAGATCGATGGCTCCGCGCCCGAAGGCCAGCGGCTGATGCTGAATTCGCCGCTGCTGAAGCCGATCTTCGAATTCACCGACCGCAATTACCCCACCTTCAACCTGGGCATCCCCGACCAGTACCGCGTGGTCGAATTCGAGCGCGACTTCCGGAGGCGGCTGCGCGAGGGCACCGTGCCGGGCCTGATCGTCATTCGGCTGCCTGACGATCACACCGCCGATCCGCGTCCACGGGACGGCTACCCCTACCGCGCCTCGTATGTGGCCGACAACGACCTGGCGCTGGGCCGCATCGTTTCGTTCCTCGCAAGTACCTCGATCTGGAAGGATTCGGCACTTTTCGTCACCGAGGACGACGCCCAGAACGGGGTCGACCATGTGGACGCCCATCGCAGCGTCCTGCTGGTGGCCAGCCCGTGGGTCAAGCCCGGGTCGGTCTCGCACCAGCACACCAGCATGGGCTCCATCACCCGCACGATCGACGAAATGCTGGGCCTGGGTCCATGAATCTGGAGGACGCGCTGGCTGGGGAGATCGGCGGGATCTTCGACACCCAACCGCATCTGGAGCCCTACAAGATCCGGCCTTCTGATCCGCGGGTATTCGACCCGGCAAAGGCGCAGGCTGGCCCGGCCCAAGACCGAAGCGAGGCCGCCGCTCTGCGCGACGTGGACGATCCGGACGAGATTCGCAAAGACATGGAGAAATCGGCCGGAGGGCTGCGGAAGCCGGCTGACGACTAGATTTTCCGTCTGGGATCGGACCGTTATTAAAGCGACTGTAACCGAGCGTCGCTAAGCTGGATGTGTCTCACAACCAAGACCTCTGGGCAACCGGACAACCTGACCCGACTATGCATGCCGGCCCGGTGACACCCCACGGAACGGTCTGCGCAACCCCACACCGGCGCACGGAAATGCCGATTTGCATTCATCGGTGCGCTTTTTTCTTGGCAATTCTGCCGCGATGGCTCATTCTTGCGGACAACAGAATTTCCCCTGGGCTCCCGCACATCCGCGAATCAGGAGCATCAACTAACGCTCTTTTCCCCGGTGCAGAGGCGTTTTTAAACCCAAAACGAAGTTCCATCCATGCACGCTTTCAGGAGGGCAGTAGCTCTATGTTACACGCATTTTCTCGGTCCGTGGAAGTGGCAGCGAACGTTTGCTGTTTGTGCCATCGTGCTGGCATTCGCACTGGCATGCATCCAGGTTCACGCCCAGGCGACCCAAGGCTCCGTCGTCGGCACCGTCAAGGATCCCAATGGGGCGGTGGTTCCGGACGCGACCGTCACGCTCACCAACACCGACGAAGGGACCCAGCGCACCGCCCGCACCAGCGCGGTCGGCGATTACCAGTTTCTCGACGTCAAGGCCGGCCAGTACCGGGTGGATATCGAGACCAGCGGATTCAAAAAGTGGCAGGCTACCGGAATTACGCTCTCCGTTCGCCAGGAGCTCCGCCTTGACGCCAAACTGGCGGTCGGCGCGGTGCAGCAGGAAATCCAGGTGACGGGCGAAAACGTGAGCGCCATCCAGACAGAGACGCCGACCATCAGCGCATCGTTCTCGGCCGCGGATGCGGACAGCCTCCCGGTGAATACTCGCGCCAGCTTCTCCGGCACCAGCGCCGCCGGCATTCTGGGAACGCTTCCCGGCGTGCAGGACGACAGCTCCGGGTTCTCGCTGCAGGGCGCGCTTCCGTACCAGCTCGACGTGACCGTTGACGGCGTGACTTCGAAGGACGCCACCGGGCGGCAACTTTCTTCGCGACAGCGTTCCCGTCCACCGAATCCATCTCGGAGATTCGCGCCGACGGCGTGATGGCCAACGCCGAGTTCGGCAACCCGGCGCAGATCGTGGTGACCACCAAGGGCGGCTCCAACACGCTGCATGGGTCGGGCTTCTTCTACTACCAGGATTCGGCCTTCGATGCCATCCCGTACACCTATCCGACCACCACCAACAAGGCCGAGCGTCACGGGCAAGACGTTTGGCGCGTCGGCGGGCGGGCCGGTGGTGTTTCCGCACCTCTACAACGGCCACAACAAGAGCTTCTTCTTTGGCGCTTACGAGGGCTGGCGGCATCCGGCGCAGACTACCATTTTTGAAAAGGTTCCCAGCACGCTGATGAAGCAGGGCGATTTCTCGAACTACAACGCGGAGGGCTTCACCGCGCTGCGCAACCCCTACCACGGGCACTGCCCTATGCCGGCAACAAGATCCCGATGCCGGCATCAGCTCGATTGCAGCGAATACGCTGAAGCAGTTTTATCCCGATCCCAACATCGGCAATCCCGCCGACTACACCGACGACGGCAATCCCAACTACCAGGCCAACGTGGATGAGAGCGGCCGCTCCAACCAGTTCGACGTGCGCGGCGATCAGTACTTCGGCTCCAACCAGAAGTTCCTGGTCTGGGGCAAGTTCACGTGGAAGAACTTCCCCATCAACAGCCACGAGATCCTGCTGGTTCCGTCGCAGCAGAACACACAGCCAGAATCGCGCTCTGAAGGTCGACACCAACTGGACGCTCACGCCCAACCTGATCAACGAAGGCGGCTTCGGGTTCACGCGGTTCACCGTCGGGCGCCACCGACAGCTTCGACGGCAAAGCCTGGACCACTGCGCAGGGCTGGCAGGGTCTGCAGAACCTGTTCTACAACGGCATTCCGGAGATGGACTTCAACCACATCCAAAGCCTCAATGCCGACCGCCTCACGGCCTGAGCAAGTCGCTCACCAACGACTATTCCGACACGCTGATCTGGACCAAGGGCCGGCACACCATGAAGTTCGGCCTGAACATCCAGACGCTCGAAGCCATCACCACGCTGGGCTTCAACGGCTCCGACAACTACGGCACCTACTACTTCAACACCAGCGGGAGCCTGGGACTGTTTACCGGGGTGGATTTCGCCGACTTCCTGCTGGGCATTCCGAACGCCAGCTTCTATGACGTTGTGCGCCAGGACAACGACGGGCTCTCGGGCCACTATCACTTCTTCGGGCAGGATGAGTGGCGGATCAGCCCGCAAGCTTGACCCTCTCTTATGGGTTGCGCTACGAGCTGCACCCGGCTACTACGACAAGCTACGGCGACATCGGCAACTTCGATCCGACCGTGCCGCTGGCGGGCCGCGTGATCTATCCGCAGGGCAAGCAGGCGCTGCTGGCGCAAAGCTTCCTGGCCAGCGCCAACGCTTGCGATCCCGACGGTGTGACCTGCGACCAACAGCGCAACCGTGAACGGCGCGCCATGCATGCAAGTGCTGGGCAACTCTGATGCGCATTTTCCGGCGGGCCTGAAGAAGGTTCCGCACCTGCGCTTCATGCCGCGTTTCGGTTTCGCCTATCGGCCCGGCGGCAAATGACAAGTGGGCGATTCGCGGCGGCTTCGGGCTCTACCAGATCAACATGCTGGGTTCCAGCTTCTACTCGCTCACCGGAACCGTGCAGGCGCAAACACAGGCATTCACCAACAGCTATGACCCCGCCACCCATGCGATCGGTTTCCAATGGCCGCAGATCTATGCCGGATCCGGCGGAGCTGCCGGAGTGGGGGGTTATGGCACTGACTACTTCGGGACCGCCAACAGCGTGAATTGGAAGGATCCCTACACCGAGCAGTGGTCGATCTCCGTGGATCACGACCTGGGTTCAGGCTATGCGGTGCCGCGCCTCCTACATCGGTTCGGCAACCCGCCAGCTGGTCTGGGCTCCGGACGAGAACACGCCTGCCGTTCTCCAACACTGTTTCCGCATTCGATCAACCTAACTCGGCTCGCGCTGTTTCCCAACTGGGGGCGCATCAACACCCGCGCCACCGGCGCCAATTCCAACTACCAGTCGTTCCAGGCTGACGCCAGCCACCGCCTGCAGGCGGGCATGGAATTCCACTCCACGTTTACTTATGCCAACGCGATGGCCGATAACACTGGGCCAGCATCGACGGGATTTGGCGGCGAAGGCGGCGGCGCCAACCGCGTCCACCTCGATTCTGAGTCGGACAGCCGACTATGGACACGTGTACGGGACGCGGCGTCTGCGCTGGAACACCACGGGTCTGTTCGATGTGCCGGTTGGCCGGGGCAGGCTGCTGGGCGCGAATATGTCGCGGCTGGCGGACTCGGCGGTCGGCGGGTGGCGGCTCTCGGCCATTCTGACCACGCAGACCGGCGCCTATATCACGCCGTACTTCCCCAGCGGACAGGAAGACCCGTCGGGCACCGGCTCGGGACTGACAACTACCTCGGCCGGATGGGATCCCGGCCACCGCACTCAGTATGCCGACCGTGTCTCCGGTGCCAGCATCAATCCCCGCAACAAGGGCCGCCTGAACTGGATCAATTCCGCCGCGTTTGCCTGCCCGGGCGATAACACCTGGACGGTCGGCAATCCCTGCCTCACCGGCAGCGGCTCGGGAGCGCATCCGCTGCCCATCGGCCGCTTCGGCAACGCGCCGAACGGGGTGATGGAAGGACCCGGACTGTTTAACCTCTCCGCGGGACTCAACAAAACCTTCTCCATCACGGAGCGCATAAAGCTCAAGGCGGAAGGAACGTTCACCAACGTTCTCAACCACATCAACCTCGGCGATCCCTACACCGACCTGAGCTCGTCGAATCTTCGGCATCGTGGGCAGCAGCATCGGATCGGATTTCGGCGGAGCCCGTACCGGACAGATCTCGGTTCGCGCCGAGTTCTGATCTAAATCAACAAAACCGGATCCTCAGGTTTCGTTCGCCGCGGCGGATGAAACCTGGGGATTCATAACTTACTCCGCTCCTTTTGCAAGCTCTGCAGCGAACTTACTACTTATCCAGCTTCCATTTCACTTTCTTGTCGTGCATCTTTCTTCGCACGCTGTGATCCACATCGCCATCTTTAGTTATCTTGCGTACTTGCAACTCATCTTTGCCAGGGTGCGTCCAATGCCCAGAAGGTATGACAGGACGCAAATCCAGCCCGAGGGGCGTCTGGGCATACTTTGCGCGGTTTCTACCCCGTCCGCAGGTTTGCGGTATGATGGGGTACTTTGATAGGCTCATGCATTCATCGGGCAAAGCGAAGGGAGAGATTTTGTTATGGCAGAAGACAACAGAATCAATGGACTTGCGTGGTTTTTGGCGGGTTTGGGTGTAGGAGCACTTGCCGGCATTTTATATGCTCCCAAGAGCGGACGTGAGACGAGGGATGACCTTGCCAACAGCGCCCGAGAAGGGATCAGAGTATCTGCGCAACCGGGGAAAACAGGTAGCAGACCAGGTTGGCACCATGGTCGATCGCGGCAAGGAACAGGTTGGCGAATATGTCGACAAGGGCCGCGAAGCAGTCGATAAAGGACGGGCCCAGTGGGAAGAATTCGTTGAGCGCGGCAAAAGCCTCGTAGGCGAGCAGGGTTCGCGCGTGGCCGCGGCCGTGGACGCAGGACGCCAGGCTTACAAATCGGGCAGTTCTGCGAGCGCATCGAATATGACGGCAGGTTCCACCACCTCCGCTGGCGCCACGACAACGACTCCGGCAGCCAACTAAATCGTTTACAGCCTGTCTCGCGGGTCATACATCCCGTGACGGCAGCAGATGTTGATTCCGCCATCGGGCCGGGAGCCGCAACGCTGAGTTCGGTCCCGGCCGGTGTGCTTCAATGCCCGGATAATCACCCGCGGAACTGTAACCGGGAGTGCTGTACGTGAGAAGACAATGGGAAATGCGAATACCGAAACACTATTGATGATCTTCATCGGCATCACCGCGATTGCGGTGCTGCTTCAGGCTGGTGTGCTCCTTGGGATCTTTCTGACGGTACGCAAGGCGGTGCAAATCGGAAAAGAGCAGACCGACGAGTACCGCGCCAAGTTGACGCCGATTATCGATGGGTCGGGCAAACTCATCGACACTGCGAATGACTTGGTTTCGTCGACGCAGTCTCTGGTCAAAGCCATTCGGCCTCATCTGGAATTCGCCGCGACCGAGCTGGCAAATATGGCGAGCGACATTCATGCGGAGGCCAACGAGTTGCAGGCGTCGGTGGATGAAGTCGCGCTAAGAGCCCGCCAGCAGGTGGACCGCGTGGACAATATGGCCACCTCGGTGCTGAATGGACTGGACCGTTTTGGCGGCTTCCTCAATGAGGCCGTGCATCTGCCCATCCGCCAGTTGAACGGGATCGTGGCCGCCACCAAGGCGGTGATCGAGACGCTGCGCGGTGGTGCTCCTCAGCGCCCCTCTCGGCGGGCGCCCCAGCCGATGGATGTGGCCGAGGATAATAAAGACCTCTTCGTTTAAAGCTGCATTTCGGCTTCCTTCCCTCCGAATGAGAGCGGATCGTACGCCCGGTACCCGGATTTTGTGGCTGGCTACCTGCCGTTTCCAATCAATTACTCTGGGTGCGGAGGCCACGCATGTCTCTTCCGCTGCCCAGGCTGTTTTTATTCGCGATTTTCTTGTCTGCGCTGGCCCTCTCCGTCGCCGCGCAGCCAACGCCTTCCACCGCGCTGCTGGTTCTCTCCAAGCAGGACCATACGCTGGCCATCGTCGATCCGGCCACATTGCATGTGGTGGCGCGCATTCCGGTCGGCGAGGATCCGCACGAGGTGGTCGCCTCCGCCGATGGACACACCGCCTACGTTTCGAACTACGGCTTCGGACGATTTCATACCCTCACCGCGATCGATCTGGTCGGCCAGAAACAGAAATCCGTTATCGACCTGGGCCCGCTGCGCGGTCCGCACGGACTTCACTTCGTCGCGGACAAAGTCTGGTTCACTGCGGAAGCAGCCAAGGTCGATCGGCAGCTACGATCCGGCCACCGACAAGATCGACTGGGTCATGGGCACCGGCCAGAACCGCACCCACATGATCTACGTGTTTCCCGACTGCAAGCGCATCCTCACCACCAACGTGAGTTCGGCCACGGTGACCATTCTGGACAAGACGGAAGGCCCGGCGGGTATGCCTCCCAGGCCCGCCGCCCGGGGCACCTCCGCCGGGAGCGCCAGGCCGCCCCGGAGGGCCGCCGCCCGGGCCGCCCGGCGGCGATTGGAATGAGACCGTGATTCCCGTGGGCCGCGGCTCGGAGGGATTCGATGTTTCGCCCGACGGCAAGCAGGCCTGGGTCGCCAACGCGGGGGACGGCACGATCTCCGTGATCGATATCGACGCCAAAAAAGTGACCGCCACGCTGGCCGCGAATGCGCGCGGCGCCAACCGGCTGAAGTTCACGCCGGATGGCAAGCTGGCGCTGATCTCCGCCGGCCCTGAACTGGTGATCTTCGATGTCGCCGCACCAGAAAGAAGTCAAGCGGCTGACCATCGGCCATGGATCGGGCGGGGTATTGGTGCAGCCCGGCGGAGCGCGCGCCTTTGTCGCCTGCTCCGGTGACGCTTATGTCGCTGTCATCGACTTGAAGACGCTCTCGATCGCGGGCCACATCGAGGCCGGCGGCAATCCCGATGGGCTGGCCTGGGCTGCTGCAGAATTGAAGCGACTGGTTTCCTGCCCAGGTCTCAAAATCGCAGACCTGGGGCACCCAGGCTTGCCTATTGCTCTTCGAACTCGATCACCTGGATCGAAAACGCGGGCATCACGTGATGCAAGTGGCTGCTCACGTTGTGCAGCGCGGTTTCGACCGGGCACGATGCTGTTCGGGATCGTCGATGGTGTTCGTGGCCTGGGTGTCGTGCGCGCTCAGGGTCACGAGCTTCGCTGTGGGCGCGAGTTTCGCGCCGGTGATATCGATGTCAACCGGCTGCGGATACCGACTCGCCGTTCACCAGCTTGAGGTAGAGCCGCTTCTTCGCCGCGCTGCCGGTGATCGAGTAGAACAACTTCGGGCCCGCCGCCTTCCACCTTCGACGCCAGCGTGTGATCGCCGAGATACGAGCCGAACATCACCTGCGCATAGTAGGCGGGCGAGCCGTAGCTCTTCACCGCGTCGTAGCCGATCAGGTCCGTCTCCCACTGCATGCCGCCGGGATTCACGTTGACGAACAGCGGCGCATAGCGAAGCCATCACGACGATGTCGCTGTTGCGCTCCAGGCCGGTCATCCACGCTGCATCGCCCAGCGCCGCGCCCATGTTCGGCGTGGGCGAGCCTTCGCGCGTGGCCCACTCGCCCACGAAGATCTTCGGCCCGTTGCGGTCGGCCTTGTCGTAGTGGCCGCCATCCCAATGCTGCGATGGAGCCGCGCTGCGGTCGGCGGTGTCATAGTGCGTCGCGTCGTTGAAGTTCTGCGTGGCGCGAACGTAGTAGTGTTCGTCGAGCACGTCCGGCTTCACGCTCTTCACCGGCGCGGTTGCAATCAATTGCAGGTCGGGATACTTCGCCTTGATCGCCTTCGCAGAACTGCGCGTAGCGCTCGTCGTAGCTGCCCGATCGGTCAAACCACTCTTCGTTGCCGATCTCGACATAGGTCAGCTTGAACGGCTCCGGATGACCATCTTTGGCGCGCTCCGCGCCCCACTTCGTGTCGGTCCCGCCGGTCACGTATTCGATCTCATCCAGCGCGTCCTGCACATAAGGCTCGAGGTCCGCGCCGGGATTCACGTGCTCCCCGCCAGCGAGTAGCCCGCATAGACCGCGAGCACCGGCTGCATCTTCAGGTCCTCGCACCACCCCAGGAACTCGAGCAGGCCCATGCCATCGGTGGACTGATAGCCCCACGGGCTGGGATGCGCCGGGCCGGTCCACCAGCGGGCCGATGGTCTTCTTCCATTCGAAGCGCTCGGTGATGTGGTTGCCTTCGAGATAATTGCCGCCCGGGAAGCGCAGAAACGCCGGATGCATCGCCGCCATCTTCTCCATCAGGTCGATGCGGAATCCGTTGGGACGGTTGTGATAGGTGGGCGGAAACAGCGACACCAGCTTGAGCCACAGCGTTCCGGGATGGCGCGACTGTCAGGGTCAGATGATTGGCCGCCGAAACCTGGCACTGCGCCGGTTTTCAGCGTGAACTGGTACTGCTTCCAGTCGCGTGCCGATCGCTGCAACCGTCGCGGTGGCGACGGCCTTGCCGGTCTGGTCGCCCACCAGGCTCACGGTCACCGGCCCGATATCGCCGGCGCCGGCCTTGGCGTAGAACGAGCCCTTGTACTCCGTGTTCGGCCGCACCGCCATGCCCCAGTAGCCGACGTTGAGCACGCCGGCCTCGTTGCCTGCGCCGGCCTTCTCCACGTCGAGCCGCAGGCTGGTCTTCAGCGCCTCGCTCGGGCCGGTTTCCTTGTCGAGGTCCATCTTCGCGATGGCGTTGCCGTTCTCGACCAGGTACCAGTAAAGGATTCCGCTCCAGTCGGCGCGGAAGGTGCGGTTGCGCACCATCTCGGCATAGAGCCCGCCGTCGTAGGAGTAGTTGATCTCCTCGGTCATCAGCCCATAGAGCGTGGGACTGACGGGCGACACCTGCTGATCGGCCTGAATGGTGAGGTGGGCCGGCGGCGCCTGGGCGAGTGCAAAAGTGGCAGCCAGCAGCAGCACGCCGACCAGCAGGCAAATCGAGCAAACGTTTTCTCAGACATCCGGTTTTCTCCCTGTTGCGAGTGACGGGCCAGTATAACGCAAGGGCCCTGCGCGCGGGGCTACTGGCTCTCCATGCCGTGCTGATCGAATCCCTGGGTTGCCGGGGCGCCGCCGCGAGCCCATTCCGCCCGGACATCGTGGATCGCGAGTTGCTTGATGCCTTGGGGCAAGCGGGAAGCCAGGATTTCGTATTGCGATTGTTGTTCGGGATCGGAGTCTCGTGCGGATGCCAGGAATGGAGATAGATGACCTCATCGATGCCGGCCTGGAGCATCTCTTTCAGGCATCCGAAACAGGGTTGAACTGTGGTGTAGACAGTGGCTCCCTCGATGGAGATGCCAAACCGGGCGGCGGAGAGGATCGCATTCTGCTCCGCGTGGACACAGATACAGAGGTCGTAGCCCGTGCCTGAGGGGTACTTCTTGCCACGATTGGAACAGCGCACGCATCCGCCATCACTGCAGTTCCGCATTCCAGAAGGTGTTCCGTTGTAGCCGGTGGAGACGATGCGGTGGCTGAGCACAATGATCGCTCCCACTTTTTGGCCCAGGCAGTCCGCTCGCTCGCGAACCGCCATGGCGATGTTCATGAAATATTCCGGACGGTCCGGCCGCGGACTCGATGCCATAACTCTCCCTTATGAAATAGCGACGTATGCGCGCATGGCAGTGCTGAGCGCACCAGTATACCGCCGGGATGTTTGGGTGTGTTCTGGGCGGCTTAGATGATCCAGCCGCCGCCGACTACTTCGTCGCCGTCGTAGAAGACGGCCGACTGGCCGGGCGTGACGGCGCGCTGCGGCTCGTCGAACGTGGCGACGACTTCGCCATTTGCGGCAGGCTCGAGCGTGGCCCATGCCGGCTCGTGGCGATGGCGGATCTTGATCTTCACGCGCATGGGCGCGGTGAGCGCGGGAATGCTGATCCAGTTCACGCGGTTGGCGCGCAGGGTGCGCGTGGCCAGTTCGGCGTCGGCGCCGACGGTCACGCGATGGCTGGCGGGATCGATCTGCAGCACGTACAGCGGCGATGGCGAAGCGACCTTGAGGCCCTTGCGCTGGCCCACGGTGAAGTTGGAGATGCCCTCGTGCCGGCCCGAGCACTTCGCCGCTTGACGGCAACCAGTTCGCCGGCGGTCTCGGGCATGGGCTCGCCCTGCTCTTCGAGATACGCGGTGAGGAACTGCTTGTAGTCGCCGCCGGGGATGAAGCAGATCTCCTGCGAGTCGGGCTTCTCGGCCAGCGCCAGGCCGCGCTGCCGCGCCACTTCGCGCACCTCGGGCTTGGTCATGCGGCCCAGCGGAAACAGCGTGTGCGCGAGCTGCTCCTGCGTCAGGCCGAAGAGGAAGTAGGTCTGGTCCTTGGCCAGATCGGCGGGGCGCTTGAGGATCCAGCGGCCGCGCGCCGGATCGTACTCGTTCACGGCATAGTGGCCGGTGGCGATGCGGCTGGCGCCGATGCGAGCGCGCCGTCTTGAGCAACTGATCGAACTTGAGATGGTTGTTGCAGAGAGAGCAGGGAATCGGCGTGCGCCCGGCGAGGTACTCGCTCGACGAACGGCCGCACGACATCCTGCTCGAAGCGCTCTTCCTGGTTGACGACGTAATAGGGAATGCCGAGATGCTCGGCCACGCGGCGCGCGTCGTACACATCGTCGAGCGAGCAGCAGCGGCCGGCCTTGGGAGCGTCGGGAATGCCGTGCTTGCCGGCCAGCCGGGTCTGATCCCAGAGCTGCAGCGTGAGGCCGACGACGGTTGTCGCCGCGCCGTGGGCGAGGATCGCCGCCACCGTCGAGGAGTCAACTCCTCCGGACATGGCTACGGCGATGGTCTCGGTGTGCGACATGGCTACGACTGTCGAGGCTCCACAGGTCAGGGAAGAGAGCCAAGCTGACCGATCTGGTGAAGTTCGTGATTTCCCATCCTTTCCGCAGAAGAAGTCGAAAGGATGGGGCACGAACCGTCTGTGACTCGTCCGGCTCAGCCCAGCGTTCCGGCTTCGACTGGCGAAAGCGCCCGCAGGCGTTCGACCGCTTCCGGCACGACGGCGAGCACGTAATCCACGTCGGCCTCGGTTGCCGTCTTCAGCAGGCTGAAGCGCAGGCTGGCGCGGGCGCGGGCTTTGTCGAGACCCATCGCCATCAGCACGTGGCTCGGCTCGGTGGCGCCGGAGTGGCACGCCGATCCGCCGCGAAACCGCCACGCCCTTCAGGTCGAGCGCGATGACCAGCGCTTCGCCCTCCAGCTGATCGAACCAGATGTTGGTGGTGTTGGCCGCGCGAGGAACATATTTGCCGTCGCTGTCGGCGCCGTTCACGCCCGTGCCCGGAGAGCTGCAGGATTTCCGTCTCGAGCCTGTGGCGCAAGGCCGCCGAGGCGATCGATGGTTCCGTCCTCGAGGCTGTGCATGGCGAGTTCCGCTGCCTTGGCGAGGCCCACGATGCCGGCGACATTCTCAGTGCCGGCGCGGCGGCGGCGCTCGTGGCTTCCGCCGACGAGCAGCGACTCCACCGGCGTTCCGCGGCGCACGAACATGGCGCCCACGCCCTTGGGCCCGTGCATCTTGTGCGCGCTGATGGAGAGCAGGTGGCAGCCGATCTTGCGCACGTCGATCGGCACCTTGCCCGCGCCCTGCACGGCGTCGATATGGAAGAACACGCCGGTATCGGCGGCGATCCTGCCGATCTGCTCGACCGGCTGGATGACGCCGGTCTCGTTGTTGGCCAGCATCACGCTGATGAGGCGCGTCTGGGGCCGGATGGCGCGCAGAATGTCGTTGGGATCGATCAGCCCGCTCGGCTGCGGCGCGACGAACGTGGTCTCCACGCCGTGCTGGGCCATGCGCCTGCGCGGCCTGCGAGAACGGCCGAGTGCTCGATCGAGGTGGTGATGAAGTGATCGCCCGGATGCAGCAGGCCGAAGATGGCGGTGTTGTCGCCCTCGGTGCCGCCGGAGTTGAACACCACCTCGGCATCGTGGCAGTTGAAGAACTCGCGCCAGGGTCTCGCGCGCATGGTCCACGGCCTTGCGCGCCTGCTGGCCGTGCAGATGAATCGACGAGGCGTTGCCGAAGTGCTCCATCCAATATGGGACGCATGGCCTCCATCACCTCCGGCAGCAGGGGTGTGGTGGCGTTGGCATCCATATAGACTCGGCGCATGTCGGCAATCTCCTATTTTGATTGTACGGGCAAATTCGATTTTCGCGACGTCTGGTCTACATTCGCCGGTTGGTCACATTCACTGGACCGATTCACGAATCGGAGGTGTCGGAAGCGCGGACGTGTCTGCTAGAGTTCGCTCACATGCGGCGAACCCATGCCGCGCCAGGAGATTCCCCATGCACGGATTCGTTCGCAATGCCGGCTGTATTCTTGCCGGTTGTGTGCTTGCCGTCGCCACTCTCGGCCACTCCCAGGCTGCGCCCGCCAAGCCCGCCCCGGGCACGAAAGTCGCCCCTTCCGCAGTCCTATGGAAAGCTGCTGGGCATGATGGAACAGGAGTTCGTCGAGCGCCGTCGAAGCCATGCCCGAAGACAAGTTCAATTTCGCGCCCGACGGACGGGCGAGTTCAAGGGCGTCAGAACCTTCGCCGGGCAGGTGAAGCACGTGACAGGCTCGAGCTATTACTTTTTCGGCGGCCCCGACCTGAGCCAGGCCGACGTCAAGGCCAAGGAAGATGCGGTCGAAAAACTGACGACAAAGGCGGAAATCGTCCAGGCCCTCAAGGATTCGTTTATCAAGGCTCATGCCTTCGTGGACGGCATCACGCCCGAAAACGCGTTTGTCACGATGCCCAACGGCAACACGCGAGGGGGATTGGCGGCCTTTCGGCTTGGCACACATGATGGACCACTACGGCCAGCTGGTCGTTTACCTGCGCATGAATGGGATCGTGCCCCCGGCCAGCCGCGGTTCGATGTAGCTGTCGAGGTGGGTGTCATATTCTCGGTATCAGTCTCACTATCCGAGATCCCGAATTCGGTATGATCTACCGCAGATTCGGCTTCCCGGAGGGTATTTAGGGTCTTCCGATAGAACCAGGCGGCTGCCAGCCCCCCGCCAAGGCGGAAGCAGCCGCGATCGCCCCTACCTTGATCCACGCTCTGGCTGACGGTTCGGGTCCTTTGCCGTGGGTGAAGCTGAAGATTCCAAATTGTTTGTCTCGTTTTCTTGCATGGGTAGGGTACCACCGGTCTTGAGGTATGCCAGAAGCAAGCGTCGAGCTTTAGATGCACGGACTCCTCCAAAAGGGTGCAAAGGCCTGCTTACAAAAATTTCAATTTTTGTATTTGCTTTTTTCTAAATCTATAGTATCGTGTAGATATTCCGGCATGAGGAAGGCCCATCGGGCAGTCCTTCAAGGCCGGGAGTAGTTTGCGTCACTGGCCTCCCGGCACGAACAGCTAGACCGTTCGTGCCGTCTTTTTTTGTACAATCAAGTCCAAGAGAGTGATCGTTTATGAAGAACTGGATGAAGCGCCGGTGGATTCTCGGGGTCGTGGCGGCCGCCGCAACGGTGGCGAGCTATGCGCAATTTTCCAACCCGGCAGACGATGTGCCTGCCTATCACCCGTCTGCGCCCCTGAAGTTCGCGCCGCTCCCGCCAATCATGGCGGGTAATCAACTGACCGGCGAGAATTTCCGTTATCCCTGGCAGGTGCACGTCTACCAGCAGGTAGCCAAGGTGAGCAATGTGGTTTACCAGCTGCCCTGCAACTGCCGCTGCGATCGGGCCTTGGGTCATACCAGCCTGCGCAGCTGCTTTGAGACTCTGCACGGAACGGAGTGCTCCACCTGCGCCAAGGAAGGCTTCTACGCCTACCAGCAGACCAAGCTTGGCAAGTCGCCGGCCGAGATCCGCGCCGCCATCGCCAGGCATGAGTACGAGAGCATCGATCTCGAAAAGCAGTAGGCTGAAGGCAGCCGAATCACGACAAGCGTAGAATGATATAAGGCAGCACGAGCCAGTTGGCCGGGCTCGCACCCTTGTGCACTCATGCATCATCGAACGAGTGCCGATCAAATGGGGGCGTCACGGTTTCGACGGGATCGATTGCGGCTCAGGAGGCATGTCGGGGTGTGGGCACCCGTAATCGCCTGCAAAACAAAAGTTGCCAACGATAATCTGGCACTTGCTGCTTAATTAACTAAGCAGCCGTCCTCCACGGCTTCGCCTATGGGCTGTGAATCGGACGTCATTCAGTAGGCTGGTGGTTGCGGCTCGGTCCGTGTTGTAACCACGAGATCATCGGACTAGCTTTCGGCGCATCTTGTCCGTTCTGAGCGTCGGAGGCGAAAACATGCGGAACCGGACTGAGCATGGACTCTCCTGGCTGACAGCGATTTCGGACGCGGGTTCGACTCCCGCCGCCTCCACCATATCTATCTTTTTGTTTGTGAGTTACGGGACATTATGTGCGTTTAGCGTGTTTCTCTCCTTGTGATGTAATCGGATGGCAGTATTTCCTTGAGGTAAATGAGTTGGCCGGTCAGGGTATTCGACTGACTCGATTTTATGAGCCGACGGGAGAGATCTCCCAGTTTCCTCTCTTAAAGAAGACGGAAGAAACCCGCGGAACCGAGATCGGAATCTTATTGGGGCCAAGGTCGGAAATTGATGGTAAAGGGGGATCATAAGACCACGGATCGTATGAAGACAGCATGTCTTCAGATCTATCAATTTGTCAAAATATGAGATCGCCCGCTTTCATTACATAGCCGCTCACATATTCATAGTGTGCGATCGCGTCTACGTCCGTGTCGGTGACCTTCATAATCAGCACCTGCCAGATTTGTAATCTTCGCTCTCGTCTCTGTGATTTCAGCACCAGCCTGATCCAGGCTCGGAACCCGAACGCAACGCAGCAGAGCACCACAGCGACGGTTGCTGAACCACAATAACCCATTCTTCGGTTTCGTCATTTTTGATTCAGGCTCACTCCTGCGCCCTGCGCCGACTTCACCAATGGTACGCCGCACCGTGTTCTTGTAGCGTACTTAAGACACCGCTGATTCCGAGTTTGTTGCGTATGTAGCGACCCAAAATATCAGTAACTTACATGGAATCAGTGACCCATTCTAATCCGACTCCCGCCGCCTCCACCATAACTAAGCTGCTTATTTTTCAGCAGCTTGGAGATTCAGACGGAAAAACTCAGGCCAAACTGTACATTCACTGCACAGTCGCGCCTGAGAATTTGCCCCAAATTAGCGATTCGAGCAGAATCTTGCTGAAGTTGGGGTCGAAATGCTTTCTGTCTATACCCGCCACCATCCAGACTGTAAGAACGCCGGCGACAAGACCTGGCGCCGTTGTAGCTGCCCCAAGTGGATATGGGGATCGCTCAACGGCAAGTTCATTCGTCAGAGCGCCCGGGCCCATCGCTGGGAGGACGCCGAGGAACTTTGACGGCAACTGAGCGAGGGATTGCTGCCGGCGACTCGTCCGGCCGCAAAACCGGATCCAGCCGTCGCCGCGCCAGTTCCGCGCCGCGAGGGCTCAAATTCCGAGCGACCCCCAAAGCCAAGGGTGACAGTAGAGAAGGCCGTCGAGGCCTACCCGATGCAACGAGCCGCGGCGTCGCGCCAGCCACGTACACCAAACTGACGACGATCTTCCGAAAACAGTTTCTCTCCTGGACGCAATCGCAGGGGTTTGTCTACCTCGATGAGATCGACCATGATGCGCTCCTGAACTTTCGCAGCTCCTGGAGTGATGTCACCCTGGCGAAGCAGAAGAAGCAAAGCCGATTGATCGGTTTCTTCTGGGCGTGCATGCGGCGCCGGTATCTCCAGGAGAACCCGGCTTTCGGATTGGGCAAGATAAAGGTTGTCCAAATACCCACGGACTACTTCCCGCCTGAAGAGTTCGACCGCATCATCGATGCAACCTACCGCGTGTGTGACAATCGGGGCGGATTCATCAATATAGATTCGAATCGCGCGCGGCTCCGCACAATGACGCTGTTAATGCGCTGGAGCGGGCTGCGCATCCGTGATGCCATCACCCTCGAACGGCATCGCCTCCGTGGGGACAGCCTTCTGCTCTACCAGGCAAAAACCGGAACGCCGGTCTACGCGTTTCAGCGGAAAAGCGCTGAGAACAAGAGTTGCCTAGTCGGGCAACGTCTTGCCTTTCGTCTCGATGGCAAATGGAATTGCGAGAAGGCCTACGCCAAAGGCGATTGCGGTGAGCGCAACGGGCTTGCCCAGCGTTCCCATCCGGACCACCAGCGCGCCCAGCGCAAGGTTGATTCCGGCCGCAAGAAAGCGCCCGAACGATGTCGTGAAGGCGAATGCGGTGGCACGCACCGAGGTCGAGTACTGCTCGGGCAGCCACAGGCTGAAGATGGCAAAATTCCCGCCAAAGAATCCCAGAAACACCAGAACGATGATGAACGGCCGCAGGCCGTACGGTACATAGAACGCCCAGGCGAAGCCGAGCAGGATGCAGGCTGCCATCCCGAGAAAATAAGAGGCAAGCGCTCGCCGCCGACCAATCCGCTCAGCCACCATGGGAGCTGCGAGGCAGCCCAGGATGGTGCCCAGTGAGAGCAGCCCCATGCCCAGTGATGACATCTTCACCGCCTGTCGCGGCGTCATCCCCGCCTGTTCCGCGAGGAAGACAATGGCCGTGGGTGCGTAGACTGCGCCTGCCCAGAGACCGCAAATGGCCGCTGCCAGCAGGGCGGTGTTTACCAGCGTTCGCCGGGTGTAAGGAGCCATGAAGATCCTGCGCAGCGGAGACGGTCCGCGGACAGTCTTCTCTTTGGCAACTCCTTGCCAACGCCGTGGTTCCTTGACGCGAATGAGAACCAGAAAGGCTACGACGACCGGCGCCAGTCCGCACCAGAACATGGCGCGCCAGCCGTAGTGAGTCGCAACCGTGTAGTTGAGTGCCGAGGCCAGGAAGAAGCCGGCATAGTAGCCGGTTTGGAGGTAGCCGGCACCCATCCTGCGGCGGTCTTCCGGCCAGGCTTCAGCAACGTAAGTGCCTGCCAACGCCCATTCGCCTCCAATTCCGATACCGGCCAGCAAGCGGAACAATCCCAGTTGCCACACATTTTGAGACAAGGCGGCAAACCCAGTGAATATGGCGTAGACAAAGATCGTGCTCGCCAGGACGCGGCTGCGGCCAAACCTATCAGCGATCGGCCCCACACCAGTGAGAGTCCCCATCCAAAAAGAAACAGCGCAAACAGAATTGATCCCGCCCATCCCAAGTTGGCGGAGGTGGCTTTGATGCCGGACCTGGGAAGCAATTCAGTCAACGCGGGGTTGAGGACCAGGGCATAGATCACGGAATCCATGCCGTCCAGCGTCCATCCAACCCACGCGCCCCAAAATCCGGTGATTTGTTCGCGATTGAGCCGTGTGCGAGTCTGTGACAGCGCATTGGTCAATGGTCCTTTGGTCACAGCCCAGCCTCAAAGGTGAAAGGAGTATCGGAAATGGCTCAGGATGCGTACCTGGGAGAGTCAACCAACGGAATCAGCTGTGCTTGCATCTTGAAACATCGCACTTATCGCGGGCTTCACGATCTTTCCCATCGCATTGCGCGGAAGGGAATCGAGGAGCAGAAGCTTAGTGGGCAGTTTATAGGGAGATAAGAATTCTCGAGCCCAATCACGCAGGCCGGTTATTTTGAGAGTGCTGCCTTCTTTGAGCACCAGTGCCGCGGCGACTCGCTGCCCCCATTCCGGATCGGGAACTCCTACAACAGCGCACTCCGCAATGGCCGGATGAGCGCGCAACGCTTCTTCAATCTCCAGAGCCGAGACCTTGTGTCCGCCGGTCTTGAGAATGTCGATGCTGGTGCGGCCGAGAATCCGGTAGGTCCCGTTTTCAAGCACGGCGGTGTCGCCGGTCAGAAACCATCCATCGCGAAATGCGTCGCGGGTCGCCTCCGGTTTATCCCAGTATTCATCGAAAACTCCCGGACCGTGTATCCAAATCTCTCCCGCAGTGCCAGGGTGAACCGGCTGTCCGTCTTCACCGGCCAGCTGAATCGTGACGCCAGGAAGAGGCGTCCCGACACTCCCTGGAATCCTCTTACCTTTCAGGGGGTTTGAGAGCGCCATGCCAATCTCCGTCATGCCGTATCGTTCCAACAAAGTGTGGCCGCTGATCTCTTTCCACCGCTTGAGCGTACTCACGGGCAGAGCTGCCGAACCGGAAACCATCAGGCGCAACCGGGCACACGACCTGCTCAGTGCCTCGCGGCGCGCTGGCAGAGCGGATTCCCATGCGGCGATGAGCTTGACGTAGACCGTGGGCACAGCCATGAACACCGTCAAGCAGTCACCGCCGATAAGGTCCCAAATCGCACTGGCATCGAACCGTGGCAGGATGTGACAGAGCGCGCCCGACCAGAGCGCACAGCAAACCACATTCACGATTCCGTGCACGTGATGAAGCGGCAGGCACAACACGGTTTGGTCACTTGCTTTCCATTCCCATGCCTCCACCAGGCTGACGATCTGCGCCGTAATGTTGGCATGGGTCGTGACCACGCCCTTCGGCTGGCTGGTGGTGCCGCTGGTATAGAGGATCATGGCCCGGCGCGCAGTCGAAATTTCCGGCAGTTCCGAAGCATGGTCTTCCGGGAGAGTGTCGCATCTGATCGTGCGCAAACCGCGAGTCTCGGCAAGATGCGCTAGTCGTGCAGCGCCCGGCGCGTCAAACATAAGGATCGAAACCTGTGCATCATCGATGGTGTATTCGAGTTCGGGCTGGACCGCATTCAGAGGCAGCGGAACAGCAATGCCACCAGCACGCCCGATTCCCCATTGCGCCGCGACCCATTGGAATCCCGGCGTGATAAGAAACCCGACCCGAGCTTCGCGCAAGTCTCGTCTGCCAGCGAGAAGAGCCACGGCGATCCGTGACGACGCATCCAGCAAATCGAGATAGGTGAACGCCGTTTGCTGATCGATGATTGCGATTCGCTGTTCATGCAGCTGAGCTTGTGCGACGAAAGGGAGTGGGGAAGCGTCATTCATCAACGTCCGAATATACTTCACAACCGAATCCTTGTCGACGTAACTCAGCGGCGAACGAGAAACTATCCCCAAGGCCATGAAAGGCGATCTGCATCTCCGTCAGCGGTGTCTACTTACTACGAAGCCGAGCGCCGCCCCGGACGCCCTTCCATTTACACCCAAATCATCTAGGAACTTCCATGAAACCATCAAAGCTCTATGACGCGCTTCAGGCGCTCATTGGCGAACGTGTGCCCCTGCACATCTGGGTGCGTGCGGGGTTGGAAAATCGCAGATCGTCGCTCAGGTCGCGGGCAGTCTCGACTACGACTTCCTTGACGTGCGGGCAGTTCAACTCGATCCAGTGGATCTCCGAGACTGCCGCGGATCTCCAATGGCCAGACCGAGTGGGTGCCACCGAAGTTTCTCCTGACGAGCGGCAAGGGCATCTTGTTTCTCGATGAATTGACCTCTGCGCCGCAGATGACCCAGGGGGGCTGCTACCAGCTTGTGCTCGACCGCCGGCTCGCTGAATATGCGCTGCCTGACGGATGGGTGGTCATTGCCGCCGGAAATCCCGCATCAGAGAGCGGCGTTCATTTCGCCATGCCGAGGCCCTTGCGCAACCGGTTTGTACATCTTGATCTTGAGCCGGATCTTGACGACTGGTGCCGGTGGGCAGTGAAGGTTCAGGTCCGTCCCGAGATCATCGCTTTCCTGCGCTTCAAACCGATCTTCTGCACGCCGCCGATGTGACATCGGACGCCAACGCCTGGCCCACGCCTCGTTCCTGGGAGATGGCCTCGCAGGTACTGAGCGGCATCGCCCGTCGCTAGAAGACGAAGCTTCTATCAGGAGCGAGCGAATTCGAGAAGCTGGAGGTTCTGCCAATTCCTACAGGGGCGGATTTCCGCGTCCAGATGTCGGCCGAAGAGCAGGCGCGGATCTCACGCGAGATTGATTTGAGCGTGCGTGAATCTCTCATGCGGGGAACAGAAGGCCTGTGGAAACGGATGCGCGAGGTTGTGGCTCACATGGTCGACCGGCTCAATGACCCCGAGTCGCGCTTCCATGGTTCGCTGGTCACCAATGTTCTTGACCTCGTCGAAATCCTTCCCCGGCTCAACGTCAGCGGCGACCACGATCCCAATCGCTTTGCAGAGCAAATCAGGGACCGGCTGTGCAACCACTCGGCGCAGGAACTCAAGAAGCATGATCTGCTGCGCGTGACCACTGCCGCCGATGCCGCCAACATCGTCGCCGAAATGGACGGGGTAATTCGAGATCGGGAATCGGCGAAACCGGCCGAACCGGCGAGTGCAGACGAGATCTTCGCTCACATGTCGGCCTGTATGGAGGCGCCGAGCGCTGCATGAAAATCGATCGACGAGTGTGACTTGAAGCATAAAACGGCACCAGCTTGAAGCATAAAATGACGGTGCTGTGGTTAAACTCCTTCTGATTAGGGGGTGACCTCTTTCAAAGTGTTCTCCTCGTTTGAAGCGTAAGGTGGCACCAGGTACTAGATGGACGCAAAATGTGTCAGTAAGTACAAGTTGTTACGACAACCATAAATTGGCCAGAACGGCCAGTTTAATGCAAGCAGAATACTGGCGCTGCTCCAAAGTTGCTGAACAGCGCCAGCCAGTGCCGGCTCATTGGGGCGGGCGTTCCATCCTTGAGATGTTTACCAGCTAACAACATTTCGATTTGGCGATTTGCCTTCAATTCGTGATTCGGCCGTACCGGTGCAAAAGACCGCGGTGCCCGGCGAAGGATCTTCAAAGTCAGAATGGCCGACGATACACCCGCGATCCTCTCGAAGTCTGCGCTCTTCGATGCAAATTTCAGATTTCTGGACACAAAGACTTCCCGTTCCCGTTCCCGATCCAGTGCAATTTACCGCTCGTCGAGAGAGTCATGGCGCGTCAATTGACAAACAACAATTGTCCGCGAAGCCGGTTTTACGGCAACTTGGATTTCCGAGCAGACCTCTGCTTATGCGGCTGCAGCGATCTCCCTGTCAATCCAGTCCTTATCGCCAATACCGGGTTCCGTGGGCAGGCAGTAAAGGCCGCATTCGTGCATTCGCGAGCCACAACAGCCACGCTTGAAGACATTGGAAGAGTTCGACTTCGCGCAAGCGCAGCAGATCCCGGCGGCACGAATGCGTGAGTTAGCGGAAGGTGGCTATACCGAACGCAACGAATCAATCGTTTTCATCGGTGAAAAGGATCATGAGAGACGACCCGATTCCTGAGGGAATGCCGGAGCCATATCTGTGGAAAAGGGAACGGATTTCGCCGATACACGAGGAATCTCCGTACTATCCGACAAGCCATATTATCGGCATTCAATGGCGCAGAAAGGTACGCTGCAGCAATTTCGCCGAAAGCAAAGGCTCGCATAGGTCAGACTGGAATCCGGGCAACTCATGGTGTTAGGCCGACACGGCGGATCAGGTCTTGGAAGCGAGGGTCGGAGCGGATCGAATCCAGACAGGGATCCACCTTGAGGTAGACAAGGCCGACATCGTGGGCTCGGTAGGCTTCCTCCAGCCAGTGGAAGGCTTCAGTCTTTTGTCCCAGCCCGGCATAGACGAGGGCAATCTCGTAGCGGCCCACGCCATCCTGCTCAACCGATTTCTGGAGGCGTGCGATGGTGTCCCGGGCGGCGTCCGATTTGCCGGAACGGCCATAGACGTTTCCCAGGTGGCCCAGCGTGTAGGGGCCGTTCCCCGCCTTCTGGAAAGCAGCGATTGAATCGTCGTACATGCGCTTCTCGGCGAAGATCTCGCCAAGAAGGAAGGTCCAGTCGGGTACGTTGATGCGCAGGTTGCGCACCGTGCGGGTGACATCGAGGGCGCGGTCGTACTGGCGCGCGAAGTAGTAGATGAATCCTGAGGAATGGAACGTGCTTCCCGAGACCGGATCGAGATCAACACTGCGATGGATCTCGGCGATGGCCTCCTGGGGATGGCCGGTGCGCACGAGAAAGAACGCGAATTTCTCGTGGCTGGTGGCAGAGTTGGTATTGAGCTCAATCGCGCGGTGAAACTCGGCGGCCGCATTGGGCCAGTCCCAGTCGAGGGTCATGGCCGTATTGGCCAGCTCGGCGTGGGCTTCGGAGAGCGAATCGTCAAGCTGGATAGCCTGCACGGCTTCCGCCTTCTGGCTTTTGAAGGCCTTTTCGTATGTCATGCGGCCGGACTCGCCCAGCATTCCGTAACAGCTTGCGAGCGCAGAGTGCGCCTGCGCGTACCCGGGACTGACGCCGATGGAGCGATTGAAGAGGTCGATGGCAGGGGCGCAATCCCCGTTTTCGCGCGCCAAGATGCCGCGTAGATAAGAGTCCTGAGCCTGGGGATCGACGTCGGCCTTGCGCGCCAGGCGGGCCTGCTCCTGGGGCGTGACCTTGGTGGTGATTTCGGCGGCAATCGCCTGGGCCATCTCGCCCTGCCAGCCGAGGACGTCGGTCAGGCTGCGGTCGTAGGTATGCGCCCAGATCGGGCGATCAGTCCGCGCGTCGATGAGCTGGGCGCTGATCCGTACCTTTTCGCCTTCGCGCAGGACGCCGCCTTCCACGATGGCGTCCACGTTAAGTTCGCGAGCAATTTCGGGAAGTTTCTTTTTCGATCCCTTGTAGCTCATCGACGACGTAAGGGAGATCACGCGCAGGGTCGAGACCTGGCCGAGGTCGTTGATCAGTTCCTCGGTGAGCCCGTCGGCGAAGTAATCCTGGGAAGGCGGTCCCGAGAGGTTCTCCAAGGGAAGGATGGCGATGGAATGAATTCCGCGGCCGGCGATGTAGTCGTCGCGCAAACGGAAGGAGAAATAGAAGCCGATCAGGACGAGGAGCAAAATAGAGAACCCCGCGACCACCCAGAAAGAACGACGGCGCAGGAGGCCCCTCCTGGACGAGGAAATGTTGGGGGAGAAATGCGGCTCGGGGAAGCCGAGAGGCCGAGGTTCGATGGGGCTTTGTGGAGCGAGGTCCAGCGGGGACGGAGCGGGTCGGTGGAAGGAAAACCGGGGAACGTAAGACCCGCTCGGGAGCTCGATGCGAACCGGCGGGGAATCGTGCAATTCGCTGTAATAGAGGGCGAGCTTTTTGCGCGCTTCGCTGGCGCGGACGCGGACCACGGAGTCGCTGCCGGTGTCGTAGGTGACCGGGCGGCCGAACATCTCGGCGCCGATCATCCGTTCTTTCAGGCTATCCAGTTCGCCATCGAGGGTGTGTTCCACGATCAGGCGCAGGAAATCCTGGGTTCGCTTGCTGCTGGTGAACTCGTGACTGACGAGAATTTTGTCGAGTTGCTGGCGCACCAATGCCTGTTGTTCAGGGCTGAGAGCCTCCTGTTCCCCCGGCGAAGATGAACCTGCTTTGAGCATTGGAATGCGGCGTTTCCAGTATATCCCTCGCTTATCTCGCGGGTCCGCACCGCTTAACAGGGTCGCCGCGGCGATTAACGTCCAGTAAATGCTCGCGGTGAAATTGTACGATGCACAGCATTTAGCCGCGCTTAACAGGGATTGATCCGTTTCGAGCATTCCAAGTTGCGCAAAGTGGGTGTTTGAATTCGTGCGGATTAAGAAGGCCGGATTTGGGGCAGCGGAAAACAGAGGACGCATCCGGCCGCATCGGGGTGGGACATCCAATCGAGAATCCAGGTCGCGTCTGTTCGCCCGTCGGGACGAGTGGAGTGGCGGAACGTGTTGTGGCTGGGCATGCTGGTTTGTTCGGCGGCTGCGAGATTGGGCGCTCAAGCCGCTGACCCGCGCGAGGCAATGACCCGGGGCAACACGGCGATGCAGGCAGCGGATTTCCCGCGCGCCGTGGCTGCCTTCACGGAGGTTACCCGGGCGCTCCCCGGATTCGCCGAGGGGTATTTCAACCTGGGCCTGGCACTGGAGCGACAGGGCGACCTGGATAAGGCCAATGCCGCACTGAAGAAGGCCTCGGAACTGAAGCCGGGGCTGGCGGGAGCGAACCTGTTTCGGGGCATCATTGCCTATCGCCAGAACCGCTTCAAAGATGCCGAGGCACTCCTGGAAAAGGAAACGCGCCTGAATCCGCGCGACGCCAAGGCGCTGATGTGGCTAGGCGTGTGCCGGCTGGCGGAGAACGATCCGAAAGGGGCCATCGATCCGCTGGAGAAGGCGCATACGATCGACCCCGGGGACGTGGACATTCTGTACCACCGCGGCCACGCCTACCTGGAGATGGCCAACCAGTCGTACGCGGCCATGTATAAGCAGGACCGCGATTCGGCGCGGGTTCACCAGGTGCTGGCCGAGGCGTATGCCAGCGGCTACCGGAACCAGGAGGCCCTCGGAGAGTACGAAGTCGCGCTAAAGATGGCCCCACACCAACCTGGCTTGCACGAAGACCTCGCGGACCAGTATTGGATTGCCGGACAGACCGAGAAAGCTGCGGAGGGGTACAGGGAAGAACTGCAGATCGATCCGTATGCCGTCTCGGCGATGTACAAGCTGGGCAGCCTGCTGGTGCTGCACGAGAAACCCCAAGAGGGCGTGGAGATGCTGCGCGGCGCCCTGCGCGCCGATGCGTCGCTGAGCGACGCGCACTACTACCTGGGGACGGGCTTGGCGGCATTGGGACAGAACGAGGAAGCGATTCACGAATTCGAGACGGCCATTGGGGCCGATCCCAAGGCGGACCGGGCCATGTCGTCGTACTACAAGCTGGCTCAGGTCTACCGCAAGCTGCACAAAACAGACGAGGCCCGGGTGGCGCTGGACAACTTCCAGCGCATGCGGGCGGAAGTGAAGACGCGCCAGGAAAGCCGGACGGCACAGATTGTGCGCAACCGGTCGGAACTGCCGGTGGCGGACCCGGAGAGCGCCCGCGCAATAGCAGAACCGTAGGGATTGCCCGGGGAGGGACGTCGCGCCGAACCGGGAGCAGGCAAAACAGAGGAGCGGCGTAAAGATTCGGCCATTTTGGGAAAACGTTTGCTCAGGAGGCGAACACATGTACCGTCAACAGCACTTGCACCCCGGCGTTAACTGCCGCGAAATCCGGCACAGACTGCCGATGGCTTTCGCTCTGTGGCTCACGTTCGTCCTGGTGCTTCTAGGAATAGCCAGCCCCGCCGTAGCGCAACTCGATACCGGTTCGATCGCCGGCGTGGTTACTGATCCGGTGGGAAACGTCGTGGAGGGAGCATCCATCGTCGCGCTCCAAACTTCCACCGGCACAAGTTATTCAACCGTCAGCTCGAACGCGGGCTATTACGTGTTTCCGTCGGTGCATCCGGGGATCTATGAACTCCGGGTTACGGCGCCGGGCTTCAAGACGAACGTGATGTCCGGAGTCGTGGTTTCGGTGGGCGCGAGAACATCGCGCGACATCGACCTGAGCGTCGGCTCCTCAACGGAAAGCGTGACGGTGATGGCAGGCGGGGGGTCGCTGGAGAAAGAGACCAGCGATGTTGATGCTTCCATCGCTCCCGAACAGGTGCAGGACCTTCCGCTTGCGGTCTCGGGCAACCTGCGGTCCATCACGTCGATGGAGTTCCTGGTGCCCGGCACTGTTGGACCCGGCACATCGTCGGGCGGCTCGGGATTCCAGATGACCAAGATCAATGGCGGCCAGGAAGAAGGTACCGACTACCTGGTGGACGGTATCACGACCAACCGCATGGAGAACGGCTCGGGGTCGGTGGACATTCTCACCCCCTCGGTGGACGCGGTGAATGAATTTCATGTGGAGCTTTCCGGCTTGCCAGCGGAATTGGGCAGGACCACCGGCGGCATCGCCAACTTCAATACCAAGAGCGGCGCCAACGAGTATCACGGCTCTGTGTATGACTTCTACAAGAACGCCGCGTTCGATGGGAACAACTGGTTCAACAACGGCTACCTGGCCACGGCGACAGATCCGACGGTGCGGGCCAGCCTGCAGCGTACGGCCGACACCAAGAACGATTACGGACTGACGCTGGGCGGTCCGGTTCGCATTCCTCGCCTGTACAACGGCCGCGAGAAGACGTTCTTCTTCTTCAGTTGGGAGCAACTGCGCTACAACACGGGGTCGGCGGTCACCAGCCTGATTCCCACGTCCGCGGAGTTGGGCAGCGACGGCCAGTATTTCGACTTCTCCCCGACGCTGGGCGGCCCCATCACAGTCAATGGCACCCAGGCTTTCGCTTGCGACGGCGTTACGCCGCTCTATTTCGGCGAGATCTTCGATCCGGCCATCGAGAGCAACGGATGCCGCACGGTGCCGTTCAAAGATGGCAACGGAGTTCTCAACAAAATTCCTGTCAACCGCGAGAGTTCGGTGGCGAAAGCGGTGCTGCAATTCATGCCGAAGCCGAACCTGACCGGCGGCACGAACAATTACGTCTACGACACCACCGACAGCCTGGCACAAACGGTCTACAGCTTTCGCATCGACCAGAACGTAGGCGTCAATCACAAGATCTGGGGCTTCTTCAGTTCGAGAGAGAATACGGACCAAGGCAACGGACTTAACCTGCCTCCGCCCATCAACTCCAGTGGAGGAGGTTCGGTGGATCAGTTGGCCAAGCTGTCGCGCGTTGGGTGGGACTGGATCATGACGCCACGCCTGATCAACTCGCTGACCATCGGCACCAACCGCTCCAATAATTACAACAAGTCGCGCGCGGCGAATATGGGACAGGATTGGGATAGCAAACTGGGGATTTCCAACGGCAGCGGTCCGGTGTTTCCCGGATTTGTCTTCGTGGGCAGCCCGTTCCCCGGCTTCGGCGAAAACAATTACGCGCAGGACGTGGACAACACGATCGCTCTGAACGAAATCATGCACTGGCAGCGCGGCGCGCACAGCTTCAAGTTCGGGGGCGAAGCGCAGTACCACCAGTACTCGTTTATCAGCAAGATCGGCGGCACATGCAGCGGCACCTCGGGCTGCTTTTCGTTCTGGGATAACCAGACCGCGTCGGATCAGACGTACTGGGGCCGTGACGGCAACTCGTTCGCAGCCTTCCTGATTGGTCAGGCAGGCACTGCAAATGCACTGAAGCAGATTCACGCGCCGCGCTGGATCACGCACTTCGGTTCTCTATTTGTGCAGGACGACTGGAAACTGCGCAGCAACCTGACCTTAAATCTGGGCATGCGCTGGAGCTTCGACACGCCGCGGCATGAAGCAGAAGGCGATACCACCAACTTCAGCCCCACGACGCCGAATCCGGGCGCGGCCGGCACCTTGGGCGCGCTGGTATTTGCGGGCAAAGGCGCCGGTCGCAATGGGAACGTGGGCGAAACCTGGGCCAACACCTACTACGGAGATTACGAGCCACGCGTAGGATTCTCGTGGGCGCCGGCATTCCTCCACGACAAGGTGGTGCTGCGCGGAAACGGCGGAATCTACTACGGACCCCTGGTGTATGCGGACTTCGGCCAGGGAACATTGCAGGGATTCACACAGAACCAGACACTGTTTACCGGCGATCCGCTTTCCGGTCCCCAGACAGATGCAGGACTTCCGCTGCTCACCAATACGCCCAACCTCGATCCGACACAATCGAATAGCCAGGCCGTGGACTCCGTAGGCAAAACAAACGGACGTCCCGCCATGGTGGAAACCTGGAGCTTCGAGAATCAGGTCCAGATCAATCCCAATCTTTTCTTCTCGCTCGGGTACCTCGGCAACCATGCGACCCGCTTGCATGGTCTTATCGATTATCCCAACGACATACCCGCTTCGGCTCTGGCCATGGGCACCTGCCTGCAATGGTGGGCGGTGGCTCCGTGCCCCAACGGTTGGAGTTCTCCTCCGGTTCAGCCTTACGTCGGCTTCTCATGCGCGTCCGGATGCACGTGGGGAATCTCCGAACCTGTTGAGCAGGCGCTGCGCCCGTTCCCGCAGTACGGATACATCAACCAGGACAGCTTCCTGCAGAACGTCGGGCAGTCGAGCTACGAGGCACTCACTGCAAAGTTGGAGCAGCGCTTCCATAACGGCTTCAACATACTGGCGTCGTACACATTCTCAAAAACATTAACCGACGCTGACGCCATCCAGCCGTACTACAGTACGCTGCAGAACCAGGGCGGCACGCAGAATCCCTACGACCACAAGGCGGAGAAGGCAGTCAGCAACGAGGACATTCCTAATAACTTCGTGGTGAGCTACCTGTATGAACTGCCCGTGGGACGGGGCAAGAAATTGCTGAACAACACACCCAGGGTAGTAAATGCGGTAGTGTCCGGCTGGAGGATCAGCGGCGTCCAGCGCTATCTGCAGGGACAGCCCATCAGTTTCTTTGGAGCCAATGGAATCCCCGGTCTCGATAACGGCATCCGCCCGAACCGCGTGGAGACACAAGCGGTGAAGGGCTCCACAGGCAGCTACAATCCCTTCAACTTCAAGAACACCAACTCGATCGGAACTGGTTCGGGCGCCTGTACGACCGGCTACTGGAATTGCGCTGCTTTTGCGGATCCGAACCCCACGCCCAACATCAATGTGCAATACAAGTTCGGCGACATGCCGCGCAACTCGAGCGATATCCGCGGATTCGGATTCTACGACGAGGACTTCGGCATTAACAAGCACATACAAATCCACGAACGTATCTCGGCGGATTTCCGTGGAGAGATGTTCAACGCATTCAATCGCCACTCGTTCAATAAACCCGATTCCGGCATTCAGGACACAAACTTCGGCCAGATTGGCAGTACGCTGCTTGGACCGAGGAATGTGCAATTCATGCTGAGGTTCAATTATTAAGTACATAACCAGCACCCCGGAGGGCCTCGGCCAGTTCATTCCGGCTGGGCCCTTCGAGGAAAGGCCAATCTTCGTTAAACACAAAGATCAGGCCAGCTCTCTGCCTTTTTAACAGGACGGACTTATGCGTCGAATAAAGCTGATTGCCGCGGTTATGGCGGCCGCTCTCATGCCAGCGCTCTGGAGCCAGACGCCGCAGGCACTGCAACTCACCGGGGATTATTCGTTGACCCACGATCCATCCATGGGAAGAGAAGGAAAGAAGTACTACGTTTTTGCCACGGGTCCGGCGCCGGGCGGCGGCCAGTTCGCGATTCGCTGCTCCAGCAACGTGACGGACTGGAAGTTATGTGGTCGCGTGTTCGATGACATCCCGGCGTGGATTCGCGCCGACAGCCCAAAGACGAAGGAGCTGTGGGCGCCGGATGTCTCGTTTTTTAACGGGAAATATCACCTGTACTACGCGTACTCGGTCTTTGGCATGAACACATCGGGTATCGCGCTGGCCACCAATGACACGCTCGATCTTCAGAGCCCCTCGTATCACTGGAAGGATGAGGGACTGGTGATGAAGTCCGTCGCCACCGATGACTTCAATGCCATCGATCCGAACATTGTTCTCGATGCGAAAGGACAGCCGTGGCTAAGCTTCGGCAGCTTCTGGAGCGGGATCAAGATGCGCCGCATCGATGCGGCGACGGGCAAGTTGTCGGCTTCGGATTCAACGCTGTATGCACTGGCAACGCGCGCCAAGCCGGCGGAAGCCGAAGATCCGAAACCGGGGCTGCCCCCGAATTGGGAGGCAATCGAAGCGCCGTTCATCGTGCGGCACGGAGATTCCTATTACCTTTTCGTGTCGTTTGATCTATGCTGCCGCGGCACAAAGAGCTCCTACCGCACGATGGTCGGCCGCTCATCCAAGGTGACCGGTCCCTACGTGGACGAAAACGGAACGCCAATGTGTAAAGGCGGAGGCACTCAACTGCTCTCGGCAAATCAACGCTGGCTTGGCCCGGGGGGCCAGTCGGTCGTGCAGCGGACTGAGGGCGACTTGCTGGTGTTCCATGCCTACGATGCGGTGACGGGTAAACCGGCGCTGCAGATTTCCACCATTGAGTGGAACGGCGGATGGCCGCACGTAGCGTTGAGCACGAGCGGCCAGGCGAAATAACCAGACAGCGACAGAGAGAAAAGGAACGGCATGGCGGGTCGTGTACGCGTGGGGGCGTGGTTGGTGGCGATGGGTGCTGCCATGGCGTTGTGGGGCTGCGGTGGAGGTGCGTCCAGCCCGGGCGGCGGAGGCGGAACAACGACCACCACGCCGGAGCTCGGCACGCTCAGCTCCGTGGGTGACATAACCGGCTACAAGGTGAAGAACGCCGCCAGCGGCCTGGTTTTGGGGATCTCCGGGCAGAGCCAGACCGCGGGCGCCAACACCGCCCAGGAAAGCGATACGAATTCTCCGGACGCCTTGTGGCACTTCATCCCCATGAGCAGTTCGCAGTACAACATCGAGAACCTCCTCAGCCACCAGTTGATGGGCATTGCGAATGCCTCTTCGAGCTCAGGCGCGCAGGCAGTGCAATGGGCCGACAATGGCACGCAGGATCACCTGTGGGGGTTTTATCTTCTCAAAGACGGCAACTACCTGATCAAGAACGCTAACAGCGGAATGTATCTCGAGGTCGCGAATTCGAGCACCAGCGCATCGGCCGCAATCGACCAAGCCGCGCGTGCGACGACCGGCACGGGATGCACATGCCAGGAGTGGACGCTGACGGCGACAAGCAGCCCCGCCTATCCCGATCCCATGACTGCGCAGGTCGCCTACACCGCACCCGATAATGCGGCCGTCGGAATCCACGATCCGTCGATTCTGAAGACCGCGGGTGGATACGCGCTGTTTTCTACGCACAGCTTGCTGCACGCGCATACGTCCAACGATCGCACGAATTTCGCCGACGATGGAACGGCGCTCTCCTCGCTCCCAGCGTGGACAAATACCTACACCGGATCGAGCGGCGATCTGTGGGCACCCGATGCCTCTGAGCACAACGGCGCCTACTGGCTCTATTACGCGGCTTCGGAGTTCGGCAGCGCGAATTCAGCTATCGGGCTCGCGACGAGCACGAGCGGCGCGCCGGGAACGTTTGCGGATTCGGGCGGCCCGGTGTACACATCCGGCATGTGCGCCGGATCGAACGCGATCGACCCGGCGTCGATCGTGGACAGTGCGGGCAACGCGTGGCTGGTCTTCGGCTCGTGGTCGAGCGGAATCCAGATAGTGGCGGTCAACAAAGGCACAGGGATTCCCACTGGCGCAGGATGCACGCAACTTGCATATCACGCCACGGGTACCGGAATTGAAGGCGCTTACGCGTATGCGCACGGCGGATATTACTACCTGTTCGCGTCCGTGGACGATTGCTGCAAGGGCACGGGCAGCACATACCGCATCATCGTGGGACGTTCCACTGCGGTGAACGGTCCGTACACGGATCGCGGTGGCATTCCCCTCACTCAGGGTGGCGGCACGATCGTGCTCAGTTCGCACGGTAACATTGTCGGGCCGGGTGGCCAGACAGTCCTGAACGACACCGACGGCGACATCCTCGTGTACCACTATTACGACGGCAACAACAACGGGGCTCCTGCGCTGGGTATGAACAAGCTGGGATGGACGTCTGACGGGTGGCCATATGTGCAGTGACGGGGCAAACATCATCGACAGAGAACTCAACTTTTGCCTGGTTGAGCTTTTACAGAGCCAGGTCAATGGTGGCAACAACCCATACACCGGGTAGAACGGTATTTCTGGCCCTCCCATTGCGACTGTCCTGTCGAAGGATATTACTCGCCTGCAAACTGCAGACTTCAACAGGTATCACTGCTCCCCAAATCAGAGGTACGAATCTGCGATCAGTCGAGGATATAAGTAACCACAACGTTAGCTTCCTATCGGAACTTCCCGCATGTCGGGGAGGTGAGATGGTCGATTATCTGCGGTCTGCAGATGCAGCCGAAGAGATGTAGTAAATGACCTCCTTATGATCCAAACGCTACACCGGCCACGAAACTACTCGGAGACCCACGCCGCCGCCCGTGCAGCAGCTTACTTAAGACCGGCATCTGGCCCGAGAAGCTCTCAGTCGATGCCAAATGGACTCACCGAAAGTGGAGCGCGAGCATGGCCCTATTGTCGCCTTGTCGTCCATGTGGTTTCCGAGTTATACCAAGTTTCGAATTCAGTTCTCTCCGTAGGCGGTTTTCGGCCAATTGAAGCGGCCGTCTGCCGATACTGATTCTCAACTGCTGGTAGTACCGGCTAGAGTATTGCGGTTTTGGCTGTTGTGCTCACACCCTCCAGAGGCCCTTCAGCGTTGTAGAGCGGCGCGAGATGGATTCCGTGCAGTGCTGCAAGGGTCTCGATTTCTTTAACCCGCTCCCGCGTTATGAACCCTCGCCCCTGCGAGAACGGCTCGAAACGGCGCGCCAGGGCGAGGGCCATGCCTTCGAGTAAACATCCATGGGCCACATCCGGGAATGGATGCCGATTCAGAATGCCTTTGAAATCCGGCATGAAACTCAATCCTCCCGAAATCTGTCCCAGTCCACCAAAGAAGACTCGGGCGCCATCCATATCGCTGCGAGCATTCAGGTTTTTCGGGTAGCCCGCATCGCAAATGATTGCCTCTGGCGCAATGCGGCCCAACCAAAGTGAAGGAGATGCCAGGCTCGCCGCGCAGATCACGATGTCGGCCGCAAACGGGGCGTGCTCGAGCCGGGTTGCGATTTCTACCTCGGTTCCATCCGCCTCCAACTCGGCGGCAAGGGTGCGCAGCCGCTCCGCGTTGCGCGCGCAAAGCATCACGCGTTTGACGAAAGGCGCCAGGCAGCGGGCACAGCCGGAACCCACATCTCCTGTCGCTCCAACGATGAGGAGCGTCGATCTGCGAAGATCCCGCCCCTCAATCGCGCACATCTTTCTGATGCCTTGAACGATGAATGCAACCGTCAGCGTATTGCCGGTCGTGAAGATCGTATCTGCTCCGGTCAGGAAGGCGATCGAAGTTGCCTTCGATCAGGATGGAGCTAAATCCACCCAGGCTCACGATCCTCGCTCCCCGGTTGATTGCACAGGCGGCGGCGGCCCGAACGCGGCCGAGGTTGTCGTGGACGTATTCTGCAATCCAGGCGATCCGGAGGAATGAAGCAGTCGATATACAAGCCGCGCGCCGTCGCACCTGTCGCTGACGCTACCTCGACGTTACATACGGCTCGCGGCGGAATCCACGGGAAGATCTCCCTGATTTCCTCGTCGGGCAATCGCGCGCGCTCGGCGCCGCGCAGGACAGCGAGCACATCCGCGGCCGAGCGCCAGCTTTCCTGATGTCCGATGAGAGCGAAATCCAGTTCGGACCGCCGCTCTCGCACGGTTACACTGGCAGTTGCGCGACCCATTGCAGTGTTACCTCCCCGGGCAGTCCTAGCGCGTCCAGTGTCTTCAGATACTGTTGCAGCGACGCTCCACGCAGTTCGACGGTGGTCAGCCCGACCTCGGAAAGCGATGGTTTCACGCAAGCTGCTGTGGCATAGGTCGCACTGTCCGTGCCGGCATTCCTTGGCAACCATCTCCGTGAGCGTCGTCATGACGTCGAGATGAAGCCGATACACCTTGTCATCGAATCGCTGTGGGTCCCTGGCTCGCTCCGACTCGCAGAATGTCCATCGCGTGCTCGATGTGCCCCTCTTCCTCCGCGGCAATGGCAGCAAAGGTCTTGCCGAGACTGCCCGGAGCGGCCTTCCCCACACGGGTATAGCTTGCGACGGCGAACGATTCGAGCATGATCTCCTGAACGATCAGGCAGGCCATGAAGTCGCGCTCCGCGATCGAGCGCATGAATGATTCGCGAATCCGCCTCCAGTACCTGGCGTTGACATTGTTGGGGACATCCACTCCAATCTTGCGGCCTTCGGCGGCGAACGCCGCGGCGTGTCCCTGTTCGCCCTGGGCGTGCTCCAAGGCGTCGGCAACTTCTTCGGGGTCGTCGCAAATGGTCGATAGTGACTGGTAGTTCATGGCGGCCATGAGCTCGCCGGTTACTGCCTGGGCGAGAATGTCCTGCCAGATCGAAGCGGTGGGCAACGCGGAATTGCATACAACCGGTTCCGGGCAGTTCAAAGAAACGAGGGATTCCATAGGTCCTCCTTGGGACTGAATCAATTCGTCGAGATGGAATGAAGCCGGTGTACGAATCAGATGGGCCCGCGACAGCGGCGCACGCGGACGGCAGCAGCCAGAAAGGCCGCGGTGATCGCCAAACCAATCCAGAAGCCCGGACTGATCAGGAAATGGAGCGGTCCAACGTGCATCGTGGGATCCATTGGCCTGCCGCGTCCCATGATCGCGGCGCCTTCGGAGCCGCCGGTGAAGCGGCTGCCAATCAAAGAACCGAAATACGTCGTATTGAAGGCAACCTTCTCCGCGATGCCGATGGTCAGCGGCGGCAACGCAGCCCAAAGAATCGGCACGCGCCGTGCCCAGCCGGATATCAGCAAGAGCCAGGCATAAATTGGCGATTGCCAGAGCCCGTGAATGCAGAGGAAGTGGAAGAGCAGCATGGGCCAGCGGTGGGAGATGCCCACCCGCGACCAGAGGATCGCCACGTTTTGGCCGCTGCCCAGCAGCACCGCGCTGCTGATCATCAGCATGAGCCATTGCGTAAGAACGGTGATTGCGAATGCGAGCAGAGGAAGAATCACGATCGGAATCGCGGCCTTCGACAGCACCGTGGTGAGATCCGAGACCGGCGCCGACTTCCAGAACAGAATGCTGCGATCGCGGCGTTCCCCATAGAGGGCATCGACAGAGTAGAACAGTCCGACGATAAGAGTGGCAGCCATGATCAGATCTTCAGCGAACTCGTATGGCTGCCCGAACAACTCGCGCTGCTGCATTGCGTCGAGCCAAGGCGCGGCATGCATCTCGACCAGCAGGTGAAAGATGCTGATCGAGAAGCCAAACAGGAACACGCAGGCGACCGCGACGGGGGCAACATAGATCGCCCGGTTTTCCCACAATTCGCGCCGCACCGACCAGTACATGAGCTTTACCGCGGGTATGGCCGCGGCTGCGATTCCCTGCGAGCGGAGAGACGACTCGGGCATCACGTTCGATTGTGTACTCACCTGGCCGCTCCTTGTGCCTCGATGACGGCAACGAATAAGTCGGCGATGCTGGGGGTACGCGCATCGCCAAGCGCAGCCACCCGCTCACGATCAACCCCGTCGAACATCAGGATGCTGCGACCGAGAACCTGGCGCTCGTGTATGGGCTTGAGCGCGCGCGCCGTCTCTACATCGCCGGGACGAACCATCACTTCGAGAAAGCGGCGACTCAATCTCTTCCATGCTGCAACTCAGCACGACGCGGCCCCGGTTGATAAACATCAGGTCGGTGATAACGTTCTGGATCTCTTCCACCTGATGCGTTGTCACGATGATGGTGCGGCTGCGATCGAAGTAGTCATTCAGCAGCGAATCGTAAAACTGCTTTCGGTAAAGGATGTCGAGCCCCAGCGTCGGCTCGTCCAGCACCAGCAGCCTGGCATCGATCGCCATGACCAGGGCAAGGTGCAACTGAGCTACCATGCCCTTGGATAAGTCGCGGACTTTGCGCGTATGTCCGATGGTGGTTTTGGCAAGGAAACTCTCCGCTTTGGCGCGATCGAACCGGGGATGCACGCCGGCAATATAGTCGAGCACCTGCCACACCTTTATCCAACTCGGTAACACGGCAACATCGGCAATGAAAGAGACGTCGCGCATGAGCTGATCGCGCTCGGTCCAGGGGTCGCGGCCGAGAACCTGCAGCTCACCCTGATAGGGCAGCAGGCCCAGAATCGCGTTGAGCGCGGTAGTCTTGCCCGCGCCGTTGGGACCAATGAGTCCCAGGATGCGGCCTTCTTCGACATGCAATTCGATGCCATCCAGCGCGATCGTCGTTCCAAACTGCTTGCGGAGACCGCGCGCTTCTATGCATGCCATGATTTCAGCGCTCCTTCTTTCGGGAATCCGGCTTGGCGCTTCTTGCGTAGGCGCCATCGAGCAGATCTTCCGCTTTCAGGCCAAGCCGCTGGATAGTTGCATGAATCCTGGGCCAATCTTCGTCCAGAAACTTTTGTCGTTCTCCACGCAATAGCAAGTGGCGTGCGCCGGCATTGATAAACATGCCCCGCCCTCGCTTCGTCTCCACCAGTTCCTCGTCCACCAATTGTTGATAAGCCTTCAGGACGGTAAGCGGATTGACCCGATACTCGGCGGCCACTGTTGCGCACTGAGGGCAACGGATCGCCTTCCTTGAGTACGCCGTCGAGTATCATGGCGACAACCCGGTCGCGAAGCTGGCGGTAGATCGGCTGACTGTCGTTCCACTCGAAATCCATCCTGTGTTCCAGAAATCCTCTGCTCTCCACCCTGCTGGTCAAGATGAGCGATTCGATCGGATCGATAGCGCTCCGGATGATCTCTCGATCGGGCAAAGACGGTTTTATTTGGTGCGCTTCAGGTCGAGTAAGCCACCCATCTGCTTGCCGTCGGCCATCGCGAACTCCCATTTTTCGGTGTGATGATCCGAATCGATGAAGGTGAAAGTGACGCGCTGCATGTGTCCCATTTGCGAACTTAGCAGATTGGTACCATCGATGAAATTGAAAACGATGGTCTTGCCGTCAGGCGAAATAGTTGCCACCATGCGGGGCTGGTTTCCGGCGTCACAATAGTGGGTCAGAAGCAGGCGCTCGCCGTCCAGATGGAATAACGTGATCGGATCATCCGGCCCAGCGCCCTTCATTTCATGCAGGAGCGCGTTTCCCTTCGATGTCACGCGCAGCGAAACGTGCAGTGGCATGCCATCCAGGCTGCCTTCCCACGATCCCGCCAGAGACTTCAGCTGCTCGAAAGACTTTTGCGCGGCGACTGCGCAAGAGCCGCTGTAGAGATCAACAATGCAACAAGAACCAGACTAAAACGACGCGTTTTCATTTGAATCCTCCTCAAACTTGCCGTTCCCTTCGGGCCGAGCCGGCATCAGGTTTCAGGGGCAGCGGCATCTATGGTGTTGTAGTTAACCATAACGCTACATCACATGCAAGTGTTTTTTTAAAGGACTGAGGAAACGGGTGGACAGAGGCCACCGTGAATTCGCTGCTAGTACTATGACCGCTTGATTGAGTAATTGAGCCTGAGTCGAGCTAGTTTTCGGGTAAACTTCCACTGAATCTTGATTCTGGCGCGGTTGGAGCGATGATTCCAGGCTTTGGCTTCGCGGCGCAGCGTAGCGATGTCCCCAATCCTGCGTTTTCCCAGGCATTGACGGCTGAAGAGACCAATCTCAATTTCGGCCTGATTCAGCCAACTTCCGTGCTTCGGCGTGTAATGAACTGCGAATCGCTCCCAAAGCCATCCGCCCGCCGTTTGACCGAAGCGGTCCACCAATGCCTTGCGGGTGTGGGTGTTCAAGTTGTCCAAGACCAAGTGGATGGTGTCGGCAGCGGAGTAGTGTTTGGCAATCTCCAAAAGAAAGTCGGCGAACTCATCTGCCGAACGTGTAGGAGTCACTTTGGTGAAATGAACACCGGCCTTTGGCTCGATTCCACAAAAGACGTTAGCTGTGCCGCAGCGCTTGTATTCATAATCCCGTCGCGCGACCTGACCGGGCTGCATCGGAATCGGGGACCGTGTATCTTCATGCAGTACAACGGGCTTTTCATCGACACAAACCACGGGATCACTCTTTGACTGGGGTCTTTCGTATGTCTTGAGCACGTCCTCCATGTTGAAGATGTACTTCTCGTCCAACTCTCCCACGCACCACATTTTTTTCCCGCCATGGCTTGAGGTCATGGCCTTCCAGCAGCACACGGATGGTTTCTCGGCCAACGCGGGGGACAAGTTTGCGCTTGATGACTTCTTCGGTCAATAGCCGTACCGTCCAGCGCGCTCGTCCCTCTGGAGGCGGCGAGCAAACCACGGCGATAATGCGCTGCTGCTGTTGCGAATCAAGGGCCGGGGTCTTGCCAGGGCGAGACGCATCAAATAACGCCCGCTCCAACCCTCCTTGCTGGTATCGCTTGCCGATCTGCCACACGGCCTTGGCAGACAAGCCCAGATTGGCCCCTACTGCAGGCGTGGACTGGCCCTGATCCATCTGACGCAGCGCCAATGCACGTAATGTTGTGCGAACTGCCTGCAATCCGCTGCCTAGCAACTGCTCTATCTGTTGCCGATCTCGCTGCTTGAGCCCAATCTGGAGTCGTTTGCCTCTGCCCATACCTCAGCAATACAACCAGAAACCGCTCTATACAAGTATCAGCGTTGGTTACCTATATATGCGGTCACGTCACTAGAGGGGTGGATTTACCGTTTCAAATCAATTGAAATACGGAGGAGAAGGCCATTAATCCTCCCAACAGGATTCGTACATGACATGAACGGGCTGGATGAGAACCCAACTCGCTAATCCGAGCTCGTTATGAATTTGAGGTGGGAGATAGGTACTAGGAAACTTCGAAGGCCATGCCATTGGGCGCATTTCTCTGCCGCAAGCCATTTGCCTGTATAGTCGCCTTTCCGGACAGATGGACAAGTGGCGGTTGGCTCACTTCTGCAGAAATACCAAAGCCTCATTGAGAGTAGATCGTGCGTAGTTGCGAGATTACTACCCTGAAACGGGCCTTGCATCTAGGATGAAGCATTCGTTCCGCTCCTCCGTAGCGCTCTCTTTTTGGCTAAGGCGCGGCGTTGTTGCATAATTATGCAATCACGAAAATGTTGGAAATTAATTCTGTTCCGAGTAAGCTGGTAGGTAATTGAACACGGAAACGACGTGGTGTTGAATGAGTGCCCAAGGAACTTCTGAACAGTCGAACCGTCTGGATGAGCAGGCAACGGCGTTGCGCAAAAAGGCGAATTGGATTCGACTGAGCGCAATGTCCATGACGAATTATGCCAAACTCGGCCATACCGGCGGAGACTTGTCGTCAGCCGACATTCTCGCAACTCTATACCTCGGCGAAATCCTGCACATCGATCCTGATAGGCCTCACTGGCCGCAGAGAGATCGCTTTGTGATGTCGAAGGGGCATTGTTCGGGGGCTTTCTATTCGACGCTCGCCCTGCGCGGTTTCTTCCCGATCGAACAATTGAAGACCTTTATGGACCCGCTTTCAATGCTGAATGGTCACCCGGACCGAAATAAACTGCCCGGCGTGGAGGCGAACACCGGTCCCCTGGGACATGGGTTGCCGATTGCCGTGGGTATGGCTTTGGGTGCCCGCATGAGGAAGGAGTCATGGAGGGTTTTTGTCCTGGTTGGAGACGGGGAGCTTCAAGAGGGCTCGAACTGGGAAGCGGCCATGTGTGCTCAACAGCACAATCTGGACAATCTAGTGGTTATCGTTGATAGGAACCGTCTGCAGCAGGGAGATTTCACAGAGAACACTATCTGTATGGAACCCCTGGCAGACCGGTGGTCTGCCTTTGGATTTGCCGTGAAAGAAGTGGACGGTCACGACCATCTGGCTTTAGCAGAAGCCTTCTCGGCATTGCCGATCGAGAGCGGCATGCCATCGTGCTTTATTGCCAGGACCACGAAAGGAAAGGGTGTTTCTTTTGCCGAGAATAAGGCGGCCTGGCACCACGGTGTGCCCACGAAGGAGCAATTGGAACTAGCGGCTCGTGAACTGGGAACGGAGGTGGGGTGGTGAGTTCCATAACCGTGGATAGAGACCTGAGCCAGAAGCAGCAGTTGTTCGATTGCCGGGATGCGTATGCGAAAGCGCTAGATGAGCTGGCCGCGCGCGATAACCGGGTCTGCGTCGTGATCAATGATTCCCTCTCTTCGGCAAAGATGAAGGAATTCAAGACGAAGTACCCGAATCGATTCATTAATGTGGGCATCGCCGAACAGAACATGGTGGGCGTGGGCAACGGGCTTGCCAATGCCGGCATGGTGCCGTATCTGTGCGGTGCATCATGCTTTCTGACCGCACGGGCGATGGAGCAGGTGAAGGTGGATATGGCCTACTCCAAGGCGAATGTCCGGATCTGCGGCATGTCGCCGGGGATGGCCTATGGACAGCTTGGCCCAACTCATCACTCCATTGAGGATCTGGCATGGACGCGCGTGCTGCCGAATTTGACGGTCATCGTGCCTGCAGATCCGATTGAGACGGCCGCAGTCATGCGGTATTCATTGGAGCACGTCGGACCAATGTACCTGCGCATTGCCCGCGTTCCTGTGCGCAAGGTTCACGGTGAAGATTACGAGTTCAAGCTCGGGAAGGCGGTCGTCGTTCGCGAAGGCCACGATGTAACGCTAATTGCAAACGGCCTTATGGTGGCTCTCGCTCTCGACGCAGCCGAGAGCCTGGCACAGAAGGGTATCCAGGCCCGCGTGCTGAACATGAGCAGCGTGAAGCCGCTTGACCGGGAGGCCATCGTCAAGGCGGCTCGCGAAACGAAGGGCATCGTGGCTGCGGAGGAGGCACTGGTCGCCGGAGGGCTGGGTGGCGCAGTTGCCGAAGTGCTGGCTGTGGAGCATCCCGCGCCCATGCGCATGCTTGGGGTTCCCGATACGTTTGCTCCAACCGGTTCCGCCGATTTTCTACTTGAACACTTCGGGCTCACAGCGCAAGGCATTGAGAATGCGGCGCTGGAATTGGTATCCGAGAGGGGCTAGATGGGCTCCGGACTCATTCTTGCAATAGATCAGGGCACGACAAACACCAAGGCCTTGTTGGTGGACCGCTCCGGCTCGCCGGCATTTCGGACCGCGGCGTCCCTTGCCATCGTGAGTCGCCAGGACGGGTATGTCGAACAGGATCCGACGAGCATATGGAACTCGGTCCGCATGGTTGTGGAGGCAGCCGTTCAGTATGCCGGAAATACCGGCGGCCACATTGAAGCTGTTGCCATATCGAATCAGAGAGAGACCGCGGTCGCATGGAGCGCATCGACCGGGGAGCCACTCTCGAATGCGGTCAGCTGGCAGTGCGGACGCTCGGGGGAGATCTGCAACCGGCTGGCGCCGAAAGCAGACCGGTTTCGGGAAAAGACAGGTCTTCCGCTGGCTCCCCTGGTTTCAGCCGGGAAATGGGCCTGGCTGCTTGAGAACGTACCTGCGGTCAAAACCGCGGCGCGCAAATCAGATATTTATTTCGGCACGGTTGATTCGTGGCTGATCCATCGCTTGACGGATGCAACAAGTCACGCAACCGACCTCACCAATGCGTCAAGGACCGGTTTGCTGAATCTGCAATCGCTCTCGTGGGATTCGGAGCTTCTGGAATGGTTCTGCATTCCGGCCCAATCGATGCCGGCACTCAAACCGTCCACAAACGACTTCGGCATGTGCCGTCGGCTGCCGCAGCTGAGTGAAGTGCCGATATTGGCAGTTGTCGGAGATTCTCATGCCGCGATGTTCGGGCACGGGCACTTTGCGCCCGGTGCTGTGAAATCTACGTATGGAACGGGTTCCTCATTGATGGCCCTTGCTCCAGATCTACCCTGCGACACGCCCTCACTGGCGCGCACAATCGCCTGGTCGACTGAGGGCGGGACCCAGTTTGCGCTCGAAGGCAACATTCCCATGACCGGTTCAGCGATTCAGTGGCTGGGCGACTTTCTCCACCTTTCCGATCCGGTGTCAGGGGTTGTGCAAATGGCGTCGAGTGTCAGCGATGCGGACGGCGTTTACTTCGTCCCTGCCATGCTTGGCCTGGGTGCGCCGCACTGGGATGCGGACGCCCGCGGCTCCATCATCGGACTGGGAAGACACCATTCATCGGCACATCTGGCCCGCGCTGGATTGGACGCGATCGCGTATCAAGTTGCCGATGTATTCTTCGCAATGCAATCTGTCGCAGGCATCAACTTCGGCGAGTTACTTGTCGATGGCGGAGCCACCCGCAATTCTATGCTGATGCAATTTCAAGCCGACATCCTTGGACGGCCGGTTATACGCTCCCGCAATGAAGAACTGTCTGCAATTGGAGCGTCCTGGCTCGCCGGGCTCATGCTTGGGTGGTGGAACTCCTTGCCTGAGCTTGAGTCCATCGCGCAGGATCCCGAACGGTTCGAGCCGCAGATGAGAGAGGACGAGCGTGGACGCCTATACGAGGGTTGGAAGAAAGCGATTGCCGGCGTCAAAAGCGCAGCGAGAACCTTGAAATGAAGAGAACTTCGTCAAGTGTGATTCTTGAAGCTCGCGCCATTACGCGCCGTTATCCAGGTACCATTGCGCTTGATGCAGTTGATTTCCGGGCCCATCGAGGCCAGGTAAATGTACTCATTGGCGAGAATGGCGCCGGAAAATCCACACTGATGCGCATTTTCTCCGGTGTTGAAGAACCAGACGAAGGACAAATCTTCCTTGATGGTGCGCAGGTCGCATTGCGTTCTCCGCGGGAGGCTGCCCGTCATGGCATCGCGATTGTCCACCAGGAGCTCTCGGTTCTGCCCAACCTGGATCTTGCTGACAACATCTTTGCCGGACGCGAACTCGTGCGTGGTACTTTCTTCGTGGATCGAGTCTCTGAGGAAAAGCGTTCCGCAGAGGTATTGCGGCACTTGCGCAGCCCTATGGATGTTCGCACGGACGCCGGCCACCTGTCGCTCGGCTGTCGCCAGATTGTGGAAGTAGCGCGCGCTCTCGAACAGCAGGCGAAGATTCTGATTTTGGACGAACCCACGTCGGCGCTGTCGAACACGGAGGCGGAATCGCTCTTTGCGGTCATTTCAGAGTTGAAGCGTGCGGGCCTGACCATCATCTATATCTCGCATCGGCTCAACGAACTTTTGCATATCGGGGATCACTTCACCGTGCTTCGAGGCGGGCATGTGGTTGGGGATGCGCCACGTGCAAAGGTTGACCGTCAATGGATCGTTCAGCGCATGTCTGGGCGCGACATTGGACCGGCCGGTGGAGAGCCTGCGCCGGTCGTGCAGGAGGTACCGCTACTTAAGGTCGCGGGCCTCACTCTCGTTACGTCCTCCGAGGCGGAGGAGGCAGAGGTACCTGTCCGCGATGTGAGCTTCACCCTTTTTCAGGGTGAGATTCTTGGTATTTATGGCCTCCTGGGAGCGGGGCGCAGCGAACTGCTCGAAGCCCTCGCAGGATCTCGCTCCATTGCTTCCGGAACAATTCAACTTAAAGGCAGAGTTCTTCCATTACATTCCGTTACCGACGCTGTCAGGGCAGGCATTCACCTTGTCCCGGAAGACCGCCAGCGGGATGGCCTTGTCCCCGAACTTTCCATTCGCGAGAACATCGCGCTTTCAGCAGCCGGTGGCGTGTTCATCCGCCGGCGGCAGGAAGCCGCGCATGCATCGCAGTTGGTGAAGGACCTGAATATTCGCGCATCCGATCTCGAACTGCCAGTGGCGGCGCTCTCCGGGGGAAATCAGCAAAAAGTGATTATCGCGCGCTGTTTGATATGCGCCCCAACGCTGTTGCTGCTCGACGAGCCTACTCGCGGCGTGGATGTTGGAGCGAAGGCCGAAATCTACGCAATCCTGCGGCATCTCGCTTCTCAAGGCATTGGCGTCATCTTTACTTCGTCCGAGATAGAAGAAACGCAGGCGCTCGCGGATCGTGCTCTGGTTTTGTGTCAGGGACGCATTGCCGCCATGTTCGATCGCCAGGGACTCTCCGACGAAGCCTTGTTTGTCGCGGCAAGTCCTGTCCTCGCGGCGGCGCCTACTTCGCAACCGGGAAGTACACCTGCATGACTATCGCAACCACCGTCCTGCGCCCGCCATCCGGCTTTGTCTCTTCTGGCGTGCGTGCGCTGCTGTTTGTCCTCAGGGCCCGAGCGGTCGTGGTTCTTCTGATGCTCGTGGCGCTCTTCTCCTGGTTGGCTCCTTCTTTTCTCACTGCCAACAACCTGCAGATCCTTACCAAGCATGTTGCCATCGCGGCCATCCTTGCCATCGGTATGACGTTTGTGGTTTTGACCGGCGGCATCGATCTGTCGGTAGGCTCCGTTGCCGGGTTAGCTGGAATGCTGGTTGGCTATCTGCTGACGCAGGGAATTGAATATGGCGGAGCGCACCATTATCTTCCGGTCTCTGCTTGCGTTGTGATTGCGATCGCGGCATCGCTGCTTGTCGGCCTTTTAAACGGCTGGCTGGTTTCAAAGGCGGGAGTCGCTCCGTTTATCGCCACTCTCGGCACCCTGTATGTTGCGCGCGGCGCGGCGCTTCTGATCTCCAACGGTAAGACGTTTCCCAACCTGGCCGGAGTGCCGGCTCGCGGAAACACCGGGTTCCCCTCGTTAGGGCAGACGTTTTTCCTTGGGTTGCCGATGCCGGTCTGGATCATGCTTGTGCTGTTTGCCTTCGCTCTCGTTATCGCGAGAAAGACACCGCTGGGGCGTCACATCTATGCAGTGGGAGGCAACGAGCGCGCCGCGCGACTGGCCGGCATTCGCGTGCCGCTGGTGAAGTTGTTTACTTATGTTGCCGCCTCGCTCTGCGCGGCAGTTGTTGGCTTGATCATCGCATCGCAACTGGAGGCGGCGCACCCTGCAACCGGCGAAAGCTTTGAACTGAACGCGATCGCGGCTGTAGTTCTCGGCGGGACGTCTCTCATGGGAGGCCGCGGGTCGGTAATCGGCTCGCTTCTCGGTGCATGCGTGATCGGAGTTCTTTCCGACGGCCTGGTGATGCTTGGCGTTTCCGAATTCTGGCAGATGGTTATCAAGGGCACCGTGATCATTCTTGCCGTTGCCATCGACCAGGCACAGACGCGCGTGCAGGCGCGGTTTCTTCCATTGTTGCTGCGTTCAGGCGCCGGGGGTGCGGAGTGATGCGGCTTGCCCGCAACCTGTGTTCCGCTGCGGCCTTGCTGGCCTTCGCCCTGACAGCCTGCCACCGTCCGGATGCTTCGAAGCGGCTGATTGTCGTGATTGTTCCTTCGCAGGATAATCCGTTCTTCAAGGCTGAAGCCGACGCCGCAGCCGCCCGGGCTGTCTCAATTGGTTATCGCGTTCGCGTTGACGCGCATGATGACGACGCGTACCGGCAGGACAATCTGATCGACGCTGCCATCGCTTCCAACGCCGCGGCCATCATCCTGGATAACGCCGGAGCCGATTCATCCGTTGCCGCGGTGCGGAGAGCCACCGAGGCGCACATTCCTTGTTTTCTGATCGATCGCGAGATCAATGTAACCGGCATCGCGAAAGCCCAGATCATCGCGGACAATCATCAGGGATCGGTCATCGTCGCAGAGGACTTTGTCCAGGCGCTCGGAACATCAGGCGGCCCTTACGTCGAATTGCTCGGCCGCGAGTCCGATACGAATGCCCAGGTTCGTACCAGCGGCTTTCACTCCGTTCTCGACCGCCAGCCAAACCTGTTTCGTGTGGCGGCTCAATCCGCAAACTGGTCCCAATCGGAGGCCTTTCAAAAGACCGAAACTATTTTGCAGGCTCATGCTGACGTAAAGGGCATCCTCGCCGGGAACGACACCATGGCGCTTGGCGCCCTGGCCGCATGCAAGTCGGCAGGGCGCCGCGGAATCGTTGTATCCGGATTTGACGGAAGCCCCGATGCCATCGCTGCTATCCGTGGCGGCGAGCTTCGGGCGACGGCCCTCCAGCCGGCGGTACTCATAGCACGGCTGGCCGTCGATGAAGCAAATGAATTTCTCAGGGCCGGCTCCACTCACACGCCTGAGCGGCAGATCATTCTCTGCGAACTCGTAACTCAAAAGAATGCAGACGATTTCTATAATTTCGAAAAGGTAAGGTGAATTGAGATGACAACGCTCGGCGTTATCGTTGGCAACCGTGACTTCTTCCCGGATGTCCTGATATCCGAGGCGCGCCGCGATCTAGCCAGGCTTTTCGCGGAACTGTCGATCGAGCCGGTATGGCTGAGCCCTGATGACAGCAAACTCGGCGCAGTTGAGACCTGGGCCAATGCACGTAAGTGTGGCGACCTGCTCCGCCGGAACCGCGATCGCCTCGATGGCATCCTGGTGAGCCTGCCTAACTTTGGAGACGAAAAGGGGGTTGCGGATTCAGTACGCCTGGCAGACGTCAACCTGCCCATTCTTGTGCAGGCGTACCCCGACGATCTCGACCAGTTCGGGTTGGATCGGCGCCGCGATGCGTTCTGCGGAAAGATTTCGGTGTGCAACAACCTCCGGCAGTTCGGCTTCAAATACACGCTCACGCGCGATCACACCGTTGCCGTCCTTGACCCGAGATTCAGGGAGGACCTGCTCAGCTTTGTTCAGACCTGCAAGGTAGTGCGCGGATTAAGCCGCGTTCGAATCGGCGCGGTGGGCGCGCGTCCCAATGCTTTCAACACCACCCGTTTCAGCGAGAAGCTCTTTGAGAATACGGGAATCTCAACCAATACGATCGATCTCTCGGAGATTTTCGGTGAGGCTTCACGCATTACGGAGTCCGATGATCGCGTGAAGACCCGCATCGAGCAGATCCATGCATACGCCGATACATCGGCGGCTCCTGCAGAGTCGCTGGTGCGCATGGCCAAATTCGCAATCGTGGTCGACGATTGGATGGACTCGCTCGGGATTTCAGCCACGGCGATGCAATGCTGGAGTTCGCTGCAGAAGAACTTCGGAGTCAACGTGTGCACCATCATGTCGATGATGAGCCAGCGCATGATGCCCTCTGCATGCGAAGTGGATATCGCCGGCGTAGTCAGCATGTACGCATTGCAATTGGCGAGCGAGCGTCCGAGCGCTCTCGTAGACTGGAACAACAATTACGGCGGCGATCCGAATAAATGCGTGCTCTTCCATTGTGGTAACTGGGCGACGGAGTTTCTGCCGGACGCCAAGATGGGAACGGCGCCCATTCTTGGCACCACACTGGGCGAGGAAAACACGGTCGGCACGCTCAATGGGCGGACGGATACCGGTCCCGTGACAATCGCGCGCGTCAGCACAGACGATCTTTCGGGCGGAATCTGTGCCTACGTGTCACAAGGGCAGTTCACAGACGATCCGCTGAACACGTTCGGGTCGCGTGCGGTGGTTGAAGTCCTGGAACTCCCAGCCTTAATGCACGTCATCTGTCAGAACGGCTTTGAACACCATGCCGCCATGAGCCGCAGTCACACCGGGCCGGCGGTTGCCGAGGCCTTAAGCCGATACAAAGGATGGCGGACCTTCCATCACAATCGCGCACGCGACCTGCCTCCGATTCCAAGCACCATCTGAGAGCCGACAGCGCAGAGTGGTTGCTCCCATCATCGCATCGAGTCACAGGTAGCGAAAAGCATTTGATCCATTCGTTCCCGAACGCGATTGAAGAATCTCCGTTAAAGGGGAAGAATTTACGGCCATGGCACGCGTAGATGAACTTCGGTTGATAGCAAAAGTCGCCCGGATGTATTACATCCAGGAATTGAACCAACAGACCATCACGGAGAAGCTGCAGCTCCATCAATCCACGATTTCGAGGATGCTCAAGAAGGCCAGGACGATGAACTTGGTTCGCTTTAATATTGCAACCCCGCCGGGTACATTTGCAGAACTAGAGGATCAGCTCACATCTCGGTTTGACCTAAGGGATGCCGTCGTTGTCGATTGCCCGACGGAGGGCGATGCTCTAGTCCGCGATCTTGGCGCCGCGCTCGCGTATTTCCTCGAAACCACTCTGAAGCCAGAAAAGGTCATAGGCATCTCGTCATGGAGCCGCTCGCTATTCGCCATGGCGGATGCGCTGCATCCGGGAGACTATTGTGCTGGCGGCAAAGTCGTCCAGATTCTGGGTGGTGTAGGCAGTGTTAGAAGCGACTTTCATGCGATTCAACTTGCTCAGAGACTTGCCGGCACCATCGGCGCGTCGCCTGTTCTGCTGCAATCTCCTGCCGTCGTCGGTTCTCCCGAAGCGCAGCGCGTGCTCTCCCGCGATCCGGTAGTGCAGGAGGCTTCGGCATGGTTCGACAGATTGGATCTTGCCCTGGTGGGAATCGGTTCCATGGAACCTTCGAAGATGCTCACAGGCAGCGGCAATGTCTTTTCGCGCGAAGAGCGCGCAGAGATGCAAAGCCGGGGGGCGGTGGGAGATATCTGCTTCCGCTTTTACGACGCCGATGGACAACCCATCAAGTCGCCCTTGATGAAGAGGGTCATCGGGATCGATCTGATCAAGCTGCGTGCCTGCAAACGCGTGGTTGGCGTTGCCGGAGGTATGCAAAAAATGCAGGCAATCCTGGGAGCGTTGCGCGGAGGCCTGATCGATATCTTGATCACCGACCAGCGCACGGCCGAAGCACTCTCGAAAGCTCAACGCTAGATCGGATCATAGTGACTGGAATTAGCGCGAAGATCCACTCGGGAAGACGGCGCCTGCGGCTTCGTTGCGCGGGAATAAGCCTACCCGATTTTCCTGCCGATGACGTATCAAATTTCTTGAACGGTTCAGGGGAAGTGTTACGATGCGCAAACAAGTTACGCATGTCATTGTGAGGAATGTCTTTAGTTGGTCTGCCGTGTTGGTGTTGGTGGCCATTGCAGCCGCAGCTGCTCCAACTCAATCTGATGGACAGATTGCCAAACCCAGGGTCGTAATCACAGCGGATCCAGAGCTTGATGACAACAACACGATCATCCGTGCAATTCTCTATAGCTCAGACGTTAAGCTTGAAGGACTTGTCTACGCCAGCAGCCAGTTCCACTGGAGAGGGGATGGGAAGGGCACGACTCAGTATATTGCGGGCCGCGAGTACACCCGCCTCGGCTTGTGCCCGTGCGCCTCGTGGCGTTTTTCGCCGGATGAACGCTTCATCGACAATATTGTTGACGCGTATGCGAAGGCATATCAAAACCTGAAAGTTCACAATCCCGATTACCCTCCCCCGACGGAACTCAAGTCAAAGATCAAGTGGGGAAACATCGATTTCGACGGCGATTTCTCGCATGACACAGATGGATCCAACCTGATCAAATCTCTCCTGCTTGACGATCAGCCCGGCCCCCTCTACGTAACCGCTCAAGGGGGAGAGAGCACGATCGCACGCGCGCTGAAATCCATTTACGATCAATACTCGAAAACCCCGCAATGGAATGCGATCGGCGAGAAGGTGTCAGGCAAACTCATCATTATCCCTTCGGGCGATCAGGATGGCACTGGGGCCAGCTATATCCGTCCGAACTGGCCAGGAGTGCGAGAGTACGAGTTCTCAGGAGTCAATTACGGGTACATAGCACAAGATGCTTTGGCCTCCGAAGTCAAACCGTACTTCACCCCGGAATGGACACGCGAGAACATATCGATGCGGGGTGCGCTCGGGGCCCTTTATCGCGTTTGGGGTGATGGCAAACAGATGGTCAAGGGCGACCGCACGGACTATTTCGGCCTGTCTGGCTATACGAGCGCACAGCTTAAGCAGATGGGTTACATGGTCTGGATGCCTCCGCAGCCGAAGGGTTCGTTCCTCGGCGAGGGCGACACACCAACATTTATCAACCTGGTCGCGAACGGGTTGCGCGGGTACGAGGATCCATCGTGGGGTGGATGGGGCGGGCGGATGCACCCGGGTGGGATGGGCTTTTCGCTCTTCGGCGCCCCTCCGCCGGTTGTCCCCCCGGATACCTCCGGCGTTGCACGCGGACTTGCGCCGGCCGGAAGCGATGGAAATAAGCCCGTCACTGCGAAAAAGGATCCGCCGATCGATATTTCGAACTTTCATTTTCCTGCCGTGCCGCCACGCACAGCGGCGATCAATGCTCGCTTGTTAGCAGCGGCTCAGAACGACTTTGCGGCGCGCATGCAGTGGTCGGTCGCGCCGAAGTTTGGCGATGCGAATCACCCTCCCATCGTCGCGATCAAAGGACCGTTCACCATTTCGGCTGGCCCGGGGAGTAGGGTGCAGCTTGAGGGAGAGGCTACTGACCCGGATCATAACGCGGTAAAGGTGATGTGGTGGCAGTACAACGACGCAGGCACTTATCCCGCCGACATCATCTTCTCCGACCCTTCTGCGCTCACGACTACCTTCCGAGTGCCGGACGACGCCAAACCTGGGCAGACGATCAACGTAGTGCTTGAAGTCACCGACAGTGGCATTCCTCCGCTTACGCGCTATCAGAGAGTGGTTGTAACTGTTCAATGACAAGAGCAAAGAATGCCTCTGGATTTTGCGCGATACAAAACCCGAACAAGTCCCGGCTTCGCCTTGTGGGTTGCCGCGCGGGCTCGATACTCACCGTTCATCATCATTAATGTTCCGCTCAGCGCCTCACCTTGCTTCCTCAAACGCGCGACGGTTCAGTTTCCCGCTTGTCGGGTCATTTCCGTTCATTCAGGGGTTTACATCCCGGGGCGTGCGCCCTTGACAGGCGCCAGCCAGTTCACAATGGATTTCATGACAACCTCATTTCTCTGGTTGAAGACCGTCGTTCTGGAGCGGATGAGACCGAAATCCGGCCGGCTGGCCAGCCGGCGGGTTTCAAGAATTTCGGCCAACGTGCGAAGCCTGTCGTCCGGTCGCACCGGATGTGTCCAGCGCATTTCCTCAACGCCTGCTCCAATCATTCCTCCGCTTACATTGATCGATTCAACCCGAAGCCGCATCACGATAGCGGCTGTGAGCCATCCCGAAGCGGTAAGGCCGCTAAAAAAGGAATTCCTGCCGGCCGCCTCATCGATATGGAACGGCTGGGGGTCATATCTTTCGCCGAAGGCCACGATCTCTTTGGCTGTGACCCGGTAGCTTCGTAATGACTCAAACGTTTGCCCCGAATAGAAGTCCTCGAAATACATTTCCTGTTCCATTGCCGGCCCGCCTTAACGATATTCTTCTATACCTCTCATCTGAGAAAGCCTTCAATCCCGTTACTCTAGCAGCGCGCACGTACGATCGCGAAGACCGCATCAGCATTGTCACAACGCATATTCCTCGCCATCGGCTTTTCCCGTGCCTGGGCAAACTCGCTTAAGAAGGAGGGATTCACCCTCAGAAGACTGCACCCATTTTTGTACCCTACGCTCCCTCAAAATCGGGCATAATCTGGGTATACCACTAACAAACGCCATCGAGGAGGAGTGAGGTAAGCCGAACAAAGGATAGGAACTTATAGCATCCGGTAGCAGCAGGAGCGCGAACGAAGCGCACGGCTCTTAACCGACAAGTCGTAGGTTCGATTCCAACCCGAGAAGGGACTAGAATTCAAAGTTAAAGTTCATGTAGTTGTCGCTGCTCACGAACACCAAACATTATCGTTTGCTAACTCACGCGGCCGCCATAGCAGGTTTCGGGGTTACATTTCCGACTTGCCGGTTATACAGCAACTTGCCAGAGGCATAGCCGATCCGATCGATTGAATCAGTGAGTTGGTCTGTTAACTGGCCAATCGGTGCCCATTTTCAGGTGTGGTCGTAAAAGGCTTCAATGCCGATCATCATGTTCTTAACGACCAGTGACCTTCCTCACCCTCCGATCTGACTGGCATTTCATTAAGATCCAGCATATATCTTGACAGTCAAGAATCTCGATGATAGAGCTAATAAGGACGGAGTCGTGCGTGTCAACATTTATCCACTATGGCCCCTTACTCGCCGTTGCAATACTTTCCTCTGCCATTCTTGGTGGCGGCGTGTACGAGTGTCTTGTCCTTGACCCGTTCTGGCCCAAACGGCCTGACCTGATTCAGCCGGTTCAAGGCGGTATATCGAGAGGTCGGTTCTGGTTACCATTCCACACAACCTTCGCGATCGCGCTGATGTTCTGCCTTGTTCAGGCTTGGAATTCTCCGAATGTGACAGTTTGGTTGTTGTTTGCGCTCGCTACTCATGCGGCGGCGCGCATTTGGTCTGCTTTCGACTTCATCCCCAAGGCTCTCGCCTTCGAAAGGGCTGCCGCAGTCGATCAGTCATCTGCGAAGCGCTGGACGCAGCGAAGCCGGTTTCGACTTCCGATCGCGCTGCTCACTTTGATTTTCCTGCTACGCGCTTTGGAAGCCGCATTCTCGAGGTGAAGGAATGAAAAGGAAAGCCGAACCAAAAACGAACATCGTCGAGCGCATTAGTATCGCTTTGCGAGGAGTCGGCGAACAGGTCGCGCTGACGGGAGAGATGGTAACCAGCCATTTCGCCCTGCTGAGAACCGAGCGGGCAGGGCTCGATTTTCTCTACTCGCGCGGCGGCACCTGCACGGCAGGCGAATTGTCGAAGGCCACGGGCCTGACAACCGGATCTACAACTGCCTTGATTGATCGCCTTGTAGGAGGAGGGTACGCCGTGCGCGAGCCGGACCCAAACGATCGGAGAAAACAGATCGTTCGCATTCTGGAGAAGATACTTACGGATTGCGAAGCGGTGTACGCACCCGTCCGCGCAGAGATGTTCAAGTTTTGGTCGAGCTACTCCATCGAGGATCTGGAAATCGTGGAAGAGTTCCTCACCCGGAGCACGCAACTCCACGCTGAGTGCTTGCGGCGATCCAGAACAAGTGCCTCAGACACATCAAAACGGGGGCGCGCTTCGATTAGGAAAGGCACGCGTCCGCTGTTAGGCAGGACGCTCTGAGGTATTCATGGGACGAGCAGCCGCGAATACAGGAATCATGCCTACTGCGCTTGTGGCTGTTGAGCAATCCTTTCCAAGATCGCAACGGGTCGTCGATGATCCGTTGGCCTTCCGAATGTTGCCTTTCGGAGCGAAGATGTTCGTTCGACTGCTCCGCTCGCGGTTGATAAGAGATTGGCTTATCGGTCTGAGCGAAAGGAGCAATCCCGGAATCTGGGGTGGACTTTTGTGCAGGAAGCGCTACATTGACGAGAAGGTTGTGACATTTCGGAGTGAGATTGATGGACTGGTAAACCTGGGTACCGGATTTGACACCCGCCTCTTTCGTCTTCCGGATCTCTCTGACCTGCCCATATGGGAAATTGATCAACGCGAGAACATCGAGGCAAAAGAGAAACGGGTCCGGAGGGCGTTGGGATCAGTTCCCGTGAACATCGAACTCGTCGCGGTTGATTTCGATCGTGACGACCTGGGTGCAGTCTTAGCATCAAATGGATGCTTCTCTGGCGCCCGTGTCTTCTTCCTTTGGGAAGGGGTCACGCAATACCTGACCGAGCAGGGCGTGAGGGCAACCTTTGCTTGGCTCTGCCAGGCTCGGCCTGGGAGTCGGATCACGTTCAGCTATGTCCGGAAGGGTTTTCTGACCGGTAGGACTCGCTACGGTTGGGCAGCGGGCTACAAGCGTTTTGTTGCAACTGGAATTTGGATGTTTGGCATGGAGCCTGAGGATTGTCCGGCATTCCTCCAGGGGTATGGCTGGCGAGTGATCGAAGATGTTGGCTACGACGAACTGGCGAACAGATACGTTGACCCTGTGGGCCGCAATTTAACTTCTACGCCGGTAGAGCGAATGGTCTACGCAGAGAAGACGTGAATCGAGACTTCCTTTGAACTTGGGGATCAATCGTCCCTTGTTCCACGTTGAGCTCGATGAGAGCCAAATCGCCAAGGCGCGTTTCCGGCCTGCACAGGTCTGGAAACGTGCCTTGGCCTTCTGTTGGCAACAGTTGAGCCAAGGTAACTTATCCGAACGGGCGACTATTCTGTCTAGTGACGGGAAGCCCGAACTAAGACGCCTCTCGTCACCCTTAGCTGTATCTCGCGCATGACGGTAGTCAAAACTTCGGCTTCTTATTTCGCCTGCGCTAGCCCCGCAACAACTGCGGCAACTTTATCGAGGATCTGGTTCCAGCCCTCGAGTTGTCCGCTGTTCTTTGCGCTCTCCATGGGCTCATTTCCAGTGAAGGTGAGCTTGGTCTGTCCGTTCCCAAGATCCTCAAAGATAACAACATCGTACGCACCGTCGATGGCCTCATGTTCTATGCCAAGTTGCGCAGGGTCAATCTTGTTTCCCTCCGGGTCAGAAAAATACATCAACGAAACGATCTTCTCGAAGGGAACAATCTCGTGGTATTCCACAGCGTTCCAGAACTCCTGTCCATCCGGTGCTCTCATGCAGCAGAGAAGTTTACCTCCCTCGCGAAAATCCATCTTGCATACAGGCGCCGTAAAACCCTTCGGCCCCCACCACTGCATCACATACTTCGGGTCTGTCCACGCCTTCCAAACCAATTCGCGTGGGGCATCAAATACTCTTGTCACAACCATCCGTTCTGTCTCGCTAACCGTGTTTTCTGTCATCTCTGACCTCCTCTTTTTTCATTTGATTCACAACCACATCCAGCTTGTCGAAACTCTCTTCCCAGAATCGGCGATAGCTAAACGCCCAGTCGCTGACTGTCTTTATCGCCTCTGGCCTAAGCGTGCACACACTCTCTCGTCCACGCTTCGTCTTGATCACAATCCGCGCCCGAACCAGGCAGGCAATATGTTTTGAAATCATCTGCTGCGAGAGTGCAAACGGTTCCGTCAACCCATGCACAGAGGCAGGCCCATGTGAGAGTCGTTCGATCATCGCCCTACGGGTGGGATCAGACAAAGCCGCAAATGTTGCACCCAATCTATCCACAACCATATGGTAGTGGATTCTCTGCCAGTGTCAAGTATGAATTTTGCGATCCCTGATTGCTGCTCCCTGATCTCTGAACGCTGACACGTGCGCTCATTTATACTCCCCCATGAGCCGCGTATCGCAGCTGGGCGCATGGTTTTAAAGATAGGCTTCCTCAATCAATTAGTCTTAAACCCCCACGATTACAGCGCGCACCACAACCTGCGCACGAGCGCGAGCCGTCCACGGTTGAGCGCTAGTATCAGGGGCCGGAGGAATGCGGATTGCCTGCTCTCGATCTACTATCGGCTTGTTGAGCAAGTGACCGTTGCCAGTTGATCTGCTGCGACAATGCGACGAGTGGTCAATCGCCAAGTCGTAAACTGACCCGCTGCCGGGCTGTTCTCCTCGATGAGTGGTAAGGCCTGTACGCGACATCTGAGTGTCTCTACCCGTAGTACAAGAAACTGTTCCAGAACTCCGGCCAGGAGGAGCGGATATCGCGGCAGACATAGACCCTGTCGCGGTCGCGGAAAATGTCGTTGACGACGCCATATGGGTTCACGAGTTGAGCAGCAACCTGGCAGAAGACGAAGATGTGGTTGAGTTCGTCCGGCTTGAAGCCCACGGCGATGACCGTTTGCGGAGGAGGGTCGCCGTAGCCGCGGAGCCAGTTGGAATTCATACCGCTGATGGCGCGAGGCAGGCCGTAGGCGCGGCCGTAAAGGTTGACGGCTCCGGCTTCGCCTTCGTCCGCGGCCATGACTCCGAGTGCGGCGCGATCGGAGGCGGGGATGGAATCGCGCACGTGAGCAACAGTGGCGGCCAGTTCCGGCCAGCCGATCTGCATGTTGAACTGATGATGTACTGCGTCCTGCACGCGCCACCACGCCGAATTCACGGGAACAAAGGGGAGCATGAGGGAGGCCAGGACCAGGCCAGTGACTCCGAGCGTGATCCATGCCGTGCGCACGAGCCGGGGCTGCCTTTCCGCTGGGAGTGACCGAAGCCAGGTATCGGCCCACGCTGCGCCCGCGGCGAGCAGCATCGGGTAGGCCGGTGCAAGGTAGTAGTCGCGTCCGCGAGCGGCCATGAGGCCAACCAGCGTAAGGACATACATCCAGCCGAGCATCCGCCACCGCTTACCTTCCGGCCGGGCAAAGAGAAACCATAGCCCGGCCAGCCAGAGCGGCACGGCGACAGAGTTGCTGGCCGCCCATAACTGGTTCAGGAGAAAGTGATCTGTGCGGCCCATGCGCATGTCGCGGGCGTGGATGCTGCGCATCCAGGCAAGGCCGACGAAGTGATGCTGATACTGCCACCAGAGATTGGGCGCGAAGAAGAGCAGCGCCAGCGCCACGCCCCACCAGAACCAGGGAGTTGCGAAAATAACGGCGATCCGGGGTGAACAGCATGGCGCCGAGCAGGGCGACGGCAAAGAGCGCCATCGTGTACTTGGTCATCAATCCAAGACCGATGAAGGCGCCTATGCCGAGCCACCAGCGTGCGTCGTCGCTCTCCGCCAGCCTCGACCACGCACCAGGCCACCCCGACCCACCACAATAGATCGAACGACATATAAGACATGAAGGAGCCGGTGAAGAAGACGGCCCCTCCAATGCTCGCCGCAAATGCCGACACGAGCATGGCCTGTCGGCCGCCGCCCAAGGCGCGTGCCATGAACCCGGTGAGCACGGCCACGAGCCCACACGGCGATGGCGGCGAAGAAACGGAAGCCGATGAGCGACGTCCCGAAGAAGCTCGAGTTCAATACGGGCCAGGAAGGCGGTCACAGGCGGGTAAACGACATATCCCCACTCGAGGTCACGCGCATTAGAGTAGGTGAGCAGTTCGTCGCGATGGAACCCATAGCGTGCGCCGGCCACGAAATGCACCGCGGTGAATGCGAAGCCGAGAATCCAAAGCGCGGTGGTGTCGCTCAAGAGAATCCGACGCGAGTGAGGCGAATCGTGCATAGGGCCTGGTAGAGAAGATGGATTCGCAATCATGATATCGCGAAGGGCGGCGGCCTGCGATGGCTGCAAAGCGTCCCCCCACCCTACTGAATGATGTCAACAGAGCGCATAATAGCCAAACCGCATTTTCAGGATGCTCTTTTCTCGAAACGTGCTTTGGCCTGATGTCGCCAATGCAATCAGATTGACTGAAACATCATCTCCTATGGGCATCGCAAGGGAATGGTGATACCTTTGCAATGTGCAGAGGAAAAAGATGACCGAAAAGTCGGAAGTTTCAAAGCTGCGCTACACTAACGGTCTCACTGGTACGAATTACCGGGCAGGCCAGAGGGTTTCGCCAAACCAGGTGTCCGCGTTCTCGACGGGACCAATGGGGCCGCGGGCGAAGACATTACACCTGATCTTGCTTTGCACCTATGAAATACTATGGGTGCACTTCAGAATGCTTTCGCCCAAAAGGGACGTCTGGGGGTGGAGTTCGGGAGTTCTTGGAATTCTGGGAAATGGCTGTACAGTGACCGTACAGTAGATTTGGCGATCGTGGAACTCATGCCAATTCAGGCATCCCCGGAATCAATAACTTGAGCGTTTTCGACGCGAGTGCCCGGTTCGACTCCCGCCGCTTCCACCATACCTTATCTTGTTTATTCCATTATGTTTAAGTTGATTTATTTTGGTACGTCTGTACTTGTGGTGTATTTCAACTACTCTATCGAATAGAAGAATTGACCGATTGAGGAGCAACCCCATCCCTTTAGCAAATAATCGTTGGGAAGTTCGGATATCCGCTTGACACGCCGGCGCGGCGCGCAGGCATGAATCTGCGTAACTTCGTACGGCGATTTAAATAGGCAACCGGAGACAGCACACTGATCTACTTGCAGAAGCTTCGTGTGGCGGCTGCGAAGCGCCTGCTGGAGAGCAATCACCGCACTGTACAGGAGATCGGTGATGCCGTAGGTTACGCAGGATGTCGCCTTCTTCCGCGTGCTGTTTCAGCGGCACACTGGTGTGCCACCGAGCGCGTATCGCGAAAGATTCGGCGTGTAGTTGCGATTGCGACGGCGTACGCCGTGCGTAGAAATTGATCGGTTATGAATCGTGGAGGAACTATGGATCGAGACGTGGTGGATATTAGATCGCTGCAAAAGCCATTTAAAGAGCAATATCGCCGAGATCCATTGAGTTCTCGCATTACTCTCACAGCAAAAGGGAGCGAAACGGCTACTCCGCTGACATGTTCCGTAGATATTGGCCGCGCGATCTACCAGGCAGAGGCCCACAAAGGAGTTGGCGGGTCGGGAGAAGCAGCATGTTCCGGCGATCTACTGATCGGAGCACTGGCGGCGTGCGCGCAACTTACTTGTCAACTGGTGGCCACGGCAATGGGAGTTCCAGTCCAGCACATCGACGTGACTGTGAGCGGGGATTTGGACTTGCAGGGAACGCTGGGGATTTCGAAGGACGTGCCAGTGGGTTTCGACGCAATTCGTGTGGAATTCAACGTTGACGCGCCGCAAGCAACTCCCGAGCAACTAGGGGCGTTGCAAGAAAAGACGGAACAGTACTGCGTCGTTTTGCAAACCATGTTGCGCCCGCCGAGGATTGAAACCCGCTGGGACACACAGAATTGATTGGTTTAGTGGTGTTGACCTGCAACCCGCAAATCCGCCCCGTCCTGATCCTATGACGCGCCTCTGCTTCCAGTTTCAGGTGACAATGTTTCGTGAAGAACCGGGTTCGCCATGGTTTTGAATTCATCCCGGTTGAGCTTCTGCGTCTTCACATCCCAGGCCAGGCGAAGCACGCGCAGGATCCAAATTCCATACCAGTTCAGGTCGACTTCGTACCATGCCATGCCGTGGCGGGCTGATTGGGGATACGCGTGATGGTTGTTGTGCCAGCCCTCACCAAACGTCAGCAGCGCCACCCAAAGGCTGTTTCTGGAATCATCCCGGGTATGAAAGCGCTGTCTGCCCCACATATGCGTGGCGGAATTAACCAGCCAGGTCGAGTGGAGCCCGATTACCGTACGAAGGAAAATGCCCCACAGAACGTAGCGCCAACCCCCCACGACAAAGAGCAGCACGGCCAGTATCGTGATCGGCACCCAGTGCCAGCGGCTGAGCCATCTTTGAAATCGGTCTTTGCGAAGCTCGGGTACATAGGGCATAAGCTCCGCCGAATTCTTTTGCATGGTTTGACCGGTGAGAACCCAGCCCATGTGGGCCCAAAAGCCCCCATCATGGGGAGAATGCGGGTCACCCTCTTTGTCGGTGTTCTGGTGATGAAGGCGGTGAGTTGCGACCCAGAGTAGCGGTCCACCCTCCAGGGCCAGCGTACCGCATACTGCCAAGGCATATTCGATCCACTTGGCAGTCTTGTATCCACGATGGGTGAGCAGCCGATGGTATCCCATTCCGATGCCGAGGCTCCCCGCAACCCACCACAACAGCACGGCGAGAAGCAAGGCTTTCCAACTGAATACGAACAGGGCCGCCACTGCACCGGCGTGAAACACGACCATGAAGAAGGTTGTTATCCAGATTATGGGTTGCCTGAACGTCCTGTCCCGTCTGAAGAATCCTGATATTCGCATAATCCCGCCGATGATTCATGAACCATATTTCAGAAGTTCAAGCATTGCTGCCTACTGCCGTTAACGCTGCCACTTTTCTATTAGGAAACTCCCTTATCAAGGTAGCATCCCCGGACCGGTAGTGCCTCACTACGCTACTATGACCATTCCACCACAACATTTTCCATTCTGGTCAATTTTGAACAATTCGAGCGATTTTTCGGGCGGCCTGCCGGTGCGGCCATGAAATGTTTCTATTTGCTGAAGGGGACACCCAGCGTGAGAAGAGCCGAGCGCGGGGGACGAAACTGTGCGCCGATGATCTTGGGCGCCTTTCCCATCTCTTCCCAGACTTGAATCGCCGGCGCATTCATATAAAGCAGTCGCACCTGTTCGCGACTCCCTCCCCGAAGACTATACACACTTATCTTGGTCAAGAGGTTTATCTGTGAAGACTTGAGCAGGTACGGCACCATACTGACGGCTGGCGCATTTTCAAGATTCTGGAGATCATCCGCGCTTTGCGCAACGATGTGGTAGTTCAGGTCTGGGGATGGGGCTTTCGCTACAAGACAACTCTCGACCGACGGAGTACTCACTCGGGCGCATCACATTTGCAGCCCGGCTTAGCAGGATGTGCTTTTCGCGCCATGCAAACCGAACGCAACATCATGGTTCAGTGCTTTTCGACACCGCGGGCGTTTGAGAGTTGAAGCGACGGACCGAACTGGCGATCGGCGTCACGGTTTTAACCGGGACCGAGTGTCTCACCGAAGAGTCCTCAATCGATGCTGAGGGACCTGGTATTGTATCCGGTTCGGAGAGTGAGAATCCGGTTGCATCCGGCTGGCTCACTGGCTTGCACAAATTTATGTCTCTGCGGTGACGTGCCGTATCGATTTTCTCGAAGATGCTCATCTCGGCTCCAGCCGTTAGGTTGCGTACTTTGAAAGTTCTCGTCTGGAGCTAAAGCAGAATGCCAAAGGCGAGAAGGAGAAGCTGACTAACTTGAGCATACTCGAAAAAGGGCTTCCGCGATACCAATCTAAAATCGACAATGTGAGCTATTTAGCTCGGTAGCCGTGCCTCGACAATGTAATCATGATTATGGAGAAGAGCCTGGTTGTCATCTCCCTCATGGTTTCTGAACTAAGTCAGCCCATCTGACATCTGTCCCTCCTTAGCTCTCTTCGTGCTGTTCAAGGAAAATTATGAAAATTATGCCTATGCTATTGGCCGGCGCTCTGGCGCTGACCTCAGGAAACCTCTGGGCGGCTTCAGGAACCGAGGATTCGATTGAACGCCTTCGCCTTTCCTCAGACACCCTTCAAGCCATGATCGACACTCCGGATAAAGGCATTCCCGAAGAAGTGTTGAACAACGCCAAATGCATCGTGGTGGTTCCTCACCTGGTCAAGGGCGGCTTCGTGATCGGTGGCGAGCATGGCCGTGGCGTTGCGACTTGCCGCACCAAGGAAGGCTGGAGCTCGCCGGCGTTCGTCTCCATCGGCGGAGGCAGTTGGGGATTGCAAATAGGCGTGGAAGGCGTGGACCTCGTAATGCTCGTTATGAATGACCATGGCTTGCAGCATCTGTTATCGAGCAAGTTCCAGGTGGGAGCCGATGCATCCGCGTCCGCTGGTCCCATTGGCCGCCACGCGTCCGCCGGCACCGACTGGAAAATGGACAGCGAACTCCTGACTTACTCGCGATCCAAGGGAGTGTTTGCGGGAATCAGTTTGAATGGCGCGGTTATTGAGCAAGACAAGGATTCCACGCGTGCAATCTACGGCAGCGATCCTTCTTTCCACGACATTCTTTCAGGAGAAGTCCGCGCGCCAAAATCCACGCTGAACTTCTTAAAGGCAATCTCGGAAGCTGCCCATACCAGCGCAGTCGCCGAGGCGAAATAAACCAAACCAGGTTGAAGGGAATCACGCGTCCCGGCCCTGCGGATGGGAATCTTCCCCCGCAGGGCCCATCGGCTTGGTTCGCTCGAAAGGAACATCCTTTGCCACTTATGAATGTTGTTCTCGCACTTATTGCAGTGGGCATGCTGCTTTGGCTTGTGAACCGCTTCATTCCAATGCGGGGGTTCATCAAGTCGATACTTAACGGGCCATCCGCACCAGGATGATCATTCCAGATCGGTGTTCTCATTCGATAGGCCCGCGCAGGTGCAGTTTAAGGCGTATGCTCATAGAAGCCAGCCCTATTTGATTCTCGCCTTCGGCGATCCCGGCTTCGCTCCAGACGAGCACCGTTCGAGCCCGCAACCGAACCATTGGAGTTGTCAAAGTGCTCATCAAGAAGAAAGATGTAAATGACTACTTCGCCGCTCGCAAGGCCAGCCATCCGCTCAGCGTGAAACACACGAGCGTTGTTGTGCCCCCCAAGTCCGCGAAGGTTAAGCGTGACGGCAAAGCCTCCAGTTCGGCTGCCCCAATCGATGGGCCGGGATCCTCAGCACCAACCCTGGATTCAGGCGTTCCTCCCTTCACAGTGAGCGCAGTTTCAGCGAGGCATCGCCTTTAGTTTGCGACCAGAAGGGATAAAGAAGAATGAATACAGCAGGCCGGAATTGGCCCACTTGGCTACCGCATCTGCTTCTGATTCGGCACGCGTGTCCGCGATGCACGTCGATTGAATTCAAACCAGCCGAACTGCATGCGTCTGACGGTCTGCTCAGCCTGTTTGCGCTTCGGCCTTTTCGTTGCATATGGTGCTGGCGACGTTACTATTGGTTTACGTTCCATGGTGCAAACGCAGGGTGAGAATCTCTCAGGCTTTAAAGATCCGCGATAGCGGTGCGCCCCTTGAGGGCTTATCGATTCGCAGCCGAGATAAGAAACATTGCAAATTGAGAGGGCTACTTGTCTCCGCTGTGCGTCTGCTTCTGGCGAGCTTTTTTAGTCTGGGCGGGATATTGGGGATATCGGGCTTAACGGCATTGTCATCGGGCAGTTGATCGTGCAGGATCACGTTCAAAAGGGACTTATGCACCCGAATACGGCCGTTGTATTCAACGAAGCCGAGCTTTCGAAAGCGATTCATGAAAAAGCTTACCCGGGACCGCGTGGTGCCGATCATCTCCGCCAGGGTCTCCTGTGAGATCTTGGGAATCAGGGTTTCCGGTTCGCCGGGCTTGCCGAATTCCGCCATCAGCAACAGAATTCTGGCCAGGCGCTTTTCGCTGGAGTTAAAAAGCTGATCGACAAGGTCGGCTTGAATGCGCATGCTGCGCGCCAAGAGAAACTTTACAAACAGGTCAGAGAACTCGTGCTCCTCATGCATCACGCGGACCATTTCTTCGCGGCCGATTTTGAGCGCGGTGCACGCGATGAGAGCGGTGGCTGAAGCCAGGCGCAATCCAGGCACTGTCGCCAGCGCCTCTTCTCCTACAAAGTCTCGCGGTGCAAGCAGGGTGATCGTCGCCTCCTTGCCAACCTTCGAAACGACAGTGACCTTGGCCCGACCCTTCTGAAGATAGAAGACGGAATCCGCCGGATCTCCCTGGGAAAAGAACGCCTCTTTCGGTTTCAATTCAACGATTCTTCGACCGAGGCCGGCTTTGGCCAGAAAGGCCTCAGGATCGAATACGATGAGAGCAGCGAGGTTCATCCTCTGGCCCTCCTTCCCGCCCGAGGCGTCGAAGACCAAACGGCATAAGCCTGCGCCCAGGGGATCGACTACACTTCGGTCTACCTTATTTTTCCACGGGTAGCGGAAGCAGTCTGTATCATTTTATACACCTTTTGTTACTTACCGGACAAACCGTATCCCATTGATTTACTTGCGTGAAGCTGTGTCAAAGATGAACAGCGGGGTAGGTCAAAGCCCGATTCCGCGCGGCTGTGCCGTATCGCGCCTGGAGACCGCGACGCTGACACCCCAGGAGCGTCCAGCAATTGGGCGATCACTCGGTGGAACTCACGTCGCCGGCCACGGGTGCGGGGCTTGTAGTTTTGCCGTTTTCCATGGGAAGGATATGGATACGGGCTTCGACAGTGATTCGCGCATATCGAGGGAACACCACGTTCGCTCCGCGCCGGATCCAACGATCGTAGATAGCCAGGGATGCACCGTAGAACCCGAACCCGGCTGAGAGTTCCGGCCGGTTGGCAGAAACGCCAATCGCGAAACCAGGTATTCCAAGGCTATTCGAGGCTCCGGCGTTCTTGAAAAATTCGTCGTCGTCGCCCGGATCAGGATTCAGCGGAGCCGCAGCGAGACCGAGAAGGAGCGCTGGAACGAGGAACTTTTCCTCTGGAACTGGTTCAATCTCTCCTTCCGAATCAATATCCAGCCCTTGCGGGTTTGTTGAATCAACACCAATGAGATTGGAAGAGATTGACCATTGGAGGCCGGATGGAAGCAGGACCTGTTGAAACGCGAATCGAAGTGAACCGGTGCGGCCGAATATATGGCTCGGTTTTGCCTTGCTTACGGCTCCGATCAGCGTCGCTCCTTGCGGTATCACGAGTACGTGGTCTTCGTCGAATACCGGAGCGGCAATCGTTGCTCGTACAGACTGGCCGGTCTGCGCGCTTTTCGAAGAAAGTTCTTCGTCCAAGGTCGCCTCGATGACCCAGGGCGCATCTTGATTTTTCGATGTGGTTTCTCTTGCCGCAGCCGGGTCGCGCGGCGTCGGGAGAACTGACTGTGAAACCTCAAGAGGTTTTTCAGTGACCACCGACCACGTCGTGCCAGACTCGATGCGCTGGGGATGTATGGGGAGCTGGTGGTAAAGAAGCTGCAGCAGCCGATCACCTCTGCCCGGTGCGGAAAAGAACCCTATTTGATTCGCGATGAGGTGAACGCCGGCATCATACTGTTGACGAAGATAGCTTCGCCGCTTTCCGGTTTGCGTTCGAGCCGAATGAACAATGGGCGCGCCGTTTGTAGCGGTGTTCGTCTCGATGGATGTAGATGTGCCATCCGACCAGGTGATCCCGATAAACTGAACGACTGGAACGCGGAACGGTGTAAAGTCCAGATTGAATCGCGAGCGCACACGTCTCGAACGATCCGGACGAAGAGCGGTGACCGCGCCAGTGAATACCGTTTCCTTCGGAATGACCAAGACTCCATGGGAGTAAACCGGATAAGCGAGCTTTGCGATCACCGGCTGACCGATCCGCAGTGGAACGTGGTTCTGCAACTCCAAGGTGAGAACCGAATGGGCGGGGATTTCCGCTGCAATCGCCGAACGGGACGCCGCGCACGCAAAGAGCGTCCCAGCCAGCAGGAACAATAGCCTGTTTGTCATCTCGTTCCATTATTGCTCAGGGCTTCTGGGTCGGGCGCATCAGAATTTCGCTGATGAAGCACTGGGGAGGTTGGGTGACGAGCGTTGCAACCACCGAGGCAATATCGTCAGGCTGCAACTTCTTTTTCGGATCTTTGCCGGATGCGATGCCTTTGCCGGAGTGGTCGTTGAAGTCCGTGTTGATGGAGCCTGGAGCGATGACGCTGACGCGGATGTTGTACTGGCGCAGCTCTTCGGCCAGCGAGTATGTGAGGCCATTCAAGCCCCATTTGGAAGCGGCATATGCGGCGCCTTTGGGAAGAGGGTTGCGTCCGGCCAGCGAAGAGATGTTGATGATGTGGCCAGAACGCGCGGTGATCATCAGAGGCGCGAAGGCGCGAATCATCAGGTAGGGACCACGCAGGTTGGTACCAAAGATGAGATCCCACTCGTCGGGAGTTACCTCGTGCAGGAGTTTTCCATCGAGCCCGATGGCGGCGTTATTGACCAGGATGTCGCAGCGTTTATGCTCCTCGGCGACTGCTTCTCCTAAGCGAGCTACGGAGGAGGCATTCATCAGATCACAAGGGAAGACCGATGCAACGCCACCAGCCTCGACAATTTCCTCGCGCACCTGGTTCAGTTTTGCGGCGCCGCGGGCGACGAGTATTACGTGCGCTCCCATTGAGGCGAGGCGGCGCGCAATGGCTTCCCCCACTCCGCGGGCCGCGCCGGTCACGACGGCAACCTGCGATTCCAGTGCATTCATGAGGTACCTTTCGATGCAGGCCCAGGTGTATCGCGCATCGCGAAGCGGATATGCGCGCCGCGCGCCAGCGTAGCGTGCTCGATAACGGCGGCGCCGTGTTCAGCTTCATTCACCGTCACGAGCCCCACGTACGGTGTTTTCGGCCCGTTGCCTTGTGCGTCAATCACAATGCTCTTTCCGGTGCCGAGGTGAATCGTTGCCCGCGAAAAGAGAGGGCTGCCCAACGTATATTCCGGCTTTCCCGGGCAAAGCGGGATAAAGACCCAGCGCGCTCAGGATGTACCAGGCAGCCATCGAGCCCGTATCCTCATCGCCGCAGAAGTTCGCTTCGGTGTACGCCTCGTTCAACACGCGCCGCACCCAGAATTGGGTTCGATCCGGCCGGCCTGCGGCAGCGAAGAGATACAAGACGTGGTGAACGGGCTGATTATTGTGCATGTATTGCCCGAAGGGGAGCGCAGCCATCTCCGACATTTCGTGAATCTCCTGCCCGTATACGCCCACATTGAACTTTGGAGGGAGTGCAAGCATCTCTTCAAGCGCGGCAACGGCGACCTCTTTGCCGCCAAGGGCAGTGACAAGTCCCGACACATCATGGGGAACGTTCCAGCGATGCTGCCAAGCCGCCCCTTCTTCGTAGGGACTGCCCCAGGTGAAGGGATCAAAGGGCTCAACCCACGATCCATCCTCGTTCTTGCCGCGGAAAAACCGCGTTTGCGGATCGAACAGGTTGCGCCAGTTCTCCGAACGCTTTTGAAACATCTTTGCATCTTCGTGCTTGCCCAGCTTGGCCGCGATTTGCGCAAGGCAAAAATCGCCATAGGCCGCATCGGCGGTTTCCGCAACCGACTGATTCACGCGATCTGCGGGGAGATAATTCAGCTTGAGATAGTGCTCAATGCCCTGGCGCCCATATCCGCGGCTCGGATCCCCTGGCTGCATTGCGTGCTTGCGCAGACCTTCGTAAGCTGCTTCTGCGTTGAAGCCCGAGATATCCTTTACGATTGCGTCTGCGAAGAGCGAGTCGATGAGGCTGCCGGACATGCAGGCCCGGTAGCCGGGCGCCGGGAACTGCGGCATCCATCCTCCCTCATGGTAGGCGTTGACCCATGCCTGCAGGATTTCGCCCAACCTCTCGGGAAACACCAGCGACATAAATGGGTACCACGCTCGATACACGTCCCAGTAGCCATGATCGGCGTACATGACGCCCGGAACTACCTTGCCATTGAACGCGCTGAAATGGTGGGGATTGCCGAGATCGTCGGGTTCATGCCACGTGCGCGGGAACAAGAGTGCCCGGTATAAACAGGAGTAGAACGTGCGCTGCTGTGGGCCGGTGGCGCCTTCGATCACGATGCGCCCCAGAGCTGTGTTCCACTTTTCCGCTGCAATGGCGCGCAGTTCCGCGGGAGATCGGTCGGAAAGTTCGAGATGCAGGTTCCGCGCGGCCTGTTCGAAGGAAATGAAGGAGGTGGCGATTCCTGCTTCGAGCGAGCGGCTTGCGCCAGCGCGGAAGCGGATGACTCCGACACGATTCTCACCGACGTCGCGAATCTCGTAACTCTCCCAGGGCTGGGGAAACTGGAGGATGTAATACGTTGCGAAGTTCTCGGGCACTCCTCCGGCATTTGCCCTGGACTCAAAACGCAGGATTCGCCGAGAAGCGTCCGGTTCAACAGCACCGCTTTTTCCGGGGATTTCAAACATCAGGCCACATGGGCCTGAGTCGGCGAAGTTGGCGGTGAGGATGCAGCATCGGTCGGAAGGTACTAACTCCACATCAGCCCGATAGCGCAGCAGATTCAGCCGCAGTGAATGGGGTGAAAGCGCAGCCTCCTCGGGGCGAAACGAGGAAGAACGTGCTTCGGGATCCAGGCTCGGTTCTCCCGAGAACGGCATGAAGGTCGCGTGACCGTAGTCCGACAGCCACGGACTCAGCTGATGAGTGCATCGGAAGCCCTGAATGCGGCGATCGCCGGGTTGGAACATCCACGGAGTGCCGCTTCGCGATTGTAACGTCCAATGGGCCATGCCGAAAGGCATCGCTGCGATTGGCAACGTGTTGCCGCGAGAGAAATAGTAATTTGAGTCCGTTCCCTGCAGAAGATTGACCAGTCCCACCAGATCCGTTACTGGTTCACCATGAGGTCCATGCGCGGTCTCTTGCGGCTTCTTCTCCGCATCGGCATCGACGAGCGCGGCTCCAATTGCAGCCAGGCCCGAAGCCTTGAGAAAACCTCTTCTGCTATGCTCCAGCATTGAATTCCCCAATTTGGTTTTTCATCCAGTCCATCATATGCTGGCCGCTTAGCATCACGGCACGCCTTCGTGTCCCGACAATAGTCCGCGACACGGATCGCTGGATGACGCGGCCGGCTTGCGTTCGTAGCCTTCCACCCTTGTGACCGACCACCCCAGCGACGAAGACTTGTCGCTGGGGACCCCGGTAAATCGCAAGGATGGGGCACGGAGCGTTGGTGGCTGGGATGATGTGACTCTAGGAAGGCTTGCTCGGTTGACTGGGGGCCACCGCCGCCTTCGGCATTTCAAAAAACGCGGGATCGATGGTTTTGTTCAGTTCGACCTTTTTCACCGAAATGCTCAACTGGAACTGGCCGCCGAAATCAAGATCGATGGAATAGGGAAGGAAATATCCGAGTTCCGTCTTCCGGTAATCAGAAAAAGTCGACGTGATATCCACGTCCTGATCCTGCATTTTGCCCTTAGTAATGGCTGACTTGACCAACCATGTGGCGGCGTCGATCACGTATACGCTCTCGACGTTGTCCTTCGTTGTCAGCTTGACTTTAAAGGTAGTGTCGTCTTTGCCAAGCAGTTCAACCTTGCTGCCCCTGGCCGCGTAGTCATAGAGGGCGCCGCCGACATAGATCTGGGCCTTTCCCATTTTGTACTGGTCATCGGGCATGGGCGTTGGGTCGGACGAGCCGGCCATGGGATTCACCAGCCATCCGCCCTTGTCGGTGTAGCACGAAACGATTTTGTTGCCATTGAATTCCGTATCGCTCCGGAAACCGACTCCGTCGAGGATCACCGTTGTGCCGGGGGCGTCAGTCCCCATGATCTGTGCAGAACTCTCCATGGAGATCGACTTTACCTTGCTGATTGCCTCTTTGCCGCCGATGGCTGCGATGTATTTCTGGATGATCTCGTCGGCGGTCTGCGCGCTGAGCGAGACAGCGCCGGCCAAGGTAGAAAACACTATGATTCCCCGGATGAGATTTTTCATGTTGCGTGGGTCGCCTTTCAGGTGCCTCGAGGCCATGGTCATTCCTGCGGGGACAGTGTAGCCCAGATTGGCGAGATTTGCAGTTCCACGATGAATGAGAAAAATCCACGCAATACCGGCCGTGGCTTTCCGGTCATTTTGAGGCGCCTTTCATTTCTGTTTCCATTTCCAGGAGCTTTCGCATGCGCGGAATCGGAGCACCCGGAACGACTGGGCCGAATAGTGCCAATCCCTCAGCGGCAACGGCGCGGGCCTTGTCGATTTGACCCGCGAAACGATATGCCTGGGCCACGGAGTGAAGGACGCCGGGCTCCTTTCGCCTGGTCAGAAGGGCCTGGTGCTCTGCGTACGCGATCGCTAGTTGAGGGTCGCGCAGTGTCAGGGGTTTCACGCTGAGGAGCGCCCCGACTTCACTATCGAGTATCAAGACTGTGTCCGGGTGTTTTGCCGCGAGTTCTTTCAGAGTCGCCAGGCCCTTGGCTGAGACTGCGGCGGAATCGTCTGACGGATTCAAGGTTTGTTCCACAGTGCCCTGGCGAACCTGCGCATCCGCCAGCATGGCCCTCCAATCATCGTTGGCAGGATTCTCTTTCAGCAATTGAAGCATGATCGATTCCGCCTGTTTCAGGAGCGCTAGCGCGAGCGTCAGATTGCGACGGCGGATACCAGGATCGGGTTCGAGTGCCGGGTCGGCCGCATCCTGGTAGTTGTAAGCGGCCTGCGTGAAGTCAACGTAGACGTCGACGAGCGAGCGGCTGTCTTTCGGGTCGGCGGCGGCTATCTGCTTTTGTATAGTCAAAGCCTGATCAAAGAGCGGAGCGGCCTGACCATACTCTCCCAACTCCCTCATCGCCATGGCTTTTTTGCGCAGGAGATTGGCGTGCATGCGGGCCGTGGAAAGGCCGTTTTGTTTAGAGTCCGGAAGCGCCTCGTAACGCTGCGCGGCCAGCTCGAAGTCCTTCAACGCCTGGGCCGGATCGGTTTCGATCTCGACGGTGCCGATCTTGAGATGGGAAAGGCTAAGCCCGCGGCGGGCACGGGGAAAATTCGGGTCGATGCCGAGCGCGCGTTCATAGAGCTCATCGGTTCTGCGATACGCAGCGAGGGCTCCGACCAACTCGCCCATGCTAGGTGTGCCGGGTTGTCCGAGTTCGTCGCCAAGCGTCCCGTACGCCGATGCTGCCTCGCAGATCAGCGCAGGAGTCGCATCGTGCCCGGCAATCAATCTTTCGAACGCCTGGGTTGCGGCCTGCATTGAGGTCACGGCCTCCGGCGTCTTCTCCTCGCCCCACAGGACCTCGCTGCGTGCCTGCTGCACCGACGCCAGCGCGCGCACCGCCTCGCGATCAAGAGCCGCGGATCCGGTCAGCGACGTTGCGATGGCAAGAGCCTTGTTGATGCTGACAAGCGCGCCGGACGGATCACCCAGGTTCTGATCGTAGGGGTTGCCCTGAATGTTTCCCAGCCGTACATAGGCATTCACCAAATCAAGTTGAATGAGCCGGTCTCCGGCGGCGTCCTTTGACATCCGATCGAGATGCTCGAGGACCCGCGTAACCAGCAGCCGTTGCACGCTGGTGGAACCAGGCAGTTCTTTGATCGCCTCGTCCAGCTCCGAGAGAAGACTGTTGCTGAGTTGCCGCAGATCTTCGGCACGGTCCACAGCCTTGCGTCGTTCCACGTTGGCGAGTCTCGCCTGCCAGAGCACTCCGCCAATGCCCACCGAAAGGCTGGCGACCACCAACAGGGCTGCGAACAGTGCAATTTTGTGTCTCGTGATGAATTTGCCCGCTCGGTAGCGAAGCGTGCCGCGACGGGCGGTCACGGTGCGCCCGTCGAGATAAGCCTGCACGTCCGACGCCAGTTGCGCGGCGGTCATGTAGCGATCCTCCGGCCCTTTGCGCAGAGCCTTGAGCACGATCGCCTCCAGGTCGGCATCAAGTCGTTTGCCGCCGTCTGCTGCCAGGGAAGGCCTGCGAGGCGGCTGCTCGCAGATCACGCGTATCATCTCGGCGGTGGTGAATTCTTTGAGTTCATACGGCAGAACGCCCGCCAACAGAAGATAAAGGAGCACCCCAAGCGAGTAGGTATCAGAAGCCGTAGTGATCGGGTTCCCTAACACCTGTTCGGGGCTGGCATATTGCGGCGTGAACGATTGAAACCCCATGCGCGTGAATTCGCTTCCCGGCCCGTCCGCGGAGGCGGAGAGCAGCTTCGCGGTGCCAAAGTCGAGCAGCCGGGGTGTGCCATCTTCCATCGCCAGGATGTTGTCCGGTTTCAAGTCGCGATGCACCACCAGGTTCTGATGAGCAAACTGGACGGCTTCGCATACGCTCTTGAAGAGAATGAGGCGCTCCGCAACGGAGAGGTGATGCTCTTCGCAAAATCGATGGATCGGAACTCCATCGACGTATTCCATCACCAGGAATGGTTCTCCCTCGCTGGTGACGCCACCATCCAGCAGCCTTGCGATCAAGGGATGGTTAAGTCCGGCAAGAATCTGCCGCTCGAGCCGGAACCGTTCTCTGAAGAGATCGGTGGCCAGCGGGAGATCAATCAGTTTGATCGCAACCCGCTGATCGAAATTGCCATCTGCACGGTGAGCCACATAGACGGCGCCCATGCCGCCGCGCCCAATGAGCCGGTCAATCTCATAGGCTCCGACGCGTGTTTTCTCTTTGTCGGCGTGAACATGCGATTGCCGGAGGCGGGCGCTGGCCAGCAGCTCTTCCTCGGCGCACGCCTTGAGCAGCGAATGCACTTCGGTGATCAGGGCGACGTCTCCCCTGCAACGCGCTTCAATCAACGCCTGCCGATCGCCCTCGGGCAGCGCCAATGCTTCATTGAAGATGGCTTCGATTCGCGGCAGCATCCCGGGCGAATGGCTCATACGTGACCAACCTTGCTGGACATAGTGGGATCGACTCTATTCAGTAGGCGAAAAATGCCAGCCGAATGAATCACGGATCAGCGGGACTCGCCGGCTTCAGGATGCAGGCGGCGAAAGAGCCAACTCTTGATGAATCGCATGTCCCGATCGACCGTGGCCTTCGATGTCTTCATCAGCGCCGCGGTTTCGTCGGCGGTGCAGCCGAGAAAGTAGCGCAGTTCCACAAGCTCTACCTTGTAAGGGTCAATGGATTTCAGTTCATCCAAAGCGCGGTTGAGTTCAAGAAGCTCCGGACTGCCCACGTCCACCCAGGGAAGGTCATTGCTCAATGGCACGTGCTCGCTCCCGCCTCCGCGGATCTGAGCCTGATTTCCACGAGCGTGGTCGATCAAGATCCTGCGCATCACCTTGGCCGCGAACGTGTAGAAGTGCCCCCGGTCTCCATAGGCGACCTTCTTCTGGTTCAGCAGTTTCAGGTAGAGCTCATGTACGAGAGCGGTCGCCTGGAGCAGGTCGGGATTTCTTTCCCGGCGAATGTATGCCGCGGCAACCTGACGCAGATGGGGATAGACAAGGGGCATCAACTGCTCGAAGACCGAATCCTCGCCGTCTCGCCACTTCACCAGCAGCAGAGTGATCTCTCCCGTCAAGGCTTCCAAGGTTTCCCCCGTTCGCTGCGAATGTCTGGTGATTTTTCTGATTCTCAGAGCGGTCGGTTTCCCAGGCCGGCCAGCTTCAACCCCGGACTTCACGTCAAGAATAGTCGAGTCACCTGGTCCGGAGTTTGCGCAGCCTCAAGTGAACCCCAAGACGGTTTAGAAGGAGGTTTTGCTACCCTAATGCGCATGCGCCGTATCCTGCTTGCTGCCGCCGCTCTGAGTCTGACCCCTATATCACCGTTTACCTCTGCCCAGGCGCCCGCTTCGGTTGCTTCGCGCCTTGCCACTCAGAACGCGTTGTTCGCCGATTCCTGGGAGGTCGCGCTCAAGATGAATCCCACCCTGGCCACGGCCGTCGGCGACTACCGCTACAACGACCAGCTCGGCGATTACTCCCTCGCCGCGCCCGCCACGCGGCACGAGCGCGATCTTTCCGACCTTGCGCGGATCAAGGCTATCGATGCGACCGATTTTCCCGAGCAGGACCTCGTCTCCCACGACCTTTTTCTCCGCCAACTCCAGCAGCGTGTCGAGGACTACGATCTCAAAGAGTACGAGATGCCACTCAGCGCATCCGGCGGCGGGGGGCATTCATGCCAGCCTTGCCGACCTCCCCCTCTCCATGCCGTTCGACTCCGTCAAGCACTACGAGGATTACATTGCCCGCCTCCACCAGATCCCCAGGGCCTTGCTCCAGACGGAAGAAGTTCTGCACACCGGGGTAAAAGATCACCTCGTCCCCGTCCGCTTCATCGCCGAAAAGGTTCCCGGCCAGGCCGAAGGGGTCATCAGTTCCAATCCTTTTCTCCTTCCCATCAAGAAATTCCCCGCCAGCTTTTCTGAGGCAGACAAAAAGCGTCTCGCCGACGAGATCACCACAACGGTCAATAACGAGGTGTTCCCGGCCTACAAGCAGTTCGCAGCTTTCGTCACCACGGACTACATCCCCTACACACGCACCACGCTCTCCATCAACTCATTAGGCGGCGGCAAGCGCCGCTACCAGACCACCCTCCGCCGCTTCACGACCACCGATCTGACCGCCGCGCAGATCCATGAGATCGGTCTCAAGGAGGTGGACCGTATTACCGGAGAGATGGCAGCCCTCGCCAAGGCCAACGGCTACAAGGATCTCGCCGGCTTTAGAGATCACATCGAGAATGACCCCAAGTACAAAGCGGTCTCCGCGGACGCCATTGTCGAGGACTTCCGCAAGTACATTGCGCAGATGCAGCCGCACTTGCCCGAGCTCTTCAACCTGCTTCCCAAGACCGCGGTGACAGTTGAGCCCATCCCGCCATTCCAGGCATCCGCCGCCACCCATTACCAGGGGGGAACGCCCGACGGCAAGCGTCCCGGGCGCGTCTCCGTCGCCGTCGCTGATCCCACCCAACGCAGCTACATCAACGACGAGGCGGTGGCCTATCACGAGGGTGTTCCCGGTCATCACCTGCAGATCACCATTCAGCAGTCCCTCACCGGCTTGCCCGAGTTTCGCAAGCACGGCGGAAACTCCGCCTACACCGAGGGCTGGGGCCTCTATGCCGAGGAACTTGGCAAGGAAATCGGTTTCTATCAGGATCCAGGCTCTGACTACGGCCGCCTCCGCTCGGAACTATTCCGCGCCGTGCGCCTGGTGGTCGACACCGGCATTCACGACATGGGCTGGAGCCGCGACCAGGTGGTTGAATATATGCGCAACTCCCACGCTGTCGACGAACCCACCATCCAGTCGGAGACTGATCGCTATATTGGCGGCCCGGGGCAGGCCTGCAGCTACAAGCTCGGCCAACTCAAAATCCTGGAACTACGCGAGCGCGCCAGGCAGAAACTCGGCCCCAAGTTCGACCTCAAGACTTTTCACGACGAGATTCTGTCCGGCGGCGCTCTTCCGTTGGACCTGCTCGACGCCCGGGTCGATCGCTGGATCAAAGCCCAGCTTCCCACGCCGGCCAGCAACTGAGGACAGTCCCATTTCTTTCCGAAGGGCCTCGCTCAACCTCAAAAAGGCGTCTGCGGATCGGAGTACTCAAGGAAGCTGCCCACGCAACTGGACTTTGGGATCCAACCTATCTTCTTCCGAGCAATTAACCCCGGAACAAAGCCATCTGGTCAATTCCACTGGAGAATCCGTGTAACGGTGGGAGGGATCGCTCGTCTCATTCGGCATGAGGTGAGATCGAAATGGAGAAGTTGCTGCAGGACATTCGGTATGGGACCCGATCCATCGTCAAGTCTCCTCGCTTTACGATTGCGGCCGTGCTCACCCTCGCCCTGGGAATTGGCGCCAACACGGCGATGTTCAGCGTCATTCGCTCGGTGCTGATGAGGTCGTGGCCGTTTCCGAATCCAGGCAGGCTACTGCTTGTCGCGCAGCGCCAGGCTAACCGGAACAGCAATCTCTTCTCCACGCAGGATTACCTGGACTGGAAGCAACAAGGCGGGTTACTGGCCGGAATGGGAGCTCATGTCTCCTGGCAATTCAACATCAGCAGCCCGGGAGAGCCGCCGCAGCGCATTGGCGGAGGCGTGGTTTCCTATGAGTTCCTTCCCGTTCTCGGTGCCCAGCCCCGGCTTGGCCGGCTCTTTTCTGCGCAGGACGATCAACCTGGAGCTGGTCAATTCGTCATGCTCAGCTACGCCTTCTGGACAAACCGCTTCAGCGCCGATCCTCACATCGTTGGCAAACCGGTTCAGATTGACGGAATGCCTTATACCGTGGTGGGCGTAATGCCTGCCGGGTTCAATGGCTTGGATGGCAAGGAATTGCTGTGGACGCTGCTGCAGTTGCGGAGCGACAGCGGAGTTGGTTCATCCCCGAACGTCCACTGGTTGAATGGCCTTATTCGTTTGCCCGATGAGACAGGCCTGAAGCAGGCGCGGAGTGAGCTCGATTCCGTGGCGGCTCGTCTTCACCGGGAAAATCCCGGCAGCGACGTGGGGTTTGGCGTCTTCCTGCAAACACTGAACGACGCTTTCACCAGCGGAGTGCGACCCGCACTGCTCATGCTTATGGGCTGCGTAGGTTTTGTCCTGCTCATCGCCTGTGCCAACGTCGCCAATCTTCTCCTTGCCCGTGGGGCGGCGCGCCAGCGCGAGATGGCGGTGCGCACCGCCCTCGGAGCGTCACCTTCACGCATCGTTCGTCAATTGCTTACCGAAAGCGTGCTGCTGGCGGGCGCGGGTGGTTCGGCGGGGATTGCTCTCGCCTTTCTGCTCCTGCGCGTTGTGCTCGCGGTGCATCCTCCCCAGGTCCCTGGTATTGAACAAACCAGCATCGATGGTATGGTCCTCGCCTACGCAGTTCTGACGGCGATGGCGGTGGGCATTCTTTTCGGGCTTGCGCCCGCCATTGAGGCGGCCCGGATGAACGTCAATGATGCCTTACGCGAGCAGGTCAGTTCCGCGAGCCGCGGGTTTGGACGTCAACGTTCGATTCTGGTGATTGCGGAAACAGCATTGTCGTGCATGCTGCTGATTGCCACAGGCCTCGCGTTGAGGAGCCTGTGGTCACTGCGAAATGTGGATCTCGGCTTCGTTCCGGGCAACCTTCTGACTTTCCGCATCGCCGCGCCCTCGCAGCTCGGCGTGCAAGGCTTGCCGGATTTCTATCACGGCATGGTGGAGCAACATCCGCGCCATCCCCGGCGTTGAATCTGCGGCTCGTCGCACGCGACTTCCCCCTGGGTGGGACCGATCCTTCCACTCCCATTCTGACTGAGGGCAAAATGCCGGCTCCCGTTGAGGGAGAAATCGTCACCCGCTACCGCGCCGTGGGCGACGACTATTTCCACACCCTGCAGATCCCGTTGCTACAGGGCCGAGCCTTCGATGCGCGGGATACGGCAAGTTCGCCTGCCGTGGCAATCGTGAGCGTGAGCCTTGCGAGCAAATACTGGCCCGGGGAAAGCGCGGTTGGCAAGCGGCTAAAGCCGAAGGTCGCCGGGAGTTCGTGGTGCATCGTGATCGGCGTCGCTGCGGATGTTCGCCATTGGGGCACCGACGTGGATATCGAGCCGACCGCTTACTACCCGTACAGCCAGGTTCCCGAGAGTATGCGATCGCTGGTCGAAGCGAACATGGGAATCGCAATTCGCAGCCGCCTGCCACAAAGTGAACTCCTCCATTCAATCAACGCGGCCGTGGCAGCAGTCAATCAGAACGTGCCCGTCTACGACGTCAAGACGATGGATGCAATGCTTTCTGATTCCGGATCCCTGCGCAATTTCGACTTGTCGCTGCTTGCTGCATTTTCTCTCCTTGCGCTTTCGCTTGCTGCCGTTGGAGTTTACGCAGTCATGGCTTTCTCGGTCTCGCAGCGCACCCGGGAGATTGGCATTCGCATGGCGCTCGGAGCAACTTCCCGGGATGTAATGCGCCTGGTTCTCCGCCAGGGCGCACGGCTGGCGATCACCGGATCGATCCTCGGCGTGATCTGCGCATTCTTCCTGCGGACGATCATGGCTACCTTCCTGTTTGGACTGAGCGCCAATGATCCCATCGTCCTGTCAAGCGTTCCCTGTCTCATGGTTCTTGTCATCCTGGCGGCTTGCTGGCTGCCGGCGCGACGATCCACGAGGATCGATCCTATGGTTGCTCTGCGTAATGAGTAGAAGTCGACTCCGGAAGTCTTGGTGTGTCACCTCTACTGCACTGTCAGGGTGACGGTACCGGTTGCCACAGTCGTGCCGGAAGTCCCAGTGACAGTGATCGTGTAAGTGCCAGCCGTTGTGCCCGGATCGTGGGTGCCGCCTCCGGTTGTTCCGCCGCCGCCACTTCCGCACGCTACCAGGCCGCTAGTGAATACCAGAAGCATAAGCATTCCGACCAGCGTGAGCCATTTACGCCGCCGTGCAGCTAAACCAGAAAACAGGAGAAATGCCAGAGTGGCGCTCCCTGTCGCATACCAGCCAGCTTGCCCCGGGCGACCCATTCGAAGCGCCGCGGAAGTGGTGGCTGCTGTTGTCGCGATCGTCAGGGTGGCTGTCGCTGCTCCAGCGCCAGTGATAGAAACGGGAGTCGTAGAGCCGAAAGTCATTGTGGGTGGATGTTGAGCACCGGCGGGACTGGACGTGATCGAGGCGCTCAAAATCACATTGCCGGTAAAACCGCCGGCAGGGGTCAGCGTGATGGTCGAGGTTTTTGTGCCACCGGCAGCGACCGCAACGGCTGTACCACTGACGGTGAAACCAGGGGCAGGGCCTCCGATCAGTCCTATGGATGCGGAAACACTGGCGATGTAAAGACTGTCTCCGCTGTACTCTGCCTGTACCATATGGGTGCCTGCGACAGCTGGCGCGATTCCGGTTACCGTCGCCGTGGCACTTTCGGTAATTTGCGCAAGCAGCACCAAAACTTCATTGCCGTTGATGGAGTCGGTGTCGGTTACGGCCAGGTCCGCCACGCCGTCTCCGTCGAAGTCCGCCGCTGTGACGGACAGTGGAAAGCGGCCCGCAGCAGTGTGGATGTTTGGTTCCGGCGTGAAGGTTCCGTCTCCATCCCCAAGCAGAATCGCTACGGAATTGTCATTCTCGTTGGTCACGGCCAGGTCGACTCTGCCATCGGCGTTGAAGTCGCTCGCGGTAACGATCAACGGGTTGATGCCGACCGGAATAGGGCTTCCGGATGCTTCAGTAAATCCGCCGTTTCCACTTCCCAAAAGAATCGTGACCGTTCCAGGGTTGCCGTTGACTACGGCGTCGTTGGCCGTGACCAGGTCCGGGATGCCGTCGCCATTGAAGTCTGCCACCGCGACGCAATAAGGCGTAAGGCCCACATGTGCCGGGCTGTTCGCCGCCTCCGTGAAACTACCATCGCCATTACCCAGAAGGATGCTCACGTCGTTCGGACCCACCACCGCTACAACCAGGTCGAGCTTGCCATCCCGGTTGAAATCAGCCACGGCAACTGAGGAGGGTGAGGACCCCGAAACCCTCCGCGGGCTGTTCGCCGCTTGCGAAAACGTCCCGTCGCCGTTGCCCAGCAGTATGGTCACAGTGTTGTCAACCGCATTGGCCGTGGCTAAGTCAGCGATCCCGTCACCGCTGAAGTCCCCGACCGCGATCGAAAGTGGACCGCGGCCAACGGTCAGCGGACTATTCCGGGCTGGCGAGAAGGTGCCGTCGCCATTTCCGAGCAGGATAGTTACTGTGCCGCTGTTGTAGTTGGTCACGCCGAGGTCCAACTTACCATCGCTGTTGAAGTCGCCTATGGCTAAGTAAGAAGGATCGCTACCCGTCGCGACCGGGCTGCCGGTAGCCTCAGTGAATCTACCATCGCGGCTTCCCAGCAGGATGGTGAGTGTGTCCGACTCCGAATTTGTTGTGACCAAATCGGGGATGCCATCCCCATTGAAATCTCCAGCCGCAACTCTGTTAGGGGAATTGCCGGTAGCCAGGCTGCTCGGGGTGCCGAAGCTGAAAGCCTGCGTGCCGGTTCCCAGTGCAGCCGAACCGAGCGAGTGATTGCTGTTGCTGGTATCTGGAAACGACACCGTTCCTGACGGTGCGGCCGCGCCGGCCGCATTCGCCAATCCTGTCACGGTGGCTGTCAACGTATAGTTACCCGCCGCGCCGCTGCCGACAACGGATGTCTTACTAGGAAAAGTTCCTGTGACCGTGAGCGGCACGGTGGTGGAACTGCTGCTCGCGTAAGGTGTGGTCCCATTCGGCGTTCCCAAAAAGACAGCTTTGTAAGTGTGGGTCCCGATCCCGGGACGAAACGCAAAAAATGCAATCCCCGCCGTGGGGTCAGTTTGAAAAAGTTGCGCTGTTCCCAGCAGATGAATGTCGGTGCAGGACGCGGATGAAGCGTCGCAGAAGTTTACCTGGCCAGGAGCCACGCCAACCGCTCCGGCCTTCACTGTGGCAGCGAGCATCACCTCGGTGCCCGTGGCTACCGATCCACCCGACACTACGGTGTTAGTGCCTGAATAGATCGTCAGAGAGGCAGTGGTTGCGCCAGGAGTTGCACACAATGGGAGCGCGCCTAACTGAGTGATGGATAAAAAGGCAGAAACAAACAAAAGGCAGCGAGCGTTGACTTTCAAAACGACCTCCAGGCCGGTCCTTCATGGGATTAGTACCCAAATCCAACCTGTTCTATCTGGGAACTTGCGGACCTTGCCGATTTACCGATGGCTCATCGGGTTTGATAGCTTCTGGCAGTGCTGCGACTCACAGAATGTTTCATCAGGAAGCGGTGCCAAAAACGACCAGCTCCAATTTGAAGTCTTTATGGAGAGCCAAGTGACCTGCATTTCAGCCTAGCTCGCGGCGACAAGGCATGGTGTAACCAGCTCGTCATCGTTTTGTCTGCGGTTTTCTGCTTTGCACAGACATTTCATGGAGTGATGCTGGATCCATTGAGCCGATGCGTATGCGTGCTGTTTGCGCATCCCGACTGGGAAATTCCTGTGCAGAGTCACGCGCCGCCAACAGTTATTTGTCTCCATCATGAATCCACTTCGAGTCGTCGATCGCCTTGGCCTCGCAGTTCGATAACAGTCATCCGCCGCTCATGTTTCTTTGAAATCGTAAGAATTAGCCCCGCGCAGTAAATGCTCACTTATTTCGCCAATGCGCCTGAAGTTAGGTCTCGCACGCTAAGTGGAAGTCATGACACGGTGATGACAAAGGTTTGACGATCAAAGCGCATCGCGGACTGTCTAATACGCAGAACAGGGCAAATGCTTCGACTGGTTGGCGGAATTCCGCCTGAGCCCCTCCCCCGTTACGAGCTGCCTTCCGATACCGTTGCCTGATTTCGAAGTCAGAAACCGACAAGCCTACTCAATAAGAAGGAACAGGAGAAATCACACATGTATAACATCAACCTTCAGCGTAAAAACACAATTGCGCTCGTTCGAAACCTGTTTGCAGCCGCTCTCGTGCTAACATGCGTCTCGACACTCGCCACTCATGCCTCGGCGCAGACAGTCACGCCTCCACCCACTCCAACCCAGATCACTCCTCCCGTGGGAAATGCGGCATTTCTTGTAGGGCATGCTTTCGGTACCCAAGGCTACACATGCCTGCCCACGAGCACAGGAGCAACTTCCTGGTCTGTTAATTCCCCCCGTCCCGAGGCGACTCTGTTTTCGGTTGTCTTTGGTCAGATGATCCAGATCATCACCCACTTCGCCAGCATCAATGAAGACCCCAAAGACGGGAATCCGCCGTCTCTGGCCGGCAACGCAACGTGGCAAGGCTTCGACACCAGCCGGGTGTGGGCCAAAGCGACGGGAGTTCTTCCCGCCGGCGATGACCCCAAGAGCTGCCCGAATTCCGGTTCAATTCCTTGCCTGCTGCTGGCGTCCATCGGAAACCAGAAGGGTCCTTCGGGCGGTAAACTTCTGGCCGACACCACCTTTGTCCAGCGCTTGAATACCAACGGGGGAGCTGCACCCACCTCCGCTTGCACGGTTGGCCAAACCCAGCTCGTACCTTATACGGCCGACTACTACTTCTACCGGAAGGCTGAATAACCATTCCCGTTCGGGTCGACAAGCTTTCGGGGCACACACGCGAAGACGCACCAACCATGGCGCCTTCGCGTGTCTACCCGGAGATCGCGGTTTTTCAAGGGTGGACTCGGTGCGGGAAAAGAAGCATAATTACGTGGTCTGAACCCTTGGCCGGTTATCCCCTCTGGAACCTGTTCTCGACGTGCCAGCGGATCCAGGCGAGTTCAAGTGCAAGAAGCCGAAAGTCTGGTAGCGCGGCGCCGCGGGTTACAGAGCCGGCACGGCATTCCCTCTCCGCGATCGAAGTCGAAACTGGAGGTTACGGGCAATGGAATATCAGCTAAAGCGCATTTCATCCGCTGGGATCGCCGAAGCTATCGCCAAGGCGGAACTCTATCGCTCGCTCAATGAACCGGAAGAGGCGGAGTCAATTTGCCGCGATATTTTGAACATTGAGCCGGACCACCAGTTCGCGTTGCGATTGCTGGGGCTTGCCCTGACCGATCAGTTCACGGGGCGCGGTTCCGATCGGTACCGGGAGACGGAACAAGTTTTCGACCAGCTCGTGGATGAGTACGAGCGGCTTTATTACAGCGGGATTTTGTGCGAGCGTCGGGCGAAGGCACAGTTGAATGCAGGTACCCCGCGCCATTCCGTTTTGGCGCTATTCCACGAGGCTCTTGGATACTTCGCAGAGGCGGAGAGGCTCCGTCCGTCGGGAAACGACGATGCCATCCTGCGCTGGAATCGTTGCGTGCGGCTTTTGCAGAACCCGGCTTATGGGTGGGACGAATTGGAGCAGGAACTTGTGACGTTCGATGCCCACGATGCTCCGCCCAGATAGCGACGGGATGCTGCAAACCTACTCATCATAGGATGCGGAAGAGTGCCTTCAACGGATCGAAGTATTTGTCCACGACCCGCTCCTTGAGAGGAATGATCGCGTTCTCAGTAATCGTGATCGATTCGGGGCACACCTGCCGGCAACACGTGGTGATGTTGCAGTAGCCGATGCTGTGCCGGTGTCTCAGGTCGCTTACGCGGTCTTCGGTGTCCAGCGGGTGCATTTCGAGCGCTGCGGCATAAACCAGCAGGCGCGGGCCAATGAACTCGTCGTGCTTATGGTGTTCCCTCAGAACGTGGCACACGTCTTGACAGAGGAAGCACTCGATACACTTGCGAAACTCCTGAACGCGCTCGACGTCGGCCTGCTGGATGCGCCAGGTCCCGTCGGGTGCATCGGGCGGCCGGGGGTTGAATTTTTTGATGGTCATCTTGGCCCGGAAATTCCAGGAGACATCCGTCACCAGGTCGCGGATCACGGGAAATGTATGCATCGGCTCAACGGTCACCGGTGAATTCAGATCGATGTCACTGAGCCGGGTCATGCACATCAGACGGGGCATGCCGTTGATTTCTGCCGAGCACGAGCCGCACTTGCCGGCTTTGCAATTCCACCGGACAGCGAGATCCGGCGCCTGCTGTGCCTGGACGCGATGCACTGCATCCAGAACGACCATGCCTTCTTCGACCGGGGTTGAATAATCCTGGAATCCGCCGCCTTCCGGGCCTCCGCGCCAGATTCGAAATGTCGCTGGTGTAGCCATGCGTTTCGCCTCCGGGCTACTTCATCTCTTTCACTACCGCATTCAACTCGTCAGGCAGCGGAGTAAGTGCGCGCTTCTCCACCAGCATTTCGCCGCCTTCTCCCCGCCGGATGACGATGTTGTATTTCCCCCACTCCGCGTCCTTGTCGGGGAAGTCTTCGCGGAATTGGGCGCCGCGGCTCTCTTTACGCAGCAACGCCGCTCGGGTAACCGCCTCGGACACGATCACCATATTTCCAATATCAATCGCGGTGTGCCAGCCATTGTTGTACTCGCGATTGCCCGCAATGCCTGTTCGTTCCGCGCGCACGCGCAATTGCGCGATGGCGTCAAGGGCGCGTTCCATTTCGTTTTCGAGTCGGACAATTCCGACCAGGTCCTGCATCGTGTCCTGCAGGTCATATTGAATCTGATAAGGGTTTTCGCCCAACGGGCCGCGCTCAAAGGGCGCAAGAGCCGAGCCGGCGATCTTCTGGACCTCATTCTCATCGACCGTGGCTGAACCATTGTCTTTCGCGAACTCCGCTGCATATCGTCCGGCGCGCCGTCCGAAGACGAGCAGGTCGGAAAGAGAGTTTCCGCCCAGACGATTCGCGCCATGCAGACCGGCTGCTACTTCTCCCGCGGCGAACAATCCGGGAACGGTAGACATCTGCGAATCGCCGTCCACGCGGATTCCGCCCATCATGTAATGTGTTGTCGGACCAACTTCCATGGGCTCTTTGGTGATGTCCAGATCGGCGAGCTGCTTGAACTGGTGATACATGCTGGGGAGCTTGCGCTTGATATGCTCGGCCGCTTTTGGCAAGCGATCCTTGATCCAGGAGATATCGAGAAACACGCCTCCGTGCGGCGATCCGCGCCCTGCCTTGACCTCGCGATTGATGCATCGGGCCACGTGATCGCGCGTAAGCAGTTCGGGCGGCCGCCGCGCGTTCTTGTCTCCCTGTGTATATTTCCAGCCTTCTTCTTCGGTGTCGGCGGTCTGCTCCTTGTAGTTGTCGGGAATGTCGTCGAACATGAAGCGGCGGCCTTCACGATTGCGCAAAACGCCGCCTTCGCCGCGCACACCTTCGGTGACCAGGATGCCGCGAACGCTGATCGGCCACACCATGCCGGTGGGGTGGAATTGAACGAATTCCATGTCCTGCAGTTCCGCGCCCACGCGATACGCAAGCGCGAGCCCGTCGCCGGTATATTCCCAACTGTTGCTGGTGATCTTGAAGGCGCGCCCGATCCCGCCGGTGGCCAGCACTACAGCCTTCGCTTCCCATAGCTGGAACCGGCCTCGCTCGCGGTCGTATCCACAAACGCCGGCGATGCGTCCGCCATCGAGCAGCAGGCTCAACACGGTGCATTCCATGTGGACTTCCATTCCCGCGTGGATGCCGTGATCCTGGAGCGTGCGGATCATCTCGAGGCCGGTGCGGTCGCCCACGTGCGCCAGTCGCGGATAACGATGGCCGCCGAAATTGCGCTGCAGGATTCTGCCGTCAGTGGTGCGATCGAAGAGCGCGCCCCACGCCTCGAGTTCGCGAACACAGTCCGGAGCTTCTCTGGCGTGCAACTCGGCCATGCGCCAGTTGTTCAGGTATTGGCCTCCGCGCATGGTGTCGGCAAAATGCACGCGCCAGCTATCGCGATCGTCAACGTTCGCGAGCGCCGCCGCGATCCCTCCTTCGGCCATCACGGTGTGGGCTTTGCCGAGCAGGGATTTGCAGACCACTCCAACCTTCGCGCCGGTGGCTGCGGCTTCGATCGCGGCGCGCAGGCCTGCTCCGCCTGCCCCTATCACCAGTACGTCGTAAGAGAACCTCTGGAATTCCGGCATCTACAGGATTCTCCAGTCATGCCAGATTCCCATCGAACATAGCCGGACGTATATGTCGGAGAACGCCACCCACAGCAGGCTCGCCCATGCCCACTTCTTGTGGTTGCAATTCAGCCAGCTTACAAATTCATAGACTCGTTGCCGGATAGGGTGTTCCGAGATACGGTCGAAGGTGCCGCCGATCAGGTGCCGGAATGCGTGACAACCGAACACGTATCCAGCCAGGAGGACAACATTCACAACCAGGACCAGGGTTCCGATCCCGATTCCGAAGCCGTCAGGAAAGAAGAAGGCCCGCACCGCGTCGTACGCCAGAAACCCCCACACGACATACGAGAGCCGTAGGAAGTAGCGATGAAAATTCTGCAGGATAAGTGGGAAGCTGCGCTCGCCCAGATAGCTTTTGCGCGGCTCGCCCACGGCGCACGCCGGCGGATCGGCCCAGAACGACTTGTAATAGGCACCGCGGTAGTAATAACAGGTCACGCGGAACAGCCCGGGAATCCAAAGGATGAAAAGGGCGGGAGAGAAAGGAAGGAACCGGGGGTACCAGCCTGGCTTCGGCCCGAACATCGCATGCGGCGAACTGCCGAAAAGCTCGGGTGAATAAAACGGAGATATATACGGCCCGTAGGTGTAGTGGGCGTTCTGGAACGCGGCCCAGTTGGCGTATACGAGGAATGCGCCGAAGCCCAGCAAGATGGCTGCCGGGGAAAGCCACCACGAGTCACGCCTCGATGTCCGGCCAAACTTTCCGTCTTTCCACACTACGTCGGGAGCCGACATCACCCCTCCGCGGCGGAGGGATGTCCAAGCTAGTGCCCTTTCCGCCGATGGCTCCGAATTGTATAGTACGCACTGCGCCACTCGCCACCACTGATGCATGATGGAAGGGATGGAACCTCGCGGCAAAGACGAGTCAGACAGCCCGCTGCACTTTACGCATCGGCTTACAATAGCGGTTGACTACGCACGTACCCTGCATATTGAGCGGCGCAAAGGCACAGGCATTCCCTACCTCGCCCACTTGTTTGGCGTTGCTTCGTTAGTCATGCACGAGGCGGGGCTAACCGGGTTTCCTGTCACCGAAGACATGGTGATCGCCGCGTTGTTGCATGATGCGGTCGAAGATCATGGCGGCGCCGCACGTCTCGAAGACATCCGCGTGAACTTTGGTAGTAATGTGGCCCGCATGGTCGAGGGACTCTCCGATAGTCTCGCTGCAGACTCGAACGACAAGGATCCGTGGGAACAGCGTAAGCAGGGATACATCGCCCGCCTGCGGAACGAAGCCGCCGATGTTCGCCTGATTTCGGTGGCAGACAAGCTCTATAACGCCCGTTCGATTCTCGAGGACTATCGCCTCATCGGGCCGGAGATCTGGCGCCGGTTCAAGCGCAGCCGCGATCTGCAGATCTGGTACTTCGAAACCATCCTGGACGAGTTCAAATCATCGGGACCGAGTCGTATTGTTGACGAACTGGCGCGGGTTGTCGCCGAATTAAGGCAGATCAGCGCGCAGGATGCGGGGCACGCCAACTAAGCCTCGTGGCTCGCAAGGCCGGGTCATATCCGGTGCTAAACTCAGCCATGCCGCATTCATCATCAGAAATCAAATCCATTACCGCACCGGATTCCGCCGGCAGGACCTATGTGTTGAAGGCGGCGGCGCGTCATGCCCAGGAATACCTTGAAAATGTTCATGCGCGACCGGTAGCTCCGTCGCGGGAAGCAGTCGCGGGGCTCGAAGAGTTGCGAGGCTCTCTGCCGCTTGAACCGGCCAGCCCCGAGACCGTGCTCGACCTTCTGGCCAGGTTTGGTTCGCCCGCCACCGTGGCCAACAGCGGCGGCCGCTACTTCGGCTTCGTCAATGGAGGCTGTGTGCCCGCGGCACTGGCCGCCTCGTGGCTGGTGAGCGCATGGGATCAAAATGCCGCGATGCGCGTGCAGTCGCCGGTTGCCATCGTTTTAGAAGAAACCGCTCTCGACTGGGTGCGGCAAATGCTTGGGTTGCCGAGTGGATGCGGTGGCGCAGTGGTTACCGGGGCCACGATGGCGAACTTCTGCGGTTTGGCCGCGGCGCGCCACGAGTTGCTCGAGCGCGCCGGCTGGGATGTGGAGAATGACGGGCTGTTTGGAGCGCCGCCCATCACCGTCGTGATCGGCGAGGAAGCGCACAGCTCGTTGATCAAGGCGCTCGGCATGTTGGGACTGGGGCGCAGCCGGGTGGTCCGCGTACCCGTGGATGGCCAGGGACGCATGCGCGCCGATGCGCTGCCGCATTTGAATGAGATGACCATCCTCTGTCTGCAGGCCGGCAACGTGAATACGGGCGCTTTCGATCCAGCCGGAGCCATCTGCCCTGAAGCTCGTGCGGCCGGAGCATGGATCCACGTGGATGGCGCATTCGGATTGTGGGCGGCCACATCTCCGCAACACCGGCATTTAGTTCATGGATTCGAACTGGCGGACTCATGGGCCACCGACGGCCACAAGTGGCCCAACATCGGCTATGACTGCGGCATCGCGCTGGTGCGGGAACCGGCCACGCTGAAAAGCGCGATGTCTATCCAGGCGGCTTATCTCATGCAGGGCGAACAGCGGGAGCCGTCGCACTACAACCCGGAACTCTCTCGCCGGGCCCGCGGAGTGGAGCTATGGGCGGGTTTGCGATCGCTCGGACAGTCCGGAATGGCGACGATCGTGGAACGTACGTCGAGTCACGCACGGCGTTTTGCTGCCGGACTAGAGGCAGCTGGTTACAAGGTTCTGAACGACGTGGTGATCAACCAGGTGCTGGTTTCGTTCGGAACCGCGGAGCGGACCTTGCGCGTCGTGGCACGATTGCAGAGTGAAGGCACATGCTGGTGCGGATCGACCGTCTGGCAAGGGCACACAGCCATGCGTATCAGCGTGTCGTCCTGGGCCACAACCGAAGCGGACGTTGATTTGAGTCTTCAAGCCATGCTGAAAGCAGCAGCGGATGAACGGCACACGTCTAAGTAAAGTGGAACTCTCAATCCATCCAGGATCGCTCGTATCGAAGGGTGACAGCGAAGCTCTCATCCGAGCGATTCGAGCGCGCGACCCCCGACCCCGGGGCCGGCATCTTCGGCCCGCAATCGATGAGTTGGAAGATCAACCGCGAGTCGGCGCTGTTTCTGGGGGCGGGGCGTGCTGCGTTGCTGCAATTGGCGCACCCCTGGGTGGCGACAGCGCTCGATCAGCATTCGAACGTGATGTCGCGGCCGATCGCGCGCTTCCACAGCACCTTTCGCATCGTGTTTGCCATGATCTTCGGTACGCTCGACCAGGCAACCGCGGCAGCGCGCCATCTCCACTCCGTGCACACCCACATCGCTGGAGAAATGCCGGAAGACATCGCGGCTTATCGGCGCGGATCGCGATATGAGGCTAACGAAATTGCCGCTCTGCGATGGGTCTTCGCTACGCTCATCGAGAGCGCGGTGCTGGCCTACGAATGTGCCCTTGGCCCGCTTACCGGCGAGCGAACTGGCGAGATATTTTGCAGATAGCAGGACGCTGGCCGGCTTGTTCGGCCTGCCGCCGTCGGAGTTGCCGGACGATTGGGCAGGCTTCCTCGCGTATTGCCGCGAAATGGAGAATTCCAATATGGTTGGCGTAAGCCCGAAAGCGCGCGCCATGGCGCACGATCTGTTGGCGGGCGCGGGCTCGTGGATCAAGCCTCCCCTTTGGTACCGCGCGCTGACAATGGAGTGGCTGCCAGAGCGAATCCGCGGGGAATTTGAACTTGCATTCGGCGAAGATGACCGCCGAGCGGCTGAACGCGCGAAACGATGGCTCCCCCGATTCTATCGCCGGCTTCCGGATGCGGTGCGTTTCATCGGTCCGTGGCATGAGGCGCAGGCCCGGCTCAGAGGCCAGCGAATTGGCGCCGTCGCTCGAAACACTAACCGCTTCTGGATCGGGCAATCGCAACTGCCATTCGCAGGCTGGAAAAGTCACGCGTAGTATCGTTGCATTGCCACTCATTCAGGCTTTGCGCGGCGCTGGGCAAGCGGCGACAATAGCGAAATGAAATTGTTCAGGTCCGGAATATGTTGTCTGCTCGCAGCCCTTTGCTTCCTCCCTGCTGGGAAAGCCCTGGAAAAGCAGCCTGCGTCGGTCTATCATGCGCGCCGGGTGGCCCTCGCCGGACAGCTTCATGGCGGCATGGCAGTGATGTTTGCGGCCGAGGAAGCGCAACTGGACCTGACGCCGTACCGACAGGATGAGGACTTCTACTATCTAACCGGGTGGAATGAGCCCGGGGCGGCGCTGCTGATAGTCGCGGAACCAGAGAACTCGCAGTTGCCTGGCGGCGAGAGATACGCGCCGCGGAAATATTGCGAGATCCTGTTTCTGCCCACACGAAATCTTCGCCAGGAAAAGTACACCGGCGTAAAGCTGGACGCCGCAACTCCGGGCGCTGCGCAGAGTGCCGGGGTTGACGAAGTGAAGCCGATGACGGAACTGCCCGGCGTTTTGAATGAGCTGATTGCCGGCGACCGGCGGCTCAATTCGCGCATCTGGGGCCTGCCCGATTCCAACCAGGCCAAGGCATTGCTGGAGTTCACCGCGGCCACTCTAGGCAACGGGACCGCGCCGGCGATCCACGATGTCCGGCGGCCTGTGCAGCAACTCCGCGTGGTCAAGGACGCGGGCGAGATTGAGTTGCTGAAGAAGGCGAGCGATGCTTCGATCGCCGCGCAGCGCGCGATGATGAAGGCGGTGAAGCCGGGCGCGACCGAACGCGCCGTGGCGGGGCGAATGACGGCGGCGTGGCTCGAGGCCGGATGCGAACGAGGGTCATACGCTCCAATCGTCGGCTCGGGCATCAACTCGACCACGCTGCACTACTCCGAGAACTCGGCCACCATGCAGGATGGAGACGTGGTGACGGTCGATGCCGCTTGCGAATACTCGATGTACGCCTCGGATATTACGCGCACGGTGCCAGTGAACGGCCATTTCACCGCGCGGCAGCGGGAGATCTTCGACATCGTTCTCGGCTCGCAGAAGGCCGCGGTTGACGCATTCGTGGCGGGCAAATCGAAGATCAACGACCGCGAGCGCCTCGATCCCGACTCGCTCGACAATGCGGCCTACAATTACATCAACACGCATGGAAAAGACCTGCACGGCGAACCACTGGGAAAATACTGGCTGCACGGCCTGGGACACATGGTCGGAATCGACGTGCACGATCCGGCCGATTATCCGGCGGTGTTGAAGCCGGGCATGGTGTTTACGATCGAGCCTGGCGTGTACATCCCGGAAGAGAAACTGGGCGTGCGGATGGAATGCGTGTTCCTGGTGGGCGAGGATGGAAAGCTGGTGGATTTGACCGCGGCGCTGCCCCATACGGCCAATGAGATCGAGGCGGCAATGAAAAACGGCAACGGACAGTGAACAGTGGTCAGCGAGTTGGTGACGGGGTGGAATCAGAGATCGAGAACCTGACGGGTGTATTTCGGGAGCAACTGGTTGCGTTGCTGGAGGAGTGCGGCCGGGGGCGGCGCGGCCTGTTTTCTGAGTACGAACATCTGGGCGGAGAGGACTGGCCGGAAGCGGCGCGACTGCGCGAACTTGCGGCCGCGCTGCAATCGATCCTTGCGCAGTCCGGCGAGCGCAGTGCGCTATGCGATGAGTTTCTCGACCTGTGCACCATTCATGGCGAATACGATCCAGGCGAACCGCGGCTGGCACGGGCTTTCCTGGCGCGCATCGAAAAAGGCGAGGTCGGTGCCCCTACCGAACCCGAACGAAAACCCTGGTAAGACGGTTACCAGAACTCGGATGCGACAATGTGGGCGTGGCCGGATTTACCGTCAACGACCGGAACTTCGAGCACGAGTTCCAGGTTTTTGTTTCTCCAGTTGGCGGGGGCGACGGCGCTGATCTGCTCGAGGTACTCAGGGGTGGAAACGAATTCGCCAGCGCTTTCGGTGGCTCCCGCGCCGAGACCGGCAATCACCGTCACGTAGCCCTCGGTAAGGTCGCTGCGGAGACGGGCCACGATGGCGTAGTCCCGGGAATTGACCGTGGCCGGCTTGGTGAAATCGAAATTCCACATCGATCCGGGATGGCGGTGATCGACGATGCTCCCCAGCGCGGTTGAGCCGTCAGCGGCGATCTGCTGGCGCAGCAGCGAGAAGCGCAGCGTGGAGAGAATGCGCCCCGACCACGCATTCCCAAACGCGGCGATCAGGACGACCGGCCGCTTGCGCAGATCATCCAGCGAGGTGGCCGCAGACGTCTGGATCCGATACTGCTGATGATGAACATCGAGCAGCCCGGTGATATTGGTAAGGGCCAGTGCATCGTTCAGCGAGAGGTGGACGTGGCTATGGCTGTCGAGAAGAAGGGCGGGATTGGCGGCCTGACCCCCCAGCGGGCTGCCGACTACGATCAGCACCGGGTCAGGGGAACTGAGGAAAGGTCGCCACATGGATTCGAGTGGGGAAGTAGTCCAGGTCCAAAACCACACGCCGAGAACGACGATCAAAATGACCAGCGTGACCGCACTACCGAATACCCAGTAGCGAGCGATCCGGCGGGCGCGTCCTTCGTCACGGTTCTCAACCGGAATCACCTCGGTCCGGGTCGCCCCTCCGTTTGATCTGTGCAAATGTCCCGATTCGTGGGCCGGAGACCCGTAGACAGGACCGGAAAACGCCGGGATGTACGAACCCGCAGGGAGCTCGATGCGCAGTTCCTGCTCGGTTCCTTCGTCGTGGTAGTAGAGGGCGATGCGTTTGCGCACTTCTCCGGCGGTGATGCGCACCACCGGGTCGGCCCCGGTGTCGTAATCGTGGGGTCTCTTAAAAACTTCGATGCCCAGGATTCGCTCTTTGAGGCTGTCGAGATCGCCTTCCAGCGTGCGCCGAACGATGTGGCCAAGGAACGCGGGATATCGCCGGCTGTTGCAAAAATGGCGACTCTTCAGCATTCGATCGAGCTGCTGAAGGATGGCCTTGCCGTCGACCGCAGGCGGGGCCTCGCGAATCCAGCCTTCCGATTGATCCTGCATTCGGGGGGAAACCTCAGACACTGGCTTCAGGATAGCCGATGGTTCCCAAAGCTGTACAACGCTCGAACTCTAAGGATGGTATCGCTATCTGAAACCCTAGGAAACCCGGGGGCGAAGAGGCTGGGCCAGCTCGAAGGTGGAAAAGCGCTTGTTCTGGCCGGTGATCTCGGAGCGGAGCTCATGCCATAACTCGTTGGGAATCTTTAGGAAGACTTCAACCACCGAGGGGTCGAACTGGGTGCCGGAGCAACGCAGGATTTCCTGGCGTGCAGCATCGAAACTGTTCGCCTTCCGATAAGGCCGGTCGCTGGTAATTGCGTCGAGTGTATCGGCCACCGCGAAGATGCGGGCCCCGATAGGGATCTCGCCGCCGCGCAGTCCGTTGGGATAGCCGCTGCCGTCGTAGTGCTCCTGGTGACAAAAAACGATTTCCGCCGCTCCGCTCAGGAACGGAATCTTGCGCAGGATATGAAAACCCCGCGTGCAATGCTCGCGCATGACCTCCTGCTCGTCCGGGTTAAGGGCCGCGGGTTTCCGCAGGATGTCGTCCGGAATGGCCATCTTTCCGATGTCGTGCAGGAAGGCGCCGCGGGCGATGACCTTGATCTCGGCGGGGGAAATGCCCATGGCGCGCGCCAGGGCAATGGTGTAGGCGGTGACGCGTTTGGAGTGGCCCTCGGTTTCGGAGTCCTTGAGGTCGAGGGCGTCGCCCAGTGCCTCCAGGGTGATGTCGTAGGAATGCTCCAGGTCTTCCATGGCCTGGCGGAGCATTTCAGTGCGGGCGCGGACCACCTGTTCGAGATTCTGCTGGTAGGTGTGGGTCTCCTGCAGTGCCTGGCGATGCTCGAGAGCGCGGACCACGGTGGCGATCAGGTGCTCCCGCTCAAACGGCTTGAGGAGGTAGTCATACGCGCCACGCCGCATGGCATCGATAGCCACGCTGATGTCGTGAATGGCCGAAACCATAACCACGGGGAGATTGGGCTGATTGCCGCGAATGCGATCGAGGAGGACGATCCCGTTGCCGTCCTGCATGAGGATGTCGGTGAGGACCAGGTCGAAGGCATTCTTTTCCAGGATTTCGAGGGCTTCTCGTCCGGAAGACGCCAGCTGCACGTCGTACCCCTGCCGTTCGAGCGCCGCTCCAATCATGGAACGAACATGGCTTTCGTCGTCAACCACAAGGACGCGTGCCGACCTCCGCGACCGGCCAGCCATGCGCGAGTCATGATCTGCGGCCATTGGCATGGCGGTGCTCCGCCCCTCCGCGGTTGTGAATTGAAGGCCCAACGCCAATCTCTCAAGAACTGCAGTGATCAGAAACTTCTCCATCAGGCCCTCATGGCTCGCCGAATCCGGCGACAGCCTTCGAAGGGGCCCGTTCCCTTGCCTGACCCAAAAAGACCGCGATGTTATCTATCTTGCGATACGACACATCTGGGGTCTTTGTTCCAAATCCAGTTCGGCGGCAAATCGCCCCCTTCCTTGTTATCGAACCAAAAGGGGCAAAGGGTTATGCTGACCCGGGAAATTAACGTTCAATTATGGCAAATCTGGGCCAGCCGCAATGTCGCTTAGGGAACCATCCACGTCAAATCAGCTTGCCAAACACAAAAGGCCCGATGGCAATTCGGAACCATTCATTCCACGCAGACCAGCATAAATAAAGAGCAATGGATTCTGGTCTCGCCTGTCCGACTGACAGATTATAGGGCTGGCGTCGGGCGCGGCTCTATACAACTTTCCTCGCGGTCCTACAACTTTTATTGGAGCGATGAGTTCGATTCCCAAGCCCACGCCTTGCTGCAATGATCTTGAGGCGCAAAAGTCAAGGCTATTCCGATCGCTTCTGCCGGGTGCGGCGCGCCGCGGCCCATCCCTCCTTGGTGATTTGACGCGCACGCCCCACGGCGAGAGCGTCGGAGGGGACATCTTTGGTAATGCAGGACGCTGCTCCGATAAAGGCGCCGTCCTCGACAGCGACGGGCGCCACCAGGGTTGAGTCGCTGCCCACGAAGACGTTTTTGCCAATCCGGGTGAGGTGTTTGTTTACGCCATCGTAGTTGCAGGTGATGACCCCGGCGCCGATATTGGTGCCTTCGCCGACCTCCGCGTCCCCAAGATAGGTGAGGTGGTTGGCCTTCGCCCCCTTGCCGAGCTTTGCCTTCTTGGTTTCGACGAAGTTGCCGACGTGGGCGTCTTCGCCGATTTCGCTCCCCGGGCGCAGATGGGCGAAGGGGCCGATCTTGGCGCCGGCGGCGACCGTGCTCTCGGACAGAATGCAGCTCTGGCGGATCAGGACCTGGTCGCCGATGGTGCAGTTCTCGATCACCGAAAAGGAACGGATATGGGCGCCGGCGCCGATCCGGGTGCTGCCCAGGAGTTGGACGAACGGCTCGATGACGGTGTCCGGACCGATTTCGACGCCGGGGTCGATGACCGTGGTATCGGGCCGGAAGATGGTGACTCCGGCTTCCATCAGGCTGGCGGCCTTCTGCGGCGCGCGCCTGCGCATCGAGCGCCACCAGTTGAGCGATGTTGGGCTTTTCTGACGCGGTGGTCATGCGTTCATTACTCCTTGTTCCCTGGGCCAGCTGGACCGGCAGGGTCCCTGACCCGAGTCCTGACCGGAACCCTGTCCGCCGCCGCCCGGTTGTCCCGGCTGCGGAATCGTGATGTCGATGGAGTGCACCGGGCCCAGGTTCAGCGCGTCCAGAGCCGGCTTGATCTCGGGTTCGTTGCCGACTACCAGCACCGCCAGTTGGTTGGGGTGGATGTATTTTTTGGCTGCCGCGGTCAGGTCGGCCAGGGTGACCTTTTGGAGGGCGGCTTCGTAGGTTTCGAGGTAGTCGGCCGGATAGCCGTAGAACTCCAGCCGCTCGCGCTCGGCGAGAACCTTTTCCTTGGTGTCGTAGCGGAACAGGAAGGTAGTTGAGGATGTTGTCCTTGGCGCGGTTCAGCTCCTCGTCGGTGAACGGCCGGGTGTTCAGGCCGGCGATCTCTTCGAGGGCCAGTTTGGTCGCTTCCACGGTGGAGGCGCTCTGGGTCAGCACCTCTACGCGGAACATGGCGGGATGGTCATAGGCGAATCGCGTACCCTCCGCCGACGGCGTAGGCGAGGCCCTTTTCGGTGCGGATCTTCTGAAAGAGCCGGCTGGCGAAGCCTCCGCCGAGGATGTCGTTCATCACCGCCAGCGCCGGGACGTCGGGATTGTGGCGGTCGGTGCCCAGGCCCACGATCTGCACATTCGACTGGTTCACGTCTTCCTTGTTGATGAAGTAGACGGCCTGCTTGGGCTCGTGGAACGTATCGTGGCGCGGGGGAGGCGAGGTGGCCGGCGGCAGGCTCTCAAATGCGGCGCGAAGCCGGGCTTCCATGGCGGCAGGGTCGAAATCGCCGCTGATGCCGATGATCAGCTTGCCCTTGATGGTGCGGTCGTGCCAGGCCTGCAAATCGGCGATGGTGACCTTGCCGATGGTGGCGAGTTCGGGCTGGCGGGTGTAAGGGCTGTCGGACCCATAGACCAGCTTGGTGGCTTCGCGGTCGGCGATTCCTGCCTCATCGTCATTGCGCCGGACGATGCCGGTGGCTTCCTGCTGCTGGGCGAGGTGGAGCTTTCTGCTGGTCTGAATTTGGGGTGGAGAAGCAAGTCCAGGGCCAGGGAAAAAACCTGGTCGGCGTCGCCCTTGAGCGAATCCCACGACAGCGATGTGGAATCGGCACCGCCGCCGGTTTCGATGTGCGCCGCCTTGGCTTCGAGCAGATCGTCCATGGCGTCGCCGTCCATTTTGGCGGTGCCGCTGGTGCGCCATGTCTGGCCGTAGAGGTCAACCAGGCCGGCCTTGGCCGCATCTTCGTCGCGCGAGCCGCCGGGGATCAGCACCGACCCGTAGACAAACGGCAATTCGTGATCTTCCTGGAGGAAGATCACGATGCCGTTCTTGAGCTCAATGCGTTTGGGCTGCTGCGGCTTGAACTCGTGCAGCGGAGGAACGGGGATCTTCTCCCAGGGCTTCTCCTGCTGGGCCGAGGCAGCAGGCGGAACGAGCGCGGCGAATACCGCGGATGCAAGAAGGATTCCGGTGTGTTTGGGGCGGAGGGCAGTCTTCATTGCGCGCCTCCCTTCTTGCCGGCAGGTGCCTTGGTTTCGATCCAGGCGCTGGTGCGGTTGCTGTCGACGAACACCTTGCTGGCTACGCGGCGGATGTCGGCCTTGGTCACCTTGTCCACTTTATCGAGTTGCCGGAACAGCTCGCGCCAGTCGCCATAGCGGGTCTGGTACTCGGCCAGCGCATTGGCCAGGCCCTGGTTGTCGGCCAGGCCGCGCAACAGGTCGGCGCGGGTACGGGTCTTGTACATCTGCAGTTCGTCGTCGGTCACGTCGGCGGTTTTCAGCTTGTCGATCTCCTTGTGGATTGCGTCGCGCATCTCGGCGGGCGTGTGGCCGGGAAGCGGGACGGCTAGAAGGCAAACAGGCCGGGATACTTTTCGCCGGGAAAGCGGCTGAATCCTTCCGCCACGGCGGCAATCTGCTGGTCGCGCACCAGGCTGCGGTAGAGGCGCGAAACGCGGCCGTTGGACATGATGTCGCTGATGGCGTCGTAGACGGCGTCGTCGGGATCGCGATAGCTGGGCCGGTGGTAGCCCTCGAGATAGAATCGGCTGCGTCTGTTCGCGAATGGCGACGGTCTTTTCGGCAAACTGCTTGGGCTCGACGGTGGTCATGTCTTCGGGCTTGGGTCCGCCGGGAACGCGGCTGAAATATTTCTCCAGCATCGGCATTGCCTCCGCGGCCTTCACGTCGCCCACGACCGAGACCACGATGTTCGACGCCGACGTAGTACTTCTTGTGGAAGTCCATGGCCTCGGTGGCGGTGATCTGGCTGACTTCGCTCGGCCAGCCGACGCCGCTGCGGCCGTAGGGATGCGCCACGTAGGCCGTGGCGAGGAACTGCTCGAGGAGGCGGCCGATCGGGGTCGGAGTCGGTGCGCATGCGGCGCTCTTCGATGACGACGTCGCGCTCCTTGTAGAACTCGCGCGGAACCACGTCGGCAGAGGCGGCTGCTTTCCAGCCAGGCCCAAAGTTCCAGCCGGTTTTCCGGCATCGACCAGAAGTACTGCGTCTCGTCGAGTGCCGGTCGAGGCGTTCAGATCGTTGGCGCCGTTGCGCTCGGCCACTTCGGTGAACTGGTTGGGGATGACGTACTTGTGGGCTTCGTCCTGGGCTTCCTTGAACGCCTTCTTCAATGCTGCCAATTTGGCGTCATCGCGGCCGACGGGCTTCAGATACTCGGCTTCGTAGGCGTTGTTGGCGGCTTCCACCTTGTCGAGCGCGACCTTCTCGGCGGCCAGTCCTTGGTGCCGATCTCGGTGGTGCCCTTGAAGGCCAGGTGTTCGAACATGTGCGCCAGGCCGCTCTCGCCGGAGGGATCGTTCACGTCGCCGGCGTCGATGAACGTGGAGTAGCTGAAGACCGGGGCTTCGGGCCGCTCGCAAATGATGATCGTGAGGCCGTTGGGCAGAACCTTGGTGGTGATTTTCTGCTCGAAGCTCTTCAGGTCCTGGGCCCCGGCGCCACGGCCGAGGATTGCGGCTGCGAGCAGCGCAAAAGCCAACCCGCGATAGCGGAAGAAAGTCGTCATCCATGCTCCTGATCGGGGACGAGGCAGCGCTCATCCCGCACCTTCAAAGCTATTTTGCCGGGCTAAGGGCGTCAAACGGCGCTCGTCACAAGTCCTGGGGTTACCAGTCCGGGTGAACGGGAGATGGCACGGCTGCGTATCCTGCTTTAGGTGGTGAAGGATCGATGGGCAAATGGGTGTCGCGGCTTCTCATTGTTCTGCTGGTTGTTGTGTTGCTGGGCTGCGCCGCGGTGTGGCTGGTGGAGTTCTATCCGCGCCATGGGTCGCACCCTCCGCTGCGGCTGGCCAAAGGAACCCTCGCTATCCAACACGCACGCATTTATATTTCGCCCACCGATCCCGCCGATCGAAGATGGAACGGTCCTGGTGCGCGATGGAGTGATCGTTGGCGTGGGTCAGCAGGTCGTGGTGCCGCCGCACGCGCAGATCGTTCCCTGCGACCATTGCATTGTGACAGCCGGGTTCTGGAACACCCACGTTCATTTCACCGAGCCCGAGAAGTGGAGCATGGCACAGTGGAAATCGGCGGCGCACGCTGAATCCGCAGCTCGCCGACATGTTTTTGAGCCGCGGCTTTACGACCGTGATCGATCTTGGTTCGAATCCTGCCGACACCTTCTCCATCCGCCGCCGGATCGAACAGGGCAAACTCATCGGCCCTTACATCTACACCGCCGGAACCGCGCTCTACCCGCCCCACGGAGTGCCGTTTTACCTGCGCGAGGCCATGCCCGGCTGGATGATCCGCCTCATGCCGCAACCCGACAATCCGGAGCAGGCGCAGCGCATCGTTCGCGATAACCTCAACTCCGGCGCCGACGTCACCAAGCTCTTCACCGGGTCGTGGATCGAGCGGGGTCGTGTGCTGCCCATGCCACTCAACATCGCCACCGCCGCTGTCACCACCAGCCACCTCAACGGGCGCATCGTCTTCGCCCATCCCAGCAGCCTTGCCGGTACGCAGATTGCCATCCAGAGCGGCGTCGATGTGCTGGCGCATGTGCCAGACGATACGCGCGGCATCACCCCCGATCTGTTCGCCACCATGGTTCGACAAAACATGGCCATGACGCCGACACTCAAAATGTTCACCACCACGGTGACCAGCGATCCGCACTACATGGATCCGATGTATGAAGAAGTGCGGACATTTCATTCGCTCGGAGGCACGCTGCTTTTCGGGACCGATGTGGGCTACATGACCGACTACTCCACCGAGGGTGAGTTCGATGCGCTGGGCAAATGCGGCCTCAACTGGCGCGACGTGCTTGCCATGCTCACCACCAATCCCGCGACCCGCATGGGCGTGCAGGACCGGAAGGGAACCGTGACGGGAGGAAAGCTGGCCGACCTCGTGATTCTCGATGCCGATCCCGCGGCGGATCTCAAGAACTTCTCTCGCGTGCAGACCGTGATCCGGTCGGGTGCGGTGGTGTGGCAGCGATAATTGGTGGCGCGCCGTTGTGCTTAATGGCGGCACCGAAGTGATCTCAAGGCCATCGCCCGGTGATTCCGGAAGACGGAGAAAGCAAATGAAAGCCATCGTCTACCGCAGCTATGGTCCCCCCGATGTGGTCCACATCGAAGAAGTGGACAAGCCCGTTCCCAGGGACAATGAGGTTCTCATCAAAGTCCGCGCGGCATCGGTCAATCCGCTCGACTGGCACTTCATGCGAGGATCGCCGGGATTCCTGCGACTGATCACGGGAATTGGCAAACCCAGATTGCCCCGGCTGGGAGCGGACGTGGCCGGCGAGGTGGAGGCGGCAGGAAGTGCCGTGACGCTGTTCAAACCCGGTGACGCTGTGTACGGCACCTGCCGCGGGGCTTTTGCTGAATTCGCGTGTGCGGCACCGGCAACACTGGCGCTCAAGCCGCAGGCCCTGACCTTCGAACAGGCAGCCGCGGTGCCCATTGCAGGCCTTACGGCTCTGCAGGCACTCCGCGACAAGGCGCACGTTCAGCCTGGCCACCGGGTTCTCATCAACGGCGCCGCCGGAGGCGTGGGCACATTCGCCGTGCAAATTGGCAGATCGTTCGGCGCGGAGGTCACCGGCGTCTGCAGCGGCCGCAATGTGGAGATGGTGCGAACTCTTGGAGCCAACCACGTGATCGACTACACCCGCGAGGACTTCGCCCGGAGCAGCCAGCGCTACGACGCGATTCTCGAGTGTGTGGGAAACCATTCCTACTCAGAAAGCAGACCCGTACTGAACAAGGGCGGAGTCTATGTCGGGATCGGTGGCGGACCCCACACCAAGTCCATGGCTCTTCTCGCCGGCATGATCAGGAACATTGTGCTCTCGTGGTTCGCGAGCGAGAAAATGGCCGGCATTCTCGCCAAATCGAATACCGCCGACCTGAACTTGCTGGCCGGCCTCATGACCGACGGAAGAATCACGCCGGTAATCGATCTGCAATACAAACTAACCGAGGTTCCTGAAGCCCTCCGCTACTTGGAAGCGGGACACGCGCGCGGGAAAGTCGTCATCGTAGTCAATGGATGATGGAGGCCCTTCAAGGACTCCGGCATGAGCGAAATCGAAACCGAACGACTGCTGCTGCGCCGTTGGCGCGATGCGGACCGCGAGGCGTTTGCGCGGATGAATGCGGACCCGGCGGTGATGGAGCATTTCCCAGTGCGCCTCTCGAAGGCCGAGAGCGATCGCCTGATCGACAACATCGAGGCCCATTTCGAGCGCCATGGCTTCGGGTTGTGGGCCGCGGAACTGCGTGCCACGGGCGAGTTCATCGGCTTCGTCGGACTTTCGGTTCCGCGTTTCGAAGCGGCATTCACCCCCTGCGTCGAAATCGGGTGGCGGCTCGATGCAACGCACTGGGGCGCGGGATTGGCAACCGAGGGCGCGCGCGCCGTGGTGCACCATGCATTCGGCGCGCTGAGGCTCGACGAGATCGTCTCGTTCACGGTGGCGGAGAATTTCCGTTCGCGGCGTGTGATGGAAAAGCTGGGTATGACTCACGATCCGCGCGACGACTTCGATCATCCCAACCTTCTGCCCGGTCATCCCATGCGCCGGCATGTGCTTTACCGGCTTAGGCACAACCCCTGAGCGGCACCTCCGTTCGCTCGCACCCCACACAACTTCCATGCCCCACCTTTTCCGCTTCTTTCTGCGGAAAGGGTGGGAGACCACAAATGCCTATCGCCGTTCGCAAGCGAGCCGCGCTTCCTTGACCCGCCTCCGCGCGGTTCCGTATTCTCGGGACACTTCGCGCGGTGCACAAAACCAGCTGACCGCGTAAAAGGAATCGTTCATGAGCATCACCGCTCCCGCCCCTGTCTCATCCCAGGAAACCTCCACTCAGCCATTTCTGGTTCGCCGCGCCGCCGTGCTGGGCGCGGGCACCATGGGTTCGCGCATCGCCGCCCACCTGGCCAACGCCGGTATTCCATCTCTGCTGCTCGACATACTGCCCAGGGACAATGCCGAGCCGAGAAACAAGCTGGCCCTGGCCGGTCTGGACGCCTTGGGCAAATCGAAGCCCGCGGCGTTTTACGAGCCGGGCCTGGCCGCGTTTATCACGCCCGGCAACTTTGACGACGATCTGCCCCAGCTTGCCCAGTGCGACTGGGTGATCGAAGCCGTCGCCGAGAATCTCGAAATCAAGCGCACGCTGTTGGAGCGTGTGGTGCCGCACCTGGGGCCGCGCGCCGTGTTGACCACCAATACCTCTGGCCTGCCCATCAAGCAGATCGCCGCAGCGCTGGGAACGTCGGCGAACGGGGTTGCGAAGCGCTTTTTCGGTACCCATTTCTTCAATCCGCCGCGCTATATGCGGCTGCTGGAGATCATTCCTGCGCCGGACTCGGACCCGGCGGTTGTCGCTTCTTTTGCAGCATTCGCCGACAGGCTGCTCGGCAAACAGGTGGTGTTCGCCAACGACACGCCCAACTTCATCGCCAACCGCATCGGCGTGGGAGTGACGTTTACGGTGGCCGCGCTGATGCTAGGGCAGGGGCTGACCATCGAAGAGGTCGATGCGCTCACCGGGCAGGTGATCGGCTGGCCGCGCACCGGCACCTTCCGCCTGGCCGACATGGTGGGAATCGACGTGCTTGCCAGCGTGGCGAAGAATTTCCCGCAAGGAGTTACGCAGGGAAATTTTTCACTGGTTCTGGAGCGGATTCTCAGCAAGGGATGGCTGGGCGACAAGGCCGGGCAGGGCTTCTACAAGAAAACGCGCGGCGCCGATGGAAAGGAGCAACGGCTCGTTCTCGACGTAAAGACATTTGAATACCGTCCCCTTGCCAAGGCCGCGCTCCCTTCGCTGGAGATGGCAAAAAACGCCGCCACCGTAAAGGAAAGACTGAAGCTGCTGCTGGCCAATGACCCCGCGAAGGACAAGGCCGCGGCGTTTTTGTGGCCGATGCTTTCGGCGATGTGGAACTTCGCGGCGGACCGCATCGGAGAAGCGGCCAACGATGCGGCTTCGATCGACAGCGCCATGCGGTCAGGTTTCAACTGGGAACTGGGGCCATTTGAGATGTGGGATGCGGCCGGAGTGCGCGATACGGTCGCGCGCATGAAGACGACCGGCATCAGGATCAGCCCCAACGTGGAAGCGCTGCTCTCCGCGGGCCGCGAGTCATGGTATTCCGAAGACGGGCGCGAATGCTTCCAGCCGCAGATTGGGCAGTTGGAGCCGGTGCCGCAGGTTCCCGGCCACGCACGAGTTGCTGATTTCCGCCGGTCGAACGGAGTGGTCCGAGCCAACTCCGGCGCTTCGCTGGTGGATCTGGGCGACGGCGTGGGTTGCATCGAATTGCACTCGCTCAAGAATGCCATCGGCGGCGATGTGGTTTCTCTGGTTTCCTCTGTGCTCAACCCCGGATCGGATGCAGTGCGCGACTTTGCGGCTTTTGTGATCACCGGCGATCGCGACAACTTCAGCGTGGGCGCGAACCTGCTGCAACTGTTGCTGGCGGCGCAGGAAGGGGACTGGGACGAGGTCGGGGGGGCCATTCGCGCCTTCCAGCAGATGACGGCGTCCATCAAATTCTGCCCGCGGCCGGTGGTGGTGGCGCCCTTCGGTATGGCGCTGGGCGGCGGCGCGGAGATGTGTCTGCATGGGGCGCGACGGCAGCCACACGCGGAGACCTATATCGGCCTGGTGGAAGCGGGAGTCGGTCTGATCCCCGGCGGGGGCGGCACCAAGGAGATGCTGTTGCGTGCGGTGGATGCGGCCGCGGCGCTGGCTCCCCCAGACCCGAAGGATCCGCCGTCGCGGTTCGCGCAGTCGGCCGAGATGCTCGCGGCGATCCGGCGTACCCTCGAAACGATTGCGATGGCCAAGGTTTCTACGTCGGCGGTGGAGGCGCGGGCCTTGGGACTGATCGCTCCGTCGGACCGGATTACGCTCAATCGCGAACGGCTGCTGCTCGATGCCAAAGCGCAGGCGGCGGCGCTGGCGGAGGCCGGATATTCAGCTCCCCGGCCGCGTACCCAGGTTCCCGCGCCCGGTTTGGCCGCGCTGGGCGTGATGGAAACCGGCATCTTCATGATGGGCGAGGCGGGTTACGCTTCCGAGCACGACCAGAAAGTCGCGAAGTGGGCAGCGTACATCCTGGCCGGCGGACGAGTGACGGCCGGATCGCTGGTCGGCGAACAGTACCTGCTCGACCTGGAGCGGGAGGCTTTTCTGTCGTTGTGCGGCGAGCGCAAGACCCAGGAGCGGATCGCATTCACGCTCAAAACGGGCAAGCCGCTGCGGAATTAGGCGATCGTGCCAAGAGTGTGTTTGCGCCGGTGCTTGAGGAGGCATAGAGTTTTCTTTAGCACTCGCCATGATTTCGACCGGCTTAAGAACGCGATGCCTGCTCGTTTGCGTGCTCGCGGTCCTGTCGGCAGGCGCGCAGCAGCCGCTTACGGATGCGCAGCGGCTGGTCGAATCGGGGCAGGTCATGGTTGCGGGTCGAAACGTCCCTTATCTCATTCGCCGGTTGCCGGTAAATTCCTTTCCCGATCTGCCCGAGGACGTGGCTGACCAGTTGAACCAGCGCAAATGCATGATCCCGCAATCCTACGAAGCTCATCACCCGGAAAATGTGGTGCACGGCAGCCTGGAGCGCGCCGGCTCGTCCGACTGGGCGGTCCTGTGCTCGGCCGACGGCAAGGTCTCGCTGTTGATCTTTTTTGGGAGCGCACCCGCAAAGCCTGCAGTGTTGGCGTCGGTGCCGGAGACTGAGCGGCTGCAGCGCCATGATTCGAGCGGCGTGCTGGGGTTCAACTGGGCCATCGATCCGGCCTCTCCCGAGGCGGTGCACCAGGCGCAAAGCGGCATGGAACGAAGGCCGGCGCGCCTCGACCACGACGCGCTGGAAGACATACTTCTCGACCGCAAGACGGTCTACCGCTTCTTTTCGAAAGGCGCGTGGAAGGTTGTGGACACGACGGACTAACGCGAGTTATTTAGGCGTGACCGCGATCCGTACCCAGAAGGTCCCGATATTGTCGTAGAAAAACAGGTTGGGATTGTCGGGATCGCTGAAAGTGATATCGTTCACGGTAAACCAGATCTCGCCGTCTTTTGCAGCCACGTAGTTGTCTTTCTGCCGGCCCACAAAGAAGGCTTCGGACTTGTCCGGCGCCTGGGCGCCCGGCCAGATGGCCGCGATCAGGCCTCCGGCGTTCATGTCCGGCAGCAGGTATTTTTGCCGGCGCGACGGAAAGTCCCCGACAAAGGCATCGCGTTTGAAGCCGTCAGGGTCAACCCAGGGGTGATCCAGAATCAGCTTTTTCCTTTGTTCCGGGTTGAAGAAATCCTCGGGAACGCGCGTTTCGTTCGGATCATTTTTCTTGATTCCCATCGAGCCCGCGACTTCGCTTTCGAACTGCCTCCGGAGTTCCACGTTGGCCACGATTTCTTTCAGGTCGATGCAGACCTTGCCTCCGGCCTGAAACGAGACTTTGTCGCCGGCGTGCACCACAATTTCAGTGTTCTGCCAGCCTTGCGGGCTGACGATGACCACATACTGCTTGCCGGCGCCCTCCTGCACGCTTTCGAACACCACATGGGAGTTGGTGGATCCGATCCGCACTTCCGAGGTTCGCAAATGGAGGATCTTGGTCATGGTCCAGGCGACCCCGATCACCAACCCGGAGAACACGACGCAAAAGAGGAACAAGGAAGCCCATCTTTGGGGGTGCTCGAGAATAGAATCGAGGACGTCGCCGAGCGTTCGCCCGGTGATCTCGGAACGGACCGGCTGGCTGGTCCGGAGATCTTTCGGAACAGCCGCAACTTCAGAACGCCCTGAGTCCTCAGGGTTCTGGTTCACCATCAGGACCTCCTCCTCGGGAATGGATAAAGTGGGAGCATCATTCGAGCACGCGGGTCATCTATAAAACAAGAGAAAAAGTAAATCCTTCGGCGGTTTGCAGCGGTTGAGGGATCAAGGCAATTCGCGAGGAGTTGGTTCATGCCCGAAGCAGTGATCGTCAGCGCAGTTCGCACGCCCGTTGGCCGCGCGCCAAAAGGCGCCTTGGCTACTACTCGTCCCGACGATCTAGCGGCATTGGCGATGACGGAGGCCCTGAATCGTGTCCAGAATCTCGATAAGTCGGAAATCGATGACGTGATCCTGGGCTGCGCACAACCGGAAGGCGAGGCCGGTTTCAACATGGCGCGATTTGCGGCACTGCGGGCCGGGTTTCCCGTTGGGGTGCCGGGAGTTACTGTGAACCGGCTGTGCGCGTCCGGACTAGAGGCTATCGCCCAGGCCGACATGCGCATTCGCACCGGGACCGACCGGGTAGTGGTGGCCGGCGGCGCCGAGTCGATGAGTATGATTCCCATGGGCGGCTCGAAGCCCAGCCCCAACCCGTGGCTGGCAGAGAACTATCCGGCCTCGCTGCTCACCATGGGCCTGACCGCCGAGCGGGTGGCCCGCCACTACAACGTGTCGCGCGAGGACCAGGACGCCTTCGCTCTGGCGAGCCATCATAAGGCGCTCGCCGCGCAGGCCGCCGGCCGGTTTAAGGACGAACTCGTTCCGGTAACAGTGACAACCGCCGTTCCCGGAGCCAAAGCCGGCAAGCCGCAGGTGAGCGAAACCGTGTTTGCCGCCGACGAGGGCCCGCGCGCCGACACCTCGGTCGAAGCGCTCGCCAAACTCAAGCCGGTGTTTCACGCGCAGGGCACGGTAACGGCAGGGAACGCGTCGCAGACATCGGATGGGGCGGCCGCTTCGATTCTGATGGATGCCGATCGCGCCCGAGAACTGGGGCTTGACCCGCTGGCCCGCCTGGTGGCCTACGCCGCGACAGGCTGCCTGCCGGAGGAGATGGGGATCGGGCCGATCCACGCGATCCCCAAGGCGCTGAAACTGGCCGGTCTCAAGCTGGAAGACATTGGCCTCATCGAGTTGAACGAGGCTTTCGCCGCGCAGGCGCTGGCCGTCATCCGCACGCTCGGCCTCGATCCCGACAAAGTGAACGTGAATGGCGGCGCGATCGCGCTAGGCCATCCGCTGGGATGCACCGGGGCGAAACTCACCGCGACACTGCTCCAGGAGATGAAGCGCCGGAAGGTGCGCTACGGAATGGTGACAATGTGCGTGGGGGGTGGCATGGGGGCGGCGGGCATCTTCGAGCGACTGTAGCCCGACAACCTCACGCCAGAAATTTCTCCAGCGGGTCCCAATAGTGGCCGTTCCATCCGTCCGCCAGGTGTGCGCCCTGACCCTTGGGAAAGCCGGTGTGATCAAAGATGATTCTGGTCCCGCCACCCGCTTCAACTAGTTCGAACCTGGCGATGGAGTAGACTCCCGGCTCCCAGTCGACCACGCGCCAGGCCTGGACGATTCGCTGGTTCCGCACGAGTTCAATATGGCGGCCGATGATGTGTCCGAGGAAGATGACGAACGGGCCTCCCACCTCGGTGCTGATTTGCGTCGGCTCCTTTCCCAGTGCCGCCACCTTCTTGGCTCCGCTAATCTCGATAACTTTGTCGAACTGGCGGGTGTCGGTGAGTGCTTCATAGACGCGTTTGCGGCTTGCCTTGAATTCCCGCTCCTGGTGAATGGCTTCGGCCGAGTGTGAAATTTCCCCTTCGGATTCGGCGTGCACCACACCTGGCGTCAGCGCCACTCCGCCCCATGCCATTGCAACTGTGGCTAGCGCGCGCCGACGTGTAATGGTCGCGTAGGTTCGGTTGTCCATGTTCGTTCTTCCCCTGTAGTTCGTGTGTGTACCTTCCGAGAAGAACAGCGAGGGGAAAAATGTTCAAGAACATATTTTACTGGGCGGTCAGACTCTCTCCAGGACATACTTGAATTCCCAACGAACGGAGATTCCATGGCATATCCCGCGGGTCATCGCACGGCGGTCAAGAAGAAAATTGTCGATAGCGCACGCAGACTCTTCAACCGGCACGGTTTCGAGAACGTGTCGCTCAGCCAGATCATGGCTGGAGCGGGCCTGACCCACGGAGGGTTCTACAGCTATTTCAACAGCAAAAGCGACCTGTATGCCGAGGTTCTGGGGTGCTTCTTCACCGACCCGGATTGGGAGAGTTGCTGGGATGGCGTCGAGGTCGATCTCTCCTCGACCGATGTCGGCGCGCAGGTGGTACGAGCCTATCTATCGCGGCAGCATTTCGAGGACGTGGAGAACTCCTGCCCCATGGTGGCCCTCCCCACAGACGTTGGGCGAAGCGGGGAAGGAGCGCGTCGCGCCTTCGAAACGGTGTTCAGGGCGATGGTCAGCGTATTGGAGCGAAGCATGGCTCCGAATGGCCGGCGGCGGCACACCACCGCTCAGGCCATTGCGGCCCTTTCGATCGGGGGCATGATCGTGGCCCGCACCATCGTTGACCGGGCCCACGCCGACGAGTTGCGGACCGCCTGCATGGCTGTAGCTTTGGACTTGGGTGGATGGAGCCTTAAGAAGTCCTCGACGACTCGCTCCCGCGAAAAACACAAATGGCCAGGGTCACCCCCGGCCATTCGTACTTGAAGTCAGTTTCGGCTTATGCCTTGGCGGTCGCCAGTGCCTTCAGACGGGCATTGAGGCGGCTCTTGTAGCGGGAAACCGTATTGCCGTGGAGAACGCCCTTCTGCACGCTCTTGTCGAGGGTGGAGACGGTCTCGCGGAACTGCGCCTGGGCAGCCTTCAAATCGCCCTTGGTCAACGCCTCTCGCAGCAAGCGCAGGCTGCCGCGAACGCGGCTGCGGTTGGCGCGGTTCACCGCGGTGCGGGTTTCGGTCTGACGGGCGCGCTTCAGCGAAGATACGTGATTAGCCATTCGTGTTCCTTAATGTCTTTGGGATCAATCCGCCGGAATGCACACACAGCCGCATCCCACGCAATTTCTTAGTCTACGGGAAAGCGGCGGGTGGGTCAAACGGCGCTCATCCATATTTCCGAAATCGAAAGGCCCAAATTCACGCGACTGTAACACCTGTGAGCCAGGACACTTCGCCCTCATCGCCAAAAGCACAGAATCAGGAAACATTCCCCTGGATTCTTCGTTGGAAGCAGGCGCACGATGGGCAAGTCGCGCTTGGGTGTCTGGCTTTTACTGGTCCTCGGACTGTTCTCGAGAGCCGTTGCCGCGGATGGAACCGGCTCCTGTTCTATCCCCCTAAAATTGCGCAACGGAATTCCCTTCGTCCGGCTGATGCTCAACGGCCGCGGGCCATTCACTTTCGCCGTAGATACCGGAACCAGCCGCGAGGCCATTGTCTCTCCGGAGCTGGTCGCGGCTCTGAACCTTCCCCTGGTCGATCGCACCTGGCTGGTGGATTTGCCTGGCAAGGGCAAGATGGCCGTCGACGTGGTTTCAGTCGATACGATTGCCCTCCCCGGCCACACCTTCCGCTCGGTTCGTGCCATGGTGCATGAGCCCCTGGCGACCCTGGCGCCCTACGACGGCGTCCTGGGATTTGCCCTTTTCCGCGACACCATCCTTACTCTCGACTTCCCCCAGCACTGCCTCCGCCTGGACGATGCCAGTCTGACCGGCGGAGATGACTCCAATATTCTGCCGTTCTCCATGCCGCGAAACGTTCCGGTAGTCGCGCTCACTATAGGAGACCGGAAGGTGCCCGCGCAGATCGATTCGGCGGGTGGTGGCATCAATCTTCCGGAAAGCACGGCGCAAGCGCTGGAATTTGCACCAGACACCGAGGTGCTGGTCCGTGCCCAGAGCCAGGTGAGTTCCTTCTTCCTCCGTGGTGGAGTGTTGAAAGGAGAACTGGCCCTCGGCGGACAGATTTTCAAGCAGCCGTTCGTGGAGATCAGCGGAGAGATCCCGGTCGGTAACCTGGGTGCGGCGTCGCTGCAGGATTTTGCGATCACGTTCGACCAGCGACAGCAGCTCGTTCGTTTTCGGGCACGCATGAACACGCACCGCCTGGCACGGCACCAATTGACGGGTTGGAAACCAGACCGGGCGAAAGAATCCGAGAAACCCGCAACTTTGCTGTCCGGGGGGAGTTAATTGCGTAAGAGATTTCCTCGCAGACACGTAACCGGCGAGGAAACTTTTTACCGTTTCTTTGATTAGCAGCATTGACGCAGAAAGGCAGCAGCGCTACTCTCAGCGCAGATACCGGTCTTGGTCGCATACGCCAACCCGAAGGTTCTTGAGGCAGTTGATAACCGCAGTCGGGTTTTGCCTCGTTCCGTATCCCTGACTGGCCTGGTGTCTGACAGGAATCCCGCCTCGGATTCCGCTTCATCCTGCTTCAACTTTCCCGTTATCGCATCCAACCCATTAAGCGTTGTTTTCGCCTCTTCTTCTGCCCATGAATCAGGCAGGGCGGCAAGAGGCCATCATCATTGCACCCAACCCAGCCGTCTTGGAGGGCATTGAAAACATTGAAGATCGCTCTGGAGATCACCCCTAACCTTGAGCCCCTGTTCGGGACCCGCGATGAAAACCTCAGGTTGATGGAAGATTCACTTGGCGTCCAGATTGATCTTCGCTCCGATGCCGTGCACGTCGAGGGGCCGGAAGATGGTGTGACCCGGGTCCAGCGCGTCTTTCAGGATTTCGAAGCGTTGCGCCGACAAGGCGTCAATCCTCACAACGGGGAACTGAACGGGATGCTGCGCCTGGTCGTAGCCGATCCGGCCATCACGCTGCGTTCGCTGGTGGATTCGGGCAAGGCGCGCTCGGCGGGCATCAAGCGGACCGTGCAGCCCCGGTCGATCAATCAGCGCCGCTACGTCGAGGCTATCGAGCAGAACGACATGGTGTTCGGCGTGGGCCCGGCCGGCACCGGCAAGACCTACCTCGCGGTTGCCATGGCCGTCTCCGCCATGAACGCCAAGAAGGTCAACCGCATCGTGCTGGTGCGCCCGGCCGTCGAAGCCGGCGAAAAACTAGGTTTTCTGCCTGGCTCGCTGCAGGAAAAGGTGGACCCCTATCTGCGCCCGCTCTACGACGCGCTCTACGACCTGCTCGATCCCGAAAAGGTCGACAAAATGCTGGAAAAGAACGTCATCGAAGTCGCGCCGCTGGCCTTCATGCGCGGCCGAACCCTCAATGACGCCTTCATCATCATGGACGAGGCCCAGAACACCACCATCGAGCAGATGAAGATGTTCCTCACCCGCATGGGCAGCAACTCCAAGGCGGTCATCACGGGCGACATCACCCAGATCGATTTGCCCAATCCGCGCAAGTCGGGCCTGATTGACGCCATCAATGTGCTGGAGGGCGTGGAAGGCATCCGCTTCTGCCACTTCGAGGATTCCGATGTGGTCCGCCACGCACTGGTGCAGCGCATCGTGAGGGCCTACGAGTCGGCCAAGCCGCAGCAGCAGGAACTGCCGCTCAACATCGGCGAGGGCATGGCGGTCGAGCCGGAATCACGGTCCGGATCTCAACCCACGCATCCTGCCAAGCCGCAGTAAGATGGCGGTTCGCGTAAAATGAAGGGTAACCGGGGCTCCGCTGCGGCGGAGCCCCGCGCACGATGATTCTTGTCGATCCAGACTTATCACCCCACGAACATGGACCCGTCCGTGGGGACCCCGGCTTGGACCCTGACCCCGCATCCCACGCGTCCATGACGAAGAGGGCTTCCTCAACTCGCCCCGCACCAAATGACCGAAGTTCCCGCGTGCCGTCGCCGCGCACACTGGCGCGCTTTCTGCGCGAGGCCCAGGCGTCAGTCTGGTTGCGCGGGCAGGTGTCCGTCCTATTGACCACGGATCGGGAGATTCGCCGGCTCAACAGGCAATTTCGCGGCAAAGACAAAGCGACCGATGTGCTCTCTTTTCCCGCCGACGGGTTCATCCAAAAAACCGAAAAAATCGCCGGCGATCTTGCCATCAGCGTACCGACTGCCCGGCGCCAGGCGCGCGAACAGGGACACACGCTTTCGGTCGAAATCAAGGTGCTGATTCTTCATGGCCTGCTTCACCTCGCCGGGTTCGATCACGAACGCGACAGTGGACAGATGGCGCGGCGCGAAAAGCTGCTGCGCCGCCGGCTACGCTTGCCGGAAGGCCTGATCGAGCGGACAAAAGCGGGAGCGGCACGATGAGTTGGCTAGCCATTTCAATGGTGGTTTTGCTGGCCCTGATTGAGACGCTGGCCTCCTACATCAGCCGCGTCTATGCCGAGTTCGGCAAGATCCTCTCCCGCGAGGTGCAGGAGAATCTCGACGCGTGGGAAGAGCAGATCGAGCCGCACCTGGGGCTGACGCGCGAGCATGCCGCCATTTCGGCCGCCGTTCTGCAGCAACTCGCCCTCGGCGTGATCGCACTGGAATTCGGCGCGGTGCTGTTCGATCGCGGGCCGCACATGGGCCGGCCGACCTATGCGGAAATCGCCCAGGCGTTTCTGGGCGTCGTGCTGGTGGTGGTGTTCTGCAACCACGTGATTCCGTGGCTGCTCTTCGAGCGCACCATTGGAAAGTGGGCGGTTCGGCTGCTGTGGCCGATTCGCCTGCTGCTGTGGTGCATGACCCCCATCACGGTCGTGATTCGTTTCTTCTTCTCGGTGGTTTCCCTCGCCGAGGAGCCGGCCAAGACGCAGGAAGAAGCGGCGGGCGACGTTGAAGCTCTGCTCGAAGCCGGCGAGGAAGAGGGCATTCTCGAAAGGACCGACCGCGACCTGGTGCGCTCCGCAGTTGAGTTTGGCGACAAACTGGTGCGTGAAGTGATGACGCCGCGGCCGCGCATGTTCGTGGTGCGGGATTCGACTACCCTCGAGAACTTCCTGACCATGCTCCACGAGCACAACTATTCGCGCGTGCCGGTCTTTCAGGGAACCATCGACAACATCACCGGCATCGCCTTTTCGCACGACCTGCTGCAGATCACCGATGAGGAGGCGCGCACCCGCACGGTGGCCAGCATCCAGCGCCCCGCGGCCTTTGTGCCCGAGACCAAGCGCGGCTATGAATTGCTGCGCGAAATGCAACGCGAGAAGCAGCACATGCGCATTGTGATCGACGAGTATGGCGGCGTGGCGGGACTGGTGACGATCGAAGACCTTCTCGAGCAGATCGTTGGCGAGATTCGCGACGAGCATGAAACTGACGCGCCCGTCGAAAATCCACAGCACGAGGCGGATGGTTCGTGGGTCATGCCCGGCAGCTTCGCAGTCGATCAGCTTGGGAATCTGTTTGACCGTGAGTTCGATATCGGCGAAGGATACGAGGCCACAACCGTGGGCGGCCTGGTGAGCGAATTGGAAGGGCGCATTCCGCACGCTGGCGAAGTGGTCGTGCTGCCGAGTGCCGGTTTGCGCATGGAGGTAGTGGCTTCGACTGATCGCCGCGTCGACCGGGTGCGGGTGTTTCCACCCGCCGCGCCTTCCGGAAACGGCTCGCTCGAGAAAGCCCGCGCTGAAGGTTGGAAAGAGTAGCGGTACTCGAACCCCCACGAAAGCCCCGTGCCCCATCTTGCGCCTTTTTACTGGCGAAAAGGTGGGAGAACCGAACCTCGAATCCGCCCCAACTCTCATTCACGACCCACGACGCGTCCGCCACTCGCGTAAACTCGCCTCAGGAGCACTCTGCATTTTGAAATCCGGATTTGTCGCCATTCTGGGCCGACCCAACGTCGGCAAAAGCACGCTGCTGAACGCGCTCACCGGCGAGAAGGTCGCCATCGTGACCGCGAAGCCGCAGACCACCCGCAACCGCATTGCGGGCGTCGTGGAGGTCCCGGCGCGCAAAGGAAAGCATCCCGCGGCGCAGATCGTTTTCGTGGATACACCTGGCGTGCACAAGCCCGGTTCGCACCTCGACCGCCGCATGTTACAGGAAGTCTACGAAGCGCTGGAGACGCGCGATCTGGTGCTGGTGTTGATCGATGCCACCCGGCGCACCCTATTGACACCCCCTCCATCGAGCGACCCTGAAACCGGGGTGCCCCACGTCTCGACTTTGAGACCTGGGATCGACGGCGGCGAACAGACCAGACCTGTTTCTTCCAAGCCGAACTGGGCCAGCGAAGACGAGTTTCTTTTCGGCCTGGTGCGCAAACTCGATTGCCCGGTATTCCTCGTTCTCACCAAGATCGATCTGGTCGGCAAGGACCAGCTGCTGCCCATGATCGATTCGCTTACCAAGCAGTACAACTTCGCTGAAGTGATTCCGGTCAGCGCGCGCAAGCGCGACGGGCTGGACCTGCTGGTGCGCAAGATCGTGGAAGCCCTGCCCGCGGGCGAACGCTATTTCCCCAAGGATCAGTACACCGATCAGCCGCAGCGATTCATGGTGGCGGAACTCATTCGCGAACGCATCCTCGTCGACACCGGCGAGGAAGTGCCTTACGCATCGGCAGTGGTGATTGAGCGTTACGAAGAGCCGCCCGCCGAACCGCCGCGCAAGAAGGGCGCGCCGCCCGCCAGGTTGCCGCTGACGCGCATTGCCGCCGCGATCTATTGCGAGCGCGACGGCCAGAAAGCGATCCTGATCGGCAAGGGCGGATCGAAGCTGAAGGAGATCGGCACCGGCGCGCGCAGGCAGATCGAGTCGCTGCTGGGCATGCGCGTGTATCTCGAACTGCACGTCATCGTCGAGCCCGGCTGGCGTGAGTCGAAGAGTTTCGTTGAGTCGCTCGACTGGCGAAATCAACTGGAGAAGCTGGCCGACAAGCAGTCCAACAAAGGCGAATAAGCCGGTTCGGGTCCCCATTTCTCAAGAGCGAGACATGGGGCTCCAAGGGAGACTGCTCCGTGCTACTGATCGTCCGGGTCGATGGCCGGGCTGCCTTTAATGGAGAGGAAGTAGGCGGCGCTCTTCTGTGCGGGGACGGCGCGATAGGGGCGCGGCGTTCTTAATGAGAAGAACTCGCGAAGGTCCGTCGTGGAGCGCGCGTCGGCGAATCCAAGCTGCCCTTCCCGCAGATGATTCACGCCTTCAACCATGCGCAGAATGCTGCCGAAATCGTGCTGTTCGTTGCTTATGAATCCCGCCGGCGTATATGCGGAGATCACGATCAGCGGCACGCGGAATCCGTGCTCATAATCGCCGTGACAATCGGTCGATCGGCAAGGCAGCTTTGAGGCCAGGCGCGGCAATTCGTGATCGGTCCATCCGCCCCAGTCGTCCCAGGTGAGGATGATGGCCGTATTTTCCCAATAATTCTGCCCGGCATCCCGGGTTCCCGCAGGACAGGTCTTGTTTGCGCCGAGCGCGTTGACGATCGCGGCCACCCACGACGGTCCGTAAAGGTCGTTGCCCCCGGCGTGATCGGACCACTTGTCGTCGGGCGTCACCCAATTCACCTGCGCCAGCGTGCAGTCCTTGATGTCGTTCAGGATGTCGGTGCCCAGGTTGCTGATGTCAACATTGGCGTTCCATTCCTTGCCGCTGCACTTGAGTGCAGAGCTGGGATCGGCATTGGGATTGACGAACGACGGTTCGCAAATCTGCTTGAACGCGACCGGCGCATTGGCCAGCGCGCCCGCCGTAGCCGCGTAGTATTCCCAGGAGATCTGATGCGGATCGAGGACATCGGCCATGGTCTGATGGGATTGGCAGAAGGAACCGACCGGATTGATCGGGTAGATGCAGCGCGATATTGGCGGCGGTGCACTCCATCACTGACCGGTCGTCAAACAGCGAGCATCCGCGAGGCGGGGAACTCAGTGCCGGCGAGAGGAGGTTGTTTGTCGCCGTTTTCGGCGCAAGGCACCCTGTCTCGGAATTAATGTTGAAATCCTCGGCAATGAACGTTGACTTCGCATCATCCTCGGCGGTCGCGGCAGACGTCCCCGAGAAGAGATACTGGTGCGCTGCATAGCTGGGACCCTGGTTGGTCTGGAACATGTAATTGGCCCAGCCATACTCTTTCGCGAAGCTCAGGTAGGGGTCCAGCAGGTGGCCCTTCGATCCGTCGGAGTTGATAACCGCCGTGTTGGCGACATAGGAATAGGCCCGGCCTGTAGGAATGGTGATTCTCCATGCGCCGTCATTGCGGCATTCGAGCGTCGCGGGATCGGGATCGCACATCTTTTCGAAGCTCCAGTGCGAGTGTTGGGGCAATGCGCTGCCATACATGGGAGCGGGCCGCAGCGGGACGGCAACCGGCGCGCCGCCCTGATTGGAGACGCCGCAGGGGGCGATGTTGTAGCAACTCGAAGTGACCGGCGCAGGTGTGCACGCATCCAGGCCCGCCGCATTCGGCGGAATGGGGCAAGCCGGCGCCAGGTAGTGAAAAAGATTGTCGGGCGTGCGATTCTCCTGCACGATGATGACAATGTTCTTGATCTGGGGCGGAAACTGGGCTGAAGCGCCCAAGGCCGCAAATACGAGAGACATCCCGATGCGAATTCGCATCTTGTCGACCCTCCTGATTTTGCGCCCGCCACGCTGGCGTAGAGTAGATTTGCGCCGAACTGCGCCGGTGGTGCACTGCAAGCAGAATGGAAAATAGATGTGCCTTTGCCTTGATCGGTCCGAAGGTTCCGGGGCGACCTGCAGCCAGCGAGGAGTTCAATTTAGAGCGAAAAAAATAGGCTACGCATTATCGACTAATCAAATTAGAAATCTAGTCTACAAATGAGCCCGGCGTGCATCTCCGCACATATGACTATTATCTCGTCCAAGGCCTAAAGATTTTGTTACGGCAATCTGACAAATTGATGAACTTCGGGTGCCGCACACGAGAATGGCGCGAGGTACCGGCCGGCGTGTGAAATCACCTAAATTCCGCGCACGTGCCCGCGGCCGTTGGTCTTCACCAGATACATGCGCGAATCGGCGGCGCCAATGATGCCGTGCACCGTGGTGCCGTCCTGGGGCGCAGTGGAAAGCCCGACGCTGGCGCTCACCGTCAGCTCACGGCCGTTCTTCATGGGGAACCGGGTGGCCTGCAGCGAGCGATGCAGGGCAGTGGCCTGCTCCAATGCCGTGTAGGCATCCGTCTGCGGCATCATGATGACGAACTCGTCGCCGCCGTATCGGAAGCAGTAGTCCTGTTTGCGGCTCAGTTCCTGCAGCCGCTGCCCCGCGCGAGCGAGGAGTTCGCTGCCCACCAGGTGGCCATGCACGTCGTTCACCAGCTTGAACTGGTCGAGGTCGATGAACGCCAGGCTGAGCGGCCGACCCTCGCGCTGGCCGCGCTCCAGTTCGCGCCCCAGCACGTCGTAAAGATGGCGCACATTGAACAGCCCGGTGGTGTCGTCGGTGATGGTGAGCTGCTGAATGCGCGCCACGTCGTGCGCATTCTCAATGGCGATGGCTGCGTGATCGGCAAGGATGTGAAGGAATGCGATGGTGTAGTCGTTCAACTGGCCGGCGCGGGGATTGAGAATCTCGATCACCCCGTGCGTGCCTTTACGCCCGCGCAGGGGCAGCGCAATCACCGAGCGGACCTTGCGAATTTTCGCCGAATGCGGCGTCTGCAGGCGGGGATCATCGATGGCCTCGGGAACGATGAGAGTCTCGCCATGCTGCGCTACCCAGCCGGCCACACCCTCCCCGACTTTCACGCGCAGATCGCGCAGCGCGGCCTCTTCTCCTCCCGCCGCCAGGGCGTAATAGAGCTCCTGCGAGGCCTGGTCGAGCATCAGCAGCGTCCACAACTCCGCGTCGATGAAGCGCTCCATGTGCTCCAGAATGGTGCGCAGAATCGCATCGAGATCGAAGCTCTCGGTAAGCGAGCGCGCCAGCCGGTGAAACACAAGTAGATCTTCGAGCGGGATGCGGTTTTCTGTCTCGTTCGTCATCCGGGGAACCATCTGTGTTGAAAGAGTACTGCGAATCGCCTGGTGTTCTACCCTTACTGTTACATACAGGATCGCTCAGCAGAATTTGAATCGTCCGTTTGTGACAGTTGCAAAGATCAGGCCCGCGTGCGCAGGTAGTCGAGGTCGGAAGTCAACCGCCGATATGCACCATCGATCGCGACGGCTTCAAGAAGCCCGGCTCGCCGATGTGATGGCGCGCTTCCTTCTGCTGAACTGTACGGAAGATGTACTGGCGCAGTTCCGTATCGCCGGCGCCCTCGCGCATGCGTCCGTAGAGATCATGCTCCACCTGCGAAAACAGGCAGGTGCGGATTTTCCCATCGGAGGTGAGCCGGACGCGGCTGCACGCGCCGCAAAAAGCCTGCGTCACCGGGGCGATGATTCCGATCTCGCCCACGCCGTCGGCAAACGTGTAACGGCGCGCAGTCTCGCTGGCTTCGTTGGGCGGCAGCTCCACCAGGGGCAGCTCGCGGCTGATGCGACTCACGATCTCGCGCAGCGGCACCACGATCTCGCGGCGTCCACAGGCGGCCCTCTTCGAGCGGCATGAACTCGATAAACCGCACGATCACGTCTTCCTGCCGAGCAAAATGGGCAAACGCTTCCACCTGGTCGTCGTTGAAGCCGCGCAGCAGCACGCAGTTGATCTTGGTGGGGGTGAGCCCGGCAGCCTTGGCGGCGCGAACCCCGCTCAGGACCGCGCGGAAGCTTCCCGGCACCCGCGTGATCCGCTCAAACGTGCTCTCGTCCACCGCGTCCATGCTCACTGTGACGCGATCGAGCCCGGCTGCCTTCAGAGGCCGGGCCAGCGAGTCAAGCAGATGCCCGTTGGTCGTGACCGCCAGGTCCAGGCGCTCGCCGTGAATCGTCCGCAGTCTGCCGAGTTCCCGGACCAGGTCCACCAGTCCTCGGCGCAGAAGCGGTTCGCCGCCGGTCAGGCGCACCTTGGTGATGCCCAGATCGACGAACAACCGGATCATGCGCAGGTATTCGTCGATGGCGAGCTCGGGGTACTGGGGGCCGTCTTCGCCGGTGCGGCAATAGACACATTTGTAGTTGCAGCGGTCGGTTATGGAGACGCGCAGATCGTGGATCACCCGGCCGTAGCTATCAGTCAGCCGGGCCGTGCCCATTTCCGCCAGTGCAGAGGTCAGGGAAGCTGCCATCGCCACTCTCAGGCTATACCCTTTCCAGGCGCCTCGCATGAGGGATGCAGGAGCGCCAGGATCAGATGCAGGGAAGTCGCAGTTTCAAACCCTTGAATCAGGGCGGGATCAGTCAATGCGCGGTGACCCGCGGCGCAGGAGCAGCCCGGCAATGCCGAAGACGGCAATGATCCCGCATGCGATCGCGAAGTAATACGCCATGGGATGCACCCAGCCCGGCGAATAGCTCAGGTCCTGGCCGACCCACAGAAGAAGTACCGTGGCAATGACCGCAAATTGGCCGGCGATCACCAGGAAGGTGTGTCCCAGGTCGCGCCTCTTGTCTAGCGCCTCCACCTGGTCTGGGGTCAGGTTGCGCTCTTCCGGGGGAAGCAGGGGATTTGCCATTCGTGTCTCCTTGCGCGGCTGCCGCGACCTCACCCAGGCAGACCACTTTACATTGTCGATTCAATCACATCAGGGGCGGGCAATGCTACCGGATGGCACGCTGGTCCGCAGCATAACTCCAAAGTACGAGAGGGGTTATTGCTCCACGGCAAACACCATCAAGCGGGCTTCTTCGGTTCCCTGGCGGGGAACTGCGACCAGCAGTTTGTTCCACTCGGGAACATACAGGCCGGTCCGCGCCCCGGGAGCGGTCTGGACGCGTTGCCGCGAGACCATTGCGTCGTGTTCGCGGACATAGAAGACATCGATCCATCCATCTCCACCGATGATGTAGACCATCCTGCGAGCCTCATCGACAAACGCATCGTCGGCATCGCCGATGGTCCCGGCCCAGGCGGTGATGGCGCCGGTGTCGGAGTTGATCACTTGCAGGCGCGCCGGCTTCCGGCAGGGAATGAATAGCCGGTGAATCTTCCCGTCCAGCGCCATCGCGAAATTGGCGGTGGCGCTGGGGTGGCCCCAGGCCGCGTTCACCGTCTGGCTGCTCAGGTCGATCGACGCGATGCTGTGGTTGTCGGGCAGGTTCACGAAGAGGTGCTGTCCGTCCGGGGCGAGTTGAAACGACTCGGGATGCGCTGGAAGAGCGAGGGTCGCGCGTTTCGAAAGGTCGAGTCCCAGCACCGCGATGGCTCCGCTTCCATAGCCCGCCAGCAGCTGATTATGCGCCGCGTCAAAACGCAGATTGTCGGCATCCGTTCCCAGGCTGACGTCGTGCAGCGGCTTCAGCGTCTGGCTGTCAAAGCTGCGCACGGTTCCATCGCCTCCCCCGGCCACATACACGGCCCCGTTCGAGGGTACGTAGGCCACTCCCTGCGGTTCCTTCAGTCCCTTGATCTGGGCGGTGCGCTTTCCCTGGGCAACATCCACCACTTCCACGGTCCCATTGCCCAGTGCCGCCACAAAAATACGCTCTCCCTTTACATCGGCGGCAAGGTGGTCGATGCGGCCTTCCACGCCAGGCAAAGGAATCACGCGGTCCAGTCGCAGAGAACCGGGCGCCGGCTGGGCCCACATAGCGGAGCACGCAGGGATCAGGCAGGAGATAAGAAAAATGAGCTTGCGCAGCATGGATTCCGACTTTCCTTGGGTTTACTCGTTGAGAAATGCCAGCGACTGGAGGCCGACGATTTCGAATGGCTTGCGGCAGCGGACGTTGGAGCAGGCCAGCTTGTCGTCGCGGCGCACCATGTAGGACTGGGCCTTGGCGAACCGGGCCCGATCGCGCTCGTCCGCGTGGCGTGGCAGTTGATTGCGCTTGCGGCGTACCACCCAGGTCACCTTGTATTCACTGGCCTGCCCGCATTTCGGACAGGTGAGGGTGTGCGTGCGCATTTCCGTCGTTTCTGTAAAAAACTCCCGCTCTTCCATGGTCCCGTCTCTCCACCAGCCAATTTAGGAATAGACCGCACCTCGAAAAGCAGGAATCCAACGCCTGCACGACCGGGGAAGCGGCACTGCTCACCGAAGAACATTATTTCCCAAAACGCCGGGGAGGCTCCACCCCTCTTTCCCGCGCGCGAAATCTATTCCATACTCGACTGAGCGCCCAAGCAAACGCAAGCGGCGTGGTATCAATTGGAACGGAAAGGATCGAAGCAGAGTGGCGAAACGCAAACCAGGCCGGTTCTCGGCAACCAAAGCGGTAAAGGCCAACGCGCGCGAGCGCGTAGGCCAGCCCAAGCCGGTGAAGGTGGTGGACGACGCGCCTCGCACGGGACGCCGGGCCAAGCACAAACCCAGGCTGGACGAGCTGATCGAAGCAAAGGAATGAAAGGAAAGACACATGGCCAAGGCGGTGGGCGTAGGCGGAGTTTTCTTCAAGGCGCGCGATTCGAAGTCGCTGAGCAAGTGGTACGAGGAGCATTTGGGCATTGGCGGCCGGGTCGGTGGGGAAGCGTTGACGTTTGAAGGGCCGGAGTCGATGGGGATGACCGTGTTTTCGCAGTTTCCGGCGGAGACGCAGTATTTCGGCGACGGCCCGCAGCAGTTCATGCTGAATTTCCGGGTGGACGATCTGAATGGATTGCTGGAGCGGCTCGCGGCTGCGGGAGTGCGCATCGATCCCAAGCGCGAAGACACCCCGTACGGTCCCTTCGCCTGGATCTGGGACCCGGAAGGCAACCGCGTGGAGCTTTGGGAGCCAAAGACGGACGAAGGCGAGGGGACCGAAAAGTGAGCTGTTCTGAAGCCCAGGGGCCGCTTAGGCTGGCTGGCCCTCGAGCCAATCCGCGAGGTCGACGTGGCCGCGCTCACGGGCGAACTCCGCGGCGGTCTTGCCCATGTCGGCGCGATGCTGGGCATCGGCACCGGCCTGAATGAGCATTTCGCACAAGTCGCGGCGGTTGGCGGTGGCGGCCGAAAACAGCGCGGTGAATCCACCGGCCTGCACGGCATTGGGGTCTGCGCCGTGGGCGAGGAGCAGGCGAACGGTTTCGACATCTCGTCCCAGCGCGAGGGCCGCGTGCAGCGGCTGGTTTCGCTGGGGATTTTTGGAGACGATATCGACCGGCGCGCCGTGCTGCAGAAGTATATCCACAGCCGCCGGCGTGCCGAATGCGGCGGCCAGGTGCAGAGGCGTCCAGCCATCGCCCGAGAGCGTGTGAACCGCGGTGTTATCGGCGGTGAGGATATCTTCAAGGCGCAGGACGTCGCCCACCGCGGAGGCTTCGAAGACCTCGAGAAGGACGCCGCGCGTCGCCAGTTGCGCCAGCAGATAGTCGCGCACCATGGGCTGGCCGGCATAAACGGACCATAACAATGCCGACACGCCTTGCGGGTCGCGCGCTTCGATGAGTGCGGGATCGGCTTCAGCCGCGGCGGCGATGTCCGCAGTGGCTCCCGACTGAATCAGCCTCAGGAATTGCTGGCTCACGTGTTCTTTCCCGTGCGCTACGGCTGTTTGGTTGGCGCTTCGGCGGCGGAGTAGGGGCCCGGAAGGGGAGGCGCCTCCGGTTCAGCGAGTGTAGCACCCGCGCCCTCGGCACTCCCTGTCACCCCGGTCCGTTTGGAGTATATGCGGAACTGAACCAGCAGGTCGAGCAACACCGGAACTGGCTTGCCGTCCTTGATTGCCGGCTGGAACGAAGCATTGCGGATGGAAGCTACCGCGTTCTCGTCCAGGCCAAAGCCGATCGGGCGTCCCACTGCAATCTCTCCGGGCTTGCCGTCTGCGCCCACCACCACGTGATATTGCGCCACGCCAGCCACGCCCGCCGCCTGGGCAAAATCATTCGACGGCGGCTCGAAGTTCGTCAGCAACCGGGCCTTCTGGTCGACCGCATTCTGGCGAAGAACGGATGGGTCAGCGGGCTTGAAATTCGATTTCGCAGCGCCGGCCTGGTAGTAGATTCGCCAGAAATCAGGAAGAGACTTAATCATGCGATCGTCGAGGCCTTGCGAAAAGACATGGTCCAGCGCTTCTTTCAGAAACTGGTTGGCTTGCGCCTGCGTTACCGCGATCGGCTCGTCGGGATTCGCCATCTTCGCCGACTCGCCGGCGGCGGCCGACTGCGCCAGGGACTGGTTCGGATCGAGCGGTTGCAGGGTATTCTTTGCTGGCGGCGTCCCTTTCCCATCGCCCTTTAAGCCCTTCGACTTTTTCTTCCCTACGACTTCCAGGCGATCGATGGTGATCCTCAGGACCTTCTTTTTGGGCGTGATCCGCACCTTGTCCGTCGCCGCAATAGCATCTTCGGTCGGACCTCCACCCAGGAAGTGAACCCCATACCGGATGCCGACGAGCTGCAGCTTGTGCTTGCTGAGACTTACCCGGTCGATTTGCACCATGCTGAGCGTGTACGACGCCCGGGGCGAGTTGCCCTCGAGATTGCCCTGCCGGTCGAAGTGCAGTTCGTTTTCGAGATATCCGCCGCGCAGGTAGAACGTTTTGCCCTGCAACTGCTGCTTCAACTCGTCTTCCCGTATGGCGCGAACCTCGGGTGCGCGGGTTGGCTTGTTTTGCGTGGTGCGGGGAGCGGGATTCTGTGCCGCACCGGGTTTGGGCTGCGACCCCGGAGCTTGTCCGTGCACAACGGAACCGAGAGCGAGGAACAACGCGACGATCGCTGCCGGTGCAACGGGGGAGGGAAGACTGCAGAGATGACAGTTGCTTGATGGCATGGGAATAAGCACCCTCATCGTAGATTCAAGTGAATCAGACAGGTTCAATCGATGGCTGCGAGCACCAGACTTCCGGGGGCCCCGGCGAATGTTCTTCGTCCATGGGGTGGAGTGAGCCGCGCCCTTTCACTGAAGCGCAAATACTAAAAGTTAATTTTCTGAAAACGACGTCAGACGCACGTTTCAGCAATGATACACACCAAGGTATTGAAGCTGAGATGACAGCGGTGTAAATCAGGTTTTCCCGCGTTCTGTCTTTATCGGGGTGGATGTTGAAGGCGGTACAGGATGCGGCGAAACAGGCCCATCATGCGCCGGGTGTCCAGCGACGACGGCGCCAGGCGGCGAAGAAGCAGGCGCAGATCATGCCGGTTGGCGGGCTGCATGGCGCGGGGCGAATAACCGGCGGCGGCCATGGTCTCTTCGATGAGACCGGCCAGGCGATCGAGCGTGCCCGAACTTGAACCGGGTTCAGCTGCTCCGTGCCCCATCCTTTCCGTTTCTTTCTGCTGCGGAAAGGGTCGGAGAGTAGCAGGGCCGGCGGTTCTCTGTTCGCCGGGGGCGGGAATGATTCGCGAAAGTTCATAAAGGCAAACCGCCACCGCCTGGCCGAGATTCATAGACGGCTGACCCGGGTCGGTAGGAATCTCGACTAGTGCGTGGCAGTAGGAAAGATCGTCGCGAGTAAGGCCATGCTTCTCTGGCCCGAAAACCAGGGCGACGCGGCCTCCGGACGAGAAGTTTGGCGATAGAACTTCCATCAGACCGGGCAGGGAAATCACCGGCTGCTCGGGCTTGCGATGGGTGCGCGTGCCGGTTCCGGCGACAAACGTGCAATCCGCAACCGCATCAGCGAGAGTGGTGGTCTCCTGCGCATTCTGGAGCAATTCGGGCGCTCCTACTGCGGAGCGGGCCTCGCGCCAGTGGGGTTCATACGGAGCGACGACGGTCAGGCGGGAAAAGGAAAAATTGGCCATGGCGCGCGCTGCCGCCCCGATGTTCAGGGGATTGCGCGGCGACACCAGGATGACTTCAATCAGTTGGGGTTGAGCGAGCAAGACACGATTGTAGAGCCTGTTCGCCGATAGCGAAGTTGCTAAACTCGGAGCACGTATGATCCCCGATACGCCCTCGATCGAGACAGAAGCGGAAGCGCTGTGTGCAACGGCGCAATGGTGCTATGCGCGCGGCTGGGTCCCGGCCACCAGCGGCAACTTCAGCGTGCGCGATCGCAGCATGGCCCGCATGCTCATTTCGCCCAGCGGGCTCGATAAAGGCCTGATGACACGCATCGATCTGCTTGAAACAGATCTTGGCGGCCGCCCGGCCGATCCCGCCAGAAAACCTTCCGCCGAGACGTTGCTGCACGCCGTGATCTATCGCGAACGGCCGGATGCATACGCGATCCTCCATGTGCACACCATCTGGAACACCATCCTGTCCGGCAGACTCGTGGAACCGGGCTATGCATCTCTGCAAGGCTACGAATTGCTGAAGGGCCTGGCCGGTGTCACGACGCATGAGTACCAGGAGCGGGTGCCGATCCTCAAGAACTCGCAAGACTACGACTCGCTGGCCACGGATCTGGCTATAGCCCTGCGCGAATTTGCCAGCGCTCATGGAGTTCTGTTGAGCCGGCATGGGCTATATACTTGGGGCAAATCGGTGGCCGAGGCGCGCCGCCACCTCGAAGCCCTCGAATTTCTGTTCGAGGTGGAGGGGCGGCGCCTTATGGGCCAGTCACAATAATTGGGTGCCCCAGGTTCGGCGCGGCCTAAGCCGCGGCTAACCTGGGATGCGAATTTCGCTGCAGCCATCGAGGAGAAAATCATGGCTATTCTTCGCTTCCCCGACAGCGGCGCCCTTATCGAGAGCGAACCTGACATTCGCTCAACGCTAGCCGGCCTGGGCATCGACTACGAACGCTGGACTCTCGATCGCGTTCCGCCGGACTCGTCCGCCGATGCGGTCCTGGCCGCCTATGCGGATGAGATCGAGGCGATGAAGCAGCGCGGGGGCTACGTGACCGCGGATGTGATTGACGTGAACTCCTCCACACCCAATCTCGAAGCCATGCTGGCGCGCTTCGACAAGGAGCACACCCACGACGAAGACGAAGTGCGATTCATCCTCGCCGGCCGCGGCATCTTTTTTCTGCACCTGGATGAGAGGGTCGTTTCGGTTGAAGTGGGTCCGGGCGACATGCTGCGCGTGCCGCGCGGCACCACCCACTGGTTCACCCTCTGCGAAGATCGCCGCATCCGCGCCATTCGCTGGTTCCAGCAGATCTCCGGCTGGACACCGCATTACACCGACTCGGGCGTGGACAAGAGCTACCAGCCGCTGTGTTTCGGGCCGGCGTACCTCGGTCCGCGCGTCCAGACCAGGTTCGATCTCAAGCAGAACGCATGAGCGCGGAGCGAACTAAACTCTACCTGCTCGATGTGGAGGGCACGGTTGCTCCCCTTTCGCTGGTGACGGAGCAGTTGTTTCCCTATGCGCGCACGCGCTTTGCCGAATTCCTACAAAGGAAACGGGATGACGAGGCGGTTCGCGCAGATCTTGTCCTGCTTGCTGAGGAGAACTGCGCCGACAAAAGCGGAGGGATTCCGCGCCTGGGCCTGGTCAGGGATGCCGCGCAGGTCGCGACTCCCCGCTTCCGGCTCGACGCGATGGTGTATCTCATGTGGCTCATGGATCGCGACCGAAAATCCACCGCGCTGAAAAGCCTGCAAGGCAAGATCTGGAAAGCAGGTTTCGAGAGCGGCGAATTGAAAGGCACTCTTTTCGACGATGTGCCCGACGCGCTTAGGCACTGGTCGGCGATTGGTCGTGTAGCGATCTATTCTTCGGGTTCCGTGGAAGCGCAGAAGCTGCTGTTTCGCTACTCGATCTTTGGCGACCTGACCCATTACATCGCGGGATATTTCGACACGCGCACTGGCGCCAAGATGGAGTGCGCGAGTTACACGGCCATTGCCTCCTCGATGCACGTCGCGCCGGACGAAATTCTGTTCTTCTCCGACGTCGTCCGCGAACTTGATGCCGCGCGCGAGGCCGGGTCCGGCACTCGGCTGGTGATCCGCGAAAGCAATGCTCCCGTTGCCGACCCGCATGGCCACAGCGTTCTTGAATCATTCCAAACCTTCTAGGCTCTAAATAATTGTGATCTGGACGAACCCCGCCCAAGCTGCCCTGACCGAGCTGACGCGCGCGCCGTTGGTGCGCTTTTCGGTGCTGGCCCTGAGTTCCATCTTCTTTCTTGTCGATCCGTTCGCGGCCATCGGGTCATTTCTTGCCATCACCGCCGGCGCCGATACCGCCCGCCGCAAGCGCATGGCGCGCAAAGCCGCGCTGACCTGCTTCATCGTGCTAACCGCATTCGCGCTGGGCGGCCAATACATCTTTCAGATGTTCGGCATCAAGCTTCCGGCCTTTGAAATCGCCGGCGGTCTTATCCTGCTGCTGATCGGGCTCGATATGCTCCAGGCCAAGCGGTCGGCCACGCAGGAAGCATCGGGCGACACGGAAGAAGCCGCGGCCAAGGAAGACGCCGGCATCGTGCCCCTGGGAATTCCCATGCTGGCCGGCCCGGGTGCGATCTCGTCGGTAATGGTGCTGGTCGGCCAGGTGCCAAAGCTCTGGAACTGGGAGATGGCCGCAATCCTCGGCTCCATTGCGATCACGGCGCTTGCCAGCTACTGGGTACTGGCCGGGGCGGACCGGGTGAGAACGGTCCTCGGCGAAACCGGCATTCGCATCCTGGTGCGCATCATGGGTCTTCTGCTCGTCGCGCTGGCCATGCAGTTCTTTGTCAATGGGCTGACCGACCTGGGCCTTATCTCGAAATAGAGCCGCGCGTTTTTGGGAATTTCCCACATAAACCTGGCTTTCCCACAGGCAGTGCGCTTGCGTTAATGCGAGGTCGTTGCTATTCTCAAAAAGCTGCAACGAGACGGTCGGAACAAAAGGGGCCGGAAGTTGCAGACAGGGATGGCCTGTGCTATTCTTGAAAAGTTGCAGATGAGCAGTGGAGCCTCCCGGTGGCCGTTGGGCCTGCCCGGAATGGGAAGTGGGAAGCTGGTTCGTAGGGTCGGGTGAGGTCGGTTAAATACCCCTGGACCCCTGTTGGGAATCCTTCAGAGAACAAGCCATTGCAAGACCCGGGGGAAATCCTCCGCGAGCCTTAGTGGCTCGAGCGATGCTGGTCGCTGTTTGAAAGTTTTGCGCTGCGCGAAAGATGCTGATTCGAACGGGCTTGGATGTCAACCGTTGCGGTTCATCGCGTCGAGAGGCGATCGCCAATAGATGCGGTTGCGTGACCTCGACAGGATAAAGCTGAGACGAGAAGAAGTGGTTGACATAGAGCAAGAAGTTCGATAGCTTTAGAAAGTTCGCGCAAAAACGGTCCAGGGCACTGCAGAGTGCAGTTCGGGCCGAGCGCATCAAGTTCGAGGACACCCTGGCGTAACAGCTCGGGCCTCGATCCAAAAGGGCGCCGCTCAGGCGGAAGGCTCTCACGGATCTTTGACAACTAGGTTGAACATGCCAGTTATGAGAATGGATCAGGTTTGGCTTGATCATTCTCACAAGTAAGGTTCCCTGCGCCCCCGTCGTTGAGATGGATGGCGCGGGAACGGTCGATCCCGTCCGACCTCCGTCGGATGTGGACGACATCAGGTTTCAAACGAGAGTTTGATCCTGGCTCAGAATCAACGCTGGCGGCGTGCCTAACACATGCAAGTCGAACGAGAAAGTGGTAGCAATACCATGAGTAAAGTGGCGCACGGGTGAGTAACACGTGACTAACCTACCCTTGAGTGGGGGATAACTGAGGGAAACCTTAGCTAATACCGCATAATACCCACGGGTCAAAGGAGCAATTCGCTCGAGGAGGGGGTCGCGGCCGATTAGTTAGTTGGCGGGGTAATGGCCCACCAAGACGATGATCGGTATCCGGCCTGAGAGGGCGCACGGACACACTGGAACTGAAACACGGTCCAGACTCCTACGGGAGGCAGCAGTGGGGAATTTTGCGCAATGGGGGAAACCCTGACGCAGCAACGCCGCGTGGAGGATGAAGTCCTTCGGGACGTAAACTCCTTTCGATCGGGACGATTATGACGGTACCGGAAGAAGAAGCCCCGGCTAACTTCGTGCCAGCAGCCGCGGTAATACGAGGGGGGCGAGCGTTGTTCGGAATTATTGGGCGTAAAGGGTGCGTAGGCGGTTTGGTAAGTCTTTTGTGAAATCTCTGGGCTCAACTCAGAGTCTGCAGGAGAAACTGCCGGGCTGGAGTGTGGGAGAGGTGAGTGGAATTTCCGGTGTAGCGGTGAAATGCGTAGATATCGGAAGGAACACCTGTGGCGAAAGCGGCTCACTGGACCACAACTGACGCTGATGCACGAAAGCTAGGGGAGCAAACAGGATTAGATACCCTGGTAGTCCTAGCCCTAAACGATGACTGCTTGGTGTGACGGGTACCCAATCCCGCCGTGCCGTAGCTAACGCGTTAAGCAGTCCGCCTGGGGAGTACGGTCGCAAGGCTGAAACTCAAAGGAATTGACGGGGGCCCGCACAAGCGGTGGAGCATGTGGTTTAATTCGACGCAACGCGAAGAACCTTACCTGGGCTCGAAATGCTATGGACCGGGGTAGAAATATCCCTTCCCCGCAAGGGGCCGTAGTATAGGTGCTGCATGGCTGTCGTCAGCTCGTGTCGTGAGATGTTGGGTTAAGTCCCGCAACGAGCGCAACCCTTACTTCCAGTTGCCATCATTTAGTTGGGCACTCTGGCAGAACCGCCTCGGATAACGGGGAGGAAGGTGGGGATGACGTCAAGTCCTCATGGCCTTTATGTCCAGGGCTACACACGTGCTACAATGGCCGGTACAAACCGTCGCAAACCCGCGAGGGGGAGCTAATCGGAGAAAGCCGGCCTCAGTTCGGATTGCAGTCTGCAACTCGACTGCATGAAGCTGGAATCGCTAGTAATCGCGGATCAGAACGCCGCGGTGAATACGTTCCCGGGCCTTGTACACACCGCCCGTCACATCACGAAAGTGGGTTGCACTAGAAGCCGGTGAGCCAACCGCAAGGGGGCAGCCGTCCAAGGTGTAATTCATGATTGGGGTGAAGTCGTAACAAGGTAGCCGTAGGAGAACCTGCGGCTGGATCACCTCCTTTCTAAAAGAGAACTGATTGGCATAGCATTCCTTCCGCGATAGCGGACTATACCCCTGATGAAAATCAGGCCGTAGCGAGTGCGATGTCCATCTACCCCGCAAGAGCCGTTCCTGACGGCAGGCGCGGGAGTCCTGATATAAGCCTTCTTTGGCTTGATCGATTCCATAATGGTCATGGGCGGCGTAGCCGCCCAGCATGTTCAACCTAGGTCCTCGAAACCTTTTAGCAATGAATGAGAGTATCTGAGAACCGCCGGGTCATTCTCGGCGGGGGAGCCGGCCAGCTTGGGCCTGTAGCTCAGTTGGTTAGAGCGCACCCCTGATAAGGGTGAGGTCGGTAGTTCGACTCTACCCAGGCCCACCACTTAGCCGCAGGCACCCTATGTGGGGCTGTAGCTCAGCTGGGAGAGCACCTGCTTTGCAAGCAGGGGGTCACCGGTTCGATCCCGGTCAGCTCCACCAGAACTCATTCGCTGTTTCCAGATCGCCGCCATCAAGGTGACGCCGATCTGGAAACAGGCTGCGTCGTCTTCGGACGGTCGTGGCAGGTTTCAACAGCCTCAGGGCTGGCCCGCATCGGCGAAAGAAGCGGGTTTTGATGTTTGACAACGAAATTGATTGGGTAACGCGTTTGGAAAATGCTGCTCTGTCCGCCGTGAGGCGCGCGGGCGGCCGAAAGATTTCCGAACACGTTTGAATACAAGGCCGAGCACAAGCAATCGGGTTAGTGCAAGTTACTAACTCGGGCAAGTGTTCAAGTAAGAAGAGTGTCTTTAGGAGTGCGACTCGAGAGCGCGTGAGCGTAACGAGTTGTTCTCAGGCGGATTTATACGTAGGTTGACTTCC
>CAWDVL010000016.1:0-96175 GCA_963805695.1 uncultured Acidobacteriota bacterium | reverse complement strand
GAGCGAGTTTTCGCAAAGCCCACTTTGCATCAAAGTGGCCGATCTGGGCCTCCGCTCGGCAGACAGCAGCCCATATGCCACCGCGGATTAAAACCCTGAGGCCGAAGGTAGACCCCACCCCGGACCGGTCAGCGTAGCCGTCAATCGACTTGCACTGTTTCGCCTACGGACGGGATGGATCTGAAGTCGGGCGGGGGGTCGTTGTCAGAACTGACGAATCTTGGTGAGGGCGGCCGGAGTCCGGGCTGAAGCCCGCACGCCCCAGCTCGAATTCCTTCCATCGGCTACCGGGTTGGGGCGTGATAGTCATGCCAGACGTATTCGAGGGCTTCGGGCAGGGTCTGGAGCTTGGTGGCATGGTCGACATGACCGGCGTTCCTGGCGAAGACGAACTGGTAGTGGTAGTGCTTTGCGGCGAGGGCGCGGGCGAGGTTTTCGTTGGCAAGGACCCAGTCGTGCATGTTGTCGCGCATGACGTTGGGGTTGAGGAGATCAAAGTCACCGACCTCCATCCAGATGCGGATGGGCTTGGTGGGCGAGTTGGGGATGAGGTGCTCTGGGAACTCCCAGGCGCCGTGTGGAGTTTCGGGGTTGGAGGGCCACTGCTGGTTGATCCACGTGCCGGAGTAGGCGAGGACGCGGTGGTAGAGCTCGTTGTGATACCAGGCCATGATGAGTGCGCAGGCGGCGCCGGAGCTGCCGCCGGTGGCGGCGCGGGCGTCGGGATCGTGGGTGAGCTTGACGTGCGCCTGGGCTTCCACGAAGGGCAGAACCTCCTGCTCGACGAACTCGGCGTATCGGCCGGACATGGTGTCGTACTCGAGGCCGCGCTGGCTGCCCTGCGCGTCACCGCCGCCGTTGGCGATGGAGATGCCGATCATCACGGGCAACCTGTGCGCAGCGATGAGAGAGTCGAGCGCGGTGAAGAGGGAGCGGTCGATGCCGTCGGCGTCGACGATGAAGGGCGCGATCGAGCCGGGGACGTAGGCACTGGGGACGTAGACGCCAACCTTGCGATTCCAGGGTGCGGGATGACTGCTGGTGACGATGAGCTTGGCGGGATCGTTTGGGTCGGGCGTGCCGAGGGGGCCGGGATCGCGCATGATACCGGGATAAAACTTGCTGTCGGCGGAGCTCATGGTGAACTCGAGGACCATGCCATGGGGAGTTGCGGGGACGGCGGCCATTTCGGGAGCGGCGGGGTGCGTCGGGCCGAGGATGAAGTTGCCGTCAGCATCGCGAGAAGGCAGTGTGCCGTCGGGAAGTTCTTTGGATTGGACGTAGCCGGGGGTGTGGGGATCGCGGGTGGGCGGTCGCGGATATTTGGGCTTTGGCCCCTGCGGTGCGGCTGGCGTTGTCGGGGCTTGTGCTAGAACGGGCACGGCGAGCGCGGAGAAAAGGATCAGGCTGAGGGCGAGGGAAACCATGGACACATTGTGCAACATGAGATCGGGTGGATGTGGCTCGTGCTTTCCCACTCTAAACGCAATCAACCCGTTTAGGATGGGGCACGCCGCGACACGTTTTGGTTTGCCATTACGAGGACGCCCGGGTCATCGAGCCTTGGGACGATCCGAATCTGGCGTCAATTTGAAACTCGGCGTTCGGCATCAATCCAGAGTCATTCACGGCGAAAACCGCGTTAGACGACACCAGCCAATCTCCTGGCCAAGTGGCGCTGAGCGAAGCGTAGGGACTGGCAAGCTTGCTTGCTTGCGTCCGCTTCAGCTGCAAGTTAGGCGCAATGAAAGAGCGGGCAGCGCCGATTCGATGCATGACATGATGAACGCTGACGGATCTTCTATGCCGGTGCCGGACTGCGAACGGCAGAAGTACATCTACTACTAGGAATGGCAGTTCATTTACTCAAGTTGAAATCAATGTTGAATGCTTGTCTGTCCAATTCCATATTGTATTGCTGCTTTAAGTACGTCGACTTTTATATCTGCTAGTGTTTTGAATTTAATGCAATACCCTGTGACGCTTGCTTTGCCGAGTTCCTGCCCAAATGTCTGGGTTAGGTGCTTCTTGTCGTCTATTCCCATAATGTAGACGGAAATGCCTGTTGTATTCGCACTTACACCGATTTGATAGAATTCCTTGGTCTTTCCATTAACATATTTAATGGTATGGGATCCATATCCGATGTTTGGGTTGGAAACGGTTTTTCCTTTCTCGTCTTTTCCATCTAAGAACCACAATCTACATGTTGGCATCAACGCCAAAATAATGTCGTGTAACTCTTGCATTTCGCTACGTTTTGGTTCCGGTTGAGTGGCAATATATTCCGTGATTTGTTTCTGCATGTTCATGTAAATCTCCTTGGCTTAGCGGTAATCCAGTGCACCGGGAACCACCGGATTGGAGTCGGCTTGCTAGACAGCGTAAATCGATGAAAATGATATCGGATTATGTTTACACATTGCTACCGCTCTGAAATCTCGACTGACGGCCTCAGGCCGAGGCACTCATCGAGTTATCGGTGGCGTGGATTTGATACTCGGCTATTTGCACTCATCTCGGAGATCGCAGCGAGTTAACTGGCAAAGAGCACTTGCCCAAAAGGCTGCTACATCGAGTAGAGGTTCCAAACCATCCGCATTCCTCCGGCCCCCACAGCCGGGGTGCCGCGCGCTCATGCGCAAGCCCATTTCCTGAACCATGTAGCCGGCTACGATGGCGCGGCTCACGGGGAAGTACAGATCGGCGCAGGTGCCAGGTTCAGAGATCAGGAAACAGAAATCAAGAACCGCAGAGTTTACGATTGACATTCATCGAAGATCCACTACTATACGGTTGTGGATAGGTTGGGCACAACATTCGCGGCTCTGTCGGATCCGACCCGTCGGGCGATGATCGAACGACTCTCACATGGGCCTGCCTCTGTGCATGGATTGACGGAACCGTTTGCATTCTCGCAGCAGATGATTTCAAAACATATTGCCTACCTGGTCCGGGCTCGGCTTGTGATCAAGACGAAGCGTGGGCGGGAGAGTGTGTGCACGCTTAGGCCAGCGGCGATCAAGACGGTCAGCGACTGGGCGATCAGCTATCGCCGATTCTGGGAAGAGAGTTTGGACAGACTGGAAGTAGTCGTAAATCAAATGAAAAAAACGGAGGCCAGAGATGACAAGAAGCACGGTTAGCGAGACAGAGCGAATGGTGATCACACGAATTTTCGATGCCCCACGCGAACTGGTTTGGAAGGCGTGGACAGACCCGCAATACGTGATGCAGTGGTGGGGGCCGAAGGGCTTTACTGCGCCTGTTTGCAAGATGGATTTTCGCGTGGGAGGAAAATTCCTCTGTTGCATGAGATCGCCGGATGGACAGAAGTTCTGGAATGCCGGTGAATACCACGAGATTGTTTTGCACGAGCGGATCGTTTCCTCCATGTACTTTTCCGACTCGGAGGGAAACAAGGTTGAGCCTGCGCAATTAGGGATAGATCATGAGGCCATCGAAGGTGCGCAGGACGTGACTCTTTTTGAGGATTTAGGAAACGGTCAAACGAAACTCACCTTCATTGGAAATGAACCCATGGAGAGCGCAATGAACAGCGGGCAACTCGAGGGTTGGAACCAGATACTCGATAAGATTGCTGTGGTTGTTGCGGAGTTAGCGAAAGCGAAATAAGCAGTGATCGTTTTGCCGAAGGTCATGCGAGAGACACAGCGAAGGCTGGCGGCGGAGTCTCGGTTAGAACGGGCTTCCGCCGCTTGGCCGAAGAATGGTCCTTCTCGGACTATCGACGCTTAGCTTAACTCTTGCCTTCAGGACTTAGCGCTCATGGAGCGGAAGGGCAGCTCAGCAGCGGATCAGTTTACGACTTGCGATTTGGCATTAAGCCACATTCCATACTCATGCCGGCTTTTCCTATTCCATCCGCAGCGCCTGCATGGGATCGATGGAGGCGGCGCGGCGAGCGGGCACGAATGCGGCCATAACCCCGCAGACCAGCAGCAGGACGGAAACCGCGACGACAGTGAATGGATCATGGCGGCTCACGCCAAAGAGAAACGACTGGAGCAGGCGGGTTGCGATCCATGTGCATGCGAGCCCCAGAAGCAGCCCGCAGACCACCAGCGCCGAAGCGCCTCTGAGCATGAGCAGCAATACGTCCCGCCGCTCTGCTCCCATGGCCATGCGGATCCCGACCTCGCGCGTGCGGCGGTTCACCGAGAACCGCATCAAGCCCGACAGTCCCACCAGCGCCATGATCAGGGCGATGGCGGCAAAGACCGTCAACAGCGAGGCCTGGAAGCGCCGGCGAGCGGTGGCGATGGAGACGAGGTCGCCCATGGTGCGGATATCGGTGGGGGCAATCTTTGGATCGATGGACTGGAGCGTTGCCCGGATCCCGCTGGCGATGGCAGCGGCGGGAAGATTCGATCGCACGGCCACGTTGGCGCCGCCCACATCATAGCTTGGATCGTACATCTGTGGCATCGGCTCTTCTTCGAGGCTGGTATGGCGCACGTCTGCGACGACGCCCACGATGGTGGACCAGGTGGCCCGCTTGGGATCGCCGGTGATGCGGCCTCCAATGGGATTGTGGTTGGAGAAAAACGTCTGCGCGAATTTGCGGCTGACGATGACGGAGCGGTTGGCGGTAGCGGCAGCGTCGGCATCAGTAAAGTAGCGCCCGGCAACCAGGGGAATGTTCATCGCGGCAAAGTAATGCGGGGTCACTTGGCGGGATTCCGCCTGGGGATAGTCCTTGTTTTCGGAGCCATCGACCCAGATGATGCCAATGCTCTCCGAATCGGTGAGGGGCAGGTCACTCACCGATCCCGCAGCCTGGGCGCCGGGCAATTCCTCAAGCTTAGCCATCAGCTCCTTTAGAAATGCGACACGCTGCTCGGGCTTACTGTAGCGCTGGTCGAGGCTCACATGGAACGTGACCGCAGAACGGGTAAAGCCTGTGTCGACCGACTCGACATTAATATAGCTGCGAGTGAGCAGGCCGGCGCCGGCGAGCAGCACCACAACCATTGCTGTCTGGATGACAATCAACGCGCTCTGCAACCGGCTATGCCCGGCGGAGTTTCCGCGTGTCGCGTGCGATTTCAGAAAGTCCGTCAATTTCAGGCGTGAAGCGCCGATGGCCGGGACGAGTCCCGCGGCCAAACTGGTGAAGAGCGATGCAGCGACGGCGACCAATAGCACGCGGGCGTCAAGAGACGCTTCATTGAGCCGGGGAATATTTCCGGGATCAAGCTTCGGCAGCAAGCGGAGAAAGAGCATGGCGAGGGCGATGCCGACGGCGCATCCGCCAATGCCAAGGAGCATGGATTCGGTCAGCAACTGCCGGACCATGCGGCCACGGCCGGCGCCCAGGGCGGCGCGTACGCCCAGTTCGCGAGTCCTTTCGGAGGCGCGCGCCAGCAGGAGATTGGCGACATTGCCACAGGCGATCAGAAGAACGAGACCAACCGCGTCCAGCAGCAAGCGCATGAGCGGACGCACGGGGCCAATGGAAACCCCGGTGAAACTCTCGACAAGTGCGCCCCACTGGCGGGGAACAACAGCATCTGCAGGATCCGCCGCGTACTGCTTATCCAGCCGCGCCATGATGCCGGCCATCTCCGCCTGCGCCTGAAGAATGGACACGCCGGGACGGAGACGCGCCAGCGAAACATTGTTCCCAAGGGCACGCGACGATCTGGCCTTTGCATCGAGTGCGAGAGGCACCCAGATCTGCGTGGACTGGATGTGAGAATCGCCGTAGGGAAGATCGCCCTTGAAGGGATACTCGAACTTGGGCGGCATCACTCCGATGATGCGATAGTTGGCGCCGTCCAGTTCGATGGAGCCGTCCAGCATATCTGATTTGGCACCGAACGCGGAGACCCAGAGGGAGTGGCTGATGACAGCGACCTTCGCATGCGCGGGTTGATTGTCTTCGCCGGAGAAGGTGCGGCCAAGCTCGGGCGCCGATTGCAGGGTCGCGAAGAAGTCCTCGTCAACTTTTGCACCACCGATGCGCTGGGTTGCGCCCTGCCGGGTCAAGCTGAATTGAGCCTGTTCGAAGTTGCTGATATCCGCGTAGGACCCTGACTGGCGCTTGAGGTCGTAGGAGTCACCGTAGCTGGGGCAGATGATATCTGCGGGAATCTTGAGGGCAGGATTGGGAGAAAACAAATACACCAGCCGCTGAGGATCTCCGTAGGGCAGCGAACGAAGCAGCACTGCGTTTACGAGGCTGAAGATGGCCGTGCATGCGCCGATGCCGAGGGCCAGCGTGAGCACCGCGGTTGCGGCGAAGCCGGGGCTCTTGCTGAACGTGCGCAGGCCGTAGTGCAGGTCCTGCATGGCTTGCTCGAGCCATAAGAGGGAGCGTTCGTCGCGATGGGCCTGTTTGGCCTGCTCGACCCCGCCGTATGCGCACTGTGCGGCGAGCCGCGCTTCCTCAGGGGACATGCCACGGCGCTCGAAATCGTCGGCGAGGAGGCTGAGGTGCGATGCGATTTCGCGGGCAAGGTCCTCTTCTGCGTGTCGGTTGGCGAAGAGATTGCGGAGCTTAGCCAGTATTCGTCTCGCTTGCGCCATGATTACGGTTCCTCGGCGAGTAATCTTTCCACGACACCGGACATCTGTCGCCAGCGTTCGGTTTCCTCATGGAGCGCCTTCAATCCCGCTTTGGTGATGGTGTAGTACTTCGCTTCGCGATTGTTTTCGGTCCTGCCCCAGGAACCGCGGGTCCACCCGTGCTGCTCAATGCGGACGAGCGCCGGATAAATGGTTCCTTGGTTCAGGTTCAAGGCGTCCTGGGAGACCTGCTGCAGTCTGCTGGCGATGGCATAGGCATGCTGCGGACCCATAGTGGCAAGGGTGCGGAGGATCATGAGGTCAAGAGTGCCTTGCAGGATCTGGAGGGGCATCTTCTTCACTTGATATTCAAGTGAACATGCTTATCACTTTGAATGTCAACTGGAAAATGTAGAACGACATTGGGAGCGCAGCCGAAAGGGCGCGGGCGGTGGGCAAACTCCGAACTGGTACCTTCATCAGTCGCACTTCGAAAGGATTAACTTTGATGGGGCGAACCTCAGTTCGGCAGTCCTGGAAGGAGCATACCTTCAGAATGCGTTTCTTCGTTGTTCGAATCTTGAGACAGCGGATTTCGAAGGTTCCCACATCGATGGCGCCTTTATTGGTGGAGCTGACCTCCAATCGGCTAAAAATCTCACCCAGTCTCAAATCGACTCAGCCGTCGGCAACCGACTCACGAAACTCCCCTCCGATCTTCATCCGCCGTCGAACTGGAACGGTGTTGTCGTGGATGCGGAAGACCGGTGTTCCCCTCCAACCTGAGCATCTATGCAATGCTGGGTCTGGCCCAGCTTGGCGTTTTTAATGCCCTACACAGCAAAACCGGGACAGACGGAACGTCCTCAGTTTTTCGATGACTGGACGCTGGTGAACCTCGGTCTGTCCCTTCCCCAGTGTTACGGTGCGAATCTGGGCCACAGACTGGGGCAGGTTCGGAGGGCCGTGCCGCGCATCAGAACGCGTTCGCCCTGGCGCGATAGAATCGGAGCGCCGTTTTCTCAACGCGCTGTCAACTCCTGCTAACAGGGCTTACCGCTCATCCAGCGGGAGGACAGCCCAGTTGCAGGTCAGTTTACGACTGGGCGATTATGCGATCAATGAGAGGTTTCGGTCTGGCAAAATTTCACGTTATTCGGTTCGCAATGCCCGCATCGGATCAAGGCGCGAAGCGTACCATGCCGGGGCGAGGCAGGCCGCAATAGCCACGAGCAAGAGCAGTCCAACGACTGCGCCAAATACCACGGGATCGAGCGGCTCTGTTTCATACAGCATGCCGCGGATAAGGTGAACTACGGCCGCGCTCGCCGGCAAGCCGATCAAGAGTCCCGCCAGCGCTGGCTTGAGGCCATCCAACAGCAAGTGACTTAGCAGAGCGTTGCGTTGCGCGCCGAGTGCCAGGCGGATGCCAAACTCAACCAGCCGTTGGGCCACCAGATATGCCAGCACACCGTAGAGCCCCGCCGCGGCGAGAACCAGCGCGATGATGGCGAAGGCCAGAACCAGAATCGAATCGAATTCCGAGTCGATCGTGCTCTTGCCTATAGCCTCTCGCAACGTCATCACATTCGAGACCGGTAAGTCCGGGTCGAGTTGGGCGACGATCTTCTGGATCGGAACTGCCAACGAGTCCGCGTCGTGGGAGCTTCGCACCACAATGGTGCCAAAACTGTAGCCATTTCCGTAGATCGGCCAATACAACGTGGGATTCGGCGGTTTTGCTACATTCCATCGCACATCCCCGACCAGGCCGATGACTGTCCATACGCCGCCTTCATCGATGGTCTTGAGATGCTTGCCGATGGGGTCTTCGCCCGGAAAATACTGTTGAACAGCGCCGCGGCTGATCAGCACAACGTTCGCCCGCTTCCCTCGCTCATCGTCGTTGAAGGTGCGTCCTTTGAGAATGGGAAGCCCGATTGCCGAAAAATATCCGGGGTCCGCGCCGCGCAGCATGAAATCGAGTCCCTGGCCCTTCGGGAGGGGCGGATGCTCCACGATGCTCATTAGATCGTCGCCGTTCCATCCTTCGCCCGGGGCCGCGCTTACCAGGCCGGCTGACGAGACACCGGGCAGGGCGCGGACCCGTGCGATGAGTTGCTCGAAAAATGCAATCTTCTGTTCGTCCTGCTTATAACGAGCATCCGGCAATCCCAAATGCAGCGTGAGAACGTTGTCGACCGGCACGCCGAGATCGGAGGAACGCAGATGCTCGAAGCTCTTGAGCAGGAGTCCTGCCCCGACCAGGAGCACAACAGTCAGTCCTACTTCCGCCGATAGCAGAAGGCGCCGCAGCAGCGCACGAGACCTGCCGCCGCTGTGCGAACGAGAGCCCTCCTGCAGTCCGGACAGTATATTGCCCCATCCCGCGCTGTGGGCGGAGATCAGTCCGGACAAGAGGGTGCAGAGGAAGACAACGGCGAGCGTAAAGGCCGCGGCCATACCATCGAAATGAATGGCCTCTACACGATTCATGTCATGGCGCGCATGAACCAGCCACGCGAGGGCGGCCCAGGCCAGTAAAAGGCCGAGTGCGCCGCCTGACGCTGAGAGCAGCAGGCTCTCGATCAGCCGTTCCCGTATGAGACGCATGCGCCCTCCCCCCAGCGCGGCGCGAATCGCAAACTCCTTGTTGCGCGATGCTGCACGCGCGACCAGAAGGCCCGCGACATTCATGCAGGCGATGAGCAGTACACATCCGGTTGCGCCCAGCAGCGCATAAAGCGGCGTTTTGTAATTATGCACGGCATCGTCGAGCATGGTTCTGCTAATGGCGGCGGCATGTACGGCGGGTTCTGGATGAGCCGACTTGATCTGTCTCTGCAACGCGTCGATACGCGCCGCAAGGGTGGCGAGCGAAACACCCGGAGCGAGTCGCGCAATGGCCAGGAACTCGTGATCTCCGAAAGTGTGCAGGAGGGAAGCCGGCGCCTCATGTCTCACCGGCGTCCAGATCTGGTCGGCGCCGCCCCCAAACGCTCCGGAATAGACGAACGTGGAAGGCAGGACGCCGACAATCGTATAAGGTTTGGCATCGAGCCAGATCGTCTTCCCTGTGATGGCAGGGTCAGACGCATAACGGCGCTTCCAAAAGTTTGCGGTTATCATGGCCGTGGCCGGCGCGCCTGGCCTGTCGTCGTCCGGTGTGAAAGACCGTCCCTTCATCGGCTGCACGCCGAGCAGCGAAAAGAAATTGTCGGTGCACCATGCCGCGTCTACTACTTCCGGCAGCTTTCCACCTTCGCCGGAAACGTTGTATCCCTGAAAGGGCGAGACGAGGGCCATTTGTGCTAGAGACTGAGTTGACCGCTGCCACTCCCAGAAGCTGCCCGCATCTACTGGAAGCCAGGGCGCGGGATGCGGTTGGCTGTTGTCCGCTTCATAGATCAGTGCCAGCCGTTCTGGCTCGCTGTACGGAAGCGGCTTGAGCAAAACGCTGCGGACAACCGTGAACAAAGCGACGTTAGCTCCGATGCCCAGCGCCATGACCAGGAGGGCAACGAGGGTGAATCCGGGCGTGCGGCTAAGGGTCCGAATTCCGATGCGAAGGTCGTGCATGAACCGCTCCAGTCCGTTCCAGTTCCAAGTTGCTCTTGTTTGGTCGCGCAGCAGTGCCGCATTGCCCAATTTGCGCAAAGCGACAAGCCGAGCTTCTTCTTGACTCATCCCGCCTGCCAGATTGAACTCAATCTGCCGGTCCAAGTGATCGCGGATCTCTTCGTCGAGCTCCGAGTCCAGGCGGTTGCGATGAAACAGCGCGCGCAGCCGCAGCGGAATCTTGTAGATCCAGTGTTCAGGCCGCATCGCTCACACCTCCGTAAGCCGCAACACACCGGAAATGGCTGCCGAGATACGCTCCCAGTTTGCCGCTTCTTTCTCGAGGTATCGCCGCCCGAGTCGCGTTAGGGAGTAAAACTTCGCCCTCCGGTTGTTTTCGGTCGGCTTCCATTCGGCATGAATCCAGCCGTGCTGTTCAAGCTTGTGCAGAGCCGGGTAAAGTGACCCGTCGCTCACCTGAAGCACGTCGCCAGACACTTGTTTCAGCCGTTGGCTGAGAGCCCATCCGTGCAACGGCTCAAGAGCGAGAATCTTGAGAACCAAGAGATCCAAGGTGCCCTGGACGAGGTCGGAAGGTTTGCTCATGGGTAGTCCCCTCGGTTACCGAGCAATAATAACGCGCTTCCCCTCGGTAAGCAAGAGGAATACTGTTAATTACCCAAAAACCTGCGTTGATGACTTCAGGCCTTACCACTCATCGACCGTGAATGTGACGTTTTTCCAAATACCAGCAAACCGGATCGGCCCGTGAGCCGCAATCAGCCGCCTTTCCGCCGCCGGGATTCAAGTTAAGGAAAAACGGGCTTGGCTCTAATCTGCGTGGTTGGACCGGCTCTACCCCGTGCCATCCAGCGCCGTCTCGCAATGGCGTACACAATCGGCACATCTATCACTGGGAAGTTCAGGTTTTATCGAGGTTCGAGCGGGATGTCATTGATGGGCGACTCAGGGCTGTGGGTCGGCATCCTCTTGGCACATCGATACACGTAGAGTTGGCTTGCGGAAGTCGCAGGCTTAGGCATGCCACTGTGATGAGGTTGGGAATTGGCGTGGGATGTCGTTGTTCATGGATGACAGTTCCTGTTGAGGCCTTCAGGGCCGCGGCAGGTCAGCCGGGCGCCAGAAAGAACCAGCGAGCGACTCAGAACCATGACCCATGTCAGGCAGAGGTAGCCCGACCGATCGAACAGGGATCCGGAACCATTTCATCTTTGTCGAAGTCGCCGGCCGGGAAGAAAGCTAACCAGATCTGTGGTCCTATCCATCGCTCGCCTGCCAATGACCATGACAGCATCTTCCCTCAGACTCATGATCAAAACGGCTTTCCAAGCGAAACAGTAACGGGTGGATGACGGGGAAGTTCCGGGGCAGAAAAGGGGTCTGGGGAGTTAAATGTGTACTCCTTGGTCAACAGCAAAATCACTGATTTCGATGTGTCGAGCTATACTATGCGCCCTTTTTAGCGAAGATCAGGCGAACCTTAACGTCATAAGTGCTAATGCTACGTAGGGAATCCCTATTCCCCCTCCGTTTGCACGGTGAAAACGGCCAGTGAGATGGAGGGCTGTTTGCGGCCACTTTCACAGAAAAAGTGACAGCGTCCCGTTTTGGGAGTAAACCGGAGCGGCGGTGAGGGCCGCGGCACCTCGGGCGCAGCGAGAGAACAGAGAAGAGAGCCATTCATCAACCACCGTAGAAGGCAGAAAAGAAAAATACCGGATCAATAAAAGAAGAAAAGAAGACCCCCCCACATCCAGCCACTAAAGGGTTCAGTTCCAAACCTGTAGATCTCGGATACCCATGCCCGGCAAACCAACGGCAGCATCTGGGCTTGTAGAGAGCTGCCGGTATTCAGACCGGCGACGGATGTGTGAGCGAAGCCGGTTTCTCGATACCGTGTGAGGTTTTGGGTCCGGCATGACGGAGAGAAGCCTTTCGAGTTTGTCCTCCTTAAACAGGATGGGGTGCCAGGTAGAGACGAGGCCCGGATCATGGATGTGCGTGCTTTGGTCTGGCGCGTGCGCGAGGTGCTTTGGGTCCGGCAGGATGGAAAGACCTGGTTGTTCTCGCCCAGAATGCGCGCCGACATGTCGGCGGCGCTGGTGGACACGGATGAAAACTGGAACTGCCGTCCGGGATATTCGTTCAGGGTGATGCCGGCGGCGGAGACCTGATCGACGGTGCCGGAGATCTCATCGACCGGGGCGGTGAAGTGGCGATCCTGCATGCGGATCACGGACTCGCGGGTCTTCTTGACCCGATTCAGGATCCTCTCGTACTCAATCTCCAGTTCAGTATCGCCCTGGGCCTGCTTACCCACTCTCTGCCGGTAGGTGTGGTACTCCCGGGAGTAGGGCGCCACATCGGCCAGGATGGCCATCTTGTGGATGTCGGGATAGTCCTCTGGATTTACTCCTTCGAGTTCCGGATGGAGGGCTTCGTAGCCGGCGCCGGGCAGGCGGGCATAGCCTTCGGGCACCTTGATGAAGGGATCGCCTTCATGGAAATTGGTGTAGTAGTCATCACCTGCTAGCCAGCTGGCTGCTGTATTGGGGATTTCATTGGCTTGAGGAGAGAAGATCTCGTTCTGAACAAAGCTGGCGGAGCTTTGATTAAAATAATGTATGAGTACATACTCATTGTGTAATTCAATCCAGCGCGGCCCGGAGTTGCTTGACAGGGCGCGCTTATCAGGAGTAATGAGTATATGAGCATTATGTTTATGATCAAGACGACCTCGCTCTCATTCGCCGGCAGGCTGGGGGCAGGCTTTTGGGCAGTTGCATCGAGAAAACCCGCCAAGCCGTCGGCCATTCTGCGGAGGAGACATGCGTGTCTCGACCGTCGATCAGCATCCGGAAACGCAGCTTGTCGATCTGCGCCAGATGGCTACTCAGCGCGGCTACCAGATCGTCAATGAATATACCGACCGGCTTTCTGGCACCAAAACGAAGCGGCCAGGTCCCGATCAGATGATGACCGATGCCCGCCGCGGCCGCTTCGATGTCGTTTTGGTTTGGGCGAGTGATCGCATCGCTAGGTCGGTGAAGCACTTCCTTGAGGTGCTCGACGAGTTGAATCGGATCGGGGTCGAGTACGCCAGCTTCCGGGAAAATATCGATACCGGCGGCCCGCTGGGCCGGGCCATCGTCGTGATCATCGGCGCCATCGCCGAACCTTGAGCGCAGCCTGATCGTCGAACGGGTGCGCGCCGGCATGCGGCGCGCTCGTCTCGACGGTCAGCACATCGGCCGCCAGCCGCTGGTATTGGATAGTGCCGCTATCCTGCAAGACCGTCAGCGTGGCCAGAGCCTGCGAGAGATCGCCAGGGGCCATCGCGTTTCGACGGCGACCATACAACGCGCGCTCCGCAAGCATGCCCCAACCACCCAGGAGCATGCCGCATGAACGAACACCTTCTTGTCTGCCTGGCGGTCATCGTAGTTCTCGCCGCCTTGCTGTACGCCGCGGGCCGTGGCTATCTCGCCGCCCTGACCGGCATCGGAGAACTGCGATCAACCCTCAGTCAGATCCATGGCAGCGTCCAGAACATCGACCTATCGCTGCACCAGCAGCGCCGTGTCCTCTACGACGCCCACAAGCGAATAAGCTCCGTGACAAAAGGGGTCTGAAAACCAACCTTCTAACCCCCATAAAATCAATGGCCGGATCTCCCGATCCGGCCGTACCAAAAGGTGTACCTTGTCGAACGCACTGGCCAAAAACGTTCCTCGTTAGCCTAAATTCAAAGGTACCCCTGCGAACTTCTAGCGCTGAAGATTCGCGAACTCCGGGAATGGCGCCTGTCCGACAAGACGACTTGAACGAAGCCGCAGGTGCCAACTTACCGATGGCCAATTCCGGATGAATATCACTTCGATGAGCACATTGGCTGTACGCGCCACCAAGAGCCTCGGCTTCTCAATGTCTTACGCCGCGCACCGACGCATTTCGCTTCCAAACGACCGTAGGATTTGTCGAAAGACCCCGGGGAGGTCACGCAGGAGACCTCCCATTTGGGGCGGGATCAATGCTTGATATCCGATTCAGTCGTCTGGTTGTTACACCGGGACCGCACAGAGAATTCCCTGTCCTCCATCGAAAAGGAACCTCATTGCCTGCCAACCGCTGAGTACAATCACTGACGGTGAATTGACGTCTCCCGTACCGTTTTGGGTGTTGTCGCGGTAGAAGAGAAGCTGGCGCCGTGGGGGGTGGCGGCGTAGATGATGCCATTGCCACCGTAAAAGAGATGTGTGAACTGTTGCCAGCCGCCCTGCCCGATGACCGACGGCGAGTTCACATCGCCGGTCCGTTCTGAGTATTGTCGCGATAGAAGAGGAGCTGGCCCGCGAAATTGGCGGCGTAGATGGTGCCGGGGCAGCCGGAGAAGATAAATTTTGTATTCTGCCGCCACCGCGTCCCATCTCCCGGGCCAGGGTCCCTGCCAGGTTCAGAAGTCCCCAAGAAGAGTAAGAGTGATAGTTGGGGAAGAGACCGCCCGACAGGGCGCGAATTTCGAGGGCGGATTCTAAATTTCTTCGTAGACGACAATTGTTCTACAATCGCGAACAGTCAACGGTGCGACGCCATGCTGCGATTTCGACAAACTTCGATATTACACGCGGTCGGAGCACTGTTCCTTTCCGCAGCAGCGGTGAGCATGGCCCAGATCCAAGGCATGCGGACTTTCGAAAACCGGGTGGAGGGAACGAACGTCCACACCAATGCCCTGCAGGACTTCACGCTCGTGGCGGTGCATCGGAGCTTCGCGGCTTTCAGTCCGAACGCGACTTTGCATGTGCGGTTCTTCCTGCCTTCGGGGCCGGCAAGTTCCCAGCGGGAGGTTTTTGTCGAGGCATCGGAACTCCAGGACTCCTTCCACTACTTTATGCAGGCCAAGAACCCGCGCAAGTGGGATTACGGAAAGTGGAACGTTTTCGAGCCGTGGCCGACCAAAGATGTAATCGACCGGATAGGGCTGCGCTCTGAGAATATTGGGGTGAGAGCCGGATATCGAATCGCGAACGGCCCCCCGGTGTACATCCCGGTGGACGTATATCAAAGCGAAGGTCAGCTGGTCGCCGGTGTTTACACCTTCTACTTCATCAGTGGGTCGGATTTGCAGGCACTTGATGTGGCCGTCACTAACAGTAACGGCATGGCGATAAAGGGGCTTGCTCTCCAGCAAAAGTGCAATAAGTCCTTCAATCCGAGTTGCCGGCTATACGCGGCCGGAAGCACCCATTCGTTCTCACTCGACATGTCCACATTGCCGCAGGGTGAGTACCATGTAAGGCTCACGGGCCACGTACCAGGCAGCCTGATTCCCACGTCGTTCAATCTGGTTTTGTATCATTCCCACTAAACATGGCAGACGATTCCGGAAAAGCGGTGCGGCCCTGGGTCGCGTGGTTGATCGTGGGCATCTGGGCGGCAACGGCGCTTGGGGTGCTGTTCACATCTCGCGTGTATCCCGCTACCAAAGCAAATCTCTCCGTTCATACAAGAAAGATCTCCTTCAAGACCAATGCCAGCCAGATGCTGAGCCAGAGCGACGAAGAGCAGTTACAGGTGACGGGAGTGAGTGCGCTGCAAATCCAGTTCGGGCGCTCCCAGAAGGTTCATGTGGGCAGCGATTTGCGAGACGTGAACTCTTTTTCGGGCGAGGGGGATGCCGCGACGAGCTGCTCGTTGTACATGGTCCGGAGCCAGGCCTTGGAAGTAGGCGAACCCGCCGTGATCACCATGGAAACGCTGGACAGTTCAAAAGCAAGCTCTTTCAGCGTGAAGTCACATGGCACAATCAACGATTCGCTTTCAAGCCTTCCGAATGCGCATGGTTTGGAAGCTGGATTCGAGTGCATCGGATTGCGTACGGATGGTGGTCCGCCAGAAAATGTGGAAGCTCACTTTGCGGCTGAGGGAGGTGACTCTATCTTCCTGGCGACCACAACAGATACGCGCTTTGATATCGCGGTGCAAGGTCATTCCGAAATCGGAGATACCCAGATTCCTATTCTGGGCGAAGTACGCTTTTCAGAAATCGATCCGCGAACATCCGAAGAGAAGAGCGTTTTGATTCAGCCGCCGCCAGAGATAACTTTTGAAGATGTGAATCAGAAAGTTACGGCAAATTCTGCCGACCTGTTGGTTGTGATTCCGAAATCCGGATTCTATTTGCGCCAATTCACGGTAAAGGACGGAATCCAACTCAGTCTGCATGGTAACGTGCGCCAGATATTGGCGGGCGCCGGACCCGGCGATCTACGCACGCTTATGCCCTCAGCTTTCGATCGCTTGAGTAACTCCGCTCGTTTGTTTGGTGCGATCCCGGCGATCGCCGGGTTGTTGCTGGGAATTCTCGAAAAGGCGGGCGCCCTGGGCAAGAAATGACAGTGCCGCTGAGGACTTACTTCACCGGGGTGGTTCTCTCCATACTGGGCCTGCGCGGAACCGCGTACGGACAAATGGAAAGTACGGACGCGCAGATGCAACTGGTCGTCAAATTGCGCATCCACCGCGCGCTCCAGTCCACGGAAGAAACGGCGGCGGGTGTATTCGTCGGCAGGGATCGGCAGAGCGCGTATTTCATCACCGCCTGTCATGCCGTGATCCAAGATGACGTGCGGGTGCGCTCCGTTCAGCTTCGGTTTCACGACAGCCCCCACGATTACAACGCCACCGTGTTTGAGCACTATGACCCGGTCCTCGATCTCGCGGTTGTGATGGTGCCGGTCGCCGATCTCCCTTCAGGCATGCGCGAACTGGTGCGTCGGGACCCGACTCTGGGGATACCCATTCATGTGATTGGCCACCCCGCGGCGGGTGACTGGAGCGTGGCTTCGGGGACCGTGCAAAACCTGAATACCGCAACGGGAGACATCCACCACTTCACCACGAGCCGCGATAACTCGCTCGCGGAGGGGCATTCCGGCGGCCCGGTATTTGACGCCCTGGGAAGTTTTCTGGGGATGCATACCGCCAGCGGTCCGACTTATGGGATTGAGGCTAAGAGCGGAGAAATTCTGAACCAACTGTCCGCCTGGCACGTGCCTACGAATAACGTCACGACCGTGCAGGAATCCCGTACCACTCCAGGCGAGGACTTACCAAAAGATCGCGACGCGATCAACGGAGTTATCGACTCCTACGTTGACGCGTATAACAAGCGGGATGCCCAGGGTCTGTGGCAGATCTGGCCGAGCCCACCCGCGCAAACACGGAAAGCGATCGAAACTTACTTTCGCGACGCGCGCTCCGTCACGATGCGCGTCACAGAACGAAAAATCGAAGCCAAGGGAGCCGGCGCCACCGTGACGGCGAATTCATCCCAGGAATTCGTGCCTAAAAACGGCAGCCCGCAGAAATCGCCGGATAGTCCAATTACTTTCGATCTTGAGAAGAAAGGCGGTGCGTGGCTCATAAGCCTGGTGAGATAGCCTTTATAGTCGCGCAAATCTCAACAGCAGAGGGGGCGATGTCTGCTGGATTCAAATTTTGTAAAGCTTGTGAACTTAGTGTTTCTTTCCTTGTAACGCGGCGTACACATGGCTCACCATAACCTTGCAGTCCAATAAGGAATCTAGCGCGGGTTCCCCTAATCTGGCGTCAAAACTCAATGCAGAATGTTAGCTGAGCGGCATCGGATTCCCCCGCGAGATACGGAGTCTCCCTAAATGCCCGTACGCGCGATTCTGGCTTCCGTCCTGGCGATCGTCGGTTGTGTTTGCTCGTTGGCCCAAACCTGCCCCACGGGGATAAAGAGCGACAAACTGATCTGTCTTCTTCCGCAGGTCTATGGAGTAGACGGCCTCGCTGCCGCGGTTAATTTTGGCGATTTCGGGCAGTTTTCAACCGATTTCCTGGTGGAAAAGCTGACACCCCTTGAATCGTCGATCGCGCGGCAGTCCGCCCTGTTGCCGCTCGCCTCGCCTTCGTCCGGTCTTACGTTCTCGTGGGACCCATCGGCAAGAGTATTCGTCTCCTCGACTGACAGTTTCGGACCGATCTTCGGAGAACGCGCGGAAACTATTGGGAGACACAAACTGTCTATTGGTTTCAGCTATCAGTACTTTAATTTCGACCGCCTTGACGGCATAAGCCTGAGGCATCTACCCGTCACGCTACCCCAGGCGGACGATAGCACGACTTTCGCGGACGGCAAGCTGATTTGCTCGGCCAGGTCCAATACAGAGATCAAAGGAACCGATGGCAACGTGCGCGTTTCAAGTTTTGGCGTTTGCGGATACATCCGGGACTTGATCGAAACCACAAACCAAATCGATTTGAAGGTTCATCAGGCGAATGTCTTTGTCACCTATGGGCTAACCAACAAAATCGATCTTTCTCTCGCCATTCCCGTGGAGAATGTGCGGATGGCCGTGAGCTCCCATGGCAAAATCTTCTACAACGATGATAGTAGCCACCACTATGCTTTTGACCCTACCCGAGAAGACTGCATTAACGTTCATCCCTGCTGGGAAAGTACCTTCACGAGTTCCGACACAGCCTCCGGGATCGGCGACTTAACTCTACGTGCGAAGGGAACGGCCTGGAAAGGCGAGCGGGCCGCCCTCGGCTGGGGAGTGGATCTTCGCCTGCCCACCGGAGATGAGCAAAACTTTCTGGGTGTCGGCGCCGTAGGACTCAGGCCGTTTGCAGTGTGGTCGTATGCCGCCAGGGTCTCACCGCACGCGCTCATTGGATACCAAGCGAATGGAAGTTCAATCATTGGCGGTGACCTCAATACTGGTCACAAGGATCGGGTTCCCGGTGCAATAACGTACAGCGGCGGCGCGGATGTGTGGTTGACGAAGAGAATCACTGCGGTATTCGATCTGGTCGGTCAGCAGGTGCCTCGAGCAGAAGTTGCATCGTCGGCCCAAATCATGGACTTGGGAAAATGTGAACCGATCGCCTGCGATCCGACCGTAAAGCCTGGATCGCCAAACCCGCATGAGACTTTGAACATAAGCACAAAGTCGTACAACGTCACCGATGGTTCGGCGGGCGTGAAGATCAGGCCGGCCACGAATCTGTTGATCATCGGCAATGCGCTCTTCAAGCTCAATGACGGAGGTCTACGCGCCTCGACTGTTCCCATGGTGGGGATTTCCTATACGTTCTAGCTAAGTTGGCCGTTGTTTCTAGTTCGACCGGGCGGTTGAGGGTCCGCAGATGTTCGACCGTCAGTAGCGCCCTGAGCTTCCATTGCACGGACGGCTCGCATGGCACCGCCAATACCCGGCAGCGATCGATGGCCGCCCTGGCCGTTCAAGAAGGCGATGCAGGTTGGGGAACGCCTCGATGGGGCCCGCATGTACTCGCAACGAACCGGTCGTCAAGATGCTCCGACAACTCGACAACCGTTCGCGGCATTGTGCAGGCTTCGTATGATTCAAAGGCAGCGAAGCCGCCATGGTGGGTTACTTGCGGCTCATTTCGCGCGAAACTTCGCGGCGCCACACTGCCAGTTGCCCGTGCGATCGGAGGAGAAGTAGACTGTCTTGCCATTACGTGACCAGCTAGGTACGCAGTCCTCAGAGTTTCCTGAAGTGAGAGCCTGAAGATTGCAACATTCCGAATCGATGAGATATATCTTACCGTGCGCTCTGGCGTGGAAATCAAATACAGTCCACTTTCCATCAGGTGACCAGCGTAGAGGTCCTGGGTAGCCATGATCGAAGGAAGTGATGTTGCAGGGGGATCGCTTCCGTCGACATTGCTTCTCGAAATGTGATGAGTTCCAGAGCGCATTGACGCAAATGCAAGCTGGTGTTCGTCGGGCGAGAGTTGAGCCGAATCATCACCGCCAGTTGCGGCAAGAAGAACTCTAGCTTGTGAAACGACCCTTCACCGGCATGGGTAAGGCTCAGTCGCCAGACCGCCGGGGACCAGCGCGAGTTCGGTGTAGGCCAGACGATGGTGGTCGCGCGACAGCCCTCCGATTTTGGGGAAGACCGCCTCGAATTCAACAGGACCACCGTATACCGCGACGCGCTCCATTCGATCGCGGGTGGGCTCAAAGGCTATGTATTCCCATCATCGGACAAAATCAGGGTTAGGAGATCTGCGTCAAAGAATTTATTCGTGAGCTGCCAAATTCCCGCTCGAGAATATGGCTGTTAAATGCCTTTGGCGGCGATTAGAGTCCGGCTCAGTTCTCGTGAAATAGACAAGCGATTCCCTCGATTAGATTCGTTCGACTTTCTTGACGAGTGGAGAGTTGCCGATGCGGCCGTCAATGAGGAACTCCCTTAACTCAGATAGCAGGTTTGCTTGCTTTTTCGGCCAGTGCGTTCGACAAGGTGCACCTTTTGGTACGGCCGGATCGGGAGATCCGGCCATTGATTTTATGGGGGTTAGAAGGTTGGTTTTCAGACCCCTTTTGTCACGGAGCTTATTCGCTTGTGGGCGTCGTAGAGGACACGGCGCTGCTGGTGCAGCGATAGGTCGATGTTCTGGACGCTGCCATGGATCTGACTGAGGGTTGATCGCAGTTCTCCGATGCCGGTCAGGGCGGCGAGATAGCCACGGCCCGCGGCGTACAGCAAGGCGGCGAGAACTACGATGACCGCCAGGCAGACAAGAAGGTGTTCGTTCATGCGGCATGCTCCTGGGTGGTTGGGGCATGCTTGCGGAGCGCGCGTTGTATGGTCGCCGTCGAAACGCGATGGCCCCTGGCGATCTCTCGCAGGCTCTGGCCACGCTGACGGTCTTGCAGGATAGCGGCACTATCCAATACCAGCGGCTGGCGGCCGATGTGCTGACCGTCGAGACGAGCGCGCCGCATGCCGGCGCGCACCCGTTCGACGATCAGGCTGCGCTCAAGGTTCGGCGATGGCGCCGATGATCACGACGATGGCCCGGCCCAGCGGGCCGCCGGTATCGATATTTTCCCGGAAGCTGGCGTACTCGACCCCGATCCGATTCAACTCGTCGAGCACCTCAAGGAAGTGCTTCACCGACCTAGCGATGCGATCACTCGCCCAAACCAAAACGACATCGAAGCGGCCGCGGCGGGCATCGGTCATCATCTGATCGGGACCTGGCCGCTTCGTTTTGGTGCCAGAAAGCCGGTCGGTATATTCATTGACGATCTGGTAGCCGCGCTGAGTAGCCATCTGGCGCAGATCGACAAGCTGCGTTTCCGGATGCTGATCGACGGTCGAGACACGCATGTCTCCTCCGCAGAATGGCCGACGGCTTGGCGGGTTTTCTCGATGCAACTGCCCAAAAGCCTGCCCCCAGCCTGCCGGCGAATGAGAGCGAGGTCGTCTTGATCATAAACATAATGCTCATATACTCATTACTCCTGATAAGCGCGCCCTGTCAAGCAACTCCGGGCCGCGCTGGATTGAATTACACAATGAGTATGTACTCATACATTATTTTAATCAAAGCTCCGCCAGCTTTGTTCAGAACGAGATCTTCTCTCCTCAAGCCAATGAAATCCCCAATACAGCAGCCAGCTGGCTAGCAGGTGATGACTACTACACCAATTTCCATGAAGGCGATCCCTTCATCAAGGTGCCCGAAGGCTATGCCCGCCTGCCCGGCGCCGGCTACGAAGCCCTCCATCCGGAACTCGAAGGAGTAAATCCAGAGGACTATCCCGACATCCACAAGATGGCCATCCTGGCCGATGTGGCGCCCTACTCCCGGGAGTACCACACCTACCGGCAGAGAGTGGGTAAGCAGGCCCAGGGCGATACTGAACTGGAGATTGAGTACGAGAGGATCCTGAATCGGGTCAAGAAGACCCGCGAGTCCGTGATCCGCATGCAGGATCGCCACTTCACCGCCCCGGTCGATGAGATCTCCGGCACCGTCGATCAGGTCTCCGCCGCCGGCATCACCCTGAACGAATATCCCGGACGGCAGTTCCAGTTTTCATCCGTGTCCACCAGCGCCGCCGACATGTCGGCGCGCATTCTGGGCGAGAACAACCAGGTCTTTCCATCCTGCCGGACCCAAAGCACCTCGCGCACGCGCCAGACCAAAGCACGCACATCCATGATCCGGGCCTCGTCTCTACCTGGCACCCCATCCTGTTTAAGGAGGACAAACTCGAAAGGCTTCTCTCCGTCATGCCGGACCCAAAACCTCACACGGTATCGAGAAACCGGCTTCGCTCACACATCCGTCGCCGGTCTGAATACCGGCAGCTCTCTACAAGCCCAGATGCTGCCGTTGGTTTGCCGGGCATGGGTATCCGAGATCTACAGGTTTGGAACTGAACCCTTTAGTGGCTGGATGTGGGGGGGTCTTCTTTTCTTCTTTTATTGATCCGGTATTTTTCTTTTCTGCCTTCTACGGTGGTTGATGAATGGCTCTCTTCTCTGTTCTCTCGCTGCGCCCGAGGTGCCGCGGCCCTCACCGCCGCTCCGGTTTACTCCCAAAACGGGACGCTGTCACTTTTTCTGTGAAAGTGGCCGCAAACAGCCCTCCATCTCACTGGCCGTTTTCACCGTGCAAACGGAGGGGGAATAGGGATTCCCTACGTAGCATTAGCACTTATGACGTTAAGGTTCGCCTGATCTTCGCTAAAAAGGGCGCATAGTATAGCTCGACACATCGAAATCAGTGATTTTGCTGTTGACCAAGGAGTACACATTTAACTCCCCAGACCCCTTTTCTGCCCCGGAACTTCCCCGTCATCCACCCGTTACTGTTCCGGCAGGAAGGCTGCTCGAATCATGATCTGAGGATGGCTGTCATGGTCGCCATTCTTGTTTTTGGAACCGCAACAAGTTTCTGTGTCACTTGTCCAAGCAGGCGGTCTTTCGTCCAAGTGAAGCGAACAACGTCCGTAAACAATGGGCCAGAGAATTCTCGTGCATGGTCCTTGAGAGTCCCAGGATCAGCTTTGGTCGCAACGCGATGCCTTCGATGCGTGGTGAATGGACCTTGGCCGCGAAAGTTCGTGCTCGTCATCAGAATATCGACGAGCTCAGGACCACATCGGCATTCTTCCATGCCCGATCAAACCGTTCTCGAATCTCCTTGGCCTCTGCGTTCCGGCCTTGGGCGCGCACACTCTGCCACAATCCGAACAACGCCCACCCATTGTCGTGGAAAACCCGGAGTTCTTCGCGATACACTCCTTCGGCACTCGTGGCGCGTCCAGCCTTAAGCAGGGCCGCTCCAAAGTAGAGGCGCATCGATTGTGGCCAATCGGGAGGCTCATTAAAAATCAGTGCGTCCTGCATCCGCACAGCTTGTTCGAAGGCAAGAACCGCGTCCCCCGACCTTCCCCGCGCCATGGCGATCTCGCCTGATAGCCCGCGACATAGCATGGCCAGAAATTGGCCCCGCGGAATTTGCCCTGTAAAGCACATCCTTCAGTGACGGATCATGTGATATCGCTGTGAGCGTCCCCAATTCATTTTCAGCCTTGTCGAGTTCCCCGAGTCCGACAAACGCGCTGCCACGGAAGTAATGCCATGCACCATTCATGTACAAGCGGTCCGACGGGGGCGCTGGCTCCGCCAATAGGGCCTGCCATTTGCCAAAGACGCGATGCACCAGCCACGTCGCCGGTATCCGTTGCTGCCGCGGATTCGCCGCCATCAGGCCATGGGAGGAGTCGACTTCGCGGGCCGCTTTGACTGCCAGCGCATAGTTGCCTTCGAGCATCGCTGCAAAGTGCAGTACGTCCCACGCGTGCGGCGCGTGGGTGCTGGCCGAAAGGTGATACGTACCTTCTGTTGGAAACGGTCGGTCTCCCCACTGCGACAAAAGTATCGATCCGCCTCCACAGACCGTTCATTGCTGGCGATCGCTTTTTCGTACTGCCCGACACGAAGATAAATGTGCGAGGGCATGTGGACCATATGGCCCTCTTTCGGCATAAGCGATTCGAGTCGATCGGCTTGCGGCAGGGCTCGCTCTGGCTCTGCGGAGGCCTCGAACAAGTGCACGTAAAGGTGAACTGCTCCGGGGTGATTCGGTTCGAGGGCCATGATGTGTTCAAGCGCCCCGGCAGCCTCGCGCGTGCCGGGAAGCGGCGAACCATCTCGTTTCCAGTAATTCCACGCACCGCGGATCATGAGGGCGTCCACATACATGAAACCCGCCTCCAGGTCATCAGGGTACCGGTCGAGTACCGATCGCGTCGCCTCAATATATTTCTCGTCGCGAACGGCCCGTTCTGGATATCGGTCGGTATCGTACTGGACTGACAGACTCTCGATAAGCGCCCGCTCGACTTGTGTCGCGCTTGACAAAATGGGCGTGTGCAAACGCAATTGCCTTTCGCCCATCACCATTTGGGTCATCGGGGAAAGTATTCTTTCGACTGTTAGGGTTAGGACCCATCGCGAGCGCCAAACCCCAGGCAAGCATCGGGTGATCCGGGTCGTTCTGTTGCGCTTCCTGAAATGATGCGATCGCTTCGGGAAAGTAGTACCCATAGACCAGGCGCAAACCCTGATCAAAACATTTTTGCGCCAGAGTTGACTTCGTCGAGATTTTCCGCCCGTAGGTGCCGATATTGTCGACAAGCACCGCATGCTGGGCGGGCGGTGCCGCAAGCCCTCTTTCGGCTACTGAGTTCGTGCCCAGCAATCCGAGGAGAACCAGCGCCACGGAAATATGCAGAAAGCGTTTCGAAGCAGGGACTCTCATTTTTCTCCATCCCATTCGTCAAAGGCTGGATGAGGATCGCTAGCGCAGCCCGACGAGGCCACGCACCGAACCAATCAGTTTAGTTGGATCGTAGCCGACCCCATCCTTAAAGACGATGTCAACGTCTTCGATGTCGGATATTTTGGAGGATGGGTCTCCGCGAACCACCATCAAGTCGGCCCGTTTGCCGGGAGCCAGCGTGCCAATCTGATCTTCTTCGTGTAGAAAGCGTGCGCCATTCTCAGTAGCAATATGAATGGCCTCTACGGGCGTGAAGCCGGCTTCCACCAGGAGTTCCACTTCGCGCTAATCACCGAACCCTGCCACAACACCGCCGATGCCTGTTGGGTCAGGTCCCGCTAGCAACATTCCACCGGCTTTCACAAACGCACGTTCCAGTTCCATCTCTTTCTTCAGACTACGCGATGCCGGTTGCATGACTCGCTGCGCCAAATACGCAGCCTGAGCCTGAGACGACATGACATCAAGAACACGCTGTTGCAGTGGTGGGCGATCGGAGGAGTACGCTTCCATGACTGGTAGAGTCGAGGTGATGGCAACATGATGCTGTATCAATGTCTGGATCAGGTCGCGAACCGGGGCTGTCGGGAGTGAGAGCGAGGAAGGCAGTTCGAGACTGCTCGGTAGCGGGCGGGCAGATATCAGGCTTCTTCTCTGAATTGAATTCCGTGGCAAATACAAATCCGTGTTCGATATTGTCGATGCCAAGTTCGGCGGCCTCACGGTAGGTTATAGAGCAGAGATGTCCTGTCACTTTGAGGCTGCGCTTATGCGCAGCCTCAATCACCGCACCAAGCTCAGTTCTGGTGATGTGCACGAACGCTTTGAACGAAGTGACACCCTGATCAGCCCAGAATTCAATTGTCTTACGGGCATCCTCAGCTCCTCTGAGTTACTGTACGGGCAGCCGAAAATTTCCTTCCCCTCCAGATACGGCCCCGTCACATGGATTTTGGGGCCAGGAATTTTGCCAGCGTCTATCCACTTCTTCAGGTTTAGGTCCGCGTATGGCTCCACGCTCGCAGTGGTGCGGAGGCTCGTGACACCAGCAGCGAGATAGAGCTTTGGAAAAGTGAAACTGGACTGCTGCTCGAACTGGAGTACCCCTCTGACTCGTTGACCTGCCAAGTTCACGGGCTGGGGATAAAATATGTGATCATGCATGCCGACCAGACCGGGCATAACGGAGTGATCCGGGAGATCGAGCACCTTCGCACCCGGCGGAATCGGGGTGGAGATCGCCTCCCCAATCGCAGCGATGGTGCCGTCACGAATGATCAGGGTCTGATCATCACGGGCAGGCTGTCCCGTGCCGTCGATCACGCGGATATGGGAGAGCGCGATGACGGCGTCGTCGAGTTCTACATACTCTTTCACCCTCTGGTGCAAGCTTCGTGGTTAGGGGGGTCTGCGCGCTGAACCAAGCGACGGCGATGCCGGCCACAGCGACGAGGGTGTAAATGGACGATGTTATCCAACGCCGGTCACGCATGTCGTTTTCTCCAGTCAGGAAGACGCTCCTTTAATGTTTATCGCGAGCATTCCCCTCCACCGGCGGAGGCCAAGACTGAAATTGTCAGACTCGGCACCAACTTCGCGGGCGGCCTGAACACCCGACTGCGTTGCGCCTTCCATGACGAAAAGCGTGGAAGTGTGTTCTCCGGCGAAATGAACCCGCCCTTCCACGCTGGCGGCATGTGGAAACATCGTCGTCAATCGAAGCCGTCGTCGTTTTCAGAAAGGTCCTTCGGTCGATGTTCTGGTGCATCATCGCTCCCCACGACTGCTCTCAACACTTACGATTTGATTGCCTCTCGCGATCCTTGGGGAAAATGAAGACCCTAGAAGAGGAGCCTCAAACCATGTAGGGTACCCAACGCGCTCGCACGTCATTCAAATATGCAGCATACTGGGCTCGTCGTGCAGCTTAGGAGGGGATCGCACCGTTTCCTAGCGGTGTCTCAAGATTGGCACGGCTCCAAAAATCAGGCCGATACTGAGGTCGACCTCGGTCGGCTCCCCGGTTTTGCCCGTTCGCAGATCGAGCCTTACCAACTCAGCGTGCGACACGGGAAAGTCATACGTGGTATCGAATCCGTCGACCACTGCCCTGAAGGCATAGACCTTTTCATCCATCTCAACGAACGCGGAGAGGTTCAGATCCGTTGCGGCGACAAATATTGCATTTCCCGTAGAAGGATCGATCCGATATACCGCCGGAGAGACAAATACGTGGGCTATCTACCGGTGATCCGGGCCATCTTGGCGCTCCGTCGCGGCGAGCCTCTCAAAGCCGTCGAAGCCCTTGAAGCAGCCACCCCCTACGAATTGGGGGGCCCTCGATGCGCCCTCACTGGCTTTTTTGGTTCCCTTTATCCCATCCTGTTGCGTGGCGAAGCCTACCTGGCCGCCCGCAAAGGCCCCGAAGCGGCGCGAGAATTTCAAAAGCTTCTCGATCACAAGGGAACCATGATCGGCGATCCGGGTTTCTGTGCTCGCCCATCGAGGCCTGGCGCGCGCTTATATTCTCTCTGGCGACGCAAGCGAAGCTCGCGAAGAATACCGGAAATTTCTTGCCCTCTGGAAGGATGCCGATCATGACCTACCCGCCCTCAAAGAAGCCAAAGAACAGCTTGCAAAACTTCAGTGAGCGAGGACCACAGGAAAACGCAATTGGGCGCACTTTATGCGGAAATTCACTTGGTCGAATAGTCCGCTTCTCGGACAAGTGGGTCATTGGCAGTCAACCGTTGCGAGTGGCTCGGGGTTCCCATGCGGGGGTTCCCATCCGAGAGTGGCTGAAAACTATCTATAAGATTCAGCGAGACTTATGCGATTGAAGCACCACTATGTAAGATTCGCAAGTCGCTGATTCTACGTGGCATTGCCAGTTCGGGACCAGGGGGTCGGAGGTTCGAATCCTCTCTCCCCGACCATGTTATTCATAATAAGAGATTTATATTCGCGCTGTTGATCGGAAGAGTTGAGTTGACTCCCTGGTTGCGCTCTCGCCCCTCCCCGCCATTGCAGGGCCTTTCTATTTATTTCAATGAGTTACAAGGAGTTGAACCCCTGGGCACATTTTGCCATTTCATAAGCACGGCATAATCCGTAACCCGCTTAAATAGCGATAGATATCGCATGACAATCCCGGAGTCGGAACTCATGTGGCTGCGCTTGAACGGACCCAAGTTGGACCCAAGTCCATAGCCCCCAAACAAATCAGGAAAGGTCTCAATGGTCCCGCAGGGGTACGAACGTGTGGATCTCGCTTTCTTCGTTGGTTGACGAAAGCAACGAGCCCGCACCAGGTCATGGACCTTACACCAAGGCGGTCGGAGAAAAGAAAAACGTGCAATCAATTTCGCGCCGATCTATTCACTTCTGATCGCATCCCGGTCGGTGATGTTGCAGGCAATGGATCCGACGAACTGTTGAACGAGAAACACCGCCACAGAATGATATGTGCCTTGACTCAAGTGAGTATCAGGATTATTCCCGTAGAAGATACAACGTGGCCGGCCCTACAAATGGCACGTCGAATCGCGTCGACTTGCCTCCAGCGACGGTGCCGCCAGGCACCACGGTTCCTTCCACCGGTTGCATCCATTCCGCGCGCAACTTTCCTTTCACACGCGTCAGATCGACCGTAACAGAGTCTCCTTCGGGCAAGTACACCACGAATTCGCGCTCCGGATTAGCAAGACAATATCCGCTGGATGAAAGCCCCGGCAACGGCCGCGCAGATAGCAGATCCATGCGCTGCGCGTATAGTCGCGTGTTGCCGAGGGCGCGACGGACAGGTTCCCACGTAGGGTCGTCGGGACGGTTGAGATTACGCAGAGGATACCCAGCGCGGGGGCCCCAGTTCACCTCCGGACAGGGAGCGCCCGCTATTGGCACCCACGCATCCATCAGAAGCGTGTTGTGCCCGCGTGTGAAGCTTTTCCATGCCCATGCGACGGTGCCGCCGTGTCCCCACAGGTGATCCGTGTCGCTCACGCTCACCTTGGACTCATTCCATGCCGGCGGATCAATCTTGAATTTCTGCCCGCCCGGAGAGATCCAGTCGGCGGGGCTCGCCAGCATCTCCTCCACGCTCTCGCTGCCCTCGCCGGTCAGGCCTACGGGGTGAGGCGATCCGTTCTGCTTTTCCAGGCGATGAACCGTGTCGACTACCCACCAGTCCCACTCCTTGTTGCCGCCCTCGTTGCAGACTTCGTAGAGCACGCTTTCCAGACCGGCAGTGGTGTCGACGACCTTCTGCATATAGGCTGTCTGCTGCGCTCGAATCGCAGGATCGTCGTAATCAAGTTCCTTGTCTCCGTTCTTGTCTCCGTCCACGCCGTTGATGTTGTTCGCTGCATTATATGGGTGTCCCGACCACGTCTCCACACCGCAGGCATGCGGCTTATTCATGCTGAAGCCCTGGAACAACTGCACTGCGCAGTAGATATCGCGGTCGCGGCACTCCGTCAGCCGCTGCTTCATGCGCGTAAAATAGTCCGGATTGAATTTCGAGAGGTCGAACTTTAGTCCCCCGTCAAGAGCCAGACCCGGACCTGTCCGCACAAATAGCATCGGCTCCCAAAGGACTTTGTCTGGCGTCCAGGGAGCCCACGCCGATTGCTGCCAGCCCCACAGGCGCATGAAGTTATGGTTATGCGCCTGCATCATGTTCATGTACGCTTGCCAGTCGAAGATCGGGACGGGCGCCAACCCCGAGTCCTGCAGGTTGGCCCATGTATGCGATCCGGTGAGAAACACCGCCCGCCCGCTGTCATCGAAGAAATAGCGTGGATTTGCCGGGTTCGCGCGCAGTGGCCCCCTTGCCCGAGCGTACTGGGCCCTCACATGCCGCGTGCCGCAGACGGCGGTGCCGGCCAGCATCGCGCTGCTCTTCAGAAATGCCCTGCGATCCATATGACCTCCGTGATCCGACTTGCGCTGGTTTTCACCCGGTCTCCGGCCATGGATCTGGCTGTGGGGTGGCACAATGCTGCAGTCACCTGGCTATGGCGGTATAGAGAATTAGCAGAATTATTTGGTGGGATCTGCGCGGAATCGGGTTGCAATTGGTTTGGGCCTTATCCCCGCCTTCAAAAACGACCCAATCTAAAAACAACCCAAATCTAATGATGCGCTGCTGTCTTCCTCAGTGCGCCGATTTGCGCCGCAAACTGGAGCAGAGACTCATCGCGGCCGCGCGCAGCAGCCAATTGCATGCCGCCGTGCGCGCATGGGATAACGACCGTGGGCACGCCGGCGAGGCTAAAAGGTGCTCTGTATCGCAGCAGGCGACTCCGCGTCTGGCTATGGTCCACGCCAACTGCAAGGCGCGTCACAGAAGCGCTGGGCAGAAGAATGAGATCGTGCGTGGCGAAGAGTTCGTCCATGCGGGTGCGGAAGACGGAGTGACGGCGCCGCAAAGTCGCAATCTCGTCGAAGTTCAGGCTGGCACCCCACCGAAGGCGATCGCGGATCACCGGTTCAAAATGATCGAAGTTTCCGGCGTGAACTTGCGCTGCTTCCCAACACTGAAGGCGAAGGAAGATTTCAGCTGCGTCCGCCCACCACTCGGGGTCGATCGGGCACGCTTCGAGACCAAGTAGCTGCAACATGCAAACGACGCTGCGGAGGCTGTCGACGATCTGCGGATCGCAATCGTTCAGAAAGCTGCCATCGACAAAAGCAAACCGGGTGAATCGAGTTATTTGCGTGGGCGCCGACGGCGCGAACGGTACAGCCAGCAAGGGAGCGTCTTCGAGATCCCGGAAGAACCAGCCCATCGTATCAAAGGACTCCGCCAGATGCGCTCCACCGCACCAGTCGCCGCGGCCAAGCGTGGCGCGATAGGCCGCCAGCCCGCAAAGCGCAGCTGGCACTCGGATGGAGCCGCCAGTGTCGGTGCCGATGGCAGCTACGGCGGAGCCCTCCTGCACGCTGGCCGCGGCACCGCTGGAGGATCCGCCTGTAAACGCGCCAGGATCGTTGGGCTGCATACAGTCGCCATAGTCAGGATTCTCGCCCGTGATTCCGAAGGCCAGTGGATGAAGGTGAGTCTTGCCGATGATGACGGCGCCGGCCGCGCGCAGTTGCTCAACCAGCCAGGAATCGCGTGTCGCGATACCATTCAAATCGCGATAGAAGTGAACACCGCGCGAGGTGGGCGAGCCGGCCAGGTCGAAAAGGTCTTTCACCGAGATTGGCATACCCCAGAGCGCGGGACGGCCATCGCCAAATGGACCGCCATTGCCGCGCGGCATTGCTTGGGCGCTGGCAGCCTCTGCCCGCGTCCACGCCACGTCCATCCAGATATATGTGTTGCGGCCTGCGTTCTGGTTCGAATGGGCGAGGGCCGCCTCGGCCAGGGCGGAGATTTGGATGGTTCCGGATGCAAGCTCAGGGCGAAGATCGCGGATAGTCCTGGACAGCGGATTCATAGGGGAAACAGGCGCCATGTTCGCGCTCCTGAGCGAGGGACCGATTTTCGAACCTGCCACAAACGCCGCAAAAACTGACTGGGTGTAATTCAACTTACCTCGCGCCGGCCACCCAAGATTTCGGCAATCGCCACCCGCTCCTTCAACGCCACACTCGCGTACGCCGCTTCCACAGCCGCGAACGTCTTCTCCAGGTACTCTCGCGCTTCGGTCTCAAAACGCTCGCCCGTTTCGAGGCATTGAACGTGCAGCAGCATGTTGTAGACGCTGTCCCCGCGATACCCTGCCGAAAATCCTGGGTCCAAATCTTCCTGTGTCCCGACCATATCTCGCCTGCGGCAGAGATACGGATCGAGCCCTCTTCGCCTTCAAACATTGATTCGTCAACCGACGGGCCTACATCCTCGTGAGCGACGAAACTGTGGCCGTGGAGCCATCCCATCACCGGCGTGGTGTGCCGCAGAGTCAGGATCGCATGGTCCTCTCCCTGGATCCGCGGATTCACGCGCATGGCTTCGGCATACACCGTCTGAATATCTCCAAACAGGAATCGCGCTGTATCGATGTGATGCACCAGCGTTTCGTCGATGATGAAGCGGCGCAGGTCGCGGAAATACGATTGCTTCGGATAGGGCGTCTCGCCCGCGCCATCTTTCCAGCGGCATCGAAAACCATAACTCAAGGGGGTCCCGATATCTCCCCGGGCAATCACCTTCCATGCGGCGCGATACCACGGCTGCCATCGCCAGTTGTCGTGAATCATCAGCCGCACTCCTTTCGCTTCGGCTGCGTCCACCATCCGGCAGGCCGTCGCCCAGTCAGGCGCCATGGGCTTCTGGCAGGTAACGGCTAGTCCCCGTTTCGCAGCCTGCGAAACCAGATCGAGGTGTGTGTCCGACCGCGAGACAATATCCACAAAATCGAGGTTCTCGCGCTCCATCATGGCTTCCGGCGAAACATACGCCCGTCCGCTGACCGCCTGCGCCCTCTCCAACCGGGTGTCGCATGCCGCTACGATCTGGACATTGGGCATCCGGCGCCACGCCTCCGCGTGGTGCCGCGAGAAGAATCCGCAGCCGATCATGGCTCCCTTGAACACTCTCACGGTGCAGTGCCCCTCTTTTATTGTGCGTGTCCCTCTGTGTCCACCAGGTACAGAACCGCGTCCCCTTTGAACGGCGGAGTAAACGAGTGGGCGCGCTCGCCGGCCGGGATCGCACCCTGAACTATCCGTTCTCCCGTAGCCGGATTCAGCCATTCCACATTCAGCATCCGTGATGGCAGCATGGCCGACAAATCTACTACAAATTCGCCGCCCGACGGCGCGTAGACCAGGTATTCCGCGCCCCCGTCTGGAGTCTGCGCCCGGCAATAACCCGTCGTGCTCAAGTCCGCATTCGGCGTGGCCTTAACGAGATTCAACTTGCTCACGTACTTCCGCGCATGCCCGAGATTGTCTCGGAACACGTCGTACCGCGAGTCGGGCGTGGAGCAGACGCCATGTGCTGGTGATCCGCACATGTTCCGCTTCTGTCTCGGGTAGTACACCAGGTATGGGTCCATAAAGAGCACCGAATTCCCATTGAGCACGTTTTCCCATATGTAGTTGCGGTTTTCCTGTGGCGTGCGCAGCCACATCTCCCAGTACGAATGATCGCTGTCGTTCACGTTCACTTTGCATGCCGGCTTCCCGGAACCACAGGAAGAGGTGGGAGAAATGGTGGCTCCCGGCACCACCCAGTCCGCATCCGAGTTGTAGATCACCGAATCCGGCGCGCGAATCGGAGCCGCGTAGCCGACCGGATGCTGATAGGGCTTAGTGGCTTCGTAGCTCTTCATGTGCGCGATCAGGTGATCATTCCACCACAACGAAGAAGGCGGCGCCTCTTCGGACACGATCCACAGCACGTTGGGAAGATCGTTCAGAGTGTCGATCACTTTGTCCACGTACGCATCCTGGAACCTCGTGATCGCGTTGGCAGCCGTCATGTCGATCGAGCCGTTGCCCTGCGGCCCATCCTTGTAGCCGTCGTCGATCCCATTGATGTTGTTGGCACCCGTGAAGGGATACCCGTCGGTCGCGCAGCGATACAGGTTGAGAAACTCGCCCGTGAAGAGATAGATCCCGGCGAAGATTCCGGCCTTGTTCAGCGCTTCAGTGCGCGCCCGGAGTCGATCAAAATAAGTCTTATCAAACTTTACTGAGATCGAACTTCAAGCCTCCGTCGGTGGCTTTCCCGGGCCCGGTCCTCATCCATGGTTGCGGAGATACGGTGAATTCCGGCGTTGTGCCCTCATTTACCGGCAGATGGCAGAATTTCGGCTGCTCCACCCGCCACAACAGAGTGAAGTTATGCCCGTGCGCCGTCAGGAACCTTACGAATGCGTCAAAGTCCAGGGCCGCTGCCAATCCATCAGATCCCCAGTCCTGGAGCGTGTTCCATGTTTGCGATCCGGTCAACACCAGCGGCGCGCCGCTCGAATCCTCAAAGTACCGGAAATTCGCGGAGACCACGAGCGGCTTTTTGACAGATGGATTCGCCTGTGCATCGGCCCACCGCGCGAGACAGCACATCAGGACCAGCCACGGCACGGGTTTCCATCGACGATGCGACATGCGTCCTTTTAAACGGGTCGCCCGTCGCTTCTCGATTCTCCATCTTCTGCTTTCGTGTTCGCCGGAGGTTTGGGTCTTCAGATCCAAACGCTTTCTCCATTCATTTTTCACAGAGTGCCACCGTTATATACGCGGGGATTATAGAATCAAGTGCGCAGCGGACGTTGCTTGCGCAGACGCGCCGCCGGACCGACCATTCCGTTACCGCTGCCTCAAACGACGACACCGCTGAATCAGCATGCAAGTTCTCCTCATTCTCGGCTTGTTCTTGTTGATGTTTGCCCCGGCTGGCCAGGCAGATCTTCCTTTGGGGGGAATGGGTTCGGATATGCACCTGATTCTTCGTAAGCGAATCCAGCCCTACGGAGCCAGTGACACCTGGACCGAGGCCAACTTTGAACAGAGTCTTTCGCTTGCCAGAACGGCCATTGTGATCACCGACATGTGGGACAAGCATTGGTGCCGGGGTGCGACGGAGCGTGTCGGCCAGATTGCCCGGCGGATGGAACCCTTGCTGGAGAAGGCTCGCGCCGCCGGCGTTCTCATCATTCACCCGCCATCGGAAACGATGGATTTCTACGCCGGTTCCGAAAATCGAAAGCTCGCTCAATCGGCGCCTCAGTTTGTCCAGAGCCGATGAAGTGGAAGTTCGATTCGGCGGCGGGGCTGAAGATCGACATACCCGAGTCCTTACAAGGAGAAGATCGCAGGCCGAACCAATACGCATGGGGCTGGGCGATCAGAACCGCCTGAGCGAGCGGAAGACTCCCAACATCCGTGGCTTCGCAAATTGTGAAGCAAAGCTTCCGCTACATCGCACGAAGTAACAAGGCCCAATCGTTCTGATCCGGAGGTGCCGGAGATTTCCATTCCGGACCAGAGACCTCGGGAAGATCGATGGTCTCTCCTGTCATTGCACTGAACCAGTATGCGCGGTAACGAGCGGGTTGAAGGTGAATTGTCACGGAACCGCCGTGAGGAAGATAAACGGCATAAAGTTTTCCGGGATCTGCCAGGCAGTAGTTCCCTACACTCACGAGTTCATCGTGCGGATTCGTCTTCCACCATTCGAAGCTGGTGAAGAAATCGACCATGTGCCCATAGCCCAGAAACATGGTCTGGGTGTCATCGCCGCGGCCGTTGAGCCATCCACCACCAGAATCGGGCCAAATGTTGGTTCCGCGCCGGGCGGATTCTCCGGCCGTCCCATAGGCGCCGGCCATGGCGATATCCCAAGCCGTGCGCCGCAGGGCATCGGCGGAATCGGAGCCGGGAGCGGCCCAGTGGGGATAGTGATCCTCGTAGCCGTATTCCTCGTTGGTTTGGGGGATAATGCGCCCGGTCTTCTCCTGCAGCTGGCGTGAGGCCAGCATGAGAGCGTGCTGATTGCGCGACCACTCCTGATAGGAAGTGAACCCGAACCACGGAGACGCGCGATCCTGATGATCGTTGCTGACCGCTGGATGGCTCGTCTCGAGGTGCCTGTAAGGATCTTCCTGCTGGATGAACATGCCGGTATCGTGCGTCCATTTTTCGTCCCGGTATGAATCAAGATCGTCGCCCATATCCCAGGTGATGTTCGAGAACGTGCCGAAACGATCGATGGCGTAGCGAATGAAGCGGCGTTCATCCTCACTGCCTGCGGCGGGATGGACGCGGCTGTCATTCATATCGAGAACGAGCGAAATGATCATGTCGCGATCGCGCGCGTATTGGAGCATGCGCTCGAACTTCTGCCAGTAAGACAGATTGAAGCGGCCGTAGTCGAAGCCGGGATGATATGGATCATTGGCATTCTGAGCCGGCCAGGCTGCAATGAAAACCGTCCAGTTATCGCCCGTCATCACCGGTTCGCCAAACATTGTTATAGCCTCGCGGCCGGCAATGGTCACGCGCAAGCGATTCACCTTAAGGCGATGCAGACGATCCAGGCTGTATTGAATGACACGCTCATCGCGCCATCCCACCAGCCAATAAGCGGTGGTTCCGTTGAAAAAATAGTGCTCACCCGTACCCTCCCAGATGAAGTGCCAGGGATAATCCGGGTCCACCCGGATTATCCCCCGCTTATGCGCTTCCACTGACCGGAAGGTTCCCTGCGAGTTTTTCTGGAACCCGCCCTGCTTGTAGGTGACGGTGTATTTGTAATCGGCTGCTTCCGGGGCCATAAAGCGGATTCGGAACGTGCTACCGTCGCTGGAGTCACAGAATCCTTCAACCTGCCGGCGCTGGGCCCCATCGGTAGTCTCGAAGACACCGGTCAGGGACGCATCCTCAAAGGGATTGGCAGCATCGGGCGATTGAATGGTGGCGGTAATTTCTACAAATCCATAACGGTCAACCTGGGGTTGGGGCGAAGAGAACGAAACGTTTGCGGGACTCGCGATCGCAAGCAGGGGCGAAGACGTGAGAACGGCGACAAAAACACACTTCAACGAACGTAACATCAAGTCCCTCCTCGGACTCGCTAAACCGCAGTTAATCCGCCGTCGCACATATAGAGTCCCCCGGTGCAGTACGAGGATTCATCGGAAGCAAGAAACAGCGCAATGCCTTCAATGTCCTGGGGAGTGCCGAGCCTTCCAACGGGAACAGCGTCGCGGTATTTTTTGCGTACTGCCGAGTCGGCGAGGATGTAAGCGTTCATGGGGGTATCCATGGTTCCGGGGACGATGGAATTGACGCGAATGTTGTTGCGAGCGTGGGCGGCGGCCAACACGCGTGTCAGTCCCATGATCCCGGCCTTGCTGGCGCTGTATGCGGTCAGCGCGGGCGCGCAGCCTACCAGGCCGGTCGGCGAGCCCAGGAAGATCACCGAACCTCCGCCGTTCTGCAGCATTGAGGAGACCGCGTACTTGGCGCACAGGAACGCTCCGCGAAGATTCACGCTCATAACGTAATCCCAGGTCTCCAGGCTGATTTCGTTGATGGGCAAGTCACGCTCGGGCAAGAGCACGGCAGCATTGTTATAGAGCACATCCAGCTTGCCATAGCGCGAGAACGTGGCATCGTAGAGGGCCTTGACCGCGCATTCCTGCGACACGTCTGTCCGGACAAACATCGCATCCAGCCCCTCGGAATTGAGTTCCGCGACCAGGGCCGAGCCGTCGGTCTCGTTCACATCTGCAGCTACGACGGAGGCGCCTTCGCGAGCGAAGCGAAACGCAACCGCGCGACCCAGTCCAACCGACGCTCCGGTCACAATGGTCACTTTGCCAGATAATCTCATGCACTTCCTGTCCATTCTTATGTAGGTGCATTGGTGGAATCGGCGAAGAGAAGTTCTCTTCCCTGTTGCGTGAGCATAGTAGCGGTCAAAATTCTCCGCCGTCTCTGAGGATTGAGGAAAGTTTTGTTGAAGCACCACGATCAAGCATCTGAGCCGGGTACGAATGGACCGAAGAGGTCGAAAAACGGAGTTTCACAACAATCCTTTCGTAGATTCGTTATAGCCAGGCTCATGGTTGGTGTAGGAACATTGGGCCATTCTCAACGGCCTCCTCGCCTTCCCGGGTCCGAACAGGAGAATGATATGCGGCTTCCCTCCCAGGTCGCGCTGGTTACCGGCGCCGCTTCCGGCATCGCGCGGGCGGTGGCCATCCGCTTTGCCCGGGAAGGCGCGGCGGTGATGGTGGCCGACACCAGCGAAAGCGGCGGGATGGAGACGGCTGAACAGATTCGCTCCGGCGGGGGCAAGGCGCTGTTTGCCCAACTCGATGTATCGCAACCTGACCATGTGAAGGGAGTAATAAAGCGCACCATTGATGAATTTGGAGATCTGCACATTCTCTTCAATGGCGCCGGGATCCTGGCTTACGGAACTGCGCTGGAGACCACGGAAGAGGTGTGGAACTCCATGCTGGCCGTGAACCTGACCGGTACATTTTTGTGCTCAAAGGCCGCGCTGGCTCACATGGTCGCGAAGGGGCGGGGGATCATTATCAATGTTGCTTCCACCACGGGCTCCCACGACGCCTGCGCTCACGCTGCTGCATACGTTACGTCGAAAGGCGGAGTCACCCTGCTGACGCGCTCCATGGCGATTGATTATGCGAAGCAGGGCATCCGGGTGAACGTGATCTGCCCGGGTCCCACGGACACCCCCATGCTGCGCAAGGCGTTGACTCCCGATGAACTGGAGGCATTTGCGAAAACATTTCCCATGAACCGGCTGGGCCGGCCCGAGGAGATTGCCGGCGCCGCGCTCTTTCTGGCCTCGGAAGACGCGTCCTTCGTCACCGGGGCCATCCTGCACGTTGACGGCGGTCAAACCGCCGAGGTGTAGTAGGTTTGCTACAAATCCGGAGAAATCTTGATGATTTCGCAGCGAACAGGCAGAACCCCCATCAGGAACAAGCCGGAACTGCGATCAGGAGCGGCATGAGCCTGCTCAAGGCCGAAGAGACGCAAAAGCTACGCCGGGTTCTTTCCCTGCGGGATTTGATTTTTTACGGAATTGTCGCGGTTACGCCCAGCGCGCCGGCGACTATCTTCGGCTTGGCCGAAGTGAAATCGGGCGGACATGTTGTAGTCACGATTCTGGCGGCAATGGTGGCGATGGTATTGACTGCGATCAGCTACGGACGAATGGCGGCTCTTTATCCGTCGGCCGGGTCGGCCTTTGCGTATGTAAGCCGCGGTCTTCATCCTTACTTGGGGTTCTTTGCGGGATGGGCGATGCTGCTGGACTACATCTTCATTCCGTTGTTCTGCGTGATTTATGGAACGCTGTCGCTACAACGGGCGATTCCGTGGATGCCGTTTTGGGCGGGCTCGCTGCTGTTTGCGGGGGGCATCACGATACTGAATCTGCGCGGCATCACGTACACCGCCCGGGCCAACGACGCGATGCTCCTATTCATGTTCGGGGTGTTGATCACGTTTATCGTATTGGCAGCAAAGTACCTGGTCGTCCAGCATGGGGTGGCCGGGCTGTTTTCCCTCAATCCCTTGTACAACAGGGCGACGTTCAGCGTAAACCATATTGCATCAGCGACTTCGTTTGCGGCGTTGACATATCTCGGTTTTGATGCGGTGACAACGCTAGCTGAGGACGTCAAGGACCCGCGGCGAAATGTGCTGTTGGCCTGCGTTGTAACCTGCCTGTTCACCGGCCTGTTCGGTGGATTGCTCGTATACCTGGCGCATCTCGCCTGGCCCGACTACCTTACGTTCCCGAACGTGGAAACGGCGTTCATCGACGTAACCGGACGGGTGGGCGGCCGCTGGCTCTTCCAGAGCATGGCGATGCTGCTGGTGGTCGCCAATATTGGCGCTGGTCTGACCGGACAGGTGGGTGCGGCCAGGCTGTTGTTCGGCATGGGAAGGGAGGATGTGATTCCGCGGCGGATCTTCGCGCGGCTTCACCCCGTGCGGAATACTCCATGGATCAACATCCTGCTGATCGGCGTGCTGGCATATGTCGGGGCACAACTGATGAGTTACGAACTAACGGCGGAATTGTTGAATTTCGGCGCTTTTCTTGGCTTCATGGGCGTAAACCTGGCGGTGATCAGCCAATACTGGTTTCGGCGCGAGCAGCCAAGTAGGCGAAGCTTTCTATTGGATATGGTGCTGCCGTCGCTAGGGTTTCTATTCTGTGCCGTGATCTGGCTGGGATTGAACCGGCCAGCAAAGATCGCGGGAAGTATCTGGCTGGTGGTGGGCTTCTTTGTTCTGGCAGTTCACACGAGACAGTTCCGCCGACCCATGGTAATGACCGATCCCTCTGCTTATGAGTAGCAAGGAGCAAAGCGCAATGCGCATGAAGAAATTCATCAACGATCCGAAGCAACTTGTTCCTGAACTCCTTGAGGGCTTTACGCTGGCCTTCCCGCGCAACGTAAAGTTGAGCGGAACCAACACGATCGTTCGCGCCATGGCCAAACCTGCCGGCAAGGTCCGCCTGGTGACGCTGGGTGGGAGCGGCCACGAGCCCGGGCTAAGCGGCTTCGTCGGCCGAGGGATGCTCGATTTCAGCGTGGCGGGTGAAATCTTCGCCGCACCCGGCGCAGCGAAGTGCATTGAGGCGCTTCGTGATGCCTGCGCGGGCGGCGAAAAGGCGCTGCTTATTGTGCTCAATCACGCCGGCGACGTGCTGGCCGCCAACATCACCATGCAGGCCATCGAGCGGGAGAGGCTGAACGTGAAGATGGTGCTGACGGAGGAAGACATTTCAAGTCCCGCAGGCGATCGCCGCGGACTGGTGGGCTGTGTCGCGGTGTACAAAGTTGTGGGTGCAGCAGCTGAAAACGGCGCGCCCCTGGAGAAATGCCTGGAGGTTGCGCAGCGGATGGCTGACAATATGCGCTCGCTCGCTGTTGCGGTGCGCACCGCGAGTCACCCCTCTACCGGCCAGCCGATCTTTGAACTGGGCGATGACGAGATGGAAATCGGGATGGGGCAACACGGCGAAGCGGGGACTGGCCGGATGCAATTGAAATCGGCCAACGAAACAGGGGAGATTATGCTGGAGCGTTTGCTCGCCGACCTGGAGGTGAATTCAGGCGAGGAACTGCTGGTCATGCTTAACGGCGCGGGAGCTACCACGCTGATGGAGTTGTACCTGATTTTCCGGCGCGTTGCGCAGGTGCTCGAAGTGAAGAAGATCAAGCTGGTGCGCAGCGCCATTGGCGAGTTCATCACCACCCAGGAGCAGGCCGGTTTCCAGATGATGATTGCGCGCATGGACCGCGAATTGGTGGATCTGTGGGATGCCCCAGCTGACACGCCGTTTTTCAAAATGGTATGAGCGATGTAATTTGCATTTCCGAGCTGCGGCGCATGTTTGCTGAAGCCGCGGCGCAAATCCGCCGGGAACAGGACATGCTATCCCGGCTGGACTGCATCGGCGGCGACGGCGATCACGGCACCACCATGGTGCGCACGATGGAGATGCTGGAGAGCGAAATGAGTGCGGACAACGGTAAGCCTTTAAACGCCCGGCTCAAAGATGCCGGCTGGAGTGTGCTGGGCGTGGGCGGCGGCGCATCCAGCGCTCTTCTGGGCACGTTCGTCGCGGGAATGGGGAATGCGGACCTGGGGCTGGAGAGCGACTGTAAGCAGCTGGCCGCGAGCTTCGCAATGGGTTTGCGCGCGGTCGAAAAGCAGACCAAAGCTCGCCAGGGCGACAAGACCATCATGGATGCGCTGGTGCCGGCCGTTCAGGCGATTGAGACCGCAGCGGATTCTGGCGAGCCGGTTGCGCGCGCTATGGAATTGGCCGCCGACGCGGCGCGCGCCGGCGCGGAGTCCACCAAAGATATGATCGCAAAGTACGGGCGCGCAAAATTTCTGGGCGAGAAGACGCGCGGGTCAGCAGATGCCGGCGCGACTTCGATCGCCCTGCTCTTCGCGGGATTCAGTGCCGCGCTGGCGGAACACAAGGAGGCTTGATATGGCCTATACGCTGGATATGCAGGACGGCAAAAACTACTATCTCGACATTTTCAGTGCGAGGCGCCCCAGGCGATGATCCAGGCAGTACGCGCTACCGTACATGGAGACGAGACTCCCGAAAAAGCTATGGATCTCGATCACTCCCTCAAATCGATGGAAGAGAGAAGCCAATATGCCAAATAAGAACAGGACGCAAGTGGTCTGCGTGGCCGAATTCTTCGCCAAGGAAGATAAGACCGACGAACTGATCAGTGCACTGCATGTTCTGATGAAGCCTACGCACGCTGAACCAGGCTGTATCCGTTACGAGCTTAACCAGCGGTCCGACCAGCCCAACGGAATCACGTTCATCGAAAAGTGGGCAGACAAGAAAGCCTTCGATGAGCACTGCGCTACGCCGTACATTGTAGATTTCTTCGACAATGTGCGTCCGGGCCTGGTGGATCGCTTCGAGGTAAAGCTGTACGAGGAAATCCTTCCGTAGCATGAAACTGGATCAGATCAAGACGCCGGCGCTGATCGTGGATCTCGATGCCATGGAGGAGAACCTCCGCGACATGGCCAACTTTTTTGGCGGGCGGCAGTGCAACCTGCGCCCGCATTTCAAGAATCACAAAACGCCAATGTTCGCCTGGAAGCAGATTCGGGCCGGCGCGATCGGCATGACGTGCGCGACAGTGCGCGAGGCGGAGGTCCTGGTCGAACGCGGCATCGCCAGCATACTCATCGCGAACGAAATCGGGGGCCAGGAGAAGCCTGAGCGCCTGGCGGAGCTGTCGCGCCTGGCATCGGTGATGGTTTGTGTTGATAACTGCCACTCGATTCGAGATCTCGCCGTGGCGCAGGGAAACCGCAAGTCGCAAATCGAGGTGCTGATCGACATCAATATCGGCCTGAACCGGTGCGGGGTAGCGCCTGGCCAGGCGGCGCTCGACCTCGCCCGCTATGCGCTCGAGCATGGGTTGGCGGTGCGGGGCATCATGGGTTATGACGGCCACTTGCAAGCGGTGCCGCCGAGTCCCGAACGCGATGAGATCGTTCGCCAAGGAAGCAAGGCGGTTGTGGACTCCGCGGAGCTCCTCGAAAGCTCGGGAATTCCTGCGCCCGTTCGTTCCACCGGAGGAACGGGGACCTATGCCGTCTCGGGTGATTATCCGGGTATAACCGAAATTCAGGCTGGATCGTATTTGCTGATGGATAACATCTACGTGAGCCGCGGCGCACCGTTTCACCGCTCGCTCACGGTGCTGGCTACCGTGATCAGTACGCGCGGCGGCGAGCATGCCGTACTGGATTGCGGTGTGAAGGCAGTCAGCGGCGAGCGCGGCCTGCCCACGTTGAAGGACGTGCCGGGCGCGCGTCTCACGGCCCTACACGCCGAGCATGCGATCGTCGAACTCGAGGGAGACTGCCCGTCGCTCACGCCGGGGCAGAAGGTCGAGGTATGGGTGCACTACAGCGACGCGACCGTCAACCTGCATTCAAAGATGTATGGAGTCCGCCATGGCGAACTTGAAGAAGTCTTCCCCATCGAACACTGATTCCGGCCACAACCTTGCGGTAGTGCCACATCGGCACACCGGATTACCACGCCGGATGAAGCTGCCCAAAAGTTCCTATCGCGATCACTTCGACCTGGTCGAACCTCAGATCAATGCTGAAGGCGTGCACACCTGGTCGTTTGACGCACCCTGCCCCGTCGACGTGCTCTTTCTTACAGTTGACGATCGCCATCGTGTGCGCATGAATCGGCACGGATACTTCGAAGTACTATATCTCTGTTCCGGATCAGCCAATTGCCACATTCAAGATCGCCTGCTGCCGTTCAACGAGGGCGACCTCGCCATCATTGGGAGCACGCTTTATCACCGCATCGAATGCCAATCGTCGTCTCCAGTCACTATCGCCGCGCTGTTTTTCGAACCAGACCTGATCCGCTGCGACGGCGCCAGCGATAGCGCAGAATATCTCACTCCCTTTCTGCTCCAGGACCAGGATTTTCCACATGTAATCCCTGGCGAAAGCGGGGTTCCCCGGCAGGTGCTCGACCTCATGTTGCGCATCCGCCCCGAGATTCCTGCTACCTCGGCGCGAGGTCGACTGGCCGTAAAGACCTATCTCAAGATGCTGCTGATGCTGCTTGTAAATCAATACGCGCCGTACGCGGGCACGGTGGAGACTTACCAGCGCCAGCAGCAGAATCTCGGCCGTCTGCGGCCGCTGTTTCGCCACCTGGGTGAGAACTGCGGCGATTCGATTCAGGTTCGGGAGGCGGCGCGAATCTGCGGGATGAGCGAGTCTCATTTCATGAGTCTTTTTAAGCGCGTCACTGGTCTCTCATTCGTGACTTACTTCAATCATTTCCGAATTGAGCGGGCACAAGCCCTCCTAGCAAAGACAGACGAGTCAATGGCCAGCATCAGCCAGCAGGTGGGCTTTTGCGACCAGAGCTATTTCGGCACGGTGTTCCGCCGGATCGTGGGCATGACTCCTGCGACGTATCGGCGCCGCGTTCGGAACAATACGCTGGGCGACCAGCGCCAGCCGTATCACATGCCGCGATTGCAGCCGGATGGCATGGCAGATACTGGCTCGGCAAGGGCGACCGGAAACCAGTTGCGTCAACTGCGGCCGGGCTTGTGAACCAACGGGCCGGAGAGATTCCGGTTCTTCGTTGATTGCGAATCATCGGTAGTTATGGGAACAGATTCGGGGTCACGCGTGCCCCGCAAAGCGGGCGGGATACTCCGCAGTTGCTCTGACGGGTCATCACAATGACGCTCCCTCCCGTAGCTTTCCACGAAAAAATCGTGGAAATCCACTATACCGTCGTGCCCTTTTGACGGGACGATGGTGAGCACTCCCGAAGTGTGGTCCATACTCGGAAGTCGGTCGAGAAATTGAGGTTGCCGGTTCCCCACGATCATCAAATGGGCCAATCGCAGACAAGGAAATCTCCGTTCGCCGGCTTCGGCTGCGATGATTCAACCCCAGGCGAGCGGCCCTGGAGCTTGAGTGTGAAACAGAGAACGGGCAATGCGATCTCTCCCATCCAGACCTTTGCGAAGCCGGTGCTCGTTAGAGCCTTCGCGTGCCTGGCCTTGCTGGTTTCTGTTGTCTCGCTGCGCGCACAGGTTCAAAGCGGCATCAGCGGAACGGTGGTTGATCCGAGCCAAGCTGTGATCAACGGGGCCCGAGTCACGATCACCAACAACTCCACAGGGGTGGTGTCGAACACCGTGACCTCCACGGCCGGCACATTCAATGTGGTCGGCCTTATCCCTAGCGAATACTCGCTGGCGGTGGACGCGGCGGGATTCAGGAAAAGCCAGACCACGCTGGTCGTAGAAATCGCGAAGATGACGAGCATCACGATTTCCCTGACACCCGGGGCCGCTACGGAAACCGTCAATGTACAGGCCGCCAGTATTTCCCTCGACACGACCTCGCCTGAGGTCGGAACCACGCTGGAACCCGAGCTGGTTAACGTCGCGCCCATCGAAATCCAGGGTCTTGCACGGCAGATCGATTCGTTCAGCTACCTCGCGCCCGGCGTGCAGGGTTCGGCTAATTATCACAATATCAACGGCGGAGTCACCTACGAGAACGAAGTGCAGTTCAACGGCGTGCCTGTGGCGTTTGTTCAGTTTCAGGGCAACCAGACCAACCTCAACCCTCCGTATGAGGCCGTGAACGAGTTCCGCGTGGCCACGTCGACGTTCAACGCGCAGTATGGGATTGGCCAAGGGGCGGTCACATTCAGCATGGCCTCGGGAACCAACAGCTTTCATGGCGATGGCTTCGAAATCCTGCGCAATCAGCTCTTTGATTCGGCGGGATTCTTCCCGACACAGTTTTCCCCGTCGGGAACACCGGAGCCCCCGATCAATCAGCAGAACAATTACGGGTTCGCCGTGGGCGGCCCGGTGTGGATTCCCAAGGTGTACAACGGGAAGAATCGAACCTTCTTCCATGTCAGTGTCGACTGGTTCCGGCAGAACCAGGCGCAGAATTCCATCGGCACCGTTCCGACGGCAGCAATGAAGAGCGGCGACTTCTCGAACTTCGTAGACGCGTCGGGTAGCCTGATCCCCATCTACGATCCCACCACCGGGCAGCCGTTCCCGGGGAACAAGATTCCGCAGCAGCGGTTCAGCGCGCTGTCGCAGTCCCTGCTTGCATCAATCCCCGATCCCGACACGGCGGGAATCAATAGCGGACTGCAGAGCAACAAACTGCCCGCGATTCGCTCCATCCCCATCCGCCAGAACCTCTGGGACTACACCATTGACGAGAATCTGACCAACCGCCACAACATCCACTTCAGCCAATGGCGAGATACAACCACGTCGCCGTCCTTTACTTCGGCGCCCATTGTGCCATCAACGAATCCGCTCCAGAGCCAGGTCAACGGCACGAATGAGGGCACCGGATATGTGTTGAATTATGCCTTCACGATTAGTCCAAGGTTGGTGATGACGGCCGGGGCCGACGCGATCGGGAACATCATCGGGCAGCATAACGCCAACAATAATGCAAATTTTGGAGCAGTCCAGGGGGGAACGACATTCCCGTTAACTACATTTGATGGCCAGAATGCGCCGACGACCTGGGGCGTAAATGGCGGAGCCTACCTGGAGTGCTGCTCCGGCGGTTTGACGGTGAACAACAATCGCATGCTCGGCGTGGCGGTCGTCAACAACTGGCTGTGGACAAAGAACCGACACACGTTTAACTTCGGCGTGCAAGCGCGGCGAACTTATCAGGACATCATCAAATGCGTCTTCTGCAGCGGGACTTTCAACTTCAGCCAAAGGACGACCTCGACGCCCGACTCCAACGATCCCAATTTTGGGGTGTACGGGAGTTCCTTTGCCAGTTTTCTGCTGGGACAGGTGGACGCAACGGAACGCAGTTTCGCCAGCGAATCGAAGCTGAGAAACTGGGCCTGGAGCTTCTACACGCAGGATGACTTCAAGCTCACCGACAAGCTCACGCTGAATATGGGCCTGCGTTACGACATCCTCATACCGTTTACCGAAGCGCACAACAACATTATTTTTGTGAATCGCACCGAGCCCAATCCGGCTGCCGGCGGTCTGCCGGGTGCCGCGACCAAGTTTGGAAACTGCGATGGATGCGCGGGCATCACGCGTGCCGCCATTCACTGGAAGAACTGGCAGCCGCGCCTGGGCTTTTCGTACCAGGTGAACCGGAAGACCGTGATCCAGGGCGGCTTTTATCTTACTTATCTCAACGGCGGGGCGTACGAGTACGGGACGGCATTCACCGCCTCGTTCATGGGACAACTACAGAATGGCACCTACATCCGCTCATCGACAGGCACCAGCACTCCCGGGTACGGCAGTTGGGACGCTCAGTCAGTCCCAGCTGGTCAGCAAATCCCGTTCTCGCCATCGATCGGGAATGCGGCAGTGATCTTCGACTTTCCGTACAACACAGACAACCACATGCCGTACCTGCCCAACGCCCGCTCCGTCGGCACCGCCCCGTACGATTCGGCCTGGAGCATCGGAGTCCAGCGCGAGCTTCCATGGGACATGTTCATGACGGCGTCGTACGTGGGCAACCGGGCCATCCACTTGCCCACGACGCTGGAACTTTCAAACCAGCCTAACCCGTCGGTTTTGCAGTATGGATCGCTGCTGGGGGACAACATCCTGGATCCCGCCGTTGTCGCCGCCGGATTCACACCGCCGTACCCGAATTTTGTCAACGATTTCGGAGGCGCTGCCATCCTGGAGCAGGCGCTGACCCCATATCCCATGTTTGCCGGATATTTCCCGGTGAACGAGATGGATGGGACAGCGTTTTACAATGCCTTTCAGTTGCAGGCAGAGAAGCGATTCAAGGGCGATCTGAGCTACATTGCCGGCCTGACTCTGCCCAGACTCACGGGAAACCAGGCGGTTGGTTCAGGTCCGTACTCCCCTAACGGAATGAATGCATACAATCCTAAGCCGGAGTACGGTCCTTCCTACCTTGACCATACGTACGACGTCAGAATCCTGGCGACCTATGAATTGCCCCTCGGTCCGGGCAAGAAGTATCTGAACTCCAGCGGCTGGACTTCGTACCTGGTTGGAGGCTGGCAGTTCAGCGGCATTCTCGCCTATTCGGGCGGCCTTGCCTACGGAGCGCAGAACAGCTTCAATCCACTGCTCGTGAACAGTTTCGACCGTCCAGATATTGTTTCCGGCGTTCCGCTCAAAACTTACAGCTACAACCGCTCGAAGGATTTCTTCACAGGAAAGACGAGCGTTCAGCCCGTCCAATTTACCACCAATGCGTTTGCGAATACGGGCCCATGGGCACTTGGGTCCGCCGTGCGTGCCTATCGTGCCATGCGCACTCCGCCGTTGCGCCTAGAGAGCTTCGATGGAATCAAGACGTTCCGTATCGGAGAGCATGTGCGCGCGAGCATCCGGGTGGACTACTTCAACGCATTTAACCGGACGCAATTTCAGCAGCCGGACAACAACTCGCTGGATTCGACGTTCGGGCAGATTACCAACCTGAGCTCGCAAATTAGCAACCGGCAGGGGCAGGCCACGTTCCGGGTGGAATTCTAGCTCGGAGTAACAGAAGCCCATGAAATCACCACCGTAGACAATCATGAAATGGTGTTCAAGCTGGAACCATGAATGACATTGCCGCGATAGTGACGGCGATTTTCTGGGCAGATCCTTCGTCTCCATTGGGCGTGAAAAACGCGCCAGATAGAGCGGAAGGATGACCGCGTATATGTGATGCGAAGTTCAGTTACCGGACGCCCGAAGTGTTTTGAAAAATCAGAGGTGAATCGAACATTCATGATCAAGATTAGGGATGTATCGCTTTGTGCTGCCATCCTCGTGGCATTGGCACAGACCGCGGTTGCGCAGGCTGTCTTTCCGCTCAGATTGAGCGAGAATCATCGTTACCTGGTCGATCAGAAAGGCAAGCCCTTCCTGATGGTTGGGGATACGCCGCAGGGACTCATGGGCCGGCTCACCGAGGAGGATGCCGACTACTACTTCGCCGATCGCGAAGCGCACGGATTCAACACCCTGGGCTGGATCGACGTGATGTGCGCCGGCAACGACTACAAGTGGAACACGGACGCGGTGACTCCCGACGGCATCAAGCCGTTCAATGGTTACATGGCCGGGGGAACCGATTTCACACATTACGATCTGAGCAAGCCGAACGAGGCGTACTTCACGCGCCTCGATCACATGGTTCGGCTGGCCGCGAAGCATCATCTGCTGGTCTTCATTGATCCCATCGAGACCATCGGATGGTTGCCCGCCCTGCGCAACAATGGCATGAGAGCTGCGTATGCGTATGGCCAATACCTGGGCAATCGGTATAAGGGTTTTGCGAACGTCGCCTGGCTCAACGGAAACGACTTCAACCACTGGACCATTCCTGAGGACGACGATCTGGTGCAAATGGTCTCGAAGGGCATCCGATCGGTTTCTCCAAACCAGATGCAGACTGTCGAACTGCACGTGCGCACCAGTTCTTCGTTCGATGATCCGCGCTGGATCCCTCTCGTTGAATTGAACGGCACGTATACGTATTCGCCCACCTATATCCAGATGCTGCACAGCTACAACCAGAAGCCGGTCGCGCCGGTAATCATGATCGAGGCGCACTACGACTGGGAGGACGTGGGAACGCCCCCCGACTTCGGAACACCCTACGTGCTCCGCAAAGAGGACTACTGGACAACGCTCAGCGGCGGAATCGGCCAGTTCTACGGCAACAAGTACACGTGGTCCTTTGCCGACGGCTGGAAGGATATGATCGACACGCCCGGCGTGGACCAACTCGGCATCTGGGCGAAGTTCTTTTCGTCGCTGCCCTGGCAGGAGTTCGTTCCCGACCAGGATCACGACGTCCTCACCGCCGGATATGGCACGTTCGGCAATGTCGACACGCGGGTGAGCAAAAGCGATTACGCAACCGCCGCGAAGACTGACAAAGGCTCGACAATCGTGGTGTATGTTCCCACTGTCCGCGCAATCACAATCGATATGGCGCGCCTGCAAGGTGCAGCGAAGGCCCAATGGTTTGATCCCACTAATGGGTCCTACCAGGATGTAGCAGGCGGCCCATTTGCCAACAATGGTTCGAAGCAATTTACGCCACCGGGCAAGAATCACGACGGGGACGGCGATTGGGTACTGTTGCTGAGAGCCTCCGGTACGACTCAATAAAATCGCGCTGCATAGATCAGGGCTTACTTCCGAGGATGAGCCCTGTTCACGTCGCATTCCTAAGCGGGCTGCTGCACTTCCATTTCTTGCTTTACGTATTCACGCCGGCAGTGCTGGACCGAACTAGTGATATTGCTAAGCACAGCTTCGTCGGCGAGCTCGAATGGATAAATAATCTCCAGGAACGCGGGAATATCATCGAGCCCCGCGGCATTCACCTCGCGAGCAAAGTTCGCCACATCAAACAAGCCGCGCTTATCCGGCCAGCCCCAGTGGGAATCGCTTTGAAAATCCGTGTTCTGCAGGTGAAACGCGGCGATGGAGCGCCCCAAACCATGCAGCCACTCGGGCATTCGCGCCTGGGGGCCGTAAAGGGGCTGGTACAACGCATGGCCGATATCGACAAGGAGCTTCACCGGCACGGCGCATCGCCCTTCGAGATCGGAGAGGAACTTTTGGGATTGCTCAACCGTGTAGGGAATCTCACGGGCAAGTGGAGTGCATTCCACCTGCAGCCGCTCAAGCCCAGACTGCCTGGCGGCTGCCGTGAGTTGCTCCACGGCTTCCAGGAGATCGCGATAGCGCTGTGCCCGCCGTTGGGGATCGGCAGCGTCGGTAGCGCTCATGCCGCCTAGCGGTCCGCCCGACGCCTTCGCGCCCACTTCCGCAGCCACATCGAAGGCCCGTTTCCACCATTCGAGCGAAGCGCTCCTGCCCTCCGCCTCCGGGTGAAGAAGGCCATCGAAACAATAGTTTGCAAGGCCGCTAAACGCGCTCTCGATTTCGATTTCAAAGTCGGCAGCCGCGCGCCGTACGCGGGCAGCCATGGCATTTCGCGCCGTTACCGGCCACCACGGATCGAGCAGGTCATAAGTAAACTGCACCAGCCGCAGCCCCAGTCTCCGGCTCACCACTTCCGCCCAGACCTCGGGCTCCACCCAGCGCTTAATCGCGAAGCTGAGATTGATTCCAAAGTTCATTTTCGACCTCCGTTGATTACTCCAGGTTGGTGTGACGCTGGCGCATCTGATCAGGAGTCTGTCCGGTTCTCTCCCGCAGCAAAATCGAAACCAGGTCGAAGAGAACGAGCTGGGCAGCCTCATAGAGGCTACCCATGGGCAAAAGGCTGCCGCCAGCTCTTTGATCGTTGGCCATGGTTTGCGCGGGCAGCATAATGACGGTTTCGGCCCTCCGCGGCGCGTCTCCATCGGGTTGAGCTGTGACGACCATGACACGTGCTCCGGCCTGCTGCGCAACGCCTTGCAACGCCACTACGGTCGAAAAAGAACCCGGACCGGCGCTTGCAATCAGCAGGTCGCCCGCCCCCAGTGGAGGCGTTGTCATATCGCCGACAAAATGCGCGTCCAGACCAAGATGCATCAGCCGCATGCAGAGCGCCTTCATCATCAGACCTTCGCGGCCCACGCCGTAACACGCGATACGACGAGCCTTGCGAATCTCTGCACACATATGCTCGGCCTCGTCGGAACCGGTGCGCGCCAGAACTCCGGCAATCTCCTCGATCGCGGTGTGCGCCATCTCGTGAAACGTCGTGGTTGTGGTCTGCATTGCAAGTCCTCTCAGGCGGCGCCGAAAATCCTCCACACCTGGATTACGCGGGCCGCACCAACGTCTTGATATGCCGGTCCTTCTGTTCCAGCAGGCCGCGATAACCAGTGTCTACCAACCGCTCCAGGCCAATTCGCTCCGTAATCAGCACGTCGGAGCGAAATAGCGGATTCGCTATGAGGCGGATTGTCTCCTCGTACATCCCGTAGCCGCTCATGCTTCCCGTGATGGTCTTCTCGCGGAAGACGATGTCAGTGAGGTCAAGGGCTGCCGGCTTGTCAAACACGCCCATGAGCATCACTCTGCCGCGGGTTCGCGCCAATTTGCCGGCAAGCAGGGCAGTCGCCGGGATTCCCGCGCATTCGACGACAAGGTCGAAGCCTTCACCATCGGTCAGTTCGAGGCCGCGTTTCTCCGCATCCTCGGTCGCCGGGTTGATGACATGTTCGGCGCCGCACGCCGTTGCCGCCTCCCTGCGCAAGGAGGCAATCTCAAAGGCGACCACGTGCGCGCAACCGAAGATGCGGGTTGCCATGATCGACATCAGCCCCATTGGCCCGGCGCCTACGATGGCCACGCGTTCTTCGGCTTTTGGCGCGCTGCGATGAATGGCACGGACGACTGCCGAGAATGGTTCCACCAGCGCCGCGGCATCGTCGCCAATGGAATTAGGCAACCGATAACACTGGTAAGCATTGAGGTTCACACGCTCGGCGAGCGCGCCGCCGCTCCACGAGGTTCCAAGGAAGGCCACGCGATCACATTGCGCCATGGAGCCCGAACGGCACCAGCGGCAGGTTCCGCAGCCGATAATGGGACAGGCAGCGACACGATCGCCAGGAACAAAACCCTGCACATCGTCGCCTACCTCCACAACTTCGCCTGACATTTCATGGCCGATGATCACAGGCGCTTGAATTCCGGTCAACGGATGGGGGCGCTCAACCGGGATATAGATCGGACCTCCAAGATACTCGTGCAGATCCGTCCCGCAGATGCCGCACCATGACACCTTCACCTGCAACTGGCCCCTGGGTGGGCGGGGAGGACTTTGCACCTCCTGGATGCGGACATCGCGCCGGTTGTGCCAGACCGCCGCTTTCATTCGCGTCCTTTCCGCGGCTTGTGCCGCCACTGGCGGATTCCGTGCCGGTGCGAGGGATTCTATGCGAATTGCAAAGTCCCAGTCTGTTGAATTAGGCGCCCGTTTTTGTTGTTTGAGTCTGATCGAGCAACTATCAATGCGCCCGAGATTTCAAGCCGGATTCGTAGAATCCTTATAACCAGGAGGGATGGCTCGCAATTACATAAAAACAGCCCGGGAAAGCCGGCCGGGGATGAGACGATGAAACCCGGCGTACTTCCCGATCCAGGATCAGCCGGGCGCCGGCAAGCAAAGGTCTGGAGCATCACGATGAAAACCGCGCAAGACGTACTTTCGGCGCAACAGTTCGACGCTCTGTTCCAAAGCGTCTGCAACTGGGGAGCATGGGGCGCTGCCGACGAATCCGGCACCTTGAACTACATCACTCCCGAAAGCGTGCGCAACGCGGCTGCCCTGGTTCGGTCGGGACGCACGGTTTCCATGGCGGTTCCCATCAATAAGGTCGCGGGGCCCGACAACCCTCATCCCGTGGCACATTACATGGCACATCTGTTTGAAGGTTCCACCGCACTGGGCGAGCCTGGTTTCGCACTGGACTATCTTGCCGGCGAAATTCATGGCAACTGTCACACGCACATCGACGCGCTTTGTCACGTTGCCTATAAAGGCAGGCTCTACAATGGCAAGCTGGCGTCCGAGATCACCGCCCACGGGCCAAATTTCCAGGACATCACGACCTACGCTCACGGCATCGTCGGAAGGGGCGTCCTGCTCGACATTCCGCACCATCGCAAGACGAAGTGGCTCGAACCAGGTGAAGCGGTCACGACGGCCGAATTGGAGGAGTGCGAAAAGACCGAAGGCGTGCGCCTCTGCGAGGGCGACATCCTGGTGTTTCGAACCGGTCATCATCGCCGCCGGCTCGAACTCGGGCCCTGGAACAACGGCTATGACGGGGACGGCAAGGCGGGGCTGCACCCGAACGCGATCGCCCTGTTGCACGATCGAAAGGTGGCGGCCTTTTTTCCGGATGGCGACGGCGAAACCGTTCCTAGCGGAGTAGAGGGTGTGGCCTACCCGATTCACGCGCTGCAGATCGCAGCCATGGGGATGATCTGCGCCGACAGCTTGAATCTGGAAGACGTTTCCGCGGTCTGCGAAGAGGAGCAGCGCTGGGAATTCCTGGTGGTTGCCGCGCCGCTTCGTTTACCCGGAGGGACGGGCTCTTTCTTCAATCCAATTGCTATGTTCTGAAGTCCGGAGATCCAACGCTTGATATGCCCGGCAAACGCGGCACTCGAAGAACCCGGAGGTTCGGCATTCATTTTTTAATTCAGGCATTCGATTGCGGTTGTTGTTCTTGTCGAAACTTGGGTCCAAATTGGGTCCATTGGCTGACCTTGCCCTCAGAATGCGTCGCCATTAGGTCGGTTGGTTTTAGAGATTAATTCATCTCGTAGTAGTCGTCGCGACGGTGGGAATGTATGGTCCGCCGCACGATTGCAAGCAGAATCTTTGCCGCGAGTGGTTTGGTCTGCTCAAATGTATCCGGCCTGTTTTCGGAGCCAAGCTCCTGGCCATAATGGAGTCCGCGCGTCGCTTGTCTATAAAGTGGGTCGAACTCGAAAAGGGTTCTCATTCCCACGCAGGCTTAAGCAACGCCGGTTGTGACCGTTCACCCACGCATTGATTCGTCTCGCAAACCCGGAAAGATAATCATGACCGCCGTAGCCGCGGTGTTGGGAAAGTGGGAATCCTGCGTGGTTTGCAGGATTTCCAAACGAGGTGGGAAAGTCAGCTCTTTTGACTTTTTCCACGGAGTGGCTTTTCCAATCCCTTTGTTCATGCCGCGGCCAGTGAAGGGGCGCAGTACCGTGTCCCCCTGGTTAAGATCGCCCATGCGGTTCGAGCCATCTTGTTTGCCAGCGCTACGACCGTCACATTACGATGACTTCGCGCCGATAAATCTGCAAGCCACAGTCCAAGCGCGGAGGGATTTCGCTCGATCTATGCCACCACGGATCGAGCTCCGTGCAGGAACATACGTCGCAGATATTCGTTTCCTCGCTTGCTGAGGCCGAGCAATTTGGTCTTGCCGCCAGTCGAGTGTTGGCGGGGAACGAGTCCGAGCCATGCAGAGAGATCCCTGCCTTTTCGGAAAGTGATACCGTTACCGATCGCAGCCACCAATGCTGTTGAAACCAGTGGGCCGAAGCCTGGAATTTCCATGAGACGGTGGCATGCATCGTCGTTCTTTGCAATGCGTTGAAGTTCAGAATTGGAGTTTTCGATTCGCTTTTCCAATTCGCCCCATTCATGCTTCAGTTCTAGAATCAAGAGCCGAAGTCTGACTGACAGAAGCGAATTGGCGTCTTCCAGTACACCCTGCAACTGCGTCGTCAGATGAGAGGGGCCTTTGCGTATAGTGATTCCTCGCTCCATGAGGAAGCCGCGGATTCTGATTCATCACCGCTGTACGCCTCGCCACCCAACGATCACGCACTTTGTGCAGCGCTTGCAGGTCCAACTGGTCATCTGTCTTGATCGGCACAGAACGCATCGTTGGTCGTTGAACCGCTTCGGCAATCGCCTCTGCATCCAAATAGTCGTTCTTGTTCGATTTGCGAAACGCCTTCACAAACTGTGCAGGAATAAGTCGGGCATTATGCCCCTGAGTTTGCAGAGCACGACCAAGGAAGTGTGTGCTTCCGCAAGCCTCCATGCCAATCAGCAACTGTTGCCGGTTCGCCGTGAACTGGAGTAGCTGCTTTCGAGAAAACTTGCGGCGTAATACAATCTCGCCTCGCGTGTTGAATCCGATTACGTGGAAGATGGTCTTGCTCAAGTCGATGCCGAGAGTGGAAATATCCATGACGAGCCTCCTCATGCCAACCAAAATGATCCGTCTGGGGGGGACTTGCGGCGGGCCATTCCAGTAGTGGAAATCGGTTTGATCGATTTCCAAGGTCGGTGGGAAGGGTGGGAAACGGCTTTATCGTTTTCCACGCTTTCCACCGACCGGCATTTCCACCGTCTGCTTCGGTTGCCACATTCTCATGCGGCGCCCAGTGAACGTTGCGTTCTCCCAGTGGCTTTCGAACTCCGCTGGGCTGAGGTAGTTCAGGGTTGAGTGCATGCGTTGCCGGTTGTACCACAGCAGCCACGCAAGCACCGCGTCCTTGGCCTGGCGAATGGTTTCGAAAGCGCTCGCCGTGCAGTCGCTCCACCTTCAGCGATCCGAACAGCGTTTCCGTCACCGCGTTGTCCCAGCAGTTGCCCTTGCGGCTCATGGAAGCCATGCACGCCGTGTTGATCGAGCACACGCGCGAAAATCTTCACTGGCATACTGGCTGCCACGATCGCTGTGAAAGATCATTTGTCCTTTTGGCGGACGGCGCTGAAACAGGCCCATCTCCAGCGCGTCGATCACCAGGCTGCGATGCATGTCCGGCCGCATCGACCAGCCCACCACCTTGCGGCTGAACAGGTCGATGACCACCGCCAGGAACAACCAGCCTTCCTCGGTGGCGATGTACGTGATGTCACCAGTCCAGGCCTGGTTGGGCCCGGCAGGAGTGAAGTTGCGGTTCAACAGGTTCGGCGCGATCGGCAGATCATGCCGGCTGTCGGTGGTCACCACCCGGAAACGCCGCTTGCCGCGAGCACGGATGCCGTGTTTCTGCATCAGCCGCTGCACCCGCTGCTTGCCCACGCGAATGCCGCGCTTGATCAGCTCCCGCCAGATCCGCGGCCAGCCGTAGGCGCCGCGATGTTCCGCGTACACCGCGCTGATATGCGCCAGCAGCGCCGCATCCGTCAAATGCCGACGCCTGGCGATCTTCCTCCGTCGGGCACAGATGTTGATGAAAGCCGGATACGCTCACTCCGCAGCACCCGGCACTGCACACAGATCGGCCAGAGCCGCCGATGGCGTTCAATAAAGGCATACTTCACTTCTGGCCCTTTGCAAGTCGAGTGGCGCGGAGGAATTGCACCTCCGCGCTCTCCCAAAACCGGACGTGAGCCTCTCGGCTCATCCGGCTCCTATCGTCCAACCGTGGAGACAAGCTGCCAGTGCGAAAGCAAGGTTGGCTGCTTTGACCTGAGTCTCTTCAGCCACTCCCATGCCCATTCGGCCTGCTTCTTGCGCCCTGTGTATTTGCGTAGTGCCCAGCGAACCAACAGTTCGTCTACCATGCGCAGCGCTCGATAAAGATGAGACGGACAGAAGCGCCCGTAATAGTTGACCCAACCTCGAACTACGGGCTGAAGCCACTGCACGAGAACCTCCAGATCAAGATCGCCACGATGAGACAACTTCCATTGACGCAATACTGCCCGCATCGATCTAGTTGCTTTCGCGCTGACTGCCGGGATGAAACTGACGAACATTTTCCCAGAGCGGTTCATCGCTCCTCGAGGCCGAAAGGTGTGGCCCAGAAAATCGAATTGCACTTCTGGATAACTGTTTTGTCGGTTGGCATCTTTGCAGTACACGATCCTGGTCTTTTGCGGATGCAGTTCCAACTTGCATTCCGAGTATGCCGTCGCTTTTCCCCAGGATGTCGCGCTCCATGGTCACCCGCGCCAGTTCAGCCCGCAAACGACTGATCTCCATCTGCTCTGCTGTGACCCCGGTCTTATCGCTGACCTCCTTCAACTTCCCCGCGCGATGCCCCTTGACCCAGTTCGATAGCGTCTGCTCGACAACCCCAAGACTGCGCGCCGCCTCTGCAATGCTCAGGCCCGACTCCACAAGACGCACCGCTTCCTGCTTGAACTCCAGAGTGTACCTGCCCCGTCTCCCGTTCCTCATCCACGTTTCCCTTTCCGCTATTTAAGCAATTCGATAAGGGATACGTTTTGCGGGGGCAAGGTCAACGGACTTCTTCACCGTGCCGAAGCTGACCTTCGATGTTCTCTACTGCTTCTTCGTTATTGCGCATGACCGGCGGCGCATTTGCACCACAACGTGATGTCTCCCGAGGTAGGCATTTTGACGGACAGGTGGACGGAGTCCGCGGCCGCTGCCGGATCCGGTATCAGAGACTACGGCTATGTTCCTGAGGCTCGGACCGGACGGAACTGCTGCAGATCTGATGGAATGTTCTGGGGAGTGCTTTGCGGTATCCGACGTTTCGATCTGCTCTGGATTTGCAGAAGACGTCAAGGTCCAGGTCCGGGCTGCAGCGTTAGCAAGCTCCGGTTCTGGGCTCGGCCGACCACGGAGGCGCGGCTAGAAAAGTTGTTTCACCAAGGATTTCAGGCAAGATTTCGGCTGACATTTGTGTCCCGGCCGTGGAGAGAGGATCTCACTCGAAAACGCGAAGAATCCTCTCTGCACGCATCCTGGATCCGACTACTCAGTTTTCATCGGTCATGCCGCCAAAAAGATCGGACATGACATGCACATTGGAGTCACACGCGTGATTTAGACAAGCGAGTCCGAGGCCAGCCTCGAGTGATTTGAGCAGGGAGAAGCTGTTGTAGTTACCCGCACTCTGGATACCGTGCTGATGGCGGAAGTTGGTCTCGACAGTGAGAACGACCCTGTTTTGATTCTGCGGGGGAAACAATCCAGAGAGCACTGTCGTGCTGCCGCTGTAGTCGTTTTCGTCCCACACAATCACAATTGCACTGTGTCCCGCACGCCACGCCGGAGACGCATGGATCGCCCCGACAAGGCTCTGGATAGTGGTATCGCCCTGCTGAATCAGCCCGGGATTGAGTCCCACTTGTGTCCCGTAGGTGTACCCGGTGTCATTGAGGCCGTAGTCGAACGCGCAGAACGCATCGCCGTTGCCCCTGCCGTGCTGATCGTCGCACTGGTTCGGTGCGATAAACGCAAGATTAGGCACATGGCCTGCCGCCAGATCCGCGTAGAATCCACGTGGGCCATCGAATCCAACCACGTTGACGAGGCTGTTATTGTCGTGGTAGCCCTCCTGCACGTCCCGGAAATAGGCAAACGGATTGTGCTTGACGGCGTAAAGCTGCACGACGTTCGATGAGGTGAGAGGCGCAAGCTTTGAGAAGTCGGACAGGTTAGTGGCCGTCCCGTTGCTATAGTTGACGCCGAAGATGGCGCCGGACGGTAGACTCTCTTGGTAGGACTTCCAGCTGCGCCCGGCTGACGCCAGCTGATCGCCGATTGTCTTGCCCACCGTGGGCGCGGCAGGGACACTCTTCACGCCATCTATGTCGGCGAGGGCACCGAAAGGACCGCCAACTTCGTTCCAGATATCCACCGCTGGCGTTTCCGCGTCGGTGCCGGTGCCGGAAATGGGACAGATCGATCCCGAATCCACTGCAACCGGAGCGTTGCCGCCGCCGTTGTCGGCATTCACAATCCCGGATTCAATATTTGGCATGCACGATGTGCTGCCCCACGCCGGAGGATTGTCGCTGCGGACGCCGAAGTTCGAGCCGCCCACAACCTCCAGGTAGTTGGTCAGACTCGGGTGTCCGATGGCGAAGTAGTTGGTGGCGAGATTCACCTGTTTGTTGGCAATCAGGCTGTTTAAGTACGGTTCGTTGGGATTGTCGATGACCTGTTGATAACCGTGATTTTCCATCATGATCACGAAAACGTGATCGAGATGAGGAATCCCTGCGGGAATACGATCTTCCTGCGCGAACGCGGCCGTCGCCAGCGAAGCGGCGACAAGACCCACTGCTGCTTTCTTGAGCATGGATGCAGACCTCTTAGATCTTCAATTGGGGAAACATCGGCCACAAGGGTTGTGGTCACGACATCCGTACTGTCTGCCTGCTCTATGAACATAGCGTTAACGGCAGACGAAAATCAGATGGCAGAGCTGGCGTCAACTAAGGCAGCAGTGCGAAGGAATAAGGCGGGACCTCTTAAGTGACGTCCCGCCTTGTGTTGCGACTTAGCGGACGTTAGACGCTTGCGGCGATGGCCGGATCGGTTCTGCTTTCCATGCCGGTCTCCACATGCCCTGCGATCTGATACTGGAGGCTCGGATCCTGCGCGACTTCAACAATGAAGTCGTACCAGCCGTGCGTACCATGCAGAGCAAAGGTTCTCTCGCCGTTTTCTCCCGCCGCCACATCGCCCGAGAGAACGGCTCCGGTGTAGACGTTGGTCAAACGAACTGTTACGGATTGGGAACCCCGATTCGCACCCGACAAGGTGATGCTGTTGTCTTCCTTGTCATACGAAGTGCGAATGTCGAGGTTGGCTATACCTGTGCCCGAGATGCTTCCCTTGAATGCGCGCAGGAATCCATTAGGTCCATAGACGGACGGATCGTAGCCGGTGAGATTGTTCGCAGCAATCTGCCAGGTGTCGGAGACATTGTCACCTGTGCCAACGGTGTAAGTCCACGGCCCCTGGCTGCTGTTTCCGGAACGAACCTGGTAAACGGCTGTCTTGCCGCGATTGTCGAAGTGAAGGGTGAACGTTCCCGCCGATAGATCGGCTTGTCCGCGCACATGAAGTTCATAGGGCACAGGACGCGCGGGACGAGTACCCGGCTCCTACACGGGAAGAGCCTGATTCGCCGGAACAGGAGGAACGTAATCGGGATAGCGATCCTGGGTGGGCGGGATATATGCAGCCGTACCGGGCAATGCCACGATGCGCGCGTTTGGATTTCTGAAATTGAACGCCGAGGTGAGATCGCCCGTGACTGCGCGCCGCCACGGCGTGATGTTCGACTCGATTAAACCGGAATTTCCGTGAGCGTAGCGCTGCTCGATGAAGCGGATGATCGAGGTGTGGTCGAAGACCTCGGAACTCACATAGCCACCCTTGCTCTAGGGTGAGATCACAATCATGGGGACGCGCACCCCAAGGCCGATAGGGCCGGGCATGAATGAAGCGTTGCCGGGGAAGATCTCGTTGGTCGTGGGAACCGTCGAAATGCCCTGGGCGCGGCTTGCCGGCGGAGTCTCAGGCACGATGTGATCGAAGAATCCGTCGTTCTCGTCGTAGTTGAGGAAGACGACCGTCTTGCTCCAGACATCCGGATTGGCGGTCAGGGCGTCAAGAAACTGCGAGACATACCATGCGCCGTAGTTGGCCGGCCAGTTTCCATGCTCGGTATAGGCTTCTCGAGCCACGATGTAGGAAACCTTGGGGAGCCTGTTGGCCATCACGTCGGCGCGGAACTGGTCGATAAGGTACGGCGCGACCTCGGGGTTGGAACCCGACAACGCCAGGATGTTGGTGCCTGTGAGCGCTCCCTCGTACAGTGGGCTGCCCGGCATCGCGTTCTGATACTGGTGGAAATAAAGCAGCGAATTATCGCCGTAATTCCCGAGATAGGGTCGATCACCAGTCCAGCCCCAATAATGAGCCGCATCCAGTCCCTCGCCTATGTCCTGGTAAACCTTCCATGAGATGCCGGCTTTTACCAGCCGTTCGGGGTAAGTCGACCAGTCGTAGCCCGCCTCGGCGTTGTCCAGCACCGGTCCGCCACCATTGCCGTCGTTGCCCACCCAGCCGGTCCACATATGATAGCGGTTGGGATCGGTGGGACCTAGCAACGAGCAGTGATAGTCGTCGCTGATGGTGAAGGCGTCGGCCAACGCATAGTGGAACGGGATGTCCTGGCGGTTCAGGTACGCCATGATCGTCGTGCCCTTTTGCTCGACCCATCCGTCATACTTGCCTTGGTTCCACGCGAGGTGAGTCCTATCCCAGCTGTGGTCAGTGTCCTCGATGAAGCTTAGGCCGAGGTTCGAGACATCGGGCCGAAACGGCAGCACGTAGCCGCCCGAGCCGTCGGGCTGATACCAGACGGGATCTCCATTGGGAAGCCTGACGACGCGTGGATCGCCGAACCCGCGAACACCCTGAAGGGTGCCGAAGTAGTGATCGAATGCACGGTTTTCCTGCATCAGGACGACGATGTGTTCCACATCGGCGATGGTGCCGGTGCGATTGTGGGCGGGGATTTCAAGCGCGCGAGCAATGCTCGCCGGAAGTGCGGCGGAAAATGCTCCCGAACTGGCGAGCTTCAAAAACGTTCGGCGGTCTGTAGCCACGGTGATCTTACCTCCTGGGGAAACGCGGATAAGCGTTCGACCACCGACCATATGCGCAATTTGTTTCTGGCTCGTGACGCCGGCATTGCAATCTTGTGACTGGGCGGACGGCGAGTACGCGGCACAAATCGTTTCGCCCGGCTTATTTGCCACAGAGGAGTTTACGGAAATCCAAGTCATCAGTCCACGCGACTCTCGCTTCGGAATCGTTGTCCGCGATACGATAACCTGTTTGCGGGGTTTCTGCCCAAGGGCCTACTGAGATTTTGCGAGGATAAATGACCGAGAAGCGTTGGGTTTTGTTAATCGCCAGTGAGGTCGGGCGTACCGACTCCGTATCCGACCGGGCGATGGAGCGTCTCGTCGACGCCATCGGCGAGGAGGGCTACGAGGTTGTCCGTACTACCTCGCCAGAAGACGGTCTCTCTCTCGTTAGTTCCGATCCCAGCTACTCCGCGGTCCTGCTCGACTGGGACCTCGAAGGCGACTCGCAGTTTGAAGAACGCGCTGCGCTCGATATCATCCGCGGCGTGCGTCACCGCAACAAGAAGGTCCCGATCTTTCTTATTGCCGACCGCACGCTGGTTTCCGAATTACCCCTCGAAGTCATCAAGCAGGTCCACGAATATATCCACCTCTTCGGTGACACGCCGGCATTTATTTCCTCCCGGCTTGATACCGCTATCGAGCGCTACCACGAGCAGCTTTTGCCGCCGTATTTCCGTGAACTGCTCAAATACAACGATCAGTCCGCTTACTCGTGGGATGCGCCCGGCCACATGGGCGGCGTCGCCTTCTTGAAGCACCCGGTGGGCCAGGAATTTCATCGCTTTTTTGGAGAGAACCTGCTGCGCTCCGATCTCGGCATCTCGTCTGCGCCGCTCGGTTCCTGGCTTGACCACATCGGCCCTCCCGGCGAATCCGAGCGCAACGCTGCGCGTATCTTTGGCGCTGATTGGACGTTTTATGTGCTCGGCGGCTCGAGCAACTCCAACCGGATCATTGGCCAGGGCATCATTGCCCAGGACGACATAGTGCTGGCGGACGCGAATTGTCATAAATCGATCTGTCATTCGCTCACGATCACCGGCGCCCGACCCGTATACTTCAAGCCCACACGCAATGGCTACGGCATGATTGGCCTAGTCCCGTTGAAGCGTTTCTCTCCGAACTCGGTTGAGGAACTCATCGCGCGCAGCCCATTCTCGAGCGGCGCCCGCTTGCCGGAACCGACCTGCGCCGTTGTCACCAACTCGACCTATGATGGCCTCTGTTACAACGTGAACCAGGTCGTCGAGCAACTCGCCGGCTCGGTGGCGCGCGTTCACTTTGACGAGGCCTGGTACGCCTATGCCAAATTCCATCCCATCTATCGAGGACGGTACGCGATAGGCGTTCCGGACGACATGGAAGATCGTCCGGCCATTTTTTCCGTACAGTCCACGCACAAGATGCTCGCCGCGTTTTCCATGGGTTCCATGATCCACGTGAAGCTCTCCGACCGCGCCCCGCTCGACTTCGACCAGTTCAACGAAGCCTTCATGATGCACGGCACCACCTCGCCCTTCTATCCGCTGATTGCTTCGCTCGACGTCGCCGCCGCGATGATGGACGAGCCCGCCGGCCCGACGCTCATGGACGAAACCCTTGCCGACGCTATCAGCTTCCGCCAGGCCATGAGTTCCATCGCTCACCGCCTGCGTATCGCGTCCGAAAATGGCGAAGCCTGGTTCTTCGGCATTTATCAGCCCGAGCGAGTTACGGATCCCGCCAGCGGAGAAACAATCCTGTTTGAAGACGCCGAAGACGAACTCCTCGCCACCGAGCCCAGTTGTTGGACCCTGAAGCACGGCGACGACTGGCACGGCTACCAGGACGAAGACTCTCCGGATGATTACTGCATGCTCGACCCTACCAAAGTGACCATCCTGACCCCGGGGGTCAACGCCCAGGGTGTTATCGCCAAAGTGGGTATCCCGGCTGCGATTCTCACGGAGTTCCTTGACTCGCGGCGCGTCGAGATCGCTCGGACCGGCGACTACACGGTTCTGGTGCTCTTCTCGGTCGGAACTTCCAAGGGAAAATGGGGTAGCTTGCTTGAAATTTGTTCGAGTTTAAGCGTCTCTACGACTCCGACGCATCGCTCGAAGAGGCGCTCCTGGAACTAGTCCTGCGTTTCCCCGCCCGCTATCGCAATCTCTCGCTCAAAGAGCTTTCCGAAGAGATGCACAAGGCAATGATCGACATCGATCTGGCCGGCCTCGTAAACTCGGCCTGCGACGAAGACTTTGATCCCGTCCTCACACCCAATCAGACCTACCAGAAACTCGTTCGCGGCGACACCGAGCGGATCCGCTTTTGCGAAATGTCTGGCCGTATCGCCGCCGTCATGCTCGTCCCCTACCCGCCTGGAATCCCTATGTCCATGCCTGGGGAGCGCCTCGGCGGCCCAGAGTCGCCGGTCATCCGACTCATTCTCACCATGGAACAATTCGGCAGGCTCTTCCCCGGTTTCGAACGAGAGGTCCACGGTATAGAAGTCGATGCGGATGGTAATTACTGGACACGTGCGGTCATCGAATGACGCGAGCGAAAGAGCTGCAAGCTAAAGCTGAAGTCTTGGACGTCGGCATCAGAATAGACATCCGGATGACATTGGTGCGCCTTGTTTCCAATCGGGAGCGATGTTGACCGATCCTCATTTGCCCCCGTACGACGCGATGACGTTCCTCGCGCCGGGCTGCACCGGCGGTGTGTTCACTCACCAGCGTCTGACCGAAGTGATTGACACGTACAGATGCAGTGACTCTCACCAGCGGCGGGTGCCGGAAATTCACAACCGAAACGGCCGATTCAACTCTCGTTGACTGATTATTCACAGCCTTTTCTTATTCACCCTTTAGCTTCCAAGCTATGCAAGCGAAAAGTAGATTCATCCTCGCAATTTTCTTTGCAGCCATCTTCATGGCGGCATTTGGAGTTCCAGCGATCGCGCAATATGACAACGGAAGCCTTTGTGGGTACGGTTCATGATTCGAGTGGGGCGGTGGTGGCCGGGGGGGTATCGGCGACTCAGGTGAGCACGGGCATCGTGACCCGGACCGTGACCAACGGGCAACGGCGACTATGAGTTTCCAGATCTGAAGGTGGGAGTTTACTCGGTGCTGGCGGAAGCCGCTGGATTCTCACCTGCAAGGGCGAAGGACATCACCATTCCAGTTGCGGGACGCGTTCGCATCGATTTGACGCTGGCGGTCGGCGGGACACAGACCATTGTTGAGGTTCAAGGCTCGGCCATTGCACTTGAAACAGAGACCAGTGAAAACGGCCAAAACATTTCAAACTACCAAACGGAAGCATTGCCTCTGGTGAGCCGCAACTACAGCGACTTGCTTGCACTCGTTTCAGGATCGCGCCAGGCGCCCACTGCGGCCACGACGGCCGTAACCAGCCTCGTGCGCCAGGGATCGTATGACGTGAACGGCCAGCGGTCGATGTTCAACAACTACATGCTCGATGGTCTGGACAACAATCCCTATGGCGAGAGCAACCAGGGATTTGACAACCAGATCATTCAGCCGCCGCCGGACTCCATCTCGCAATTTCAGGTAGTGACGAACAACGAAAAGCACGGAGTATGGGCGCTCCTCGGGCGCTACTATCAACGTGGCATCGCGCAGCGGCACGAACGACTTTCATGAGACCATCTACGAATTCATTCGCAACACCGATCTGAATGCGTTTGGTTACATCAAAGCGATCAGCGGAACACACCAATTTCCCAAGCCGGGATTTGATCGCAACCAATTTGGCGCAGATTTCGGGGGAAGAATCGTAAAGGACAAGCTCTTCTACTTTGTCGACTACGAAGGATCCCGACAGACGCTTACGCCGACCGTGGTTCTGACCGTCCCGACTCAAGATGAAATCAACGGCATTTTGAAGGTGGATGTACAGGATCCTTCCAAACCAGGGACGTATTACAAGGCGGGCAGTTCGATCGTGAGTTCCCCCGATGTCAGCCCGATCTCAAAGCAGATTCTTGCGTTTTGGAAGAACCTGCCCTCGCAGTGCCAGATCGCGCCGGGATCGCCTGGAATCAACTCACCCAGGGGTATCGCTACCAACGATTGTGCGACTAACGCGCCATTTACTGATAACGCCGACAAGGGCAATCTGCGGCTCGACTATCAGCAGAGCGATAGAAGTGCCTGGTTCCTGCGCATCAGCGACCGAAAGGAGACAGGAATCAACTATCGCACACTGCCGGGGCCGCTCGATGGCCAGACGAACGGGCGGATCAAGATCCTCGATCAGCAAGTGGCGCTGGGCTATACGCACCTCATGGGCGCCAACAAGGTGATCGATGCGCGCTTAGGGCTATCGGGCACGCGTGCCGGGAAATATACGCTCTCCATTGGCGAGAATGACATTGTCATTCCGGGGTTGCCAACCGATCAGACGGTGGCTGGAGGGCTTCCCTCCACAAGCATTTCAGGCGGCTTCAGCGGGTTCGGCCGTCAGAGCACGAATCCGCAGTGGCAGAACCCTTCGCTGCTGGATCCAAAGGGTCAACTTCTCATTGGTAAAGGGTCGCCATTCCCTGAAGTTCGGATACGAATATGAGCACATCTGGATGGAAGTGCAGGATTCAAATCCGCTGTTCGGCTCTTTCACATATGGAAAGGGATACAGCGTATGTCCCGCTTCTTAGGGTTCAGCCCGCGCCAATACCACCGCGGCGGCAGACACTTATTGGGCGGATTTCCTGTTTGGCACGCCGAATAACTACCCATTGGCAACCTACTTCAAGGCGCACCTGCTGCAGAACATGGATAGTGTGTATGCGCAGGACGACTGGAAGGTGAATTCGAAGCTTACCTTGAATCTTGGACTGCGCTGGGAGTACGGTTCGCCTTATCTGGAGCGGCCCAGTCGAGTCCGTTGGCCGAGGACCAGTGCAGAATTACCCCGTTCGGCCCGATTGCAAAGACGTGGGTGAGTCCGTTAAGGAAAACGACTGCCGGCCGGCCTGCAGGCATACTGCCGCCAAGTGATTCCATGCTCATTGCCGAAGCTCCTGTTTCCTGAATCTGTTCGCGAGGCCCGTTTGACTGAACGCATCGGCGTCAGGTTCTGACGCTTGGAAGGGCGGACAATGCTGCGACGATGCTTTCATCTGCATTCTCGTGGGCTTTCTCCTCAGATTGCTCTTGCCCACTATCCCGGCTCATCTCTGCCGAAAAGGCGGAGGTGCTTACCGCTGCAGACGGGCTCATTCATCTCATGCGCAAACGAAGACCGTTTTCCTCCCAGGGCATTAGTTTTTCTTTGTAAAGGGTCACGTCAGCGGCTGGGCATGCAAGGTTATCCTCTTTGGATTGTGTTTTCCTGAGTGTCGCGGCGCAACTTCCCGGTCGTGCGAGTTGGTTGATGTCACACAAGCTCCCTGTAGCAGGATTCACCACATGAAGCCCACCTCATTAGTCAGACATCACTTGAATAGTTGCGCAAATGGCGAACCTGCCCCGTATTCACCTTCGGATCGGGATGTCGCAACGAGGCAGGATGTGGGTCGGCGATGGGCGGATCTTCCCGTTACAACTTGACTGTAACGGTCTTTACCTCGGTATATTGCTGCAAGGCGTATTCACCCATTTCTCTCCCGATACCGGACTGCTTGAAACCGCCGAAGGGGGCTGCGGCGTCGAAGACATCGAAGCAGTTAACCCACACCGTTCCCGCGCGAACATTGTTGGCGATTGCGTGTGCCTTGCTTATATCCCGCGTCCAAACCGCGGCAGCAAGACCATAAGTAGTATTGTTTGCGCGCTCAATGACCTCGTCGAGATTGCGGAACTTGATGATGCTCATTACCGGTCCGAAAATCTCTTCGCGGGCGATCTTCATTTCATCCTGAACATTGGCAAACACCGTTGGTTCGATAAACAGTCCGTGGTCTCCAACGCGCTTACCACCGATAAGAAGATCCGCGCCCTCTTGCCTGCCCGCATCAATGTAGGACATCACTTTGTCAAACTGCGTGCGGTCAATCTGTGGCCCCTGTTCGACGGTTGGATCGAAGGGGTCGCCTACCGTCCGCCGGCCTGCACGTGCAACGCTCTTTTCGACAAATTCGTCATAGACCTTCTCTTCGACGAACAAACGGGAACCCGCGGAACAGACTTGGCCCTGGTTGAAAAACAGCCCGAAATGACAGCCTTCAATCGCTTGCTCCATATCGGCATCGGCAAAAACTATGTTCGGGCTCTTTCCACCCAGTTCCAGGCTGACACGTTTGAGATTGGACCTTCCGGCCGCCTGCAGTATGAGATGGCCGACTTCACACGAGCCGGTGAACGCGACTTTATCAATGTCCATATGATCTGCGATGGCCGCTCCTGCCGTAGGACCAAAGCCGGGAAGAATATTTACGACGCCTGGAGGGAAACCCGCCTCCAAGATCAGTTCCCCAAGTCGCAGGGCAGTGAGCGGAGTTTGCTCTGCGGGTTTGAGCACCACCGTGTTACCCGTGGCCAGAGCCGGTCCAAGTTTCATTCCGTACATTAGAAGCGGGAAATTCCAGGGAGTGATCTGGCCGACAACACCTACCGGCTCGTGTCTCGTGTAGCAGAAATAATCCCCATTAATGGGAATCGTCTTGCCGTGGTTCTTGTCAGCCCATCCGGCGAAATAGCGGAACTGCCCAAGGGTAAGAGGTACAGCAATGTTCCGCGCGACCGTCAATGGCATTCCGTTGTCGAGTGTCTCCAGGGTCGCGAGTTCGTCTGCGTGTTTCTCAATCAGATCGGCGAGGCGATTCAACAGTCGGCCGCGCTCCGACGCGGATGTCTTGCGCCATGCGCCGCGTTCCAGGGCGTGCCGTGCCGCTTTCACAGCCTTGTCCACATCCGCGGCGTCAGCTTCGGCTATTTGTGCGATCTCTTCGCCAGTCGCCGGGTTGTAAGTGGGAAATGTCTTGCCGGATTCGCAGGGAACCCACTTATCCCCGATAAGAAGTTGGGTGGGGGCGTGAATAACCTGGTGCTCCTGGACAGCAGACGCAATGGTCGACATGGGATGTTTCTCCTCTCACGAGTCTTCGATCCTTGAAGAAAGCTCAGATGCTTGACGCGAGGGTGCCCTGCTCTTGGCTGAGCGCTCGCCGTAGAATTTTTCCGGTTGACCCTTTGGGCAGTTCCTCCCTGAAGACGATGCATTCCGGCGTCTTGTAGTCCGCCAACCGTTCTCGGGCGAATGCCAGCAACTCCGCCTCAGTGACCGCCTGTCCTGATTGCAAGACCACGAAAGCGATCACAACTTCTCCCCAGACATCGTCCTGCCGACCCACAACTCCCACCTCGCTCACCGCAGGATGTTGATAGAAGACCGCTTCGACTTCCTGAGGGGAGATATTGCTTCCGCCGCGGACAATGATCTCTTTCTTGCGCCCTGCGAACCAATAAACGCCGTCATCGTAGCGAGCCAGGTCGCCGCTGTGGAACCAGCCATTCCGGAGGGCGGCTGTCGTGGCTTCTGAATCCTGCCAATAACCAACCATAAGGTGCGGCCCCTTGATGCAGATCTCTCCCACATCCCCGGGTGTCACATCGCGACCATCGGAATCAACCAACCGAAATGCGGTCCCGTCACCGGGGAGACCGATCGAGCCAACCTTGGCTTGCCCTGGGCGATTCCAGGCTGCCGGGGCGATCTCAGTGGTGCCATAGACTTCACAAACGGGTCCGAAAGCAGTCTCAAAAGCCTCCTGGAGCGCTGAAGGCACGGAGTCGCCGCCGCAGAAGTAGAATTTTCCCGATGCCACATCGGACCGCATTTCATTTTGTGCTTGAACCAACCCGCGAAATAGCACAGGAAGCCCAAGCATGTACGTTCCCTTCCAACGCGCGAATGCGTGCAGGTTGTTCTTGAAATCGAATGGCCGCGTAATCACAACACTCGCCCCGTTGAGTAGACCGGACAGGAAAATCATTGCAAACCCGATCATATGCGTCATCGATGAGATCACGACCGCTATCTGGTCCTGTTCCAGCTCCATTTGACGCATGGTGTACGCCGTCTGGGCAAGGCTCTCATGCGAGTGCATCACACCCTTGGGCTTGGCGGTCGTCCCAGATGTGTAGAGAATCGTTGCTACATGATCGGGGCTGATCTCGGGAAGAGAAAAGCACTGACCAGTTACGCGTAGAAGATCGGCAAAAGAATTCGCCTGAACATCTGGCAGGTCACCCGCCAAGTAACGAAGTTCAAGTAAGTCTATCGCTGGGCAGGACCTCGCCACCTCGGCATACAGCTCCGGTTGGCCGATGTAACATGCCGATCCGCTGTGGCGAAGAATATAGTCGATCTCCGCACCCTTCAAACGCGTGTTGATTGGTACGGCAATAGCTCCCGCTTTCAGACACCCGAGATAACCCAGGGCGAGTTCGGGCCCGTTCAAAAGGTGGAAGGCGACCCTATCGCCTGGTTCCAGCCCCGCCATCAACAAATTGCGTGCCACCGTGTTGGTAAGTTCATCGAACTCGGCATAACTCCAGGATTGCCCGCCAAAAAGAATTGCAGGCTTCTGAGGAGTTCGGGTTCGGGAACGGTTCAAAGCTGCGGAGATGGTCATCTTGCACCGGGAACAGTCTGGCTGACCTGCCCTCGAATAGCAAGTTTGAAACGGTTTCAAAGAGGGGGAAGTTCAGGTTGAAACATCTGTTGAATAAGCTATTCGCGGTAAGTGCAATCGTTCGAGAAGAGAGTGAAACCGTCTATCCTGCCGCAAGGAATCAAATCGTGGATCGGTGGCAAGGTACATAAGCCAGCCGGCTCGCTCGTTGCAACTGCGTTCCAGCGAGTCGAAGACCTGATCGTCTTTCAACCCTAAATGAATCAGGACACGCCCATAGGGTGACACGTACCGATGCTTGGCAATTGTGTCTAGTTTGTCCAGTAATTTACGAGCGTCCTTCGTTCTTCCAGCCAGCGCATACGCACGTCCCAGGGCTCCAATAGCCGTCGGAACGTTGTCTGAAACGGACGTGGCACGCTCAAAACAGGCGATTGCACGCTCATAATCTCCGCGCGATTCATGGCAACGCCCCATGCCCACGAGCGCCCGCCAAAAATTGGAATCCAGTTCTAGCGCGCGACGATATTCGAGCTCCGCCTCGCCGCTTCGTCGCGCCATTAATAGCACTGCGCCCCTGGTGGCAGCTACGAACAGAGACAACGGATCGATTCGTCTTGCGGCGTCGAGGACGTTGAGCGCCTCCTCGATCCGGGCAAGCGGTAAAAGCACAAACAGCGCAAACAAATGCTCCGGGAGATCGCTCCGGGGCTGGGCGTCGAGAGACCTCCGGAACAATAATTCAGCTTCGCCCCAGTTCCAATCGAACATGGCCTTGGTGCATGCCAATACCGACAGAGCATCTCCCTCGAATTCATTCATTTCCAGTGCTCGGGCCGCCGCTCTCTGGGCCTTGGGTATGGTCTCAAGCGGAGCATCCATGGCAAACATGCCAAGGTAGAACCAAGCCAATGCCATTCCACTGAACGCCAGCGTATATCCGGGACTCCGCGCGGAAGCTTTTTCAAAGCACTCGATGGCACTGTGAAACTCTTCTCTTGTCTGGCGGTTCAGGTGATGCCGTCCTCGCAGGTACCATTCGTAGGCTTCAAAGTCGTCTACGTGATTGCCCGATAAGCCTCGCTGTTCTTTTGGTTTGTCGCCCCGCAGCATATCTGCAATGGCAAGGGCTATCTCATCTTGCACGACAAACACGTCTTCCACTTTGCGCTCATAACGTCGCGACCAAAGCTGATAGCCGTCCGAAGTGCTCGACAACTGCGCCGTCACGCGCAGGTTTTCACCCGACTTGCGAACACTTCCCTCGAGGACGAAATCTACGTTTAGCAACCGCCCAATCTCCCGAACGTCTGCGTTCCTGTGTTTGAGCGCAAAGGCGGATGTGCGCGCAACGACTCGAATTCTCCGAATGGAGGACAATGCGTGGATGATCTCCTCAGTGAGTCCGTCGCTGAAATATGCCTCGGGATCAGGACTAAGATTTGAGAAAGGGAGAACTACGACAGACGGTTCCGCGACAGCAGTCGAAACAGGATTCGGGCTGGTGTACTGATTAGAAGCTTCACGAAAAGCCGGCGAATAACCTCCCTTGGGGAGATCGATGACAAGAGCGTCTGTAACCCCTTCCGACGAGTAGTATTCGAGAAGCTTCGCGCGCAATCGCGTTGCGTCCACCCGGACGACGGCCGTAGTTCGAGGATCAAATTCACCCTGTCCGGCGTAAAGTTCCATTCCAACGATCATCTCCTTCAGTGGCTCATTCGGAGAGGACAGAGCGTGCTCGACAACAAATTTCAGGAATCGTCGCATTCGTTCGGTATTCGCAAACGCAGTGCTTGCGAGTACCCTGTGAAGTTGCGATCTGATCCGGTCTTTCGGGTGGGACGGCATAAGGTGACGACAGTCTACTACAAATTGCAATGAATCGTCTGAGCTGAATAAGCGATAAGTACCGTGATACCAGTGTCTTATCGGTCAACCTAAACACATGGCTGCGGCGTTCGCCGAGATCATAGCCAGGCATCGACTGAACAGTCGTACAGATCTGAATCTACGAGTTTCGGAGGATGGGCATCTCGATGATTTGGCTGGCTAATAATGTCGGACGCTCGTTATGGATGGAGTGGCCGGTGTCTGTGACGACGCGGGCCCGGCCCGGTCCGGCAAGAACTTTGGCAAAATTCATAACATTTTCCAGGAAGTGAACCTGCGGATAGTTGTCGATCTCGCCGACCAATAACTGCAGCGGCTTTTGAATCGATGGAATGAGCGAATCGAATTTGAAGCCGACCATTTCTTCGCAGATGCGCCAATGCCAGCGGCGGAAGTTCGATGTATAGACTTCCTGCCGCTCCCAGCGCGATTCATTGATGTAGACCACCTTTGACGCCCAGCCATCGCGATACCAGAGTTGCGGCTGTGGTGGAACTACCTCCAACCCGAGAAGCACCGACGCGAGTTCGGCCGTCATCAGCGTGAATTCCGCAGGCCCCAGGCCCGGAAACACGGATGAGAAGACGCCGGTGGCGAGGAGCGCGGCAGTGACCCCTCCGATTTGATAATTCTTGGGATTGAACGTGTCCTGATCCCACACCTGATTGAAGAAGTTGGATCGAGTAGCGGTGGACTCTGTCTCGGTGGCCAGTTTCGCGAGGTGCGGGTCGGTCAGTACACGCTGCGAAAGGTCGACCGTGAAGCCGGTGAACTTGAGCGGCGTAGTGTGATCCATAACCGACGCGGGCGACCACGCGATGACGTTGCCGATCCACGGCTTGCCACTCGCGGCGAGACGCAGGGACATATGGCCACCGAGGCTTCCGCCCACGACTGCGGAGATTTTGTTGCCCATGGGAACCACCAGGGCCTCGACAAACGCGATAATCGTCGCCTGCACAAAGTCGAGGATGGGTGCGCCAGCGAAGCTCGAAAGCTCTACTACTCCGAACTTAGTGTCGGTGGGCGGCATGGCGGCAATAGTGAGATGATCAGGCGTATCGCGTACTCCTTGCGCATCGATTAGCTTGGTGTAGCCACATCCGGGCAGGTCCAACGCGATCAAGGTGAAATGCCGGCCAGCTGTCTTGGCGGCGTCGAGCAGTCTTGGAACCAGGTCGAGGGCTTCTTCCGCGCGCGAGCCCTCGCCGTGGATGTAAATTACGACTTCATCGCCGGGCGGAATGGAGGGCGTGTCGAAGTTCACCGATGACGAAGGTAGGTCAGATGCGATGAAGTAGCGAACACTGACACTGGGTCCGTTGACTGTAATCGGAAGATGAAATTGAGGAAAGGGAGCAATCGGGATATTCACCGGGAAGTCGGGTGGATCGTCCTCGGCGGAGACCGCGATCCAATCCCGGGTGGTCGGATCGATTGTGCCTGAGTTCGAAGCGCGAACTGCGGCAACGGCCGCATCAAAGTCGGCCATCATTTTATCGTTGAGCCGATTGGCAACTGCCGCGGGGATACCGAAGCTCTCCATTACCGGAACCCAATTCCGGGTTTTGTTCACCGACCATTTGGCAAAGGCATTAGAGCCGGTTACGGCCAGTTGTGTCATCGCCGTAAGTAGTGCCGCATCTGTACTGCTTTGTCCCAGGAAATCCGCCGCGGCCGTCTGGCACACGTTTTTGAGAATTGCATCGCCGTCACGGAGAGCGGCGGCATTCCTGAGCTGTGGTATCAGGCGGCTTTCGGCAGGGAGAGTCGTCGTATCCACAAAGCCTGGAGGTACACCGTGATATCCGGGATCAACCGTAGTTCTGGGCGGAATCGCTTCGTCGGGGGGAACTATCTCGTCAAGAGCTAAGCCGTGCCCGAGGATGCGACTCGCCATATCGCGAAGCGAGACAGTCGGCGGTGGCGGCCAGTTGATGCCCAATAGTTGAGCCAGCGCGCTTGCACTGGTTGCGGATGAAAACCTGGACCACAATAGAAACCGAAGACTGGTGTCAGTCATGTGTGTGCCCCCCTTCGACTGTTAGGGCCCTCTATTGCAGGGCAACCAGAACCGGGATCAAACCTGTTCCACAATCAAGGGCTTTAAGTGCCTTGCCGAGGATGGCGCCAAAGGCTCGATGCTGTTCGGAGACCTTCATGGCATGTCCTGGCGTGGGAGAAGAGGTCAACATATCACCGATGCCGATTGGGGCGTATTGAGCGTCCACCTTGCAATAGACCTTGCCCACGAGCGCGATGGGCACCCGGCAATCATCGGAAGCCCGCTTATCCAGCACGATGGCGTGACGATATTCTCCAGCTCCGGAGACGACACCTGCGACCTTTTTGTCGTACGGATCGCGACTTTCGCGCAGATGACCGTCGTGGTCGATCACGACTACGGTCCCGGCATCCGGCAGCGGCTCGTCGCGGACAACGTCGAAGTGTTCGGCGCAATCTGCTCCCGTCAGGAACACGTCGCCGGTGACAACGATGGAGCCATCGAAATAGCCGGCGAATTGGCCACCGGTGCCGTATATGCCGATGCCACTCGTGCTTCGCGCATCGATGCCTCGTCCGGAGTTGCTGGTGGCGAAGACGGCTGTATCGCTGCTGGCCTGGGCACGAATCGCGATACCGCTGCCGCTGGCTGCATTTAACCCGATGTTTGTGTCGCTTGAGGCATTCACGCCGACGCCGTTAGTGCTTCGCGCATCGACGCCCCAGCCGGTCGTAGTCGTCGCAAAAACAGCCGTGTCGGTGTTGGCCTGGGCGCGGATTGCGATACCGCTGCCGCTGGTTGCAATGACGGCGAAACTGCTGTCACTTCCGGCATTGAGCCCTGCGTTGGAGCTGCTGTTGGCCACCACTCCAATTCCCGAGGTGCTGTTTGCATAGATCGCCTCTCCTGACTCGCTGGTCGCACTAACGGCTGCGCCAGTCGCTGTCTGAGCCGTTATGGGAGTGCCGTTCGGGTTGGATGCGGAGATGGCGGCGGCATTCAGGCTGGCAACATTTGCGGAACCGCTGACGTTCAGATTTCCGGCGACATCCAGTTCGGCACCAGGACTGTGGGTACCTATTCCCACGTTGCCGCCAAATGGATTCAAAGCCAGATTCGCCGTTCGAGATAACGTGATGCCAACCGGATTCAGCCTTGGGAGGGGTAGCGGAGTTGGCCCGTCTGGTCCCGAGGTGGTGGCCACCCAGGACTGAATCTCAGCACGGCCATTCTGATTTGAGACTGTTAAGTCAAGCTGGCTGCCGTCGGTCCCTCCAACCTTGATTCCACCCTCACCCTGAGGGTCAACACCCAGCTTTGCTCCCGGAGTGCTGGTGCCAACGCCAATATTTCCGCTGACGTCGATCCGCAGTCGCTCGGTATTGGCGGTTTTGACTACCAGCGGTTGGCTGTCGGATGTACCCAGGAAATTGGTGGTTGTAGTGTTGGCGTTTCCTTGCAGATTCCAGGTCGATGTAGCCACGGCTTGCCCTCCAGAGAATGTCTCTATGAGGTATTGTGAAAAAGGTTTGGCGTTTTGGGTCATCCCGGGAAGTTTATTTCGGGAAGATGGAACTTTTCTTTGAGTACTTCAGGTATGGGGTGATCCCGCGTTGCACAAAGTAATGATCTCGGCACGAGTATTGGCACAACCCCGTCGGCGTATTAGGCAAGAAGATTCGCGGGACAAGCACCGACCACTGGCGCGAAATTGTCGGAGTGGCCCAGGACATGCACGACGGCGTAGGACAAACCCTCTTCCAGTGCTGTCTACTGGCCCGTGATGCCAGCCTGCCGAGACAGCGCGGCAAAAGTCACAATCACCAGATCAACGTCCCTCTAAGCAATTCCCGGGGGAATCGCCGCCTCTCATATGCTGGCAGCCTTGATAGCCTCAGCCTTCGCGGCCCGCAGACTCTGCACCGGATCTCCCGTCGGTTTGAATTCCATCGCGACCACGTGCTTGTAATTCAACTTCGCGAGTTTGCGGTAGATGTTGGCGTAATTGATCTCGCCGGTGCCAGGTTCATGGCGACCCGGCACGTCCGCCACGTGAATCAGGCCGATGATGTCGATATTCTTTTCGAGTTTCTCGAGGAGATTGCCTTCCGCGATCTGTTCATGGAAGAGGTCGTAGAGGAACTGCACCTGCGGATGGTTGACGGCGCGGACGATCTCCATACCTTCCGCGGCCGATTGCAGATAATAGTGTGGGTTTTCTTCCGGGTCGATACACTCGAGCAGCAGGCGAACGGGTTGCCCGTCGATCTGCTTGCCCTCGACCAGCGCCGCCGCTTTCTTGAGCGATTCGATGCAGCTCTGGTGTTGCGCCTCGCGCCCGAGTCCGGGAACGACGTTGCCCGAAAGCATGATCATCGCCGGGCATCCGAGCGTTTCCATGGGAACCAGGGCCTGGCGCAGCTCTTCCACGAGCGCATCGCGCTGCGCGGGATTGGCGACGCCGTTTTTCAGGCCGGCAGTCGCGTCGAAGCGGATTCCGATTTTCTTGCGCGCCTTGTTGGCCCGATCGAAGTCCGCCGGGATCCATTTGCCGTACTCGCCAACCAATTCGACATTGGTATAGCCGGCTTCCGCAACCTTGGCCAGCCGCTCCTCGAACGGCAGGTCGTTGAAGACCGTCCACAGCATGACTGAGAGCGAGAACGGCGTCGATGAACCGGCCGAGGGCGAATCAGGGCGCGCAAACGCAGGCAGACTGGGCGAAGCGGCGGCGGCAAAGGCTGAAGCAGCAAAGGCTTGCGTAAATTTGCGACGGTCCATCAGGCCTCCTCGAAGGTCGCTGCCATCTTACGCTACGCAGCGCCATATTCGGGCCCGCGAGGCCGTCTTAAGCCACAATGAAAACCCCGTCCGAAGACGGGGTTCTACCGAATCCTGGGGCGCCGGTGCCAAATGCCCGAAGGGATTACGCCTTCGCGATCTTGCCGCTCTTGATGCAGCTGGTGCAGACGCGAATGCTCTTGGGAGCACCGTTGACGACCGCTTTGACCTTCTGCAGGTTTACGTTCCACCTTCGGCGCGTCACGTTGTGCGCGTGTGAAATGTTGTTGCCAAACTGCGGGCCTTTGCCGCAAACGTCACATACCTGTGCCATCGTTCTACTCCGAATCCTCTTGGGTGTTTCGTGGCGGGGCCTTAACTATCGCCACGACATTGCCCGGCGACCGCTGGAGTGCTTAAAGGACACACATTTCCTGCGGCTTGCCGAATATTCAGTATACCCGGAAGGGGGAGAAGCGGCCAAATCGCACAGTTCCAACGGCCGGGCCTTGCCTGACGCAGCGAGCGCCGGAGTCTATGCGCGCGACCGGGCGCTCCCGATCTTGGATCCACCGTGAAGGTCCACGGAACCGCCGGCGAAAACCTCGGTACCCATGCGGGAGGCCCGCCGCCTCGCGATCAAGGTTTCCACTTCATCGAGCCACACGTCCGGCGGAGTGAGGGCATGGATGACGAGGTCGAATTCGGAATCTGCGTCCGAGATATTGGTGCCCCGGAAGAGAACAATCGGACCGCAACAGTGCATCCTTGCTAGGGCGGCCGCGTCCTCGGGCGAAAAACCCTCAACTTCGCTGATGAACACTGCCTCGAAAACGGCGCCGGTCAAAAGGTGGGCGCGCAGTTCGCTAAGTGAGTAGCACTCGTCCACAGAGTAACCGGCGCTCTGGAGCACAATGCGGCGATGACAATCGTCGGGCCCAAAATGGATAACTCTTGCGGCCATTTGGCGATCTCCTGGGTTAGGTTTTAGGTCTCCGAGGTGAGGTGGTTGCGGAGAGCATACCGCGATTCAGATTGATTCGTCTGCACTTTTTTGACGTGCGGTTGTCATTTTCTGTTTACATGGAAGCTATGCGAACGATGGCAGACCTGCCTGTACTGCCCTAACCTCATCTGACACGGTTGCGCAAAAAAGTTCCCCTCGCAATGAGATTTTTTTGGAAAACCGACAGAAAGCAAATGAGACATGGCACATTCGCGGCATTGGCAACGCGCAGGCGAGCCTTTGACCACGAGCAATGAGTAAACCTTTTCTAATATCGGAGCACACCAGTATTCGTGTTGATTCGGTGAATGGTTTTTTGTTTCTTGATTTCTCCCGTATGGGGCGTATCCTGTAAACGCATTCTCGCTGCCCTCATGCCAGTCAAAAGGACCAAGTCCGCCACCGGCGCCGCAAAGAAGAAGCCGATCTTGATGGATATCCGCACCGTTGCGGAACGCGCCAATGTGTCCATCGCCACGGTTTCGCGCACCATTAATCACGTGCCCACAGTGAACGCCAAGATGGCCAAGCGTGTGTGGGAAGCCATTCGCGAACTGAATTACTTCCCGAACTCGCAAGCGCGGGCGCTGGTTTCAGGCCGTACCCGGCTTCTCGGACTGATCGTCTCCGAGATCACCAATCCTTTCTTCCCGGAGCTTATTCAGGGATTCGAGGACATCGCGGTAGAGAATGGTTACGAGATCCTGGTCAGTTCTACCAACTACGATCCACGGCGAATGAATCTTTGCATTCGCCGTATGCTGGAACGCAAGGCCGAAGGCGTTGCGGTTATGACTTTCGGCATTGAGGAACCGCTCCTGGAGCAACTCGCCGAGCGCAACATTCCCATGGTATTTGTAGACCAGGGTCCGGATCGGCCGGGGATCAGCCTGCTGAAGGTCGATTACCATCACGGCATCCGCCAGGGAGTACAGCACCTTGCCGCGCTGGGCCACCGCAATATTGCATTCATCTCCGGTCCCATGCGGCTTCATTCGGCTCAATCGCGTCTTGCGGCGTTTTCGAAATCCCTCACCGAATGTGGTATCGCCATCAACCAGGATTGGATCGTCGAAGGTGACCATACTCTGGAGGGCGGCATCGTTGCGGCCGAGAAACTCCTGGGCAACACAAAGCTACCTTCGGCTGTGATTTGCTCCAACGATATGACGGCGATCGGTGTGCTGCACAAAATCTATCGGGCAGGGCTGCGCGTGCCCGATGATCTTTCCATCATCGGCTTCGACGACATTCATATGGCGCGGGTGACGATTCCTCCCTTGACCTCGATCCAGATGTCACGCACGGAACTGGCGCGCGCGGCTGTCAATGCCCTGCGCGCGCACGTGGAGAACACCACGACGCATCGCGAATACAAGATCGACACCAAGCTTGTGGTTCGCGAATCGACCGGTTATCCTCCCGGCACTATGCAGGACCTGCGTGATCTGGCGGCCAGCACCGAGCGCTCCCCCGCAACCAAGAGCGCGCGGCATTAATGCCGGCCTCACCCCCCTGGCCTTACAGGTCTTCAACCTTGAGTTCCACATCGGCGCCCTGCCAGGCCGATTGAAACTGCTGCTTGATCCATGACGCTTCATAGTCGCGCTGCTGCCTGCGCAGTGCTTCGGCAAGCCCGAAGAGCGATCGCGGATTACGCGGATTCTGTTCCAGATCGTCGCGAAACACCTGCTCGGCCGCTTTGGCATCGCCGGCCTGGAGCAGCATGCCGCCAAGCGATTCGCGCGCCGGGTAGTACCAGTCCGCAGGTTCGTCGTAGAGCAACTTGTCCTGCCCGGCCACGGCATCTCGCAGGAATCCGATCGCCGTCGGCTTGTCGCCTTTCCCGGCTGCAACCCGCGCCGCGAGAATGTCGTCAGCAATATGAAAGATCTGCCACGAGCGGTTCTCGATGGGCGGCATGTATATGTCGTCGCGAGACGTGGATTTCTCGATGGCCGCGAGTTGCCTTTCCAGCGCCTCCGCTTCTGTAATCTTACCCCGGGCGGCTAGCGCCAATCCGTGGCTGAAGAGCCAATACACTTTCAGAATCGGAGTCTGCGGCGAAGGTTCGCTGCTTGCCAGCAGATCGTCCCATTTCCCGCAGCGCGCCGCCACCGCCAATTGCACCGCGACGAACGCTTCCACCATCGGCATTTCCTTGAGCGCAGGACGTAGGTTGTCGGCCAGCCGGTCCGCCGAGCGCTTGGCCTCGGCACAATGGCCCTGCATGCTCGCTGCGATCGCACCGAAGTGCAGGTTATGTGAGTAGTACATCATCATGTACATGCCCTGCGCGCCCGTGGCCGCGGCATAGTCTTCATCGGCTTTGGCTGCCTCTGCGTTGTGCTCGCGCGCCCCGTCGAAATTTCCCGTGCGCTCATAGATGTGGGCCGGCATATGCACCAGGTGGCCGGCCGCCGGCGCCAGTGCGCCAATGCGGTCCGCATACGGCAACGCCCGCTCTGGGTGGGGAGAGGCTTCCACGGCGTGAATGTAGAGGTGCATCGCGCCGATATGGTTCGGATCGCGGCGAAGAACACCCTCCAGCGTCGCTACGATTTCATTGGTGCCTTCCGCCGGCGCGCCATCCGGATTCCATAACTTCCACGGCCGCAGGTTCATCATGCTGTCGGCAAACAGCGTGGCGGCATCCAGGTCGTCGGGATACTTGCGCGTCAGTTCGCGCATGGCGCTCGAATAGTCGACATTGAGCTGGTGATAGTTGGGCTGCGCATCGTGCGAATAACGCTTCGCCATAGCATCGATGTAGTCCTTCTCGATGGGCGGCGCGCCGGCGCATAAAACCTTCGCCTTGTCGATGGCGTCAACGGCGATCTTCTCACGTTCCGGATCGACGGGCAGGTTGTAGTTCGGACCCACCGCCAGCGCGATGCCCCACCACGCCATGGCAAGCTTCGGATCGAGTTCCGTCGCACGCCGGAACGAGCGCCCCGCCTCTTCGTGATTGAAAGCGTAGACCAACCGCAATCCCTGATCGAAGAACTGTTGTGCGTCACTGTTCGTGGTGGAGACAGGATGGTGCAAGCTGCTGAGGCCCTGCATCAGCGTCGCCGGTTTGGGGGAAACGGCTTCTTGAGCCCACCCTGCGCACGCTGCGAGTAACACGACTGCGGCCGTGATGTGTTTCATGGGAATCTCCAGGCGAGATCTGGGGTTTCGGGGGCAGCCAGAATACTACGTCTCTCAGCGGATTGGGAACAATCTCGCCAGCACCCCGGGTAAGGGGCAGTCGCCGGTCGTGGCCCCAATGCTACCGGCCGTCACATATCCGATCTTCGAAACCGTTTGTGACGAGCGTCGTTCCCGTCATGACGAGCGGCATGATTCGCCCACTGTGACCGCGTTTTAGCGTGGTCGAACCCCCAAATCCACGCCATTTGCACTGATAACCTCCATCCAAATCGAGGCGTCTAGGACCGCGAGTAGACCAGTACTTCCCTCACTTCCAACAACCTGTCCTGAACCTGACGCGTGTCAGCAAGTTAATGAAAGGTGGCAGCCCGTGGCGTACTCTGCTTTCCTCCGTGTCATTCGGTTATGCAATTCCGTTGCGCTTGGTTTCGGTGCGATTGTCCTTGCAATCCCTACCCATCTGCGGGCGGCAGATCTCGATATTCCCCGCCTCCAGGTTGAAGCGGAAAGAGGATCGATAAAGGAAGAAGTGGAATTAGGCGCTGCTTATTTTGCCGGCCGCGGTGTGCCACAGAACGAAAAGCTCGCGGCGTATTGGTATGAAAAGGCCGCGAATGCGGGTGACCCCGGCGCTCAGAAACAGATGGGATATTTCTACGATGTGGGCATCGGCGTCAAGCGCGATCCGGCGCAGGCGATGCGCTGGTATCAGCGCGCGGTCGCCGGTGGACTGATCAGCGCGAAAGTGAATCTCGGCGTCTCCTTCCTGATGGGGGACATGGGAACAAAAGACCCGGCGATGGCTCAAAATCTATTTCACCAGGCCTACGCGCAAGGAAACGGCCTCGCAGCGTGCTATCTGGGTGAGATGTATTTCCGGGGCATGGGTGTCGAGCGCGACCAGGCCGCGGGCGAACGCTGGTATGAGGCCGGGGCCAAACTCCACGACCCGAAGTCCGAATTTTTACTCGCAAACCTCTTGTGGCAGCGGCAAAAGAACGAGGGCGAGGTAAAGAGAGCCATTAAACTCCTGCGCGAATCGGCCGGAGCCGGATTTGTCGTGGCCAAGCACCAACTTGGCGTCCTCCTGGTGAAGCGGCCGGAGCTGGCCGCATCGGCACAAGAAGCGCCGGCTCTTCTGAAGGACGCTGCCGAGGCCGGCGAATGGCGATCCTCGGTTGCCCTCGGGGTGCTTTCGCGCGATGGCATGGGAGTTCCCGTTGATCCCCGCACGGCTTACTATCACTACCGGCTGGCGGCGCTCCAGGGCGGCGACGAGGGCCTCAAGATCGTCGCCAACGATCTGGAAAGCATTGCCGCGGAGCTTGGCCCCGAACAGTCGGCAGCTGTCGACGCGGAAGCCAAGGCTTGGTTCAGCAATCACCCTTTCGCCCGCCAGTTCATCAACAAGGATGGGAAGTGGAAGGAATATCCCACCTACGCAGTCGTGAAACCTGAAGACAGCGTAAACGCCAACCGGCTGATTCCCCCCGATCAGTCGTCTGCCTACATGGGTGAGCCGCGTCGCAGGTTATCGGTGAACTAGAACGCAGCATTCCGCCTCAACTCGCTCGGATCAGGCTGTCATCAACGCTGGCATTTGGTGCCCTCACAATTCCCGTACAGACAGCATCGGTCACTTCGGCGGTCGATGCCGTTCCTCCCAGGTCGCGTGTGTGAAGCGAAGGATCGGCGGTCACCGATTCGATTGCGTTCATCAGATGCTTCGCCGCATCGTGCTCGCCGAGATGCTCGAGCAGCAATACGGCCGACCAGAACGTACCAATCGGATTGGCCCATCCCTTTCCCGCGATGTCGAATGCCGACCCGTGGATTGGCTCAAACATCGACGGCGTGCTGCGTTCCGGATTGATGTTCGCGGTCGGTGCAATTCCCAGGCTGCCCGCCAGGGCAGCCGCGAGATCGCTCAAAATATCGGCGTGAAGATTGGTGGCGACGATGGTATCGAGCGACCCGGGGCGGTTGACCATCCGCGCCGTGGCAGCGTCAACCAGTTCCTTGTCCCAGGTCACATCGGGAAACTCTCTCGCAATATCCGCGGCGATCTCGTCCCACATCACCATCGCGTGGCGCTGGGCATTGCTCTTGGTGATGACGGTCAATTGCTTGCGCGGCCGCGATTGAGCCAGGCGGAAAGCATAACGATGGATGCGTTCGACGCCCGCCCGCGTCATCACCGTAACATCAGTCGCGGCCTCGATGGGCATCCCTTGGTGTACCCGGCCGCCTGCGCCTGAGTACTCGCCCTCGGTGTTCTCGCGCACAATGACCCAGTCCAGATCCTTCGGCCCGCAGCGCTTGAGCGGCGCGTCGATTCCAGGGAGAATGCGCGTCGGGCGCACATTGGCATATTGGTCAAGACCCTGGCAGATTCTCAGCCGCAGACCCCACAACGTGATGTGGTCAGGAATATTCCGATCACCTGCGGACCCAAAGAGGATAGCGTCTTTGCCGCGCAGTGCTTCGAGCCCATCGACAGGCATCATCGCTCCACAGCGGCGGTAGTAATCGCCGCCCCAGTCGAAGTCTTCGAACTCCAGCTGAAAGCCATTCAGCGTGCGCGCCAGCACTTCGAGCACTTGCCGTCCGGCAGGCACAACTTCCTTACCTATGCCGTCGCCGGGGATTGTTGCAATTTGATAATTCTTCAAGAGCGACCCTCCAATGGACCCCAGACCCGGACTTCCCGGATTGCATCAAACCCAAGAGCATAAGGCCGGTCGAACTCGTCAGCTCATCTAAAGATAAGAGGTTTCCCCGTGTTGATTCGCGTTGGATTTGACATTCAATTCCAGATTCCGTCGGAAATCGCCATGGTGGCGCTTCTGAATGTCCATCCCTTGCGCGCCCAGGATCTGATGGAACCGGATGAGTTACAGACCGAACCAGGCTTGCCGGTCACTTATTACATCGACAGCTTCGGAAATCGGTGCTCCAGGTTCGTTGCGGCTCCCGGTCCGCTTCGACTGACGAACTCCACGCTGGTTCGATGCCCGGACACCCCGGACGAAATGAACTGGTTTGCGCACGAGTTGGCGGTGCGCGATCTGCCCAACGACGCCCTCGTCTACCTGCTCAACAGTCGTTATTGCGAAGTAGATCGCCTTTCAAAGATCGCGTTCGAATTATTCGGCCATTTTGCACCTGGCTGGGGGCGCGTCCAGGCCATTTGCGACTGGGTACACAACAAGGTCGAATTCAACTATCAGCATGCCCGGCCCACGAAGACCGCTCTCGATGTTTTCACTGAAAGAATAGGCGTCTGCCGCGACTTCCAGCATCTCGCCATCACCTTCTGCCGGGCGCTGAATATTCCCGCCCGTTACGCGACGGGGTACCTCGGCGATATTCGAATTCCCTCGCGCCTGCCGATGGATTTCAGCGCATGGTTCGAAGTCTATCTGGACCATCGCTGGTGGACATTCGATGCGCGTAACAACGAACCGCGGCTGGGTCGAATTCTGATGGCCACGGGCCGGGATGCGTCCGATGTGGCCATTACTACCGCTTTCGGACAAGCAGACCTCGTCAACTTCCTCGTCGTGTCAGAGGAAGAAACCAATCTGCCTCACGATGTCGAACCCAATTCACCAGACTTGCCGGTGACGGTAACTCATAGTGCCTGAAGAAATCGACTTTTTGTGCCAGGGCATGACACCCGTCACGCCGCCGACACCAAGAATCAACCCCGGCGTTAGCTCCTGAGAGGCACATCTCCCGCCCTTGAGGTCGCTCTAGAATCCCCATGCAAGTTACACCATCGAATAGACATGCCATTGCTACCCGCCCGAAAAGTGGGCAAACGTTTTGTGAATCCGGTGCCGACCAACGTCGGCGGCCTTTCCACGATGTTCAAAGTGGGCCCGCGTTTCTTCTTCGGAGCGGCCGCGCGTTCGCCGAAACGTACGCCAGGACCCTTCCACACCAATCCCCGGGGTTATGCCTCTACTCCCCGCTCCGGCCTGCGCATCACCTGGTTTGGCCATTCCACATCCCTGGTTGAAATCGACGGAATTCGTGTCCTCATCGATCCTGTCTGGGATGAACGCGCCGCGCCTACGCAATGGACAGGCCCCAGGCGCTTCTTCCCGGCCCCGCTCGCGCTGGATGATCTGCCCCCCATCGATGTGGTTTTGATTTCTCACGATCACTACGATCATCTGGGCGCGGGGACCATTCGGCAGCTCGCGCAAATTGAGGCGGCTCGCAACGCCCGCTGGATCACCACGCTTGGCGTTGAAGATATTCTGCGACCTCTTGGCGTCGACCCTGTCCGCTCAACCGAGCTCAACTGGACTGAAAATGTCACGGTCGGCTCAGTGACTGTGACGGCCTTACCGGCCCGCCACTTTTCCGGTCGAAGCCTCTTCAACCGGTTCGAAACACTGTGGGCTTCTTTCGCTCTTAACGGCCCCAGCCACCGTGTCTACTATGGCGCGGACTCGGGGGAATGGTACGGCTTCCGCGACATTGGCGAGCAGTATGGCCCATTCAATCTCACCATGCTCGAGATTGGAGCTTCGAATTCGCTCTGGGCCGACATCCACATGGGTCCCGAAGGCGCCGTCCGCAGCTTTCGTGCTCTGGGCGGGCATGGTCTGCTTATGCCCATTCACTGGGGGCTTTTCGACCTCGCCCTGCACCACTGGACACAGCCCATCGAGAGTGTCTTCGCAGTCGATGGCCTGAGGCTGTGGTCGCCGGCGCCCGGCACTCCGTCTGAAGTCGTTCCCGGCCAGGAGATTCGCTCCGAGTGGTGGCGTTAACGGAAGCCGATAAAAGACCTTCGATAGAGGCAATGCCGGCTCCTTGCGGACATGTTGGCCACGATCCGACTCGTCTGGCAGCCTCTATTTATTTTCATTCGCCGCCAGCCGGAACGTGATCGTCCCCCAGAAAAGCCGCGCTCGCATCTGTACCGGCAGGTGCTTGTCGTCATCGGTGTACCAGATCCAGATATTGCCGCGGTTCTTCACCACGCCGGCATCGGCCGTAGGTTGAACGCGGATGGTCTTGAACGTTCCAAGTGGAGTCTTGATCTCTTCCCTGCCTTCCACCTTCATCGTCACGGGCACGGTGTGAAGCGCATCCACGACCGGGATCACAAACGACTTCCCCACTTCCATCGGCTGCGACGACGCATAGAAAAGGCCGGAGAGCAGATCGGTAAGACAGCCCGCGATTGGCGTCTCCAGGTGTTTGTTCTGCCCCTTCGTCACATTTCGCTCGTCCAGGATCGATTTGAGCTGGGTGTAATCGAGCTTAAGCGTGGAGTTCACCTGCCGCCGCCCCTCCACCGTCTGCTTGTCGAACTCGGAAGTACAACCGGTATTGCGATCGAATGTAGCCTGGAAATGGTCGCTGACGTGGAACAGGAGGTTGATCGCGCCGCTGGTGTCGGCGTTGGCACTGATCCGCTCAGTGTCTCCAGCGGCTTCAAAGTGAACCACCGCCGTTCCGGCGGAGAAAACACGCCAGTCGACCGAGTAGGTAAGCGTCTGTTTCTGCGGAAAAGTGAACGCGGCCCGGGGAGCCGGTAAGGGGAGAGTTTGCTGACCATGTGCCGCAACGGCGAGAACCAGGGCGCAAAAAGTGATTGCTGCAGTCGTGCGCGTCTTCACCGGCAGGCGTGACTCCTTGTAGTTTGACGGTTGAGCTCGGTACTTGTTCAGGGCCGCCCATGGAAGATGAACGAAATGGCCGGGCGAAAGAAGGCCAGGCTGAGGTACAGCAGAATTACCCCCAAAAGAGCATTGTACTCGCGGTGTTTGAGGTACAGGGCAAGGGAGAACCGGCCCGAGCTCTCTCCCTCCGGCTTGTGCCCTCCTCCAAAACGAGGGAAAAGGCGCGGTACCCGGCGGCAGTAATCGTCGAAGGCCGGAAAGGTAGCGCGTAGAAAGCGCTCTTCCGAGGCAATCACCGGCACGTAAATCACCAGGAACCCGATGGCCAGGACCAGCCCCACCGGCCAGCTCATCAACGCCACGGCAAACCCGGCCGCCATCAGCATCGAGCCCAGGTACAGCGGGTTGCGCGTATGCGCATACGGACCCGTGGTCGTAAGCTCCTGGTTCTTCTTCACGTAGCCGGAAGCATAGGCGCGCAACCACAGTCCCGGCAGCCACCAGCGCCAGGCTCCAGGCCACCGCTGCCATGCGAGGCTGTCCCCGCCACAGTTCGAAGATGTACAAACCGGCGGTAAGGAAGCCAAGGGGAACGCGAATTCGCCGCGCAATGCGCTGCCAGCGCGTGACCCAGTCCGATGCAGGAGGAATCGGCGTCGCGACTCATGCCACGGTCTCCCCGGCGAGCAGTTCGTCGGCCGCCTGAAGCACCGCTTCTGGAGTGATGGTCAGCAGACCGGCCTCCGGTTCGGAGCGGCGGCTGTGATCCCGTCGGCTATCGGGGCTGCGCAACACACGGGACCGGGTACCGAATGGGCCATTGCGTGCCGGATCGGTAGGCCCGTATATCCCGACCACCGGCCGGCCCAGAGCGCACGCCAGGTGCAGCGGCCCGGTGTCACCAGCAATCATCAGCGCTACGCGCCGAGTCAGCGCGATGAGTTGGGCCAGCGAACAGTTGAGCGGATGCGCCGCGCCGCCGGATTGCGACTCGATCGCCTCTGCGAGCGACTCTTCCCCCGGGCCGGCATTCAAAAGCACGCGAAAACCGCGCTCGGCCAATGCCGTTGCCACCGCAGCATATCGCTCCACTGGCCAGCGCTTTGCGCCCCATCCGGCGCCGGGATTCAGGAGCACCGCCGGCCGGTTTGCCGAGGGTAGGAGAACCTGGTCGCACCAGGCTTCCGCCGTCGGATCGACAGGGAGCCAGGGCTGAACCGGGTTGAGCTCGTCCCCAGCCACCGCCGCTGCCAGTTCCAGGTCCTGCTCGATCACGTGCGCGCCGCGCGTTGCGATCCGCTCGGTGAACAGCCAGCGCGCAGCCCATTCGCGGGGGTGCGATTCGCCGATGCGCCGCCGGGAGCGGGCCATCCGCGCTACCGCCGCCGATCGCACCGCTCCCTGGAAATCCAGCACCGCATCGTAGTGGGATTCCCGCAGAGCGCCGGCGCAACGCACTGATTTCATTGACGTGTTCCTGGGTCGAGCGGATGGTGCCGCCAGGCCTTGGTCGACGCCAGATGCAGGTGGTCAATCACAGGCTGGGCAGGTCCGCGAGCGGTCGCCGGGATCGCAGTTGGCCGTCAGCAGCGCGCACCAGGCCGGCTCGATCACCCAGTCGATCACCCAGCCGGAGTGGGCCTGCCGCAGCGCGGTCACCGCCGGCAGCGCGTGCAGGATGTCGCCCATGGCTCCCAGACGGACCACAAGCAGGCGGTACTTGGATTGCGTGTGCAAACTTAGATTTTCTCACAACGTTGGACGGAGTTCGGTGCTCCGCAGCCTACCGGTCAGCCAGGTCAGAACCGTCGGGGTCCTCTTCGATTTCGACTCGTAGGCCGGCCGTCAATACAGGACGGCATCCCCGAACCCAAGCCGGCCAGATTTTCCAGCCGTACCCGATCCTTTTCCGTCGTCACCAGCGCCTGTGCGCCCCGAGCCCGGGCAGCGCTTTGCAGCCGCTCGAGATCGCGGGCCGTATATCGGTGGTGATCGCGGAACGCGATGCGCTCGGCCAGGCGCAGCCCTGCGGCCTCGAGTCCGGCAAAGAACTGCGCCGGGCCGCGCGATGCCGCAAAAGGCGACCACCGGGCCCTCAATCGCCGGAACCTCCATGCGCCGTCGCAGCCGCCAGACCGGCCCCCGCCAGCCCCAGGCGCGAAGCTCGTCTCCGAGACTCGGTATCCTCCGCCGGAATCGCCAATACGGTCGCCCGCCTGGCCGCGCGCAACGGTTCGCGCAGATTCCCGGCGGGCAGCAGCCGATCACGCCAGTCGTCGCGGTTCAACAGCAGGATGTCGATGTCGCGATAAAGCTGGCGGTGCTGAAAGCCGTCGTCGAGAATGTGAACGCGAGGTCCGGTTGGCATTGCGCATCGGTCTCCGCCAACAAGCCTGCTTCGTACCGTTCACGTGGCCACGTAGACCGGAACCCTGCCTGCTGCGCGATCAAGACAGCGGCTCGTCGCCGAATTCGTCCGCAGTACCGTCCAGCCGGACCCGGGCCGCGGCTCCTGCTTGCCGGCCATACCCGCGCGAAAGCACGTCCACCCCGAAGCCTCTAGCGCTGAGCGCCTGGGCGAGAGCAATCGCAAATGGCGTCTTCCCCGCGCCTCCGGTGGAGAGATTGCCAATGCTGATGACAGGAAAGCGCAGGCGCCGAACGGGCTCCCAGCCGCGTCGCAGGCGCAGTTCGCGAACACCAAGGGCCATGCGATAGAGCGGGAACGAACGGAACAAGCAGACGCCGGCCTGGAACACTCATTTTGTCCGGCTCTCCGACGCGACCGAACCGGTTCCCACCGGCGCCTGCGATTTCGGGTGGAGAAGCTGCTGGATAGCCGCCATACACCGTCCTGTTGCTCCCGCCTGTTGCTTCAAACACATGGCGAGCATGTTCGCCCATGGCCTTTGCCTCGTCTCGATTGGCCAGCAGATCGATCAGAACTCTGGCCCAACTCCTCGCGCGGGGCGATCCGGATCGCATGATGCGCAATCAGATCTTCGGTGATGGCGCGGAAGTTGGCGTAGTGAGGTCCCATCACGATGGGAACCCCGAATTGCGCCGGTTCCAGAGGGTTGTGGCCGCCGGCCGGCACCAGGCTGCCGCCGACAAAGGCCACTGCCGCAAGCGAATAAACCGAGGCCAGTTCGCCGATGGTGTCGAGCAGCAGAATCTGGCCGGGCCGTAGCGGATTCCGCGGATCGGGCCGATTCGTTTTCCACGCCGATCGCCTGACCCAGGGAACGCCAGACCGATTCAGCAAGTGCCGCTACCGCGCCGAACCGCTCCGGGTGGCGCGGCGCAAGCACCATCGCCAGCCCGGGATCGACTTCGAGCAGGCGCGGCCATGCTTCGAGCAGCGCGGCCTCCTCACCTTCCAGTGTGCTGCCCGCGACCACGAACCGAACCGCAGCCGGCTGCAGAAGCCGTGTGACTTCCGCTTCCTGCGCGGCCCGCACATCGAACTTCAGGTTTCCGGCAACGCTGACCGCATCCGGCGCGGCACCCGAGCGCCCGCAAGCGCTCCGCATCGGTTTCGGTCTGCGCCAGCACCCGGCGCAAGCGGCCCAGGATCGGCCGCCACAGGCGCCGCAACATCTGGTACCGCGGCCAGGACCGGTCGGAGATGCGCGCATTGACCACCGCTACGGGTATCCCGCGCCGGAAACAACCCTGCAGCAGGTTGGGCCAGAACTCCGTCTCGGCCAGGACCAGCAGCTCCGGCTGAAGCGCCCTCAGATAAGCGCGCACCGCCCAGCGGCAGGTCCAGCGGGCAATAGAACACCCGCTCCGCGCCGAAACGCTCGCGTCGCCAGCGCCTGCCCGGTGCGCGTGGTAGTCGAAATTACCACTCGGTGATCGGGAAACATCGCGATCCAGCTCGCCCACCAGCCGGCTGACCGCCAGTACCTCCCCGACAGACACCGCATGCAGCCAGATCATGCGCTTTCGGGCTTTCTGCCGGGCGGCCGCAAGGGCGATCAACCCCGGCGGCACCCGTCCCAGGCGCTCGCGTATTCCCTCGCGGTATTTTTCGCGTGGTCGCCATCCGCCACAGCCACCACGGCGAACCGGCCACCAGGGCCGTCAGCAGCGCCACGTTGTAGAAAAAGATAACCATGCGGCTTCGAGCGAGACGGATTCCGGGTTCCAGCGGTCTAACCCTCAAATGATACAGTCGATGGCGATGAGGGTCTTGCGAGGGTTACCGCTCATGGTGGTCTGGCTGGCGCTTCCGGCGGTGGCCACCGACCACGCGCCACCTCCCGTCCAGCCGGCCACGTCGTTTGCGGCCGTCGAGGTGCACGATAAGGAAAAAGTGGCCATCGCCGCCGAACCCTACGACACCAAGGCAAAGGAGGCGATCTTTCGCGTCGACTACCTCGGCCACGGCGTGATGCCGGTTCGCCTGATCGTGACCAACAACGGCGACAAGCCCATCTCCCTGCGCGACGCGCGCATCCTGTTCCAGACCCGCACAGGCGAGCGCATCCAGGCCGCCGGTCCCGAAGACGTGGAACGGCTGATGACGCGCAAGGAGCGCGAAGGCGGCCGGATTCCGATGCCGGGCCCCATCCCCACCATCAAGCTGAAGCCCAAGGCCAGCAACAAGGACATCGAGGAAGACTTCAACCAGTTTGAGTACGGAGCGCTGGTGGTCGAGGCGCACACCACGCGCGCCGGATTCCTGTTCTACGACGTCTCCCAGCTCAACGACCCGCTGCACGGCTCCAAGCTGCACCTGCACAAGCTGATGGATGCCGACGGCCACGAGCTTTTCTATTTCGAGATTCCGTTCGACAAGTATGTGCAGTCCAAGTCCAGCCAGATGAACTAGTCATCATGGAGCCGCGCAGGGCGGTTGCCGCCCTTCCCGATACCAGAAACTGACTTCAGAGGTTTTAAGCCGTCCAATTAATTCGACGGCTCGGCAAGCTATGACCGTGGTCTCTCTGGAGCTTCGTGCCCGTCATGGAGCGTGGTTCCGGTGTGCTGGCGATTCATGATTTGGTGGCAGCTGGTGACAGCTTGATCCCGTTGGAGAGTTTACTAAACCGATGGCACCCGGGCCGAGTCCGTCGATTTCTGAGATGGAGGGAGTTCGATGGCAAAAGCGAGGGGCAGACGAGGGACGTTGGATGGATTTGCAGAGATCAACCACGATGCTGCGGGCATCGATGTTGGCAACGCACAGCACTGGGTAGCCGTGCCGTGTGGACGGGATGTGGAGTCTATACGGATGTTCGGCTGTTTTACGACCGATCTGCATGCTCTGGCGAATTGGCTAGAGCGGTGCGGGATCAAGACCGTTGCGATGGAGTCCACTGGCGTTTACTGGATCGCCCTCTACGAGGTTTTGGAGAGCCGAGGGTTTCGTGTGTGCGTCGTAAATGCGCGTCAAGCCAAGAACCTTCCTGGGCGCAAAACGGACGTAAAGGACTGTCAGTGGTTGCAGCAGTTGCATACCTACGGGTTATTAACCGCATCGTTCCGTCCACAGGGAGAAATCATCATCCTGCGTCGATATCTCCGGCATCGCGAAACGCTGGTGCAGGAAGCAGCGACCTGCATTCAGCGCATTCAGAAGGCACTCACGGAGATGAATCTGCAACTGGCTAATGTGATCAGCGATATCAGCGGTACAACGGGGTTAAGAATCCTGCATGCGATCGTAGATGGAGAACGAGACCCCCAGTGCCTGGCTGCGATGCGAGACTGGCGCATCAAGGCTACGCCAGATGAGGTCGCCAAGAGCCTGCTTGGAAATTGGCGCGACGAGCTGATCTTTGTTCTGGGCGAGAATCTCGTGCTCTTTGAGGTATATCAACAGAAGATCGAGCGTTGCGACTATCGAATTGAGCAACATCTGAAAAGCATGTCCGCTCAGGTGGACAACAACACCAACCCGCTACCGAAACCTCGGAAGGGAAAGCGGCCCCATGGTAATTCCCCGTCATTTGACCTGCGAAGCGAGCTTTACCGTGTGACTGGAACTGATCTGACGCAAATTGATGGCATCAACGTCGTGACAGCACAGGCGATTCTGGCAGGTACAGGGACCGACATGAGTGCATGGAAGACGGAGAAGCACTTCGTGTCATGGCTTGGCCTATGCCCGGATCATCGTATCAGCGGTGGAAAAGTGCTTCAGCGAGCAACGCGAAAAGTTACCAGCAGAGCAGCAACAGCGTTTCGGCTTGCAGCGAGCTCATTGCGACGAAGTCAAAGTGCGCTAGGGGCCAAGTACCGGCGCTTACAGAGCCGTTTAGGAGCACCCAAGGCGATTACCGCAATGGCGCATCACCTCGCGCGTTTGTTTTATCGCATGATCAAGTACGGCTCAGCCTATGTCGATCATGGGGTGGCAGCATACGAGACAAGGTTTAGAGAGCAGCAGTTGACATGGCTTTCCAGGAAAGCCGCCGAACTCCATCTATGCTTGGCACCTCTTCCGAATTCGGCTGGCTAGTTTCTGGAGAGTGACCGGTTCCAGTGCGCTGGTCGTGGGTTAGGCTGTGAATCGTTGCAGAAGCACAGTCCAGAGCCACAAGCGGAAGAGGAACCGGCCATGCAAGGAAAAGTTATGCATTATGAGAGGGCGCCCGTACTTCAGAAGGAAGGTTGGTCGCCGGCGCAGCCTGCGGGAGCTTTGCCCCCGCACCCCCAGGATTTTGCGCCTTGGTGCCTCTCCCGATGCGGGGCTTTCGCCAGCAGACAGCTGAAAGGGGGATGCCGCAGCATCCCCCTGGATCGGTCGAGGCCACTGAGCCGGCGCTCGGGTTGCTTCCCAGCATGGCCCTATCTTCCGCTCAGTCCGGTCTCATTCTACTGCGGCAGGAGAAGAGGCGCATCTTCGCAAGGGGTTCTGAAAGGATGACACTTGACCTTAGGGGAAAGTGGTCCGGATAAAGAATCAACTTCCCCCCAAGGAGGTACTCAGCATGCCGAGTAGTGATGTCAAGTATATCGGTCTGGATGTTCACAAAGAAGCGATTTCGATTGCGGTTCTGAATGGCGCGGGCAAGCTGGTGCTGGAATCGATCGTCGAAACCAAAGCTAGCACTTTGCTCGATTTCCTGCATGGGCTGCGCGGAGAGCTACATGTGACGCTGGAAGAAGGGACCTGGGCAGCCTGGCTATACGACGTGCTCAAACCGCACGTACAGGAGATTCTGGTCTGCAATCCACGTCGCAATGCTTTATTGAAAGAGGGCAGCAAGAGCGACAAGGTCGATGCGCGGAAGCTGGCCGAATTGCTCCGCGCCGGACTGCTGCGAGCGGTCTACCACGGCGAGAATGGGTTACGGACGTTGCGGGAGTTGGCGCGCAGCCATGAGGTGATCAGCAAAGACTTGAAGCGGGTAATGAACCGGACCAAGGCGCTGTATCGCAGCTGGGGCATTCCCTGCACGGGCACGCAGGTCTATGGTCGGCGCCATCGCGAGCAGTGGCTGCAAAAGATTAACGAGGCCGGCGTACGCCGCCGCGCCGAGCTGTTCTATCAGCAGCTGGACGGATTGCAGGCTTTGCGGCGCACAGTGCGAGGAGAACTGTTAGCCGAGAGCCGCAGACATCCGGCAGTAAAAGTCTTGCGGCAGATTCCTTTCATCGGCCCGCTTCGTGCCGCGCAACTGGTCGCCCTTATGCAGACCCCGCACCGGTTCCGCAGCAAGCGGCAACTGTGGACCTACATCGGTCTGGCAGTAGAGACACACGAGAGCGCGCAATATCGCTACGTGGACGGACAACTGCAACGGTCGAAGAAGCCACAGCAGGTTCGCGGACTCAATCAGAATCACAACCACGCGATGAAGGAGATCTTCAAAAGTGCGGCCCTGAGCGCCACTCTTCGTGCGGGACCATTCCAAGATTGTTATTCGGGTTTGCTGGCCAGAGGGATGAAACCGGAGTTGGCCCGCCTGACACTGGCGCGCAAGATCGCTGCCATTACGTTGACACTTTGGAAGAAAGGGGAACATTTCGACGCAAAATATGTGAAGTCACAAGCAGCTTGAGCGTCAAGCGAAGATCAAGGCTCTTGCTCAGGTTTTTCTGGCCGATGGTAGCCTTTCGGTTTTCGCGACGCTCGGGGTCGAGGGTGAGTATCCAAAAAATCGTTAGCCGCTGTGTGTGCTGTTGTTCGGCAACCGCGACTCCAAAGTTATCCTATGCCCCCTCGCATAACCCAAAAAAGCTGTAGGCCTCGAGTCTCACATAGGATCATGGTTGGCATGTTACCTCAAGCCAACACTCCTGCTTGCGCAGCTTCACGAGCCGAGGGCGTCGAACCACCATCGGAACAATGAAACCGAGGAGATATAACTCGCAACTGCCCGGATCCCGCTCAAGAAATATGCGGCTAGCCCACAGTATCGGGCTGGATGCAAGTCAGACGGCCTCCCCTTGGAGGGAGAGAGGGAGAGTTTTCCTCTTGACATCCCCTCTCATAGGACGATTTTTGGGATTGGATGTCCATGCCGAGACGATCGCGGTCGCGGTTGCCGAGCAGGATGGGGAAGTGCGCAGCCTTGGGGTGATCCCGAACCGCGCCGAGTCGGTGCGGAAGCTGATCCGCAAGCTGGGCGCAGGGGAGCATTTGCGAGCCTGCTACGAAGCGGGCCCGACGGGGTACGTTCTGTATTGGCAGTTAACCGAGCTGGGCGTGGAGTGCACGGTGGTGGCGCCGACGCTGGTTCCGGTCAAGGCTGGCGACCGGGTGAAGACGGACCGGCGGGATGCGGCCAAGCTGGCGCGCTGTCATCGCGCAGGTGATCTGACTGGGGTGTGGGTGCCGGATTGCAGCGCGGAGGCGTTGCGCGATCTAGTGCGAACCCGCGAGGCGGCTAAGCAGGATCAGCTGCGGGCACGGCATCGTTTAAGTAAGTTTCTGTTGCGCACGGGGCGTCGTCCGGTAATCGGAGTCAAGGCGTGGAGCCAGCCCCATATTGCCTGGGTGCGGCAGCTGAGTTACGAGCAGGCGGCGCAGGAGTGGACGCGCCTGGATTTGTTGCATGAGGTCGAGCACATGTCCGAGCGGGTCAAGCGACTGGAGGAGGCGATCCGGGAGGCGGTGAAGCTGGCTCCGGCTGGGATGCAGGAAGTGATTCGCGGCTTGCAGGCGCTGCGCGGCATCGCCGAGATTTCGGCAGTGACGGTGGTGGCCGAGCTGGGTCAGATCTCGCGTTTTGAGAGCGCGCGGCAGCTGATGGGTTACAGCGGCGCGGTGCCCAGTGAAAACTCCAGCGGCCGCCGGCAGCAACGCGGTGCGATTACCAAGACGGGCAACGCGCATCTGCGGCGCATTGCTATCGAAGCGGCCTGGAGCTACCGGCTCAGGCCGGCCGTGGGACCGGCATTGCGCAAGCGGCAAGAAGGGGTGCCGGAGGAGATCAAGGAGATGGCCTGGAAGGCGCAACTGCGCTTGCACAAGCGCTACGCCAGGCTGGCCGCGGCGGGCAAGGAGCAGTGCAAGATCACGACCGCAGTGGGGCGAGAACTGCTGGGCTTTATCTGGGCCATCGGCGTGAAGACGGAAGCCGCCGCCAGGCGGGCCATAGCGGCATGACCGGCAAAAAGCAACTGCAGGAACAAAAGCAAAAACTTTCCTAAGAAGGAAAAAACAAAAACCTCGAACCGCATGAACAGCGTCAACCAATTGAAGACAGCGCCAGCCGCAGCCGGGGCAAGCACGAAGGAGAATCCTCGAACGCCCTATGCGACAGGCTCAGCCGGACTCGCGACACTAGTCCGAGGCAGCTCCCGACGGATCATGACCATGCGGTTCCGACCCGCGAATATCAGACTGATCAATCGTCGCTCAAACCTGCCCCGGCTGCGGCTGGCCCTGTCCTCGATCAACGGCAAAGGCAACGACAAAAACAACACCACGAATGTGCAGGGGTTGACAGGTCACTCCA
>CAWDVL010000015.1:0-228710 GCA_963805695.1 uncultured Acidobacteriota bacterium | reverse complement strand
CACTTTTCTGCCGGTTGCCTCATATCTCGGCGCGTGGATGAACCCCAACCTGTGTGCAACGAAGCTCACCGTTGTGGCCAGCACCCCGACGCCATACTTCACGCTTCGTTTGAAGTTGATGGAAGAGGCTTCCTCAAAGTATTTCGTCGGACACGAGATCTCGCCGATGCGGAAGCCAAACATGACGGCCTGCGCAACCATTTGGTTGTCAAAGACGAAGTCGTCGAAGTTTTCGAGGAGCGGAAGAGTCTCGAGCAAGGTGCGAGAGAAGGCCCGAAAGCCGGTGTGGTATTCAGAGAGTTTCACCCCCAGGAACAGATTCTGAAAGGCCGTGAGAAACCGGTTGGCAACATATTTATAAAAGGGCATTCCGCCTTTCAGCGCTCCCGCGCCCAGGATTCGTGAGCCCAGAACCATGTCATAAGCGCCACTTGCTATCATGCTTGCCATAGCCGGCACGAGAGTTGGGGTGTACTGGTAATCGGGATGGACCATGACAACGACGTCGGCGCCCGCTGCCAGAGCTTCTCTGTAGCAGGTTTGCTGATTACGGCCATACCCGTAGTTGGCGTCGTGAACAAAGGTCTGGACACCGAGGTTTCGTGCCAGGAGCACGGTCTGATCCTTGCTGGAATCGTCTACCAGGATCTTGATGTCAACGACATCAGACAATTCACGCACGGTCATTTCCAGCGTCTGTGCTGCGTTATACGCAGGCATCACAACTGCGATTCGTTTTCCGCTGATCATAACTTCAAATCTCTCACGTGTTGCTTTGCCGGAATGTAGGTTCCGGGTTAAGGTTTGCAGGTTGAAAGAACCTGGCCACGATTTTAGGAGTGACCAAGGCCGCTGCAGCCACCAGAACTCCAGCGAGCAGGTCGCAGAAGTAATGCTCGCCGGTGCTCAACGTAGAAAAGATGATGAGCGCGCAGAGGATGGCGCCAGGGATGCGCAGCAGCCGAAATCCCCACAATGTGTGTGCGCAGAAGATGGCCCATATGACATGAAACGAGGGAAAGCAGATGATTCCCGACGGGTACTGATACAGGTAGTGGTCTGAGCATCGTATCAGCAGGAAAAGCGCCTGGCTTGCTTCCTGGTCAGGTCTGGCGGATAGATGAAAACCATACCATGGGCCAATCGCGGGAAGAAGTGCGAAGAGCGGAAGACCGATGGCAAACGCCGCGAGGTTGGCGATCAGGAAGTGCTGAGCTCGTTTCACTTTGCCCGCGAGAACGGGCAAAAGAATGCATATCTGCATTAGCGGGAAGAGCAAGAAGTAAGTCTTAAACAGGAAGCCGGCCAGTCCGACTTGAGAGACCCATGCGATGATTTTGGGGGCACTAATGCCGAGCATCGAATCCCACTGCAAGAAATGCGAATCCTGAAGGTCGATATGCCTGCCCATTCTGGCAGCGATGGTGGCCGGAAAGGGAAGCATATAGAAAAGAAAGAAGGCCCAGAGGATTGTAAGAATGGAGTCAACCAGGTAAAACCGCTTCTTCTCTTTGAGATAAACCAACAACGGTACTATTGCTGCCAGCACGAAGCCGAGACCGATAGCCGCAGTCGCGGCATCTGGAATTGAGACAGATGTAAGCCCGCAACCAACGACTGAGACCACCAGAATTGCGCCGCTTGCATAGGCCATCTGCATGTGGAAGGATGGCGCAAAACCGAAACGAGACCGGATTGCGGACGACCGTGTGCCGGTGAGGGAATCTCCCTGAGTCATCGGGCCATGCTCGCTACCGGAGAATTGCAAGTCGGATGCTTCGTTTCCTGACCGAACCAGCACAGGGAGGCGTAGTTCCTTAATCATGGTTCCGCCCCCAGGCATCTTTCCCGGCAGCATTCGATTTGAGCGAAGCCGTGCTTAAAGGTTCCGGCGCGGGATAGGGAACGACTCTTACCGGTGTCGCGTCCGGCTCGACAAGCCAGATCTTGCGGTCATGATAGTAGCGGATCAACGCCAGGTTGTTGGCGGCATCCATCTCTCTTGCCCAGATGATTTTGGAGTGATCGATATCCGCGGCGTTGTATACCCATTCATCGAGCGTCATGTGACTCGCGGCGTAACGGATGATAACGAGATGGCTCCCCGGGAGTCGTCCCAGGTCTCTCTCGATATTGCGCCCGTTCTGTGCCAAAATGCCCTGGGCCGTACCAGACCCAGTTCCATTTCGGCGGAGGCCACTCGTCGAGTTTGATATGAAGAGGCTCAGCACCCAACCGCAGACCGGCCGTAACGATGCACAGGGTCACCGCCAGCCTGACCAGCATGGTACCCACCGGTTTGCCTTCGGGGCGCCAGGCGCGCAGATGACGCATCGCCTGAAGTCCGATTGCATAGAATGCCGCGGTGAACGGCGCAAGATAGTGCGGAAGCACATAGATCTGTATCGCCATCCCTGGGATAAGCACGAGAATACAGACCACGAGAAAGCGGATACGGCGATCGAGGAATACGCGCCGAACCATGATGAGCGGTACAAGCAACGCACCGCCAGCGAAGAACACAATCGCCGACCAGACCTTTTCCAGGCTTTCAGGAACATAGCCGGATACGGAGTGAATCCTGTTGAAGTACTCAAGCTCGCTATCAGACGGATCGGCGTAGAAATTCCGCAACACTTCGTGCCGGTAGACCGGAGCAAGTCTTGCCGGCTGCCAGACAAAATACGGTGCCACGGCGTAGGCGGCGCGGTCTGCGGTGTATGGAAGCGTGAGCGGGTTTCCGAAGGCGCGGTAATCGTAAAAGCCCAGCCATGCAATCGTCGCTGATGACAAGCGCAAGAGGGAGAGCGGCACGCTGAATGAGGACGCCGCGGCATCGGGCGATTCTTTGCGAAAAGCGCCCAGCGGCCCAAGACAACCGCGACAGGAAGGCAGAGAAGCATGCCTTCGTAAGGCCGGGTCAGCACCAGGAGGGCGATCCCCAGCGCCAGGACCAAACCGTAGCGCATACTGGCGGTTTTCATCAAGCGAGGCAATGCGCCGAGGGCCAGGGCACCCCCTAAAGCAGAGAGAAGACCAGCGCCCGTATAGGTATTGATCCAGAAACTGAAGAGTCCCAGGCGAAGGACGGCCAGCAATCCGCCGAGGAGCGCCCAAGTTGGGGGGAGCCACGCCTGCAGCATCCAGCAGATTGCTGCACACATGAGCGCACTTGTAAGCAAAAGACCGTACCACGGATGTCCCAGGAGAACCTTGCTGGCCGCGAACAACAGTCCTTGACCGGGAAAGTACATAGACATATACGTGGGCTGCATGGTGACGTGGATGGTTTCAAAGTGTGCCCACATCGCGGGTGTGGGATTGGTCAGGCGGCCATGAGCAAATGTGTCCGCAGCCAGCAGAAAGCTGAAGTCGTCGGGGACAAACGGCAGCGGAACAGGGCACACAGGAAGAATGGCGAGACGCAGAACAAGAGCAGTTACGCCGACAAACGCGACTGACCAGCGCTTCCTTTGCGCCAGGGGGACAAAAACGCGCTCGATGCGCGCAAACCAGGCCGATCCGAGACGGGGTAACAGCAAAGGCTGCTGCGAATACGATTGCGGTCAGGCCGCCCTCGATGAGCGCCAAAGTGATCTCACGATCCTGAGCGGTCGAATGATACATATAGGTCTTAGGCCAACTCTGTGCGAATAGGGCTGTCGGGACGGGAGATCGTCGGGAGGCTTACTTTAGGCTCTTTAATGTCCGTAGTGGATATGAGCATGCAGCACTCTCAAGCGGGATTCTAAAAAAAGACGCGGGAGAGAATTGATGCGAAGTGAAGATCCGGCCAATCTCTCCCCGTAATCTGAGCATGGAATTGAAAGCCTTGCCTTGACGCCCCTGTGAGCAGGGGTCACATGACCACGGCTACAGGGAAATCCCGGCCGTGGGCGGCGATTGGTTTTGCGAGGCAAGCGCTTTCTCAAATCGTTGCAGGGAGGGAACGTCCAGAGCCCGGGCATTGCATACCTCCCTGCCACGAATTAACTTGCTAAGTTGCCCCGCCCTGCCGTTTCCACCACTGAACTAGCTGATGGTCGCGGCGATGGTGCTGAACTGCTTGTTAATCGCGCTAGCAACACCTTGCGCGCCGGCGACAACCGCCGTGGAAATCAAGGCAACGAGAAGAGCATATTCAACAAGATCCTGACCATCTTCGCGGTTCATCAGGTCCTGCATCTTAACCAAGAACTTGAGATACAACGTATTCATCCGAATTCTCCGTACAGTGAATTCCCAGCCTGGGCCGGGGCACCCTCTAATTAGCAACTTCAGTGCCAATCTGAGACTCCGGCATCCCTCCTTATATATCAATGACTTAGGCTTTGCAGCGTTGGCTGTCGGGGCCGAAGGGTGTAAACGACCGTATACAGGGCCGTCTGGGAAGTTCGGCATCGTATACATCACCCGAAAGTGCATTACCCTGCGATGACTGGCTGTGCTCTAATTTGGAGGTCTTCCGCAGTTACGAACCGATCTGACGAGACCCGGACGAACAGGGCATTGGTTGTTCAATGGCCATGTTCGAATACGGGACCTCGGCGCTCTCGCTTTCGATGGAAGTTATGTGCGGGGATAGCTTGAAGATAACTGGTCAGCACCATGAATACGATTGAACCAGCCGGCAGACGAGATCGCATCGTTCGCGCAGGCGCGAAATTATCAGCCGTGACCGTCTGCGGAATAGCGTTCGGATTCATGGCGCAGGTTCTGTTGTTGACGCTACTGTCAGCCAACTCTCCAGGAACTCGCGATTTCGTAGTCTATTGGGCTACGGGGCACCAATTCGCCCATCACGCCAATCCTTACGACAACGTTGCTCTTTTGTCCCTGGAGCGTTCCGTTGGATTTCCGGCGGAAAAACAGATTATGTTCATGCGGAATCCTCCCTGGACTCTCCCGCTTGTACTTCCACTGGGGTATCTCGGCGCGAGGGCCGGCTGGTTGCTCTGGAGCGCTTTACTGCTGGGGTGCCTGGGGATCTCGGTCCATACGGTCTGGCTGATGAGCGGAAGACCGCCGAATCGGCGGTATCTGATTGGATACACATTTGCCCCCGCGCTGATTTGTATCATTTACGGACAGACCTCACTCATCGCGCTTCTCGGCCTTGTGCTGTTTCTTCGCCTGCATCGCACCAACCCACTTCTGGCAGGAGCTTCACTTTGGCTCTGCGCCGTCAAGCCTCATCTGTTTATTCCCATCGGTATCGTATTTCTATTATGGGTTGTGGTGACGAGGGCCTATAGAGTCGCGGCCGGTCTGGCGATGGTGATGGCTGCAAGCTGCGCCATCGTCTCCTGGATAGATCCGATCGCCTGGAATGGTTACTTCGCGATGCTGCGCACGTCTGGTATCGACCGCGATATCATTCCCTGCCTGAGTTATCTTGTACGCCATTCGATCCACACAGAATCAAGGTGGCCGCAATATCTGCCGGCCATCCTGGGCAGTGCCTGGGCACTGAGTTACTTTTGGCCTAGGCGAAACCACTGGAATTGGAAAGAAGATGGGTCCATCGTGATGCTTGTTTCCATTCTCTCGGCGCCCTATTGCTGGCTTTTCGACCAGGTTCTGGCTATACCAGCGCTCTTGCAGGGAGCATTCCGCACGCGGTCGGTAGGCCTGTTAATCGCCGTCGCCTTTGCCAGCGCATTGATCGAAATCGCGTTGTTCTATGAAGCCTGGAAACCCTCGGCAGTCCATCTTTGGACATATTGGACCGCACCCACTTGGCTGGTGTGGTATCTCGCCGCGAGATTGATGCGAAACAAGCAGGCCTCTGAGGTTGCTTCAAATCACCCGGATGGGGTGTAACCCAGCGATGCACCGACCGATCGAGTCGAAAACGCACGCTAGACGGAGCAGGAACGAGACACGGCTGCCAATCCCCGGAATGGCTTCCGAGGCAACCACCAAGTAACCGGCGGCTTGCGCATCTCGGCCACTCGATCATTGTTGATAGTGCGGTTGGGCGATCTTTCGTTGGTCCGTGGCCGAGACGACCCAGACTGCCAGACCTGCCAATACCAGTCCGCCCAAAATATCAACTGCATAATGCCACCGCAGAATGACGATAGCCACTACGAGCAAGGCGCAGTATGCGCCAACGATGCACGAAACGCCGCGCCATCTACGCAGGTACCAGGCTGCAATCGATGGCTGCGCAAGATGCATCGACGGAAAAGCCACATAATACGCACGAGGTGGATTTATCCAGCCAACGTGATGGTAGAGAATCGTTGCATTGGTAAGAGACGCGTGCTGAATGGAAGCAGTCATTAAGTTTTGCGGCAGGCTGGCATCCACGAATGGGCCCTGGGCGGGAAAGATACAAAAAATGACCAGCGACATAAAGTAGGCAATTAGAATCGCGCCACTGAATCGGAAGGCCGTCCGCTTGTCTCCTGCAAGACAGAGAAACAACAGCGTCGCCCCCATCACCCCGCCGATGCTGTAGTAGACATATTCAGCCGGAATAAGAAGCAAAGCAGCCGCGTTGCTCCACCGAATGACCGAACCGCCAAACAGAACCAGCGAATCCAGATGGCTCAAAGCCGCGTCATACGCCGTGCATGGGCGAAATGTCACAATGATCGACGAGTAGAAAAGTGCAACGCTGATCCCCAACGCAAGATAGAGCCAGGGCCAAAGAGTGTCGGCCGCGCGTTTCCAGGATCCCTTGCGAAAGTAAAACTCAGCCAAAGTGAAAACCACCACGGCGACTTCCATGCCCTGCATCGGGCCGAAATATGCAATAGAACCTATTCCCAAAGGAATGGCGACCAGAAGTCTCAGGGAGTTATGCCGATACGCGGCCCATGAAGCCGGAACGCCAAACTGATAGAGAACCGCCGCCCAGATGATCGACTGAAACAACCAACTGAACAAGAAGGGGCCGGTCGATGAAAAGGACGACTCAGGCAGAAGGTGTGCATAGTACGCGGCAGGCGCCAAAAAGATACAGAACGCTGCAGTAACATAAAAGTGAAGGTTCTGCCTATGAATGCTTGCCATGTGTAGCCAGTATACTTCGGGAACTATCTTCCCAATGCAACCGGGAGTTCCCCCTTTCTGCCGGGGAGGCGCAGTTTGTAAGTTGGCTGAGCAGAGAGAAAGCCGGATTCAAGGTCAATTTTGCTCAGCGACCATATACACATGATTGATCTGGAAGCTCGCAAGCCTAAGTAAAAGCCTCTGACCAATGTGGATCAAAATAGGAAACCAGGTGGTTTATCAGGAGGACTGGTGGGTATTGTTCGTCTGGACAGCCGCAGCGAATTCCAGCCTGTCGCCCAGTTTTGTCTGAGTTGCACGAATTGTGCCTGCGGGGAGCTCCAGCACCGAGCGCGCGGAAAGGCAAGCTGAGAGGCGCCAAGGTCCCACGTCGCTCCGCAGTTTCTTGATTCGGTTCATGCGGTCAAGATAGACGAGGTCGATCGAAAACTGCATTCCAAATGTGTGCACCGCTTCGCACGGGATGATCCAGAGGCCGCCCCCTGGACGAAGCCGTTGCTGTCCCAACAGGCCTTTTCTGCGCTTTTCCCCGTTGTCGGCGACTTCCATGCAAGTGGCAAGAACGGTTTGACGCGTGAGGTTTGAGACCTGGAGAGCGATATCCTTCTTAGCCTGCCGGCGCCCGCTCATGCCATCTTGCAGAGCCGCGTATAACTTGCCTAACCCCTTCATGTTTGTGACCAGATCCTTTCATCTACTGTCGTCCAGTCGCAGGGGGCGTGCGTCGAACGTACGCGTCGGCAAGGCGGTGTTAGCAGCATGTTGCAATGCGGGTACTTGTAGATCACTCATGCGAGCAGGTCAGATACGAGCTTCCGATCCCGACCTGGGCACGCGGGTTCAACCAAAAGCGCCCGCATCAGTCCCATTGGACTCTACTGCGGAGCGGCAGGGCCCGCGCTTGTAGGCGCCACTGACGAGGGCGCGCCGAATCCTTCCTTGGCGTTGTCGATCATCAATGGCGTCTCGGGCTTCATGCTCTCGATCAACTTCTCGACCGGGATGCTGGCCGGAGGTGGATTCGGGGTGTTGGCCGCTGTTTTCGCGTCCGGGTTGTTCATTGGCACGCCGGAATTGGGCGGCAGGAATTGGACCGGGTACTTCAGCTCAGGCTTCGGTGCGCCGGCCTCGATGGGAGATACGATCTCCGGCGTCACCACGACAATCAACTCTGTGTTTGTCCTGTTCTTCGACATCGACTGGAAGAACTTGCCGAGGATGGGAACGTCTCCGATGAAGGGGATCTTTTGGAAGGTCTCGGTTTCCCGATTGTCGAGTAATCCGCCGAGGATGAAAGATTGACCGTCGGCGAGCTCGACTTCAGTTTTTACTTTGCGCGTGGCGATGGCGGGCACGTTGAACCCGGACACCTCGACAGCATTCGAGAAATCCAGTGAGCTGACCTCGGGAGCCACCTGAAGTCGGATAGTTCCGCGCGGAGTGACCGTCGGAATGAAATTCAGACGAACCCCATATTCCTTGAACATGATCGAAACAGAAGATCCCGAACCACCTGAACCGCCCTGAACGACAGGGTAAGGATATTCTCCGCCGGCCAGAAAACTGGCCTGTTTGCCATTTGCGGCCAGTACGTTCGGCTCCGCCAGAACTTCTACGACCCCTTTGGACTCCATCGCCTGGATATCTGCGCCACCGTTCAGGCCCGGGAAGAATGCAAGGAAATTGAGTTCATTTGTAAAAGTAGCCTGATATCCCGAACTTGAAACGCCGCCTGAGCTCGATCCAGAACCGCCGGAAATCGTCGGCGGAGTGAACTGCTGGGTGGTGATTCCACCAACCGTATTTCCAAGCCCGAGACTGAACAGGTTGATCCCGAGTTGTTTGCTCCTGTTGCGGTCAACGCTGGCGAAGCGCACTTTGAGCAGGATTTGAGGCTCAGCGGACGGCACATCTACGTTGAGCAGGTTTACGACTTTACCGGCAGTGGATGCGATCTGAACCGCGCGCGTCGATCCAGTGAGATCCTTGACCGTTCCGCGCAGGAAGATCGCGCCATTCTCGGCGCTGACCTTGAGGTTCTGTCCAGGGAGTTCAATTCGGAGCTCGCGCCGAATCGCCTCCAGTTGCTCGTTCGAGAGCGGCGAATTAGCGCGTACTGTCACATTGAAGAACTGCCGGCCACCCTGGTTATCCCAGATAATCAGGCTGGTCTCTCCCGGAGCTTTGCCATTGACCATGATTTCCGTTGGACTGATGGCGGAGGCCTCGGCGAAGTCTCCCAGACCGATGGAAACCCGAGCGACAGGATGTGCGCAGTCGACCAGTACAGTTTTGCCTACGCCCACAGAAAGTTCGTTCGAGGAGTCGTGGCTCACGGCGCTGATCGATTGAACAGCAGGCGAGGCAGTCTGAGCCGGCAGGCCCGAGGACGCGCCGACGACAACGAACAGCAGGGGGAACCATGCGAACTTATTACCGAGCCGTGATCTCACTTGTTTTCCTCGGGAGCTGCAAATTTTTCCTGACTCCGCTTCGACCCATTGATGACTTCCACTGAAAAGGCTCTGGGAGGCGCCGGGCTAACGACCCTTGTAATCGAAACAGGACGGATTCGCACCGTGGCTCCCTCACTGTCGGCGAAAAGACGACTCATCGCGGTGCCCGGGACCTTGCCGATCTCCGTGTCCAGAGGATTACGCAGAATAAGCTGGATGCGTACGTTACTCGCCAGACTCAGGGTTTCAGCCTGCTCGGGAGTGACCAACAGATTGACTACCGCCACGGGCTTCGGTTTGCCCTCGGCATCTTTCTGAATATCCGTGCCGGCGGACAAGACCTGGATGTTTTGAAGAATGGTTTTGGTTACCGTGCCCTGATTGGCCTGGGCGTTGGGCGGAATGCCGGAGATGAGAACGTCCACGCGCATTCCTGGTGTCGCGAATCCGGCCACTCCCACGACGTCATCCACCTTGACCGCGCATGCCCTCATGCCGTTGGGGATAATGGAGGCCAAGCCGCCGCCGGTGCCGGGGATAGCCAGACGGCTCTCGATGATTGGCTCGCCCTCGTAGAGGTCTGAAACGACGCCGCGCCCGATCGCAGTCTCCGGCTTGAGAACCGCACCCGTCGGAGGATTTCCCAAAAATTCGACTGTCTTCAGGTTCGCCGCTGTCAGCACGGTGCCGATTTTTACGTTCGCAGCCGCCGCAACCACATGGGTGCTGGCCACCGGCCGCGAATTCGCCATGATGTTGTTGATCATGCGGTACACAAGGAAGGCACATCCGCTCGCAATCAAACATGCGAGAAAGAGGATCGTAACGAGTCTTCGATTCATCTATGAACCTGTTTGAACTGGCGCGATGACCAGTTCCGTGCTTCGGCCGGCCGGAAGATGTTGTGCGTCGACGCAATGCGATTCGTTATGAATCGGAGCGCGGAGCGGGAATATATCTGGAAGAGCATTCAGTTCAAATCCATATCAACCAATCCGCAGATCAGGACTGTCGCTGGACGGGAGTGACACCCGCCGTGTTGCAAGCGGCGTGCCAACCTCCATATAGGAACGTCGGTATAAGACAACAAACAAGTTATGCGGAGCGAGTCACGAGATTGGCTGGCCCCGGTGTAAACCGCCGTATACGAGGCAACGCAGATAGACTACCGTCGTATACATGACTTGAGGTCCGTTACCAGAAAGCGCCGGTAGTTACCTGAATGAACTCGAGAAGTTGCGGCTTTGCGGGCGATTCGGAAGGGAATACAATCTAAGCAGCGAAATCGCGACAATCAGCGTTGGGCCGGGCTCCGAGTGCCTGCAGCATCTTTCTGCGGTAATGATGGACCGAGTGGCTCACGGAAGGGTGTTCATCGGGCATGGGCTCATCCCGTACGATCACGCTGTTCTACGAGTGCCCGGAGGTAGACCGGCGTCCCGATTCATTTGTATTCTCGATGCTGGTGCACGGAGTCGTATGCGGGGTTTTGTCGTTCGGGATCATGGACGCTGCGGCAATCAAAGACCCCGTTATGACGGATCGATACGTGATGCGGCGCCTGGAATTGCGTCAGGCGCAACCCGGCCTGCGACGGTCTTCTGACAGCAGGAATGATTATCCGCAGTGGCGTCCTGGACCGTACGTGCATTCAGCTTCGGCAAAGGCAACCTCACCGCCGGTTCAATTGCCACGACTGAAGACGGGACCCCAGACAGTCGTGCAACCTGACCTTCGTTCTGACCTGACGCTCGCCCAGGAAATTCCGATTCCAAAAGTGGTGATTTGGAGACCGGCCAGAACTCCGGCTCTCGCGATTGTTCCGCCTCCGTCTCAGAAGCGCGCTGCTGCAGATGCAGCGCCTTCGCTGGACTTACCCAACGAAGAGGAGCACTTAGCCGAACTGAGGGTGTCGCCTGCCAGCCTCAGCGTGCATCCGCAGGCGATGCTCCCTAGTACTACCACGCCCTTGACGGTGCGCGCGCCTGAAGGGCTTCAGTCGGCTCCACTAACAACTTCGCAACGGTCGTCGGATCCCGCTCCAGCTGCGGTGATGACGCTGTCGGAAATATATATGCCCGAGGGCACGGTGACGCTCCCACCCGTGAATGAAAGCGCGCCCGCGCCATCCTCGGGACCGGCGAGCAAGGAGCAGGGGAATGGCGAAGCAGTCCAGGCCGGTGACTTCGGAAAACCGGTAGCAGCAATGGGGTCCGACAAGAAAGCGGATTCTGGATTCGGTGCAGCGGAAGGGCTGTCGACTGAACGGATCACGTTGCCGAAAGACGGCCAGTTTGGAGCGGTCGTCGTAGGGGCGTCGCTTGAAGAACAGTATCCGGAAATCGGAGAATTATGGACGGACAGGTTGGCCTACACCGTGTATCTCCATGTTGGCCTCTCCAAAAGCTGGATTCTCCAGTATTCGCTTCCGCCTTCGGAAGACGCCAAGTCCGCGGGCACGATGTCGCGGATTGACCCACCTTGGCCATATGTGATCGTTCGGCCAAATATTCCTTCCGGCGGAATCAATGGCGATGCGCTCATGATTCACGGCTATGTGAATGAGACAGGCGGCTTCGAGGGATTGGCCGTGGTCTTTCCGCAGGAGTTCCGGCTGGGCCGATATGTGCTCGATGCGCTTCAGCAGTGGCATTTCAGGCCGGCCATTCATGCCGGTCAGCCCGCCAAAGCAGAAGTGCTGCTGATCATCCCGGAAGTAGAGTAAAACAAATCCGGGCGAGTTAAACCCGCCCGGATACGATGATGCAAATTGTGCTTCCCGCGACTTAGTGGGCGTCGTTAGGGAGTAATCGCGGGGTCGTAAAGCTCGCTGAGATGGACGCAAATATGTCATACATACTCGAGACTGTATGCGATGCGTCCTGGCACGTGCTCCCCGAACCGCTCTGGTTGTAGTCGGAGTAGAAAGTCCCCGTCGAAGAAGCTATATCAAGCATGGTCTGGCATGGCGTAAGCGCTGAAAGCGTAAAGCCGGTGATGCCGGTAACAATGCTTGAGCTGTCCGTTCCTCCGGATGATGTCAAGCACCCCGACCCCTCCGAGCCGTACGCAACTGAGTACACCGTAGTTCCAGCAGTTGCTGCCGCCTGGGCCGCCATGATTGCCTGCTGACATTCATCCTTTGCAGAGGGATACAAGCCGGTGGTGGTCAACGTTACGCCCGAATTCAGCTGCGATGAAGATGCCTGTGCCTGGCCGTCGCTCAAGATGATCAGGGCGTTCTTGGCTTTCGGGTAGAGAGTCTTCTGAGCCATCAGTGAATCTTGCGCGGCATTGATGACGCCTGCGTAGTAAGTTCCCTCGCCACCGTTGCTCTTCATGGCGGTGCAACCGCTGGCGCCGCCGATCGCCTTGACGAGATTGGAACTGGAATTCAACCGGTTTGTCGCGGTTCCGAGGTAGTAGTCGCTGGTGTAATCCACAACCTGATAGGTAGCTTGCGTCGTTATCGGCTTGCTCTGACCGCTCGGAGTGAAGGTCAGTGAGACCGGGGTATAAGATGATGCTCCGGCCGTAGGAAAAGTGTAAGGCGCTGGTGTGGGAATGACTCCGGCACAACCATAAAAGTTCGCCGCTCCGGTGGTGGCGGCGGACGTTGAGGTTGCGGTGTTTGTGGTCTTCGCAACATTTGGAAAAGTGAACAGACTCACGCGGAAATTGGCGGCAGCGGTCGTGCAACTCGATAGGCCCTGAGGACAGGGATTCGTGTCTTGCAAGAGGTACTGAAGCCCATTCAATGCGCACACGAGCCTCGTCACGCTTCCGGCGCAGTTGGAATCGGTCGTATTCATCGATGCGGTTCCGTCAACGATGATAGCCACGTTCCACGGCTGCGCTACGCCTTGCATCGACGCCGTCGCAGTGGTTGTAACGTTGATCGAATTCTTTCCAAACAGGCGCATGAAATAGGTGGGCACACTGACCGTCTGCTTGACGACGACAGCATTGTCGGGTGCTCCGGTGCAGGAAGATCCCGGGGGCATCAGAATCGTAAGACACTTAGTGGTCACGGAGGGTGTAATTGCTCCCCAGCGAGGGTTGTAGTTCTTATCGCTTGGGTCTCCGCTGCCGTATATCGGCGCAATGGCCGGGGCATTGGCGGTTGAAGATGTGTTGTACACCACTCCAGCCGCCGCCAAGGCCATTGCATTGGTTGAATTCTGGCTCTGGTTGCGAGTGACATAGGCATTCCCCAAATCGATTGTTAACCCGCCCATTCCCAGCAGCGCGACTAGCGCCAGGGCTACCCAGGGTAGCACCTGTCCGCTTTGGTCGTTCAGTAGATTCCTGACATGAAGTCTTTTCATTGTGTTTGTCTCGATGATTCCGCGGTTAGTATTCATACTCCGTTACCTGGGCATGCAGCAGACAAGAGGGGGAAAAGTCCACTCCATAGACTTTGAGATTGCAAGGGTAGGTTGCCGAGACTGATACCGACGCGCCCTGGACGAGATTCGTTTGAGCGCCCGAACAGGAATTGCCGCTTTGTGAAGGCGTCGTGCCATTCATCGTGACCGTGACTGTGATCTGGGTCGAATCAAGATAGTATGCAGCGCTCCTGATCTTGGCGAATGTGTCGGCGCACGGGTCTGTGGTACTGCTTCGGATTTGTTGGAGGTACTGGGCCCCGGTGCCGACCGCCTGGGTCAGCGTCATTTGGTTGTTGATGGCAATGCTGAAGGTGAATATGCCTAGCATGAGGATCAGAAAGATCGGCATCACCATCGCAATTTCTATGAGAGCCAGTCCTTGATCGCCACAGCGAAGAAGCACGCGGGTCTTGTTTACGAGGCCGCGCCCTGCGCGAAGCACTGGCTTTAGGGGGGACTTAGAAGTCAAACCACGCGTGACTACCATCGCATCTTCACGCACTGCGCCTGATCTCTTCAAGGTTCTCTCCCCGGCTCATCGATGTTGAGCTGTTCGGGCCCTTTCTCGGTTGGAACTGGGCGGGTGAATCGCGCTCGAATGCCCTCCCAGAGAGATGGTTTGCGCTCCGCGAAAGCCGCAGGCGAGGCCTGCCCGGGGGTGTCGGCTTTGCGCCCTTTTTTGATTCCCTCGAGGAATTTAGCGAGTTCCTTTCTGTTCACCGTCCGAACCGGCGACTTCAACCCCTCGGGCAGATCCTCGAGATCAGGCAGGGCGAACTGCAGACCGACGCCGTCCTTTCCCCAGCGGACCGCTCTGGTGTACACGTGGATCGAGCGTTCGGCGTTTTCGTCACCGGAGTCGGTCCTTTGCAGCGTCATCAGGACCAGCGTCCCCGGGAACCAGCGTTCGTCCGTTTCTACGTACATTCCCTTTAAGTTAATGTCGCGAATGGTCTGCGCCGTCGGACGGGCTCCGTTCCAGTAGTAGGCTGCGAGATTGTGCACCGGTTCCCGAACCGCCTTCCGGGGGTCTGGAGACCACAGGCTCTTCCACCAGGATTTCCGTCGATCGACACGAGCCTTGTCCGGTTTGGCCGGGTCTTTCTTGTGCGCCTCTGAAGAACCGCGTCTCGTGTCTTCGGAGCGGTCCTTGGACTCGGAGAGACCGTCATTCCCTTTCCAGAGCGGCGTTTCCATCAACAGGACAGCGTTGTGGCTGGCTCCCGCGTGGCCTCCCGAATTGGAGAGGTCCTCCAGTCGCTGAACCATCTCTTCAATGGTGCAGATGATGAGTTGATCGCCATCCTGCGTCTGCGACGAATAGATTGAGTGGTGCGGCAGAACCAGGACGGTCGCAGCCTGCGTATGCGGCGGCAATTCACGAGATGTCCGGAAGGAGTCATCCACATGGATGACGTGGCACTCCTGGTCGAGATAAACCAAATCCAGAGAAATAGCGGTACCCGTCGCCGGGATTCCCTTGAAAGGAACGATCCAGAGGCCCTCGCCGTGGTTCTGTTTCAGTGTTGCGGGCAGGTCCCTGCGTTTCGTGGTTTGAATGTCTTCAACCGCGACCTCTAACGCAAGAAAGCACTCACGAGTTATGTTGTATGCGCAATGGTCTCGTATTTCCATGCAACCTCTTATCCCGGGGGAACACTCGGCAAGCGCGATTTGCCTTGGATCTCCAGCTTTCAAACCCTGCTCTTCGGTCACATACACTTATGCAAATCCCCTTTTCCGAGGAGTGGACACTGAGCGCGGGCCCAACGCCCGCCGACGCGATCACGCAGGTTCACGGATACGATCCGTGCGCCATCGTGCGTGGTCGGTCTTGTATCGAACCCGCACCAGCGACACTCGCCAAGGTCAGCAATGAATGCCCGAACTACAGAACTTTCGGACCGGCCTGCAGGTCTTACTAAAATCGCCGGCCAGGTCCAGGTAATGACCTGTTACTTAACTCTTGTGCGCCGGCGTTGAATGAGCACAAACAACACGACAACAAACAATGCACCGGCAACAATTCGAATAATCGAAACGCTATCCATAAAGACTCCTCTTTCTCAATCGAGAAACTTCGTTTACACTCCACCACCCTGTCGAGGACGCGAGCGAAGCTCGTCGCGAATACGGCGAGGACTCCCGCGTCCACAGGACCACAGTACTGGCCATCCGAGCGGATGAACGCTCAGGGGCACTTAGTACCACCGCAGCTGTACTACTTGACCCGTGTGCGACGCCGCTGAATCAGCAAACCCAGCACGACGACAAACAGGACGCCGGCTACAATTCGAATAACCAAAACACTGTCCATCTAACTTCCTCCTTCCTCAATGATTGATCCCCTTGAAAGACTCAATCATTGAAATCACCGCGGGACCCAGAGTAACCAGAAAAATCGAGGGAAAAATAAAAAGCACAAGCGGAAACACGATCTTGACGGTAGTCTTCGCTGCCATCTCTTCCACTGTTTGAACGCGCTGGGTTCGAAGCGTATCGGATTGAACCCGCAAAGTCTTGGCGATGCTGGTACCGAATTGTTCCGATTGGACCAGCATGGAGACGAGGTTGCGTACACTATCCACCCCCGTCCGATCGGCAAGATGCTTCCAGGCTTCCGAACGAGGCCGTCCCGCGCGTTGCTCGAGTACAACGATGCTCAGTTCATCGCATATTTCGGGCTGCGCATTGCGCAGTTCTTCGGTGGTGCGCGCCGTCGCCTGGTCCAGACCAAGTCCGGCTTCGATACAGATCACCAACAGGTCAAGCACATCAGGCAAACCCCGCCGGATAGCCCTTTGCCGCTTCGTGATCTGCCTTCCCAGCCAAAAATCCGGCACCAGGAACCCGAGACCGAGGGCGCCGACATAAACGAAGAACGGGTTTACATAGTTCCCCAGTCCCAAGAGAAAGACCGCCGCGAATAACACCATGGGGACCAGAACTTTGCAGCCATAGAAAATCTTGACTGCGGACTCCTTGCGAAAACCTGCGCGAATAAGACGCTGCAGAATGGCGGAGACTTCGGCCTGGCTCTTGGGCAGGACGTTCTCAAGATGCTCAACCACGCCCCCCAGCGACATGCCCGTCTGCTGAATGGTGCTCCGGATGGACCTCGACTTGGGCTTCGGATTGATGACCTCGAAGACGCGCAGATGCGTGGATTCGCGGTGGAACGCGACCAGAAAGGCGCTCGCGATCAACACGAAGATGATGCAGAACGAAAAAATCGAAAGTCCCAACGCTCCCATATATTTCCTTTAAACGTCCACTCTGACGATCTTGCGAATAATGAGACCGCCCAGGACCATCATCACGGCGCTTGTCCAGAGAAGCTTGATACCGATGGGATTTGTCCACAGAATACTCATCATGGAAGGATTGGCAATGTACAAGACGATTCCCAGTCCAATGGGCAGAGCCGTAAGAATCCAGCCGGTCATGCGGCCTTGTGCCGTGTGGACATTCACCTGCCGTTGCAGGCGGAAGCGCTCCCGGATCACATGCGCGGTCTTATCCAGCACCTCGGCAAGATTTCCGCCGCTCTCCTTTTGAATCATGATCGCCGTGGCAACGATTCTGAGTTCCTGTATGGGGACTCGATCGATCATGTTTTCCATCGCGGCCTTCATTTCCAGACCATAATTCTGTTCTTCGAAGCAAGCCCTGAATTCAACCCCGACCGGGTCGGCGCACTCGCGGCCCACCAGGCCCATCGCGGCAATCAGGCTGTGCCCCGCGCGAACCGCGCTGACCATCAGGTCAAGGGCTTCGGGCAACCCTTGCAGAAACAGGTTGAAACGCTTGCCGCGCTTGAAGAGTACCCAGGCAAACGGGGAAGCACCGACAACCCCGCCGAGACACAAAGCCAGGGGGAACGAATCGGACCGTAAGTAAATCAGATAAGCCGGGACTGCAAAAGCAGCTCCGCATCCGGCCATCAAGCCTCCCGCAGTCCACGTAAGACCGGCCTGAGAGAGCAGCGAGCCCACCCGGGGAGCCATTTCAAAGCGCTTCAACAGCTGATCGAGCCAGGGAATGGAACTGAGCGCTTCATTCTTGCGGAAGTCACCTAGCTGCAAATGTCCGGAAAGGCTGTCGTTGGCCAAAGCCGAGTCAAGCGCCGAGACGGCTTTTTGGGCCTGCTGCGAGGCATCATGGCCAACCGCGATCATCGGCAAAGCAATCACAACGAATGCGCCGACGAACACCAGTCCGAGAATCAACAGCATGACGTTTAACCTCGCTTCCGTTCAGTTGACCTGCATTTCGCGCTCGAAAATGCTCTGTGGCAATACCACGCCCGCCAGGCGAAGCCGCTCCAGAAACCTGGGCCGAATGCGGCTGGGCTGGAATGTGCCGACAACTCTGCCGTCGGCTCCGATCCCCTTCTTGTTGAAGCTGAAAATTTCCTGCATGGTGATCACGTTCTCTTCCATGCCGGTGATCTCGGAAATACTTGTGATTTTGCGCGTTCCGTCGCTCAAGCGGCTGGCCTGAACAACGATGCTGATGGCGGAAGCTATCTGCTGGCGAACGGATTTTTCAGGCAGATTCATATTGCTCATGGCCACCATGGACTCGAGTCTCGAAACTGCGTCGCGCGGCGTGTTGGCGTGAATCGTCGTCATCGAACCTTCGTGGCCGGTGTTCATGGCCTGCAGCATGTCGAAGGCTTCTTCGCCACGGACCTCGCCGATGATGATGCGATCGGGTCGCATGCGGAGGCAGTTGATCAACAGCTGTCTCTGGCGGATTGCTCCCAGACCCTCGATGTTGGGTGGACGGGTCTCCAGCCGTACGATGTTCTCCTGGGCCAGCCGCAGCTCGGCCGCGTCTTCGATAGTGACCAGTCGTTCATTCCGCGGAATGTACTGAGACAGGATGTTCAAAAACGTGGTCTTGCCCGAGCCCGTGCCTCCTGAGATCAGAATGCTGATTCGTGCCCGGACGGCGCTGGATAGAACTTCCATCATTTCCGGGGAAATGCTTTTCAGCACCACCAGTTGGTTGGCGGCCAGCGGACCGGTCCCGAAGCGGCGGATCGACAAGGAGGGGCCATCCAGCGCCAGTGGCGGAATGATGGCATTGACGCGGGAACCGTCCGGCAAGCGCGCATCGACCATGGGAGAGGATTCATCCACTCTCCGGCCTACCCGGGATACGATGCGGTCGATGATCTGCAGCAGGTGGCGATCGTCCCGGAACTTGGTATCGACTCTTTGCAGGATGCCGAGCTTCTCGACAAAGACATGATCCTTGTCATTGACGAGGATATCGGAGATCTTTTGATCTTTGAGCAGGGGCTCCAGGGGACCGAGGCCGAAGACTTCGTCGAGTAAATCGGATTGGATCTTCTCCTGTTCATCGAAGTTCAGCGGCACGCGCTGGTCGCTGATGATCTCCTTCACAAGCCCGGCGACTGCCTGACGAGCCTGGCTGGAGTTGGCCCGCGACATCTTCTCCAGGTCCAGTTTTGAGATCAGAACCCGATGTATATCCGACTTGAACTTTTCCAGACTCAGCTCTTCCAAGGGTTACCTTTCATCTATAGCGCCGCAATGACCACGGGATTTCATCCAAACAATCTGAAACCTTTTTTCTTTTCGGGAACTGTTATCTCCGGATTTACGGAGCGTGCCATCTGCTTAATCTGACGTGATATCGGCGAGTCGCCCAGCGCAAACGGAGTAGCCGTGTTCTGCATCTTGCGTACCGCCGTGTGATCGTTGGGGACCTTCCAATCCACCGGTCTGGTAAGAGCCTTGGTGATCTGCTCATCATCAATGAGCGCGGAGCGAGACTCGTACCGGTTAACCACGATCTCAAGCTTGGGTCCGCCGGCAGAGAACAAATGCGAGATAAGGCGGTTCGAGTTACGAAGCTGGGAGATAGTCGCCTGCGTGACCAGGTAAACCGTGGAGGCGTCTTTGAAGAGCGCCGTTTCCGTTAAGTCGAGCCTGGATCCCAGATCGACGACAACGTTCTTGAAGTCACGCCGCGCCACCGCGATAAGCTTGTCAATCGCCTCGCTGGAAGCAGGGAATTGGGGAAACTTTCCCGGAGCGGCCAGGATAGATAACCCCGAGCTGTGCTCAACTGCCAACTTGGCGAGGAGACTTGAATCGAGACGGTTGAAGTCGCGGAGCGCATCGACTGTCGAGTATTCCGCGGCGACTCCGAGGTTGAGCGCAACGTCCCCGAGTGGCAGGTCGAGGTCGATCAACAGTGTCCGCTGGCTCGATTCCTTGGCCAGTGCGACTGCGTAGTTGCAAGCGATCGTGGTTACTCCGGCGCCTCCTTTGGCGCCTACGAATACGAGCAGCTTTCCATTGGTCTTCTTTACCGGTTGAACTACGGAACGGCGAGCCGAAGCCCGCACCAGAGCTTCCGCCACGGCAGTCTGGGACATGGGGAGAGTGAGAAACTCGCGAGCCCCGGCACGCATGCAACGGACCAGCAGTTTTGAATCCGTACTGTCGGAATAGACCATCACGGTTGCCGTGCCACTTGCGCAGATGCTCTCGATGAGTTCCAGAGCGTATTCCTGGTCGGTATCGAGGTCGATGATGATGACATCGTGATTCTGCTCGAGCAACCTTGGTACGTCATCGAGGCTGGGCGGATAGCACGTAAACTCGCGGACAAAATTTCCCCGGCAGCCAGCGAGAGCCTCGCTCGCTGCCAGGCGCCGCTGCTCATCGGGTCCAATCAGAGCAATTTCCAGAGATTCCTTGCCGATCGAGTCGGAGTAATCAGGATCGAGTTCAGAGGAAGAATTCAGCGTCACGAAATTGCTGCCCCCAGGAGCAGGTAATGGTTGGTGAGGGTCAACTGCAAACTGGTATGCCACCTGCGAGTTGAACATTTGAACCCTCCGGTCCTATCGGCCCAGGAAAGAGAGAAGCGTTCCGATGGCAATAGCCGGAGCGTAGGGCATTTTGCGCCTCTCCGGATCGGAAAGAGCCACCTTCGAGTCGGAACTTTTTCCAGGTTTCCAAAGCCAGACAAGATCACTCGTACCTTTGAACAACTCTTTGCAGAAACCTCCCAAGGCGGCCCAGCAAAGCACCATGATTCCCCCAATGATGCCGGTCATCACGAGGGCGATAAATAACTGCCCCGGGCCGATCCATGCACCGATTGAGGCGCACAGCTTAACGTCGCCCGCCCCCATGCCTCCCACCCAGAAAAAGAAGCCATAAATCAAAACGCCAAGCCCCAGACCCGCGAGACTATTACCAACCCCCGGCCAACCATGAAGCCAACCCGACACGACGATCCCCGCGACCAAAAAAGGCAACACAAGCCAGTTCGGGATGCGCCGCAGGCGCAGGTCCGTGAAGGTCGCCACGGCGAGTACGATCAGAGTTGGCCACCAGGCGACCGAATGCATTCCGGATACTCCCTTTCCCCCAATCATTAGCAATTCTTGAACCAAATCGACGGCAGGGGTTAGTTGCTTCAATTCAGTTAGTTAAGAAAGAGGAATTTCGTCAGTGTACACGGCTGTTTACGGGAGCGGCGGCGAGTGAAGCAAGGCGTATACACCTCTGTTGCGACCATCGCCGAGGCGCTTGAGAGGGCGTAAGAGTTATCCCAGGCTGATCTGTTTTCAAAGTGCAAACGGAACGGGGAATCCGCCGCCTGAACGGCCAGATAGTACTGCGGGAACCTATCCTTGGTGGAGAACACTCAAGGTTCATCCTGGTCAAAAAATGCATTGTCTATCAAATCGAAAGAAAATGTTTCCGCCGGGAGGCGGAAATCCATGCGGATTACTAACTCAGATCAAAACGGCCAGGTTACCTCGGTGTAGCCATAGATTACGGTACGGATGGAAGCTACGTGTTTCGTATTCTGTCAATGAGACAACGCCACAGATCTTCGCTGCAACCGCGCCTTCCGGAGCAAAGTATAGTCCTTATTTATCGAGTGTTTCCGCTTAATGTCACTCCAGGCGCTGGCGGGCCGATTGCCATAGAACTGCATAGTGACAGCAGGTCTTAGTCGTGACCTATTTCGAGTCATTCTGCCCCGAAAGTAATCAGAGCCCGTACTAACATGTTATTGACTTCGTTTAAGATAGCTGCCATTTTCTAACCATACGTACTCCCCTCAATTTAACGACTTATGTGATGTGTATCACATGTTTGTGATCACTATCACGTGAGCGAGATCACAGTAACATGGGCGACCCGTTGCGGACTGAACGACTAAGTGATTCCAGCCGATAATAGAACTTTTGGCTCCATTCACCTCCATCAGAAACCGCTTGGCTGCGCAGTAAGAGGGACTTTGATCGCATGACTAAGATCGGACTTTATTCGGGAGACCGAACACTCTTCCCTCTCCTATCTTCTGCCCTTGGTAAGCAATATGAGATCACGCTGCAGTCAGACGAGGATGGAATGAACGACCTCGTTGCCAGCGGTGGATGCGACGTGATGATCCTCGATCTGAATCCAAATTGCAATCGCCTTGAACATCAGATCGAGACTTTCCAGCGTTGGATTGCATCGACAGTGACAGTCCCCGTCGTGGTCATGGGTGACGATGCGTTTCGATCCACGGCGTTTGATCTGGTGCGGCGGGGCGCATTTGGATACTGCAGCCGGCCTCCATCAATTCGGGAGCTCAAGACCATGCTCAGCCGGGCGCACGAGACCGCCATGCTGAAAAAACAGCTGCGTCTCGCGCAGGAGAAACTTGATGTACCCCTCAGCTGCGATCAACTGCGGGGATCGAGCCCCCAGATGCAGAGGGTCTATCAGCTGATACAACGCGTAACCAATGTCAATGCGTCGGTGTTAGTGACGGGGGAAAGCGGAACCGGCAAGGAACTGATCGCTCGCGCCATTCACAACCTGGGTTCGCGCGCCGGCCGGCCGTTTGTTGCGGTATCCTGCTCCGCGATTCCAGAGACTCTCATTGAGGCTGAGTTATTTGGACACGAGAGGGGCGCTTTCACCGGTACTGTCGGCATGCGAGAAGGCTACCTGGAACAGGCCGACGACGGTACGCTCTTCCTCGATGAAATCGGCGATCTGAGTCTGCAGACGCAGGTGAAGCTCTTGCGCGTCTTGCAACAGATGGAGTTCAACCGTCTGGGGAGCAACCAGCTCATCCCGTTGCGGGCACGGCTGATTTTTGCAACTAACCGCGACCTGCCCAAAATGGTGTCCGAAGGGACGTTTCGCCAGGATCTCTTCTACCGCATCAACGTCCTGCAGATTGTGGCGCCGCCGCTCCGGGAACATATCGATGACGTCCCTTTGATCGCAAATCACTTCCTGCGGCATTATTCGCAAACGTTCCGGAATTCGATCATGGAGATCGAACCTGATGCGCTCGGCATCCTCCAGGGTTACACCTGGCCGGGAAATGTGCGCGAACTTGAAAACGTTATGCAGAGGGCCATCGTTCTCGCATCCGGATCGACCGTTCGGGTGGAAGATCTGATCCTGAACCCCCAGGAAGACGATTGTGCTGACACCGCCGACCTAGTGGAGTTCAGTGATTACAATCCCGCATGTTCTTTCGAACGTCAGTTGCGCGACTACAAAATCAAGCTGGCCATCGCCGCCGTGAGGGAAAACAGCGGCAACAAAACTCTGGCTGCCCGAACCTTGGGCATTTCCCGGGCATATCTGCATCGCTTGATCCGACTGGCTGATTCGGACTCAATCTTCGAACTCGATGCCCGTGAAGAAGTACGTGCCACCGTCTAGTTAGAGCACCGGGGAGATCTCAGGCTGTGATCTAACTGTGTGAGTTGTATTGCGGCGGTCCGGCAATGACCAGGCCGCTCTTGTTTCGTCCGTGTATGTACCAACAGCACCAGGACGTCTGGTACGTGGGCCCTTCCGGCCGCTCGATCAAATCCTTGTAACTGATTTGTCCGTAGATAAATATCTTTTCTTCCCAGTTCTCCACGCGCCGCCTTGTTTCTTCCGACTCGCAAATCCTTACCAGATCGCTGCGGCTGAATGACCTGACTGGCATCGACTCCTCGGGTAACACGATGGTCGGGGAGAACGGTAACTCTCCTTGTTTCTCTGGATATTTCGGGTCTCGGGGCAGGTGGGCTTCGTCGGCCACGATCGCCATGTGTTCCGCGGTTGCAACGAACTGGGCAGGAGCGCGGCCGCGGTTTGTAGCCACTACGGTAAAACTGTTTTCATTGTCCAGTGCGAGTTCGACGGATATCAGGATCCAGGGTCTTTCTGAAAGGAGGATGGCTTGAGAGTTCAACATCGCGGCGTGGGCTTGATCCGCCGCCGCCGAAGCGGAGGCTTCCACCGCGCGCGTTTGGCGCTCGATCTTCTTCAGCGTGGAGAGCGCCAGCATGATCCCGGCATATCCCAACCCAACCAGCACCAGACTGGCGCCCCATGAGATTCGATCGTGCAGCGTCCATGGAGGGAGTGCCGGTGGGGGAACACTGATGGTGATGGGAGGTTGCCGGTCGCCGCAAGATGCGTTGCTTGGTTGCGCCGGGGTTGGTGGGCTGACTGTCTTGGGCGGGTAGACCCTTGCTGGAAGAGAGGGGCGCGGAGTCGGGGCCGGAGTCGGGGCCGCGGCAGGGGCCGGGATCGCCTCGTCGGGTGCCTGGCTGAGGACTAGCGCAGGCGCTAGTATGAGAGCCGATAACATGGCAAATCCAGCCAGACCTGATCGCATCATTCCCGCAAAGCGCTGCACCGCGCCCAGACAAGCAACTACATTCTTCCTGGATTACTAACACCGATTCTGCACACGAATCGCTGAAAGATGAAAAGCTTGGCGCGGCCGATTCTCAGTCAGCGGACATGCGGCCAGATCAGGCTGAAGACCGCCCCCTCGAACAAAACAGGAACCATCACCCAACTGACGAAACTACGGTATCGGGAATCCAGGAACAGTGGAATGGATACGACCGCTACCGCAAATAAGGTGAGAATTGGCCATCCGGCGATCGTGTTCATACCAGACTCCTGGATAAGGCAGGCGAGACAAGTCCACACCCCCTTAGACATTTAACCTCGAGCGGAATTCTTAAATCCGTGACACAGGTCACAACCGGCTTCTTGTTTGAATCGGAGGTTACCTCCAGCGGGACCAAAAGACTTGCGGAGCCGAACCTCGATGATGTCGGTCCGTGGGCCGGCTATCAGCGATTCAGATCGCGTCGGGGTCTTTGTCGATTGCCGCGGGACGGCCGGCCATCGAAATTACAGAGTCTTTGCAGATGCCTGCCCTAAGGCGTCCGACTTTGAACACTCTTTCTCAGTTGTGAACGCAAGCCCGCGATCTTGAGATCGCTAACCTATTGATTTCAAGTGGCTAGCGCAGAATTCCTGTGGCACGTGACATGCTTTCTATGGGTGCAAGTCGAGTGTGTGGAGGTTAGGGGATGAGAGTTCTGCTGCAGGATCTGGGTTATGCATTCCGCCAATTGCGCAAGACGCCGGGGTTCACCGTTACCGTGCTGCTCACGCTCGCGCTCGGCATCGGCGCCAACTCGGCCATCTTCACGCTGGTCAATGCCATCCTGCTCCATAACCTGCCGGTAACCGATCCCAAAACCCTCATCCGCATCGGCGACAAAGACGACTGCTGCGTCAACGGCGGCTGGAACGACAAAGGGGACTACTCGCTCTTTGCCACAGACACCTATTACATGTTCAAGAAGAGCCTGCCGGAGTTCGAAGAACTGGCCGCGATGGAGTCCGGCTACGCCTGGCGGCCCATTACCGTCCGCCGCGCCGGACCCCAGACCGTAGCGAAGTCCGTCACGGCAACCTTCGTCTCCGGCAACTACTTCCGCGTCTTTGGTCTTTCGCCGGCGGCGGGCCGGCTCTTTGTGGATGCCGACGACCAGAAGGGCGCGCCCATTACCGCCGTGATGAGCTATGACGCATGGCAGCAGGATTATGCAGGCGATCCGAGCGTGGTGGGAAGCGCGTTTTACATCAATACCAAGCCGGCCACGATCATTGGCGTTGCGCCCAAGGGATTTTACGGGGACCGCATCGATACCAATCCGCCCAAGTACTTCCTTCCCATGAATTCGATGGATGAAGTCAGCGGCGCACCGTACTTCACCGATCCCGACACGCAGTGGGCCTACATCATCGGTCGCGTCAAGCCGGGAACTTCCCTGCCGGCCCTCCAGGCCAAGGCCAGCGCGCTGCTCAAGCAGCAGTTTGCGCCGCTCAAGACATTTACCGATCAGCGCGCCCAGAAGGTTCTTCCCCGCACCCATGTGGTGCTCACTCCCGGCGGCGGCGGTATCCAGAACATGCAGGACGGTTACAAGGACCACCTGAAGCTGCTGCAATGGATCGCCGCGCTGGTCCTTCTGGTTGCCTGCGCCAATATCGCCAACCTGCTGCTGGTGCGCGGCATGAGCCGCCGCGCGGAGCTTTCCATCCGCTCAGCGCTGGGCGCGCAGCGCAGCCGTATTGTGCGCCAGCTTCTTACGGAAAGCGTTCTTCTCTCGGGTATGGGCGGCCTGCTCGGCCTCGCCGTCTCCTATCTCGGAGCGCACGCGCTGCTGGCGCTCGCCTTTCCTGATCAGCACAACATGCCGGTCACTGCTTCGCCTTCGCCGCTGGTCATCGGCTTTGCCTTTGCGCTTTCGCTGGTTACGGGCATCCTCTTTGGCCTTGCGCCGGCGCTGATGGCCGCGCGCACGCAGCCCGCTGAAGCCCTGCGCTCCAACGCGCGTACCACCGCCCACGGAGCATCCTTCCTGCAGCGCGCGCTCGTTGTCCTGCAGGCCGCGCTCTCCCTCGTGCTGCTGGTTGCCGCGGGCCTCTTTGCGCAGAGCCTCAACAAGGCCGAGAACGTGGACATGAAACTGGATGCAACGAACCGCTACATCGCCCACATCAATCCGCAGGCGGCCGGCTACAAGAACACTGAGGTCGAGCCCCTCTACCAGACCATCGTAGACCGCTTCCACGCCATTCCCGGCGTTCTCAAAGTCGGCCTCTCCACCTACACGCCAATGGAGGAGAACAATTGGGGATCCGGCGTAAAGGTTCAGGGCGAGCCGGACATCAACAAAGGCGCATCCTGGGTGAAAGGCACCGCGGAGTACTTCGACTCCGTCGGCACCCACGTCGTCATGGGCCGCGGCTTCACGTCGCAGGACACGCTGAATGCGCCGCCCGTCGCCGTCGTCAACCAGGAATTCGTCAAGCTGTTCTTCGGCAACCGCAACCCCATCGGCCATCGCTTTGGTTTTTCCGGCCCCGGCCAGGCCGGCCATGGATGGAGCGCATGAGATCGTCGGCGTGGTGGAAGACACCACCTACACCAGCGTCTACTGGAAGAACCACGCCATGTACTTTCTGCCGCTCACGCAGCGCGCCGGCAGCGCCAACGACCCCGACAGCCCTCTCGACAAAGACCTGTCCATGTTCGCCGGAGCACTGGTCATCCAGACCGCCCGTCCCATCCCCGGCTTTGAAAAGATCGTCGGCGACACCCTGGCCAGCATCAACCCCAACCTCACCATCGTGAAGTTCCAGACCTTCCAGCAGCAGATTGACGATCGCTTCATCGAGGAGCGGCTGATCGCGCGTCTCACTTCGCTCTTCGGCCTGCTGGCGCTTCTGCTCGCCGCCATCGGCCTTTATGGCGTCACGGCCTATACCGTGGTCCGCCGCACGCCGGAGATCGGCATCCGCATGGCGCTGGGAGCGGCGCGCAGCCGCGTCATCGGAACGGTCATGCGCGGAGCCATGCTGCAGGCCGTCGCCGGCCTCGCTATCGGCATCCCGGTGGCAATCTTCTGCGTGCGGTATGTCAAGTCGCAGCTTTATGAGATCACCAGCGTGAATGTGCCGGTGATGGCCATCGCCATTGGAGTGCTGGTGCTTGCGGCCGCCATTGCCGGCATCATTCCGGCGCGGCGCGCGGCCTCCATCGACCCCGTACGGGCCTTGCGCATTGAATGAGCGGTGCCTTGTTCACTTAATAGAGAACCGACTTATGCTGGCCAATTTGTCGCTTCGTAAATCATCGAACCAGGAGTCGTGTCAGTTAGCCACTGTACGCGCTCAGCGGTAGCCGCGCGCGAGAAGGTATTTCGCGCCCGCCTCGAAGGCCTTGGGACCCGGCACGAAGAACCCGAAGGCATCGGCCAATCGACCGATCACATTGAACGAGAAACAGACCGCAAGCGCATCCTCGATCTGCTGGCGCGAAGCGCCGGCCGCGAGGACGGCTCGCATGTCATCCGCATCCACCTCGTGCTCGCGCGTCAGCTTGCCCAGCATGATGCAGCGTCGCCCGCAATGGCTCCTCTATGCGCCGCGGTGTCGGGATCCGACAACACTGCGGAAACCTTTTTCCCTTCGCCATATGCCCGTTGCGCGACCGCAGCGTGCGCCTTTGTACAAAACTCGCACTGGTTGGTCTTCGCGACGAACGCGGCCATCAACTCGCGATCACCGACAGACCAGGCGGAAGGTCCGCGCATCGCCTCGTGGGTCACTTCCGACATCGGCCCGCCGTAGAAGTCAGCTCGGTACTTGACCAGCTTGATGACGTCGAGCACCGGCTGGCGCGAGACCGTTCGAATGAGCGCGAAAAGCGCCTTCGTACCGAAACCGTGGCCGCTATCGAGGATTGCGAAGCCGCATGCTCACTCCTTCCCGTTGTCGCGGCCTCAAGGGCCGCAAGTGCCGTGTCGTACTGCCGCGTGGCTTGCCCGATTGCGGCGCACACCACGATCTCAAAGATCTGGTCCTCGCTGAGGCCCGACCCCCTCGCGGCAGCGATATCCTCGTCGGTGACCCTGCAGGCATGCCTCGCAACCTTGTCGACCAGCACACCCACAGGTTTGGTGAGCCCGCTGTTGTTGAATGCGGCCGCACGCTCTGAGGGTGAAGCTTTGCCGTCTCCTTCCAGGATTCGCCTTACTAGCGATTTTCGGCTTTGTCCGATATCCGACATCAAGTCTCTCCTTCCTACGCTGCACGCTGTCGCGGTCATCGGGATTTCACACTGAGCCGGGGTGAGTGCGATGTGGCCCGATTATATCGGCGGCCGTGGACGCTCACTCGGAAAATCTTTCCAGATGATAGTTCCGTCCTTAGAGTTGCGCCTATCTGGATGACGGCTGGAAACCACATCGGCTGATTGGCTTCGCATCGGTTTCTCCGAGGTGTCGTGGTTGCCCTGGCATTCGTCCGTCCCGTTGTCGATGACTGCGCTGCCGCAGGTATTGCCCGCTCTCCGTTCAGGGCGTTTGCTAACGCATTTCAATGACAATACCCGCAGAATCATCGGCAATATCGAACGCGATACTTGCGGATAACGGGTAATGGGTAATTTGGATTCCTTCGCATTGATCAACACTTGACCTGATAATGGTGTCCATCCATGAATCTGGAAATGCATTGCTTTCCACCACGCAGGATAGGAACCTTCATGCGGACCAATCTTCAATAGCAGGCCCTGCGGAGTCACCTGGCAACTGAACTTCATGCGCAGATAGGCACCGTGCTGATATTCATAGGTCTTCCCATCGTCCTGGTAAAGTTCGCCCGCAATGATCGCCAACGAACACGCGAAGAGTGAGCGGACCCGATGGTGTGATACCGGTGCTCTGAACAACCGGAGCAATGGGCAGAATAGCTCCGGCTCGAACGAAGACCGGAAGTTTTGCCAATTCCGGGGTGACAGTGAGCGTCATCGCCGATGCTGCAAGGATTGCCGCCGGATCATTGGCGATGGCTTTCTTCGCGACAGGCTCGGAGATCTTTTCGCCTGACCAGTAGTCGTACCAACTGGTTTGCGGTAATTCGATAGTGTAAGGTCCCTGCTCGTCGGGATAAGCCCGAGGTGCGATCAACAAGTCGGGGCCGAGCATGAATTCACTCGACGCCGGTGTATCGATATCGATGGGATGACGGTCGGGAGTGGCGTCGGGAAACTCCAGGAAGAGCGGCCGCACCATGGGCATTCCGGTGCGCGAAGCTTCTTCGGCGAGCGTGTAGAGATAGGGCAGAAGTTCGTAACGTGCTTCGACGAATCGGCGGCGAATGGCTTCGTGATCAGGTCCGCCGATCCAGGGCTCCTGGTCGCCCGATCCCTTTTCGGCGTGATCGCGATCGATGGGCTGAAACGCGCCGATCTCAAACCATTTCGTCAGCAAGTCCGCGGTTGGAGTGCCGGCGTATCCACCCACGTCGGCGCCGGTGAAGGCGAATCCGCTCAAGCCGAGATTCTCGATCATGGGCGTGGCGAGACGGAGATGGTTCCACGTGCTGCTGTTATCGCCGGTCCAGGTAACGGCGTAGCGCTGCGCGCCAGCGTAGGCGGCCCGGGTGAGGACAAAGGGACGAAGGTCGGGATCGAGGGACTTGAGGCCATCGAAAGTGGCGCGGCAGTTCTGCATGCCGTATACATCGTGGATCTCGGCGTGGGTCGCGGTGCGCGGCGCGAATCCCGGCTCATCGATGCGATGCAGCGCATTTTCCGGCATGGTGTGCGTAGGCGAATCGAACACCGAAGGTTCGTTCATGTCATTCCAGAAGCCGTCGATTCCGGTATGGCGCAGATCCTTGTAGAGCGATCCCCACCATGAGCGGGTCTGCTGGCGCATGAAGTCTGGGAAAACGCTGGGGCCCGGCCATACCAGCCCGGTGTATGGAGAACCATTCGCGTTCTTCACGAAATGATCGCCGGCCATGCCGCTGTCGTACGGTTTGTAGTCCTGGTTGGGGGCGTTGGCAATGTGCAGATCGGTGATGGCTACTACGTGGAAGTTGTTTTTGTGCAATTGGTCGACCATCCCGCGCAGATCCGGAAACGCTGGACTGGTTCACCGTGAACGGTCGGTTCTTGTCCTGGAAGTCGATATCGAGATAAATGGCGTCGCTCGGAATGCGATCGGAGCGCAGGCGATTGGCAACCTCGAGCACGCGGTCCTGAGTCATGTAACTGTAGCGCGATTGCTGAAATCCAAACGCCCACAGCGGCGGCAGGGGCGGCGTTCCTGTGAGCCACGCATAAGTCTTCACAACATCCTTTGCGGCGGGTCCATAGAGAACGTAGTAATCCGCAACGCCGCCCACCGAGCCGAACGAGTAAGCGTCCGGCGTTTCCTTGCCGAAATCAAAGCTAGTCCGCCAGGTGTTATCGAGTAGCACGCCCATGGCGCGACCGGCGCGGTAGGTCATGAAGAAAGGAATGCTCTTGTAGAGCGGATCGGTGGTTTCCTGGAATCGGTAAGCATCCGTATTCCAGAGTGTGAACGATTGCTCGCGCCGATCGAGAGGACCAGCCTTGTCGCCAAGGCCGAAGTAGTGCTCATCGAGGGGCATCGTCTTGTAGATTCGGAAAGCGTTTCCATCGAAGCGAATGGGGCGCGCGTCCTGTTGCACGATGGCGCCGTTCATGTCACGGATCGTGATTTCGAGAGTCTTGCTGTCGATCTCGATATTCAATGCGCGGGTGCGAAGGATGAGTCGATTCTGACCGTGCGACTTCGTGAAAGGGACGGAATTTTGGCGTATGGGGAGCGGGACCGCCCAGGAAGCGTCCTCAGGAGGCGTATTCCCGCGCCATATCGTAACGCGCAGAACATCATCGCGGAGAGCCGTCACTCTCTCGTGCAGACCTCCGGCCCGGACCTCGATTGAACCGGAATCCTTTGCCGGTGAGACTGCATGCATAGCCGCCGGCAGATTCAAAAAGAGCGAAAACGATAACGCAAGAAAGACAAGAAGAGGGCGGTATAAACGCATGAATGGCTCCTGATGCTCTATGAATCGCGCGATGAACGATGGATGAAGGAGGTTGGTGCCCGGGATGGGCTAAGGCGTTGCAGCACCGCCGGACAACTCCAGAGATGAAAGCTCGGGATCTTCCACCCGCTTGATTCCGCGGGCGCGGCGCTGCTGCTTTGATGATTTTCATGCGCTCGAGCGCGGCATTGGCGGCTTCGGTGTTGCCGAGCTTGCGGTACATCCGCGCCAGCAGATATTGAATGGCGCCGTCTTCGTCGCTCGAAGCGCCCAACTTCAACTCGTCGATGGCCTGTTCGGTTCGGCCGGTCTCCGCATAGATTTTTCCGAGCAATGCATGCGCATGGGGAATCATCTGCGGCTTGGCATGGAGGGCTTTGCGAAGGCTTGGCTCCGCGCTAGCGTAATCATTCTTCGCCAGCATCGCTTCGCCCATGATCAGGTTCAACTCGGGGTCATCGGGACTATGCGCGAGCGCGGCCTTCGCAGTATCGATCGCCCCGTCATTGTTGTTGTTACTAAGGTATGCCGAGGCCAGACCGAGGAGCGCGGCGGGATCGCCAGGGGTAATCGCGAGAGCTTTCTGGTATTCAGCCTGCGCGTCGTCGTGACGCTCGAGCTGATGAAAGATATCGCCGAGCAGTACATGGCTCCGGGCAGAGTCGGGTTCGAGTTGCTGGAAGCGGGCTAGCGCCTTAAGCGCCAGGCGTTCGTTGGCTTGAATCGACCAGTAGAGTGCTTCGAGCGAATGCGGTTGTGCAGCGGCCAGTGCGGATGCGGCGCGGGCCGCGAGTTGATCGTCGCCGGTGAAGAAGGCGCACGCCGCAAGCAGGCGCAAGTTGCCAGTATCGAGGGTGCTGAAGTTCGAGGCGAGCCGATCCGCGCAATTCTCGAATTGGCCGGCGCTGGTATTGCTCCTCGGCGGAATGAATCCCAGATGAGCGGGCAGGTTTGCTCGCGGCTTCCCCGATTGGCGGGAATTTTGACTGGAGTCGCCGAATGCAGCGAGCAGAGCATCGGCGAGGTCGCCGGAGATCTCTGCATCTCTATGGACCGAAATGAAGTTCATAAAACGCGGAAGCGCTTTCACTGGACAGACCCTCGAGGAGAACGGCGACATGGGTTCTGACGAATCCATGATCGCGATTCCAGAGCTCCGTGAGAAGAGGTACCATCCTGTGGTTATCGGTGGATTCGAGTGCTATCCGCGCCTGCCCGAGCAGGGCGAGTCCGCACTCAGGATGTGCTGTCTGTTCAACCGCAAACGCTTCTGCAGCCCCCGCCGAGTCATGTTCTCGCAAAAGTGAAAACCCCAGCTCAGCGCGAATGCACGGCGGCTGCGGTTGGGTCTCGAGCAGCGATTTGTACAGAGTCGCGGCCTCGCCGAATCGCGCCTGTTTTTGCAGCGATTCGGCATAGAGAGCGCCCGCGAACGGCGAGTCTTTGCCTTCCGTCGACAACGTGCGAGCGTCCGCTTCCACCTGGTCGAGGCGCGCAATGCCGAGAGTGAACCACGCAGAGCCGAGTTTTGGTTCAAGTGCGGTGGCTCGCGAGAGTTCCTCGGCCGCAGCCGAAAACTTGCCCGCGGCAACATAAGCGCGGCCGAGCGCAAGCGCGGCTTGCGGATCCGATCTTGTTGGTTTTTTCCGCTTTGATCAAGAAGGGAATCGCCTGGTTTGCTTTGCCGGTGCGTGCCAGGTCGATTCCAAGGAAGAGATTGGGAACATACAGCGATGGATTGAGCCGGTTCGCGTGTTGAAAGCTCATGCACGGCTCCGCTGATGTTTCCCGACTCGTGTTGCATGAGCCCGAGATTCGCCCAGAGTTCCGGCACGCCTGGGCTCAGCCTTACCGCCTCTTTGTAGTCGCTCGCAGCCGCGGCGAAGTCGCCGACCGCTTGTGCCTTTTGTGCCGCGGCCACGAACGATTCCGGGGTTGCAGCCGGCGCCTGCTGGCTCACTCCCAGATAGAGAGTGAACCAGCAGGACCAACACCGACAACACCGGCAGCACGAGTTTGAGGCGGTTGTTCACGTTTGGTTTACCAGTAGAACTTCCCGGCCCACTGTACGCTTCTTGCCGGGAATGCCGCGGTGATCTGCCCGAAACTGCTTCCGCAACTCGAGCTTGCATTGGGATCGCAACCCTGCCAGGCGGTTGAGCCCGCATTAGGAGCGTAGAAGTTCGGATGGTTGAAGGTGTTGAAGGTCTCGAAGCGGAACTGCGCTCTCATCCTGTCTTTGAATACCCAGTTCTTTTCGATGGTGGTGTCCCAGTTCTGATAACCGGGTCCGCGCAGATTGCTGAAGTAGCGGGGCGCCGTGCCGAACGTGCCGTAGTCGGCAAATTTGAATGCACCGGTGTTGAACCATTCGTGCAGGGTCTGGCTGAGGGGCCGTTTTACATTGCCAGTCACATCCGGCCTTGGATCGCCGCCCCAGGAGTTGTAGTCGTTGCCGAAGATGCTGAGCGGGATTCCTTTCCGGAATGCCGCGATACCGGAGACTTCCCAGCCGCCCACGATGGCATCCGCTACGCGGCCAAATCCCGCGCCGACAGGCTTGCCGCGGCCGATAGGCAGTTGATAGGTGTAGCTGGCCACCAGCGCCTGCGGAATATCGCCCGCATCCACGCTCTTTTCAGCCGCGAGGTTGTAGTTGTTGGCCGCGCCGTTGCCCCAGTTGCCGGGACCGTTGTACGACCAGGAGTTGTTGCCCTCAACGTTGTCGAGGAACTTGGAGTAGGTGTAGGAAACCAGCGCGGTGAGCCCCTTGCTGATGCGGTGGTTGTAGGTGGCCTGCAGTGCGTTGTAGAGCGACTGGCCGACTGGAGCGTCGGTCTGGCTGACTGCGCCGCTGCAGATACTGCGGGTAACGGAGACAGCAACTGTCCGTTGGAAACGCGTCGCCTTGTCCAGGTTGCAACTGCTGGCCGCCATGGTTCCACCGGTTTCGAGTTGCGCCAGCGCCGCGCCCATCGGGTTGGGCGACTGGGCTTGCAGGTAGTCGCCGCCGAGCGACAGGTACTTGGGATCGAGCTGGTTGTACTCGTGGCCGCCCACCATGCGAATGCCGCGGTTGCCGATGTAGTTCACGTCCAGTTGGTCGTTGGGAGTGATGGCGTACTGCACGCCCAGCATCCACTGCTGCACGTAGGGCGAGGGACGGCTGCGGAATACGCTGCCGATGCCGTTGCCCACCTGCTGGAATTCGCCGTTCTTGTTTCCGGTGATCTGTGCGTAGTTGCCGCCCCACGGATTGGAGACGCTGATGTTGGGATTGGGCGTGATGCCGCCATCAAGCGTGACGTTGACGAAGGTCTGGGCGGCGAAGCCGTCCGAGTCGCCCGCCCAGCAGCAGGTGACCGACTGCGGGAAGAAGACTCCATATCCGCCATGAACGACGCCGCGGCTGGTCGGCTGATACGAGAAGCCGAAACGCGGAGCGACATTCTTGAAGTTCGTGTTATAGGCGTAGCGGTTGCCGGGCCCAAGGAACTGCAGCGCGCCCATGTACGGTTTGCCGGCCGTGAAGCTGATGCGGGTTGAGCGCGTTGGGGTTGAAGATCGACGCTACGTCGTGGCGATAGGTAACGGGAGTCTGGAATCTCGTAGCGCATGCCGAGATTGAGAGTGAGGTTGTGGGTCGGTTTCCAGTCGTCCTGGATGTACTCGCCAAAAAGATGGTTCGACACCAGCGGGTTGTAGACAGTTCCGACCTGGCCACTGTCCATGAACGCCGAGCAGCATCTGGGCCAGGCCGTTGCCGCTGGTTACGCCCGAGCCCTTGGAAGGATCCGGACCGCTCGAGAAGCCGCCGTTGAAGTTCAACGTAGTCTGGTAGTAGTTGTGCTGGCTGTCGACCTGCTCCACGCCCGTGAACCCGAAGCTGAGGGTCTGCTTGCCGGCTGTCTTGATAAAGTCGGTGGACACTGTTCCTACCGGACCGTGATTGGTGACGGCCTGCTGGTTGTTTGTGCCCGGTCCCAGGGGCGACTGGCCGCCCACGTTAATGATCGGGAACAACGGACTGTTGTCTGTGACGTAGGACGGCAGACCGAGCTTGGAAGCCGGATCGAAGCCGAAAGACTGGTTGTCCGAAGTCTCATGCCACACCTGCACGCCCGCGGTAACGTTCATGGTGAAGGTCGGGTTGAAGATCCGGGTGAGGCCGGCCCACATGCCCCAGCGATTGTTCGGCCGCGCATTGCCCGGACCGGCCGGATCGTTTCCCCAGTTATCGGGAGCGCCGGTCTTGAACTCCTCCTTGTAGGAATACCGGAAGTACGCGTTGGTCAGGTCGTTGATGTTGTGATCGGCGCGAATGTTGTATTCGTTCGAATGTCCAGGCAGAGTCCCTGAGACCTTCAGGTTGTTGGTGAGTCCGGAACCGTTGGCTTTCGGGTAAAAGCTGAGCATTTTGGCAGCCACCGGGTCAGCCTTGAAGCCGGCCAGGTTGGCGAGCACGTTACCAGGAATGGGATTGCGGACATACCCTGTCGTGGTCGCGGTCAGGCCGGTTCCATAGGGATTGCCAACCGGGTCGTATGTATCCGCCGAACCGGCGGTGACATGGTGCGCGCTGCGCGGATCGTAAATCTGGCCCACCAGAATCGGGCCGGCCGAGAGCGTCCGTCTGGCCCGATGCCGCGCCAAGAATCTCGGAGAAATCGCCGCCGAGAAACTTGTCGTCCGGCACGGTGTAGGTGGCCTGCGAAGGCTCCGACACCTGGAAGTGCTCGAACAAACCGAAGATGAACGTCTTGTTCCGCTGCCGGTACAGACCGGGAATGTACAGCGGACCGCCCGCCGAAACGCCGGTCTGGTTCCGCGACAGTGCGTTTTGCGTGTTCGCGAAATAGTTGAGCGAGTTCAGTTTTTCGTTGGTGTAGAACTCGTAGGCCGAACCATGGAAGGTGTTGGTGCCGCCCTTGGTGACCACGTTAACGACGTTGCCCGTGCTCCAGCCGTACTGCGCTGTGAAGGAGTTGTTCTGGATTTTGAATTCCTGCACCGCATCCACGGACGGCACATAAATCACGGCACCCCACTCGGGGTCGGTGTCCCAGGCGCCGTCAAGCATGAAGGCCGTGGTTCCGAAGAAACCACCACCGAAGTTCATGAACGAGATGTCCTGGTCGGCGTTGTCTGAAGCGTTGCTGCCGCCGCCGAGAAGCATTTGGCTTTCGGTCGTGTTGCCTACCGAAGAGTTCAGTGTGGCGAGGCCGTAGACATTGCGGATATTGAGCGGCAGCTCGACAATCTGCTTGGAGTCGATCGACGCGGCGATGTTCGAATTATCGGTATTAAGCTGAGATGCATCGGCGACAACTGAAACCGAAACCGCCTCCGATCCCACGGTGAGACTGACGTTCTGGGTGGCAGACTCGGCGGCATTGAGCACAATCCCGGTCTGCTGGTAGGTCTGAAAGCCTTTTGCCTTCACCGTCAACATGTAGGCAGCAGGCGGCAACTGGCTGAAGAGAAAGCGTCCCGTGGAATCCGTCGTGAACGAGCGCATCACGCCTCTCTCAGCGCTGCCCAGCAATACGGATGCGTTGGCGACGACCGCCCCGGTTGGATCAGCAACCGTACCGGAGATCGTTGCAGTGGTTGTTGCGAGTTGAGCGTTGAGCCGTGGAGCGACGCTTGCCAGGGTCAAGGCAAGCAGAATCGCGATTCCGCTCCATTTCCAAAGAGACCGTAGTCTCCTGCTCCCAAATGTGGTCAAAGTGCAGCCTCCCTGCTGATTTCCCCGGTCGAGAAAAGTCACCATCCGGCGAAGTCACATGCCGGCAAGTTTCCAAAACAGAGCCCGACGAAGAACGTCACCCTTCTAGGCTTTCCCAAAGGCGCTGTTAAGGTCCTTACGGAGTTTTAGAGGTGCTTATCCGAAAACTTCTCGGATAATTACATTTCACTTTCAATAACTTGCAGCCGGTACGGCCGATTCGGAGGGAGAGCAAAATCTGGGGACAACTGACGCATGCCGGGTTATCTCCGAAACTTGTATAATCGCTAGCTAACCAACAACTCACGCTTTTGCCGGGCCAGTATGACCTTGAACCACCAGGACGTGAAGACGGAGGAGCAAGCAGCCGTCCCTGCCGCGGCCGTTCTCGAACAACTCGAGCGGCTGGTTGAGAGTCCCCCTTTTAATCACAGCCGCCGCTTTCCGACCTTCCTTCGATTTGTGATCGAACACACCCTCAAGGGGAATACCGATCAACTGAAAGAGCGCACCATCGGTATCGAGGTGTTTGGACGCGGCGTTGAATACGACACGGCATCCGATCCCATCGTCCGCGTGACCGCCGCCGAAATCCGCAAGCGCATCGCCCAGTACTATGCGGTCCCCGAGCATCAGAATCAGTTACGGGTTTCGCTTCCCTCCGGGTCCTATATCCCGCAGTTCCATTGGCCCCCGCAAGTTGAGCGCGAGACGGTAGTCGATCCGCATCCAGCCCAGGAAATTCCGGCAACCGGCTCCGCGTTTGCCGTGCATCGGCTGGCATTTGTGCTTTGCGGACTCGTCCTGTTCGCAGGCGGACTTGCCGCCGGATGGTACTTCCACGCCTCGCGATCGACCACCATCGACTTCTTCTGGGCCCCCGTCCTCCATTCGAGCGATCCGGTGCTCTTCTGCGTGGCAGACCAGAACGAGTACACGGCCATTGCCCTCCGCGACGCAACCGATCCCACCAAGCAGACGGTTCTCAAGGACAATCTCACCGCAGTGGTGTTCGACGACCTGAACCCGGTGGTCAAGATCGCCGGCATTCTGCAATCGCACGGCAAGCAATACAGTCTGCGGGGTGAAAGTGCCACAACCCTCAGCGAATTGCGCAACGGAACCACCATCGTCGTCGGGGCGTTCGACAACGCCTGGGCCCTGCGCCTGACCAAGCCACTCCGTTACCACTTCGATAATGACCCCGCCATGACGGTGTTTCGCATCGTGGATACGGCCGCCACCCCGCATGCGCCCTGGACCGTCAATCGCCTGCAGCAAATGAATACCAATAACTACAAGGACTATGCACTGGTTGCCCGCTTTACTGACCCGACCACAGGCAAGATGGCCATCGTGGCCGCCGGAATTGCGCGCGGCGGAACCATCGCCGCCGGAGAATTCCTTACCGACCCGGGGAATCTTGCCCAGCTCGAACTGGCCGCTCGCCGCGCGGGCAATAAGGCAAATATGGAATTCGTATTGAGCACTCAGATCATCAACGGCGAACCAGGGATGCCAACTTTGGAGGCGTCTTATTTTTGGTAGAGCGGTACCGCGCAGCAAACCCACCGCTGAGCCGACGATCAGCAATTTACTGGGCGGCCCAAGTTCGATGGCACACTCTCGGCCTTGCTCGGCATGGGGTTGGCCTTGTCGAACGCAAATGGCAATACGCTGATCCGGTCGATGCTTTACGAGATCCATCCGCTCATCCCGTCTGTGTTCGCCGAGGCCGTCGTCCCCCGCTTGCCGCGTGCCCAGGTATCGCATTCGTTTGCCAAAACAACTTTGGCGAGAGGTAGCTTCAAGGAACTTCAGACCGCTCAGTGGTTACAGGTGCTCCTCGCAGCAAAGTGGATGACGTTACTGGGCTAATGTGACTCCTCGATGCAGCATCCTCGCGTTCATGCTTTTTCTTCAGGTCCTTAAGCTTCGCAATCCACTCCGTTGCCTGGGCGGTATTGCCTGCATGCAGGAAAGTGCGACCGAGCAGTATATATGCCCCTTCCAAGTCAGCATCCAGCGCAATGGCCTGGCTCAATTCAAGAATCGCCTCTCTATCTTTACCTGTCTTGGCTAATAGCTTGCCAACCAGAAAATGGTCTTCGCCATTGGCGTCGGGGAGAGCGGCGGCTCTTGCGGCGTAGACCATGGCTCTTCCGGCATCATTGGAGCGGTCGAAGGCCGCGGCTGCTCCATGTGCGAAGACGCGGCTTCCGGGATCCAAATCCGATGCGTTCGCATAGGCGGCCGCAGCCTTTTCTATCTCGCCCAATGACAGGTAACAAAATCCAAGCATGTTATGCGTCAAGGCCAGAGACGGATTCTCCGTTACTCCCCGCTCTAAGGAGGACACCGCTTGATTAGGTCCCCTGACGATGATTTGAGCGATACCCAGCAACAGGTCTCGTTCTCCGCCTTCTGATCCGTCCGCATGTACCCGCTCCATCACGGCTAGCGCATGGGGAGCGTCGTCGTGTTGCAACAATACCTTGCCCAATTCAATGCCATAGGCAGAATTGCCCGGCTCCAGCCGTAACGCCTCGCGCAAGTGACTTATCGCCGCGGTGGACTGATCCTTTTCCCGGGATTCAATCATTCCTAGACGGTAAAGGGCACGTCCGTTGCCGGGATTCTTCTGGATGGCGTATTCAAATGCACTCCCGGCCTCTTGTGTCGCGCCCGCATCCGAATAGGCCAAGCCGAGCAGATATGCGATCTCTCCGGTGCTGTCAAGCATTTCGGCGGACTTCAACAGATCGACGGCTTTGAAGTCTTCGTGTGCTCCTATATAAGCGCGTGCCAGAAGCATATCTTCTTCATAGTTCCTTTTCGCCGGGGTTGGCGTTCCTTCAAGGATAGCGACGGCTTGCTTATAGTTTCCCGCTTCTATGAGAGCCGCTCCCACTTGGCGTCGTACTTCGCCGGAATCCCTGGTTTGCATCCTATCCAGGATCGGCCGGGCCTCGTCCTCTCTTCCAGTTGCGAACAAATCAATCAATAAGTGCTGGATTACCCCCGGGTCATCAGGGTCTGCCTTGTAAGCCGCCTTGAGATGCTCAAGGGCTTCGGAAATCGAATGTGTCTGTTCGAGTAGAAGCGCCAGATTGTACTCCGGTTCGAGCACGCCCGGCTGGGCCCGCACTACGATCTTTAACTGTTCGATAGCCAAATTGGATTCGCCGGTGCGAATCAGATTAAGGGCAAGGTTGTAATGTGCCGGCACTCGAGTGGGATCGATACGCAAGGCGGCTTCAAAATCCACCTTGGCCTGGGCGTATTCCTTTAATTGGTTCTCCGCTATTCCCAGCCAGGTGAGGGCATCGGCCGAGCGTGGGTTGGCCCTTGCCGCCGCTTTAAATTGCAGCGTGGCACCTGCAAAATCTCTTTTTTCGAACAGCCGGATACCACTCTGCAAGTATGGCGTGGCAGGATCTGTTTTCGCCGGAGGTTCGAGTTGACCCGCAAACGCGCAAGACGGCTGAGCCGACAAACTCGCCGCAACCAAAATCTTCGCCAAATCACCTATCAATAGAGAGAGGCTCATTTGGCATATATATCTCATTGGCGTTTTTCGCATGGGAGTCAACTTAGCGAAGTTTGAATAAGTAATTTGAGCAAGGCCGAGATTCAGTCGGTTGCTTTTCAAAGCGCCGACCTAGTCAGAGACAACTCAGGTCGCGCGACGCAGCGTGGTAAGTTTACCTCCTTCCTGTACCCGTATGAACTGATCGACCGGAATGTCGCGCAACCGATCGATCGCCCCGGATGGCCAACTGATCTCAAGCAGGTCAACGGTCCTCTCCCGTCCCAGACCGAAATGAATTCGCAGATCGTTCTGCGACAGGTAGCTTCCTCCGCTCCGAACCTCATCAATCTGCGAAAGCGATCCTGCCACGCACCTCAACCTGGCGCCGATAGCACTTCGATTAGACCGGGTGCCCACGAGCTTGATGTTGATCCAATGATTGCTGTTCTGACGAGTGGTCCTGAGTAACGCCGGACGCGCATTCTGATTATTGACCACAACATCAACGCATCCGTCATTATTGAAGTCGCCAAATGCGCAACCGCGACCGGTTGAGGGTGTAGTGATGGCAGCGCCGGCAAGTTGTGAAACTTCTTCGAACGTGCCGTTGCCAAGATTCCTGTAAAGCACGCGAGGTTCCCTATAGGTAGTGTCGGCGTGGATGCGCTCCAATTCCGGGTAGACATGCCCATTTACATAAAACAGGTCGGGGAACCCGTCGTTGTCCGGATCGAAGAAGCCGCAGCCCCAGCATACGAAATGGGTTTCCTTACCCAATCCCGCGGCACCCGTCACGTCGGTAAACGTTGCGCTACCGTCATTGTGGAAGAGGTCCACCCCCTCGTCTGAAAAATTTGTCTTGATGAGATCCAGCCAACCGTCATGGTCATAGTCCGCCGCGGCCACTCCCATACCGGCTTGGGTCATGCCGCTGGCGCTGAAGCCCACACCTCGCAGCAGGCCTTCTTCGCGAAAAGTACCGTCGTGATTATTCATGAAAAGCAGGGCAGCGGTGGTGTCGCTGGCCATATAGATATCGGGCCAGCCATCATTGTCAAGATCCGCCACCAATACGCCCAGCCCATAGAAGCCTCTGGGCTTTGATATGCCGGCCAGCGCGGAGACATCGGTGAATGTGCCGTCTCCATTGTTATGGTACAGAGTACAGGTTTCGCCAATCAGACCACGCGGGCCGCAGTTGACCGCCAGCCCGCGAAACATGCAGTAGGGGTTGGAGCCCGGGACCAAGGCATTCTGCATCGTGAAATACACATAGTGGGTTACGAACAAGTCGAGCTTGCCGTCGCGATCATAATCCAGGAAGGCACAACCCGTACTCCACCGAGTGGGATCTCCTGCTACCTTTGCCTGGCGGCTAACGTCGGTAAAAGTGCCGTCTCCGTTGTTGTGGTACAGCACGTCGTCGCCCCAATAAGTGACAAAGATATCGTCGAAGCCATCGTTGTCGTAATCACCGATGCAAACGCCCTGACCCCATCCGGAGCGCGCCAATCCCGCTTTGGCGGTGACGTCGGTGAAAGTGTCGTCGCGATTATTGTGAAATAACTTATTAGTCGGCCGATCGTGGGGAGCAGAAGGTTCAAGGCTCGAACCATTCACAAGGAAGATATCGAGCCATCCGTCGTTGTCGTAGTCGATAAAGGCTACGCCTGAACCAGTGGTTTCAAGAATGTATTTCTTGGTGGTGTCGCCACCGCACACCTGGAGGAAATCCAAATGCGCCTCGTGGGCCACATCGCGCAAGGAGAAGCCGAGCGGTGAACCCACTGCCTTGGGTGCAACCTTCGAGGCTGCTGTCCAATTTGCCAGGCGCACGCCCGATCCGGCGCGGATCAGCAGCCCCGATCCCGCCATGCGAAGAAACTCACGCCTGTCCGGTTGTCTTTTTCTGCTAACTGAGAGCGGCTGTCGATGGACTACCATGCGCCCGTCTTTGCTCACTTTGGCGAAGCCTCCTCTGTAGCCGGCTTTCCATTCAGCAGCGCATTCATCTTACTTTGAAAGGTCTGGTTTTTTTCGGTTTGCAGGCGGTTGAAGGTCTGCATCTCTGCCGCCGCCTCCGGCATCTTCTTTTGCCCACGATAGGCCAGCATCAGGACATAGTGCGCCTGAGCATTCTCAGGATGTTCTGCAACTACGATGCGTAATTGCCGCTCCGCGGCTTCCGGTTGGTGCTCTTCAAGCAATATCCGCGCCAGGCCAACGCCGGCATCGACCAGACTTGGATCTAGCCGGGTAGCCTCTTCATAAAGGGGCCTGGCTTTGTCCAGATTGTGACGGTGCATCTCAATATCGGCCATCGCCAAGTCTGCAACCGCAGAATCGGGATTGATCGCTTTCTCCTGGCGAAATTCATTCATGGCCTTTTCGTCAACTTCTTCGGATCCCTGGTGCAGATACAGTTCTCCGATTCGATAGTGCATTTGCGGCAGTTTCGGATTGTCCTGCAGTGCTAGCGAATACTCACGAATGGCCTGATCGTAGTTGCTCTGTGCCTCGTACACCTCTCCTGCGAGTTGATGAACACGATAGGACTCGGGGTGCGTGGCCATCAGCTCTCCCGCACTTTCGTTCCACAGGCGCGTATAGAGCTCGGCGGATTCATATAAAACATCTGCGTCGCCTGGAAAAAGCTGCTTCAACCGCATCACGACCTGCAGAGCCGGCAAGGGATCGGAAGCCCCGGCTGCGCATCCAAGCAGAGCCAATCCCGTCAGACGCTGCAGTTTGCCGGTGGGCTCACTGTCAAAGTATTTCGACAGGATGGGCCTCGCCTGTAAGCACTTGCCCATCTCCGCCTCGCTCAATCCAAGGAAAAGTTCCGCGCGTTTGGCGTTCGGATCAATCTTTAGCGCGGTCTGGAGAGCCTGTCCGGCTTCTTCTTGTCGGCCTGACCCGTAGAGCAGGACTCCTAGTCCGGTCCAGGCCTGGCTGTTCTGCGGATCGAGCACCAGGATCTGGCGATATTCACCCTCCGCGCCGGCAAGGTCGCCCGCGCGCAAAGACTGCTCCGCATTGGTCACATGTTGCTGAAGCGAATCGGCTGAAGAGCGTTGTCCGGGTAGCGAACAGGATGTGCCCAGAACTGCTGTCAAAGTCACCAGGACACTTCGACGTGTCGTTCCAGACAGCATATGCCAACTCCGCCCAGGCCATCATTCTAGCGTCCCCGGAAACGCCCTGGCAATCGAGGTACTCTCCAACGCGACAATGCCCCGCGGCGCAAAGGCGGGGCATCGTCGGGCGTTGCAATTCGCGTCTAGAACAAGTATTTCAAGGCGAATTGTGCGATCCGTCCGTCACCCGCACTCGTCAGCCTTCCGAAGGACCCATCGCCGACGGTACTATCCGGATTGCCAAAGTTGGGATGGTTGAAGAGGTTGAAGAACTCGCTTCGGAACTGTAACTTCCCAAACTCGTGAATGGGAAACTCCTTGAACAGGGAGAAGTCCATGTTTACTCTGCTGGGGCCAAACAGCATTCCCCTTGACGATGTGCCGTAGGTCCCATCGGCTGCCTCCTTAAATGCAGACGTGTTGAAGTAGGACGACACTCCCCGATGTGCCGGATTAGTGGTCACGCCGGACACCAAGTCGGCGAAGTCGCCGCCGATACCGGTCGCTCCAGTATCGCCATTACTGTAGATCGTGTAAGGCGATCCGGTCTGGGCAATAAGAACGCCCTGGTTTTGCCAATCATTGACGAGCCCCGCCAATACCCCATGCGCGGACTTCAACTTCGGAAGTTGGTAAATATACGAGGAGGTGAAGCGGTTGCGAACATCGTTGTCGCTGGGCCCATAGTTCTGGCGGAAATCCAGAGGATTGCGCGGGCCCAATCCGCCTTCGGCCCCGAAGGAAATGATGTCCAGGTATTTGCCGAAGACATACGATGCCATCAGGCTGAACCCATTTGCGAAGCGATGGTTCACCGTTACATCGAAAGCGTCGTAGTTCGACCACCCCTGATTGGCCTCCTCCTGGGTTTGACCAAGGCATGGGTTGGGCGTATCGGTAACAGCGTTGGTGCCACAATTCCCGTCAAACGCAAACAGCCGGCGATTGTTAATGGTGCTCTGGTTTTGACTGAGTGTTTGGGTGTGGTCGTAGGTCGAGATGGGAGCGTAGTTGATATCGCGCGACAGGAATAGATGCGTTCCGTGGTTCCCGATGTAGGAGAGCGTCAGCACCCAACTCTTGGCCATCTCCTGGTCCACCGACAGGTTCCACTGCCCGGCATATCCCTCATTGAAGTTGGGTGGCAGAACGGTCCCTTCAGCCGAGGTGGGCCAGTAAGGGACGCCATTCTGCGTGTAAGACGGGCTGAAAGCGGCGCGTTGGGCAGGTGTCCTGGGAATCACGAACGGGAATGGATTGATCACGCCCGGGTTGATGTTGATGATGTTGTATCCCGTCAATGCCCCCTGGGCGGGGACGTTGTTGGAGGGGATGGCGCCGTTGATCTGGAAGTTCTCATCAAACGGTTGCGCGGTCGAGTAGCGGTTCCAGGCAATCAGCCGAGCTTGATCCCAGAATATGCCATACGCTGCGCGGATCGACGTTTTCCCGTTTCCGAAGGCATCGATGTTCAAGCCAAGGCGCGGAGACACGTTCTTCATGCGGTTGGGTACCATGGACCGCGGGCAGCCGGGATCACCCTTGCCGTCTGCTTTCAGAGACAGCGGAGGCCCAGGAAACGTGAAGCCCGGAGGCGCCGTCGGGTAGAACACGGACTGCGTCTTAAACGTGGGGTCGAAGCATATCTGGTCGTTGAGATTGTCCACCGGAGGCAGGAAGGGCTCCCACCGGAAACCAGCATCGATGGTCACACGCCGGCTGACCTTGTAGTTGTCCTGGACATACAGATCCAACGCAGTGTGGCGCAGGTCACTTCGTACTTCAGTCTGCAGGTTGAAATAGTTGGGCAACCCCATCAACATGTCCGCCAGCGCTGATGTGCCGTTTCCCCCATTCTGCGTGGCGTCGGAGTACTGACCGGAGAAGTTGAAAATGGGATCAGTGAAGTAGTCTTCGATGCGGTTTACTGCCTCTCTGCGGAAATCGCCACCCACCGATATAGAGTGCTTGCCGCGCACGTAACTCAGAAAGTCAGTGTATTGCCAGGTCTGACGGTTTTGAATAAAAGTGCCGTCGCCGTTATTGTTGGCCCCTCCGGATATATTCACGTAGAACTCGCTGGGGATGCCCGCCGCTTCTGTCCCCGGCATGCTGCCGAACGTGTTCCATCCATCCGAGACAGTCGTGCCGCGATGATGCGCCACGCGAGTAAAGCCCATGACCGCTGTATTGATCAGGTGGGGAGTGAACGTGTGGTTCCAGTCGAGGACAACGTTCTGGTTGCGAAAGTACTTGTCGTGGGGAAGATCCATGTTGCCGGCGCCGTATCCGGTCGATAGATCCTGATTGAAAAAGTAGCGTCCGAACAAGAGATCCTGGGTGCCGAAGTTACGGTCGATGCGACCCAGGTACTGATTTTCGTTCAGACTGTCTTCGTTGTCCGCGGAAGGCGCGTGGTAGGTATATCCCACTCCGCCATTGTTGGGTGTGTAGGAGAGCAATTTTGCGACCATTGCTTTGGCGACGGGGTCGATGCGGTTCGCGGGAATGAGACCGTCCGTAGCAAACGGAGCTTTTGTGGCTGGATCAATGATCGTGCCGGAGGGGAATAGTGCGCTCCCATCGCTGGTCGTATTCGGGTTTTCCGCCGCCGTGAGAACCTGATTAATCGTGACGGTCTCGTCTTTTCTTTGCCTGGTCCCCTGCCAATAACCAAAGAAAAAAGTCTTTCCTTTTTGGATTGGTCCACCCGCATAGCCGCCATACTGATTCAGCTTCAAGGCAGGCTTTGCCAATCCCGCAGGATCAAAATAATTATGGGAATCGAGCACCGTGTTGCGGAAGAATTCGAATACGCCTCCATGGAACGAGTTCGTTCCGGCGCGGGAGACCGCATTGACGAGGCCGCCGGAACTTCGCCCGTATTGCGCAGTGAAGTTGCTGGTTTGAATATCGAACTCCTGGAGCGCGTCCGGAGCCGGAAAAACGGGGGCGACCGACAAATAGGAATCGGTCATGTCCACGCCGTCCAGCAGGTAGTAGTTCGAACCGGGGCGGTTCCCGTTTACAACCACGCCCTCATGCTGCCCCTGGCCATGCGCCACGCCGTTGTTGTCGTACGAGACGCCCGGCATGATGTACTGCAACTGCAGCGTGTCGCGGCCATTCAGGGGAAGATCGACAACGCGCTGCTCATCGATCACCTGGCTGATGGTTGCATCCACCAAATCGACGTTCTGTCCGGTCGACGCCGATACTTGAACGACTTCGCTGTTCGAGCCGACTTTCATCCGGGCGAGAACCGAGACGTTCTGGTCAACCTGGAGAACGATGCCCTTTTGCAGGTAGCCTTCAAATCCTGCAGCTTCCACCTTGACGGTGTAATTTCCCACTGCCAGGATGGGAAACGTGAAGTCGCCGCCACCGTCCGTAATGGCGTCGCGCATTTCGTTGGTTCCTTCATTGATGACGGTTACTTTGGCTCCTGCGATGGGAGCACCCGAGGGATCACTGACTGTTCCGACGATCTTCCCGGTTGGCCCGACGGCATAGATCGGAATGGGAGGTGTGCACACCAGGGCCAGAAACGTCCCAACGGCCCAAGCAGCCCGGATCATCCGTAGCCTCTTCATCGTTTGCTCCTGAAAGAAATGACCTTTGTTTTCGGTCCGCCCGACGCACGATTGAACGCGCAGTTGTCTTTGGGGTCATCCCTGGTCGATTGGTAGCTTTTGCTAACCAGGTCCAGCCCAACTTTCCAAATCGCTTTTGGAAAACGGCTTCAGAAATGCAGTCGTATCACTGCTCGTCTTGCAATCCTGATGGGCTATCTTTCATAGACTGGGGAAACGATTTCCAGTGGCTAACACACTATGTGGGGCGAACTATAGTCCTGCTGAAAAGACCTTGTCAAGTCCGCTACGCGTGGAATCGGTAATCGTTTTCCTGCGTGTCCTCTGATCTTGGATCAAGTCGACGGCGCTACGGCTCCAGGCAAAGGATGCAGGCCATGAACTTGCGTGGGAACACGACGTCGATGCCGTCCCCGACTGTTGAAATCTGTATACCTAGATCCGCGGGATAGAGGATTTTCATCTTCGCATCAGCGTTGCCGAGATGAATTCTCTCCTCGCCCTGCAAACGCCATACCGCAATGAAGTTGCTCTGTGCCGATCGCATCCCCAGAGCGATCGGGGAGATCGGGTCGGTGATGTCGGGCAGGCCGAGCGGGTAATAGGGAGCAGCGGACCCGATATGAGGACGGATTCTCTGTTTATAGATGGCCAGGCCATTCTTTACCTGGGCGAAACTCGCCGGAGTCAACTCCGCCAGGTGACCGCTCTGATGAATCCTGAACAGCATGGCATTCACCAGGTTGAACGAAGCCGCGTCGGCATCGGAGTTCGCCCGCGGGTAGGACCAGCAGGCAAGTTGCTCAGGCAGGACAGCCGGCGATTCCCCAACCGCGATTGCAGGATAAAGAATGTAATCCTCCTGATCGCTTGAGGACTGCAGTTGCAAGTGCGAGAGCATGGCATACTCCATGCGTCCACCGCCGCTGCCGCAGTTCTCGATCGTCAGGTTGGGATGGCGGGCCAGCACTTCGTCCAGCCATCCAAGATGGGCTCGGTTATGCTCCAGCAGTCCCTGCCCGGGACTGTCTGCCAGGTAATTGTCCCTTCGAGTCCGTCGACGTTGTAATCCATCTTGATGTAGCCGACTTTGTACTCGTCAACCATGCGGTCCACAACACCGCTCAGATAAGCGCGCACTTCGGGATTGCGGAAGTCGAGCAGATAACGCGTATGGTCGATGATCCGTTTGCCGTGGCGCTGGAAAAACCATGCATCCGGCTTGTCCTTCAGCGGAGAATTGATGCCGATCACTTCCGGCTCGAGCCACAGTCCCGGCACCATGCCTTTGGTCCGGATGCGCTCCAGCACCTCCTGAAGACCCCCTGGAAAGCGGGTTTTAGAGGGCTGCCACGCCCCAACCGAGCCCCACCAATCTTCATGCAACTCGGCATACCAGCCGGCATCGATCACAAAGTACTCGCAGCCCACGGCTGCCGCGGCTTCGATCAGCGGCAATTCCTTCGCGGTTGTAGGATCACCTTCCAGGCAGTTCATGTAGTCGTTGAAAATTACGGGAAGGCTGCGCGTATCCGCACGCGGGTGCAGGCACGCAGTGCGCCGATATTGAGTCAAGGCGTCGACTGCCTCTTCAAAGCCTCCGCGGACGCAGCCTACCGCCACCGGGACACTTGTGTACGTCTCTCCCGGCTTGAGGTTTTTCCATGCATGCCCGTGAATCTCGTCAGGGCCGCCGATGTAGGCGTAGATGGCCTTGTCTCCACTATTCGCAAGCTCCCAATGCCATGAGCCGTTGTGTTCAATTTGCCAGAACCACGCGACCCCCAGTTTGGTATTTTCGACCACAGCCATGGGCAGAAAGCGTTGCGTCGACCAGGTGCCGATGCTATCGAAGGCCGCGGGCGAAAGCGTAAAGTTGCCATTGTCGATAAAGCCCGCGCGCGAGGGCTTCACCGTCCGCCATTGTCCTTCGGCTTGCCACGTGTTCTGAGCAAAATGAATCAGAAGTTCCTGTTCAAAGCGCCGAGGCGACGCGAGATTGTAAAGCATCGCGGAACTCAGGTATTCAATGCCTGCATCCAGGTGCCCGTGATTGGTTACGCTTGTGCTTCGGCGCACCACCGGCAGGTTCGCGAATGTTTCATAAATCGACTCGACTTCCAGGCCGAGTACGGGATCTGCCTGATGGATAGTGAAGCGTTTTCCAGTCGCCGTTGAAGTCTCGCGTTTGCCCGCATACTCCAGCCTCACCCCCGGGCTTCCCCCTGTCAGTTTCAGGCCGTGATGATCGTTCGGGTCTTCTCCTGTGCAGTGGAGCGACGTCTCGACGCCGGATATGGCAGCGGGAGGAGGAAGGTCGTTGGGAGGTGGAACTCCAGGAGGCAACAGTGTTCTGAAGCGGATCTTCTTATCGAGAAATTCGAAGGAAAACACAAGGCCGGGCGCGGTCCATGCAAATGGCTCAAATGCCGGCGGAGAAGAGTCGCCGGTGTCTTGATTCGCTTTGTGACCGGCCGCAACAAACTCCAGGGCGTACGCTGGCAGCTTCGGAGTAAGAGCGCCGGCTGTGAGCGCTCCCGTACTCTGCAGAAACACTCTCCGATCGATTCCAGGCATCAATCGTCTCCCCATTTCATAGATTTCAAATCGGCACATCAAGCCGGACGCACATCCTACACGCATACCCGGCACAACCACAACGAACCCGCCGCCCGAGTGCATCGTTCCGTCTGCAGCCCTGGTCGAACTCATTTGAAAATGCATGACTCGATCCGGTCCTTGGCTTATGGATTCTTGACAACATCCCCGTCCTCTCAATGGTATTTTCGGCGTTTGAAGAACCCGTGGTGGTTTGCGCACGCGGCGCGGTGCTAAATGACAGAAACTTGTCGTACCGTCGGCCATATCTTCGGCAGGGTTCCGGCCATTACACTTCCCACAGGTGGAGAGAATCTTTGCTTGTCCGTATACGTTCCTCGAGCTGCATCCTTCTCCTTTCTTTGATGATGCTGTGCGGACGGGCTCAGACCAGTCAACAGGGAACGGGGATGGCAACTGGTGGCGTATTCAAGCCCGTCTTCGATTCGGCGAACCGGCCCATCACTGCCGGAGGAACAGTCAAAACAGGTCCAATCGTGTTCATGAATACCGCCGAGCGAGCCGGCCTTACCAGGTGGCATCACACGGCAGGAGATACGGAGAAGAACTTTATTCTTGAAGCCAAAGGCGCCGGTGTTGCCCTTTTGGATTATGACAACGACGGGTGGCTCGATATCTATCTCGTGAACGGTTCGACCTACAAGGCTCTCGAAGGCAAGCAGGCACCGCCGCAGGCCGCCTTGTTTCACAACAATCATGACGGAACCTTTACCAACGTGGCAATCCATGCGCGTGTTACGAATGACCGATGGGGCTACGGCGTGGCCGTAGGAGATTTCGACAACGATGGCTGGCCGGATATCTATGTTACTAACTTCGGGAAGAATCGGCTATATCACAACAATCATGATGGAACGTTCACCGATGTGGCAGAGAAGGCTGGTGTAGCGCTGGGCACATGGTCAACCGGCGCGACATTCGGAGACTACGATGGCGATGGACGGCTCGACCTTTTTGTCGCGGGATATGTCCAATATGATGTCAAAAATCCGCCCGTTACTGGCTCCGCGAGCGTCCATTCGAGTTCTTGCCAGTTTCGCGGTACGCCCGTGATGTGCGGCCCGCGCGGGCTCCAGGGAGAGCACGATCATCTCTTCCACAACAATGGCGACGGCACCTTCAACGATGTCAGCGAGAAAGTTGGTGTCAGCGACCCGGATGGATATTTTGGCCTCGGTGCTCTGTTTGTTGATGTGAACGGCGACGGCAGACCCGATCTCGTTGTCGCCAACGACTCATCACCAAACTATCTTTACATCAACAAAGGCAATGGCGCATTTGACGACCGCAGTTATCTGGGCGGCTATGCCGTCAACGCCGACGGCCGGGAGATGGCAAACATGGGCATCGCTGCCGGCGACTATGAAAACAACGGACACGTCAGTCTGTTGAACACCACCTTTTCCGACGATAACGATGTTCTGTTCAGGAACGACGGAACGGGCTCTTTCACCGACGTCAGCTTTGAGGCTGGAATCGCTCAACCCACGATTCCGTTCGTTGGCTTTGGCGATGGATTCATCGACTACGATAACGACGGATGGAAGGACGTGCTGATTGCGAATGGCCATGTCTACCCCAAAGTCGACAAACACCCCGAGTGGGGCACCACTTACGCTCAGCGGCCGTTGCTTTTCCATAACCTGAAGAACGGAAAATTCGAACTGGCGCCTGCCGTAGAGGGAACGGGGCTGGCTCAACCCAGCGTAAGCCGCGGTGCCGCTTTCGGAGACATCTTCAACGACGGCAAGATCGATGTCGTAATCAATAACGTCGATGGCCCTCCCGTTTTGTTTCGCAATGTGAATTCGGACCGTCACCATTGGGTCGAGTTGCGGCTCATCGGAGGACCCAGGAGTCCGCGCGACGCTGTAGGCGCCACTGTCTATCTCAAAGCGGGGGGCGTTCGCCAGCGCGGTGATGTGCTGAGCGGAGGCAGTTACCTTTCCTCTAATGACCTTCGCGTTCATTTTGGGCTGGGCGACAATGCAGGCGTCGAGAGCGTCGAGATTCATTGGCCCAGCGGAGCCAAAGAATCGATGAAACTGCCGGCTTTTGATCGCATCTACACAGTCAGCGAGGGGATTGGCATTATTTCTGCTCTGTGCCGCGACAGACCATGCGCCATTGAAGCAGCCACCAAGCCTTGAGCATCCCATCCCGTCGGGAGAAATCATCGATCTGAAACAACCTGCCTCCTTTGATCGACAATGGATGGGCTCCTGCGAAACGAATCCGATTCAATGAGTGACTCGGCGATATACATCGACTACGGAGTCCCCCCAATTCTATGGCAAGGAAAAGGCGATGACGTAGTCGCCTCGCTTGGAGCCTAATTTGCCGTGGCCTCCGGCGCAGATGAGCAGATACTGCTTGCCTTTCCACGTGTAGGTCATGGGCGTGGCATTGGCTGACGCGGGTAGTTCGTAGCTCCACAATTCGTTTCCGGTTTCCGAATCGAACGCATGCAGGTGCGGATCAATCGTCGCCGAGGAAAACACCAACCCACCCGCAGTCACGATTGGCCCGCCAAGGTTGATCGAGCCCGTCCGTTGTCCCGGCACCATCGTGCCCAGCGGAACGTCCCATGCTGACCTTTCCGGTGAACAAGTCAACTGCTTCCGTTGTTCCCCACGGTGGCCGGTTGCATGGAGTACCGCTGCGAGAAAAGAGAAACGTGCGGTAGAGGCCGTAAGCCGAGGGCTCCTGATCGCCGAATTCTCCATAAATGCGATTGTCCTGATCCTTATGGACCTCAGCGGCATAGTTCGCACGCGGAATCAGTTTGACCCACGCGATCAGACGATTGGTGTTCACGATCATCAGGTGGTGTTTCGGGTCGAAGGCAGCGCTGCCCCAGTTCACGCCTCCCACGTTTCCGGGCGCTTGCACCGTGCCCAGTAGACTCGGCGGCGTAAAGATCCCTTCGTTGCGCGAAGCTGCGATTTTCTCCTGGCACCACTTGATGTCCTCAGGCTTCGGTCCCCAGGCATCGGCAGCTTCAAATCTTTCCGGCACAAGCGAGATGGTCGAAAACGGCTGAGTTGGTGAACTTTCTTCGCCCTCGATATCGGTTTGAGGAACGCGCCGTTCTTCGATCGGTAACAGAGGCGCGCCGGTCAGCCGGTTCAACACAAATACGTGGCCCATTTTCGTGTTGATGACGACCGCGGGGGTTCCATCTTTCCAGTTGATCAAGGTGGGCTGGGCGGCGACGTCGTAGTCCCACAGGTCATGATGCACGACTTGAAATCCCCACACGAATTTGCCGGTCGACGCTCGCAAAGCGACGACGGAGTTGGCCCATTTGTCATCTCCTTTGCGTATACCGCCGAAATAATCCGGGGCAGCGCTGCCGGTGGGAACAAACACCAGGTCGTGCGCGGCATCCACCGAAAAGACAGCCCAGGCGTTACCGGCTCCCGTGCGCGGGCTGGTGTCTTTCGCCCAGGGAATCGGATCCCAGGTCCAGCGGAGTTTCCCCGAGCGCGTATCGAATGCCCGAACAATGCCCCGGCCGGTGTCCACGCGCCAGTTGTCGGCAATGGACGATCCCACGATGACAAGATCGCGGTAAATCGCCGGTGGAGAAGTGACCTGGTAACCGCCGGTCCACACCGTCTGGGTCGCGGCGTCCTGGTTGAGATCGACTGCGCCGTTTGCGCCGAAATCCGTACAGACCTTCCCGGTCGCCCCATCAAGTGCGATCAGGCGGGCGTCCAATGTACCTATGAAAATGCGCAAGCTGCATGCCGCGCCCGGCTTGCCACGCGGGTTGCGCCAGGCCGAAACGCCTCGCGAAGTGACCTCCGAATAGTTCCGGTCCAGATTGACGCCCGGGTCGTATTCCCACAGTTTGGTTCCCGTCTCGGGGTTCGAGAGCGATGACATGGTTGTAAGGCGTACTCAAGAAGAGCTTCCCGTCCACCAGAATGGGTGTCGCTTCGAAGGCCGCCTTGCGGATCAACTGGGTCGGCGTTTCAGTTGCACCGGTCCGATAGCTCCATGCCACCTTGAGTCTGCTCACAGTGGCTCGATTGATCTGCGAATCTGCCGAGTAACGCGTGCCGCCAGGATCGTTCCCGTAGGTTGGCCAATCGGCTTCGCCTGCGATTTGGACGGAACTGCGAGCCCATGCCAACGGGCAGACGATGGAAACCAAAACGACCGAAACGACGCCGGCGATGTTCCTCATGCCACCAACATATCGGGGGACATGCACGGGATACAACAACTGTGAGGCTGGCCGGCCCGGTGCATTCCAATTCGCGCCCACAGATGGGATGACTAGGCCGGTCTCCGGCGGGATGCGTTAAGCTCCCAAGTTATCGACGCGCTCGAGGCGCACGAGACAAGGAGACCGGCTATGAGGAAGCCTAGCACTACGTCAGTACGTCGGAGAGGAAAACTTCAGAGTGAGCAACTGACCATTGGGCTCGATCTGGGTGATCGGTCGAGCTTCTACTGTGTCCTCAACATGGCGGGCGATGTTGGCGGTTGTTTTGTCGCGAGTGCTGAGATCTTTCCTGTTCGAAGTGCAGCCCAAGGGCGCCCTCCGGATCGGAATCGATATGCAGGCGCGCCAGACCGCGATTTGCATCCAGACCAGGAAGAACTGCATGCAGATCGTGTGCGCGGGTCCAATGCGCTTCGGCAGATTCAGTCATACCCATCGCGAACTGCAGCATTCCGAGCAGGTATTGCGCGGTCGCATCGTCCGGGTTGTTCTTCAGGGTCGTCTCAAGTACCTGCGCCGTTTGTGCGCCGTAAGGAAAGACATATAGAACCGGCAAACGAGAAGCCCTCGAAGCTTCCTGCGCGTACGGCCGGCCCAGCTCTGCAGGCAGAACGCTGTGTAGTACCCGACGATAGGGTTTTGCGATGGCGTGAGGGAACCGGGCTCGACTTCGCCGGCGTCGGCGTGAGGGTAATTGCGCGATAACACGCCGAGTGCCGACTCGTAGAGTCCCAGGCGCATGTACTCGGCTGCGACGGCAGGATGGTAATAGAGTCATGCGGAGTGATGTGGAGGGATAAGTGCCTGTAAAGGCAATAAAATAACAACTTTTACATGAAGACAGAATAGCGGTATGGAGTCATGCGGCGTGATCTGGAATGGGGTATTGGCGGAGAGGGTGGGATTCGAACCCACGTTAGAGTTTCCCCTAAACACGCTTTCCAAGCGTGCGCCTTCAACCACTCGGCCACCTCTCCCTGGAATGGTTGTCTTCTTGAATTTAACACAGGGAGCACACGCTTCTGAGCCCCGGCTTCCGACGATGGCTTCTTCCGGACCTGCGATCCTGAAATCGTTTACTCTCCCCACATCGTTGATTTATAGTGGCGCGTTAATTACTCCGAACTCTGGCCGATGTTACCCATCAGCCAACGAGGATTCCATGCCATTTATCTCGCGTCGCGATCTGCTCGCTTCCGGTCTGGCTTTGACCACGTCTTCCATGTTTCTCCGTTCTATCTGGGCTCGCGGCGATCTTGCCTTTGGTGACTCGGTGCCTTCCGACTCGGTGACAGCGTTGCCTGCGGTCGCGCCGGGTGAACGATTGCTCTTTGATTTCGGGTGGAAGTTCACATTCGGACACGGTACCGACCCGTCGCGCGACCTCAACTTCGGCTTCGGCCAGGGCGACTTCGCCAAGACGGGTGATTTCAACTTTGCCAAGGCAGGATTCGACGACTCAAAATGGCGAACCCTCAATCTGCCTCATGACTGGGCCGTGGAACTCCCCTTCGTGCACGACGATGCGAAGATCGGCGACGACACTCCAATGCAATCGCACGGTTACAAGCCTCTCGGCCGCCGCTATGCTGAAACCAGCGTCGGTTGGTACCGTCGCGAATTCGAAATCCCCGCCAGCGATCAGGGCCGGCGCCTCACGATCGAATTCGACGGTGTTTTTCGCAGCGTGCTCGTCTTCGTCAACGGCTGCTTTGTCGGTCGCAATGACAACGGATACGCGCCCTTCCGATTTGACCTCAGTGATTTCCTCAACTACGGCGCGAAGAACTACATCGTCCTCCGTGTCGATGCCAGCTTTGGCGACGGTTGGTTCTACGAGGGCGCCGGCATCTACCGTCACCTCTGGCTCACCAAGACCGATGCTCTCCACCTGGGCAGGTGGGAGACCTATGTGCGCCCCGAGCTCAAGGGCAACACTGCCCGGCTCGCCCTCGGCACGGTGATCATCAATCAAGGCAACACCCCGGAACCCGTTGACGTCGAGTGGCAGATCTTCGACGCGAAAGGAAAACAGTTGCCGGGTACCGGAAGCGCTTCGCGTTCCACCCCGGTCCAGCCCGACGAATCTGCAGAGTTCACCGCAGCCATGGAAATCGCCAATCCCGCGCTGTGGTCGGTCGACGAGCCCAATCTCTATTCGGCGATTGTTACGGTTAAATCTGGCGGCAAGGTCCGCGATGCCGAGCGAATCACTTTCGGCGTGCGCTCCGCCGTCTTCGATGCCGAAAAAGGCTTCTTTCTCAACGGCAAGTCGATCAAGATTCAGGGCACCTGCAATCACCAGGACCATGCCGGTGTCGGCGCGGCTCTCACCGATCGTCTGCAATGGTTCAGGCTCGCCGTTCTGCGCGAAATGGGCGGCAACGCTGTTCGCACTTCTCATAACATGCCCACGCCCGAGTGGGTCGAAGCGTGCGATCGCATGGGCATGATGATGATGTGCGAGACGCGCCAGATGAGTTCCAGTCCCGAAGGTCTCGCGCAACTCGAAACCATGGTCAAACGCTATCGCAATTCGCCGTCGATCATCCTCTGGTCCATCGGCAATGAGGAATTCCTGCTGCAGGACACAATGGCCGAGCAGGGTGCCAAGATCGCCGCAACCATGGTTCGACGCTGCCACGAACTCGACCCCACGCGCGCGGTCTCAGCCGCCGTAAACGCCGACAACGAAAAGGGCGTCTCCGATGCACTCGACGTTATTGGGTTCAACTACCACCTGGAGTTTCCCGACGGCTACCACAAGAAGCATCCCAACAAGGCCGTCTACGGCTCGGAGACCTCAAGCGCCATCGCCACGCGCGGCATGTACACCACCGACCCGCTTCGCAACCTGATGAACAACTACGACGGCGTGGTGCCGTGGGGCGAATCCGCCGAAGAATGGTGGAAGTTCTACGGCACGCGCGACTGGCTGGCCGGTGGCTTCGCATGGACCGGCTTTGATTACCGCGGCGAGCCCACGCCCTACGGCTGGCCTTCCATCAATTCGCAATTCGGCATTGTCGACATGTGCGGGTTCCCCAAAGACATGTTCTATTACTACAAAGCATGGTGGGGAAAAAAGCCTTCACTCCACCTGTTTCCGCATTGGAACCTCGAGGGTAGGGAAGGCAATGAAATCCCTGTCTGGGTCTACACCAACCTCGAAGAGGTTGAACTCTTTGTTAACGGCAAGAGCCTCGGCAGCAAGAAAGTCCCACATCTCGGCCACGTCGAGTGGAAAGTGAAATACGAACCAGGATCCATCGAAGCGCGTGGTTCCAGCGGCGGCCAGGTGGTTCTCACCGAAAAGCGCGAAACCACCGGCCCTGCGGTCTCAATCCGCCTGACCGCTGATCGCACCGAGATCAACGCCGATGGTGAAGACGTTGCTGTCCTCACAGTCGAGGGCCTCGACAAGGAAGGCCGCGTGGTTCCCACCGCCGGCAATCTCATCGCGTTCAAAATTTCAGGAGAAGGCGCATTGATCGGCGTCGGCAACGGCGACCCGAATTGTCAGGAGGGCGACAAGGAACCAAAGCGTTCCCTCTTCAATGGCCTTGCGCAAGTGATCGTGCAATCAACGAAACGTCCTGGCGAAATCCGCATCGAAGCGGTGAAAGAAGGCTGGGATGGCCCCGAGCTAACTCCTGCCAAGCTCGCCATCATAACCAAGCGTGTAGAGTTGCGACCGTCGGTGCCCGAGCCTCGCGCCGCAATTTGACGCGCGGCCCCAAACGTACCGTGCCCCATCCTTTCGCCTTCGTTCTAGCGAAAGGCGGGGAGACCACAACTGCACGCTCAACTCCCAGCGTCCTTCGCCCCAACCAGCAACTCATCCACTTCGTCGTATCCGCATGGAATCTCGATCCCGTCGATAGTAGCTCCCGCATTTAGCAGCGCCTCCACCGATTCCGGCGTGCGCCTATCCTTCCAGTACGAATCCACGCACGCTTTCACTGCGAGTGACAGAGCCGCCCGCCCCTTTCCATCCGGCGCATTCACTGGCGTGCCGCGCTCGATCAGCAGTTTCACTGTCTCCGGCCACATCCGCCACGCGGCCGCATGCAGTGCGGTGGTGTCTTTCGCGAGATCCCAATACCCGTCCCCTTCGCGAAAGAGCGCGCTTGCACTCACGCCCAGGTCCAGCAGCCGCCGTACTCCTTCCGTGTTGCCATTCGCTGCGAACTCGGCCAGCAGCCTTCCTCCTTGCGCCACAAGATTCTCGATAAGGTCCGGCTCCTGTGCTGTCAATTCGCGGATCGCCGCATCGTCCGCTGTTGCGCACGCCGCGATCAATCGATCCACTCCCTGCAACTGCCACTCGATGCCTCTCTCTGCCAGCAGACGAAGCACATCGCCGCGGCCCCTGTGCGCCGCGATCGCAGTTGACGACAGGCCCTCGCGATTCTTCACTGCGGGATCGCCACCGTGATCGAGCATCAGCGCAATGTTCACTAGCTGGTTGTCGCGTCGCAGTGCATGGTGCAATCCCGAGTTGTCCCATATCGTTTTTGCGTTCGGATCGGCACCATACGCGAGCACCATTCGGATGCCTTCCGTATCGTGCCAGTCGGCTTTTCTCAACAGCAGTGTCGACATGCTCGCGTCGTTCAGTTTGCCGCTCTCGAGCAGTGCCTTGACTACGCTCAAATCGTAGTTCTCCACCGCGTGGTAGGCCGTCTCTTCGTCGTTTGGATCCGCACCATACTCAAGCAGCAGGCGCGTCACGCCCTCATGGTGCGCTATCCCCGCCGCTCCGTAGATTGCACTTTCGAGAACCGGCCGCGGATTCGGATGATCGATCATCTCGTACCAGCCTGTGTTCGCACGTGCTCCCCCATCGAGCAATGCGCGCGCCGTTCGCACAAACGCCTCGGATCGTTCCCGCTCGATGCGCAGGTACCGCGAAAAGCAGAGATGCGTTAGCGCATCCCAATCGTAGGGCCCGCCCTTCGCGGTCGCATTTGCCTTGTCCCCGCGCCAGAAATGTGCGCACACCTTCCTCATCGGCAAGAACCGCTGTGGTATGGATGTTGGCCCTCGCAACATGCGGATATCGCTCCAGGATCAACTCCGCTTCTTCCAGTGTTCCGGAAATATGTGAATCATCGCGCGGCGCGCACGCTGCTCGAAGAAACGCATTTACGGGATCATCGATCCCAGCCACCGATCGCTCCAAATTCAACTTCGTTATGTGCGCCGCGAACTTCGGCCAACTCTCCAAGCCATGCTCGCGCGCAATCACCAGTTGCGTGTCGGCTAGCGCCACGCGTCCCATCGAATCATCGCTTGCCGAAGCGAATCGCGGATGATGCCGCCGCACGCGCACCAGCGCATCGCCATCTCCAGCCGCGCAATCGCGCGCCAGATCCTTGGCCTGTTTCTTGTATTGTTCGAGATTCGGACGAGCGGGTAATTCTCTTTCAGGCATACGAAGCTCCTTTCGTCATGTGCCTGGAGTCCGCATGCATCAGGCTGAAAGAAGATTCGTCAAATTGTGTCTTGCAGAAGGTGGGCACGGCCCTTTCCGCGGACTGGATGCGCCCTTCGCGCTGCTAACAAGGTATGCGAAGGGATTCGCGAAAGTCAATTGCGTTCGTCACATTCAGCGCGCAAACGTTCCCGAAATCATCAGGCCGTTTTCGTCCGTGTCCGCTTCCTCGAGTGTGTCCTTCAAAAGGTCGCGGAACGCCGCCATCGCCGGCGAAACCCACTTGTCTTTGTGCCACAGAATGTGGGTGTGAATATCCAGCGACGGTCCCCCCCAGTGCAGCGCCTTGAACTGGTGCTGTCTTAATTCTTTCGCGACCGCGATGGCGGGTAGAAGCGCGATGCCCATTCCCGCTGCCACGCACTGCTTGATCGCTTCCACGCTGGAAAATTCCGTTACATTCCCGGGGCGGATGTTTTGCATGGCCATCAGTCGGTCGAGCTTGGCGCGGTATCCGCATCCATACTCGGTAAGCAGGAGTGTCTGCCCCGCCATGTCTGCCGGTTTCACAACACGTTGCCCGGCCAGCGGGTGACTGCCGTGGGCAAGCACAAAGATGCGCTCGACGCGCAGTGGCATCGACTGAAACGCGGGGTTCAAGATGCTGTCGCGCATCTCGATTACCATGTCGACCTTTCCAGTCTCGAGCTCGACGGTCAACGTGTTGTCAAGGTGCGGCCGGAAGATGAGCTCTACATGCGGGAAGCGCCTCCGGAATTTGCGCAGCAGTTGCGCCAGCCGGTATGTCACGATGCTTTCCGGCGCGCTGATGCGCAGTGGTCCGCTCGGTTCCGATCCCGCCTTGACCACGCGTTGCCCTTCCTCCATGGCCGCCAGTGCCTGCCCCGCAAAGGGAAGAAATCGATGTCCCGCATCGGTGAGCGTCACCCGTCGACCCAGCCGATCGAACAGAGGCACGCCCAATTCTTCTTCCAGCGCCTTGATCTGCGCGGTCACGTTCGATTGCACCGTGTGCACCCGCTCCGCCGTGCGCGTGAAGTTCAGCTCTTCGGCAAGGATACGAAATATTTGCAGTTGGCGGACTTCCATCGTCTATCTCCAATCGAGATGGATTCCATCCTATCAATCTATTGGACGAATACAAGAGAGAAGACCAAACTCTCTTCATCAGGCGAACACAAAACGGCCTGAAATGGCCGCTTTTCCCATCGCTCGGAGGTCAGCCGATGAGACTTCCCCTCTCATTCCGCGGATGTAATCGGAATTTGTCGCAAGAAGCGGGTAGCGCAACGGTCCAATCAATCGCGAATATTCGCCCTATGGAATCACGGACCGCTCCCCTCGCATCCCGATTGGCTCGCCACACCCGCGCCATCGCCTTATGGCTATTGCCTACGGCGCTGATCGCGGTGCAATGGCTCGCCGGCAGCACATCAGTTCAGGCAGCCGTCGTCGTCACGCCCCGGCTTGCGCTCGTGGTGTTTACCGACCACCGTATGCCTGACGACGAGTGGGCTGCCGTATCCACGGCGCTGCACCAGGGCTTTGACAACCTCGCCTTGGAAACGCACTCTCTCCCCGGCGGCATCGATGTGGTTCGCGGAGACGCGCTCGTCCCCGGTGTGCAGTTCGATGCCGCAGTCTCGATCTATCTCCACGGCGATTGCCGCCTCCTCGCGCAACCCGGACAATATACCGTCCGCGGCGCGCTGGGATGGGTTCCGCGCGACCACGGGCAGATCGAGCCCTTCATTCACGTCGATTGCGCGCGCATCGCCGAAGTCCTGGGACAACACGTCCTCGGAATGAATCACGCCACACGCGATGCTGCAATGGCGGAAGCTATTTCGCGCGTCGTTCTCCACGAATGGCTGCACATCTCCACTCAGAACTCCTCGCACAGCCGCGATGGAATATCGAAGCGGGCTTTCGGATACGAAGACCTCATTCCGAGTTACTTGGAGTTGCTCGGGCGAGCCGCCCACGGCAAATAGATGATCGGCTCCTTACCAAACTCGGCATTGGGTGGCATGCACCATCGCCTGTCCGGGCTTGCAGCCAAATGCCTTCTGGAATTCCGGCATGTTTGAAACCACGTTGTTGACGCGCAAAAACGGCACCGAGTGCGGGTTGGTCAGAATCAACGTGCGCGCCGCCTCGGGCCGAATCTGGTCGCACCAGCTGTTCCCGTAGGCGATGAAGAAACGCTGCAGGGTGGTCAGCCCGTGTTCATCTTTATCGTCCAGAGTTTTGCCCTGTTGCTGCAAGTCTTCGGTGAGCGCGGAGAGAGCAAGATGCAGGCCTCCGTTGTCAGCCGTGTCTTCTCCTTGTGTCAGCTTCCCGTTTTGCTCCACCCCGGCAATGCCCGGCACAGGTCCCGTGTATTCCTTTGCAATGCAAGAACCGCGTTCGTCATACGCCTTCGCATCATCCAGAGTCCACCAGTCCCGCAGGTTTCCTTTCACGTCGAACTTGCGCCCTTGATCGTCGAAGTCGTGGGTTAATTCGTGGCCCACCACCGCACCTTCGGCGCCGTAATTGATTGCGTCATCCTGGGTAGCGTCGAAATAAACCGGTTGCAGTATCCCCGCTGGAAAGTTGATGGTGTTTGTCTGCGGGTCTTCGTAGGCATCAACCGTCGGCGGCGTCATCATCCATTGCGTTCGGTCCAATGGATGCCCAATGAACGCCAATTGCCGTTTCAGCTCAAATGCCGTTCCCCGCTCCACGTTGGCCGCGTAGCTCTCCCGCATAATCGTCAGCGATCCATAATCGATCCACTTGTCGGGGTAGCCGATCTTATCGACAACGGCCGCCAATTTCTGATGGGCTTCGCGCTTTGTTGCCGATTGCATCCATGTCACTGTGTCAATGTCACGGCCCATCGCGGCTTCAATATCCTTTACCATCTTTTGCGCGCGCGCCTTGCTCTCCGGCGGGAACACTTGGGAAACATAAACCTGTCCCAGCGCTTCGCCGAGATATTGGTCCGTGTTGGTTGCACAGCGGCGCCAATCCGGCGGTTGTTGCTTCTGACCCAGCAGTGCGCTCTGAAATGCGAATGACTCGTCCCGCCACGCCGAACCCAGCGCCGGCGCCGCGGCTCGCAGCAAATGCCAGCGCAGATACACCTTCCACACGTCCAGGCTTTCGCTCGTGAGGAGCTTGTTCATCTCTCGGAAGAAGTCCGGCGCCGTGACTTCATACAGCGGTACCGCGGGCGCACTCATCCCGCGCAGATAACCATCCCAATCGAAGGCAGGGGTCAATTCCTTCAGTTGAGCGAGAGTGTACCGGTTGTTGATTTTGTTTGGGTCGCGGCGGCTTATATTATCCATCTGCGCTTGTGCCATGGCTGTCTCGAGTCGCACAATCGTTGCCGCATCCTTCGCCGATTCTCCCTCGTTCTCGCCTCCCAGCTTGAGCAATCCTCGAATGAGCGTCACGTACTTGTCGCGAATCGCCTTCGAGTCATCGTCGTCCTTCAGGTAGAAATCGCGGCCCGGCAATCCCAGTCCGCCTTGGTCAACGCCGGCAACCACCCGGCTCACGTCATTGAAATCGGCGGTAGGACCGTAGCCAAACAATGCGACATTGGTCTGGTTATCGCTGCCCTCCCAGGTCCGCCCGAACGAACTGTGCATCGCGGCCAGTACTGCGGCGATTTCACGCTTGTTTCGCATCTGGCTGATGCGATCGAGAAGCGGCTGAATCACCGGAAGATCGTTCTTCTTCGAACTCGCCTGGTCCATGCAACTCGCATAGAAATCGCCAATCTTCTGTTCGCTGGGATTACGGGAGGCGCTGGCGGCCTCATTCTTTTCCAGAATCTGGCGCAGCACCTGGCGGTTCCACGCCGCCAGTTGTCCTGCGGTACCCCAAAAAATTTCGTCCGGCGGAATCGGGTTCTCGGCGTTAAATTTCCCGCATACGTGCAGGTAGAAGTTCTCGCACGGGTCGACCGATGGGTCCACGTGCGTAACGTCAATGTGGTGCAACTGCACCGTATCGCCGCCTTGCGCAGGCTGGGCTGAACAGCACAGGGAACACACCGATCCGAGAAAACAGGTTGCGAATAATTTCACTCTCATTCGTTTCCGCCTTTCCGAAATTTCAGCCCGTGCATTGGCCTCGGTTTGCAATCATAGCGTCAACCCCTCAGATCTTCACAATCAAGACTCGGACTCGTTTCTTCGCTACTCCATATACAGTAGAAAAATGGCCCGCGAGCTAGCCGTCCAATCCGACTGGAGAAGGGAATTGCGCACCATGCTCGCGCTTGCTATCCCTGTCGTCCTCAGCGAACTCGGATGGATGGCCCAGGGCGTGGTTGACACCATCATGGTGGGCAAACTCGGCCCCGCAGCCATCGGCGCGGTCGCCGTGGGCAACGCCGTCTACTACGTGCCTTCACTGTTTGGCATCGGCATCCTTCTCGGACTCGACACGCTGGTCTCCCACGCCTACGGCCGCAACGATCACGATGCCTGCCATCACTGGCTCGCGCAGGGCGTTTACCTGGCCTGCATCGCCACTCCGCTCCTGATGATCATCACCGCCGCGGCAAGCTACGGCTTTGCTCGCTTCGGCATTACGCCTGAAGTCGCCGGACTCGCCGGCGGTTATCTGCGCATCATCAATTTCGGCACACTGCCTTTGCTGCTCTACGGCGCCGCGCGCCGCTACCTTCAGGCTGTCGGACAAGTCCGCGTCATCACCGTCACTCTCATCATCGCCAACCTGGTCAACTGGCTCGGCAACTGGGTCCTCATCTACGGCAAACTCGGCCTGCCTGCCCTCGGTGTGAATGGCTCCGCAATCTCCACCTGTCTTGCTCGCGTCGGCATGGCGGTCGCGCTCATCGGTTTTGCCTGGCGCTACGAACGCAGCCGCGGCCACCCGCTATTTCGCCACTGGGCGCGTCCCAGCCTTCTGAAAATCCGCCAGCTCATGCGCCTGGGCGCTCCCGCCGCAGGACAGATCGTTCTCGAAGTGGGAGCCTGGAATCGGAGCCACCTTTGCTGCCGGCTTGCTCAATCCCGTCGCCCTGGCCACGCATTCCATCGCCCTCAACTACGCCAGCCGTCACATACATGGTGCCGCTCGGCATGTCCGCTGCCGCTGCCGTCAGCGTTGGCCACGCCATCGGCGCCGGCGACCCCCGGCGCGCCCGCCGCGCCGGATGGCTGGCGCATGACTCTCGGCACTGGCTTCATGGTCCTCGCGGCAATCGTGTTTCTGCTCGAGCCCCGGCCTCTCATCGTATCTCTACACGCGCGACCCACGCGTCCTCGCCGAAGGCCCCGCCTTGCTCTACGTCGCCGCCGCGTTTCAGATCTTCGATGGCATTCAGACCGTTTCCACGGGCGCCCTCCGCGGCTTGGGCCAAACCCGCGCCCCCATGATCGCCAATTTTGTGGGATATTGGGTTCTCGGCCTGCCCCTCGGCCTGACCCTTTGCTTCGCACTGCACTGGGGCGTTTACGGGCTCTGGATCGGCCTGACCCTGGCCCTCGTCGTCATTGCATCGACACTCCTCCTCCGCTGGCGCAAGGAGAGCAATAGTTATCCCGTAACTTATTAGGGATCAACCCGTTGCCGCCGTCGCGACCGCAATGGCCCGAACCTGTCCGCACTCCGTGACCAATCTCCATACACTCCCGTACCCAACTTGTCATCGACCAGTGGGACACCGTGACTTCCAAGTGACTATAATCACACGTGGGTGAAGACGATAGCATTTTCGGATAGGCTGCATCCCCTAACCTCGACAGTAGAGTCAACACTTCCTGAATGGAGCCTTGGCCCTGCACGTTCTGTAAAGGACACGCTTCCGGAAACGCCGTGAACTCCATTTAATTCATCGGAAGGGATTCCCGCCAAATGGCGACAGGAGACCTGGCCCTGGGTCAAGAACAGGGCGAACTAAGCGCGCGCGCGCGCATTGTCAACGACTTCAGCATTATCGTAGCAACGGTGAACGGGTCCGGCTCGCAATCCGCCAATAGCGTTCTGCTGAAAAGCATCTTCGGAATGGGAGTACCCGTCAGCGGTAAAAACCTCTTCCCGTCGAACATCGCCGGACTTCCCACCTGGTACACCATTCGCGCCAGCAAAGACGGCTATGTGGCCCGCAAGCGCGATATCCGAGATCCTGGTGGCCCTCAACCCTGAAACCGCCAAAGACGACATCCTCGCTCTCCCCGCCGGCAGCGCCGCCATCTACGAAGAGAACATGAATCTCAAGCAGTACCGCGACGATGTGGTCTGCTACCCGGTTCCCTTCGACAAGATCACCGCGTCCGTCTGCCCTGAGGCCAAGCTGCGCAAGCTGGTCAGGAACATGGTCTACGTGGGCGTCGTCGCCCAGATGCTCGACATCGATCTCGGTGTCGTCGAGAAGAGCGTCGCGCAAGCAGTTCGCCAAGAAGCAGAAGGTGTTCGACCTCAACTTCGGCGCCGTCAAGGCCGGCTGGGACTTCGCGCAGGAGAAGCTCGTCAAGCAGGATCCCTACTTCATCGAGCAGATGGACCAGACCGCCGGCAAGATCATCATCGACGGCAACGCGGCCTGCGGCATGGGCGCGGTGTTCGCGGGAGTCACGGTGGTCGCGTGGTATCCCATCACGCCGTCCACGTCGCTGATCGAAGCCACCACCGACCTGCTCAAGAAGTTCCGCGTCACTCCGGAAGGCAAAGCCACCTTCGCCGTTGTCCAGGCTGAAGACGAACTGGCCGCCATCGGCATGGTGCTGGGCGCGGGCTGGGCCGGCGCGCGTTCCATGACCTCGACCTCCGGCCCCGGCATTTCGCTCATGGCCGAATTCTCCGGCCTCGGCTACTTCGCCGAGATCCCCGGCGTCATCTTCGACGTGCAGCGCACCGGCCCCTCCACCGGCATGCCCACGCGCACCTCGCAGGCCGACCTGCTTTCGACCGCGTTCCTCTCCCACGGCGACACCAAGCACATCGTGCTGCTGCCCGGCTCGGTGAAGGAGTGCTTCGAGCTTCGGCTACGAGGCCTTCGACCTGGCCGAGCGGTTGCAGACCCCGGTCTTCGTGCTCACCGATCTCGACCTCGGCATGAACAACTGGATGTCGGAGCCGTTCGCAGTATCCCGACAAGCCTCTCGATCGCGGCAAGGTGCTCACCGCGGAAGACCTCAACGCGCTCGGCAGCTTCGCGCGCTATCGCGACGTGGACGGCGACGCCATCGGCTGGCGCACGCTGCCCGGCACGCCGCATCCCAAGGCCGCCTACTTCACCCGCGGCTCCGGCCACAACGACGCCGCCGGCTACACTGAGAAGCCCGACGAATACCTGGAAGTCATGGATCGCCTCACGCGCAAGTTTGAAAACGCGCGCAAGGCTCGTTCCCGCGCCGGTCGCAGTCAAGAACGGCACCTCGAAGATCGGCTTCATCGCCTATGGCAGCTCCGACTTCGCGCGTCCGCGAAAGCCTGGACCAGATCAAGAAGGAACACAAGCTCGACGTCGACTACCTGCGCATCCGCGCCTATCCCGTTCGCGCACGAGATCCACGACTTCGTGGCCTCGCACGAGCGCGTCTACGTGGTCGAACAGGATCGCGACGCGCAACTGGCCAGCCTGCTCAAGCTCGATCTTCCCGCCGAGCAGGTGGTCAAGCTGCGCAGCATTCTCCACTACAACGGTCTGCCCATCGATGCCCGCAGCATTACCGAAGAGTTCGCGACCAAGGAGGGCCTCTAAATGGCAACCGCAACACCACACCAGCCCAAAGCTCAATCACATCGGCCTTCCCATCGTTGAGTACCGCGGCGGCAAGTCCACGCTCTGCGCCGGCTGCGGCCACAACGCCATCTCCGAGCGCATCATCGACGCCATGTACGAGATGGGCGTGCAGCCCGAGCGCGTGATGAAGATGAGCGGCATCGGCTGCTCGTCCAAGAGCCCGGCCTACTTCATGAGCCGCTCGCTTCAGCTTCAACAGCGTGCACGGCCGCATGCCGTCGGTCTCCACCGGCGCCATTCTCGCCAACCACACCATGACCATGCTCGGCGTCTCCGGCGACGGCGACACCGCTTCCATCGGCATGGGCCAGTTCGTCCACCTGCTGCGCCGCAATCTGCCCATGATCTACATCATCGAGGACAACGGCGTGTACGGCCTCACCAAGGGCCAGTTCTCCGCCACCGCCGACATCGGCTCGAAGCTCAAGACCGGCGTCATCAACGATCTGCCCGCCATCGACACCTGCGCGCTCGCCATCCAGCTCGGCGCAACGTTTGTGGGCCGCTCCTTCTCCGGCGACAAGAAGCAGTTGCTCGCCATGCTGAAGGCCGCCATTGCGCACAAGGGCACGGTGATGCTCGACGTCATCAGCCCCTGCGTCACCTTCAACGATCACGAAGGCTCCACCAAGAGCTACAAGTTCATGCAGGAGAACGACGAGCCCATCAACGAAATCGGCTTCGTCGCCAGCTTCGAAGACATCGAAGTCGACTACGACTCCGGCCAGGTCTACGACGTGGAGATGCACGACGGCTCCAGCCTTCGCCTGCGCAAGCTGCAGCGAAGACTACGACCCGACCAACAAGTCCAACGCCGTGCGCACCCTGATGGAAGCGCAGGAGAACGAGGAAATCCTCACCGGCGTCTTCTACATCGACACGCAGAAGCCCACCTTCATCGATCTGCTCAACGTCGTCGACGAGCCGCTGGCCACGCTGCCCGAGTCGCTCACGCGTCCACCCAAGTCGGCCCTCGACGCCCTGATGACCAACCTGCAATAACCGCAACCACCAGAAAAAGCCCCGCAAATCGCGGGGCTTTTTTTGCGCCTCAGCAAAGCCGCATGCACACCCTCGCCGACACTCTGAGGAAAGCGAGCCAAGCCCATTTTCATGGTTGCCGGCGGAACACCGTTCCATTCCCGGCTGCAGTTGCGCCCCCGGTACCTGCGAATCGACCCAAGTGGTACCCTGGAACCAGCATGGCCCGTCGTTTTCTGTCTTTTTGGTTCCTTTCATCCTCCATCGCGCTTGCCGCCTGCGCAGCTCTTGCGGCTCAGACGGATCAGGGCGCCTCGTCAAATCATGTGAGACTCGTTCCTCCCCCCATCGGTCTGGATGAAGCCCCCGCCGCTCACGTCAAGACGGTTCCCGCTCCTGCGTTTGTCCCTTCCAGTGTTCCGTTTGCCATTGAGTCCAGGTCTTCAAAATCGCCATCGATCCGGGCCCTGTCGGAAGATCAGATCACTCGCAATGATCGCGACCTGGTCGCCGACGCTGAGTCCTCCATCCAGGAGCGTGCCGGATTCGAGAATCTCGATTTCAACGGCGGCGGTTGGACCTATCAACAGTTGGATTGTCCCGCTCTACCCAATCATCTCTTCCTGCGCTTCACGCGCAACGACGGCAAGCGTGACATGAGCATGTTCTCCGCAGCCATCCCCCGCAACGGAGATGGAAGGGTCCACATCATTCCCATCGTGCGCCGAGGTTATTCGCTCTTCTCGCCCGCGCCGATTGCCGCTCTTACCATCGCCGCGTTCAACCGCATTCGATCCGAAGAGCAATCCGGCTCTTCGTCGGACTGGCTGGGAACCGGCCTTTGCTATGCCGCTCTGGCTGGCGCCAACCCGCAGGCCGAAATCCCGAAATCGGACCCGGCTGAGAACCCGGAAATTCCCGCTACCATCCCCCCCACCCTGATAGTGACGACCGATGGCGGCGCCATCGTGCGCTTTGCCGATATCTCTGCCACTCCGAACCCCATGGAGTGGAAAATGATCTTCGATCGCAAAGGCAGGCTCCTCAAGGCCACCCACTTCTTGGCCCACGTTACCGATCGCGGCAGACGTAATCCATCGCCGCTGCCTGTTAGTGAAACCACGTCATCCGTCGCGCAGCCTTAGGACGTTATTCAGGGTCATGGAGGGCCCCGAGCGGACCAGGACCGAGGCCGCTTCCATTCGTCTAAATTAATACTAGTCAATAACCTGCGGTGGATAACTCATTTTCTACTTTCAATCTTTAGAAGTAGGCGAAACGGCGCCCAGATCTGGGTTCTCCTTCCCAACCTGGACGACAAGGTTCGTCCCCAAGAGATGTCTCCGGCATGACAAATGCGCGACCCACTTCTCTCTCCCATGTGCGATGGGCTATATTGTCCGCTACGGTGCGAGGCTCAGTTTGCTCCCTCGACGCCGGCTACTGAATTCCTGCATAGCGAACTTGCTATTCTCCGGCCTTGCTGTCGGGTCCCCAGCGACCAAATCTCAACCTGCTGATGCGGCCTTCGCTTATTGAACAATGCACCTTCAGAAACGCAACCCTTTTCCGTGGTGACAACAGGCAACGCGGAATGGATGCGCGCCCGGCGCGCAGACTAAAAGACCACCGGAGGGTCCATGAGGATTACCGATACGATTGGGTCGCTGCTCAAAAGCCGGCCCCGCAACAGGATTCTGTCGATTGCGCCCGAGCAATCTGTTTATGAGGCTCTGCAGTTGATGGCCCAGTACGATGTTGGGGCTTTGCTGGTCATCTCCAACGATGAACTGGTCGGCATCTTGTCCGAGCGTGACTATGCGCGCAAAGGCGTCCTGATGGGACATCTTTCCCGCGAAACCCGGGTAAGCGAAATCATGACCAGTCCTGTCCTCTCCATCGGCCCTGATCACACCGTCGACGAATGCATGGCCATGATGACCGAGCATCACTTCCGCCATCTGCCCGTGCTGCAGGACTATTCCGTAGTGGGAGTCGTCTCCATCGGCGACCTCGTCAAATGGGTCATCTCCGGCCAGGAGCAGGCCATTCAGGCCCTCGAGGGTTACATCACCGGAGGCTACCCGGGATAACATCGTCCCCGCCCGAGGAGAGTCCCACGGACTCTCCTCAACCTCACTGGAATCGACGCCGGATCCAGCGCCGGCACTCGCCTCGTGGCAAATTCCCGGCGACCCAATCCCTCCTTGATGAACCCATCCCTCGCCCCCGCCCGAAATGCCCGTTTTTGGGCCTATATGCTTTAAGAAACAACGAAAACTCGAAACACACAGGTTTCATTGAGATTACGCAAAGAGTCAGTTGGATGGTTTGCTTTACGGTGGGTATTCAATGTTTCTCCCCACCCGAGGCACTATGACAAGGCTAAAACTGTTGCTGTTTGTGATTCTGGCGGGGACCATTGTGGTCCCGGCTGTTGCCGAGAGCGCAGAGTCTGACTACAAGGCCGGTGACAAGGCAGAGCGCAAAAACAACTTCGACGCCGCCTTTCAGGCCTACAAAAAGGCGCATGATCTCAAGCCGGCCGATCCCAAGTACATGTCCGCCTTCGTGCGGATGCGTTTCTATGCCGCTGCGGAGCACATCCGCAAGGGCCAGTCGCTGCGCGACTCAGGCTCCATTCAGGAATCCCTGGCGGAATTTCGCATTGCCGCCGAGATGGATCCCACCAACTTCGAGGCTCTGGGCGAGATGCGACGCACCGCCGACGTGATCCAGCGCCAGGCGCTGGAAAAGGAAAACGCCAAGAAGAACAACGGCCAGGCCTCCTCCTTCGAAAAAGAGGCCCTGACCGCCGCGGGTCCTGTAACCCTCGACATCAAGTGGGACACGCCCATTTCGCTGCACCTCAACTCAACCACCGTCGACGTGGTCTACAAGACCATCGCCAAGATCGCGGGCATCAACGTCCTCGATCGATCCCGACTACAAGCCCCAGAAGATCAACTTCGAGTTGCAGGACGTGAATCTGCGCCAGGCGATGGAAATGATCGCCATGCAATCGAAAACGTTCTGGCGCCCCGTTTCCGCCAACACCATCATGGTCGCTGCCGATACCGGTTCCAAGCGCAAGGAATTGGAGCAGAACGTCATGAAGACGTTCTATCTCAAGAACGCCGCTTCGCCCGCCGACCTACAGCAGGCCGCCGGAACTCTGAAGGCCATTCTCGATATCAACCGCATCCAGGTCACCCCGGAACAGCGCTCGCTCACTTTGCGTGGCACGCCCGACCAGATGGTTCTGGCCCAGAAACTGCTCACCGACATCGACAAGCCCAAGGCTGAGGTGGTCATCGATGTCATGGTGATGGAGGTCAGCAAGAACAGGACCCGCACCATCGGAACCAATCCTCCCACCAGCGCCTCCGTTACCCTGGCTCCTGGCGGAAGCTCGTCAAGTTCTTCTGGTTCGAGTTCGGGCTCAGGGCTGACACTGAACTCCTTTACCTCGCTTAACGCCGGAGATTTTTCGGTTTCGATTCCCGGAATATCGTTCTCGCTGCTCGCCAGCGACAGCGATACCAAGGTCCTGCAGAGACCGGAAATCCGCGTCCTGGACAGCGAAAAGGCCTCCCTTAAGATCGGTGATCGCGTACCCATCGCCACCGGATCGTTCCAGAGCGGCTTCGGCGGGTCCGTCAATACGCAGTTCCAATATCTCGACGTCGGCGTCAATATCGACATCACGCCATACGTCCATGCCGGTAATGAAGTCACGCTCAAGATGTCGCTCGAGATTTCGTCGGTCACCGGCGTGCAGAACATCGGTGGCTTTAACCAGCCCACCATCGGTCAGCGCCGCATCGAACACGAAGCCCGTCTGAAAGATGGCGAGGTTAACCTGATCGCGGGTATCTTGAACGACACCGAAACCAACTCGCTGAGCGGTTACCCGGGATTGCTCAAGGTCCCCATCCTGAAATATCTCTTCGGCCAGGAGAACAAGCAACGCGCTCAAAACGAAATCGTGTTCGCGATCATTCCGCACATTGTCCGCGGATACGACACCAACGAGGACAATCTCAGGGAAGTCGACCTTGGGGCTGGAAACACGGTGACGTATCGTAAAGCCGCTATCAAGTGAACTGAGTTAGAAGCTCCGTTCTACTCCATTCGCAGCCTCGTTGAAGAAAGCAAGTCCATCCTGGGTCGTTCCGATCCGGGGTGGACCGTTTCTTGAACGTTGGCCCCTGCATCCCAATCGAGACGAAAATAATGCCGCACTCAGTGAGAACTGGGTGCGGCATTTCGTCGCTTGGAACGAAGTCTAGTCCTCGTCGCATCCTACGCATTCCAGACGCTCGGGATCGCGAACCAGAACTGCCTCGCGGCGCGGAGTTACTACCCCCGACTCCGACCACTTCGAAAGTATGCGGCTTATCGTGAAGAGTGTTGTGCCGGTCAGTTGAGCCAGCTCTTCCCGGGAGAGAGAAACTTCCACGCCCTCCGGGGTCTTTTTGCCGACTTGCTTGAGGAGCCTGGAAAGAGCCAGGGCTAGGCGCTTTGCAACTTTTTCCGTAGCTATCTCGCGAAAGCGCTCTTCTAACTCCTGGAGCCGCCCGGCGAGAATCTGACTGATGTTCTTTCTGAGTTGTGGGTACTCGGCCACGAGCATCTGCAGCCGCGTATATTCCCATACCAGTGCCTTGCACTGCTCCATTGCCCGCCCGGAGCAGGTGTGACTGCACGATGGCGAATCGGCGTGTACCCCCATGGCGTCGCCCGATCCGTTCATCCACAGTATGACTTCATTGCCACTGGCGCTCAATTGCGTAAGCTTCACACTGCCGCTCTGAATGAGCACCAGACTGCGGACCGGCTGACCCTGCATGAAAAGAAGTTCGTCGCGAGCAAACGTTCTCGCGTGCGCGCACGAAGCGATCTCTCTGCACTCTCTTGGCGTCAACCCGGTGAAAAGCGCAGAAGCACACATCAGAACAATTCGCTCTGCGACGTTGGATTCAATAGTGGATGGCTCCCCCGATTGGGTGCCATGATGTACTCCCCGCGAACGTGCTGTCGCCATGCACTTCCCCCATGACAACCAGGGCCAAATGCAACCAGTCGCGCCTTTTTAATAACTCGTACTTCTGGGGCGCAACAATGGAACCTTCAAGCAAACAGGCAGAGCCTCTCGAAGTCCTCAAAAAACATCAAAATGGAGCTGAGGGTCCCGCCCCCGGTTTTGAAGTGCCCACATTGTTCGAGCTTGCATTGCGCAGGGAAGCACCCGATACATGTGGTGGACTTCAGCGGAACCTAAACTGGTCCGGAGTGTGACATCCGTCACAGACAAAGTCAACCCTTTTTTTGGGATGTCCCGCTGGAAAACTCCGCTTCCGCAGCTACGCAAGCAGTCATAAAACGATAACTTGCGCATAGTTAGGTCTTTATCCTGCAATGACCTACACCCCGAAGTTACTGCTGCGCGGGCTCTGGTTACATGGGATATATTCGACCTGGCAGGCACACCGGGTTCACGCGAATTTTAAGGTACGTCCATAGGCTCTCCTTTGTTAAGGAGCAAATCCGAGCTGGCAAACGGTCCAGCGGCCTTCCTCACGAGTTCTCTGGATTGGAGCCTGCCGCCTGGGAAGTTTCCCCAGGTGAGAGTCGTGTTATCGCCTGCTAACTGTCTGGGCAAACTTCGAGTACCCACGAGTTATCGCGCCATACCATGACTGCTCTTGCGGTAGCACCTCCTGAAGTTTGCATTCGACTAACTCTGAGGTTTGCGTTTGAATAACTCGGCTGGAATTCAGCCACCGAACCACCCTTCATCGTCCCCATGGATCAAGCCGCTCGTCCGGCACGTCCATACCGCTCTCATTCCCATGCTTGAATGGCGCAAACGGGTGTGATTTGGAACTCTAATTCACGGTCGGGAGGTCCGCCGGTTGCAGGGAAGCAAGCATTCATTCCCGCGCTCGGAGCTTGTCAAAGATCAAACAAAACAAATCTGAATGATCCCAGTAATTTCTGAGGTTTAGCTTACATTGCTAACAATTTGCTCCAAAGCAAAGCATGATATTGAGTGTCTGTTTACGTTCGCATAGGATTCCTGCCAGCGTAACCTATTTCCCATTTCTGCAAGGTCCGTAGGCAAAAAGAGGAGACACATGTCAACGAAGAGCGTAGGCAAGTTTTTGTTCGCTTCGGTGCTCATCGGTGGAGCAGCACTGTCGGCGCCGGCGCAGTCCTTCCGGATTCAATGCCCTACTAGCACCATTACTCACCCCAGCAGTCTCACTAACACCAGCGCAGAACCTGCCTACACCGCCGCGACCACATTCACCACCAACGCCAGTGGCTACCAGGTACCATCCGCAAACGTGAACGGGGCCATCAAGTGCCAGCAGATCTCCGGCGGCGATGGCTACTCGACCATGGCGAATGGGACGCAGACATTCATGTTCTCGTTCGGACCACTGTCCGGCCTTGCTGATATTGCGGCCGGGCTTCCGGGCACCCAGTTTCCCAACGTGTTCAACGGACTTTATGCCGGAACGCCCCTGCCCGGCGATCCCGCCACGACCAATGGTGCCGTTGCAGGGCAGTCAGGGCCGTGGACTACCGGCGGATCCAATAACTCCGGCGTGTTCTCATTTAACGGTGCCATCGGTCTGACTCCGGACGTGGATTGCCTCGCTGATCCCAATTGTGCGGCAAACATTCCCGCAGGTGGCATTGACGGCCACGTCGATCCGCGCCAGATCATGGACATCGGCGTGATGAACGGCAATATCCCCGCCCCGCTCATGGCGATTGACGAAGACGACGAGTTCTTTCTCACCCTGAGCAACGTGGGCATGATCATGCGCCCCGACTTGTTCGAGCAGCACACCGTCCATTTCCACGGTTACCCCAACGCTTCATCCTTCTATGACGGCGTGCCCGATGCTTCGGTGGCCATCAACATCGGCGGCAGCTTCACTTACTACTACCTGGCCCCCGATGCCGGCACTTATTTCTGGCATTGCCACATCACCCCGCCCGAGCACCTCCAGATGGGCATGGTCGGCCAGATCTATGTGCGTCCGCGCCAGAACCGCACTCCCTCTGGATCCGCTCTTTACGCATCCCTGCAGACACAGCAGGCCGATCCCCGGACCGCGTGTCCCACCGTTAGCCTGAGCCTCCCGGTGAGCCCCGACATCCTCTGCACCAACCCGCTGCCCGCCGTAAATACCGGGGTCAGCCAGGGCAAAAACAAGCTGGGGAATTCCCAGATGTACGCCTACAACGACGGTGATGGTTTGACAGCCTACGACGTTGAGTACCCGCTTCAGATTCACGGCTTCGACCCCAACTTCCACTTCGTGGGAATGACCTTCAATCCCGAAGCGTTTGTGGACATGAAGGACAAGTTCTTCCTGTTGAATGGACGCAGCTATCCCGACACCATCACGCCGGGCCCGCTGTCCACCGAATCTTCCGACGGGCGCGTGCATTTCTCGCAGCCCCTGCCTTCGATCATCAATATTCCCGCCGGCGGCAAGGCCCTGCTCAGGATCTCCGACCTGTCTGTCACTGAATACGCCACGCTGGCCTCCCTCGGAATCCCCATGCACGTCATCGGCTACAACGCCAAGCTGTTGCGTGATCAGGAAGGCCACAACATGGACTACTACACCAACTCCATCACGCTCGGCGGCGGGGAATCGCTGGATGTGATCCTCGATGCCAGCAACACCGGCGTGTACAAGTCCGGACAAATCTTCTACCTCTTCACCCCTCAGCTCGATCACCTCTCGAACGATCAAGAGAACTTCGGCGGGCTGATGACTGAAATCCACATCAACTAGGAGAGCAACGATGAAGCCGATAACAATGAAACTCGCGTTCTTGAAGACAAGACTGCTCCTGCCCGTAATGGTTGCAGTGGCGTCGCTCGCGGCGACGGCTCATGCTGCTGCTCCTGGCATTACTGGGCCAACCTTCAACCTGACGGCCCAGCCGGCATTCCTTAACGAGCCGGACGGGTCCAGCGTTTACTCGTGGGGCTATGGGTGCAACGGCGCCCCCACTGGCTTTGCGCCTACCATGCCCAATGAGTCCTGTCCGACCATGCAGGTTCCCGGACCCACGATGATCGTGACCCAGGGCCAGACCGTTACCGTGAATCTGACCAATAACCTTCCCGCCCCGGCAGGAAACACATCGATCCTTTTCCCTGGATTCAATGTGAAGTCCACCGGCGGCGTGGCCGGGCTTATGACGCAGGAAGCGGCTCCAGGCGCGACTGTGACTTACACCTTCACGGCCGGTACACCGGGGACGCACTCCTACTACAGCGGTACGCAGGGTGATCTGCAGGTTGAGATGGGTCTGTTCGGGGCGATCATCGTCATTCCGAGCACGATTCCCGCCAACTGCACCACCGGACTGCACAGCGCCAATCTATCCGCGGAGAGTCACTGGGGCGAATCGGACTGGCGGTTGGCTGCGGCTGCGTATAACCATCCTGCAGCCTGCTACGACCGCGAATATCTGTTCCAGTTCTCCGAAATGGATGCCAATATCCATGCGCAGGCCCTGGCGCAGGTTACTGCCAAGTCCGACTGCACCGCGGGCGCCGCGGGCTGCAGTCTCGAGGTCCCCACCGAGCCGTATCATCCTGCTTACTTCATGATAAACGGCCGTTCTATGCCCGATGACATGGATCCGAACTACGATACGCCATATCCACACCAGCCTTACAATGGCAATCCTCACCTGCATCCCGGCGAACAAGTCCTGTTGCGGATCATTGGCCAGGGCCGGTGGCAGCACCCGTTCCACGAGCATGCCAACCACGTTCGCATCCTGGCTCGCGATGGCAATCTCATCCTCACGCCTGACGGCCAGGGCCTCGCCGGTGCTCCGCTGTTCACCACGACCACAACGCCCGGTCAGACCATGGACGGGATCTTTTACTTCACCGGCCGCGGCCTGAACTGGGATATGTATGGACACCATGCCGGTTCCACCGATCCCAATGCCGAACTCGCCTGCACGCCGGACTCGAACGGCTACAATACCGGCGCTCCGACCGCGATCAATTTCTGGGAATGGTGCGCGGACCACAACAAGCCGCTGGAAGTTGCTCCGGTTGGCGACGTAGGCGCAGGTGGTCCGACGACCCTGCCCAATCCACTCATTCTCACCAACGGCGCCTGGTATGGCGGCAGCCCCTATCTTGGCCAGGACGCCACTACGCGCGCTACTGGACCCAACACGAACCTGCTGCCCTCGAACACGCAGGCGAATCCCGCCGGCGAACGCGGCTTTGCGTTCATGTGGCATTCCCACAACGAACGCGAGATCACTACTAACAACGTGTTTCCCGGCGGAATGATGATGATGATGCTGGTCGATTCCCGGGAATTCGTCATCGACGAGTCCCTGTAGTCAAGGAGAACAGAAATGCATAGCAACACTCTCAAGGCAATGATCAAGACAGCACTGCGGGGAGCGACTGTTCTCCTTCTAGGGACCGGAGCGGTAAATGCGCAGCAGCAGATCAATCTCTCTGCGGCGCCGTCCACGCTCACGCTGCCGGATGGATCTTCCGTACCCATGTGGGGATATAGTTGCGGTGCCGTAGCAACGGGCTCGACCGCAACTTGCGCCTCGTTGAATTCAACCGCCGCGGCAGGCAGCTGGTCTCCTGTTGTGATTACCATACCTACCGGCCAGGCTCTTACCATCAACCTCACCAACAACCTGTCGTTCGCTGCGGGAACCGGCACCAATGGCGTCCCGACCTCGCTGATGATTGTGGGACAGATCGGCGGCGGACTGGGCGATGCAAACCAGCGCACCACTACGGCGAGCCCCAATCATGTGGACCAGGGCGTCACCTGGCCCACCGCCAACACCGGCGCCACCTTCACGCCTCCGACGCAACCCAATCGCGTGCAGTCCTTCGGCACCGAAGTTGCCCCCGGCTCAACGGCGGCGCTGACCTGGGGACCGAGCGCATCCAACGCAAGCGCCGCTCCGCTGCGGCCGGGCACGTACCTGCTCGAATCGGGCACGCACCCATCCATTCAGGGAACGATGGGATTGTACGGAATCCTGGTTGTCACTGCAGCGCCGGCTTCAGCCACGGCCGCCGGCACAGCCTATCCGGGTGTGGCCTACAACTCGGAAGTTCCGTTGTTGATGAGTGAAATTGATCCGGTGCAGAACAATGCGGTCAACGCCGCCGTCGGCACTGTGGGCTTCAGCGAGACATCCGTGTGGAACGGCCATCCCGGCGAATGCGGCGATCCGGCGGTTCACCGCTGTTATCCGCCCGCGGTGAACTACACTCCGCTTTACTTCGCCATCAACGGCGTAGCCTTCAGCAAGTCCAATTCATCGGCGTCGCTGTTCGCTAGTTCAGTGGGCACTTCCGCAATTCCCGTAACCGGCAACGTGCTGGTGCGGTTTGTCAACGCTGGCTCGCGCATGCACGTTCCTTCGATCGTGGGTGCGCAAACGTCCTATCAAGGTATCCTCAGTGCGCCGCCTCCTGTTGCGAACGGATTCACGTTGATCGCCGAAGACGGCAATCCCTTGCCACCCAGCGCACCACGCGTGCAGTCCGAAGTCTTCATGTCGGCAGGCAAGACCTATGACGTCATGATTAACGCGCCCGTGGCCGGTGGCACCGCGCTTCCGGTCTTCGACCGCGAGCTCAGCCTGTCGGCCAACAAGATCAATCGTGACGCCGGCATGCTTGCCTACATCGGCGTGAATGGCGCCGGATTGCCCGCGGATCCAGGGCTGGGTGCGGCGACGGCCCGTCCCGATTCCTACCTGGGTCTGCTTGCTGGTGAACCTTTTACGGTCGCTGATCCTTCCAGGGGCGTTCTCGCCAACGACACCAACGTCTATGGCGCAACTATCAAGACTCAGGCCGCCAACGGCGTTGTTACTCTCAACCCCGACGGCACTTTCACTTACACTCCGAACGCTGGCTCAACCGCCACTTCAGACTCCTTCGTGTACGAGGGCAATGGCAGCCCGGCCATAACCGCAACCGTTACCCTTGGACCCGCGGCCGTTGAGGGAGCCACGGGGATTACTTGCGCTTCTCCTTCCTTTACCTCGAACATGGCCACGTTCATCAAGATTCCGAATCCCGGCGTCCTGGCGGCGTGCAGAGACACGGCCGGTTATCCGTTGTCTGTCGTGGCAGGATCAGTAACGCCTGTGTCGGGACTTACGGTGGTGGCAGACGCCTCAGGCGGCTTCATCGGATCGGTAGCCAGTGCGGGACCCTACACCTTCACCTTCCTCGTGAAGAACGCCCAGGGCACCCAGATTGCTTCTCCGGTAACGGCATCGATCACCTTCCCCGCCGGGTCTGGCCTGTCGGTCAACCTGGTGGACGGCAAGACCGGTGCCGCTGCATCGAGCAACGATTACCGTTGGATCATCGAAGAAGACCGGTCTTTCTTCATCAACCCCAACTGCACTGCCAACTACGGAACGGCGACGCCTCCTCCGCAGTGCGCCAGCACCGCGCTGCCGGGAGGAACGGTTCCGCTCCTTGGAACCAACTTCCACACCAGCGACATGCCGTTTGTGGCGCAGGGCTGCACCGGACCACTGTCCTGCGAAGCCGGCCAGACGCTGTTGGGCTCGCCTGCTGCTTGCGACGTGGGCAACGGTGTCTGCCGCACCTCCGCTACGCAAAAGACCCCGGTCTTTCCGGGCGCCGTATCTCTCGATCCCACCAAGCGCTATTACATCTCGGTGTTGCCGGGCGATGCGGCCAATCCCTTCATCTCCGGGAACGGCACTGCAACATGCTCGACCTACATCACCAGCCAGAACCAGACGGCCTCCACATGCGGTCACAGCATGGGCGGAGCCTCCATCACTCCCGAAGCGACTTCTGTTACGGTCGCGGTGGAGCAGGATCCCTTCCCGCCGTCGAAGTTGTCGGTGGACGTGTTCGAAGATGACTTCCCCTTGAACGGCGAACAGGACTCGGGCGGCGGCGTGGACGTACTCTCTCCGCAGGAACCCGGCCTGGGCGGCTTCAACATCCTCATGTGGGATGACATGGGCGGTTCCGGCGACGTAACCGGCCAGATGACCTACGACATGTTCAATCAGCCGCTGGGCAACAGCCTGGACGGCACGATTGATCCTGTCACTGGTTTGAATGCTTGCGCGATTACGCAGCAGGCGCAAGGCATCACCGGCATGATCGTCACTTGCCCGAAGTATGAAGCGGACGGTGTCACGCTCTCGCCCCTGGCAGGCCAGGCAGTGGTTTCCAACCTCATGCCGGGCAGGTTCAGCATCCAGGCCATTCCGGGTGCCGATCGAATCGCTCGTGGCGAGCAGTGGATGCAGACCAACACACTCGATGGACAGAAGGCGCACGACTCCTTCCTGCGCATCGGTGAGCCGGCCTACTTCCAGGAATTCGGCCCTGCCGGATACCACGTCAACATCGGCTTCGCCAACCCCAAGATCATCAACGATCGCTTGCCCGGTGTCTGCGCCGGAACCGATGTGAACGTCACGCCAGGTCTCGGCAATCCTCAGCCCTGCAACTACACTGTGATTGGCAAGATCACCACCGAGCGCATGAGCCGCACCCCCGACGAGCGTCTCTACAGCAGCAGTTCGCACGATCAGTTCGCCTTCACGCAGTGCTACATCAGCGTTGGTGATCCTGACGGTGAGGACTTCGCGCTCGCCTTTTGCGACGCGGATGGCACCTTCAAGATCAGCGGCCTGCCTGCCGGCGACTGGCGCCTGACCACCTTCGACGAATGGAATGACGTTCTCGTCGATGGTCTTTCGACGCCGCTCGGCCTCACCCTCAATTCCGGCACTGGCAAGCTGAATTGCTCCGGTCCCGGAACCAGCGCGACCGTTTGCGACCTGGGCGACATTGCCAGCAGCCAGTGGCAGTCCAACGTCTATACGCGTACCTTCATTGACGACAACCGTGATGGCATCTCGCAATCGACCGAGACCGGCATTCCCTTCCTGAACGTGGCTATTCGCTACCGCGATGGAAGCCTTGCTAACAACCTCGGCACCGACTTCAACGGCGTTGCCAACTTCAACGAGACGTTCCCGCTGTTCAACTGGTACGTGGTGGAAACCGACGTCGCTCGCTACAAGACGACCGGCATCCACACCGTCTATGACGCCGGTGGCCCTGCCGACGGCACGCTGACAACCTGCCAATTAGCTACATCCAAACCGGGATCCACGGCCCCAGCCGACGGCACTGGCTTCCCGGCTTGCGGCAAGTCCAATATCGGCGCCAACATGGCCAACACCGCCGAGGCGGTTCCGCTGCCGGCCAACCTGTCGGTGCCGGGAGCTATCTATTGCCCTGATGCCGATTGCTCCGGCCTGTCCATTCAGAATGGCCGGTTACCCAGCGGCGCCGGCGTTTCCACCGGTCGCATCGATCCGGGATGGGTTCCTGCGGAAGGATGGCAGGGCTATTCCGGTCAGAGCAACTTCATCGAATTCGGCAAGGCTCCGTATGCAGCCGATGAAACCGGCGGCATCCACGGACACGTCGTCTACGCTTCCACGCGTCCTTTCGACGATCCGATGATGCTGGTCCAGACCCAGTGGGAGCCCCTGGTTCCCCACGTTACCATCAACCTGTACCAGGAAGGCCTTGCCGCCGATGGCGTGACCAAGACCCTGCAACTGGTTGACTCCACCCAGACCAGCAGCTTCGACGACTGGGCACAGGGTTTCCGTTCCGACGGCGTTCCCAACATGAACTGCCCCGGCCAGACCACCACTGACCCGTTCTACTTCTCGCTCCTCAACCAGCCGAACTACCTCAACTGGTACAACTCCCAGCACGGCGGCTCCGCGGTGGCTCCGCTGCCGAGCAGCTCGCAGTACAAGTGCTACGACGGCATGCACAACTGGAACCAGCTGCAGCCCGCTGCCGTATGACGGCATGTACTCGTTCCCCAGCGTTCTTGGCCGCAATCCGCAGACCGGCAACACCACCGGAACCAACTGCGCCATCTGCGTCAAGAACACCGACCCCAACGATGCCTTCCGCTTCGGTAAGGAAGACATGCTGCCTCCCGGAAAGTATGTCGTGGAAGTCGTGCCCCCCCCAGGCTATGAAATCGTCAAGGAAGAGGACAAGAACATCCTCATCGGCGACAACTTCATCGCCCCGGTAACTCAGCAGTTCGGCGGACTCGGCGACATCTTCATCCTTCCTGACCAGGCCTCGGTGACATCGCAGCAGTACCCCGGCCCGAACTTCAACGGCTACAACCACCAGAACCCGACTCAGAGCCTCGGCACCACTCCGCAAAACGGAATCGTTCCAGGGTTCGCTCCGGAACCTCTCTGGCCATGCGTCGGCGATCTGCGCGTGGTTCCCGACTACATCAGCCTCTACCCGCAGTCGCAGCAGGTCTCGCCCTTCGCTGGTGCGACGCGTCCTCTCTGCGACCGCAAGGAAGTTTCCCTCAACGCTGGAACCGGCGCAACCGCCAAATTCTACCTCTACACGTCCACCCACAAGGCGTCGAAGTTCACCGGCGTGATCACCGACGACTTCACCTCCGAGTTCGATCCGTTCTCGCCGCAGTTTGGTGAAAAGTTCGCTCCGCCCAACATGCCCATCGCGGTGCGTGACTGGACCGGCGCGGAAATCACTCGCGTTTACTCCGACTGGTGGGGCGACTACGACGGCCTGACTTACTCCACCTGGGAAGTCAATCCGCCCAACCCGACCGGTTACTCGCCGACCATGATGGTGATGTGCATGAACGACAAGGGACCCATCACGGTCAACGGCACGTCGCAAACCGATCCGCTCTACAACCCGGCCTACAGCCAGTTCTGCTATGAACTGCCCTTTATGCCAGGCCAGACCGACTATCTGGATACACCGGTTGTGCCGACCTCGGCCTTCTCGGCCGGATACAACCATCCTGACTGCGCGTATCCCGATGCGACACCCTCGATCTCGAGCGTCGCCGGCGACGTGGCCGGCCCGTGGGTAAGTGCCGAGGGCAAAACCCTGACCATCCACTCGCTGCCTGATCAGCAGGTAACCAACTACGGATATGTCGGCCCGTCCGGCACGACGGCTCCGTACAGCAGCAAGACCATCAATCGCCACTTTGGCTTTGGCGCGACAACGGGAACGGTAACCATCGGCGGGGTCTCCGCAGCGGTCACCGGCTGGTCCGACACTCAGATCACCGTAACGGTTCCGGCAGGCATTCCCAATTGCGCCATCCAGCAGCAGGCGCAGTACGGCGGCTCGACGGCGCAATGCGGTCAGCTCCTCATCACCAACGCCAACGGACAGCAGTCTGTTGACACCGTAACCATCACCGTCGGCGGCAAGACTCCGACCGTTCTGCCTGCGACTGCGGCCAATCAACCCGGCACAACCTCCGGCCCCGGCGCGCTCCAGCTGGCAATCGACGCAGCGCAACCCGGCGACCTGATCATCGTTCCTCCGGGCACCTACAAGGAAATGCTGATCGTGTGGAAACCAGTTCGTCTGCAGGGTGTGGGCGCGGCTTCGACCGTCATCGACGCCGATGCGCAACCCGCAGGAAAGCTGGATCCGTGGCGCCGCCAGGTTGCGTGCCTCTTCGGTATCGCCATCAACGGCCGTCCGATTACCTCCACCAACCTGTTCGACGATCCTTCGGATACTGCCAACAACGGCGGACCGTACACCTGCAACGCATCGCAGAACTTCGCAGTCGATCGCCTGCCTCTCGAGGCTACGGTCGGATGGGATGCCACTCTGAACGGCAACCTCGCCGAAATGCTGCAGGAACCCACGCTGATGGGCGCGTATGAAGGCGCCGGCATCACCGTACTGGGCAAGGGCGTCAAGTTCCCGGCGGGCTCAAACCCGTTCGGAAGCGACACCTTCCCAACCGGCACCACGCTTCTGACGTCGAGCAATTGCGCCACCAGCAAAACCAACGCGACCAACCCGTACCCGAGCAACTTCCAGTGCAACCCGTCCAGCATTGACGGCATTGGCATCACCGACGCTTCTCAGGGCGGCGGCGGCATCCTTGTCCACGGCTGGAACCACAACCTGCAGGTCTCCAACAACCGCGTGTTCAGCAATATCGGTACGCTGAGCGGCGGCATCAACATCGGCCAGGGCGAATTCCCGCCGCAGTACGTGAAGGGAAGCACGACCAACGCCGATCCGGGATCCTGCCTGTCGAACGGGCTTGCCAATAACGAGCAACAGCCCTACTGCTTCAACCTGGACGTGAACGTTCACCACAACGCGGTTACCAACAACACGTCCATCGGGGACGAACTCTTCTCCGGAACCCTCGCGGGCGCCGGCGGCGTCACCTTCTGCACCGGTTCCGACTACTACAAGTTCAACTACAACTGGATCTGCGGCAACATGAGCTCCGGCGACGGCGGTGGCGTGGCCCACATGGGATTCAGCTTCAACGGCGACATCGAGCACAACTCGATTCTGTTCAACCAGAGCCTGAATCCGACCATTCCCACCAACGGCGGCGGCCTGATGGTTATGGGTACGCCTGATACCGATCCTGTCTGCGGACTGGCAGCCGATGCCGACTGCCCGCCCGGATTCAGCGACGGCGTCGGACCGAACCTGGTCATCAACGCCAACCTGATTCAGGGCAACGCGGCGGAAGCAGGCTCTGGTGGCGGTTTGCGCTTCCAGAGCGTCAACGGAACTGAAGTCACGAACTTCCCGCATACGCCTTCTCGCTGGTACTCCCCGCTGGTGACGAACAACATCATCGTCAACAACGTGGCCGGATGGGATGGCGGCGGTGTATCTCTCGAAGATGCGCTCGCAGTGAAGTTCGTCAACAACACCGTTGCTTCTAACGACACCACCGCGACCGCGGGCATTCTGTTCAACACCCTCGGTGCTCCGAACGCCAGCTCGCAGGCGCCGTCGACACCGACCCATGTCGGCAACTCGTCGCTGCCTCAGCCGGCCGGACTGGTCAGCATGCAGAACAGCGTTCCCCTCACCACGGCTCTTGCAGGTGTAACTCTCACCTGCCCGGCCAACAACCCGAACTGCCAGTACTACTCGAACCCCTATCTGGCCAACAACGTCTTCTGGCAGAATCGCTCCTACTACGTCGGAGTCGGATCGTACAGCACCGCTGTCCAGCAGAACCTGGTCACTCTGTATAACTCGTTCACCGGCACCGCGCCGGCGAACCAGACCGCAACCGGACAATGCGTCAGCGGCGCCTCCTTCTGGGATCTCGGTGTCCGCGGCGATTCCGGTCCAGGACAACACTCGCACCCGACGGGCTTGCCGGTACTGCAGCTGTCACCGCAGTATTCGCTGCTGACCAACTCCAGCGAAGTCGGTGCTGGCGGCCACATCCTTTCGGCCAACCCGAACGTGATGTCGCAATACTGCAACGGCTCGCGCGTTCCGCCCGAGTTCGCGGCGGGAACCTACAACGTTCCTCCGGGTATCGCGGATGCGACCGTGCCCAACCCGCTGTTCACTCTGGCGGCCACGGCTACCGTCGACGAAGGCAACAACTGGGTCAACATGACCTGGGGACCGCTGTCGTTGACCAACCCGACCACCGCCGGCTCTGACGGCAACTTCGGCGCCGGAGCGGCTCTCGGCAACTATGCTCTGTCGGCAGGTTCGCCGGCCATCGATTGGGTCCCAGTGGGCACTACTTCCGGTGGCGCTCCTTCGACGGACTTCTTCGGAAAGCCAAGGCCTGATCCGGCTGCGCCGAGCAAGTTCGACATCGGAGCGGTCGAGTTCCAGGGAGCTGTGGCACCGCCGACGTTCGGCTCCATCACGCCGAACAGCGGCTATCGGGGAACCGCGGTCAACGTCACCATCTCCGGCTCGAACTTGTCCGGTGTAGATTCAGTGACGGTGTCCGGCTCTGGTGTGACGGTCAGCAACGTCGTCGCAACCAGTTCGTCCACCATCACGGCTACATTCACCCTTTCGGCCACGGCTTCTCTCGGAGGACATGGCGTCACCATCAATACTCCCGGAGGAACTGCCACGGCAGCAGGCGCGTTCACAGTGCTTGGCCCGTCGCTCACCTCGATCAGCCCGGCAACGGGTGTTCGCGGCAGGACGGTTCCCGTCACTCTGACCGGTGCTGATCTGACCGGCGCAACTGCAGTCACCGTGGCCGGCTCTGGTGTTACCTGCACCATCACCGGAACCACAACCGCAACCCACGTGACCGCAAACTGCGCGATCACCGCTACGGCAACTACGTCCGCGCGGAATGTCGCAGTTGTCACGCCCGACGGCACAACCAACAACCTGACCTTTAGTGTCCAGGGTCCGACCATTACGGGTATCTCGCCGGCTTCCGGTCCGCGTGGAATCGCAATTCCGGTGACCATCACCGGAACGAACTTCACGGCGGGGAGCACAGTGACTATGGTGGGCGGGACCGTATCCGGAGTCACGGTGACTCCCACCAGCATCAGCGCAACGTTCACGTTCGCGTTCACCGCTGGCCAGGGGAATCACCTCGTGACCGTCACGACGGCAATCGGAGCGCCCACCATCAACTTCCATGTGGTGAGCGCAACGGTAGCCTTCAGCGCGCCGGCTCCGGTATTGACAACCACCACGGCCAACACAACCACCAAGACCGGTACGATTACGGTTACCAACACCGCCACCGGGGCGAATGCCGGTCCTGTCAAGCTGACAGCGGCCCCGACGATTGCCAAGGTGGGGACCGCTGGAGGCGCCTTCTCCATCACCGGGGGAACCTGCGCTTCGGGTACCGCCCTCGGCGTTGGAACAGGGAATACTTGCACGATCGTGGTGCACTACGCCCCCGGCACCAGCACTGTAACGGCCACCGCTCACGTAACGCTTGCCGATACGGGATCATCGGCCGCAACCCAAACCTCGACCAACTTCACCGCCAACTAACCGAAACAAAATGGCCGGGCACTCTAACCAGGGTGCCCGGCACTTAATTGAGATTGAGGTGTCCTATGATTCCCACCCGGAATCCTCTTCCATCCCGTATCAAATCGTTTCTGCTGGCCGGCAGCATATCCTGCAGCCTGTTGATTCCGTCGTCATGGAGCCAGTCTCCCGCGCCCCCCGCTACGCCCGTCCAGGTAGCCAAAGCCGGCCCAGCTGGAGCGCCCACCACGTATGAGCCCAACCATTTCCCCAAGCGTGAGCACTCCTATTACAACCTGTTCTGGGGCGTCGATTCTCTCAGCGCCAAGTCGGTGGAATCGGGTGAGCTCATCAAATTCACCTATCGCGTGCTCGATCCTGCCAAGGCCAAAGCCCTGAACGACAAGACCAACGAGCCCGTGATGTACGATCAGGCGATTCGCGCCAAACTGATAGTTCCGTCCCTCGAAAAGGTGGGACAACTCCGCCAGGCTTCCACCCCTGAAGCGGGAAAAATCTACTGGATGGCCTTCTCCAATCCCGGCAGAGTCGTCAAACGCGGCGACCGCGTGACTGTCGTGATCGGGCCATTCCATATCGAAGGGCTGGTCGTGGAGTAGTACACGGCAATTTGTGCCAGCGCAAGTACTTCGACGGCAAAAAGAGAGATAGTCTGCTTGGGCGCATAGTCCTGCTTACCCAGTTTCAATTGTGGGAGAGAGAAAAATATGCTACGTAAATTGCTGATTGTAGGGATGGCTTTCGGTTTTACAACCTCAATGCTGGTTGCCGAAACCGCCACCGGTTTGACCGCGGCGCAAATTGTGACCAAGAACGTCGCTGCCAGGGGCGGACTCAAGGCATGGCACGCCGTACAGACCCTTACGGAGTCCGGAAAGATGGGCGCCGGCGGAGATCAGAGAGGCCCCCAGGCAGGGCAAGCGCCGGGGGTGAAGCGTCCCGGGAAGCAAACATCGTCGCTGCCCGCGAGCCCCAGGCTCGCCCAGGAAGCCCAGCTGCCCTTCACGCTCGAGTTGGAGCGCACCCGCAGAATGCGCCTCGAGATTCAGTTCAAAGGTCAGACCGCCGTCCAGGTTTATGACGGCACCAACGGCTGGAAGGTTCGACCCTTTCTGAACCGGATGGAAGTCGAGAACTACACCGAAGACGAGCTTCAGAAAGCCGCTCTCCAGGCCGATCTCGACGGCCCGCTGGTTGACTATGCCGCCAAGGGCACGACTGTCGAGCTCGAAGGAACCGACAAGGTCGAAGACCGCGACACCTACAAGTTGAAGCTCACCATGAAGGATGGCCATTCCATCCATGTCTGGATCGATGCCAAGACCTTCCTTGAAGCCAAGGTCGAAGGTGCGCCGCGCCGTCTCGATGGGGTACAGCATCCCGTGGAGGTTTACTACCGCGACTACCGCGCCGTTGACGGGCTCCAGATTCCCTTCCTGTTGGAGACCAGGGTTCTGCCCGTTGCCACTCCGGCCAAGGGTGCCCGGCCGGCGGCCAGTTTCCCCCCGGAAAAGATTGTGATCGAAAAAGTTGAGGTGAATCCCAAGCTCGATGCTGCGCTGTTTACCAAGCCAGTGATCGAGACGGCCACGTTGAACAAGCCGCACTGATCCAGACGATCGGTACCAGCACTGAAATCGCAGTATCGGAAATTCCTGCAGGTGTGGCGGACTCACTCAGAGAGTCCGCCGCCCGGGCGGGCGGGGAAAATCGCGTCACGAATTTGCATCACCGGGATGGCTGCAGGCAACAACTGCCGCCACTCGACAAAGTCATAGGGCGAACGCAAGATCCGGCGCATCCTGTCGCGCGTAAGCTCTCTTGGAGACGAAATGGATTGGGGGAGGCTTCCATATCACGTTGATCTGTACCGAGAGGGCGGTGCCTGGAAATTCCGGGTGAATGAGAACCTCTTCAACGTCCGCGGGTTCAAAGAGCACACCTGGCGCGACCCCGTGCACATCGGCCCGGCAACCGGTCCGGAACGATTGACCCGCAAAGAGGCACAACGCGTGGTCTGGGAACGACTCCCGGTTGCATCGCAGCAGAAGGAAGCTCCGCTACCCTCAGCGATGACTATTGCCGACTTCGTGGAAAAGGCGTTTGTGCCCGAGCACGTCGCCATCAAGGGGCTGGCGGGGAGAACCCATTATCGCGCCATTCTCAAGCATGTGCTCACGCCCGAAGAAGTGCAGCGTGTTTTCAATCTCGATATCGAACGGTCGAGAACGCGCCTCAAGGCCATTCCCGACTGGCCATACATCAGCCGTCTGGGACTGTCCGATACCCGCCCTGAGCACATCGAAGGCCTCATGCTGGCTGCGCAAGCGCGCGGCTATTCCATGCAGACAGTCACCCACATTCGCAACGTAGTCAGTGCCATCTTCTCGCACGCCAAGAAGGGCAACTACTTCCACGGTACCAATCCCGCCAGCCAGGTGCTTGTACCGGGCATAAGCCGCAAAGAGGCTCATATGCTCTCCCTTCCGCAATTGAAGGCGGTACTGGAACTCATGCGTTATCCCGAGAAAGAAATGACGCTGATGGCCATCCTGACCGGCATGAACGTTGCGGAGATCTGCGGGTTGCAGTGGAAGCATCTGAATCTCTCCGCTTCGGAGCAATACGCAAATGGAGAACTGGTTCCTTCCCGGACCATCGCCGTCAGGAAGCAGTGGTATCGAGGCGAATTGAACAGCGTCAAGATTGGCCGCACCAGAAACGTGTCCATTCCCGAACTGATGTTTCCCGTCCTGACTGATCTGAGCCGGCGAGCCAGGTTCACCAAGCCGGATGATTTTGTCCTGGTATCGGAAGCCGGCACGCCCGTGAACGAAACCAACATCGCTTCCCGCAGGCTCAAAGGCGTAGGTCAGGAACTGGGCATGCCGTGGCTTTCCTGGCACGTCTTCCGGCGCACCCGCAAGGACTACGTCCAACGGTTCGGATCCCGTTTCGTGGATCGCGTGGCTGCCGTCCTGAACTCGTAACGAGTCGTCACCTAAGTACCTGTCAGAACTTGGCTTAGGTCAATCTCCCAGGCTTCTTAATCCTTGCTTGACTCCCCACAAACTCCAGGCTCCCCTTCCGGATCGGAATCGCCACTTCTTTGCGAAAGCACAAGGACCCCGGCCCCGCTTGCCGGTAGAGTCATTCTCGCGTGGATTGAATACTTGCTACTGCTCTTGAACGGCGCAGGAGCGTACGACCGCAAGGCCATCCGCGAATTCTGACCCCAAATCCTGAAGAACAGCGTACGCGGGAAGGGGACTTGATATTCGCAGGCCTCGCGCGGCCAGGGTTAACAAGATAAATTTCGCTCCTGATGGAGGGGTTGAGTGAAGAAGGCTTGGTATCTGGTTCCTGTTGTTGGTGCGTTAGCAGTCGGGTTTGCGTTCGGTCACTTTCACCAACGGCCCGCGGTGAACGCTGCACATAGAGTTCTTTATTACGTGGATCCGATGCATCCCGCCTATCACTCCGACAAGCCCGGCAAGGCTCCCGACTGCGGCATGGACCTCGTCGCTGTGTACGCCGACACCGTCGGGAAATCCCTGGTTGCCTCGGGCGACGGCACATCCGATTCCATCAGCATCGACCCCGCCTCGCAGAAGATTTACGGCATTCAGCTCGCGGTGGTGGAGAACGATTCCGGCTCTCGCACCATTCACGCCTTCGGTAAAGTTGCTGCCGATCAGACCCGCATTTACAAGGTCACGGTTGGCGCCGACGGTTACGTCAAGTCCACGCAAAATGACGCGGTCGGCAACCTCGTCAAGAAGGACCAGCACCTCGCCGTGATCTACTCGCCGGACTTTCTCGCCGTCGAAGGGGGTTTCCTCTCCGCCAACGAGAGAACGCCGGGCGGCTTCAAGGACACTCCCGCTACCGCGCAGAATGCCGCCAGCGCCCAGGCCCGCGCCGATCGGCTGCGCAACCTCGGTATGAGCGACGTTCAGATCGAGGAGATGACGACCACTCGCAAGATCCCCGAGGACGTCTACATCGTCTCGCCGACAGATGGCTTCATCCTTTCCAGAAATGTTTCCCCAGGTCTGCGCTTTGAGCGCGAAAAGGAACTCTACACGGTTGCCGATCTCAGCCAGGTATGGATTCTGGCGCAGGTCTTCGGCAAGGATGCCGAGAAATTCCACCCGGGCGCCATGGCGAAGGTAACTCTGCCCGACACCGGCGACAGTTTCCAGGCCAGGGTCAGTGACGTCCTGCCCGAGGTTGATCCCACCACTCGCGCGTTGAAAGTCCGGCTGGTCGCCAACAACCCCGGCTACAAGCTTCGTCCCGATATGTTTGTGAACGTGGAAGTATCGGTATCCATTCCCCCCGGTCTGTCGGTGCCCGCCGACGCGATCGTAGATACCGGTCTTGCCAAGCAGGCTTTCGTGCAAACCTCTCCTGGTCATTTCGAGAAGAGGGAAGTTGAAATTGGATGGCGCTTCGACGACCGTGTCCAGATCGTAAAGGGACTGCGCGAAGGCGAGATGGTTGTTGCCGCCGGAACGTTCCTTGTCGATTCTGAAAGCCGCCTGCAGGCCGCCGCTGGCTCGGGCAGTTCGTCGGGTGCACCGGCGGAAGATTCGGCTCTCGCACACCGCATGAATTAAGTGCGGGTGCTTAGTCGAAAAGACACTTTGAGTCAGTCTCTTGAGTTCATTTGTTGCTTACAGGTTTGTAACCGGGGGAGATCTTAGCTGTGATTTCTCGAATCATTGAATGGTCAATTCGCAACAAGGCAGCGATCTTCCTCGCGGTCGCCGTAGGCTGTGTCTTCGGCTGGTGGTCGCTAACCCGCATGCATCTCGATGCGATTCCCGACCTCGGCGAGACCCAGGTCATCATCATGTCCCGCTGGGACCGCAGCCCCGACCTGGTCGAGACACAGGTCACTTATCCCATAGTTACAGCCATGTTAGGCGCGCCTCACGTCAAGACGGTGCGCGGCGTTTCTGATTTCGGCTATTCCTACGTTTACGTTATCTTCGATGACAACACCGATCTCTATTGGGCCCGCTCCCGCACGTCCGAATATCTGGCCAGCGTTACCGGCAAGCTTCCCGAGGGCGTAAAGACCGAACTTGGACCGGATGCCACCAGTCTGGGCTGGGTATTCCAGTACGCGGTCATCGATGAGACCGGCAAGCATAGCCTCTCTGAGCTGCGCTCTTATGAGGATTGGTACCTGCGCTATCATCTGCGCTCCGTTCCCGGAGTTGCGGACGTTGCGCCCATCGGCGGCTACACCCGGCAGTACCAGGTCAATCTCGATCCGAAGCTGTTGCAGGGCTACGGCATCTCTGCCAGCCAGGTCGTCGACGCCGTTAGGGAAGGGAACAACGAGACCAGCGCGCGTCTCCTCGATTTCGGCGGCACCGAGTACATGGTGCGCGGACGCGGATACGCAACCTCGATCGATGATTTTCAGAACATCGTTGTTAGCAGCCCCGAAGCGGGGGCACCGGTGCGGGTCAAGGACCTTGGTGAAGTTGTCACCGGTCCTGATCTGCGCCGCGGAGTCGCCGACTTGAATGGCGAAGGCGAAGTGGTCTCCGGAATCGTTGTCATGCGCAGCGGCGAGAACGCTCTCGAAGTCATCGACCGCGTCAAGGCGCGCCTCAAGGAGATCCAACCCACTCTCCCCGCTGGCGTCAAGATCGTTCCCATCTACGATCGCTCCCAGCTGATTCATCACACCATCACCAACGCACAGGAGACGATCCTCGAAGTGGTCGTCACCGTGGTGCTGATCATTCTTGTGTTCCTGTGGCATTTCCCCAGCGCGTCGATCCCGCTGATAACTATGCCGGCGGCCGTGCTGCTCTCGTTCATTCCCCTGCGCCTGATGGGCATCAGCGTAAATGTCATGTCGATTGCCGGCATCGCCATTGCCTTCGGCGAACTGATCGATGCGTCCATTGTGGTGGTCGAGCAGACCCACAAGAAACTGGAAAGATGGGAGAAAGGCGGCCGCCCCGGAACCCATCGCGATGTGGTGATTGCGGCCGTGAAGGAAGTAGCCGGACCCACCTTCTTCGCGCTGTTAGTCATCGCCATTTCCTTCCTTCCTGTACTCACCCTCGAAGGCCAGGAAGGCCGCATGTTCAAGCCGCTGGCCTATTCGAAGAGCATCGCCATGATCGTGGCTGCCGGGCTTGCCATCACGCTCGATCCCGCGCTTCGCCTGCTGCTCACTCGTGCGAAGCGCTTCGAATTCAAACCGGCATGGCTCGCAAAGATCGTCAACAGCCTCCTCGTCGGAAAGATTCGCGAGGAAGAAAAGAATCCCCTCAGCCGCGTGCTCATGCGCGTGTACGAGCCCACGGTAGCCTGGACGCTGCGGCACAAGTGGGTGGTCTTCGGCGGAGTCGCGCTGGCCGCGGCGCTCACCGTTCCCAAGTTCGTCGAACTGGGCTCGGAGTTCATGCCGCCCATGAATGAAGGCGCCATCCTGTATATGCCTACGACCCTGCCCGGAATCTCTATTGCCCAGGCCAAGCGCGTGTTGCAGGCGACCGATCTCATCCTCAAGCAATTCCCTGAAGTCGACCAGGTGCTCGGCAAGGCCGGTCGCGCAGAGTCCGCAACCGACCCCGCGCCGCTCTCCATGCTTGAGACCCTCATCACGTTGAAGGACCGCTCGCAGTGGCGTCACGTCGACACCTGGTATTCATCGTGGTCCCCGGAATGGGCAAAGAAAATCTTCCGTCACATCACTCCTGACACCATTTCGCAGGAAGAACTGATTGACGAGATGCAGGCCGCCATTCGCGTGCCCGGCGTCAGCAACGCTTGGACCATGCCCATCAAGGGCCGCATTGACATGCTCACCAGCGGCATTCGCACTCCTGTGGGCTTGAAGATCACGGGAGATGATCCGCAGAAGATCGAACAGCTCGGCGGCGAAATCCAGACCGCTCTCGCCGCGGTTCCGGGAACACGTGGAGTCTTCGCGGAGCGCACCAATCAAGGCTATTTCCTCGACGTCGTATGGCAGCGCGAGAAACTCGCGCAATACGGCATCAGCATGGAGCAGGCGCAGAAGATTCTGGACAATGCCATCGGCGGCGACAACGTTTCGACCGTCTATCAAGGCACGGAGCGCTATCCCGTAAACGTCCGTTACATGCGCGATTTCCGCAGCAGCATCGACGCGCTGGGCCGGGTGCTGGTATCCGCCGGCGGTGCTCACCAGGCGCCGCTCAGCGAACTAGCCTCGATCCAGGTCCGTAACGGGCCGGCCATGATTCGCGACGAAAACGGGTTCCTCACCGGCTATGTATATGTCGACCTCGCCGATCGCGATCCCGGCAGCTACATCGCAGAAGCTAACACCGTGCTCCAGAAGATGCATCTGCCCGCGGGCTATGCGACGAACTGGGGAGGCCAGTACGAATCGAGCCTGCGCGCCAATCAGCGGCTTCGCATGATCATCCCCGCCACCATCGGGATCGTGATGCTGCTCATCTATCTCAGCACGCGTTCTTTCGTGAAAACCATGATCGTGATGCTGGCGATTCCGTTTTCGGCGATTGGCGCCATCTGGTCACTCTCTCTGCTGCACTACAACATCAGCGTTGCGGTCTGGGTAGGACTTATCGCACTGCTGAGTATCGATGCGGAAACCGGCGTCTTCATGCTGCTCTATCTCGACCTGTCCTATGCCGAGGCGAAAGCAGCCGATCGGCTGAGGACCCTTGGCGATCTGCGCGAAGCAATTCTCGAAGGAGCTGCCAAGCGGCTCCGTCCCAAGTTCATGACGTTTGCCACCACGTGCATTGGCCTGTTCCCAATCATGTGGTCAATTGGCGCGGGCTCCGATGTGATGAAGCGAATCGCTGCGCCCATGATCGGCGGTATCTTCAGTTCATTTGTGCTCGAGTTGCTCGTCTATCCCGCAATTTACGAACTGTGGAAACGCAGCACCGTTGCAGAACAACCCGTGCGTCTTGAAGCGGCAGTGCACGAGGATGGAAAGCGGCCGCTCGGGCTGGTGTGGTCTGGCGTGCGGGATGCTGGCAAAGAACCGCAGCGCATACCGGTAGAGGCAAGGTCCGAAGCCTGATTACAGGAGGAATTTATGACAATGCGCGGGATTCGGCTGTTTCCAATTGGATTAATCGTGCTCTCCGCTGCGTTTGCGAATGCGCAGACCAAACTCGTTACCGCCGCCGACGAAACTGCGGTGGCCCCGGCTCCGGCACCCGCGCCTGTCCTGCCCAAGCGTCCCGCGGACATGCCGCCCAAGCTGCCCAAGGTTACTTGCCACGGCGACCTGATTACCATCTCCGCTGATAACTCGGCTCTCGACGCTATCCTGGCCGCCGTAAAAGGATGCACCGGCGCCAAGATAGATATACCCGAGGGAGCCTCGCGAGTTAGAAGCTTCGAGGAGTTAGGTCCCGGGCCGGTCCGCGAAATACTGGACGAGTTACTAAGTGGCACGCAATATAACTATGTCATTCAGTCGTCCGAGGCCAATCCGGCGAAGGTCGAGACCGTGCTGCTGAGCATGCGCGGGGCTGATGGCGACAAACCGGGTGCAAATCCTAATGCTATCTCTGCCGATCTTCCCATGACCGCCGGCCGTCGCGCCTGGCAGCACATGCAGAAGTTCGACAAACCCGATCCCTCTATGCTGAACGCAGACGGTACGATGATCGAAGCAGATCCTGCTACCCCGGCCAGTGAAACTACCGCCGCGCAACCCGTAGAAGCATCCACAAGCCCTGCCGACGCCGCGCCATCGGAGTCAGCGGCGTCCGCGTCTTCGACGCCCCCACCCACTCCCGTTGCGGCTCCCATCGCGCAGCCAGACGCTGGCGGCGATCCCGCCAAAGTGGTTCAGGATCGGATCTCGGCCATGCAGCAGATGTTTAGTCAGCGGCAGCAAATGATCCAGAAGCAGAATCAAAGCCAGACGGGCGCCCCCAATAACTAACCTCCTCACTCCGTGGCCCATCCTTTCGATTTTTGTTTGTCGAAAGGGTGGGTGAGCACGCAAGCCTCACCAATCCTTGTCCCCGCGCAAAGAAGATATAAGTATGCTTCGCTAGTGTGGAAAGCAAGCTATCTCAGCACACTGAGAAATCGGTGAATCCCCTAAGCGATGGGAGAACAAATCGAATGCGCAGGGCTGGTGTTGGAATTGGATTGGCGTGGTTTCTGTTTGCCGCCGCCGTAATTGTGTTTGCTCAGGACAAAGATGCTCCCCACCATTACGGTAAGGGCGGCCTCTGGGAAGTAACGACCACCATGACGTGGCAAAAGGCGCCGGCTCGTCCGGGCGCTCCGGGTGGTCCTCCCGCCGGCGGCACTCATACCACATCGGTATGCCTCACCCAGGCAATGGTGGATGCAGGTGCGTTGCTGCCGCAATCCCGCGGGCAGTGCCATATTCAAAACAAAGTTGTGAAGCCCGGCACCATCACCGCGAATTATGTGTGTACCGGCAAAATGAAAGGGATGGGAAATGTCGAAACCAACATTCCCGACCTGGAACATGTGACTGGCACAATCCACTTTGTAGGAACGCTCGACACCGACGCGCATCCGCAACCCATCGAGTGGACCACTACATCGACTTCGGTCTTCAAGGCCGAGCAATGCAGCAACACGCCTGCGCCGGCGGCTTCCGCTCCTCCAAAGTAGTGCGGCGCTCCTTCGACAGACTGGCTCTATCGATGCGAGCGCATCTTCGGTCCCAGCACAGAAACGGTGAGAAGGAGAGGCATGACCAAGCGCGTTTGGAGCACCCTGGGGTATTGTGCGCTCATCGGCGTTGTTGCGGCGTGGGCTCAGCCGACCCGCAAGTCTGGCCTGTGGATGATAGCCTCCACCACCCGTATTCAGCAGCCCGGAGAGACAGCAGGCAACTTCGTTGCGCATGGTAACGGCGGCGATGGACAAACTCCCCTCAGCGGTTCACCCGCCTGTCTTACGCCCGAACTGATTCATAAATACGGTGTGATCCTGCCGCCTTCCCTCAAGGACTGCGAACTCTCCAATGTGCTCGAAACAGCCGAAAGCTTCAAAGCCGATCTGACCTGCAAAGGCGGTTTCAACGGTTTCGGATCAGTGGAATCGACCTGGACCGACGAAGACCATGTCGTTGGAAAAATCCGCTTCGTATCCAAGACCAGGGAGACCGACAATGCGCGCTCCTTGACCTGGACCCAGGATTCGACAGCAGTCTTCAAAAGCGCCGATTGCGGCGAAGTGAAGCCGCGCAGGGTTCCCGTCAAGTAATACAGAAATCCGATCGGCTATTCACGCAAGCTTGTCGACTGTGCCCGCGAGATCGAAATCCTTCGCCGTGAGTCCGCCCGCATCATGGGTCACCAGCGCGAGCCGAACCTTGTTATAGCGGATATCGATATCGGGATGGTGGCCTGCCTGTTCGGCCAGGTCCCCCACCTTGTTCACAAACGCCAGCGCGGCGCGAAAATCCTTGTGGGTGAAGGTGCGTGTCAACTCACCGGATTCGATCCGCCATGAGGGCAGAGAACCGAGGCGGGTCTCAATTTCGGGTTGAGAAAGCGGAGGCATGGCGTTGCTCCTGGGGATGGGAGTCTGCGCAATCTTGGCGCGCTTTGATTGTAAGGGGGATGGCAGGCCAGCCGCACGCAGCCGACACTCGACATTCCTAAATAGACCACCTCATTGAAGTTACCGCGACCCGACTCCATCCGGAATCGCGCGCATCCTCCCCTGTGCATCCAATTGGGTGCGGGAACATTGAAAGACTCCCACAGCAGCGGTCAACGCCAACCATCCAGGTGGAGGTCCAATGCGATTCAGGCCGGGGCGTTTCCTTCTCTGGGCAATCGCCCTGTTGCCACCCGCATTCTGTCACGCCGACGACGCCAAGCAATTCGTCCAGCAGGCGGTGCAGACGGAGTTGGCCAACGACCGGGACGACCATTCGCGCTGGATCTATTTTGAAACCGATCGTAAACCCGATCACAGCGTCAAGCAGTGGGTGGCGGAGACACGCGACGGTTCCTTACGCCGAGTGGTCGAGTTCAACGGCCAGCCCGTTCCCGAGCCAGAGCAGCGCCGCAAGACGGATGCTTACCTTCGCGACTCTTGGGCGCGGTCCAGGCAGCGCAAGAGCGAGCAGCACGACGACCAGCAGGCCACTGAGTTGCTCAATCTGCTGCCCCAGGCATTCGTGTGGACTATGCAAGGAACCAAGGGCAATCTAACCCTCCTGCATTTCAAGCCCGACCCGCAATTCCGTCCGCCGGATCTCGAAGCGAAAGTTTTCGCCGCCATGGAAGGCGACATGGCCGTCGATACCGGGCAGCATCGCATCGCCAGCTTGAAAGGAAAACTCATTCGCGACGTCAAGATTGCTGGAGGTTTTCTGGGGAGCCTCAATGCCGGCGGAACGTTCGATGTGGAGCGCCGGGAGACCGGAAAGCAGGTCTGGCAGATCACCGAAACTCACGTCCACATCCAGGGCCACGCGCTGCTCTTCAAGACCATCTCCGAGCAGGAAGACGATATAAAGACCGACTTCAAGCCTCTTCCTGACGACATCACGATGCAGAAGGCAGAAGGGGAACTGCTGTCAGAGAAGAAATAAATCGGTCCACACATTGCGATGTGTATTGGGGTCAAAAAAACAGGCGAGGCTCCCTGGAGGAGTAACGGCCTCGCCTGAGGAACAGACTTGAAGAACCCTTAGTGAATGCGCACGTCGCCCGAGCCGGTCTCGATGCGTACGGTAGGACCGCCGCCGTTGATCTTTCCCGTAATGTGGTGGCGATCGAACGAACCTTGCACAGTCATTTCATGGTCTGAGTGCACCGAGCCGGAACCCGTCGAGGCATCAAGAACAAACCCTGTATTGCCGGGCGTGAACTCGACGCTTCCCGATCCTGTATCCAGCTTCCAGTCGCTCGTGGGCGAGCCGCTGATCCGGATGTCACCAGAGCCGGTGCCCGCGTGAAGCCCGCCATGGATTTCTTTCAATTCAATGCGGCCTGAGCCAGTCTGAGCCCGGACGTCGCCTTCGCCGGTTTGCTCGGCATAGATGTCGCCCGAACCGGTCTCAACCTTGAAACCACCCTGCAGGCCGGTGGCGTGGATGGAGCCTGACCCGGTATTGAGCTTGGCATTGGCGCCCACACCATCATCATTGATGTCGCCTGATCCGGAATTGCCCTCAAGAAACGCGTCCGCCGGCGCCTGGATGTCGTAATCGATGCTGATGTTGTGGTAGTTCTCGTGGTGCCCTCCGATACGGATGATGTTGCCGGTCTGCTCGATGGGCGGATTGTTGGCGATCTCGTGCACACGCTGGTCGTTGTCGCTGCCCCAGTTCGATTTCACATGTCCCGAAATATGAACCTGGGTGCCTGAGCCGCGGGTGAGGTGAATATGGCCGGAGCCGGTCGAAACCGAAAGCTCTACGCGGCCGTTCACGGTGAGGTTGCGCTCGAAGTTGGCTTCCGAAGCCAGCGCCGGGAGCGCTGCCAGAGCCAACGCCGCAAATACTGCTGTCACTACATGCTTCATCGGGTACCTCGTAAAAACAGTGGACAGTGATCAGTGGACAGTGATCAGTGTTTAAATTGAGCACCTAGCCGGCGTTCGAAGTCGGCTGAGCCTCCGCTACGCTATGCCGTCCTTCATCAGAGAAGCATCCGTTCGGCCAAACTCAAGACCACGCTAACCAACTGGCGCTGTTTGGTTTGTGTACATTCCAAAAAGTTCTTAATCTTGCGCAATGTTCGTTTTCGGACAATCGTGTACGTGGGTGAACGAAAAGAACGGAGGACTGATCACTGACCAATGGTCATGACCACGGTTCTCCATCACTGCTGCAGAATCACCTGGTCGCCTTCCTTCAGGCCGCTTAGAATTTCGGTCACCGACCCGTTGGAAAGGCCGACCTTGACCGGAATCTTGCGTTTGCCTTCTTTCTGGCCTTTGTCCGGGATCTCGACCGTGGCGTTCTTCTGCGGGTCGTACATCACGGCATTTTCAGGAATGGATAGAACGCCCTTGTGCTCGTCAAGCAGGATCTCGGCGTTGGCCGTCATGTTGGCCTTCACTTCGCCGCCGGGGTTATCGATGGAAACCCGCACTTCAAACGTGGTGACGTTATCTTTCTCCACGCCTAATGGGGCAATCTTGGTTACCTTGCCGTTGAATACGCGATCGCGGAAGCTCTCCACCTTGATCCGCGCCGGCTGGTTCATGTAGACGTGGGCGATATCGGCCTCGTCCACCTTGCCCTGGACATAAACCTGGCTGATGTCGCCTTCGGTGAAAATCAGCGTGGCGGTGGACCCGAGCACAAGGATGGAACTGACCGCATCGCCAATCTCGACATCGCGCGAGAGCACCATGCCGTCCATGGGCGCAACGATGGTGGTGTAGCTCAACTGCTCCTCAAGCTGTTTCAGGCTGGCCTCGCTCTGCATGACCTGCGCTTTTGCCTGCTTCAGCTTGGCCATATCGACCCCGATCTGTGCCTTGGCTCCGTCGCGCTTGTTCAACGCGGCCAGGTAGTCCTTATTGGCGTTGTCGAGAGCCTGTTGGCTGACGACGCCTTCCTTCTGCATCTGCAGGTTGCGATCGAGGGTGGTTTTGTACATGGGCAGGTCGGGAGCCGCGGCGTTCACCTTATCCTGCTCGATATTGGCCTCGTAGGTGCCGACGTTGGCCTGCGCGGCGGCAAGCTGTGCTTTCTGCGCTTCAACCTGGGCCAGGATCTCCTGCTGGTCAAGTTCGGCCAGAGGCTGGCCTTTGTGCACCCTGTTGTTAATATCGACGAATAGCTTCTCTACAATACCCGATGCCTTGGACTTGACCTCAACCTTGGTAATCGGCTGGATCTTGCCGGTGGCCACCACCGAGCGGGCAACATCGCCGCGAGTTACCTTGGCGATCTTGTTGGGATCGATCGATGAGCCGGAAGCCATGCGGGCCAGGGCGACGCCCCCTCCCACAACTACTACGACCACTCCAACCGTCACCCAGATCCACAAACGCCTGTTCTTCTTTACCGCCACCGCACACCTCCCGCAGCCGAAAACCAGGCCGCAGTCCAGCTCAAAAAAGTCAAAAATCTGTAAATTAAGCCCGAAGGTCTGACGGCGGGCGACCGCCGCAGTCAACCAATTTGTGATCGCCGGAGCGCTGATTTTCGACTCCGGCTGTTAATGGCTGATACGCAGGTGGGGGCAGGGAGGTTCCACAGGGAAGGTTCCGGAGAAGATTTAGCACCCGCGCGATGCTATGCTCACAGGCGAGATGCAGGGTCTTTTGCTGCTCGAATGCGTCGCGGTGGCCATGCTCATCCTGGCCAACGGTTTCTTCGTGGCCGCGGAGTTCGCCCTCGTTTCCATCCGCGACACGCGCATCCAGCAGATGCTGGCCGACCGGGTGCCGGGGTCGCGGGCGGTGCGCCGCCTGCAGATGGATCTGGACGACTTTCTGCCCGCCGTGCAGCTGGGCGTGACGCTGTGCTCCCTGGCCCTGGGCTGGATCGGCGAGCCGCTGGTCGCCGGCGTCCTCCTGGGCTGGATGCGGCTGCTTCCGCACCCCCTGGCATACGCGCACGTTTACGCACATATCGGGGCCATTGCGGCCGTAGTCCTCGGGTTCTGCGTCATCACCTACTTCCACGTGGTGCTGGGAGAACTGGTGCCCAAATCCCTGGCTCTGCGGCGGGCCGAGGCTCTGGCCCTGGCGGTGGCGCCGCCCATGCTGCTGTTCATGGCTCTGGCCCGGCCGGCGGTGCGCCTGCTTAGCCGTTCGGCCGCCACCGTCCTGCGCGGATTCGATATCCCCATGTCGGAGCGCGCCACGGTTCACTCGCCCGAGGAACTCAAGCTGATTGCCACGGCGGCGCGGCGCATGGGCCTGCTGCCCAAGCTTCAGGAAACGCTGATTCATCGCGCCCTGGAACTGGACGACGTGCCGGTGCGCGAGATCATGACGCCTCGGCAGAAGATCTTCGCCCTGCCCTCGAACATGCTCGTCGAGGAGGCCAGCGCGCGGGTGATCGAGATGATGCACTCGCGGGTGCCGGTCTACGACGAGACGCGCGGCCCGGAGCACATTGTCGGCGTGGTGTATTCGAAGGACCTGTCGCGGCTGATGTTCTTCCGTCCGTTCAGCGCAGCGGCGCCGGGCCGAAGGGGCAGACGAAGCGCGCCCGGACAATGCCTGGTTTTGTCCCGCCAGGCGCGGAGGATTCGAAGGACCGCGCATGCGGCGCCCGCTATCCGGCCACTCCGTTTGTCGAGCTGCGCGTGAAGCAGGTGATGCACGATGTCCTGGTGGTGCCGGAGACCAAGACGGTGCTGGACCTGATTCGCGAGTTCCAGCAGCGGCGGCGGCAGATGGCGATTGTGGTGGATGAGTACGGATCGACCGCGGGTTTGGTGACTGCCGAGGATGCAATCGAGCAGTTGACCGGAGAATTCGAGGACGAGTTCGACGATCCGGCCCGCCCGCTCATCAGCACGGCCACCGGAGTGCTGCTCCTGGATGGCGGCGTAAATCTGCGCGACCTCGAGACGCAGATGCAGTGGCGGCTGCCGCGCGAGGGCGGAGTGGAGACGCTGGCCGGCTTCGTGCTGATGCGGCTGGGCCATATTCCCAAGGCGGGAGAAAGCGTGGACTACGAAGACCGCCGCTTCACCGTCGTGGAGATGGAGGGGCGGCGGATCAGCAAGATTCGCGTCGAGCCGCTGAAGGATGAGGTAAAAGCGGCGGGATGAGATAGGCTTGGCCCGGGGCCGGTTGAGAAGACTCGATCTCTTTCTTTTCGTGGTGCTTCACCTTGTGATGAATGTAGGCGTACGCGCCGGCTCCGAGTATGGCAGCAGCCAAAATCGTGATTAACCCGGCAACGGTAACCAGGGGTCGCGAGGCCTGTTTGGGAGGGGCGGCGCGCTCTGCCTCGGGCTTTGCAGCCGCTGCTTTGACAACCGGGTTTTCTCCGGTGATTGCCATTCGTATCGACCGCGTCGCGAATTCCTGTCCCTTGTTTACGTATTCGCGGAGCGTACGGCTTAACACCTCCACGTCAGAGTTCCAGCGCGTGTGGGTGAGTTCGACACAGTTGCGAAAGGCGAGGCTTTGCAGATTTTCCGGCAGGTCGGCGGACGAGGGCATGCGCGCCCCGTGTACCAGGATCGGAATCACGTCGATCCCGCGCGTGAGGGCGGAAGCGATCTCCAGGCGAACGAAATCATTGGGCTGGTCGAGGCGGCGGGTCCCGGAAGCATCCTGGATGGTCGCCCAGCCCGGTCCGATCATTGCCAGAAGAACCGCGCACCTGGCCACGTTTTCGTCAATCGCCTGGCGGAAATCCTTTCCGGGATGAATATCGGAGACGTCCATAAACACGGATTCAAAGCCGAAGATGCGGATGAGGTCGTCGTAGAGCCGGCCCGCCTCGCCCTCCGAATCATCTCTCCGATAGCTGATGAAAATCGAACCACTCATCGAACCACCGCCGCCTATCATGTATCCGCAAGAATAAGTGCGCAAGATGGATTGCGCAATCAAAGATTGTTCAGCAGATCGCCGTGAATGGAGAGTTGGCCTCCGCTGGCCTGAAAAGCTAAAAGCTAATAGCTGTTCTCACAGATTGAAGATCGTGAACGGATGTTCTTCGCCGCGCTGGCGCAGGAGATGCAACGCGACGTTGTAGATTCGGGTGCCGGTGGTGGATTCGGCGGAGAATGTCCCCTTGTGCGCGTGGCCATGCAGCGCCAGAGCGGGCTGGTGCCGGTCGAGCGCGCGCTGCAGCCGCGAACTGCCAAGGAAAGGAAAGATGGGCTCAGGCTCGCCGACCACGGTCTCCCTGATGGGAGCATAGTGGGTGATGGCAATCTTGATGGGCGTGTGCAATTGCGCAAGGCCGTAGTCCAGCTTGATCGCTTCGCGCTCCGCGATTTCGACGAACGTCTTGATCCCGTTTTCGCCGAAGGGCATCAATTCATATGGCGCGAATCCGCCGCAGAAGCCCTTGGTCCCGGCGAATCCCACGCCATCCACCTCGTGGCATTGGCCGTCCAGCAGGTGCACGCCGGCCAGCCGCAGCATTCCCGCCAGCTCGTCCTGGTGTCCGCTTTCATGGTCGTGATTGCCCAGCACCGCAATGATGGGAATATGCACGTGCTCCAGCACCGACAAACAGGCGCGCATCTCGTCGGGCATGCCGTGATTGGTGAAGTCGCCCGCGATCACCAGCACGTCGGCCAGTCTCGTTCACCATCGAGAACTGGCTGCACGTTCTTCTCGTGATCTTCCGCCTTCAGATGGATGTCGGCTACGGCTGCAACCTTCATTCGCTGCTCCCATGCGAGTTGTTGTTCCCCAGCATCGCAGGGATGCTGCGCGCAATACTCCTGGTAGAGATTGCGCTCGCCCCACTCGTTCACATCGATCGCGAACATGCGCGGATCGACCAGCGTGCCGCGAAACGGGGCGTCCCTGGCGGGGCTCTTGATATGGTGAAAGAACCTGGCCGTCAAATCGTCCCAAATGTTTGCCGGAACATCGTCGGTGTGGGCGGGATAGACATACGCAAACAGCACCAGCGACCAGAACAGCAGTTCCCAATGCGATCCGGTGAGTTGCAGCAGCCGGGCCCAGTCGAGCGTTTTGCCGCGCGCGCGGATCAGATGAACCACATCGGCCCCGTCGAAGCGTTCGCGATACGCGACGAACATCTTCGAGACGATCAGCTCTTCCACGCCCAGCACCTTGCACGGCAAGCCGAGGACAAGCCGGGGAACGGAGCGCTCGATCCAGGTCGAATCGACCGCGAGGCTGGCGTTTCCGATGCCCGTGATCAGGTCGACGAAGTACTCTCCCCGCCGCGCCTTGGCCAGCCAGACCGGATCCTGGATATGCGTGTCGAAGCCCCTGGCTTTCAGCCGGTCGAGCGCTCCGGGCAAATCGGCAGGCCGTAATCAGCAGATCGAGGTCCTTGGTCGTTCTCCAGATGCCGGTATGGGTCTGCACGGCGAACGCGCCTCCCACGACGAAGGAGATGCGTGGTTCGACCAGTGCGTGCAGAGCGTCTTCGTAACACGAGCGAGCTTCCGGCGGCCAATCCGGTTCGGCGGAGGATGTTACGGGCAGTTGCGGGTCTTCGCTTCCCATGCAGGGTTTGACGCAGGGTTAGGCCTTGGCGGTCGCTCGGCGATAGCCTCAACGTGGCCAGTTCTTTCGCGCGAATAACCCAAAGCTTGCCGGTAGCATGTTCGCAGAGGGTTACGATGGCAGCGTTTGGACGAGTCCTGGTTGGAATTGCGGCAGGTTTAGTTGCGCTCGGCGGCTTGTATGACTTGTTCGTTCCGAGCCTGCCCCGGAACCTTGAATCGTTCTTCGCCAACAATGAGCGCGCCCGTAAATTAGTGCGGGAGTTGCTGCGTGCCCTTGGCGGTGCACTGGCGACCATCGGAATCGTTTCTCTGGGCCTGGTCATTACGGGGATCGATCGATCAAAACTCGGACTCGTGCTGTTTCTCATTGTTCCCGCCGAGTTGATCAATGCGGCGTGTATGTATCGCGTGAAGTCGCCGTATTATGTGCCGCTGGGATTTGTTGCGCTGGCTCTACTTGGCGCGGCGTTCTGCGCGGGGCAAATCGGCCGGTGATCTCCCCGGATCCTCCGCCGCGGACGAGTCCTCGGCCAACCATTTTTGACTGACGGAGGATGTTTTTTAAACGCAGGTCCTTCGAATGCAATCACCGCAGCGACCTGCCTTCAGGATGACGTTGAATCGTGATGGGCTGCGAGTTCGGAGAGGATGCTCGCCACCGCCTCATCTACCGCCTTCTTGCACGCCCCCGACAGCTCCATCGAGATCGACTGATGCGGATCGATCGTGATGGCGTACAGGATCACATCGCGATTCCCGCCCTGCATGTAGAACGCGTCGAGCAGATCCTTCACGCCGATATCGTGCGCGGTAAGCGTGGGCGGATAGTCGCGCGAGAACTTCGGCGTGGTGCGGGTGACGGTGCCGATGGGATTCTCGTCGGCGGTCGCATCGATGAGGATGATGCGGTCGGCATTCTGCGAGCGGCTCCAGCAGGATGAAGCCGCCGGTGCCGCCGTCGAGACATTCGACGTTCTGGGGGAGCGGATGCTGGCCCAGGGCCCGGACGACGTGGACTCCGATACCTTCGTCGCCCATGATGACGTTGCCGAGCCCCAGGACCAGCGTTTTATGAATATGGCTGTTTCTATTTATCACTCTTCTCCCGCTCGAACTTCCATCCGCCTACGATCGAGGAGATCGTACCGCGTCCCTCGATGTAGTCGTGATAGAAGCTCAGGTAAATGTGGACGATGATAAAGGCCACAAAGAACCACAGGAATAAGTGATGCCAGTAGCGCACGCCCATTTCTCCGCCCATCAGCGGCACGATCCAGGTGAACATCCGCGGGATGCAACGAGTGGCTCATGCTGGAATAGAGCGCGAAGCCGGTGATGGACTGCGCAACGAACGCCAGGAACGTCAGGAAGTAGATGAACGCCGCCAGTGAGTTGTGCCCGGTGGAGATGGCGCCGTGCATCTTGGTCTGCAGCACGTCGGTCTTGATGACATCGACGATCTCCTGCCGCTGCGCTTTGGTCAGCGGGAAGAAGTTGTTCCACCTGGCATACTTGTTGCCGACAAAGCCCCAGTAGATGCGGGCCGCGAAGTTGAAGACATAGACGTATGCGCAGAAGAAGTGGATGAAGCGCACCCAGCCGAACCAGTACTGCTGGTAGGCCTCGCTCGCATAGAAGGCGCGGATGGGCGCGCCGATGAGGTAGCCCGTGATGCACAGCGCCACCAGGGTGATGGCGTTGATCCAGTGATAGGCGCGCACCGGCATTTCCCACACATACACCCGCCGATACTCGGCCGGATGCGGAACCGCGCGGCGGAATTGCGTGTTTCGCGTTGATGCCAGTCGTACTCATAGGCTCACTCGAATGAAACCTGGTGAAGGTGCCGGCCCTGCGGATCGTAAAGATGCACGGCGCAGGCCAGGCACGGGTCAAAGGAATGGATGGTGCGAATGATTTCGACCGGCTGCTCGAGGTTGGCCACGGGCGTGCCGATCAGCGACTGCTTCAAACGAAGAGCGCTGCTGTTTGGCATCGCGCGGCGAACCGTTCCAGGTGGTCGGCACCACGAGCTGATAGTTGTCGATCTTGCCGTTCTTGATCTTGATCCAGTGGGCCAGCGCGCCGCGCGGAGCTTCCACGAGGCCGACGCCTTCGGCTTCCGCCGGCCAGGTCTTCGGCTCCCAGCGCTCGCCGTTGAAGGTGGAGGTTTCGCGGGTCTTCACGCGATCCATCAGCTCGCCGTAGAACTCCTTGAGCCAGATCATGGCCAGCGCCGCATCGATGCCGCGCGCGGCGGTGCGGCCGAGCGTGGAGAACAGCGCGTCGACGGGCACGTTCAGCTTGCCGAGCACCATGCCGACGGTCTCCTTCACGTCGGCGTGGCCGGCGGCATAGGAGACCAGCAGGCGCGCCAGCGGGCCCACTTCCATGGGGTTGTCTTTCCAGCGCGGAGTCTTCAGGAACGAGTACTTGTCGTAGCCGGCGAGCGTCTCGAACGGCGGCTTGGGACCGGAGTAGTTGATCTTGGTTTCGCCGGCCCAGGGGTGAATGCCGGCGTCGTTGCCGCCCTCGTAGCTGTACCAGGAGTGCGCGATGTATTCCTTGATCTCCTGCGTTGTCGCGCGGATTGACCGGATGCACGGTGCTGAGGTCGCGGCCGAGCACGACGCCGCGCGCATACTTGAACGACTCGGGCTGGCCGTAGCCCTTGGTGGGGAATTCGCCATAGCTGAGGTAGTTCTTCAGGCCGCCGCCGTACTTGGCCCAGTCCTTGTAGAACGAGGCCACGGCGAGCAGGTCGGGAATGTAGACCTGGTTGACGAACTCGTCGGCCTGCGAGATGAGGCGCGAGACGAGGTTGAGGCGCTCGGAGTTGATGGCGGCCACTTCATCGACGTCGATGGAGCAGGGAACGCCGCCGACGAGGTAGTTCGGATGCGGGTTCTTGCCGCCGAAGACGGCGTGAATCTTGACGATTTCCTTCTGCCACTCGAGGGCGTCGAGATAGTGGGCGACGGCGATCAGGTTCACTTCCGGCGGCAGCTTGTAGGCCGGATGGCCCCAGTAGCCGTTGGCGAAGATGCCCAGGCCGCTGGCGGCGAAGGCCTTGATCTTGTCCTGCACCTCGGTGAAGTAGGCCGGCGTGTTCTTGTCCCACTTGGAGAACGAGCCGGCCAGCTCGGCGGCCTTCTTCGGGATCGGCCTTGAGCGCGTTGACGATGTCCACCCAGTCGAGCGCGTGCAGGTGATAGAAGTGGATCACGTGATCCTGCACGTACTGGGTGGCCAGCATGATGTTGCGGATGAGCTCGGCGGTGGGCGGAACGGCGATGCCCAGCGCGTCTTCGACGGCGCGGACGCTGGCCAGCGCGTGGACGGTGGTGCAGACGCCGCAGACGCGCTCGGTGATGGCCCAGGCATCGCGCGGATCGCGGCCGATGAGGATCTTCTCCAGGCCGCGCACCATGGTGCCGGCGCTGAATGCGTCGGTGATGACGCCGTTCTCCACCACCGCTTCGATGCGCAGGTGGCCTTCAATACGAGTTACGGGATCGACGACAATTCGTGGCATAGTTCCTCACGATTCCTTCTGATCTTCAGCGTGAACTTCGGCGATGACCGCTGTGCTTGCGGATGTTGGTGACGACGGCGTGGGCGGCGACTCCGGCGAGCGTGGTCAGGCCGACGGCGGTGCCGATGGTGTCGGCCGTGCTCTCGATGCCGAAGCCGGGGAACGGGGACAGGTGCTGGTAGATCGGGCCGTTGTCCCAGAAGCCCTCTTCGCTGCAGCCGATGCAGCCGTGGCCCGACTGAATGGGATAGCTGGTGCCTTCGTTCCACTTGACCACCGAGCAGGCGTTGTAGGTGACGGGGCCCTTGCAGCCCATCTTGTAAAGGCAATAGCCCTTGCGCGCATTCTCGTCGTCCCACGACTCGACAAACAGGCCGGCGTCGTAATTGGGGCGGCGATAGCAGGTGTCGTGCACGCGGCGGCCGTAGAACTCCTTGGGACGGCCCGAGCGAGTCGAGCGCGGGAACCTGGCCGAGCACCAGCAGGTGCGTGACGACGCCCATCATCACGTCGGCGATCGGCGGGCAGCCGGGCACGTTGATCACCGGCTTGTTGACCAGCTTGTGGATCGGCGTGGCGCCGGTGGGATTGGGCTTGGCGGCCTGCACGCAGCCGTTCGAAGCGCAACTGCCCCAGGCCACCACCGCGGCCGCATCTTCCGAAACTTCCTTCAGGATCGACTCGGCGGTCTTGCCGCCGATCATGCAGTAGACGCCGCCATCCTTGGTGGGCACCGCGCCTTCCACCAGCACGATGTATTTGCCCTTGTTGTTCTTGATGGTGTCGTTGAGGCTCTTCTCGGCCTGGAAGCCGGAGGCGGCCATCAAGGTTTCGGTGTAGTTGAGCGACAGCACGTCGAGCAGCGCGTCGGCCACGATGGGATGCGAAGCGCGGATGAACGACTCGCTGCAGCAGGTGCACTCCTGGAAATGCATCCAGACAACGGCCGGTTTTTCCTTCTTTTCAAATGCTGAGACCACCTGGGCCACGCCGGATCGTCCCAGCCCGGCGACGGCGGCGGCCGCACCGCAGAACTGCAGGAAATCGCGGCGGCTGTAGCCTTTCTGCTGCATTGATTGCCAAATTGACAAACCCATGCCTTACCTCGCTTGCGTGAACAAATAACGGCGAATCCCCGCATTCCAAGAAAGCGGCAGGTGCAACGACTGAATTCGCCGGATGAACGAAAACGAAGTTACCGACACCAAAATACGGTTGACTGTGAGCGTGGTCACACTTGATCGGTCACGCCGGAACCCAGTTTCCGTGCTCAACAATGATTTGGCTCACATCGTGACCGTCAAAAGGTTCAGGGCGTGTGATCTTACGAACGACAAGGCCAAGGAGTATGCAGGGGCGCACACGCATGCCTGGCCAGGCAAGTTATCTGATATGAATGGATTTGCTCAGGGGGGACCCGGGCCGGGGATCTTCGCGCTTCACGCGCGAAGATCCTCACCGGACTGGAGGGTTAGTGGGAGGGACGGCCCGAAGACGCGGGAGCCGGCGAAGGCGAAGAGGACGGAGCGCTCACATGAGGTGACGAGGACGCGCTGGACATTGATGTTCCAGATGATCCGCCGTTTCTGCCCGAATAGGCGCCTCCTGAATTTCCCCCTTGTCCGCCCATCGACGAAGGAGGAGATCCGCGATGAATCGAGCCCGCCATCACGGCCGTGCTCGTTGCCCTTCCGTTCGGCATGGTGGAAGCCGGCGCGTTCAGGTAGATTTGCTGGTTGATGGACCCTTGATGCTGGACATTTTCCGCGACCTTGTTCAGCTTTCCGAAACCGTCACGTGGAACTCCGAGCCCTGCGGAATCGTTGCGGAATGTGAACGAATTCCTGGAGGAAATCTCCGACCTGACTACCGGTTTGGTACTGACCGCCACCATGGTGGGTTCGCCAGGGCGGGGCGGATGAACCGGCGGTGCCGGCTGACGTATCAGCCTGGTTCCACCACCGCCAACACCAGTCTGCGGGACCGAGGCAATATTGTTCAGGCCGTTCCAACCGCCGCCCGGCTGCCATCCCCATCCCGTGCCTTCGCAGAAATTCCAGGCGCCGGTGTGGTAGGGAGTCCAACCCCAAGGATACGGCGAGACCCACGAATAGCCCGCGCCCTGATAGTAAGCATAGGCGCCGTTCGAGTAAGGATCCCACGCCGCGCTGGCAAAGTAGGGACGCCACATCGAGCCCCCGCCGCAGCCGTTCACGAAACTCCCGTAGTAGGCCATGTCGTTCAGGCCGTATGAATAAGGCGACCCGTTGAACGCGCTCATATTCGCGGCGCGCGCATGATATCCCGAAGAAGTCTGATCCCACTCATCGTAGGGCTCCGGCAGAATGTCCTTGGCCACCGTTGGCGGTTGGTGCTGCAGCAGGTCGAAAGTGACCGTCTTCTTTTTGCTCGCATCCAGGGCGGCCAAATGCAGGTTGCCGTCCAGCACCGCCAGCTTCGCCTCCGTCCCATTCAACTGCAGCCGGATATGGCTTGGAGATGGGAGGGCGAGGTTCTGGTCCCCGAACGTCAGATTGAACTGGTCGTTGCTCGACTTCATCAGGCTGACGTAGGCCATGCCCTGGACCAGGTGGACGGTAGAGGCCGTACCCCCTGTTGCCATCCGCTCCAGTTGCGGAAACTCCACGATCGTATCGGGTGCCACGCGCAGGCTGCTGTTGTCTTCAAACTCGATCTCGGCCACGCCTTCGCCGGTCTTCAGCTTGCTGTTTTCGACAATGGGCAGATTGGTGATCCCGGGCTCGTAACCCCGCCCGTTGTTTCGATCCAGTTGAACTTGTCCTTTGACTTCACTGAGACGAACGATGCGTACCTTGGAAACACCCGGGGACGGTACGGCAGCGTCACTGGTTTGTGCAGACAGGGTGGTGGTAACTGGCAACAGGACCAAGGCAGCCACTGTTGCGACGAGTGCGGAACGTGTGATCATGTCCGCCTCCTTTTTGGGCGAAGCCGTAAAACCGAGGCGCGCTCGGATGGGGATCGGCTCCAGCCGGGAGCGCATTGTGGGAATCATCCTAGCACGAACAGGCAATCACTGACGAGAACGGTCTTGATGCGGTTGCAGATTCGAGTCCGGTCCAATTCCCTATCTGGGAACTTGGATGCAGTACCATGCCAGAGTAACCATGTCAGACACTTCTTCCATCCCGGCTGCGCCCGCTGCCCTCCGCGGTTTTGTGCTCGTACTCATCCAGTTTGACGTTTGCGAAGAGCTTAGGTTGGACCTCTTGCAACAGGCAGTCAGCGCCCGGACCTTGCAGCAACCCAACCTGAAGCACGCAGCCCCCTCCTATGTCCGCTACCAAAGGCCGCCCGTGGTCGGCCCCCTGGAGCCGCTTCAGCTGGAAACCGGTGAGCGCCTCGAAGGCGAAGTCAAGTACTACGACTACGGCGTGGTCAGCGTCGTTTACCAGCTGCCGTTTTCGGGCGACTGGGAAGCCCTGGTTCGCCTGGCCAGCCGTTGGGTCTGGGATGTGGACTTTGCCCTCCGGGTCGAGCCGGTGGTGCGCCAGAAGCTCGATCGCATTCCCGCCGCCATGATCAAGCCCTATGACCGCTGGCTGAGCGAAGACTATTTCATCTTCCATGTCCGGGAAGTACCCGGCTCGCCGGCGGCCGCGGAACTAACCCGCGATCACGGGGCGAAGATCGCCCAGGTGGTCCGCGGCGACCGGACCCCCCTGTCGGAAGGCGAGTGCGCCGAGGTTCTTCACTCCCAGATTTCTTATTACGCCAGCGACATGGCCGTGATCGGCTGGAACGCGGCCTTCCTCTATGACAGTTCGGCGGGGGCGGAGACCGCGATTCAATTGCTGGAATACGCCAACTCCCAGCTGCTGGAGTTTCGCCACTACGACGAATTACTTACCAAGGTTCTTGACGGCCTGTACGACACCCTGGGACAAAAGCGGAGCAGGCTGGCGCGCTGGCGCCTGGCGCGATCGGCAACCAGCCTGCAAACAGTGCTGCTCGAAATCTCGGAACTGACCGAGCATGCCGACAACGCCATCAAGTTCCTCAGCGACATGTTTGCCGCCCGGCTCTACCGGCTGGCGGCCGGCAAGGTCGGCGTGCCCGACTATCGCAATCTGGTGGCGCAGAAACTCAAGACCGCCGAAGGGCTCTACGACTACATGGTCGAGCAATACAACCAGAGCCGCGCCTTCTGGCTCGAGGTCACCGTGGTCCTCATCCTGCTCATCGAGCTGTTTTATTTCTTCCGGGGCAAGCCGGTGTGATTTGTCTTCCATCAAGTTAGGCAGTCCACTCGAAAGGTAGGCTGGCGGGTATGAAAATCGGCTTGGGCATTCTCTGTGCGGTTCTTTGGGGAACGATGTCTGCGGAGGCGCAATCCTCCGCCACCGCGGATTTCAAGCTCGCTCTTCCCGATCACAAGGGCCAGATCGCGTGGAAGGCCGAAGGATTCCAGATCGTGGAGAACTCCGCCAAGCCGGACGGCAGCGAAATCGGTATACGCGCTCGCGATGCCTCCGGCGGGCTCAGCTTCCTGGGTTTTCTTTTCAAGGTTCCCACCAATGAGCCGCTCACCAGCGCGAAATGCCGTGACGGCGCGATTGACCCCGAGAAGCAGAACTCGGCGTTCAAGGTTTCCCGCATGTCCGAAGTTACGCGTCCCGACCGCATTCCCGTTTCAGTGGTGGACTACAACGTTCCGGGAAAGGGTGGCGACCCCCTGTACAGCGTGCGCGGCTTCGTGGCCGCCGGCGACATCTGCGGCGATCTCGAGTTCTATAGCTCCGACGCCATCCGCTCCGATGATCCCGCTCTGCTCAAGGTTTTCCAGAGCTTCCAACTCGACCAGAACTACGAGCCCGGGTTCAGAGATACCTCCTTCTTTGCCCAGGTGCTTTATAACTCGCAGCAATACGCTGCGGCCGGTCCCATATTTGAAAAGGCGCTGACCCAAGTGAAGGATGCCAAGGGGTTCGACAGCAAGACCTGGCGCCGCGTCACAACGGACCAGGCCGGCATGTCGTACGGCATCGCCGGCGACATCAAAAAGGCGCGAACCATTTTTGAAGCCGCCATCGTCAGAGATCCCGACTATCCGCTCTACTACTACAACCTGGCCTGCGCCGATGCCGAAGAGAAGAATTTGGCCGACGCCCGCAAGCACCTGCAGCAGGCCTTCGACCGAAAGGCCAACACCGTGCCCGGTGAGAAGATGCCCGATCCCACCCAGGACGACTCGTTCGCGCCCTACAAAGACAACAAGGAGTTCTGGTCTTTTCTCGAAGGCCTTAGCGCCAAGCCATAGGAGTGTTCGCGCCCGGTCAGCTGTCCTTGCGGTACAGCAGGTCCCGGATCGCCTTGCGGCGGGCGGCGTTCACTTCCGCCGAGGCCAGCGGGTCGCCGGGTCCGCCGGCGCGGCTGGCCCGTTCCTCTTCCGCTTCGGGAGTGCTGCACGTCGGGCAGCGATTGGCGAAACCAGGCTTGTCAGGCCTCAACTCAAATTCCTCTTGGCAAATCACGCAGGTTTTGATCGGAAAAGCCATTGCATTTCTATGTTAGCGAGGCGGGTTTCTCGTCGCAAGATGGGAAACCCAGACCGGCTTCGATCAATATCATCGCGCTGAGCCGGAGTCTCGGTGGCGCTCGTTCTCAACCCTGCAGGAGTGGACGCAAAATGAAGCCGGATAGTATAGTGATCGCCGAGCGAATCACTCTGGCCAGGCGGGTCATTCCTCGCTCTCCCCATATCACTCGTTTAAAAATAGAGCCTCGCCTTTCAATCTAGCCAGTCGATCTCTGTCCGACAAAATAAGAATTCTCGGAGGTCACCCGATATGCGTTTCCCAGGGATATCCCTGCGTTCAGGATTTTCTTCTCCAAGACCACTTGCCACCATTTGCCTTGGCGTATTGAGTTCCGCATGCGGACTCATCGCTCCACGGGCCCTTGCCAAAACCACCGGCGACTTTATCGCCGCAAGGCAGCTTCCGCTGCCGGGCAACCTCAACCCGTATTACTCCGGAATTGCCGTCGGCGACGTGAACGGAGACCATCGCGAAGACTTCGTCCTTTCAGAAACGGTTACCGATCCCGTCACCGGCGTTAACACCCAGGTCATCCAGACGCTCATCAACAACGGCAACGGCACGTTCACCGCGGTGCCTGCTCTGACTGACATTCATGGCCAGGCCGTAATGGCCCTCGCCGACCTCAACGGCGACGGCATACAGGACCTGGTCTGCACGTTCGGTTATGAGGATCCGAACTCCTTCAGGAACTTCCTCATCGATGTCGAAGTTTCCTTTGGCAACGGCGACGGCACATTTGCCGCGCCGCAAAAATACACCGTGAACGGCCGCCTGTTCGGGCTCAAAACCGGCGACATCACCGGCGACGGAAAGATCGACATCGTGGTGGCCGCCGCCGGCGTCTACCTCACGCTCATCAACAAGGGCGACGGCACTTTCAAGAATGGGTACAGCTACACGGCTACGACCGGCAACGGCTTCACACTGGCCGATGTCAATGGCGACGGACGCAGCGATCTGCTGATCCCCGAGTCCTACCAACTCACTGTCGCATTCGGCACAACCGCCGGCGCCTTCGGCAATACAAAAGGGTTTCCCACCCGCGCGTTCTCCTCCCCTCCCGCCGTGGGTGACCTTAACGGCGACCATGTGATGGATATCGTGGTGCCCACCAATGAAGGCGTGGATGTGCTCATTGGCGATGGCGCCGGCGACTTCCATGCCGGCACCCCTGTAAATGCCGGGCCTGCACTTGCCGTGTACCTGTCGGATCTGGACAGGAACGGCAAACTCGACCTGCTCATTTCGCTGGACTCGACCAATATATACACGCAGACAACCATGCACCGGGTCTCAGTGTACCCCGGCAATGGGGACGGCACGTTCGGGGCGCCGCGGATGTATAACGGTCCCGGCGGTAACGGGTTCCTGGGCGTGTTTGATGTCATGGGCACTCACGCCGCCGACGTGGTGATGGGCGGTCTCACTGTGCTCCCCGGCGATGGATACGGCTCTCTGCTGGCGGCACCCATCACCCGCTCCCCCGATGCCCACGGCATTGCCACCGGCGACTTTAACCGCGACGGCAAAACCGACGTGGTGGTCGTCAATACTCCCGAGTGCGTTCCCTGCGCAACCACCCTCACCTTTTTCCCCGGCACGGGAAACAGTTGGCTGGGCACGCCGAAGTCGTACCCCACCGGCATCACGACCGGAGATCTTACCGACATGCAACTGGCCGTCGGCGACATCAACAATGATGGAAAGCTTGACGTAGTCATGGCAGGCGCCGATTCCGATGCCGTCAGCATCCTGCTTGGCAATGGCGACGGCAGCTTCCAGGCGCCACGCACCATCGACCTGGGAACCAATTACAGCCAGGAGGTCTACCTCGCCGATGTCAACAACGACGGCAAGCCTGATCTCGTCCTCGACAGCGGCGTGATGCTCGGCAATGGCGATGGCACGTTCGGATCTCTGATCACCTATCCCGCGTTTCCGGCCCGGGGAATCACCACCGTGGGCGTTGCCGACCTGAACGGCGACGGCAAACTCGACATCGTCGCGGGAATCGACATCGTCACCGGGCCCTACACGCCGGATACCTACGAGATGGCGATTCTGCTCGGTGACGGAAAAGGAAACTTCACCACGTCTTCTGAATGGACGGTTTATAACATCCCCTACCAGGTCATTCCGGCCAGGATGCACACCGGCCCCTCGATGGACCTGGTGGTTCGTTTTGCCAACGCTGGTTTCACCATCTTCCCCAATGATGGGCATGGGAATTTCCCCGCCAATCCCTACGCCGATTACGGTGTAGGAAATCGGAACATCGCGGTCGGGGACTTCAATGGGGACGGCATCAACGACGTGGCCGCCATCAGCAACGATACGCTCACCGTACAGCTGGGCAAGGGCGATGGCACCCTCGAAGGAGGCCAGACCGGGCCGTATGCGCACCAGTACATCGCCTTGATGGGGCCGATTGCGGTAGGCGACATCAATCACGACGGCGCGCTGGACATCGTGACCGCGAGCCCGCTGGGCGTGTCACGATTTATTAACGCAGCCATTCCCGCGCCGTGAGGACGAAGCAACGATCCGCCGGGCGCGATTCAGCCCATCGAATCGCGCCCTCGGCCACTCTTTCTCATATTTCCGGAGAGAGCAGGGGCCTTCAGACCCCTTAACGGCGGCACAATCCGGGGGGCCTTTAGGCCCGGGCCTTATTTCCGGTACCTGCAACCCCTCGCGGTCCTTCCGGTCCAGTTCCGGCTTTCACCCAGCGCGTCCTGATCGCAGCAGAGCGCCGTCCAGTCTCGGATGGCAACTACGGCTGATAATTTGTGGCGTACTCCGTGTGTACACTGGCGGTGTCGTAGCCGGAATAAATGACGATCGCATTTCCTGAGGCTTCCACCGCGGCGGCTTCCGGAGCGATGTAGGTGCCCGGTCCGGAGACACTGACCGGAGTGCCCCAGGGCCCCGTAGGCGTGGCTCTCGTGACGGCGTGGATCGCAGGAGTCCCGCTGCTCGACAACCAAATAGTCAAGGCCGCGCCACTGGGAGCAATAGCGAAATACACCTGGCCGACACTGGCGTCGGCGCCGGATAGAACCAAAGGCGACGACCATGAGTTGTTGCCGATTGACCCGCTAACCGCAAGCACCTGCGACGTGGGGTACACGATGGACTCGTAGACCAGCGTTACCTGTCCCGCATCATCACTCGCCAAATCGGAGATGATTGTCGAACCCTGAGGATTTACGGCGGCTTTGAATGGGCTCCAAACGCCACCAGAATTGCCCTGGATGGCAGAGGTGTAGACGCCGGAACTGCTCAGCGCCAACAGGATCGCTCCCCCCGCGGAATCCAGCGCCACTCGAGCGTCATGCCTGGCGCCATCGGGCCCTAACAGCGAACCCGAGTCGACCCAGGCGCCGCTACCAGTATTCTGACGCGAGGCATGCAGGACATAACTGCTCAGCGCGCAACCATATTTCTTGCAGACTGCGTTGTAGGTCTCCCAAGTGACAATCACCTCGCCAAACGCTCCGATTGCAGCATGATCCGCGACGAGATGCGCGCCGCTTGCGACTGTCTGTTGTGCCGTCCAGGCTCCCCCGGCAGGCCGCAGAATGGCTAACACAGAGCCGGTGGTGCTCCTTGGACCGCCGCCCACCGTCCAGGCTATCGCGGCATCGCCTCGTGAGTTCATCACAAAAATCGGACTTGACGCGCCGGGGATCAGGAGTTGAGGGGAATCCCATTTGGAAGCGGGCGGGCGATCGGCTGTCCATACGCCGCCTGAATCGCTCCACACTGCCGTAGCGAATCCTGCCGAACTGATTCGAACGGCGGGAAAGACAGAGGTTGTCTGGAGGGCCGCGGAGAGCTGAGTCACTGACCCCCAATTGCCGCTGCTCGCCTTCGAGCGCGACCAGATCTGGTCCTGTGTTGTGCGCTCGTCCCAAAGTGCGAGCGAGTTGCCATTCCCGTCGATGGCGACGGCCGCCTCCCAGCCCTGACCGCCAGTACTAAGCACTACTGGCGGAGTCCAGGCGCCGGTCTGTGCTGAAATCGGCGCTATTAGTACAACTGTAACTGCGATGCAAGCCAACCGAGCAATGACACTTATCCTGTTCATCTTTGAGTCTCGTTTGTCGTCTCCGACTAGTAGCTAGTTACTAATAGTCGCTAGTTACGGGGTGGCTGGATCCGGCTGCCACGCTGTGCCGTGGCCATCAATTCCTGAAGCACGACCTGCGGACCTGTGTCTTTGACCATAGGCAAGGTGGCTCTCGGGAATGTCACCAGCGTGTAATTTCCCCGTAACTTCTTTGCCAGCCTTCTCCGTTGCCTGAAAAACTGGAACACGGCGACACGCCTATTGTTTGGAAGCTTGAAGGACTGTGCCGCGGCTTGCGCGACTGAATACACAATCAAATACGGAGAGACTCGTGAGAACAGCCCAAAGAGCGTATCCAGCTCGAAGAATCATGGAAGCGCGCCTCGCGATGATGCGCTCGTTGACGACCTGCCGGGATCGCGGGAGTGAAGTGCGTTTTCCGGTACTCATCCGTACTATGGGTAGATAGGTGGCCAGGCGAGCCGCTACGGCAACGCGTTCTGGGGCGCGCGCGCTGGAGGCGCCAGCGCAGACGGCTGCGGCACGTCGAGCGCCCCGGTAAGGCTGGCAACCCGCTCCACGCCGTGACTCCGGCACCAGGACTCCAGGCCTCGGGCGAGCCGTTCCGTGGCGCGCGGATCGGCGTAGCTGGCCGTGCCCACCTGCACCGCAGTGGCTCCCGCCAGCATGAATTCAACCGCATCTTCCGGCGTGATGATGCCTCCCATTCCAAGAATGGGGATCGACACCGCCCGTGCGGCTTCAAACACCATGCGTACCGCGATTGGCTTGATCGCCGGCCCAGACAGTCCCCCGGTGATGTTGCTCACCCTCGGCTTGCGTGTTTCCACGTCGATCGACATCGCCAGGAAGGTATTCACCAGGCTTACGGCATCGGCGCCGGCATCCGCAGCCACCTTGGCCATCTGGGCGATGGAAGTTACATTGGGCGACAACTTCACAATGAGGGGTCGCTTGGTCGACGACCGCGCCCGGCTGACCAGGTACTCGAGAGACCCGCATTCGGCGCCGAACGCCATTCCCCCGGCGTGCACATTAGGGCACGAGACGTTCAACTCATACGCGGCGATCCCTTCAGCACGATTGAGTCGATCGATCACGCCGATGTAATCCGCCACCGTGTAGCCGAAGATGTTGACAATGACCTTGCAGGCAGGATATCGGCTCAGCGGGGGAAGCTTTTTGGCGACGAACCCCTCGACCCCAACGTTCTGCAGCCCGATCGCGTTGAGCATCCCGGCGGCAGTCTGGATGATGCGCGGCGCCGGGTGCCCCTGCATGGGCTCGAGCGAAATCCCCTTGGTCACGAACCCGCCGATGCGCTCCAGGGAAACGATCTCTTCAAATTCGATTCCGTAACCGAACGTCCCGCTGGCGGCGATGACCGGGTTGGTCAGCTCCAGGCCGGCGAACTTCACTTTCATATCAAGTTTCACGGCACTCCGGAAGGCAGGTTTCAGTTGTCAGTTGTCAGTCAACGGAATCGCTTGGGCGCTGACAAAATTATAGCGGGCGGCCCAATCGGACCGCCCGCCAGTGGGTGTTGAACCTGGTTCCGCTATGCCGTAACCGGCTCCTGTGCGTTCACCTTGGTTGGCGTCAGCCAGCCGAAGCGGTCGGGCTTGAGGCCGTTGGCGATGGCGAAGAACTCGTCGGCGATTTTCTTCGTGATCTCGCCGGGTTTGCCATCGCCGATGAGGATGCGGTCGATGGAGCGAATCGGCGACACCTCGGCGGCGGTGCCGGTGAAAAACACTTCATCGGCGATGTAGAGCAGCTCGCGCGGAACGGCCTGCTCGATCACCGTGAAGCCCAGGTGCCGGGCGATGGTGAGCACCGAGTCGCGGGTGATGCCGGAGAGCGCCGAGTTCGCCAGCGGCGGCGTGTAAAGGACGCCATTGCGAACGATAAAGATGTTCTCGCCGGAGCCTTCGCTGACCAGCCCGTTCACATCCAGGGCAATGCCTTCCGCGTAGCCGTTCACGTCGGCTTCCATGCGGATCAGCTGCGAGTTCATGTAGTTGGCGCCGGCCTTGGCGAGCGCGGGCATGGTGTTGGGCGCGAGCCGATTCCAGCTGGAGACGCAGACATCCGCGCCATCGCCGCCCGGCATATATTTTCCCCACGGGAAGTTGGCAATGTAAACCTCGATGGGCGAGCCCTTGGGGCTGACGCCGATTTCGCCGTAGCCGCGCAGCACGATGGGCCGGATGTAGCAGGGCGCGACGCCGTTGGCTTCGATGGTGTCCACCACCGCGGCGCACAGTTCGTCGAGCGTGTAAGGAATCGTCATCCGGTAGATTCGACCGGAATCAAGCAGGCGCTGCATGTGCTCGGGAAGGCGAAACACGGCGGAGCCATGGGGCTGGGCATAGCAACGGATGCCCTCAAAGACGCTGGAGCCGTAGTGAACGACGTGGCTCATCACGTGAATGTTTGCCTGTTCCCACGGAATGAGGTTGCCGTTATGCCAGATTTTCGAGGTTGTTTGGATAGGCATGAGAGTTAGAGAACTCCTTGAATCGCGGCTGGGCGCGGATAGTCAAGAGTATCGCGAATCGGGTACGCCTGTCACCGTGCCAAGCCCTTGGACGATAGACCTTTCCGATGGTTTGCACTCATCACGTTTGATCCATCCCGGTGTCATGTGCATGACATTAGGGGAACTTTGTGAAGAAATCGCTCAGGTCCGTTTCCTGACCGGCATCGGCCAGCAGCGGCAAGTTGAAGATCTCTTCAACGGTTCGAAGCAGTGAGCCGTGAGTGTAGTGAATGTTGTTGGAGTAGCCCTGCTTGGCCAGCGGAGAAAGGACAATCATCGGGATTGGGCCGTCGCCCTTGCCGGCTTCATCCCACGCAATGAACACGGCGCCGCCCTGCTGGTACTGCTTCGAGGCCAGAATCAACGGGATGGTGGACTGGAGCCAGCTGTCTCCGTCGTGGATTGGATCCGAGTGACCGCACGCCGTGTGCATATCCTGGCAGAGTCCCGGGACAATGAAACTGTAGTTTGCGGCGGAGCCGTTCGAAAGATCGTTCGCCAATTCGCTCAGCGGGCGGACGTGTTGCACGCAGATGGGCGCTGTAGGCGATGCGTCGTTGGTGATGTCAGAAAAGAAAACCTGGGGAACACTCCAGGTTACAACCGGGCAGGTGTCGGCCGGCCACGTCTTGCCGCTGTAGGCTTTCCACGACAGACCGGTCTGCATCAGTTGCCAGGCCAGGTGCGCATGCGTGGTCTGCGTGTTTTCGGCCACGCTGAGCTGAGTCTTGGCCATGCCATTGATGCCGAAGTCGGTTCCCGCCTCCATCCACAAGTAGTTGCCGAGGCTGGGATGTTCATGCGGCGGATTCCAGTAATTCTCCGCATGCGCGCCGGCCGGAATCAAGGTGCCGTTGATGTAGGGAGCGCTGGGATTGCCCTTGATGCTCAGGGTGCCATCGTCGGTCCAGTTGTGGTTTTCCAGCACGATGACGAAGACGGTGTCGATCTTTCCGGCGCCGCCCGCAACCGTGGGCGCAGGATTGGAACCGCACCCGGCAAGCACCAATAGACCGAGCAGGCTGCCGCCCAGCAACGCTCTTTCCCAAAAGCCTTTCGTACGGACCTCCAGTCATTTGACGGCGAGCCGCAACGATTTGTCTTTGCAGGCCGCCAGCGACAACGAATCAAGTGGCCGAAGAGCGCCAGGCGAGTCCGCCGCCGCGTGCTAAGGTTCAACCGTGCGAGCGGAAAAGCCAAAACAGGTGCGCGGCCGGCGCCGACTGCCGGGCCTCGCGGTGTCCGACGGCTTTATCCGGCATCCGTTCGACGAGACCAACGGCGTGCGCACCAGCGGTCTGATCGCCGGTCGGCATCTAAAAAGCGGCCACCGCCACGACCGCCATGCCACGGCTTACTATGGCGTCGCTCCCTCCGTGTTTTATGCGCTGATGAAAAGGTGGCAGCGGACTGGACCTGCAGCTCCGATCGCGCAAACCACGTTCGTGGACGTCGGCGCCGGAATGGGGCGCGCCATGCTGCTTGCTGCTGAGCTGCCGTTTCGCGCCGTAATCGGGGTGGAACTGAATCCGGCTCTGGTGCGCATTGCTCGACGCAACCTCACTGTATGGCGGAAGGCTGGGCGGGCTCTGTCGCCGATGCGTTTGCTTTGCGGCGACGCGGCGGAGTTCGCATTTCCCCAGGGAAAGTGCCTCGTGTTTCTCTTCAATCCTTTCGGAGCGGCGGTAATGCTGCGGCTGTTTCGCAGTCTCTCCGCAAGCTTTCAGGACCGCCCTGGACAATTGGACATTCTCTACGTGAACAACGAGCAGGAAAGCATCCTCGAAATGCAAAAAGGATTGGAGCGCCTGTTCCATGGCCAGGTGAGGCGGTCGCGCGCCGATGCCATCGCCGACCATCGCATTCTTTCCAATCAGCCGGACGGCGAATACGCCTCGGCAAACCATGAGGACTGCTCCATCTGGCGATGGATCGGTCCGGGCGAAAAGAAGAATCGGGAATAAGGAGCGTTTCGCGATGAATACAAGAGCGAAGTGCTGGATTGTCCTCTGGCTTATAACGACGATGCCTGCCATGGTTCCGGCGCGCGCCAAGACTGCGGAGCCATCCACTCAAGCCAACGCAGAGATCAAACAGGTCCTTACCGCGTTCCTCGCTGCGTTCGACAATCTCGACTGGCCCGCATTTCGCGACTGCTTCGCGCCGGACGCGACCATATTCCATCCCGCGCCGCCCAACATAAAACGCATCGATTCTCCGCAGGATTTTGAGAAAGCATGGCTGGGCGTCTTTGCCCGGATCAGGAAAACCTCCGGCAAGGATTCACCACCTTACATGCACCTCAAGCCCCTTGACCTGCGAATTCAGCTCTTGTCCGAAGACGTGGCCCTGGTTACGTTTCACCTGGTGGATGGGACGACGGTTAGCCGCCGCACCATCATTCTCAAGCACCATGCAAGTGGCTGGAAGATCGTTCACATTCACGCTTCCAACCTTGGTATGCCGGCTCCATGAAGCACCACTGCGCGCGTTTTTGCGGAATACAAAACAATGCGCCTTCTTTGCGCGTCGGGGTTGACGAAACCGCCCCGTTGGTAGAAAGCTGTCTGCTGGCAACCCGGGCATCTGCCAGCAGAGCGTTGGGTAGTCCTGGAGTGTATGTTCGATGGAACCGCAACTGATTTTAGGTATTGGCGAGTTGCTTTGGGACCTGTTACCTGACGGCGCGCGCCTGGGAGGAGCTCCGGCGAATTTTACCGTGATGGTCGGGCGGCTGGGGAACCATGCCGCGATTCTGAGCCGTATCGGACGCGATGACCTGGGACGCCAGGCTGTGGAATTACTGGACCCGCTGCCGGTGGACACCGCATTCCTGCAAGTGGATCCGATGCACGAAACCGGCCGTGTGACCGTCGCATTCCAGGGCGGCCAACCGGCCTACACGATTCACCAACCCGCCGCCTGGGATTTTCTGGAGCTCTCTGACGAGTGGGTCCGGCTGGCCGAGAGAGCCGATGCAATCTGCTTCGGGTCACTGGCGCAACGGAGTCTCGAATCGCGCCAGACCATTCAAACGCTCGCCGCGCAGACGCAAGCTGCCTGCGTCCGCGTGTTCGATGTGAACCTGCGCCCCCCGTTTTATTCCAGCGAAGTGGTGCAGGAATCGCTGGAATTGGCGACCGTGATGAAAATGAACGACGCTGAAATGCCGCTGGTGCTCGGGCTGCTTGGCCTGCAGGCATGCGATCCGCAAGACCCCTGTGCGCTGCGATCGGGTGCGGAAAAACTGCTCGAGGAGTTTCCCACCTTGAAGATGGTGGCGGTAACGCGCGGGGGCTCGGGAAGCCTGCTGGTCACGCGGGACGCGTGGCACGAGCATCCCGGAGTTGCGGTTACGGTGGCCGACACCATCGGGGCCGGCGATGCGTTTACCGCGGCCATGACGCATTCTCTCCTGCGCCGAGCGGATTTGCCCGGCATTAACGAGACCGGCAACCGCTGGGGAAGCTGGGTGGCCTCGCAGGTGGGAGCGATGCCGGAGTTCGACGAGCGCACCATGCCTCGCTGAAAAGAAAACACAGGCTCCATGCCCCATCTTTGCGAGTTGCCGGGGTCCCCTGCGACAGGTCTTCGTCGCTGGGGTGGTCGGTCGCAAGGGTGGGAAACCACATAGGCTGAAAGTGCGCTTATTAACCCCTGTCTGGTCTGCGACTCCGGTGCCTCGCTAACTTGGTGCGTTCCTCCACGTCTTATAGTTCGGTTAACAACATTTGAAAGCAGGTGCCTGTGGTGTCATGGGGTTCGTGTGTCTCATGCAGTCGGCGGATTGTGCTGCTGGCGGGCTTGATTGCTGTGCAACCGATCTTCGCTGCCACGCCGGGTTTTACAGTGAAAGGCACTAACATCAGCCTGTCTGGGCAGGGAAGTGGAGTGAGCCAGTTTACTCTCACTTCGGTCGGGGGATTCACAGGCAACGTGGTGGTCAAATGCACCGGACCCGATCCGAACCTGTTGCCATTTGTGGTCTTTCCTGATTGCTCGATTCCCCTACCGAATGTCACGATTCCTGCCGGCGGTTCGGTGGGAGGCACCATCAACTTCTTTCCACCCTGGACTGCGACGCAGGCGTCTCAGCGCCGGCCGTCCCAGACTTGGCCAAACCGGCCCTGGCCGGCCAGTGGCCCGCTTTTTGCCGTCATCGGTCTCATTGGGCTTCGCGGGAGAAAGCTGCTCCGCGGCCGGTTGAGCACTCTGGTCGGCATGTTTTGTCTGTTCCTGCTCGCCGGGGTTACGGGCTGCATCGGCCAGGGCGGACTCGCCATGACGCCCGGCATCTACACCTTCGTGATCTCGGGAACCGGGACAGTATCGGCCGCTGCGAATATTTCCGTAACGGTGAAATGCAACTCCTGCCCGTAAGCCGGCGCGCGGGTGCGCGTGAATTAAAGTAGTTCTCGTGATCGTCAACGTCGCCCGCCGTGCTCATGACCACAACTGGGAACTCGATCCCATTGTGCGCTCGCTGCTCGATACCGACTTCTACAAGCTGCTGATGCTGCAGTTCATCTGGAAGCACTTTCCCGAGACCCACGCCACGTTTTCGCTGCAGAATCGCACCACTTCGGTGCGTCTGGGCGAGATCATCGAAGTCAACGAACTGCGCGAGCAGCTTGAATCCGTGCGCAAGCTGCGCTTTCACAAGTCGGAGATGATCTGGCTCGCCGGCAATACCTTCTACGGGCGCCGGGGCATGTTCGAGCCGGGTTTCCTCGAATGGATGGATACCGGATTCCGGCTTTCCGACTTCGAACTGACCATCCAGGATGGCCAGATCGGCTTGCGCTTCGATGGACTCTGGACCGAGACCACGATGTGGGAGATCTACGCCCTGTCCATCATCGATGAGCTGAAGACGCGCTCCGCATTGAAGAAGCTGAGCGAATTTGAGCTCGACATTCTCTACGCGCGGGCCAAGACCCGCCTGTGGGAAAAGATGGAACGCCTCCGGGGCGTGCCGGGCCTGAGCCTGAGCGACTTCGGAACCCGCCGGCGGCACAGCTTTCTATGGCAGGAATATGTCGTGAAAGCCATGAGCGATGTGCTGGGCGCGACTTTCGCCGGCAGCTCCAACACCTATCTCGCCTACAAGCACGACCTCGAAGCGATTGGGACCAACGCCCACGAACTGCCCATGGCCCTGGCGGCGTTGGCCAACAGCGACGACGAAGTGCGCACGGCACAATACCGGCTGCTGGAATTGTGGCAGCAGACCTACCAGGGGGAATTGCTGATTCTTCTTCCTGACACCTACGGGACCACGCAATTCTTGCGCGATGCTCCAGATTGGGTCGCGGACTGGACAGGCCAGCGCATCGATAGCAAAGATCCGTTCGCGGCCGGAGACGAATATGTTGCGTGGCTCGAGGAGCGCGGTCGTGACCCGCGGCGCAAGCGATTGATTGCGTCCGACGCCATGGACGTGGATCTCATCCTCTCCATGCATGCGTACTTCGGCGGCACCGTGCGCGACGGCGCGCGGGCAGAAGATTTTCGCAGCACCGGCGACTTTTGCCACGCGGAGAAGTGGATTCCACACCGGCGCATCCGGTTCTCCAGTGGCTGGGGCACATTCCTGACCAATGACTTTCGCAACTGCAATCCGCGCGGCGATCAGAGCTTCAACCCGGTCAGCCTGGTGTGCAAACTGTCGGAAGTCGAAGGCCGCCCGGCGGTGAAGCTTTCCGACAACCTTGCCAAGGCTATGGGCCCGCCCGAAGAGATCGAGCGCTACAGGAGAATCTTCGGCACCGAGGGTATAACCAACGTGCCCGTGGAAGCTTGATGCGCCGGAGTCAGTTGGATGGCGGCTCAGCCGGAGGCGGAACAGGCCGGTCCTTGGCGCGAAGATAGGCGACCAGTTGCGTAACCTCCTGGTCGGTAAGCGATTCGCCGAATGGCGGCATCTTTGCGCCACCGTCCGTGATCTGCTTCTTGATCTTCTCCGGGGGCCAGGCCGGATCTTTGGCAATATTTGCGATTGCGGGCCCCTTTTTGTTCCCGGCAAGATCAGCACCGTGACACTGAGGACAGCCCTTGTCGCGATAAAGCACGGCCCCTGCCTTTTCGTCGGCGCTGGAGTCAGGGAACGGATGAGCAGCGGTAGCGGCGAACACCAGGAAAAGGGGAAGGAAAACTGAACACTTCAGACTACGCATCACGAATACTATTTTCGCACGGCATGCGGCGGGTAGGCTTGGAATGAACGGGAACGAGATGCGGTTCGGTGCGGGCCTGTATGCGGCGCAGTTGCGGCGGGAACTGGCCCTGCGCAATCGCCGGTGGGCGCGCGGCCGGCCGCATGTCGAGAGCTATGGAACCGAACCAGTGATTGTCTACTCCCCGGACGCCGAATGCCACGGCAATTTCTTCGATCCCGCATACGCCGCAATCGTTGAGCGCAAGGACTGGGCGCGCCGGTTGAAGAAAGCCCACACCGGCCGGCGGTCGCTTCCCCGAGCGGAGCGCCCATGGTGCGAACTGGACTCCTCAACCAGCTCCGATGCTCTTCTGATGAATGTGTTCTGCACCCCGGGCGTCCTGGAATCGCCCGTGGTTCGAACTGCGTCTGGGAGTCGACGAGGAAGCGGACGCCACCTTCGGCTGGAAGGCCCGCGTTCCGCTCAAGAACGGCAGGACAGACACCACCGAGGTCGACTTGCGCTGGGGATCACTCCTGATCGAAGCCAAACTGACGGAATCAGATTTTCAAACCAGGGCCGCCGTAGTGGTTGAGGGCTACCGGGATTTCGAAGAGGTGTTTTCGGCGGAACTTCTACCGCGAGTGGCCTTGCGGAAGCAGCGGCGCCGCGAGCCGGCCGAATTCGCCGAGGACTTTACGCAGGAGTGGGAAGAGACCGAAAGTTCGCCGCATCGTGAAAGCGACGCCGTAGCCCGCGAATTTCAAATGGGGCTTGTTGAACAGGCCTGGATGGCAACTCCCGCCGTACCTGGGTATGTGAGTTATCAGTTGATCCGCAACGTGCTTGCGGCGCACGCCCACGGTTGCAGTTTCTGCGTTGTCCATGATGAGCGCCGGCCCGATTTACGCGAAGCATGGTTCAGCGTAATGGCGGCGGTGAAGAGCGCTGAATTGCGTGTTCGCTTGAAGGTGATCACATGGCAGGAACTCGCCGCGTTGTTGCCCGCCGACCTGCAGGAATTCCTGGATCAGAAGTACGGGATCGTGGCGCCCGGTAAGATTGCATCCTAGCTTTCCTGCTAGTTTTTAAACAAATCTTTGGTGCCCCAGGTCTCGATTTTGAGACCTGGGATCTCACGATCCTCCAGCAATAGATTTTGAGTCAGCCAACGGGTGGGTCATCCCCGGCAAAAAAGCTAAAAGCTGAAAGCTGCCTTTTCACTTTCGCGCCGGCGTCGCCCGCAACGCCCCGGTAGATATGCCGCCATCGATCAGCAGCGTTTGTCCGGTCACGTACCGGCTTGCCTCCGACGCCAGAAAGACCACCGCACCATCGAGATCGTTGGGTTGGCCCGGTCGATCCACCGGGATACGCTCCTTCAGGTAGTCGACCCATCCGGCATCTTGATACATCACCTTGTTTTGCTCGGTGCGGAACCATCCCGGCGCGAGACAGTTGACCGTTACCCCGTGCTTGCCCCAGTCGGCGGCCAGGCTCATGGTGAGCTGGCGAATGCCGCCGCGGCTCGCGCCATACGGGCCCAGTCCTGCATATCCGGCCACGCTGGTCACCGATCCCATGTTGATGATGCGGCCATAGCCGTGAGCGATCATGCCGCGCGCCACGGCCTGTGCTGTGAAGAAGCTGCCGCGCAGATTGGTGTCGAGCACCAGGTTCCAGTCGTCCCAGGTCACCTCGAGAGCAGGCTTGCGCACATTGCATCCGGCGTTGTTGACGAGGATGTGAATCTGAGCGAAGGCGGCCTCCGCTTCGCGCACCATGTTCTGGATGCTCGCGTAATCGCGCACATCCAGTGGAACGGCGAAGGTGCGGCGGCCCAGTGCATGGATCTCGGCTTCGAATGCAGCGAGCGACTCACGCGTGCGGCTGGTGAGCACCAGGTCGGCTCCGGCCCGTGCCAGCGCCCGCGCGAAGTATTGGCCGAGGCCGCGGCTTGTCCCGGTAACAATAGCAACTTGACCAGAGAGATCAAAAAAATTCTCGCTCATAATGCCGCCGCCGGCGTGCGCGATGGTCTCGGAGTCGGCCGTCAGCACCACCTTCATCAGGTTGGGCTCATGGGCATACAGCCGCCGGAACCATTGCGGGCCTTCCTCAAGAGGAGCCACGGCCGTGATCAGGGGCTTGACCTGGATTTTGCCGGAGGCGATCAGTTCGATGGCCTCGGGATACTCGCCTGCCGACGCGGCCGTGCCCTGCAGCCGGATCTGGCGCGAGACGACTTTCTGCAGCGGCAATTCCACCTTTGGAGTGATGTTGCCGATGAGCGTGACTGTGCCGCCCTTGCGCACGCTGTCAATGGCGGTGGCGATGGTTTCGTTGCGGCCCACTGCTTCAAGGACCACGTCTGCCCCGAAGCCGCCGGTTTGATTGAGGATCTCCTGCGTCGAGGTCGGGACCGGAAAGATTCAGCGCTTCATCCACGCCGAGGGACCGTGCGAGGTTCAAACGTGTGGCATCGATGTCGGCGATGATCACGCGCCGCGCGCCCGCTGCTCGCGCCGCCTGCATGGTGAGCAGGCCGATCATGCCGGCTCCGATAACGAGCGCTGTCTGCCCTTTTATGTCTCCTGTCACGCGAACCGCATGCAGCGCAACCGAGACCGCTTCGAGCATCGCCGCTTCAGGAAATGACATCGACTCGGGAAGGGAATAGAGGATGCGCTCCGGCACCGCCAGGTATTCGGCAAATGCGCCGTGGCGGCGATACTCGCCGCACGAGACGCCTATGACTTCCCGCCGCTCGCAGAGATTGACTTCACCGCGGCGGCAGAAGACACACTCTCCGCAATAGACCGTGGAATCGAACGTGACGCGATCGCCCGGTTTGAAGCGGCTCACGCCCGTCCCAACGGCAGCAACCAGCCCTGCGGCCTCGTGCCCCATGACGATCGGGGGAATGCGGCGGCCTGAGGTGCCATCGTACCCATGCACGTCGCTCCCGCAGATACCGCATGCGGCGACGCGAATCAGGACCTCGCCGGGGCCGGGTTGCGGCTGCGGGAAATCGGCGATTTCCAGTTGCAGATACTCTTTCAGAAGAAGAGATTTCATCAGGCTCCCGTCGGCGCGCGTTGTAAGTGCGAAGCTTGCGCGCAAACTCCGATTTTACAACTCGCATGTGGAGGGACGACACGGAGGCCGGCGGGTGCCCCAGGTCCGCGGTCCCAACGGACAGGTCTTCGTCCGTGGGGTGGAGATCTCGATCCTGAGACCTGGGAGGTCTACTTCACGCGCGCAGCGGCATAGTGGTGCGCCGCGTCCTTGTTGGGGAGCGTCCAGAGCTTGTAGCTGTTGAACAGGAACTGGCCGCCGAGCACCAGCAGCCAGATCCACAGCGCGAAGCGCAACGGCCGGCGCGGAATGTGCGTGCTGAGCATCGTTCCGCCAATGGCCCCGGCAACGCCTCCGGCGATCAGTTGCAGCAGCAAGCGTCGCATCGGACATCGGCGAAAACCAATGCGCGCCGCTGCCGATCAGCGAGACCACAAACCCGAAGGCGATGTCGGTGCCCACAACCTGCGCCGGCGCCAGAGGCGTGAGGCTGAGCAGCGCCGCGCGAGCCCAGAGCGCCCGCGCCGGCGGACGAGAATCCCACCTCGGCGCCCACCGGGAACATCAGCCACGACAGCCAGCGGACTGCGGTCTTTCACATCAGCGCGCTGGCGCATCGGGCGGAACGAGAAGAGGATCTGCCAGCTCGCAGTGGTGACCAGAATGACGCCGAGAATCGCATTGATCAGATTCTGCGATCCGGCGGTGACCAGGTGCTTGAGGAACAGCGAGCCGATCAGCACGCCGGGCGCGCCGCCCAGCAGCATGTAGCCCAGCGTGCGCCACGCGACGTTGCCGCGCACGATCTGCGCGGGCACCAGAATCAGCTTGACCGCGGCCGCGAACATCAGTCCGATGCCGACCGCAATCGGCGCAGGCACGCCGAGAAACAGCACCAGGATCGGCACCGTGATGGTGCCCGCGCCCACGCCGGTCAGCGCGATGAACAGCGCGATGATGAATCCGATGAGATAATGCATCCGGAGCCCTCAACAGTCGTGCGTCTGCACTAACTGTTGCCGGCGCTGCCTGAATATGAATTCCGCACTCCACCTTGCGGCCGCCCAGCGGCCGGAGCGAGGATCGTTGGGATCGAGCGGAAGCGAGGTACACGGCTCGCAGCCGATCGAGGAATAGCCGCGCTCGTAAAGCGGCAGCAGCGGAATCGAAAGTTGTTCGCATGCATACCACACGTCGCGCGTTGTCCACTCCGCCAGCGGTGCGAGCTTCAGCACCTGCTTGCCGCCGGGAAGCGTGAACATGGCGCGATTCCTCAAGCGCCGCGCGGCTCTTCGCCTGTTCGCGGCGCAGGCCGGTGAGCCAGACGCGATATTGGCCACCGCCTTGAACAGCGGCTCCACCTTGCGCAGCCCGCAGCACCGGTCGGGCGCGGATTGATACAGCAATCCGTACTCGGCTTCCTGCTCGGCCACGGTCTTCTCGGGAAGCAGGTTGATCAGGTTCAGCTTCCATTCGCGCGCAATGCGATCGCGATATTCATAGGTCTCGCGAAAGTGATAGCCGGTGTCGAGAAACAGGACGGGAATGTTCGGATCGAGCTCGATGGCGAGCTTGGTCAGCAGCACGTCCTCCGCCTGAAAGCTGCACGTCAGGCACACATCGCCGTTGCCAGTGATCGCTCGGCGCCAGTGCGGCGCGCACGTCGTTCAGCTTCGTGCTGACCTCTGCGTTGATTTCGACTGTGCTCATTAAAGTCCCGCTCCTTCGGTATCGAAAAGAATCTTTTCCTGGTGCAGCAATTGGTGAACCGCGGCGACGGCAGCGCTTGGATCGGCATCGCTCAAAGCCAGTTCGTCGTTCGTTCGACGCGCGCGGTCGAGTTCGTCGCTGTCGCGCACTCGCGGCAAGCAGCACGACAGAATCCCGCATCGAGTCTGCAGCCGTGATGAACGTCGTCAAGAACGTTGCGGTCGGCGGCGAACAAGGGATCGCGTCGGCATCGACGCGTTGCCGTGACGACGCCGGCGACGAACAGCGAACGCTCGATCGCATCGATAAATTCCGCCGGACCCTTCGAGCGCCAGCGCCCCGCCCTGGTGGCCCCAGCGCGCCTCGCGTTCGCCCGCGGTCACGGGCCCGGATTCCGTGGCGAACTGCGTCTTCGCCGTCGGAGGTATCGGCAATCGCGGAAGTGATCATGCCCGCGGCCACGGTGCTGTTGGTCTTGGGGTCGATCAGGATGAACGCGCCGGTGGAGCGATTCTCCGCGTAGAGATCGAGCGCCATGGGCCGCAGCAGGTTCAGCGTGACCACGCCGATGTCGTTCATGCGCGAGCGTCTGCGGCCGGCTCGTGCGCGAGCGTGCTGACGTCGGTGCGATGCTGGATGGCCGGGATGAACGCGGGCACCGTGTGGCTGGTGTGCTTGAGCAGTAGCGGCGATTGAGTTCCAGCGGACGCTGATCCATCCACACCAGCGAGGCCGTTGCAGTCTTGGCGACAGTGGCCGGCTCCTGCGCCGCGACAATCAGGTCGCCGCGGCTGATGTCGAGTTCGCGATCCAGCACCAGCGTGACTGACAGCGGCGCGATACGCTTCGTCGAGATCGCCGTCCCAGGTGACGATGCGCTCCACCTTCGCGCGTGCGGCCCGAGGGCAGAACCGTGATCGCGTCGCCGGGGCGAATCGGTGCCCGAGGCGATCTGGCCGGCGAAGCCGCGGAAGGTGTGATCCGGGCGCAGCACGCGCTGCACCGGAAAGCGGAACGGCGCCGTGCGCGTACTCGTGCGAAGACGGCAGCGACTCCAGCAGTTCGAGCAGCGACGGCCCGTCGTACCACGGCATCGCGTCTGGAGCGATGGACTACGTTGTCGCCCTCCAGCGCGCTGACCGGAACGAAGACTGCCTCGACCGGATTGCCGGTGTCGGCGGCGATCTGCTCGAGCACCTGCGCGGAAATCGCGCTCGATGGCGCGGAATGTCGCTTCGTCGTAGCCGATCAGGTCCATCTTGTTCACGGCGACGATGCACGTGCCGCACGCGCAGCAGCGACGCGATATAAGCATGCCGGCGCGACTGCACCAGCACGCCCTTGCTCGCGTCGATCAGCACCACCGCGGCATCGGCCGTTGACGCGCCCGTCGCCATGTTGCGCGTGTACTGCTCGTGGCCCGGCGTGTCGGCGATGATGAACTTGCGCCTCGCCGTCGAGAAGTAGCGATAGGCAACATCGATGGTGATGCCCTGCTCGCGCTCGGCGCGCAGGCCGTCGGTGAGCAGCGCAAAATCGATCTGGCCCGGCGCGGTGGTGCCTTTGCCTTCGATCGAGCGCACCTGGTCTTCGTAGACCGACTGCGTGTCGTAGAGCAGGCGGCCGATCAGCGTCGACTTGCCGTCGTCCACGCTGCCCGCGGTCGAGAAGCGCAGCAGATCCTTCTCGCGCTCCTGGTCGAGGAATTCGTCAATCGAAAAAACGGGAGCGGTGAGTCGCGGCCATTTAGAAGTAGCCCTCCCGCTTCTTGATCTCCATCGAGCCTTCCTGGTCGTGATCGATGACGCGGTTGGCGCGCTCAGAAGAGCGGAACGAAATCAGCTCCGCGATGATGTCCGGAATCGTCTCGGCATCGGAGCGGATCGCGCCGGTGCAGGGGCTGCAGCCCAGCGAGCGCAGGCGCGACTTCACCATCTGCGGCTTCTCGCCGGGCAGCGCGACGAAGTCCTGCTCGATGGGCAGCAGCGCGTCGCCGCGCACATACATCGGGCGCTCTTTGGCGAAGTAGAGATCGACGACCGGAATCTTTTCCTCGTGGATGTACTGCCACACGTCCATCTCCGTCCAGTTGGAGAGCGGAAAGACGCGAATGCTTTCGCCGGGATGAATGCGCGCGTTGTAGAGGTTCCACAACTCCGGGCGCTGATTCTTCGGGTCCCACTGGCCGGCGCGGTCGCGGAACGAATAGATGCGCTCCTTGGCGCGCGACTTTTCTTCGTCGCGGCGCGCGCCGCCGAATGCGGCGTCGAAATTGTAGTGGCGCAGCGCGTCGAGCAGCGCCTGCGTCTTCAGCAGTCCGCAGCAGCGCTTGGTGTCGAGCGCGATGGGATTGGTGCCGGCGGCGATGGCCGGCTCATTGCGCCACACCAGCAGCTCGCGCGCCGATCGAGCGCGCCATCTCGTCGCGGAATGTGAGCATCTCGCGGAATTTGAAGCCGGTATCGATATGCAGCAGCGGGAAGGGAATCGGCGCCGGGATAGAAGGCCTTCTGCGCCAGGCGCAGCATCACCGACGAGTCCTTGCCGATGGAGTAGAGCATCACCGGCCGCTCGAACTCCGACGCCACCTCGCGAAGAATGTGGATGCTCTCGGCTTCGAGCAGGCGCAAGATGACTCAGGCTTTGCGGACGCTGTCGAGGCGTTTGGTGGTGATTGGCTGCGTTGTTACCTGTTCGGCGACCGGCATCGGGACCTCTTGGGCATTTGGAGATGCTGAAGGCCGGATGACGATGAAGCAGGAAGACTAACCCGGCGCTTCAGCTACGGGTGCGTCTTTCGGATCGGTTCTGCTGGGGAGATCAGAGACTAGCGTGTACACCCGTCGAAGTTGTTCGACAGGCAACAACAGAAGCGGCTTTGGGAAGCGCGGACCATCTGTGAGCTTGATAGTAACAGAGTCATGGGCCGGACACAATCTTGCGGAAGAACAAGGAGTTCCACGGGATCAGGTTCGGAACGACGACAATCTTTCGATGCGGGGCATGCTGGAAGGATTCGTGGGAATCCCACCCCGGTGACAAACCATGTCGTCAGGGTGGGCACCCTGTTTTGTGCAGTCAGACTATTTGCGGTCGAGCCGAAACGCGGCGGCCTGGAAATCTCCCATGAAATCGTCACCCATATCGAAGCCGTGATTCATCCAGTAAGCGCCGCTGGCAGACTGAGGCGACCCGGCGCTCGCTTTGCCTTCAATTGCGGTGAGTGCGTAAGTGGCCGCCGGATCAAGTCCTTTCAACTTGAGCCGCGGGAACGGCCGGGCCAATTGGGTGGAGTGAATGAACGCGAACACCACCGACTGGCTTTTGTCCTGGTTCACCGTTTGCGTGGCCGAGAACTCGCTGCCATTGCGCGGCGAAATCAGCCGATACAGATCGCCCTGCACGATCGTCCGCTGCACCTGGTGATAAGCGGCAATCAGGCGCTTGGCAGTCGCCATCTGCTCGTCATTCCATTTCAGGATGTTGGCGCCGATGCCCAGCGAGCCCTGCATCGAGCTAAGCATTCTGTAAGGAAGCGAGAACGTGCGCTTGCCCTGCCAAGTCGGGCGAGTCGGTGACCCAGGCCATCATCACCTGCGGCGTGTAGGCGTAGGTGAACCCGTCCTGCTGCGACAGGCGGTCGAAGGGATCGGTGTTGTCGGAGGGCCAGACCTCGTCGGTATAGCGCATGATGCCGAGATCGACGCGGCCCCCGCCGCCCGAGCATGACTCGATCTCGAGCTTGGGATGGCGCTTGGCCAGTTCGTCCAGAATGGCGTAGAGATTCCGTATGAACTCGACGTAGACGCGCTTCTGCTCCGCGGGCGGCAACTGGTCCCAGCCCGGCTCGCTCCAGTTGCGGTTGTAGTCCCACTTGAGGAAGGCGATGTCGTTCTCGGTCACCAGCTTGTCGAGGAAGCCGAGAACGTAATCGCGCACGTCGGGACGAGCCAGGTTGAGCACTAATTGGTTGCGCTCCTCAGTCCGCGGCCGTCCCGGGAAGTTGAGCACCCAGTCGGGATGCTTGCGGTAAAGATCCGAATCGGGGTTGACCATTTCCGGCTCGACCCAAAGGCCGAAGTCCATCCCCAGTGAATGCACTTTGTCGATCAGCGGCTTCAGGCCGTGGGGAAATTTCTGCTGGTTGACATACCAGTCGCCCAGGCCGGCGTGGTCGTCCTTGCGCTGGCCGAACCAGCCGTCGTCCATCACGAAGCGATCAACGCCAAGCGCGGCCGCTTTCTCCGCCAGCGCCATCTGGCCCGCTTCATCCACGCGGAATTCAGTGGCCTCCCAGGAGTTGTAGATCACCGGCCGCGGCTTGACCGCGTTTTCCTGGCCGGGGCGACGCGGCAGGACGTGATCGATTTCGAAGTGATGCAGAAGGCGCGATGCGCCGCCCAGGCCGTGATTCGAATAGCCTCCGTAGAACACCGGCGTTTCCAGCGCCCGCCCGGGATGAAGCACATAGCCGAAGTCGAAGGGATTGAACCCGCCGGTCACGCGAATGGCATCGAGCTGATCCTGTTCGACCGTGATGCGCCACGATCCGCTCCAGGCCAGGGCGCCGAACCAGACTTCCCCGTGGTCTTCGTCGGCATTGCCCGATTGCAGCGCAAACCAGGGATTAGCCTGGTCCCGGTCGTACCGCGTCGGCTCTCGATCACGCGCGCCCCATGGTGGATGGGTTCCTGGTTCACGACCCACTCGCCGGCCCAGCGGCCGGTGAGGTAATTAAGAGTGTATTGGCCGGCCGGCAACGCCCACGCCGCCGCCGCTGCCTGCTCGATGGTGACCGGCTCCGCCTCGCGGTTATCGATGGTCGCGGACCGCGCCAAAATCCCGCTCGCGTCAATTGAATAGTGCAGTGTTACCAATACCTTGCGCGAGGTATCCTTAAGAACTACATCAACTCCGTCCGCCCGCACCGTGTGGCTCTCGTAATGGAGCACCAGGTCGCGATTGCCATCCGCAAACGTCACCTTCAAGGCCGGTTCGACAAACAGTCCCGATCCCCAGCCGGCGTACTCCTCCGGCGTGTTGTTATAGGACGAGTCGAACGAAGCCCATTCCCGCATCGGCTGCGGCTTGCGGCATAGCGTCGTTTTCTCCAAGCCGGCCGCCCCAGTAGATCTGCTGCAGTTCGCCCCTCGGGTTCACTCCGAACACATACGACGACGCCCCGGCATCAAGCCGGAACACCTTGGAGCCGGCGTCGAAGGCCACGTGAGCTGCCTGCGCGCCCATAAGCGGAGCGGCCATCAGCAAAGTTAAGCCAAGCAATGCGGGAACCAGCCAGCCGCGGCGGATTGAAACCGTTTTCTTTTTGCTTTCCATGGTGGGTCTCTTTCGATGCGGGAAAATCATAGCACCCGCTGCCGCGCCCCACGCCCAGCCATCCGCCTGATTCTCTTGAGAAACACATTCCCTATTGCTTTTTCGATATGATAGGGTGAGTTCGACTGATTACGGGTTAAGGTGCAAAGATGACCGTCGCAGCCGTTGCTTCCCCCTCCCTCAAGTTCCTTGAAGACCGCTGGGACCCAGCCGTAGCCGACACGCTGGATGAGCCCGAGTTGTTGCGTTATCGCTCCAATCTGCTCGGCTCCGACCTGCGCATCACCAACTTCGCGGGCGGCAACACCAGTTCCAAGATCGACCAGGTGGATCCGCTCACCGGGCAGACCGTCAAGGTTCTGTGGGTAAAGGGCAGCGGTGGCGACCTGGGCAGCATCCAGCGTAGCGGATTCGCCACCCTGTATTTGGATAAGCTGCTGGCGCTCGAGCATCTCTATCGCGGCCAGGACACCGAAGACGAAATGGTGGAGATGTACGCGCTTTGCTCCTTCCGCAATAACCCCGTCGCGTCGTCCATCGACACGCCTTTGCACGGCTTTCTGCCCTTCCCTCACGTCGACCATCTTCATCCCGACTGGGGCATCGCGCTGGCCGCCTCGGCCAACGGCAAAGCAAAAGATGGAGGAGTTCAACCGCGAGTTCGATCACAAGCTGGTCTGGATTCCCTGGCAGCGGCCGGGCTTTGAACTCGCCATGATGCTGAAGCGCGCTGTCGAACAGAACCCCGGCTGCGACGGCATCGTGCTCGGCGGCCACGGCCTCTTCACCTGGGGCGATACGCAGCGCGAATGCTACGTAAACACCATCACCATCATCGACCAGCTTGGCCAGTTCATCGCCAATCACGCGCAGCGCAAGGGCGATACCCGCTTTGGCGGCGAGGCGGGCCAGTCGCGGCCGAACCGCCGCGAACTTGCCATCGAAATTCTGCCCTTCCTGCGCGGACGCATCAGCGCACAGCGCCGCTGGATCGCCAACTTCAGCGACGATGAGGACGTGTTGCGCTTTGTGAATTCATCGCACGCCGGGGATCTCGCATTTCTTGGAACGAGTTGTCCCGATCACTTTGTCCGCACCAAGATCCGGCCGATGTTTGTGCCGTGGGCGAGTGGCGAAGATGTGCAGGCATTGAAAAGCCGGATCGAAGAGTCGCTCACCGACTATCGCGAGCATTATCGCAAGTACTACAAGGCGCACGCGCTGCCCGACTCTCCCGCCCTGCGCGACGCCAACCCGACCATCGTGCTGGTTCCGGGTCTGGGCATGTTCAGCTTCGGCAAGAACAAGACCGAAGCGCGCATCACCGGAGAGTTCTACATCAACGCCATTCACGTGATGGAAGGCGCAAGCCTGCTGAACGAGGAGCAGGAAGATGTTCGCAGCTCGAAGACGGAAATAGTTCCGCAGTGCGGCGAGGGCATGGACCCCACCACGTTCAAGGTGTTCACCAACTACGTTGCCATGCCGCTCAGCGAGGCGTTTCGCATCGAGTACTGGGCTCTGGAAGAAGCCAAGCTCCGCCGCCAGCCGGCGGAGAAGGAGTTGAGCCGCAACATTGCCGTGATTGTCGGAGGCGGCAGCGGGATCGGCCGCGAGGTGGCGTTGATTGCGGCCGCGCGCGGCGCCCACGTGATGATCGCGGACCGCGACACCGGCGCCGCAGCAAAAGTGGCCGACGAACTCGGCAAGATTACGCCGAAGGAGTGGGTGGCCTCGACCGGCGTCGACATTCGCAGCCGCGACGCCGTCGACAACGCGCTCGATGCCACCATCGCGGCGTTTGGCGGCGTAGACATCCTGATCAACACCGCGGCCATGTTCCCCTCATCGCCCGATGGAGTCATCACCGAAGCGCAGTGGGCCATGACGCTCGATGTAAACGTGACGGCCAACTATCTGCTCGCCGACGAAGCTGCAAAAATCTTCAAGGCGCAAGGACTGGGCGGGACCATCGTACTCACCAGCTCGGCCAACGCCGTCGTGCCCAAGCGCGGCAGCGAAGCCTACGATGTCAGCAAGGCCGCGCTCAGCCACCTGGTTCGCGAACTGGCCGTGGGGCTGGCGCCTGACGTACGCGTCAACGGCATCTGCCCGGCAACCGTGGTGAAAGGTTCCACCATGTTCCCGCGCGATCGCGTGCGCGCTTCGCTCACCAAGTACGGCATCGGGTTCGAGGACTCGATGACCGATGAAGAACTGCGCGGCCTTCTCGCGAACTTTTATGCGCAGCGAACTCTGACCCATCAGCCCATCGATCCAGTGGATTGCGCTGAGGCGATTCTCTTCCTCGCCAGCCAGCGTTCGCGCTGCACCTCAGGCCATCTCATTCCCGTCGATGGCGGACTGCCGGAGGCATTCCTGCGGTGAGCCCATCCGAAGGCAACGGCCGCACCCTCGCGAACGGGCTGCAGTCGCGCGCCCGTGTGGCCATCGATCTGGGTGCGGAAAGCTGTCGCGTGTCGCTGCTGCGCTGGCGTGACGGCACGCCGGAAATCACCCTCATCCATCGCATTCCGAACGGCCCGGTTCATGTGAATGGATCGCTCCGCTGGCCCTTCGACAAGATCCTCGCCGGGCTCGAGGAAGGCCTGCGCAAGGCCGCGGCAGCTGCCCCCGAAGGAATTGCATCGATCGCCGTCGATGGCTGGGCGGTGGATTATGTGCGCCTCGGCGCCGATGGAAACGCCCTGGCCAATCCTCATTGTTATCGCGACGAGCGCACCGTAGCCACCAAGGAAGCCGCGGACCGAAAAGCTCCTCCCCAATGGGCCTTTCGCAATGCTGGCGCGCAGCCGCTGCGCATCAACACGATCTATCAACTCCTCGCCGATCCATCGGGTGGCATCGATGCTCACGCGCCCTGGGTCAACCTCCCCGAGTATGTGCTGTACCGGCTTGGCGGACGCCGGGTTGCCGAATACACCAATGCCACTCACACCGGCCTGGTTGACATCGCCACCGGCGACTGGTCGCACGAGCTGCTGAGCGGCTCGATCTTCCTCTTGACGCATTTCCGCCCATTGTTCCCGCCGGCACCGTCATCGGAACGCTCACCGGGCCGTTGACTGAGCATGCCCGCCTATCGTGATACCGAATTGATCGTCCCCGCCTGCCACGACACCGCTTCGGCCATTGCCGGCATTCAGACCGATCTCGACGGAACCGCCTACATCTGCTCGGGAACCTGGTCGCTGGTTGGCACGGTGATTCCCGCCCCGATTGTGACGCTGGAAGCGATGGAAGCCGGCTACACCAACCAGGGCGCGGCGTGCGACGGATTCTGCTTTCACACCAATGTCAACGGCATGTGGATCCTCAAGCAGTGCCTGGAAAGCTGGCGCCAAGCCGGCCGCACCTGGGAATTTCCTGAGCTGATCGCAGAGGCAGCCAGACGCGACGATTTCCCCGGCACGGTGAACGTGGACGCCCCGCCGTTGATGCTCGATGAAGACATGCCCTCGCGGCTGAACGAGCAACTGCAGTTGAACGGCCACGCGACCATTGAATCTCGCGCCGGAAATGACCCGTTGTTTGCGCGCGTCATCTTCGAGAGCCTTGCTTCCCGCTATGAGTCGGCGTTGCGCAGCCTGGAGCACATGCTCAACGACAGCATCCAGCGCATTCATATCCTTGGCGGCGGCAGTCTGAACCAGTTGTTGACGCGCCTCACGGCCGAACGCACCGGACTTCTTGTAGAGACAGGCAACGTGGAGAGCTCCACGGTGGGCAACTTTGCGGTGCAGATGGCAGCCAGTGAAGCCCAAGGCGGCCCGCTGCGCCGCGATGCTGTGAGGAGGTGGGCCCGCGAACTCTGCGAGAAACGCGAATGCAGCGAAGTTCGGCCCCTCCTGGCCGAGCGCCCGTAAGTGTGGTCGCCGAACCGCTTCGGCTCCATGATGTTTGTTGAGCAATTTTGAACAGTCAGGCTCTCATGGGCCGGTTGATAATGCTACAATCCCCCTCCCGGGGAGCCGAGTCAATCGATGGCCGGGGAAGCCCTCTTGACTCGCAACTAGGGCGTGGCGTTGTGGTAAAGCCGACCTGGTAAGGCTGGATGACGTCGCGCCCCTTTCGCTTCATTCAGTCAGACCTCCGGACGAGTAAATGTTGACCGGCAAGCCGATCGCATTGCAACAGTCATGTCTTTGCCGGTAGGCTGGTTACGGGGCCAATCGCCAAACCGGATTGGCCGTCGCCGCTCGGGTTGGTTGCTAAACCAGCTTTCGGTGTTGATTGGTTTTACCCATGTAATCGTTGCAAGAAGTGGCCCCGTAGCTCAGATGGATAGAGCATCGGTTTCCTAAACCGCAGGTCGGCTGTTCGAATCAGCCCGGGGTCACCAAGATCAAGGCAGGGAACAAGGGACCGAGGAACGGGAACAACCCGATTTGACTCACTCCGCCCTTTGACTACACGACACCTCATCCGTTTAAATGTTTATGTCATCGAAGTGTATTTGATGACATGCTGAGTCGTCGGCATTGCCAACGTCCAAACCAACAAGAAACTTGCCAGGATGCTCGGGAAGACGGTGAAAATCCGTCGCTGCCCCGCAACTGTGAGCGCACCTGCGTCGCGGTCCGTCGTTTGGACCAGGCAGGAAACCAGTCAGATACCTCGCCGTCTTTGTGGCGAGATCGTTACCACTGAAGTGAGCGATTGGCTCCACTTTGGGAAGGTGGCTGGTAAAGGTCACCCGCGGACGAAGACCTGTCCGCGGAACCCCGAAGCGCAAGTCAGGAGACCGGTCCTCGGCGCCTTAACCCGCTTGCGTTCCGAGGGGAACGAAGGAGCCTCGATGCCTTCTCGCATTTCGCGCAGCCTGTCCGCGCGCATCCGTATTTTCCGTTTGTATCCCTCCATCCGTCTCGCGATTGTGCTGGTCCTGTTCGCGTTGTTCGCGGCCGGGGTTCGTGCCGCTTCCATCCGCGGCGTAGTCACCGACACTTCGGGCGCAAAAGTCAAAGGCGCCAACGTCACGCTGCTCAGCAGCGGCAAAGCGGTTGCATCGGCGGTTTCGGGTGCCGACGGCAGCTACGAAATACTGACCGGCCTGACCGGCCGCTTCTACATCCTCATTTCCGCCAAAAGCTTTCGCCAGTTGGAGACGCCGGGTTTCTACGCCGGCCGTCTTGACAATCGTCGAGCGCAATCTTGTCCTCGAGCCCGAGTGGGTGCGCGAGTCCATCGTAGTCACCGCCACCGGAACCCCCACCCCCCAGCCCCAGACCAGCTCCGCTACCGATGTGCTCGGACCGCTTGATCTTGCCACGCGCGACGACATGGTGAGCATCCTTCGCTCCGGTCCAGGCACCTTTGTTGTGCAGATCCGGCCAGCGCGGAGCGCAAACCTCGTTATTCATTCGTGGCGGCAACCCTAATAACAACATGGTCCAGGTGGATGGCGTGGATGGGGGAGACCTGGGCGGGCAGTTCGACTTCGGAACATCGGCCACCACCGCAGTCGAAAGGGCCGAAGTATATCGCGGGCCCGATTCCAATCTCTACGGCGCCGACGCGGCCAGCGGCGTGGTCAGCCTGACCACTCCCCGGGGGACAACGAGTTTTCCGTCGTTATTCGTACAAGGCGATGCAGGCAACTTTCGTACCACGCGAGAGGAAGCGCAATTAGCGGGCGCATATCACCAGCTCGACTACCTGGGCGCGTTCAGTTGGTTCCAGACCTCCAATGCGCTGCCCATGGACGAATACCACCAGGCCGCGGCAGTGGCCAACTTCGGCTGGCAGCCCATCAGCTCGACACAGATTCGCGGCACGGTGCACTACATTGTCGATGCCACGGGAGTTCCCAATGCATGGGACTTCTATCATGTGACCGATAACGCCACGGAGAAGGACCAGGACCTGTATATAAGCGCGTCGATCGATAACCAGACGACGGCCGACTTTCACAATCTGCTGCGCTATGGCGCAACGCGCAAGCGGGAGCAGTATTCGCTCTGGGAGCAGCGCGGCAGCGGGGACTTCGATGCCTTCGGCGACAGCCTGGGGGAGGTGGTGACGATCCGCGGGGCGAACGGCTATTCGGTGACCGGCCAGGCGATCCTGGATGCGCCCGGCACATTTGCTGATCAGCTGGTTTCCAACCGCGACCAACTCGCCTACCAGGGCGACTACCGCGTGACTCCGCACTTCCTGGCGCTGATCGGGTTCCGCTTCGAAAACGAACGCGGAGTCCTGAACATTCCTTCGTTCTCCAGTCACGAAGCGGCCGATCGCATCAATTACGACTACCTCGCGGCGGTGCGCGGAGATTATAAGAATCGCTTCTTCTATACGCTGGGCGGAAGTCTGCAACGCTACTCCCTGTTCGGTACGCAGACGTCTCCGCGGGCGGGCCTGACCTTGTTTGTGCTGCGGCCCAGATCTGGCGTTTTTAGCGGAACCCGGGTGCTGTTCAATTTTGGCGACGCGGTTCGCGAGCCCAAGCTGACCGATGAGTTCGGGTCCCTCTACAAGTTTCTCCAACTTCATGGTGGCCAATCGTCCATCGACCAGTTCCATATTCGTCCCCTGGGTGCGCCGACCACGCGGACTTACGAAGGAGGGCTCGCGCAATCGTTTCTCAGCGAGCACATCCTGTTCCGGGCGAGCTACTTTCACAACCAATACGGCAGGGAACTGGAGTCGGTGGGAGCGACCCTCGTGCCGGCCCTCCTCCCCAACCTGAGCCAGCAAGATCAATTGCAACTGGAGCAATTCCTCACTGAGAATTTCGCCTTCAGCCTCACCTTGAACTCGCAGGATTATCGTGCCCAGGGCGCCGAAGCTGCAGTGGAGGGCGGCATCGGGCGCAGCATCTTTCTTCGCGGCGGCTACACCTATCTCGATGCGGTCGTGCAGCGCTCGTTTACCAGCGATAACCAGGCGCTGTTAGGTGGTTATGCGCCTACCTATAACGGCATTCCCATTGGCGCATACTCGCCCCTGCGCGGCGCGCGTCCATTCCGCCGGTCCCCGCACACGGGCTTTTTTACAGCGACCTACGCGCGTAACAAGCTGACTGGATTGTTCACGGCCGCTTTTGCCAGCCGCAGCGACGATTCGACCTATCTGTCCGATGCGAACTTCGGGAGCACCCTGCTGCTTCCCAATCGCAACCTCGACCACGGCTACGCGAAGCTCGATCTCGGCGGAAACTACCAGCTCTTCTCATGGCTGGGAGTTTATGGGCAGGGCGAAAACCTGATGAACAATCAGCACATCGCGCCGATCGGTTACCCCAGCCTGCCGATGAATTTCCGCGCCGGCCTCAAATTGCAGATTGGAAAGGGAAGCCGGTAGAACGACTCCGTCGGATTGGCCATCGTCGGGTTTCACAGGAATCAGGTCCCTCCGATTTTGGGACCTGATTCTTTTTTGCACACATATTTCAACAACTTCTCCCCTCCGCTCCCCACCAGCACACATTTTTTACTTCCGATTTTCCCGCCGCAGGCACAAACTATTCGTGTCACACGCTACCCTTTTTCTCACATTTGCAAGTCCGTACTCATTCTGAAGGCGCATCCCGGTGCCAATTCGCTGAAATTGCTTCAATTTCACTCAACGTCAAGCCTACCCAGGAACCTGCGAGGTCACTATGAATCGGTATTCGTGGAGGAGTGTCGCACGGTGGAGTCTGTTTGCTCTGACCGCTTGGATCTGTTCCCGGCAGGGATTCGCCCAGCAAACTCTTGGATCATTGAACGGAACGGTCGTGGATCCCACCGGCGCAGCCGTCGCTGGCGCAACGGTGATCGCAACAGATGCCGCCATTAACGTCACGCAGACAACCACCACCCAGCACACCGGCTTCTTTCAGATCTTCAACCTCCCCATCGGAACTTATACGGTGAAGGTGAGCATCCAGGGCTTTCAGACCACCGAATTGAAAGGCATCACGGTCCAGGAAGCGCGCGCCACTACCATCAATGCAACGCTCAAAGTTGGACAGGCTTCGGAGTCGGTGGAAGTGACGGCCAACCCGCTGCTGAATGCCACCGACACCACCAACGGCTATACGCTCGACTCGGCGCAAATCGAGTTGACGCCCCTTGCGACCGGCAGTTTCACGCAGGTCGCAGTTCTCTCGCCAGGCGTGAACGCGGAATTGTTGTCGAACCTCGACTCCAATGCCGGCCTGGGTAACCAGCCCATCTGGGCCAACGGCCAGCGCGATACCTCCAACACGTTCCAGGTCAACGGCGTCGACTCCACCAACCTGTTCAACGGCAAGAGCTCATCGGGTTCCAGTTCGCAGCGTTACAACTTCAACATCGGTAGCGCGCCCACCGTGGGCGGATCGTTCTCCGTCGGTACATCCGTTTACGGTTCCAACGGCAACAGCCTGCCTTCGCCTCCGCCCGAGTTCACCCAGGAACTGCGTGTGAATGCGTCGATGTACGATGCGCAGCAGGGCGCGACCAGTGGTGCGCAGATCGACGTCAACACCGCGACGGGCACCAACAACTGGCACGGCCAGCTCTACGGATCCTACGCAAACAATCTGATGAACGCTTCGCCGTTCTTTTTCAATCAGGCCTACCAACTGACCCAGCAGGGAATCGGAGTCTTCCCGAAGTCGCTGGTCAACCCCTGGCTTCGCCGGTGGGACTCGGGCCTTACCGTGGGCGGACCCCTGGTCAAGGACAAGCTCTTCTTTTTCGCCGCTTATCAGCGCAGTGTGAACGAAGACAATGCCACCGGTCTCTCGGAAATGACCGTTCCCGCGGGCCTGACCGATGATCGGTCATTGAATGGGCTCTTGAATGCCGATGCCAGCTGGGGTGGCTCGCTCACCAGCACGAACCAGATTGATGGCGTTGCGGCGGCTTTGTTGCAGCAAAAACTGCCCGATGGCCAGTTCCTGATTCCTTCCGCCCAGTCCACTGCGCCCTATCAATTCGGCGTGCCCAATGTATATCTCGTTGGAACATCCCGCTTGAATTCCGATCAGGCCACCATTTCCCTCGATGACGATGCCACGAAGAAGGACCGCATCTCGGTGAAGTATTTCTATCAGAATGCACCCGTGACGCGGCCCTTCGGCTTCTCGGAGATTGCCGGATTCCCGGTTACGCAGCACAACGGTTCGCAAGTCGTTTCGATTGGCAACACCATCGCCATTGGCCAGAGATTCAACTGGGAGCAGCGTCTTGGATTTGTCCGCATGGGTTCCTTCAGCAACTATAAGCAATTGGTCGCCGGCAACCTGGGTGTTTCCGGCGCACAGACCACTGGCCTCATCGCCAGCGCTTTGCCCGGTATCGAGATCAAGAACTTCGGCTACTATGACCAGTATTCGCCCAGTCTCGACGTTGGTCCGGCCGGAGTGCCTGGCGCCTTCGTGGATATGGGTTACTATCAGAACCGTTTGAATCCTTCAACCAACGTGATCTTCACGGCCGGGAAGCACACCATTATCGCCGGTGGCGGATACAGCTATACCCAGCTGAACATCACCAATAACCGCAGTGGTCATGGCCAGCTCTCCGTCAGCGGTTTTGACAGTTTCCTGCAGGGCCAGGTGCACAGCTCCAGTGTGGTTGAGAGCATCGATCCCACCACCCACCGCAACAATGCAGATCGCTACTATCGCACCAATGAGTTCAGCGGCTATTTGCAGGACAAGTGGCAGGCTCTCTCCAACCTCAGCATCACCGCCGGCCTTCGTTATGACTACCACGGCGGCATGACCGAAAAATATGGCGACATGTTTAACTTCGAACCCTCGTTGTACAGCGTAACCGGAGATACGACGATGGGATTTACCGTTAACAATTCAGGATTCGTCATCGCCGGAAACAACAAGGAGCACCCCACCCAGGGCGTTTCCGCGTCAACCCTGAAGGGACGCCAGTGGGGCCTCTCGCCCCGCCTAGGCTTTGCCTGGTCTCCCAGGAAGTTCAACAGCAAGCTCGTCGTCAGCGGCGGCGTCGGTCTGTATTATGACCGCGGCGAACTCTTCACCTATCTCTCCCAGCCTGCAGGCAGTTCCATCGGTGGTCCCTTTGGTGTAACTGAATCGTCCCCGCTGGTCAGCCTCGCTACCGGCCTCTCGAACCAAGGCACGAAAGCGAATTCCGGCGGTCTGACGCTGGAAAATCCACTGGGAAATCTGGCTTTCAATCTTCCCAGTTCAGCGACAAATAATTGTGCCGGTAACAATCCGCCGAACTGCGGCATCTACACCCCGCCGAGCTCAGACCCGGGCGTTGTCGGGCAGGCCTTGCAATCTCAGTTGAACGAAATGACCGGATACCCGGCCGCGACGTCCTATGACTATCAATTCGGTAAAAACTGCAGCGGCTGGCAGAGTCAGGAAGGGTACACTCTCTGCACCCCGCCATTGAACTTTGGCACCTACGACAAGAACAACGTTCTGCCCTACACCATGAACTACGCATTGAATGTGCAGTGGCAGCCAACCAACAGCGTGGCAATCACCCTCGGCTACACGGGCAACCGTGGCCGCCATTCGGTGATTCCGATCCCGTTTAATGAGCCGGGCATAGCCACCTCGTCGAATCCGATCTGGGGCGAGACATCATCGTATGGCATGGAAGTCCTGAATCAGAACTCCTCCGACTGCGGGTATGATTACTGCCCGATTTCCGTTGAGCCCTGGAATACGACTGACGCCGGCAATACGGATTTCCGCACACCGTACGTTGGCTACAGCCCCAATGCGGCAGCCTTCAAGACGGTTGGTGTTTCGGCATACGATGCACTCGAAACGCACGTAGAGAAGAGGCTTTCGCACAACTTCGAGGTGGGCGGCAGCTACACCTGGAGCCACTCTCTGGATGAACAGAGCGATATAGGCTTGTTCTTTACCGGCGACAACCCAAACCGCCTGCGCGACTCTTGGTCCTCCTCGGACTTTGACCGAACGCACGTGTTTACCGCCAACTTCCAGGTGGATGTGCCCAACGCGGTAAAGAGCAACAACTTTGTCTCCTACGTCACCAACAATTGGCACCTTACCGGGATGGGCACCGTGCAGAGCGGAGAGCCATATTCGCTCTATGAGTTCTACGGTGCGGTGGGCAGCATCAACTTCGGAAACTTTCCCACGCTGATGAACCCGATTCTTGGCATCAAGGACCCGACGCATCCGCACTCCGTGTTGACGGGCAACAAGGGCTCCTTCCGCGGTGGGGCCGGCAGTTACATTCCAGCTCTTGACCCCTCGCAGATTGCCATTCACTACCTGCAGCCGGGTACGAACGGCATCCCGGTTTCCACGGGTGATGATCCAACAGATATCTACCAGACGGCTTTCAATTCCGGGCAGCGCAATATCTTCCGGCAGTCTCCGCAGAAGCGTCTCGATCTCTCCATCCGCAAGGGCTTCAGGATCACCGAGAAGATCAAGGCCCAGTATGAACTCAACATCTTCAACGTGACCAACACAACCAGCCTTGACGTCCCCCAGGACACCGCGCAGATCCGCCAGAACAACGGATGCTCCGCCACTGCGATCGGTGATTTTGAGGGTTCGAATAACTGCAACCAGTTCCGCAGCTATCTTGGTTACGGTCAGGTTGTGACGTCGAACGATCCCGTGGATCAACAGTCCGCCTTGGGGAATCTGGATCAGGTACCCTTCTCCACCGGTACCGGCAAAGCAACCCAGCTCCCTCTCCAACTGTCCCTTAGTCCGCCGCAGGGCACTTGCACCATTCCGGCCTTGACCATTGTGAACCCCAAAAATCCGAAGCAGCAAAATTGCCCCAACAACGCTTCCAACTTCGGCTCGGTTACTGGCACCATCGGTGGCTCGCGAGCCTTTACCATGGGGTTTCACATCATGTTCTGACCGGAGCAGATCGTGAAACGTCGAAGGGGTCCCGCACCGGGACCCTTTCGAGTCTCCTGCCCAATTCACCTCGACACAAGAAATCGACTCCGCACACGTTTATTCCAAGTGATCGCAAAACGCGATCGCGAATGGCAGATCGCTAAAGGATTCTCACCGATTCCGCTCATTGCGCTCAGAATGACAGGGTTGAACAGGAATTCGTAGCGGTCGAGTGACCGCCTCCACTTCCCCAGCCGCGATCCAGATCACCATAGAGGAAGAGTAGCCCACAATCCGCTCCGAACTCGGACGTGATCCCTACGTGCACCTTCTGACGTAGCACTATCATTGATCTGGTGAGACTCGAAGTACAGCCAATGTATGGTTGGGGCTGGTCATACAGCACCGGTGCATCGGTTCAAGTGCCGCCACCTTTCACTCTAGATGTCGAGGCCGCGAATCGAGACGGCTTCAAGACAGCAGTCGGCCACATGGAACAGACTGATCACCCTTGGCAATGCTGTAGATCGTTTTGGCTCCCCTCGGTGCGCAGAGTAAGTGGGGCTTCTCTCACGTTTGTGCATTCGAGCGGGAACCTTCCATTCCAGAGAATTCGGATAAGCTGGCTGCCCTGGGAGAGTTAATCAAGAGCGCAGAGATAACCGGTTTTGCGCGTGTTTTAGACAAACCCGACCTGCCTTGAAATTCATACAATTCGCTGGGTTCGGATTGGTGAATTGAAAGACGCCGCGTTGCCGGCGAGTGACCGCCGACTCTTACCGAACCATTCTTGACCTGCTGGGTCGGGGGCGAATACACGTCAAAGTGACGAGTTGTCCACGATACATACAGGATCGAGACGATAGGATGATTGCGATATTGAAATGGAAAGTTGCGGTCGTGCTATGTTGCAATTGATTGGGCAGCGCCATCAAGACCTCACGCCAGTTTGAAACTGGGCAGAGTTACCCAGACAGAACATCGACCCACTTCTTGATGATCCAGCCGGTCTTGCACTCCTTCGTAAGTCGAATGTCCGAACCGCCTTCCGTCTTTTGATCACAATGGCCGGCAGTATCGCCATAGACGACCTTGTACCAGTAAATGCTTTCGTCACAGACGTAAACCACTTGACCGTCGACAAGCGTATCGACTCTCGGAGCGCTCAACCTAGGAGCAGACCGCACGCTGAGTTTTCCGTGCGGCACAATTTCTGAAACCTTAGAATAATTGCAGAGGTAAGGATCATCCCATTTTTCAATATGTGATTGCGAGTGAACTGTTTGCTGTGCAAGCCAAAGGCCGGGCACGAGGAACATATGTTTCGCCCAACGGAAAAATGCGCGCCGTTCATTGCGATATTGCGACATAGAGGCATTCTAAACGCCATAAGTTTGCGAATGGCTCGTGGCTGGTGTATCACCGCCGACTCGTCAATAACGAAACAGTCGACAGTGTGAGACGCGTCGCGGCGACCGTCTAGCCGCAACTTCCGCCACAACTTTTTGAATAGAGCACAAAGTTGCCGTTCGGGAGAGTTTTGCCTGTGTTCACACCCAAGCTTGCAGAAAACTCGTGGGAGAAGGGCACGGGCTCTACATCCCGCGGAAAAACTCGTTCCGGAGAGAGGCGGGCTTAACCCCCGGCTTGAAGCCAACAGAATCGATAAGGTCGCACCCATCGTCCTCCACTCCGCGTTGCAGATAATTAGCCCATCCCGGTGCACAATGGAAGCAGGAAAGAAAGCAAACCTCAGGCGCCGACTTGCCGACTGCTCGCCGCACGGAATCCTTTGGAAGGTTGTTCGTTCAATAATTACTTCGGAGGGCCGGTACCTCTACCCCCTCCCCCTGTGTAACTGTGAAACTGTGAAGTCAAGTCATTGAAAATAAATATAAAACCGGATTTGATCACTCGGAAAAACGAGGGAAAAGCGAGGAAAAGTACCCCGTTTTTCCCCGTTTTTGACCCGAAATTCGGTCATTTTTGCCAAAAAAACAGAGGAAATGCCCCGAAACGTACCTCGGGATTCCGTCGCACCCGAGAGACCCAGACAGACTAGGCGGAATTGGCCCGGAGAGTAGGTTACTCGCCAACCGCCGGCGCCGCTCCCGAAAGAATGATGGGGGCGGTAGGCGTGCTTGCTCCGCCGGCATTTTCAACCGTGATGCCGAACGCCTTGGCAGTTACGCCTTGCGGAATCGCTGGCAACACCACGCTGCCGCTGCCGGAGGCATCGGGCCGGAAAAGTCCGGCTGGAATCGGCGCGCCGCTCGTCGGAATCACCCACAGTTCATAAGTCTTGTCGGGCGGTAGTTGCTGCATGTTGCTGGCTTGAAGAATCAGCGCCCCGCGCGAGGGAAGATAGACCGCGCGCGCCGAGGGTGCGGGAGGCGTCTTGCCCGTAGTGAGCAGCACGCGCTGCGCTGTCGGCGCCGTCAAAACGTCGAGCAATGCACGGGCACGCAGGTTCTCCGCATTGTGCGCCTGCATCTGCCGTTCTTCGCGGCGCAACAGCGCATCTTCGCTTTCGAGTTGCTGATTCAGGAAGAAGATCTTCACGCCCAGGGCGGCGGTGAGAATCAGCAGCGCCGCAACCGCTATCCAGGAAATCCATGCTGCCTGCCGCGCCGGTCTCTTCTCGCGATCGATCGAAACCACCGGCGCCATTGCAGCCTTTTCAGCATCGGCCGGAGGCGCCGTGATGCGGTCGACGAAGCGTTGCCGCGCGCCTTCGGGAACGGGGTGCTGCTCCACGCTCATTGCTACCAGCGCCAGGTCGCCCGTGATCTCCGCCAGCTGCTTGCGGCACTCGGCGCACTCCGACAGGTGCAGACGCACCACCGCAGACTCCTCGCTGGTGAGGGCCTGCACGGCGTGCAGTGCGAGCTCCTCCGCGGAAATGTGCCGGTTGTCGGTCATGCCTGGATTGCCTTTCGTACGCTGATAAGTGCCGTTCTAATCCGTGTCTTCACTGTGCCGAGCGCGTCGCCGGTTTGCGCCGCGATCTCGGAGTGACTGAGTCCTTCAAAAAATGCCAACTGCAACGATTTTTGCTGGTCCGAGGGCAGACGGTTCATGATTCCCCGGACTTTTTCCATGATGGTATTGCGCTCCGCTTCCGAAGCCAGATTGGTCTTCGCTGGAAGAACGACTTCATCCACCGGATCGGATGGCTTGCGCCGCCGCAACGCGTCAATGGCCCGATTCCGGGCAACCACCAGCAGCCATGCTCCCAGCGATCCGCGCCCCGCGGCGAACGTTCGGGGATTCTCCCAGAGATTGAAGAAGACGTCCTGCATCACGTCTTCGGCGTGACCAGAGTCCTTCAGCACGCGCAAGGCGACCGAGTAGACCATGCCTCCGTAGCGGTCGAACAGGTCGGTCATGGCTTTGTGATCCCGGGTCCGTACGCGCTCCAGCAGCAGTTCATCCTGGGTCGTGGTGAAGCGAACCGGATCGGCAGCCCTGAAGCCGCTCGCGCCCTTTATCGGATTTTCTGGATTCTCAGTCATCGATCTCGATAAAGAGGCCTCAGCACACCCGTCTCCATGCGGCGTGGACGTCCGCTTATGCGCGCCTGGTTGCGGTGCTTAAAAAGGTCGCAGCGATTGTAGCAAACAATGGGCCGGATCGGCAGAGTTCCTGCCCGGTCAGTCGATCGGCACTAACGCACGCTTCCCTAGGCGCTATGCCTGATCGGAGACCCTTTGATCCGGCCCAACCCGATTCGATCGCGAACTTTCGCTAGGCAATCCTCCTGAAAGTGACAGCTGCGCGGCGGCACGCCTAAGGCGTCGATGGACTGTAGAAGTCCAGCCCAAGCCGCGCCGCCGGCTTGAGAACCAAGGGCTCGAAGAAAGATCGCCAGTCCCACTCGGTCGATCAAGAAAACGGCGCGGTTTTCAATCGAGAACTCACAGTTTCAATCCGCGCCGGAAGAGCAAAGTTGTCCTGCTGAATGAGGAACGCGGGAGTTGCGCAAATGGATTGGTGGATTCGCGGATAATCGCACTATGGAGCAGCGTAGGAGCGGAGCAAGATTGATCATCCTGTGCGGACTGCCCGGTTCCGGAAAGACCACTCTGGGCAGGACACTCGAAAGCAGACTCCCCGCGGTCCGGTTTGCTCCCGACGAATGGATGGATGCTCTTTCACTCGACTACTACGACGAGGAGCGGCGCGGGAAGATCGAGGCCCTGCAATGGAAGCTCTCTCAACAGCTTCTCGCCCTCGGTCTTGCAGTCATCATCGAATGGGGAACCTGGGGTCGGTCGGAACGGGATCGATTTCGGCTCGGAGCGCGGGCTCTGGGTGCGGCCGTCGAGTTGCACTTTCTCTCTGCGCCCGTGGAAGTGCTCTTCGAGAGAATTCAACGCCGAGGCATGGAGAGTCCGCCGGTCGACCGAGACGCCCTGGCGCGATGGTTCAAGATATTCCAGCCGCCCTCGGCTGAGGAAATGGCGCTCTTTGACGAGCCGCTGGTTGCGGAGCCATTCGCCGATTCTGAATGATCGATCCTGCACAAGAAGTCATCGCGAGCTAAGGCAGTCCGCATCCGTCACAGCGGCCTGGAATTCGTCACAAACGTCTGCATCCCATATTCGCTTGAACTGATCGCCGGGATACTGTTGGTCGAGCAGGGGTATCCCCATGAAAGCTGGTCGTATGCTTCGAGCCGTTCTGGTGGTTGTAACCGTGATCTTGCTGGGTCTTGTCACGACGCGCGCGCAGGCGCCATCAAACGCAGATGGTCCCGATTCCCAGGCCGACGCGGCCTACACGCAGCACGATTGGGCTACCGCGGAAAAACTCTACGCGTCGCTTACCCAGGCCAAGCCGGAGAATGCGCGCTACTGGTACCGCCTGGCTGTTTGCGAACGCGCCAACAAGCGCTACACCGCGGCACTGGAAGCCTTCCGCAAGGCCGGTGAACTCGGAGCTCAAAAAGGGCTGCCCAAATTCCTCGTAGACTATGAACTATCCAGTACCTATGCGGCGATGGGTGACGCGGCGAACGCATTCAAGCTGCTCAAAGACTCGGCCGACGGCGGCTTTGTGCAGGTGAGTCGTATCGAGAACGATGCGGAGTGGAACGCCCTGCGTACGGACCAGCAATTTGTTGCGCTCGCGAAGGAAGTAAGACACAATGCGAATCCATGCCAAGATCCGGAGTTCAGCCAGTTCGATTTCTGGGTGGGAGACTGGGATGTGGTTTCTACCTCTGGCACCGTTGCGGCGGGCACCAGTCACGTGTCCAAGGAGATGGGAGGCTGCGTCGTGTGGGAAAACTGGACGTCCGCAAGCAGCCCATACTTCGGCAAGAGCTACAACACCTACAACGTGAATCTGAAGCGCTGGGAACAATATTGGGTCGATAATTTCGCCGGAGTAATATTCTTTCACGGCAATCTGAACGACAAGATCATGGATTACTTCACCGACGATGTTCCCCAGCCCGACGGAAAATTGCTTCGCCGCCATCTGCAGTTTTTCAATCTCGCGCCGGGCAAGGTGCGCCAGTTCAGCCAGGGCTCAACCGACGGCGGAAAGACCTGGCACGTTGAGTATGACCTGACCTACACAAAGCACCCCGAGACAAATGCCCGATTGGCGAACTGACCCGCGCGGGAAGCCCTTATCCCGGCAAAAAGAAAGCCCCCAGCCGAAGCTGAGGGCTTTCTCGTTTTTGCGCCGCAGGCGCGGTACGCCTGAACGGTCAGTCCTAGTACATGCCGTCCATGCCGCCGCCGCCGTGTCCGCCGGCCGGGGCCGCAGACTTGGGCTCAGGCATCTCGACAACCAGGGCTTCGGTGGTCAGAAGCAGTCCGGCGATCGAGGCAGCGTTCTGCAGCGCGGTGCGAGTCACCTTGGTGGGGTCAATGACGCCGGCCTTCACCAGGTTCTCGAAAGTATGCGTGGCCGCGTTGTAGCCGTAGTGGGGGTCCTTGGACTCGAACACTTTGGCTACCACAACCGCGCCCTCTTCGCCGGCGTTGGCGACGATCTGGCGCAGGGGCTCTTCGAGCGACCGAAGCACGATCTGTGCGCCGATCTTCTCGTCACCTTCGAGGGTCTTGATCAGCTTCGATACCGCCGGCATGGCGCGCACCAGGGCTACGCCGCCGCCGGGGACGATGCCTTCCTCGACTGCCGCACGGGTGGCGTGCAGCGCATCCTCAACGCGAGCCTTCTTCTCCTTCAGCTCGGTCTCTGTAGCCGCGCCAACCTTGATGATGGCCACGCCGCCCACCAGCTTGGCGAGCCGCTCTTGCAGCTTTTCCTTGTCGTAGTCGGAGGTGGTCTTTTCGATCTGCGACCGGATCTCCTTCACGCGACCGTCGATGTCGCCTGCCTTGCCGGCGCCGTCAACGATGGTGGTGTTGTCCTTGTCGATGGTGATGCGCTTGGCACGGCCCAGATCTTCGAGCTTCACGCCTTCCAGCTTGATGCCGAGATCTTCTGTGATGGCCTTGCCGCCAGTGAGGATAGCGATGTCGCCCAGGATGGCCTTGCGGCGATCGCCGAAGCCCGGAGCCTTGACGGCCGCGACATTCAGCGTTCCGCGCAGCTTGTTCACCACCAGGGTGGCCAGCGCTTCGCCTTCCACGTCCTCAGCGATGATCAGGAGGGGCTTGCCGCCGCGCGCAACCTGCTCCAGCAGAGGCAGCAGATCCTTCATCGCGCTGATCTTCTTCTCATAGATCAGGATGTAGGGATCGTCGAGAACTGCTTCGAGGCGCTCGGTGTCGGTCACGAAGTAGGGGCTGAGATAGCCGCGGTCGAATTGCATGCCGTCGACCGTCTCCAGACCCGTGTGCATGGTCTTCGACTCTTCGATAGTGATGACGCCGTCCTTGCCCACAACCTTCACGGCATGAGCAATGATGTCGCCAATCTCCTGGTCGCCGTTAGCCGAGATCGCGCCCACCTGGGCAACCGAACCCTCGTCCACCGGCTTGGAGAGCTCGCCCAGGGCGCCGCCTTCGGTCCACTTTCCATCCTTGTCGCGGGTGCCGATGATGGCGGTGACGGCCTTGTCGATGCCGCGCTTCAGGGCGGTGGGGTTGGCGCCGGCGGCCACCGTCTTCACGCCTTCGCGGAAGATGGCCTGGGCCAACACGGTCGCAGTGGTGGTGCCGTCGCCCGCGACGTCCGAGGTCTTCGATGCCACTTCGCGAACGAGCTGTGCGCCCACGTTCTCCATGGGGTCCTTCAGCTCGATTTCCTTGGCCACCGTCACGCCGTCCTTGGTGATGGTGGGCGAACCAAATTTCTTTTCGATGACGACATTGCGGCCCTTGGGGCCCAGCGTCGCCTTCACCGCATCCGCGAGCACGTTCACGCCGCGCAGGATGGCTTGACGGGAATCTTCACCGTGCAGAATCTGCTTTGCCATTGGTTCTAATCTCCTAAAAAACAGTTGTCAGTGAACAGTTGTCAGTTGTCAGCCGTTTCGTCTCATCGCCAGCCCCAGTCATGCTCCAGACTGAGAACTGAAAACTCGCGCGTAGCGCGTTACTTCTTGACGATGCCGAGGACTTCTTCCTCGCGCATGATCAGAAACTCTTCGCCGTCGATCTTGATCTCGGTGCCGGAGTACTTGCCGAAGAGCACGCGGTCGCCCGCTTTCACATCGAGAGGGAAGACCTTTCCTTCGTCATTCGACTTGCCCTTGCCGACAGAAATGACTTCGCCTTCCTGCGGCTTTTCCTTGGCGCTGTCGGGGATGATGATTCCGCCACGTACTGTCTCCGTCTCTTCCAGACGGCGAACCAGGATGCGGTCGTGGAGCGGAGTGAAGGTCGTCGTTACTGAGGTTGCTGCCATTGCTTCGCTTCTCCTTCACGCGCGGACAGGGTTGAGCCCCGCCCGCGGAGTTTGGTGATTTTCTTGAGAAAGACTGCCCGGAATTGTGAGTGCTGCCTCGCCTGTTGGCGATTCCATCCCAGGAGATTGTGCGACCGGCCCGAGGCCCTTCAGCACTTTTGCCGGGAGTGTGCTAGCACTCTCGCTTTCCAATTGCTAACAATAGGAAAACCAGGCTCAAGTTGTCAAGTGGTGGAAAACAGAATGTGAGTCTATTTCACTCAGAATTAATGACAAGAAGTTGAAAATTCGGCCGCGTGGCCTCAGGTCGAACGATCATTCAGAGTCTGCCCCGTTTGATAAGGCCCGTCAAGCCTCCCGGGTATTTCATCCCGACACAGGAAACCAATTACAATAGAGCCCATGCTTCGCAGGTCTTTGTTTCGTTTCGCGCTCTGCCTGGCCGGTTTGGGAATGACCGCCGGGATTTGCAGCCTCCGTGCCCAGGACTCGAACCACCGCGGCCGCAAATACAAGGCTCCGCCACCCACCGCCAAGATTGAGGTTTCCGTCCTGCGCGACAGGGACAGCAAGCCGATCGAGAATGCCGCCGTTATCTTCCATACCCTGAAAGAGAAGGGCAACATGGAACTCAAGTCCAACGAGGACGGCAAGGCCCTGATTGATGTGCTCGAGGTAGGGGAGACCGTGCGGCTGCAGATCATCGCCAAGGGCTTCCAGACCTATGGCGGAGACTACAAGATCGACAAGGGCGAGTTGGCCATCGAAGTGCGCATGAAGCGGCCCGGCGAGCAGTACTCGATCTACAAGCCCCATCCCGAGAACGATCAGGACAAGGACAAAGACAAGCCCAAGGACGACACCAAGCCGTCGGATAAGCCTGACCCGCCGCCGCAATCTAACTAAAGCACGCATGAGTTCCGACCTCGCACTGACCGGGAAATCGGCACTCGTAACCGGTGGCGCGAAGCGTATCGGAAGAGCAATCGCGCTGTCCCTCGCCGACGCCGGCGCCGACGTCACCATCACTTATCGCTCTTCGCGCTTCCATGCGGACCAGACTGCATCCGATCTGAGAGCCCTGGGAAGGGAAGCGCAAGCCATCGAGTGCGATGTGCGTTCCGAGCCCTCCGTCCGACACGCTGTCGCGACCACGGCCCAGTTTCATGGCCGGCTCGATATCCTGGTCAACAACGCTGCGATCTTCGAGACCGCCGCGCTCGATTCACTCTCACTGGCGCAGTGGGATGCGGTGTTCGAAACGAATACCCGGGGGCCCTTCCTGGTTGCGCGCGAGGCTCTGCCCCACCTGCGGGCGGCGCGAGGCCGAATTGTGAACATTGGCTCTCTGGGTGGGCTGCGGCCCTGGGCGGGCCACGCGCACTATTGCGCCTCGAAGGCTGCCCTGCACATGCTTACCCAGGCCATGGCCAAGGCTTTTGCACCCGAGGTCAGCGTGAATTGCGTCGCTCCGGGTTGGATCGAACTCGATGACGACGCCGGCGGACTCGCGGGCCGGCTTGCCATCAAAGCTCCCATGCGCCGCAACGGGACAGCCGAAGAGGTGGCGCAGGCAGTCCTGTTCTTTGCCGGGGGACCGTCGTTCGTGACCGGGCAGATCATGGCGGTGGACGGCGGCCTCGGACTTTGAGGCCGGTCACTTGCCCAGCAGCCGGGCCCACAAGCCGCGCTTCGGGGAACCGGTGCCATTGGAATCGGAACGCGGACCCTTGGAGGAACGCCTGGACGGGTATTTCATCGGCTTGTCGTCCCACAGTCCCAGCGGCTCGGGCTGCTCCGGCCACGCTCTTCCTTCGATGGCCACCTGCGGATTGGTGACGTAGAGCCGCTGGGCGGTCTCCTCGCCGGCATGCTTGACCACGTAGTCGTAGCCGCGCTTGAGGTGGGCGGGTCGCCACTCTGGGTGATGGGCATCGGTGGCCGCGAAGTGGATCCAATTGCGCCTCAACAACTCGTTCGACAGGGCCTCGGCGGCTTTGCCAAAACGCCCATAGAATGCGGCCGATGTGACCTGGAGCAGGCAGCCCGAGCGCACCCACGCGGTGAGTATTTCGGGGCGGTTCTGTATAACCGGGTTGCGCTCCGGGTGGGTGACGATCAGAATATATCCGGCCATCTGCAGGCGGCTCATGGCATTGGTCAGCACGTCCGGGATCAGCATGTCGGGAAACTCGATCAGCAGATAGCCTTTGCCGTTGATGGAGTAGCGCGGAAAGTTGCCGAGCGCGTCCATGATGTTGGTTGCGCTCAGATGGAAGTCGCACCCCAGTCCCAGGCGGACCACACCGGAAAGCCGCTCCCGCAGTTCTTCCAGCCGCGGCTGGATTACATCGAGATTGTAGTCATAGGTATCGCTGGAGTGGGGCGTACAGATGACGTCGGTGACGCCTTCCTCCGCCGCCACGTGGGCCATCTTGAGGGAGGTTTCCAGATCGGGAGAACCGTCGTCTACGCCGTAAATCAGGTGGTTGTGGATATCAATCATCAAGGCACGCGTTCAAAGCACTCCAGCACCACTTACTTTGTTGCCAGTGCTTCCACCATGGAAGCGAATATCTTCCAGCCGTCCGAGGAACCCAGCAGTTTCTCGCTGGAGCGATCCGGGTGCGGCATCATTCCCAGTACATTCCTGCCGGCGTTGAGGATTCCGGCAATGTTGCCCAGCGAGCCGTTGGGATTCGCCGCAGGCGTGATCTGACCGGCGTGCGTGGAATAGCGGAATGCGATCCGGTCTTCCGATTCCAGGCGGCGCAGATCCTCGGACGTGCAGAAGTAGTTCCCCTCCATGTGCCCGATGGGAATCTCCAATACTTCTCCCTTGCTGAGCTGGTTCGTAAAAGCACTGTCGGCGGTTTCCACGCGGAGATGAACCTGCTTGCAAATGTATTTGAGCCCGGCATTGCGCATCAGCGCGCCGGGCAGAAGACCCGCTTCGGTGAGGATCTGGAAGCCGTTGCAGATGCCGAGAACGAGGCCGCCATCGGCGGCGAATTTCTGTACAGCCTGCATGACCGGAGAGAACCGGGCGATGGCGCCGGTTCGAAGGTAGTCGCCGTAGGCGAATCCGCCCGGAACCAGCACGGCGTCTACGCCTTGCAGGTCTTCCGAATCGTGCCAGAGGAACGTTACCGGCTGGTGGGCAATCTCGGCGATCACGTGAAAGGTGTCGTGGTCACAGTTCGATCCCGGAAAGACCAAAACCCCGAATTTCATGATTCAAGGGTAACAGGTTCGAGAATGCTTCGACGCGTACTCAAGGCCCGAGAAACCGGTCGGCCGTGCCTGGCCGGTTGAGGCCATTAAAAGCGCGATTTTGAGAGGCTTTCGGGTCGCCCAGATGCAACCTCCAGGTAAGGAATTTCGCTCTTCCGGGTGGGATTTTCGCTGTTTTTGGGTACAAATGGCTGCATTTCGGTCAAAAACGGGAAAAACGGGTACTTTTCCTGGTTTTTCCGGCATCTTGCGAAGGTACTGAATCTAGTTTTCCCTTTAGTTTCAATAGCTTAATTTCACAGTTTCACAGTTTCACAGTAAGAGGGGGGTAGGGGGTATGCCCTTTGGGTACGGACCGGGCACATACATGACATTTTGAAGGGCACTGCGAAGCTACGAAGTCAACCCCGGTTCCCCCTGGGAGGCAACCCTCGATTTCTCTATTGTGCTCCGGGAGAGGTTAATTCTCTGCAATGAAAATACCGCTCAAGTTTTTAGATTTCAACAGTGCTTTCGATCGCGAGAATTTTCCTTCGGAACGGTGCTGGATACAGTCCTGATAAGCACCGTTTGCGCCAGCATCCGGCATTGTGGGAAGATCACCGCCAAACCGGAAGTCACGAGAAGCAACCGCGGATCCTTCGCTACGCTCCGGATGACAACGCGAGAGGAAGTTGGAAGCTGGTAGTATCACCGCCCAACCGTCAAATTATTCATCAGTAAACGCTGACGCACGGCTTTGGCGTGTCCGGTTCCTGAGCATACGAGGCCCAGTTCAAAGGCCGGAGGGCTCTGAACTTCGGATCAGCCTGGACGCGCTCAATTTTCTCTCTTCCTTGACATGATCATGGACAACCTTCACGTCGGCGACGAAGTGTTTCCCAGCGGATCCGGCGTTCACTTTCTTAGCGCCGGCTTGAGCGAAGGTGGCGAGGCCCTCCCCGGCGTCGGCTTCGGCCTCTTTCACCGCCTCAAGAATGAGAGCCCGTATGGTCGTACCGCCTCGTTGCATCTCCGCTTCGAGGGCAGCGTAATCGATTTGCGTGCTCTTCTCAAGGTCCGCCTCGATTTGTTCTTCCACCGTGGCTTCGTCGACTAATTCGTCCTCCGCTTCAACGTCACTCAGTTCACTGTCGAGCTCCGCGGTAAGTTTGTTGTCGTCAGCGGGTACAGGTTTGCCTTGCCCGCGAAGCAGATGGGGCCGGAGTGCCAGCCCGGCCGCGACCAGCAAGACCGCCAGAATGCGTACGCTCGTTTGTGTTGTCATCGTTTCTCCAGTGCGGGTGTTGAGAAGAGAGCCGAAGCCGTTATGAGCCGTGACTGAGGACCTATTGTTCCTGGTCCTGAGGAGGGGCCGGAATTTCATTGAATTGTTTACGGGCTTCGAGCAGTTTCTTCTGTTGATCGTGGGCCGCGGCCAGGGCTTTGCGGGCAGCCGCGTCGTTTGTGTTGTGATTCAGTTTCTCTTGATTGGTGCGAATGGCATCGCGGGCGGACTGGTCCCACTCCTCGAGCGCGGCTCCCCAGTTCTTGTAGACCTTATACTTCGGATCAAGCTGCATCGCCTTCTGGTATTTGTCGATGGCCTCAGGGTACTTCCCCTGCTCGAGGAACACATCTCCCCAACTCTTGAAGGCTAACGAGTATTTTGGATCGAGTTCGGTCGCCTTCCGGTATTCGGCATCGGCCTGCTCGTAGTCCTCCCCACTGTGATAGACATCGCCCAGATTCTTGTGAGCATGCGCATCCCTGGAATCAAGCTTGATCGACATCTGAAATTTCTCAATGGCCGCCTGGTATTCTTTCGCCGCACGATATGGCTCACCCTCTTTGTTAGGGTTCTGCTCATCGATAACGATCGCCCAGTTAAGATAAGCATCCGCGGATTTTGGATCGAGCTTGATGGCGGTCTGAAATTTTTCAACGGCTGCCTGATACTTTTTTGCGTCATGGTCCTGGTTCTGGTCATCGATGGCGACGCCCCAGTCGTCGTAGACCATCGCATCCTTCGGATCGAGTGCGATGGCCATCTGATATTTCTCGATGGCCTGGTTGTAATCCTTCCGGTCTTCAAGCATGTTGCCCCAGCTATTGTAGGCATCCGCGGCGTGGGGAGGGGAAGGATGGTTGTACCAGCGCCGCCTCTCTCGATCGATCTCGATCGCCTTCTGAAAGCTTGCCTCGGCGTTTGCGTAGTCTTTCTGGTCGGAAAGCAATTTGCCCTGAAGGATGTAAGCGGCAATTTTGAGGCCATCTTCGAGCGACGGCTCCTGAAGCATGTCATCAATGATCTGGAGCGAAGCCTGGCCGTCGCCTTGCTGTTTTTTGTACACGGCAAGAACGTAAGGGTTGACCTGCATCAACACGACTTCCGCGGTGCATTGCACCAGTCCGCTAATGTCATCGCGAGGCACGACAAAGCTGACCGACGAAGTGCCGGCGCGCCTCGCTGACGTGGCGTAGACGGTAGCTATGGCCACCGGGCCTGCAGAGAGGGACGATGGGTTATCGCAGCGGTAAGTATCCAGGTTAGGAATCGGCGCCGGCAGGGTTTGCGAAAGAACTACGTCGCCAGTGATGCGTTGCGGATAGATTCTGAAGACGCTGCGGAGGATAGCAACCAGATCATTAATGCCGAATTTTGTACCGGGAACCTCGATGGATGGTGGTGACACGGCTTCCTGCGGCAGGCGGACGCTGTCTTTGTTCATTTGGGTCCGCGTGGCGGCTTCGATTCTTCGTAATGCCTCGCCAACCTGATTCAACATCACGGCGGACGTAAATCCGTTCTTGCTGGTGTCCTGCGGCAGATTGATGGAATCAATGATCAGAACATGGTGTGTGGTTTCGTCGTACAGGTAATAGAGTGTCGGCACAATAACAACGGCAAACGCGACCCGAGTCAGCGTGAGATTCTTTAGAAAATTCTTCAGTGAGCCGAAGAGGCGCTGCGCCCTCCCTGGCTGCCAGAGCAACTTGCGGGCAGTCGCTTGCAGTTTAGGCAGGATGGTCATGGTTTGCTTGCTCGATGGGGAAACACGATCCGGGGATATCCTCCAAGGTCAGACGGCGGTGCCTCCGCACGTCTGCGTCCGCAGACACTATGAGTTTTAATTCGAAGGGACCCAGGGAAAGCTCATCGCTGGTTCAGCAGACGTTTCCGGAATCCCTGAAGACTACAGGGAATGAGCGTGGCGCACAAGCAGAAGAAGGAAGAGTTTCAGGACCCGCCCCGGCAAAAGCCGGGACGAGGCACGGTGGCAGGAGTGGGACGCGGTCAGTTCGCCTGATTCTTGAGGGCGCGCTTGAGAACGGTTTCGAGGGCGGTCTTCTGCTCCTTGTACTCGTTGGGCGAGAGGGTGCCGGAAAGCTTTTCGCTCTCGATCGCAAACATCTCTTCCTTGAGGACGGTGAGAAGCGTGGCGTTGTGCGAGGCGGGCGAGGACGGCGGAGGGGCGCACACCGGGGCGGGCTGCGAAACCGTAGCCGATGGGGCGACGGCTGGGCGGCGCGGCTTGGGGACAGAGCTCGCTACCGGCAGGGGCACGGCCACGGCGGCGGCACCGGCGACAGCAGGCGCACCGGCAGGCCGGCGCAGCAGGAACCCGGCTACCGCGGACAGGCCGAGGAACATGCCGAGCAGGATCCACCACTTGTACTTGCTCAGCGGGTCGGGGGTGTTGATAGGGTTGCCGATGCCGCCGCCCGGGCCGCTGGGTGCGGCGTCCTGGGGGGCTGCTTCGTTGCTTGCCGGCTGGCCCTGATTTTCGCGGGGCATGGAACCGTTTCCGGAAATCGTGACTGCCAGCTCCTGGCCAGGCTGTACATTCTTTGCGAGCATCGTCTGAATGCCGGGATCCTGCTGGACCGATTGGAAACCGGGACCTTTAAACGAGATGCTCTTGGGCAACAGGAAGGCGATGTTTTCAGCGGGAAGCAATAATTCCGGCTTGAACGTATAAAAGCCGCTCGAATAGGGAACGTGATAGCCAACCTGGAAGAGAGTGTCTTTGGCTTCGCCGCTCGGGTCCTTTTCATCGGGCTGGATGGGGAAGTCGAAGGTGTAGTGGTTCTTTGTCCCGGCGGGTTTGAGCTGGGTGGAAGTGGGCAGGCCGGTGGGGCGGCGCGCCGCGGTGCTGTCGATAACGGCATCGGCCGGAAGCACGATTTCGAATCCGTGCGCGGGATCGTACTGGGTGCGCGGCGGCGAACTGGTGTTGTGAACGAAGTAGCGCTCGGTCACGTGCAGTTGGCCGTTCTCGGCCTCGCACTCGATGACGTCCGCTTCGATGGAGATGCCGCCCACGTTAGGACCGGCGTCGTAAACCGGGATGTTGCCGGGGCCGCTTTCCGGGGCGGCAATGAAGTAAGGGCTGCCCTGGTGGGTGACGCGTACCAGGTAGGGCCCGTTGCCGGGCTTGTTCAGGGTGTAGCGGCCGCTGCCATCGGTGGTGGCGCTATCGGCTACGCTCATGCCCGCCTGCACGTCGACCAGTTCCACCTTGTCGCCCGCGACGGGCTTGCCGGTGGTCTTGTTCTGGACGGTGCCGCTGACTTTGGCGGCCTGGGCAAGGGTAGAGAGAGAGAAAAGTGCTGCAGTGATCAGTGCGTATTTTATCGATCTCATCGTGTTCCTGGTGATTTGAGGGGCGCACTCCCAGGTCTCAAACGCGAGACCTGGGGCACCCGGATTGTTGGAATTTATGCTTGCTGGAGGTGGTCGATTTCTGACATCAGCTGGGCGGTTTCGTTTTCGAGGATGGAACGCTGGACCGCGAAATCTTCCTCGGGGTACTTCCCGGCCTTGTATTCGAAGTTCAGGTCGCGCAGGTTTTCGTAGAGCTGTTCCTTGCGCTCGAGGAGATAGTCGAGCCGGGTTTTCTGGTGCTGGCTGGCGAAGGCGTTCTCCGGCCAGAAGGTGTAAATGAGCGCGCCGAATGCCAACAACATTCCAGCGATCATGCCCTGAGTCTCGGTCATGACTTAGTAGCCTCCTTCTTCGCCGGTCTCGCGGCGGATTCGGTCGCGCAGAGCATCCATTTCAGGATCGGCAGCCTGTGGGGCCAACTCAGATTTGCTCACCGTCCAGTTGCGAACCAGCAGGACGGTGCCCAGCAGCGCCGCCGCAAAGACTGCGAACGGGGCGATCCAGGCGACCAGGTTGAAACCGGAGGCCGGAGGAGCAGCCAGAACGGTGGCGCCGTACTTGGCGGCGAAGGTGTCGAAGATCTTCTGGTCGGTGTCGCCCGACTCGATGCCGCCACGCAGAAGGTCGAGCTCTTCAGTGGAGTTGGGGCAGCCGACGTGGTTGCACTCGCCCAGGATCTCGGCGCAACCACAGGTGCACATCAGGCGATGGTTCATGTCGATGTACCGCTTGCCGGCATCGGTGGCGCCGAGGGTGAAGCAGACCGCTACCGCCAGGGCGAGGGCCTGGCCGGTCTTAAGCCAGAAACTCAGACGGCGGAACCAGCTCTTTTTTGACGAGCGCTGGGGGAAATGAATCAGTGTGCCCATCAGTCACCTCCATGGAGGACCGGTTCGGTGGGCACGGCGCGTGTCGCGGGAACACGAAGGGAGGCAGTGATCGGAGTAATGCTGGGAACGAGGGCGATAAACGTGCCGAACACGATGAGCGCGACTCCGGCCCAGATCCAGCCCACCAGCGGATTGATGATGGCCTTGATAATCGGCTGGCCGGTGGAGGGATTGGTGCCCTCATAAATCACGTAGAGGTCCCACCAGGGCAGGGAGTGGATCGCGACCATGGTCTGCGGCTGATTTGTGGAGTGATAGACGCGCTTTTCCGGCAGCATCTGAAATTGCTTTTTGCCGTCCTTGTAGACGTCGATCATGGCCCATTCCGAACCGTAGTTGGCGTTGTCGTCCTGGGTGGCGCCGACCTGCTCCAGTGTGTAGGGCCCGATGACGAGCCGGTCGTGGATGGCCATTTCACTTTCGTGGCTGCTGTTGAAGGCCGATCCGGCCAGGCCGACCACGACGATCACCACGCCGATGTGGATGAGATAACCGCCATAGCGGCGCGTGTTGCGGCGGGTGAGCAGATACATCGCGGCGAAGAGGTTTCTGCCGGTCTGGCGGGAGATCACGGCGCCGCCGCGGATGAACTCGGAAGCGATCGCGGTGAAGACGGCAGCGCACAGCGCGAAGGCGACGAGCGCATAGAAGTTGCCGCTGTCGAACTGGTTGTCCTTGAGCGGATTGGTGCCCGCGGCCAGGGCCACGATTACGGCTACCCAGAGGGCGATCATCGGGGCAATGAAGTTGCGGCGGATGCTGCGCAGCGAGGTGGAGCGCCATGCCAGCAGCGGGCCTACGCCGGTGAGGAACAGCAGGAACAGGCCGATGGGCACGGCCACGCGGTTATACCAGGGCGCGCCCATGGTGACCTTGTTGCCGACCACGTATTCGCTGATGACCGGGAAGAGCGTTCCCCACAGGATGACGAAGCAGGCGACGAGCAGCACCAGGTTGTTGAACAGGAAGCTCGATTCGCGGCTGACCAGCGATTCGATCTTGTGTTCGCCCCTCAGGTGGTCGCGCTGCAGGACGTAAGTGAAGATGCAGACCGCCAGCACGATGCCCATGAAGATGACGAACCAGGTGCCGATGGAGGACTGCGCGAAAGCGTGAACGGAGGAGACCAGGCCGGCGCGGGTGAGCAGCGTGCCCAGCATGGTGAGCAGGAAGGTGGAGAAGACCAGCCACACGTTCCAGCTCTTCATCATGCCTTTCTTCTCCTGCATCATGACGGAGTGGAGGAAGGCGGTGCCGGTGAGCCATGGCATGAAGCTGGCATTTTCAACCGGGTCCCAACCCCAATAGCCGCCCCAGCCGAGCACGGCGTAGGCCCAGTGCATGCCGAGGAAGATGCCGCAGGTGAGGAAGAGCCAGGTGACCATGGTCCAGACGCGAGTGATCTTGATCCATTTTTCGCCCGGGTAGCGCATCATGAGCGCGCCCAGCCCGAACGCGAACGGGACGGCGAATCCCACGTAGCCGAGGTAAAGCATGGGCGGGTGGATGACCATCTCCGGATATTGGAGAAGGGGATTGAGGCCGTTGCCGTCTTCAGGAATGGCGCCGCGGAACAGCGCGAATGGCGGCGCAGCAAAATTCAAAATGAGGAGGAAGAACACCTGGCACGCGGCCAGGATGGTGCCCGCGTAGGCGTACAGCTTGACGTCGGTTTTGTGGGTGAGGCGGAGAACGAATCCGTAGGTTCCCAGCAGCCAGGCCCAGAGCAGCAGGGAGCCTTCCTGCCCGCTCCACAGAGCGGAAAACTTATAGGCGCCGGGGAGAGCGCGGTTGGAGTGTTCGAGGATGTAAGTTATAGAGAAATCGTTTGTAAATACCGACCATATGAGTGCGAACGCACCTGCACTAATGGCCACGAAACCCGCGATACCGGCGCGACGCGCCGTATCTGCCAAGCGTTCTGGGGAGACTCGCGCGGACTGTCCGGTAGCGAGCAAACGCAGGGCCAGCGCTCCTGCCAGGAGATTGTAGGCAGCAAGCGCCAGGGCGATCAGGAGAGCAAAACTTCCAAAGGTTGCCATAGAGCTCCAAAATAATTGTCGCACGCTGGCTTTGGGCCACTTTGCGCAAGACCATGCCCCGAGAGGGCACCGTGCCAGCCGCCACTTTCGAGTGCCCCGCAGCGAAAACCTCACGGCCGGGTCCCCGAAACCTGTTGGTCGCATTGACTCCGGAGATGTGTTACAAACGGCTCCGATAACGCGACAGGATGGGAAACCTGCCAGCAAGGCCATTGTCATTCATCTTAGGCTCTGAGGGAGTGATTTGGCTCACACGTTTGGTGGAGCCGACACCCTAATTGGAGGTGTTATCTGCGCATGGCCGAGGTTAACGGTGTCAGCCGGCTTGGAGCCGATTTGTTCTGGTTCAGGCCACGCGGGCATTGTCCTGCTGAAGCATCTGCCGGCTGAGGGCGACCATCTGGTCAGACGAGGCGGTGCGGGGCAGGAATCGCACGTTCGGACCCTGATAGAAGGCGCTTTCCTCGCGGCCCCGGCCCAGCACCAGCACAGGGATGGAGGGAAGGCGGGACGTGAGTTCGGCCACGAATGCGGGACTGCCCAAGCCAGGCCGGTTGAGGCCCACTACCACCAGGCCCAGGTTGCCGGCGAAGTGGGGATCTTCCACGAGGATAAAGGCTTCCGCGGCATCCGCGGCACGCTTGACGTCGGGAAAATGGCGCCCCAGGATTGACCTGCGCACGTGAGCCTGGAGAGGGTCGTCATCGACCAATAAGACTGTCATCATGAGTGTTGAGCCCTGCGCAGTCCACGCCTGGGGGAAGGGAGCAGACAAGATTATGCTTTTTGGTTCGATGGGACGGGCTGGGCTCAGGTTGCCTTGCTTGTCAACTTTTGTAAAAAAAGGGTATCGCGCCCATCGGCGGCAAAACTGATTTACTACGACAGACCACAGAGGGCAAACGGAATCCGACCTGCCGTTTGACTGCTGGCTAGGTAAACAGGAACTCCTTTCCGCGGAGTTCCTTGATGGTGTCGCGGAGCTTGGCGGCCTTCTCGAATTCGAATTTTTTGGCGGCTTCGCGCATTTCGGTTTCGAGCTTGGCGATGTATTGATCGACGTCGGCCTGGGAATTGAATTCGGGCATGCCGGCAGCCTCTTCCACCATCATGTCGCCGTATTCGGCCTTGAGAATCTGGGCCAGGCCCATGTCCACCGAGCTGATGATCGACTGCGGAGTGATGCCGTGCTCCTCGTTGTAGGCGGTCTGGATGGCGCGGCGGCGATCGGTCTCGTCGATGGCGCGGCGCATGGAGTCGGTCATTTTGTCGGCGTAGAGGATGGCTCGGCCTTCGATGTGGCGGGCGGCGCGGCCCATGGTCTGGATGAGCGAGCCGGAGGAGCGCAGGAAGCCTTCCTTGTCGGCGTCGAGGATGGCGACCAGGGAGACTTCGGGCAGGTCGAGGCCTTCGCGCAGCAGGTTGATGCCGATGAGGACGTCGAATTCGCCCTTGCGCAGGCCGGCGAGCAGCTTGACGCGCTCCAGGGTTTCGATCTCGGAGTGCATGTAGCGGCAGCGCACGCCGACCTCGGTGTAGTAGCCGGCGAGGTCCTCGGACATGCGCTTGGTGAGGGTGGTGACGAGGACGCGCTCGTTGCGGTTGGCGCGGTCGCGGATTTCGGCGAGCAGGTCGTCGATCTGGCCTTTGACGGGGCGGATCTCGACCTGCGGATCGACCAGGCCGGTGGGGCGGATGACCTGCTCGACGACCACGCCGGCGGAACGCGTGAGCTCGTAGGGGCCGGGCGTGGCGGAGACGTAGATGGTCTGGTGGACGCGGTTCTCGAACTCGTCGAATTTGAGCGGGCGGTTGTCGCGGGCGGAGGGCAGGCGGAAGCCGTAGTCGACGAGGTTCTGCTTGCGGCTGCGGTCGCCGTACCACATGCCGTGCACCTGCGGGATGGTGGCGTGGCTCTCGTCGACGAAGACCAGGAAGTCGCGCGGGAAGTAGTCGAGCAGGGTGGGCGGCGGCTCGCCGGGCAGGCGGCCGGAGAAGTGGCGCGAGTAGTTCTCGATGCCGTGGCAGTAGCCCATCGACTTGATCATTTCGAGATCGAAGCGGGTGCGCTGATTGACGCGCTGCGCCTCGACCATGCGGCCCTGCGACTCGAGCACGGCGGTCCATTCTTCGAGCTCGGTCGACGATGGATTCGATGGCCAGCGACTTGCGCTCGGGCTGGACGACGTAATGGCTCTTGGGATAGATGGGCAGGCGCGAGTACTTCTGCTTGACGGTGCCGAAGAGGGGATCGATCTGGGCGAGCGATTCGATCTCGTCGCCGAAGAGCTCGATGCGATAGGCGATCTCGTCGTAGGTGGGGAAGACTTCGATGACGTCGCCGCGCACGCGGAAGGTCCCGCGGCGGAAGTCGGTGTCGTTGCGCTCGTAGAGGATTTCGACCAGGCGGCGGGTGATGTCCTTGCGGGAGATGCGCTGGCCCTTTTCGAGCAGCAGCAGCATGCCGTAGTAGGCTTCCGGCGAGCCGAGGCCGTAGATGCAGCTTACCGAGCTGACGATGATGGAGTCGCGGCGCTCGAAAAGGCAGCGCGTGGCGGAGAGGCGGAGCTTGTCGAAGTTCTTCGTTGATGGTGGCTTCCTTTTCGATATAGAGGTCGCCGGCGGGGATGTAGGCCTCGGGCTGGTAGTAGTCGTAATAGCTGACGAAGTACTCGACCGCGTTGCCGGGGAAGAACTGCTTGAACTCGTGGTAGAGCTGGGCGGCGAGGGTCTTGTTGTGCGCGAGGATGAGGGCGGGGCGGTTGGACTGCTCGATGACCTTGGCCATGGTGAAGGTCTTGCCGGAGCCGGTGACGCCGAGCAGGACCTGGTGCTTTTCGCCGGCGGCGAGGCCGTCGATGAGCTCTTCAATGGCGCGGGGCTGATCGCCGCGGGGCTTGTAAGGGGTGACGAGTTGAAAGTCCATCGGTGAGGATTATACAAGAAGAGCGAAGAAGTGGCGAAGATGAGATTCTTTGGAGGAATGTTGAAAGTTAGATCGCGAGAACCATGACGATTGAGGAGCGGCTGGATGAGTGCGTGGGTCCGTTGTTTGCAATTGCCCGTTTTTCACGGAGGACCAACTAGTCGGCTTGCACCATTCTTCAGCAGATTCGAAACGCAGCCGCGAAGTGAGCTATTCTCTCTGGCATGGCGATTGACGATCCACTCGATGCAATCCAGAGGCAGCTTGATCTAGAGGAGATTTCGTCCTCTTCGATAAGCAAAAGACTGATTGAGGCTCTTGAAGCTTCGCCCAAGGGATGGTTCATTGATGCCATAATTCACGCGTTGGCCCAAGCCGGAAGGGCTGATGATCGCCACAAGACCAAAGTTTTGATCGACACTCTTGTGAGTGAGGTACAAAGGCTAAGCGGTGAAGTCGAGAAACTTCGAAGCAAACTCTCCCCGATGGAGTTCAATGTTCGGACCGAGGCGGCTTCGAGGTTGCTTCTTGATGCATTCAGAAAGGCAATCGTGACGCGCGCCGTGGAACGGGTGAAGCGGATCGCGACGATTTTAGCCAATGGTATTGCTGATCCCCGCCCGATTGATGAGGATGAGATCGAGGAAATGATGAGAGTGGCAACAGAATTGACCGATCAGGACGTCAGTTATCTGCGCGAATTGGTTCTTATCGAAGGGAAAATAGTGAGACTTAACGGAAGAATCGAAAGATATCAAGCGCATATGCAAAGGGAGCGAGGCCCCTGGGGCTCGAAGATTGAAGGCGAGATTGACAGCGTTTTTAGCAAACTCGAGAGCTACGGTCTGGTTTCTCGTATACCCCCTCCAAACAACTTGAACATTGGCGCGGATTTTCAAAACCGTTACGTACTTTTGTCGAAGGGGCTCCGATTCACCGAGCTAATCCAGCGAGAGGCTGCAACTCGGAATTGAGAGACCGTCGAGCGGTGCTCGCAATCCCACTGTCGCTACGTCTTGTTGCGACAGCAATAGCGAGTTCTTGACTGGCTGGCAAGATTTTGATCTAGGTGAGCACGAAATCGCCGATGCGCTCAACGAAAGGATTGTGGCCCGGGAAAGTCTCTGAATCAAGAGCCCCAAGCAATGGATGGTCAGGCGGGATGAATCCCGTCGAGCTCAGGCAGGAGCACGACGCTCTCCTGCTCGTTGGGGTCGGTGCGGGCGATAACCGCGACTACGGGGTCGGTGGCGCTGGGGTTGTAAGGAAGATGCGGGACATCCGCGGGGATATAGAAGAAGCTGCCGGGCGGGACGATGGTGTGGTGCTCGAGTCGCTCTCCATGCCATACGCCCGAGGTGCCGCTGAGCGCGTAGATGGCGGTCTCGTGGGTGCTGTGCTTGTGGGCGCGCGCACGGCCTCCGGGAGGAATGGTGACCAGCTGCATATGGATGGCCTGTGCGCCGACGGTTTCAGCCGAGATGGCAACCGCGTACTGGAGACCCTGCTTGCCGATAAACGATTCGCCGGATTGCAGCAGACGGCATGGGGGAAGCGTGGTGGTTTGCGGGGAAGCACCCATCGCTGGACCTTTCTGTTGTGGTTGGGCGGATATTGTCGCCCCCACAGTGTATCGCTCGATCGACTACGTGGCGATGTCGTCGTCTTTGGTCTCGCGAATCAGGAACAGTCCCAGGATGCTGATCACCGCCGAGACGGTCAGATAGTAGCCGACGAATGGGAGGCCGTAAGTCTTGGCGAGCCATGTGGCGATGTAAGGCGCCAGAGACGCGCCGAAAATTCCGGCAAGATTAAATGCGAGCGAACTGCCGGTGTAGCGGACGGAAGTGGGAAAGAGTTCGGAGACGATGGTTCCCAGCGGACCATAGGTCAGACCCATAAGTGCGAGGCCGAGAATGGTCATGGTGAGTGCGCCCATGGTTCCGGCGGAAAAGAGACGCGCCAGGAAGAGGCCGAAGATTCCGATTAATGCGCTGACCCCAAACATGACCGGGCGGCGGCCGCGTTCCGCGAGCAGGGCGGAGACGGGAATGGTAAGAGCGAAGAATAGAACTCCCACCAGTTGAATGATGAGAAACGTGGCGCGGTTGTAGTGGAGGGCGGTGGTTCCCCACGAAAGTGCGAAAACCGTCATCAGGTAAAAGAGAACAAAGGTCGCCAGGCAAACGAGGATTCCGGCGAGGACGTCACGGGTGTGGCTGCGGATAACTGTGAGCATGGGAACGGCAGCGCGTCGGGAGTGTTGGAGTGCCGCCTGAAACACGGGCGTTTCGGTAATGCTCAGCCGCACCCAGAGGCCGAGGACTACGAGCAGGGAACTGGCCAGGAAGGGAAGCCGCCATCCGAAGGCGAAAAACTGCTGGTCGGTGAGGAAGCGGGAGAGGAGGAGAAAGACGCCTCCGGAAAGAAGGAAGCCGATGGGGGCTCCCAGTTGCGGGAACATGCCATAGAGAGCGCGGCGGTCGGGGGGCGCATTCTCGACCGCGAGCAGGACGGCACCGCCCCATTCGCCGCCAAGGCCGATGCCCTGGCCAAATCGGCAGAGGGCGAGCAGCAAGGGAGCGGTGATTCCGATGGCATCGTAGCCGGGCAGCGCGCCGATGATGAATGTTGAGAGGCCCATGGTGGTGAGGGCGAGGACCAGGGTTCGCTTGCGGCCGATGCGGTCGCCGAAATGCCCGAATACCGCCGAGCCGATGGGACGCGCCACGAAAGCGATGGCGAACGTTGCCAGCGATGCCAGCGTGGACGAGGCCGGATTCGATGCGGGGAAAAAGAGGCGCGGAAATACCAGCACCGCCGCGGTCGCGTAGATATAGAAGTCGAAAAACTCGACCGCGGTGCCGACCAGGCTGGCGAACAGGACTTGGCGTGGAGTGTTGATGTGCTTTTGCGGGGGCTTCGCGATAGTCATTGACCAGCTTGCATTGTATCGAAAGGCAAGAGGGCGACCGTTGATTACTTGCTGCCGGGTCCGGAACGTTTCGTTCTGGCGCCCGGTGGCGGCACATAGTGGAAACGAATGAGATAGATGTTCTCGCCTCGGCCATGCTTCGCAACCTTGAGAAGATCGAGGACACCGAGGAACCCCGACGCGCGCGCCAGTTCAGGAGTGATGTCGGGAAGGCCGATCTGCTCAATGGAGTCGATTTCGATTTCGCCCTCCTCCATTCGGTATCGGGCCCCGACTCGCACATGGGGACGCGTCCATATGCGTACGCTGCACGTAATCTCTCCGCGCCGTACTCCATCGCGGAGCCGCCTGGTGAACATCATGCAGAAAATCTACTACGGGCAGGCGCGTAGCGCCGATTCTTGTCAAGGTGGTGCGAATGCTTGGAAGTCGTGCGAGATCGAAGAGGGATGTGAGATTTGTTGTCTGTTTTGTCCCCGACCCGGCAGTGCGCAAGATTTAACCCGGCTGTAACGTGCCCGTAACCAATGGAGCAATCCTCGCCCCCTATAGTTCTTTGCGGATGAGAATCTCCCCAACCTTCGCATCACAACAGATTCTTGATCCGGCCTGAAACGCACTCCAATCTACTCGACATGATTCGGGGGTCGGGCGCGCGCCTGTCTCTGCCGTTTGAAGTGTGTCCATAACTTGAACCGAGATCCAAGTTCCAAATGGGAGAAGGCGGACGCGCGGCCGATCCTGTCTTCCGGTATGCGATCTGCATTTGTTCATCAATCATAATTCGGTCACGCGAAACGTGACTCATTTCCCCTCAGGAGGATGTATGCACCAACGATTTTCCCTGGTTGCGATGGCGGCTGCGGTATTGATGCTGGGTGCTTCTGCCCAGAACGGCGGAGACCTTGGCGATAGTTCCATCAAGCACGTTCTGTTGATCAGCATCGACGGGATGCACGCTGTGGATTTTGCGAATTGCGCTCAAGGCATTGCCGGCGCGAATGACGGCAAGCCTTATTGCCCCAACCTTGCCACGCTGGCCAGGAAGGGTGTGAACTATGCTGCCGCCAGTACTTCGAAGCCTTCGGACTCGTTTCCGGGGTTGATGAGTATTGTCAGCGGAGCGACGCCGCGCCTGATGGGTGTTTACTACGACGTGGCTTATGACCGCTCGCTCGACGGGCCGGCGGTGACTACGGGCAATGGAAACCCTGCCGCGCCGTGCGATGCCACCAAGCCACCCACCGGCTATACCACCGAGTATGAAGAAGGTCTCGATATCGATCAGACACTGGTGAACGGCGGCGCGCCGGGAGCGGGGCTGACTGATGGGGGCGTAGCTTCTCTCGATCCGGCCAAGATGGATCGCGATCCCAAGCGGGGATGCGCACCGGTGTATCCGTGGGAATTCGTTCGGACCAACACCATCTATGGCGTGATTCACAAGGCGGGCGGCTACACCGCGTGGTCAGACAAGCATCCAGCCTACTCCTCGGTGGCGGGCCGGGACGGCCTGGGCGTCCTCGACGATCTTTACTCGCCGGAGATCAACTCGAACGTGGTTGGGCTGCCGGGCGTGAGCACACCGGAAGGAATGAACTGTGCGACGGTTCCCGATCCAAACTCGGACCTGACCGCGTGGACCAACAGCTTCCAGAACATCCAGTGCTACGACACGCTAAAGGTAAATGCGATCCTCAACGAGATCGCGGGTAAGAATCACCTGGGCACCAAGACCACCGAAGACGCCGACCATCTTCGGAATGAATTTCCAGTCGGTGAGCGTGGCTCAGAAGCTGATCGAAAACGGCGTCAAGGGCGGCTATCTTGATGCAGCCGGCACACCGAGCGCGGCCGTGCTCAGCAACATCCAGTATGTCGACGATTCGATCGGCGAGATGGTCGCTGAATTGAAGCATCGCGGGCTGTTGGAATCCACGCTGATCATCATCACGGCCAAGCACGGCCAGTCGCCGATCGATCCGAATTTGTTCTTCCCCATCCCGGGGCATCACACCACCAACGGCCTGTCGCCGGCGACGCTGATTTCAAATCAGATCCATGCGGCCATGCCTCCATCGGAAGATCCGAATGGCAGCGGCATCGGCTCCACGGAAGACGATGTTTCGCTGCTCTGGCTGACCAATCCGTCGTACACCGATGCGGCGGTGGCGCTGCTTGAGGCCAACACCAAGACCATCGGCGCGGGACAGATTTTCTATGGTCCGAGCGTGGCGCTGAACTACAACACGCCCGGACTACCGCCCAACGGCGATCCGCGCACGCCCGACATTATTGTTACGCCCAACGTGGGTGTGATCTACACGGGCAGCGCCGCCAAGCAGGAAGAGCACGGCGGCTTCGCGCACGATGACACGAACGTGATGCTGCTGGTTTCGCATCCGTCCTACCGCGCTCATACGGTGTTCAGCGAAGTGGGAACGCTGCAGGTGGCGCCCACGATTCTAAAGGCGCTCGGGCTCGATCCGGGCAGGCTGGATGGGGTGCGGCTGGAAGGAACAGGCATACTGCCGGACGTGAACCTGAACTTCAGCCACTAGTCAAAACGGGCTACTGGCGCGAGATGCGCGGGCGGCGTGAATGCCGCCCGCGCATTTTGTTTTTGCTCGATGCGAGGCTCACTTGAGCATTGAGCCGATGTTCGCACGAATGGATGGGCTCTGCGCGGTTCCCGTGATCGTGATCGGAATGCCGCGGCTAGCGGGCTTTCCGGCCACGGTGTTGGATTTGTGACCCATAAGTCCGCCAACCAGACCTCCGACTCCTCCCACCGCGGTTCCGACAGCGGTTGTGGCGCCGTTGACGACTGCACCCGCTACGTTGGAGGAGCTCAGCTTCGCCACCAGGTTGAAATTGAGCTCTCCGGAGGGAGACACGGTGCCCGATCCGGTTGCGGTTCCGATCGAGGGCGCATCGCCGTAGATATCGCTGATCTGCGTCACTTGCGGCGATGAATTGAGAGTGGCCTTCAACTGCTGGATCTGCGTCCCCTTGCTGGTTCCTCCGAAGGGATTCAGGCCCTGGATCTTCGAGCCAAGATCGAAGCCGGCCAGGCTGGTGTTGTCAACTTCGATGGGTCCGCTGATGGTGGATTCAGTGGCCGGCCCGGTGACGGCGAGATTTGCCGTAAGCGTGCCGCCGTGCAGAGAGGAGCCGGTGGGGAGCTTGATGCCAACGACCGGAAGCAATTGTTCGAGCTGGTCGATGGGGAGATTGGGTGCGGCAAGGTGCAGGTCGAGCGCCACGCCTTGGGGATTGAATCGGAATCCCCCGGTCACGTGGGCGACGACCGAGCCAGTGTGCACGGCGATGTCCGAGACCGTTCCGGCGCGCGCATCGAGATCGTCGGAAACCTGGTAATCGATGTTCACCGGCTGCTCTGCCGGATAGCCGGTGCGGGCGAGCTGCAGCTTGGCGGCGATGATCTTGCCGGTGCTCGACGCGACGGTTCCGTTCGAGGTGATCTGCGCGTCGATGTCGTCGACCATCGCGATGCCTTTGCTGGCATCGATCATGCCGGCGGCGACAGGATCGAGATGCTGGATCTGCAGGCTGGCCTGGAACGGCGTGTCGGCGGCGTCTTTCTCCGACAGGGGACCAGCCGATCCGGTGAGTTTGAGGGTTCCATCTGCGGGCAGCTTCGCGGAGAGCTCAAACGGGAACGATCTCGCGAAGGAGAATTGCTTTACCCCCAGATTTACGTCGGAGTAGACGAACGGCTTGCCGGTCGGCGGAAGCGAAAGAACGGTGACGCTGCCGTTGCTGATCTTGAGCTGATTCACGGTGAGATCAGGAATGGCGTTGGGCTTTTGTGCCGAAGTGGGTCGCGCCGCGGCGCCGCCGATGGAGGAAAAATTCCATCTCCCAGCTTGATTCTGAATGAGCTGAATGCCGGGCGAATCAACCGTGAAATTCGTGATGCGTACCTGGCGGCTGAAAAGCAGGGGAGAGACCTCGACGCCGATGTTCAGCGTTTTCGCTTTGATGAATGGCGCGGTGCTGAACGCGGGATCGTCGGCGATGGCGATATTGTCCGCGACCAGTTTGCCACCCAACAGGGAGAACGACAGATGGTCGAGCGTAACCCGCCGCCCGATCAGGCTCGATAGCTGATCTTCGACGGTTGGGCGGAAGGTGTTGGCATTGACGAAGAGAGGGATGATGACCAGGAAAAGGATGAAGAGAGCGACGACGCCGACAGCGATCTTAACCCACCTTTTTTGCATGGGGTTCCTTTCTGTGCTTCGGTTCGCTCGGATTGTAACGCGCGACCGGCGGCACCGCACGGAGGCACCGACGCAGGTCGCTGCGCGGGCATGGTGGAGAGTTGTGCTCAGGTAAAAAAGCGGCCGGCCGGCGGAGACTTTCCTCAACCGCCAGAACTTGCGCCCGCCGGCATCACGCGGGAGACAAAAACGAGACAGACCGCTTAGTCGAACGGATCGTGTCGTCTAGCAATGACGCGGGTGTGGGCACGAAACGTGCCGATGACAATCGTGTCGCGGGACTCGCTGAAGTGCTGACAATCCTCTTACGTTCGATTGACACACGCGATATGCCTCCGGGCTGAGGCTGGTGACTATAAAGGAGGCTCTCGTATGGAAGATATATGGAGCAGTACGCGAACATTTGTAGATCGCCGTTCGTTCGTGAGGAACGGATTATCTGCCGCGGGGTTGGCAGCCGCCGGCGTGGGAATTCTAAGCAACAGCGCCTCGGCGATTGCCGACGATGACCGCGATGAACACGATGGACGCCTGACCCGTGGCGATGCGGCGCTGTTGCGATTTGCCGCGGCGGCCGAGATCCTGGAGACGGATTTCTGGGTGCAGTACAACGAACTGTGCGGCGTGCCCGATAAGGAGGTTCCCGGGGGGAGCGGAAATCCGGCCTTCACGGCGGCTCTTTCGTTTCTTGATGCCGATATGGCGCAATACGTGCACGACAACACCGACGACGAGTTCACCCACCAGAACTTTCTCAATGCCTACCTGAAATCCAAGGGAGCGGAACCGGTAGATCTCGAACCATTTCGAACCCTGATGGGGAGCACAGCATCGGGTTCGAGCGGCAAGCTGCGGCTGACTAACCTGATGGAGCTTACGCTCGACACCAGCTGGTGGACGCGCTATCGGAGCAGTACGCATAATCCTGATCTCGATCCGTCCTTTACGTTTCCGCAGGCGATACCGACACTTGCCGTAGGGAAGCATACGGCCATTCCCCGCACGGACGCCGATACGATGGACTCGAACTTTCTGCAGGCGATCGCCAACACGGCCGGGTTTCACTTTCCGACCATCGAGCAGGGCGGCAACAGCCTGTATCCGGCAATGGCGCAAAGGGCGACAAGCGTGGAGGTGCTGCGGATCCTGATCAGCATCGGACCGACGGAAACGATGCATTTCCAGACATGGGCCGACAAGGCGGGGAATGCCAAACCGCTGACTGCGGTGGATCCCGTGACGGGAGTTTCGGTGACGTTTCCTGACTTGAATTCCGCGCCGTTCGGCGGCGAAACTTTTCAGACCAACCTGATTATGCCCGAGCCCTGTCCGTTCCTGAGCCGGAAGCTTCCTCCGTGCTCGATCATCCGACCGACGGAAACGCGGGGGATCGCGACGGGAGTGGTGAAATTCCTGACGGCGATGGGGCTATTCATCGGACAAGCGCCGGCCTTCTTCAGCATGCTGCACGAACTGGCAGAAGAGGCAGACGCGGCGCGACGCGAACATTGAACCATGACTTTGCGGCTTACCCCAGGAGCCGCAAACGAGCGACGGCAAGCTGCCGGCCTGCCTATCAATATTTTAAGCCAGCGCTTGCCGTCGCGTTTTTGACCAAAACTTACCAGGGGAGGGGTTTGCCGAGGTGGAAGTAGCCGCCGGTGGGGCCGTTGTCGGGCAGGGTGGCGAGCGCGGCGCTGGTCTTGCCGCCTTCGCTGACTTCCATCGGCGCCTGGTCGCCGCCCATGTCGGTCTTCACCCAGCCGGGATGTGCCGAATTCACCTTGATCTTGGTGTCGCGCAGCTCGTAGGCGAGATGAATAGTGAACGCATTCAAGGCGGTCTTCGAAGCGTCGTAAGCGAATGATTTCGCGTTGTAGATGGGCGATTTGGGATCGGCGTGCAAGGTGAGCGAGCCGAGAATGCTGGAGAGATTCACGATGCGGCCCGCGGGGCTCTTCTTGAGCAGCGGCAGCAGCGTTTTGGTGAGCGCAACCGGAGCGAAGAAATTTGTCTCGAACACCTTGTGCAACAAGTCATTGGGAACGTCGGAGGCGGAGTGTTCCGGGCCGGTTCCGGGGAAGGTTCCGCCGGCGATGCCCGCGTTATTTACGAGAATATCGAGCCGCCCATACTTCGAGTTGAAGTAGTCGTACGCGGCCTTGTGATCGGCTACGTTGGTGATGTCGAACTGGATGGACATCGGCGTCCACGCCCGCGGCGCGAAGCTTTTCCACTGCGTTCTGCCCTTGCTTCGCGTCGCGCGAGCCTATGACCACCTTGACGCCGTCGTTCTTGAGATCGAGCGCTGTTTGAAATCCGAGTCCGCGATTGCCACCGGTGATGAATGCGATCTTCTGAGCCATGTTTGAGGGAGTCTCCTGTTCGCCTTTTGGATTCCGATGAGCGCGGAAAGGTGCAGAAAAGAGGGACGGATTGTTCTCAATCTTCGCGCGGGGGTAAAGAAAACTGTTAATTCGGGGAGGTTGCGCCCGATTGACAGACCGTGTCCACACACCGCCGTTCCGTTTGCACGGCGGTCGCCCAAAAGGGTATTGTGTCGGCTAGGATACCGAGGTCATGCGCCTCTTCCGATTCCCCGGGTTGGGACGCGCCGGATACGCCTGGACAAGGCAATGCCGAGATCGCCCACGTGGCGCTGGAGAATCTCTTTGAGTTTTCTCCCGACGCGATTTTTGTCACGGACGCCGCGGGTGCGATCCGTGATGCGAACCCGCGGGCGACGGAGCTTTTCGGTTACACGCGTACTGAACTTGCCGGGCATGAATGTCGAGGATCTGGTTCCGGAGCGCTTCCGGGGCCGCCATCCCAGCCATCGCGAAAACTACAATGCGCACCCGCGGGCGCGGCAGATGGGCGCGGCGATGAACCTGTTCGGCCTGCGCAAGGACGGCACGCGAATTTCCTGTCGACATCATGCTGAAGCCGATGCACACCATCAACGGCGTGGTGACGCTGAGCTTTGTGCGCGATGCCACCGAGCAACGAGAGGCCATCGAGATGGCGCGCCGGCAGCGATCTGCAACTGCGCTCCATCGTGGAGAGCGTGCGCGACTACGCGATCTACCTGCTCGATCGCGACGGCAACGTGATGACGTGGAATCCGGGCGCGGAGCGCATCAAGGGATATACCGCCGACGAGATCGTGGGCAAGCATTTCTCGCGGTTCTTCACGCAGGAGGATCGGGATCGCGGCCGGCCTGCGGAACTGTTGCGCCTGGCAGTGCAGAGGGGACGCATCGAAGAAGAAGGCTGGCGGCGTGCGCAAGGACGGCTCGCGCTTCTGGGCCGACATTGTGCTCACCGCGATTCGCGATTCGAACGGCGAAGTGACCGGCTACGCCAAGGTGACGCGCGACTTCACCGATCGCAAGCGCGCCGAAGAAGCGGTGATGCTGCAGTTGAGCAGCGCGCTGCTGGCGAACATGGACGTGCGCAAGCTGCTGGGCGCAATCTCGGCCAGTATCGGCGAAGTGATTCCGCACGATGCGGCGACCCTTGGCCTTTATGACGAGACCAGAGATGTAATGATGGTGCAGTTTCTGGGGCGCGAGGACAGAGACGCCCGCGCGGCGAAGTGCGTTTGCCCCTGGAGGGCTCGCCGGCGGGAGAGGCATTTCGCACCCGCGAGCCGGTCGTGCTGACCAAGATCGCGGGATCGCGCTTTGCCCCGGAAGGCGTGCGCCACCTGACCGGTACTGGGCATGCAGTCGGGTTGCTGGGTTCCGCTCATTCATCGCGGTAAGGCGATCGGCGCGCTGGCGGTGGCCAGCCGGCACGGAAGCTGCATTTGGCCAGCGCGAAGCGGAGATGCTGGCCCAGATCGCCGACCAGGTGGCGATGGCGGTCAACAATGCCCTGGCCTTCCGGCAGATTGCCGAGTTGCGCGACCGGCTCACGCCAGGAGAAGCAATATCTCGAAGAAGAGATCAACCTCGAGAATCGCTTCGAAGACATCGTGGGCGAGAGCACGGGCCTGCGCCAGGTGCTCAAGGAGATTGAAACCGTGGCGCCCACCGATGCGACCGTGCTCATCCAGGGCGAGACCGGCACCGGCAAGGAACTGCTGGCGCGCGCCATTCATCGCCTGAGCCCGCGCAGCGATCGCACCTTCGTCAAGCTGAATTGCGCGGCCATTCCCGGCGGGCTTGCTGGAGAGCGAGCTGTTCGGCCACGAGAAAGGCGCGTTCACCGGCGCCATCGCGCGCAAGCTGGGCCGGCTCGAACTGGCGCACGAGGGAACGCTGTTCCTGGACGAAGTCGGCGAGATGCCGCTCGACCTGCAACCCAAGCTGCTGCGCGCGCTGCAGGAGCGCGAGATTCGAACGGCTGGGCGGAACGCGCCCCATCAGCGTGAACGTGCGGCTGATCGCGGCCACCAATCGCGACCTGGGCAAAGATGGTGGCGGAAAAGACAGTTTCGCGCCGACCTGTATTACCGGCTGAAGGTGTTTCCCGATTTTCTCGCCGCCGCTGCGCGAGCGCGCCGGCGACATTCCCGTGCTGGTGCGCCATTTTGTCGCCACGCACAGCCGGCGCATGGGCAAGACCATCGAGAAGATTCCCGACGAAACCATGGAAGCGCTGATGCGGTGGAACTGGCCGGGCAATATTCGCGAGCTCGAGAACCTGCTGGAGCGCGCGGTGATTCTCACCCGCGGCCCGGTGCTCTATGTTCCGCTGGCCGAGTTGGAGAGCGACGACGAAGAGGAAGAAGCGGAAGCGGCGGTGCCGAGAATCCCAACCTGCGCGCCGCGGAACGCGAGCATATATTGCGGGTGCTGCGCGAGACCAAGGGCCAGATCGGCGGACCGGAAGGCGCGGCCGCGCGTCTGGGCGTGAAACGCACCACCTTGAATTCAAAACTGAAGAAGCTCGGCATCGAGCGCAGCGACTATATGTGATGTCGCGACGAGATGCCGTCGTCGCGACGATATTTCGTCATCGTCACTTCGTCACCTGCGCTTCGTCACTTTCCTTTCCGAATCGTTCAATCTCAATGTAAGTGCTGTGTTTTCAATGCGCGGATCACGACATGTGATCTAGCGCACACTTTGGCACGCCCCATGCATATAGGTAAGGCGTGGCTCAAAGGCGGGCCGGCATACGTTAAAGATCACGATTCAAAACGACGACAAGGCGATCGAGATCAGGCTGGAAGGGCGGGTCGCGGGGCCTTGGGTTGCGGAGCTACAGCCGGGTCTGGATGGAAACCGCTCCGCAACTTGGAGAAAAACAACTATCCATCGATTTACGCAATGTGACTTACGCAGATGCTTTCGGCAAGCAGGTGCTGAGAGAAATCTACGCTCAGACCCACGCAACACTGATAGCCAGTTCCCCCTGGGCCCAATATCTGGCTGACGAAATCACGCAGTCGCAAGAGCAAGCATGCTGACGAGGAGGTTCGACATGGAAATCACTTACACGACATCGAGCAATTGCAGGAACCTGGCCAAGCCGGCCGGCGAGTTCTTCAATAAGCTGACCCCTGCCGCATTGCAGGATTTGCAGTCGATGCAGTTCCCCTCGTCCTATGCCGCCAACGTCGTTATCTTTTCTGAGAAGGATCCGGCCCAGGGCATTTACATCGTTCTCGAGGGAGAGGTGAAAGTCTCCATCAACTCGAGCGAGGGCCGCCGGCTGAGCCTCGCGATCGCACGGAAGGGCGAGATCCTTGGCATGGCCTCGACGCTTGCCGGCAGCCCCTATGACGTGACCGCGGAGACGCTCTATCCCGCCAAGGTCGCGCACATCGGCCGCCGCGATTTCCTCAACTTCCTTGCTCGTCACCCCGAGGCTTACCAGGTCGTGATTGAAGAACTGAGCCGCAGCGTGACCAAGGCCTGCGACCAGTTGCGTACCGTAGGGCTCGCTGCCACAGCGCCCGAAAAGCTTGCCCGTTTGCTGCTCGACTGGAGCGACAACGGGCAGACCACGGAATGCGGCGGCCGGCGCTTCCGCTTCTCCATGACTCACGAAGAGATCGGCGAATTCATCGGCGCCTCGCGCGAAACCGTCACCCGCACGCTGAGCACCTTCAAGACGCGGCAGCTGGTTGATTTCAAGGGCTCGATGATGACTATTCCCAACCGTAGCGCTCTCGCAACCTACGCCCACGCATGAAGACAGTGGTTAGCGGTCAGTGGTCAGTGACTAGTATTTGACAACGCCATTCACCAATTTTGCTCTCCAATCTGAACAGACCAGAACTGAAAACTGACAACTGAGAACTATGAACTAAACGCAGTCTCCTCCTCTTGAAATCCGCATAGAACCTCCACGATATATATTTGCTAGTCATCGTTATTTTGTGGAGGTTCTATGCGCAGATTTTTTCTCTTTGCCTTTGCCGCAGTCGTCGCAGCGCTCTCTTGCTGCGCCGCTGATCGCCCAGGGCGCACCGCCCCAGGGCGGTGCCGACCAACCCTACACCGTTGAGTACTACTACAAGGTGCAATGGGGGCATCAGAAGGAATTCCTCGAACTCTTCCTCAAGAATCACTACCCGCTTCTGCAAAAGATAGTGGGCACGGGCCGCATGCTCTCAGTGAAAATTGAAACGCCCGCATATCATACGACGGAAGACGGCCGCTGGGATTATCGCGTGACTATCCGTTTCAAGAACTCGACGGTAGCGACTACTGCGAATCCCGAAGAAGAAGCGATGATCAAGGAATTGTGGCCCGATCAAGCGCAGTACAACGCGGAAGAGCAGAGGCGGTTTGAGATTCTCGTCAGCCACTGGGACTTGCCGGTCACCGAGATTACGCCGAAGAAGCAGTGATCAGGGGGGATCCAGCATCTGCTGGATTTCCGCCCAGATCTCTTCATCTACCGGCAGCCCCAGTCTCCGGTTTTCCTCGCGTATCTTCAGAGTGCGCTCTCCCGGATATCGAACCGCAGCGTCGCCTCCGCACTTGTGCAGTGATTCGACGATCCCGTCGACTATGGTATCCGGCACTGTTCCCGGGTCCATCGATACAAACACCTGCGACACTGCCGTCTCGCGAAGCGAATCCGCTTCAATCTGGTGCGTCGCCTTCCCAAGCGACAGCATCGCGGCCATGGCATCGAGCACGACCGCGAGCCCGGAGCCTTTCCAGTAACCAACGGGCAGTGCCCGTTGCGAAGCTTCAATCGCTGCGGCGTCCCGTGTGAGATTTCCATCCGCATCGAATCCGCCATCGACCGGCAGCGCCTCGCCGCGCTTGCGATAGCTCTCGAGCGCTCCATAAGAGAACTGCGACATGGCCATGTCCAGCACCACCGGGCCCTTCGCGCGGGGCACTCCGATCACCAGCGGATTGTTCCCGATGGACGGCCCGGTCCCACCCCAGGGCGGCAGGTTCGGCATGGTGTTCGTCCAGCAGATCCCGATCAGGCCCGCTTCCGCTGCCTGCCATCCGTAGGTGCCGCCGCGCATCCAGTGGTTGGTGTTGCCCAGCGCCACGCATCCCACGCCGTGCTCACGGCTCAGCGCCATGGTGCGTTCCATCGCCGCATAGGCATTCAGATTGCCTGGCCCGGCGCGTCCGTCCCACCGTTCCAGCGCCCCGATCCGCGTCACCACCGCCGGCTCGGCATTCACATCGATGCTGCCGTTGCGCACCATGGCCACGAATCGCGCAAAGCGGTTGATGCCGTGCGTGTAGACGCCGTCGCAGGTGGTTTCCGCAAACAGGCGTGCGCACATCTGGGCGCGCTCGGCGGTAAAGCCCAGGCTGCGTAGGGCGCCTTCGAGCGTTGAGTGCGCGTCTTCAAAGGGGATTCGCTTCATGAGCTTATTTGACCACCCCCACGAACCGGGGTGCCCCGTCCTAGCTCTGCTAGGGCGGGTCTACGATATCCAGGGCCCTTCAGAAGCCCATGATGTTGTAGCCGCAGTCGACGTAGATGGTTTCGCCGGTGATGGCGCTGGAGAGGTCGCTGGCCAGGAACAGCGCCAGGCCGCCCACTTCGAGCTGATCGACATTGCGGTGCAGCGGAGCGCGCTCCATGTGGGCTCTCATCATCTCGCTCAGGTCGCCGATGCCGCGCGCCGCCAGCGTCTTGATGGGGCCGGCGGAGATGGCGTTGACGCGAATATTCTTGGGGCCGAGATTGGCGGCGAGATAGCGCGTAGCCGATTCCAGAGCCGCCTTGGCCAGCGCCATCACGTTGTAGTTGGGCACGACTTTTTCGGCGGCGTAGTAGGTGAGCGTCATGATGCTGCCGCCGTCGGTCATCAGCGGCGCAGCGCCGCGGCTCACCGCGATCAGCGAGTACACGCTGACGTCCATGGCAATGCGAAATCCGTCGCGGCTGGTGTTGATGAATTCGCCCTTCAGGTCCGCGGCCGGCGCAAACGCCACCGCATGCACCAGAATATCGAGCTTGCCGTACTTCTCCTTGAGCGCAGCGAACAGCGAATCGATCTCCTGGTCGCTGGAAACGTCGCACTGGAAGCCGGAGGCCCCGGGCAGATCGGCGATCAGTCCTTCGGCTTCGAGCTTCATGCGCTCGTTCTGGTAGCAGATGGCCAGGGTGGCGCCGGCCGCGTGCAGTTTCTGGGCAATGCCCCAGGCGATGGAACGCTTGTTTGCCAGCCCGAAGACCACGGCCGTTTTACCTGCCAGATCGATCATCGTTCTCTTGTTTCCTCCAGAGTTCGCAGGAGTGTTCAGGGAAGCGTTGGGCCAACCGTTTCTTAGGATATCAGCCGGATTCGCGGTGTCAGCCGCCCAGGTCGACCAGTTCCACCTCGCCCACCGGACGGTCGAGAAAGCGCGACCCCAGGCGCTGAAATTTCTCCACTGAATCGGTGGCGAAGCAGCGGATCAAAGTATCAGGAACGGAGCCGGCGGAAGGCGACAGCCACGCGCCCGTTGATCATGCGTACCGCGGCCTCGGCCGCTGACTCGGCGGAGTCGATCACGCGCATCCCGGCTCGGAACAGCCTGTTCGATCAACTCCCGGAGCAGCGGGTAGTGCGTGCATCCCAGCACCAGCGTGTCGGGATTGAGGCTCTTTGCGGCGGCCTCGGCCAGAAGCTCGTCGAGATAGATGCGAATCACCTGGGCCGTGACCGGATGCCTGGTCCAGCCCTCTTCCACCAGCGGCACCAGCAGCGGGCAGGCCTTCTCGAGCGCGCGCAGGCCCTGCGCCTGGCAGGCCGCGGCATAGGCATGGCTCTGCACCGTAGCGTCTGTCGCGATCACCAGCACGTCGCCGGTGCGAGACGCCGCCCGGGCCGCCATTGCGCCCGGCTCGATCACGCCCAGCACCGGCACCGGCACGGCGCTCTCGATCGCATCGAGGGCCAGCGCGCTGGCCGTGTTGCATGCGATTACCAGGAACTCGGCGCCTTGTTCGCGGACCAGGAACTGCGCGCTCTCCACCGCGTAGCGCGCGATGGTGCGCCGCGACTTCGAGCCGTAGGGCAGCCGCGCCGTGTCGCCGATAAATGCGAACCGCGCCGCGGGAAAGCGCCGAATGAGCGCGCGCAACACCGTAAGCCCGCCGAAGCCGGAATCGAAGACGCCGATGGTCGGCGGAGAAGAAAGGGATGGGCGAACTCACGGTGCGAGACCTCCGCCGGAGGCGTTCGCCGCGGCAACAGCATCGGACACCAGATACGTGCGGGTCAGGTCGGCATGGCCGGCCAGAGTGGGCCGCTGCTGCCCGTCCACCAGGAACCGGACCTCGGTCACCCGCGGCAGATTGGCGTGAATGGTTCCGCAGATCGAGAGCACCGTGAGCGTCTCGGTCTCCAGCCCCGATGGATGACTCGCAACAAAATTGCTGGTCAGGTTGACGACGGCAATTTCGGGACTCGAGGGAATGTCTCCAGATAAGGCGGCCCCGTCATCGGTGATGACCACCTTGCTGCTTTTGTGCGGAGCGGGACGGTTTGCCGCCCCCGGCAAGGGCAAAAGAAACACCTGCGAGACTGAACCCGCGCCGCCGGGCACGGGATGGGTTGCATCCTTGGCGCGCGTAGATATCGAGCAACCGGCCCAGCACCGCTCGCGCCCGCGATCCAGGATCGGCAGGCAAGGGGAGCGAGTGCACCTGGGCCAGCAGCGAATTGTCGTCGTCATTGGCCACCATCAGCGTGGCCTTTTCAGCCGGGGCAACTTCGGGAGCCTTGGTGGGCGCCGAATCCACTCCCGCGACCAGACGCTCATGGGCGCGCTGCCGGAGGTGCCACAGCATGCCGCCCATGGCCAGCGACGCCAGCAGCAGGACGGAGAAGATGATGATCTGGTAGCGAGGAATCATGGCTGGCGCCCCTCCAGCTCGACGCGTCGGGCCGCCATGCGTCCGTCCGCCATTCCAGCAGCGCGGTCGCAAGCGTTTGCAGCCATGCGGGCCTGGTAGTCGGCATCATCCGGCTCGGCGGTCACCTTGTGGTCGGAGTCGCGTTCCGGGGCGAGCTTCAATCGCCACCGCCGGGCAGGTCATGCTTTCGATGCCGGGCAAGCGGCGTCCGGCCCAGCGTGACGGTGGTCCCCGCGTGCAGCAGTGCGGAATTCAGCACTCCGGCCAGAGCCAGGCTGCGCGTCACCCATGCGGCCTGCGCGGTCTTCCACGCCATAAACCGGGTCGGCGTCGCGGGAGCCAGCGACGAAACGAACAGGTGCACGCCGGAACCTGTCTCGGCCGTGTGCAGGCTGATGCAGGCCTGGCGTCGGCGTGGTTGGCGATTTCCGCGCGCCGGTCCATGGTCACGGACTGGTCCGACTCGCGCGTCGTGACCACCTGGATGCCGCGCGCGCCGAGCAGCGACCGCAGCCGCACACTCAAGGCCAGGTTGGCGTTCTTTTCCAGCTGGCCGCTGGACAGGTGGCCGCCCAGGTCGTCGCCCGCCGTGCGCCGCATCGATCACGATGACGAAGCGGGGAGGCGCAGGCGGCGGCGGGGACGGTCGGAACCGGAGCAGGGGATTGGCCGGGAGTCTGCGCAGGCTGCGGCCGCGCAGTGGAAACTGCGGGCTTCGGCGCGGGAGGTGGTGGCTGCTGCGCGCTCGCTCTCAGGGACAATTCGGTTCCCGCGGTGAATCCGGCGATCGAGCAGCAGGGCCGCGAGCCCGCACCTACTCCAGGGCATAGATGGCGAGACCACTCAAAAGCTTGGGATAGAAGTCGGTCGACTTCTGCGGCATCACTTCGCCCGCAAACGCGACTTCCTTCAGCTGTTCCATGGTGACCGGGTTGGTGAGGAAGGCGACATCCGCCTCGCCGCGCCGGACCTGCTCCACCGCCTCGCCGGCATCGCGCAGATAGCGGATGTTGGTCTGCTCGCGAACCTTCTCGGGATCGAGGCCCAGCAGCCGGTCGAGCACGATGGCGTGCAGATGGCTCAGGTCGAGCTGGCGCTGCCGCTCCGGCAGATGTCGCGAGTGCGGCGACCGCGGCCTCGGGCTTGGATTTGCAGCAGGAATGCGCCGGCTCCGCGTCACGGCCACGAACGCCGTGCCCGGCCTGTTCCTTCAACGTGTCGATGATACTCGCCGGCGTCGCTCTCCGGCAGGGCCTCCACGCAGAAGAACTCCTCCGCAGCCTTGGCGAAACGCCGCGGCGTCGAACCCGGCCAGGCTGTGAACCACGCGATGCGTCGGCAGAATCACCAGCCCGTCGGAATCCATGTTCACGAACGTCATCATCACCGCGGCTTCGGGATAGGCCGGCTGCGGCAACTGACTGCACGTTCGACTCGGTCTTGCGGCTGTCGCTGCGCGGGGCGTGCTCCTTCGCATAGCCGAGCGCCGTCTCGTAGCGGTGATGCCCGTCGGCGATGATCAGCTTCTTGTCGGCCATGGCCGTGACCAGCAGCCGGATCGACGGCCGGATCGTTGACCCGCCACAGCCGGTGCAGCACGCCGTACTCGTCGGTCACTTCGGCGTCGGCCGGCCCGTTGCCGTCGTACAGAATCTTCTCCACGCTGCCCGCCGGATCCGAGTACAGCATGAAAATCTGGCCGAAGTGCGCGCGCGTGGCCTTCAGCAGGTTCAGCCGGTCGCTCTTGGGCTTGGAAAGCGTCTGTTCATGACGGAAGACCACCTGGTCGGCGTAGTCGTGAAGTTTGCCCAGGGCGATGAATCCGCGGCGCTCCTTCACCTCGCTCGGAGCCTGGCACCTGGAATCGCTGCGAGTACGCAAACACGCAGGGAGCTTTCTCCTGGATCAGTACTCCCTGCTCGCGCCAGGCCTGGAAGTCGCGGGCCGCGCGGCTATAAACACTTTCGCTTCGCTCGGCATCGAAGAGTTCAGGCAGACCCAGGATGATGCGCACCAGGTTGTAAGGGCTGCGCTGGTAATAGGCCTGCTGCATGGCCGGAGAGATCTTGTCATACGGTTGCGTGACCACATCGTCTAAGCGGACAGAGGCCGGATTGTATCGCCAGGCGCGGAATGGATAAATGTTGGCCATGCGGCAGGTCGTGCTCCGACTGAAAACGGGGTTGCACCCCGCAGGTTGGGTCTGACGAAACGAAAGAATCGCGAAAGGTTCCAGGCTCGATTGTATCGCGAGCACCGGGGCAGGGTCCCAGCGACAGGTCTTGTCGCTGGGGTCGCGAGGCAGGTCAGGGTGTCAGGTTTACGTGATGAAACCGCGAAGCCGCCGCGCGGAACAGAAGTCGGCTGGCCGTGCTAAGATCACGTTCTACTCCATCGGTGCTGCGGCATGAGGACAATTCATTCCATTCTGCGTTCGACAGCTGATTGCAGTGGCAAACCCGTCCATCCGGTCATTCCGGCCGAATGCTTCTGCATTTGTGCGTTGCAGCGCTGTGCTTCGCGGCCTGGGCGCAGCGCGCAGGACGATCCCCTCAACAAGGTCCATGTTCCGCCGCCATCGACCACCGCCCCGGCACCCCGGCCACCGGCGCGCCGGCCGGAGCCGAAGCCCCGGCCGTCACCGGCCCCGCGGCCGCCAAGGCCCGCCCCGGCGCGCTTGATCCGCATGAATGTCGACATGGTGCTGGTCCCGATCACCGTCACCGACCCCATGAACCGCCTGGTCACCGGCCTCGAGCAGGAAGACTTTCAAATCTACGAGAACAACGGCGCAGCAGAAGATCCGGACCTTCGCCAGCGAGGATGCCCCGGTCTCCATCGGCATCATCTTCGACCTCTCCGGCTCCATGACCTCAAAGCTCTCCGCGCCCGCGAGTCGATCCTGCAGTTCATCAAGACCGCCAATCCGCGAGGACGAGTTCTTCGTCATCGGCTTCAACGACCGGCCCGAGCTGATTGAAGACTTCACCAACTCCGTCGAAGACATCCAGGCGCGCCTGGCCACCGTGCGCAGCGGCCATCGCACCGCGCTGCTCGACGCCATCTACTACGGCGTGGCCAAAATGAAGGACGCCCGCCACGAGCGCAAAGCGCTGCTGGTGGTTTCCGACGGCGGCGACAACCGCTCCCGCTACACCGAGGGCGAAGTCCGCTCCCAGGTCCGCGAGTCCGACGTGGAGATCTATTCCATCGGCATCTTCGACCCCTATGCCGCCACGCCCGAAGAGCGCACCGGCCCGCTGCTTCTGAACGAACTTTGCGAGGAGACCGGCGGACGCATGTTCCGCGTCGACGACCTGTCGCGAAATGAGCGACATCGCCGAGAAGATTTCGACCGAACTGCGCAACCAATATGTGATCGGCTACACGCCCAAGGACATGCACCGCGACGGCAAGTGGCGTAAAGTGAAGGTAAAGCTGAATCCTCCACAGGGACTGCCTCCGCTTACTGTTCATGCTCGCACCGGCTACTATGCGCCATTGCAATAGCGCGCTTCTCGCGGTGCTTCTCGCCGGAGTCGGCCCTCTCGCTGACAGCGCAACAAGCGCCCAATCGCCAGCCCGCGCCCCGTCGCGCAGCGCAGGCTCCGTCGCCGCTCACCGTGGACCGCGACCCCGTGCGCTCGCCCGACGCGCGAGCCCGGCCGCCGACGCTGCCGCGCCGGAACGAAGTCAAGAAAGAGGGCGGCGGCTTCATCCTGCGCACCGACGTGGAAGAAGTGGTCCTGAACGCCACCGTGCTCGACGGCAACCGCCTCGTCCAGGACCTCAAGAAGGACGACTTCAACGTCTTCGAAGACGGCGTCAAGCAAACCATCATCAGCTTCCAGCACACCGATCTGCCGGTTTCCATCGCGCTGGTGGTCGACAACTCCGGCTCCATGTCGAAGAAGCGCCCGGCGGTGAACAAGAGCGCCCTCGACCTGATCCAGGCCTCGAACCCGCAGGACGAAGCCTTCGTCGTGAACTTCTCCGACGAAGCCTTCATCGACCAGGAATTCACCTCCAACGTCAACAAGCTGCGCGACGGCCTCTCGCACATCGAATCGCGCGGCGGCACCGCGCTCTACGACGCCGTGGTGGCCTCGGCCGACAAGCTGGCCACCGACGCCAAGCGGCCCAAGCAGGTGCTGGTCCTCATCACCGACGGCGAAGACAACGCCTCCACCCTCAACCTCGAGCAGACCATCCGCCGCGTGCAGCAACTCTCCGGCCCGGTCATCTACTCCATCGGCCTGCTCTTCGGCGACGAGATGAGCCACTCCGAAGTGCGCCACGCGCGCCGCGCCCTGGAGATGCTCTCCACCGAAACCGGCGGCATCGCCTTCTTCCCCAAGTCCCTCGAGCAGGTGGACCAGATCGCCGCCGAAGTGGCGCGCGACATCCGCAGCCAGTACACGCTGGGCTACCACTCCACCAAGCCGTCCACCGAGCCCGGCTTCCGCCGCGTCCAGGTGACCGCCGAGGCCAGAAGGGCACGGCAAGCTCAACGTCCGCACCCGCACCGGCTATTTCCCGGTGGTGCGCGGCGCCAAGAGATCCACGTCCACTGCCGCCCGGCAGTAACTTTTCCGCTGTGACCACGGCGCCAAACACCGCAATGCGTGCAGCGCTCTAAGCAGGTATAGACTGAACCGCATGGCAGTCGCCAGTTCCTCACTTTCCCCTCGCATTGCAGACGATATAACGCAACTGGTAGGGCACACGCCTATGCTCAGGCTGGGACGCATTGTGCCCCGAGATGCGGCTTCGATCTTCGCCAAACTGGAGTTCCTCAACCCCGGCGGGAGCGTCAAAGACCGCGCCGCCCTGGGCATGATTCTGGACGCCGAGAAGCGCGGCCTTCTCAGGCCGGGAGCGACCATCGTCGAGGCCACCGCAGGCAATACCGGCGTGGGCCTGGCGCTCATCGGCGTCAATCGCGGGTACGCGGTGAAGCTGTTTGTCCCCGAAGGATTCGCCGAAGAGAAATGCATCCTGATGCGCGGCTTTGGCGCGGAAGTGGTGCGCACGCCGGAAGACGAAGGCATGCGCGGCGCGATCCGCCAGGCGGAGGAGCTGGCCGGCGACGATTCCCGGCGCGTTCATGGCCGGCCAGTTCTCCAATCAGGCCAATCCGGCAGTTTCATCACGACACCACCGCCGCCGAGATCTGGGAGCAGATGGAAGGCCGCGTTGACGGCTTCGTGGCAGGCGTGGGCACGGGCGGAACTTTCTCCGGCGTGGCGCGCTTTCTGAAGGAGCATAATCCCGGCGGTGGTTACGGTGGCCGTGGAGACGCAGGGTTCGATTCTGCAGGGCGGCCCGCCGGGCAAGCATCGCGTGGAAGGCATCGGCGTCAGCTTCATCCCGGAAACGTTTCATCGCGAGTATGCGATCGCGTGATGATGGTCAACGATGACGATGCATTCGCGATGGTGAAGCGGCTGGCCGCAGAAGAAGGAGTCCTCGGCGGCTCGAGCGCGGGCGCGGCGGTGCATGCGGCGGTGGAATTGGCGCGCGAACTGGGCGCAGGCAAGCGCGTGGTCACGATCATTCCCGATTCCGCGGAGCGGTATCTGTCGAAGAAGATATTTGAGGGCGGAGTCTAGTCGTGCCCGTACACGCGAGAATCCTCAGCGGGCTTTTGATTATTGTTGCGCTTTCGTTCAGTGCCCGTGCGCAGGGCAACATGACCATCGAACATCAACCGGAGAAGGCGCGGCATCTTGCTGGTGTAGTCACGGATACAGCTGGACAGCCGTTCTCCGGAGCAATAGTCGAGGACTGCGATTCGCGCTTCAAAGAAGTTCTGCGATCCACCACCACAGACATCAACGGAAAGTTCTCTTTCTCCAACGCGACGCACGGATCGGAACACTACTTGAACGTGCGATACCCAAATATGGACCTCGATCACCGCATCGTCACGATCAGTGTGTTTGCAAGGTCCCGCCTAAAGATCGAACTGCATCCGGGCACATAGGCTGATTTCCGCACGATAAGCTAGTAGCTAGAAGCCAGGAGCTAGAAGCTTAAAAATGTCTGAACCCAAATTTGCAACTCTCGCCGTGCATGCCGGTCAGGAGCCTGATCCGCAGACAGGCGCTGTCAATGTGCCCGTGTATCTATCTTCCACGTTCGAACTCACCGGCATCGGCACCGACAAGGGCTGGGACTATTCGCGCGCCGGTAACCCCACGCGCGATCGCCTCGAAACTGCGCTGGCGAAGCTCGAAGGCGGTTACAGTGGCCACGCGTTTGCGAGCGGCATGGCTGCCATCTATGCGCTGGTGGCAACATTGCACTCCGGCGATCACGTCATCTGTTCGCACAATGTTTATGGCGGCACGGCGCGCCTGTTCAACCTCATCGTGCGCCATTACGGTATCGACATCCAGTACGTCGACCTGAGCAACCTCGACGCGCTGGCTGCCGCGATTCGACCCAATACCAAACTGATTCATGTAGAGACGCCCGACCAATCCGCTGATGGTGCTCACCGACATCGCCGCAGTGTGCGAGATCGCGCATGCGCGCGGTGTCGAAGTCAGCGTGGACAATACGTTCATGTCGCCCGTTCTGCAGAGCCCGCTCGCGCTCGGCGCCGATATCGTGATGCACTCGACGACGAAGTTTTTGAATGGCCACTCGGACGGGCTCGGCGGCGCCCTTATCGGGACGAGGCCCGAGCACAAGGAGCGGTTCTGGCTGGTGCAGAAGGCTGCCGGCGGCATCCTGTCGCCGTTCGAGTGCTTCCTTGTCCTGCGCGGCATCCGCACCCTGCCGCTGCGCATGAAGCAGCACGAAGAGAACGGCCGGGCGGTCGCGGAGTTCCTCTCAACCCAGCCAAAACTCAAGCGCCTTTCGTACCCTGGTCTCAAGAGCCATCCGCAGCATGAACTGGCCCTCAAGCAGCAGCGCGGCTTCGGCTCGCTGCTGAGCTTCGATCTGGGCTCGCGCGACGCCGCCGGGCGCTTCCTCGCAGCCATCAACCTGTTCCTCAATGCCGAGTCGCTGGGCGGGGTTGAGTCGCTGGCCTCACACTCGGCCACGACCACGCATGCTTCACTCAGTGATGAGGAGCGCGCGTCTGTTGGAATCACCGAGGGGTTGATCCGGTTGTCGGTTGGGATCGAAGACAAGGACGACCTGATTGCGGACCTGGAGCAGGCGCTGAAGGCGGTTTAGGAGTCCGGACCCGGTGGATGAAAGGTACGAGCGTGGCCGATAGAGATGAGGCCCTACGGGAACTGGTGAATGCGATCGTTGCGAGCAATACCGCGACGGTTTTGCGGCTTCTCGCCGCATCTCCGGAATTGGCTAAGGCCTCTTTCGAAACAGGGGCCAGTCGCCAGGAAGCGAAGACCTATTTCCTGGATCCGGTTGCACGCTATATCTACGCAGGCGATACCGCCCTTCACTTTGGCGCCGCGGCATACAAATCAGAAATGGTGCGAAAGCTCATCGCTGCGGGCGCGGACGTGCGCGCGAAAAACCGCTTCGGAGACGAGCCGTTGCATGCGGCCGCGGTCGGCAACCCGAATTCGCCGAGGTGGAATCCGGCGGCACAGGTGGCGGCGATCGAGTGCCTGATCGAAGCGGGAGCCGATCCGAACGCGGCCGACAAGCGAGAAGTAACGCCGCTGCATAAAGCCGTACGAACGCGATGCGCCGCGGCGGTTCGTACTCTTCTCGAACGTGGCGCCGATCCCACGCGTAAAAACAAGAGCGGATCCACGCCTCTTCTGCTGGCGAAGCTCAACACCGGCCGTGGCGGCACCGGCTCCCCTGAGGCAAAGGCGCAACAGCAGGAAATTCGTGAGTTGCTGGAAGATCCTCTGCCCGCACAGCCGCGCTGAAGCGCTCAGTGGACCACTACCGCCCTGACCTTCTTCGGCCGCTTCATCACAAATGGCAGGGGCACCAGAACGATTGTTGCGGCCACCATGAACCAGATCACGTCGACGTACGCAAGCAGCCGGGCCTGCCGTATCGCCATCCCATAGATCTGCGCTCCGGCGCGGTTCATGGCATCGGGCCAGGCCCCGCCTCCGCGCTGAAGATAGGCACCCGCGAGGGCCGATCGCGTGCTTTCGAACGGCCCATTGCCGGGCGCCGTGTGCGCCGAAAGCATGGCCAGGTGCCGCTGGCTGAGCCGGGCCAGCATAGTGGTCATGATGCTGATCCCCAGGCTGCCGCCGAGGTTGCGTGACAGGGCCGACAGCCCACTGATCTCGTTGTTCTTGTGCTGCGGAATGCCCGCGTAGCAGAGCGTGTTGATGGGAATAAACAGGAACGGCAAACCCAGCGCGATAAACGCACGCCAGCTTACCGCGTCCCAGAAGCTGATGTTGAGGTTGATGTTGGTCATGCGGATGAGGCCCAGGCTGGTGATCACGAAACCAATCGCAACCAGCCAGCGCGGATCAAACTTGGGCGCCAGCGCGCCTGACACAGGAAAAAGAATTATCAAAACGATCGCGCCCGATGACACCGCCATGACCGGCCTGCACCGCGGAGTAGCCCATGATCTCCTGCAGAAACTGCGGGAATCAGCACAACGCTGGTGTAGAGAGACACTCCCACCATGAACAGCACCAGTTGCGTCATGCCCACATTTCGCTGTCCGATAAGCCGCAGATCGAGAATCGGATGCTCCACGCGCAGTTCGCGCCAGATAAACAATGCCAGGCCAACTGCGCCCACCACGGCACACGTGATGATCAACCGCGACGCGAACCAGTCGTCCTCCTGTCCCTTGTCGAGCATGATTTGCAGAGCGCCGATGGCCACCACCAGCAGCCCCAGTCCCCAGTAGTCGATGCCCTCGCGACGTTTGCGGATCTCGGCCAGGTAGGGCGGGTCCTCCACCATGCGGTTGGTCAGAAACATCGACAGGATGCCCACCGGAATGTTGAGGAAGAAGATCCAGCGCCAGCTGTAGTTATCGATGATCCACCCGCCCACGGTGGGGCCGATCGCGGGCGCCAGTCACCACCGCCACGCCGTAAACGGCGAAAGCCATGCTGCGCTTTTCGGGGCGGAAGGTGTCGGCCAGGATGGCCTGTTCGCTGGGCTGAAGGCCTCCGCCTGCCGCCCCCTGCAGCACGCGGAAGAAGACCAGCAGCCCAGCGTCGGCGCCAGCCCGCAGAGCAGCGAGCACACCGTGAAGAGGAAGACGCAAGTCATGTAGAAACGTTTGCGTCCGATGCGGTTGGCGATCCAGCCGCTGATGGGCAGCACCATCGCATTGGCGACCAGGTAGCTGGTCAGCACCCAGGTGGCTTCGTCCTGGCTGGCGGAAAGCGTTCCGGCGATGTGCTGCATGGCCACATTTGCAATCGAGGTAGTCCAGCGCTTCCATGAACGTAGCCAGCGTCACCGTGATGGCAATGGCCCACGGATTGGCGCGCGGCCGCCAAAGATCATGGAACGTCGGTGTCGCAACGGCGGCGGCCAAGGCTGCTCCTGTCTTTCTGGAAGTGGACCGTGAGGGATCCGGGAAGGTCTTTTACCAGAGTACCGGATTTCGAGTTGGAATCGGGCTGCCTTGGCCGCCGAAATTGCCCGCTGTGTCATCCTGTTTCAGGGCGCTTAGTAGCTCAAGGAAAAAATGCTTCTTCTGGGAATCGATACATGCGGACCGTCGGGCTCGGTGGCTCTGGGTCGACTTACAGCTATAGGGAACGTAGAGACGATCATGCAAAGGCCCCTTGAGGGTCGTACCTACTCGGCCACGCTGGTGGCAGCGGTCGAGGAACTGCTCGCAGGGCAGGGAATTCGCCTCACAGGCATCGGCTGCATTGTCGTCGTCAACGGGCCTGGAAGCTTCACGGGCGTCCGCGTGGGGCTCAGCGCGGCAAAGGGTTTGGCTGAAGGCGCGGGCATTCCGATCGTGGCGATCTCCCGGCTTGAGGTGCTGGCGCAGAAGGCGGGTGTGTCGTGCGGCCGCGCTTGACGCCCACCGCCATGAAGTCTTTCTGCGCGTTGCCGATCCCGAGCCTCGGGAGTTGCTGGCCGGCGTGGAACACTTCACCCGAATCAGCCCTCCTTCGAAAATCGCAGTCTATGACGAAGCCGCCGGCGCACTATTGAAACAGGTGTGGCCCGCGGTGGAACAGATACGCGTCGAAGCGCCAACGGCTGCTGATGCTCTGGAAATAGCCGCCCCTCGCATTGCCGCCCGGGATTTCGACGACGTAGTCCTTCTCGACGGCCATTACCTCCGCCGCTCCGATGCTGAGATCTTCGGCAACACGGTGGTCAAGTCGTGAGCACGTTGGGCCAACTGCATCCGGCCAATGCGCTCCGCGGACGTTCCCCGTGTATTGGAGATCGCCGACGGCCTGGGCGAGGCGTCCCATTGGACCCCTTCGGTCTACATCAAAGCCCTCGATCCAGCTGAGCGTCCGGCACGAATCGGCCTAGTCGCCGAGGATACCCAGGCAGGTATAACCGGCTTTCTGGTTACTGTTTTGGTTCCTCCCCAAGCCGAGCTGGAGACGATTGCCGTCTCAAAGCAGGCCCAGCGGCAGGGAATTGGCGCGCGGCTTTTCGCCGAATTGCTTCGAAATCTGCAGGAACAGCAGATTACCGAGGTCATGCTGGAAGTCAGAGAGTCAAACCATTCCGCCCGGGCTTTCTACCGGTCGCTCGGATTCTCCGAAACCGGACGGCGCAGCGGCTATTACTCTGACCCGAAAGAGGATGCGATCCTATTGCAACGATCGGTCGGATGACCCAAGAGGGCGTTTCGGGGGAAGCGAAAGTACGAAGTTGTGTGATATCCGTCACACGTGTTGGGTCAGATCGTCGAATTCCACAGTTGCAGCGCACATACTTTCGTTTCCCGCTTGCCGTTTGCTATCGTACGGAGCTATATGTAAATGTTCGATAAAACACAAGGAGGCGCCTATGGATGAAATTCAGGACGCTACGCTGAGCGAAGAGATTCACCGCCTACACGCCGAACACCGTCGCTACGCTCAGCGGTTGGAAGAGTTGATTCAGAAACCGTACCTTTCCGTCGATGAACAGCTCGAGGAAGTGCGGTTGAAGAAGCTGAAACTCCATGCCAAGGATCTGATTTACGCTCTCGAACGCCGCATCGCAGTCGCGGTTTAGCGGGAATTCAGATCGGGCGAAAGACGGACTGGCGGGTGCGTTGTACCCTTCTGCGGCGAGTGTGCGCCCGCAAACGCATCCAGAAAGCATAAAACCGTATAATCGTTAGCGAAGATGGTTCGTGACGGTTACATCTACGGTTTGAGCTTGTTGGCGGTTGCAGTTGTGCTGGTATGGGCTACGGGCCACTGGGCGTGGGGTATTGCGCCCGTGTTGCTGGCGGCCTTTTTCCTCTGGTTTTTCCGCGATCCCCAGCGGACCATCCCCACCGGTCCCGGATTGATTGTGTCGCCCGGCGACGGCCTTGTCACAGAAACCATCACCATCTCCACTCCTGACGGCCCCCGCCAGCGTATCTCCATATTCCTCAGCGTTTTCGACGTGCATGTGAACCGCTCTCCGATCGCAGGCATATTGACCGAGGTGCGCTATCAGAAGGGCCAATACCTGAACGCCATGAACCCGGCCTCGCGCAGACAGCAACGAGCAAAACATTGCTACCGTGCGCGGCGAGGGCGTAGAAGTAACGTTCAAGCAGATTGCCGGACTCCTGGCCCGGCGCATCGTATTCAATCACCGCGAGGGCGACCGGCTCGAGCGTGGGCAGCGGGTAGGCCTGATCAAGTTCGGTTCGCGCGTCGATGTAATCCTTCCCGCCGAGGCAGAGCTGCGCGTGAAACCCCGTCAGCGCGTCAAGGGAGGCGAAAGCGTGCTGGCCGCCTTACCTGTTTCCGCATCGAATTCGGATGCCACCCGGACACCCACCACAGCCATGGGCGCCAATCCGAGCCGTTCAGGAGGCCTCTGATGGCCGCGAACGATCCTGCGATCGCCCGAACCAAAGCCCAGGCCCGGTTCCGCCGCGGCATGTTTCTGCTGCCGTCGCTGTTCACTGTCGGCAACATAGCGGCCGGTTATTTCTCCATCACCCAGACCATCGCCGCCATCGGCTCGAATGCCGACGCGCGGCTGCACCTCGACTGGGCGGCGATCGCTCATCCTGTTCGCCATTCCATTCGACGCCCTCGATGGTCGCATCGCGCGCATGACCAATACCACCAGCGACTTCGGCAAGGAGCTCGATTCGCTGGCCGACGTGATCACCTTTGGAGTAGCGCCCAGCCTGCTGGCCTACATCTGGGGTTTCCGCTTTCTCCCGGAGTCGGTTAATACCCAGTTGCGACAGATCTGCTGCACGCTGGCGCGTTCATCTGTTTCCTCTATCTCATTGGCGGTGCTTCACGCCTGGCGCGCTTCAACATCAGCCACGACGCCCAGCCCCGCAATCCAGGCCGCCCTGGGCGCAAATATTTCGTGGGCATGCCGATTCCGGCAGCAGCCGGCCTGCTCGCGGCCTCGGTGCACTTCTTCAGCGCCTATCCAAACCAGGCATGGTGGGTCGCAGTGATCTGGCTGGTGATCGTTGGCGTCTGCGCCTTCCTGATGGTCAGCACCTGGCGGTTCTGGTCAGGCAAGGAAATCAATTTTTCGCGCAGCCACCCGTTCCAGATTCTCCTGCTCCTGGCCATCGTTCTGTTTGTTATCATCCGTTTTTCGCAGGGAGTCTTGTTCGGAGCAGCGCTACTCTACATGTTCTCCGGCATCTGGGCGCGAGCCGCCTATTCGTGGTCGCGAAGACGGCGCAGGCGGCCAGCGTCGGCCCCTGAGGCCCCCAGCGGCGACCCTGACGCCTTCCGCCATTCCTAGTTTTGTCACTTGAAGGGAATTCCGTGTACAAGATTGCAATCGCAGGAGCCTCCACCCTTTTGGGTAAGGAGTTAAAAGACGCCGTTTCCGACTCCACCCTGGCCGCTGCCACGTTCACGCTTCTTGATGAGGATCAGGCGCTGGGCCAGCTCGACCAAGTCGGCGACGAGATCACCTTCGTCCAGCCGATTGCCCCTGACTCGTTCGAGCATGTCGACTTCTCCTTCTTCTGCGGGTCGGAAGCCCTCACCCACCGCCACTGGCGCAGTGCGCTCGGGGCCGGGTCAACGGTCATCGACCTCTCCGGCGCCCTTGACGAGGAACCGGGGGTGCTCATCCGCTCTCCGTGGCTGGAATCCGATTCCGGCGCCGCTGACCTCTTTACGCCGGCAGTTGTCCCGGCCCATCCCGCAGCCATCGCGCTGGGGCTTCTGCTCGAGGGGCTGCAGCAGGCCGGGTCCGTCAAGGCCGCCGCTGCCACGCTGCTGGCACCGGCCAGCGAATTCGGCCGCGAAGCCATGGACGAGTTGCATCAGCAGACCGTGAGCCTGCTCAGTTTCCAGACGATTCCGCGGGCCGTCTACGACGCGCAGGCGGCATACAATCTGCTCACTGGGTTTGGGGAGAGCGCCCGCATCAGCCTCACCGGGCTGGAAGCGCGGATCCGTCGCCATTACGACGCACTCGGCGGCGGACGCTGGCCCCTCCTGGGCTTGCAGACCATCGCCGCACCGGTGTTCCACGGCCATGCCTTCTCCATCTGCGTCGATTTCGAGCGCCCGCTGGAAATCCCGCTCATCGAGGACGCGCTCAACGGCGAGCACATTGAGCTGATTCTCGAAGATACGGATTCCCCCTCGAACCTCGCCGCCACCGGACAAAATGGCGTCCTGGCGCGCATGCGTCCTGTGCAGGATGGTCGCAACCCGAACCAGGCATCGCGGCTCTGGCTCTGGGCTGCATCCGACAACCTGAGGCTCTTCGCACAGAATGCGGTCGAGTGTGCTCTTGAGCTGCGCAAGCTGCGGCCGCAGGGCAAGGTGCAGTAAGACCGAATGCATGAATCTTACCTCTTGGCCTTACATATGCTAAAATGTAAGCCATGGGTCCAGTATTCGCTACCGTGAGCAGCAAGGGCCAGTTGGTCATCCCCGCCGAGATGCGCGAAGCGCTCGGCATCAAGCCCGGTACCCGGGTCGCAATCCGCCAAGATGGAGATGAGTTGATTCTTACTCCTGCGACCAAACAAGCGGCGCGGCAGATTCTAGCGAGGCTTCGAGGAATCACAGCTGGAGGCCCCTCGATGACCGAGGACCTCATCGCGGAGCGCCGGGCGGAAGATCTCAATGCCGGATGGTAGGTGCAGGTGAACGTTTTCGTGCTGGATTCTTCCGCTGTTTTGCGCCTACTCGATTCGGAAGCAGGAACTGACCGCGTCGAGGAAATCCTCTCCGAGCACCTGACGCGTTCAGCTGAGGTAGTCATGTCCGCGGTACAGTGGGGAGAGGTAGCAGGTCTGATTCGAAAGAAGCGTGGAGGCGCAGCCCAAAAGCAGGTCTTGGAAGACCTGGCGCTCTTTCATTTGAGAATTGAGCCTGCAACTGCGGAACGGGCCGTGCATGCCGCGGAAATCAAGGAGGACCGAAAATTCCCCTACGCGGATGCATTTGCTGTTGAACTGGCAATGAGCCTGGCGAATTCGATTTTGATCACTGCCGATTACGATTTCAAAAAGGTCGACGATCTTGCCACGATCGAATTCCTTCCTGTCAAGTGATGCCGCGTCCCGTTTTTACCCCGCCCGCACACGAAACCAGATCTGCTCAATAAAGTTGTCCGTCATTCCCGCGATGTAGTCGGCCACCGTGCGCGCCAGCCCTTCGCCGGGAATCTGCGCACGGTGATCTGGCGGGAGCAGGCTCGGATCGGCCATCAGCGCCGCGAACAACCCTTCCACCACTTCGTCCGCGTGCCGATGTCCCTCTTCCATTTCCGGCGAGTTGTACATGTTCGCGTAGAGAAATGCCTTGGCAGCCGCGCGCTCCGCTTCCATCGCGGGGCTGAGCGCCGCAATCCGTTCCGCCGACTCGCGCACATCGTTGAGCGTGGTAATTGCTGCCGCAGCCGCCCGTCTCCGCACTTCCTTGATCAGGTCCGTTACCAGCGCATTCACCAACCGCCTCAGCGCATCGCTCGCGGTCAGGCGCGGAGCCGCATCCGGATACTCGGCGAGAACCGCATCGTGGCAGCCGTCGGAACAATGTGACGCCTTCCCGAACCTGGGCGAGCGTCAACAGGCCCGAATCCAGCCCGTCATCGAGATCCGCCGTCAAATAAGCGATCTCGTCGGCCAGGTCGATCAACTGGGCTTCGAGCGGCGGGCGCTGGTCGAGGAAGTACTCCGCGAGTTGCGGGTATTCGGCGGGATCGTAATCGCGAGAATGTTTGATGATGCCTTCGCGGACGCCGAGGGTCAGATTCAGTCCACGGAAGGCGGCATAGCGCTCTTCAAACCACGACACGATGCGCAGCGCATGCAGATTGTGATCGAACCTGAGCCCGTGGCCGCGCAGTGCGTGATCGAGCGCTTTCTCGCCGGCATGTCCGAAGGGAGGATGGCCGATGTCGTGCACCAGGGCCAGCGCTTCGGCGAGATCGGTGTTCAAGCCCAGCGCTGTGGCCAGGGTCCGCGAGATCTGCGTCACTTCCAGGGTATGGGTGAGGCGGCTGCGGAAGTGGTCCCGAGGCGGCTCGCTCGCCAGCCGCGTAAATACCTGCGTCTTTCCCGCAAGCCTGCGAAATGCGCGCGCGTGGAGGATGCGCGCTCCGTCCCGCGCAAACGGATTGCGGTAGGCATGCGGACGCTCCACATAGACGCGCCGCGTGAGTTCGTCGTCCGCAGCTCCGCGAACGGCGATCCCTGGGGGCAGCGAATTGATGGATTCTCTATCCACTTCGATGCTTCGCGTGCGACACGGCTCACGTCCGGTTATATCGCACTACGGGGCGTCCTCGCTCACGCCGCCGCACCACGCGTCCCAAAGCGAGAAACAAAATCGTGCCCACTATCACCAACGCGCCTCAGCCCGGTGCTATAAGATTCTTCATGCAACGGCGGAGTGGACAATCCCCGGCGTGCGGGGGTACTATCCTGCCGAAATTAAGGCATTTTCGGAGATGCCGTGAACTTTCAAGCTTCACTCGCAGTCGCCGCTCCCTGGTGGTCGCGACTGTTGGCGTATCAGCTTCGGTAAACACTTTCTCTGAAAATGCGTTCGCGGGCCCCTGCTCAAGGTACTTAGGTCCGCGTCAACATCTATTCACGTCTGGACCGGAGGCAAGGATGAAAGCAATCAAGCAAGTTGGAATTGCATTACTGGCGTTGGGAGTCGGTGTTATTTCCGGGTGCGAACGGCACTCGAACAAAGAAGTCTTCTATCTGATTTCCGCCAATGCGGCGCTGCCCTATTGGCAGACGGCGGCCTCGGGGTTCAACCATGCTGCTGCACAATACAAGGTGACCGCCAAGGTTGCCGGACCCGACGGTTACGATGCGCAGGCCGAACTGGCTGAGTTGACCAAGGCGATTGCCGCCAAGCCCGCCGGAATTCTAATTTCCGTGGCCGACGCCGCGGTGCTGCAGCCGCAGATCGACGCGGCCATCAATGCCGGTATTCCTGTCGTTACCGTTGATTCCGATGCCGCGGGCAGCCGCCGGCTGTTTTTCATCGGAACCAACAACAACGAGGCCGGAACCCTCGGCGGCAAGCGCCTGATCGAGAAGTTGAACGGGAAGGGCAACATCCTGGTGTTCACGCTTTCCGGCCAGCCCAACACCGAGGAGCGGCTCAAGGGATTGAAAGACGCCCTGGCCGCGAAGCCCGAGATGAAGATCGTCGACGTCGTCGATATCAAGGGTGATCCGCGCACCGCATTCGACAAGGCACAGGAAGTCCTGGCTCTGACCGGGCCCAAGAAGATCGATGGATTCATCTGCCTGGAATCGGCGTCGGGCAAGATGGTCTCCGATGCCATCAAGCGTTCCAATGCCACCGACCGCGTGCTGGTGGCCTTCGACGTCAACCAGGACACGCTGGACGGCATCAAGGGGGGTACGATCGATTCGACCATTGCCCAGAAGCCATACACCATGGGCTTTGTCGGGCTGAAGGTTCTCGACGAAATGTTCCACAATCCGCCCAAGCAACTGTCCAAGGATTACAGCGTCGACTCTTTCTCTCCGTATCCGATGTTTGTTGATACAGGCACTTCGCTGGTCGACAAGAACAACGTCGATCTCTACCTCTCGTCGGCCGCCGAAGGCAGCAAGTAGCGGCCTCACCACCAAACTCCCGTGCCGCATTCTGGCGGCGCTCTTTGCCGCCAGGGTGGGAGATCGCGAACGCAAACGGCTCGCTACCATGAGGAGCGAAGCGGGTCGTGCTCACCTCTTCGCACCCACGTCTGAGTTGTACACTGTTTTGTGATTCGCCTAATCCTCGCTTGTTCCTTGTTCGCATTTCTCGCGCTCGCCGGATGTCACAGCGCGCCCAAGCCTGATTCCCAGTCCTCCTCAGCTTCCTCCTACAAAACCTACAGATTGCGCGGCAAAGTCGTTTCGACCAATCCTGCAAGCAGCGAGGTCACACTCGACCATGAGGCCATTCCCGGCTTCATGGATGCCATGACCATGCCCTACAAGCTGAAGGATGCGAATATCCTTGCGGAACTCCATCCGGGCGATGTCATCACCGCCGATCTACTGGTATCTCAGAATGCCGACGCCGACATCCTTCTCGATCACATTGTGGTGGTGGGTCAGGCCAAACCCGATTACAAGCCCAAGGTGACGTACCACGTTCCCGCTCCCGGAGACCGGGTGCCTGACTTCAAGCTGCGCAACCAGGACGGGCGCACAATTCATCTCGATCAGTTCCGCGGTAAGGAATTGCTGATCACGTTCATCTACACGCGTTGCCCGCTGCCCAATTTCTGTCCCCGCATCACCCACAACTTCGCCGACATCAACCGTCAGCTGGCATCCAATCGTGGCTTGTACGACAAGACCCACCTGCTCTGCGTAAGCTTCGATCCCGACAACGATGCGCCCGAGCGGCTGAGAGCCTATGGTGCCGGTTACATCGGCAGCGATGCCAAGGATGCGTTCTCGCACTGGGATTTCGCAGTGCCCGACAAGCCCACGCTCACGAAAATGGCGCAGTATTTTGACGTAGGCATCACGCAGGCCGCCGATAACTCCATCACGCATACGCTCTCCACCACGCTGATCGGACGGGATGGCAAAGTTGTCAGCTTTTATCCAGGAAATGAATGGACTGTGGACCAGGTGCTCGCCGATATCCGGCACACGGCCGGGGCGTGAAAGAACAAGGAATAGGGAACAGGAGGGCTCGCACTGCCATGAGTGGTTTGAAGATTCGCAAGGATGGAGACTTGGACTTTCTTTCGCTCGGAGCCCTGGTGCATCGGCTGGATCCCGGCATCATTCCGTTTCGCAAGGCGTCGGAATGCCACATCCACGTGAGCGGCGGCGAATTCAACGTGGCCGCCAACCTCGCCGACTGCTTTGGCATGAAAACCGCCGTCGCCAGCGCCATGTCCGACTATCCCATCGGCGATCTGATTGCCGAACGGGTTCGCGCCATGGGCGTCAAGCCCTTCTACAAGCATTTCAAGCACGACGGCGTCACTGGTCCCAACATGGCCACGGTCTACAGCGATCGCGGATTCGGCGTGCGGGCCCCCGTAGTGTTTTACAACCGCTCCAACGAAGCGGCGGCGCGCCTCAAGCCCGGAGACTTCGACTGGAAGGCGATCTTCGCCGGAGGAGTCCGCTGGGTACACAGCGGGGGAATCTTTGCCGCGCTCTCAGCGACCACCGCTGAGCTTGCCGCGGAACTGATGAGAGCCGCGAAGGAAGCAGGCGCGGTGACTTCGTTCGATCTCAATTTCCGCGAGAAGCTCTGGAAGATTCACGGCGGCGATGCGCGCGCCGTCGAGACCATCCATCGCATCGTCGAGAACGTCGATGTTCTGGTCGGGAATGAAGAGGATCTGCAAAAGGGACTCGGCATCGCCGGGCCCGAAGTGGCGGCCAAATCCAAACTCGATCCCAGCGTGTTTTTCGGCATGATGGACAACGTGGTGAAGAAGCTGCCCCACGTCAAAGTCGTGGCCACCACTTTGCGCGAAGTGCACTCTACCAATCGCCATTCCTGGAGCGCGGTCGCGTGGATCGACGGCAAGACCTATACCGCTCCCACTGCGGAACTCGATGTGCTCGATCGCGTCGGCGGGGGAGACGGCTTTGCCGCGGGATTCATCTACGGCCTGCTTTCCGGTGAGCTGCCGGAAGAGGCCATCAAGCTGGGTTGGGCGCACGGCGCGTTGCTAACCACTTTCCCGGGTGACACCACCATGGCGACGCTCGACCAGGTTCGCGCGTTTGCCAAAGGCGGGTCTGCACGCATTCAAAGGTAGGCAGCGGACCCCCAGACGGCGCATCCACCCGATTGCGGAGAATTTGCCTTCCCTGGAGCACAATGGAGTTGTGGAGCGAGCAGTTATGGAGTGCTCTCGCTATTCGTCCATCCGGGACTGGTTTCAATTTCAACGGCTGTGCTGTGAAACCGTGGACTCAAGGCTAAGCTGCGGTATTCGAGGCATTTATACACGGTCAACCTTCCACAGTTTCACAGATCCTGCGCAGTAATTACTGCATCGCCGGCCGGTGCAGCGAATCCAAGTAGCTGATACTCTTGCTTTTGTTGGGAAAGGCTTCGTGGAATGGCGAAAGTGACTTTAATCTTCGCGGCTTTATTGATTGCTTTGGGGCTGGGATTCTACCTGGGAACCGGGAGCAAAGCTCCCACCGCCCTCATTCCGACATGGTTTGGCCTGGCTCTTGGCCTCTGCGGAATGCTGGCCATGAGTCCCAGCGAAAGCCGCCGCAAGCTTTATATGCACATCAACGTGACCATCGGGCTCCTCGGCTTTCTGGGCGCGGCGGGCCGGGCATTTTATGCGATGACTTCCGGCCATACGCCCGACCAGATCGCGCTTATTGCTCAGCTATTGATGGCTGGTCTTCTTCTCATTTACGTGATTCTTTGCGTGCGCTCGTTCATCGCGGCGCGCCGCGCGAGGCTCGTCTAATATATGGCCACCATGCGCGGCGGCGGAGTCGGTATGGGCATGCGCGCCGAGCGCACGCCGCACAGTCGTTCTGCCCGCGCCGGCCAGCCCGACCCACCCAAGCGCAAGCCCAACCTGAAAAAGCTGTGGCCGCAGGTTAAAGCGCTCATCGCGCCGAGAATGGGCCTGCTCGTGTTCGGCCTGTTCCTGATGGGCATTAACCGGGTTGCCGGCCTGGTGATGCCGTATACATCGAAGCCGCTGCTGGACAAGGTGCTGACGGCCGGTCATTCAGAGTTGCTACCTGGCTACATTGGGTTGGTGTTCTCCGCCATGATCGTACAGGCGATCACGTCGTTCTCGCTTACCCAATTGTTGTCGAAGGCCGGCCAGCGTCTTATCGCCGACATGCGCCGCCAGGTGCAGCGCCACGTAGGACTGCTTTCGGTCGCGTACTACGACGAAAATCGCACCGGCACGCTGGTTTCGCGCATCATGACCGACGTTGAAGGCGTGCGTAACCTGGTGGGAACAGGGCTGGTCGAGTTTGTTGGCGGAATCGTTACGGCGATCCTTGCGTTTCTCTATCTACTGCACCGCAGCGTCATCGTCACCGTCACTGTCTTTACGGTCATCGGCGTTTTTACATTCGGTCTGCAATTCGCGTTTAAGAGAATCCGCCCCATCTTCCGGGAACGCGGCAAAATCAACGCCGAGGTCTCGGGGCGGCTCACTGAATCCCTGGGCGGCGTTCGCGTCATCAAGGGCTACCACGCCGAAGACCGGGAAGCCTCGGTGTTTGCCGAGGGTGTCGACCGCCTTCTGCAGAACGTGATGAAGTCGCTTACCATGACGAGCGTCCTTGGCTCGGCCTCGACCACCGTCCTCGGGCTGGTTTCGGCTTTGGTCATGTGGCTGGGCGGACACAATGTTCTCAATCACACGTGGACGGTCGGCGACTATTTCCAATACAACATCTTCCTGGCTTTCATGATCGCGCCGGTTTTCCAGATAGTCAGCATTGGCACGCAACTCACTGAAGCCTTTGCGGGCCTCGATCGGACCGGAGAAATCATGGCCGAGCTCGAGGAAAACCAGGTCCCCGGGCCGCAAAATCAAGATGCCTCCAATCCAGGGCACGGTGAAATTCGACGACGTTGAATTCGCCTACGAGATCGACAAGCCAGTGCTCCACGGCATCAGCTTCCTGGCGGAACCCGGCACGGTCACAGCGCTGGTCGGCTCGTCCGGTTCGGGCAAATCCACCATCATCAGCCTTCTCTGCGCCTTCCACACTCCTTCCGCGGGCCGAGTGCTGGTCGATGGCATCGATCTGGCCCAGGTCGATCTCAACACCTTCCGCTCGCAATTGGGCGTAGTTCTCCAGGACTCGTTTCTCTTCGATGGCTCCATCCGCGAGAACATCATGTTCTCCCGCCCCGACGCCACCGAAGAGCAGTTCCTGTTTGCGTGCCGCACCGCGCGCGTCGATGAGTTTGCCGAGCGCTTTCCCGATGCCTACGACACCATCGTGGGCGAGCGCGGTGTCAAGCTCTCCGGAGGCCAGCGCCAGCGGCTGTCGATTGCCCGCGCCCTCCTGGCCGAGCCGCGCATTCTTATCCTCGACGAGGCCACCAGTTCGCTCGATTCCGAGTCGGAAGCCATGATCCAGGCGGGTCTCGCCCAGTTGATGCAGGGGCGCACCACGTTTGTCATTGCCCATCGCCTTTCGACGATTCGCCGCGCCGACCAGATCCTGGTCGTCGAGCAGGGAAGGGTTGTGGAGCGCGGCAACCACGCTGAGCTGTTTGCTCTAGGCGGGCGCTACTACGATCTCTACACCCGCCAGCACGGCCTCGAGGCCAACCTGTTCCTGGCGCCAGGTGAAGGCGACGAAGTCCCCGAAACCGCCGTCTAGCTCGCCCTACCCCATCGTCCCGGGCCATCGTCTTGACGTCTATCTCATATATTGAGAGACTTGTGTTGTACTCAATTAGCGAAACAAAGGATCACTATGCGAGACGCTTCCCCTCAAGGTACTTATAAAGTTCAAGCTCTTGACCGCGCTTTTGCGGTACTCGATTTGCTCGGTGAGAGTGAAACTCCGCTGGGCCTGGCGCAGGTTGCTTCCTCACTTCAGCTTCACAAGAGCACCGCGCACCGCTTTCTGATGGTTCTTGAACGCCACCACATGGTAGAGCGAACCGCCAGCGGTAAATTCCGCTTGGGATTGCGGCTATTCGACTTCGGCAATCGCGCCATCGAGCAGTACGACCTGCGCGAGCGCGCGCAGCCGCATCTGCGCCGCCTGGTTGCCGAAACCGAAGAGACCGCCCATCTGTGCATTCTCGAGCAAGCGCGCGTCATCTACATCGACAAGATCGAGCCGGGGCGGTCGGTCCGCATGATTACGCGGATCGGCGCCAGCAATCCAGTTCACTGCACATCGGTGGGCAAAGCGATCCTCGCTTTCCTTCCCGAGGAGCGAATCAACGACATCATCCGGCGGCTTCGGTTCGAACGCTTTACGCATCGCACCATTTCCAATGCCGAGGCACTGCGCGCCGAAATCGAAAAGACGCGCCGACGCGGCTATGCCGTGGACGACGAGGAGCTGGAAGAAGGTTTGCGCTGCATCGCGGTGCCCGTGCTCGACGCGCAACGCCTGCCGGTAGCGGCAGTCAGCGTGTCGGGACCATCTTTCCGCGTTACGGCGCAGAAGCTTCCGTCGATCGCCAACCATCTGCTCCAGTGCGTGCGCGGAATTTCGCTCGACATGGGCTTCATTTCCGCCAACCGCGCCAACCGCGTGGCCTGGTCCGCATAGAAAGCGCAGTCACGGAATCCAGTTAGGGCCGATCAACTCGCGCAGGTTCTCGGGCGTTGCCCACGGCGCCGAGCCTGAGAATCGCTTCACCCATTCGGAGCCAGCGCCGATCCGCACCCGGTCGGCCGTGAATTCCGGAGATAGTGCGTTGGCCATCAACGCATAACGCGCACCCTTGTGCAGTCGCAGAGCCTTCCAGCAATTCCCGGGTACGGCGATTACTGGCTGCTGGCCCGCTGCCACATCTGTCCCCAGCGTCAGTTTCTCCGCGCGCCCGTCCGGATGGAAGATGAAGTAATCCACCGGCCCTCCCTCGATCAGGATGTGCGTGTCGTCCGGCGCCAGCCAATGCAGATAATTGATGGGCCGCTCCCGGGTCAGCATGTAGTAGACCTGGCTCTGCACTCGCAGTGAGCGGCCATCTATATCCACCTTCTGGGCCGATTCGCCAATCAACCCCAGGTAGCCCGATTCCTTGGGAAGCACCGTCAGCTTCAAAACGCGGATAAGTTCGTTCGCACGTTCGTTGGAGCCGGCGGGCGCAGCCGCATACGCGGCATTCAGCCCGAAAACGACTGCCGCGACGGCTACGGGAAGGGCAGGGAATCGCTTCATGCATGGCAGAATACACGCGATGTCCTGGTATCACCCTTGATCGAGCGGATAAGTTTACCCAAATTAGACATTCATAAAGGCCGATGTTCCGAAACAAGCCCGGACGAGTCGAAGCCGGTTATGCCTTGGCGGGTTGGCCTCCCCAGAGCTCGCCCCCGCTTCACCGGCTGTGCTTGCAATGCGCTACAGTGGTCCTGCCGGTCGAGAAATTTGCGACGAACGGCGAACTGTTTTTATTCGGTTGTCTCAGCCGAGCAGTCCACGCCATTGTGTCTTCAAAGGTGATCTACTTCCAGCGCCGAAGGATTAGCGCTAATCGCGGTGAAAAGGAGAAACGAGATGTCTGAGTACGAAGGACGTTGGACAACCGTTCGGGTTGAGCTGGAAGAGGGTATCGCATGGGTGATCCTCAATCGACCGGAGAAGCGCAATGCGATGAGCCCAACACTGAATCGAGAAATGCGCGACGTGCTCGAAACGCTCGAAGCGGACGAATCGGTCAAAGTGCTGGTGCTGACAGGTGCCGGAGAGTCGTGGACGGCCGGCATGGATTTAAAGGAATACTTCCGCGAGGTCGACCAGGGCCCCGAGATTCTTCAGGAGAGGATCAGGCGCGACGCGTCCATGTGGCAGTGGAAGCTGCTGCGGATGTACGCGAAACCGACCATTGCCATGGTCAACGGTTGGTGTTTTGGCGGCGGCTTCTCGCCTCTGGTGGCGTGCGATCTGGCCATCGCGTCCGAGACTGCGATCTTCGGACTCTCTGAAATCAATTGGGGAATCCCTCCCGGCAACCTGGTGAGCAAGGCGCTTGCTGACACCGTTGGGCAACGCAAAGCGCTCGAGTACATTATGACGGGTGAAACATTTGACGGCATTCAAGCCGCAGAAATGGGACTGGTCAATCGTGCTGTCCCCCTGGACAAGCTGCGCGAAGAGACGATTGTTCTTGCCCGAAAACTGGCATCGAAAAACCCCGTCGTATTGCGCGCAGCTAAACACGGATTCAAGCGCTGTCGCGAACTGACGTGGGAGCAGAGCGAAGATTACCTCTACGCAAAGCTTGATCAGGCGCATCTGCGCGATCCGGAACATGGCCGCGAGAACGGCCTGAAGCAATTCCTCGATGAGAAGAGCATCAAGCCTGGTCTCGAGAGCTATCGGCGCTGAACGGCGCACGGGAGTAGGAATTGATCGATCTGGAACGGAAACAGGGCACTGGTGCGAAGATGGACCGGCTTTTGCGTCCACGTTCGATTGCGCTAATCGGCGCTTCTGCAACACCTGGTTCGCTGGGTGAATGCGTTCTGGCAAATCTTGAGGAAGCTGGATATTCGGGTGAGCTCCATCTCGTGAATCCCAAGCGCCCGGTCATTCATGGGCGCATGTGTCTGGGCTCAATCGACGAACTTCCGGCAGGGATTGACTGTGCCGTGCTGGCTGTCCCCGGTGCTGCAGTCATTGCGTCGACTCGGGCTTGCGCGCAAAAAGGGTTCGGAAGCGTCATCGTGTTTTCGGCTGGCTTTGCAGAGACCGGTGAACAGGGCCTGGCAGCGCAGCGCGAACTGGCAAGCATTGCGCAGGAGCACAATTTGGTCCTCGAGGGACCGAACTGCCTTGGGATTGTGAATTATGTCCACAACATTCCGCTCACCTTTGTGGTGACCCCGCGCCAGCATCAGTCACTGATACAAGGAGCCGCAATCATTTCGCAGAGCGGAGCACTTGCCGCCGTTATCGGCACCAATATGCGGCGCCATAGCATCCCGCTCACCTACTCTGTCTCCACAGGGAATGAAGCCGTGTGCGGCGTTGAAGACTTTCTCGAGCATTGGATCGGCGACCCTGCAACGCGTGTCTTTGGCCTCATAGTGGAACAATTCCGGCAGCCGAAGCGTTTTCTGCAGATCGCCCAGCGGGCCCGGCAAATGGGCCAGTTCATCGTCCTCCTGCATCCCGGCCGAAGCCGCGCAGCACGTGAGTCTGCTGCTACGCACACGGGAGCCATTGCAGGAGACTATGAGCTGATGCATTCACTCGTCACCCATGCGGGTGTCCTCCATGTGGAAAGTATGGAAGAGCTCGTCGACGCGACTCAGATACTGGTGCGAAGCCGGGCATTACCAGTTGGCGGTGCGGCGGTCTTTACCGAATCGGGAGCCTTCAAGGCTCTCGCGCTCGATCTATGCGAAAGAGTTGGACTGGAACTGCCTGATCTTTCGGCCCGGGCCGCTCAGGCATTGCGAGAGGCCTTGCCTGCATTTATCCCGCCCTCCAATCCGCTTGATCTCACTGCGCAAGGACTTGTCGATCCGGGTTTGTATCGTCGCACGCTGCCTGCGGTTCTGGATGACGATCGTTTCGGAAGTGTGCTGGTAGGCATCATTCTCACGGATCCGAAAACAACTCAGCTGAAGCTGCCGCCGATTGTTGACGCCCTTGAAGCACTAAACCCGCAAAAGCCGGTTGTCTTCGCTGCATTGGATGAAGGTGCTCCTTTCGACTTTCCCGAGTTGGAGCGGCTACGAGCACTCGGAGTGGCGTGCTTCCCATCGCCGGAAAGAGCAATTCGTGCATTGGCGCACGTGACAGACCTTGCTTTGCAGGAGGCCAACCGAGAAATCGAGCCGACGCATGAGATCTTGCCAAGTGTTCGCTCAGGCCTTTTTGCAGAGTGGGAGAGTAAGCAGATTCTTGAGGCAATCGGCGTGGCCATCCCGCCAGGCAAGCTTGCCGGCACCGCCGATGACGCGATTCGGATTGCGAAGGAGATTGGCTTTCCAGTCGTATTGAAAGTGCAATCCGCAGCTCTTCCGCACAAAAGCGACATAGGCGGAGTAATCCTGGGAATCGAGTCGGAGGAGGAACTCCACCATGCCTGGACTCTGCTGCATCGCAATGTGCAGAAGGCTTCCCCAGGAATCACAATTGACGGTGTGCTTGTAGAGCGCATGGCAGAGAAGGGGCTCGAACTGATTGTTGGCGCGCGGAATGATCCGCAGTGGGGTCCAGTGCTTCTGATCGGATCAGGAGGCGTGCTGGCGGAAGCGACCGGAGACGTACGGCTCATTCCTCCCGATCTGTCCCGCGAAGCGATCGCAAAAGAACTGAACAAGTTGCGCTGCGGCGCGTTGTTGCGTGGCTTCCGGGGCTCGCCGCCGTTGGATATCGAGGCTGTTGCTAAAATCGTTGCGAAGGTCGGGTGCCTGCTGCGATCTCTTCCGGAAATCACAGAGATCGATATCAATCCAGTGGTTGTACACGCGGCTGGAAGGGGAGCCGTTGCGCTCGATGCGCTGATTTCTTGCGCAACAAAAGACTAAGAACAGGAACAGAAGGTGAGGGAGAAATGATCGATGTTGCACTTCTCATCGACGGAGAGTCGGTGGCTGCAAAAGATCGCCGTACCTTCAATCGAATGGATCCAGTCAAGAGATCTGTCGCCAGTAAGGCAGCGGCGGCCGGTATCTCTGATGTGCATGCCGCGGTCGAAGCAGCCGCGCGTGCATTTCCTCAGTGGGCGGCCACCGGTCCCGGGCGTCGCCGCGAACTCCTCCTTCGATCGGCCGATGTGCTTGTGACACACGAGCAGGAGTTTGTCGAACTGATGATCGCCGAGACGGGAGCCGCGTCGCCCTGGGCCGGTTTCAATGTAAAATTCGGCGCGTCGATCCTGCGCGAAGCGGCATCCATGACCAGCCAGATTGGCGGCGAAATCATCCCCACGGATGTTCCTGACAATCTCGCAATGGCACTCCGGCAACCGCTCGGAGTTTGCGCTGGAGTTGCGCCATGGAATGCTCCTGTCATTCTGGGAGTGCGAGCCATGGCGATGCCTCTCGCCTGCGGAAATACGGTTGTCTTCAAATCATCCGAAGCCTGTCCTGCAGTTCATCGACTGATCGGCACTGCCCTGCAAGAGGCGGGAATCCCCGCGGGGGTCGTTAACGTAATTTCAAATGCACCGGAGGATGCGGCAGAGGTGGTCGGCGCGTTGATCGATCACCCCGCAGTGCGGCACATCAACTTCACAGGTTCCACTCGCGTGGGGCGCATCGTTGCCGAACGCGCTGCACGGCACCTGAAGCCGGTGCTGCTTGAATTGGGTGGGAAGGCGCCGCTCATCGTCCTTGACGATGCGGATATCGATGCCGCCGTCAATGCAGCCGCTTTTGGCGCGTACATGAACCAGGGACAGATTTGCATGTCGACGGAGCGAATTGTAGTAGATGAAAAGGTGGCTGACGAGTTCGTCAGCCGCCTCTCGAAAAAAGCCGCTGGTCTGCTTTTGCGTGATCCGTCTCTTGGTCCAACCGTTCTCGGGTCCATGGTCGATGCACGATCGGCCGAACGAGTCTCAGAATTGATCGAGGACGCGGTGAAGAAGGGAGCGCGCGTTTCTGCAGGTGGGGGGCGGGAAGGCACGCTTGTCCAGGCCTCAGTTATCACTTGTGTGACACCGGCGATGCGAATTTATGCAGAAGAATCATTTGGGCCTGTTGTGACCGTGATTCGGGTCAGTGGGGACGAGGAAGCACTTCGTGTTGCGAATGACACGGAATATGGATTGACGGCTGCAATTTTCAGCCGCGACCTGGCGCGTGCATGGAGGCTCGCGAGCCGTGTCCAGAGTGGGATATGCCACATTAATGGCCCGACCGTCCATGACGAGCCGCAGATGCCTTTCGGGGGTGTTAAAGCCTCTGGGTACGGACGCTTCGGTGGCAAGGCGGCGATCGATGCGTTCACGAATCTGCGTTGGATCACGGTACAGACGGGAGCGCGACACTATCCGTTTTAGTGGGATGGATCAGAGCTGCGCACCTCTCAGAGATTTGTGTTCGTCGACAACGATGATCGACCCAATTCGAGATAGGGCAATCTTCGGCCCCATTACCCGGGAAGCGGGAAAGTCTATAAGTTATAGAGTCTATTGGTGCCCGGAGGGGGACTTGAAATACAATAATCCATATCATTGAAAATAAATAGTTTAGTGGAACTGAAGTCCCCTCGAAGATTTTGCGCTGAAACCAATTGATGCTGAAAACGGCCTGCTCCGACCTGCCATTCGTCATTTTTGGGGCGAGGTCTCCGAACTTGTTTCCGGTTGCGCGGTCATCCGCCAAGAACCGGAAATCGAGCGAATTTGGGTGAATGAGTGACTCAGCGATTTATCATGCTTCGAGCATCCTGCTGATCGAACCCAGATCCCTGCGCTGGTTGCCAAGAACTGGCCTGACCATCGTTGCTCAACGCGAAAACGGGTCACCGGTTGAGCCATAATCGGGCGCAGCATCGCCACAACTTCTGCGACCTTGGATGTGCAAGCTAGCGAATCGGCTTCGCCAATTTGACACTGCTGGGAAGCGGCATCGGAAGGGAGGCGATCGCGGTCTCCAAACCCGTTTTCGGGTCGATCACGTAAAGACCCGGGTTGAAAACGAAATCGTTGGCATACAGTTTGCCGTCCCGCCCGAGACCCAGTCCCATCAAGGTGTTACTTCCCACCAGAATTGCGATTTGGGTCGCGGCGCCGGTGTGAACGTTGATGCGGTACAGGACCGCGGGCACATAGGATGGCAAAAGGGTGGTGGTCACACCTAAGAGGTTCCCGTCGCGATCGAATGTCAGGTCCATAAAGTATTCAGGAGCGCCAGTCGAACCGATATCCCAATCAGGACAAGCGCTGGAAGCTGGTCGACGCCACCATGCGGCGGCAGGGCCAGCAGTCGCGCGGCCTGATTGAGACGCTGCACACGGTGCAAGAGGCGTTCGGATACCTGGACGAGCAGGCGCTGCGCTATGTTGCCATGTCCTTGCGCGTGCCTCTCAGCCGCGCCTACGGCGTCGCCACCTTCTACCATTTCTTCACTCTCAAACCGGCAGGCGAGCACACCTGCGTGATCTGCATGGGCACGGCGTGCTACATCAAAGGCGCGCCGCAGTTGCTCGATGCGGTGCAGCACGATCTGGGAATCGTGCCCGGCGAAACCACTGCCGACAAGAAAGTCTCGCTGCTGACGGCGCGCTGCCTGGGATCGTGCGGCCTGGCTCCGGCCGTGGTCTACGACCAGGAAGTTGCCGGAAAGGTCGCGCACGCCGGCCATCCGCGAGCACCTGAAGAAATGGACACACGCATGACGCCTGAAGAACTCGACCAGATTGCCGAAACCGAACGCGAAGCGCAAAGCCAGTTCACCCAGCGCGTGAACGTCTGCGTGGCTGCCGGCTGCCTCTCCTGCCAGAGCCAGTCGGTGAAAGACGCGCTCGATCAGGAAGTCGCGCGCCGCGGCACGCAAAGATCACTGCCAGGTGAAGGGCGTGGGCTGCATGGGGCTGTGCTCCGAAGGTCCGCTGGTCTCGACCAGCGACAGGAGTGCTCTACAAGAAGGTCGAAGCCGCGGACGGCGCCGCGATTCTCGACAGTCTCGACGGCGCGCCGGTGGTCGCGGCTGGTTTGCCCCACCGATGTTCCGTTCTTCCAGCGGCAGAAGAAGATCGTGCTGGAAAATTCCGGGCGTCATCGATCCCGAACGCATTGAAGACTACATCGCCGCCAACGGCTACACGGCGCTGATCAAGGCGCTCACCGAGATGACTTCGCGCGAAGTCATCGACGAGGTGACCAAGAGCGGCCTGCGCGGGCGCGGCGGCGCGGGATATCCCACGGGCCTGAAGTGGAGCACGGTCTCGAAGGCGGTGGGCACACAGAAATATGTGATCTGCAACGCCGACGAAGGCGATCCCGGCGCGTTCATGGATCGCAGCGTGCTGGAAAGCGATCCGCATCGCGTGCTCGAAGGCATGCTGATCGCCGCCTACGCGGTGGGCGCATCGGAAGGCTACATCTATGTGCGCGCCGAGTATCCGCTGGCCATCAAGCGGCTGCGCACCGCGATCCGGCAGGCCGAACGCGTCGGCCTGCTGGGCTCGAACATCTGCGGCACGCGCTTCAGTTTCCGCGTCGATCTGCGCCTGGGCGCCGGAGCCTTTGTCTGCGGCGAAGAGACGGCGCTGATCGCCTCGGTGGAAGGGAAGCGCGGCACGCCGCGGCCGCGTCCGCCGTATCCCGCGATGGAAGGCCTGTTTGGGCAGCCCACGCTGATCAATAACGTCGAAACCTTCGCCAACATCGCGCCGATCATCCGCAACGGCGGCGAGTGGTACGCGCAGATCGGCACCGAGAAGAGCAAAGGCACCAAGGTCTTCGCGCTGGCCGGCCGCGTGGAGAATACCGGGCCTGGTCGAAGTTCCGATGGGGATTTCGCTGCGCGAGATGGTGTTTGAGATCGGCGGCGGCATTCCCGAAGGCCGCAAGTTCAAGGCGGTGCAGACCGGCGGTCCCTCGGGCGGCTGCCTGCCGGCGGAATGTCTCGACATGCCGGTCGACTACGAATCGCTGGCGCGCGCCGGCTCGATCATGGGCTCGGGCGGCATGATCGTGATGGACGAAAGCTCCTGCATGGTCGATGTGGCCAAATACTTCATGGACTTCTGCATGACCGAGTCCTGCGGCAAGTGCATTCCGTGCCGCGTCGGCACCTACCAGATGCACCGCATTCTGACCGCCATCGGCAACATGACGGCGACGCCGCAGGACATGAAGATGCTCGAAGAACTCTGCGATCTGCTCAAGCACACCAGCCTGTGCGGGCTGGGACAATCGGCGCCGAATCCGGTGGTCAGCACGCTGCGCTCTTTCGCCGAGGAGTACCGGGCGCACATTGAAGAGCACAAGTGTCCGGCGGGAGTGTGCGGCGCGCAGCCGGTGGGAGAAACGGCATGAGCCCGGTGGCAGCGGTCAAAACGCTGAAGATCGATGGCCGCGACTTCAGCGGACGCCAGGAAGAAACCATTCTCGACGTTGCCCGGCAGAACGGCATCTTCATTCCGCGCCTGTGCGAGATGGACGGGCTCTCCGACGTCGGCGCCTGCCGCCTGTGCCTGGTCGAAATCAAGGGCCAGAACAAGCTGCTGCCCGCCTGCGTCACCGCGGTCGAAGAAGGCATGGAAGTCACCACCGACTCCGAGCGGCTGCAGAGCTATCGCAGGATGATCCTGGAGTTGCTCTTCACCGAGCGCAACCACGTCTGCTCGGTCTGCGTCTCCAACGGCCACTGCGAGCTGCAGATGCTGGCGCAGCGGCTGGGCATCACGCACGTTCACTTTCCCTACCGCTATCCCAAGGAAGAGTGGACGCGTCGCACGACCGCTTCGTCATCGACCACAACCGCTGCATCCTGTGCACGCGCTGCGTGCGGGTCTGCGACGAAATCGAGGGCGCGCATACCTGGGACGTGATGGGCCGCGGCATCGACGCCAAGGTCATCACCGACCTGAACGAGCCGTGGGGCTCGTCGGAAACCTGCACCAGTTGCGGCAAATGCGTGCAGGTGTGCCCGACGGGCGCGCTGTTTGAAAAGGGAAGGTCGGTGGCCGAGATGCTCAAGCGCCGCCAGTTCCTGCCGTACCTGACCATGATGCGGGAAGAAAACGAATGACGTGGACGAATGAGCAGATGAGATGATAAGAAGCGCTTGCCACCGTCTGGCTCGACGGCTGCTCCGGCTGCCACATGTCGTTTCTCGACATGGACGAGCGGTTGCTGACGGTCGCCGGCGTGGCCGATCTGGTCTACAGCCCGCTGGTCGACGCCAAGGAATTTCCCGAGGACGTGGACGTCACGCTGGTCGAGGGCGCGGTCAGCAGCGAAGAAGACCTGCACAAGATCAAGATCGTGCGCGAGCGGACGAAGATTCTGGTCTCGCTGGGCGACTGCGCCGTCACCGCCAATGTGCCGGGCATGCGCAATCCGTTCGGCATCAAGGCGGTCTACGACCGGGCCTATCGCGAGAATGTGACCTTCGATCCGGGCATTCCGAACCAGGTCGTGCCGCGCTGTTGCCGAATTCGCGGCCGGTTCACGAATTCGTCAACGTGGATGTGTTCGTCCCGGGCTGTCCGCCGTCGGCCGACACGATCTATTACGTCGTGACCGAATTGCTGGAAGGCCGGCAGCCGGACGTGAGTCCGAGAACGCGGTTTGGAGCGTAGTGCTGGAGCGAGCAAGATTTCGAAGCTGAAGTCGCAGAACAAGGGAGACTTCGTGAAGCAGGGCAGCACCATCGTCATCGATCCGGTTACGCGCATCGAAGGCCATTCCAAGATCACGCTCCACCTGAACGAAGACGGCCGAGTCGAGGACGCCCGCTTTCACGTCACGCAGTTCCGCGGCTTCGAAAAGTTTTGCGAAGGGCGTCCGTTCTACGAGATGCCGTCGCTGATGGCGCGCATCTGCGGCATCTGCCCGGTCAGCCATCTGATCGCCTCCGCCAAGGCCTGCGACTCGCTGCTGGCGGTGCGAATTCCGCCCACGGCCGACAAGCTGCGCCGCATCTTCGGGCTGGCGCAGGTCACGCAGTCGCACGCCCTGAGCCTGTTTCATCTTTCGTCGCCCGATCTGCTGCTGGGCATGGACGCCGATCCGGCGAAGAGCAACATCTTTGGCGTGGCGGAGAAGAATCCTGAGCTGGCGCTCGACGGCATCCGGCTGCGCCAGTTCGGCCAGCGGATCATCGAGCGGCTGGGCGGCAAGCGCATCCATCCCGGCTGGGTCGTGCCCGGCGGCGTCAGCGAACCGCTGACCGAAGCCAACCGCGACGCCATCCTGGTCGGCATTCCCGATGCCCTCGCCATCGCGGAGCGCACCCTCGAATGGTTCAAGAGCACGATGGAGCGGTTCCGCGAAGAGATCTCGACGTTCGGCAACTTCCCCACGCTGTTCATGGGCATCGTGAAGAAGGACAACGGGCTCACCTTCTACGACGGCAAGCTGCGCATCGTCGACGCGTCGGGCCACGTGGTCGCCGACGATCTCGATCCCACGCAGTACTCCGAATACATCGGCGAGAAGGTCGAGCCCTGGAGCTATCTGAAGTCCCCCTACTACAAGCCCAAGGGATTTCCGGACGGCATCTATCGCGTGGGGCCGCTGGCGCGGCTGAACGTGGCCGACCGCTGCGGCACGCCGCGCGCCGACCAGGAACTGGCGGAATTTCACGAACTGCAGCGCACCGCCGTGCTCAGCTCGTTCCACTATCATCATGCGCGGCTGATCGAGATCCTCTATTGCATCGAGCGGCTGGAGCAGCTGCTGAACGATCCCGAGATTCTGTCGAAGCACGTGCGCGCCGTGGCCCGGCCCAATGCTCTCGAAGGCGTGGGCGCGGCGAAGCGCCGCGCGGCACGCTGTTCCATCACTACAAGATTGACGAGCAGGGCCTGATCCGCTGGGTGAACCTGATCATCGCCACCGGGCAGAACAACCTGGCGATGAATCGCAGCGTGCTGCAGGTGGCCAAGCATTTCGTGCACGGCAACCGCCTGACGCCCGGGATGCTGAATCGCGTGGAGGCCGTGATCCGCTGCTACGATCCCTGCCTGAGTTGCTCGACGCACGCCTTCGGCCAGATGGACGCTTCAGATCCAGCTGATCAGCCCGGATGGGGAAGTGCTCGACGAAGTGGCGCGCTCGTAGAGCTGCTCCGGTAACATGCCTCGCTCCTCATCGTCGCGTACGGGAATCCGCTGCGCTCCGATGACGGGCTTGCCTGGCGCGCGGCCGAGGAACTGGAGAAGAAGGTTTCCCAGCCTGACGTCGAGATCTTCACGCTGCATCAACTCACGCCAGAGGTCGCTGAAACCTGTAGACGTTTCCAATGCGTCATCTTCGTGGACGCCGCGTCTCGGGATGAGGCTGGAAATGGCACTGCCGGAGAAGTTCGAGTCAGAAAAATCCAGACCCAGAAAGACAGCGCAGGCAGGGCCACTCGCTTCTCGCACGCACTTTCTCCTGACGCGATTGTCGACATGAGCGCGCAACTGTATGGAGCGAACTCGCGCGCGTTCTCGGTGACCATGACGGGAGACGATTTCGGGCACGGCGAATCGCTATCGCCTACCGTGACCGCCGCTCTGCCGCTTCTGGTCGATCGCATTGAAGAGTTGGTGACGGAAGTTCTGGGTGCTGGGGAGTAACGCAGCCTCAGGAAAATTGTCAGCGATGCTTTCCAGTTCAAGCATGGATGCTTCTCCGGTTCAACTAAGTTGGTGGAGAAAAGGCCATAAGGATCGATAACTCCGCCACCGACCATGCGTGTCTATCGGGCGCCCAACCGGCACCTCTGCCGGGCATACGAGGCACATATCCAGCAGCCACCACCGATACCCAGCGCGATGAATGCGCTCGACCATTCGTCCGGTGAGTTTGGATCATGGGAGCGAACCGCCGCCACGACTCTCGGCGAATGAAGCACCAGAAACCAGAGGAGGAACATCAGTCCCAGGCAGAACGACGCCACTTCATCCATCCAGCGCGAGATCATGCAGATCCCGGCGGCGAGGAAGGCTGCCCCGGTGAAATACGCCCAGAACATGTGCCCTGGCAGCCAGGCCGGCACCAGGCTGGCGATAAAGCTGAGAACCAGAAAATGATCGATGCCGAAAACCACCGCCGAAATTCCGAGCAGGTATGGGCCAGACGCGATCACTTTATCCACGATAGTTGCCCGATCGTCGAAAGTCGCCCCCTCCGGTGCGCAGCACTCCCGCCAAGATCAGCGCGGAGGCTCCCAACGACAGCGTTTCGAAGAAAACAGTACGGACGCCCACGCTCATCGGGCTCGCGATGACCGCCGATACCTCAAAAATCAGCACATAGAGAAGGTAAAGAGCGCCCAATATCATTGTGGTCTGCCGCGCTTTGACATTCGCGATGATGCACAATCCGGCTGCAAGCAGCACAACCCCCGTAACGTAGGCCACGATCCGATGTGCCGAAAACCACGGAACCCCCTCGACCGTGAGGCGGAGGCGTCCGCAGATCAGGTTCTCGACGCCGAAAGCCGTCATCGCGATTCCAAAGATAAATTGACCTGAGCGGATGATTCTTCCCACGGATGTTGCTCCTGGGCATGTGAATCGTGACTCTGAGAATTCCGGACGTGAAGATAGTCCGGACTCAGGTGAAAAGAATCTCGAATGAACCCGACAGTCAGCTATACAGCGAGTTGACCGTCATTTTGACATCTTCCCGGGACTGGAGGGGAACGGCAATAGCCACTTGCGGGATTTCCAGCATAGCCAAACTGTTTGTGCTGACTCCAGGTCTCCTTCGGGGGGAACATCTACGTTGCCAGCGGCATCGTACGCCGACTCAGAAACAATCCCGGACAGACGATGTGGCTGATCGTGGCTGCGTACGACACCAGCAAAACGTTGGACAGCGGTAAACGCCACAGGCAGCAGCACGCGTAACCCGATTCTGCAAAATGAATGTGGCAGACACCGCGACAAACGATCTCACGACGAGGCTATTCCCTTGCCGCAAGGTAAGCCTGTTCGACTGTTCGCGCGATCAGTTTCTGACCGGACTGGCTGGGATGAATGTCGCAGGTGAATTGGCTCTGTGGCTCATGTGGGTACGACATAACGAAAGACCAGCCAGCCCCCACTGGCCGGTCTTTCGTCCGGCTGGATCCCAGCCGCCGTCCGCTCGCGTTCAAGCGAAACGCCTGCGACTTAATGGCACACTTGATCGTGGTTCCCGTAGGTCACGAATGGGTACGACCACACAGTGTAGGGATTGAAACTCGACCCTAAAGAGACCTCCACATAAACTCCATCATGGTTGAGCTTGATCACATCCACAGTGTTGGGATTGGTCGAGCTGTTGTCCACCGCCGCGTAAGCCGTGCCGTAGTCCCCATAGAAGGCAGGCGCGGACCACGCCGGATTCTTGAAAAAGTTGAAGCTGCCAGCCGTCGACGGTCCAATCCACAACCCTGAACTGCCCAGGTTCATGATCTCGTCGGCTGCGCCGTCGCCCTGTAATGTCGGCAAAGGCGGTCGGCAAAATAACGCGCCGCAGGCCAATTCTGAGCCGCGGTGAAGCTCGCATTATTGGAGGGACGGACCGTGATCATGACGTTGCCGTCGAGGAGATTTCTGTTGACCGCGATCGCGTCCGCAGAGCCGTCTCCGGTCACGTCGGCGAAGAACATACCGTTGGTTCCATAGAAGGCGCCTGCCGTCCAGTTTGTGGCGGCGCCGAACGTGTGATGCACCTTGTCTGCCAGCGGTACCCAGACTCCGTTGTCATCTACGGTAACCGCGTCCGCCGCCTGGTCATGGTTCACATCCACGAAGTAGATGTTAGGGTGAGAGACTCCATTGATGTGGTACGAGCGTGGGACTAGCCCGGTGGCCCAGGTTTCAACGGGCAGGAACTTGGTCGCATCCGAGCGCCGTACGGTCACACCTGTGTCATTGACCGCGATTGCGTCGGCTTTGCCGTCTCCGTCGACGTCGGCAAAGAAGGTGTTGCCTACCGTCAGCCCGTCGATGTGATACGCACCGTAGAACGGAACCGACGACCACACCTCGGCTGCGGGCCCGAACATGCCATAGCCCGTGTTACGCAGCACGATGATCCCGCTATCGTTCACGACAATCTGATCTGCCAGATGGTCGCCGGACACGTCGGCGAACTGAGTCGCGTAAGTATTGGGTATGCAGTTGCTGGCAAATCCGGGGATCAGAGCATACATCGCAACATTATTATTCGGGTCTGTCGCGTAGCCCGCGATTTCTCCCAGGTTGTTGATGGCCCATGCCGAGTTCAAGGTCCACCCATTTGGATTTGCCACCAGCGTATTCAAGTCAATGAGACTGGTGCCGTTGTACAGAAACGCGTGTTTGGCCGCATTGCCTGCCGTGTAGCTCCACCCCACCACCTGGCCCATGCTGTTGATCGCGGTCGCCTCCGCGACGGTTCCACCCAGCGTACCGAGGTCGTGCATCGACCCGCTGTAGAGAAACGGGTGAATCGCCGCGTTGCGGACGTGTAGCTGTACCCCGCGATACCCGAGTCATTGATGCCCAGCGCGTAGCTGCTGGTGCCTCCCATTGTTCCCAGGTCGTACATGATGCCGCTGGTTACAACGATCGCGTGAAAGTATCCGGTTGACAAACTGCTGTCGCCAACGATCTGCCCGTTGTTGTTCACCGCCCGAGCCTCACCAGCCCACCGGACAGCGCGCCCAGATCCTGGAGCGGGCCCGGATGCGACCCGTACCACGTGGAGGAGAAGGCATGGGTCTTCCCCGTTGTGGTGACACTGGCTCCTACGATCAAGCTGGCATCGTTAATCCCATACCCCCAACTTGCGCTTCCTCCCAGCGTGCCCAGCTCCCAATGACTCCCGTCAGGCCCTCTAAGATACGCGTTGGCATATCCGTTAGTAGACGAGGCCCACCATCCAGCCGTGGCGAGGGAACTGTTCATAGAAACCACAGTTCCAAAAAATTGAGCAGGTGTTGTACCAGGAGCCGGCCAGAAAGCAGAGTCATAGTACCCGCTTGCATCGGCGGGTACCGCCAGCTCGCCTCGATTGTTCAGCGCGATCGGAAAGTCCACACCGGCTCCGAGGACGGGTGCCGGATAAAACTGGTAGGAAGGACTCTGGCCCTGTGCCCAGACCACCCCGAAGATTACAAATAGGCCCGCTTGCAACAGGCCCAGCTTGACATCGAAAACCAAACTCGTTTGCTCCCCATAAGATCCTCCGTGCGGGATCTGCGAACGGCCACCGTTTGCCCGGATGGATGTGCCCGCTCTGTATTTTCCCGCTGTCAATACATGCGATAAATCTTGACCGATTGGCTCACGATGGGCCCTGGGTCGGAAACGTTGCGCTACAGGGCGCCTCCGGGTGTGTACGTCGTAACGGTTGTACGAAAGGTGAAAGTTGGGACAAAGACCCTCGGCGTTTTGGTCGTGGTCGGTCAGCGAACCGGTACTATCCGACCCATCCTAGTTTGAAATTTGTGCCTGATTGCATGGTGGGTTTGACTCCGCAAAGCCTTAGAATTAAGGTTTGCGGCTGCTCGCCATGACGGTTGCGGCAAAACCTGCGACGAAACGACTGCGCATCACTTTGCGCGGAGCCGTGCAGGGCGTCGGCTTTCGTCCGTTTGTCTACCGGCTGGCCACCGAGATGGCGCTCACGGGATGGGTGCTGAATTCTTCTTCCGGCTTGGTTGTGGAAGTGGAAGGGCCGTCCGATGCAGCTGAACCTTTTTGAGCAGAGGATCGAGAGCGAGCGTCCGCAAGGCTTCGGTCGTTACAGTGCACGAATCCGCCTGGATCACGGCGGAAGGTTCGACGCGCTTCGAAATTGTCGCCAGCGACCACACTCGGGCAAGTCGGTCAATGTTCTGCCCGATCTCGCGACCTGCGCCGACTGTCGAACCGAACTCTTCGATCCCGCCAATCGCCGCTTTCGACTATCCCTTACGAACTGCACGAATTGCGGACCGCGCTACACCATCGTGGTCGACATTCCTTATGACCGGCCGAACACGACGATGCGGGAGTTTGTGCTGTGTCCGGCGTGTCGCGAGGAATACGAGAATCCGGCGAACCGACGCTTTCACGCACAGCCTAACGCTTGTCCGGTGTGCGGTCCGAAACTCGACGGAACAATGGAAGCTACGGCTGAGGGGCTTGCGAGCCGGGCAAATTGTGGCGCTCAAAGGCATTGGCGGATTTCAGCTTTTGGTTGACGCCCGGCAAGCGGAAGCGGTAGCGCGCTTGCGCGAGCGCAAGCATCGCGAGGAGAAGCCGTTCGCGCTGATGTTTCCGTCGCTCGAAATCGTCGGGAATATTGCGAAATTCTCGGCGGCGGAGGAACGAGCTGCTGGAGTCGTCTGCCGCGCCAATCGTCCTGCTGCAGCCCGAGTCCAGGTACGAACATTGCGCGGAATGTCGCGCACTGTTCGCCATATCTCGGCGTGATGCTGCCGTACTCGCCCTTGCATCATTTGCTGATGCAGCATTGCCGCTTTCCGCTGATCGCAACCAGCGGAAATCGCAGCGACGAGCCGATCGCTATCGCCAATGACGAGGCTGCGGCCCGGCTGAAAGACATTGCGGATCATTTCCCGATGCACAACCGGCCGATTGTGCGGGCCTGTGACGATTCGGTGGTGCGGCTCACGCGCGGGCGCGCCGGAATTCTTCGTCGCGCGCGCGGGTATGCGCCGCTGGGAATTCGAGTCCGGGATCCACTGCCTCCAGTACTGGCGGTGGGCGGACACCTCAAGAACACCGTCGCCATTGGCGTTGGGCAGGATGTCTTCCTGAGCCAGCATATCGGCGACCTCGAAACGATGGACGCCCGAGGCGCGTTCGAGAAGGCTATCGACGACCTCTGCCGCCTCTATAGCTTCAGGCCGGAGCTCGTGGTTTGCGACCTGCACCCGGACTATGCGTCCACCCACGGGCCGAGAAATCGGGCCTCCCGGTATTGCGGGTGCAACACCACCAGGCGCATGTGGCTCCTGCGCGGCGGAGAACACGTCCAGGGAGCGTACTTAGGGGTGTCATGGGACGGCACGGGATACGGCCTCGATGGCGCCATATGGGGCGGAGAGTTCTTCCGGGTCGAAGGCAGCGAGTTCGAGCGGGTTGCGCACCTGCGGTCGTTCGGACTGCCGGGCGGGGATGCCGCAGTCCGCGAGGGCTGGCGCTCGGCGGCGAGCCTTTTG
>CAWDVL010000014.1:0-661945 GCA_963805695.1 uncultured Acidobacteriota bacterium | reverse complement strand
TGACAGTTGCCCACATGCGGGCAGACGCCGCGATAGCGGCATGCAGTTGAAACGAGAAGCTCCATTTCTACGTCGCTCAGATTGGATCCACTGGATTGGATCATAGCTTTGATGAAAATGGCAAAGTGCGTTTCCGACAGATACTCAAACGCTTTGAGCGGGAGACATTGCGACGAGCCGCCCGTGAAGTCAGACCACGAGAGCTTGAGATTCGTCGGGCCTGAAAATGCGGACGATCGGCGTCTGCTTCCGGAGAGTATTTCGACAGGAGCGGAGTGTCTCGCGGCGTTCGCGTAGCGAACTTCCTGACGTCATGGACCGAGTGGTATCAAGATCAAACAGGTGCTTGCGCACTGGAGGCGTAGGTCTCCTAAAAGCTTCCGAGCATGAGCCGGAAGCGCGCCCTTCCATTTTCGTCAAAGCTAAGTTCCAGCCCGGTCGCTCCCAGCTGAGTCGGGAAGAATGTAGCAATGGACGTGGTCTGATGCGTTTTCCAGCCTTGGGAGCCCAGGTCGAACCTGCCTGCCTCGTACCAGAACGCGAGGCCGGGATGGGATGAGACGTGCGGAATAGGCCAGGGATGAAGAATCATGCCGGAGCCGGCGGTCACCAGGGTATTTGCATGGAACTCCTGGTATCGGAATGCCGGCATGTTGCCCTGATCGCCGGCCATGAACTGGTCGAAGTAGCCAGTTTTCCGGCCAAAGCTTGTACCCGCATGGTTCAAGGCAAACAGCGTTACATGCCGGTCCAGCGGCTTGAAGGTGCTGTATTCCGACTGGAAGACCGGGTAGTCTCCTGTTGCTCGAAACAGATATCCGGCCGAACCTTCGAAACGCGTCCCCCGCGCTGGCAGTCCACCGGAATCCTGGTTGTTGAATATCCAGCGCAACTGGGGTTGCGTGAAACCACCACTCCGCGAACGAACACCGTCAACCGTCATGGAACGGCTGTACGAGTCGTACCCGGCTTCTGCGCCGAACCGAAGTTGGGCGAAACGCCAGGTACCGATGCCTCCGTAGATGGCTCCGGCGACCCGGTCCCGCGTGTCGCTCTGGCGAGCCGGTCCCGCATAGCGATTGAAATGGGTTCTGCCGCCAAAGAACTGAGGAGCGACGAAGTACTGGGTTCCGTCAAACGGCCTGTAGAATTCGCCCTGGAACGACGGATCATAGCCGATGTTCGCGGTGCCGAGAATGCGGGTCTTATACGCGTTTTGCGGAACAACCACGGTTGAGAGCCGGGTGCCGAAACGGGAGGGCTCCCCGGGAGACACGGAGTATGATGCGGAGATGCGCGCAAGCACCTGATCGCCGGGACGCTCGGCAAACTTGACCCGGTACCCGCGGTCTCCGCTGTCGTCTTGCTCCCAATCGTACGCTGCCCCTGGAACGGCAGTAGCAGCCACCATGCCGGACAGGACCTCTTCCAGTCGTTGTTCCGAGACGGCTTTGTCTCCGATGTTGCGGCGCATCTCCGATTCGGCATTCTTCTGGAAAGAAGGTTCGGGGCTCCTGACGGCGAGAACTCTTCCATGTTTCTCGAATGGGCGCATTCGCGATCGCCGCTGGGCAACGTACATGTCCCAGTCCTTCTGTGAGACTTCGAAGCGAGCCAATTCGGATTGTTGACGCTTGGCGGCCTCGTATCCGGCGTCGATGATTTCCTTCCATCGGTGGTAATCGTTTCCGGAGAAGCGCCTGGTATCGACAGAAATAACCAGGTCCGCCTTCGCCTCCGAGCGCTGTTCGTTCTTCGCGATGGTGAGGGCGATCGTCTGCCGCATCACATCGGAGAGCGACTTGATCTGATCAGGACCGGGTCGATTTGTCTCCAGGGCGACAGCAATAACAAGATCGGCGCCCATGTTTCTCACCGCATCGACAGGAATGTTCTCCAGCACACCGCCGTCGACGAGAACCATATTCTCCAGCTTGACGGGCGTAAAGATCCCGGGCAGCGACATCGTCGCGCGCATGGCGACGGGCAGAGATCCTTTCGAAAGCACGACGGAGTCGCCGCTCACAAGATCGGTCGCCACGCATCGGAAGGGAGTCGGAAGCTGGTCGAAGTCGGAAAGATCGGAATACCCCAGCGTTGATCTGCTCAGAAATAGAGATAGGGACTCACCTGGATTGAGACCCGTGGGAAGCGCGAATCTCTTTCCGAACCTCAGGGTCAGGCTGCCGAACGTGCGATTCCACTTTTGTTTGTCGACAATCGGCTGATCCAGGAATGGCGGACTGGGGTTGAGGAGCGCATTCCAATCGGCCTGCCGTGCAAGTGTCTCGATTTGGGATGAATCCATGCCAACCGCGTATAGGCCCCCGACGAGGCCGCCCATGCTGGTACCCCCGACCCTGTCGACGGGGATATGGTGTTCTTCAAAGTAGCGAAGGACTCCGATGTGCGCCAGCCCGAGGGCCGCCCCGCCGCTCAGTGCAAGCCCAATGGAGGGCCTGTCCGCCTCGCGAGGCTGCTGGCCTGGGGCACCGGATACGGAAAGAAGCCCCGCCCCAATTCCGCAAGCCAGAATTCTATGACACAGCCGCATGACGGACCTCGTTGTGAAGCGACTCTACGAAACGCTCTCAGCTGCGTAGGGGTTGAATCGGATCTGCCCGTCCTTGCCGCCGGGCTTGGTCCGAATCTCGAAAGGAAACGTGGAGAGCTGCTGTTCGGAAAAACCGGCCACACGTTCTTTGCCATTCTCGTCAGTACCCTGCAAAAAGACGAAGCCCGCTTCGGAACGATAGACAAATCGATCCACGGTAATCGTTCCGATTGGCGTGTGAAGGATGAATTGCGCGTCATCCGGCTTATGGATGAGAGAGCGAATATCTCGAATGATGTCCCAGAAATGTGAGTCCATAGTTCTCCTGGTTAAGCCGCGTGCGGTTTCAACAGCCACGGCGGGCTCGGCCCTACTTATTAAGCGCAGGCGGGTAGTTCTTGAAGAGCTTCCTCATTACCTTTTGCAAGGTCTTATAGTTCTTATCCGGGTTCTTGTTAAGGTCGAGGATCTTGGTGACATCTCCGCGCCAGACCAACTGCTTTCTTATGGGGTCATACAGGTCTATGACCAGCGTTCCGACGGGAATTGTAGAAGTCTGGCCCGTCACGGTACCGCTGTTCCATCCGCCCAATCCGCCGCCCCACGGGCCGACTCCCGCGCCGAACCCCGACAAGTCGAGGCTCTTTTCCTCACGAATCAGAGCGTGGTAGCCGACTTTGAGGTACCCGTCTCTTTCGACCTGGATCAGCCCTTTTTGTGAGAGTTGTTCATTCACCGCCTGCTTGATTGCCTGGTCGATCAACTGATCCGGCACCGCGCCGCCAGGGCCCGGGAGATCGACCCATTCATAGGATTTGTAGGCCGCGAAGTTTGCGCCATGCTCGTAGTTGTAGTGAACATCCTGGCCGTAGGCGCAGGCGATCATGAACAAGAAAGCAGGCAGGAATACACACCGCTTGTTGAGTATCATTGACGTCCTTTCTACTTGGTCCGGGCCTGTTCTTCAGGGCCCAGCTTTCTTTCAATACCCATCGACTAATAGGGCCCGCCGGGTATCGGACACGGTTTCAGATTCCAGATTTGGTCCGCGTATTGCGGCGATGGTGCGATCGCTGGAGAATTTTCCCGATCCCGCCACATTTAAGATGGCCTTGCGCGCCCAGCCATCAGGGTCGGCATACAAAGCGCGCAGCCGCGCGTCGGCCTCAAGGTAGGACGTCAGGTCGGCCAAATGCATGTAGTGATCGCCCTGCGTCAGCAACACGTCGCGCAAGGCTGCGAAGACGCCGGGCTCCTGTTGGCTGAAATGGCCGGAGGAGATCAGGTCCAGCGCCTCGCGGATCTCGGGCTCTTGTTCGTAATGCCACTGCGGGCTATAGCACGAGCGACTGGACATGACCTGCTCTGCCGTGAGTCCGAATAGGAAGAAATTCTCCTCGCCGGCTTCCGCAGCCATCTCGATCGTCGCTCCATCGCGAGTGCCGATGGTCAACGCTCCGTTCATCATGAATTTCATGTTGCTCGTGCCGCTGGCTTCGTAACCTGCGGTCGAGATCTGGTTCGACACATCGCTGGCGGGTATCAGGTGCTCCGCTAGCGAAACACAGTACTCGGGCAGGAATACGACCTTGAGCCGCCCGGCTACTGACAGGGTCACTGTCGATAGTGAATGCAAGATTGTTGATGAACTTGATAATCAGCTTGGCCAGCCGGTATGCAGGTGCAGCCTTGCCGGCGAAGAGAAATGTCCGCGGATATAGATCCAGCCCAGGATTATTCCTTAGCCGGTTGTAGAGCACCACGATTCTCAGGGCATTGAGTAACTGACGTTTGTACTCGTGAATCCGCTTAACTTGGCAATCGAAGATGGAATCGGGATCAAGAGTCTGCCCGGTCGACCAGCGGAACCAATCTGAGAATTGTCGCTTCGCATTTCGCTTGGCCTGGAGAAAGTCGTGGCGGAAGCTCTTGTCTTCAGTGAATGCGCGCAGTTCGCGTAGCTGCCCGAAATCCGTGATCCAGCCGTCTCCAATTGCATCGGTGATCAGATTGGAGAGGCCGGGGTTCGAGAGCAGAAGCCAGCGTCGAGGCGTTACGCCATTTGTTTTGTTGTTAAAACGCTCAGGAAATATCTCCGCCAGATCTCGCAGGGTCGTCCTGCGCAGAAGATCGGAGTGAATCTCCGCCACTCCATTGGTGCTGTGTGAGCCGATGACGGCCAGGTTGGCCATGCGGACTTTTCTTCCGGCTTCCTCTTCGATCACGCTCACGCGCTGAATGCGCCTGTCATCGCCCGGGAAATGCTTGCGAACGTCGTCCAGAAAACGGCGATTGATCTCATAGATGATCTCGAGTTGCCGAGGCAGCATATCCTGGAGCCATGCCACCGGCCATTTTTCCAGCGCCTCCGGCAACAGGGTGTGATTGGTGTACGCCAGAGTGTTCTGCGTGATCTGCCAGGCTTCCTCCCATCCAAGATGCTCCTGATCCACCAGGATTCGCATCAGCTCCGGCACGGAAAGGGCCGGGTGCGTGTCGTTCATCTGAATCGCAACCTTTTCGGTGAATAGGCTCCAGTCCGAATTGCTCTGTTTGAAGCGGCGGACCGCGTCGGCAAGCGAGCAGGCGACCAGGAAGTACTCCTGCAGGAGGCGAAGACCTTGGCCCATGAATTGAGAATCATCGGGATAGAGGACCCGGGTTAGGGTTTCAGCCGAAAGAGTCTGAGTAAAGGCCTCGATGAAATCGCCGTGAGAGAACTCCTGGAAATTGAAGTAGTCCGGTGCGGCGGCGGCCCACAAGCGGAGGGTGTTGATGGTCGATCCACCATATCCGATGACAGGGCGGTCGTATGGAATGCCGATGAGAGTGGATGGACGCCCCGGCACCGGGCGCAGACTCCCGCCGCTGAGTTCAAACGAGCAACCGAGCCTGACTTCCACCTTCTCATGAGGGCGCGCAACCTCCCAGGGGTCGGGTGAGCGGAGCCAGTTGTCAGGCAATTCCTGTTGCCATCCGTTCTGGATGGATTGACGGAAGATGCCGTACTCATATCGCAGGCCGTAGCCCATGGCGGGCAGTTGCATGGTCGCGGCGGATTCAACGAAGCATGCTGCCAGCCGTCCCAGCCCGCCGTTCCCCAGACCCGCGTCAGGCTCCTGCTCCGCTATCTCGACAAGACTGAGTTTCTTGTCCTGGAGGACCTGCTTGGCGAGTGGGCTTAGCAGCAGGTTCATCACGTTGTTCGAAAGAGACCGGCCGATGAGAAACTCCATGGAAAGGTAATAGAGCCGCTTCGGGTTTTGCTGTTCGTAAGTCTTCTCGGTCAAAAGCCAGCGCTGCGACAGGATGTCGCGAACCGACCGGGCCATCGCTTCGAAGCGGTCGCGGGCTGTGGCTGCGGCCGGATCCAGGCCGATATCGAAGAGCAGATGACGTTCATAGAGCGCGTCACTCGTCCCAGCGAATTGCACGGGACCGCATCCGTACTGGTTTTTGAGGAGGCGGTCAGCGTCGGGTAATAGCTGCCGTTTCGCTGTCGCGTCAGTCGCCATTTTCTTGTCCTCCAAGGATTCCGCCGACCATGTCGACGGGGTCTGCAGATGGAATGGGGTCAGTTGGTGTGATTCGCGCAAATCGAGACTCGAAAAGCAACTGATTGTGCCGCACCAGCTTGGGGATTATGTAGCACACGCAGATTCCAACGAACGCAAGACACAGCAACAGCGTTCCGGCTCGCGACACGTAGGCAGCCGCACGGTCCAGGTGGTGGCTAAATGCAAAACCCAGTCCGCCATATGCGCATGCATAAATACCGGACCCAGATGCATCAAAGATCAGGAATCGGACCCGGCTGGTACGCGATATTCCTGCCAGGGGCGGCGAGACCGCATCCAGACCAGGGACGAATTTGCACACCAGCAAAAGCGGCAGCCCATACCGGGCAAAGACTCTCTTCGCCCTGCGATCGTGGAAGTCAGGGTCGCGGGTGAATCGATGCATGAAGTGCAACACCTTATCACCGCCGTGACGCCCCGCTTCAAACCAGACCCAATCAGCGGAGACGCAAGCGATGATGGTCAACCCGACCACAGCGAAGAAGTCCAGCTTTCCATTCGCCGCCAGCGCTCCGCCTGCCAGGAGAAACATGGGTCCGGGAAGGGGGAATCCTAGCTGGTGCGCAAACAGCGCCATGAACAGGAAGGAATAGCCATGCTTCAAAATGAATTGAAGGATCGCATTCACTGGCGGCGGCCTTCCGTACGTACTAGCTCTGCCTGGGCGATAACGCGCTGCATCTCCGCATCGAAAAGCTGAGCTTTGGCATCGGCCAGTTGGGCCTGCGCATTCTTGAGTGCAGACTCGTACGCTGTCTTCGCCGTGACCTGGTCATTGGTGATGCGAACAATTTCGGATCGCGCCGTCACGCTTCGGCGGGCGGCCTGCAATCCGGTGTCCGAGCGGTTGATCTTGCGTATCTCCGATTCCACATCGATGCGCACTTTGTTGCGGGTGGCATGAAGGTTTTCCTGCGTCTCCGCCACCTGTGCCCTGCGTTCGCGGACCAGGCCGATGCGCTTGCCGAATTCGGAGATAGTCCACTCACTGTGAAACCCGAATGCGTAGGAGTTCTCCGGCATCAGCGGCGCTCCGTTCTGAAAGGTGTGCTGCAGTACGAACGACACGTCGGGAATATACTCAGCCCAGGCCGCGTGCAATCCCGCATGCGCCTGCTTCACTGCCTGCTGGGCAGAAAGGAGTTCGGGATTGTGCGCCAATGCTGCGGCCTCGAGATCGGCCGGACTCGGATCGGCTGCAACCTCCTCTTCCGATGGTTCAACAGGTTCAATAAGATCGGTCGCGGTTTCGATGGGCAAACCGACCAGATCGTTGAATGAGTTGGTCTGATCGGCAATCTGGTCGTCGAGCGAGCCGAGAGTGTGTTTCGCCTCGGCAATCGTGGCGTCGCCCTCGAGGACACTCACCTTAAGGACAACCCCGCTTTGGGCTGCATCGCTCGCCTCTTTCAAACGCGCCTCACCGGCCATAAGGCGCAACTGGGCTGCGCGTTGGCGTTGTTGCGTCGAGAGCAGCCCATAGTAGAGCTTCTTTACATTCAGTGAGACTTCGTTGCGCGCGCGATCCAGTTCCTCGTGCGCCATACGAGCCTCGGCCTGCGCAGCGCTGAAGCCCGCCTGGATCTTGAACATCTGCGTGACGGGTTGAGCCAACGTTGTCTGGGTCACGAGGAAGTCCTGTTTTCCGAGCTGGATCCTGACATCCTTGCCAGGCAGGGGGCCGGTAGTGCTGTAACTTCCGAGAGCACCCTGCTTGATGGTCAGGAATTCCGTCTCGCCGGTGTGCAGGGCATTGGTTTCATTCTTTGCGGTCGGAAAGTAATTTGCCCGGGCCTGAACAACCTTAGCGTCGGCCTCCCGGGCCTTCTGTTCGGCGATGCGCACCGTGGAGTTCTGTTTCTCCGCCAATTGCAGTGCTTCATCCAGAGTGATGGAGCGCCGATCCGTCCCCGACGCAGCAAGGTGGTCGTCGGGGACCACCGGTTGCTGGGCCTGGCTGGGAGTGGCGAGCGCAATCAGAAGGGCGACGCTGGCCGCCAGTGCAACGGCGGGCTTGGAGACTTTCTCGGTGTTCACCACCACGAACAGGACGGGAATGGCGACCAGCGTAAAGAACATGGAGCCGAGCAGGCCGAAGGCGATCACGCTGGCCAGTGGGGACCACATGCTGGACCGAGAGAGAATCATGGGAGTGACTCCGACGGCGGCTGCCATGGTCGTAAGGAAAATCGGGCGGAGCCTCCTCTCGCCGGCTTCGAGAGTTGCTTCCTCGAGGCCAACTCCATGCTTCATGCGTTCGTGAATATAGTCGACCAGGATGATGGAGTTGCGCACCACCAGTCCGCCCAGGCTGATGACCCCAATGAACGCGGTGAAGCCGAACGGGTTGTGCGTGATGAACAAGCCCAGTGCAGCTCCGGGCAGCGCCAGCGGGAACGCGGCCATGACGATGAGCGCATCGGATAGTTTGCGAAACTGCAGCAAGAGGATCAGGAATATCAGCAGCAGGCTGATTCCGAGCGCAACGCGCATCTCGCCAAATGTTTCGCGCTGATTTTCATCCTCGCCGCCATACTCGATGCGATAGCCTTGCGGCAGTTGCAGGTTACCGATCTGCTGTTTGGCATCGGTCAGGATCTGGCTGCCAAGTCGTTCTCCACCTGGGAATGCGCGCACCGTTAACGTGCGGACACCGTTGCGGCGCACGATCCGGCCTGGATGCCACTGCGGCGAGAGCGATGCCATTGCGTTGACGGGGACGCGGGCCCCTGTAATCGGCGAAAGCATGTACGTATCCGAAATATTCTGGAAACTCTGGCGCTGGGCTGAATCAAGACGAAGGTCGATATCCACATCGCGATCCCCTTCCCAGAAGGTTGAGACCGTCTCGCCATCGAAGCTCCCGGCGAGTTCGTTCGCGATCGTGGTATTGGTGAATCCAAGCCGGTTTGCGACCTCCTGGCGCAAGTCCACCTCAGCCAGCATTTGATCTTCATGCCAGTCGGTATGTACATAAATCGCGCCCGGGGTGTGATTGAGAATGTTCTGCACCTGGTCGCCGATGGTTCGCAACGTGTTCAAGTCATCGCCGACGATACGCACCTCGACGGGAGCCTCCATCACATCGCCTTGCTGCAACTCCTTCGTGAACACCTTGGCTTCCGGCACCACGGACGGCAACTGCTCGCGGAGGTGCTCGACCAGTTTTGGCGTCCCCTTTACTGTGCGGGTGTTCACCAGAATCTGGGCGAAGTTGGATGCCGTAGGCACCGGGTTGACGTTGTAGTAGAACCGCGGAAAGCTGGAACCCAGGAAGCTTGTATAGTTGCGAACCTCGCCTTCCTTGCTCAGTACGGCCTCGATGCGGCGCACCGTCGCGTCGGTGGCTTCAATGCGCGTGCCTTCCGGCAGCCAGACGTCCAGGATGAACTGGTCGCGTTCCGCGAGGGGGAAGAACTGCTGGCGAACAAGCGAAAGGATGCCGATCCCGGCGACAAAGCTGATCGCAGCCGCGACCAGCACCTTCTTCCGATGGTGCATCGCCCAGCCGATGATCTGGTTGTAATAGCGCTGCATGTAATCCAGCGCCGTGGGCTTCTTGCCATTCTGCTCGGCCGACGGGTCATGCAGACCCCTCTTGATGAAGGCGCCGTTGATCATTGGCGTCAACATCATCGCGACCACGAACGAGACACTCAGAGCAACCGCGACGGCGATAGGCAGAGCGCGAATAAACTCTCCGCAGGCGCCGCTGAGCAGAAGCAGAGGCAAAAACGATGCGATGATGGTGAGCGTGGCCGCGAGCACCGGCACAGCCATTTCACTGGCGCAGCGCCAGCAGGCGTCGGCAATGGGAACCTTGTGATCCAGTAGTTCGACGTAGTTATCCGCGATCACGATGGCGTCGTCAACCACCATACCGAGCACCACGATGAGCCCCGCGATCGAGACCTGGTGCAGTTCGATTCCGGCGGCATTGAGCATGCCGAACGTGACCGAAACGGTGACGGGGATAGCAACTGCGGAGACCAGGGCGACCCTCATGGGCAGAAGAAGCAGCGTGACGAGAATGACCGATACGATCGCAATCCCGAATTCGCGAGTGAAGTCGCGGACACGTTCGGAGACTACGCGCGGCTGGTCAGCAACAAACTCCAACTGCACATCGGGCGGCAACTGGTTTTGCATTTGCGCCAGGGTTTGATGCAATTGCTTGCCGAACTCTACGATATTGTTTCCCTCGTGCATCTCGACGGAGAGCAGGATGGTGGGTTCGCCCCCCATGCGCGCATACTCGTCCGGGTCCTTGTAAACGCGTTTCACGTTGGCAAGATCGCCCAGGTAGATGGGCTGTCCTGCCGGCGACACATCCACCATGATCTGCCGAATCTGCTCTTCGGTCTGGAACGGCCCGTTGGCCTCGATAGGAAGCTTGCTGGTTCCGCTGGGGATGCGACCGCCAAAGTTGATGGTGTTCCGGCCTTGCAGCGCCTGCTCCACTTTCCGTGGATCCACTCCGTATTGCGAGATCCGTTCCCAGGACCCAGTGACCTCGATGCTCTCCTTTTGGTCGCCGATGCGTTTGATCTTCGAGGCAGCCGGAATCGTCCGAATCGCACTTTCCACGCGTTGCGCGTAATCCTTCAATTCGCGATACCCATAATTTCCGCCTTTTACGGCGATGAGGGCGGCGACGGTATCGCCGAAATCAGAGTCCACAATCGGGCCGCGGACCCCCGAAGGCAGTTCGGCTTGCTTCAACTGCGCCATATCGAGGCGGAGCTTCGACCAGAACTGGTCAGAGTTCTTCACAGACTTGTTCAATTCGACGTTGATGATGACCAGTCCATTCCGGGACGTGGAGTAAGTCTTTTCCCGGCGCACTTCTTCAAAGCGGAACAGCCGCTCTTCGATCTTGTGCGTAACCTGGCTTTCCACCTCTTCCGCGGTGGAGCCCGGATACGCAGCGATGACGAGGCCGGTGCGGATGGTAATCTTGGGGTCCTCGCGGCGGGGCATGGTTAGAAACTCCATGACCCCGCCAATAAACAGCATTGCGGTGAGAACGAGCGTCACCTGGGGGAAGCGCAGGGAGGCGCGAACAGGATTCATTGGACACCTCCTGCAATGCTCACCAGGGAGCCTTCGTGAACGTTCTGCTGGCCGGCAACGACGATCTGCTCCTCCGGCCTCAAGCCGCTCTTGACCTCGACCTCGTCAGCGATCAGTTGGCCGACCTCTACCGAGCGGGCGAACACGCGCTGCCGGCTGGCATCGTAGACGTAGACAAAAGGAAGACCGCGAAGATCGCGAACCACGGCGACGGCAGGAACCGCAAGCACATCGATCATGGCGGAATCGTAGACGCGGGCTTCACTGATCATGCCGGCGCGCAGAACGTGGTTTGGATTGGGGACTGCGATTTTGGTGGCGAAGGTGCGCGAAGCCGAATCCGCGAAATAGCCGACTGCCTCCACCTTGCCCTCGAACTGCTGCTGGCCGAGCGAAGGAATGGAAACGAGGGCGCGCTTACCTTCGTGGACCTTTCCGATTTCGGCTTCGGGAATACCGACGCGCACCTTCACCGGATCGAGGTCCAGAACCGAGAACACCGGGTATCCGGCAGCCGCCGTATCGCCGACGTTCACATGGCGCATCCCGATGAATCCGGTGATGGGAGCCCTGAGTTGGCAATCGCCGAGATGCTTTTTGGCTTCGCTTAGATTCCCGGTGGCAGCATGCGCCTGGCCTTCCGTAGCCTGCTTTTCTTCACTCCGCGCACCTTCGCGGGCCATTTCGTAACGCTGCTGCGAAATGAGGTATGCCGCCTCGATCTTGTGAAAGTCGTTGGCCGGGAGGCTTTCATGATCGAACAGGTACTTGTTTCGCTGGTACTCGTCCTGGGCTCGCTCGAAGTCGACGCGCGCTTGTTCGAGTTCCTGCGCCCGCACTCCGTTCTTCGCCTGCAGCGCGTTCGCGTCAGCCGCGGTGGCCTGACCCGCGGCGGCGTCGAATGCGTTGCGGTAGTCGGAACAATCGAGTTCCGCCAGGACCTGCCCCTGCCTTACGAACTGTCCCTCTTCGGCATGCACGCGCACCACACGCCCGCCGATCTGGAAAGCCGTCTGGGCGGTCACGTTCGCTTCCACGGAACCGCTCGCGGAAACCGAGGATGGCTGAACCAGGCGGTGAGGCGCACGGAGTTGCACCGGAACGGGCTGATCCGCCGCGATCTTCGGATTGCGGGCGCATCCGGTGAGCAGGCTGACCGAAGCGCCGATCACCGCGAGAGACCGAATCAGGTCCTTGGTGATCCTTGAATTAGAGCAGAAATTCATCGTTTTCCCTTTCGCATATTCGGAGTGTTTTCGGACGGGATGGAGCACAGATGTTTGGGTGTCCCGGACTTCGTCCCTATGGGCTTCCGCAGCACGCGGACTCTTCTTGCCAGCCGAACTTCACCCCGGCCAACGCAGACGATCGTGCCTTGTCTCGTTTGGAGGGTTGAGTCTTAGCCTCGCCTTAGGATTTGCATTTCGGTGCCCAAAACGAAAATTGGATCGATCCGCTGAATCAAAACGAGATGGACAAACCTGACCGAACTTGGACGCTGCGATTGAGTGCCGCTATTGCGGCACTTGCCGCGGACGCGTCAATGTGGTCACCTCGCGCAACAGCGCGAGCACACTAACCGGCTTGTCAAAGGCAAATGCCGTGAGCAGACCCATGCGGTAATCATTGAAGAATCAAGACTCTGGAAGAGCCGTTCGCGGAATGGGAATGTCGCAGATTCGCTTTAGGTCTTTGGCGCTTTGGCATCCCGGTTGCAATAGGAATGTACGCAGCGGATCGGAGCAATACATCGTGAAGAACCTCTTTGGATGGATCAATCTCGCATTTGGGCTTTTGGCAGCGTTTGCCGGAGTAATCGTATTGCATGGCGTCTTCCAGAGGGCGCTCAGCAGCGCATCCACCGTCCGCTTTTTGAGGTGGAGCCTGGTTGCGAGCCTTGCGGGGCTCATGCCGCTGACGCGTCATCTTACGCCGATACAACAGGCTTGCATGGTGTCGGTGTATTGCACAGGAGCGGCGATCATTGCATGGCTTAAATTCGGCCTGGTGGGACGTTCTCGCCGGATCTTCGCGCTCTCTGTTACGTGTACCTTGTATTTCGACGTCGTCTTCGTGGCCACCCGCCTGTTCAGAAACCCACCACTGTTTACCGCGCCTCTTGCAAATCCGCTTCCTCTTTTTCAAGTTGCTCAAATCCTGTTCGCAGCTGCTTTCGCCGTTCTGGGAATACTGGTGGCGAGGAAGTGCGGGATTGAGCCAGCCAGGATGCCGGCGCTCGGGAAGTTCAAGCCCATACACTGAATTCCCTTTTGGCGCAGCAACTCTCAAGGGAACATTTGCCAATCGGCAAATGTTTCGATTGCCACAACTCTTAACCGCTTACAGGAATTGCTCAAGCGCACGATGAAGAGGAATGAAAGACATGCTCCAAATCAAGGGTCACCGGGTCAGTATCAACGAGAAGCTTCTCTATGCGACAGCGGAAGATTTCGAGCAGCTCTTTGCAAAAGAGACCATCGATCTGCTTCGCTTGTCGTTGCACCTAACCGCTGATGCCGAGAAAACTGAAACCTGCGTCATCCTTGCGATGAGGGACTGCCTGTTCAGGAGCAGTGTTTCAAAAGATCGGGTGCACATCTGGGTGCGCCGGATGGTGATCCGGAATGCGGTCCGCTTGATTTTGGGAACGCAGAACGACAATGTCGACGACTCAGCACTTGAATTTCAATTGCAGCCCAGCGACCTTCCGCTTGAGAAACTCAGGGAATCGGTCGCGATTTTGACTCTGCCCGACCTCGATCGCCTTTGCTTTGTGATCTGCGTCCTTGAGCGTTATTCAATCCTGGATTGTGCTCTTCTGTTGAGGAAAACGCCGCAGAAGGTGCACGAAGCGATTCTGCGAGCAGCCGATCAGGTGGTTTCAGTCGAAAAGGGGACATGCCACAATGGCGCCGCAAAAGGTTCCGTCGATACCGGCGGCGCATTCTCGGATCGCGGAAAATACTTCGATCGCTCATGTGGATCAATTCTCGACTATGATTGCCAATGAAAACCCATTCAATCCTCCGCTCAGCATGATACCCGTTCCCAGATCCTGAATCGGACCTGCATGCCATTCTTCATAGCGTCAGTCGGCTCCTGTCGGAGATCGTCGGATGCAATTGCGTGGCGTTGGTATTGCTCAACGAGGGCGGGAAGAGTGCGCGACTATACATGCTGGAACTGGACCTCGGTGCATCGAATTCACCGATGGTACGAGATGTGCCGACCGACGCCGCTCTCTCGGAACTTATTAACGCGCGAAAGCCGCGCTTCGTATCCAGCCTTTCCAATGAGCTTGCCGCCGCCCCTGACCTGATTCAATTCATGCGATTTGAGCCGTCGAACGGTGCTCATCTGTTTCCTGTGTCCAGCGCACAAGAGCGCCCAGGTATCCTCGTTTTCGTCACCAACGGTGCGGAGAGCTGCAGCGCTTGCAACCTGGAGTTAATGACGTCAGCCACGGTTCTGATTTCAAAATTCCTCGATACCGCCCTTGCATTTGCCGCGGCTGAAGCCTACAAGCAGACGCTGGGACGCGAACGAGACCGGTTGAAACTTTTGCTCGAAATCAACAATCATACGATCGCTCACCTGGAGATGGGCGCACTGTTTCGCGCTGCCTCCAAATCCCTCCATTCGTTTTTCGACAATGCGTTCACCGGCTTTTGGCTGTTCGAGGAAAAATCAAGTCGGGTCGAACTATTGACATTGGAGTTTCCAAGGGGACTAGGCTTCCGTGAAAACACCACCACCGCCGTCCTCCAAAAGGATGACGTGGCCAACATGAGCGCCAGGGTGGCAGCGATCTTCGGCCCACCGGACATCGATCAGCTTCCCGGAACAGTCGCCAAGGCGCTCCGCGAGAACGGGATTCTCAGCGTCCTGATTGTTCCCCTCGTCGGAATGAAAGGGCTCCTGGGCGTGATCTCCCTTGGAAGCAAGGAAAAGGACGCCTTCAATCAGAATGACCTCGAGTTGCTCTCGCAAATCGCGAACCAGATCTCGCTGGCGCTGGATAATGCGCTTGCGTACCGCCGAATCACCTTTTCTTGCCGGCGACTTGAAGAAGAGCGGAACTACCTTGAGTCGGAGTTTCAGAGCCAATACAACTTCGAAGATATCGTCGGGCAAAGCGCCGCCATCAAGAACGTACTTGAACAGGTAAGCATTGTCGCTCCCACAGATTCAACAGTACTCCTGATCGGGGAGAGCGGAACCGGAAAGGAACTCGTAGCCCGCGCCATCCACAACCTGAACCTGCGGCGCGAACGCACCTTCGTTCGCCTGAACTGCGCGGCGGTTCCCTCCGGCCTTCTGGAGAGCGAGCTGTTCGGACACGAAAAAGGAGCCTTCACGGGCGCGTTGGCACAGAAGCGCGGCAGAATCGAGCTGGCACACGAAGGCAGCCTGTTCCTGGATGAAATCGGAGATATTGGTCTGGAACTACAGCCAAAGCTGCTCCGCGTTTTGCAGGAGCGCGAGTTCGAGCGCCTCGGGAGCAATCACACCATCAAAGTGGATACCCGTTTGATCGCAGCCACTCACCGGGACCTTCCCGGCATGGTACGTAAAGGAGAATTTCGCGAGGACTTGTTCTATCGTCTGAACGTCTTTCCCATTCACATTCCGCCGCTCCGCGAACGGAAAGAAGATATCCCGCTGCTGGTCCACTACTTCGTCGCCACTCTCTCGCGAAAGCTCCGGAAAAGCATCCGAATCATTCCCTCCGGTGTGATGACTGCTATGACCTCTTTCGGCTGGCCCGGGAACATCCGCGAGTTACAGAACTTCATCGAGCGGTCGGTGATCCTCAGCCGTGATGAGACGCTCGCCGCTCCCATAGCGGAACTCCGTGACGCGATGGTTTCGAGAGAGATCCCAGCCAACACCCTGCATGGCATGGAGCGCGAAATGATTCTCAATGTGTTACGCGCCGCGGGCGGCAAGCTCTCCGGTTCAGGTGGCGCTGCTGAGCGCCTGGGCCTGAAGCGGACCACCTTGCAGCGCAAAATGGAACGGCTCGGGATTCTGAAATCAGACTACGCGTCAATCCCGAGCCGATAACAGCCGCGATCCTGGAGAATCAATGGTGGTTCTCAACAGGAATCGCGGATTGGCTCCGGGGCATGTAACTCCCCACGATGGCCATTCACCGCCTCACCTGCGATCAGCACGACCACAGACCGCGGGCCAACCCGGTAAGTTGCGGAGGGCACTCGCGTTTCGCTGTTCCAGTCGCAGATCTCGTGCGGCGGTTCGAGTGCCGTATCGATCCACCGGAACCAGTTCATGGCTCCGTTCTCCAATAGCGGAAGTTCGAAGTCCAAAGGCTCCCAGAACGCATTGAACATGACATGCGCAAATAGCCGCTCATTCTTCAATTCTCCGCTGATGGCGAAGCAATGAGAGGAAGGCGCCAGATCAGGCTGGTTTAGTTTTACTCCGTGCAGCGCTTCCTTCGACTCACGAAGGACCCGGGTCAGGCTCCACCGCAGGCGCTCGTGTTCCAGGTCCCGCACCGAGCGACGGTTGATCAGCAGTTTCACGAAGCGGTGTACATCCTCGTGCTTGGAAAACAGCGTCCAATCGAACCAGCTCGTATCATTGTCCTGGCAGTAGGCGTTGTTGTTGCCACGCTGACTGCGGCGCACCTCATCGCCCATTACGAACATGGGCACACCCACAGAGAGCATGGTAGCCGTGAGAAGGTTCTTCACCTGCCTGTTGCGCAACTTCTCAATTTTGGGGTCGGTTGTTGGGCCTTCGCAACCGCAGTTCCAGCTCCGGTTATCGTCATGACCGTCGCGATTGTCCTCGCCATTCTCATGGTTGTGCTTGTGATTAAATGTAACGACGTCGTTAAGCGTGAACCCATCGTGACAGGCAACAAAATTGATGCTTTCCTCAGCTTCGCGCCCTCGTTGGACGTAAATGGCTGGGCTCCCGAGCAGGCGGTCGGCCATGCGCCCTACCGAATCATCCACTCCTCGGAAGAAGTCGCGCACGTCATCGCGGAAGTGATCGTTCCACTCCTTCCAGCTGTCTCCGACGAAGGTGCCGACCTGATAAAGCCCCGCCGCGTCCCAGGCCTCCGCGATCATTTTGGTGGCGGCCAGCGCGGGATCGGATTCAATGTCCCATAGCACAGGGGGATTTGACATGACGGCGCCCGACGAGTCGCGCGCAAGAATAGACGCGAGATCGAAACGGAAACCATCCACATGCATCTCGGTCACCCAGTAACGCAGGCTGTCCACGATCATGCGCCGGACCACCGGATGATTGGCATTCAGCGTGTTTCCCGTGCCGGTGAAGTTTGCATAGCGCGAGCGGTCTTCACACAACAGGTAGTAGGTAGAATTGTCCAGACCGCGAAAGCATAGCGTGGGACCATCATGACCGTTCTCCGCCGTGTGATTGAACACCACGTCGAGTATGACCTCGATGCCGGCTCGGTGAAGCGCCTTGACCATGTCGCGAAATTCATCCAGAACGGCCAGGGGCTCGGGACGGTAACTGTATGCCTGGTGTGGCGCAAAGAATGAAACCGGCGAGTAGCCCCAGTAGTTTGTTCGGCCCCGCGGCGCATCTTTCGGGTCAAATTGGAATACGGGAAGCAGCTCAACCGCTGTAATGCCGAGTTGCTGAAGGTACGGAATCTTCTCCACAACGCCGGCGTATGTGCCGCGTTTCCATTCCTGCAACCCGGAACTAGGATGTGCGGTAAAGCCGCGCACGTGCGCTTCGTAGATGATGGTGCGCGCCCACGGGCGATTCAAGGGAGCGTCTCCTTCCCAGTCATACGCGCGAGGGTCCGCAACCACACTTTTCATGGCCGTTGCTGTGTTATCGCCGACGTGACCGGCGGCCTCGCGATTGTAGCTTTCCGGCACGGCGATCGCCCGGCCATAGGGATCGAGAAGTACCTTGGAAGGATCGAACCTGAGACCCCGGTCCGGATCATATGGGCCTGAGGCGCGGAACCCGTAGATCTGTCCCGCTTCGACGCCGGGAACAAATACGTGCCAATAATGGTACGTGCGATTCACACACGGATCCATGCGGATCACGCGCGAAGGACGATTGTCGTCCGCCCCATCGAAGAGCAGAAGTTCGATACAGTCCGCGCTGCGAGAGAAGACAGAAAAGTTAACCCCGCCATCCACCAGCGTGGCGCCAATTGGAAAGCTGCGTCCCGTTTGCGGCGCGGGAATAACCTGTTTCCCGTCGTATTCTGTTTTGCTGGGCATTGGCTGCACGTTCCGTTGGCGGCGTGTGCCTGCCGCGCATGTTTGCTTCCCGGCCGCGAGAGATTGATCTCACGGATGAATCGAACTGGTCAAGAACTGCAAATCCCAACTCAGATTCGACCCATCCTCGAGACTGCATTGCCGTGACGGCCTTCACTTGTTGTCGTATGGCCACTTCCACCCGCTGATCTCCTGGCTGTCGATGCCGTGCTCGTAGGCGTGGCGCCGGCAGGCAATCTGCATATCGCGGAATTCCTCCTTGGCATGCGCGCCGATGCCCTTCAGCTTCGGGATGCGGTCAATCGCGTCGATGGCAAGACTGAACCGGTCGGTCTGGTTGTTAATGGCCAGTTCCATCGGAGTGTTGATGTTGCCCTTTTCCTTATAGCCGCGCACATGCAGGTTGCGGTGATTGGTCCGACGGTAGGCGAGCCGGTGAATCAACCAGGGATACCCATGGAAATTGAAGATGATCGGCTTGTCGGCCGTGAACAGGGAATCAAAATCAGCATCCGTCAGTCCGTGTGGATGTTCCGTGTTGGGCTGCAGCTTGAACAAGTCGACGACGTTGACGAATCGGATCTTCAGATCAGGAAACTTCTCCCTGAGTAGAACCGTCGCGGCCAGCGCTTCTTGTGTCGGGATATCGCCGGCCGCAGCGAACACAACGTCCGGTTCGCTGTCCTCGTCGTTGCTGGCCCACTTCCAGATGCCGATGCCCTTGGTGCAGTGGGTAATGGCCGCATCCATGTCCAGGAACTGCAGATGTTTCTGTTTGTCGGAGACGATCACGTTGATGTAGTTTTCCGAGCGCAAACAGTGATCCGCAACCGACAGCAGGCAATTCGCGTCCGGTGGCAGATAAATGCGGGTCACAGCCGCACTCTTATTGAGCACGACATCGAGGAACCCTGGATCCTGGTGCGTGAAGCCGTTGTGGTCCTGCCGCCATACGGTCGAGGTAATAAGAAGGTTCAGCGACGCGATCTTCCGGCGCCATGACAACTGGTTGCAGATCGACAGCCACTTCGCATGTTGATTGAACATCGAGTCGATCACGTGCACGAAGGCTTCGTACGATGACAGGAATCCGTTTCGACCGGTCAGCAAGTAGCCTTCGAGCATGCCTTCCATCGTGTGCTCGCTGAGCATTTCTATAACGCGTCCGTCCGCATCCAGTTCGGTCCCGTTGCTGTCTTCGGGGAACACTTCGGCGATCCAGAACTTCTTCGAAACCTGGTAAATCGCATCGAGCTTGTTGGAGGTATTCTCGTCCGGCCCGAAAACCCGAAAGCTGTTCATGTTCGATTTCATGACATCGCGAAGAAAGGTGCCCAGGGGTGGCACGTTCTCTACTTCTGTGTGTCCGGGGCCCTCGATTCTGATCGCGTAGTCGCGAAAGTCGGGCAGGCGCAGCTTCTTCCTGCGCTCTCCGCTGGCATGCGGGCTAGCGCTCATCCGTAGCGAACCTGATGGGCCAAATTCGGCGAGTTCCCGTTGCAGTCGGCCGGATTCGTCGAACAGATCTTCCGGCTTAAGCGACCGCATCCAGTTCTCCAGAATCCGGAGACGCTCGGGATTGGTCTTCACGTCGGCCAGGGGCACCTGGTGCGAACGCCAGAACGATTCAATGCGCTGTCCATCCACCTCTGCGGGCGCGCCCCAGCCTTTGGGCGAACGCAAGACAATCATGGGCCAGCGGGGACGGGTCGGGATGCCTCCATTACGGCACACTGCCTGATGTGTCCTGATCTCGGCAAGACAACGCTCCAGCGTCGCAGCCATAGCCTGATGCATGCTATCGTGATCAGATCCTTCCACGAAGTAGGGATGCCAACCATACCCGCGCAGCAGATTCTCCAACTCCTCGTGCGTGATCCTGGCCAGCAAGGTGGGGTTGTTGATCTTGTATCCATTCAGGTGAAGGATGGGCAACACTGCCCCGTCGCGGATCGGGTTCAGAAACTTGCTGATATGCCACGAGGTCGCGAGCGGGCCGGTTTCGGCTTCTCCGTCGCCGACCACGGCCGCGACGATCAGGTCGGGGTTGTCGAACGCCGCTCCGCAGGCATGGGAGAGAACATAACCGAGTTCCCCGCCCTCGTGAATGGACCCTGGCGTTTCCGGCGTGCAGTGGCTGCCGATCCCGCCCGGGAAGGAGAACTGTTTGAAAAAGTCTCGCAGACCTTTTTCATCCTGACTTTTCTCCGGGTAGATTTCGCTGTACGTCCCTTCCAGGTATATAGGAGCCAGAACTCCAGGCGCGCCGTGGCCCGGACCGGCGAGAAAGATCATTTCGGCATCATGCTCCCGGATGAGCCGGCTCAAGTGGGTATAGAGAAAGGCAAGGCCGGGGCTCGAACCCCAATGACCGAGCAGCCGACTCTTGATATGTTCGGGCTTCAGGGGTTCCCGCAAGAGGGGATTCGCCTGCAGATAAATCATGCCCAGCGCCAGGTAATTGCATGCGCGCCAGTAGGCGTCGATCCTATTCAGCTCGTCGACGGTTAGCGGCGCTCCCGCGACCGTCGACCGTGCTACTCCGTGGGCGCTCAGTTGCCCGGTCAATTCCTCAGGTTTTGCCAGTAATGTCATTTCTCTATTTCCTCACTTTGTGGGTAACTGGTTTTTGCGGGCGACGATATCGGCCCGGCGCTATTTGTTCTAATAAGCGCGCCAAACTGATAAATGATCGGGTATAGCAATGTTCGTTGTGCATGTTTAATCATGCGGACCCTAGTGAACAGTGCAGAAGCTCCAGTAGTGGTCCTCGCCTCTCCTTTGCAATTCGCGCTGAATCTGGTGGATCTCTGTTCCCTCGTTGGCGGTCATGGCGAGTTCGCAGGTGATGATGGTGAACACCATTTCAATCAGCGAATCCGTCGGAATGTTCGCGAGTTGTCCATCCATCGCGCACCCCCGTCGAGCGGCTAAAGAGCAATTCGATACTCGTATCTGCATTCCGGCTGCCAGACGCAAGCATGATCGAGACGGATGGAAGCACTTAAGAATCAGCGCGAGCGACACGTCTCGGACAGGCGCCGCATGCCGCTATTGCGGCACCGACGCAATGCGGGCATGAGGATCGCGATATGTGGAGGGAGACCCGCGAAATAGCCAAATTCCTTCAGGTGAGCCGCATCAGTTCTGACAAGAACCGGAGCTTGGTTGTTTGTTGTCAGTGTGTTAGCATGAAGTCCCACCGTGAGACGAAGCGTAAGGATAGCCGCGTTTGCCCTGGGTATTGTGTTTGCGGGCTGCCCGAGCTTTTTTGCGCTCAATCCATCCCTGGATATAAGCCAGTACGGGCACACTGCATGGAAGATCCGTGACGGGTTTTCCGCCGGCACGGCCTTTGCCATGGCCCAGACGCCGGATGGGTATCTCTGGCTCGCCACGGATTCCGGGCTGTTTCGCTCCGATGGCGTTCGCTACAATCGCTGGGAACCACCGGCGGGCAGCACCTCTCCGACCTCCCTTACAGTCTGCTCGTCAGCCGTAATGGCACTCTTTGGATTGGCACATTCGCCGGCCTCGCGAGTTGGAACGGGGAAAAGCTCACTCAATATCCAGAGGTCGGCCCGGCATTCGTGACTTCGCTACTGGAAGACCGCGAAGGAACGGTGTGGGCCGGCACCTTTGCCGACAGGGGAATACCGGGGCGGCTGTGTGCAGTCCGAAATGGCGTTACGGAGTGCTATGCGCAGGATGGCGCCTTCGGTAATTTCGTCTGGAGTCTGGGTGAGGACAGTTCCGGCGTTCTCTGGGCCGGCGCAGACTCAGGCCTTTGGCGGTGGAAGCCGGGTCCGCCCATGCGCTATGCGGTTCCGGGCATGCGGCTGGCTGATCTCGCTCTGTCCAGCGAGGGACAGCTCGTCGCAGCGATCCGAGGCGGAGGCCTCCGGCAGCTCGCGGACGATAAACTGCGGCCCTACGCAATTCGCAGCGCCATCAACCGGGATAGGCTGCTGCCCGACCGCGATCTCGACGCCAATAAGCTTCTCCGCGACCGCGATGGGGGTCTCTGGATTGGCACCGACCAGAGGGGACTCATCCATGTGCATCACGGCCGGACAGACGTGTTCACGGAAGCAGATGGGCTGTCAGGCAACATCATCGCCGGCCTCTTCGAAGATCGCGAAGGCAATATCTGGGTATCGACAGCTGGAGGGCTTGATCGGTTTCGAGAACTCCCCGTCACTACTGTCTCTGTCAAACAAGGCTTGTCCAGCGATAACGCCAGTTCCATCATCGCGGCCAGGAATGGGAGCATCTGGATTGGCACTCGCGACGGTTTAACCAGATGGCAGGACGGGCAAGCGAAGATCTTCCGTAAACCAGATGGACTGCCGGATGACTTCGTGCAGTCTCTGTATCAGGACTATCGTGGGCGCATCTGGGTGTTCACGAATCATGGTGCGGCCTATTTCCAAAACGGCAGGTTCGTCCCGGTGCATGCGGTACCCAGCACGGAGGTGTATTCCGTCAGTGGAGACAACGCTGGCAACCTGTGGCTCTCGGGGACTGGGGGACTCTCGCACCTGCGCGAGGAACGGTTAGTGGAGCATTTCCCCTGGTCAGTACTGGGACGCAGCCAGCAAGCGAAGGTGATCACTGTTGACCACGACGGGGGCGGGCTTTGGCTTGGATTCTGGACCAATGGGGGCGTCGAGTATTTCAGGGATGGCCAGGTCCGCGCCTCGTATAGCGCCGCGGATGGATTGGCCAAGGGCGCGGTTGCCGGTCTTCGGCTCGATGGCGAGGGAGCCGTGTGGGTGGCAACGCTGGAAGGCGGCATGAGCCGGGTCAAAGACGGCCGAATCACAACCCTTGCAACCAAGAACGGCTTGCCGTGCGAGAAGATCACTGTGGACAGCGGAGTACGACGATCACTCGCTATGGCTGTTCACGGGGTGCGGCCTGGTGCGCATCGCACCCAGCGAACTGAATGCATGGATCGCCGACCCGATGCGCCGGGTTGAAATGACCGTTTGGGACGCATCGGAAGGCTCGATATCCGGGGGGCCTTCGTCCTGGGGTCCGACATTCGCGAAGTCCGCTGATGGCAAGCTGTGGTTCCTGTCGCGAGAAGATATCCAGGTAATCGACCCCGGTCATCTTGCTTTGAACAAACTTCCGCCGCCGGTCCATGTCGAGAAGGTCGTCGCTGATGGCAAAAAGTATTGGGAGAATCTGCCGAATGCTGCCGCTCCGCACCTTCGTCTGCCGGCACGAACTCACGATCTGCAGATTTACTACACCGCTCTCAGCCTGGCCGCGCCGGAGAAGGTACATTTCAAGTACAAGCTGGAGGGGCAGGATAACGATTGGAGAGAGGTGGTCAACGACCGCGACGTGCAGTATTCAAACCTGCCGCCGCGAGCCTATAGGTTCCGCGTGATTGCGAGCAACAACAGCGGCGCATGGAACGAGGTAGGCGACACGCTGGACTTCTCGGTTGCTCCGGCGTATTACCAGACGAATTGGTTTCGCGCCCTTTGCGCACTTGTCGTTCTCGCAATGGTGTGGGCAATTTACCAGATCAGGGTCAGGCATTTGCGCCACGAATTCGCCCTGACGCTGGAGGCGCGGGTCAGCGAGCGGACGAGCATCGCGCGCGACCTTCATGACACGCTGCTGCAAAGCTTTCATGGATTGATGCTCCGGTTCCAGATCGTGTCCCAACTGCTGCCGGATCGGCCCGTAGAGGCGAAGACGGAGTTGGACAGCACCATTGACCGGGCCGCCCAGGCGATCACCGAGGGCCGGGATGCTGTGCAGGGGCTGCGCGCCTCCACTGTACAAACGAACGACCTTGCTCGGGCCATCAACACCCTCGGCGAGGAACTCGCAACCGACCCAGGCAACGACGGATCTCCGGCGTTTCTCGTTACGGTCGAAGGGGAGCCGCGCGACCTGCACCCCATCTTGCGCGACGAAATTTACAGGATTGCCGTTGAGGCGCTCCGCAATGCCTTTCACCACGCCGCGGCCCGCCAGATCGAGGTGGAAATCAGGTATGACCATGAACAGTTCCGGCTGCGTGTCCGCGATGACGGCAAAGGTATGGATCCGGCAGTTCTGTCGCGCCAAGGGAGTGAGGGACACTACGGGGTGCCCGGGATGCGGGAGCGCGCTGCGCTTATCGGAGGTAAGCTGACGGTTTGGAGCGAGGTCGGCGCGGGGACCGAAGTGGAATTGCGTGTTCCTGCTAATATCGCCTACGCAACAACTCGGAGACGGTCGAGCTCTTCTCATGATTTCGCGGAGAAGGCATGATTATCATCTGCCGGAATAGAGAGCGGGGCTTGCGCAGAGCCAGCAGGTTCTTGCTTCTGTGCCTGATTCACTGTTCCTTCGCCGTAACAGCTGAACCCAACCCCGCAAAAATTGCAATTAACACACCCTTCGCTTACCTGACTGCGAAGGCGGCCTATCGCCCTGAGCCCGAACCTGAAGCTGGCGGGCCTCCTCGCGACTCGAAGGATATCCATCCTCAGGACGTCCATGCTCTGGCAAGGGACCTCCGATTTGCACACCTCACCACAAACGATGGCCTATCGCAAAGCAATATCAATGCAATTTTGCAGGATCATCGAGGCTTCATGTGGTTTGCGACCCAAGGCGGTTTGGATCGCTATGACGGCAACACCTTCGTCGTGTACAAGCAAAATCCCAACGATCGGTACAGCTTAAGCGCCAACTCTGTTAAGGATCTTATCGAGGACGATCGCGGCTATTTGTGGATTGCCACCTATACCGGCGGAGTGAACAAATTCGATCCCAGTACCGAACGGTTTACTCGCTACCGCCACGACCCCGGCAATCCAAACAGCATCGGCGCCGATTCGGTAAATAGTATCGCTCGCGACAGTCGCGGCTGTCTGTGGATTGGCACCGAAGCAAGCGGCCTCGACAAGTTTGATCCAACGACCGGAATATTTACTCATTATCGAATGACAGCGACGGCCAATTTGTTGGAAGGATCACTCACGTTATCGAGGACAGCCATCGGGATATCTGGTTTGTCGGGGAGCGCGGACTATTCCATCTAAACATAAAGACGGGAAAGATTACTCGCCCCCCTGCAACCAGGAATGGCTTGGGCGCAGATTGCGTGGCGAAGACGAGATCGGCAATCTTTGGATCCTGGCCTATGCCCCGATCGTCGGGCTCGTCAAATATGATCGCCAGGCAGATCGACTTACGACCTACCCGATGGGCGCCGGTGCTGTCGGCCTGGTTAGCAGCAAGCTTTTCGATGATCGAGGAAGCGGATTTTGGGTGCCATCGAGTCTGGGTCTCTATTACTTTGACCGGCGCACAGAGCATCTCACACTCCTTTTTCAACACGATGACAGTAATCCGGACAGCCTCAACGATAACGCCGTGATCTCGATGTATCTCGATCGGGGCGGAGTGCTGTGGGTGGGGACCGAGAAGGGAGGGCTCAATATTCTCAATTTCCAGCAAGGGCAGTTCGGCCGCTATATGCATCGCGCGGGAGATCCGAATAGTCTCTCGCCTGGCAGGGTCACTGCAATTTACCGGGATTCCGAGAGCATTTTGTGGGTAGGGTTCTCCCCGCACGCGTTGGATCGATTGGATAGAAAGACGGGACAAGTCACCCACTATGCTGCCGGCCTGGAAGACCGGAACAGCATTGAAAAAGGGTTTGACGTCAATAGCATCTACAAAGATGCACGCGGCTATCTTTGGTTGGGTGGCTGGGGCAGCGGTCTTGACCGGCTCGATGAGCGCACTGGGCAGTTCAAACATTACCGCCACAATTCTGATGATCCCAATAGTCTGCCGTCGAATCACGTTCTCCGCATCTATGGAGATCGAAGCGGGCAGTTATGGGTGGGGTATATCGACGGCGTCGCTCGATTGGATCCAGCGACTCAGCAGTTCACTTTCTATCGTCCCGACCCAACCAAGCCGACCAAATACGGGTATGCTGCGTTGGCCTTCTATCAAGATCGTTCTGGCGCGCTCTGGGTGGCGAGGGGCGAGGGCGTGCTGAGCCGCTACGATGACAAGACGAAAACCTTTGCCAATTACACGCCCGATTCGCGTGACCCTCGCGCACTCAACGGCGGCGATATCAGCGCCATTCACGAAGATCGTACCGGCACGCTGTGGCTGGGAGCCTCGGATGGACTTTACCGGTACGATCGCCAACACGAAACCTTCTCCCGCTACACGGAGAATCAGGGCCTACCAAGCAGCGCTATTGAGGGGATTCTGGAAGACAGGTTGGCAGGCTTTGGCTCATCACGAAGAGCGGCATATCGCGCTTCGATCCGCAGACAGAAACTTTAGAAATTACGACGTGTCCGACGGCTTGCAGAGAATGACTTTCAGTGAGCCTGTTATACACAAGGCTCGGATGAGGAGATGTTTTTTTGCGGCAGCGAACGGGTTCCATGCTTTTTTACCAGAAAATGTCAGAGACAATGCCTACGTGCCGCCGGTTGTGATCACCAGCCTTAAAATCTTCAACAAACCCGTTCCCATCGGCGCCGAGTCGGTACTCAAGAAAGCCATTCCCTACGTCGATTCCTTGACTCTATCCTACCGGGACAGTGTCTTCGCCTTTGAATTTGCAGCTCTGAGCTACGCTAATTCCCACAAGAACCATTATCGATATAAGCTCGAGAATTTTGACCCTGGCTGGAACGAGGTGGACAGCAAGCAGCGACTCGCCACTTACACCAATCTAGACCCCGGCAAATATATCTTTCGCGTGCAGGGATCGAACAGCGACGGCGTATGGAACGAAAAAGGCGTGTCGCTGACCATCGTTATCACGCCGCCCTGGTGGGGTACAAATTGGTTTCGCGCCTCTGCACAGTTCTTGTCTTGGCACTTGTGTGGATAATCTATCAATCAGGGTTCGGCAATTGCGCCATGAATTCGCGATAACCTTGGATGCGCGTGTTGGTGAGCGGACAAGCATCGCACGGGACCTGCATGACACTCTGCTGCAGAGCTTCCAGGGCTTGATGCTACGGTTTGAAATTGTTTCGCAGTTGCTCCCGGACCGCCCCATCGAGGCAAAGGAAAAACTGGAAGGCGCATTGAAGCAGGCCGCCAATGCGATCACCGAAGGCCGGGATGCGGTCCAGGGCCTGCGCGCCTCCACTGTGCAAACGAACGACCTTTCTCGGGCCATCAACACGCTGGGTGAGGAACTCGCAACCGACCCAGGCAACGATGGGTCTCCGACTTTTCGCGTGACGGTCGAAGGGGAGCCGCGCAATCTGCACCCCATCTTGCGCGACGAAATCTACAGGATTGCCGTTGAGGCGCTCCGCAATGCATTTCACCACGCCGCGGCCCGCCAGATCGAGGTGGAAATCAGGTATGACCATGAACAGTTCCGGCTGCGTGTCCGCGACGACGGCAAAGGTATGGATCCAGCAGTTCTGTCGCGCCAAGAAAGTGAGGGACACTACGGGGTGCCCGGCATGCGGGAGCGCGCTGCGCTTATCGGAGGTAAGCTGACGGTTTGGAGCGAGGTCGGCGCGGGGACCGAAGTGGAATTGCGTGTTCCCGCCAATATCGCCTACGCAACAACTGGGAGACGGCCGCGATCTTCGCATGATTTCGCGGAGAAGGCATGATCATTATCTGCCGGAATAGAGGGCGGGCCTTGCGCAGAGCGAGCAGGTTCTGGCTTCTGTGCATGATTACCGCTTCCTATGCCGTAGCAGTTGAACCCCGCTCAACGAAACCCGCAATTGCCCAAGGCAAAGACGTGCGTCTTGCCCAACCGCACGGGGAGCCCGGTTCACGGGGGGAGCCGGAAGGAGGAGCTGACTCGGACCCTCGCGACTTTCGGAATATTCATGCTCGCGGCGCCGGGCTGTGGCGAGGGATCTCAAGTTCACCCACCTCACGACCAACGATGGCCTCTCTCAGGGCTATGTTGTCGCCATCCTGCAGGATCGCCGGGGATTCATGTGGTTTGCCACCCGCGACGGCCTCAATCGCTATGACGGTAACGCGTTCGTCGTATACAAAAACAATCCCAATGACCCCGATAGCTTGAGCTCCAACTTCATTCAGGATCTGATGGAGGACGATCACGGCTATCTGTGGATTGCCACCAACACTGGGGTGAACAAATTCGATCCCCTGACCGAACGCTGTATCCGCTATCTTCATGACCCCAAGAACCCTGATAGTCTCGGTGGTGCTTCGGTCAAGAGCATCGCCCAGGACAGTCGCGGTACTCTTTGGCTTGGCACCGAAGACAGCGGCCTGGACAGGTTTGACCCGGCGACGCAAACCTTCACTCACTACCGCACTGACAGCGATGGAAAGTTTCTCGGGAGGATCAGTCAGGTCATAGCGGACAGCGATCGGGATATCTGGGTTGCCGGCGAGCGTGGTCTGTTCCATCTCGATGCAACGGCAGGACAATTTATTCGCCATGCTGCAACCATGAATGCCCTCAGCGCAGACAGTGTGTATGAGGACAAAGCCGGCAACTTGTGGATTCTGGCAGATTCCCCCGTCGTCGGGCTTGTCAAATATGATCGACGGACAGAGCACTTAACCACATACCCACTTCGGCTCCATGCTCTCGGCGCGCTGGCATCGACGGCGAGCGGCGGATCGTTGAATGGCACCCTTGTCGCTGACGGGCAGAATGGATTATGGGTTCCTTCTAGCCAGGGTCTCTTTTATTTTGACTGGCAAACAGGAAGTTTCACGTTTTGGTTTCAGCACGATGAAAGCAACCCGGACAGCCTCGACAGTAATGCCATTTTCTCGGTATATCGGGATAGGGGTGGCGTGCTCTGGGTAGGAACCGAGAATGCGGGACTTAATGTTCTCAACTTCCAGCAAGAACAGTTCGCGCATTACATGCACCGCCCCGGCGATCCCCATAGCCTCACCCCCGGCAGGGTCAAAGCGATCTATGAGGATCCCGATGGAGTTCTATGGGTAGGCCTGTTTCCTCGCGCTCTCGATAGAATCAATCGAAAGACAGGCCAGATCACTCATTATGTTCCCAAACCGGGCGATGATAGGAGCCTCGGTGAAGGCACAAACGTCAACAGTATCGTCAAGGATGCAGCGGGTTATCTCTGGGTGGGTGGCGGGGGCAGCGGTCTTGTTCGGCTCGATCAACGCACAGGGCGTTTCAAGCATTACCGGCACAACCCTGATGATCCCAACAGCCTAATTTCCGATAACGTCTACACAATCTATGAAGACCGAAACGGCCACATATGGGTGGGCCAGGTGGGTGGTCTAAGCCGCTTCGATCCAGCGATGGACGGCTTTATCAACTACCGGCCAGTTCCGGATAATCCGGCGAGTCTTGCAAATACCATCTGGGTCATCGATCAGGATCGTTCCGGCGCATTGTGGTTAGGGACCTGGGGCGGCGCGCTGATGCGTTTCGACGAGAAGGCGAAGACTTTCGTGAGTTACACGCCCGACTCCCGCGACCGTCACAGACTGAATGGCGGCGGTATCAACACCATCCACGAAGACCGGAGTGGAATACTGTGGGTGGGAGCGATGGACGGGCTGTATCGCTACAACAGGCAAAGCGGAGCGTTCTCCCGTTACACGGAAAACGAAGGCCTGCCGAGCAGCACGATTCGATGCATTCTGGAAGATGCGGTTGGCAGGCTTTGGCTCAGCACTCAGAAGGGCATATCCCGCTTCGATCCTCAGAGGGAAGCCTTTAGAAACTACGATATGTCTGACGGCCTGCAGAGCAATGAATTCAGTACCGGATGTTATCCAGGCCGCAGACGGAGAAATGTTTTTTGGCGGCAGCAATGGCTTAAATGCATTTTTCTCTGAAAGCGTCCGCGACAATCCGTATGTCCCGCCGATAGTGATCACCAACTTCACAATCTTCAATAAACCTGTGCCCATCGACGCCAAGTCGGTACTCAAGAAAGCCATCCCATACGTCGATTCTTTGACCCTTTCCTACAAGGACAATGTCTTCTCCCTGGAATTCGCCGCCTTGAGTTACGCGAATTCTCAAAAGAACCGATATCGATATAAGCTCGAGAATTTCGACTCTGGCTGGACCAACGCCGGCAACAAGAACCGCCGGGCAACTTACACGAATCTGGACGCCGGGACGTACGTCTTTCGTGTACAGGGATCAAACAGCGACGGCGTATGGAACGAAGCCGGGATCACTTTAACCATCTTTATCACGCCCCCCTGGTGGAAGACAGAGTGGTTTCGCCTCACTTGCGCGGTCCTTATCATAGCGTTGCTGTGGGCGGCCTATCAGTGGCGTTTGCGGCAGTTGCAACATCAGTTCGAAATGACTCTGGATGCACGGGTCAGCGAGCGCACACGGATTGCGCGTGATCTTCATGACACTCTGCTTCAAAGTTTCCATGGTTTGCTGTTGCGGTTCCATATTGTTTCCGAGTTGCTGCCGGAGCGTCCGGTTGAGGCGAAGGTGCAACTGGATAGAACGATTGAGCGGGCGGCCGAGGCGATCACCGAAGGCCGCGATGCGGTGCAAGGGTTACGCGAGTCCACGGTGGAAACGAATGACCTCGCGCAGGCTGTAAATGCCATCGGAGAGGAACTCGCAGCCGCCCCTGGAAACCACGGGACTCCGGTATTTCGCGTCACCGTCGAAGGGGAGTCGCGCGATCTGCACCCCATGTTGCGCGACGAAATTTACAGAATTGCGGCCGAGGCCTTGCGGAACGCCTTCCGCCATGCCCAGGCGCGGCAGATCGAGGTGGAAATCCGGTATGACGATCAACAATTCCGGCTGCGTGTTCGGGACGATGGAAAGGGGATCCAGACCGCAGTTCTGTCGGGACAGGAACCTGCGGGCCACTTTGGCTTGCCCGGCATGCGGGAACGCGCCAAACTATTAGGAGGCAAGCTGGAGATTTGGAGTGAAATTGACGCGGGCACCGAAGTGGAACTGCGCCTTCCTGCCGGCTCTGCCTACGCCACAACTGCCAAACGTTCCTGGCTATCAGGATTGTTGGCGAGAAAGTAAAGGCATGCAACAGGAGAAAGCGCCATGAATACCGGGACAGCTCGCATCCGAATCCTTGCGGTCGACGACCACCCCATTGTGCGCGAGGGAATCGCCGCATTGATCGCTATTCAGCCGGACATGATCCTGGTAGGCCAAGCCTCCGACGGCCGCGAGGCCATCCAGCAATTCCGGACGCATCGACCGGATGTTACGGTGATGGACGTGCAAATGCCGGAGATGAACGGGCTGGATGCGCTGATTGCCATTCGCAATGAATTCCCCGATGCGAAGGTCATCATGCTGACAACCTACAAGAGCGACACCCAGATCGTGCGGGCGCTCAAGGCAGGTGCTCAGGGTTATCTCCTGAAGAACGCACTTCACAAGGAGTTACTCGACACGATCCGCGCCGCATATGCGGGCAAGAAGACGATCTCCCCGGAGGCTTCCCTGGAAATTGTCGAGCATGCCATGGACGACTCGCTGACTCCGGCAGAGATAAGCGTGCTCCGCCTGATTGCCGCCGGACGCGCAAACAAGGAAATCGCAGATCAGCTCTCCACCACGGAAGAATCGGTCAAAAGCCGGGTCAGGAGCATTCTTTCCAAATTGGGCGCCAGCGACCGGACCCACGCCACGACTATCGCTGTGAAACGGGGAATCATCGAGTTGTAGATCCATGCGCCCCGTTTTGTTCAGACCCGCGCCTCGAAAGAGGCTCGATCAGACCTCTATGTGGGGCTCTATTTCGTAAAGAAACCGTTAAGAATTGAATACGTATACGAGAGGTGCGTCCAATTGCGGCGCTTGTATTCGACTTTTGCTGGCGGTTGGCCCGGCATTGGTCTCATTTTAATGCGGCTGGTTGTCGGGATTGCTTTGGTGATCAGCACGGGTTCCGCCCTGCTGAGCAGTCCGGCCATCCCCATGACAGTATTGTCTGTCCTCCTGGTTGCCGCGGCGATTCTTCTCATCATCGGACTATATACCCCGATCGTGGGAACAGTCGTGGCTGTCATTGAAAGCTGCAGGGTGGTCACCATATCTGTCAGATCAGGTTGGTCTACCTCCTGGTAGCAACCATTGGCGCTGCCCTGGCCATGTTAGGACCAGGTCTATGGTCGGTCGATGCTCGCCTCTTTGGCTGGAAACGCATCGAACCTTTGCCTCGTAACAGGTAACATCTCCACCCGAAAGATACCAGCCACTCCCCTCGAACAAGCCTGCGTTTACCTCGCAAGGAGGCGTCCACTCGCCTCCATAACGCCTCTGATTTCCCTCGATGCAGAGTTCCGCGAAAAGGAAATAGGTTCCAGAATGTCTTCCATCAAGAGTTAGCCGCCGGTACTCGGGATCGGTTGAAAGAGAAGACATGATGGCGGACCTGGGCTAGTGCATGGGTCATTCCGGACCACATACGCTCCCTTCCCTGGTCGTGGCAGAAAGCGAGAAACAACATGCAGAGTATCCATCACACCGAACTGTACACCGAGCGCGAACACTTATGCCGTGATGACGCGGACGGCAGTTCTCAACGACGCGCAGCTTGCCAGGATCGCTGATCACCTTCGCCGCAATGCCGAAGATCTCGCGGACTCTTCGAACCCCCTACGATCGATGATTGCCGGATTGCCGGAGCGATGCTGGGCTGGGCCTTCACCATTGCGCCGATACGCATCGTGGTCAAATTCGACCACTAACGAACCCACACAAAGCCAAGAGCAGCAGGAACCGCGGCTGATCCCAACGGGTAAACCGGCAGAGAGGATGACAACAATGGCGACCGTTGTTTTCACAGAGCCCGGAGGCTTCATGAAGACGCGCTTTCCGAAGTCGAGGCCACTTCGAATGACGAGCAGCCCCATCCAGGCTGCAAAGAACGCTCTGACTACGGGTTTGAAGACATCGTGGGCAACAGCTCCGCATTGCGGAGCGTGCTCGGACAGGTGGCGATCGTTGCTCCCACCAACGCCACGGTCCTGCTGCACGGCGAGACGGGAACCGGCAAGGAACTGGTTGCACCGCGCCATCCACAAGCTTAGCCGCCGGCGTCACCGCAGCTTCGTGTGCATGAACTGCGCTGCCACTCCCTCGGGACTGCTGGAAAGCGATGTATTCGGGCACGAAAAAGGCGCGTTCACAGGGGCCCTGATTCAAAAGAAGGGAAGATTCGAGCTGGCGGACGGGGGCACGTTCTTTCTCGATGAGATCGGCGACATCAGCCTCGAGCTGCAACCGAAATTGTTGCGCGCAGTCCAGGAGCAGGAGTTTGAACGTCTGGGAAGCACCAGGACGATTCAGGTTGATGTGCGAATGATTGCCGCGACACACCGAAGCCTCCGCGACATGGTTCGCGACGGAAGCTTTCGCGAAGATCTCTTTTACCGGCTGAACGTGTTTCCGATTGAGATTCCGCCTCTTCGTGAACGGCGCGAAGATATTCCACTCCTGGTAAATTACTTCGTCTCGAAATTTTCCAGGAGAATGGGCAAGCAGATCAATTCAATTCCCGACCGACGCGATGGAACTCCTCATGAGGAATCCATGGCGGGGAAACATCCGGGAACTGGCGAACTTTATCGAACGCGCAGTCATCCTTACGCGTGGCGACGAGTTAGAAGTTCCGACTGCGGAACTCGCGAGTCCGCCCGAGATGTGTTTCGCCAGCCCCTCCACCTTTCATCAGGCAGAATCCAACGCCATCATCGCGGCTTTGAAAGAAGCGTCCGGACGAGTATCGGGAGGGGCGGGGCCGCCGAACGGTTGGGACTCAAGCGCACGACTCTGCAGACCAAGATGCGCAAACTGAACATCTGCCGCGCCGACTACGACTGCTAGCCGACGCGCGCCGGCGAACACCAGCGCCCATAGTGGACTCCGACTCGAACACAGCGTCAATCGAGGTGTACCGATGAGGCCAATTGAACCAATCCGTGTCTTGAGAGCTCCGTGACCACATACCCCCTTTCAGACCAGGGGAATTCTCCTGCCGATGGGAGTATTGCTCCTGATTTGCTCCGCCGGACCCTGTTTTCCCAAATCGATCCTGGGCATCTCATCGATCGAAATTCATCGAGTTGCGCCAACAGTATCCAAGAACCAGTTGCTCGCGCCGGCAAGGCTTTGCGGGCCATCAAGCGAGCCCGTGCAGAAATTGTCGGCGGACACCTCGATTCGGCACAGAAAGAAATCGCCCGAGCCCTTGACATCGCTCCACATTTCGCTGTCGCCAAAGTCATGCAGGGAGCGATTGATATCGAGACGGGAGACTATGACGGCCGCCAGCGACCTTGTTCCAGCAGGCGATCGATGACGACCCTGCTTTGGGCGGCGCATACGTGGGGATGGCTGTGGTGTTGATTCACGAACAGCGATTTCAGGCAGCCCTCCCACTGCTTGACCGCGCGGAAGGACTCTTGCCCGGCGCGTGGTTCGTACATTTTGCGAAGGCCTGGGCCCAACTGGAACTCGGAAACACCGAAGCTGCCCTCAAGCAGGCGCAGTTGGCCGAACGAATCGCGGGCAGCTGAGGCAGAAAAAAGATCCGGCGTGTCGTACTTGCGAGCCATGGTGTGCATTCATTTGAACGATGTCGCGACTGCAAGAGAACACCTGGTCGAGGCTGTCGAGCGAGATCGCGACGGCCAATATGCCGCGCTTGCAAACAGAGAGATGGAAAGACTTCAACCACTCTCGGCTGCCGGGCGATGAAACATCTGCACGCTGTCATGAAGAGACATGTGGAGGCACGAATGAGCGCTGCTGTAATCAGCTTTGGAGCAGAACCCCGAATTCTGGAATCAAGTTCAGTCCGGTTTAATGATTCCGCACCATGCGTCGATGCGGATGTCGCGGATGCTCCGATCATCCGGAAATCAGGTGAAGGTAATGGCCTGCGGGCCTCCGCTATGAGGCTGCCTGCGAAGCCGGACCTTGTTTCGGCGGCCAAAAGTGGCGATCAGCACGCATTTGTGGAGTTGTGCCGCCGCTACAGGCCATCGCTGAAGCGGAGAATATGCGGATCGTTCGCAACCTTGAAGACGCAGAGGATGTCCTTCAGGACACGATGATGAGCGCATTCAGGCATCTGGCAGGATTTCGCGCCCATGCAGCTTTCGCACCTGGATCACGACAATTGCAACGAATCATTCGTTGATGCTCCTGCGAAAACGAAGGAGCCGCCCTGAAACCGGACTCGAAATCGTCACGGCGGAGGGTAAGGAGGTCGAGATCTTCCAAATATCCGACCCAATGCCCAATCCCGAACAAGTTTACGCCAAGCGGCAAGCGAGTCAGAGCGTGTCCCAGGCCGTGAAGATGCTTCCTCCGGGTTTCCGCCTGCTTGTGGAGCGCTATCACCAGGACGAGGTCAAACTTGTGGATGCTGCGAATGCAATGGGCATTACAGCGGCCGCTGCGAAGTCTCGGCTCTTGCGTGCGCGGATCGCGCTTCGCCGCCATCTGAACAACGACAAGAGCCAATATCTTGACTGACAATCTCGGAATGAGAACAGGTCGCTCTTGCCCATTACCGGCTCTGGTTGCCGCAATAGCGGCATTTGCCCTCATAGCGTTAGGAGCGGGCACTCCGCTCGATTTCATTCCGCACTCCCGATCATTCATGACAATGAGATTAGCGTTGCTCTGGCGGATGGCAATTCGCGTGCACAGCCATTCAGTGTTGCAGTCACGATCTCCGGGTGCATTAAGGACCGAAGGGGATCGTCAGGTGGAGGCCGATCGCTCGGCCTTCGGCTTTCAACGGAAGGAAGCACAGTGATCCAGCAAGTCATAACATGCGATATCTGCGGAACGCAGAAGCGCGAGACCAACCATTGGTTTGTGGCCTGCGAAGAATCCGGAGAGTTGCGGATCAGCGGCTGGAACTCTCTCCACCTGCTGTCACCAGAAACGAAGCATCTGTGCGGCGAGACATGTGCGCACAAGCTGACCAGCCAATTCCTGATGAGATTGGTGGAGGCGGTACCGGAACCGGCTGAAGAAAGGAGTGACACTCGCCGGCGGCGGAGAGACGACCAGTGCGCGAGCAGATTGCGACGCGCCTTCGCCCTCACCATGGCAAGCTCCCCATGGCGCGCAACGATCGCCGCGATCTCCCGACAACGCACATCTGAAGCGACCGCACCCGTGCACCGGAACGAGAACGTCATCATATTGATTCTTACAATAGGCAGCGCGATGGGTTGGCGACCGCCCTCCGCGACCTCGGGAATGGCGAGGAGAAGAACGAGGAGGAGTTGTTATTCCACAACTTCGATGACCAATTGCTGTTTGTTCTAGAGGAGCGTCTGGCAGGAGATTGGGTGCAGGAACCGGTGCTGGAGCACGTATTGTGTGGGCCTGTTTGATCGATTGGAACTGCGCCGCCTGACTTTCGCCCAGAACCAGCCGCGAAAGCACAAAACGGAACGAATGACGAGCTGGCGCGCTCGGCCTGTTCATGGTTTCCCAGGCAGCGTTCCGCCAAAGCGACCGGCCGGCATCAGGAATGAACGCCGGCTGCTCGAAAGCAACAGAACTAAGGCCACTCCACAGATCGCGCCCAAGACAAATCGAGTATCACGGTTCCGCAAAACCGCGCAAAGCGCCCTGCGCATTCAAGAACTCGTATCACCAGAATCCCTTTCCATCACCCGGCATACCGTCCCGCTCGCCGGCTCTCCACTATCCAAGAAGGGCGCGACATATCCCGCATTTGCGATACAGCGGGATTCCATGCTCGCAGTGAGTCGGCACTTTATCGCCATGTTCTTCGACTAACTGCTTGTAAGTTTTGACCTTCTGGCATCCATCTCTCCGCTGAAGATACCGGATTTTCATTTCACAATCGAAGTCCTCAACAAACGGATATCTCCTGCGGTGAGAAATCCCAATGCCCACTCTTTGTTCCCGATTATGGCTGTATCGAACATTTCCGTTCACCCCCTCGGCAACTTGGCTCACCTCAATACAAGCAATCTTTTCGCCATTTCCACGCGTGCGCACCATTTGAATTCAAGCAAATGGGAAGCCCGGCGATGAATGCTAGCCCACTGCCCCGCCGCATTAGCGGCATCCGCCTCGCGAATGGCACTCCTCCGGTGATGAGCATCATTGCGAGCGCAATGAACCGAAACCTTGTTCTGTGGTGATGGTGACCCAATATTCGGTGGTCCGGAACACGATTCGGCCGAACTAAGATCTGCCGACATGGTGTCTCGCAAGGGCTGGCCCTTTCCCATCCGATGCCGCGTTCGCGGCACTTGCCCAATTGGTGGCAATCAATGGCCCTCTGCGCGACTCTGGTGTTGTCGCGCATCCTCTTTTAATTCAAAGGGTAGCATCCTGATGTTGCGATGGACCGGCGCATGCATAGCCATCATCGGGGAGAAATGCCTGCATGCACCACCCAGTGTTACAAGCCATCGCTCAACGAAAGAGGCACGGGAGCATCCCTGGACGCCGCCGCGATGATTTCAAAATCGCTCTTGCCATCGAAGGAGGAGCCATGCGCGGAGTCGTCTCCTCAGGCATGGTTGCCGGTCTTGAGTACCTGGGGCTATTGCCGGCTTTTGACGTAATCTACGGTACCTCGGCGGGAGCCATCAACGGCGCCTACTTTGTCGCCGGACAAGCCGCCTACGGCACCAGTATTTACTACGAGGACATCAATAATGCGCAATTTGTGAGTCCGCTGCGATGCCTGTGTGGTGATCGTCCGCTCTCGCTGGAGTTCCTCTTTGAACACGTAATGATCAAACAGAAACCTCTGAATTGGCGAAGAGTTCTCGATTCGCAGATCGAACTTGTTCCCGTGGCGGCATCGCTGTCGCAGGCTAAAGCAGTTCTCTTGCGGGGGGCACGGTCGCGATACGGTCTCTTTTTGAGACTGAAGGCCAGCGCGCAAATTCCGTTTGTAGCTGGCCCCCCGGTCTGTGTGGACGGCGAGGATTGCGCGGATGGAGGTCTCTTTGCCTCCATCCCCTTTCGAGAAGCGCTGGCTGAGGGCTGCACGCACGTGCTCGCATTGCTAACCAGGCCCGCCAGCACCCCCCTGAACAGAACCAGCTTTCTGAGTCGATATGTCCTTCCGAGAATGCTGGCAAAATACAATCCTCTCCTCAGAAATGTTTTTATAGATCGAGTTAATCGGTACCGCCGCGAACTGGATTGGCTAAACACTCAGACCGGTGCACCCAGTCGTCTTCCATACGTGTGCGCGGTGAGCCAGCCCTTTGGTACTCCGATCATACGCCGTTTTGAAAAGCAGCCGGAACGCCTCATGTTGGGAGCCAGAAGCGGTATGCGATCGATTTTGCAGGCCTTCGGCCACAGAGAGACGTCCTGCTGCGAAATCCTGTACCCACATCGACAATCAGCAAAGAGGCCTCCCAGGCTCGCCTGGAATCAAGGCATTGCTACGGGTAAGATCTCAGGGACTAAGTCAGCGACCGATATTTCCAACGACGTCTGTCTCGAACCTGGCCAACGGCCTGGTGGAAATAAGGGCTATTCGCTTGTTGGAGGAGAACTCGGCGATGTCTAACCTCCCACCTGATGGCCTTGCGATTCGAAACATAGCTGTGGCAACCGACTTCTCGCCGTGGTCGGACCGAGCCATGCAGCATGCTCTGGTAATAGCCCGCTGGTATGGCGCCGCGCTCCATATTGTTCACACGATTCGTCCTTCCGAGTTCTCCTTCGTGCCTGACCTGATGGTGCAAATGGATGAATTGGCGGAGCGGGATTGCGACGATCTGATGGGCCGTCTGAATGCTGCCCACAAGCTGGACGGCATCACGCATCGTTTATGGAACCTCTACGGCGAGGTTTCGGCCTTCGGCGCCTTCGTCCGCGATCAGAACATTGATTTATTGGTGCTGGGGACCCGAGGAAGGAGCGGTATTTCGAAACTTCTCCTCGGCTCAGTCGCAGAAGATATCTTCCATTGCGTCTCTTGCCCGGTGCTCACGGTCGGCCCGTGGTCGCGTGGCGCCGCCAGCCGGCTTGCATTGAAGAACGTTCTCTTCGCAACCGATCTTTCCCCCCAGTCCACGGCCGCATTGCCCTATGTTCTAGCCGCGGCAAAGTCCTGGCGTGCCGCCGTCGACGTCTTGCACGTCTCGTCTCCGGATCGCTCCGACGGCGACTCTCGAATGCAGGCTTACCGCCGCAAGCTCGACGCTCTCACCGCTCGCGAGCCGTGGCTTTCCATCCGCTATCACGTGATGTCCGGCGAGCCTTCGTCGGCCGTCCTTGATTTCGCCGCCAAGAACAAAGAAGATTTGATCGTTATGGGTCTCGATGACCATCGTTCCCTCTATGATGGTCCGCCTCTCTCGCACGCATGTGAGATTGTGCGACAAGCCCGGTGCCCGGTCCTCAGTGTCCGCTCCGGTCCCGCTTCTTTCATCCGCCCGTAAATTCGAGACACTTTTGAGCGCGCCCTTGCCTGGCGCTCGGCAGAGTGCCTGAGAAGACCGGCCTCCCCTTTTACGAATCCCACCTGAGGCAAAAAAAGAGGGGATCACGCCTTCTCTCTTGATGAGATCCGGCGTAATCCCCAACGTGCTGCAGGTTGCTCCTACCTCGATCGCCTCAGGCTGGGCGTAAAGCGGGGAATGATAAATTCCTGCGCTATGGCTGCCAACACGCGTGCGCCTTCGCTGACGCTGAATGCCAACATCAAGTCTCCGCTCCCGCGATTCGAACTGGGGTAATACGCCATCGATAGCGCCGTCGCTCCCGCAACTCCGCCCATGCTCGAGAAGTTGATCTGTCTGTTCCCGTTGTCGCCTTTGCAGATGAAGGGCGCTGAGACCGCGTGTTTGAGTCGCGATGCCGTTGTCCCCGTGCCCTGGTAGAAGTAACGTGGATCCTGGTGCAACAGCGATGGCAGCACGGCGCCGCCCAACAGGATATCGCTGAAGGCGCCCGCCGCATTGGCCCCAAAACGTTGCCCGTAACCTTTTGCCCCCTGGACATAGTCCGGCCTGTTTGAGGCCTGGTCGATCCCCGACATGAATGCCACCCCGACCATTGAAATCGGGTCCCTCGCCACCCTCATGGCCAGCTTGAACTTGAGTTTGGTGGTCAGGGGCGCTGCATTGGCGCCATCATAGCTGACATAGAAGTTGGGAATGATCCCAAATACGCGCTGCTGCTCCGCCAGATGCACCTGCTCGACCGCGATTTCCTCCGTTGAGCCATAGACGGTGATCGATGTCGATTCACCCTCCATCTTCAGGTGAATGCCATCGAGGATCATGAACTGCGATGGCTCCAGAACCATGGCCGGAGACGTCCATGTTGAGAACCCTTTCTCCTGAACTGTGACTTCGTACGGAATGCCCGCGTTAACGGATTCGAATTTGAAAGCGGCGCTATCGTCCGACGTGACTTCCCGCCGATCGCCGGAAGCCGCGCCGTTCAACACCACAGTTGCACCGGGAACGAGATCGCCGTTCACGTCAAGTACGGTTCCGATAATCGTGGCCGTCGCGCCGTGTACTGGACTGGCGCCGGAACCGCTGGTGGTTCCGGCGTCTGAAGCGGGCCGGGGGGCCTCGGGCAACTCCGCCCGCATGGCATTTAGCTGTGTCCCGGCGGCAACTGCCGTGTGGGAGGTCTGCGGTTGTGCCTGTGCAAAGATCGCCTGCTGCGCGACGAGCGCAAGGGCGGTGGCAATCATGGGGCGAACATACTTCCCCGCGATCCTGAAGCGAGACGGGAGCCGCCTCGCCGGAACCGGACCGCGATCGGTCAACTTTGAGGTGATGCCGCCTGTTGTGATTTTGTGTATTTGATTCAGGGTCATAGATGCTCTGCATTCTTCGGGCGCACTGTCAGCGCACCCGCGTGTTTTAGGGGATTGCGTCTTTTGATCAGACCGCGTCTTTCAAACGAATCGAAGACTTTGCGTCGCGCTCGATAGAGACTCGATTTTGCCGAACCGATCGTGAGTCCCAGAGATGGTGCCGTATCCGAAATGCGAACTTCGTCGAAAACAGACCGCTCGAAGATGATCTGGCGTGTGGGAGACTGCCGCAGAAGTACAGAGTGGAGAAATGTGAGGAGTTCCCGCTGCGTGACCTCCTCCTCTGGATTGCGGCGAACATCGGGAGTATCCCAGCGATTCAGACCGGCTGGATCTTCGCGCCTGCTGTCGAGAGAAACAAAGAAAGTGTTCTTTCCCTTTCTCTTCATCGAGCGTGCCGCATTGTTCACGATGGCCGTCAGCCAGGTGGCAAAGTGACACTCCTTGCGGAATCTGCGCACATTCACAAATGCCCGCAACATCGCCTCTTGCACCAGGTCCTCCGCGTCTTCGTGGCTCCTGGTGAACCGTCTGGCGGCGCGATACAGAGCCGTCCTATGCCGGAGCAACAGTTCGTCCATTGCCTCCGTCATTCCGGCCTGGGCTGCGGCAACCAGGCCTTGTTCCCCAGACCGGTCGTAATGACTCGTGCGCGCATAATGCGCTTGGGCAGCTTTGTCGGTCGCCGTTGTTTGGTGCGAAATCATAACTGCTCCTTGAGCATTTCCATCACAGCGGTTCCTGAGTGCAGAAGATCAGTAATGTAACCGCAAGCAGGAGGCACCAGAGCAGAACCTTGCTCGCCAGCTTGGCCTCATTGGTCACGGCGCCCTCCATCAGCGTTGACACCGCGGTCGCGCCGTCTGTGGACGGCTCCCCGCGCCTGGGTTCAGTCGGTCGATTACCGTCAGCAGGTCAGCTGGCTCAATCCTGGTGGTCACTCGTTCGTCATAAAGCGGCTGCTCCAAAACCTCGGAGCTGGCTCCTACGAGCAGGATTGCGGCATTAGGCCATCTGCGCCGGATGCACTCCGCCCTTCGCCGTAGTTCACGAGCGGGCTTCGCATCGTTCAACGCCGCGACCTGGAACTCTTCTCGCTGGAGCGACATTGAACACAGGTCCCAGTAGTTGCTCACAACGGCCAGTTTGGAATGGGGTCGAAGCATCAACGCATCGCGCACTAAATACGCCAATTCGCTGAGTCCGACAGATAGAACTTTCAACGCGCACATTCCGTCACCCCTGGTGAATCAATGAAAACGACATCCCGGTAGGAGCCCTCGGCGGGTTGGCTATCCGCGACTATATTCGCCAAAGCACGCTCGCAAATGGATTCAATCCAACAGCGGGGACATCCCAGGAGCAGAGCGCAGTCATGTACCGGGTACGCAAGATAAACATGGAGAATGAAGCAAGCTCTCTCCAGCACATCGAGCGAGGCTACGACCTTTGCGGTGCAATGGAGCGGAGCTTTGGCCGGTCGCGCTCGCTCACGCCCGCTCTCGCCAGTGCCACGGCGCTTCGAGTACCGGCGGCCGGCAACAGCTCCCGGATCTCGCCGCTGACGCGTTTCAGAGCGACATGCGCCAGCAGCCGTTTTGACCCAGGAAAGAATCCACTCCTGCCCGACGTATTGTGCCGCCTCAGCAAGCTCAATGGCCTCGGCAAGGCATTGCTCCCCCGCCGGTCTGCTGCCTGCCATTACCTCGGCAACCCACAGTAGTTCTTCCGCGTGGTTGTCTAACACGCGCTGCACCGCTGTGGCACTGTCCTCTCCGAACCTGGCCGCCTTTTCGACTCATGTGTCCCTTCCCAGGTTCACGACCGGGTGCGCTCCGAGAAATCGGATCCCGTGTTCCGCACGCACCTCGCGGTTTCACGAGATGAGCGCAGCCATGCGATGACTCGAGCGCAATGTGATCCGCAACCGCTTACTTGATTTGCACGACCTGTGCCATTACCGCGGATCTGCCAAACTATTGAGGACGAATGACATAGGAATTGCGTGCAGCGCAGCGAGGATGAAGCTGCTGCCGCGATTGCGGCGTTTCGCCGCGATAGTGGCAAATAGGCGGATGATCAGGACGGTGATCGAGGGCCGAGCCGTCAGCCGGCTCAGCGCCTACCCAGTGCTCATTGGAGATGGAGTTCGAGCGACAGTGGGAAATGATCCGATGCCACAATCGACTCGTGGATTGCAGGATGGCGCCCGGCCAGCGCCCCCCTTGTCAGCATCCAATCGATCGCCGCAGGCTTACCATGCCTGTTCTTCACTACGGTTCTGCGTCCCGCGAACGATGTGAAGGAGTTATCCATTCCCGCGCCGGCTATGAGCGGAACTGCGGGTCCGCGAGAGAGGTCGAAGTTGAAGTCGCCTGCCAACAGCACCGGTGATTCCGGCGGATGTTGCCTGATATCAGTGAGGATCTCGGATAGTTGGCGGATCCTGAGTTCGTCACCGCCCTGGCTTTCGAGGTGCACGTTATAGAGCACCAACGTCCGCCCACCGACTGAAATCTCGGAAATCAGCGCCATCCTGCCACCTAGTCGCCTTTGCAGGCATTCGCAGCGGCGGAAGAAACCATCGCGGACGCCAGAACGTCGACTGGTCGCGAAATCTGAGGATACGAGCATTCGACAACGGCAGGCGGGACAAGGTTGTTTGCCCGTGATAGGCAGGATTTGTGCGGCTTCCCTGGGCCAGTTCCTCAAACTCGCGGCCGAAGATGTAGTTCATTCGTAACGCTTGCGCGATTTCCCGGGGAATGTTGCGATGGCCCGTTCGACGGGCGTCAATGTCCGTCTCCTGCAGCAGGATCAAGTTCAGCGCGCGAGGCTCGCAAGAAAATCGATAATCCCTTTCAATTGAAGGCCACGATTGATATTCCAGCTGACGACCCTGATGGCATCGGGCCACACGCGCGGAGATGGCCTACTCAAAAATGAACCTGATTCGAACTCTTTCATCGCCCCGGCACTTGCAACGCGCAGCTTACGCGATCAGCGGCATTTTGTCGATCCTCAGGCGCCCGCTTCTGCAGCCGCGGAATTGCTCCTCACTGAAAACGCGAGGATAGAACGGAGCGAAACGATCCAGGCCACGTTGGCGCCGAACGCGGCCATGTAGATGAACACTTGCGTGAGATTCAGCACGGCGAGCACCAGAAGCAGATAGGGCAGGAAGCAGCGGCGAACGATGAACTCCGTATGACGCCCCAATCCACATCAACAGGCCCGCCGAGCGCTTCTCCGCATTCTTTTGCCACACGCTCGAGATACTGCTCGGGCCGACTGCCAGAGAGCCGTTTGCGGCCAATCCCGGCCATGATGAACGTCATGAACGCGCCGGCAAAGACGGCCACACCCCATCCGGCCAGGCTCGGTTCGCCCTTGCTGCGCACCAATCCAATCGTGATTCCGGCGAATGTCACGATGTAATAGAGATAATCGCAAATGGTGTCCATCCAGCAACCGAAATCCGATACCTGCAGCTTCAGCCGAGCCACTTCGCCATCGCATCCATCCAGGATGCTCGTGACCACCCCAAGCACGGCGCCCATCAGGCAGTTCAAGTATCCGCCTGCCGCGAAATAAACACCCGCCGCCAGGCTCAGGGCGAGGGTGAACAGGCTCACCATGTTCGGCGTGATCGGAAACTTGATCAGTTGATGGCTGATCGGGATCGAAACCCGCCGATTCATGCGCGCAAAGATACCGTCAGTGGACTTGACCAGCCACCCGTCGAGTTTCCGCTCCGCGGCGATGCAATCTTCGGGCCGGGTGATGGCTTGCCAGGACTCTTTGTCCACCTCCCGGTAAGCGAACTGACCCGGTGCATGGGCATCCAGCTTCTCGGCAATCCAGGCATGCAGATCCTGCTGGTTCACAATTCTTGATTCGGAATCTGCGGCAAGTCTCGCGGCAAGTTCGGGCGCGAGAGCCACCAGTCCGATTGGCTTGCCTGCGCTGACGAACTCGAGGGCGCCGCCCTCTCCATCCCAATCGTGCAGCGCGCGCAGGAGATTCGGCCGATAGCTGCAGTCTGCGCTGATGAAGGCGACCCGGCCGCCATTCAAACCTGCGGTCCGAAGGATCGCAGAGAAGTGGCGTTCCGGCAGAAGTCTTCACCCATTCGATATCCGCCGGCACGCGGCCGGTCGCCAGAAGCTCGGCCCGAATCCTCGGACCGCTTTCAGGGTTCACCACCAGCACCGTCCGAACACGTTCTTTCCCTCGAACGCCGAGAATCGTACGAAGAAGAAGCGGAAGGGTTGCGACCTTGGCCAAAGCAGGTTCGAACTGCCCGGCATGGGGAAGATCATGGGCGAGAATGAACACCGTCTCACATAAAGAGAGCGATTGGATGGAATGTTCAGTCGGCATGGTGTTTCGTACTCGTTTCATTGTCTGTGTTGATTGCGGCCCCGCTACGCTCCTCGCTTTTTCGAAAGCCATACGAGGCAGATCCCGCCAATGATGGCCCAGAAGACTGCCCGGGCACGGCGGCACAGCGCAAGCAACAGGCCCTGCGTTCCTGTCAGGCGAACGAGCTTGCCGATCGACATGGTTCCGGCTTCGTACGTGCCCACATTGCCGGGATTAACAGATCCCGCGACATTGATGAGCTTCGTCAGCGATTCCATGACAAGCGCTCCGGCCAGCGTCGCATGCGCCCCAAGCATCCTGAGACAAATGTAGACTTCAACAATCGCCAGGAAATGGGAGAAGAGGTTGAGAAGCACGCTGCGACCAGAAGGCGCCTGGCGCCTCGTGGTAGAAAGCGATGATCCGCTGCTCCGACGCGATGAGGGTCGATTGCTCTGGATGCCAGCCATTTCTTGATACCCGGAATCCATGCGATCGCACGCGCGCTTGCCGAGAGCACCGGCCATCTGCGCTGAATGGCGATGGCGCCGGCCCCCAAAAGGCACAACAAGCCAATCACCAGGGCCACGGCGTAGAGGCGGATTGCGTGTGGAAGCGGGATCGCAAAACCAATTCCAGCAATGCCGGCTAGGGTGACGACCGCACCCGTAAAGATAAACAAACCGCGATCCAACGTTACCGAGCTGATAGCGGCGGGAAGAGACACTCCCGACCCGAGCAAGGAAACTCGCGTCGTTTCTCCTCCCACCATACCGATGAATCCCAACTGGCCGATCGCCTCGGACGCCAGCCTCAATCCGAACGCCCGGGCAAAGCTGACATTGCGGCGTTCGCCACGCATCGTGAGCAGCCAGGCCCACGTCTTCACAACGTGCGACAAACCTCCCAGCGCGATGACCAGAAGCAATCCCCACGCAATCGCCTTCGCATTGACCGCCAGCGCATGAACATCCAGCTTTGACATCAGATACGCCAGCAGGCCAATACCCAACACCGGGACCAAGCGCAGGAGAGCCCGGTTGCGGCGCGACGAATCAGGCATACGCAACCACTCGGGCCGTCGCCGATGTTCCAGCAATTTGCCGGGAAGACTTGCTGCGCATAGTCAAGAGCCGCCGGCGTGTCTACATCCTGCCAGTGTGCGCCTCCAATATCGAACCCTCCGAATTTGCCATCCGCTGCCATGAGCCGCAAGCCATCCGACAACGAGCAATTCCCATTGGCCGCGGCTTTTTCGAGCCAGCCGAACAGTGCCGGGCTGCACAGGAACATCCCCGTGTCCAGGGCGTTATAGCTCTGCAAGCGCTTTCCCGATCTCGACGATGCGGTCCTGTTCGAGCTTCACCTTGGTTGCATCATCGAGATCGAAAATATCGCGTATGTTGCGGTCAACCGCCAGAATCACCTCATCGTTTCCGACAGGCTGTCGAAGCAAAGACCTGGCTGTCTCGGCTTCGAAGATGTGATCGGCCATCAGCAGCAGGAAATTCTCCTGAATCACTCTTTTTGCGCACAGAACCGAGATGCCGTTGTCCTTTCGAAAATCGGGGTTCTCGATCCAGGTCACCTGCACGCCGGGAAGGGGGTGCTTCTCGTACCATTCCTTGATGGCCTCGCCGCGATATCCCACGACGATCACGAATTCTTCGATGCCGGCCTGACGGGCGCGGCTCATCACGTGCTCGAGAAGGGGTTTCCCATTCAGGTTTACGAGCGGCTTGGGCCCCTCGCCCGATCGGGCAGCAATGCGGCTTCCGTTCCCCGCAGCGAGAATCAGGGCTAGCTTAGCGGTTTGCATAGTGCGCCTCCGTCAGTGAGTAGTCGGGAGCCTGGCTCGGCGCCTCAAGGGCCGGCTTGTAATCGAAGTAGCGGATGCTCACCTCGGTGGCGCCGAACATTCGTGCCTCGGTTACGCTGGTGGTCTCCATCGGAAACCAGTACTCGCCCGCCTTGTAGTACTGCTGCACAAACTGCACCTTGCGCGTCCAGAACGAAGGATTCTTTGCTGGCTCGCCTTCCACGCGAGCCAGCGCGTAGTCTTCCGCATCCACCCAGATCCGGCCTCGAAACAGCGATTTGTCTTCCCGCTTCGGGGAGACTTCGATGACGTAGGCCGTCCGGCCATCGTGCGCCTCGGTATCGATCATGCGAAACGTATAGTTATCCGAGGTGATGCGGTTCCTGGGACGCATATCCGGACGCGAGCTGTCCGACTCTGTCGCCAGCATCTGCCGCAGAACACGCTTGCTGGCTGACTTCCACCCATCCTCGGATATCACTTCAAAGTGCTTTGTTCCGGTTCGGTCGCAGGTCACGCGGGCCAGCATCTGCGCACGCTTCTGGAAGAGGTGATTCTCGAGCACGTATTCGCGGCTTCCCGTATACCCGCCGCTGGCCGCCTCCCGCAGAGTGTCGCGTGCATTCATGTTGGCCACCACCTCATCGGCGGTGGGCGTGGAGACCTGGGCAGCCAAAACACGGCCTGCACAAAGCAATATCGAAGCGAAGATCAGATGAGCTCTCATGGTCAAAACTCGAACACCAGCTTTCCGCGAAATTCTCTCCAGGCATCGTTGTAGAACGAGCCGAACCTGGAGCTGTCGAGGTTGTTCTGAACATCGCGAGGATTATCGTGGTTGAAGACGTTGAAGACGGACCCGCCGGCGCGCAGGTGGAGTTCCTTGTTCCGTATGTGCGTCGTGAATGGTCTTGTGATCTGAAGGTCAGCCGATTGGAAACGCGGGAAGCGCTTCGAACTGCGCGGACCCACGTAATCGCGATACTGATTCTGGACCGAGTACGGGAACCCGGTGTGCACGTCGTAGACGGGCAGGATCAGTCAGCTTCCACGGGCCCTGGACGTCCGACCAGAAGAGAACCCGGTTAGGAGCGTCGAAGGACAGGCGGCCTTTCTGATCCGGCTGAACGACTGCCTGCGGGTAGTTGCCGATGAACAGAAATGGGTCGTTGAGGTCTCCGTATGCCCGAGAATGCACGTACGACCCATTCAAAGCTGCGCGCGGAAATTGGTACCGTCCCGAGACCTGGAATTCCCGGTAGGAATCGCTGCCTGCATTCGACAACGCGATGACACCAGATTGCGACCCGCTACTCGAAGACAGGATCAAGTCTCTTGCCGTGACGCGATTCTCATATCCGGCGCGGACGGTCAGCCGCCCTGTCACCTGCCTCTCGATTTCGACATTCCACGTCGTGCTTCGCGGGTTTTCGAGAGCTCCCGTTCGATTCACGAATGCCGTCGAACTTGAAACCTGGCCCCCCGGGCCGATGAGCGTCACTGTTCGGCCAGGTAACTCCGCGAACGGGGGCAGCATCAGCGGGACGCGGTCGTAGAAGATGCCCGCGCCCCCCTTGAGAAGAGTCTTGCCGTCGCCGGTTAGCGAGAGCAGGACACCGGCCCGGGGTTCAAAGTGAATCGAACTCGTGATGGTGTCGCTGTCAACGCGAACACCATAGCTGAGCGAAAGCCTGCTCGAGACCGTCCATTGATCCGCGGAATAGAATGCGGTTTCGTTCTGGTTGACTTCGAATGCCGACGGCTTGGAAAAATCGATGCGCTCAATAACGGTGCCCGACGCACCGACCAGTTCGACGGGACGAAATGCTTCGACCCCGGCCAGTTCGGAGTGCGCGTAGTCCCACCCGACCTTCATCTGGTGCGAGCCGAGCAACTGCTGCGGAGCGAACTGATAGCTTTCCACTGACTCATACCGGGTGGTCCTGCGGCGTTGCTGGTTGAAGAACCCGCCTTCCGTGGTGTCAATCAACAGCCGGTAGGTCTCGTCGCTCTGCGGGTTCAGGTCGACGTCGTACGTCTTGTAACTGAACTGCGATATCAGCGCGGTATTCTCGCGGGCAAAATATCTATGCTGCGCATAAACCTGGTATCCGCGCTGCTTGAAGTCTGTGGTGGAGGGTTGCGGGGTGAATGTGTTCAGCCCCATGTAATTCAGCTTCTGCGGATACACAGCCAGCGAGACCGTCGCGGTCTGCCTGGAGGTTGGAGTAATATCCGCCTGGCTATACGAATTGAACCCTTCCAGCTTGGTGTCTCGCTGCAATGGCGGAAGGCTATTCACGGGTGTCCGGACAAACCGGTACTCAAACGACTGCATGAAGGCGGCCCGGTTCCGGACGAGCGGACCCGTGAATGTCAGTCTTGGCGTAGCGGCACCCAGTCCGGCAATGGTTCCGGCGCGGTCACGCCAGCGAGGAAGAACATTTTGAACCGAGAGGTGCGCCTTCTCGTAATTCCCGGTCTTGGTCTCTACGGTAGAGAGCGCCCCGGTGAATCTGCCGTACTGCGGATCGAAGGGGTTTGAGACCACCTGCACGGAAGAGACGACATCGATGGGCAGACTGATTGCCGAACTGCCCGATGCCGGATCCGTCACGTTGGCGCTGTTGACCAACGCACCACTCTGCGTGTTGCGCGCGCCCTTCATGTTGATTCGTCCGTCCGGGCCCCGAACTACGCCAGGAACCAATGGAAGAAGCGTCTCAAACTTCTGGTCTGCATTGGGAGCGTCATCAATGGTCTTCTGTTCAACCGTCTGGGTGGTCGTGGTGATATCGGCATCGGCGGAGTTGGCGGTCACCGTAACATCGGTGGTCGTCTTGGAAAGCTGCAGTTGCAACGAAATCTCGATGGCTTCGCCTGGATTGACAGTGATCGACTGCTGTGCTTCAAGCCCTGGCGCCGTCGCCTGAATGGTGTAAGTGCCGGGAACAACCGAAGGAAAGGAGTATTGGCCGGTTTCATCTGATTCCGTTTGCAGGTTTATCGGGCCATTCAGAAGAATCTCCGCTCCGGGCACATAGGAGCTCCCCGTTGCATCCACCACCATCACTTGGCCCTTGATACTTCCAGGATTGGTGCTGGTTTGTGCCATAACACCGCCCGAGTGCAGAAGCCATAACGCACCGAACAGGATTGCCAGGAGAGTTCCGCGGCGCTTCTGTGTGCCCGGACATCTTCCCTTCGTGTGTCTAAGTTCCGTCATGTTCTTCTCACTCGGGAGGTGTAGGCGGGGAAACTGCCTCTGCCTCTTTGTTATCGGGTTCTGCTCTGCGCTCGGCGTGCAGGCAGTGGTTTGGGTTGGAGTTCCGTATGAGCGGCTATGTATTCGTCGTAGTCCCGCACTCTGCCGAGAGGAATCGAGGAATATCCGTCTTCCCAGCGGATGAAATGGGACCCGTCCCCGCGCGATGCGACCACTCCGGGTACAGTCATGGGAAGTTCAATTTCTCCGAATACGCGCGTGCCAACGGGAAGAGAAAGAAGGTCTTCGAGCAACATCGTCCACCTCACCCTGCACACCGCCGCGGATGCTGGTTTGCATCCACAGCGGTCAATGCATCAAGCCTTCCGGCATGCGCGGTTCGGGACTCCCGGAACTTGCGAGAACCGTTCGGCCCTTTCCTGTCGTTGTTGTCTGGATCCGAGGACCCCACTCGCTCGAGTTTGAGGCGATGGCAAAGGTCCTTCCCGTATGCCGACTCGGTGATGAACCTCGCTCCCCGCCGGGAGAGTAATTGCAACGCTTCCTCGCCCTCGGAATCGACATAAAAGACTTCCTGAAGATCGAAGATGTTGCCCAAGGCCTGGTTAGTCCCTCGCGCGACGCGAAGGAATTCTTTCACCCATAAGCCAGTCAGCCTGCCTTCAAGGATGAATAATCCGGAGTGGCTCGCAGTTGGCAACGTAATTCGCAACATGCCCCCATCCAATGCACGCTTTCTGCCAAACGGGACCAGAACCACAATTCGTTGATTTAGCAGGAGACAGCGAGTATGTTCCTGCGCTTCCGCGGGATTACTTATGACGCGATTGCGGCAATATGCCGCCCGCGCGGCAACTGGAGAGGCACCGAGACGAATGGGTTTGAGCAGTCTTAAACGATAAATCCCGCTGGAGGATCTCTCTAAGTTCGGTCAGTTATCCCGGACAAGCGAATTCGCGGAGCCATAAGTTATTTGTGGAATAAGCGTGGCACACCACGCCATTCAATACATATAAGGAAATGGCGCGATCACCTTCCTCCCAGGCGTCTGCCGCCGCTATGGTGGCAGTGCCATGATAGCGGCAACCGACGCCAGCCCATCTGCTGAATTCGAAGGAGATGGTCAACTTAGAGTTTGGCACTTCGTTTGCAGCAGGTCCTGATTGAAACGTCCGAGAGTCAACCGGTGCCGGTGGCGAACGTTGCAATGCATTCCAAGCCGGCGGCGGTTTCGGTCAGGCATTCAGTCCCATTGCGGGTCGTTTGGCGCAGGGGAGCAGCTTCAGCATTGAACCTGATCGCTCCAGGCCAGTTGCCGTAGGATGTGACGAGCCATCCGCTTCTAAGGACAGGAGAAGGTTTGACAGATGAAAGCAAGATGCATACAAATCAGCATAGTTCCTGGAGCGACGAAGTCAGCATCAGCGCTCGCCGTACTGTTTCTTCTGTTGTTTGTGAAGCTCCTGCAGGCAGCAGAGCCCAAACAAGAGACTCTTCGAGCTTGGGATGAATACATTCAGATCGTCAACCTGAATGTCGCAAGGAGCGCGGCCGGGAGCAGCCAGTTTTTGTGGACCGATGAGTCGCGGGATATGACTCGACGCCTGCAGCAAAATGAGGTTGTAGTAACAAATCACGATCCCGAGGAGATACCTCAGGGAATGATCCATGACTGGGTTGGGGCTGTGGTCGTGCCAAACGTGACACTCGATCAAGCATTGAGCGTGGTCGAAGATTATGATCGCTTTAACGAGTTCTACCAACCCTTGGTCAGGATGTGCACGACTCTCGCACGAGACGGTGATCGAGTCAGGTTGAACGTTGTTGCGACTCAGAAGGCATTTTCAGTGACAGCGGCAGTAAAGACCGAAGAGCAGGTCCAAGTTGTGAGGCTGGGTCCTAAGAAGGCATATATCACGAGCAGCGCCGTTCGGATCCAAGAAATCGCCGATTATGGCAGGCCAACCGAGCATCCGTTTCCGGAGAGCCGACGACCTGGTTACGTCTGGCGCGAGGTCACTATTCAGCGACTCGAAGAGCGCGATGGTGGCGTATACATTGAATTGGAGACGATCGTTTTGAGCCGTGGCATTCCCCATGGGTTCCGCTGGCTGATCAAGCCGTTAGTCGACGAATTGCCCCGAAAGGTGATGCTCGATACGCTCAATGACACGCGGAGCCGCTGTCCTACATGAAGCTCAATTGTCCACGTCCCAAGGGCTGGCTTTAACAGGGAGCCAGTGACTCCTAGACATTGAATTCATCGAGAGTTTGGCGGACGTGGATCAACGAATCCGCATTCACACCCGAGTAACGTAAACCACTTCCCAAGCGCCACAGAGGCAGTACCCCCGCAGAGGTACGGCGTTCGCCACGGCGCCGGGCGCAAACTCGCTCGCCGGCGGCGTGGAAAACTGCAACACAGCTGAGCCAAGCCCCGGTATCCAACCAGCGGATGAATCATCCTTGCTGGGCGGATATGCGAGGGCAGACGAGGATGAGAAAGATGCTTGACCGCATCGTAGCTGCGATTGACCCGTCCCGGGAGAGCGCCAGGGCGCTTCGGATGGCGATCGAGCTGGCCCGCGAAATCGGCGCGGACCTGAAAGTGATCATCGTGCTCAGGCCCCTTCCCGCATGCTTCTCGTTCGCCGTATCAGCCGTCTTCGCTCACATGTGGAAGCACACACAGTCGCAAAAATGTTCTGCGCTTCACAGCAAGGCAAAACAGCAGATGGTCAAAGCTGGAATTTTTCCGGATGCCGAGCTGGTCGCCGGCAGTGAAGTACATACCATCCTGAGATGCGCAAAGCAATACCGGGCCGATCTGATCGTCATGGGTCTAAGAAACCGCACGATCCTGACGGATCGTACGACTCAGGACGTTGCTGAGCGGTCTTCCTGCGCTGTGCTGGGCGTGCCATAGCCGTGCATCGGGATGGCGTCCAAGTGTTGCTTATTTACGCCACAACCGGCTCGCGATCGTAATCGGAACGGGAGATATTGAGCCGGCTCATCTTCCTCTGCAGGGTGGTGCGCTTCAGGCCCAGACGCTCAGCTGCGCCGCCGCGACCCGCGAGTCTGCCCGAGCAGGACCGGAGTGCGTCGATGATGGCCCGCCGCTCCGCTTCGTGAAATGTCGATGCAGGCATCGCACGCACCGGACCTGGCCCCGCCAATTCGTCCACAGGAACGAATAGCTGGTCGCCTCGCGTCAGGATCACGCAGCGCTCGAGGAAATTTTCGAGTTCGCGGACATTGCCCGGCCATGGCGCGTTCGTCAGAGCGTCCATGGCGCGCGCCGAAATCGTCCCGATCTGCTTTTCCATCTGGCCCGCGAAGCGTGCGACAAAGTGGTGGACGAGCAGCGGTATGTCTTCGCGGCGCTCGCGAAGCGGGGGCACCTCGATGGGAAAAACGTTGAGACGGTAGAAAAGGTCTTCGCGGAATTTGCCTTCGCGGATCATCGCACCCAGGTTGCGATGCGTCGCGGCCACTAGTCGCACATTCACACGGATGGTTTTCGTGCTGCCAAGGCGCTCGAACTCTTGTTCCTGCAGGGCACGCAGAAGCTTCGGCTGCAGGTCCAGGCCGATATCGCCGATCTCGTCGAGAAATAGCGTGCCATTATCCGCCAGTTCGAATCGTCCACGCTTTTGGATCAGGGCGCCCGTAAACGCTCCTCTTTCATGTCCGAAAAGTTCACTCTCCACCAAGCCTGAAGGAATCGCGGCGCAATTCAATCGGACCAGGTTCCGGTCCTTTCGCGGGCTCAGGTTGTGCACCGCGCGTGCCACAAGTTCCTTTCCGGTGCCCGTCTCGCCATGCAGGAGGACAGTGGAGTCCGTGGGTGCGACAATTGCAACCTGTTCCAGAACTTTGCGCAGGGCATTGCTTTTGCCAACCATGTCTGCGAAGTTGTATTCGAACGGCTCCTCTGGGTCGGGGTGATGGAGGGCCACTTCATAGTCCGCGGTACTCTGCTCGATTGCCTTCAGAAGCTCTTCGTCGTCGAACGGCTTGGTCAGGAAATTTACTGCACCCGCTTTGACCGCGCGTACCGTGGTGGGAATATCGCCATGACCGGTGAGGAAGATGATGGGCATGTGGACAGCCGCTTTCGCAAGCTGCTGTTGGACCTCAAGCCCGCTCACCCCGGGAAGATTTACATCGAGCAACAGGCAGCTTGGCTTTTGGGGCGGCGGGGCCGCAAGGAACTCCTCGCCTGACGCAAAGGTCTTGGCAGTGAGCCCGGCTGAGCGCAGCAGGCCGGCCACCCCTTCGCGCGCCGACGCATCGTCATCCACTACGTACACCAATGTCCCTGTGTCGCTCATGAGTCCTCCTCGGCTGGCTGTGTGCGTTAGCTGCGGGACTGCCACCTCAACGCTGTCTGCACAGCGTCGAACAACTCGTCCTCACTGAAAGGCTTCGTTAAACAGGCCACCGTCCAGTCAGAATAGGTCTGTGACCTTGTGCGCTCATCGTATCCATGTGCCGTAATGAAAATGGCGGGGACATTGCAACTGCTGGCCATGAGCTTCCGGTGGAGGTCAATGCCGCTCATGCCCGGAAGCCGAACGTCGAGGATGAGGCAGTCCGCGTTGCGAGGGTGGACTGAATTCAAGAATTCCTCTGCGGATGCAAATACCCTGACTTCCAGCCCCGCCGACCTGATCAGGCTCTGAAGCGATTCCCGAACCGAAATGTCATCGTCCACTACTGCTGCAAGAGGTGTCATCGCGCGCTATCCACTTAATGAATACCATCGGGCGCAGGAGGAATCTATTACACCTTGGCACTAGATGTATGGGTTTTCGCGTTACGAGGCCGCTGAAAGCTGGACACTCATTCGCACGTTTCGATTCCGGCTTGAGGTTAGCGCTGGTTTGCGCGAATTCCCAGGCTCTCCGCCATCCTCACCAGGTGCGCCAGCGAATCCGCGCGCATTTTTCGCATCACCTGCCCGCGGTGAATCTTAACCGTGAATTCGGTGATCTTGAGCTCCGCCGCAACCTGCTTGTTCAGGAGACCGGAAATCACCTGCACCATTACTTCCCGCTCGCGTGCGGTCAGCGTCTCATACCGACTGCGCAGGTCATGGATCTCGGCGTGCTGCTGCCGGGTGCGACGATCGTATTCGATGGCCTCTTGAATCGCCCGCAGCAGGTCCTCTTCGTCCACCGGCTTGGTCAGGAACTCGATCGCTCCCGCTTTCATCGCCTGCACCGATGCGGGAATATCGCCATGCCCAGTCAGGAAGACGATGGGAATCTGGAGTGCGACTTCGGCCATTCGCTTCTGCAGGTCCAGGCCGCTCAGCCCTGGCAATTGGAGGTCCAATACCAGGCAACTTGGCGCTTCCGTGGCATGGCGAGCGAGGAATTCCTGCGCGGATGCGAACATTTCCGCTCGCCACCCCGCAGACCGGATGAGACTGTGCAGACCTTCGCGAACCGATGGGTCATCGTCCACAATCGCGATCACAGGACTAGACTCGCGGGTGCTCGGCATTCGCCTCTTCCTCTTTGGGTAGGGTGAAGTGGAACGTTGTACCTGGGCCCTCGTTGGCCGTCGCCCATAGGCGCCCGCCATGAGCCTCAAGTATGGAACGGCTGATCGAGAGGCCCATGCCCATGCCTGTAGGCTTTGTGGTGTAGAACGCGTCGAAGATCCGGGCGCTGTCTTCGGGCTTGAGACCGATGCCCGAGTCTTGAATCGTGACCTCCACATTATCCTGATCGGCATTCCGGCTGCTAATCAGCAATTCTCGAGGCCGGTCCGTGATCGTGCTCATCGCTTCCATGCCATTCATCACCAGGTTCAGGACGACTTGTTGCAACTGTACGCGATCGCCAACAACTGGGAAGATCTCCTCAGAAAAACAAGTGCGGATAATCACGCTCTTTTTCTTGGCTTCATCGCCGACCAGCGGCACGACCTCCCGGGTAGTTTCATTCAGATCGAGCCTTTCCCGATGCTCCGCGGTCCTTTTGGTCAAGGCTCGAATGCGCGCGATGATCTCAGCCGCCCGCTTGCCGTCCCGCACAATGCGGCGGGCAGCCTCCCGTGCCTCTTCCACATTGGGCGTATCTCCCGCGAGCCACCGCAGGCAGGCGCTGCCGTTGCTCATCACGCCAGACAACGGCTGGTTGACTTCATGCGCGATCGACGCGGTCAATTCTCCCATGATACTTACGCGGTTGAGGTGCGCGAGATCCGCCTCGAGCTGTTGCAGCCTGGCGCGCTCTTCCTCGGCGCGTTTGCTTGCCGTAATGTCGACCGTTGTGCCCACCATTTCGATCACATTGCCGTTTGCATCCCAAACGGGATGGCCTATGCCGTGGGCGTATTTGATGGCTCCGTCCGGTATTACGATCCTGTAACGTACTTCGCCATTGAGGCTTCCTTGAGCGACACTCCGGAAGGCCTGTACAACTGTTTCCTGGTCGTCCGGATGAATTCGCTCCAGGACTTGTTCGCGCGTGGGTAAGCCTCGCTGCGGGTCGAGTGCGAAGATGCGGTAGTGTTCCTCAGACCAGTACACGGGGCTGCCATCGTCTGCCCAACTGCCCGTGTGCGTCAGCCGTTGCGCTTCGGCCAGGTAGGATTCGCTGCGTCTCAGGGCTTCCTCAGCACGCTTGCGCTCGGTAATGTCTCGAACAATGGCCAGGTTTAAGACAGTACCTTCGTATTCCAGATACGTAGCGCTGATCTCAACCGGGAACAGCGAGCCGTCCTTCAGGCGCTGGTGACTCTCAAACGTTATCGATTGAAGCGTCTTGAGTGTTTGCCAATGATCGGACCACTTCTCCGGAGTGAAGTCGGGATTCACATCCCAAACCGACTTCGCCACCAACTCGTCGCGAGTGTAGCCTGACTGACGGCATGCCTCGTCGTTCACGTAAATGATGCGCCCTTGCTCGTCGAGCAAGGCAGCAGCATCATGCGCGTTGTTCAGCGCAAAACTGGTGAGGGAAAGGGCTTCCTGCGCCCGCTTGCGCTCCGTGACATCAACCGTCGTACCGATGAATTCAACAACTTCTCCCTGGGCATTCGAAACGGGATGACCGAAGCTATGGGCATATTTGATCGTCCCATCCTGAAATAGGAGCCTGTATTCGACTTCGCAATCAACTTTGTCATGGATCGCTGTCTCGAACGTTTCCAGAAACCTTTCGCGGTCTTCAGGGTGTATCCGCTCGAGTGGCTCGGCCCGCGTAGGTAGACCTTCGCTCGGATCGAAGCCAAAAATCCGGTACAGCTCCTCGGACCAGTACAACGGATGCCCATTCCCATCGTCGGCCCAGCTCCCCGTATGCGTCAGCCTCTGACCTTCGGCAAGGTAGGCTTCACTGCGCCGCAGGGCTTCGGCGGTGCTCCGCAAGCGATCCTCCGTTGCCTTGCGCTGCAACAGCCGCCAAGTGCCTGCCATGAGCAGCATCAATTGGCGGACATCGTGTTCGTCATATGGCGCTTGTTTGTTTCCCACGCCGGCCACCGCCACAATCTGTTCGCCCTCGAATACAGGGACGTCCATGTGGCGCATTCGCTCCACGCCCTCGGGCGCGCCCTCTTCGAAGGGATTGGGCGCAACGTCCTGATTGGCGATCACCGGCCGGCGCTGGCGCACCGCTTCCGCCCATCGGCCGGCTTCTGCCACGGGATACATCTGCGGGCCTGGCTCGCCAGGGCGATGCTCCTTCTGCCACGAATGCATGGTTAGCAGGGTTCCATCCGCATTTACGAAAGCCAGGTAGCCGGTTTTGCTCCTTGTCAGCTCGATGGCCTTCTCCAACGCAAAATCAGTAATCGTCTGCATTGGCTGCTCGGCCATCTCATTGAGGTGAAGGAACGCCTGAACCTGCAATTCGTACAGGTACAGGACTTCTTCAACTCGCTGGCGCTCGGTGATGTCTTTTGTGGTCTCCATGATCGATGTGTGGCCTATGATTAAAATGAGGCTAAGCGAACCAATGTTGCTATCTGATCCGATTGGTGAACACGGCCTGTAGTCGAACTGACGCGAGCAGAGCCGCCACGAACCGCTACAGGCAATTTCGGGACGGCTCGCCCAAATTCCCTTCTTCGACCCTCGATGCCTCTAGCAGCGACAGTATAACGGCAAGGTCGCGCGGAGGATTCAGACGACAGTGGCCCTCAGCGCACGACGGCGGTTCGCATCCATTATGAGTTTGCGCTACGCCTCCAGGCCAGAGCTTTCAAAAACTCGGCCCGTTTGCACGAGCCTTTTCAGGCTCGAAAAAGCTGCAGATTGATCAGTTTGCCAACTCTGTAAATGTAACCGAGGCTCCGCCGAGCGCGAACTGATCCTGCGCGGTAACGGTCACCGTTTCTTTCGTTGAAGGCAACGTTAGAGTGACCGAGGCGGCTCCGGACGAGTTCGTTGTGGCGATCAGGCTGGTTCCACTGGTTGTGCCGTTGGAGAGTGAGCCGGCCGATGTGGTGAGAAGAATGCCCGCGCCTGACGCCGAGCCGCCGGATCGGCCCGGCGATAAAGTCACCGTCAGTGGCTGCGACAGAGCTGTTCCCGCATTGCCCGATTGATTGTTACCTGACTGAGTGAGCCTGGCGGCCGGTTTGCCGACCACAATCCATCCACCCTGTGTCTGAGTCGCCTACCTCTCCAGTTCATTGCGGAATCAGGTCTGCTTCCAGCGGAGCAAGGATTACTGCCCCTTCGTATTTGCGATTGGTGATGATGCCTTTTGTGGCGGCCGTGATTTAAATCTTTTCCTCCTCCGCAGTGGTGTTCACATAAAGCGTTCGTCCGTCGACGGCCCGGGCTTACAGTCCATCGGGAGTGGCAGGACCAGGCTGGATGCCCACGAGCCTGGAGAGATGATTCAAGACGGGTCCGATGGAAGAGGCTCTCGACTGAGTTGCCAGGCAGACTTGTTCCGAAGCCACGTCTTAATACACGTGCGGCAGGATTTGTGCAGTTCGAACTCGTCGCATCCGCGGTTGCCCTGACCCCAGCGTGTTTTTCAAGTCGGACCAGATTTATCTGTCCTTGGTAAGAGGTAGCGGACAATCTCGAATTCACCGTCCTCTTCCTCGCCGAGATAAACCTCAATCACCTCGTTCACGAGATGCTCCGACGATCCGATCTCATCGAGAACTGCCGCAAAAAGCTGGATTTCAACCTCGGCAGTCATCCTGCCTGAACCGTTGATGCAAATCAACCCGGCATGAATTAGAACGTTCGCGTACTGCCCCTTGGAGCCTGGCTGATCGGCCGGCCCGCGGAAATCGACGCTGTTCCTGGTGACAAAAGTCCAGTCCCGATCGAGGATCAACTCCCGGAGCTGCCAATCCTTCCAGCCTGCCTTACCCAGCCAGGTCACATGAAAGCTCTCGTTGAAACCGCGGTCGCGTGCTAACTGCGCGAGATCCGGGCTCAGGCATTCGTCAATCAAGAATTTCAGCAAAGCTTCACACTCCAAGAGTGGAGTTGCGAAGTCGCTTCTTCGTGATGGAGATTCTCGTGGCTCCCGGAATGGACAGGCGCCGCGGCCGGCCTCGCTGCGGAAACGCCCTGGCGTAAATCGAAGCGAGCTCCACCTGCGACGCGTTCAGGCTCGGATACGACCTGAGGATCCGCTCCATGGGAGTTCCCGCGTCCAATGCAACGGCGACATCGTGCACCGGGACTCGGGTGCCCCGAATCACCGGAGTCCCACTCAGGATTTCGGGATCTTCGATGACCATCTCGCGCGCCTCTGAGAGTATTCGAAGACGCCCATCGACCTCCTTCCAGAGATCGGAGAAGCGGATCGTCAGGAAGTGATCTCCCACGGTGCAGTCCTTCCACTCGTCCCAGGTCGAACAGTGGGCCCTCGCATTGCGGATCGTTTCGAGGCGCGCGGTCGCGGTCAGCCAATCCGCAGTCTCGAAGTAGAAGGCAATCAGTAGACATGCGTCCGTTCGAAAGGTCCGAATCGGGGAAGTGCTGTAAAGATCTTCGGGCAGAATCTTCTCATCAATGATTCGGTTAATCTGCGGGACCGAGACCCCAGCGGCGACCGCCGCTTCCGTCGTTGTCAGCTGTTCCATCCGGGCTTCCACGAGGCACCCCCATTTCTCATCATAATCAATCTGGCGCACCAGATCAATTATTTGAGGTCTGCAGAAGGAACTCGAGATTCGGGCATGGGCTAGCGGAAACTGGGGCAATTCTGGGTACCAGCTGAGAACCAATTAGGAGGGGTCCAAGGATTGGCTGCCAGAGCGACGATGCATCTGAGATTCGTAAAATTATGGAATATAAGCGGTTAGGGAAGGCTACAGGGCTGGTTCTCTTATTCACCCCTTCTGGGAGCATCGACCGTCTTGGCCCCTTGGACGAAAGAAGACGACAACAACCCTTCAATGGGTGTGAGGTTCCGTGAGCGATCATTTTCGTTGCGAGTACCACCTGGGGACCAGTTACCGTGTATTTCGGGTTCGCTGCGATCTGTTCCGATGCACTTCGCTGCGCTGGAATGCGCTCCAGCCGCGGTTTCATGGGCCCGCTTTGGCTCGCGCCGGGCCTTATTCGGGCAGGCGCGACCGTCTGTTTCTGGCTCTACCGACGAGCGAGTCTTTGTGCGAGGCCGCGATACACGAACGAAGACGAGCGCTTTTGGCGGAAGGAGTTCTTGAGAATCGAGGGCTGATTCCACACAATCAGCCCTGTGGCCCGCCGGGTTAGGTTTTGGCAGCATTTTGGCAGCAAATAACGCCCATTGGGCCGTTTTTGCCGGTTCTGCCGGTTTGTAAGTACTGTGCCGTCTATAGTTTGCGTTTCGACCCACTCCATGGCATGGAAGAGGTCGTCGGTTCGATCCCGACTACGTTCGTGGACAATAGATGCACCCGCGGGCTTTTCCAGTTTCAGTGTTTCACTACCTCGCAGCGGAGTTACCCGAGAAGCCATCGCTGACCGACCCCTTTTGGAATACCCATGGTGTCCATACTTCTACGCCTGTATAGGGGGCGTGGTGTCCACGCTCTTGCGAAATACGTACCAACGGATTGAACCGGTTGAAGGCGTTGAACTGATTGAAAAAAACGAAAGGATCGTGTATTCAATGGATAGCGGTATCTCATTGAAACGGAAGGCGCTGCTGAGATCCGAGGGTTCGAGTCCCTTCTTCGGCACCATAGCACAATTAACGGCAAAATACATTACTACGGCAGAAACGCACACTCTGCACAGGCAATCCCCTGCCCTACCCCCCAGATGTGACAGGTCGACTGGTACGCGGGATGCTAGGCTCTCTGCATGGAACTGGATGACCCCAACTACATCGTGAGTTTCATGCTGAATCGCGAGGATTGGAGCCTCGTAAACGTGAACGTACTTTTACAGAATGCGCCCGAATCCTCTGCCGAAACCAACTCACTTCCCCTAGACGAGTTGACGCGCATCTGGACTTCCATTCAGACCCCTCAAGACCTCATCGACGAGCGCGTCCAGCGTCTTCAGTCACACCGTAACGTCGTGATCTACATGAACTCGCTGGATTTGATCAGAAAACTCGGATTGCTTCGCATTGCATAAACGACGTGGACGGCGTAGCCGTCAATGGCCGCGCCGTCCTCACTGAGTCACCGTGTCGCTGTGATGCCCTTGTCTTGTATCGCTGTCTACGCCCTGTCCATGATCCTTTGAACTTGTACGGCAGACCACTCCCCGCCCCGTGCCGTCTTGATGCCCCGCTCATTCAACACAGCCGCAATTGGTCGCAGAGATGTGTTCCCCTCTGCCTTGATGGATTCGATTACAGGCATGTAGGTCATATGCGCGATTCTCTGTATGTTGCTTGCGGACCTTGAGAGCCAGTTTGCGGCCCTTGCCATGCGCTGCGTCGAGCGCATCGGCGATCTCGATGGCCACGTTCAGTAGAGCCTCGATCTCAACAGGCTTTCCTTCGATGCGATGCTTCAGAGTGATCCCGTCCAGGTACTCCATGGCGATGAAGGACTGGTCACCATCTTTGCCGATTTCATAGATGGTGCGGATGTTGGGGTGGTTAAGAGCCGATGCCGCCCGGGCCTCCCGGCGGAAGCGTTCCAATGTCTGCGCATCACCGTCCAGGTCTTCAGGAAGGAACTTAAGAGCAACAAAGCGTCCAAGATCAGTGTCCTCAGCCTTGTAGACCAGACCCATGCCTCCGCCACCCAAGACTTCCAGTACGCGGTAGTGTGAAATCCTCCGGCCAATGAGCAAACCCTGCCGGGCCTTCGGCAGGGTTCGCTCGGCAGGCTTGTTCTAGATCACCTCGACCGGAACCAGGAACCGATAGCCGCGCCGGGCCTGGGTTTCAACGAAACGGGGTTCCTCGGCTGAATCACTGAGAGCGACACGGAGTTTCATCCTGGCGGCGTTGATGCTGCGATCGAACTCCACGACCGTGTCATTGGGCCAGAGCTTCCTTGCGAATCTCCTCCCGCGATACGACATCGCCTTGGCGAAGCAGGAGCATCTGCCGATCTGGAATTGCTGCTCGGGCAGGCGAACTTTTCGCCCGTTGCGCTTTAATTCCGCAGCCGCCGCGTCGAGTTCGAAATCTCCGAAGCGAATCAGATTGAGCATTTGTGCGTCCGGAAGGCGCAATCGCGGTCGAAACCGGTAGGGATGATCTTATTCGATCTCTACGAATCAATCACTTGCCTAATCACTCAGAAATCACTTCGAGTTCACCTCCAGACAATTGCTCAAATTCGCGCCATGAGCGAATGTCGTGATCGTGGTCGGGCAATCCTCCCACCGAGATCGAAGAAGAACCCATTTGGGAATGGACAGCACTCTCAAACAATCGTCTCCCGGATGGTCCCGATCGCACACCTGGTTGGAAGTAAAGACCTGGAACCGCCATCCCGTAGGCGGGTCGCGGTCATCTATCGAAGCAATAGGAGGTCCGAAATGGCGATGACGGCATTGGAATGGCAGGAACTTCTGGCGAGTAATTCCCGATCACAGAGGCGCGTAATTCCCGATCACAGAATAAGTCGCCGGGGCACCTTTCGATTTTACTGGTGCTGAAGTGGACCGTTGTCCTCGTAGCTCTTAGCTTGTCCGTCTGGAACGTCGCCAAACAGACCCAGGGAATACGGCAAGCTCTCGACTCATTGACCCGACCTGGACAATTCGATGACCGAACGCACATGGCAAGCAGGGCAAGAAACGCTCCTTAATCGTGGCCGCCTCGGCGAAGTTGGGCCGGAACTAGGATTCACCCGCGGGCTGAGATATCGGCCGATGCACGTCACCAATCTGAGAACTGGCAATGGAGGTCTAAATGAAGTTCCTGCCGAGAATCGTCCCCGAGCCTAACTTAACAAAGGAACCCACCTTTATCCGGCGTCGAATCAGAGTCATGACTGCGCTCGCCCTGACCACCTTCGTTTCTTTCGGCATGATCACGTTGGACGGTTGCGAAAATCCACCGTTCAACATTGGCCCCACTAAAGGGCAAGTCGTAGGAGTGATCCTTGGCGCGGCCGGCGTTATCGGCGGCACTACCGCTGTCTTGATCGAAGTGCATCATAAGCACCACACAGTAAAGGGTTGCGTTTCCTCAGGTGCAAATGGGCTTCAGGTTGAATCCGATGATAAGACGTACCTCCTCACTGGAAACACTCTAAACATCAAGACCGATAGTCTTCTGAAACTTCACGGAACAAAGCTGAGGAAACCAAAGCATAGCGCCGCTGCTCCAACTTTCGAAGTGGAAAAGATCAGCAAGGATTATGGCCCATGCAGGGTAAGTCCGAACACGAGCCAAAGCATTGCGGATCCTAAGGAAACACTCAAGGCCGATTAGAGAAATCGCAATCCGGGGCGCCCTCGGTGTGTCATCACATTGATGTTCGGGTGTCAGTTGCGTGACCCGGATCCGCGATCGACACGAGGCACGAAACCATTAGCGGGCAACGGAAAGGTGGGGCACCTGTGGGGGAGCGAATGCTTAACGAGATCAGTTCCAATGCAAACACAGAAGCCCTTGTTTGGCGAACTAATCACGATTTCAAGGCAACAGGTGGCCGGTTCTGGGGAGACAAATCCGAGGGACGGGTTGAGGCGCTCCGTTTGATGAAGCAATTTAGCGAAGCGGTCGAGGAACTGGAGCGTCGGGCTTGGTCCATCGAACGCATTCAGGCCGAACTTGCGCCCTCCCGCGAGATCTTTGCGACATCGTCGTTCATGCGGCGTTGTCAACGATGGCCGCGCGGCTATGCTGGCGACTTCGAAACCATTGAGTATCTCGCTGCCAATATGAACCACAGCCTTCCGGGCACCATTGGATGGCACTTTGAGGAAATCATCCTCCGGTCACCGATAGCCCAGCAGCACCGCAATAAACTGGACCACCAGGCGAATGAAATTGCCCAAGCGGTCCTAGGGAGTCGCCACGCCAGGGTCCTGTCAGTGGCCTGCGGGGGCTGCCTCGATTGGGTGCCGGCTCTGCCGTTGCTCCAGAATTTTGCAGGCGAGATCGTTTTGAATGATTTCGAGCCGGCTGCGCTGGCCCTGGCTGACATCCGGCTTCGCGCGGCAACCAGTCGAATCCGGCTGGAACACGGCAACGTCCTGCGGGCATCGAAGCGCTTAACTTGCTGCCCGTCCTTCAACCTTGTCATCGCGGGTGGCTTGTTTGATTACCTAACAGACAAAGCGATCATATTCCTCTTACATACAATTCATGAGGACCTGCTCGCTCCTAACGGGGTACTGCTTTTTTCCAATCTTGCGAAGGGGAATCCGTGGCGGACCCTGATGGGCCATGTCAGCAATTGGAGCCTGAATGAACGGACGGAAGGGCAAATCCGCCAGCTTTGCCTCGACGCTGGTATTCCGCAGTCCGCTCTGTTCATAAAGCGCGAAACCACTGGATTGGCGATTTTGACGAGAGTAGTAAAAGAAACGAGGTGTGGTGCCGTAATCCACCTGGCCAATTGACGACAGGCTGTCGCGCTACGTCGATGATGGTCTGCCCGAGATCGACAGCAGCGCGGCCGAGAGGGCGCTCCGCGCGGTCTCGCGCGGGCGAAAAACTGCTTGTTCTTCGGTGCCGAATCCGGCGGTGAGCGTGCGGCCTCGTTTTACACCCTGATCAACATGGCTGAGCTGAATGGGCTTGATCCCTCGCTCTACCTTCGCACGATCCTGGCGCGCATCGCGTATCATCCAATCAATCGCATCGACGAATTCCTGCCGGGAGCGTTGCTGCCGCACTCCCATCCGAGCCCGCGGAAGGCGCTTAAGACACGAATGAGTGTCCACCTAAATTGAGCGGATACTATTTAGGGATCACCACGCCTGATCAAAGGGGGAGCTTCGCACGCTTACGAACTATGAGGCGATCTTCAGCCTGATCGACCATATGGTTTCAACTCCTGCACAGCTTTGGAAGTTACCTCTCTTGGTAGGCGGTTTTTTGTCAAACTTGGACTGAAGCATCGAAGCGCTCCTTGCTGCATCGGTGCTATAATTCCGCGCGCGGTTGACTTCTTCTACGCGGCCGCGTGAAAAGAACACAATTTGATCGACCGCTTGTACACATGACCGCATTGGAAGCCGATCGCTCCCCGGAGTTCTGGAGGTCAGCGTATGCAACTTCGTCGTGGCGGCATGGTGTGTCAGTCTATCTTTTTCTCGGTCCTTGGACTTGGCCTGCTGGGATCTGTGGCAGTGGCGCAGAATTTCCGCGGAGGAATCGTCGGTTTGGTGACCGACCCGACGGGTGCGGCTGTGCCCGGTGCGCAGGTAGTTGCTGTCGCTACGAGCACAAACACAACTTATAGAACGGTCACTTCCAGTGCCGGAGAATTCTCTTTCTCTGACCTTCCCCTGGGCGACTATACCGTAACCGTGTCTGCGTCCGGGTTCGCGGCACAGAACATCAAGAACGTCCCTGTAACCGCGGGCGTTACGTATACACTGCCGGTCAAGGTTTCGGTCCAATCGGCTGCGCAAACCGTCGAGGTGCTCGCGGATGCCTTGAGCCTGGATACTTCGTCGGATACCCAAACGACGGTGATTCCTGAAGAGGTCGTGCAGGATCTCCCCAATAACGGGCGCGACTTCACGCAAATGATTTCGCAGACGACCGGCTTCGGCGGGTATTCCATAAACGGCGGAGCCGCATATGCGAGCGTGAACGGAACGCGCACCAACTCGGTGAACTGGCAGATTGAAGGTACGGACAACAACGACTTATGGTGGAATATCCCCGCTGTAAATCAGGGAGGTGTTTCAGGTATCGCAGGCGTTATTCTGCCGGTGGATGCGATTGAGAACTTCTCGTTTGTAACCACCGCCGGCCCGGAGTCGGGACGCAACGCGGGGGGCACGGCAAACCTGGTTATCAAATCCGGTACCAACCACTTTCATGGCGGCGCGTATTACTTCAACCGCAATGAGTTTTTCGCGGCAAACACGCCGTTTGCCAACGGATCTCCCAAGAACAAGGTCCGCAACCAGCACTACGGCTTCTCTGTCGGCGGACCCATTCTGAGGGACAAGACATTTTTCTTTCTCGCCGGCGAGCACGAGGGATTCGTGATTGGAAATCAAACTCGTTCTACCGAGCCGTCCGCCGCCTATCAGGCTCTGGCCGAACAGGATCTGACCTTCTATGGCGTCCCCATTAATTCGGTTTCGCAGAGTCTGCTTCAGGGCCTGTGGCCACAGTCGGCTCTGACGGGTCCTGCGTCCTCCGGCAATTACTTCAATCCGGGAACAGAGAATGGTCACAGTTTCAACGGCATCATAAAACTGGACCAGAACGTGACTGCCAAAGACCGCATCTCGGCGAAGTGGTTTGTGGGCCAGGGCAACCAGATTGCTCCTACCTCTTCCTATCTGTCTCCTTACTACGAAGAGGCGCCGATTCACGTTCAAAATTACTCGCTGATTTACAACCGGGTACTCACGCCTTCGATGTCAAATCAGCTGTCGGCCGGCGTCAGTTACTTCAACCAAGTATTCTCGGATGCGAACAATGGCTTTGACCCCGTCGGCCTGGGCCTCAACACCGGCGTCACCTCCAAGGCGCTGGCGGGTTCGCCGCATATTGTCATCGGAGCCCCTTCTGCTGGATCTGGTCTAACTGGTTCGGGTACCGGCTTCGACCCCATCGGCGTCACCTCAGAATCGGGTCGCAACGACATTACCGGCCAACTCAACGAAGATCTGGCGTGGATCATGGGAGCCCATCAATTCCGATTCGGCGGCGAGTTCCGCCAAGCCCAGGTTGATGACTTCTACCAGAGTGGGCAGCGCGGCACGTTTAACTTCAACGGCTCGCAAGGACCCTGGTTTCCGGGAAACACCGCGGCAAATTCCAGCTGTGTAGCCAGATTTGCAACCCAGAACATTGGGGCGAAGGCCCCAGTTTCCGACACCAACGCGCTCGGCCTTGCGGATTTTCTGGCAGGCTGCATCAATAACGCCACGGTCGTCGAGGGCAATCCGAAGCGCCAGGTTTTCCAGAATACCTTTACCCTTAACGCGGCGGACTCGTGGCAGGCGAGCAAAGATCTGAACCTGAATCTCGGTCTCCGTTACGACTACCCGGGAGTGCTTCACTCCGCGAAACATGATCTGACCAGTTTTGATCCCACCGTCTCGACAGGTATCGCCGTAATCGGTGTGGACCGTCCGAGCCTCTACAACAAGTATTGGAGCGGCGTCAGCCCACGTGTGGGATTCGCCTGGCAGCCCATGGGGAGCACAAAGACAGTCATTCGCGGTGGTTATGGTTTCTACTACGACGCCATCTACATCGTGCCTTTCCTTAACCTGCGCGGTACCGTCAACAACGGACCGTTCGGTGTGCAGGACAACCCCGCCGGCTCGAGTCCGGTGGTTGCGGCCAATGCCGCAATCTTGATCATCCCCGATGGCGGACCCTCCGGCAATCCCGCTGGAACTGCCATCTTCCCATCGCTGAGCGACGCGCTGGCGGGCACGGGAACGATCAACCTGTTTGCCGTAGACCGGAAGTTCCGGCCCTCAGCAACCCAGAGCTTCAATCTGAATGTGCAGCACAGTCTGACGCCTTCCGTAGTGGCCCAGATCGGATATGTGGGCACTGTGGCCCAACACCTCACGGGAGTCTTCGATATCAACCAGGCCGCCCAGGGGAGCGGCGGAGACATCACCACCAGGCCTTACTACAAAGCCAACACCCCATTCCAAAACTACGCTGTGGTCAACGAGGTCAGGAGCAATCTCAATTCGAATTACAGTTCGCTTCAGGCTACTCTTCGCCTTCAGGGTTGGCGCGGCCTAACTTCGCAGTTCGCGTATACCTGGTCACATGCGCTGGACTATGAGACCGGTTTCATCCCTTACCTCCCGCAAAACAGCTTCAATCCCAGGGGTGAATACGGTAACAGCGATTTCGACACACGCAACACCTTGACCGGATATGCGTCGTACACGTTGCCCGGCAGAGACTCGGGTTTGAAGCGGGTGACGAATGGCTGGGAACTCCACTCCGCGTTTTCGTTCCACGGCGGGCAGCCTTATACCGTTCTGGCAAGCTCCAATACCAGTGGCAACGGCGAGAACGCGGATCGGGCCAACCTGGTGGGCAAACCTTACGCAGGTGTGTCCCACAATATCGTCGGCGGCGTGGTCACATGGTTCAGCCCGACGGCTTTTGCTGATCCGCCGGCAGGTCAGTACGGCACCACGCGCCGCGGTCAATTTTCCAATCCCGGATATTCTGACGTGGATTTCTCAGTGTTCAAGGCTACGCCCATCACTGAAAAGGTCAATACTCAGTTTCGCATAGAAATGTTCAATCTCTTCAACCGGACAAACTTCGCTCCAGTGGGTGCCCCGCAAGCGGGTGAAACGGCAGTGATAGGATCTACGATTGGCACCTTTGACGGCGCGCCGGGTATCGGGCCTGGCGAGCCATTCAACCTGCAATTCGCCTTAAAGATCACCTTTTGAGGAGTCACGCTTATCGAGGCTGTCGCAATTCCAGAGTAGGGCCACCCTCTGAGTGCCGTCTCCCGTCGACGCGACAACCGGGATCAATGGTCCTGCACGATCTAATAGAGGTTACAGCAAGTCTGGAGTTGCCCCAGGTGCAGCCGGAAACGTATTGGCAGACAAAGTAAGCATCTCTAGGAATGTTATTGGCCCCATCGCCTGTGGCAATTCACTTGAGCGAATAGTCGCCTTCGCGTCCAGTTGCTGAGCGAACAACTCACGCTGGTTCGATTCCAAGTCTGTCGTTTAAGCTGCTTGCAGCCAATGTAGCGTTCGGTGTTCTCAGAACTTGTTCGAGTCCCGGTGTCGTACGAACTGGGCAATCGCGTATCCGTTCGAGAACATGTTCGGCAGCATGGTTCACGCCGTGGCGCTCAGAGACGTCATTCCGGTTTACGACGGGCGGTCTTAGGTGAAGATTGAAGCAGGCGAAAAGCGCTATCGGCTGGTTCTATGGTTCATCGCATCTCACCCGCTTGTGAAGGGTACGGAGAAATTACGGTGAGGATCCAATTTCGAAGAAGGCCTTCGATCATTCTGATTGGTGTCATATTCGGGTTGTATGCGCGTGCTATGGGCGCAGAATCCCACGCGAGCACCGTGGGGCATAAGGAACTTGTAATATCACGAGCCGCGTATCTGGATCGTGCCAGGGCGATATGGACGGCGCAAATGATCGGGCAATGGACGGGGCTTCTTTTCGAACATCAGGTCGCTTCGGCGCTTGAGAAGACGCCGCTCCGGCCCGCCAAAGGATATGCCCCGATTGATGACGATTACTACTACGAAATGGTGGCTATCAGGGCTTTCGAAAAGTACGGGATCCATCTCACCGTCGAGCAACTTGGAGAACAGTGGATTGAAAACAACGCCGGCTCCTGGGGTTCCAGTGAACAGGCGCTGTTGCTTCTCAAGCGCGGAGTGAAGCCGCCCGATACCGGCAACCCCCGCTTTAACAAGTTGTGGTGGACGATCGGCCCCCAATTCAGCAGCGATGTATACGGTACGCTGGCTCCTGGCTTGCCCAACGTGGCAGCGGAAATGGCCAGGCGATTGACGCATATCAATGGGTATGCCGAAGGCACAGACGGGGCCGTGTTTGTCTCCGGGATGATCAGCCTGGGTTTTGTGGAGACAAATACGAAGCAGATTGTTCGCAAAGCCGCGCAACTTGTATCGCCGCTCTCTCCTTATCGCCAGTGCCTGGACATGGTGATCTGGATGGCGAATGACGGAAAGGGGCCAGAGGAAATAAACCGCGCAATCAATGAACGCTGGGGGATTGAGTACCCGGCAACCAACAACGCCGTGGTGAACGGAGCGATTGTGGCCACCAGCGTCTGGTTCGGTGACGGCGACTTCCAGAAGACAGAGAACCTCGCGTTTGCAGCGGCCGACTTCGCCGATACTGACTGTAATGCAGCAAACGCCGGATCGGTCGTTGCGGCTATGCGGGGGATGTCCGCATTGCCCGCTGGTGACGTGAAGGCATTGAACGATCGGATTCTCGGCGCCACAATGGGTTCCCTCAAGTTGACGCCGCCTGTAGACGAGAGTATCTCTGAACTGGCTAAGCGGACGGAGATAATCGGAGAGAAGATTCTCCTCGATCACGGCGCCAGGCTCGAGGGAGACAAACTGATCATTCCCGCCCAACAGCCGAAAACCCTGGACCCCGAGATATTCACCCTTTCAGATTTAACGAAGTGGTGGAATCCCGATTGGAAGCTGGAGCGCGCCGGATTCGGAGGAGCGGGCGGTGGGCTCGCCGGTATCCGTGGCGATACCTATCTGGATGGCGACACACTCGCAATCTGGCCGCGAGATGAAATCCGGGGAGCGTTGTTGCGTCGTTCTGTCGATCTAGGTGACACACCTTCGCTCGCGTTCGATGCGGGTGCGGATGCGGGCCGCACCTGGCATTTGGTGGTTTTCGTGAACAATGAAAAGGTACTCGACAGATTGATAGAAGGTGACTCGCCACTAAAAGAGAATGCATCAGAACGTCATTGGGAACCTATTCGTCTTGATCTCGCTGCTTACCGCAACCAATCTGTCGAGATCCGTCTCTATGACCTCATCCTCGTTCCAAATCGGTACGCCGGTAACTCGTATTGGAGGAATTTGAATCTCAGCGGGAATCAACCTAAATGAAGTGAATTGCGCTGGTCTTAGATGATAGAGCTGCGGAATTAAACACCCGCTGTTTACGTGTAACTTTTGAAAATGCGGAAACAGGCCTGACGCTCACCGAGCCGGCTGCCGATTCTCTTATAATAGACCGGTTTGTTTAGACTTATACGCTACTTGTCTTTGAAACAGCCGGATCGTCGAGATCCTGCCTCTGATGCTGTGAATCTTGGCGACGGATGACCGACGGCCATATTGGCACAGGACCTTGAAACCTCCTCGAACACTCTCGTTGGACTGTCGGCGCACGGATGCGAGCGCTAGCCCCATTCAGACTGGTAGATCGACGAACAACACGTGGCGGCCATGTGTTTTCGCGGAGATTGCCAGTCAATTCTTTTGATTGGTCCTGGCAAAACAGGTTGGAGTCTAGGAAAGCCATTAGGGCGAATTTTGCCGCTGCAATCCACTTGCCCGTGTAGTCGCCTGCGCGTCCAGTTGCTGAGTGAACCACTCACCCGGGCTCGATTCCAAGCCTGTCGTTTACAGCTACTCTCAAACGCTGCTTGCAGCCGATATAGCGTTCGGTGGTTTGCACAGAGACATGCCCCAGAAGAAACCGGATCTGCTCAAGCTCGCCCCCTGAATCATGGCAGAGCCGCACACAGGACCTCCGGAGATCATGGGGCGCGAGGCGTGGAATGTTCATGCTCGCGGCAGTTTTCTTGACAACGTGCCAGATTGTCTTTTCTGAAATGCCGTGTCCCCATGGTTTACCCGCCCGGCAGACACATAGGAAGAGCGGGCCACTTTCGATACCGGCTGCGGCTACGATCGGCGGCCAAGTCAGCGACGCGCTCATCGCTAAAGTCAAGCCGGGCGCAACAAACGCCTCCGTCGTAGGGCCTCCTCCAGGCGCCAAACTTCACCCGGCCGTAAAAGTGGAGGCCTTCAGCTCCCATCCTGACGCGGCGAGCATATGTGAGCTCGCAGAAGACATTGCAAACGGAAAGTTCAAAATTCCGGTCGATCGCGTGTTTCCGCTCGCCGACGCGGCGAGAGCGCACGCCGAAGCAGAGAAGGGCGGGATAGGCAAGGTTCCGCTCTCAGCCTTCGGCCAGAAAGCGGCCGCGCTCCAGTCGCTTGGCAAACAGGCACAGACCATCGCCGTCCCACACAAAAGCTTTACGATATCGCCTCTGCGCCCGCGAAAGACGAACACATGTCCGGAGAAGGGCTGTTGCTGCAACACAGTCTGCACCTGGCCACTGAGTCCGTCAAAGCCGCGGCGCATGTCGGTTACTCCGGCAGCAATCCAGATCTTCGTTCCAGTGGGCAGCTGCATCACTTGCGCAGACTCTCAAGAATCGTTCGAATGAGAGCATGATCAGTTCCGCTCTCGACGCTGATCACCGCTCGTTTAGGAAGTTCGATGTGGATAGAGCCCGAACTCGACGTGGGAAGCTCGCACTGTTCATCTGCGACTTCGTTCTTCGGCTCGCTCGTGGCCGCAATCGTTACAGGGAGCAGCAATGCGGAACATGACTACGTCAGTTGGCCGCGTTCAAATGCCCGACGCCACTTGAAAACCTGGTTGGCGTTCAAACCGTGTGCCCGAGCCACTTCGGCGACCCTCGCGCCCAGTTCCATAGTCAACTGTACGATCTGACGCTTCTCCGAGACAGATCGCCATCTGCGTACTCGACGCCTTAAACTCGCATCATCACCTTGCACCATATGGCGATGTTCTGCCCTAAGGCGCTGCTATGCAGAGAGGAACACAGGACGCTTACCCTTAAAGCAATTTGGCCTTAGATTTGACATTCTGATTTTCGAGAGGCATCTCCCTCAGACAATTCAATTTGTGGATCGGCACCCCAACCAGGTCTTTATTCTCGATCACGTGCCCAGCCCGCGCCTTCGAGACCGTGCTCTTTCTCCCTGGAAGGAGAACTTAACTGAGCTGGCCCGCAGACAGAACGTCTATTGCAAACTCTCCGGTCTGGTTACCGAAGCGAATTGGCACACATGGTGCGACGAAGATCTTCGTCCCTATATGGAGATTGCGCTGGACGCTTTCACTCCAAAGAGAGTCATGTTCGGATTCGACTGGCCCCTCGTGACTCTAGTGACGTGACCGCATATATAGGTAACCAACGCTGATACTTGTATAGAGCGGTTTCTGGTTGTATTGCTGAGGTATGGGCAGAGGCAAACGACTCCAGATTGGGCTCAAGCAGCGAGATCGGCAACAGATAGAGCAGTTGCTAGGCAGCGGATTGCAGGCAGTTCGCACAACATTACGTGCATTGGCGCTGCGTCAGATGGATCAGGGCCAGTCCACGCCTGCAGTAGGGGCCAATCTGGGCTTGTCTGCCAAGGCCGTGTGGCAGATCGGCAAGCGATACCAGCAAGGAGGGTTGGAGCGGGCGTTATTTGATGCGTCTCGCCCTGGCAAGACCCCGGCCCTTGATTCGCAACAGCAGCAGCGCATTATCGCCGTGGTTTGCTCGCCGCCTCCAGAGGGACGAGCGCGCTGGACGGTACGGCTATTGACCGAAGAAGTCATCAAGCGCAAACTTGTCCCCCGCGTTGGCCGAGAAACCATCCGTGTGCTGCTGGAAGGCCATGACCTCAAGCCATGGCGGGAAAAAAATGTGGTGCGTGGGAGAGTTGGACGAGAAGTACATCTTCAACATGGAGGACGTGCTCAAGACATACGAAAGACCCCAGTCAAAGAGTGATCCCGTGGTTTGTGTCGATGAAAAGCCCGTTGTACTGCATGAAGATACACGGTCCCCGATTCCGATGCAGCCCGGTCAGGTCGCGCGACGGGATTATGAATACAAGCGCTGCGGCACAGCTAACGTCTTTTGTGGAATCGAGCCAAAGGCCGGTGTTCATTTCACCAAAGTGACTCCTACACGTTCGGCAGATGAGTTCGCCGACTTTCTTTTGGAGATTGCCAAACACTACTCCGCTGCCGACACCATCCACTTGGTCTTGGACAACTTGAACACCCACACCCGCAAGGCATTGGTGGACCGCTTCGGTCAAACGGCGGGCGGATGGCTTTGGGAGCGATTCGCAGTTCATTACACGCCGAAGCACGGAAGTTGGCTGAATCAGGCCGAAATTGAGATTGGTCTCTTCAGCCGTCAATGCCTGGGAAAACGCAGGATTGGGGACATCGCTACGCTGCGCCGCGAAGCCAAAGCCTGGAATCATCGCTCCAACCGCGCCAGAATCAAGATTCAGTGGAAGTTTACCCGAAAACTAGCTCGACTCAGGCTCAATTACTCAATCAAGCGGTCATAGTACTAGAAGTATTCGTCACGGGATGGTTTGATCCTAATTCCGTTCAGATGTTCGAGCCGCGCCTTCCGGATCCCGATCAGCTTCTCAACTATTTGGCCTCGCCCGCTTGGAAAACGGCCAGCTTGGCATCTCGAATCGCCCCGAACAAAGTCACGAACGTGCGGTTACTGATTAGTGTATGAGAGGAGTGTTTCAGTAGGATTGGACAACGATATGCCATCGCAACCCGTCCAGTGGGATTTCTTCATCGCGCATTCTGGCCAGGATAATCAGGTCGCGGAACAGCTTTATGACTGTCTGGCTGGGGAGTTTCGGGTCTTCCTGGACAGCCGCACGTTAAAATATGGCGACGACTGGGATATCGAGCTTCGGCTGGCGCAGCAGCGCTCGAGGATCACTGTCGTACTGGTTTCCAATCACACGGAGAGTTCGTATTACGAGCGCATAGAAATCGCCGCCGCGATCGCGATGTCGCGTGCAGACGCCGCCCGGCATCGCGTGGTTCCCTGCTTTCTCGAACGCGGCGCCGCGCAGCGTGAAGACATTCCTTACGGCCTGCGGCTGAAGCATGGAGTCTCGCTGGAAGAAGCCGGCGGCCTGAAGCAGGTGGCGGAGAAACTTGCGACCGTCGGACGGCAGCCTTCGGATGCAAGAGCCGATGGGTCGGGCGTTCTCGACGAACCGGAGTTGCTTGCTACGGCCACCACGGCGTTTCTCGGCCAAACTACGCGCGGGCCTGTCGGACGTGCGATGCTTCTCAACAGTTGGGCGGAATATCAGCGCGTTTTTGGGGCGCATATCGATCCGAAGGTTTCCTTTCTGTCCTATGCGGTAAAAGGCTTCTTTGATAATGGCGGACATCGAGCTTACGTGGTCCGTGTCGTCGGTGCCGGTTCGTCGCTTGCCAGCGCGAGATTCTCGGCTTCCAATGGAGAGGGGTTGGTCTTCCGTACCACAAGCGTGGGAGCGTGGGGCAACTCACTTCGTGTCCGGATCGAACCAGGCACCCGGTTGGGTTTGAGAATTCAGGTCTTCTGCGACCGAGCGGATCAGGGTCCAGAGCTTTTGGAGGACTATGACAATCTCAGCCCGGATCCAAACAATCGACGTTTTTATCTAGCGGAATTCAACACCAAGTCAGATCACTTGCGCGCCGAACCCACATCACGATTTGAGTCTTCGGCAATGCCACCGAATGTAGAGTTGCGACTGTGCGCTGGCACCTACGGGCCGGCACCCTCCGCCGCGGATTACATCGGGGAATCAGATGTTGACTGCTCGCAACGAACCGGGCTCGCAGCGCTGGGGGACGTCGCAGATATTTCCTTTGTTTGCATACCAGACCACGTGCACCCGTCAGTGGAGGCGATCGAGCAGTCACAGATTACGGATGCGCTGATCGAATATTGCGAGCGTCTGGGCGACTGCTTCGCCATTCTTAGCGTTCGCGGTGGGTTGCATGCGACTGCTCTTCTTGGCCCTCGGGACAGCGCTACCGCCGCCATGTACTACCCGTGGGTCCGGGTAAGGACTGTGGCAACGGGTGAAGCGATCTTTATACCGGCGGTGGGACACGTGGCGGGCGCCTATGCGAAGTCTGACCTTAAGCGCGGAGTCCATACTTCACCCGCAGGGGGGGAGATATGCGGGCTTGAGCCCAACCCCAAGACGGGAAATAGTCCATTGGAATTTGAAGTCGCGGCCGACGACATTGACCGGCTGCAACGGATGGGCATCAACGCCATCCAAAGCGATGGCAACCAGGTTCGGATGTCAACGGCCATTACCACGTCGGTGGATGATGGCTGCACGGACCTCGCTGCTCAACGTCTGGTGCCATTTATCCGGAAGTCCATTCGTGTTGGAACCATGTGGGCCCTCTTCGAGCCGAACGACGAGGATCTCTGGACCCAATTGCGATCCAATGTCGCAGAGTTTCTGCGCGGAGTTTGGGAGCGCGGTGCGTTGGCCGGACGTACGGCGGAAGAAGCTTTCTTCGTCAGGTGCGGCCGCGACACCATGACCGAAGATGACATCGAGAACCGAAGGATTGTGCTTCTAATTGGGTTGTCGTTGCCTTCCTCATCTGGGCTTTCGACGCTAATTTTCACAATTCATCAGGCTTGGTAGGGTGAGGCAGCATCAGGCGTGATAGCAGGCCCACCTGCGGGTTGACCGTCCGAACGATGCCACTTGCTGCTTGCCGAGTGGAGGTTCAGATTGATATCACCTTGACGAAAAGTGGCTAGGCGAAAACGCTCCGAGTTGGAACGCAGCAGGTAAGGGTCACCAAATCCATCCGTAAGATGGACTTCCTGGTGGGCAGGTTTCTGGGCTCCGTCGTGATTTCTGCGATACCGATGCTCGGTATGTCCCTCAGCGCCTTGCTGGCCAAGGTGATGACTGCAGGACTCCGGCCAGAGGAGTACGCTGGTCTGCTTTCATCGCTGATTCGCCCTGCCATACCCGTGGTGTCTGAAGTCTGCCAATCGAGGGGATTACGGGCTCTTTGCCTGGAAGATAAGCAAGGTCAACACTGCATCATGTGCTGGGTTCAAACACAGGTCGAATTCGAGCCAAGCAAACGCGCAGCGTACCACTTTGACGAAAAGTGGGCAATGCATCCATGTGGTATTGCCAGCCGCAGGAGACCAGCCGAAGACGTGTCGGAAGCCGTATCGCGAGCACCGCACAGCATGATCAAGCGTTCGGCTCAATACCGATATGATCGTTGACCGCTCCGTGGAGGCGTTGTTTGCAGTCCAAGTATCGCTCGGTAGTCTGTACCTGGCGAGATGTCACTCGATTCTGAGCAAAGAAGTGAACCCTTTATCAGGCGACAGTTGATATTCGCAGGACACAGCCGATACCGGAATGGCGGGCGTTCCGTTTTGTGTCGGACAACTTCTAAGCCACCGCTGCCATCTGTTTCCATTAGCCCCGGGGTTTGTGCCTCTCCAAGTCTCCGAAATACGATCCACGAACGCCCTGTCCTGATTTTGTCTATTCCACATGGGGGGCTCGTATGCTTAGACTCCGATTTGCTTGTTTCACCTTGGTTCTCTTTGTTACATCGCTCGTTCAAACCACCGCTTTCGCACAGTACAACCCGGGGCTGGTCGCCGACCGTCAGATTCACGTCGGCGGCACGCCGTTTGGCATCGCCACTGCCGACCTGAACCACGACGGTTTTCCTGACGTCGTCCTTGCCGACGGCTCGACGACCACCTTCGACGCGAACGACGTGAGCCATACCACGATCAATGGAATCGCCGTGGTACTGGGCACGAGCGGCGGCGGCTTCCGGCCGGCCACCCACTTCCCCACCACCGAATCCGCCTCGTTTGTCGCCATCGCGGATGTAGACAACGACGGCAATCCCGACGTCATTACGGCCAGCGACGACCCCAACCTGCAAGGGCCCGGCAGTTCTCCGGGCGGCTCCGTCCAGGTGCTCAGGGGACGCGGCGACGGCACCTTCGGCGCGCCCGCGAAATACTCGTTCCCAGGATGGTATGCGGTCTCCGTCCTTCCAGGCGATTTGAACAATGATGGTCACATTGACCTGGAAGTCTCGCTTGTCAATGCGAATGACGCCAGCCAGGGATCGGTGACCTTGCTCAACAACGGCGACGGAACCTTCCGTGCGGGAACCATCCAGCCAGGCGCCATGCCCCTCGCCGTCGCGGATTTTAATCACAACGGCCGTCTGGGCGTCGCGGCGATCTACACCGGCAGCGGCGGCACAAGCTCCTTCAGCGTTCAATACGGGAATGGCGGCAACTCACCAGCCAGCCTGGCCGTCCCGGCCCCCAGTTCCAAGCACCCCGCGCTCCTCGGCGATTTCAATGGAGACGGCTATCCCGACCTGGCCTATGTCAATGCCGACGCCAAAACCGTGACTCTCCTTCTGAACAACGGGAACAACACATTCACGCCCCGGCCCCTTGCGTCGCCGTCCGGCGGCCAGATCGCCGGGATGTGCTCGGCCGATTTCAACGGCGACGGCATTGAAGATTTCGCCACTATCGATGAGGCAGCCCGCCTGCTCGTGTATCTCCTGAAGAGCGACGGCAGCACCAGTTCTTTCACGCAATACAGGATTGCCGGCACCGGGGCGCTGCCGGCGGAAACGATGGTCGCTGTCGACCTGAACAAGGACGGCATCCCCGATATCGCCGTAGCCTCCACCGACGGCAACTTCCTCCCCGTCTTCACCAAGCCCGGAGGCGCTATGAACGCCGTGGTGGAGAGGAGTCTGGGCGGCGTGCGAGGCCTCGGCACACTGACGGCCGACTTCAACCGGGACGGCATCCCCGATCTCGCCGTCCTGAACTACGGCACCACGCTGGGCGGTGGCGACGGCACGATCCAGATCTTTCTCGGCATCGGCGATGGTCACTTCAAGCTCTTAACCACGCAGGCCCTGACCGGCATGGCGGGCCTCACGTTCGCCGCCGGCGATGTCAACGGAGACGGCAAAATCGACCTCGTGGCGATGAATGATCCCGTCGCGTTCAACAACCCCGAATTCGCCATCATCCTCGGCAACGGAGACGGCACCTTTCAGGCGCCCGTGTTCGCCGATACCATTCCTCCCGGGTTCACCAACGAACCGAACGGACCGTCGGTTCTTCTCCTCGCCGACGTAAATCGCGATGGCAAGCTGGACCTCGTGAACTATGTGGGCGTCCACCTGGGCAACGGCAATGGAACGTTCCAGGCCCCGATTCCCCTTCCCAACCTCAATGCCCCATTTGCGCTGGGCGACTTCAACAACGACGGCAAGGTGGACCTGGTGACGCTCTCGCAGGACCGCGCGCCGGAGCTGAACATCTACCCGGGCATCGGCGACGGCCACTTCGGCGCCGCAACCTATACCACCACGCTGCCGTTCGGCGACTTCGGCGACAACACCATGACCATCGGCCATTTCACGCGCGACGGCAATCTAAGCGTCGTGGCCGGTTCCGACCGCCAGTTCTCCGCGGACGCCAACACCATAGTGCAGAACGGCGGCTTCGTCCTCCTGGCCGGCAACGGAGACGGCACCCTCAAGCCGCCCATCACCTACCAGGTGCCCAGCGGATTATGGCAGCTCACAGCCGCCGACATGAACGCCGACGGCGTGCAGGATGTGCTCGCCTTCAACAACAACTACGGGCAGTTGGCAACCGGACCGATCTACTACACCAACCTGGTCTCCCTTTTCACCAGCAACGGTGATGGAACCCTAAAGGCGCCGGTCAACTTCGGCACGGGCAATCTCGGTGGCGTGGCCGTCGCCGACTTCAACCGCGACGGCGCGGTGGACCTGGCGGGCACCGACGGCTCGGGCGAGGACATCATGATGAACTCGCGCGGCCTCTCCAACCGGTGCACGTCCACCGGAACGGCCAAGGCCGGGCACCCTCTCACCGTCAAGTGCACCTTCACGCCCAGCTTCCATTACAGCGGAGACCTCTATGGCCGCGTGACGTTCTACGACGGCAAAACGGCACTGGCGACAGTCAACTTGGTGAAAGGTACCGCCACACTGACGACCTCCACGCTGAGCGTCGGCGCTCACACCATCTCCGCGACGTTCCTGGGCAACGGCAACTACAACGCGAACCACACCAGCGCCTTCACGGAAACCATCACGCCCTGAGTGAGAGCCTGCAGGGTTACATAGGTCCCCAGTTCTTTCCAAGTTTCTTGTGATTTTTGATCCAATGTGCCGACTGAACCTTTGCGGCGGCGCCGCGCTGGCCGATCTGTGGCGAGCAGAGGGTGGCAGATGGCACTTGAATGCAAAGTGGGCTTTGCGAAAACTTGCGTTTGCGAGCCGATTGACGACGAACTCTTGCGATCTCACGACAGCCGATCATTTGCGCATGAGGAAGAAACTGAAGGTGCGGTCAGCCATCCAGCAAGTCGAATTCGAGCATTGCTATCGCTACGGTTATCGGCGCGTCACTGCGGAGTTGAAACGCCAGGGTCTGCTTGTAAACCACAAGCGTGGAATGACAATGTCCTCGCCAGATACATCGGTTTATACGGTCGAATATTTGCTGCAAAGCTCCCGGATTTGATGAACCAGTTTTGGAACGCCCGCAGCGGCGGGTAGACGATCAGGCAAACCAGCTTCATACTCGGCTGACATGTAGCCCTGGTGCCCGGCGCGCGCAAACATCTGCCATACGCGGTCCATATCCACTGGAGTGCCATCAGGGAAATGGTCGCGGATGTGGGTGTTGGTCGCGTAAGGAAGGCATGCCGCTATCTGCGCGTATACATCCTGCGCCGGCGTGGCGATGAAGTTCGTAATATCGAGATTGATCCCCGCATACGGTGAATTGACGCGCTGCATGATTTCAAGGCATGGATCCGCACTTTGCGTTACGCCGTCGTGGTCTTCCAGCCCCAGCATAATTCCCTTCTCGCCGGAATAGTCGCACGCAGCCTTCATCGTCTCAACCACCCAATCGATGGCATCCTTGGGGCTCGATCCCTGAGGCAGCTTCCCTGCAAAGATCCGCAGGTGAGAAGCTCCAAGATCGTCTGTCACATCAACCCACTTCTTTATCTGCCTCAAGCTCTCCGCGCGGCTTGCCGCGTCAGCCTGAACCATACTCACGCCACATGCTGCGCCCGAGAAAGCAATGCCATGTTTGTAAGCTAACTTGCGAAGACCATGCAGATACCACTGTTCCGTTGACTTAAAGTAATACGCCGTCATGTCCACGGCCAACACCCGCAGGTCCATCGCCTTCAAGATGAAATCTTCCAGCGTCATCGCCCCGTGCCGAAGGTCCTCGTTGTAGGAGTAGGCGCAACATCCCGGAATTAACCTGGCTGCGGCGGATTTCTCTGCATCGTCCAGTGGAGCTGCCGCAGCCACATGCGCTCCAACCGCACTTATCCCCGAGCCTGCCAGGGCGCCAAATGAAACCTGCTTCACAAACTGTCGGCGGCTTACCATTTTGATCTCGTCTCCTGGACTTCAAATTTCTGTCTACGAATCTATAAGGCGTTCTGCTTGCGCCCTAGAGATGCGGCGCCCAGCCGTGCTCGTACTCGCGGGCCCAATGCGCCATGGCCTGCGGGTCATTCTCGACCTTGCCGTTCTTCACATCGAGCCGCAGCTCCCGGTTCAACTCCCACGAGATATTGGAAAGTTGAAGCATGGTCACAACGATGTTGCCTTGTGATATCAGCGCGTGAAGCTGGTCTCCCTTGCGGATGGCCGCAATCAAGTTGGCGAAATGCGCGGCCGTCGCCACGTCGCCGTCAAACTTGTCGTAGAACTGAGTGGCGTCGTCTTTGAACACTCCCGTGCTCGCCCCTTTGATATCGAAGACCTCATAGCCGCTTCCGCCATCGCCGTAGATAAACACTGAGCCCGTTGTGCCGGTTACGACCAATCCAGCATTCTGGCCCATGTACTTTATCCCGCTGCAGGATCTTCCCTCCCACGAAATCAATTTATCGCCGTAATCAAAGTTCGTGACCAGTGTGTCGTAGAATTGCCAATCGTCCTTGAACTGGTATCTCCCTCCTGTTGCAATCACGCTTTTTGGGTAGTCGACACCCAGCGCCCAGCGACAAAGATCGATGCTGTGCGTGCCGTTGTTCAGAGTCTCACCAGTGCCCCAGTGTTTGAACCAGTGCCAGTTATACGGATGAATATTGTCCATGTATGGCTTTCGCGGCGCCGGTCCCTGCCAAAGATCCCAATCCAGTTGAGGTGGAACCGGCACTTCCTTGCCCGTCCCGATCGATTTTCTTGAGTTGCTATACCACCCCTTGGCAAAGTAGGGTCTGCCGATCAGGCCATTCTGTATCTTGTCCACTGCCTCGATCGTGCGCACGCATGAGCGCTGCTGTGTCCCCTGTTGCACATGCTTTTGATACTTCTGTTGAGCCTGTACAAGCAGCGATCCCTCGGCGGGATTGTGGCTGCAGGGCTTTTCAACGTAGACGTGCTTGCCCGCCTCAAGAGCGGCAATCGCCAGGGGCGTATGCCAGTGGTCGGGAGTCGCGATGGTAACGACGTCCACTTCCTTTTGCTCCAGAACATGACGGAAGTCTTTTTCGCTCGCAGAAGCATACCCAAGCTCATGTTCCGCAACGCCGGCAAACTTCGCACGGATATCGCTATCTACATCGCAAATGTGCGACACCCGCGCGGTGCCCTTGTTTGCCATCAATGCCGATAGATGAGCATAGCCACGCCAGCGCAGGCCAATAATGGCAAAGTTGAGGCGATCGTTAGAGCCGAGTATCTGGCCGTAGCTCTTCGCCGTTGAACTAATAGCCATGCCCGCGGCCCCTGCCGCAATCGTATCCAGAAATTCGCGCCGTGTAACCATTTTGTCCTTTCATCGAACCAATAGTACGGTTCGCCGATAAATAGGCCTTGGACTCGCTTGCGTTGTCAGAATTCACTCGGCTCCGATCTGAAGAGAGCCCATGGCGTACCAGCCGTCGGACTGGCGACCTTCATTCGCGAGCTGAATTGCCGGCTTGCCTGTCTCGATGTCGAGCATTGCGATTCGTAGGCTGTATCTTCCCGGCGCCAGATTCTCCGGTACATACAACGATCGGTCGACGACTGCGTCTCCGGGAAGCCATTCTTTCAGTCTCGCTGGAACGTGGATGATAGCGCTGGCGGCAGGCGACTTCAACTCCAAGGCGAGTTGATATTCCCGGTAGATTGGAGCGACCCCGGCATTCAGCCACCACATGTGCACGGGCATCATTGAACCAGCCCGGACGACTCTCGGGTATTCGAGCCTGCGCAAAATGAACCGATATCCCATCTTGCGCTGGAAATCAGCGAACTGCGATTTCCATTCCGCGGGGATCGGCGAAGACTTCACATTGAGTGAGGTAATGTGCCAACGCAAAGCCTGGTCCAGGATGTAGGTGACATCGAATCCATCTCGCTTCCAACTCGCCGGGGTGCCACAGGTTTCCAACGACACAGGATGATGCTGCCAGACGTTTTGGATGCCGGTCCGGACCACCTGCTGCGGGTAAACATCCAGCATCTCCGGCTCGAAGTATTTATTCCCTGACGCGGTGCGCATGTCTCCCAGGCAGTCAAGCCGCCAGCCCGCATCATGGCTCGTTCCGTACGCGAGAGCATCCGGCTCATCGAAGTTCATCAACAACTCCGTATGAGGGAACGCTTCAAGCCAGATATCGATGAGCGCCTTTTGATTGGGAAAAGGAGGCATGTATGGACTCCAGCCCTCGCCCCAGTAACCCACCGATGAAATGTCCACGGTGTCGAGCACCGGATTGCCGTCATATCGCTTCCCTGCCTCGGCCACCAGTTCTCCCCAATACTTGAGGTACAAGGGGTCGCTGAAGTCTGGCTGCCAAATGTTTCCATCCTTGTCGGAAGCCTTGTTGGCGCGCTTGGCTCCTGATTCCTGGTACCACTTGGGGATGGGGTGGTGAGCCGCCTCATCATATGGCATGAGGCGAATGGCGAGCCGTTGGCCGTGAGTGCGCGCCTCTTCGATTGCGAGGTCAATGATGTCCCACCGAAATGCCCCATGCTCAGGCTCGATGGCTTCCCAATACCATCGGCAATATGCAATAACGGCTTCGGGAAAATCTGGTTTGGGGTCAGCCTGCGGCAGCCTGGCCACGGGCCCAACTTCAGACCATGTCAGGGGAGGATTCAACGCCTGGCCGTTAAACCTCTGAAACGTGGCGATTCCCATTCCGGGGTTCACCAGCACGTCCGAAATCTCTTTCGGCCGCACCACGACCGTATCTTTTTGCGCCGCCGACGACGTGAAACCTCCGGCGAGGATCAAAAGAGCCAACCCAGGCAACGACTTCACGAGCGAACTCTTCCCTACTTGATTTGCGACACTGTGCATATGCAGAATCCACCCTGCGAAAAACCCGCTTTGATCCACGAAGGTTAAATAAAACTAAAGTTTCCCAGAACCTGCATTTTATTCCGATCTGGACCGGCGGAGGTTTCGATTTATTTTAAATTCTTTTCTTTCCAGGTTTAAACTGATTTCACACCACCTCACAATGCGCGCGAGGAACCAATGACGAACGGGATGGCAAGATTCGCAGTATCTCCGGAGCGGAACCCCGGTAATTCTGCAAGCGAAGTGCCGTTGGACGGGATGATGGCCGAAGAACGCCGTTCGCAGATTCTGCAGATTCTCCGTAAAGCAGGTCGTGTGAAAGTCAATGAACTCGCGTCGCAATTCGATACATCCGCGGTTACCATTCGCAACGATCTGAATGAACTGGCGCAGCGCGGCCTGGTGCAGCGTTCTCACGGGGGAGCCATGCTGCCTGACGCGATCATGCGCGAGTCGCCTCTCCAGGAGCGCCTCAAAGCGCATGCCGAAGAAAAGCGTCGGATTGGCGCCATAGCTACGACAATGATCCATGATAACGAGACCATCATTCTGGACTCGGGCACGACCACCCTGGAGATTGCACGGCAGATCAAGAAGAAGAAAGGCCTGCACATCATCACCAACGGAATTAATATCGCGGCGGAATTGCTGGATGCGCCCGAGTGCGAGGTATTTATCGTCGGGGGAACGGTACGTGGTGAGTCCGCATCCATTAACGGGCGCTTTGCCGAAGAGATGTTCGATCAATTCTCGGCGGACAAGTTGTTTCTCAGCGGGGCGGGCTGCGATCTCGACTTTGGAGTCAGCGGGGCCAACCTGGAGGAAACCATGGTGAACCGTGCCATGCTTCGCATAGCACGGGAAATCATTCTGGTCGCCGACGCCAGCAAGTTCTCCAGGCGCAGCATGTCGCGGATTGCTCTTTTCTCAGAGATCGATACAGTCATAAGCGACAAAAGTTTGAGTGAGGACATTCAGACGAAACTGCGTTCGTCGGGCTGTAATTTGATCCTCGCATAACAGCCTGCCTCGGGGTTCATTCGAATCCAGTTCAAGCAGCACTCCAACTGAGAGGTAATGCGTCATGAATCGACGCGAACTACTGTATGCAACCGGAATGGGAATGATTGGGGGGACGGTGGCTCAGGCGGCGGGGGCGCATCCGTCCGCCGGGCCCACTGACAACCGTTCTCCCGCGTTGAGTCTGGCCGACTATGAGCCGAAGAGCATGCTCCAGGTGAAGGAAACCCATGTCGCGCGCGCGCGCTTTCCAGTGATTGATATCCACACCCACATCAGCGTTTCTGCCCACTCGGAGAACGGCGTTGATGTTACTGCGGAGCGCCAGTACCTATCCTCCCCCGAGGAACTGCTCGACGTGATGGACCGGAAGAATATCCGTTCCATGGTAAATTTGACCGGTGGTTTCGACAACGGCCTTACTGAAACAGTGAGGAGATATGACCGCGCCCATCCCGACCGCTTCTATACGTTCTCGGAGCCTTCGTACCCATTGTTCCTCAAGTCTGACTATCCGAAGCTGCAGGCAGAGGCACTCGATGAGGCCCACAGAAACGGCGCTCGAGGCCTCAAGATCGTCAAGACGCTGGGGCTCTACCTGCGCTCGAACATCACTTCTGGAACGCTTGTGAAAATCGACGATCCGCGCTTTGATCCCATGTGGGACACATGCGGCCAGCTGAACATGCCGGTCGCCATTCATGTATCGGATCCGGTTGCTTTTTTTATGCCCACGGACCGCTTCAACGAAAGGTACGAGGAGCTCAGCAATCATCCTGATTGGTCCTTTCACGGAGGGGACTTTCCCAGCAATGCAGAATTGCTCGAAGCGCGTAACCGCGTCTTTGCTCGTCATCCGAAGACGAGATTCATTGTGCTCCACGTGGGTAATTTCGCGGAAAACCTGAGCAACGTGGCGGAGAACCTGGATCGGTTTTCCAATATGACCGTGGACATCGCCGCCCGCGTCGGCGAATTGGGACGGCAGCCCCGGGCCTCCAGAGCATTCTTTGAGAAGTTCCAGGACCGCATCTTGTTCGGGACAGATGCTACTCCTCACGGAGACGAGGTTCCGCAACAAACTTTCAACGACAAGCTCTACGAGATCTACTACCGGTTTCTGGAAACAGACGACGAGTATTTTGATTACGCGCCCGGCGAAGGTGCCGCCGCAAGGCCGGTGGCGCATCTATGGTATCAATCTGCCTGAATCGATCCTGCGCAAGGTATATAACGAGAACGCGGCGCGGGAGTTGCGTGTCTCACTATGAGCCGACGCGAATCTAGGAGGTGGTTCCCGTTGAAATGGCTGGCGGCTGGGTTTAGCATCGCTGCGGCGTGCACCGCCCCTGCACAGAATATGAAGCCGGAATCTTTCCAGAGTGTTTACGCTTTGCGGGATGCTGCGCTCGATACAGATCCGCAAACACCGTTCTGGCAAGGCGCCAAGCCGGTCTATGCCGAGGTGGACAGCCGTGGGATTCTCATTCCCGGATATCGAACCGAGGTGCGCTCGCGTTGGACTTCAAGAAATCTCTACCTGCTATTTATTTGCCCTTACCAGGAACTCTATTTGAAGCCTTCGCCTGATACCGGTAGCGAGACCAATGAGCTTTGGAACTGGGATGTCGCGGAGCTTTTCATCGGCTCCGATTTCCAGGATATAAAGCGTTACAAGGAGTTCGAGGTTTCGCCGCAAGGGGAATGGGTCGACCTCGATATCAACCTTGGTCTCCCCCGCCACGAGACGGGATGGACCTGGAACTCGGGGTTCGACGTTGCGGCTCGCATCGACCAGGGAGCACGCGTCTGGTACGGCGCAATGCGGATTCCGTTCGAGTCGATCGACGAGCGCGCTCCGGCCGCGGGAAATCACTTTCGCGCCAATCTATTTCGCAGCCAGGGACCACCCGGACATAAACAGGCCATCGCCTGGAAGGCTCCCATGACCGAAACCTTTCATACTCCGGAACGATTTGGGAAGCTGGAATTGGTGAACGAAAAATAAGTCTGCAGCGACTTTATGCGCGGACCGATCCGCCCCATTTCAAAATCTCAGGGCCGGCGAATCTCGTCGCCGGCCACGCGCGCAGGGAAGATGGAATTCTCGACCTAGAAGGTGATTCGGGCTCTGAGACGGATTGACCGGCGACTGTCAACGCCTTCCTGGGAATAGCTGCGGTAGAGGCGTCCAAAGTCGGAGTTATAGTTCACGAAACCGTCGTCCGGGTTAGGATCGATCGGCAGCAATGCCGGCTGCTGGCCAGGAGCCGGGGGCGTGTTTTGATCGACGCCCAAATAGAAATCGCCGAGCATGGCAAAGGTTCCCCCGCCGCCGCCATCGTTTTCGTCGGGAGCTTTTATCGGGTGGTTGAAGACGTTGTCGAAATCGGCTCCCACCTGCAACGAGGCGCGCTCATAGAGGTGGAATGACTTATGCAGTCCAAGGTTCATGCCAAATGTGCCCGGGCCCATCAAAGCATTGCGCTTGACGACGCCGGCCTGGGTGTAAAGATTGCTGCCGATCGACGGGAGGCCGAAGCCACTTGCATTCCACTGGTATCCCGAAGGTCCGTTTCTATAGTTTCCGGTAACCACTGGACGGAACGACGGCGAGTTGAAATCGCCCACGGCATCGATAGCTCCAGAGGCAACATTCCCGGGCGTGACCGGGTCGCAGTCGTCGCAATACCAGAAGGGCGTGTACGGCGTGCCTGACTTCACAAACAAGTTGGTTGAGGCCTGCCAACCGCCAACGATCGCATCGGCCAATTTGGAACTGTGGTTCAGGTAATGGTGACCGTGGCCAACGGGCAGGTCAAATACGCCATCGCCGACGAGGCGCTGCCGCGATGTGAAGCTTTCCGTTCCGTAGTCGCTGTCGGGCTGAAACGGGTTATACGCGGCGCCGCCCAGACTGGAGTTACCCAGATCAAGACCCGACGAGTTCTGGTCAAGGTTGGTATATGCAAGGCTGAAGAAAATGCTCTTCGCCTGCCGTTGCACCTGCGTCTGGAACGATTTGGTCAGGCTGTGTCCAAGGTTGCCGTAGCCAAGAACATAGTCGCCGAGGGCCGGGAATTTGAGCCGTGCGGCATCCGCGTCAGAGTATGCGCAGTCTCCGTTATTGATCGGGTCGCAGGGAGTTACTCCGTCGCCGATGGTGGTTCCGAAGGGGTTATCGCTAGGCGGAATCATATTGATATCCCGGCCGACAATCTGCCCCGTCTGCTTGGCGCCGATGTAGGAAAAACGAATCGAGGACTGCCAGGGAATCTGCTGTTCGTAAGTGACGCTCCACTGCTGAGTCCTTGGATTGCGGAGATTGACTGGGACATAGTTGGCTGTGGGTGTGTTGCCGAAGGGCTTGAGTGTGCCGCCGGTGATCGGGCTGGTGCCTGCCGTCTCACCAGAAGTTGGCCACCCACCCGTCGGGTTATTGTTCGTGCGAGCGTTATTGAACGGATTGGTGGCGATCGGATCCCGAATACCCTGAGCAGCCGATGTGGGGTAGTAGAGCCCATATCCGCCGCGCAGCACGATCTTCGACGAAAGCATGTAGGCTACACCCACACGCGGACCGAAGCCGGTCCTGTCGGTGCGCACCAGACCGCGGCCTACGCCCAGGCCCGAATCGTCGGCCAATGTGTAGCCAAAGTTCACGATGTTCGGATCGAGATATTTCAATGTCTTTGTCGACGGGATGATGAACCGGCCGGGGTGTCCCAAGGTCGTGTTGTTGTAGTTCGGATCGAAGTTGGCAAGTAGATCATTTGCATCGGCAAACGGTGTGAAGAACTCATACCTCATGCCGAGATTCAGCGTAAGACGATGGTTGACACGAAAATCGTCCTGAACGAAATATCCGGTCTCCCAATTGGAGACATCCATCGGAGGCCGGGGCTTGTTCACGAAGGTCGCCGTTTTCGGAGCAAGTCCCTGGAGGAAACTGGCCAGCGCGTTAGTACCAGTTCCCGAGTAGGTGATGGCTCCGCGGGGACTTCCGCGATTAACAGCAAATCCGTCCACCGCATCGTTGTAAACGAAATCGGCGCCGGCTTTCAGGATGTGCCTCCCCAGTGACCAGGTGAGCGTGTCTCCGAACGTATTCAGATCCTGGTCCATGGGGCGGTCAGTGTTCCGGCCGCCATTGCTGAATGCCTGAAAACCGCTTCCAAAGCTGACTGCCATGTGACCATAGGTGTCCAGTTCCTGGGGTCCAACCACGGCGCCGTAGGCGGCGATGTCGGCGTCAGAGAAGCCGATGCTGGAGAGAAATCCCTTGAGAGTCGTGTTGCTATGGGTGAAGAGGTGTTGCTTATTGAAGCCGCCGCGCGCCTCATTCACGATACTTGGATTGAATACGTGGGAGTAGGAAAGGGAAAGCGTGTTGTTCTGGCGGTCTGTGTGCGTCAGGCCCAAGCCGGTAAAAGGAGACACGACAAGGTTGAGCGCTGAATTCTGTCGCGAGTAATGGTAGACGCCGTAGAGGTGATTTGCTTCATTAAAATCATGATCGATTCTGAAACTCGCCTGGTCTTGCCCCGCCTGTGCCGGAACCGTAGTCGAATAGGAAGGTATTCGGCCATTCGTGGGGTTGATTGGCGCCGACATGCCGATCTTGGGAAAGTACAGGCTAATCAATTTCGTCGTAATGGGATTCAATAACCGATCCGGTATCTTGATGAAGCGAAGCGTACCGTTAACCATTACAGTGTCGGTGGCGATTTCGGACGGGCTCAAAGCGGCTGAGCCCACCGCCGGTTTCGCCGAATCATTCAGGAGCGAGAAATCGCCCGCCAGGAGGCTCGGGTGAGGCATGCTGGTCGAGGACGCCTCGGAAGGCTCGACCGTCCAGTCATGCTCATAGGCCCCGAAGAACCAGGTCTTCTTCAATTTGGGAATCGGCCCGCCGAACGAACCCCCGGCATCCGTCATGTTGAAGTATGGCTTGTTGAAAGTTGGTTGAAAGGGCGTGGGTGCGAAACTGGCCAGGGTAGCCTTGTCGGCCAGCGTCCAGGCCGCTAGCGCGGAGTTCTTGTTGTTATAAAAGAGCGACCCGTTGTAGGTTGTCCCTCCGCGTTTGGTGGTCACGCGAATGTTGGCGATGCCCGCGTACTCTGCGCTGAAAGTTTCCGATAGCACGTTCAAATCGCCTACAGCCTCGAGCGTCGGTTCCGTAGCTGTAGCCTGGCCGAAGATGCCCCCGTTGGAACGCTGGCCATCCACTGAAAAGCTGGCCCCGTAGCTCTGGGAACCGATAAACTTGAAGTCTCCGGGCTCATCGCTCTGCGTGATATTCGGATTGATGTAGAGAAAGGAATAGATATCCCGGCTATCGCGGGGAATATCAATCACCGCTGCGGAGTCGAGGGTTTCGCTTAGGGACTGATCCTGCGTGTCGATGATGGGGGCTTCGGAAGTTACTTCGACCGTAGAAGAGGCGGCTGCAACTTTCATCACCGCATCCGCACGCGCGGTGTCCGAACCATTCAGAACGATCCCGGTCACTACCGACTCGCCAAATCCTGGGGCTTTGATCACCACTTTGTATTGACCGCTCGGTAGGGCCGGCGCCGTGTACTCACCCCGATTGTTGGTGGTCGCCTGGCGAACCTCGTGGGTAGAAAGGTCCGTGATCTCCACTTGCGCGGACCTGACAACGGCGCCGGCAGAATCAGTCACCGTTCCCACGATCGTGCCAAGGTCCGTTCCCTGCCCAAACAGAGTAGGCGAGCCGGACACGCTTCCCAGGACCAGGGCCATCAGCATCGAGATACAATTCAATGATCGTTTCAAGACGTTTCTCGACCTCCAGAAAATACCTACGGAAATACCACACGTAAGGAAACAAAAGCAAACAAAAAGTCGCCATCCGTACATAATTCACAGCATTCGGAGTTATCGAAAAGGCTAATCGACGGACCAAATTGGGCAATCGGAATCCTGGCGATGATCACCCCGAATGACCGGAGTCTCTTTCTCCCACAACCCTCGGGAGACTTTGTGTCATCTGTCGCCCGGTGGAAATGAAGCAGTTGGAAGCCTGGGTCGTCCACGAAAAGCAAACTGGCGACGATATCCTTGCGCATGCTAAAACAAAAGGCAATGAAACGATTCGCAATATCAGTAGCTCTCGCTACAGCCAGTCTTCTGATTTCAGGCGCCCGGGCTGACGGTTTCACCGTCGTGGGACCGGGCGGCGGCGGAGCGATGTTTCACCCCACGATCAGTCCGCACGACCCGCGCGAGATGCTGGTTGCCTGCGACATGACGGGATCCTACATCAGCCACGATGGCGGACATTCGTGGCGCATGTTTAACCTCCGCAGCCCCGTTCGCTTCTTTGCTTTCGATCCGGTCGATGCCCATACAATCTACGCCGGGACGGAAGCGCTTTGGCGCAGCATCGACGATGGCGCAACGTGGGAACTGGTTTGGCCCAGGCCTTCCACTGTTCGCGGCGTCCGCATGAGTTCCGATCACGCCGACGAAACCATCATCTCGGATGACGATCCCGTAGGTGAGATTGTCGCGCTTGCAATCGATCCGGCAAGTTCTCATCTACTGGTTGCCGCCAGTGTAAAGGACAATAAGCCGGCCGTCTTCGTTTCAAAAGACGCCGGCAATACCTGGGAGAAGCTTCGCGATCTACCCAGTGCCCCCCAGAAAATATGGATTGATCCACACTCGAGTACCAGCAATCGCGACATCTATGTAGGCGCGAATCGCGGATTCTCGGTTCGGGTAAATGGAAAGTGGTGGGACCGGCCGGGCCCGCCAAGCATTTTCTTCAACGACATGAGCGCGGGGTTCTCGCACGCACAAGGCGCGACCATCTACGCGACTTCTGATGCGGGCATATTCGTTTCGAAGAATCGCGGCGCTTCCTGGATATCCTCTTCCCTCCCCGGCCAGGGTTGGAAGGTTCGCGCCATCGCCACGAGCCTCAATCATCCCGAATCGGCATATTTGTCCTACAACGATCTGCAATTTGAGGGAAAGAATTGGATGGGCGTCGCGCGAACACGAGATGGTGGCCGCACTTGGACACTCGGATGGAAAGAATCTACGACTCCGTCCCCAAATGTCCACGATGCCTGGATCTCGCAAATCAGCGTGGACTGGGGCGAGAATCCGCTCAATCTCGGCGTTGCGGACCAAGACCCGGAAATGTGCATCGGAACTGACTTGGGCCGCACGATGATTTCAACCGATGGCGGAACAAACTGGAACGCCGCTTATTCGAGCCGGTTCCCGGGCGGAGGTTGGACGAGCACAGGGCTGGACGTGACCACAAACTACGGATACCTAAACGATCCGTTCGATCCGGCGCGCCGCTTCATAGCGACCACCGACATCGGCCTGTTCCGAAGTGAAGACAATGGGCATTCGTGGAATCGCTCGGTGACCGGCGTGCCCAAGGCCTGGGAAAACACTACCTATTGGGTCGCCTTCGATCCTGCCGTAAAGGGCAAGATGTGGGGAGCAATGAGCGGAACCCACGATCTCCCGCGTCCTAAAATGTGGCGGCACACCGAGGTGACGCGATACCGGGGCGGAATCTGTGTAAGCATCGACGGCGGGCGAACCTGGAACGCCTCCAGCACGGGAATGCCTGAAACGGCCCCGACACACATTGTTCTGGATCCAACAAGCCCGGTTGGAAAACGCACCCTGTGGGTCGCGGCGATGGGACGCGGTGTATATAAAAGCGCCGACGATGGAGCAACCTGGACTCTGAAAAATCATGGCATTGCACAGAACGAGCCCCTGACGTGGCGCCTGACTCGCGCAAATGACGGAACTCTATACGTCGTCATCGCTCGCCGCAGCGAAGATGGAAGCATCGGCACAACTGGCGACGGTGCGCTTTACAAATCGACCGACGGTGCCGAATCGTGGACACCGGTGAATCTGCCCGAAGAAGTGAATGGTCCCAACGGACTTGCCGTCGATCCACGTGATCCAGCGCGCCTTTATTTGGCAGCGTGGACCCGCTCAACCGGAGTGCATGGAACCGGCGGAGGCATCTTCCTATCCCAGGATGGCGGCAAGAGCTGGAAGAATCTCATGAATCGCGATCAGCATGTCTACGACGTAACCATCGATCCACGAAATTCCGATCTGCTCTATGCTGCCGGCTTTGAATCCTCCGCGTGGTGGTCCACCGATCGAGGAGAGCACTGGACCCGAATCTCTGGATACAACTTCAAATGGGGTCACCGGGCCATGCCTGACCTCGAAGACCCGCGAATGATTTACATTTCCACGTTTGGTGGAGGCGTGTGGCACGGCGCGCTCAGTGGAGACAAGCGTCCGCCTGATATTGTCACCCCGGGGTTGCTGCCGGAGCCGTAATGCTGGATTTCGGATGGCGTTACGAATTCCGCTATCTGGCCGACCCAGGAGCCGTCATGGCGAGGCGAGCCAGGTGATGCGACATCATTCTGTCGGGCCGCAAAAGAGCTTTTCTGAATGACTCCCTGGCCAGTCCTTTCTGATCGAGTGCTGCTTGCAAAACTCCGAGGTTGTACCACCACCATCCGTTCGATCCATTGGCGTCCCTCATCCGTTCGTCGGCGGCCAGAGATTCTTGGAGCTTCTGTCGTCCCTTGCTGGGGTCATAAGTTCCAAGCAACTGTTGCGCCAGATTGGCCCATACGATGTCTGCGCCATCCTGGCTCGCGGCGGCCTTCTGCAGATCGCTTTCCGCTTGCCCCTGATTGCCGCATTTCTTTGCGATTGTCGCCATCTTTACGTACGGTCGGGAGAACGCTTGATTGACCACCAGGCCGCTATGGTCCTCGGCCAGAAATGCCTGCGCGTCCGCGCATCTTCGTTCGTCTGCGTTGGCTTCCGCCTGCATCAGTTTGATCTCCGCCACCACCTGTTCGGCTGAGAGGCCGCCTTCTTCACTGGGAAAAAACCGGCCATGGAAGAGCGCCAGGGCCTGTTCATATTGGCCCGCTTCTGCGCGAGCGAGAGCAAGCTGATACAGCATGTTGGCCGGCATTTCGGAGTCAGTAGCGTCAGCCGCGGGGTAATGCCCCAGTTCTTCCGCCCGTTCCTTTGCGGGCACGCCGCTCAGGCTCATTGCCGTATCAAGTCCCGCATAGTTGTCCGCGTTGGCGGGATCGTTCCTCGTCCCTTCGCGAAAAGCGGCCAGGGCCCTCGTCGGATCGTCCTTGATGTACAGCAACGCTTTGCCCAAGTCTGCATCGAGCACTTGCATTTTGGGATTACTCCGCTTGGCATCTGTCCACTGCGCAACGGCATCCTCATACAATCCCTTGGAAAAGAGCAGCGTTCCCAACAGGTAGTGCGCGGTTGCATCTCCTGGATCGAACTTGACCGCACTTTCAAGCACGGCCTGGTCAGTTGCGGAGGATGGGAACACAAAGCTGGAAGAAAGCGCCGATGCAGCTCTCCAATCTGATTCCGTCGCCTCTCCAAGCTTCCATTTGCAGTATGCCGCGTAATAGTGAACCAACGGATGGTTTTGCGGCTGCACCGATCCCGGCTCGCTTTCGTCCGGGGCAACCTCCGGATAAATCCGAGTCAATATCATGAGCGCTTTCTTGTATAAGCCCAGGCTCATGTACTCCGCCGCAATGCGCAATACCCGATATGGATCAGCGGCGAGATGCTGAAGATCGGGTGTGCCGGTCTCTTCCTTCAAAAAGTCGCTCGTCGGGTCAACCGTCAAATCGAGGTGCGCAAGCTCATCGGCGTGGGCCGTTTCGCCAATCGCCCGAGTCATTGTTTCCAGTTGCTCGCGGACACGCATATCCAGCCCGGAGGCCGCGGCGCCGCTTTCGAGGAACTTTTGCGCAGCACGCAGATCTCCGCGTTGCGACTCCAGTTCCGCAATTCGCGCCGCTGCGCGCGCACGAAAAGCCGGCTGGCGATATGCGATCTCATAGGCCGTTTGCGCTTCTCGTGTGTGCCCCAGGCCGTCTTCCGCGATTCCCAAGTAATAGGTGATCTCGGCGTTTGAAGTGTCACGCGCCTGCGCGGCGCGCAACAACTCCGCCGCTTCGGCAAAGCGGTGAAGTGATGCCGTCAGCCTTCCCGCCGCCACTTTCAGGCCAAAACTGTGCGGGAACTTCCCGATACCATTCCGGTAGGTCTCAAGTGCCAGAACTACTTTGCCGTTCAGTTCCTGATCGGTGCCCAGCTTTAGCCAGTCATCTTCCGTTCTGTTCTCTGCGGGAGGCAAATGATCAACCCGCTGAGGACCGATGACGATCGTCGATTCCGGATCCCAATCGTAGCTGCCGTCGGTATGCCGCAGCAGGAGTCTTCCATCACGATCCCGCAACTCAAACGTCACCTTCGCATCCGGGCCCTCGACGGAGGCGCTGTGCAGCCATCTTTTTTCAGGCACGAGGTCAGCCGTTTCGCTCCAGAGAATCTTGTCATTTTCCAGCAGTCGAATTCGGGCTCGTGGCAACCGCTCATTCACATTGAGAATCGCGGATTCTTCCGTCCCGTGATGCTGCAGATATATAACCCCGATCTTGTTTGCCCGCGAGATGCCGCCCGTGCCGCGCACCGGCATCCAATACTCGCTGAACTGAATCGTCTGCCCAGGATCGAGAAATGCATACGTTTCCTGGTTACGGAAAAGGCCGGCCTGCACCTCCACGTAAGCGCTGTCATTGTCGGAGAGGGCCTTTCGCCACCCCAACCCCTCGGCATCCGCGCCCCAGGACCATATCTTCTTGGCCGGCAGATCGCTGTATTCGGCGTAGTGCACTGTTCCCGATTGCGTCTCTGGATTCCAGATGCCCATGAACGGCTCTCGGCTTCCATGTACGAAGTAGGAAACGGGGCCGCTTTGCTGATTCCTGATCACACTCAGATCGCTGCCCTCAGGCCCAACAGGCCAGCGGCGCACTTCAGTAAAGCCATGAGATGCCGCAAAGCGCATGGGATATTCAATATGCGAATCGTCCCACACCTGGACCGCGGCATTGTTCCACCAGTAATAGCGATGGCGCACATCGCTGCGGTTGTAAAGCGTAACCTTCTCTTCAAGCAAAGTGGAACCCGGCCGCATGATGACTTCGACTCTCCATTGCATGCCATAGACCCGATCGATGTTGCCAACGATCACCGAGGCACTGCCGTCTGGGCGAGCCGCGTACGCAAAATCGACCGGCGACATCGAAACCCAATTGTGCGACACCGGAAAATTGAACTCGATGCCGAATGCGGCCCACGCGCCTCGATAGCCGATCTGAGCCTTCTTGATCGAAGGATTGGCATAAAACATCGGCCGCCCGTCGATCTTGTCGATGCAGGTGTAGACATGCCCCCCGATATCCGGCAATATGCTGCATTTCAGATATTCATTTTCGAGAAACACAGCGCGCCACGTGTGGTCTTTGGTTTGCCCTGTCAGGTTCTTCCTCAATGTATATGGATAACTGAACTGATTGGTCGCATAGGTATCGAATGGCGGGTTGGGATCCGGACTTCCCTCTTCATAGGTTGGCAGCTTGAGACTGCCTTCCCAGACCTTGACTTGCGCAGAACAAGATCCAATGCCGCCAAACAGCATTCCAGCAAACATAGCTGCACAAGCGAAAATCGTTTTCATGGCCCCCACGCCTAATCGTAAAACCGCGTCACGCGCTGCCTCTGCTGGTTTCACATTCGATCAGCGGAATCTCATGCTCATGAATGGCTCCAGCCATATCTCGTTCCGGACAGAATTGTAGAGTATTCGCAATCAAAAGATAGCAAAAGAAAGTAATATAGGATTCAGTTTGCCATACGGAGTGCCCTTGATCCCCTCCAGCATCCTCTCCCGCTTTGCAATTGTGGGCTTGGTCCTCTCTGGATCTTTGTCCTTTGGCCAGGAAAGCGGTCAAGAGCCCGTTCCAACAAGGGCCGCGGTTTATGACACGCATGGAACTGCGCCTTCCGCCGACGTTTTTCGCGTGCTGCCTTTACCTGGCGCAAAGGGCCCCGAGATTACGCCCTACCTGCAGTACCAGACCAGTCTTGCCTGGCGCCAGGACGAGATCCGGCGCGTGCGCTGGTCCCAGGTGAAAACAGCAGATGATTTGCAACGGCTACGCGCGGAGCTCAAACGGTCCGTATTGGAGATGATCGGCGACCTTCCCACACACAAAACTGATCTGCATGCGTCCATTACCGGCAGGGTCTCCGGCCATGGCTTCCACGTAGAGAAACTTATCTTTCAAAGTCTCCCCGGCCTTTATGTCACGGCGCTGGTTTACGTGCCGGAGAACAACGCAAACGTGCACCCGGCCGTCCTTGTTCCGGCAGGCCACGCGGCAAACGGAAAGATCCACTATCAGGAGCTCTGCCAGCGGATTGTCCAGCGGGGCTACCTTGTCATCAGTTGGGATCCGGTGGGCCAAGGCGAAAGGAGCCAGTTCTGGGATGTTAGAGCTAAGAAGAGCCGGTACAATCAGATCTGCGCAGAGCATGCTGTGATGGGAAACCTCGCCTACCTCGCCGGAGCCAATTTGGCGCGATGGGAAGTCTGGGATGGAATGCGTGCTATCGATTACATCCTCACGCGCACCGATGTCGATCCTCACAGGATCAGTATCACAGGAACCAGCGGAGGCGGGTTTCAGGCCGCATTGCTCGGAGCGTTGGACGAGCGTATCAAGGTTGTCATTCCTTCCTGCTATATCACTTCCCTTCCCATGCGGGTCGCCAATCGCATCTTCACGGACCCCGACAGCGATCCGGAACAAGATCTGTTTGGATTCATATCGAAGGGCGTCGATCATGTAGGCCTGCTGTTGATGATGTATCCGCGGCCAGTGATGGTGGCGGCAGTGACATTGGACTTTTTTCCAATCCAGGGCGCCCACAAGTCGTTTTCTGAAGTACGTTCTATCTACGAGCGCTTTGGTCACGGCGATCGCATCAAACTTTCTGAAAGCTACAACACGCATCAATATTCGCTCAAGAACCAGGAAGCGGCGCTCGACTTTCTTGATCGATTCAACCAGATGCCCTTGCGCCACGGCCTGCCGCCAATAACCGATTTCAGCGACGACCAACTTCGGGTGACACGGAGTGGGCAGATATCCCTCGACTTTGCCGATGCCAAGCCGGTTTTGCGTTTCATCGCGGAGTATTCAGACGATCGCCGGCATCAACATCACGAGACCCTGGCCGTAATGTATGAGAGCCGGCAAGACCCGCAGATCGCTTCCTGGACGGTCGGTCCCTATGACGGCTCTGTCTCGTCGCGGGAAGTTCGGTGGCAGGGCGTTGGCAGCAGCATTGATGGATCGGCCCACATCGATCGCTATCTTCTCCACCACAGCACATATCTTCAGATGCCCATGCTGCACATATATGACGATCAGATCCAACCTCGAGGAACCGTGATCTGGGTGAGCATGGAAGGCAAGGTAAGCGCAAAGGACTGGGCGGAGATCGCGGAGTTCCTCGGAAAAGGCTATCAGGTGTATTCGTTCGATTTCCGGGGACTGGGAGAGTCGCGAATGAATTACCGCGCCCAATCCGTGGACGATCCACAACTGCTGAAGGAAAACTTCGACCAGGCATACGTCAGTCCTCTCTCCAGCGTCCTAGCCGATTACGTCTACAACTCATTGCTGACAGGCCGGCCATATTTCCTGCAGCTAATGGACGATCTAAAGATCGCCGAGCTCTTCATTCGCAGCAAATCTGCTCGTTCTAACCTACCCCTTATGATTGTCGCGACAAACGGCGCCTACAATCTGGCGATCCACTTTATGCAGATCGACTCTAGTGTCAAGGTTTTGCCAAATGACAGTGCACCACCCGTAGATTGGGCTGCCCTGGTCGCAAAAAGCCAGGAGGAATGGCCCATCGCCTATCTACTCCCGTTCGGGAGCTTCATACCAACTCGATGACTACCGCCTGGGATGCGGCGCAGTTCCAATATCACTGAATCCTGTAAATGGCGACATCGGCGTTTGAACTAAGTCGCTGGCGCGACGGACGCTGCTGCATGGGCTGTCCCCCGGCCGTTGTCGGCGGTGTAAGCCTTGGGTCACAGGAGGTTCACCGTGACCCATCTTCGGCAGCGCATGCTGGATGAGCTTCAGCGTCGCAACTACTCACAGAGAACTGCAACCATCTATATCCACGCGGTGGAAGATTTTGCGAAGTACTTCCATCGCTCGCCCGAGCGCCTTGGCCCAAGCCACATCCGTGAGTACCAGGTTCATCTGTTTCGTGACCGGAAGCTGTCAGCCCGGACCATCCAGAGCCGCTGTTCGGCTCTGCGGTTTCTCTTCGTCAAGACCCTTCGCCGACCGTATCTGCCCGATGAGATTCCGTTTCCCAAGTGTCCTCGGAAGCTGCCGACTGTACTCAGCCCGGAAGAGGTGGCTCGGCTGATTGATTCAGCTCGGAACCTGATGCATCGCACCATGTTGATGGTTCTCTACGCGACCGGACTGCGCCGGTCTGAACTGTGTCATCTCAAGGTCTCCGATATCGACAGCGAGCGTATGGTGATTCATGTTCACGGCAAGGGCAGTCATGAACGTGACGTACTGCTGACCCCGAAGCTGCTGGAGACACTGCGCGCGTATTGGCGCTGGATGAAGCCGAGGACCTTTCTATTTCCAGGCACAGTGAAGAATTGGCGAGCAGATGTGCCCATCACGGAGAAGATCGTCTGGGACGCTGTCGCCCACGCGGTTAAACATGCCGGCATCAAGAAGCATGTATCTCCGCACACGCTGAGGCATTGCTTTGCCACCCACATGCTGGAGGCCGGCGCCGATCTGCGCACCATCCAGGTCCTTCTCGGACACTCCAAGCTTGAACACACGACGGTTTACCTGCACCTGTCGCGGCGTCACCTGCAAGCGATTCCCAGTCCGCTGGAAGCCATCGAGGTGTCCAAGCCCGATGAAGTGAAGCGCTCCAGGAGGTTGATGAAGCGATGAGCCGGCCCACCCTCGAGGTGGCCGACATCGTCCGCGCAGTGGGCGATCGATTCTGGGAAAAGCACAAGCAACACTTTGCATGGGTGCATCGCAGGGTGCTCGATGCCATCGTCCGGTGCCGCACTGCGGCACTGGGCGGTCATCGTGATAAGTGCGTCCGCTGCGGCCATCTGACCGCCTCCTATAATTCATGCCGAAATCGGCACTGCCCGAAGTGCCAGGGCAACGTGCGCGCCAAGTGGCTGGCCGCGCGTTCGGCTGAGCTGTTGCCTGTGCCTTACTTCCACATCGTCTTCACTTTGCCGCACGAACTCTGCGCTCTGGTCCTCCAGAACAAGCGGCTGCTCTACGATTTGCTCTTCCGCACCAGCGCCGCTTCTCTACTCGAACTGGCACGCGACCCCAAGCACCTGGAAGCGGACATAGGGTTCCTCGGTGTGCTCCACACCTGGGGACAGAACCTCCAAGTTCATCCCCACATACACTACATCGTCCCCGCCGGCGGCCTTGCTCTCGATGGTTCCAGATGGATCGACTCCTCGCCCCGATTCTTCCTGCCCGTTGAAGCTCTCAGCAAGGTCTTCTGCGGCAAGTTCTGCGAGGAACTACGGGGAATTTTCAAACAGGACAGACTCCAGTTCCATAACTCCATCGAGCAACTTGCCTCACCTGGGGCATTCAGCCGCTTCCTCTGGCAACTCGGCCAGAAGGACTGGGTCGTATACGCCAAGCCACCCTTCGGCGGCGCCGAACACGTTCTCAACTACCTGGCGCGCTACACCCATCGCGTCGCCATCTCCAACCACCGGCTCGTGGCCTTCGAAAACGATCGCGTATCATTTCGCTGGCGAGACTATGCCCATGGCGGAAAGAAGAAGGTTATGAACGTTTCCGCAGATGAGTTCCTGCGCAGATTCCTTCTTCACGTCCTGCCTAAAGGTCTGGTCCGCATCCGTCACTTCGGCTTCTTCGCCAACCGCAGAAGGGAAACCGCCCTTGCACGTTGCCGCGAGTTGCTCGGCGCTGTTGCGTACCCAGATCGCCCCGAAACCACCAACCTGCCACGTTGTCCCGTCTGCTCCGGCACCATGCTGGTCATCGAACGGTTCACCAGCGCTCAACTTTACTTCCGGCCAGACCTGAGCCTCCCTACTCCACAGAGGTGCTGCGTTGACAGCTCATAAAATATCCATGGCTCACGGCGAATCTACCCAGTCGCTCGATGGCGTGCTCGCGCATGCAAAGCTTTCGTGTGCCCATACCCTGCTGACGCACCCTGCCTGCGTCACCGACTCACACCTTGCGGGAAGCAGATCCATTCGCAAACGGGGCTCCCATTACTCCAGCGGTCACGTTCTGCACCTGAAATGCTCCAAATCGGCTCGTCGGCGACATTGAAAATGCATAGGCAGATCACCGCGTCCATCGCAAACGCCAGCAACTTACTTCAAACGACCCTATCGAAACTGCCCCGGCCAAGAGTCTTGGGACAGACCACCAGTGTCGTGCCGGGCAGTCCCGATAGGGACCTAACGTTTATAGGGAGCAGAGCAGCAGCGCACATCCGGGTTATACGACCTGCGCTTTCGTTTCAGGTTCCGCAGCCCCCGGCCGCGCACCGATAAGATTCTTCTAACGCCGCGAATTTTCGGGGCCTACCGCATTTTCTGAGTCGCTGTATCCGGGAGCGGCAAACATGCGAAGAGCCAAAGAGGGTACAGTAACTCAGAAAATGCCGCAGAGCGGCGAACATGGCAGCCGATCAGCTTAGCGCACCCACCGCATGGCAGCATTTCTGAAAGTAGCTCGTCATTCCGCCCTACCAGCCATTGGGCGAGCTTCGTCCTTTAGAAGATCGGGACGTAAGAGCAGGAATGGTGACGAACGTCTTTACTTTGCTACCGCTCTCGTGTTTTGATCGAGACCTACACAGCAGTTGGCCCATGCTGGCAACTGTTGACTTCCCCACGAGAGGTGTCCTGTCGATGAGTAGTTACATTTCTTCTCTCGCGAATGCAGATCCTGACCCGCAATATTTTGCCAAGCTGTTCGCCTACGTTTTCGTTACGGGCAGCGCAATGGTCCAGGGGGCGCTCGTAAATAAGGTGGGCGGTGCAGCGGCCAGCGGATTCGCTACCGGCCCACTCGGCCTTGTCTTCAAGAGAGCTCTGGTAATGTCCGCTCCTCTTCCCATCAAGATCGCAACCGGCGTTATGGTAGGAATGAACTGGGCGGTAAAGTCACCGCTCGGCGGCTTAATGTTCTTCGGACCGGAGACGTTCAAGCGCTTAATTCAGTATTTTGGCTCCGGAACTGGTGGGGCTCAACCCGAAATTACGGCCCCTACCGACTTGAAAGTGTTCGACATGCCAGGAACCACGGCGATCGAAAAGGTCCCACCGACTCTGGGTACCAGCGACACGATGAGCTATATCTTCAAAGGAGCGGCTGTAGGCCTCACCGTAGCTTGCGGGACCTACGTCATTTACAAGATTTACCAAAAGTGGAACGAACCCGATGAGGACTGATCAGAATCTCGCATCGGTCCAATATTCTCACTGCGCCCACCAGCGAATCCTACTTATTAGGACGGCTAAGTGATGTGCCTGTCGCGACTTCGGCTTGCTGTTCCATGTCTGGAAGCATTGTTGTAGGCGTAACTACCGACTGATCACAACCGCAACGTTAACGGCGGGCGGCTTCAGTTCTGCGCCCAAATTGCTCAAATACAATCGGGTTCAATTGACGCAGCAGCTTGGCGGAGTTTGTGACTCCCTTCTTTCTGCCGTTTATGTGCCAGGAGTTTCAGTACCTGCTATTTCAGGGATGATCAACTTGACTTCATCGGTGACGGGTACACCAGCCCCGGTTGCTGAAACACCAAGGCCTTCCAGCTTTTCTGCTCGTCGGCACAGGCATACTCGGCGCTGCCACGGCGATAAAGCGGCGATTCGTTGAGACACATGCAGCTACATCAACCGGCTCCTACTCGAGTTTCGATTGTTTTGTGAACTTCGGATTGGTACTGAAATGTCGCCCAGTGTTTACAAATCCGGTCCACTTGGCTGTAAAACCGGCATCTCGGACAGATGGACTCAGAAATCCATTGCGGGCTTGCCCACTCCAAGTAGTGAAGGATAAATGGACGCTATCACTCGCTAGGTTGCCAAACCGCGATCATCTCAGCGCCGGTCGGATACTCCACGTGGTGATTATCGAGCGCTCGCAGATTATCATTAATCGACCGACTGGCTCTCCGATTGATGTTGACTCGCATGCGTGAAAATCGTTCGCAAAGAGGCAGCCAACATAGCTTTAAATCAGCTGTGCCGTAGACTTTGCCATGCCGTGCGTGCACAAATGTGTCAAATCAATGTCTTAGGCGACCAGATTAGAGTGCTTCCTTGCGGGCTAGAAACTAAAGGTAAGTGCTTGATTCTATAGTTGTGGTCCCCGGAGGTCCGAGCTCCGATATGGTGATCCGGCATCAGTCTCTCTAAAAATTCAGTTGGAAGGGTTACCGACTCGAGCAATCGGATGGTGTGCAGAAAGTGCGCCGCGAAAGAGGAACGAGCATTCGCACAACCCAAAAGGTATCGAAAAAGGGAAGAGCTGCTCCTGTAAATTACTGACTGTTTTCTTTCGAGGTACGCGGAGGCAAGGGCGAAACCGCCGGAACCGAAAGAACAGATTTTCTCCGCGGCACGCGTACAAGGATTGCGCTAGCGTCCGGCTTGTCGAGTCTGACTGCCACCCTCAGCGAAAGCCGTTTTTGTCTCAGCTTCATTAGCTTGTGGGAGTTGTAGCAGATTCCTCGGAACGCGACCACACTGCTTCTCTTCTAGACATGCTTTCACGTCAACCGTTCGAAGTACATAACACAGATCCGATAAAGGCGCCGTCGTTTCTGGATAGCGGAAAGCTGCGCAGATTCGATGTCGCGCTGGCGATGCCTCCATTCAACGTCCGCTATCCGGCCGAGGTGACAGAGAGAGACTGGTTCCAGCGTTTCTCAGAGCAAACTTTCTCAGGCGCGATCCTATGCTCCAGACACCTGCTCGCGCAGTCGATCCGCCGGGCTGTTATCGCCATACCAAATAGCCTGACTTTCAGTTCGGGTGCAGAGCGTATTTTCCGAGAGAGCCTTCTCACTCGTGGACAGATTGAAGCGGTGATCAATATGCCGAGCGGTCTCCTGTTCAATACGAATATTTCCTTCTCGGTACTAGTATTGGACCCACGCGGCGGTCGCGAGCGAGTTAAATTTATGGACGCCAATACAGAGCAGTTCCGCAAGGCCGAGTCGAAAACCAGAAGCACTCTGATAAACGTCGACGATCTGGCCAATCTGGCTGTGAACGAGACCGAGGGTGCGGCTTCTGGATTCGTCAAAACTCCAGAAATCATCGCCAATGAGGCGATTCTGGTCGGCAGCCGGTATCTGGTTCCAGAGGATGTAAAACGCGTAATCGACATCGATGCTTCGGAGCGGCAGGAAATTCTCGGAAATCTGGTCGAAACGGTTCGCCCGATGCCCAAGGTGAAAGAGGGTGGTGAGGTCGGGGTCGGAGAAATTTCGGCCAGTGACCTCCCGGCGTTCGGATACATCTCGGGACCGGGCAGAACCGTACTGATCGAACAGCAGATGGTTTCGAAGAGCCACCATCTCTTCCTCCGACCGCTGGACATCCTGTTCATCATCAAGGGAAGCGTGGGCAAGGTCGGTTTGGTGCCTCATAATGCACCGCCTCCGGGGCCCGGGGGCTGGATTGCAGGTCAGTCCGCCATCGTCCTCCGTGTGAAAGATGGCTTGATCGACCCGAGAGCATTGGTGGTTCAATTGTGGTCCGCGCGTGGCAAAGCACTCCTTCAAGACCTTGTATCCGGCTCAACTAATCCGCTTATTCAGCTCGGACAATTGATGAAGCTGCCAATCCTTGTCAGTGACTGCGAAGCGATGGCCAGAGCTGCAGAAGCATTTGACCGCGAGACAGCCCTGCAGAAGGAAATCGATCGTTTGCGTAAAGAGCAGTCGGAGGTAGCGAGTTCGCTCTGGGGACCGTAGCCGTGGCGAACGAGTGCGTCTAGGCAAGATGCGCCTGGGCTGGGGAGAAGCGCTGTGAACAGAGAATCGAAGGGACTTGAAAAGAAATGCCCACGCCACCAATATGCAAATTAGGACGACTTCGACCAGAATCCGCGACATCCATCACCTCAGAACGGGCTCAAAGGTCATTTTCTAGAGTGAACTGGATTCACACTCTAGGATCGTACAGTTGAACATTTCACGTGAATCTCGGGCTATTTCCCTGTCTCTCGTCGAAATGCAATCCCAGACCAAAGCTGATCGCCCGAAGAGAGCTGCCGGGCGTATTGTGCGTTCCCCGTCGGTCGAAACCCAACCGAGAGAACCCGCTCTTTAACTGCATGATTCGGCTGGGCTCAAAGTTTTGGCGAGGCACAACGGCACGCCGGGCGGCGCCCCGATCTTCGATTTTCGGATGGGCGTCGATTCTGCCAGTTGGAGCCACCCAGCCACCGAAAAATCTATCAAGTCGGCTCACTGAATCAAAGTGTAAATAATCCCCCAACCGGCGAAAACCCTTGAACTAAGGTGCATAATCTAAATGGGTTAGCTCATCATCTCAGGATGAGCCAATTTATCCGCAAATTGTGCCCGTTTTTTGCGCAAACACCTGAAAGAGACCGACCCAACGGATTCTTATTAGACCATTTAGAATCAGACCGGGCTTGGGCAGTTTTTGAGCAAATTTTGGACAGTTTTTCCGCCAACCTACACAGGCAGCTGTAGGCAGGCGGCGGGCGGTGGCGGACAGCATCAGAGCTGAACTGCAACTGCCAATCAGCAGGCAAATCCAACGCCGGGCAGGCGACCCAGGATGCGATCCAGCTAGGGCCCGTCGGCCGTGAAGGCGAGGAGAACATTGCCCCCGGCCTCGCCAAATGTGTCGTAGCCCTACAACTCCTCCGACAACCACCGGTCCGGCCACGCTGATGGATCCTCCGTGTGCGGGGTCACCATTGATCGTTTTGATCTCGTGACCGGTGTCGTAATCCCACAGGACTTTTCCGTCCGCGGCAGAGTAAGCGCGGAGATGGCCATTGAGCAGCCGGAGAATACCACCCCCGGAATAGCAGTGACTGCGGCCGTCTGCGCGGGACTGCATGGCTTGCGTTCATCGCATAGCGAGGGGGGAGTCGTCCCAAGGCGTTCCCCGGACTGCAGAGAGAGGGCGACCAATTCGAGTTTCCCTGTTGACGGCTCGTTAATTTCTCCAATCACATCGGGATGATTCTTCCCTTGCCTAACTTCCTGCCTCGGTCCAAGATGATCCGAGCGTCACTTGCTAACGTGACGCGAGGCGAGGCACGCGGGTGACAACCGGAAACCAGCAGTCTCCACCAATAAAGGATATCGATGTCCTTTGGATTACCGCAGGACTGGGCTGCGATGGCGATACGATCGCTATGACCGCTGCGACCCAGCCGAGTATCGAAGACATTGTGCGGGGTGGAATTCCCTGGATCCCCAAGGTCAATTTGCACAACCCGTTTCTCTCCGCCGAAAACGGGGATGAATTCCTGCGCCGCTTCCATCGGGCCGCCGCGGGCGAGGTGGAGAATTTCATCCTGGTGGTTGAAGGCTCAATCCCCAACGAAAACAACAAGGCGGAAGGCTACTGGGCGTCGTTTGGCACAGATGCCGCGACCGGGCAGCCCATCACTACCTGCGAATGGATCGACCGGCTCGCCCCGAAAGCATGGGCCGTGATCGCGGCAGGCACCTGCGCCACCTATGGCGGCATCCATGCAATGGAGGGCAATCCGACCGGATGTATGGGGCTCCCCGACTATCTCGGCTGGGAGTGGAAGGCGAAGTCCGGAACCCGGATCGTGTGCGTCCCAGGGTGCCCGGTGCAGCCGGACAACTTCACGGAGACATTGCTCTATTTGCTTTACATGGCCACCGGCCGCGCCCCTATGATTCCTCTCGACGAGGCGCTGCGTCCGACTTGGTTGTTCGGCAATACGGTCCACGAAGGCTGCGACCGAGGAGGTTATTACGAACAGGCCCAGTTTGCAGAGGAGTATGGTTCTCCCCTCTGCATTGTGAAGCTGGGATGCTGGGGACCTGTCGTGCAATGCAATGTGGGCAAACGGGGATGGATGGCGGGGATCGGAGGGTGCCCCAACGTGGGCGGAATCTGCATCGGGTGCACGATGCCGGGATTTCCCGATAAATTTATGCCGTTTATGAACCAGCCCCCCGGGTCGCTGCTTTCGTCTGCCGCCGTTCAAACCTACGGACGGGCGATTCACTCTTTGCGCAGGTTCACACAGGCGTCATTGAATAAAGTGCCGAGCTGGCGGCGAAATCCCGCTTCAACCAGCCAGGCAGACTGACTCGGCGGAGGGAGACGGTCATCCAGACTGAGGCTTTATGGTGTTTGTCACACAAGCGATGCAAGAGGGAGGTCCGGAATCTGAGGACGCAGCCGCGCGTGAGGTCAAAGAGGCCGAAGCACTGCTGATGGAGCTGGCGGGCGTCTTCAGCACATCGGCGGGTGATACTTCGTCTCGTGTCGATTTCCGTGGGCACACGCCGGACACGGATGATTCCAATGTTGAAGCCAAATACCGAGCTCTCCTCGAGCAGATTCCAGCCGTCGTCTTTATGGCGTATGTGGACCGGGGCACGAGCGAGGCCTATGTGAGCCCGGAGATCGAGGCGGCCCTGGGCTACTCGCGCGAAGAGTGGCTGGAAGACCCCGTCCGCTGGTACGACCGGATTCATCCCGACGACAAGCAGCGCTGGAGCTTGGAAGCGGCGGAGATGTTTCTTTCCGGCAAGCCGCTGCGGTCTTCCTACCGGGTGATTGCGCGCGACGGGCGCGTAGTTTGGTTTCATTGCGACGCGAGGATGGTGCGCCGGCCCGACGGTCAGCCGTGGTTTATTCACGGTGTAGCGTTCGACATCTCCGACCTCAAAGACACGGAGCGTGCACTGCAACGGGAGCAGACTTTTGTCGCCGGGATTCTCGACACCGTTGGCGCGCTGGTCACCGTTCTGGACCAGGATGGCCGCATCGTTCGATTCAATCGCGCCTGTGAATTGACGACTGGCTACGCCTATGAAGAAGTGCGCGGAAGATGCATCTGGGAGTTTTTTCTGATGCCTGAAGAGGTGGCTCGCTCCCGCTCGGTGATAACGCAGCTGAGCGCCGATCTTCTGCCGCAGGATTATCAGAGCCATTGGGTCACGCGGCACGGTGGCAGCCGGCTGATTGCGTGGTCCAGTTCGCAACTGCCCGACGGCGAGGGAAGGCCCCAGTACATCATCGCCACCGGAATCGACATTACCGAACGCGAGCAGTTGGAACGGGCGCTGTTGAATATAAGCGCGCGTGAGCAGCGGCGCATCGGACAGGATCTGCACGACGGCCTGGGGCAGCACCTGACCGGAATCGCGTTCATGGCCAAGGTGCACGAAGAAAAGCTGGCCAAAACAAATATGGCCGACGCCGCCGATGCGGCCAAGCTGGTCCGGCTGGTGAACGAGGCTGTGCACAAGACGCGAGAACTTGGCGCGCGGGCTGCTTCCGGTGATGTCCGATGAGCAGGGTCTGATGTCGGCACTGCAATTGTGGGCGAGCGAGGTGGAGGACATCTTTGGGGTGTCGTGCAAATTTGATTGCGAGAAAGCGGTACTCATCCACGACAACTCGGTTGCGACCCACCTTTACCACATCGCCCAGGAAGCGGTGAACAATGCGTTGAAGCATGGAAAGGCGGGCAATATCCTGCTTCGCCTGACTGCCGAGAACGGGTATGGGACTTTGCTGATCGCCGATGATGGCGAGGGAATTCCGGAAGATCGCCAGAACACGCAAGGCATGGGACTGCACATCATGGGATATCGCTCCGCCATGATCGGCGGAAGGCTCGAAGTGAGCCGGAACAGGATGCGGGGGACCTCGGTTTCCTGCGTGTTTCCGATGCGGCCAAGTTGAGATCGAAGGACATACGGATGCAGACAACTACTTCCCCCGAACAGACTGCGCCAACGACGAAAAAATTGGTCCTGGTGGTCGACGATCATCCGCTTCTGCGCCAGGGACTGGCGATGCTGATCAACCAGCAGCAGGATATGCAGGTATGCGGCGAGGCCGAGGAAGCGCATGTGGCCATGCAGTGCATTGCGCAGAAGCGGCCCGACATCATGATCCTGGACATCTCGCTGAAAGGGCCGGATGGACTGGAATTGCTGAAGAGCATCCGGGCCTCCGATCCGGATCTGCCGGTGCTGGTGCTCTCCATGCATGATGAAGCTATCTACGCGGAACGCGCCCTGCGCGCGAAGGCCAACGGCTACATCATGAAGCAGGAAGCCACGGAGAAGGTACTTGTAGCGTTGCGGCGCATTCTCAACGGCGACGTGTACCTGAGCGAAAACATGTCGAAGAAGATGCTGCAGCAATACATTGACGGAGGGCCATCGCTGCAGTCGCGGATCGCGATCCTCTCGGACCGGGAACTCGAGGTGTTTCGCCGCATTGGGGAAGGCCGGGCCACAAGGGAGATCGCCGAAGAGCTGCACCTCAGCATTAAGACGGTGGAAACCTACCAGGCACACATCAAGGAGAAGCTCTCGCTTCGCAGCGGGCGGGAGTTGGTGCAGCACGCAATCCAATGGAAGATCAACGAAAAGGCGAGTTGAGACGGCCAACCTCGTCTATCGGGGAAAATCTTACCTTTCTTAAGGCAAATCCACGACAAGAGAATAAGGCCGGTCCCGCTTGCGACTCGTTTAGCGGGTCTGTTCCGATGAGCCTGCTTGAGGACCGCGTCTTCCCGCTGTTGTGTCCGCGTTCGAAGCGAGGCGGAGCGACAGAATCGCCGGACTCAAGGATGAAAGAGGTCGGTAAACAAACAATCTGATCGACGGCGCTTAACTGACGGATTACGTCTGCGCGGTGTTGTCTGCCTCACAGATCCGGTCATTGAGAGCGCCGCTGGGTTGGGGGAAATCCGCCTGAGGAGTTTTTCGTCTCGCACAAATCCAGGTGCGAGGAGGCTCCCATGCGAGACGGAAAGGAGGATCCAGTTATGGCGGAACACGCCGTGCCTTACGGTCGAAAGACTCAGAGAAAACCTGCCGTGGCGGAGCTGCATATTGTGTGGATCACAGCGGGTTTGGGCTGTGACGGAGATTCAGTCTCAGTAACGGCTGCCACCCAGCCAAGTGTCGAAGATGTGTTGCTGGGTGCGATTCCGGGGCTTCCCAAGGTTCACCTGCACAATCCAGTGCTGGCCTATGAAAACGGCGGCGATTTTCTTGACTTCTACTACAAGGCGGAGGCGGGAAAGCTGGATCCGTTTGTGCTGGTGGTGGAAGGCTCGATTCCCAACGAGAAGATCAAGAAGGAAGGTTACTGGGCGGCGGTCGGCACAGATCCGAACACAGAGCAACCAATTACTACTTGCGAGTGGATCGATCGCCTGGCTCCCAAGTCTGTCGCCGTGATTGCGATCGGGACTTGCGCCACGTATGGCGGCATTCATGCGATGGAGGGCAATCCCACCGGCTGCATGGGACTGGCGGATTACCTGGGCTGGGATTGGAAGTCGAAGGCGGGCCTGCCGATCGTGAATGTTCCGGGATGTCCGGTGCAGCCGGATAACTTCATGGAGACGGTCCTCTATCTGCTGTACCAGGTTGCCGGCCTGGCGCCGATGATTCCTCTCGACGCCCAGTTGCGGCCTACGTGGCTGTTCGGCAAAACGGTACACGAAGGGTGCGATCGCGCCGGCTACTACGAGCAGGGCGACTTCGCCACGTCCTACAGTTCTCCGAAGTGCATTGTGAAACTCGGATGCTGGGGTCCGGTGGTGAATTGCAACGTGCCCAAGCGCGGATGGATGGCGGGAATCGGCGGATGCCCCAACGTGGGCGGCATCTGCATCGGCTGCACCATGCCCGGCTTCCCCGACAAGTTCATGCCGTTCATGGATGAGCCTCCGGGCGCCAAGCTCTCCACATCCACGGTGGGCGCATACGGTGCGGCGATTCGCGCCCTGCGCAGCCTGACCAATTCGACGGTGAACAAGGAGCCCAAGTGGCGCCACGCTCGCGCCGAACTCACCACCGGCTATCACCCCAGCTCTTACTAACAAGGAGAGATTTCGATGGCGACGATTACTGCGACGCGTTCCGAAGCAGAGGCCGACAAGAGCCAATTAGTTGAGATGAACTGGGATCCGATTACCAGGATCGTTGGCAGCCTCGGCATCTTCACCAAAATCGATTTTGGCAAGCGCAAAGTAGCCGAGTGCCACAGCACCTCGTCGATCTTCCGCGGCTACAGCATCTTCATGAAGGGCAAAGATCCGCGCGATGCCCACTTCATCACCAGCCGCATCTGCGGCATCTGCGGCGATAATCATGCGACCTGCGCCACCTACGCGCAGAATATGGCGTTTGGTGTGCGTCCGCCGGCGATGGCGGAGTGGATTGTGAATCTCGGCGAAGCCGCCGAATACATGTTCGACCACAACATCTTCCAGGACAACCTGGTTGGCGTGGATTTCTGCGAGACCATGGTGAAGGAAACCAATCCCGGAGTCTGGGAGAAAGCGCAAAAGACTGCCGCGCCTCACGCCGAATTGCATGGCTATAAAACCATCGGCGACATCATGAAGGCGCTGAATCCGTTTTCCGGCGCGTTCTATCTCGAGGCTCTCCAGGTCAGCCGCATGACCCGCGAAATGTTCTGCCTGATGGAAGGGCGCCACGTTCATCCTTCCACCCTTTACCCTGGCGGCGTGGGCACTGTGCCCACCGTGCAGCTCTTCACGGACTACATCGTACGGTTGATGAAATATGTGGAGTTCATGAAGAAAGTTGTTCCGCTGCACGACGACCTCTTCGACTTCTTCTACGAAGCCCTCCCCGGGTACGAAGAGGTCGGCCGCCGGCGCGTTCTGCTGGGATGCTGGGGCTCGTTCAACAATCCCGATGTATGCGACTACACCTACGCCAACATGAGCGAGTGGGGGCGCGGCATGTATGTCACGCCCGGAGTAGTGGTGGACGGCAAGCTCGTCACCAACGACCTGGTGGACATCAACCTGAACATTCGCATTCTGCTGGGCAGCTCCTTCTACGAGGACTGGCAGAATTCACAGACCTTTGTGCAGACCGATCCGCTGGGAAACAAAGTCGACCAGCGGCACCCGTGGAACCAGAGCACTTACCCGAAGCCGCAGAAGCGCGACTTCAAGGACAAGTACACCTGGGTGATGTCGCCGCGCTGGTATGACAAGCGTACCGGCGACTATCTCGCGCTCGATACCGGCGGCGGGCCGATCGCGCGGTTCTGGGCCACTGCGCTGGCCGGCATCGTGGACATCGGTTACATCAAGGCCACGGGGCACAGCGTGAAGATCTATCTGCCCAAGACCGTGTCGATGCCGGAAGTGGAGTTCGAGTGGAAGATTCCGAAATGGAGCAATGCCATCGAGCGGGATCGCGCGCGGACTTACTTCCAGGCGTATGCGGCCGCGGCGGCGCTCTATTTCGCAGAACAGGCGCTGGCTGAGCTGCACGCGGGACGCACGCGGACCTGGAACGATTTCAAGGTGCCGGATGAAGCCATCGGCTGCGGCTTCCATGAAGCGGTGCGCGGGGTTTTGTCGCATCACGTCGTGATCCGCGGCAAGAAGATCGCCAACTATCATCCCTATCCGCCGACGCCCTGGAATGCGAATCCGCGCGATTCGTACGGGACCCCGGGACCTTATGAAGATGCGGTGCAGAATACACCGATCTTCGAGGAGAATGGCCCGGACAAATTCAAGGGCATCGACATCATGCGCGCGGTGCGCAGTTTCGATCCTTGCCTGCCGTGCGGCGTTCATATGTATCTCGGTAACGGCAAGGTGCTGGAGACGCATCATTCTCCGATGTTCGGTTTGAATCTGTAAAGCAGTTGTCAGTCGTCAGTTGTCAGTCATCAGTTGTCAGTCTTCGTTCTGCGCAGGCAATTGCGATCTGACTTCTGAGGGCTGAAGACTGACAACTGAAATCTGAAAACTCTGAAAGGATTCTCGTGGCGGACAGCGGCGGATTTCAGGAGCAGGTGAAGAAGCTGGGCGAGTTAGTAACCAGATTTGACGCAATGCCGGACAGTCCCCAGAAGGCGGCGGGAAGGAACTCGTGCAACTTCTAATGGAAGTGCAAAGCCAGGGACTGGAGAGGATGATGGAGATCGTCTTCGACAGCAACGAATCGGGCAGTGCACTGATTGATCGGCTGGGCAAGGATGAAGTGGCCGGCGGCCTGCTCCTGCTTTATTCGCTCCATCCGGATAGCCTGGAGGTGCGGGTGCAGTCAGCGGTCGAACGTATGCGGTCACGACTGCGGAAACTATCCTGCACGATTGAGCTGTTGAGCATCGACGAGGGCGTGGTGAGGGTGCGAGTCATCAAGGGCGGGCACAGTTGCGGTTCATCGACGAATGAATTGAGGAGTGTGGTTGAAAACGGCATGTATGAGCTTGCGCCAGACGTGACCTCGCTCGAAATCTCTGGTCTGGAAGAGCCTCCTTCAACGGGCTTCGTTGCTCTCGAGAGCCTGGTGGGTCACACGCTGGCAGCGGCCGCTCAACGATAGTCACGGATGTTAGGGATGCATTGATTTTCGGCGCCGTCCGTTGGAAAGGTATCTCAATGCCACCGCAGCCGACTTTGGACTTTGACCAGGCGCTCGGGACCCTGCGCCAGTTTCGTGGAACGCGACGGGCTGCATCCCGCACGATAGAGCACTGCGAATTGTGCAGTGCGGAATTGCATGGCGAACATCCTCACCTGGTGGAGCTTGCGTCGCGGCAACTGGTTTGCGCTTGCGATGCCTGCGCCATGTTGTTCGATGGAATGGAACGATCGAAATACAAACGAGTGTCGCGGAATATTCAGTTTCTCGACAATTTCGCGATGACCGATGTTCAATGGGACAGCCTGATCATTCCCATCAACCTCGCATTCTTCTTCCATTCGAGCATCGAAGGACGCATGGTGGCGCTTTATCCGAGCCCGGCGGGCGCGGTGGAGTCGCTGCTAACGCTCGAGACCTGGAATGAGATCGTCGAAGGCAATCCGGTGTTGCGGCACATGCAGTCGGACGTCGAGGCCCTGCTCGTCAATCGCATCGGGAGGAGAGACAAGGCAGTCCCGCCGGAGTATTACATTGCGCCGATGGATAAGTGCTATCAACTGGTCGGACTGATTCGTGCCAACTGGAAGGGGCTTTCGGGAGGTGCCGAGGTTTGGGAAGCGATCGATCTGTTCTTCGCTGACCTCCGTGCAAATGCGGAGACTGTCGAGCGGAGGCGCCAATGCCTGATCTGAACATCAAGGTTGCGTCGGCCAGGGTGGTTCCATTCGCGGCGGTGCCTACCGTTGCGTTTCAACTCGAGATCCGCAATGCCCTGGCGGCTGAAGAGATCCACACCATCGCATTGTGCTGCCAGATTCAAATCGAAGTCACGCGGCGCGGATATGCACCCCAGGAACAGGCTCGTTTGCTCGATCTTTTCGGCCATCCCGACCGCTGGGGCCAGACGTTGCGCAACCTGTTATGGATGCATACGAGCGTGGTCGTGCCCGGGTTCGAGGGCGCCGGCACCACTGTCGATATGAATGTTCCCTGCACGTTCGACTTCAACGTGGCGGCGACAAAATATTTTGAAGGGCTTGCGGGCGGGGATATCCCCCTGCTTTTGCTGTTTAGCGGAACGATTTTCTATGCTTCGCCGGAGAGTGAGTTACAGGTCGCTCCCATTTCGTGGGAGCTGGAAGCAAGATACAAGCTGCCGGTGACGATGTGGCGCGAGATGATGGACATCTATTACCCCAACAGCGTGTGGATCAACTTGCACAAGGATGTCTTCGACCGTCTCTATCGATACAAGTTGGAGCACGGCATTCCGACATGGGAGCGCGCTCTCGAACATATGCTTGCGAACGAAACAATGGTGCGGTCGTGAATCTGGAAAAGGTGCAAGAGATCGCCGACGCTGTTCTCTACGAGGGATACATGCTGTATCCCTATCGGCCATCATCGGTAAAAAATCAGCAACGCTGGAACTTCGGCGTGTTGTCTCCGCGGTCGTATTGCGAACAGCAGACGGGCTCGGAGTCGTTTTTCCTCGAGACGGAGTGCCTTGTCAGGACCACGCCGTCCACGCGGCTCACTGTCAAGATCCGGTTTCTTCAGATCGTTCAGCGCCTGGTCGGCCGATACCGATATCCGGTTGCGGATGGGGCTGATGAAGGTGAGGAACTGGAACTGGTCGATCGCCTCGAAGTGGCTGGACGCGTGTACCAGCCGTGGCAGGAAGCTGTGGAACGATCACTCACTTATGAAGAACTTGATCTTTTGACTCTCTGCCCTTCGAATCTGACGGAGTTCAGTTTTCCTGAAGGAAATTCTGTCGAGAATGTGCGCGACGCCCAGGGCAGACTGGTTGGCGCGATTGTGCGGCAGTGGAATACGCTGGCTGGCTCGCTTCAGCTTGGAGTGGAAGCCGGTCGCGACGATATGGTCAAGGTTACAGTTCGCGTTGAGAATTGCTGCGAGTTCGAAGCTGCTGAATCGCGGCGCGACGACGCGCTGCTCTGTTCGCTGGTTTCCGCGCACGCGATTCTCGGCGTGGAGAATGGAGAATTCCTTTCCCTGTTAGATCCGCCGGCCGGATACGAAGACCTGGCGGCGCAATGCAAAAACACAGGCGCTTGGCCTGTGCTGGCGGGGGATGACGCCACCACGATGCTTGCCTCTCCGATCATCCTGTATGACTATCCGCAGATCGCCCCCGAAAGCACCGGCAACCTGTTCGATGCGACCGAGATTGATGAAATTCTTTCGCTGCGGATTCTCACGCTTACCGAACAGGAAAAGACCGAGATACGCCAATCGGACGATCGTGCGCGAGAACTTCTGGAGCGCACCGAAAACATTCCTGATGAACAATTCATGAAACTGCATGGGGTGCTGCGCGGCCTGACAACGCTAAAGGAGGCGCAGGGATGAACGAGTGGGAATGGAACTTGCTCGAAGACAAAACCCAGATGGACCACGTCGACATTGGCGGGGTCACGGTGAGGATCGGAGACCGCGTGCGGTTGCACCCAAAAGCGGGCGGCGACATTCTCGACATCGCCCTGCGCGGGCAATTGGCAATCGTCGAAAGCATCGAAGAGAACTACGAGGGCGTACAACACGTTTGCGTAGTTCTCGACGACGATCCCGGCCGTGATCTCGGCATGATGCGCCAGCCAGGACACCGTTTCTTTTTCACGCCGGCGGAGTTGGAACTGGTGGAGCACGTCCGCGAACTCGGAAGGACGAGAAAGAAGCGTTCGCGAAAAAGCCGACGATCCTGGTGGCCGGAATCGGCAACATCTTTCTTGGCGACGACGGATTTGGAGTGGAAGTTGCGCGGCGTATGCTCGCGCGTCCCCGGCCCGATGCCGTACGCGTCATCGACTTTGGCATTCGCGGATTCGATCTTTCGTATGCCTTGCAGGACGGCTACGAAACGACCATCCTGGTGGACGCCTATCCGCATGGGCAGGAGCCGGGCACGGTCTCCGTGGTCGAACCGGACCTGGATGATCTGGCCGCGACACCGGGTGATTTTGTGCAGCCGCACGCTATGAATCCGATGAATGTGCTGCACATGGCGAAGGCCATGAACGGCTCGATGAAACGCGTACTGCTGGTGGGCTGCGAGCCGGAGACGCTTGGCGGAGACGAGGGCTACATGGGTTTGAGCGAGGCTGTCGAATCCGCGGTGGACACGGCGGTGGACAAGATTGAAGCTATCGTGAATCGCATTCTGGATGGCAAAGGATTCTAGATTTCGCAAAAAACAGGAAGGGAGAACGAGTATGGCGATGGACCTGGTGGAATCAACCACGAACGGAACAGATAACGGAAAAGACACGCTGTACATGCTGGGCGGTGTGGCGCTGATGGTTTTCGGAGCGGGGCTGGTGCTCTCGAATCCCTCCATCCGGCGGTACATGTCGGGACTGGGAGTCGGCAACCTCGCGCAGGCCGTGATGCCCGATGTTGAGCGCTATTTCAAATTACGCGCCATGTAATGGCGGCGCAAGCTGCGAAAGAGGCTCAGGGGATGGAGAGCGCAGACGGAATTGTGACAGAGTCGACGGCACCGAATCATGGGAGTAGCGCACACTACGTCGTCGACGCGAGGCGGAGCAGGTTCACTGTTCAAGCCTTTGCTACTGGGATCTTGTCCGCGATGGGTCACAACCCCACAATTGGAATCCGCACCTTCAGCGGCGAGGTAGATTTCGACCCGGATGCGGCTCGACGACGAGCGGGTTGAAGTTAACCATACAAGCCGCATCGCTAAGTGTGCAGGACGACATCAGCGACAAGGATCGGCGCGAGATAGAGCGGATGATGAAGGGCGATGTCCTGGAGGTGGCCAAATATCCGGAGATCGCGTACGAATCTTCTTCCGCATCGGTCACGAAGCTGGGCGACTCCATGTTCTCCGCGGCGTTGAGCGGGACCCTGAGCTTTCACGGCGTGACGCGGAACCAGCCTGTCACTGTGCGAATCACGATGATGGGCGAGATGTTGCGCGCGTCGGGCGACTTCACGTTGAAGCAATCGGACTATCAGATCAAACCAGTATCCGTCGCAGGCGGGGCGCTGAAGCTGAAAGATGAAGTCAGATTTTCATTTGAAATGATAGCGCACAAGCAAGAAAAGGCGACATGAGGTCCACTGAAATCAATCTCTCTCTTCCTCCACTCCTGGTGCTGTGAAACATGATCTGGCTACAAGCGCCGGGAGCCAGCCCGATCACCATTGCACGCCGGGATACAGGCTAGGCATGCGGTTGACGTGATACTGATACGCCTTTGGAGTGGTTCCCTGCCAGATCACGGCGAGGGAGTTGGGATCGAGTTCCTGGACGACGGCGCCGTTGGATGTGGCCGCAAACTCAGCTTCGATGTTGCCGTTGGCTAACTGCTCAACGTTGCCTCCGAAAAAACTGAAATAAGAGGGAGGCGGAACATAGTGCTTGACCAGCGTAGCGGTCATGGCGCTCTCGTTGATCTCAAGTATTGGGACGCTCGAGTAACAGGTCGGCGGAATGGTGGGACCGGGCGCGCAATGAACCTGGCCGGATGGAAAGATGCGGTCGTTGCCGTTGTCCATGAGGCCCAGGCTAAATACTCCCGTAGTGTTGGCAGTGAAGTATCCCATTCCGTGCTGGGCGTAAAACCAGTCCGCGGGATCGGCGCCATTGACGAGTTTGAAATCGCCGTCCGTGCCCCAGCCGCCATATCACCTTGCCCGAACCCAGGCCATCGAGGAATTCGATCTTGATGAGCCAGTTCTGATGGCGCATTGAAAGCAGCAGATTGTGATCGTCGGTCGAGTAGATCATGCCGTTGGCATGGGTCCAATCAGGGAAGTTCATTGGGCCGCGGGTCACGTCGAGATGATCGAAGGCATTCCACGCCCAGTCGGGATTGCCGTTTTCGTCAACATCGACAAGCGCATCGCCGAGGACGTCCGTGTTGCCTGCGACGCCGGCCAGATTCGTGTAGGGCTTGTTGTAACAAAGCAGCAGCATCCAATGGCCATTGGGAAGCGGCAGCACATCGTGATGAAAGCTCTTGAACTGGTATGGATTCCCCGCAGCATCGCGCAGATTGGAAGCGGCCATCTTCTGATTGAGCGCGCCGATCGTGATGGATCGGACCGTGTTGCCGGCGAGGTCGATCTCACGAACTTCGTCGATCAGCGTCGCGGGAGAAGAGGGATTCAGCGAAGAGAGATACGTGATCACCATCAGCAGATCGCCGTTGGGCAATAACTGGATTCCCTGGATGGAGTCATCCACCTTGTGGTGGTAGGCATAAGTCCAGATGACATTGCCCTCGAGGTCAGTTGCGACAGCCTCAGTAAGTGTTGCGGGAAGGATGGTGTTCCACATTTCAATTCCCGGCTGCACGTTGCCGGAACCGGACGAGGACGTCTTGATCGGAGATGTGACCGGCGGGACTCCGGTGGTACAGGTCTGGTCTGCGTCGTTGAGCGTGGCGCCATTATTCAGCGTGACCTGCGCGCGCATGTGATAGCAGCGTCTGGCCGCGCATGCCGGCGACCCACAATTGCACCTGGCCGCCGTTGGCGGATGGAGTAGGCACGCGCCACGTATCGAGCCCGTAGCTCGTGGTCGTCCCGAATTGCACCGAGACATTGCCGCCCTCGGGAAGGTAGATGGAGTACTGGGCAACCTGCGGATTCCCTGTTAAGCGGCGGGCAGCGGACCTGGCCAGGCTGAATGATGGAGACGATGGCGGTTGCGTAGTCCTGCTGCGGCGAAGCGGCAAGAGCCGCCGTTACGACCACGTTCTCGCTTTGCGAGATGACGGCAGGAGCGGTGTAAGTTCCCGAGCCATCGATGGTCCCGGCGCTGAAGTTTGCGGCGTCGGTTACACTCCAGGTGAGTTCGCCTCCATTGCTCGCGGTCGCGACAAATTTGAATTGCTGGCCCGGAGCGAGGGCGACGAATTGCGGCGTCAACGTTACGGTCCCTTTGTGAGTGGGCATGGGCGAAGGGCCGGGGGGAGGCGTGGGAGTTGAAGAGGTCCCGGTGAGCACAACACTCGCACAACCCGTGATGAAGAGAGCAGATGCCATACATAGAAATGGAGCCAGCCGTGCGATGGTGGCCTCGGCAATGCGCCGGGGCAACTGGATCATGACTGCGGGGAATGGATTCATGAACGGACCTGGATGGCATGCTCGGTGTTTCGCGAAACGTTCGTGACGCGCTTCTACTTACGAAGTTTGGAGATGGAATCGTAGCGCATGCGCCCGGAGAGCTGGCAAATCAGGCGGCAGTGCTGAACTATGCGGGACGCGGCTGTCGCGGGAGAACCTCTTGTGCTAGCGTAGAGAAACGCGGCCCAGCCAGGACGGGCGGGATTCAGGAGGCGGGGCTCCAACCACGTGCCATGAGCAGTATCAGGAGAGCTCGATGCGGCGTGATCTTTCTGATTGCCGTTCTCATTTTCACCTTGGGAGTGCATGCACAGCAGGTCCGGGGCGAATTGCGGATCGAGGTGCGGGATTCACAGGGTGCGGCGCTGCCTTCCAGTGGAGAACTGGTTAGCGACGGCAATCAATTTCGCCGAAGCTTCCAGATGGGTCAGGATGGCAGATACGTAGTTCAGGGTCTGGCCTTTGGCGTCTACCGCCTGAGCGTGACGGCGCAGGGATTTGCTCCATCAACAGAGCTGGTGGATGTCCGATCGGAAGTGCCCATTCACCTCGCGGTCACGTTGGGCCTGCCGTCCGTAACGATGCAGGTTGAAGTTACCGACTCGGTGACGCTCGTCGATCCGAACCGCACTGGAACCCAATATGCCCTGGGACGTCAGGAACTGGATGAGCAAGCCACAAAGCAACCGGGAAGGGATCTCTCCGACCTGGTCGACGACCTGCCGGGATGGCTGTATGAGGCGAACGGCATACTGCATCCGCGAGGCTCGGAGTACGACGTGCAGTACGTGGTGAACGGAGTACCCCTCACCGAGAATCGGTCGCCTGCCTTTGCGCCATCGCTCGATACCGACGATGTTGAGTCGATGCGCGTGCTGACCGCGAGCTATCCCGCGGAATATGGAAGGAAGCTCGGCGGCATCATTGAGGTAACAACGGAAAAGGACGTTCCTTCAGGCCTGCACGGCAGAATCGATGGGGACGGAGGAAGCTTCTCGACGGGGAGCGGCTCCGGAACGATTTCCTATGCGCGCAAAAAGGATCGGTTCGCGCTTGGCGCTGACGGCTTTCATACGGATCGCTACCTGGACCCGCCCGTCCTTGAAAACTTCACGAACACGGGAGACGAAATTGGGTTTTCCGGCTCGTATGAGCGAGAACTCTCGGATCGCGACCGAGTTCACATCACTCTCGCGCACGAGCGTACCCGATTCCTTGTGCCTGACTATCTCGTGCAGGAAGATGCTGGGCAACGGCAGAACATTGCCAACACTGAGACCAGCGGCCAGATATCGTTTCAGCACCTCGTATCGCCCAACCTGCTGTTGAATGTCTCTGGCAATGTGCGGGACGCAAATGCAGAGTTGTCTTCGAATGAGTTGTCGACTCCCGTGATTGTTTCGCAGGATCGCGGGTACCGCGAGGGTTATGTACGCGGAGACCTGGCTGGGCATCATGGCCGGCACGACTGGAAAGTTGGCGGAGACAGCATCTTCAATCCGGTCCATGAAAGGTTGGAATACGCGATCACCGATCCGGCTCAGTTCGATCCTGGCACCCAGCAACATTTTCAGTTCTCGGACCAGCGATGGGATGTCGAGCCTTCCGCTTTCGTGCAGGACCAGTTACGCATGGGCAACTGGAATGTGTCGGCAGGACTACGCTTCGACCATTACGCGTTTGCCGTCGATGAATCGGCGTGGAGTCCAAGGCTGGGCGTTTCTCGATTTGTCCCCGGGTTGAATCTGTTGATGCATGCCTCGTACGATCGCGCGTTTCAGACGCCTGCGATCGAGAATCTGCTGCTGGCGAGTTCGCCACAGCTTGATTCGTTGAATCCCATCGTGGTGCGCCTGCCGGTTCGCCCGTCGCACGGCAATTACTACGAAATTGGAATGACGCAGGGGTTGACTGGGAAGTTGCGAATCGACGCCAACGTGTTCCGCCGTGATCTCCGAAACTATTCTGACGACGATGTCCTACTGAACACAGGAGTCAGTTTCCCGATTGCCTTTGCGCGCGCGCGGATCATTGGCGAAGAGTTGCGGATGGAGGTCCCTCACTGGGGACGGTGGTCCGGCTACCTCAGTTATGCGAATCAATCCGGCATTGGCCAGGGGCCGATCACGGGAGGGTTGTTCCTCGGCAGCGATGCGGGCGATCAACTGAAGGACACGAGCAAGTTTGCAGTCTCGCAGGACCAGCGGAATACTGCGCGTGCGCGCGTCCGGTTCAGCGCGCCGCGGCGAGTCTGGTTTGCGGTGGGCGGCCAATATGGAAGCGGACTGCCGGCAGACACGGGCGGTGCCGATCGAGCGGCGTTGGTGGCGCAATACGGTGCGGCAATCGTGGATCGAGTGAACCTTGAGCGAGGGCGCGTGCGGCCGAGTCTTTCAGTGGATGCGGGAGCGGGTGTGGAGTTGTATCACAAGGAGCAACGCAGCGTTACGTTCCAAGTGGAGGCCGCAAACTTAAACGATCGGGTGAACGTGATCAATTTTGAGAGTCTGTTTTCCGGAACCGCAGTCGCGCCGCCGCGCAGTTTTTCGGCGCACGTGCGAGTAAGTTTCTAACCGCCAGTCTACGCTGTGCTAATCGGGCCCGCGTTGTATTCCGATTGGAAATGGACTTTCACCTTCTTCGAGAATCCATTCGTAGTTCTGAGTTCCATCCGAAGAGCGCCAGGACGAAGGCGTTCGCGTCTTGGTCCAATCCAGTGGTTCGCTGTGGGGCTTCGCGGCGCAGCGCTCGAAGGCTTCGCGAAGAGACCGTTTCTGTTCCGGGCCGATTGCTTTGGGATCCGGGGAGATCAGCAGTACGGTTCCGCTGTTGGCTACGATCTGCAGCCACTGGCGACTCATGGGCCACGGCACATCCGGGGTAATAGCAACACAGTCTGCATCGATTGAGTAAAAGATTTTGTGCTGCGGGCTGCGAAAAGCCAGCGTGTTTACTCCAGTACGGCGGGTTCTTTCCCATTCCTTTCCGCTCACGTCGTCGCCGGTTCGAGATGCATCGAACAGGCCGACCGACAGATGGCCCACGGTATTGCAGCCCAGGATGATGCGATCGGGCCCGCAGGCTGCGCGGAGTTGTCGATATAAGACGGTTACGATCTCGGCATTGGTAAGGGTGCGATCGTTGAAGTGCCAGTTGCCGCGCGTCGGAGAAGCGCCCATCTGACTTCCCCACTGGCCGAATAATTCCCAGGTGGTGAAGTCGTGCTTGATCAATTCAAATCCCCAGTCGCAAGCTTCGGCTGCGACCGATGCGACCGCGTGAAGCGCCTCCGGAATAGTGGGATCGTAGGCCAATGCGGCGCGCTCGTGTCGAGGATCGATCAAAGCGAGAATCGGGCAGCAGCAGGTTTGCGGATGTGGTTGGCGCGGCGCGCAAAGGACGAATCCACAAGCCGGGAGTCACATTGCGATCGCGGATTGCCGATGCGAGGCGAGAAAGACTGGGAAAGCGGGACCGGTCCTGATAGCCGTCGTCGATTACCGTGAATGGCTTGATGCCTCCGGGGGGTGCAAGGGATGCAACGAGATCGGCGTCGCGCAAAATTCCGTCGTGCGTGTTCTGCCCGTAGGCGTAGTACCAATCGTTGCTGCCATAGATGACATCGGTTGGCGCGGCGCCTCGCCTGGTAGGCACGGTTGTGCCTTCAGCCATGGTGCGGCAAAGGCGTTGCGCTACGGCGAAGGCGGTTTCGTCCGGCGCGCCTTTGCACTGCACGATGGTTGCTGCTTCGAGCCTGCGGTTCCCGAGAGACACGCCATTCCCGCCGTTGCGCACGTCGAGCCACAACGAAATGCCGGATGCGTCCACTTGCCAGAAGGCAAACGAAGCAGCTCCCGCCTTGACGCCCATGCCTGAGGTTTGCGCTTGTGCGTGGAGAAGCGCGTACCATGGGAGCGCACGTTCTGCCTGCAGCGGACGCCACTCGAGATCGCCGTAACTGCGCTCCCATGCATCGCCGAGTACAAGCACATCGTCCGGAAGGCGAAGCTTCCAACGAAGATGCAAACGCTGGATGGGAAGTGTGGGAGCGTCGAAAGTCACAACTGCATGTTCGACCCCTCCGACGAAATCCAACTTGAGGGCCGCAGCACGAGTGTTTCCCGTCCAGGTCGTTCCTGTTCTCGAAAGGGCATGGCGTTCTGCTTCCGCGTCTCCAATGAAGGCAAAAACGAGGTCAGGTTGGACAAGGACCGAAAGATCCAGGTCAGCGTGGGCAGCGCCTGAACTTGTCGATTGCTGTGACCATGCGCCGGCCGGGACCAGCAATGCTGCAACAGATGGCGCACTCTGCAAAAGGCTCCGGCGCGTGACTCTTTTGGGCGGTTCAGACAATGTGGGACCTCAACGGAATTGGTCGTTAGCTAACACGCCATAATAGCTGACGCTGAGGGCTTCAAAGAAAACTGCGAACCCTTCGACTGGCTCGATACGTTCGTAACTCAGAACGACCAACGGGTGGGAGGCGGAATCAGCGCGCCGCTGTAGACAACTCTTTACTGGCCCCGGCGGCTCCCATCAGCACGAGAGAGCGCTGGGCAAACGGCGAATACACAAGCAACGCCGTGCATGCGAGCGCCAGCCCGAAGTTGATGTGGTGGAGTAGGAGAAAAGGAGAGAGCGACCAGAGCTCATCGAAGAGGAGTAAGAATGGCCAGATTCTCAGGAATTTTTCGCGTGTACGGGGTGCGCGGAAGAACACCGCGGTGAGAACGAAGGCACGGACCGGGATGAGGATCGCTGCCGTCACCATCAGGACGTCAAAGGCGACGGTGGCTTTGGGAAGGGCTGAGAAAAGGTCTTCGATCTCGGCCAGGTTGGCAAGCGCGCCGACATAGAAGCCGATGTACATGAATTGCATCAGAATGAAGAGGGTCTGCACGACCGAAGAGGAGGTCCTGGGTAGATCCTCGGGTGAAGCGAGAATGCTGGAGAGGAGCTTGGGTTCAGGTTTTGTCTCGTGCGCCGCCGATGTGTCTGCGGCCGGTTTAACCTGAGACAAAGCGTGAGCTGGCGGTTCGGCTGGGCTGATCCGTTCGACAGGCGCAACGAACCGATATCCACGACGGGCCAGGGTCTCGACGAAGCGCGGGTTCGCGGCCGTATCTCCCAGAGCTTCCCGGATGCGATTCACCGCGGAATTGACCCCGTGCTCGTAGTCAACAAACGTGCCGTCGGGCCATAGATTGCGGGAGATCTCCTCGCGCGTGAGCAACTCCGCGGGGCGCTCGAGAAGCATAAGCAAAACCTGGAACGGCTGGGCATTGAGCTTGATGCGAATTCCCTGCCGGCGCAGTTCTCCGGTGGCAGCGTCCGCCTCAAATGCTCCGAAGCGGTAACGCGGGGCTGGCGGCGATTCGATCATGTGTCGTGTCTAGGTGTTAAGTGTACCCGATGATGCGGCCCGACGCGGGGTATCATCGGCAGGTACAACTTGTGAGATCCTCTGTCGCTGCAATGGTTTGTGCGGTGAGGAACAATCAACCTCAATTGAGGTTTCCTGCATTGCCCAGTCCCGCCCTGGTGGGTCAATATTCAGTGCATGAGGCATCGATTCCAGGCCGCGCCATCATTGGTCTTCCTTTTCGGGATCTTGATTTTCACGGCGGCGGGCGGCGGTCGCCGGGCGGTGGCAACCGGACCGACGGAAGCTGCCGTGTCCGATTTCAATTCCTATGTGAACCAGGTGGAGTTGCGGCTCGAGCAGCAGCATCGGTCGCCGAAGGTTTTCCTCGCCGGCGAGGATTGGGCGCGCCTGCGGCGGGGTGAGCAGATCATCGATGAGCTCACGCCGGCCAAGGGATCCGAACTACCGGGAGCGATGCTCCACCACTGGCGAGGAACGGCGTTCGCGCCGGGAGCAAAGGCTGCCGATTTCGAGCGGTTGATGAAGGATTTCGCCGCATACCCCCAGAGGTACTCACCGCAGGTTGTTCAAACGCGTGTGATCACGCACCAGGGCGACCACTTTCAGGTGAGGATGCGGACACGTCAGAAACACGTAATCACCGTGGTGATGGATACCACCTTCGATATCGCGTTTGGGCGGCTGGATGCGGCGCACGGTTACAGCATTTCGCGGAGTACACGTGCTTCGGAAATCGAGGGAGCCGGCACGGGCAAGGAACGGGCGCTGAGCGCCGATGAGGAACACGGCTTTCTGTGGCGGCTCAACACCTACTGGAGTTACGAGGAACGCGATGGCGGACTCCACATGCAGATTGAGTCGCTGTCGCTAACCCGGTCCATTCCAACGGGACTGGGATGGGCGATCAAGCCCTTTGTGGAGAGCGTGCCACGGGAGTCGCTGGAGTTCACGTTGCAGTCGACATGCAATGCGCTTCGCAAATAGCACTGCTTTCGATCGAGGGAAAGGGACGTGTCAAAAGAAAGGACGCGATCATGAGTACGAATTCAGCGGCATCCAGAGATGAAGCGAGATTTGCAAATGCACGCCGGGTGAACCGATCGCTGACGGCCGCCGCGGAAAAGCGCGCGCTCGTCTGGATGGCAGCACGTGCGCCGCGATGGGTGACGTCCGATCAGTTGACCATTCTCGGCCTGGGCGCGCAGATCGCGGCGGGCGTTTGTTATGGTCTGGCACGCTACAACCAGTACGCACTGCTCGGGGTTATTGTTTGCCTGATGTTGAATTGGCTGGGAGACAGTCTTGACGGGACGCTGGCGCGAGTGCGGCAACAACAGCGACCGCGCTACGGATTCTACGTGGACCACATGGTGGATATCTTCGGAGCGGTGGCACTGATGTGCGGGCTAGGCTACTCGGGATTTCTGCATTGGCAGACGGCCATCGCAATGTTGATCGCGTTTCTGCTGCTGGCGGGAGAGAGCTACCTGGCAACATACACCTTGTCGTGCTTTCAGCTTTCACAGGGCATCTTTGGTCCCACGGAGATTCGCATCCTGCTAATCCTTGGAAACCTGGCTCTGCTGCGTAGCCCGTATTCAACGGTGCTCGGGCATCGTATGCTGCTGTTCGACCTTGGAGGAATCATCTCGGCAATCGGCATGTTCGCAATGGCGTTGATTGTTACCATGCGACACACGGCGCAACTCTACCGGCAGGAGCCGCTGCCATGAGCACGCTGGTCCGCTGGTGCAAGTTCAACATGGTGGGAGCGGTCGGCATGGTATTTCAACTTACCATGCTCGCCGTCTTCATTCGTTGGACCAAGGGACATTACCTGTTCGCAACGGCCGCGGCGATCGAACTCACGCTGGTGCACAATTTTGTGTGGCACCTCAATTTCACATGGCGCGATCGGCGCGACGGCTCCGCATTGGTTTGTCAGTTCCTTCGCTTCAATGCTTCGAACGGGCTTGTTTCGATGCTGGGAAACCTGGCATTGACGCGGCTGCTGGTGCAGGGATTCCGCGTTCCCGTTCTGATAGCGAATGGCTTTTCCGTCCTGGCCTGCTCAGTCATCAACTTCTGCATCGGACATAATTGGGCATTCGCAACGAGGATTTACCCTGCCTCGAACGTGCCAGTCAAATAGCCCTCGCCGTTAGACAGCCTCTTCCGGCGACACGCTGAACGTGAAGTTGACACTTTGTTCGCCGAGCCTGGGATGGCGCGCGGTAAGGCGCGCAGTGCCGGCCACTTCTCCGGCGCGAACCCACACCGCGCAGGTTCCCCCGATGAGTGCCAGCGGGTTGTCGCCGATGAGTTTTGCTGGACCGTCCAGCGTGAACTCGATCGGATCATTTGCGTAGGTGCGAATGGCGCCGAATTCGTCCGTGACGCGCACCACCACTCGCGTGGTGTCGGCGCCATCGGCAACCAGTTCGCGGTCGTCGGCCACCAGAGCGAACTTGGTATCGACGCCATTCCCCGACAGCGTCTTGGTAATGACGAGTTTTCCGCCGATGTATCCTTCGGCGCGAAGGTCTCCCCAGCCGAGCCGGATCTTGCTGGTGTCGAGCCGGGTGAGATCGAGAACGAAGGGAGGATGTTTCAGATGCTCAAATTCGGTGCGGTCGGGCTCGATTTCAGCCAGTGGGAGCCATGGGTTACTCTCGACGCTGCCGGCGCGGGCCGAAATTTTGATGTGTTCGCAGTTGGAGCAAAACACCGCCTTCGTGAAGCCGATTGACTCGTCGCCGCGCGCCCAGTGAAAGGCGGGTTCGAGCACGATTTCTTCTTCCGGTTCGCATTGCGATTTGTAGAACCCGGCAGCCGGCTTGGGCTCGCGGAAGATGTCGGTGACGCCGTGGTAGCAGATGCGATCGCCTGAACCGAAGTTGGCGTGGGTGTTGTAGTCGAAGGCGCACCAGCCGATTCCGCCCGCATATTGGGGATCGGACGCCAGCTGGTTGTGGATGCGCGCGTGGCGCAGCGTGTGTTCGCGCTGCCGCTCATCGTCGTCGGTGGTCTTGGTGGGGAAGGTATGGCCCACGAACTCGGTGTTCAGATAGCGAGGATGGTTCGGCGGTTTTAGGGGGAAGCCAAAATCGTTCATGGTGAATACGTCTTCAAGGAATTCGGACTCCTGGAAGTATCGAATTCCTCCGGTCTGACGGCTCTCGTCGAGCGCGTGCGCCAGCGCGTTGGTGCGAACGTAGAAGTCGTGATCGTCCTTCGACTCGTTGATGCGCACACCCCAGAGGATGATGGAGGGATGATTCCAGTCGCGGCGAATCATTCGGCCGACGTTGTCGATGGCCACCTGCTTCCAGCTTTCTTCGCCGATATGTTGCCATCCCGGGATTTCTTCCAAAACCAATAAACCAATTTCGTCGCAGCGATCGAGAAAGTGACGCGACTGAGGATAGTGGGAAGTGCGCACGATGTTGCAGTGGAGATCCTTGCGAAGGACATCAGCGTCTTTGCGCTGAACACGCGCGGGCATGGCTTGGCCGACAAACGGGAAGGTCTGGTGACGATCGAGCCCCCGCAGCTTGATGACTTTGCCGTTCAATGAGAATCCGCGGTCAGTAAAGGTCGCTTCGCGGAAGCCGACGCGGCGCGTGTCTTCGTCGATTACACGGCCGGAGCGAAGCAGTCGCACGTTGACCGTGTACAGCTTGGGACTAGCAAGGTCCCATAACTGGATGTTACCGAGGCGGGATAGGGTGACGACGTGCTTCGCCGCATCCTTGAGGGTTTCGGTGGTTGCGTTGGGCGCCGCATCCGCGTAGGGATCAAGGGATGAGTCAACAGCGGCTGCGCCAGAGCCGATGCCGCCTTGTTCGAGGGTGCGCGAGGCTTTGGCAACGACCTTGTCGCCATCGCGCAGTTCCGCTTCAATTGAGAGCGCGCCCTTGCCCACTTGCTCGCCGGCGATAAAGCAACTCACGTCGAGCGACGGGCTGCCGCCCATCACTTCCTTGGGCAGCGCGAATATGTTGTCGATATAGGTCGCGGGAACGATGCGCAGGTTTACCTCGCGATAGATTCCTCCAAAGGTCATGTAATCGATCTCGTAGCCGAAGGGAGGGATGTCGGCGCGCTCGGTCGAATCCACTTGAACGACGAGCACATTCTCGGAGTCCTTGCGCAGGTGCTTTGTAAGTTCGAACGAGAAGGGCGTAAATCCACCGCGGTAATCGCCCAGGCGGACGCCGTTCAGCCAAACGACGGAAGCGGTCATGACTCCTTCGAAGTCTACGAAGACGCGCTTGCCTTCCGCTTCTTTGGGATATTTGAAGCGGCGGCGGTAGGTGGAAATGAATTCATAATCCTTGTCGTCGAAGTTATGCCATGGCAACTCGATGTTGGTATGAGGAATGACAATGCGCTTGAATTTCGTATCGTCAAAATCGGGAGACTCGGCGCCTTCGACCTTGGACGGATGATATCGCCAGTTGCGATTGATGGGGAGAATTGTCCGTCCCTGGGCAGTCTGTTCCTCCGCGCGTGCGGCAGAGGTGGAAAGGGCAGTAGTAGCCAACACTGCACCGGCGGTTTTGATAAAGTCGCGGCGAATCATCCATTGTCTCCGTTCTTCTGATTTCAGCGATTACGCTGGTGTGATCCAGTTGTGAAGGGCTCGGCCTAGATGCTCCAAAGGGAGCGGCCGCGGACCCTGTTCAAGATTAAACTCCGGAGGCGCAACCACGTAGGCCTGCGAGAGGCTTTCCGCGATGCAAATGCAGACGGTCGAACGCTGATACTCGTTGTATCGGGCAGCGGCCAGCCAGACATACAGCGCGAGCATCTGAGCATCGATGGCGCTGCCTTCGAGGTCGTCCACGGAAGGAAGCGGATTGACCTGGTCAGGGTTTTCAAAAATGGCCACCCCGGTAAATGGCTTGAGCTTGCTCCGCACGCCAAAACGCGCGGCGAGAAACGATGGCCGCGCGCGCCGAAATGCCTCGGAAGCCGCCCACTCGACGAACGAGTTGCCGAAGATCACGGCGCCGTTTCCGGAAAGATACAGCGACCGAACGAACTCGCTTACGGCTGCGTCGATGGCTACTTCAGGAGGACACCACGCGGCTACATCGACTTTGCGCAGGCGATTCCAGACAGCATCGGCATCGGCAAGGTCCTTGCGAATGGTGTTCATCTCGTGCGAGAAGTTCTCGCGGTAGGAGTCGAGGCGGGAATAACTGAGCAAGACGGGCGCGGAGTTAGGTAAATAGTCGTGAGTTGCAATCGAATCGATCAGTTCCCTGCCCGCATCGATAACCCAGGCATCGGCGTGCACCGAGGACGATCGATTTTGCGGTGCATCGAGTAGACCGATCTCCGGCGAGGTCCCGCGGAGAAGCGTTGCGAGCGGAGCGGTTCCGGCGCCGGCGGAATTCAGGTCGAGTCCGACGGTTCTACCGATTCCCTGCCATGGTCGCCACACCTTTGCCGGATTTAACGGAAGAACCCTGGGCAGTTCAAGCAGCACCAGGCGGTGGCGCAATGATTCGGGGGTTCTCTGCGCCTGTTGCGCGCGACGGTCGGATGCGTCGAATACGGACTGCACAGCGCGCCGCCAATCCTGAAAGTAAGGCGAGCGCGCGAGTTCGGAGGAGTTCTCGATGGTCTGCTCTGTGGTGGAGAATCGCCAGTGGCGAACACCCATCTTGTCTTCGAGTGCGACAACGTCGCGAAACAATCCTGAAGACTCATTCTCATTGAGGCTCGCGACGTAGATGAGGAGGCGTTCGACGGAGTTCCGTTCGTTGGGAAAGAGGTATTCCCATTGACCAAGTTGCTGATTCACAAAGGGAAGAAAGGTCAATGGCAGACGCCTGAGGACGCCTGTGTTCAATGCGTCCTCGAGTTGCGCGGAATGTTTTTCCGTTGCCTGCATCCGTTCGTCCATCAAATTCTTCGGCAAATCCGGGTCGCAAGTGACCGATCAGACTCGAATCTCGTTGAGCTTTACCCCTTGCGACGACATAGGCCTGCAACCAAGCAGCCCGGCTAGTGTGGGGCACACATCCACGTGGCGAATGGGCCGCTCGATGACTTGAGGCGCATCGATTGCGGCGCCCAAGGCCAGCATCCAGGTATCTCGGGTTGAGTCGTCGTTGGCGCGGTGGTTGAAAAAGCCGTTAGTCGAAGACCCATCGGGATCACGTCCGAACTCAGGCAGAATGACCATCGTCGTCCTGCCCTTGTAGTCGGGATTTGCCTGGACTTCCTGCCACAGCTGCCAGGCGAGGCGATCGGCGGTCCTGATTCCGGCAAGGTGCATTGCATAGGAACCGAAATGCGCGGCCTCGACGTCGGACAACGCAACAAGAAGTACGCGCGGCGCAAACCTGTGCATGATTTCCCGGGTCATGAAGAAAGTGAGTTCGTCGCCGCTGGTGGGTCCGCCGCTGCGAACGAAACTCGCGACGGCTGTCTCGACGGTGCTCTGAGCGCGGGGATCGAGCCGTTCGGCCGCGTCGAACACGTTCCACCCAAGACCCTCGTAGTTGCTTCCGGCCAGAGCACTCTCAAGTTCCGCCTGCACCTTGCCGCGGTCGCCCATGTTGGCGGTGCGCCCACTGCGCAGCGCATCGACGACTGCGGTGAGCATCAGTTGCTTTGGGAAAACGACGTTGGCCCCGAACGCGGGTCCATAGCCGGGCGCGGAGCTTGCGCCGATCAAACTGGTAAGCGCCTTATTGCTGGCCACAACCCACGCGTCGCTGCGATCGGTCTTACGTTCCTTGCGAAACTGTTCGAACAAAGTGGGCGTGGTGGGAGCAAGTTTGCCCCAATCGTCGACGCGCTGCCAGTTCCCGGTAAGAATACTGGAGATCGCATTAAAGTGTGCAGTGACACCCTCATTGCGGGCGTGCGGATAAAACAGAGATTGCGGAAAGATATCTGTGGAGAGGTGAGGAATGTTCTCGAGTCCGTCGCGCGAGAAGGTTTCAGCGCGGCGAACGCCGCCGATGACCACCAGGATTACTTTGTGGTCGAACGCGGTGGCTGCGCGCTTCTCTTCGGCGCTTGCATTGGGCAGCATCATTCCTGCTACCAGCAGGCCGGCCGCGTGCAGGAATGTTCGCCTGGAACGATCAAGAAGGAAATCCGAAACCGGAGTCAGACCCGGATCGGAGGAGTTCCAGGGCGCGTTTTGGCGAAATTCCATGACCATTCCGCGATCCTCCCCAGGGACGCTTCTGGAGTTCCGCTTCAGCTTGAAGACCAGTTGGATATTGAAAGGATTATAGGCGTAAGTTGCGATGATACTCAATTCCTGTTCAATCAAATTCCGATGCCGCCGCACCGTCACGTGGTGGCCAGGGAGAGGAGTTCTCCCAGATCGAGCGCATTGCTCGATTCGGTCCCCTTGGGGAGTGATGGAGCGATCACCAGGGCTTGGTTATGACCCTCGAACCAAGCAAGGAATGAGGACCGCTCGGAGCCCGGCAGCCGTTGCTGATTGATCCAGTGATAGTACGAGCCCAAGTCCCCATCGACCAGTGAACCGAGCGGATCGAGTTCCGCATTTCCCCTGGTATTCGCAAGCAACTCGTTCATGGGGCGCTGCCGCTGGCGAGGGGCAAACCGCACCAGCAGGGTAATAGCCTGGGCACGGCGAAGGACCTCGCGAGCCGTCCATTGAGCAAACGTGGTGCTGAAGATTTGCGTACCAGACCCTTCAGTGAGAAGTTTCACCTGAAAGCGATCGAGGACGGCGTCGCCGGCCTGGTTCATGCCAAGGTCCCGGGGCACAAGGCGTGCCATGAGCGTTCGCAGTTCTTCTGGACCCATGCCGGGGCGACGGATCTCCGCCTGCATCTTCTTTAACAGCGCGGAGCGCGCCGGCTCCAATCCGTCATAAGAGACACTCGCTAATGCGCGGCTGCTCAGCGCAGGCTGCCCGCCATCGACGTACCAATGCGCGTAAGCTGCGGGATGCGCCTTGGCACGCGCTTCGACAGCTGCGAGCAGCAGATCAAAGCCGCGGTCGGGTTTCACGTGGCTGAAGTAGGTACCGTGCGGGCGCAGATTGCTGAACAATTTGCCGTCGTACGATTGCACGCCTTGACCAATGATGGCAATGCCCAGGCGCCGCACCGGGATAGCATCGGGCGGCCTGGCGGCTTGCAGGTCGGCACCGTAGTCAGTTGCCGCCTTGCGAAAAGCGTCGAGTTGATGCGTGCTCCAGAGGTATGCAGACTGCTGCTCGACGAACTGCGCAGGGAGATTGATCCAGTCGAATTGCTCGAGGGCCGAAGACAGCGAGACCTGCGAGAAGGCCCGGAAGCGTTGTCCGAGTTGCGCCAGGGAAAGCGAGCTGAGATTGGAAAGTTCGTTGTCGATTGATGAGCGCTCAGCGGGAAATTTGTAGTCGTACTCGATGACTTCGCGAAGCAGGCTGGGCACGAAACTCAACGGAAGCCGGCGCAACACATCGAGGTGCGCAGCGATCAACTTTCGCGCTTCAGGAGGGTATGCGGCGAAATGTTCGGGCTGGAGATCGTTCGGCTGCATTACAACAACTCCCGAATCGGCTTGCCGCTTGACTGGGCGGGGGAGAAGCCCATGATTGCGCCCAGGCTCGGCACCAGGTCAATGGATTGCATGGGATTGTCGTAGACCACGCCCTGGCGCACTCCCGCTCCCAGCGCCATCATCCACGTGGTACGGCTAGCCGCATCGCCGGTGCGATGATGCTGGAAACCATTACCGCCGGCGTCGTAATCGGAGTCGCGCCCGAAGTCGGGCAGGATGAAGAGTGTCGTGTTGCCGGCATATTCGGGCTCGCTCTGAGTGGCCTTCCACAGTTCCGCACAAAGGCGATCGGTGCGGCGGATGGCATCGACGTAGAGTGAATATGCGCCTGTGTGGGCGACATCGATGTCGTGCATCGTGATCCAGAGAAGGCTGGGCGCTTCCTGCTGCATGAGGCGTTTGGCAATGTATACCGACAGCTCGTCGGGGCTCGACGCGGTCTTGGCGTGCGCCATGAAATCGTCGACGGAGAGACGCAGAATGTTTTCCATCTGCTGCAGTTCCACTTCTCCGCCGCCGATTTGGGGCGTGTAGAGGGGGGTTTCGTAGTTGTCCCGGAGAAGGTGCTCAAGGTCGAATGCCCCCCCGCCGCTGGCCGCGCTGAGGAGATGCTTGGGGAGAATTACGCGCGCTCCCTGGCCCTGGCCATAAGAGCGGCATTCGCTCTCTCCGATGCGATTGAAACCGTTGCTCGGCGCGACCACCCACGCGTCGGAGGACGGCCGCTTCAGATCCTTACGGAAATATTCGAAGACGGTGGGATGCTCGGGAGCTACGGCCGAGAAGTTGTTGAGCGTTTCGTAGACTCCAGTCGCCAGGCTCGCAGTGGCGACGTAATGGCCGAGAATTCCCTGGTTGGTCACGTGCGTGAAGAAACTCGACTGGGGCGCAAGTTCGCGGAGCATGTTGGGGATGTTCTCCTGCCCCTCGGGCGCGAATGTTTCCTGGTCTCGCGCGCCACCTCCGAACGTGATTACGATGACTTTCCGCTTCTTGCGAGCGGTTTCGCCGCGAACGAATGGGCTGGCACTCACCAGCGCCGAGCCAAGGGCGACTCCCGCGGCGCCGCGCAGGAATTCGCGACGGCTCCGGCTGAGCGAGCGAGCGGTCTCGAACGAAGACCGTTCGTTGCGCGTGGTTCCGAATCGTAGGTTGACTGAGTTTTGATCCATTGCGTTTGATTCTGCGATTAAGGCTTGCTGACAGCCGAGCCCTTTTCGGAGTAAACGAACTGCTGCACTTCGGCTCTTTCCTTTTCTACTTCGGCCAGATGTTCGGCGCGCAGCTTCTGGTAGACCGCAAATTCCTTCTGCGCATTTTCCTTCTCGCCCACATGCACGTAGTCCGTTCCCAGGCGGTAATGCGCGTCGGACAGGTTGGGATCGAGCGCCAATGCCCGCACGTATTGGGGAATCGACTTCTCGTACTTGTGCTGGTCGGCATAAAGATTGCCCAGTTGCACATGGGCCATCGGCCAGCGAGTCATCCAGCGAGACCGCCTTCTGCAGCAGCGCTTCCACCGAGCTGAGGTCGGTGCCCCCGTCCTCAACGCGCTTGCCCTTCCACAAGCTCACTGCGTAATAGTACTGCGCAAGAGCATTTCCAGGCTGCATCTCCGCATAGAGGCGAAATCTCTGGATAACGTCATCGGCCTGCAAAGGAGAGCTGTTGTAGGCCTTGGATAAAAAAACATAGCAGCGCGCATCACTAGGGTTGAGGTCCGCGGCAGTGATGAGGGCCTTGATTGCCTCATCGTATTTCCCGCGCGAATAGTAGGCCAGCCCCAATCCAATCAGCATCCGCGGCGATTTCGGAGAATCTCTGGGCTCCCTGTTCAAAAATCGCAATGGCGGGCTCGTACGTGCGATGCAGAAGCATCTCGCTTCCCCAGTCGAAGATGTTGTCCTCGCTGGGATCGAGATGAGCGGCGGCTTCGTAGTCATTGGCCGCCTCCATGTACTTTCCGTCCTTCTCGTCGATTTGCCCAAGCAGGTTTCGCAGTTCGCCCGTGTCTTTCAGCTTGATCAGGTCATGAATGACCTGGCGCGCCTGGTCGCGCTTGCCGATCAGGAAATCGGCCATGGCCAGATCGTAGCCGTTGTCGTAGGAATCAGGATGAATCTGATAGGCCTGTTCGAGATAGGGCTGTGCCTCGGCCAGCTTTCCGGTCTGAATGTAGAACTCGCCGAGATTGTGGTTGGCGTCGTAATTCTTTGGCTCCAGTTCAACGGCTTTGCGAAACTGTTCCGCGGCCAATTCCGCCTTTCCTGCATGGACCAGGGTCGCCCCGAGATTGGTCCGGGCTTCCGCGAGATCGGGCTTGATCTGGACGGCGGTTTTGAGATGATCGATCGCCTTGTCGTTTTGCGAGAGCGACGCGTAGACCATGCCCAGGAGTTCCTGGAGCTCATAGCTTTGAGGTGCAAAGGGGAGGAGTTTTTCAAGTTGATCGGCGGCCTGCGTGAACCGGCCGGCCTCGTAATCCGAAACGGCCGATTGGTATTGTTGATCGAGCTTGTTCCTCTGAGCGTCTTCGGCGACGGCGGCGAGTGAGCAGAACACGGCCAGACCCAGGATCGAAGTTCGCAGCCGAGCACGCCGGCCCTTGTACACCGTTGCCTCCGAGTCACCACGAGAGCCACACCGCTCCGCACAATGGTGATACTCTTGCGCAGATTATGCCCCACAGAAGAACACCCCGGCAAGGCACCTAAAAGGCGCCGTACCGGGGTGTTGTTCATCTCAGGTTAGTAGTACAACTTCAGAGCAAATTGAATCTGCCGCGGATCGTAGGGATTGTCGCGGGTCGATCCAACCTCGCCGAAGTGCGAATTGGTGATGTCGCCCGAGCCTCCGATCGCCACCACTCCGTTGCCGCCGAAGTTGGGAGCGTTGAAGTTCGGATGGTTGAGGATGTTGAAGAATTCCGCCCGGAACTCCGTCGAGAAGCGCTCAGTGATCGGGAACTTCTTGAACACCGAGAAGTCCAGGCGATGGAAGCCGGGACCGACGGTCTGGCCGGGCTTGGAGCCGAGGGCAGCCGCGCTATCGAGCGGAATGCAACCGGCGATCGAGGATGGATCCGGCGCAATCACACCCGTTACGTCCGACAGCTTGCAAGGCTGGCTGAACGCGGCGGCGTTGTTGATCCAGAACGGCCTCGGTCCTCCGTCGATCACCTTGGTCTTGATTCCAAGTTGCGGACTTTGCCCGCTGACCAGGACATCGTTGCAACCGGTTCCCTGGGTTGTTCCTGTGGGGCATCCGAAGTTGAGCGGCTGGCCGCCTTGTAACGGGGCAATCCAGTTGACGGCCCAGCCTCCCAGTATCGCGTTCGCGAGGCCGCCCGATGTTCATCCAGCGCATGTCTTTGCCGAAGGGCAACTGGTAACCTCCGCTGATGTGAACCACGTTGCGGAGGTCAAAATCGGCGGGTGCCCAGTCGAACCTGGGCCCGAGACCGGGAACGTTGTAGGCACGCAAGCCGCCGGTAGTACCGCCGTTCAGCAGGTCACCGGCATCCGACATGGCCTTGGACCAGGTGTAGGTGACAAGGAAGGTCAAGCCGTTGGAGAGCTGATCTTCGATCTTGGTTTGCAGGCTGTGATAGGTGCTGTCTCCATAAGTGGCCTGGTAGCTGCCGCCGCCGAAGTCCGGGAATGGCACGCAACTGTCGCCCGGGAAGACCCCGTAGTCATGGCGTAATGTGCCATCGGAGTTCTTGGTGTTACAACTCCCGCTCTTTGTGCCGCTGACGTTGTTGGGAAGGATCTGCGTCACGTTCTGGTAGCCGACGCCACCCTGAAGATCGGCTCCCTGGGTGTAGACATAGGCAGCCTGGGCAGATATGGAACGCGTGAGGGAGTACTGCACGCTGAGGTTGGCGCTGTAGGTGCGCGGAGTGGCGTAGTTGAACTGCAGACCCTGCAGACCCAGACTCTGCGCGTTAAAGGTTTGGGTGTTGAGGCTGACGCAGGAGAAGCCGGATTCGAAGTTGGCGGTTCCATTCCCGCTTGTGGGATCTCCTGCGGCCGACGGGCAATGCGCGTAGGAAGTGTTGTAACTGGTGGGCACTACACCGCCCGACGGCCCCTTGAAGCCCGGGGGGGCCTGGGTGCTGGGTGTGATGTTGAAAACGAAGGGATAGTTTTCGCCGATGTTGGGGCCGTATCCCTGGTTCTCAAATGAGTTGTAGAACAGGCCGACGCCGCCCCTGACGACCAACTTTGGAGTCACCTGGTAGGCGAAGCCGATGCGAGGCGCGATGTTGGTTTTTTGTGTCTGCAGCAACCCCTGGCCCCACCGGTTGGTCGAAAGCAGGGTGATGCCATCCTGAGCAAGCAGGTCGAGGAACCCGGTGCAGCTGGCCAGCACGGTGAGGCAATCGGAGGTGTGTGGACAGAGCCCGGTTGTCCTTGCCCGATGGCCGGGATGATGAACGTGGGCGCGCCGATGGGCGAACCCGCGACCGGGAACGGAACGAAGTTCGCCTGACCGCCGTTGGTTTCGTTGATAGGGCCGAAGTAATCCCAACGGACGCCCAGATTGAGGGTCAGCTTGGGCGTCATCTTCCAGTCGTCCTGGAAGTAAGTGGCGAAGTAAACCTTCTGGTCATAGGTCTTGTTGATGTTGGAGGCGTAGGTCTGGTCGGAACCGCCGGACCAGCTGAAGCCGTTGGGGTCATTCGCAGAGGTATAGGCTCCGTTCCCAGCCGAAAACGGAGCAGGCGGCAGGATCATCTGTGCGACACCACCCGTGGTCTGACCCAGGTTAGGAATGTCGGTGAATCCGCCGCCGTAGTTGAACTGGCCGTGCGACCAGGCCGGCTGGAGCGTGGAGAACTTCACGTTCTGATATTCGATGCCCATCTTGAAGCTGTGCTTGCCGTAGATCTTGGTAAAGTCATCCGTCACCTGGAGGGTCTGGCTGACTTCGTCCGAGGGCAGGAACGAGTTGCTGCCGAGCTGGGCCAGGTTGCCAATACCGAACGCGGGGAGTCCGCCATTTTCCTGGCCTTGCGGAATTCCTCCATTGCTCGGAATGCCATACTGACCGGGAATCCCATTCACTGTGGCTTCCGGTCCGAAGCGGGTGGTGTGCAGGTGAGCAAAGCCCGCGCGCACCTGGTTGACGGTGTTAGGCGTGAATACGTGCGTGTATCCCGCCACCGCCTGGTCCGACTTGGCGGTCTGCAGACCCTGGTCGAACGAGCCGCCGTCCGCGATGCCTCCGAAGATACCCGGGAATGAAGATCGGGTCGTCCGAATAGCTGAAGCGGACGAAGATCTGATCTTTCTCGTTCCGGGTTCACAATCGCCGCGGATATCGAACTGATTGCGGTGCTCAAACAGGGCGGGGCTATTGCCATAGGTTTGCAGGCCGGAGTTCGGCGCCGGGAAGAGGTTGAGAACATTAACGGCGTTCTGATCGATCCGGGCGGCATTGGCTGCATTGAGTTGGTTCAAGTCGGAACAGGCAGCGAGGGTAATAATCTTGGAATTGGGCCCGCAGGCCGAGCTGAACGGATCGCGAACGTAACCATCCGAACCCGCTGGTGTTGACCAGCCCGGAAACCGGGTCCATCGCACCGTTTGGCACAAAGCGGGTCGTGGCCGGATCGAGAATGGTTCCCTTTTGAATGGCGCGCCCGAGGACATCGGTACGAGTGGTGCCATCGTTCTCCGCGAGCGTGTCCGAAAGGTTGCTGTAAGGGCCGTTTCCTTGGGTGCTGCGCATCAAGGCTGTTGGCACGTTTCCGCTGCTCGGCCTGACCCTGCACGCGGCGGAAGCCTTCATAATCACCGAAGAAGAAAATCTTGTTCTTGATTATGGGACCGCCGGCGGAAGCTCCGAACTGGTTCTGGCGGAGTTTGCCTTTCTTGATGCCGGTGTTGTTTTCAAAGTAGTCGGCGGCGTCGAGTTTGTCGTTGCGGAAGAACTCCCATGCGGCGCCGTGGAGCGAGTTGGTTCCGGACTTGATGGTTGCGTTCAACACCGCACCGGCCGAACGGCCCGAGTTCCGCACTGAACTCGGCGGTCTGAACCTTGAACTCCTGGATCGCGTCAACCGGGGGCAGAATCACGTAGTTGGTGCCGTTGAGGAAGTCAACGGCGTTGGAGTTGTTGTCGATGCCGTCCAGCAGGTAGTTGTTCTGCGCGGGGCGAAGGCCGTTGGCTGAAAATGCGCCGGATGCGGCGTTGCCGCGAGTGTCGGCCTGGGGCGTCTGCATGCCGGCGCCGAGTTGGGCCAGGAAGGTGAAGTTACGGCCATTGAGCGGCAGGTTGTTGACCTCGCTTTCGCCGATTACCTGCCCCACCGAGGCTTCCTCGGTCTGCAGCACGGGAGGCGCCGTATTCACTTCGACAGTTTCCGTTGCCGCGCCAGGCTTGAGCTCGATGTTTGCCTGGACGACCTGCGCGACGTTGCACATGGATGTTCTTCTGAGTAGTCTTGGCGAATCCCTTGGCGGTGACAGTGATGGTGTAGTTTCCAACCCTGACCGGAGAGAACGTGTACCCGCCGCTGCTGCTCGACTTTGTTTCGAGGGTGAGGCCGTCGTCGGTATTCACGAGGGTTACTTGCGCGTCCGGGACCACCGCGCCGGTGGTATCTTGCACGGTTCCGGTGATCGCTCCTTCATCCACCTGCCCGAATGCGTTGCGACTTTGGACTAGCAGAAAGATCAAACATGTGAGGGTTAGGTAGCCAACGATCTTCAAACGAGGAAGAGGTATGCGTGCACGGCCCATCCGAGTATCCTCCGTTCTACTTCCCTTTATTGCCTGATGCATCGCCCTTTTGGGGGACTGATTCTGGTTGTTTCGGAGATTTTGTAAACGATTACTAAATCGTGCGACGAAGCCTAGATCATACGCACAATGTTTGTCAACCAAAAGGTGGAGATCGAGTGTCATCGTGCCAAAATAGCACTCGGGCGGCTGTGGAAAAGGGGCCGACTTCGGCTCGAGATATGGAGTATTTATCCCTCATTTTAAATGGGTTAATGGGGTGGACAGCGAGAGTATAAATCTCATCGCGTAGAGGGTGCTCAATACCGATCGCGGAGCGGTTATTCTGGACCGCTCCCCTCCAAATCTGTGACAAGTTCGAGAGTAGTTCAAGGTGTAATTCGCGACCGGGTCCGTGCCCTGGATTTGATTTGCCGGGAATCCTTTGGTTTAGGTTTCAGGATGCTATGATTGCCAACAATCCGCCCGCCAAGCGAAAACCCTCGATGATGACGTCCGCAATCCAAGAATCTGAAACAATCGATTTCCCGGCGGGCCATCCTGAAGAACATCGCGCTCGCTCCCCTCCTTCTAAGGTCCGCCCCCCTGCGCGGACTGTCGCTTCTTGGGGAACACGCCAATGCGTTGAGCAACCGGCCGCCGGGCTTTCCGTTCCCGGATGTCCGGCTGACACCCCACTACCCTGCCCCGTCGCCGATCGCCGACATCCTCCGCCTGGTACAGCCCGGTTCGGACGATTACGTCACCGAGAAATATGCCGTCGAGATTGAATGATCCTCAGGCAATGGGGCGAGGACCTGAGAAACTCCGGCGGCAGTCTTGCCGCTTTGGCGAAGATTGGTCGGGCCTTCCATTCAAGCTTCCCCGCTGGTTCCAGCGAGAGAATCAAGAGTCCGTTCGGCGCATGGAATCGACGTCGTCCGGCGGGAATTTGGCCGAGAGCTTGTTTCCGGGCGCGATCGATTTCTCGAGGGAGTTGGCAAATGGCTGGCCGATTTCGCACGCATTGAAACCGCGGAATTCGAGATCTTCGGCATCCGCCAATCGGTGAGCGCCCCGATGAGCATGGTTGCCGATATACGCTACGACCTCGTGGGAGAACGATCGCTCGTGGGCGGACCAGGGAAAGTCCAGCGAGAAGAGCGTGTCGGATCCTGGACGACCGAATGGACGCGCGATGAATCAGGAAGTTGGACGGCCCAAAGGTGGACAGCCGGGAACGAGACGATCTGCCGGGCGGCCACGCCGATCTTTGTCGATATAACCTCGCGCGCGCTAGCCGGGGTCGAATCGTACCGCTCGCAACTCCTGCATGGCGCCGATTACTGGCGAACGATTCTTGACGGAGCAGTCGGCGTTGATGTTTACGGCAACAACGGAGTGGCGGCAGGCGACTTCGACAACGACGGCTTCGATGACCTGTACGTCTGCCAGCCCGCCGGCTTGCCGAATCGGCTTTATCGCAACCGGGGAGACGGCACCTTTGAGGATGTGACGGAAAAGGCCGGCGTGGGCGTGCTCGACGGCACGGCATGTGCGCTGTTCGCCGATTTTCAAAATCGCGGACGCCAGGATCTCCTGGTGGTTTGCGGCACCGGACCGTTGCTGTTCCTAAACCAGGGAGACGGAACCTTCTCGCTCAAGCGGGACGCATTCAAGTTCGCGCGCCCTGCCCAGGGGACCTTCACGCATGCTGCACTAGCCGACTATGATCGCGATGGCCGACTCGACGTTTATTTCTGCATGTACATGTACTACCTGGGGCTCGACCAGTATCACTACCCGATCCCCTACTATGACGCGCGCAATGGTCCACCCAATTGTCTTTTTCATAACGAAGGGGATGGGACATTCGTCGAGACTACGGAGCGCGCCGGGTTGAATGCCGATAACGATCGCTACAGCTTCGCTTGTGCCTGGGGCGACTCCAACGGCAACGGTCATCCCGATCTCTTTGTGGCCAACGATTTCGGCAGCTCGCAGCTTTACCGGAATAACGGCGACGGGACATTCAAGGTGGTTTCAAAACAGGCGCACGTAGAGAGCGTGGGCGCGGGAATGAGCTGCTGCTGGGCCGATTACGATAACGACGGGCGCCAGGATATCTACGTACCCAGCATGTGGGAGGCCGCGGGGCAAAGGGTGTCGGAACAAGCGCAGTTTCACGAGAAGGCGCCGCCGAGTATCCGCGAACTTTATCAACGCCACGCTCGGGGCAATGCGCTCTACCGCAATTCCGGAGACGGGACCTTTCAAAACGTAGGCCGCGAGGCTGGGGTGGAGATGGGCCGCTGGTCGTGGTGCTCCGATTTCTGGGACTTCGATCACGATGGCTATCCGGATCTCTACGTTTCCAACGGGTATCTTTCCGGACCCGAAAAGAGCGAGGTTGCGAGTTTCTTCTGGCGGCAGGTAGTTGCCAAATCGCCGGAAGACGCGACCGCGTCTCGGGCCTACGAGCGCGGATGGAATGCAATCAATGAGCTGGTTCGTTCCGACAGCACCTGGCACGGCTATGCCCGGAATGTGATGTTCGTGAACAACCATGATGGAACTTTTACCGAAGCGTCAGGCGCTGTGGCGCTGGATTTTCTTGAAGACAGCCGCTCGTTCGCGTTAGCAGACATCGATCACGATGGACGACCGGAGGTCATTCTCAAGAACCGCAACGCCCCGCAGCTACGCATCCTGCACAATGCCATGCAGGACATCGGGCATTCGATTTCGTTTCGCTTGCAGGGACACACGAGCAATCGCGACGCGATCGGTACGGCAATTACGGTGGATGCAGGAGATTTGCGCCAGACAAAGTATCTTCAGGCTGGCTCTGGCTTTCTCGCTCAGCATTCAAAGGAATTATTCTTCGGAGTTGGAGATCATCAGGGAACGGTGCGCGCCACTGTCCGCTGGCCTTCCGGGGACACACAGGTGTTCGAGCAGTTGCCGATCAACCATCGCATTCAAATCGAAGAACGCACTGGTTCTTTCTCCGCCCAAGGCTACTCCCAGGCGGCAACCTTTGAGGATGGACCAGCGCCGACAGCGGACCTCTTACCTCAAAACGTTGAGACGTGGCTAATCGAACCGCTGAAAGCGCCGGAGTTTTCCCTGCCCGCCTTCGATGGTAAGGCTCTGGATCTTGCATCATTGCGCAGCGGATTTGCCCTGATCGCTTTCTGGGCCACTTCTTCGCCTGCGAGCCTTGATCTGTTGAAGACCCTTCAACAGCACGGTTCATCGTTCAGCGCAAACAAGGTTCGCGTACTGGCAGTTAGCCTGGATGAGAACGACGCGAAAGAACGGGCGCGAGCGTTCGCCGCGCGGGAGCAGATCTCCGTTCCGCTCGTTTTTGCAACAGAAGAAGTGGGGGGGATCTACAACATCATTTACCGCCACCTCTTCGACCGCCGTCGCGACTTGCCGATTCCCATTTCGTTTCTCCTGGACCGGGATGGGATGATTATCAAGGTGTATCAGGGTCTGGTGAATGCGAGTGGTCTTCTCAGGGACATCGAATCCGATCCTGCCGACGCGCATGAGCGCATGATGAGGGCGCTTCCATTTCCGGGCCTCGTGGTCCAGAATGCATTTCAGCGCAACGACTTCACTTACGGAGTGGCGATGTACCAGCACGGATACCTTGACCAGGCTGCGGCATCGTTCCAGCAGGTGATTGCGACGAAACCGAATAATGCGGACGCCTACTACAACCTGGGGACTCTCAAATTGCGCCGGAATAACTTTGATGAGGCCCGGCAATACTTAGAGCAGACACTGAAACTGCAGCCCGACTACCCAGAGGCGTGGAACAATCTTGGAATGATCGCAGGGCAGCAAGGACGCGTTGACGAAGCGATCCGGGACTTTCAGCAGTCGCTCGCGCTCCGGCCCGGATACGCAACAGCCTATCTAAACCTGGGCAACGTCTATCGCCGGCAAAAGGCATTCGATAAGGCTGAGGAATCACTCACGCGTGCGCTCGCCCTGCAACCGGACGATCCCGAAGTTAACTACAGTCTGGGGATGCTGTTTGCCCAGCAGAACCAGATGCCCCGCGCCTCAGACTATCTGCAGCGAGCCATCGAACTGCGCCCTGATTATGCTGAGGCGCTGAATAACCTGGGCATAGTCTTCGTTCGCCAGCAGGATTTTCCCAACGCAGAGGAACAGTTCAAGTCGGGAATTCGCGTAGCTCCGGACTTTGATCAATCCTATCTCAATCTTGCGCGTCTCTATGTCATGCGCAGCGACAAGGAAAAAGCCCGAGAAGTGCTGCAGCAGTTGTTGCAGAGGCAGCCTGACAACGCTGGCGCGAAAGAAGCGATGGAGTTGCTGAAATGACTGCCCTCATGGGAGATCTTCACGCTGATTCGGGGACCCTGAATGGTCTCGCATGGAAATCTCCGAATGTCAGGTTCACAGCGTGCTCAAGGGCGGTAGGAGTAATCCTGCTCGGGACGATGCTCGGCGGCGGGCCCCCGTTAACGGCCCAAGCTAAGCCGGCTGCGGCGATCGACTACCACGAAGTAGAATCTCTGATTCAGCAACATCGATTCTCCGAAGCCAAGACCGCTGTCCTCGATGAATTAAAGCAACATCCATCGAGTATCGAGGGACTAAATCTCCTTGGAATCATCGAGACAAATCAGCACGACTTTCCCGGGGCCATTGCATCTTTGCAGAAGGCTCTGCAACTCAATCCGCGGTCGACAAAGACGCATAACAACCTCGGCAATGTCTATCTCGCGCAACAGCAAAATGAGCGAGCAGAAAGCGAGTTCCGGACCGTCCTCACCATGAGCCCCGCGAACGCCGAAGCGAACTACAACCTGGGCGTTCTGCTGATGATGAAGGGCTCGGCGGCCAGCGCCATTCTGCATTTCGAGCGCGTCCGTCCCCCGACCACGGCGGCACGATTCAATCTTGTACGCGCATACTTTCAAACCAGGCGCACTGCAGATGCGTTGCGTGTGGCAAATGAACTCTCGGAAGAGAATAAGTCCGACGTACAGGTGCATTTCTCGCTCGGAGTCCTGCTGGCGTCCGCGAAACAATACAAGCCGGCGCAAATGGAACTCCAGAAGGCGGATGCACTTCAACCGGAGACCTTCGAAATCCTCTATAACCTGGGCCAGATACTACTCCGCAACGGCGAGAACGCCCAAGCGCAGGTGATCCTGAGCCGGGCAATGAAGTTGAAGCCCGACTCATCGGAGGCCATGTATCTCTTGGCTCAGGCCCACGCCAATCAATCGCGTCCTCTGGATGCTCTCGACTTACTCGTGCGGGCGCATAAGTTAGCTCCTCAGAATACCGATGTTATTTTCCTTATGGCCCAGGTAAGCATGTCGCAAAACTTCTATGAAGATGCAATCCCGCTTCTGGAGTCGGGTCTGCAAATGGCTCCGCAACGCACCGACTTGCTGGCGGCATTGGGTGAAAGTTATTTCATGGCCGGAAAAGTCGAAAAGGCCATCGAGGAATTCAAGCGGCTTCTTGAACTCGACAAGTCTGCGCGCTCCTACAGTTTCCTGGGACTTTCTTATCGCAACCTTGGGCGGTTCGATGAGGCAAAGCAGTATTTCCAGCAAGGCGTGAAGCTCGATCCGCAGAATGCCACCTGCCTGTTCAATCTTGGTTTCATCGCTGAACGCCAGGGCGATGCGGCGGAAGCAGAAAGCCGGTTCCAGCAGACGCTCAAGGCCAATCCGGCGTTTCCCGAAGCTCTGCTTGAACTTGCAAATATTCGTATTGCCGCTAAGAAGTTTGCCGAGGCTGAAGATTTGCTGAGGCGATACGTGCGAGTGAGCCATGACCCGGCTACCGGGTACTACAAACTTGCAATGGCGGAGAGAAGTCTGCATGAAACCGCCGCCGCCGACCGCGATCTGGGGGTTTTTAGAACCCTCTCGAAGAATGCTTCAACCGGGCCCCTTCCTTACCAGCACTTGTTCGATTACCTTGATAACCGATCCACTCTTGCTATGGACGCGCGTAACCAACTGGATGTGGAGTCGCTCCTCAATCAACTCAAGACCCATCCGGACCAGCCCGAGGATCTTTACTTACTCGCAGAAGCGTACCTGAAGTCCGGTAAATTGGACGATGCCAAGGCCATAGTCACTCAATTAGATAAACTTAGTTCTTCCGACTACCGCACTTTGGCCGGAACGGGTGTGCTCCTGGCCCGTTATCGCCTTTACGACGATGCGATCCAACACTTCGAGGCAGCGCTCGAAGCCAATCCCAACTCCGACGACATAAAGTTTGACCTGGCCAATGCATGTTTTCACAAACGCGATTACGCGCGTGCATTGAAAGTGGCAAATAGTATTTCACCGGAAGGACGTAAAGATGATGCGACCCTCAATCTATTGGGAGATATATCGGCGCACGCCGGAGACTCATCGCGTGCCACAGAGATTTTTCGAGACGCTATAGCACGCAACCCCGACAATGATCAGAATTACCTTTCGCTGGCACTGATTGACTTACGTACCCATGATATCGATGCGGCCCAACAGATTCTCACGCAGGGGCAAACCCGCATCCCGGCGTCAGGAAAGATCTTCTGGGGACTGGGCCTAACTTCTGCCATGCGCGGCAATACCGCCGATGCCGCAACCCAACTTGAGAGAGCTATCGATCTGCTTCCCGAGTGGAGCGCAGGCTATTCAACACTCGGCGTTTTCTATTTTCAAATGGGAAAGGTCGAGAAGGCCCGCGAAGTTCTAAATCGATTCAGGGAAAGCAGTGCCAGTGGAAGTCTCGAGATCGACCGGATCCAGCAGATACTCGATCGCACTCCTTCAGTTCCCCCCGAGAATCAGACTATGAGTGCGGCCAATCAGGAGCAGCTCCTGCAACTGGCGCTATCGCTGGCAGACAGAACGCTATGACCGTACGAATGGCTCTATCCGCAGTTCTGCTGCTGCTGGCTGCACCTGGAGGCTCTCAGTCGAGAGGAACTCGTACCGAGCAAAGTGCAAAATCAGCCAATTCAGCCCCGCCAGTTAGCGGCCATTTCACCGACATTCGCAGCTCCGCCGGGATTACTTTTGTCCAGGATTCAACCCAGACTGACGAGAAGTATTACCTGGAGACGATGGGGACAGGCGTCGGATGGATCGATTACGACCAGGACGGTTTGATGGACTTGTACTTTGTTCAATCCGGCGCTACAGATGCGTACACGCCGGCGCATCCGCTTCGGTCGGCCCTCTATCGCAATAACGGTGACGGGACATTCACCGACGTTACGAGCAAGGCCGGTGTCGGAGGCGAAGGTCATTACGGGCAGGGCGTGGCCGTTGCCGACTATAACAATGATGGGTACCCTGACTTATATGTGACGGGCTATGGACGCGCCATCCTCTACCGCAATAATGGAGACGGGACCTTTACAGATGTCACGGCGAAAGCGGGAGTCGCAGACGAAGGTTCGTGGTCAACCAGCGCGGGGTGGTTCGATTTTGACAAGGATGGCTGGCTCGACCTCGTGGTGACTAACTACATCGATTGGACACCCAAGAACAATCTGTGGTGCGGGGAGCGGGCGCCGGGGTATCGTTCTTACTGTAATCCCGGGAACTATCACGGCCAACGTACCAAACTGTATCATAACAATCACGATGGTACGTTTACAGATGTTAGCGACAAATCCGGCGTCGGATTAGCAGAGTCCAAGGGGATGAGTCTAGTGCTTGCGGACTTCAATGGTGATGGCTGGCCTGACATTGCCATTGCGAACGACACTTGGCCCAACTTCCTTTTCCAGAACAATCATGACGGCACTTTCAGCGATGTCTCCCTGATTTCCGGACTTGCCGCCAGCGAAGACGGACGCTACGAGGCAGGCATGGGCATCGATGCAGCCGACGTTGACGGCGACGGTCTGCTTGATGTGTATATCACGCACCTGGATTTTGAATTGAATCGCCTCTATCACAACAATGGCGACGATACTTTCACCGATGTTACCTACAGTTCGGGGATCGGCAACAAGGCGATGCTCCTGAGCGGGGTGTCGGCCAAATTCTTCGACTTCGATAACGATGGCTGGCCCGACATCGTCCAGGCCAATGGCGCCATGGTCGACAATGTGGCGCTTTATCACAGCCTGGTCTCATACAAGGAACCGTTGCTCATGTTCAGGAATTTGGGGTATGGCAAATTTGAAAAAGTGTCCGATAGGCTCGGAGCTGATTTCAACCGTCCTGTCGCAGGCCGGGGACTGGCCACAGCTGACTTTTTCAACGACGGCCGAGTTGGGCTCGCGGTCAATTGCCGCGGCGACTCTCCCGAACTGCTACGGAACGACGGCGCCAACGGCAATCACTGGGTGGAGGTGTTGCTGATCGGCACCAAATCCAACCGCGACGGGATTGGCTCCGTTCTCAAGTTGACCTCCGGCGGAGTCGTGCAGGTGGACCAGGCAAAGGGCGGAACGAGCTACATGTCGGCCAGCGATCCACGGATCCATTTCGGATTGGGCAAGCGCGCGAAGATCGATTCGCTCGTAATCACCTGGCCCAGTGGCCAGGTGGATAAGCTTGCTAATGTCCCGATCGATTCCATCATCGCCGTGAAGGAAGGCGCCGGCCTTGTTCCTCATCCGTTTCCACCGGTGCACGGCCGGTGAGGCTCATAACATACATTCGTGTGCGCTCCGCAACTCACTATAATCGGATAGTCCTATGATCATTCCTCGGCGGCACTTTCTTGGCTCATCGGTGTTTCTGCTCGGCAGCAACCTGCTGGAAGCGTTGACCACACCTTTGTGGAAATTGGGCGATCGGTTTCAAGCGAAGGCTGCGGTTGCCGCCGGGCCTTCATCCCCTGTTCAGTTCATTGATGTGGCGGAGAAAGCCGGCCTGACGGTCCCCAACGTTTGGGGAGGGGTTGACAAGAAGCGAATCATCATTGAGACCAAGGGCAGTGGGTTAGCCTTCTTCGACTATGACAATGATGGATGGCTCGACATTTACCTGACCAACGGCAGCCGTCTCGATGCGCACTGGCCTGCAGGCAAGGCGCCCACTACCCATCTCTATAAGAATAACCGTGACGGTACATTCACTGATGTGACCGAGAAATCCGGACTCGGGCGCAGCGGTTGGCAAACCGGCGTGTGCGTGGGTGATTACGACAATGATGGATGGGATGACTTATTCTGCACTTTCTGGGGCCATAACATCCTTTTCCATAACAACGGAAATGGAACGTTTACCGATATGACTGCGAAGGCGGGACTGGCGCAGGCGCATGGGCGTTGGGGAACGGGCTGCAGCTTTCTCGACTACGACCGCGACGGCAATCTCGATCTGTTTGTATGTAACTTTGTCAAGCTCGATCCCGACAAGCCACCGTCCGTGGACGAAGCGAGTTTCTGCCAATGGAAAGGAGTGCCGACGATGTGCGGGCCGCGCGGCTTGCCCGGCGACACGAATATCCTGTACCACAATAATGGCGACGGCACGTTTACCGATGTCTCGGAGAAGGCCGGGATTCTCAAGCCAGGGCCGAGATATTCCATTACATCCGTATCCTATGATTTCGATAATGACGGATGGCCCGACATCTATGTAGCCGTGGATTCTGAACCGAGTATTTTCTTCAAGAACAATCACGACGGCACGTTCACTGACATCGCGGTAATGGCCGGGTGTGCTTATAACGATGACGGGCACGAGCAGGCCGGCATGGGGCTGGGCGTGGCCGACTACGACTGCGACGGTTGGTTCGATATCTTCAAGACTAACTTCGCCGACGATACTTGCAACTTGTACCACAATAACGGAGACGGCACTTTCAGCGATCTTTCGTTCAACTCCGGACTGGGAATCAATAACACCTACGTAGCCTGGGGTTGTGGTTTTGTCGACTATGACAATGATGGATGGGCCGATATCGTCCAGATCAACGGCCACGTATACCCGGAGATCGATAAGTACAACTTCGGGGAGACCTTCAAAAACCCGCGCCTGGTTTATAAGAATCTTGGGAATGGCCGCTTCAAGGACGTTTCGTCAGAAATGGGCCCGGGGATCACTGCGCATTATTCCAGCCGCGGCGCGGCATTCGGAGACTACGACAATGACGGCGGGATAGACATGCTCATCCTGAACATGAACGAAGCGCCGTCGCTTCTCCACAACGTCGGTGGTAATAAGCAGAACTGGATCAAGCTGAAGCTGGTCGGGACAAAGTGCAATCGGACAGCGATTGGTGCGCGGGCACGCGTGATTACAGGCAAACATATTCAAATGGATGAGGTGAATAGCGGCACCAGCGTTATGTCGCAAAACGATCTGCGGCTCCACTTCGGCCTCGGCAGTGTTGCGACGATTGATGCGATCGAGGTGAAATGGCCAACGACGCAGAAGGTCGAGCGTTTTACGCAAGTCAAAGCAAATCAGATACTCACGATTCGCGAAGGTGCGGGGATCGTCGCAACCGCCAAACCAAAATGAACTTGAGGCTGGGCACTTGTCCGACTTAGGCTTTTGCTTAGTGCGGGGTCGAGTCGGACTTCCTGTCATCCATCACAACCAGGAACTGCTTCACCTCACGCCGTTGTTTCTCTACGGCAGCAGCCTGCTGCTTTTCAATCTCGTCGTGTAACCGGAATTGTTGTGCGGCCTTGTCTTTTTCACCGACGCGGTCGTACGCGACGCCCAATCGATAATGCGCTTCACTTAGTTGCGGATTCGCTTCAATCGCCTTGGTATAGAAACCGATCGCCTTGGCAAAGTCGCGCTGCGTGGCTTGAAGCACTCCGAGTTGGAGATAGGCATCGCTGCATTTGGGGTCGACCGTGACCGCTTTCTTCAGCAGACCTTCAACCCGCGCCAGGGCTGCCGGATCGGTCGACTGCCCTTTCTGTTTCCACAGAGTCATCGCATAGAAGTAGTTGGCGAGAGGGTCTGCGGGTCTCTCTTCGGCAAACCTCGCCAGTTTCTGTTCGACACAGGGCAGCGGATTGGGCGCTGAAATTTCGATCTTGCCCATGAAGTTGTAGGGTTCCGGATCGCCGGGATTCAAGTCGGATGCTTCGCAGAGGCGTTGCGCAGCCTCATCGTAAAGGGCGCCAGCAAAAAGGGCTGCTCCCAAAGCCGTCAGCATGCGCGACGATTTCGGATACGCCTTGACCCCCGCCGAAAAAACGTCTTTGGCCTGCCACACGGCCCGATGCAAAAGCAGCTCGGAGCCCCATTCAAAGTAGTTTTGCTCACTGGCGTCCTGGCGCACCGCGCGCTCAAATTCGCGCACCGCCGATAGCGGGTCGCCCATCCTCTCCTCAAGTTCGCCGGCCAGCCGATGCGCTTCGGCGGTCTCGTGACTGGCGAGAAGCTTTTGAACATGTTCACGGGCCTGTGCAAGATCGCCTTTGCTTTTCAGCGCAAGCGCCAGATCTAACTCGTTTTCGTAATCGTTTGGATCGATCTTGTACACAGATTCAAGTGGTGGAAGTGCCTCGTCGAATTGCCCGGACTCAAGATAAAACTTGCCCAGGGCGTGATGAGCTTCGACGTTATTGGGGGCATTCGCAACAGCTGCGCGAAGAGCACTCTCCTGTTCTTTCCATCCGGCGGTTCGCTCGGCGGAATGGCTATCAGTCCGCCCAGGCTTCAAGTTAAGCGTTTCACGATTCAGAGACTCGCTGGTTCGCAGCACGGCGTCGGAGCCGTGGCCGCCGGCGGCAGTCCAGTCGGTAACCGCTGCGATGGTGAAATTGGGCGTGTCGGCAAATTCCATTCCACCTGGTTGAGAGAGGGGAGCCGAGGAGTTCTTTGTGGAGTCGGCATCCTTGATGGTCAATAAAAGGTGTTCGCCTTCAGGTTGCGCGGCATTAACTGTTATCGGTTGACTGTGGCGACCGGATTTTTCTGCACTCACGGTGTAGGAGCCGGGCGCGATCGCCCGAAAAGCAAATCTGCCATCTGCGTTTGTCTTTATCTCCGCGGACGGAGCGCCATTGCGTTCGAGGTAAACAGATGCGCCACTAACTGGAGTTCCTGCTGCATCGTGAACAGTGCCGCGTATAGCCGGCGCTGTCTGCTGTTGCGCAAACGCTGTCGAAAGACAAAAGAGCCACACGAGGAGTGCCGTGGCGATCGATCGATAAGCGCAACCGCTTTTGACTGCGTTCCGGCCGGTTCGATTAGCGTTCAATGTCATCGTTACCGCGATGGTTACAGCGTGATCCACCCTGATTCCTCTTGGCTGCTTACTGACTCGAGCGGTAGTGTGCGCGCCGCCTGGCAACGTTCACATTGTACGACCGAGGCCGAATCGCAGAGATTTCATCATCGCACCAGGTCCAGGCGCGTGGTGCCGTACCCGACGCGACGCGCTGGAAGTAGTCTTCGATTTTGAATGTGCCCTCGCAGCGACGAATGGCGTGGACAGCGCAGATGAGATGCTAATAAAACATGGGCCAGTGGCGGCTCGTTAAAGCCGAGGGGGAACTCCCGGGGCGGCGGGCGCGTATCAGAGACTAGAAACCAGAGGAGAATTCCAGCCATGAGCGGCGTTCCGATTCCCAATACGCAGGCGATGTTTTACGAGCAATACGAGGCAGTGCGACGCGACGAAGTGGTGGGCGTTCTTCTGGCGTTGTTTCTGGGCACGTTCGGGGTTCATCACTTCTATTTACGCCGGACCGGGCTTGGCATTCTCTATTGCTGCTTTTTCTGGACGAGCATTCCTTTCTTCCTTGGGCTCATTGAGTGCTTCTTCATGCCGGGGCGCGTGCGGGAGTTCAATGCCATCCAGGCAGCAGGAATCGCGGCGGCGCTGGGAATGAGCGTGCCGCAAGGCTGGGGCTGGCCGGTCAACGTGAACATCAATGTCCCGCCGGCGCCGGCAACTGCACCAGCGGCTGCGGCGTTTGCAATGCCCTTGTCGGGCGCCCAGATCACCTGTGGGCGATGCCAGCGCACCAACGTGGCGGGATCACGATTCTGCTCGGCCTGCGGTAGTTCGCTCTAGGGCGGTGGTTACATATTGGCGTGGCCGGAGCGCATGGCCTCGTTGAATTGGGGCTTGGTGAAGGTGAGAGCGGCCTCAAGCCGGGCGCGGAATTCCGGGGCGCGTTCCATCAATTGCGGTGTCGGGGCGGCGAATTCACCCTCCAGCGCCATGAGGCCCTCCGCGGCTTCATGCCCTGCCATCCGCAGCAGGTCGGCCTCGCCCGTGTTCAGGTACTGCCCATCGCGAGGATCCGCGATCCACACCGGCTTGCCTTCTCCCAGCACCCCTGAAAGCCAGTACACCTTGGCGAGCAGGTAGGCGAGGCGTTCGTTGTCGTTGGTCTCGGTAAAGATGAATCGCTTCTGCCAGCGGCTGTAAAAGCGGGTGGTCACGGGAACCGGCTGGCGATTGCCAGACTTCAGAAATTCAAGCTGGCCCAGGTCCACAGTCTTGCGGATGGCGTTGTAAACAAACGTCTCCGCGTAGGGCTGCTCCATGGCGGGCACAATCTCAGCAAAAGTGACGGTGACGGAGGCAGCAAGCTTGGCGTGCAGTTGCTGGGGGCCGCCGTCAGCAAGGAACATTTCACCATGCACGATGTAAGTGTCGGCGCCGGACGTCGAGCGGTGGAACGGCCACTGGAACCTGCCCAGCGCGATGGGCAGACCGCCAAGCGTAACGTAGCACTCGGGCCGCGGATTGCGCAGGCGTTTGGCCTCGGCGGCGAGGTGCGCCGTCATGGTGGGCAGCAGATCGGGCTTGTCGAAATCGAAGGCCTTGCTGAGCTGAAGTTGTAAGGACCGTCCGTCAACCCCAGGCAGGCCCAGTTGGAACACAAACGTTGGCTTGCCGTGGAAGTCGGCGCCCTCCGTGGTGGAGAGTAGAACCAGCCCGGCCTGGGATGCGGCCGTTTCCAGAGACTTGAAGAGGGTCGATTTCGATTCGATGGACATGAATGGGGAATCCTGACGTGAGGTGGTTAACCTTTCATTTTAGAACAGCGGGCGGGGCAGAGATCCGAGGACCCGTTAACGCCAACTGCCTGCAACAAATCTCTACATCCCGGCGCGGGCTGCCCTCATCTTGATCGAGGAGGTTCTCGAATGAAAGCTCTGCGCCTGACCGGTACCCCTGCCGCACCGATTCTGCGCCTGGAGGAGATTCCCACCCCAAGCCCGGGAGACAATGAAGTCCTGATCCGCGTCTGTGCCGCTGCCGTCACCCCGACCGAACTCGGCTGGTCTCCCACCACCCACACCCGCGAAGGCGCGCCTCGCACAGGCGCAGTGCCCGGACACGAATTCTCGGGGATCGTCGCGGCAACCGGCCGCAATGTCGCCACCCTGGATTGCCGGAACTCCTGTGTTCGGCATGAACGACTGGTTCGCCGACGGCGCTTCCGCCGAATATTGCCTCGCGCTGCCGGACCATCTGGCGCACAAGCCCGCATCTCTCAGCCACGAGGCCGCTGCTACCGTTCCCATCAGCGCCCTCACCGCGTGGCAGGGCTTATTCGATCGTGCCCGCCTCCAGCGGGGCGAGCGCGTCCTCATCCACGGCGGAGGCGGCGCTGTCGGCCTGTTCGCGGTCCAATTGGCCCATCGCGCCGGCGCCCACGTGATCGCCACTGCCTCGGCTGCCAGTCACGCCCTGCTGCGCGAACTTGGCGCCGACGAACTCATCGACTACCGATGCCACCCGCTTCGAAGACGTCGTAAGTTCCGTCGATGTCGTGTTCGATACCGTTGGCGGAGAAACTCTCAGCCGCTCCTGGCCGCTGCTCCTCAACGGCGATCGACTGGTGACCATCGCTTCGGAACGAGAGCGCGATCCCCGCGCCCAGCGCGCTTTCTTCATCGTCGAACCCCATCGCGCGCAACTGGAACAGGTCGCCGCATTGCTCGACCGAGGGCGAATTGAGGACCTTCATCAAAAACGTGTACACGCTTGAAAACGCAGCCGAGGCCTACACCGCGCCCAGCGCTGGCTACGGCAAAAACGTTGTCTCCATCTGTCCCGAAAACCGCAATTCCAGCCCCAAGGAGGCCGAATGAACAGGCTGCATGACAAACGAGCGCTCATCACCGGTGGCACCAGCGGTATCGGGCTCGAAACAGCCCGCATGTTCCTTGCCGAGGGCGCGCGTGTCGCCGTTACCGGCAGAACCAACGAGAGCGTCGCCGCTGCCGCGCGCGAACTAGGTTCCGATGTCTTCGCTCTCGCGTCCGACGCCGGCGACCCCGCAAGCCAAAAAGAGCTGGCCGCCCAGGTGGCGCAAAGGTTCGGCGGACTCGACATCCTTTTCGTGAACGCGGGCGTTGTCGACATGCGTCCCATCGAGCAATTCGATCCCGCAGCGTTCGATCGCTCCATGGCCATCAACGTCAAGGGCCCCTATTTTCTAATCCAGGCTCTCCTGCCGCACTTTGCCAAGCCGGCGTCGATCGTCCTCAACGCCTCAGTGAACGCTCATATCGGTATGCCCAACACCACCATCTATTCCGCCACCAAAGCATCCTTGCTCTCTTTGGCCCGCACCCTTTCGGGCGAACTGGTTGCGCGGGGCATCCGCGTCAATGCCGTGAGTCCCGGCCCCGTGGACACGCCGCTCTACGGCAAGCTCGGCTTCTCAGGCGAGCAGCTCAAGGCGGTTGCGGCGTCCATCCAGGCGCAGGTTCCTGCAGGTCGATTCGCTACACCCACGGAGATCGCCAGCGCTGTCGTATTCCTCGCCTCGGACGAATCCGCATTCGCAGTTGGGACAGAACTTCTCCGGGACGGCGGTATGAGCACCCTTTGAAACCGCAGGCGATCGAAAGCTTGAATTTCAGGCTGGCGCGTGAATAGGCGCGTTTCTCACGTTGTCGGAGGATTCGGTGGTGGGCAACCGCTCGATCGTGACCACGGTGATGTCATCGGATTGGCCAAATCGAACCGCGGCGTCAACAATTGCCGCCGCAGGTTGCATCGAAATTGTCCGGGCCCGGTCAAAGCCGAACAGTTCGCCATCGGGCTTCTGTGCTTCCACCACGCCGTCAGAGTAGAACGTGAGACGGCTGCCGGGACGGAGTTGAAAGGCCGTGGCTTCGTATTGACCACCCCCGTCCACTCCCAGCGGCAATGCGCCGGGGAGTTGGACTTCCTCACCATCGAGGTAGGGCGACAGATGGCCGGCGTTGGCAATGGTGACTAGGCCGTCGTCGGAAATGCGTGCGGCAAGCGCGGTCGAGAATCCGTCACCCATTCGGCCGAAGAGCCGGTCGTGGAGCCGCCGCAGCATGAGAACGGGGTCATTGGTTTCTTCGGCGGTGGCGCGAATAGAACCGACCAGCAACGAAACCAGCATGGCGGCGGGAAGACCCTTGCCGGCAACATCGCCAATCACTATAAGCAAGCCGCACTTGCCGGCGGGGAAGATCTGGAAGAAATCGCCTCCGACCTGGCGGGAGGGCTGATAAGCGGATTCCACCGTATAGCCGGGAAAGGACTGGTCCTGGGCCGGCAGAATGAGTTGCTGAACCTGGCGGGCGGCAGCCATTTCACTTTCTAGCAGAGCCATTTCAGTGTGAGTGCGGGCGTATCGCTTGGCTTCGCTGATGGAGACATAGATAAAGCCCGCGTACCCCAAACTCACGGCAGCCATCACAGCGATGCCATCGAAGATGAGGCGTCCGTGCAGGCGCGCCAATTCGGTGGCGCCCATCTGAACCCGGCTTGGCGCGTCAGGCAGCCAATTACTCACTAGTCCCATGACAACAAATTGCAGGGCGAAGAGCGGCAGGAACGCCTTCCAGAACCGGCGCCGTAGAGTTATGCCTGTCATTGCGTACGAGACCGCGAATAACCCGGAAAGTACCACTCCAAGGCCAAAGCGGAGCGGACGCTGGCGCCCCATGTTGAGGATGTCGTTGGCAAATCCGGTGGTGGTGAAGATGAAGAATACCGCAAGGAGAAAAACAACAATGGATTTTCGGGGAATAGTCTGCCAGGGGTTAACGCCATCCATAGGAGTGGTGAGTATCCTTCCGGGAAGCTCTGATCAATGGTCTGGATTCCCTCAGAGGCTATTCTAGTCCTGGGGTTTTTGGGAGGGTTCGACAAGAAAAGCGGGTCCCCGTGGCTCTCCCTTCACCGCATCGCGCCCATACCCTGTTTCTCGGTTGCAGATAATTACCGCATCCCGGAGCACAATGGAAGGATCGAGGATTGATCCATGGCATTAGCAAGCTCTTCCACATCTCCTGAACATTTTGACTCGCCCGCGGCCCTGCCGCGGGACCCTGGTCCAAAGCCTTCCCCGCGCGTAGTCGAAGGAAGCCTGCCCCGGAATTTCCTCTAAGCCCATCGGTTTCCTATGAGTTACGGCCCAATTGCAAAAAAAAAATCGAGCCGTGAAACTGTGAAAAATAAGCTAACAAATTTAAATTCATATACTTGCAGTGGATGTAGGCTCAGAAAGTGCCGCAACAGTGGTGCAAATATCGACCTTTTTGGCTGTTTCTAGACAGTTTTTGGCTCCGGAATGGAGCGAAAACTCGATCACGATCGCGAATTCTGGTTCGGCCATGAGGAATCCAGACTACTGCTGTCGCAAAGCAGAGGAAGCACGAGCCAATCCTTGCAAAGCTCCACGCCGGCCCGGGGAATTAGCCAGCGCGGTCTGAAATTCCTTCCGGGCTAGAATTGGTCGGCCCTGCCCAAGCAGCAAGTACCCGAGCTGTTCCCGCGCAGGGATGATGGGACCGGGGGTGACGGGAAGTTTCTCGAGCCCGTCTTCTTCATCGGCGGATGAGCGCATTAAGGCGACCGCTTGGTCCGGATCATTGGAGGCAGCCGCCGACCATGCTGCTACCTCGTTCGCCAGGATGCGAACCTGGCCTGCCCAGTAATCGTTTTTAGCGTCGCGAAGTTCCCCCTCGAACTGACGCAACTGCACAGCTTTGGCTTGAGCCTCGTTGGGCTTCGCGTGGTGGGCAAGGGCTAGGCCAGAAGCCCAGATTGCGATGGCAGCGACATGCGGGGGAGCTCCCGGCGCGGGTACGATTTTTTCCGCCTCGTCCCATTGCGCTCGTTCTACCGCGTAGCGAACCGGCATGGCGGTTGACGCATAAGCAATCTTGAAGCTGCCCTGATCGAGGTGCGCCATGGTCGCAAGTTGATCGACAATCTGCTTTGCTTCCTGGTCACGCCCAGCCTGCAGGTAGGCGTATACCAGGTAGTCCATCGCGTGAAGTTCCTCGCCGATGTCTCCCTGCTGATGCGCGGCTTGCCTTGCGGCCAGATTGGAAGAGATGGAGTCCTGCCAGAGACCGAGCCGGGTGAAGATGTGCGAGGGCATATGCAGCGCATGCGGCGCGGAAGGAGCGATGCCGGCGTATGCGCGCGCCGCCGGAAGACCTGATGAGGCGAGTTCCTGGCTGTCGCATGCATGAATAAGGTAGTGAGTGATGCCCGGGTGATCCGGATAGGAACGGCTAAGCGGCTGGAGCAGCGCGATGGCCTGCTTCTGTCGCGTGTGGGTCTTGTCGGAGGGCGACGAGTTGGCAAGAAGAGCGAGTGCGTAAAACACCTGGACCTCGACATCCTGCTTGTATTGACCGGCAAGTTCACCCATTGCGGTTTCGTACGCCGAGGCGCGAATCGAATAGGAAGCGGAACTGTCTTGGAAGATGAGAGCCAGTGCCCGGATGAAGCGAACCTCGCGATCCGAGCTGGATCCGATCTGGCGTGCGAGTTCGATCTCCTTCCGCACCGCCGGAATATTCGCGGGAGCCAGGGGCGGGTCCCAAAGTTGATGGAACGAGGTCATGGCCGCTCCCCAGTGGGCCATGGCGCAGCCTGGATCCACGCTTGAGATGTGGCGAAATGCTTCTTGTGCTGGCTGGTATGCGAACGAATGGAGCAGGGCGACCCCGCGATTGAATTCTTCCTGAACAGCCGGTACGCAGGACACGGGGAATAAAACCTTTCCCAATCTCTCCGGCACGCCATGGCTGTGCATTTCCTGAGCGTGGACGCAGGATGCGAGGAACAGGAGTGCAAGAGAAGCCCGGTGGAACAAAACCAGCACTTCCGACCTCCGAGAAATTCGGATGAGGACGGCTACCCGGCTAGCGTGCAACTACCGGAACCGCGAACTCGATGCCGGCTTCGCGATTCAGTCGGGCAGTGGCGGTCAGGTCGAGCTGGTCGACCGGAATATCGCGGTGGCGCTGGTCGAGGACTGAGAGCGTGGTTGCAGTCATCAGGTAATTGTGAATCTGCTCGTTGGGCCGGCCGTCTTTGAATACCAGCGTGACTGGAGATTCACTGGGCGGAGCGATCGATGCGGACGTCGGCTGGGTCGTGGAGGGCGCGGGGTGCGAGGAAGGCCACGGCGGTTGCTGCGATTCTGCCGAATCGGGTTCGGCCGCGTCGTATGGCTCCGGAGAGTACTCGGGATAGGACGGCTGCGCTGCGGCGTAATTCGAAGCCGGCTGCGAATCGTAGTCGTCGGAATTGTCCCAGTAATTCGGAAGATAAGGATATCCCCAGCCCCATCCGGGCCAGAAGGGGTATCCGCCCCAGAGATAAACACTGTTGAATCGGAAGCGGTCTCGATCCCTGTCGCGGTCCCTACCGCGACGGTCCCAGTCATTTCCGCGATGGTTGCCAGCGTAGGGCGAATGATACGGCATCCGCCGGTGCATCGAGTCGGGATTTGGCTGACGCGGCGAGGCCGTGATCGGACCTACGCGTCTGACGCCGGGACCCGGGTACGGCATGGGGTGGGAGATGGGCTGCGAAGGTCCGGCAAAACGAGGAGGCGGGACGCTGCGAACTCCGCCCATGCTGCCGCGGGTGAATGTGCTCGATCCCCCATGGAACGCCGGAGCGTGGCCGGTGAAGCCGCTGTGCGAGCCCGAGAATCCGCCGCGAGGGCCGGAAAATCCGCCATGCGAACTGGAGGAGCCTGAATGAGAACCAGAGAAACCGCCGTGGGAGCCGCCACGCTGCGCAGAACCAGGCAGTACTGACAGAGCGACCACGATCGCGACTGCAGCCAGACGTTTCATGCCGCCATTCTACGCCTGTTTTCGCGTGTCCGAATCGGCGTTGAGGCAGGGCGAAAAACGAGACCAATCCAAGTCAGAATTGTCGGACTGGTAGCCTGGGCATCCGCGCGAAAATCAGCCATTTACAATCAGAGAGTGCAAGCTGAAGCGTCGTCGCCCATCATTGTTGCCGAAAATCTCACCAAGGTTTACATGGCCGGCCGGGTTCCGGTTCCGGCGGTGCGTGGAGTTTCGCTGTCTGTTGACCGAGGGGAATTTGTCTCGATCGTGGGACCGTCGGGATCAGGCAAGTCAACCCTCTTTTACCTGCTGGGCGGGTTGACCAGGGCTACGGAAGGGCGCGTCATAATCGACGGCGTCGACTTCGCCACTCTGAACGACAGCGAGCGGACGCGCTTGCGCAAGCGGCGCATCGCTTTTGTGTTTCAAAAATTTAATCTGCTTCCTACCCTGTCCGCGATGGGAAACATCGAGATTGCGTATTCGGTGAGCGGGCGCACGGAGCCTTTGGACCGCGCCTACCTTGACCATTTGAGCGACCTGCTGTCCATTCGCGGGCGGCTCAAACACAGGCCCTCAGAACTGAGCGGCGGCGAGCAGCAGCGGGTTGCGATTGCCCGGGCGCTGATCACCCGACCCGCAATCGTGCTGGCGGACGAGCCGACCGGGAACCTCGATTCGCAGAACTCCGCGGCGGTGCTGGATATGCTGGTGCGGTCAAATCGCGAACTGGGCCAGACGACCCTGATGATTACCCACAACCCCGAGGCGGCGGAGGTCGCCGGCCGGATCGTCCATATGCGTGACGGGCAGATCGTGAATGAGAAGCCCGGAAGTGGTGCTGGAACGGGCCGGAATTCAGTGGAAACAAGGAGCTCCGAGGGGCGAACGCCTGCAGTTTGACCGGTTTCGGGCAGCCCGGTATACTCAAGCTTGCGACAAGCGGGAGTAGCTCAGTGGTAGAGCATCGCCTTGCCAAGGCGAGGGTCGCGAGTTCAAATCTCGTCTCCCGCTCCAACCGCCCTCCGGATTCCCGGGTTGGCTACGGCGGTTTGGGCGCGCTTCAACTATACTTTTGAAGGCTGCCCTGCCAAGGCGCGGTACCCAAGTGGTAAGGGAGAGGTCTGCAAAACCTTTATGCGCCGGTTCGATCCCGGCCCGCGCCTCCAATTTCCTCAGCATTTTAGCCTCTCCCCCTGAAGCGGCTGGAACACCCGGACTAAACGAGTTTCTAGGCCTGACGGCATCGGAGGATGAGGCAGGCCAATGACCGTGGCGACCCCCAACCCAAGACTTGCGCACCCCCAATCAAAATTTAAGTCTGACCTACCAAGGATCGACTCTTCTTAACCGGTTGGCACAGTGCAGCAGTTTCGTGGCCATGAACGACACATGCGGTGAGCGCTCTCCCGTAATGACCGTTCCATCGGCGCACCGTGATGCTGGTGGATCTCAATTCCAGAACTGGAGCAGGAAAAGACCAATGTCGGTCGAGGGCCACCGTTTTCTGAGTCGGGTATCCGTGCACGCGGAGTCACGTTGTGTGCGCCAAAAAATCTGAGAAAAATACCACGGAATCGTACGGGCACATTATGACGTTGGCCAGTCTCGCCTTTCCCTCTGCCAGCAGTTTGGTGATGGAACGTGACGTCACTGTAATGATGGTGCGCCGCCTCGCGACAGTGAGCATGGCCAGGTCATCGGAAACATTCACAGCCCGTGTTCCAGCCTTACGAAGATATTCCGGACCGCCGGCGAGCTCTGTGTCCTCGGCGGCACGACGTAGTTTTTGCTCCAATGCGGGCTGCGGACGCAGGCAAACCCCTGATCTGGAATCGCCAGAAAACACCTGAGGCCTTTTCGCGAAGAAGAGGCGGTAAGCACTTTCTAGCCGCTCACTGAGGTCGTTTTTCCTCTGGCCGCTTTTCGTCCTGCGGATGTTGCTGAGGAGGCGGATTGTGGTGTTCCTGAGGCCTCGTCTCGGTCGGGTGCTGCTGCGGAGCAGGGCGGCCCTCCGTATGCTGTTGCGCTGCCGGTCGGTCCGGCTTGGTGCGCTGCGGCTCAGGAGTCGGACGCGCCGGTTCCACTCGCTGGGGCTGCGAATGCTGAACCGGAGCCTGATGAGCCGGCGCCGCTTCCGGACGGTTCGCCGGAATAGCAGGGTGCTGTGGCGGCATCGCGTGACCCGGCGCCGGTGTTCCCGGACGCACCGGTTCTCCCGGCCGTGGCTGCGGTTGCGCAGCCATGGGTTGGTGCTGGGGTTGCGGCGCAGGTTGAGGCTGAGCAGGGCGCTGCGGTTGGTTCATCGGCTGCGGAGCCTGTGCCCGGGTCACCACCGGTGGAGGCTGGATGTGGTCTGCCGCAAGGGGATGATTCTCCACCACCATGGCCGGACGACCCTGGTTCACCTTGGCGAAGTTGCCCCGCTCTGTGCGCGCCGCCTGTGCTTGTTGCAGCTGCGCGGTCATCGGCGGCGCGTGCGGCGCGCGAACGGCCGCGATTTCCGCCGGCAGCGGTCGCCGGTTGATGCCCCCCTGCCCGCCGGCGTAGCTGACCCGGGTCACGTTGGTGATGTTGGTGATGTTGGTGTAGTTGTAAACGTTGTGGACAACCGTGGTGTTCACGTTATTCACGGCCCGGTTGTAGGCGAAGTGGTCGCCATTCCAATAACCGCCGTGGTAGCCAGACCCGACATAGCCGAATCCGTAATTGATTCCGCCGTAGTAGCCTACGAAGCGGCCCCAGAAACCGCGATGAAATCCATAGCGCCCTCGGTCATAGCCCCAATACCCCGGAGTCCACAAAGCCCCCTGGTACGGCGCCGTGACCCAGGCTCCCGGCACCCAGTAGTAGCCTTCGCTCGGATCATTGTTCCAGTACCCGGGAGTCCAGATGTAGTTGTCCCCCGGGCACGGAGGCTGATTGTATTGGGGCAAGGGCGGTGGAGCCTCCTGCGCATAATCCACCGGCTGATCGTAGTTGGAGTCATCGTAGTCCCCGCTATCGTCGCCGCCTGAGTACTGATCCGAAGGATATTGATCCGCATATCCCCCCGATGGCCGTGGCGCCCTTCGTAAGGGCTCTCCCGACGCAGGCTGGGACGAAGGTGGGTTCGCCGCATACTGCCCATCCGAGGCAGCCGGTGTCCCCGTATCGCCCGAAGCGCTCGTGGCATTCGAGATGGGAGCGATATTGGCCGTCGACGGATCCTCGGTCGGGTTCTGCGACTGGTCCGTTGTGTTCGGCTGATTCTGATTTCCATGGCATCCCGCGGCTCCTAAAACAACCGCGAACGAGAGCGAAGTCCAAAAACCAACTCGGGGGAAGGTCTTCATTCGGTTACCTCTCCAGTTGGCTTTGATGCGGGGGACGAGTACGCCTTTGTCTCAAATGAGGTAATCAAAAGCGTCGCACCCCCAACTAATTCACGTATTGAGCCCGGATATCTTTCAAAAGCAGCGAGTTGCGGATCTCGCTTATTTGTCGACTGCGTTCGAGGCCTAAATGAACCACCGGGTCAAGTGCCGGCTCCCCGACGGAGTCGACCGGCCCTGGTTGTTCGCCGGCCGCGCGTCACCAAGCCGCGCTCCGCGCCCGTATCACTATCCGCTGGCACAACGCTGAATCCTGACTCGCGCCAGGGCGCCTGTCCCTCTACCTGAACCCCGCAAAGCCGTTGTTTAATGGCCTCCGCCTGTTAACCGGGCGGATGGTGTTGCGCGAGAAGATCGGGTCAGACGAAGCCGAGCCGAGTACTGTGGCGGGTCCACTGTTGAAGGCGAGAATGAAACGGACGCCGGAAATAACTCTATATTTGCGAGACTCAAACTCGGCAGTGCCCCACGCTTGTCAGGTCTGTCCAGGACTGGCTCGCTCCGGAGAATGGTCTCTTCGCTGGAGACCCGGTGCGTATGGAAGCATTCAAGAAGCACTGCTGGATTGGCCGGCGGTGAGCTTCGCGCAAGTCGATCCGAGCAAAAGGATGTCTTGCTCCGAAAAACGTGCTTCGGCCACCGTGGTTGCGTCCGGCGAGGCGAGTTATTTCAGATGGACAGTGTCTTGATCGTAACATTGGGGCAACACTCGGGAAAGGTCGCAGGAATCTTGCCGAGTTGAATGCTGCACCATTAAGAACCGATTCCGTCCCGTTCAGGGGTCGGACCGAAGCTGGACCAAAAGCAGCGTATCAAGGAGCAGAACGCGCCATGGTCGTCTGAGGCGGCTTAAATCGCTTCGGAGTTCAAGACTAACTGGGCGAGAGGCATGACCGTAAACATCTCTCCTCCCTTTTGGCGGTGTATTCACGATTCATTTCAATATCAGAAGCACCCGTATCTTGCGTAGGAAATCTATGTCGAAATAGTCCGAACTCCAGACTTATTTTCTCGTCGTAGCTGCGAACTACAGGTTTCCGTTTTCCGGGTCCTTGTTCACGACGGTCTAAGGTAGAACTGAGCGGTATCTCCATTTCCACTCAGATTGAGGCCTTCCGCGAATTCCTTCATTCGATGTCTCTGCTCGCGTGTGGGTGGAGGAACCTTGGTCAGCGGAATTCCGCGCCGGTAAAACTCGCTCGCCCAGATTTGAAACTCCGACGTGTCAAAGACAATCTTGTCGATCCGAAAATCACTCTTCTCGGCTAACATCGAGAAGCTCTTGGCAGTGTGGACAAAGAGGTGGCGCGGAGCATCGATCTCCGCCCAATCCGTCGCGTAGTTCTGCCAGGTCCAGCCGAGTACTGGAATACAGGCGACGCAATAGCCGTCGCTTTTTATATGTTCGCGCGCCATCCTAAGTACATTGATCGGCATATGTTCCAATGAGTGCCGAAACAGGATGACGTCAAACTTACCTTTGACCTCGGCGAGCGTCTTTCGCTCGACGCGAACCCCGTATTGATCAACGATGTCGGTTTGAACGAATGAGTTCACGCCGTGGGCGTCATAGCCGAGGTCGCGCAAGTCATTTAGAAGACTTCCGGACCGTCCGCCGACTTCCAAAAACCTCATGCTCTTCTTGAGCTTCACGCGGCGGATTACGTCAAAATCGTCTCTTTGTTTCCAGTTGACCATGAAGGAAAAGCGGGACAGATACAAGGCGTTTCGAAGCCGTCGCAGAAAGGATGACGGCCGGATCATGAACGAGCAATAATCCTGCGGATAATACTTTTCAATATCCGTCGGGACCTCCGCCAGCGACAGGCATCCGCATTCGGAGCATTCAGAATAACAAAACCTGTCCCGAGTACCCAGCATCATCTCTCGAACCAGATGGAGACTACCCGTTCCCGATTGACATATCTGACACACGGTCGCGCGGATTTCCATTAGCTTACTCCCGAACCTGTTGTTCTGAATGTAAAACACCAATTGCCTTCAGCGATTTCCGACTGCGGCTACTGGCGGTAGAAGGCTCATCCTTCCGATGTTTGTCCAGAGGAACCTGAGGACGGAGCAAGTCGACTGATCCCGATCCCCACGGCCCATTGCGCTATATCAAGCCACTTCCGAAAGGCCCGTCTAACATCCTGTTTTAGAGTTTGGTAGCGCAGGAGCGTAGCCACCTGAAAGAGACCGCCTAGCAACATCACGCGGCAAGTCGCGCTCAGGAGTATTGCAAGACGGTAAGTCACCGCATATGCACTGCCTCGATTGCGCCTGAAGAATCGGTAGACTGAATCCCGCATCGTTACGGACGCAAAGCTATCATCACGGGTCTTGGTACTCTGGCCTCCGAAGTGAATAATCTGTGCATCCCCTGTATGTCCCACGTCATAGCCTGCGGTATGGATTGCGAGGCAGAGCTCCGTTTCTTCCGCATACATAAAATAGTCTGGATTAAATCCACCAACTTGCAGAAATACGTCGCGCCTTACGAGGATGGCGGCTCCGGACACGAAGTCTACTTCATGCACCTTGCCAGGCTCGTTCGCATACGCAGCCTGTCTTCCCCATAGCGGCGAAGCCGGCCAGCAACGCTGCAGCCAATCCAGTGCAAGGAGTTGATTGGCGATGGTGGGGAAAGGCTGGACACATGTCGATTGCAGGGTACCATCAGGATTCAGTAATTTGCACCCGACCGCCCCGCCCTTCGGCATACGTTTCAATGCCAGCAGCATCTGCTTCAAGGCATCGCCTAACACAAGAGTGTCTGGATTCAGAAACAACAGGTACTCGCCTGCCGAATGCTTTACTGCCAGATTATTGGCCCTGCCGAATCCAAGATTCTCATCTGAGAACAGCAGAGTGATCCAGGGAAACTGTTCGATCAACGTTGGGCAGGGCGCATCGGCAGAGTGATTGTCGATGACGATGACCTCGAAATCCATATCGCGCACCGTGTCTCGGATGGAGGCAAGGCACTGCTCGGTATACCTGATGCAGTTCCAGTTCACGAGAATGATTGAAAGTTCTTTCATGACGCTTGCGTCAGGATGCCTCAGAGGTTCGGATATTGGCGCGCGAGAGCAGGCCGAAAGCATTCAGAGCGCGGCGAATCGGCGAGGGAATCTGCTCGGGCGATACCAGCGAAGTGAGCTTACGGACCGAGTAGACGGCGTGCAGAAGCGTGGCGCAAATGCCAAGTCCGGCAGCATACAGCAATGGCAGGAACTGAAAGCCGCAAAACGTGATTGCAACCAGCGCAAGGGACAATATGCCCGTGGTCTGATTTTCTTTAGAGCAACGGAAACCGCTCAGGCGGCTAACGATGGCATACAACATCAGGGCGTGGAAAACATACGACCCAAAGTAAGCAATGCCGGCGCCTTGCAAACCAAAATAGTGAACCAAGCCCAAGGCAAGAAGCATACTGACAATACCCCATGCCAATTCGCAGCCGAAGAAGAGACCTCGTTTCGCTTTGGCGACAACCACGAAGCCCATTGGCCAGCTAATCACTTGCAGCATGGTTCCGAGACAGATCCAACGAAGGAGTCCTACCGCGGGGCCGAACTTCGCGCTATAAAAGAGCGCGATAACCATGGGCGCAAGCGTCAAAGTGGCTACCACTCCCGGGCCGGCCAGCAATAACCCGACCAGGGCCTGCTCATTTACAAGGCGATTGCAGGTCGGATGGTGATGCACACTGGCCGTCAATCGCGGGTAGAAATCAGCGCCCATCGCCTGGAGAATGAACCCGACGTACAAGCCGCCGAGTGTCCATGCAGACTGATATAAGCCGGTTGCCTCAATGCCCACCCTGTGCAGGACCATTACGCGAACCGCGTAAGCAACGCCCAGCGTGATGAGGCTGCTGGCCATAAATGCCATTCCCAGTTTGAGCAAAGCAGCGGCTTCCATCCAAAAATGAGTTGGCGACATCAGGGCAGATGCGGTTGTCCCGAACTTGAGCTTGCGACTGTACCACCAGGAAGCGGCAATCGTCATCGCGGCGACACAAATCAGAGATGGCACCACACCACGTTCTCTGAAGTAATACACAAGCGGGATACTGCTTAGCGTTCCAAACAATGCTCCTAGAACCTGAATCTTGGCCAGTTCGAGGATGCGTCGAAATCCCTGTATAAGCGACGTCTGGCTGGCAGAGACGAGGGTGAGAAAGACCACAACGGCGAGCCAGGAAACCTCGGCCGCATGGCTCTTTGTCGCAAAGGTAATTATGGAAATCTGCCGGGAAAACAAGACCATCAGTCCAGCACCGAGCATCCCGAGCAAAAGTGAAATCCTGCGAAGTACCAGCACGGTCCGCCGGATCGTTCTATCATCCTCTGAACTGACCGCAGCGGCTATCTGGCGCACACCGCTGCTGTTTACTCCTAGTCCCGAAATCGTCTGCGCGAGAGTAGCAACGGAACTGTACAAACCGAACAAGCCAAACCCCGAAGGCCCCAACAGTACCGCCATGGCTTTCGTTCGTACCATTCCAATGACGACATTCAGTACCTGAGATCCACCCACTAATGCAGATGATTTTAAAATTTCCCCGTATGTTCCCTTGCCGGCATCACCTGTTCGATGAGTTGCAACATCGCTTGCGTCAGATGACTTTTCGGCGGCCAATGTCGGCATGGATGTGATCCTGAAAGCCTGGTAAGTGTTCGGAACTGAACTACTCTGCTGAACGATGCGACTAATGGAACCTCAGCAAGCGCCGCGCCCCGAAAACATGGCTGCCGGTGTACGGAGCATAATCTTCAGATCGAGCCAGAGATTACGAGCCTTCGCATAGCGGATATCGATTCGCGCCATCTCGTCAAACGTCGTTAGCGATCGCGCCTCAACCTGCCACAGGCCAGTTATGCCTGGCTTCAGTTCCCTCACCCGGCGCTTGTGCCATGTGGAGTACCTTTCGTATTCATAGGGAAGCGGAGGGCGCGGTCCCACGAGCGACATATGATTCAGAAGAACGTTGAAGAACTGGGGAAGCTCATCCAGGCTTGTTCTGCGCAGGAATTTGCCTATACGGGTCACGCGCGGATCGTTTTTCAGCTTGAAGAGCCCGCCATTGGCGTCGGCGTCGGCAGACCCGGAAATCAGCTTCGTAACGTACTCCCGGTGAATGGAACAATCGTTGTTTACATACATCGTCCTGAACTTATAGAACGGGAATTCCTTCCCGTTCTGTCCGACGCGCTGTTTGCAATAGAAGACCGGCCCCTTGGAGGACAGCTTTACAAGGATCGCGATCACAACGAATACAGGCGCGAGCAGAAAGAGTGCGATCAGGCTTCCTACAATATCGATGGAGCGTTTGAGCCGATCATCGGCCCACTTGGAGGTGGAGTGTTTCGTGCCTTTCCGGTTGAAGATTCGGTTTTCGCATTCATGGGGGAATACGCGAACTGTGACCGCCATCCGGCAATACAGATCAGGACCCAGGCATTCCTGCAAGACTGCTGAGATCTTTGCCATAATGGCATCAATCACCTCGGAGGAGGCATCGCCGATCTCGGTCATGATCAGCCCCAGCGACAAGGACTGTTCGTACCACCCCAGCACGTCTGTTTCCCGAATGCATCCGGACAATGAGGGTATCACTCCAGGGGACAAATGGTTATGCAGTTCGTCATCGAGGCCCTCCCCGCTGATCAGGATCAGCAGAAACGAACGGCCTGAGCGCTCCGTCCTCCTCTGCTCCAGTTGGAGATAGTGCAGAAATGATTCTTCCGAAATCAATCTGGATTCGGGCGGGTACACGCCGGCCGCAAGCCGGCGGGTGGCAGAATTGTGAGCTCGGAGATTCGGAGACGCTAACTTCGATGTTGCCATGCAGAGTCCTCATCGAATACACGCATCTGAAGAGATGGTGCAAAGTTGAGATAATCGCGGTCATACAGGCGCAGCCCGTGAGTTCTGTCAGACCTGCGATTCAAGGGCGCTTTTGTCAACTACGGAATTTGTTCGACCGTTCGGATAACCGGTTCGAGAAGCTGTGCGCTGACTTCGGCAGCAATTGACTTGTGAATCAGGCGGATAGATACCACGATGCGCAGGCGGCTCTTGCAACGGGTGACTACCCCTTGAAGCCCTTTTAGGGGCCCGGATCTCACTCTGACGAGATCCCCGGTCTCGGGAAAAGGATGAGGTTCGGGATTTTCTCCGCAGGTAAGACAGCGCCGCACTGCATCGATTTCGTCATCCTCGATGGCCGCCGGCGCGCCATTGAAAGCCAGCATCCGCACCACACTCGGAATTTTAAGGACGTGCGTGCGGTCTTTGGGGTCAATACGGGTAAAAACGTAGCCTGGGAAAAGGGGCTCATCGACGATGGCGCGACGATCCTTGCGTCGACTTTGAGTCTGCAACAGAGGAAGGAACGACTCAATCGACTTACATTCAAGTTGCCGGATTACGACCTTCTCGTGGCGAGGCTGTGTTGTGAACGCGTACCAGCGAATTGACTTCATGGAAAAACCTCAGTTGACACGTCTAGATCGCCGGGGCCGATTTCGGTCGGTATCGCTCGCTGCGTTTTGAGTGATCGAGGAACTGCGAAATTACCCGCTTTTTTTGATTGCCGGCACAAACCCGACCTCTAACCGAAATTCCAAATCTCCGGCACCGATAAGACCATGACCGCCGATCTCGCCGGACATGGTTTGTAGACGCCGTGTTGATTGCAATTTACGGGCCAACTTGGGAACACGTCCTCATATAACCGTGGGTGCACTTGGCGAGCCGGAATCGGACCATTATTCCGTGGTTTCGACAATGAGAATCCAACACGGATGGATGTGTGTGCAAACAATTGCTAACTTCGTCACGGCCTTGTTCACATCCCCTGATCCTGCCAAGGTGCAGAATGACAACCCCTTGACGGACTAAGGTCCGTGAGCGAACATCAAGGCCGCCGGAAAAGCGGCCGCCGGCAGCTGGCAGATTGTGTTCAGAAATTTATGGAGAGGGAGTGGCGCGCGCCCAAATCGAACCGGATGGCAGTATCGACCTGGGCAGCAGCCGACGCAGCTTCGCATCCGCGCCGGCGGACTCCGCTCCGGCTTGCGCGCGTCCTGGAGGGAGGGGGACTAGGGTAACACCTGATACACCGCGACCATTCCGCCTTTAAGGTGATCGTCCACATGACAATGGAACAGCCAGGTTCCAACATCGTCGGGCACCATGTCTACACTGACCATCGCCATCGGATTGAGAGCGACGGAATCCATCCTCATTTTGTTCCACACAACGGTGTTTCCGTGCCAGTGAGCCATGTGAACATCGTCTTCATTGCTATTGGATAGCAAATACCAACGGATCTTCTCTCCGCGCTTCATCGTGATCAGAGGCAGATTCCCCTCAATATATCCATTGATTGAATAAAGAAGATTTCTTTCGCGGAGCAGGGGGTCGGATGCCTTTAGACGGATTCCGCCTGGATCACGAGAAGCATTGTGCTCAAAGAACCAGCTCGCGGTTTCGTCGAAAATCGAGAAATCGGTGATAAACTCCCGATCGACATCTTTTGGGGAACCATCAGAACGCGCCATTCCACGCGCCGTGACGATGATCGGGCCGATGAGCCCGGTGTTGATATCGCGACTCTCCACGAAATGGGAATGGTACATCCAGAGAACGGAGCTCCCATCCATCTCTGCAGGCCCGCTTCTTTCCGGAACCCTCCATAAATAGGTGAAGGTGGCGCCGGGAGCGATTTTGTCATCGGCTTTAACCGTTCCCGTGGTGCCATCGTTGTAGGAAGCCCCCTCGGCGTCTTTCTTGTATTCGAGCCCGTGGGGGTGCATCGATACGGATAAATGCGTATTGTTACGGAAGACGACGCGGATCGAGTCGCCGACCTCGGCCCGGATCAATGGACCTAATATGCCTAGGTGTTCCCATTCTGGCGGCCGGGGTTTCAGATGCTTGAACGTGGCGTCGGTGTATTCCCTGTAAACGGCTTTGTGGTAGACCCGGTGGCGAAGAGCGTTGGCCTCGTCGGCCTCGCTGGTTTCTACCCGGGGTAATCCCACTACATTGCGACCACGCGGAGTGTAATCCCAATCCACTTCATCAGCCCCGATAAAGTAGACTCGCACGGCACCCGTCTTTTCAATTGCCGCCCTATCGTTCGCCTGCGCGGGATCCAATGTCGAAGGGCGAACTTGCGAGGATAGCGGATGCTGGAACTGGCTTTGAATCGACCTGCCTGCGAAGATTGAAAGCGCAAGAAGAAGAACAGTTCGAACTTCAGGCCGACCCACGTACTCCACCTTCCTTGATCAGCTCAAGCGTACACCAAACCCTGGAATTCCCTGAGCCGACGCCAGGATGGATGACAATCCCTGCAGCGGCCAAAGTGCTTTGCTCCAGGACGCCAGCGAGAGTGTCGAGAAGAAAGGGGGAGGCCACGGTGCGCGAAACCGCGCGGCGATGGCCTCCCAGGATTGAGGCTCTAGGGAATCGTGGCTGTAAATTGGTTTGAGGCGATGCTTTCAATGCCGGCAGCATCAACGCTCTTCACCTGATACGTATAAGAAGTACCCGATACCACCGTGCTATCGGTATAGGCGGTCTGAGTGTCGAGCGCGGAGTTCAGCAGCGTGAAGGCTCCCCCCTGGGGCGCCCGGTAGACATGGTAACCGGCGACGGGATCGTCTGAAGTAGACGGCGCCGACCAGGTAAGGTCAACTGAATGAGTGACGGCCGCTTCACCGAACCCAGAGAGCCCGACGACAATGCTGCTTCCGGTGCTCGAATTACTGTTAACCGCCAGTTGACCCGTAAGGGTTCCAGTTGTCGTGGGCGCAAACTGGACGGTAACCGTTGTACTCGCTCCGGGATTCAGCGAAACCGGAAATGTGCCGCCTACGACGGTGAAGTCCGTTCCTGCGGCCGATACCGAAGAAACCGTAACCGCCGCCGTTCCGGTTGACGACAACGTAAGCGTCTGTTTTGCAGAAGCCCCCTCGGTCACGGATCCGAAACTTAGGGCCGTGGTACTGAGCGACAGGGTCGGGATCGTGGCGGCCACTCCCGTGCCGGCGAGGGAAACCGTCGAGGTTGGACCGGTTGTCGAGTTGCTATTGATCGTCAGATTGCCGGTCACAGATCCCGCGGTCTGAGGCGAGAAAGCGACCTGCACGGTGAGCGATTGACCCACAGCCAACGTAGCGGGCAGGCTGGCGGGGCCGACCGAGAATCCCGTACCGCTGATCGAAAGCGAGTTCACCGTCAGCGCCGAAGTCCCAGAGGAGGTTATCGTCAAAGCCATGGCTTTGGATGAACCATCATTAACGTTTCCAAAACTGAGAGACGGCGCGCTCAGGGTGATCTGCGGAGTCGAAGAGGTCCCAGTGCCCGCCAGGGAAATGGTCGACGTGGCGCCCGTTGTGCAATTAGTCACAAGCGTCAGGTTGCCGGTGACCGTTCCGCTTGTTTTCGGCGCGAACGTGATCGGAATTGCCAGCGACTGACCCGGTGAGAGACTCAGTGGAAGTGCGAGCGTACCCATCGAGAAACCACTGCCGGACAGCGACATGGAACTTAGCGATGCCGCGCTATTCCCAGACGAGGTCGCGGTAAGTGTAATCGTGGCCGATGCGCCGTCGGTGACATTGCCGTAGTTCAGAGATGTCGCGCTCATGGTGAGTTGGCGTGTGGCCGCCACCCCGGTACCGCTAAGAGCCACCGTATAAGTCGGGTTCGTCATAGAATTACTGACGATGGTGACCTTTCCGGCAATGGAACCGCTTACGGTCGGGGCAAAAGTGACCGGCAACGCCAAAGTCTGGCCGGGCGACAAGGTCTTCGGCAATGTCACTGGACCGAGGGAGAAACCCGTCCCGCTGGCCGAAAGGGAGCTGATCGTCGCGGCGGCCGTTCCCGTGGACGACAAGGTCAACGTAGACGCGGACGATGTCCCGTCGACGACGCTCCCGAATGCCAGGCTCGCGGTGCTCACCGTTAGGTTCGGCGTGGCAGCCGCCGCGGCTGGCACGATTTCACAAATGCTGAGATTGTACTGATCCGACGTGGGTGCACTATCGCCGAGCGTGATCTGTGTCCCTTTGAGAGCGGTCTGAGCATTGACCTGCTGTACCCAATAGGTATCCCCGGTCGACGAGAACGACTGATTGATGAGGCTCTCCCCGGTCAACGGCGTTCGCGACAACGCCTTGTCGAAGTCATTTCCGACCCCGACGGTCAGCGAATTGTTCTGGGTGGTTGTCAGGCTGGCGGTTGGGCCGCCACTTGACGAATGGCCGGAGCCGATAGCCCCAATGGCCCCGGAACCATTGGTGCCCGAAATGTTCGCCCCCGTAAAAGTCATTACGGTGATGGACGACACCACTGATTGGGAGAGATTCGCTGAAACCTGCACATTGGCCATTGCACTGGGCGCAAAGGCGCGCCAGATTTCTGAGGTTCCCGATTGAGCATTGGTGCGTACCACAAGCGCCCACGTCAAGCCTCCCCCGGTGACGCTTTGCACCGTAGTATTTGGAGAGGTCAATTGATCGGTCGAAATCAAGGCCAGTAAGAGTTCTTGCCCGGAACTGACTGTGAATGCAGGGCTTTTGACGGTCTTAGAGGACGTGCTCTGCGTGAAACTTGTGAGAGCGTCGCGCGTAATTGCGGCCGTTGCCTGTTGACACGTCACGGCCAGAATCAAGACGCAGGCCAAAACTACCAGTGAAACTTCCCCTCGTGCTTTGCGGTTGCACGCTACACTTCGCGTTTTTCTATCGCCAAGTGAATCATGGCCCGTATCGGAATGCGAGCCCAACAGTAGAAAAAGAGAAAAATGGCTCTTTAGCAAAGTCAATACCCCACTATCGGCGCACCAAGGCGCTTGAATTGGTCAAACAAGTTCCAGGGAATTCAAGGCTTAGAAGAGTTCAACCAAATGAATCGGAATAAGGACTTTCATGAGGGAGCTGACAGCATATCGACTCCTCGGTGAACGTAAGCCTATAAATCTACTGGCTTTTACGACCGTTTCCCGAACCGCGCACGTATACGCCTCCGGCACGTGACCTGCTCAGGCACGGACCTTCTGTTCCGGTGATTTGCCGGCCCTTCGAACGAGTCGACGCGTCATCCTGAACGCAATGAAGTCTGGAGCGGTTTCCTGCTATTTTGAAAAAGTTTACACCAAGGATTCTCGGCAAGACGTGACAATAATTACTTTAGTTTTACTATCGGTGTTACCAATTCCCGCTCTGGAACGCTCGCCTACGGAATCAACCACTATCTTCGGGTTGAGCCCTGCGGATGGCGTAGTCGTATTAGAATCTCGTGGCCTATTCGGTGCTTTCGTACGGCACCGTCGATGTATGATCTCACATCCGGATGGGTATACCCTCCGGCATCTCTTCGATAAGCCGGTCTCTTATGTCTCGCGCGATTGCCAGGAAGCGTTCGCGGCGGGCGACGAGATATTACAGACGTTCACCATGCCCTGCCCAAAAACAACATGAAGTCGTCGATCAGCTTGCCATGATGATCGAGAGCCTGAACTCCCACTCCGGCCGCGCCCTGCGCGCGATCATCGATTATTAAGGCAGGAAGCGGTCGCTGGAGAACCCGCACAAAGGCAGCCTTACTCCAGGATTCCTTTTCGAGAACCTCCAGCGGCACGTCAGAGAATCGCCTCAGAATCTCGAGTGCCACAGCCAGTCCGATGAGGCCGGCGCCATAACTGCGACGCCTGCGCTACGCGCCATCTGCGATCCCCGGGAATTGATTCATGTCAATCACCTTCAGAAATCCTTCAGACATTTTTCGATTACTATCATCAGGTGTGACTGAGGGGATACGTAATCCTTGGCCTATGCGGCTGCTCCCAAAGTCGTCAATGCTCCGGAGATTTTACCGAAGTTATCCGATTTTGGTTACCCCGGGTAGCGGAAAGGGAGTTACCAGAACAATGCGACCAGGTTAACGAAGCGAGCACTTAACTATCACCATTCGAAAGGCGAGTCGCGAGTTTTGATCCAGCGGGAAGACTTAAGAATGTGATCGAGAAACCCGCCCGCTTTACATTTTTTGACTTGACTTGGTGAAATGAGTGGGGTAGGTTCACGCTATCTGTCGTAAGGAATCAGCTAACAACTCATTGTACTTTTCGAGAGGTAACTCGCGGTTAGTCATCACCTGGGGGGTTACTTAATGACTGAGAAGGATTGTCGTTAGCGTGGGCCAATTCAGCGAGGGGATATAAGTACCACCTCTCTCTTCCTGCAACTTACCGAAGGATCTCACCTTCGGGGGGGCTACTTTCAACTTGATGTGGCATGTCGGACTGGAGGCATTCCAGTTCCAAGGGATGTGTCTGTCCTCATGGCGCAGTTTACCCGAGTTTGCGATGAGGTATTCGTGTGTGCCGAGGTGTACGGTTACTTGTAGTCACTCAAGATTCTCACGTCTGCGAAGTCATCCAGAGTTCTTTCGAAGCCGAAGGACATCACGTCCAGTGCGTTCCCTCTGCCCAGGAGGCATGCGCGGCATTCAAGCATGCCCAATGGGACCTTCTTCTTCTCGATGCCGCCAGACCGGCCGACCTTGATGATTTGTTCTCTCCTTCCCTGCTTCAGAACATCGATAACGCCAAGACGCACATTCTGGCGGAAAACGGAGACCCATCATGGAGAGTACATTCGCACCGTCGAGAACTTACCAACGTCCTGATGAAGCCCTTGCTCCGTCACGACATCGCCAGATTGATTTCCGAATGCCCGATGCCCAACAATGCGTCGGACGGCTTTCCGTCGGATAGAGAGAATGATTCTTCCTTTCACATGGAGGAATTGAATAATGGGAGCTTCTTTCTGGCCGCTTCTCCTGCAATGATCGCGTTGCATAAGAAGATTCGCCTGCTCGCCGATGTCGACTACCCGGTTCTGATCCTCGGCGAGAGCGGCGTGGGAAAAGAGGTTGTGGCCAGGCTGCTCCACAAGTATCATGCCCGGCGCGACAAGCAGTTCATCAACGTGAATACCGCGGCCATCCCCACTGAACTTCTGGAGAGCGAACTATTCGGATTCGAGGCGGGCGCATTTACGGGCGCCTTGAAAGCGAAACCAGGCAAATTTGAACTGGCCGACCAGGGAACACTGCTGCTCGATGAGATCGGCGAGATGAGTCTTCAGATGCAGGCAAAATTGCTGCACGTTCTGCAAGATGGCTCATTCAGCCGCCTGGGATCACGATCGTCAACACACGTCGATGTCCGGATCCTCGCAGCGACCAACGTGGATATGGAAACAGCGATCACGGAAAAACGCTTCAGAGAAGATCTCTACTATCGCATCAATGCCTTCACTCTTGTCGTTCCGTCCCTCCGAGAACGACGTGAAGAGATACCCATCCTGATGGAACAGATGCTGGCGCGTGCCGCAGCAAGCGCCGGACGGGTTCCATTCACATTCAGTTGGAAACTCATGGATGCGGTGTTGGAGTACCATTGGCCGGGCAACATCCGCGAGCTTCGAAACTTCGTCACTCGGCTGCTGGTTTTGCAGGATCAGGAGACGGCATACGAGGACCTCCGTTCCAAGACCAAGGCAAAGGTTAACGCAGAGGAGGTAAGTTCCTCGATCGCGCAGACCCCGGGTACGATCGAGAAGTTACGTCCTGGCATGAAAGGCGTGGTCGACAGCGTCAAGCAGCAGACTGAAAGCCGCCTTATCAAGGAAGCGCTCTCGGCCTCAGGCTGGAACCGCAGACGAGCAGCAATGAACCTGAATATCAGCTATCGTGCTTTGCTGTATAAGATTCAGCAGCACGGCCTTCAGGCGTAACTCGTTTCAACCTAGGGCAATCTTGTCCAAAACCGAAGTTGTGCGGTGGTTAGTAATGACGAGGGACGGGCTGCGTCGTTCTGATAGGTTGGGTTTGATCAGAACTTGACTTTCAGAGGAGGAGGACGCAGCCTGGTCCACAGTCTGTAGCATAACCTCCGCCCACTACAGTTCCCACCTTTTTGGGCGGCAATAATTCCACACATTCGATCTCTACGTATCGACCTTCCTCGGCCACGAATCCATTGCGAAAACTTGAGGTCATCCTCCGATCTTTAGATTTCTCGAAATTTCGCAAACGTCACGGTGTCACGGTCAGCAGAGCGGTGCGCGTCACTCCTTTAGTTGCGGAGATCATAACACTCGTTGAGGTAACCACCGATTTTGTCGTTATCGTGAAGGTTGCACTTGTGTTCCCAGCGGGCACTGTCACACTGGCAGGCACAGTCGCGACTGCGGTTGAACTGCTAGAGAGGGTCACCACTGTTCCGGCCGCGGGAGCAGGTCCAGAAATTGCCACCGTTCCCGTGGATGGCGTTAGTCCTCTAACCGTGGTGGGATTCAAAGTTAGGGACGTTATCGCAGGAGCTGTAACTGTCAATGTGGCCGTGTGGTTCGTTCCGCGACTTCCCGTGATAGTGACGGAGGTATTTGCCGCCACCGGACTAGTGGTCACGGTAAAGGTTGCGGTTGTGGCATTTGCCGGCACTGTCACGCTTGCTGGTACCTTCGCCGCTGCCGTGTTACTGCTTGACAGCGTGACCACGGCGCCGCCTGATGGGGCGGGCCCTGTCAATGTGAGGGTCCCTGTGGACGAGGATCCGCCAATTATAGAGGTGGGACTTAAGCTGACGGCACTCAGAGTTGCCGCTGTCACCGTCAAGCTCGCAGTCCTGGTAACGCCGAAAATTGCAGTGATCGTTACCGAGGTATTGCTCGCGACCGGGCTGGTAGTGATGGTAAACGTGGCTGTGGTCGCGCCCGCCGCCACTGTCACGCTCGACGGTACATGCGTGGCAGTTGTGTTGCTGCTCGACAGCGTGACCACCGCGCCGTTCGAGGAAGCCGGCCCAGTCAATGTGACGGTTCCTGTCGACGAGGATCCGCCAATCACAGAGGTGGGGCTCAAGCTGACGCCGCTCAGAGTTTCCGCTGTCACCGTCAAGCTCGCAGTCCTGGTAACGCCGAAAATTGCAGTAATCGTAACCGAGGTATTGCTCGCGACCGGGCTGGTAATGATGGTAAACGTGGCTGTGGTCGCGCCCGCCGCCACTGTCACGCTCGCCGGTACCTGCGCGGCAGCTGTATTGCTGCTCGACAGCGTGACCACGGCGCCGCCGGCTGGGGCCGGCCCGGTCAATTTAACTGTACCGGTGGATGAGATTCCGCCAACCACAGAGGTGGGACTGACGGTGAGGCCGCTGCCGTTGCCACTCAGTGTCGGCGCGGTCACCGTCAAGCCCGACGTCTTAGTGACCCCGTACGTTCCCGCAATCGTCGCCGTCGTATTGCTTGCGACCGGACTGGTCGTGATGGTGAACGTGGCTGTGGTCGCGCCCGCCGCCACTGTCACGCTCGCCGGTACATGCGCGGCAGTTGGATTGTTGCTCGACAGGTTGACGACGGCACCACCCGCTGGTGCCGCCGCCGCCAATGTTACCGTGCCCGTCGATGAAGTTCCGCCGACTACCGAAGTCGGGTTCACCGTTACAGTACTAAGTGACCCTGTCAGGACAGCTAGGCTGGCCGTTTGCGTCTGGCCATAGGTTGCAGAGATCGTTACTCCCGTATTCGATGCTACGGCGCTGCTGGTTACGGTGAAGGTGGCGGTGGTCGCGCCGGCCGCCACCGTTACGCTGGTAGATACTTGCGCTGCCGCAGTATTGCTGCTTGCGAGGGTGACCAGCAAGCCACCGGTTGGTGCGGGGCCGCTCAGGGAAACGGTGCCTAGAGCAGGCGCTCCGCCTGGAACCGAGGCCGGGCTGACCGCAACGGAGACGACGACCGGAGCGTTCACCGTAATGCTCGCGGTTTGGGTTGAACCGCACGTGGCGGAGATCGTTACTCCCGTATTCGATGCCACGGCGCTGCTGGTTGCGGTGAAGGTGGCGGTCGTCGCGCCAGCCGCCACCGTTACGCTGGTAGGTACTTGCGCGGCCGCGGAATTGCTGCTTGCGAGCGTGACCAGCGAGCCGCCGGTTGGTGCGGGGCCGCTCAGGGAAACGGTGCCAAGACCAGAAGCTCCGCCTTGAACCGAGGCCGGACTGACTGCGACGGAGCCGACGACCGGAGCGTTCACCGTAACGATGGCGTTCTGGGTTGAGCCGTAAGTGGCGGAGATCGTCACGAAAGTGTTGGTGGATACCGCATTTGTGGCTACAGTGAAGGTGGCAGTGGTTGCATTGGCTGCCACCGTGACGCTGGCCGGAACCTGAACGGCTCCAGCGTTGCTGCTCGATAAAGTGACGACTGCTCCGCCGGATGGAGCCGGCGTATTGAGCGTCACTGTGCCCGTCGCTGAAGTGGCGCCGGTAACCGCAGCGGGATTAACAGTGACGGAGCTGACGACGGTTGCAGCCGCGGTGGTGAAGTTCATGTTCATGACATGCGCGCCATTGATCGTTATCGATTGGCTGGCCGGCGTGAAGACGAGGCTGCTGTTGCTGGGCGTCACCACGTAGGAGCCGTTAGCCAAACCGCTGAAGCTATAGTTGCCGGAAGCGTCAGCAGTGGTGGTGGCCGTCGTCTGCCCGGTCAGGCTGATCGTAGCTCCGGCTCCTCCAGGTCCACTGATCGTGCCGGTAATGCTATAGGTCGACGTCGGCGAATAGATCACGTCCACCCAGTAGTTGACGGCGTTATTCTGCAGACTCTGGGAAGGAAATCCCCCCGTCGGAGAATACGCAAACACTCCGTTTTGTCCATCAACGTTATTGGCCAGGGCGTGAACAGGCGGCGAGTCGACGCCCGCGTTCGTAAAGTACAGCAGGTCCGCAGCGTAATGCCCGGCAGGAGCATAGTAGGATGCAACATAAGTCGTGTTTGCAGCGACCGCGATCGGTGAGGAGAAGAAGACCTGCTGCCATCCGCTGTCACTCTCATTCGTGAACGTAGCCGTGCCCAGGAGGGTTCCCGATGAGGTCCAGATCCTGCCCAGATGAGTTCCTGTATTTGTCGCAGCCTTATAGAATCGCAATCCGGTGATATAGGCGTCGGCGTCCACACGGAACTTCACTCCCACCTCGACCGAATTCACGTCTCCTGAATCGGTTTGAGCTGGTACTGCCGACGATAGCCAGATCGTGTCGCACGGACAATTCTGGGGAATTGTGAAACTCACTCCCGATGCGTTGGCTCCATTCAGTACGACCGTTACGGTTCCGGGATTGAATACGATCCCAGACGTCGTCACGGGGGTTACTGTATATCGACCCACGGTGAGTCCCATGAACGTGTAATTCCCGGCTGAATCGGCGACCACGCTGGAACCGGAATTCCCGGAAAGTGCCACAGTTGTTCCCGCTCCGCCCATCACTGTTCCGCTGATCGTGAACAGAGTCTGCACCGCCGTGAAGTTGACGTTACCTACCGCGGCTCCGTTGACTGTGATCGTTTGATTGCTCGGAGTTATTGCGAACCCGGCTCCGGATGGTGTCACCGTATAGGTGCCGTTTGGCACCGCACTGAAGCTGAAATTACCTGAAGCGTCGGCGATCGTGGTCTGTACCGCAGTCCCGGAGAGCGTAACCGATACCCCCGGCGCCCCGGCGACTGTTCCCGATACGGAGAAGGTCGGAACCGCGGACGTGAAGTTAGCAGCGAGATCGTGAGCCCCGCTGATGGTGACCGACAGTACGGCGGGAGTGTAGATAAATCCAGCCTGGCTCGGGGTCAGGGTGTAACTGCCGTCCGCCACGGCATTAAAGCTAAAGTTGCCCTGGCTGTCGGAAGTTGTGGTTGCGTTCGCTGGTCCTTGGAGTTGAACGGATGTACCTATCGCCCCAGGCCCGCTGATTGTGCCTGCAATTGTATGCGTCGCAGTTGCCGCGTAGATCACGTCGACCCAGTAATTAGTCGAATTGTAGGAGTTGCTTGGAAACGTGCTTGCCGATCCATACGAGAAGACGCCGTCGCCCCCATCGACTCCGTTCTGAAGAGCGTGCAGAGGCGGCGTATCCACCCCATTGGACGCAAAGAATGCACCATCCGCTGAGTAGTGCCCGACAGGCGCCAAGTAAGAAACGACGTAGGTCGTATTCGCCACCACGGGGACCGGATTGGTAAACATAAGCTGTTGCCATCCGGAGGAACTCTCGTTCGTGAACGTACCGGTAGCCAGGAGAACCCCCGAGGCGGACCACAGATTTCCGATGTGAGTTCCGCTGTTGGCTGCCGCTTTGAAGAATCTCATCCCCAGAATGTAGCCGTCATTATCGGCGCGAATCTTAACACCCACTTCGACGGATGCGGTATCGCCCGAGTCGGCGCGCGTCGGTGCTGCGGAAAGCGGCCACACGGTGTCGCAGGGGCACATCTGCGGAACGCTGAAGTTCACTCCGGTCACGTTACTCTGAGAGATCGAAACATTCTGGCTTCCCGGAACGAATACATATCCCGTTTGGCTGGGCGTAATTGAATAATTGCCGCCGAAGACATTTGCGAAAGTGAAATTACCCGAGGCGTCCGCAGTGGTAGTAGCCTGACTGGTCCCGCTCAGTGTCACAGTGGCTCCGGCGCCCCCGGCACCGCTGATGGTTCCGCTGATGGTGTACGGCTGGGCGGCATAGAGCACGTCCACCCAATAGTTGGTCGAGTTAAAGGAACTGCTCGGGAATCCTCCTGAAGTTCCGTAGGTGTAAATACCGTCCGACCCACTCACTCCGTTGGCCAACGCGTGCAGCGGAGGCCGGTCGACCCCAGTCGTTGCGAAGTAACCGCCGGATGCCGAGTAGTGGCCGTTGGGAGCGAAGTAGGAAGCGACATAGACCGTTCCTGCATTGAGCAGGACGGGGCTGCTGAAATAGCCCTGCTGCCAGCCCGATGCTGTTTCGCCGGGGAATGTCGCCGTGGCAAGCAGTTGGCCGGAGGTTGTCCACAGGTGTCCGACGTGTGTCCCGGTATTTGTACTGGCTTTATAGAAACGGATTCCAGTCAGATAAGCAGAACTGTCGGCAGTAAACCGGACCCCCAACTCGACCGCCGCTCCATCGCCGGAATCGATGATCGCAGGAACATCCGTGGGCTGCCAAATCGAGATGCAAGTGCAAACCTGCCCCACGAAATTCACATTGGTAGCATTGCTCCCGGATAGCGTGACGACCTGCGTGCTGGGGTTGAAGATAAATGTCGACTCAGACGGTGTAACCGTGTATGTCCCGCTCAGCAGTCCGCCAAACGAATAGTTCCCCGATGTATCCGCGGTAGTGGTCAGGTTCGCTGGACCTGCCAAGGCGACCGTCGCGCCCGCTCCTCCGGTGATGGTTCCCGAGATACTCAGCGGATTGGTAACCGTGGCAACGAAATTCACGCCGCTCACGCTGCCGAAATTGATGTTAACGGTCTGGCTGGTAGGAGCAAACGTCACCCCGGGATTACTCGCGACAACGGTGTAAGTCCCGTTGACAACGCCGCCGAAATTATAGTTGCCGGATGCGTCTGCCGATGTGGAAAGGGATTCCGGCCCGGTCAGTGTGACCGTGGCGCCATCCCCGCCCGGGCCACTGATAGAGCCGCTGATACTGTACGTGTTCGATGATGCGTAGATAACGTCTACCCAGTAGTTCGTGGCGTTCGACCCGGTGTTCGGAAAACCTCCGCCGGTGCTGTAGACAAACTCCCCGTTAGCACCGTCGACTCCATCCGCGAGCGCATGAAGAGGAGGATCGTCGTAGCCGGACTGGATGAAATACCTCACATCCGCGGAGTAGTGCCCTACTGGTGCGTAGTACGAGGCTACATAAGTTGTGTTAGCCTGGGCCGCTATCGGACTGCTGAAGTTGACCTGCTGCCATCCGGAACTTGTCTCACCGCCGAAGGTGGCTGTACCCAACAGCTGACCGGTATCGCTCCACACATGGCCGATGTGCGTTCCTGTGTTGGCTGCAGACTTGTAGAACCGCACTCCGACGATGTTTCCGCTCGAATCGGCGCGGAATTTGACTCCGAGTTCCACCGCATTTCCATCGCCGCTGTCGACTGTTGCCGGCGTATTCTGGCCGAAAATCGTGCACGGACAGGTCTGCGGCGCGACACTCACGATCACTCCATCCGTGGGTATCTCGAGGTTGCCTGTGTCGTCCACCGCCCGGCTCAGGAGCGTGATTGAACCCACCGTTGTCGGAGTCCATGAATAGGTCCATGTCGAGCGGCCGTTCGCCGGATGCCACGTTGTACCGCCGTCAGTGGACACCTCGATGCCCGCAACGACGCCGCCCGTATCGCTCGCGTTTCCGGTGATCGTAATACTGCCTCCGGTTGAGACATTGGCACCAATGGCAGGAGTCAGGATCGTGGAGTGCGGAGGTACGGTATCTGTCGATTGGGATGCGGTCACGAGCCCCGTTTGTATAGTGGCCGGCTGCACACCCATATCGGCAAGCAGATTGACTGTTGCCTGCTGCATGTTGACATCAGGATTTGGAGCGGCAAAGCCGAAAGAATTGTCGTGATTGCTGTTGAGACCGTAAGCCCAATCGACCGTTCCCGCACCGAACACGAGCGCCCCGCTGGCTGCACGGTAACTCATCAAGTGGTGCGTTGCCGTTCCAGCGCCGTATGTGGCGCCGTAATCCAGCAGGAAATCGGTAGTGAGATTATATGTTGTGGTGGATAACCGGAATGCGCCAGCCGGACGAAATCCGTTGTCTGCATCCACATCCCATTCGTAGCCTAACGATCCTGGGACGAGCGTATATGTTGCGCCTGGCGCGAGAGTCGCAACCGCCGTGTTGCGCCAAAAACGCATCTTCCCGTCCTCGGCGGGCACCTTGATGGTTAGATTGCCCGGATTGTCATCTCCGGTTCCATTCACCATGAAGATAGTGCCGGTCAGCGCATTCTCGGGCAATCCTCCATCTGCCGGGGGACTGAACGTCGGATCGCGCCAAGTGCCGGTCCAGGTGGGCGGATCCTGCGGATCCAGCTTGGCGAAGGCCAGAGTTTCCTTGTAGCAGACGACCGTGCGATACGGCGTACTGGTTCCGTCGATGCTGTTTTCCCAGCGGGTCTTCCAGAAAATCTCGTTGCCGCTGAAGAATGCCAGGTTTACACCGGCATCTCGCGCGGACTGAATATTTGCGCGAGCTTCGGCGGAGACATATTCGTCATGTCCCGAGTCCATGAAGATCTTGTGGTTCTTGATCAAAGCCCCACTTCTTGCAGTGTCCACGCCAGAGAAATAGCTAACGTCATAGCCATTCTGTTCAAGCCATTGAATCATCGAGAATTCCGCGCCAAAGATGAATGTCGCCGACTCATTATTGAAGCTGCGGGTTAGAACCGGCCGATTGTAGCTGGCTTTGTAGGCACGGACCGACAAACCGAACTCGGGCACTCCAGCCCCGTAAAGACTGCCATTTCCATAGTAGTTATAGGCTTGCCAGGTAGTGTCTGAAGTTTGGTAAAGGATATCGGAGTGGCTGGAATCATTTCGTACGATGAAGACAATATGGCTGTCCCCGCCGGTGTCCGTTCGAATCAGATGAGCAAAGTAGACGCCGGATACCGCGTTGGCAGGCACTTGCCAGGTAGCCGATATCGCCCAGTTGCCGCAGTCCGTCAGTCCCGTGGTTGTGTCGCCCAGGCAAGCCGGCTGCGTCTGCGGCAGATGTGCCGACGGCGAGATGCTCGCGATCTTGCGCGCGCCCATCCCGCCGTAATATCCAATCCGGTAAATATCGATGGTATAGGCGGATGCGTTCGTGTTGATTTTGAAATTGACCGTGCCGCCCTGATTTGCGCTGATGTCGGTCGCAAAGCCTTGGATCGACAGATCACCGGCGTCTGAATTGTTCGTATCCCACTGGCTGGATGGGTTGCCGGTCAGGCAGTTCTCGGCCACGATAGCATTCGCGGGATTGGTGCACTGCGCATGCGCCTGCGCGACAAGACCGAGCAGAACGACGGCGAAAGCGCCAAGTCTAGCCAGCCAAGTATGTTTCAACGCAAGGGGAAATGACTTGGGCATAAGTGTCTCACTTTCTTCTTTTCGTCAACGCGAGAGGGGGCGCCGGGCCGAACAAGCGTGGCAAAGGCACACAAAAGTCATTCGGGGAATAGCACGTCGCCTGCCGAACGTCGGCACGACCGCAGACTAAGCTGCCTGGGATCGACGGTCCGAATAGCCGGATGCACATAGTGCGAGCAGATCCTCTATGGTCGGGCATTGCAGTTGGGGGAAGCTTGCCATCCGCGCCCGAAAGGAATCCCTTGAACTGGATAAATACAAGTAATCCGCAAGATGACCGCTGGGATGGGGCGCCGAAGAGGCTGCCGCCCGATGCAGCTGAAATCAATTCGAAGTTCCGTAGACGAGCGCTGCGACAGACTGCGTTCCCGGAACTGGATTGCGACTGGATGCTACCGGAATCCGGCTTCATCCCACTTCAATTGGCTGCAATGTTTGCGCAATAATATGCAATCGTATGCATATCCGCGCGTGAAGCCCGGGGAACTGGTTTCTGGAAACGATCTTTGACTTTACACTAGGTCGGGTTCAGAAAGACTCGCGCTCAACTACCGGATCGTGATCCTTGCTTTGGCAAGCGAACTGCAACGGACTCGGGCATGGCCACTCTTTCTGCCGCAATTCCTGAATCGGTCGTATCGAGACTCGAGCGCATCCACAACAGAACCGCAAGCGTCGGCGTCATTGGGCTGGGCTACGTTGGTCTCCCTCTCACGCTCCTGTTGTCCGAGGCTGGCTTCAAGGTTACTGGATTCGACATCGATGTGGCGAAAGTCGAGAACCTTGAGGCCGGCCGGTCGTACATCCATCGCATCCCGCAAACGGAAATTCTCCGTGCGCGCACCCAGGGCTTCCGTGCAACCTGCGAGTTCGCGGAATTAGTCCACCAGGATGCTGTGATCATCTGCGTCCCAACGCCTCTGGACGAACATCGCGAACCCGACCTTAGCTTTATCGAGCAGACCGCAGAATCGATCGCCCCCTGGGTGGTGCAGGGGCAGATTATTGTCCTCGAGAGTACAACGTACCCGGGAACGACGGAAGAAGTCCTGGTGCCGATTCTCGAAGCTGGCAACCGACAGGGGCTGCTGGCTCGCCGCGCGGACATGTCCGCGGAAAGGCGCACGTTTCAAGTCGCCTTTTCGCCGGAGCGCGAAGATCCGGGTAACGATAGCATCGCACGCCGCGACATCCCCAAGGTCATCGGAGGACTTGACCCTGTTGCGTCTGAGATGGCTTCGGGCGTCTACGGCGCCATTTTCAATCGCATCGTGCCAGTCTCTTCCACCGCGGTTGCTGAGATGACCAAGTTGCTCGAGAACATCTATCGCTGCGTAAACATCGCGCTGGTCAACGAACTCAAGATTCTCTGTTTGAAGATGGGCATCGACATCTGGGAAGTGATAAACGCCGCTGCCACTAAGCCTTTCGGCTTTCACCCTTTCTATCCAGGACCCGGACTAGGTGGTCATTGTATCCCGATAGATCCGTTTTACCTGAGTTGGAAAGCTCGCGAATGGGGCTTCCATACCAGGTTCATTGAACTTGCCGGCGAAGTAAACGGCGCCATGCCCCAGTTTGTCGTACAGTCGATCGCTGCGGCCCTCAACCAGCACAGCACCGCCTTGCGGGGCTCCCGGATTCTCGTGCTCGGCCTTGCATACAAAAAAGATATCGACGATCTGCGCGAATCTCCTTCCCTGACAATCATTGAAAGTCTTCAGCAACAAGGCGCCGAGGTCTCTTACAACGATCCATACTTTCCCACCGCCGGTCGCGGGCGTCATTACAACCTGAATATGACCTGCGCTCCGCTCACAGACCTGCAAAATTACGATTGCGTCGTGATCGTCACAGACCACTCGGATTATGACTACAGGACCATCGTTCAGGAGGCGCGACTCGTGGTGGATACCCGCAATGCCACCAAGGGAATGGATTCTCCGAAGATTTTCCGGTGCTGAAAAGTCTCTCAACCCAGAGAACCCAAGTTCCCCGGTGAAAATTCCGGAACACGCTGACTCCCGATAAAACCCCTCCAGCGGGAATTTACTGGCCCTGTCCCACTGGCGCCCCATCCCCAGGCATCAAGAAATTATCGAGAGTCTCCCAAAAAGAATTGGGCGATAGCCTGCCCGAATGTGTAGCATGATTGTGTAAAGTCGTATAGCAAGTGGCAGCAATCGCTACAGCGTACACAGAAGACATGCGTGCCAGATCCTGGTTTCGGTATGCAGGTTTGTTTGTTAATATCTGTGAGCCCACAGTGGCCGCGTAGAACGGAACGATTAAAGAAAGCTCTTCATTAACTCCATTCTCTAACCTGCCTTGGCAATCAGCGGCAAAAATCTAGCTCCGTGTGGCATTGCCTTGGAACTTTGGTTCAGCGCAGAGGAGATGGTATGGTGCCCGCATCTGGACTTTGTCTTCGCGGCCCTAAGCTCAACATCGTTCAGTCGATTGAGGTTGTTCCCTTTACAACCATTGACAGCGTGGCCCTTGGCAACTCAACTCCTGCCAGAACCCGAGGGCGCGGCAGGCTGTTCTTTCTTTTTTTGGTCTTACTTTTGCCCTTGATTCTTTCCGGATGTGCGGGTTTCGTAATCGGTTCTTCTGCCACTTCTCTCCAATTCTCCCCGACAACTATTGACTTCGGAGATGTGGATGTAGGGACGTCAGCGACAAGCCTTGTTGCCTTAAGTAATCGGAGTACGACATCCACGAACATTGCTGGTCTTGCAGTATCGGGGCAGGGATTTGCCCTGCGGGACAAGGTAACGTTTCCTTTGTCTTTGGGCGGCGGGTCGTCTAAAGGAGTCACCGTGAATTTTGCACCTCCGTCCGAGGGCGATTTCACCGGCGAACTCACCGCAATCGATAGCCTCAATCGGCCGCTTGCGTCGGTGAGGGTCAGGGGTCATGGGCGACGACAGGGCTCCCATCGACTGACCGTTACTCCAACGACTCTGGACTTCGGAAACGTGCTTCTCAACTCGACCGTAACCCAGCCTGTCATTCTGGCGTCCACCGGAACCGGTTCTGTCACAATCAATTCGGCCGTCATCAGCGAAGCTTCCTTCACGATGTCCGGAGTCACCTTTCCATTGACGCTTCCTGCGGGTGATACGCAAGTTCTGAACGTGACCTTCAAGCCAACCGTCGCTGCTATAGCCTCCGGTACACTTTCCATCAGCAGCAATTCCGAAGATAGCAGCACGACACTTGTTCAGGTCGCGGGTGCTGGTGTCGACGCTCCTGTGCCTCAGCTCACCGTGAGCCCCACCAGTCTGAGCTTTGGCAACGAGACGGTGAACAGCACAGCAACCAAGGCCATTACTCTCACGTCCACGGGAACCGCTCCAGTCACTGTCAAGGGGACTGGCATCGCCGGATCGGGCTATGCCGTATCGGGAAGCATCTTCCCTGTTTCACTGAATCCGGGAAGCTCGCTCACGTTGCAGGTAACGTTCGACCCCAAGACTACCGGAGCCTCCGCCGGAACCGTGACCATCAGCAGCAATGCCAACGCGACGACCGTCAGCCTAAGCGGCACCGGTGTAGCCGCGCCCGTGCTTCAGCTCACCGTGAGCCCCACCAGCCTGAGCTTTGGCAACGTGACGGCGAACAGCACGGCAACCAAGGCCATTACTCTCACGTCCACGGGAACCGCTCCAGTCACTGTCAAGGGGGCCGGCATCGCCGGATCGGGCTATGCCGTATCGGGAAGCACCTTCCCTGTTTCACTGAATCCAAGAGCCGCGCTGACGTTGCAGGTGACGTTCGATCCCAATTCGACCGGAACCTCCGCGGGAACACTTACCATCAGCAGCAATGCCAACGCGACGACCGTCAGCCTAAGCGGCACCGGTGTAGCCGCGCCCGTGCCTCAACTCACCGTGAGCCCTACCAGTCTGAGCTTTGGCAACGTGACGGTGAACAGTACGGCAACCGAGGCCATTACACTTACGTCCACGGGAACAGCTCCCGTCACCGTGAAGGGGGCTGGCATCACCGGATCGGGATATGCCGTATCGGGAAGCACCTTCCCTGTTTCACTGAATCCAGGAGCCGCGCTGACGTTGCAGGTGACGTTCGATCCCAAGACTACCGGAACCTCCGCGGGAACACTTACCATCGGCAGCAATGCCAATGCGACGACTGTCAGCCTAAGCGGCACCGGTGTCGCCGCACCTGTGCCTCAGCTCACGGTGAGCCCCACCGCTCTGAGCTTTGGCAACGTGACGGTGAACACGAACATAACCAAGACCGTCACCCTCAGTTCTACAGGAACTGGCCCAGTCACCCTCACCAGCGTGTCTGTCAGCGGCTCCGGATTTTCCGCAGCAGCAATAGCCGTGCCCCTCAAACTGAACCCTGGCCAGACTCTGAATTTACAGATCACCTTCGCTCCAACGGCTAATGGCGCGGCTACGGGCAATTTGATGGTCACAAGCGATTCGTCCACAAATGCCACAGCAACGGTCTCCCTGAGCGGTACCGGGGCGAGTATTTCGAACCCGGTGCTGACGATCAGTGCCACTACTCTGGACTTTGGCAGTACCGCGATCGGATCACCGGTGACCCAGGTCCTTACCTTGACATCCACTGGCAATGCGGCGGTTACCGTGAGCAAAGCCAGCGTAACCGGCTCCGGATTCACAATCTCGAGCCTGACATTCCCAGTTACCCTCAATCCGACCATCGCCGTAAAACTCACGGTTCTTTTCACCCCGGTTGTGGCCGGCCCGTCTACGGGACAACTTACCATCACCAGCAACTCAAGTTCGGGAAGTACCGCCCTTGTAAGCCTTAACGGTACTGCAACCGCGACGCAGCATTCGGTAAGTCTCACCTGGAGTGCTCCTGCGAGCTCGCCGGTTCCGATCTCGGGGTACAGAATATATCGTGCCGAAAGCAATGGCAGTTTCACGGTTCTGAATACCTTGGTCATCGTGCAGACTAGCTACCTGGATCAGTCGGTACTGTCCGGTACGACTTACACCTACTACGTGACAAGCGTGGATGCTTCGGGCGGGGAGAGTTCACCATCCAATCAAATAGTCTTAGCGGTCCCATAATGCAGCCGGGGCCAGCGCACACATATGTGCTTTCGAAGTGGCGTGCCGATCAGGGCGGTGGCCCCTCTCTTCATGAGAAAACGGCTGATCGACCTGCAGGTATGCAACCCCTTGCACAATCCGAGACGTTTGTGACAAGTGGTTTCACAGGACCACCCCGGGATTGTGCAGGGTCAAGATGCCGACTGCAGAAGCAATCTCCGCTCTATCCAGCAACGCCGGGAAATCGAGGGGTCAGTCACTCGACTGCCGAGTTGCCGGACGGTACCCGGGGTTCGACTTTCATTGGCCTCCGAATTGCTAACCCTCTTGGTGGATAGTATCGTCTGCAAATCCTCGACTCAAGTCTGGGATAGTCAAGTCCGGTTCAGCCGAGTCCCCCGCGACATGAATTAAGAGACGGTGCATCTTCGAAAGAAATGATTTTCCACAGGGCTCCAATGTGAGTCACGATCGCGGAGCGTTGCCCAGATTTGTCCCGACTGCGTCCACCCGTCCCGGTCGAGAACTAGGCTGCCGAACCGAATCCCTGAAACCTGGGCGGCCGCACAGGTCGCAAGCGAAAAACACATTTTTCAAAGACAATCGCGGCTGTGCGCGCCAATGATCACCATCCTCACGCTTCAACTGGCCATCGTGCTGAGCTTGATTCGGGCGAGTCGACAGTCGCTCGAGAATGCTCTGCCAGTATTCGCCTTCTTCGTGGTGCTGATGCCGCTCGAGTCGCGGCTCGTTATTCCGGGGGTGTGCGACTTCAACACTATGCGGCTGTCGTTGATGACTTTGCTCGCCCTCTATCTGGTGAAAAGAGAGCATGCGACGCAAGACACGATTCCGTTGAAGTGGCTCATGCTCCTGCATATCTCATGGGCTGTCTGTTCCACCGTCTTCTCTTTGTCGCTGGTAACCAGTATCAAGCAGTTGATCTCACAGGTATTGGAGTACTACCTCCTCTATTTCCTCTTCGTTCGAATCATGACCAAACTGCAAACCCTCTACAACGTCCTTTACGCCGTCGTCATGGCAATGGCGTTGTGCTGTGTTTTTTCTCTTTTTGAGGCTTACGAGCACTGGAGTATCCTGAGGGTCTTTCCTTCCAACTTGTGGATCACGTATGACGGAGGGCTCGACCCCCTGTATATCGAGTGGGGTCGGGGACTTCGGGTACGATCGACCTTCCCTCACCCGATTTTGTTCGGGGACGCACTGGCAATGACGATTCCGATCGCGCTCTTTCTCTTGAGCATCTGGGAGAAAGGCCGTCAGCGCCTGCTGCTATCGTTATCGCTTATACTCATGATCTGGGCGATCTACAAGACCTCCAGCCGGGGTCCGTGGATAGCACTCGGGATGTGCTGCTGCCTGTTGTTCTTACTGACGAATGGCCGAGTCAGAAAATACCTCCTCATCACCGCGGTTGCAGCGGGCCTGATCGTTGTATCCCGGCCCGGGATCTGGCAGACCATTGCCGACCTCTACCAGTCCAGCACTGACGCGACCAGCCCTGTCGGCGCATCGTATCTCTACCGCGACACCTTGAGCCAGACCATCCAACAGGTCGTCGAAAAGGATGCGACCCGATTCGTTTTCGGCTACGGGCTTGGCACATTCCGCGAATTGGGTCTGGACATCACCTTTCTCAATGTGACGCAGCGGTGGTACACCTGCGACGATAACTGGGCTCTCTTCATCTACGAATTGGGTTACGGTGGGCTCTTGATCACTTCGTGCCTCCTGTTTGCCCCGCTTTGGATTGCCTTCCGTAATTTCAGGCTGCTGCCTCGACCGGAAAACCGGTTGAGCGGCGTTCTCCTTACATGTCTTCTGGGATTCTATTTCCTACTCTTAAGCGTGGCCGGTTACAGCTGGGGGCAGCAGGGATACCTGAACTGGATACTCATCTCAATTGTGGTTTGCCACTCCCGCCTCGCATTTCAGATCGAAGAACAAGAAAACCTTGTTGAAGTTGAAACACGAGAGTTGGATACCTATGATTTCGACATTGCCTGAAAACCTAGCCTTGGAGAGAGCTTTCGCCCCGCCGCTCACGCTCAGCGGCGGCCGGATGCGGCGTCGGGTATGCATGGTGGCATATGCCTTCTATGAGAGTGATACGCGCATCATGCAGTACGCGACTGCTTTGATGCATCGGGGGGACGTTGTGGACGTGATCGCGCTTCGCCGCGATCAATCACACCCTGTGTTTCAGGTCATCAATGGCGTCAACCTCTACCGCATTCAATCGCGACTGGTGAATGAAAAAGGCCTCCTCTCCTACTCCGCCAGGATCGCGCGCTTCCTCTTCAAGTCGTTACTGTTCCTGCGGCGTAAGCACGCCCAGAATCCCTATGATCTTGTCCACGTGCACAACGTCCCGGATTTCCTGGTGTTCGCGGCTCTCTTTCCCAAGCTGAAGAAAGTCCCGGTCATCCTTGATATCCACGATCTGCTTCCCGAGTTTTATGCTTCCAAGTTCAAGGTCAGTCACACTTCCTTGGTCTTTAAAGCGATGACGCTGGTCGAAAGGTGGTCAGCGGCATTCGCCGACCATGTGATCATCGCCAATCACATCTGGCGCGATCGCTATGTGGCGCGATCATCGCGGGCTGACAAGTGCAGCGTTGTTCGGAATCGTCCCGACCTCGATATCTTCAGCTCACGCTCGACCCGCAACAATGCCTCCGAAGGACGCTTCCTTCTCGTTTACCCGGGCTCCCTCAACTGGCATCAGGGACTTGACATCGCGATCAGAGCATTCGCCCGGATTGAGAAACAGATGCCGGATGCTGAGTTCCATATTTATGGTGAGGGCCCGGTGAAGCCCCAGTTGATGGCTCTCGCGAAGGAACTCAATCAGCAGCGAATATTCTTCCACGATTTTCTGCCGAGTGCGGAGATCGCGCAGGTAATGGCCCGGGCCGACTTGGCAATTGAACCCAAGCGCACCAATTCCGCCTTCAGTAACGAGGCTCTCAGCACGAAAATCCTGGAGTTCATGAGCCTGGGTGTGCCCGTCATCGCGTGCAGGACCAGGATCCATGCCTACTACTACGACGATTCAATCATTCAGTACTATGAGAATGACGATGAGGCACAGCTGGCACAACAGATCGTCCATCTGCGCAACGATCCGCAGCACCGTGCATCCCTGATCGAAAATGCAAAGAACTATGTCAGAGACAACACCTGGAATGCGCGCAAACATGAGTATCTCGAACTGGTGGACGCGTGTGTAAGCCAACGGAAATCCTGAGACAGGAGCTACGTGAATCAGCATGGTGAAATACGTAATCATCACTCCCGCTCGAGACGAAGAAGCGTTTATCGAAAAGACAATCGCGTCGGTAGTGAGTCAGTCAATTTTGCCGCTCTGTTGGGTCATCGTGAATGACGGTTCCCGTGATCGCACCGGAGAAATCATTGACGCGTATGCTGCAAAGTACCCCTGGATTATCGCGAGACACCGGCCCAATCGCGGGTTTCGACAGGCGGGAGGGGGTGTCATCGCGACTTTCTACGATGGCTATGAGCAGCTTCCCTCTGCCAAGTGGGACTTCCTGGTCAAGCTGGATGCGGACCTGAGCTTTTCCGCCGATTACTTCGAACGCTGCTTCGCCGAGTTCGCGGCCGATCCCAAGCTGGGTATCGGGGGGGGCGGAATCTACCACGAAGAGAAAGGCCGCCTCGTTCTCGAGCGCAATCCGCGATTCCATGTCCGTGGCGCGACCAAGATCTACAAGAAGAAATGTTGGGATGCGCTGGGGGGCCTGATGCAAGCTCCCGGATGGGACACGATCGACGAACTCAAGGCGAATATGCTTGGGTGGACCACACGGACCTTCGCGGATCTTCGCTTGTCGCACTATCGCTATACCGGATCAGCCGACGGAGCCTGGCGGGATTGCGTCAAAAACGGCCGCGCCAACTATATAACCGGTTACCACCCTCTGTTCATGTTGCTCAAGTGCGCCGTGCGCGTCTCCAGCAAACCCTACGTTGCGGGTTCCGCAGGATTGTTATGGGGCTTTGTCAGTGGCTATTTGCGGCGTATCCCGAGGGTGCAGGACCCGAGACTGATCCGGTACACGCGCGTTCAGCAAATGCGCAAGATGATGATGCTCGAGAGCATCTGGAAGTAACGCAAAAGTAGACGTCAAGGAACTGATAAAGGACCATTCACAAATGAGCGTAGAGACCAGTGTGGACCAGACGGCAAACTCATTACTGCAAACCGTACGGGCAACGAATAGCGGCAATGTCCGCGATGTCTTCGAAGATACGTCCAAGTATCTGAAGCGCCGGCAGGTGGATGTCCGGTTTCGGATTGATACCGTGGCAGCATATGCGGCGGAGATAAAGCCTCATCGCATATTAGATATCGGCTGCGGCGACGGGTCGATCTCCCTCCAACTGGCCGGCCCCGGCAGGCACTTGACGCTGATGGATATCTCGTCCAGCATGGTCGCTACAGCCACCGCCAACATTCCGCCTGAATTCGCTGCAAACGTCTGTGTGCGGCACCAAGACTTTGCGGTCGCAGAATTCGACCAAGAGCCTTTTGATCTGATCGTAACCGTCGGAGTAATGGCACACGTCGACTCGCCGGACGAGTTTCTGAAGAAAACCAGGAGCCTGCTGCGGCCAGGCGGAAGTCTCATTCTGGAATTCACCGATGCTTTCCACATGGTTGGAAAAGTCGGGCGCCTGTGGGGCCGGGCGCGGGAGTTGTTCGCTCCTGCAAAGTATGCAACCAACAAATTGTCGTATGCGCAAGTCACAAAGCTGCTTGCGAATCATAGATTGAGGATCGTGTCCACCTTCCGTTATTCGCGAGTTCCGATCCCTGGATTCAACGCCGTCGTGAGCCATCGCAAAGAGTATCAGTTTCTGGGAGCGTGTTTCGGCTCATCCAATCGGAATCGCAATGCATGGCTCGGCAACGAGTACATCATGCGGATCGCTGCGGAATAAGCCGAATGTCGACTCGCAATGACTTGCGCGCAGAGGCCTTCTTCGACAACGCGGGCATTCAATCAGGATTCACGCAGCTTTCCACATCAAGCATGCAACCTCTATGCAGGCGCATGGGAAGGTTTTAGTCCATGGTAGTTTACGAATTCGATCCCCTTACGGATCCGCGTTGGCCGCGGTTCCTGGACCAACATCACGGAGCCACAGCTTTTCATTCCCCGAAGTGGCTGGCGGCCATTCATAAAACATACGGATATGAGCCTTTAGCCTTGACGACATCGTCCGGCGCCCACCTGACCAACGCCATGGTGTTCTGCAGGATCAGCAGTTGGATGACGGGACGGAGGCTGGTGTCTCTTCCGTTTTCCGATCATTGCTCGCCGCTCGCTGACGGCGACGATCTGGCCGCCATTCTGAAATACATCAGTGGACAAAGGCGATCCCGGCGCGAGAAGTATGTTGAACTGCGAGCGATGGAAAGTGATTTCGAATTCGGATCCGATGTGGAGTTTTCTACAAGCGAGACATTTCACTTCCATACAATTGACCTGCGGCCCGACTTGAAATCGATCTACTCCCGATTTCACGAAAGTTGCGTCCGGAGAAAGATCAAGCGCGCAGAACGCGAGAACCTGGTATACGAGTCAGGCCGGTCCAGGGAATTGCTTCAAAAATTTCGCCGTCTGCTGTTTCTTACCCGTCGGCGCCACAAGCTGCCGCCTCAGCCGGCCGCCTGGTTCGAGAACGTAATCGACAGTTTCGGCGAAGCAGCGACGATCCATATGGCCTCCAAGGATTCGATCCCCGTTGCCAGCATCCTGACTCTCGCTTACAAAAAGTCTCTGGTCTACAAGTACGGTTGTTCCGACGGCCAGTATAGCAATCTTGGCGGAACGCCTCTGCTCTTTTGGAAGGTAATCGAACAGGCCAAGCAGAATGGCCTCGAGTTATTTGACCTGGGACGCTCAACCTCGGAAGATGCCGGCCTGATCGCCTTCAAGGATCATCTCGGTGCCGTTTCGACCCGGCTTACCTATTACCGCAATCCCACGCCCCAGCGTGGCAAATCTTCTTCATCGCCTCTATCGTTCGTCTCGGTGTGGGGACGTGAGGCGCTAGGCCGCCTGCCCGATCCTCTGCTGGCGGGAGTCGGGCAGCTTCTTTATCGGCATATCGGATAACGACCCTCCTCCTATGAACCATGCCTTCCTCGACTACTATCATTGCCCGGCGAGCGCTGCGGTGTTTAGGCCTGCATCCATTGGAGGCAAAAGTCCTGGCTATTTCAGGTTCGGCCCGGGAAGCACATGTTTCGGAAAATCGCTGGCCGCGACGCCTGATCGGGCTGACGAGCACATCCCTGACATGGCCTCGCGCGTCGAATTCGACGGCGCATCGTACTCACTTCCATTCGACCCGGACGAGGTCGCAACCAATCTCCGCTATGAGCGGTACGTCCAGTCTCCGAAGAGTGCAGGCACCAGGAAACTGGCTCGCAAACTGTACTATGCGCTGCGACCAGCTTTACCCGTGAGCGTTCGGCGCCATCTGCAGAAAGTATGGCTGAGCGGCTGGGCGGACCGCCCTTTTCCGACCTGGCCCGTTGACCGAAGTCTGGATCGCATGTTTGAAGAACTCATGTCCCTGAGCGTCAAAGCATCCAGGCAAAAGCGCGTGCCTTTCATCTGGTTTTGGCCTGAGGGGAAATCGAGTTGTGCGACCATGACACACGACGTCGAGACAGATGCAGGCCTGAAGTTTCGGAATGAGCTGATGGACATCAACGATTCCTACCACATCAAAACCTCGTTCCAACTGATCCCCGATGCACGGTACCTGGTCGGCGAGGAAGAATTGACGTCCATCAAATCGCGAGGATTTGAGGTCAATGTACATGACCTGAAGCACGATGGACAGCTCTTTTCTTCGCGCAAGATCTTTATGGAATCCGCTCCGCAGATTAATCGATACGGAGTCGCCTTCGGCAGCCGAGGGTTCCGCTCCGCCATCTTGTACCGCAACCAGGAATGGTTCAGCGAACTGGATTTTTCGTACGATATGTCCGTTCCGAACGTCGGCCATCTCGACCCGCAGCGCGGCGGGTGCTGCACGGTCATGCCTTACTTCATCGGCGATCTGCTTGAGATCCCCGTGACCGTAACCCAGGACTACACCTTGTTCCACGTACTTGAGACCTATTCCCTCGATTTGTGGCAACAACAGACCAGTCTCATCATGCAACAGCATGGACTGATGAGCTTCATCGTTCATCCCGACTACCTGGACACGCCAAAAGCACGAGAAGCGTATGCCGCTTTACTAGAACATCTCTCCACCTTAAGGGCCGACGCTAACCTATGGATCGCTCTTCCCGGAGAGATCGATATCTGGTGGAGAGCGCGAAGGAATATGCGCCTCTTCTCCACTGGCGATACCTGGCGAATCCAGGGCTACGGTTGCGAGAGAGCGACCCTCGCGTTCGCAACTTTGAAAGACGACAAATTGATCTATGAATTCGAATAGTGTGGTCGGACCTAATATCAAAATCTGCCCGGAGAATTTACGCCTGCGGTTGTGGATCTTCGCCTTAATCCTACTCATCTTCTGCGCATCAGCGCATGCGGCGGATGTGCTTTACATCGAAAGCTCTCCGGCCGATCCCGCTACCCGCGAGCAGCTTAAGAGCGCCGCGGATTTCTTGGGGTTGACCATCGATGTTCATCCGATTCAAAGCAAGCAGGACCGGGCTGTGCTTCAGGCATTGCACAGTCCCGACCTGGTGGCCGTGGTCATCAGTGCGGATTCACTGCCGTTCCTGGATCAAAAAACCGTGCTGAATTCTTTGCAAAGGCCCAGCGGTTCAATTCCGCTGATGATTTCAGGCGTCAGTGAACGCATCGACCGGGATTGCCTGAGACGGTGGTCGGACGGAGCAGTGAGCGGAGCCGTGAAGGTTGATCCCTCGGGCAGAAAAGAGTGGTACAAGGTCGGAACCAGCAACGATGTAACCAGGCAACTGGGCGAAAGCCAGCTCCCCATTCTTGCTGGACAACTCGATTACCTCATTTTGAATCACGCGGCGGAAAACCTGCTGCTTTTGACAGATCATCGAGAAGATCCGGAAAACCCGGTCTTTGTCCGTATCCGCGTAGAGAAACGGAACGTGTTTGTTGCGGCAGAGAATCACGCGTTCGCCCCTCCGCCGACTCCCGATCCCTTTCGCCAGCCCGCAATGTTTGCCAGCATGGCCGCTCCGATACTTTTCCTGCACTATGCAGGCGGCGATCGTGTCTGGCATAGCCCTGCCGCGTACGCTAACTTCACGATCGACGACCCCTGGCTGCGCCAACCCTATGGGTACGTCAATTACGTGGAGTTGGTGCAACATGCACGCGCGCATAACTTCCATGCGACCATCGCTTTTATCCCCTGGAATTTTGACCGCAGCCAGTCCAGCGTGGTCTCTCTCTTCCGAGAAAATCCCGACAGGCTATCGATCAGTATTCATGGAAACAATCATGTGCACCAGGAATTCGGACCACTCGCATCGCACTCGCTGAGCGAACAGGTTGAGAATATGCGGCAGGGTCTCGCCCGAATGGAAAGATTCCGGGCGCTCACGCATATTCCGTATGATCCTGTGATCATCTTTCCGCACTCGATTGCTCCTGAGGCCACTTTCTCCGCATTGCGAAAAAGTCAATACCTGGGTACGGCCAACTCCCTCAATGTGCCCTCGGATGCGACGGCTCCTGACGGTGCCGATTTTGCATTGCGCACGGCTACCTTGCGCTTCGGAGATTTTCCCAGCCTTCGCCGCTATTCTGCCGAGGCAGATATACCGCCGGCGCAAATTGCCATCGACGCGTTCCTTGGCAATCCAATCCTCTTTTACGCACACCAAGCCTTCTTCGCCTCGGGTATGGACGCTTTCGACAAGACCGCCGATCTTGTAAATACGCTCCAGCCCGGAACTCGGTGGGGCAGTCTGGGAACCATCATTCAACATCTCTACCTTGAGAAGAAGCGGTACGACGGCAAATACCAACTGCGGGCGTTCTCCTCCAAGCTCGAAATCACCAACGATTGCGATCACGATGTCGAGTACATTCTGGAGAAGGACGAAAGCTTCTCCGATGGCCTTACGGCACTTCTGGATGGCAGACCCGTTCCGTTTACGAGATCGGACAACGAGCTCCGAGCAACCTTCCGAATCGAGAAGGGTGCAACGGAAGAGTTCTCCTTGCGTTATGACAATCAGGCCGGATTCGGTAGCGTCGACACAGCCAGGACTTCATTCCACACCACCGCTATTCGTCTCCTGTCCGACTTTCGAGACAATGTCGTTTCCCGAACTCTAGTTGGCCGCAGATTCATCGAATCCTATGCAGACAACGGGCGAGCATGGAATCTGGCCTTTGTGTCTTCGGGCGCGGTGAGTTTGGTGCTATTCTTAGCTTGGTTCATTGCCAAAAGCAGGAGATCAACTCGTATCTCCAGACTGGATTCCGCAGCTCGCCAAGCCAGCTAAAAGACCGCATCGGGTACGGCCAATTTTTAGACTTTTGTTGATTTTATTGCCTCAGTACCAAATCGGGAATCGATAGATCGAGCAGAATCAACTATTTAGCCAAAAGTAACCACAAATCTTCGTTACCTGAGCCGCTTCCAATTGCCTTGACAGATTCAGGGTGACATTCTGGTAATACATCTCACTTAATCAAGGTAAGGAGTCAGACGCAATTTCTCTTATCGAGAGCGAGGCCCACCACGTCCGGTCCCGGACGAATGCGTGCGGAATCGATTGCGTCGCGTAAAACATATATGTCAAAAGTCCGCTTTTTTCTCCTCCCTCTTCTGGTGATCATCGCCTTGCATGCTTATGGGGCGAACTATTACGTTCACCACGGTGCGACCGGTAGTAACAATGGAACCAGCTGGAATGATGCCTGGAACGAAATGAATCAAATCAACTATTCGACCCTGGCTTGCGGAGATACCGTGTGGCTGGCGGGCGGAAACTACACTACGGTCTTGAAGGCGAACAAAACGTGCGCCGCCGGCAGTGTTTTGACGTTTAAGCGCGTGCTCTCCACAGACTCTACGGCGACAGCAGCCGCAGGCTGGAGTTCGAGCTATGACAGCACGGTGGTATTACCCGGCATGAATATTCCGGGCCCGGCTTCCTATATCACTTTCGACGGCAGAATCTCTTATGGCATCCAGATTCTAATTCCAGGCTCGAGCGGAGACGGAATCGATGGCGGCCAAGGGACCGGTAGTGGAACAAGCCAGGCGATCGATCACATCACTTGGACGAATGTAGAAATCTACGGTCCAGCTTGTGTGACCAGCGGAAGCTGTACCGGGTCTGGCGTGGTTGGAGTCAATATCATGCCCTATTGCCAATCGGCCAACCGTACCAATCTGCTGTTTGACCACATGAGCATCCACAGGACCGGCGAAGCGATTCGCGGTTGCGGCTGGAGTAACAACGTTATTCAATACAGCCTGATCTACGAAACCAATAATGACGGCCAGCAACATGAAGACATCCAGTACTCAAACCCGCCATACCAGAACGTCACCTGGCGGTATAACAAGATCTTCATGTCGCCCAACGACGGCATCTTTTTCGAGGGCGGCACCGGCGCCGTCAACTGGGCATTTTACGGGAATATGGTCTACCACTCTGGCGGGGAGTTGATCGTCTTCAAGCAGGGCAGCAGTTATGGCCCTGTCTACATCTATAACAACGTATTCGAGAACGACGGCACTTTCGGCGATTATCAACCGGCGTGGCTCGATTTCACAGGCCCGATGGTCGGCGGGGAGGTGGCCAACAACGTCTTCGAGAACGTTACGATCACTGGCACTGCACCCAGTTCGAATCACAACGCGTTCAGCCTGAGTGGAAGCAGCGATGGCGGCACCGCGTCTTTTTACTACAATGTCGGCAAATTGGGTGCAAGCACCATGTTCGTGAACGAGTCGCCCACCAGTCCTGTGGCCGCTGACTTTCATCTAACGTCCACCGGTGCAACAACCTTTGCGAAGGGTAAAACCCTCGGGTCCCCATACGATCAAGATCCGGATGGCAACACCCGTGGAACCGGAGGAGTTTGGTATATCGGCGCTTATCAAAATCCCAGCACAGCTCCGGCGCCCCCGACAAATCTCAACGGCACCGTGCACTGAGCGGGTTTTGGCCTCAAGCCCGCGATTGTTTTTGCACCTTTGATTTCTCGGAAGTCGATTCCGATTGACCCAGAAGACGGCACACGGGAGCATTTATCTGCCGTGTGCCGGCGCTCCTCCTCCGCTTTCTGCAAATTGCTGTTCTGATCGGTTCCCGGAGAGCGGCTCAAATCACCGAAATCTCCCTCTCGATCAGAAGCTCGTATACATCTCCTTCGAAATTCCTGAGCCAGTCTTCCCGATCTGCATGGCGCCCGGTCCTCGCGCGCTTCATACCCGTGTTCAGTAACACCTTGTGACTCTTATGTATGAGACTGAATCGAACCGCAAAGTTGAGTCCCCTGAACAAATTCCTTCCGATGTGATCGCCGCATTCGGCGGCCTCGCCGGTACGATTGAAGCGCGAACCGTACTACCCTGGAGCGAGCACTGTACCGAGTGCGTGTGGCCCACGTGTTATACCACCTGCGATTTGTATAGTCCTCGAGAAGATGGACGGTGTCGCCGGTTTGTGGACGGCATGGTGCGTATAGACTGTCCTGAGTCCATCAACGGTTATCTCCTGAAGATCAGATTCAAACAATGGGGAAAACTGTGGACGCCTGCCAGCCTCAACCTCCACTCGGCGCCGAAAGCAGCCCGACTCGAGAAGAAAGACTATCGCTTAGGAACTGTCCTTCGCGACCTGCCTCTGCCCGTTCCGCTTAGGACGCTGGCTGTCACGAAGCGCTACAGTTGGAAAAAGCGTCAGGCAGTCAGGGACAACCTCGACGGCCGATCGCCAACCGCCTTTCTCCTCGAGTCTTATAACCCGTCGGACAAGCAAGCCGATGTATCGCTCACGATCCGACCGGCCGGCGTGCAGTCAAGAATTCCCTATCAGACCCTGATCAGCCTCCTTCCGGGCTATCAGCTTTTGCGAATTCCCTATCCAGAAATCTCCGAGGTCGTTGATCTCACCCATCCATTCAATGTGGAACTCATTCCCAATGGAGTCGACAAAGATCTCACCTTGTATTTTGGACTCCTGGACTTTGTTCAGGAGAAGCCACAGCCCGCAAAGACGACGGGGACGATTAAATGCGTGGTCTGGGATCTGGATTACACACTCTGGGATGGAATTCTGGTGGAGGACGGTCTTGCAGGACTGACTCTGAAACCTGGCATTCAAGCCATCATCGAAGAACTGGATCAGCGCGGGATACTCCAGTCGGTGGCCAGTAAGAACAGCCCGGATGAGGCCCTGAGTGCGTTGCGACATTTTGGTCTGAGCGATTTCTTCCTCTGCCCGCAAATCTCCTGGGAGCCCAAGAGTGCAGCGGTCGCTCAGATCGCCACCGATCTCAATATCGGCGTCGATTCCCTGGTTTTTGTGGACGATCAGGAATTCGAACGGAAGCAGGTAGAGGCTATGTGCAAGGGGGTACGGACCCTTGATTCCAGGGATTATCTGTCTCTGCCGAAAATGGACGAGTTCAACGTCCTGATCACAGCCGAAAGCATGAACCGGCGCAAGCTGTACAAGACCGAACAGGAAAGAAAAGAGGCTCAAGGCACATTCAAGGACGACTACAAAGCATTCCTGAAGCATTGCAATATCCGGGCAACCGTCTCCCCGCTGACCGAAAGCAATCTGGAGCGTGTTCACGAACTGACACAACGGACCAACCAGATGAACTTCTCGGGGAATCGATACGACCGTGCCGTCCTGCGGCAGATCATTTTGATGCCACACCTGGATACATATGTCCTGTCTTGCGAAGACCGCTTTGGCAATTACGGCATCGTCGGATTCGGAATCGTTGACCATCGCGAACCCCGTCTGACTGACCTGATGTTCAGCTGCCGCATTCAGTCCAAACGGGTCGAACACGCCCTGTTACGCTCTGTGATTGCCAAGCACTTGAAGGAGACCGGCAAGGACTTCCACGCCAATTACCGCAAAACCCCGCGCAACTTGCCGTCTGGGCGTGTCTTCGAAGATCTCTGTTTGACGGAGACGGACGAAACAGACGGTGTCACGCACTTGGTATTTCCCTGCGGTCGCGAACTTCCGGATGATGGAATCATCGATCTGGAGTTGATCGACAGCTTGACCCTGGCGGGAGACCAATAATGGCCAATCTCGGCTTGGGCGAGGCTCGTCAGTTTCTCCTTCGCTCAATGTACCGTCGCCTGCGCTCCATCGACTTTGACGCGCCGGTGGTCTCTTTCTGTTTCGATGATTTCCCGCGTAGCGCCTATTGTGCGGGAGGCGCAATCCTGAAGAGCCTCGGAGTTCGTGCCACATATTACGCGTCCTTGGAATTGATGAATACAACCAACGAGCTTGGTCCACAATTGACTCAGGACGATCTTGAATCTCTCCTGAGCGACGGCCACGACTTAGGCTCTCATACGTTCAGTCACTGGTCTTCCCGTCGAGTTTCATTCGATGACTTTGAAAGAAACGTTTTGGAGGGCCGAGATGCCGTCCGCAGGATGACCGGCAGCGACGAAGTGGATAACTTCGCTTACCCTTACGGTCATGTTACACTTGCGTCCAAGAAAAAGCTGACAAGCGAGTTTAGCAGCTGCCGCGGAATCTACCCCGGAATCAATGGTCCTGAGGTCGATCTGAATCTCTTGCGAGCTAATAGTCTCTATGGAGACACCGATCAGCTGGCGCGAGTCGAATCCCTGCTTTCCGAGAACGCCAAGCGAGCCGGGTGGTTGATCTTCTACACGCACGACGTGCAACGCACTCCGTCTATGTTCGGCTGCACGCCATCTCTGCTCGACAATGTCGTTGCACTCACTCTCGAAAAGGGATTTAAGGTCTTGACCGTTGGTGAGGTGGTGCGGCGATTTACACCGCGTCCTTCGCCGCATCGATAGTTCAAGAGGCTACCCGTCGGAGAACTGACTTCCATGCACCGCCCATGAGAACGAATATATGAAGAGCACCATCGATGTTGTCATTCCTTGCTATAACTATGCGCGCTACCTGCGGGGTTGCGTCAACAGCGTGTTGTCGCAATCCGAGGTCAATGTTCGCGTGCTCGTGATCGACGACGCTTCTTCCGATGACACTCCAATCGTAGGAAAGGATCTGGCAGAATCTCACAGCGCCGTTCAGTTTCGTCGCCACGAGCAGAACAAGGGACATATTGCAACCTACAATGAGGGGCTGATTGAATGGTCCACGGGCGACTATGTTGTCCTTCTGTCCGCCGATGACATGCTTGCTCCAGGTTCCCTGAGCAGGGCCGTGCAGATTATGGAAGCGGACCGCAGTATCGGTCTGGTCTATGGGCGAGCGATTCACTTTAGAAACGAAGCAGAACTGCCGTGCGTCAAGTCGGAGCGGATTATGCATACCCGTTGGCATGGTGCGGAGTGGTTACAGCTTAGGTGCCGCGCTGGTTACAACGTGATCACGTCTCCTGAAGTTGTCGTGCGAGGTAGTATTCAACGCCAGGTTGGAGGGTACAATCCCGAGTTGCCTCATGCGGGTGATCTCGAAATGTGGTTGCGAATAGCGACAGTTTCAAATATCGCTCACATCCGTAAGGTTCCACAGGCATTTTATCGAGTGCATTCTGACAGCATGATGCGGACCACCTTTCGCGGAAGTTTTGTGGACCTGCGCCAACGGAAAGCGGCGTTTGATAGTTTCTTTTCGAACTGCCGGTCTTCGAGTGTAGATTTGACGGTGCTGCAACATTCGGCCTATCGGTCGCTCGCTCGCGAAGCTTTGTGGGATGCCTGCCGCGCATACGACCGGAATGATCAAACTCTCTCGCATGTCGAAGAACTGGTGGAATTCGCCCTCCAGGCTTATGACCAAACAATCTCTCTGCCGGAATATGGAGCGCTTCGGCGCCGGCGTCGCCTGGGACCGGTTCTTTGCAACAGAACGCAGGTATTTGCCGCGCCCGCATTGGCTCACAAGGTTCGCCGATGGGCGTTGAAAGCGCGCTGGCAGAGATGGGGAGTGTAACTGGCCGGGACACGACTTCAGCACCAACACTCAGCCCGCGAAATCTACATCGCAGTGAGGAGATAACAATCTGATGGGATTCTCGATCAATCAGGCACGAATTCAGATGGGTCGCCGGTATCGACAGATTCGAAGACTCTGGGAACTTGAAGGGATAACAGGCATTCAAAGCCGGGCGCAACGAGCGGCATCTGAGTGGATCGCCCCAAAGAGCAGGATCCTACCAGTTCGTCCCAATGACGTCATCGCCGCGGACCTATCCCGACGATTTGAAGCTCCTATTCCGCCTATCTTTAGAGGAGAGAACCTCATCGTGAATTGGGTAACGACGCCACCATCGCGCGGCTCCGGTGGACATACTACGATGTTCCGAATGGTTCGATACCTGGAAAATCATGGCTACCGAAATCGGATCTATTTTTACGATGTCTATGGTGGCGACCACAGATACTATGAATCAATTGTGCGCGATTATTACGATTTCCACGGACCGATCGCCAACGTAGACTCTGGTATGGAAGACGCTCATTGCGTCATTGCGACCGCTTGGCAAAGCGCCTACCCCATCTTCAATTCGCGATGCGCGGGCAAGCGATTTTACTTCATTCAAGACTACGAGCCCGATTTCTATCCTGCAGGGACGTCGCGCTTGCTTGCCGAGAACACTTATCGTATGGGATTTCACGGCGTGAGTATCGGAAGATGCTTCGCAGAAAGGCTGCAGCGCGAATTTGGAATGGTGGTCGAAGCCTTCACCTACGGTTGCGATACTTCCAAGTATCGCCGCATTGATACTCCTCGATCCGGCATAGTTTTCTATGCGCGCCGCGAAACAGAGCGGAGAGGCTTTGAACTTGGTCTTATGAGTATCGAGCTATTTGCAAAACGGCATTCCGAGATCGATATTCATATTTATGGTGACAAGCTTGGTAAGATGCCCTTTTCTTTCCATGATCACGGCCGTATATCGCCATCGGAGATTAATGCCATCTATAACCGCTGCTACGCTGGGCTGAGTCTATCCTTCACCAACGTATCGTTGGTGGCCCTGGAAATGCTCGCCGCCGGATGTATACCTGCTGTAAATGATACAGTCGATGTCAGGACAGATTTATCGAACAACTTTGCTCGTTACACCGCACCATATCCGCAGGCATTGGCGAGCGCGCTGGAGTCCGTGGTCATGGATCCTGATTTTGAGTCTTTGTCGGCAGCCGCAGCCAGCAGCGTAAAAGGAATCAGTTGGGATGACGCCGGCACTAAGGTAGACGAGATCCTGCGTCGCGTTTTGGAACACGACTCTGAGTGCCCGATCATCCAGCTTGAGACGGAAAAAGCTTGCTCATCCGGACAGGTACTGGGATAGGTTCTTGCTCGAACGCGATCTGACAGATCTCTACTTCAAGGGCCATCGGCGTTTGCCAGGTCACTGGAAACAGGCCTGAACGAACAAAGTGACACGCGTTCGGTTCTTCAGTAAGTGAGGCACTGACCGGCTACCCTCAGAGCAATCATTCCTTCCTCTTGGATCGATCTCCGTAGCCGTAGTAACCATAATAGTATTCGCTTCCGTTTATCACCGCATCATTCAGGACCGCTCCCCACAATTTGCTCCCCAGCAGATCAATGGCGGGCTGAAGGAGAGATTTGTTTGTCTTTCCTGACCGGACGACCATCAGAGCACCATCCACATGCGTCAGGACTTCGGGCACATCGGACATGGGGATCGCTGGCGGCATGTCGAGGATGACCCACTCGAATGCATCTCTGAGCTTGGTCAATATAGGGCGGATGGTTTCGGGAGCCAGAAACTGGGAACTGGAAGGCTGAGGCTCCTTGATGCCGAGCACATGAAGAGAGGTTCCGCTCACGCGGCGAATCGCTTTTGACAAAGTAGATGAGCCCCTGAGCACTTCGGCCATACCATCGTCATCCGCGAAGATCTCGTAGTTCAATGAGCGTCCAATTCCTGGAGCTCGAAAGTCCAGGTCGACGAGACACGTATGTTTTCCCGAGTCTGCAAGGCACCAGGCGAGGTTGGTGGATGTCAGGGTCTTGCCGTCCCCGGCATTCGGGCTCGTCACCAGAAGTACTCCGCCGTTGGGGCTCATGGTGCACAGGCGGGTGCGGAGCAGTTTGTAGCTCTCAACCGCCAGCCCGTACGGCTCGGTCACAAAAACCAGGCGCGAGCCTTTATGAATCTCCAGCGTGATTTCCTCGGCATTCCGCCAGACAGAAGAGATAGAGTCCTGCTCCAGCGGGTCTTGATGGAACGTTGCGATCGGGTTTCTGGAGATCATAGAATTGGACGCACCCTCATGAAGAACAGGACTAGCCCCGCGCAAGCGAGAACGGATGCGAATACCACTTCAATCTTAATTAGGCGCGATCGAAGCATGTCGGCTTTGGACGTTATGGGCGGCACAGTTGCCAATATTCTCACCTTCGCGGGCAGCAAAGCCTGCACTTCAGCCTCAGATCGCACGGCGCCTTTCACAAGTGCGAAACCTATGGTAGACCCGCAGCAAAGTAGGATCGCCCCAAACACGGCAGATCCCATCAGGGGTAGCCGCTTCGGTTCGAATGGCCTTTCCGGCGTACTCGCTAGATCAAGTATGGTGAAACTCTCTGACTGTTGCTTCTTCTCCAGGTCCTCTGACATACCGGCCGAGAGTCTCTTGTCGAGCAACGATTGATAGTTCTGCCTCGAGGTCTCATAATTGCGCGTCAATTCGGCCAACCGAGTTTCCAAAACCGGAACGGACTGTACCTTGCCCTGATAGGTGCCAATCTGTTGTTGCAGCGAAGCGATTTGCTGCTTGTGTCGCTCCATCTGCTTATCAATCAGACTCAGGCGCATCTGCGTTGCGGAGTCGTACATCGACAGCGAGCCAATTTGCGGCTCAGGCACGTTTGCCAGCCGCGCATTGACCGATTTCAATTGCGCCTCATCGTTCACCACGTCGGGGTATGTATCCGTGTACTGGCGACGCAGGTTCAGGAGTTCATTCTCCAGCCGACTCCGTTCCTGCAACAGCCGGTCGCGTTCGTTCAGAGCCGATGGATCGCGAGTATCGACCTGCCTCTGTTGTGTCAGCAGGATGCGCTCTTCATCGAGGCGGCTGACTGTGTCCACATTGGACTGAACATCAGCCTGCAGTCTCGATATGGTTTGCACATTGACGTTGAGTTGATCCGGGGTTGACCCAATGTGTTGCATGCGAAACGCCTGAAGCGCCGATTCCTGCTCCTCCAGGCTGCTCTTGGCCTGCTGAAGCTCGTTTGCGAGGAACTGCGTGGTCACCATTGCTTGCTGCTGACGGTTTCTCAGGTTCCAATCGATAAAGCTCGCTGCGAGCCTGTTAGTGACCGACGCAACCTGCCATCGATCTTTGTCGACGTAAGAGATGCTGAAGCTGCTGATGCCTTGTTCCGAGGCCTGCTTGAGTTCTATCTTGATCTTCGACCGCATGTAGTCCAGGAGTTGTTCGCGGGACTTCCGGCCTCGCAGGTCCTGGTAGAGATGCTCATGATCGATAACCTCCTGCAGCCGCGTGGCGCTCAGAACTTGCTCCGTCAATGTGCTCATGTGAGCATTCAGATCGGTCGTGATGGTAGAGGCGACGTAGCGCTCGGGGATCTTTTGCGGATCCACAAGGATCGTCGTGGTTGCCTTGTACTGATCTGGAATCAATGACAATATTACGATCCCGGCAACTGCCAGCAAGAGACTGAATAGAAAAATGAAGTGCCCAAACTTCATGAGCACGTGCCTGCAGTACCGCACCGTTGACATCGGATCGTTGGGTGTGCGTTGCCTTTGATTCATGGGTCCCTGCATTCGGCTCGGCTCCTCAGCCTATTGAACTGGCATGCGAGTGTTCGGTGTAAATGTAATCGCAAATTGCAGCACGTCGCGATTGAGATCCGTTTCTCCGGAACGACCGGTGAAGATGCGGTAGCTAGACCGTAGCGATAGACCTCCACGAATTCCCCGCGTGTAGGACGCATCGAAGAAAGTTCCCTGGTATGAGGAGGCATCCACAAGTGTGCTGCTGTGAATGAATCCAGCATCGAAGCTCACACCATTTGCTTTCTGAAAGAAGCGCTCATACCCGCTGGAGATATCGTCTTGCCAAAGCCCCGACCCCAGATAAGAAATCACAGGCTGCCGGTCGCCTGATAAATACACCTGCGATCTCCATGGCAACTTTCTCAGGACCGATGCGTTATATGCGAACCCTTGCTGGCTCTTGCAGCCAGGGCTATCTATCTGGGGTCCGCCCTTGGCTTCGATCGTCGTGCTTGCTTGTGGCTGCCACCGCACCCCAACTCCGCTTCCGACCGCCGTGCAGCTTAAGTCCCCGTAGTAATTTGCATTTTGCCCGTAGAAAAGCAGACTCAGGGTGGGACTAACGGAACGAGTGTAGTTCAGGTCCGCGGTCGCAACGCTGCCCTTATGGTGCAAATACGGCGTGGAATTGTACGAATCGGACAGGTGCAAGCCCAGAGAACTTCGCTCCGAAAGCGCGTAGTGCAGGTCCAGTCCCCCTTCGGCGTCGGTAACTGTTCCGGCATTCGGTAAAAACGATGCCGCCCCCACTCCGTATACCGGAACGCCGCCCCCGGTGCTCGACCGCGCAGAATCCAGGAGACGGAGAGAGTCGGCCCCATGATAGCCGGTAATGCCGAACGTCCAATCAAACCGCGGCGAAAAGCTGCTTGCAACCTTCAGTGAAGCAACATGCATGCTTTGTCCCGCATAACTCGTGAATCGGCTGACGGTGGGATGATACTGAAGGATCATCTGGGTTCTGAGGTTCCCGACTTGCACTCCGATATACGGGCTGAAGGAGTAAGTCGCCGTTGATGGGCCGGTTCCAAGATTCAGCGGGTCGCTGTCATATCCGCTCGCAGCCGTTCCGCCGATGAGCAGATGGGGCCTGCGAATCAGTGACATTGAGATGGTTCCGCTGCCATCGAGAGCCGCTACTTCGGGTACCCTCCCTCCCTGACTGCTTGAGGGCGCCGTTGGGTCCGAGGATGCGTCCGTTACAGACTGGGTCTCAGTCGATGTCGCAGTTCCATCGATCTGGGGATCGGTCGCCGACTGGGCGAGGAGATCCGCAGCGAAGACTGCAACAAAAAGCATGATCGCAAGCGAGATTCGTTTCATGAGCTTCACCCCGTCTTGTCCGCTACGGAACTACAACCGTATCACCGGGCTGAAGAAATACGTTTTGCTTCCCGTCGCCATGTACCACGTTGTTGTAGTTGAAACGGATCTTTTCCGTCCCGCCTTTGCTCGTACGAAGAATCGTTATGCCCTTGCGGTTGGCATAGGTGCTGAGCCCACCAGCTTGTGCAATAAGTTGAAGAACATTGATCGGGCCGATAAGGGGATAGCTGCCAGGTTTGCCCACCTGCCCTAGCACGTACACCAGCCTGCTGCGGATATCCACCACGCTTACCGTGACTTGGGGATTCATGATGTAGCTGGTCAGCTTTGTGCTGAGTTCCTGTGCAAGTTCGTTTGCTGTCATTCCAGCCACGTGGATATCGCTCAAGAGGGGCAAAGAGATAAACCCGTCCGGCCCAACCGTCACCGTTTGAGAGAGGTCTGTATTCTTCCAGACATTGACATGAATGATGTCGGCCGGGCCGAGCATGAACTGCGACGTAGCGCTCTCGGAGATTTTCACGACTGCCGTTCCTGTTGCGGGCTCCGGTGCAGGCGGATTGGTCTTGGCAGTGTAAGTCTCTTGTGCAAATGCAGCGGAGCCGAAAAGACCGATCACGGCGAGCAGCCTGATGGATGTCTGAATATGTCTGATCATCGCAAAATACATCATTTCGATAGTTCTCATGCAACTTGGTGACCAAAGGGGGTTTGTCCAGCTCCTTGAAAGTCATTCCTCGTTTCAACTGTGGATGCGGATGGGCCGCGAAAGGAGATGGAGTACGAGAAAATCTGCTCGCCGCCCAACCAAAGCCATAGTTCTATGACTTCCGCGCCAACTGGCGATTGCATATCCTATCTGCTTCCCACCCTCGATTGCAGGAGATCATCGTCGATAATCTGCAACTTTATGCGAACTATGAACGCGGCTGCACTGCACCTGACCCCTTCCCGGAGCGGGCGCACAAGGGATAGGTTGGTCTCATTCAGCGAAGCACCCAGTCAAAAGCAAGCCTGTCCCTCGTCCGGCAGCTTTTGGCGCACGACGTGCATACAGCCGTGGCATCTGCGACCTGGGTGCATCCGTAATTCTTTCACCGCAGGAGAAACCTCGATTCGTTCCGTTGTGCATGCTTCCCGCTCAGTGTGCAATCGCATGCACATTATGTGAACCAGTCAGGTGCAGAATGCAAAAGCCAGAGAGGTCCGGATGATTAAGGTTGGTGTGATTGGGTATGGTTACTGGGGTCCCAACCTCGTTCGCAGCATGTTCGAGGCGGCGGAAACCCAGGTGGTCGCCGTCAGTGACATGCGCGAAGAACGTCTCAGCCTGGTTGAAAGCCGTTACCCGTCGGTACAGGTCACGACTGATCACCGTAAATTGTTGGATAACCCGGAAATCGATGCCATCGCCATCGCTACGCCGGTGCATGCCCACTATGAACTGGCACTGCAAGCGCTTCAGAGTGGGAAGCACGTCCTGGTCGAAAAGCCCATGACCTCCACGTCGGAACAGGCCATCGAACTCATCACCCAGGCGCAGAAGCGCAATCTGGTGCTATGCGTCGACCACACCTTCGTCTACACGGGCGCGGTTCGCAAAATCAAGGACCTTGTCGACACCGGACGCCTGGGCGACATCTATTACTACGATTCCACCCGCATCAATCTGGGGCTCTTCCAGCGCGATGTGGACGTGATCTGGGATCTGGCGGTGCATGATCTTGCCATCATGAGCTATGTGCTGCCGTCCATGCCGTGCGCTGTCGCGGCTACCGGGATCAACCACGTCTCCGGCGGCACGGAGAATCTCGCCTATCTCACCATGTTCTTTGAAGAAAACCTGATCGCGCATGTCAATGTGAACTGGTTGTCGCCGGTTAAGATCAGGCGAACACTCATCGGCGGCAGCAAGCAGATGATCGTCTATGACGACATGGAACCGAGCGAAAAAGTCAAGGTGTACGACAAGGGAATCACAGTTACGGCTGGAACAGATTCGCTCTACAAGGCTCTGGTCGGCTATCGGTCGGGCGACATGTTCGCTCCCCAACTAGACGTATCCGAGGCCCTCAAGGTAGAGATTCAGCACTTCGCCGACTGCATTGAAAAAGGCACCGACTGTCTGACGGACGGCTACGCAGGATTGCAGGTGGTCCGCATCCTCGAGAGTGCCTCGCGTTCGATGCGCCAACGCGGCAAATTGATCGAACTCGAATCCGATTCGCTCCACGTGTATTCGGGGGCTGCCTGATGTCGGCGACCGCAGAAGCTTCCATCTCAAAACAGACATTCGCTGAATTCGCGCGCATCGCTCCCGATGTAGTGCTCGGCGATAACGTCCGTGTCTTTGCCTTCGTGAACCTCTATGGCTGTACCATCGGCGACAACAGCAAAATTGGCACGTTCGTCGAAATCCAAAAGAATGCAGCTATTGGCAAGAACGTCAAGATTTCGAGCCACACCTTCATCTGTGAGGGTGTCTCTATCGAGGACGATGTGTTCATTGGGCACAACGTCTCATTTATCAATGATCGATTTCCTCGGGCAATCACGGCCGATGGTCAACTGCAAACCGACGCCGATTGGAAAGTCGTCGGGACTGTAGTCAAAAAGGGGGCCTCCATCGGAACAAGTTCCACAATTCTGTGCGGAGTTACGATCGGCGAGGGTGCGATCGTGGGCGCGGGCAGCGTGGTTACTCGGGATGTCGCGCCCGGAACCATTGTCGCCGGCAATCCCGCGCGGCTGCTGAGAAAACTGGAGGCGGAATGAAGGTTCCATTCGTTGATCTGGGCTTGTTGCATCGGGATATCGAGGAAGAACTTCATCCTGTATTCACCCGTGTCCTGAAGAGCTCCGCGTTTGTTCTCGGACCTGAGGTAGAGCAGTTTGAGCGGGCATTTGCGGCCTACTGCGGTACTGCGCATTGCATTGCTGTCAATACCGGCACTGCGGCTCTCCATATCGTATTAGCCGCGCTTGGACTGCAACCGGGTGACGAAGTGATCACCGTGGCACATACCTTTATCGCCACGGCCGAGGCAATCACTGCCGTCGGCGCCACTCCCGTGTTTATCGATATCGATCCGGTGTCGTATTGCATGGATCCCGAGCTTCTCGAAGCTGCCATTACTCCCCGGACGCGGGCTATCATTCCGGTCCACCTCTACGGCCAAACCGCAGACATGGATCCCATCTGCGCCATCGCTGCTGCCCATCAGATCCCGGTGATCGAAGACGCGTGTCAGGCGCACGGGGCCGAGTACATGGGCCGGAAAGCCGGATCGCTCGCGCTGGCCGGATGCTTCAGCTTTTATCCCGGCAAAAACCTCGGTGCATGCGGCGAGGGCGGAGCGGTAACCACCGATGATTTGGAGCTCGCACAGCGAATCCGCATGTGGCGCGATCACGGCTCGCGCCGGAAATACGAACATCAATTCTCCGGACATAATATGCGTATGGAGGGTCTTCAAGGCGGCCTTCTCGCCGTGAAGCTTAAGTACCTTGATCGATGGAATGGGCAGCGCCGTGAAGCCGCACGTTACTATTCCCAAATTATGACCGGCGCGCAATTGGGCCTGCCGGTTGAGATGCCCTACGGCAAGCACGTCTATCATCTCTATGTGGTCCAATCGGAAGATCGGGAGAGCCTTCGTCGGCAACTCACCAGCGCCGGAATCGATACCGGATTGCACTACCCGATCCCCTTGCACTTACAGGAAGCATTCCGGTATCTCAACTATTCCAGGGGAGACTTGCCGGTCACGGAACGGATAAAGGACCGCATTTTGTCTCTTCCTATGTACCCTGGAATTACCACCGACTCGATCACTCATGTGGCTGCCGAACTTCAGGAGAAATGCAATGTCGGTTGAGAACGGTGTCGAGCCGTCACGCACCAGCCGTATGGTTCCTTCCGTCTTCGGCAAAGCCGAATCGATAAGGGATCCGGCTTGGGAATGGGAATATGCCGAACACCTCAAGGCCACCCTCTCTCCGTCCGAGTTGATGGCCCTGTTCTCCAGGTACCGCGGCCAGGAAGGGGCGTTTGAGGCACAACTAAGGCGCATTCTCTTTCGCTCGATGTGCAGGAAGGCGGGACACGGCGTGCGTGTCGAGCCCGAAGTAGTTCTCAAGCATCCCGAGACTATGGAAATCGGCGACTCGGTCTTCATTGGTGCCCAGACTATGATCCAGGGCAGATTCGACGGAACCTGCCGCATTGGAAACCATGTATGGATCGGGCCGCATTCGTATTTCGATGCACGCAATCTGGTTCTGGAAGACTATGTGGGCTGGGGGCCGGGCGCCAAGGTGCTGGGGTCATCGCATACTGGTGAACCGATCGATGTGCCAATCATCGCCACCGAACTCAAGATTGATCCCGTGGTCGTGGGATATGGCGCCGACATCGGAACAAATGCGACCCTGCTTCCGGGTGTACACATCGGCGCTCATTCGATTGTGGGTGCGGGCGCAGTCGTCACCACCGATGTCCCTGAGTACTCCATCGTTGCCGGGGTTCCGGCAAGAGTCCTTCGCTACCGGAAAGAGTAAGTTGAACCCTTTGAACACGCCGCGCAAGTCTAGAACATCCAACCACATAAATGATTAATATCGTTGAGAACTGTCAGGGAGAACGAGATGAATCCCATTGAAGGGACCAAAATACTCATCACAGGCGGAGCCGGCTTTGTGGGCAGCACCACCGCCGATCAATTACTCGAGGCCGGTGCAGCCGAAGTGCGAGTGCTGGATAATTTTGCGCGTGGAAACAGGCGAAACCTCGCCAACGCGTTCACAAGTGGAAAACTCCTTCTCGTTGAGGGTGACATCCGGGACGCCAAACTGATCGATTCCTTGACCCAGGGCGTGGATTACGTAGTTCACATGGCGGCCCTGCGCATTACGCGATGTGCTGAAGTTCCAAGGGAAGGTATCGAAGTTCTTATTGATGGACTGACGAACATTCTCGAAAGCGCCGTCCGGCATGGCATTAGAAAGATTGTGGCCGCATCTTCTGCTTCCGTCTATGGAAACCCCTCCTATCTGCCTATGGATGAGTCGCATCCTTTTAATAATCGCACTCTCTACGGCGCTGGAAAGATAGCCAACGAGCAGATGCTGCGTGCCTATTACGAAATGTTCAAGCTGGACTATGTAGCCTTTCGTTATTTTAATGTCTATGGTCCGCGTATGGATCTCGATGGTGTGTACACCGAGGTCCTGATCCGCTGGATCGACGCGATTCAGAATGGCATCGCGCCCAAGATATTTGGAGACGGCACCCAATCGATGGACTTCGTGTATGTCGAAGATGTTGCCCGAGCCAATGTGGCCGGCCTCGTTTCAGGCGTCACCGATCAAGTCTTCAACGTCGGAACAGGTATCCAGACTTCTCTCAATCAACTCGTTGAGCTGTTGTTAAAGGCCTGCGGTTCTCCGCTAAAGCCGCAATACCTCCCCGCCCGTACGGTAAACAACGTGCAGGCACGACGCGCGGCCGTCGAGAAAGCGGAGAACCTGCTGGGCTTTAAAGCCAGTTGCGACCTGGAGTCTGGAATGCGAAGACTCGTTGAATGGTGTGGACAGGCCAAGGCAGAAATGGCGCTCGCTGGTGGAGGGCTGAAATGAGCACCGTGATTAGCGCCCCTGGCGCGATGATTCCTGTTGCCCGCCCGTTTCTCGGTGAAGAAGAGGAAATCGGGGTTTTGGAAGTTCTTCGCTCTGGATGGGTCACGCAAGGTCCCCGAGTCGCGGAGTTCGAGGAGAATTTCGCTCGATATGTCGGTTGCGGTTACGCGATCGCCGTTTCTTCCTGCACCACGGCCTTGCAACTTGCGCTATGGGCGGCGGGCATAAAGGCCGGGGATGAAGTCATTTGTCCGAGTTTATCGTTCGTGGCCACAGCAAACTCCATCGCTTATAACGGTGCGAGTCCGGTGTTTGCCGACATCGATCTGGATACGTTCAACATCGATCCGGATAAGATCGAAGCGCTTATCACTCCTCGTGCCAAAGCAATTCTTGCGGTTCACCAGATCGGTTTGCCGGCCGAGATGACGGCTATCAAACGCATAGCAGCCGAGCATAGGCTGCTGTTAATCGAAGACGCCGCGTGTGCCATAGGAGCGGAGTACGAGGGAAAGCTTATCGGTAGCCCTCTGGCCGATATGGCCTGCTTCAGCTTTCATCCTCGCAAGATCATGACCACCGGCGAGGGCGGCATGATCACCACCAACAACGCGGACCTCGCCGCGAGACTCAAACGGCTTCGGCAACACGCGATGAGTTTGTCAGACGTTGCCCGGCATAATACGAAGCAGATCGCTACCGAGACGTACGATGAAATCGGATTCAACTACCGATTGACGGACATGCAGGCTGCGATCGGTATCGCCCAGCTCGGGCGGTTGCCGAATCTGCTTGAAAGAAGGCGTTACTTAGCCCACCGCTACTCCGATGCTCTTCAAGATCTGTCCTGGTTGAAAGTCCCGTATATACCAGGCAATTGTCGGCATAACTTCCAGTCCTATATGGCCCGCCTCATCGGTCCGGCAGCTTCGAAGCGCGATGAGATCATGCAATCGCTGATGGACAAGAGAATCTCAACGCGGCGTGCCATCATGGCGATTCACCGAGAGATTCCTTATAATCGAGGACGATGGGAAGATCAGTTGCCTCGTACTAACCTAGTGGCTGACACCGGCATTATTCTTCCCCTGTTCCATCAGATGACGGAGGCCGAACAGGACTACGTCATCCAGGCCTTGCTCGACATTCGTTTATGAACCGCACCGCAATTCCGAAGTAACTTCGTCCGAGCGACTGTCGCCAATTGGCTCAGAGCGAGAAAGGATCGCTTATGGAACGATGCGGCAAAGGCCATTTGGACCCCAAGACGATAGGTGCCCCGAAGACAATCGCCCGCAATCACTGCATGAATTCTCCGCCCATGCTTTGCCAGTCGGTGGCTTCCAGCATGCGTCGCGCAAGAACGCGGCGCAATTGTGTATCGTTGATGGGTTGCTGGTTGGACCAGGATCAAGGTTCTCTTCCAATCCGGCCAGAGTCGACGCAACCATAACCCAGAAAATTCGCCGAGTTGATTTCCAAAAATCCGGTATATGCTTGGATATCCCACCTTGTTCAACCGGAGGTGTGATGTGAGCTCTACCCCTGCTCCGCGAACGAACGAATCAAACCGCCTGCTCGCTCAAATCCAGCGCGGCGATCCCGCACAGCAGAAAACGGCAATCGATCAGTTGCTCGCGCTGGCCGAGGAGTCGAACTCTCCGGATATCTTTAGTGACGCCGCGATCGGGCTGAACCATCTGCGGCGGTTTGACGAGGCTATCGACATTCTCACGCAACTGGTCGAGAAGTTTCCTGCAGAAGACACCTATCGAGTGAACCTTGCCACGGCATATGGACAGGCCGAATGCTTTGATCTGTGCCGCTGCCACCTCGAGTACCTTCTCCATCATTCTTCCAGCGAAGAGGTGCGTGATCTCGCCCACGCCCAGACCCAGGCGTACGACGCGTTCCTCGGATTGGACGAAAGCAATCTGCAGCTCCGGGATCTTCAATGGGACTTTCTAGAGGAATGCATTGCCGTCGACCCTGCCGTTCCGCGCAATTACATCGAGCTGGCCCGGCTCATGATGCACGCCAGCAAGTCTGAACCGGGGTCGGATTTGTTCGCCGGTGCAGCAGAAGTATTGGACCGCGGACTAGCCGCATGTGCTGACCGCCAGGAGATCCTCGAGAACCTGTGCTTCTGCTACTTCCACGCCGATCAGAAGCATCGGATGAATGCGATTGTGAAGGAACTCGAGACCATCGCTCCAGATTCACGAATTCTCGAGACGCTGGCCGGCGTGTTTCGCGACGGCGTCGCCTCCGAGACTCTAGGCACGCGCGTCGAGATGCTGATGCAACAGGTTGTCAGCAAAGACGAAAACCTGAGCGAAGCTGCGATCCGGGACATGGCGCGAATCGTGGACACTTATTCGGACACGACTTCGTACCGCTTGCGATACGCGTTCTGCCTCGGCATCACCGGACGAATGGAGGAAGCGGCGCGCCAAGCCGTGCGACTCGAACAGGTCGAGAGTCGCGAGCACTCCTTTCATTTCAACCTCGGACAAATCTTCTGGTGGTCCGGCGATCCGGAGCGCGGCCGTAATCACCTGCAGCTCGCGATGCAATACGCGGCCTCGGACCGAGAGCGTCAAGATGCAAAGGACCGCATGGACGAACTGGAGGCCACAGCATGAGCACCGCAGCCGATCCCGTCGTTGCCCGCTATGCCGAGAATCTCCTCCGGCAGCGAAACATCGCTGAGATCCGAAGCTCGGTGATGAGCTCTGCTATCGATCCTGCCAGACTCCAGCAGACCTTCGAAACAGTCCGGGATGACTGGCAAAAGGCCGGCCGCCAAGCCGCCTGTGCACTGTTGGATTTCGTAAAGCGTCAGCTAGCCGATATTCTGCCCGGCCCGGAAGCAGCCGCAACCGAAATCGTCGACGCGGACTCATTGGCAGATGCCATGATGCGCGAAAACCGGGTGCTCCGCGCCCGATCGTGTCTGAAGATGCATCGCAACCTGGTCACGCCTGAGCTGCTGGCCAGGTTGCAATCGAAGGTGCTCCCCGAACACGGTCCCGCTCCAATGCCGCAAGTCGGGCTCTTTTCGTACCTGGTCGCCAGGATGGTCGCTGACCCGCAAGCACAAGTCCAGGGCCTCCTGATCTGGAGCAGCGTCTGCCAACAGAATTATCGCTTCGACTCCGCGCTGAGGCATCTCCGGCGGGCCTCCCGGCTTGCCGACGAAGCCGGTGACGTCCGAAGCCGACGCTTAGCGATGAGCGCGGAGGTGGGTCTCTATCGGCGCATGGGAAGGATCCCCGAGGCAATCGCGCTGATGGAAGAGTGCACCCGAATGCCTGGCGCGGAACCAATCGAACTGATGGCAATGCTCCAAGCGCTCTCTTCCTGCTACCGACAGAACGGCCAAACCGCAAAAGCCATCGAGTCATTGACCCAGGTGATTTCGCTTGCCGGCGACACCTATCTAGACCGGAAGTTCGATGCGCTGAATACACGCGGGCTTATCTTCGAGGATTCAGATCAATACGATAAAGGCGCGATCAGCTATGAATCCGCGATCGCCGTAGCCGAACAGATGCGAGACCGCGGGCGCCAGTTCATGGCCATGAACAACCGCGCTGCCTCGCTTCTAAAGCGCGGCCTCGCCAAGGAAGGCCTCAATGCATTTAGGGATGTGCTGCGAACAGTGGAGAGGTGGGGCCACCCGCCGATGATTGCGTCGACGCACAATAATCTCGGCACCGCCTTGTCGCAGCTAGAACGCTACTCCGAGGCTCGATCTGAATTCGCGAAAGCCCTCTCCTCGAAATTGGAGACGGGCGACCGGATGGGCCAGTGCATCTGCTTTATTGGAATGGGGGATGCCAGTCGTAGCATGGGCGATCTCGAGGCGGCGAACGCGCATTACGCGATGGCGCTGGTGCCAGCCCTCGAGGCCAACGACGCATCCCTGATCGCGATGACCACCCAGAGGATGTGCGCGAAGGAGTTCCGAACGGGAAAGCAGATCGATGAATCGATCGAATCCTTGAAGTGGGCGAGGCAACTCTGCCGGGAGCAGAACTGTAATCGCGAGGAAGTGTTCCTTACGCGCGATTTGATCGAGTCCTACATTGAAGCGGGCCGTCCGTCGGAGGCGCTCTCCGAGTGTCGCCAGATACTCGAATCCGGCTCCATCGATCCCAACCAGGTCGGCATACTCACCATCATGGTCACTTATGCTCGACTGACCGCCTCCGAGCCCGGCGGATGGAAGGCGGCATTCGACCTGTTGTCTGAGCGTTCCAGAAGGATCGACCGGGCTCTCGAAGAGACGTTGGTCGACGCACGCCGCGGCCAGATCATCTCGTCCACGTTCGAAGCGTATGCTGGCCTGATCGAGTTGCTGGCCGCCGCCGAGGCGAACCGTGTGTTAACGGATACTTCCCCGGCGGAAGTCGCGTTCGACCTGCACGAGTCTGCGAAATGCCGCAGTTTCCTGTCCAACCTTGCGACGGCCCCGGTCAATCCCCCGGATGCGGTTCCTGAATCCTTGCGCACGGCAGAAGCGGATCTGCTACGGTCTTTCCGGGCGTTGCAGGAAGAGGGCGCAACCATTTCCGAATCGTACCGGGACGAAAGGCTGCGGGAGACCCGCGAATCGCTCGAAGAGCTGTGGCCACAGATGAAGCCGTTCGCGCAGGAATACGTCCGCTTCCGTTCCGGTGCCCCATACTCGTTCCGCGAACTATCCTCCCTGTTGCCCGCCGGAGACGGCGAAACAGCCTTCGTCTCGTTCTTCGTCGATCCGAGCCGGACACGGTGTTTCATCTTCCATAGCGGCGCATCGGCTCCCAGGTTCATCACCCTGGAATTGGGCCGCGAAGAACTTATTCGGATGGCTAGCCAACTGCGGCGAACATTCAATGGTGCACCCGACGAATTTCCTCCGTACCCGCCCATACGCGGGGACAAGCCGTTCCGCCGCAAGCTCGATTTCCTGGAGCCGCTCGAAACCGCGATGAGGGAATTCTTTAACGCCGTGAGAGGAGCGGATCTGATCGTTGTCGCTCCGCATGGGCCTCTGCACCTGATTCCTCTGCAAATTCTCCGCTGCCCCGACGGTACGTTTCTCGGGCAACGCTCCGGGATCGTGTACACGCCCAGTTTGAGCGCTGGCCTCCAGGCGCTACACCGTGGCGCCAGAGCGCCTGGGGCGGCCGGCGGAATACCGATATTCGCCGCCGGGGTATCCTCTGCCGATGACGCTGAGCCGCAGTATTTCGAAAATGACGGCAAGATCTTCGACTCGGAAAGATGGTGCCTTACCTCTGCATTCGGCGTGAAGCAGGCCACTCGCGACGCGGTCCTTTCCAACCTCGACGGCAAGGCAGTGGTACACCTCTCATGCCACGGGTTCTTCGATTCTCGTGATCCGCTGAATTCCGGCCTTGTCTTTTCCGATGGCGCCGCAAAAGCTCCGCGCAATCTGCACGACCTCCCATTCCTCGAGCGCGGAAGATTTCTCGTGACCGCGCGAGAGCTCATGCGAGCCTCGCTGGGCGCTGACCTGGTTACCCTCAGTGCCTGCTCCAGCGGACTGCAGACCGCTCGCAATGCCGGCGACGAAATGGAGGGCTTCACCCGCGCTATCCTCGCTGCAGGAAGCGCCACTTCGTTGGTCGCGATGTGGAACGTCGATCAAGCCTCTTCGCGAGGTCTCCTCGGAAATTTCTATGCCCACCTGGCAGGTGCAGGAAATCTCTCATCGAAATGGCGGGCCCTCCGGGCCGCGCAGGCAACCTATATTGAGTCTAGCGACGAGAACCTGCGCCACCCTTATCATTGGGGTCCGTTTGTGCTCATCGGGGATTGGAGATAAGCAATGGATGAACGCATCGCGCGGCTTGATGACCGCACCGTACTGCGCCTTTTGGGTGCCGTGACCGAGGACCTTCGCGAAGAAATTCCCGAGGGCGATTTGAAGTCGATCGGATGTTCCGACGATGCGCGCGCCGCCGTGGCCGCCCTGGTGGAATCGGAGGACGGCATAACAATTGATGCGTCCGCAATCGCCTTCGAGGGACCAACTGCGGCCCCTGCCGCGCGGGAACTGTTGAACGCGATGCTCGACGACCCCCATTCGCGGTCCGCAGTCGAGTCGGAATTGGCAACCCCGCCGGCCGACGCGCAGAAGTCTCCGGAACTGGCGCTCGCCAGCGCCGTTATCCTCGGCGCCCTAATTACATGGATGCAGACGAGCATCGATATCGGCATCAACCGTCATAAGGACGGAACCGTCGATTACAGTTTCAGGCTCAAAAAGAAGTCCAGCGGCGAGGGCACCATTCGCCAGGTGACAAAGACCGTAGCCAGCCTGGTCGGGCTTTGAGAACTGCGATCAATGGCGACACGCGCGGCGTTGGAAAGCCGTGCCATCGTCGTAGATTGAGGTAGACAACCTTCCATCGCCATCAGGGTCTGATAGATTCCGTGAGTTGCGGTTCCACGTTGTCGAAAAAGATCCCCTGTAACTGAGCCGGATTCACGCTGGAGATATGCAGCTTGATTGCATGTCTGATCCCTGGAGCGATCTTGCTCAAATCGGTGTAGAAACCTACAAACGAAGCCGCATCGACGCGGCCGGAACTATACGCGGGTTGAAATGCCAGAGGCTTATCATCGAGGGTTGCCGTCAGGCTGGCGGAATCGTTGCCATCGGCAGCCTGCACAAACAACAGGAGACGTTCCGGCACCAGCCAGGTTGACTCATAATCCTCCTTCGTCCAGGGGATAGGCCATGCGCGCTCGCGAGCGTCGAGTTGATCCAGGATTCGTTGCGGAACCTCGAAGCTCCCCTGCAGGTCCCCATCCTGCCGAGGCGACATGGCCACCTCCTGCGCCTGCCCGAAGCAGTCCCCCTCGAATTGAACATTCGCCTCAACGTACGCAACGGTCTGCGTGAAAGGCAGTACTTTTCCATTGACGCTGACTTGCGAGACTCGCGTGTCGCCGCGCAATAGGACACCGATGCTCTGCGTGCTTCCGGGCTGCCCTGCAACCCGTGCGATCGATAACGATGTTCCCTTGAGTTCTGCGCTACGGAGCGCCCGGGGCGACACTGCGGCGGCGTTGAAGACGATCGGGGCTCCGACATCGCCGGCGGGGATGATCTCGAGCACAGTGGCGCTGGTTCCGTCGAGGGCCAGATGTACGCGGTCTCCGCGCGTCCACACACCGGACTGATGCTTCCCTAGAAAGCGGCCTGCAAACGGATGGATCTCTTTGAGGAGATAGGACCGTCCGGCTGTCAATCCAATGCTTTCATCAAGAACGATGTCGGCCGGGAATTGCTTGTAATTGGGATTGAACAGGAACAGGAAACCACGGTCACCCACTACAGCGGCCGTACCATCGACGTGGCCCATGGCCGGCTGTTCTAGGATGGTCCGAGTCTGGCGCAGATATTCCTTGTTCTCGACCGTCCACTTCAGCCAATCGCGAATCCAGGCCTTGTCGGCGGCGGAGAAGTTCTTAAATTCTTCGGGATCCCGCGCGGGAATCATATCCACCACGTTGTTCCATCCTCCTGTCGCGATCGAAGAAAGGAACGAGTACTTGTAACCGAGATAATCCCAGTCGCGCGGCCGGTAGCGCGAATACATCATTTCTGGTTCCGGCCGCCGCCCATCGACGGCGGGGAGATTGCGTGACCGCTCCGTCTGGTGGGTGGCGTAGCCCGGAATCACCTCTTGCGGCGCGAACTGATAATTCCGATACCAGTAGTTCACAAAGCGAGTCCGGTCCGCCGACACGCGGTCGAAGTGCAGGTCGGGATACGGCTTGAAACTTTCAGGCTGCTCGTCTGTGCCGGTGGGATGAGGATAGCTACCGGCGAGCCAACTCCATGGCCCGTACACCTGGTAGCTCTGGCGACCGTCGACAACGATAGAGGGAAACTCCTTACGTACCGTTTCGATCACCCTGCGCCATCCGTACCACTGCGCGTAGCTGCTGCTTCCGGGCACATTGAGAAAGGTATAATCGAAGGAATATCCCGCAACTCCCGTGCGCTTCTTGAATGCAATCAACTTATCGATCAGGTAATCCTGAAGGGGGCGTGATGCCAGCGTGGCGTATCTGGCCTTGGGATCAGTGAAGGATTCGCCATGCTTGCCCGGCCCGCCCTGCACGATCCAGGATGAATCCTTCTCATAGGGGATTGACGGGTAGACGTAAGCCAGCAAACCTACATGCTTCTGCTTCGCATATTCGAGCATCTCCGACACACTCGAGGGAATCGGATCGGTTGCCGGTTGCCACTGATCTTTGCGAATCTGCTGACCCATGCCCAACCATAGGACGTACTCCCAGCCCCATGTATCGACACTCTTCGTCCGCTCGGCTGTTTGCGAATTGCCGGGCGCGTAGAGAAGCGTTTGAATTCCGAGTTCCGATGCCGTGTCGATAATCCGCTTGTACTCTGCTCTTCCTTCTGTAGTGCCGGCATCAATCTGATAATCGTTCAGCGTCCACCCCACCAGGACACTGATTGGATCCGGGGCCGGATGGATCAGGAAAGCCCGCACGCAGGCCGTGAATGCATCCACCTCGGCCTTGTCCATCCCTTCCGCCGCTGAATCGGAAGGCGCGACATGCCATTCTGTGACCATCTCTCGTGGATTGCGCGTTCCGGTAAGACGATAGGCGCCGATGCAGGCGATGTCGCTGGCGAACTCTCCCCACGAAGATTGCCATTCCATCTCCGGGTCATAATCGATGTCGAGGGAGTCACCTTCGCGATGAACGTTGAGAAACGGATTCTGCACGATGAGGAATGCACCCTTGCCACCGTCAAGACGCAGGAATGCCCCATAATCCTTGCCTGGGAGCGATTTGCGGCTCTGCTCCAGACTGGAGCCGAATTGCGGCACGTACACTGTAGGAACAAAGTCGGACTGCACCGGAGTTCGTGATTTCAACTCCCAGAGAGCAACCTTGTCGACGGTGAAGCTTTGAGTGGGCGTCGCTACTATTTGCAACTGTTTACTGACAAAAGCCCAGCCTGGCTTGATTGTGTAAATCAGCTGGATACGATATGGCGCCAGATCATATTCATAAACGACTTCGTCTTCCGCGCTTTTGCGGAGCACGGGCTTTCCATCTTGACTTCGAAGGGTGCGGCCGTTCAGAGTGATGGACCACTCGTCGGCCGCGAGATCGATGCTGGACCCCGAAGCGATATCGGCCACCGAAATGAGACCGCGCGGACCCAGTTCCGCTTTCACGTTCGCATTACTCAATTCCAACATCTGCGCGGAAGAGACACAAGAAGAGCCCAAAACTAGAAAGAAGGCATACCAAAGACACGTCGCACGCCACATAGAATTCCTTCGTAGAGACCGTAGAGAGTTCAAGAAAAAGCCTGGCGCGCATTCCTCCGTGCAAGAAATTCGCGCCAGGCGTGTGAAAACACATCGTCAGTGTTGCAAGCCGGTACTTAAAAGACGAACCGGGCGGCTACCTGCATGTTGCGTGGTTGCAGATTGCTGTTGGTTGTTCCAAAGCTCGCGCTCGTATCGCCGTAGTTGGCATTGACGCCGTTCAGATTAACCCTGTTGAACAAGTTGAACGTGTCCAGGCGCAACTCAAAGCTCAGCCGCTCAAACAGGGCCGTGGTCTTTTTGACCGTGAAGTCGGTTTGGGCAAATCCCGGGTTGCGGAACCGGCCCAGCTTTTCGTTGCCTTCTGTTCCTCCCGTCTTGAATGTTGGTTGAGCAAATTGTGAGTGGGTGACAATACCTGAGTCTACGACACCTGTGTATTGGTAAGACTTCCGGTCAGTCTTCTGGTGATAATTCACTACATCCGGGATGTTGTGGTTGTCGCCGTCAGCCGAGTAGTTTCCGCTGTTGGCCGCATAAGCGATGTGTCCGGCGGCCAACTCGCTGGCATAGTTGTCAGATGTCACCGTGACGCCTGCGGTATCGATCAGCGACAACGGGTTGTCGTTATAAACATAGAACGGGTTGCCCGATTGCAGCACGGTGGTGCCTGCGAGAGTCCAGCCTGATGTCACTCTGTCGACGAATCCGCCTCTTGCCTTGGTGCCAGGTATATCGTAGCTCCAACCCAGCGACAGCCGGTGAGGCACATCCCACGGAGAAGGACTGTACCATTGCTCGATGTTGTAGTTGGTGCCGCCAGTGGCGGTGTAGCCGCTCGGATAGTTATTCGAGTTGTCCTTCGACGAGGAATAGGTGTACGAAGCAGTGAGGAAACCCCGCTTGGCGAAGCGGCCCTTCACGGCCGCGATCACGGCGCCATAGTTCTCCCGCGCACCGTTATAGGCGTAAGTAATACCGCCGAAGCTGTGGTTCAACCGCGTCTGGATTCCAGAGCCTGTCCAGACGCCTCCCGAATCAAATGCAGGATGCTGCACCAGATCCCCGGGAATCAGGTTCAGGTCGACGCCATAGGAGGTGTTGCCAGTGTTGCCGCCCCCCACTACGATGTTGCTTGAATGCGATCCCGCATAGCCCAGGCTCGCGGTGATGTCGGTTGTGACCTGGCGTTCCAGCGCGGCCGACCAGTTCACCGTGTTCGGGGAAGACAGACTCACTGCGGTTCCACCCACACTGATCTGCGAGCCAGGTATGCCTCCCTTCGCGTCAAGAGGTTGGCCCACGAACGCAGGATACTGGAATCCGAAAGGATAATGATTCTGCGTGCCGTAGCTGAATATAGGCGCTGCGGTGGAACCGTTGTTATAGAACGTCGGCACAACGAAGCCGGGCGGATTGCCTTTAAGCCCGTTCTCGGCATTGCCCAACGTAAACAGATCGTGGAATAGCCCTACGCCTCCGCGTACGACCCACTTGTTATCGGCAAACGGATCGTAGGCGAGTCCGATTCTGGGACTGAAGATCCAGTTCATGTCGTTGCTGAAGACATGCGACTGTTGTTTCATGACCCCGTTTGCGACACGATCGGCCATCGCCGATCCATCACTCAGATGGAAGTTGGCCAGCACGGTTCCCTTCAGCGCAACATACGGATTGCCGAAGTTGTCATAGCGAATCCCGTAGTTGATGGTCAGCTTGCGGTTCGCCTTCCATGTGTCTTCGGCGAAGATGCCATAAGTGGTCGCCTTATAGCCGTAATTCCCTGGCGAAGCTTGGCCAGACACCGGATCATAGGATAGTCCGGTTTCTGTGTACGGGTTGTCGTTAATCAGGTCGATCATGTTTTGGAAATAGAAGTTCGCCTGGCCATATGCGCCTGCAAACAGGGCCACGTCATCACCGCGCCAAAGTTCAAATCCGCCCTTTAAGCTGTGAGAGCCGACAATCTTTGTAAGAACGTCGCGCCAGTGATAGGAGTGTTGAATGTAATCGCCCTGGGCAAAACCATCGCCCCATCCCGTGCCAAGCTGATTCACGTTGACGATCGGAACGGTGAAGAGTCCGCTTTTCGGAGAAAAGCCTTCGATTCTGTTGTACCCAAAGATCGCTTCGTTCAACATGGAGGGCGAAAATGTGTGTGTCTCGTTGACCTGGAGTGAAAACACATAAAAAGCATTCGTGGTCTTGAAATCCGGACGAACGGCGGGACCGCCGCCCGAGATCGTGTTGCGGAAGAAGTTGCCGTTGATGCGGTCTTTGTCGAAATACTTGTCGAGCCGGATGTTGTATTGTTTGGCGTTGTAGTAGCTCGACGAGTTGAAGTGGCCGTTGTCAAACACCGGCGTGGAGCAAGGGATGCTGTCGTATGACGCAGGCAGGTCGCCACTTCCGCTCAGGCACGCGGCTTGGTCCGCCGCAGGCAGAACATTGCTCCAGAGCTGTCCGGCAGTCGCTTGCACACCAGAAGTAGTAGCGCCGCTTGGTTTGTACTTGGCCATAAGTTGCACTTCAGGGCCGTTCGGTTTGGCAGACTGCGCGAAGGCCAAGAATGCTGGATCTTCATAGGTGACAAGCGACCCGCCGTTCGAAGCCATGGAGAGGTACGGCTCGTACCCGACGAAGAAGAAGAATTGTTTCTTTGGAAGCACTGGGCCACCGACGGTGAACGACATGTTCGACGTATGGTACGGATTCAGTTTCTCTGGCTGCGGCACGCCGAATTCGCCACGCGCTGTAAGTTGCTGCGAGGTGTAGTAGAGGCTGGCAACGCCATGGAAGTCGTTGGTTCCCGACTTGCTGGTCATGACGGTCTGGATGGAACTCGCGCGGCCGTAGTCGACCGTGTACGTGTTCGTTTGCACGCTGACTTCAGAAATCGCGTCCGCATTGGGCGTGAGATTGATGACGCCGGGACGGATACTGCTGGTGACGTCCATCCCATCGACCACGTATTGATTGCCGTTCGCGCCGCGTCCATTGGCGCTGGCATCCACCCAGTTCTCGGGAGCAAAGTTGGTGGAGTTATTTGTACCCGGAGAAGCCTGTCCGCCGCGGCCTGTGACGCCTGGCGCCACGATAATCACGTTGGTCGGATTGCGTCCCGCGAGAGGCAACGTCTCCAGGGCTGTCGTGTCCAGGGTTTGCTCAAATCTGCTATCGGAAGTATCGAGCAGCGGAGCTTGTTCAGAGACCATGACCGTAGACTGAACATGCGCGACCTCCAGATTCAGAGGAACGTCGCGCGTTTGTGCGGTCGCCAGGTTAAAAGACACTGATACCGGCGAGAATCCCTGCGCCGAGCCGGTCACCGTGTAATTGCCGGGCGCAATGCTGCTGAATCTATAGACGCCGCTTTGATTGCTGACGGCAGTCTGCTTGACCCCCGTATCGACATTCATCAGCACGACGGTGGCATCCGCAACCGCTGATCCCTTGGGGTCCAGCACATCGCCCTGCACGCCGCCCGTGAATTGTGCAAAGCAGGTGAGTGCCGAAAACAGGAGCAGCAGCGGCAAAGTCTTCGCCAAGATGCGTATGGCTTCCTTCATGGTGTTCTCCCAAACAGTTGCGCGGTGGTTCAAGACCCGTTCTATGCGATGACGGTGGGCTTGTGAGTCTCCGCTGGTTGAAAACGTTTAGCAAAATCTTCGCCTGAGGAAGACACAGAGACGCTACTCCAATGAAAAGGCCGGCGCATAAGTTAATGCGACCATCGCCGAGTAGTCCATTTGAACTATCCAGGTTGTTGAGTTGCCGATCGAAGCCATGAAGGGTAGACTCCATCCTGCCAGCACATGAAGACATTTGAGCAACGAAGACATTCCGGACCACGATGGGGTTTTGCATGTCGCTACTGTCTGGGCACGGCAGCCCTGATGAGTCTTGTCGCGACCTCATGCGGTCCGTCGAGACAGGAACTGATTGCCGTAATTCCGCAGACCGACGGGATGATGTTGTGGGACGCCGCGCATGCCGGCGCTGAGGTAGCGGCAAGCCGAGCCGGCGCGTCGATCTATTGGAATGCGCCCATGCGCGAGGATGACGTCGCGGCCCAGGTGAGACTGGTCGATCAGGTGGTCTCGAGCGGCCGCTACCAGGGGCTGGTGATTGCGCCAACGCAGGCATTATCCCTCATAAGCCCCGTACGCCGGGCATTGTCGCGCGACATTCCCACTGTGATCATGCATTCACCTCTTTCCCTTCCGGCCGGGGGAAAATTGTCCTACATCCTGAATGACGAGGAAGAGGCAGGCAAACTGGCCGCGGACCGCGTCGCGAGTTTACTCAAAGGCAAGGGAACGGTGGCGCTCCTGGGAATCAATCCGGATGTCCTGGGTATCACTACCCGCGCTAGGGTTTTCGAAACCACGTTGGCTACGAATTATCCTGACATCCAAATCGTGGAGAAACGAACTGGTACGTTCAATGTGTTGCGCGAACGGCAGGTGGCCGAAGAACTTCTCGACTCCAATCCCGATATCGACGCGTATGTCGCCCTGCTGTGGACAACGCTCGACGGTTTATTCTCAGCGATTGACTCGATCCATCCCCATCACTCCATCAAGATCATCGGTTTCGATCTCGCCGGAGAACCTCCGTTCGAGCAGAGACCATCGTTGGACTGCGTAATTCAGGCAGATACGAAGTTGATGGGTCAGCGTGCGGTCGAACTGATCCACGCCATTCGTCTGGGACAAAAGGTTCCCGCCGTCATCCATCTCAAGCCGCGCCTCATCACCCGCCAGAACCTGCACTCCCCCGAAATCCGGGCCATGTTGTCGTACGATTGGAGCCTCGGGCGCTGGACCTGGAGCGCGACGCCATGAGGATCAGATCTTCCATGCGACGCGGCGTTCTGATTGGAGCTGCGGTTTTGGTCCCCGCTTTGGTGGGGCTGATTGGATTGCGCGCCTATCTGCGCAGCCCCATCGAGGTTCATTCGTATCAGGACTCTTTTGCCAGGGGTAACGCCGATGAATGGACGGCTCTGGGAGGGACATGGGAACTGGTGAATGGATTGATGCGCAACGACTCCGATGAGCGTGGAGCGAAATTGATCACGGGATCGCCTGACTGGCGGAACTACTCCGTTGAGGCCGACGTCAGTCTTCTTGGCCAGGGGGACGCCGGACTTATCATACGTTCGGGCAGAGAAGAAGAAGGTGTCGATGCGTATAGCGGCTATTACTCCGGAATCCGCACCATCGACGATTCCCTGGTGCTGGGACGAGCGGAACATGGTTGGAGGGAGGTCACCAAAAAGTCCTCGATACCCGCCGGCATTCAACCCTTCGTGAGCTATCATCTCAAACTGCTCGCCTATGGTTGCCAGATCGTAGCGGCGATGACGAGCGCTGCGCATCCTTCGCCCGAGTCCATCGCCATTACCGATCCGGGCTGCGTCACCTCGGGCCGTGTTGGCCTCCGTTCCTACCGGTCGGGAGGAACCTGGAGCAACGTGGTGGTTCGGCCGGCCGATCACGACGACCTCATGGCGATGCTGAGCAAGGAGACCGATCACGGGGTCCGGGAACCCGGCATCCCTCCTCCCAGCAACTCCGCATTCGCTCCGCAGTTGCCCGTTCCAGCGCCGCGACCGAACGTTCACATTCAGAGTATCGAGACTCTGCGCCTCGAGTATCTTGCGCGCCCGGCTGAGGCCGTGATACGCGGCGTCGTCATCCTCAACTCACCGATGCTTTTTGTCCAGGATTCGACGGGCGGAGTCTATGTGAAGCCGCGGCAATCGCCTTCTCTCAAAGTCGGCGATGAAGTCGAGATCACCGGCATGGTTCTGCCGGGCGAGTTCAGTTCGGTCATCGACAATGCCGCCATCCGCGTCTTGTGGGAGGGCATCCCGATGGCGCCTGTAGCGGTTACGGCATCCCAGGCTTCTACGGGAAAATTCGACGCAACATTCATCGAGGTGCAGGGCCGCCTCACGGCAAAGACACGCGGGCCGGAAGGTACCCGCATTCTCGACATGGAAGAAGCCGGACAATCGTTCCGAGCGATTATGAATCCCGGCCGCAGCGCCTATGTCTTCGACCGGCTCAAGACGGGCAGCAGGGTAAGCCTCCGCGGCATTTGCGTCGTCGATCCTGCCCTCACCCACAATCTCACCCCATTCGTTGTGCTGCTCCGCTCCAGCGACGATGTCAATGTTCTAGCCGGCCCCCCATGGTGGAGCACAGGCCATGTGATCGCCATGCTCGCCGCTCTCCTGCTCTTGGGAGTCGTTTCGGTGTTTGTCTTCCAGCGTGTCGAGAACTGGCGTCTGCGCGCTGTCCTTGAGGAACGGGAACGCCTGGCGCACGAGATGCACGACACTCTTGCGCAGAGCTTCGCCGGCATCGGATTTCAATTGCAGGCAATCCGCAACAATCTGCCGGAGCGAGAAAATGCGATTCACCAGCAACTGGAACTGGCCGCCAACCTGGTTCGCCACAGCCACGAGGAAGCGCGTCGCAGTATCGCGATGCTGCGTCCGCAGTCGCTGGAATCGGAGGACCTGCTTTCCGCTCTGGACCAGCACGCGCGGCGTCTCGTGGAAGGCGGTTCGGTGCTTGTCACCGCGGAGAAAACCGGCGAGGCTCGACCGATTCCGCTGCGCGTGGCCGACACTCTGTTTCGCGTCGGCCAGGAGTCGATCGCAAACTCCCTCCGGCACGCCAATCCTTCCCTGCTCAAGATCCGGCTTGCTTTCGGCGAAAACACCGCCTCCCTTCAGGTCGAGGACAACGGCACGGGCTTCATCCCCGAACGCCCTTCACAGGGATTCGGCATTCGTGGAATGCGCCGCAGAGCCCAGACAGTTTCAGCCACATTTCGCCTCTTCAGCGCGCCAGGTGAAGGCACCCGGATCGAGGTAACCGCACCCCTGCCTCCTCGCGTTACCGTTGCGACCTGGCCAAAGCTTTTATGGAAATACCTGATGGAGTCATGGATCCATGTCCGACCTTCGAAGTTCTCCAATTCGCATTCTTATCGTGGATGATCATCCCGTTGTGTTGGCTGGACTGACAAGCATGCTCAGCACCCAGCCCGATTTCGAGGTGGTCGGCTCCGCATCCGGCGGGGAAGAAGCTCTCGATATGCTGCGGACGCGCATCGCGGACATTCTGCTGCTCGACCTGCGCATGCCCGGAATGAATGGAGTAGATACGCTGCTTGCCATACGGGCGGAACGTATCAACGTGCGTTCCATCATTCTCACCAGCTTTGAAACGGACGAAGATATCTACCGATCGGTGCAGGCGGGAGCGCAAGGATATCTGTTGAAGGGCGCTCCACAGTCCGACGTGGTGGAAGCGATTCACACCGTCCACTCTGGCAGGCGTTACCTGCCCCGACATATCGCGGCGCGCCTCGCCGAGCGCATCATGCGCACGGACCTTACTGCGCGCGAACTCGAGGTGTTGCACATGCTGGCACGCGGGTTCACCAACAAAGAGATCGGCAACGCCCTCGAAATCAGCGGCAACACGGTTCGAAATCATGTCAATAGCATCATCGAGAAATTAGAGGTTTCCGATCGCACCGAAGCGGCGACGACCGCCATCCAGCGCGGGATCATCGAGGTCCCCAACTGATCAACATTCGTATGGCCTGGTCGGTAATCGGACCTGCCTAGATCATCTGTACCATGCAGGATGGTTCACCTTTGCTTATCATCCTTGCTAGCCTTGACCAGGAGCTGATCGTGCTGCCTTTTTCGGATTTTTCTGTGTCGCGCCGCCATTTTTTGAATCAGTTGGGAGTCGTAAGCTTGGCAAGTTCGTTGCCGTTGAGGCAGTTGCTGGCATCGGAAAAAGCTTCAGCTTCATCGCCGAAGAGCGTTCCTCTCGCAGTGGTCCGGAACCGCGCGCCTCTCGCTCCCAACGCGTTCTACTTTCTTCCCCTCGGCTCGATCCGGCCGGCCGGATGGCTAAAGAACCAGTTGCAGATCCAGGCGAACGGACTCGGCGGCCACCTCGATGAAACATGGGCGGATGTGGGCCCCGACAGCGGATGGTTGGGAGGTAAAGGCGAGTCATGGGAGCGCGGGCCTTATTTTCTCGATGGCCTCGCTCCACTGGCGTGGACACTCAACGACGATCGGCTCAAGGCCAAGGCGCAGCGCTACATTGATTGGACGCTCGACCACCAGGCCCCCAACGGCATGATCGGCCCGGATTCGAACAATGACTGGTGGCCGCGTTATGTGATGCTGAAAGCTCTTACCCAATACCAGGAATTCAGTGGCGATTCACGCGTGATTCCAGTGATGGATCGATACTTTCGCTACCAGTTGGCGGAGTTGCCTGCGCGGCCGCTGCGCGACTGGGGCAAGTTCCGCTGGCAGGATGAATTGCTCAGCGTGATCTGGCTTTATAACCGAACAGGGTCGGCGTACCTTCTCGATCTTGCCCGATTGTTACGCGCGCAGGGACACGACTGGATGGCTCAGTTCGCCGATTTCAAATACACCAAGAAGATCACGCGCGATTTCATCAAGCTGGATGAAGACCAAGGTCTCAAAGACATTTCTCTCTCCACGCATGGCGTCAACAACGGACAGGCGATTAAGACTGGGCCTGTCTGGTCCGTCGTTTCCGGCAACTCCGATGACCGTTCTGCCGTGCTAAGGATGATCGCTGAACTGGATAAGTATCACGGCCTGCCCAACGGCATGTTCTCGTGCGATGAGCATCTCGCCGGCCCCGATCCGTCGCAGGGATCGGAATTGTGCACCGTCGTGGAGTACATGTTTTCACTAGAACAGTCGCTGGCCATTACCGGGGACCCGGCTCACGGCGACCGGCTCGAGAAGCTCGCCTTCAACGCACTTCCCGGCACATTTACCGACGATATGTGGGCCCACCAGTACAACCAGGAGCCGAACCAGGTGGAGTGCAGCCTCCATCGCAAGCCATGGACCACCGACGGACCGGAATCGAACCTGTTTGGCTTGGAGCCGAACTTCGGTTGCTGCACGGCCAATTTTCACCAAGGTTGGCCCAAGTTCGCCAACAGCCTCTTCATGCTGTCAGGTGCTCAGGACTCGGACGCCGGCGATGGATTGGTGGCAGCCGCTTACGCCCCGTGCGAGGTGCGCACCGTGCTGCGCGGCCGTAAAGTTCATCTTGTCGAAGAGACGGGCTATCCGTTCCAAGGTACGGTTAAACTGACGATTAACCCCGAGGTTCCCATGGTCTTCCCGCTTCAATTGCGGATTCCGGCCTGGGCCACAGGTACTACGCTGCGCGTCAACGGAGAACCTCAGCCGTCGCCCGCTTCCGGGAGTTTCGCGCGCCTGGACCGCACCTGGCGTCCCGGCGATCGCGTCGATATCGCGTTTCCAATGAATCCCCGTGTGTCCCGCGGCTTCAATGATTCCATTTCGATCGAGCGTGGTCCTCTCCTCTTCTCCTTTGGCGTCGGCGAGACATGGGTGAAACTTGCTGATCGCGGGATGACTGCCGATTGGCAGGTCTTTCCTTCCACGCCATGGAACTACGCACTGGAAGTCGATGAGCGGGAGCCCTCGCGATCCATTACGGTGACTGAGACGGAGGTGGGAGACTCCGTCTTTACCGCCAGGCATGCCCCGGTGCGCCTCGGCGTGGAGGCACGTAAGCTTCCCGCGTGGCGCGCGGAAGACGGCGTCTCTAACCCCGTCCCCCAAAGTCCGGTTACAACGACTACGCCCAAAGAGAAGATCATGTTGATCCCCTATGCGGCAGCGAAGTTGCGTATCTCCGCGTTCCCGGGCCTGACCGTTACAGATAGCAGCACGTGAGCCGTTGGCCGCATCCAACGCAACACTTCAAATTCGAAGTAGCTCGGGCTTCTTCTGTGCGATCTTGCCGATAAGTTCCCCGAAGAGCGTGTTCGCCCACGCAAACCACGATCTCGTGAACTGGTTCGGATCATCTTTGTTATAGGACTCGTGCATGAATCCGGTTCCGGCGGACGATGCCTTCAGCATCTGAATGACACGGATAATCTCGCTATCGGAATTGCTCGTTAGTGCGTAAATGATTTGAGACATAGGCCAAATCATGTCGCGGCCGATGTGCGGTCCGCCAATGCCCTCGCCCCCTGTCCCATGGAAGAACCATGGGTTCAGTTCACTCCATACAAACTTCCTTGTCCTCGCGTAGATTGCCGCGTCCAGTGAGCTCTCGAGATAAGGAAGACCAAGCAGGCTTGGCACATTTGCGTCATCCATCAACGCTTGGCCGCCATAACAATCGACTTCATAAGCCCAAATCGTTCCCGCAGCGGTCGAGACCAGCCCGTGTTGGCGCAGGGCCGATTCGACCTCGTTTGCCAAAGCAGTCGCATCATTCGCCATGTCGGAATCGCGGAGAATAGTACCGGCCATCGTTGCGAGTTGCCGCAGCGATGTGACGGCGAAGAGGTTGGAAGGCACGAGAAATGAAAAGATGCAAGCATCGTCCGAGGGACGGAAGCAGGATGCAATGAGTCCCGTGGGCCTGACCGGATTGCCGATGCCATTTACCAGCGTGTCAGTGGGGTTGTTTGCGCTTCGCTGAAAACGATAGGGACCTGCGCCTTTCTTGCGTTGTTGGACACGCATAGTTTGGACAACCGCCGTCATCGCCTGTTTCCAGGCGAGATCAAAGGGGCGCGTGTCGCCAGTGCTTTTCCAATATCCGTGCGCCAGGCGAATTGGGTAACAGATAGAATCCAACTCATATTTGCGTTCTCCCACGCCCGGCTTCATCTCGGTCTGGTCCTTAGTGCTCCACTCAAGCGGATGGTCGTTTAGGTTTGCCATAAATGCATTCGCATACGGATCAATCAAGAGGCAACGCGTTTGTCGCCGAATGACGCCCTCCAGGAGTTGACGGAGACGATCATCCTTGCCCGCGAAGGCAAGATAGGGCCAGACCTGGGCCGAAGAGTCACGCAGCCACATCGCGGGGATGTCGCCGGTGAGTACTGCCGTGTCAGGCTTTCCCTCAAACTGGCCAGGGATAACCGTAGTGTCAAGAGTGTTCGGCAGACAGTTGGCGAACATTTCGGCCAGCACGGGATCGCTGATACGCTGGCTGGTTGAGACAATGTGCTCATCGACCGCAGTGCTCCGAAATTTGCGGTCCGCCGGGTGCGGACGTTTCGAACCAGCGGGAGCGTTGTCCGCCAAAATGAATTCCGGAATCGTTGCCATGGCGCCAGCACCCGCCAGAACCATACCGCTTCGTGCGATCACGGATCTTCTAGTCAGATCCCCGCTCTTCATTGGTTCCAATGTTCCCTCCTCGACGATCGAGAGTTGAGTGCCACGATCTCTCCGCGCAGCCGGCCTGGTCCCCCTGGCAGTTTTCCCAAGAGGCCTGGAAGTGCATAGATATCCCGATAATGAAAATAGCAGCCGCCACGTCATAATCCTATTGCGCGGCAAATCTGACGAAGGGGGGAAGTTGTAGACGGTTCTAGAAAGAAGGGAGCCAGCCCGGAACTCGCATCATGCCGCCTGCTCACGAAGCCTCGTATTTCAAGGGCGGGAGGACTGCATCTTTATCGCGAGGAGAGCTCACCGTCCCTGAACTGTCATAGCTCGGCACAGGTGCAGCAGCTTTCTGTGTTCGCTGTTTTTTGTGGGCTTTTGGGAACTACCGGACAGATCCTGTTTTTCCGCGTTTCCTGAATGTCATGCGGAAACTTCGTCCATACGAAATGGCATTCTGCGCAGCCGCTTCCCGGTCGCGGCGAAGATCGCATTCGCAATCGCTGGTCCGGTCAGGCCCACCGCTGCCTCACCGAGCCCATGCGGGTCGGCGTGGCTTTCCACAAACCACGTTTCCAGAACCGGCACCTCGGGAATGCGAAGCACACTGTAGTCGTCGAAATTCTGCTGCTCCACTGCTCCGTTGCGAATGGTGATGGCCTCTTTGAGAACTGAGCTCAGGGTGAACAGCATTCCGCCTTCAATTTGTGAACGAGCTCCGTTGGGATTCACCACCTGGCCGCAATCGACCGCCGTAATGAGGCGATCAACGCGAATGTTGTCGCGCTCCACGGTGACCTCGGCGACCTGGGCAAGATAGGCATAGGTAGTGGTACACGCAATTCCGCGCCCGCGATGGGGGCCGAGCGGCTTATCCCATCCTGCTTTTCTTGCGACGAGATCGAGTACCGCGATCAGGCGCTTAGGATCGGATGCGGGCTGTTCCTCACCTTTCGTCTTAGGCTGAGCACCGGGAGGCTGCTGCAACCAGCGCTTGCGAAACACATACGGATCCTGCCCGGCGGCATGCGCCAGTTCGTCGACAAAGCACTCTACCGCCAGGCCATTGAAAGAGTTCTCCACCGACCGCCACCATGCGCGCGGCACGGCGCTGGTGATCGGCGTAAACGCGGTGAAGTAGTGCGGAACGGGATAATCGATTCTTGCCAGAAGTTCCGAGCCATCGGGCCTGCGCTTGTCGGGATCGCCCCACATCAAGTTAAGCGGAACATCGGCCAGGTGATCGGACCACTCGACGACGTTGCCCCTCGCATCGAGCGTACCGCGCATGCGCCTCATTCCCGCGGGTCGATAGAAGTCGTGGGTCATGTCATCTTCGCGCGTCCACACCAGCTGCACCGGCGTCGGGACATGACGTGCAATCTGCGCGGCTTCCGTCGGAAAATCGTATTGGTACCGACGCCCAAATCCACCGCCCATAAAAGTGGTGTGCACCGTGACGCTGGTCTCAGGCAAATCCAATTCCTTGGCGATGACGCTTCGCATCGCTTCTCCCGATTGCGATGGGGACCAAACTTCACACTTGCCGTCGCGTAGATGGATAGTAATGTTCATCGGCTCCATGCATGCGTGGGCAAGAAACGGGAATTCATAGGTCACATCGATACGTTTCGCCCCCGGCACAGTTTCCGAATCGACACCTTGCGCATCCGATTTCCAGGCAGGCGGATTGGCGAGCGCCTGCTTCATTTGCGCGCGCAGCGTGTCGGTGCTCTCTGATTGGTTCGGGCCGTGATTCCAGGTGATGTCGAGGGCCTTTCGGCCCTGCATTGCCGCCCAGGTTGACTTGGCGACCACCACGACGCCCCCTGCTGTAAAAACACGAAATCCACGTGCAGGAATCTCGAAAACCTGGAGAACGCCTGGAACGGCGAGAGCGCGCGACGCATCGAATTTCGCCGGGCTCCCGCCAAACGTTGGGCAGCGCGCAATCATCGCATACACCATTTCCGGGAGACGCACGTCCAGACCAAAACGCGCCGCGCCGGTGCACTTGTCGGGAATGTCGCGATGCGGAGTTTCGCGGCCGATCAGCGTAAACTGCTCCGGATCTTTCAACTTGACGGTCTTGGCATCGGGCAGGGGCATGCAACACGCCTCCGCCACTAATTTCCCATACGCGAGTCTGCGTCCTGTAGAGGTGTGCGACACTTCACCCTTCGCGGTGGTGCACTCGGTTTCCGTAACACCCCACTTGCGCGCCGCGGCCGCAATCATCAACGTGCGTACCTGGGCGCCGGCGCGCCGCAGAGGAAGGTAGTTGGAAATCACACTTCCGCTTCCTCCGGTTCCGCGCGAGAAGTCAGATTGCACGATGGTCACGCGCTCCCAGTCGAGGTCGGCTTCTTCCGCGAGGAGCATCGGCAGCGAAGTGTACACTCCCTGCCCCATTTCCGACTGCGCCACCACAAGTTCGGCGCTGCTGTCGGGTTTTACGTGAATCCATGCATCGAACGGGTTCTCAACTGCCGGAGCGGCGGCCTCGGCGTGAATATGCCGGCGCAGGCTGAAACCCACCACCAGCGCGCCGCCTGTGGCCGCAACCGAAGTGCTTAGAAATGTCCTGCGGCTGATCTTCACGACTTCATCTCCTGGGCTGCCCTGTGAATGGCCTTGCGAATCCGAAAATAGGTGCCGCAGCGGCAGATATTGCCCGCCATCGCATCATCGATCTGGGCATCCGTGGGATGTGAATTCGTCGCCAGCAGCGCCGCGGCCGACATAATCTGCCCTGACTGGCAATACCCGCACTGAGGTGCCTGCTCCGCAATCCATGCGCGTTGCACGGGGTGAAGTCCATCATGGCCGATGCCCTCGATAGTAGTCACCTTGCGATCGCGAACCTCGGCCAGAGGCGTTTGGCAGGACCGAACCGCGGTGCCGTCCAAGTGGACCGTGCACGCGCCGCACATGCCGATGCCGCAGCCATACTTGGTTCCCGTAAGCCGGAGAGAATCGCGCAATGCCCACAGCAACGGCATTTCGCCGTCAGCTTCAATTGCGCGACTCGTGCCGTTCACATTCAACGTGAATTGCGCCATGTTCGACCTCCACGCAAGATTCTCGTTTCAGGCGCGGGGATGGCTACCACCGTGCAGGGAGAAGCGGCGTTTGTGCAGCCAACACTGCCGAAAGTGCAGCATTTCGACCGCGGCCGGCGCCCGGCGTTCAAAAACGAAAAGATATCTTCAATTCTGGACGCGAGATCTGCTGTCGCCAACGGTGCCTGATCTCTGGTAAAGCGAGGAGAAGATTCAGAGCGATGAAATTAGTTGACAACGTCAACTAATTTTCTGCATGCTGGTCTCATGCCAGTTGCGGACCCTTCCCCTGCCCCTGACACAGCCGCTTTCCGCCGCTTCAACCGTGCCTACACGCGATTTCTTGGCACGTTGAACGACCACTACCTGCAAACTCGAGCACAGCCTTGCCGAAGGACGCGTGCTCTACGAACTGGCAACGCATTCCAATGGCAAAGCGAAAGATGTTGCCGAAGCCCTGGGCCTCGATGCCGGATATCTAAGCCGTATCCTCAGAAAGTTCGAAAAGAACGACTTTGTCGTGCGCGGGGCCGCAAAGGACGACAAGCGCGCCGCCAATCTCCATCTGACCGCTCGCGGACGCGCGGCCGTCCGATCGCTGAATCTTCGCGCGGACAAGCAGGCCCGCGCTGTCCTCTCCAAACTCACCGCGCGCCGCCGCGTCGAACTCGCCCATGCCATCAGTACGATCGAGGAGACAGTGCTCGGAGGCCCGCAGGAGCCGGACTCTATTTTGCTGCGATCTCACCGGCCGGGCGATATGGGAATGGTCGTCCACCTCGAAGGCGCGGGCTACGTCGAGCAGCTTGGATGGGACGAGAGCTTCGAGGCGCTGGTGGCGCGCATTGTGGCCGATTTCCTGGACAATTTCGACGCAGCGCGTGAACGTTGCTGGATCGCCGAGATGGACGGGCAGCATGTGGGGCACATCTTCCTGGTTCGCCACCCGGAACGAGCAGACACCGCAAAGCTGCGGCTGCTTTACGTGGATCCCGCAGCACGAGGCATGAGCCTTGGAGCGACGCTGGTAGGCGAGTGCGTTCGCTTCGCGCGCGCGGTCGGCAACAAGAAAATCACGCTCTGGACCCAGAGCATCCTGAAGGCTGCGCACCGCATTTATGAGACCGCCGGTTTTCGCCTGGTCCAGGAAGAGGCCCATCACAGCTTCGGAAAAGATCTGGTCGGGCAAACGTGGGAAATGGACCTGACCTGATGGATATGAGATATGGATTGACAGTCGGCAAGGCTCCTAGCGTTTTGAGTAAACGATTTCCCGCAATCCCGGAGTGGCCGATGCACAGTTGACGCTCGATGAAGCCTCGCTGCTGCAAGCCAAGTCGGTAAAGAACGCGGCTTGGGACTGGACGTCAAACTCCACCGACGGAAGTCAGATCACGATGCGGCCCTTCATGAACATCGTCAAAGAGAGTTACAGCCCCTACGTGCGACTCAAATCCTGAACAGAAATAACCGCGGCGCTATTTCAATTCGGTCTCCCCCTCCACTAGTTTGTAGCGGTATTGCTCGCGCTCGTCGTTGACGGCCTGCTGGCGCAGTGACGCCAGCCGCTTCAAGAGTTCGGGAATCTCACGATTCTTGTCCGACTTCCGAAGCGCCTGGATCAGGTGGTACACAGCCGACTGATCCTTCGGATCGATTTCGAGAGCTTTCCTGCACTGGACCGCAGCCTCGGAGTATTGGGCGGATTCAAGATAGAGTTTCGCCAACACGCCGTGGGCCGGACCAAGCCCCGGACGCAGATCGGCTGCCTTCTTTGCCGAGCGCATCGCCGTCTGAAACTCCGCGCTTCCGGGCTCCACTCCCTGCTGGGTCAGAATGTCAGCCTCGAGATAAAGCAAGATCGGATCATTCGGCTGACGCGCCAGCTTTTCCCGCACACCAGCCAGAGCATGTGCAAGATCGTTCTGCTGCACCGCCGCGAGCCCTTGTGCCGCGACGCTTAATGACTGGGTTGGATCGAGGTCGTAGGCCTTCTCGAAATCAGCCTGGGCCTTATCATAGGCAGCAAGTTGCACGTCAAGAACGCCGCGCGCGAAGTACAGCGGCGCCGCATTTGGCTGCACATTGATTCCATCGTTCACGACGTCGATTCCAACCTGAAACGACTGATGGGTAGCGGACAGCGCGGCGAAGTCGACATAGAGACTCACGTTGTGCGGATTGAGCAGGATTGCCTTGCGCAGCACATCGACCGCCTTGTCGGTGTCGTGAAGATCTTCGTATGCAGCGGATGCAAGCTCTAGCGCCTGTGCATCCTCGTTCGCGCTCAACAACGGGTCCAGAGTTTCGATCGCCTGCTGCGGCTGATGCGCCATTAATTGAACCGATGCAAGAATCTGGCGCTCGCGCGGGTCATCATTCAGCGCCAGGCTCTTTCGGAATAGGTTGTCCGCCTGATCGAAGCGCTTCAGCTTTACAAGGCAAGTGCTGTAGGCGTGCAAGGCAGGCAGTTTCGTTTCGAACAACGACGCTGCCTTTTCGAAGTGCACCACCGCCGCGGCGCACTCTCCCTTTTGATACTCGAGGATGGCCAGCATCCCATGACTCGTTAGATCGTTCGGCCGTAAACGGAGGAGGTGCTCGAGCAGCGGGATTCCCGCAGGATCACCGGCGTCATATTCAATCTGCGCGGCTTTCTCGAGTGGAGGAACACTGTCTGGCGCCAGTTTGAGCGCGTGGCGGAACGATCCGAGCGCCTCTCCATTCTTGCTCACGCCCATATAGGCAACGCCCTGCATCGTCCATAACTCGGCGTTACCCGGAAATTCCTTCAACACCGGATCGAGCAGACTCAACGCCCTGTCAAATTGCTCGTTGCGTAATGCCGAAACGATGGGCTTAACACGGTCTTGGCTCGTTTGCGCCTGCAGACTGGAGGCCAGGACAATCAACACCGCGATATACGCCGATCTTCTAAATGGAAACATCTGGAACACGTCGCGGTCGCGTGACTTCGGGACTGGGAACCCGACGAGATGATAGCAATCCGGATTTCTTACATTGGAACAGGTTGCAAAGCATTTTGGGGTGCTTTCTTCGGTCTTCGCGGTTAATGCAGGAGCAAACTGGCCCCAAAAACAACACCTAAACTGTGAGACTGCGACGGGGGCATGCCCGTAAAATCATAATTCCCCGAGGGTTAGTTTGGTTTTCACAGTTTCGCCTCACAGTGCAAATTACTCTTTTCGACCCTCGAGGCCGTTGCGAGTCGCAATAGAGATCCGACTTGCAAGGCCACGCGTCATAGTCCCACCTCGATTTCCATTGTGCTCCAGAAGCTGATAATTATCTGCAAACGGCCAAAAGCAGAGAAAAAGCTGAGAGAAAACGCGGGCCGGCACCTTGTTCAGATGCCGGCCCACGCAGTCTCACGCAGATCTGAGGCGAGTCGTCAGAATGAAACCCTCCCACCCAGTTGCCAGAATCTCGGCTCATGCGACGCGGTCGCTGCTCCGAAGCTCCCATCCGGAAAGTTCGTATCGACATTCGCGTAGTTCGCCCGGTTGAAAAGGTTGAAGAACTCAAAGCGCACCTGGAAATTGAGGCGCTCGGTCATGTGAATGTCCTTGTAGACGTTGGTATTCGTCTCAAAGAAGTTCGGTCCGCGGAACTGCATCGGCTTCTCGTTCCCCTCGCTGCCGAGCGCGGGAACTGCGAAGTTACTTTTCGGGACAACGCCAACCAGCCACGCCTTGTTATCCGTGGATTGGTGGTAACTGACCGCGGTCGGGTAATCGAGATTGTTGCCGTCCGCGTTGTAGTCGCCGCTATAGGACTGAAGGCCGACCACAGGATTGGCAACCGAAGGACAAGGAGCGGCATTCTTCGAAGTGTCCTGACATACCGGGGCAAACCCGTTGAAGTTTGCCGCAGTGAACGGATACCCGGACTGGAAGATCGTGGTGCCGCTCAGACCCCATCCTCCGGTCATTTTTCCGATTGCTCCTTTGCCGTCGTTCAACCCTTTCAACGAGTAATTCCAGCTCAATGAGAATCGATTGGGAACATCGAAAATCGAGGGCCCGTAGTACTGCCCTGGATTATCCGGGGTCGGATACGCAAGACCGTCATCCTTCGAACTGGCACGTGTGTAGGAAACGTCAAGGAACCCGCGCGAAAAGCGCCCTTTCACATCGAAGAACACCCCGTTGTAATTGGCGTAACGATCGTTGTCGGCGTAGTTAATGGCCCCAAAGCTGGAATTGAGTCCGGTGCGCACGAGGCTTTCGTGCGTAATCAGGTCTCCTGGTACTACGTTGATGTCGACACCGTACGACACATTTCCGATCGAATTGCCGTTGCCCACGATGTTCCAGGAGTGCGATCCACTGTAGCCGATTGAGGCAGCAAGCGCATGGGTTAGCTTCCGCTCCACACTGAGAGACCAGATATCGGCCCACGGCGACTTGAGCAGCGGGTTGATTCCTCCGATGGGAAAGTTGCCGCCGACCCGGCCGCCCTTCGCGTCCAGACCGCCTGGAAACGTCGGGAAGGTAAACCCGAAGGGCGGCTTGTTACTGTTTCCCAGGTTGAAAAGGGGAGGGGTCGATGTGCCCGCGGAGAAAGACGCCTCAATGAGACCAGGCGGGCTCCCGCGGAACTCTTCCTGAACGTTGGCGGAAGTGAGCCAGTTGGCATAGAGTCCCCATCCGCCCCTGACTGCCCAATCGCCGTTGCCGGTGGGATCCCAGGCGAAGCCTGCCCGCGGACTATACAGGTTGTCGACGGAGTGCAGCAGAGCATTCGGTGTCGGTTTCGCAAATCCGTTGGCAATCTGCTCTTGCTTCGTGTTGCCGGTACCGAGGTAGAAGTTGCCGAACACCGTCGCCGCGCTCTTCGACCACGGATTGCCGCTGTCGTCGTAACGCAGACCCAACGTCAGAGTCAGATTCTTTCTCGCCTTCCATGTGTCTTCAACGAACAAACCGAACGTCCGGGCGGCAGCATCCCAGTTCCACAATTGCTGCGTGCCAGTTGCCGGGTTGTACATGATGCCGTTCTCGTTGGTAGGCGCATCCTGCGCCAGTTTCAGCAGGTTGTCGAATGCGAACTTGGGTTGCGACCAGGGACCCTGGAATGGTTCGACATCATCGCCATACCAGCCCTCGTATCCGAACTTCAACGTGTGCGTGCCGCGCACATGCGTGAGTACGTCACGCCAATGGTAGTTATGCTGAATAAAATCGCCTTGCGCGAACCCCACGCCATAGGCCTGGTTAGCATCGGCGTTGATTCCGTTCACTGAGATGGACGGGACAGTGTAGTCCTTCGCGCCACTTCCCAGCACACCCTCCACCCGGCTTTGTCCGGCGGTAACCTCGTTCAAGGTATTCAACGAGAAGGTATGAGTCCAAGCCACCTGGCCCGCTACTTGCCATGTGTTGTTCAGAGCCGAGAATTGCGGCATCGGCGAGGCGGCGCCGGTCTGCAAAAGGGTCCGGAACAGGCTCACGTAGATTCGTTCCTTCTTGAATCCCTGGTCAATGCGTGCGAAGTACTGGGTCCCATTGCGGATCTGCGTGGCGCCAAAGGATCCCACGTCGATCATGGGAAGATCGCAGGGCACGCCGTTCTGGCCTTGTGCTGTTCCGCATCCTCCAGCCTTCGTCCCGAAGATGTCAGTCGAGGTCTGCTGAACCGTTATTCCGCCTACTCCGGTGGGCAGATAGGTACTCAGCACGTGTGTTCCCACCGTGTTCGGGTAATTGGCCGTGGCGTAACTGATAAACTCGGGCGCAGCGAAGGTCACCTGGCTGCCCGCGCTGGCCGACGACCGCAACGGCTCCACTGCGAAATAGAAGAAGCTATTATGGTGTGGAACAATCGGACCGCCCACAGCGAAGTCCATATTATTCGAGTGGAAAGGCTTGTAGGGATAGCCAACGAAGTGTTGGCTGGCGAACATCCCCTGGTAGTTGAACCAGTCTGACGCGGTACCGTGAAACTGATCGGTGCCCGATCGCGTGGTGAATATCGTCTGCAGACCCGCGGCACGACTGTGTTCCACCGAGAACGTATTTACCTGCACGCTCGTTTCCTGGATTGATTCGGGCTGCGGGGTGAGATTCAATACGCCCTGGCGGATTCCGCTGGTGACGTCGAGGCCGTCGATAACGTACTGATTGTTGTTCTGCCCCTGGCCGTTCGCGCTCGCGTCCACCTGCTCTTCCGTCGAATAGTTGTCGACGCCCGAAGCCGGGCTTCCCGACGTGCTCGTTCCGAGGCCGGAAACACCTGGCGCCATGGTTACGAGCGTGACAAGATTGCGGCCTACGATTGGCAGTTCAGCGACTCCCTCATTGTCGAGCGTGAGTTGCGTGCGGCTGTCCGCCGTGTCCACGATCGGAGCTTCTGTCGTGACCACGACTGAATCGGTGACCGAACCGATTTTGAGAGAGACCGGAATGTTGAGGTTCTGTTCAGTGAGCAAAGTCAGATTCGACTCCGCTTTGGAAAACCCTTGTGCCTCAACAACCATCTTGTAGCTTCCGGGGGCGAGACTCACGAAGCGATAGTTGCCCGATGGGTCTGTCGACGCAATCTTCGTCACACCGGTGGCGATGTTTACGAGTTGAATTGATGCTTTTGCGACACCTGCGCCGCTCTGGTCCTGCACCACTCCCTGGATACTGGCGGTGAACTGGGCGAAAATGGGGGTCGCCAGAAGGAAGAGCGCGCACACCGACGCGAAACTGCGAAATCTCCTGAATTGGGCCATGGATACCTCCACGGAATTTGTCAATTTGGGGCCCTGATCTGTTTTTTGAGAACTGCCTGCATTTTGGTACTCGGCTAAATAATCAGGCAAGTCAGGGAAAACGTTTGCTGGCGACCACTTATAGGTGTTGGTCTGCCTCGTTGTCAAGATTTATTTTATGAACGGCGCCCCCAAAAACCCCTGATTTTCCAGCCCTCAGCGCTTCCAGCCCTTGTTGGGTACGATTCCGACCCCCTCGCGAATAGTCACTAGCTGATTGGCGGCGATCTTGCTGTATTGCTCTTTTACCCCGCTGGGCCAGAAAACGTCTACAATCGCATCCACCGACGCACCAAGCCCAAAATGCAGACGGGGATCGTTGCAGGAGTAATAGCTGGATTGGCTCAGGACGGGCTGGACCTGGACCTTCGTACCGTAGTGGACCAGGACGCGGGCCCCGATGGCGCTGCGATTCGACTTCACCCCTTCCAATTTGACCTTGAGCCAGTTTTGGCCGGGCTTGAGGTCATTGCGCAGCAAAGAAGGGGGCTCATTCATGTTGACGATCAGCACGTCGATATCGCCATCGTTGTCGAAGTCGCCGAACGCGCATCCGCGGCTGCTGTGAGGAGTCGTAATTCCCTCCCCTGCCGTTTCGATTTCCTCGAACGCGCCGTTGCCAAGATTGCGAAACAGGACGCGTGGTGTCTTGTAAGGGTATTGAGGAAGCTTCCGCTCCACTTCGGGATAAACGCCGCCGGTCACAAACAGCAGGTCAGGATTTCCATCGTTGTCCAGATCCACCATTCCGGCACCCCAATCGGTATAGTGTGTCTCGACTCCGATCTTTGAGGCCCGCGTCATCTCATCGAAATTTCCTTTACCGTCATTGCGGTAGAGCCCGCAGGTATCCCCGATGAAGTGGGTCTTGAAAAGATCCAGATGCCCGTCGAGGTTGTAGTCTCCAATCCCGACGCCCATTCCCGCCTGCTCCATCCCGTCTTCGCTGAGCGCTACGCCGCGCGTCACACCTTCTTCGCGAAACGTGCCGTCATGATTGTTCATGAACAACAGGCTCGGGGTAGAATCGCATGCCACGAAAATGTCGGTCCAGCCATCTTCATCAAAGTCGGCCGCCACCACAGTCATTCCATAGCTCTCGGTCGCGCCGGCAATTCCTGCCTGTTTCGTCACGTCAGTAAAAGTCCCGTCGCCGTTGTTGCGGTAAAGCAGGTGCCTTCCCGTGGGCAGCCCCCGTGGACCGCAATTCACCGGAATCCCTTTCCAATTACATGTGGAGTTCTCGCCGGGAGCCGGAATGTGCTCGATGGAAAACCGGATGTAGTTCGAGACGAAAAGATCCAGGTGGCCGTCCCGGTTGTAGTCCAGGAACGCGCATCCCGCTCCCCATCGCGCAAGCCCGGGCTGAAAAAGACCCGCGTCCTTTGTCACATCCGTGAAAGTCCCGTTGCCGTTATTTTTATAGAGACGATTCTGTCCGTAGTAAGTACAGAAGATGTCGTCATGGCCGTCGTTGTTGTAGTCGCCGACGCAAACGCCATTTGCCCAGCCCACGGCTTTCAGTCCTGATTGCTCCGTTACGTCGGTGAATGTCCCATCGCGATTGTTCTTATACAGCCGATTGGTCGCCTCCGGGGGATCGCCCTCCAGCCGCGTGCCGGAAAGAAGAAAGATATCCATCCAGCCGTCGTTGTCATAGTCGATGAATGCGCAGCCACATCCGTTGGCTTCGAGGATGTATTTCTTCGCGTCGATCCCGCCGTAGATCACCGGCGCTCGCAAGCCCGCCTCGTGAGCGACATCGGTAAAATGCGCGTTGAATACCTTGCCGGAAGGAGCCGGCTTCGGCTGGGCCTTCACATCGCGCGTGGCGATTCCCTGATTTTGGCCAAGGAGTCGCTGCGCTGCCGAACACAGAGAGAACAGGATGAGAGAACGGCGAGAAATGGTCATCAGGAGGAGCCGGAGTAAACGCTTCCCATTATCGCTGCGATCCAGAACGCTGGTAAAGCTTTCCTTCCTGGAATGCGTGTTTTGCCTGACAACCAGGCTGTACCTTTTGCGTTCGGCTCACGCCAAACAGGAGTAACTCAATGTGCCCGGGCGACGAGGCGCCCGCTATCCTTAAACTGATCCAGAACGGAGCGATGCCATTCCGCATCAATCCTCCGACCCGTTGAACGAAGGAGTCTGCCATGGCCCTCATCCGAAATTGCCCCTCATGCGCAAAGCCAAATCGGATTCCGTCCGCGCATCTCGCCGACACCGGAAGATGCGGCGCCTGCAAGAGTCCCTTGTCCCCTGTCTCAGAGCCGATCGAAGTTGACCCGACGGAGTTCGACGAGATTGTGCGCGAGAGCAAGGTACCTATTCTCGTCGATTTCTGGGCGTCGTGGTGCGGGCCGTGCCGGATGGCCGCCCCTCATGTGGCGCAAGTGGCGCGAGACCTGGCCGGCAAGGCTGTTGTGCTCAAAGTTGATACGGAGCGATTCCCGGAGCTCGCAGCACGGTTCAACGTGCAGGGAATTCCGAACTTCGCCGTTTTCTCTCGAGGTCAGCTTCAGTTCCAGCAAGCCGGCCTGGTCGATGCCGCTACCATGAAGTCGTGGCTCCTCCGCGCCGCATAGTCCATTTAGAAGATCAGCTTCACACTTCCCTGGAACACCCTCGCCGCGTTCCCCGTGGCCGTCTGCGAAACCTGTCCAAATGTGGATGACGTAAGGTTTTGCGGCGTCGTCGGAAAACCAAAATCAGGATGATTTAACACATTGAACGCCTCCAGGCGAAGATCGAGCGTGAGGCTCTCGTGAATGGGAAACATTCGCGAGATCTGCGAATCGAACTGGAAGAACGGCGGCGACCGGAAAGCATTCCTGCCGATATTCCCATAGGTTCCCAACATCGCACATCCATTCAGGTTCGAGCCGCATGGCGCCGTTACCTGTTGGAATGCGGCTGGGTTGAGATACTCGCGGTTGGCTTCGCCCGACGCCTTGTTGAATTTCACTTCATGATAAGGACTAACACCGGGCACAAGGTTGGGACGGTCGTTGCCGACATCCGTCAGCGAATTGTCCTGCCCTGCCGTTACATTGAGCGCAGTTCCGCTTGTAATATGCATGAACGGCGCAAGTTCCCAGTTATTGATCAGGAGCCGCCCCACGCGGTTCATGCCGTGAAAATTGCTCTTTGCGACGATTACAAGATTCTCAACATGCCGATAGTCGAAACCACAAGGACCATAATCGAGAGCCGGGTTATTGGGGTTCTCAACGTTCGTTCCGGCAAGATCTCCCTGCCCGTCTGCGATGTCCAGGCACTTGGACCAGGTCCAGTTAGCCAGCAGGCTGAACGTCGACGAAAGGCGATGCTGGAGAGTCGCGATCAAACCGTGATAGTTGGCGGTTCCCTCGTCCCCTACCAGCGCCGAACCCGGACCTCCTCCAAGATACTGGTTGCCCTGCGCAGGATTGGCCATAGTGAGCACAAACCGCGATGCCTGGTTCTTGGTTGTAGAACAATTGGTCCCGGCCGCGCCGGGCTTCACCGCCGCCGGCCCCGAAGTTACGATGCCGCCGCACCCGGTGCCATTCGGCCCCCATACGCCAGGGATAAATACGGCGGGACTCAACGGGGATCCCAGCGGATCATGCCGCGTAGTATTCCCGATGTAATCGAGTTGCGCCTGCCAGCCATGAGCGAAATCGTGTTGAAGACTCATGGTCCATTGCATCGTATACGCCGCTAGAAACTGGCTCGGCATCACGATGTACTGCGACTGAGGGAAGAACTGCGCCTGCGCCGGCGTGGGCACAATCGGTTGCGGGAACGGATTGGTAGTGATGGACCCAACGGACCATGGCGCGCTGAAACTTATCGGCCCTGACGTAGATGTCTGCAATTCACTTATCGCCGTGGCGAACGGAGGATTCTGCTGCACGCGTTGCCCGGTAAAGAAGTTGGGCTGGTCGTACTCCAGCTGGGCGCCGGCTCGAACCACGGTTTTCCCATCGCCCGTGGGATCGAACGACATACCGAAGTTCGGAGAAAATTGCCATGGCGAATTCTGCGTGAACGCACTCGGAACATCCTTGTCGCCATGAAATAGGATTCCCGCAGGAGCGTTCGGATAGACCGAACTTACTGTGTTCGACAAGAAATTGCTCATGTTGAAGACGCTGCCGCGACGAAAGAAGTCCACCGGCATATAGTTAGGGCTCCAGCGCAGGCCCGCAACCAGCGTCAACCGCTTGGTTGCATGAAACGTGTCCTGCGCATAGAGGCTGGGGACGGGCCCGCGAAGCGCGTTCTGTTGCTGCTTGCTTTGCTGGAACGCGCTTAACGTTCCCCAAAGGAAATCCAGGTTCTGATCGCCGATCACGTTCCCGCCGTTAGGTCCGCTGCCGCTGTATTGTCCGTTGAACGTGAACACACCGTTCGACTCGTACGAGTTTCCGATGTTGAGCTGGTTTTGCACCCATTCCCCGCCGAAGACGAACTGGTGCCTTCCGCGCACCCATGTCACGTCATCGTCGACGGAGAGCGTGTTGTCGTTGAAGTGCGAAACGGAATTCGTCCCGCCGCCGATCGTAAACTTCCCTTCCGTTATTTGCAGTCCGTTGGGCACTGCCTGGTAAAGATCAACGCCCAGCGTCCCGGCATTGATGTCGTCGGGCGCATAACCACGATGGTTCACGCGCCGAAGCACGGTAGCGTGAGCCGCATTCACCACATTCGGAGTGAACGTGTGTGCGTCTGCAAGCGTAAAGGACTGCACTCGCTGGATGTTGCCGGACTGAGTGGTGATTAGAATGTTGGTCGGCGAGAAGAACGCCGGCGCCTGGTACCCATCAATGAAATAACGCCCGTACATGTTGTTTTTCGAACTGATTGTGTAATCCGCTCGGGTGACAAACTGGTTGTCGTGCTGCAGAAGCGGGATGGAGTACGAAACCTCTCCACACCCGTTCGTATCAACCTTGGGGTCGATCGCCGGCAGATACTTCTCGAGCGCGAGCGACTGCGGATTGAAACTTGGCGCACTGGAATAGACGTCACCGGGGATCGCCGCTCCCGTCAGTGGATCCACAAGCTGAACGAACTTTCCCGATGCCTGGCAGTTCGCTCCGTCCGTCACCGAAAAATCGCCGCCCAGATTTGCAGCCGTTGGAACAAATGCCTTGGTGCTCGCCTGTGTCTTGGTGTAATCGAGACGCTGATAACCGGCGAATGCGAACAGCTTGTTGCGGAGGATCGGCCCTCCAAATGTGCCGCCGTACTGGTTCTGGTGAAGCTGATCCGGCGAGGTTGAATAGAAGTTCGTCGCGTCAATGTAGTTGTTGCGAATAAACTCAAACACCTCTCCGTGATACGAGTTTGTTCCCGATCGGGTCACCACATTGACCATGCCGCCGCTATGCTGTCCGTCCTGTGCGCCGAGCACCGACGATTCCACACTGAACTGGCTTACGGCATCAGGAAACGGAAACGGAAGATTCCCGTTGGCCATGTAGTCCTGGTTATCGCCCCCGTCAAGCCGCCAAAGAGTCGTGTTTCCGTTGCCCCCAGCAACCGAAACCGAGATCGTCTGATAGCTGTATTTGCTGCCGGTGAAATCGTTGCCCGGAGCAGCAGCGGATCCGCCCGAGAGCGTGATCAGGGCCGTCATCTGCCGGCCGTTCAGCGGCATCTCGGTGACTGCTTCCTGATCGATGGTCTGCTTGAACGAGGGGTCTTCTGTCTGAAGCGCCAAGCCCTCCGCCTGGACTTCGACCTTGGTTTGTGCCGAGCCCACCTCGAGGCTGGCATTAATGCCGATGCTGCTGCCCACCTCCAGAACGATGCCCGTTCTTTCGTATGCCCTGAAACCCGGGGCAGTGATCGCCAATGTGTAGGTGCCAACCGAAACTCCCGGAAAGACATAGACCCCGGCGCTGTCCGTGGTGGTCTTATGTGCAACCAGCGTGGATACGTTCGTCAGGATCACCGATGCGTTGGGAACCACTGCCCCTGTCGGATCGCTGATTGTGCCCTGGATATTCCCGGTCCCGGCAATCTGTGCCGGAAGCAATGTGGCCGCGCAACACAACAGTATTGCCAAACGAGAAACGGCTCCCCCCGTCCCAAACCGTGAGTTTTGCATGACGCCTCCAAAGAGATGTGTTTCAATGGGGAATTCTTGTGTAGTCACGTGGTCGGACCACAAGGGTCGCGCCAAAAATACTTACAAAGCCTCACGAGAGTTGTCAAGAATTTCTCAAGCGGCGAATTCTGCGCCCTTTCCGGCTGCTCGTGGAACCCCGCACGGCAGATTGGAATGCCCAGATTCAAGGCATTTCTAAGCCACTTTGGCGCTTCGACCCTTTGGTGATACCCTCGTCTTACATCAGACCCCAGGAATTTTGCGTTAGGTGTAATTACTCATGCCACGAAATATGTCAGGGACATTGAATAGTGATCGAACCATGCAAGTGGTCAACCACGTGCGGACTCTTCTCGAACAAGGCGCGCTCCAACCGGGCGACAAGATTCCGCCCGAACGTGAGTTTGCACGCAAACTGAAGATCAGTCGCGCCTCTCTGCGCACCGGCATTGGGTACCTGGCTGCAATGGGCGTGATGAAAATCAAGCACGGCGTGGGGACCTTCGTTTCTGACGGTCCGCCTGAATTGGGAAAAACTACTCTCAGCCTGATGGGCGCGCTCCATGGTTTTCAATCCTGGCAGATGTTCGAAGCCCGCATCATTCTGGAAACCAATCTCGCGGCGCTGGCTGCAGAACGCGGAAAAGATGAGCACCAGGTGGCAATGGCGGAAGAAGTCGCGGAGATGTTCGCCTCGCTGGAGAGCCCCGGCGAATACCTCATACACGATGTGATATTTCACCGCATCATCGCACAGGCATCGGGCAACCCTATCCTCGCCGCAATCATGGAGAGCGTCACTTCATCGATGTACGACAAGCGGCGCAAAACGGTGGAGCGCGCCACCGACCTTCGCGAGTCGGCCGAGATGCACCGCGAAATTTACCGCGCCATCCGAGCCCGTAAACCTCAGGAAGCACGAAAGCTGATGGAGAAACACCTGCAGATGGCAAAAACCGCGCAGGGCATGGAGCGACCGATAGACAGCAAGAGTGAGAAGACATCGTAAGACGGCCATCGCCTCCCGATGTGTGGTCATACCACCGGTAACCGCACAGATTTTTCTTTGACTATGCCCTGGAACGCATGTATTCTGCCCCCGTTCGGAGTTGACTTCGGGCCGAAACCGGAGCCAGTCCTTTGCCCGACCCCGCTTCTACCCCAGTTACTGAGTTGCTAGTCCGATGGCGGTCCGGGGACTGCGATGCGCTGCAGTCGCTTATGCCGCTCGTCTACGACGAAATGCGCCGCCTCGCGCACCGCTATCTTCGACGCGAGCGACCCGGCCACACCCTGCAAAGCACGGCGCTCGTCCACGAAGCGTTCGTTCGGCTCACCGGCAACGCGCCTCCGCAGTGGGAAGACCGCGCTCACTTCTTTGGAATCGCCGCCCACCTGATGCGCCAGATCCTGGTGGAATACGCACGCAGCCGCAATGCGGACAAACGAGGGGGCGCCATGGTCAAGCTGGCGATCGATTCCGTCGACGAGCCTTCGGCAAAGCCTGACCTCGACATCGTCGCCCTCGACGACGCTCTCAACGACCTGGCGAGAATCGATCCGCAGCAAAGCCGCGTGGTTGAACTTAGATTCTTTTCCGGCCTATCGATCGAGGAGACGGCCGAGGTAATGGGGATTTCTGAATCGACCGTAAAGCGCGACTGGAACACCGCCAGGGTCTGGCTCTTCCGCGAACTGGATCGGACGGCCTCCGCGTGACACCCGAGCGCTGGAAACAGATTAGGGCCGTCTATGAGCAGGCCGAACCGCTAAGCGCGGCTGAACGAAACCAATATCTCAGCCAGTCATGTGCCGGCGACCCGGAACTTCGCCTCGAAGTGGAATCACTCCTGAAGGCGCAGTCTCAGGCTGGAAGCGAATTCATGGGGCGGCCCGCCGCCGACCTGATGGATCCGTCAGGCAACAGCGCTGCGACGCTCTCGCGCATCGGTCGGCGCATCGGCCCCTATGAAATCGTCGCCGAAATCGGACAAGGCGGCATGGGCGAGGTTTACCGGGCCGTTCGCATCGATGGACAGTTCGACCAGCAAGTCGCGATCAAGCTGGTTCGCGTCGGCATGGGCTCGGCTTTCGTGGTAGAACGGTTCCTCCATGAGCGTCAGATACTTGCCACGCTGAACCATCCCAACATTGCGCGCCTTCTTGATGGTGGCACCACTGATGAGGGGATGCCGTACTTCGTGATGGAACTGATCGAAGGCGATCGAATCGACTCTTACTGCCAGACACAAAAGCTCTCGGTAACGGAACGCCTCAGGCTATTTCTGCGGGTTTGCGCGGCGGTTGAATACGCCCATCAACGCCTGGTCATTCATCGCGATATCAAGCCCAGTAACATTCTTGTCACCAGCGACGGAATCCCCAAACTGCTCGACTTCGGAATTGCGAAGTTGCTCGACCCCTCTGTCGACGCCGAAACCACTATGGCCCGGCCCATGACGCTCGAGTACGCCAGTCCTGAGCAAATCCGCGGCGAACTCATCACCACCGCGACTGACGTCTACTCTCTGGGCATCGTTCTTTACCAACTCCTGACCGGGCGATCTCCATATCGCACCGCGCCACGAACACCGCACCAGTGGTCGCAGGCGATTACCCAAACCGAAGTGCAACGTCCCAGCGGTGCGGTTCTGTCACCGCTTCCTGGAGAAGATCGTGCATCGTCGTCAACTGCCCCGGCCACGTACGCGCACGGCATTTTAAGCGAGCGAGAACCCACACCCGCACGGCTTCGTCGTCGCCTGGCAGGCGACATTGACAGCATCCTTCTTAAAGCTCTACGCAAAGAGCCGGCACTGCGCTATGGATCGGTGCAGCAATTCGCCGAGGACATCACGCGTCACCTAAATGGTCTTCCGGTAACATCGACCAGGGGGTCGTGGAATTACACGGCGCGGAAATTTGTTGCACGTCATCGCACCGGCGTAGCGGCAGTCGCACTGGTGATGGTGGCCCTGGTAGGAGGAGTGGTCGCCACCGAACGCCAGGCCCGCATCGCACGCCAACAGAGAGCAAAGGCACAAAAGCGCTTCGACGACGTGCGCCAGTTCTCGAATTCATTGATCTTCGAAATCCACGACGCGTTGCAGGACATACCCGGAACGACTCCCGCGCGCAACCTGCTGCTGGACCGCGCAGTTCAATACCTCGACCGAGTGGCGAAGGATGCAGACGGCGACTCCGATCTGCAGCGCGAACTTGCCTGGGGCTATCAACGACTGGCCACCGTACAGGGAGACGCAACGGTTTCAAACGTGGGACAGATAAGCGCCGCCGAAGTCAGCGCGAAAAAGGCGATGACGCTCTTTGAAGCAGTGGCCGGCGCCAACCCAAAGAACGTTACTGATCAACTCAACGTCGCCATGATTCATCGTCAAAAGGCGATGTCGGATGCGTACTACCCTGACGGCCGTCCCGAGATTGACAAAGCACTGGCCATCACCGACCGCCTGATGCGTAGCAACGGCGAAGACTCCAAAGTTCGCATGGAGCGAGCGTTGGAACTCCAGGTGATTGGAGCTTGTCTAGATTTATCCGGCGATCACGATCGGTCCGCTATTGCCTATCGGCAAAGTCTGGAAATGGTCCAGGAAGTTGCGAAGTCCGATCCGGGCTATAAGAACATGCCCCTGCGAATCGCCAAAGCCACGGTTCAACTCGGATTCGAACTTTCACATACCGGGGCACTCGACGCCGCACAAAAGGAGATCCAATCCGGAGTCTCTTCCTACGAAACACTCTTAAAGCCCGGTGCGCAAACCGACGCAATTCGCGATCTTGCTCAGTCCCGCTTTCGACTCGGAATCGTTCAGGAGATGCACGGAGACTTCGCCGGGGCCAATGCTACCTTTCAAGAGGCCCGCGAAGCACTGGCCCCTCTTGCCAAGGCCGATCCTCAGAACATCCTTTATCATGTCGATGTCCTGAGCGCCGATTTTGAGTTGGGACGCCTTCTAGTCATCCAAGGACGATTTCCTGAAGCCGAGGTCCGGTTGTCTCAGGTCGTCTCCGCTTTTTCGAATGTCAGTTCCGAAGAAGACACCGGTCCCGGATTTGGAGTCCTGTACACATGGCTGGGCGAATCTCAATTCGGGACCAGACAATTTGAAGACGCCCTCAAATCTTTTGAGAAGGCTGTCGAGTTTCTTGAGAAAGACGTGCAATACGACGATGGGAGATGCGGCATCGTCACCGGCTACGTCCTGATCGGCAATAGTTACAGAGAGCTGAACCGGGTTACAGAAGCCGAATCCGCATACAAAACTGCCTTATCGAGGGCAACTTCACAAAACAATCTTCCGACACTCCTTGCCACCGCCGCAGCTTACGCAGCAATGGCAAACCTGCGCATGATGAGTGCCTCAAACGCTCACGGTCCTGAAGAGCGAACCCGTCTTCAGAGAGAGGCCTGCGCCGCATACGCACAAGGCGTCGAGTTGCAACATCGGATTCCAGTCAATGTCACCTTCAGTTCCAGTGGGTTTCCCATCCCTCCAATGAAGGCTGCAGCGAATGTCCGTTCCGCATGTTCGGGCATCCCGGCACAAGCACATAAGTGAGGCCCCAACGTTCGCTGGCTTAGGTCCTCGCCTTCCACTTATTCGAAAGCGCGGTAAGTTGGTCCTGGTAGATCGGGTCCGCTCTGGGAGCGTGCTCGAGGCGCAGCAAGCGCCTTGATTGAAAGCGCTATTCGCTTCGCTTTGATATCCACGCTCAGCACTTTCACCTTCACAATCTGGCCGGTCTTCACAGCTTCAGATGGATCCTTGATGAACCGGTTGGACAGCTCGCTTATGTGCACGAGTCCGTCCTGATGGACACCAATATCGACGAACGCTCCGAACTTCGTAACGTTTGTTACCACACCCTCCAGCACGGCACCCGGTTGCACGTCCGCGATCTCTCGTACCTGCTCATGAAAGCTTGGCGCAACGAACTTGTCGCGCGGGTCGCGTCCGGGCTTACGCAACTCGCTCAGGATGTCGTCGATCGTGTAAGAACCAGCCGAGAGATGGCGTCGGTCCACCTTGTCAAGCAATTGCGGCTGGAGGATGATTTCCCTCACTGCAGTTTTGAGGAAACCAGCGATCTGTTCGACCACTGGATACGACTCAGGATGCACCGCCGTCATGTCGAGTGGATTATCGCCGTTGCGGATGCGCAGAAATCCAGCTGCCTGCTCAAACGTCTTCGGACCAACTCCCGGAACGTCCTTTACCTGCGTCCGCGAGCGGAAGCTCCCATTCTCATCGCGATAACTCACGATGTTGAGTGCGGTGCGTTCACTGATGCCCGCAACGTGGCGCAGCAGCGTCCATGACGATGTGTTCAGATCCACACCGACCCGGTTCACGCAACTCTCCACGACACTCTCAAGCGATTCGGCCAATTCGCGCTGATCTACGTCGTGTTGATATTGACCCACGCCGATCGCCTTGGGATCGACCTTCACCAACTCCGAAAGCGGATCCTGAAGGCGCCGCGCGATCGAAATAGCTCCGCGCACGGTCAGATCCAGGTCGGGAAATTCCTGCCGCGCAACATCGGAGGCAGAATAAACACTCGCTCCCGATTCGCTGACGGTCACCGAAAAGATGTCCTCGATTCCCTTGTCGCGAAAAAAATCGCGCACAAACTTATCGGTCTCGCGCGATGCGGTACCGTTGCCGATCGCGATTGCGCGCACCTTGTGGCGGCGCAGCAATCCTTCCAGCCTGGCTCGTGCCTGGTCGTTGCCTTGTTTCGATGTATGAAGGTAGAGAACGTCGTGCTCCAGCAATTTCCCTGTCTCGTCGACCACCGCTACCTTGCAGCCGGTACGCAGGCCCGGGTCAATGCCCAGCACCGAGATAGCTCCGGCCGGCGGCGCCAGCAGTACGTTGTAAAGATTGTCGCGAAAAACGCGAATGGCCTCCGCATCCGAACGGCGCTTCAACTCGAGCCGTATCTCCGCTTGAATTGACGAATTCAGCAGCCTCCTCCATGTGTCTTCGATCGCAAGCTCTAGTTGAGAAGTCCAATCGCCTTGTTGTCGAAGAATTAGTCGCCGAATCAAGGTGATCGCGCGTTCCTGCTCGACCTCAATCAAAAAATAGAGCACGTTCTCGCTTTCTCCGCGTCGGATTGCAAGCATGCGGTGCGAGGGAATCGTACGGGCAGGTTCCTTGTATTCGTAGTACATCTTGAACTTTTCCTGCTCGTCTATCGCGTCGGTCACTTTCCGGCTGGCGACCACGCCCTCCTCGAAGACCAGCCTGCGCAACTCCTTGCGAACATTCGCGTCTTCGCTGATCCACTCCGCGACAATGTGACGAGCACCTTCCAGGGCTTCGTCTATAGTGGTCACTCCGAGTTCGACGTTCACGAAACCGGCTGCATAGTCGGAAAGAGGCGTCGCGATGGCCTGCTGCGCCCACAGGTACTGCGCCAGCGGCTCAAGCCCCTTCTCGCGAGCAATCGTTGCCTTGGTGCGCCGCTTCGGCTTGTATGGCAGGTACAGGTCCTCAAGCTCATTTCGGTCGAGAGTTGCTTCAATGCGGGCCTTCAACTCATCGGTGAGCTTGCCCTGTTCTCCTATCGAAGCGAGGATTGTTTCGCGCCGGTCTAGGAGTTCGCGGAAGTACGACAGTTTTTCTTCGATGGCGCGTATCTGCACCTCGTCAAGATTCCCCGTCGCCTCTTTGCGATAACGTGCGATGAACGGAACCGTGCCGCCCTCATCGAGCAATTCGATTACCGCCGTCAGCCCGCGGACCGGAAGATTTAAAGACTGGGAGATAGGAAGGAGGATTTCTGTAGGAAGATTTTTCTTTTCTGGCATAACCATCACCTGTCTATCGTACAAGGTGCGGTCAGGCGCAGGGCCGTAGCTAGATGCATCACGGAATGTGGTTCGGACGCGAGATGCAACCGAGCGATGCCGCTGCACAAGCTGGCGTGCGCGAAATGGGCGCACGCCAGATCCATCCTGATGCTTAAAGCACGTCGACGATGGCGATCAGTGGGTTGAAGCTACCTCGCCAACAGAACTACCAGACAAGGGAGAATGCGAATCGGATCCCGAAGAATGATTGTTCGCCGGTGACGCCGGAGCGTTCGCAGAAGCCGCCGAGCTGGTGCTGTGCGGACCCAGCGTCGCCAGGTATGCAATCAGTGCCGCCATTTCGTCGGGAGAAGCATCCACCGTAGGCATCCCTCCGGCCTTCATACGCGAATTGGGGTTGTGCAGAAGTTCGGCGAGCCGATCCTTCGGCAACTTTCTCGTGATGCCGACCAAACTCGGCGCAAGCGGCGTCCCGGTTCCGTCTGACCCGTGGCATGCGCTGCAGCCGCGCTCATCGAAGATACCTTTTCCTTTGGGAACCAGCGGATCCACGGAAGCCGAAGCCACTGCGGGCACCGATGGAACCACCCCGGTTGCGGTAGTGTAAGGTTCGAACGGCTCGGTGCTGAACGTCTTCTCCTCTTCATGCTGATGCAACAACTGTTCCGCAACCGGAGTGCGGCGATCATCCATCTGGCTCTTGACTCCCAGACTTACCATCCCCAGCACCACTATTGCGACCGCCAGCGCGGGAATCGGCCGGCGCCACACCTTCCGCTCGAGCCGGCGATCCAGGAACGGCATCAGGAAAAATGCTGCCGCCACCAGGCCGGGAATTACAATCACGCCGATCACGACGCCTGGGCCTTCCCAGTACTTGAGCCACTGAAACATGGGCAGGTAATACCACTCCGGCCGAGGAAGAAAATGAGAATCGGAAGGGTTGGCAATCGGACCCAGCGTTACCGGGCGAAGGTAGGAAAGTCCTCCCATGACCGCCACGATCAGCAGGGCAAACGCCATGTCGAACAGCACCTGGCGAGGATAAAAGGGCTCGGGATGAAGCTTTGGCGCAACCGGATCCTCATGCGGAGGACCGGCTGGTCCCGCCTTGCGGAACAACAATATGTGTGCTCCAACAAAGGCCAGGATTGCCGATGGAATAAGAAATACGTGGGCTACATAGAACCGCGAAAGCGTCAGTGTGCCCAGCGTGTCTCCACCGCGAAGAAAGCGGGTGAGTAGACTTCCGATCAGCGGCATTTGGCCCGCTATGTTTGTTCCTACTGCGGTGGCGAAGTACGCCTTCTGATCCCACGGCAGCAGATATCCCGTGAATCCCATTCCGAGAATGAGAAACGACAGCAGCGCACCGGAGAGCCACAGCAACTCCCGCCGGCCCTTGAAGGAACCATAAATAAATGTCTGCAGAAAATGAAGAAAAAGCACCAGGATCATGGCGCTGGAGCCGTATGAATGAAGGCTGCGAAGGAACGCTCCTCCCGCGACCTGCTTGGTGATGTAGGCAACACTGGTGTGCGCGGTCTCGGCCGTAGGCGTGTAATAAAGAGCCAGCGCGACGCCCGTGACCACCTGCAAAAGAAAGATGAAGAGCAGACCCGAGCCGAATACATAGGCCCATCGCGCCCCACCAGGAATGGGCTCCTGAAGCACTTTCTTCATCAGTGGCCGAACGCCTGTGCGCACATCCACCCAGTCGAGCAGACGGCTCGCGAGCCCTCCGCCGGGAGCGGGATTCTTTGTCTCGTCATTCATTGGATCACCTCGTCGCGTATCAGCTGAGAAGCTGGCGGTCCGGAACGTTTGATCGGAAGTACTGGAACTGCACCTGCAGTTTGCCATCAATCACCTGGGCATCCAGCGTATCCAACCCGCGCGGGGGCGGCCCTGAAAGCCGCCGGCCATCCGGGCCGAATTGGCCGCCATGGCACGGGCAGATGAACTTGTTCTGATTTTCGTGCCATGCCACCGAGCAGCCAAGGTGCGGACAGATAGGCGACAGAACCTGGAGTTTGCCTTCCTCCGACTTGCTTACGAACACCGGCTGAGGCGAAACCACTTCGCGCCACCCGTCCCGCTGCGTGAGCGAAATTGTCTTGGCAACGGGCCCTGCGATATTTTCGAAGTCACTTACACTCCCGACCTCGGTCCACTTACTTGTCTTGCCGGAAGCCTGAACCGGATAAAGAATGTAGCGGAGCATCGGCGTTCCGATCACCGTGGCGATCAGGCCCGCACACGCGCCCAGTAGGGACGCGAAGAACGACCTCCGGGTGATCTCTCTCGATTTTTGTGCCAGGCAAGCGGCACATTCATCATTTTGCAATGGGCACTTGAATTCCTGTGTCATTGTCACCTCGGAGATTTTTTTGGGGGCAGCCTGAATTCGGATGCTTTGCCAGCATGTAGACAGGTTTTGTGAATGCCGCCGAAGATAAGCAATGATGAAATCATGACATCCAAATACATTTGTCCACAGTCAATGACCATGTAAACCTTTGTAAAGCAGGCAAGCTATCAAGCTGCTAATGTTCGCATCTTTTCTTGACAAATATAAAGAATTGCAATTATGCAAGTGCTATATGTTCTTAGTGCAGATAAGTCGCGGTAATTCGTCCATAAAAATCACACGCATGTGCGCAAGGGAAATGCCTGTTCCTTACAACTGTTTACAGTAGATTTGATAAGCCGCAAGTAACTCCTCCTCGATTCAAAGCTAGTATCTCCCTGATGACACGCCTGCTGTAACCCTCTCGTAACACTTGTTCCGATGTTCTTTCTTCCCCAGGAAGCAGCGGTATTGAAGTCCAAGGCAGTGTCTTTCCGAGAAGTAATCGCACTAACCAGGCAAAAGTACAGCGCAGGAGTTCCGGGTTTGCGGAACCGCGATATCAACGGTTGGACTGTGCCCGGGCGGCAGATCGCAGTTTCAGAAAACTGTTCGCGGCAGCGCTAATGCGTAACTGCGCCTGTCGGCATGCACAATCAAACGTTTTGGTGAGGAAGGGTGGAAGGCTTGATGAGGCGAAGCGTACCCATATTAGTGAGAATCTCGCGCTTAGCATTGTGTGCACTTGTCTTGGGTCTTGTCGGGGTCGTGCCCGCAATAGCCGAGGCGGATCGGTCACTTGATGGCGATAAGAAATGCACCCTCTGTCACAACGAGACCAGCGGACATGTGCTTTCCATCTACCAGACGAAGCACGGCGTGAAAGGCGACTCACACACGCCCGGCTGCCAGGGCTGCCACGGCGAAAGCGTGAAGCACCAGGAGAACCCGTCCGAGTCGCCCGAAATCGTGTTCGGAGCCAAGTCGAAGCAGCTGTCCTCCACTGAGGCTAGAACGTCGGCGTGTCTCTCTTGCCATGAGTCAAGCGTTCATGCGCGGACGTACTGGTCGGGAAGTGCACACGAGAAGCAAGGCGTGACGTGCACCGATTGCCATGAAATGCACAATCCCGAACAGAAGGTGCTGAACAAGCTTACCCAGCCGGAAGTGTGCTTCCAATGCCACCAGAATGAGCGCGCCCAGTTTCATCGCTTCTCAAGGCATCCGATCCTGGAAGGGAAAGTCTCCTGTTCCGACTGCCACAACCCGCACGGTTCCACTGGCCCTCGCTTGATGGTTAAGAACACCATCACTGAAACCTGCTACACCTGCCATTCGGAAAAGCGCGGACCATTTTTGTGGGAGCATGCCCCCGTCGTTGAGGACTGCACCAACTGCCACTCACCGCACGGATCGAATGTGACGCCGTTGTTGAAGACGCGCGCACCCATGCTCTGCCAGAGCTGCCACACGAGCGACCACGCCAAGGGCCTTTACAGTGCTGCAAACCTGCCCGGCGGAACCTTTGTAACGGGCAACGGGACCATTCCACTGGGAGGCCAGAGCCCGACTGACCAGGCCAACGGACGCGCTTGTCTGCAATGCCATTCCCAAATCCACGGCTCGAATCATCCGGGCGGGGCAAAGTACAACCGGTAACCAATTGAATCGGAGAGACGCAATCATGAAATCCAGAAATGCATGCGGCTTCAGCGCCGGTTCGATGAGGGTTCTCGGCGGCGCATCTATTGCAGCCTGCCTGCTCGTGGTTCTATCCACGTTCGCGGCTGCGCAAACCGTTCCTCAAAACACCACTGGACGTAATCCAGGAACCCAGGTCCCCCCGGGCCCATACATCCCGGACGAGCTCACGGCTGCCGAACAGACCACGCCGCACAATAGAAGTCAAATCGGCGTCGCCGGCATCAGCTCCAACTCGTTCAAGTTCGGCGAGTACAACGGACTGAATAAGTTCCATGCCTTCGCCATCGGCAACTTCGACTACCACGGCGGCGCGGCTTACGACAGCATGGACACATGGCGGTGGCGCTTCCAGGGTTCGAGTCTTGGGCTCGAAACTCGGAACGGGATCCTCGATTTTGGAAGGCAGGGCAAGTTCCATTTTCGATTCGCCTATAACGAGATTCTGGCCAACACCTCCGACTCGTATCAAACCCCCTTCCTCGGTGTAGGGACCGACACTTTGACATTGCCATCCAATTGGATCGTGCCGGTTTTGCCGCAAAAGAGCGCCACCGCTCTGAACTTCTTCGCGCTCAATCCGGTGACTGCGGCTGGCAGTGTCTACAACAACCATGGCGTGCTCACACCACCAACCCAGGCTCAGTTGGACACGATGGCTGCAATCCGTGCTGCCGACCTGCCCGCTTTCCGGAATGTGGATCTCTCACTCACTCGCAAGCGGGGCGAGGCGCAATTCCTCCTCACCCCGACCGAGATGATCGATATTCCCGTCAGCTACAGCCACGAGCACAAGGACGGCGCTGAGGACTCGTCGGTGGGGTGATACGATCGGAATACGCAGGATTCCGCGTTGCTGCCGTACAGAGTGAACTGGGATACCGATCAGGCATCGGCGGCAGTGAATGTCAAGCTCAACAAGCTGTTCCTTTCGTTCGCTTACTACGGCTCGTTCTTCCGCAACAACACCGAACACATGATCTGGGCTGATTGCCGCAATTTCCGGCCTCACGTCGGCTCTGGCGGAAGAACCCAGCAGCCAGTTCCACCAGTTCACGGCAACGGGCAGCTACAAATTGTCGAGGGATGCCAAGCTGGTGGTTGTGGGTTCGATTGGTCGCGGAACCCAGAACCAGGCGTTTATTAATCCCGTCGCTTGTCAATGATGGAGCGCTGCCGTTCGGGCTGCCGCGCACCTCTCTGCAGGGTCTTGTGTACACCGGCCTGGGCTCGGGCAAGTTCACCTTGAAACACGGCAAGTGGGATTATCGTGGCAGACGCCCGGTTCGACGAACGCGATAACCAGACGCCCCGTCGGCATCTTCCTGTTCCAGGATGACGCCTCGCCAAAGACCGGCACCTCGCCGTTTAGCGGCCTCTACGGGCTGCCCACCGGACTCGGAAGCAATACCAACATCTACAACAACCGCTCGCTCACCAAGCTCTCCTACAAGGCCGACGGGGAGGCCGAGTATTCGTTCACGAAATCGGAACACTTGATGTTTGGCTATGGCTGGGACAGAGCAGATCGCCATTGCTCCTATTCCTGGATCACCTGCGCCGACGCAAAGCAAGTGAATGAGAACACCTTCCGCACCGAGTGGCGCAAATCCAGAGGAGCCCTGACGGCCCGTCTGGAGTACGCCTTCTCCGAGCGCCGCGGAGACTACAACGAGAACGCCTTCCTCGCGGAAACGCCGATGGCAAACCACGTGCCCGCGGGCGGCGCATCACAAAGTCTCTACTCCTATCTCAAGAGCACCGGGCTTACCGGTTTCGGTCCGGTCGCAGGTCTTCCCAGCGCACCGCTTACCGGCGATGCCGCCATCTTTACGCCCAACAACAACACCGTTGCGCAGGCCCAATACGGCACGCGAAACATCCTCAACGAGATCCCCGGCTTCAGAAGATACTACGTCGCAGACCGGGACCGAAACGACGCGCGCGCTCAGTTCCTTTGGCTCGCGAAGGATAAGGTCGCGATTCAGGGAAGTGGTGAGGGGAGCGACGACGATTATCTCAACACCAAGCTGGGCTTGAAGAGACGCACCTGGTGGGCGGCAACGATCGATGTAAGCTATACCGCATCTGAAGACCTGGTCGCCGACGTCTTCTACACCTACGACAACCAACGTCTGTACAGCCACCGGCGATGCGTTCGGCTCCAACAGCACCGCCACATTCCAGGGGCAGGCGGGAGATACCGTCCTTGGAGGTCCCTGCTTCGCCACCGTCGCAGCCAGGAACGCAGCCGCCAAAATCGATCCGTGCCTGAACTGGACCCACAACGACCGCGACAAGATTGACACGGCTGGTCTAACTCTCCGCCGCAAAAACCTGGCCGGCAGAAAGCTCGAACTGGCTGGTGAGTTGGTCTACACGCGCGGGCGCACTGAGAACGCTGTCGTCGGCGGCAGCTACGTGAACAACCCTTTCGCGCTGGCAGCCCCGGCACCGCCGCTGCCCTCCGGTACTCAGGCAATCTTCTTTATCCCGGCGCAGAATTACCCCGTGATCCGGAACGACGAGCTCAGCGTCAAGCCGAGCGCCACTTACGTCATCACCAAGTCGGCCAGTCTGCAGGGCTTTTACTGGTTCCAGCGGTTGACGCCCACGGACTGGAGATACCAGGCACTGCAGTACGGCAACAAGCTGAACTTTACTCCCACCAACGAGACAGTGCCCAACTACCAGGTACACGTAGGCGGCGTCTCCCTCAACTGGACGTTCTAACGGGTAACAATCGAATTTGGCAGAAGCGAAACTATTCAATTTACTGAACAAGGGGGATTTTCCGGTGAAAACAATTGTTCGTATTGCAGCAATTCTCGTTTGCGCGGGTGCGGTGGCGAGTGCGCGGGCCGAACCTGCGGCAAGCATCTATAAGACCAAATGCGCCGCGTGTCATGGCCCAGCGGGAGATGCCAGTACTCCTGCAGGCAAGGCGCTCAAAGTTCCATCGTTCACCTCCGAGGCTGTCGTTGAAGGACACAGATGCCGATATGCTCGCGATCGCGAAGAACGGCAAGGGCAAAATGCCCGCCTGGCATGACAAGCTTTCTGAAGACCAACTCAAGGACCTGGTTGCTTACATCCACACCCTGCAAAAGAAATCCTGATTAGAGCGGGGCGCAAGCCTCCGATCTCCAGATCTGCAGTTTCCCGGGCGGGCCGACTAGCGAGAAGCTGGCGGCCCGCCCACTTGTTCTATGGCTGCCTGCAGGAATCGCCGGATCACTGGACGGCCCAGTTCGTCGTGATTGCGAATAGTGATATGGCGAATCGACTTGCCGGTGCCGGCCAGCACGCCCGCTGGATCGGGAAGCGATGCGCCGCGGTTGAATCCCAGGTTCACGTGGCTGCTATAAGTCACCACGTGACAGAACCCATCCTTCATCGGCTTGCCCGTAAACGAGAATCCAATTGCAACGGCGTACCCTTTGGCGATGGATTCGATCGCATCGGGAGCCTCCTCCAGGACAATCTCGCGCAGCGCCAGAGCGAGGCTTGAGACACTAGGATCGTAGGGCGCGAGGTAACTCAGCAATCGGCGATCTGGAGCGCGAACCATTCTTCGCGTCAGATTAGCACAGGTCTGGCAGACCACATCGTCCGTCTGTTTTCTCGGCCAGGCCGGCAGCGGATCAATGCGTCATCGCATAGATCACGTAGTTCACGCCGATCTTTGTCCCCAGCGCCGAGAACTTCACCGGGTAGCGCGGATCGTCGAGGAACTCCCACGAGTCGCCGATGTCGGAATTCAGCGAGAACGCCACCATGATGCGGCCCTTGTCGTCGTAGATTCCCTTCCAGTGAGCGACGTACCCATCCTTCTTGTGGCCGGTCGCCAGGTGCTCGGCCCCGGGAATCTGGAAGCGGTCGTCGAGATCGAACAGCGTATGGAAGATGGGATCATCGTTGGGAATATCCACCAGGTCGCGTTCGGGAAACACCATCTTCATCGTTTTTTCAAAGTACGCTTGTTCCGCGGATCCGTGGCAATCGTCCGCCATGAAGAAGCCGCCGCGCAAAAGATAGTCGCGAAGCTTGTTCGCCTGTGCTTGTGTCAGTCCCCACTCGCCAACCTGCACGGCGTACAGAAACGGCCAGTTGTATACTTCGTCGCCGTCGTCCAGGTTCACCGACTGCTCCACCGATCGCGCGTCGATCCTCGTCAGGCGCCGGACCGCGTTCGCAAGCGCCCGGTCGGCGCGGGGATAATCCTGGGTCCACAGCGAATAGCCCTTCCTGCCAAGGCCCCTCTCGCCCTTCCGCGTAGCCGTCCAGCGGTCCCGGGGGATACATCAGCCGCGCAAATGTCCATTCCGCCGGCTGGCTCCAGTCCGTAGGCAGTGGGATCGCCTCCCCGTATTCGATCGACGGATACTGGCGGAACGCACGCTGGCCGAATACCGCGCTGATCACCACGCCGGCGAAAATCACCGGGCAACCGAATTTCCAGAAAGCCTTCATTCCATCTCGACCGATTTTGTCCGCAGTCAGAAGACCGGCAAGCGAATCGCCTCGCCGGCCGCCGCTTTCCCTATTTGACGCGCTTTCCTGCCGAGGAGTCCGCAGAAAAACGAATCTTGGGATGTAGATCACAATTTCCGGGGCGAATGCCGGTTAAACTGGGGACAGAGGGCGTCTCCGCAAGCCTCCCTGGTCCCTGGGGTTGGTCGAAATCGTGAGGCTCGGATCGGCCCGAATTGCTGGCTCGCATGGATTTCCTGCTGTTCCGAAGGCTGCGTTTGCCTTTGGTTCTGTTTTTCTTCGCGCTTTTGCGGCTGTCGGCTTCAGAGCCTGCACGGCTTCCCGATGCCCCTTCGCCTTCGCCGAACCATGTGCCGGCAGCGGGATCGAACGCAGCCGCGGGCGGCGTTGCGCTGCGCCCTGCGAATATTGTGATTCCCCGCCTCGATGCGGCTCCCACTCTCAAGGACTTCCTCAAACTAGCACCCACCGGTGCGGCTCAGCAGATGCTGCGCATCAGCCAATTTCGTCCAGCGCTATCCCGATGACGGCCAGGCGGCATCCCAACCCACGACCGCCTATCTCGGCTATACCCACGAGGACCTGTTCGTGGCCTTTGTTTGCGGCGACGCCAATCCGCAGCTGATCCGGGCGCACATGCTGGCGCGCGATTCCCTCGCTGACGACGACAACGTAGAGATATTCCTCGACACCTTTCACGACCAGCGCCGCGCGTTCGTCTTCCAGGCCAATCCGTTGGGCATCCAGGCCGATGCCCTGTTCAGCGAGCAGAACGGGATCGACTCCTCCTTTGACACGGTCTGGGACACCTGGGGGCAGCGCACGCGATTCCGGCTATGCGGTGCTCATGCGGATTCCCTTTGCCAGCCTCTATTTCGCCAAGGCGGATCCCGGACAGATGCGCACCTGGGGCATCATCCTGCAGCGCAATATCTCGCACACCAGCGAGGCCGTGACTTCTGGCCGCGGAGCAACCACGCCATCGCCGGCCGGCTGACCCAGGACATGGAGGTCGAGGGCTTTCGCGATATCGAGCACGGCCAGAACCTGCAATTCCAGCCGTATGTGCTGGCGCGCAATCTGCGCAACCTGAACAGCATTGATCCCCTTGACCCCTACTTCGAAGACCAGCACTTGCAGGGCTACGCCGGCCTGGATGCCAAATTCATCCTGCACAACAGCCTGGTGCTCGACACCACCATCAATCCCGACTTCAGCCAGGTGGGCATCGACAACCCCGCGGTTCCCAACCAGCGCTTTCCGCCCTATTTCGCCGAGGTGCGGCCGTTCTTCATCGAGAACAGCAGCTACTTCATGACGCCCATCAACCTGTACTACACCAACAACATCGTGAAGCCGCAATATGGCGCGCGTCTCACCGGCAAGCTGGGCGACTGGGCGATGGGAATTCTCGGCGTGGATGATCGCAGCCCGGGCGAGATGGTTCCGGAAAACGACCCGGCCCACAACTCTCGCGCGCACGTGTTATGTCGGCCGCCTGAATCGCGACATCGGCTCGCTCTCCAACGTCGGGCTCATTTATGCCGACCGCGAATATCTCGACTCCTTCAATCGCGCCGGCGGCATCGACTACCGGTTCCGCCTCAAAAACCGCTGGACGATTACCGGCCAGGGCGTCACCTCCGCAACCAGGAACCTCAGCAACGACACCAATGGCGAACAGGCCTGCGAAAACTACGAGCTGACTTGCAGCGGACAGGCGTGGACTCAGGAACTCAGCTACTCCGACCTGCACTGGAACTGGTGGGCCGCGTACGGCGACACCTCGCCCGGATTCGTCACCGACACCGGCTTCTTTCAGCGGCCCGATGTGCGCGAGCCCAATGGCCGCATCGCATATACATTTCGTCCCGCGCACGGACCCATCCTTTCGCACGGGCCCAGCGTCTACACCGAGCGCATCTGGGACCACAACGGCGTCCCTCTCGATACTATCTGAATTCCCCATTACAGTTTCGACTTCAAGGCGAAGACCTCCATCTCCGCCAGCGTCCGAACTGGGCCAGGATCGGCTGCGGCCCATCGACTACTCCGCGCTGCCCGGACAACGTCGAGTACCACAGCCAGACGCGCGGGTGTGCACTTCTACACGCGCCCCGGTTCCCTACCTTGCGGTGAGCGGCGGATTCTACAAGGGAAGCACCATCAACTTTTCGCCGCCCGAGCGGCAGCGGACCCGGCCCGGTAAAGGTTGCCTCACCCAACCTGAATCTGGAAGTGAAGCCGCTCGGATCGCTCGATCTGCAGAACAGCTACGTGTACACGCACTTCACCAATCCCGAAACCGGCGCGCTGGTGTACGACAACCATGAACTGATTTCGCGCTGGAATTACCAGGTGACCAAGGCCGCCTCGTTCAACCTGATCGGACAATACATCTCCACGCTGCCGCACGCCGATCTCACCGACTTGGCGAATTCCAAGACGCTGTTTGCCGATGCGCTGTTCACCTACATGCCCCATCCCGGCACGGCGCTCTACTTTGGCTATATCGGCAACTTCGCCAATCTGGATCGCGCCCTCTGCACGCGTGAAGCGACCGGTATGTGCAATCCGGCCGAGCCTATCCTTGCGCCCACTAACTCATCCCTGATGAATGACGGCAAGACCATCTACATGAAGATCTCGTACCTGCTGCGCTTCTAGCAGACTCCACGGAACTTTGCACGATTATCCGACGCAAAAGCAGCTCATTCGAGCGGCTTCAGTTCCCCAAACACCGTCGGAATCAGTTCCGCCACCGTGGGATGGATATGCACCGAGTGCGTGAGCAGCGAAGCCGTCTGCCGCGCGTACATCGCCGTCAGGATGCAGTGAATCGCTTCATCCCCGCCGGTTCCGAACACCGTCGCGCCAAGGATGTGCTGCGTCTCCCGATCCACCAGCACCTTCATAAATCCGAATGTCTCGCCCTTTTCGATCGCGCGGCTTACGCGCGTCATGGCCCGTTTCCGAATCAGCGCCGGTTTTCCGCTCCGCCGCACCTCGGCTTCCGACATGCCCACCCGCGCCAGCGGCGGATCGATATACAGCGCATGCGCCGGAATGCGGTCGCTCACGCGGCGCGACTCGCCCTTGAAAAGGTTGTCCGCGACGATCTCGTAATCGTTGAAGGAAGTATGAGTGAATGCGCCGCGCCCATTGCAATCGCCAAGCGCAAACACATCGGGCGCGGTGGTGCGCAACTGATCGTCAACCTTGATATATCCGCGTTCGTCCGTCTCCACTCCCGCCGCGGCCAGATTCAGATCCGACGGTATTCGGCACGCGCCCAATCGCCAGCAGCACATGCGATCCTCCGATATGGGGAGCGCCCTCGTCGCAGTCCAACCCCACGCCCGCTTCCCCGTCACGGCTTTCCAGGTGAATGCACGTCGCGTTCAAGCGCACGTGAATTCCCTCCGACTCGAAGATTTCGCGCGATCACCTCCGATGCATCCTCGTCCTCGTGCATGGCGAGCCGCGGATTCTTGTCGATCACCGTAACTTCAGAGCCGAATCGCCGGAACATCTGCGCGAACTCGAGGCCGACATATCCGCCCCCGACCACAACCAGGTGGCGGGGCAACTCTTCAAGATCGAGAATGCTTGTGCTGGTAAGGAACGGCACCGAGTCGACACCCGGCATCTCCGGAACCGAGCGGACGCGCGCCGACATTGATGAATATGTGCCCGGCCTCGAGCACATCGTCGCCCACGCGCACCGTCTTCGGTCCTTCAAACACCGCCTGGCCGGTGAACACCGTGCAGTTCTCAGTTCCGCGCAGCCACTTCTCCACGCTGGTCCGCGACTTCATCACGATCGCGTCTTTGCGCGCCTTCACTGCGCGCATATCCACGGTGACTTCCCCCGCGGCCACTCCGAAGTCGCGCGCCCGCCGGGCCAGGTGCGCCGCGTGGGCGCTGGCGACCATCGCCTTGGTGGGAGTGCAACCGGTGTTGACGCACGTCCCGCCAAACAGATGGCGTTCGGCAAACGCGACTTTCCAGCCCGCGCCCGGCCAGCCTGACAGCGAGCGACGGCCCCGCCTGCCCGGCGCCAATCACGATTCCATCAAAGGAATGTTTCATTGGGGAACCTCGATCGCGGCGAGACCGTCCAGGATGGTCCGTCCCGCCTCTATCCCACCATACTCGATGAGGTTCTTAGCTTTCCTTACTTCTTCGCCGAAGGTGACGGCGCGAATCGCCGCTTTCAGCCCAGCGATTCATTGTGACCCAGCTATGGCGATGATCAGTGTTGCGATGACTGCTCCAGGTCGGCGCGCTCCAGAAGGTGCACGATGTACGCGCCCGCGCCGTATCCCACCATGGGCAGCGCTCCTGTCGGATCGCCCACCTTTCCGGGAAACAACTGGCACGGCACCGCCACATACATTTCCGGAATGATGTTGTGATCGGCGGCGGCCTTGTCCACGATGCGCTTCAGCATCGCGTCGGCCTCGGCATTCCTTCCCATGCGCCGATACAGTTCCGCCAGGCTCAAATCGACAAACAGGAACTCCTGCCGCTCATACCAGTACTCGAAGATCGCCGGATCGGTGTAAGTGCTGCGAACGCGCCGGTAGCCGCCGGAATCCACCTTCAGAAGCTCCATCCTGTCCACGGCGTCGCGCACCACCGCGGGATCCTTCACGATGCCGAAGTTGATCATCGGCAGCAGCGCGCCATCGATATCGTTCTTCACCCCTTCTTCCAGCGTTCCGTGCAGCTTTCCGCCGCGGATGAACGCCGCGGCAAATCCCTTCTCCAGCAGCGCAACGTGGTTCAGGGCGTCCTTTCGCGCGCTTTCGTCGCCGGCGCGCCGCGCCACTTCCGCAAAGCTCCGCAGGCCCACGATCGCCAGGCCGCTGTCGAAAACGCGAAATGCTTCTTGTCCTTCTGCCGCTCCTCCCAGATCGAAGTATCCGCCGCGACGATCAGTCCGTCGCCGTACTTCTCCATGTTCGCGATCAACGGCTTCACGATGTAGTCCCTGGCGCTCTCGTAAAGCCGGCCGCGATACGTCAGCGTCGTCAGCAGCGCGGGATCGTCGTATTTCCTCAGGTATTCGCCCAGCACCCACAGCGCCTCGCCCCAATCGTCAAACTCGATATTGGTGCTGCCCTCCATGGTGAAGAACGGCTCTTCCGCGCCGTCGCCGAAATAGCGCACCACCGAAATCTGGTAATCGGCGCCATTGGTCTCCGCGCGCATCTTCCCCGTCGGCTGCGCGTTGAAGTACGCCAGCAGCGCGGCGCGCGCCTCGTCGCGGTGCCCCATGCGCGCCAATGCCACACCCGCGTACGCCATGTCGCGCACCCATGGCGTGAACCACACACCATCGGGCAGACTCGCCACAATCAGTCCGTTGCCGTTGCGCCCCGGACGATTGGGCTCGCGGCTCTGCGCGATGCGCAGCATCACCTCGCTCTGCCGCCACAGGTGCCGCTCGGCTTCGCTTTTGAACTGCGACAGCGGGCCTCACCCGCCAGCGCTCCAGCTCCGCAATCTCCCGTTTGGCCAATGGCCGCGGCGCGAGCCCGGCGCGCCAGCGCTCGAAGTCGCGAACGGTCCGCTCTATATCGCCGTCGCCCTCAACGGAAACCAAGCCCCATGCGTTGCTCGAGGCCGAGATACTGCTGCGATTCTGCCGCCCTGCCCGTGCTTCGAACCCAGCGGAATCAGCACCAGGGACTCATCAATCCCATCGAACTTCAGCACTTGGACCTCGAGCCCGGAAACACGCACAACCCGTTTGCGACTTGACTGGCTTGTTCCAATCAACTTTCCAGCCATCTCCACTTGCGCGCGCCGGCTCCCAGCTGATCACCAGCGCCGGGTGCGCAAATCCGAACGGCATGAAGACGAACCCTTCGCCATCGTTCCGCTGCACGTGGATCACATGGGAGTCTTCCGCGTACTCGGCCGACGCGCCGTGCGCTGTGCCATCGTCCCAGCCCAGCTGCTTGATGAAGTTGGCGGTCTCCACTCCTTCGCTCAGAGGATTGGCCGGATCGGGTCGAATACAGCTGTAGGGATGCGAATAGAATTTCGTCGCTGTGCCCGTCTCCGGCGCGACCACTGCAAAGCCGAACCCGTTGCCCGTAACCATATGCGACGCCGTGGCGGGTGCGCACATTCCCAGTCCGGTGCCGACCAACAACGCGAACCGGCAGACAAAGCGCATAGAGATCGACTCGAAGCATAGGTAATATTCGCACTCTGGGGACGGAGCCTCAACCACCCAGCGCGAGAGAAGGATCGGCCGACAATTCAGTCGGTGCGAACTCGCCCGCTACGAATCGCGGCCAGGCCGCCGCCGCAATCATCGCCGCATTATCGGTCGAGAGCGCCAGAGTCGGAAACGCAATCGTCAGGCGGCGCCGCGCGGCCTCCGCCGTGAAGCGTGCCCGCAGTTCGCGGTTGGCCGCCACTCCGCCCGTGACCAGGATGCGCGTGGCGCCCAGCGACTCAGCCGCCGCGAATGTCTTCTTCATCAGGTCTCCGACCACGGCATGCTGGAAGCTTGCGATCAAGTCCAGCGTCGGCTGCGGGCACAGCGTCCAGCGCAGCTTCCCGGGTCTGCGGCGGGTTTGCCCATCGCCAGCATCCGTGGAACGCGCGCCTGCGCCTCCGCGCGCAGGTGGTGCAGTTCGACGTAGCGCAGCACCGCCGTCTTGATCCCAGAAAACGAAAACAGGAGGTGCGGATCGAGGTCCGCGATCGGCGCCGTGCGGGCAGCCTTGGTGCGCGGAGCTTTGCCCTGGAGGTGGGCCTTGGGCTTGATCTGCGCGAACGAAAACGGCACCGCGTGAGGATCGCCGAAGCGGGCCAGCGAGTCGATCCACGGCCCGCCCGGATACCCCAGTCCCAGCAGCTTGGCCACCTTGTCGTAGGCTTCGCCGGCGGCGTCATCGAGCGTGCGGCCCACAAGTGAGTAGGACCAGGTCCCGCTGCTGGGCCGGGCAAGGTACAGATGAGTATGCCCGCCGGAGACGACAAGCGCCAAGGCCGGGACGACATCGAGGGCGGTGGTCTCCCAGGTCTCAGAAGCGAGACCTGGGGCACCCGGTTTCTGCCGTTCCTCCAGCAGCACAGCGTGGATGTGCCCTTCGAGATGATTCACGGCAATCAGCGGCAGGCCGCGCGCGAAGGCCAGCGCCTTGGCGTAAGTGATCCCCACCAACAGCGCCCCCGCCAGCCCTGGTCCCGATGTAACGGCAATGGCATCGAGATCGGCGAACGAAACGTGAGCCTCGGCCAGCGCCGCCCGCACCACCGGAACGATGGCGCGCAGATGCTCGCGGCTGGCCAATTCCGGCACCACCCCGCCGTACGTGGCATGGGTCGCAATTTGCGAGGCCACCACCGACGACAGGGTGCGCGCGCCGCGCTCCACCACTGCCGCCGCGGTTTCGTCGCAGGAGCTTTCAATGCCGAGAATCAGGCCCTGACTCATCTATTCAGTTTACCGGCCTGCCGCGCAACCGCCGCTGTCCCCGGCAACGTGACAGGTGAGAATAGAGGCAGATGGTTCCGACCACGTCGCAATTCGCAGCCGCGCTCCATATCGTCGAGACCCTTCGCGCCAAGAGTTTCGAAGCCTACCTCGCCGGCGGCTGCGTGCGCGACCTGCTGCTGGGCCGCAAGCCGGTCGATTACGATGTCGCCACTTCGGCCACTCCCGATGTGGTCCTCGATATGTTTCCCCGCACGTTTGCCGTCGGCGCGCATTTTGGCGTCGTGCTGGTTGCATCCGAGACCGGTTCGGAGTGCGAAGAGGGTTCGGTCGCGGAGCGCTGCGTAACGGAGGTGGCCACCTTCCGGTCGGATGGAGTCTATTCCGACGGGCGCCATCCCGACGAAGTGCGCTATACCCAAACCGCCCAGGAAGACGTGCAGCGCCGCGACTTCACCGTCAACGGACTGCTGCTGGACCCGCTGCGGCTAATCGAATCCGGCGACCGCCAAGCCAAGGGCTACGCGATGCGGTGCTCGATTACGTCGGCGGGCTGGCCGATCTTGATGCGGGCGTAATCCGAGCCATCGGCGATCCGCTTCCGTCGTTTTGAAGAGGACCAGCTACGCCTGCTGCGCGCCGTACGTTTTGCCGCGCGATTCGGGTTTGCCCTCGAATCACAAACCGCTGCCGCCATCCACGCGCTTGCCGGCCGCATTCATGCAGTGAGCCGCGAGCGGGTGCGCGATGAGCTCACCAAGATGCTCACCGAAGGCCAAGGCCCGCCGCGCCTTCGAGCTGCTGGATGAAACCGATCTCCTTGTCCAGGTGCTGCCTGAAATCTCCAGGATGAAGGGCGTCGCGCAGCCGCCGCAATTTCATCCCGAGGGCGATGTATGGATTCACACGCTCATGCTGCTGGAGCAGCTTGAGCCCGGCTGCCCCATGACCCTGGCCTGGGGCGCGCTGTTGCACGATGTGGGCAAGCCTCCCACTTTCCGTGTGGCTCCCGATCGCATTCGCTTCGACGGGCACGTGGAAGTCGGGCGTGGCCATCGGCGCCGACATCTGCCGGCGATTCCGCTTCTCCAACGACGAAACACGACAGATCCTTTCTCTGGTCGAGAACCACATGCGCTTTGCCGATGCGCCGCGCATGAAAGCCTCGACCCTGAAGCGCTTCTTCCGCCTCGACAACTTTCCCGAGCACCTGGCGCTGCACCGGATGGATTGCCTGGCCGCGCACGCCAACCTTGATATCTACAACTTCGTCCGCGAGAGTTACGCGGCCATGCCGGAAGAGAGCGTGCGCCCAACCCCGCTGATCACGGGGCGGGATCTGATCGCCGCGGGCTATCTGCCCGGCCCGCAATTCAAGACCATGCTGCAGACTGTCGAGGACGCGCAACTCGAAGGCGCAATCGCAACCCCCGAGGAGGCGCTCGCGCTGGTGCGGGAGCGATTGGGAGAGGGCAACTCTTAGCAGCCTGTTTGAGAGTGAAGGTCCAGAGAAAATCGTCCCTCAGGGGCTGAAGCCCAATTGATTCTGCTGGGTTTACGGCACGACTAAAGTCGTGCCCTTTCAAAACTCGACTTTCACCACAGACTCTTAGCGTTGCAGCGGTGAGACGTACGCCGCCTTAGTCGCATACCGAACTTTGCGCCTCTAAGGAGCTAAGTGTTTTGTTTGCAATATCTTTGCGAGACATTTTGGACATCACATCCCGCGCATATCGCTGATTCAAAATGAGTTAACCACGTTTTGGCCGGATCGCCGCGAAAATTTTTTTTGGCAGGGGGGCACCTGGAGCGACATTTGAGGGCGACCACGCTGCCGAGGACATGGATCACCCTTGATTTCCATTGTGCGCCATGTGCCGGTAATTATCGGCAAAATGGAGGGAGCTATTCTGGCGGCTCTTGCGCCTTTTTTGCGCTGTCCCGCGCACGCTCTGCCAGCAGGGTTTGTTCGCGCACATTGCGCGTGAGTGCGGCGGCGCGTTCAAATTCCGCACGCGCTTCGGAATGCCGGCCGAGCCGCGCCAGCATGTCTCCGCGTACGCTTGGCAAAAGGTGGTAGGTCTTCAACACCGGCTCTTCGAGCAGGGGATCGAGCAGGTCGAGCGCCGCCTGCGGTCCGGACAACAGGCATACCGCAACGGCCCGATTCAATTCCACGATGGGCGACGGCGCGATCGCGGCCAGTTCACCATAGAGAGAAACGATGCGCGCCCAGTCGGTTTCCGCAGCCGTCAAAGCGCGGGCGTGGCAGGCGGCAATCTCGGCCTGCAGGCGATACGGTCCTTTGGTCGGGGACAGCTTGTCGGCCCGATCGAGAGCCGCGAGTCCACGCCGGATCAGCAGCCGGTCCCACAGCGCGCGATTCTGATCAAGTAACAGAATCGGCTCACCGGCAGCCCCGACCCGCGCTCGCGACCGCGACGCCTGGATCTCCATGAGCGCGACGAGCCCGTGGACTTCCGGCTGCTGCGAAGCCAATTCGGCGAGGATGCGTCCCAGCCGCAGCGCTTCTTCCGAGAGCGTGACCCGCATCAGATCCTGCCCCGCGGTCGCGGAATACCCCTCGTTGAAGATGAGATAAATGACGCTCGAGAACCGACGCAAGCCGGGCCGCAAGCTCCGCACCGCGCGGCACCTCGAAGGGGATCTGCTTCTCCGCGAGTGTGCGCTTGGCGCGCACGATGCGTTGCGCGATGGTGGGCTCGGGAACCAGAAACGCCCGGGCAATCTCGTCCGTGGTCAGTCCGGCAACCACGCGCAGGGTCAGCGCGGCCCGTGCCTCAGAAGAAAGCACCGGATGGCACGCGATAAAAATGAGCCGCAGCAAATCGTCGCCGATGTGGTCGTCGAGCGCGGCGTCGAAGTCAGGTGGCGTCTGTTCGAGGGCCAGCAACTCGCGCCCCATTTCTTCATATTTTCGGCCGGTGCGCTCTCTGTGACGGAAGTGGTCGATGGCGCGATGCTTGGCGGCAGCCATAAGCCAGGCTCCGGGGTTGGCCGGAATTCCCGACGCAGGCCATTGTTCGAGCGCAGCCAGCAGCGCTTCCTGGGCGAGGTCCTCGGCGAGACCCACGTCGCGAACAATGCGCGTGAGTCCCGCGATGACTTTGGCGGCCTCCATCCTCCAGACCGCATCAATGGCGCGATGGCTATCGGTAGCAGGCACCTACCGATCACATCATGCCGGGCGGGCCCGCTGCAATCGGCCTACCGCCTGGCCAACTCCGCGCGCAAGCGCTCTTCCCGCTCGCGAACTTCGTCGGTCATGATCGGGTCGAAATCCTCCGTCTCGAAAACCTGCCGGATCTCGATCTCCGATTCGCCATGCATCGGATTGGGGCAGCGCTTGACCCACTCGATCGCCTCTTCCTTCGAACGCACCTGCCACAGCCAGAACCCGGCAATCAGTTCTTTTGTCTCTGCAAACGGCCCGTCGATCACGCTGCGATCCTTGCCCGAGAAGCGGACCCGCGCGCCCTTCGAACTGGGATGCAATCCCTCGCCGGCGAGCATGATGCCCGCCTTGACGAGTTCTTCGTTGAACTTGCTCATATCGGCAAGCAGTTGCGGGTCGGGAAGGCCTCCCGCCTCGGATTCCTTTGTCGCTTTCACAATCACCATGAATCGCATAAAACTCTCCCGAAGTATGAATTGGGAAACAGTCGACCTTACGATCGCAGTGACGTCAGGCGCCCCTTGAGACCAGTTCGGAACTTACCGTGGCCTTGGCTTCTACGCACGGAGCCTCGTAGATCTGGCGCAGTTCGCATTCGCCCTGCCCCATATATGCGAGGAACTCCTTGACATAGCCGATCGCGGCTTCCTTCGATGGCGCTTCCAGAATCGCCAATCCTCCCACGATTTCCTTGGCCTCGGTGAAAGGCCCGTCAGACACGGTGTACTTGCCGCCGTCGACGCGGACACGCGCCCCGAGAGCGCTGGGCATGCAGCCTTCGGTGGCAACCAGAATGCCTAGCTTCATGCTCTCTTCGATGTACTTGCCCATGGTTGCCATTTCTTCCTGGGTTGGCGGGGTGCTCCGCTCGGGGCACGTGTAGATGCTCAGATATCGCATGATGATCTCCTCGTTTGATTTTCTTGCCGGAAGAGCAGTGTAATCTCTGCCGGTTCTACTCACACGTCGAACATGTCGACCGAAAATCGACAGGCGCGGGAAAAAACTTTTTAGCTTTTCGCTATTAGCTTTTAGCTGTCTTTCTCACTTCACCCGCTTCAGCGTCCGGCTCCAGCGCGTATCGGTGAAGAAATGCACCGCCACGTGGCCCATCCACGCCAGCGTATTGCCGATGCCTGTCTTCTCCTCCTGATCTTCCGGCGTCTGGAATGACCAGTAGTTGAACAGCGGCCGGCCTATGATATTCTCCCGCGGCACAAAGCCCCAGAAGCGCGAATCAAGGCTGCCATGGCGGTGATCGCCCATCATGAAAAACTTGTTGGGCGGCACCACCAGATCGCCATTCTCGATGTGGCTGGGGAGTTCCACGATCCAGGGGTCTACTGCGCCATGGGTATCGGCCGTGGTCGGCAGCAGCGAGGGGAACTCATCCACGTACGACTGCTGGGACGGCGGCAACGGCGTGTCGAGGCCCTCCGGGGGCGGCGGTTGGGCGACTCCATTTAAATAGAGCACGCCTTCGTGCAGGTGAATGCGATCGCCGGGCACCGCGACCAGGCGTTTCACCAGGATCAGATATTGCGGATTCCCATCGGCGTCCGGTTCCGGTTCGGGCGCCGGCCGGATGAACACCACAATATCGCCGCGATGGGGCTCGCGATAGCGAACCAGCGGCATCCACTTCGGCGGCGGAGCCAGCGTAATTCGGTCCACCAGCAAGTGATCCCCGATGAGCAGAGTTTTCTCCATCGATCCCGACGGGATCAACATGTTCTGCCCCAGGAAATAAAGGATGAAGAGCCCAATCACCAGCACGGAACATGTGCTGGCGACGGCTTCGAGCGGAGTCTCTTTGACTTTTTCAGGAGCCGGCTCGCGGGTTGGCTCGACGGGCGGCCTGGATGGGTTCGCGGTCTTTTTCGCCATGCATTCAAGCCCGGCTTCGCATACGTCCGGGCGCTGCTATCACTATAGCGGCTGGCGCTCGTCTACAGCCCGAGGTCGGTCTTTCAATTCCTCAATATGGTTCATGGACGCCACTTCGCAACGCTAGTGAACAGAATGTCCTCAAGGGCCAATTTTCTAAATTGCCAAAAATCATATTCCGCATCTTCAACTTTGAATTTGCATCGTCCGTCATTGGAAAGTGTAAGAATTCCCTGAAATAGAAGCTTGTCGGACGAAGCATCATGCACGTTTATCCCGGCAGAGGTACGCCGAAACGTGATCCCCTTCTCGATGTATGGCCCTTCAACGGAGACCCAAAATTCCCAATCCTGATTGACAATCTTGAACGAATATTTGCTCTTTTCCTGATCCGACATCCCTGCCACGCGCTTGGTTAAATCGTCCTGTATTTGTACGCGTAGTTTCATAAATGCCTGGGTAGGAGAACAATCTGCACGCGCAGAAATCCAGTCAAAGTCTTCCGGCAAAGTCTGATTCATGCTGCCGCCTCCACTAAATCTCCCACGCTCCAGAACGATCCCACGACGCCACCAGCCATTGCAGGAGTGCAGCGAATCGTATTGTGCCGCTTGACGAAGTTGTAATAAGCGAAGTGAAGACCAACCGCCGCTTCGAAGTTCTCCCGTTTCTTGCTGAAAGCCAGCGTCAAGCGGGTAAGCCTACGCATGTGAAGGCGGGTCGTAGCATTGAGGCGTTCGATGTAGCTGGTAGAGATCAGGTCAACGTCTGGATAACCGACAATTACTTTCTTTTCGGAGGACAAAATATCCGGCTGACTGTAGCGCCGTTGGCCTTCAACAGATTCAGTACCGTAGGTTTTGATGATCTGGCCATAGTCCACATCTGCTCCAAATGCCCCCTCAACGGCGTTTACGTAGGCCTTGAGCGCGTCGGTGGAGATTTGCACCCGATTCTTCATTCGGGAGGCTACATCTTTCACAAAAGCGTTTGCTGTGACTGCGTCGCGCTTCCCAACCCGGAAGGTAGGTACGAGCTTTGTATCCGCATCAACCGCGCAGAATGTCCAAATGTTGCCGAAGTCCGGGCTATCCTCCGGCTTAATGTGGCGTTCTTTCTTGCCGCCACGACTAGTCAATTTCAGGACACTCAAACCGGGATGATCGTCGGGGCGGCGGCCGAGCGGCCAGTGATAAAACCGCTGCGTCTCCTCGATGGCAAGGTCGTTGATGCTGGCGTGACGCCGGTGCATCAGGCCGTCGTCGCCGAACTCCCACATTTCGTTCCCGTACGATCGCCACCACTGGCCGGAGGCGTCATGCGACTCGTAAGCAAAGCGCACAGCGATGCGATTGTGATCGAACGACCACAATTCCTTGATGAGCCGGTACTCGAGTTCGCGCGCCCACTTGCGGGTGAGAAATGCAACGATCTCCTCGCGACCGTTGAAACACCGACCGCTTCGACGATAGGCCAGCGACACGCGCTCCGGATCGCGGGTGTTCCAGCGTCCTCCGCGGCGCGCACTTTCAGGATGGCGGTTTCGCGAGTGAACGGCGGAACGATGGGATTGGTCACGACCGAGGACATTTAGTCTCCTTGGCGGGATTATGGCGCTGGACCAGCCAGGCCCGGCTCACACTTGCTTGGATTTCCCGCCGCGCTGATTCGATGCGCGGCACAAGGCAAAAATCTTGCTTCCGCAGTCTATCCTGAACCTTGCCCATGACTGAGGCGCCGCGCCAGTTCGATGCAATTGTTTTGGGAGGCGGCGCCGCAGGGCTGATGTGCGCGGCGGTCGCCGGACAGCGCGGCCAGCGGGTCGCGGTCCTCGAACACAACTCGCAGCCGGGGCGCAAAATTCTCATCTCCGGGGGAGGCCGGTGTAACTTCACCAACCTGCATTGCGCGCCCGATCGATTTCTGTCCAGCAATCCGCACTTCGCCAAGTCGGCGCTGGCGCAGTATGAGCCGAGACACTTCCTCGAGTTGGTTGAGCGCTACGGAATCGCCTGGCATGAGAAGACGCTGGGACAGCTTTTCTGCGACCATTCCTCGCGCCAGATCGTGGATATGCTGCTGGCCGAATGCGAGACAAGGCCGGGCTGAAATCATTCTCAATGCGCGCAACATCGCCGTGGAGCGCGATGGTCGTGCAGGATTTCGCGTGTCGTGCTCTGGCGGGTGAGTTTCGCGCCGGAGCGGTGGTGATTGCCACCGGCGGACTGTCCATTCCCAAACTCGGCGCCACGGGGCTCGCCTACGACCTTGCCCGGCAGTTCGGATTGCGGGTCATCGAGCCACGTCCCGCGCTGGTGCCGCTTGTGCTCGGCGGTGATGAGGCGCGCTGGACCGAATTGACGGGCGTCTCCGCTGAAGTGATCGTGAGCGCCGGCGGCGGGTCCGGCAGAAAGACCAGCGCCGCGCCCGCGTTCCGCGAAAAGATGCTCATTACCCATCGCGGCCTGAGCGGGCCGGCCGTGCTGCAGGCTTCTTCATACTGGAAGCAGGGTGAGGCGCTGACCATCGATTTCTTCCCTGCTCTCAACGGTTCGGAAAGGCTGCTGGATCCGCTCTTGCAGGCGGGTACCCGCCGCGATGTTCTCGGACTGAAGCAGGCGCTGCGAGCGGTTCTTCCGCAGAGGCTCGCGGGCTTCCTTGCCGAAGAGGCCGCGCCCGCGAATTGGTCGAACACAGCGATCGAAACGTGCGAACGCAACCTGCGCCGCTGGGAGTTTCACCCCGTCGGGACCGAGGGATTCGAAAAGGCCGAGGTCACCGCAGGCGGCATCAATACCGACGACCTGCATGCCCGCACCATGGAAGCGCGCAACGTGCCCGGGTTGTTTTTCATCGGCGAGGCCGTTGACGTCACCGGCCACCTGGGCGGCTTCAACTTTCAGTGGGCGTGGGCTTCAGCGGTGGCGGCGGGAAGAAGCCTGTAGGTCATTTTGTTCCGGATAAGATTAGTGGCATCCCAGGTTAGGCGCAAAAACAAAGACGCGCCGAACCTGGGGCACCCAAATGTTGGTGCGACAACAAACGGTCATGGAACTGACTGTGATTGGCTTTTGACTAATGCCTAATCCCAAATGCCTCGTTTTTCACCAAGCTTCAAACACCACCTGCCGCTCGCGGCCGAAGATGGAGTGTTTGAGAAACTGCGCGTCATCATGTCGCGGATAGTCGTTGCGATAATGGGCGCCGCGGCTTTCGGTCCGCGCCAGAGCTGATCGAAGAATCGCATCTGCGACGCGGCACAACGCCTTTGCTTCCGATAGACGGCGGCTGGTCTTTCCTTGTTGGATAACCCGGTCAATATTTGTTTCGCAATCCGCCAGGGCGTGCAAACCCTCGCGCAGCGTGGACTCATCGCGCAGCAACCCGGCGTGTCTCCACATCGCTTTCTGCAGTTGCCAGATGTCTATGTCTACAGACTCCTCATCGACTTTCGTTGCGACGGTGGTGGCGGTCTTGGGTAAATCCATCGCAACCGGGGTCAGATCGCTGTCGACCATCGCCTTCGCCGCACGCGCCCCGAACACCAGCCCTTCGAGCAGCGAATTCGACGCCAGCCGATTGGCTCCATGGACGCCGGTGCACGCCGCCTCTCCCGCCGCATAGAGCCCGCGCACGCTGGTGCGACCGTCGAGATCGGTACGGATACCGCCCATCATGTAGTGCGCCGCGGGGCGAACCGGAATCAAGTCACGGTGCAGATCGAGTCCGTGCTTCGCGAGAAAAGCACTGATGCCCGGAAAGCGCTGATGAAGATCGAGTCCGCGCACATGGCGCATGTCGAGATACACCCGGCGTGGCTCGCTGCCGCCCTCGCTCATGCCTTCGCGTGCCACGGCGCGCGCCACCACGTCGCGCGGAGCCAGTTCGAGGCTCGGATGGTAGCGCTCCATGAAGCGCTCTCCGCGATCGTTGCGCAGATATGCGCCCTCGCCGCGCAGCGCCTCGGAAAGCAGAAAGCGCGGAACTCCGGGCAGCGATAGCGCGGTGGGATGGAACTGGTAGAACTCCATGTCGGCCAGCTCGGCCCCGGCTTCAGCGGCGAGCGCGATGCCGTCCCCGGTTGCGACTGCAGGGTTGGTGGTGTCCGAATACACCTGGCCCGCTCCGCCGGCCGCGATCAGCACTGCGCGGGCACTTATGCGAGAAGTGAGTTGATCGCGATCGAGAAGGTCCACGCCCGCGACGCGGCCATCGCGCTCGACAAGCCCAGTGACCGTGGTCCACTCGGCAAAATGGATGCTCTTGTGCGCCTGGGCCACGCTGGCAAGTGAGCGGCTGATCTCGGCTCCGGTCGCGTCGCCATCGGCATGCAGAATGCGCGGAACGGAGTGGGCGGCTTCGCGAGTACGCAGCAGGTGGCCGCTCTGGTGATCGAATCGCGCGCCCCATTCGATCAGCTCTTCCACCCGCAACGGGCCCTCGGCAACCAGCACCTCGGCGGCGCCGCGATACACAAGCCCATCTCCGGCGGCGACCGTATCTTTCAAATGAAGCGCCATGTCTTCGCGGCCCTGCATGGCCACCGCGATGCCGCCCTGCGCATAATGCGTATTCGATTCGGCTACAGCTTCCTTGGTGACCACCAGCACCTGGCCATGGCAGGCCAGTTCCACGGCAGCCCGCAATCCGGCAACGCCTGCTCCTATCACTACAAAGTCCGCTTGCCCGCCCGACGTCATCACTTTTTGAGGCTAACATCGCGGTACCGGCCGCTTATCGCAACCCGGCACGCCGCCAGGTCGCTCCCGCAGCGCAATCTATAATTTCGACAGGCGCGCAGCACTTGGTGCGCTATGCGTGGTCAGATGTCCTATCAAAGTCCTGAGAGTTTCTGGTTTTGACGTCCCCCTCGTCCCTGCTACCTCCGCGCCGAACACGACTGCAATCCCGGCTCATCCGGCACCATGTTCCGCTGGCGCTCATGTCATTCGCCAGCGTTGCCGCGCTCTACTCCACGCGGCCTTATAAAGACGTCCTGAGTCGCGCCAGTTTCGCCACGGCATACCCCGCGCTCGTGCTGCTCGCTGCCACGCTGCTGATTGGGCCGTGGAATTGGCTTCGCAGCAAACCGAACCCTGTGTCGAGCGATCTGCGCCGCGACCTCGGCATCTGGGCTGGAATCCTGGCCATCCTCCACTCAGCCGTCGGACAATGCGTGCACCTGCGCGGGCGTCCCTGGCTCTATTACGTCTACGGCCCCACGGAGCACCATCACGGCCTGCGCCATGACGCATTCGGGATTGCCAACCACACCGGCGCCCTCAGCGCTCTCGTGGTCATCGCGCTGCTCGCCACTTCCAATGACTATTCCCTGCGGAAGCTGAGAACCAGGGGATGGAAAAAGCTGCAGCGCTGGAACTACGCGGTCTTCGCGTTGGCGGGAATCCATGCCTTGCTGTACCAGGTCGGAGTGGAACAGCCGCAGCGCTGGTTCGTGGCAGCTGTAATCGCGTGCATTGCAATCACAGTCACGTTGCAGACCATTGTCTTCATGAAGCGACGGAGGCAAATGCGCCGAGCCGAGTGTCGGCTCTAGGCGACGGCCAGACTGGACTTGGATTTAATGTCGACTCCCAGCATTTCGGCTGTCTTCTTCAGCAGAAAGTAAGGCCCAGCTTCGGTCAGCATCACAGCCTGGTTCAGCAGCGGCTCTTCTGGCGGACTTCCTGCAGGATTCAGGATGAGGATCCTGGGGCGCGTCTTCCTGGCCGCAACAAGTTCCATCACCTGATTGCACTCCGGCGCGGAGAGCGTGTAGCAGAGGATGATCAAATCGAATGAGTGAGTAGAAATCAACGCCTCGGCGTCACGGATTCGGCCGGCGCCCTGTACCTCGAAGAAGGCTCCAAGGATGAGTTGGCGTGTATGCAGAAGCATCTGATCGCGGCTGACTAGCAGGACATTGCGGATTCATTTGGGACCTTCTAGCTCCAAAATCGGTCGGAATTCAAATGCGGACTAAAAGCATACCCTCGTCGGCAAAAATATTTCTGTCCTTTACCGTACAAAACTAGGGAAAGTCCTAGTATCCCAAAGGCAATTCCCGGACTACGTTTGATAGGAGACACAAAGGTCTTGTGTTCCGAAAGCTTGCTTGGTTCAACGATCCGAGCGCGATTTAGCCCGATTCCTGCAGATCGCACCTCACCCCTCCAGTTTCGCAACCGGAATCCAGGAACGAAGGCAAATGATGCTCGACCAATCCTCCAAACCTGTTGTTGAGTTCTCTTTCATCGAAAAGCGCTTACCTGCTGTCGCGCATGCGGCCCGTCACTCTTGAAGCGAGAGAGGTTCTCTATGAGCCCGACGAAACCCCGAAATTCGCGCACTTCATGACCTCCGGTATCGCCTCCATCGTGGGCACGATGTCGACCGGCGCTTGCGCCGAAGTCGGCATCTGGGGCAAAGAGGGATTGGTGGAGTGCTTCCACCTGCTGGGCACCGCCCGCATTCCGACGCGCTGCTTCATCCAGATCAGTGGCACGGCTCTGCGAATGCCGTTCAAGGAGCTGCAAAAGGAATTCCAAGAGAACCAGGAACTCCGCGAATGCATTCTGCAGGGCGTGCAGAGCCAGGGAGCCATCCTATCCCAGCTTGCGGCCTGCAACCGTCTGCACGAGGCCGAAGAGCGGCTGGCGCGCTGGTTCCTGATGGTGCGCGACCGGATGGAGAGCGACAACTTTTATCTGACCCAGGAGTTCCTCGCCGTTATGCTGGGATCGCGGAGAACCACCGTAACGGCAGCCGCCGGCACCTTGCAGCGCAAGGGCCTGATTCGCTACAGCCGCGGGCGCATCCATATCGTCGATCCCGCCGGTCTGGAGGACGCGGCCTGCGAGTGCTATCCCACTGTCCGCGAGATTTACCAGAATTTCTACCGCAGCGCCGTTGTAAGCTAGTCCGAATGCCTCGCTCATCCCCCCTGAGCGGATGGCGGTTCGGATCCGTGCGCTATCAGCCTTTGCGCCCGCCATCCCCCCGATTCGGGCGCAAGGCCGCACGGGCCATGGTGGCCGCACTCCGCACATCGCAGCCGCAACCAAAGACACAGTCATCGTTCGGCCTGCGCAGACGGTTGAACCGTAGCCTCTCCTTCGTATGAGTGCTTTACGATAAAAGCAGCGTGCAAACCATACGAGTAGACACACCATCGGCCAGATATGACGTCATTGCGGGCAGCGGCCTGATCGCCACGCTCGCCTCCCGCATCGAGCGCGTGATCGGCCGCCTGCCTCGCCGGGTCTTCGTTGTTACGTCGCCCGAAATCTGGGCTCTCTGGGGCGACACCTTCAACGGCTCCTTCGCCGAGCCGCCGATTGTCCTGTTTCTCGCCGCAGGCGAAAAGCACAAAACCATGGCCAGCGTGGAAAAGCTGCTGCGCCAGATGGTGGCCGCGGGCGGCGACCGCGGCTCGCTGCTGATCGCCTTCGGCGGCGGCATCGTGGGCGACGTGGGCGGATTCGTGGCCGCGTCGTTCATGCGCGGCATCCCCTACGTCCAGGTGCCCACCACGTTTCTGTCGCAGGTGGACTCCTCCGTCGGCGGCAAGACCGGTGTTAACCTGCCCGAAGGCAAGAACCTGGTGGGCAGCTTCCATCATCCGCGCGCGGTGTTTGCCGACATTGGCGTGCTGGGCACGCTGCCCGATCGCGAATTGCGCGCAGGGCTCATGGAAAGCGTGAAGGCGGGTATTATCCGCGACCGCATCCTGGTGCGATTCATGGAAGAACACGCCGAAGAAATCCTCCGCCGCGATCCGCGGGCGCTGGAGAAAGTGATCGCCGCCTCCATTCGCATGAAAGCCGACGTGGTGAACAAGGACGAGCGCGAGAACGGCCTGCGCATGATCCTGAATTTCGGTCACACCATCGGCCACGCCATCGAGCAGGTGACGCGCTACAAGGTACTGCTGCACGGCGAAGCGGTGGGTTGGGGCATGGTGGCGGCTCTCTACATTGCGCACCGGCGCGGGATCATTTCCGGCCGCCAGGCGGAGCGGATGGAAAACCTGATCTACCTTTACGGTCCGCTGCCGCCGCTCAAGCTGCGCGCCGCCAAACTTGTTGCCGCCACCGGCGCGGACAAGAAGAACGTAGGCGGGGTGCGGCGATTCGTGCTGCCGACAGGCATCGGCGAGGCCGGTGTGGTGGAGGATGTGACGCCCGCCGAACTCGAAGCCGCGGCCAAGTTCATGTTGGCTCGCGCGGCAGAATTACATGCAACCGCCGAACCCGAACCGCTCCCCAAGAAAAAAGAAGCAGCCGTGGCGACCCAGCCAATCGTCATCGGGTCGTCGAGCCGTTAGATGACCACGACGGGAGCCAAACCGGTTGGAGCGGAGGACGAGACCAGCGCGGCCGCCGCCGTGCGGCAGATGTTCAACTCCATCGCGCCGCGCTACGACCTGCTGAATCACGTGCTGTCAGCCAACGTGGATCGCCTGTGGTGGAGAAGGACAGCCCGCCGATTCCGCGCCATCCTCGCCGATCCCGAGGCCGCGGTTCTCGACATCTGCTGCGGCACCGGCGACATGACCATGGCCCTGCTGAAGCATCGCCCGCAGAATGGCCGTCCTGTTCTCGCCGCCGATTTTGCGCGCGCCATGCTCGCCCGCGGGGCGCGCAAATTCGACGGACGCGGCGCAGTCGCGCTGGAAGCCGACGCTCTGCATCTGCCGCTGCGCCCCGCCTCGCTTGACCTGATCGTCACCGCTTTCGGCTTTCGCAATCTCGCCAACTACGAAGCGGGCCTTCGCGAATTCCATCGCGTGCTCAAGCCCGGCGGCCAATTGGGCATCCTCGATTTCAGCGAGCCCGGCGGCCTCATCGGCAAAGCCTATGCCGTCTATTTCCGGCGCGTGCTGCCCACCATCGGGCGGCTCATCTGCGGCCCCGTTTCTGGAGGCAAGCCAGGGCCTTACAACTATCTGCCGACTTCTGTCGGCAACTTTCCCCCGCCTCCAGCCATGCTCGCGATGATGCGCGCCGCCGGATACGTCGATTGCGCCTGGCAGCCCTACACCTTCGGAATCGCCGGGTTGTACACTGCCGCGCGGCCGCTAGTAGTCTAAGGATGCAATGAGTTCCGCCGTATCCAGCCTCGCCGGCTTCTCCGCTGAAAAGCGGCGGGTGGCGCTGCACTCCATGCTCGCCGCAGCGGCCATGACGCTGCTGAAGCTTGCGGCGGGACTGGTCTCCGGCTCCCTCGGCGTGCTGTCGGATGCGGCACATTCGGCGCTCGACCTCGCCGGCGCGGCTCTCACATTCTTTTCCGTGCGCGTCTCCGACAAGCCCGCCGACGAAGACCATACCTACGGCCACGGAAAAATCGAGAACATCTCCTCGCTCGCCGAAGCGGGCCTGATGGTCGATCTCCTGCGCGTGGATCATCTGGGAAGCCGTCGCGCGCATTCGGAAAGGCGACGTAGAGATTGCACCACTCCATCTGGCCGGTGCTGGTGCTGCTCACTTCCATCGCCGTCGATTTCTGGCGATCGCGCCAGTTGCGCGCAGTTGCGCAGCGGACCGGCTCGCCGGCGCTGGCGACCGACGCGTTCCACTTCGCCTCCGATATCTGGTCGACGCTCGCCGTGCTTGCCGGATTGGGCGCCAGTTGGCTGGGCACGCTGTTCGACGTTCCTGGCTGCGCCAGGCCGACCCCGTCGCGGCCATCGTCGTTTCCGCTGATGATTCTGCGCATCACCTTCCGCCTCACGCGCGAAACTGTGGGCGTGCTGATGGACCAGATTTCCGCCGAGACCCGCAGGCAGATTATCAATGAAGTAGAACAGGTTCCCGGAGTGATGGCGGTGGAGCAGGCCCGCGTGCGCCGCTCAGGCGCCGCATACTTTGCCGATCTCACCCTTGCGCTGCCGCGCCATTTCACATTCGAACACACCGGCGAGCTGGTGCGCGCGGCGACCGAAGCCGTGCAGCGCAGCTTTGCCCAACGCCGATGTCGTCATCCATACCGTTCCGCGCGCGGGCCGGGCCGACAGCATCTTCGATCGCGTGCGCGCCGTGGCCGCGCGCAACAACGTGAGCGTGCACGAACTCAGCGTGCAGTCGCATCACGGGCGCCTGCGCGTAGAACAGCACGTCGAGCTGAACGAAAACATGCCGCTGCTCGAGGCGCATAACTTCGTCACCGCGATGGAAGCCGAGATCCTGCGCGAAACTCCCGAAATCGATTCGGTGCTTACCCACATCGAGAGCGAGCCCGCCACCATCGAGCAGCCGGAGGAAGTGGTCGTGGAAGATCGCCGGATCGAAGTGGCGCTGCGCGCGGCAACGAAAAATTTCGGAGAGATCGTGGACGTGCACGAGATCACGGTGCGCCGCGCCGGAGACCACGTCGATCTCTCCTGCCACTGCACGCTGCCCGACGAACTGCCCATGCATCGCGTCCACGAAGTGATCACCGCGCTCGAAGACCGCTTCAAGATCGAATGCCCCGAAGTGTCGAGAGTGACCATTCACCCCGAGCCGGCCACGGATAATTTGCGATAAAGGAAAAGAGCAATGATCGCTCACAGCGAATGGAAGCACGACGATGTCTTCGAAGGCAAAACGGAGAGCGGCAACCGCATTGTCTTCGACGCCGATTCGGCGCACGCGCACGGACCCAGCCCGATGGAAGCCGTCCTGATGGCGCTGTGCTGTTGCACTTCCGTCGACGTGGTCAGCATCCTCAAGAAGAAGCGCCAGCAGCTCACCGGCCTGCGCGTTTCCGCCGTCGCAGAACAGGCGGCAGCACCGCCGCGCGTCTTCACCCACATCAAGCTCACTTATGCGGTGCGCGGCAAGCTCAGCCGCAAGGCAGTGGAAGATGCTGTGTCGCTTTCGAAGAACAAATACTGCTCCGTGTCGCTGATGCTGGAGAAAGCGGCCAGGTCGAATACGAAATCGTCTATCCCGATGGGGAGCCCGAGCCATGAGCAGCCCGGAAGGCTGCGCCGCCCGCTCGTCAATTTCTTTCAGATCGCGTCGCTGGTCATGATCCTCATCGCAGTGGCGCTCGGAGCCGCCATCATCACCATGCATTTCGTGATTCACGGCGCCGAGGTGCAGGTGCCGTCGCTGAAGGGCATGACCGTCGCGGAGGCACGCAGCCAGACCACGGGGCTCGGGCTCAATCTTGAAGTGGATAACCGCTACTACTCCTCCGATGTGGCGCCGGGGCACATCCTCACCCAGTCGCCGCCGGCGGGTACCGTGGTTCGCCGCGAGTGGCGCGTGCGCGTGGCCGAAAGCCTCGGCCCGCAGAAGGTCGAAGTGCCCGACACGGTGGGCGTCGATGAGCGCGTAGCGGCGCTGAAACTGCGCCGCGTGGGACTGGCCGTTGGAGCCACCGCGCAGTTGCCCTACGCCGGACGTGCCCGAAGGCACCGTGCTCGCGCAGGATCCGCCCGCCGCATGCGCAGGGAATCGCCGGTCCCAGCATCAACCTGCTTGTGGCCGCGCCCGCCGAGGACACTCCCGATGGATTCGTAATGCCCGATTTCAACGGAGTGCCGATCGTCGCCGCGCAGGCCACCCTCGCGCGCGTGGGGTTGAAGGGGCCCCCACCCACATTTGTCGACGTGCATATCCCCGACGTCGGCGGCGCGAACACCGCGCCCAAACCGCCCGTAGCCCCAGGTTCCGTGGTCGCGACAACAACCTCCGGCCGGCGCGCGCGTCGACCAGAACACGCCGGTAAAGCTGACCGTCGCGAAGTAGGGGCGCCGATCGTATCCAGGCGCCGCATCTAAAAAGCAGGAAATGGCGCAAGAGCCCCAAACACCCGCATCGGCGGCCGAGACCGCGGAGAATAGCGCCGGCCTGTCGCATGCCTGGCGCGCGCTGCGCCATCGCAATTTCCGGCTCTTCTTCGGCGGACAAAGCATCTCGCTGATCGGCACGTGGATGACCCGCGTGGCCACTTCATGGCTCGTCTACCGCCTGACGAAGTCGTCACTGCTGCTGGGGACCGTCGGATTCGCGGGCCAGATTCCCACATTCCTGCTGGCGCCGCTGGCCGGCGTGATCGTCGACCGCATCGACCGCCGCAAGGTGCTGGTGTGGACGCAGGCATTAGCCATGGTCCAGTCGCTCGCGCTCGCCTGGCTCACGCTTTCGCATCGCATCAACATCGCCGAAGTCCTGGTGCTCAGCGCGATGCAGGGCGTGATCAACGCATTCGATATGCCCGGCCGCCAGTCGTTCATGATCCGCATGGTGGAAGACCGCGCCGATCTCTCCAACGCCATCGCCATCAATTCGTCGATGGTCAACGCCGCGCGTCTCGTCGGCCCGTCGCTGGCCGGGCTTGCTGATCGCGGCGACCAACGAAGGCTGGTGCTTCCTGGTCGACGGCGTCAGTTACATCGCGGTGATCGCGTCGCTGTTGATGATGCGCGTCGCGCACGAGACGCTGCAGCAACACGGCGTGACGATGATGGAACAACTGCGACAGGGATGGGTCTATGTTGCCGAATCGCGTGCCCATCCGCAGCATCCTTCTGCTGTTCGCGCTGATCAGCCTGATGGGCTGGCCGTTCATGGTGCTCATGCCCATCTTTGCGGCGCAGGTGTTGCACGGCGGGCCGCATACCCTTGGCTTCCTGATGGGCGCGGTCGGAGTCGGCTCGCTGACCTCCGCGCTATTGCTGGTCGTGCGCCGGTCGGTTCGCGGCCTGTTGAAGATCATCCCCATCGGCGCCGCGATCTTCGGCGCGGGCCTGATTGCGTTTGGTCTCTCGCGCCACCTGTGGCTCTCGATGGTCGCTGATGTTCGTCACCGGTTTCGGCATGATGCAGGGCGTAACCACCAGCAACACCATCCTGCAAACGCTGGTCGACGAGAAGATGCGCGGCCGCGTGATGAGCTACTACACCATGGCCTTCGTCGGCATGGCGCCGTTCGGCAGTCTGCTGGCGGGCGCACTGGCTCACGCCATCGGCGCGCCGCGCACCGTTATCATCAGCGGCATCGCCTGCATCCTCGGGTCGCTCTGGTTCTGGTCGCGCATGGCTTCGATCCGCATGGTCATGCGGCCGATTTACCAGCGCCTCGGCATCGTGCCCACGCCCGAAGTCATCCTCGAAGAACCCGCGGAAGGATAGCGGGGTGCGTGAGCGGTGTTAGCGGAGTTAGCGGTGATAGCGGAGTCAGGTCACCTTGGGCCCCCAGATCGCTTAGGATTGCTTTCGGAGAAAGGTGGATGGTAAATGGGATTGAACGAAGACCTGGAACGAATCGCGCAGCAGGAACGTGAACTGCAATTGCCGCGCCTGGACGCGCAGACCGCATGGGAGCTGGGTTCGCGGTTGAGGGCGATGGCCGCCGAACGCGCACTGGCCGTCGTGATCGACGTGCGCCGCTTCGGCCAGCCGCTGTTCTATGCGGCCATGGACGGCACCACTCCGGATAACGTCGAATGGGTGCGCCGCAAGAGCAACGTGGTGGCGCGATTTCATCACAGTTCGTACGTCGCCGGATTGAAAGAGAAGCTCAAAAATCGAGACCCTTACTGCAATCCAGGGCCTTCCCATTGCCGACTACGCCACCCATGGCGGATCGTTTCCGCTGCGCCGTCACGGGAGCGGGCGTGGTGGGCAGCGTAACCGTGTCGGGCCTGCCCCAGCGCGCAGATCACGAACTGGTCATCGAAGCCCTCTGCGCGATGCTGGGCCGCGACTACGCGGAGCTGAAGCTGGCGAACGAGTAATGCTTTGTCCGGGCTAATGCTTTCCAGGTCTCAAAGTCGAGACCCTTCGACAAGCTCAGGGCAGGCTCTGGGGCACCCGTGTTTGTCGGGCTCGGCGGTTCTCAAACAATTCTCTCGATCATCGCGATGAAGAACCCATCCGTCCCGAAAGCATCCGGAGTTAGCCGCAGAAATCCCTCCGGCGTAACGCACTTCTCGAGCCGTCCGTCGTCGCGTTCGCGGAGAATGGCGCGATCGCGGAGCGCATCGAGACTCCTGCGTAACGAAATGACGCGCGCGTTCGGATTCTCCGCAAGAACCGCACTCACCACCTCCTCATTCTCTTCCGGTTCCAGCGAGCAGGTGGAGTAAACGACCCGGCCGCCGGGACGAACGGCCCGCAGTGCGGAAGCCAGAATCGCGCGCTGCCGCTCGGCCTGCCGCGGTAGGTCTTCCGCGGTCAGGCGATGGCGGATTTCCGGATTGCGGCTCAATGTGCCCGTGCCGCTGCAAGGCACGTCGGCCAGCACCAAGTCGAATTCAGACTCAAAGTTGAGCGCCGTCGCATCGGCAAGGCGGCAATCCATGCGCTCGCCCAGAAACTGGCCAGCCGGCTCCGCAATTGCTTCAGCCGGGGCTGGCTTGCTTCGCAGGCCACCATGCGCGCCGCAGGATTGCGCTCAGCGAGAATGAGTGTCTTGCCTCCCGGCGCCGCACAGCAATCGAGAATCCTTCCCGCTTCGGCCCGAAGCGCAGACGCGGCGATCTCTGCCACCAGTTGCGAGCCTTCATCCTGCATCCGCACGCGACCTTCGCGAAATGACGGCCGTCGCGATCACATCTCCAGCACATCACCAGGCGCGCGACGCTCAGCAATTGTCCCGGCCCAGGCTCACGCCGGCTTCCACGAGTTCCTTCTCAACATCAGGCGCGGCCAGCCGAATTGCCAGTAACGGCGGGATCTGATCATGCACGCAAATGGCCACGGGCGATTTCATCTCCGAAGAATTTTGTCCAGCGCTCGACCAACCACGAAGGATGGGCAGCCAGGGCCGACGATTCTTCACCCTCACTCGTTGAGCCAGCCTGTTCCTCTACCGCCAGAGCCACCTTGCGCAGCACCGCATTCACCAGGCCCGCGGCCGACCGGCAGCCGGACCGCTTGGTCAACTCCACGCTCTCGTCGATGGCCGCGTGCGCCGGAATGCGATCGAGATGCAGCAGTTGGAATGCTCCCATCCGCAGGGCGACCAGAACGGGCGCATCGAGCTTCGCGTTGGGCTTGGTGAAATATCTGCGCAGCCATTCGTCGAGCTGAATCTGCCACCGCAGCACGCCCAGCACCAGCGCCGTGGTCAGGTGCCGATCGGCCGCTGACATGCTTTGCCATCGATTGTGGTCGCGCAGCAGATCGTCGGAGTGCGCTTTGCCGTCTTCGACGGCCATAAGAATGGCGTGCGCGGTGCGCGCGAGCGGCGGAGATATCTGCCATTGCGCTAACCCAGCCGCATGCCCGTGGCCAGCGGCGTGCCGTGCAGGAATTCCGCGGCGGGCAACCGCTTTTTTCCTTCAAGCTGCAATTCGAGCAACTCGATCCAGGTCTTCCCTGCGCATGCCGCAAAGATGCGCCTGTACTTGACGACGATCTCGCCGGGTGCAACCGCGCCAGGCTCGCCGAAATCCACGCCCTCGACCACATCCATCTTGTGGACGATCAGTTTTTTGCCTTCGAGCGCGGTAAACGCGCCGGGCCAGGGCTGAAATCCCCGCCAGCGATTTTTGATCTTGATCGCGGTGTGCAGGTCAAAGTTCATGCGCCCGTCTTCGCGCTCGAGCAGCGGCGCGAGCGTGGCGCGCGAATGATCCTGCGGCCTGGGCTTTACCGTTCCGTTCTCGAGACCGTTGAGAGTCTCGACCACCAGCGGCGCCCCGCCGATGGCCATCTCCTCAAACAGATCGAGGGCGGTCTGATCGGGCCGAACGATGAGCGCCTGCTGCTTGAGGATCGGGCCGGTGTCGAGCCCCTCTTCCAGCAGCATGGTGGTGTTGCCGGTAATCTCCTCGCCCATAGCGACGGCCCACTGGATGGGCGCGGCGCCGCGATATTTCGGCAGCAGCGAGGCATGCAGGTTGATGCAGCCCAGGCGGGGCAACGCCAGCATCCAGGGCGGAATGATGCGCCCATAAGCGACCACGACAATCGCATCGGGCTTGATCGACTCCAGTTGCGCGCGGAATTCCGCGTTGTTGCGAATCTTTTCCGGCTGGGTGACCGGAATCCCCGCTGCCATCGCTGTCAGTTTTACCGGCGGCGCGACCAGTTCCTGGGTGCGGCCTACCGGCCGGTCGGGCTGTGTGACTACCAGCGGGATTTCGTGGCTTGCGGCGAGGAGTGCCTTGAGCGTGGGCACTGCAAATTGAGGGGTTCCGCAGAAGACCAGTTTCACAAATCTACCAGGTGCCTTCGCGCTGCATCTTGCGGATCTTGCGCAGGGCCAGGTCGCGCTTGAGCGCGCTCATGCGGAAGATGAACAGCATCCCATCGAGGTGGTCGATCTCGTGCTGAAACGCGCGCGACAGCAATTCTTCCCCGTCCATCTCGAACCACTTGCCGTTTTCAGTCCTGGGCGCGGATACTCACCTTGGATGCGCGCACCACCTTTTCACGGATGTCGGGGAAACTCAGGCAGCCTTCCTCCTCGTACTGTCTGCCTTCGCGGAAGATGACCTCGGGATTGACGAGCACCAGTTTCTGCGCGGGATCCTTGCCCATGCTGAGGTCGATCACCGTCACGCGCTTCGATACGGCCACCTGGGGCGCGGCCAGGCCGATGCCCTGGGAGGCATACATCGTCTCGAACATGTCGGCAACCAGCTTGCGCAGCTCATCATTGAATTCGGTGACCGGCTCGCCTGGCTGCTGCAGCACCGGCTCCGGGTACTTCACGATCGTAAGTTTCACAGTGGACTAAAAGCTCCTGATTTGTTCGATGTATCCATCGTAATTCCGTTTCATCTCCAGCGAGCGAGTCGCCGCCGAACTTCTCGTGCGCCAGGCCCGCAAGGGTAAGCGCCACCATGGCTTCCGCCGCCACGCCCGCCGCAGGCACCACGCAAATATCTGAGCGCTCGTAGCTTGCCGCGGTAGGCTCGCGCGTATCGAAGCGAACCGATTCGAGCGGCCGGCGCAGCGTGGAAATCGGCTTCAGGTAGCCTCGGACGACGATATCCTCGCCGTTGGAGACGCCGCCTTCGATGCCGCCGGCGTTGTTCTGCGGGCGGGTAAAGCGGGTGGGCTTGCCGGTCTCGGTCGCCGCGTAGTGAATCGGATCGTGGACCTTCGAGCCGAAAGACTCGGCCGCTGTCACGCCGCGCCCGATCTCGACAGCTTTTACCGCCTGCAGGCTCATCACCGACCAGGCCAGCAGGCCGTCGAGCCGCTCATCCCAGTTCGCATAGGTTCCCAGGCCGGCGGGAACTCCGTGAGCCACCACCTCGAAGACGCCGTTGACCGTGTCGCCGGTGCGGGATGCTTCTTCGACCTCGCCTTTCATTCGCGCTTCCGTCTCAGGATCCACGCAGGCCAGCACCACTTCGTCGCGGGCGGCCAGTGCAGCAATTTCCTCCCAGGCGGCGGCCCGCTCCAACTCCACGCGGCCTACGCGAATCACGTGGCTGGCGACTTCGATGCCCAGCGCGCGCAGCATCAACTTGGCAAACGCGCCGGCGGCTACGCGCGAAGTGGACTCCCGGGCCGAGGCCCGCTCCAGCACGTAACGGGCGTCGGGAAAGTTGTGCTTCAGCGCTCCGGCCAGGTCGGCATGGCCCGGGCGCGGCGAAGCGACCGCCTGGTGCTTGGCCGGATCGCCGGCTTCGACCGGCAGCTTCTCTTCCCAGTTCTTCCAGTCGCGATTGACGATTTCGATGGCGACCGGCGAGCCGATGGTCTTGCCGTGGCGCACGCCGGAGAGCACGTGGGCCTTGTCGGTTTCGATCTTCATGCGGCCGCCGCGGCCGTAGCCCTGCTGGCGCCGCCACAGTTCGCGGTTGACGAATTCGAGATCGATGGGAACGCCGGCGGGCATCCCGGAGACCAGAGCGATCAGGGCCTCCCCGTGGGATTCGCCGGCAGTGGAAAAACGGATCATGTTCTTTCGATTGTAAAGGGAGAGACTGCAGCGGGGGCGGCGGAGTTGGCGGCGGATAGCGGAGCTAGCTCATGTCGGCCACTCCAATTGTTTCCTGTTCCCTGTTTCCTTTGGTACCGTGGAGGCCATGGCAAACTACTATTTGTTCAAGACCGAGCCCGACGCCTACTCGTTCGATGACTTCCTGCGCGACAAGGAAACGGTGTGGGACGGCGTGACCAATCCCACCGCCGTCAAGAATCTGCGCGAGATGCCCAAAGGCACAAAGTGGATCTTCTACCACACCGGCGATGAGCGCACGGCCGTCGGCACCGGCACCGTGACAAGCGTGGATGCGACCGACCCCAAGGTCCCCATCGTCCGCGTGAAAGTCGGCAAAAAGCTCAAGACGCCGAAAACACTCGACGCCATCAAGGCTGAGCCGCTGTTCCGCGATTCGCCGCTGGTCAAGATCGGCCGGCTTTCGGTGGTACCGCTGACCGAAGACCAATGGGATTGGTTTGTCGATTAGAGTTCTATTGTCCGAACTGGCGCAGATGATGATCCACGTGCAGATAGCCCCATCGCATCCACTGGCGCTTCGGACATTGTCTTGAACATGGGGTGGGGGCGGAACTGAAAGTCGCGGGGCTGCCGCGTGAATCTCTCCATGGATTCGAGCAGCTTGCGCACATCAGCAGTCGAATTGCGTGGGCGGAGTACCGCCTCCGGCGAGCTGATCCATCTCCGGCCGGGTGGGTACGCCCTGCGGCCACTTCGCAGGCGAGTAGAGCGCAACATATTTCAGCACCGGCCAGATCGTGAATCCGCGCGGAATCTCCATGGGCTTGTCGCCCATGACGCCGAGGAACGCGTCGTTCAGGTGGCAGATCATCTGCGCAGCGGTCATCTTCCCCCACAGACGCGGCGTGTCGGGGCGAACTTTCTGAACTCGCGCCAGCAGTTCCTGCCTGCAACCGATGTCGAAGAGGGACTTCATTTCACCAGCCTCCGACTTCCACCGTTATAACTGCCGACCCGCGGAAATCTTCCATGCCCATCTTGCGATTTTTCTCCGTCGCAAGGGTGGGAGCCCACGAATGCAAACCGATCGCTCCCACCGGCTATGAATGTGTCTCCACGCTTTCAACCAGGGGAGCGGCCGGTGCACTCTCATCGGCCAGCCAGCGCTTCGTATTCAACAACTGACGCTGATCCAGCGCCCACACCCTTCCGGTCAGCTCGTCTGCGGGCTTGCCTTCGCGCGCGCACTTGTCGAATTCACTCTGCATGGCCTGCATCTTGGCGTCGAGGTCGTCGAGAAAATTCAGCACCAGCGATTCGGGAATCATGGGCAGCTTGGGCGAGCCGAACTCGAGCTTGCCGTGATGCGACAGGATCATGTGCAGCACCAGCATCTTGAGCCGGGGCGGAAAACCGGGCAGGCTGTCCATGGTCCGCTCGGCCAGCGCCGTGCCCATCTGGATGTGCCCCAGAAGCACGCCCTCCACGGTGTACTCGAAGCCGATGTCCCAGGACAGTTCGCGGACCTTGCCGATGTCGTGCAGGATCACGCCGGTCAGCAGCAGGTCGCGATGGAGGATGGGATAGTGCGGCGCCACGCGATCGGCCAGCCGGAGCAGGCTGATGACGTGCTCCAGCAGCCCTCCCAGCCAGGCATGGTGCAGTTGCTTGGCGGCCGGCGCTTCGCGATAAGCCACCGCCATCTGCGGATCGGCGAGAATCGTGCTTACCAGCAGCTTCAAATGCGGATCGGTGAACGACTCGACAAAGCTCAGGAGCTGGGCCCACAGCGCCTCCACGTCATAGGTGGTGGCCGGCATGAGGTCGGCCTTGTCCACCTCGTGCGGCTGCGCCTTGCGCAACTGCTCCACCTTCATCTGCAGGCGGTCGTTGAACTGCTGGACGCAGCCCCGCACCTTCACCACGTCGCCGCGTTCGAAGTCCTTGGCGATGCGCGGGTCGGCAGGCTCCCAGGCGCGGGCTTCCAGTTGACCGGTCTTGTCGCAGAAAATCAGGTTGAGATAGGGCTTGTTGGACTGGGTGGTGCGGAGCTGCCGGGCCAGAACCAGGAAAAAACCATCGAACAGCTTTCCTTCTTCAAAGGAAGCCAGATCAGATATAAAAATGTCTTTCATTCTGGGGGAAGATTATCGTAAAGCGACGTTGAGCCGCCACCGCCCGCACACGCGAAGAAAGCGCCTACAAGTCTCCCCATTGAAACCGCACGACTTCCGGGTCACCGGCTAACAGGACGGCAGATTTGGAAACCGAACACCGAATGGCCAACCACGACACTGACGCCTTCTTCATCCGCGAGATGCAGACGGCTGACGCGGAATGCGTCGCCCAGCTTATCGGCGAACTCGGCTACGAACGAACCGTTGCAGACGTTCGAATGTGGACCGAGCGTTCAGCCACCGTTCGCGACCGGCAAGCGGCCTTCGTCGCCTGCATTGGCGGCAAGGTCATCGGATGGGTAGAAGTCTCCCTCGAGCGCCGGCTGCAGAGCGCGGATTTTGCCCTCATCGGCGGACTGGTTGTCAGCAAGGACTATCGCAGCAACGGCATTGGGCGGCTGCTATGCGAACGAGCCGCAGCGTGGAGCTGGGAACACGGCGCCGCCAAGTTACGCGTCACCTCCCGCAGCACCCGCGCCGATGCCCACCGCTTCTATGCCCGCGAAGGATTCGAACCGGTAAAGACGTCCATGGTCTTTGAGAAGAAGCGGCCGTAGAGGCTGAATCCCAGGCCCCATCCGCCGCGGCGGACGAGACCTGGGGCAGCCAGGTGAAGATTCTGGATTACTGCTGCGGCTGCGGAGCCGGAGCGGGGGTCTGCGACGGAGCCGGCGCCCCCGGAACCGCCGGAATCGGCGTGGGCGCAGGAGCCGGCGCAGCCGGTTCCTGGTTCTCCTCTTTTTCTTGTCGCTCAGCCGGGTCTTTTCCGCCGTCGTGGTGCCTTTCTTCTTCTTTTTGTTGGCGGTATCGCCGGCCAATCCCAGCGGCGCGGCCTGCGTCTGCCGGTCAGCCACTTCGGCGGCATCCGGGGGCAGCCGGAACGGTCGGATCGGCCTTCATGAATCCCTTGGCTTTGGGCTCCTTGGGAATCTTGGCGCGGGCCGAGAAGCGCGTCTTCTTCTCGGGCGCGGGCGCCGCTTCCAGAGGATTGGCGGGCTCGTTGGTCTGCGCTACCTGGGCCGGCCCGCCCGCATCCTCGGTCGGCGTCTCCGGTCCGCTGGGCAGCGTCTTGGTGGGCGCCTGGCCAAAGCGGATCTTCTCCTTCTTGCCCGGCTTCATGATGGCCGCATCGGCAGCGGCCTTTTCCTTCTTGGCGTCCTTCTTCCCCGCCGCCGCCGTTTCCGGAGCCTGAGCCGCTGCCGGTGCTGCCGCCTCTTCCGCTGGAGCCGCCGCCTGCGGCGACTTGTTGCGGAACGTGTGCGTCGTCTCGCGGAACCGCGTGCGCTCTACCTTCTTCTTTTTCTTGGGCGAAGGCGGCGTGTACGACGCGTACGAAATGGGCAGCACGCGCTGGTTGCCGCTGGCGCCCGTATCGGTGAAGCCGGGCTTCACTTCCACATACGCGTCCTCGCGCATCTTGGTCAGATAGTCGCGGATGGCCGGCATCATCTTGCTGTCCCAGTAATCCTGCTCCACCTGCTGTTCCACGTCCTTGAATGCCGGCACCCCTCCGGGGATATGCTTGTCGACCTTGAAGATCACGTATCCCTGTTTGGTCCGGGTCGGATCGGTGACATCCCCCGTTTTCAGGTTGAACACCTGGTCTTCAAACACCTTGTTTAGCTGCCCGCGCTTGTAGGTCCCCAGGCTGCCCCCCTGGGCGGCTGTCTGGCCGTCGCTGGAGTTGCGGGCCAATTCGGCGAAATTCGCCCCCGCCTTGAGCTTGGCGACCATGTCGTCCGCCTTGGCCTTGGCCGCGGCAACCTTGGCCGGATCGTCGGCCTGCACTCCGCCCTCGGGCGCCGGCGCCGGCGTGCCCGTCGAGACCAGGATTTCGCTCAGAGTGACGCTCTCCGGCTGCACATATTCCTGCTTGTGCGCCTCGTAGTAGCGCATGGCTTCACCCGGCGTCATGTTCACGTGGCGTCCCACTTCCTGCCGCATCACTTCCTGGGTGACGATCTGGTTGCGGATATTGGCCTTGAAATCTTCGTACGAGACGCCCTGCTCCTGGGCCGCCTTTTCCAGCTCTTCCATGGTCTGCAGGTTGTACTGCTTGCGGATCTCGTTGAGCCGGTTCACCAGTTCGGTATCGCCGGTGACGCCCAGTTCCTTGCCTTTGGAGAGCCAAAGCTGCTGGTCGATCAGGTTGCGCAGCAGGTCCTTGTGCTGTTCCGACATCTGCTGCATCGTCAGGCCGCGTTGCCGGCTCTCGTCGTCCAGTTCCTTCAGAGCACGGTCGTAGTCGGTCCGGGAGATGATCTGGTCGTTGACGCGCGCAATGATGTCTTCGACCACCGCCCCGCCATAGGGACTGTCGGTCGGCGCCGGGCGGGTTTGAGCCAGCGCGGACGCGGCAAGAAGGATGGTGCCAGCAGCGGACAAGGAGAAAACGCGAAAGTAGCGAAAAGTCATAGGTCGGCGCACCGGAAAGACAGGGACCAAGGGACCAAGGGAACGAGGGACCAAGGATCCGTGGCCTTCTTTCATAGACGTCATTGTAAATGGCACGGAAGCAGGGACCAAGGGACCGAGGAAGCAAAGCCGTCACTCAGCCTCCGGCAAGATTCCCAATACCCAGTCCCTAATGCCTAATCCCCTTCTTCCCTTGGTCCCTGTTCCCTTGGTCCCTCGTTCCCTGCCGCCTCGCTCTTTGTCCCAAATCAACCACCCGTCACTTTGCATCAAATTTCCAGTGCCGGTTACCAGAGAACCCTGGCGGGAGTCAAATAAACGAATGCTATACTCTACGTCAAGGCTGCCCCGCGAGGCCCGGTCCCGGCGCCCGTCGCACCTGCTCCACCCCAGGAAGCAAAACCGGCTTCCCGGGGACCCCGGATTGTTGTACGGAGGTACCTTCCGCCCATGACACCCCGCGCCCGTCGGGCCCTATTCACCCTTGTCCTCTTTTTCACCACCTGCGCTATTGCAGGCACCATCCTGCAGCGCAAGGTCGGCGCGCAGTCGTCTGAGGATGAAAGCCAGATTCGCGACAGCCTGAAGTCGTTCACCAATGTCTACGCGCTGGTGGAGCAGAACTACGCCGAGCCCATCCAGGGCGAGAAGGCCGATCTCGCCATCTACGACGGCGCGATTCCGGGCATGCTGCGGACCCTCGACCCGCACTCCAACTTCTACGATCCAAAGGCCTACGCCAAGATGCGCGAGGACCAGCGCGGCCACTACTACGGCGTGGGCATGGTGATCCAGCAGCAGCGGGACAAGGACGGGAAAGACCACGTCTACGTCATCACTCCCTATGAAGGCACGCCTTCGTTCCGCGCCGGCATCCGGCCGGGCGACATCGTCACTTCCGTCGACGGCAAGACGGCGGATGGCATGACCTCCGACGCCGTCGCCAAGGCGCTCAAAGGCCCCAAGGGCACCCACGTCCAGGTCACCATGACCCGCGAAGGCCAGGGCAAGCCGCTTCCCTTCGACCTGGTCCGCGACGAGATTCCGCACCCCTCGGTCGACCTGAAATACGAAATCAAGCCCGGTGTCGGCTACGTCCACCTGACCCAGTTCCAGGAAACTACCGCACAGGAAGTCATTGACGCGATCGGCAGTTTCAACAACCTCAAGGGCCTGGTGCTCGATTTGCGCAATAACCCCGGCGGCCTGCTGAGTCAGGCAGTCGAGGTGTGCGACCACCTGCTGAGCAAGGGCCAGACCATCGTTTCGCAGCGCGGCCGCGCCTACCCTGACCAGAACTACACCGCCACCCATGGCAACGACGGCAAAACCTTCCCCATCGTGGTGCTGGTCAATCGCAACACCGCATCGGCGGCTGAGATCGTCTCCGGCGCGCTCCAGGATCATGACCGCGCCCTCATCGTAGGCGAAACCACCTTTGGCAAGGGCCTGGTGCAGACGGTTTACAACCTGAGCGAAAATACCGGCCTGGCGCTGACGACGTATCACTACTACACGCCTTCGGGCCGCCTCATCCAGCGCAACTACTCCGGCGTGTCGCTATACGACTACTACTACAATCATGCCGGCGCCCAGCCCGCGGACAATACCAACCGCGAAGTGAAGATGACCGATTCTGGCCGCACGGTATACGGCGGCGGCGGCATAACTCCCGACGAAAAGGTCGACTCGTTGAAGTCGAACCACTTCCAGGAAGACCTGCAGGTCCATTCGGCATTCTTCCGCTTCGCTCCCCGCTACCTAGCGAACCGTACAGTTGACCACAATTTCCAGGTGGACGATGCGGTCCTGGCGGACTTCAAGAAGTACCTCACCGACTCGGAGATCGCCTGGACCGAGAAGGACATCGCCGAGAACCTTGACTGGCTGAAGGTCAGCATCAAGGAAAAGATCCTCACCAGCCAGTTCGGGCAGTTGCAAGGATTGCGCACACTGGCCGACTGGGATCCCGAAATCCAAAAGGCGCTGACGTTCCTCCCCGAAGCGCAGGCTCTTGAAGACAACGCCCACAAAGTGCTCGCCCAGAAAGCTCAGGCCCGCACCGGCGCGGGGACCCCTCAGGGAGTGGCGGCGCAGCCGTAAGCGAACCGCGAAGCATCGGCGAAAGGGACGGGCCCAACCCTATCCCTTTCGCTTTGGCTGCCGGTTAAATCCCTCCACCACCGGTTTTGTAACAGGGCACGATTTCACAGCCTAAGACTTCACATCTAAGGAAGACTCGCTCCATCGCTCAACGTTGTGCATTGTGTCAATGCGCGACTTCGGTGGTGCCGCGAATGCCGCGAAATCATCAAGGGCTCTCTGCAATAGATGCCGCAAAATCTGTGACGATTTTGGATTGGATGGTTTTCTTCACCATCGCCGGTCATTCCCGGTTTTTCCGCAAGCTGTTCAGCCTCGAAGGAGCTTCGCCAAGTCCGCGAAGTTTACCAAAGGGATTCCTTGTTTGACCCCGATCCTCTCAGAACACCCGCGCACGATGGGACGTGTCTTCACTATAGGTGAAGCAGAGTCTACAAGTAGAACCAACTCAGGTAGGTCCTGGTCCGGACTGGCCTCAAATAGGAGACAACATTTATGTATGTAAAGCTGGCGGTGGCAGTGTCTGTCCTTTTCGTCTCGATTTCTGGCCTTGCTCAGGTGCAGCCTGCCGCGGGCGGGGGCAAGGTGGTTCTCCCCGTAAACTTCAGCGCCGGCGCGGGAATGGACTATTGGTCGGGCGATTGGGGAGCTGGGCACATTAACAGGTGGGGACCCACTGCCTGGGTTACCGCCACAATCTGGCATTGCCTTGGGGTCAATGTGGAGGGGCACTCCATGATCGTAGGCGGAAACGGGAACGCTTCCAATTACAAGCTCTTCGTCGGTGAGGGCGGTCTGATGTGCACCATGGGTTACTGGGGCAGGTTTCAGCCTATATACAAAGCCGAACTCGGCTTGGCCAGCCTGTCGCAACCCGGTAACGGTACAGCCCACCTTCATGCCACGTACGGCACTTGGGCTGTCGGAGGCGGCGGAGAATACCACATGTGGGGGCATTGGTGGACGCGGGTGGACTATACCTACGAGGGCCTCCCGAATTTTCGCGGCATCACCGGGCAGAACCACACCCTGAATCCGCGAGGCATAGCCTTCGGCGCGACTTACCGTTTTGGCGAGGCCGGAACCCGCTTCTGACCTGCGTGGGGGCGAACAGGGCTAGGCCTGAACAGGCGGCGATCGACGCTGAGATGAGCCGAATCGAGCGTCCCCGATGGATCAGCGATTCCCCACATCACCGGTCATAACCGGTCGTAATGCCGAACGCTCAGGCCACAATCGATAACGACCGTCAGTTTAGTTGGATCCGGCCGAGGGTTTTGTCTGTGATGTGCTCATCTCAAGTGGGTCTTCATCGTGCCGGAGAGCGTCGGCGGCTAGTAGGGCTTGCACCAAGGTTCGAGATCGGCTATCGTTTCGGGCGGCCTCACCGACGACAGGTCAAACAGTCAAGGCCGCGCAAAGGCGGCCTTGGCATTGACGAAAGTGCTTGGTGAACTTACTGGTTTGCGCCCTGGGCGGAGCCCTGCTGCACGGCGATCGCGGGAGTGGATACGGGCGTGAGCGTAGCCGCTGTCTGCGCCTTGTCCGCAAAGTAATTGTGGTCCCAGAGGTTGCGATAGAACGTCCCGGTCAACTCCGCGGCGCGGGGGCCGAATGTCGGGCGACCGCCTTCGAGGAAGAACACCGTGACGATGCTGCCCACCGGCGAATCAGAGTAAGAGGCGAACCAGCCAAAGCGGGTGCCCTTGTCGGAGCAGGTACCGGTCTTGCCAAAAACAGGCAGCTCCGTAAAGCTGGCGCGCAGGCTGCGGGCGGTGCCGTATTCCACCGCGCCGGCCATTCCATCCTGAAGATCGGGGACATAGCGGCCGATATCGAGGGTGCGCTTGATACGGGGCTCGAACGAGGCGATCTCTTCCGGCGTGGTGGGGTGCTGCAGGTAGAAGAGGGTTCCGCCGTTAGCGAGAGCCGCAACATAGGCGCCCAGTTGCAACGGGGTCATGGCAACGCCCTGGCCAAAGCTGCACATGCGACCGACGCCGCCTTCCGCCTCGGGAAGGGCCTCGTCGGGATAAATGCCAAGCTGCTCGCCCTGGATGTTGTAGCCGGCCAGTTCGCCGAGGCCAAATTGGTTGGCGTAGTGGCGAACCCGCTCGAAGCCAAGTTCGCGGCCCAGCTCTTCAAAGTAGAGATTATTGCTCTTGGCCAGCGCCTGGGTCATGTTCATGCGGAAGCCCGGCAACTGGACCATGGTGTCGCGCGTGACCAGCCCCTCAGACAGCGCAGCCATGGCCACGGTGAGCTTGATGGTGGAGCAGGGCTCGGCGCCCGGCGAGAGAGCCAGCTTCTGGTTGACCATGGCCAGGATGCGGCCGTTGGCGGGATTGATGACCACGGCGGTGCCGTTCATTCCGGCGAGGGCGTCGATGGCGGCCTGGCGAACAATGGGATCTTCGCCGGCGACGGCGTCGTCACCGAAAATGTCGCCGTTGGCAAATGAGCTGGCGGTGAAGCGCTCGTAGTAACGATGGCGGCGGACGCCAAGGCGGGTACGGCGAATGGTCGCGGCGCCGCTGCCCACTTTCCGTGAGGCTTTGCCGGTGCTGACTGAAACATGCGTGGTGGCTGCTTTGGCGGCCCCGGTCACGGCGGCGTGGCGGACGGCCCGGCGGGGTTGAATCAGGTGGGCGGTTTTGGTGTGATGCAGCGAATGGGTAGCATCCAGAGCGAGAGCGCTGCTCCCCGTTCCGACCAAGGCAAGGTTTAAAAGCAACACGCAGGACAATCTCATCCGGCCAGCATCCCCCCAACTATGGATTCGTGCCATGCGTCTGCCCTACGTCAGGAGGCGCACTTCTTACTTATCGGTCCATTACCTGGCCAGTTCCAAAAATGTACAACCAGGCCGAACATACAACATTATGACTGCGGAAAGCCCTGAGTGGTGCTACCAGCAATGGAACGCTTGATTCAAACTATAAAGCCAAACTGCTTGAGAACAAGCCAAAACCGTGTGATGGGAAGCACACAAGTTTTGGAACAGGAACCGGGTTCAAATTGAAACGTGCTCGCCTGGTTCCGGTGGAAAATTCCTCGCAAGTCCTATTATGGGACCGAAGTACCGGTTTCTGAAAGCCCCACAATGGTTGTAGTCGCAGAATCGTCCCTATTGTTGAAACTTGCTTTCCTGCGGGGGCCGGTTGCCACCTGCCTAAAACTGCAGGCGGCGCATGAAGGCCGGCACATCGAGATCGCGATCCGTGTCCTGGCCGGGTTCGGCGAATAACGCAGCCACCGGCTGGGAGATAGTGTCGTCAGCGTGCGCCCCGTTACCTTGATCTGGCGCGAAATCCCGTGGCAGGGGGGTGTATTTCGACTCCTGCTCCATCTCGGCGAATTTCGGACGGGCCGCGGCCCCAACCAGTTCGGGCTCTGGTTCCGGCTCGACGTACGAGTCGTCAAAGGCCGGGCCATGCGCCACCATCACCCTGGGGGCCGGCTCGGGCTCGTCGTCTTCGCTCAGGAAGCGGGGCGGAGGCGGCGGAGCCGGAGCTTCGACCACCGGGGCATGGCGCTTTCGCCGCCAGGAGCCGCCTCGCCCATCCAGTTTTCGGGCGCCATCACCGGCACGGTGACCACGGGGATGTTTTCCACGTCGAGCATGCGGGCGCGGCGCTCGGGCATCTGGTCGCGGAAGCCGGTGGCGATGACCGTGATCTTGACTTCGTCGGCCATCTTCTCGTCGAGCACGGCGCCGAAAATGATGTTGGCGTCTTCGTGCGCCGAGGTCTGGATGAGCGAAGAAGCAGCGTTGACTTCGGACAGACGCAGCTTGCTGGAGCCGGTGATGTTGATGAGGATGCCGCGCGCTCCGTCGATGGCGCCGGCCTCGAGCAGCGGCGAGGCCATGGCCGCCTGGGCGGCTTCGATGGCGCGGTTCTCGCCGGAGCGGATGGCGGTGCCCATGACCGCGTGGCCCATGCCCGCCATGGTGGTCTTCACGTCGGCGAAGTCGCGGTTGATGATGCCGGGGATGGTGATGATGTCGGAGATGCCCTGCACGCCCTGGCGCAGCACGTCGTCGGCGATGCGGAAACTCTCGAAGAAGCCGGCGTCCTTGGCCACGGCGAGCAGCTTCTCGTTGGGGATCACGATCATGGTGTCGACGCTGTCGAGCAGTTCCTTCAGGCCGCGCTCGGCCTGCTGCATGCGGCGCTTGCCTTCGAAGGCAAACGGGACCGTGATGACGGCGACGGTGAGGATGCCCATTTCGCTGGCCAGCGAAGCGATCACTGGAGCCGCTCCGGTGCCGGTGCCGCCGCCGAGGCCGGCGGTGACGAAGACCATGTCGGCGCCTTCGAGGGCTTCGATGATCTTTTCCGAGTCTTCGAGCGCGGCGCGGCGGCCCACGTCAGGATTGGCGCCGGCGCCGAGGCCGGAGGTGAGCCGGACGCCAAGCTGCAGTTTTACCGGGGCCTGGCACGACTTGAGCGCCTGCACGTCGGTGTTGGCCGCGATGAACTCGACGCCTTCCATTTTGGCCTGGATCATGCGGTTGACGGCGTTGCCGCCGCCTCCGCCCACGCCGATGACCTTGATGCGCGCGCCGCGCGGGGTTTCATCGTGAAAGTGAATGCGCATTTCTCCGGGCTGCTGAATGCAGGCTGTTCCATGGCGACCTCCTGGACTGGGCTCGAAACTGGATTGGATTCCTCGCTGAATGACATAATTCCTTCCCAAGACCTCAAAAACTTGATGCAAAAATGGCGCGCAGTTTGGCGCGCAAACCGTTGTTCTCCGAATCGCGCATGACGCGGGTGCGGTGCGCGTAGAGCAGCATGCCGATCACTGTCGATGACATGGGGTTGGCCAGTTCTCCCGGCATGTTGGAGAGGCGCACCGGCATTCCGGTTCGCGCCGGCACGCGCAACTGGCTCTCGGCCTGGTCGAGCATGCCGGGCAGCATCGCCCCGCCGCCGGTGAGAACGCAGCCCGCGCCGAGCGCATCGAGCACGCCGCCCTGGCGAAGGCTTTCGCGCACGAAGTAGAAAAGCTCGCGGGCGCGCGGCTCGAGAATTTCGGCGACGCGGCGCAGCGAGAGCATCTCCGGCTGGGGGTTGGCGATTTCGATTTCGGCGTCCTGCGGAACGGCGGTCACGACCGCGTGGCCGTATTGGCGCTTCAGCTCCTCGGCCTGCGCGACCGGCATGTGCAGGCCGATGGCGAGATCGTTGGTGAAATGGCGCGCCGCCGACGGGAACCGCGCCGGTGTGCGCCACGGCGCCTTCGAAGAAAACCACCAGGTCGCTGGAGTGCGCGCCGATGTTCAGCAGGCACACGCCCAGTTCGCGTTCGTCGGCGGAGAGCGTGGCTTCGGCGGCGGCGATGGACTCGAGCACGGCCTCGGTGACTTCAAGGCCGGCGCGGTTGGCGCAGGTGACGGTGCTTTGAAACGCGCTGCCCGAGCAGGTGGCGATGTGCAGATCGACTTCGAGACGGGCGCCGATCATGCCCACGGGATCGAAGATGCCGGGCTGATCGTCGACGATGAACTGGCGCGGCAGCAGGTGCAGAATTTCGCGATCGGGCGGGCGCTCCACGGCGCGGGCGCGCTCGACGGCGGTCTTGCACGTCTTCGCGGGTAATCTCGCGCATGCGGCTGCCCAGGTCGAAGCCGCCGTTGGTGTTGAGGCCGAAGATGTGCGGGCCGCCGACGCCGACCACGCACTCGTCGATGTTGGCGCGGGCCACGCGCTCGGCGTGCTCGTTGGCGGCTTTGACCACTTTCGCCGCGGGCCCGAGTTCGGCGATGAGGCCCTTGCGCATGCCGGCCGACTCCACCACGGCGTGGCCGCGATAGCGCAGGGCTCCTTCATTGAGATCAGCGGCCAGCACCCGCGTCGACATGCTGCCGATGTCGAGCACGACGATCAGATTTTCCTGGCTCTGGCTCATGGTCCCTTTTCAATACGCTTCTGAACGTGCTGCTCAGCAGCTCGCGTAAGTTGTGGCCGCCGCAATTTGCCGGGTGTCGAACGCCGTATTCCGCTTCTGCTGAACCGGTGCGTGCTTTTTGGGTTTCTCTTTGGCTTTCGGTTTCACAGGCGCTCGGTGAGGCGTTGCCTTTGCTGACGGATCGGCTTTCACGCCGGCGGATGGTTTCGATGGTGCGCTGTTGCCGGCGAGCCGCGGACGATCCGAGGTGGGCTTGCCGTCGTCGGTGGTGGTCTGCGATCCGCCGGAGCCGGGAGCCATTTCCAGAACCACCTGCTGCTCGTAGCGAAGATCGACCGAGGCGAGATGGGGATACTGCTGCCGCCATTCCCCGATGTGCGCCTTGTAGCGCTGATAGCGGGTGAGAAACTGGTCGTCGCCGAAATGGGCAAGGATGTCGGCGCCCGCTTCCGGCATCAGAATGCGCGCGTCTTCGGGATCGGTGAGGTCGATTTCGGAGATCTGTTCGGAAAGGCGCTGACCGTTGCTGTCGAGTTCGCCGATGAGGCGCCCGTAGACTGCCATGCGCGCCTTGCGCGATGCCAGCGGATCGCCGGGATCAATGCCGGTGACCACAGGGAATGAGTAGTGATGCCTGGTCATCGACGAGGCCGGCATCGACAGCAAAACTCCGTTGGCGTCCACCAGGCCGATCTGCTGGCCGTGGCGAACGAAGGCAACAGGCATGCGTTCCACCACCGAGATGCGCAGTTGATCGGGTAGAACGCGCATGACGGTGGCCTTCTCGACCCATGGAATCTTTTCAAGCTGGCTGCGCCGCTGGTTCAGCGGAACGAAGAAAATATTGCGGCCGATGTCTTCGCCGAAGACGGGCAGAAGGTCGCCGCGCGTGACTTCGCTGAGGCCGGCGGTCTGGATGTTGCCGCTGCCGGCGATTCGAAAACGCGAGTCGCGCTCAAGATACGTTTTGAACACGAAGCCGGCGGTCAATGCTACTCCCGCAACTGTCAGTACTCCAGAGCCAAGAAAAATCCGTCCCCAGCGGGTGGCCGGGCGCCACCACGGCGCGCGCTGCGGCTCATCAAAACGCTGGCGGCCGGTGCGGGGAAACTCGTCGTCATCTTCGGGATCGGGCATGCTCAGCGGCATACCAGGAAGATTGCGGCCGGCCGGTGCGGCAACTCGGCGCGTGACCTGCTGCACGCGTCGAACGGGAGAATCCGTCGCCGCTTCGTCGTCCCACGGGAGGAGACGGTTTTTCGAACTGCGTTGAGTGGTCACGCCTGAGTTGGAGTCGAGAGAATCGCCAGCCTCAATTATGGGATGGATAGGAGTGGATTTTCCCGGCTGGACGAGAGGGGGAACCCGGGGGGTTAATGGGTCGAAAGCAGTTTGCCGTTCTTGAATCGCACTTTTCAGCGGTTCTCAGTTGCCGGATCCAGGGACTCCCGCCATTCGAGATGGGTTAATCTCGCGGTATGAATCGCTTAAGGGTGGCAGAACTGGTTGCGGGGCTGGCCGTGGCGCTCGGGGCATGTTGCGCGTTCGGCGCCGATTTCCGGTACATACGAGCGGGAAATGATGCGGACCTCTTGGGGGTTGCGCCGAAGGCGGGATTTGCGCTGATGGGTGGCGGCGAAGACCTGGACGAAGCGTTCCGCTGGCTGTGCGATCGAGCCGGCGGAGGAGATTTCCTGGTGCTGCGCGCCACCGGCGACGATGAGTACAACTCATACGTCAAGGGCTTGTGCCGCCTGAATTCCGTGGCGACCCTGGTGATTCCCAGCCGGGCGGCCGCATCCGATGCCGCAGTGGCGCGGATTATCGCGCACGCGAGCGCGTTGTTTATTTGCGGAGGCGACCAGGCGAATTACGTCAACTTCTGGATGGGAACCCCGGTCGAGGCCGCGCTGAACCAGGCGATCCGGCGCGGCGTGCCGGTGGGCGGAACCAGCGCGGGCCTCGCCGTCATGGGCGAATGGGCCTATTCCGCGCAGGGCGACAAGCCGGACGATCCGAACCTCGACAGCAAAAGCGTCCTCGAGAACCGGAACACCTCCCGTGTGACTCTGGTTCGAGGGTTTCTCGACATTCCGATTCTTAGAGGCACCATTACTGACACGCATTTCGCGAAGCGCGACCGCATGGGGCGGCTGCTAGTGTTTCTCGCGCACGTGAATGAACAGGGTAGTAAAGCAGAGCCGCCCCCCGGCGGGCCACCGGTCCGCGGCATCGGTGTAGACCAGGGAGCGGCTGTTCTACTCACTCCGGACGGGCAGGCCAAAGTCGTTGGACGTGGAGGCGCGTGGTTCATCGACCCCGTGGAGAACGCCAACTTCGCCGATGCGACGATGCCTGTCGAATTGAAGGGCGTCACCGTTCACAAGGTTGCGCCAGGTCATGCGTTCAACGTGAAAACTTGGACCGGCGAAGCCAGCCATTACGTGCTCTCAGTGAATCGAGGCAAATTGCGCTCCACTCAATCGGGCGGCGCAATCTACTGAGACGCCTGTCTGGATTCGAGCTGACCGACCCCTTAAATGAAAAGCCGAGGGCTGCGCGGAACTGCGCGCGCGGGCTCGATCATCAAAGACTGGTTACGACCACTCCAGCGTATGCACTGAATCAGCCGGAGCCTTGAATTCGAGGCAATTCCCGCCCACCTGGACGTGAACCGATGTTCCGGGGCCAGGATTCGCAACGACCAGAACATGGCTGCCGTCGGGATTGCGGAATGCCGTGTGTGACACCGATTTGCTGCCTGCCGGTTTTTCCGATGCGGCCGATGCAAGCACTTTCGCGCCGCGCTTTACGTGGCGCGAGTAGTGCGCGAAGGCGAAGTACTGGCCGCTGCGCGTGATTTTGTGCGAACCGTTTTCGACCGTGACGGTGCCGCCGCAGGCGAACGGGCCGATGTTGGGCTTGCCCTTCTCGTCGAGAGCCACATTCCACGCGGTGATGGAGCGCGCCCAGTTGTTGAGGATGCCGTTGAAGGTGCCGGCCCAGTTGGTCCAGTCGGTCTGGTAATCGGGAAGGCTGATGTCGGGGCCGCCTTCGGTCCAGTACGCATTCTTTGCCGGGAATGCATCGTGAACCCTGGTCATGGCGGAGGGCTCGCCGACGTAACCATGCCAGGCGATGCCGTCGATGTACTCATAGGCTGACGGGTCGCTGAGCTCGTCGATGGCGCGGCCCCACAGGCTGTAGTTGTGGTCGAGCACCCAGATCTTGGTGGGCAGGCCGGCTTTGCGCAGAGCGGGGCCGAGATGCTTGCCCGCGAACTCCATCTCCTGCTCCTGCGCCCACAGGCAGGCGGGCATGTTGCCTTCCTGCTCGGCGTCGGTTTCGTTCTGCACCGTGACGGCATCGATGGCGATGCCTTCGGCCTTGTAGCCTTCGAGGAATTTCTGGAAGTAGAGCGCATAGGGACCGAAGCTGAGTCTTGCGCATGGCGCCGCCCAGCATCGACTTGTTGGGCTTCATCCATCCCGGCGGGCTCCACGGCGACGAGAACAGGAACAGGTCGGGATTGATTTTGCGCGCCTCGCGCAGCATGGGCAGGATGTAGGCCTTGTCGTGATCGATGGAGAATTTCTTCAGCTCGGGATCGGGCTCGTCGCTCTCATCGAAGCTGTACAGGTTGCGCGCATAGTCGCTCGCGCCGATGCAGGTGCGGCACACGTTGAGGGCCATCTCTCCGGGCGCGAACAGGTCGTGCATCAACGGCTGGCGCTCGTCGTCCTTCATCTGGCTGAGCACGTAGCAAGAGGAGTCGGTCATGGCGGCGCCGAAGCCGAGGATCTCCTGCTTTGTGGCGGAGGAGTCGAGGACGATCGCGCTGGCGACGGGCTGCCCGGCGGGCATCCAGGCGGGCGCTTCGGATTTGGCGTGGCGCTGGCTGCCAAAGGTGCTCCACATGCGCACTGCGGACCCGCTCTGCGCCCAGGCTTGAACGCGGCCCGAAAGAGACAAAGCGGCGGTTGCAGCGGTTGCGGTCTTGAGAAAACTCCGGCGCGAATGCTTGGCCATGCAGGCTCCTTGCGAGACGGGTAAAAATTGCCGGAAGCATCATATCAGCGCGGAAGCCCTTTAGTAAAACGTTTGCGCAGGTGTGACGCAACACACCGGGAAGGACTGGCGCTTAGCGTGCGGCGACACGCTTCGAGAGAAGCAACGATCTGGGGAGCAAGCTGGCTGACGCTGCCGGCGCCAAGGGTGAGAATCAGGTCGCCTTCCTGAGCCCTTGCCGTAACGCTCTCGAGCGCGGTGGGGAAATCGGGCGCGAACTCGACCTCGCGGACCTTCGATTTTGTTGGCGAGGAGTTCGGCCGTTACACCGGGAATGGGCGCCTCGCTGGCCGCGTAGATGGGAAGCACGGTCACCGTGTCGGCGTCGGTGAACGCGCCGCAGAATTGTTCGAGCAGGTCGTGGGTGCGGCGTGTAGCGGTGCGGCTGAAAGACAACGTGGATCTGCCTGTAGCCGCCTTCGCGCGCAGCGGCGAGGGTGGCGCGGATCTCGGTGGGGTGGTGGCCGTAGTCGTCCACGACGGTAACGCCGCGGACCTGGCCGTGGCGCTGGAAGCGGCGATCGACTCCGCGAAAGTGGCTGATGCCTTCGGCGATCTTCGCCGGATCGACCTCGAGCTGGTGAGCGATCGCCACGGCCGCTGTGGCATTGAGAACGTTGTGGCGGCCGGGGACGTGCAGTTCAAATGGCCCCAGCAGGCCGGTTGCGGTCCACACCTGGAAACGGGATAAGGCATCCTTCTCGATGGGCAGAGGCTCAACGCGGTAATTGGCCTCCGGCGTCGGTTCCGTAGGTGAAGATGCGGCGGTGGGCGCGCGGCAGGATCGCGGCCAGTTGCGGATTGTCGATGCAGGCGGTCACGGCGCCGTAGAACGGCACCTTGTCCATGAAGTCGAGGAAGGCGCGCTCCACGTCGTCCATGTCGCTGTAGCAGTCCATGTGCTCGCGATCGAGGTTGGTGACGACGGCGAGGATGGGCGAGAGCTTGAGGAAGGAGCGGTCGCTCTCGTCGGCTTCGGCGACCAGATACTGCGACGCGCCCAGCCGGGCATTGGAGCCCATGGCATCGACGCGTCCGCCGACCACGACGGTGGGATCGAGGCCGCCGGCGCCGAGAACGCTGGCCACCATTGAGGTGGTGGTGGTTTTGCCGTGCATGCCGGCAATGGCGATGCCGTACTTGAGGCGCATCAGTTCGGCGAGCATCTCGGCGCGCGGAATGACGGGAATCTTGCGGGCGCGGGCTTCGAGCACTTCGGGATTGGCGGGGTTGACGGCGGAGCTGGTCACGACCACCGTGGCCCCCTCGACATGGGCAGCCTCGTGGCCTTCATAGATCACGGCGCCCAGTTGGGCGAGGCGGTCGGTGATGGGGCTGCGGCGCAGGTCGGAGCCCGAGACCTTCATCTTCTGGTTGAGCAGGATCTCGGCGATGCCGCTCATGCCGATGCCGCCGATACCAATGAAATGGGCGTGCTGGGATGTAGCGAACATTATCGAAAGCTTAGGGTACCATTCGTCGCCAGGCGGCTCCCGGCGGGTCCGAAAATGGCTGCGTCTGACACCGCATTTCACCAAAAGTTGCGTCGATTTATTTTCGTCTAAACTCCGCAACCTTCTGAAAAAGCAGTGTTTGAACAGGACATAACCGGCGAGGTGGAGAGGCAGCAACAACCAAGCCTCACCAAAGCAGCCGGACAGATTCGACGCTTTCTGAAGCGCGGGTCAGGTGGGACGGAGGTCCTATGAAAAGCATGGCGAAGTGGATGTTGGGTGCAGCGGTGGTAGCTGGTGGATTGGGCTTGGCAGCAACGCCGGCAAACGCGGCCCAGTTTGGCGTTTACATCGGCGGGCCGACGGCCTATGTCCCTCCATGCCCGGGACCGGGATATCAGTGGACGGCCGGCTACTACTCGGGCGGATATTGGGTGCCGGGACGCTGGGCCTTTGCAGGCCGTGACCGCGACGACTACCGCGTGGTCCGCTACTACGGCGACCGCGACGATCATCGCTACAACCGCGACCGGGACGACTACCGGGGCCGTGGCGGGGACCGTGACCATCACGACCGTGACGACCGTGGCCGGGACGGCGACCACTTCCGCAGGTAAATTACATAAATTACAGTCCGGAGAAGCGGCCCCTCCCAACCGGAGGGGCCGTTTTTTGGGGCTGCCAGGGCTGGACCGAAAAAGAGCAACTGGCCAAAGAAGTCGCTCCGGGTTGTACCCCCAAAAGAAATGTCTTGCGGCTATGGGCAAAGCAGCGCAATTCTTGTTCAAAGACCGCAACTTATTGCGAGAGTCGTTGTTCTAACAGGTGGATGCCGGATGAGGAGAATAACCCGCCGGCAATGTGCTGAAGGCGGAGGGCGACCTCCGGGGCCCGAGTCTCGAAGGATCGACGGGCGGCACAGGGAGGATTCAACATGAAAAGATTTCGCCTGGTTCTGCTGGCTTTGTTTCTGATCGTGCCGCTCGCGGCCACGTCGCACGCCCAGGTTGCAGTGGGCATCGGGGTTGGACCGGCGGTAGTAGATGCTCCTTACGCTTATGGCCCGCCCGTCTGCCAATGGGGCTACTACTCTTATTACCCCTATGACTGCGCTCCTTACGGCTACTACGGCCCAAGCTGGTTCGCCGGCGGCCTCTTCATCGGCGCAGGCCCCTGGTATCACTGGGGTTGGGGCGGCAGAGGGTACGGCTGGGGTCGAGGCTACGGCTATCGCGGCGGCTGGGGCGGCGGATATCGAGCCGGCTATGGATACCGCGGCGGATACGGCGGAACCCGGCCAGGATTCGGCGGTGGTGAGCATCGCTACGGCGGCGGATACGCAAATGGCGGCGGTCGAGCCTATGGCGGCGGCGGCAACCGCGGCGGATTCAGCTCCGGCGGCCACGTTGGCGGCGGCGGTGGTGGATTCCACGGCGGTGGTGGTGGCGGCTTTCACGGGGTGGTGGCGGCGGCGGATCCCATGGTGGCGGTGGTCACCGGTAAGTTTTCATAGGTACCCTGAAGATGCCCGTCTGCTTCGGCAGACGGGCTTTTTTGTTTGCGTGCGGAAGAGCAATCGCGACAGGGACAAGCAATGCTGCAATAGACTGTCTCCATGATCCGTCAGATCGTACCTCTGTTCTTCACCACCGACATACCCCACACGCTGGCCTACTACAAGGACAAGTTTGGCTTCGAGTGCCTGGGAACGTGGCAGGATCCGCCGGTCTACGCAATCATTGCGCGCGACCAGCATGCCATTCACTTCCGCTGCGCTGATCCGCCCACGGCCAATCCCGACAAATATGAGGACGAACTTCTGGACGCATACCTCCATGTCGAAGACGCAGACGCGCTTTATGCCGAATATGCGGCGCAGGGCGTGGAGTTCACCCGGGAACTGGGCAACATGCCGTGGGGCTCGCGAGAGTTTGTGGTGAAAGATTGCGACGGCCGCCTGCTGGCCTTCGGCTCCAATATCTAACTAGCTTCGACTTCGCCCGGTCCGAAAATCCGAACGCCATCCAGGCCGATCACACAATAAATTGACCGCGTTCAAAAAGTTGTTGACTTCCACCCTCGCTGGGCCCATGATTTGACCATGGTCAAAAATGAGCCGAGCACGGGCAAAGGTGAACAGACGCGGCAACAAATCTTTCAGTGCGCGCTGGATCTGTTTCGGGAGAAGGGCTTCGATGCAACCACCATGCAAGACGTCGCCAGCCGGGCGGGTGTGGCAAAAGGAGCGGCGTACTACTACTTCCCTTCAAAGGAAGCGATCATTCAGGCCTACTACGAAACCATACAGGCGGACCATGAACGATTGTGCGCCGATGAATTTGCGCAACGCAAAGATCTGAAATCTCGGTTGCGCGCGGCGATGCACACCAAATTCGACCTGGCCAAAGAAGATCGCAATCTGCTCGGAGTCGTCTTCCGTTACACCGGGGAGCCTGGCCACCCGCTTTCCTGCCTTGGCCCCGGGACAGCGGACATTCGCCGCCGCAGCATCGACGTTTTCCGCCGTGCCGTTGCTCCTGAAAAGCTACCCACGGACCTCGACCAGTTGCTGCCTGTTGCGTTATGGGCGTTGCAAATGGGCCTTCTCGTTCTGTTCCTTTATGACGAATCGGAAGAACAGTCGCGAACAAGGCGGCTAGCGGATGGAGCACTGGATTTGACCATGAAGCTCCTGACACTCGCCAGGTTGCCTGTATTCAAGGCGGTTCGAGCCAGGGTCCTTGCCCTGCTGCGGGCTGCGGACCTTTTGCCCGCACCGCTTTTAGTTCCCGCGAATGTGGAAGGACACGACAATGAATGAGACCAATAAAGAAGCATTGAAGATCGGGCCCGCGCAGTGGACGGTGATTGGCCTCATCGTCGCCTTTGCCGCCGGGAGCATTCTTTATCGCCTGCTGATTGAGCATCACCTCGGGCATAGCGCCGCGATGTTCATCGGGATTCCGGCGGTCATGGCGATCCTGCTTGCCCTCACACCTAAGGCAAAAACGATTACCGGCGGAATCCTGAAGGGAATCACCTTCGCCCTGCTGATCATTGCCCCTTTGCTCGGCGAAGGTTATTTGTGCATTCTCATGGCTTCTCCGTTGTTCTATCTTGTCGGCATCGCAGTGGGATTGGTGGTGGATTGCTTGCGCCAAAAGCGCAGGGCGACGTTGAGTTGCATCATCGTCGTCCTGCTGCCTATGTCGCTGGAGGGCGTGATCCCCGGACTCACCTTCAACCGGGACCAGGTCGTTGAAGTTCGCAGCGTGGTTGAAGCTCCGCCGGACCTAGTCGAGCAAAGTCTTGCCTTGAGCCCGAAATTAGCTACGCGATTGCCGGTGGCGCTGCGCATCGGGTTTCCGATACCTCTTGCCGCATGGGGCAACGGCTTGGACATCGGCGCGAAGAGAATCATTCATTTTGCCGGCGCCGAGGGAGATCCGCCGGGCGATCTCACCATGCGTGTGACCGAGCACCACCAGGGCTATGTGCGATTTCAAACTGTCAGCGACAGCAGCAAGCTGACGCAATGGATCCGCTGGGACTCCTCGGAAGTGGAATGGCAACAGCTCGACCGGAATCATACCGAGGTCAAATGGCGTGTGCACTTCCAGCGGCAGCTCGATCCGGCGTGGTATTTCGCTCCGCTGGAGCGGGCCGCGGTGGATCAGGCAGCGCGATATCTGATTCAGGCCAACGCCACGCCGCCTGTTCAAGACCGGAGCCGCTAAATGTCTGTGACCGACTGGGAAGCTGCTGCCGCTGTATATCTTCCGCTTAGCGCTGCGCTGATCGTGGGTCTGCTGAATCCGCACCGTTCGCGAAAGCTGGCCGCCTGCCTTCTCAGTCTCTGTTGGGTGATACCGGCCTTGCTGTGTGTGCAGGTCATCAATCTGCGCGCGGGGTGGTGGAGTTTCTCCGGCGACGCGGTCCGCTTTCGCGGAATGCCGATCGAGTGCTTCACCGGGTGGGCGATCCTGTGGGGACTCATCCCGTCGCTTACCCTTCCCCGTCTCGGCATCCGCGGTCTGGCCGCTGTGCTGGTATCGATCGACCTCGTTGCCATGCCGCTTTGCAGGCCGCTGGTTCTGTTGGGCCCTTATTGGATCGCAGGAGAAGCACTCGCCGCGACCGTCGTGCTCCTGCCAGCGCTGGCTATTGCAAAGTGGACTCAGGCGGGAACAAATCTGCGCGCGCGAGCCGCCCTCCAAATTGCAATCTCCGCATGGGTCTTCCTCTATCTGCTGCCGGAGATTGCCTTCGCCCTTCGGCCAGGCCAGGGCTGGGGGCCGCTTTTGATGATGCCTTCCGGGCTCCGCCAGGTCGGGATCCAGTTGGTTTTGTTGCTCTCCATTCCGGGTGTCTCCGCGGTGATGGAATTTGCGGAGCGCGGCCACGGTACTCCGTTCCCCTATGACCCTCCAATGCGCATGGTGACCAGCGGTGTTTATCGATATTGCGCGAACCCCATGCAGATATCCTGTGCGGCGGTAATGTTTCTCTGGGCCGGCATGCTGCGCAATGGCTGGCTCTACCTGGCTGCCGCCACGTGCGTGCTCTACAGCGCGGGCATCGCTCAATGGGATGAAAGCCAGGATCTGGCGCAGCGTTTCGGCGACGAGTGGAAGCGGTATCGCGCGGCGGTGCGCAACTGGCGACCGCGCTGGAAGCCCTACCATTCCGGGCCCGATGCCCTCATCTATATCGCCGCTACTTGCGGTCCTTGCAGCGAATTGCGTTCATGGCTTGAGGCACGCGACCCGGTTGGGTTGACGATCATCGACGCCGAAGAATTGGCTCAGGGATCGATACACAGGATGCGTTACGAACCCGTTGATGGCAGTCCCGCAGTCGACGGCGTAAGAGCAATGGGCCGGGTCTTGGAGCACCTCAACCTTGGCTGGGCGTTCGCAGGATTCTTCCTGCGCCTGCCAGGTGTTTGGCACGGAGTCCAGCTCCTGATGATGCCAGCGGCCTGGGGCCGCGCACCCTGGTTGCAAGAGCCCGCCGGTAACAGACTCGCAAGTCTTGCTCGGTTGCTCTGCGTTTGTTGCTACTCTGCGACTTCGAAGATGACTTCAAGTTCGATGGGCATTCCCAGCGGAAGACTGGCGACGCCGATCACTAGCCGAACCGCCGCCTTCTCGCTGCCGAAGATATCGCGAAACAAGTCGGACACCGCGTCTGCAACCCTGGGCTGGTCGAAGAAGTCGCCGGAAGCGGCGATGAACACTCCGAGCCGCACCACTCGAGTGATTCGATCGAGGGAACCCAAATGTTGCCGGGCTGCGGCCAGGGCGCTCAAAGCCGCGGTGTAGGCGGCATCCCGTCCCGCCTCGGCATCGAGCTCTTTCCCAAGGCGGCCCACATATTTCGGTTTGTGGTCCACAACTGGGAGCATCCCGCTCAGGAAGAGGAGTGAACCCGTCTGTAACGCTTCGACGTAAGTGCCGAATGGGGTCGGGGCGGCGGGGAGTTGAATGCCAAGGTCCTTCAGCCTGCTTTCGGCACTGCCGGGCTGAAGCCCTTTCCCGCTTACCACCGGCCTCCGTGCGCACCGCCGTCCACGTGCAGCACCTCCCTGATACCTTGCGAATCGCGGGTTACAACGACTGCCTTTTTGCCTGTCATCTTTAGCTCCTGTGTTGTCGCAGAGAGGCGAATGAACTCGGCCTCCGCGCGCATTTGCGTAACTTTGGTCTCAGTCCGGCCGATTTATCATCGGCCCGGTTGCAGTGGTGATGACATGTGTGGAATCAATGAACGATCATCGCGCGGGGAGTCCGGGGATCCATCACCTGGGCTTCTCCGGTGAACCCGACGCCGAGTTCCTTCGCGGTAGCACGATACGACGCGGCCTTCTGATACGCAGGCGGGGAGTCATATCGAATCACGTACACGCGAGCCGATGAGCACAGTGCTGGCGCATTCTTTGCTCCGCCTTCGCACACTGACGAGAACGTCAAATGATTTCCGGCGACTGCCACCGCCGATGCGGCACGCTTGATCGCCGGCCATTTCGATGCACAGGATGCCAGCTCAATGAAGTTTGCGATCGCATTTGAACCGCTGGTTGAGAGCACAATCGCGAAGCTGTTGCCGGGCGCGGCATAGATCGCCGTAACCAGTGAAACGTCGGCAGTGCAAGAAGCGCTGCCGCTGGAGATTGTGAGTGGTCCCTGCCACACGGTCGGCTTGTCGGCGTTATCGGGCTCGGCGAGGCGCAGAGCATATTGCTCGAAGACTGTGTCCTTTCCGTTCTGCATTGGCAGCGGCCGAAATCCGCCGGATCGCGCGGATACAGCCAGGGCGAGGGTGGCGATGAGGATGTGCTTCATCATGATGGAAGCGGCACAAAGGCGTAGGTGACGCGGTCGCGATCGGCGGTGTCCCAGGCCCAGTTCACGGTCTGGTCTTTGCCCGGCTTGCCGGCGAGGCTGCCCCAGTAGGCAGTGGGGTATTTTTGATGCGCGGCGTCGATCGGTCCCTGCACCACGACGACAACGTGGCCGTGGGGATTGTCCTTGAGACCGCCGACTACAAAGAAGCCGGCATCGGCCTGATTCTTGGCGGCAATGCCATCGGCGAGAGCTGTCCATGGCGCGGCCTGAATCTGGTCGACAATGTCATTGGCCATCCCCTCAAGATTGACGCCGAGAGCCGCGGCCACGGCTTTTGCGAACCCGCTGCAGTCTCCGATGTGCTGCTGGTACTGGGCCTCGCATGCGTTGATGATTTGCTGCTGGGGAGTCGTTCCGTTCATGGATGCTTTCCTCCGTGGATAGCTCAGAAAGTATACAAGCACTCTTGATAATGATCTGCAAAACGCCGAGTTCAGCGTCAGCGCGCCAATTCCGCGAGGCGGTCCGCGATGCGTTCGGCGGCATACGGATGCGCCTGGGTGCGCGCCGCGGCAGACATGGCATCGAGCGTTTCGGGCGAGTTGAGCAGGCGGACCAAGGCATCAAGCAATCGGCTCGGGGTTTCAAGATCATGCTCATTGAGCAGCGTGGCGGCTCCGGCTATGACCATGGCCTCGGCATTGCGCGTCTGGTGATCATCGGCGGCGGCGGCGAAGGGAATCAGCAGCGCGGGCCTGCCTGCGGCGGCGAGTTCGGCAACCGTCGACGCGCCGCTGCGGGCCATCACCAGGTGGGCCTGGGCGAAGCGGGCCGGCATGTCGCTAAGGAATGGCTCGACATGCCAGCGGGATGCGTCCGCGCCGCCGGCTGCATAGGCTTCCAGCGTTGACTCGGCGTGGCGCGCACCGCTCTGATGCAGGATGTTGAGCCCGGGAACGGCATCGAGCAGCGCACGAACGATTTTCGGCAACGTCTGATTGAAAAGCCGGGCGCCCTGGGATCCTCCAAAGACCAACAGTCGAGGAGGCCCGGGAGGCGGCGGGCCAATCGTAAAGAATTCGGGACGGACCGGAATTCCCGTGACTTCAGGGTTGCGGAACCATCGTGCAGCGGCGGGGAAGTTGACCGCGGCGGCCTGCACGCGTTTGCCAATCAGGCGATTCGCGAATCCGGGCATCGCGTTGGGCTCGAAGGCCAGCGTGGGAACTTTCATTTGCACCGCGGCCGCCATTCCCGGACCGGAGGCATAGCCGCCCACGCCAAAAACAATTGTGGGCTTGAATTCGCGGATGAGGTGCCGGCACTCAAACAGGCTGCGAGGCAGATCGATGGTGGTGCGAAGGCGAGTGAGGAGCGAGACGTTCTTGAGCGGCCCTACATCGATGAGACGGAGGCGAAATCCGGCTTCGGGGACGAGACGGCTTTCCATACCGCGAGGCGTGCCGACAAACAGGATTTCAGCGGAATAGCGATCGACAAGTTCATGAGCCACGGCGAGTGCCGGAATGATATGGCCGCCGGTGCCTCCACCGGCGATGAGAACGCGCAACTGCGACAAGGGCACCTTTCAGCTGGGTTGGACTCTAGCGTTCGCTTCCACGAATTCCGGTGTGATGCGTTTGTATTTTCATTCGATCTTTTCGGAGATGTTGAGCAGGACGCCGATGCCGGCGAGAGTAAAAAACAGCGACGTTCCGCCTGAGGAAATGAGCGGCAGCGGAATTCCCTTGGTGGGCACCAGCGACAGCACCACGCTGATGTTGAAAAACGCCTGGAGCAGGATCGCGACCGTGATGCCGAATGCGGTGAGGCGCGCGAACGGATCGGTGGAGCGAAATGCCACCCTCAGGCCACGGATGCCGAACACCACGAAGAGCAGGACGATGCACATGGCACCGATGAAACCGAGCTCTTCGGCGATGTTGGCGAAGATGAAATCGGTGGGCGCTTCGGGAAGATAGAAAAGTTTCTGCATGCCTTCCATGAAGCCGCGCCCCGTGAAGCCGCCGCTGCCCACGGCGATTAGCGACTGGTTGATGTGGAATCCGGCGCCTTGCGGATCGGACTCGGGATGCAGAAACACCAGCATTCGCTGCCGACGCCACGCAACCCAGAACAGCAATGCGGCAAGCGGCGGAAGCGAAGCGGCGATGCCGGCGATGAGCCACTTCCACTCCATGCCGGCGAGCACCAGCATCAACGCGGTGATGCCGGCCAGCACCAGGGCGGTTCCCAGGTCGGGCTGCTTGACGACAAGAAGAATGAACACCAGCGGAATCAAGGCCGCGCGCAGAAGCGTGTTCTTCCAGTCGCGTATCTGGTCGAGACGCGAATGCAGAAACCATGCGAGAAACAAGATCAGGACCGGCTTGGCAATTTCAGAAGGCTGGAATGTAAACAGGCTGCCGAAGCGGATCCAGCGATGGGTTTTGTGGGATTCGTGAACGAAGAACACCATCACCAGGAGGATGGTCGCGAGGCATAGGGCGGGGTAGATGAATTTCGGCGAATTGTAGTGGCTGTAGTCCACGCGCATCAGGACGATCATGGCGAGCACGCCGGCGAGGGCCCAGCCTGCCTGGCGGCCGACCGATGCATAGGGCGTGTGGTACTGCTCCTGCGCAACGACAGCGGAGGCGGAGAACACCATCGCCAGCCCCACCACCACGAGCAGCAGGGTAGAAAAGAATATCCACTTGTCGACGCCTACGCGTTTTGCCATACCTTCCAACCTCGCCATTCGTGCACGAGTTCTTTAAAAATGCGTCCGCGATGTTCGTAGCTTTCGAACTGGTCAAAGCTCGAACACGCCGGCGCCAGCAACACCACTTCGCCGGGATGCGCGGCAGCCGCGGCAGTGGTGACGGCGCGCTCCAGCGTTTCGCAGGAGTGTATCGAAACCACGCCCCGCAAATGCGACTCGATCTTCTCCGCGGCCGAACCGATGGTGTAGACGGCCTTTACATGGGCGCGGAGGAGATCGGAGAGCAGGGTGTAGTCGGAGTTCTTGTCCTTGCCGCCGAGGATGAGATGGATGCCGGTCGAGAAAGCGGCGATAGCTTTCGCGGTGGCGTCGACGTTGGTGGCCTTCGAGTCGTTGTAAAACTCGACGCCGTTGATGGTGGCCACGTATTCGAGCCGGTGTTCGACGGCCTTGAAATTCTCAACGGCCCGGCGAATCACGTCGGGAGGCGCTCCGGCAAGCCGGGATGCAGCAACCGCCGCCAGCACGTTTTCGACGTTGTGTTCGCCTTTGAGGGGGATCGAGTGGAGAGGCATCACGGTTTCAACGGGCGCGTCCTTCGCCATCTTGAACACGATGTGACCGGCCTCAACCCACGCCCCCTGGGGCACCGGATTTTCAATGGAGAACCAGTAAACCCTGGCAGTCGACCGGGAGGATGCCGCGGCAGCGCGCGCGTTGTCAGCGTTGAGAACGACGAAGTCATTTTCGTTCTGCGCGGCGAAGATTCGCTCCTTGGCGAGCGCGTAATTCTCGAAGGTACCGTGGCGGTCGAGATGGTCCGGGGTGATGTTGAGGATGACCGCGATCTGGGGATGAAACTGCTGTGTGCTCTCTAACTGGAAGCTGGAAACTTCGAGGACAGACCAGGTGTCGTCGGTGGTGTCGTCGACCAGCGAAATCACCGGAACCCCGATATTGCCCCCCACCAGCGTGGGCAGACCGGCAGCCTTGAGGATCTCGCCCACCAGCGTGGTGGTGGTGGTCTTGCCGTTGGACCCAGTTATCGCCAGCGTCTTGCCCTTGGTGAACCGCGCGGACAGTTCGACTTCTCCAATGATCGGCAGGCCGAAACTGCGCACCTGGACCAATTCCGGAGTATCGAGCGGAACGCCGGGGCTGACCACGATCAGGTCCTGGCGGCGAAACGTCAGCAGGCCATGCCCACCCGCTTCAACATTGATGCCCTCTTCCAGAAGGGCGGGAATATCCTTGGCCAGCGCCTCGGCGCTGCGAATGTCGGAAACCGTAACCTGTGCGCCACGACGGCGCAGAAACAATGCCGCGGCCAGACCGGATTTTCCCAGTCCGACAACCAATACCTTCTTGCCCTTGAGTTCCATCATCGATCTACCTCAGGCATCATCCGCGACTCCTCTATTCTGCACCGCATCAGCAGCGCCCCAACGAGGGTCTGTTATCTAGTTTGAGACGTCGAATCCAGATTGGAAAGCGCACCCTTCTATTACCGCAGTTTCAGGGTGGTGAGCGCAAACAAGGCGAAGATCAGGGCGGCAATCCAGAAGCGTGTGATGATCTTCGACTCGCTCCAGCCCAATTGCTCGAAATGGTGATGAAGCGGCGCCATCTTGAAGATACGCTTCTTGCGCAATTTGTAGCTGCCCACCTGCAGCAGGACCGACATGGCCTCAATGATGAAGATGCCGCCGATGAAGGGGAGCAGCAGTTCCTGGCGGATGGCGATGGCGACTGTCCCGATGGCGCCGCCCAGCGCCAGGGAGCCCACGTCGCCCATAAAGATTTCCGCCGGGTGCGCGTTGTACCAGAGAAAGCCGATGGAGGCCCCCACCATCGATCCGCAGAAGATGGTCAGTTCACTCACGCGGTCCAGGTGCTTCAGCTCCAGGTAGTCGGCAAACACCACGTGACCCGCTGACGTAGGTAAGGACGGCGAGGGCGGCTGCCGCAATGATGGTGCAGCCGATGGCCAATCCATCCAGTCCGTCGGTCAGGTTGACGGCGTTCGTGGACCCAGTCAGCACAAGAATCACCCATAAGACGAACGGCAGGTAAATCAGGAAGGCGACATGGGGAAAAGAAATAGCCGAATGCCACAAGAGGTCCGGATGCCAGGACTTGATGAACGGCACGTTCATTTGCGTCGAGAACATGCGAAATTGCTGCAGTACAACGAGAGCAATCGCGACCCCGGCTGCGGCCATCGCCTGATATGCAAGCTTGGCCCTCGCAGTGAGACCGAGGCTGCGGCGCTTGACCACCTTGATGTAGTCGTCCGCAAAACCGATGGCGCCGAAAGCCGTAGTGGCAAAAACGGCAACCCACACGAATGGATTGGCGGGGTCGGACCATAGGAGAGTCGGCAGCAGAATGGCGATGGCGATGAGGATGCCGCCCATGGTGGGCGTCCCGGATTTTTTCTGGTGCGACTGAGGTCCGTCTTCGCGGATGTATTGACCGATCTGGAATTCACGTAGCTTTTCGATCACGTAAGGGCCGATGAAGAGAGCGATGAGAAGAGCCGTGCCGGACGCAAACGCGGTACGAAACGTCAGATAGCGAAAGATACGAAAGGGGTGGAAGAACGGGTAGAGCTTTTGATAAAGCAGCCAGTAAAGCAAGTGGCCTCCAGAGCCGGCATGAGGCGGGATTCAGATTGATTTTACAGGCGTGGAGCGGTGCCGGCCTTCGGATTCAAAGCTCTAGTGCCTGACAGATAACTGCTTCTGATACTCGGCTTCGAAGGTCTGCTCGCGATCGTTGATGTAAGCCTTGTACCCGTCGGGATCGATGAACGCATTATGATCGCCGGCTTTCCAGCGCTCGTATTTCGCCTTCATGCCGAAGTAGGCGCCGTGAGCGCCAAGAAAGATGTCGCAAGGCAGCGATTTGAGAACCTGGAATTCGCGCCGGTAGTCGTCGGCGATTTGCGGATAGGTCGTGTTGCCGACGAGTTTGAAGCCGGGGTTCACGTTGGGGCTGCCGACGGTGACCACGTGCAGTGTTTTGCCATTTTCGGTTTCGTCCAGCGTCCAGGTGATGGTTCCCTTGGTGTGGCCGGCAGTTTTGTGTGCGGTGAGGACCGTTCCCCCAAGCGACACCGTATCGCCATCGTGCAGTACCCGGTCCACGTGGACCGGCGTAAACCACATTTCTTTGTGGTCAGCATAGTTGAAGTCGGCTTTGCCGCCGGATTCAACGACCGGTACGTCCGCATCCATCACTTCGTATTTCGCGTGCGTCATTTTGATGATCTGCGCGCTCCCCGCGCAGTGATCGTAGTGGGCGTGGCTGATGAGCAGAATCCTGGTGTCGGCGAAGTGAAAGCCGAGTTTCTCGACGCTTTGCTTGATCAGTGCGGGCGAGGAATCGAGATTGCTGTTGATGAGGATGTTGCCCTGCGGCGTGGTAATCAGGTAGGCGGCCAGGTCTTCGCGTGCCGACGTAGTAGAGATTGCCCGCGATATGGAACGGCGGAAAAGGAGTAGTCCATTCCGGCGGGTTCGGCGGCGTTGAGCCGCAGTGCGAATATAAGGATGGAAATGAGAACGGTGCCGAGTCGCAGGCGTAATTTCACTGGCCCTCCGCGGAAGCAGCGTGATTTTTCAGAACTTCGATTGCCCGCTCCAGACGCACTCCTCGCGAGCCCTTCACCAGAACAACATCCCCTTCGCGGAGGTTTTCCACGAGCCACTGCCCGGCGGTTTCGGCATCGGGGAGAAACAACGAGGCCACTCCTCCCCAGCATGCCGCGGCAGCGAGGTGCTGGGCATTGCCGCGCACGCCTACCACGATGTCGAGTCCGGCTTCGGCGGCAGCTTTGCCGCAGGCCGCGTGCAGTTGCGGAGCCTGTTCGCCGAGTTCCAGCATCTCCCCAGCGACCAGGATGCGCCGGCGCGCGGGCCGAGCGGCCAGCGTGCGAATCATGGAGCGAAGCGCTTCGGGATTGGAGTTGTAACTGTCGTTAAGAATCGCGGCGCCGGAAATTTCCAGGACCTCGCCGCGCTTGTCCCCGGCGGTAAGCGCTGCCAGCGCCGCCGCGGCTGCGTCGACATCCACACCAGCCTCGCGCGCGACCGCCAATGCGGCCATTGCGTTATGCGCGTTATGCGCACCCAGCAGGTGAAGGGTGACATCGGCCTCCCGTCCGGCGCTGCGATAACGCACCTGCAGGCCGTTTTCATCTTCGCCGACGACCAGGATCTGCGGATCGGCGCACGGGCCGGAGCCAAAGTACACAACTTTGCCAGCGAAGTCGCGCCCAAATTGCGAAACGTACAGGTCATCGCAGTTCAGAAACGCAACCCCGCCCGCCGGCAGCGCGGCCACCAGTTCGAATTTCGAGCGCGCGATTCCGGCCTGGCCGTCGGTGAAATTTTCCATGTGCGCCGTGCCGACGTTGGTGACTACTCCCCAGTCGGGAGCGGCGATGCGCGCGAGGGCCGCAATCTCGCCGGCATGATTCATTCCCATCTCGACAACCGCGAATTCATGTTCGGGCTCGAGACGCAGAAGTTGCAATGGCAGCCCAAAAGCATTGTTCAGGTTGCCCTTCGACTTGAGGACGTTGAAGCGAGCGCCCAGCGCGGCGGCGATGGCTTCTTTGGTGGTTGTCTTCCCGGCCGACCCTGTGACCGCAATGACCTTCTTCCCCCATTGGCGGCGGACATGCGAGGCCAGCGCCTGCAGCGCGATCAGCGGATCATCGGTGATGAGCAGCGGCACGGCCAGGGCCGCATCGGGCAATGTGGCCACACGCGCACGCGAAACCACCGCAGCGACGGCTCCGCGCTCTACGGCCCCAGTGACGAAATCGTGCCCGTCGAAACGATCGCCGCGCACTGCGAAAAAAAGCTCGCCAGGCGCGATCGTGCGCGAGTCAATCGAATAGCCCTGCGCGACCAATGCGCCGGCATGCGGCACGCTCGACGGGGCTTCCAGCACGGAGCCGGTCCCCATGGCAGCTTCTGCAAGTGTCAGCTTCATTGCCCTTCACCATAGCCGAGTTCGGCCAGTTCCGATAGAGCAACTTCGGCGTCGTCGAATGGAATCGTGCGGTCGGCGAGAATCTGTTCCTTCTCATGACCCTTGCCGGCCACCAGCACCACGTCGTTGGGGCGCGCTTCCCTGAGGGCCAGGCAGATGGCTTCGCCGCGATCGGGTTCGACCACGTAGCGCACGCCCGTTGCCTTCAGTGCGGGCTCGATCTCGGCAAGAATCGCGCGCGGATCTTCGGAGCGTGGATTGTCGCTGGTGGCAAAGACTACATCGCTTCCCTGCCCGGCCACTGTACCCATCTTGGGGCGCTTGGTGCGATCGCGATCGCCGCCGCAGCCGAAAAGCGTAAGGATGCGTCCGGCCGATCGCATCGTCATCTGGCGGGCCAGAACGATGAGATTGCGCAACGCATCGTCGGTGTGGGCGTAGTCGACAATGACAGTGAATGGCTGACCTGCATTGACCGGTTGAAAGCGACCGGGCACGGGCTTGAGTTTTGGAACCGCCGCGACTAGTTGATCAAAAGGAACACCGCGGGCATGCGACGCCGTAAAGGCCGCGAGGAGATTGAAGATGTTTACCTCGCCCGCGAGACGCGAAATGACTTTCGCTGCCCCGGCAGGAGTTTCGAGTTCGATCTCCGCGCCGCCAGGAGTGAGCGAGTAGTGCGCCGCGCGCCATTCGCCCTGGCCGATGCCATAGGTGCGGACTTCCGCGCCGGCCTTGCGCGAAGCCTGTGCCAACTCATCAGCACGGGGATCGTGAGCGTTGATCACCGCCACCCGCGGCGCTGGATAGACGGTGCCGTCGAAGAGCAGTCGTTTAGCGGCAAAATACTTCTCCATCGAGCCGTGATAGTCGAGGTGATCGCGAGTGAGATTGGTGAATACCGCGACATCAAAGGGAATGCCGGCGGCGCGGCCCTGATCGAGACCGTGGCTGGAAACCTCGGTGACAAGTTCGGTAGCTCCGTGCGTCGCGCCTTCGGCCATCAACTCAAAAAGGTCGCGCGATTCGGGCGTGGTATGGATGGACGGACGAATCTGTCCCGCGACGTGATATTCAATCGTGCCCACCAGCACCGTCTTGCGGGCTGCGGCGTTGAGAAGCGCCTCAATCAGAAACGCCGTGGTGGTTTTGCCGTTTGTGCCGGTGATTCCCGTGGCCGCGAGCGTGCGCTCCGGATGACCGAAGAATGCAGCCGATGCCTCGGCCAGTGCGCGGCGCCCGTGCTCCACTTCAACCAGGGGTACTCCGGCACGATAGACGAGCAGATGGTCGAAGGTCTGCGAGGAATCGGTGATGACTCCGAGCGCGCCATTCGCCAGCGCCTTGTCGATGTAGCGATTGCCGTCGGTGGTGCCGCCCTTCATGGCCACGAAGACCGCGCCCGGCTTGATGCGGCGCGAATCGTATTCCACGCCGGTAACAGCATCCGTGGAGTTGCCCGAAGCTCCCACGGCTGTAATTTCGGCGATCAATTCGTTCCAGTGCATGTTGGTTTCGATTGTAGTTGGGAAGGGGGACGACACCACAGCGAATGATGTGTAAGAATTTGTTCAACAAAGCACATTCGAGAACCTATATGAGCAAGTCAGACATGGTTGGTCTCGCTCTTTTTGGCTCTTTCGGCCTTTGGTGGCTGGTAGTACCCAGAAGCGTCATCGCCTTTTATGCGTAGTTTCACCGCGGACACATTTCTCGCACACCTACATTGATTGGCGTACGTGTCGCAGGCCTGTTGTGGATTGCACTTTTGGCTATTGTGGTCTTGAGCATGAAGCGATAGTCGTCGCCATCGTTACCGCGAGCAGCGCACCACAATTCGCGTGTTGGGACCAACCACGCTGCCCGCCGCCGGAGCCTGCTCGCGCACGGTGCCGCTGCCGGTGATTTGCACTTCGAGGCCTGCCATCGCAGCGGCTTCAATCACTCTGCGCACAGGAAGTCCAATCAGTTCCGGTACTTTTCGTTCGCCATCGGCGGTCAGGACCACGGCTTTTTGAGGAACCGGCGGGGCGGGAGAAGGCGGCCCTGCGGCGACCTGCGTTGACGATGGCGCGGCTTTCGCGTCTGCGGCGGCCTGGACTGGCTCCGCGGCCGGCTGCGGCACGGGTTCGCGCAGAGGATCGTCGTCGGGCAAATCGTTTACCGCGGCGAATAGCGAATTAATATCGGGAGCATTGTCCTCATCGTCTTCATGGGCCGGCTGCTGGGGCTTGGCGGGAGTTCGAGGCTCCTTGATATCGACGTCGTGGGGCACACCCAGATACTCGAGCACCTGCTGCGCAACCTCGGCGAACACCGGCGCGGAAACGGCGGCGCCATAATAGGACGCGCCCTTGGGCGTATCGATGATGACCGCAACCGAGATGACGGGGTTGTTCACCGGGGCAATGCCCGCGAAGGACGCCACGTGCATGGTCTTCGAATAGAGATGGGTGCGCGGATCGACCTTCTGCGCGGTGCCGGTCTTGCCGCCGGACGAGTAGCCGTTGAGTTGCGCGGCCTTGCCGGTTCCGTAAAGCACGACTTCTTCCATCATCTTGCGCATCTCGGCGGAAGAGAGCTCCGACATCACGCGATGTGCGCCCGCCGGCAGGGGGTTGGGCAACTCGCCGCCCGGCTTGAACGGCATGGGCTTCATCTGCGCCTGCGGTGCGGCAGAGCCCTGGGCATTTGTGGTCGCCGGCATGAGCACGTGCGGCGGCAGGTAGGTGCCGCCATTCGCAATGGTCGAAACCATCGACGCAAGCTGCAGAGGCGTGACGCCGATCTCCTGCCCGATGGCGATGGAACCGATCGACGTGGAGCCCCACTTGTTCACGGGACGCAACAGGCCGCGCGTTTCGCCGGGCAATTCGACTCCGGGACGGGCGCCAAAGCCGAACGCCCTGATGTATTTGTAGAAGTCGTCAGGGCCCATCTTGAGGGCGAGTTTCACCGCGGCCACGTCGCTGGAATGCTCGAGCGCCTCGTGCACGGTAATGACGTGGTAGTGGTCCGACTTGTCGTCGTGGATCACGCGGCCGTTGAGAGTGATCTGGCCGCCCTGGCAATCGATGAGGTCGTCAGGCTTGGTCACGCCCTGGTCGAGCGCCGCCGAGTAGGTCACCAGCTTGAACGTCGAGCCGGGCTCGTAGACGTCGCTCACCGCGTGATTGCGCAAAAGTGCGGGCGTAGTACGTCGAAACTGGTTGGGATTGAACGTAGGACGAATCGCGAGCGCAAGAATCTGCCCGGTGTGCACATCCTGCACGACCACAGTTCCGTTGTCCGCCTTGGTCCGCTCCATCGCGTGGTCAAGGGCGCGCTCAGCGAGGAACTGGATGTTCGAATCGATGGTGAGCACCAGGTTCTGACCGGGCTCGGGCTCATGCTCGCTCGATCCCAGCACCCGGCGCCGCGCATCCAATGCGGTAAACATGCGACCCGGAACGCCATGCAACTGCGGCTCGAATTTCTGTTCGAGGCCGCCCAGGCCGGTATCGTCGATCCCTACGTAACCCAACACCTGCGCGGCGATTTCGTTGTCGGGATAGAAGCGCTCAAACTCTTTCTGGAAATAAATGCCCTTCAGGTTGACAGCTTTCACGCCGGAAGAAGTATCCGGTGAGACGCGCCGCGCGACCCAGGCAAAGTTGTGCCCGTTCTTGAGGCGGTTCAGGATTTGGTCTTCGCTGGATTGCGCGTCATCGGGGTCGGTGTGCACCAAGGGTGCAAGCTGGCGCGCGGCTTCCGCCTTGTCGGTGATCTGCGAGGGGTCGGCGTAAATGGAATCGGCCTGCACCGTCATTGCAAGTTCGTGCAGGTTGCGATCGTAGAGCACGCCGCGGCGCGGGGCAACTTCAAAGGTGCGCTGCTGCTGCTTGTCCGCGCGCTCCAGGAATTCCTGGTGCCGCGCAATTTGAAGAATGAACAATCGCGCAGAGATGGCGCAGGCCCAGAGCAGAAAAAACAGGCAAATGAGCCAGAAGCGCGTCACCCGCAGAGGGATGGCGCGCGGCATGGTTCTACGACTGGCGTTGGCCCGGACCGTTCCCTGCATGGCGGAGAGTCTCGTGTAGAGCGCTTATCTAAAGGCTCATTGTACGGGCACGGGAACCGTGATCTGCGCCAATGACGGGGCACCCGCATCAGGATGAGCACTGGGATGAACGACCTGACCCGGCGCCGGCGCGGCCAGGCCGAGTTCGCGCGCCATGCCATCGATGCGGCCCGGCTGCGTGAGCTGCGCTTCGGAGAGGCGAAGCTGGCGATTCTCTTCGCGCAGCTGATCGCGCACTTGTTTCTTGGCTTCGACGCTGTACGAGCTCTCGATGGCGCTGAAGTGTTGCAGGCCGTAGACCATGATGAGCGAGAACAAGACAGTGACGGCGGCCGCGAAGACACGCATCTGGCGCACACGCACTGGATCCGCGGCCTTCACCAGGCGCGAGTTGTCGAGACTCCGGGTGAAGTAGAACTCGGGTGTGGGTACGCCGCGGCGGCGCGCCGGCTGGTGCGCGAGAACTTCGGCGTTGCGCTCGGCCACTCGCGCGTTCAAGCTCCGTCCGGCTTCAAAGTAGGTTGTCGTGCATGCCGCCATGGTGTGTCTCCTGTAAAGCAGGGACTCGGTACTAAGGGACCAGGGACTAAGTAACCAAACCCGCTGATGGCGTCGGCTCTACTTCCCAAATCCGTTTAGTTTCCTTCGCCCAAATTCCGATTTCACGCTAGTCACTACGTCCCTTAGTCCCTGTTCTTCGTTCTCTCCGCCGCTCTCAACTTTGCACTTCTCGAGCGCGGGTTCTCCTCAACTTCTTCTTCGCCGGCGGTGACGGGCTTCTTGGTCAACACCGTCCAGATGCCCTTGTGCGCGCCTTCGCGCAGGCTGTCCTTGAGGACTCGATCTTCAAGGCTGTGAAAGTCAATCACTACCAGGCGTCCGGAGGGCTTAAGCAACTTCGGTGCGGCCTCCAATAGAGCCTTGATCTCGTCCAGTTCGCGGTTGACGTGAATACGAAGAGCCTGAAAGGTGCGCGTCGCGGCATGAATGCGGTCTTGTTTCATTGCCGGGGCGGCGTGGGCTACAATCCGTGCAAGTTGCCCGGTGGTAGCTATCGGCCGCCCGCGAACAATGGCTCTGGCAATTCTCCGCGATCTCCTTTCCTCTCCGTATTCGTAAATGAGGTCCGCCAACTCTCGTTCACTCGCCTCATTCACCACTTGTGCGGCGGTGGGTCCCGACCGTGTGTCCATCCTCATGTCAAGAACGCCATCCGCCATAAAACTGAATCCCCTCGATGCTTCGTCCAACTGCAAACTGCTTACCCCGATGTCGGCGAGCAGTCCGTCCAGCGAACCCGACGCCACATGCAACGGCGCGGCACTGAATGCTTCGCCGACCAACGTGATGGCCGGCGCCTGGCCGCCCAGTTCTTCCGAAACCCGATCCAACCGCTCCTTCGCAAGTGCCAGCGCCTGGGGGTCGCGGTCAAAACCGATCAACCTTCCCTCCGGGCCAAGGCGACGGACGATTTCCGATGCATGACCCGCCAATCCGAGCGTGGCGTCCAGGATGGTGCTCCCGGATCGCACCTGGAGATACTCGATCGCTTCCTTTAAAAGAACCGGCACATGGCGTCGACTTAAATTCGTCATGCGCTCCCCCTGGGGGGGCTGTTTGCTACAACGCCTGGTTGCCCAGGAAATCCAACATCTCCGGCGTCAGTTGATCGGCTTCGGCGCGCTCGCGTAGCTTTTTCAGGCTCGTCACCCGGATGAAGCTTCCTTCGCCCGACACCTTTACTTCGCCGGTCAATTCCGCTTTGCTTCTCAGTTCCTCGGGAATCTGCATCCTTCCCTGGGGATCCATGTCGGCCTTGTCGCCGTACAGGTTGTACCTCGCCAGTAGAATCCGGCGGGCCGGACTGCTCTGCGGGATACTGAAAATCTTCTTCTGCCGCTCCAGCCAGACAGGCAGGGGATAAATTTCTGCGCTCTCCCCATCCATACTGGTGATATAAAAGGCGTTGAAGCCTTTGCCGTACTTTCGTTCCGTGAATGCCTTGAACTCAGCAGGCATTTTGAGTCGGCCTCGCTCGTCAAGCTTCGACGTGGGATTGCCGAAATAACCGATTTCGAGCTCATTCAGGGCGCCTGCAGCCGGACTGATCCCCGTGTTAAGGGGTTCCGGAACTTCGGGTTCCTGGTTTTCGCTCATGTTTCGCCTTCAGGTTCTTGCCGAAATCCGCACGATTGATTGGGGTTGGTCCCAAGAAGTCCCATATCGACCCGTGCAGACCCAGTATCGCGCAAAATACTTGCGCGCGATAGCAGGAAAAATCGCGGGGTCTGTGCAGAACTTTGCGTTGGACGAGGAGTCGGATGGGGTATCGCGATAGGAAAACGCTAGATATAGACAACGAGTGGAGCCTGACCCACTACTAATAGTGCTTAGTGATTAGCTTGATTCCTGGTTACCACGACCGGCTTGCGGATTGGAACATTTTAATGTAAGGCGAATATAGGGCGAAGAATTCGGCCCTCAACCCTCCGATTCCGGAGCAGCAACCGGCACTTTGGGACTACGCTGCCGTTCCCACACGATCATAGATAGATACACAAGTACTGCCACATTGACCACGAGCAGGCCTACGCGCGGCCAGGTGTGCCGGCGCATGATCTCCATGATCTCGATGGGCAGAAACGAAGCAGTGATGATCAGGGTGAGGTATTCGCCCCAGGCTTTTTCGAGGTATAGCCCGATTCCCTCGGCGATGCCGATGGCCGCATAGCAGAAGGCCCCGAAGCCGATGCGGCGCAGCATGGGGTCGTCAAGAAGCGACGCCCGGTCGAGGACGAAGTTGACGAAACGGCCTTCGGGATTGAAGCGCAGGTTGCTGGCAATGCCGGTAAGAATGTCGCCGACGTCCTTGCCCACCAGTCGCAGCGCCCCAACGCCAATGGCTGTAAATAAAAGGGCGTGGAGCAGTTTATAAACCGCGATCAGGACGAGTCCCTTATTGTGTCGATGCGCCTTGGTGGCGGTTTGCAGAGTAGAACCCGTCATGATCTCCAGCGGTCAACCGTTCGCCGCGCGTGCCTTTTTTTATCTTACGTGATGCGCGTCCACGCGGTTCATCCCACCATTGGGCAACCGGAAAGAACGAAAGGGGTGTCGATCTCATCCATGGCGGCGATACGATCAGGGCCATGGTGCAACGGTTTGAAACTGATCAATGGGTGCCGTTTCCCGTGGAGCTTGTATTTGCTTTTTTTGCAAATCCTTCCAATCTCCCCCATCTGATCCCGCCGAAGCAGAAAGCGCGGATCGAAGATCTCCGATTGCAGCCACCGCCGCCTCGCCCCGCCGCGGCCGATCCGTCGCGGCGATTTCGCAGTCTCGCCGCTGGGGAGAGATCGGAAATCCTGATCAGCTTCCGCCCGGTCCGTTGGATTCCGCGCGTGAGTTGGCTGGCGCGAATCGTGGAGTTTGAATGGAACAGCCACTTCGTCGATGAGCAGGTGCGAGGGCCGTTCAAGGAGTTTCGCCATTGCCACGAAGTTGTCGCCGAGAGCCGCAACGGCGCAGAAGGCACCTTGGTCTCAGACACGATCGATTACGCCGTTCCGGGTGGGGCGCTGGGCCGTCTCGGCGAGGGCCTTGTCCGCGCTCAAATGCAGAAGGGATTCGCGTTTCGCCAAAACAAGCTTCCGGAGATCCTGGCGATTGTGGCACGGCAAGCGGTGCAAAGACAGTGATCAGTTGTCAGTTGTCAGTGGTCAGAAAAACGTTCCACCCTTTTAGCAATTGCACATTGCATTTCCGACGCCGGGATCACAACAGGATTCCGATTCGGGCACACCTTACGGCGCTGAAAGAAATCGCACAATCTGTTCCATGACGCGAGCATTCTGGTCAGATTGAAAGAGAAACTGAGCGTGGGCAGAACCATCCAGTACGATCAATTGCTTCGGCTGAGGAGTCCTTTCGTACTGGACCCGGATGCCAGGCAGCCTCAGGCCGCTTCCGTTGCTGTCGTCGCGCGCGACGATAAACAATGCTCGTGATTTCAATCCGTTTGCTGGAAGATTCGGCGCTGCGCCGAGAAATACGACCCGATCAATTTCACCTGGTGCCGACTTGATGGATGCATCCCCGGCAGCCGAGCCGCCGAAACTTCCCCCAACCACCGACACCGTTTTCGCGCCGTGCGCTTTCAGGTAACGAACCGCTGCGAGCACATCTTTCTCAAACGGAGCATGGTCGAAATCCTCCTCGCCCGGACCTTTCGAACAACCGAAACCTCTGAAGTCGATGGCCAGTACTCGAAACCCCGCCGATGTGAGCGACAATGCCTGGTCGCGCCAGCTTTCTTTGTTAAATCTGCCGCCGTGAGCCAGCACGACAGCATGACTGCCTTGACCATAGACATCGGCGCATACCTGTCCACCATCGTCAGTTGCAAAGGAGACGGTCTGCGGTTCGGGCGCCGCGATCGTAAGAGTCAAGGCGAGGGGAAGAATGCGAAGTGCCAACATGGGCAGATTATAGGGTCGTTCTGCCTGATGTTTGAACGAGATTGGCGATCTGGCTCACCGTTGGGACCAGTTGTCCCCAGTTAGGGCGGACTACAAAAGCTGAGCAGCGAACAGCCGCTCGGGTCGAAACTAGAGACGCTCGTAGAGCATGCCCTCTCGCTGCCTCATCTCCGAGATCACGTTAGCCAAATCTGCAGCCATCTCCTCTGCGGTCGAGTAGCGTTCGCCAGGCTCTCTGGCCAAAGCCCGATCAATGATCTCATCCATGGCATCAGGACAATCAAGGCCGATCGAGGCGAGCGAAGGATGCGGCTTTTTCGATGTGTTATGCAAGAAAACGCCATGCAGTCCGCCCTCGAATGGAAACCGGCCCGAGAGCAGCACATACAAAAGAACTCCCGCAGAAAAAATATCTGACCGGCGATCGACCCCTGCTCCAGAATATCGTTGGGGAGCCAAGTAGCGATTTTGGCCGACCAGAAAGGCGGATCCTTCCGGGAGCCGCCCCCCGTCTGCCGCGGAGCAAATGTCAACGCTTAAGAGCTTTGCGCGCCCGCTCTCCTGCACGTATACTTTCGCAGGTTGCACAGCCAGGTGAAGCACTCCATTGCCATGAAGATAACCAAGGGCCTGGCACACCTCGTGCATGATCCTGAGCCGCTCCAGCACGGTCAGCTCTGTCCCCGGCGGAAGATGCTGCTCTAGCCATGTGCCCTTGATGCACTCCATCACGATGTACGGGGACCCCTCTGCATCTCCTACCTCATAAACCCTGACCAGATTCGCATGATCGAGGTTGCAGACGCGCCTGCCGTTTTCCAGGAAGAGATCGCAGGTTGGACGATGGGCGACAAACTTCTTGCCCAGGACCTTGATTGCCACCTCGCGGTTGTTTTCGTGGTCGATGCCTCGATAAACTATGCTTGATCCGCCCATTCCAAGCCGGTCGAAAATCTCGTATTTGCCGATCCGGTTCATTGCACATTTCTCCCGTAGGATCGTATCTTCACCGCTCCATGGAAGTCGAAATGATTCAACCTGCAAACGATTAAATTAAGGCCGTCCAGTCCATGCGGGAATCCGTGATCGCCATTTTCCAAATCACTCCTGAATTACCGCCCACTCGGCAGTTACATTTCAGTCAATATTTGAGCCTTTGGTGAGTTGGATCGCGTGATGGAATCCTGCCTCGGCAAGGAGGTGCTTTTTCGTTGAATTCGGCGGTCCGGACTGGGTTGAATTGCCCGGCCGTTTGCGAACCGGTTCGCATGATTGAGGCTAATACCTGGTCGGTAAGCACCGTTCACTGACCACTGATCACTGCCCCCTGCTTTTATTACTTCTTCACACCCAGCAGCGCATCGCGATCGAGCACGTTTCCATCCACAATGAGGGTTGAAATGTTGCGCGCGTTCCAGACATTTACGGTGGGATCGCCATCGAGGACGAGGATATCGGCGCGGCGGCCGGGTGCGACCAGGCCCAGTTCGTTCCAGTTGAACTGGATGGCGTAGTTATTGGTCGCGGTGGCCAGGGCCTCGCGCGCCGACAGGCCAAGGCGCACCATCATTTCAAGTTCCGTGTGCATGGAGATGCCGGCCATGGTTCCGAGTACTGGCGCTCCTGAAGCGGCCAGGTAATGCGGATAGGCGGCAAAGATCGTTTGGTTGATTCGCCAAAGGCGCAGGGCGGACTGTTCGGCCTTTTTTTCCTGGTTGCCCTGAAGCCATCGTTGCGTCATGGCAGGCAGATGCCGAGCCCAGGATGGCACGGGATAGACCATCTCGCCGGTGTTGCGATCGGGCGGATCGAACATCCGGGCGGAATCGAGAATGCCCGCTACCGGTTCCTTCCACAGGTTCCGGTGCCCGGGCAGGCGCAGATAAAACATGCTGAAGGTGGGCATCAGCGCCGCGTGATGCCAGGCGAGGAAGTGCGCATAATCGCGGAAGTGGGGGTCGCCGGCCGGCAGGTGTTCGGAATAGTCGTAGGCGGTGGTAGCAGCGGAGCCTTCGGGGTCTTCGACGAGCGGCGCCTGAAGCTCATCGGGAATCACTCCCAGTTCGTAGCGGCTCATGTGGAGCAGGGCGTCCACTCCGGCCTCAACGCCAACCTTGTAGGGCGTGGAGACGAATTCGCCATAGGTGACCATGCCCGCCTGATGGGCGTGAGCAATGATCCACTGCGTGTTGGCGGCCGTGAGATTGTGGCCGAGCCACAACACACGCGTACCGAGTTTCGATGTGTCAGCGAGTTGCCGCGCGGTATCTTCGGGATTCAATTCGACAGGCCGTCCGCCGGTCTCGCGAAGCTTCTCTGTCCAGCCGGGGTGACCGATGAGCAGGCTCCAGTCGTCCGTGGTCCCGACGGAATCGAGCAGGTAAACGTGCGGCGTGGGATTCACTCCAAGATCGACGTGACCGCGGCGGTTGTCGGAACTCGCAACTACGGTGGTAACGCCCATGTAGAGATTCGCGTTGGCCTCGGACTGGCTGTTCATGCCAGCGAAGCCGTCGATGAGGCCAGGGATGAGGAACTTGCCGGTGCAGTCGATGATGCGAGCGCCCTTGGGAACAGGCAGGTTGGCGCGCGTGCCGACATCGGTGATGCGGCCGTTCTGCACGATGACTACAGCGTCCTGCAGGTCTTTTGCGGAGCGGCCCCAGTCGGTGACATCGACCACAGTTCCGCCCACAAGCACCAATGGGACGGGTCCCTGGGGCGCTTGCGAAGCGGCCAGAAGCGCGACCGGAGAAACTGCGCAGATCGACAGCAGGAAAAGACCAACAAGTCGCATGGCAATCGCACAACCAGAAAACCCGGAGCCCATAGCCATCAACTCAACTCGATCAACTGCCATCCCGGCGAGAAACGTTCGTCTCCAGGATGGAGAGAGCGGTGCCCCTGAAACCAATGCAAAAGGACGCTCCGTCTCTGGTTCTGCCATAAAACAATCTGATGTGGATTGTCGCACAGCGAGTGCACGCGGAAATGTGATAACTCCGGTGCGCACAGGCACACGCCGGCCAAGTCAGAATCGCTAATTTGGAGCCGGAGCAGCAAGACTTAGCTTGCCACCAGGGTTCGGCGTTGCCGCTGCGCAAGCAAGGGCGCAGTCTGGGCGTAGGCTTCCTCGACGCTGACACCGTATTTCTCACGCAAGGCGTCGACTTTGCCGTGCTCGATGAACTGGTCGGGCCAGCCGATGCGCACCACCGGAACATCGCTGCCAATCTCTTCCAGGGTCTCGAGCACCGCCGATCCGAATCCGCCCATCTTCACGTGATCTTCGAAAGTGACAAAAGCAGCCACGCGACTGGCGTAGCTCTCCAACATTTCGCGATCGATGGGCTTGATGAAGCGAGGATTGATGACCGCTGCCGAGTAACCGTCGCGTTCCAGCTTCGCAGCCAGTTGGCGGGCCATGGCGGTCATCGCACCCAGGCCAAGAATGGCAACGTCGGAGCCGTCGGCGAGCACCTCGGCTTTGCCGATGGGCAGCACTGAGGGTTCGGGCTTGCGGGTGACGCCGGCTACAGCGCCGCGCGGATAGCGGATGGCGCTCGGCCCGGGCAATTCGAGGGCCGTCTTCATCATGTCGGCGAGTTCATCCTCGTCCTTGGGCGCCATCAGCACCAGCCCGGGAACGCCGCGCAAGTAAGCAATGTCGAAGAGACCATGATGGGTGGGACCGTCGTCGCCGGAAAGCCCGGCGCGGTCCATGCAGAAGAGCACCGGCAGTTTTTGCAAGGCAACGTCATGCACGATGGGATCGAAGGCCCGCTGCAGGAATGTGGAGTAGATGGCGCACACCGGACGGAAGCCGCGCGTAGCCATGCCGGCAGCAAAGATCACAGCGTGCTCTTCGGCGATGCCTACGTCGAAATAGCGCTTGGGATGATGGGGACGGAAAAGATCGAGCCCTGTGCCGTTGGGCATGGCTGCGGTAATGGCAACGATGCGCTCATCCTTGTTCGCGAGCTCGGCCAGAGTGTTGGCGAACGACTCGGAGTAGGTCGCCAGACCCAAGGGACGCGTATCCCCGGTCTCCGGATCGTAGGGCCCGAGGCCGTGGAACTTCTTCTGCAGATCGAGCGCGGGCTGAAATCCACGCCCTTTCTGCGTCAGCACATGGAGCAGCACGGGGCGGTCCGCGGTCTTGAGAAACTTGAACGTCTCGATAAGTTGAGGCAGGTTGTGTCCGTCGATGGGGCCGAAGTATTCCAGTCCGAACTCCTCAAAGAGCATCGAGGGCCATAACATGCCCTTGGCAGCCTCTTCGGCGCGGCGCATCACGTTGACCGCCGTCTTGCCGCCGATTTTCTGCACGATCTTCTTGGCCGAGTTGTGCAGCGACTGGTAGTGCTCGTTGGTGACGACGCGATGAAAGTAGCGCGCGATGGCGCCGACGTTGCGGTCGATGGACCACTCGTTGTCGTTTAGCACCACGATCAGGCGATTGGTCTGCTCGGCGATATTGTTGAGCGCTTCAAAGGAGATGCCGTTAGTAAAGGCGGCGTCTCCGGCTACCGCAATGACGTTTTCCGTACCGCCGGCCAGGTCGCGGGCAACGGCCATGCCCAGCGCGGCCGAGAGTGCGGTGCCGGCGTGGCCGGCGCCGTAGCAGTCGTGCTCGCACTCGGTGCGAAGCGCGAAACCGTTGAGGCCGCCCGGCTGCCGGATGGTGCCCAAGCGCTCGCGGCGCCCCGTGAGGATCTTGTGGGTATAGACCTGGTGGCTGACATCCCAGATAAACCTGTCCTGCGGCGTATTGAAGACGTAGTGCAATGCCAGGGTGAGTTCGACCACGCCGAGGTTGGGACCGAGGTGGCCGCCGGTTTTCGAAAGCGTTTGTATCAGGAATTCTCTAATTTCGGTAGCCAGGTCCGCCAATTGGGTGAGACTAAGGCGTTTAACATCGGCGGGGGATTGGATCGTTTCCAGCAATGCTCCCATTTATTTCCTCTCCCAGCATCCATGCCCGGGGAATCGGCGAGAAGCTTCCCCCGGGGATCGAGGCCGGGGATCAAAGAAAAAGCCCCGGTTCAGCCCGGGACTTCCTGCCAAGTTATCAACCTTCAGTATAATCGCGCCGCCGTCTTTATGGCGCTGAATCTTTAGACGGTTGCGCGAGAGCTTCAGACCCGGAACGATGAGCCGGAATGTTCGGCGCACGACCCATCACCGGCACGAAAATGCCTTGAAATTGATTGAACCCGGTAGGGAAAGTATAGTTCCGGGAGACCGCGCGAAAGATGCAATATTCTCCTTGACAGCTTAGGAGAGTTGACCGCATACTCCTAAATTATTTAGGAGGGGCTGCCGATATGCCTATCCCCCCTTCCCCAACCGGAGCGAGCGTATGAGAGTGCTGCCTTCCCTGCTTTCCGCCGTGACCGCCCCATTCCGCAGACGACGGATTCGCCGTGAATTGGAAGATGAACTTCGCGCCCACATCGAGGATCGTGCCGACGACCTGGTGCGCTTAGGAATTCCGCGGCACGAAGCCGAGCGCCGCGCCCGCGTCGAGTTTGGTGGTTACGAACGCTACAAGGTGGAGTGCCACGAGGCGTCAGGAGGCAGCGTGCTCGAGAGCCTCGGACAAGATTTGTCCTTCGGAATCCGTGTACTGCGCAAATCGCCCGGCTTTACGCTGACCGCGATGATCACGCTGGCGCTGGGCATAGGCGCCAACGCGGTGGTTTTCAGCATTCTCAATGCGTTTGTTCTTCGGCCACTGAATGTTCCCGGTGCCGAGCGCCTGATGACGATCGAGCGGGGAGCCGACCGGGCCCCCTCGAATTCCTACCCTGACTATATTGATTTGCGCGACCGCAGCCGTGCGTTCGACGGAATCATCGCCTACGAGATTGCCCCGGCGGGTCTGAACATCAACGGCAGCCCCGAGCAGGTATGGCTCTATGAATCCAGCGGCAATTATTTCGACGTGCTGGGGATTCAGCCGTTCCTCGGGCGCTTCTTCCATGGGGCCGATGAGCAGGGACCCAATAGCGCTCCGTATATCGTGCTCAGCTACGCGTACTGGCAGAGCCATTTTCAATCCGACCCCGGCGTGGTGGGACGCGTGGTGCAACTGAACCGGTTCACTTACACAATTCTGGGTGTGGCGCCGAAAGGTTTCCGCGGAACGGAGGTGTTTTTTGCCCCGGATCTGTGGGTTCCTAAGGTGAACGTGCAGCAGATCGAGGGCATCGCCAGCCTGGAGTGGCGGGGCCAGCGCGGCATGTGGCTGATCGGGCGTTTGCGCAATGGGGTGACGCCGGCGCAGGCGACAGCCGATCTCAACAATGTGGCCGCCTGGCTGTCGAAGGCCTACCCGCGCGAAGATAACGGCAGCATGTTTTCGCTGGCCCGGTCCGGCTGGGTGGGAGACACGCTGGGCGCGCCGGTACGCGCGTTCGTTGCCGGCCTGATGTTGCTCTCCGCGCTCATCCTGCTGGCGGCGTGCACCAACCTCGGAAGCCTGTTCGCATCGCGGGCCGCGGATCGCTCCCGCGAAATCGCCGTGCGCCTGGCTCTGGGATCAACCCGCCGGCGAGTACTTCGCCAGATGCTAGTGGAAGCCATGCTGGTGTCCATCGCCGGTGCGGCCCTGGGAGTGGCGGCCAGCAGTCCCCTCCTGCGCGCCCTCAGCGCATGGCAGCCCATTCCCCACTTCCCGGTGAACGTCCCCGTCGCTCCCGATTGGCGCACCTATTTCATGGCGCTGCTGCTGGCCGTGGTCAGCGGGTTGTTATTCGGGCTGGTGCCGGTGCGGCAGGTGATGAAAGCGGATCCGTATCAGAACATCAAGATGGGAGCGGCGGTATCCGCGGCAGGACGGCGGATTACCCTCCGCGATCTCCTTCTTCTCGGGCAAATCGCCGTTTGCGCTGTGTTGGTGACGTCGTCCCTGGTGGCGGTTCGCGGCATGTTGCGCTCCCTGCACACCGACTTCGGCTTCGTTCCCGAAAATGCTCTCCAGGTCAACACCGACATCGGCATGGGAGGATACTCCGCCGACCAGCGCGCCGGGATGCAGCGCCGCATTCTCGAGGCTCTCGCCCGAATCCCGGGCGTAAGCGCAGCCGCGTACACCGATCGCGTGCCGCTGAACGTGGGCTGGAGCGATGCCACCGTGTTCAAGGACAGCACCACCGATTACCGGCCCTCCAACGCCGCCGCCGACGCAATGCAATACGACGTGTCGCCGGGATACTTCGAAGCCGCAGCGACTCCTCTGCTTAGCGGTCGCGGGTTCACGTGGAATGACGACGCGCACTCGCCGCGGGTAGCCGTAGTAAATCGCGAGTTCGCGCGCAAGATGTTCGGCGACCAGAGCAAAGCGATTGGTAGTGCATTCAAGGTCTGGGACGGAGGCCGCGTGATCGTTGTCGGCCTGGTCCACGACGGCAAGTACAGGACCCTGAGCGAAGACACGCAGCCGGCGATGTTCTTCCCCATCCTGCAGGCGCCCAATAGCTACACCTGGTTCGTGCTGCGATCGAATGGCGACCTTGGGGCGATGGCCGCCGCAGTCCATCAGACACTGCGCAGCCTGAACACGGGACTGCCGTTCACCGTCAATCCCTGGACCAGGGAGCTGGATACAGCCCTGTTTGCGCCGCGGGCGGCCTCGTTGGCGCTCGGTGTTCTAGGAGGCCTCGGCGCCATGCTGGCCGTGACCGGAATCTTCGGAATGGCGGCTTACGCGGTGAGCAAGCGCATGCGGGAACTGGGCATCCGCATCGCCCTCGGCGCCGGGCGGCGCGAAGTGTTGCGAGCGGCGCTGGGCAGGGCTTTCCGGCTGCTGGCGTTTGGGTCGGCCACAGGCCTGCTGCTCGGAGTGGGCGCCAGCAAAGTGCTCGCGTTCATTGTCTACCAGGCGACGCCGCGCGACCCCGTGGTGCTGGGCGGCGTGGTCCTGTTCATGCTGGTCCTGGGCTTGCTTGCCACGTGGATTCCGGCGCGGCGCGCGCTGGCCGCTGATCCGCTGGCGCTGCTGCGGGATGAGTGAGCGGCAGCAAATCCAAAATCTCAACGACCGCTTGCTACGGAACAAACGGCAGGAAGTACGGCTAGGCCAGACTTGAGGCCGGTGCTCCTCATTCCGATGGAGACTCCCCCAGCTACTGCGGGGTACACTAGTTGCACAGGATTCCCCGCATGCGAAAACTTGTCGTAAGCCTCTTTGCAATGATCGTTGTAGCCCTCATGATCTGGGGCTTCTACCAGGCCATTTACGTTGCACCGAACGATGCCATGCAGGGATACGTGTTCCGCATCTTCTACTACCACGTGCCCTCAGCTTCTGTGGCGTTCGTATTCTTCGCAATCAGCCTGATCGGGTCCATTGGCTACCTCGCGTTTCGCCGGAGTCATCCAGAGCGTGCGCAGAAGTACGATGCCTGGGCACTGGCTGGCGCAGAAGTGGGCGTGGTGTTCTGTACCGTCGTCCTGACCACCGGGCCGCTGTGGGGCCGCCGTGCCTGGGGCATTTGGTGGACCTGGGATGCGCGCCTGACAACCACTCTGGTCCTCTGGCTCATTTACGTTAGCTACCTGCTGCTGCGCCGGTTCGCGGCCGGCCCGCAGGTGCAGACGCTGGCCGCCGTGCTGGGAATTTTCGGGGCGCTCGATGTGCCGATCGTCTACATGTCGAACCGCTGGTGGCGCACCCAGCACCCCGCCCCGGTGTTCGGCGGAGACGCCGACTCCGGCATGAAGGACCCAACCATGCTGGCAGCGTTTGGCTGGAACATGCTGGCTTGGTTCGCGTGGGGCGCGCTGGTGTTGTACTTCCGCTATCGCACGGAGCGCAAGCATCAGGAAAATGACCACATCGAAGCCATGGAAGCCTTGGGCTAAAACCCCATAACCAGATTGAAATAGCAGGAGAAAGATGGATCAGAGAGCCATACTCGACCACCAGTTCGTAGTCGCCGCCTACGCCGTAACCTGGATTCTCCAGCTTGGATACCTTGCGTTCGTGACCGCAAAATGGCGCAGCGAAAAGCGCAAGACCCGTTCAGGAAAATAATCGGGGCAGGAATGACGCATCCAGATCCGGAGCTAAGTACCGCAAATCCTGCGGCTTAGCTTCGTCGTTTTTCGCAACCGATTTCTAAAGAGAAATTCATCCCACCTTCGTGTAAAGGGCTATCCCACCCGCTTCCCAGCAGGATCCGTCTTTGTGGGATTTAACGAAATTCCCATTCGAGCGATCATCCAGATGTGGACAGGCTCTCAAGAAGCCGCACACAAGGAGAAACCCGAAAATGCATGATGTCTTGATCGCCCTCGCCTTTATCGGAATGGTCATCGCTCCCGCCCTCGTCGCCGCCAAAGCTGGTAACGAAGCTGCAGAAGAAGGCGAATAAGTTTTCAAGCGAGGTTTTTAACTGCATCCCCCTGGATCTGCGTTGTTAGTAATTCCTTTCTCCAGGTCAAGCCTTTCTCCAGATCTGCGTTGTGAGCTTTTTATCTTATCTATTTCCAGGGCGAGAAGGACCCCAACACGGAGGTCCTTCCACCTGAACCATTTAGTCCCATTTCAAATTGCTCTCTGCCGCCTCAACCGTTACACTTTTGGTTTGAGGGCCAGCCATGTTAGTCGTCATGAAGGCGCAGGCCACGCCGGAAGAAATTCAGGCTGTCTGCGACCATATTGAGCAGTTGGGTTTTCGCGCCCATCCGCTCCCCGGAGCCCAGCGCACGGCCATCGGCATCACCGGCAACCAGGGCGAGATCGACCGCGGCAACTTCGAGGATCTTTCCGGCGTTGCCGACGTGATCCGCGTCTCCAAGCCTTATAAACTCGCCAGCCGCGACGTCAAGGAAGAAGACACCGTCATCCGCTTCCCGGGCACCGATGCCACCATCGGCGGCCGTTCATCTGGCCATCGTCGCCGGCCCCTGTTCCATTGAAAGCCGCGAACAGGCGTTCGCCATCGCCGAACAGGTAGCTGCCGCCGGCGCGCAGTTTTTCCGCGGCGGCGCCTACAAACCCCGCACCTCTCCTTATGCATTCCAGGGTCTCGGGCTTGAGGCGTTGCGGATCATGGCGGAAATCCGGGACAAATTCGGACTGCGGATCATCACCGAGGCCATCGACAACGAAACCCTGGGGCTGGTGGCCGAATGGGCCGACGTGATCCAGATCGGCGCGCGCAACATGCAGAATTTTTCGCTGCTGAAACACGCGGGACGGCTAAGAAAGCCGGTGCTGTTGAAGCGCGGCATGAGCGCGACGCTCGACGAGTTCCTGATGGCCGCCGAGTACATCATGAGCGAGGGCAATTACGAGGTGATTTTGTGCGAGCGCGGGGTGCGAACCTTTGCCGACCACACGCGCAACACTCTCGATCTCAGCATCGTTCCTGCCGTACAGAAGCTGAGCCATCTGCCCATCCTTGTTGACCCCAGCCACGGCACAGGCAAGCGCGACAAGGTATTGCCCATGGCCCGCGCGGCGATCGCGGTGGGCGCCGACGGCATCCTGGTCGAGGTGCATCACCAGCCGGACAAAGCGCTCTCTGACGGCCCGCAGTCGATCTATCCCGATCAGTTCGAGCGCATGATGCGCGAAGTTGGCCAGATCGCCCCGGTAGTCGAGCGTGTGCTGCCGCGCGGCATCCATGTTGAACCTGCTTCGGCTGGGGTTCATGACGGAAAATTCTAGGAACCATTTCGCAGTTGCGAATCTCTTCCGTGCACCTAAAACCCGGCGTGCCCCAGGTCTCGATTCTGAGACCTGGGATTCTCACCGTCCCCCTGGCTCTTCTGGCCCTGTCCGCTTGCCGCCGCCACGATTTCCCTCAGTACCCGCCCAACTACCGCGAATACGCCTACGTCACCAACGGCGGCAGCAACACCGTAACGGTGATCGACGTGGTGAATGTGCGGCTCGACCGCGAGCTTCCGGTCGGCCCGAACCCTGTGGCAGTCGCGGCCAGTCCCACGCGCAACGAGGTCTACGTCGTGAACTCGGGGGCACCCGGCAACATGGGATTCGTTTCAATCATCAACGCTGAGAACAATTCGGTTGCGGCGAACATCCAGGTGCACCGGCAGCCGGTTTCGATCGACGTGGATGCGACCGGCGACCGCGCCTACGTCGCCAATGCGGGCTCAAACACCATCTCGGTTCTCGACCTGAAGGCACGGCGGGAGATTGCCGCGATCGGCGCCGGAGAAGAGCCAGTGGAGGCACGGCCGGCGCCCGACGGGAAAACGGTCGTGGTGCCCAATCGCCGCGGGAATTCGGTGAGCCTGGTGGATCCTGCTACGCGAGGGGTGCGCGCTTACTTCGAAGGCTGCCCGGGCGCCGCGGACGCTGTGGTGCTGCCGGACTCGTCGAAGGCCTTCGTAGCCTGTGCCGGCGGGCATCAGGTGATGGCGATCGCTCTGGCAAGGCCCGATTCCCACCCGGCTGTTCCCGATCGCCTGGAAGCCATGCTGGACGTGGGCCGCTCGCCGGTACACCTCGCGCTCAAACCCGACGGCGGCGAAGTATTTGTCTCCAACTCGCAGTCGGACTCGATCTCCGAAGTGGTAACGACTACAGACGATGTCGGCGGGGCCTACATCATGGGCGACGACCCTGCGCATGGACTCGTCTCCCGAGACAATTCCCTGCTCTACGTGGCCAACCTGCGCTCGCAGGAAGTGACGGTCTACGCGATCGACGACGGCAAGCGGCTGAGCCCCGGAATTCACGTGGGCGATGGGCCGTCGGCCATGGCGTTTTCAACTGCGGGCCATCTGCTGTTCGTGGTGGATGCGCGGTCGGGGGATGTCGCGGTGGTGCGGACGGAAACGCGGGCGCTCTTCACCATGCTGCCTGCGGGCCGCGGGCCGAATGCGATTGCGGTCAAATCGTTCCGGGTGCCATAGACTGGCCCGTTTCTCTCAAATGCAGGTCTTCGGAAAACTACTTCGCCTTGCCGTTCCACCGCGTCACGCTGTACTGCGCCCCGGCGAACAGGATCAGCCCCGAGATATACGCCCAGAACAGCAACCCGACCGAAACATAGAACGGCCCGTAGAGCGCCTTGAGGTCGAGGTGCGGGAGCATGGCGACGAAGACGTATTTCGAGAACAGCCAGATGAGACCGACGACGATCGAGGCGCGCAGCACCGGCTTCACCGGCACCTTGCAATTGGGCAGCAGCCAGTAGATCGAAAAGAAGAACAGGATGCAGGCGACGCCGGTGCACAGTGCCAGCCAGAGATAGCTGATGCCGTTGTAAACGAAGTTGTCGGTGTGATGGAAAAAGAGAAACGACAATGCCTGGCGCTGCCCCGCGCTGAGCAGGACACTGCCCAGCCCGAGGAGAACCATGAGGATCGCCAGCCCGAACGCCACCAGTTGGTTCATCAGGTAGTTGCGGCTCTTGGTTACGCCCCACGCCTGGTTGAGCGCCACTTCGAGGGGCAGAAAAATGCCGGTGCATGAAATCAGGATCATGACCAGCGAGAACACCTGGACGCCGTGGCGCGGTGCCGCGATCATCAGGTTCTTGGTGATGAAGTCCTGGTTGGACGGGAAGAAATAAAACACCATCTGGCTGACCGCATCGGCCATAGCATTGGAATGAAACACCGAGAGCGCAATGGTGTAGAGCAAGCACGATGAATGGAATGAAAGACAGGATCGCGTTGGCCGCCACGCTGAACGCGAACGTGTGCACTTCGCTGTCGAGCAGATACTTCACCAGCGCGGTACCGTCCTGGCGGAGCCGATACCACTTGGTGTGGGTTACAGGCGCCGCACCGGCGAGAGAGGCGGCCGGTTTGTCGGTGGCATCGATCGCACCGGCCTGCACGACCGGCTGAGAGCCCGAGCCAGCCTCGGCAGTTTCAACAGCAATACCGGAATCTGAGACACTCGCCACGTGCAATTTCCTTGGAATCTGTATTCGGATCTTCACTTTCATTTGCGCGCCCAGTGCGTAGCCGTGCGCCGCTCGGTGAGGGAGTTTCCTCAAGGATAGTCCTTTTCCGCATGATTTGCCGCGACTTTGCTCGTTACGAGCGGTTATACGGGCCGGATCGCGATCGCATTTTCCGCTTGCATCGAAAGAGAATTCCTGCCATAACTGGAGCACAGCCTGCTATTTGGCGGCTTCCCAAACATTCCAGGAAGGTTAGCGCTCGCGTGTTTCGACAAGCCGGTCTCTGTCGTTCTGTAGCTCCATTCGCCCGCAGGGGCGGATCTGGGATAGCGGCACGACGTGGGGACCGCACTCGGCACGTCCTCGAATCGATGTCTTGTTTCGCGGCACAAACCCCTCAGCAAAGCGACCAAGGTCCCGCCGCAGTCAAGGCGGATCCGTGCCTTGCAAGCGGAGGACTTTTCCGTGGCCGTTCTTGGCTGGAGCCGAGCCGACCGCGGGAAACTCGTGCCGAAACTGAAAAGGAGAAGTAGATGAAGGAACAGGGTGTAGTGAAGTGGTTCAACGGCGCCAAGGGATACGGGTTCATCCAGCGCTCAACCGGAGAAGATGTCTTTGTGCACTTCTCCGCGATCCAGGAGAACGGCTACAAGACCCTCAACGAAGGCGAGTCGGTCGAATTCGAGTGCCAGCAGGGTCCCAAGGGCCTGAACGCCGCCAACGTGCTTCGCGTCTCTTAGGATTTCGCGGCCTTCCCGGGGGAAGGCCGCTGGTTCCCCAGCTTCGGAATCAGCTATCCTGCTGATCCTCCAATGTTTTCAGTCTGCCAAGCGCCCAGCGGGCGGCGGTGCGCAGGCCTTCGTCCGCCTCCGCAGTCCAGGTCCGGAGTCGGTCCACGAACCGCGGTTGACCGCTGTTGCCCATGGCGATGGCGATGTTGCGCCGCAGGCCGGCAAACCCCGCGCGGCGAACCGGCGATCCGTTGAACTGCTGTTCGAATGCCTTTTCGTCGAGAGCGGCGAGCGCTTCGAGGGCCGGGTTGACGAGTTCCGCGCGCGGCTCCAGTTCCGAGTCCTCGCCCACCGGTGCCTTGCGATTCCACGGGCAAACGTCCTGGCAGATATCGCACCCGAACACCTGCCGCCCCATGCCGCCCATCAACTCCGGCGCAATCGGCTCCGCGGTGTTCGATGGTCAGGTAGGAGATGCACCGGGTCGCATCCATCTGGTAGGGCGTAAACAGGGCGTTTGTGGGGCACGCGTCAATGCAGCGCCGGCATGTGCCGCAGTGATCGGCAACCATCCGCGCAGGCTGCTCCGGCCGCGCCTCGAGCGATGTGAGCAGCACGCCGAGAAACACAAACGACCCCAGCTTTGGATGGATAAGGCAGGTATTCTTCGCGGTCCATCCCAGGCCCGCGGCCGTTGCCAGCGCCCGTTCCACCACAGGCCCGGTGTCCACATACGCGCGCGATTCGAACTCGCCGAACTCTTCGTGCAGGCGCGCTTCCAGTTTCCTCAGCCGCTTGAGCAGCACCTTGTGATAGTCGCTCGGCCGGCGGTCCCCGTTCTCGGTCAATGCGGCTCGACCACGCATAGCGCGCGATCCATCCGGCATCCGCAGGCGCCGGATCGGTCGAGCGCGGCTGCGCGCTGTGATAACTGGCGAGGCAGACGATGGCTGTGCGCGCCCACGGAAAGGGCGTCTGCACGCGCGCCCTCACAAACTGTCCCTGTTCGTCAGCGCGCGTCAGGTAGCTCATCGTTCCCGCGCGCCCGGCGGTCACAAACGATTTATATCTTTCCGCGTCGCGCGTCTCATTGGTATGCGGAAGCGCGACCAAGCCCGGCCTCACTGAAACCTGCTTCGCGGGCCATCTCGCGCGCCCGTTCCGCCTCGATCCGCCCGGATTTGAGATCGTCGCTCACAGATTCACTCTGTTAACCAGTCCCCCGGATGATCCGTTGAATGAAACGAAAATGGAACCGGCTGCACCATCCACTACGTACTATCTTGCAGCATGTTCAGAAGCGAACGCAGGATTGAAGAATCGAACACCCGGGTTCGCGAATCCAATAGATGGGTCTCCTGTATCATCAATGATTTCAGTAGATTCCCCAATTGTGGATTTGGCCGTCCGAGTGCAATTGTTAACTGGCGAGACCGTTTGCGGAACAGTTTTTCTTATCACTTCATCCCGTAACGGTCTAGCCGCAAATGGAGGTTCAAAATGAAAAGCGCACTCTGCCAACTCAATGAAGCGCCGGTCGTGGTGCCCGCCGAAATGACCGAACTGGTCCGCGGCGATGAACAGCGACTGGTCCAGCGGGTAGCGCCCCTGCTGCGTGAAAACAACGTCACGCTTGATCTGAACGGGATCGACCGCATCGATGCGGCGGGTATCGCAGCCCTCATTTCGCTCTATTCATGCGCCCGTAATCATGGAAACACGTTCTCCGTCATCAACGTGTCCCCGCGGGTGGAGGAAATGCTATCGCTGGTTGGGCTCGAGGACATACTTGTATCTCACAATGCGGTCCTCGCGTCGCAATGCGAGCCCCACTACGAGCGGCCTGCCGCGTAAATCCGCGCAGGCCGTCTCAAAACCCTCTCCCGCCATCGACTTTTCTCCCCAAACCTGAAATTTCCTTCTAACAACAAGAACTCGCTTCTTTTAGATACAACTGCACTGTGACGTTGGGCACAGGCAAACGTGCGCGCCGGACGATATTCGTTATAGCGAATCGTGCAAGCCCGCGATGCGCTTCTGAATGTCTGGATTATCCGCACGCGCTCAGCGAAAAATCTGACCCATTCCCGTTGACAAGCTGAGCCAGCGTTCGCGACCCTTCATTCGTACACCCATTGCGGAATTTCAGGTGCCTCTGCGACTGTGCAGGGGAGAGCAAAATTACATAACGGACGTAACGGAGGGTTTTATCCCATGGCGCAGGGCGTAATGGAAAAGCCGCTTGCCGACAACGCGAGCACAACCGCAACCCCAACCAAGTATGTCTTCTTCTTCGGCGGCGGCCAGGCCGATGGCAACGGCCGTATGAAGGACGTTCTCGGCGGCAAGGGCGCAGGATTGGCGGAGATGACCAATGCCGGACTGCCCGTGCCTCCCGGATTCACCATCCAGACCGAAGCCTGCCGCGAATACATGCGCGGCGCGCTGAATCCCAAGATCGATTCCGAAATGCACGCTGCCCTCGATCGCCTGGAACGGCTGCAGGGGCAGAAGCTGGGCGCGGGCGAGAATCCGCTGCTGGTTTCGGTCCGCTCGGGCGCCAAGTTCTCCATGCCCGGCATGATGGACACCATTCTCAACCTCGGCCTCAATGACAAGGCCGTGGAAGCGCTGGCCAAGCGCACCGGCAATCCTCGCTTTGCTTATGACTCCTACCGCCGCCTGATCCAGATGTTCGGCGACGTGGTTCTCGACATTCCCAAGAAGAAGTTCGAGCACATCTTCGACGGCATCAAGCAGAAGGAAAAAGTCAAGTTCGACTACGAGTTGAAGCCTGAAGCGTTGAAGGCCATCATCGCCGAATACAAGAAGCTGGTAAAGAAAGAGACCAAGAAAGACTTCCCGCAGAACGCCGATCGATCAGTTGGTAGCCGCCCGCGATGCCGTGTTCCGCAGCTGGCAGAACGAGCGCGCCAAGACCTATCGCCGCATCAACCACATCGATGACTGGCTGGGCACAGCCGTGAACGTGCAGGCCATGGTGTTCGGCAACCTCGGCGAGAACTCCGGCACCGGCGTCGGCTTCACCCGCAATCCCGCCACCGGCGAGCACATCTTCTTCGGCGAATACCTGATGAACGCGCAGGGCGAAGATGTCGTCTCCGGCGTGCGCACGCCCATGCCCATCAGCGAGCTTGAGCGGACCATGCCCCAGGTGTACGACCATCTGAAGGCCATCACCTGGAAGATGGAAAAGCACTACCGCGACCTGCAGGATTTCGAGTTCACCATCCAGGATGGCAAGCTCTACATGCTGCAGACCCGCAACGGCAAGCGCACCGGTCTGGCCGCGGTTCGCATCGCCATCGACATGGTGCGCGAAGGCCTGATCACCCAGGAAGAAGCCATCTTCCGCGTCGAGCCCAACCAGCTGTACGACTTCCTGGTTCCGCGCCTCGACGAAAAGGGCGCCAAGGTTGAAGTGCTCGCCACCGGCCTGCCGGCATCCCCGGGCGCGGCTGTCGGCCAGATCGTCTTCACCGCGGAAGAAGCCGTCAAGCATCACCAGAAGGGCACCTACTCGTCCATCATCCTGGTTCGCGGCGAGACCACGCCTGAGGATATCGGCGGCATGGAAGTGGCCAACGGCATTCTCACCTCGAGGGGCGGCATGACCTCGCACGCGGCAGTTGTCACGAGAGGCATGGGCAAGTGCTGCGTGGCCGGCGCCGGCGATTGCACGGTCGACGAAGCCAAGAAGGAACTGCGCGTCAAGGGCAAGACCTTCAGGCAGGGCGACTGGATTTCGCTCGACGGCACCACCGGCCGCGTCATCGACGGCAAGCTGAAGACCATCGCGGCTCAACCCGATGATACCGACCTGGTCAAGTTCATGAGTTGGGTCGACCCGGTCCGCAAGCTGCGCGTTCGCGCTAACGCCGACGTGCCCCGCGACGCCAAGCAGGCTCGCCTGTTCGGAGCCGAGGGCATTGGACTGTGCCGTACCGAGCACATGTTCTTTGGCGAGGGCCGCATCGAGCACGTGCGCGCCATGATCCTGGCCAACGACGAGCCGCAGCGCCGCAGTGCGCTCAAGAAGCTGCTGCCCATGCAGCGCCAGGACTTCATCGGCATCTTCAAGGCCATGGAGTCGCTGCCCGTTACCATCCGCCTGCTCGATCCGCCGCTGCATGAATTCCTGCCCCAGCGCGAAGAGCTCCTGGTCGAAATCCAGCACCTCGAGGACACCAAGCCCCGCTCGCCCAAGCTGAAGGAACTTCGCGTTCTTCTGGCTCGCGTGCAGGAGCTGCACGAAGTGAACCCGATGCTCGGCCTGCGCGGCTGCCGTCTCGGCATCGCGTTCCCCGAGATCACCGAGATGCAGGCGCGCGCCATCCTCGAGGCCGCGGTCAACGTCAAGAAAGCCGGCGGCGATCCGCACCTCGAAATCATGATTCCGCTCATCGGCTCCATCGAGGAGATGAGCAACCAGGCCTCGCTCGTTCGCAAGATCGCCGAGCAGGTCTTCGAGGAGAAGGGCTCCAAGGTCGACTACATGGTGGGCACCATGATCGAGTTGCCGCGCGCTGCGTTGACCGCCGATCAGATCGCCGAAGAAGCCGAGTTCTTCTCGTTCGGCACCAACGACCTGACCCAGACCACTTTCGGCATCTCGCGCGACGACATCAACCACTTCCTACCGGCGTACCTCAAGGCCGGCATCTTCAAGCAGGATCCGTTCGCCACCCTCGATCAGGATGGCGTCGGCAGCCTGGTGAAAATGGCCACCGCCAAGGGACGCAACACCCGGCCCACGCTCAAAGTCGGCATCTGCGGCGAACACGGCGGCGACCCCGAGTCCGTCAAGTTCTGCCACAAGATCGGCCTCAACTACGTGTCCTGCTCGCCCTTCCGGCTGTTGACGGCGCGGCTGGCAGCGGCGCAGGCTGCACTGCAGGAAGCCCAGACCGGGCCCGATCTGCATAGCGGTACCTGCTGATCAAGAATGGGTGCCCCGTCCAACGGGGTGCCCCGTCCTAGCTCTGCTAGGGCGGGAGGGGAAATAAACAGCGCGAGGGCGCGGCTCAAAGCCGCGCCCTTGCTGTTTCTGCCCTCAGCCGACATCAACCCAGCGCGCCGGCCTCCATGGCAATGCACAGCGCAGCAATATCGCCGATGCTCTCGCCGAGTGCGGCAGGAACGATCGTGCATACGGACACGGACTGCGCGAGAGCCTCTGCCGCAAGCGTTCTCCGCGCGGGTTCAAGCAGCCGTTCCCCGAGCCGCATGGCGAGACCGCCGATCACGATTCGTTCCGGATTCAGGATATCGACGAGAATGGCCAGGGCGTGTCCCAGCTTTTCGCCTAATTGCGTAATGATGCGACAGGCAAGCGCGTCGCCCTCTTCCGCCGCCATGCCCACATCGCGAGCTGTAACCGGTTGGCCGGCGGGAATCTCAAGGAGAAGACTCTTCTCGCCCGCCGCGCGCGCTGCGTCGACCACGGCCGCTGCCCATTGCGCCAATCCCCCGCCGCTGACCCATCCTTCCGTCGAACCCGCCTTGTGGTAGCCAACCGGCCCATCCGGCGTCAGGCGCACATGGCCGATCTCCCCGGCATTGCCGTTAGTTCCCTGGTAGATTCGGCCGTCAATAATGATCCCGGCGCCGAAGCCGGTGCCCATGGTAAGAAAGACGATGTTGCGCGCGCCCTTTCCTGCTCCGAATCGATACTCGGCCAGGGCACCTGCATTGGCATCGTTCTCGAGATACACCGGGCAGGCAAACTCATCTCGCAGAATATCGACAATGGGAATATCGATCCAGGTGGAGAGATTGGGAGGGGCCTGGATCACTCCGCGCTTCGCATCGAGCGGCCCGCCGCAGCTTACGCCGATGCCCATGAGAGACGCCCCGGCCAAGACCTGTTCGGACAACATAGCCCGCAGTTCCGACTTGATCCGATCAATGGCTTGCTGCGGGCCCTTGGCAGGGAGTGTGGCAAACTCGACTCGCGTCAAAAGGCGCGGAGGGTCGGCGGAGACAAGGACCGCCGTCTTGGTCCCGCCGATATCAACGCCGGCCCACAGCTTCTGGCTCATCCAATGATCCTATTCGGCGCGAGACGTCCAGAAACAAACCTCCGTGCCCCATCTTTGCGATTTACCGGGGTCCCCGGCGACAGGTCTTCGTCGCTGGGGTGGTCGGTCGCAAAGGTGGGAGACCACGAAACTCTTCGGAGTTTGTCTCCGTCGATTCGCCATACGTATCCGGCAGCCTAAACCGAAACAGCCTCTGGCTCGCGAGCCGGTACGCTCGAGCTCTCTTCACTGCCCATCAGCCGGACAACATGGTTCACGATCACCAGGTCTTCGGCGGGCGGAATTACGCGGACCGTGACGGGCGAGTTCTCCGCGGAGATCACCGCCGCGCCGCGCACATTGTTGCGCGTTGAATCGACCACGATACCCAGGCCGCCCAGGCCGCTGCAGATCTCGGCGCGCGTGTCGATGTCGTTTTCGCCAATGCCGCCGGTGAAGACCAGCATGTCAAGCCCGCCTAGTTCGGCCATGAAGCTGCCGATCCACCGCGCAATGGTCCAGCAGAACTTGTCGACCGCCAGCCGTGCTCTTTTGTCACCGTCGTTGATGGCGGTGCGCAGGGTGCGCATGTCGTTGGAAAGCCCGCTCAGGCCCAGCAGGCCGGCCTTCTTGCCGATAATCGTGTCCAGCTGATCGGCAGCTTCACTGGCGCTCGCGGTCTTTTCCGCGAGCTTGCGAAGGATAAACAGGACCACGCCGGGATCGATATCGCCGGTGCGCGTGCCGCTGATGATGCCGGAAACCGGCGTCATGCTCATCGAGGTGTCGAGGCACTCGCCGTTGCGGATCGCGGAGATCGACGCGCCGTTGCCGAGATGAGCGACGATCAGCTTCCCGGGCACGTTTGGCTGTAGCTGGTGAATGATCGATTCGTACGAGATGCCGTGGAACCCGTAGCGGCGCACGCCCATCGCGAAATACTCTTCGGGAAGCGGCAGGCAGGTCGCAACTTCCGGCATGGTGCGATGGAAATAGGTGTCGAGGACCGCGAAGTTGGGAATGCCGGGGAACAGGCGAAGAGCCTCGCGCATGATGTAAACCCCGATGGGCGTATGCAGTGGGGCGAGGGTGGCATAGCTGTCGATCTCGTCGATCAGCTCAGGAGTGATGCGCTGATTTTCGCGAACCGTGGGGCTGCAGCACACGGTGCGATGGCCGATGGCCGCGGGTGCGGGAAACTCGCCTGAGTTGAGCGAGTCGGCAACCAGCTTGAATGCGACGGAACGGTTGGGCAGAGCAGGCGTCTCGTTGAAGAGCTTCCGGCCCTCGCCGTCCTTCATCCAGAACTGGCCCAGGTCGGTGCCGATTCCATCCACGGCGCCTTCCAGGATTTTTTCTCTCGTGCCGTTGCCGGCCTCGTAAACCGAGAACTTGATCGAGGAAGAACCGCTGTTCAAAACCAAAACAGGCAAAGACGGCATGAGTTAGAGCTCCTTCTTTCTTTTGTGAATCGATGAAATGGTGCGGACCAGGTCCGCGGGCCGAGCGCAATTCATGGAGTGCGCCCCGACCCCAGGTTGGCGTACATCTCGAGCAGTGTGCGCGCGGCACGAAACGGAGTGGTATGTCCCTCCAGGACTTCGCGCTCGAATGTCTCCATGCGCATGCGAATGAGCGGATGAGCGCTGAAGAATTGCCGCAGGCCGAGTTCGAGAGTCTCGTGCATCCAGCGGCGCCGCTGTTCGCGCCGGTTCTGATCGAACCAGCCATTGGCGCGGGTCAGCGCCGCGTGCTCGAGAACGCAGTTCCAGATCTCCGCAATGCCGCGGCCGGTGAGCGCCGAGCACGCGATGGCGCGCGCGGTCCATCCGGAGGGCGAGCCGGGAAGAAAATGCAACGCGTTCCTGGCCTCGGCGACGGCCCGCTCGGCAGCGGCGATGTTGTCCCCGTCGGCCTTGTTGATGGCGACCAGGTCGGCCAGTTCCATCACGCCGCGCTTGATGCCCTGCAGTTCATCGCCCGCGCCGGACAGCGTGACCAGCAGAAAGAAATCGACCATGTTGTGGACGGCGGTTTCCGACTGCCCCACGCCGACGGTTTCAACCATGATGTTGTGGTACCCGGCGGCTTCGCACAGCAGCATCGCCTCGCGCGTGCGCTGAGCGACGCCGCCGAAGGATCCGCGCGAAGGAGACGGCCGGATGAAGGCCATCGTCGCTTGCGGCGAGCGTCGCCATGCGCGTCTTGTCGCCGAGAATGCTGCCGCCGGTGAGCTCGCTGCTGGGATCGACCGCGAGCACCGCGACTTTCTGCCCGTATTCGGCAATCAGAAAATTGCCCAGCGCTTCAATCAAGCGTGCTCTTGCCCGCGCCGGGCACGCCGGTGATGCCCACCCGCAGCGAATTGCCGCTGGAGCGAAGACAATGCTCGATAACCTGGTCGGCCATTTCGCGGTCGGCGGCGCGAGAACTTTCGATCAGCGTGATGGCCTGCGCCAGAATGGCGCGGTCGCCGGCCGAGGATGCCGTCAACATATTGCTGCGCGGGAGAGCGCGCTTGCGGCGATTTGCAGCGCGAGCGGTCAAGTCCGGCGGCTCCGGAGTTGCACAGCCGGGACTGACCTGCAGCGCGCTTTCGTGTGCGTCGGTCAATCAGGACGCGTCCTCCGACCAGGCTGCCGCTCAGAGACGCGCATGAATCTGCTGTGCCGCCGCCGGAATCGCCGTGCCCGGCCCGTAGATGCCGGCCACCCCGGCCTGATAGAGAAACTCGTAATCCTGCGGCGGAATCACGCCGCCCACGACTACCAGGATGTCGTCGCGGCCGAGCTTGCGCAGTTCTCCGATCAATTGCGGCACCAGTGTCTTGTGTCCCGCGGCCAGCGACGAAACGCCGACCACGTGCACGTCGCTCTCGACTGCGAATCGCGCCACTTCAGCGCGGAGTCTGGAACAGCGGGCCGATGTCCACGTCGAAACCAATATCGGCAAATGCGGTGGAGATGACCTTGGCGCCGCGGTCGTGGCCGTCCTGGCCCATCTTCGCGACCAGGATGCGCGGGCGGCGGCCTTCCGCCTTCTCGAACTCAGCCACCATCTGCTTGCGCCTTTTTGAATTCTGCCACCGCCGCTCTCCGCGGAATACACGCCGGCAATGGTGCGCGTCACTGCCTTGTACCGGCCCCACACTTTTTCGAGCGCCGACGAAATCTCGCCCAGCGTGGCACGTTGTCGCGCGGCATCCACCGCACACTTCCAGCAGATTGCCTTCGCCGCTGGCCGCGCATTTTTCGAGCGCCGCGAGCGACTGCTCGCACGGCAGTCGCGTTGCGGTCGCGCTTCAACTGCTCCAGACGCTTGATCTGCGAAGCTCGCACCGCGGCATCGTCGATGGCGAGCACGGGAATCTGGGTCTCTTCGGGCGCGAGGTAGGCATTCACGCCCACGATCACGTCCCGGCCCGAATCGATGCAGGCCTGCCGGCGCGCAGCGGCTTCTTCAATCCGCATCTTGGGAATGCCGGTTTCGATCGCCTTGGCCATGCCGCCGAGGCCTTCGACTTCTTCAATCAGATTCCACGCCGCGTGCATCAGTTCGTGCGTCAGGCGCTCAACATAATACGACCCGGCCCACGGATCGATCACGTGCGTGATACCGGTTTCCTGCTGCAGATAGATCTGCGTGTTGCGCGCGATGCGGGCAGAAAACTCAGTGGGCAGCGCCAGCGCCTCATCGAGCGCATTGGTGTGCAGCGATTGCGTGTGGCCCAGGGCCGCGGCCAGCGCCTCGACACGAGGTGCGCACCACGTTGTTGTACGGATCCTGCGCGGCCAGGCTCCAGCCCGAGGTCTGCGAATGCGCGCGCAGCGCCAGCGATTTGGGATTCTTCGGATCGAAGCTCTTCACGATCTTGGCCCACAGCACGCGGGCGGCGCGCATCTTGGCAATCTCCATGAAGTGGTTCATGCCGATGCCCCAGAAGAAGGAAATGCGCGGCGCAAAGTCGTCGACGTCTGAGGCCCGCCTTCACGCCGGTGCGCAGATACTCCAGGCCGTCGGCGAGCGTGTAGGCCAGTTCGATATCGGCGGTCGCGCCCGCCTCCTGCATGTGATAGCCGCTCACGCTGATGCAGTTGAATTTCGGCATCTTCGCCGCGCAGTAGCGGAAGATATCGCCGATGATCCGCATGGAGCCGTCGGGCGGATAGATATAGGTGTTGCGGACCATGAACTCTTTGAGGATGTCGTTCTGGATGGTCCCGCTCAGCTTCTCCGGCGGCACGCCCTGCTCTTCCGCAGCCACGATGTAGAACGCCATGATGGGCAGCACCGCGCCATTCATGGTCATCGACACCGACATGCGGTCGAGCGGAATTCCGTCGAACAGAATCTTCATGTCGAGGATGGAGTCGATGGCCACGCCGGCTTTGCCCACATCGCCGGACACGCGCTCGTGATCGGAATCGTAGCCGCGATGGGTGGCGAGATCGAATGCGACCGAGAGCCCCTTCTGTCCGGCGGCAAGATTGCGGCGATAGAACGCATTCGATTCTTCGGCCGTGGAGAAGCCTGCATATTGCCGGATGGTCCAGGGACGCATCACGTACATGGTGCTGTAGGGCCCGCGCAGATAGGGCGGCAACGCCGGCGGCATATTCGAGATGTTCGAGGCCGGCAAGATCTTCGGCGGTATAGAAACCCTTCACCGGGATGTGTTCGAGCGTGAGCCATTCTTCGCGCTGGCGCAGGTTCTGCGCTCATTCGCTGGCGATGGCGGGTTGGAAATCGATTTTTGAAAAGTCGGGACGCATGATTATTTGTGATCCCCAAAAGTTGCTGCAGCCTAGCGAGAAGCTCGATGGGATTGCTGCGCAGGTGAATGAAATCGGCAATGCCGGCGACGCGCAGTTGTTCCGCGGTCTCGGGATTGCCCGGCAATCAACACCGGGGTTTCGACGCCGCGCGCCTTCAGTTCCGGCAACAGTTCGGCCGCGAGCGCAAGATATTCCGGATCGGAACTGCACAGCACGATGAGATCGGCGTGGGCCGACGGCAATCTGCTGCGGAGTTTCAAATCGCTCGATGTTGGCGACGAAGCCGGCGCATGCAAAGAAATCCGCAACGAAGCTCGATCGCGCGCTGCGCATCTTCGCGTCGCCGATTTCGGCGAGCAGGACGCGCGGCGTCTTGCCGGTTCGATTGCGTGAACGCTCCGTGCGCAGGCGCAACTGCTTCGAAGGGCAGCGCGGCGCGCGATGAGTCTATGGTTGGCGCGCCATCTCGATCCGATCGAGCGCCCGCTCAGCGGCATTCGCAAATCGGTTCGTGCCGGTCAGAACGCGACGGCGGGAGACCACGGATTTCTCCAGCACTGCTTTACGCTGCTCAAGCGTCTGCTCGATTACGCTTGTTGCCTTTCGAAAGCCTCCGGCAGCTTCGATCTCCTGCAACTGCTTCCATGCTTTGCGGGCAATGGAGTCCGTCAGTGTCTCGAGGTAATAAGAGCCACCCCCGGGATCGGCCACGCGCGCCAGCAGCGCCTCTTGCTTGAGAATGATCTGCGTGTTGCGCGCCAGGCGCCGGCTGACTTCGTCGGGCGTCCGTGTAGCACTCATCGAAGGGCGCCACGTAAATCGAATCCGCACCGCCCAGGACCGCCGACATGGCTTCCGTGGTTGCGCGCAGCATGTTCACGTGGGGATCGTAGATGGTCTTGTTCCAGCGCGAGGTACGAGCATAAAGGCGCGCCCGGGCGTGTTCGCGCGCACCGCCGAAACTCTCCACAGCCTGCGCCCACAGCCATGCGGAAGGCGCGAAGCTTGGCGATCTGCATGAAGTACTCGGGACCCATCGCGAAAGAGAACGCAACCGAATCCGCGACACGGTCGACCGCTACGCCGCGGTCCTGCATCGCCGCGATGAAGTCAACACCGGAGGCGAGAGCGAAGCCCGCTTCTTCGACGGCCGTCGCGCCGCTATCGCCGAATCTCCTCGGCGTGAATGGTGAACGGCACAAAACAGGCCGGCGCTCTGGCAATGACATCCAGCGGAAAATTCAGGATCGGCGCTCCAATCGAGGTCGGCGGATACGCGTGGCCGCGCTCGGCCGCCGCTTCAGACGACTCGAGCAGCAAGACGAACCGTGCTGGCAGACACGTTCTCGAAATGCACCGGAATCTCGCCCAGGTTGGCGAGCAGAATTCCAAGGTCAGAAGCATTCGTGATGGCTGCGCGCGAAAATGCAATTTCCTCTGCGCCGGCCGCTACAGCGCAACGCGCCGCGCTGTTGGCCTCTTCGGGATCGACCGCATCGATCTCTTCGCGGATGCGCCAGCCGCCGCCCGAATGCGTGCCGCGCACATAAGGGAAAATCGCCCGGCGCAGCATCGAGAAACTTCAGTCCGGCAAGATCTTCGGCCCGGTAATAGGGCTTGACGTCAATCCCTTCCGGCGAGCGCCAGATCAGTTTCTCGGCATAGTCCGCGCCCTTCAGGTCCTCGTGAATCGCGCGTTCCCATGTCTCGGTGCTTACGGGCGGGAACTCCGAAAGAAGAGTTCACCATGGCCGTCACTTGCTCTCTCCGGCTTCGACGATTTCGAACAACGTGCCGAAGGGATTGTCGGCCCGCGACTTGGGATGAACGAAAAAGACCGTCGTTCCGCGCGAGCCCGGCCGTGGCGCCGCGTCGATGATTTTGAATCCGCTGCTCTGCATCGCATCGAATGCGCGCTGCGCGCTCTCCACGCGAAAGGCGACATGCGCCACCCCGGGCCGGCCGCCGTTCTTGTCGACGATCTTTTGCACCGGCGAATCCGCAGCTGAGCGGCTCGAGCAACTGGATCAGGTTGGGTCCGTCGCCGATCTGCAGCAGCGCCTCGCGCACCTGGTCGGTCCCGCGCACCTCTTCGCGATGAATCTCGCGAAAGCCAAGCATCTCGTAGGCCTTCACCTGGTTGTCCAGGTCGCCTTGCTTCACGGCAATCGCCACGTGATCGACAAACTTGATGCCGGGAATCTCTCGAAGTCTTCGATCAGGCTGCAACTGCGTCATCATGCATCGTCCATTGGTTCCCTTTCGCAAACTCAGGCCGGCACTCGCCAGCCGGCCGAGACTTCGCTATTCAAATTCGAGAAGCACCTGGTGCACCTTGACCGAATTGCCGGGCACCACGTTGACGCTCTTCACGGTCGCCGCATGCGTGCGCAGTCACCTGGTTTTCCATCTTCATTGCCTCGAGCACCATGAGCACCTCGTTGGGCTCGACTGTCTGTCCCGGCTGCAACGTTCACCGTTGATCACCAGGCCGGTGACCGGGCTGCGGCACACCTTGCCGCCGTCGCCGCTGGTGTCGATCGCACTCGCGGGACCGGTGAGACAGGGAAACGGCGGGGGCGTATAGCTGACGGGCGCGGGCGTGTACGGCACATAGGGATGCTCGCTCTCCTCGTCCTCCAGAATTTCGACCTCGGCCTCGTAGGTCTTCCCGTCGATGGTGATCCGCAGCTTCAATCGCTGCCTTCTTTCCTCGAGATGACTCATCCCCATCTCCTCGACCGCAGGTTGTGAGACGATTGCACGATCACCCGGCCCTGCTGTGTCCACGGGCTCACCACATCCTGCGACGGAACCCTGCGGGCGGCGCGGATGCGGGCGTTTTTTCCCAGAAGAGCCACTGCGGCCGCGGCAATCGCCACCTGGATTTCGGGAGCGATTTCCTCTTTCGCCGGCAGCCGGCCTTTCGAATCTCGAGGCGCGAGCCATCGGACTCTTCGCAGACACGGCATTCGACTCGGCTTCAATTTCCTTCGCATCCAGAGTGTCTGTCGACGGGATTGAGCTCGGCCAGGCGCGGCTCGTGCATGCTGATGGCTTCAGTCAGCGCGGTCAGGCGGCGTTCCATTTCGCGCTGGCTTTCCGACGACGATCTGCCGGACTTTGCGCAGCAGCAGAAGATAGCCGTAGCTGCAAAGCCGGCAACCACGATTACCACCATCAAAGCGAAATCGGCCCAATGCAATGTCACGCCAGTCCTTTTCTACAGGGGAATGAGTCCATGCTTCTTTTGCGGGCGCAGTTCCCTCTTGCCATGCAGCGATTCGAGCGCCAGGGCCAGGTGCCTGCGCGTATCGGCGGGATCAATGATCTCGTCGACCAGCCGCCGGCCCGCCGCGACGTATGGATTGGCGAATGTTTCCCGATACTCTTCGACCAGTTCCTTGCGGCGCGCAGCCTGATCGTGGGCCGCATCGATTTCGCGGCGGAAGACGATCTCGGCCGCGCCCTCCGCGCCCATCACGGCAATCTCAGCCGTGGGCCACGCAATCACGCGGTCCGCGCCCAGTCCCTTGGAGCACATGGCGATGTATGCGCCGCCATATGCCTTGCGCAGCACCACGGTGATTTTGGGAACCGTGGCCGCCGAATAAGCGAAGAGCAATTTGGCGCCGTGGCGAATGATGCCGCCGCGCTCCTGCTCCACGCCGGGCAGAAACCCGGGCACATCGACAAACGTCACCAGCGGAATATTGAACGCGTTGCAGAAGCGCACAAAGCGCGCCGACTTGTCGGAGGCGTTGATGTCGAGCACGCCGGCCAGGACACTGGGCTGATTGGCGACGATGCCCACGGGCCTGCCCTGCAGGCGGCCGAAGCCGATCACGATGTTGGGCGCGAAGCCGGGCTGGATTTCGAGAAAGTCCTGGTAGTCGACGACGCGCCTGATGACTTCGCGCACGTCGTACGGCAACCTTGGGATCGACCGGCAGAACCGTGTTCATGTCGGAGTCGGACTTCAAGCGCGAATTGAACGGCATGCGCGGCGGGTCCTCGAGATTGTTCGAGGGCATGAAGCTGAGCAGCCGCCGGCAGAGCGCCAGCGCCTCGGCGTCGTCCTGGGCGACCAGGTGCACCACGCCGGAGTAGTTCATCTGCGACTGCGGGCCGCCCAGTTCCTCGGCGCTGACGTCTTCGCCCGTGACCTGCTTGATGACCTGCGGCCCGGTGATGAACATGCGCGCCTGCTGGGTCTGAATCACGAAATCGGTGAGCGCCGGGCTGTAGGCCGCGCCGCCCGCGCAGGGCCCGCAGATGATGGCGATCTGCGGCACCGTGCCGGAGAGCATCACGTTGTGGTAGAACACGCGGGCGTAGCCGTCCAGGCTGTCGATTCCCTCCTGCACGCGCGCGCCGCCCGAGTCGTTGATAAAGATGAAGGGGCTGCCGGTCTTGAGCGCCATGCCCATCATGTCGGCGATCTTGCTGCAGTGGGTTTCGCCCGCCGCGCCGCCCACCACGGTGAAGTCCTGGCTGGCGAGGTGCACCTGGCGGCCGTCGATGGTGCCGCAGCCTGTCACCACGCCGTCGGCGGGCAATTCCTTGCCGGCCATGCCGAAGTAAGTGGCGCGATGGCGCGCGAACAGGCCGATCTCCTCGAAGCTGTTCTTGTCGACCAGCGCAGCCACTCGCTCGCGCGCCGAGAGCTTGCCGGACTGCGTGCTGCTTGTCGATGCGGTCCTTGCCGCCGCCGAGTTCGAGTTCGGCGCGCCGGGCGTTCAGGTCGGCGACCTTGTCCTGCATGGTTTTCGTCTTCTGCCGTTCTTCCAGATTGAGCATTCCTTCTCCACGGTCAATCGTGATGGTTCCTGTTGCCCGCCGCTCGTCCCAGGCGTTTCGCAGCGGTCCGGAAGCCTTGTTTCGCGTTCCTCTGTGGCTGGATCCGTATCACATTTCCGCACCGCCGACGGGGAATGGCGCGCACTTGTCTGTCCGTAACCTTCGCAATTCTAGCGCCCTATAAACCGAAGAGATGTGACGAACTTCACGCCATAAGACGCGCCGGCCCGGACTCAGACGAGGGATCAAATGGTGCGTTTTGAGGCACCTGCAGCAACACGGCTCATCGGTGCGCTCCCGCTGCTGGTGCGCCCGGCCGGGAACGATACAATTCGAGCCATTCAGAGACACATCAGGGGTCCGTGCTTTCTATGCCGATTCGTACGCAATCCATACGGGAAATGCATAAGTTCGTTCTTGGGCTGGCGCTCGTATTGCCAGTGGCGTTTCCTTTCGCAACGCAGGAATCTGCCGGCGCGCAGCGGCCCGCCGTCACTTCCGTTGAAGCTGATCGCTGGCTTGAAATCGATCTCTACTGGTTCAAGCAGAAGGCCATTCCCGATTCGGTGCACCAGTTCTGGGAGAGATTCGAGCCACTCTATCGCGGAGTGCGCGGATATCGTGGCGTCATTCTCAACATCGGCTGGACCGTCGGGCCAGTCATGGAATGGTCCGGCGATCTCGAGCAGAAGATTTCGCTACCCGCCGGAACTGGCCAGCAAAAATGGGTAGACGAGCGCGGCCCGCTGCCCGGCACTACTGAGGAACGCAAGAAGACATCAGAGCAGCGATTCGCCGGCGCTCTGGTGGCAACGCGGCACGGCTACGATTCCTGGACCTACAGCGACGTGAAGACGCTCGCTGGCGAGATGAAGCGCGAAGCGGCACGCCGCGGCATCACCGAACTGAAAGTCGGCATGCTCAACTACGCCTGGCGCGATGCCTATGGCGAAGAAGCGCCCTGGGTAAAGCGTCACCCCGAAGCTTTCACGGCAATCGGGCAGATCCAGCCCGGCAATTTCAGCGTGGGCCGCTACTTCGATCCTGCCGCGCTCTTGCATGCGGACCCGAAACCGCTCGGCGGTCTTCCCCACGGAATTGCGGAAGGCACGCCGGTGCACCGGGCATATGCCGCCCAATGGGGCAGCCTGTCGCGCGCTATTGGCCTTGACGCCATCATGCTGCGCGACTCCTTCGGCATGCCGGTTCCTTATCAGCGCGCCGGCCCGTGGGGACCGCTGGCGCCATCCCCGGACGTGATTCGCAATGCCACCGAAGCGGTGGCCTTGCTCGTGAAAGAGACCAAGCAGGCCAATCCCGACGCATTCGTCATGATGTATTCCAATGCGGCCAGTGCCATCGGTGATTGGCGCTGCAACGGGCTCGACCTCGAGACCATCGCCAGACAAGGCTATCTCGACATCTGGGTCGATCAGACCTGGGCCGGCGCGTGGAACGAGGTCGGCATTCGCGAAGGCGCGTTCTGGAATGCTCCGACAAAAGGGTGGACCTATCAGCTTGTCTACATGCTGATGCACGCGGCCATTCTTGCCGATTCAAAGGTGCGCCACTATCCGCTGGTAGAAACCTTCGACGCGTGGGAAAGCTGGGACGTGATCCACTCCGCGCCGCAGCGATTGCGCTGGGGCATCTGGGCCTATTCGCATGCAGGCGTCAAAACCCCTCACGGGCTCAAGATGCCGATGGGGACATACATATCGTGGGCCAACCAGGGCGAACGCCTGCTCGACGCGCAGGATGTCCACTTTCTCGCAGACAACATCAATGCCGCGGTTGCCGATGCCAAGCAGACAAAAGATATCTTTGGTCCGACCCTGGTGTATTCGCGCGAGTCGATGCAATGGCAGATCGATCACGCCACCCCGGATCACGACATCAACGAGTGGATCGACGAGCAGATAGGGTCGCTGATCAAGTGGCCCGTGCCGGTGTTATCCGCCACAAGAATTGAGTGGGTGCCTGAGGTTCAGTCGGACATGTTTGTATTTCAGACTCCGTCGCACCTCTCTGACGACCTTCGTCATTCGGTTTTCCAGCGTATCGGCTCTGGGCAGCCGATCGCGTTGATTGGAAGTTTTGCGAGCGGGATCGGGCCTATCCTTGAAAGCACTGCGGGATTGAAGACCGCACCCACCAACGTCGAAGCGCCGCCTCGCCCGTGCAAGGCAGAGAGCCAGCCGCATGACCTTATCGACAACGCGCCGGCCAGCTTCGACGATTACTGTTATCCATGGGCCGGCTCTGCGCTCCCGGAGTTTGCGAAGACCGTCTATTCGGAAGAGGGCGCTCCAGCTCTTGCCCTAAATACAACTGGCCATAACAGAATTGCAGTCTGGAACCCTCCGAACCTGCGCTCGCTCGAAGGCATGCCCTTGTCGCAGATATGGGGCAACACCGGGGCACCGTATGCGCTCGCAGCGGCGACATTCAATCAATTGCTGCAGACCAACTCCGCACTCCACGTTAATAAGATCGACCTCAAGCAGACCATGAACATCGCTGCCTGGCGTACGCAGGATGGAAAACTCCGCATCCTCGCCGGCAATCTCGAAGAGGGCCTGCGCGACGATGCCGACTTCTCTCGCAAAGCGGCCCTGTCCATCCCGGAATCGTGGCACGCCGGCGGCCAATGGAAGGACCTTTGGTCCGGACGCACTTTTGCCATAGACCGCGGACTCCTGCACGTCGAGCTACCGCAGGCCGCTTCGGTTTTGCTGGAACCATAACGAGCCCGACGTGAAAGTCAGTGCCGCCGATGCCCTCGAGACCGCCAGGAACATCGCCGCAAACGAAGCGCAGAGATAGTGGCCGTCGTTCGCGCGGCTCCTCACTGGCAATGCCACAAGTTGTGATGTAGAGTTGTTTGGCAATGGATCCCTTTCCACCCGGCAGTCTCGAAGAGCAGGTCGCAAATCTGCGCTATCGCGTCCTGAGACTCGAACGCCTGCTGCAAGCGCACGGCATCCAGGAAAGGCCGGAAAAACCTGCGCCCCAACCAGCCGCGCCCGCGAGCCCGATCGCGGCGCCCGACGCCGGCCCCGCAATCACCCGCCGCTCCGCTGCCCTCGCCTGCTCTCCCATCACGGCCGATCGAACCGCCGCGATTCGCCTTGACGGAACCCGCAACCCAGCGCGACACCCAGTCCATCGAAAGCCGCATCGGTTCGCAGTGGTTCAATCGCATCGGCATTCTCGCCATCCTCATCGGCATGGCGTGGTTTGTCAAACTGGCCATCGACAATCACTGGATCGGACCGCTAGGCCGCGTGCTCATCGGCCTGGTTGCCGGCGCCGGCCTCATCGCCTGGTCTGAGCGTTTCCGCTCCAAGGGTTACACGGCGTTCGCTTATTCGCTGAAAGCCACCGGCAGCGGCATCCTCTATATCTCGCTCTGGGCAGCCTTCTCGCTCTACCACCTGGTTCCGGCATCGGTCGCCTTCGTGGCCATGATCGCGGTGACCGCGTTCAACGGCTTTCTTGCCTGGATGCAGGATGCCGAATTGCTGGCCCTCTATGCCATCGTGGGCGGCCTGGTCACGCCGGTCCTGGTTTCCACCGGCGAGAACCACGAAATTACGCTATTCAGTTACCTGTTGATGCTCGACGTCGCCGTTCTCGTGCTGGTGGCGTCTGCGGCCGTGGTCGCGCCTGCTGTTTGGCGCGTTCGTGGGAACCGTCGTCTTTGTCACTGGGGTGGTGGTTTGAGTTTTACTCGCAGGCGCAGATCGGCCGCACCGCATTCTTCCTCGCTCTGCTTCTTCCTGATCTTCGCGTTCGCGCCGCGCCTGGTGCGGCTGAACCTCAAGCAGAGCGGCGCGATCTCCGAATGGGACCACCTCGCATCGTTCTGCTGCCCATCGCCAATGCGGGTCTCGGATTCCTCGCGTTCTATTCGCTGTTCGATTCGGACCACCGCCGACTGGGCAGGTCCCTGGCTGGCTGTGGCGTTCGCCGCGTTTTACCTGCTCCTGGCTCGCCTGCCGGCGCGGCGCCGCATTGCATGAGAGCCCGGCGTGTGCTCTCGTCGCTGCATCTTTCCGCGGCAGTGGTATTCCTCACCATCGCCATTCCGCTGAAGGCGCACGGCCGATGGCTCACCATTGGGTGGCTGGTCGAAGGCGCGGCGCTGCTGTGGGCTTCGCGCCGGGTTGGGTCGAAGCTGTTGCGCGTACTCGCCCTGATCTGCCTGCTGCTCGGCCTCGCCGCTGTGCTTGCGGTCAACCCCGACGCCTCCACCGTTCCCATTTTCAACCAGCGCTTTGGAACCCACTGCGTGGCCATCGCCGTATTCGTGTTTGTCGCCTGGCTGGCGCGCAACGCGGAGCCGGAAGAGAACCCGCCGCGGTCAACTCTCGTGGCCGGCTCTTGCCACGCCTCGCTCGCTTCTGGTCAACGCTCTGATCCTGCTCGCCATCGGCTGGGAGATCCACAGCTTCTGGTGGTATCGCAGCTGGCGCGGCAACACGGCACTCATGCACGAATACCACATGTACGCGCAGTTCACCTATTCGGCGTTCTTCATGGTGTTCGGCGCTGTGCTGCTGGGTCCTCGGATTCTGGCGTCACTCGGCCTTCCTGCGTTGGCAGGCGCTGGTGCTGCTGGCGTGTGGCCATCGGCAAGGTCTTCCTGGTCGACATCAGCGCGCTCAGCCAGGGATTCCGCATCCTCAGCTTCCTGGGGCTTGGCGCGCTGCTGCTCGCGGTCAGCTTCGTCTACCAGCGCGACTGGCTCAATCTCCGCTCTGCGGGAGGCCAGCCCCGGTGAAGCGCCTGGCCGCTCTCGTCCTCCTCGCCGCCGTCACGACATCTCCGGAGATTGGCTATTTCCGCTATGAGCGCGCGATTCAAAACGTGCCTCGCGGAGAGAACCCGGTCTGCCTTGCTATCGAGGCGGCGCTATTTGCCCATGCGGCTCCGGGCCTCGCCGACCTCCGCCTCTACCACGACCATGCGGAGACTCCATACCTCGTACAAATGTCGGCGCCCATACCGTATTCCTCGGAACAGCCCATCGATCCACTGAACCTTGGCGTGCGCGGCGGGCAGACAGTGTTCGACGCGGCGATGCCCAGCGGCCCTTACAGTGATCTCCAACTCAAGGTGACGAGCGAGAGATTTTACCGCCACGGTGAGCGTCGCCGGAAGCCAGCAGCAGACCGGGCCGGCGACAAAGATCGGCGACTTCACCATCTTCGACCTCACCGGGCAAAAACTCGGCCGCAGCACCGTGCTCCATCTCTCTCGGTCCGATTTCCGCTTTCTCCATTTCCGCATCGCTGGACCACTGCGGCCTGAAAACATCAGCACCTTGACGGTGGAACATTCTCGCGGGTCCAGAACCCGTGTATGCCCTGGTTGCCGATTCGACATCCGTTACCCAGAAGGGCCACTCGTCGATCGTCGAATTCGACGTGCCAGCCCACGTTCCGGTCGACCGGATCGTATTCCTGCCGGGAACAACACCGGCCAACTTCAGTCGCGACGTCACCGTTGAGGTCCGGCCCGTCGTCCGCGGCACCAGGCGATTCAGCCGAGCCTCCCGCGCCGGTCACATCCAGCGGCAATCTCCTCCGCGTCCACATCCTTCAGAACGATCACCACATCGACCAGGAAAACCTCGCCATCGACGCACCCCGCGCAACCTTCGACTCAACATCGAAATGGACCATCTCCATCGACAATGGCGATAACGCGCCGCTCGTGCCTTCTTCGGTTCGGCTTCAAATGTTGAAAAGAGTCCTGTGCTTCGAGTCAGGCAGTGGCGATTACACTCTGTACTACGGCGACGAAAAGCTGAGCCCTCCGCGCTACGACCTGGGACAATTTCTTTGTGGTAACAGCGACGCGGCCCAAGCCGCCGCCGGGCAGGAACAACCGAATCCCGAGTATCAGCCCCGTCCCGACGATCGCCCGTTCACAGAAAAACACCCGTTGTTGCTATGGTTCGCGCTTGCTCTCGTCATTGCCGTACTGGGCGCGATCGCGTTCCGCACGGCAAGAACAACCGGGCCGTTGCCAGGCTGACAAGACCCGATCGATTTTTTACAGCTGTTCCGAGGAGTATGCCAAGATTTTGCGCATACGCAGCATCGTGTCCAGAATGGGCCGGCCCGCCAACCCTTGCTGGTTAGCGCCAACGCCCTTCGACCAGCACCCAGCCGCCATGGCGATGCACCCAGTGATGCCGCACCCACACGGCATGGGGACGAGGGGGAAGTTCCCAGCGGCCCGGCACCCAGACATACCGTGCCCCGTCCCAGCGGTGATAGCCGCCGACCCAGACATATCCACGCCCGGGTGCCGGACCGTAGTGTTCCACAATCGGCGCCGGCGGACCGACACGAACATAGACTTGCCCGTACGAGGCAGCAGGAATCAGTGTGCAAGCCAGCAACGCTGCAAGCGCAATTTTCTTCATAGTCTTTCAACCCTCCGCGATTCAAAAGCTGCATCCGGAATTTTCGGAAAATTCCGGTATCTGTGCGATTTGAACGCGAAGATTGACAATTAGTTGCGAGAAATGGCTCGCATCAGGGCATGACAAAAGTGCGTAATCCTGCGCATTCATTCGCGCGTCTATGTAACGACGTAGTTCCGTCGCAGTTGCGGCAACACGATTACATACTCACCAATTAACCCGGGTGCCCCAGGTTCGGCGCGTTTCGCCGCGGCGACTTTTTGCGCCTAACCTGGGATCGCACGAAACTCCACCGGAACAAACTTGTCCGGTAAAAAGCCTACGCGCGCGTAGTAGCCGCGGCTTCAATCTCTTCTGTCAAAGCTTCGGCCGCGGTGATGCACTGGCCGCGGCTCACGTCGTTGTGGGTCACCAGGCGGATCGCGTCAGGACCGACTGTGCTGGCAAGAATTCCGCGCGCCTTGAGCCGCGCAACCAGTTCCGAAGCGCTCATCGCTCCAGTCACGTGGAAGATCACGATATTGGTTTCAACCGAGTGGAGGTCGATGGAGACGCCTTCCATGTGCGACAGCGTCTCGGCAAGCAGGCGCGCGTTGGCGTGGTCCTCGTGCAGGCGAGCGGGCATGATCTCCAGCGCAATCAGTCCAGCCGCCGCCAGCACTCCAGCCTGGCGCATGCCGCCGCCCAGCGCCTTGCGATAGATCCGCGCCTGGTCCATCCTCTCCGCCGAGCCAACCAGCATGGACCCGACCGGCGCGCACAGACCTTTCGACAGGCAGAACATCACGGTATCGAATCCGCGCGTGAGGGTCTTGACGTCGACACCCAGAGCGGTCGCCGCGTTGAAGATGCGCGCCCCGTCAAGATGCACTGGGAGCTTGCGCTCTTTGGCGTGGCTCCAGATCTCTTCCAGAACGTCCAGCCGCGTGCAGCGTCCGCCCGTGAGGTTGGCGGTGTTTTCTATCTCGATCAGACCGGTGGCCGCTCGGAATGCGCCGCGCTCATAGATGACCGGCTCGATGTCCTTCCAGGTAAGCGTGCCGCGCCTGGTGGGAACGGCGCGAATCAGGCAGCCGGAGAACACCGCCGTCGTGGCCATCTCCCAGTCGAGAATGTGCGAGCGCGATTCGCAGATGATCTCCTGCCCGGGCTGCGTGAGCAACCGGATCGCGATCTGGTTGCCCATCGTCCCGGTAGGCACGAATAGCGCCGCCTCCCGTCCAAACAGAGCCGCAGCGCGATTCTCCAGCAGGTTCACCGTAGGATCTTCGCCATACACATCGTCGCCCACTTCGGCGGCAGCCATGGCGGCGCGCATCTCCGGCGTGGGCCGCGTAACCGTGTCGGAACGTAAATCGATCAACCCAGACAAGACACTTTCCTTTCAGTTCGTAATTGAATAGTCCCAGAATTCACAGTCGTCAACTCACAACTGAGAACTGTGAACTGATAACTGCGAAATGCGTTACGGTATTTGCGCCATCGGCAATTCCATCACCGGAGACGCCTTGGCGTCTTTGGCGGCGTAGGCCCACAGGCCATGAAACGTCTGCCGCAGCGATGGCTGGGCCTTGAGGACTGCGCTCAATACCGTCGTGGCCTCGGTCCGCACCGCGGCGGGATCGGTCACGCCCGTCGACTCATAGGTGACGGCCAGATCCGCCTGTCGAAGCGAGGGATCAAAGTGCACCGAATCAATTTTCCAGGTGCGTGCCCCGTCGGGCAGCGAGTAGGGAAAGGCCTCGGCGGGCGAATCCTTGATCTGCGCCTGCTCCTGACCAAGCCTCTCCATGTTGGGCGACGAAACGAAGTCCACCGGCAAAAGAAGATAGCGTGCTGTCTCGTAGGAGAAATACGCGCTCCACGGCGCGTTTTGCTTGGCGAGTTCGCGAGCCCGCTCCCACCACCACACGCCGTCGTGCCCGTCCAGAGTCCCGGGGCGGAGAAACACGCCGCCCAGCTTCCACGAGCTCCCCTCGAGCCCCAGGATGAACCCCAGTTGCCCCACGGTCGCATTGGGTGGCTGGCCCGGAGTCGAAGCGCCCAGGATATATGCAAGGATCACCGCATACTTCCCCGGCGGAAGCGACCGCATGGATACAGTAACGGTCAGCGACCCATTGGAGTTGGAACAGAAAAACTGCGCATCGGCGGCCGCGGTCAACGAGGTGGCATCGAGCAGATACAGAGCATTGAGCTGGACCTGGCCGCCTTTGGCATAGGATCCGCCCTGTTCGATGACGCCGCGAATGCCTTCCCATTGCTGGGCAACCGCCGGCAGAAGGGTTCCCTGTAAGGAACCGAAATCCTGCTGGATGACCGCGTTGCCCAGTTGCTGGCCTGCGGAGGCCAGGGTGTCGCGATCCTGGGGATTCATTTCGGCCTGGGTGGTGCAGGTTGTGGCATGCGCCGCAAGCGGGGTGGACAGCAAAGCGCACCACAGCGCAGCTCCAATCCAATTCCTCCAACTCCTTTGTTTCGAGCCCCAACGACCGTCGACCCCACGAACTAAGTCCTGTTCGCGTGAACCCGGAGTCCTTGCGCAATGGCGCATCGATCAGGCATCCTCCCCGCCCCGGGCGCGACACTTCGAGCGTCTACGGGTCACTGATAGTCTAGTACAGAGGGGCTGTACGAATTGTTTGTCCGGTATGGGCCCCTTCGGCGGCGGGAGCCGCCTGTTATGAGCAGCATCTATCCTTCAGCATCGTTCCTCACGCCGAGCCCCGCCGCAGCATGGCTGCGCGTTCGACCGGTTCTCCTGGCGGCGGCAGTTCTCTTCACAGCCCTGGGGATCACGGCCCAGCCAGCCCAGCCGCCGGCAAATTCTCCAACCGCCGCCACGGCCAAGAAGTCGCCCCGGCACCGTACCCCGTCACCTGCGCCCGCACCGGCCGCGGTGGAGCAGCCCGCTCCGGACCCGCCCGCTCCCGAGCTACCCCATTGGCCAGTCAACGACACGCCCGCCAAGCCTGCCGTGACCTGGGACAGCCAGGGATTACGCATCCAGGCCACCAATTCCAGCCTGCACGAAATTCTGAACCAGGTTTCGGCCGACACCGGCGCGAAGGTGGAAGGAATCGGCACGGATGAGAGAGTCTTTGGAGAGTTCGGACCCGGTACGGCGCGGGACGTCATCTCGCAACTTCTGCACGGGTCGAGCTACAACGTGCTGATGATCGGTGACCAGGGCGCGGGAACCCCGCGACAGATCGTACTCAGCACCCGCCGCACCGGGAATACCTCTTCCTCGGCCAATCGGCCCGTCCAGCAGGATTCCCCTGATGAAGATGTTCCGGAGCAGCCGGAGGCCGACGATACCCCCGTGCAGCCTCCCATGGTCAACGGGCGTCCCCCCATGCAGATGGTGCCGCAGGGTCCCCCGGGAGCTCCGCGCACGCCGCAGCAGGTGCTGCAGGAGTTGCAGCAGCGGCAACAGCAGATGCAGGACCAGCAGCAGCAGCACAACAGCAGCCGCATTAAACGCGCGGCGTTGCTTTTCATGTGAATCGCCCTCCGATGCGACACTAAGAAAATCGCAAGGGTGGGGCCACTGTGCAGTTTTGGCTCTTATTACGTGCAAGGCGCACGTGGCTGCGACGCGCTCGAGATTCGAAAATAATATTGGGAATGTTTAAAGGATAGTTGCCGCTTCGGCCTGCGCCTTGACAGGGACGGACTTGCGTCGCGGGCGCATCATGGCGAATCCAACCCGGAAAATTGCGTAAGACACCAGGACGCCAAAGGCCATCGACCCCACGGTCGCACAAATCAACATCACGACATTGAATAAATCCGACATCTACTCCACCTTGATCTCGCGAGCCCGGGGCCGGGAAAACAGTTCAAAGTACACGCCTTGGCAAGTGCCTGACGTGCTCAGCACTAACCGGCATCTCTGCGATTTTCGCAGAAAAACCGCTTCATTGACCCTTGTTTCTATTAATCAATAGAATACCTCTAGAGAGCAAAACGGGTAACTATCCAACGTAACTGCGCAGGATCTCCCCGCCTTTTTCCCAAAATGGCCATCACACACATTTCGGTACGCGGCGCGCGTCAGCACAATCTCCAGGACATCAATGTCCGGATTCCACGGAATACCCTGACGGTGGTCACCGGGCTTTCGGGTTCGGGAAAGAGCTCGCTGGCATTCGACACCATCTACGCCGAAGGCCAGCGGCGATACGTGGAGACGCTTTCGGCCTACGCGCGGCAGTTCCTGGACCAGATCGAGCGGCCGGACGTGGACTCGATCGAGGGCCTCAGCCCGGCTATCTCCATCGAGCAGAAGACAACCAGCCGCAGCCCGCGCTCGACCGTCGGCACCATCACGGAGATCTACGACTACCTCCGCCTGCTGTACGCGTCGGTTGGGACGCCCCATTGCCCGAATTGCGGCCGGCCCATCGCGCGGCAGACCGCGGAACAGATCGTACAGCGCATCCTGCAGTTAGGCACGGGTGAACGCGTCACGGTGATGTCCCCCATGGTCCGCGGACGCAAGGGCGAATTCAAGGACCTGCTCGATCAGCTCGACCAGCAGGGTTTTCGCGCGCGCGTCGATGGAGAACTGCGCGATCTGTCCGAGCCGGTAGTGCTGGACCGGCGCAAGAATCACACCATCGAGGCGGTGGTCGATCGCATCCTGCTCAAGCCGACCTCGACCGAGGCTGCCGCCCCGCAGGGGGGAAAAGGTTCGATCGAGAAGCGGCTGGACACTGCCGTGACCAAGGCGTTGCAAATGGCAAACGGGCTGGTGCTGGTCGCGATTGCCGGTGGCGCAGGCGGCCAAAAACCTGAGGAGCAGTTATTTTCCTCCTCGATGGCCTGCCCTGATTGCGGCCTCGACGTGCCCAAGCTGGAGCCGCGCAGCTTTTCGTTCAACTCCACGTTCGGCGCGTGTCCCGAATGCCACGGGCTGGGTTCGCTCTACGATCTCGACCCCGCCAAGGTGATCACTGACTGGTCCAAGCCGCTGCTCGACGGAGGGCTGGGACCGGGGTCGGCCTCGCAGTACCTGCTTAAGCTGGTCAACCTGGCGGCGGACAAGTACGATATCGAGCTGAAAAAGCCGTTTGAGGATCTGCCGCCCAAGCATCAGCACATCCTGGTCTACGGTCCGCCCAAGAACGAAGCGCCGCGCACCGGCTTTCACGGAATTCTGGCCTACCTGCGCGACAGCATCGACGAGGCGCGCAGCGACGGATACCGCGAGTACATGATGAACTTCATGTCGGCGACGCCCTGCCCGGTGTGCCGCGGGAAACGGCTGCGGCCCGAATCGCTGGCAGTGAAAATCGGCGGGCTCTCCATTGCCGACTTCACGGCGCTTCCTCTCAACCGCGCGCTCTCCGCGGCCATCAATCTCAGCTTCACCGCGCGCGAGGCGCTGGTCGCCGAACGCATACGGCGCGAGATCGTGGAGCGGCTGGAATTCCTTTGCGGGGTAGGTCTCAGCTATCTCTCGCTGTCGCGGAACGCGGCTACGCTTTCCGGCGGCGAGGGCCAGAGGATCCGGCTGGCAACCCAGATCGGATCCAGGCTCCGCGGCGTGCTCTATGTGCTCGACGAGCCTTCCATCGGTCTGCACCAGAGAGACAACAATCGCCTCATCCAGGCACTCGAGCAATTGCGGGACCTCGGCAATACTGTGCTGGTGGTGGAGCATGACGAGGACACCATTCGTCATGCCGATTACGTTGTCGATCTGGGCCCCGGCGCAGGCAAGCTAGGCGGACACGTGGTCGCCGAAGGCACCCCGGATCAGATCATGGCCTGCCCGCAATCGCTGACCGGCCGCTATCTCTCCGGAGCGGCGGGCATGCTGCATCGCATTACGCCGCGACCTCTCACCGGTAAATGGCTCACCGTGGACGGAGCCCGCGAGCACAACCTGCAGGACATCAACATCCGCATCCCGCTGGGCGTGATGACCGTGGTGACCGGCGTGAGCGGAAGCGGCAAGAGCACGCTCATCAACGACATTCTTTATCGCTCTTTGGCGCAAACCATCTATGGTTCGCGCGAGGAACCGGGCGCGCACGAGTCGTTGAGCGGAGCCGAGCAACTGGACAAGGTGATCCGCATCGACCAGTCCCCGATCGGACGCACGCCGCGCTCGAATCCGGCTACGTATACGCAAGTGTTCTCCCCGATTCGCGATCTGTTTGCAATGCTGCCCGAGTCGCGGGAACGCGGCTACAAGCCGGGACGATTCAGCTTCAACGTGACCGGCGGACGCTGCGAGGCGTGCCAGGGCGATGGGCAGCGGCGCATCGAGATGAACTTCATGCCCGATGTCTACGTGCAGTGCGAAGTGTGCAACGGGCGCCGCTACAACCAGGAAACGCTGGCGGTGAAGTTTCACGGTCACTCCATCGCGGACATTCTCGACCTGACCATTGAAGATGCGTTGACGGTGCTGGCCAACGTGCCGCAACTCAAGCAGAAGCTGCAAACCCTGGTCGACGTCGGCCTGGGATATGTGCACCTGGGTCAGAGCGCGACTACGCTGTCGGGAGGCGAGGCGCAGCGCATGAAGCTGGCGCGCGAACTGAGCAAGCGGCAGACGGGACGGACGCTTTATGTTCTGGACGAGCCTACGACAGGTTTGCATTTCGATGACGTGCGCAAGCTGCTCGAAGTGCTGCATCGCCTGACCGACCTTGGCAACACGGTGATTATCATCGAGCACAACCTCGACGTGATCCGCAATGCAGACTGGATCATCGATCTCGGACCCGAAGGCGGCGAAGATGGCGGGAGGCTGGTGGCGGAGGGCCGGCCCGCGAAGGTGGCCGCGACGCCGGAGTCGTTCACCGGGCAGTTTCTCAAGCGTTATTACTCCTCGACGAATGGATATCTCGAGGCGGCAGACCCGGAGGAAGTTCTGGCCAGCCTGGCCCCAGTGTCGGGCGGCTCTTTTCCTTCCGCGAATGGTGCGGGCCCTAATGGATCAAGCAGCAAAGCCGCAAGTCCAGCCAGGAAGCGCACGCAGCGAAACGTTTCTGCTCCGGCGGAAAAGAAATTCCGCAAGAAGCCGGTGCGATGATGAGCGCTTCGCCTGATTCGTCAAATGACATAGAGAATGCCGTCGGCCCCGCCGATGCGAACGATGGTCTGGTTCGTGATTCTGATTTGAGCCTGTCCCCGGAGCCGGCTCCAAATGTTCCGATCATCAGCGATGCCGGCGAAGTGCCGACGGCTTCCCTGGAACCCTCTCAAGGTGAGGAACCCCTTTTTGCGCATTACGAATACGTGCGTCCACCGCGGCCTGCCGCGCGCAAGCCCAATTTCGGCGATTTCCTTATCTTTCTGCTGGTCGCATACGGCGGCGTTCGCGCTTCTTTGCTGGTGGTCTTTGTTGCACTGCACTTTCACCTGTTTGGTGTTTCGACTTCGCAGCAAGCGGTCGAAGAGATCCACTACAAGATCGGCAGCCAGGCTGCCTGGTACGTCATCACGCTTTTGTTCTGCATCGGGGTGTTTCCCCTGATCTGGCGCAAGAGCTTTTTCGACGGACTTGAATGGCGCGCATCCGCTGCCGCTCGGCATATCTGGAGGCTGCTCGGAGCGGCTGCCGCGTGCTTTGTCGCCGCGCTTGCCGACGAGTTCCTGATTCCCGGCCCGGCCAACACTCCCATCGACCAGACATTTCAAATACCCGGAGCCATATGGTTGCTGTTTGGGTTTGGGGTCACACTGGCGCCCCTGATGGAAGAGATCGCCTATCGTGGTTTCCTGTTGCCGGCCCTGTGCACGGCCTATGACTGGATTGTGGAACAGGCCACGGGATCGAAGCCGCCGCAACCCCGCGCCGATGGTTCCGGTCGCTGGTCGATGCAGGCGATGGTGGTGGCCTCGGTCATCAGCAGCATTCCCTTTGCGCTGATGCATGGCGAACAGACGGCTTGGTCGATCGGACCATTTCTGCTGCTGGTCTCGATCAGCCTGGTGCTCTGCTGGATCAGGCTGGCAGCGCGATCGCTGGCCGCCAGCGTGATGGTGCACTCGAGCTACAATCTGCTGCTGTTCTCGCTGATGTTCCTGGGAACCAGCGGTTTCCGCCATCTGGACAAGATGTGAAATTGCAGCCTTTAGCTTTTAGCTATTCCGCGCCAAGCAATTTCCTGATTGGACGAATTGAATGGCGATGGTCTGACGTTGCAGGTAGGGACCAAAAGCTAATAGCTAAAAGCTAACAGCTGTCTTTTACAATCTTCATTGATGCCCACACCAAGCTACGCACAGCAATTGCTCTCGCTCCTCGCCCGCACCAGCTTTCGACTCGGACAGTTCAAGTTGTCCTCGGGAGGGACGAGCGACTATTACATCGATTGCCGCACCACCACGCTGCACGCCGAAGGCGGGCGGCTGACCGGACACGCCATTCTCGAACTGCTCGAACAAAACGGAATTGAGGCCGAAGCCGTCGGCGGGTTGACCCTGGGCGCGGATCCCATCGTCTCCAATGTAGCGACGGCCAGCGCGTGGCGGGCACTCTCCCATCCCGGCGCACCGCTGCTGCATGGGTTTCTGGTGCGCAAGGCGGAGAAGGCGCATGGAACCGGACGACGCATCGAGGGATTCTGCCGCGAGGGCGCGCGCGTCGTGATCGTCGATGATGTTTGCACCACGGGCGCTTCGACCATTACCGCGATTGAAGCCGCGCGCGAAGCCGGGATGCTCGTCGCCGCCGTCGTCTGCATTGTGGAACGCGAAGAAGCCAACGGCCGGCCCGCAGTGGAAGCGGCCGCGCAGGGTGCGCCGTTCCTGCGGCTGTTTACGGCCAATGACGTTCGCGCCGAACATGTGCGGCAGCTCGGCTGATCGCCGAAAACTGTCCACTGATCACTGACCACTGCACTCAAGAAACATGGCCCCGGATTGCGTCCGGGGCCATGGTTCTTTCAGGCGAGAGTCTAATAAACGGTTTTAATCTATTTATTTATCCCAACTTATTGGCCCAATTTACCGGCCGGAACCGGGAGCGCCGGAAGTGGCGTTCTCGGTGGAGTTCGAAAGCAGCCGGATTTCGACGCGGCGATTCTGTTTGCGGCCTTCCGCGGTGTTGTTCGGAGCCACTTCCTTGTCCTTGCCGATGCCGATCAGGTAGAAGCGGCGGGCGGGCACGTTGTACTTGGTGGCCAGGTACTGCACCACCGCGTCGGCGCGGCGCTGGCTGAGTTCATAGTTGTATTCGGCCGAGCCGATGGAATCGGTTCCGCCGGTCACTTCGAGGATGTAGCTCTTCGCCGACGCCAAGCTGCTGGCCGAAGTTGTCCAGCTGTTCCTTGTCGTCCTTGGTCAAAACCGCCTTGTCGAAGCCGAATGTGACGGTGACATTCGCCCATGGGACTGTAGTTATCCAATCCCTTGACTCACGCTGTCGAGCGAGTCGGCGCGATGGACGGCATCGTTGGCGGCGGTTCTCCGCATCGCCGGCAGCCTTGGTGGCGTTCTGCGCGTTCTGCGTGGCGCTGTCTGCAGCGCCCTGAGCCTGCTTGATGCCGGCCTGCGCGCGATCATCCACGTCGTGAAGGTTGCGGTTGTTGGTTGCGGTCTTCTCATCGAGTTGATTGGTGTGGTCGATCAGGGGGGCGGTCTGCTTCTTCACGTAATTCTTGGTGGCGCACCCAGTAACACCTGCCAAAGCCAAAGCCGCCACACACAACCCAAATCCAGCTTTCATCATCTTCTTGAATCCTCCCGTCGCCTGTTCCCTTGGGGGCAGAATCTGGCAAGTGGGCGACGTCTCTGCCACATCGGTAAGATGCATCTCTGGGGCCAAACGGAATGTGAACGTTAAGTTACTGAATATGAAAGGCTAATCAATCGCTGCAAAGTTAGTTCTGCGGGGCCGGGACCGTGTAAAGTTTACCGAAAAGCGTAAGGTTTGCCTGAATTTCGCCTGCTTCTGCGCCGTCCGCCCGCAACCCGCTAATCTAATCACCAGGAACCCTCGATTCGCCCGCATGGATCTCTACGAGAAAATCCGCGTTTTGCCGACCCAGCCGGGCGTGTATCTCTACAAGAACGCCGAGGGCGAAGTCATCTACGTCGGCAAAGCGAAAAACCTGCGCTCGCGGGTTCGTTCCTACCTGCTGGAAGCTTCGCAAGCCAACGCCAAGACCGGCTCGCTCATGCGCGAGGCCGTGGATATCGATTACATCCTGGTGGCCAACGAGCACGAAGCACTGGCGCTCGAAAACAACCTGATCAAGCAGCGCAAGCCGCGCTTCAACATCCTGCTGCGCGACGACAAGACCTACCCCTATGTGAAGCTCACGCTCAACGAACGCTTTCCCAAAGTGTTCGTGACGCGGCGGCTGCGCAAGGATGGCGGCGCATATTACGGGCCGTATTTCCCGGGCAATCTCGCCTACCGCGTGGCGGAGCTGATTCATCGCAGCTTTCTGCTGCCGAGTTGCAAGGTGGATCTGCACGCGCTTTCATCCACGCGCCTGCCTGGAGTACTACATTCATCGCTGCCTGGGACCCTGCGTGGAAGGCAACACCACACCCGACGCCTACCAGCAAGCGGTGCGCGACGCGCAATTGTTTCTCGAAGGACGGCAGGCGGAGCTGGAACGTACGCTGACGGCGCGCATGATGGCGGCGGCAGCGGCGAGCAGTATGAAGCGGCGGCGCGCCTGCGCGATCAGCTCACGACCGTGCATCAGCTGCAGGAAAAGCAGCGCATCGCCACCGCCGAGCAGGATGACGACGCCGATGTGTTCGGCTATCACTTCGAAGCCGGCAGCCTGGCCGTGAATCTGTTTCACATGCGCGGCGGAAAGATCGTGGATCGGCGCGAATTCTTCTGGGAAGATCTGCCGGAGTTGCTGGAGAGATCTTGCCATGGAAACCGACACGCCACAGCAGATCGGGTGCCCCAGGTTTCGCGTTCTGAGACCTGGGAAAGCACACAAGCCGACTCTCCATTCCATCGCCGGCGCGAGTTTTCTCGGCCCTGCTCAAGCAGCTCTACATCGACCAGCCATATGTGCCGCGCACGATTCTTGTGCCGGTGGACTTCGACGATCGCGAAACGCTGGCCACGCTGCTGAGCGACCAGGTGGGCCGCCGCATCGAACTGGCCGTTCCGCAGCGCGGCGAAAAGCGCTCGCTTGTCGATCTCGCCGGACAGAATGCGAAGCAGTCGTACACGCAGCGCTTCCGCGTGCTGGAGCCCTCGCGCAAAGCCATCCAGGAAGCGCTGGCCGACGCGCTGATGCTGCCCGAGTTACCCCGCCGCATCGAGTGCTTCGACATCTCGCACATCCAGGGCGCCGAGACAGTCGCGTCGCTGGTGGTGTGGGAAGACGGCAAGATGAACAAGTCGGCCTATCGCAAGTTCAAAGTGATGACGGTCCTCGGCGTGGACGATTTTGCTTCGATGCGCGAGGTGGTGTTCCGCCGCTACCGCCGCCTGAAGGAAGAGAACAAGCCAATGCCTTCGCTGGTCCTGATCGACGGCGGCCTGGGCCAGTTGCACGCCGCCGCCGGATGCCCTGGAGGAACTGGGATTCACCACCCAGCCGCTGGCCTCGATCGCCAAGCGCGAAGAGGTGATTTATCTCTACGGCAATGAAGACGAGCCGGTGGTGCTGGACCGCCGCTCGCCGGTGCTCCACCTCGTCCAGCTGATCCGCGACGAGAGCCATCGCTTTGCGGTCGGCTATCATCGCCAGCGGCGCGCCATGCGCGACCGCGATTCGGAACTGCTGAACATTCCCGGCGTGGGCGCTCTGACCCGCCAACGCCTGCTGGCACACTTCGGCAGCCTGCGCGATGTGCAGCAGGCGACGGCAGAGTCGCTGGCGGCGGTGGTTCCGCGCAAAGACCGCCGAATCGATCTGGCGGCATTTCCACGAGCAGCAGCCTGCCGAACCCTCTCGCCCCTCGCGGGCGTTCCCCGTAGCTCTGCCAGTCAGTTTCTGCAAGCTCCACTCGCCGACGTCCGCGAACAACCGGCTGCCGGTCGATACGCATCCCCCCATTGCGGCGACGCACTTGGCCGGCTTTGACTCCGAAGCTGTGCCACGTAGCGAAGTACGGCGAACTTGGGGACGAAACCATGAAACATACATCGACACGAATTGGATTGCTGGCTTTGGGTGGGGTGCTGTTGGTCGGGCTGTTGGCCCTCGTGGGCTGCCAGAACGGCATCCCGACGACAAGCAGGCGGTTTACAACACGCTTAACCAGCACGACCTGAGCACTGTTGAAGTGTTTCAGGACCGGGGTAAGGGAGAGATCACGCTGCGCGGAATTGTGGGCAGCAGCGACAAGAAGACCCAGGCCGAGAGCCTTGCAGTTCAGGCTGCGCCCGGCTACGCCATCAAGAACCAGATCCAGGTGCAGTCGGCGGGGCTGGAAGGACATGGAGAAGACGGCGGAGAAAGCCGCATCGCTCGACAGCGCGATCGAGGACAAATTCAAGGCCAGCCTGCAATCGAGCAAGACGACTGGAGAAGGAAGACATCAAGTACTCGTCCGACAACGGCACGCTGTATCTGAAGGGTCAGTGAAAACAGAGCGGGAGAAGAAAGAAGCGGAAGACCTGGCGAAGAAGGTTCCTCAGGTGCAGCACGTAGTGAATGACATTGCGGTGAAGCCGAGTTAGCGGCGAATTGTCGTGGCAGAACCACAGCGGATGAACGCGCGAGCCATTCAGTTTTGCTATCAGCGCCCTTGGCGCTGATAGCAACCTATGTAAGCGGCGCCGGCACGACCTTCAGCTGGCTTTCGCCACCTGGTGCTCGCCGACAGCGAATTCCTTGTCGCACGTCGGGCAATAGTGCAGTTTGCTGTCGGCGACGGTGATCATCCGCGTGAAGCAGGAGGGGCACCGCACTTTGTGCTCCCCGATCCCGATCAGAGGCCCGATAAGAGGCGCGAGGATCGCGGCGAGTATCATCGGCACTCCCAGGAACGCGCCCAGCCCGGTGAGGCACAGAAGTGTCCCGACGATGATCAGAATCGGGGCGGCGATGATTCCGAACATGAGCCCGCCGAACGCGCCGGGCATGGAACTCTTCTTATGCTCGACGGGGGTTGGGTCCCGCCGGATTTCTTGGGTGACAGCGAGCCCGCATTGGGGACAGAAACTCCAGGGCAGCGCGAGAGACGTTCCGCATTTTGTGCATTGCGCGTTCATAGCCTGACCCTCCTCGATGGTCCGGAAGTGTAGACCTCTGTTGAGTCCTTGCCCGTGATTGGTGTCACAGTCGAGCGAGGGTGGAACTGGAGTCGCTCATGCTACCCTCACATCACGGCATGAGCCACACCGTCTCTCCTCAAATAAAACAGACTCCGGCTGACCTGCCGCGCGTGCTGGGCGCAAGCCAGGCGACGGCCATTGTCGTGGGCACCATCATCGGCAGCGGAATCTTCCTGGTTCCGCGCGAGATGATGCAGGAGGTCGGCTCGTCGTCGCTGGTCTACCTGGCATGGATTGTGGGCGGCCTGCTGTCGCTTGTTCGGCGCCATGACCTACGCGGAACTGGGCTCCATGCTGCCTTACGCCGGCGGCGAATATGTCTACCTGCGCGGCGTCTATGGCGACGCAACCGCGTTCCTCTACATGTGGACCTGGTTCGCGGTGGCAAAGCCCGCGTCGATTGCGGCGGTGACCAGCGGCCTGGCGCGCACGCTGGGAGTCTTTCCCGCATTTCACTGGCTTTCGGCGTCGGTTCCGGGACTTCCGCTGCTTTGGTCGCAGGTGTTTGCCATCGCGGTCACGTGGTTCATGACCGGGCTGAATTATCTGGGTATCAAGAAGGCCGGCGACTTTCAGCTTGTGTTCACGGTGCTCAAGGGAATTCTGATCCTGATAGTCGCAGCGTTATGCTTTGCTTCGGCCAGCGGATCGTGGGGCAACTTTGCCACCAGCGTGCCCAGTGCCGCGGGCGGATTCAACGGCTTCATGGCGGCGTTGATCGCAACCTTGTGGGCCTACGACGGGTGGAACGACCTGACCATGGTGGCGGGAGAGGTGCGGCGTCCGGAGCGGAGCCTGCCCATCGCCCTCATCGGCGGCCTGTTCATCGTGGGTGCGCTGTTCATGGCGACCAATGCCGCGATCCAGTACATTCTTCCGGCGACGCAGATTGCCGCCAGCGAACGGCCGGCAGTGGCGGCGTTGTCGGTGGTGGCCGGAGCGCGGGGAGCAGGATTTGTCGCGGCCGCGATGGCGCTGAGCATCTTCGTCACGCTGAACGGCACGGTGATGTCGGGGGCGCGGATTCCGTTTGCGGCGGCTCGTGACCGGTTGTTCTTTCCGCAGTTCGCGCACATCCATCCCCGCTTTCAGTCGCCGTCAACTTCGCTGTTGGTGCAGGGCCTGCTCTCCACAGTCCTGCTTCTTTTTCTGAGCCAGTTCCAACAGCACTTTGAACTGGCCGTGTTCGCGGAGTGGCTCTTCTACATGCTTACGGCGACTACGGTGTTCGTGTATCGCCGGCGCCATCCCGAGTACGCGCGGCCGTACCGGGTGTGGGGATACCCGGTGCTGCCGGCCATCTTTGTGCTCTCGGCTGCCGTGGTGCTGGTGTCGAGTTATGCGAGCAACTGGAAGGGATCGCTGCTGGGGACGGGGCTCATCCTGATCGGGCTGCCAGTGCTGTGGTTTGTGCGACAGCGGTATGGCGCGTCGACGGCGGTGTCGGGCCAAATCTGAATTGCTGACCGAAGTCGGCAATTCAGCATCCCGCCTGGAGCCGAGTTCATCTGAGACTTATGCCGAATCCGGATCTGATCGAAAGACCTTCTTACTCTCGTTACATGCCCGCACTAAAAGGCAACTCTCGCGCCACAAAGGAATCGCATCCCCTCGATAATCCCATCTGGAATTCCCTGCTCACCGAGCACAGCGCGCTGGCGATCTCGAATCGGCTGGCCAGACGGTATCCGGCAGCGATCGGACCGTTGAGCGGAATTGCTGAACAGTCCGACATGAATTATGAGGCGCTGCGGATATTGGCGGGGCCGGGTGGAGTGGTCGTTCTGTTCTGCACGGAGCGGCCGGCGCCGCCCACCGGGTGGACCCTGATTCGCGGCGGAGTGTTGACGCAGATGGTCTGTGAGCAACCGCCGGCGGACGTGGCAATCGAACTGACGCGCGGCGAAGAGCTCAGGCCTCTCACGGCCGCGGATGTTCCGGAGATGGTTGCACTGGCCGAGTTGACCGAGCCGGGGCCGTTCCGAGAACGCACCATCGAACTCGGCCCGTTCTTTGGCATCTTCGAGTCGGGTCGCCTCCTGGCAATGGCCGGGGAGCGGACTCACCTGCCGCATCATGTGGAAGTGAGCGCGGTCTGCACGCACCCCGATGCCCGCGGGCGCGGCTATGCACGCATCCTGATTGCAACGGTGATGGAGGAGATCCGGACCAGGGGCAAGACTCCTTATCTCCATAGCTTCGCCGACAATCATTCGGCGGTGCGAGTGTACGAGAGTCTCGGCTTCCGGCAGCGGCGGACGTTCGAACTGGCCGTGCTGAAAAACGAGGCATAAGCCCGCCTGTAACATCGGAAGTACAATGCCCTCCAAACCCAAGCTCGGCCAGAACTTCCTGCACGACGCACAGGCTATTGGCCGGATCGCGGCTGCGCTGGGAGACCTGGGCGGGAAAACTGTCATTGAAATCGGGCCCGGTCGTGGCGCCATCACAAAGGCGCTCGCGAGCCGGGCAAAGCAGGTCATCGCGATTGAACTGGATCGCGAACTGGCGACGGCTTTACGCGCACAGTTCCCCGCTGAACGAGTCAACGTGGTGCAGGCGGATGTGCTGGGATTTGATTTCGCCGCAGCAGCAAGGCAGGCGGGCAAGCGCTTGCCGGTTCTTGGAAACCTGCCCTACTACATCACTTCGCCGATCCTGTTGAAGCTGGCGGCCAGCCATGCCGCCCTGGACCGGGCAGTATTGATGGTGCAGCGCGAGATGGCCGATCGGATTGTCGCCCGCCCGGGGTCACGCGATTATGGAGTCCTCTCGGTGACGGTGCAGATGTACGGGCCAGTGGAGCCGCTGTTTACCCTGCCGCCGGGCGCGTTTTCGCCGCCGCCGGAAGTGCATTCGACCGTGTTCCGGTGGCGGTTTGCGCCGCGGTTCCAAGAACTCGGCGTGGAGGAGGCAGGATTTCTGCGATTCGTGCGCAGCGCGTTCGCGCAAAAGCGCAAGACGCTGGCCAACAATCTTCGCGCCGCCGGCCATGGGCCGGGCATGATTCAGGCGGCGCTGTCCCGCGCGTCTGTTTCAGGACAGGCGCGCGCAGAGGCACTATCGCTCGAGCAGATGGCGCGGCTATGGATTGAGCTGGAAAAAGAAAAGGCCGCCCCGGCTAAGGGAGCGGCCTTTTCGGCTGAGGGCTAAGTTTTTGACCGTTTATTGTCGCACCAATATTTGGGTGCCCCAGGTTCGGCGCGTCTTTGTTTCTTGCGCCTAACCTGGGATACCACGAGCCTCATCGGCAAACGAAATCATCCGTCACAAACCTGCTTAGCGATGCGGACCGGCCGCGGGGTGTCCGCCACCACCTCCACCGCCGCCTCCACTGCTGGGGTGGCTCGGAGCCGAAGGCGGAGGCGAGCTGCGCACCGGAGCGGAAGGCGGAGGAGAACTGCGAACCGGGGACGAAGGCGGAGGAGAATAATGGGTCGGTGGCGGCGCGTAAGAGCCACCGTTCGGTCTCACGACGGGCTGAGGAGTATACGTTGTGCCGGGCCGCGTCTGCGGCGGGGGCGTATAGACATTTCCCGGTCTGGCCGGAACGTCGATGACCCGCGGAGCGGAACCGCCCTGAAAACCGGTGCGTGGATTATTCCCGGGATAGGGCTGCGTACCCGAAACGGGACGTGTGCCGAAAACCGGGACCGTGGGGTTGTAGGACGGCCGCTGGATCGGCTTCAGCGGACGAACCACGCTGCCGGCAATCAAGACGCTTCCGGTTTTGTCGCGGGGCGCCAGCATGGTGTTTCCGGGGGCGACACGGCGGTTCACTGCGATCAGAGGCTGCGGAGTGTCATGTCCACCCATTGGCCGGGGATTGCGCGGACGCGGCCGAATCGGGTAGCGATAACGCGGAGGGGCAATACCGATGTTGATGCCCCAGCCGCCCCTGCCTCCCCACCAGGGGTTACAGAAGCCACCCGGCGCCCATCCCCATCCGAACGACGAATAGTAGTTCCATGCGCCGCACTGGTAGGGCATGAAGCCCCAGGGCTCGCCGGAGATCCACATGTAGCCGTAATTCGGCGAGTTCATCCAGTAGCCGTTGCCATACGGATCCCAGCCCGGATTCGAGGCGTCATAGGGCGACCACACATAACCCTGGTCGGGCACGTTGTACCAGTTGCCGTTGGCGTCGAGGTCGCTCCAGGCGGGGTTGCGATTGTCGGGCTGATTATCCGTGGCCGGGGTCCGGCCTGCCTGCGCGGTGGTGAGTTCCTGATCGCGATCGGAATTCCACGCGTCCCAGGAGTCAGGCTCGATGGATTCGGCCAGGTTGTAGCTGTTCGGATCGGTAGCGTTGAGGGCCACGCTCTCACCGCCGTGCAGGTCCAGGGTGGGGCTGGCGCCGCCCTCGATGTGGGCGTTGCCCGAGAACACCGCTACTTCCCCTGGTGCCTTGTCCAGGTTGATCCGGATGACAGTAAATCCTCCAGCGGTCACAACCGTGTCGCCGAAGCGAACCCTCATGTGGTTGGAGTCGCCGTCACCCTGAATTTCGAAGTAGCTGAGGCCGCCGTTCAATACGATTTCGGCTTCGCGGTCGGAACCGGTGGAAAGCCCGCGCAGAACGGACAGTGTGACCGAGCTCTGGGGAGAAAGCCGGGCGACGCTGCCGTCTTCAAACTGGATTTCGGCGCGGCCGTCGTTGCCGGTCTCGATACGGGCGCCCTCAAACAGCGGAGTGTTGGCCACGGCTTGATCGGCCACTTGCTCGCTGCCCTGGTAAAGATGGACTTCTCCATCAACGCTGCTCAAGCGCACGGCACGAGCCGGCGGGGCATTGGTTGTGTTGTCGTCTTCCGCACCCAGGCTCGGGGCGAGCAGCAAAACTCCGCAAACTAAGGCCGCCAGTCCCAAAAATCCGGTTATCCCCCGGAATGATGCTTTCTTGTCTCGCTTCATGGGGTCCACCCCTTCCGACCACCAAGTACCGTTGCTCAACCTTGTTCCCAACACTGATAAGACACTCAAACCAGGGGAAAAGTCGCGCTTCACCAGCCCCTGCCCGTCACTCTTCGGCGTGCGCCAGAAGGGCCTTGGCTCTTTTCCTCACCCTTTCCAGCACCGCCGGATTCTCGGAGAGGCGCTCCAGGATGTCGCGAATGGAGCAGATCTGTTGCGCCCGGCCGTCCCCGGCGGCTTCCTGAACGTTTTGAATCTCCTTGTCGAGCCCCAGCGGATCGTGCTGCAACAGGGTCTCCAGGCGCGCTCCCTCGATGATGGTGGTGGCCACCGCGACGAGCGAATCCCCCAATGCCTGGATTTCCGTGTCGCGGGAGTAGTTGAACTCGCATGAGCCGTCGCCCTTGGGACCGGTATAGCTGAGCTTCTTGAGTCCTTGAAACGCCACCTTCAGGTGGCTTTCGCAGGCCGAGTTGAAGTATTTGTGATGCTGAGCCACCTGGAACGCGTGATCCGCGAACTTGGGGCTCACCTGCACGTCCCGATCGATGCTCGGCGCTTCGATCAGCTTGGCGTCCTCAGTGGAGGCCACATCACTGCGCACGGAATGAAAATGGCCGGTTCCGTCAGGATGGAACTCCAGCGTCCATTGGGGTGGATTGAGACCGGGGTTGGAAAAATCGACGCGGATCAACGGCCCCGCTTCGGCGTGGCCCGCGATTGTCAGCGCGGCTAAGGCGATTGCCAGGAAAAGAGCCTTCATCGCCCTGCTCCTTGCAGCGTCAAGGTTTGCGCGGTGTGGATGTGACAAATGGCAATGGCCAGCGCATCGGCCGCATCGGCCGGCTGAGGGAGTTCCGCCAGGCCCAGGAGCCGCGCCACCATAAACTGGACCTGTTCCTTTTTCGCCAGGCCATAGCCCACCACGCTGGACTTGATCCGCAGAGGTGCGTATTCGGCGACGGGAAGGCCCAGACGGGCGGCGGCCAGCAAGGCTACGCCGCGGACCTGGCCCAGTTTGAGCGCCGACTTGACGTTCACCGAGTAAAACACCCCTTCAACCGCCACGACTTCCGGACACCATTGCTCCAGGTGGGTGGTCAGTTCGCGGAAGACGTGATGCAGCCGCTGGGCGGTCGATTCGGTTTTCAGCAGGCGGATTTCACCCATGGCCTTGCAGATGATTCGGGACTCGCGGGCGGTATCGCAGGTTTCTACAACCCCATAGCCTGTAATCTCCGTACCGCAATCGATCCCGAAAACCCGCATGGGGGCAAGTTTACCGCAGTTGAGGTTGCGGCTTACAGCAGGAATGACTGGGAGGTCATGTTTGCGCCATTACTGGTTGGGATCACCCCGGTCACATCCGTCGCGGCGGACGAGAACCGGGGTGCCCATTCTGGATTTCGATCGGCTCAGTGCTTGTCCATCTGGGACTGAACCTGCTTAAAGCCGGCGGGGACTTCGAAGTGGGATCCATCAACCGGTGCGGACGAAAAGCTGGAAACCGTGGTCTGCGATTCCATCAGGATGGCGCTGGTCGGGGGAGGGGTATTCCCTTTTTGATTGGCGCTTTGGTCGGCTGGCGGCTGATCGTTTTGCTTCTTCTTGCCAAAACCGCCCAGGCCGAAACGGCTGGTCAACATGGAAGCGGCGCTCTGCTTCGCAACATCCCCGGCGCTGGGCATCGCCGGACTGTTATCGGGCGGCAGCGGAGCTTCAGAGGCGGCCGGCAGCGGCTGACCGTTCACGGTGGTGCCCATCCGCATCACCTGCATGACAGGCACTCCGTCGAGCTTCTGCATCTCTTTCCCCATGTCAGAGAGGGCCTGGTTGGCGCCCGGCTGCTGGGCCAGCATCTTGCTCATGTCCATTCCCACGCTGGCAAAGATCGGCCCCATCTTCTCCGCCATCCGCTTATGGAATTCGCGAACCTGGTCGTAGCCTGGGATTTCCGGAACCATCCACATATCGTTGGTAATCGCCATAGCGCCGGTCTGCTGGGTCTTCTGGTCGGTGGCATTCATGGTCATGGTCAGGATGGCTTCCTTCGAGGAAAGGCCGCTGACCTGCTTCTCCGCCCCGGTCTTGCGCACCTTGACGTCGAAACTGACTTTGACGTCGTTGTTGGGATCGGGGTTCTGGGCTGGAGCGCTGGATGGATGCTCGGCCTGCTGCTTCTGCATCTCCTGCCGCGCCTTCTCCATCTGCTCCTTCAACTGCTCAAAGGTAACCACCGTGTAAGTGTGCTTGATGTTGTCGATCTGGGTGATGGTCTCCTTGTCGAGATCGATGATCTGGGTGGAGTCTGCCGAGACATTGGCCATGCGGTTGTCTTTCAGGTAAATGGTGGAGACCACAGGATCGCCCGCCTTGCGCGCCTGGGAACTGAATCTTCCCGCCAGCTTCATCATGCTGACCAGCGATCCGCCCGTGATCTGGGTGGTCTCCTGGTAGGTGTAGTCGGCGAACAGCAACGGCGAGGTGGAAAGGGCCAGGGCGGCGAGAACCAGGGCGCAGATCTGGGAAGTGCTTGAGCGAAACACACGCATGAATAGCCTCCAGGAGGATCGTGCAGAATAATGGGTGGATTTCTGACAGAAAAGCAGAAACTCAAAGAAATAAGCGGGAGCCCGTGCTGACGATACTATCCCGTCGAATCGACTGTCGAGGCCGAGAGAGACGTTCTTCACCCGGAACCGCAGGAGTAGTGTTACGAATCGCTACGCCGTTACAAAGTAAAACTCAAAATAAGGAAATTGGAAACAAAAAAAGAACGGGAGGGCATCGTGGTGGCGATGACCCCTCCCGCTGAAAAGGAAGACCCAACTTGGAAGCGTGTGTGTTTACCGGCCCTGGGAAAGACGCGCTGGCTCATAGTTGCCGGGCGCCAAGGGAGCGTCAAGCCGGGTGGTTGTCCTGGAACCGAACTGAATCGATTGGAGGATGTGATCCTCGCCCTTAGCCTGGAATTTCAGGGACACGTGAACTTCGTTCGACGTCGGATCGCCGGGCCGCAGAACGTAAGCGAAACTCCTGGACGCATCCTTGTTCCGCAGCGTAACCATGTTGTGGAAAATGTCTTGCTGAACCGTGTAGACGCCGGCAGGCATGGTCTGACCGGCAACGGTGAAATTGAAGGGGACGTTCAGGGTGGTCTCGGCCTTGGCCGCGTGGGTGGACAGGGCTGCCGTCGTGAGTACGATCGCCGCCAGGATGGACTTCAAAGTCATGAATCGCATGGGGTGTTGACCTCGCCTGAAAGCACACTAGCGATTCGAGGAAATGAAGGTGTTAAGTTTCCGTCCAGAAATCGTCAAGATTTTTCAGACGCTCTTGACAGCGGGCGGCAGGGATTCGCGGACACGGGCCAATTGGGCATGAATTTCCGCTTCGACGGCGTGGCGCTGGGGATCGGCAAGGTTTTGAGCCAGGCGCAGGGCGCGGTCGAGCAGGGCTTCGGCTTCGAGGCAGGCAAGCCTTTCGTGCGCGCTTCGCGCCGCGGAGCACAATACCGCCGCGGCTCGCTGCCAACTGCCGGCGGCTTCGTAGTGCATGGCCATTTCCTGAGCGACATTCGCTTCGCGCCCTGCGAATAACTGGGCAAGCCGCTCGGCGATGCGGATGTGCCGGCGCGCGCGCCGCGATGTCGACTGGCGCTGGTAGAGCACCTCGCGATAGAGGCCGTGAGCAAACACATAGAAAGCCGATCGTGTACCGTCTGGGAGTTCATCCTGGCCGGCGCGACGTACAAAGTAGAGGCGGCGGGCAAGATCGTCGCATGCTTCCTCGATGACGGCGGCGTCCTCTTCCAGGGCCGCGGCCACCGCCCACGCCGGGAAGGCAACGCTGGTAAGGCTGGCGGCTTCCAGCAGGCGCTGATCGTCGGCGCCGAGACGCTCGATCTCAAGTTCGATCATCTGCGAGAGCTCGTCCGGCACGCCCGACTCGTACTCGGGGAAGGGCGCGCGCTGGCGCCAGCCGCCCGAGCCGGCGCTTTCTTCCCGCTTCGCTTCCTCGCGCACCAGGTAGCGCTCCGCGATGAGATTCTCGAGCATGGCCTTGACGAAAAGCGGATTGCCTTCGGAGCGAGCGTAAATGAAGTCATCCAGCCCCGGAGGAAGCGATTCCTGGCCTAGTTCCCTGTTCAACAACTGGCGGACCGCGCGAACGGCCCAGCGGCGCCAGATTCAGTTCCACGCAAAGGCGGCGAATGATCAGATCCTGCTTGAGGGCCTTGAGGGCTTGATCGGCCGAACCGTCCTGGGCGCGATAGGTTCCCAGGACCATGAGCCGGGCAGGAGTGCGGCGTCGCGCCAGCGCGGAGATCACGCCAAGCGTAGAGTCATCGGCCCAATGAAGGTCTTCGAATACGAGGATCAGCGGCTTATCCGCCGCCAGTTCTTCGAGCGCCGCACAGAGCTCACCGGGCACGCGGCCGGCACGGACGGGAGAAGCGAATTCGGACGCAGCCTCGGATTCAACCCCGAGGGTGGGCAGCCAGCCGGGAGCGATGCGCGCCAGGATCCGGCACGCGCGGTCGCCGTCGGGCGAAACGCAGAGGTGAGCCAGCGCCTCCATCAGCGGGTAGTACTCTTCTTTGCGCCCCAGTGCCTCGACACACTGGCCGCGCGCGATGATCACGGTTGAGGCCGCATGCCGCAGAAAGGCATCGACCAGCGCCGTCTTGCCTATGCCCGTTCCGCCGGTGACGAAGATCGCCTGGCGCTGGCCGCCGGCCGACCGATTGCAAGACGGATTGCAGCCTGCCCATCTCCTCTTCGCGATCGATGAACGTGCCATGGGCTTCCGGGTGCGAGGCCTCGTGCCAGGTCTGGTACAGGGCCTGGAGCGGGACGTTGCGGTCGCTCCGTTTTTTGCTTCTCCGCCTTCCACAACCGGGGCAACAAAAGAGTAGCCGCGCTTGGGAATGGTCTGAATAAAGCGCGGCGCTCCCGCATCGTCGCCCAGGACCTTGCGCAATTCGAGCATGTAGGTCCGGAGCACCTGGGGCTGGACATAGGTCTCCGGCCACAGCGCATCGAGCAACTCGTCGTGGGTGATGAGGCGCCCCGGATTTTCGACAAGATACCGCAGAATGGCAAATGGCTTGGGGGGCAGCGTGATCTGCGCCCCGCTGTGCCAGAGGCATTCGTTGGACGTATCCAGGCGGAAAGACTCGAACTGCTTCATGTTCACCGGACCCTCGGAGAAGGAAAGGGGTTCGACTCACTGTAGCAAGCCGGGTTCCAGAGTTCGCGTCAGGCCGTCGAGGGATATGTCCAGTTGGTCAATGGGGATAACACACGGTCTGCGCCTGGTAGTCGTTGCGCAACCGTTCACTATTGGACGCGACTGTCCGCACGCGAGCACCAGAATATTTAACGAGCTCCGATGAGAGTGACAAAACGGAGGCCAAGGGGGATGAATCGGCCCGACGCAACAACGGCCCGGGAAGGGTCCCTTGCCGGTGAGCTGTTGGGCCAGAAAACCTCGTTCCCGCGCTCGATTCGATCTGGACCGATGCAGCCCCTCATCCCCAGCAATCTGCCAAGGGTGACCAGCGGTGCCCTCCAATTGACCGAATCGCGCCAATCCGATGACCACGAAAGTGGCATGTTCCCAACCCATACATTTTTGATACTGCTGTAGAACAGTGCTCAATGATCACGGGCGCCATTAAGAACCGGTCGAGGTCGGAGGGTTCAAGACCAGCATGGCAAAACATCTACCCAGTATTCCCTTAGATTCAACACCTCATAAATCATCGTATCGACGGCCGGACGAATGGGGCGTCTACAACCCATCGATTTTCGAAGAACCAGTGCCCGACATTCGAGAACGGGCGGCGACGCGCATCACTTACATCGGACAACGAGAGATCAAAAGGCGCGTTGCGCACGTAGCGGAAGAGGGCGACGCCGAAAATAATTCAGCTCCCTTCGAGGGTAGTGTCGCCTTTGCACTGGGCAAGCTGCTTCACGCAATCCTGCAACCCGGAGAGCAACATGAGTTGATCAACAGCCTTGAGTGCGGACTTGAGATCGAACCGGTTTCCGACAAAAGGCTGTACTACGCCTCTGAGGCAATTCGGGCACTGCCGGATGGTCAATGGAACCATGTATTTTCACTTCTGGACCAGGGTGGAAGGCCTTAGCTGACTGTTGAAGTCAGGCTTGCCCGGCATGTCAGCACGACATGGGGCGCACCGTTCCCGGATTCAGCCCGGCCTTTTGCCGAGAGTTGGCACGGCAGATGCCGGAGGTCCAGGACGCGAAACGTCCAGGGCGAGAGATCTAGCACAATTTCTAGCCAAAAAGAAAAATCCCCGCGGTTGGCGGGGATTTTTCATCGGTGAAACTGTTGGGATTGGACTAAGGCCACCGCGCTACCGCGAGAGCCCGAATCAGCAAATGACCCGGCGGTGAATTCAGCCGGGGAGTTCGGAAGTCTGGGGCGCGATGCCCTAGGCCTCAGTCACCTCACGTGAGAAACAACTAAAACATTCAATCTGCATTCGCTGGATCAACCTCCTTTCCCGTGTATTTCCAAATTAACCCGGGAAACGGATGCCGTCAAGCGCCCGGAAAGCGGGGTGCCCCAGGTCTCGATTCTGAGGCCTGGGAGTTCCGGCCGCCCTTATCGCCTACGCCAGCGCCGCGTTCATGTTGGCGATGGCTTCGTCGATCTCCTGGGTGCTCTTGAAGCCCACGGTGGCACAATCGATGCCCGCATTGCGGAACGCAAAATTCATGGCCGCGACGCGGTCTTCGTGGCGCGTGAACTTGCCGTCGCCCACCAGTTTCATGCTGATCACGCCCATGCCCTGCTTCTTGACCGTCTTGACGTGCTCCACAACCTCGGAAACGTCGCCGGGCTGGTCAGTGTCGGGAACCGCGCCATCCATGCGGGTGCCATTGTGGTTCATGCGAATCATGGCGATCTGCAGCCAATTAAACTTGGGCACCTGTCGCAGCGCGGGCAATCCGTGCACGGAGGCTCCGCGCTTGAGGATGATCTTCTTCTCCTGCGCTTCTTCAACTCCATCCTGCCAGCGCTTCGTCTCCTCCACCCAGTTGGCGGTGTGCTGCCAGTGGAGAAGCATGATGTCGAAGTACTCGGTCTGCGACGTCCTGCGCATCTCGTCGAAGCGCTTCATCGGCTCTTCGGGATGGAACGTGGTCACTTTGGTCATGAGCTGGTAGCTGTCGCGCGGCAGGCCCTTGAGCGCCTCGCCAAGCATCGCGGGAGTCATGTACGCCTCGGCGGTTTCAAAGAAGCGGATGCCGTGATCGTAGGCGTAATGGACCAGGCGGGTGAACTCCTTCTGCCCCAGCGCGTACTGCACGTGCCCGTTGTTGCTGCCGGTGCCGAAGGCCAGGCGCGTGACCTGCAAGCCCGAATTGCCCAGCGGGACCATGTCGGTGGCGGTGCGGCGTTCGGCGTGGAGAGGAAGATTCCCGACGCTGGCCAGGGCGCCCGCCGCGATGCCGGTCTTGATGAAGTCTCGTCTTGAGTACCCGCTCATGGAAACCTCCCGGGGATGGCCCAGGTAAAGCCATTTGCGAAGAATGGTAACACCTTCGGTGACGTGGAGTTGAGCGGCTCGTGACGGGCCGCGTGAATTTTTGGTTGACACGCGCATCGGTTCGTGGCAACTTACCGTAAGTGGACGCTTACCTACAGGCCGGGCTCGATGCACTGGGCGATGCTACCCGGATGGCGATCTTTCAAAAGCTGTCGGGCGGACCGATTGCCGTGAACGAACTGGCCCGTATGCTGCCCGTAAGCCGACCGGCGGTTTCACAACATCTGCGCGTGCTGAAGGATGCGGGGCTGGTGATGGACACGAAGGCAGGAACACGCCGGCTGTATCAACTGGATCCGGAAGGCGTGGCCCGGTTGCGCACGCACTTCGACCAGATGTGGACCAGGGCCATGAGCGCATTTCAAGCGGCCGCGGAACAACCCCCGAAGCAATCCCCAACTGGAGAAAAGCATGGCAAACACAATCGAAGAAGCCGTCGTTCGTAAAAGCGTGCGCGTCGCGGCCCCGGTCGAGCGCGCGTTCTCAGTGTTCGTGGAACAGATGGAGACGTGGTGGCCGGCGACCCACCACATCGGAAGCACCCCGTTCGAGGCGATCTTCGTGGAGCCGCGCGTCGGCGGCCGGTGGTATGAGCGCAACGCCGAAGGCGTGCAATGCCTGTGGGGCACGGTGCTGGCCTGGGATCCGCCCAGTCGGGTCCGCTTCTCGTGGCATCTGGGGCCGGGGCACGACTCTCCGGAATGGAAGTTCGATCCGGATATGGCGAAGGCCAGCGAAGTGGAGATACGCTTCTCCGCCGCAGGTCAGGGCGCAACGCTGGTTGAGCTCGAACACAGCAAGCTGGAACGGCACGGAGAAGGATACGAACTGCTGCGTGCGCAGTTGGATGGTCCGGGCGCCTGGAGCGGCATCCTCGAGTTGTTCGCAAATGTGATTGCTCAGAAGCACGTCGGCGAGTGAGGTCGCCGGCTGAAACAACAGATTCGATTTCCCGAGGAGGGGTCAAAACCATGAAGCCTGTTCTGTATCTGCGCATAGCGTCAGTGCTCACGCTGATTCATTCCGTGCTGCATACCATCGGCGGCGTGTTCAGCCAACCGGATCCGGGCGTGGCGGCCGCAACCGTGGCCACGATGAAAGCCAACCAGTTTCTGGTGTTCGGGTTGACGCGGAGTTATTTCGATTTCTTCCGCGGCCTGGGGCTGGCGGTCACCATCGTGCTCACGGCGGAGGCGATCGTGTTCTGGCAGCTGGGAACGCTGGCTAAGACGGATGCGGCGCGGCTGCGGCCGATTCTCGCGACGTTCCTGGTGGCGTACCTGGTCTTCGCGGTGAACTCGTATACGTATTTCTTTTTTGGGCCGGTGATCGCGGAGATCCTGATTGCCGCGTGCCTGGGAATGGCGATTGTGACGGCGAAGGCGGCGCAGCCGGCGAGTGCGGGCTCTCCCGCCCTGGCAAGCTGAAAACAAACCAAAGCTCCGTGCCCCATCCTTTCGCCTTTTTTCTGGGCGAAAGGGTGGGAGGCCACTGAACCTCAATCTCCCGCTGGTTTCATCTGCCGCGCATCGTCGGTTGTTAGACAGTGAGCCTAGGACGGGACTCTTAGCGAACCCACCGAAAACACTCACTGATCTTCATACCGGGAATGTATACTGGGCGCCCCACCGCACTGGAGCGCCCGAGCAGATTTCCCCCGGAGGTAAAGACAGCCGTGAGCCGACCGACAGCATTCGCAAACAAGAATTTCGCCACCCGGAGAGGATTCCTGGGGGGGACCGCAGCCACTTTGATCGCCGGATTTGGCGGAGAAGCAATGAATGCAGCTACCGCCGAAACCACCGGGCCGAATGTGCTGGGGCCAAGGCCAGGCTATTCCCCCATGATCGGCACGTTCGTTTCGCAGTTCACGTGGATGCGCGAGCAGAACGGAGTTTTGCGGGCGACAGAAAAATTGACGCAGGCCGATCTCGACGTTCTCTTCGATGCCAACGCCAACACCATCGGCGCCCTGATGCTGCACCTGGCGGCCACGGAAGTCTACTACGGCATGCACACCTTCCAGGGAATGAAATGGGGTTCGTGGTCCGATGACGTAAAGAAGAAATGGGACGCGGCCATGGACCTCGGCGACGCGGGGCGAAAGTCCATTAAGGGACATGACCGGGACTACTACGTGGGCATTCTGCATGAAGTGCGGGAGAAGACACTCGCCGAGTTCAAAAAGAAGGACGATGCCTGGCTGATTACCGCGAACAAGGAGGAAGGTTGGGGCCTTGTGAACAACTTGTGCAAGTGGTTTCATGTGTGCGAACACGAAGCGCACCACACCGGGCAGATTGCATTGCTAAGGAAGAGGCTGCCTGGGGCAAAAGCTGGCAGCGAAGGTTAAACGGAGCTCGTTCGATTTGACGTTGATCGTTCCAACCCATTCTTTGCTATTCACTGTCCACTGATCACTAACCACTGCTCTTCTCACCAGCTATGCAGCCACTCCTCGTCGCGGCCGATGCGGACCGGGGTGTTGAAGAGTTCGCTGAGCTTGGGGGCTGTCAGGAGTTCTGCGCGGCGGGCCGTCGCCAACGATGCGGCCGCCGCGCATGAGAATGATGCGCTCGATCTCAGGAAGAATGTCGCCGAGGTGATGGGTGACCAGGACAAGGCCGGTGCCTTCGGCGGCGAGGCGGCGGAGGATTTCGCGCAGTTCGCGCTGCGCGGCCAGGTCGAGCGCGTTGGACGGCTCGTCGAGAAGAAGCTGGCGCGGACGGTGTACCAGCGCGCGCGCGATGAGGATGCGGCGCTTTTCTCCCGCCGACATTTCGCCAACCAGTTGCTGGGCGAGGTGCAATGCCTCCATACGTTCCAGGGCCTCGATGGCGCGCTCGCGCATTTCCTCGGTGACGTGAAGATTGGGCCACAAGGTTGACGCGGAAAAGAATCCGGCAATCACAGCATCGAGCCCGGTAGTGACCGCGGTACGCTCGCCGGGCAACTCGCTGCCGAAAGGTCCCGCGGCGACGATACCGAAATGCTTGCGGAGTTGAGTAAGGTCCCAGCGTTCGCGCCCGAAGATACGCACTCGCATTTCCGGCTGCACGATCGGATAAATCTGGCAGGTGATGGTGTAGATGAGCGTCGACTTGCCGCAGCCGTTGGGACCGAGAATGGCGACATGCTCGCCGGCGCGGATGCTGAGGTTGACGTCGTGGAGGACGATGCGATCGCCGCGCGCCACGTTGACATGTTCCAGCTCGAGAAACTGGTGTTCATCGATCTCAGGCGCGGCAGGTCCGGTCACGGTCATCGGTCATCTGATCCCCACCTGCTAGATTAAAGGTTTGAACCCATCCAAGCCGGCGCTGAAGATTGAACGCCGGGAACTCCGAGACCGATGAGCGATATCTCTCAGTTTTTGATACCGAAGGGCTTCCGCTTTGGCGCGACGAAGGCAGGACTGAAGGCCAGCGGACGTACGGACTTTGCACTGATCGTAGCCGACGCGCCGGCCAGCGCCGCGGCCGCGTTTACCGGCAATCGCGTGAAGGCCGCGCCGGTGCTGGTGGGCGATGGAGCATTTGCGCGCTACCGGCGGCAAGGTGCGCGCGGTGGCGATCAATGCGGGCAATGCCAACTGCGCCGCGGGGCAGGCAGGCATCGATGCCGCGCGCGCAACCTGCGACGGCGTCGCGCAGGTGTTCGGCTGCAATGCGTGGGAGGTGATTCCTTCGTCAACGGGAATCATCGGCGTGCCCCTGCCCGCCGAAAAGCTGATTGCGGCGTTGCCGGAAATCTCGGCGCGCATGGGTGCGGAGTCGGATCACTTCCAGGAAGTTGCCGAGGCGATCATCACCACCGACACCGTGGAGAAGACGGCCTTCGCGCGCGCTGGAGATCGACGGCCAGGAGGTCCGGATCGCAGCCACGTGCAAGGGCTCGGGAATGATTCATCCGCAGCTAGTGCCGCACGCGACCATGCTGGTCTATGTGCTTACCGACGCGGAAGCCACCCCGGCCGCGCTCGACGGCTACCTGCGCAAGTCGATCGAGGTGAGCTTCAATCGCATTTCGGTGGATGGGGACACGTCGACGAACGACACGGTGCTGCTGCTGGCGTCGGGTGCAAGCGGAGTGAAGATCGGCGCGGATCACGCCGAGTTCGGCGCGGCGCTGACCGAAGTGTGCACTTCGCTGGCGCGGCAGATCGTCGCCGACGGCGAAGGCGTCACGCATGTGGTCGAATTGCGCATCGACGGCGCGGCGAACGATGCCGATGCGCTGAAAGTGGCGAAGGCGATTGCGCATTCGCCGCTGGTGAAGACGGCCTGGGCAGGATGCGATCCGAACTGGGGCAGGCTGGTGGCGGCGATCGGCTACTCCGGCGCGGAGATCGATCCGGAACGCATCGATATCTGGTTTGGCGAGCTGCGCATTTGCCGCGACGGCGGCCGCGCCGCGGAGTTCGATGAGAAGGCCGCGCATGCTTATTTGAAGCAGGAGGAGTTCTCGATCTCGATCGATCTGAACCAGGGGCCGGGATCGTGCGTCTTCTGGACCACGGACCTGACCGCCGAGTACGTGCACATCAATGCGGATTATTCGACGTAGGTTTGCGTCAGGACAACTTCAGATCCTTTGAAAGTAAACAGCACAATTACTGTTTCTTAGGCCGCGCGTCCGTTTACAATCGCAGCAACTAATGGGTCTGAAGGATAATTTGACAACGATGGGGCATCGAAAAAAAGAACAGGCTGGGTCGAAAACCGGCGCCACGCCGGACGACGGTAAATTCTCGTTGATTTCGAACGAGAAGCTGATTTCGCTTTATACAAACCTGCTGAAGTGCCGGCAGGGCGGAAAGTCCAACGGGAATTTCGCTGCGGTGCGCGGCCGTGAGGCGGGCGTGGTAGGAACCGCCATCGACCTCGGCCCTGGCGACCTGGTCTGTTCGCACCAGCACGGATTGCTGGCCGGATTCGCCGGTGGAGGAACGATCGAGAAGCTTCTGCTCGCCGGAAATCATCGCGGGCCCGAAACTTCCGCTAACAATGGCGCAGCCAGGAATGGATATTCGCCGTTCACGGGCGAAGCGGCGCACACCCAGGCTGCGATTGGAACAGCCCTTTCCAACAAAACAAGAAAGAATGGGAAGGTTGCAGTAGTGTTTGCCGAAGAGCAGGAACCATTGCGCGAAGCTATGCACGTCGCGACTGTTCACGGGCTGCCCATGATCTTTGTTCACCAGCCGGACGGTAAGCGTGAGAAGAAGCGGAGCGAGAGCCGGCGATCGAACGGAAGCGATTCCTCATCCGAAGAGACGCCGTGGTTTCCGAGCATCATGGTAGATGGCAATGACGTGGTGGCGGTATATCGCGTTGCCAATGAAGCCATTTCGCGCGCGCGGATGGGACGTGGACCAACGCTGATCGAATGCCGGACGTTTCGCGTAAGCGCCAAGCCGGGTCGCAACGGCGGGCACTCGCACGATCCGATTCGGAACATGGAGCACTATCTGCGCGCTCGCGGGCTGTTTGATCCCAGATTGAAGAATGATGGTGTTGCCGGGTCGGCACGCGGTTAAATGCGGGAACATCCAGTCACTTCGCGCGCGGATGCGTCCGGTCGTACACCTGCGTCAATTGGGATGTCGTGAGTTGCGTGTAGCGCTGCGTGGTGGAGAGGCGCTCGTGGCCGAGCAGTTCCTGAATCGCGCGCAGGTCGGCGCCTTCTTCCAGCAGATGGGTTCCGAAGGCGTGGCGCAGCGTGTGGGGATGGACGTCGGACGGAAGGCCGCGCAGGATGGCGATGCGCTTCACGATGCGGCCGACGCTGCGCGTGGTGAGGCGGGCTTCTCCGCCGGGCTTGTTCAGGCCGCGCAGCTGCAGATTCACGAAGAGGGCCGGCGTGGTTCGGTGCATTTTTTCGGGGCTGCTCGCGGCCAGGCGCGCGGAACGTTCGGCGAGGTAGGCGCGCAGCGCCTGGGCGGCCGCATCGCCCAGGGGCACATAGCGCTGCTTTTTCCCTTTGCCGCGAACCAGAATCGCTTCCTTCGCCCAGTAAATGTCCTTGAGGTCGAGGCCGGTCAGCTCGGCGTTGCGGATGCCGCATCCATAGAGCAGTTCGAGGATGGCCTTGTCGCGGGCGGGCCAGCTGGCTGCATCGTCAGCGACGTTGTCGACCACGCGATTCATCTGCTCGATGGAGGGCACGCGGGGCAGGTGCTTGGGCAGGCGCGGCGTGGCAACGAGCGAAGCGACATTCTGCTCCACGCGGCCGGTGCGCGCCAGCCACTTGAACCAGCTGCGAATGGCGGCCAGCGCGCGCGCCGTGGACGCCTTGGAAAGACCGCGATCATAGAGCGTTCCCAGGTAGGCGCGGATGTGGGTGTGCTCGATGCGTTCGGGGGTTTGTTCCTTGCCGTAGCGCTCCATGATGAACGAAGCGAAAGAGCCGAGTTCGCGTTCGTAGGCGCGCAGGGTGTGAGCGGAAGCGGCGCGTTCGTTGGCGAGCACGCGGAGATAGTCCGAGACAAGCTTGTCGAGTTCGGGCGCAGTCGATCCGTCGGCCACTGAGGTCATGCCGGTTCCTTACCCGTGTCGCTGGAAACGGATTCTGACTGGCTCTCGTTATCTCCAATTCTTTCCGTGGAACCTCGCGGAAAAGTTGGGGCACGAAGCTTTCCAGGCGGACCTGAAGGGAACTGGACCACGTTCTCGGGCCTGGCATTCGCGCGCGGATGATGCTGGCGATGCACCGCCTTTAAGCGGCCCAGGGCAAGGTGCGTATAGACCTGCGTGGTGGAAATGTCGGCGTGACCCAGCAGTAGCTGCACGCTGCGCAGGTCGGCTCCGTGCTCCACCATGTGCGTGGCGCAACTGTGGCGCAGTTTGTGGGGACTGGCGGACGAGTCGGCCAGCTTTACCAGGTGCCAGATCCATTGGCGCGTGAGCGGCATGCCGCGCAGGGAGAGGAACAAGCGCGAAGCTTCTGTGCGCGAGGTCTGCCCGCGACGGGACGAACTGATGCGGGACAGATGCGGGCGACCCTCGGCGATGTACGCTTCGAGGGATTCGATGGCGGCCCGGCCCAGGGGAACGATGCGCTCCTTGTCGCCTTTGCCGCGCACCTGCACGCGGCCCAGGTCGAGCGCCAGGTCGCTGGTGGAAAGGGCGGTGACCTCGGAGACGCGCAGGCCGCCGGCATAGAGCAGCTCGAGGATGGCGCGATCGCGCAGCGCTGTTGCGCGGGCCTGGGGATGCTGAGCGGCCATGGCGGCGCGCTCCAGCATTTCGTTCACTTCCGGCTCGGCCAGCGACTTGGGCAGCACCTTCCATGCCTTGGGCGACTCGATGTTGATGGTGGGATCGTGATGGATGCGGCGATCGAGCAGAAGCCACTTGTAAAAGCCGCGCAGGCAACTGAGCTTGCGCGCCGCGGAACGGGAATCGATGCCGTGGGTGCGCAGGTGTTCGAGGAATCCGGAAACATCCTGCTGCATGGCGGTCAACAACATGCCATGCCGGGTCTCGAGGAACTCGGCAAACGTCCTGAGGTCGCCAAGGTAGGCTTCGCAGGTGAGCGGCCTGAGGCCTTTCTCCACGCGCAAATACGACTGGTAATCCTTCAGGAGCGGCAGGTTGGCGGTCGCGTCCACTAGGTCGATTATGGGCGTCGAAGTGCCCGGGCCCGCCGGATTGCTGCGACCGCTGAACCTCGTTCACAACGAATCAACTTCAGCAATATGTGTACGAAAACAGTACAGTCACGGCCTGCGCAGGAGCCGGCGGATAGCCGCTTCCATAGCAGCAGAGATGGGTTTCCCCCTCGTATCGGGCACGGACGATGCCCCGGCGGTCGATGAGGTAGGTGACCGGCAGGCCGAGCACACCGCCGTAGGCGAGACCGAGTTTTTCGTCGCCCAGAACCACCGGGTAGTTGAGACCGCGTTTCTGCACAAACGACTTGACCGGCCCGGAGTCGTCGTCCATGGAAACGCCGATGATGGACAGCCCATCGGCCTCGTATTTCGATTGCCACTCGATGAAGCGCGGCATTTCAACCTGGCAGGGTGCGCACCAGGTGGCCCAGAAGTTGAGAAGCACCACGCGGCCTCGCAGCGCGGAAAGGTCGACGCCCTGATTGTCGACGCTGCCACGGGCCAAAGCCGGGGCCGGCTTGTTGATCAGGGAGTTTTTGTGGGGTGCCGCGGCGACAGCCGGGATGGAGAGGGCGAATGCGAGAAGTATGGCCGTTGAAATCGTATAAAGACGCTTCACGTTTTCATTTTCGCCGATCCCAGGTCTCATCCGCCACGGCGGACGAGACCTAGGGACCCCCGGCATCACTGCTTGTAGATGCGCGACTCCCAACCTTCCAAGTGCAGCGTCGCCGCACCGCTTTCCTCGCTTTTGTAGTTGCCCATAACTGCCTTGCCGGCCTTCAAGCCATCGGGCAGCGTGTACTCAACAGGCTCGCCGGAGAAGTTGTGCACCACCAGGTATTGCTCGTTTTCCAGCGTGCGCAGATACGCGAACACTTGCGCGTGCTGCGGATCAAGGTCCTTGTAGTCGCCGTAGACGAATGCCGGAGTCTTGGCGCGCAGCGCGATCAACCTCGCGGTGTAGTTGTAAACGGAGTCGGGATCGGCAACTTCCTGGGCTGCATTAATAGTCGTGAAGTTTGGATTGACCGCCAGCCACGGCTTGGCCGACGCAGTTGTGAAGCCCGCATTGGCATCGCTGCTCCACTGCATGGGCGTGCGGGAGTTGTCGCGGCCGAAACGCGCACACTCCTTGATGAATTCGTCCTCCTGCATCAGCCCCGGGACCACCTTTTCCTGGTAGAGGTTCTTCACCTCGATGTCATTGAACTGATCAAGTCTCGTGAAGGGATAGTTGGTCATGCCCAGTTCATCGCCCTGGTAAATGAACGCCGTACCGCGCAACGTGAGCAGCATGGTCTCGAGCAACTTGGCGGAGTGAACGCGCGCTCCGGGCGTGGAGGTATCGCCGAAATTCGACACCAGCCGCGAATTGTCGTGATTGGATAGGAACACGGTGTCCCAGTCGGTCTTGGCCAGGTCGCGGGCGTGAGTGGCATAGATCGCTTTGAAGTCCGCCAGCGTCCATTTCCGCTCGGCGTAGTGTTCGCCGCGGTTGATCCGCACCGCGTCGAAGTTGAAAACCATGTTGAGTTCGTGGCTTCCGCTGTTGACAATCCGCGGCTCTTCCTGGAGCGTGATGCCGATGGCCTCGCCCACTGTCATCACGTCGTACTTCGACAGCGCCTCGCGATTCATCTGTTGCAGGTATTCGTCGCGGTGCGGACCGTTGGCCCACAGCCGCGAAGGGTCCTTGAGCTGTTCCGTCGTGAGATCGGGCAGGCCGGGCTGCTTGGAGATGAGCGGAATCACATCCATGCGAAACCCGTCGACGCCCTTGTCGAGCCAGAAGCGCATCAGCGAAAAGACATCTTCCCGCACCTTGGGATTGTCCCAGTTCAGGTCCGGCTGCTTCACGGCAAACAGGTGCAGATAAAACTGCTTCGTGGCCGGATCAAGTTGCCAGGCCGAACCCGAGAAGTAGCTCGGATAGTTGTTGGGCGGCAGCGGATGATCGGGGTCGGCAGCATTGGGCCGGCCGTCGCGCCAGATGTAGTAATCGCGATAGGGATTGTCCTTGGACTTGCGGCTCTCCACAAACCAGTGGTGCTCGTCGGACGTGTGGTTGACGACCAGGTCGATGATCAGGCGCATGTGACGCGCCTTGATCGCGGCCAGCATCTGGTCGAAATCGGCCATGGTGCCGAACTCTTTCATCACCTTGCGATAGTCGCGAATGTCGTAGCCGTTGTCGGCGTTGGGCGAGTCGTAGTGCGGGCTGAGCCAGATGACGTTTACGCCCAGTTTCTTCAGATAATCGAGGCGCGACGTAATGCCCTTCAGGTCGCCGATCCCATCGCCGTTCGAATCCTGAAACGAGCGTGGATAGATCTGGTAAACCACCGCTTCTTTCCACCACTTGGGCTCGTAGCCGTTGATCCGATGCGGCGCAGCGGTCGCGGTAGCGGCCTGCTGGGCGGTCGCCGCGGTGCCGGCGAACGTTGACGACAGGCCCAGGAAGCAGAAGAGGAAGACGCGCATGAATTTCGAAAGCATGTTTGGGCACCCGTCGTTTCCGGTGATTTTCAACCTCAAAGTCTATCGCAAGCGGCCGGATGCAGGGATCTCGCAAAGGCGGATTTGACAGGCCCCGGGCCGCGCAGCTACAACACGCTTTCACCACTTCATGCCAAGGATGATGCGATGAATGCAAAGGATTTGAGCGCAGGCGCGGCAACACGGCGGAAACTGTTGGGCGGGATGGCGTCGGCGGGCGCCTTGCTTGGACTGGGCGCCGCCGGCGGCGCGCAGGCCAGCGCGGCGGAATCACCCACCGAAACCGCGGAGAGACTTCTGGCCCCGGCGCGCCTGCGCAGCTACAAGGCGCGGCGATCTTCGAGCTGGGACCGCAGCGGCGGCAACGCCGATTCTGTTCCCGTTGCCGTGGGACAGACCGCGACCATCCTGGACGTGAAGGGCGCCGGCATTGTCACCCACTTATGGTTCACCATCGCATCGGACGACCAGCATCACTTGAAAAACCTGGTGCTGCGCGCGTGGTGGGATGGGGAGAGTTCGCCGTCCATCGAGGCCCCCATCGGCGATTTCTTCGGGCTGGGCCTCGGCGAGTATTTCACCTACCAGTCAGCGATGCTGGCCGTGGCTCCGGTGAAGGCCCTGAATTCCTATTTCGCCATGCCGTTCGCGACCGCCGCGAAAATTACGGTGACCAACGAAGGCAAAAAGAAAACCGATGCGCTCTACTTCGCTGCGGACTATGTCACCCTCGATTCAATTCCGGGAGACGTGGCGCGGTTCCATGCGCAGTACCGCCAGGCGGCCCCTGGCAAGGGCTGGACCGACAACTGGGGCAGCGAATACGGCGACGACGTTAACGGAAAGAAGAACCTCAACGGCGAGGGGAATTACATTTACCTCGAAGCCACCGGCCGGGGCCACTTCGTCGGCGTCACCCACGCGGTGGAGCAGAATCAGGAATTCTGGTTCGGAGAAGGCGACGACATGTTCTTCATCGACGGCGACGCCCTGCCAACCATCAACGGCACAGGCACCGAGGACTACTTCAACGGCGCATGGGACTTCAATGGCCAGCCCTTCGCCTACATGCACAACGGCGCGCCCTACATCGTGGATGCGGAGCGAATCGGTGGACGCTATTGCCTCTACCGTTGGCACACCGAAAGCCCCATCACATTTGAGAAGTCGATCAAGGTGACCATCGAGCACGGGCACGCCAATCACCGCGCGGACAACTTCTATTCGGTGGCCTACTGGTACCAGACCGAACCGCACGCGCAGTTCCCCGCCTTGCCGGCGGCCGAATCGCGTATTCCGCGCATCTTCCACGTCGGCGGAGCCGGAGCGGCCGAGCCGCCCAAGAGTTGAAAGACACAAACAACAGGCCGCCCGGAAGAATTGCGGGCGGCCTGTTCGCTTGGTTACAAGGAATTTGTAACGCGTATGCATAAATTCATCAGTGGATCGTGGATGCCACGATCACCGACGCAATCACTCCAGTAGCCACCGCGGCAAGCACGTAGTTGCCATCTACTTCGCGCCATTCATAACCGTTGGGCGGCCGGCGCAGATGGTAGTGGTGATAGTCGACTCGTTCTCCGCGATCCCAGTCTTCGTGCCGAATGTGCTCTCCCTTCTTCCACTCATCGTGCCGCACATATTCATGATGATGCTCATCGTGATGATCGCGGTCGTCTTGATGTTCCTGTGCAACGGCGGTTCCGCCGAGACTGACTGCAAGCGCAGAAACGATCAAAGCTTTGTGCAGATGATTCATAGACTCTCCTCGCAAGTTCGATTCGGACCTCTACAACAATGTTGTCTCGCGGACTCGGTTGAGGGTTTTACTACTTGCAGCGTGATTTAAGACCCAGCACGCAATTGCGCACTTAGCCAGAGACGTACTCGAGTCGAAGTTTTCCGCGCGAGACCGGAAGATTTTTATCGAATCGACATATTACCTACTGTTCCGTCTCGCATTTGTTTGAGTTACTCAAAGACTTAGACCTGATCAAGGCCCGTAGTTTCAAGCCCGCATCCTGATTCGCGAAGAGAATCTAAGAACGGTGTGGGAAGGCTCTGTATTTGAAAAGGAATAGATGACCACCTTCAATTAGTGCTTAGCGTGGACAACATGTACGCCAGGGTGTCCGGGCGCGAGTCCTTGAACGGCGTGGCCGAACCTGGATGCGATCTCCTGGAAATCGATGTCTTCGATTTCACAAAATCCGTGCGAGCGAAGAATCGCTGCAATGCCAGCCGGCTCGAAACGGCTGACCGAACGCTCATCAATTTTCTTAAGCTGTTCGGTCCGCTCCTTTTCTAATTGCCTTAGCTCTTCGGAGAATGCCTCGGGAGGTTCCATGTAATCGAACACCACCTCCGAATTCTGGATTGACGACATGTAGTCCAAAGTGCGGTCGATAGCGTCCTGCGTCAGATAGGGCACAACCCCGAGCCAAGTGAAGAACGCGGGCGAGTTGTGCTGAAAGCCTGCGGCGATGAGTCTCTCCCCCACATCGTCCCGCTCGAAATCGACTGGCACGAGAATAAGCCACGGCGGGAGTGCGATTTGAGCTTCGGCCAGGAGCTCGCTTTTCCATGCCTGCGTCGCGGGGTGGTCCACTTCATAGATACGGATCTGTCGTTCGCCATGGGGATTCCGGAGAGCGAAAGTGTCGAGTCCGGCGCCAAGGATGACGATCTGCCGAACCCCTGTTTCGACAGCTCTTGACAATGCATCTTCCGCAATGCGGCTTCGAGCGGTGGTGAACAGACGTCCGATGCTGGCCAAGGGGTGTTGGTTCGCAAATTGAAGCATGTTCTTTTCGTCTTCACCCAGAATCTTCATGGCAAATGGGTCGTAGAGGATTGAGCCATGATCGAGCACCTGATGAGAAGCTCGTTGTCGGGCGATCATCAGGGCTGTGCGGCTGGGTTCATCAGGCTTCATGTTCGAGGTCTCCGTTCTCATCAATAGCTGATCGCACGAGTTGTCGTGCACGCAACTGGCGCCGTACACATTGATATCTTCAGCTCAATCAGATACGTCACGAATCCGGTCCGAAGAGGAGCGCTCTAAACCCGTCACGCGGCCGGTCCGCCAGAACTTGTACATTCCGCCCAATAGGCGGAATTTCAGGGCGCTTGATTCGACGCTGCCGTTTTGCGCATTTCCATGCCGCCTTTCAGCCAGGTTCGATCAGCTTCATTAATAAGAAACTGAGAAGCCTGCTCAAACTCTGAGTTGCGTTCAGTCAGCATGCTTGGGAGAGGAACGACCGCAATGCACGGAAAAGTTTGGTTCAGCAGCCATGCAACGTTAACTTCGCGGCTAGTCAGCCCGTTTGCCTTCGCGAAGGCCCGCACGCGCTCCACCAGGGCCGTGTTGGCCGGATGGTCCCATCGCTCCCGCCAATGTCGCCGCAGACCCGCCGTGGAATCTGCATCCCCGTATAGGCATTGACCAAGGTTAACATCGGCTCCATGCGCGAAGACCGGGAGCTGTAGAGCACTAACCGTCTCCAGGAGTTGCCCATCAAAGCAAACGTATTCTGGCCAGAGAGGGGCCGATGCATCCGCCAGCGCGAACTCCGTTGTAACCATGGCGGAGATCTTCGGAAGGGATCTCGAAGACAGGAATTCCTGGGCCGCCGAAATGCGCTCCGCGCTCCAGTTTCTGATTCCAAAACCGCGAACTCTCCCACGTTCGATTTCCCCGCCAGTCGCCTCAACGATAGCTTCAAACGGCGCCTGAGGTCTGTCGTCGAGATAAACAAGATCGAGATATTGCGTCTTGAGTAACTCCAGATCGGCGGCGATATCATCACTCACCGCGGAGGGTGTGAAGCGATTGATCCCGCGGCCGGCGGATTCGTCCCAGCCATCGTGGCAGATTTGCGTACAAAGGAAGAACTCTGAGCGAAGACCGCGCTCCTGAAGCCATCGGCCAGTCGCAACTCGGGTGTGCGTCTCACCACCCTCGCCGTGGAGATGAATGCAATTGCCGCCCTGCAGTCGATACTCATCCAGCCCGCGCTGGTGCTCCTCGGGATCGGCCGACGACGGATGCGCCATCACGTTGCTCAGCGTCCGCTTCAGAGCGGGAACCTCGATCTGTCGGAAACTCATTTGCGAAAAAGTCTACGCTGGCCGGGATCGAGCTCCGTGCCTTTTCAAATCCGGCTGTCGATTGTGGCCGGATTCATCTCCGCTACCCTCACCCTTCTTTGCCGTACCCAATTGGATTCTGGCCAATGCGGAAGAAGTTCGCCGCCACGGAAAAATACTGAAGTGTCCACTTGACTATTTTCCCGACTCGTTCAATACTGAAGTTGCCACTTCAGTTTGGCAACAAATCAGGAGGATCACACAATGGAACAGCCCAAAGTCATTCACAGTACTTTCACTGTCGAGCGCAGCTTCTCCAAGCCGCCGGAAACCGTATTTGCCGCCTTCGCCGATCTCAAAAAGGCTCGAAAGTGGTATGCCGAAGGTGAGGGCCACGACCTTCAGGAGTTCACATCGGATTTTCGCGTCGGCGGAACCCAGACTCTTCGCTATCGGTTAGGACCAGGAACTCCTGTGGCCGGGATGTCCATCAATAACGAGTCGCGCTACCAGGAAATTCAACCCAACCGGCGGATCGTGACCGCGACCACGATGGACCTCGAAGATAAGAGGATCCTGGCCGCGCAGGTCACCGTAGAACTGGTCCCCAACGGTTCCGGGACCGACCTGATCCTCACCAACCAGGGCGCTTTCTTTGAAGGCGGTCTCACGCCCGAGATGCTGCAGACCGGGTGGCGCGGCCTGCTCGAAAAACTGGCCAGCACCATGGAGCAATAGAGCCAGAAAACAATTGGAAGGGTCACAACAATGGCAAAGCGCAAGATCGATATCGACCGTCTGTTTCACGCGCTCGGCGACCCCACGAGGCGGGCCATGCTGGACCGGTTGAGCCAGGGGCCGCTTTCGGTTTCAGCCCTGGCCGCGCCACTGGGGATTACTCTCACCGCAGTGGCGCAGCACCTCCAGATCCTGGAGGAGTGCGGCTTGGCGCACACGGAGAAACTGGGACGAGTGCGCACCTGCCGCATCGAGTCGGCGGGCTTCGATGCTCTGGAGGGCTGGATTCGCGATCATCGGACGGCGTGGGAACGGCGCCTCGACCGGCTCGGCGAACTGCTCGACGAGGACGAGGCATAAAAAAATCTATGCGCTCGCAGCGAAAGAAGAAAGAGCCGGCTGCGGCTGGAGTGTCGGAGCCTCGAGTCAGAATCTTCACCACGTCGGCGGCCGAATACGTGGTTTGGCCGGGAGCCAGGAAACGGGCCAGTTTGTTAAGGTCGTCGCCGACCGTGACGAGGGCAGGCTCGATGGCTCCATCGTTGCGGATCTGTGCATGGCCGATGTTGGCCAGCAGAGCGTTGCAGAGGCACTTGCGGCCGACGGTTTCGTCGAGTTTGCCGCCGCTCGCCACATAGCAGGCTTGCGGTTGGGCGGAACAGCGATAGCCGATCTGCCCATCGGATTTGGCGTAGGCTTCGCGAAGAAACCCGAGGTCGCAAACCCGGTTACGTTCCTCGTAGACTTTGGCTGACGACGAGGTTCCGGCAAGTTGCGCCACCTTGAACGGAAAACCGGTAGGTGAGGCAAGGGGATCGGTAAACACTTCTGCAGTACCGGCAGCAGCCTGCGCCAGCAACCGCGACTTGAGGTCGGGACGAAGGCCGGATTCTTCGCTGAATGCAAAGGCCGTGCCGACCTGTACGCCGGCCGCACCCTGGGCAACGGCTTCATCGAGTTTTTCAGGGCTTCCGTAGCCGCCGGCCAGCCAGAAGGGCACGCCAAGTTCGCGCAGATCGGCGATGTTCACTCGGTCGCGTTCGCCATAGATCGGCTCACCAGCCATGGTCAGTTGAAGCTTGCCGCGCGGGGGCGCGTTGTGGCCGCCGGCGGTGTGGCTCTCGATGATCAGCCCATCGACCCGGCCGCTGGCGCGTCGCAGCATGGTGGTCGCCAGGGTGTTCGAGGAAACGATCGCGAGAAACTTCGGCCTGCTCAGCGACGGTAGCGAACCCTCGGCAAATGCAGCGGGGTCGAAGCGCATCAGCGAGTCTTCGCCCTGGCCCTCCACCGCGCCGGTCACGGCCAGCTTGTATTCGGCCGGGCAGAGGGTGGCGTAAGCATCCAGAACACCGGGAATGTGGAGGGGGATGCCGGCGCCCATGAGCACATAACCCACCCCGGCGAGCATGGCTCCATAAATAGACGCAAGATGCGGAAGCTGGACCTTCTCGAGAAAGTTGATGCCGACCGGATTGCGGTGGCCCTCGCGCGCCAGAAACACTTCAACAAAATTCGCGATCACGCAGAGCTCAATCAGCTTGCGCGGATCGCGACGCTGGTGCATCGGGGTGGTCGGATAGGGTACATCGGGCCGTTTGCCGCCGGGAACAAAATACTCATTCCAGATCCGGCGCGCCATTTCAGGGAAAGGAAATGCATCGAGGCCGCGGCGCATATTTCCACCGCTGTCGCCATCGGCGAGACGGCGGACAAAAACCTGGTCAAGCGCCGTACCGGAAACCACGCCGAGTTGCCCTAAGCATGAGACCGCCTGTGCGAGGCGCCAGTTGGACACGCCCACGCCCATGCCGCCTTGAATAATTCTTGGGAACACCAGTGAATTGTTTCACAATCCGTCGTATATCCAACATATTTCTGAGGTTCTTATGCAGAGGTGTGATCTGCAACACATTCGCCAAGCGAACCACGCCACTGCGCCGATCGCGGCCCCTAACCACGATTCACTGCTCTTACAGTTTTTCGCGAAGGAAGCTGATCACGTGATCAGCCTGGACGACGCCGACCATGCGGCCCAAGGCATCGACCACTGGAAGGGCGTGCAGATTGTACTTGTCGAACATTTCGGCCAGTTCGTTCTGGTTGAGGTCGGCTGGGCAGGAGATGGTTCGCGGTTCGGCCAGAACGGAGAGGCGGGAATCGGGCTGCGCCATTACCATACGGGCCAGGGAAACCGCGCCGCGAAGCATCCGCCTTTCGTCGAGTAGATAAACTTCGGTCACACTTTCGGGGTCGCCGTCGAAGTTGCGCAGGGCCTGGACAGCATGCGCGACGGTGGCGTGCTGGCTGACATAAATGAAGTCGGTGGTCATGGCGCCGGCGGCGGATTTTTCATCAAACTCGAGAAGCTCCTCCACCTCCTGGCGCTCCTCGGGCTCCATCTCTTCGAGGATGGCGTCGGACTGCTCTTCGGGTAGTTCGGCAAGGAGGTCGGCAGCCGCTCCGGGGTCCATCTCCTCGACAATATCGGCGATCCTCTCTTCGTCGAGTTTTTCGAGAAGGGCCTTCTGCAGTTTGGGATCGACTTCCTCGAGAGTTTCGGCAGCGACTTCCTCGTCGAGCGAGGTAAAGACGGCTTCGCGTTCGGCGGGAGCAAGGTCTTCGAGGATCTCGGCCAGGTCGGAGGGGTGCATCTCGCCGAGGCGCTCGTACTCAATGCGCAGTTTGACGCGGCGCGCGGGATCGACTTCGATTACGTCGACAAACTGCCAGGGGATGCCCCGCGAGGCGAAGCGGCGGGAGAGCGACTCAAGTTGCGCGCGCGGCAGCAGGCCCTTGAAGACGCGGCGCAGGGCCCCGCGCATGCCCACCTCGACTTCAGCCACACGCAGCAGGTGAGCCGCCCCGTGGCCCAGCCATTCGAGATCCACGTCGTTGACGCGAACCACCTTGCGGCCGTGGATGTCGATGATCTGGCGATCGACCAGGTCCTGTTGAAGGTAGAGGTAGTTGCCTTCATCTTTGAGTGGCGTGAGGGTATTAGCCGACCGCAGCTCGAGGGTTCCCGCGGGAGTCTCCATCACATCCTGCGAGGGAACGATGAAAAGACCGGTGCGCGTTCTGAGCACCAGGCCGGCGACCTTGCCGGCATCGGGACCCGTCGCTACTGCGATGTCCTTGAGCTTGCCGCGCAAATGGCCCTGCGCATCGGTCACAGGCGTGCCGAGAAGCGCCGTAAGACTGACGCGTGCCGAAGTGCGCGGGTGATGCATAAACCGAGTGTAGACCGTTATTGTCGGACGGGCATCAGTGGCGTGTGCCCGGAGGCACGGAACGGCCTTGGTTGTTGGGCGGGGGCGTGGTGGTGGGTCGCCGCTCCGGCCGGGCGTGCACGGTCTGCTGGCAGAGAGCCGAATCCTGGCCTCGCGCCACGCTGCCGGTTCCCTGGAAACTGCATAGGCGCTGCTTCATTGCATCGGCTTCTTTTCCGGTGAGAAGCTGGGTGCGCTCGAGGCCGCTGAAGGAGTCGAGATCGTAGCGATAGACGAAGTCTTCGGCAGGCTTGTCCTTGCCGTAGTCGAAGTGGTTCCATGTGCCGACGAGTTGACGCCCATTGGGGCCGGAGAGAATGGCGTAGACGCGCGTCAGCGTAACGCCTTCGGGCGGAGCCGCGCTCAGGATCGGCACAGCCTGGCCGCCGCGGACCCAGCGGGCGTTCCAGATGTGCTGCGACCGGTCGTAGTAGAGCGCGGTGAAGTATGTGGTGGCCGCGCATTCGGCGCAATCCTCGTAGAGAGCGCCGAGTTCCGGCGGCCCGGTTTCGGAGAACTGCATCCAGTCAACCCAGCGAAGATTCACGCCCTTCAGCAGCGACGTAAGCGCGTGGGTGGTGAGCGAGACACTCCAGAGATTGAACGTGTCGGCGCTGGGCGAGGCCTGGGGATTGGTGCGAAGCGTGGTGACTACCAGGGCCGCATCGTAGAGGACGCCTATCTCGCGGATGGAACTCCATTTTTCGGCTTCAAGAGCGCGGGTTACCCAGACCACGACGTCCTGGTCCTTCGCGGAGTGGAAGTCCATCCAGCGGAAGGTGTCCTGCTGGGAGTGGAGCGAAGCGGGAGCGGCGAGCGCGGAAATAATGAAGATAGAAACCAGGAATCGGAACACAACACCGCGCATGAATTTAGGTATAGCAGAGACGGCCCGGGTGACAACTCACAGTCCCAGCTTCGCCCAGATCGCATCCACCCGCGCCTTGGTCGCGCCATCCATTTCGATCATTGCCGGCCAGGGCCGCTCGAAGCCCTCGGCTTTCCATTTGCGGGTAGCGTCGATGCCCATCTTCGAGCCGTAATTGGGCAGGCGCGACGCGTGATCGAGCGAGTCGACCGGACCGAGCGTGAATTGAATGTCGCGCTCCGGGTCGATGTTGTTAGCGACGCGCAGCACTACTTCCCCTATGTCCTGCACGTCGCAGTCTTCATCCACGACGATGATGCACTTGGTAAACATCGCCTGCCCGAGCGACCAGATGGCATTCATCACCTTGCGCGCCTGTCCTGGGTAGCTCTTACGGATAGAGACAAGCATCAGGTTGTGGAACACCGCCTCGACGGGCAGATGAATATCGACGATTTCGGGAATGGTCATCTTCATCGCGGGAAGAAAGATGCGCTCCACCGCCTTGCCCATCCAGGCGTCTTCCATGGGCGGCTTGCCCACAATCGTGGCCGCATAGATGGGGTCGCGGCGATGGGTGATGCAGGTGAGGTGGAAGACCGGGTATTCATCGATCATGGTGTAGAAGCCGGTGTGGTCGCCGAATGGGCCTTCGCCGCGGAGCTCTCCTAATTCGACGTAGCCCTCGAGGATGATCTCGGCGTGAGCCGGCACTTCGAGATCGACGGTTTCGCACTTCACGATTTCGACGGGCTTGCCGCGAAGGAAGCCCGCGATCATGAACTCTTCGACTTCAGGCGGTGCGGGCACGATGGCGGAGAAAGTGGTTGCCGGATCGGTGCCGATGGCCACCGCCACTTCGAAGCGCGAGCCCTGCAATTTGCCAAGGGTAATCTGCGGCAGGCCTCCGATCGGGCCGTCAGGAATGGTGACCGCGCCGCCGGCCGACTCGGCCATGGCGGCAACGCGCGCGGATTTCTCGCTGAGCGTGCCCGCCGTAGCCGCAACCGCCGCGTTGCGCAGAGCCTCGCGGTAGTGCTCGGCGGCGACCTTCTGCCGTTGCCAATGCATGCCGGTGGTCTGGCCATCGTAGACCTGCATGCGATACATCCCGATGTTGCGCTTGCCGCTGCGGGGGTCGCGGGTGTGCACGCAAGGCAGAGTGATGAACCGCCCGCCATCGTGCGGCCAGCACTTGAGAATCGGAAACGCGTTCAGGTCGAAGTTTCGCGATTCAGGATGACTTCCTTGCAGCGGGCATCGCGCGCGCTGACGGTTTTGGGAAAGGCGCTGGTGAGCGCGCCGAGTTGCGGAAGCATCTTGATCTTGTCGAACAGGCCTTCGGGGGCCTTCACGTTCATGAGGCCGGAGATGCGTTCGGCGATCTCCTCGATGCGCTCGACGCCGAGCGCCATGGCCATGCGGCGTTCGCTGCCGAACTGGTTAATCAGGACCTGGTGCCCGGGATGGCCCTTGACGTTTTCGAACAAGAGTGCGGGACCGCCGGGAGCGAATTTACTTTGGGAGGCGCCGCTTCCCTTCCCGCCTGAGCCGATCCCCCTCGCCCCGCTTTTGGAAACGCGGTCGGTGATCTCGGTGATTTCGAGCTCGGGCGAGACCTCTTCCCGGATGCGCCGCAGTTCGCCATTCTTTTCCAGTGTTTTGATCCAGTCGCGCAGATCGTCGTATGCCAAAGTGTGCTCCCCGGTGGTAGTTGGGTTCCCCCTCGATAGTACGGCTTTGAGGCGGCTGCGGCCGGGCGATGAACCGTGTCGTGGCGGCGGTCGATCGCTGGAGTTGGAGAATCCTTGATCTCCAGTTCTTAACATTTTTCACTTTTGCGTCCTCCAACGCACGTATGCCATACTCGCCGCCAGCGGTTTTTCTAATTCCCGAAGGAGTTCGCCATGGCCTCTTCTCCCACCATCCACAAGGTCAAGTGCAAGCCCTACTTCAAATTGCGCTCGAGTGTACGCCACATAAGACCCAAGAGCACGGTGTCGGCCGATCTGGCTGCGGCGCCGGCCCCCTTCACCGTGCCGTCGCTTTGCGCTGCATACAACTGGCCAACGGCCCTGCCCGGCAATGGCGTGATCGCCATTGTGGAACTGGGCGGCGGCTGGGTCCAGTCCGACATGGATACGTTCTTCCAGGGGCTGAATCAGCCTTCGCCGCAGATTACGGATGTTTCCGTCGACGGCACCCAGAACAGTCCCAACCAGAGCGTCGGTTCTTCAAACGATCCGGATTATGAAGTGGCGCTCGATATCCAGGTGGCGGCCGCCTCGTTCTTTGCGGCCACAGCGCGCCCGGCGACGATTCGGGTGTACTGGTCGCAGGACATCGCATCGGCGGTGCAGATGGCGGCCAAGGACGGATGCGATGTATGCAGCATCTCCTGGGGCGCGGATGAGGCCGTCTGGGGCAAGACCGCGGCGGAACAGATGGATCAGGCGGCGGCGGCGGCGACAACTGCTGGCATGGTAGTCTTCGCGGCCTCGGGAGATAACGACTCGGGCGACGGAGGTTCTTCTCCCGCGAATGTCGATGCGCCGGCTTCGTGTCCGCACGTGATCGGCTGCGGAGGAACGTACAAAACATCCGCCGAAGAATTGGTGTGGAACGACAACCCCGGCCAGAGCGACGGAGAGGGCACGGGCGGCGGGTACTCGACGATCTTCCCGGTGCAGTCGTGGCAGATCAACGCCCCTCCCCCCCGACTGGATCAACGGCAGGAAAGGGCCGCATGGTGCCGGACGTGGCGGGCGACGCTGACCCGAATACCGGGTACGACGTTTACGTCCATGGCGCCGGAAACGTGGTGGGAGGAACGAGCGCGGTGGCGCCGCTCTACGCGGGGCTATTTGCGTCGTTCGGAACCAAGCTTGGGTACATCACACCGAAGCTGTGGCAGAATCCCCAGGCTTTCAACGACATCACTTCAGGCGACAACGGGATGTACAAAGCGGCGGTGGGACCCGATCCGTGTACAGGGCTGGGGTCGCCGATTGGATTGAGTTTGTCCAAATTGTTTTAACGAGCCTAAAACGCTCCCGTGCCCCATCCTTTCGTCTTCTTCCTGGCGAAAGGATGGGAAAGCCGCTTACTTTGCGCCGGCGACCTGGACCAGGGGTTGATCCGGCATGTAAGGCTCGATCGCATCCAGCGGGTAGCCCAGGCGCTTCCATTCATCAAAGCCGCCGCGGAGGGGACGCACGCGCTCGATTCCCAGCTTATGCAGAGTCATAGCTGTCTTGGCGGCGGTCGCTTCGCTGGGACACGTGCAGTAAAGCACCACGTCGCGGTCGCGGGGAATCTCGTGGACCCGGGCGGTGAGGGCCTCCGGCGACACGTGTACCGCTCCCGGCAGAATAAATGGATCGGGTACCAGTTCGAGCGGATGGCGCAGGTCGACGATATAGACCTGCTCTCCGGCATCGAGTTGGCGCTTCAAGTCGTCGGGCTCGAGGCGCGCCTTGACCAACTTGCGCAGGAGCCTGCGCCGGCGGTAGACGCGGCCAATGAAGAATCCCAAGATGCCGAGAACCAGCAAGGCCCCTGAGAAGCGTCCCACCCAGTTGAACAGGCTCGGATCGTGCTTGAGTTCGTCCCCGAAGAGCCGGCCGGCGGCCAGAAGCGCACCCATCCAGAGGGCGGCTCCGATGGAGTCGAACACCAGGAAGGTAAAGTACCCCATCCCATTCTGGCCGGCAACGGGCGCGGCCAGCGTGGCCAGGCCGGGGATGAACTTTGCATACAAGAGAGTGATGCGGCGACGGCGGCCGAATGAGTCCTGGGTCTTGCGGACGCAGATGGTCGGCTCCATCGACAGCTTGCAGAGAATGCGCAGCACGTGATGGCCGTAGCGGCGGCCAATGAAAAACCACGAACTGTCGGAGATGAGGCAAGCCGCGATCCCGGCCAGCAGGGCCAGGCCGAAGCTGATTTTCTCGCTGGCTGAGAGAGCACCGGCCGCCAGCAGCACCGGTGTAGCCGGAAGCGGAATCCCGAACTGCTCCACCAGAACCCAGCCGAATAACAGGGCATAACCGTAAACGAGAAGAATGTGCGTGGGCAGCGACATGGAGACAGGACCCCGATCCTGGAGTTGTATGAAGAGGCCTCACCGGAGGCATGAGAGGAAAAACGGAAGGCCTCACACTATGGGATGAAGTTAGCTCGAAATCGTTTCAGGGATTGTAAATTTCGGCCGACACCCTACACGATTATGAGCGAATTGGTGATGGGACCGTTGGCGCTGGCGACGCATTGGGCGTAGATGTGCCACATGCCGCCGGTCCGGAGGCCGACCACGTACGCCTTTGATGGGTAGTCGGGCATGCCGAAGACGTGGGTTACACGGCCTCCTCCGCCGGGAACGACCACGTGCCCCATGAGCTTGATGGTCTGGCGGAGCATGGTCCCGGTTTGCCTGCCGCCGCCCGGCTGAATGTGGGCAACGAGGAGGCGTCCCGGTTCCTGGCGAATGGTAAAGATGCACGCGCTCAACTGGCCGGTGATCATGATGTCCGGACCGCCCCCATCGAGCACGTAGCCGGGAATCGCCGAGATGTCGAGCGCCTCGGAATTCGGATTCATGCGGACGTTGTGGACATTCATCTTGGTGTAGAGCTTGTTATCTCCGCCGGTGATGGCGCCCATGCCTCCTGCGGGCGGGATAGTGTCGAACTTGAAGTACTCGCCCATTCCGGTGTGGTGGCCCGGAGCCTGGTGGTGAGAGAAGTAATAGGGATAGACCTGCGACTGGGGAGATCCCGCCATGGCCAGGAGGTGGGTTCCTAGAAATGGAATCGGCCCCGATTTGAGAAGGGTGAGCGCCGTATCAAGTTTCATGGTGGGATGAGATTAGCACGGCGGATGTGAGACAAGGCGGTCGCGTTTCGTGCAAGAGTTTTGACTCTATTCCGAGGCTAAAAACCATCTACAAGAAGGTTTAAGTGCTTTGTTTTGTGTGACGCTTACGACCCTTTTACAGCACAAAAATCCCTGCAACCGTCTGAATTTAAGCCGGTTAAATCCATTTTCACAGTTTCACGGCGAGATTTTTTTTTGCGATTGAGGTTGGGACGCGATCAAAGGAAGGACAATCATTGACCCTATTGAGCTGAGAGTGTCGCAATTTGCGGACAGAGCCATCGGGCATTTTTTCCTCCATTACCATTGTCCTCCAGACATGGCTAATAATCTGCAGTGAAAATGACGGCTAAGTCCTTTCAAATCAGCTTAGTTAAAATTGCGCTGTTTTTTATTTTTTGCGGGTGCGGAGGAGCCCATGTTGAACTGCAATAAAAATACGGCTTAAGTTCTTTCAAATCAGCTGAGATAAAAGCCGGCACAGACTTTGCAGCACTTACGGAACGGCTAAAGCCGTGCCCTTTCAAAGGATTCGAGTTATTCCGCAGCCTGTGAAGTCGCGCCCTTTCAAAAACGATTTATGAAACACGCTGTAGAAACACCTCGAAATTTCGTCGCACATGAGTTAAGTCGAAACCGAAATCGCCGGATAGCACGTGAAACTCTCATCCACGAGCTGGTAATAAGGCACGAGTTTCCGCGCAGGGCTTTCGCGTAGCGTATAGTGCAGCGGCGCCCCGGCAACAGATTCCAGGTGTCGCCCGAGCGACTCAGCCTCCGAGCCCTTCTCGAGAACAAGATCGACACTGCCTTCGCCCAGCGCGGCAAGAAGCACAGGGCCGTATTCAATGGAATAGCGCGTCTTGCCCGCGATCTGGTCCGCTCCTTTGTAGGGTTTCACGCGGACCGCTACCGGCAGGTTGAAGGTAATCTTATCCCCATCGGACCATTGCCGGTCGAGCGTGACGTAGCTTCCGGGCTTGCCCGAAGCGGCCACGGCGCCATTCACGGAAATCGCCATCGCGCCGGTCGCCCACGAGGGCACGCGAATGCGTAGCTTCGCCTGGATCGCCTCGGGAGCCTTGATAGCCGCCTCGACCAGACCGTCGAGCGGAAACCGCGTGCGCACCGATAGCGCCAGGTCGTGGCCGCTTCGCTGCCAGTGAATCGTCGATGCCTCATATAGGTGCAGATACACCCCGTCCGAAGCTAAGGAAAAAATATGTTCCGGCAATGAACCGATCAGGCGTGTTCCCTGCCCTTCGCAGCATGTGTTCTCGTGGGTCGCTTTTTCCTTTTGCCCTTCCATCACGGTGTGGTAGCGGAAGCCATTGCCGCCGTCCTGGTTGGCCAGGGCAACGTTGTAGATAGATTTCTCGATCTCCGTCGCGTACTGCTCGTTATCAGGATCGAGCAACTGAAAGCGCTGGCTGAGAAATACCCAGAAGCTGCTGCCGCACAGCTCACCCAGCTTTTGCCGAAGATAGTTGCTGTCGGGAGGATCGTTCTCGAATTCGATGATCGATATACTGCCGCCGGCCTGCTGCCAGTGGGCGCGGTATAACTCCCATGCGCCGTGCGCCGCTTCGAAATAGCGCTTTTCGCCTGTCACAAGATACATGTCGAGATAGGCTTCGATGTTCGTCAATAAGTAGCAGTGCGGACGATCGTATGGATACTGCCAGATCTGTTCCTTATCACGTTTGGCCAGGCCATCGAGCCACGCGTTTTCCTGGTAGTAGCGTTGGATGACTTGGGCATCGGCAGGCTTTCCAACCGGGCTCAGGCTCACGCGCGTATTGGCGATCATGCCTTGGCCGCCCTGGATGGCGCCGCGCAGCATTTCGGGCAGAAACCCTTGTTCATTAAACCAGTCGTAGTATCCGCGCAACAGCGGGAGTGCCTTGGGATTGCCGGCGTAGGCCGCTTCCAGCAGTCCGTGCGTCACCCACGCCCGCGTATAAGCTGCGCGCTCCGAGTAGAAGATGGTGTCTTCCTGATACGCCATGATGTAGCCGTTCGGCTGGCGGCACTCTTCAATTCCATCCACTACCACGTTCATGCGCTTGCGCAACTCGGCATCGTCAATCCAGCGCACCGTGTTGCCCGCACCCATCAGGAACCGGCCTGCATTTGATCCAGCCAGGTCCTCCTCCCAGAACACCTGCGAACCGGTGGGCCTGAAGGCCCTGATCTTTCCTTTCCTCTCGTAAAACTGGCGAAGCAGGTCGTCGGCGGTGTAGGAATTCAGCAGGTATTGCGCGTTTTGCGTCAGTGCCGCCTGGAACAACCCGCCATCGAGTGTGATCCCGCTCTTCGGCGCCTCCGCCTTATATGCGACCCGCTTCCATGTCGACGGTTCGGTGACCAGCTCCGGATGGTCCATCTTGATGGTCTCGCCATCCTGCCGCGGCGGCCGGGTGAGCTGCTTCAGAAGCTCCGGATTGCCGTGTTCGCGGGTCCGCGGTCACGGCGCAGCCAACCGCGATGTCTTCCCCGTCGGAAAGCACGCCGATCCGGGCCAGCGCCAAGGTGAAATCGGGACTATCGTCGAGGCCTTCCTCCGGCGATCCGGAACCGGGCAGCACCTTGACGGGCCGCAACTCGCGTCGCCGTCAGGCGCACATACCGCGAGTGACGGCCCCGCCCCGAGAACCGCGTAATGTTGTCGCCCGGATCGGGAAAATCCGACCCGGTAAGTCGGCGCCGATTCGAGCATTGGCGAAGTCCGGCTCGTCGGAAGTCTCGATCTTGAAGCGCAGGGGAAATCCTTCGCCCGCATAATACTGATCGCGCCCCGGAAACATTTTCTCCGAAGCCGGATACAGCAGTACGTGATCGACGGGGATGGTCCTGCCCAGGTCGATCTGGACCCATGTCGTCGTATTGGGATTCGAAACCACTTTCGACCGATAGGCACGATAGGCCGTGGCCGGAGTGGCCGCCATTCGCATCCCGCTGAGATAGGGCGTAATTGATGGCGACTCCTCGTCTGCCCGTGCCAAGGTGGGCTTCAGCGCCTCTGCAACCACCAGTCCCGCTCCAGCTAATGTTGTGTTCTTGAGAAACTTCCGTCGGGTCACGCTCATGCTCAGCTCCGGCACACAGTGATTGAAAAGATCTTCTGCTGGTCGCGCTCGAATTGTAAGGCTTGGAACTGGCTGTTTTGTCAGCAAAAACCAGCTGTCCCGAGAAGCGAGACGGCCGCGGCGCAGAGCCTGCAAAGCGACCTGCCCTCCGATACCGACGAGTCGACCATCGGGTGCTAAACTTCTTCGGTGTTCAGCATTCATTTCAGAGGGATGCCATCATGAAGACTCGTGCGTTTTGCCGTATTGCGTCGATTCTCGCTGTGTGTACACTATCAATCCAGGTTCGGCAGGTGGGGGCGCAGGCGGCACCATTACCGTTGATGCCCTTGCCCTCGCATATCGATTTGGGCGACGGACAATTCGTGGTGGATGGAAATCTGAGCGTGGTCCTCGAGGGTTACACCGAGTCCCGACTCATGCTGGCCCGCGAGCGCTTTCTCGCGACACTGTCCCGCGAAACCGGAATCCCGATTAATCCTGGCCTGCAGAATCGCCCTGCCAACTTCACCATCAAGACCACAGGCGCGAGCAAGCCGGTGCAGGAACTGGGCGAAGACGAGTCCTATCACCTGAAGGTGTCGCAAAGCGGCGTGCAACTGACGGCGGCGAATCCGCTCGGCATCCTCCACGGCCTGCAGACATTCCTGCAACTCGTTCGCATCACGCCGCAGGGTTTTGCAGCGCCCGCCGCGACCATTGATGATGAACCACGGTTTGCATGGCGTGGCCTGATGATCGACTCCGGCCGCCATTTCCAGCCGATACCGGTCATCGAGCGCAATCTCGACGGGATGGAAGCCGTAAAGCTCAACGTCTTCCACTGGCATCTCTCCGAGGACCAGGGCTTTCCCATCGAAAGCAAGGTCTATCCGCTTCTGCAGGAGAAGGGCTCGAACGGCCTCTACTACACGCAGGAGCAGGTCGCCGATGTTATCCAGTACGCGCATGATCGCGGCATCCGCGTGGTCCCTGAGTTCGATATGCCCTGCCATACCACGTCGTGGTTCGTGGGGTATCCGCAACTGGCCAGCGGCCCGGGGCCTTACAAGATCGCCGATCAGTGGGGCGTCATGAATTCCGCCATGGACCCTACGCGCGAGAGCACGTTCCAGATTCTCGATAAGTTTCTGGGCGAGATGACGGCGCTCTTTCCTGACGCTTACTTCCACGTCGGCGGCGACGAGTGCAATGGCAAGGAGTGGGACGCGAACGCAAAGATCAAGGCCTACATGCGCGAGCATGGCCTGAAGGATAATGCGGCGTTACAGTCGTACTTCTCCGGGCGCCTGCAGAAACTGGTCACCGCCCACCACAAGATCATGGAGGGCTGGGACGAAGTGCTGCAGCCCGATGTTCCGAAGGATGTGGTGATCCAATCCTGGCGAGGGCAGAAGGGGTTGGCAGCAGCCGCGCGCCAGGGAAACCGCGCTCTTCTCTCCAATGGCTATTACATCGACTTGAACCAGTCGGCCGCCTACCACTATTCGAATGATCCGCTCGGCGGCGATGGCGCATCGCTGACTCCCGAGGAAAAGGCGCGCGTGCTGGGCGGCGAAGCCACCATGTGGAGCGAGTTCGTTACGCCGGAAATTATCGACAGCCGCATCTGGCCGCGCACGGCGGCGATCGCCGAGCGCCTTTGGTCGCCCCAGGACGTTCGCGATGTGGACTCGATGTATGCGCGCCTCGCGGTTGTCTCGCAGCACCTCGAGTTCTACGGCCTGACGCACGAGTCTTTCCCCCATGTCATGCTGCAGCGCATGAGCGGCAAATCTGACCCGAAGTATCTCGAAGTTCTGGCCAGCGTCGTCCAGCCGCCGGAGGGGTACCAGCGGGAGGAATTGAAACAGTACAACACGTCGAGCCCGCTGAACTGCCTCGTAGATGCGGTTCCGCCGGAGAGCGAAACCGCGCGCCAATTCAGCGATCTCGTTAAGCTCATTGTTGCGGGGAAAGCGTCGCCTGATCATTGGCAGCAGGCGCGTGCGTGGCTTGAATTATGGCGTGACAACGATGCGAAGCTCCAGCCATCGCTGCAGCGCTCGGAGATTACGGCTGAGTTGGCCCCGCTCTCGCGCAGTTTGTCGCAAGTGGCTACCATCGGCCTTCGCGCGCTCGACGACCTTCAGAATCACCGCTCCGCGAATCCCGACCTGGTCCAAAGCAATATGCAACTGCTCAAAGCCGCGGAGAAGCCTGAATCCGTGTTGCGCAACATGGTGGTGCCGCCGGTGGAGATCGCTGGTGCAGGCGTCAGGCTTGCATTGATTGGATTGTGAGGTTGGCACACTCCCAGGTCTCAGAAGCGAGACCCTTCGACAAGCTCAGGGCAGGCTCCGGGGCACCCAGGTTGATGGAAGCCACAGGTCGACTAGAGTTGCAGCCGTAACCGGGCCCGCGTAAGCAGCCACGCGAAGCCAAGCATGAGCAAGGTGAAGAGTACGCTCTTTACCACGCCCTCCCAGCCGAAATGGAAGTGCGCCTCAATCCATGTGAAACCGAATGCGCCGAGCACAAAATACCAAAGATCGGGCAGCAGGTAAGTGAGCAGAGTATTCGATCCCGCCGGCCGCACCGGTGCGGCCCACGCAGTCTTCCGCCACTGATCGCAAATCCAGTAGAGGAACGTGAACACCAGCACAGCCGCGCCCACGTTCCACAACGTCCAGGCCGGAGTGGCGCGGATCTTCGAGATGCCTAACGGCGCGCACAGCCAGCCAGCGGTAAGCGCGATTGCCGCAAACACAACCGCTGTGAGTGTCGCTCTCTTCGCCGCCGGACGCTCGTCCACGCCCGATCGCAGCCCGAAGAAAATCTGCGATGTAACCACTCCGGCCATGACCAGAGCCACATGCGAGCCATTGCCGAAAGGCCAGACATAATTTGAGAGCCGGCTCAAAAAAGGAACGAGCCGCGCGGTGGAACAGATGTTGAGCGCCAGCAGAAGCACGAACCACGCCGGCGCTGCCCAACGCCAGCGGCGAGTCGGCACGTACAGAAGCGCAACCGCGAAATACGCAAACGCGATCAGACCTAGAATCTCGGGATAAGAAAAATCGATCCACCCGGCTTGTCCATCTTGCTCGGCGCGGCGAAAAATTGCGAATGCCACCACGACAGCGATCAAGCCAATCACGCGCAGGACGGTCATGTAGGTCTTTCGCGGCTTGGGGTAAACGTTCAGGTACAGCCCCGCGCCCAGCAATCCCATCAGCGCCCATGTGTTTTCGGTCATTCCCATGCGCGACGCATCCGCCTTCTCCGCATTGGCAAGAATGAGGCCGAGGACGAGCAGGCTGAAGGACCGCACGATCACGTGCATCCACAGCAGCGGCAACGACGGATTCCGGTTCAGCCGCAGTTCCACCGAAAGTGGCATCGCCATCCCGACGATAAACAGAAAGAACGGGAAGACCATGTCGACATAGGTCATCACGTCCTGGTTGCCATGCGCGTGATAGGTCCACCACGGCAGTCCGCGAACCTCGGCAAGTTCGTTCACGAAGATCATGACCGCGATGGTCAGTCCGCGAAAGATATCGATGGAGACGACGCGCGATGCGGTCGAAGACGCGACAGGCGTCGCCGATGGAACTACGCCAGCAATGCTCATGGTTTTGTCCCCTTCGACGGCTGGGAATGAATCGAATCATCGATGGCCTTGAGCAAAGTTCCAGACGGATCATTCGAATATTCCCAGAACATCAGGCCGCCCAGCTTCTGCTTGAGCACAAAGCGGCACTTCGCGGCGATCGACTCCGGATCTTCATACGACACGAAGGTCTGCAACTCCGGATTGTAAAGATACGGAACCGATGCTTTCTCATCCCAGTAGCGCACATAGCCATGATTCAACATCGTCTGCGTGATTACGGCGTAGGTTGCATATGCGTGCGGCACAGGTTTTCCGGGCTGAAACAGGCCGTGGTTCGCGGCCGCTACTTCTCCCCACATGCGTCCGTAGAACGGCATACCCAGGACAATTTTCCCCGCCGGCACGCCTGCCTTTTCGAACGCTTCTACCGATGCGGCCGCAGAAACCTTCTTCGGGTCGGCGGGATCGGTGAACAGCGGAGCATGATTTCCGGTGACCGAATCGGAACTCTCCTCGTAGTAGTCGTAGCACATCAGGTTGACGGTATCCACGTACTGCTGCGCCTTCGCCATCTCGGTATGCGCAAGGAATTCGTCCGAGGCTCCGGCGGCGAAGGTGAGATACAGCCGCTTGTGCGTCTTCGCGGTCTCGCTTGTAAACCGGGCGCGCAGTTCCTTCAACAGCAGCGTGAAATTCCGTTTGTCCTCTTCGCGAAAAGGATGGCCCGAGCCCACGAGCCCGGGATATTCCCAGTCGATGTCCAGTCCGTCGAGCTTATATGCCGTCAGGAACTCCATTACGCTTTGAATAAAGATCGCCCGGCTCTGCGCGGTGAGCGCCATGTCGGAGAAGTTGGTTGACCACAGCCATCCGCCCACCGACACCAGCACGGTCAGCGAGGGGTTCTCCTTCTTGAGTGATTCCAAGTAGGCAAAATTCTCCGCGTCGTGACCGTAGCCGGTAACGATGCGCCCTTTCTCGATGTTGGCGAAGGCGTAATTGATGCGGGTGAGTTGTTGCGCATTGATCTGGCCCGCCTGAAGAATCGCGTCACGAGCAAAGACATAGGCGACCACGGCTTTGGCGGGAGCGGTCGCCGCGCGTGCGCCGACTCCTGTTGCAAGGAAGGCGAGAGCAGCTGCAAATAAACGAAGTCTCGGCATGATCGAGCCCACATTCACTGTATCAGCGCAGCAGGCCGGCAGATCGCTCCCGATCGCAACTGGTCACTTCCCCCTTGACATTCGACAAGAGGATGTTTCAATCTGTTGTCGAACGTCGAGGGGAAGATGCCGCCACCCACTGATCTGCTCCAGGGAACCCTGGACATGCTTATCCTGAAGGCTATCGCCACGGAGCCGCAGCACGGCTGGGCCATTGCCCAGCGCATCCAGCAGGTGTCTGACAATGTGCTGCAGATCGGCCAGGGGTCGCTTTATCCCGCGCTCCACCGGCTCGAATACAAGGGCTGGATTCGCGCCCAGTGGGGAGCATCGGAGAACAACCGCAAAGCGCGCTTTTATTCGCTAACGGCGGCTGGACGCAAGCACCTCGAATCGGAACTGGACAATTGGACGCGGCTCACAGGCGCCATCAACCTGGTGCTCGAGACCATTTAGCGGGAGACGTCTATGCTGGGCGAATGGCTTTCGCGTTTCCGTTTCTTCTTCACCGGCAAATCGCGCACGGAAGTCGACGACGAAATTCGATTCCACATGGAACGCCAGGTCGAGGTCAACCTCGCTGCGGGCATGTCGGCTGCGGAAGCTCGCCGGCAGGCGGGCATAAGCCTCGGTGGTCGTGAACGCATCCGCGAGGAGTGCCGGCAGCAGCGCCCGTCATGGTCGGTCGAGCTGCTTCTGCGCGACATCCGTTATGCGGTGCGTGGCCTGTTGCGGAATCCCGGATTTACCGCCGTTGCGGTGCTCACACTGGCGCTGGCTATCGGCGCGAACTCCACCATTTTCAGCCTGCTCAGCCAGGCGCTCATGCGGGCGCTACCGGTGCAGGATCCTGGCCAGCTGGTAGTGCTTAGCTTTGCCGGCGGTGCTCCCGGCCACACCCAGTCCGAAGGGGGAGATACTCCCGGCCATCGTTATGAATTCTCCTACCCCATGTACCGCGATCTGCGCGACCAGAACACCGCACTCAGCGGATTGATCGCATCGGCTCCAGTCAGTGTGGGAGTGGTTTGGAACAATCATGCCGAGCCCATATCGGCCGAGATGGTGAGCGGCAACTATTTCGAGACGCTGGGCGTGCGGCCCGCGCTTGGCCGCTTGTTGGTTTCGAGCGACGAGGGTGCCGAAGGGGCGAATCCCGTAGCGGTGCTCAATTTCGATTACTGGAAGACGCACCTTGCCGAAGCACCGGTCGAGGGCGGGACTCTGCTGATCAACGGCTCCCCGTTCACCATTGCGGGCGTCGTTGCGCCGGGTTTTCACAGTGTCGTCTGGGGGCGCCTGCCTGACGTCTATGTGCCCATCACCATGCAGCGCGTGGTGCAGCCCGACTGGACATATATCAAGGATCGAAAAGCATATTGGACTGGCCTGGTGGGGCGGCTGCGTCCTGGAATGACGCGGGAGCGCGCCGAGGCATCGCTCAATCAGCTCTATCTTGCGGTACGCAGAACCGAGATCCCGCTGATCAGTGATCAGACTCCAAAGGGCCTGGACGAGTTTATCAACAAGGCGCACCTCAACCTCGAAGCGGGCGCCCACGGCTTCTCTCCTCTGCGCGGGGATGTGACCATGCCACTCACCATCATGATGGGGATGGTTCTGCTGGTGGTGGCCATGGCGGTAGTGAACGTCGCCAGCCTGTTGCTGGTCCGCGCGGCCATGCGGGTACGCGAGTTCTCGATGCGCTATGCGCTGGGAGCGACCAATGGGCAGATCCTGCGCCAGCTTCTCACCGAAGGCATGCTGCTTGGAATCTCCGGTGCGGCCCTTGGTCTTCTCATCGCACCCGCAGGCTCTCAACCTGCTAATTCGCTGGATGACGGGAGCAACAAGCGGGCGGCTTCCCTTCACGGCTTCGCTCGATTGGCGTGTTCTGGCCTTCACCATTGCAGCCACGGGGGCCGCCAGCCTTCTGTTCAGTCTCGCGCCGGCTGTGCAGTTCTGGAATCCGCGTCTGGCAGAATCTCTGAAGCAGCAAACCGATTCGGGCCGCGGCAGTTCTCTCCGCTTCCGCCGGACGTGCGTAGGCTTGCAGATCGGCTTCAGCTTGCTCCTCATTGTGGGCGCCGGACTGTTCGTCCGCACCATTCAGAACCTGCACAACGTCGATCCGGGATTCGCTACCGACCACCTGCTGGCGTTCAATCTGAATCCGCAGATGGCAGGCTACGCCCCGGCCACGGTTTCGCCGGTCGAGCAAAGGGTACTCGATGCCGCCGCCACTCTCCCCGGCGTGCGCGGTGTCGCCGCCACCAACGATGCCGATCTCCTTGACGACAATCGTACGGGCGACGTTATCGTCGATCAGGATTGCGACCATTTCCGGCCGGACGACAACGAGTTCGACGTCGAGGTTCCATGGGTGAGCAACGGATATCTTCAGACCCTTGGAGTGCCCCTGGTGGCAGGCCGCTACTTCACCACCGCGGACACAGCCACATCGCTCAAGGTTGCGATCGTGAACGAGAGCTTCGCCCGCCACTATTTCCCCAGCAACGCCGCGGCCCTTGGCCACCACCTGTGCCGTCCTCGCCGGCCCGCGACCACAGCCGTCATCGTGGGAGTGGTCAAAGACGTAAAGCATTCGTCAGTACGCAGTCCGGTGATGCCGGAGATGTACACGCTCTTCTCCCAGGCGGAGAAGCCCGGCGGCCTCATGTACTATGTGCGCACCTGGCAGCCTCCGCAAGGGGCGGCCAACAGCATTCGCGCGGCCGTCGCCAACATTGATTCCAAGCTCATCGTCGGCAGCCTTACTACCCTCACCGATCAGATCGATGACGACCTTCTCGCCGAGCGGACCATCGCCCTGCTGGCTGGCACATTCGGTGTCCTGGCTACCGTCCTGGCCGGAATCGGGCTCTACGGAATTCTCGCCTATTCGACGGCGCAGCGCACGCGGGAGATTGGCATCCGCATGGCACTTGGAGCAAAGCGAAGTTCGGTGGTCGGGCTCATTCTTCGCGAAGTGCTGATCCTTGCCGGATGGGCGATCGGCATCACGATTCCCATTGCCGTGTTCGCCACCCGCGCCGTGCGGAACCAGCTGTTTGGTGTGTCGATCGCTGATCCGGGCGTGTACGCGGTCGGCGTGCTGCTGATCGCGCTGGTTGCCGTGCTGGCCGGGTTCCTCCCGTCGCGGCGCGCAGCCACGGTCGATCCGGCGCGCGCGCTCCGCACCGAATAACCCAGCCCGCGACGCAACGAACTCCGACGTGGGCCGGCTCGAAACAAGTTTGTTGCTCCTGGCTTGCCTGGGAAGATTATTGTGTTGCCATGCTGAGGAACCGCTCTGTCCCCGTCGATACCATTCTCCCGCACGTCGCCTACAAGAATCTCGCCGCCGCGATCGACTGGCTGAGCAAGACCCTGGGGTTCATCGAGCATTATCGCTACGGCGATCCGGTCTCCGGAGCGCAGGTGCACCTCGGGGGCGCATGGATCATGTTGAAACAGGCCAGCGAAAATTACCGCAATCCCGCCGAGCTCGGTTTCGGGACGCAGAGCCTCACGGTTTTTGTCGAAGACGTCGAGCAACACTTTGCGCGCGCAAAGGCCGCCGGGGCAAACCTCGTCGAGGATCTTCACGAGACCGTGTATGGCGAATTGCAGTACGCCGTGATTGACCCGGAAGGCCACCACTGGCTGTTCTCCCGGCACGCCCGCAACTTGAGCCCGGACGCCTGGGGAGCGACAGTGATCCATCCGCTGAAATAACTGGGCCAATTCCATGCGAGTACACCCGGGGCGTTGTCGACCGCCGATAACGCCCGGGAATCTTTGCAGATCGTCACCGAAAAAGAGCGGTTCGTCACAACAGCTCTTAGCGCGTGCACTCACCTTCCCGGCTGTGTTACAGTCAGTAACATTATGACGAGTAACACTACGCCCGATCACGATCCGGTGGAACTGGGGGAGCTTGAGCGCGACATCCTCTCCATTGTGTGGCGGATCGGCAATGTGACCGCCGAACAGGTGCGAGAGGAACTCGACCGGCCGCTGAAAGACTCCACTGTGCGCACCGTGCTGCGGCGCCTGGAAGAAAAGGGCTACCTGGCACACACCCTGGAAAACCGCACGTTTTTTTATCAACCTGCCGAGTCGCGCCAGCGCGTAGCCGGACGCGCCGTCAAGCGGATCGTTGACTGGTTCTGCGAGGGATCGGTGGAAGAGCTGCTGGTGGGCATGGTGGACTCGAAGGTGCTGGACCGCGCCGAACTGCAGCGACTTGCAGATCGGATTACGGCGGCCCAGAAGAATCACGCTCCCGGGAAAAAAGGAGTGTAGGCGATGATGGCTTTGCTTCTCACTTCGGCGATTTCGGAATCGACATTGACTTCAGTACACGGCATGCCTGGCCCGATCGTTACGCTGGGAGACGCGGCCGTTCGAGCATTGCTGGTCGCCGGCGCGGTCGGTGTGGGTCTCCGGATCCTGGCCCCGCGCCACGTGCCAGCGCAAAAGACTGCATGGGGACTGGTTCTTACTGGAGCGCTGCTTATGCCGGTTCTTGCGCCGTGGGCCGGCAATGCAACATGGCTCCCGAGCGAAGCCACGTTTGTCGTTCCCGCACACACATGGTCGCAGTATGTCCGGTCGAAGGTGGAGGCGCTCGGGACGGCGAAAGCTCCAGTCGAGATGCCCTATGCGCGCCGCTCCGGCTACAGGAACAAGTTTGGCGCCGGATACTTCGGCCCAACTCGACGGGATCGATGTATCTAAAGCCCCGCCGCAGGCCGATCGCTTCCCTGCCCCAACCATCTCCCATTCCCAGACGGTTGGAACGGAACCGGGCGGGATCGGTCCCTTTCAGACCAAGTACTATCTGCCGCTTTCGGATGTCATCTGGATGATCTACGGCGGCGTCGCTCTGGCGCTGCTGCTCCGGCTCTTTTATGGACTGGGGGGAGCCATCGGATTGTGGCAGTCGGCCGAAGCGGTTGAGATGGATGCGCGGCTCGCCGACGGTCTGCGTTTGCGCAGCAGCCGCAAGATATCTTCGCCCGTGACGATCGGTTCAGCAGTCGTTCTTCCCGCGGATTATGACGAATGGGATGCGAACAAGCTGCGCATCGTACTTGCCCACGAACGGTCGCATGTACGCCAGAGGGACTTCTATCTTCAAGCGCTGGCGGGCCTGTACACCGCCATCTTCTGGTTCAGCCCGCTGGGCTGGTGGCTCAAGCGCAAACTCTCCGATCTGAGCGAGGCGATCAGCGATCACGCCGGCCTGGAGGAAGCAGCCAGCCACGCCTCGTACGCGCAGATCTTGCTTGAATTCGCGGCACTGCCGCGCCGAACCGAAGTGGGGGTTGCCATGGCACACGCAGGACGTATTACTCAGCGCATCGAGCGGCTGTTGAACGAGCACAGTTTTCGGCAGGCGTTCGCAGGCGGGCGGCGCCGGTTGTGGGCGACGCTGTTGCTGGTTCCGGCGGTCCTGTTCGCAGCGGCTGCGCTCATCCGCGTGCAAGCAGCACAGACCCTGCAGCAACCGGTGAACGCGCTGGGGCCAATCGTCGGCCAGTCGCACCCGGAAAGCGCACCGGATGCGGTCCCGGCGCCCGCAGCCGCGCCCGCGCTGGCATCGGCACCGCAGGCAGAGGCCCCTGAAGATCCGGTGGAAGCGCAGGCCCCCGCCCCTGCAACTCCGGCGTCTCCGTCCAGTACGCCCACCGTCCCGCCCGCTGCGCCCAACGTCGTGTCTGTTTCCCCGGCGCCTCCACCGGCCGATGAAGCCGATCAAGATCAGGACCAGGACGAGACCGTTACCACCACCAACACGCAGTGCAAGAATGGCAGCGCCAGCAGGGAGTCCAGCCGCGCCTACTCCCGAATGTCCAGCCGGCACGGATACTCCTACGCGTACTCCTCCAACGGCGACTCGTATGCCGTAATCAGCGGCGGCAACAGCAATCACGTCAACTTTTCGGGCGACTGGTATGAGGGACGCCGCGCCGAATTCGAGAAGGCCCGGGCAATGGCTCATGGCGATTTTCTGTGGTTCTCGCGCGGTGGCAAATCGTACATCGTGGATGATCCTCAGACTGTCGCGCAGATTCAGGCCATGTACAAGCCGATGGAAGAACTCGGCCGGAAGCAGGAAGAACTGGGGCGGCAGCAGGCGGCGCTTGGCCGGCAACAGGAAGAGCTTGGTCATCGCCAGCGGCAGGCCAGCATTCCCACGCCCGACATCGCCCGGGAAATGGCGGAGTTGAACGCAGCGACTGCCAAGTTGCAGGCTAAAAACGGCTCCACAGTTACGATCGAGCAGTTGGCCGAACTGCAGAGCAAGATTGGGGAATTACAGGGCAAGCTGGGCGGACTCGAGGGCCAGATCGGCGCCAAGCAGGGCGAACTGGGCCATCAGCAGGGCCTCCTCGGCGAGCAACAGGGGAAGTTGGGCGAACAGCAGGGCCGGCTCGGCGAAGAACAAGGCCGCCTGGCGCGCGAAGCCGACAGCAAGGTGAAGTCGATGATCGACGAGAGCCTGAAAGACGGCAAAGCGCGCCCGGTGCAGTGAAAAACCAGTTGTCAGTTCTCAGCAAAAGCCGCTCATAGTTCACATCGTGAACTGAAAACTGGATACTGACAACTGTAAAGCTACTTCCGCACCAGGTTCTTCGCAAGGAAGATTACATTTGCCGGACGCTCGGCCAGGCGGCGCATGAAGTACGGATACCATTCGTGCCCGAACGGAACGTAGACGCGCACGTTGTGTCCCTGGCTGATGAGTTGACGCTGCAAGTCGCGCCTTACCCCAAAGAGCATCTGGAACTCATAACGGCCCGGTTCGATGCCGTGCTGGCGCGCGAAACTCCTGGCTTCGGCGATCATGCGTTCGTCGTGCGTGGCGAGGCCATGGTAGACCGGGCTGTCGAGTAGCATGCAACTCAGCCGTACATAGTTATCGTCTACGTCCGACTTTCTGGGAAAGGCCACCTCGGGCGGCTCCTTGTAGGCTCCCTTGCAGAGCCGGACACGAATGCCATCGGCCAGCAGTTGCTCGACGTCGGCCTGTGACCGGTAAAGATAAGACTGGATCACAGTACCGATGGCGCCCCGCAGCCCAGGGCGGGCGTGCAACCGCCGCACGATGTCCAGAGTGACCTGGGTAAGGGACGAGTCCTCCATGTCGATGCGGACAAAGTTATCCACCGAGCGCGCATGCTGGACCAGGTTTTCGGCAATGCCCTCTGCCATGTCGGACGAAAGCAGCAGGCCCAATTGGGTCAGCTTCACGCTGACGTTGGCTTTCAGTTTGCGTGCGGCAATGGCATCGAGCAGGCGATGGTAGACTTCGGCGGCCGTGTGGGCCTCAGCCTCTGACGAGACACTCTCTCCCAGGGAATCCAGGCTGACGGACATTCCTTGTTTATTGACAGCCTCGGCCACGCGCAGAACATCGTCGATCTCCATGCCGGCGACAAAACGTGAACTAAGCTTGATTCCAGCCCTGGAGCGTTCACCCAGATAGCGCAGGGAGCGATTGCGGGAGAGAGCAATAAATACAGAACGAAGAAAGGGCATTTTTACGAACCTGCCGGGCTCGAACATGGAACGGCTCGAAACCGGAAAGATCAGTTTCGCACACCGGTACGGCCGCCTCGCCGTGAGCACGAGCACATCGCGGGGACGAACCACTTGCCGTACGTTATCAAAGTCATGCGGAATTCCCTGCCGCATGGAGGATCGGCTTCTCGCTTCGGTGATGCCGGCGACGTTGTCTGGGCGACGGTCCGGCGGGTTTGCGCTTGCCTCATCTATGCTCTTGGCAGCGTGGCACTTGGGCTGGTCGCGAACCCGGTTCGGCACCGCGCTTGCGGAGTACCCTAAGATGGGCGAAAACGTGGTTTTTTGTACACACTTTGTAGCATTATTAGGCACTTTTCGAAGCATTGTTGAGCGTCAACGGCAAACTCGCGACCATGCGCCTGCGGTCAATTTGAGCATTTTCGGAAATACCGTGGTTTGCTTGCATCAGTCGAAGTCTCCATTCCCTTGGTCGCGGCTATCAGGCCTGGTGCCTTCTGGTCTACACCATTTCGGAAAATGCGACAGGCCTGGATCGTTTCGGGAATGAACTGAATTTGATCTGACCGAGATTGAGCACGAGCCAGGATTTTCTCGACCGTTCGTACGGGTTGCGGTCCGGACTTAGTCAACATGAGGCTCTGGACGAAGGGAGACGGTGATCTGTATCCGGCTCACGGGATGAATTCTTGAACTGGACATTCAATCCTACTTCGACAAATTGTACGAGGCATCCTCATCAAGATGCTGGAGAAGCTTGTAAGTGGCGGCAGCGTGCTTCGCCTGATTCAGAAACAGGATATCAATGCCAAACTGATCCGAACTCACATACTCATTTCCCGGTAGCACCAGATGCGGCGTCACGACGTCAAAATTATGAAGAATTGTAAATTATGGAGATTTGTAAATTATGAGGGTTTGTGAAGTATTGCAAATTCAAACGCTCCTTCAATTCTTATTGCGAAATAACAAACAGCCGGAATTTTAGACACACTAACCTCTCGATTATTCACGGCGGAGAAGTTAGCCGGTCTGGAATCAATCGGGATGCCAAGACATGCCAGCACTCGACAGTTTCATCGCACAAACAGGCATAAGTGCATGGCTTCTGAACTAACACAACCATCCGCCTGGACGGTGCGGAGAAGCGAGGGAGGTATTACATTCATGTAGAACCGAACTTGGCCCTGGTTGCAATTAGTCATGGCCCTCGCAGCGGGCCGAGTGATAAGTGCTCAATCCTCTCAAGTTCCGGATCCGACGTCGATGGCTCCGCCGCCCCAGCTATGTCCGACCTAGACGCCCGTGCGCATTGACCGGGTATGTCGATCGGAAATGAGACGTACTTCAGCTTTCTAACCGACTCTCAGGAATCAAGTCACGCCGTCTATGGCGGAGAAGGAGTGAGGATGTATGGCGAAAACAGATATGAGCAGGCTTTGCTCCCTCGTGGTGTTGATCGGTGTTGCGGCGCTGACGGCGAGTGGCCAATCGTTCCAGGTTCAGTGCCCGACAAGCACCATCACTCACCCAGATGGGACGAATGCCGGTGTTAACAACTCGGAACACTCGTATACCGGTCCCACGGTTTTTACGGCGGGTCCCCATGGGTATCTGACGCCGACTTCCAAGATAAATGGCGCGATCAAGTGCCAGCAGATCTCGGGCGGTGACGGCTACGCAACAATGGGTGACGGTACGCAGACGTACCTTTTCTCTTTCGGACCGTTGTCGGGTCTGGCGGATATCGCGAAGGGACTGCCCGGAACCCAATCGCCGAATGTTTTCAACGCGCCGTTTCCCGGGGCCGGCACACCAGTTCCGGGCGATCCGGCCACGACCAACGGAGCCACCTCATCCCCCTCCTACTTCGTGGGCAATCTCGGGACCTTCAACTATAACGGCGCGATCGGGCAGGTGCCAGATGCGGACTGTATGGCCGATTCCACCTGCGCGGCCAAAATTCCCGCGAGCGGAATTGATGGCCACGTGGATCCTCGCCAGATCATGGATGTGGGCGTGATGAACGGCAACATCCCCGCGCCGCTCATGGCGATTGACGAAGACGACGAGTTCTTCCTCACTCTCACTAACGTGGGCATGATCATGCGGCCCGACTTATTCGAGCAACACACGGTGCACTTCCATGGTTATCCCAACGCTTCCGCTTTCTACGACGGCGTGCCCGACGCTTCGGTGGCCATTAACATCGGCGGCAGTTTCACTTACTACTACTTAGCGCCGGATGCGGGAACTTATTTCTGGCACTGCCATATCACTCCTCCTGAACATCTTCAGATGGGCATGGTGGGACAGATCTACGTGCGGCCGCGGCAGAACCGCGTCGCGGTCGGCAGCAGCCTCCATGACGCGCTGGTGTTACAGCAAGGAGACCTCCGTACTAAGTGTGATTCCAGTGACATTTTGTGCAGCAATCCGCTGCCGGCGGGAGGTACTTCTGGTTCAGCGTCTCGGGCGTCAACCGGTAACTACGCCTATAACGATGGGGATGGATCAACCCACTACGATGTGGAGTATCCCCTTCAGATTCACGGTTTCGATCCTAACTTTCATTTTGTCGGCATGACCTTCAACCCGGAAGCATTTGCGGATATGAAGGATAAGTACTTCCTTTTGAACGGACGCAGTTATCCGGACACGGTCGCTCCCGGTCCGCTCGCGACCCAGAGCAGCGATGGATCGATGCATTACGCGCAGCCCCTGCCTTCGATCATCAATATTCCGGTGGGCGGAAGGGCGCTGCTGCGCATTTCCGATCTGGATGTTTCGGAATATCAGACGCTGGCATCTCTGGGCATTCCGATGCAGGTGATCGCACTCAACGCCAAGTTGCTACGCGACCAGGCCGGGAACAATCTTTACTACAAATCCAATTCGATCACGCTGGCGGGCGGAGAATCGCTGGACGTAATTCTGGATGCCGGCGACACAGACAGATATCCCGCGGGGAGCACGTTCTACCTCTACACTCCCGATCTCGACCACCTCTCCAACGACGCGGAGAACTTCGGCGGACTTATGACCGAGGTTCATATCTGCGGCACTGTGACGGGTGGAAACACATTTGGCAACACGTGCACCAACAACTAGGAGAGCGGCAATGACACCGAAGAACATGAAAAGCAAAATCTCGATGATGCAATTGCTCCTGGCGGTGATGGCTGCGTTCCAGTTGATCCCACCGGCGGCTTTTGCAGCCAGTCCCGGAATCGGCGGTCCAAATTTCAAACTGGTGGCATCGCCGGCCCACATCAGCCAGCCAGATGGCAATTTTGTCTATTCCTGGGGGTACGGATGCGATGGCTCGCCAGCCAACTATGCTCCGGCGGCAATCAACGGCACCTTCTGTGACGTCATGCAGGTACCCGCACCCACGTTGATCGTGACGCAGGGGGATACGGTCACAGTTCAATTGCGGAACAACCTGCCGAGTGCGGCCGGCAACACGTCGATTCTCTTCCCTGGCTTCAGCGTAACTGCGTCAGGCGGCGTACCTGGACTGCTGACACAGGAAGCCCAATCGGCGGGTTGCAATACTACGACAAATCCCCAGTGCAACGTTGTGACTTACACCTTTACGGTGTCCACACCAGGCACGCGTGCCTATTACAGCGGAACCCAGGGCGACCTGCAGGTCGAGATGGGCTTGTATGGAGCGATCATCGTCCTTCCCGCGACGGTTCCAGGCAATTGCACGTCAGGGATCCACGCCAAGAATGTGTCCGCGCAGCAGTCTCACGGTGAAGCCGATTACCGGCTTGCAGCTGCCGCTTACAACCACCCGGCGGCTTGTTATGACCGCGAGTATCTCTTCCAATTCTCGGAGATGGATCCCAGAATCCACCGCGAGGCGGAAGAGCAGTCGGTGCGAACGTGCACAGGTTGCATGAATGTCGCCACCGAGCCTTACGCCCCCGCCTACTTTATGGTGAACGGCCGCTCGATGCCCGACCTCATGGATCCCAACTACGCCAAGGAATATCCCCACCAGCCGTATAACGGCGATCCGCATATGCATCCGGGTGAGTTGACTCTACTGCGCATCGTCGGCCAGGGACGCTGGCAACATCCGTTTCATGAGCACGGCAACCACGTGCGCGTGCTGGCACGCGACGGCAATTTGATCCTGAGCGAAAGTGATCCCAACAGCCTCGCCGGTCCGGCGCTCTTCACCACGACCACAACACCCGGCCAGGCAATGGATGGGATCTACTACTGGACCGGCAAGGGCCTGAACTGGGATGCCTACGGTCACAAGCAGGGTTCCAATGATCCGAATGCGGTGCTGCCCTGCACTCCGGATTCGAACGGCTACAACACCGGCGATCCTACCGCGATCAATTACTTCGAGTGGTGCCAGGACCACAACAAGCCCTTGGAGGCGGCACCGTTCGGCGATGTCGCCGGCGGGGGTCCGGCCACGCTGCCGAACCCGAATCTTTTCGTGAACGGCGCCTGGTACGGGGGCAGTCCATACCTGGGTCCTGACGCGACCGTGCGTGCGGTTGGTTCCACCGGTACGACCCCGCCCTCTGGCACCATCGGCAATTCACCCACAGATGAGGCCGGCTTTGCGTTCATGTGGCACTCCCATAACGAGCGCGAAATTACTACCAACAACATTTTCCCCGGCGGAATGATGATGATGATGCTGGTTGATTCCCGGGAATTTGTCATCGACGAGACGAAATAAGTGAGGAGACAGGCGATGCAATTCAAACGGTTCAAGTCCACTTTCAAGACTGCAGTACAGGCGGTGACTGTTCTCCTCCTCGGAGCGGTGTGTGCGGCTGGTCAGCAGCAGGTCAATCTGACCGCTGGCCCGACCAGCATCACTCTGCCCGACGGCTCATCGGTGCCGATGTGGGGTTACAGTTGCGGGGCGGTTGTGGCCGGCTCGACCGCGACCTGCGCGAAGTTGAATTCCGCGGCCGGGGGCTGGTCGCCGGTGGTGATCACAGTGCCCACCGGTCAGGACCTCAGGATCAACCTGACGAACAATCTGTCCTTTGCGGCCGGATCGGGCACCAACAACGTCCCAACTTCGCTAACGATCGTAGGCCAGGTTGGCGGCGGACTGGGGGATGTCACCCAACGGACGACGACAGCGAGCCCGACACACGGCCCCCAGACACTGACCTGGCCGGCCGCAAGCAATGATCAGGTGGACGGAGTGAATAATCCGCCACATCAGGCGGCACGAGTACAGTCGTTTTCGACCGAAGTGGCGGCCGGGGCGACCACCGCTCTCAACTGGCTGGGGCCCCGCGCGGGCACTTACCTGCTTGAATCGGGCACGCATCCGTCGATCCAGGGACCGATGGGTTTATTCGGCATGGTGGTTGTAACCGGCGCGCCGTCCGGAGGAGTTGCCGGCACAGCCTATCCGAACGTGACCTATAGCGCGGAAGTTCCGCTGTTGTTCAGCGAGATCGACCCGGTCCAGAACAAGGCAGTTCAAGCGGCAGTTACCACGGCTGGGTTCAGCGAGACCAAGGTCTGGTCGGGCCAGCCGGGAGGTTGCGGCAACCCCGCCTCCTCGACATACAAGACCTGCTACCCGCCGACGGTGAATTACTCGCCGCGGTCTTATCTCATTAACGGCGTCGCCTTTGACAAGACGAACGCCAATGCATCGCGGTTCGTAGCAACGGCGGGCCCGGTAACGTCAGGAATCACGGGAACGGTGCTGGTGCGCATGGTGAACGCCGGCCTGCGCATGCACGTTCCGTCGATTGTGGGCTCGCAAACGGGAGCGTCAGTACCGGGCTTCGGATTGATCGCGCAGGATGGAAATCCACTTCCCGGCGTAACCCGCGTGCAGACTGAAGTATTCATGGCCCCGGGCAAGACCTACGATGTGACTATCAATGTGCCGGCACCAGGCGGCACGGCCCTGCCCATTTTTGATCGTGAGGGGAGCCTTTCGGGCAACGCCACGGAACGTGATGCCGGAATGCTGGCGTACATCAGCGTCAATGGCGCTGGTACTCCGGCCATTCCATTCCCAGCCGCGGTAGCAGTGGCCGACACATACAATTCCGTGATCGCGGGCCAGACGCTCACAGTGTCCGACCCCTCAAAAGGCGTAATCGCCAACGATACGAATGTTTATGGTGTTGCGGTATCCACACCGCCGAGCGGGGGAACGCTGACCCTGGCGGCGAACGGCACGTTTACCTATGTGCCGAACTCCGGCACAACCTCCGATGCGTTTACGTATTGCGCTACCAATTCAACGACCGCATGCGCGCAAGTTATATTAGGCGCCGCGCCGGTCGAGGCTGCTGGTGGGATCACCCTCAATCCCGACGCGTACAGTTCGAACCTGTCCACATCGGTGAGCATCAAATCGCCCGGCGTTCTGTTCAACGATGCAGACGGCGCCGGCTATCCACTTACCGTCAATGGCGCGACACCTACCACGCCGCTGACGATAGCCCTTACCGGAGGAGGGAGCGTTTCTATAGGTCCGGATGGCGGATTCAGCGCCACTGTGCCCGCTCCCGGCACCTACACATTTACCTACAAAGCCAAGAACTCACAGGGTACGGTTAGCGGTGCAAGCGCAACGGTCACTCTGACCTTCAAGCAGCCGAGCGGTTTGGCAGTGACGCTGGTGGATGGCAAGAGCAAAGCCGCGCTCGACCCCCAGGATTATCGCTGGATCATCGAAGAAGACCGGACGTGGTTCGTCGATCCCAACTGCACCTCCAACCCGTTGCCGGCGGGCTGCCCCGGCAGTTCCAGCGGAATCGTTCCAGCGTATGGCACCAACTTCCACACCAGTCATATGCCTGTAGTCGCGCAGGGCTGCACGGGAGATATCTCTTGCGAAGTGGGCCAGAGCGTTTTAGGGGCGCCCGCAGTCTGCGACGTGGGCAATGGTATCTGCCGAACCGACGGATCGAAAAAGACCCTGATACTGCCCAGCCAGGTGGTTCTGGATCCGGCCAAGCGTTACTACATCTCTGTCCTGCCGGGCGATGCAATGGACCCGGGACACGTCATGGGCGGCGCTGAGGTGTTTTATGAGAACGGCGCCTGGCAGCCCGTCAACGTGATCGTCGAACCAGGTCCGCTTCCCACTGCGACGGTCTCGGCGTTTGTCTACGAAGATGACTTTCCAATGAATGGCGAGGATGACACGGGCGGGGGTGTGGACGTTCTTGCGCCAAACGAGCCGGGCCTGGGAGGGTTCAACGTCATCATTTATGACAACGTCGGCCAGTTCGGCGATCCCGCCGGGCAGATGACCTACGACATGTTCAACCAGCCGTTGTCGAACGCCCTGGCCGGGACGATTGACCCTGCCACGGGCAAAGACGCCTGCCCCGTCTCTGTGAACTCGCGAACGGGGTTTGATGGCGTCACGAGCCCCACGGGCCTCACGGGCATCATCACCGTTTGCCCGAAGTACGAATCGGACGGGGCAACTTTGTCTCCGTTGGCCGGCCAGGTGGTGGTGCGCAACTTGCCGCCAGGCTTCTACGGCGTGGAGGCCCATCCCGGAGCGGACCGGATCGCACGCGGCGAAGAGTGGCTTCAGACCAACACCCTGGACGGCGGATTCGCCCACGATGCATTCGTCAAGGCGAGCGAACCGAGCTATTTCCAGGAGTATGGGCCGGCGGGATTCCACGTGGCCATCGGCTTCGCCAATCCCGCCATCATCAACAACCGGAAACCGGGAGTCTGCGCCAACCGTAGCGATTGCACCCATACGGTGAAAGGCAAGGTGACTCTTGCCCACATGAGCCGTACGCCGGATGAGCGGTTATACAGCACCAGCACCAACGATGCTTACGCCTTCACCCAGACTTACGTAAGCCTGGGAAGCCCGGACGGAGCCGACTTCGCTTTCGCCATGACCAGGGACGATGGGACGTTCGAGTTTGACAATATGCCGGGCGGTGACTGGAGGATTACAGTCTTCGACCAGTGGACCGATCTGATCCTGGACGGTTATACAACACCTGTCCGCGTTGACGCCCCTGTCGTCAACATGGGAGACATCGCGGTTCACCAGTGGAGGCAGAACCTCTACACCAGAACCTTCTTTGATGAAAACGGAGATGGGGTCTCGCAGGACAATGAGCCCGGGCTCACCTTCGTGCCGACCAACGTTCGCTACCGCGACGGCAGTTACTCCAACTTCAACAGTACCGACCTGAACGGTTTCGCCGGCTTCAACGAGGTGTTTCCGATCTTCAACTGGTACGTAGTTGAGACGGATTCGACCCGTTACAAGAACACCGGCACCCACGTGGTTTACGACGCGGGCGGACCGGTCGACGGGTCGCCGATTTGCGGGGCAGCTGCCGGCCTGCCGGAATGTGGAAATTCCACGATTGGCAAGTACCTGGCGCGGACCAAGGAAGATAATTCTCTTCCTCCCGATCTGCGGGTACCGGGCTCTGTTTATTGCGACAATGCGGACTGCACGGGTTTCTCCATCGCCAATGGTCCCGGAAGCAGCGCCTCGAGCAATCTCTCTACCGGGCGAATCGATCCTCCCTGGGTGGAGAGCTACGGCTGGCAGGGTTTCCTGGGACAAGCCGGCTTCCTGGAATTCGGCAAGAAGCCCTTTAACGCGGGTGAGAACGGCGGCGTCCGTGGCCACGTGGTGTACGCCTCGACCCGCCCCTTCGACGACCCGGCGCTGCTGCTCCAACTGAGTTGGGAGCCGATGGTCCCAAACGTCACCATCAACCTCTACCAGGAGGGCACGGCGCCTGACGGCAGCGCGTCGCTCAAGCTGGTTGATACCACCCAGACCAGCAGTTGGGACGACTGGGCGCAGGGTTTCCGGTCGGATGGCAAGCCGAATATGAACTGCCCGGGCCAGTCGACCGCCGATCCATTCTATTTCACGCTGTTTAACCAGCCCGAACTCCTGAACCTGGCAACGCCGTTGCCCTACAACTCCCAGTACAAGTGCTACGACGGAATGCACAACTGGAATCAACTGCAACCGGCTCCCTACAACGGCATGTACCAGTTCCCCAGCGTTGCCGCGAGAGATCCGCAGACCGGCAAGCCCACCCAGACGAACTGCAACATTTGCGCGCCTAATCACGCCGCGGCATCGACCGATTGGGATTACGGCCAACCGATACTGCCGCCCGGCAAGTACGTCGTAGAGATGATTGTGCCTCCCGGTTATGAACTGGTGAAGGAAGAGGACAAGAACATCCTGATGGGCGATTCCTACAATGCGCCGGTCACGCAGCAGTTCGCTGGATTCGGCAACATTTTCATCCTGCCCGACCAGGCTGCGGTTTTCGAAACCTACAATCCGCACAATCCCCTGATTCCGACCACGAATGAGGGTGCACAGCCACGCCATGAGGGAGACACCGGCAGCGTTGAAACATTCTGGCCCTGCGTGGGCACGAAGCGCATCGTTCCCGACTACATGAGCCTCTTCCCCGGATCGGGCCAGAACGCTCCATTTGCCGGCGCGACGCGGCCTCTCTGCGATCGCAAGGAAGTGACCCTGGAAGATCAGATGTCGGTGCTGGCGAAGTTCTATGTCTTCACTTCGACCCACATCGCCGGCCACATCACCGGGATCATCACGGACGACTTCACTTCAGAATTCGACCCGTTCTCGCCGGCGTTTGGCGAGAAGTTCGAGCCGCCGTATCTGCCGGTCTCGATCAAGGACTGGGCTGGAAATGAAGTGTCGCGAGTTTATTCCGATCAATGGGGAATCTTCAATGGCCTGGCTTACTCCAGCTGGGGAGTGAACCCGCCTGATCCCAGCGGCTTTGTGCCCCAGACGTTCGTCATGTGCATGAACGACCGAGGGACGGGAGTGACCCCGGACCCACTGTACTCGGATAGCTATAGCCAGTTCTGCTACGAGTGGCCAATGATGCCGGGCGAAACCGGGTATCTCGACACTCCTGTTGTGCCCAACACGGCATTCGCGGAGGGATACAACCACCCCGACTGCGAATATCCGGATGCCACGCCGGCAATTGCAAGCGTCACCAGTTCGGATATTCCGGGACCTTGGGTCAGCGCGGGAGGAACCGGCCACACCCTCACTATCACTGCTCTGGGCGACCAGGCCGTGAGTAACTATGGCTATTCCGGTCCGGTGGCCTCAACCGCGCCGTTCAATCAGAAAACCATCACGCGCCACTATGGCTTCGGCGCGACGAGAGGGTCAGTGTCAATCGGCGGCGTAAGCCTGACTGCAGCCCAGATCCTTAACTGGACTGACATGCAGATCCAGGTCACCGTGCCCACCACCGTCCCGCTGTGCCCCATGCAGCAACAAGACCAATATCAACCCGCGGGCACAGTCGCCGCGCGGTGCGGTGAATTGGTTGTCACCAGCGCGGCCGGCAAGCAATCGATCGATACAGTGACTGTCACGGTGGGCGGCAAGACTCCGACTGTGCTGACCGCAGGAAAGACGATTCAGTCGGCCATTGACGCGGCCGCTCCGGGAGACATGATCGTTGTTCCCCCGGGCACATACAAGGAATTGCTGATCATGTGGAAGCCGGTTCGCCTGCAAGGCATTGGCGCGGCCTCAACGATCATCAATGGAGATACGCATCCGTCCGGAGTGATCGACCCCTGGCGGCATCAGATCAACTGCCTGTTTGGATTGGCGCTGAATGGACAGCCTTACACTTCGGGTGGAGGAACCAATCCTTACGACACAACGGATCCAGCAGACGGCGGTTTGAGCTGCCCGGGTAACGGCTGGAACTACTTCACTGCCACCCCGAACGCCCCGCAGGTAGACCGGATTCCGTTTGAAGGCATCCTTGGCTGGGATACCACAACCAATGGCAACCTTGCCGAAATGCTGCAAGAGCCTACGCTGATGGGATCGTACGAAGGGGCCGGCATTACCGTGCTCTCAAAAGGAGTGCGAGCTCCGGTCGGCACTGATGTGTTCGGAGTAGGAGCCGAAGCAGCATTCCCAGCCGGCACCACGCTTCTGACAGCCAATGATTGCGGCAGAGGAAGAGTCGGCGCTGCCAACTACGTTGCCAATCCCTTCCCGAGCAACTTCCAGTGCAACCCGTCGCGCATTGACGGCTTGATGGTCACTAACAGTTCCCAAGGCGGCGGCGGCATTCTCGTCCACGGCTGGGGGCACAACCTCGAAATCTCCAACAACCGGGTCCGCAATAACAACGGAACCCTTTCGGGTGGCATCGAGATCGGCCAGGGCGAATTCGGTGACGGCTACTTCCAGGGCGACGCCAACAATCCCGCTCCCGGCTCGTGCCAGAACACCGGCCCGGCGGGCACCCAGGAACCATACTGCTTCAACACCCATGTGAACGTTCACCACAACATGGTTACGTTGAACTCTTCTACCGGCGATGAGCTGTTTACGGCGACTCCGTCGGGCGGCGGCGGTGTCACCTTCTGCATCGGCGCCGACTACTACAAGCTCAACTACAACTGGATCTGCGGAAACATGAGCAGCGGTGATGGCGGCGGCGTAGCGCACCTTGGATTCAGCTACAACGGCGACATCTCCAAAAACACGATTCTGTTCAACCAGAGTGTCAATCCGACAGTGCCCACCAGCGGCGGCGGCATCGCAGTCATGGGTCCCGCGCCTGATGGCCAGACGATTGTGAACGGTGTTGTTGACGAGTGCGGCAGCGTGACCGACGTAGACTGCACACCCGGACTGAGCGATGGTTCCGGACCCGGCCTGAACATCGATTCCAACCTGATCCTGGGCAATGCGGCGGAAAGCGGCTCTGGCGGCGGTATTCGCTTCCAGGCCGTGAACGGCACCGACGTGACCCGATTCCCACTGACGCCGCAGAACTGGTATTCGGTTAGCGTCACCAACAACATCATCGCCAACAACGTGGCTGGATGGGACGGCGGTGGTGTAGGGCTGCTCGATTCCCTGGCCGTTAATTTCACCAACAATACGATCGTTTCCAATGACACAACCGCGTCGGCGGGATCACTCTTCAACGCTTACTTTGCCCGTTTGGCCAGCGACCAGTCCCCGCCGCCCGGGACCTGCATGACCGGCGCTGCCGGAGCATGCACCGCGTCACAGCCCCAACCCGCCGGAGTCTCGGCCTCGCCGAATAGTCCCCAGCTGACAACGTCCCTTGCCGGCCATCATCCGATGCCCCACGGGCCATTTCAGCGGATTGCTGGCCCTCAATGCAAACTGTCGCCAAGTGTCGTATCCGCTGTTGTCGAACGACATCCTCTGGCAGAATCGCGCGTTCCATCTCGAAGTGGGTGGAACGGCCACAGGAGGTAAGGATTACCTGCAATCCATCGTCACGCTGGCTCCCTCGTTGAACCAGCCCAGCGCGGCCGCCACGACGGCCAGCATCAATGGCACGATCGTGACCGGTGGAACCGGCGCCTGCGTCAACGGAGCGAGTTATTGGGACATCGGCGTCCGTGGCGACACGGGACCGACGAACCACAGCTCCGGCTTCACTCTTGCTCCGCAGTTCTCGGTGCTAACCAGCACATCGGGTTACACGGCGAACAACTTCGCGCCGGCCGCTCTGGGCCTGGTCAGCCAGTATTGCAACGGTTCGCGCATGCCGCCGGAGTTTGCCAGCGGCGGGTACCAGGTGCCTCCGGGTACCAATGAAGGAACGGTCCCCGTGCCGGTCTTCAGCCTGCTGCCAGGTGCGACGGTCGACGAGGGTAATAACTGGGTCAACATGAAATGGGGCCCTCTGGCGATGACCAGCCCGATGGCTCCGAACGGCACACCGCTTGGCAACTACGCTCCGGCAGCAGGCTCGCCGGCAATCGATGCCATCCCGGTGGCACAAGCGCACCCGTCCACGGATTTCTTCGGAAATGCGCGGCCGAGTGCAACCAACCCTAGCCGCTTCGACGTGGGTGCAGTCGAGTTCCAGGGCGCCGCTGCTCCGGCTCCCACACTGACCTCGATCAATCCCGCGACGGGCTTCCGGTCAACCACCATCCAGGTAACCCTCACCGGCACGAACCTTACTGGCGCCTCAGCGGTCAACGTAACCGGCGGCGGCATCCTTGGCACTGGTATCACGGTCAGCAACGTCACGGTGGTCAACGCCACTACGGTCACGGCAACGTTCCAAATTGGCCCGCTTGCGGCTAACGGAACAAGAAGCGTATCCGTCAGCACACCGGGCGGGACCAGCAACGCGGTGACGTTTACCATTGCGAATCCAACCGTAACAGGGGTTTCGCCGAACTCCGGGGTACGCGGAACGTCCGTTCCAGTCACCATCACCGGCACAGGCCTCGGATTAACTCCATTAGTGACTGTGTCCGGTCTTGGCGTAAGTGTGAGCAACGTGCAGGTGGCGAACGATACTACCGTCACTGCGACATTCACCATCTCTGCTACCGCGGGCACAGGGGCAAGGAACGTCACGGTCACAAACCTGAGTGGCACTGCAACTCTCAACTCGGCATTCACCGTGCTGGCTCCCGCTGTAACCGGGATTTCGCCAAACACTGGCGCGCGAGGTACCGCGGTGCCAGTGACGATTACGGGAACCAACCTGGGGGCGGCCACAGGCGTGACCGTGTCCGGGACGGGCGTAACGGTCACCAACTTTACGAAGGTAAATGCGACCACCTTAACCGCAACGTTTACCGTATCCGCTACCGCTGGCACGGGAGGGAGGACCGTCACGGTGCAAACACCGGGCGGCAACCCGGCTCTCACCAATGGATTTACGGTGACCGCTCCGGCGCTGGCTGCAATCAGTCCCGGATCGAAGCAGCGCGGTGGTGCGGGCTTCAGCGTAACTCTGTCTGGCAGCCACCTGACCGGAACCACATCTCTGGTGGTATCCGGGCTGGGTGTAACCGTCAGCAATGTCCACGTCGTGAATGACTCCACCGTCACGGCAACATTCACGATTGCGTCAACGGCGGGTCCGTCTACACGGCATGTCCATACCGTGAACGCAGGTGGTGCAACCAGCAAGGATGTATCGTTCACGGCACTGAAATAGGCTGCATAACTCATACCAGCCGGGCATCTCCTCGGGTGTCCGGCTGGCAAATTCGCAGTGGGGTTGACATATGAAAAGGACGAAGATACTAACGAAAGAAATGCTGCTGGCGCTGATGGTTGCCGGTAGCCTTTGCGCATTTGGGACTCATAATCTATTGTCCGCACCAGCCACCGAGACGACTGCTCAAGCGGATCAAACTGCTCCCTCTACTACAACAATGACGGCGCCCGCGAAGCCTTCCGCTGTGGGGCAGGATTCTGGCGCGGCCAAAAACACGCCGAAGGTTGGCGCTCCCACGCGCTACGCCCCGAACCCGCTCTCGCGGCGCGCGGAACTTCACTACGACATGATGTGGGGCGTGGACTCACTCAGGGTAAAGTCTGCGGAATCGAATGAAGTGATTCGCTTCACTTATCGCGTGCTGGACCCGCAGAAAGCCAAGCCTCTGAACGATGCCAAGAACGAGCCTTCATTAGTAGATCCCAAAGCTGGAGTAAAACTAGTAGTCCCATCCCTGGAGAAAGTCGGCAAGTTACGCCAGAGCAGCACTCCCGAGCCAGGCAAGATGTATTGGATGGCATTCTCAAACAAAGGCCGATTAGTCAAACCCGGAGACCGCGTGAATGTTGTGATTGGTAACTTTCAGGCAAATGGGCTGGTTGTGGAATGAAGTTATCTCGGGCTATCAATCACCGTTCAGCACACCGTGGGGAGAGTACCACTTATCTAACGCTGCAAATAACGTTGGGTGCGAACTTGCAGGCCCGTTGCGGAAGAATCCTCGCGAGCGCGGCGCTGGTAGTGCCGCTGCTTTTGCCGAGTGCACACGTCCGCGCACAAGCGATCGACGCCATCCAACCCGCACACCGAACGACGCCGCATCACAAACGTCCGAGTCTTGACGACCAGGTCGAAGTCTTAGCAAGGTATCTGGACCTCAACGACAATCAACGGTCTTCGTTGAAGAACATCCTTTGGCAACGGCAACAGGAGATCCTGCAGATGCGACTAGCCCCGTCAACGGCAAAGAGTTCTACGAATGACCGGTTTCGAGCCATTGAAGACAGGACAGTGGAGCGGATTCGCGCCACGCTCAACGAGGAGCAAAGAAAGAAATACGATCCCATCGGTGTGCGAAGGTTAACCCCCTCGTCGCAGCAGTCAAGTGTCGAGGACTGGCTCAAGGCCACTGGACCACGATGAAGCGGATTCCAGGTGGAACTCAAGTGATGAAGGAAGGAAATATGAAGCTCAAGGCAGCCTGTGTCGCGGCGGCATTACTACTGGGCCTGGTTCCTGCTGTTTGCTCCGCCCAGGATTTCTCTGCAGATGTCACATATCTCGTTAGCGGGAAGCAGGGAGTAATCCCCGGAGGCGCCGATAACTCGGCCCATAACCCGTCAAAGCTTTACGTAAGCAAGGACAAGATTCGACTGGAGACCAACGGGCTCGTCGGAACCATCCTCCTGGTGAATGGAGACGATCAAACGGCGTTTGCTCTATCCCCTGCAAAGAAGGAGTACCAACCGCTGGCCGGTGCCTTATCGGAGTATTTCAGGGTGAAGGATGCAGAAAACGCCTGCCCCGATTGGCAGATGGCGGCCGCACAGAAGATTCAGTGCGAAAAAGTCGGTCACGAAGTGGTGGATGGCCGTCAGACCGTGAAGTACCAGAACAAGGTCGCCTCAGACATTGCGACTTCCGCCGTTTGGATCGACCTCGGCTTGAAGTTTGTGGTTAAGTGGGAAAGCACCGGCGCTGGGGTCGAGTTACACAACATTCAAGAAGGTCAACAAGCGGAGGGTCTGTTTACTTTGCCAGCGGACTATGAGGTTCCCAAACCTCATAAAGGTGCAAAGAAGGGCTTTTCCAGTCGATAGCCACCGATGCACGCGAACTTCGAACAAGAACTGAGTTGCGGCACAAGGCATTCAAGCCGGCGCGATTCTCATCAGTGAGCCGGCTGGTGATCACGCAAAGAGGAGGAGCAATGAGTCGTGACAAGCGCCAACGAAGGCAAGCGACTGTGGTGAAAGGACCTCGAAGTTTCCCTCATCGAGAAGAACAGCTGGATTCGTCGATTCTCTCGGGTAGCAGACGCGGAACTTCGGCAACTATTGCTTTGGCGGAAGAACCCGGGACCGGCTTGGGTGATTTCCGGTCGAGTCCGCCTTACGCGGCAACCTCACACTTTCCGTCATACAACGCTGCAATTCAAGATTCCCGGATAACATTTGCGTTGTTCGTAGAAACCAAATTCATTCCTGAGCATGTGGAATTCAAAACACGCGCCGGGAAGATACACTATCAAGCCATTCTCAAACATCTCATAACACCGGAACTGGTGAAGCGCATATTCAATCCGGGAGGGATCGTAAATGCGCGCCTGAAGTCCGTACCGGAGTGGCCCTATCTGGACGGAGTTTCATTGTGCAATCTCGGAGCCGATCACGTGCGTAGGTTAATCAATGCCGCCAATGCCGCAGGATATTCATCACAAACGGTGAAGCATATCAAGAATGTCTTTTTCGCTATCATCTCTCACGCTCAGAGAGAGGGATACTTCAACGGTCCGAATCCCGCGAGCCTGGTAAAGCTGCCCAAAATCGTGCGCAGGACACCGCACAACCTCACATTTGAACAAGCCAAGGCCGTTCTCCAACACCTGAAATATCCCGCCAAAGAGATTGCTGTCTTTGCCATTACGACCGGCATGAGCCTGGTGGAAATTTGCGATCTGCGATGGAAGCACGTGAACCTGACAGGCTCAGAGCGCTTTGTGGATGGGGAACCCATACCTCCCCTGACCCTTGCTGTGAGAAATTCGTTGAACCGAGACAGTCTCGGGAGCAGCCGATCCGTGAGCAGGAATCGAACCATCGAAATCCGCGAACCGTTATTCTCAACCTTCAGGGAACTGATCCGACGAAATCCAAGCCCCCAGGGTGACAGTCCCGTCCTGGTTTCTAACAAGAGGGGACCAATTCTTCCCTCAAACATCCGGATTAGCTACCTGAAGCAACTTGGAAAATCCTTAGGGCTGCCATGGCTCAGCTGGCAGGTTCTGCGGCGAGCTCGTTCTTCTTTTGTCGGAGAGTTCTTGTCTCAACTGAATGTGCCCAGCACCTTGAGTTATACAGGCATTTCCGCCCCCGCACCGGAAGCGTCTGACGTCTCGCCTGGTGAGCGAGTATCCGATAACGCAAGAAGGCCTGATGCATCTCAATCTCGCAGGTTCTGCTCCGGGCGCCGTTTTCGGCGGGCATAGCAGAGGCGATGGCTGGTTGGAATCCCGTTGGTATTTGGTCGCACAACCGCGGAAATGGCCGGCCATTGCAGGATTTGCGGTTTGTCAAATATCCCAGAGGTCACCAGGAATAGGATTGCACTGAACGGGCAAGGCCGCTCCATCTGCGCCTCGCTGACACTCGTCCCCCTATTGCTTTCCGATTCAGAAACCTCGGATAGACCGTTCATGTTGCAACGAACAAAGGTGGCCGAACTTGCGATTATAATGTCGTAGATCGGCAGGATGAGTTGCATGCCCCCCAAAGCAACACTTCTAGCGGCGAATGGCTATGGCGGTTGTTATGGCGCACCGCGCCTGTCAGGGTTCGTAGGGAGGGGGTGAGATTATTCTTCGGTTCACCCAACGCATATTCCGTTTCCTAGCCGCATTTGCCCGCGAACACCAATCGAAGAGGTCCTTCCGGTTCTGGCCACTTGTCCTATTTGCGATGGTGGTGTTGCTGGCTATCATTGCCGCACTCCAATATCGCTGGACCGCTGAGGTGACCGGTGTGAACGAGTTCCGGGTTGGAAGGGAACTTGAGTCAGCAATGATCAAGTGGCATCTTGATTTGTTTCGGGAATTTTCCGCTATCTGTGTTGCGTTACAGGTCGGTCCCGACTCCGGAGCGCACGACAGTTGGAACGACTACCTGCAACGATATGTCAAGTGGAGCAGCGGGGAACAAAACAAAGATTCACTGATCAACCTGTATCGGAATCCGGACCTGGTAGAGAGTGTCTATATTTGGGAAACCAGCCGAAAAGCGCCTCGATTACTACTCTTTAACGTTCAGAGCGGGACGATCGACGTCACAAATATGCGAGACGATCTGACCGCATTGCTAGAGCGTCTGCGCGGCAGATCCGCCAATCTTTCGGTCGCTCTTGACGCTTGGCAGTCACGTGATTTGGCTTCGGATCAAGGTTCCGAAACATTCGATAGTTCAGGAGCGGCTTCGTTAAGAAGTTCCGCCACCACAGGCTGGCAATTTGATGAGACGATGCCCCTGATCGTTCACCCTATTGTTCGCCACGACGACAACACGCCAGTCGACTGGATCATCGTTGTGCTCAACCGTGAGGCTATCCGGACAAGGATCCTGCCGGAGTTAGTACGTCGACACTTTGGCGGCCCGAACGGTCTTGATTTTAGAGTGGCCGTCCTGGCGACGGGGAAATCTTCTCGCGTAATCTATTCTTCGGAACCTGGATTTGGAACTCAAGATGCCGATGCTTACGATTCGGTGATGAACCTGTTTGGCCCCCCGCCAGAGAGCGTGGAGGGGCAGGTCTGGCAAACGGTCAAGGACATCGAGTGGCTGCGTACCGAACAATGGCGCAGCTTTTCATCGCCAGTCTGGTTTCCAACCATCGAATATGATTCCGACCCAAATACCTGGATGCTGGTGGTCCAGAGCCGGCATGGGCCATTGAATTCGATGGTAAGGACAGCACAGCGCAGAAACCTTGCTATCAGCGCCCTGGTGCTGCTCCTCCTTGCTATGAATATGGGGGTTGCTGCGGTTGCTGGTTTCCGGGCGCAAAGGTTCGCAGACCTTCAGATGAATTTCGTGGCCTCGATCTCGCATGAATTGCGCACTCCTTTAAGTGTTATTTACTCTGCGGCCGAGAACATCAAGGACGGGGTGGTGCGGAGAAGAGCAAGTTCAGTGGACTATGGCTCGCTTATGATGGGCCAGGCGCGCCAGCTGATGTACCACGTCGATCGTATCTTGCTATTCGCGTCGATACGCACCGGCAAGGCGCGCTACAACATGCGTCCGGTTCAGGTGTCAGAAATCATTCAGCGCGTGGTCATTGCCACAGAAGAGCTGGTGAGAGATAACGAATGTTCGTTGGTGCATAGTGTCGAACCTGACCTGCCGCAGGTTTGCGGCGATTCGTATGCGCTCGGCAGTTGTCTGGAAAACCTGGTAGTCAATGCAATAAAGTACAGTGACAAGGACCGCAACATCTGTCTCACTGCTGTGCAACATCGAACCGACGATGGCCCAAGCGAAGTCTGGGTTAGCGTAGAGGACAGCGGAATTGGAATAAGCCGCTCAGAGTTGTCGAAGATTTTCGAGCCTTTTTATCGCAGCCCAGCCGCAACCGCAGCCCAGATACATGGAACGGGCCTGGGACTGTTTGTTGCAAAGCACATCGCAGAAGCAATGGGCGGAAGGCTCTCAGTTACCAGCGAAATTGGTGTGGGCAGCGTTTTCACACTCAAGCTGCCCGCTTGGGAACATGACGAAAGAGTAGTTTCAAGTGTTACTTCACCGACAAATGAGGGATTCTAGATGGAGGAGAGCATTCTACTGGTCGAGGACGAAATCGGACTAAGAGCAACTCTCACCGACCGCTTGCGAGATGAGGGCTATGCGGTTGAGACAGCAGTAGACGGAGAGGACGGCTTAGAGAAGGCATCCAATTCGGCATTCGATCTGATTGTTCTCGATATCATGTTGCCGCGCCTCAGTGGGCTAGACGTTTGCCAGGAATTGCGAAAGCGCGGAATCGCGACTCCGATCCTCATGCTCACGGTTCGCAATGAGACGGTTGACAAGGTCGTGGGTCTCAGGATGGGAGCAGACGACTATCTGACTAAGCCCTTCGATGCGGCTGAACTCCTGGCTCGCATACACGCCCTGTTAAGACGTCTTGCCAGCCGTCCGGGCGAGGGTCAATACCAGTTCGGATCCGTACGGGTCGACTTGGGAAAATCGCAGGTCACGCGAGATGGAAAGCGCGTTTATTTAACAGGGCGCGAATTCCAGCTTCTTCGCTACTTTGTCGAACGCGCGGGGACCATAGTTTCTCGAGATGAACTCTTGCGAGCAGTGTGGGGCTACGACAGCAACACGTTCACCCGGACGGTCGATACGCATGTGCGCACAATCCGCCAAAAGTTAGAAGAAAAGCCGCATTGGCCCACCCTCATAATTACTATCTCCGGGGTCGGCTACAAGCTTATAAATCCAGGCAGTAAGTAAGTCCGAAAGCTGAGCACTTAGTTAACCCCATCTTTGCTGGATACGGCTGAACGAGCGTACTCGCGGTCATGAGAGGCGCGAATAAGAATGATCGTCGGAACAAATCGGCTCGTTTCCAAGCGCCGTTTTCTGGCCGGCTTGTCTGTGACCGCTTGAAGAGTCATGCTCGATTCCTGGTTATCGCATCGCCCTTTAGCAGCCATCCTAAGTTACCAGCCGCGGTGCGGTTCGGGCGAATGGCGCGGGCTACCGCGAGTAATCTTTCGCGGGGAGCCATGCTTGAATCCATCCCGCGAACCAGGCAACGAGTTGTTGCCTTTGTTCAAGGCGATGCGGAGTGACAGGCAAAGAGAAGGTGGCTTGCAAGACTCCACGCGCCTCGGCGATCCACTTCAAAGCCCACGGATAAGGAAATAACTTTACGTGTTCAATAAACTCGTGAATGTGCCGCTCCGCCAAAACAAAAGCTTCCGACTCGATCTGATTTCGCTGCGCGTAGAGCGCAAGAATCGCTTCCGGCAGCACACCCGCAATGCCCGAGACAACGGCATCGCAGACTCGCTCTCGCAATGCGGGCGCCAGCACGGCGTCGTCGCCAACGATGCGGCAGGCAGGGACGCCGTGCAGGGTGAGATAACGCAGAATGTCGAGGGAGCCGCTTGAATCCTTGATGCCGATGATGTTGGGCACCTCCGAGATGAGGACGCCAACGGTTTTCTTATCCAGGCCAGAGGTGAACTGGGGCAGGTTATAAAGCAACACGGGCGCGTGCGTGGAGCCGGCAACGCGGCGACAAAAAAGATCGAGGTCTTCCTGCGCATACGGAAAGAAGTAGGGCATCGGCAACAGCAGGCCCTCCACTTGTTCTGACTCAGCGACTCTGGCCAATTCGATGGATTGAGATGCGCCCGCGGCTCCCACACCGCACAAGATTCGAGCCTTGCTCTCGGCGGCCGCTCTGACTGTGGAGAGGATGGTGTGCAACTGGTCCGGCGAAGTCAGGCAGAATTCACCGGTTGCGCCGTTTACGGCAAAAGACGAAATACCCGAGTTGATCAGAAAGTGAACCAGGTTGTGCAAAGCCGGAACATCAATGTCGCCCTCGGCGGTCCTAGGCGTGAGGAGCGCGGCGAACACTCCGGAGATTTGGCCGTCATACATCGGTTTCTCCACCCATCGCGCGAAGCGTCATTTCGGTATCCGGGTCAAAGGCACACGGACAAAGCGAATCGACTTGCGGTTCCATGTATAGGTGATGCACAGATCGCCGTTTTCGGCTTGAATGATGGCCGGGTAGGAGTATTCTCCCGGCTGGTCCTCGAGGGTGTCGAAGATCCTGAAGTGCTCTCCGTCCTCGCTGACAGCAAGGTTCAGCGGAGTGCGTCCCGTGGTTGAGTTGTTGAAGACCAGCACCACGCGACCATCTTTCAGGGCGACGGCATCGATGCCGGAATTGGGGTTGGGAATATCGATCGGCATGGCGCTGGTCCAGGTGACGCCGTTATCCAATGAGTCGGCCACCGTAATCCGCGCGATGTTGGCCGTCGACCGCGCGTAGAAACGAAGGTGCGTTCCTCCCAGCGAAACTACCGAAGGCTGGATAATGCCGATAGTCTGGTCCCGTTCCTGTGCGCTGGGAACAGGACTGGAGTCTCCGCCCGTACCATTGGCGCCCGCTTTGATTGCGTTGGCCGGCGGAACCATGGGCCCGGTGCGCGTCCAGGTTTTTCCGTTGTCGATACTGCGTTCAATCCATACTGCCCAGGCATGATACGTCTCAGTGGAAGACCCGCTGACGATGGTGCCATCGGGCAGCATCAGGGGTTTGGCGCGCACCGGGCCGATCAGCCCTGCGGGCAGGTGTTCGGCCAGGGACCAGGTTTTGCCGTCGTCGTCACTGTGTTTTCTAGCCGCGGTCCAGGTGCTGGGGCTGGGACCGAATTTGTAATAGAGCCAGAGTCTCCCGTCTTTGGTATGAAACAGCACAGGGTTCCAGCATGGAACCGCAGGCTCCCTTGCCAGTTCTACCGGAGCCGACCAGGCAGGCGACTCCTCGGAACTCGCACGCGAGCCCCATATTGCCACATCCGGATTGCCCTCCCCCGTTCCACCGAACCAGGCCGCCATCAGCATTCCGCCCTTCAACTCCACAAGGGTGGAAGCGTGACTGGAAACGAACGGAACGCTTCCGGGCTGGAAGATGAGTCCCGGGGCCCGCTCCTGCCCAGAAGTGCGGATGGCGAGGGCCAGCATCAAGATCGATGGGATGCGCCGCAGCAAGGTGAACCTCTCTTCGATTGAGAATATCGCTTTCGATCGCATCTATGGTTACCGTGGCCGCCCTTTGCACGCAAAATGCCCCGAACCCCTGATGTATGCTGACGAAATCAGCCCCGCGTGTTGAGAGGCCGCTGCGACGATGAAGCCAAGGCCAGGCAACTCCTATAAATGGTTCGTGGTGGGCATGCTCTGGCTGGTTTGCTTCCTCAACTATGCCGACCGCCAAGCTATCTTTTCTGTCTTCCCATTGATCCGCCGCCAGTTCTCTCTCACCGACGTGGAGCTGGGCGTCATTGGCTCCTCTTTCATGTGGATATATGCTTTGTCCGGTCCGCTTGCAGGCTGGTTATGCGACCGCTATTCGCGCAAGGCCCTTGTCCTCGGAGCACTGCTCTTCTGGTCCGTCGACACCGCATCCACAGCTTTCGCGCAGGGTTACGGGCAACTAATTCTTTGCCGCGCTCTGGGAGGACTGGGTGAGGCCTTTTATTTTCCCGCCTCCATGTCGCTCATCAGCGATTACCATCGGGAAACCCGCTCCCGGGCCATGTCCATTCATCAATCCAGCGTTTACGCGGGAACCATCGCCGGAGGCGCTGTCTCCGGAGCCGTTGGGCAGTACTACGGCTGGCAATCGAGCTTCCTGCTGTTTGGTTCCGTGGGCGTCTTGCTGGCTTTGTCATTGTGGACGCTGCTCCGCGAGCCGACGAGAGGAATGTCCGAACAACTTTCCCGTCCCACGCTCGTTCTCGACGCAAAGCTTGACCCATGGGCGGGCCTTTTCGAAGCCCTCAAAGAACTCTTTGCCAATCGTGTGGTTCTGCTGCTCATCGTTGTCTTCATGGGCGCGAACTTTGTAGCGGTGGTCTTTCTTGCCTGGATGCCGACCTTTCTCTATGAGAAATTCCACATGAGCCTGTCGATGGCAGGGTTCAGCGCAACTGCCTATCTCCAGATCGCCTCGGTCCTGGGCGTACTCTGCGGAGGATTCCTGGCTGACATGTCGGTCAAACGCGGCGGAATGTGGGAGCGAGGAGGACGCGTCTTCACCCAAGCTGTGGGCCTGCTCTGCGGGGTTCCCTTTCTCTTTCTTTCCGGGTGGACCATCTCGATTCCCTGGTTAATTCTTGGCATGATTGGCTTTGGCTTCTTCAAGGGAATGTACGACGCGAATATCTTCGCATCGCTTCATGACGCGGTGCGCATGGAGCGACGCGGCCTGGCCGTCGGAATCATGAATTCGCTGGCGTGGCTGGGCGGGGGAGTAGCGCCGATCGCGATTGCGGTGATCGCAGGCCACTATGGGATGAGCGCCGGCATCAGCGCTACGGCCGGCATTTACCTGCTCATTGGCCTCCTGATGCTATGGGGAGCGATGCGACTCGTCGGAGACAGAGAAACTGGTCGCAACGCGTCTTAAGAGATCATCACAAAACAGGCCAAGGTCCAATCCACTGGGGGAACCATCACATTTTCGTCGAGTTATGCAATGGATAACTCATCCGGGTTCGATACCAAGCACGTCGCTTACAGCAACTCTCTGATGAAGGTGCTCAACGACGCGGTGAGCCTATTCCACCAAAAGCCCATCGGCATGAAACTGGCCGATGACCACGTTGACTCGATCTCCTCTTTTCACAGTCCTGTGCGGATTCGAGAACGCCATCCAATACGATTTGCCCGCCTCGGGTGTGCTGCTCTGGCGCAATTGACCCACCTTCTCGAGCGACGGGACTACCAATATCGCGTGAGCGTTCGGTGCGACCAGTTTTGGTTCCAGCTTCTTGTCATTTAGCTGATCCGCCTTGGCGGCGTCCAGCACCTCATAGGAGAAACGGATCAACTCTCCCGCTTCGACGGCTTTCACGCTCAATGACCCAACGCCCCAGACGAGCGTGTAATACCTGCCTGCTCTTCCAGCGAACCGAGCAGGCTGGTAGTGGTGCTGAACGCCAGCCGCTGTTAACGTCGCACCGGCAGGCTTGGCCTGGCCCCAGAGCGACGAGATGCAGATGCTGCTCACAAGAATCCCTGCCAGCAGCATGGCTGCCATCTTCAATCCCGGGTTCAAAACATTTTTCCTATTAGACATCCGACCTCTCCTTCTCGCGAGCGCCGGACTTGGAGGTGCGGCATCCCGCAATTCACGAGGCGCACTGCGCTGGTGCGCCACCTTATGCCTGAGGCTCGGCTAGATGGATTTGCTAGCTCTTACCACTACAGTCCCGCGATCACGGTCCTGCAGGAGTTGATCCCAGTGCTAACCGGGACCTTGAGGAGCTGAGCCCCGATCTCTCCCAGTTCTGTCAGATACGCCGCGCTTCGGTCATCGCCGCTCTCAGACGAATGACCGGAGATGACAACGTTTCGCATGCGCTGGTATTTCGCAGCCGAATGCGGGTCGACCAATTCACAGTAAGAGAAGATGGCCTCCACCTGTGCAACTGCAGTCGCCGGACTACCAGGTGGAGCTGGAGTTTTCGCTGGTGCGGGTGTGGGTTTGGGTTGCGTTTTCGCGTAAGCGAGCGAGGAAACAGCCAAAACTGTTCCCGTAATCAGAGTTGCGGAAAACCGAAGGCGCATAAATCCCCCAATGGGTTGATCAAGAAAATGTACTGCTGCCGACACGTCTTTCTGTGCAAGGCTATGACTTGCTGTGTACTGCACTGGCCGCTTGCTGCACAATTGCGTTTTGAATGGATGGAGGGCTGCGCTGCCCGCGGCCGAAGTCGCGGGCAGCATTCACTACAGTTGGTTGACTGTAATCAATTCGCCGTTCCGGTTAAGGTTGAGGTTTGCGTACCGGCCGCATCGGTGACAGAAATCGTCGCATTCTTCACGCCGGTGGTTTGAGCGGTTTTGGGTTGGAACTGCACAGTGACTACACAGGTTGCGCCCGGAGCCAGGGTGGTGTTTGCCACAAGTTGCCCGCCAACAGCCGGACCGCAAGTGGACAGCGCGGGCCTGAAGGTATACTCGGTCGCGTTGGTTCCACCGAGAACCCCGTTTCCAATGCCGGTCAAAGGCACATTGCCGGTATTGGTGAGCGTAAACATCTGGGCCGGATCGAGAGTGCATGCCAGGATTTGCGCAACGGTGGTTCCTGGGCAAGTCCGGGTTACGCCTCCGTAGTTATGGGTTGTTGGAGTGAGAGTTGCGCTCACGACCGGTGTTATACCCGTGCCCGTCAGGCCGACCGGCGAGCCGGTGACTCCAACGTTGGCGGTGATGGTGGCTGTTCCGGTCGAAGCTCCTACCGCCGTCGGCGAGAAGACCACATTAATGGTGCATGTTGCGCCGCCACCAGCAAGCGTCGCGGCGCAGGTACCGCCGGCCGCACCCGCCGGTCTGGAGAACGGCGCGGTGACGACGACGGTGATACCGGTCAAGGTAGCGGTTCCTGTGTTGTGCAAGGTCAGGGTTCGCGCTGTGCTTGTTGTGCCGACCGCCTGGTTACCGAATGCGAGGGGCCCGCCAGTGACACTGGCGATCGCTGTCGTTCCACCGGCCACGAACTCTACCGCACCGGCGTCAACGAAGTTGTTGGTCTTTCTTGCGTTTCCGTAGAAGTCGGTTGCGGGCGCAAGTGTGTAGGGGTTAATGCTCGCAGGAGTTCCCACGGCATTGGACGGAATCAGGTTGATGACTGATGAACCCGCTGCCGGGCCGTAGTTGCCCAGCGGGGTGTTGTTGACGGTGTTGATGAGCGATAGCGGGCCCCAACTGATGTTGATCCAATTGTTGCCTTCGTCCACTGTTGCGGTTGGGGTCAGGCTGAAGATCGGGTTGGGAACCGTGGCGTCCGCGACGCCCGGAGGCACCTGGTAGCCAAGGCTCTGGAACTCCGGTGGTGTCCGCGAACCGTTGCAATATTGGCTCAGCACCGTCGGATTGCCGGCGATGTTGTGGGTGGTCGTGGGCGTCCCATAATCCCCGGCGTCGGTGATTACTGAGTAGGTCGGCGTGAGTCTGGGATTGCCCGCGCCCACGGCCGTCCGTGATGTGTCGCCACGGACACCGAGGTCCCAATAGTTCGGAGCAGCGTTGGGGGTAACGCAGGCGCCGGTGCCTCCGGTGATGACGACGCCAGCCCCGTTCGGCGCAGTGGAGTCCGTTGTCGGCTCACTTGCCGCTTGCGTGGTAGTGAACGCGTTATACAACGCGACTACGTTTTGCTGGTTGAGTGTTCCCGTACCCAGAGTACCCACACCGATGTAGAAGGAGCGATTCTGCCAGAACACATCGTTATCCAGGATCGGGATCGAGAAGTTCTTGCATGTTTGACCCGTCCCATGACCAGCCGGGCATGTAACGGTTCCCACTGACGCGGTCAATGGTGTGGTATTCCGCATGGTCACCAGGCCAGCAGGTTGCGGGCATGACGCTGTCGTCGAGCCGGTTTGGATGCAGTTGGATCCGGGCGCACTGGCATCAGGCGCTCCGAGTGTGTTGAAGAGCACTCCCGAAGAGGCGGTGGTGTCATTGGAGGCAACGGTGTTGTTGATGAAGTTCACTGCCAATGCATCCTGCAGCGAAACTCCACCGCCGTCCCAGCCGGCCACATTGTTGGCGATGATGTTGTTGGTCACGTTCATCGAGTACCAGCGCGATGGTGAAGTTGTAGAGCCGTTGGTCCCCACAAACGTGCGAGCAATGTTGGGCCTGCTGACAGACGTATTGCCGTTGGGGAAGAACGCCAGCTCCGCTCCATCGACATCCTGGAAGCGGATGCCGCCGCCGCTGCCACTTTCGGCAGCGTTGCCCATGATCAGGTTGGCGTTGATGACGAGACCGGGGCCGACGCCATCGCTAAGTCCAGGCTGGCAATCCAAATCGGTCACGCTGCCGCATTCCGCACCGGCCGGGGCGCCAGGCTGTCCTCCGTCTGGTGCCGCGCCCATCACGATGAGCCCTCCACCGTTGGTCGGAATGGTTGGATTGGTGCTCTGGTTGAACAGGATCGTGTTGTGCTCGATGTCGCCGTTATAGCTGAACCCGATGTGAGCGAGGCCGCCGCCGTCACCGGTGCTGAGATTGCCGCAGACCCAGTTGTAGTTCACCTTGTAGAAGTCTGCGCCAGGAGCCAGGCTGATGCCGCCTGCCCCTGCCGGCGTGCCCGAGAACACTTCGTCACCAATGGACGAGTTCTGCGAAACGGCGTTGTTGTGAATGTTGACGAACGCGTTGTAGCAGAACGGTAGTTCGTCGTTGGTTGTGAAACCGCTGATCGTCGCATTCTGAACGCCCCCAGTAACAGCACCGGGAACGCAGGTCCAGGGCTGCTGGTCCAAACCAACCGGGTCCCCACCATTTCCGTTGAGCAGCGCGTCGGGAGACTCACCCTGGCCGATGTCGATGCCGCCAGTCAGCGTTCCGGTATTGTTGTAGATCCGGTTGTTGGAGATTTCCAGGTTATGTGCCCAGGCGTGAGCGAAGATTCCGCCGCCGCCCTGGGAACTGTCGGTAATCGACAAGCCATCGATGCGCGATGGGTTGCAATTGAAGTTGCTGGAGTAGCCGGTCTTGGCGCCAGTTCCAAGGGTGTTGCAATCCGCTGCGCTGCCAGTGAGCAAAACTGTGCCCAAGGGCATTTGGCCTTCATGCGCGACATTCGCATTTGCGGTGGTATCAGAACCGGTTCCGAATACTTCGACGCCTGCGGGATAGCGAACGCCCTTCGCCAGGACCGTAATTCCGGCTCCTTCGAACGCGCCCATCAACGATGGCTCCTGCAACAGTTCCGCCAGATTGCCATTGAGCGAGGTATCCCAGCCGACCACTGCCTCCAGGGGCAGGCGATCTACCTGCGGATTATTGTCGCCGCCGTTGTATGCGGCCCATGGAATATTGTTCGTGGATCCGCACGCAAACTGGCCGGTCGAATCGAATGGATTGGCAGGTTCGAAGCCGCCCCCTCCGGGCAGGGGAACATCGCTGCCGGAGCTCAGGGGTTGACCGTCGCGCGATAAGCCAAACAGGCAGTCGACCTTGGCGCGCCATGGATCCATCTTGCCCGCAGGTTGGGTGTTGGCATTGAGGACACTGGAGGCAGCTCCGACACCTTGCAGCCGGACCGGCTTCCACATCAGCAGCAGTTCGTTGTGTACGGCAGGGTCAACGATGATGAGGTCGCCCGGTAGAGCAGCGTCAATCGCACCCTGGACGCTCGCCGTAGCAGCGACACGCGTCGGAGTTTTGCCTCCGACAGTAACCGTAACGGTGTCGACGGACTGCTTACCGTTGGCATTGGTTATGACAAGTTCACCGCATTGTGTCGAAGTGGTTCCTGCCGGGACATACTGCGCCTGTTGCTGGATAGCGCAGTTTGGCAGCCCGGTAGGCACATTGCCGGTGATTGTGAACTGGCCCCAGGCTACACTAGTCAACGGATGATCGACGCCGGAGCTGTCGCGCAAGGCTATGGTGCCTGCGGTGGTGCCAAAGTCATAGTTCCGCAAAGCTGTCTTCTGGTTGAACGGAGCAGTTGTGGCCGAGGGGCCGGAGTAAGCGTTGTTGGGCACTTGCGTGGGGCCCAGTGCCTTGATGGTTAGAGTGTGACCGGCCGCGCTAACCCAGGGCCCAACTTCGTCGCCATCCACCTCGCTGATAGCCGGAGTGGAATCCGGGTAGTTGCAGTCGGGGTTGTTGTAGCCGGCGCCAGCAAACGCGGAGGTCGGCACTACCGGCGTATCCATGTACTGGGTCTGGCCAGGCATGAACGGGATTTCGTAGCAGAACTGGCTATACTCGGGGTTAAACAAAGGATCGGGTGTAGTTCCAGTTCCCGGATCGTTCATGCACGTGACCATCATGGTCGGCGCATACCCAGTCGGATTGGGCGGGTTGACTTCCCACGTCGAGTAAGTCAAGCCGTTATAAGTGCCCCACTGGTCTGTATACACGCGCGAGATTTCGGTGCCAGTCCAATCCTTGATGGAAATCGGCATGTTAGGCGGCGAGAACTTCTCACCGAACTGGGGCGAGAACGGGTCGAATTCCGAAGTAAAGTCGTCTGTGATCACGCCGGTGAAGTGAGCAGCTGCGTGGGTTGAGGTGAAGACCCAGAACTTCGCCAGCGCCGCCTGCTGCTCCTGCAGCGTGACTTCCTTACGGTCGCAGAGATTGCGGGTGGCTCCCGCGAACGGCGCGACTTCTGCCGACTGCGGGTAGAGGCTGATGAAGTCCGGGACGACACGCGACGCGCCAACGCACGGCCAGAACTGCTCCACGCTTCCGGTGTCGCCCTCGCCCTGCGGATAGGCCGGCCTGCCCAGATTCGTGGTGGGATTATTCGGATTGTTGGCGTTGTAGTACGTGCCGACTTGTGCCTGGTCGGGAAGAATGTAGATGGCGCCCAGGCCACCGAACTCCTGAGTTACCGGTGCAATGTAGTTGTCACCGATCAGGATGTTCTTGTCCTCTTCCTTCACCAGCTCATAGCCCGGGGGGACGATCATTTCAACCACATACTTGCCGGGGGGCAGCATGGGCGTTCCAGCACTGGTCGGTGTCCAAGGAACCGGAGTCGTATTGCCTCCGTAACGATAAGGATCTTTGGAGTCAGGATTGGTTACGCAGCCTGTGCAGTTGGTGCCGGTCGGCTTTCCAGTCGTCGGATTAATCCCGGTGATGCTGGGGAACTGGTACATGCCGTCATAGGGCGCCGGCTGCAGCTGGTTCCAGTTGTGCATGCCGTCGAAGCACTTGAACTGGGAGTTGTTGGGAATGGTATGGGCGGGCGTGCCTCCGTTGTTGTACTGGTCGAGGTACATTGGCTGGTTGAACAGCGTGAAGAAGAAGAGGTCCGCGTCGGTGCCGGTATCCCTCCCCTGGCCGGGGCAGTTCATGTTGGGATTGCCGTCGGACCGGAAGCCCTGCGCCCAATCGTCCCAACTGCTGGTGGTGGTAGTGTCAACCGGGATGAGAGACGTGCTGCCATCGGGTGCCGTTCCCTCCCGGTACAGGTTGATGGTTACGCCCGGCACGTCGGGCGTCCAACTGGTGTGGATGAGCAACGAGGGATCGTCGAAGGGCCGCGTTGAGGCGTAAATCACCTCACCGTGGATACCGCCGGTCTCTCCCTGCACAAAGGGTTTCTTGCCGAATTCGAGGAAGCTGTTCTGGCCGGAGAATCCCTGCCATCCCTCGGAGGTAACCCAGGGAGGGTCGACGCGACCGGTGGAGCCTCCAGGTCCGCTTGTGCCACCGGCGACGTATGGTGGAGTCACGGTATCCGTGGTGCAGTCAGCAGTGCTGCAGTAGAATGCGCCCGGCACGCGGAGGGCAGCCGGCACAGGAACCGATTCGAGGGTGTTCGCCATGAATTGGCCGATGCTGGAGCCGCCACCTCCCGGTGTGCCATCGGCGGGTCCGCCTGCGTCGTAGACTACGTGGACTCCCGTGTTCTTGTATCGAGTCGAATCCGTCTCAACGACATACCAGCTGAACAGCGGGAAGACCTCGTTGAATCCCGCGTTACCGGTCAAGTCGGTGTTGTTGAAGTTGGAATAGCTGCCGTCGCGGAACCGGATGTTGGTCGCGACCAGCGTTAGCCCAGGCTCAGTGGGGTTCCCTAAGCTGTCGGTGTTCTGGGTGCCGTTGCCGTCCTCATCAATGAACGTTTTTGTATAGATATTCGCCTGCCACTGGTTCATGGCAATCTGGCCCATATTCGCTGTCTGTCCTTTGGCCACAGCGACGGGGGTCGAAAGTCCGTCCACCAGCATGTCGTTCCACTGGTCGAAGACAGTCACTCGCCACTGTCCGTCAGGAATTCCCGTGAGAGTGAAATTCCCTTTGTCGTCGCACTTGGTGAAGGCGAAGTCTTCGCCGTCAGTATCGCCAAGGCTGACGTAGCACTGGGTGAAGGCGAAGCTATCGTTCGATCCGCTGCTGTAGAGCCGCTCATCCGGCGTGCGGCTCATGCGCTCGGTGCTCACCTGGCCTGTGACCGTATTGGTGCAGGTCCCCTTGGTGGGGTCGGTAATGTTGGGGTCAGTACCGTTGCAGACACCATCTTTGCGGCCATTGATAATCTTGGGATTCGCAAAACCGATAGTGACGTGATATCCGGCCGGTCCGAACTCCTGGAAGAAGTTTGGCTCCCCGATCCTGAGGAACGAATCGTGGGCCTTCTGGCCGTCCAGGGTGTTGGTCTGGAGCCACTCTTCACCCCTTGCGATCCGGTCGGCCGCCGGGGTGGCAACCACGCCGTACCTTCCCGGCATCAGGTTGGCAATGACTGCCTGGCCTGCGAGGGGTGACAGGGTCGCGCCATCCGCTTCATACTTCGGGCAGGTGACGATGGTGCCGGTGATGCCGGTTGGACTTGGACTACCAGGAGCGTTGCCATTCGATGAATCAACGCCGGAGAGGGCAGTCTTCGAAATGGGACACGCATCCTTGCCTGTGGCAGGATCGATGGTTCCCGCCAGGCTATTCGACAAGGGCTGGTTGAACATGTCGTAGGTCATCTGGCCGGTCGCATCGCCCGTGCCGCCGGCATCGTCAAAGAGGGTAATGTTGAATCCCCCCAGCCCCGGCTCGTTGGTCGCCAGGACGTCAATGCCGCCGCCCGCGTCCTGCTCGCCGTTCAGCGGGAAGTCGTCCTCAAACACAAATACTGAGAGTTTTGAGGGTGGGAAAGGAGTGGGCTGCGTGTAGATGGTCACTGCCGCGCCCGTCGCGGGGAAAGCGATCGGAGCGCCGCCCATGCCGTGGCCGGGGCTCGCATTCGCGGTCTCGAAGGGGTTAGCCGCGTCGCCCGGCATAACGGAAATGTAGTAGCGCTTGGTCGGATCCAAGTGCACCTGGCTTGGATCTACAGCCGTCTGTTGCGTGGCACCCGCACCCGTCCGGCAAACACCGTTGCCAACGTCGCAAACAGCCGGCTGGCCAAGCAGGGTCTGGCCCGACTCGCAGGCCACCGCGCCCGTGGGGCCGACACAGCCCGTCGCGATAATCGGCATGTAGCTGGTGTGGAAATTAGTGCCAAATGTCGGGACAATGCCTCCCGCAGCGCCCGGGCATCCGGTCGGCAGGGGATTTGTTGTGCAGTTGGGGTTGATGTAGAAGGTGCGATCTTCTTCAATGATCCACCGGTAGTCGTTGATCTGAGTGGTTTTGTCGGTGCCGTCGAGGACGGTGACCTTAAGGCCGGTTGCTGCCGGAAAAGTCAAGGTCACGGTCGCTGCGGTGGAACTGACCGTCCCTTGGGAGTTTTGTGCCTTGTAGGTGAAGCTGTAAGTACCCGCCGCGGTGACCGATGCAACGAATCCGCCACTCTGGTCCACATTGACGGTCAAGCCTCCTGAAGGCGTTACGCTGGCTAAGTTGACAGTGAGCGGATAGCCCAGCGCGTCTTTGTCAACCGACAGAATGCCGCTGGGAGCGATCTTCAGGTACGTTGCCAGGTTCGATGTATAGGAGATGTTGCTCATCGTGATGCCGCTCGCACCCTCGATGGGCGCCGCGCCCAAAGTGACGGTTGAGCAGGCTGGGCCAGAGGTGGCGCCGTTGCCGCAGTAGTTAAATGTCGTAGGTGCGCCTGTGTAAGAGAAGGTTCCGTCGGTGTTGAGGTTCAGGCCTGCCGGAGTTGTCCCCGAAACCTTGACGCCGTAGATATTGTTGTCATTGGCGATCAAGCCCTTGCCAGGATCCGAGACGGTGAGCGTTTGGCCTGAAACTACGGAGTTGTAGACGTCTGGATTGGCCTGCGCAGCACCCATTGCAGGAGCGGCGGGCACCAATGCGCCGTTAACGCTGATATAAGCCAGCATTCCGGCGTCGCGCGCGGTGGCGTTGGCGGACAGGCTCAGCTCGCGGTCGTAAATTGGCAAAGCGGGCGGTGCGGCGATCGCGGTTGGGCCAACCGGCACATTTATCATCACGTCGTAGGTCTTGCCCGCGGACATGAATACTTCGCTTTGCACACGCGGTGTGCCTGGCAGAGGATTGCCATCTTCTGCAATCAGCGAAAACCCGGCAGGCGGAAGAGCCGGAGTAACCGCTGTGCCGGTCTGCGATCCCACGATGGAAGGAACGTGCATGCGCAAGCCGGCATTGACGAGACGGACCAGGACTTTCCCTGTGCCGGGAGGAACTCCGGCAGGCGGGGTCGTCTTAAACAGCGAAGTGTTAGCGTTGGTCTTGTCGAATGCGACACCATTAATGAGGTAATAGCGTGGGGTGTAGTTCACGGCCGGCGGATAACATGCGGCCGCTCCACCGCTGCAATGCCCTGCCAGGCTATTCGGAGAGAGTTGGAGAGACGCGGTCGCGGTTGCCCCGGTTCCGCCCCCACCGGATATAGTGACCGTCGGTGGCGTACCGCTGTAGTTGCCTCCGCTGATTATGTCAATCTCAGTTACCTGCCCAAACGTTGGGCTTGCGGGGACGTTATCGATCACCGCGGTAGCCGCTGCGCCCGCTGGAGAGAAAGTCACGGTCGGCGCTGAAGTATATCCGGTTCCCCCATTGGTCACGGCAACCATTCCGACTGGAGTGTTGAAAAACGGTCCAATCGTAGCGTCTTCACTGAACCCTGGTGTGCTCACGGCCGCGCTTACGGCTTTGTTTTGCGCTAGATCTATTTCACTGAAAAGCAGGGGGACTTCCGCGTTATACGTGACCGCGGCTGCCGTTCCAGACGCTGGATATGCCGTTCCCGCAGTTGCCCCTGCCGGAGCAGTGGTCACAACCAATATTCCATACAGTCCCATTGGACCCTGAATCGATGGGTGCGTGCCGGACTCAATCAGGTAGGTGCCCGGCTTTGGAGCTTTCCACGTGAGTGTTGGCGATGTCGCACCTGCCGCCACTTCCGAAGCAAATGATCGCACGCGCGGTCCCTGCAACGGCGGCGTGCCATCGCCGAACCCTGCGATGGGCCACGTTACATTCGACTGGACGCTAGAGTGATCCGGGCTTGGTGTTGAGGTCGCCGAGTTCCCGAGGCCGCCGCCAAGCTGGCCCACTACGACAATCGATGTTGGGACTGGCAGGGCGTTCTGGAGGTTAATCGTGAGGTCCGTTCCCGTGGGAACTGTTATTACGACAGGGGACCACCCTGTCGCCGCTGGATTCAGCTTGGTGCACGCTAGAGGAGCCGCGGCAGTGCAGCTGTAGCCCCACATTGGAACTACCGAGCCATCGGGCATCGTCAGGGTGGTCGGCGCCGCTGTCAAAGTGACCTGCGCCTTGGCGACCTGCACACCCGCCCCGAGGAGGAGAACAGACGCTACGCGCACCGCTGTCTTCAGAGTCGTCTTGAGATGGTTGATTCGCATTTCTGTTCTCCTCTTTAGTTGGTTTCGTCAATGACAAATTCCCGCGAATCGACGAGCATCATCATCATCATTCCGCCGGGGAAAATGTTGTTGGTGGTAATTTCGCGCTCGTTGTGGGAGTGCCACATAAACGCGAATCCTGCTTCGCTGGATGGACTGTTGGCGATGGTGCCCGAGGGTGGAGTGGTTCCGGTCGGTCCTGTGGCACGGACGGTAGCATCCGGTCCCAGGTAGGGGCTGCCCCCATACCAAGCGCCATTGGTCAAGATATTCGCATCGGGCAGGGTCGCCGGGCCGCCAGCTCCGACATCTCCAAATGGCGCCACCTGCAACGGCTTGTTATGGTCCTGGCACCACTCGAAGTAGTTGATCGCCGTCGGAGCGCCGGTGTTATAGCCATTCGCGTCCGGCGTGCAGGAGAGCTTCGCGCTTGCGTCGGAGGAACCGGGATTGTGACCGTAGGCGTCCCAGTTTAGTCCCTTGCCTGTCCAGTAGAAGATCCCGTCCATTGCCAGTCCCGGAGTGGTAGTCGTGGTAAAAAGCAGAGGCCCTGCAAGATTGGCAGCCGGGTTGGTTACGCTGGTGATCAAGTTCCCATCGCGGGCGAGGATGCGCACGTGGTTCCCGTGTTCGTGGAAAGGATGCTGCCACCTGCCCTGTCCGATGATGCGCAACAATACCAGTTCGCCTGGATGCATGTGCGGGTCGCCGTTGTAGGGCTGATGCGGATACTGAAATGAGTAATTGGGATCCATGTCGTCGGGCATAGAACGGCCATTGATCATGAAGTAAGCGGGATGGTATGGCTCGGTTGGGACCTCGAGACTGCATCCTGGAGTCCCGGCAGTGCATCCGACCTTTGCATTGACCTGCGCGAGTGCCTGTACGTGAATATTCGGGTCCATTTCGGAGAACTGGAACAGGTATTCCCGGTCATAGCAACTCTCGGGGTGATCGTAAGCCGCATGGGCAAGTCGAAAGTCGGACTCACCCCAGTGTGATTGTGCGGCCAGATTGGAAGTGTGATTCCCCGAATCGCAGGCAGCTGGGACGCTATTGGGCAGCACGATGATGGCGCCATACAATCCCATCTCGATCTGCAGGTCGCCCTGCGTGCCGCTGTAGTAGGCACGGGTCCCGGGCGAGGAGGCTGTGAAGGAGTAGGTCACCGTACCGCCGGGCGCTGCCTCTTTCGTCATCAGGCCTTGCACGCCTCCTGCCGCCGTTACGTTAAAGCCGGGGAACAAAATCGATGTGTTGCCGGCTGCGGTAGGAAGACTGTTGGTCAGGGTTACGGTGACCGTCTGGCCTTCCGTAACGATCAGTGTCGGGCCGGGAACCTGCATGGTGCCGCAGAACCCGCCAGTAATCGCCGAGGGCGCAAAAGTCAGGCCAGTTGTGTTGGTGCAGCCGTACCCCCACGAGTAGACCGATTGCCCATCTGGCTGGCTGAGGTATGCAGGTTGCGCAGTAAGGTTGAAGGTTGTGCCCTTGATTCCAGGAGCCGCAGCGTGAGCCGTCGCCGTGAGCGAAGCCACTGCCACCAGAGCTGCCAGGAGCAGTCGTGTCTTCAAGATCGCATTCTTCATATTCGTCGGCCTCATTGTTGCTCTCCTAGTTGATGTGGACTTCGGTCATCAGTCCGCCGAAGTTCTCGGCGTCGTTTGACAGGTGGTCGAGGTTTGGAGTGTAGAGGTAGTACACGCTGCCAGCGGGATACTTAGTTGTATCGGTGGCATCGAGAATCACGTCGAGCGACTCACCGCCGCCCAGGGTGATCGAATTCGTGTTGTAGAACATGTTATTCCCGGCCTGATCACGGAGCAGCTTTGCGTTGAGCGCAATGACTTCCATCGGAATTCCAAGCGAAGCCAGGGTCTGGTACTCCGTGACGTCGAGATCGGAAATGCGCAGAAGAGCCTTTTTGCCCGCGGGGATGTTGATGATGGCAGGCAATGGCTGGGAAAAGTGCCTTTTGCCGTCCGTCGACTCTGTTTCCAGCGGACCGGCGGTGACCGTGTCGGGGTAGCTGCGCCCGTTCAGGAGGAAGTACTTGTCCTTCATGTCAACAAAACCTTCCGGGTTGAAGGTCATACCGACAAAATGAAAGTTCGGATCGAAGCCGTGGATCTGGAGAGGATATTCGACATCGTAATGCGTAGATCCATCGCCATCGTTATAGGCGTACCCGCCGGATCCACCCGACGCAACCGTTTTTACCGCCGCTGCTCCCGTGTTGATCGCGGGCAAGGGATTGCTGCACAGGATGTCGTTCGCAGAGACGCATGCCGTGCGCAGATCGGCTTCCTGCTGTTGGAGGGCGGTGTAGAGACTCGTATTCGCCGGCACGCGATCCTGCCGCGGGCGCACATAGATTTGTCCTACCATGCCCATCTGCAAGTGCTCAGGTGGGGTGATATGGCAATGCCAGAAATACGTGCCCGCATCCGGTGCAAGGTAGTAATAGGTGAAGCTGCCGCCGATGTTGATCGCCACCGAGGCGTCAGGCACACCGTCGTAGAACGCCGAGGCGTTGGGGTAGCCGTGGAAGTGAACCGTGTGCTGTTCGAACAGGTCAGGTCGCATGATCATACCCACGTTGCTCAACGTGAGGAAGAATTCGTCGTCCTCATCGATCGCCATCAGGGGGGCAGGAATGTTCCCGTTCATCACCCCGACATCCATCATGGGCCGGGGATCCACATGACCGTCGAGACATCCGGACTGGGTTTGACCCGTGCATCCTGTGACCGGCACGCTGAAAATCACGCTGGGCGTCGTTGTGTAACCCTCGCCGGCAAAACTAATATCAACTCCGACGATCTTGCCAGCTGAGATCTCCACAGTTCCGATGGCCGTGGCGCAAGCTGGACCCGGAGTGCATGTCGGCGCACCAAAGGTCACCGTGGCTGGCCCAAGGTATCCGCTGCCTCCGCTGGTGATTGTCACGTCTTCGATAATGCCGCCTGCAACGACTGCTGCTCCAGCCGCGGCTACGCCACCCGGCGTCGTGACTGTTGAATTCGGGTCGCCGATCAACCCAACGGCGCCGTTCCACGTGAACGAGGCGCGATCTGCGTCCGTAGTTCCTCCATCCGTCGTCGCCGGGTCGCCGGGCACCAGCGTCCCTGCATAAACGTTGTTAAAGGTGCTTGGAAATTCTGTACCGGGCACTCCGTTGGCGATATCGGAGAGACCTGAGAGGGGACCGAACGAGAACATGTAGGTCTGGGTGCCGTCGCCCATGGTTGCGTAGCCGTCGCCGCCGGAGATTTGCTGGCACTTGATGGCGCCGTTCACATTGGCGCTCGGTACGAGGTAACCGCCGACCCCGGCCGTAAGCGTGGTCGGGCCGCTGTACGCAGGCTCCGAGTTGTTGTCATGCAGAGCACTCGGATGCGTGATTGTGCTGGTGGGACATTGCACTCTGAAGGACTGTGATTTTGCGGGCACTGCCGCAACAAGCGTGGCCAGCGACAGATACACAATTGCATTTGCGTTTCTGGTCGACATCCGTTCTCCTCCATCGCGTGTGTCGGCCGCGCCGTTCCATGGCGCGGGATCTCTCCGCGAACTCGCCAACAATGGAGCCCCCATGGGATACGTCTATTTGTCGTAGCGCAAGGACGAAGACGCTAACTAATAAATTTTGCTGATCCAATACAACTTTGAATGTTTGTATGTGCTCTGTTATCGGATGCTAACAACGGAATGATTGATAGTACTGAAATAGACGCGACTGCCTTTCAGGCATAACATCGCAGAAACACATAATTCATTTCGGTTCCACCGGTCGGCATGGCACACTTATTGAGCCTCTCCGCCTTATGGACTTGGCAATGTCAATGAACAAATCGAGCCGATCACAACAATGGGAATGCAGTTCTCCGATTAGCGCATGTTTGTTTCTGGAATATTTTGTAATTTAATTTTACATTTCATTATTACTACTTACATTAGTTACACTTACAACGCAACCCTTTACATCAGAAATTGTGCTACAAGTCTCCTACAAACATTCGAAAATGACGGTTTTGTCATTTTTCTCTCCTGCCGCTTGCTCTAGCGCAAATAAATGCGCCTGATGCAATCCGATATTTGCTTGCATAACTCGGTGTATTCCCAGCCGAGAGACTTGCGATAGTTGTTATCGCAGGAGTTAGCCGGTGTACCCTGCTGTTTCTTTTGCCGACGGCACCGGCTTCTGCCATCAGTTGGTCCGGCACTCAGTTCTTCGGGCAGCGCGAACCCATAACTCGCCGTAACGACGTCAACCACTGCTAATAGGTTGAGCTAACTTTGTTTGGCGATCAGGAATCATCCGGCATCGAGGGTAAAATGCGCCGCCACGACCGCAATCCGATGAGTCGTACCTGACCTGTGCGTCTATGGAATTGTGGCGGAACTTCGGTCAAGTGGAAATCACCCATGAATGCAACGTGGCAATTGCCCAGCCAACACGCAAACCCGATCGCCGATGGCCTCCCGGATGTCCAGCAACACCTATCGCGCCCCGCGAACCAGGTTAAGCATCGAAATCCAGCCGGGTCTCGTAATCCCCCTCCGATCGCGATGAAAGACTTTGTTCAGCATAAGTTTGTTCCGGGATACGTGGCGACGAAGAAGCCCTCCGCGAAAACTCATTTCCGCGCGATTCTGAAGTATGTTCTCTCGCCAGAGCTAGTCGCCCATGCATTTGGCCTGGATGCCAGCGCGCCGAGGAGCCAACGCCGAGAGAATTCGGCAGTGACGTATCTGGATTCATTCCTTCTGACCGAAATCACACCAGATTTGATTCAGGGTCTCATGTCTACGTATTTGAGCCTTGGATATTCCGCTCAGACCGTCACGCACATTCGGAATTTGCTTCGGACGATTTTTTCCTACGCTGCGACCGCGGGCTGCCATACCGGAGCTAATCCTGCCGCGCTGGTGACAACCCCCGACGTCGTTCGACAGCAGGTGAATTCACTGACACCGAGTCAACTATTGCATACGCTGCAGTTGATGCAGTATCCGGAAAGAGAGATCGCAATATGTGTTTTGTTGACGGGGCTGAACGTGACCGAGATTTGTGGACTGCAGTGGAAGTACGTGAATCTTTCGGTTGGAGGCCGCCCTGTTGATGGAGAATGGCTTCCGCCAAGAACCATCGCCATCAGGACTCAGAGCTACCGTGGCGTCGTCGGACATGTAAATGCTCGGCGGAAGCGCTTGATTCAAGTGTGCGCTTTGCTCAACGTACTCCTGCGAGACCTGCTACGTCGCCAGCGGTTCACGACACCAGAAGATTTCGTTCTCAGTTCAAGAGGCGGCACTCCCATCAATCCCGACAACATCGCGATGCGCAGGCTCAAGCGAATCGGAACGGCACTCAACATGCCCTGGTTGTCCTGGAAGGTCTTCCGTCAAACACGTACTAATCTATCGGCACAGTTTGGAAAACAGTGGAGCGAAGAGATAGCGCAGGCGCTTCCTTTGAAACGTCCGTGATCGGTCTAAACCGGCGTATCGGAAAGCGCGCGCTCGCATCGCGAAGGAACAATGCTTCCGGAGTGACAGGTTGAGAATCTCGAGGTGACAAAATGCAAGGCGATCCAGCAATTCCACGCCAATTGGAGATCGGCAAGTCAGTGCGACATGGACGGCCGCAAGCGGCGCTTTGGGATGATTTGCCCTCGAAGAGGAGCTACAGGAATCGGTTCACCAACCCAGTGACTGTGGCTACGTATGTCGAAAGCAGATTTATCCCGCAGCATGTCATGAGAAAGACCCACGCGGGTCGTCTCCATTATCATGCGATCTTAAAGCACATCTTGAATCCCGAGGCGGTGGACCGGATGTTCTCCAATTACACGCGAGGGACGAAGGGAAGATTAAAAGCTTTCCCGGATGGGCCCTATCTCGACGAAGTGAGAATCTGTGATCTGACTAGTCATCATGTCGGGGAACTCGTGTCATTCGCCATCGCGCGGGGGTATTCGCCTCAGACGATCAAACACATCAGAAACGTGCTCGGCGCGGTGATCTCCCATGCCAGAGGGGAGGGTTTGTTCAGCGGTAACAATCCGATCTCAGACGTCAAGCTACCGCCCATCCAACATCGCAAGGTGCACAACCTGACCATTCCCGAAACCAAAGGGATTCTCCGCATGATGAAGTCCCCCGAACGCGAGATTGCGCTTATGACGATCACTACAGGCATGAGTGTCTCGGAGGTCTGCGCGCTGCAGTGGAAGCACGTCAATTTGACAGATACGGCGGTATACAGTGACCAGGAGGTTATTCCCCCTAGACACGTTCTGGTCAAGTGTCAGTGGAACAACACGGACAGCGCCGATGTGCCCTTCAGCCGGGTGAGAAAAGTAGAAATCCCCGATCCGTTGTTTCGTTGCCTTCTTGGCCTGAGGCGAGTGCATGCCCAATCCGATCCCGACGGCTTCGTGTGGGCGCTGGACAGTGGAACGCCACTCTGTCCCGGTGACATACGCGCGCGCCTGGAGTCGGTCGCCACGCAACTTGGCATACCCTGGCTTTCCTGGCCGGTTCTCAGGCGGGCCCACCAAGGCTTGCTGTGTGAACTCAGAAGTCAACTATGTGACGAATTGATGTTGAGCGTGCGATAGATCTTTGACCTGGAATCACGTCCATCGTCAGGTTGGACGCGCCGGGCAAGAAGGTTCCTGATCACTTCATTGGAAGGCGCCGGTTTCTACCTCGATGGACAGGTCACCGACGAAGACTCTGCGATCTATATTGAAGCGAGCCGGAGATGAGTTCTCTCGCTTCAGTGAGATCGGCGGTTTCCGCGCCTTCGGTGAACCATTCATAGGCCGCGGTGAGGATCCGGAGTCCATCACTTGGCATTCCGCGCGCATGCAAGAGACGGCACAGGCTCACTGCGGCGCGCAATTCGAGGGCCCTCGCTCTCTGTTTATTCGCGATCTCGAGAGCCTGGCGAAAATTTGCTTCGGCTTCATCCTCCGCCGCGCGGCCGCTGGACTTGAGAATCAGGGCGCCACGAAGGCGATAGAGTTCCGCCTCATAGAAATAACTCCGGCTTTCGCGCAATAGACCGAGGGCCTCTGTGACATGCGCCAGTGACTGAGACGGCTGGCCGTTTGCAGCGGTAATCTCGGCCAAGAGTGCCAGCAGATAAGGACGATCGATGTGCGCGCCGATTTGGTCCAGGAGGGCCATCCCTTGCTGCATCAGGATCAGCCCATCGGACAAGCGGCCGGTCATCGCAAGGGCCCAGCCTCTGAGGGCTTGCGCAAAGTAATTCTTGTATTTATACCCGTGTTCCTCGGCAAGTGCGGCCGCCTCAGTCGCCCAGTGCAGGGTATTCGCGGGTTCTCGGCGAAGTTGGTAAACGTGAGCCGCCCGGACCTTCGCGCTAGCCAGGCTGAACAGAAGATTAGGATGTCCGGCGAGTTCAAGGGACTGCTTTACGTGTTCGAGAGCCTGATCGACGTATCCCATACACCACAGGGAGAGGGCCGCCCAGGCATGGCACCCAACTGCGGGGTTCTCGCCGTATTGCGAAATCAGATTGGCGTGTTGCCGCGGGTCATATAGATTGACTCCGTTCTTGGCTCGGTCAATGGCGCGAGAGAACTCCCCCTGATGGAACAAAGAGCAGGCCATCAGCATGTCGGAATCGATCTGAACGGCCGCGACGTCTTTCGCTCGAGGCAGGGAGAGCCTTTCATCAAGGACCTGTTCTGTCAGTCGATATTCGCCGCGAAGTTCGTGCATCGAGGCGAGATTCAAGAGAAGTGGATACATCTCCTCCACTCGCGTCAGCCGAATTCCCAGTTCACGGGCACGCCGAAAATTATGTAACGCTTCCGGTGCTGCGAATCCGTGAATGGCCAGAATCGTTGGCGCCATCATGGAGCGAAATGCAAATTCCTCGGAGTGACGTTCGGGCGTTTCGGGCTGTTGCTCGACAAGATTGAGACCGGCTTGCAAAAGACATGCAGCCTCAGAATGGGCACTGCGCCGCAAGGCCTGTTCGGCGGCAAGGCGGAAGTAACGGATCGCGCGCGGATGGTCGCCTCCATACTGGAAGTGACGGGCGAGTTGGTTGGGGTTGGCATGCGCCTCGGCTCCGTACGCCTTCTCGAGTTCCATGCCAATGACCCGATGGAGCCGCGACCGCCGGCCTGCCGGCACTCGGCCATACACGACCTCACGATACAGAGCGTGAATAAAACGAAAACGCGACGACAGGCCTCCCCCCGGCCACTCCAGAACGCCTGCGTCGTGGATGAAGGTGCCTTGGCGGGCTAGGGTCGCACACAGCAATTCGGTTTCCTCTTCCGTCCAACCGAGGCCGGAGGCGAGAACACTGGCAACAAACTCTCGCCCAGCGATACTGGCCGCTTCCAGAAGCAGTTGCTCCTCAGGATTGAGCGTTTCCAGGTTCTGATGGATCATCGCGGTCAGACTTTCCGGGACGCCCTTGCCCAGTTCGGCAAAATCAGCAGCAGCCCGCCAGCCCTCCGGCTGATGCAAGACGGCCGTGGTCGCTTTCCAGTGGTCGATGAGAGCATGCACGAACAGGGGATTTCCGCCCGTCCGCTGGTGGACAGTGTCCACGAGACTTCGATCTGGGGAAATACCGGGAAGTGCGCTGTCGATCAAGGATTGAACCGCGGCGGCACTGAGCAGATCAGGCCGGACAATGCAACATAGCCCACGGATCTTCATACCCTGCGCTAACGCTTCCAGGGGTTGGCGAGCCCTGGTCGCCTCGGCGGGACGATAGGTGGCGATCAGCATTAATTGTGCGGGATCATCCCGCCGAGCCAGGATTTCGAGTAGCGAAAGCGTGGAGTCGTCAGACCAATGCAGGTCATCGAGGGCAAGGACGAGCGGGCGAGACGAAGTTAGCTCTTCGACAAACTCGGCAAACTCGCGGAGCATGCGATCGCGAGTGACACCGAGGTTGCGTTGAGGTAATTGAGCCAAAACAGGTTCACTTGCCAGCCATGGCATTTGTGCGAGCCAGGTCGGAGCCCGGCGGTGGAGTAACGAAACCACTTCGTCACCACCCGGTTCACGGCACAATCGGCCCAGCACTTCCAGAATGGCAATATACGGTTCCACCTCGCCGCGATTTTCCAGGCATTGGCCGCGTCCGACGCGTGCCGGCGAGGTGCGGCGAACCTGATGGAGGAATGCATTGACGAGGGTCGTCTTGCCCACTCCGGCCTCGCCCGGGATGCACACACACTGGCGATGCCCGCCGAGAGCCGCTGCAAACGCCTCTTGCATGCTCTTCATCTGGTGATCCCGTTCTAAAAGCACGGGTCCATCCGAGAAAACCTCAAATGGTCGCGAAGGCGGAGCCACAGCATCAGAATGCACGCCTCCGGCGAACCGATAGCCTCTTCCCGGAACGGTTTCGATCAGGCGCGCGTCGCCAAGAGCTTTTCGCAATGCGTTGATGTTGTGAGCGAGGTTGTTTTCTTCAACAATCGTGTCCGGCCAGACAGCGGCTATGAGGTCGTCCTTTTCGATCAAGCTTCCGGGGCGGGACACGAGCACACAGAGAGTATCGAGCACCTTTCCGCGCAATCGGACCGGACGTCCGTTGTACAGAAGCCGCCTCTCCCTGGTCTCGAGACGGAATGGTCCGAACTCGTATACCCCTTCCAAAGTGATACTTAGCCTCCACTTGGACCATAGAGCATCCGGTAAAGAAAAGCTCCAGGAAAAATCAAGAGCGGCTAAAAGCCTTTCCAGCACTCTGAACCGCACACTCTCATTGGATACCGGGGAACCAAACCGGCTGCACAAAGAGGAGTTTCACGGATGAGATGGCAACCTGACCCAACTTTTTATCCGTCGCCCAAGATGGCGATGGAAGCGCCGGCCGAGAAGCTGGCATATGTAGCGATGCTGAATCCAACCAAGAATGGCGGGCCGGACGCCATGGGGGTAGTCGATGTCGATCCCCAATCGCAATCGTACGGCACGTTGGTCGGCCGCGTGGACATGCCAAACGCAGGCGACGAACTGCACCACTTCGGGTGGAATGCCTGCAGTTCCTGCCTGTGCCCGTACTCGCCGCATCCGCATATGGAGCGTCGCTACCTGGTCGTTCCGGGGCTGCGGTCGTCGCGCATACATATCCTCGACACCAAGGCCGATCCGAAGAATCCGAAGTTAGTGAAGGTGATCGAACCGGAAACCGTGATGAAACAAACCGGGTACAGCCGTCCTCACACGGTTCACTGCGGGCCCGAAGGTATCTACATCAACGCTCTGGGCGCACCCGATGGAGAAGGACCGGGCGGTGTTTTTGTCATGGATGCGGAGACGTTCGATGTGCGCGGGCGCTGGGAGATGGACCGCGGATCGCAGTACCTGTCCTATGACTTCGCCTGGCATCTGGGACACGACACCATGCTCACCAGCGAGTGGGGTACGCCCAACATGTTTGAAGGCGGGCTGATTCCAGAGTTGTTGCTGGACGGCAAGTACGGCCACCAGATTCACGTCTGGGACTTGCAGAAGCGTAAGCACAAGCAGGTTCTCGACCTCGGAGCCGAGCAGCAGCTGGTGTTCGAACTGCGGCCCGCTCGCAACCCGACGAACGCCTACGGTTTCGCGGGAGTGGTCATCTCGCTGAAGGATCTTTCTTCCTCGATCTGGATGTGGCACAAGGACGGGCGCGACCAGAATGCGGAGTGGAAGATTCGCAAGGTGATCGAGATTCCCGCGGAACCGACCGATCCGGAACTGCTGCCTCCCATGCTGAAAGGATTCGGCGTCGTACCGCCTTTCATCACCGACATTAACCTCTCGCTGGACGACAAGTATTTGTACGTTTCGTGCTGGGGCACCGGCGAATTTCGTCAATACGACGTCAGCGACCCGTTCCACCCAAAGCTGAACAGCACCTTTCAGATCGGCGGGATAGTGCGGCGCGCCGGACATCCTTCCAACCCGGGGACGCCGCTGAACGGCGGTCCGCAGATGGTGGAGCTAAGCCGCGACGGCCGACGCGTGTACGTGACGAATTCGTTGTACACATCTGTCGACGACCAGATCTATCCCGACGGCGTTAAGGGCTGGATGATGAAGCTCGACGTGGATCCAGCTACAGGAAAGATGCAGGTCGATCCGCGATTCTTCCCTCATTTTGACGGGATGCGCCCCCACCAGACGCGGTTGGGTGGCGGCGACGCTTCCTCCGACTCGTATTGCTACGCATAGGAGCCACGAGAAATGCATACGACACTCTTTCTTTGGCTCACATTGGCGGGATTGGGGGCCTTTCACGGCCTCAATCCCGGGATGGGCTGGTTGTTCGCGGTCGCTCTCGGAATGCAGGAGAGCAAGCGATCCGCGGTGTGGCGGGCTTTGATTCCGCTCACGCTCGGTCACTTGCTGGCGATTGCTGCAGCCATCGCCGTGGCGATCGTAGCGGGGACGGCACTGTCTCCAGGCATGCTGCGATGGCCTGTTGCTCTTCTGCTGGCCGGACTGGGCGTGCGGCAGTTATACCGTCACGTACATCCGCGCTGGGCGGCGATGCGAGTCGGTATGGGCGGGCTGACTCTGTGGTCATTCTTGATGGCCTCAGCACACGGCGCGGGCCTGATGGTTCTGCCCGTCTTTCTGTCGATGACAGCAGTGGCAGGCGGTCCGTCCTGCCACGCGCGGGGTGCGTCAACGCAGGCATTTGCCGGCGCCATGGCAACGCTTGCACATGGATTGGGTTATCTGGCCGTGACCGCATTGGCGGCGTGGTTTGTGGTCGATCGCTTTGGATTGGGACTGCTGCGGAAGGCCTGGATCAATCTGGATGTGATCTGGGCGGCGGCGTTGATTCTCACCGCGGGCCTAACTTTGCTTGTCTGATGCGCAATGAACAAACACAGGAGTCTGAAATGAATCCGAACAAAGCACTATGGCAAAAAGGCGATTTCACCAAGATCGCGGCGTTCATGCGTCAATCGGGGGAAGCCGTTGTGGCGTCCCTCGGAATTAACCCGCCGCTGCGTGTCTTGGACCTTGGTTGCGGAGACGGCACCACGGCGGTCCCCCTTGCCCTGCTGGGAGCTGAGGTTGTTGGAATCGACATTGCCGAAAATCTTGTTGATGCAGGCAATCGGAGAGCTGAGGAAGCCGGTCTCGAACGACTGAGCTTTCAATCCGGAGATGCATGTGACCTGCGCGAGGTCGACGATCGCTCCTTTGATATGACGTTCTCTATGTTCGGCGCCATGTTTGCACCCAGGCCTTTCGATGTAGCCAGGGAGATGGTCCGCGTCACCAAAGAAGGCGGTCGCATTGTGATAGGCAACTGGATTCCAGACCACCCAACCTTCGTATCTCAGCTGTTGAAGATAAGTTCGTCTTTCATGCCCCCACCTCCAGCGGGCTTCGTCAGTCCCATGACCTGGGGCGTTGATACACACATCATGGAGCGATTTGGCGGGGCCGGAGTACCAGGAGGGAGGATATCTCTGGCCGAGGACACTTACCACTTTCTTTCATCCAGTAAGAACCCCACCCAGTTCATTGAATCATTCCGGCGATTCTACGGTCCGACTATGAACGCTTTCGAAACTGCTGAGAAGAGCGGCCGAGCAGAAGAACTCAGAAGTCAGCTCGTGGAACTCGCGAAGTCACAAAACAAGAGCTTGAATGGTGGCACCTCGATACCAGCCACCTTCTTGCGCGTAACCGTTGACCTTTAAAGAGGAGAGAAATGAACAGCCAAAGTTACCAACACAGCACGGAAGTTCCATTGCATTCATCAGGAGTCGTCATGAACCCCCGGTCCGAGGCCCTGGCCGTTCGCCTGGAGGCAGGCGCAGCGGCATTGGCTGCATTTGCCGCAACGCTCTCTGAAGCTGAGTGGCAGACGCGGCTTCCCAAGGATGGACGGAAAATCGGGGTAGTGGTCCATCACGTCGCCAGCATGTATCCTCTCGAGATCCAACTCGCGAAATTAGTCGCCGCCGGTCAGCCGATCACGGACGTCACCTGGGAGGCTGTCGCCGCCATCAACCGTGACCACGAGGAAACGAATGAGGGCGCGACGAGGCAAAACACACTCGCGTTGTTAGCCCGGAACAGTGCCGCTGCGGCCGAGGTCATACGCGGTTTCAGCGATGAAGAGCTGGATAGCGCCGCGCCCGTGTCGCTCAACAGCAATGCTCCGCTCACATGCCAGTTCGTCCTTGAGGATCATGCGGTCCGGCACAGTTACCATCACCTCGCCGGGATCCGGGCAGCGCTTGCCCGTTAGGGTGATGAATTCAGAAAGTTCGCGATGAAAAAGAAACTCAAACTGCTGGCTGTACTCGCACATCCCGACGATGAGTCACTTGGTTTTGGCGGCACGCTGGCCAGGTACGCCGTGGAAGGTGTCGAGACTTACCTTGTCACGGCCACTCGCGGCGAAGCTGGCCGCTTTGGTTCCCTCGGAAGGTCCGGTGATCCGGTTGAAGTCGGCCGCGTTCGCGAAGCGGAACTTCGCGCTGCCGCCGATGTGCTCGGCATCCGCGAAGTTTCAATCCTTGGCTACCCGGATGGTGCCGTCGATCGGGTCCCGTACGACCTTGCCATTCGCGCGATTGTTTCGCACATCCGGCGTATTCAACCCGATGTGATTGTCGCCTTCGGTCCAGAGGGCGGCTACGGGCATCCCGACCATATTGCCGTCTCCCAATTCACGACCGCGGCCATCGTTTGTGCCGCCGATGGCGGATACCATATTGATGATGGATCGCAAGCGAATTCACCTTCTCCTCACCGAGTTGCGAAACTCTACTACCTGGCTTGGCGAAACAATAAATGGGAGGCCTATCAAGCCGCCTTCCGCAAGCTGACTGCGACGGTCGACGGTGTTGAGCGGCAGGCCATCCCCTGGCCTGATTGGGCCGTTACCACCGAGATCGACACATCGGCCTTTTGGCCCGTCGTCTGGAAGGCCGTCTGTTGCCATGAGACACAGATGTCCGTCTACGAGCGGCTGGAAGATCTCGCCGAAGAACAGCAGACGGCACTTTGGGGCTCACAAGAGTTCTATCGAGCCTACAGCTCGGTCAATGGTGGACGAAAGCTGGAAACCGACCTGTTTGAAGGGTTACGGTGAATAACATGTCTTCTTCTCTTCGTATCGAACAACTTCGATCCCGCACCGCTCCGCTCGAGATGACGGACGAACAGTTTCGCGCACTTGGTCATGAACTGGTTGATCGTATCGCCGGCTTTCTGGCTTCGATGCGCACGCAACCGGTCACGCCCGCCGAATCACCGGAGGAGGTTCGCTCGGTCTTGGAGTCGACCCGTGAGTTGCCGGAAGAAGGCAAGGACCCCGGCGTGTTGCTATCGGATGCTACCCGTTTGCTCTTTGAGCATTCTCTCTTCAACAGCCATCCGCGGTTCTACGGCTACATCACATCCAGCGCCGCTCCTATCGGTATGCTTGCCGACTTCCTGGCGGCTGCCGTAAATGCGAATGTCGGCGCCTGGAAACTGTCTCCCATGGCCACCGAGATGGAGGGCCAGGTAATTCGATGGCTGGCGCAGTTCATTGGCTACCCGGCCGATTGCGGTGGTCTGTTGGTGAGCGGCGGCAACATGGCGAATCTCACCTGCTTTCTGGCCGCACGCGCTGCGCAGGCGGGATGGGATATACGCAAACATGGTGTCGCCCATGGGGCGCGCCTGTGTGTCTACGCCTCTACAGAAACTCACACATGGATCCAAAAAGCCGCGGATCTGGCAGGCCTCGGCACGGAATCGATTCATTGGATCAACGGCCAAACCATGGATCTGGACGAATTGGAACTCCGGTACCGGCAGGACATCGACGAGGGCTATCAGCCGTTTCTCGTAGTCGGCTCCGCCGGAACAGTGAGTACCGGTGCCGTCGATCCTCTTCCGGCCCTGGCGGCGTTTTGTCGGCAACACAAACTCTGGTTCCACGTCGACGGCGCATATGGCGCATTCGCATCTGCAGTACCCGGAGCACCCCTGGATCTCAAGGCGCTGCAGCTGGCTGATTCGGTGGCAGTCGATCCCCACAAATGGCTGTACGCGCCTCTTGAGGCCGGATGTGCGCTCGTCCGCAACGCTTCCGCCTTGAGGAATGCATTCTCTTATCACCCGGCCTATTACAACTTCGAGGTTCAAGCCACAAACTACTTTGACTTAGGCCCTCAAAACTCGCGCGGGTTTCGCGCGCTCAAGGTCTGGCTCGCCCTGCAGCATGCAGGGGCTGCAGGTTATCGGGAGATGATCCAGGATGACATCGCTCTGGCGCGGTACCTGTACGACCTGGCCCTGGGACACCCCGAGTTGGAGGCACTCACGCACAACCTGAGCATCACCACACTGCGTTACGTCCCGCGAGAACTATGCACCAGCCTTGGTTCCGAACACACAGAGCACTATCTGAACAAGCTGAATGAGCGCCTGCTGGCCGACATTGAGAGGAGCGGCGAGGCATTCATTTCCAATGCCGTAATCGATGGGACCTATGCTCTGCGTTTTTGCATCGTCAATTTCCGGGCCACTGCAAGCGACATTGAAGCGATGCCCCAACTGGTCGTGAACTTAGGCCGTCGCGCTCACGCCGAGCTGTGCTATCAGCACCAAGACCACTGATCGACGAGTGTCTTTTTGGGGACAGGTGATCACTTCTTCCCATTGGATTAGGAACGAATCGGGTCTGCTGGCCACCTAATCCGGCTTGAAACGAGAAGCTCCGATTCCGGTTGGGGCATGGCATGTCGATGGCCGCCAAACTTTACCCTGAGGTGTCACATTATGGCAGTTCTCCGACATGAACAAATGATATGTATGGAACGGATCGGTGACGACGAGAACACCGCGCCGGATCGTTCATTACGCCAGTTAGAGATAGAAAACTGTCGTTTGAGAATGATGATCGCCGAGCTTCTCATAAAGAATCAAAGGCTGCGCTGGAAGTTGCAGAAACAATAGCCTTGGTTGGCAGGGATCTGGATAAGTGGTAATTAGAGGAGGGTCTGAGAGTGCCGCGGGAACCCGGATGACCGCCGCAATGTGGAATTCGTAACAATCCCTCTCTGGTCAAGAGGGATGCCGTCGAGTGGGAAAGGATGGGAGCCTTCGTTTTGTTGCCATAATTCGTCAATGAGAATCGCGGGGAACTCCGGCCCCGCTGGAACCCAAGAGAAAATCGAAATCGGCGCCGAGATTTGCCTGCAGAACGTGCTCGACGTAGAGCTTGACCCAGCCACGCGCGGGAGTGGCGGGCGGTTGCCATTCCTTTCTTCTCGCCTCCAGCGTGGAATCGTCGACATCGAGAGTCAATTGGCGCGCTGCAACGTTCAGCGTGATCGGGTCTCCGGTCTTCACCAGCGCGAGCGGGCCGCCTGCCGCTGCCTCCGGTGCGCAATGAAGGACCACGGTGCCATAGGCAGTGCCGCTCATGCGGGCGTCGGATATTCTCACCATATCGGTAATGCCCTTCTTCAGGATCTTCGGCGGCAAGGGCATATTGCCAACCTCGGCCATTCCGGGGTATCCCCTGGGTCCGCAATTCTTGAGCACCATCACACAAGTTTCATCGATATCCAGAGTGTCGTCGTCAATCCGCCGTGTGAAGTCCTCGATGTTCTCGAAGACAACCGCGCGGCCGGTGTGCTGCAACAGATTTCGGCTGGCCGCCGACGGTTTGATTACGGCGCCATCGGGCGCTAAATTCCCATGGAGAACCGCAATGCCGGCGTGCGTTTGAAAGGGAGCGGAAACAGTGTGAATGATCTCACGATTCCAGCAGGGCGCAGTTTGAACATTCTCCCAAATCGTGCGCCCGGTTACCGTGAGCGCATCGCGATGCAAAACTTCGGCCTCGCCCAACTCGCGAAGCACAGCCTCCACACCACCCGCATAGAAGAAATCCTCCATCAGATGCTTTCCCGATGGCTGAATGTCAACCAGGTTCGGCAACTCCGATCCGAGACGGTCCCAATCATTCAATTCCAGAGGAACGCCGACGCGCCCGGCCCAAGCGATCAGATGAATGACGGCATTGGTCGAGCCGCCCACAGCGGCATTAGTGAAGATCGCATTCTCAAAGGCCTTGCGTGTCATGATCTTCGAAATGCGCAGATCCTCGTTCACCATCTCGACAATCCTGCGCCCGGTTAGTTGAGCCTGCTTGTTTCTACGCGAGTCCGCCGCGGGGATGGCGGCGTTGCCGGGAAGAGCCATGCCCAGTGCTTCCACCATGGTCGCCAATGTAGAAGCTGTGCCCATGGTCATGCAGTGCCCTTTGGAGCGGCTCATGCAGCTCTCCGCCTCCATCAATAGCTCCGCCGGTATCAGGCCCGCGCGATGCATCTCCGTCATTTGCCAAACGGCAGTCCCGGACCCAAGATCATTGCCATGGAGTTTTCCATTGAGCATGGGGCCGCCGGATAGACCAATGGTGGGAAGATCGCATGAGGCCGCCCCCATCATCAACGAAGCCGTGGTCTTGTCGCAGCCGGTCAGCAGCACAACCCCGTCAATGGGATTCCCTCGGATGGACTCCTCGACGTCCATACTGGCAAGATTGCGAAAGAGCATCGCTGTCGGGCGCAACAGCGCCTCCCCAAGTGACATAACGGGAAATTCGAGCGGGAAGCCCCCCGCTTCAAAGACGCCGCGTTTTACCCACTCTGCCAGTTCGCGAAAATGCGCGTTACATGGAGTCAGCTCCGACCATGAATTGCAGATGCCTATGACCGGCTTACCCTCGAACATGTCATTCGGCCAACCCTGATTCTTCATCCAACTCCGGTAAACAAACCCGTCCCGATCCTTGCGCCCGAACCATTCCTGACTGCGAAGTTTTACCATTGCCCGGATCATCCCTTCAGTGCGAACATCGGCGCCCACGTGCATGCCGCGAACCCCAGCGCAAAAGCGCGTCTACTGTGGGCCATCGGCGCTTTGCTGCCCGCCGCTTTCAAGCGATAAGCTAGCCAATCTGGCCGCCTCAGTCGCGGCCTTCTTGGCTTCGACGTCACGGCCCACCTTGCGCAGAGCGCTCGCGAGCATTGCATGAAGAGCGCCCTTCGGGTCCGGATAGCCCGCGGACAATTCCGGTCCGAGGTAGTGCAACGCCTCTTCAGGATGGCCCAGTTGACCATATGCCACTCCAAGTTGCACCTGCGTCCAATTGTCTCTGGGAGAAACAGCCATCAGTTGCTTCAGCCGCACAAGAGCCTCGGCATAGTCCCGCTCGCTAATCGCTGTCTCTGCCAGTGTGTGCAACACGGACGATTCATGAGGATCCACAGCCAGTGCGCTTTGCGCAGCCGCCTTCGTTTGGGCTACGTCCCCAAGACGCATGTCGACATCCGCCAATTTTGCGAGCAGGTGCGGATCCTTCGGGCGGGACTGCAAAGCTTCAGTGTATTGTTGCTGAGCTGCCTTGGCGTCTCCGTGCAATTGCAGCATCACGTCCCCGTTCAATTCATGAATCGCTTCCTGATCCTGCATTGTTCTCAGCCGGCCGGCTGCCTGCTCGATCTCGCCCGCATAACACACTTTCAGCCAGAATGCTGCCGCACGCGGGTCCGCATTGGACCCAGATTCGAGCAGTGGTATGGCCCGTGGACACTCGCCGGTCTTGGCGAAGGCTACACCTCGCCAAAGTGATTCAGTATGATCGGCCGATCTGACCGGGGGAAGCGCGACCAGCTGCTCCCATCGTCCCTCTGCGTAAAGATCTCTGGCGCTATGGCCCTCGCCTCCGCGGGGCGGCGCCGAAGTCAACGGGCAGGTAACTGCGCGATTGCGAAGACAATCCCATACCGGGGCATCGATCGCACGTCCCGGGAGAAGAGATGCAGGCCAGTACGCCAGTGCCCTCTTTAACTCCACGGGCGAACGTGCTCCGAGGTCCAGTAAGCTTTTTTCCGCATCGGGCCACCGGCCTTGGATGGATGCGAACAGAGCCTCAAGCCGCAGGGTCTCAGCCCCCTGCGGGTCCCGCCTTTGCGCCTCTATCAGGCTTGTCTTTGCCTGGGATACTCGGTTTGTCTCCAACTGCGCCAGACCCAACTCTCCCCAAATCCCCCGCTGCCCGGGATCTGCCGTAACCGCGACCTGGAGCAACGACTCCCTGTCCTCACTTCCCTCCGGACGTCCGGCTGCTTCGAATCGGAGTTCCGTTCCCTTGCCGCCTTTTATGTCCCGCAATGAAACTCCCCAAGCGCGGAAGCGGTTCAGGCTGAAGCGAGCCCACGCCACCAGGAACTGCTCAGTTTCGCCGAACCGGCTGCGCGCAGACGCTAATACTTCCGCGGCCATCGCAAAATCGCCGAGCCTCGCGGCCGCCTCAGACAGGTATATCTGCGCAGCACCATCTTCCGGTCCGGATTCGGAAGCTACTCGCAATGGGACCAAGGCATCCTTAACCCTCCCAATAACAAGCAGGTCCTCGCCTAACCACAGGTTGGCAGTGTGGTCCCTTGGAGATATTTGTAAGATTCGCTTCAGGATCGGAATGCATTGGGCATAATCGCCGTGCTGTTGAAGAGCGGTTGCGGTTTTCAACAGTGTCGCGACGTCTTCAGGCGGCGTTGCACTTACCGCATGCGCGACCACAAGTAATTCGATCGCGAATAAGTGTCTCCAGAAACCCAGGCCGCCCGTTGCGAGAGTGCTCGACCCTTGTCTCCGAGACGGCAATGCGATCCAATCGCCGGAGAGTCTCATCGCACTGGAAACCTCAAACGCCTGGGCGCCTGTGGACATCTTTCCGCGCCGACGGTGATTGTAAATCGAAGCGGAAGTTACTGAAAACCTGTCCATAACATCCGTGTTCGGTTCCGGAATCTTTGAATCTCATTGAACGGTAGCCTTCGGCAAGAACCGAATGAGGGCATAGAAAGCTGCTTATACTCTCGACTCGCAACTCAGATACGCTTTTGTGACTGCGTCTGAGCAATAAGATCGAGCCCGACAGTCTGCAGGTGAGTTCGCATGGCCTGCTCAGCGATATCGGGATCACGTCGCCGGATTGCCTCCAGAATGATGCGGTGCTGGTGGATCGCTATTCGCGGGCTCGGAGCGCTCTGGCCGGTCAGCTTGCGGCTCCGAAGCAGGAGCGGGGCGAGAAATCGGGCCACGTCCAGGAGCACCGGATTTCCCGCGGCCTGCAGGATTGCCTCGTGAAAGAGGTAGTCATGGCGTATCAGATTTTCGCGGTCATCGGGGCGCTTCTCTTGAGCCACTACTTCGGCCTCCATCACGGCGAGCTGTTTCTCGTTCCGGCGCGCTGCGGAAAGCGCAGCCGCATTGGGCTCGATCATCTTTCGCACTTCCAGTAGTTCAATGAGATCAATATTTCGCGCGTCCAAGTCCACCTGGGATGGCCATCCGCCCGACAGCCCGGCCCGCGACTTGATGAAGGTGCCGTCCCCATGACGGCTGTCGAGCACGTCAAGAATCTGGAGGGCTTTGATGGCTTCGCGGACGGACGGGCGTCCGACACGGAACTCCAGTGCCAAAGATCGTTCCGAGGGCAGGCGCTCTCCAGGCTGCATATTCCTGCTTTCGATGAATTGGCGCAGATGATCGAGCACCTCCGATGGTGCAATGGGCTGTACGTGTTTTCTGGGCATTCTTTCCGGCCTCAATTTCCTCTCTGTTTTCGGTCGTGGAGAGCTGACTGAAGGTGTTTTTGTCCGTGACACTCTAACCATCGAAGTCGATCCTCGCTATCGGCCCGCCGCCATCATCCCGCCGTCCACCGTAAGGACTGCTCCGGTGATGAACGAAGCCTGTTCCGATGCCAGAAAGAACACCGCGTTTGCCACATCAATCGGCTCGCCGATCCGCCGCAGCGGATGAGCCCTCGCCACCTCCTGCTCTCCATCCTCAATTGCGGCAAACCAGCGCTCCAGAAGCGGCGTCCGAATGTAGCCGGGGCAGATGGCGTTGACGCGAACGCCTTCCGGGCCATGATCGATCGCCAGCGCGCGCGTGACCCCGAGCAGTCCGGCCTTGGTAGCGTCGTAGGCCGCGCAACGCGGCCAGGATACAAACGCATGCACTGAAGAAATGTTGATGATTGCGCCGCCGCCGCTGGCTCGCATCCCGGGAATACAGAATTTTGAAAACAGGAAAACGCTGGTCAGATTCACCGCGACGTGTCGGTCCCATTCTTCGCGGCTCTGTTCTTCAACGCGACCATTGAACTCGATTCCGACGTTATTCACCATGACCGAGACGGGACCGAATTTGTCTTCTGTTCTGGTGACAGCTTCACGAACCGAGCTTTCCACGCCTGCGTCGCCCTCGACAATCAGGGCATGATCCCCTCGCCCGGTATGTTCGGCTACGCGGCGAGCGCCTTCCGCATCGATATCAAAGAGCACGACGGAGTAATCCTCCGCAAGGAATCGTCTCGCAATTGCGGCTCCAATGCCCGAGGCCGCTCCCGTGACGAGAACGGTTCGCCGAAGTGCCATAATCTTCTCCCGCTGCGATCCCAATGGTGGAATCGATCCCCGTTGATCAACCCTCTATCCATGACTGCGAATATTCCGGGCCGCGAAACCTCAAGGCATAGGACAATATACCGCGTGCAGGAAGAGAACCCGCTTTCCTGATGATCTGTGGTATACCACTTGACAATGGTTGTAGTCCATTACGTATAGTGTCGTTCGAATCGGTCAACATGTGTTGGGTACCGCATTCTGTCCACCACTTGAATCAAGCTGGGCGCTGCTCCTGCAAGTGCTGCCGGACTTAACCTTGTTGTGCCGGTTGCCTCTGCCATGAAGAAGAGATTGACGGCGAGAGATAGATGCGACAGATGAATAGAAGCACTCGGTCAGTATCTGAGTTATGCGAATAACACGAGTCTCCACCGCCGTGGTCAACGCAGAAATGCGGAACTGGATATTTGTCCGGGTAGATACCGACTCCGACGGACTGTTCGGATGGGGAGAGGCGACATGCGAATGGAAAACCCGGGCCGTTGCCGGCGCGGTCGAAGACCTTCAGCCGCTCCTGATCGGCAGGGACCCGCGCGATATCGAACAACTCGTGCGAGTGATGAAGAAGCACAGCTTCTGGCGGCTTGGCATTATCGGGATGTCCGCGGTATCCGGAATTGAGATTGCGCTCTGGGATATCCTGGGAAAACATTTAGGCCAGCCAGTGTGGCGCCTCTTAGGTGGCAAGGTACGAGATCGCGTCAAGGTATATACGCACCTGGGTCTGGGCGACATGCGCGCCGTTTATGAATCTCACGATGCCGATCCAATCGTTGAACGTGCGCTTGAAGTTATCGGGCGTGGATACAAGGCCCTGAAGGCGGTCTTCATTCCCTACACGCACTACCATGCGCCGTTGCCAGACGTGAATCGCGTTGCCCGGATCATGCAACAACTGCGGACCGCAGTGGGAGACGACATTGAGATCATGGTAGATTTTCACGGCAGGCCGGCATCCATCGCTGCTGCGCTCGCTTATATCGAGGCATTGGAACCGGGCCGTCCCATGTTTGTAGAAGAAGTGCTTCCGCCCGGCGACGCTCTTGCTATGGCGCGCGTCGCGGCGCAAACCAGGGTAGCTCTTGCCTGTGGCGAGCGACTTTCGGAGCGCGGTGAATTCGATGAGCTATTCCGTATCCGCGCAATCGATATTGCCCAGCCGGATATCTGCCATTGCGGCGGCCTTCTCGAAGCGAAGAAGATTGCGGCGATGGCAGAGACTGCCTCGATCGGAATCGCACCGCATAATCCGCTTGGGCCGATCGCGGGCGCCGCGGCGCTGCATTTCGCGGTTTCGACACCGAACCACGTGATTCAGGAAGAGATGGTGGGCGCCGTTCCGTGGTACGGCGAGGTCGTCGAAGGGCCAATCCGAATGGTCGATGGGCATTGGCAGGTCCCTGAGGGGCCGGGACTCGGAATTGTTGTGAACGAGAAGGTATGCGCCGCTCATCCTTTTGCGCCGGAGATGCAGCACGCCGCAACGCACGCCATCCTCAACGATGGAACAATCGTCGACTGGTGAAATTTGCGCCCTGGGAGAGAGACTATGGATCGGCGAGCGTTCCTTGAAGGTCTTTGCGCCTCGGTTGCCGCAGCCGGTTTGAGTTCGCCCGGCGACGCTGAGATTCCCGCTATCGCCGGGAACTCGATTGCCGGGCTCAATTCGCAAGTTCACGGAACCCCACAACCATCGTTGCCAACATCGAGCACCTCGATCGCCGGCGATTGGCGCATTCGGCTCGATCCGGCCGACGCAGGCATAGCCGACAAATGGTTCCAATCCATAGAGGGATCTGCAGAACGAATCTCGTTGCCTGGCTCAACCGGCGATCAACACTTCGGCCAGAAAAACGATGCCGTTGCATCGCAGCATTTGACCCCTGTCCACACGTTTACCGGACCTGCATGGTACGAACGCGACATCACCATTCCTGAATCGTGGCAGGGAAAGCGCGTCGTGCTTTTTCTGGAGCGTTGCCACTGGGAGACGCGCGCATGGCTCGACGGCTATTCGCTGGGAGTGAGAAACAGCCTGAGCACACCGCACATTTATGAACTCGGATTTGTTGGCGAGGCGGTCCTCCACCACGGGACTGGCGAGTTACTTCCGGGATCGCACCGGCTTACGGTGCGCGTTGATAATCGCACCAAGGTAGATGTTGGTGAGTCCTCCGCGACGACTGCCGAAGTTGGCGCGACGTGGAATGGAATTATCGGACGCATGGAACTGCAGACAACGGATCCCATTTGGATCGATCGACTATTCGTATATCCGCGCCTACGGGAAAAGCGCGCTCTTGTAAAGTTATCGCTGCGCAATGTAACTGGGAAAAAACATTCCGCCCGGCTGGAGATTGCCGGCGCCTTGCAGAATCGGACTGGCTCTGAGTCCCAAGCCACGCTTGACGTGGCCATTTCCGATATGCCGGTCTCCGCGATAGAGCATGAGATCGACCTAGGCACTGCCCCTCCGGCATGGGATGAGTTTTCCCCCGCGATGTTCCAACTCGCGGCGTCGCTTTCGTCCACCAGCAAAGAAACAATATTCACGAGTGAAGCTCGCACCACATTCGGGCTGCGGGAAATCTCTGCTTCAGGTAAACAAATCCGGTGGAACGGAAACGCCATTGTGCTTCGCGGCACAGTAGATAACGGAACATTCCCCTTGACAGGGTATGACCCCATGGATGTTTCCTTCTGGCGCGAACGGCTCAAAATTTACCGTGACTATGGCTTGAACCACGTGCGTTTTCATTCCTGGTGTCCTCCTGACGCCGCGTTCACCGCGGCCGACCAACTGGGGATGTTGTTTGAGGTCGCGAATCCGCTCTGGATCGGCGATGGCAGGGTATCGGCGGACGATGAGCGCACGGAGTTCATCCGCGATGAAGCTTTCAGAATCGTAGACACCTACGGAAACCATCCGTCCTTTGCGTTGATGAGCATGGGAAATGAAGAAGGTTCCGGGCAGGATGAATTTCTTGGCAACCTGGTCCGCAGTCTACAGGATCGCGATTCACGCCATTTCTACACCAGCACCTCGGCGCCCGATAACATCCTGCGCCCGGACAATTACTTCGTTTCGGCCGGACCTCGCTGGACAAATCTCCGCGGCGACCCGCGATTTGAGAATGACCGGCCCAATACCAGCATCGATTATGAGGAGTACATTCACGAGGCTAGAATCGATCGTCCCGTAATCGCGCATGAGGTAGGCCAGTGGACAGTCTTTCCGAATTTCGATGAACGCAAAGATTACACCGGCCCGCTTCAACCCCGCTACTTTGAAATCTATCGGGACGCGCTGGCTCACACCGGTCTAATGGCGCAAGCCGAGCGTTTCCGGCAGTCGTCAGGCCGGCTCACCGTCGCCCTCTACAAGGAGGAGATAGAAGCTATCTTGCGAACCCCCGATGCGGCGGGCTTTCAGTTACTCGGACTTACCGACTTTCCAGGTTTCGGTCCCGCATTTATCGGGGTTCTCGATACTCTCAGTAAGTCGAAAAGTTTGATCACAGCCGAAGAGTTTCGCCGCTTTTGTGGTCCAACCACTCTCCTGCTGCGCCTGGACAAGCGCCTATGGAGTAGCAATGAAACCCTGGTTGCGCGGCTCGATGTCGCGCACTATGGTCCGGCTGCTCTCCATTTTGTTGACTTGGTGTGGACAGTCCGTAGGGCAGATGGCGCCATGCAGGCATCCGGTTCGCTGCCCGCGGCGACCATACCAACCGGAGGTCTCACGCAACTCGGAACGATCAGGTTGCCACTCAAGGAGTTTCCTTTTGCCGCACAATACTCCATCGAATGTGCTGCGTCGGGATTGACGAATGCCTGGGATATCTGGGTCTATCCCGAGCGTATTTCAACCTCCGTGGCGGGAGTTACTGTAGTCAATAAGTGGGACATGCCCGCGCGCACGGCTCTGCAGGAAGGCAAGACTGTCATCCTGCTGCCCGATTCCAATGGTTTTGAAAACACCGTTCCGTGCAGCTTCACGACTGTCTTCTGGGCGGCGGCGTGGTTTCCCGAGCGGCACGAAACAATGGGCATTTTATGCGATCCTCACCACTCGGCGTTGAAGCTCTTTGCAACGAATTTCCACTCCGACTGGCAATGGTGGGAGTTGATGAGCAAGTCTCATGCGTTCGATCTCACGGGCGGTCCGGTCGGCCTTGAACCGATTGTCCAAGTCATCGACGATGCTGCGAAGAGTCGGCGGCTTGGTGCGGTGATCGAAGCCAGGGTAGGCCGCGGAAAGCTGCTGGCAACTTCATTCGATCTTGTCACCAATCTGCAAGACCGACTCGCAGCCAGCCAGTTGCGCGCCAGCCTGGTTAGCTACGCACGATCGCAGGACTTCGAACCGAAGACTGAACTGGAGCTCAAATATCTTGACTCTCTCTTCAAAAGTAAAGCAACACGATGATGCCAGACGTCGCGTGACTTATGCTTCCCTGAAGAGAGGCCCTATGAAGCTTTCCCAAGAGGAATGATGATGACGGCGAGAACAATCAGGGCCAATCCTCCGCAAAGGAGACCTCTTGCCTGCGCCGGAGCGCCGTCCCATTCTCCTCTCCCCAGGCCGCACAGAACCCCGACTGCGATCGATACCGAGACAAGGATCGGCCAACCGACAGTGGCTCCGCTACTCCCCAGCCGTGCAGCGCCAATTCCATAGAGGTAGAAGCTGCTTATCCACATGGCTCCCATAGTGAGAGACCACCACCAGTTAGGAAGACGATCGGAAGCGAACAGTGCGTGTTGACTCTTGCGCCGGATGATCAACCAGCCACAGTAGGCGACATTGACAAGACCGCCAAACGTGAAGAAGACCAGCCACACGGCATCGCCCGCGAAGGCCGATGAGGCGCCCAGGTTGCGTGCTGCCTGCACCGTTTCTGTTCCAAAAGCGAGGCCAATGTTGGGCAGGCACGACAAGATACCGGAGGCAACTGCAATCACGAGCCCTGAAACGAAGCGCGAGCGTGGAGCGTCGGCCGTCCGTCGGCCCGAGAATTGCCTCCGGGAGCCCGCGATCGAACACAGGCAAATGCCCACGATGGCAACGACCGTTCCCAGTGAGATCAGCACCCCGCGGCCCTCAAATACCGATCGTCGATCGAACCACAACAGAGGAACGAAGGTACCGATACTCGCATTCAGGCCCATGATCAGCGGATATCCAAGAGTGAGACCAAGCATGTCCATGGCCAGGCCGAACAGCACTGCGCCGGCTCCCCAAGCCAGGCCAAAACAAGCGAGGATCAGGATTTCCCGCTGCGGGACCCCGGCAAAGATGGCCCGAGGATCCGGCAGCGCGAGCGAAGTGAGGACCCAATTGCAGACAATCATCCCGGTCAGGGAGAAGACCAGCCAAATGTGTTCCCATGCCCAATGGCGCGTCCTTGACATAGGGAGCAGGAAAATACCCTGCAGGACAGCCGCAATCAGGATCAAACAGACACCAACGATCATAGATTCGTAAAGCCCTGCACCCTGAGTGTCGGTGCAACTTCGTCGATTCGCCCATGGTGGGCTTCATGCGTCGAGTGGTAAGACCAGTTGCCGCGTCGTCAACGATTCTCTGCACTCCCGCGCAGCCTGTCAAGTTTGAAGCCGATGAGTGTTCAAAACGGAAAAGGCCAGAGCAGAAGCCTTGCGGCTGCTTGTGGCTTCGGAAAAAAGAAGTGGCAGACCACTTGACAATGGTTGTAACCCAGTGCGTATACTTGCCTCCCGAAGCCGCCCTGCGTCTGAAGAGGAATTACTGGCCAACGCAGTCCCCGAAATGCGCGGTATTTGGAGGTCTCATGCCAAAAGCGATTCGAATCGCGGAGTCTGTGGTCATTTTAATGTTCTTAGCGGCCCCTTACTCTGGCTTCACCCAGGCAGCGGGCGCGAGCCTCACCGGGCAAGTGACCGATCAGGCCGGAGCGGCAATTCCCAATGCCGCGGTTTCGATCGAAAACACAGGCACCAATCTGAATAATCAGACCACATCGGATCCGCAGGGGCTTTACCGGATTTCACCGCTGCCCCCGGGAACATACACGCTGACGGTGACAGCAAATGGCTTTTCAAAATACATTCAGCAGGGAATCGTCCTAAATGTGGGCCTCTCGGCAACCCAGAACGTTAGCTTGAAAGTGGGCAGTACGCAGCAGACGGTTGAAGTGACTGCGAATGCGGAGTTGATTAATACGACTTCACCTTCAATCGGCATGGCGGTCAACGAGGAAGAAGTAAGCCAGCTGCCATTGAATGGGCGCGACCCGCAGTCTCTCGTATTTCTCGCACCGGGAGTTACGAATGGGACGGCCTATGGGATCGCCGTGAATCAGGGCGACTTTACTTTTCCGGGGGAAACCGGAGCGTCATCGGGTGTTGGAGCAGGACGCGCGGGGAGCACATACTATCTCCTTGATGGCGCGTCGAACAACGATGACTATGTCGGACTGGCCGCGCCGTTTCCGAACGCCGACGCTACCCGCGAATTTCGCGTGATTACCAACAATTTCAATGCCCAGTATGGATTCGCCCCGGGCGCCGTTGTTTTAATCGAATCGAAGTCGGGAACAAACAGCTTTCACGGTGGTGTGTGGGAGTTCCTGCGCAACCAGAGCTTTAACGGGTCAAACTGGTTTTCCCATACTGTCGACCCGTTGCATCAGAATCAGTTCGGAGCAGACGTTGGCGGCCCCGTGCTGAAGAACAAGCTGTTCTTCTTCGGCAACTACCAGGGAACGCGGGCCAGTAGCGCGTCCACTTCAGGGGTGGAATATACCTACACCGCGGCCATGCTGAACGGCGATTTCAGCGCTGTCCCTGTGACGTTGAATGCGCCGTTTCAAACGGTAAACGGGGTGCCCAATCAAATCAACCCCGCTTTATTCGACCCCACCGCGGTTGCGATCACCAAGCTGGTCATGCCGGAAAGCACAAATCCCAACGGACAGATCTTTTACACGACCGCAAAGCAGCTTTCAAAGTACGATGAAGTTACCGGTCGAATCGATTACACCATCTCGCCTTCGCAGCGGGTCTTCGCGCGATCTTATGTTAATCTTTACAGCCTGCCTGGATCGGCAGTGCCCGGAAACATTTCAACAGCTGTGTCCCCGAATCCCGAAGAGGACTACAACGTGGCAATTGGCCACACCTGGATCATCAATTCAAAGCTCGTCAACGTCGCCACATTATCCAACACACAAATGGACTTCAGGATTAGCGGCCAGGCAACGATGAGCAACAACAAGCCTTTCTGCTGGTCACAATACATCAACGTCGGCGACCCACCGGGACCCTGCTCTACCGAGGGTTTTACCATCGCTGGTAGCGACTCTTACTTTTACGGTCCGTGGGTGGAGCCGTGCCTCAACAATCACGGCAACAGCGGATTGTTCGATAACTTCACCGCCGTCGAAGGACGGCACAACTTATCATTCGGAATCAATGAAGTTCGCCGCTGGATGGCCCAGGCTTGCGATTATCCGGCGCAGCCGATTATCGATTTCAACGGCCAATACACAAATTATGCTTTGTCGGATTTCCTGCTTGGCGACATGGCATCGATGTTACAGGGGGCGGGCGCGTTCGGGACTTATACAGATTGGCAGCTTGGCTTGTACGCTGAAGACCAGTTCCGGTTCCGCCCCAACCTTACCTTCGAACTGGGGCTAAGATGGGATCCTAATTTTCCTCTGGCTGTTGGCCACGGGCGCGCTGCAACCTTTGTTCCGGGCCAGCAGAGCACCGTTTATCCCAACGCACCAACGGGGCTTGTCTTTCCAGGGGACAAGGGAGTCGGCCCTGGGCTGATGCGGACCACGTACGGTTATTGGGAGCCTCGGGTTGGAGTCGCATGGCAACCCCATGCGCTTCCTCGCACTTCATTGCATATCGGGTTCGGGTTGTTCACTGCTCCCCAAATCATATCGACCGACGACCATACCACTGAAAACAGCCCGTTCGCGCCTACGTTCACATTGAACGGCACGCCCACGACGCCGCTTCCTTTGGATAATCCCTGGTCAGGATTCGCCGGGACCGGAGGGACGAGCCCGTTTCCGCCATTTGCGTCTTCGGCCTATCGACCTCCATCGTCGGTCGCGTTTACTCCCGGCCTTTCGATTGCGGATGGGATCGATCCAAACTCCAGACTCGGCATGACGCAGGCATGGAATGTCGCCGCCGAGCAGCAACTCGGTTCCAACCTGATGTTCCGGCTCGCCTACGTTGGAAGCGAGTCCTATCATCAGCCGAACACGGTCGACAAGAATCCCGGAATCTTCGCGAGCGCCGGAGCTCGAAGCACTTACTCCAACTTCGGTCAGATCCTTTATAACGAGAGTGCAGGAACGGCAAGCTACAACGGAATTCAGGCGACGGTCGAACACCACATGTCACACGGTCTGCAACTGCAGTCCAACTTTACCTGGTCCAAGCTCATCGATACGGCGAGCAGCGCGAATATCGCCTTTGGCTATCAGCTCGCCTACAATCCGTTTGACCTTCGTCTCAGCCGCGGGATCTCCCTGGTGAACTTCCCCTTCATCTGGGTCAGCAATGCCATTTACACCTCGCCGTCGCTATCCCGTCACAATCAACTCGTTCGGCAGACATTGGGTGGCTGGGAATTCAGTGCGATCGTTACATCGCAATCCGGCCAGCCCTTCACCGTCTACGGCGGATTCGGTAACAACAACTCCGAATCGCTCCAGTACGGGGACCACGCCGACAAGGTGCAAGGCCAGGCCCTGCAAGTTCGCCAGGGCGGCAAGTCGCATTGGTTGAATAATTATTTCAACATCAATGCATTTACTGAGAACCCTCCTGGAACCTTCGGCAACACAGGCAAAGACATAATGCGAGGGCCGCCCTACAACAACACCGACGCCGGCCTCGATAAGAACTGGTTAATCTTTGAAAGGTACACTCTGCAGTTCCGCTGGGAAATGTTCAACGCCTTCAACCATCCGAGCTTTTCGACTCCGAATGCGACCAATCAAATTGGCACAAACGGCACCAATACCGGCGGCATTGAGGGCACCATCACTTCGATCTTCGGTGCTCCCCGCATTATGCAAGGAGCCTTGAAACTCACGTTTTGAAGACTTTCCTGCCGCGCGCCGAGTCCCCCGGCTCAGGCGCGCGCTCTTCCGGGACAGGCATGGCGGGGAACTCCTATGGATCGCCGTTAGTTCACAGATTTTCTGTTGTTTGATTTCGAGTCGGTGACTGGATGCGCGATGGGATGGGAGTGAGCCGATGCGGATCGTCGAAGTCAAAACGTGGATGGTCGAAGGAATCAAGTACAACTGGGTGATCCTCAAAGTCATTACGGACGAGGGAATCACGGGGATTGGAGAAGGGACCAATTGGCCCGGAAGCCCGATGATTCTCGAGGCATGCCGCCATGCGGGTGAGGTGATCATCGGCGAAGATCCGACCCGGATCGACTATCTGTGGACGAAACTCTACCGGGATTTCAACTGGATCGGCCAGGCGGGACCGGTGATGAGCGCCATCAGCGCCATCGATATTGCGCTATGGGACATCGCCGGCAAACGCGCAGGAATGCCTGTCTATCAGCTCCTTGGCGGCGCATACCGCACTCGAATCAAACTCTATGCGAACTACTGGTTCTTGAGCGGCAGAGGGGAACCGGAGGATTATGCGGCCCAAGCCCTCGAGGTCAAGAAGCAGGGATTCACTGCGTGCAAGATGGATCCCTTTGCGCACGTGAATTACTGGTACGGAGAACATTTGTCGGATGACCTCAGCCTGACCGAACAGCAGAAGACAAAGGCGATCGATCGCCTGGTAGCTGTTCAGGAGGCGCTCGGTCCAGACTTTCCGATCGCGGTCGAGACACACGCCCTGCTCAACGGTCCGACGGCCGTAGAGATGGCGCATCGCATCTCGTCCGCGAAGATCAACTGCATGTGGTATGAGGAGCCCGCAGGTCCGGAATTTCCAGACAAGATTGCCGACATTCGACGCCAGATTTCTCTCCCCGTGTGCGTCGGAGAACGAATCCATTCGCGGTTCATGGCGCGTCCCATCCTCGAAAAAGGTGCAGCCGACATTCTGATGCCGGATATCACGCGGTGTGGAGGCATCAGCGAGATGAAGAAGATTGCAAACCTGTGTGAGACGTACAACGTTCCGATTGCTCCCCACAATCCGAACGGTCCGCTTTCCACCATTGCATCGGCACACGTGATGGCCGCGGTTCCGAATTTCTTTCGGCAGGAGTTCATGTTGACCGATGTGCCCTGGCGCGATACCGTGATGGACAAACCGCTTCCCATCAGCAATGGCTTCTTCGAATTGAACAGTGAACCCGGCCTCGGATTCGATCTGGTCGAAGAAGAACTGGAAAAGCACCCCGGAGTCACGAGCCGGCGCGCTGGCTTCTATGTATAACTCTGTTTGTATTTGGAGTCAGCGAGTCAAACCATGGGGATGGATCAATGATATCGACGAATGATACCGAACTGTTTCGGCTCCTGCGAGAGCGCCTCTTCAGCGCGATAATAGGCGACGTGCTCGACCTGCACGGTTACCGCGATCAGTTCCTACCACCGGAATGCCGTCCCTTGCGCGGGGACATGGTGCTGTGCGGACGCGCCATGACCGTACTCGAAATTGACGTGAATGAACGAAGCGATCCTCCCTTTGGGCTGATGCTCAAGGCCCTGGACTCGCTAGAAGAGAATGAGGTGTATGTCGCCGCCGGGGGTTCGCCGCGATATGCACTCTGGGGCGAGCTGATGAGTTCCGCGGCACGGGCACGCGGAGCGGCAGGCGCGGTATTGGCCGGATATACGCGCGATACCAATGGGATTCTTGCGATGGATTTTCCCGTCTTTTGCTACGGGAGTTACGCACAGGATCAGCGCGGGCGAGGAAGGGTGGTCGACTTCCGGTCAACGCTGCACATCCGAAACGTCACAATCAGTCCAGGCGACATCGTGTTCGGAGACGTCGACGGTGTCGTGGTTCTTCCAAGGGAAGTGGAAACAGAGATCGTCCAAGAGGCCCTGGAGCAGGTGAGAAAAGAGAAGACGGCCAAGCGCCTGCTTTGCGAAGGCGCGCCCGCCGAGAGAGTCTTCACCGAAACGGGAGTGCTATAACCCCTTGATGAAGGACCTCTTGGATACGAGGATTGACGACCTCAGAGTTTCTCTTCTGGTTGATTCGTCAGCCAGAGCCTTGTTTCCAGCGTAGTCATCGCAGGGTGCGCGCCCGGTCCGGAGTAGTTGCCCCAGGCAAGGTCAGGATAAGACCAGAAATTGTACAGGCTGAAGCAGACTGCGCCGGACTGCAGCGATGCGCGAATTGCGACGTCCGCATTCGCCTCCGTGCGAACTCGAATTATTCCATCCCGCGGCCCCAGGGTCGCCCACCAGATGTTTGGTTTCAGAGAGCGGAAATCATTGGTCGCGCCTGGATCGAATCCCGTCTTTCCCCACAGGAAGTAGTTGCCGGTATCTTCGGACCACGGCCCTGCTGGTTCTTGACGATAAGCTGTCATGGGTCGAGGCGCGCTGCGAAGCGCAACCCCCTCGGCCCTTCCGATATGGTCGTCCGGATAGACGGACCACAGCGCCTTGCGCTTCCAGGTCAGCTGGTCAAATGATTCAGGCAGCAGATACGCGATGCCGAGGTTGGGATGCTCGCCAGACTTGGTCTCCGCGCGATAGCGTGTCGTAATCCCCCCATCGGCATCGATCACGATTTCGAATTGCAGAGGAATTCCGTCGATTCCCTCGACCGCCTTGCACGCCCCCTGGGTCAGTACGATCACCCGATTCTCTTCGCACTTGACTTCTGATCGAGTCATTTGCCACGAGGTGATGGCCCCGCTGCCTACATCGAGAAACGGCCCGCCTTGCAAGACGGGCTTTCCGCCCAGTGTCGCTTCTGTGATCAGTCCCGTCCGCTTACTCACAACCAGCGAGACCTGCGAACTTGCGATCACATAGTCGTTCACCCGTGGGTCGCATGACAGCGTTCCGCCGGTTGCATGGCGCGGAGAGCGGGCCAAGGAGCCGACCATGAGCTCAACCTGCTCTATGAGAGATCGATCTGTCCGGAATTCAAGCTTAAGTTTTTCTCCGGGCAGCCAACTGCGAGGGGGTATCTCAATGAAGCCGGAACTGTGAGGGGCGATATCTTTCGGGACGATGGTGCCTGACTCGGAACCGGCCGTCCAGCGCACCCTGACCTCGTTGAGATTCGTGTGATTGAAGGCGTTCCGAACCTGCACGAAAAGTGGTTTGGCCTGCTCCGGCAGTGGTAACGGAGCGGTTTCATCGAGGCGCACGGGCGAGTAGGCCTTCCTGGTGAGCCAGTGCTCCGGCTTTTTGCGACGCCAGCCGTCGATAATGCCCCATTCGCCGTAGCCGGTTGGTCCGCCTGGTAGCAGAAACACCTCATCAATCCCCGCCCAGATCGCTCCCCCAAGACAGCCATCGTCGGTGAGGAATTTCTCGCCGAATCGTTTGATACTCTCACCCCAGAAGTTTCGAACCCCTGGATCGCGTCGAAGAGTATCGAGGTTATAGCAGGAGACATGCGCGAATTCGTCGTTCAGAAGCGGGTAGAGAGGACTATCGAGGCTCGAATCTACATCGGCGTAGTGCTTGCTGTAGATATCGAAGCCATTGGTTGCCATCGGCGTCGTGTCCGGATAACTGAAGATGGTCGGTCTGCTCGGGTCCTGGTGTTGCGCAAATTCCGCTTCTGCGGCAATGTTCGGCCCCCAACTGCTTTCATTGCCAAGGGACCAGAACAGCACGCACGGATGGTGACGGTCGCGCGTAATCATCTCCCGGAATTGCCGTAGAAACTGTTCCTTCAATTCGGGGTTCGCGGAGCTTGCGGTGCTCCAGCAGACGGCAGTTTCTTCCTCGATGTAGATCCCATGGCGATCGCACGCGTCCAGAAAGGCTTCCGTCGGAGGGTAGTGAGAGGTGCGCACGAAGTTGACGTTGGCTTCGCGAAAGAGCACCACGTCTCTCTCATCGAATTCGGGGGGAACCGCTCTTCCGTAAAGCGGATGAATGCTGTGGCGGCAAACTCCGTGGAGTTTGACCGGCTGGCCATTGACGAAGAGCTGGTTGCCCCGACAATTGACGGTGCGGAATCCGAAGTTGCGTTCCACGGTTTCGATAACCTGTCCGCCCGCGAGAACGGCAACCTTCAGGCGATAGAGATTCGGATGCTCCACGTCCCATGCTCTGGGGGAGCGCACGTGAAGCTCATGGGCTAACGGATGATCCGGCGACACTGTCAGCTCTGACGTCGGGTCAAGCGCCACGGTTTCGCCCAACGAATCTTGCAGACTAAAGCGCAGTCGGGCGCCGGCCGGTTGCGGCGAAGTTAACGTCGCCTTCAGCGAAATGGTACCGCCATAATCGCGATCGAAGGAAGCCGTGACCGCCAGGTCGCGGAGATGAGTTTTCGGAACAGCAAACATGCGCACGTCGCGAATCATTCCCGCAATCGAATGTTTCGCGTAATACGATCCCTGCGAAATATCGTCACTGCGATCGGTAACCCCAACCATAATCCTCGCGGTAGTCCCGACCTGAACGTGGTCCGTAATCTCGGCGTCCCATGAAGTGAATCCTCCGCTGTGAGCGCGCACGAAAACCTCATTTACCCACACGCGGGCGTGGCTGTAGACGCCATCGAAGCGGACAAAGATGCGATGGTTCGCGAAATTGGAGGGGATCTGCACGGTCCGGCAGCATGGATATTCGACATCCGGCGAGATATCAAACCCCAGCATGGCAAACTCGCACGGGATTTCGACTGGCGACCATTTCGACACGTCAAGATCTGGCTTCCAGAACTCAACCGGCGGAAGAGGAGCGAACAGCCACGGTCCCGCCAGGCTGACAATCCCATTTGGAACGCCTTGGATCGATGCAGGAATAGGAATCAGCGCGGCAGTCTCCTCAGCCGACGCGGGAGACACTGCCGAAGATTGGTCCGCATTGATTACGCTTACTCTGGAGACGATGTCAAGCTTCGAAGCCAGGCATGCAGCACTGAACGACTCGATAAATTGACGACGATCCACATGAGCTCCATCTCGAAAACCGGATCAAAAGCACCGCGGCCCGGGCGAAGGGATAACAGCAGAGCGCGCGGAGTCGATCAGGTACTGGATTTGGCGCCGAGCCAGAGGGTTTCGTAAGGTTTCAGGGTCACGCGTTGTGGAACGGTGCGTTGCGTAATGCGATCTTGTGAGTCCGAACGAAGTGAGCAGGGCTGCGGCCGCGACGTTCCATTGATCACAAACAGGCTGTTGTCGGTTCGCGGTACCGCCAGCACGCCGTCGGGCAAGGGATCTGCAAGCAGGTTGCGGGCGCCGGGACAGAGGTTGCTGATGAGAGTGAGAAAAGAGTCATCGGCGGGCCAGAAGGCAAGCTTGATCACCTGTCCGCGTCCCAGCTTGCGCAGAGTGGCCGCGGGTTTGCCATCCACGATCGGCTGGTCACTTGTGAATGCGGCGATGGTGCTTGTATCCGGCCCGTCGATCTCCAGGTACTCCATGTACCCGTTCAGGCCGACCGGCGAACGGCCACTCACCGGACCTCCGCTCCAGGTTGCTGATAGCTGCGGCTTGTTGCCTTGCTCCGGAGAGCCTGTCCAGCGTACGGTGCGCACCACGGCGCCGGTCAAACCGGCCAGATTCGCGCCAAAGCCGTCGCCGCGAAAAACACCGTTGCGATCCATATACGCCGTGAAGGGGGTAACAATCAGGACGCCGCCCTGCAGTACGTACTTGTGCATCGACTCGACCGCGGCGGCATTATCGAGAGCGGTCGCTGCAGCCAGAACCAGCAGGTCGTACTTTCGCAGGTATTCGGGATCTTCTGCCTGGTTCGAGTTGACGGTGTCGGTCCCGATCCCCAGGCGGTGCAGTGCCGCGAACGTCCCTGTAAAGACCGACCGGCTGTTGGGAATATGGGGATAGATCTCCAGTGCGGCGCGGTTGTCGAAGTCGGTCAACACTGCGGCGTGACTGGCCACCGGGTGAGCCAGCAATTCCCCTCCCCAGCGTTCAAAGAAAGCACCCAGTTCCATGGCCCAGTCAACGTCCGGCTCGGGATGGCCGGACCAATCCAGCAGACCGCCCCAATGCGGCCAGTGGCCGCCGCGCCAGCGATTGCCCGACCAGTACATCATGCCGCTTGCCCCGAAGGCCGCCAGTTGAAGGTCCCACATGCGAAACTGCTCGCGGCTGGGCGCAGGATCCCACATCACCGCGCCGCCGGCGACGCCGATGCGTGTTTCGGTGACGATCATCCGGCCCTTCCCGTAGCAGGAGCGGTGCATATCGAGATGCCATGGCTGGTCGTTCCAACTCTGCGGCTTGTCCGTTGAGTCCTGGTAGAAGTTCAGGCCGGCAATCGACATGAACGACTGCACCTTGGGATCATCGGCAATCGCCGTCCACAACGGATTCCAGTCGGTAAGAATCCATTGCCCGGCGCCGGCGTCGCGGATCAGAGAAGCCTGCTCCGCCAGAAAGCCGGCAATGACATCCCGCCGGAAATGAAGCGCGGCCAGCGAAAGCGCCGGCAGCGCGGCATGTACGTCGGGCCCCTCCTCAACTCCGCGCCGCGGCTGAGGAACCTCATCGAAGGACTTGATCTTCATGCCCCAGTCGACCAGGTCCAGCCTCTCGTTGAACTCCTCCGGCGTATGAAAAGTCTGCTCCAGCCACTGACGCCACGCATGTTCGCACGCTGGGTTGTAGCAGATAATCTGATCCACGAATTCGATCTCGTTATCTAACTGCCAACCAATCACCGCCGGATGACCGTGAAACTCTCCGGCCAACGCCTGAATATATCTCCGGCAGGCGGCCCGATACAGAGGGTGGTTCAGGCATGGAGATTTTCGGCTCATGGGATCGGAAGGGCCGGAGCCCGGCTCCAGCACCACCAGGATTTCCGGATGGTCCGCCGCCAGCCACTGCGGCGGAATGTAAGTCGAGGTTCCCAGGATGGCCGCGATGCCGCGCCGGTGCATCTGATCGAGGAAATCGCGCAGCCACCCGAAATCGAATTGCCCAGGAGCCAGTTCCAGATTGCCCCAGCTCGATTCCCCCACGCGAGCGACATTCATATGAGCGCGCTCGAGCAGATCGAGAATCACCTTGCTCTGCCCTGCGCCGTCGATTTCCGGGTACACGGATGCACCAAACAGAAAGCGCTCGGTAGCCGCCGGACTTCCCTGCGCCCCACCGGTCATGCCCGAAGACCATCTCCAGGCCGGAGCTGCCATGGCTGCCGTCTTTAGAAAATTACGCCGCGTATGCATTCTGTTCGTCTTCTCGATTGGCTTGAATACAGGACAGACCATAGATTCCCTGTGGCCGACCAGTGGATACGTTACTTACCGTGAAGGTTGAGTGTCAACACCGATCATCACTTAAAGCGAGCGAATCGGAATGTCTTCCGCAGGGCTGATGGCAAGGACATTCAGCAGCGGCAGGCGGAAGGGCTCAGCCGCAATCTCGAAGACATCGCCGGATTCGGCGTGAATTCCATCGGCGAAGGAAAGAGTCGCGGTGCCAAAGAAATGCACGTGAACGTCTCCCGGGCGGCGAAAGAAGGAATATTTGAAGTGGTGCTGTTCAAGGTTATGAATACTGTGAGACATATTGGCTTCGCCGGATAGAAATGGCTTCTGCCAGATGACGGCGCCCTTGCGCAGGATACGAGAGGTGCCGTGAATGTGCTCTGGCAATGGCCCGGTCAGCAATTCGGGTCCGAAGGCGGCCTGCCGCAACTTGGAGTGCGCCAGCCACAGATAGTTTTCTCGTTCGGTTACATGATCGGAGAATTCATTGGCGAGGCAGAATCCGAGACGCACCGGGGTTCCATCGGGTGCAATCAGGTAAACGCCAGCGATCTCCGATTCTTCGCCGCCATCACGCGCAAAGAAAGGAGATACGATCGGGCCGCCGGGGCGAGCAACGCAGGCGCCATTTCCCTTGTAGAACCACTCCGGCTGAACTCCCGGAATTCCGTTGGCCGGCTTGCCGCCCTGCAGTCCCATCAGAAACAGTCTCATGGAATCAGTCTGTGCACCGCTATCCGCGGCGGCGCGGTGCATCGCATCGCGGGTTTCGGCGGAGCCCAGGTGAGTAAGTCCTGTGCCAGTGAGATAGAGTCGCGCGGGCTCGAAATGATCGACTGGCGCGAGGAGGCGATCTTCCTCAATGAGCGAAGCCAGGTCAACATCTTCTTCCGTGCCAAGCTCCGAAACGGCCTGATCCAGGCTTAAGCCACGTAAGATTGCATTGTTCGCAAGTTCGTAGAGGCTCGCCGTATTGTTCACGCGCGCGGCCCGGCCGCTTTGATCCAAAGCCGCCACGGATCGCTCGCCGTTTGCAGCGCGATATTGAATCAGTGACAATCCCACAGCGTTCGCTCCTATCCCGGTCCTTATTCCAGCACGGATCGGATCGATTGGCTGAAACAGGAACTCATCCCGCAAATGGCCGCACGAGATGCCCGCGGACACCTGCTTCGACCTCAAACAGCGCCCCGGCCAGCGGCTCGCTTTCGCAGCCGTGCGCAGCCGAAGTCACAAACATCCGGTCGAGGCGCGGCCCGGCGAATGTAATGCTGGTGATGTTGGAAGCCGGCATCGAAATCGAGCGGTCGAGGCTGCCGTCGGGATGAAAGCGGCTGATGCGACCCCCGCCCCAGTGTGCAATCCAAAGGCCGCCCTCTTCATCGGTAGCCATGCCGTCCGGATATCCCCATTCTTTTTCGAAGCTCAAGAAGACTCGCTTGCGGCTCGCCTCGCCTTGCTCGCTGATATCGAATGCATACACGGTTCGCAGCGGGGAGTCGGCGTGGTACATGGTTTTCCCGTCGGGGCTGAATGCCGGGCCATTGGTAACCATGTAGCCGTCATCCTGCCGCGACCACGTGAAGTCCGGATCGAGCCTGTATAGCGCTCCGCTGGCAAGTTCGTCGCTGTCGTCTTTCGAGCCGGCCCAGATCCGCCCAGCAGCGTCGGTCTTCGCATCGTTCATGCGATTCTGGGGCCGATCGGGTTCTGGATTGCCAATGCGCTGGATGGAAAACGGGCAAAGCTCAAGAAGTACGAAACCGGTCTTGAGACCGGAAACGAAGTCTCCGCGTCCCTCCCTTTCTACGATCCAGCCGATTCGCTCCGGAACCGACCAGCTGGTGATGGCCCCACCTTCGAGCGAGAGTTCATGCACCCGTTGTTCGAAAATGTCCACCCAGAGCACTGAATTCCTTGACGGACTCCAGACTGGGCCTTCGCCCAGGGTATCTCTGATCTCCCGGGGGACTGTATGCACCTGGGTCATTCTATTCACTCCGTCCGTTGGGCCGAAAATCGGTCTAAGTACCATTGAGAATAACTCGCCGCTCATCCTTCGACACCGCCAGGAAGCCAACCGGCAAACCTTACGTTGGAAAGATATCGGGAGGCAAGACCACTAGAATGCATGGTCAACCAGTACCTTAAGGGTGTTCCATGCGCCTGTCAAGCCAATGTGGCCAAGGCTGGAATGAGGCAGAGGCCTTGCGCAAGGAAGTGATTGTTGCGTCTCAATCGGCTCGCGCTCCTTACTGCGTTCGCGACCGTGAAGGAAATCCGCTTTTGGGATGATCGCTGCGCTGCGGCTGCGGACTGATCGAGATGTTGGAAACCGGCATAATCGTGCCGGCCAGAACTGATTGACCGGACCGCGTTCCCTGAGATGGTTAGCGGGATTAAATTTACCCTGCGCCGGGTGTCCGCCGTCACAGCGCGACCTCCCTTCCGCCCCTACTCTTGAGGGCGCAGTACTGAGGAAACATGATGCTCACCAGTCCAATATCGATTGAAAATGAGGTCACCGTCAGGAACCTTCTGGCCGCCTTTGAGGGCGAATCGAACGCGCATGCCAAGTACTGCGCGTTTGCCGTCAGGGCGGATGGCGAAGGCTTGCATGGCGCCGCCAGCCTGTTTCGCGCGGCGGCTCGCGCCGAACAGATCCATGCCAACAATCACGCCCGCGTGCTTCGCCAGCTGGGCGCCGAGCCCGCCGCGACGATTCATCCGTTCCAGGTAAAATCCACGATCGAAAATCTGAACGAAGCGCGCGCCGGCGAGCGTTACGAGATCGACTCCATGTACCCGGAGTTTCTGCGCGAAGCGAAGAGCCACAACAACACCGCTGCGGTGCGCAGCTTCGAGTGGGCTCTCGAGGCCGAAAAGACGCATGCCCGCCTGTTCAGCGAAGCCATCGCGGTGCTTGAGTCGGGCTGGTTGATCGCCGCCCGGAATTTCTACGTTTGCACGGCGTGCGGTTACACGTCGGAAACACCAGAGTCGGACCGCTGCCCTACCTGCAATCTGCCCTGGGAGAAGTTCGAAATCATCCGGTAGATCGTGGATCCCATTCTTTCGCCACTTCGACTCAACGTTCCGTGCCCCCCATCCTTTCGTCTTATAGTGGCGAAAGGATGGGAAACCGCGAATCTCGTCGCTTCTCCTTTACTGAGGGGGCTAATGTTGTCGGCAGAGTTTTGGCAGGTCGCGGACTTTTTAGGCAAGAGGTCGAAGTGATCGGATTTGGCAGAAATCTCCCGTTGTCGCCAGGGTGACTGGTAATTGCCGGGCTGGGCCACGACACGCTAAGTGCGTGAAGGTATGGTCTCCATCGGTATAATCCGATTGCTATGGCTGCGTTTAATGGGAATGACATCAGTGATCTGCGGGTCATGCAATTGTTCACTCGCCGTGCCTTTATCGGCGCGGGTGCCTCCACAGCCCTCGCGGCCCTGAGTTTGCCCGGGTATGCCTCTGCGACGAAGGTCAGGTTCAAGGTTGGGGTTACTGACTGGAACCTGAAACTGGAAGGCAAGATCGAATCCATCTCCCTGGCCAAGCAACTGGGGTTCGATGGGGTGCAGATCAGCATCGGCAAGGGGAAAGACAAACTTCCTCTTTCCGATCCCGCGTTGCAGAAAACATTTCTAAATGAGTCGGAGCGAGTGGATCTGAAGATTGAATCGCTATGCCTCGAAATCCTGCATCAGAACTACTTGAAATCAGACCCACTGGGGCAGCGCTGGGTGGCCGACTCGATCCCCATTGCGAAGGCTATGGGCGTGCGGGTGGTGCTCCTTCCCTTCTTCGGAAAGGGCGCGGTGGAGACCGTAGCAGAGATGGACAAAGTTGGCGACGTTCTGAAAGAAGTTGCCCCTGCAGCCGAGAAGTCCGGGGTCATCCTCGGCCTTGAGGACACCATTTCCGCACGCGACAATGTGCGAATCATGGATCGTACCCAGTCCTCCGCCGTGCTGACCTACTACGATGTGGGGAATTCGACCAATAATGGATTCGACGTGGTGAAGGAGATTCGCTGGTTGGGCCGTGCGCGTATTTGTGAGGTTCATCTGAAGGACAACCCTCACTACCTTGGAGAAGGGAGTATCGACTTCAAAGCAGTGATCGACGCGCTGGCTGATCTGGGATTTGACGGGTGGGCACAGCTTGAGACCGACAGTCCTGCGTCGGTAGAGGCCGATATGCGGCGTAACCTGAAGTTCATCCGGGGCCTGATCGCGGCTCGCAACGCCAGTTGAGGCGTGACCTGCAACAGATGTGGGTCAGCGGTTGCAGGCGCCATACTCTGCCAGAAGCCAACATAGACTCTGGACCTGGTGGCGGCTCGCAATGTTTACCAAAGAGTCATTTCTTGTTTGGCGGGAACATTTCCCGAGCAAAACCCCCTGATTCGGTGATGGTTTTGTGCTGAAACCCGTACCGTTCAAGCTGGAAACTATTGAGATTTCTCTTTCAGCTATTCCGGGCGGAACGAAGTGAAGGGCGAGGCCGGCAGACCTTCCCCATTGAACAAATTGCATTGCGGGCTATTGGCCCAGCCGTAACGCACCCACACGGGATTGACCACGTCCGGGCTCGACGCCACCACGGTATCTCCGTCGATCTTCGCGGTAGCGGGCGAGAACTTTCCGTCGGCGCCGGCAACTTCAAAGCCCGTTAGTTCGCCGCCTTTTACGGTAAGGCCTTTGCCGTGGTCGAACCAGGCCCGGATGGCCGCGCCCTCTGGCGTCGCCTGGCGGAACATGGGTCCCCAGTACTCCACCGCTTCGCCATAGGACAGGTGCCGCGCCGCTAGTGCCAGGCGGTGGCCCACGTCGATCTTGTCAGTGGGATGAACGTCATCCGGATTGCCGATGTCGATGGTGACCGCCATGGCGGTGTTGCGCAACCCTAGCGTGTCCACCTGCTGCTGGCGGAGGTTCGCCCAGTCCTCTTTTGGAGTGGACTTGAAGTTGGAGATCTGCACGTAGAGGAAGGGGAATGTGCCTACGCCCCACTGGCGGCGCCAATCCTCGATCAGGGCGCGCATGATGCGGTTGTAGATGGGAAAGCGTTCGAGAGCGCTGTTGCTCTCGCCCTGGTACCAGATGGCTCCGCGAATGGGAAGCGGCGTCAGCGGCGCGATCATGCCGTTCCAGAGGAGACCGGGTCCCCAGCTGGCCAGCGGGGGATGCCACGAAAACTGCGGGATGGGCTTGCCTTCCGCTTTGGCTTCGTCCTGCTGGCGCTTCTCTTCCTTGAGTTCGTTCTCGGTGTCAGTCGCCTTGTCGAGCATTTTGCCGCGCGACAGGAACAGCGAATTCAACGCCGGGTCTTCGCCGAGCGCGGTCAGGCGCACCCACGATTCGGCGACCGTGCCGCCCCAGGTGGAGTCGATGACACCGACCGGTACATGCTCTTTCTGCTCGATCTCGCGGGCGAAGTACCAGGCCACCGCAGAAAATTCCTTGGCAGTCTCAGGGGTGGAGGCTGCCCATCCGTCGGTGTCGACGTCGTCCTGGGGATAGTCCGAAGCGCGTTTTTTAACGATCATCAGGCGAATGCGCGGATTGGCAGCATTGGGCAGGTCCGCGGCTGCGGTCGCGGCTTTGCGCATTTCGAATTCCATGTTCGACTGCCCGGACGCCACCCACAGGTCGCCCACCAGAACGTCGTGGATCACGACGGCGGGAGCCACGCTGGCAGCGACCGTGCCACTCGACACTTCTGCGGGGATTCCCTTCACCGTCATCTCGAATGGACCGCCGGCAGCGCCAGGCTTCAAGTAAGCGTTCCACCGTCCAAGGCGGTTGGTGGTAACCACCATGTTCTCGTCGCGGAAGGTAACGCTCACCTGCTCGCCTGGCGTGGCTCTTCCCCACACATGTACTGGCAGATCCCTCTGTATCACCATGTGGTCGGAAAGGACTTTGGGAAGCGTCACCTGGGCGGAGGCGAACGAAGAAGAAAGCAGGAGGGTCAGAAGCAGCAGGCGCCAATTCAATGGAGAACTCCCGTGAAACAAGGATGACCCGGAGAGCATTCCCGTTGACTGGAATGTGATTTCTCCGGAAGGGAGAAAGTTATCAGAAGGGGCTTGCATGCGTCAGCGACTGACGGTTCGGCACCCGATTTTCGCTCTATGGCCGAGACATTTCGGCGGCCTCTGTGTCTTATTTAGGTAAGCGCATTTCCGGCCAGAATTCCACGATCGGGAAAAGTAGTTCTATATGCGCAAAATAACGGCAGGCATCCCGGTATCTAAAACGGCTCCTCGGTCGACCCAACGGAATCGGGTCATACTAAAGGCATCACAAACCAAGACAGGACAAGGAAGGGAAACTCAGAGAGGAAGTTTATGCTTTCGATGCGGCCCAATCGCACATTGGCATTGGCTCTGATGACCATGGTTCTGGCCGTCTGCTGTGCCACTCGCACCCAGGCTCAGGCGGCGCTTCTGCTGGAAGAGCCGTATGGATTCTTCGGGGCTCTCAATCCCACCGGCCATACCGCCATCTATTTCGCGAATATCTGTGCTGAAACCCCGGTGAAGCTGCGCCGTTGCGAACTCGGGGAAGCAGGCTCCGTGATCTCCCGCTACCAGGGTATTGCCGGATATGACTGGGTGGCAATGCCGCTGGTTCCCTATCTCTACTCGGTGGAGAACATTTCCGAGGTTCCGGAGCGGGCCGACGGCAACCTGATGCGGCGCTTGCGCGATCGCTATCACGAGGATCACCTTGACTCTCTTGGCGAACGAGTGTTCGAGGGCAACATCGTGCGCGGCGGGTGGACCCAACTGGTTGGAGTTGCGTTTGAACGGCGCACCTACGCTTTTCGGTTTGCGACTACCCGGGAGCAGGACGATGCGGTCATCGCTCGCCTGAATTCGCGCCCTAACCTCTCCCGCTTCAACCTGGTCTATAACAACTGCGCGGACTTTGCACGGACGGTGCTGAACGTGTATTTTCCACGGACGTTCCGGCGGAATTTCTTCCCTGACGCCGGCATGACCACGCCCAAACAGATCACGTACAAGCTGGCTCGCTACGCTCGCAAGCATCCTGATATGGAACTCCGGGTGTTCGAGATTCCGCAGGTTCCGGGCTACCGTCGCATTAGCCGCTCCAACAAGAGCGTCTCCGCGTCGCTGATGACAACCGGTTATGCGGTTCCGATCTTTCTGTGGAATCCGTATCTGGCCGGCGGACTGTTTCTCGACTACCTCACGCGCGGCCGTTTCCCCTCGGTTCCGGAACATCCGCCGGTTCTGACACCCGATCGTCTTTCCGTGTTGACATCCTCTAGTCTGGCCGCTCAGAATCCGGGCAGTGCCGCAGCCGGGGAGAATACCGGCGCCGGCATCGGCCTATCTGATGAGACCGAGATAAAAGAGGACGTGACATCGCATGAGTAAGACCAGCACGCAGAGTCTCAAGAATCACGCGCGGCTTGACCCCGCCTTTCACATGGTCCTGGCGCTCATCATCCTGCTCAACCTGATCTACAGCATCATTCACCTGGTGCGCCATGTGAGCTGGCGCAGTGGCTGGTTTGTGGTTCTTTCGGCGGCGGCGATCATCGTTTTCCTCAAGATCCGCGAATACCCCATCAAGGTGCAGGATCGCGTGATCCGGCTGGAGGAGCGGCTGCGCCTGCAGTCTCTGGCGCCGATGGAGTGGCACACGCAGATCTATCGTCTGAGCGAGGATCAGCTGATCGGGCTGCGCTTTGCGGGGGATGACGAGGTGGTGGCGCTGGCGAAGACGGCTCTCGAAGAGAACCTCAACCGCAAACAGATCAAGGAACGCATCCGCAACTGGCGGGCGGATGAATGGCGGGCGTGAGAAGAACAGCTGTTAGCTATTAGCCGTTAGCTCCTAGCTTCTAAGTCGCTGACCGGATGATTTCGAACCTTCAGGTTTGTGCCACCCACCCTTGCGACAGAAAAAAGTCGCAAGGATGGGGCACGGAAGATTGTAGATAAACAAGCGGTCAGAGACTTGGCGCGAGATGCAGGAATCCGCAGGGCGCATTGAAGGCGTTTCTTCGCGGCTAGTCTGCAGGCGCTTCGGATGGCGGATGAATTCCTGCGACATCGCCTGAGTCCTGGGCTGTCTGCAGGGTGTCCGAATCCAATCCGTGCTCTTCGCGATAGTGATCGAGGGGCATCTTGCCGTCCAGCCAGGCACCGTTCATGGGATACACGTCGGGATCGAAGAAGACCTGGTAGAAGTGCCACACGACAATCGCCAGCGTAGCCAGGATGGCTTCGTAGTAGTGGATGGCGGTGGCCACGTCGACCCACCAGCGCGCCAGCAGATTGCCCACCCAGACCTTGGCCCAGATGATGACTCCGGTCAGGCCCATGAGCGCCGTGCCCCAGACAAGGGCCCAGTACTCGGCCTTTTCGGCGTAGTTGAAGCGGCCGAACTCGGGCTTCTCGGAACCCAGGCCGAGGTAGTAGCGCATGGCTTTGAGCGCATCGAAGCCGTCGGCCGGGCGGGGCGCGATGTCGAAAAGCAAGCGGCGCCCTTCGCGCGACTGGATCACGTAGAAGACGTGATAGATTCCGGCAGACATCAGGGCCACGCCGGCAAGGCGATGAATGATGCCGCGCAGGTGTTCGCCCATGCCAAAAACGTGTGCGAACCACGTCTCGGGGAACTTGAGCGCAAAGCCGGTAATGACCAGGATGATGAAGCTGGTGAGCAGGACGAGATGCTGCCAGCGCTGGTTCACGGACATGCGCACGACCATGGCGGGATGCGCGCGGCGGCGCGCCGCGAGTTTGCTGCGCCAGATGATTACGTTGTGCAGGAACATTCCGCCGATGACGAAGACGATCAGGGGCACATAGATCAAGCCGGACCCAGCGTGTGATTACCGAGTCGATGTCCCGGTTCTGGGTGCCGTCGCCGAGATGGACGCGGGTGAGCGTGAACTTCTGAGTTACGCCCTTGTGGCATTGGCCGCAGGTGGCGCCCAGGTTGGCATGATTGATGGTCGAGCGGGGATCGCTCGAGGGCAGGATGTTGTGGACGCCGTGGCAGCTCGAACAATTGGCAGCGACAAGGGAACCGCCCTTGGACGCGAGCCCGTGATAGCTGTCCATGTAGGACGAAACGCGATTGCCGGGAAACCCGAATTCCTGCGAGAGGCGCACGCCTTCATGGCAGCGCGCACAGGTGTCCTGCGACAGGTTTTGTTCCGCAACCGGTGATTTGGGATCTTTGATGTTCTTGATGGAGTGGATGCCGTGGCAGTCGGTGCACACCGGCGACAGGCCGTTGCCGCGCGCAATTCCCTGCCCGTGGATGCTGGCCATGAAGGTCTGCGTAACCTCGGCATGGCACTTGCCGCAGGTGGCGGGCACGTTGAATTTGTAGATCGGGGAATGGTCTTCGTTGGCGGCGAGAATCTCGTGGGCGCCGTGGCAGTCGGTGCATACCGCGGCTTTCTTCGAGCCGTTCTCGATGGCGCGTCCGTGCACGCTCTCCTGGTAGGAGCCGAAGGTCTGCGCGCTCACGCCGTTGGAGGAAGCGATGAACTTCTGGCCGTGACAGCGTCCGCAGGTGGTGGGGATATTGGCGTGACTTACAGGCGAATCGGGGTTGCCGGGGGTCAGCGTCTCGTGCGCGCTACCGTGGCAATCGACGCAGGTGGCTCCCGGAGCACCGCCGGCCTTGGCAGGCCGGGCATGCATGGAGCGGGCGTAGGCCTGCTGGGCAGCTTCATGGCATCCGGCGCAGGTGATTTTCTTTGGTGGCGTGTCGTGGACAAGGCTCTTGACGTCGGTGTGGCAATCGACGCATCCAAAGAGGCGGCCGTGAAAGGAATGCTTCAGCTTGTTCTGATCGACGAAGAGGCTGACCTGCTTGCCGTTTTCGTCGGTGGCCAGGGCAGAATCGCCGTGGCAGGTGAGACAGTCGGCATCCTTGATCTTCGGAGTGGCGCCCCAGGAGGAGATTGCAAAGGCCAGCAGGAGCAAAGGAGCCAATCGCACGGACCGTTTCCTGGGAGCGCTCGAGGCGGTAGCGCGGATCGAGGCCGGGGCGGCGGATTCGGATTGCGAGTGGAACAGATCGAGCAGGTGGCAAATCGAGGGGAAGCGGGAAAGGACCTGGCTCCAAGCGGAAGCCCGGGCCGGCCGAATGCGTTTTGCCGCTTGTCGAAAGTCCTTCCCTGAGACAAGATTGCTTTTTGAATTGCGCCTCGGCCCGCTTTCGCCCGACATTCCTTTGCCTACTCTCCGAAATACGCAGTCAAGGTGAGGACCAGCAGCACCAGTCCGATCACGATTGCAGTGGTCCCGACCAGGCGGCCGAAGTTGACCAGCCACGTCGCCGGCTTTTCGCCCAGACGCGCTTCGAGCTTGCCCTGGGCGGCAAGGCGCTCATACTCGATCGCGCGCTTGTGCTTGAACTCCTCTTCACTCTCCACGCCGGTGAAGATCACCATGTCCATGGGGAAGCTTCCCGGCCGAAGGTGGGTGTTGACGAAGTGGATGGAGAAGATGAACAGAATAGCGAGCAGGCCCTCTTCGCTATGGATCACGAGCACCGCGTTCAGAGCCCAGCCGGGGAGGAAATGCGCGAAGAACGGCGCAAACCACATGGCATAACCGGAGAAGCCGATGACGATCATGCCCCAGAAGACCGCCCAGTAGTCGAACTTCTCCCAGTAGGCATAGCGCTCGAAGGCTGGCTTGGGGCCAAGACCGAGGAACCAGCGGAAGTGCGCGAACATGTCTTTCACATCCTTCCAATTGGCGACCATGGAAGTGGCGCCCCAGAAGATGCCCTTCTCGCGATTCATGATGCCGCGCGCGAAGATTTCCTTTACGTGAAGAGCAAAGGCGAACGTGAGCACGATGGCGCAAAGTTTGTGAAAGAAGAGAATGGCGCCGAATCCGCCCACTTCACTGGCCAGCCGGCGGGCCCAGATGCTTTCGCTGAAGCGCAAAGGCAACCCGGTGGCCGCGAGTCCGAGGAACGTGCTGAAGAGCACCGCGTGCATGGTGCGCTGCGCGCGCGTGAAGCGAACGAAGAAGCGCTCTTTTTTTGGTGCGATCTCGGGGTCTTGGACTGGCGTTTCCAGAACCTCAGGCATGGGGTCCTCCTTGAGCAGCTTTCTTCACCTGGTCGTAACGGGAACGGATCAACCACAATGCCGTATGGATCACGAAGAAGGTCAGCACACCAATCAGCAGCAGGTTCATGAACAGGCGCACAAAATAGAGCGCCGGATTGAGCTTGCGCACGCGCGCATTGGCGTGGGGCTGGTATTGGACAAAGCTGACGTTGGCGCCGGCGTGGCACTTGCCGCAGGTGGCCACAAGGTTGGCGGAATTCACAGGTGAATGCGCATCGGCTGCGGGCCGGACGTCGTGGGCTTCGTGGCAGTCCCAGCAGCGCGCCGTTTCCACGTAGCCGCCCAGCGCGCCGAGTTGGGAATGGAAGGTGTCGCGATAGGTGCTGAACTTGTCTTTGTGGCAGGAGCCGCAGATAGGCGTGGACTGCATGCGAAAGCCGGCCGCGGTGGGCTGCTCAATGGAGTGCGCGGTGTGGCAGTCGGAGCAGACCGGAGCGTTGGTTTTGCCGGCCATGACGGCCTTGCCGTGCACGCCTTCCATGTAGTGCGCGGTGATGCCGGCGTGGCAGTTGCCGCAGGTCTGCGGGATGTTGGCCTTGAACGTGGGGCTCTGCGAATCTTTGCGGCTGAGGATGTGATGCGAGCCGTGACAGCTCTGGCAGTTGGCCGCGACCAGAAGTCCTTCCTTGGTCAGCGCCGATCCATGAATCGAATCGATGTATGACGGAAAGACATTGGGCAGGCCGTGCTTCTGCGCCATGCCGTCCTTGCCGTGACAGGCGCCGCAGGTCTTGGGCACGTTCAGCGGATAGACAGCGGACTGCTTGTCATCTTTGGTGAGAATGGCATGCGCGTCGCCGTGGCAACTGGTGCAGGGATGATCGGCGGCGTTGGAATGTACGCTGCCCGCGAGTTCCTTCGCCTCACCGGCGTGGCACTTGTCACACTGGACCTTGGCAATCTTGTCGGGGTGGGGATATTCCTTGATGTCGGCGTGGCAGTCGTTGCACTTGAAGCCGCCATGAATACTCTTGCCGAACGCGTCGCCATCGACGCTGATGTTGTGGCCGGCGGGGTCCTGCAGGCCTTTGTCGGCATGACAGGCGAGGCACTCGGCCTGCGCCGAAAGCCGTCCCGGCGCCAGGGCAATCAAAAGCAAGGCAACGAAACCGATCAAAAATGTTACGTAGATCCATTGCTGGTCTACCTTCCGGGCTCCCCACCAAACTTCGCCTGAGTTCCTTCGAATATCCTGCTCCGTCAGTCTTTTTTTCCTGTGCGCCAACGGAGCGATTGAGGAGGCTGTGATCTCAGCTCTGCTCATCCTGGCGTCTTCTTTCTCCCGGAGACCTGTCGCCGGTCTCTTGAGGACGTACCTGTGCGTCCGTGGTAAAAGTCGCGATGCGGAAAGAGACATCCCTCAGCGGCTAAAGCCCGATTGATTCCCGGGACTTTACGGCACGACTAAAGTCGTGTCCTTTCAAAGCTGGACTCGCTTTCAAAAAGGCACTTTTGCCACAGGCTGCATTGTGCGGATACCGCTTTGCTGGTTCGCAAGTTATGCGGGATTCGCTTTTCTGAGGAAATGCTTAACTGAGAAATATTGCCGTGATAGGGGTCACAAGCGGTGGGCCGGGAATTCAAGTCTTTCTTTAACTTAGGATTGCGCTGAATCACAGTCGGGGTGCGATGAGGTCATTCGAGACGGTGGGCGTATGCGCTGCATCACGCAATTAACGTCTCGCGGCCACGAGAGGAAGAGCCGGGAGGCGGGCCACTGCAAAAGTGACGCGAATCACAACCTAGTGTGACCACATTAGGCAACAATATTGGCGCTGCTTGAGGATTTTCTATGAGCACCGCCGCCCTTACCGAAATCCGACACATGCTTACCCTTCCCACCGATGTCATCCGCCAGATGCAGTGGCGGTTCGCTGAACGGTTCGACCTGCAGATGCTGGTGCAGTCCGCACGCGGGGTAGCCCGTGGAACGGTCGCCCGCCTGGTGGCAGAGGGCCAGCGCAACACGCACGAGTGGACTCCGGCTAAAGAAGAGATGATGGAGGCGTTCGACCGCGCCGGCATCACTGCGATTTTCATGGAGCCGGAAGAGGGCGGATTTATCGCCGGACCGAAGAACCTGGCCCTGGCGCTGGCGGCTTTTGAGCTGGCATGGGTGGATGGCGGCGCCGCAACGGCGAGCCTGGCCGGATTCCTGGCTCTCGCTCCGATTCACGAGCGCGGCACACCCGAGCAGGCGCAGCACTACATGAGCCTGGCCGCTCCTCCGCAACCGGGAGAGGTCCGCAAACCGTGGCGGGGTGCGTTCGCGCTGACTGAACCGATTCCATACGTGGGCGTGGACACCGGCATGTTGAGCGGGAAGCTGCGCGTGGCCGAGTGGAAAGACGGCGATGAGCCCTGGCTGCAGGTGGACAAGCGGGGACGGTTTATTACCAACATCGCGTTTGCGAATTTTGTGACGGCGGCCGTCAGCTCTGACGATCCGCGCATCAAGGGCAGTTGCGTGGTGATTCTGGAAGAGACAGACGAAGGCATCTTCGACCACGGCACGCCGACCAAGAAACTCGTTCATCAGCTCTCATCGACGGGTGACCCAATCTTCAATTTACGAGTCCCGGCGAGCCGCATCGTGGGCGGATATACCGTCAAGGATGGCGTGATCGTTCCGAATTTCAACCACGGCGAAGTGATCGAAGCGGTGTTTCGCCGGACGCGCGTCACGGTGGGCCTGATGACGGCGGCGAAGATGCTGTCTGCGGTCGAGCCGGTGATCCGGTATCAGCGCAGCCGGTTCCGCGGAGCCGAGGGCGCCAAGCCCGGAAGTGTTCGGTACGAGCAAGGAATTCAGCAGCGCGAAGATGCGTTGCACCGGCTGGTGGATGTGTGGGCGTGCGGCGAGGCGGCGGCATCGCTGGGGTTCGCGACGGCGAGATTGTTCGACGAGCTTGATCCCATCGAGAAGCAGAAGACTGCAATCCTGAAGGAGCGCGGCGTTCAGGGAGGCCGCGCGGAGATGAAGGCTCTGCGCGAGAGCGAAGCAGGTGCGATCGCGCTGCTGGGTATGCGGCCGGACGATCCGGGCCGCGTCGAATTCGAGGCCGACCCGCTGGTGCAGTTTGTGCTAAAAGATGCGGAAGCCAATGTGATTTGCCCGGCGACCAAGCTCTGGAACACAGGACATGGCGCCAACGTGATGAGGGAAGCCGTGAGCCTGATGGGCGGATACGGCATCACCGAGGATTGCCCCGGCTTCCTCGCCAGCAAGTGGATGGACGCGCAGTTGGAAGCAACTTATGAGGGTCCCGAAGCGGTGCAGCGCCGCCAGCTTTCGGTGACGATGACGAGCGATGTCTTTCTCGCGCTGTTCCGTGCATGGACGACGGAGATGCGGCGCATTGCCTCGACTCATCCTGGCACCGGCGCTTGCACGCTGGCGTCAGCGATGCAGATATGGCAGTGGACGCTGAGTCATCTTCAGAAGGCAACCGACGCGGCGGGCAACAAGCTTTACCACGGCAATCGCCAGGGTGTGACTTTCCCGATGACGGACGCCCTGTGCTGGCTGCTGGCTTCGCGGTGCCAGATTCTCGATGTGCTGGAGCTGGAGCAGCGGGGAGCGGGAGACGTTGTGATGGCTGACAGCCTGCCGGGCACATTGCAGTTCCTTAGCGACCTTTGCCATGTGCAGGCCGCGCAGTCGGCTGGAGAAGTGGGCCGCATCTGCGCGGAACTGGTGTTTGGCTACAACCAGCATCCTTCGTGGGATGAGGAAGGCAGGAAGCGCTGTTTCTCCACCTGCGAACTGGATGAATTCGAACAGACCATGCCGGGGATTTCGGCGTTTGCATTGGACGTGGTGAGCGAAAACGGCAGCCATCCGATGAAGGCGGGCCCATGCGCGGGGTGTGAAGGCGCCAGTGAATTCCTCACTCTGCAGAACAAGCTGTCGCGCTGCCTGAGCGGCTCGCGGCTGGCCAAGGACCGCGCCGCCGAAACTGTCGGCACAGTCATGATTCCTGAAGCCTTGGACTATCCAGTATGAGCGAAGACCAAACAAGTGCGGTGACGGGGACTGGTACGCAGAGGTCGGGGGCAGTCGCGCCGGCCGAGGCGGTGGAGACGTGGGACCCGATCCCTTGTGAAGCGTCTGCGTCGGAGATGGACGGCGCTTCGATGGACATCGACATTGCCTGCGTGGGCTTCGGTCCGGCGATGGGTGGGTTTCTGACCACGCTGACACAGGCCTGGACCGAAAATCCGAACGATCCGGCTTTTGAAAGCAAGGTGATGCCAGGCATGCCGCTGCAGATTCTCTGCTACGAGCGAGCCGATGACCTGGCCGCGGGCGTGAGCGGCGTGGTGACGAGGGCCAGGGGGATTCGCGCCACGCTGCCGGAGTTGAAGCCGGAAGAGATCCCGATGGCAGCGGCGGTAACGCAGGAGCGGGTGCTTTATCTGCTCGATCCGAACGGGGCCAGCCGGCGGTCGAAGGTGTTGCGGGTTGGCGATTTTCTTCTTGGTCTTGGACGCGGGCTGTGGCTCAAAGATTATGCCTTTGAACTGCCATGGGCGCCCGGGTTCTTGCGCAAGCATGACGGGCTGGTGCTCTCGATCGGCCAGTTTAACCAGTGGGTGGCGTCGCAACTGATGTCGAGCGGGCTGGTGCAGATCTGGCCGGGCACGCCGGTGAAAGGGCCGCTGTTTGCCAACCGCACCGTGATTGGCCTGAGGCTCTCAGACCAGGGCGTAGACAAGAAAGGCATTCCCGCAGACGGCTACATGCCGGGTATGGATGTGCATGCGCGTCTGACTGTGGTCGGCGACGGCCCGGTGGGATCGGTGGGAAAAGCGATCGACGAACGGCTTGGCATGCCCGAAGGCCACGCCCGGCGCGACTGGGCGATGGGCATGAAGTTCGTGATCGAGTTGCCGCGGGATGAGTCGAATCCCGATGGGCTGGACAAAGGATCGCTGGCCAAAGACGGCGTGATTGCTGACTCGGATCATCGGTCGCCGCTGCAGCCTGGCACGGTTTGGCACACCTTCGGATATCCTGAGCCGGAAATTTTTGGCTTTCTCTACGTGCATCCCGACCGGCTGGTGTCAGTGGGCATTTTCGTGCCGTCGTGGATGGGCGATCCATCGCGCACCGTGTATCGGTATTTGCAGCACTTCATCCAGCATCCGGCGCTGTGGCGCTATTTGAAGGACGGGACGCTTCGCTCCTGGGGCGCGAAGTCGCTGGAGGAGTCGGGCAGGCGCGGCGAGCCGTTCCTCACCGGCAATGGGTATGCGCGCATCGGCGAGGGCTCGGGCAGTACCAATATGCTGACCGGTTCTGGCGTGGACGAAGCATGGACCACCGGGAGCCAGCTTGCGGAATCGGTGATTGGGCTTCTGCGCGCGGGAAAGCCATTCACCCATCAGAACCTCAACCAAAGTTACGTCGCCAGGCGGCGCGACAGTTGGGTAGAAACGGCGGCGCGTGAAGCCGAAGATGCGCGCAACGGATTTCACGGCGGCATCGTGCGCGGCTTGATCGGCATGGCGCTCACCGGGCTATCCGGCGGAAAGCTCCATCTCAAGCCCAGGCTTCTGCCGTCGCACCGGCAGATCAAGCGTGCGCAATCGGCGGCGGAAAGCCTGGAACGCAAACGAGCGGCGGACCTGGTTCTTGAAGACGGACGACCCTTCCACGATGCGCTGCTGACTGCGCGCGGCTGGCCGGAAATTCCCTTTGACGGGCACCTGCTTGTCTCGCAGCAGGATGCGCTGCTGATGGGCGGAAAGGTGCAGGCGATGCCTGGGTTCGCGGATCACGTGATCTTCCGCGACTTGCGGCTGTGCGCGGCATGCGACGAGAAGACATGCATCGCCATGTGCTCGGGCCAGGCCATCACGCTGGGAGCGAACCACCTCCCGGTGTTCGAGCGCGAGAAGTGCGTGCACTGCGGAGGATGCCTGTGGAATTGCGCCAAATCGGCCGACGGCGAGCATAATAATCTGGATTTCCGCGCGGGGGCGGGGGGATTGCATTCGGCGGAAAACTAGCATCTCTCTGAGTCAACGATCTTACATTTATGATTGAACCAAGAACTGAGTTGTCATTCTGAGCGGCGTCATCGAACGACCTGCGGTCGCGAGCCCTTGCGTTTGAAAGGTACGAACATGACAGGTTGCAGAAGACCTTTGCTATGAAGCGTTATATCGGAAGGCCCGTTAAACGAAGCTTGGCAAACTCTTTCCTTTACATTCTCGGCTCTGTTTTCGGTGGAGTTTACAAGGTCGCCTTCGGTGGACTCGATGAACTCTTATACAAAAGAGCCAGAAAGCAGTTCATTGCCGAGATCGAGTTGAGTTTTCACTATTTGTTCCTGAAACGCGAAGGAGCCGTGGTTCCAATCGAAGGAACAAACCTCCCCCGTGCATTCGATTATGTAGGAGTTACTATAGCGTTCAGTGAAGTTCGCTTTCGGATCATTCGGGGGCGTGGCGAATTGCGTGTTCAGGCAGCTTTGCCGAATGATCCGTCTCGATGGGAGGATATTGAGCTTCTTTGGTCTCGCCAAGCGATGCGTGAGTGCGGTAACTCTTCATCAGTTCACGCCACACTCAGTGATGTTGCCGGTACCCTTGATCGGTACTGGGATGAGTTGCTCATCGCACTCGAAAGTTGGAGATGATCAGTCTCCGACTCAATTAAGCAGTTCAACGAAGGAAAGAACAATGGCACATGTAGTACACATCGTGGTTTGCGCGGGGATTGTCCCTGACCCTCTGCAAACATTGGAACCAATCACCGGCCCGACTGGCCCCGGCCTCAAAAATGAAATGGTCCTGCCTGCGGTGCTCGATCCATGGGCGGCGAGCGCGCTGTATGAGGCCGCGAACCTTGTCGCGAAAAATCAGGGCAGCAAGGTGTGGCTGGTGTCGTTCGGTCCGAAGGCCAAGCTGCAACAGGTGATGATGACCATCGCGCAGAAGGTGCCGTTCGAACTGGTTCCGGTCGACGGGCCGATCGGTGGATTTAGCGACGCGCATGCAACCGCGGCGGTTCTAGCCGATGCCATCACCGCAATTCCAGGGCTAGACCGGCAGCGCATGCTGCTTTTCGGTGGATGGGAATCGGCAACGCGTGGCGCGGGAGTTACGCTCGCGATGATCGGCGAACGGCTGGGTATTACCGACCAGTTCCAGGGCGTCGATCAAATCGAACTTCGCGAGGACGGATCGTTTGAAGTTCTGGAGCGCGTGGAAGGCGGCAAGCACCAGGTGTCGGTGTGCGCGGGTGCTCCCGCGGTGCTGGGATGGGCGACGGGCAGTCTCGCGGAGCCGCGCAACAATCCGCAGATTGGCATGGCCAACATGCGGACCCTGATGCCGGCGCTGCAAAAGGCCAAGGCCGCAGCGCTCAACGGCAACGAACTTCGCTACACGTCGGTAAGCCTTCCTAAACAGCAGCGCACCACCCGCGTGGTGAAGGACATGAGCCCGGATGAGATCGCGGCCGAGCTTGCTGCGTGGATCGGAAGCGAATAGCGACGAGCGTATTAGCCGTTGGCTAATTCACTCGAACGAACACAATTTCAAAGCGAGCGCAAATGCAGCTGCAGATCCTTCGGCTGCGGTCGCTCCGCGACCTCCGCTCTGGATGACAACGATTGAGGTTTGCAATCTATGGAATCGATACTCGTACTTACGCACGCGGATGAATCTGGCGCTACTCTCACAGGCGCTTCGCTCGAGGCAGTGACAGCAGGCAAGGAACTGGCTTCGCGCCTCTCGGCTGCACTTACGATTGGCATCGTGGCTGTTGATGCGATCAGTTCCGCAGCTGCGATCGGCTCCGCAGCATCGCGAGTGCTTGCGGTCTCAGGAGAGGCGTTCGCGCAAGCACGTTATGCGACGGATGCGGCTGCGTGCGAAGCTTTGTACCGCGCGGCGGAAGCCACGGTTGTGCTTGCGCCATCGAGCTCGCGATTCGCGCGGGTGGCGGCGGGCGTGACACACAGGCTGGGCGGCGTGATCGACACCCATATCAGTGCGATCGGCGGGAGCGCCTCCATTGAAGCCACGCGCTGGTTCTATCGGCAACGCATCGAAGCCGTTCTTGCGCGCGAGAAGCGCCCGTGGTTTCTGCTGCTCGACACCGGCACGTGGGCGCCATTTGCGGGAGCGGGGGCAGCGGCGACCGTGGAGAAGATCGACGTCGAGCTTCCGCCCATTCGCACCCATGTGAGCGGCTTCCGCGCGCCCGCCCAAGACGCACAGACCATTCGCCCGGACGCGAAACTGCTCTTCGTGGCGGGCGCGGGCTGGACAAAGAAACAGCCGGACGGGCAGGTGCATGCGGACGTGGCGGCTCAACTGATTCTCGGTTTCCTGCGCGCAGCGGGCGCTTCGCTGGGGAGCAGCAAATCGCTGGTCGATCAAGGCGGGGACGGCCAGCCGGTTTTGCCGTTCCTCACACATATGAATCAGATCGGGCAGACCGGCGCTACACCGCGTCACGGCAAGGGCCTGTCGACGTGCTGCCACGGCGAAGAACCGCACGTGGTGGGATGGCGGTTCATCGGCGAGAGGCGCGCTATTTCACTCGATCCCAACTGCGGGTGGACGCGCGGCAAGGCCGACGTAGTCTACATCGCGGATGCGTTCAAGGTGATGGCGAAACTCAACGCGCTGCTTGAAGCAGGCAAATAACGAACTCGCAGTTGTGTGGTTTCCCACCCTTTTCGCAAACGTGCAAAAAAGGTGGGGCACGGGAGTGTGTTCATGGAATCAACGTTCAAGAAGGCGCGGCGCGCATTCATTTTGCTGTGAAATCCGTGTGTTAGTTTAGGTAATTGGAGCAAGCACAGAGAATGTCATCGATTACGTCTTTTATCAAGCACCACTATCGTCATTTCAATGCCGCGGCGCTGGTGGATGCGGCCCAGGGTTACGTCGATCATCTTGCTTCGGGCGGCAAGATGTTTGTCACGATCGCGGGAGCGATGAGCACCGCCGAGTTGGGTCTTTCGCTTGCGGAGATGATTCGCCAGGACAAGATTCATGGCATCTGCTGCACCGGCGCCAATCTTGAAGAGGATGTCTTCAACCTTGTCGCGCATGATTTTTATGAGCGGGTTCCGCATTATCGGGACCTGACGCCGGCGGATGAAGCAAGGCTTCTGACGCGGCACATGAATCGCGTCACTGATACGTGTATCCCCGAGATGGAAGCGATGCGCCGCATCGAAAACGAAGTGCTGAAGGAATGGGTGCGCGCCGATAAGGCTGGAGAGCGTTTCTTTCCGCACCAATTCATGTACAAGATCCTGCTGTCGAGCGATCTCGAAAAGTCGTACCAGATCGATCCCAGGAACAGCTGGCTTCTTGCCGCTGCGCAAAAGAATCTGCCCATGTTCGTGCCCGGATGGGAAGACGCGACGCTGGGTAACATGTATGCGGGCCACTGCATTTCGGGCGATGTGAAGAAGGTGCACACGGTGCGAACCGGCATCGAGTACATGATGGAACTGGCGGAGTGGTACACGGAGACGACCAAGACCGCTCCGCTGGGCTTCTTCCAGATTGGCGGCGGGATCGCGGGCGACTTTCCGATTTGCGTGGTTCCCATGCTGCACCAGGATCTGCAGCGCGACAATGTGCCGCTGTGGGCCTACTTCTGCCAGATCAGCGATTCGACCACCAGCTACGGTTCGTACTCGGGCGCGGTGCCGAACGAAAAGATTACGTGGGGCAAGCTGGGAGAGAAGACGCCCAAGTACATCATCGAGTCGGATGCATCGATCGTGGCGCCGCTGGTGTTTGCCTACGTGCTGGGGTGGTAGCTCATCCACCGCTCGTCGCCCGGGCCACGACCAAAGTGAATGGGATCGTGGCCATCTGCCCGGCAGAGTTCACGGTAATGAAGGGCGTGTAGGTGCCCGCCTGTGCCGACGCAGTGGCAGTGAAGGTGAGCAAGCCGGAAGGACTGGTGTCGGAGGCGGCATACATGGTTTGCACGCCGCCTGGGATTCCGCGAAAGTTCACGAGCGCCGTTTCGCTGGTGGACATGATGGCGATCTGGACGCGTGTCGGCTTGCCGTCCGTGGACACCACGACCGTGGAAGATGCCAGCGCGACCGAGATCGGCGCCATGAGGGATGAGCCACCCGCACCTCCGCATGCGGTGATCGCCCACACCACTACTGAGAGCGTGACGGCCGTGCATGGCAGGATTGATCGTTTTAGCATGCCCACGGGCAAGCTCCCAAAAGCAGGAACGATTATCGCACCTTCGAAAATCACGGATCCTGATCAGGCTTTTGGTGTCCACTTCCGAACGATCCATCGCGTCAATGGACATCCGCGCCGGAGTGGCGGGGATGGGGCATTGCGTTAACCCTTTGGAATACTTTGTGTTGATGCTCTCTTGCACTTGGCCGCGGACATGCACATTCTGTTGTCAGCCGATGATTTGGTCGGAGGAGCAGGAATGCACAGATTCAAGCAGGACATTCGGTACGCACTGCGCCAGTTGAACCGCAGTAAGGGGTTCGCGGCCGTGGCGATTCTCACGCTGGCCCTGGGCATCGGCGCCAATACTGCCATTTTCAGCGTGATCGATTCCATCCTGCTCGAGCCGTTGCCTTTCCCGCACCAGGACCGCCTGATGCAGCTTTCGGCCGGCACCGATTATTACAACTATCCCAAGGGCTGGATTCGCGAGTATCAGCGCCGTGCGCATACCTTCGCGGGGATCTCGGGGTATTCGCTGAATGTTGAATACAACGTGACCGGGGGTGGTACGACGGGGCGCGCATTCGGGAGCACGGTCAACGCCAACCTGTTCGACACGCTGGGGGTGCGGCCGGAGGTGGGTCGCTTCTTCGCGCCAGGGGAGGAGACGCTGGGGCAGGATCGAGTGATCGTCCTCAGCAACGGGTTCTGGAAGGCACAGTTCGGTGGGGATCCCAACGTCGTGGGGCGGACCATGATGCTGGATGGGGTGAATCGCCAGATCGTCGGGGTGGCGCCGCCGCAGATTCGTTTTCCCGACTTCGAGACGCAGTTCTGGATTCCCATCGCGTTTAAGGCGGGCGACCGGTTTGATCCGTGGGCGCCAATGGACTATGAGGCGATTGGGCGGCTGCGGGACGGCGTGACGCCAAACCAGGCGCAGGCCGAACTGCGGTCGTTCCATCGCGAGATGCTTGCCATGTTCCCGTGGCGGATGCCGGATAACTGGGCGGGGGATGTGACAGTTTCGCCGCTGCTCAAGTCGATCGTGGGCGACGTGCGGCCGCGGCTGCTGCTGCTTTCGGGAGCGGTGGGCCTGGTGCTTCTCATCGCCTGCGCAAACGTCGCCAACCTGATGCTGGCACGGGCCGCGGCGCGGCAGCGGGAGATGAGCGTGCGCTCGGCGCTGGGGGCGGACACGGGGCGCCTGATCCGGCAGATGCTGACCGAGAGCGCGGTGCTGGCCCTGATCTCGGGCGGGCTAGGGGTGCTGCTGGCGGCCATGAGCCTGAATGCCTTGAAGCTGGTGCTTCCGCCGGATACGCCGCGACTGGCCAACCTGGGGCTGCATGGAGGCGTGTTCCTGTTTGCGGCGGGGGTGTCGATTCTGACCGGGGTTCTGGCGGGGCTGGTGCCGGCGTTCCAGGCGGGAAAGCGCGATCTGCAGGGTGCGCTGCGGTCGAACGCCGGGAACGTGTTCGGCAATGCGCGGCGGTTCAAGGTGTCGCAGATCCTGGTGGTCGGGCAAATTGCGCTGGCAGTGGTGGTGATTACCGCAGCGGGAGTGATGCTGCGCAGCCTGTACCGGCTGGCTAACACCGACCCAGGGTTCCATGCCGAGCAGACGGTGACGGCGCAGATTTCGCTGGATCGAAATGCCTGCGCGCAGAAGGGTTCGTGCCTGGCGTTCTTCGACACGCTGCTGACGCGGGCCGAAGGGCTGCCGGGAGTGGAGGCCGCGGCGCTGGTGGATGCGCTGCCCATGACCGGCTACGATTCTTGGTATGTCTTCGATGCCGAGGACCATCCCCGCGACCCGCGCCAGCTGGCGCTGCAGGGATCGAGCCGGACGGTTTCTCCGAGCTATTTCGAGTTGATGGGGATTCGTTTGCTGCGCGGGCGGTGGCTGAACCACGACGACGAGTCGGGCGCGAGCCGCGCGGTGCTGGTGAACGAGACGGAGGCCAACCAGCTTTGGCCCGGCATGGACCCAATCGGCAAGCACCTGGCCGATGTCGGCACCCAGGAGCCTTCGCCCGCCGTGATGGATATGAAGACCGCGTCGATTGTGGTGGGGGTGGTCAAGGGAACGCATCACGAGCGGCTGGACAAGGACTCAGGCTGGGAGACTTATCTGCCGGTTACGCCACGGACGGAAAAACCGGTGATGAATATCCTGCTGCGCTCGCGGGTGGGATCGGCGGAGCTGGCGGCGAGCCTGCGGGACCTGGTTCTGCAACTGAATCCCGCGGTGCCGGTAACCAAGGTGCGGACGCTGCAGAAGTGTCATTACCTGGTCCACGGCGGCGCCACGTTCACTCACGCTGCTGCTGAGCGCGTTCGGCGCGCTGGCGATCCTGGTGGGCGGAATTGGCGTCTACAGCCTTATCTCCTATACGGTGAGCTGGAGGACGCGCGAAATCGGGCTGCGGCTGGCGCTGGGCGCGAACCGGCTGCAAATCGCCGAACTGGTTTTGAAGCAGAGCCTGACGCTGGCCGTGCTGGGCTCAGCGCTGGGGATCGCGGGAGCGGTGGCGGTAACGCGGCTGATGGGCCGGTTCCTGTTTGAGACCAGTCCGCTCGATCCGCTGACCTATTCGCTGGTGCCGCTCCTGTTCATGGTGCTGGCGCTGTTGGCATCGTGGTCGCCAGCGCGGCGGGCTGCGGCGGTCGATCCGATGGTGGCGCTGAGGAATGAGTAAGAACAGCGATTAGCTTTTTGCTATTAGCTTTAGGTTTCTGACCGGATGAATTTATTCCGGTCGAAGTTCGTGGTATCGCAGGTTAAAGCGCAAAAAACAAAAAGGCGCCGAACCTGGGACATCCGGAGTTCGACACAAGAAAAAGTGGTCAGAGACCGAAGTTTCGTCGTGTAGCCGGGAAGAGATCGAATTCAATCTACGTGAGACTCAAAGCTATGACAATCTCGAAGTGAAGGAGTTGGCCGGAACCTTCGGCATCTCACAGCTTGTGGCGAGAGTGCCATTCCGATTCCGTCACCCGACGGGGTGATGCCGGGTACAGACCGCGCTCCGGAGTGACCGAAACAATTATGCGCCGCGAGGAAGTGCTGTCCTAGACCGGCATCAACCTGGGCTCCTTTCCACGCCTCTCGACAAGTCCCCTCGCCATCGTCCCACGGAGGAAATCATGCAAAAGTCTCTCAGGATGCAATGGCGTTTTATGTTCGCGACTTTGCTGGCTGTATTTCTTTCACTACGACGGCGGGCGCACAAAAGGGCACCGTCAAGGTGATGACCTATAACATTTTTCAGGGAACCGACTTCACGGAAGTGCTGTCCGCGCAGTCGTTCGCCGAATACCTGGCGGCCGCGCAACTCACGGTCCAGGAAGTGACCAACAGCAATCCGCCACTGCGCATGCATGCCATCGCCCATGAGATCACGATGGCGCAACCCGACCTGGTGGGGCTGGAGGAAGCGACGCTTTGGCGCTACGGCCCGGGACCAAACCCAACGCAAATCCTGTTTGACCCGCTTCAGGAACTGCTCGATGCACTCAACAAGGCGGGGCAGCACTATGCCCCGGTTGTTATCGCTGACGAATACGAGCTACAGGGACCACTCACGCCCGACTTTTCGCTTTGGCTCCGCGCGAACGGCCGCAATGTGCTGCTGGCGCGGACGGATAAGCATGACCTGCGGCTCTCGAATCAACAGTCGCCAGTTTTCATACGCTTCTGACCATTCCGGATCCGATTCTCGGCAACCTGACTATCGTGCGCAGTTGGGGATCGGTAGATGTGGATCTCCACGGCGTTTCGTTCCGCTTCATCGTCACGCACTTGGAGAACCCGATTCCGCAGATTCCCGTGTCCTACCTGCTGCTGGAGGCCCAGGCCAAGGAGCTGAGCGACGTTCCGGCGAACACGAATCTTCCAGTCATCCTGGTTGGCGATTTCAACGCGATCGCCAATGAGCCGACCGATCCTTCCAACGCGACCTACCAGGAGATGCTAAACCTGGGTTTCGACGACTCCTGGGTGGATTTACACAAGCGCTCCCTCGGGCTCACATGGCCTCTTGAGAATTCGAGCCTCGTGAGCACGGCAACCCAACGCATTGACTTCGTTTTCCATCGCGGGCATGTGATGGCGCGCGAAGCGTCCTTGGTGGGCGACGACGGGCATGACCGCATCGACGGCATGTGGCCTTCGGATCACGCGGGTTTGCGGGCGCTGATGCAGATTGACGGGCGATGATCGGGATGGAATCCTGGGTCACGATCTACTCGAAGCACCCACGTGACGGCGGGTGGTTGGCAGTCGTGATCTCCCACCCTGGCGGCAAAGATGCCGCCAGAATGGGCACCCCGGATTGGTGGCTGGTTCGCGGTCCCTTATGCCCGACGTTATCCCACTGGCACCAGGGCCAGTTCGGTGGGATTGCCGGGCTGATTGTTGAGGCGCATCGGGGTTGGGGTGACGCCGAGCGTTACGCGCTTGTGCGGGCCATCGAGTCGTAGGAGCTTGTTCTCCTGGTCGAACGTGACGATGAAGTGCTGCATCGGAGAGGAACCGAAGTTGGCCAGGGGAAAGGCGGGATTGATCTCGACCCAGGGCTGATCGAGGGTGATGTCGCCGATGCGCACGTCTGCCGCGAGCCGGGCCACCTTGATCTCGAAGCGGGTGGAAAGCGACTTTCCCTTGCCGAAAACGACGGGCTCGGTGGAGAGCCGGAGCTGCGGGATAAGCCATTCCGGGAGGCTCAATCCCGCGCCTCCGGAGTCGATCTGCGCGTCCACTTGCCGGTTGCCGATGGTCAGACGCGCGATGGGCACGCCGTCCGGCATGCGGAAGGGCAGGACTGACTTTTCGCCGTCGGGCATGAGTTCCCCATTGGCGAGAATCAGCCGCCCGTTGACGTAATCGAGAGTCAAACAGGAAATCACGGAACAGGGTGAAGCCGAGCATACCCTGGCAGTCACCGTCGCCGTTGGGAAGCGAATGTTCGACTGCCTTGACGGAATAGAAGTCGATGCCTGCGATGCGCATGGTGTCGATCTTGCGAAGGCGGGCGGTCTGGCCGCCCTGGCCGGTGGGGTCGTTGAGCCGGGCTTCGCCGGCAACGGGCAGGTCGAGTTGCGATGCCAGTTCAGAGGTCACGATCGCGTCGCCGCCGGTGCCGGTGTCGATGATGAAGCGGAACGGACCTTTGCCGTTGATGGTGACCATGACGTAGGGCTTGCCGTGGGTCACCTCCATAGTAATGGAGTGGACCTGGTTCGAAAGGATGAGGCCCGGCGATCGGGACTCTGTGGATGGATCGGCCCTGGAACGGTGACCACGATGCAGATGCCGCCAGCCTCACCAGGTTCTTCATCGCCCCTCCTTGCAGATCAGCGCATGGCGTATCCGTGCCCGAATTCTACGCTGAATGGAGGTACGAAAATCCAGTCAAATGTGTGGCCCAGGGCAGTGATTGGTTCGTTGCGGACGGGACCGGCCGTGGGTCGGCCCGGCTCTACAATGAACCGGTATGCCGACAACCGTTCGTTCGCACGCCAAGATCAACCTGGGGCTGGGGATCGGAGCGCCGCGGGCGGACGGGTTTCATGCGCTGGCGACGGTCTATCAGACGCTGGAAATGCATGACCTGGTGACGGTTTCGGCACAGGCGGCGGGGGCGACCGCGATCCGGATGACCTCGAATGACCGGCGGGTGCCGACCGATGGGCGCAATACGGCGTGGAAGATGGTGGAGCTGGCGCTGGGGGAGCTCGGGATCTCGGCGGCAGTCGAGATCCATATTGAGAAGCGGCTGCCGGTGCAGGGCGGACTGGGAGCGGGGTCGGCGAATGCGGTGGCGGCGCTGGTGGGGCTGGAAACGGAGCTACAGGGAGTAGGGAATCGGGAATGGCGAGCAGATCCAAGGTCTCGAAATCGAGACCTGGGGCACCCGGCGAGGCGGCTGGAGATTGCGGCGCAGGTCGGCTCGGATGTGCCGCTGTTTCTTGATCGGCGGGACGGTGCTGGGGGTGGATCGCGGGCAGGAAGTTTATCCGCTGCCCGACATTGAGCCGACCTGGTGCGTGGTGGCGGCACCGGCGGTGGGAGTCTCGACCCCGCAGGCCTTTCGCGACTGGGACGCGCTGTGCGCCGCCGAAGGTTTGACCGCCGAGGCAAGTACCGATAAACTAAACGAGTTGAGCCGCGCCTATGCCAGCGCCTTTGCGGGAGGAATTCCGCGAGGACGGCAGGGAGCAGGCTCCTCCGGTGTCCTCCCCGCGAGGCGGGGACCTGGCCGGACCACAAGAGTCCGCGCTTGTCCGCACCGGGATCATGAGCTGGATCCAGAACGACTTTGAACGCGTCGTCTTCCCCCAGCATCCTTCCCTTGCTGAAATCAAGCGCTTCTTGCGGGCTCCGGGCACTCCGGAGGCAGCCCTGCTATGCTTCGCTGTCGGGGTCCGGTTCGGCGCTCTTCGGGTTGTACCTGACCCGGGGAGATGCGGAAGCAGCCTGGGCCGGTCTGAAGCAGTTTCGGGATGTAGAGGTGCGAAGCCACGTTGACCCGCACCCTGCCCGCGACCGGTACTGGCGCGAGATGCTGAAGGTAAGTTGACAGGCAGCAGTTCTGCGAGAGAGACTCGCCGTCGGCTGCCGGAAGTGGGCTCATCGGAACAGACTGCGGGAAGCAGCAATGCTGGGCGATCGTCTAATGGTAGGACAATGCCCTTTGGAGGCATTTGTCTAGGTTCGAATCCTAGTCGCCCAGCCAGATTTTTGAGAGCGTGGCGTTGCAAAGGGCCGCAGAACCGGGAAAGCAGCCAAAGCCAACCAGCTTGGAGGTGCTCGGAGATGGAAGTGGGAACGTTGACGGTGACAGTGGAAGAGAAGCAGCAGCCGGGCGACGCCGGACGCCGAAAGACGGCGCCGAAAGATGCCGTCGCAGCCGGCAGCCGGAAGCCAAGGCCAAGGACGCCAAGCCGGCCCCCGAGCGCAAGCGGGCCCGCAACCTGAGCGAGGACAAGCGCTTCAAGCTCTTCAGCGGCACGGCCAACCGGCCGCTGGCCGAAGAGATCGGCCGCCACATCGGCGTGACGGTGGGCGAGGCCAAGCTGCAGCGCTTTGCCGACGGCGAAGTTTACTTCCAGTTGCTTGAGAACGTCCGCGGCGTGGATGTGTTTGTGGTGCAGCCCACCTGCTATCCGGTGGACCAGCACCTGGTGGAGCTGCTGGTCATGATCGATGCGCTCAAGCGGGCCTCGGCGGCCCGGATCACGGTGGTGGTTCCCTATTACGGCTACGCCCGGCAGGATCGCAAAGACCGTCCGCGCGTGGCCATCAGCGCCAAGCTGATTGCCGATCTGCTGACCACGGCGGGCGCCAATCGCGCGTTGTTTGTCGATCTGCATGCGGCGCAGATCCAGGGCTTCTTCAATATCCCGGTGGATCACCTGTTTGCCAGCCCGGTGCTGGTGAGCTATTTCAGGGAGCTGAAGCTGCCCAACCTGATCGTGGTTTCGCCGGATGCGGGCGGCGTGGAGCGGGCCCGGTTTTTTGCGCAGAAGATGGAGGCGCCCCTGGCCATCGTGGACAAGCGCCGCACCGACATGAATGTGGCCGAAGTGATGCACGTGGTCGGCGATGTGAACGGCAAAACGCTGCCTGATCATCGACGACATCATCGACACGGCGGGAACGCTGGTGAAGACCGTCGATGCCCTGCTTGCCAACGGCGCGGCGACGGTTCATGCCTGCGCCAGCCATGCCGTGCTTTCGGGGCCGGCCATCGATCGCATTGCCGCCTCGCGGCTGGAGCAGGTGGTGGTGACCAACACCATTCCGCTGCGCGAAGCGGCACAGAAGTTAGCGAAGATCAAGGTGCTTTCGATTGCCGGGCCTGCTGGGCGCGGCCATCGAGAGCATTCATATGGAGACCAGCGTGAGTACGCTGTTTTCCTAGCTGTTAGCTATCAGCTTTTAGCTCTTAGCTGCGGAATTGATGAATCGGCCTTCGCGATTGAGCGGAGGATTGGAAGGATGATTCGGCCGATCAAGGTTGATTCATTGTGCGACAGGAATATGCAGCTGATGACTGAAAGCCACCAACTGCACTAACAAAGGGAGCGGATACCCGATCTAGAAGCTAACAGCTAAAAGCTGGCTTTTCCGTGCCCGACACAGAAACGAGAGAGACGAATGCCTGAAGTCGTAAGCCAAGCCCCGTGAGGGCAAGTTCAACAAGAATGCCGCGCGCCGTGTGCGCGTCGCGGGCAAGATTCCTGCCGTGCTGTATGGAGCCGGGCCATGACGCCGTGGCCGTTGAAGTGGATCCCAAGCAGATTTCGCGGATTCTGTTCTCCGAGACCGGGCACAACACGATTTTCGACGTCGACCTGGGCGACAAGTCGCCGGTCAAGGCCATGATTGTCGACTGGCAGCGCGAGCCGATCAAGGACCGGCTGATCCACATCGACCTGAAGCGGATCGCGATGGACAAGGCGCTGAAGGTGAGCGTGCGCGTGAAGCTGATGGGCATTCCGGTCGGCGTGAAGACCGCCGGCGGCATTCTCGACCAGGTGCTGCGCGAAGTGGAGATCGAGTGCCTGCCCGCCGACATTCCCAATCACATCGACGTGGATGTGAGCAATCTGGAGCTTCACCAGGTGCTGCGCGTGAGCGACCTGCCGCACTCCGACAAGATCAAGTACCTGGATGCGGAAGACGCGACCGTGGCGCACGTGGTTACGATCCGCGAAGAAGTTGTCGGCGACACCGGAAGCCGAAGCGGCGGCAGCGACCGACGCGGCCGGAACCCCGGCGGAGCCGGAAGTGGCCAAGAAGGGCAAGACCGAAGCGGCGCCCGACGCGGCCGCAGCGGGCAAGAAGCCGGAAGCCGGAGCGAAGAAGTAAGCCTTGGCCGAGGAAGCGAGTTCATCCACGGCCGGATCGATGCCGGGTTCAAGTTCGGCATCGGGGCCGTTCCTGGTGGTGGGACTGGGCAATCCGGGCCCGGAGTATTTCTGGACTCCGCATAACGCGGGGTTCATGGCAATCGACCGCATCGCCGAGCAGGAGGGCGTTGTGGTCCAGAACCGGCGCTGCCGGGCGGTAACCGCCACCTGCCGCATTGCGGGGCGGGAAGTCGTCCTGGCCAAGCCGGAGACGTTTATGAACCTGAGCGGGCTGGCAGTAGCCGCCCTGCTGAGGGAGTTTGAAGCGGACCCGGCGCGGGACCTGCTCGTGATTTACGACGAGCTGGACCTGACGCTGGGCACGATCAAGATCAGGGAGCGCGGTTCGCCGGCGGGGCACAACGGAGCCCGCAGCGTAACCGCCGCCCTGGGAACACAGGAGTGGCTGCGGCTGCGCATCGGGGTGGGACTGGATTTACCCCCGGAAGCTATCGCGGCGGGCGCAGGCAGGCGAGGCGGCAGGGATTACCTGCTTTCGCCCATGCGCAAGGCGGACCTGGCGGTACTGGACGAAGTGCTGGACCGGGTGGCGACGGCGGTTCGGCGCATCATCCAGGAAGGACCGGGGCCGGCGATGAATGAGTTCAACCGGAAAGACAAGGAACAGGGATTAAAGGACTAAGGGACTTGGAAGGCACGGTCGGCGGTTCACGGTCCAGTGAGATGCAAGGCTCGCAGGCAAGAGGAAGCGGGCGGAAAGAGATAACAGATGTCTCGTGTGTATGAGGTTATGTTCATCATTCGGCCCGATGTGGCCGAAGAGGATGCCGACAAGCTGATCGCCGGCTTCAGCACCACCGTCACCAACGGCGGCGGCGTGGTCAAGTCGGTAGAGAAGATGGGCCGGCGCAAGCTCGCCTACATGGTGCGCAAGTTCAACGACGGCAACTACGTTCTGCTCACCATCGAGGCCAATGGCGCGGTGGTGGCGGAACTGGAGCGCCGCCTGCGCGTCTCCGAGCCGGTGATCAAGTTCATCACCGTGCGCATGGACGAGGAAGAGAAGCGCCTGGCCAAGGTCAAGGCTCTGCGCGGAGTCCGCCGCAAGGTGAGCACGGAGGGTCCGCGCATCCGTCGGCCGCGGCCGAGCCGCGAGCCGGAGCCGGTGTCAGGCCAGCGCGTAAGAGCAGGGACTTAAGGATCAGGAACTGAGTATCCAGCGAACACTCGCGCCGGTATGGCCGATTTCACCACCGCTTTGACTGAAGGCTGATCGCTGACAGCCGAAAGCTGATATGAGGAAACATCATGGCAGATGAAACACAAGTAAGGGCGCCCGAAGGCGGCGCACCACCGCAGAGCGGCCCTGGCGGGCCGCCCCGTCAAGGCGGACGTCCGGGCGGCGGTCCCGGCGGCCGCGGCAAGTTTTTCCGCCGCAAGAAGGTGTGCAAGTTCTGCACCGAGAAGATCGACGCCATCCCTTACCGCGATGTTCGTCTGCTGCAGGGGTTTGTGGCCGAGCGCGGCAAGATTGTGCCTCGCCGCCTGACGGGCGTGTGCACCACGCACCAGCGCCGCCTGACCCGCGCCATCAAGCAGGCCCGGAACATTGCCCTGCTGCCGTTCGCGACGCATCACTAGAGCAGAAGAGTCGCGCGGGTAGGACTGCCGCTTTTCGTAACTGCGTGCTTTTTGCGACCAGATGGGCGACAATCTTCCCGACGCGCGATGTAGAATCCTTCGCGGCGCAACGACCGGTCGTGCCCATCGTCTAAGAGCACCGGGGGAGAACGAAGCGCTGCTCGTAACTCTGGAGAGTAGAAAAATGGAAGTGATTCTGAAAGAAGACGTAGCCAACCTGGGCCACCGCGGCGATGTTGTCAAAGTGGCCGACGGCTACGGCCGCAACTTCCTGCTGCCCCGCAAGCTGGCGCTGCAGGCCACCCTGGCGAACAAGGCTGTCATCGAGCAGATGAAAGCCGCAGCCGCGCGTCGTTCCGCCTCAGAGAAAGCGCAGGCGGAGGAACTCGTTACCAAGCTCGAGCCCGTCGTGCTCGTCTTCACCCGCAAGTCCGGCGAAAACGGCCAGCTGTTCGGCTCAGTCACCTCGGCCGACATTGCCGGCGAGCTGGCAGCGAAGGGCTTCGAAATCGATCGCCGCAAGATCCAGTTGAACGAGCCCCTCAAGGCCCTGGGCAACTTCGACGTGGCGATCAAGCTGCACCGCGAAGTGACCGCGCACCTGAAGGTGCGGGTGCTGGGCGAAGCGACGGAAGAAGCTCCCGCCGCCGAAGCTGCCGCCGAGCCGGCCGTCGCCGAATAACTTAGATAATCCGCCACGGATCACCGCCTCTCGGTTCGCCGAGGGGCGGACGTGTTTTGGGAAGGGCGGCCCAGGTTTGCAGATTGAGACCTAGGCCGAGGTTGAATCGGGTCAGGGCGTGATTCGGCTTCCAATGTTCAGCGCCCGACTCATGCCGAGGTCGTTGGTGACAACTACGTCCTTTCGCCCATCGTTATCCAGATCGACAATGGCAATTCTCGATTTGGATCCGCTAAGCATGGTGAAGGTTTGGGCTCCGGTTAGAGTTCCGTCGCCGGCGCCCAGTGCAACCCCCAAGTCGTTGAACATGGGCTCAAGGGCTCGACTTCCAGCGCTGACCACAACATCGCTGATGCCATCGTTGTTCATGTCGGCCACCGCGACGGCCCATGCCGGAGATCGGAGGGGCGACGAAGAGTATCCCGAACCTCCGACAGCCGGGAACAGGCCGCCTCCACGTCCCAAAAACACGGCGATCGTTCCGGTCGAGAAGGAGTTATCGGCGAAGGCTGCCACCAGGTCGGGTAGGGCGTCCCCGTTCATCTTGCCAACCGCCAATCCCGTGATCGTATGGCCGACGTCCTGAGATTGCGCCAGCCTGAAATGGCCGGACCCGTCGCCCAGCAGAATGCTCAGGTCGTCGGTGGTTGCCGAAGAACTGGGTAAGCCGGCTGCAGCAACGTCGAGAATTCCATCCTGATCGAAGTCTCCAACCGCGATGTGGGCTACGATCTCGGAACCCAGGGCGGAATAGGGGAGCATTGGACCGAAGGAACCCGTTCCGTTCCCCAGGGCGACTCCGCTGCCGGTGACAAGATCAAGCTTTTTGTCGCGGTTCATATCCGCCAGGAAGACATCGCTGCTCGCCACGCCCAGCGTGAGATTATGCGCGGCCTGGAAGGTGCCATTAGCATTGCCCAGGAGCACGCTCACATCGCTGTTGTCGCCCGCGGTGTTGTTGGTGACGACGAGGTCCATAACTCCATCCCCATTCACGTCGCCGGCGGCGATACCGGACCCATGCATCCCGATGGCATACGTTGTGCCGGAGTTGAACCAGCCATGCCCGGTTCCGAAGAATACAGTCACGGTGCCCGAGCACGGCGCCTTGCAGGTTGGATCGTTCACGACGGCAACGTCCATAATCCCGTCGTGGTTGAAATCGGCGCTTACGGTCCCCTCAGCGTGAGGCGAGAGCGTAATGGGAGCGGCTTTGTAAAATCCAGCACCATCGGAACGGAGGACGTTCAGGTTTCCGGCGCCGTCATTTGCCGTGATCAGGGCGGGGCGTCCGTCGCCGTAGATATCGGAGGCGATCACCGTTGTGGGGCCAGGGTCGACGTTGTAAGTGCGGGGATTTTGAAAGGTTCCGTCTCCATTTCCGAAGTAGACGGCAAGATAACTCTGATCGATGAAGCCCCCTACCGCCTGGCTGAAATTCTGTTCGGTAAGGCTGAGATCGAGTTTGCCGTCGCCGTTGAGGTCCTTGAGCATCAGCGAATTGATCGGACCGAGGAAATCGCGAATCAGCTGCGACGTAAAGGTTCCGTCCGCGTGTCCCGTCAGCACGGTGATGCCGCGATGACCGAAGCTGTCCGTAACATTCGCAACCACAATGTCGGGAATGCCGTCGCGATTAAGGTCCCCGACCGCGATGGCTGATGGGAAATTGGATGGAATGACCGCACCCGCGCGCAGCGTTCCAGTCGTGCTTCCGTACAGGACGCGAACGTCTCCACCCTGGTTGCCGACAACCAGATCCTGGATACCGTCGCGATTCATGTCGGCCACGGCAAGCTCAACGGGCGCGGATCCAGCGGAGTAGAGAGTCGGGGGACCAAACGTGCCGTTGCCGGTGTTGAGAAAGACGACTACTTCGCTTGGGGAGCCCCCCACGTTTTGGCGCGGCCAGGCGATATCGGGCTTTCCGTCACCATTGAAATCGCCAACAACTACCGGCCTTTCATTCAACGCATCCGCGCTAACACCGGTATAGCCCCTGGGAGTTCCAAACGTACCCTGCCCGGTGCCGAATGCGACGTCAAGGATTGCGCTGTTCGACGGGTCGCCGTAGATTAGGTCCGGGATTCCATCCCCATTGAGGTCCGCCAGTTCCGGGGCGGTGCTCGAATGAGCCGAAATCACTTGCGACTGCGTAAAGTTGCCGTTGCCGTTGTTCGTCCAGACAGAAACCGTAATCACGACGAAGGGAGGCAAGGTGAAAGAGTGGACGACAAGGTCGGGTTTGCCGTCCTTGTTCAGGTCCGCGGAGACCACGTTGGTGGCTCCGGTAAAGTTCAGCCGCTGGGCTGTATAGAAGTTGTTTGAGATGGTTTGACTCATCATCCATTGCGGCCAGAAGAGAACCACAACGGGCAACAAACGACACAACGCGGACACACGGATAGCTCTTGCTGATTTCATAGTTTCCTTTTGACTGTATCTCGCCCGGTTCACCACAGAACGAGCGCAAATGATGAGCGCGGCGGAGGTGGGACATCCAGAAAGAACGTCCGGGCAGATGGCGGGTGATTCGCGGCTCTAGTTTACTTACAAAGTCCTCTGGGGAGATTTATGGCCGCGAGCGCGATTATAGGGGTAAAAAGCGAGATGCGGCAAGCGGACCCAGAGAGGTGCGTTACTTTTCGTCGGACGGCCACGCAGGCGCGGTCTGTTGAATTGTCCATAGCGGGCCGCCTTCGTAAAACTGCGTCTGAATGCGGATGAACATGGGGACTTTTCCGCCCGCCATCCAGGCGGTGCCGGACCTGGGTTCTTTTCCAATCACGGGAGCGATCAGCCCAGCCACGCCGCCGAGTTCGACCTTGATCTCCAATTTCTTCGCGGTCTGCCGCTCGCCGCCGAGGGTGTAGTTGTCTTCTCCGGCGCGGGAAATTGCGAGCGTGGCCAGACGGGGCTTCGATGTTGGCAGTACATAGGAGACCTTGGTCTCGGCCGTGTCCTCGGGAATGTTCTGCAGTACCTGGGTGATGATTCCGTTGGCAAGATCAAATGGAATCTTCAATTCGTGCGAGGTGGTCTTGCCGCTCTCGAGATCGTGAATCGTTACGCGGCCTGGAGCAGCTTCGATGCGAATCTCCGTGGGATGAGGAAAGGCAGGTCCGCGCTGCAGATGATCGTCACTCAACAGCCGTAGATTTACTCTTTGTTCGAAAACGGTGGTCTCCTCGTCGAGCGAGCCATCGCGAAAATGGAAAGTTGTGCGCGTGGTGACGGTGTAGCCTTTCACGGTTTGGAGGGACTCGCCGGCCGCGAGGGTTTTGCCATCTTCATCCAGGATAAGCAGGAAGATGTGGCCGGTGCCCTGCTTCAATCGCGCCCGTAAAGAATCGGCGCCGGAGAGGAAAGGAAAGATAGCCAGCAAAGGGAATGCAACGAGGAGAGAACGAAGCGGGATGTTCACATTGAATCAGATGCGCGATCAGGGATGGGCCGGCGTTTCGATCGTCGCCAGCGGACGGTCGCGATCTGTACGTAGCGTCGGCACGGCGGCGAGGAGGCTTTGCGTGTACGGATGGCTCGGGTGGAGGAGTACGTCGCGGACGGGGCCGGTTTCGACGATCTGGCCGGAGCGCATGACGGCGACACGGCTTGCCACCTGGCCGACAACGGCCAGATCGTGGGAGATGAAAAGCATGGCGAGGCCATAGTCGCGCTGGAGTTGAGCGAGGAGCCTGAGGATCTGCGCCTGCACCGTGACATCGAGGGCCGTGGTGGGCTCGTCGGCAATGAGCAATCGCGGACGATTGATGAGCGCCATGGCGATGAGAATGCGCTGGCGTTGTCCGCCGGAAAACTGGTGTGGATAGTCGCCGTAGCGCTGCTCCGCATCGGGAATGGCAACGGCCTCGAGAGCCTGGATGGCGCGTCGCTTCCCTTCCCTGCCTGACAGACCGGGCTGATGGGCCGAGGCGCATTCGGCCACCTGGCGGCCGATGGTCATCACCGGGTTGAGCGCGGTCATTGGCTCCTGAAAGATCATGGCGATCTCGCGACCGCGGATGCGCCGCAAGGCGGAGGGAGGCTGATCCAGGAGATTCAGACCGGGGCCGTCGTTGCCTTTGCCGCGCCAGAGAATCGTGCCGGTGACGTTTGCCGCGGGACCGAGCAGACCAAGCATGGCGAGCGCGGATACGCTTTTGCCGGAGCCGGACTCACCAACCAGGCCAAGCACTTCGCCGTCGTCAATGAAAAGATCGATGCCGCGAACAGCTTCGGCGGTGCCAAAACCAATCCGCAGATGGTGAGTTTCAAGAAGGGACGGCATAAAAGCCATCGTAGACGATCGAATGCAGCTTCGGGCCAAATCGCGAAGAATCAGCAGCTTGAAAAATTTGCCAGCGACTTGAAGTGTCCTATAAGCAACACCCGGGTGCGCGCATACATCTCTTAGGTCTGGCAAGGAGGTTTCATTCAAATGACGAAGACATGGTTTGCAGTTTCCGCTTTGGCAGTTTCGCTGGGAGCTACATCAGGCGGGCTGGCCGCCAAGGCTTATGCAGCACCGGCAAGTCCGGCGCCTGCGGCCTACCAGGAAGGCCGATGGGATGAGCCGCCATCGGAGTATCGCGATGCGCAGCGGCAGGGCTTCCACGACGGAGTTGAGGCAGCACGCCACGATTTCGAAACGCGCAGCCACAAGGATGCGGACGATCACGAAAGGTATCGTCATCCGCGCGTGGAACGCGAGCTTCGCGACGACTATCGCAGTGGCTTCAAGGAGGGCTATAGCCGCGCGATGCACCATATGAAGGAGGAACGTCACGAGGGCGAAGAACCTCGTTACTAGTTGCCGTAAGAGGTTCCTTAAGCAAACGCCCGGCCTTCGAATGAGGGCCGGGCTTTCTTTGCGCGGCCCGCTTGATTGCTCACGGCCGGAGCGAGGTGCGATTGCTGTAACGAGCGTTGGCGAAACCGATTGGCGCCTCGCTCTGCGCGAGTTGCGCCCCGTATCTACTGGCTTGACAAAGACGGTCGTAAAATCGGTTACCGGCGTAAAATGGGCCAACCGGAGTTTGGCCGTGGTATCCGCCCATCCGTGGTTTCCCCGATGGCTTCGGCGTTGGTTACCGTTCAGTCGCAGGAGGTCTCATGAACCGAAGAAAGTTCGTCGCCGGCGCCGCAGCTGGGCTGGGCACGGCTTATCTTGGCTCGCATGCAGTGGCGGAAGTTCTCAACGTTGGCGGCGCCAGAGCGGAAGCCCACGACACCGTGACGCTGGGAAAGACGGGCATTCGCACCAGCCGGCTGGCGATGGGAACAGGCACGATAGGTGCGGGCGGCTCGTCCAACCAGACGCGCGCCGGCGGGCTCACGAGGCTGCTGCGCACGGGTTACGATCGGGGACTGATCTTCTTCGACACCGCGGACTCTTATGGGTCGCATCCTGAAGTGGCTGCGGCGGTGAGCCAACTGCCGCGGGACAAGGTGGTCATCATGACCAAGTGCGACTCGCGCGATCCGAAGCAGGCCAAGGCCGATATCGAGCGGTATCGCCGCGAACTCAAGACGGATTACATCGACATTTTGCTGATCCATTGCGTGACCGAGAACGACTGGACGGAGCGTTATCGCGGCGTGATGGACGTGTTTGAGGAAGCCAAGCAGAAGAAGATCATTCGGACACACGGGGTGTCGTGCCACACCATCGAAGCGCTGCGGGCGGCGGCGAAGTCGCCGTGGGTGGAGGTCGACCTGGTGCGGCTGAACCCAGTGGGGGCGCATATGGATGCGGACCCGCAGACTGTCATTGGCGTGATCAAGGAGATGCGTGCCTCGGGAAAAGGCATTATCGGCATGAAGATCCTCGGGCAAGGGGCGATGCGGACGCGGCAGGATGAAGCTATTCGATTTGCGCTTGGGTCGGGCGTACTGGATGCTTTCACGATTGGTGCGGAGAGCGAAAACGAACAGGCGGATCTGATCAAGAGGGTTGCGGCCGCGTAGTGGATCCCAGGTCTCAGACGCGAGACCTGGGGCACCCAGATTCACCTACAAGTTCAAACTTCGGAACGCTTGAGCAGGTAGTCGAGTCCGCCGACGCGGAACCAGCGATATCCGTAAGGCTCAAGCACGATGCAGTGTTTGCCGTTTTTTTCGGGCTGGCTGTGGTCTTCGGATAGAAGGTTGATGAGGGTCCGGCTCTCTTCATCGGGAACGCGAACCGTGAAGCGCACTTCCTGAGGCTCGGCGCTGAAGTTGTGGACGCACAGGACCGAGTTGTTGCGCCAGTCATAGCGCATGATCAGGACCTGGGAATTGCCGGACTGGACGAATGAAAAATCGCCCCAGCCGATCTCGGGAACTTCCTTGCGCATGCGCAGGATGCGCTCCATCCAGTTGAGCTGCGAGTTGGGATCGCGGCGCTGGCCGGCGACGTTCACATGCTGAAATCCATACGCGCCCTCGGAGATGACGGGCAGAATCGGCTTGTCTGATTTCGTGAAGCCGCCGTTTGGCTCAGTGGACCACTGCATCGGAGTGCGCGCGCAATTGCGCTCCGGCAGGCGCAGATCGTCGCCCATGCCGATTTCATCGCCGTAGCGAACCACAGGCGTGCCGGGAAGCGTAAGCATCAGGCTGTAGGCCAGCTCCAGGCGGCGGCGGTCACCCTGCAGCATGGGAGCGAGGCGGCGGCGGATTCCGCGCTGATAGAGCTGCATGTTTTTATCGGGCCCGAAAGCGGCAAAGACCGCTTCACGCTGTTTAACCGTCAGGCGGCCCAGGTCGAGTTCGTCATGGTTGCGGAGGAATAACCCCCACTGCGCGGTGGCCGGGCGGGGCTTGGTATCCTGCATCGCTTTGATGAGCGATGTGCAATCGCCGCTGGCCAGGGCGTAGAACAGGTGCTGGTTAACATCGAAGTTGAAAATCATCTGCAGCCGCTCGCCGTATTCGCCGAAGTATTCGAGATCGGTTGTGGGCACGACGTTGGCTTCGCCGAGGATGATGGCGCCTTCCTTGCGCCAGCAGAGGAATTCGCTGAACGATCGCAGCATGTCGTATTGCTCGACGGAGCGTTTGAGGTTGGCGCCTTTTCGAGCGATGACGAAGGGGACGGCATCCATGCGAAAGCCATCGACCCCGAGTTGCAGCCAGAAGCCCATGATCTTGAGGATCTCCGCCTGAACTTCAGGATGAGAGGTGTTGAGGTCGGGCTGGAAATCGTAAAAGCGGTGAAAGTAGTACGCCCGGGCATTCTTTTCCCACGTCCATGTGGTTTTCTGAACGCCGGGAAAAACCATGCCCGAAGCGGCATCTTTGGGCTTGGTCTTCGACCACACGTACCATTCGCGGTGCTTGGACTGCGGATTGGCGCAGGCTTCCTTGAACCAGGGATGCTCATTGGATGTGTGATTGACCACCAGATCGATGAGCACCCGCATGCCGCGCTGCTTGCAGCCCGCGAGTGAATTCGACAAAGTCTCCCAGCGTCCCGTAACGTGGATCGACGCTGTAGTAATCGGCCACGTCGTAGCCATCGTCGCGATTGGGAGAAGTCTGGAACGGCATAAGCCAGAGCGCGGTTACGCCCATACCCTGCAGATAATCGAGGCGGCGCATCAGACCCTCGAAGTCTCCTATGCCATCGCCGTTTGCATCCATATATGTGGCAACCGACAGGCAATAGACGATTGCGTTTTTGTACCAGAGATCATTGATCATGCTTGAAGTCTTTCGCAATGCACACTTCGCCCCGAGGAGCAATTGGTGAGATGCAGGACTTGACCTGGTGGCAGCACGCGGTAATTTACGAGATCTATCCGCGTTCGTTTCAGGACAGCAACGGGGATGGCGTCGGCGACCTGAACGGCATTCTCAAACGGCATCGACTACCTGGGCCAACTGGGAGTGGATGCCATGTGGATCTCGCCGATCTACCCGTCTCCGATGGCGGATTTTGGCTACGACGTGGCGGATTACTGCGGCATCGATCCGGTCTTTGGCACCATCGAGGATTTCGATCGGCTGGTTGCCGAGGCGCACCGGCGCGGAATCAAGGTGATTCTCGACTTCGTGCCCAACCACACGTCGGATCAGCATCCGTGGTTTTTAGAGAGCCGGTCCGATCAGGCAAATCCTAAGCGAGACTGGTACCTGTGGCGCGATGAGCCAAACAACTGGGTCAGCCAGTTCGGGGGATCGGCGTGGGAGTTCGACGACAGGACCGGCCAGTATTATCTGCATTCGTTTCTGAAGCAGCAGCCGGACCTGAACTGGCGGAACCCGGCAGTAAAGGCGGCCATGTTCGATGCGCTGCGCTTCTGGCTGAAGAGGGGCGTGGATGGGTTCCGCGTGGACGTGATGTGGCTGATGATCAAGGACGATAAGTTCCGCGACAATCCGCCGAATCCCGGTTATCGGCTGGGTCAATCGGCGCACAATCGTGTTTTGCCGGTGTATAACTCCGATCGGCCGGAGGTTCACGACCTGGTGGCGGCGATGCGGGCGGTGGTGGATGAATTCCCGGAGCGGGTGTTAATCGGCGAAATCTATTTGCCGGTGCCGCAATTGATGACGTACTACGGGGTTGATCTGAGAGGAGCGAATCTGCCCTTCAATTTTCAACTGCTGCAATGCGCTTGGAGCTCTAATGCGGTCGCGGAGGTTATCTCGGAGTACGAATCTGCGCTGCCACATGGCGCGTGGCCGAACTGGGTGCTGGGGAATCATGATAAAGCGCGTATCGCCACAAGGATCGGGATTCGACAGGCACGCGTGGCGGCGATGCTCCTGCTGACCCTGCCGGGGACGATCACGATGTATTACGGCGAAGAGTTGGGGATGTGTAACGTGCCGATCGCGCCGGACCAGGTGCAAGACCCTTTCGAGAAGAACGAACCGGGCCTAGGGCTGGGACGGGATCCGGAGCGTACGCCGATGCCCTGGGACGGCTCGCCTACCGGCGGATTTACGACCGGATGGCCGTGGCTTCCACTCGGCGATGAGCATGAGATTGTGAACGTGGAAGCGCTGGAACGAGACGACAATTCGATCCTGCGGCTGTACAGGCACCTCATCCAGCTGCGGCAGACACATCGGACACTGGTAGAAGGAAAACTGCAAGGGGTGGGCGCCAATGGAAACGTGTTGCGCTATGAACGGGATAGCGAGGAGCGAATTCTCGTGGTGCTGAATATGTCGGCGGAACCATCACGTATCGCATTGGGCGCCGGAACGGTTTTGATCTCAACTCACCTTGACCGCGAGGGAGAACCCCTGAATGGCGAAGTCGAATTGAGGGCGGCGGAGGGGTTGGTGGTCACGCTGAACTCGTGATCTGAGAGTGGGAGTTTGCGAGAACAGGTCTCAAAATCGAGACCTGGGGCACCCAGGTTCCTTCCCGTTCTTCGCTCGAATCTACGATTCATCCAGCTTTTTGCGCCTTCCATCCGGAAGTGCGCGCGTTTGATCTTCAACGCCGGTAACTTTTCGGTAGAGCAAATCTACGGAAAGGAACGGCGCCTCGATGAATCAACTCGACCCACTCGTCAGCGTCGAAGAAGTCAGCCGCAAGTTTCCCCTGGACCACAGCGACGTGACCGCACTGGATCACGCCAGCCTGACGGTTTCCAGGGGCGAATTTTTGGCGATTTCGGGACCCAGCGGAAGCGGCAAATCCACGCTCCTGAACCTGATCGGCTGCATAGACAAGCCGACCAGCGGCCGCATCCGGATTGAGGGGACGGACACAAGCACCCTGAGCCCCGGCCGCATGGCCGATCTGCGCAGGAAAAAGATCGGATTCGTATTCCAGACATTCAACCTGATTCCGGTGTTCACGGCCGCCGAGAATGTGGAATTTCCACTGCTGGTGCAGGGGTTCAACGCCCGGGAGCGGCGGCGGCGCGTGGCGGAGGCGTTGGAAAGCGTAGGGCTGGCGGACCGTGCGCATCATCGGCCTGACCTGCTCTCGGGCGGCGAGCGCCAGCGAGTGGCGGTGGCGCGCGCCATCGTACATCGGCCGGCGTTGGTGCTGGCCGACGAACCCACTGCCAATCTCGACACGCACAACGCGACGCAGTTGATCGACCTCATGAGGGACCTGAATCGCAGGCTGGGCCTGACCTTCATTTTCTCAACGCACGATCAGCGACTGCTGGAGCACACTCCGCGGATTGTTCGCCTGACGGACGGACACGTGGAATCAGACAACTCTTTGGAAGGAGACGGCCATGGGCAAGTTCTTGCTGCTTTCGTTTCGTAATGTTTTTCGCAACCGGCGGCGCACGGTGATGACGCTGCTGATGGTGGGCGGCGGCGTAGCGGGGCTCCTGCTGGTGGGCGGGTTCTTTGCATTCATGTTTCGCGGTCTGAGGGAAAGCACGATTCGCACCGGGCTCGGACATATTCAGATTTTCAATTCCGAACATTTTCGCCGCGACGAAGTTCACGTGCTCGATACCGGCATCAGTAACTGGCAGCAGGTGGCAGCGTCTGCGCAGTCGGTTGGGCATGTGCGCGGCGTAGCTCCTCGCATCGAGTTTTACGGAATGTTGTCGAATGGGGTGAAGTCGTCGGTGTTCATGGGAAACGCCGTCGATCCTGATACCGAACACCGGATGGGCTTCGATCCGCGCATCGCATCGGGGCGCGGGCTGAGCAGCAATGTTAATGGCGAGGTGGAAGCGCTGGTGGGCACGGGCGTGGCGCGCTCGATGAGTGTGAAAGTCGGCGATGGCCTGACGATCCTGGCGGTGACGGCGGACGGGGCGCTGAACGGAATCGATGTACAGATTGTGGGGATCGTGAGCACGGGATTCAAGGACCTGGACGATCGATACCTGCGTATCACGCTGCCCTCCGCGCAGCGCCTGCTGCAGAGCGACCGGGTGACAAACCTGGTGGTGGGACTGGACAAGACTGAGAATACGGACGCGGTGGCGGCGGAGATTGCACCACGTCTCCAGGGACAGTCGCAACAGATCACGATCAAGAAGTGGATTGAACTGGCGGCCTATTACAAGCAGGTGCGAAGCCTGTTCAGCGGCATATTCCTTTTCCTGGGAATCATTGTGTTCTTCATGGTGCTGATGGCGAGCGTGAATACGCTGCTGATGTCGATGTTCGAGCGCACGCGGGAGATCGGAACGATGCTGGCGATGGGCACTCCGCGCAGATGGATCGTGGCGCTCTTCATGGTGGAGGCAACGTTGACCGGCATTCTCGGCGCGGCCGTGGGAGTGGCGGGCGGCAATTTGCTGGGTATGGCGCTGAACGCTGCGGGCCTGCACCTGCCGGCGCCGCCGGGAACTTCCTTCGACATGCTTTTCAATGTGCTGCATGTGCCCAGCTTGATGGTGGGCTCGTCGGTGCTGGTGGTTGTTTCTCTCGCGCTGGCGTCGATCCTGCCTGCGATCCGCGCATCGCGATTGCAGATAGCGGAGGCGTTGGCCCATGTCTAACGTGAATTGGATTCTGCGCAGTTTTCTATTGCTTGCGGTTGTTGCGTTTTTAATCGTTTTCGCAGTGGTGGGCCACGCGGCGGCGGTTCCTGGTATTGATGCGGATGCGTTGCTCAAGCGCTCCGATACGTTTCGGAATGGGTGGCCTTCGTTCACTACTCGGGTGAAAATTACAAACTATGAGTCGGACAAGGCAGATGAAGAGAAGCTCTATGAAGTCTCGCAAAAGGGCACCGATCGGACTTATGTCGAGTTCATGAGCCCGCGCGAAAAGGGCCGCCACCTGCTGATGCTTGGTGACGATATGTGGATCTACCTACCGGATACGAGCCGGCCGGTCCGCATCACTCCGCTGGAGCGTCTGTCGGGCGATGCATCGAACGGCGACGTGGCGCGCACCAACTACGCCGTCGATTACACGCCTGTGTATCTCCGTGATGAGAAGGTCGGGGAGGTCAATTGCCATCTGCTTGAGCTGACCGCCAGGCGCAAGGGCGCGACGTATCAGCGCATCCTCTACTGGTTGCGGGCGGAAGATGCGCGGCCGGTACGGGCGGAGTTCTATCTGACGTCGGGCAAACACATCAAGTCAGCGACGTTTGACGATTACGCGCAGATCGGCGGCAAGATGCTGCTTCGGCGACTCACCTTGTACGACGAGATCCGGCATAACTCGCACAGCCTGCTCGAATATTCGGGAACAAGTCCGCGCGAGTTGCCCGACAAGCTGTTCTACCAGGGCCGAGCTGACCGCTTCTGATGGCGCAGCGAACGGGAGAGCCGCGATGAAACGCATCTTTGTTGCCGGGTTGATTCTGGTTGCCAGCGCGTGGACCGTTGCCGCGCAGGACAATCCAGCGGCCGAGGAAGGCCGTTACAACACGCGCTACTCCGTTGCGCTGATTGACGACGCGACGTTTTACGCGAACGTGAGCGCACCTATTCCGATGACTCTGAACCAGGTGCTGCTGGAGCCGACGTTCAGCGTGAAGTATCTGAGCCGCTGGACGTTTTCGACGAGCGTGGTTGGAACTGAGACCACGTACCGGGACAACGTTGCGCACATTCGGGTGAAAGAGACTTATGCAGGTCTGTCGGCGGGCGACTTCGATTTCATGACTGGCCGCAAGATGCTGCGCTGGGGAGCCGGTTATGCGTTCACGTCGGCCGGAGTGCTGGATCCGCCGCGAGTTCCCACGGATCCTGGGGATCGGCTGAATCTGAATGAGGGCCGCGACATGGTGAAGGTCGACTGGGTGCGGGGGCCGCATGCGATTTCCGCGGCGTGGTCGACGGCGGAGCTGGCGCGACAAGGGAATGATGGTGCGCGATACCACAGCCATCCGGTACAACGTACTGGTGCATGGATTCGACACTTCGCTGATCGCCGGCAACGATCGCGGCGGCGATTCGTTCGGCGCGGTTACTTTCACGCGTGTCGTAGGGCAGGCGTGGGAATTGCACGGCGAAGCGACGTGGCGCGAGCATGAAGCGTTGCTGATGGGTGCGAAGTATACGACCGCCGACAGGCATCACCTTTATCGGCGAGTTCTACACGCCGCCGAACATCGCGTATTATCGGTCCATCAGCATGTCACCATTGGCGGGCCGGCAGCACTATGGCTTTCTGAATGCGGGCAAGACGCGCCTGCGGGAATTGCCGGGATGGAAGGAGTGGGACGTGTCGGGGTCGGTGGTCACGAACTTCGATGACCGGAGCTATGTTGCGATCGTCGATGCGAGCCGCTGGTTCGGCAAGCATTTCTCTTCTTACGTACACCTGGAAGTGCCGGGCGGCAAGAGGGCGTCGGAGTACGGCGCCGCTCCGTACGCAACTGCCACTTCACGTGGGAATCAGGTTCCATCTATGAAGGCAACTTCAGAGCAGACCGGCGAGCCTGGTTGCAGGGAGCCAATCGCGAGGTCCATATGGCGCGGGGATGCTCCGCTGCGTGCCTGTGGATCGTGCCCATCATGGCGATTGTGATTGGCGTGTTTCTGCTGGTAGTGCAGCACGCGCGGCTTTCTGAAGCGGGGCACAAGTTTCTGGCTTCCACTGTGTATTCCGTGGTGATTGGGATGCCTTCCGCAATTCTGCTCAACTGGGTCGGATTTCGCTACACGGAACGGTTCCCGCGCGTTGTTGTGCTGATCAATACGGCGGTGCTTCTGGTGCACCGCAACCATGGGATGCCTGGCCGGGGCGCTGATACTTCACGTTCGTGCTGAGCTCGGAGCTACTGGATCGAATTCAAGCTTTCCTATCCCACCACGATTGTCATCACTCTGACGGTGGGACTCAGTATTTCGTCGTTTGAGACAATGCGGCACAGGCTTCAATTTGCAACGCTGGAATTGAGGACACAGCAGGCGGAGCAGGAGCGCGCTTACAAGCTGCTGGCCGAAGCCCGGCTGTCGTCGCTGGCGTCGCGCATTCATCCGCATTTTTTGTTCAATACCCTCAACTCGATTGCGTCGCTGATTCCGACCGATCCGAAGCGGGCTGAGGATACGGTGGGCAAGCTGGCGTCGCTGTTGCGGTTTTCACTGAGCGGAAACCAGGCTGGCCTGGTGCCGCTGAGCCAGGAATTGAAGATCGTGCGCGACTACCTCGAAATTGAGCGGACACGGTTCGGGCAACGGCTGCGCTACACGATCGACGCTCGCGGCGACGCTGGACGAGGTGAAGGTACCGCCCCTGGCCTCGCAGACGCTGGTGGAGAACGCCATCAAGCACGTAGCGGCAAAGCGCGCAGAGGGAGCCACGATCCGGGTGGCTGGATCGGTCGAAAGCGGATCGCGTGCGCCTCGAGGTGATTGACGACGGACCGGGATTCTCGCTGGAGTCGATCACTCCGGAACATGGCCTGGGCAATCTTGTGTCGCGGCTGGAACTGCTCTTTGGCGATCGCGGACAACTTGGCAGTTGCGCGCGCTGACGAGAAGACGATCGTTAGCCTGCTGTTTCCTGTGGAGTGAAGTTCCGATCATGGATGCCGCACCGCTTCGCGCCTATCTCGTGGACGATGAACCGCTCGCGCTGGAGCGGTTGACGCGCTTGCTGGCGGACTTCGACGAGGTGACGATCGCCGGCAGCGCCACGGATGCGGCCGAGGCTCTCCGATTTCTTTCGGGTAACGACGGCAAGTCCATCGACGTGCTGTTTCTCGATATTCAGATGCCAGGCATGACGGGGTTCGATCTCCTTTCGCGATTGGCGGAGCAACCCTTCGTCATCTTTACCACCGCTTACGACGAGTATGCGTTGCGGGCGTTCGAAGTGAATTCGATCGACTATCTGCTGAAGCCGATCGAGCCGGAGCAACTGGAGAGAGCCGTACACAAGTTGGAACGGCTCCGGCCCATTGCCAAGCCGGCATGGCAACAGAGCGGCGAATTGCCGCAACTTCTGCGGGAGTTGGCCGCGTCGGTTGGAGGCGGCCACCCGGAGTATCCGCGGCGGATTGCTTACCGCGTTGGAGAGCGAATCACGTTTCTCGATCTCGCGGCGGTGACGCATTTCCAGGCGCTGGATAAGCTCACGTATGCCATCGCCGATGGGCGCCAGCATAGTGTGGACCAGACCATTGCGGAACTCGAACGGCGGCTCGACCCGGCGCGATTTCTGCGCATTCACCGCTCCGTGCTGGTCAATGTGGACTGGATCCAGGATGTGAATTCGTGGTTCGCGGGCAAGGTTGTGGTCACGCTGAAGGATGCGCGGCACACGCAATTGACGGTGGCTCGAGACCGGGTGCGCATCCTGAAGTCACGCCTGGGGATTTAGGGGGCGGGAAATCGGGGAAGCGTCCGAAGGGTCGGCGCTGGACAACCGTCATTGTCAGGTGCCAAACTTTTCATCATCAGAAACCCGAGTTGGTCTTCCCCTCCCTTGACCGATGTTGGCAAACACGCTGGAAGCGCGATCGATCCCCGGGACCTATCCGTTCGGGCGGCAACGATAGCCCATCCTGGACCACGGAGTGGCATTGGGACGCCGATCCATCCGGCACCGAAATCGATAAAGTACCTTTGTATCAATAAGATATGGCTGGCCGCTTGGCTGGCATGCGTAGCGCTCCTCCTGGTTTCGGGCTGTCACCGTGATCGAAGCTCAGTAGTTACGGGACGGCACCTCGACTTCAACCAGGATGTGCAGCCGATCCTGGCCAGCCGGTGCTTCAGCTGTCACGGACCGGACCCGGAGATGCGCAAGGCGGGACTGCGGCTCGACCTGGCGGAATCGGCAATGAAGAAGCGGCCGGGACATCCGGACGCCATTGTTCCCGGGCACCCTGAAAAGAGCGAACTGGTCAAGCGCATCGAGTCGAAGGACCCGCATCACCTGATGCCGCAAACGTCAGAGGGCGAAGCCAAGCCCATGAAGCCCGAAGAGATCGCGATCCTGAGGGAGTGGATCAAGCAGGGCGCCGTCTTCCGGCCGCATTGGGCATTCGAGGCGCCAGTCCGGCCAGCGGCGCCGACATCGAATGACGTTTGGGCAAAGAATCCGATCGATGCGTTTATGCTGGCGCGGATGAAGAAGGAAGGACTGAGTCCGTCGCCCGAAGCGGACAAGCAGACGCTGATTCGCCGGGTAACGCTCGATCTGACCGGCCTGTTACCGACGCCGGCCGAGGTGCGGGCTTTCGTGACGATACATCGCCGCAGGCATATGAACATCTGGTGGATGGACTGCTGGCAAAGCCAACGTTTGGAGAGCAGCGGGCAAGATACTGGCTCGACTATGCGCGCTACGCCGATACTTATGGGCTGCACTACGACAACAGCAAAGACATCTGGCCGTATCGCGAATATGTGATCCGCTCGTTCAACAACAACAAGCCTTTCGATCAATTCGCGATGGAGCAGATCGCCGGCGACCTGATGCCGGCGAAGAATCTCGATCCCCTGATCGGAAGCGGCTATGTGCGGCTGGGGCTAAGCACGCAATGAAGGCGGAACCATCACCGAAGAATTGCGGGTGAACATTGCGCGAGAGCGTACCGAGGCTTTCGGCGCCACGTTCATGGGCATCACGGTGGGCTGCGCGGTCTGCCACGACCACAAATTCGATCCCACGACGCAGAAGGATTTTTATGCCCTGAGCGCGTTCTTCAACAACCTCGACGAAAAGCCGTTCAATGACGACCGGCCGGCATGGACGCCGGTGGTCAGAATTCCGAAGGCGCAGAACGAGGACGCGTATAACCGCGTGCTGGCGAAGCGGACGGAGCTGGCGAACAAAGCAGAACTCGATGCGGCTGCACGAGCGCGAGCTGGTGGAACGCTGGCTTGCGTCACGACAGAATCCGCCGCAGCCTGGGCCCGACCGACAAGCTGGTGGTACGCCTGCGGCTTGATGAGGGCAGCGGAGACGTGCTGAAGAACAGCGCGCCGAACGCGAATCCGGCATCGTTCCATGCCAGCACACTGAAGCCGGAATGGGGCGAGACGACCTGGTTGTGGCCGGACCTTCGCATGCAATCGAGCACGCGGATACTTCTTGATCAAACCGGCGACTACGAAGCCAACCAGGCATTCTCTTCCGGCGGCTGGTTCATGATGCGTTCCGCGCCGTATTTCGCGGTGGGAGATACGGCGGAGACGCTGATCTCGAAGATGGATTCCACGCAGCACTTCCGCGGATGGGATCTCTCGATTCGAAGAGGCATTGTCAGCGTAGAGCTTGTGAACCAGGCGCCGAAGGAAGATGCGAAGGCGAAGGATCTGAAGGCAAATAAGCCGGCGGAGGCGAAAGAGCCGTTTCGCTATCCCACACCGCAGGACCTGACCAAGAAAGACCTATCGCCGAACCAGCCGCCCGAGAAAAAGGAACCCGAGAAGAAGAAGAAAGAAGAAGCAAAGAAGCAGGAGAAGCCTGCAGCCAAGGAAGGAGAACAAGACACAACGCCCGAGGTCGCCGTCAAGGTTTCGACTACGGAGGCCCTGCCCGTCGATGGCCAATGGAAGCACATCTTCTTTACGTACGATGGCTCGGGCCGCGCGTCCGGAGTGAAGATTTACATTAACGGCAAGCCTGGCTGGTACGACGACGGTTTCGGATTCGCTTGGCGGGCGCGACGATCCGCACGCAGGCGCCGATGCAGCTGGGATGGCGCTATCCGGACGCGAATCCCGCAAAGCAGACGCGCTATCAGGACATCCGGCTTTACGCGCGGGCACTGAATCCCGACGAAGCGAAGCGGCTCCCATTCGAAGACTACGTGGCGGAGGTCGTCGCGAAACCGTCAGCGCAGTGGACAGAGGATCAATGGCATGTTGTCGGAGAGTATTACCTGAACAACGTGGATCCGTCGTTCCGCGAAATGGGAAGCGAGATCGAGAAACTGAATGCGCAACTCGACACAGCTTTCCGAGGGCGGCGATTTGACGCTGGTCTCGTGGGAGAAGCCTTCGATTGCGTATGCCGACGTGTTGACGCGAGGGGTGTACACGGCACGCACCGAGCGCGTGGAGGCGAACACGCCGCACTACCTGCCGCCGCTGCCGAAGGATGAGCCGCGCAATCGGCTGGCGCTGGCCAAGTGGACGGTAAGCCCGGAGAATCCGCTCACCGCGCGCGTGACCGTGAATCGCATGTGGTATGAGCTGTTCGGAACGGGGATCGTGGAGACGACGGACGATTTCGGGATCATGGGACAACGGCCGTCGCATCCCGAACTGCTCGATTGGCTAGCGGTAGAGTTTCGCGAGAGCGGGTGGAACATCAAGCACATGTACAAGCTGATGGTGATGTCGGCGACGTACAGGCAAAGTGCGGTGGCAACACCGGCGCAGACGGCCAAGGATCCAAGGAACCTGCTGCTCTCGCACGGGCCGCGGTTCCGCATGGATGCGGAGATGGTGCGAGATGTTGCGCTGCAGTCGGGCGGGCTGCTGGGGAACCAGATCGGCGGGCCCAGCGTGAAGCCCTACCAGCCGGCGAATGTGTGGGAACAGGTGAGCTATCCGACCAGCGATACGGTTCACTATGTGCAGGAGCATGGACCGGCACTCTATCGGCGCAGCATGTACACGTACTGGAAGCGCATGGCGTCTCCGCCGAACATGGATGCGTTCGACGCGCCGATGCGCGACGTGGTTTGCACGCGCCGCCAGCGAACCGACACGCCCCTGCAGGCACTGGTGACGATGAACGATGTGCAATGGGTGGAGGCTGCCCGGGCGCTGGCTCAGCGCGTGATTCTCGAAGGCGGCAAGAAGCCTGAGCAGCGCATCGACCTGATGAGCGAGATCCTGTTAGTCGCGCGATGCGCCACCCAAGATGGCGAGTGTGCTGGAGACTTCGCTCAAGAAGATGGAAGAACATTACGCGGCCGATCCGAAGGCAGCGCGTGCATTGGTCGAGGTGGGCGAGAAGAAACGCGACACGTCGATTCCAGATACAGAACTTGCGGCCTGGACGATGGTCGCCAGCGAAATGCTGAACCTGGATGAGACAGTGACGAAGTAGTTGAGGACATTTATGAAGCAACATCCGTTGTGTACGGATTGCGAACAGACTTCGACGGTGATGGACCTGCCGATTCCCGCGGGGTTGAAGCGGGAGTGGTTGGCACTGGAGACACGGCGACGCTTCCTGGGGCGGTCGGGCAAAGTGCTGGGCTGGGCGGCGATGGCGAGCCTGTTTGGCGAAGCGGCTTTGCGCGGCGACGTGCGTGATACAAGCGCGAAGGGGCAGCCGAGCGCGCATGATGAATTGAAGCTGCCGCATTTTGCGCCGAAGGCAAAGCGCGCGATCTACCTGTTCATGTCGGGCGGGCCGCCGCAGATCGACCTGCTCGACTACAAGCCGAACCTGGCGCAGCTCTTCAACAAGGACATGCCTGATTCGGTGCGCGGCAACCAGCAATTGACGGGCATGACGGCGGGACAGTCGCGCTTCCCTATCGCTCCGGCGCATTGGCCATTCAAGCAATATGGGCAGACGGGAACGTGGGTTAGCGACCTGCTGCCGTATACGGCGCGGATGGTGGATGACCTGACGATCGTGAAGTCGGTAAACACCGACGCCATCAACCACGAGCCCGCGATCATGCTGATGAACACCGGCAACATGAATGCGGGCAAGCCCTGCCTGGGCGCATGGCTGGCGTACGGCCTGGGCACGATGAATGACAACCTGCCGACTTTCATCGTTCTCCAGACCAAGACGAATGCGAAGGAGAACAACCAGCCGGTGTCGTCGCGGCTGTGGAGCAGCGGATTTCTTTCGTCGGAATTTGCTGGGGTGGGTTTGCGGTCGGGCGGGGACCCTGTGCTCTACCTTGCCGACCCGAGCGGCGTGGATCGCGAAGTGCGGCGCAACATGCTTGATGCCGTGGAGCAGATCAATCGGCAGACGCTTGAAGAGATTGGCGATCCGGAAACGAATGCGCGAATTGCGCAGTACGAGATGGCGTATCGCATGCAGACTTCCGTGCCCGAGCTCGTGGATTTGAGCAAGGAACCGCAGTCGACATGGGACCTTTATGGACCGGATGCGAAGGAGCCCGGGACGTTCGCTTACAACTGCCTGCTGGCCCGGCGCATGGCGGAGCGCGGGGTGCGATTTACGCAGGTGTACAAGCGCGGATGGGACGTGCATGACAATGTAACGGGAATGCTGCCGATCTTGTGCCAGGAGACAGATCGCGGGTGTTATGCGTTGGTCACCGACCTGAAGCGGCGTGGTTTGCTCGACGACACGCTGGTAATCTGGGCGGGCGAATTCGGGCGGACGGTCTACAGCCAGGGCGGATTGACTCCGGAAAACTATGGGCGCGATCACCATCCGCGCTGCTTTACCACATGGATGGTGGGAGGCGGCGTGCGACCGGGACTCACGTTTGGCGAAACCGATGATTACAGCTACAACGTGGTGAAAGACCCGGTGCACGTGCGCGACTTTAATGCGACGATCCTTCACTGCCTGGGTATCGACCACAATAAGTTCACGTTCAAATCTCAGGGTCTCGACCAGAAGCTGACCGGTCCGACACCGGCGAGTGTTGTGAACGGGCTGCTGGCATGACGGTGGCAAGTTCGGCAAAGCAAATGGGGGGCCAGGTGTTTGCGAGCATCGGCGCGGCGAGAAAGACATGGATTGCCGCGCTGGTGTTGAGCGTGGCGCTTCTGCTTTTGCCGCTGATTGTGAAACTGGATGGCAAGCCGCACGCGGACTGGCAACAGTTTGTCGGGCGTTTCCACCCGGCTGCGGTTCATGTGCCGATCGGTTTGATTCTGCTGGTGCCGATTCTCGAGATCGCAGGCGCGTTCCGGCCGGCGCTGCGGGAAGCGGCCGCGTTTGTTCTCGCCCTGGCAGCGATTGCATGCATCGGGTCGTTGATGCTTGGCTACCTGCTCGCGTATGGAAGCGGAACGACGGGCGCGACCGTGGCGCGACACATGTGGGGCGGAATCGGACTAACCATTGGGTTGCTTCTGTGTCTACTATCGCGGCCAATGTGGTCGATGGGAAGCGGCCCCCGAATTTACCCCGCGGTGCTTGGATGCGTGATGCTTGCACTGCTGTGGACTGCGCACCAGGGCGGATCACTCACGCATGGAACCGGCTACCTTACCGAGTACATGCCGGCGAAGTTGAGGCGCTTGACTGCATTCGCGTCGGCGATACCCAACCCGGATTCCTTTTACGCGCAGCACATTCATCCGATTTTCGATTCAAACTGCGTTGGTTGCCATGGGGCGAGTAAATCGGAGGGCGGTCTTCGCCTCGATTCGCTTGAGTCGCTGATGAAAGGCGGCAAGGACGGGCCGGTGATCATACCGCGTAATGCGGACAAGAGCATGTTGCTCGAACGAGTGACACTTCCGGCGGGAAATCCGCACCTGATGCCCGCAGAAGGCCGCCCCCCGTTGAAGTCCAACGAGATTGCATGGATTCGATCCTGGATTCGAGCGGGCGCGTCGGCAACGGAGAGAGATGTAGCTGGTGTTGTAGTTCCGGTCATACCGAAAGATATGCCTCCCGAGCCGGTGGGAGATTACAGCAAGTTTGGCGATGAGATCAGCAGAATGCGGAGTTCGCAGGGTGCAAAGCTATTTCCCGTATCGAGCAAGCCTTCCGACGGGCTGGTGCTGAATACTGTCGACGTGGCGCCGAACTTCGGAGATGCTCAACTCGCGCAATTCGACAAGTACGCGCCGTATATTGTTGAAGCGGACCTGGCGCGGACCGCCGTTACAGATGCTAGCTTCGAATCTCTCGCGCGGTTCGCGCATCTGCGCGCGCTGCACCTGGAAGGAACCTCGGTAACTGGAAGCGGCCTTGGGAAGCTCAGCGGGTTATCGCGCCTCAGCTATCTCAACCTGAGCGAGACGAAAGTGACTGCGGCTTCGGTTGGCCCGTTGAAATCGATGCCGAATCTGCGGCATGTATACCTCTTCAACACTCCCGCGCAGCCTGCGTCTGCGCAGGACACGAACGCAAGTACTGGAGGCGCACGATGAACCATGAGAAGGCTGAGTCTGCGATTGGTAAGATGAACCGCCGCGCATTCTTCGGCGTTGCGGGTGCAACTGCATTGGCTGCGGCTGCTCCATCGCGGGCAGGCGCCACGATGAGGATGGGGGACGGGAACGAGATGCAATCAGAAATCCTGACCGGAAATGGCGAATTCACATATCGCGTTGTCACGGCCTGGGGCAAGCTTCCGCAGGGAACCGCGTTCGGCGGAACGCATGGCGCGATTGCGCAGGATAACGCAGGGCACACTTACGTCAGCACGCAGAGCGAAACCGGAGTGCTTGTGTATAGTGCAGACGGCGCCCTGATCAAGACGATCGCTGGTGATTTCCCCGAAGTCCATTCCATGGTTCATGCGGAGGAAGGCGGGGTCGAGTATCTCTACTGCACGGTGCAAAAGGGAACGCCGGCGGAAAATTGGCTCTTCATAAAAATGAAAACGGACGGCAGCGTCGTTCAGAAGATCACCGCGCCCGCCGAGGCCGGCTTCAAGGCGCCAAACGAATGGCGGATAACCGCAGCGGTGCCTGCCCCGGATGGATCGATTTTCATTGCGAATGGCTATGGCGATTCGCGTATTTTTAGGTTCGACAGCAAGGGCCAGTTCAAGGCCAGCTATGGCGAGAAGGGCCACGCGGAAGGACAGTTCGATTGCAGCCATGGGCTCGCGGTCGACAAGCGGTACGATCAGCCCCTGTTGCTGGTTTGCGATCGCGAAAACCGGAGGCTTTGCCACTTCGATTTCGATGGAAAGTATGTGGGGACCGTAACCAACGCATTTGCGGCGGCCCTGCCAGGTGAGCTTTAACGGCGATTATGCGGTGGTTTCAGAACTCGAGGGGCGAACGACCATTCTCGACCGGGACAATGTGCCGGTGGCATTCCTTGGCGATAATTCCCGCAAGGATCAATGGGCAAAATACGATCTCGATCCAAGCGCAATTGCCACTGCATCGTTCAGCGCCGCACATGGGTGCTTCATCGACAAGAATGCCAATATTTATGTCTCGGACTGGAACAAGACCGGCCGGGTTACCAAGCTGACTCGAATGCGCAGTTAGCTTTTGGGGATCAGGCTTAAGCTTCCCGGCGTCTGCGCGGCTGCGTTGACTGGAGCAGCCCCATTTGAAGATTTGCCGGCGTCCTGAGTTCTGACAAGTCATACAAAGCGATGAGCCTGCCGAGCGAGGCGGACCACAGTTCCTTGTGCCACGCGCAATCGGAAGGTGTCGCAAATCCGCTCTGCTGCAGGATGAGACGAGTGTTCTCAAAATCGCCGCGAAGGCGGATGTCTACTTCGGTTTTCGGCATGCGGAGATTTCCATCGATCCGCCACGAGAAGCTCAGGTTGTGGCGACGGCAAACGGAATAGGTTCCAGCAATGGAGAATTCGCGTTTCCCTTCGCAGGAATGCTCGATCAGGAAGTCCTCATTATTTCTCGAGGCGATCGTGGAGCAGCCAAAGTGATCGCCGGGGAACGATATCCATGCTTCGAGGTACTCGGGAACCGTGAGCGCATGAAAGAGACGGCGGATATCGGCGCGAATACTGACTTCGAGGAGCAACGATGAGCAGTCGGAGGTGAATTCTTGAATTCGGGCTTCGCACGCCGGCAGGCTGCGTTCAAATCTGGAAGGTATCAGTGCGATTGGGTGCGCGTTCATAATGCAACCGTATGTGCATTTGGAATTCCATCGATGCGTCTCGCAAAAATATGTGACGAAGTTTTAGCCGGGTGGAGGAAGAAACAAAAATCGAACACCAACAGCGGACCAAGAAATTACTGCCAGCGTGCACGGGGCGATTCAGCTTCCAAATTCCGAATCCGGCCAGTTGAGGCTATTGATTCGCGAATTGTGGGACGAGGTGCGGCGCGGGTGTGACCAGCACGTCCATTCTGATGCAAATGACGAAGTGGAAACACTTAGTTTTGGTAGGAACGCCCTGAGTTATTCCAAAAACCGGAGTCAATTCCCATCAACGATGCAGCGACTCGAGTATCCGCGATTTATAGCTGCGGCTCATGGCAATCCTTTGCCCGTCGAGCATAAGTACAGCGGATTCGCCGTCGTGTTCAGTGCGAACTTCCTTGACGAACTGAAGATTGACGATGAATGACCGATGGACGCGCAGAAACGTAAGAGGATCGAGTCGCTCTTCAAGATGCGCCATGGTCTCGCGCAACAAGTGGGTTTCGCGCTCCGTGGAGAGACGGACGTAATTCTCCTCAGCCCCGATCCAGCGAATCTCGGAGACGGGGAGAAACAGGATTCGACCACGCGATTTGAAAACGATCCGGGTGGTGTATGGGCTTCCATCCCGGCTTTTGCCGTTAGGTGGTGCGGAGTTTTCGCCGGCTGCAAGTCGTTCGCGCACGCGCTGAATTGCGGAATTCAACCGCTCCCCCGTGAACGGCTTGAGGAGGTAATCGACCGCATGGACTTCAAATGCGCGCAGGGCGTATTGATCGTAGGCGGTGGTAAATACGATTGCGGGCATGGGGACAGACTCTGATGCGATGGCGCCTACTACATCGAAGCCGTCCATGCCGGGCATGCGGATGTCGAGAAAAAGGAGCGCGGGTTTGGTAAGACGCACTAATTCGACAGTCTCATTGGCAGATGCGCACTCGCCAACAATCTCGATTTCAGGTTCATCGCGCAGAAGCTGACGCAGCTTTTGCCGGGCCAGCACCTCGTCGTCCGCCAACACCGCTTGAATCATTCTGCACCGTACCTGGTAATCATGCTGCTCTCGGTTTCGTGGGACAGCTGCAAGGGAACGACGATTGAAACTTTGACATGACTCGGATCGGTTTGCGACATCTCGAAGGAGCAGTTTTCACCGTAATGCAGCCGCAATCGGCTGCGCACGTTGGCCAGGCCGACACCGTGTCCGTTAGTGGCAGAGCCGGCACCATTCTGCAAGCCCAGGCCGCTGTTGGTTATCGAAAAATTCACCTTGTCGACCTGCCGATGGGCTTCGATCAGCAGTTCTCCATTCCGTTCGATCTTCGACAGGCCGTGGGCATATGCATTCTCGACCACGGGTTGCAGGAACATGGCCGGAACAAGTGCGTCATGGAGTTCCGAGTCGATGGAAATATCCCGTCTGACCCTTCCCGCATACCTCTGGTCCTGCATGGAAAGGTAAACCTCGATGAATTCCATCTCTTCGCGGAGGGGAATGAGCTGCGCATTTCCTCGCTCAAGAGTGATACGCAGCAGGCTGCTCAATTGTTCAAGCATCGTATCGGCCGCATCCACATCTGTGCGCATGAGGCTGGAGATGCTGTTCATCGCATTGAAGAGGAAATGCGGGTTTAGCTGCATGCGCAACGCGGCAAGCGTGGCGTTTGCCAATTGCACTTCCAACTGGGCCGCGACCTTCTCTTTGTCGCGAAATCTCTGGTAGTAGTCGATGCCGCGGAAGAGAAAAAAGGCGCACCAAAAAATGATCAGGCTATCGATGAATTGCGCTTTCCAATGAAACTCGAAGCGGGTCCAATAAGGCATGTGGGGGCGATCGAGCGGCACGTTCGGAAAGAACAGAACCCAGATCATTTCTTTGACGGCCCCGAAGGCGATGCTCAGGGGCAAGCCAAGTGTAAGCATCTGGGTAACATTGGCCTTCAAAATGAACGAGAAGAGGAATCTCCACATCAGCCAGCAGAGGACACCCAGGATGAGGAATTCCACGCCCCAGGAAACAAATTCGATCCCAGTGCCAATGTCATATCCCCATCGGCGGAGATTCAGCAGTTCCTGTAAAGCAAACAGGGCACCCAGGATCACCCAAGAGGGGATGAAGATCGCGGGATGCATGAACACAGGGTTAACGCGAATTGGCTTTGTGATCTTCAAAGTCAGCACACTGTCCTCTGGACCTCTATTCCTGCTCAAAGACACATCGCGTCGTGATCGAGGCTGACCTCGGCTGAATATGCAGTTGGGAGAATATTGACGCTTGCGTGGCAGCGAGTCTCGAGCGGTTACCCGGGGCCATGTCCAATTCTCGTCGTTAGCGTCGACGAATTCAAGAAGTTGGTGATGACTGGGGACCTGGAAGAAACACAACTAGCTGAGAGTTAGGACGGAGCAAATGAGCAGAGGTAACCAGATCCTCGCGCCCGGTGTGAATTCATCTGTCAACACTATGCTGCAAGTCAACCGGCGAGGAATGCCGTTTGTCTCTGTAATTGCACAGTTCGTCACAAAGCGATAGCTAGGGATAGGTCAAGTTATTCGTGACGATCGGGAACCGATTTCATTTCTGCCACGTACCAGTCATACGGGTGGGCAATCGCCTAAAGCAGGCGACGAGCACTCTCAAGTACCCGGCCGAAAGCTTCACAATTTTTGCAGGAATAGCAATCCCGGGTGTCCGAACTCGGACAATCCAAATCGAATTCGGCCACCGTATCTCGAGACCCGTGCCGCGAGCGTGATCGAAAAACAGAATGGATTCAAAGGGATAGCAGACAGGCTCGGTTGGAACAACACGTGCACCAGATTGCGGGAGTCAGTTTCAATGGGGCAATTCCCCTCGTCTTTCATGTTTGTTTTTCTTTCGAGCTAAGAACTGGAGGTCCTGTGGTGATTCAAACCGTTATCGCAGACGATGAGGCTTTGGCGCGGCAAAAACTGCGGGTATTGTTGCGCCAGGAGCCGAGTGTTCAGGTGGTGGGAGAAGCAGAATCCGCGTCGGAGATTCTTGCCCTGGTGAGGACAAAGAAGCCCGATGTGTTGTTTCTTGATATCTGCATGCCTACGATGAATGGCCTCGATGTCATCGCCGAACTCTCCAAAGACAAAAGCTCACCGCTGCCGCACATCATCATTACGACGGCCCACGGCGAATACGCCGTGCGCGCTTTTGAAATGAGGGCGGCCGACTACCTCCTGAAACCGTATACAGCGGAGCGTCTCCGTTCCGCTCTCCAGTATGCGCACGACCGCATTCAGGACGGTCTCGCCAAGGGATCGGATCCAAAGCAGTCGGCTGCTGGAAGCGCTTCTCAGGCGCGCATCGTGTTCAAGTCGCGCGGCCGAATTTTGTTTCTCCCTGTTACGGAAATTCGATGGATCGCCGCTGAAGAAAACTACGTTCGCATCTGCACGGGATCGGAAAGCCACCTGCTGCGCGAGACGATGACCGGTATTGAGAGCAAACTCGATTCGCAGATGTTCATGCGCGTGCATCGTTCGGCCATTGTCAACCTGAAATACGTGAAGGAAGTGCGGAGAGAAAACTCCGGCGACTTTTCGGTACTGCTGTCCAATGGACAGAAGGTGGCGATGAGCCGGAGTCACCATTCGCACATCGATAACCTGATCGCGCGGTTGTGATTTACAGATCAGCTGCTGAAGCCGCGTCAGTGACGGGTCGCTTGCGACGGGACTGAGTTCGTTCCCTATCCAAACGATTTGTGAAACACGCTGTAAATCATGGCGCATTAAGAGCTTAGGATGGTATGCTTTCGGCGCTATGAAGCCGAAGGTGTTTGTTTCCGCTCTCCTTCTGACCGCCTGGCTCGCAACCGGGTCGGGGCTGGCTGCACAGCAGCCTGATCCTGCCATTGCAGCACTGCCGGCTCGTCACTCGCCCGAATGGCTCAAATCCGGAGTCATTTACCAGATATTTGTGCGCTCCTTCTCGCCGTCGGGCGATCTGAGCGGAGTCACAGTCCGCCTTGATGATTTGCATGGCCTGGGCGTAAATATTCTCTGGTTGATGCCGATCCATCCCTACGGCCAGTTGAAGAAGAAGGGATCGCTGGGCAGTCCGTATGCGGTCAGGGACTACTACGCCATCGACCCGCCCCTGGGTTCGAAGGAGGATCTGCGCCGTCTGGTCCAGGAAGCCCATCGCCGGCAGATGAAGGTCGTAATCGACATTGTTGCCAATCACACCTCCTGGGACAGTGTGATGATGGCGCACTCCGAGTTCTACAAGAAGGACAAGGACGGCCACGTCACTTCTCCTTACGATTGGACCGATGTGGCGGCACTCGATTATTCCAATCCGAAGCTGCGCCGGTACATGACTGACATGCTCCTTTACTGGATCAAGGAATTTGATTTGGACGGATACCGGTGCGATGCAGCAGGCGAGGTTCCGACCGATTTCTGGGAACAGGCGCGCAAGGAACTGGAGGCACTCAAACCCGACATCATGCTGCTGGCGGAGGCGCAGAAGCCGGAGTTGCTGAGGTACGCATTTGATATCGACTATGCGTGGCCGCTTTTGCACACGGTAAATGACGTAGTCATGAATGGGGAACCCGCAACCAGGGTGCGCGACAACGTTGAGCAGCAGAGCGCTTTCTTTCCCAAAGGCGCCCTGCATATGCGCATGAGCGACGACCACGACGAGTTGCGAGCCACGACGCGCTACGGGTTTCCAGGGGCAATCGCGGCATCGGCATTGATGTTTACGCTGGATGGAGCGCCGCTGATTTACAACGGAATGGAAGTTGGCGATTCGACGCAGTCGGGTGCTCCCGCTTTATTTGAGCCGCAGAAGATTTTCTGGGGCGCGGCCGAGTGGCATCCGGAGTACCCGAAGTTCTATGCCGCAATGGCATCGATGCGACGTGAACATCCGGCCCTGCAACAGGGCGAACTCATTTGGGTGCACAACTCCGACGAGCAGCACGTAGTGACCTTCCTGCGCCGGTCGGACACGGAAGAATTTCTTATTGCAGTCAATCTATCGAACACTCCGTTTCGAGGAACCGTTGAAGCGGGAGGCGGGAACTGGAAAGAGATCAGTCTCCCTGTCTCGAAATCCGAAGGGAACGCCCTTCCATCTCTTTCGCTGAACAGCTTTGGAGCCCGCATTTTTGAAAGACAAGGCAGATAGGACCCGCCATGAGCACATCGGATACAAAACCCGTCGCGACTTCGGGTGGAGCCGACGCAATCGCCAAAAACAAGGTATCGGAAGGCAAGACGGTGACTCATTTCCGCAAGCCGGAGCGCAGTTTCTGGCAGATATGGAATATGAGTTTCGGCTTCCTTGGCATTCAATTCGGCTGGGGCCTGCAGATGGCCAACATGAGCGCCATCTATGAATACCTGGGTGCGCGCGCGGACCAGATTCCGATTTTGTGGCTGGCAGCGCCGCTCACCGGAATGATCATTCAACCGATCATCGGCCAGGCCAGTGACAGAACCTGGGGACCGCTGGGCCGGCGCCGGCCTTACTTTCTCACTGGCGCGATTCTCAGTTCGCTGATGTTGCTGTTCATGCCCAATGCTTCGGCTTTGTGGATGGCGGCGGGCATGTTGTGGATTCTCGATGCGTCGATCAACGTGAGCATGGAGCCGTTCAGGGCGTTCGTGGCGGATATTCTCCCGGAGGGGCAGCGTACTTCGGGCTTCGCGATGCAGAGCCTGTTTATCGGGCTGGGCGCGGTGGTGGCATCGGCGTTGCCGTGGCTGCTGACCAATGTGTTCCACATGCAACAGGCAGCCGGGGACCTGCGCGCGATTCCGACCGTGACCCGCCTGTCGTTCTACATCGGCGCCGTGGCGTTTTTGGGAGCGGTGCTGTGGACCATTGTGACCACAAAGGAATATCCGCCGGAAGACCTCGATGCGTTTCGGAAGGCCAAGCCACGAAGCACGGGAGTGGAGATAATGGCGGCGATTCGGGAGATGCCCGGCACCATGCGCAAACTAGGCCCCGTGCAGCTGTGCACCTGGCTGGGACTCTTCTGCATGTGGCTGTATTTTCCAGTGGCCGTCGCGCACAACATCTTCGGGGCGGACAACACAAGCTCGCCGCAATACCAGGCCGGAGTCCAATGGGGCGGGAATTGCTTCGCGGTCTATTCCCTGGTGTGCTTTGCATTCTCGTTCGCCCTGCCTGGGTTGGCGCGAAGACTGGGCCGCAAGAATACCCACACACTGTGCCTGTTATGCGGCGCCCTGGGGCTGATGTCGGTGATGATGATCCACAACAAGTATGTCCTGTTGCTCACGATGGTGGGAGTGGGGATTGCCTGGGCAAGCACGCTTTCGATGCCCTATGCGATTCTGGCCGCATCCCTGCCGCCGGAACGAACCGGTGTCTACATGGGCATCTTCAATTTCTTCATTGTCACCCCGGAGATCCTGGCCTCAGTGTTTTTTGGGTGGATCATGATCCATCTTCTCAACAACAATCGCATCTATGCGGTGGTTGCGGGCGGAGTTTTCATGTTGATTGCCGCCGGACTGATGCAACGTGTCAAGGATCCGCGCACGTTGAGCGTCCAAAGCCTGTAGAAGATTGATGGCAGGCAGTTGGGGGAGCACATGCGGCCATTCCGGCTCATTCCAGAAGAGTAGGCAGGCGGTCCTCCTCGGCGAGCGCGGCCGACCCTACTCTACGAGGAGGCCGTCGGCGTGGAATTGACCGATCACGATGTTGACTCGATCTCCGCGCTTGACGCTAAGACGGGGATTCGAGAAAGCCATCCAGTACAACCTGCCGGCTTCTGGGGTATTGCTCTGACGAAGTTGTCCAACCTTTTCAAGGGACGGGATCACCAATTCGACGTGGGCGGCCGGAGCGATGAGTTTTGGTTCGAATTTCTTGTCGTTCAGCGGGCCGGCTTTTCCCGGAGACAGCACCTTGTAGGTGAATCGAATCAGTTTGCCTGATTCCATGGCCCTGACACTGAGCGAGTCGACTCCCCAGACATTCTGATAGTACATACTGGCGCGCCGGGGGAAGTGAACCGGCGTGTAGCGGGTGGGTTTGCCGAGAATCTCCGGATTTGAAACCGATGCAGAGGAGTTAGCCGGGGATGATGTCGCGGCAGGAGCCTTTTGAGTTGCGGGTGACACAGACTGTGCTCCAAGAGCGTAGATCGAAGAGCCGATGACAAAAACTCCGGTCAGAAACCCGTGCAGCGCAAACTTCCTAACCAACATGTCGATTCCTTCTCCTGCGCCGAGCTGAACTCTCGTTTATGAAGACCATCCTGCGACGTTTTGGGCCGGAAGCTGAAAATGCCAATGCTGCCCGCGGATGGTTGTCCGCGAGCAGCAAGACGCTTCAGATTCAAATCAGCCAGACGCCTACTGTGAGACTCCGGTTAGAGTGCCCGTTTGGGATGGTGTGGTTGCGGCATTGTCGGTGAACGTGATGGTTCCGGAACGCGTAGTTCTCGCCCCGAGGTTTGAATACTGGACTCCGACCGTGCAGGCTTGGCCCGGCGCCAGGACGGCCCCCGTGCAGGTGTTATTTCCGTTCGCAGTGAAAGCCCAACCTTGCAGGATGTTGGCTCCGTTGATGGCTACGGCCGTTACGAAGATTTGAGCTCCTCCCGCGGCCGCGGTGTTGGTTAGAGTCACGGTTCCACTCCCGGTGACGATGCCTGTCGGCAAAGTGATCGTGAGCGGGTTGGGGGTGACGGTGCCGGCTGCCCGTGTGGCGACGCCCGTACCGGTTAGCGTTACCGGCGCAGGCGTAACAGTGGCACCCGTGTAGGCGACCGTCAAACTTCTACTGAAAGGCGTCGCAGTTCCAGGTGCAAACTGCACCTTAATGGTGCAGGAAGCGCCCACAGCAAGGGTCGCAGCACAATTGGGAGCGCCCGTCGGGAACGTCCCGGTTGTGACGCGCGAGAAGGGCAGTGGTGTGCCGCCACCAAGCGTGAACGTCCCGCCTGAGAGGCCCGAGTTTCCCGTGTTTGTCACCGTCAGGTTCATGATGTTGCTGGTAGTGCCCGTTGCCCAATTTCCAAAAGCGAGCGGGCTCGGACTTACCGATGCCGTAAACGTCGGGGCTGAGCCAGTTCCGCTAAGCGCGACCGGCGAATTCGTTACCGTTACGCCTCCCCCGGCAGTGATAGCCAACGTGCCGCTGTACGAAGTGGCCGAAGTTGGTGTGAACGTGACCGAAATGGCGCAGCTCGCTCCAGCAACCAGAGTCGTGGTGCAGGTTGTGGTCCGCGCAAAACCGGTCGGCGCGGTGCCGATGGTGACGCCGCCAGCGTCTACTCCGCCGGTGTTGCTCAGCGTCAGAATTTGTGCTGGACTCGTCGTGTTCACCAGCCGGCTCCCGAAGGCCAGGCTGGCAGGAGTTACGGTTAAGACAGGGAAGTTGGGCGGCACAACCTCAATGGCACCGATATCGACTCTCGGGTCTTTCGATGTCTTTCTCGGATTCCCGAAGAAGTCCATCGTAGGTGCTGCCGCATACGTCGAAGCGGTGGTTGGGATGTCGTTAATCGCCGTCGAGCCGGAGGCCAATGACGGGTTGAAGGTGAACGGTATGATGAACGCCCCTGTATTGTTGGGATCGGGAGCCGTCACGTTCAAGGAGAGGGGTCCCCAACGCAGGTTAATCCAATTGTTTCCTTCGTCCACTGTTGCAGCAGCCAGCAGCGTGAACGGCGGGGCCGGCAAAGCGTTCGATTCGTTGGTTCCCGGAGGCGCCTGCCAGCCGGCATAGGGCGATCCAGCAACCTTGGCTTCCACCGGGACGCGGGAGCCATTGCAGTATTTGCTGGTGATTGTCGCGGCCGGCGCGAGCAGGTTGTTGTTGCCCGCCCCATTTTCAGAGTATGTCCCTGCATTGGTCAGTACTGAGTAGACGGGAACCAGGGTGCCTCCGCCGAGGTGTTGGCCCGGAGCTGGATCCCCGCGGACACCGATATCCCAGTAGCTGGCATTGCTGTCATTGCAGGCACCGGTCGATGACTGGGTTGCGGCCGCGGCCACTGCCGGCCCGAAACCCGTGTCATATACCGTCACCGTGTTCTGCTGGTTTGTGTAGCCGCTGTTGGGAGCGCCCACACCAATCATGAGCGAGCGGTTCTGCCAGAACAGATCGTTGTAGAGCTCCGGAATCGAGAACTTGGTGCAGTCCGACGTCGACGGGTTGAGGGTGGTGCCACGGGTTCCATGACCAGTCGGGCAGGTGATTGCGTTCTTCCCTGCGGGTAGCAGCAACGACCCGGGAATCTGATCTATGTTTGCGGTCAGCACGGCACTGTTATCGACGCTGACCAGGCCGGCCACCTGCGGGCACGATTGCATTCCGTTGTTGGTTGAGCAGTTGTCCCCCTGCGTGCTTGCCAGAGGAGCAAACAAGGTCTGGAACAGCACGCCTGAAGCCGCTGTGGAGTTGTTGGAAACGATGGTGTTGTTGACCAGGTTGGTCGCCAATGCGTCTTGAAGCGATACGCCGCCTCCGTCCCAGCCGGCAACGTTGTTGGCGATGATGTTGTTGGTTATGTTCACAGCATTCCATGGCGTCGCAGTCTGCCATGAAGGCTGTGCCTGGTGTCCGTTTCCAGGTATGACCGGCCACGGAGTCGGAGTCGAAACGAGAGGAGCAAGGAGCGGCGAGTTCCCATTCGGGAAGTTAAGAACCTCGCTTCCGTTGATATGCTGCAACCTCAGGCCGCCACCGCTCCCGCTGTCGGCGGAGTTTCCTAAGATCATGTTTGCGTTGATCACCAAGCCGGGGCCGGTACCATCGCTCGGAGTAATGGTTGCCGCAGGCGATACGCAATCCTGATCTGTCAGCAAGGCGCATGGTGGATCCTGGTCCGGGGCGCCCATGACGAGCAGGCCACCGCCATTGGTCACGATGGTGGGATTCGTGGTCTGGTTGAACATGATCGTGTTGTGCTCGATGTCGCCATCGTAAGTAAACCCGATGTGCGCGACGCCGGCACCGTCACCCGTGCTCATGTTTCCGCAAACCCAATTGTAGTTGAACTTGTAGTAGTCACTGCCATTGCAGAAGGTGACCCCGCCCGCTCCCGCCGGGGTGGATGAGAAGAGTTCGTCTCCCAGCGAAGAGTTCTGGATGACCGAGTTGTTATGGACATTAACGTCCATGTCAAAGCAGTACGGCAGAACCAGGTTTGTCAGCACCCCAGTGGTGTTGGTGATGCACGAGCCTGGAACCGTCGTCGCCACTCCGCCAGCCAAATACGCATCGGGGTGTTCACCCTGGCCGATGGTGATGCCGCCGGACAGTGTTCCCTGGTTGTTCAGAACACGGTTGTTTGCGATCTGAAGTTCATGGCCCCATGCGTGAACCAGGATTCCACCGCCGCCCTGAGAGCTGTCCTTGATGGTCAGGCCGTCGATGCTCGACGGGTTGCAAAGGAAGTTGCTTGGGTATGGATTCGTTCCAGTTGAATTGCCGCAATCGCCCATTGTCAGCAATTGTGTGCCCGTCGGGAAGACGTCGGATGCAAACGGATCCGACCCGGCCGGGAATTTCACGCCCTTGGCGAGCACGGTGATACCCGCGCCCTCATAGGCGCCCATCAGAGTGGGCTCGATCAGTTGCTCCGCAAGGTTCCCGTTGAGGGTGGCATCCCATCCCACCGTGGCCTCCAGCGGCAAGCGATCGACCGAGAACTGCATGCCCTGATCGCAACTGACAGTGCTGGTTGGATCGTACAAATTCGAGCCGCTGATTGGCGTGCCGTTCAAAGCCAGGCCAAAGAGGCAGACAACTCTCTGTCGCCAAGGATTGAGCTTTCCGGCAGGTTGGGTGTTGCCGTCGATGACGCTCGATGCCGCGCCAACTCCCTGCAGGCGCACCGGTTTCCATATCAGCAGCATTTCGTTGTAGGTGCCCGGGGGAACGATGACCAGATCGCCCGGATTCGCGGTGTCGATTGCCTTCTGGATCGATCCAAAGCCGGATGCCGTTAGTGAATCGTGCCCAGCCACATACTTCGGTGCACTGCCACCGATCGTAACCGTCACCGTATCGACGGACTGTTGGCCATTACCTGCGGTGATTACAAGTTCCCCGCACGAGGCTTGCGAGCCACCGTACTGCGCCTGCTGCTGGACTGCGCAGGGCGACACACCGCCCGGAACTGCAACTTTGATCTGCGTATCACTCCAACTCGTAATCGGAGCATTTACCCCGCCGATCGTAACGCTCGATACGGCCTTGCAGGTGGAGCTACCGGTCGACGTTGTGCACTGGTCGTCGAAGCCGTAGTGCCGGGTTATCTTCTGTTTGTTGAAAGGCGCCGCATTCGCAGACGGTCCTGAGTAAGCGTAGTTGTCCACTAATTGATCGCCGAGTGAATTGATGGTGAGGGTCCCGTTGGTCCCTATGGACGCCGACGCGCTTGCACCGGTGCCGCCGGTTCCGGTGTTGTTAAAGGAGACTGTCGGCGCGGCAATGTAGCCGGAGCCGCCGCTGGTTATGTTCACCGCAACCACTGCCGCAGATTCGGTCGCCGTTCCGGTAGCTGTTGCTGGGCCGCCCGCTGGCGACGCGGCAAATGTGACCGTGGGGGCGCTTGTGTAGCCTGATCCGCCGGTGACGATGAATACGGAGAGAACCGACTTCGCCAGGAGGGGTGTGCCTGTGGCCGTCGTGGTTCCAGTTCCGGTAGCAGCAGAGAAAGAGACGGTCGCCCCGGCAACGTAACAAGTACCGGGATTGTTGATTGTGACCGAACTTACCTTCCGCGTCGTCGTGTTGATATTGGTCATGACCGCCGCACCCGATGCGGGCGTGCAACCGGCCCCGACCAGGGAGAAGGTAACCGAAGGAATCGCCGCGGACCTCAGGTATACCCCAGCGTTGTTGATAGTGACAGACGCTACCGATCCAGTCATGGTGGCTGTGGCAGTTGCTCCGCTTCCACCGCCATTTAAGAAGCTGACTGCGGGAGTGCTGGTGTAGCCGCGTCCACCGTTAGTGACGCTCGCGGTTGACACCGATCCGGAGATCAGCGCTGTTGCAGTAGCGCCGGTTCCACTGCCACCCGTAAAGCTGACTTCGGGCGCACTTGCATACCCGCTGCCCCCAACCAGGTTGGTGATGGCAGTTAGCGCTCCATTTGGATTCGCCACCCATGGTCCGACGCCGTCGCCATCCACTTCGCTTACTGCCGGCGTCGCGTCAGGATATGCGCAGTCGGGGTTGTTGTAGTCTCCCGCGAACGCGGAGGTCGGCACAACCGGCGTATCGAAGTAACCGGTCTGACCGGGCATGAATGGCAGCTCGTAGCAGAAATCGCTATAGCCGCTCTGGAAGAGCGGATCCGTGATCATTCCGCCTTTACCGTCAGAAATCGGACCGGCGTCATTCATGCAGCCAACCATCATGGTGGGACCATATCCGGTCGGATTTGGCGGGTTCACCTCCCAGGTCGAATAGCTAAGGCCGTTGTAGGCGCCCCAGGCATCCGAATAGACGCGGGTGATTTCATTGCCGGCCCAGTCCTTGAACGAAATGGGCAGGTAAGCCGGTCCGAACTTCTCGCCGAACTGCGGCGAGAACGGATCGAACTCCGCGGTGAAGTCATCGGTAATCACACCGGTGAAGTGCGAGGCCCTGTGGGTTTCGGTGAACAGGTAGAACTTGGCGAGTGCGGAGGTCTGATCCTGGAGCGTGATTTCCTTACGGTCGCAGAGGTGACGAGTCGCTCCGGCGAAAGGCGCAACTTCCTTTGAGCCGGGGAAGAGGCTGATGTAGTCAGGCACGATGTGGTCCGCACCCACGCACGGCCAGTACGTTTCAACGTTGCCCGTATCGGCTTCCTTGCTCGGGAAGGTCGTGCGACCGAGGCCTGTAGTCGGATTCTGCGAGTTGTAGCTGTTGTAGGCATCCACGACGCTGGCCTGGTCGGGCAGGATATAGATCGAACCCAGCCCGCCGAACTGCTGGGTCGGCGGCGCGATGAAGTTGTCTCCGATGAGGATGTTCTTATCTTCCTCTTTCACGAGTTCAAAACCGGGAGGCACCACGACCTCGACGACGTACTTGCCGGACGGCAGCATGTTAGTCCCGGCCCGGTAGGGGTCATAGTTTGGAGCGGTGGGATCATTGGACGTTTCAACCGTCGGGTTCGCGATGCAGCCGGTGCAATTTGAACCATTCGGTTTCCCGGTCTGCGGGTCAATGGACGTTACGCTCGGGAAGCTGTACATGCCGTCATAGGGCGCCGGCTGCAACTGGTTCCAGTTGTGCATGCCGTCATAGCACTTGTATCGAGAATCGTGGGGAATCTGGTGGGTTGGGGTTCCATTGTTGTTGTATAGATCGAGCCATTGGGATTGCCCGCTCAATGCGAAGTAAAAGTAGGGGTCGGTGGAACTATCTCCCTGGCCGGGGCAGTTCATATTCGGTTTGCCATCGGAGCGAAAACCCTGGGCCCAATCATCAAAGCTCGAAGTCTCGGTGTAGTCAACCAGCTTGAGGGACGTTGTGACACCATCGGGTGCAACATCCTCTTTGTACAGATTCACCCTTACGTGCGGGATCAAGGGCTCCCAGCTCGTTTGGAGGAGCAGTTGCGGATCGTCGAACGGCCGGGTTGAAGCGTAGACAACGTGCCCATGAATGCCGCCATTCTCGGCTGGCGTTGAATCTGTGGCAGGCGCGAAGGGCCGCTTGCCGAATTCGAGGAAGTTATTCTGGCCGGAGAATCCCTGCCATCCGTAGGAGTTGACCCACGCCGGATCGATTCGGCCGGTGGAGGTAGGTCCGCTTGGAAAAGCCAGACCTCCGGTCGAATTGATCGCGCTCGCAATCGAGAAGCCCGCGCAATCCGCCTTGTCGCAGTACACAGCGCCTGGGATCGACAAGTCTGAGGGCAGCGGATTGGGCTCGTAGGTGTTGGCCAGATTTTTTGCAATCGCTGAGCTGCCGCAGGGCTTCGACGTGGTGGATGAACTCGAGCACGGTACCCCACCTGGCGAGCTGTTATCGACCGGGCCGCCGGAGTCATACACCACGTGCGTTCCGGTGTTCTTGTAACGCGTCGAGTCGGTCTCGATCACGTACCAGTTGAACAGCGGGAAGACTTCGTTGAAACCCGCGTAGCCATCCAGATCGGTGTTGTTGAAGTTGGAGAAACTACCATCACGGAAGCGGACGTTGGTGTCGACCAGCGGAAGCCCGGGATTGTCGCCCGAGACGCCGGTGTAGTTCGTATCGAGGAACGTGCGGGTGTAGATGTTCGACTGCCACTGGTGGACTGCAACCTCGCCCATATCCCGATTGCCCTGGGCATCTAAACCGGTACAAGTGGTGGTTGTCCCCGTTGTAGTGCAATTCATGCCGACTGGGGTGGTAATGCCATCCACTACCTGGTCGTTCCACTGGTCAAAGGTCGTAATCTTCCAATTCCCCGGGGGAACATTGGTGAATTTGAAATTTCCATCACCGTCGCATTTCGTGAATCCGAAATCGGCTCCATCCGGATCGCCGATGCTGACGTAGCACTGAGTGAATGCATATGCATCGTGGGTCCCGCTGCCGTAAAGCCGCTCATCCGGGGTACGGCTCATGCGCGCGGTTGTGATATGCCCGTTGACGGTGTGAGTACAATCGGCGCCGGTTGCAGCGCACATCGTCGTGCCGCGAGCATTGATCTTTGCTGGATTGGCAAAGCCGATGGTCACGTGATATCCCGCTGGTCCGAACTCCTGGAAATAGCCTGGCTCACCGATGCGCATAAACGAATCGTGGGCCTTCTGCCCGTCCAGTGTGTTAGTCTGCAGCCACTCTTCGCCGCGCGCGATCCGGTCCGCACCAGGGTTGGCGATGACACCGTATCTTCCCTGATATAGGTTCTTCACCACTGCCTGGCCGGCGAGCGGAGAAAGAATCGGCTGGTTATTAGAGTCCAGCCCGTTTTCATACGTGGGGCAGGTGATGATCATACCCACGATCCCCTGCTGGTTGCCGGCGGCTGTGGTTGCCGTATCCTGCAAGGCAATCGGACATGCATCTTTCTTCGTCACCGGATCGATGGTTCCCGCCAAACTGTTGCTCAGCGGCATATTGAACATGTCATAAGTGGGCGTGCCGGTTGCATCTCCGGTGCCGCCTGCATCGTCAGCGAGGGTAATCTGGAATCCGCCCAGGCCGGGCTCGTTCGGCGAAAGCACATCGATGCCGCCACCGGCGTCGTGCTCTCCGTTCAATGGATAGTCATCCTCGAACACGAATACCGATAACGTGGCGGGCGGATACGGGCTTGGTTCCGTCATGACGGTGACGGAGCTAGCTCCCTTCGCGATGGGAGCTCCGCCCATGCCGTGTCCGCAGTGTCCGGCAGTAACACCGGACGGCGAGCAATCAGGCACGTCCGCGTAGGTCGCGATAAACGGTTGAGCCGCATCGCCAGGAAGGACGGAAATGTAATAGCGCTTGCCAGGATCCAGGCAGTTTTTTATCAAGGGGGTGGCAGCGTTGCAGAGCCCCACCTCGCCCGGCATCGTAACCGTATCGACTGCGGCAGGATTGCCGCGCACAGTCTGGCCGGAACCGCACGAGGTATCTCCGGTGCATCCGGTAGCAATCACCGGCATGTAGCTGGTGTGGAAGTTGGTGCCGAAATTCGGAACGATTCCGCCAGTACTCGTGCTTCCCAAACAGCCGGACGGGGGCGGGTTCCCGGTGCAGTTCGGATCGACATAGAATGTGCGGTCTTCTTCGATAATCCAGCGGTAGTCCTTGATCTCGGTTGTTTTGTCCGAACCGTCAAGAACCTTCACAGTCAGGCCGCTCTGTTGAGGGAAGGTCAAACTAACACTTGTAGCAGCAGCCGCGACAACTCCTTGCGAGTTCTGTGCGTAAAAAGTGAAAGAATAGGTTCCTGGTGACGTTGCCTTGGCGGTAAACCCGCCGCTGGGGTCCACCGTAATTGCCAGGTTAGGCGAACCGGATGCAGGAGCACTACTACTCTGCTGCGATACCGTAAGCGGGTATCCCAGGGCGTCAACGCAACCCTCGAGTACTCCTGGTGACTTGATCTTCAGTTTCGTTGCGAAACTCGAATTGAAGCTCGAATTAGCACAGGTAATGCCGGCCGCTCCCTCCAAAGTTGCGGGGCCGAGGGTCACCTTTGCATTGATTGCCGAGTTACCATTCGCTTCATAAATGAACGAATCGGACGTTGCAGTGCCGTTGGGGACATAGGTAAATGTTCCGTCAGCATTGAGAGTTACAACGCCGTTTGAACTAAGTCGCTGGCGCGACGGACGCTGCTGCATGGGCTGTCCCCCGGCCGTTGTCGGCGGTGTAAGCCTTGGGTCACAGGAGGTTCACCGTGACCCATCTTCGGCAGCGCATGCTGGATGAGCTTCAGCGTCGCAACTACTCACAGAGAACTGCAACCATCTATATCCACGCGGTGGAAGATTTTGCGAAGTACTTCCATCGCTCGCCCGAGCGCCTTGGCCCAAGCCACATCCGTGAGTACCAGGTTCATCTGTTTCGTGACCGGAAGCTGTCAGCCCGGACCATCCAGAGCCGCTGTTCGGCTCTGCGGTTTCTCTTCGTCAAGACCCTTCGCCGACCGTATCTGCCCGATGAGATTCCGTTTCCCAAGTGTCCTCGGAAGCTGCCGACTGTACTCAGCCCGGAAGAGGTGGCTCGGCTGATTGATTCAGCTCGGAACCTGATGCATCGCACCATGTTGATGGTTCTCTACGCGACCGGACTGCGCCGGTCTGAACTGTGTCATCTCAAGGTCTCCGATATCGACAGCGAGCGTATGGTGATTCATGTTCACGGCAAGGGCAGTCATGAACGTGACGTACTGCTGACCCCGAAGCTGCTGGAGACACTGCGCGCGTATTGGCGCTGGATGAAGCCGAGGACCTTTCTATTTCCAGGCACAGTGAAGAATTGGCGAGCAGATGTGCCCATCACGGAGAAGATCGTCTGGGACGCTGTCGCCCACGCGGTTAAACATGCCGGCATCAAGAAGCATGTATCTCCGCACACGCTGAGGCATTGCTTTGCCACCCACATGCTGGAGGCCGGCGCCGATCTGCGCACCATCCAGGTCCTTCTCGGACACTCCAAGCTTGAACACACGACGGTTTACCTGCACCTGTCGCGGCGTCACCTGCAAGCGATTCCCAGTCCGCTGGAAGCCATCGAGGTGTCCAAGCCCGATGAAGTGAAGCGCTCCAGGAGGTTGATGAAGCGATGAGCCGGCCCACCCTCGAGGTGGCCGACATCGTCCGCGCAGTGGGCGATCGATTCTGGGAAAAGCACAAGCAACACTTTGCATGGGTGCATCGCAGGGTGCTCGATGCCATCGTCCGGTGCCGCACTGCGGCACTGGGCGGTCATCGTGATAAGTGCGTCCGCTGCGGCCATCTGACCGCCTCCTATAATTCATGCCGAAATCGGCACTGCCCGAAGTGCCAGGGCAACGTGCGCGCCAAGTGGCTGGCCGCGCGTTCGGCTGAGCTGTTGCCTGTGCCTTACTTCCACATCGTCTTCACTTTGCCGCACGAACTCTGCACTCTGGTCCTCCAGAACAAGCGGCTGCTCTACGATTTGCTCTTCCGCACCAGCGCCGCTTCTCTACTCGAACTGGCACGCGACCCCAAGCACCTGGAAGCGGACATAGGGTTCCTCGGTGTGCTCCACACCTGGGGACAGAACCTCCAAGTTCATCCCCACGTACACTACATCGTTCCCGCCGGCGGCCTTGCTCTCGATGGTTCCAGATGGATCGACTCCTCGCCCCGATTCTTCCTGCCCGTTGAAGCTCTCAGCAAGGTCTTCTGCGGCAAGTTCTGCGAGGAACTACGGGGAATTTTCAAACAGGACAGACTCCAGTTTCATAACTCCATCGAGCAACTTGCCTCACCTGGGGCATTCAGCCGCTTCCTCTGGCAACTCGGCCAGAAGGACTGGGTCGTATACGCTAAGCCACCCTTCGGCGGCGCCGAACACGTTCTCAACTACCTGGCGCGCTACACCCATCGCGTCGCCATCTCTAACCACCGGCTCGTGGCCTTCGAAAACGATCGCGTATCATTTCGCTGGCGAGACTATGCCCATGGCGGAAAGAAGAAGGTTATGAACGTTTCCGCAGATGAGTTCCTGCGCAGATTCCTTCTTCACGTCCTGCCTAAAGGTCTGGTCCGCATCCGTCACTTCGGCTTCTTCGCCAACCGCAGAAGGGAAACCGCCCTTGCACGTTGCCGCGAGTTGCTCGGCGCTGTTGCGTACCCAGATCGCCCCGAAACCACCAACCTGCCACGTTGTCCCGTCTGCTCCGGCACCATGCTGGTCATCGAACGGTTCACCAGCGCTCAACTTTACTTCCGGCCAGACCTGAGCCTCCCTACTCCACAGAGGTGCTGCGTTGACAGCTCATAAAATATCCATGGCTCACGGCGAATCTACCCAGTCGCTCGATGGCGTGCTCGCGCATGCAAAGCTTTCGTGTGCCCATACCCTGCTGACGCACCCTGCCTGCGTCACCGACTCACACCTTGCGGGAAGCAGATCCATTCGCAAACGGGGCTCCCATTACTCCAGCGGTCACGTTCTGCACCTGAAATGCTCCAAATCGGCTCGTCGGCGACATTGAAAATGCATAGGCAGATCACCGCGTCCATCGCAAACGCCAGCAACTTACTTCAAACGACCCTATCGAAACTGCCCCGGCCAAGAGTCTTGGGACAGACCACCAGTGTCGTGCCGGGCAGTCCCGATAGGGACCTAACGTTTTTCGCCTGCGACAGAATCTTGACGCCGTAGACATTGATATCGTTAGCGATCACACCCTTTGCCGGGTCTGACACAGTTAAGGTCTTGCCTGAGTAAAGAGCGTTATACGTGTCAGCATTCGCGACTCCCGGCCCGGATCCCACTGCCGCAGGCGTAACCGCGTTATTGATGCTAAGGTATGCAAGCATGCCCGCATCACGAGCAACCGCATTGCCCGACAGGCTCAACTCACGGTCGTAGATGGGGAGCGCCTTAGAAGATAAGACCGAAGCCGCTACGGCGGGCGCGTTGATCATCACGTCGTAGGTCTTGCCCGCGGCCATGAAAACCTCGTTCTGGACGCGAGGAAGGCCGGGAAGCAGGTTGCCGTCTTCAGCAATGAGCGAAAAGCCGCCCTTCGCGGGTGTGCCGGTCAACGATCCTACGATCGACGGCACGTGCATCCGCGAGCCGGCGTTGACCATTCTTACCAGCACCTGGCCCGTCAGCGGCGTGATTCCCGTCGCCGGTGCGCTGTGAAACAGCGATGCGGACGCATTGGTCTTGTTAAACCCGACTCCGTTGATCAGGTAATAGAGCGGAGAGTAATTCACCACCGGGGGATAGCAGGTGTGGACCGCTGGGTCGCCGCAGGCGCCGGGCTTGGCCGACCAGACAGCAGTCTCGCTGAATCCCGATGTGCGAACCGCTGTGTCGACTACATTGTTCTGGATCGGGTCAATCTCGCTGAAGAGCAGTGGAAGGTCCGCGTTGTAACTGACCGCGGAGGTTGCCCCAGCCGCCGGATACGCTGTACCGGATGTTCCTCCCGACGGAGCCGTGGTCACGATAACCATACCAATCAGTCCCATACTCGCCTGGATGGAGGGATGAGTGCCGGATTCGAGAAGATAAGTGCCCGGTCGTGGCGCAGTCCAAGTCAGAGCTGTGGTCGAGCCCGTGGATACCTCCGTACCGAAAGATTGGACTCTCTTGTCCTGCAGAGGGGGCGTCCCTGAGGTGGTGGGATCGGCGATCGGCCACGTCACTGTTTGGGCATTCGTGTGGTCTGGGGGAGCAGTGAATCCTCCAGGAGTGCCCGCGCCGCCGCCAAGTTGGCCCACGATCACCAGCGAGGTTGGAAGAGTGTTGGTGCCCGAGTCGGTGGAAAATGTGAGGCTGTTGGTCAGGCTAACCACCAGGTCCTGACCGGCCGGCACCGTAATGACAACCGGCGACCAGTTCGACCCGGCGTTCGGGTTAAGGGCGCGACACGTCGCGGTGGTGCCAGTTGGTTGCGTGGCATCGCAGGTGTAGCCCCACATCGGCACACCTGAACCGTCCGGCAGAGTCGCGGTTGTTGGCCCTGCAGTCAGGTTTACCTGCTGCTGAGCGCCAGCCATGCCGGCTCCAAAAAGGAGAACAGTCGCTCCGCTTACCGCTGTCTTCAGAATCGCTTTCAGATGATTGGCTCGCATTTTCTGCTCTCCTAGCTAATTGGATTCGTCAATCACAAATTCCCGGGAATCGACGAGCATCATCATCATCATTCCGCCAGGAAATGCATTGTTGGTAGTGATCTCGCGCTCGTTGTGCGAGTGCCACATAAAGGCAAAACCGGCCTCACCCGTTGGCGAATTCCCGATAGTTCCGGAAGGCGGCGTCGTTCCAGTGGTCCCGACCGCCCGGGTTGTCGCGTCAGGCCCGAGATAGGGGCTACCCCCGTACCATGCGCCATTTACCAGAATGTTGGGGTCGGGCAAAGTTACAGGCCCGTTGGCGGCTACGTCGCCGAACGGAGATGCCTGGAGAGGCTTGTTGTGATCCTGGCACCATTCCCAGAAATTGATCGCCGTCGGGGCCCCGGTATTGTATCCGTTCGCGTCCGGAATGCATGGGAGCGTGGCGCTCGTATCAGAGGAGCCAGGATTATGTCCGTACATATCCCAGTTGAGGCCTCTGCCTGTGTAGTAGAAGATGCCATCCATCGTCTGTCCAGGAGTGGTCGTGGTCGTGAACAGCGCTGGTCCGGCAAGGCTCTCGGAGTCAGTCGCGCTGAGGATCAGATTCCCATCACGCGCGAGGATGCGCACATGGTTAGCGTGCTCGTGGAACGGGTGCTGCCAGCGGCCCTGGCCGATAATGCGCAGCAAAACCTGCTCGCCCGGATGCATATGCGGGTTGCCGTTGTAGGGCTGATGTGGATATTGGATGGCGTAGTTGGGATCCATGTCATCGGGCATCGAGCGCCCGTTGATCATGAAGTAGGCGGGATGATACGGCTCTGTGGGGACATTGAGACTGCACCCGGCGGCTCCGGCCGAGCATCCCGTCTTTGCAGTTACCTGAGCAAGAGCCGCTTCGTGAATGCGAGGGTCCATCTCAGAAAACTGGAAGAGATATTCGCGATCATAGCACGTCTTGTCGTGATCATATGCGGCCGCCGCCAGGCGAAAATCACCTTCACCCCAGAAGTTCTCCGCAGTAAGGTTCGACGCATGTAACCCGGCGGTACAAGCCCCAGGGACTTTTTGGGGCAGGACAATGAGGGCGCCATACAGCCCCATCTCGATTTGGAGGTCGCCCCGCGTACCACTGAAGTAGGAGTGCGTACCCGGAGTGCTGGCAGTAAAAGAATAGGTCACGGTTCCGCCCGGCGTCGCTTCCTGCGTCATCAATCCAGTGACACCACCGGTCGTCGTAACCTGGAACCCCGGAAATAGAATGGACGTGTTTCCGGCAGCCGTAGGAAGGCCGTTGGTTAGGCTTACCGTAACCTTATCGCCCTCGGTCACAATCAACGTGGGACCAGGGATCTGCATAGTGGGACAGTTTTGGCCGGGCATTCCTTTGCTTCCGAGAGTGGGCGCAAAGCCGCTCGGAGCGCTGCGGCAGCCATAACCCCAGGAGTAGATGGCCTGCCCATCGGGCTGAGTAATATTCGCGGATTGCGCTGTCAGGCTGAATGTTGGGGTTCCAGTGCCACCTGTGATGCCCGGAGCCGCAGCATGAGCCGTCGTCGCCAGAGGCGCGACTGAAATGATCGCGCCCAGGAGTAGTCTTGTCGTGTAGAACGCGTTTTTCATCGTCTTCGGCTTCATAGTCGCTCTCCTACTGAACGCGGATTTCTGTCATGAGCCCGCCGAAGTTCTCGGCGTCATTGGCCAGGTGGTCGAGTTGCGGGGTGTAGAGGTAATAAGTTCCTGAGGGAATAGCGGCAGTATCAAGAATGACGTCCAGCGATTCGCCGCCGCCAAGGGTGATGGAATTGGTGGTGTAGTACATGTTGTTGCCGGCCTGATCGCGCAGTAGCTTCGCGTTATAGCCAATCACCTTCATGGGAATCGACAGCGAAGCAAGCGTCTGATACTCGGTCACGTCCAGATCCGAGATCCGGAGCAGCGCTTTCTTGCCGGCGGGGATGATGATGATGGAAGACAACGGCTGCGAGAAGTGATTGACGCCATCTGCAGACTGCGTTGCCAGTGGGCCGGGCGTAACTGTGTCGGGATAGCTGCGGCCATTCAGAAGGAAATACTTGTCCTTCATGTCAGTGAAGCCTTCCGGGTTGAAGGTCATGCCGACAAAGTGGAAGTTCGGATCGAATCCGTGAATCTGGATGGGATACTCGACATCGTAGGCCGTCGAGCCATCACCGTCGTTGTAGGCATACATCTTCGAAGCAATTTGCGTTGCCTGATCGAATCCACCGAGGGTATTGTTATCACCGCCGGCCGGAAGCGGATTCGTACAAAGGATGTCGGCGCTGGGATTGCAGGCCGTACGGGGATCGCTTTGTTGTGCATTCAGCGCGGCGTACAGGGACATCCCACCGGGCACGCGGTTCTGTCGCGGACGGACATAGATTTGGCCCACCATCCCCATTTGCAAGTGCTCCGGAGGGGTGATGTGGCAATGCCAGAAGTAAGTGCCCGCATCGGGGGCAAGATAGTAGTAAGTGAAGCTGCCGCCGATGTTGATTGCGACAGAAGCATCCGGCACGCCGTCGTAGAACGCTGAGGCGTTCGGATAACCGTGGAAGTGGACCGTATGCTGTTCGAAGAGGTCGGGGCGCATGATCATGCCAACGTTGGTCAGTGTGAGAAAGAACTCGTCGTCCTCATCGATCGCCATCAGTGGCGCCGGGATGTTTCCGTTCATCACACCGACATCCATGATTTGGCGCGCATCCACGTGACCATCGAGGCATGGAGTCACACAGTTGCCGTCGCCTATGCCGTCTAGGTCTGGAGTTAGGCCCACTGCGCCATTCCAAATGAACCCTCCCAGATTGGGTGACGGAGGAAAGCTCGCATAGCTGGGGCCATCTGTCGTGGCGGGATCGCCAGGCATCAACGTAGTCGGGGCAACCACATTAAAAACGCTTGGAAATTGCGTGCCAGGTTTCCCAGCAGCCATGTCGGCGAGTCCTGATAGCGGCCCGAACGAGAACATGTAAGTCTGCGTGCCATCGCCCATCGTGGCATATCCATCTCCACCGGAGATCTGCTGGCACTTGATTGCACCGTTCACTGGCCCGGTGAGGCCGTCCGTATAGGTCGCGGATTTTCCGGTGACCGGGCTATAAGTCGCTCCGGTGTATGCAGGCTCAATACTGTTCATCACCGCATTCGCTGGGTGAGTGATCGTACTGGTGGGGCATTGAACCCTGAAAGACTGCGCTATCGCAGGTACGGCTGCAACCAGCACGAACACCGACAAAGACAACGTTGCGCCAAAGTTTCCGCTCGACATTCGTTTCCCTCTGTCCGAGACCGCGCCGACGCCTTTTTTCAGCGCACGCAACTCCGGTTCGAATCGGGTCAACCATCGAGTGAGAGTCAGAAGGTCTATTTGCTCAAGCGCAACTTCGTTCTTGTTTTCCAATCTCTTGACTGTTTGCAGATGCCGACGCCGAGTGAATGAGTGCTTGCATCGGGGAGAACATCCATATGTCCTTTGCTCCACAGTTGCTTAGCTGATCAGCGCTTACGCGAACACGATCCCGTCGATGCCGACACGCATTCGAACTGGTGCATACTTAGTGGTTTTGCAAACTTTGTCAAAATGTTTATTCATTTGCCCAAGAGCAAATTCCAACCCGCGGGATTGCTTGATACATTGCCAATCGAGATTAGTTGTAGTGACTTGTCCGGTCCGGTGTCTCCTGCCCTTTGCGCTTTCAGGCTTGGTTGTTCGATTCGTTGCAATTGTTCCATTAGAAGTGCACGTTCATCTCACCGGGGGCTTCGACACCATGTAATTGCAATCCCGCCTTCTTACGGGCAGGTAGTGCCATCCTAATCGGCCCTCCTTGCAGGGCCTTAATACTTCATCCTGAGGCGTCGTCGGTGGAAGAGGCCACTGGAGTCGATTTCTGCCGAATTGTCGAGGGAAGACAATATCGCAGCGCAATTCGTTCGGAGGCTATGAGAGTGCAACGAAGTGGATCAGATACGATTGCGGCTTTGGATGAATCGGATTCTTCTGTCTACGTTCCTAAGGAAGAGCTACGGGTTGGAAACTCGAGACCGGCACCGTCTGAGGAGTGGGCTCCATTTATTCCAGTGGAAAAGGAATTCCGAATTCATGATGGTTCGCTAAAGCCAGATAGTTATTCCGACTCAGTCGGGGGACATGCTCTCGACGGCGAGGATGGAAACATGTCCCCAACTCTGGCCGAATTTATTGAGCGGAGCTTCATCCCAGAGTTTGTGGCCACCAAGAAATCTGCTGGCCGCGATCATTTCAAGGCAATCCTCAAACATGTGCTGCCACCTGAAGAAGTGACGCGCATATTCGCATCCCGTCAGGGCAAGATGAACGCCAGGCTCACAACAATTCCGAATTGGCCATACATTGGATTGCTGCGTCTCAACGAGATCAATGCGGAGGCGATTCAGCGCCTGACTTCGACAGCTCTTGAACGCGGGTATTCGATCCAGACCGTGACGCATCTCCGCAATATTATTCGCTCCATTTTCTCGCATGCAGTACGGACCGGATATTGCTGCAAGCCAAATCCAGCCAACTTCGTCATACTTCCGGAGATGAAGCGGAAGGCCGCCCATTCTCTCTCCCACGCACAGTTAAGGACCGTGCTCCTCGCGATGGCATATCCCGAGAGAGAGGTCGCTCTTATTATGCTGTTGACCGACTTGAGTGTTGCGGAGACATGTGGCCTTCAATGGAAGTATCTAAATCTATTCAGTTCCAGCCGAATGGTGGAGCAAGAACTTATCCCCCCAAGGACCATTGCGGTTAGAAACCAGAGTTATCGGGGCGAATTGAGTACAGTAATCAACGCCCGAAAGAGATTTGCTCCCCTACCGCGGCCGTTGGCGGCCCACTTATTCGATCTGAAGAACAAAAGAAAGTTTGCCGGGCCTCATGATTTTGTGCTGGTGTCGCGAAATGGCAACCCAATTCATCCCGGGAATTTGGCTGCGCGGCGCCTTAAGTCGATCGGCATGGCGCTTCAGATACCGTGGCTCTCATGGTCCGTCTTCAGGAGAACTCGCGACAACTTGAGCTCAGAACTTGGTGGGCGCCTGTATGACGAGTTCGACGGTCTGCTCTCCGATTCGAATGGATCCCGCCCGGAGTTCCATAGCCTATAATCGCGATTTTGAAGTGTGGAAGTGAAGGAACTGCCGAGGCGCTTGACATCGACCGGAGAGCCGCCCCAATGCGGCGCTTGCCGGACGCGCTACCGCGCTCTTTCAGACTCAAATCTCTTGCCCATTTTGGCTTCCGCCGTACAATCAGATTCACGATGAATTTCCGCTTCCCTTCCCGCTGTCTTGGTCTGGTGTTGTATTCAGTCTCCACTCTTTTCTGCGCGCCCGCGTCGGTGGGTGCGAGTGCGCAGGACATACCGCCACAATTGCTTAACGGATTGCGTTGGAGGCTGGTCGGGCCTTTTCGTGCCGGGCGGGTGGCCGCGGTCAGCGGCGTGCCTGGCAGCGAACGGAACTTCTTCTTCGGCGGCGTGGATGGCGGCGTGTGGAAGACGACAGATGCTGGCACGGTTTGGGAGCCAATCTTCGATCACGAGCCGGTCGCTTCCATTGGCGCACTTGTCGTCGCTCCTTCCGATCCAAAGGTGATTTACGTGGGCACGGGCGAATCCGATATTCGTTCCGATCTGGCCTCGGGCAATGGCATGTACCGCAGCGATGACGGAGGAGCAACCTGGAAGCACATCGGTCTTGACGACTCCCGCCAGATCAGCCGCATCCTGGTTGATCCATCGGATGCGCGCACGGTGTATGTGGGGGTGCTGGGGCACGCTTATGGTCCGAACGAAGAGAGGGGCGTCTACAAATCCACCGACGCTGGGGAGCACTGGCAGCGAGTGCTCGACAAAGGAGAAGAAGATTGGCATTGCCGACATTGCAATGGCGGCGAAACGACCGCAGGTTCTCTTCGCAGCTACGTGGAACGCGCATCGCCCGCCGTGGAGCACCTATGCGCCTCTCGAAGGGCCAGGCAATGCGCTCTACCGCTCCATTGATGGCGGCGCAAACTGGGTCACGATCGCCGGCCACGGACTGCCGGAAGGCGCATGGGGGCGGATCGGGATCGCCGTCGGCGCCGACGGTCGCCGTGTCTATGCGACCATTGATTCCGCTGGGCACTCGGGACTCTATCGTTCCGACGATCAGGGGGACACATGGACACTAGCCAATGCCGACGCGCGATTGACGAGCCGCGCATGGTATTTCAATTCCCTGGCGATCGATCCAACCGATGACGATGTTCTCTATATTCCCAACGTCGCGCTCTACCGGACAAACGACGGCGGCAAGACCATCGAGATTGTGCGCGGTGCGCCCGGCGGCGATGACTACCACCAGCTCTGGGTCGATCCGCAAAACCCTTCGCATCTCGCGCTGGGAGTCGATCAGGGAGCTACCATCAGCCTCGATCGCGGGAAAACATGGACAACGTGGTACAACCAGCCCACGGCGCAGCTTTATCACGTCACCACCGACCACAGTTTCCCTTACTCGATATACGGAGCACAACAGGACAGCGGCTCGATCGCGGTACACAGCCGTTCCGATCACGGGCATGTGGATACGCGCGACTGGTTTTTGCCCGGCGGCAGCGAAAGCGGATACATTGCCATCGATCCGAAGAACGAAAACGTGATCTATCTTTCAGGGGCCTATGGCGGAGTTCAGCGCTTTGACCGCCGCACCTCGTTCAGCCAGAACATCACGCCGTGGCCGCTGGGCGGATTCGAGTTGCCGATCAACAAGCGCAGGTATCGCGATCCGTGGACACCGGTGTTGGTTTTCTCGCCGGCCGATAAGACTTCGCTTTATCTCGGCACTCAATACGTGATGAAGACGATCGACGGCGGTCTGCATTGGCAAGAGATCAGTCCGGACCTGACCGGCGCCGTGTCAACAGCTAGCGACAAAGACCCAATTACCATCGAGAACGCTGAGCAACGCGGTTACGGGGTCGTGTATACCATTGCGCCATCACCGCTGCGCGCGGAACAGATCTGGGCGGGATCGGATACGGGACGCATCCATTTGACGATGGACGGCGGCAAGACCTGGCGCAACGTTACGCCGTCTGGACTTTCTCCCTGGAGCAAAATTTCTCTCATTGAAGCTTCGCGCTTCGATCCAGCAACGGCGTATGCGGCAGTTGACCGGCACCGGCTCGATGATCAAAAGCCATACCTCTACATCACTCACGACTATGGCAAGAGTTGGAAACTCTCCGTCGCCGGTATTGCTCCAACGCACTTCCTGTGCGCAGTTCGCGAAGATACGCAGCAGCGGAACCTTCTCTTTGCCGGCACAGAGTTTGGCATCTATGCGTCGTTCGATGCGGGCGGCCACTGGCAATCGCTGAATCTCAATTTGCCGGTGAGTTCGGTTCGCGACATCGCGTTGAATGGCAGCGACCTGATTGTGGCTACGCACGGCCGATCGGCTTGGGTTCTCGATAACATCGAGCCCCTTCGCCAAGCCGCAGATGCCGCAAAGGCACGGGCCTATTTGTATGCTCCGCCCACGGCGGTACGTGTGGATAACGACGGTTTTCTCGGCTCGCCGTTGCCGCCGGAAGAACCGCAGGCCGACAATCCCCCAAACGGAGCGATCGTCGACTACTATCTTCAGTCCGACGAAACCAAAGTCGTTCTGCAAATCCTTGACGCGCAGGGCAAGGTGATTCGGCACTTTTCGAGCAATGACAAGGCAACCGTGCAGCGTCCTCTCCTGCCCATTGCTGAGCGCTGGTTTCCCAAGCCGCAAACGCTTGAAGCCAGCACCGGATTGCATCGCTTTGTTTGGGATCTCGCCGCCGGCGGTTCCGGCTCAGGGATGGATGATGACGACGAAGACTCGGCCGCGGTGCCACCCGGGCCGCGCGTAGCGCCGGGCAACTACACCTTGCGGCTGACGGTAGATGGGGTGCGCCTGGAGCGACCATTGCGAGTGACGATGGATCCACGCGTCGACGCTTCGACAGAATTGCTCGAGCGGCAATTCGCACTGGCTGATTCCATCTATGTTCAAACCCTCTCCACTCGCAAAGCGATGGCCGAACTGGAGAGCGTGGAGAGCCAATTGAAGAAGCTGGATGCGAAGGACGAGAACAATCCGCCGTTCCTGGCGGAAGCTGTCCGCAAGGCGCTTGCGCGACTGCAGGCGATCAAGGGCGACGGCCACGCTGAAGACGAGAAGAAGGAAGAAAACGAACACGGCCTCGCCGAAGCGAATGCAGGATTGGGCGCAGCGTTGCGAATGGTGGAGAGCGGCCATCGAACCGCACCCGCACAGGCGGTCGCCATCGCCGATAATATGGGTAAGTCGGCCCGCACCCAGACTGCAGCGTGGCAGCGATTCAAAACTGCCGAACTCTCCGACGTGAATTCGGCACTGACGCGCGCGAACCGCAAGCCCTTGCAGATAGCCGCCATCGAGGAGCAGGTGCACTACGCCATGACCCGCTGAAGATCAATGCCTTCCCGCCAGCTATCATGGCAACAATCGGGGGATTTGCCATGAAGAGCAGCCGAAGAGAATTCGTAAAGCAAACGGCCGTTGCCGCAACAAGTTGCTTAGTTGCCGCGAATGCGGGTACGCGTCTGATCGCGGCCGAACCGGCAAACCCTCCACTCACCGATGAAGGAAGCGGATGGTACAGCCGGCCAATGCGATGGGCGCAACTGGCGTTTGTCGAAGACGATCCCGGCAACTACGACCAGTCGTTCTGGCTCGACTACTTCAAGCAGATTCATGCCGACGCGGCCTGCCTGAGCGCGGGCGGAGTCGTGGCGTTCTATCCAACCGACATTCCACTGCACCAGCGCAGCGCGTGGCTGGGCGACCGGGACACGTTCGGCGACCTGTTGGCCGGTTGCCGCAGGCTGAACATGAACGTGGTTGCCCGAACCGATTCTCACGCATGCTGGCAGAAGGTCTATGATGCGCATCCCGACTGGATCATGGTGGATGCCAATGGGCAGAAGCGACGGCATTCGTCCGATCCCCGCTATTGGCTCACCTGCGCGCTCGGTCCCTACAACTTCGAATTCATGACTGAAGTGCATGAAGAGATCATGCGCAAGTACAAGCCCGATGGCATCTTCACCAATCGCTGGGCCGGGAGCGGGATGTGTTACTGCGAACATTGCCAGAAGAATTTCCGTGAGTTCTCTGGGCTGGATTTGCCACGAACCACTGACCCGCAGGATCCGGCACGGAAGCAATACATTGTCTGGAATCAAAAACGACTCTTCGACCTTTGGCGTTTATGGAACGAAAAGATACGGGCGATCAATCCCGAAGCCAGCTACATCGCGAATGCAGGCGGAGGCGCGCTGAGCCCGCTCGACATGAAGACCATTGGCGAACTTGCGCCAACCCTGTTCGCCGACCGCCAAAGCCGGAGAGGACTAACGCCTCCCTGGGCCAACGGAAAGAACGGCAAGGAATATCGCGCCACCATGGGAGACAAGCCCATTGTCGGCATCTTCAGTGTCGGCTTTGATGACGAACATCGATGGAAAGACTCGGTGCAGAATGGCGACGAAATCCGCATGTGGGTTGCGGATGGTATGGCCCAGGGACTGCGGCCGTGGGTCACCAAGTTCAATGCGAAGCCGATCGATCGCCGGTGGCTTCCGGTGGTGGAGGAAATCTACCAATGGCAATACGCTCACGAAGACTATCTGCGCAATGCGCGTCCACTGGCGCGCGTGGGTCTGGTGTATTCGCAGCAGAGTGCGTGGTTTTATGGCGGGGCGCGGGCGCACGAGAAGGTTGAAGACCCGGGACTTGGCTTCTATCAAGCGCTAATAGAGGCGCGGATTCCCTTCGAGATGGTTCACGATCGATGTCTCGATGCGAAGCACCTTGCACCGTTTCGCACCTTGATCCTGCCTAACATCGCTGCTCTGTCAGACGCAGCAGTGCGGGCAATTGCGCGCGTTCGTCGAATCAGGCGGCGGCCTTGTCGCCACGTATGAAACATCGCTCTACGACGAATGGGGAGTGCGGCGAAAAGACTTCGGCCTGTCAGAATTGTTCGGTGCGTCCTATGCGGGCAGAGTCGATGAAAACATGTTGAACTCCTACCTTTCGATTGAGAAGGATCCGGCAACGAACGGCTTTCACCCGCTGGTTCGCGGATTCGAAGATTCCGTGCGAATCATCAACGCGGTGAACCAGGTCCATGTGACCGGCGGTTGACCAGAGCAGTTTCACGCCGCTGCGAATCATCCCGAGTTATCCGGATCTTCCCATGGAGTCGGTTTATACCAGGCCCGGCGCCACGCACGCGCCAGGCGTCTATCTGCGAACGGTTGGGAAGGGTCGAGTGGTCTACTTTCCCGGCGACATCGATCGAACCTTCTGGGAGGTGCTCGATGTCGATCACGGAAGGCTCCTCCGCAACGCGGTGGAATGGGCCACGAATGAAGCCCCAGTAATTTCAGTCGAAGGAAAGGGCATTCTGGATGTCGCGGTATGGGAGCAGACGAACTCGATGACCATTCATCTCGTGAATCTGACGAATCCCATGATGATGAAGGGGCCGGTGCGCGAGATCATTCCTGTTTCGCGGCAGAAGGTATCGTTCCGGGTCCCGGATGGACGCCGCGTCAGTCGAGTTCATCTTCTTGTTTCCGCGGTCGAGATTGCTCACCGTGACGAGCACGGTGTCATTTCACTTGAAATCCCGGCAATAGACCTGCATGAAGTGATTGCGGTCGATTTCTCGCCTTCTTCGACCGGAGGCAGTTAGTGCGGCAGGGTAGCGATGGATCATCGCTCCCGATAACCCAAGTCCCAACTCGCCCTAGACGGGCATCTAGATCAAGAGTCTTACTTAGCGGGCCCGGCCACATTGGCATCAAACGCGCCCGTCTCAACTGCATTTCCATGCTTCATCTGAACGAAGATCCGATACTGTCCCGCAGACGGAAATCCATACGGAAAGCTGACGATATTCGGCAGTGTGCCATGGCCCATGTCCATGTCCGGCATGTTCATGCCGGCGGCGTGATTCATTGCGGAGTCGTGTAATTGCGGATTCGCCATCATGAACGCCGCCATGGTCACCGTGCCGGTGGGATGGATGTGCGCAAACACCGAGCCGTCTGTCTTCACGAAAGCCGCATGCCCGATCATTCCCATGTAGAGCGCCATATCGGCGGGTGGCTTTCCCTGCGGATCGAGCAATTCGAACTCGAAATCCTCGGCTGCCTTCGCCACGAGGTGAGCCGGCTTCTTCCACACCATCGTGTAACCGTCAGGAAGATTGAACCGCTGATCGAAGCTACTCCCTGTCCCGACGGGCGCATCGGTTCCCGCGGCATCGTCGCCCTGCAACGGCCTTCCCGCGATCGCAGGAAGTGTAATGGTTCCCACAATCGTCTCAGGAAAACCGGCGGCATGCACCACATCGGCGTACAAGTGATAAGTCCCCGCCGGCACTGACGGCATGGGGAGTTGAAACTCGCCGGTAGCCACCGGCTCGGGATGCAAGTGATACACCACGTCCATCTGCGGCCAGCGGATCATGTAGAGGTGCATCAGGTGGTCGTGGTCGGGAATGAAATCATCCAGTTTGCGGTTCGACAGCCATCCGGGATCGCGTAGTTGCAGGTCAAGCACATTCCCTTCGCGCAAAGCCGGTTCCATGAGTAACGGCTTGTAAATATATTCGGAATAACTGGCAGCCTCTGATTTCCACCAGGTGTTTCCAAGCACAATCGCGGCCACCAGCAGACCGAATGTGACCGACATGGCGATATACGCTCGCCTGCGCCCATTGGGCGTCACCGATTCGTCGGGCATGAGCCGAGCTTCGCGTGTGGCGGCGCCCACAATGCCGATCATGCCCACCACAAGCAGCATGCCGAGCCCAGTCAGCATTGCGCCCATACCCTTTTGCATCTTGCGCGTGCTCATCGCCGTGGCCGGGAATGGAATCGACAAGACCCCCACTCCCTGACTGCCCGCTACGGCAAAGCGAATTTGCCAGGAGCCCGTGGCCATGATCCACAAATGCGCCGTATAAAAGCCCGCGTCGGCCGAAGGCCGGTCCATGCTATCTGGAACAGGCGGATGCTTTGAAGCCTCTCCGATCAGCGGAACCGGGGTGACGGTAATGCGCTCGATACCGGAGGTCTGTGCGCGCACTTCGATGTCCGCGACCCCTGGGATTACGAGCGGCGGCCGCACAACCACCGACAATTTGTATGGCCCGGCCTGTCCCTCGGCGTAGACGTCGGGACTGCCGACGTGGGCGTAGGCACTGCCGCTCGACATCGCCACGGTTATCAACAAGAACCAGAAAAATCTCATCGTTGAATCTTTCGCATCCAGTCGCCCAGCATCAGGCCAAGCCAGGCGCTGATGGCTGAGTAAACCATCGCCATGCCCAGGCCTGACCACAGCGCCAGCCCATGCTGGGGGTTGACAAAATGCCGCGAGACTTCCGCGGACCATGAAGGGCTGCCGTAGTCATGAATCCCGGTGGCAAAAAAGCGGTTCTCCGATGCCTTGCTCATCAAAAAGCTGGCGAACGGCCATTGCACTGCAATCAGGCCCAGGATGAACACCGGCCCGCTGACTGCCGCGACCAGCAGTTTGTTCCGTTCGCCGATGCGGCCCCACAGCAGGTCGAGCAGCACGGCCGGCACGATGAGCAGCAACGGGAATTTGGGCGGAATAAAGTGGGTCACCTGCTGGAACACCGGCCCCAGTTTCGGCTCGGCGGGAAACAGCGGAAGGATCAGAATGGCCCCTATCAGGAACAGAGTGTAGATCGCCGTCATCCACGTTACCGCCCACCTGTGGCGCGCGGCCTTCCACACCGCCGCATAATAAAGTGGTACGCCGATCGAAATCGCGACATAGGCTCCGGAACTGTGCAGGGCGACGTCCCAGGTATACTCGATGCGGAAGAACATCGTAAGTACCAGCATCAATCCGGCAAGGTAGAGAAGCAGACCTTGCAGCGGGCGAAACAGCGCGGTCCGCCCTTCGGCGCGGTTCATCGCTGCCATGATCAGGAACAGAGATCCGATCTCCACGCCGAACACGCCTATGACCAACAGCGTGTGCGGCGGGCTGATGATCTTCACGTCGAGGCCGTAGGCGTTGTGCCACCAGTTATCGAAGGGGGCCGAGGTCAACATCGCCACGCCGCCCCACGCCGCGAGAAAGGCCCCCAGCGGACCGCTGAAGCCAAGCACGCGCACCGCGCCGGACCGCGCTTCCGGGCCATCCCGGAATGTCGTTGAGAAGATGAGGTATCCGCAAGCGATTCCGGCCAGCACCCCGCAGAGGTAGATGGCGAGGTGGGCGGGCGTCCAGAACGTGTCGCGACCGATGGAACGGTGCCAGGAGACGTCCCAGTGTGCTCCGATCGTTACGGAAGTGACCGCCAGCGCAGAGCACCACAGATACCAGGGAATGCGCGCAGTCTTTTCGGCCGACGGGGAAAGCGGCCGGGCCAATGTTGCCATCGGGGGACCTCCGTTTGGTTCTAGTGTAATCGCTCGCGATTTCGCATCAAATTCGAAGCGTCATTCTCTATCTTGGACGGCTCTCGCTTCTCTTCCGGTTCGTCATCCAGCCCATCCGATGCAGTTGAAACCAGCCGCCATGCCCGTTTTGAGGACCGAGCTCTTCGTTCCTTGTGGAGAGTGCCAAGTAACATAGATCCGAAAGCGAAAAATGGGGGCGACGATGAAAACGGAACTACTGCGATTCAACGGCGCTGTCGAACGCGACCCCGACATCGATACGTGGATGAAAGACCATCCAGGTGAATTGGGAGCCATCGCGTATGAGTGGTTTGAGGTGATGCGAAATTGCGGGGACGAAGTCCGGGAGATCTTGCATGACGGCTGTCCAGTTGCATGTCTGGGTGATGTGCCCTTCGGCTACGTCAATGCATTCACTTCCCACGTAAACGTGGGATTCTTCCACGGCGCAGCGCTGCCGGATCCGGCCCGCTTGCTGCAAGGCACCGGAAAGTTCATGCGCCATGTGAAGCTGAGACCGGGAACGGCCACAGACGCAGCATCGCTCAGCCGGCTCATCGAGACGGCGTACTCAGACATAAAGGCGCGAGTAGAAAACGGCTAGCTCAGAGAAAAGCCTTGAGAGGTCAACCGCAAAATCTGCCGGTTCTGGAGGGAAGGGCGTTGGCGGGGAATCCCGATGGTTGCTGCAGTCCACCGAGTCAGTTCGTTACTGCGCCGCCGCTACCACCGCTAGCAACTCCTCGCTGGTGAGCGGTAGCGGATTCGCCTTCATGCTGCTGGCGCGGGCTGCCTCCTCGACTATGCCGGGCAAATCGCCTTCGGTGATCCCCCAGGCGCGCAGTGCAGGGATGTTGAGCTCGATGCAAATCTCATGGATCCAATCGACGCCGTCCTCCACGCTTGCTTCATTCCGGCCGGTAAGCAGGCGCGCGATGGCGGCGTAGCGCTCCAGGGCAGGATGCTGCGGTGCACGCGCCCGCAACGCGGCTACGTTGGCTGCCATGCCGTGCGGCAACAGCGCCGCACAAAGCGCGCCGTGCGGCGCCTTCCACCGGCCTCCGAGCGGGGCCGCAAAACCATGCACCACGCCCAGTCCGGCGTTCGCCAGCGCCAAGCCACCGAACAGGCTTGCCAGTGCCATGTCGCGTCGCGCATCCCGATCCGTGCCATCATGGTACGCGCGGCGCAGCGCACCGGCAACGCGCTGGATCCCCTCGACACAAATCGCATCGACCAATGGATTGGCGCGCGCGCTGACATACGGCTCGATGAGCTGCGTCAGGGCGTCAAGGCCGGTGCTGGCGGTGACTGCAGGAGGCAGCCCGTATGTCAGCTCGGGATCGACCAGCGCGACTCGCGGCAGCATCAGTGGGCTTCGCAAACTCGCTTTGACGCCGTGCTCCGTCGATCCGAGCACGGCGTTGCGCGTGACTTCGCTGCCGGTGCCCGCCGTGGTCGGCACCGCGATGAACGGCAGGGGCGGGACCGCAATGGCGCGACCCTTTCCCACCACCTCGAGAAAATCGAGCGGCTCCCCGCCGTTGGTGGCAAGCGCGGCAATCGCTTTGCCGGCGTCGATTACGCTGCCCCCGCCAATCGAGATTACGACATCGCAGGCGGCGTCCTGCGCGCGCCGTGCGCCCTCGCGGACCAGGTCGACGGTCGGTTCGCCGGGCACGGCAAAGGTTTCTGCTGAGAGCGCCGAGACAAGCGTTGCCGCGCGCTCTGTTGAGGCGCCGGTCACCACCAGCGGGCGAGTGCCGAAAGTACGAGCCAGTTCAGGGAGGGTGGCAGCCGTGCCCTCGCCGAAGATAACGCGCGTTGCGGTCGCGAACTCGAAGTGCATGGTTCTACCAATCCTGGGGATCCGGGAACACAGCGTTGTACTTCACGCTGTGGCGCGGCTCGGCCATCATGGTTGCGACCGCATCGCGCCACTTCGCGTAGTGAGCGGTCTCTTTATGCGCAGCCGCAGCTTCCGGCGTGCGGTAGACCTCGATCAGCACGAACCGAGTCGCATCGTCCTGCTGCTGCACCACATCGAAGCGCGCGATACCCGGCTCCTGAACACTCGAGCGGGCGTTCTCGATTGTAGCCTGCCTGAAGTCCGCCACCGACTCAGGCTTGACGTGCACGTGCACGCAAACAATAAACATCGGACTTGCCTCCACATCTAATCCTACCGCCACGCAATGCTACCCCGAGTGCGACGTTCCCGCGCCCCTGGCGTTCTTTGGATACGCTTCACTCGTCGGGGATCCGCTGCTGTTTTCCGCCCGTGGTTCAATGCGCGAGTCTCTGGTTCCCGTCCCTAGCCCGTTTACCAATGCCAATTCTCGAACTTGTATTTCGAAGCTAAAGCTATCTTTGCTCTGCGGTTCGTCTCAGTTCACTATGTGTCGATTTACCACAACTGGATTAGCCCCAGGCAACTTGCGCCTGCCTGATGAGCCGATGGTTCGGCCAAGTTAACTGAGCACCTTTGTAAACACTGGCCGACGCATACGTCTGGTTACAGAATGGGTTTCGGTGACCCGTAAGGATAACCTTAATCCACCGAGGATCCCGAGACGTTAAGAACCAGACCCAAATCGGCTGAGGAACTAGGAATGGGAGCTAAATATCCAAAAACGAGGATCCTGGACTACACTAATCCATACCGTATACGCAGTCTCTGAATTGCGGCTCAAAAATGCCTGACAAAAAACGAACCTGGCGCGTAGTGATCCCGATAGTACTGCTCGTGCTGTTGCTCGGATCAACGCTCGGAGTGGTCTGGCATCACCACGCCAATTCTTCTTCCGATACCTGTTCGCTCTGCCATTTAGTCATCGCACCGTCGGTGGCGGGCATCCGTGCCTGTGTTCTGGTCCCCAAAGGAGCTGGGCCTGAGCCTCAATACATTAGCTTTATTGGTCGATCTGCCGCCCGGCAGATTCCCGCGCGAGCTCCTCCCGCATAGCTTTCTGCATACCTTCCGTGCCTTAACGGCACCTCCAATACGTGCATGTTTCTCTTGAAGGGGCTGATTGCCTATGCGTTTGCTAGGTTCTTACATTTCATTGTTGCTGGTGGCAGGCTCGTTTTTTTCACCCGGGAACGCTCAATCACCGCCTGATCAAAGCCAGTCGACGGCGCCCCCACAAGCAAGCACGCTGGCTCAGAAACCAGGCGCGGTCACCATTTCGCTGGATGATGCCATTCAGATGGCACTCCAGCACAATCACAACCTGCTGGCTGCACGCACCACAATTCAGCAAAACCAGGCGGAAGAAACGACGGCAAACTTGCGTCCCAACCCGGTGTTTTTAGGAGATTCGCAGTTCTTGCCGATCTTCCAACCAAGTCAGTTCACCGCCGATTACCTCGATAACACGGCTCAGTTTGACCTTGGCGTCAGCTATTTGTTTGAACGCGGGCGGAAGCGGCAACACCGTTTGCAGGCCGCACAAGACCAGACAGCCGTGACCCGTTCGCAGGTTGCTGACAACGAGCGCAGCCTCACCTTCAGCGTGGCATCGCAATTTATCAATATTGAGCTTGCCGAATCGATGCTCGAGCTGGCGACACAGGACCTCAAAAGTTTTCAGGACACGGTGGACATCGCGGAAGCCCGTTACAAGGCAGGGGATATCGGGGAGAACGACCTGCTGAAGATCAAGGTTCAGATGCTTCAGTTCCAGACCGACGTATCAGCGGCAAAGCTAGCCAGGCTGCAGGGACTCTCGGATTTGCGGCAACTGCTCGGCTATGAATCGATTGGGCCGGACTATGACGTCACCGGAGCCTTCGATTTTCAGCCCGTTCCAGGTAATCTGGAGGATTTTCAATCGAAAGCCCTGCTGAACAGACCCGATTTACGAGCGGCGCAGCTGAGCGTAGCCGCCGCAAACAGCCAACATGAACTGCAAAGAGCCATTGGAAAGAAAGATGTCACGGGGCAGGTGAGCTACACGCATCTGGGGTACACCAATGATGTTTCACTTTTCGGACAGATCCAGATGCCCATCTTCGACCGTAACCAGGGCGAGATTGCTCGTGCCGGCTTTGCCATCACCCAAGCCCAGGAACAGGAGAGGTTCGCAAGCGGGCAGGTGATGACGGATGTGAGGGACGCCTTTGAGAGTCTGCGCAGTAATGATCAGATCGTGGGCCTCTATCGATCGGGATACCTCAACGAGGCGAAAGAATCCCGGGATATCAGCGAATTCGCATACAAGCACGGCGCTGCGAGCCTGTTGGACTTTCTCGACGCGGAGCGCAGTTATAGAGCTATCCAACTCGGCTACCGGCAGGCGCTCGCATCTTACTTGCTCGCGCTCGAACAGCTTTGCGAAGCGGTAGGAACCCGGAGCTTACCATGAACATCGCATCTATCGCCCGCAGGAACCAAAGCGCAATGGCGCTTGCCTTTGTTCTGCTGCTCACAGCGTGCCACCCAAGCGATCGCGACCAGGCAAGTCAGATGACATCGTTCTCCGCGAACGCCTCCAAGTCCGCAACTCCGCAGCTCTTCACCATTCCACAAGATCAGATGTCCCATGTGCAGGTGGTGACGGTCGAGCCCACCAATTTGAAGCGGATGCTGCGGCTCACAGGGTCAGTGGCATATAACGCCTTCAATACCACGCCGGTGATCACGCAAGTGGGCGGCCCGGTGAGCCGGATTTTGGTCGTGCCTGGAGAGCATGTCAAAGCGGGCCAACCCATGCTGGAGGTGAGCAGTCCCGACTACTCGCAGTTGCTGGATGCCTATTTGAAGGCGGCAGACTCATTTCGTCTGGCGCAAAAAAACTACTCCCGCGCACAGGAGCTTTATCAGCACCATGCCATCGCCGAGCGCGACCTGGAACAGGCCGAGTCTGACCGCAACCAGGCTCAGGCGGATTTGAATGCAGCTGAACAAGGGATGAAAATTCTCGGAATCAAGAATCCTGCCGACTTGGCGAATGCTCCATCGTCGGCGCAGATTCCGGTGCTTGCGCCAATCAGCGGCGAAGTCGTGGAGCGCCTGGTAGCGCCCGGCCAGGTTGTGCAGGCGGGCCAAACGCAGGCGTTCACCATTTCCGACTTGAGCACGGTATGGGTTCTCGCCAATGTCTACCAGACGGACCTTGCATTTGTTCAGAGCGGAGAAGATGTGGTAGTGCAAACCGACGCATATCCCGGCAGCTTCCATGGAAGGATTTCGTATGTTTCTCCAGCCCTCGATCCAAACACAAGAACCCTGCAAGCCCGCATCGTCGTGGATAACCCAGGCGAAAAGCTGAAAAGAGATATGTATTGCACGGTCAGTGTTGCGGCCGGTTCATTCGCGAATGTTATCGCTGTCCCCGACTCATCGATTCTGCGCGACGACAACAATCAACCTTTCGTTTATGTCGCAAATGGTGCAAACCAGTTTGGCCGCCGGGACGTGGAACTGGGGGCTAGCCAGAATGGCGAGAGGCAAATTCTAAAAGGCATTTCCGTTGGAGACAGAGTCGTTGGCGACGGCAGCTTGTTTCTCCAGTTTGCCAATTCGCTGCAGCACTGAGGGGACGGCTTCGAATGATTCATCGTATCGTTCAGTTTGCGCTGCGCCAGCGAATGTTGATCCTGCTCCTGGTCGCATTCATCTCTGTGGGCGGTGTCATATCTTTCCACCACATGCCGGTGGATGCCTATCCCGATCTTTCGCCACCGATGGTGGAGGTCATCACTCAGTGGCCGGGCCATGCATCTGAGGAGATCGAACGTCTGGTCACCGTTCCAACGGAAGTGGAGATGAACGGCGTTCCAAAGATGTCGGTGATGCGTTCGATTTCCCTTTACGGACTTTCGGATGTCATTCTCACATTTGAGGAAGGCACCGACGACTATTTTGCTCGCCAGGTAGTGTTTCAGCGGCTCAGCGAGGTCACCTACCCTCAGGGCGTAACTCCGACGCTCTCTCCTCTAGCTAGTCCATCCGGACTCGTCTATCGATACGTTTTGGAGAGCCCCGACCGCACCCCTCAGGAGTTGAAGACGTTTGAAGACTGGGTGATCGAACGCGAATACAAACAGGTGCCCGGCGTTGCCGACGATTCCGGTTTTGGCGGTACGGTGATGCAGTACCAGGTAATTCTCGACCCGGCGAAACTCTATGCTTACCACATAACAGTGCCGGCCTTGATCCAGCAACTGTCAGTAAATAATTCCAATGCAGGAGGCGGGTTCTACGCCCAGGGCGGTCAAATCTACTACGTTCGGGGCCTCGGCCTTATCCGCGATACCGCGGACATCGGCAACGTAGTCGTGGGCTCGCAAAACGGTATTCCGGTGCGTATCCGTGATATCGGCGATGTGGTCATAGGAAATGCCCCTCGCTTGGGCGAATTTGGTTTTAACAAAACCGATGACGCCGTCGAAGGCGTCATTATGATGCGACGCGGCGAACAAACACAGAATGTATTGAAAGGTGTCGAAGCCAAGACCCGGAAGCTTAATGAAGAAATCCTGCCGCCAGACGTGAAGGTGCGCCCCTACTACGACCGAAGCGACCTGGTTCAGCTCACCATCACTACGGTCGAACACAACATGCTGCTCGGAATGGCTCTTGTCCTTCTTGTCTTGATGGCCTTTCTGGTAAGTATGCGCGCGGCGGTGATCGTGGCGCTCACCATTCCCGTGTCTTTGCTTTTCTCGTTCATATTTCTTCACGCGCGAGGGATCCCGGCAAACTTGCTTTCCATCGGGGCCATCGACTTTGGAATTCTCATTGACGGAACCCTGGTAATGGTGGAAAACATTTTTCGCGAGCTAGGCGTACGCGAAGGCCAGAAATACAACCTTCAAGAAGTAATTCGCACGGCCGCCAAAGATGTCGATCGCCCAATCTTTTACTCTGTAGCCGTCATTATTGCGGGCTATTTACCGATCTATGCTCTGAGTGGGCCATCAGGCAAACTGTTCAAGCCGATGGCCGACACCGTGGCTATCGCCCTTGTTGGCGCGCTGATTCTCACGCTCACACTCGTCCCTGTCTTGTGCGCTTTCTGGTTCAAGAAAGGAGTCCACGAGCGGGACAACAAGCCATTTAACTGGGTCCGTGACAAATATGCGGTGCAACTCGAGTGGTGCCTGAACCGCCCCAAGACAACTATGATCGGGGCCACCTTGATCTTCGCCGCCACGCTTCTGCTCGTCCCTCTCATCGGCGGGGAGTTTATGCCGCATCTGGACGAGGGCGCGCTGTGGGTTCGAGCCACCATGCCCTACACGGTATCGTTTGAAACCGCGAGCAATTTCTCGCCGCAAGTTCGCAACATACTCTTGAAGTATCCGATGGTTACCGAGGTCGGTTCCGAGCTTGGGCGCCCGGACGATGGTACCGATCCTACAGGGTTCTTCAATGACGAGTTTTATGTTGGTTTAAAACCTTACAATGACGCATCATGGAAGACGGGCTCGGTCCACACCAAGGCAGAGTTAACCGAGAGTATCCAGAAGCAGCTCAGCGCATTTCCCGGAGTCATCTTCAATTACACTCAGCCGGCCGAAGACGCTGTGGACGAAGCGCTGACGGGCCTGAAGAGCGCGCTGGCTGTGAAGATTTATGGGCCCGACCTGAATGTTCTTCAGAACCAGGCGCTCGAAATCAAACGCAGGCTTTCGCAAGTGCCTGGATTCGAGGAACTGACCGTGGTCCGCGAACTCGGCCAGCCCAGCCTCTTGATCGATGTGGACCGCGACAGGATTGCGCGTTACGGCATCAACGTGGCGGATGTAGAGGCGATCGTTCAGGCCGCGGTTGGCGGGCAGGCAGCTACCCAGGTGATTCAGGGCGAAAAGCTTTTCGATCTCGTGGTGCGCATGAAACCGGAATTCCGCGAAAATGCGCAACAGATCGGCAACCTGCTCGTCGGGACACCTTCGGGCCAGCAGATTCCATTGAGCGAACTCTCGAACATTCATGAGGCTGGCGGGGCGTCGTTCATTTACCGCGAGAACAACTCACGGTATATCGGCGTGCAGTTCAGCATTGAAGGTCGCGATCTTCAAACTGCTGTGCGCAATGGCCAGCGCTCTATCAAAGATATTGCGAAATCCTTGCCCCCTGGGTATCGGCTCGAATGGGGCGGCGAGTATGGTGAATTGCTTCAGGCACAGCACCAGATGGAATACATTGGCCCGATGGCAGTGCTTATCATCTTCATGATTTTGTTTGCGCTTTACGGCAATTTCAAGTTTCCATTAGTCATAGCTCTAGGGGTCATACTAACTGTGCCTGTCGGCGCGTTGGTCGCACTCAAGTTGACTAATACGCCGTTCAGCGCCTCGTCAGGACTCGGCTTGCTGGCATTGATGGGCGTTTCGGTAGAGACAGCCGTTATCCTTTTCTCGTACATCAACAAACTGCGTCTCGAAAACAAAGATATTCGCACGGCAACTCGCGAGGCTTCGCTGTTGCGCCTGCGGCCAATCATGATGACCGCACTTGTAGCTTGCCTTGGGCTTCTGCCTGCGGCGCTCTCTACCGGCATCGGCTCTGACACTCAAAAGCCTTTCGCGATCGTCATCGTCGCAGGCCTGGTTTCGCGGCTCTTCCTCGGCTTCTTCGTTAACCCTGTGCTGTATGAAATGGTCGCCCGTGATGGGGATGTCCTGCAGGTCTGACCTTGACCGTTCGCTTTTGTTCCGGCGACACAGAATTGTACCCAGTGGTAGCGCCAGCATTTTGATCTCTCACTTTGATTCACGAGCCAAACTCGGGCAATGCCACCCGGAAACCTGACCCGAACGTGCTCAATGTAACTCGATTGTGTGTGCCAGGCGCGGCCGTTCCTGACCACATCTAATGGAGTATCTCCCTGGGAGCGCGGCCAAGGTTCTCGAGGTACCTTCTGTAGTCGTTATAAAGAACAACGGTGGAAGGGCCGCCGGGAATGATGCGCGACGCCGGAGCATTGAAGATGCCCGAGTACTGATAACAGAGGATCTTCTCAAAGCTGGGGAAGCGCTGCATGTCCTGAATGAGCCCATCGATCGGCCGGGGAACGAGAGCCTTGCCGTCAAACAGGAAGGCTTCCATATCCATCCAAAGGTGCGTGCCGGTTTGGTCGCACATAGATTGCCAAAGCTGGGCAGCCTGCTCGCCGCTGATGTCGCCAGCTGGCATGCGATGAAAGGCGAAGGGACAGATGATGTCGACGTGCTTCAGGACCAACGGCCATACGTCGCGCGACTTGAGCATGCCGTGGGCATTGGGAGCCAGCATGATGGGCTTCTCCGGGGCGAGGGTTCGGCAATAGGCCTGGAACTCGCGGAAGAAATCGATAACTTCGTGCCGGTAACGGTCCTTCTGCCCACTTTGGGCGGGGATGAGGCTGCCGTAAGCTTCCGCAGAAACATACCAGCCGTAGAACGAAGGATGGTGACCATAGAGGCGCCATAACTCTGCAGCGACCTGCCTGGACCAGGCGAGTGCACCGGGACTGAAATCGAACCAGGCATAGGCGCCCACGCCGAGAAAGACATTCATATTCAGGCGGTCGGCTTCGGAGAGAATCGCTTCGACGGGGTCGTGCGAGGTCATCGACATGCGCCCGGGAAAGAGCGCCGAGGGATAGTAGGCCAGTCCATGATAGCCGGCGGTGCCGATGTTGTTGGTTCCGTAATAGGCTTCGTTGCGAATGACTTCCTGAATCACGACTGTATCCATCCCCACGTTATGCATACCGAGGATCTGCTGACGCCAGTCATCTTCGGTGAGCTTGCGGATGTCCGCGTTCCAGTGTCTGCCCTCTTCCTCGCTCCAGTGCACGATACCGACCCATGCGCCATCGATGGTGCGGGTAGAACGAATCGGGGAGACCAGCACCTCAACTTCACGTTCAACTTGCGCCTTGCGATCACCGCAAATTGCGACGAGAATGACATGGTGCCGGCCCGCCCAGCCCTGCGTGGAGCGGCGATAGAAAATGCCGGCACTGGCGTGGGCCGCAATGTGCAGCGACTGAGTGCGTACAAGTGTGGCCGGAGACTCTCGATCCAGATAGAGAGCGAGGGTAAACTCACGGCTGCGATCGGCGGTATTTTCAACCGCGCCGCGGATGTCGAGCATAATCTTATCGGTGACCGGAGAGGGAGGGATGAGGGCAATACGAGGTAAGGGCTCTTGCCCTGAAGCCGAAGCCAACGCTATGCCTACCCACAAAAGCGCCGACAACCATTGCGCGCCATTGCTTCTCATGTCATGCCTCCGCTTCCTTACGGGACCAGATAGGCGTGCTGCGAGTCCGATCCCGAGGCTACGTGGTGGCAGCGAGAAGAACATTCCTGCAATTCGATTCAAACACGAGCGTAGCCGCGCCCTGCACACCGGCGAAGCGTCCAGCCTGGGCAATGCGCAATTGTGGCTGGCGCTTTGCTCCAAAGTGGAGGAGCCTTGCTACTTGTTTTTCCAGGGCAGGAACGAATTGTGCATACCCCTCGATGAGCCCTCCCGAAAGAAGCACAACCTGGGGGTCGAACAGATTGAACAGATTGCTAATTCCCTCAGCCAGATTCTCTGCCAGCGCTGCATAGGCGCTTTGCGCAGTCGGGTCGCCGTTGCGCGCAAGTTGATTGATTTTGAGGGCAAGGGCACCGTCATCCATCGTGCCATCTTCGTCGGTTCCGCCGTGTTCGCGGAATTCCCGGAGCAGGGCGGCGGTGGAGACATAAGCTTCCAGGCAACCACGGCGGCCGCAGTTGCACGGCAGGCCACCGGCGCGGATGACAGTATGTCCGATGGATCCCGCAAATCCGTGTTGGCCGCGAAGGAGCTTGCCCTGGGAAACAATGCCTCCTCCGATACCGGTGCCCATGGTAATGACGACAAAATCGGAAAGGCCCCGGCCCACACCGAAATGCAGTTCCGAGAGAACGGCGGCCTGCGCGTCATTCACGATCGAAGTCGGCAATTGGAAGCGATTTTCGGCAAAAGCGCGCAGTTGAAACCCTGACCATCCGGGAAGATTGTCGGTTGCGGCAAAGATGCTGCCATCGCGATCATCGACGGCGCCGGCCGTGGCGATGCCGAGACCCACCGGCTCGAACTGCTTGTTGTGGGCGGATGCAAGCACTCGCTCGACCACGTGAGTGAGTCCGGCCACGATGGCATCGCGGCCCCTGGTCGCGTCGGTAGGCGTTTGCGCGGCAAAGCAAACCTCTCCGCTGCGTTGCACCAGGCCAGCTTTGATGGATGTGCCGCCAATATCCACGCCGATTGCGGGGGCGGAAGATGAGGCTTGCTCGAGAGCCCGTGCAAATTGGGCCGCGATGATCCCGGGCCGGGTGATGGCGGAACCGACGATAACGCACCAGGCCCCGGCCTCGATAGCGCGCCGCGCTTCTGCCGGTGTGGAAATATGCCCCTCAGCCATGATGGGGACATGGAGTTGTTTGCTCATCTGCACGAGCAAGGGGAAACTGAAGCTTTGATTATCACGGGTGTGGTCGGTATACCCGTTCAGTGTGGTGCCCACGCTGTCGGCGCCGGCAGCGGCGGCGGCCAGCGCCTCTTCGAGGGTGGAGATGTCCGCCATCACCGGCAAGCCCAGTTCCGCGTGAATTCGCTGGATAAGCTTTCGCCACGGATCGCCGCCCGGCCAGGCGCGATCAGTGCAATCGAGGGCGATGATGGAGGCGCCCGCAGTTGCCAAAGAGCGCGCGGAGGCGAAATCGGGAGTGATGCGCATCCCCATCGGACTATATCGTTTCTCGATGCCGATCACGGGAAGCTTGGTATCTCTCCGAATCGCCGTTATTTGTTCCGCGCTGTTTAAACGCAAAGCGGCGGCTCCTCCGCCGATCGCGGCCAGTGCAATGCGACGAATAGCGTCCGTATCCTCCAAAGGATCTCCCGGAGAAGCCTGGCAGGAGACAATCAATCTGCCTTTGAGTTGTTCAAATACCGCGTTCATTCTCGCCCTCTTTCTTTTCCAGGACCCACCAGCCAGCAGATATTCGCATCTAATTGCGCACTTGTATTATTGTATAGCCAGCTATAGTATAACAAAATGCAAAGGAAGTGAAGCGCGATCTTAGCGATGGTAGCCGACTCCGCGGGGAATGCGGGGAGCGAAAGACACGGCCGGCGAAAGGCCCTGGGGTAGGAGTGGAATGGGAACGGGAATGAGCAGCATGCTTCTTGCGGGGGCGCTCCTGGCGATTCTGTCGGGCATGATGAATGGGAGCTTCACCCTGCCGATGAGGTTTCTGGGAAAGTGGGATTGGGAGAACGTTTGGACTCTGTTCATCGTGGTTTCATGCCTCCTGCTGCCGGCTGCGATAGTGACCGTGATAGCGCCGCAGAGTTGGACAATTATCGGCCATGCGCCCGCATCCGCCATCTGGATTGCGATTCTCACCGGGTTTGCGTGGGGGTTTGGGGCGGTTCTGTTCGGCCAGAGCGTGAGCGCAATCGGCATATCGCTGGCCAATACGCTGGTGTTGGCAATCAGCTCGGGACTGGGGTCTTTGCTGCCAATTCTTCTGCTTGCCCCTCAGAACCTTCTCAAGCCCACGGGACAGAGAATCCTTGCCAGTGTAATGGTCGAACTGGTTGGCATTGCGCTCTGCGGCTGGGCAGGGTGCGTCCGCGAGCGGGCCGCCGGCGTCGGACAAGAGAGGGGCGGCATGGTTGGGCATGCGCGTCCGATCGGCGTGGCGTTGTTGATGGCGGCGGGGTCGGGCGTACTATCGGCGGTTTTCAATATCGGGTTTTCGCTGGCGCAGCCGATTGCGGACTATGGGCGTGCCGCCGGACTCAGCCAGTTCTCCAGCACAAACCTTATCTGGTGGGTCATGCTGGCCTCAGGTTCGGTGGCCAACCTGGGTTTCTGTTTTTATCTCTTCCGAAAAAACGGCAGCATGAAGAAATTCGTCCAGCCGGGCGGATTCCGGCTCTACGGCCTGTCCACGGTCATGGCATTGCTGTGGGGAGGAAGTATTTTCGTTTATGGCGCGTCGGCTCCGCGGCTGGGTTCGCTGGGGACCTCAATCGGGTGGCCCCTGAGCCTGGCGGTGGGCCTGCTTTTGGCCAACGTAATTGGAATCAGCCTGGGCGAATGGCGCCAGGCTCCGGTGCGGGCGAGGAAATGGATGTATTCAGGAATCGCGGTCCTGCTGGTAGCGGTGGTCCTGTTGAGCAGAGCAAGCTACTAGGGCACTTGTGATGAGGTTTGCATACGTGGTCGGCTGACTCGATTTTTCTTGACAGTAAGCTATTCTGATTGCTGGGCCAGGAGTCAGCAGCGTAGTGCGGCAATTATCCCAGTAAGTCCAACTTTGCGGTCGATCGCGGCCGATGGAGTTCGAGGAAGCATCGATGCAAACGAAAAAGCGACACACAAAGACTCCCACGCCCGTGGCAACCTCAGGTACGAAGTGGGATTTCGAACCACTGGATAAGAACAGTTTCACTCCGATGTATTTTCAGATCCAGACGCAACTGTTGCAGATGATCGAGGCCGGACGTTTGCGAGCCGGAGATCCCCTGCCGAGCGAAGAAGAGTTGAGCCGGATTTACGGCGTCAGCCGGATGACTTCCAGGCAGGCGCTCCAGGCACTGAAGAGCCAGGGATTTGCGTCGCGACACAAAGGGCAAGGTAGCTTTGTCAGCCAGCCGCGCGTGGAGAAGGACATTACCCACCTATGCGGATTTACGGCGGAGATGCGAGCTCTTGGCATCACCGCCACGTCGCGCGTTCTGGAAGCGGAAACACTTCCCGCTTCCCCGGAGTTGGCCTCCCAGTTGGGGATTGCTGCAAATGCTCCGATTTACAGGCTGCGGCGGTTACGGCTGGCCGATGAATTGCCCATCGCAGTTGAGGAGATCCGGCTCCCATGTGACCGCTTCCCCGGCGTGGAGAAGCTCGACTTTTCACGCTTGTCGCTCTACCACACTCTTCGCACGCGCTTCGGCATTCGAGTGAGCCGAGCTGACGAGATTCTGGAGGCACGTTCGGCGACGCGCCGCGAGGCGGAGTTGCTGGACATTCCGCCAAGGTCCAGCGTGCTCGTGATTTCGCGGACTTTGTGGAGCACGGACGGACTACCCGTAGAGACAGCTCATTCTGTCTATCGCGGCGACCGTTACCGTGCAGTGCTGCGGATACCGGCGACGGCAATGGAATAGATTTCCACTAAAATTCGCCGCGAGCGTTTCTCCCGCGATCTGCGCAAACCCGGCCGGACATCTCCCACAAATAAAACGTGTTGGCCCGTTCTGTAGATCCAGTTTAGGGACCGTTTTCGCTGTCTGACGCTTCGTCTACACACGGGCCAGTGATTTATCTCACCTCCCCGAGCGAGAATACTGCGCTCTTTCCAGGCCAATTCAGATGAATCAGCGATCACCGCAGACCAAGCTCGAAAGGGCGTAAGGTCATCAGTCGAGAAACCGAGATACGCCCAAGGGAAGGATCTTCAAATATGCGCTTGACGACTGTCTTGTTAAGTAGTATATACATCCATACCGGCATACAGAGCTTGCAGCCTGTCGCCAATTCAGAGGGAATTTCAGATGCCCCAAGCGGGGGTGCTCAGCAATTACAAAAATGGAGGCTCCACTATGTGGTCCAGGATTCGGGCTCTCACCTTGCTGTTGTTTGTCGCGATTTGTTTCCAGAGGGCTCCGGCGCAAGTCACCAGTGCCGGTTCCATAGCAGGCCAGGTCGTAGATAGTTCAGACGCCTTGGTCCCCGATGCGACGGTGGTTGCGGTCCAGATGAACACTAATGCCATTTGGAAGACCGTCACCGATAGCGCGGGAACCTACATCTTTCCGAATCTGCCCGTCGGCACCTTCACTCTGTCCGCGGAAAAACAAGGATTCAGCAAGGCGCAGATCAACACCGTTGTTCTCAACGCCGGAGAACAACTGAGGCACAACTTCTCTCTCCAGCCCGGAGCAGTATCCGACACTATCCAGGTCAGCAGCGACGTCGTCAGTGTGGATACGGAAACGGCCAACGTAGGCGAAGTCGTGGGCTCCGTGGCGATTCAGCAGATGCCGCTGGTCACGCGCAACTTTATCCAACTGGTTGAACTGGCGCCCGGCGTCTCGAGCGACATCGGCAGCGAGGCTGGATTCGGCTCGAACAGCAGTCTGGCGGTGTCAGTCAACGGCGTGCGTAACAATGCCAATAACTGGACGATCGACGGCGTCCCTAATCTGGACGTATTCAATGGCAACAACGCCATCACCCCAAACGTGGATGCCTTGTCTGAGTTCAGAATTGATCGCGGCAACTACACGGCCGAGCAGGGCCGTAGCGCGGGAGCCACGGTTAACGCCATTCTCAAGTCGGGCGCCAACGTGTGGCACGGATCGGCATTCGAATTTGCCCGGACCGCCGATCTCAACGCTAATCTATTCTTCAACAAATATTACGGCAATCCGCGCCCGTCCGATCACTACAACAACTTTGGATATACGGCTTCAGGACCGATCAAAAGAGACAAGCTCTTCTTCTTATGGTCACAGGAGTTTCGCAGGATCGGCGAACCAACTCAAACCAGAGGAACGAGAGTTCCAACCGATCAGGAAAAGAACAACGGCGATTTCTCCGATGCCGCATCCATCGGCATGAGCGTGCCCAAAGTGACGGCTGCCCTGGCGGCCAATCCGCTCTGCGTTGGTTGCGTCGAGGGCCAGCCGTTTCCCAATAACATCATTCCTGGTGGGGTGTTAAGCAAGAACGCGCAGCTCTTGCTCAAAACCTACTATCCAGCCGCCGGCAAGTACAATAACGGCGTTAATTTCGCATCCTCGGCTTCCAATGTGTTAACAGAGCGCGAGGAATTGATCCGGATGGACTATAACCTCAGCGACAAATGGAAGATGTTCGCGCACTACATCCAGGATCAGAACCACATCGCATCTCCCTATGGATTATGGGGCGAGAATTCTCTGCCTGGCGTCGGTTCGAGCACCGAATTTGAGCCGATGCAGAGCTTCGCTTTCAACATTGTGGGAACCCTTACGCCCAACATGGTCAACGAAACTCAGTTCGGCATATATCACAACATTATCCGCATTCAGACGTCGCCGTTACTGAATCGCAATCGGGCGTCAGGCCTTGAGATTCCCTATTACTTTCCCAATCACATCGACCCAGAGAACCGCATCCCCGCGCTTTCGTTTTCACACTACGCGGGAATCAGCACAATCTGGCCGTTCTTGAATGGATTCTTCTATCACAAATGGACCGATAACCTCTCTTGGCACAAGGGAAAGCACGACCTGCGCTTCGGACTCTTGATTACCCAGCAGGGCAAGAACGAGAATAACGCCCCCAATAACCTCAATGGCACTTTCAGTTGGTCGGGGACGGCGTACGACGGGGTACATACTGGAAACGACATGTCCGATATGCTCTCCAACTTCGCCGATTCTTATAGCGAAAACATGAATAACCCCGTGCAACACCTGCGTTACTGGGACGATGAGGCATACGCGCAGGATCAATGGCACATCACTCAGCGTTTGAGCCTCACGTTCGGTCTTCGCTACAGCTATTTTGGACCGGAGATCGATCAGAATAACCTGCTCACCAATTTCCTGCCGCAGCTCTTTCAGCCGACTCTAGCCCCGACGGTCAACCCCAGTACGGGGAACCTGACAAACATTCCCGATTCGCAGCTGACAAACGGGGTGTATTTGCCGACCAACGGGATCATCGCCGCGGGTGTCAACTCGCCGTGGGGTGAGGCGGTCTTCAATATCAGAAAGTTGAATCTCGCGCCCCGCGCCGGCTTCAGCTTCGATCCCTTCGGCAGGGGCAAGACGGTATTACGCGGCGGCTACGGCATGTACTACGACCGAACCGCCCCTTATGAACTCTATGCCAAGGCCAACCCACCCTTCAACGCGGCCGCAACCCTCCATAGCATTGCCGTAGACACTCCCGGCCAAAGCGGCGGAGCGCCGATCAATTCGACGGTTGGCTTGTTTGGATTCACCGCCAAGCAACCGCTGCCCTATAACCAGCAATGGTCACTTGGAATCCAGCATGAGGTTCGCCGCAACACCGTAGCGACGATCGACTACATCGGCACCAAGGGACTCCACTTGATGTACGACTCCATGTTGAACCAGAATTCGCCCAATCTGCAGGTTGCCCAGGGCGCTATCAATGTCGATTCTGTGCGTCCGTACCAAGGCTATGGAATGATCCAGTTGGTGACTCCCGAAGCCTATTCCAATTACCACGGATTGCAGGCTTCGCTCAAGGAACAGCTAGGCAGCCAACTCACCTTGGATGCAGCCTACACCTACTCAAAGGTGCTCACCAATGCATCCGGTGACTTGAATCCGGTCCAAGACCCGAAGAACCCAGGTGCCGATCATGGGCCAGCGTCTTTCGACAGAACGCACATAGTGGTCCTCGATTACGTTTGGCAGTTGCCGACTCTGTCCAGCTACAACACCGCGATGAAGGCCGTCCTGGGTGGATGGCAATGGTCAAGCCTCGTCAACGTCAAGACTGGTGAACCCATTACCGTTGGTTTGGGCGTGTATGCGAACGCCGGTGAGACTGACGGTCCGCAAAGGCCGAACCAGGTCGGAAAGGCCCTGGATGGCAAGGGCCTCAACGACTGGATCAACCCCACTGCATTTACGGTCCCGGCCCAAGCCACATTCGGAAACGCTCGTCAGGGCAACGTACGCCTGCCACGCAATACCCAGGTGGACTCCTCTCTTTCCAAAGACTTCCAACTTCATGAACGATTCCGCCTGCAATTCAAATTCGAAGAAATCAATGTGTTCAACCACACTGAATTCAACTCCGTGGACAACAATTTCTACTTGGGTAGCACGACCTTCGGTCACCTCAATAACACGCTACTCCCGCGCGTATCGCAAGCGGGCCTGCACCTCATTTTCTAATCAGTTTTTGTAAGAGGAACTGATATGCAGTGAATCAAACGCGCTGCGGCCATTCCGGAAAGATCGGCTTGGCCACGGCGCATTTTCTTGCCTCCCCAACACGGATCCCGTCGCCCAATGAGTTTGACTAATGAAGGAGCCTTATCATGATGAACGACCTGAACCGTCGAGATTTCCTCGCCGCTCTGGGCATGGGAGCCGCGGCGCTGGCGATCGATCCGGCCACAACAGCTGCCGCGCCTCGGCCTGACATGATCAAGCCAATTTCCGGAAGCTGGTTTGAGTTTCAACATCACGCGACGGTCGAGGGAGTGGATTGGAATCCTGCTTGCGACCGCTTCAGCGCCGCTCAATGGGATGCCAAGGTCAAGGAAATTGCCGAAGCCGGGATGGAGTACCTGGTGTTAATGGCGACAGCAGTTTACTATCGCTCCTTTTACGATACGCAGATCTACCCAAAGTGGGAACTGGCCTGCGCGAACCCCCTCGAAGCTGTGCTCTCCGCAGCTGACAAGTACAAGATCAAGTTCTTCATCGGTTGCGGATTTTACGGAAACTGGCAGAGCGACAAAGTCATCACCGATCCCGTCGCCGCCAAAAAGAGGCTTCAGTCGCTCGAGGAACTTGTCAAGCTCTACGGCCACCATCCGAGTTTTTATGGGTGGTATTGGCCCGATGAAGCGTGCATCAATCCGCATTACACACCGGAATTCATCACTTATGTCAATACCCTTTCCAAGCGCGCGCGGCAACTCAAGCCGGAGGCGCAGATCATGATCGCGCCCTACGGTACACGCATCGCCATCCCTGACGACAAGTACGTGCAGCAACTGGATGCGATGGATGTTGACATTGTGGCTTATCAGGATGAGGTGGGAGTGCAGAAGTCGAAGGTCACCGAGACGTCCGCGTTTTATGAGGGACTGAGAAAAGCCCATGACCGTTCGCAAAAGGCCAAGATCTGGGCCGATGTCGAGCTCTTCGAGTTCGAAAGCGAAGTCTATAACAGCGCCTTGATGCCGGCCTCCTTCGACCGTGTTCTGCGCCAACTGGAGGCTGTCTCACCATGGGTCGATAAGATACTGGTCTATCAATATCAGGGAATGATGAACAAGCCTGGCTCCGCGGCCTTTGCCGGGTGTCAAAAGTCCGCAAAACTACATACCGACTACCTCAACTGGCTTAAAGCCCGGCGTTAAGGAACCTCCGGCAGAGCCGGAGGTTTTCAGTTGCTGCCCCTCTAAGCGAGCCTGAGCGCAATCGATGAAAGGTGGGCCCGCGGAGAAGAGTTTAGGCTTCACCTGGGGTGGACCCCTTGGCTGAGACAATCGAATAAGACACTGTTCGCCGTTCGCTGCAAATTGCTCGACCGGCAGGACCACTGTACAGCATTCTGACCGCAGCCGATGAAGCGGAAGCGGGCTCCGGTGGAGACCGACCCGCCGAGGAATAATCGGCTGCGACTCATCCGAGCCGATGAGAGCCGGGAGTGGGCGCCAAGCCTGCTCCCGGTTTGTTCTTTCCCCATCGGACGGAAAGATCGCAGATGCCTGAGAAAACTCATGCGACCAGTTGCGGCGCAGCCGCCTCCATGTTTTTCGTCGTCAGTTGCGCTTCGAATTTGGCCGGAGGAAGATAGCCCAGCGCCGAGTGCAAGCGTTTTTGGTTGTAGACCTTGTCCAGGAACGCGCCGATCTGGGCGTGGGCCTCGGTCAGATCCCGGTATTCGTTGCGATAGACTTCCTCGTACTTGAGCGTCTTGATGAACGACTCGCACTGGGCGTTGTCGTAGGGATTGCCGCGGCGGCTCATACTGATCTGGATGCCTTGGGCTTTGAGCAGATCGGTGTAGTCCCCCGAGGCGTACTGCACGCCGCGATCGGAGTGATGCACCAGACCGGCAGCGGGCTTACGTGTTCTGAGCGCCATCTGCAAGGCTTCGATGGTCAGCCTCGCCTCCAGCGTGCGGTCCAGCGCCCAGCCGACGACTTTGCGCGAGAACGCATCCAAGACCACCGCCAGATATACGAACTCCGTTTCCAGCCGAACGTAGGTGATGTCGGAGCGCCATAGCTGATCGATGCCCGTCAGCACCATTTCCCGAGCCAGGTTCGGATACACCGGCAAAGCATGATTGGAGTCGGTGGTCACGATGAACCGGCGCTTGCGTAGGCACAACAGGTTGTCCTCGCGCATCAGCCGCTGCACCTTCTTGCGGTTAACCAGCCAACCGCGGTCGTGCAACTCCCGCGTGACCCGGCGGCTGCCGTAATAGCTGAACTCCAGAGCGATGCGCTGGATCTCGTCGCGCAGCTCCATATCCGGGTCTGCTGACGGGGCTTGGGCCTTCCAGCGATAGAACCCCGCTCGGCTGACCTCGGCCAGTCGGCAGAGCTCACTGGTCGCGATGGGGATGGCCAAGCTCATTTGCTTTTCGAGGTACGGGTAGACGAGTTGCGGGTAGTCAATGCCTGCAGCCTCCGCTGCTCCTCGACATGCTGCAAGCATCCCCGCAAAAAATCGATTTCCACCACCTGCTGCCCCACTTTTCGTTCCAGCGCAGCGATGCGATCTTCGTCGGCGCGATTCCGGCCCGATCCGGTAAACGCCTTGGCGCCAAACTCGCGCAACTCCCGCCGCCAGCGGTGCAAAACGTTCGGGTTTACCTCGCAGGCACGGGACACTTCGGCCACCGATGCCCCCAACTCCAGCCGCCGAACTGCGGCTTCCTTAAACTCCCGCGTGAACTTCCGTCGATTCAGACCCATGACACAATTCTCCATTCGCTGAGAAACGTGTCTTATTTGCCTGTCTCAATTGTGGGGTCCACTCCAACCTCCAAATTGGTCCTGAATACTTAAAGCTCCTGACTGGGTCTATGGCAACTGAACACTCGTGTCTCTTCGGGTTGGAGTCGGCGGCGAGTCAGCTTCGATCAACCTGAAACTCTTGCGCTCATTTTCGTGCTGCAGGGACTCACGATGCAATTGCGCGAGCCGCTTGGAAAGAGCAGGGAGTTCTTCAGTCTGTCCGCTGTGTTTCATCGCGATCAGAAGATGGTACGTGGCGGTCTCATCCGAAGGGTCATAGCGCAGGGCTGTGCGGCACTCCTCGATTGCCAGCGAATACTGCGCAGCATGCGAATAAATTGCGGCGAGAAGATCATGCGCCGGCACATAATCCGGCCTCGCCTTCACTGATTTGAGAGTTGCGCGAAGCGCCTCCTTGAACTGCGCGCTCTCGACATCGGGCGACTGGTTCATCAGGGACTGGGCCAGGAAGTAGTTCAACAGAGGATCGTCGGGATGCGCCTTCAACTGGGCGCGGGCTCTAGCCACGGCTTGTTCGGGGTTATTCCTTTGCACTTCGGTCAGGGCAAGCGCATAGGAACCCAAGGCCTGGAAGGACGATAACTTCTCCACTCGACTGAAGTCGGCTTCGGCGTTTTCGAATTGTGCCAATTCGACATAAAGAAGCCCTCGCGAAAGATACAGCGAAGGATCATCTGGAATGTATTTGAGGCCGACGTTCATCATGTCGACGCCCACTTGAAAGGAATCGTGTTCGAGACAGAGCGCCGCGAACGCCGCGTAATTGCCGGGCGTTGTGGGGCTCAGAACGATAGCCTGGCGCAAAAGGGCAACCGCGCGCGGCGTGTTCTTTGTCTTTTCGAAAGCTTGCGATGCCAGGCTCAGGACATCGGGATCCCTCTGATCGTCGGTAAGGAGAGGTTCTAGAGTCTCAATTGCTGCTTCATATTGCTGGCTCGATACCTGAACAAGAGCCAGATCGTACTTCGCATAACTGCGAACGGGCACCAACGCCGCAAGGCGTACGAAGACCGGAATCGCTTTCTCAGGCTGCTTGGTTTCGTACAAACAGTATCCGTATGCTTCGAGCGACTCGGCGTGCATTTTGATCGCATCGCCTGCCAACTGAAATTGCTCATCCGCCGCCGGGCAGTCGCCATCTCTTCGATCGAGCGTGGCCAGCATCTCGTGTGCGGTCAGGTCGTGCGGATCTGCTTTTAGAATTCTTTCCAACAGGGGTATCGCGCGCTTGTCATTCGAACGGAACAAAATCTCCACTTCGGCCTTGAGCGCGGGCATGAAGGCCGGGGAAAGATGAAGCGCTTTGTCTAAGGAACTGAGCGCGTGGCTCGTGTCGCCTTGGAGAGAAAGTGCGATCCCCTGGACTGTCCACAAACGGTAATCGCCCGGCGTTTTTTCGAGATCGGCCGCAGTAAGGTCCAGCGCCTGGTCATAATGTTTCGCGCGGATCAACGACTGAATCTCGGCAACCCTTGAGGCTTGCGGCGATCCCGACGCGGCTTGAGCGATGCAGTCGACACACAGCAGAACAAGCGCTGCGAAGCCAGCCAGTTTGGCGCGCACAGATCGCAACTCTCCTCCAGACCTTCAGATTATAGAACCGTATCGGGTTTCGGTTCGGCCAGCGGTGGAAGCATTCGAAAACTACTGACGCTGCTTCACCGAGATGGTTGAGCCAGTGTACTCAATCGTCTGATCTGGCGCATCCACTACACCCTCGCCCGCGCCGTGGTTGGCCGAAACCCATACCACCCGAAATTGGATATGTTGCGGCATTCCGCTGTACTGACCAACACGATTGCTGATGGTGAGCGTCCTGTCCTCCTCGGACCATTTGATGGGAATGATCGCGTGCGCGCCTTTTTCGTAGTTGTAGTTATTTCCCTCGTCCGCGTACATCGAGAACGCTCCGTCCGCACCTGTGTAGACGCGCAGTTCGATAGGGCCGTTGGGCTTCTCGTCGGCGTACTCGATCTCCGGGCCGAGAGGGACGATGGACCCTGCGCGCACAAAGATCGGAGTTCGATCGAGCGGTGCATTGGCTTCGATGTCTTCACCGGCTCCCACCTTCTCACCTGTCCAGAAGTTGTACCACGCGGGCGAAGCGGGCAGATAGACGGATCTCTTTGTCGTATTTGCTTTCAGGACCGGACTTACAAGTATTGCCGGACCGAACATGAACTCGTCGGGAATGTTCCATGTCCGTGGATCGCTGCGCCAGTCCATCACCAGCGGCCGCTGGATGGTGTAGTCGTCCTGGTGGACGCGCCACGCCAGCGAATAAATGTACGGCATCAGCCGATAGCGGAGTTTGTCGTAAGTCAGCAGGATCGGCTCAACCTTGTCGTACGTCCACAGCTCGTTGTGGTCGCGGTGGCCGTGGGTGCGAAAGATGGGACAGAAGGTCCCGTATTCGAACCAGCGCGCATATAACTCCTGATAACTCGAGTCAACCAGATTTGTGTCTGAGGTTGGAGGCCAATAGCCGCCAATGTCGGTTGTCCAGTAGGGATAGCCGGAGAGCGCGAAGTTGAGTCCCGCCGCAACCTGGTGACTGAGTCCCCAATAGGTGCTGTATACGTCGCCGGACCAAACGGTGGCGCCAACCCTCTGTTGCCCGAGAAATGCTGATCGTGTCAGCAGGAACACCCGTTTCTGGTCGGTCGTTGCCCTCCAATTCTGCTGCACGCCAGTCGTGTGCATGAGCGGGAAGATATTAGTGTAGAGGGCGCCATTACCGATCGATAGCTGCTTGTCGTTCAGAATGGCGTCGCCGAAATGTGGCCAGTATTCTTCGGGTTCGGCGCTATCGAGCCAGAATGCATCCCATCCCTGCGCGAAGAGCTTGCCCGCAAGGTTATGCCAGTAGAATTCGCGGGCCTTGGGGTTGGTCGCGTCATACACGTGCGCGTCATGGATGTCCCAGTGATTTGCTTCGATGGTCTGGAAATTCTTGGAGTGCACATCGAACAGGCCCCACACCGAGATCATGGCATGGAGATGTTCGTCGTGAAGTTGTTTCAACTCCGCGGGAACATCGGTGAAGTTCTCGTTGAAGATGGGATCGCCTTCGGTCTTCCACCAGAACCAGTCCTGCACGATGGCATCGAGTGGAATGTGATCACGACGATAGCGGGTGGCGATGTCGAGTATCTCGGACTGCGTCTTATACCGATCCTTCGATTGGAAAAGACCATAGCCCCACTTGGGAAGCATGGGGGTGTGGCCGGTCATGCTGCGGTAGTGATGAATAATGTCATCGAACTCGGGACCGTAAATGAAGAAGTAATCGACATCATTGCCGGCCAGCGTAGAGAGCTTCAGCGCCAGCGGGAAGCGGTTGTCGACCTCAGTTGCCGAGGCCGTGTTCCACATCAGGGCGTATCCCTTACTGGAAAGCAGCAGGGGGATGGCGACATCTGTATTGTTTTGCGCGAGTTCTACCGTGCCGCCGCGATAGTTGAACATTCCGCTCTGATGCTGGCCCAGTCCGTATATTCCTTCTGTCGGATCGGGCGAGAAGCGATCGGCGACGTGATAGGTGCGGAGACCATCCACGACATCCGGCTCATAAGTGCGAGGAACACCATTATACTCTTCGAGAAGCCGGTCGCCGGAGGCAATGCTGTAGGAGAGGTTGCCGCGCTGGAGAGACAGCGTAACGCGCAGACGATCGGTGGTGATGCTCGCGGTGTTGCCGTCCTGCGCAAACTTGAAATTTGTGCCGGGGCACGATTCAGATGCCGGCAGCATCCACGGCTGGTCGGTATTGTCTGAAGACGCGTCCGCCGGGCCGGCAACGACATGAATTACCGAATCCGCGCAAACCGTGAGGCGTAGATTTTCATTTCCGATTTTTGCGGCGAAGCCTTCGCGAGTTTCATTCACCGTGATTTGCGGCAAGGGGGGAATGTCACCGAGTTGAGCACAAAGAAGGGATGAATTCCAAAAGAACAAGAAGAAGAGCGATATATAGGCGGTACGAACTACGCTTGGCCCGATATGTGGACCTTTCGTGATCATGTCTTTCAATTCCCCGAAGAACTGGTGATACTGACAGCTTTCATGGTGCTCAGCGCAAACGAGGCGAGACGGGGATCACACAGGTCCGGCTCACGACTCAGGATGTTTGCTGATTTATCCCGCTCCGCATGGGCACTCTGCAGCTTGCCGCGAGCGCTGCGGCAAGCTGCATGGATGCGTGCGTTAGAAGCTCGCGCGAACGTGGAAGGTGATGGTTCGTGCGGGTTCTGAGTTCGTCGCCTGCCCAAAGCTTCCGCTGGTCATGTCCGCACTCACAAACGTAAGGTTGGCGCGATTGAAGAGGTTGAGAATTTCTCCTCGAGCCTCGAGCTTGAGGCTTTCGCCGAAGAACCACGGAGGGTGAAGAACTTGGCCACGTTGAGATCGACGTTGTTGTACCCCGGCTCGTCGTAGGTGTTTCGGCCCAGGTTGCCTTCCACGCCCAGGGTTGGAGACGGGAACTGGGCCGCGGCCGTCGCTGGTGGCCCAAAAATCCCGGCCAGGTAATCCTGCTTTTTCTTCCCCGAAAGGTGTCTGCCGAATGAGGGCACGTTGGGTACGTCATAATTCGTGCCGTCGGCGTTGTAATCGCCGCCGATATTTTGGGTAAATGCCTCGCCAGGGGCGCATTTCGCGGGCGCACCAACTGGTCCACACATGCCGTTAAACGCCTGGCTGGTGGTTACTGTGAAGGGTAGTCCAGTCTGCAGGAACCACACCCCGCCGACCTGCCACCCGCCCAGGATGTTCTTGAGCGCCATCGAATCGAAATGAGTGGGGACGATCCAGATGCCGTCGGCGGAGAACTGCTGGCGGATATCGAAGTCCGCCCGCCCGCGCTGCGCCCGGAAGTTGTCAGGCTGAATGATGTTGGTGTTCGCGAAGTGATCCCTCCGCCGGAGATGGATTGCGCGGTGCTGTAAACATCCAATGCTTTGGCATAGGAGTAGATACCGCGAGCCGAGAATCCATGCGACATGCGGCGTGTAAGCACGGCCGACCCGACATGGCCGACGGAATTTCCATTGGACGTGCCGTACTCAATTGCTCCGAAGCTCGGGTTAAGGAATTGAGGGTTGCCTTTGTTGACGATCAGATCGCCGGCGAATCGGTTCGTGTTCTGATAAATGGGCAGATGGTGCGCGGCGGTGCCGGAGTAGTTTATCTCGAAGATCAAGTCGCTGCGCAATTGCTGTTGCACGCTGAGCGTCCATGCTTCCACCTGGGTCATCTTGTAATTGGGATCAAATCCACCCAGGCCCGCACGTTGGGGCACTCCGTTGAGAAGAATGCCGCCGCGTGAATCAAAAGTTACGTTCGACGTATCGACTACAGGACAGACTTCTGTAAATCCGGTTGGCGGACTGCACATCTGGAAAGCGGGCGCGACCGGGGTGGCCTCTTGACGCACATTGATGGACGGCGAATAGAAGTACGGCAGGTTGCCTGATGTGGCATCGGTGATGTGGAGATACGGCGGCTGGTCGGCAAACATGCCGGCGCCTCCGCGCAGCGCGGTCTTGCCGTTGCCGAATAGATCCCATGCGAATCCAAGCCGAGGCGTTATGCCATAGACTATGTGGTCCAGGGTATCGGAGCGGCCATTGGAAGCAGCTGTGGCAACGGCTCCTGCGATCTGCTGCTGGCGGTCGCCTGTGGCTAGTTTCAACAGTGTCAGTTTGGGACTGAGTATGGCAAACAGGTGCCCCATCGAATCGTAGCGAACCCCAGCGTTCAGAGTGAACCGCGGCGTCACTTTCCAGTCATCCTGGACGAAGAACCCGGTGTAGAGTTCGCGGTAGCGTCGTACATAGGGCGCCTGGCCATGCGTAGTCAGGTCGACGTGCGTTCCGCTTTCCGATGTGGCCTCATCCTGGACAAAGTCGAGCAGGTTGTCGAAGTTGTAAGTCGGACGCGTGAAGGCGCTGTCCTGCAGGTCGTTCTCCCGGATGTTGTACCCGTCGTAGCCGAACTTCAGAGTGTGCGACTTGATGGTTGCACTCATCACATCGCGCCAGCCGACCGTGGTCTGGATGAAGTTACCCGCGCCCCACGTTCCGAATCCCTGCATGCCGGTGACGTTGACGTACGGAATGGCCTCGGAGGGAGTGGAACCGTTCGCGCCCTGAGGCCGGATCATGTTCACGCTGAATTCGTTCAACAGGCGTGGAGAGAACGTGTGTGTCCAGTCCACGTTCCCGTAATCGGAGATGTCGTAATAGGGAATGTTGGTGGCAGGTCGCGATTGGATCCCCTCGGACGTGCGCGAGGTGCGGATAGCGTCAGCGTAGATGCGATCGTTCTTGCCCAGGTAATAGTCCACCCGTGCGCTCCACTGGTACCCATTGTTGGGCGTTGTCACGCTGATGCTCGAAATTCCAACCGCATTCAAATCGGACGGTATACCGGCCGGCGGAGTATAGAATGGCGGCGTATTGCCAGGCGTGTTGGCTTCAATCTGGGCAACGGTTTTGAATCCCGTCGTCGGGAACGACTGCGGGGGAGCCGCTTTCAGAATGGAGGCTGCGACGGTGTTGGGGAGGTTGGCCTGCACCCAGGTATCGAAGTCCTGGGTCTCGGCGGTAACGGTATAAGCCTGGGCCGAACTGGAACGCAGGACGTCGATGGCGCCGTACCAGAACAGCTTGTTCTTAAGCGCCGGCCCGCCCATGGTGGCGCTTACCTCGTTCCGGCTGAACGTGGGAACCCCGGAGCCCTGGAATGCCGTCGGCCAGGTCAGTGTGTTATTGCGGAAGTAGTAATCGACGGTGCCGTGCAGGTTGTTGGATCCGGAGTTTGTAAACACCTCAACGGTCGCGCCCGCGTTTCTACCCTTCTGGGCATCGAAGTTGTTGGTCTTCACGTTCATCGACTGCACGATTTCTGGGTTCGGCGAAATCGACGTGCCACCGCCGCGCGACGGCGTATTCGTATAGGCGCCGTCGATCATGTAGCCGTTCTGCTCCTGGCGCAACCCGGCAGCGTTGATATTGATCGCGTATTCGTTGGTGTAATTGTCGCCAGCAGTGACCGCGCTTCCCGTCATGCCCGGAGTCAGAGCGGCAAGCCCATAGATATTCTGGTCAGGAAGAGGAGTCTGTTGGACGGTGACGTCCGCGATCACCGATCCGGTGGTTGGAGTCACCAGATCGACGGAGGTTTCGGCCGCCGAAACTTCGACATTCTCTGAAGCCGCTCCCACCTTCAGCGCCGGAGCAAGGGTGCGCACCTCGCCCACTTGCAAAGTGAGACCCGCCTGGTGCCAGGATTCGAATCCCGACATGCGGACCTCGATGGTGTAGGTCGATGCGGCGATGCTGTCGATGCGGAAGTATCCACCGTCGTTGGTGGTGGTCTCCTTCGAGACTCCGAGGCGCGTGTCGGTGATGACGACTTTGGCTCCCGCTAGGACAGCTCCCGAGGTATCGCGAGCGGTTCCTTCGATACCGCTGGAGAACTGCGCAAATGCCGGGACTGTTCTGAGGGTCAACAAAAGGAGGAGGAGGAAGAACAGTCTGATTAGCTTTCTTGCACTGGCCATGTTGTGTCTCCTGATAGCAAACGTTTTCACATTGCGCGGGACGGGTTGGCTCGAATCTTGTTTTTTGCGAACGGCTCAACTCGGTTGCAGTTAGTTGATGAAAGGTTTTAAGGACTTAGTGGACGCAGGCACACTCTGCGCGAACACCAAGCTCGAAGCTTCGCCTCTGCGCTCCGGGCTGGACAAGTAATATACAGTGGTCATACTGTAAGGACACTGAGCCAGGTGTTTGTTTATCAATGGTTTAATGGACAAGGCCCATCAATGATTTCGAGGATTTGGCATGGAGCATGGGCTAGTGGCCCCACTGTTCTTGACATGCGATTCCGATTCCGTGTCTACTTTGGTGGACGTTCCGGGTGCCTCTGCAAAGAATTCAGTTTCTAAAGTGATAGCGGTGCCGCGAAGGCTGGCAACGACTAACGAAGGGCCGTTGAGAGATTCAACTCAAATTCGCACTCGACAATAATGTCAATGAGTCGACCTCTTTCCCCGAATCGATCGCGATCAAGTTTTCCCCTCAGGGTCTATGACGGGGCAGCAGAGGAGTCCATGAGTTTCGCCATCGAACGTCCGAATCGGAGTGTGAAGGACCCGGGGCCGGTTGAGATAGAACCGGAACAGGCAGAGTTGGTCCTGGTGGAACTGGAGCGGATCCTGACCAGTCGGTCATTCAAAAATGCCGTGCGCAGCCGGCAATTCCTCGAGTTCGTGGTAAGACATACCATCGAGGGGCACTCCGAGCAGTTGAAGGAACGGACCATTGGAACCGGGGTGTTCCATCGTGCCCCGGGGTATGCTACCGGAGACGATCCGGTTGTGCGCGTGCAGGCTGGAGAGGTGAGGCGCCGCCTGGAGCAGTACTACCAGGAGACCCACCAGGCTTCCCCCGTGCGGATCGAGTTGCCCGTCGGTTCGTATGCGCCCCACATCCGATGGGCGTCGACAGAAAGCAGTGCCGTTGAGGAGAAAGCCGAACCTCACGCGGCCCCCATAGCGGAAAACCCGCCGGTAGCGAGAAAGCGTCCTTTCGCGAAATGGATTATCGTGGCTCTCTGCCTCTGCGTGATTCTGATTTTGGGAGCGGCGATCCTTTTCGAGAGGGCCCGGGGGAATCCGCAGGAGCACTCGCTGGTGGAGCAGTTCTGGGCGCCCGCCTTCGCCACACCGCAACCGGTGCTGATCTGCCTCGCCAAGCCGGTCGTCTACCGTCCGTCTTTCGAGTTGTATCAGAAGTATGCACGCAGCCATCCGGGCACCTTCGAAACCGAGGTGGAGCGATCCAACCAGGCTCTCCCGTTGCCGACAAACGAAAAGGTGGAATGGAGCCAGATGCTCCAATATCCCGATTATGGGGTTGCGGTCGGCGACGCTTACTCGGCCGTCAGTATCTCGGGCTTGCTGGGCCAGTTGGGCAAACCCAGCCAAGTACGGATCGGCACCAACTACTCGTTCGAGGATCTGCGCAATTCGCCGGATGTCATCATCGGCGCCTTCAACAACAAGTGGACGATGCAGATGATGCCCACGCTGCACTTTGCGTTCGTGGAGGAGAACGGGGAATACACCATTCGCGAACGGATCGCGGGCGGCCGGGTTTGGCGCTCCAACCTCCGCGAAGCCGAGAAATTCGGCGAGGATTACGCGCTTGTGGCTCGTTTGCTCGACTCCAAGACCGGGCAGTTCACGGTTATCGCCGCCGGATTGACCAGCAGCGGCACGCAGGCGGCGGGGGAATTTGTGTCGAACCGGGACTTTCTCGAAAAAGGGCTGCGCGGAGCACCCGGGGAATGGCAGAAGAAGAACCTCGAACTGGTTCTGGAGACCACCGTGACAGATTCAACCCCTGGACCGCCGCAATTGATTGCAGCCTACGCGTGGTAGAGCGTTGGGAATCTTGTTCCAACGCCCTGATTTCTTAAGTCACCACCTGGGCGACAATGCAAGTAGCCCCAGCCGAACACGCCTAATCGGAGTTGTGGCCAGCCGGCAGATCGAGTGCAACGAGCGCGAACCGCGTCTTGCCTTCGCGAGACTCTTCAAAGCCAACGATGTGCTGGTGGCGCTTCGAGCCCGCCTTCAACTGCAACCGGTCATGCGATGTGAAGTCGTTGTTATCGATCTTCACGTTCGAATTCTTTCCGTCATCCGCACAGGTCAGGCCTTCGGATGTAATCGTGGGCGTGCCGACAGGAGACTTGTCCTGGCACGTGATCACATCGCCAAAGCGGCCGAGAGCCTTCTTGTAGAACTCGGTCACCTTTTCCTGGCTGTCGGGCGTGGCGTAAGAGACCGCGCGAACCCGCAGTTGCCACTCTCCGAAACCGAGATGGACGTCGGCCGACTTGTGCTTGTCGTCGCCGCGTACAATCTCGGCGCCGGGATATGCCGGAAGCCCGAGGTCCGACGCCGAAACCTGGTCGGTATTTACGTGCACGCCGCCGAAAGGCGTATCCACCTGAACCGTCTTCTCCTCCCCATTGGCATCCTTGTCGACATGCACCCGGCATCCCATCAGGCCGGCAATCACCGCAAAACCAATAGCCGGCCAGTAGATCCATACACGCTTCATATTCATCGTCCCTCTTTGGATTCAAGTACGCTCTGGCGGGCGGAAAGGTTCCCCGCGCCGGCACCGCCTTTGTATCACTTCCCCCGGGCCGGTGTTGGGTAGATTTGCGCTTTGTCCGCCGATCGGCCGACAATGTTTAGCGGTGGAACAAGCGGTAAGAACACGTGCCGGCTGGCTCGAGCGCGCCATGGCCGGACTGGATGTGATTGCGCGCCGGCGCGGCCGCGACAGCCATCCCTGCGCACCTCCGGACCGGCATCGCGGGAGAGGACGCGGCGTTGTTTTTCCTGCGGCGCAAGGGATACATCGTGGTAGCGCGGCGCTGGTCGTCCGGCGACCGGCCGGGCGACGTTGACCTGATCGCGTGGCAGGGACTCCTGCTTTGCTTCGTCGAAGTGAAAACGCGCACCGCGCAGGACATGACGCCCGCCGAAGCGGCCGTGGACCGGCTCAAGCGGTATACGTTGCGCCGCCTGGCGACGCAGTATCTCCGGCAGTTGCCGGGGAGCGGGCGGCCGCTCGGTGCGCTTCGATGTGATCAGCGTCTATTTGTTCCCGGGCAGGAAAGACAATTCGTTCACTTCGAGAATGCGTTCGGGTGGGAAGAGCGCAGAGAACGCGATTGATTTTCAGTGTCGTGGCTTAGCCTTTCGCGTCCTCGTACTCCTCGTGCCAGGCCATCTGGATGGCTTCGAGCCGGGCTTCGTTCGACTTCGACGGATCGTCAGCGAAGCCTTCCAACTCTGTCACGTAGCGGTGCAGATCGGTGAAACGAACCGTGAGCGGATCGATGTCGGGATACTTCTCCTGCAACTGAATGCCGATCTCCTCGGAGTCGGTCCAATGAATTTCGCGCGGCATTTCTTTCCTCGTCTTCGTGATCAAGGGATTCATTCATTTGCTTTCGGCCAGGGTCAATGGCTTGCCTTCGGAGACGTAGTTGCGATTCCACTTGGGAATCTCGACCACGTAGTTGCCGGGACGCGTGATGACGGCCTGGCAGCCGAGGCGCGAATTCAACTGCTGATCCGCCGCCATGTCCAACCGGTCCAACTCATCGTCGTCGGGCTCGCTGACGCCGCCCTGTCTTTGATCCAAAGATGGCAAGTGGTGCAGGCGCAAACGCCTCCGCACGCATGGTCGAGAAAGATGTCGTGATTTTCAGCTACATCGAGGAACGACATCGGCTTGCCGTGGTGATCATACGGCATGGTGCCGAATTCGAACTCCACCGTCTTGCCCTCGGGCATGAACGTGACGCGCACCAGTTTCTCGGGCGGGATTTCTTTCTTTGTTACTTCGCTCATTCCTGTTCCTTCGGCGCCTTGTACTCGGCGAGTCGCTACTTGAATTCCGCTGGAGCCATCGGATGCGGCGCGCTCACATTCATCGCCCAGTTCTTCTCCGGCGGCTTCCATCGTCTTTCCGCGAATGGCGCTGGTTACAGCGGCCTCCATCATCAGTTCCGCAAAATGACGCGTGGCCTGATCGAGGGCCACCGAGGCTTCGCGAATGGCACGCTAGATCGTCACGCTGCTTGACTTGCGCGAGATGATCGCGCGCCGCTGCTATTGCGGTCTGCTCGTCGTCGCTCAGCTGACGCCACGCGGGACTCTCCGGAGCGCGCTCCACGGCGGCAAGAATTGCGTCCGCTTCATTGCGCGATTCGATCAGAAGGCGCTTGGCAAAATCTTCTTCGGCGTGATCGAACGATTCGAGGATCATGCTCTCGACCTGCTCGTCGGTGAGCCCATAAGTCGGCTTCACTTCGATCTGCGCCGCTTTACCTGAGCGCTGCTCGCGCGCGGAGACATGCAGAATGCCGTCAGCGTCAATGAGGAATCGGACTTCGATGCGCGGCAGGCCCGCAGACATCGGCGGAATGCCTTTCAGTCGAAGCGCGCCAGCGAGCGGCAGTCGGCCGCGAGTTCGCGCTCGCCCTGGACCACGTGGATTGCAACATTGGTCTGGCCGTCGACACCAGTGGTGAAGTGCTCGGTGGCCGAGGCGGGAATGGTGGAGTTGCGCTCGATGATGCGCGCGACGGTTCCGCCCAGAGCTTCGATGCCCAGAGATAGCGGCGTCACATCGAGCAGCAGCATTTCCTCGGTTGTCTTTGAGGCGCCGGCGAGAATGTCGGCCTGGACGGCCGCGCCGAGCGCCACTACTTCATCTGGGTTCAGTTCGATGTGCGGGCTTCTTGCCGCGCGCGCTTAAGTGGAAAAGATCGTCGACGAGTTGGCGAACTGCCGGAATGCGCGTCGATCCGCCCACCAGCACCACTTCGTCGATCTGCTCGGGAATCACACTGGCATCGAGCATCGCCTGCTTGCAGGGTGCGGCAGTACGCTCCAGGACCGGCTCGATTAGACCCTCGAACACATCGCGCGGAATCTCACGCTGGTAGCGGTCGCCGTTGGGAAGCTCGAGATCGAACTGTGCAAGCGGCTGGCTCGACAACTGAATCTTGGCATCGATCGCGGCCTTGCGCAGCGCCTGCACCGCGCCGGGATGGGCGCGCAGATCAACGCCGTGTTCGGAGTGGATTTCGTCGAGAGCGATGGCGAGCAGCAGGTTGTCGATATCGTCGCCGCCCAGGTGCGTGTCGCCGTTGGTCGACTGCACTTCGAAGATGCCATCGCGCAGCTTAAGAATCGAAATGTCGAAGGTGCCGCCGCCCAGGTCATAGACGGCGATGGTTCCTGCCTTCTCGCGGTCCAGGCCATAGGCCAGCGCGGCCGCGGTGGGCTCATTCACCAGCCGCAGCACTTCGAGGCCGGCCATTCGGCCTGCGTCTTTTGTGGCCTGGCGCTGCGCATCGTTGAAGTACGCCGGAACGGTGATGACCGCCTGCGTCACTGGCGAGGCGAAAAAACGCTCGGCATTGCGCTTGAGCTGGCGAAGAATGTAGGCGGAAATTTCGGGAGGAGTAAAGCGCAGTTCGCCGAGTTGAATGCGAGGGACCTCTCCGGCTTCGACGTCGTCCGCCAGGCGGAACGGAAACAACTTCAATTCGCTTTGGACTTCGGAAAGCCCGCGACCCATGAGACGCTTCACGGAGTAGATGACGCGCTCGGGCCGCTCGATGAGCGCCTTACGCGCGCTGTTGCCGACAGTGACGGTGGGCCGGCCACCGCCCGCCGGAATGGGATCGAGCGCGACCACCGACGGCACAAGATTGGAGCCGTCGACGCCGGGAATCACCACCGGCCTATCGCCTTCCATGTACGCGACCAGGGAATTCGTTGTCCCCAGGTCAATACCAACTACGCGTCCTTCCGCCATGATCTTCCTTGTTGAATCGTGCAAGATTACAGTTCGGCGAGGCCCGAAACCGCAGATCCTTCGATGTCGCACCGCTATGCGGCGTTTCGCTCAGGATGACAACGGTAAATTCAGCGGCCGCGTTGGGTAAAAACGCCGGGGCCATCGCTGCCGACGAGAGTTTCGGACACGTCACGCACGAGGTTGCTGAGATAGCGCCGCCGGTCGAGCAAGGCCACCATCGTTTTCTGCGAAGCCTCGCGGGTCGATTCGTCGCCGTGGTCCCAGGCGTTCCACTGCGCGCGCAGATCCTGGTCCACTGCCTTGCGCAGGTCTTCGAATTTCTCTTTGGCTTTGGAAAGGCTCTGCTTCAAAGCCGGATCTTCCTCGCCCATCTTGTGCTCCATCCGCATTTCTTCGAGTTGCATATTCAGATCGAAGACTTCCTCGAGAAGATCGGCGGGTACTCGCGATGCTCCCATCTCCCCACTGCGACGATCCTTGCCAGCGTGTTCTTCGCCGATTTCTGCGCCATGCAGTTTGAGCAGGTACTCCGTTCGCGTGATCGGGTCTTTCAGCGTGCGATAGGCGTCATTAAGCAGCGCAGTATCCGCGAGGCTCCATTCCTTTTCGTTCTGCTCGGCGCGGGCAAAACGATCGGGATGCAGCCTGCGGCTTAGGCGATGGAATTCCGTTTCGAGGGAGGGCAAGTCCAGATTCAGCTGAGGACTCAATCCAAAGACAGTAAAAAAATCGGCGCCGGGAGGAGGCTGGATCTTGCTGCAATGGGGGCAGAACAGCGTGGAGTCGTTATGCGCTATCGAGCAGGACCAACAGGCAACGGGAACTGCAGAATCAACCACCTTCAACATGTCTCAACCCTTACTAAATGCGACATGGCTCAAGCCGAGAAAGACGAACCGCAGCCGCAGGAGCGCGTAGAGTTCGGATTGATGAAGTTGAAGCCCTGCCGGATCAGCGTCTCTTCGTAGTCCAGCGTCATACCGTGCAGGTAGACGAACGACTTGGGATCGATGAACACGCGCACGCCGTCGAATTCGAAGACGCGATCGCGCTCACGGGGATGACTATCGAACTTCATGACATAGGACAGGCCGGAACATCCTCCGCCGGATACGCCGAGGCGAAGGCCACCCTCTTCCGGCGAAACGCCTTCCTTGGCCATTGCAATGCGAATGCGCTTGACGGCGCGTTCCGTTACGAGCAGGCCCTGCGCCGCCGCGGCGGACGCGTGCTCCTCATGCGCCTGCGGTTCAGTCGCAAATGCGCCTTCCGCAGGCTTCGATCCGATTGACACCATGTTCGACATTGTTATCCTACCCTTTGCAGTACCGCAAACCTTGCATTTCCCTCAGGGTTAAAACCCCCTGATTCAATGATCGAAACGTACGGGCGAAAGCCGTACCCTTCACTGTGCTGAGGTGGCCGCCGGAGTAGCCTCGGCGACGCTGTTCTTCTTCTTCCAATCCCCGATCGCCGCGCGGATCGCGTCTTCGGCCAGCACCGAGCAGTGAATCTTCACGGGCGGCAGTGACAGTTCCTTCACTATATCGGTGTTCTTAATCGCGAGCGCGTCTTCTACGGTGCGGCCCTTGATCCACTCCGTGGCGAGCGACGAGCTTGCAATCGCCGAGCCGCATCCGAAGGTCTTGAACTTGGCGTCCTCGATCACCTGCGTTTCGGGATTCACCTTGATCTGCAGACGCATCACGTCGCCGCACTCTGGCGCGCCTACGAGCCCTGTGCCCACGTCGCCCGAAGTCTTGTCGAGCGTGCCCACGTTGCGCGGATGATTGTAGTGATCCACTACCTTGTCGCTGTATGCCATTTCGTTTCTTCTCTCCTCGTGCGGGGAAGCCGCAGTCTTAGTGATCAGTTTTCAGTGATCAGTTCTCAGCAGCATGCGCCAGAGTCAAACTGGACGCTGACCACTGTCCACTGATCACTCGCATTCTAGTGCGCCTGCCACTCGATCTTGGTCAGGTCGATGCCTTCTTTCACCATTTCGTACAAAGGCGACAGTTCCCGCAGCTTCTGCACTATATCGATGACCTTGGCCGCAACATAATCCACTTCGGCCTGAGTGTTGAAGCGGCCGAGGCCGAAGCGGATGGAGCTGTGCGCCACATCATCGCCCAAACCGAGAGCCTTCAGAACATAGGATGGCTCGAGCGTCGCTGAGGTGCAGGCAGAGCCGCTCGAAACCGCTACGTCGTTAATGCCCATCAGTAGCGATTCGCCTTCGACGTAAACAAAACTCATGTTCAGGTTGCCGGGCAGCCGGTGCTCCATGGATCCGTTCACGTGGACGTAGTCCAATACCGACTCAAGCTTCTCCTTGAGCCGATCGCGTAGACCGCGGAGATAGGCCGCTTCCGTCTCCATTTCCTGGAGCGCGATTTCGCAGGCCTTGCCCAGACCGACAATGCCGGGAACATTCAGGGTGCCTGAACGCATGCCGCGCTCGTGGCCACCGCCGTCGATCTGCTCTGCAATCTGCACGCGCGGATTGCGCCGGCGAACATACAAAGCGCCCACGCCTTTGGGGCCATAAATCTTATGTGCTGAAAGCGACAGCACATCGACGTTGTCAGCCAGCACGTTAACCGGTACCTTGCCCACCGCCTGCACCGCGTCGGTGTGGAACAGCACACCCTTCTCGTGGCAGATTTTGCCGATCTCGCGAATGGGCTGCAGCACCCCGATCTCGTTATTGGCAGCCATGATCGAAACCAGGATGGTCTTTTCATCCATGGCCCGCTTCAGGTCTTCGATATCAATGATTCCATCCGCCTTCACGGGCAGATAGGTGACCCGGTAGCCGTATTTCTCGAGGCGTTTGCAGGTGTCCAGCACGGCCTTGTGCTCCGTGACCTGGGTGATGATGTGGTTGCCGCGTTCGCGGTACATCTCGGCGATGCCCTTGATGGCCAGGTTATTGCTCTCGGTCGCACCCGAAGTGAAGATGATCTCTTTTGTGGTGGCTCCAATCAGCTTGGCGATCTGCTCGCGGGCGGCCTCGACTGCCTGCTCCGCTTCCCACCCGAACGAGTGGTTGCGGCTGGCCGCATTGCCGAACCGGGTCGTGAAATAGGGCATCATCGCTTCCAGCACTCGGGGATCGAGCGGGCTGGTCGCGTGATTGTCCATATAGATGGGCAGGCTTACCCCCGCCGGAAGTTCCACCTGATTTGAAACTGTGCTCATCGGTTCCGTTCCTTGATTAATGCCCAAACCTCTCCGGCAAGCGCGCCTGCGCGCCGGGTCGTTGTTGGCTTTACACCGTTAGAGTGACAAGCCCGTGCGCCGGGGTTCGTCCTGCCCGGGCCTTCTCCGCGCCGCCTTTCGCCGCATCGGCCTTGACTGCGTGCGACTCCGGGTCGGCCAGATCGAAGATGCTGATGCTCTTCAGGACTGCGGCGATGGTGTCGTTGACGCGCGCCAGGGGCTCCTTGATGGTGCAGCTCGGGGTTAGATCGCAGCCTTTGGCGCCCTTGGTGCACGAAGTGATGAACAGGGGTCCATCGATCGCATGAATCACTTCGAATGCCGAAATCTGGCGGGAATCCCTGGCCAGCGCATACCCCCCGTTCATGCCGGCGTGGGAACGCAACAGGCCGGTCTTCGTCAGCCGCTGCAGGATTTTGGCCAGCAATTGCGCCGGAATTCCGTACGCATCGGCGATATCCTTGGCGCTCAACGCAGGCATTTCGGGGTGTTCGGCGAGATACTTCAGCGCCATTAACCCGTAATCCGCCTTCTTTGTCAGTTTGAGCATGCTGGAATATCCGACTTGTTCGGTCCGTGTTTAGTATACGACCAATTTCGTCCGCGATTCAAGGCTTGCCCGGGGCTGCATACCTCGGCTGGAACCATTCCCGCGTGGCCGGCGCAAAGATTCACCAAAATCCCATTTGCAATTGCCCGCCGGATGGATACAATCTGGCGGAAAGAGCATCCGAATGCCTCCCGTCGCTAACCACGACCAGTGCACGGCGGGAAGATTCGCCGGTCAAAAGGGGCCAGTCCGTCAGTTCGGGTACTGGTTTTCACCCTTAACGGGCCCCGATTCCATGAATTTTTTATCCCAGGTCCCGAGTCCAGGAAGCTTTCAGCGGTGCGATTCAACTCTGTCAGGAGATGGATCGTGGATGCAACAATGGAGAAACTACCCGAATCCAACCAAATCTAAAAGCGATGCCAACGGTCTGCAAACACCCAAGAGTACGTATTGTTTCCCGGCACGACGACGCAGAATTTGTTGAGTGTCTGGAGTGTGGCGAAATCTTCGATTCCGAGGAATTCCACGACATGGAAATCGAGGAAACCGTCGAGACGGAAGAAGCCGAATCGGAGTACTGATCTACTTTCCCGCGCTTCCGCCATTGTCGACGGCGGGGGGAGACATCCGTCGCGTCACCATCCATGCATAGTGAAGCCCGGACGCTACCGTCAGGCCGACCGTTGCGTCCAGAGCCGCCATTCGCAGCACAACCACCCAGTTCGCGCCTGAGATCTGGTGAAGAAGAACAACTGCAACGGATGTGACCTGCGCGACGGTGTTTGCTTTCCCGAACAGGCTTGGCTTGAATTCGCGCCGCCCTACAGCCGCATACAGAATGGCAGCAACCAACAGGATGCCCACGTCACGACCGAAGACCAGAACTGTGATCGTCACGGGAATCAGGCTTTTGTGGGTCAGCACGACGAAAAGGGTGCTCAGCAGGAGTTTGTCCGCCACCGGATCGAGGTAGGATCCCAGCACGGTTCGCTGCTTGAGCCATCGCGCCAGCGTGCCGTCGAGCGCGTCACTCAGTCCCGCCGCAATGAAGAGGACAAAACTGAGCACAAACCGGTCGTCGAGGATGGCCGACACCAAGAAAGGCGCCAGGCATATCCGCATGAGCGTAAGCAGGTTAGGAGCGGCATGGAGCGGATTAAAACGTGCGTACAAACGATCGGACATGGTGGGAGTCGAATGCGACGCAGTCTTTGCCAATTAAGCCATTTAAACACCAGCCGGATTCGAAACAGCGACAGCCCATTTGCCTGAAAATCTCCGCTGTGGTGGCAAGAAGATTCGTGCGTCTTACAGAATGATCGTACAGCATGGTTCGCGGTGCTGGTGGTTGTATAGATTGGGCTTGCGCCGCGTCGTCGGGCTATCGAGGCGGTGTGCGCACCCGAAACAGGCGGCTCGCCTTTGCCGAGGTCGCCAATCCTGATAGACTACCTATCGAACCAGGTTTACCATCCTCGCAATGCAGGTCTGGCGCTGGTTGTAGCCCAGGAATTTGCCTCGCGGGTTAAGGCGTGCGGCGCGCAATTATGGAAATCCCTGGTGTTCTTATAGGCGCGTAGCTCAGTTGGTTAGAGCGCTTCCTTGACACGGAAGAGGTCGCTGGTTCGAATCCAGTCGTGCCTACCATTTATATGTTTTATTATCAACAAGATGCTACATTTCCTTTCTAGGAGCGCCCCAGCCGATTCTCCTGTTTTCTGCTCTTTCGGCGTATCGTGAGCGTGTTGCGTCACCGAGGTTTTGCGTACCTTTCCGTTGCCAATGGGGCAATCGACAGGCGCCAAGCACGTCAACTGATTGAAAAGAAATCCGATATTTTGGCGAGTTGAGTACGATAGCCTGAGTGACGGTCAAACCCGCAGGATGGCTGGGCTCCTGTTCCAGGAAGAGGTCAAAAGAATTCGGTTCTGGCCCCATTTCGATGTTTACCACCGCATCGGAATTAAGAATTTCGCATTCCGGATGATTCCTGGACTGAATTTGCGATCCCCCGAGCATCAAGGTTTCTTTTATGGCCTTGGCTACGCCGTGGTATCAAGTTCAAGATCGAGCCCGGTTGATGGAGCCGTCAGCTCATACCCAATCGAGGCATAGCCCTTCCGCCGGCGTTCATACATTCGGGCAAGCATCGGCTCAGCAATATCGACGTAGTCGTAGACCTGAACAACTTGTTTTCCGTCGAGGAGGCGATGGAGCCGACCGACATACTGCTGGAGAGTTCCCTTCCAGGAGATCGGCATTGCCAGAAAAAGTGTATCGAGCCGCGCATCGTCGAATCCTTCTCCGATGTAACTTCCCGTAGCCAGAATTAGCCGTGGCGCGCCGACCGGGACTGCATTCATGGCTTCATCAATCGCCTTCCTCTGCTTCTTGCCCATGCCTCCCTTCAGGACATAGAGGTGCTCACTGGTTCCTCCCAATAGGTCAGCCAAGTGCAGCAGGTGATCGGTTCTCCCTGTAAGTAGAAGTGGGCAGCGGCCATCGCGTAGGGCGGCTCGAACATCGGACACGATCAACTCGTTGCGCGTCTCGTCTTGTGCCAACGCTCGATAAATATCTTGAATGGTGGCATCTGCAGTGCCAGTCTGCATTTGGAAGGTCGTCAGGCGCGGGAGCACGCGATGTTGAAGGGGCGAGGCTTCCGTCATAGCCTTGGCGGTCATGGCAAAACGAATTGACCCGCATTGCATTTGAATGATCGGATGATGCCCGTCTTTTCTCGTCGGTGTTGCCGTGAGACCAGAGACATATTTCGCCTTGATCGCACGCATTACCTGCTCAAAGGTAAATGCCGAAAGGTGATGGCATTCATCGACGATTACCTGCCCGTACTCGGCCACGAAATCCTGCACCGCATGATTCTGGCGCAGACTTTGAATGACGGCGACATCGACGACGCCAGTTCTCTTGGCCTTGCCGCCTCCGATTGCCCCAATCTGTTCAATCGGAAGATCAAGAAACATCGCCAGCCGTGCCTGCCATTGATCGAGCAACTGACGGCGATGAACAAGTACAAGTGTGCTGACCTTGCGTTTCGCTATGAGCCATGCTGCGACGGCCGTCTTACCAAAGGCTGTTGGCGTACAGAGAATTCCTTCATCGTGTTCCAACATCCGGGCGGCGGCGTCCTCCTGGTCTGGGCGAAGTCTGCCACGAAACTCCGTGGCGACCACCATGCCAGGATTGCGTTCATCTTGAACCTTAACTCGTATGCCGTGCGATTGCAAAAGTTCGAGCACTTCGCTAATGCAGCCGCGCGGCACTGCGATATGGTTTGTAAAATCCTCGCCGCACGCAATGATTCGAGGCTTGCCAAAAGTGGAAAGCCGCATAGCCTGCGCTTTGTAACACTCTGGATTCTGAAATGCAGCGATTCGTAAAATGCGATTGATCATAGCTGGCGGCAATCCCTGCTTTTCAACGTAGACAAGATTTGCACGCGTGACATTTACGGATTCGGGAAATGGGCCTTCAATGGGGTGTTCGGCTCTGCGCCGTGAGGGCGCAGCGTCCATGGATCTTGCGATTCATCGTCGTCGCTGAGGCTCATTCGAACCCCAATCAGGTCCCCTTTGCATTGCGCTTCCTCGACGATTGCCATTGCAGAAATCATGGACAATCTCTGGACGGAAGACAAATAGGTCCATTGATCCTTGTATGGAACAAAATCGGCATGAAGAAAAACGCTGTTTCCTTGCTTCCTCGGAGAAAATTGCAGCGGAAGAGCAATCAGGTTGCCGAAGCCTCCTTTCGGCATGGTGTCCTGATTCGGAAAGAAGCGGTCGTAGGAGTCAAGCCCTAGCTGATGACGCCGCTCCATCGTTCGCGTCAAGAGGGCACTTCCCATCTTGCGCGCGATAACTGCGGGAACCGGCTGATCGAAGAAGATCCATATGTGCCCGCCATTTCCTGACCGCGAACGTTCCAGGGACGCTGGGACACTCATCGCGGCGCAAGTATCAAGGTAGGCGCGGGCATCTTCCTGCCACGATTTCTTATCAAAATCGATGGCGAGAAACCAGCAGGTTTCGTCCGGTAACAAAGGATAAACACCGATGGTTCCTTTGCCTAGCAGATGGTTCTCAACGGCCGCGTCAGTTAACGGTAGGAACGTTCGAGTCTGTAGGGCGACCTTTTTGCGATCTTCGGGATTGCTTGAATGTATCGCACCCCAGTCCATCAGCGCCGCCGGCGAATATCCCGAGCGGCCGTCAGCGCTTGTCCAGCGTCATGCATGGATGTCCACGCGGCCACGAAACAAACTTCGGAATAGCGCAATACGCTGCCTGGCGCGTTCATGGCGATCTTCCAGCTGTTTGGGGACAACGGGCAGATCGGAGTTGTGTTGATTGGTAAGCGAAGAAACTGAAGCCAGGCCGTTAGCTGCCAGAACTTTTCGTAGACGCTCAATCTCTTCACGAAGAGCTTTGTTCACTTCTTCTAGATCGCGTACTGGAATAGGCATCTGTACGCCTTCAGCCACCGCATTTTTCATCGCGCGTCAAACCTGCCATCTCCCGAGCTAACGCCGAGCTCTTTTCTGTTCCACAATTGGCCTGGGATCCAGTTTGTCGAGAATCTCCATGAACTTGGGCCGGTTCTTGTAGCGCAAACGAATATCCGCGAGCAATGCGTTCCACTCGACTTCGCGGTGGAGCGATTGAAGGATGGGCCGCATCTTGCGCAGGTAGCCAGCAACCGCTTCGTATGCTGATGCACTCGCGTGCGGCAGGTGATCGTCCATACGCTGACGATAGATTGCGATCGACCGCTCGGGGTGCGATTCCGTCACCGCTGCAGCCACTTGATCTCCGTAACCGCCAGAGCCATTCCATGACCTGTCTCCTCGCTGCTTTTGCCCGACCGACATGGCATCATACCAACGAAGCACATCATCTTGCCGCCTGTCGGCAATAGCCATGTCCATAAGCACATCGAAATGCGGTCCTGCTGTTGGGCGAAATCTGGATTCATTCCCCAGCAGCGGCAGAAGATAAGCTGGCATTGGCAGCGGCCATACTGCATTTTCTACCCTCTTAGCCGATACTTTGCCTGGCGAAAGCAATGGCGAAGCGCCCGTTTCGAGAAAGTTGAGCGCGATGCCGCGGATGCTGTCCTCGCAGCCTGCTTTGGCCGCAGCCTTGATCAAATTCTGAAAGCTATCGCAACTGGGATGTGAGAAGAAGCCCAAAGCAGCGTGAGCCGCGGCAATTGGCCATTGCCTGCGCTGAATCGCCATTTCGCCTAACAGTTTTTCAAGACTAGACGCAATTCCACGCTGCTTTGCAGCCGTTTTTTCGATTCCCTCGGCCGCCCAGCGCTCGGCTTCCTCGTATTGCTTCTTCTCAATCAGGCGCGTGACCAGCCGCTTGTAGCTGCCGGATACGCGCGCTTCGCGTTCGCAAACAGCAAGGATCTCGCCTTCGCGGCCTGCATTTTCAAGGGCTCGGATCAACCAATCGGCGAGGTGCTCATGCTGGTATTTGCGGTAGTAGGGATCGTCATTCCTTACGGGCGATTTAGCGCGCTGCGTCAGAACATCTGCAACTTCGGACCACGCCGAATTTGCACCGGACATTTTGAGAATGACGTCGGCAGCATCGTTGACAATGCCATAATCGTCCAGCAGATGCGCATCAATAGCGAAAAGCAGCTTGTGTGCGGGAGTGAGCGTCGATGCGGCAACAGCCTGAAAGATAACCGGCACGCATTCACCTATGGCTTCTGCGGTTTCGCCTTCGTCGTTCGATTTGCCAATCTGCTCGTTCCCCAGCGTCATCAGTTCTTTTCCAAGGCGCACCACTGCATCAGGATGCCCAAGCTCCAATAATCGCTCCAGGCGATGTCTTACGCGGCTGTAATCCGGCGTATGTCCATCACCTCTCCACGCGTTTTGCCAGCCGGGTTGGGAGACCACGCGCCTGATCTCCTTCCGCCCTTCTGTCACCAGGCGGTCTACATTGCCTTCGCCCAGCGCAATGCGATCGCGAAACTCCTCGCGCAACTCGGGGAACCGTTCGGTCAGAGCCGAGACCAACTCCACGAATTCATCGTGACTCTTGGCTTCGATATGCTTGCGGATCTTTTCGTTTGACGCCATGAGTGTCTTTCTTCCAGTGGCTTCCGGATGCCGATGCCGGTGGACATAATACACTTGCTCGTGTTCATCGTCTTCGGTATACATATCGAGATCGTCCGCTTCATCCTCACTTTCGTCGCCGGTCTCGTCGGCAAGCAACTCCCAACGCTCATCGTCCTGGTCCGCCACGGGAGTATCCTCGCTTGCGCTCAATCTTTCGAGGTACTCGGCAACAACTGCTACAGCGTGTTTGCAGCCGCTGGAGCCAACCGGACATGTGCAGCGCGAATAGATCGCCCCTGCCTTTGTTGCGGATGACTCGTACCAGACTGTCACCGCGTAGCGCGCGCCACCCGTGACAGTCGCTAACAGCCATCCGTCTTCTGATATCGCGAGATCATGGACGCGCCCTTGTTTTTGATACGTTCTGCCATGATCGACAGAACGAGAGCCTGCCCACTCAGCGAGATCGTCCCAATTCAGAACTGTCCAGCCGTCGTCTCGTGAGGGCTTTTGCGCCTTGCTCTTTGCCGAAGTTTGTTGTTTGGGACTCATGCATTTCACCCTCGCGATAGATTTACAGTTTTGCGAGATCCTCAAGCCGTTTGAGAAGCAGGGGAATCCTGGATTGGCTGGCCGCGTCTGGCAACAGATAACCGGGCAGAGCATCCTGAAAGCGCAGTTCTGTCACCAATGCGCGAATCGCATTGCCGATGAACATGCGCAAGTCCTCCGGCGCTGCGGCAACTTCATCGAGCAAAGCAGCCCGCCCATCAACGACGGCAATTAGATCCTCAAGGTCGTGACTGGCGAAATAGTCTTGCTGACCGCGGCCGTGAAACGCTTCGAGCTTTGTTCCTAGAAAGTACGGCGCCGTGATCGCCCGCACTTTCAGGTTTTCAGAGATCGTAACGACAACCGCCGCCTGCATTGCATCCCGATACCAATGGTTAGAAAAGCCGAGGATTTTCTCGTCGAGCGGCATCACGTCCAGCGTCAACGATCCGCAGGTCCAACGGCAGACCGGCGCGCCTTCTCGTGTGTCTTCTTTAAAACCTAACGCGCGAAGCCGTTCGGAGAATATTGCGTAGTCGGCGTAGGAACCGATCTCGGCGATGACGTCTACATCGAATGTGGCGCGGACCGGCGCAGCTCCCGGATCAATGACCAGCAGGCCAGTTGCACAGCCGCCCACGAATACGATCTCCGGGAGCAATGGCCGCAGCTTTTTTGCGGTGAGCTTCAAAAGCTCAAGATTGGGATGCGGCATGGCCCGACGCCTCCAGTCGAAGCTTCAATTCCCGGCCGGCAAGTTCGCGCTCACGCGCCCGGCCTTCCCGCAGAGCGTCAACAAGCGCCAGCAGTTCGTAGAACCTCTGGTCTTCAAGAGCTGCCAGCGGCGCATTCTTATGTAGAGGCGAGAAGCTGTAGCCTCGGACCGTACCCTCGGCAAAGGGCCATACCGGAACCGGCTCGCCATCGGGCGCGATTTGTTCCTTAAGAGGAGATGCTGCATAGGCCGTCGGAACGCCGCGGGTCAGAGCGCCCTTTTCCGCCGGGAAAACGTAACGCAGGCCGTGCAGAAGTAGTTCGAGCAAACCGGAACGATTGACGCGCTCCTGCTGAGGCGGTCCCTGCAGCAAGTGGGCCGCGCGCGCACGTTTGACCGAAGCGTGCACCTCGGAAGGATTGAGATGCAGTTGTTGGGCGAGACGCAGGTACGTCGGCCTCTCTGGTTCGATGGAGAGCTTGAGCAGTACGAGAATGTCCTGCGGCTTCAGCATGGACCAAGTATAGCGTTGGGCTATTCAATATTCAAGATTCGTGAATATAGAATAGTCTTGTCTGAGTTCCTCCGCGCTGGCTGAAATCCGTTGAAAATTGCGCAAATAGGGACCGAACGGACAGGCTCAAACGCGATACGTTTTGCGATACGCCGAAAGAGGGGTTGTACGTGCTTACAAGGACTTAGATTGCCATCGGGGTCTTGTAAGTTGTTGAAATGCCTCAGCTTTACATCCTTGACACGCAGGAGGTCTGCAGTTCGAGTCTGCACGGGCCCACCAATGTATGTAACCACCGCGAGGATCTGCGGAAGAGGTCTCAAGGCAGGAAATCGCTGTAGAAATCCGCCGTCTACCACACTGCGTCGTTCAGGGTGTAGAAGTTCCCGATGCGATGTCTTTCAGCACCAGTTCGTCCAAGCTCAGTTCAGCAACTAGGCGCTTCAACTTGGCATTCTCCTGTTTAAGCTCCTTCAGACGCTTGGCCGCTTGGCCTGATCCACCTGAAGGCCACCGCTACCTCGATCTGTCGAAGAAGGTTAACTACCTTCTCTGGCTGGCACTTTTTCCGCGCGCCATATCCGCTCCTTGTTCCAGTCTGTCTCATAATCACTGGTACAAAAGAGCCTGGCGCTCCAGGTTACTGCCCAGCCCAACCGACTTCGACGAGAGATCGGTAAGCGCTCCGAGGGCCAGTCACAGCAATCGGATCGTCAAGTGTCGGGCCGACGTCTCGTAGTCGTCCCCCTCACACCAACGGGCCGGGATGATCCTCATTTGCGAATCGTACCTTCGGATTCTCAAGCGACGATCGGCGGCTGGGTTATTCAACCGCGAGTCCGTCGGCGTGGAATTGCCCGATCACCACATCGACATGATCTCCACGCTTCACTCTTCTGCCCGGATTGGAGAATGCCATCCAATAGACTTTGCCGGCTTCCGGTGTGCTGCTTTGGCGCAATTGCCCGACCTTTTCGAGCGAAGGAACCGAAAGCCGGATTCCGGCCGCGGGGGCGATCAGAAAAGCATTGATAGTCTTGTCATTAAGCATCTTGGCCTTATTCGGATCCAACACCTGGTAGCTGAAGCGAATCAGCTCGCCTGACTCCGCGGTCTTGACCGTGATGCCATCGATTCCCCAGACTGCCCGGTAATAGGTGACGGCATGTTCCGACATTCGATTGGGAGCGTAGTGGCTTGGTGCACTGCCTGGCGCTGCGGGCCTGGCTGCCGACATTGTTTGCGCCGGCATCATCGAACTCAAAACTCCGCCGACGAGAATCCCGGCCAGCAGCATTGCCGCGGCACCAGCAACCGGGCGATCCAATACCCTCGTATCACGAAACATTCCATTTACCTCTTTCTGCAGTTAGTTGGATTCTCGGTCCAACGCCGTGCAATTGAGTGGCGCCCTCCCCTGAGCGCCACATCTTCCGCGTCGGACCCGCCTCCTGCCTGGTTGTCATCGGCCGCCTGTCTACTTCCCCGCCAGAGAACTCCGGCAAGCACTCAACGCCGTGCTGAGGGCAAGTTTAGCAATCTGCGTATCGACAACGCCCAGCGCGTACGTGTATCGCGTGCTGCTTTCACGTGTGGTAGGTCGAGGAACTGGGATTACCACAGCCTTCCATCATCTGTCACAACGAGGTCAGCCATGCAATCCAGGGAAAAACTTGCAGTCCCGATGAGATTCAAGAACGCGTTCGGCAAGGGCTTCGAAAATTCGGCTACGAGAAGGCGCATGTCGATGAGCCGCAGTTTGCGACTATAAAGGAACCTTCGGCCTTCACTGTTTGCGACATTTCTGTCCGTGCTTCGCCGGGTGCGCAATATCGCATCGTCGCGATCCAGTTTCAGGGGAACACCGCGATTTCGGAAGAACAGCTCAGGCGTGAATTCACGATCGAAACAGGCGGTCTTTTCAATGCGACTGCCGTAGGCAAAGGCCTTTATGTCATTAAGAATCTGTACCTGTCCACGGGCTACATCAAGATGGGCGCGATCCCGAAAATCGAGACGAATGAAGCGCGGCGCACAATCACGCTAAGCATGGATATTGACGAGGGAAAGCCATGGGATTTTGGCTGCCTACTTCTTGAAGGGCCTGAGCCCTACGCGGGAGCTGGAAAAGTTCTGATTGCTCGTTGAAATCTCGAAAGATCACGCAAGGCTCTTCATCGAAGCCGCTCTCAGCGATCATTCTGCATACGTGCGACAAAAGGCTTCTAAACTCCTTGAACTCTGTTACCTTCAGGCCAAGTGATTGTGCAGAACTGCAAGGTTCTTCAAACCCGTTCTGGCAGGGCACAATTCTGGACGGTGTGGCAGCATATCACCGTTGCCGGGAGGCCCTCGCGCTCTTCAGCTGGCGTTGCGGATAGAATTCCGATGGAAGCTGCGAAGGGGCCGAAAGTCGACTGTTAGGTTTTGAGATTCACGTCCTCCGTGGCCAGGGGGGCCCCTTGGAATTCGGAGTGCTATCCCCCCGGGGTGGGCGTTCGCCCGTTCCCCAATGACAAATCCCGCAGCAAAAGACGAAAGACGTTGCGACATCCCCGTTACTGCGGGTACATTCTCTCTTAATCTCTATGTCGAAGAGCACTACGATGAGTTCAGCCCCGGGCATTCCTGCTGCGACATTCACCGAATCAGATGTGTTAGACGATCGGGGATTTGCCGCCGTATATGCCTACGTCGGTCTTGAAAGCTGGCGCCAACGCCTGACATTGGCGGCTGCGATCGTCGTGCCTCTTTTCCTATTTTGGTGCGCAACTAGTCAAGAGCACCGCTTCCTGCTCAATAGCTTGGTTCAGGAGGGATTCGTCGATGGGAAGGCCTGGCGGATTGTCGGCGTGAGCTTCGTCGGCGACCCAATGGTCTGGGGATATTCGATTTTAGTCCCATTTCTGGTCGCCGTACTGGGAGTTGCCGCGCAGCGAACTTTGAATCTCGTCAATACCGCGTCAGCGAAGGCTATCCCCGCCTGGAGATCGGACACGTCCGGTACCGGGTTTGCACAAGCGGTAAGGGAGACCTGCCAAATCTGGAGCGTGGAACCCGCCGGTCACCCAAAGATCCGCATCATCCTTCGGGTCGCACCATGGATCCTTGCGCTGGCCATGTTGGCTTATAACGCGCTCACCTGTGGACTGCACGATGTGGCATTTCTACAGTACCCCTACACGAGCGCTCATGTGTCGTTGATTGAGATCGAACCCGCTGAGAACCCGCTTGCACGGCCCGCGAATCCGGTTCAATCATCGAATGAGACCCATTTCGACGGAAGGGAGGTTTCCCTTGTTCCAGCCGTAAGGATAAAGAGCACAACACGCGACCTACAGCAACCGATACCCTTGAGAAAATGGGATTGCGAGCCAAGAATTGCTCCGTTTTCATTCTGGTTGGCCCGGGCTTGGACGCTCTTGTATTATTGCTCGCTCCCCTTTCTGCTTCGCGAGATTGTGCTGTTGGTCTGGGGAGCGACGCACTTCCTGAGCGCTGGACAGCGCTGGGAGGACCCCAGCAGCGACAAGGAACCAAATCTTCACATCAATCCATTCGAATCGGACGGCTTCGGCGGCCTCGGGGCGCTTGCGGACGCCGCGGTCATCTACTGTTATTGTGTGTCGATTCCTGCTGCGCTCCTGGGTCTATCGTTCTTTAAGGAAGGGGTGCCCTCGGCGTGGCATGATTACCTTTTGATGGGTCTCTACATCCCGATCGGTGCTTGGCTGGCATTGACCCCGGTCCTTGCCGTTCACCGAGCCATTGTAGGTTGCAAAGACCGGATGCTGAGCGTGATCGCCGACAAAATGAATGTCCTAAGTGACTCGATGTTAGTCGAGCGGCCCAGAAGTAACGAGTCACAGGATACAAAGACGGTTGACGAACAGCGGCAGGCCTATAGTCGGCTGTTCTCCGAGGTGAAGCAGATGAAGGAATGGCCATTTGATGTCATGTCAGTGGCACGCATTGCCTTGTCAATTGGGACCCCATGGCTACCGGCTCTCATAAAAGAGATGGCCTCAAATCTCCTTGGGCTCGCCGGTCACCCAGGCAGCTAACCATTATGTTGACCGAAAAGTTGCTGAGTCATCGGCTCCGGGGCTTTGGCCAGCCGGAAAACACGGGCGCCGCGATGCAAGCGGCGTGTAGGGCTGGGATTCGTTACCTCGAAATCGACACGCGTGTCAGCCAGGACGGCTCAATCTATGTCAGACATAACCCTTGGACAAGTTTGCTGCGATCGTTCAGCATACGTCCTATCACTGCACCTAACTTGGAGGACTTTTCGCGCGCAGAGCGCAGTGAGTTGTTTCGGCTTGAGGAAGCGCTCCGCCTATTTTCAAGTTGCTCGAATGCATCGCAAAAGCTGTGTATCGATATTAAGGACCATGGTTTCGAAGATTTGCATCTCGAACTTGTTCGTCAGGCGGGACTGGAGGAACGTATATATTTCGTATCTTGGATTCCTCAAACGATCCTTCGTTTGCATCTCCTCGGCACGACCTCCCCGCTGGTTCTGTCCTATTGCGAACTTGGGCAGTTCGGGTGGTTGGGCACGACCATGGAGCGGATCCTCGCCGACCGATGTGGGCGCTTTGGCTGGTTTGTAATCATAGGTCGCAATCGTTTTGCCGATCCGCTTGGACCGTTGGCTCATGGGTTTCAGCATGGGCTATTTTGCGCTGGCCTGCCAACCACGTTAGTCGATGTCCTAAGGAACAGTTGCGGTGGGATATGTGTCCACCGACATTTAGTGAATCGTGAATTGATCAGGAGTTGTGCGGATCTTGATCTTCAACTCTGGACGTTCAGCGTGCGTACGATGGCAGGCTTCGCGCGATATGCTAGGCAATCGGGTGTGGACGTCGTATTTTGTGACAGGGCTGAAGCCATCGCCCGAGCTCTGAATGGGGGATGTATCTCTGAAGATGGACGAGACAGAATCTAGAACTGTAGTAACCGCTGGAAGGGAATCTATTCCGACCGCTTGTCTCTCTCCGGATGGACAAATCACCTCCGCGTCGCTCCTGATCCTGTTTCCCGTGAAACGCGTCTCTGAACAAACAACGGAACGGTACGTGGGCTGCACATAGCGCTACCGCAACGCGTTGAATGCTCAGATCGGGCTGGAACCGGACCCGCCAAGATCTTGGCATTCCTAGGGGAATTCAATAGAAATCATTGACCCTCTTTCCGTTTTCGGTGCATCGCACATAGAATCAGCAGGCTGCACTGACACGCCAGTCAGACTGTCCAAAATGGACGGACTCCGATCATTTTGTCTGGTCCTTCACATTAGGCTCTGATCATGAGTTCGTTCCGGTTGGTTAAGGACTAAAGCCGCATAATGTCCATTGCTATCCAGGAGTTCTTGATGTGAACCTTGTTCTACTATTGCGCCATCATGCAGCACGACGATGAGGTCGGAATTCCGGATGGTACTGAGGCGATGAGCGACAACTACACGGGTGCAGGAAAGACGGTCCAGGTTTCGATCTACCAGACTTTCGGTCGTCACGTCCAAATGACTGGTCGCCTCGTCGAGAAGAAGAAGCGGCGGCCTGTTTGCGACGGCGCGCGCAATCGCGAGGCGCTGGCGTTGGCCTCCGGACAAGGTACTGCCTCCTTCCTCGACACGCGTCTCGTAACCCATGGGCATTTCCATGATGTCAGAGTGGATCGCGGCGATCTTTGCGGCTCGAACCAGGTCAGTCGTCGAAATCGAAGAGTCGTGAAACGAGATATTCTCTCGTAATGAAGAACTGAAAATGAAGGAATCCTGGAGCGCAGTTCCCCACTGTCTGCGCAATGTCCGCAGATCCATCGCGCACAACGGCACACCATCGTACAGGATCTCGCCCGCAGTTGGCAGGTAGAGACCGAGCAGGAGTTTTGCCAGTGTGCTCTTGCCCGAGCCAGTACGGCCCACGAGCGCAACCTTCTGTCCTGGCTCGATGACTAGCGAGATATCATCGAGCACTTTCGGTGAGTGAGCGTTGTATCGAAACGATACATTGCGCAGCTCGACCTTACCACTCAGCCGTGGCGCAGACTGTACGACGTCCAGTTCCTGTTCAGGTTTGGCGTGCATGACGTCTGCGATCCGTTCCACATGGGCCGCAGCCAACTGCAGACGTTGCCCGCTGAGTACAAGCGACCCGATGGGTTGAAGAAAAGCTGCTGCCAGAGCATTGATACCGAGCATGGTGCCAAGGCTGAGCGAGCCACTCAAAACCAGTTTGGCACCAAGCCATAGCAGGAAGAGCGGCGAGAAGGTGCGGACGACTGTGGTAATGGCATCAACCTTTGCGGAAAAACGCCCTCGCTGCGCCGAAAGGTCAAGCTGTTTTGCCAGCAGGTCGGACCAGCGAGCATAGGTGGCTTGTTCAACTCCCGATGCCTTCAGAGTACCGATCCCCATGAGGGACTCGACCAGGCAGCTTTGCGATGCTGACTGAGAGGCGAGGTCGCTTTCCACCAGTCTCTGCAGAGGTCGCGCGGTGGAGAACAAGACTGTTACTTCGATCAAACCGATGAAGAGGGCGGCCACACCAAACGGCAGCGAAACACGCAAGAGGACCGCCGTGAAGACAAAAATCAGCGTGCCGTCAAGGATTGCCGACGTCGTAGAACTCGCCAGAGCTTGCCGGATGGTGGCATTGCTCCCCAGTCGCATCAGCAGATCGCCGCTGCTTCTTTGCTGGAAGAAGCGAAAGGGAAGAGATAGCAGGTGGTGGAAGAATTTGAGCATCAAGTGAGAATCAAGTTGAGCTTCCAGACGAACTAGAAGCAGAGCTCTCATGTAGCCGACAGAAGCTGTCATGCAGGCCACGATGAGCCCGCCAATGCAGAAGATATCCAACAGGCTCGCGGCTTTGCCAGGAAGCACACGATCGACAACCAGCTTTGTGAAGAACGGCAGAGCCAGGCCAAATGCCTGCAGAATCACCGATGCCGCCAGAATTTGCGCCAGGATGGCGGAAGTACCCGGGGTGCGCAAAATGTGTTTCGCATATCCGAGCGACAGAGACGGGCGAGATGCACGACCTACGGCAAAGCCGGGACCCGGCTCGAGGAGAAGTACAACGCCGCTGAAGCCGGCTTCGAATTCGAAGGCGGTGACTTCACGGCGTCCGCAAGCTGGGTCAACAATGACAAACCGCTGGCCGGACCGCTTTTCAAGCACAACAAAATGATTGTTGTTCCAGTGAATGATGCAAGGAACCTGCGTAACATCCATGGATTTCCCATCGACGCTAAATGCCCGCGTGCGCAATCCGAATTCCCTCGCCGCGGTCACAATGGTCCGAGCAGTGACTCCGTCCCGGCCAGGATCACACTTCGCGCGGCATTCCTCCAAGCGGACGCTACGTCCAAAGTAGCGAAGAATCATCGCCAGGCAGGCGGCGCCGCATTCAACTGAATTCATCTGGAGAACAACCGGAACTCGTCGCATCTTCATGGCAACACCGGCGGCGCAAGGGCAAGAAGGGAGGGAACACGAGCCGGATCAACAAAGCGCAGAAGCGTGTAGCCGATTCCGGCAAGCCCGGTCATAAAGCCGGGCGACTCGACGCCATGCGGGTTGCCGCACACCCAACCCGCTTCGCGCGCTTCTACGATAGCGCCAGCGACCATGTGGTCCGCCTGCCGTCGCCAATCAGGCTCGTGCACCATGTCTGCGGCGTTAAGCAGAATCTCAGCGTTGCCGAGATCACCATGGCAGACTGAGTGATTACTGCCAAATCCGTGGTCAATTGTGGTGGCCATGGCCGCGTGAATCTCGTCCACAAGCAGTGGATCTCTCCGGTGACGAAGCGCGCACAATCGGGAGAGCCCGATGCCCGGAGCGCCGTGGCACCAAGCTGTAGCAAATCGCGAAGGCGCGTTCAGGCGAAGGTCCGGCCAATTGCGGTGCTCCGGAGAGAAAATCGATCGTTCATATTCCAGAGCCATCGAAGCGGTGCTTTCGAAACGGCTTTCTCCGGTGAGGCTTGCCAGTTCCAGCAGCGCGTAGGCAATACCCGCGTTGCCATGGGCGAATCCCGTCAATCCCGAAGCTGCATTGTTGCCGCAGTTCCAGGTGATGCCGGCCGGCGTCTGTTGAGCCGCATGGAGGAGATGTTCGCCGCAAGCGCGAGCGATTCCCAGTGTCTTCGCCGACGGCCTGCACGCATGCAGGCTTCGCATGGCAAGCACACAACCGGCTGCGCCGCCAACGATGTCCAGATATTTGTCGTTATCGATAAGACCTGGAATGCGATCCAGCAGGTCTTCGCCTTCGGAGAACAGAGATTGGTCACCCCAGATGGCACCGAGGTGCGCCAATGAAAAAACAAGGCCGCCCCAGCCGTTGAACAAACCAATCATCTTGAGCGAGTCACACTGTTTCATTTGAAGACGCAAGGATCGCAGGGCAGATTCGGCAAGCCTCGTATACCGAGGTTCGCCCGAAACCACGCCCAGATGAGCCAGGAAGAGAATCACGCCCGGCAGACCATCGTAGAAGTCAGGCCCCAGCGGTGCCAGGCGCCATTCGCGTTCGTTCACTGGTGTCAAGCCTATCCATGTGGCATCGTCGCCGCCGGCCATGGCCAGTTCCGCAAGTCGATCTCCGATTCTCCGCGCGGCGGAGATCAATTCTGCGCGTGAAGCCCTCATCTCCTCAGAACAGCGGACCGGACGTGCCTCGTTCCTTGGTCCCTCGACCTCGGAGGCGAGCGTCGCAACGGATGCACGGACAAACCAAAGTTGCTGCTCCAGGTCTTTCTCGCCAAGTTGCCGGAGGTGTCGCTCGACGCGAGCCAGGCCAGGCATCTCAAAGTAGTTCTCAATGCGTTCATTTCCGCTGGTCCAGAGATGCCGCGAGGCAGGGCGCGTAGTAAACAAGGGAACATCGCCGTGCATCAAATCGTTAAGCTCAGCCCGTAACAATCTGGCCAGTTCGGGGCGGTCGGCGGACACCTCTTGCAACCGTTCAAATAAGGCCAGGCGATCAGCCTGCCTTCGCAATACATCGGGGTGATAGCTCTCATGAAGCAACGTGCCATAGGTGTGTGTGCCGCGAACAATGACACGCACCACGTCATCAGAAAAACATTGGAGAAAGGCAAACAGTTCACTGCGATGGCCTAGAAGAAGTCGATACATCGACTCGAAGCCGGCTGCGATTGATTCCAGGTAATCCTGGGCATTTACTTCCTGACCGTCGAGGACGGGGCGATTGCTCGCGCTCGGCATCTCAATCCGCTTGCGGACTATATGCATTTCGTCGGTATCGATGCGTTCCCAGTGCGGCACGCCGCGGGGGCTGAGTTGGCCGGCGGCGCTTCCCAGACCGCTCATATCAACTCCAGCGTAATCTTCATCGGACAAGATACGCGTAGGCAGCAGTCCGACCCGGAGCGCTGAGTAGTTCAGGGCGTTACCCGCAACCTCCGCGGCGCCTCGCGGATCGCCATTTTCAAACCGCGGATGGAAAAGCGCCTCGAGGTCGATAAGTACCGGATGCTCGCCCGATGCGAGCAGATTTTCACAATGGAAGTCGGATGCTTCAAGAGCGTACAGGGTTGCGAGATACCCGCCTTGGCGCCGGTAGAATCGCGAGATTTGGTCGGTGCCCATACACGGGGCTGCTTCGACGAATTCAACCCACCCATGGTCACCGCGATCGATGACGTTGAGGATGCGAAATCCCGGTTCAGCCCCAAGCTCATTAAGCCACGCCAGAAGATCCTGGACGTGTTTATCGACAGCCAGAGATCGGGGCTTATAGACAATTCGTGCGCCGCTTGCAAACGACGCAATCACCACTGAGCGGCCGTCGCAATGGGTATCCCCCGCCCCGGCTTGAATCTCCGCCAACAAGCCAGGATCTGTGCTGAAGAGCGCTTTAAGAATGTCATCCCAATCGGCACAGAGATGTTCAAGAAATTCAAGGCTGAAAGCGGCCCATGTGTCGAGACGATGAACGATCTGGTCCACCATCACGGGATACTCATCCAACAGCCGATTCGCTATCTCAGGCTCCTTCAGGAGATTGAGAAAACTGGCGAATCGATCTTGCGGAGTGTCACCGATGAGTAGCCCTTGCAGCCGCGCAATGTTGAGTTCAAGAACCATCGCGCGAGTGGTCATGGTGAGCAAGGGTTCGGCAAGGTTGACAGCTAGAAGCGGTTCTGTGGCTTCCGGATCGAACGGCGCACTTGCGTAACGCTTCGCCAAATCGAAGACGCCGTTCCGCACTCGAGTTCGTGCAGCTTCGATCAACGGATCGATGATGCTGAGGCATCTGACCAGGCCGTGCCCCCGCAATGGCTCGGGGAGCGGCAATGGGGACGACGGATACTCTTTATCCAATGCAGTTTTTAAGGGCGAGAGGGCGGGCACGTGATTGCCTCCTTGCGTCGGAAAAATTATCACGGCGGCCGAGACAGGGTTTTCGCGCGATTCGAATTCGCGAGACCGCACTCGCTCTGGACGCCTGCTGACAGGAGCAAGTGTTCAAAGACTCGAGTGAGTGTCACCCAGCCGGAGTGTATCCTTCCGAACGAGTGGGTCGTTGATCAAATCTTCACTTTGCAAGCGCGCTTCTTCTCCGACTTGACCGGCGCTTCGTAACGAACGTAAAGTCCCTGACAGAACGATTTGCCTGGCTTGCGATGTGCCCAGGCGGGCTGCGTGCACGTCTGGGCACTCAGATAGTCGTATGCGCTATCAGGCATCGGTCCGTTAGCAGAGGTAGCCTCTGGGCCAATTGGTACTGCAGTCGCAAGAAATATGCACTGTGACCAAACAGTGATAGATCGTCAAGAATCCGCCAGCGACTTTCCCGAGATCAGCGTCCGAAAGTTCGATTGAGCCAGCGGGGTTTGGAGGAAGTGCCGCACGTTCTGCCTCAGTGAGGCTGCTGCGAAACGCGGGGTCCTTCCAGGCGCGAATGATGTTGTTGGGGGACATGGACTTCTCCTTTTCTGAGTTGATTTGTTTGCCAACGGGTAGTGGGCGATAGATAGTGAGCAGCCCCATGGTGTGCGTTTCAGCTGTTTGTGCATATGCCAATGCTCTCGATCGCTCGTACAGCTAGGGAGATCCCTGGGGCGCAGTTCACCGTGAAGATTTGTAACCGAAAACGTCGTAGTCAATAGGGAAACTGGAGTGGACTCACCTTCCGGTTCTACCGGTGAACCACTTGGCCCTGTAGTCGCCTTATCAGAGAAACTCTGAATGAAAACGTCATCATCGAAGGATGAACCGAGAGGAAGCCCAATGCAGCGGTCAAGGCGACCCGCCAGCCACAAAACATCCGAGGTTGATAGCCGCCCACTCTCTCTCCAACCTGTTGTTCTCTCGATGCAGATGGGGAAATACCATTCTCTCCCGCGAATCTTCCGGTCAGTCGCGCAGTACAGTTGCCTGACGTAGCTCATCAGATCAGTATCTCTACAGGGAAATCGCTAAGTCTTTTTAGGCAAATGATCAGTGCCCGTTGAACGGTATTCCAATTCGTACAGGAATTCAACG
>CAWDVL010000013.1:0-555362 GCA_963805695.1 uncultured Acidobacteriota bacterium | reverse complement strand
GTTGTAGGGCACCTAAATATCCAGGTTCTTCACGTCGAGCGCATTGTCTTCGATGAACTTGCGGCGCGCTTCCACGTCTTCGCCCATGAGCGTGGTGAAGATGGTCTCGGTCTCGGCGATGTCTTCGAGCTTGACCGAAAGCAGGGTGCGGCGTTCGGGGTCCATGGTGGTCTCCCACAGCTGCGTCGAAGTCATTTCGCCCAGGCCCTTGTAGCGCTGCACCTGGTAGTCCTTCTTGCCCTGCTCGACGATGTAGGCGAACAGCTCGCGCGCGGTCTGCTTCTCGACCGGCTCGCGGGGAATGCGCGCGGCCCGGCCACCGGCCTTGGCTTCCGCGCGAACTTCCGCGCTGCCCGGCGAGGGCGCGCCTTCGGCATCGGGCTCTTCTTCTTCGGGCTGGGCTCGGTGGCAACCGCTGCCTTGGACGCGAACTCGATCAGGAACGGCGGCTCGAGATACTCCTTGATCTGCGAGTACTTCGACATCATCTGCCGGAACTCGGGGCTCGAGGCCAGCGTCCAGTCGATGCAGCGCGTGGCGCCCTGCGAATCGGTGAAGCAGACCGACCAGGTGTGGTGCTCTTCGTCCTCCACCGGCTTGTTGACCTTGAACTGGAATTCGTCGGCCACTTCCTTCAGTTGCTCATGCAGGCGCCTGCAGCTTCTCCGGCACTTCGTTGCCGTTCTTCGAAGCGAAGTCGGAGCGATGGACGCAGTTCGGCGCGCGCCAGCAGCTCCGTCAGCTTCTCGTTGCGGATGCGCTTGTCCACCTTCTCGACGAAGCTCAGGTACTCGTTCAGATAGCCCATGAAGCGCGTCAGGTCGGCGCCCTCGATCTTGCTGGCGTTTTCGCCGTGGCGCACGATCATGCCCTCCGAGGCGCGCTTCACCATCACCTTCACAAACTCGCGGTCGTCCTTGATGTACTGCTCGAAGCGGCCCTTCTTGATCTTGTAAAGCGGCGGCTGCGCGATGTAGACGTTGTCGCGCTTGATCAGCTCCGTCATGTGGCGGAAGAAGAACGTCAGCAGCAGCGTGCGGATGTGCGAGCCGTCCACGTCGGCGTCGGTCATCAGGATGATCTTGCCGTAGCGCAGCTTGGTGACGTCGAAGTCGTCCTTGCCGATGCCGCAGCCCAGCGCCGTGATCATGGCGCGGATTTCTTCGTGGCCCAGCATCTTGTCGTAGCGGGCCTTCTCCACGTTCAGGATCTTGCCCTTGAGCGGCAGGATGGCCTGGAAGCGCCGATCGCGGCCCTGCTTGGCGGTTCCGCCTGCGCTTTCGCCCTCGACCAGGTAGAGTTCGCAGCGGTCGGGATTGCGCTCGCTGCAGTCGGCCAGCTTGCCGGGCAGGCCGCCGCCGTCCAGCGCGCCCTTGCGGCGGGTCAGGTCGCGGGCCTTGCGGGCCGCTTCGCGGGCGCGGGCCGCTTCAATCGCCTTGTTGATGATGCGCTTGGCGACCGGCGGATTCTGCTCCAGGAACATGCCCAGGCGCTCGTTGACGAACGCCTGCACGGTGCCGGCGATGTCGGAGTTGAGCTTGCCCTTGGTCTGGCCTTCGAACTGCGGCTGCGGCAGCTTGACGCTGACCACCGCCACCAGGCCTTCGCGCACGTCGTCGCCGCTCAGGTTCTCCTTCATGTCCTTGAAGAGCCCGAGCGACTGGCCGATGGCGTTGATGGTGCGGGTGAGCGAAGTGCGGAAACCGGACAGGTGCGAGCCGCCGTCGACGGTGTTGATGTTGTTGGCGAAGCTGAACACCGTCTCGGAGTAGCTGTCGTTGTACTGCAGCGCGATCTCCATCTCCACGCCGTCGCGCTTGGCTTCCATCACGATCGGCTTGTCGTGCAGCACCTGCTTGCCGCGGTTCAGGTGCTTGACAAACTCGGCAATGCCGCCGGCGTAGCGGAATTCGGTGCGCTTGGATTCGCCCGGTCTTGGGATCGCTGGTGCGCTCGTCGGTGAGCGTGATCTCCAGTCCCTTGTTCAGGAAGGCCAGCTCGCGCAGGCGCTGGGCCAGCGTGTCGTAGTTGTACTCGGTGACCGCGAAGATGCTCTTGTCGGGCAGGAAGTGGACCTTGGTGCCGCGCTTCTTGCTGGTTCCCGACCTTGCGCAGTTCGCTCGACGGGCAGGCCGCAGCTGAAGTCCATCTCCCACGTGTGGTCGTCGCGCCAGATCTCGACGTTGAATTCCTGGCTGAGCGCGTTCACGCAGCTCACGCCCACGCCGTGCAGCCCGCCCGACACCTTGTAGGTGGAGGCATCGAATTTGCCGCCGGCATGCAGCTTGGTCAGCACCACCTGCACGGCCGGCATCTTCTGCCCGTTGCCCGCGTCCATCATGTCCACGGGAATGCCGCGGCCGTCGTCGACCACGGTAATCGAGTTGTCGACGTGGATGACGACGTCGATCTTCTTGGCGTAGCCGGCCAGGGCCTCGTCCACGGAGTTGTCCACCACCTCGTAGACCAGGTGGTGCAGGCCCATCTCGCCCGTCGAGCCGATGTACATGGCGGGACGCAGGCGAACCGCCTCAAGCCCTTCCAGAATTTTGATATTTTCGCCGGTGTAGCTGTCGTTGTCTCCGGCCACGGGGAGAATGCTCGCTGCTTCAGTCGCCATAGGGTTCCGTTCGGCCTTGCTTCCAGCTCTACGTGGTCGCGGTCTCAAGGAGAAGCTCGAAGCGGGTCGATCCGGGGATTAACCGCTTGAAAACACGAGGGCTTTGAACAAATTTGCCTGATGGCGCATATTTTAGCACGTGGAGGAAGGGTGTATAAACGAAGCCTTCACGTGTAGGCATCCCACGACGAGTAACCTCTTGCAGATTACCGAAATTCGAGTGATAATGCTCACAAGTTTCAAGAATAAATTTGAATATTGCTGAAAAAGGTGCACTTAGTCCGTGAGTGACTTGGGCTACCATTTGGTAACGCCGGAAGCTCAAATTCCCGGCTATTCGAATCCTATGAAGGGGTTACTCATCATGAAACTCGCCGTTCGCATTTTCGCTCTTTCCGTTGTCATCGCCGGTGCCGCTGCTGCCTCCGTTTCCTCCTCCACCACCCACGCGGTTCGCAGCCATCAGTCCGCAACAGAGACCCTGCCCGTGCCCGGCATGCGGACCCTATGTCCCCACCTGCCCGCCGCCCGGACCAGAGCGGACAGTAATCGCACTGCCGGTAATCGCACGAAAGTGCTAAGCGGTCTACAGCTTTTTTGTTTGAGCTGCAAGGGAATAGGCGCTATCCTGAGGACTCTAATCGGGATGGTGGAAGACCCCCTATGCCTCTAAACCTTGCAATGGCCGTGATGAGCGGAGCTGAGTTCCTCCTCTGGGCGACGTTGGCTTTCTCTTCTGGAAGCGGAAACTGCATCGCCGCTTTCCCGCTATGGCCAGCTACCTCGCCCTCCATGTGGCCTCTTCGCCCGTGTTTCTGTGCTCCTCCTGTACCTTCAGGCTCAGCCCTGGGGCAGGGTGTTCTACGCGGTTTACTTCTTCTGCTTTTATGGCGTGTACATCGCCAGCGCCATCCTGCTGTTCTTGGTGTCGATGGAAGTCTTCCGGTCGGCGCTCTCGGCGTTTTCCGGCCTGATGAAGTTCGGCATGGTGATCTTCCGCTGGGCCGTTCTGGCCTCGGTTCTCGTCACTTTCTCCACCATCTCCTACTCGCATCGCGGAGTGCTCATCATTCCCGACATCGCGTTTGGGTTGATGCGCTCGGTCAGCATCCTCGAACTCTGCCTGCTCGCCTTCCTCTGCTTCAGCATGAACGCCCTGCGGCTGCCGATTCGCGACATGGCGTTCGGGATCGCCTTCGGCTTCGGACTTCTGGCAGCCAATGATTTGGTTCTGGCTGCCGTCATCAAGCTGAATTCCTCGCTTACCGAGCCGTTCCAGTTCATCTATCAAGCTGTCGTACTGGTTGCCATCGGCATGTGGGTCGCCTACAGTGCGCTGCCCGAGCCCGTCCGCAAGCCCATGGTGGTGCCCGCCAACTCGACCATCTATCGCTGGAACGAGATTGCTTCGGCGCTGGGCCATACCGGCACCCAGGTTGCCGTGGTGCAGCCCGCCAGCAGTTTCTTCCTTACCGATGTCGAGAAGGTCGTGGACAAGGTTCTGACCCGCAACCTGCGCGAAAGCGAAACCAAATCCTGATCTAAAAGCTCAGCTCCCGGGGGAGTTATGGGCGAACGGGCCGGAGTCCTGGGGATTCCGGCCCGTTCCGTTTTCATCGCCCGTTCGTGCTTTCTAAACGCAAAAAAAGGCCACGGTATCGCCGTGGCCTTTTTGTTCAAACCCGCCTGTTGTTACTCGGCCGCAACCGGCTCGATCGACGCAAACCGCCCGCGATTGCCGTGATCGGAAAACTTCACCCGCCCGCGCACCTTGGCGAACAGCGTGTCGTCGGAGCCGATGCCCACATTGGCGCCTGGCTTGATCTTGGTGCCGCGCTGACGCATGATGATCGATCCGCCGGTCACGAGCTGACCCGCGAACGCCTTCACGCCCAGCCGCTGGGCGTTGGAATCGCGTCCGTTTGTGGAACTGCCGCCACCCTTTTTATGTGCCATTGCCGAATCCCCTTCTCAAATCTCGAATTCAGCGCCCAATCAGGCGGTGTAGCGTCACGCCATCGGCCTCGATGGCCTTGATGCGCACCTCGGTAAAGTTCTGCCGGTGTCCCTGCAGCTTCTTGTACTGCTTCTTGCGCTTGAAGTGGAACACCAGAATCTTGTCGCCGCGGCCGTCGCCCACGATTTCAGCTGTCACCTTGGCCGCGCCCGGGCTTGACCACGTTCCCAGGCTCGCCTGAAACCGCCAGTACGTCGCTGAACTCGATCGTCTTGTCGTCGGATGAGGGTACAACGCTCTCAATCTTCACCACGTCGCCGGGCGCAACACGATACTGCTTGCCGCCGGTGCGTAAAACTGCGTACATAAGTCCTCCAGAGCACGGATCGCGCCGCGGCGCGATCTGCTCCCAGAAATCAATAGATCGGGCGGAAACTTCCGCGCCGCGGTACGCTCAAGCCGAAAAAGCACAAAGCGAGCGTCTCATCTCCACGGCGACTGGCAGGAATCGCCAAACTAGAGTAGTTTACCGGCTTTGCCCCCTGAGGTCAATTGCACCGGCGAGCGAAGCCGACTCGATCGATTGCGACCAAAGCCCGATTCCCGTTACTCCTCAACGATCGCCAGATCCCACGGCGCCAGCGTCAGCACCGCGCCCTTGGCCACGGCCTTCCCGTCCAGCAGGTTCGTTCCCGCCCCATACGCGTAATTCGCCTTCACCTCGCTGGCCGAGTAGTTGAAGTAGTAGTGAATCCGCTTGCCCATCCGGTTCACCCCATGCTGCACATGAACCGCCGCCGGCAACTGCTGGTCCGCGCTCAGTCAGCCCAGCCTTCTCCACTGCATCCCGCAGCACGGCCTTCTGCAGCGCGTCGGACAAGTAGGTCCCCTCGTAAAGCAGCGTGCCCGAGCCGAAGCTGTTCTCGGTGATTGCCGGCCATTTCCCGAAGAACGGGTGATCGTAAAACGCCATCGCCTTGGCATGCTCCGGCATCAGGAACTCGGCCCAGTACGAAACCTTGTTCTCCGCGCCGGCATGGAACGGATCGCCTTTCAGCGCCAGCGGCTTTTCCAGGTTCGAGAACTCCTGGTAGCTGAACCCCGCCGCCTCGCGCAGCGGCCCCGGAGCCCGCACCCACCGGACCGCGGAGTTCTCATTGGCGAACCCGCTCTTGAACGTCATCACCACGTGCCCGCCGCTCTTCACGTAATCCGAAATTCGCTGCAGCAGCGCATCGTCCGAGATGTAGAGCGCCGGCACGATCAGCAGTTTGTACGCCGAAAAATCCTGCGTCTCCGGGAACACAAAGTCCGCGTCGACATTCAGGTCGTAGAGCGCGCGGTGAATCTGCCGCACCAGCGAATCGTAGCCCGCCGTCGCGCCGCCCCGCCTCCCACGGCATGGCCGCATTCGACGTGAACGGCATGAAACCGATCGCGTTGGCCGAGTCGCGGCTCCACAGGATCGCCACCTGGTTCTTGATCTTCAATCCCACCAGGTGCGGCCCGATCTTCTCCAGTTCATGCGCCGTCCGGCTCATCTCCGCATAGGCGCGATTGGGCTCCAGATCGTGCGACAGAATGCCCTTCCAGTACGTCTCCTGGCCGCCCGCAATCGACGCCCAGTGCCAGTACTCCACCATATTGGCGCCATTCGAAACGTGGGTATACACGTCCTCGCGCAACTGCCCGTCATACGGCGGATACTGGAACGCCGACGACCAGTCGGTCGATCTGCGCGTTGGTCTCCGTTATCAGGAAGTTGCCATGCTTCAGCGAGCGCGTGAACCCCGCCTGCATCGCCTGCGTCCACCCGTCGTAGTGGTCCTGGGTGCCGTGGTAAATATTGTCGGCGGGGATATCCAGCGCCTCGGCGATCGCCTCCTCGTTCACGTCGTGGCGCATCATGCCGCCGTAGTCGGTGGTCACGAACTGCCGCGGCGCCGCGCACTCCCGCACCAGCGCCGCCTGCCAGTGCAGAAAATCCGTCACCCGCATCTGGCTCCAGCGCGTCCATTCCAGCTTGTAGCCGGTGGAAATCGTGCCGTCGCGCGTGGGCAGGTCTTCCCAGGTGTGCAGGTTCTCGCCCCAGTAGTTCAGGAACCAGGCCTTGCTCAGTTCCTCCGGGCGTGTGGAACTTCTTTTCGAGATAGTGCTGGAACCCGATAAACACGTCGCGATTGGCGGCGTCGTAGCTCGAAGTCTCGTTGTCGATCTGCCAACCGATCACGTCGGGATTGTCCTTGTAATGGGCGACGATGTGCCGGATCAGCCGCTCGGCATAAAAGCGGTATGCCGGCGAATCCGTGTCCATGTTCTGGCGGATGCCGTAGGCGCTCGGCACCGGCTTGCCGCCGAACGGTCCCGGCGGAATGCGATCGGCCAGGATCTCCGGATGCTGGTGAGCCATCCACGCCGGGAGCGAATAGGTCGGCGTGCCGAGAATCACCTTGATCCCCGCCTTGCTCATGGCGTCAACGATGTGGTCCATCCAGGCATATTCGAACTGGCCGTCTTCCGGCTCCCACAGGCTCCACGTGGATTCGCCCATGCGCACCACGTTCAGGCCCGCGGCCTTCATCAACTCGACGTCCTTCTCCAGCCGCGCATTCTGGTCGCCGGGCATGTACTCGTTGTAGTAGGCCGCGCCGTACAGCACGGTGGGGAAATCGATCTGCGGGCAGTCTCTTTCGATTGGGCAGCCAAAGCCAGCGGCCCCAAAGCCAACCACAGCCACCCCAAACAAAGCAGGAAATCGTTTACCTGACCACGCCCTCAACCGCCAGCCGGATTTCATCTCTCGCTCCATCTCTTTTGTTGTTTCGAAGTCGGAAGGATTCTAAATTCGGTCCGGCGTGCCCGGTCCAGCGAAGAGCCTCACAGCCGCCTCGCTGCTTGAGGTTTTATACTTCCCGCCATGCGTTCCCGCCTGCTTTTTCCGTTGCTGATTTTTGCCGCCTGTCCGTTCGGCTTCGCCCAGCACTCCGGCCAATCAGAAGCCGCCCACCGTTGCCGAGGCCCGGGCCTTTATCGATCGCGCCAATGCGGAGTTGCTGAAACTCTCTACGGATGCTCGGGCACGCGCAGTGGACCGAAGAAACCGACATCACCGACGACACGGAGTCGACCGGCGCCTTGATCAACGAGCAGTTCACCGCGCGGTCGTTGGCTCTGACCGAGGAGAGCCATCGCTGGGACAAGGTGACACTGCCGCCCGAACTCCGCCGCCAGATCATGCTTCTGCAGTTGACAACGCCGGCCGCGCCCAAAGATCCCAAGCTTCTCGCCGAGCAGACGCAACTCGCCGCGCAGCTCACCGGCATGTACGGCAAGGGAAAGTTCTGCCCTGACACGCCCGCCGGGCAACCGCCAGCGCCCGGTGCGAAATGCCTCGGCATCGACGCCATTTCCAACATCCTGGCCAAGTCGCAGGACCCCGATGAGATGACCAAGCTCTGGGTCGGCTGGCATGCCATCGGCGCGCCCATGCGCGACAAGTACGCCCGCTTCATCCAGCTGCAGAACATCGGCGCGAAGGAACTGGGCTACAACGACACCGGCGAGTTCTGGCGCGCCGGATACGACATGACTCCGGCCCAGTTTTCGGCCGAACTCGAACGCACGTGGACGCAGCTCGAGCCCCTCTATCGCGAACTTCACGCGTATGTCCGAAACCGCCTCATTGCAAAGTACGGCAAAGCCGCCGACCGCCCTGATGGCCTGATCCCCGCTCAGCTTCTGGGCAACATGTGGGCCCAGGAATGGGGTAACATTTACCCCCTGGTCGCGCCTACCGACCCCAAGCTCGCGCAGTTCAAGCCCGTCGATCTCGAGGCCGCACTTAAGCAGCAGATCGCGGAGAAGGATCCCGCCGCCGCGCCCGCGTTTGCCGAAGGCGCTGACCTCAGCTCCGACAAGGGACACGCCGCCTCGCTCGCCGCTGGGCGCGCTATGGTCCACTACGGCGAAAATTTCTTTACCAGCCTCGGATTCGGTCCGTTACCGAATAGCTTTTGGGAGCGCTCGCAATTCGTGCATCCGCGCGACCGCGAAGTAGTGTGCCACGCCTCGGCCTGGGACATCGATTCAGTCGACGACCTGCGCGTGAAGATGTGCATCGAGGTCAACGCAGACTACTTCACCACGGTGCATCACGAACTGGGCCACAACTTCTACCAGCGCGCCTACGACAAACAGCCATTTCTGTTCCGCAACGGCGCCAACGACGGATTCCACGAAGCCATCGGCGATTCTATCGCTCTCTCGATCACGCCTGCGTATCTGAAGACGCTCGGCCTCACGCCCACCGAGCCGCCGGTCGAAGCCGACATTCCGCTGCAGTTGCGCACCGCCCTCGACAAGGTGGCGTTCCTGCCCTTTGCACTGGCGCTCGACAAGTGGCGCTGGCAAGTATTCTCCGGCGAAATCAAGCCAGCCGACTACAACAAGGCCTGGTGGGCCCTGCGCGAGAAGTACCAGCGCATTGCGCCGCCGGTCGAGCGCACTGAAGCGGACTTCGACGCCGGCGCCAAGAACCACATCCCCACCAACGTCCCCTACGCGCGCTACTTCCTGGCGCGCATCTACCAGTTCCAGTTCTACAAGGCCATGTGCGACGCCAGCGGCTACAAGGGCCCGCTGAACCGCTGCAGCTTCTACGGCTCCAAAGCGGCCGGCGAGAAGCTCGCCAAAATGCTCGAAGCCGGCCAGTCGCAACCCTGGCAGCAGACGCTGAAGGAAATGACCGGTACCGACCACCTCGACGCCCAGCCCATGCTCGATTACTTTGCCCCGCTGTATCAGTGGCTGAAAGAGCAGAACGGGAGACAGGAGACAGGGAATAGGCACCAAGGGAATAGGCACCGTGCCCCATCTTTGCGACTTTTTCTGTCGCAAAGGTGGGAAACCCCAAATGCAAATCCACCCGTTGGTGGATGCCTGTCCGCGCCCTCCCTTCGTACAATTGCCCAACGATGCAAACCGCCCCGCCGCCGGATCCCCAGGCAGCCAGACAAATGGGAGTGTGGGCCGCTACCGCCGTGGTCACCGGCGAGGCCATCTCTCTCGGGATATTTCTCACCCCCGCCGCAATGGCCAAATCGCTCGGTTCGCCTGTCCTCCTCGGAGCCGTGTGGTGCGGCATGGCCGTGATGACGCTTGCCGGCGCGCTCTGCTTCACCGAACTGGCGATTCGCAACCCGCACGACGGCGGTGAATACCTCTACCTCCGCCGCGGCTTTGGGCGTCACATCGCATTCCTTTACGGATGGATGGCCGCCGTGGTCATGTATCCCGGCGTCGCAGCCGCTCTTTGTGTTGGAACAGTTCCGTACTTGCTGACACTGTTTCCGATTCCTGCTGGCCTGGTGCCGATGCTCCCGGCCCTCATCCTGCTCGCGCTCGGCGCCCTCAACTACTTCGGCACGCGACTATCGAGCGGCGTCATGACGACTCTCAACTGGCTCAAGGTTCCGGTCCTGGTCGGGCTTGTGGGATGGGCGCTGGCATCCGGCCACGCGTCGCTCGCCAATCTCGCGCCGCTCACTACGCGCCGCGCCGGATCAGACCCGCTCATCGGTGCAATCGCCGGAGCCGCCATCAGCGCGTTTTTCTGCTTCGGCGGCTGGTGGGAGGCGGGCAAGATCGCCGGCGAAGTGCGCAACCCATCGCGAACGCTTCCGATTGCCTTCACGGGAGGCGTACTGATCGTGACCTTGCTGTATCTGCTGGTGAGCGTCGCCTTTGTTTCCGTCGTTCCCATGCAGCAGATCCAGAGCAACACCGCGTTCGTTGCGCAGTTCGGGCAGGCGCTCTTTGGTGCCGCGGGAGGCGGCGTGCTTTCCGCGTGCGTAGTACTTAGCGTCCTCGGCGGACTGATGGTGCTAACCATGGCCGTTCCGCGCGTTACTTATGCCCTGGCGCGCGCTGAGTCCTGCGACGGCCGATTGGGGCCCCTGTCGCTGTTTGCCCGCCTCCACCCGCGGTTTGGCACTCCTGCTAACGGCGTCGTTCTGCAAACCGGAATGGCTCTGCTGGTGCTCACGCTCGGCGCCTTCGATCGCATCCTGGCCTTCATCATCTTTTCGGCCGTGGTGTTTCTGGCGCTCACAGTGGCCACGTTGTTTCGCGCCATCACGCCGGTGCGGCGGTGGTGGTTCCCGGTCGCGCCGATCGTGTTCATTGCGGGCAGCGGTGTTTTGGCCCTCCTGCTCCTCTTGCACGGCCTCGGCCCATCGCTTCTAGGAGCAGCCGTCGTCCTTGCCGGCCTTCCCGTCCGTTGGCTCCTCGTGCGCAAACATACTGCCTCTTCCACCCCAGACGCGGAAATGCCCTTACCGCTCACCACTAAACACTGACCACTGACGCAGTGAATGGAGAATCTAATGCCCCACATCGCACTTCCTTCCGATCTACCCGGAATACGCGGCGCCTTTGCGTTCCGGCCCGAGACCGCGCGCCCAATGAACGCCCTGGTCGAGATTCTGCTGCAAGGGCCAAGCACCCTCACCAAGGGTGAACGAGAACTGATCGCGACCTACGTATCAATCCGCAACTGCACGCATTACTGCCACAGTATTCATGGTGCGATTGCCGCTGCCCACCTCGGCGGCGACGAAGCCCTGGTCAAGCAGGTGAAATCCGACTTTATGCAAGCCGGCATCTCGGCCAAGCTGAAGGCGCTCCTGGTGATCGCGGGCAAGGTGCAGCAGGATGGCAAGCTGGTAACCGCGTCGGATGTGGAAGCCGCCAGGCGCGACGGAGCGACGGATATGGAGATTCACGACACGGTCCTGATCGCCGCCGCGTTCTGCATGTACAACCGCTATGTCGATGGGTTGGGCACGTATCAGCCCGAGGATGAAGCGTTCTATCGCGAACGTGGCCCGCGTGTGGCTCGCGACGGCTACGTGAAGGTGAGCGAAGAGTATCTTGCCGCGCACGCCGCCGCGTATTGAGCGGATCGAATCTTATTCCTTATTGCCTGCATTTCTCGCCTTCACCTTGAACCATATCGGCGTGCCTTTGAACCCGAACGCTGCCCGGATCTGGTTCTCAAGGAACCGCTCGAACGCGAAATGCAGTTGAATATCACGGTCAGTGAACAGGACAAACGTCGGCGGCGCGACTGCTGCCTGGGTCATATAGAAGATGCGAATCCGCTTGGCCATCGGCACCGGCGCGCGCTGGAAATCGATCCGCTCGAGGAACCGGTTCATCTGGCCGGTGGTCACGCGTTTGCGCCGCTCAGCCGCCACGGTTTTCACTTCGCGCAGCACGCGGTCCATGCCTTTGCCCTCGAGCGCGGAGAGAAAAATCACGGATGCATAGCTCAGGTATTTGAGTACATTTCGCAACTGACGCTCGAAGATCTCGCGGTCCGCCGGCGGCTTGCCGTCGTTGCGGCCAGTGGTCACGGCGTCCCACTTGTTCACGACAATGATCACGCTGCGCCCGCTCTCATGTGCGTATCCGCCAATGGTCGCATCGCTGGCGGTTACGCCTTCGGTGGCATCGATTACCAACAGCGCCACGTCCGCAGCCTCGAGATGCCGCCGCGCCATCACCACGCTGAGTTTCTCGGCCATCAGCCGCGTCTTGCCCTTGCGGCGGATGCCGGCCGTATCGACAAATCGCAACTGGCTGCCCTCAAACTCGACAAGTTCATCCACCGCATCGCGCGTGGTCCCCGCAATCGGCGAGACGATCGCCCGCGAAGTGCCGGTCAGCGCGTTCAGCAGTGTCGATTTGCCCACGTTGGGCCGCCCGATGATCGCGACCGATGTCTCGTGCTGCTCAAATTCTCCATGCGTGCGATGAACGTCGCGGTGGGTCTCGTCTTCCACCCCGGGCTCGAGTGGTCCACCTTCGAAGATCTCATCTTCCTCGGCAGCTTCGTCGGCTTCCCTCTCCACCTCGCTTTGAGAGTCGGGCCGGACCGGAATCGCTTCGGAAATCGCGTCAAGCAACTCGCCAATCCCCAAGCCATGCTCCGAGCTGACCGGGTAGACATTGCGAATGCCAAGCCGCCGGAAGTTCTCCGCCTCTGCAGCCATGGCCTCGCCCTCTACCTTGTTCACCGCGAGGAACACCGGTTTGTCGCCGCGCAGCAGCAGCCGCACCAGGTCGTAGTCAGGGCTGGCAAGCTCCGTTCGCGCGTCTACCACCAGCACCAATGCGTCAGCTTCCTCGAGCGCCACCTTGGCCTGGCTGAAAATCTCCGTCGGAATGAGATCAGGATCGTCCGGAACAATGCCGCCCGTGTCCACCAGCCGAAAGCGCCGCCCTGCCCACTCGAATTCGCCATAGATGCGGTCGCGCGTGATGCCCGGCTCGTCGCCGACAATGGAGCGCCGGCTCCTGGTGAGCCGATTGAACAGGGTGGATTTGCCCACGTTGGGACGGCCCACGATGGCCACCAGGGGCAGGGAAGCCGCGCCCGGGGAGGTGGGAATAACCGATCGGCGATAGGTGGGCACGAAGTTTCTCCACAGCCACCCCTTGCAGAGCAGCCCTGTCTCCTATCGTAATGGCCCGTGGTCGAGCGTGCGGCTACAGAAGCGGTTCCGGCCCTGGTGTTTGGCATCGTAGAGCGCCTCGTCCGCGCAATCCACGAGCACCGTGGGATCCACCCCGACTTCAGGACATGTCACCGTGCCGATTCCGACACTGATCGTCAACTTCTTCTCAAAGGGCGACGCCTGGTTCTCTACTCCCAGCGCCCAAATCCCTTCCAGCAACCGCGCCGCCACTACTTCCGCCCCAGCCTTGTCCGTATCCGGCAGCAGCAGTACAAACTCCTCCCCGCCCAGCCGCGCCACGATGTCGTCCGGGCGCCGCGCATGATCCTTCATGATCCGAGCAATGGAGACGAGGCACTCGTCGCCGTAGCTGTGCCCGTGCAGATCGTTCACGCCCTTGAAAAAATCTGCGTCGATCATCAGCAGCGCCAAGGCCTGCCGCTTTCGCGCTCCCCGGCGCCACGACAATTCCAGCGCGGTTTCGAAGCGGCGCCGGTTGGCGATGTGCGTCAATGGATCTTCGAGCGACATCTGCCGGAGAATGGCGTTCACTTCGCGCAGATCGTGTTCCTGTTCCAGCAGCCTGTTGCGGCCGGCAAGGTAGTTCAACTGGACCACCGCAGCCTGCACGCCCTGGATCGCAAGCAACAGGAAAATGGCCGACAAACCCAGGGCGGTATGCTGCCTGGTGATCGAAGCGGCCAGCACGAAGATCCCGGCGGTCATCAGCATCGGGCACAGCGCTTCTACGAGCAGGCGCCAGCGGTTCGGCGCAGTTCGCAAATCTGAATCGCCTGAGAGCGGAAGATGGAGCGCCTGCCATCCTCCCAGAAAAAACGGAATGCTCCACAGAAGATCGAGGATGGTTCCGGCCCGCAGGTTCCAGCGCGCGGTGGCATAATCCATCGCGATCTCGATCGGCAAATACGTCCAAAGAACGATGGAGATCCAGCGGATGCTTCTCTGTTCCTCGCGCGTAGCCCAGGTAAACATCCGCAGTACCGCCATGAACGCCAGCAGAACGCAGGCCGCTCCGTAGATACTCCCCATAATCGTGCTGGCCGCTTGCGGAGTTAACGACATGCGGTAAAGCAGGGAATAACTCAGAATCAGGGCGAGGGCAATCTGCGCCACGTTGAGCGCGAACACGGCGCGCAGCGATGCCGTTTCCCGCGTGGTGGACAGGGCGATCAGCAACGGGAACGTGCCCGCCAGGTAGATGAAATCGGAAGCGTCCACGGTGAGGCTGCTGGCGGCAGTGGAGTGGCCGAAAATGGTTTCATAAATGTGTGCCGTCGCCCACAGTAGCAGGCCGGCGCTCGACCAGAGCCAGACGGGGCGCTCGCGTCTCGGCAAAGTCCGGGCCCGCCAGATGCTGGCAAAGCCGGCGAGTATGGGTATGGCAGCGGTCAGATATCGCGATGTTGCAACGGGGTTTGGGACGCCTACCAGCAGGACAAGCGCGTGCAGGCACACGACGGTCCACATCGCATAGTTCACGATCTTTGCGAATTGCGTTCGACCTGTTACACGTATCGCGATAGCCGTATCGCCCATTTATTGGTTCACTATGTCTTGAAAAAGAGAGCTCTAATTCCCCCCAGGGATAGCCCTAAGGCTTGAGCGCCAGCAAAGTGCTTCTGTCTTCCAGTTGACTATGCGTGCGAGCCGCGATGCGGAAAGCCTCTCCCTACGATAAATAAACGCCGCCGATTCAGCTAGAAGAAACAAGCAATTGACGATTGGTTTTCCTGGTAAGGCATGTCTGCTTTTGTCGAGACGCACACCCAAACTCCCTCACGGCCTCCCCGGGCCGGCCGGACAACCTGCCCTTTTCATTTTGATTGCTGCCGGCATCCTCCGGACTGTATGGCAGGACTCCGCGCCGAATCGCCGGGATCAATATGATGGAAGCAGCCAGTCCCATGCCTTCCAGCGACATCTCGACCCGCACTCTGCCCACGCTCCACGAGTTCTTCTCGCCCGGGGGCATCCTGTCCCGTTCGCCGCTGCCCTATGAGTACCGGCCCGGGCAACTGGAAATGGCCAAAGCCGTGGAGCGGGCTCTCGCCGAACGCCGCCATCTGATCGTCGAGGCCGGCACGGGCACCGGCAAGACCCTCGCCTACCTGCTGCCCGCTCTGCGCACCGGCCAGCGCGTCATCATCTCCACTGGAACCAAGGCCCTGCAGGATCAGCTCTACTTCCGCGATATTCCGTTCCTTGAATCGCTGCTGGGCGAGCTTCGGGTTTGCTACATGAAGGGCCGCGCCAACTATCTGTGCCGCCACAAGCTGGTCACGCTGCGCAGCCAGCCAATCCTGTCGGGCCTCGAGGAAATCGACCAGTACCGCCAGATCGCCGAGTGGGAGCAGACCACCGAAACCGGCGACCGCGCCGAGATCTCCGGACTGCCGGAGGCGAGCGCCGTCTGGACCAAGCTGGACGCCCGCTCCGACGCATGTCTCGGCTCCACCTGCCCCGATTACCGGCGCTGCTTTATCACCGAGATGCGCCGCAAGGCGCTCGAGTCCGACATCATTATCGTCAACCACCACCTCTTCTTTGCGGACCAGGCTGTCCGGCGCGAGGCTGCGGGCGCTCCCGATGCCGGGGTGCTCCCGGAGGCCGCGGCCGTGGTCTTCGACGAGGCCCATGAACTCGAAGAGGTGGCTTCCAGCTACTTCGGGCTGTCTGTGAGCAATATCCGCTTCGAAGAGCTGGCCCGCGATACCGACGTGATGCTGCGCGGCAAAGAGGGCACGGAGACCCTGCCCGGACTCACCCAGCAGCTTCGCGAGCGCTCCCGGCTGTTCTTTTCGGCCCTGCCGATGGCCGGCGACGGCCGCCAGCCCTTCACCGGCCGCGAGGAGTTCCTGGAAAGCTCCGGAGACCTGTATCTGAGTGTGTGCGCCTCCCTCCGCCGCCTCGAAGCTGAGATCGAAGGTCTCAAGAACATCGACGAGGCCCCCGGCTTGCGCAAGCGCGTGGTCCGTCTGCGCTCGGAACTTCAGTTTTTGCTCGAGTCGAATGCGAACAACACCGTCTACTGGCTCGAACGGCGCGTCTATGGCGGCGCCGACCGGAATACGCCAACTCCACGGATGCGTCGGTCCGAGTCGCGAACCACCTTCCTCCAGGCCACCCCAATCGACGTCTCGGAACTCTTGTCGGAGCTTGTTTTCGAGACCATTCCAACGGTGGTGCTTACTTCGGCGACGCTGACCGTGCAGGGCGGATTCGAGCACCTGCGCCGTCGGCTGGGATTGAAAGAGGCGCGCGAACTTGTGGTGCCGTCGCACTTCCGCTACGGCGAGCAGGCCCTGCTTTATCTGCCCCCGGAGATGCCCGATCCGCGCGATCCGGAATTCCCTGAAGCCGCGGCCCGGTGTATACGGCGCGTGCTCGAGATCTCGAAAGGCCGCGCCTTTTGCCTCTTCACCAGCTACAGCCAGATGCGCGATCTCTACGAGCGACTGCTGCCGGTGCTCGATTTTCCCATCCTGCTTCACGGAAACGCCCCGCGCAAGGCGCTGCTCGACGAGTTCCGCTCCACGCCCAACGCTGTCCTTTTCGGCACCTCCAGCTTCTGGCAGGGAGTGGATGTGCAGGGCGAGGCCCTCAGTTGCGTCATCATCGACCGGCTGCCTTTTGCCGTACCCAACGACCCCGTGGTGCAGGCGCGCATGAAGGCGATCGAAGAAGCCGGCGGCAAGCCGTTCTTCGACTACCAGGTCCCAGAAGCGGTGCTCACGCTGAAGCAGGGTTTCGGCCGCCTCATCCGTTCGCTCGAAGATCGCGGCGTATTGGTCCTCCTCGATCCGCGAATTCGGCGCCAGAGATATGGGCAAGCCTTTCTGGCAAGTCTCCCTCCGTATCGCATGACCGATACGATTACGGAAGTGGAGAAGTTCTTTGAGTCGTGATTGAAGATCGGAGCGGCTACGCTACTCTCAGGTTAACGAGTTGCCTTGAATCCAATGCCGATCACCAATCAGGACGTTCTCCTCATAGTCGACGTACAGAATGACTTCTGCCCCGGCGGGACCCTTTCCGTTCGCGATGGAGATGCGGTCATCCCGGTCATTCATGGCATCGCACTGCGCTTCCAGCACATCGTCCTCACCCAGGACTGGCATCCGCCGGGCCACCACTCCTTCGCCAGCGCGCATGACGGCAGGCATCCGTTCGAACAGGTGAACGTGAGCTATGGCGAACAGACGCTCTGGCCCGATCACTGCGTGCAGGGTACCCCGGGCGCGGAAATCCATCCGGCGCTCCAACTCACCAGGGCCGAGCTCATCCTGCGCAAGGGCTTCCGGCCCGAAATCGATTCGTACTCAGCCTTTTTCGAGAACGACCGCATCACGCCCACCGGCCTGGCCGGATACCTGCGCGAACGCGGCCTGACGCGCATCTTTGTCGCTGGCCTCGCCTACGATTTCTGCGTCGCCTATTCAGCGCTGGACGCGCGCCTTCTGGGTTTCCCCGTAACCATCGTTCGCGACGGCTGCCGCGCCATCGACCTGAACGGATCGGTGGCCGCAATCGAGGAACAGTTCGCCGTGGCTGGAATCGCACTGATCGAGAGCGCCGCATTGTTGTCCCTCGTGGGAACGAAGTGAGCTAAGAACGACGAACCCCGCTCCGGCGCTTACAATCGCATCACCCGGTTTGCTCGGCATGTCTCGCAACTTCTACATTCTCGCTGCCGTTCTGGTCTTCTTCGCGCTGGTCTCGGGAGGGATGTCGCTGGTGCCGTCGAGCTTTCAGCCGGGCCTGCCGGCCAATGGAACTCTGTGGCGGACCGTGGCCCTGCTGCTATTGCTCGCCGGGCTGGCCTTTGCCTTGATCGGGGTGATGAGCCACCTGTTCGAGCAGGTGGACCGCCGCAGCGAAGAGGCTCGCGAGAATGCCAGGCGCAGGCGGCGCGAGCGCGGGGAGATCTGAAGGGTGGGAACCCACCGGATTTACCAAAAAACGGCCAAAAACGCCGGTATTTGCACCATTGTTGCGACACATTTCAGCCTTAAAAATCCAGTAAATATTTGAATTTAATTGGGTTAGGGATACCTTCACAGTTTCACGGCTGAAATTTTTTTTGCAGTGCGCAGGTGGATAGGAATCAAAAGGAGAATAAAAGACGAATCGTTGGTCCGAACTCAGAATTGCAATTCCCCAAGGAAACCACGAATTTCCTCCTTTCCTCCAATACCATTGTCCTCCGGTCATGCCGAATGATCTGCAAAATCACCAGCAGACACTTTTGGAAATTCCTTGCATGGAGAGAAAAGCAGGCTTAGTTGTGTTTGCCTTTCCACTCCACGTAGGGGCCCTGGAAGTCTTCGATCTGGCCGTCTTTGAAGATCCAAAGGCGGGTGGCGACTTCGTCGATGAGGTCGTGGTCGTGCGTGACCAGCAGCACCGTGCCCTCGTATTTCTGCAGCGCGATGTTGAGCGCGTTGATGGCTTCGAGATCGAGATGGTTGGTGGGCTCGTCGAAGATGAGGAAGTTGGGCTTGGTCAGGATCAGCTTGCAGAACACCAGCCGCGCCTGCTCACCGCCGGATAGCGCCTTGATCGGCTTTTCGCCTTCTTCGCCGGAGAACAGCATCTGGCCGAGGATGCCGCGAATGTCTTCGACGTGGGCGGCGGGGTTCCAGCGGTGCAGCCATTCGGCAACCGAGAGGTCGGGTTCCTTGCTGGAGTCGATGACCGTCGCGACGTCCTGCGGAAAGTAGCCGACCTGCGCCTCATGGCCCCAGAACACTGCGCCGTTGTCGAGCGTGAACTCCGGATCGGAGAGACCGGGATAGTTGTGGAGCAGGCATTTCAGGAGCGTGGTTTTGCCGGCGCCGTTGCGGCCCATCAGGGAGATCTTTTCGCCGCGGAGCACGTTGGCCGAAAAGTTGTCGATGACCTTCAGGTCGCCGTAGGTCTTGGTCAGGTGCTTGAACTCGAGTACGTGCTTGCCGCTGGGGCGCACCTGGTCGAACTTGATGTAGGGGCGCTGGATGTTGGACCGGGCCAGTTCGTTGGTCTGCAGGCGCTCGACTTCCTTGCGGCGGCTGGTCACCTGGCTGGAGCGCGTGCCTGCCGCGAATCGCGCGATGAATTCGTTCAACTGCGCGATCTTCTTTTCGCGCTGGGCGTTCTGCGCCTCGAGCGTGGAGCGGATCTGGGTCTTGGCCATGACCATGTCGTCGTAGCCGCCGGTGTAGGTGATGATGGTCTGGTAGTCGATGTCGGCGGTGTGGGTGGTGACGGAGTTGAGGAAGTGCCGGTCGTGCGAGATGGCGATCAGAGTGCCGTCGTAGTTGTTGAGGAAATCCTGCAGCCAGTGGATCGATTCGAGATCGAGATAGTTGGTGGGCTCGTCGAGCATCAGCGCTTCGGGCTTGCCGAATAACGCCTGCGCCAGCAGCACGCGAACTTTCTGGCCGCCCTGCAGCTCGCCCATCTTGCGCTCGTGGATGTCGTCGGCAATGTCCAGGCCCTGCAGCAGGACGGCCGCGTCGCTCTCGGCGGTGTAGCCGTCTTCGTCGCCGATGATGCCTTCCAGTTCGCCGAGGCGCATGCCGTCGTCGTCGGTCATCTCGGGCTTTTCGTAGATGCGGTCGCGCTCTGAGAGAGCGGCCCACAGCGGCGTGTTGCCCATGATCACGGTGTCGATGACGCGGATAGCTATCGAAGGCGAATTGATCCTGGCGGAGAACGCCCATCTTGCGGGGACGCACGACGTTGCCTTTTTGCGCATCCAGTTCGCCGGTGAGGATCTTCATAAAGGTCGACTTGCCGGAGCCGTTGGGGCCGGTGAGTCCGTAGCGCCGTCCACCGACAAACGTCACGGTCACTTCCTCGAAGAGCACCTTCGAGCCATAGCGCATGGTCACATTGCTGACACTGATCATCTGAAATCTGTTCCTACCTGGCGGACCGCAGTCTGGTATGACTCCGCGAATGCCGGGTAAAGCCGGTTGATCAAGGTATGGGGCGCACACAGGCGCAGCCGCTTCAGACACTTCCGTCTTTTCAGTTTCTCACATTAGAGTGCAGCGGATGCGGGGCGTCGCGCCATCTTCGAGCCGATCGGATGGTCCGTGCCTATGGGATCTGAAACGCGCCTGGAACCTTCGTATCGAAAGTTGCCAAAACCGCGTTATGTCCAATGGCCAATTGGGCAAGATGCCCATCCGTAGTTTGAGACGAGGACTTAACCCAAGCAGGAAGCGCGGAGATATCGTGGTCGTCGGAGAGAAAAGCGAGCGGGAGGTCAGGATTCGATTTCATTTGGAGGAGAAGCTCTCTGGCGTCATTGAGCGCCAGTCCGTATCCCGAAGGTTGAGAGATAACGCGCACGAAGCCGAGTTCTGTGATGGGACAAGTGAAAAAAGTCGATGTGCGTGCGGAGTCAACCCAACGGTATACACGTTGGTGGAATGCATGCTGGCCCAAGCCAAAGGCGATAAGGGAGTTCACGTCGAACAGGTATTTCATGGGAAATCGGCCAGCATCTCCTTGACTTGTTCGCTGGTCAGGATCGGCGCGTCGGGCCCTGCGTCAAGATAGATGAACCCGGTTGTGGGATCCTTGACGATGGTTGGCTGGTGGGTGGAGTGTTGACGCGGCGTCAGCACAATGCGTCCGCCTTCCACGCTGGCATCTAGAGAATCGCCCGCGCGGATGCCGAGCTTGCGCCGGATCGGTCCGGGGAGAACAACCTGACCTTTTGTGGAGACGCGCGTTTGCATGGTAAGACAATCTTACCATCCATCCGGAATCAGCAACACCGGTTCTCAGCCGAAGATCGCGGTCACAACGCGATTCACGACGAAGGCCGAGCTGTAGGCGAGGACGAGCATGTAGGCAAACTGGAACGCCGGCCATTTCCAGCTGTTGGTCTCGCGGCGAACCACGGCCATGGTCGAGGTGCACTGCATGGCGAAGGCGAAGAAGATCATCAGCGCCAGTGCGCCGCCGAGCGTGATGTCGTGGTGCAGAGCGTTCTGCAGGCTGAGGGCCTGCGTGCCGGGATCGCTGCCGTAGAGCGTGCCCATGGTGCTGACCATGACTTCGCGCGCCAGTACGCTGGAGATCAGGCCGATGCCGACCTTCCAGTTGAAGCCCAGAGGCGCGATGGCGGGCTCGATGAAGTGGCCCATGCGCCCGATGAGGCTGTCGGCCAGTTGGGGAGCGGTCGCAGTTGCCCGCCTGCGGTGTGGACCACCGGCAGGTGCGCGCCGACCCAGAGCACCAGTGTGACCGCCAAAATGATGGTGCCGGCCTGGCGCAGGAACACCCGCGCGCGATCGACCAGCCGCATGGCCAGCGAGCGCACGGTGGGCATGCGGTACTGCGGCAGTTCCAGAATGAACGGCGTGTCGCTGGACTTGAGGATGGAGCTCTTCAGGAGGAAAGCGGTCGTCATGGCCGCGACAAAGCCCGCCACGTAGAGCCCCAGCATGACCAGCGTGCGCAGGCCGAGCACGCCGTGAAGCCAGGTGATGTTGGGAATGAAGGCCGCGATCAGCAGCATGTAGACAGGCAGGCGCGCCGAGCAGGTCATGAACGGCGTGACCAGAATGGTGGCGAAGCGGTCGCGCTTGTTCTCGATGGTGCGCGTGGCCATGATGGCCGGAACCGCGCACGCGTAGGCCGAAAGCAGGGGGATAAACGCCTTGCCATTCAGGCCGGTGGTGCGCATTACGCGGTCGGCGATGAGCGCCGCGCGAGCCAGGTAGCCGGAATCCTCGAGGATCCCGATAAACAGGAACAGCAGCAGGATCTGGGGGAGGAAGACCAGCACCGAGGAGATGCCCTTCCAGGCGCCATCGAGCACCAGCGACTGCAGCCACCCGGCGGGCAGCAGCGGCCGCACCAGTTCGCCGGCGCGCGCCAGCAGATCGCCGAATCCGTCTGACAGCGGCTGGCCGATCGAGAAGACTACCTCGAATACCGCGACCACGACCACCAGGAACAGAAGTGGTCCCCAGACGCGATGGAGGAGGATGTTGTCGAGCTTGCGGCTGTTTTCGGCCGAAAGCGGAGCGCGATAGCCGGTCGGCGGCTGACCTGGGCCGCCCATGTATGGGTGCTGGCGGCGTTGCCAAGCACGGGCAGCGTCAACGGCTGGGCCGCTGGGCCGTTGCCGTTAGCGGTAGTGCTTCGCGCCGTTCGAGTGCTGATTCAGAAACAGGGATACCGCCTCGAGGCCGGTTCCACGGACCGCGCTGACCTGCGCCACCGGGGCGCCCAGTTCGCGAGCCAGCTTGAGGGGGTCGATCTTGCCGCCGCGCGACTCCATCAGGTCCGTCATGTTGAGCAGGACCAGGGTCGGCAGGCCGAGGGCGAGGACCGGCGCGGCCAGCATAAGCTGCCGGGTCAAATGCAGCGAATCCAGGACCAGCAGAACCGCGTCGGGCTTGGGAGTGCCGGGCATCTTGCCCTTCAGCACGTCCACCGCGACGCGGGCATCTTCAGAGTAGGGAGTGAGGCTGTAGACGCCGGGAAGGTCGATCAACGTGAGATCGTCGCGGCCCACGCCCGCCATCAAGCCCATGCGCTGTTCCACGGTGACGCCGGGATAATTGGCCACCTTCTGGCGCAGCCCGGTGAGGCGGTTGAAGAGCGTGGACTTGCCGGCGTTGGGCGGCCCGATCAGGACAACCGTCTGGAGCGCACCACCGGGCGCTTCGGGCGGCTGAAAGCTGGGAGGAGCGCAGCAACTGCTGCTCATTGCGCGGCCTCGGCGAGTTCTTCAGACTCCTGGGCTTCCGTGTCGGCCTCGCGAACGCGAATGGCTTCCGCGGTTTCATGGCGAAGCGCGATCTGCATGCCGTCGACGCTGTAGACAGTAGGATCGCCGGCCGGGGCGCGGCGCAGCGCGGTGACCATGGCGTTGGGGACAAATCCCATATGCATCAGGTGGTTCTGTACGGATTCGGGAAGGTCCAGGGCGACCAGGATCCCGCTTTCGCCCACGTTCAACTCGCTTAGCACACGCACCTGCCGGACTCCGTGGCGCCGCCGGAAGGGCAGCACCCTGGAACTACGACCATTTAGGTCTGAGTTCAGTATACGACCATTTCGGTCTGGGTTGCAAACTTGAAGCAAAGCCATGATTATTGACCTCCCGGAGGGGTAGGCCGGGACCCTTCCGACCTTCCAATCCCCCTTCGCGGACCCCACTCATTCCCGATCGGAACGATGACCTATTTTTATCAGCGACCATTTTGGTCGGCTGTGACTTAAATCACGCCGCACAAAGGTAATGGCGCTGACGCCTGCATTGGAGAAGTGTTAGAAAAGTTGCATGGACGCGAAGACATTCCGGGCAACGCTGGCTGGTGAAACGCCACCTCCAAATGTGACTGCACCTGTTGCGGCATTGTGGTGGGACGCGAAAGGGGACTGGGCGCACGCACACGGGTTGGTCGACGAACTGGAGACGCCGGACGGCATGGCTGTGCACGCTTACTTGCACCGCAAGGAAGGCGCGGCATCGAATGCCGATTACTGGTATGCGCGCGCCGGACGGAGTTTCCATCGCCCTTCGCTGGAGGCGGAGTGGGAAGCGCTGGTAGAAGGGCTGGCGTAGCGAAGTGCTAGAGTGGGAATGCTCCGTTGCGTAGCCATTGAGTTAGCGGCGCTTCGTCGCGTAGCACATCAGCGGGGCGTTTTCGGGTACTCATGGCGTCACTCGCTCCGAGCCGCAGATTCCGCCAGGCCGAAATTCTCCTGAGCTCAGCGTCAACGGTTCATCACGAGAGCGGTGGCTCGTACTGTAGAATTCGCGCGAGGAAGGTGAGTGATATGACCGCGATAACCAGAGTAGCTGAGGATTTCTTTGAGGCCTGCGAGACAGGCAAAGGATGGGAAGCCTGCCGAGCGTACTGTGCGCCCGACGCCACATTCTCAGCTCAGGCTACGCCTCTGAACGGCGTGGCGGCGCTGGCAGAATACGCGGATTGGATGAAAGGGATACTCACATTATTTCCTGAGCCCGGTACGAACTGAAATCATTTGCCACTGATATTGCTCGGAGCAATGTTGCCGCTTATGCGGTCTTTCACGCGACCCACACCGGTGAGGGAGGACCTGTTCCTCCAACCGGCCGTCGAATGAGCACCGATTACGTCTATGTCATGCAATTCAAAGGAGAGAAGATCTCGCACATGACCAAAATATGGAATTCCGAATTAGCCCTGAAGGAGATCGGTTGGGCTTGAGGAATCTGTCTTTCCGGTTGAATTAGCTGTTCGCCCAGCTTCCCGGAATTGATCGAATACGGCAACGAGGTCGCGGTTGTATCACCGCCTCTGCAGAAGCTACCCCAAAAACATCCTCAGGGGCTTAAACCCAACGCCTGATTCTCGCGCGGGCGAAATCGCGATTTCGCCGCCTTTTCCGGTTTCGGCATGAAGTAGCCGCGGCGAGCCGCGACCTCGGCACCGTCCCGGTTTTTCAGATCATTGATGGTGTGCCCTTGCCGGTCGCGAACCATCACTGGGACGAGCAACCGGTCGACGTTCATCTCCAAGTGAAAGGATGGGTTCGCGTCCTGCGCGGCGCCGGATCCTCCCGCGGCTAGCAGCATCCAGCAAGAGCCGCGCGCAGTCCGATGCCCATGGTCCTCAAAGTTTCTCCCAATCCTCCGAGCCTCATCTTTCCCGTCATTGTAGCCCTCGCCTGCTCTGCAATATCCTTGCCGCCTCACGCGTTCGCCAAGCCCTCAGACGGCTGGGTTGACTGAATGCTTGCTACTGATTAAGTTGTGATCGCTACCACCGACATCTGGAGAATCCCCTGGAATTCTGGTACGTTAGCTGACGCGCCCTGGGGACCCTCCCTCCTACTGCCTGGCAAGTACATTCCTGGCAAGCGCAAATTCCAAGTTGTCGCCGTAAATCGAACGTGGCCTGACGCGTGTGGAGTGAACTCATTAGCAAGGTTTGAGCCGAAACTCGAGAGCAAGCATGAGCACCAAAGGCACAAAGGTATCGGTATCCGGCACTGAGCCTCCCGTGGCCGCTGAGGAAACGCCAGATCGGGAACCGTCGCAGCGCACCGGCGAAGGCATCGGTGTCTTTCGCGGCCTGCTGCTGACTGCCTTGTTCTATATTGCGTTTGGATTTCTGATCTGGTTCGCGATGCACGCATGGAAGCATTGGCACGCGCATAGGGTCTTTCCGCAACACTCCTCGGCCGCAATCGAGATACCTGTGAGACAGGTCCCCATCTCCTTATGAGGGCGACCGGAGGGCATTCTTAGGGCGATTCGCGAACCTTCGCCCCATGGAAGGACCCTCGCACCCTGTGAAATTCTTTCCATGATGTGGGATTTTCAGACCGCCGTGTGTCAATCATCACAGCCACTCCATGACCCAAAGGCGAGACTCACGATAGCGGCTCTTTCAGCTTCCCGCCGCTCTATGGAGCAAACCGAATGAGTGAACAAAACATGGTCATTATGGATGGGAACGAGGCTGCCGCCTCGGTTGCCTATCGCCTCTCCGAAGTCGTCGCCATCTATCCCATCACCCCCTCGTCGCCGATGGCCGAGTGGGCCGACCAGTGGCGCTCGGAAGGAAAGAAGAATATCTGGGGCGCGCTGCCGATCGTGGAAGAACTGCAGAGTGAAGGCGGCGCGGCCGGCGCGCTGCACGGCGCGCTGCAGGCGGGTGCTTTTGCGACCACGTTTACGGCTTCGCAGGGCCTGCTGCTGATGATCCCCAACATGTTCAAGATTGCCGGTGAGCTGACCCCGGCGACCATGCACGTGACGGCCCGCACGCTGGCCACGCATGCGCTCTCGATCTTCGGCGATCACTCCGATGTGATGGCGTGCCGCTCGACCGGCTGGGCGATGCTGGCGTCGAACTCGGTGCAGGAAGTCGCCGACCTGGCGCTGGTGGCGCAGATCGCCACGCTCGAATCGCGCATTCCCTTCATCCATTTCTTCGACGGTTTCCGCACCTCGCACGAAGTGGGCAAGATTCTTCCCATCAGCGACGAGACCATCCGCGCGATTCTCGACGACAAGTACATCATCCAGTTCCGGCAGAATGCGCTGAGCCCCGATCGGCCCATCATTCGCGGCACGGCGCAGAATCCCGATGTGTTCTTCCAGGCGCGCGAAGCCTGCAGCCCGTTCCACGACGGCTGTGCCCGGCATCGTGCAGTCGGTGATGGATCGCTTTGCGGCGCTGACTGGCCGCGCCTATCACCTGTTCGACTACTACGGCGCGGCGGATGCCGAGCGCGTGATCGTGATGATGGGCTCCGGCGCCGAAGCTGCTGAAGAAGCCGTCGACGCGCTGAACAAGGCCGGCGAAAAGATCGGCCTGCTGAAGGTTCGGCTGTATCGGCCGTTCGATGCGTCGGCGTTCCTCAAGGCGCTGCCGGCGACGGTGAAGTCGATTGCCATTCTCGATCGCTGCAAGGAGCCGGGCGGCGCGGGCGAGCCGCTCTATCAGGACATCGTGACGGTGCTGGCCGAGAACGCGGCGAGCCTGCCGTTTGCGAGCATGCCGAAAGTGATCGGCGGACGCTACGGACTGTCGTCGAAGGAATTCACGCCGGCGATGGTGAAGGGCATCTTCGACGAGCTGACGAAGCCCTCGCCGAAGAACCACTTCACCGATCGGCATCGACGACGACGTCAGCCACACGAGCCTGGACTACGATCCGGAGTTTTCGACCGAAGATCCGCAGACGGTGCGGGCGCTGTTCTACGGGCTGGGTTCGGACGGCACGGTGGGCGCGAACAAGAACTCCATCAAGATCATCGGAACGGAGACGCCGAACTTCGCGCAGGGCTACTTCGTGTACGACTCGAAGAAGTCGGGCTCGATGACGACCTCGCACCTGCGCTTCGGGCCGAAGCCGATCCGGTCGACCTACCTGATTACGCAGGCCAGCTTTGTGGCCTGCCACAACTTCAGCTTCCTGGAGAAGATCGACGTGCTTGAGCCGGCGATCCCTGGCGCGGTGTTCCTGCTGAACTCGCCCTACTCGGCCGCCGAAGTCTGGGACAAGCTGCCCAAGACCGCGCAGGAAGAGATCCTGCGCAAGAAGATCGAGTTCTACGTGATCGACGGCTACACGGTGGCGCGCGAAGCCGGCATGGGCACGCGCATCAACACCATCATGCAGACCTGCTTCTTCGCGATCAGCGGCGTGCTGCCGCGCGAGGAAGCCATCGCGCAGATCAAGAAGGCCATCAAGAAGACCTACGGCAAGCGCGGCGAGGCGGTGGTGCAGAAGAACTTTGCGGCTGTCGATGCACGCGCTGGCGCACCTGGAAAAAGTGGAACTGCCCACGGCGGCCAGCTCCGAGTTCGACATCGTCGGCTCGCTTTCGTCCAAGGCGCCGAAGTTCGTCCACGACGTGCTGGGACAGATCGCCGGCGGCAAGGGCGACCTGCTTCCGGTGAGCGCGATTCCCGCGGGCGGCGCATTTCCCACCGGCACGGCGCAGTGGGAGAAGCGCAACATTGCGCAGTTCATTCCGGTGTGGGACAAGGACCTGTGCATCCAGTGCGGCAAGTGCGTCATGGTTTGCCCGCATGCGGTGATTCGCGCCAAGGTGTACAGCGCCGATCTGGCCGGCGATGCTCCGGCGACCTTCCAATGGGCCAAGCCCAAGTGGAAGGGCATGGAAAACGATCGCTACACGCTGCAGGTGGCTCCGGAAGACTGCACCGGCTGCGCGGTATGCGTGGAAGTGTGCCCGGTGAAGAGCAAGAGCGACGCCAGCCACAAGGCCATCAACATGGCGGCGCAGGCACCGCTGCGCGAGGCCGAGCGCGAGAACTGGGAGTTCTTCCTGGGACTTCCGGAAGTCGATCGCAACAAGCTCTCGCACGGCCAGGTGAAGGACGTGCAACTGCTGCAGCCGCTGTTTGAGTTCTCGGGCGCATGCGCGGGCTGCGGCGAGACGCCCTACATCAAGCTGCTCACCCAACTGTTCGGCGATCGGCTGTACATCGCCAACGCGACCGGGCTGCTCGTCGATCTACGGCGGCAACCTGCCCACGACTCCTTACACGCAGAACGTGCAGGGACGCGGGCCGACGTGGGCCAACTCGCTGTTCGAAGACAACGCCGAGTTCGGTTTCGGCATGCGCATCGCTCTCGACCAGCAGAAGGATCTTCGCGGAAACGCTGCTCAAGCGGGTTGCCCCGGTTGCCGGCGATCGAGCTCGTCGAAGCGCTGATCGACCGCGCCGCAGAAGACCGAGCCGGAAATCAACGCCCAGCGCGAGCGGGTGAAGATCCTGCGCGAGAAGCTGGCCGGCGTTGACTCGTCGGATGCGCGGAACCTGCTGGCCATTGCCGATACGCTGGTGCGCAAGAGCGTGTGGATCCTGGGCGGCGACGGATGGGCGTTCGACATCGGCTTCGGCGGCCTCGATCACGTGCTCGGCTCGGGCAAGAACGTGAACGTGCTGGTGCTCGATACCGAGGTTTACTCGAACACCGGCGGCCAGATGTCGAAGGCCACGCCGCGCGGCGCGGTGGCCAAGTTTGCCGCGGCCGGAAAGCCGAACAGCCGCAAGGACCTCGCCATGGAAGCGGTCAGCTACGGCTCGGTCTACGTGGCGCAGGTGGCGCTGGGCGGCAACGACAGCCACGTGATCAAGGCCTTCCAGGAAGCCGAAGCGCACGAAGGTCCGTCGATCATCATCGCGTACTCAAGCTGCATCGCGCACGGCTACGACCTGGTGCACGGGCTCGAACAGCAGAAGCTGGCGGTGCAGTCCGGCTACTGGCCGCTGATGCGCTATAACCCGGCGCTGCGCGAAACGGGCAAGAATCCGTTCCAGCTCGATTCCAAGGCGCCGTCGATCCGGCTCAAGGATTACGCGTATCGCGAAGCGCGCTACACCATGCTGGCGCGCGGAAATCCCGAGCTGGCCGCTGAATTGTTGAAGGAAGCACAGGATGATGTGGAGCGCCAGTGGCGCGTCTACTCCGCGCGGGCGGCGATGCCGGGCCGCGGCGAGACTCCCCACATCGCGCCTCAAGAAGAAGAAAAGCCGGCCGAGAAGCTGGAGCCGGTTGCCGCCGGAGGCGAAGAATGATTGACTTCTCAACCACCTACCTTGGACTGAAGCTGAATGGGCCGATCGTGGTGTCGTCCACGCCGATCTCCGAGTCCATCGACAACGTCGCTCGCATGGAAGAAGCGGGCGCATCCGCGATCGTGCTGACCTCGCTGTTTGAGGAGCAATTGGCGCTGGAATCGGGCGCGCTCGATGAAGACCTGTCGCGCGGCACGGAATCGTTTGCGGAGTCGCTCGGCTATCTGCCCGACCTGAACGACTATCGCATGACCCACGAGGTATACCTCGAGAACCTGCGCCGCTCAAAGGACGCGGTCGACATCCCCGATCATGGCCAGCCTGAATGGCGCCACGACCGGCGGATGGGTGCGCTTCGCCCGCGAGATGGAAGAGGCCGGAGCCGACGCCATCGAACTGAACACCTACGCGCTGGCCACCGACGCCAGCCAGACGTCGGCGGACCTCGAGCTGCAGTTGCTCGAACTGGTGGACGCGTCTGCCGCGCGGTCAAGATTCCGGTGGCCGTCAAGCTGTCGCAGTCGTTCACCAGCATTCCGCACCTGGTGAAGCGGCTGGAAGACGCGGGCGCCCGCGGCGTGGTGCTCTTCAACCGCTTCTATCAACCCGACTTCGATATCGAGACGCTGGAGGTGCGGCCCACGCTGCACTTCTCCACGCCGTCGGAGTTGCTGCCCCGCCTGCACTGGGCGGCGATTCTCTACGGCCACACCAATATCGATATCGGCATCACCGGCGGCGTGCATTCGGCTGAAGATGTTCTGAAGTCGATCATGGCCGGCGGCAACGTCGCCATGATGGCTTCGGCGCTGCACATTCACGGCATCGAGCACATCGGCCGCGTGCTGGCCGACCTGCGCTACTGGCTGGAGAAGCGCGAGTATACGTCGCTCGCGGAGACGCGCGGCTGCCTCAGCCGGCGGTCCGTGCCCGACACCTCGCCCTTCGATCGCGGCAACTACATCAAGACGCTCAGCTCCTACAGCCTGCGTCAGACGGTGGCCGCGTTCTGAGGACTCAAATCTCAAGCCGGACTGGCAGACGGCGGCCGCACGAAGGTGCGGCCGCCGTTCCTACAAATCGGGGGGTCAGACCGTGCAAATAACGGACGGTGTATCTCGACGATTGCGAAGCTTGAGGGACGGCATCGTTAACGCTCGGTGAGTCTCGCTTATTCGGTTGATCTGGCACCGGACGAGTGAGCAGCAGAGCCGCGCGGGTAGGAACTGTAACTTCGAGGGCGAGCAGTTCGGTGTGCGCCCACGTGGTGGGTAGCTGAGTGTCGGACTGGTCGTCAGCGCAGTTCCACGGGACGTGCCCACTTCACCGGTGAGCCGAATCAATCGCACAGATCACTGACAGACCGATTCGGCCTGTGCGACGCTTGAGCCAGGTCATGGAATCAACTGCTGGCGAGAAACGACGCTATGGCGTTTCATGCCGAGCATCCTCTGACAGTTGAAGAGCGACGACGCAATCATCGACTGCGTAGCTGGGGATCGTATGACGGGCGAGGACTTGGCGTCGATTGAAGTTTCTGCGGCTGCCTGCCCCGGACATGAAGATCTGGTAGACCGCGGGATCTCTTTCGTGAGGATCAGAGTTAAGACCATTCGTGCTAAGATGCGCGATCCTAAAGTCAAGTTTGTAATCATGTATGGAACGACTGATCGGGAGCCATGGCGGTGAATCTCTGAAGGTGCGGAGCCTATCGAATGCGCCAACATGGTCGACGAAGATGGGACCATTGTTCGCAGAGTTTAAGAGACTTGACCGAACTGTCTTGGTATTGACTCAACATCCGACCGCACATAGCCGAGCAAAAGTAACCCGCGAAATGGGAGCAATTGGGAATGACGTTCCGTCATTGGAAGACGTTGCACGGCAACAGGAATCCTGCTCAACTGTGCGGCCGGAGAACCGTCTCTTCAAGCAACCGGCAGGCTTCGGAAGGGCCTCTTTCACAGGTTCGCTGAATTCTTCGCCCAGTTCCGTCGAGCCCGCGCCGACCGTCAGCAGCAGCAGCGGCAAGGGGCAGGGAATCGTAGAGTTCCTGCCCTAAAGCGAGCAGTTCCGGCGCGCCGAGATGATGGCTCGCGAGGCCGGGCTCCACGCCGGTGCGTGGCTCAACGCGACGTGAATCGTACTTCACCGGGCGCAGAATCTATCGACGCAGTCAATGAACAGGACTGATTCGGCCCGAGCAGACTGTCTTCGGCCAGGTCGGGGGTCCACTGCTGGCGAGACAATCAACGCGTACTGCGGGTTCGCGCGGAAGCGCTCTTGCGGCCCATGCCGCCAGCCATGGCCCTACGCCGTCATCGCTGCGCAGCGTGTTGCCGCAGGCGAGAATCAGGCATCGGACCGGGAGCATCTGAATGCATGCATTGGCGAGTCGTAGACGAGTCAGGGCGACGATGGGATCGGTAGCAAATCCCAGGTCTCAGAATCGAGACCTGGGGCACCCAATTGATCGGCAGGTTAGCGGACGACCTGGTCGACGACTTCGCCGTCGGCAGAGAGCAGCGAAATCGCCAGCGGCATCTGGCCGAATGCGTGGGTCGAGCAACTCAGGCACGGGTCGAAGGTGCGGACCACGGCCTCGACGCGGTTGAGAATGCCCTCGGTGAATTTGCCGTCCTTGATGTAGTGCTTCGCGGCCTGCGCCACGCCCTGGTTCATGGCGTTGTTGTTGTTGCCGGTGGCGATCACCAGGTTGGCCCACGTGATCAGGCCGTTCTCGTCCACCTTGTAGTGGTGGTGGAGCGTGCCGCGCGGGGCTTCGGCCTGGCCCGCGCCTTCGAGGCGGTTCACGCCCGCGGTGGCGCGCACATGCTTGTCGAGAATCAGCGGATCGGTGAGGATCTGCTCGATCTTCTCGATGCCGTAGAGGATATCGACGAGCCGCGCGTGGTGATAGTAGAACGAGCTCTCGACCGGCCCGTCGGCGAGCTGCTTGAATTCCGCCAGTTCGACGTCGGCCAGCGGCGTGCCCATGCTCTTCACGATGTTGAGGCGCGCCAGCGGGCCGACGCGATAGCACCCGTCGGGATAGCCGAGCGGCTTGTAGTAGGCGAACTTGGTGTAGCTGTAGGGCTCCACGGCTTCGCCGATGACCTCGGTGAAGCGGGTCGCGGTGATTCCGTCCTCGATCGATCGTTGCCGGCCGGGTCGATGAGCCGCAGAGCGCCGTCGGTGAACTCGATCGAGTCGTCTTCGTTGATCAGCCCCAGGTAGTTGGTCGGGAAGTTGGCGAAGACTTCGATCTCCGGGCGGAAGCTGTCGGCGATCTGCTTGTAGGCGGCGAGCGCCAGCTTGATGCTGTGGAACGCCTCGGGCATCATGGCCAGGATCTCGTCGCGCTTGGCCGCGGCGAGCGGCTCGGTGACGCCGCCGGGCACAACCCATCCGGGATGGATGCGCTTGTTGCCCAGCAGTTCGATGATGTGCTGCCCGAAGCGGCGCAGCGCGATGCCGGCGCGGCCCAGTTCAGGCTTGGCCGCCACCACGCCGAAGATGTTGCCGCACCTTGGGATCGGCTTCCATCCCCAGCAGCAGATCCGGCGAGGACAGATAGAAGAAGCTCAGCGCATGCGACTGCACCATCTGCGCCAGGTTCAGCATGCGCCGCAACTGCGCGGCGGTGTGCGGAATGCGCACCGACATGATGGCTTCGCAGGCCTTGGCCGAAGCGATCAGGTGCGACACCGGGCAGATGCCGCAGATGCGCGCCATCAGGCTGGGCATCTCGTAGAACGGCCGGCCCTCGGAGAACTTCTCGAAGCCGCGCACCTGGGTCACATGAAAGTGCGCGTCTTCCACTTCGCCCTGGCCGTTCAACTGGATGGTGATTTTTCCGTGTCCTTCGAGGCGTGTCACGGGATCGATCGTGATCGTCTGTCTCATGATAGGCTCCAGTGATCAGGCTCCAAAGCGGGTGAGCGCCGTGACTTCCAGCGGTCCGCCGGTTAACAGCGCGGTGAGCGCTTCGTGGAAGGTGTCGGCCGAGGGCGGGCACCCGGGAAGAAACACGTCCACCTTCACGAACTCGTGAATGGGCCGGACCTTCTTCAACAGCTGCGGCACCACGATGCACGGGATCTGCGGCTGCGCGCTCACGTTCTCGATGTAGGCGCGGTCCAGGATCGCTTCCGGCCCGATGGGATTGCGCATCGAAGGCACGTTGCCCGCCACCGCGCAGTCGCCCATCGCCACCAGCATCTTCGAGTGCTCGCGGATCTTCTTGATCTTCTTCTCGTCGTCCACCGAAGCCACCGCGCCCTCGACCAGCGCGATGTCCACTTCGTCGGGAAATTCCTTGGTGTCCACGATGGGGCTGTAGACCACGTCGACGAGCTCGGCCAGTTCGAGGAGCCGTTCGTCCATGTCGAGAAACGACATGTGGCAGCCGGAGCATCCGTCCAGCCACACTGTTGCCAGTTTCACTTTGCTCATTGCGCTTCCCTCATCAGGTTCAGGTAAGGCAGAAAATCAGGGTACTTGGGGTGGTCGGAGCCGATCTTGCTCTTGTCGAACAGCGCTCCGGTCGGGCACACCTGCACGCACTTGCCGCAGCGCGTGCAACTGGATTTGCCCCACTCCTCATGCAGGTCGGCAACGATCATCGAGTCGGTTCCGCGGCCCATCACATCCCACACATGCGCGCCTTCAATCTCCGCGCATACCCGCACGCAGCGCGTGCACAGGATGCAGCGGTTGTGGTCGATGGTGAACCGCTCGTGCGAGGCGTCCACGGGCAGCTCGGGATTGCGATAAGGCAGCCGCACGTGGGTCAGCCCCTGGTCCTGCGCCAGCGACTGCAGTTCGCAGTGGCCGTTGGCCACGCACACCGAGCAGATGTGGTTGCGCTCGGCAAACAGCATCTCGAGAATGTTGCGGCGGTGCTTCTGCAGCCGTTCGGTGTTGGTGCTGACCTCCATGCCCTCGTAAATCTGTGGCCACGCAGGCCGGCAGCAGCTTGTTGCTGCCCTTGATCTCGACCAGGCACATGCGGCACGCGCCCACGTCCGACAGGCCGTCGAGATGGCAGAGCGTGGGAATGTTGATGTCGTTCTCCCTGCGCCACTTCGAGGATGGTCTGTCCGCGGCGGGCGCTGACTTCCTGCCCGTCGATGATTAGTGTTTTGACTTCGGCGGTGTCGCTCATGCCAGCACCTCCACGGCGGGTTCAGCGGAAACAGGAGCTTCCATGGTGCACACGCCGGCCGGGCAGCGCTTGTGCACGATGTGTTCGATGTACTCGTTGCGGAAGTACTTCAGCGTGCTCAGCACCGGGTTGGGCGCGGTCTGGCCCAGGCCGCACAGGCTGGCGCTCTTCACCGTGTCGCACAGGTCTTCCAGCAGTTCGAGATCCTCCAGCGTTGCCGTGCCGTTGCAGATGCGCGTCAACAGCGTGTGCATCTGCGCCGTGCCTGCGCGGCAGGGAATGCATTTGCCGCACGACTCGGTCATGCAGAACTCGATGAAGAAGCGCGCCACGTTGACCATGCACGACGTGTCGTCCATGACGATCATGCCGCCCGAGCCCATGATCGAGCCGGCCGCCATCAGCGCGTCGTAGCTGACGCCCAGGCCCAGCATGTCGGCGGGAATGCATCCGCCCGAGGGGCCCGCCGGTCTGGACCGCCTTGAGCTTGTGGCCGCCCGGTACGCCGCCGCCGATGTCCTCGATGATCTCGCGGAGCTTGATGCCCAGCGGCACTTCGATGAGGCCGGTGTTGGTGATCTTGCCGGTGAGCGCGAAGACCTTGGTGCCCTTGCTGCGCTCCGAGCCCATGTTGAAGAACCACTTGCCGCCGTTGCGCACGATGGGCGCGATGTTGGCGTAGGTTTCCACGTTGTTGATCAGCGTCGGCTTGCCCCACAGGCCGCTGACGGCCGGATAGGGCGGACGCGGCTTCGGTGTGCCGCGCCGGCCTTCGATCGAAGCGATCAGCGCCGTCTCTTCGCCGCAGACAAACGCGCCCGCGCCGAGCCGGATTTCGATATCGAAGTTGAACGTGGTGCCGCCGATGCAGTTGCCCAGCAGCCCGCGCCGCCGTGCTTCGCGAATGGCCGTAGTCAGCCGCGCAACCGCCACCGGATATTCCGCGCGCACGTAGATGAAGCCCTTGCTGGCGCCCACGGCGTAGGCCGCAATCGCCATGCCTTCGATCACGCGATGCGGATCGCCTTCCATCACGCTGCGGTCCATGAACGCGCCGGGGTCGCCCTCGTCGCCATTGCAGACCACGTACTTCATGTCGCCGCCGGCCTTGGCCACCGTGCTCCACTTCAGGCCGGTCGGATAGCCGCCGCCGCCGCGTCCGCGCAGCCCGCTCTCGGTGATGCGGTGCACCACGCCGTTGGGCGTCATCTCGAGCAGCGCCGTCAGCAGGGCCTTGTAGCCGTCGCGCGAGATGTAGTCGTCGATCTTCTCCGGATCGATGTGTCCGGCGTTCTCCAGCACCACTCGCACCTGCTTGTCGAAGTGCTCGTTCAGGTCGCACTGCAGCTCCGGCACCGGCTTGTCGCCGAGGCTGTTGACGATCGCCTCGGCGCTCGCGTCCTTCACCTTGGCGTAGAGCGTCTCTTCCGGATCGACGCGCACCAGCGGACCCGACGAGCAGGGGCCCATGCAGCCGGTCTTGCGGATGAGGACCTTTTTGCCCGATGCCTCGGCAGCTTTCACCAGCGCTTCGCGCAGCTTGTCCGCGCCCTGGCTGGCGCAGGCCAGGTCCATGCAGACGTTCACCTCGTAGTCGTACTTCGCGTTGTCCTGGTGAACGCTTTTGGCTATCTGTTCCAGTTCTTCTATTGTCATTCGACGGTCCACCTTTCCAGCTGCTCGAGCATCTGTTCCCCGGTCATTTCGCCCTTGACTTCGCCGTCGCGACAGAACCACCGGCGCGCGGCTGCAGGCGCCCACGCAGCGGGCCACCATCAGGCTGATGTTGCCGTCCTTGGTGGTCTGGCCCTGGGCAACGCCGAGCTTCTTTTCGGCCGCGGCGATCAGCTTGTCGGCGCCCTTGATGTAGCAGGCGGTTCCGGCGCATACCGTCACGGTGTGCTTGCCCGGCGGCTTGAGGCTGAAGTAGTGGTAGAAGGTGACCACGCCGTAGGCCTGGCTGAGCGGCACGCGCAGCGACTGGGCTACGAACTTGATGGCGTCGTCATCGAGATAGCCGAATGAGGACTGCACGGTATGAAGTGTTTCGATCAGCGCGTGGCGGGCAAACCCATTCTTGCGCATGGTGCCGTTCACGATTTTCCATCGTTTGTCATCGCTGGGTAGCGGTGGGGGTGTGAAAGCAGGCACGATTCCTCCCTTTGCGGCATCTCCCGCGGCACTGCAAAGGGGAAAGCCTTGCCGGTGCGGGAAATGCGTTTGCGGCACGTGGTGCACAGCGCACTTTCCGCTGCGCGGGATCCGATTTCCTTTGACCAACTTCGTTATAACGTTGGGAGTGGACGACTCGCGGTGACATTGGTCACGGGTCAATGTAGTAGGCGTGTTCTGTACGATTTACGATCTTGGGGAACGGACGGGCGCGGCGAGAATACCGCGCTGGTCCGAAGCGATTACCGGTCCGTGCAGGAGTAGCACGGGTCGATGGACGCCTGGATCAACGGCGTGTCCGCCAGCCGCGCACCCATCACCATGTAGCGGATGGCAGGCATGTTAGCGAAGGTGGGCGTGCGCACGTGGACGCGCGCCGGATTGCGGGCGTGCTCTTTCCACGAGACGCTGTACATGACTTCGCCGCGCGGCGCCTCTACGCGGCTGAACGCCGTGCCGGTGATGAAGTTGAACTTGCCGTCGCCGGTGTAGAACTCGCCGCGCGGGCATCTTGGTCAGCGCCTGGCGCAGGATCTTGCAGCTCTCCAGGATTTCGAGCGCGCGGACCAGCAGGCGCGCGCGAACGTCGCCGTCGGGCTGCACCGGCACTTCGAATTCCATTTCTTCGTAGGCCGCGTAGGGCGCATCGCGGCGCAGGTCCTGGCCGACGCCCGAAGCGCGCGCCACCGGGCCGACCGTGCCGCAGGAGAGCGCCTTCTCATGGGTCAGCACGCCGATGCCGGCGCAGCGCGAACGCGCCGTGGAACTGGTGGTGAAGATGGGAATCACGGTCTTGCACCATCTCGCGCTCCAGCTCGTCGACCAGGCCGACCAGCGCCAGCGGATCTTCGATGTCGCGATTGACGCCGCCGATGCGGTTCATGGAATAGTTGACGCGGTTGCCGGAGATGGCCTGCAGCACGTCCATCACCTTTTCGCGCAGTTCGAAGCAGGTCATGAACATGGTTTTGAAGCCCATGAGCTTGGCGGCGATGCCCGCCCACAGCACGTGCGAGTGCAGCCGCTCCAGCTCGCCCATGACCACGCGAATGTATTTGGCGCGCGGCGGCGGCTCGAGGCCGGTCAGTTTCTCCATGGCCTGGCAGAGCGTGAGGGTGTGAATGAACGAGCAGATGCCGCACACGCGCTCCATCAGCGCGATGACCTGGATGTAGTTGCGCGTTTCGGCCAGATGCTCGATGCCGCGAAAGTTGAAGCCGATATGCAGCTTGGCTTCGATGACGGTTTCGCCGTCGCAGATCATGTCGAGCTTGTAGGGCTCTTCGAGGCCCGGATGGTAGGGGCCCATGGGAATTTTGTAGCTCATTTGCGACCTCCTTGCCGACGACCTCGGGCTCCACGCATATTCACTCCGATCTTGTCGCCTGGCTTGAGAAGCAGCGGCTCATATTCGCGTCCGATAAAGTCGATCGCGAAGCCCTCGTGAATCTCGCGCTCGATCCAGTCCACGGCCTCGCAGAGGTCGTAGATGCTCTCGATGGAGTTGCCGGTGAGAGTGAACGCGAAGCCGAGCAACCGGCCGTCGAGGTCCCAGTGGTACTCGAGGCGGAAGCCTTCGTCCTTGGGAAGCTGATAGGCGGTGATGGTGACGAAGCGCGCCTGGACGGCGTTCATCGCGCGGGCCAGTTCGCGAACGTTCAAGCCGTCGTAGTTGAACCAGTAGACGCCGTTCTTTTCGACGTAAGGCTCGCTGGTCGCGAGCATTTCGGGGAGTAGTTTCGACAGTGCTCATTCGGCACCTCCAGGAGCGGAGTTGCGGGGGCTGCAGCGGCCGGCGCGGCTGCGGGCTTAGCCGCGGCGTGGCTTGACCGTCGCCTTGCGCGCCACGGTGTAGGACTTCTTCAACTCGCCGATGGTGGTGTAGACCGGCGGGCGTGTCCTCGCGCTGGCTGAGCGCGTGATCCTTGCAGCCTTCCACGCAGCGGCCGCAGAACGTGCATTGGCCGGGATCGTAGCTCCAGGTGAATTCGCCCTTGCCGCCCTTGAAGTCGATGGCGCGCGAGGTGCAGCGGAACTTGCAGATGGCGCAGCCGGTGCAGCGCGTCGGCGATCGAACTGCGACCAGCCCGCGAAAGCGTTCGGTGACGCGGGGACGCGCGGGGAACGAGCATGTCCGATGCCCGCCCCAGAAGTTCTTCCACAGCATGGTGAGCATTTTCATGATCTGAACCTCATGAAGAGCGCGGAGGATATGGCCAGCACCGCGAAGATCAGCGTGCATTGCCAGTAAAAGCGGACCGTGGTGTCGATCGCGAGCCTCGCGGTTGCGGAGGCGAGCGACCGAGAGCAGCAGAACAATCGCCGAACGACAGCGCGACGAAGACGATGGCGGCCAGCCACCACAGCGTGATGTGCGGAGCGGCCAGCGTGGCTACCAGGCCTGTGGCTGCTACCCACTCGAGCCCGTGCGACAGTTCCCACATGGCCAGCTCGGGGCCGGCGTATTCGGTCATGGGGCCGGAGTAGATCTCCTGCTCCGCGTTGGGCAGCGAGAAGGGATTGAGATGCAGCTTGGCGGGCAGGCAAACCAGCAGCGCGACCACGCCCAGCCAGCGCAGCGGCGAGGCCGGCAGCGCCGCCAGAGCATCGAGCCGGAAGGTGTGCTGCGAGGCGGCGATGGAAACGATGGCCAGCAGGAAGACGATGTTGTAGGAGACGCTCAGGACTGCTTCGCGCGCCGAGCCGATCTCGCCGAAGATGGAGCGCGACGAGAACCCCGCGGCGATGATGCAGAACGAGGGCACTTCGAGCAGCGCCAGCAGGAAGATGAGGTCGCCCTGGAAGCCGCCGTAGTTGGGCAGCACCGGCAGCAGCGCAACCGCGCCGGCCGCCGAAGAAACCGCCAGCAGCGGCCAGGCTTTCATCAGCGCGCCGGCGACGCCGGTTCGCGGAGGATTCGATTTGCCCAGCAGCTTGATGAAGTCATAGAACGGCTGCATGAAGGGCGGCCCGACGCGTCCCTGCATCAGGGCCACGGCCTTGCGTTCCACCCAGAGGAAGAACCATGCGAGCGGGAACCGCAAACAGCAGTCCGGGAAAGATCAGCAGGCGGGCGAGCGCGGTGGTCAGGTTCATGGCTGCACCTCCTGCAAGTTGCCACCGACCGGCAGCGGCATCGGTTCGGGTGTTGCTTGTTTGGCCGCTCGTTCCGCCAGAATGGCTGCGGCTCTGGCCACGCCCTGGATAATTGCGTCGGGCCGCGGCGGGCAGCCGGGCACGAACACGTCCACCGGGAATGTGCTTGTTGAGCGGGCCGTCGAGCGTGCGGCTGTCGATGAATACGTTGGTTGTGGCCGGGCAGGAGCCGATCGCGACCACGGCCTTGGGGCCGCACACCTGGTCGTATACGGTCTTGACCGCGCCCACGGCCTTGCGCGTCACCGGGCCGGTGATGCAGAGAATGTCGGCGTGCCGCGGGCTGCCTTCGAGGCGCACGCCCAACTGCTCGGCGTCGTAGCGCGGGAGTCAGGCTCGCGACCAGTTCGATGTCGCACCCGTTGCAGCTTCCCGAGTTCATATGGAAGAGCCACGGGCTGCGGCGGCGGCAGTAGCACATCAATCGATTCCAGAGTTTCATCAGCGACCCCCTTGGAGCATTTGCAAGCAGCTGCGGCCAGACGCCGGCAGCGAGCAGCACGACCACCAGCACCACGATCGTGGCCTGGAGCAGGAACGGCTCCTTTGCGCTCGCGGTCAGGCGAGTCAGCTTCGTCGGCGGTCCCCACCAGTTGCGGGTCAGCGCCAGCACATAGGCGACCAGCGCCAGGATCGAAGACAGGATGAAGATCGCGGCCAGCGGCCAGATGGATCTGCAGCGCAGTTCGTAGAGTCTCCAGCGGCCCGAGGAATCCGAGCAGCGGCGGAACGCCCAGCATGGCCAGCATGCCGAACAGGAAGCCGAAGGCGCTGACCGGGTAGCGCGCGGCGAGCGCGACAGGTTCGCCTTCGAGTTCGCCGGCTGCTTCAGGCGCGCTGAGGCAAACGAACAGCAGCGCCTTGGCCAGCGCATGGGTGGCAGGCGGCGAACGAGCGCGCCCTGCAGGTCGCCGAGTTCGTACGTCAGCCGAGGCAAGCCGAGCAGCAGGAAGCCCGCATCTTCGATGGTGGAGAGAACCAGCAGGCGCTTGAGGCTGCGCTGCGTGAGCATCAGCAGCGCGGCAAGGAACGACGTAGCGGCGGCCACGCCACAGCCAGAGGCTCTGCGGAGCCATGAGCGCTGCTCGGCGATGCTGTGCGCTGCGATGCATGAACTCGCCGAAGGCCGCCATATCGACCACCGCGATGATGAGGCCGAGGACAAGGGCCGGGAGTTCGTCGGCCAGGCGAGAGCAGCCAGAAGAGCATCGGCACGGCGGCCAGCTTGACCAGGATGCCGGTCAGCAGCAGCGCGCGCGACCAGTCCTGGCTGGCCGGCTCGAGCAGCAGTTCGCTGCCGACGAGCGCAGAGCGCCGAGACAAGAACGACCGCGAGATAAGTGAACTTGGCAGCGCGGGTGCGCGCCGTGAGCCAGACGCGCACGACGGTGAGGAAAGTCGCCAGTTCGAGCAGTCCGAGCCGAAGCCAGGGATTGGCGACCAGCAGACCGCCGACCGTGAGGCCGCCGACGACAAGCATGCAGGGCCAGACAGGAATCTTCGCTTTGCGCCGCTGACCAATGACGCGAAAAGCAGGCCGGCAGCGGCGACAGCGATGGCCGCGATCAACACCGGCGGCATCGGCATCGGGCTGCGCCTCATGCGGCACCCATGGGACTGCTGGGCATCGCCCAGCGAACGAAGGCAAAGATCAGCGGCGGCAAACACGACGACCAGCACCAGCGCCTTCCGCTCCATCCATCGCGACGACCACGCCCAGTGCGCGCGAGACAGCCTGCAATCCGCTCCCAGACCGCCAGGTAAACCCGGTCCACGTTGGACCAGCGGAAGAACGATTTCCAGTTCTGCTGGAAGATGCTGGAGAAGTCGCCGGCAGTGAGGCGGTCCCTGTCCGACAGCGGCTCGCCGCCGGTAAAGATTCCGCCGCCCGCACCGGCCATCGCCGCGCCGCCGCCTGCCGTCGCCGTCGCCGGCCGCGCCACGTAGGCCAGCGCATAGATCGCGCCGCCGATAACCAGCGAAACCAGCGCCAGCACCAGGCCGCCGGTCGTCGAGAAGCTGCCCGCATCGGCGAGAAGCCCGAACCACGTGACGTGAATCGCCGCTCCAGCGAGAAGCGCGCGCAGGATCGGGTTCAGGAGGTAGTTGACGGCCAGTTGCGGCGCAATGCCCAGAACGACGCTGCCCGCCGCCAGCAATCCCATTCCCCACACCATGCTGGCCGGGGACTCATGCGCGTCCTTGATCTTGTCCGGTCAGTGGTCCGAGGAACACTGCGCTGGTCGCCTTCACGCCCAGGAACACCGTGCCCAGGCTCACCGCCCATGCGATCACCGCGGGAACCGCCCAGCCGGCCTGCAATGCCGCGGCATAGAGCATCCACTTGCTGGCGAATCCGCTCATCAGCGGGAATGCCCATCATGCTGCCCACGCCGATCAGCCACGAAAGCGTGGTGCGCGGCATGCGCTGCGCCAGGCCGCCGAGCTGGTTCATGTCGCGCGTGCCGGCCGCGTGCTGCACCGAGCCCGCGGTCAGGAACAGGCCGCCCTTGAAGAATCCGTGATTGAGGCAATGCAGCAGGCCGGCCGTGATGGCCAGCGGCGTGCCGATGCCGATGCCCATCATCATGTAGCCGATCTGGCTCACCGTCGAAAACGCCAGCATGCGCTTCAGGTCGGTCTGCACCATGGCGTACATCACGCCGACGGCCATGGTGACGGTGCCGATCCACATGAGCGTCTCGCCCCACGCTGCCGGCCATGCGCCAAAGCTGTGCATGCGGGCGGCGAGATAAACGCCGGCTTTCACATAGCACGCTGCGTGCAGCAGCGCGCTCACCGGGGTGGGCGCGGCCATGGCTTCGGGAATCCACGTATGCAGCGGCACCTGCACGCTACTTCGCCACCAGCGCCACCAGCATCAGCAGGAAAACGCCGCCGGTAAAGGCTGCGCCACTGCCGGATCGGTCCACAGTGCGCTGCCGGTGCGGTGGTAGATCACCAGGATGCCGCCAGCAATCCGTAGCCGGCGATGTGCGTCATCAGCAGCACTTTGCGCGCGCCGTTGACCGCTTCGCGGTTGGTGTACCAGAAGCCCACCAGGCTGAAGGAGCAGAGTCCGACCAGCTTCCCAGCAGAGATAGAAGATGAAGAGGTTGGCGCTATAAACCAGCCCGATGAACGCCGCCGATGAAGACCAGCATGGTGGCGTAGAAGCGGGTCGCGGACTTGTCGTGCGCCATGTAGCCGATGGAGTAGAGCAGCACGAATCCGCCGATGCCCGCGCCCATCAGCGCGAACAGCACGCTCAGCGCGTCCACGTGCAGCACCAGCGCCAGCGGGCCATCCCAGGAAGAGAGGTTCACATCGATTGCCTGCCCCGCCCGCACCAGGCGAACCATCGCCGCCACGGCGACCAGCGACGGCAGGCAGAACAGGGCGGCCAGGATTCCCTTGGTTCGTGCGGAACAGAGCCTCGCGACGAGAATCTGCAGCGCGGCGCCCAAGCAGGAGCGAGCACGGCGCAATCAGAATGAGGTTCACGGCTGACATGCCCCGATTCTAGGAGCGGGGCAAATCAGCAATATGTGATGGGTCGCACCGCTGCGATATGGAACACACCAAAATACGGCATCTTATACCGTGATGTGGTATGGATCACCTTCCCGAGCGCTGGATCCATGCCGAGCCATTCGATGCAGCGAAAAAGCTACCGAATCTACGCGTTGGTTGGGGCTTGATGTGCGGTCCGGATCTATCCAAGCGCAGGGAGGCGGTCGGAGATACCGAACAGGAAGATTACCCCGATGATGCAGCTATAGGCCGCTCCGGTCCAGGCAATGACGTGGTAGAAGCGGGGATGGTGCCCGCTGGCTTTGAAGGCTCCGCCCATGGTGGCCGTCATCAGCGCGTTCATCGCCACCAGGCCCAGCGCAAATGCCGTCAGTCCCAGCATCCCTCGTGACGTTCCTCCCAGGTTTGCGGTGAGAAAAAACAGCGCCAGCTGACTCGGCGTCTCGGCCCCCACGCCGTGCAGCACGCCGATCAGGAAGACCGATTTGCCGGTGTACATCCACTGAAACCGCTCCGGGCGGGGTGTTTCCGGATTCCAGAGCTTCCGCACCCGCCAGGCTGCCCACAGCACGCCGTTGATGGCGATGGCCAGCCGGCTTTCCACGCGCGAGTGACTGTGGCCGTGCGCATCCTTGCGCAGGATGCCCGCCACCACGCCAAGCCCCAGAACGATAAGGGTGAGACCGATCAGCCGCTCCGTCCAGTGGTCCAGTCCCTGCGGCAGTCCCATGTGCATTTCCAGCACCATCACGCCGAGGGCCGCCACCATGAACGCATGGCCCAACGCATAGGTCATACCTAAACGCAATCCGCTCTTCCAGTTGCGCTGAACGGCGGTGATATCGGAGATGGCCGCGAGGTGATCGTAGTCAAACCCGTGGCGCAGGCCTAGAAGCAGGCACGAGCCGAGCGCCGCATCGAGTCTCCAGTCACCGGGAAGGATGGTCACGTGTGCAGTATAGAGCAGGGCACAATCCTGGCAAGCGTCAAAAGTCACTCCAGTGTGACGGAACGGTAGGCCCGGCAGCGACGGTCACTTCGCCATCCGGAGCTGCATCTGATAGCCCGTGTAATCGATCTTGATAATCGTCTGGCCCAGCAGCGAACTGTTCGAGACCGCCTTTGCGTGAGTGGCCATGGAAAACCCATCAATTAACGTGTACTGCCGGAAGACCTCCGACGGGCCGGTCAGCATCGATGGGCTCTTCGCTGCTACCCCCTGCAGTTGCACGATCGACTGGTCCCGCGCATCCACCCAGATGGTCCCGTTGAACAGGTAAGGAGAAACACGTCGCGGCTTGATTGCGACCGTCATGCAGTTCCGCCCTTCCACGGTCTCGAGCTCATTCACCGTCATTTCATAGTTGCCGGGCGTAATCACCGCGGTGGCGCGGTTGGCGGGCTGCGTCATCTTTCTTTCGCTGTCGAGGATGGTCTCGAGCATCTTTCGCAGCAGCAGCGGGCCGGTCTCGGAGACAATGCTGAAGTTCTTTCCCACTTCGCGTCTGGTACGTGGTTCTAACCACCATCTCCGCAGCGGGATGCTGCTCGTCGTGGTTCCGAAAGACTGCGTAATGCTCCGTGACCGTGTAGCCCAGCAGGTCGTTCTCGCGCGCGTGGACTGACGCATCGATGCCCTGGAGGATCGCCGCCGTCGCATTCTGCTGCGCGTCCGCTGGCTGCAACGTAAAAGCGCCGAGCACGAGACAACTACAAAGAATCAGTAAGGCGAACCGTCCGGGAATGACCGACTTGAAACTCAAACGTACCCTCAATGCCGAGTGTATCAACCGGCCGCCCTTGTGAAGCTGGCTCGGAAACAATCGCTCCGTGCCCCACCGGCAGATTCGCCGCAAAAGAAGAATTTGCCCCAGCCTCTTCGCAGAAGCTGGGGCAATTTTGTACTGCGATCAGCAGGATTCTGGAAACAGGTTAATTACTCCTTCGAAGCGGCGGACTGGGCTTTCGCTCCGCGCACCGCGGCCAAGAACGAATGAGCCTCTGCCGGAGGTTCGACCTTCCCGGTCAGCACCGCGCGCTCCGTCACATCAGGACCGTAAACAGCCTTCATCGAGTCCTCATCCTGTTTCACCACGGCGCCGTTCAGCGTAAGTCCGGCGAAGGCACCTTTCGCGCGCGAGTAAGTCAGAATCTCCACATTCATCTTCCAGTCTGTATCAGCAGACGCGTGACGGCCCACAGGTCCCGCGGCTGCGGACGCGTCGGCGCCCACCTTGAACTTGCTGTTGAGGAGGTGTTCCATACCCTGATCGTTCTGCACAATCATTACCAGATCGATGCCTTCCACGCCGATCTGCAGGCCAAAGCTTCCACCCTCCACAGTGAAGAAGGCCGGAGCGCTCCATCCATGCCCGGTGCGGCAAGTTGCCACGCCCTTACCACCTTCGGCGCCGAGTACGAATCCGCCTTTCACCATATGCGGAACAACGGCAACGCACTTAGCGTGTTCGAACACTTCATCCGGAATGCCTTTGTCGGGAGCCGCCATGACTTCATGCAGCACCTTTGCCGCATTGTCCAGCCGGTCTGCCGCATCCTCTTTCTTCGAGTCGGACCAGCCCAACGTCGCCATACCCAGCATGGCGCTTAAAACCACAAGCTTCTTGTTCATATGCCCACCTTCCGTGACCTTTCTTGAGTTGATACTCCGGGGGGATTTCTCTCGCGGGCCACACCACCCGCAAAGGACAGGAGCGCTCAGGCATAGCAATGACCCGATCTCGCTGCTGTTCAGTTAAATGACAAGCGGACTCGTTTGGTTGCCCGCTCCATTTGGTTGCCTGGCCTGAGTCAAATGCAAAGAAAACTTAACAAAAACAGCCATTTCTGCGGGGTCTCGCAGGCTCACTTCGGGGATCCGGCGGCGACCGTGGCGGGCGTGCTTTCCAATTCCTTCAGCTTTTCCTTGGCATTGTCGTTCGCGGGATCCTTTTCGAGCGACTTCCTGTAGTTCTCCATCGAATGCTCCTTGTCGCCAGCCTTCATGTACGCTTCCGCCAGGCTGTCGTACACGTTGCTGGAGTCCGGGTTCGCAGACACGTTGAACTTGAACACGCAGATCGCTTCCGGCAGATGCTTGGCGGTCAGCAGGGAATATCCCCAGCCGTTGATCGAGCCTTCATCCAGCTTGAATGTGGAATCCTGCTTCTGGAATGCGGCATAGACCTCGGCGGCATGATCGAAGCCCTTCTGATGCAGCTCCTCGCGAAAGCTGTCAAAGGTGGCAGGCGAGCCTGCACCGGCGCGATAGCCGGCAGTGAGAAAGTGCAGGGGAGCGCCATTTTCGCCGGGTGTTTTTTTCAGCCACTCCATGGCAGCGGCGTCATGTTTCAGATAGGCATCGAGAAAGTGCTGGGTGTAGCGCGCGACCCACGCATAACCGGTTGTTCCGTCGGCTCTCGTGTAATCCGCCTTCATGAATTTCGCGGTGCCCTTCCAGAAGTTCTCATCGCGTTGAAACATGGAGCTGAATTCCCCGTGCGTCATGCCGAGCATGCGGACCGTGATCAGGTCACCGTGCGTCCACGCATTGAGGGCATTGTGGCCGCTCATGCGATCGGGATCGTTCAACATGCGCTCCTGCTCCTCGAGCGACACGTCACCCTGGGTGAAGAATAGCAGCGGCACTTTCATCTGGTCGGGACGCGCATAGCCCGATTGCTTGATCAGGCCGGGAAAATAGCGCATCGATCCATCGAGTGCGAACAATGCCTTGATGCGGTTATCGCGCGACGCCGCAAACAGGTTCGAGATGCCGCCCCAACTGAATCCGCCGACCGCGATCTCCGACATGTCGGTGTCCGGCAGCGTCGACGCATAGCCAATGAGAAACGAAATGTCCCTGGCCTGCGCGTCAATCCCGGGCAGGTCCCCGGTCATATCTCGCGTTGACACGCCCATATCCGGGCTGGCCAAGACAACATATCCATAGGTGGCGAGGAATTCGCACAGATCGGCATTCTCCCAGGGAGTGTTCGAATAGCTTGGGGCGTAGATCACCACCGGAAAACGGCCCGGCTTGAGAGGCGCGTCGCGATAGGCCCAGAGATGATCGTCGAAAGCTGCCTTGCGGCCTTCATCGGCGGGCAAGGGGCCACCGGGAGCCGGCTTGGCATCAAAGTCGGTTTCGGTCACGCGCAGCAGGGCGTAATCGCGCATGGTCATGGTGGCTCCGTCGGATTTGTCGGCGGGGTACCAGATCAGCGTCTGCAGGGGACGGGCCCGTTCCCCGGTGAAGGGTTGCCCGAGCTCATCCACCGGCGTGTGCCATGTTCTTGAGTAGTCATACTGGTGAACCACTTTCAGGCCGACGGTGTAGGGACCGGCCTTCTCGGTGAATTGAAATCGCGTGGGCGCTTGCGCAGCCAAGAAGACGGCGGGCAGAAGGAGTGCCCAACACGCCATGGCGGAAACCGGTCGAGACATGGACAACCTCCGGGGCGGAACGACTCTGTGATTGCGGATGATACCAGCGGGCCGGCCTCATCTGCACCGCCTATGTTCTAAGCTGGTCCTGCCGAGTGACGGAGGTTGCGTTTGCCTGAAAATCCAGTCGAACTGAGAAAGCGCCAAGCGGTGCAAGTGCGCGGAGTGGTGCAGGGCGTCGGATTTCGTCCTTTCGTTTTCCGCCTGGCTCACGAGACTGGCCTCGCCGGCTTCATTGGCAACGACACCGACGGCGTGACGATCGAGATTGAAGGCGGGGAGTTGCGGCTGGGCGAATTCATGGTGCGCCTCCGCAGGGAGGCTCCGCCCATGGCGCGCATCGACGCGATTTCGGTGCACGACATTACCTTGACTGGCGAGTCGGACTTCCGCATCGTGCACAGCCAGGTCCTCGGGCAGGTGAGCACCGGGATTCCCGCCGACGCCGCGACTTGCCCTGACTGTTTGCGCGAACTGCTTAATCCCGCCGATCGGCGCTATCGCTATCCCTTTATCAACTGCACCAACTGCGGGCCGCGCTACACGATCACTCGCCGCATCCCCTATGACCGCCCACAGACATCGATGGCCGTGTTTCCCATGTGCCCGGCATGCCAGGCGGAATACGACGATCCGCTCAATCGCCGCTTCCATGCGCAGCCCAATGCCTGCTGGGTGTGCGGACCGAAAGTCTGGCTGGTCGATCCTGACGGCGAAGCGATCCTTGCCGTCGATCCGATCAGCGCGTGCATCGATCGTTTGATGGCTGGCGAAATCATGGCCATCAAGGGCATCGGCGGATTCCATCTTGCCGTGGATGCGACCAATGAGTCCGCGGTGATGCGTCTGCGCCAGCGAAAGCACCGCTACGGCAAACCGCTCGCCGTCATGGTGCGGGACATCGGCGCAGCGTGCGAGTTGTGCGAATTGACGCATGAGGAACAGGCTCTGATGCAAACGCCCGCGCGCCCCATTGTTCTGGCGCGGGCGCGAGAAGCCAACGGCATTGCCCCGTCGGTCGCGCCAGGCATCCCGTGGCTGGGCGTGTTTCTGCCGTATGCGCCGCTGCAGCATTTGCTGTTTGCCGATGGGCGCGTGCGCGCGCTGGTGATGACCTCTGCCAATCTCAGCGAAGAGCCGATCGCGATTGACAACGACGAGGCGCAGGCACGGCTCAAAGACATCGCCGATGCGTTCCTGTTTCACAACCGCGATATCCTGCAGCGCTGCGACGATTCGGTGCAGGCGCTTGTCGATAGCGCGCCTCAGATCATTCGCCGCGCGCGCGGATTTGTTCCCTTGTCTATCGAACTGCCTATGGACGCTCCGCCGCTGCTCGCCGTCGGCGGCCATCTCAAGAGCGTGTTCGCGCTGGCGCGCGGTCGCTACGCTTACCAGAGCCAGCACCTGGGCGATCTCGAAACCCTCACCGGCCTGGAATTCTTCAAGCACTCGCTCGATCACCTGATGCGCACATTCGAGATTCGGCCGGAGACGGTAGTGCATGACCTGCACCCCGGCTACCTGTCTACGTCGTGGGCAAAGGAGTGGGCTGCGGCAAACGGCCTGCCGTTGATCGGAGTGCAGCATCATCACGCGCATATCGCCGGCTGCATGGCTGAGCACGGACTTGATGGGCCTGTCATTGGTCTTTCGCTCGACGGCACCGGATACGGGACCGATGGACGCATCTGGGGCGGGGAAGTGCTGATCGCGCGGCTGGATTGCTTCGAGCGCTTTGCGCATCTTGACTATGTACCCATGCCCGGCGGCGATGCGGCCGTGCGTGAACCATGGCGCATGGCGCTAGCGCATCTTCGCGGCGGGGGTGTGGATGTCAGCTTCGTCGGAGATGTTGAACATGCTCGGTGCCAATCAGAAGGAATCGCGCTTACTCCTGCGCATGATCGAGCGCGGCATCAACGCGCCGCTGACTTCCAGCCTCGGGCGGCTGTTTGATGCAGTTGCGGCGGTGGTCCTGAATCGGCGTAGCGTCGACTACGAAGCGCAGGCCGCGATCGAACTGGAAGGCATCGCTATCGATGAGCCGGACGATATCGACGGCTACGAAATTGCGCTGGTTGGAGGCGATTGGAAGAAGCGCGAACTCACTCTGATCAACGTCGCGCCATTATGGCGTGAATTGCTGCGCGACCTGAAAGATGGAGTCGCCAAGCCTCGCATCGCAGCACGCTTTCATGCAGGAGTAGCGCAGGCTTTCGTGCGCGTAGCCGCAGCCGCTCGCGATGCAACCGGCATCACCTCCGTGGCGATGAGCGGTGGCGTGATGCACAACCGGCGACTGGCGCGACTGTTGCGCCTGGGATTGGAAAGCGATAGCTTCAAGGTCTTCCAACACGCCCGAGTGAGCCCCGGTGACGGCGGCCTCAGTTATGGCCAGGCCGCAGCCGCCGCGGTGATGCTGGCGAAGCGCTAACCGGAAATCCGCACCAGTTGCTGCGCTTCGTGGCGCGCGCCCAGGATCGACATTCGCGGAATGCGTCCGCGCACCATGGCTACTTCGTCGCAACGATGCAGTCGCGGGCAGATCTGGCAATCTTTGAAGATCTTGTCGGGCAGGTCGGCCTTATCTTCGACGGTGCGGAAGCCGTATTTGAAAAAGAAATCCGGAATACGCGTGAACAGGCAGACGGAATGGATGCCGTGCTCCTCGGCTTCTTCGATGAGAGCGCCCAGGATGCGACCTCCCGCGCCCTGACCTTTGGCCTCGGGCTTCACTACGATCGATCGCACTTCAGCCAGGTGCGGGCCGTAGAGATGCAGCGCGCCGCAGCCTAGAAACACGCCGCCGTCCGATTCGGCGACGGTGAAATCACGAACGTTCTCGCAGATTTCAGCGAACGCGCGCTTCAGCAGCGTGCCGTCGCCCGAAAGCGAATTGACCAGGTCGTAGACGTGGGAGGCATCCTGCAGCCGTGCCTTACGCACCAGCATGGGCTACCTCCTTCGGCTCCGATGGTTCCAGGCTCACTTGTCCGTATTTCACGACCAGTGCTTCTACTCGGTTCGCAGCGTCGGCCAGTGCATCTTTTACGCGATGCCTCGCCGTTCCGCCGATCACGTCATGGCAATCAAGCGTGGCCTCAAGCGTCACGGCGGCGAAAAAGTCGCTGTCAAACTCCGCGCCGAACTCGCGCAGTTCTTCGAGCGTCAGATCGCCCAGTTCGCAGCCCTTTTCGAGGCAATATCGCACTGCATTGCCGATCTTCTCGTGCGCCTTGCGGAAGGGAACTCCCTTGTGCACGAGATACGTCGCCGCAGCCATGGCATTGAGAAATCCGCTCTCGCAGGCCGTCCGCATCCGATCAGTCCGAAAACGCAGAGCACGCGTGAACGCAGCCAGAAGATAGGTCATCTTATGTGTCTCGGCCGTGGCGGCAAACACCGGCTCCTGGGTCTCCTGCATGTCTTTGTTGTAGGCAAGCGGAAGCCCCTTGAGCAACAGGGTCACCGTTTCGGCTGCGCCGTGAATGCGGCCCACCTTGGCGCGCACCAATTCCGTCAGATCGGGATTCTTCTTCTGAGGCATGGCGCTTGATCCTGTCGAGAACTGCTCGGGCAGATCCACAAAGCCGAACTCCGCCGTGGCGAACAGTGTGATCTCTTCCGCAAAGCGGCTCGCATGCAGGCCGATCACCGTGAGCGCCTGCAAATACTCCAGCACGAAATCGCGGTCGCTGGTGGCGTCCATGGAATTGGCCGTCGGGGCTGTAAATTGAAGTTCGCGTGCCGCTATTGTGCGATCGAGCGCCAGCGTCGCGCCGGCCACGGCTCCCGAACCAAGCGGGCAGTAGTTCAGGCGTGCCTGACAGTCCTCGAGACGCGAAGCATCGCGGAGCAGCATCTCCACATAAGCCAGCAGCCAATGCGCAATCAGCACTGGCTCAGCCCGCTGCAGATGGGTATACGACGGCATCACCGCGTCGCCGGCAGCCTTCGCCTGTGCGATGAGTTGCCCGGCCCACGCTCCAAGGTGCGCCAGCAGCATATTGATGCGGAAGCGGATGTAGAGCCGCAGGTCGGTGGCGATCTGCTCGTTGCGGCTGCGGCCGGTGTGCAGCTTGAGCCCCAGGTCGCCGACGGCCTCGGTCAAGCGCCGCTCGACGAAGTGATGGATGTCTTCGGCTTCAAGATCCGTGCGCAGTTCGTCGTTGCTCCTGGCATACCGGTTTCCGAGATCATCGAGCGCACCAGTGATGCGCGCACACTCATCCTGCGTGAGGATTCCGGCGGCTTGCAACGCGAGAGCGTGGGCCTTGCTGGCCGCAAGCTCCTGGCCGACCAACACGTAATCGAAGCGGATCGACCGCTGCCAGAAATCGAAGAAGGGATCGGCGGCCGCGCGAAAGCGGCCCGACCACATCTTCCCGGATTGTTGTTCGTTGGACATTGATCTCAGCGTACCTGTTGTTCTTCCTTCTCCTTGCCGCTGTTGAGCTGGGGCATTTCGCTGTTCTTGCTGAGCGTGAGGAGGCCGGCTTTGGCGTAGGTGAGCAGCTTCTCCCGGGTGTCGGTGATGTCGAGGTTGCGCATGGTGAGTTGTCCGATGCGGTCGCGCGGGGAGAAGACGGATTCGGTCTTCTCCATACTGAGGCGCTCGGGATGGAAGGTGAGGTTGGGCGATTCGGTGTTGAGGATGGAGTAATCGTTGCCGCGGCGCAACTCCAGTGTGACCTCGCCGGTGAGGGGTTTGGCGACCCAGCGCTGGGCAGATTCGCGAAGCATGATCGCCTGGGAGTCGAACCAGCGACCCTGATAGAGCAGGCGGCCAAGCTTGCGGCCATTGTCGCGGTACTGCTCGATGGTGTCTTCGTTGTGGATGCCGGTGATGAGGCGCTCGTAGGCGATAAAGAGCAGGGCGAGGCCCGGAGCCTCGTAAATCCCGCGGCTCTTGGCTTCGATGATGCGGTTCTCGATCTGATCGGACATGCCCAGGCCGTGACGGCCGCCGATACGGTTGGCTTCGAGAAGGAGATCGACGGGCGAGTCGAATTGCTGACCGTTGAGGGCCACCGGAAAGCCCTCTTCGAAGCGAACCGCAACCTCTTCGCGCGGGACCACGACATCGTCACGCCAAAACGCGGTGCCCATGATGGGGGCGACGATTTTCATCGATGAGGATAGATGCTCCAGGTCCTTGGCTTCATGCGTAGCGCCAAGCAGGTTGGAGTCGGTGGAGTAGGCCTTTTCCGCTGACATTTTATAGGCGAAGCCGGAGCGCTGCATGAAGGCAGACATCTCGGCCCTGCCGCCTAATTCGTCGATGAATGCGGCGTCAAGCCATGGCTTGTAGACCTGGAGATTGGGATTGACGAGCAGTCCGTAGCGGTAAAACCGCTCGATGTCGTTGCCTTTGAAGGTGGAGCCGTCGCCCCAGATGTGGACATCGTCCTCCTTCATGGCGGCCACCAGCATGGTGCCCGTGACCGCGCGACCGATGGGAGTGGTGTTGAAGTAGGTGACGCCGGCGGTGGAGATGTGGAAGGCCCCGGCCTGCAGCGCGGCGATCCCTTCGCGAACCAGCGGGCCGCGGCAGTCGATGAGGCGGGCCTTTTCGGCGCCATAGTCGAGGGCCGCCTGCGGAATGGCTTCGTAGTCGGTTTCGTCGGGCTGGCCAAGGTTGGCTGTATAGGCGTAAGGGATGGCGCCCTTCTGTCTCATCCAGTGCAAGGCGGCGGAAGTGTCGAGCCCGCCGGAGAAGGCGATGCCGACTTTCTGTCCGGTGGGCAGGGATTCAAGAATTACAGACATGCTTCGAGAACACTCCTCAGAGTTCACAGTTCGTAGTTCTTAGTTCACAGTTGACAGTCTGTCAGTTTTCAGTTCATACGAACTGTGAACTACGAACTGTGAACTGCTTACTGAAAACTCGGTACGTTCGGCAGGCCGCCGAGCAGCAACAGCAGTAATGCCTTTTGCGCATGCATGCGGTTTTCGGCCTGGTCGAAGACGATGGATTGCGGCCCGTCGAGCACCGCGTCGGTGACTTCGGCGTTGCGGCGCGCGGGCAGGCAGTGCATGAACACCGCGTTCGGCTGGGCCTTCTGCATCAGCGCTTCGTTCACCTGGAATGGGCGGAAGATCGGGCGCGCGCTTGGTGGACTCGTGCTCGAATCCCATGCTCACGCACACGTCGGTGTAGACCGCGTCGGCGCCTTCGACGGAGGCCTGCGGATCCTGCAGCAGGCGAACTTCGCAGCCATTCTGCTCAGCGATTTCGCGCGCCTTGGTGACGATCTCGATGTCGGGCGAGTAGCCGCGCGGCGTGGCGATGGTGACGTTCGCGCCGAGTTGCGCGCCGGTCAGCATCAGCGAGTGACACACATTGTTGCCGTCGCCCAGGTAGGTGAAGTTCAAGCCCGACACCGAGCCGAAGTGCTCTTCGAGCGTCATGAAATCGGCCAGTGCCTGGCAGGGATGCTCGAAGTCAGACAGCGCATTGATCACCGGCACGCGCGAGTTGGCGGCCATTTCGGTGATGGTGTCGTGCGCGTAGGTGCGCAGAACGATCACGTCCACCCAGCGCTCCACGTTGCGCGCCACGTCGGCGATGGCTTCGCGCTCGCCGAGAGGTGAACTGGTCTGGTCGACGAAGATTGCATTGCCGCCCATGGTATTCATGCCGGCTTCAAAGCTGAGCCGCGTGCGCAGGCTGGCTTTCTCGAACATCAGTACCATCTGCTTGGCGTCGAGGGCGTGGCGATACTCGCGGGGATTGCGCTTGACCTCGTGGCCGAGCTTCAAAATCGCGCGCACTTCGGCGCTGGAAAGGTCGCCGACGGAACACAGGTCTTCGCCGGCCAGCCGCGCGGCGGCGGCGAGAATGTCAGGGTCTTTCTGCACGGGAAAGGGAATTTCCCGCTGTTCGATAGTTGCTCTGCTAGCCAAGGTGTTTTCCTCCTGCGGCGTGGGCGGTGGTGTGTGCTCCGTGTTCAGTGAAGATTTCGTCGAGGGCCGCGATCGCTGTGTCCACATGCTCACGCTCCAGAATGTAGGGCGGCAGGAAACGAAGAACCGTGTCGCTGGTGCAGTTGATCACGATGTGGCGCTTGAGCATTTCCGCAACGGTGAGTTTGGCGAGATCCGCCGAATCCAGCTCGGCAGCCAGCATCAGGCCTTTGCCGCGCACATCGATGATGGCTTCATGCTTTGCGGCAAGCGCGCGCAATTGCTGCATGAAGTAGTTGCCGACTTCGGTGGCATGCGCCAGCAGGCCTTCCTTCTCGATGGCGTCGATCACGGCGATGGCGACGGCGCAGGCCAGCGGGCCGCCGCCAAATGTTGTGCCGTGCATGCCGGCGTGAATGGCGCGGGCTGCTTCCTCGGTGCAGACAATTGCGCCAAGCGGAATGCCGCCCGCGAGGGGCTTGGCCAGCGTGGTCACATCAGGCTTTATACCGTAATGCTGATAGGCGCACCACTTGCCGGTGCGGCCCATGCCGGCCTGGATCTCATCCACGATGAGCAGCGCGCCGGTGGAACTGGCCAGGGCGCGAGCCTCGGCGAAAAACTCCTGCGTCAGCGGACGAATGCCGCCTTCACCCTGGATGGCTTCGACCAGAATGGCGCAGACGTCGCTCGAGAACTTCGCGCGCAGATCGGCGACATCGTTGAAACGGACAAACTCCACGCCGGGAACAACCGGCCCGAACGGCTCGCGATACTTGGCCTTGTAGGTCGTCGAGACCGAGCCGAAGGTGCGGCCGTGGAAAGCTTTGCTCCAGAGCGAGGAATTTCGTCCCGATCTGTTGTGCCCTCGCTGCGCAGCAGGCCGGCATGCGCGCGCGCCAGTTTCATCGCGCCTTCCCATGCTTCAGTGCCGGTATTGGCGAAGAATACGCGATCGAGGCCGGTGCGCTCGGTGAGACGCAGCGCCAATTCCGCCTGCCCCTCGTGATAGAAGAGGTTCGAAGTGTGAATGAGCGCGCGGCTCTGATTGATGATGGCTCGCTCGATGGCCGGGTGGGCATAGCCGAGCGCGTTTACGCCGATGCCGCTCAACAGGTCGAGATAGCGCACGCCGCGCTCATCGATGAGGTGAACGCCCTCGCCTTCACGAAAAGAATTGGATTGCGATCGTAGGTTTGAAGCAACAGCCGTGCTTCGGCGGCTTTGATTTGCTCGAGTTTCTTCAATTCCATTTCTCCTCAGGCCACCATCACTTCGGTGCCGTGGGCTACGCGGGAACTGCACAGGTCGGGAAGGGAACCGGCAGCTTCAGCGGGCAGAATTCGTACGCGCTTGACGCCATTCAAAAGGGCTTCGCGGCAGGCGCTGAGCTTGGGCAACATGCCGCCGGAGATGATCGCATTCTTGGCCATCTCCGCAATTTGATCGATGGAGAGCCATCGGAGTACGGCGCCGTTGGCTCCGCGCACGCCGGGCACATCGGTAAGAAAGACCAGCGCATCGGCACGGCAGGCGATGGCGCAGGCGGCGGCCATCTCGTCGGCATTCACGTTGTAGTACTCGCCATCGAATCCCAGCGCCATCGACGACAGCACCGGCACGCCCTTGAGCTGCCAGATGGCCTCGAGCCAGCGCGTATCGCTGGCGGCGATTTCGCCGACGTAGCCGAGATCCGGCGAGGTCCGCTTCTTGCGAGCGCGGAACAAGAGGCCGTCTCCACCGGAGAGACCGACTGCCGGCTGGCCCAGTGCACCGAAGGCCGCGACGAGTCCTTTATTGACGCGTCCGGCAAGAACCATCAGCGCAACGTCGCGAGTCTCGGCTATCGGTGACGCGCAGCCCGTTGATGAACTCGCTCTGCTTGCCCAGCGCTTTTAGAGTGCGCGTCAACTGGACGCCGCCGCCATGCACTACGGCGACCTGATTTCCGTCCCGCACCAGTTCGGCGATGGCGCGCACGCATCCGCTGAGCAGTTCCGGAGTTTCCAGGCCCGCTCCGCCGAGCTTGACGACATATCTCATGATTCCAACCCCACCTTCACTCCAGTCCTTCGGCTTCGTCCCAGCCCAGCATGACGTTTAGATTCTGCACAGCCTGTGAGGATGCTCCCTTCAACAGATTGTCGAGACAACTGACGATCACCGCGCGCCGGCCATCCGGAGAGAGTTGAAAACCGATATCGGCATAGTTGGTGCGTACCGAATATTGAATTTGTGGAAGCACGTTGTCATAGAGCCGCACCATGGGGCTGCCCGTGAAAAACGAGTGATACACATGGGCGAGGCCGGCGCGCGTTTGCGGCTCTTTGAACCGCACATAGATGGTGGAGAGAATTCCGCGCGGAATGGGCAGCAGGTGCGGCGTGAAGATGATCGAGTGGCGCATCGATGCCGATCTGCTCCAGCAGTTCGCCGGTATGCCGGTGCGAGAACACGCCGTAGGCGGAGAGATTGTCGGCCGCGTACATGAAATGGGTCTTGGCGGTAGGCGCTTTTCCCGCGCCGCTTACGCCGCTTTTCGAATCGGCAATGATGCCGTGTTGCGAGATCGACCAGTCCCGCCGCCACCAGCGGCTTGATGGGCAGGATTACGGAGGTCGCATAGCAGCCGGGATTGGCCACCAGGTGCGCTCCGAGAATCTTGTCACGATGAAGCTCGGGCAAGCCATACACGGCCTGCGCCTGGACGTTCATCGCATGTACGGAGCCTTCGTCCTCGAAGTTGTACACGGCGCGGTTGGCGGATTCATTCAGGCGCCATGCGCCGCTCAAATCGATGACGCGCAGCCCGCGCGACAAGCGCTTCGGGAACCCACGCCCGCGACTGCTCGTGCGGAGTGGCAAGAAACAACACCTCGACATCGAGATCGGTGAGCAGATCCCACGAGAACGGCTGGAGTCGCAACTTGCCGCTGCCCTTGCTGTCGATCAACTCGGGATGAATTTCGCCCAGCGGAATCCCTCCGCGCGCTGCTTCGCCGGCATCCATGCGGCCGGCAAACACCGGAGGCTTGTTCCTAAGCCGGGGATGATGCAGCAGCAGCCGCGCCAGCTCCGCACCGGAATAGCCCGTCACTCCCACAACCGCGGTTTGCACTGTTTCGGTCATGACTCCAGAATCTTCCTCAGCCGGGCTTCCACTTCGGCAGCCCGGCGCTGGTCCTGGCAAATCACCAGCACGGTGTCGTCTCCGGCGATGGTGCCTACCACTTCAGCCCAGTCCTCGCGGTCCAGGGCGGCGGCCACGGGCTGGGCTCCGCCCATTACCGTGCGCACAATCACCTGGTTCATGGCCTGGCGTACGCGCACGCCAAAGCTCTCCAGCATTTCGTCAACAGTAGGCGGCGCGTCTACTTCGATGGCCGTGCCTCCGCCGTTGGAATTACCATTGGGAAGCGAGTAGCCGCCGGGGCCTTTGAAGAGCCGCAATTCGTGAATATCCCGCGACAGGGTGGCCTGCGTCACCTGGAATCCGCGCCGGCGCAGCTTGCGCCTCAGCTCATCCTGGTTGGTTACCCGGGAGTGGGCTACCAGCTCCCGTATCGCAGTGTGCCGCAAGTCCTTCATCGCCGCCGTTCTCTTTCTAAGACAAATCGAAAGCGCGGCCGAAAGTGCACGGCCGCGCTTGCATAAATATACAACGAAAATGAATAAGTATTCAACCTCACGTGGGGGAGATTTCCACAATCTTCGCCCGGCAATGGTCCGCCACTCTTTTCAGAGAATTCGCCTGCCTGGCTTGAATCCGGACGGTGAACTAGACGAGAATGACGCTGTCCTTCGTTTACCCAATTGGCGTCGTTCCAACGTTCCGGGAAAGGAACATCCCATCATGAAGAAGTCGTGGTTGGTTCTCTCGTGCATCCTGATTTTCTCATCCGTGGCCGGGTCGCAGAGCAAGCCGGCGGGACCGCCGCCCATCATCGACCGCGACCTGATATTCGGAAATCCCGAGATCGCGGGAGCGCAGCTTTCGCCCGACGGCCAATACGTTGCTTTCCTGAAGCCGTGGAAAGACACGCGCAACGTGTATGTGAAGAGCGTTAGTGAGCCGTTTAGCGCCGCGCGACTGATGACCACCGAGACCAAGCGCCCCGTGGCCAGCTATCTCTGGACGCAGGACAGCAAATACATCGTTTTCGCCAAGGACCACGATGGCGACGAAAACTTCAACGTGTATGCTGTCGATCCGTCGGCCAAACCCGCCACGGGCGACGAGGCTCCGCCATCGCGCGACCTCACTGGCCTCAAGGGCGTTCGGGTGATGCTGTTCGCGGCCCCCAAGAGCGATCCCGACATTCTCTACATCGGCCTGAACGACCGCGACAAGGCGTGGCACGATCTCTACAAGCTCAAGATCTCCACCGGCGAAAAGACCCTGGTCCGCAAGAACACCGACCGCATTACGGGATGGAGCTTCGATCTGAACGGCCAGTTACGCCTGGCCACGCGCAATGCCGACAACGGCGACACCGAAATCATGCGGGTCGACGCCGACAAATTCACGATGATTTATTCGTGCTCGGTATTCGAGAACTGCAGACCCCTGCATTTCCGGCCCGATGGCACCCATGTCTACATGGAGACCAACAAGGGCACCGATCTGTCGTCGCTCATGCTTTTCGATACGCAAACCGGGAAGACGGAGTTGGTGGAGTCTGATCCGGCGGGGAAGGTCGACCTGGGCGGAGCACTGTTTTCTGAAAAGACCGATGAACTGATTGAGACCTGGTATGTCGCCGATCGCGTCAAGGTGTATTTCAAGAACAAGGCTTTCGGCGACGACAACCATTGGATCGAAAAGCAGTTTCCGGGCAAGGATGTCCGCGTGGTGTCGCGCACCCGCGACGAGAACCTATGGCTGGTCACAGTAGAGAGCGACACCGAGCCGGGCCAGACCTTCCTCTTCGATCGCAAAGCGCACACACTTACTCCGCAGTACAAGATATGGGAGAAACTCCCGCGCGCAGATCTTGCCCAGATGAAAGGCATCTCCTACAAATCGTCTGACGGGCTCGACATTCCCGCATATTTGACGCTCCCAAAGGGAGTCGAGCCGAAGAATCTTCCCACGCTGGTTCTGCCACACGGCGGCCCTTGGGGGCGCGATGAATGGGGATACAATCCACTGGCGCAGTTCTTCGCCAACCGCGGATACGCCGTGCTCGAGCCCAACTTCCGTGGATCGACGGGCTATGGCCGCAAGTTCCTCGACGCCGGCAATCTCGAGTGGGGCCGCAAGATGCAGGACGATCTCACCTGGGGCGTGAAGTACCTGGTAGCGCAGGGCATTGCCGATCCGAAACGTGTCGGGATTCTGGGTGGCTCGTACGGCGGCTACGCCACGCTGGCCGGGGTTGCATTCACGCCCGATCTTTACGCAGCCGCGGTGGACATCGTCGGCCCGTCGAACCTGATCACGCTGCTCGAATCCATTCCGCCGTATTGGGAGGCAGAGCGCAAGTTCTTCGCGCTACGCATGGGCGACACGAGCACGCCGGACGGCAAAAAGCTGCTGATGGAAGAGTCGCCGCTGAACTCCGCGGACAAGATCAAGACACCGCTGCTGGTAGCGCAGGGCGCCAACGATCCGCGCGTCAACCGCCGCGAGGCCGAACAGATCGTAATTGCTCTGCGCGATCGCGGGTTCAATGTTGAGTACATCCTGGCGCCCGATGAGGGACACGGTTTCCAGCGGCCCATCAACAATATGGCATTGTTCATGGCGTCGGAGAAGTTTCTCGCGCAGCATCTTGGCGGCCGCTACCAGGAAGGCGGCACCGCGGAAGAAGTGGCGAGGCTGAAGGAAATCACGGTGGATCCCAAGACCGTGGTTCTGGCCAAAAAAGTGGATGCCGGTGCGGTCGGCGCGCCCAAGCCCGTGATGGACCTGAAGGCGGCTACGTACAACTACTCGGTGAAGATCGAGATGGGCGGCCAGGCGATGAATCTGAAAGTGACCACTGCAATTCAGGACGCGGGCAACTCATGGACAGCCGTGGATCAGACGGAGACTCCGCAAGGAACGGCGACTGATACGGCAACGATCGAGAAGACCAGCCTGCTGGTGCAGAAACGCAACCTTAAACAGGGACCGCTCTCCATCGATGTCGACTTTGCCGACAACAAGGCGTCCGGCAAGATGACCATGAATGGCCAGGAGAAGGCCATCTCGGCCGATTTAGGCGGGTCGATCTTCGGGGATGGCGCCGGGGGCGATCTTGCCATCGCCTGTCTGCCGCTTGCCGAAGGCTACACCACAATGTTCCGCAACTTCGATATCCAGGCGCAGAAGCCAAAGGTTCAGCAATTGACAGTGGCCGGCGCGGAAAGCGTCACCGTTCCTGCGGGGACCTTCGACACGTGGCGGGTGGAAGTTGCCGCGGCCGAGGGGGGCGCCGACAAAAAGACCATCTGGATCGCCAAGGACTCACAAAAGGTCGTCAAGGTGAAAGCGGTGCTCGCGTCGATGGGCGGCGCGACCATGACGCAGGAACTGGCCGAATAGATTGGCGCGCTGGGGCAAACCCAGAGAGCCATCCGGTGAGGAATGACTCCCTGGTTTTCCCAGGTCTCGCTTTTGAGACCTGGGATGGCAAAAAACCTAAGAAATCTCGATCACATCGTTGCTGGCCGCGGCGGCGGCTTCGGCACGCTCCATAAGCTTTTGGGCTACGCCATAGAATTCCGCCGCTTGCGGGCTTTTGGGTCCGGCAAGCGCGACGGGAAGCCCGCGGTCTCCGCCTTCGCGAATGGCGGGGACCAGCTCGATGGATCCCAGGAATGGAACATTGAATTGCTTCGCCGTGCGCTCCGCTCCGCCCTTGGAGAAAATGTCGATCTCGTGGTGGCAGTGCGGGCAGGTGAAGTGGCTCATGTTTTCCACGATGCCCAGCACCTCGACGTTGACCTGGCCGAACATCTCCAGAGCCTTGCGTGCGTCCTGAAGGCTGACGTCGCTGGGCGTGGAGACGACGACGGCTCCCGTAAGCGGCACGGTCTGCACCAGCGAGATGACCACGTCGCCGGTACCCGGGGGAAGGTCGACGATGAGGTAATCGAGCTCGCCCCAATCCACCTGCTGCAGGAACTGGCGGATGATCTGGTGCAGCATGGGCCCGCGCATCACCATGGGCTTGTCGCCCGGCGAGATGTATCCGATGGAGATGGTCTTGATGCCGTGGGTCAGGTTGGGGATGATCTGATTGCCGGGGCCGATCGAAGGCTGCTGGCTCGAGCCCATCATTATCGGGACGTTGGGCCCGTAAACGTCGGCATCAATGAGGCCCACACGCTGGCCCAGCTTCGACAGCGCGATCGCGAGGTTCACGGCAACGGTGGTTTTGCCTACTCCACCTTTGCCTGAACCGACCGCGATGATTTTGGAAACGCCCGGCAACGCCACGGGGGACGGCATGGCATGTGAATGCGCCATAAATTTTTAATACTCCCTTTCTCTTGCTACTGTGGTGAGTCGTTAATCTGTACGAACAATCTGTCAGCCTGACGCTTGCCATCCTTAAGACTTGGCGAGTTCCGCTTGTTTCTGTGCCGCGTAGGCCTGCTTGGCTTGCTTGCGCCGGACCGTCTCGGCTTCGCGATACTCGCGGCGCCGCAGCGCGCCCTCATACCGGCGTTGATCGTCGGCGGTTACGGGCTTCAGTTCCGGAACCTTAACCCGCCCTCCGGCCCGATCGATGGCCACGAACACGAGATAGGCAGTAGCCACATGGAGCAGCGAACCGGTCTGCGGATGTTCCACCCAGACCTTTACCCCGACTTCCATCGACGTGTTGAATGCTCGGTTCACTCGCGACTTGAGAATAAGCAGGTCTCCCACGTGCACGGGTTGGATGAAGTCGATGTGATCCATGGCCGCAGTGATGACGTGCGTCCGCGAGTGCCGGAAGGCCGCCATGGCGCCGGTGAGATCGATAAAATGCATCAGCCGGCCGCCGAGAAGATTGCCCAGGATGTTGGCATCGTTAGGCAGAATGATCTCAGTCATCTCCGACTGTGAATCGGCCACCAGGCGGGGCGCCGCGTTCGATTCGAGAGAACTCATGTCGCGCTTGCTCCGAAGCTACTCATCCGTAATATTCGGGTACCGGCTGGCCGAAACCTTAGTTCCTCAATGTGGATTACGATTGGCTCCGTTCCGGCTACAATGGAATTGGCGGGGGCCGATCGCAAGGGGACACATACATTCCAGTTTCGGCAATCGCCCCGATTTACGCAAATCCTTCCAGGGTGAGGCTCTCCCGGCATGAGCACAGTCGACAAGATCGCAGGATTGAAAGAGATTCTCGCGCTGGACCCGAAAAACAGCTTTGCCCGCTATGGCATAGCGGTGGAGCTTGCCAATCGCGGGGAAATCGACGCGGCCATGGCGGAGTTCGACAAGCTCCTGTCCATAGATTGCGACTATACAGCCGGTTACTTCATGGCGGCGCAGACGCTCGCCAAGCACGGCCGGACCGCGGAAGCTATCGCACGCCTGAAAGCCGGGATAAGTTGCGCGGCCCGCACCGATAACCGCCATGCTCTCAGCGAAATGCAGGGTATGCTCGACGAACTTGATCGCTAAAGGCGGCGGCTCGGCTAACCATTTTCCATACCCTTTGAAGGATTCGAACCGGCGCCCAGATCATCGGGCAATCGATCTTTTGCTCTCTTTTTCAGCCTCATCGCATCTATACTATTTATATGCCGAAGTTTTCGATTGTTGTTCCCTTCCACAATGAAGAAGAGAACGTTACCGCCCTCTATGCGCGTCTGAAACAGATCATGGAACAGGTGGGCGAGAGTTTTGAGCTCGTCCTGGTCGATGATGGTTCGAGCGACCGCACCTACAAGCTTCTCGAAGAGATCGCCGCGGTCGACAGCCGGGTTCTCGTCGTCAAGCTGCGCCGCAATTTCGGCCAGACTTCGGCATTGGCCGCCGGCTTCGATCACGCATCGGGCGAGTTCATCCTGTCGATGGACGGGGACCTGCAGCACGACCCCAACGAGATTCCCAACTTTCTGGAGAAGTTGGAAGAGGGGTACGACGTGGTTTCCGGCTGGCGCAAGGACCGTATCGACAACTTCGTGATGCGCCGCATTCCTTCGCGCTGCGCCAACTGGCTGATGGCCAAGCTCTCGGGCGTGGATATTCACGATTTCGGGACGACGTTCAAGGCGTATCGGCGCGAGGTGATCCAGAACATTCCGCTCTACGGCGAGATGCACCGCTTCATTCCGGCGCTGGCCAGCTGGTATGGCGCTTCGATCTGCGAGATCCCGATCCGCAACGTAATGCGCGAGCGCGGCAAGAGCCACTACGGCATCGGGCGTACCTTCCGGGTGTTTTTTGATCTGCTCACGATTCGCTTCCTGCTCAAGTACATGAGCCGTCCGCTGCACTTTTTTGGCAGCTTCGGCGCGCTGGGCATTCTGGCGGGAAGCATCATCTCCATGATCCTGTTCGCGATGAAGATCATCAACCCGTACCAGAGCATCATGGACGAGCATGGCCCGATGTTCGTCATTGGCGGTGTGTTGATCGTGGCGGGAATCCAGATGCTGGCCATCGGCCTGCTGGGCGAGTTGCAGGTGCGCCATTACTACACCAACCAGCAGCGCACGCCGTACGCGATCGATCGCCTGGTTCGCCTGCGCTCCCCCCAGGAGCCCAGCATCCTGTCGGACCATACGGATGGGAACTACTGAGAAACAGGGACCAAGGGACCAGGGATTAAGCGACTGGAACAACATCAGCCCCGCCGGGAGCAGTCCTGGCGGGGTTTTCGTTCTTGTGCGTATACAGCTATTCCCTATTTCCTGGTCCCTGGTCGCTTAGTCCCTGTTCCGTTTCACTTGCAGTAACCCGCCCTTTCGTAGCATCCTTGCACCTGACATGAAAGCGATCCAGATTCGTGCAACGGGAGGGCCGGAGGTTCTTGAGCTGGCCGAATTGCCGATCCCTGTTCCGGGACCCGGGCAAGTGTTGATTCGCATCGAAGCAATCGGCGTCAATTTCATCGAGATCTATTTCCGCAAGGGCACCTACAAGTCGGCGCTGCCGCTGACTCCGGGCAGCGAGGCTGCGGGCACCATCGAGGAACTCGGCAGCGGCGTCAGCGGTTTCAAGGCCGGCGACTCGGTGGCGTCGGTGGCGGTGCTGGGCAGCTATGCGGAATACGCGCTGGTGCCTGCCGCGCAACTGGTGAAGGTCCCGGCGGGCCTGAGTCCGGAAAAGACCGCGGCCGCCATGCTGCAGGGGATGACCGCGCACTATCTCGCCTACTCCACTTATCCGCTCAAGGCGGGTGATACCGCGCTGGTGCATGCCGGCGCGGGCGGCGTCGGCCTGCTTCTGACGCAGATGGCGGTGCGTCTCGGGGCGCGGGTCATCACTACGGTCTCGAGCGAAGCCAAGGCGGAGTTGTCGCGAGAGGCTGGTGCGTCCGATGTGATTGTGTACACCGAGCAGGATTTCGAGACCGAGGCCAAGCGGCTCACCAACGGCAAGGGCGTCGATGTGGTTTACGACTCGGTCGGCAAGACGACATTCGAAAAGAGCCTCAACAGCCTGCGGCCGCGCGGCCTGCTGGCGTTGTTCGGCGGCTCCAGCGGACCGGTGCCGCCGTTTGATCTGATTCAGCTGAGCGGCAAGGGATCGTTGTTTATCACCCGCCCGACACTGTGGCATTACGTGGCCACGCGCGCGGAACTGGAGTGGCGGGCCGGCGACGTGCTGGGGTGGGCCGCGGACGGCGATCTGAAGCTCCGCACTGAGCACGTGTATTCGCTCACCGACGCAGCCCAGGCGCATTCCGACTTGGAATCGCGAATGACGACAGGGAAGATTTTGCTGGAGCCGTGAAAGCAGCTGTTAGCTCTTAGCTCGATTGTGCAGCCCGCCGCGTAAATTGAAAATCGGTCGCAGTGAAGCGACCTAGAAGCTAATAGCTAAAAAAGCTGGCATTTGAGATGAACAAAATCCACATTCGTCCCGCTGACCGTGTCTTCATCCTCACCGGAGCAGGGATCAGCGCGGAGAGCGGGTTGGCGACCTTTCGCGCTTCTGATGGATTGTGGGCGGGGCATCGCATCGAGGATGTGTGCACCCCCGAAGCACTGGAGCGCAATCCGTGGCTGGTGTGGAAGTTCTACTCTGAGCGCCGCGCGCAGTGCGCAAAAGTCGAGCCGAATCCGGGGCACATTGCTTTGGCGAAGCTGGAGTCGGAGCTCGGCGATCGCTTCTTCCTCTGTACGCAGAACGTCGACGACCTGCACGAGCGCGCTGGATCCAGGCGCCTGGTTCACATGCATGGCGAACTGGCCAAGTCGCGTTGCGAGGACGAGTGCGGCCGGCCGCCGGTCGAGGATCGCGCCGTGTACAACAACCTTGAGGAAGTCACTCGGTGCGTGTGCGGCGCACGCCTTCGCCCGCACATCTGCTTCTTCGGCGAGATGCCGTTCGACATGCCTCGCATCGAGCGCGAGATCGCCAATGCGACCATGATGGTGGTCATCGGCACGTCGGGCTCGGTGTATCCCGCGGCGAGCTTTGTCAACTGGGCTCGGCAAGGGGGCGCGCGAACTGTCTATATTGGTCCCGAGCATCCGTTGAATGCATCGGCCTTCACGACCATCGTCGAAGGCAAAGCGGGAGAGGTGATGCCGGGGTTGTTTGAGGTGGAGCAGCGGAGCTAGCGGGCTAGCGGAGTTGGCGGAGTTAGTCCTGCATTGTCGCTCCAATCCCCGGACAATGAAACCCGCGAATGGGATTCAGTGGTCTCCCACCTTAGCGGGCACAAACGCCCGCGAAGGTGGGACACCCAGATTTAGTGCTGATTCAATGCCTTCGCTTAAAAATGAAAGCGGTACCGGACTTCCGCCGACACCATGCGCGGGTCGTTGTAATGGAAGCCGCCGATGGTCAGGGAACTGTCGGTCAAGACACGATGGTTGGTGACATTGATTACATTCACACCAATCTTCCAATTTTCACCGAGAGCCTTACCGGCGGCGACGTCGAATGTGGTGTGCGCCGGCAGGTAGTTGCCCTGATATGGACTGATCAGGTTGCCGTCACTGTCGGTTGCTCCGGCAGTGCCGTTGGAAAAACCCGAACCGTAATAGACATTGCTCGAAAACCAACTACGCATCGGCAAGGCCGCTGTAAAGCCGGTGTTGAGGGTGTGTCGCTGGTCGTGATCGACGGGCGAATAGTCGAACCCATTGTCACACTCAGAGACGCAGATGAGACCGCCGGTAATGGCTCCGCGCTGTTCGGCAATCTGGTTGGAGTAGGCGAGGTGGAACTGGCCGTGGCGCCACAACGTCGGGCTGCGAAGCGTAGCTTCCCAGGCGCGCACCAGAGCTCCATCCACGGTGACGGGAATGAATACGTTGGATTCGCCGATGTTCGAGTGGTCGAGAAAGTTGTTGATGCGCGTCTTGAAATTGTCAACCTCGAACGCCCAGCCTTTGTAGGGAATCTGGATACTGAACTCGTGTTCCTCATCGCGCTCGCCGCGCAACGCTGCGAACCCTGTGTTGTTGGCATTGGCATAGGCAAGCAGCGGTCCTTGAATGCTGACCAACGGAGGCGCCTGATAGTAGCGCCCGTAAAAGCCGCGTAGAACCCAATGAAGCCGTGGAACCGTCACGGTGGCTCCAAGACGTGGGTCTGCCTGGTTTTCGGCAATCGCGCCATGGAACGAGGACAGACGCACTCCGGCCAGCAAAGTGAGCCAATCACTTACGCGCAGACTGTCGGAGAACGCTCCCTCCACGATGCCGCCGGAGACAGCATCGGTCTCGCGAATGGGATTCGTGCCGGACCCGTCGTTGAAGACGACACCGAAGAGAGAGGAATCGTGTTGGTAGAAGGAATAGAAGCTGGCGGCAAGGTTGTTGCGCTTGACGTCGCCGCGAAGATTGGCTTGGAGCCCGGCGTAGTTCGAGGTGCGATCCCACGTAGTGGCAGTGGGCGCGTCCTGGGGTTTCGAGTCGTAGTTCGCCACGTTCCAGTGGTAGAAAGGAGCCATCTCAAACAACGCGCGCGGGGAGAGGGTATGCACCCAATCGGCGATCAGAAAACCGTCGCGCTCTGTCTGTCCATCGCGCAGGCCGCTGGAATCGTACAACTGGTTGAGCCAACTCCCCTGGTTCGGATCATAAGGAACCTGGAAAAAGTCCTGGCGTAATTGGCCGTTGAAGCGAAGCTGATTGGTGGCAGTGGGATTCATCAGAAATGAGCCGAATCCGCTCTGCGAGTTGGTGGCATTGTGAATGACCGCAGCGACCGGGGTTTCCAGCCCGTAATTGGAGCGCTCCGCGGCCAGGCTGCCGTACCACGCGGTTTTCAGCGAGTGGTCTCCGGCCGAAAGCGCCATCGCGCCGGTGTTGAAGTTGCCGCCCGTCATGTGCAATTCCGCGTCGCGATTTCGTTCAAAGCCGTTGCGCGGCTCCACATTGAAGACGCCGTAGGTGCGGTCGCCGATGTCGGCCGCATAACTGCCGCGCTGCACTTCGATCGCATCCATGTCGCCCGGAGCGATTTGCGGTCCCACATTGGCGGCAATGTTGGTGTTGGGGATATTGACGCCATCGATCAGCCAACTGGTCTGATGTCCGCCGCGCATATGCAGCATGTCGTGGCACATGTAGGCCCCGGGAACGTAATCGGTGATGGCGGCAAACGAAGTGTCGCGGCTGGCACCCGGAGTCTCCTCGATCATGTCGCGGCTAATGAGCGTCGTGGGTGTAACCGAATCCGACCAGGGCGGGATCGCCCTCGACGGCGACGGTTTCGGTAGCGGAGGCTACAGGCAGCACAACGTGTACAACCGGGTTGGTGCCGGAGGCCAGGGTGATCGTTTCGTTCATAGTTGCGAATCCGCTGGCGCTCACCTGAAGGGTGAAAACACCGAGGGGCGCTTCGGGCAGATCGAATTCGCCGTTGCTGTCGGTATCAGTGTGCAGGGAAAACTGCGAGTTGACGGCCTTCAGCAATACGCGGGCGCCGGCAACCGGGCGGTGCTGCGGGTCGTGAACGACACCGTGAATGGTGGCGAAGACGGTCGCGTGTGCATAAAGAGATGAGGCAAGAAGGACTGCTGCGGTGATCAACCGAAAAAAAGAGCGCATAAGAGCGTCGAACCTCCGGGAATTGAGAAGAGGCGAGGACGAGCGCGGCGAAGATATTGGAATCAGATGCCGCATTCGTCGCGTTCACCGCAACCGGATCGATGGTTCATGCGCAGCTTTTTACTGTGCGCACGACAGCTTGAATTGTGCTGGATAGTCGATCCGGAAAAGTCAGGCGAGTGCGAGCGAAGGAGGGCCGCGGTCAAGCTGGGCGCGCAGCCGGCCGGCGCGGGCGGCATCGCGGCGGGCGACACGCGAATATACGCCGGCCGTCAGGGCGGGCCAATGAGCGGGCGCGGAGGCGGTTACGAATACCGGGGAGATGGTGGCTGGTACAGCCGACGGAAACTGCTCGCAGCGCGAAGGGGCTTTGACGGAGGGGCCAGAGTTGACGGTCTGCGCCGAGGTTGTCTCCGCGTCCATGGCGCAATGATGCGCGCCGCTGCGGCGGCAGCAAAAGGGCAGGCGTGCCTCGCCGTTCCCGGGCAGCACAGCGGCAACCGCCGGCAGCCAGAGAAGAAGAATCAGCGAAATGGAGAGCGCTCGCCGCATCAGACCCGTTTCACGATCATGCCATCCACTTTGGAATCCAGGCAACCCCAAAATTTGGTCAGGTATGATCGAGCCATAGCATAGTTTCATACGCTCATTGCGAGGATAGGACTTTGTCAGAGGTCAATGTGTCATCAGCGCCGTCGTCCGCGCAGAACGCGCATGGGCTCCGTCCGCTGCGCGTGGCCATCTTCGGATTCGGCACGGTGGGCAGTTCCGTGGCCCGTATTTTGTCTGATTCGAAGCCGGCGGGGTTGGAGTTGACGCACGTTTTCAACCGCGGCGTGGCGCGCAAGCGCGTGGATTGGACGGCTCCCACGGTGGTGTGGAGCGAAGATGCCGATGCCGTTCTCAACTCCGATGCCGATGTGATTGTTGAACTTGTGGGCGGGCTTGATCCGGCGGGCGCCTGGGTACGGCGAGCCCTCGAGGCCGGCAAGAGCGTGGTCACCGCCAACAAGAAGCTGATCGCATTCCATGGCGTTGAACTGGAGCGGCTGGCCGCGGCGCATGGCGGCCATTTGAAATATGGGGCGGCGGTGGCGGGCGGAATCCCAGTGATTCCGGGGCTCGAGCAGGGGCTGGCGGGGGATCGTATCGAGCGCATCGAGGGCATCCTCAACGGCACCTGCAACTTTATCCTCAGCAAGATGGACGAGGGGGCAGAGTTTGCCACGGTGCTGGCCACCGCGCAGGCCAAAGGCTACGCCGAGGCCGATCCTACCGAAGATGTGGGCGGCTTTGACGCCCGGGCCAAGCTGGCCATCCTGATGCGCCTGGCGCTGCGGGTTGGGGTCAACCCGGAAGAAATTGTGCCACGCTCGATTACGGCGATCTCCGCCGTCGACTTCAGCTATGCCCACTATCTTGGCTACACCATCCGCCAGGTTTCGCGCGCGGAGAAAACCGGGGGCACGGTGGCGGCTACGGTCGGTCCCATGCTGGTCGATCAGCGCTCGCCGATGGCGTGGTCGCGCGGCACCGAGAACATGGTGATCGTCAGCGGCCACTACGGCGGCAACGTGGTTTTCTCCGGGCACGGCGCGGGCGGACAGCCCACTGCGGTGGCAGTCGTCAGTGATCTGATTGCTCTTGCGCACCGGTCGCGGCGGGTCGAAATCCCATCCATTCAGGCGAATGTCGCTGCGGAATTCGAAGTGCCGCACTATATTCGCTTCCTGGTCAACGACCGGCCCGGTATCGTGGCCGAAATCACCGGATCTCTGGCCAAGGAGCGTATCAACATTCGCGCCATCGTGCAGAAGCCTGGCTATCCGCAGCACGCCCTTCCGTTCGTCGTTACCGTGGAACCGTGCAAGTCCTCGGCGCTGCAGCGGGCGCTGGAGCGGATTCGAACCATGCAGTGCCTGCTCGAGCCGCCGCTGGATTTGCAAATGCTGGAATAGAAAACAGTTGTCTGTGGACAGTCTTCAGTTTTCAGACCGGAGACCGAGAACCGCAGCAAGCTGGGATAATGAATAGAGACCGCTGACAACTGAGAACTGACAACTGCCTTTGGGGGTCGGAGTGATAGAGACGAGTTATCGATGTGAAATCTGCGGCGAAGAAAGCCAGCACCCGGTGCGGTGGATTGTGATCCATTGCAGCGATGCGCAACTGACCGTCTTCAAATGGAACAAGGAAGCGGCCGATCAGCGGGGCGCGCGGCACTACTGCGGCGAAGCCCATGCCCAGGTGTATATCAGCCGCTGGTTTCAGTCCTTCTGCGGGAAATAGTTGTAAGTTCGTAGTTCTTAGTTCACAGTTCTTAGTCCATTGTGGACGCTGGGTTGGGTCCGCACTGGAAACTGACGACTGAAAACTGTTCTACCGACCCGGCAGCTTGCAGCAGTCGCCCGCGCCCACTGGCTCATTGGCGCCGGCATCGAGGACTACTTTCCAGGTGCCGTCGGCACCTCTTCGCCAGATGGTCATGTAGCGGCCGGTGGTGGTCACCGGATTTCCGTTGGCGTCCTTGCTGTGACCTTCAAAATGACCCCAGGTGTAACCCATGTCTCCGGAAGGGCCCATCGCGGCGTCGGTCGGAGTCCAGGTAAGCTGGTAGCCCTTGGGCGACCAGTTGGCAGACTTGGCAATCGCCACGCGGCCAATCAGCGGCATCGCGCCGTTTCCCAAAGCCACACCGTCCTCTGCGAACCATTCGGAGAATCCGGCGCCACCCTTCTCCAGAACGTCCTTGGCAAAGCGCGCCTCCAGGTCGTAGAGCAGAATCTTTCCCGGGTTCACGGTGGGATCGGAGAGCGGGTTGGGCGTTGCGGCGGAAGCCGGCGGCTCCAGCAACTGACCCCGCGCCCGGCCGCCCAGAAACGATCCGGCCAGCGCAACCGCGCACGCAACGCGCTTCCAACCAACGAACATACGGCTTCTCCCGACTGGGCAATGGTCTGTGCTTATGGTACTACCGGCGGAGTTTGCGGGGGTTGCATCCGGTCAAGGAATCGGGAAGGGAAGCGTCCCCTGGGCATTGCTAACAGCAGAGCTTGCCATGCTGAACAATGCGCAGCGGAGGCGAAGCGTCTGTAGTTGCGTTCGTGAGGCACTCCGGGGTTCGAAGCTTTCGAATACGCGGTCACTCGCTCGTGACGTAGTGATGGTGGCGAAGGAATCCCAAATTCATTCCTTCCAGTCCGGATGTTCAGCCATGTATTTCGTCCGGGCCGCCTTGATTTGTGGCTTGTAAACCTGATAGACCCTCTCGATTATCTCCTGCGTTTCTCTAAGCATTACCTGCTGCGTGTCCGCTTCCATAGCAAGTTCGGCCTCATTCAACTTGACCCACGCCGGAGTCCCGGCAAAATGGTCCGCGCCCACATGCTGATACGTGTTTAGGACCTCCTGAATTAACTCCCTCGAAATGCCGTGCTGGAACAACACGATGAACATCGGCACAAGGTCAGCTTTTCGCATTTCTTCTTTGATGGAGGACCAGAATGACTCTGGCCAGTACGGCTTGCCGATGTATCGGACCTTATCGACGGTGTTGATCAAACGGGTGCGGTATTTCTCCATATCGCCGGAAATACGAATATATTCGCGGATCTGATCCGCACTAGCGGGATTTTTAAGTGGAGGGAACAATCCGGCGTAGTCGGGTGACGTTGGTGCTGGGACGGTCACAGTGCCTTGTTTGGACTGCGCCAGACCGGGGCCGGAAAGAGCGGCAACGCTGAAGCCGATCAGAAGGCTGACTATAACTCGATGCATCGTCCTGTTCCTCGATATCCTCATCAGGCAAAGTATTGCACCACGTCAGTCCACCGAAAGTGACAGACCACACAATTCGAGGTTCACTAAGCGCGTCTTTGGCCGAGTAGTGGCCGATTCGGAAATCCCGGCTCACCGTCAATGCACGCCCGGGCGGCGGGGCGGTGTGCTTGATGGGCTTCTTGAAAAGCCATACCGCGGCGGCGCAGAAGAACGCCAGGAGCGCGGTCCAGCGGAAGACGTCCACGTAGGCCTTGAGGGCTGCCTGCTGCTCCATCAGGCCGTAGATCATGCCGAAAGAACCGGGGCGCGCGGCGCCGGGACCGATGCGGTGGGCCAGGTAGGCGGCGATCTGGGCCGACTTCTGCTGCAGGATCGGGTTGGAGGGCGAAAGCTGGCCGGCCAAGATCGTTCTGGTGGAGGGCGGCGCGGCGGATCAGAGCGGTGGTCGCCATGGCGATGCCGATCGAGCCGCCGATGTTGCGCAGCATGTTGAAGAGACCGGTGGCGTTGCCCATCTCCTCGCGCGAGAGAGTGGAGGTGGACAGGTTGGCAAGAGGCACAAAAACAAAGCTGAGCGCGAAGCCGGTGATCAGGATGGGGATCAGAAGCGTGAATGGGCCGATGGCCAGGTTCACCATGCCGAAGTAGAGGGAGCAGACGCCGAACCCGATGAATCCCGCGCAGAGCAGTTTGCGGTTGTCGATGTGGGTGCCCATGTAGCCGATTACCGGGCGAGCCGATAAACGATCCGATGCCGCGCGGGCCGACGACCAGCCCGGCCGAAAACGCGGTGTAGCCGAGGATCTCCTGGTAGTAGAGGGGCAGGATGGCGATGGTGATGTAGATGCACATGCCCAGGAGAGAAATGAGAAAACACCCGGTGCGGAAGTTGCGGTTTTTGAGGATGTGCAGGTCGACCAGGCCTTTGGGATTGGACCATGAGCGCCAGACCCATCCGACCAGCGCGAAAATCAGCGCCGCCACCGCCCAGCGTACCCAGATGGCCCCGAACCAGTCGTCTTCCTGGCCCTTGTCGAGCACGATCTGGAGGCAGCCGGTCCAGACAATGAGCAGGCCGAAGCCGAGATTGTCGAACGCGCCCACCTTGGCGTGCTTGATGTAGGGCGGGTCGTGCACGAAGCGCGCGATCATAAAGAAGGCGAGGATGCCCACCGGGATATTGATGTAAAAAGCGTACCGCCAGCTGAAAGTGTCGGTCAGCCAGCCGCCGAGGGTGGGCCCGAGCACCGGCGCGACCACGATGCCGAGACCGTAGGCCGCCATGGCCTGGGAGCGCTTCTGGACCGGGAAGCTTTCCAGCAGGATGGACTGCGAGAGCGGCTGGAGCGCGCCTCCGCCGGCTCCCTGCAGGATGCGGGCCAGCAGAATGATCGACAAGCGATGGCGCCGCGCCGCAGAAGAACGACGCCACGGTGAACACGACCACGCAGAACATCAGAAAATTCTTGCGGCCGAAGCGGCGGGCGAACCAATTCGAAGCGGGCAGGATGACGGCGTTGGCGACCAGGTAGCTGGTCAAGACCCAGGTGGCTTCGGAGTTCGAAGCCGAGAGGCTGCCGGCGATGTAGGGCAGGGCCACCGACGCGATGGCGGTGTCGAGCACCTCCATGAAGGTGGGCAGCATGACCGAGGCCGTCACCAGCCAGGGGTTTACGCCCTGGGACAAAGGGTAGCGCTGGTGCGAGGGTGCGTGCACCGTTCTTTGCGGCAACCGGCGCGCGACGGGTTCGAGGGTGGCGGTGGTCATGGGCCGGGTGGAACTTTTGAGGGTAACTCAGCCGGCCGGCCGCTGATTGTGACGGATGACGCAGGAGTGGAGCAAGAGCAATGATGGAACAGAGAGTAGGGAACAGACCACATTGATTCGGCATGCGAGCGAGTTGAGAGCGGCAAAGTAGAAATACAAGATGTGCATTTGGAGTTCTGAACAGGCGAACGTTTATTCAAATTGGTTCAGATCGGTATCCGGGGCGGGATGGCCAAGCGCGCGACACATCGCTACGATCTGGCCTTTGTGATGAAACGCATGGGTGAGGACATGATGAAGGACCAGCGCAGGAGTGCGGACAGCGACGTCTCCGTCCGGAAAATGCAATTCCGTATTGGAGTTGAGCCTTTCATCCGACAGCCCCGCCAGGTAGTCCAGGGTCAGCCGGCTGACTTCATGCTGCAGGCGTCGGACTCAGAGACCCTAGGCCAGCCGGCGGGATCCCGGTCTCGAAAGACAGCCCCTGGAGCGTGTGGATCCAGAATCCTTCGCAGTTGAAAATGTGAACCACTTGCTGGTGAAGCGTGGGGAAACCGAACGCCGGCACTTCCCTGGTGTAGTCGGCCGCCGGGATCGTTGCCAAGTGGTCCAGCACCAACGTGAGACTGGCATGGGTCCAGCCATGGAATTTTCGAATGCCATCAAGAGTGAACACCGTCGCCTCCGCAAAGCTAAAAGCTAAAATCTGGTGCCTGATTCATTGCAGCGATCGCAGGTACGTGACGATTTGCCAGCGCTGGGCCTCGGGAAGGCTCGACCAGGACGGCATGCCGTGGGCGAGGTTGCCCTGGCGAAGAAACCACTCGAGATCGCCGTCGGTGGCGGCGCGGATGCGGTCGGTTTTCAGGGACGGCTTCTTGTGTCCGTCGCCTGCCCCTCCGCCAAATGGCACTGCTGACAATGATTGTGGTAGAGCAGCGCACCGGCGGTGATTGCCTCAGGCTTGCCCGAAAGCGGGTTGCTCGGGTGTGATCCTTGGCGGGGATGTGGTCCCACTGCACGCTTGAGGCGACAGCCGTGATGACAAACGGCTCCGGCCAGGGCCAAGAGGGTCGCTGGCCAGGAAGTCGACGCGGTCTCATCGGACCCCGCCTTTCGAGGAGCGGAACCAGGTGCTGATCTGGGGCAGTTCCCATGCCAGGCCGGCGCGGTAAACCCTGCCGAGGCTCGACGAAGTGAGGCCGAAACCGGGAGAGAAGCTAAGCCGCATGCCGCGGGGGAGCTGCCAGCCGAGCAGCGGGGCGATGTAGTGGGAGGTGTCGTGGAGAGTAAGCGAATCCGGTGTCGCCCAGGCCGCCGTAGGCTTCCACGCCAGCCGAGAATTTTTCGGCGCAAAACGTGCATTCGCGGCCGCTGGAGAGGGTCTTGAGGGGCCGGGTTGCGCCCACCGCGTAGCCGAATTCCCACGGCTCGTGACCCAGATTCTTTTCGGCGATGAAGTTTTCGGAGATGTTCCAGCTCTTCAGGTTGGAGGAGAGGATCAGCTTCAGTTCGCCTTCGTGGGCGTGCTCGCGGCGGGCCTCGGCGTTGGGGCCGGCCAAGTCGGCCTGGCCATCGTGGCCGACGACTTCGAGGATGGTCTTGTCGGCATCCGGAGATGTTTTCGTACTCGACGTACAGGACGGGGTTGATGAAGTGCTCCCGCATCAGCGGCCGTAGCCGGTTCTCGATGCGAAACCCGGTGAACAGCGTGGAATCGCCGCCAGTCGTCTGGCCATCCAGATAGAGTTCGGTGGTCCACCAGGCCCGGGTTCCGTATTCGAACTCAAAGGCGGTGGCGCCATAACGGCCGGCCGAATCGGGACGGGCCAGGGCGGTCTTGGTTTCAATCTCGAGGTTACCGGGCTCCTCCAGATCGTGGGAGTAGGTGACGAAATAGGGCTTGTCCTGCCCTAAAGCGGCAGTAACGGTCAGGAAGCAAAGGAAAAGCAGAAAGAGTACAGGTTTGAAGCGGAATTGCGCCACGAGGGCCCTCCGGGAAAGTACGACCTCTTTGGTCCTATATCCAGAACTAAGACTAAAACAGTCGTACTTTAAAGACAATGATGTATGTCACACCATGCGAGACGGAGCTGTAAAGTCTTGTATGCCGAAGTAAGGGGGGAGGGAGCAGGGAGGCATTACTTTGAGACCATCAAAAAAGTTGACACTAATACACTCAATCATGCATCTTATAAACGTCAGCATTTCTTAGGAATTCAGGAGCCAAACTATGGCAAAAATTATTGGAATCGACCTCGGAACGACCAACTCGGTGGTCGCGGTTATGGAGGGCGGTGAGCCCAAAGTCATTGCAAATGAGGAGGGTGCGCGAACCACCCCCTCGGTGGTGGGGTTTGCGAAGAGCGGCGAGCGGCTGGTAGGCCAGGTGGCCAAGCGGCAGGCGATCACCAACCCCGAGAACACGATTTTTTCGATCAAGCGGTTCATGGGCCGCCGTTACGACGAAGTCAACGATGAAATGAAGATGGTGCCCTTCAAGGTGGTCAGGCAGGGCGACCACGTGGCCGTGGTAGCGCAGGGCAAGGAGTACACCCCGCCGGAAGTCTCGGCCATGATCCTGCAAAAACTCAAGAAGAGCGCAGAGGCCTATCTGGGCGAGACGGTCACGTCCGCCGTGATTACGGTACCGGCGTATTTTAACGACGCCCAGCGCCAGGCCACCAAGGACGCGGGCAAGATCGCCGGACTGGACGTGAAGCGGATTGTGAACGAGCCGACGGCGGCCGCGCTGGCCTACGGGCTCGACAAGAAGAAGGACGAGACCATCGCCGTATATGACTTCGGCGGCGGCACGTTTGATATTTCGATTCTCGAAGTGGGCGAAGGCGTCATCGAGGTGAAGTCGACCAACGGAGACACCCACCTGGGCGGCGACAACCTCGACCAGCGGATCGTGGACTGGCTTATTGCCGAGTTCAAGCAGGAAGAGGGTCTGGACCTGAGCTCGAAGGGCAACGAGATGGCCCTGCAGCGCCTGAAGGACGCGGCGGAAAAGGCCAAGATCGAGCTCTCCACCACGGTAGAGACGGAGATCAACCTGCCGTTTATCACGGCCGATGCCACCGGGCCCAAGCACCTGGTGCGCAAGCTGACCCGCGCCAAGCTGGAGCAGTTGGTTGGAGACCTGGTCGAACGGTCGATCGAGCCGTGCAAGAAGGCCATGGCCGATGCCGGCGTGAAGCCCAGCGACATCAACGAAGTGGTCCTGGTGGGCGGCCAGACGCGCATGCCCAAGATCCAGGAGCTGGTGAAGACGCTGTTCGGCAAAGAGCCCCATCGCGGCGTGAATCCCGATGAAGTGGTGGCCATCGGCGCGGCGGTGCAGGCGGGCGTGCTGGCAGGAGAGGTCAAGGACCTGCTGCTGCTGGACGTGACGCCTTTGACGCTGGCCATCGAGACGCTGGGCGGCGTGGCGACGCCGATGATTCCGCGCAACACCACGATTCCGACCAAGAAGACGGAGACGTTCTCGACGGCGGCCGACAGCCAGACGGAAGTCGAAGTGCACGTGCTGCAGGGCGAGCGGCCCATGGCGGCGCAGAACCGCACGCTGGGCAAGTTCAAGCTGGCGGGGATTCCTCCGGCGCCGCGCGGCGTGCCCCAGATCGAAGTTACATTCGACATCGACGCCAACGGAATTCTGAACGTGACGGCGAAGGACAATGCCACCGGCAAGGACACGCGTATCCAGATCACATCGAGCTCCGGCCTGAGCAAGGACGAAGTCGAGAAGATGGCCAAAGAAGCCGAAGCGCACGCCGCCGAAGACAAGGAGAAGCGCGAAGAGATCGAGACGCGCAACGGCCTGGATTCGCTGGTCTACAACATCGAGAAGATGTTGAAGGACAGTGGTGAAAAGGTGCAGGCCGCCGATAAGTCCGAAGTGGAGTCGGCTCTTGCCGAAGCCAAGGGGACGCTGCAGGGAACGCCGAATGTGAGCGCCATGAAGGCCGCCCACGAGAAGCTGACCAAGGCGAGCCACAAGCTGGCCGAGGTGCTCTACAAGGCCAACGCGGCGCAGCCGGGGCCAGGCGCACCGGGTCCGGATGGCGCGCAGCCGCACACCGAGCAGAAGAAGGACGAAGGCGTGATCGACGCCGAGTACGTGGACGTGGACGACAAGAAGTAAGCGGCGTTTGCGTGTTAGCCTCGCTGGGCGAGTGTTAGCGGAGTTAGCAGATTGGCGGGGTGGCGGCGAGTTACGTTGTCCACCCCGTTTCATTGTTCTACCGGTGTTATCCAAGGCTGAGCCTGCCCAGGCGGGCGCGGTCGAAGGTATGCAGTTTCGATTCGATCGCCAAACAAAATCAACGTACTGACAAACACATGGCCACGACGACAAACAAAGACTATTACGCCTTACTCGGTGTGAAAAAGACGGCCACGCCGGAGGAGATCCGCAAGGCCTTCCGCAAGCTGGCGCGCAAGTTTCACCCCGACGTGAACCCGGGCGACAAGAAGGCCGAGGAGAAGTTCAAAGAGATCTCCGAGGCCAACGATATTCTGAGCGACGAGAAGAAGCGCAAGGTGTATGACCAGCTGGGCTTCTACTCCGACCAGATCGACCCGGCGCAGGCGGAAGCGTATGCGCGCCAGCAGGGCGGGCGCGGCGCGGGAATGCCTGTCGATTTCGATGGTTTTGATTTCTCGGGCTTCACGGGCGGCGCCGGCGGGCCGAGTACGCAGACCGGCGGCGGATCGTCTTCGTGGGGCAGCTTCAAGGACATCTTCTCGGGGATCTTCACCGGGCAGCAGCCGCAACAGCGACCGCGCGGGCCGCAGCCTGGAACCGATCTCGAGTACCAGGCCACGGTGGATTTCTGGACGGCGATTCGCGGCGGCCAGGCGCGCCTGCAGGTCCATCGGCAGGAGACCTGCCCATCGTGTCACGGACAGTCGACTACGGGCGGCTCCGTGCAGTGCCCCGAGTGCAACGGCACCGGCCAGGTGACGCAGATGGGCGGGAGGATGAAGTTCAACATCACCTGCCCGCGCTGCAACGGGACCGGGCGCATTTCGAACGACTGCCCGACCTGCCATGGCGAGGGTGTGGTGGAGCGCACCGAGATGATGGAGTTCCGCATCAAGCCAGGGACACGGGACGGGCAGCGCATCCGGCTGCAGGGCAAAGGCAATGCGGGGCTGAACGGCGGGCCGGCGGGCGACCTCTACCTGATTGTGCGCGTGGGCACGCATCCTGTGTTCACCAGGGTGGGCGACGACATTCAGATCAACGTGCCGGTGACCGTCGCGGAGGCCTCGCTGGGCGCGAAGGTGGACGTGCCGACTATCGATGGGCGCGCGCAATTGAAGATTCCGCCCGGCACGCAGAGCGGCCAGAAGCTGCGCCTGCGGGAGCGCGGTGTGGAAAATGCTCAACGGCCGGGACAGCGCGGCGACCAGATTGTGACCGTCGAGGTGGTGATTCCCACGCTGCAGGATGAGCGCAGCCGGGAGATCATGCGCGAGCTGGCCAAGTTGAATAATCAGGACCCGCGCGTGGAGCTGTTCAACAAGCTGTGAAAAAGCAGGGAACAGGGATTAGGCATTAGGCATCAGGAACTGCGAACTAAGAATTGTTAACTAAGAACTTCGAACTGTGGAGTGAACCATGCCAGCGAAGCGTAAATCGAAAGGCGCGTACATGATTTCGTCGGTGGCGGAGATGTATGAAATTCACCCGCAGACGCTGCGCCTGTACGAGCGCGAGGGCCTGCTGAAGCCATCGCGCACCGAGGGCAACACGCGGCTCTACACCGACGACGACCTGGAACGGCTGGAGTTTATTCTGAACCTGGCGCGTGACCTGGGCGTGAACATTGCCGGGATCGCCATCATCCTGCAGATGCGGGAGCGAATGGAAGAGATGAACCGGCAAATGCAGAACTTCGTCGAGTATGTGCGCTCGGAGATGCTGTCGCGCTTCCAGCAATCGGCGCCGCCGATGTCGGGAGCGATTGTGCCCATGCGCAAGCCTGCGGTGCAGAGGCCGGTGGTTGTGACGCGCAACGCGGGACGCCGCGAGCCGTAGCAGGTATCCTGTATCCCGCATGCTTTACGCGCTGCTCGCCTTGGCCGTATTCGGCCTCATCACATCTTCGGTATTCACCGGCATGGTCCTGTGGGCCGTGCCGGCATATCTGCGCGAGCGGCGGGCGGCTTACGAAAAGCTCGATCATCCTGCCGGATTTACACCGCCTCTGACGCTGCTGAAACCTTTGCACGGCGCGGAACCGGGACTCGAAGCGCACCTGGTCACCTTCTTCGAGCAGGACTATCCCGAGTACGAAATTCTATTCTGCACACGGGCAGCGGATGACCCCGGCCTCGCCATCGCGCGAGTCGTGGCGGCGCGCTATCCGCAAATCCCCGCGAGGTTTTTCTCGACTGGCGAACCGCCTTACATCAACGCCAAAGTCCGTTCCATGGAACTAATGGAAGAGGCTGCCGCACACGACATCCTCGTGATCAGCGACAGCGATGTGCGCGTGTCACCGGACTATCTGCGCGCGGTGGCGCTGCCGTTTGCCGATGCGCGCGTGGGCGCCATTACGTGTCCCTATCGCGGCATGGCGGTCGAGGGCGGGCTGTGGGCGCGGCTCGAGGCGGTGGGCATGTCGGTGGAGATGACGGCCGGCGTTCTCGTCGCACGCATGATGGAAGACATGCAGTTTACGCTGGGGCCGACGATGGCGTTCCGGCGTGAGACGGTGAGACGCATGGGAGGTTTTCGCGTTACCGCCGATTACTGCGCCGATGATTTCGTGCTGGGCAACGAGACCTTCAAGTTGGGCCAGAAGGTGGTGCTGAGCCATCACGCCATCGATCATATGGTGATCAACGCCAGCCTGGTGCAGTCGCTCAAGCACCAGGTGCGCTGGATGAAATCGACGCGATTCTCGCGGCCGAAGGGGCACTTCGGGACCGCGCTCACTTTCAGCATGCCCTTCGGGCTCCTGGGGCTTGGCTGCGGGGATTGCGATGCACCATGTTGCTTTGGGCGTCGGGCTGCTGGCCTGGGCGGTGATTTCGCGCTGGGCTCTGGCAGATCGCAGTGGGCAACTGGGTAGTGGGCGACCGGAACTGGTTTGGCCTGCTGGTGCTTTATCCGATTCGCGATTGGATGGGGTTCTGCTTCTGGGTCGCGAGCTACTTTTCCAGCCGCATTCTGTGGCGCGGGCGGGTCTTCCAGCTATTGCCCGGGGGCAAGATGCGGGCAGCGAAATAGACTGGTAACTTCGATCATCCGGGCCCGTCCTATTTGCCAACAGAAAGAAAGGCAAGCCATGTTCGAACGGTATACAGAGAAAGCGCGGCGGGTGATCTTCTTTGCGCGCTATGAAGCTTCTCAATTCGGCCAACCCTACATCGAGACCGAACACCTGTTGCTCGGCATCCTGCGCGAAGACAAGGCGATGGGCATGCGTTTTCTGCGCGGGCTCATGCCGGTCGAAAAGATACGCGAGGAGATTGAGGCGCACACCCGGGTCCGCGAAAAGATTTCGACCAGCGTCGATCTGCCGCTTTCAAACGAGTCAAAACGGGTGCTGGCGTATGCGGCGGAGGAGGCGGAACGATTGCGCCACAAGCACATCGGGTCGGAACATCTGCTGCTGGGGCTGTTGCGCGAAGAGAAGTCGTTTGCCGCCGAGTTGCTGAACAATCGGGGAGTGAAGCTCGACGGGGTTCGCAAGGAACTGGAACGCGAGCCTCAGCCGGCAGAAACGCGCGGCTTCCCGGGCACGGGCGGGCCCGGTTCTACCTCGCTCAGCGATTTTGCGCGCGATTTGACGCAGGCGGCGATGGAGGGGCTCCTCGATCCGCTGATTGGACGGGAACAGGAACTCGGGGCCGTGGTGGAGATTCTCTGCCGGCAATACCACCGGAGCGCGGTCCTGATCGGCGAACGGGGAACCGGGAAATCGGCCATTGTGGATGGTCTGGCGCAGCGAATCGCCGAGGGCATGGCGCCCACGGAACTCCTGGCTAAGCAGGTGATGGCGCTGGATGCGGACGTAGTCGCGGAGTGGGCGTTGAATGGTCGGAATTCCGAGGTGCGCGTGAACCAGGCTGTGAAGGCGTTAATCGAGGGGACGCAGGTGATTCTCTTTATTGGAGACGTGGGGCGGTTTTTCGGCGCGGTTGCGAGTGGGGGTTCGGCGGTGGTGAATGGAATCCTGAAACACTGGCTGATGCGGGGGAAGCTGGTGTGCGTGGGGGCGTGCACTCCGGGCGAATATGCGCACATGATCGAGTCGGCGCGGTGGATCGGCGACTGCTTCAGCGAGGTATATGTTCATCCGCTGACTGAAGACGCCTCAGGGCAGGTGCTCGCGTCGCGTAAGCACCATTATGAGACCTATCACGGCGTCACATATGCGGACGATGCGCTGGCATTCGCGGCGCGCGCGTCGGACAGCTATCTACCCGGACGGGCGCTGCCGGGAAAGGCGCTGGATCTGCTCGATGCCGCGGGGGCGCGGGTGAAGTTGCGGCAGAGCGCGTTGCCTGAGGAGATCACCGAGACGATGAAGAGGATCAAGCTCGTTGTGCATCGCATGGACAGCGCGATTCGGAATCATGAGTTCGAAAAGGCAAGGTTTTATTCCGATGAAGAGCGCAAGGAGCGGGATAACCTGCGCGCATTGCGGGAGAAGCATCAACTGGATCAAGCCCTGCCGGCGGTGGTCACGCGCAAGGATGTGCAAGAGGTGATTGCGCTCTGGTCCGCGTATCCCTTCAAGCCGTAGGCCCATCCCGCCCAAGCAGAGCTTGGACGGGGCACCCGGTGTCCTGTTCGAGTTCATTACTTAGCGGGGGAGTGGCCGATCCGTCCACAACGCCTTGTCGGCGATCGATTGCACCGGGTAGAGGCGGCCGGCGAGAAGCTGTTCCACCTTTTGCTGATATTCGTCCTGCGCGAACAGCCACTTGCGTTCGCCCGTGCCCCATTGCTTTGATAGCTGATCTTCGCTGAGGAAGATCTTGGGCGCGTCGGGATAGCAGGAGCCCCACAGCAGCGAAGAGCCCGTTCCGTGCGGCGAGCATGGCTCGAAGACGACATCAGCCGGCTTGCGCAGGAAGTTGTGGGTATAGAAGACCACCGAGGATGCGTCGGATTGATCGCCGTAAATGATGAATGTATCTGCGGGCGAGCCCTTCTGGACGATGGTATCGGCCAGCTGTTTCGAACTGAGCATGGGCTCGAAGCGCGCGAACGCGATGTGCGCCGCGACGAGAAACAGGGCGCAGGTGAGCGCGAGCGTCGTGGTTGCGGCCATGTGCCTGCTCTTCAAGCGGAGCAGCCAGCTTACAGTAGGGCCGATCAGCAGCGCGATGGCGGCCATGGCGGCGGGCAGGCGAAGAGCGGCGAAGGACGGTCCGGTGAGATCGAAGAAGTGGGACATGGAGAGCGTGTAGCCGCCCACATCGCGATGCGCCAGAAGCGTGCCGATGTCGGCGACGAAGGGCAGGCTGCGCGACTCCCATAGCCCCCAGCCGAGGGCGGCGGCAGCCACAACGCCAATGACCGCAAAGACGGCGTGGGGCACAGTGAGCCAGCCTGCGGGCAGCACCGGCCAGGAGGGATCGGAGGAGCGGCGCTCCTCAGTGCTGGCAATCACGCCGGCGATAAGAATGAGCAGTGCCGGCCACGCCGGGAAGGTGTAGTACTCCTGGTTGGTAGAGAGCGAAAAGAAAAGCAGGATGAATGCGGAGTAAAGACCGAGCAGCCATGCCGATCTTACGCGGAATTTCAGGCGGAGGACATAGCTGGCCACGTCTTCCCGGGTGGCGTAGTCGAGATAGAAATCGACCGTCTGGCCGGCGTCGCGGCGCAGGTGTTGCAGCCAGGAATGACGGGTGCTCCAGGCAATCATGAAGAGAGCGGGTAGAAACAGGCTCCAGGGAAACAGCCAGATAAGATGCGCCGTCCAGTACCAGAACACCGGCATGCGGTTGTAATCGTGTGGGAAACGGGTGCCCAGGAAGCGGAAGACGTGCTCGTTGAGGAAGTAGAAATACCAGAAGCCATGCACGTTGCCGGGTGTGGGGTGATTGCCGATGGGATGTCCCTGGTCGGGGTTGGCAAGACCGGCGAGGATGTGCCACGGCGCGGCGATGGCGAGAAACAGCAGAAGGCCGGTGACGGGCTTCAGGTTGCGCCAGCGACGCCACTGGCCGCTCAAAAGCAGCAGCGGGATTGCGGCGGCGGCGAAGAATACCGGGGCGATGAGGCCCTTGGTGAGAAGGGCGAGGGCCAGCGCTGCCCACATGCCGTAGAAGCGGATCGGCCGCTGGCTTTCCAGGCCGGTGATAAAGCTGTAGAGCGCGAAGAGCAGGAAGAACGTGAGCAGAGCTTCGGGGATGGCGAAGCGCGTGAACAGAAACGGGCCGATAGCAGTGAGGACGCCGAGAGCCGCGTAGAAGCCGGCGCGTTTTCCCCACGCTCTTCCGGCCCAGGCCCAGGCCAGCAGGGCGATCCCGAGAATGGCCAGCGAATTGGGCAGGCGGGTGGCGAAGACGTTTTCTCCAAAGACCCGGTAGAAGGCGGCTTCGACCCAGTAGGGAAGCGGCGGTTTTTCCAGATAGCGGATGCCGTCGACCTTCAGCGTGACCAGATCGCCGGTCTCGACCATGTGCGCTGCGGCCTGGGCGTGCGAGGCGTCGGCGTCGTCCAGCAGCGGCGGGGTGAAGAGAGAGCCGACCTGGACGGCCACAAAAATTGCTCCCAAAAGGAGCCAGGCGGCCGTTGTGGACAGGCCTTGGCGCGGTCGCGTCTGAACGTCCAAAGTATTTGTCATCGGGAAGAATTGTGCACATCTCAGGATATCAGCCGGTGAACTGGCCGGCCCGGCGCGCGAAGGCCTTCAGGTTGCCGGTTGCCGGCATGTTGACTGACCTGCAGGTTTCAAAAAAAATCTTCGGTGAAAATCTCTCACTTCGGCTATGCCACCCGGTCTAACCTGTAAATCGGGAATCGGGAGGAGAGGTCGATGCAATTACCTGGTTCACGCGTTCTGTTCCCCCTGGTGCTGGCATGCGGCATTGCATTTTCGACTGCGCCGGCGCTTGCGGCCACCCCCAGCTTCACCATCGCGGCAGCGAATGTGACGCTGCCTTCCGGTGGAAATGAAGCCAGTAGCCAGTTCACTCTCACTTCGGTCGACGGGTACGCGGGCCAAGTGCGCGTGGATTGCGGTTATTCGGGCGGCATGATGGGTGCGAGAGTTCCCTCTTGCGGAATCTTCGTCAATCCGGTCTCCACACTGGCAGCCAATAAGAGCGTGACCGGCAGCCTGACCGTTATGCCCTACGGCAAGGTCAAGGCGTTTGATGCCGTGGCGTTTCATGGCGATGATCGCCGGCGCGTTGTGCCTGTTCTCGCAGCGGTGCTGGCGGGTCTCTTCATGCTGGGCCGGCGCTGGCGGTGCCGCGCTCGAAGCTGGCTTTTGGTGTTTCTCGCGGGAGTGACGCTGGCGGGCATCACTTCGTGCGGAGGCGGGTTGTCGGGCACATTCCCATTTACCGTCACCGCTGTTGACATTAAGACCAACGCGAGTGTGAGCGCGCCGTTTGTCGTGACTGTGCCGTGAACCGTGGCCGGGGCGTGGCGCGCTAAATCCTTGATTTGACCCTGCGGTAATAGCGCCACAAGATCCATAGCGGCGCGCCGAGGGCGGCGAGCCAAACCAGAAGAACCGGCCCGTACTCCTCGAAGAACAGCAGGATGCCGAGAATGCTGCTTCCGGCGTTGTCCATGCCGGTCACGAAGGAGTTGTGCATACGCGTGCCGACGGAGGTCGCAGGGGGAACGAACTGCGCCTTGAACTCCTCGACGAGCTGCAACTGCACGGTGGCGAAATCGACGCGATGCTCGAGTGCCTTCTGCTCCGCTTCCATGCGCTCGATCTCGCCGCGGGTACTCGAGATCTGCTCTTCGACCTGGAGGACCTCTTCCACCTTGCCGGTGCGCTGCTGGAGGATGGCGCGCAGGCGCTGTTCGGTTTCGCGGGCATTGTTGAGTCGCGCTACGAGGTCGGCGTGCTGCGCGGTGACTTCCTCGCCCGATTGCGATTCGGTCTGCACCCGGCCCAGGCTGCGCAGTTCGGCCAACGCTGCGGAGAGCGCAGGCGCGGGTATGCGCAGAGAGGCGCCGACTGTGCGCATATCGTTTTCCGAGGTGTTGATGTTGAGCTGCGCGGAATAGCCCTGATGGCGCGCGAGGATAGCGTCGAGCGCCGCGCGGGACTGGCTGATGTCCTTCACCTGGATCATGAGCGAAACGGTGCGGGAGATCATGGGGGTGGAAGGGGAGAACGAAGCCGCAGGGGCGGCCTTTGCGGCAGCGGCGTTGTACGCGGTCTGTGCGCTGGAGCTTATTTGCGCGGTCGTCTTTTGCAACATGCTTATCTCGGCGTCGGAGACGCCGGGTGGCGGAGCAATGGTGATGGCGTTCGGTTGAGGAATGCGCACGGCAACGCCTCTTGCAGCGTCGAGATGATCTTCCCGCTTCATCACCGGTGAAGGAGAAACATCCTTATAGCTCGGCCGGGTGAAGAACATCCCAAAGAAGAAGAGGGCAGTGAGGATAGAGCCGCCGCCAAGCGCCCAGCGTTGCCAAACACTGAACTTGGTTTGGGTCAAGACCGGCAAATTCCAGTTGCGACGGGCTGCTGCCTGCTTCGACTTTTCGTAAACCGCCGAGTCCAGTGTCTCGGGGGGCGCAGGCATTGTCCAAGCGGCAAGCGATTGCGCGGTGGCGCGGAACTGGTCGGCGATGCCGGCGCATTCGGCGCACTCGTCCAGGTGCGCGGCGATGATGCCGGATTCGGCCGCGGAGAGTTCCCCATCGAGAAAGGCCATGATGTCTTCGGGGGTGTAGATGTGTTGTGCCGCGATGGTCATGCGCGTCCCTCCGATCGGGTGAATTCTTCGGTTTCGTGCGTGAGCAAAGAGGGGGCTGGGGACGTCAGAAGGTTGCGCAGTTCAGTGCGCGCACGAAACAGCCGCGAGCGAACCGTGTTAACCGGAACGCTCAGCAGGGCCGCTATTTCGGCATAGGTGAGTTGCTCGAATTCGCGCAGCAGCAAGACTTCGCGATCGATGCGGTCGAGCTTGCGGACGGTATGGCGGATAAGGAGATCATTGTCGAGGTCGCCGGGTGCGGCAGGATCGCGATGCGGGGGCGCCGCTGCTGAAAACACGGCGCGGAATGCGGCCTTGCGGCGGTGTGCGCGCAGGATTCTGAAACCAATCGCATACAGCCAGGTTCGAAACAGAGCGGTGGCCTGGTAGCGCGCAGTCCCGCGGAGGACAGCGAGGAAAGTTTCCTGGGTCAGTTCTTCGGCCTGCGACGGGTCGTAGAGCCTGCGGCGGAAGAATCCGAACAACGGCTGCTTGTAGCGGTCGAAGAGCTGGTTGAATGCATCCGTCTGGCCGCGCACGAATGCGACCATCAGTTGCTCGTCGGTCTGCTCAGCCGGCGGGCTGGAGCCCTCCGGCGCGTCGGTCACAGGTTGTGCTGAAGGTTCTTGCACTGGGGTTTTGCCTCCGAACTCAGAACGATCGCGGATGGCGGGTCTTGCGTGCGATTTTCTGTCAATACGCAACTGGTAATGAGGTGAGAGGAAGGAAAGTTCCATACGTAGAGAATTCAATTCAGAAATTCCGTTCGCCGGCTCGGGGAAGTGTCCCAGGTCTCATCCACCGCGGCGGACGAAACCTGGGGCATCCGGCGAATCATTGCGCGAGCATTCGGGGGCCATCACGGTGCATGAGCCGCCAGTGCGACCGGGGGAAACGGCGATTCCATTTGTTACGGCAGGACAACGGACGTGGTAGTGATGATCGCCTCGGCTACCTTCAGGGCGTCTCCAATGAAATCCAAACCGTCTGGGCCCCGGTCTTCATAATCAATCCCAACCCCGTAGAGGTCGGCTCCCGTTTGGCCGACGGCGGGGTTGGTCGTGAAGGTCCATTCGACGTCAGCGCGTCTTTCGTGAAAGTTGGTATCGAAGCCCTTGCCTTTGATGCAGTAGCGCGGCGACTGAAAGACGCCAAGAATTCTGCCCGGAGGGTTTGCTCGATCGCGAACGGTGAATATCACCGCCCCGCAATATCCGCTTATCGAGTCGTTAGTGATAGTGAATGGAGCATGGACTGTCCCGTCGTTGAATGCCTGGAACTTGAACCTGAACCATTGAGAACACGCCGGGTGCCCGTCGCTCGGATGGCGGCATCCGTCGTCCGGGTTCATTCCGACGCCATAGTTGTTCACTGTTCCCTCGAATCCAGGCACCTGCGCTTTTGAGGGATGGACTGCCATGAGTGTCAATGCCGCAAGAACCAATCGTGCACGAATCATTTCTCTCATTTCCTTTCCTGGTTTTGTCGCTCAGGTCGTGACCACTAAGGTCAGACCCTTCGAATGTGGTAATGGGACGAGACGGTGGATAGTTCCACTGGTCCCGAGATTCTTTGAAACGAGGTACCCGGCGAATTCGTGAGTCAAACTAGCCACCCGGTTGCGCCGGGTTGGTCGTGTATCTTGAGCCCATGCCGACTTTTGCCGCCATCGATGTGGGTTCCAATTCCTGCCGACTGAAAATTGCGCGCGTGGTGTCGCACCAGTTGAAGACGCTGCATGAAGATCGCGAGGTCACGCGGCTGGGTTCGAGCGTGTTTGAGTCGGGGTTGATTTCGCCGGAGGCGATGGCGGCGACGCTGCGCGCACTCAAGCGGTTCCAGCGCGCGGTGCAGGCGCATGCGCCCGACCGGATTCGCGTGGTGGCAACCTCGGCCATGCGCGACGCACGTAATGCCACGGCCTTTCAGGCGTGGGTGAAAGCCGAGACCGGCTGGGACGTGGAAGTGATCTCGGGACTCGAAGAAGGCCGCCTGATTCATCGCGGCGTGATAAGCGGCGAGCCGGGCGCAGCGGGCAGAGTGCTGCTGATCGACCTGGGCGGGGGAAGCTGCGAGATCACGCTTTCGGAAAGCAAGCGCATCAAGGAGACGATCAGCCTGCCGCTCGGCGCGGTGCGGCTTACCGAGGAATTTTTGACGGCCACCGATCCGGCGGCGCCCGAGGGCCTGGCGCAGATGCGGCAGCTGATTGCTCGCGAACTGCGGCGCGCGCGGCGGCGCATCCCGCAGGAGAGCGTTGCGCAGGTGATTGCCACTTCCGGTACGGCGGCGGCGCTGGCCGAAGCATGCGCGGCAGTCATCAAGTCCGCAGGGATCTCCGGCAAACGCGAACGCAGCGTACGGCGCGCGGGGAGCACTTGGCGAAAGGTCTCATCCGGCATGGCGGGCTTCGCGCCCACGCAGCTGGTGCGCAAGTTGACCGCGAAGATCGCCAAGATGGCTCTGCCGGAGCGCGAGGCGATGCCGGGCATCGGTCCGCGCCGCGCGGAGATCATTGTTGCCGGGGCGGAAGTGTATGCGGAGTTGCTCGATGCGTTCGCGTTATCCGGCTTCCGCTACTCGCCGCTGGGGTTGCGCGACGGCATTCTCGCGCTCATGCTCGACGAGACCGACACGCGAGCCCGCGGCCATCGCGAGTTCGAGCAGGAACGCTGGGAGAGCGTGCTGGCCACGGCGCGGCGCTATGGCGTCGACCCGAAGCAGTCCGAGCCGGTGCGGGCGCACGCGGTGCAGCTCTATCGAGAATTGAAGTCGCTGCACGGGCTGCCGCCCGACTACGAACACTGGCTGGCGGCCGCCGCGGTGCTGCGCGATACCGGCAAGTTCATCAACCACCAGGGCCATCATCGCCACACCCAGTATGTGATTTCGAGTTCGGAGGTCTTCGGGTACACGCCGGTGCAGCGCACCATCGTGTCGGCCCTTGCGCGTTACCTGGGCAAGAGCCGCCCGCAGCCGGGCGACCGGGCCATGCGCAACATTCCCGCGGAGGATCACAGACACGTGCATCGCGCCGTGGTGCTGCTGCGGCTGGCGGTGGCGCTCAACCAGGACCGGGCCAGCGACGTGTTGCGGGTAAGCGCGAAGGTCTATCCCAAGCGCATTTATCTCGAAATCAAGCCGGGACGCACCGGGGCCGAACTGGAGCTGTGGTCGCTGCGCAAGGAAGCGGGTTACTTCCGTGAAGTCTTCGGGCGCGAGCTCTTTCCTACGCTTCCGTAGATCGAGCGCATGGTGCGGGGATCGAGCAGCCACTGCACTTGCGGCGGGTGGCGGTCGAGATCAACGCGGGCGATTGAAGCCTTGCGCATCCGCAGGTTGGCCCCGCCGTTTCCGGTCACCAGGCGGCCCAGAAACTGGAACAGGTTGGGATTGTGGCCCACCATCAGCACGCCCTCGCGGTCGGCGTATTTGGCGAGCAGATCCTGAAAGGCTGAGTAGTCGGCGTCCAGACCAAGCGCCGGGCTAATCTCCACCTTGGCGTCGTAGCCGAGTTCCGTGCCCACAAACTGGGCGGTCTGGAGGGCGCGTTTCAAAGGACTGGAAACGATGACGTCGACCTGCACCTTGAGCGCGCTGAGCACGCGCGCCATCAGCATGCACTGGTCCTTGCCTTCCTTGATGAGTGCGCGTTTGTTGTCGAGGAGGGGATTCACGCGACTAAGCCCAGCATTCGCGTGACGCATCAGGTAGAGATTCATTGAGTCTAGATCCGGCGGGGGACAGCCAAAACAGCGCGAGCCAGCTCCTTACCCGGTTGATATTAACACAGTTGTAACATCGCGCTTCTCATCCGGCGCGAGTATCGAAATGCACAGGGGAACAGAGCGTTGGGCTACTTCCGGGCGGCTGGTGGTTGGCTGCGGACTCGGTCAACCATCATGCGGATCGCGGTCGCGACGTCCGCCGGAGCTTCAATCTCCATATTGTGCCCGGAGTTGATGAAACCCTGTTCGCCGTTGGATGAAAGCCGGGTGAGTTTCTCCTGGCCGTCCTTGCGTTCTTTCTCCAACTGGGTCGCGGGCACATCGAGGTCCTCTTTATAGCCGCCGTCGCGGCGGGTGAGCACCATGAGGGGCAGGGCGCCGAGGGACGCCGCCTTGGGGTCGGCGAGCCATCGGGAAAAATATTGATCCGACCACTCGCGCTGGCTGTTTTCGGCATCCTCGAGTTGGGGCAGGTCCTGGGCCCAGATCTGCAATTTCTGTTCCGCGGTCGGAAGGGCTTTGTACAGGGGGTCGAGCGGCGCCGGCGGGTGAGGGTCGCCGGGCACGGCGGCCGGAGATTTGTCGGTGTCGCTCATTTGCTCGTGCGGCGGGGGAACGTCGCGGGTCTGGACATTCACTCCAAGCTGGATGGTCGCCTTGCCTCCCACTCCCACGCGCATGCCTTCCACCGCTGAATCCACCAGGACCAGTCCCGCGACGACCTTGGGATACTGGGCGGCAAAATTCCTCATCACAGGACCGCCGTAGGAGTGGCCGACCAGCACGAATGGTCCCCGCTCGCCGAGCTTTTCGAGAGCGTCGTGCAGTTCTAGATTTATTTGGGTGAATGTGCGGGGCTTGGGGCCGGGATCGCTCCATGCATATCCGGCGCGATCGTAGGTGCAGATACGCGTAAACCGGGACACCTGGCTTTGGACCAGGGTCCAGTCAAATGAGAAGTCTCCGAGCCCGTTTTCGACCACGACGGTGGGGCTGCCATGCCCAGAACAGAAGACGTGGAGCTTGTGTCCACCCAGATCGACCAGCCTTCCGGGCGGCTTGGGAGTAGAACTCTCGCCGGCCGCGAGCAAAGGAATAACGACGACAATGACGAGACCAATTCGCCGTGCGAAACCTCTATTTGATTTCAAGATTTGAGCCCTCCCTGTTCCATCCGGATGGTTCAAGGGTACGCATGTGGCGTTCGGTAGGTGATAGAAATGCCATCATTTGCGGCGCTTCCGGGATCAATGGAGACTGACGGGGGACGGGGTCGATGCGGCTGATTCTGATTTGTCCGGCGACCAGGCCTCGGCCACCAGCAATCCGCCCAGGAAATGACGTTGCTTTGTCAAACGAAAGCCGGCCAGCCCGAGAGCGCGGCAGTAGTCCGGAAGGGAGCGGATTTGGAGGCCGGTGAGCCATCCGAACGCCCGGTAAAGAAACGAGACAAGAGGCCGTGCAACGAATTTGCCGTATGAGCCGTGCGGAACTGCGAATTCCGAGACGACCCACTCGGCGTTGGGCAGGACGCAAGCCCTTACACGAGCGGCGAGAGAAACGATCTCTTCGGTGGGCAGACAGTCGAGAAAGAAATGGGAGATGACCAGGTCGTAATCCGGCCGCGAAGGGTTCCAGACGCGCGCGTCGGTGCGGCAGGTCTTCACGCGATCGGCATGGGGCCCGGCGCGGCGGACCAGCTGCGACAGCATGGCCGGACTGGCGTCGATTGCGTCGATCCGTATTCCGGGATTGGTACGGAGCAGAGCCGCGGTGAATCGGCCGTCGCCATCCCCCAGGATCAAGACGCGGTGGCGGTCGCCGAGCCGGTCAAGAAAAGCGCCCCGGCAGCTAGAGAGAAACGGACCGAAAGTCAGCCACTCCATCCAGCGATAGATTCCTGCCAGCCGATCGAAATTGGGAGGACTCGCTGCGCGGCCCGGCGGAGACTGGGGGACTGGAGGAGAGATCATTTGTGCAATGAGCCAAACACCAGCAACAGGGCCGGGGTGAGCAGGACCAGGTCGGCTGCAGCGCGAAGCGCCAGGGGTGTGAATCGATGCCGGAGGCGACCCAGAGCGGCCAGGAGCAGGGCGCTCGCGGTTCCCGCCGCGACCAGCCATGCAGAGCGGAACTCGGTTTGGGCCAGCAGCAATGCCACACCGGCGCCGGCAAATCCGACCAGCATGCCAAGAAGGGCGATGCGGCCGAGAACGGCGTTCTGCGCATACGCCTCCCACCGGGCGATCGCGTGGCAGTTTAGCCATGCCAGGGCCGCAAAGAACAGCGCGGGCATCGCGAGCATGCGGGCGGCCGAGATGAAACCGGGCGCCGGCACCTGCGACGCAATCGGTAGCAGACAGCCGGAGGTGAAGAGGATTCCGATCAACGCGGGTCTCCACGAGAACCGGGACATCAAGCGCTCCATCCTATGCAAAACTCCGGCCCGGGAATGAACTCCCGAAAAGTAGGCAAGCGTTGCTGCAGCGACCGCAGTGTCGGGTATCCGCGCAGCCGCAGGCAGACGTGTTGCGACGATTCGCGCCGCAGCCAGGGCAGCGACCAGACCGAGGGGTGCGAACAGCCGCCGGTGGCGCCAATGGAAGTCGTGCCTGTCTCGCAGGATATGGCGGGGCGGCAATTGCATCCCGGCGCGCGCGTCGAGCAGGCGGTCAGCGATGTAAACACCCCAGGTGATGAGCGCCAGGGCAACCGGACTCCACCATGGAATCCTGATGTGAGCAGCCCACGCGAATGCGCAGGACCAGACCAGAGCCACGGTTGGCGCGTCGAGGCTGGCCAGGTGCCATAGGCGAAGGGGGGCCGGCGCGCCCCAAAGGCGGCGAGCAACCCGGGTGGAACCGGTGGTGAGGATTGGGGACGGCGGGTTGATGCGGCCAGGCACTCCTTCAATTTTAGGAGAGCCGGGCGGCGCCCCGGGTTGGCTCAGGCCAGGCTCTCTGTAACCAACGAATGGAGTCGCGTATTGATGTCGGCAGCGCTCATGAAGAAGGGGTTTTTGAGGCACTGAAGGGTGAGTTCCTGGGCGGAAGGGTTGTAGTTCCATGCGATCTCGGCGCCGAACTTGGATGCGGTGCCGGTGTTGCCGTTCAGGTCGATACCGGCGGCTTTGGCCTTTGCGACCAGCCGTGTGTATTGTTCGGGTGTGATGCCTTGAAACACTTGTGGGGCGGATGGCGCCATTGAAAAGTCTCCTGTGGGGCTTGGTTCTGATGCTCTCGAGAACCAAGCTAGCACTAAGGACGGTAATTATCTGCAAATCGCCGACTGGCCCGGGATTGCTTTCGCAGGGAGATCTCTCGGTCGCGAGAGGATCGATCAGGCTTCCAGCGGACCCTCCCACCTTAGCGACAAATACGTCGCGAAGGCCACCCCAACGACGAAGACCTGTCGTTGGGGACCCCGGAAGGTGCGGCACCCGGATTGTAATGAATCATTTGCTATTTCAGGTTCACTGAAGCTTTGAGCTGCAGTTTGTCCGATGAGCCGCCGACCATGATCGAGTAGTCGCCCGGAACCAGCGTCCAGCCATCCTTCTGCTCGTCGAAGATGGACAGATATTTGGGGTCGACTTCGACGGTTACCGTCTTTTTCTCCCTGGCGTCCAGTTTCACCTTGGTGAAGCCGATGAGGCGCTTGGGTGGTTCCTGCGTGCCGGCCGGGAGAGCGGCATAGACTTCGGCGATCTCGGCGCCGGCGCGCGCGCCGGTGTTGGTTATGGTGAAGGTGACCTTGACGCAGTCAGGCGTCGGCGCGACGGTCAGGCCGGAGTAACTGTACGTCGTGTAGGAAAGCCCGAAGCCGAACGGGAAGAGGACCGGCTTATTCTCGGCGTCATACCACTTGTAGCCCACTTTCAACCCCTCGTCGTAAGCCACCGGGAACGGCGGAAGGCCCTTGGCCCATTGCTCGGGCGTGGCCGGACCATTGAAGTGCGAGGACTCGGGGGGTGGCATGGTCACGGTCGGGTGGGGCAGGTCTGCTTCGCTCCTGGGGAAGGTGTTGGGGAGCTTGCCGCTGGGATTCACGGTGCCGAACAGGACGTTGCCGAGGGCGTTGGCGCCGTCGCTGCCGGCGTACCAGGCTTCGAGAATGGCGGCGGGGGCATCGACCCAGGGCATGGTGACGGGACTGCCGGACTCAATCACAACGATGGTGTGGGGGTTGGCCGCGGCCACTGCGGCGATCACCGCGTTCTGATCGACCTCGGGATCGCCGCTCTGGCCGTGCTGCTTGTAGGGGGGCAGCGACAGCGAGGGCAGGTCCATGCCTTCGCTTTCCCACTGATATCCGAATACGATAGCCACGTCGGCTCCTTTGGCCGCAGCAGCGGCAGCGGTGGGATCGAATCCGGGGTCGTACTTCACCGTCGCTTTGGGCGCGCGGGCCTGGATGGCTTTCAGCGGCGAGGTGGGGAACCAGATCTGTTCGAGCCAGTGAGTCGCGCCTTCGCCTGGAGGCATGATGGCGTTGCCTCCGATGGGGTCAACCTGCGCCGAGCCGCTGCCGGAAATCATGCCCACGTCGGAGTGCGCGCCGATGACGGCGATGGTGCGGACTTTCGCGGCGTCGAGCGGCAGGGCGGCTTTGTTCTTGAGCAGAACGATGCTGCTCTCTTCAATCTTGCGGGCGGTTTCCATGCCGGCAAATGGATCGACCACGAAGCGCTGGCGGGGATGGTCGATTACTCCGGCAGCGAACATGGCGCGCAGGATGCGGTGTACGTGCTCGTCAAGCTCGGCCGTGGGGATGGCGCCGGAATCGAGCGCCGCCTTGTACTTGTCGCCGAACCACATGCGGCCCGGCTCTTCGTTGTCGAGCCCGGCGGCTGAGGCTTTCTCGGTCGAGTGAGTCCCGCCCCAGTCGGAGAGAACAAAGCCGGGGAACTTCCAGTCTTTCTTGAGCACGTCGGTCAGGAGCCACTTGTTCTCGCAGGCGAAGTCGCCGTTGACGCGGTTGTAGGAGCACATGACGGCGGCAGGATGACCCTTGGTGACGCCGATTTCGAAGGCCAGCAGGTCGCTCTCGCGGGCGGCGCGCTTGCTGATGCTGATATTGACGGCGTTGCGCCCGCTCTCCTGGTCGTTGAGGGCGTAGTGCTTGATGTCGCCGATGACGAACTGGGACTGCGTGCCTTCGATCAATTTCGCAACCAGGGTTCCGGCCAGGATGGGGTCTTCGCCGAGATATTCGAAGGTGCGCCCGTTGCGCGGTTCGCGGGTAAGATTGGTTCCGCCGCCGAGGGACATGTTGTAGCCCTGGGCGCGCAGTTCGCGGCCGATGAGGGCGCCGTACTCGTAGGCGGCATCGACGTCCCAGCTGGCTGCGGCGCCCACGTTGGCGGGCAGCGCGGTGGCGTAGCGGCCGTTCACGCCGCTGGAGCGCACGCCATAGGCCGCGTCGCTCATGTCGATGCCGGGAATGCCAAGGCGGGGAACCCCCACTTCATAGCCAACGCCGCGGTTGGAGGGCGCGTTCTCCGGCGTGACGGGCTCATCGGTGGGCATGCCCACGCCGTGCAGCATGGCAACTTTCTCGTCCACCGTCATTTCCTTGAGGACCAGGTCGGCGCGCTCATCGGGCGACAGGCTGGTGTTCATCCACGGGCCCGTGGGCGTCGCGGCCTGGCGCTGGGCAAAGTTCGACCGGCCAAAAAGTGTGGCAAGCGCCAGGGCCAGAACTGCAATTACGGCTCGGCGGTGGAGGTGTGTCATGGTGGTTTCCCCCTTAAGTAAAACGTTTGTGTAAGCCGTTCCAATAGTAACAACGGGGCGGTATCCGGGGGCAAGGGGTTTGTGGTTCAGCGGGGAGCTTTAGGATGGATAGGGAACAGGGAATAGGGAGTAGGGATCGACGATGGCTGCGCTGATTGATGCGATTGATGTGAAGCGGAAGATGTATTTCGAGTTGGAAAACGTACCGTACTACTGCCTGGATGTGGAAGTGTCCACGCCCACGGCGCGCGGCGGCCAGACGCTGGTGCGGCTGAAGATGCGCAACCTGCTGACGCGAGCGGTGTTCGACAAAACCTTCAAGGCCAGCGACAAGTTCAAGGAGCCGGATCTGGAGACGGTTGAGGCTTCGTATCTCTACAGCGATGGGGATGGGGCCTACTTCCTCGATCAGACCAGCTTCGAGACGATCGCGCTGTCTCCCGACAAACTGGGGGACGCGCTCGACTTGCTTGTGGAAGGGGCGATCATTCAGCTCGATAAGTTCAACGGGAACCCCATCGGGCTGCAGTTGCCGGCGCAAGTGGAGTTGGCGGTGGAGTACACCGAGCCTGGCGTGCGCGGGGATACGGCCAGCGGCGGCGTGACCAAGTCGGCCCGGTTGGAGACCGGCCTCGAGATCAAGGTGCCTTTCTTCGTCAAGACGGGCGAGAAAGTGAAAGTCAACACCGAGACGCGGGAGTTCGCGGGCCGGGCATAATGCGAGCCGGTTGCCCGCAGCGTGCCCCGCTCCCATTGAGGAGGCGAGGCTCGCGTCTGGGCTTGCCGACGTTTTACCTCTATTTCGGGCAGGTGATGCTGCCCGGCCCGCGGACCAGCGCGGTCGCGTCGCAGCTGAATGAAGTGAAGTTGTCGTTGGAGATGTAGGTCAGACGAGATCCGAAGGTGAGCCGGATATCGGGGTTGTTTGTCGCGATGAAGCTCTGCACGCCTGCGCTCACCGGGATGGTCTGCCCGAACGTAACGGAACTGCCATTGTCGATGGCGATGCCGGCCATCGTGTTCTGCTGGGCGATGATGATGGCGTAGTTATCGTCCAGCACCTCGGAACCGGTCAGGACATTGATGCCATTGGTTTGATTGCTCTGGACGGTGAGTGTCGTGGTACCAGGGTTTCCGGAGAAATTGGGATTGTTGAAGACGGTCAACTCCGACCCCTGCTCGAGATGAACGCCGTCGCCCAGGTTGAAGTCGGATGTCACCTGCGAGCCCGCATCAAGATCGAGGCCGGCCTTGGAGTTCAGCGAGATTCCGTGAATCGCATTTGAAAGCGTCTGGATCGTTCCCCCGAAATCAACCACGTGTGAGCCCGAGACGATGGTAATTCCATCACTGAAGTTCTGGCTGGCAATCAGGGTGGATTGACCGTCGAGAAACCCCGAAGCATTGGTGCCAAGCTGAATGCCGAGCGTGTTCTGCGAGACGTTGAGGGTAGCCGCGGTCAGCGTGAGGCTGGAGCCATTGTTGACGTCGATGCCGAAGACCGCATTGCCTGTGATCGAGTAGGAACCGGTGACAACCAGGGCGGATGTGGCTTCGACGTCGATTCCAAAAAGCCCGTTGTTCTGGCTGGAGCCACCAGTAACGGTGACGCTGGAGTTGGCCAGGACCGATATCCCAGTTTGCGCATTGCCGGAGACGGTGTCGTTCTGGAGCAATACCTGCGCGCCGTTCTTCGCAACGATGCCATTGTTTCCGCCGTTGATGGCGAGGCCGGAGAGCGTCACGCGCTGGGCGCCGGTGATGGTGACGGCGTCTTTGCCGCCTCCATTGATGGATGCAGTGCCGACAGCATTCAGTTGAAGTCCGTTGGTCGTGATGCTGATGGGGCCGGTGCAGGCGCCCTTGATGTTGATGAGGGTGTTGGGGATTGCGAGTGCGGCGGCGGTGGCCAGAGAATCGCTGCGGCCGCAGTTGATGTTGATGGTGGGCCTGAACTGGCCGAAGGCTGGAGCCGCCAGTCCGAGAGTGAGCAGGGAAAGGGCAAAGGCCGCGAACGGCCTGGTACGGTTGTGCATTTGTCGATCTCCTTTAGGGGATGGGAGCTAGCCCACGCAGGGGGGAAGACCTCAAACCGTGAAATTGCCTGGCTTGGTCGCCAGTGCTCTTAGGCAGGCAAACGGGCGCTGAGATTATCTCTCTACCCGTATACGCGACATTATTGGACGAATTCTTTCACGCGAACGCAAGATTTTCTGCAAATTCATCCGGCGATGGCTTTACCGGCGGGAATGGTGGGAAATGCTGGTCAGCAGGGGGGACTGACGCGCTCATAGGGGTGGTAGACGGGCTCCCAGACATAGGCGCGCAACTGGTCGGGCAGGGTGGCAGGATCGGCGATCTGCGAGACTCCGTCGGCAATAGCCTGGCGGGCCACGGATTCGGCCACGGTCAGGCCGACCTTGCGGGATTCGGAGATACGGGGAAGGAGCGGCGCGCCCGGATCTTGCACGGTGGGCGAGGCCGAAGCCATTGCCTTCGCGGCGGCCATCATCATGGCTTCAGTGACGCGGGTGGCGCGGGAAACCAGGATGCCGAGGGCAAGTCCCGGAAAGATGAACGAGTTGTTGATCTGCGAGATGCGGACGCTGCGGCCCTCAACCTCAACAGATGGGAAAGGGCTGCCGGTGCCAACCAGCGCCTTGCCATCGGTCCACCGGAACAGGTCTTCGGGCTTGGCTTCGGAAACCGAGGTGGGGTTGGAGAGCGGGAAAATCACCGGGCGCGGGGTATTGGTTGCCATGGTGCGGACGATTTCCTCGGTGAAGGCTCCGGCCTGTGCGGAGACTCCGACAAGGACCGTGATGCCGGCGTTTTTCACCGTATCGTGCAAAGAGATTGGGCCGGGGTTCGACAGCAACCAGGCGGCGACTTCTTCCTTCTTTCGGGCCAGAGGGACCTGGCTGGCGCGCAGGCTGGGATCGCCTTCCACGATCAGGCCGTGGCGATTGAATGCATAGATGCGCTGCCGGGCCTCGGCTTCGGACAGGCCCTGCTCCTTCATGGCGGCGATCATCAGGGCAACAATGCCCACGCCCGCGGAACCCGAGCCGAACATGGCGATACGTTGGTCACGCAGCGGAATGCCCGTGGCGTTGACAGCGGCAAACAGGGCGCCGGTGGTGACCGCCGCGGTGCCCTGAATGTCGTCGTTGAAGGTGCAGAGTCGATCGCGGTAGCGGCTCAAGATGCGCAGCGCGTTTTCCCCGGCGAAGTCTTCCCACTGCAGCAGAATGTGCGGCCAGCGGCGCTGCACGGCGCGGACAAACGTTTCGATGAAGTCGTCGTACTCCTGCCCGCGCACGCGATGGTGCTGCCAGCCGATGTAGATGGGGTTGCTGAGCAGTGCCTGGTTGTCGGTGCCCACATCGAGCAGGATGGGCAGGCAGTGCTGCGGAGGAATGCCGCCGAGCGCGGTGTAAAGCGCCATCTTGCCGATGGGAATGCCCATGCCGCCGGCGCCCTGGTCGCCGAGGCCGAGGATGCGCTCTCCGTCGCTGACCACGATGCAGCGGATCTGATCGTAGCGCGGATCGGCGAGCATCTGATCGATGCGGTGGCGGTCGGGGATAGCTGATGAACAGGCCGCGCGGCTTGCGCCAGATCTCGGAGAAGCGCTGGCAGCCTTCGCCGACGGCTGGAGTGTAGACGATGGGCAGCAGTTCTTCAGTGTTGTGCGCGATGAGCGAGTAGAACAGGGTTTCATCGCTGTCCTGAAGATCGCGCATGAGGGTGTATTTCGCGAAGGAACTGGGCTGGTTGTCGAGAGCCTTCTTGCGGCGTTCGCGCTGGTCTTCGAGCGTGCCGATGTGCGGCGGAAGCAGGCCGTGCAGGGCGAATGCGGAGCGCTCCTCTTCGGTGAATGCGGTGCCCTTGTTGAGTTCGGGGTGGAGCAGCAGGTCGTAGCCGGAAAGATGAGTGCGGACTACGGAGGTGTCGGGCGAGGCGGGGGACTTGGCGGACACGCTTTCTTCTCCAGCGAACAGATTTCTGCGCTGAAGCGATCTTAAGTTAGTCTCCGGGGTGCTGTCCTTCGATCAACGGTTTCGCCCGGCATGGCGCCAAGCGGAATCTTCACGCAAAGGTGATGAGTACCACTTCGGGCTGGGTTCCCACGCGCATCGGAGGTCCCCATGTGCCGGCGCCGCTCGAGGTGAGCACCTGCAACTTGCCGAATCGCTGCAGACCGTAACTGAATTTTCCGTATACGCGGCGCACGATGAACGTGAACGGGAAGATCTGGCCGCCGTGGGTGTGCCCGGAGAGTTGCAGGCTCACGCCCGCCTGCTCGACGATGGGCAGCCGGTGGGGAACGTGGTTGAGCAGAATGCTGGCGGGACCGATGCCCAGGTGCAGCGGCTCAAGAAAGGCGCGCAGATGAGTGGGGTAGGTTGCATCGGCATAAGACACGCCGATCACCTGAAGACCGTCTACGTCGACGCGCTCGTTGTGCAGGACGCGAATGCCTCCACGCGCAATGGCTGTCGAATATTCGGCAGCATCGCCGAAGTCCTCGTGGTTGCCGCCGCAGAAGAACGTGCCGAACTGCGGGCGGAGTGCGAATAACGGCGCGGCGATGCGCGCGGGGTCGGCCTTGGAACCGTCGTACAAATCGCCGGCGATAAAGATGATCGACGGATCGAGGCGCCGGGCAATCGCCGCGATGCGGCGCGAGAATCCGACGGCGTTGATGTTGCCCAGGTGCAGATCGGAAACCAGCAGCGCGGTGCGCCCCTTCCATGACTCGGGCAGATTGGGCAGCGTCACGGTGACGCGGCGCTCCTGGATGAGGCGGGCGTTGATGAATCCATAAAGGCTGATCAGGATGGCCGCGCCGAAGAGAACCGTACCGATCCAGGGCCGTGCCGAATGCGCCGTTTCGCGGCCGATCACCTGTGCCAAAAAATCGGCGATCCAGCAGAGGCAGGCTGCCCAGAAGAAGAAGTTGAAAATTCCCAGCCAGGAGGCGGCGAACTTGTAGAGGAAGGCAACAAAGCCATTGGAAAAGCGAAAGCCGAGCAGGGCCGCGACGATGAAGCTGGCCGAGAGCGCGTAGAGGGCGCCGCCAAGATATGAGCTTCCTTCCGCCGACAGCGGCAGGAACGAAGGCCAGAACGCAACCAGCGTGTGATAGAGAAACCAATGAGAACAGAATAAGAAGACCTGCAGGAAAGCAATGGCAGCAACCCCCCACACTTTCAAATCATCTCTCCTTACTTCTTTTTTTATTTCGTGATGGCGTCTGCCGGATTGCAGGGCTTCGAGGGAGTCAGCGGGGGGATTGAACACGTGAAAGAATAGTCCTCAATGTCATGGATGCGGCACAACTCGCTCGGCGTCTATATTTCGGTGCCCTTTTGCCGGTCGAAGTGCACCTATTGCAATTTCGCCTCGGGAGTGTATCCGGCCGGCGACCACGAGCGGTATGTCGCACGGCTCATACAGGATTTGACGGGTGCGAGGGCCCAAGCGTCACAGATGGGCGCCGATCTGCCCCGGACGGTGGATACAGTTTACCTGGGCGGCGGCACGCCCACGCTGCTTGCGCCGGAACTGATTCGCCGCTTGTTCGCGGCGCTGCGAGGGGAATTTGCGGTCGAAGCGGGCGCGGAGATCACCGTGGAGTGCGCGCCGGGCCAGCTTGCGGACGGGACGCTCGAGGCCATGGCGGAATCGGGCGTCAACCGGGTGAGCCTGGGAGTGCAGTCGTTCATCGATCGCGAAGCGCACGAGACGGGGCGGCTGCACAGCCGGGCGGTCGTCCTGGATGATTTGCGGCGGCTGCGGGCAGCCGGTATCGCAAACCTGAATGTCGACCTGATTGCGGGGCTTGCCGGGACAGACGTTCGCTTCGTGGGACGAATCGCTTTCGGTGCTGATCGATTGCGGGATTCCTCATGCCAGCGTGTACATGCTGGAGGTGGATGAAGATTCGCGGCTGGGGCGGGAGATGCTGAACGGCGGAACCCGTTATCGGGCCGGGCTGGTTCCCGGCGACGAGGCGATTGCGCGGATGTACGAGACGGCAATCGAACGGCTGGGCGAAGCGGGCATCGAGCAGTACGAGATTTCCAACTTCGCCCGCGCCGGATTTGAATCCCGCCACAACCTGCGCTATTGGGAGCGGCGGCCCTATCTCGGACTGGGCCTCGATGCATCGTCGGCGCTGTACGGCGAGGATGCATTTGTGTTGAGGACAAAAACTACGGACGACCTGAAGGCTTATCTTGATAATCGCGAGCCGGCGGAGACGGCGTGGCTCTCGCTCGATCGGCAGATGGAAGAGGCGTGGTTCCTTGGGCTGCGCCTGAATACGGGCGTGGACATTGCGGCGCTCGCAGAGGAATTCGGGCAAGAGCGCGTGGCCCCGGGACTGCGCGCAGCCGAGCGGTTGGCAGACGATGGGCTGGTGATGATCGGTGACGGGCGTGTGCGGTTGACTGCGCGAGGACGCCTGCTTTCGAACGATGTGTTTCAGGAGTTCCTGGGACTGGAAGTGCAAGTGGGGCGCGTTAGTCAGACGGGCTGACCCTCTACCAGCTGAAGCGGTCATTGGCGGAGGAAAGAAAGGCAGCGGGATTTTCCGGCTGCAGGGTCTGCGTTTCAGAATACTGGATTGCTTCCGGACCAGAGGCCTGGGCAGATTGAAGAGCCAGTTCCGCTTCGCGGAGCACGACCAAAGGCGAACGCCCGTGGCTGGGCGCGATACCGAAGCCGGCGGTGAGCCGGATGCGCTGGTCGCGGAGTTGAAACGGCTCAGAAAAGATCTCCATGCGAATCCGCTCCGCCAGGGAGATGGCGTTGACCGCGCTGCAGCCCGGGAGGCCGAGGACAAATTGGGCGTTACCCACTCGACCGAACAGGTCGTAACTGCGCAGCAGCCGGCGGACCCGCGCCACGACCTGAAGAAGCAGTTCCCCAGCCGTGGAGTCGCCCAGGCGGGCATACCAGTGCTCGAGATCGTCGATTTCGAAAAGCATCAGGCACAGGGAAGTGTGCATCCGCTGCACGCGATCGGTTTCGCGGAACAGCATGGAGAGCATGCCAGAACGATTGGGCAGGCCGGTCAGCGGATCGGCCTCCCGGTGCAATGCTGCGGACTCTCGCAGGCTTTCCAGTTCGCGCGCCTGGCGAAATGCGCGCATCACGATGTCCAGCCTGATGCGCCAGTGAGAAGGCGTGAGCGTTTGCGGAAGGAGATCGTCAATGACGCCTTCGGCAAGCCGATTGAGCCACTCCGGCCGAACATCTTCGCTGATCAGGAGAACAGGGAATCGGTGATCGTCGCTGCCTGAGCGGATGGTGGCCAGCAATTGCTCGACGGACATGCCGGGGAGTTCCGCATCGAGCAAAACTGCAGAAAAGGCGGCGGGGCCACGCATGGACTGAAGCGCGGCCTGGGCCGAAGACGCGATGGAGATCCGGACGCCGGAATCGGTGAGCGCCGTGGTGATGGTGGAAATGAGGCTCGCCGAGCTCGAGGCGAGCAGCAAAGTCGGATAGGCGTCGGTGTGCATGGGGAAATCCTTCCCACCCGATGCATCGGCGCCAATTAGAGAACGCTTAGGAAGCTGCGATGGATTCCTGAGTCGTTTGTAATGACTCGTTGGTGTAAGAAGGCAGTCGATGGTAACGCCGACGACTGATGGGGTGAAAAAGCAACGACGGCGAAGATGTTGATCACCGCCTCTCTCGGCGAGCGGCGGTGAAGGAGGATGGGATGATCTGCGGATCTCCTACGGCGTCAACCGGGGCAGGACCTGGAGGCTCAGCGGTTGAACATGCCGCGCAGCTTCTCGCGCTTGGCGGCGAGATCGTCGATGGTCCCCTGGGCCTGGTCGAGCAGGTGCTGGGCATCATCGAGGTATTTGGGCAATGTGTTCCACCACTCGCGCACCGTCTCCTTCTGGTCGAGTAGAGACAGCGCCATGGCTCCGGCGGTTACCAGCAGGCCGGCTTTTTTTCTCCCGCTCAGCAGCAGCAGTGATCCGGCCAGGAAGCTGCCGCCGACAGTGAGCCCCAACCAATCGGGCTCGGTGCGGGTTGGCCCGTTGATTTCAGCATGGCCCTTGGGATAGCTCGGTGGGTGGGGAAACGTAGTCACGCCCATGTACTCTCCTTTTCAAATCAGTCCGCGGGAACTCGCCCCGCAGCTTTGGTTCCATACTGAGCCTGCACGGCCGACGCAGCCGACGGTTCCGGTGAATTTCGATGCCGCTCTACAAGAGATGCGGCAAGTGCGGCGCCGGTGGTCCTGATGGTCGCGGCGGAGTCAGTCCAGGTCGAATTCGCGCAAGGGCTTGACGTCGGGAGCATCCTTGGCTTTCTTCAGCGCTTCAGCAAACTTCTTTTCGAACAGGTCCTCTTTGTTGCGCTCCGCGTCGACACTCTGCCGGAAGATGGACTCCTTGCGTTCGTTCTGCTCGCGCATAGCCTTGGCGGCGGTTTCCAGGTCTTCGAACATGCGTTTGCGGGGGGCCGGAGTGTGGCTCACCACCAGGCCGGTGGCCGCGTCGATTCTGAGCATTGCGCCGCAATCGGGGCAGGCTACTTCGAATATTTTTTCCGTTGCGTTTGCCATTTGAGGCATTGTAGGCGCAAGAGGGCGGGGTTGCACAGAGGGGGAGAATTCCCTCTACACAAACAATTGTTCGCGAACATGCGGTGGCGCACCGCGGCCGGGGTGTTTCATAATTTGCGCCGCCTCAAATCGGAAAGATGGATGTGGAGAGAGACTGGCTATATACTGTTTGCAAAGCCCACTTCCTCTCTGCTGGTGTATTTTGCTTCTGCGACTGCTTCAAAAAACCTCACTCTTTGCCCAGGCAATTGCCTTGTGCGCGATCGCAGGGGTGTTCGCCGTCCAAACAGAATTCGCGCTGCGATGCCACGTCCAGGAGCACGCCATGAAAAGACTGCTCTATGGGACCCAGCACCGGCAACGGGCGTGCCTCGAACTGGGATGGCGCTGGGAAGCCGACGACCAGGAGAATCAGTACATGCCGGGCAACAGTGCAGGCACGCACACCACGGTCGGGCCCATCTCCGGGTTCGTGATGGATGTAACCGAGGATGAATACGGCCACGCCGAGGGACAGTGCCATGCGATAAACGCGGCGTACACCGACCTGGTGCCGAAGTACTGAACGGCGCTCCTGTATTCGATCCTTACTTATCGCGGAGCTTGTAGGCGCGGAAACGGCCCACCAGCGAGGCCGGCCCGGCCACGGTCAGGTGGACGAGATTGCCTTCGTACGATCGGTTATGGATCACCATTCCTGCTTCGATCGCAGCCAGGGCGGCGCCTTCCTTTTGAGGAATGTTGAGCTCGGCTTCGATCACCGGATCGGAGTAGAGGGCCTGGTCGACGGCTCCAAAGCAGGGCCTCGATTCCTTCCCCGGTGCGGGCTGAGACCACGACCTCGCGGGCGCCGGGCGGGTGGGAGCGTGAGGCGATGCCTTCGCGTTCATGGGCGCCGAGCAGGTCGATCTTGTTCAGGACCTCGATGCGAGGCTTGGAAAGCGCGTTCAACTCGCCCAGGACTTTTTCGACCTGCGCCTTCTGCTCTTCGCCGTAGGTGGATGCGGCGTCGCGAACATGCAGCAGGATTTCGGCCTGCTCCACCTCTTCCAGGGTGGCGCGAAAGCTGGTGACCAGCGTGTGGGGCAGGTTGCGGATGAAACCCACCGTGTCCGACAGCAGGACGCGGCGCCGGCTGGGGAGCTCGATGGCACGTAATTTGGGGTCGAGGGTGGCGAACATCTGCGCCGACTGCAGGACCTGCGCTCCGGTGATGCGGTTGAACAGCGTGCTCTTGCCGGCGTTGGTGTAGCCGACCAGGGCCACCGTGGGCACCGGCACCGACTCGCGGCGCTGGCGCTGCTGTTTGCGAACGCGGCGCACCGCTTCCAGGTCGAGCTTGAGCTGGTCGATGCGCCGCTGGATGCGGCGGCGGTCGGTTTCGAGCTGGGTTTCGCCGGGGCCGCGGGTGCCGATGCCGCCGCCGAGCTGCGACATGGCTTTGCCCCGTCCGGTGAGGCGCGGAAGCATGTACTCGAGTTGCGCGAGCTCCACCTGGAGCTGGCCTTCGCGGGTACGGGCGTGGCGCGCGAAGATGTCGAGGATGAGCTGCGTGCGGTCGAGCACGCGGCAGGGCAAAGCCGCATCGAGGTTGCGCAACTGGGTCGGCGAGAGGTCGTGATCGAAGAGAACCAGGTCGGCCTGGGTGGAGGCGGCGATGCCGGCGATCTCCTCGACTTTGCCGGCGCCGATGAGCGTGGCGGGATCGGGACGGGGGCGGCGCTGCATCACTTCGGCGGCGATCTCGGCGCCGGCGCTCGAGACGAGCTCGCGGAATTCCGCCAGCGACTCCTCGGCATTGAGTCCGGGAGAAACAGCGGGGCGATGCCGGGGCCGGCCAGCGGGGTACGTGGTTCCTCGGCTGGTAATCGGAATGGTCCGCTGATGTCGGCGGGCAGGCGCACAGCCGCTCGCGCACCCAGCCAAGCCTGCTCGGCTGGGGCGCGAGCGGACGGCAGAAATCCACTCCGACAAGAATGGCGCGTTCGGCGCTCTCGCGTCGGTTCCGGACCGAGCGCGCGTCCTGTCTGCGTCAACTTCCAATCGGAACCGCTCCTCGCGGGGTGTCGCCCGGTCCGGCGGACGGGGTAGTGACCGCAGACGGACCGAGACCTGTGTGCATAGTGGCCGGACGATGCTCGGTATGGAGCACGCTCCGGTTGCTGACCACGGTAGAAATGGCGTGCTTGAAAATCAATTGCTCCTGGCTATTGTTCTCGAGAAGCACGGAATACTTGTCGAAGGACCGAATCTTTGCCGGTAAGCTTGACGCCGCTGACCAGGTAAATGGTGATTGGGGTCTTGTCCTTGCGAACCGTATTCAGGAAGGTGTCCTGAATATTTTGTGCCGGCTTATTTTCCATTGCCGATCTCCTACTTTCCTCATCGGTTAGATGCGTTTGGAACGTGAAGTCGTGGGTAGAAACAAATCCGCGAGGGCGGCGCCGGAAGTCCCGGAGTCACCGAATCCCGCAATGTGACAACAATATAGTGGATCACGAAGGTTTTCAACTGGGGCAATGACTGTTCCAGTTTGGGACAGTTCCGGCGGTGCGAGCCATCACCCCGGTCGGTTCCCATCCCACTGATAACATTGACGGGTGAAAAACTCTTTAAAGGATCCGGCAGAAACGGGCACACAGGCCATCCCGATGCTGGACCTGGAGCGGCAGTATGCGCCCCTTCGCCAGGAACTGCTGGAAGCGATGGCGGGGGTTCTGGATTCCCGGCAATTCATTCTGGGGAATGCGGTTGCGGAGTTCGAGGCGGCCGCGGCCAGCGCGCTGGGCGTGGCCCACGCAGTGGGCTGCTCGTCGGGGACCGATGCGCTGTGGCTGGCGCTGGCGGCCGTCGGGATCGGGCCGGGAAGAGCGGTGATCACCACCCCCTTCAGCTTCTTTGCCTCAACGAGTGCGATTCTGCGGGCGGGCGGCGATGTGTTGCTGGCGGACATCGATCCGGCCACATTCAACCTGGATCCCGGCGCGGTCGAGGCGGCGCTCGATTCGCCGCGCGGCAAGGCGGTCCGGGCCATCTTGCCGGTGCATTTATACGGGCAGACGGTGGATTGGGATTCTTTTTCTGGTTTTGGACGAGAGCATCGGCTGGCCCTGGTCGAGGACGCCGCCCAGGCCTGGGGCGCCGAGTGGCAGGGGCGTAAGGCGGGCGGGCTGGGCGACGTGGCGGCGTTCAGCTTCTATCCCACCAAAAACCTGAGCGCGGCGGGCGATGCCGGAATGGTCACGACCAACTCCGATGAGATTGCCCAGCGCCTGAGAATGCTGCGTCAGCACGGGATGCGGCGGCGCTACTACCACGATGAGATCGGCTGGAATGCTCGCATGGACGGGTTCCAGGGAGCCATTCTCGGCGTGAAGTTGAAGTACATTGATGGCTGGAACCGGAAGCGGCGCGTGGTAGCGGAGCGATACGACGCGCTGTTCAGGGCGGCGGGGCTGGCGGAGAGCGGACCTTACCCCGTGCACGGCGTCGTGCTGCCGCAAGAGGTGAAGGGCAGCACGCATGTGTGGCACCAGTACGTGATCCGTTCTTCGCGGCGCGATGGGCTGCGCGAATTTCTCACCAGCCGGCGGATCGGCACGGAGATCTACTACCCGGTGCCGCTGCACATGCAGGGTGCGCTCAAGAGCCTGGGATACAAGGAAGGTGATTTTCCCGAGGCCGAACGCGCCGCACGCGAAGTGCTGGCTCTGCCCATGTTCCCCGAGTTGCGAGAAGACGAGCAGGAAACGGTGGTGGGGGCGATTGGGGAGTTTCTGGGATGAGACAGGGAATGGGGATAGGGATTAGAGACGGGGACTTTTCGATTCCCCCGTGGCCCTTGTTCCCTCGGTTCCTTGTTCCCCGCATTTAGAATCAACCCAGCATGAAGTGTCCGTACTGCGGATTTGGGCAAGACCGGGTGGTGGACTCGCGCGAAAGCAAAGAGGCCGACTCCATCCGGAGGCGGCGGGAGTGTGAGCGCTGCAATCGCCGCTTCACTACGTATGAGCGCATTGACGAAATCCCGTACATGGTGGTGAAGAAGGATGGGCGGCGGGAGCGGTTCGATCGCCAGAAGGTGCTGAGCGGGTTGCTGCGCGCGTGCGAAAAGCGCCCGGTCCCTTCGAAGAAGCTGGAAGCAATTGTGGACGCCACGGAGACTTTTCTAGTGGATGCTCCCGAGCGCGAGCGTACCACCCGCGAAATCGGCGAACTGATTATGTCCCATCTCAAGGGCATCGACACAGTGGCCTACATCCGCTTCGCGTCTGTCTATCGGGATTTCAAGGACGTGCGGGAATTCAAGGAAGAGCTCGAGGGGCTGCTGGAAGGACATAAAAAGGCAGCTTCCAGCTCCTAGCTTTTAGCTTCTTAACTGGGAGCTGTTCTCCAGACTACGGATCGCGAGCGAAGTTCCAACATCATGATCAAAGCTAAAAGCTAAGACGGGTAGGGATATGGCAGAAACCAAGACGCATAAAGTTACGCTGATTGCGGGCGACGGCATTGGGCCGGAAGTGACGCAGGCGGTGGTCCGCATTCTCGAGGCGACCGGAGTGAAGTGGGAGTGGGAACGCTACTCGGCGGGGGCCGAGGCATTCGAGATCTTCGGCGAATATATTCCTGCGGCTCTCTATGAGTCGATCGAGCGCAACAAGGTCGCGCTCAAAGGGCCAGTCACTACGCCGATCGGAGGCGGATTCAAAAGCATCAACGTCACCCTGCGCAAGAAGTTCGACCTCTTCGCGAATTTCCGGCCGATCAAGAATCTGCCCGGGTTGGAGTCGAAATGGCCGGGCGTGGACCTGATCATCGTGCGCGAGAACACCGAGGGCGAATATGTAGGCCTGGAACACGAAGTCGTGCCCGGCGTCGTCGAGAGCATCAAGGTGATCACCGAGAAAGGTTCCACGCGCATCGCCAAGTTCGCATTTGAATATGCGCGCAAGCACGGGCGCAAGAAGATCCACTCCATCCACAAAGCCAACATCATGAAGCTCTCCGACGGGCTGTTTCTGCGCTGCGCGCGCAAAGTTGCGGAAGGGTTTCCCGATGTGGTTTACGGCGAGCACATCATCGACAACACCTGCATGCAACTGGTGATGAATCCCTACCAGTACGACACGCTGCTGCTGGAAAACCTCTATGGCGATATCGTGAGCGATCTGTGCGCTGCGTTCGTGGGCGGACTGGGTCTGGTGCCCGGCGCCAACCTGGGAACGGAATGCGCCATCTTTGAAGCAGTGCACGGGTCTGCTCCCGACATCGCCGGCAAAGACATTGCCAATCCCACGGCGCTGCTGCAGTCGGCCATTCTTATGCTGCGCTACCTGGATGAGGAGACCGCGGCAGACAGGGTACAAAAGGCACTTGAAACCGTCTATTCCGAGCGCAAGACTCTCACCCGCGACGTGGGGGGCAAGGCTGGAACGACGCAGTTCGCAGACGCGGTGCTGGCGGCCATGGCATAGATTCACGTCCGCCGAGCGGTGCAGGTTATGCTAAAGACACTGACTCCTAAATCGGTTGATTATTTGTAATTTACACTCTTGCAATTCGAATGCCCGGGTGGAACAATCGGAATCTAGCACCTCCCCCGCAGCCTTCTAATGGAAAGAAATGCAGCGTCTGAACGCAGCAACGTGTTTGCTCTTTGCCCTGCTGGGCGGGGCATTGCCATGCCATTCCAAGGACTGGTTGCAGGTGGAAGTGGTGCAAACGCACACCGGCGTGAGGCTGGGAGCGAGCGAACCTGAGATTTCGATCAATGCCGAACAGGTGTTGACCGGCTGCAATGGCAAATCCGGAACCTATACGAGGGAACTCGGCTTTTATTGCGGAGATTCCGGTTTTCCCGTGTCGCAGGAACCGGCAGAAAGCCGCCGCGGGTATGCTTTTTTCTACGACGTCAGAGTGATCATGCCGGACAAGGCGCGCCTGGTGTTTCATTGCTCCACGGTGCTTGACCGGGCGTGTGAGGGGTTCCCGGCGTATCCCGAGGACACCGCGGTTATGTGCAGCAATTTCGCGCAGGCTGGCGTGACCTACAAGGATTGCACCGCGTCCGGCCCGTCCGCCGGCAGCATTGGCATGTACCGGGCGGCGCTGCACGGCGACCGAATGACCATCTTCGGCTCGAATTGGCGCCGGAACTACCTCCAGAACGGAACCTGGCAACTGCCCGTAGTTGTGGCTCAAGACGCGAAGCCATCGCAGCCGCAACGGACAGAGGCAACTCCTCCGGCGGACGACGAGCGCGCCCCATCACAGGAGATAGAGTCCGCTCCCTGCCAGGACGATGAGCCCGCTCTGACGCAGGAGGCAAAGCCGGTGCTTACCCAGGAAGAGAAGCCTTCTCCGCCGCAGGAAACCAAGCCTGCGCCGGCTCAGGAAGAGAAGCCTTCTCAACTGCAGGAGACAAAGCCGCCTCCTGTCCAGGAAGAAAAGCCTGCCCCGGCACAGGAGACGAAGCCTCCCGCACAGGAAGAGAAACCTCCCCAGCCGCAGGAGACAAAGCCGGCGCCTGCAGCGGAGGAAAAGCCGGCACAACCGCAGGAAACTCAACCGGCTCCCACACAGGAGACGAAGCCCGCACCGGCTGCGGCGCCAACCCAGGAGACCAACAATTCTGGAGCGCCAGGAGCCGTCCCTTCGTCCATCGCATTGGTCGACCACCCCATCGATCCCCAGGTCATTGAGCAGGCCAAGGCTGGAGATATGGTCGCGCAGTACAAACTGGGCTACGACTACTATCTCGGGCATGGAGTGGCCCTGGATTACGTTCAGGCCGCCATCTGGTGGAAGAAGGCGGCGGAACAGGGATACCCGAACGCGCAGAACAACCTGGGTGTGCTTTACAACAGCGGAAAGGGCGTTCCGCAGAGCTACACCGAGGCCTACTTCTGGCAGAATCTGGCTGCTGCCCGGGCCGGCGAACAGCTGCAGGCGCAATTCGCAAAGAATCGCGACGAGTCGGCGGCGAAGCTATGGTTGTTGCCGCGGCTCGGGGTACAAAGAAGGGCAGCCAAGTGGGCCGCCGAGCATCCGGTGCCACCACGCAGCAACGAGCCCAAGGCGGATCAAAAGTGATCGCTGAGTGTCACCGGTCTTTGCGAACCCCACCGCGCCGGGGGGAAACAAACTCATAAGTTGAGTTGAGACCGGGGCAGACCTTAGTCGACGAAGTCCACCAGGGGAGCGATGGGAATGATGCCACGCTCATGGCCAAGATCGAGCAGTTTGCGGATGGCTTTGCGGCCGTCGGCGCCATAGTCGAGCGTGCGGTCGTTCACGTACATGCTCACGAAACGGTTGGCCAGCGAGGTGTCGAGGTCGCGGGCAAACTGCATGGCGTACTCGAGCGCCTGTTCGCGGTGATCGAGGGCGTGCTGGATGCTGTCACGGAGCGCCTTGGAGATGATGCGGTGGGCCTCGGGTCCCAGCGAGCGCCGGATGGCATTGCCGCCCAGGGGAAGCACGAGCCCGGTGGTTTCTCGCCACCACACGCCCGAGATCGACTACGCGATAGAGACCGCTTGAGGAATAGGTGAGCTGGCCTTCGTGGATGATGAGGCCGGCGTCGTACTTTCCGGCCAGAATCTCAGGAATGATCTTGTCGAAGGGAACTGTCTCCGTCTGTACTTCCGGGTTGAAGACTTTGAGAGCCAGGTAGGCGGTGGTCAGTGTGCCGGGGATAGCCACGCGAATCTTGTTCAGATCCTCGGGCGCGAGGCGCCGGCTCGATACGATCATGGGGCCGTAGCCCTCGCCGACGCTGCCCCCGCAACCCATCAGCGTGTAATTGGTCTGCACGTAGGGATAGGCGTGGAAGCTGATGGCCGAGACGTCGAAGAAGGCTTCGTCCTGGGCGCGGCGATTGAGCGTTTCAATGTCGCACAGCGTATGCGTGAACCGATAGCCGGGAACGCGGACCTTGTTGGTCGCCAATCCGTAAAACATGAAGGCGTCGTCGGAGTCGGGACTGTGGGCGATGGAGATTTCGCGAATGGCCGCGGTGGTTGCCGGTTCAGATTGCTGGGTGCTCACGGAATGTACAGATCCTTTCGACGAAGACTACTTTGTGGGGAGAGAACCCGGGTTGCGCTGGCGGAAACGCAGCCACACCGCGGCTAACGATGCGGCGGCAACTACCTTAAGCGCATCGCCGGGCAGGAATGGAACAAAGGACTGCAGCAAAACCACGCGCACAGAGGCATGAGTAAGCATGGCCAGCCAGAGAGCGCCGGTGGAAAGGATGACCAGGTTGCCGAGCGCGGCGCTGAGCAGCGCGGGGACGAATCCGCGCTGCAGGCGGCGATAGGCGAACGAAATGATGACCGCGGCAAATGGGTAGGCGAGCAGGTAGCCGGCGGTGGGTCCGAACAGGTGGGCAAGACCGGGAGCACTGGCCGCGGCGGGTGCGAACACCGGAAGCCCGAGCGCACCTTCGCCGAGGTAGGCGATCAGGCTGGCTCCGGCGAGCCGTGGCGACAACAGAAGGCCCAGGAGCAGGACTGCGAAAGGCTGCAGCGTGAGCGGCACCGGAGTGAAATAGAGCGGCACGGCAACGTGGGCACAGGCGGCGACAAAGGCGCTGGCTGCCAGGACGATGCCCGTGGCGCGCAGCCAGGGGAGCGGCCTCGCCGTGACGAGTACTGCTGGAGTGGCCGGCGAGCGGGTTTCACTGCTCATGGTGCTTCCTCCGATTCAATCTCACTCTCCTCCTGCACCGCAGTTGCCAGCGGCACTGCGGGCTTTCGGTGCTGGCGCCAGATATGCCAGGCCACACCGGCGGAGAGAAAAATGAGCGCGCAGACCGAAACAACGAGGACAATCAGTAACCAGCGCATGGGGCGTCGAAACGCTTCTCCAATTGAATTGTCCGGGCCGACGGAATCTGCCGCTCCCCACGTTGAGTGGACAAGAGAAATCTGGCGATCCACAGCCTTCAAACGTCCGTTTTTGGGTGGTGGTTCAAGGCCTCGACAATTGGCAAGCCGCTGTTGCCAAGGATACCAGACGGGCACCGGAGAACTTGTGTGCCCAGCGAGTTGCATCGCCTGTCACTCCGGGTCCGTCGAGCGCGCCGCATTCAGCCCGCTGAACATCCATTCAAGATAAGCGTGGCTTCCGGCCTCAATGAGCAACACCAGAAACTCGGGGGTCTCGTAGCTATGCAACTGGTGCAGGCGCGCCTCGAGCTCTGCAAGCTGTTGGCTCCCGGTCTTCAGCATCAGCATGGTTTCGCTCGATGTTTCCAGCTTGCCCTTCCACGAATAGATGGATTCGACGGCGGGAATCAACGTGGCGCATGCGGCGAGGCGTTCCTCGACGAGCGTTCGGCCGAGATGATTGGCTTCGTCGAGACTGGAGGCAGTGGTGAGAACGATGCGGGCCGATGAGGTTGGTTCGACCATAAGAAACTCCTGGACCGATGTAGCCATCCTAATGCGCGAGCAGCCCGACTCTTGCCCGTACGCAGCGGCGACAAACGATCCACTTTGCGAAGGCCGGCCCGGACCGTTATAAACGGGATTGCGCATTCACTACCCCACCGACGAAGACCTGTCGCCGGGGACTTGGGAGGGCGCGTGGAGAACACCATGAGCACAGCGATCAAATTTGGCACCTCGGGATGGAGGGCCATCGTTGCCGACGAGTTTACGGTAGCCAACATCCGGTTGGCCGTGGCCGGCATTGCGGAGTATGTCAAGACCCAGCCCAAGCCGCATCGCGTGCTGGTGGGTCGCGATCCGCGTTTTCTGGGCGAATCGTTTGTGGCTGAAGCGGCGCGGGTGCTGGCGGGATCGGGCGTGACCCCGATCGTGATCCCCGACGTCGCGCCGACCCCGGCGATCTCCTACGCCGTTCGCAGTATGAAGACCTCCGGAGCGATCAACTTCACGGCCTCGCACAATCCCCCGGAATACAACGGGATCAAGTTCTCCACGCACGACGGTGCGCCCGCGCTGCCTGAAGTGACGAAGCAGATCGAGGCGGCCATCGGGCGAATTGATGGCGGCGGCGGCAAAGTCGCAGCCGCGAATCCGCCCAGCGGCGGTTTTGAAACTGCCGACGTGAAGCCGGACTTCCTGAAGCGGCTCGGCGAACTGGTCGATCTGAACGCCATCGCCAAGTCGGGCATCAAGGTGGTCTTCGATCCTTTCTGGGGCGCGGGGCGCGGCTACAGTTGCCACGTGCTGCGCGAGGCAGGCGTTAAGGTCGAGACAGTGCACGATTATCGCGACGTGCTATTCGGCGGACATGCGCCCGAGCCCGACGACCACCTGCTTGGCAAGTGCAAGGAAAAGATGAAGGAGATCGGGGCTCAAATCGGCATCGCTACCGACGGCGACGCGGACCGCTTCGGCATCGTGGACCAGGACGGCACCTTCATTCAGCCCAACTACATCATCGCGCTGCTCTTCGAATACCTGGTGGAGACGCGGGGATGGAAGAACGGTGTGGCCAAGAGCGTCGCCACCACCAACCTGGTCAATGCCGTGGCCGAGCACCTCAAAGTGCCGCTGTATGAAACGCCGGTGGGATTCAAGTACATCGGCGAATTGATCATCGAGGACAAGATCGCCATCGGCGGCGAGGAGTCCGCCGGACTGACCATCCGCGGCCACGTTCCGGAGAAGGATGGCATCATCGCCGGACTGCTGGTCACGGAGATGGTGGCTACACGCAGCAAGAGCCTGGGTGTGCAATTACGGGAACTGTTTGCCAAGGTTGGTTCCTTCTACCCCGTTCGCGAGAACTTCCGCTTGACCCCGGAAGTGAAAGCCGCGTTCACTGAGAAGTTGAAGACCGATCCCACCGAACTGAGCGGTCGCAAGGTGGTGAAGGTAGTTCGCACCGACGGCTTGAAGCTGATTCTCGATGACGGCTCGTGGGTCTGCTACCGGTTATCGGGGACGGAGCCCGTGGTGCGGGCGTATACCGAGGCCCGGAGCGAAAAGGACATGGAGTCCTTGAGCGCGGCGGCCAAGAAATTCGTAACGGGGTAGAAGACGTTGGGTCAAAAGCCGGACGGGAACATCGAGCAGCGCACCAACCCTGCGACAGGCCGGAAGCCTGCGCCGCCACCCGCTTTTTCCGAGCGGTTGGTGGGGTGGGCTGCGCGCGCCTGGCGCCCGGCGGGAAGCATCCTGGCGGTTGCCCTCGCCTTGCTGGTGACGTGGCACGTGATCAGCGGGCGGCACGGCCTATCGGTCTGGCAGCAGAAACGCGTCGAAGACAAGCAACTGCGTAAAGAGATCGATACCCTGGAACTGGAGAACGCACGCCTGCGGCAGCGCATCGAGAAACTCAAGTCCGATCCGCACGCCATCGAGCGCGAAGCCCGCGAGAAACTGCACTACGCCAAACAGGGCGAGGTCATCTACGCTCTACCGGCCGAACCGCCGCAGAATCCTCCCGCCGGAAAATAACGACAACGAGCGAAAGTCAATGGGGCGCATCGTTTTCCGGTGCGTCCTTTAGCTTGGCGGGGTCTCGGCGTGTGCGATGGTGGTCCCGGCGCCCGTCGGAATAGCTGAGGCGTTTTCAAACCATGCGGCGCCTGCGCCGACCAGGGGCGCATGATCGCCCAGCGCGGACACGCGAAGCTGCCCGAGGTCGCCCACCGCGTCCTGGGCGGCCGGCAGGAAGAGTTGCGCCGAACGAGAGATGCCGCCGCCCAGCACAATGACGCGCGGGCCGAACGATGACAGCACCGCCTTGAGCGCCAGCCCGAGGTTGCGGCCGAACTCGGAAAACACTTCCGCGGCGACAGGATCCTGTGCAACCGATCCGGCAATCGCTGCCACCTCGCGGTCTTTTCCGGTACGTTCGCGATAGCTCTTTTGAATGGCGCGCGTGGAGATCTGGTCCTCGACGATTCCGCCGTGGTAAGGCACGTTCCAGATTTCGCCGCCCGAGGGCACGCCCGTTCCTTCGCGCACCAGGTGGCCGTCCACAGCGAAGGCCGATCCAACGCCCGTACCGAGCGTGATGCCCACGACGCGGCACACACCATGGGCGGCGCCGGCGGCGATTTCGCCCACCAGGTAGGCGGCGGCGTCATTGAGAAAGCGGACCGACGAAGGCTCCAGCCCCAGATGGGCGGCCAGCGCCTTGCGCAGATCGAAGCCATACAGGTATGGCAGCTTGTGCTCCATCCAACTGACGCCGGCTTCGTAATCAAACGGCCCGGGCATGGCCAGAGAAGCGCCGCAAATACCCGGCTGACCTTCTTGAGCTAGCGATGCGAGCGAATGAAGCACGTTCAGAAATGTGTCGATGGTCTGCGCGGAGGGGTATCCGGCGCTGACGACACCTTCGAGCTGACAGGTATCGCGATCGAAAACCGCCGCCGAGATGTGACTTCCGCCGACGTCATAGACAAGAACGCGGTTCTCCGAACCTGCCACCAGGCGCTCCTCGCTTCGGGACTCTTATAGCTCCCTTTAAGCATATCGGACACGACCTGCGGACCGCAGTTTTTGCTTAGAAGTCAATATGGCCGCGAACCGAGTCCACCCACGCAGGGCCGCGGTCTCGGTTGTAGCCCGGATCGGCGATGTGTTGCACGTCGATGCGCATAGAACAGACCCCGCCAGGCATGCCAGTTGTAATAGCTTTCGATGATATTTTCGCGCCCGTAGTTGAGATTGCCGTCGCCGAGCAGAAAGCCAACGCCCCCGTAGCGCAGGTAATTCTGGTGGTCGCGCTTGATCGCGTTGGAAACCACGGTGAGGCCGACCTTGTCTTCGTTGCGATGCCAACGGCGGCCGGAGTAATCGCCGCCTAATTCCACCGTCTGGTCTACTTCGGTGTAGGCGAATGACTCGTGCTGGCCTTCATTCCATCCAAAGCGGCCGAAGACGCGCAGGTTGTCGCTCAACTCCTGCTGCACGTTGTAGCCAACCCCGAACTTTGAGCGCGCCGAAGTGCTCGTGAGCGACGATGTTCGGCGCGGGGTCGGTTCCGCGGAGAAATGCGTGCACCGCTTCGCGATAGTTCCCCATGTGGGCGGTGTTGGCGTAGAACAGAACGCGCGTCGTTCCCTTGCGCTTCGGCACCAGACTGCGGCGCAGTTCGAACTCGCCGTTCTGCCCGTGCGCGCGGCTGAAGGCCCAGTCCAGGTCGATGCCGTTGGCCACGATCGGCATGGCGAAGATCCCGTAGCGGAGCGTCCAGGAGCGGTCGTCGTACTCGGCCATGCCGCCCACGGTATAGCCTCGCGTGTCGGCCGCGTAGTCCCAGGCGCCGTTGTTGTCCACCGTCCAGTTCATGAACTGCAGGTGGCTGTCGGAGCCGATGTCGTTGAGGTCGAAGAAGTCCGGCAGCGTCATCTTGCCTAGCCGGAATTCGAAGCGACGAACCGGAACGCTGGTGGCCAGCGCGAAAAAGTTCGGCTCCTGGCTGCTGGTTTTATTGGTGAGGCCGATGACCTGGTGGATCTGGAAGCGGGCCGGGTAGGGATCGATGCTGAGGTATGGATTGCGGACCACGTCGATGTTGGGCTCCCCGGCGAGTCCGAGCGCCTGGCTCAATCCGCGGCCCCCGGCGGCTTCGAGATCGAAGATCAGGTCGGTGTTGTAGCGGATGGACTGGGTGGCCCGCATGGCGGTGTAGAGCGTGCCCACCATCGACACCTTATACTCGGCCGAGTTGCGGAAACTGTTGGGACCCTGGTAAGGCGAGTGAAAGGGTAGCCGGCCCTGAAAAATGAAGTTGGCCTGGCCCGACAGCCAGTATCGTCCGCCTTCGGCGTGGTGGAGCACCGTTGTCGGCGGATCAACGGCCGGTGCCTCCGGTGTCGACCCGCCCGTTTCGGGCGCGGAGGGAAGCTGGCCCGGGTTCCCGGCCCCGGCAACCACCGTCTGCGCCGGCGCCGGCCTGGCTCCGCAGAGGACCGCGAGGCCCAACAGCAGGAGCAAAGACCACGAGCGGCGATGGAAAGTGAGTGGCATCGGGAACCTTCCGGCTGAGCAGGGGAGATGCGAGGGAAAATCAGGTTTGAGAACTATACCCCCACTTGGTATATAGTATACCGGGGATAGGTATATGGCAAAGCAGGGGAGCGAGATGACCCACCACGAGCGGGAAACCATCAAGATGGTGCAGAGGGTGCGCAAGCTACGCGGCCAGTTGGAAGCGATCGAGCGTTCGTTGACCAGCAACGGCGACTGCGGCGACCAGTTGATGCTGCTGGCCGCGGTCCGCGGCGGCGTGAACGCGCTGATGGGCGAAGTACTCGAGACTCATATTCGATTCCATCTCACCGACGGGTCGAAGGAACAAATCGCGCCGGAACTGGCCGAGGATCTGATCGATCTGGTTCGTGCGTATCTCAAGTGAAGACATCGATTTCTGGCGATCACTGCTTTCAGAACATGGTAGCTGCCAGGCGGCGAGGGAATTGTGAACGTAAGGTTGATTTGCCTCAGGGCAGGTAATCGTTGATTGTGAGCATCGCGTGATCCACATCACCTGCGCGGACCGCACGAAGAGTGCTAGGCTAGACACATGACGCAAGGCATACTTCATCGGGCGGGTGTGGCGATCGTAATGATCATCACGCTGCTTTTGCCCTACGGAAGGTGCCAGTCGCCCACTCGCGCGACACGCCATGACTGCTGCGTGCATCCGTCGGCGCCGGCGGCCAGTATCAAGGCAAGCTGCTGCACGGTTCGCAGTGAACTGCCCGCGATCGTCGAGCAGCGGGCGGTGGTCAGCCCGAATCCCCTGGCGATCCTTGCCTCATTCGTTCCTGCAGAAGAACCCGCAATACAACTTGGGGCAAACGCCACAACCGCGACTCCTCATCGCTCTTCGCCACCCGGCAAATCCATCCTCCGAATCTGATTTCCTCTCTTTCCGCATTGGCTGTTCCGGCAGGTGCTCTTTGTGCCGTGAGCAATGTGTCTTGCCTTTAATGCGGACCTGCTGATTTCGTCCATTTTCCGGCGACCCTCCAAAAAGGCCGTGCGCGGGGAATGGGCAGATCGGCCGATTCCGCCTGAATTGCGGAGTTAGAAAGTGAATTGCAAATACTTGATTGTGCCCGTTGCTCTGGCCCTGTCGTGGCCATGCTTCGGGCAACCAGAGCGCCACGAGGATTCGCCGGCTCGCGATGCCGTCGTTCTTACCGTGGACCAGGCGGTTGCCGAGGCTCGCGAATCGAATCCCGAGATTCGCGCGGCGGTGCGGCGCCTGACGCTCGCGCAGATGAAGACTTCGACGGCCGGCAGCCTGGAAGATCCCATGTTCACCGTTCGCGACTGGCAAACGCCCCTGAGCAAGCCCTGGGATCTGAACCAGGCGCAGTTGATGTTCATGATGGAGCAGACGTACCCGAGCCAGGAAAAGCGCGATAGTGCGCGTCGCGGGTGGCGATCGAAAACGCGCAAGTTGCGTCCGACGACCTGGACACGGCGCGCGCAGAGGTGGCGGTCGAAGTGCGCAAGACCTGCGCGGACCTCAAGCGCAATGCCGATGCGTTCAAGGTGCACGACCACCAGGCCGCGCTTGCTGAAGGAGGCGCTGGCCGGCGCGATGGCCGAGTACACCACCGGCAAGGTTCGCGCAGGCTGAGGTATTGCGCGCGCAGATGGCCGTCACGCGGCTCAACGAGCACATGGTCGAGCTCGAACAGGAACGCGATTCGGCGCGGGCGCAGTTGAATGCGCTGATGGGCCGGCGCCCCGATGAGCCGGTGGAGATCAGCGGCAGCTATGCGACTCCGATTGCGCTGCCTGCGATTGAAGAACTTGAGCAGACTGCCATCGAACACCGGCCCGAACTGGCCGCGCTGCGCCAGCAGATGACCACTTCGCGGGAAGAAGGCCACCTTGACGCGGATGGCGATGAAGCCGGACTTCACCGTGGGGCTCGGCTACATGCTCATGCCCAGCGGGTCGACATCGCGCAATGCGTACATGGCGGAGTTCTCGATGAACCTGCCGCGCTTCAATCGCGGCCGACATGACAGCGAGGCGAAGCAGGCCGATGCGGCGACAGCCGTGACGCAGGCGGAACTCGACATGCGGACGTCGGCCGTGTTTCTCGAAGTGCGGCAAGCGCAGATCGACATCCAGGCCGCGGAGAAGCGCGTGAAGCTCTATCGCGACACGCTCATGCCGCAGGCCGATGCTGCCTTCAAAGCGGCCACGGCTGCGTACCAGAACAATCGCGCCGAATTCGCCAACCTGATCGACAGCCAGAACGTGCTGCTCGATATTGAGACGGCGCTCTACACCGCGGAAGCCGCGGTGGATTCGGGCCTGGCGCGCCTGGAGCGTGCTACCGGCGCGCCGCTTTCCGCGCCTGCCGAAAAGGAGACAAGCAAATGACATCGAGCGAGAAGAGAGCTTTTCTTCCTGGGTGCGGGAGCTGGTATCGCCGCCGTGGCGCTGGTCGCCGGCGTATTGTTCGGTGCGCAGCGGGCATGTGTTTGCATCGCAGCCCGCAGCCGCGAGTGCGCAGATGCAGCCGGCGGCGCGAGCAGCAACGCAGGAAACGCAGCAGGGCACGCAGCCTGGCACCACCCTGCAACTGACTCCTGCCGAGATGACCGCGGCGGGCGTGCAAGTGGCGGACGTGCGCACCGCTGTGCTGAAGACCAGCATCGACGCCTTCGGCCGCGTGGAGCAGCCCGAATCGCAATTGGCCGCGGTGAGCGCGTGGATCGGCGGCCGCGTGGACAAGCTCTATGTCCAGTACACCGGCGAGCGCGTTCGGCGGGGTGAGCGTGTGGCTGATCTCTACAGCCCCGAAGTGGCGACGGCCCTCGAAGAGTACCGGCTGGCGCAGGAGAATCGCAGCCGTCTCGGCCATTCGGACGACTCGTATGCGCGCACGCAGGCGGATTCGCTGGTGGATGCAAGCCGTCGCAAGCTGGAGCTGTGGGGCATCACGCCAGAACAGATCAGTGCGCCGGCAACCGGCGGCGTTCCCCACGTGGCTTTGTACGCCAATGCCGACGGCACGGTTGTCGAGCGCAAGGTGACGCAAGGGCCAGTATGTCAATGCGGGCGAAACCCTGATGACCCTCGCCGACCTGAGCGAAATCTGGATCAAGGCCGATGTGTACGAAGACCAGTTGCCGCAGATCCATCCCGGACAGGATGTGGACATCACTGCGGAAGCGCTGCCCAACCGCAAGCTGCACGGGCATGTGCAATTCATCGAGCCCACAACCAATCCGCAGACGCGCACGGTGCCGGTGCATGTGCATCTCGCCAATCCCGGAATGCGTCTGATGCCGGGCATGTTTGTGAGCGCGACGTTTGTGAGCCGCGCCGCGGGGCCAACCCTCGTGGTGCCGCGTTCGGCGGTGCTCGACACCGGCACGCGCAAGCTCGTGTACGTCGCCAAAGCGGATGGAGTATTTGAAGCGCGCGAAGTGCAGGTGGGCGCGCCCACCGAAGATGTGTTTCCGGTGATGAAGGGGCTCAAGGCCGGCGACAAGGTCGTGCTCAACGGCAACTTCATGATCGATTCGCAGGCGCAGTTGAGTTCGGGCATGACGGGACTGTTCGGCGGTTCGAAGGAATTTGCCGCCGGCCAGCAGGGGCAGACCGGCATGTCGAATGCCGCGCCGAGTGCGGCGAAGATCGAGCTGCATGCGGCCGGCGATCTGAAGGGCGGCGAAGAAAACGCTTCCAGGCCGACGCTCACCGACGCGAACGGAAAGCCGATCCCCGATGCGCAGGTCACCGTCACGCTGGTGATGCCCGCGATGCCTTCGATGAATATGCCGGAGATGAGGAATTCATTTGCGTTGACCTGGTCGGCGGGCCAGCAGATGTACGCGGGCAAAGGCAACGTGCCCATGGCGGGCTCGTGGAACGTCACCGTCGAGGCATGCAAAAACGGCGCCGTGATCGCATCTGCGCGCACCCGCCTAAGCGCAAGGTAAGGCTCCAATAAGTGATCAATCGGGTGCCCCAGGTCTCGCTTTTGAGACCTGGGAGTGCGCTGCAAAGCCAGGAAGAAAAAATGATTAATCGAATCATTGAATTCTCGATGAAGAACCGCTGGCTGATCGTGGCCATCTACGCGGCGCTGGCGGTGTGGGGCTACTGGGCCCTGGTGCACACGCCCATCGACGCGATCCCCGACCTGAGCGAAAACCAGGTGATCGTGTTCACCGAGTGGCCGGGCCGCAGCCCGCAGGAGGTCGAAGACCAGATCACCTATCCGCTCACCGTGAACCTGCAGGGCCTGCCGCATGTCAAGAGCGTGCGGTCGTCGTCGCAGTTTGGCTTCTCCATGGTGAACGTCATCTTCGAGGACTCGGTCGATATCTACTTTGCGCGAACGCGCGTGCTTGAACGGCTGAGCCTGGCCAGCAGCTTTCTGCCGTCGGAAGTAACACCGGTGATGGGTCCTGATGCGACCGGCGTGGGCCAGGTGTTCTGGTACACCGTCGAGGGACCGTACGACTCGGGCACGCTGCACTCCATCCAGGACTGGTTCATCAAGTACCAGCTCAACTCCGTGCCGGGCGTGGCGGAAGTGGCCAGCGTGGGCGGGTTCGTGAAGCAGTATCAGATCGACCTCGACCCCATCAAGCTGCGCGCCTATAACGTCGCTCTCAAAGATGTGGTCGCCGCCGTCCAGCGCAGCAACAACAACGTCGGCGCCAAGGTGATCGAAGTCGGCCATACCGAGGACATCGTGCGCGGCATCGGCCTGATTCGCGGGCTCAAGGACATCGAAGACATCTCGCTCGGCGCGTTCAACGGCACGCCCGTCACGCTGGGCAACGTGGGCAGCGTGCAACTGGGGCCCGAGTTCCGGCGCGGCGTTCTCGACAAGGACGGCAAGGAAGCCGTGGGCGGTGTGGTCATCATTCGCTACGGCGCCAACGCGCGCGAAGTGATCGCGGCCGTCAAGAACAAGATCGCCGAGATTCAGCCCGGCCTTCCCGCCTAACGTGAAGATCGTGCCGTTCTACGATCGCAGCATCCTCATCGACCACGCGGTCGACACGCTGCGCCACGCGCTGATCGAAGAGATCGTGCTGGTCACGCTGGCGCACGTTCTTTTCCTCTGGCACTTCCGCAGCATTCTCGTCGTCACCATTCCGCTGCCCCTCGCCGTCCTCAGTTCGTTCCTGTTCATGAAGGGCGCGGACATCAGTTCGAACATCATGTCGCTGGGCGGAATCGCCATCGCCATCGGCGTGCTGGTGGACGCGGGCATCGTGATGACCGAGAACGTGATTCGCCAGGCCGAGCAATACGACGAGGAGCACGGCAGTTATCGCGAGCACATCTGGGAGATCACGCTGAATGCGGCGCGGCTCGTGGGCCGGCCCATCTACGTTCGCCATGGTCATCATCATCCTGGCGTTTGTTCCGGTGTTCGCGCTGACCGGGATGGAAGGCAAGATGTTTCATCCGCTGGCATTCACCAAGACGTTCGCCATGGCGGCGTCGACCATCCTGGCGATCACACTGGTTCCCGTCCTGTGCACGTTTCTGATTCGCGGCAAGCTGCATCGCGAAGATCAGAACCCCGTAATGCGCGGGCTAGGCGGAATCTACAAGCCGGTATTGCGCTGGGCGCTGCGGCATCGCTTCGTCACCCTTGCCGTGGCGGTGCTGTTGTTCGGCTCGGCCATCTATGTCGGCACCACCATCGGGTCGGAGTTCATGCCGCCCCTCGATGAAGAGACGGCGCTGTTCATGCCCATCACCGATCCGCGCATCTCGCTCACGCGCGCCACCGAGATCATGCGCCAGCAGGACCGCATCATCGCCGCCGATCCGCAGGTGGAGATGGTGGTCGGCAAGGTAGGCCGCGCGGAAACATCCACCGATCCCGCGCCGGTGAACATGGAAGAGACCACGGTCGTCTTCAAGCCCAAGGACACGTGGCCCGAAGGGCTTGACCAAGGATGCGATCATGGCGCGGCTCGACGAGAAGCTGCAGATTCCCGGCGTGACCAACATCTGGACGCAGCCCATTCGCAACCGCATCGACATGCTTTCCACCGGCATTCGCACGCAGATCGGCATCAAGGTGTTCGGGCCCGATCTGCGCATCATCGAGGCCAAGTCGGACGAGATCAAGAATGTCGTCCGGCAGATTCCCGGCGCGACCGATGTCTATGCGGAGCGCACCACGGGCTCGCCCTATCTCGAGATGACGGTCGACCGTGCCGCCGCCAGACCGCTACGGATTGAATGTCGGCGATGTAGAAGACGTGATCGAGACGGCGATCGGCGGCAAGAACCTGACCACCACCATCGAGGGCCGGCAGCGGTTCCCGGTGCGGGTGCGGTATGCGCGCGATTTCCGCGCCAATCCGCAGCAACTCGGCGAAGTGCTGGTGACGGGCAGCAACGGGGCGCAGGTTCCGCTGAACCACGTGGTCACGATGCGCACCACCATGGGCCCGTCGATGATCTCCAGCGAAAACGGCCTGCTGCGCGGGTCGGTGCTGCTGAATGTGCGCGGACGCGACGTGGGCGGATTCGTCGAGCAGGCGCGCCGCGAAGTAGCGCAGCGGGTGCAGATGCCGCAGGGCTACTTCGTCGAGTGGAGCGGCCAGTTCGAAAACCAGATCAGCGCGCGCAAGCGGCTGGAACTGGTGATTCCGCTGGTGCTGCTGGTGATCTTTGTTCTGCTCTACACGCACGTATAAGTCGGCGAAGGAAGCCGCCCACGTGCTGCTGGCGGTGCCCGTTCGCGCTCACCGGCGGCGTGTTCCTGGTGAAGCTGCTGCACCTGAATTTCTCGGTTGCGGTTTGGGTGGGATTCATCGCGCTGTTCGGCACGGCGGTGCAGACCGGCGTGGTGATGGTGATCTATCTCGAAGAAGCCGTCGCTCGCCGCAAGGCCGCCGACGGCACTCTCACGCGCGAAGGTCTGCACGCGGCGGTGATGGAAGGAGCGCTGTTGCGCCTTCGCCCGAAAGTGATGACGGTGGCCACCGTGGTTGCTGGACTGCTGCCTATGCTATGGTCAACCCGCACCGGCGCGGAGTTCATGCGGCCTCTGGCCGCCCCGGTCCTGGGGGGCATGGTCAGCTCGCTGGTGCATGTGCTGATCGTGACGCCGGTGATCTTCACCTGGCTGCGGGAGCGAGAGATTGCGCGGGCGGCGAAAGCGGCTTGAACTCCGAGTTTCAGGCAGGGTAGCGTACCGGCCATACGGAATTGTGGGCTACAACTCGCCCACAATTCGAATCCCGCACACACTCCGCCCTCCACTGCGTTGTCATCCTGAACGCAGTGAAGGATCTACGGTTGCCTTCGGGAAACCCCCAACTGGCGTCACTTCCGAATTGCCCACAATACGCCCAAACTCGAGATGCGAGCGAGCCGGCGCTGCGCCAGGTAAGCTGGTCGATTTGTCCGATTGGACACATCGTCCGATTCGGACCACTGCACTTGCTCAAACAATCGACTATGGCGCTTTACTTGGGATGTTGTTATGCGGCATAAACGGGAGAATGGAGAACCGCAAGGAGGGCAGGACATTATGACACCAATGTTTCGCATATCTGAGATGACGCAGCTCTCAACCGACCCTGAAGGAGTCGCCATTCGAAGAGGAGACGCAGAGCCGATTGAGGACCCCGTTCTGGCGGACGCAGAGGAGGAGGAAATCGCGGCGTTGTGGGCGGGCGATCCGGGGAATCAGGGCGCCATAGACTTAAGGCTCCATCGCGGCCGCTTTTCGCTTGCCCTTCTGCCAGCTTTTCGTTCACTCTCTCTGCTCGCACTATGTCTATCGCCTTGTTACCTTGAGATCGCTCGAAATCCCCCCTTATACATTTGAGACTACTTTGCCAGGATCAACATTTCGGGCGAGTCACCGCCGACTCGTCAGTTACCACTTGAACAACACTCGGGCTATTCCCACGGTTCTCGCAAAACACCGTCGTGGCCATTTCTCTGTGCACTCGTTGCAGAGAATTACCTGGGTATCTGGGACAATCATCCCGGTACCGTCCCGCTTGACCTTTCCCAGGAGCAGGGGCCAGTCTTCACTCAGATCACGATTCGATGCCGTTCAGAACCCTTTTAGAGGCCAAAAGAGGGGTTATGAACCATTTGTTCTTGTTCAGCGTTCGTTATAAGTATTGAAATAACATTGACTTACGAAGGCAGAGCTCGAGAAAACGCACTACCCCCCCGGGGGGCAATTTTTCTCAGAAAGCGCCTGAATGCCCTAAATGCCGGTAACGACGGCTGGTTAGACCACCGGCGCGCGCATCGACTCCAGTGCGGCGGTCAGGTCCGCGGCCAGCGCTCGCTGCGTTTCAGGCTCGAGCTTGGCCCCGCCGCTGGTCAGGTAGAAGACGTCGATCGCGGTTTCGCCTTCGGTGTCGATCAGAGCAACTTCGATGTTGCACTGATGATTGTTGAGCACCAGAGCGACCTGGCGCAGCAGGCCGGGGCCATCCTGCGCGACCACCTGCAACAGCGTTGAATGTGTCGACGATTCGGTGTCGAAGCTGAGCCGCGTCTGCACCTCGACCTTGAAGTTGCTGCTGTGGTTCATGTGGCGGCGGGCTTCCAGCATTTGTTCCACCGGAGTCTTCTGCGCCACCACGTCGTGCAGGTATTCGAGGAAGCGCTCTTTCTCGCTGGGGTTCAATTCCAGGGTGCGGAACACATCGGAGAAGTGAAAGCTGTCGACGATCACGCCGGCCTCGTTGGAGAACGCGCCGGCCTTGACGATATTCATGCCCCACGCGGCCAGCGCTCCGGCCACATCGGCGAACAGGCGGCTGCGGTCGCGCGCGATCACGGTCAAGTCGAAGAGTTGGCGGGTCAGGCCGCAGATCGAGTTGAACCGGATCCTTGTCGAGCCTGGCGGCGAGTTGGAAATGATTGCGGATGTGCTCGGGAAGGCGGGTCTGGAGGTAGCGTTGCGGGAGACCTTCGAGGAATTGGCCCAGCGCCGTGTACTGGCTCATGGGCACCATCGATCGCAGGCGGTTGAGCAGGGTGGGATCGATGGCGGCGTGATATCGAATCTCGTCCACGCTGCGGTCCATGAAGTTGGCGGTGGCCATGTAGAGCTGCCACAGGTTCTCCGCTTTCCACGGCGTAAGCGCTTCCGGGTTCACGCGCCTTGATGTCCGCGTAGGTGAGCAGCGTGAGCATCTTCAGCAGCGATGGGCTGCCGATCTTTTCGGCGAAGCCGCGCACGTTTTCCAGGTCGAAGATATCGCGGCGCAGCGCGTTCGACATTTCGAGGTGCATGCGGATCAGCTTCAGCACCGACTCGCGTTCCTCGGCATCGAAGTCGAGGCGCGCCATGAAACTGTCGGCCAGCTCAACGCTCTGCCCGGTGTGTTCGCCGGTGCGGCGCGCTTTGCCGGTGTCGTGCAGCAGCAGCGTCAGCAGGAACAGATCGAGCCGGTCGATTTCGGGCAGCAATTGCGCCAGGCGCTTTTCGTAGTCGTGGGTTGGCTGGCGCAGGCCGTGGATATTGTCGATCACCAGGAAAGTGTGCTCGTCGACGGTGTAGCGGTGGTAGCTGTCGCGGATCACCAGCGCGTCGATGCCGTGGAATTCCGGCATCAGCATTTCCAGCACGCCGAGTGCGTGCATAGTACGCAGCGCGTGGGCCGCATGCGGGCCGAGCAGCACTTCGCGCAGCGCATTCCAGAGATAGGGGCCTTCGGGCATGTGAATGGCCAGCGCCGGGAGCGCGTCGGTGATGCGGTCTTCGGCGGCCTGCGACAGGGTGTAGCCGTGGGTGGCCATCATGGAGAAGACGCGCAGGATCGCGGTGGTGTCGCTGAACTGGGCGCCGGTGAGAATGTCGATGCGGCCCTGGTCGAGGATGAAATCGGTGCCGGCGATGGGAGTGCGGCGGCGGCGGAACTGGCGATAGAAGCTGACCGGGGCGGGGAGATTTTCCATCAGCAGGGCGGCGCGGCGATAGATGACGCGGGCGTGCCGGTAATAGGTGCGCATCCAGTAAGCGGGATCGGCGGTGCCGCGCGTTTCCAGGCCGATCGACTGGGCGGCGGCTTCATCCTGCGATTGCCAGTCGAGCGTGTTGTCGTCGCGGCCGTGGCGGAAGTGGAGAAAACATCGGGCGGCGGCCAGGAAGTCGAAGGCCGCTTCGGCGTCGCCGCGGGCGCTCTGGAAGACACCGCCGCGCTGGCGGGGCCACTCCTTGGTCTCCTTTAAATGAAACAGGAGCGCGAACCAGACGGCGAGATGGTAGTCGCGCAGGCCGCCGGGACAGTCCTTGAGGTTGGGCTCGAGGTGAAAGATGGTGTTGGAGTACTTCTGATGGCGGGCGCGGGCGATCTCGCCCAGCTTCTGCGTGATGGTGTTCCACTCGCTCAGAACCAGGCCGGGAAGGATGGTCTGATGGAGTTGCTGGTAGAGCGGGAACTGGCCGGCCAGAAAGCGGCGATCGAGAGTGGCCAGGGTGAATTCCAGATTGTCCGGATCGAAGCGGCCGGCTTCCTTGAGGGTACGCGAGGCGGGACTGGCGCGCAGGCCGATGTCCCACATGCCCTGGATGATGGCGCGGACCGACTCCCTGGACTGCTCCTCGGCCTTGTCGTCGCTGAACGCGAACAGCACATCGACGTCGGAAAAGGGGAAGAGATCCTTGCGTCCGTAGCCTCCCAGGGCGACCAGCGAAATGTTCGCACCGGGCTGTCCGGCGAAGGCCCGGCGCCACATTTCAATGAGGATACGGTCGACTACCGCGGAGCGGCGGCGAATGGCGGCGGTGCCGTCGCCGGTGCGCTCATAGGTCTGGCGGACAAGCGCCATCTCCCGCAGATACTGCTCCCGTAGATCGTCAACCGCGATTCCAACTGGATTCATGAGTGGTATGTATGACTTGCCGAAGCAAGAAGGATGTCTACCCAGAATAAGGCAAAACTACTCGGAAAGGGGAAAAGACAGGGAGTGGAAAGGCAAGAGCAGGAAAAGGGAACAGGGAATAGGGCGCCAGATCAGACTGTGTGCCCTATTCGCGTTTTGAGGAATAGCCGTTGCCAGCAGCCTACAGCGCGGTCTCGCCGCGTTCGTCGTTGCGGATGCGGATGGCGTCATCGACGCGGCTGACGAAGATCTTGCCGTCGCCGATGCGGCCGGTGCGGGCGGCGCCGATGATGGCCTCGATGGCTTTCTCTTTCAGCTCGTCGGGAACCACCATCTCGATTTTCACCTTGGGCAGAAGATCGACCGTGTATTCACGGCCGCGGTAGAACTCCGTGTGGCCCTTTTGCCGGCCGTGGCCGCGCGCTTCCAGAATCGTCATTCCTTCAATGCCGGCTTCCAGCAGGGCATCCTTTACCGCGTCCAGCTTGGAAGGCTGAAGTACCGCTTCGATCTTGAGCATGTGCAATTGCCTCGCTTGACAGCGTATCAGGCCGGACGCCCCGAGGCGCCGGCGCCAGCCGCCTTTCCTGTTAATTAAGTGTTGAAGTCGTAACCTTCTTCGCCATGCTGGGAGAGGTCGAGGCCGGCCTGTTCGTGGTCCGGCGAAACGCGCAGGCCGATCACCTTGTCGACGAGGAACAGCAATACCAGCGTGCCCACCAGCGAGATGACCCAGGCGACGGCGACGCCGGCTGCCTGGTTCCCCAACTGCGCCCAGTGGCCGTCAAGACCGCCGGTCGGGTTGGGTTTTCCGGAGGCGTCGGCGCCGAAGGCGGCGTTGATGGAGCCAACCGCAAATACGCCGGTGAGCAGCGCCCCGAGCGTGCCGCCCGCGCCATGCACGCCGAATGCGTCGAGCGAGTCGTCGTAGCCGAGGCGGCTCTTTACCTCGAAGACCATGAAGGAGCAGAAGATTCCGGCGACAATGCCGATGACCAGGGCGGACATGGGTTGGACAAAGCCCGAGGCCGGGGTGATGGCAACCAGGCCGGCGACGGCGCCGGAGATGGCGCCCAGGGCAGTTGGCTTGCCGTTGTGAATCCACTCGGCGATGGTCCAGCCCAGGGCGGCGGCGGCCGCGGCGAAGTGCGTATTGACGAAGGCGCTGGTTGCCAGCGTGTCCGGAGTTGAGGGCGCTGCCGGCATTGAAGCCGAACCAGCCCACCCACAGCAGGCAGGCGCCGATGAAGCTCAGCACCATGGAGTGGGGCGGCATGGCGGTTCTGGGATAGCCGAGGCGCTTGCCCAGGTAGATGGCCGTCACCAGCGCGGAAACGCCCGAGGTGACGTGGACGACGGTGCCGCCGGCGAAGTCGAGGCTGGGAAAGTGGCCGCCATTGGCATTGAGCAGGCCGCCCGCGCCCCAGACCATGTGCGCCATCGGGCTATAGACAAACAGCGACCACAGGGAGAGGAAAACCGCCATGGCGCTGAATTTCATGCGCTCGGCGAACGCTCCGGTGATGAGCGCCGGAGTAATGATGGCGAACATGAGCTGGTAGACCATGTAGGTCTGCTCGGGGATGGTGGGCGCGTACTCCGATGGCCCCAGGCCGACGCCGCGCAGGAACATGTGGTCCAACCCGCCGATGAACGCGTTGCCGTGCCCGAAGGCCAGCGAATAGCCGGCGATGGCCCACAGGATGGTGACCAGGCCCATCATGGCGAAGCTCTGCATCATGGTGCCGAGAATGTTCTTTTTGCGTACCAGGCCGCCGTAAAACAGGGCCAGGCCCGGCCCCGTCATCAGCAGCACCAGGGCGGCGGAAACCAGCATCCAGGCGTTGTCGCCGGACATCTGGGCATTCTGCACGGCTTTTTGCAGGGCCGCGATCTGCTCCTGAGTGGCCGGTTGTGAAGCCGCAGCAGTTTGCTGTGCAAACGCCAGCGAGGGAAGGCCCAGAAAAAAAGGCAAGAGCAACAGGGTCTTGTTACGGCACATTCTCGTTTGCTCCGGTAAAAGGTCGTTGGCCAGCGGCCCTTGGGGTCACACGCGATGGTCGTAGACGGTCGCGCGTCAGAAGATGCACTTCTTTGATCTCGAGACGAGGCGCGATCGCTGTGGCTTGATTCCAATTGAGAACGTTATTTCAGGACATTCCACGCACAACTTAAATGAAACAAATCGATTTCTGGTGGATGCTCCAATCATACTGCATGCAAGAAAAGGACACCCCCACCGGCTTGCTGCAATGTAAGAATGGGCGGCGGGGGCGCGAACGCCGAAATGGTTGACAGGAAAATTCGACATTGGGGACAAGCGTGCGGGATGCTGGCGGCGATCCTTGCGTCCGTCGTCGAATGTCATGCGGCCGGCCCGCCAAATCGCACCTGCGCACGAGTCACGATCGAAGGCGAGGTCAACGCAGGCCGTGAGTGGCGAGTCGCGCTGGGACAGGGTTGGGTATTTCGCGTTTTGCCGATCGCGGCATTTCAACCCGACTACAGCGGATGGGACCTGGTCGTGGACCGTGAGCCGGCCGCCGGATATCCCGACGCGCTTCTGCTGGCCACGCTTCCCTACAACTCGATCAATGAACGCGAAATCGGGACCACGTTCGGCCTGCGGGCCCAGGATGCGATTGGCTGGAACCCGCGCAGCTTTCGCTTTCTATCCAATCCCGCCCAGTTCAAGGAAGGGCGGCGGTCGTTTCTCGAAGTCAACCAGTCCGGATTTGCAAAAGGGTCAGAAGGAAAGCCGGGCACGTCGAAAGGGCGCATGGCGGAAACAATGGCGCGGCTTCTGGAATTGGAGAAGGGCGCGTCCCACGGGGAATTTCGCATCCTTGATGCGCACCTCGTTCCGGGTATCGCTGATCCTATGCCCTTCGCGCAGGCATGGGCGCTGGCTGCGTCGCAAACGCCCCACGAGATCGAAGCCGCGCCCGCTAACCAGGCCAGCGAACGGGGCAGGCTGCAATCGCTGCGCTTTCGTCTCACCCTGTGGTTGCCCGGGCAGTGGAATGCTCCACCGGAACTTCGCGCCGTAAATGTCCCCTGCCCGGAATAAAGAAATACAACTATCCAGTTGGAAGGCGATGCGATGCAAACGGGATTGAGTCCATCGCGCCTGGTCAAGCAGGCATTGCGGGCGTGTCGGGGATTCGACTGACTCAAGGGGCGGATCACGTGAATTCGGGGCCAAGCCGACAGGCAGAGGTATTATTAGATCATGGCGGAAATAGCGGAGCGCGATCGCTATCTTTTCGGAAACCTCGAAAGCAGCGCTAATAACCGCGCGAAAGTGCGAGAGGTGAACTACGGCTTCGATCAGCCGGAAGGGGTGTTCCTCACCACTCTGGATTTTGCGGTGAACTGGATTCGCAAGAGTTCGGTGTGGCCCATGACCTTCGGACTGGCCTGCTGCGCCATCGAAATGATGTCGATGGGGGCATCGCGATTCGATATTGCCCGCTTCGGCGCCGAGGTTTTCCGTCCGTCTCCGCGCCAGTCCGACCTGATGGTCATTGCCGGTCGCGTATCGCAGAAGATGGCTCCGGTGATCCGCAGACTGTATGACCAGATGCCCGAGCCGAAGTGGGTCATCTCCATGGGCGCCTGCGCCACTTCGGGCGGCGTGTTCAACAACTACGCACTCGTGCAGGGAGTGAACCAGGTGATTCCGGTGGATGTCTATGTGCCGGGATGCCCGCCGCGGCCTGAGCAACTGATGTATGCCATCACGCTGCTTCAGGAAAAGATCCAGCACGAGCCACGCAGTCTGCTGAAGACCCTGAACGTGACTTAGCTGCTTGCTTCCGCGAACTGCGATCCCGAGCGGGGTGGGATTTCGTGACACAGTTCCGGGAAGATTTCAAGATGAACCGTGGCCGTCAAGACACTTATTCCCAGAGCTGTCCGGGCATGTTGAATTGGTAACGAAACTGGGGCAACTTGTTGAGAAAGTGCGCTCTAACCGGAAGCCGTATGGTACGTTTATTAGTGCTGGACCGACGTCCGACGAAGGACTGTGTGGGCCGAACGAGTCATCAATGACCCCGCAAACCGTTCACATAACAAATCAGTTCATTTGGCAATACAGCTTGATTGCGGAGGAGAAACGCATGCACTCTCATCTTTTGAAATCTTTGAGCCGGGTATTGGCTTTGGCGATGCTGGCGTCGGTGCCTGTTGCCCTGGCAGCCCAGGATGCGCCCAAGCCGGCGCCGAAGGCTTCTCCGTCTGATTCGCCATCGCGCTGGGACATCTTCGCCGGTTACAGCTACCTGGCGCCGAAGGGGACGGTGGAGGTTCTTCAACCCGATGGCGACGGTGTCTGCCGGAGACGTTCAAGTCGATGAATTAGGGAATTCTCGGCGAGCGGGGCCTACTACTTCAACAAGTATGTGGGCGCGCAGGTGGAAACCGGGGCCCACGACTTGTGCAGTGAACAGTTCATCGAGCAACGGCGGCGCCTCACCCTTGCGGGCGGTCTGATTGCGCGGTTCCCGACCGCGGATATTACCCCCTTCGTTCATGGCCTGGTGGGCGGGGCGCGGGTGGGTGGTCCCGAGCATGAGCCCTACAAATGGGGTCCGGCGCTGACCGCCGGCGGCGGCATGGATTATGCCACGCCGTTGTTCAATAACCACCTCGCCATCCGCCTGTTCCAGGCCGATTACGAGTACATGCATGTGAACTGGGGTCCGGGCAGTTCTTGGGCGGCCGCGCCAATCTCAATTCGGCGCGGCTTGAGCGCCGGCGTGGTGATCCATGTGGGTTCGCTGGCGCCGCCTCCGCAGTTGACGGTGGCCTGCTCGGCCAATCCCACGTCGGTTTTCCCGGGCGACCCGGTTACGGTGACGGCGACGGTGGGATCGCAGGATCCCAAGCTGGGCGTGGTCTACAGCATCTCGGGCGACGGCATCACGGGCCGGCAACAGCGCCACGGCCACGGTGAACACGGCCTCTCTGTCGCCCGGGCCAGCACACGGTGAAGTGCGACGCCAAGGAAGGCAAGCCGGGCAAGGAAGGCCTGAAGCCGTGGCAGGTGGCCACCGAATCGACGGCCAGCTTCACGGTGAAGGAATTCGAGCCGCCGACGATCAGCTGCTCGGTGAGCCCGACCACCATCAAGCCGGGGACAGCGCGACCATTACGGCCACCGCGGCCAGCCCGCAGAACCGTCCGCTGACCTACACCTATTCGGCCTCGGCGGGCAACGGTGACGGGAACCGGCGCTTCGGCGACATACTCTTCGACGGGCGCACCGACGGGCCCGGTTTCGATCACCTGCAACGTGGCTGACGACAAGGGCCACAATGCGTCGTCGAACACCAGCCTGACCATCCTTGCGCCGCCGCCGCCGCCGCAGCCGCACACGCAGGCGCTGTGCTCGATCAACTTCGAGACCGACAAGAAGCGTCCGACGCGGGTGGACAACGAAGCCAAGGCGTGCCTGGACGAAGTGGCTCTGGATCTGCAGCGCCAGTCCGACGCCAAGGCGGTGGTGGTAGGCTCCTCCAACGCCAAGGAGAAGGCAGCGCAGGAGAAGAAGCAGAAGCTTGAAGCCAAGCACCGCCATCCGAAGCCGGTGGACGACTTTGCCGCGGAGCGCGCGGTGAACACCAAGGACTACCTGGTGAAGGAGAAGGGCATCGATGCTTCGCGCATCACGGTGGCCACCAGTGCGCACCGACGGGCAGAAGGTGGAAGACTACCTGGTGCCGGCGGGCGCCAACTTCAACAACGACGTGCAGGGCACGACGCCGGTGGACGAGACCGCGGTCAAGCCGCAGGTGCGCAAGCCGCTGCCGATGAGAAAGCACCCGCACCACCGGGCGGCGTCGAAGTAGCGTCAACTCGGGCAGGCGTGCCGCGAAGCTCAAGCGGCACGCCCGCTTTTGAACGCAATCAAGCTGTTTGCTGAGGCGCCGGTCGAAAAAAAGACCGGCGGCGCGCTGAGAGTGTATCGAAATCGAATCCCCCGCGGAATCGATGAGGTTGACCGGTGCGCCGGTCAGCCTCTTTGTTTCTAATCGAGTTAGATTTTCCTCCTGGGTACTTTCATTGCGAACTCCTTCTCGAATCTGGTCCCGGGTCACACCGTCTTGGCCCGGCAACCTTCCTGCTTTCGCTCGTCCTGATTCTGTCCGGCGCTTCACGCCCAGTCGCCCTGGATCGCGGTGGGTCCCGATGGCGGCGATGCCCGCGCGCTTTGCGGCGGCGAGCGGCGACCCGAATCATCTCTATCTCGGCACGGCCAACAGCTGGATATATGAATCGACCGATGGAGGCGGCTCCTGGCATCGCCTGGCCAGGCTGGATACGGCCGACGACCTGGTGGTCGACCATATCCTGGTCGATCCCGGCAATCCGTCCTTGATCTATGCGGCGGCCTGGAAATTCGGCCGACCGGATGGAGGCTTGTGGATCAGCCACGATGGCGGAAAGACCTGGAAGGCCAATCCGGGCATGCAGGGCCAGTCGATTCGCGCGTTTGCCCAGGCTCCCTCCGATCCAAAAATTCTGTTCGCCGGGACACTGCAGGGAGTGTTTCGCTCGAGGGACGCGGGCGGTTCGTGGGAGCAGATCAGTCCGACAGGCAGCAGGGAGATCCATGAGGTCGAGTCGCTGGCCGTGGACCCCAAAGACCCTGACATCGTTTATGCCGGCACCTGGCATCTGCCGTGGAAAACCCCCGACGGGGGCAATTACTGGGTGAACATCAAGCAGGGCGTGATTGACGACTCCGACGTGTTTTCCATCATCGTCGATCCTCGACCAGCCGAACATCGTCTATGCGAGTGCCTGCAGCGGCATCTACAAAAGCTGCGAATGCCGGCGCCCTTTTCAAAAAGATCCAGGGAATCCCGGCAACTGCGCGTCGCACGCGCGTACTTCGCCAGGACCCCGTGCACCGCGACACGGTCTATGCAGGAACCACCGAAGGCCTCTACAAGACCACCGATGGCGGAAAGAGTTTCCAGCGCATGACCGGTCCTGACGTCATCATCAACGACGTGTTCGTTGATCCGAAGAATCCCGATCGGGTTCTGCTTGCCACCGATCGCAGCGGCGTCCTGGCCAGCAGTGACGCCGGGGTCAGCTTCAAGGACTCGAATCACGGTTTCTCCGCGCGCAAAGTCGAAGCCCTGCTCATTGACCCGGCCAGTCCGTCGCGCGTATACGCCGGCGTGGTTAACGACAAGACCTACGGGGGCGTTTTTGTCTCCGATGACGGCGGCAGCCAGTGGAAACAGATCGCGAGCGGCCTCGACGGGCGTGATGTCTTCAGCCTCGCGCAAGCGGCAGACGGGACGGTCCTGGCTGGAACCAACAGCGGCATCTTTGCCCTCGAGGACGATACCTGGAAACCGAAAAACACGATTGCCAACACCATTCCCAAGCCGGTCGCCCAGGTGGTCAAAGGCAAGCATGTCACGCTTGAGAAGCAGGTGAAGGCTCCGCTGCTGCAACTCGGAACGCGTGTTTACGGCCTCGATCTCTCGGGCGATGCGTGGCTGGCCTCAACCGCCAGCGGTCTTTACACAAGCAAGGACAAGGGCGAAACGTGGCAGGGAGGACCCGCAGTGGGCGGCGTCGACTACCTTTCGGTCGCGGCGCGTGGTTCCATCATGGTCGCCGCGCGGCCCACTGGCGTAGTTCTCTCGAACGACGCGGGCCAGACGTGGTGGCCGATGGGGATTCCCACCGCCCTCACGCGTATTCACCGCGTCGCTTTCTCGACCGACGGGACTCTATGGGTGGGAGCGCGCGAGGGAGTCTACTTCACCCACGACCAAGGCAAGACGTGGATGTGGGTACACCGTCTACCACTTTCCGGCGTTGACGATCTGTTCTACGACGGCCGCCAGAACAAGATCCTGGTGTGTTCGCGGGGCAGCGATGTCCTTTACGCCATCGACGCCAAATCTCTCGATTGGAAATGGGTGCAGACCGGCTTCCCGCTGGTTCTTGTGAGGCCTGCAGGTGACCGCCTGCTGGCCGCTTCGCTCGATGACGGCGTGTTGGCAGAGTCCCAAGGCGCAAAGTCGGAAGTAGGCCAGAAATAGCGACGACACGGGCGATCCCTTCCGTGCTCGGAAGTCACTGTCGCTGCTAGCTGGCGCTTTTCTGGCCCCCGGCGTCCGTGGGAGGCGTTTTGTACCCTTTGCGGTGAAGCGACAACTCTTCGTCGCCGGGTAAAGAGCGAACATCACCTTGTACCACCGCCCACGACAGATCCTTGACCTTCGGAACTGGGCAAAGTAGCCATCTTTGTGTCCAAACGTGGCCGGCGCAAGACGGCGCGCGGGAATTCGCCTGTTTTGATCAACCTACCGCTCGGTTATTGGTGCGTAATCGGTCCGCCGGGATGTGCATCCACACACATCATCGGAAAATCATCGCGAGATGATACCCAGACAATTGCGGCTCCGGCGGGCTTGCGCCAAAGTGGTTGACGTCGGCGGATTGGACTTTCATCCCTTACAATTCGGCCGAATCTTTGCAAATCGAATCCGGCTTTCCGCGGGCTGAATCGCCATTGAATCGCTTCGCGGAGTGACTCGCCTTCTGTCTAACGTGAGTGCCGGGCGCGCCGTCGCGATGATGGAACGTGCCCGACTTCCCCACCTGTATGCAATGGAGGGTTAACCATGCGTTCACGACTTGTGAAGTTGATAATTTCTGGCTCTCTCGCGGTTGCCGCATCGGCGGCGTACGCTTCAACTCCGACATTCGACAATCTGTACGTGTTTGGCGACAGCTACTGCGATGTCGGCAATCTCTACGCGGCAACCGGCAATACGTATCCGCCGTCGCCCTACTACCAGGGCAGATTCTCTGACGGCCCCATCTGGCTGGACCATGTGGCCGGCTTTCTCCGGCTGCCGCTTACCCCGTCGATTCTTGGTGGCACAGATTACGCCTTTGGCGGAGCCTGGGCGACAGCTCCACAACCGCTTGGAACCGGCGTCATTCCCAGCGTTCCGGAGCAGGTGGGTCTCTACCTGCAGCAGCACGGCGGCAAAGCCGATCCCAATGGTCTCTACATCATCGAGGGGGGCGGCAACGACATTGTGGACACAACTACCGGCTCTCCGCAGGTCCTGGGCTACCAGATCGCCCTGAACCTGGTCGCCAGCGAGGAAATGCTTCGCAAAGCGGGAGCGCGGCACTTCGTCATACCCAACCTCTTCAATGTTGGCCTTCTGCCTGTGGCAGCGAGCAAAGTTGCCTTCGCATCGGCAGCCAGCACAGCGGCCAACAAAGGGCTCGATCTGCTCCTCGCACCCGAGGAACGGATTCCAGGAGTCCATATTCTTCGCATGGATGTTTTCAACCTGATGGGCGCGGTCCAATCAGACCCGACCCACTTCGGTTTCACTGACATCACGGATCCCTGCCTCACGACCGTCCTGTGCAGCGATCCCGACCACACCTTCTTCTGGGATACGTTCCACCCCACGTTGTTTGGTCATGCATTCTTCGCGGTCACCCTGGAGAATGTGTTGTCCCAGCAGAACGACTAGGCGGCTACCCGCGCGAAACCCAAGTGGCAGAACAGGGTTCTCCCGTTCTGCCACAGGCCGAGTCCGGCAACGCAATGGCCGTTGAAAAAAAACAAGCGCAATTCATCGCACTCTGTTCGACTGGAATAACAAGGAACCAAAGCAAGCCCGCTCGTATGCGGAGCAGAAAGAGACTTACTCAGATGGCAAGAAATGAGTCTATCCATTCCTTCGCACCCACGCTGTATCGGCTTGCGGGAAAGCTGTTCCCCGCAACGATGGTAGAACTGATTTTCAACCGCGCCTGGCTGGCGGTGTTGCCCCTGTGTGCCGGCATGACGATTGCCGCTCACGCGCAGCAGTACTATGTGGTGGACTGCACGGGCGCCAACCCGAACGCTATTCCAACCATCAATCTGGCTGTCCAGAATGCCGTTCCGGGGTCTTACATCGTCATCACCGGGCCGTGCAACGAGAACGTTGTTATCAATAACGCGCTGAACCTGAATGTCGGCGCCTACTATGGGTCGACTGTGACGATCAACGGCAGTGTGTCGGTCACCGGATCGAACACCATATTTCTGTATGGATTGAATGTAACCAATCCGTCCGGCGACGCCTTCTCGATCACCAGCAGCCACAACGTGACGCTCTGGACCAGCACCGGCAACGGGAACCTGGGGCACGGACTGACGGCTCAGAACCTTTCCGACGTGGCGGTCTGGGGACCGGGTTCATTCGACAACAACGGGAGCGAAGGGATCCTGGTGAACGGCGCGGCGATTGTGGCCCTCTCCACATGGGGTGGTCCGGTCGATATCAGCAACAATCATGGTTCCGGAGTGTGGATGTCCAGCGGATCGCTGTTCTCCAGCCTTGGCAATACCACGATTGAAAATAATACGAATTTCCCCGGCGCGGTTCCGCAGCAAGGGTTTGGACTTCGTGTCCTTGGCGCTTCCAAAGTGCAGATCGGCACCTGCTTTGGCCCCAACGTCATCTCCGGAAATCCGGCTGGCGGTGCCGACATCGAGGAGAACTCCGAGATCTCCCTCTGGGACTGCGCCGCAGGGTACGAAAGCTACCTCACCGCGAATGGGCCGGTGGGAATCAGTTCCGGGCTGGGAAGCCAGGTCACCCTTTACAACAACGTCCAGATCTCCGGCCATACCGGATCGGGGGTTGAACTGTACGGCAAAAGCCAGCTCAATGTCTTTGGAACGAATCTCATCACCGGCAATGGCTCGGCGAGCGATCCACGGAGCGCAGGCATCGTGGTGGATGGAAATTCCGAAGCTTATCTGCGCGGCGGGCAGATTACGTTTAACCAGGGACCGGCGATCCTGGCTCTGGTGAATTCCAGCGCCGATTTCACTGGAGCCACCTTTAGCGGCAATTCGCGCGGCATCATCGACTGCGATTCCAGCGCCTACATGGTGTCCGACCTTGTCTCTGCAACCGGCAGGCCCCCCGCCGGCGTTGTTTGCCGCGTACCACATAACCTTGGCAACCGGCACTCAACTCAGGTCTCCCCGCCGATTCCGGATACTACCGGGCAGAAGAAGAAAGCGGCGCAATACAAGACCATGGCTGTAAGGAAACCATAATCAATTTTGATTTGCGCTCCCGGTCCCGGCTCGGGGACCTGTGCGGGTGAGCCTTTTGCGACTTGAATGTCACATTCGGGTACGGAATTGGCTCACCCGCAACAGACGGATTCAGGTCAAAGATGACTAGCAGGACGACGGCGATGCGCCCAGCGTTTTCAGGGCACTTCCGGTATCATCAGACTATGCAGGTACCTGCCCTCGAAGCCCCCACGCCCAGTCCCTTTAGAACCCACGACCCCAGGCTCGCGCCCATTGCGGCCAAAGTCATGGCGCAGGAGCGACTTAGCTTCGACGACGGGCTGGCTCTCTACGGCTCGGCCGACGTGCTGGCGGTGGGCTGGCTGGCGAATCACGTGCGCGAGCGCCTGCATGGGGACGTGACCTATTTCAACGTGAACCGCCACATCAACCCCACCAACGTATGCGTAGCGGCCTGCAAGCTGTGCGCGTTCGGCCGCAAGAAGGGCGATCCGGCGGGATACACCATGGCCCTCGAGGAAGCCTGGGAAACGGCGGCCTCGGGCTACTCCGAAGCCGTGACTGAGTTCCACATCGTGGGCGGCCTGCATCCCGATCTCCCCTTCGAATATTTCCTGGATCTTGTCCAGGGCCTGAAACAGCGCTTTCCCAAGGTGCACATCAAGGCCTTCACCATGGTGGAGATCGCCTTCCTTGCCCGGCGCGCCAAACTCAGCATCGAACAGACTCTCATCAAGCTGCGCGAAGCGGGCGTGGATTCCATGCCCGGCGGCGGCGCGGAGATCTTCGCTGCCCGCGTCCGGTCCATCATTTGCGACCACAAGATCGACGGCGCCGAGTGGCTCGAGACCGCGCGCCTGGCCCACAAGCTAGGCTTCAAATCCAACGCCACCATGCTGTACGGCCACATCGAGAGCGATGAAGACCGTGTGGACCACTTGCTCAAACTGCGCGCCCTGCAGGACGAGACCGGCGGCTTCCAGACGTTCATCCCGCTGGCCTTCCATCCCGAGAACACTCCCCTCGATCATCTTCCCGTTACCACCGGCCTGACCGATATCCGCCAGATCGCGGTAAGCCGCCTGCTGCTCGACAATTTTCCGCACATCAAGGCCTACTGGCAGATGCTCACTCCGAAGATCGCGCAGATCTCGCTGCGGTTCGGCGCGGACGATCTCGACGGCACCGTGATTGAAGAGAAGATTTACCACGATGCCGGGGCCACTACGCCGCAGGGCATGACTCGCAAGGACCTGTGCCGGCTGATCACCGAGGCCGGACGCGTGCCCGTGGAGCGTGACACCCTCTATCACGCGGTGACGCGGACGGAAGACAGCTTCACCGTGGCGGTCTGATCGACGAAAGGGATTGGTTCGATGACGTCCTTTGGTCCGGCGGCGCTGATTGGACTCTGCATTGGATTCATGTGGGGCATCGGCTGCTCGCTCGCCATTCTCTATTCGATCTACCTCGGCGGATACCGCAAGGCTGTCGAAGATTCACTCTCCGCGCAGAAGTCCAAAAGATACTTCGAAACGTTGAAACGCATTCGCGAACGCGAAACCAAACAGCAGTCGTCTTGAATTTGCAGACATCGGTCTTGCCGTTAATAGACTCCCTTCTCCGGCTTCTCCGCGCGCACAGAATTCACGCCTCATTCATCACTCCGCAATAGAGCTCAAATAGTTAGTTAGGGCGGCGGGTCTTCCTCACCCGGTTGGTGTCTCTATGCCCGCGTTCCACCTGACGTCTATCCCCAAGGAGAGTCTATGTACCGCACCGTCGCTCGAAAACTATTTGTGCCTGCTGCAATCCTGGCCCTGGCGCTCCCTGCGTTGGCGCTAGCGCAGTCAGAGAAAGACGACTTCCCCACCAGCACTCCGATCAAGCATGTGGTGGTGATCTTCCAGGAAAACGTTTCGTTCGATCACTACTTTGGCACCTATCCGAATGCGGCGCCGAACAAGGACGGGAGTAAGTATTTCGCCGGCGCAAAAAGCAATACGCCCCGTGTGAACAACCTGGTCAGCGCAGGCCTGCTCACAAACAATCCGAATGGCACCAACCCATTCCGCATCGATCGCACCAATCCCAATACGTGCGACGAGGACCACGGATATGGCGATGAGCAGTTTGCTTTTCACGGCGGGCTGATGGACCGGTTTACCGGGACTCTGCCCAACGGCCATCCTTTCAGTTGCAACGATCCGAACCTGGGCCCGAACAGCACCCTGGGCTACTACGACGGCAACACGGTCACGGCGCTGTGGAACTATGCCCAGCACTACGCCATGAGCGACAACTCGTTCGGCACAACTTTCGGACCGTCGACACCCGGGTTGTTAAACCTCGTGGCGGGGACCACGTTTGAAGCCAGTGTCACCAATGGTCTGTCAGCCGCAGGAAACATCGCCGGCGGATCGACCAGCGGCGCAGACATCGGCGATCCCGATCCGGCTTTCGACAAGTGCTCCAACCCGACGCGAACCCAGATCTCCATGTCGGGCCAGAATGTCGGCGACCTGCTCAATAAGGCAGGCATCACCTGGGGCTCATTCATGGGCGGCTTTGCCAACTGCACCAATGTGTCCACGGGAATCACCGGCCTGAGCACCGCCGACTACATTCCGCACCACGCGTTCTTCCAGTACTGGCAATCGACGTCCAATCCCAATCACACGCCGCGTACTTCGGTGGCGATGATCGGGCACCAGGGCGACGCCGCCAACCACAACTATGACCTCACCGATTTCTGGGATGCATTGGCCGCGCACAACCTGCCTGCAGTGAGTTTTATCAAGGCACGGGCCATTGAAGACGGCCACGCCGGCTACTCCGATCCGCTGGATGAGCAGAATTTCCTTGTCCAGTTCATCAATAAGCTGCAGAGATCCTCGGACTGGAACGAGACCGCCGTCATCATTTCCTACGATGATTCCGACGGCTGGTACGACCACGTGATGGGTCCCATCGTGAATCAGTCCAACGTGACTGACGATCAACTGCTCGGAGCCGGCAATTGCGGAACTCCCAAGCCCGATGAGACGGGCAGCATTCAGAACGGCCGCTGCGGCTACGGTCCGCGCCTGCCATTGCTGGTGGTGTCGCCGTTTGCGCGAGCCAACTTTGTCGATCACCGCGTGACCGATCAGTCATCCATCATCCGGTTCATCGAAGACAACTGGAATCTTGGGCGAATCGGCAACGGCTCGACGGATGCGATTGCCGGAATCCTCGACGGATTGTTCGATTTTCGCGGCGAGGGCGCGAACGGCAGGCTGTTCCTCGATCCATTGACGGGCCAACCGATGCATTGATGGTTCAGGTGAGCGGGGACCTCTGTGGTCCCCGACACCGATCTTCTATGGGGAATTCGAAGAAGCACTCAATCCACGTCACTTAGCTTTCCGCAGATGATCGGGAAGCAACTCCCTCACTCCTGAATCGCATCGCAAGCCCCAGCCGAAAGAAGTGTGTTCAGGCTGCGATTTTTGCTCCCGGATCGGGGAGCAGAGGAGGAAAGAGGATGATTTCGAAAATGCGAAAGATGTGGCTATGTTCCGTGCCGGCGTTGTTGACGAGCGCTGCGTTGCTGGCACAAGCGCCGCCGAGCAGCGGTGGCGGCGGCCAGCAGCCGAGTATGCCCAGCCAGCCTTCAGGCGAATCCCAACATGCCGTCTCCTGGAGCGGGTGCTGAGAGCGCGCCAACCGGCCAGAACTTTGGCGACCAGGCATTTGTTGCGAAGGCTCTCGAGGGCGGAGTTGCGGAAGTGCAGCTGGGCCAACTTGCCGAACAGAAATCGCAAAGCAACGACGTGAAACAGTTCGCACAAAAAATGGTCTCAGATCACTCGCAGATGGGCGACAAGTGGTTCAAGCCCGTGGCCAAGCAGATGGGCGTGAGCGAGCCGAAAGGGCCGTCGAAGAAAGACAAGAAACTGATTGAAAAACTCCAGGGACTTTCGGGCGAGCAATTCGATACCGAATATATCCAGGCCATGGTGAAGGACCACAAGGCCGATCTGAAGGACTTTCAGAATGAAGCGCAGATGGCCCAGGATCCGAGCGTGAAGCAGATTGCGACGCAAGGCGCCGACGTGATCTCCAAGCACCTGCAGATGATTGAGCAGATCGCCCAGGCTCACAACGTCCCAGTCGACGGCAAAGGGAAAGAAGTATCGAGCAAATAGCCGGATCGAGTAATTCGGGTCTGTAAAGAGGGACGCCCCGATGTGGCGTCCCGTCTGCCGCTTCAGCGAAATGCTTGCGGCGTTTTTTGTGGCGCTCGGATAGAGTGGATCAAGGCGCGCGGTTTGCAACCAATTCTTATACCGCTGGCGCGCCGGAATCCGCATGAGCTATGACGTAATCGTTCTGGGACTGGGCGCGATGGGCAGCGCCGCGGCGCAGCATCTCGCTGAGCGCCGAAGAAATGTCCTCGGCATCGAACAGTTCACCCCGCCCCACGACAGAGGTTCGTCGCACGGCGGCACGCGCATGATTCGCCAGGCCTACTTCGAGAGCCCGGCATATATTCCTCTTGTGTTGCGCGCGTATGAGCTCTGGGAACGGCTGGAACGCGATGCCGGCGCGAAGCTGCTGAACATCACGGGCGGACTGATTCTCGGCTCGGCCAAGGGGCAGCTTGTTTCCGGGGGAATCGCGGCGGCCGAGGCGCACGGAATCAAATACTCCGTACTGACGCGGAGCGAAACACGCGACGCGATTTCCGGCCATCACGCCTCTCGAAGACGATGTTGCGGTGCTACGAAGAACTCGCCGGATATCTTTTCCCCGAGGACTGCATTCGCGCGCAATTGAAAGTTGCGGCGAAGAACGGAGCGGAACTGCACTTTGATGAGAAGGTGATTGGCTGGACAGCGCTGTCGAATCGAGTGGAAGTGGCAACCAGCCGCGGGGTCTACCAGGCCGGAGCACCTGGTGATTACAGCGGGGCCGTGGGCCAACGAAGCAATGCGCGGACTTTTCCCGCTCCGGGTTACGCGCCAGGTGATGGCCTGGATACAGCCGGTTGGCGGAATTGAGCCGTTTCTTCCCGGACGGTTTCCTGTGTTCCTGTGCGAATCGCCTGACGGAAGCTGGCCCGGTTATGGATTTCCCGCTGTCGACGGCGCATCGGGCGGCGTGAAGTCGGCGATTCATGGCAGCGACATCGAATGTACGCCGGATACCGTCGATCGCGTGATTCACGAGGTTGATGGCGCAGAAATCATCCGCACGCTGAAGCCGCGCTTTCCGGCCCTCGACTGGGGAGATTCTGAAAGCGCAGACTTGCCTTTACACGATGACCCCCGACGAGCATTTCATTATCGGACCGCATCCGCAGTTCCCATCGGTGAGTCTTGCCTGTGGCTTCTCCGGGCACGGATTCAAATTTGCGCCGGTCGTGGGCGAAATTCTGGCTGACCTCGACCATCAGAGGCAAAACCCGGCATCCAATCGAGATCTTCTCGCCAACACGTTTCAGTCTGCCGAAGTAAATCTGCGCTAATCAGGTTTGTCGATCCGGTCTGCTTCGGCTGATGGGAGATCCAACCCCCAGGAGCTATCATTTCTGCTTGGATCATCCACAACTGAAGGCGGTACCGAAGTTGAAAACGGCCAATGGCTCGAAGAAGCGCAAGGATTGTTCGGTAGTTCTGATCATCGCAGTATTTTCCATTTTGTTGATGTCGGCCGTGGGTGTACAGGCGCAGGTGGAGTATGTCGATCCGACCATCGGCAATGTTGGTGTCCTCCTGGTCCCAACGCGGCCGGCGGTGTATCTGCCCAACAGCATGATCCGCTTTTATCCGATTCGTGAGGATGCGCTGGACGATCGCATCGAATCGTTTCCGCTTACCATCAGTTCCCACCGCCAGCCGGAGTTGTTCAGCATCATGCCCGGCGAAAGCGGCGCGCCGGCAGCCTACGATCAGGAGAAGACGACTCCGTATTACTACTCCACGCGATTTGACGATTCGCTGATCCGCACCGAGTTCTCGCCCACGGAACGTTGCGGCTATTTCCGATTTCACCTTTCCTGACGGAAATCCCGCGATAGTGCTGGCGAATCGCCAGCCGGGCGCTTTGCATGTCGACGCGGACGGATCCATCAGCGGCGAAGAAGTAGTCGGCGATCTGCAGGCCTATGTGTATGGCGAGTTCCACGATCCGGTTGCGTTCAAAGTGGAAGCCATCGAAGGGCAAGAGCCGCGCACGTCGCGACCGGGAAGGGAACAAATGTCATCGAGTTTCGCTACGGAATTTCTTTCATCAGTGTTGGCCAGGCGAAGAAGAACCTTCAGCGCGAGATTCCTGATTGGAACTTCGAGCGCATCCGGGACGCGGCGAAGGCGCGATGGAATGAGACGCTCGGTCAGATCGCCGTCGAAGGCGGCACGGAGACGCAGCGAAAGATTTTCTACACCGCTCTTTATCGCTGTTTCGAGCGCATGATCAACATTACGGAGGACGGCCAGTACTACAGCGCGTTCGATCACCAGGTCCATCGCGACCCGCGCCCGTTTTACGTGGATAACTGGCTGTGGGATACCTATCGCGCGCTGGAGCCATTGCAGACACTGCTCAATCCCGGCATGGAAGGCGACATGATCCAGTCCTACGTGCGCATGTACCAGCAGTCGGGAATCATGCCGACGTTCGCGCTGGCATCGGGCAATTATCCATGCATGAATGGCAATCATGCGGCTCCGTGGTTTGCCGATGCCTGGTTCAAGGGCGTGCGTGACTTCGATCTCGATGTCGCGTATGAGGGCGTGAAGAAACGCGCTCTCCGCGATACGCTGCTTCCCTGGCGCCTCGGGCCAAAAGGGCCTCTCGATGATTTCTACGCCGCGCATGGCTACATGCCGGCGCTGCGACCCGGAGAGAAAGAGACAGACACGCGGGTTCATCCTTTCGAGAAGCGGCAGCCGGTACCCGTCACGCTGGAGAACAGCTTTGACGATTGGAACATTGCCCAGATCGCCCGCGCCCTCAAGAAGTCCGATGATGAACAGCTCTTTCTGCGGCGCGCCGCAAACTACAAGAATCTGTTTCGCGTGGACAAAGAACTGATGTGGCCCAAGGACGCCGAGGGGCAATGGATAGAGCCGCTCGATCCGAAGTTCGACGGAGGCTTGGGCGGGCGCGATTATTACGACGAGAACAACGGCTACACCTACACGTGGGATGTGGCGCAGGATTTCGACGGCCTGATAAAGATGATGGGCGGAGTTGAGAAAGCCGAGTCGAATCTCGATCAGCTTTTCCGGGAGCCGCTGGGCCGATCCAAGTACGAGTTCCAGGCGAAGTTCCCTGATTCCACGTCGATGGCCGGGCAGTTCTCGATGGGGAACGAACCCAGCCTCGTCATTCCATATATCTACAACCGCGTGGGCGCGCCGTGGAAAACGCAAAAGCGCGTGCGCATGCTGCTCGAGTCCTTCTTTACCGACACGCTGCAGGGTATTCCCGGCGACGAAGATGGTGGCGGGATGAGCGCGTTTGTCGTGTTTTCCATGCTGGGCTTCTATCCGGTCACGCCCGGGATTCCGGTATACGACGTGGGCAGCCCTGTGTTCGACAAGGCGACTATCCATCTCAAGAATGGCAAGGACTTCATCATTCTCACTCAGCAATAATTCTCGCGACAACAAGTATGTGCAGAGCATCCGGTTGAATGGAAAGCCGCTGAGCCAGGTGTGGTTCCGCCACGCAGACGTCGCCAATGGCGGCACATTGGAACTCACTATGGGTGATACTCCGAACAAGCAACTAGGCTCACAGAAAGAGAATTTTCCGCCGGATTCGATCACGGCCAATCCAGCGGATTACATGCAATAACAAACGATCTTCAAGTGGTCCCGCACAGAATCCAACTCGTTGCCATTGGGCGCTTCGAGGCGATTGCCGTCGGCGAATTTATCTTAATTTCCAGCGCATGTCGATGAATCTGTGACGAGTGGCCAAACGGCCACGGTTTGATCTGGGCCTTTCAGGAAATATAGAATTCTGTCGACCCGCGATGAATCCATTGTCATCGTCTGTTCATTAAAGGTACGTATGTTGAATTCTGGAGCCCTTTGAACGACTTCGGGTTCCATTGAATTGGCTGACTTCCCCAGCTACTGAAAGTCACTTCAAAGGAGCGCCGTTATGACAGGTAAGGAATGGAGTTGTGTGTCCGCGGTTTTCCGCGACACGTTTTTTGCACAGTGCCTTCGCATGGATATGCGTGATCGTTTTGTGTCTTACGCATGGAGATGGATTTGTAGCCCGCGCCCAAGTGAACACAGGCAATCTGAGCGGCCAGGTGACCGACGCAACCGGAGCGGTCGTGCCCGGTGCAACTCTCACCATCCGGGACCGGAACACCGGCTATACCCGCCAGGGGAAGACGGACGGAGAAGGGAACTACGTCTTTCCCGATCTGCCCATCGGCCAATACACGGTGACGGTCGAGGCGAATGGGTTTGAAACGGAGAGAGGAGCGGCCACCATCAGCGTTGGAGTCCGCTCGCGGTCGGACTTTCACCTGCAAGTCGGATCGACGGGCCAGACCATCGAAGTGACTGCGAGCGAGTCCGCTCTCTCCAGGGACGATGCCTCCATCGGTTCGCTCGTCACCCAGGAAACGATTAAGGACACGCCTCTCTATCTGCGCAATTGGGACGATCTTCTGCGCACAGTCCCGGGCGTGCAAATCAGTCGCTACACCAACCAGAGCGGCGCGACCTCATCCGGCCGCACGGGCAGCTTCAACGTGAACGGAGTTCACTCGCTGCAAAACAATTTCATTCTCGACGGCATCGACAACAACACATTCTCTGAGAATGTGCAGGAGTTGAGCACCGAATCGGCTCATCCCTCGGTCGACGTGATCACCGAATTCAACGTGATCACCAATCCCTACTCGGCCGAATACGGCCGCGCGCCGGGCGCGGTGGTCTCGGTGAACACGCGCAGCGGCACGAACAAGATTCACGGCACCGCCTTTGAATATGTGCGCAACCAGTACTTCGACTCGTTCGACTACTTCACCAAGCGCACCACCACTCGCAAGGCCGAAGACAATCAGAATCAGTTCGGCGGCAGCCTGGGCGGACCGATCGTGCGCAACAAGGCCTTCTTCTTCTTCAATTACGAAGGCACGCGCATCAAGCAGGGACTGTCGCGCATTTCCACCGTTCCGCTGGACAACGAGCGCATCGGCGACTTCAGCGCCGACGCAGCCGCCGCGGCCGGCGTAGCGCCGTACCCGACCATCTACAACCTCTCGATGTGCCCGACGCCGATCAACATCACGACCTGCTCGCCTCCGCCGCTCGTGAACAACAGCTTTCAGTCCGATCCGAGCGCGCACATCGACGCGACGGTTGCCAAGTTGATGGCGCTGTTCCCGGAGCCCAACTACAAACCGGGATCGGCGACATTTCCCGATGTGAACAACTTTGCGCGCACCGGCGCCTCGACCGACTTCAACGACAGCTACGACGCGCGCGTCGATTGGACGCCGACTTCGGCCGATACAGTTTTCGGCCGTTTCAACTACTTCAACCGCACCCGCGACATTCCCGGCTACCTGGGCGGAATTGCTGATGGCACCTCCACCTCGGCGTGGGGCAATCAGAAGCTGAAAGGCGCCAGCGTGGTGCTGGGATGGACGCACATCATTCAATCCGCGCATGGTGAACGATTTTCGTTTCGGCTGGGTTCGCAACTACTCCTTTGCGGAGCAGCAGCCATTCGGTCTGAGCCAGCTCTCGGGCGATTTTCTTCCCGGGGTTCCCAATAATCCGGCGATCGGCGGCGGCGTCCCGCTCACCACGTTCTCGAGCCACGGATTTCTCGGGTCGCCTGACTTCCTGCCCAAACAGCAGGTGCCGATGTTCTACCAGTACAACGATTCACTGGCCTGGACGCTGGGCAATCATGCGTCAAGTTCGGCGGGACGGTCTACCTGCCGATGCGCAACATCTTCCAGGACGAGCCGGGCATGCGCGGCGACCTGACCTTCAACGGCGTGTTCTCCGGGCTAGGCACGGCAACGGCGAAGGGAACCACCAACGCCCGCGACTACGCTGACGGACTGTTCGGCGCGACGCAGTATACGCAGCTTACGAACGTGTTCTTTGTTGATCAGCGCTTGTGGATGGCGTCGGGCTTTTTCGAAGACGACTGGAAGGCCACGCCACGGCTCACGCTGAACCTCGGCCTTCGCTACGACTTCGTCACGCCGGTGATGGAAGGCAAGAATCGCGTCGCCAACTTCAATCCGGCCGGCTCGGGATCGCTGCGGTTTGCGAAATCCGGATCGGTAGGGGACCGCTCGCTGATGGACCCCAACACCACCAACTTCGGCCCGCGCTTTGGCGTGTCGTACGCGGTTACGGACAAGACGGTCCTTCGCGGCGGATACGGCATCTACTACACGGTGTTCGAACGCATCGGCAGCGAAGATCAGCTTTCGCTAAATCCGCCCTTCCTGATCAACAAGACTCAAGCCAGCACCACTCAATCGGTCATTACGCCTGAGGTCGGCTTCCCCTCCAACTTCCTTGATCCATCGACCATCGACTTCAACAACCTCCAGGCCTTCCACATTCGCGCGCTCAACCCCGCTGCCAAGGAACCCATGGTGCAGCAGTGGAGCGGGGGGTTCCAGCGCCAGATCGGCGCAGACTGGCAAGCGGAAGCCGATTACGTCGGAACCAAGTCCACCCACCTCGATGTGATTTACGACTACAACCAGCCCATCATTTCCGGCGGAGTAAGCACGCAGGTGCAGCCCTATCCGAATTTCGGACAGGTGGAATACACCACGCCCATCGGATACGGCAACTACAACGGCCTGCAGGCCAGCCTTACTCGCCAGATGAAGAACGGCATCAGCCTGCGCGCAGCCTACACTTATTCGCGCAGCCTCGACAACACGCCGGAAGAACTGGAATCGAACTCCGGCGATCCGCCCAACGGGCGCAACTACAACGCGTGGTATGGGCCGAGCGACTTCGACGTGCCGCATCGGGTTTCGGTCAGCTATGTCTACGAGCCGCCGTTCGGGCGCGGAAAAGCAATGTTCAACGCCGGGGCGCTGTCGTGGATTCTGGGCAACTGGCAAACCTCGGGCGTCTACACGTTCTACAGCGGTCACCCGTTCCAGGCCAAATGGGGAAGCGAAAGCAGCCAGCTCGATCCCTACGGCTTTGCGACCGCGGTTCCGAACACGGTGGGAAAGGTCCATTACCTCAAGAGCCAGTCATGCTGGTTCTTTATGAGCCGGAACAGCGCTTGCTCGTCGCCGGGAACCACGGTGACCGATCCGTTCGCCGATCCGGGAAAATTCGTGGTGGGCAATACCAGCCGCAACACGCTGCGCGGGCCGAACACCAATGTGTTTGACGCTGCACTAGTGAAGCACATTCCGATTCACGAAGAGTGGAATGTCGAAGCGCGCTGGGAAGTGTTCAACGTGGCCAACCATGCGCTGTTTGGCCAGCCCAGCGGTGACGCAAGCAGCGGCGGCGTTGCGTCGATCACCGAATCTTTCCGGAGATCCGCGCGTGATGCAATTCGCACTACGTCTGAACTGGTAACCTTAGTTCGGATTGCGAATGGGCCTGAGAGGCGCGTCGCCTCTCTGGCTCATTCGTTTGCGCCCGCTCCGCAAGCGACGCGGGATCATTGGAAATGCGATGCACTTTTTGATTCGAAACGCATGCTGGCTCAAGCGAGCAGTCTTGCTGTCTTCGGCACTCCTGGCATACAACGTCCATGCCCAGCAAGTGCCGCAGCCCGGTTCGCGCACCTTGATGGATGCGCACAACTGTTATCCCTACTTCGAGTGGTGGAGCGATCGCATCGACCGCGCGCTCTCTGCCGGAACGCCGCTGGCCATCGAGCAGGACCTTGGCTGGTACACCGACGCCAAGACGAGGAAGAGCTGGTCGGTCGTCACCCATGGCAATCCCATCACCGGGGAAGAGCCCACGATGGAGCAGTACTTTTTTGCGCGTGTCCGGCCAATCGTCGAGAAGGCGTTGCAGGACGGCAATCATGGAGATTGGCCCCTGATCACGCTCAACCTCGACTTCAAAGACAACAAGCCCGAGCATCTGGCTGCGTGCTGGCGCTGTTGCGCAAGTACGAATCCTGGCTGACCTCGGCCCCGAAAGGACAGGACCTCCACGATGTACGGCCTCTTGACGTGAAGCCGATCCTGGTGCTTACCGGCGAACCCGACGCGCAGCAGACCGTGTTCTACGATCAACTGAATGCCGGTGACCGGGTGCTGTTATTCGGCGCCATTCACACCGAGAACAAGAACGCCCAGGCAACGCCCGAGGTCCTCGACCCGGAAAAAGCGAACAACTACCGCCGCTGGTGGAATAACCCGTGGAGGGTCGTCGAGTCTGCCGGGCAGCCAAATGCCGGAGAATGGACGCCCGAAAAGACGAACCGCCTGCGCGCCCTGGTCGAGCGTGCCCATGCCAACGGCCTCTGGATCCGCTTCTACACCCTCGACGGCGCAGCCACAGAGGAACTCAGTTGCCATGGGTGGTTTCGCGGGTACAATTTCGGCTCGCTCGATGCCGCCCGCGCACGCTGGCGAGCGGCTATCGCAGCTCATGTAGACTACCTCGCATCGGACCAATACGAGCTGCTGGGAGCGGAAATCCGCCAATTCGGCGCGGCTCATCCCGGTCCCGGGCATGAAACCGTTTCCAGGCATGAGGACAGATGCGAAGCAAACTGCACCCCCGCTACGCGCACAAAGTTGTTTCCCAATTCCCCGATTGAAGCGTCTAATCCGTTGTGACAAACTAATAGGGCACGATGGAGGGCTTGGCGCTTGTTGTTCCCCACTCGCTGGCTGATCCGGTCGGGTTTTCTGCTTGCGTGCGGCGTCAGTGCGCATGCGCAGGTCACGGCGGCCGCCGGCATCGCGCCCGGCCACGCTCCGGAAAAGGTCCAGACCGTTCCCCGGGTTCCCGGGCTCAGCACACTCTTTGACGGACTTAAATGCAGGGGTGAATTACTCCGGCGTGCACAGCTCCTCTGTGGGCTGGTACCAAGTCACTACGCCGGCGGTAAATTACACGTTCTCCCGGCATTTCTCGGCCGACGCCAGCACGTCGATCTACTTGCACCGGCTGGTGCAGAACACCAACACCAACACGGCCGCTGCGCACCCCCTGGTTGATGGTGGCGTCAATCCCGGCGACACGTTGATCGGCTTCCATGCGTTTCTTCGAGCCGGGATCGCTGCAGGACACCATCACCTTTTCCCTGACCGCACCAACCGGGAACCGCGCCAAGGGCTTCGGCGCCGGGCAGGTGACCTACGACTTCAGCAATCACCTGGAGCGCTATATCAAGCAGCTCGGATTTGTGCTCGACGTGGGGGGCGGCGACTCTTCCGGGCTCTTCAACGACGAGGTTGTGAAAGATTACAGCTCCGTCGGGGGGCTGGCGCATTTCGAGAGCGGGCTGGTTTACTGGCTACCGCGACGCACCTATATCGAAGCTGTCGCGTATGAGCAGCTTCCGCTAGGAAGCCAAACGGTGTACCGAACGGTTGCGCGAGGAGAAAATGCTCACAAGGAAGATGACGATCCCGGCGGCGGAAACCCTCCACCGCCCGTGCCAATCCCGACTACGGTGACTACCGTGAGCGAGGACAACGGATTCACCACCTTCGTCGGCATCCCTTTGAACAGCTACATCTCGGTCTCGGGCTATTACAATCGCAGCCTTCGCCAGCGTCTCGACACAGTTTCGTTTGGTGTCACGTACGTACTGCGTGGCACGTCGAGAAGGAAACTGTCGATGATTGACAAGGCTCTGCGCGAAGCCGAAAACTCCAATCCGCAATAACCTGTCTTGAGCCCCGACACCTGTCCGGATGATGAGAGACAACGTTGCGTTGAAACCTGGATTTCTACTGTATCTTCTCTAATTTGTCGACCTGGTCCGGATCCATCTCCTTGCGAATCTGCAGCAGCATTGCCGAAGTGGCTTTCTGCAGGGATCCGCGCGCCTCGTTCACCGCGTCGATGGCTGCGAACACGCGGTCCTTGTTCGCCTGTGGATCCTTGTTGACCGTGGTGAGATTGGATTGCGCCTTCAAGAATCCCTTGTAGCTATCCAGGATTGCGGGCTTGTTGGCGTCGAAGATCGAATCCATTCTCTTCTGCTGTTCCCGGCGCAATCCGATGGACTGGACTACCGACCTGTCATCCCACCACCTCCCGACGGGCCCGAATTGAAGCGCATTGTGCGGCGCGCTGGCCGCTCGGCCCTTTCCCCGCTCTGCATGGCGGGGCTCCTTCGGTCCCCCCGGACCCCCTTGTCCGCCCAGCCCTCCGGGACCTCCCGGTCCACCCGGATGATCTCGATCCCGGTCATGATCGCCCCCGTCCTGGGCCAGCAACCGAGTAGATGGCACCAGCGTGAGGCAGAGCAGGCAGCACAACATCCTCAGAGTTTTCGTGCTCATTTCGTCCTCTTTTTGGAGTGCGCCTCTCTATGGGATTTCGGGCTCTCCAATATCTTGTATTCATCTATGGGGGATTCTTCGTCGGGACTGATTGCGGCATCTACCGCCTGGAGCAGCTGATTGTCCTGGGCGATCTGTGCCTCGGTATCGACCGCCTGCGGCTGAACCGAGATCGCCTGGTTTTGCGGTGGAGCCGGCCGATGGTGCCAGATTCCGAAGGCCATGATGATCAGGGCTGCGGCCGCAGCCGCCCAACTCGCGAAGGCGATGCGCATTCCGGCGCCGGCCCGCTCCCGGTGTCGCGGTTGCGGGTGCCGGCTTTCGCTCCACGCCGTCGATGCGGCGTTGAACAGAGCCATGTCGCCTCGAAACGTTTCCACCTGGGCGCGGCATTCCGGGCACACCGCCAAGTGAGCCTCCGATTCCGCGGAACCGAGGCCGATCAGCACGTCATCGAGGGCTTCTTCCGAAAGATGGTTTGACCATGCGGGCGTCATATCTTCGCTCCGAGTTTGCTACGAACGGCCTTTAGAGCGCGGTGGAGGTGCGTTCTCACCGTGTTGACTGCCATCCCTAGTATTTCACTGATCTCATCGACCGACATTTCCTCAGAAAACTTCATCAAAAATATGGTTCGCTGATTGTAAGACAAAGTCTCGAGCACACGTATAGAGTTCCTTGATTCGTTCCTTCGCCAGGATCCGGCGTTCCGGGCTCACCGATCCCGAAGGCAGGAATGACGCCATTTCGTGCACGTCAACCGCGGTTGCCTTGAGCTGCTTCCAGAATTTGTATCGCCCCGATCGCAGGTGATCGCGCGTGACATTGATGGCGATGCCCGTCAACCAGGTGCTCAGGCTGCAATCTCCGCGGAAGCTCTCCCGGCCCTTGTACGCCCTAAGCAGAGTATCTTGCGTAATGGTCTCCGCCAGATCGGGATCCCCGGTCGAGCACGTCACAAACCGGCGTATTCTCGCCTGGTGAAGCCTAACCAACTCGTCGATGTCATCGAGCTCGCTGATGACTCCGGCCCTCTCCGCTACGGCTGATTCTATTCGCGGACGCGGGACGGAGGCTATTCTCAAGGTGCTCAAAGTCGCTGTGGCCATTCATTGTCCCAGACAGAGTTTGCTCGGCCGCCGCTTCCCGATGATGCCGGGCTCACCCCTTACGGCACGAAAGTCTGACAACTTGTGAGTCGCGCGATTTTCGCAATCTGATTACAGGATCGGCCCCGTTTTCTCATAGGGACTGGAGCGCAGACCGAGGCCGGTCAACCTCTTGCGGGCGTCTTGCGCCCCCGCACTTTCCTGTTGGCCCCGATGGTTCCGGAAGTACCTTGAATCGCGCCCCGGCTGTAATCAATTTCGAATCGAGTCTCGTCTGAATTTGGCGCAGTACTAAAGAGATTGGCCGCGCCACCGAGCAACCCAATTGGTTTTAGAAATTAAATTAAATTAGAGGCAACGAGATTGGGGCTCAGCTCCGCGGAGCCTCAATCTCGTCTATATTTCAAACTGGTAGTGAGGATTAGTTTCCGGCCCGCGCCTTGATCAGTTCATCAAGATAATCCGGTTTTCCTTCGTCGCGTACAAGGTGCGGATTGCGAACCCCGCCGTGATAGTTGATGGTGCAGCTTCGAAAATAATCATCCACCACGACCAACAAGGTAATCGGTGCTGAGCTGTCTTTCGTGGCTTTGATTGCGTCGGCGAGAATCTCGGGGTTAAAGACGCGGCCGTTCACTCCCACTACCTTCATGCCCGACGAAATGCCGGCCTCGAAAGCGGGGCTTCCCACGATGGCGTCGCTCACCATTCCGTCGCTGCTGACCTGCAGCCCGATCGAATAGATATCGCCGACCTCGCCTCTCCGCCCCTGCAGCTTCGATGGTTGGCCGTTGAAGTCGAGCTTCCAGCCTGCGTTTTCGATGCCTCCCATGGGAGATTCCGCGGCTGTGGAATTCAGTCTCTCGTGGAAGAAGGCCTCCCAATTGAACGGCGCGACAGCATTCAGTGCGCCGACCAGTTCGTCGATAGGTATAAGTCTTGACCTCGGGGCCGTTATTTGGTCCGCCGTGAAAGGCCTGGCAGAAATCGTCGATGGATTTGCTGCCGTGCGACTCGCGATGAATGATGGTCGCAACCTCCAGCCACAGCAGGTCGCCCTCATCGTAGTAGTCCACGCCGCGGCGCCAGTTCATCCAGCCTCGTCCGTTCATTCCCGGCTCGCCGATCGCGGTATCGATCAGCGGCCGCCAGGTCCGCCCCGGCCGGCCCGGCCCCAGCGCGGCGGCGATGCCGGCGATGGACTCGCGGTACTGCTCCGGCGTCCACAAGCCGCTGCGCGCCGCCAGCAGCGGCCCCAGGTAGTCCGTGAGCCCTTCGTAACCCCACAGCAGGTCGGTCTTCATCGGCTGTTCGTAATAGGGCACAGTCAGGTCGGCGGGACGGCGAAACTTTCCATTCCAGGAGTGCGCAAATTCGTGCGCCAGCAGGCCGCCCAGCGACATGCCGGAACTGGGCTGCAGAAGCGTGCGCTCCGGCAACCGGCTGTCGTTCGACTCGTGGTGTTCGAGGCCGAAATGCGCGACGTGGTCGCTGAGGGTGAGGAGGAAATGGTAATCGCGATAGTGCCGCGCACCGAACAGCTTGCCGGATTCGGCAACCAGGCTCGTCATCTGCTTCTGATTTTCGGGGCTCAGGTTCAAAGCGGCCTGGCTGTCGGCCACCAGGTCGAGTTCATGGTGAATGGGCTCGCCCACCGGAGTGATGTCGACGTTGCGATAAAATTCGCCCGCAATCACAGGCGAGTCGACCAGCATGTCCAGCGAAATCGGCTTGAACGCGACTTCATTTCCTGACTGCTTGTCGACCGGAAGCGAGGAACCGAACTTCCATCCGTCGGGCAGTCGCAGCCTGGTTTCATAGTTGAGCTTTTCCGCCGGAAGGTCCGCGGGATAAAGCACAACTTCGTTCCACTCGAGGACCATCAGCTTGTCGGTAGCCGAAACTCCGACCGGCTCGATGAAGTCGTAGTCGGCCTCCAATCGGCTAACTCCGGCCGGGATGTCCACATGAAACGTGAACACATCGAGAAGATCGCGCTGCCACGGGATGGCCTTTCCGTTGCCCGTAAACTTGAGCCCGGTGAGATTGGCAATCGGCCCGTCGGGACCGTGCTCACCGGGAATCCACTTTGGATAGTAGAGAGTGAGCGGGCCAGGCTTGACCGGAACCACCAGATGCGTGTGCAGAAGCTTCTGCTGCGTCTTCGTGGCGTCTACGGTGAGGGAGATGGCGTTCTCGGCGAGAACGGCAGGGACTGCGAACCCTGACAGCATAAGAAACACGAACAGGTGAATTCGGCGTAAGGCCATCAAAGTTGATCCTCTTTAAGAAGTGTACAAATTAGTGGCGGGTCAGCCGCGCAGAATCGCCCTGCTATGCTTTCACGCATGCGCCTCCGTTGCTCGATCGTTCTGGTCTTCGCACAATTGCTCATCGCCGACCTTCCTATTCATGCTCGAGTTATCCGAGTTGAAGTAACTTCAAGTACTGAGGTCCTGGGAGGCAAGAGCTTTGGCGACATTGGTTCTTACGAGCGCCTTACCGGGCGCGTCTACTTTTCGCTCCCAATAAACAATCCGCATAACATGGGGATCGTTGACCTGAAGAACGCGGTCAATCTGAAGGATGGAGAAGTCGAGTTTTCCGCGGAGTTTATGGCGGTTTGTCCTAAGGATCGCCGCAAGGGCAACGGATCAATGCTGCTGGAAGTACCGAATCGCGGGCGAAGCCGCATTATAGGTCTTGTCGACGGCGGTGATTGGGATGTTGCCAGCGATACGGGCGACGGCTGGCTGCTTCGCAACGGCTACACGATTGTCAGCCTGGGATGGCAATGGGATGCTGCCGGCCAAGGCGAACTCCGGTTCTTTGCGCCGGTGGCGAAAGAATCAGGCAAGACCATCACAGGCCTGCTTCGCGGCGATCTCATGCCCTATAAGGCGATGCCGGAAATTCCGCTGGGACACCTGATCCAGGGCAACATTGGCGGTTCGGAGTACCCGGTCGCCGCGCCGGACGATCCCCGCAATGTGCTCACCGTTCGCGACTCTCGCGACGCCCAACGCACAGTGATTCCTCGCGCTCAATGGCAATTTGCGCACATGGGGGAAGGCAAGCTTGCGCCGAGCGATCGATACATTCATCTCTATGGCGGCTTTCAACCCGGCCGGATCTACGAGTACGTCTACGTAGTTGCCGATCCAGTGGTAGCCGGTGGAGGTTTCGCCGCCGTGCGCGACTTCGCCTCCTACGCCAAGCATGCGACCGACGCGGTTACGCCGGCACAGCGCGTATATGGGGAAGGCATCTCGCAGAACGGTCGCTTTCTGCGCGACTTTCTCTACCAGGGATTTAACGCCGATGAAGACGGCAGGATGGCTCTCGATGGTGTACTGGCGCATGTTGCCGGAGCAGGGCGGGGAAGTTTCAACTACCGTTTCGCTCAACCCTCGCGCGACGCACAACCGACCTCATCGGTCTATTTCCCCACGGACATCTTTCCGTTTACAGATGAGCCCGAGCGGGATCCGCTCACCGGAGAGACGGGCGGAATTCTCGATCGCGCGACCGCAGACAGGACCGCCCCCAAGATATTTCTCTCCAACACATCCTATGAATATTGGGGTCGGGCCTGCGCATTGATTCACGTCAGCCCCGATGGAAAGAGCGACGCGGAGATCTCCGACAACGTCCGCATCTATCACTTCACCGGCCTGCAGCACTTCTCGGCACCGTTGCCGCCGCCCAAAGGGAAAGACGATCTCCTGGGCCAGCAATCGCAATCGCCCCTTCCGGTTCGCTACTTCTGGCGGGCCATGATCGCCAACATGGACGCATGGGTCCGCAACAATCTCCCCCCGCCCCCAAGCAGTTATCCGAAGATATCGGATGGAACACTCGTGCCGATCGATCGGTATGCGTTTCCTGAGATTCCGGCGATAAAGATACCCCACGAAGCCAACGCCGCCAATCGCCTCGACTTCGGTGCTAATTGGAAGCGCGGAATCCTCAGCATTCAACCGCCCAAAGTCGGCGCCGCCTTCCCCGTGCTGGTGCCTCAGGTCGACGTCGACGGAAACGAGCGCGATGGTGTGCGACTGCCGGAACTCACGGTACCGCTGGCCACCTACACGGGTTGGAACCTTCGCGACCCCGCGATCGGCGCGCCCGATCAGCGAGTAGCTTTCGAGGGCTCATATATTCCTTTCCCGAAAACCGCTACGGATGCAAAGCGTGCCGCCGACCCTCGCAAACCCATTGCAGAGCGATATTCAAGCAGTGACGACTATCTCGCGGGCTACCAATCCGCCGTCGATGCACTGATTGCACAACGCTGGATTCTGAAGGAAGATCGTGCCGCTCTGCTCGACCGCGGAAGACAGGAGTGGGTCGAAGCCAACAAGTAGCCTTTAAAGGTCGCGACGCTCAAAGACGATCTGCGCAAGTACCAGCGCCAGCACCGCATACACCACCGTGTAAACGACCATCGCTGCGCTTGGCACCGCCGAACTGCTGAAGGGCGAGACGCCGGCGGCGCCGAGGATCGGCGGCTGCACCTTGAAAGCGACCTTTCGCCAGATCGCATCACTCGGCATGATCAGGCTGGCGAGTATGCCAAGTTCCACGCAGGCCCTGATGTGCCGGATTGCGCCGAACTGCTCGATCCACCCACCCATAAATGCGAGACCATACAGCCCCAGCGTACACGCTCCGCTCGTGAGCGCCGAAAGGCGCGTGCTGCAGAGCATCGTCACGCTCAGCAGCACAATGGCCTGCATCCAGATCAAACTGAGCGCGGCAGCAGTGTGCGGGGTGATACGGTGGCCTTCTGTTCGCGCGATCGCGATGGTTCCCCCTTCGATGAAAAGTACGTACAGCGTGAGCATGGCGGTGAAGCCGATCCACTTGCCCAGCACCAGGCACCATCGATTCACCGGTTTGGTGGCGATGGCGTGAATGGTTCCGGAAGCAATCTCGCCCGACAGCGTGTCGCAGGAAATGAGCGCGGCCATCAACGAAGTCATCATGCTGCCCGCGTAGAGCACCATCATGGTCATCATGCCCACGCCCTCAAGTCGGCCCACCGGCGTTACGCTTGGGCGACATCGAGTGAAGCATGGAGTGCAGACCCGCCCAGAAAAGCGCCAGGAATCCAGCGCCGGCGATGGCGGCGATCCATAGGATCTTGCGCCGCACCGCTTCGACAAACGTGACTGTTGCCATCAGAACGATGGTGCGGAATGCGCCCGGTCCTCGTAGAACGGCGATGAGCGAACTCCGGCTAGCGCCGTTCTCCACGGCTGTCTCTGCCAGCGTCACATTTCCTGACTGCAATATCTGATCGCTCATAAGCCAGGGTCCGGTCCCATCATTTCAAGAAACAGATCTTCAAGACTCACCCGCTGTGGCACGACCGAAAAGATACTCGCGCCGTTTTCCACGAGCAGCCGCACCGCTTCGGGCAGGCAGTCCTCATTCGCCACGCGCAGGCGCAGCCTGCGGGCGGCATGAGACTCCACGACCACTCCCTCGATCATTTCCAGCAGCGCCACCGAAGCCGGGCTGATGCCCGTGGCTTCAATTTCGACGCTGGTCTGCTCCTTCTGCCACGCGCCCATTTCATACTCGCCCACCACCTCGCCATCGCGAATGAAGGCGACCCGGTCGCAGCTTTGCTCCACTTCGCCCAGCAGATGCGAATTGAGAAACACCGTTGCTCCGCGGTCGCGCTGTTCGCGCACGATCTCGCGCACCAGCTTGCGTCCCGCGGGATCGAGGCCCGAAGTGGGCTCATCGAGAAAGAGAATCTCGGGCTCATTCACCATGGCCTGGGCGAGCCCAACCCGCTGCATCATGCCTTTGGAATAGCTGCGAATCGGCTTCGAGTATTGCGACCCCAGCCCTACTCGATCCAGCAAGCGCGGCACGCGGCTGCGCAACCTTGCTCGGGAACGCCGCACAGCCTGCCGTGGAGAGTGACCAGTTCCGAGGCCGAGAGCCAGTCATAGAAGCGAAAGTGCTCCGGAAGAAATCCGATGCGGGCGCGCACGTCCCGCGATCCCACGGGCTCGCCAAGCAGTAGGGCGCGGCCGCTGGTGGGCTTTACCAGGCCCAGCAGCATTTTGATCGAGGTGCTTTTGCCTGCGCCGTTCGGACCAAGAAACCCGAACGCCTCTCCGCGACCGACCTTGAGCGTCAGATCGCGGACAGCCGTTCGGGTTCCGTAGTCTTTTCTCAGCCCTGCTGCATCGATGGTGAGTGCTGCCATGCTCGCTCTCGCGCGCTTCGTTACTCGATCTGAGAAGCCAGGTTCAACGCGGTAGTATCGTCGCCCGTTCCCATCAGGCTGTAGAGAATTCCATTGTCTACCCAGAGGAGGTTGAAGCGGCTCGCCTGAAAGCCTTGGCCGCAGCAGGACGGCATCATTGCCGCCGACATTGACCTTTTCATAGGTCGCTTGCCCGTGCAGGACCGGCAGGACGAACGTCGAGGTCCAGTCGACCGTCTGGGTGAAATTCGCAGCCTCGGTGGCGCTCAGTCCCGCAAATTGGAGAGCCACCTGGGCAATCGCTGCGGGGTCGACATCTTTAGGCGCGGACGCGGATGGGCTGGGCAGTTCGTTCAGCTTCACGCAGGTTGCGTCTTCGGGCGCAGCGGAGCCGTCGGTATCGTTCGGACCGCAATTGCCATAAGAGGCCATCACGCCGGCCGGTATGCGAAGGCCGATGATGGCGCCATCCACCGATGCCGGAATCTGCAGATCGCTCCGTCCGGCTTCGTCAACGATCGACTGTATGCGATCGCGGTCGAGCTTCATCTGCGCGGTGATGGTGCTCCTGACCGTCAGCGATGCCGGCGTCTGGCCCGCCAGCAGATGAACGTCGAACCCCGCAATCTTCGCGGCAGTGGCGGCGTCAGCCACGGGCTGCGGCTTCTGCGGCGCCTGGGTTACGGTAACTTCTTCGGAGATGAACCGGCTCATTGCCTGGTTGAAGACGGTGTCGTTCTCCAATCCCTTGATCGAGCCGGCGTTGATGTCCAACACCGCCACGTGCTCCACGCGGAAGATGGAGAGCAGGTCTTCCGCCCAGCCGCGAATGGGGGCTACAGTGATGACCAGCACGGCCGCAACCGCGACGACACCGGCCGCGGCCAATGACCACGTGCGCAACGGACTCCACCGGATCTGATGCTGCGCATCGGATTCACTCATGCGCATCCGCAGCCGGGACCACGCAGCCCCTGCGTCGGTACGTGCCGCCTGTGGCAGATATTCCATTCCCGCGCGAACGCTTGCCGCCTGGAGTTTCAGAGTTTCCACTACACCTTGGCAGTCGCCGCAAACCAACACATGCTCGTCCAACGCCATTCGACTCTCTGCATTCACTTCGCCGTCAAGATCGGCACGCAACATTCCAGTATCAACTTCGCTGTGTTTCATTATCCCTCCTTCGCCGTCTGCAGGCGGGTTGAATTTTTTCCTAGGCGCTGCTGCCTGTCGTAATGCGCCGAGAATTCCGCTTCCGCTCGCGCCAGCATGGTTCCCACTGAACCTGACTTGATTTGCATTGCCGCCGCGATCTCCTGATAACTGAGCCCACTGTGACGCAAGAGCAGCAATTGCGCTTTTTCCGGTTTCAACCGCGCGAGCGTAGACCGCACCTCGGCAATGCGTTCGTTCCTCATCAGCCGATTCAGAGGATCTTCGCTTTCATTACCCGTCCCGCCGGCCGCATCGATATCGATTTCCTCTTCCACTCCCCGCCGCTTGTTCTTGCGCAACCTGTCGATCGACTCCCGGGTGGCTACGCGATAGAGCCATGCTCCCACCGAACCTCCGGCCAGCGCGCGCGGCCCGCTTCGATACAGTTTCAGAAACGCCTCGGCGCAAACCTCCTCCGCCTCGGCATCGCTGCGCAGTACGCGGCGCGCGACTCCGACCATGCGCTCGAAATGCTCGCGGAAGATGCTTTCGAACTCGGCTTCTACCCAGGTGCTGGCCATGACCTTAGCCTTTACACCTGTATAACGCCGCGAGCCAGTGTTTTATGACAAGGAAATTTGCGAGTGGAGGCGTATGTGCTTCAAAGCCCGTTCGAGGTGCGGCCCAAGCTCATTCAGTTCGCGCGCGTGTTCGCCAGAAAGGCGGCCCAGAACTTGCCTGCCCTTATGCGTAAGGTGCAGGATCGCGCGCCGCCGGTCGCCGCTGTCGGTTTTCCGCGTCAGCAGTCCCTCGCGCGTGGAGCGATCGACAAGCTCGACGGTGCTGTTGTGCTTCAATCCAAGGCGCTCGGCGGCGTAGGCAATCGTGATCGCCGTGCCCTCGGGCGCACCCGCGACTTGCAGCAGGAGTTGGTGCTGCTGAGGCTGCAAGCCCGCGGCCACGGCGGCGGATTCGCTGAAATGCACAAACCGGCGCAATTCGTAGCGAAAGTCAGCGAGCGTCCGGAGCAGCGGGTCGGGTGCGGGCGAAACGGTCATCTTTATATCGTGTCACGATATAATCCAGAGATGCAAGCCGGTGCCGGACTGCATCCCTGTGTTACTCTGTTTGACCGCTACTGGCCGCCGCTTCCACCAGCTTCCGCAACTCCGGCAGGAACACAAATCGGACCAGTGCCGGACGGCTTTTCCGCATCGGTAATCACGGCCAGTCTGGGCGTCCTGCCATCCGGCGGCGGGCTGGGCATGAGTGTCCATGGTAGGCGAGAGAATCGAGCCCCACCTGTGCCAATGCGCCGAGTTGATGCGCGCGCGCCTCGATATCCGACAGCCGGACGGAGCGGTGTGCCCATGCTTCCAGTACCGGCGCAGCCTGCTGCCATTGCATAAAGCGCCGGCGAAGCCGCATCTCGCGCCGCGATCCGGTCACTCGGTTAGCAGCGCGTTCATCTCGCCGGCAATCGCCTGCCGCGACGGCGGATCGGCGACTACGGCATCCACCAGCCGGTCGAGCGCGGTAAGCGAGTCCGTCTTCTGCCCCTGGTAGCGCTCGTGAAAACTCACCGGCTCGATGACCGAGGCGAACAAGTCCAGCGGCTCAGTATCGAGCGAGCCCATCAGGCTGCGCCGCAGTTTCTGCGGACCGGAGATGTGCGTCAGCCCTACGTCCTCGAGTTCCAGAGAAGCGACGCGCAGCCGCCGGTACATGTCGGGCACATCGCGAACCGATTGCGGCGACCAGAAGCGCTCGGCGATCGCCAGCGTGCGCGGCCACACGCGCGAGTCCACCGTTTCGGGATTGAGTTGTTCGGCCCACATGCACACTTCGCCGCCCAGGATCAGCTTCTGCTGTTCAGGGTGCAGCTTGGTGTCGGCGGGAACCGGATCGGCCAGGTACATCATCTCCGAGGTCTTCTGCGCGTCGAGATAGTACGGCGCCGACAGGATTCCGGTGTAGCCCTTGGTCGCTCCGTCGGCCAGCGAAGCATCGCCGCGCCAGCTCTGGATCATGATGTCCTTGGGCAGCGCCGGATTGAGGATCTCGTCCCAGCCGACCATCTTCTTGTGGTGCTTGGTGAGGATCGGCAACAGCCGCTGATTGAAGTACGCCTGCAACTCCGGCCGGTTTTTCGAATCCCTTCTTCTTCATGAATTCCGCGATGCGCGGATTCTCGAGCCAGCCCTTGCCCTCGGTCTCGTCGCCGCCGATATGGAAGTAGGCATCGGGGAAAATCTCCCCCATCTCGCCTACGAACGCGTCGATGAACTTGTAAGTCTTCTCATTGCTGGGGTCGAGTTCGGCGCGGGGAATGCCAAAGACCCGCGGCAATTCGCGAATGTCTTCGCCCGACCCATACTCCGGATAGGCGAGAATCCAACTGGAGCTGTGGCCCGGCATGTCGAACTCAGGCACCACGCGGATGCCGCGCGCGCGGGCATACGCCACCACTTCGCGCATCTGCTCCTGCGTGTAGAACTGACCCGAAGATGCGACCTCCGTCAGGCGCGGAAACTTCTTGCTCTCCGCGCGAAAGCCCTGGTCGTCGCTCAGGTGCCAGTGAAAGACGTTCAGCTTGGCGACGGCCATTCCATCGAGCGTCCGCTCGATCACCGCGACCGGCTCGAAGTGGCGGCTGACATCGATCATGAATCCGCGCCAGCTGAAAGCGCGGCGCATCGTCGATGGTGACCGCGGGAACAGTGCACGTGTCATTCTCGAGCGTGACCAGTTGCAGGAATGTCTCCATGCCGTGCATCGCGCCCACGTCGGTTGCGGCGGTCAGCGTTGCCTGCGAAGACGTGATCTGCAGTTGGTAGCTCTCGTCTTCATCCACGCCCTGCACAGCGCCGCCCGGGCCGGCCACTTTGAGTGTGAGCACAAATGAAGTCGCGTCGCGCGACGTGTATTGCGAGCGGCGGATCTCTCCGCATTGCCGGTCGAGGCGCACGAGGAAACGATCCAGCGCATCATCGAGGCGCGCATCGTGCTGCCCGGTGAATCCGGCATTGAAATGCGAGCTGAGGTTCAGGCTTCCAGTGCCTGTTTGAACCGATCGCGGCAGCGGCATCAGGTTGAGACCACCGCTTGCCGCCTACCTTCGCCCCATGCGAAGCTCATGCAGCCGAAGAAAGCACAAAGAAAAGAACAGAGTCTTGCGCAGCGCGCCGCGCAGAAGGCCTGATTCAAACGTTGCAATAATCATGTGTACATCCTCAGCTGCTGAAATACGTTCGATTAGATGGAAAGATTCATCATCCGGTTGAGCCGCTGAACGAAGGCCGCCGGCTCTTCGAGCGGCACGCCTTCCATGAGCAGCGCCTGGTCGAGAAGCAGCCAGGCCGCGTCTTTCGTAACGTCATCATCGGGGCGCGCAAGCAGTTTCTTCACTATCTCATGGTCGGGATTGATCTCCAGCGTAGGCTTGAGCGCCGGAATGTCCTTTTGCCCCATGGCGCGCATCATCTGCTGCATGCGTAATCGTGGGTTCCTCTTCATCCGTGACGATGCAGGATGGGCTATCGGCAAGCCGGACGGAAGCGCGCACATCCTTCACCCGGTCGCCCAGCGTCGCCTTGAGCTTCTCGAGCAGCGGCTTCAGGTCCTCGCCCTTATCGGGTTCCGCCTCGTCCTTCAAGTCTTCGCTGGTAGCGGCCTTGTTGACCGACTTCAGTTCGATTTCGCCATACTTGTCGATCCCCGAGAAAACGATCTCGTCGACCTCATCGTCGAGAATCAGCACCTCGAGATCCTTCTTCTTGTAGATTTCGAGCAAAGGCGAAGTGCGCAGCAGTGATTCGTTCCCGCCGGTGATGTAGTAGATGCTCTTCTGGCCTTCCTTCATGCGCGACTTCACTTCGGCAAGGCTGGTGAGCCCTTCCACCTTCGTCGACTTGAAGCGGATCAGGTCGAGCAGCGTCTCGCGATTGGCGAAGTCGGTGTACAGCCCCTCTTTGAGCGGCCGATTGTATTCGGCAATGAACTTCTGGTACTGCTCCGGCTGCTTCTCCGCGATGTTCTTCAGCTCCGAAAGAATCTTCTTCACGCTCGCGGTCCGGATGCTGGTCACGACCTTGTTCTGCTGCAGGATCTCGCGGCTCACGTTGAGGGGAAGATCCTCGCTGTCGATGATGCCGCGGATGAAACGCAGATACTGCGGCAGCATCTCCTTCGAGTCGTCCATGATGAAGACGCGCCTCACATAGAGCTTCACGCCGCCCTTGTAGTCGGCGTGATACAGATCGAGCGGCGCCTTCGAAGGCACATAGAACAGCGTGGTGTACTCCAGGCTGCCCTCGGCCTTGGTGTGGAACCAGAACAGCGGATCGTCCCAGCCGCCGGCGATCGACTTGTAGAGTTCCTTGTAGTCCTCGTCTTTCAACTCGTTCTTCGGCCTGCGCCATAGCGCGCTGGCGGCGTTCACCTGTTCGGTGACGCGTTTCTTTGTTGACTTCTTCTCTGTCTCGTCCCACTCGCTCTTGTCGTAGGTCAGGTAGATGGGGAAGGCGATGTGGTTGGAGTACTTCTTCACGATCTCCTGCAGGCGCCAGCTGTTCGCGTACTGCTTGCCTTCCTCGTTGAAGTGCAGCAGCACGGTTGTTCCGGGCAGTTCGCGATCCGCTGGTTCGATCTCGAATCCCGTCTTGCCATCGCTTACCCAGCGCCAGGCCCTGGCTTCGCTGGCCTTGCGCGAGACCACCTCGACCCGGTCCGCCACCATGAACGCGCTGTAGAAGCCCACGCCGAACTGCCCGATCAGGTTGGAGTCTTTTTTCGCGTCTCCGGATAGTTGCGAGAGGAAGTTCTTCGTCCCCGACCGCGCAATTGTGCCCAGGTTCGAAACCAGTTCCTCCTCGTTCATGCCGATGCCGGTGTCGGCGATGGTGAGAGTCTTCTTCTCCTCGTCCAGCTCCAGGTCGATGCGCGGAGAGAAGGAAACCGACTTGTATGCGTCGTCCACCAGGGTCAGGTGGCGCAGCTTGTCCAGCGCGTCAGAGGCGTTGGAGATCAGTTCGCGCAGGAAGATTTCAGGATGGGAATAAAGCGAATGCACGATCAGGTGCAGGAGTTGATTGACTTCGGTCTGGAATTCACGTTTCGACATGGTTGTGGTCACCGATTATCAATATAAAGCTTCGATTTGGTGGACTTCCCGTTCTCCTCTGGGCCGCGGGTGAGTCAAAGATGGTTACGTTACCATCGGCGCCCAACTGCGATAAGCTGATGCGGGGGTATGTTCATGCAATTCCTGGCACGCTGGCGCGTTCTCATTCTTTTTCTGGCGCTGGCTCCGGTACTGGAGTCTGGTGGCCGCTCTTCATCGGCGCAGGATCTCAACCCTGCCCTTCCGCTCGTTCACACCGACAACGGGCCCAATTCCGAAGCCGCGCAGAAGGCGCATTATCTCGTACTGGTTTCGCTCGATGGTTTTCGCTGGGACTATGCCAAGCGCGACGGCGCCACCCACCTGCTGGCGCTCGGCAAAGCCGGAGTCTGGGCGCCGGAAGGCATGTTGCCCAGTTATCCCTCGCTCACGTTTCCCAACCATTTCACCATCGTGACCGGTCTTTATCCCGAGCATCACGGCCTGGTCGCCAACAGCTTTTACGACGAAACCAAGCAGGCGCGCTACGGCATCGGCGACGCCAAGGCCGTAACCGACGGAAGCTGGTACAGCGGGGTCCCTCTCTGGAGCCTGGCCGAGAGCCAGGGCATGCGCACCGCCTGCCTGTTCTGGCCGGGATCGGAAGCCGAAATCGCCGGCCACCGCCCCACCTGGTATGCGCGCTTCGATTCCAAAACCGAAGCCACCGATGCGGTTCAGCAGGCGCGCACCGATGATGCCGTTGCGCTGCTCAAGCTGCCTGAATCCACCCGGCCCCACTTCATCACCATTTACTACGACGAGCCCGACCACGAAGGCCACGAGTTCGGTCCTGATGCTCCCCAAACCAAGGCCGCCGTTCTCAAGGTGGATGGGCTGGTCGCCAAGCTGAAAGCCGCGCTCGACTCCACCGGCCTGCCCATCGACCTGGTCGTCCTCAGCGATCACGGCATGGTGAAAGAGGAAGGCCCCTGGATCACGCTGGACAAGTTCGCCGACCTTACCGGCTTCGAAACAGTCGGGCCCGCTGCTCTACGGCAAAACCGAGGAAGACCGGGTCCGCGTCTACAACCAGCTGAAGAAAGCCTCATCGCAATTTGTCGCTTACCGCCGCAAGGATGTGCCCGCCGGACTGAACTACAACCAGAACCCGCGCGAGGGCGATCCCGGTGATCGTGGCCACGGGCCCGTACGCCGATCCGCGCCCACGAGCCGCCGGCCGGCAAGCCCGACCAGCCGCCCATTCCCGGCATGCACGGATTCGATCCCCGCAAGGTGCCGCAAATGAAGGCCATCTTCTTTGCCGCCGGCCCTGATATCGTTTCCGGAAAGACGGTCGCGCCGTTTGAAAACGTAAACCTCTATCCCTGGATGGCCCATTTGCTTGGTCTCACGCCTCCCAAGTCCGATGGCAATCTAAACATATTGGCGGGAACGCTGCGCGATGGCGGAGGAGAGCCTCCGTCCAACCCATCGGAGAATCAATAGCATATGGAGCAGGAGCAACGATGAGCGCCGTAGTGCTGGGAATCGATGGAGGCGGGACGCGCACGCGGGCCTCGATCGTCAATGGTGAGAAGGTCCTGGCTTTCGCGGAGAATGGGTCGATCAAGCGTCTCCGCGTCGGCGCGCAGGCCGCGGAAGAGCATCTGCGCGCATTGCTGGCCGAGGTCTATACCCAGGCCGGCGTGACCGGCGTGCGCGCGGCTTCGGCCGGCGTGGCCAGTGCAACCATGCCGGGCGTGCAGGAGTGGATCACGGCCGTGTTTGACGACTTCGGCGTCGAGCGGTCCGAGATCGTCGGCGACGAAGTGATTGCCCTCGATGCGGCCTTTCACGGCGGCCCCGGCATTCTCCAGATCGCCGGCACCGGCACCAACTGCATCGGGCGCGCTCCCGGATGGCGGCCGCGAGACGGCCGGCGGATGGAGTTCGCGCCTGGGCGATGAAGGCTCCGGGTACTGGATCGGACTGCATGCCGTGCGACGGGCCCTGAAGGCCTATGATCGCGGCGAGCCGACGAAGATCCTCGATGTGGTGGGCTGCGCCTGGGGTACCGCGACTCTGGACGAACTAGTGAACCTGGGCGACAGCACGCCCGGTCCCGATTTTGCCGCGCTGGCCCCCGATATCGACCGGCTTGCCGAGGAGGGAGACGCGGTCGCGCTCGGAGTGCTCCAGCAGGCCGCCGCCGACCTTGTCGAATCGGTCCTGCTGGTGCGCGCGAAGCTGCGCAGCAAGCACAATATTAGCGGCGAAGTCCCCTGGCCTGGATCGGCAGCGTCATCGGCAAATCCCGCCTGGTGCGCGAGGAATTCTTTGCCGGCCTTCGCGCCGCTGCTCCCGAAATGCCAATCCTTCCCAACGAAGTTGCCGGGATCGAAGGCGCCGTCTGGCGCGCCCAACGCCTCGCTGACACCAATTAACCGACCCGCCGGGTGCCCACAAAATATGCCTGAATTTGGGTGCCCCAGGTCTCGATTCTGAGACCTAGGTGGGATGCCGTGGGCCCCTACGCTTCGACTCCGCCCACCACCGATGCCATTAGATTTCCCTTGGCATCCACCGCCACAAAGTCCGCCGGCCCTCCCGACTGCCAGCGATCCGGCCCTGTCGCCGAAACCCGTCATTGCGGCCGGATTGGCCGTCATCAGCCGCAGTCCCTGCTCCAGACTCGCCCCGGTAAATTCCAGAAATTGGTCAGCGCCTTGTCCAGCGTAAGCACGCTCCCGGCCAGCGCATCGCCGATCATGGCTCGTCCATGCGCCACGTTTACGGGGAAATCGCCCAACTGGTATTCGCCGTCCGGCATGCCGGTGGCGCTCATGGCATCGGTCACCAGGATGGCTCTTGCCGCGCCCTTCGCCCGCCACCACAGGCGCACCAGTTCGGGCATGTTGTGGATTCCGTCGCAAATCAGCTCGGCATAGAGCTCATCGGTGGTAAGCACGGTTTCCAGGATCCCCGGCTCCTTGTGATCCAGCGCGCGCATCGCGTTGTAGGTGTGGGTCGCGCTGCTGGCGCCGGCCGCGATCGCCCGCCGCGTCTCGCGTCGCATTGGCGTCGGAGTGTCCCACCGAGACGCGCACCCCGCGCGACGTCGCGTGCGCCGCCAGTTCGGTGGCGCCCGGCAATTCGGGAGCCAGCGTAATCAGGCGCACATTTCCCTCCGGCTGCCTCAAACATGCGATCGAACACGCCAATATCGGGAGCCAGCAAACGGTTGGCCGGATGCGCGCCGCGCTTTCGCGTGGGAAAGAAACGGCCCCTCCAGGTGAATTCCGATGGGCCTGGCCTCGCCCTCGACCGGATCCTGCGCGATGACCTTGGCCAGCCGTTCGAGCGACCGCAGCGTCGCATCCAGCGGGCGCCGATACGGTGGTTGCCAGAAAGGCGCCCGTCCCCCGCGAGGCCAGAAATTTGCCGACGCAACTCAGAGCCTCCGGGGTCCCTTCCATGACGTCGTGCCCGGCGGCGCCGTGGATGTGCACATCAAAAAACGCCGGAGCCAGCATCGCCTCCGGGAAAGTTCCGGATATTCGGCGCCCGGTGGCAGTTCTGACGCCGTCCGGCTCTCCGATCGCCGCGATCCGGCCGTCTTCAATCACGATCATCGGATCGTCATGCAGGCGCTCCCCATCCCACAGCTTTGCTGCCGTATATACCATTCGCATGAGTGGAATTATTGCAGGCGCGGCGACGCACTGTCCCGGGCAACAGCCGCACCGCATCCCGGTCCGGGTCACCGCGCTCTTAACGCAAAGAGCGCCTCTGATTTGCTAGGGTTAGTGGTATGAAAACACGGGTTGCGTTGTCGGCTGCGTTCTCCCTTGTCGTTCTGAGTCCACAATCCACTGCCGGCACAATCCATCGACCTGCCCACGAGCAAGCAATTGATCGACGAGATTCCCGGCCACCCCCAGCGGCTGAACAGCCTGCCCATCTCCATGGCGGTTTCGCCCGACAAGCGCTACGTGGTGACGGTGAATGCGGGCTATGGAACCTTCGAGTCGCAATATGAGCAGTCGCTGGCCGTCCTCGACACCAAGACCGGCACCTTGGCCGATTTCCCCGACGACCGAACCGAAGCGCGTAGCGCCAAACAGACGCTTTATTCCGGACTCGTCTTCAGCCCCGACGGCAATCATCTCTATGCCAGCATGGGCTCCATCACCGACCCCACCGGCGAGAAAACAGGGCGATACCGGCAACGGCATCGTCGTCTACAACTTCAATGCCGGCAAGATCACGCCATGACCGGTTCATCAAGCTGCCCCTGCAGCAACTCGATGCCGACCACAAGACGCGTCTGATTGACGAGCGAGACGGCGACAAAGCCATTCCGTTTCCCGGCCGCGATCGCAGTCGTCGGTCCACCCGGTTCGGAAAAACTCCTCGTGGCCGGCAACCTCTCCGACGACGTTCTGCTGGTCGATGCCGCCAGCGGCCAGATCCTCAAGCGCTTCGACCTCTCCAAGACCGATGCGGTTCCCGGTACCTATCCCGTCGCTCTTGCGATTGCACCCGACGGCCAGCATGCCTTCGTTGCGCTGTGGAATGCGTCGGAGATCGACGAACTCGACCTCGCAGGTGGAACCATCGCGCACAAACTGATATTGCTGAAACCGTTGAGTGCCACGGCGCCCGGTTCTCATCCCTGCGCGTTCGAGTTTTCTCCAGACGGTAAGACTCTTTACGTGGCGCTCGCCAATCGCGACGCGGTAGCCGCGGTCGACATCGCGGCGGGCAAGTTCGCGGTAAAAGGGTTCTTCGACACGCGTCTGCCCGGACAGAGCTACTTCGGCGCCGAGCCGGTGGCCCTTGCAGTGAACGCGGATGGCTCACGGCTCTATGTGGCAAATATGGCCACTGATTCCGTCGCAGTCATCGACTCCACCAAGCTGCCAACCAGGGTTCCGCAAGCAGGATGTGAAGTTGTCCGTAGGCTTCGTGCCTACCGAATGGATGCCGATTTCCATGGCGTTCGCCAATGGCAGGCTCTACGTGGCCACCGACAAAGGCCGCGGAACCGGGCCCAACAACATGCCCCAGGCCCAGACAGAGAGATGAAGGCCAAAAACGAATATTCCAGTCACACCTACATCCCCACGCTTCTGCACGGATCGCTTGCGACCATCGACGAAGAGTCCATCGACAAGAACCTGGTCGAGTTCACCGAGACGGTGCTCAAGTCGAATCGGATGAAAGCCGCGGAGGAGAAGATCACCTTCGCCAATGGCGCGCATGACCGCATCAAGCACGTGATTTACATCATCAAGGAGAACCGCACCTACGACCAGGTCTTCGGCGACCTCAAGCAGAGTGGCAAACCGGTCGGCAACGGTGACTCGAGCCTGACTATGTTCGGCGAGGACATCACGCCCAACCTGCACAAGCTGGCCCTGCAGTTCGGCGTGCTCGACAATTTCTACGATTCGGGCGAGGTCTCGGGCGACGGCCATGTCTGGTCCAACGCCGCCATCGGCACCGACTACCTCGAAAAGAACTGGCAGATCGCCTATCGCGGCAACCAGCGCTTCTACGATTTCGAAGGCGCCGTCGCCGACGGCTATCCGCTGCTGCAGAAGATTCCCGACGTGAACGAGCCCTCCAGCGGTTATCTCTGGGGCAACCTCGCCGCGCATGGCAAAACCTATTATCACTTCGGCGAATTCATCTCCAGCATCTTCTGCACCGACGAAGCAGTTGGCCACATGCCGACCAATCCGCAGGAAGGGCCCATGATGGAAGGCCGTGCCTGCGCGCGCAAGGAGATTGCCCCCGGCGAAGCCATCCCCGAGGAATGGGGCGGTGGGGTCAACAAGTGGCCCTGGGCCATTCCGCTGATCGCTGCCAACACCGCTACCAAGCAGGAACTCGTAGGCCACTTTGCGGCGGAGGCGCCTGATTTCAACCTCGCGGTTCCCGATCAGATTCGGGTCGAAGTCTTCCTTCGGCATCTGAAGCAGTGGGAGGCCGACAAGCAGCAGGGCAAAGACACCATGCCCAACTTCATCCTGCTGCGCCTGCCCAACGACCATACCGCCGGCACGCGTCCCGGCGGACCCACGCCGAAATCGTCGGTCGCCGACAATGACCTCGCCGTCGGCCGCGCCGTGGACGCGATCTCGCACTCGCCATTCTGGAATGATACGGCATTCTTCATCCTTGAAGACGACGCCCAGGCCGGCGCCGATCACGTGGATGCGCATCGCAGCATCGCGCTGGTGATCAGCAAGTATGCCCCTCGCGCGAAAGAGGGCGGACCCTACGTCGATAGCCGCTTCTACACCACGGTCAGCTTCCTGCGCACCATGGAAACGCTGCTCGGCCTTCCACCCATGAACAACAACGACGCGCTCAGTTCCCTGATCTCCACGCTTTTTGCCGGCGCCGGCGACCAGGCGGCCTACTCTGCCGACTACTCCAACCGCGACAACAATTTGATCTACACCGCGAACAAAAAGACGGCGCCGGGTGCGGAAGACAGCATGAAGATGGACTTCCGCCACGCTGACCGCGCCGATACCCAGAAGCTGAACGTGATCCTTTGGAAGGACGTCAAAGGCAACGCGCCCGTTCCAGCCATGCTGAAGGTGCGGGTGAAGAAGGTTGCCAAGGACGATGACGACGACTAACAGACCAAACTGGACTTTGGGTGGGTGAGCTGACGGCTAAAAGCTAAAAGCTGGAAGCTTGAGTCAGCGGCGAAGCTTCGAATTACACTCAACTGTATGACCCGGCGCATCGGCGTGCACTTAGGTACGGCAGGCGGCCCGTCGAACGCGATTCTGCGCGCTCGCGAGATCGGCGCCAACACGCTGCAGATCTTTTCCTCGAGCCCACGCATGTGGCGGCCGGCCACCATCGATCCCGTCCAGGCCGAGCGGATGCATGAACTGCGTGCCAAGCACAACATCACGCCGCTCGCCATCCACACCAGCTACCTGGTCAACGTGTGCAGCCAGACCGAGGAAGTCCGCGAGAAGAGCATCGCCTGCCTGCGCCTCGAAATCGAGCGCGCCCTCACGTTAGGTGCTGACTACCTCGTCCTTCACCCCGGCTCCTGGAAAGGCCTGAGCCGCCACGAGGGCCTGCGACTCGCCGCCGAATCCATCGAGCGCGCCGTGGACGGAATTCCCTGGCAGAGCACCAGCTTCACGCTCCTCATCGAGAACACCGCGGGCTCCGAGTGTTCGCTAGGCGGCAGCTTCGACCAGGTCGCCGAACTGGTCTGGCTGCTGCGAAGGCACGCGCCCGTGGCAGTGTGCCTTGATACCTGCCACAGCCACGTGGCCGGCTACGACATCGTTTCAGAGGATGGCTACGAAAGCACCATGATCCAGATCGAAGCCACGATCGGCTTTGATGCGGTGCGCGTCTGGCATTGCAACGACGCCAAGGCCGAGCGCGGCTCCAAGCTCGACCGCCATCAGCACATCGGGAAGGGAACCATCGGCAAGGAGGCGTTCCGCCGCATCCTTAACGATCCCCATTTTGCACATTGCGCCTTTATCGCTGAAACGCCGGTCGACGAGGATGGCGACGAAGCCAGCAATGTGCGCGCGTTGAAGCGCCTGGTCACAAAATCGCGATAATATCCGTCGCCCCTCGATGCCAAGTTAAGATGATTGGGCTGCTTCCCGCTTCGACGATCCTCCGCTTCGACGATCGAGTGATCCGCGCCGTAACAAATCGTGTGGCGAGGGTCCCGTCGAGTGGCAATCTCATGGGAAGGGAACCGATCGAAAGGAGATCAAACCATGCGAATTCAAAGCAAAGCCTCGTCACTGATTCTCGCCGCCGCTCTGCTCGCCACCATGGCTCGCGCGCAGGCTCCGGACAAGAACGCTGCCCCCAAGCCGCCCGACAGCCCATCCAAAGTCCTTCTCGATGCTGGAACGACACTGGCCGCAAGCTGATTGCCATGGCCGAGGACATGCCCGAAGACAAGTACGATTTCAAACCCAATCCCGCCGAGCGCAGCTTTGCCGAACAACTGCTGCACGCTGCCGGGGCCAACTATTTCTTCATCAACCCCGTCAAGGGAGTCGAACCGCCGAAAGGCGATCCCAAGCGGGCTGACTACAAGACCAAGGCGGCCGTGGTGGAATACGTGCGCAAGTCCTTCTCCGACGGAGCCACGCTGATCCAGAGCAAAGGCGATTCGGGACTGGGCGACCTGATGATCGATCCGTTTTCCAAGAATCAGGCGCGTTTCAGCGACTTTGCCTGGGGATTTATCGAGCACTCCGGCGAACACTACGGGCACTGTGGTCTACTACCGCGTGGCTGGACTCGTGCCCCCCGAATCACGGCCGAAGAAGTAACGGCTATCCCTATCGATGGAGTCGCGGTGGGCCGTGGTGGCGGCCTGCCTCATTTGCGCCGCCGTTTACACTAGAAGGTTATGGCGGAAGACAAAGAACCACGATACGACCCGGCGGCGATCGAGCCAAAATGGCAGCAGCGGTGGGCCGCGGACCCTGCACTTTACGCGGCCGATGCCGTCGACAGCGGCAAGCCTAAATACTACGTGCTCGAAATGCTGCCCTATCCGAGCGGGCAGCTCCACATGGGCCACGTGCGCAACTATGCCATCGGCGACGCCCTTGCCCGGCAGATGTGGATGCGCGGCTACAACGTGCTTCACCCCATGGGATGGGATGCTTTCGGCCTGCCTGCCGAAAACGCCGCGATCAAGAACAATACGCCCCCGCGCGAATGGACCCTCAGCAACATCGCCGCCATGAAGCGCCAGATGCAGCGGATCGGGTTTGGCTACGACTGGGCGGCGGAAGTAACCACCTGCCTGCCCGACTACTACCGCTGGAACCAGTGGTTCTTTTTGCGGATGTACGAACGCGGCCTGGTCTACCGCAAGAAGAGCAAGGTCAACTGGTGCCCCGATTGCGCCACGGTGCTCGCCAACGAGCAGGTAGTCGACGGCCGTTGCTGGCGCCACGAAGATACCATCGTCGAGCAGCGCGACCTGGAGCAGTGGTTTTTCCGCATCACCGCGTACGCGCAGGAACTGCTCGACGGGCTCGACAAGCTCGACGGCTGGCCCGAAAAAGTGCGCACCATGCAGCGCAACTGGATCGGACGCAGCGAAGGCACCGAGGTCGATTTCGCGGTCGAGAACCGGCCCGAGAAGATCCGTGTCTTCACCACCAGGGTCGACACCATCTTCGGCGCGACCAGTGTTCAGCTGGCCCCCGAGCACCCGCTCGTCGCCGCGCTTGCCGCGCAGGACTCCGGCCTCAAGAAGCAGGTGAGCGAGCTCCTCGATGAACAGAAAAAAGCGCGCGAAGCCGGCGATGTGGGCGAAATCGAAAAGCACGGCGTGCCCACCGGCCACTTCGCCATCAACCCCTATAGTGGCGAATTGGTGCCCATCTGGGTGGCCAACTATGTGCTGATCGATTACGGCACCGGCGCCATCATGAGCGTGCCGGGCCACGACGAGCGCGACTTCGAATTCGCGAAGAAGTATGCGATTCCCATTCGCCGCGTTATCGCACCCGCCGATCCTCAGGCGGAAGAACCAGAACTGCCGTTTTCATCGGAGGACGGCGTGCTCGTCAACTCCGGCGAGTTCGACGGCCTCACCTGCTCTCAGGCCAAGAATTCAACTTCAGGATGTCGCCGCGCGCAAGGGCTTTGGCGAAGCCACCATTACGTTTCGTCTCAAGGACTGGGGTGTCAGCCGCCAGCGCTACTGGGGCACGCCCATTCCCATGATTCACTGTCTGTCTCGTTGCGAGCGCGACGGCATCGTGCCGGTGCCCGACGATCAGCTCCCCGTGATTCTTCCTGAGCAGATCGCGATCACGCAGCAGGGCGGGTCGCCGTTGGCGCGCGTGCCGGAATTCGTCAACGTCACGTGTCCGAAGTGCGGCGGCCCCGCGCGCCGCGAGACCGACACCATGGACACCTTCGTCGACTCCAGCTGGTACTTCTACCGCTACACCGACGCGAAGAATTCGACTGCTCCGTTTGATTCGGCTGTCGCGCAGCATTGGTTCCCCATCGACCAGTACATCGGCGGCGTGGAGCACGCCATTCTGCACCTCATCTATTCGCGCTTCTGGACCAAGGTGATGCGCGACCTGGGCATGATCACCAACGACGAACCCGTGCGCCGCCTTTTCACACAGGGCATGGTGATCAAGGACGGCGCACAAGATGTCGAAGTCGAAGGGTAACGTGGTTTCGCCCGACGACATGGTGGCGCGCTACGGCGCCGATGCCACCCGCATGTACGCGCTGTTCGCCTCGCCGCCCGACCGCGATCTCGATTGGCAGGAAGACGGCGTCGCCGGCGTCAGCCGTTTCCTCGCGCGCGTCTACCGGCTCGTTACAAAATATGCGATCCTGGCAAGGTCGGGACGCGGGCAGGCGAGCGAGAAGCCGTCGGGCGGCACATCGCTCAAACTGCTCCGCAAACTCCACCAGACCATCGCCAAGATCACGCTGGACTTCGAAGGGCGCTGGCATTTCAACACCTGCGTCGCGGCCATCATGGAATTCGTCAACGAACTCCAGGCGGCCGACGCGCAACTCGCAGCGGGCGAAATCCCGGCGCCCGTGGTGCATGAACTCCTGCGCACGCTGGTTCTGTTGCTGGCTCCATTTGCTCCCTACATCGCCGCCGAGTTGTGGAACGAACTCGGCGGAAGAGGGCGCAGTGTTGCGCGCGCCATGGCCGGCGAGCAATCCCGAACTCGCCAAAGAGGACGAGCTGGAAATCCCGGTGCAGATCAATGGCAAGCTGGTCGCGGTGGTGCGGGTCGCCGCCGATGCCGACTCCGAGACCATTAAGGCCGCGGCGCTTGCCGATGAAAAGGTGCGGTCGCGCATTGCCGGGAAGAACGTAGTCAAGGTGATCGTCGTGCCGCGCAAGGCCGTGAACCTGGTTGTCAAGTAGGATGTCCGCCGAGCGGGTGCGCGGGACACAATCAGCCGTCGCGCAGATGGGCTGGGTGTTCGCGCGTCCCTCGCTCACCGTGCTGGAGATCGCTTGGCGCTGGCTGGTGGGCGCGCCGCTACTCCTCGTTTGCTGGATCCAGGCGCAGAAAATCCTCGCTGCGTTGCCGCCCGACGCAACCGGCCTCGACAAAGTCAATCTGCAGGATCCCTGGGTATCGGCCGTGCGCCTCGCCGATGCCTGGGATCTCTACCGTCCGCCTGTCGAACACGTGTTGATCTGGCTGGGCCCGGTCGCGGCCATCGCCTGGGTGATCGTCTCCGGCCTGGGCCGCAACCTGGTCATGAAGCGGCTCGAACCGCGCGTGCCATTTCGTCCCGCCTCGATGATCGCGCTGCAGGCGGCATGGCTCGCTTTTCTGGCCGCCACCTGCTGGGCCTGGTATCGCTCCATCGGCTGGGCCGCCGCCAGCCACATCGGCAACGGCGACGAGCCCGATCTCGTCGGCTACACGATGTGGGCGATCTTCCTCACGCTCGGATTCTTCACCCTCTGGGCATTCGTCAACTGGGCCGTTGCCATCGCGCCCATGCTGGTGCTGCTGGAAGATCGCTCGGCCGTTTCCGCTCTTCGCGAAGCAATGAGGCTGGGAAAGTCCTTCACCAGCAAGCTGGTCGAAATCAACCTCGTCATGGGTATCGTCAAGCTGGCGCTGCTGGTGCTGGCCATGGTGTTCTCATCGGTGCTCATTCCCTTCAGCGACGAGATCGGCGCGGGCGCTCTCCACCTTGAATGGATTCTCGTTTCGCTCTTCTACTTCATCGCCAGCGACTACTTCCACGTGGTGCGATTGAAGGGCTTCGTCGAGTTCTGGCGCACCTTTCGCGGCGACCGTTCAGTCCAAAAAACAGAATTGTCATCCTGAGCGAGCGCAGCGAGTGGAAGGCTGCCCAACGGTACGCACTCCACCGGGTGACCCAGGCCTCGGTTTTTTGAGACCTGGGAGATTATTGACGCTATTTCCCCGCTCCTTCCGGGTTCTCTTTCACATATTCCGCGCTCAGCGTCCCCTTCGCCTGCGCCACCGGCAGCAGGGTCGGATAGAACTGAACAAACGTGGTGTCCACTGCGCCATGCTCGGCATGGCACTTGTAGCATGGCGCGTTCTGGGGAATCAGCGTGCCGTTCTTGTTCGGGGCATCGAAAGCGAAAAACGCCCATTTGCCTGGGAACCGCGCTTCATCCTTCACGTGCACTTCGAGGTCAGCCACGCCGACGGCCTGGAAATGTCCGTGCTGATTGATGGAGCCCTTGCTGTGCGCTTCCCGGCCTTCCAGGATCATTACCGTTTTGTCCGGCCACGTGCCCGTCGCGAGAAAGCTGCGGTAGGCTTCCGGATTGACGAACACGTTGTCGAACATCGACATCCCAGCCCCATGTCCATGGCCTTTGCCGTATAGCTCATGTCGAGGCCGGAGGTCAGGTAGATCCACTCGCGGTAGTTTGCGGGCGGAAGCATGTCGCCGTTCTTGGCGTAGGCCGGCGCATTCGGCGACGCGGCGCTCACCAACTGAGCCGGACGCGAAGCCAGTCGAACTGCAACGCCGCACGCGATCAGGCACACTGCTACCACGCACAAGCTTGGGAATCCGCATAAGGTTCTCCGATGTCACGCGACACAACGCAACTGGACTATAACGGGCGAGATACTTTTGTAGCCAACAGAATTTGACGAAAGCAAAGAACCCGCAGGGACCTAGAAAATCTTCAACTGAATGACCAGGTACTTGCGCGGATTCTCGCGGATGGCCTTCACAAGCTGCTGGGCCTGGTCCATGGTCTGATCGGCGTGGTCGTAGAGGGTGCGGTTCTGGGCAAGCTGCCCCAGCGTCCCCTTGCCCTCATTGATGCCCTTCAGCAGCGCGTCGAGATTGGTCACGGTGTCGTCGAGCTTGTTGGCAAATTCGGGATCTTTCGAAAGCTTGCCCAACGCGCCCTTGCCGGCGTTGATGCTGGCCACCAGTTCGTTGGTATTGGCCACCGCGGAATTCAGGTTGTTGTAGAGCGAGTCGTCGCGCAGCAGCTTGCCAGCCGTTCCTTTGCCTTCATCGAGCGCGACGGTAATGTTATTGAGCCGGTCGACCGAGGAACTCAACTTCTGGTACAGCGTATCGTCGTGGATCAGCTTGCCCAGCGTACCCTCGCCGCCGGCCATCGTCCTGGTGATGGTTTCGAGGTTCGTTGTCACCTGGGTCAGCTTGTTGTAGAGGGCAGGGTCGTTCATCAGCTTGCCGGCGCTACCCTTTTTTGAATTCAGCGAATCGAAGAACATGTCGATCTTGCCCATCAGGACCGGTGATCTGCTTGAGCGCGATCTCGCTGGTGTTGACTACTTCCTGGATGCTGGGGGCATCGACGGACATGAGCTCGGAGTTGTTGGGCGGCGGTGGGCCCGTGGCCGCCTTTGACGTGATATCGACAAAGCTGTCGCCCAGCACGCCGGCCTGGGCGATGACCGTGGTCGAATCCACATGCAGGAATCGGGCGTAGTTGTCGCCGATGCGCATCGTGACCTCCACCGGCTTCGGACTCCGCGAAGGCACAACCCTGATCTTGGCCACGTTGCCGATGGTCACGCCTTCCAGCGTGACGGGCGCGCCGGGCTTCAGCCCGCCGGCGTTATCAAAATAGGTGCGGAGCAAGAGCTTGGGCGCAAACAGGCCCCCGGTCGATCCGGACATGAGGAAGATCAGAAAGATCAGGATCGCAACGGCCACCAGGACCAGGGCGCCCACCTTGAGTTGTGACCACTGAATCTCTTTCCGGCTAGGCACTTTGCTCCTTTGGGGTAAGCCGCTCAGTCCTAATGCCTTGAGGATATCAAACCCCCTCGCCTCCGGCGCCGTCCTCCAGGACGACGCTGGCCATGGCGAGGTTGTTGGTGTGAGTAATCGAAAGCGCGGCGTGGAGCGCGTTGAGGTTGCGCGCCCTTTCCGCGGCGCGGCCATGAAACTTCAGGGAGGGCCGTCCGCCCGGTTGGCGCACCACTTCGATCTCCAGCCAGGTCACGCCGCGGCTCATGCCTGTTCCCAGCGCCTTGGCGCCGGCTTCCTTGGCCGCAAAGCGCGCCGCCAGGCTTTCCGCGGAGTTGCGTTTTCTCAGGCAATAGGCCTGCTCCGCGGCGGTATACACCTTGTTTAAAAAGCGCGCGCCGTAGCGCTCCACCGAGTGCTGGATGCGGTCGATCTCCACCAGGTCAATTCCCGAGCCGACGATCATCTTGTCTATGAAACTACATCATTCCGCTGCGGGAGCACTGGGCTTACTGGCCGGCGCTCCCGTTTGCAAATTACCAATGACGACATGCTCCATAGCTCGAAAGCGCCCCTCGTGTTCCAAAGACGGCCAGCTTCCGTTCGACTCCGGAACACCGGTGATGTTCTGTAACTGCTTCTCCGATAAGGCGGGCATGAGGATCAACTGGGCAGAACGGGATGCTGGCCGGTCTTCCGCCATTCCGTGGGCGCTGGAGATGAAAGCGGTTTCGGCCGAGGAGCCGTCGCGCCTGGTGAAGACCCTCACGGGCGGCATCCTCGGCTGCGGCGGCTGGGTTCTGTGTCGCGGCGCCAGCGACTCCGGCATCGTGAGCATGCTGTTCGAGTTCGAGCGCCAGGCTTGCCTCGATATCTACAGCGTGCTCATTGCCGCCGGCATCGAACTGAGCCAGAACGGGCACGTCCGGCTTACCGAGCTTTGCCAATGCACGCGCAGCCTGCACAGGAATGCGGCTCCGAAATCGCCAGCGTCGATCTGGAAATCCAGACCTTTCCAGCTACCCTCACCCCTCGCGAAACTCCTGCACTGCGCACGTAACGGTCGAAAGAGGTAATAATGGGGTGCCCTACCCAACCGGAGGCTTTTTTACCCAGCTTCCACCAGGCCATACCGTCGCTGCCAGGCCTCTTTGAGACGCGCCCAAACGCGTGCCCGCTCGGGCTCGGTTCCTTCCGCCTCCTCTGGACGGGTGTTGGCGAATCGTGCGGCTTCCTGCTTGGCCAACTCCAGCAACTGGCGGTCGCGGACCAGGTTCGCCACGCGAAAATCGGGCAGGCCCGCCTGGCGCGTTCCAAAAAACTCGCCCGGTCCGCGCATCGACAGATCGAGCTCGGCTAGTTCGAACCCGTCCTGGGTGCGCACCATGGCGTTAAGGCGCTCTTCGCCCACTTCCGAAATCCGGCGGCCGGTCATCAGGATGCAGTAGCTTTTCGCGCCGCCGCGCCCCACGCGCCCCCGCAACTGGTGCAACTGCGCCAGGCCGAAACGTTCCGCGTGCTCGACAACCATGACCGTCGCGTTGGGAACGTCCACGCCGACCTCAACCACCGTGGTAGCCACCAGCACATCGATCTCGCCGCGCTGGAATCGGCGCATGATGATTTCCTTTTCGTCGGCATCGAGCCGGCCGTGCAGTAGCCCAAGGCGCAATCCGGCAAGCGGCCCGGTGCGTAACTTTTCATGCATATCGACGGCCGACTTCAAACCGGAACCAGGCTTGGCTTTGGTCTCCCGAGGGCCATCCGGAAACAATTCGGCGCCCCTGGTCTTGCGGGCCACGTGAGCGGGTGCCCCAGGTCTCGATTTTGAGACCTGGGTGGGAACTGAAACAGACGAATCAACCGCGGCTTCATCCTTCGGAAAGTCCAGCTCCGGTTGATCGTCCTTGGTTCCTTCAATCACGGGGTACACGATGTATGCCTGCCGGCCCTGCTTCACCTGCGCGCGCACAAAGTCCCAAACTTCGTCGGCCCGCTCGTCAGGCACACGCCTGGTGACGATGGGCGTCCGCCCCGGCGGCAGCTCGTCAAGCACGCTCACGTCGAGATCTCCATAAAGCGAAAGCGCCAGCGTCCGCGGAATCGGAGTCGCCGTCATCACCAGGACATCGGGCTCGGCCTGGTTGGGCTTCTTCATCAGCTTGAAACGCTGCAGCACGCCGAACCGGTGCTGCTCGTCGACCACCACCAGGCCCAGCCGGTCGAACTCCACCTTCTCTTCGATCAGCGCATGCGTGCCGATCACCAGTTGCGCTTCGCCGCGATGAATCAGGCCACGGTTGTAGCGCTTGCGCTCGTCGTCGAGCGAACCGGTGAGCAGCACGATCCGATAATTCCGCGACGACCGCTCCAGCAGCTTGCGCGCAGCCAGGAAATGCTGCGTAGCGAGAATCTCCGTGGGAGCCATCAGCGCCGCCTGGTAGCCGTTCTCCATGGCCACCAGCATGGCCTGCAGCGCCACGATGGTCTTGCCCGAGCCGACATCCCCCTGCAGCAGCCGCCGCATCGGGTTAGGCTGGCGCATGTCGGCGACGATCTCGCCCAGGGTCCGCTTCTGCGCGGCCGTGGGATGAAACGGCAGCACCTCGCGAATCGCCTCGCGCACCTTGTCGGTGGTGGCAAACGCGATTCCCGTTCGTTCGCGCATACGGCGCCGTTTCAGTTCCAGGCCGAGCTCGAGAAAGAAGAGTTCTTCGAAAATCAGCCGCCGGTGCGCCGCCGTAGCCGCCGCCTGCAGTTGCCCCATCGGGGTGCCTTCGGGCGGAAAGTGCACTCCGCGCAGCGCTGTCTCGCGATCAGGCAAATCGAGGCGCCCGAGCATCGCGCGCGGCAGGCACTCCGGCACCGCACCCCGCATTCCGTCGAGCAGTCCGAAAATCACCTTGCGCTGCCAGCGCGACGCCAGCCGCGACCCGCCCAGCGATTCATACACCGGCGTAATTCGCCCCACTTCGAGCAGAAGCGTCTCTGCATCGTCGGCCTCATCCGGCAGGATCTCGAACTGCGGCTGGATCATTTTCAGATTGCTGGTTGAGCGCGACGGTTCCACCTTGCCGAACACCGCCACCGTCTGCCCTGCATGAAAACGATCCTTGAGATAGCTCCCGTTGAACCACAGGCACTTCAGCGCCAGCCTTTGTCCCTGGCCCAGAGTCATCTCGAAGATGGGCATGCGCTTTGTCCGCAGCAGTGCGGCACCGCGCACCTCGGCGATCACGCTGGCCATTTCGCCCGGCTTCAGCTCGTCGAGGCTGCGCGGATTCTGGCGGTCTTCATAACGAAAGGGGAGATGGTAGAGCAGGTCTTCGGCGGTCTGGATGTCTTTGGCGGCGAGCATCTCCGCCACACGCGGCCCCACACCGCGCACGTACATCACCTGAGTCTCGAGTCCGGGCACACTCAGGATGTTACTAGAGCAGGGACTGAGGGACTAAGGGACTAGGACTGAGGGAATAGTCATTAGGGAATAAGGAAGACGAAATGGGTTAGTAGATATGGGCCGGTCCGAACAAACGAGTGACCGCACCCAGCGGCAGGAAACTGTTTCCTATTCCCTATTCCCTATTCCCTATTCGCTATTCCTCTAGTTCTCAGTCCCTAGCACCTTAGTCCCTCGGTCCCTGCATTTCTCACACCGGCGGCGGAGCGTCAATCACTGGAATTCCCGGCGGCGGCGTGAAATGAAATACGCTTGTTGGAGCCGGCGCGTTGGGAATTTCCCCGGTGAACGTGAAGCTGGTGATGGCGCCGTCGATTTCTTCAATCTCGATCGCGCTGATGCTGCCTGTGCCACTGACCGTGAGCGCGAGGCGCGGGATGCGCTTCTCCTGGCCCTTCGGTTGGCCGGTCATGGTGAATTCTCCATTCGGCGCGGACTTGAGCGTAATGTGGGTCAGCTCTTTTTCCAATTCCGTGTGGCCCAGCAGAAACCGCAAGGGAGAGCGCAGGTCGTCGAGTTGTTTCGCTTGAATACGCTGCACCTGGGAATCGCCCTGGGCGTAGAACCACGCAAATTTACCGTCGAGCAGGAAGAGCTTGCCGGGAGGCGAGGAGTAGTCCCACCGCATGCGCCCCGGCTTCAGCAGCAGCAGCGTGCCGCTCTCCTGGCGGCGCATGCCGAGGCCGACATAGCTTTCGGTGAATGCAGCCTTGAGCGAACGCAGCTTGTTGTAATGCTGATCCACGCGCTGGGCCAGCGCATGGACATCCGGATCTTTCGTCGGGCTTTGTTGAGCGAACAGGCCGGATGAGAGCAGCGCGGCGGCCGCGATCAGGAAGCAGCCGCGCCCGAACGTCTTCCCCAGGTTCATTGCCCCAGCGTCTGGCTGCAGTTGGCGCCGCCGGCGGGGTCAAATTTGATGATCCCGGACTGGTCGGCGCAGTAGGCGCGGTCACCGGTCTGGCCCACTGTCTGCGGAACCGCCGTCACTGTATAGCCGGTGATGCGGTCGGTGCCTCCCAGGTTGACCTTGGTGCAGTTGCTCACTGTGAAGATGTACCCCGACTTCGCGCCCGAGGCCAGGTCAGGCTGGATCAGCTGCGCGCCGGTAAGCGACGGCGCACCTGACTTGGGATCGCCTCCCAGGGCGGTGAGAGAGCAGGAATAGCCGTTGGTCGGATAGTTCGACTCGTACATGTTCTCGGCGTTCATGATGGTGTGGATCGACTGAACGGCGGACAGGTCGTTGGCTTTTTTCTTGAGGCTGCCGACCGTGGGGATGGCAATAAGCATGAGAATGGCGATGATCGCCATAACGATCAGCAATTCCATCAGGGTGAAGCCGTTGGACCGAACCGGGCAACTTGCATTCCTGGGTGCGCGACAGAGAAAACTCTTGCTTTTCATGGGTTGTACTACCCTCGTGGGAGCGGTCCGTGCGACCAGACCCGTCCGACAAAATGCTACAACGGATGGACGCGCAAGGGAAATGGAATGCTCAAAGAGCAGCTTTTAGCTATTAGCTTTTAGCTTGCGAATGCACCCGACAGCACTCCTCGTGATGGAGAAGAATGCGTCAATCTGAAGAAACGAGCTTAAAGCTAACGGCTAAGAGCTAAAAGCGGCCTCTCAACACACCAGCCTCCCCCGGTTCAGCTTGATGCCGTCGAGTCGGCCCAGCAGTGTGACCGCGATCCGCTCCGGGTCGAACAGGCGCTGGGCCATAGCCTGCACCTGGGAGGCCTCCACGGCGTCGATCCGGGCGGCAATTTCTTCGGCGGTGAAGAACTGGCCGAAGTAAATCTCCTGCCGCGCCAGGTTCGCCATGCGCGAATTGGAGCTCTCCAACCCCATCAGGATGTTGCCCTTGAGCTGGTCCTTGGCTCGGGTCAGTTCTTCGTCCGGAAGCAGTTCTTCCTTCAGCTTGCGGAATTCGATCATGATCAGGTCGATGGTCTCGAGCGCCTTGTTGGCCGACGTTCCGGCGTAGACGCAAAGCGTTCCGGTGTCGCGATACGGGCTCAGATCGGAGAACACCGAGTAGGCCATGCCGCGCTCTTCGCGAATGGTCTGGAAGAGGCGCGAGCTCATGCCGCCGCCCAGCACTGTATTGAGAATCAGGGTGGCATAGCGGTTCTCATCGGTGATGCGCGGCGCCGGCACGCCCAGGCAGATCTGCACCTGCTCCAGGGCTTTCTTGTTCTTCAGCAGGATGCGGGCGCTGGAGACCGGCGCGGGAAGCTCGCCGACCGGCTGGCCGCTGTGCAGCGGCGCGAACTTTTCTCCTACAGCTTGGACGAAGAGATCGTGGTCCAGATTGCCGGCCGCCGAAAATACCATGTTGCCGGCGTGGAAGCGGCCCGAATGGTAGTCGAGCAGCTTGGGCTGGTCGAGCCGGGCCACCGTGGCGGTGGTCCCCAGGATCGGCTTGCCCAGCGGGTGATCTTTCCAGAAATTCTGGGTGAACAGCTCGTGCACCAGCACGTCGGGATTGTCTTCGTCGATCTTGATCTCTTCGAGAATCACGCCGCGTTCGCGCTCGATGTCATTGGAAGCGAACACCGGATTCAGCACCAGGTCGGCCAGCACATCCAGGGCGATCGGCACATGATCGGCCAGCGATTTGACGTTAAAGCAGATGGTTTCCTTGCCGGTGAAGGCGTCCAGGTTGCCGCCGATCGAGTCCATTTCGCGGGCAATGAGCTGGGCGGACCGGGAGCGCGTCCCCTTGAAGACCATGTGCTCCACGAAGTGGGAGATGCCGTTGGTCTCGGCTGCTTCGCCGCGGGAGCCCGACTTGATCCATACGCCCATGGCTACGGAGCGCAGATGATCCATGCGCTCGGTCAGGACGATCAGGCCATTGGGTAATACCGTGCGGCGGAGGTTGCGTTCGATTGTCATCGTCTCCCATTCGATTCGATTCTAGGCCGGACAGACTCACTTGTACGGCAGGGCTGAAGAGACGGCGCTTGCTGAGGCGTGTTCGTGCTACCAGGTTGCAAGGCCAGGCGGGGGAATAAGGGGCCACTGGTAACAATGCATTCAATTGGATGACTGCGCACCCGTCAGGGCTGCATCATACGCCAAAATGCACTATGCTGGCCCAAGCTGTGACCGGAAAACCGACCCATTTTGATATTTTAGACGCCCAACCGCCGGTGGAAGTGACCCGGAGGCCGCTGTTTGGGATGGATCGCACCGCCCTGGGGTCGCTCATGGTGGAGATGGGCGAGCCGGCATGGCGTGCGCCGGCAGGTGGCCGAAGCCATTTATGCTCAGCGAGTTACGGAACTGCATGAGATTACTACGCTACCCCTCGCGCTTGCGCCGGCGAATGGCAGATGCGGGATGGGAAGTGGGCCGGCCTGTCCATCGTCCAGGTCTTCCGATCGGTGGACGGAACGGAGCGCTACCTGGTCCAGGGGCAATCCATTACGCCGGGCGGAGTTTCGGATACTGTCGAGACCGTCTGGATGCCGGAAGGCGACGAAGGCGAGGCAGGCGACGGCAGCGATGCGGGCCTGTTATCGAAGCGAGTCCAAAGTGAAAGAACCTGGGACCGGGCCACGATCTGCGTATCCAGCCAGGTGGGCTGTGCGGTCAACTGCCAGTTCTGCCTGACGGCCAAACTGGGCCTGCAGCGCAACCTCACAGCGGGCGAAATCGCCGGTCAGGTGGTGGCCGTCCTCGACCGCCAGGGCGTCGAAATCGGCAAGGACCGCGTCAACCTGGTGTTTATGGGCATGGGCGAGCCGCTGCTCAACTACGACAACTTCATGGGAGCGGTGCGGCTGCTGGTGGAGGAAGTGGGCCTCAGCCCGCAGCGCATGACAGTATCGACGTCAGGCATTGTGCCGGGAATCGAGCGATTCGCCCGGGAGCCGGCCGAAATCCGCCCCAAGCTTGCCATCAGCCTCAATGCACCCAATGACGAAGTTCGCAGCGAAGTGATGCCGGTCAACCGAAAATGGCCCATCGAGGCGGTGGTGGATGCGGTGCGGCAGGTGCGCCTGCGGTCGCGGGAGCGGATCACGTTCGAATACGTACTGCTCGGCGGCGTGACCGACCAGCCAGAACACGCGCGCGAAGTGGCGCGCCTGGTGCGCCGCACCGGGCTTCCGGCCAAGGTCAACCTGATTGCATGGAATCCCGGCCCTGGAATTCCCTACCAGATGCCGCGCCCCGAGGCAGTGGAGGCGTTTCGCGCCGCCCTGGCCGCCGAGGGGGTACCGGTCTATTTGCGCAAGCCCCGCGGCCGCGACATCTACGCCGCATGCGGACAATTGAAGCGCACCGTCGAGGCCTAGTTGTCGAGGCGGAGATCGTCTAACGAGCGATCGCAGTGTTTTATTCAATTTCTTAAATCAGGGCTTCGCCGCGAGTTTGGCTACTTGACCGCGCAGATCGGCTATTTCCCCCCGCAACGTCTTGATCACATCAGAGAGTATTACAATTTCGTCGGACGGATGGGCCCCACTAATAAGTATCGTGTCCTGGTGGCTAATTCTGAATTGAAGATTACCTGTTACATCCAACTCCCGGACACCGGTGATAGTTACTCCGCCTGGATAGTCATTGCCAAAATTGAAAGTTAGTCCGTCATTGCCGTCGTGCACCAACGCCCTGCGAAAGCCTAGGTGATTCGTCCGTCGAGCAGGGGAATCAAGAAGAAAGTCATGGCCCTGGACCTTGAGATTGTCACAGAGGATAGCTATTTGCTCAGTATTGTCGAGTAAGATGTCAGACACAGGCATATCTCCTTTTTCAGATTTCTTTCCGTTTCAGACAACAGAGATCCTCTTGATCAAGATCGCGGCGATTTGCGCTTGTTTTTTTCATGGCCGCAAGCCAAGCACCGACTTGAGGCTGATGGCAGTAGCGCCAGGCAGTCCAAACTGTCTAATTCCGGGGCCTTTGAATGGGAAGCGGCTAGCCAATAAATGGCGCACCGAAATGACGTCTCTCCGGAACACCATAAACCTGACATCTGTCTCTGCTGTGTGTCCGCAAATGTTTGTGTCATGCGTCGTTTCATCGGTGTAGGTACGTGTGAATGAGATCGAAGGGTCGCCTTGCGGCGTCGGTGGCGGTGACAGTTTAAGACTATCCAGGCCGCTGCCGCTGAACTCCACCGCATCTGAAAACACCGGGCCATTGCAAGGCCCCTGTGCTTTGAAGCCCAAGAGTGTACCCACTGGATCCTTGATTTCCGCGAGCACACCTGCTATCGCGGCGGCAACTCCTCCGACAGTTCCCAGTGCCGCAAGAGGAGCTGCTGCGACAGCGTCGAGGATCCTGATTTCAATTTCATCCTGATCCTTTGTGGATAGGCTGGTTAATTGTTCGTCGCTAATGTTGGTTCCTGTATAGGCGACGTGAACGATGTCACCGGGGTCAACTTCAAACGGCCCGGCGTCCCACCCAGCATCCATATTCACCGCGTGGCCGGGAGGCACAGCGCTTAGCGGAACAGGGGTGGCGGAGGCAGTCATGCCGTTAAAAAGACCACTGCCATGTCCCCGATCGATTTGGTTTACGAGAATGGTAAACGTTACGATATCTTCGTCAGGAAGGTTGCCGCGCTTGTGTTTCACTAGCATATTGTGGAGCCTGAAGATATAGAAGCTCACTGGGAATTTGCCTCCAATTGACCGCGTACCTGAAATAGACGCTATTTAGTTCGCTGATTCCCTCAATAACTATGCAGGGGAGACTTACCGTAGCACGGCATATCCTACATGGCAATCACTAGCGTAAAGATTTACAAAGGATCGAATAATAAGGTCAAGGTAACTAATGTGAAAGATGTTAATTACTTAGCCTTGCTTCATCTACTCCCGGACAAAGACATGTCTGTTGGTCATTCCTGGCACCCGGTGATCCCGCTCAGTGCGATCAACTCCCTGAGACGTGTGAATCTTGACGAACACGCTACGGCGGACGGTGGGAGCAGGAAAGAAGAATCTTCTCGGAATGGAAGCAAACGCAGATCAGTAATTCCCAATCGGGAAAGCCGCGCTATGCGCCTGAAACCAGCACTGAGCGCCCCAGTTCCAGAAGGGCAGCGGTCACGCGCTCAGATTCGTGGCGGACCACATTGCCTTCGCTCGAAAAATTGCCGGCGATGCAGCGCACGCCCATGGCCTCGACCCGCTCGATATCGGCAACGATGGGTGTGGCATTCTCGGCCGCGTACCGGGCCAGCGTCGCTGTCGAAAACGGCGCCGTGTTTACCAGTGCATAGTCGAAGACCGGCGCACCGGTGTGGTCGTAGATTCGCTGGATGTGGTCGGCCGCACTGAGTCCCAGGCTTTCGTTGGCCTGGGTCATCAGGTTGCAGACATATACCCGCAGTCCGCGTGCCTGCTCCAAAGCTACCGGCATGCCCTCTACCAGCAGGTTGGTAATCAGAGAGGTGTAGAGCGAACCGGGGCCCACCGTGATCAAATCGGCGCGGCCGATGGCCTCGACTGTCTCCGGGAGCGCCCGGGCATCCGGAGGGTCGAGCATCAGTTCCTCAATATGGAGTTTGCTGGCCGTGATGTTGGTTTCCCCGCGCACCAGGGAACCGTCATCCATGCGGGCGACAAGCGTGGCGTTGGCCATGGTGGCGGGATAAATCTTGCCCCGCGTAGCCAGGACTTTCGACGCCAACTGGATGGCCAGGCCAAAGTCGCCGGTGATGTCGGTCAGCGCGGTCACGAACAGATTGCCGAAGTTGTGCCCCTTGAGTCCTTCGCCGGCGCTAAAACGGTGGGCAAAGAGCCTGGCCAGCAGGTCCCCCTCCTGGCTGAGCGCGACCATGCAGTTGCGCAGGTCGCCGGGGGCCAGCATGTTGAAGTCTTTCCTCAGCCGGCCTGACGATCCACCGTCATCGGTCACTGTGACCACCGCGGCCAGGTCGCCGATCTGTCCGGATTCACCCGGAAGTCCACCGGGAGTGACCACGTGCCTCGACAGGCCGCGCAGCAGCGTGGACAGCCCCGTGCCACCGCCGATCGCGACCACCCGCAATGGCCGCGTCGTCGCACTCGCTTGAAATTCTCGCGTCGAGTTCACAGAAGGGTCATTTTACGAGACGACACTCAGCCGGCGCTTGGTCGCCGGTCACACTACCAACGCTGCTTGCTTACGGTACCTCGGGATAGAGCAACTCCGTAAACCGGGGATCGTCGAGCATGCTTTGGAAGTCGTTATCGGAGCGCGCCTGCAGCCGGTTCTTGGAATTCAACTCGATTGCCCGCGCCAGGTTGTCGAGGCAGTCCTGCGGGTGTCCGGTTATCGAATCCAGCACCGCCAGACCATAGAAAGCGTAGTCGGCCTTCGGATCGTCCCCGATCACTCCGTTGAATTGCTCGCGCGCTTCTTCAAAGTAGCCCTGGTTCAACTGCGAAATGGCGTAGTCGTACCGTTCCTCCGGAGTCTGAAACGCAAGATGCGTACGCTCCAGCTGCCGCTGGCACGTCGCAATGTACATCCTGGTGCGCTCCACGATTTCCGGAGGAGCCGCCGGCAGCAACTTCTCCAACGCCGCCAGCGCCCTGTCGTACTTGCCCTGCTGCAACAGTTGCACCGCCGAGTTGTATTGCTGGTACGCCGGGCTTGAACTCAGATTGGGAGCTGGTTTTCCCGCTATAGTAGTAGTCTTCTTGCGGCCGGGAGCCGCGGATCTCGCATCTTCCATCTTGGATTTACCGGGAGCGGTTGTCTCAACTCGCACTGTCAGTCCTCATATGTGTTCCCGCGGGCAGCCTGCGTTTGAGATTCCGTTCGCATGAGCCCTCTTTATACCCATAACCCCTTACTTCGTCAATGCCCCCGGCCGCAAACGCGCATCAACGTTGTGTGTCATCCTTTGACACACGGTAAATCGCGGGGTTCAGCGTGGGATCGTTGTACATCTTCAGTTGACGATAGAGCTTGAACCGGCGAGTCCCCGAGAGCGTATCACGCCACAATGCATCCAGGCAGTGAGCCAGGTCGGCGCGTTGCTCTTCAAGGATCGCCAGCCGCTCGCGATTCCGCTCGGCATGCCCCCGCGGCGCATCCTCTCGCGCGGCCTCCTCGCTCGTGTGATAGATCTTCAGCGCCAGGATCGAAAGCCGGTCGATGATGAGACCTGGCGATTCAGACTGCAAAGCCGCGTCCGGATTGGGTAGCTGATGCGCAACCAGCCAGTCGAGAAGCGCGCGATCCAGATTCTCCGCCAGATCATTGCGTAGTTGGTTGGTGCTGTCGATGCGGCGCTTCACGTCCGCCAGGCCGGTATCCGAAGCGCCCGGAGTGCGTGCTTCGTCCTCGATGTGCCACAAGTCGAAGTTGGCGCGATGCTGCGCTTCCACCCGGTTCAGAAAGTCACTTCCGCCAGTACCGCCACCTTTCGTGTCTTCCCGATGCCACTGGTTCGTGAGGTGGTCGTGAAGCTTCGTGATTTCGTCGGCTGAGAGCATCGAGATCAATCAGTCGCCGATCTCCCAATCAGGATGGCAGCCGGCACCAACGGCTTCGCCCGGATTGAGAGAATGGCGACTCCCACCAGACAACATAGCAGGAAGCCGCGGGTCTGATGAATCTCGAACGGTTCCGTAGGCCCTTAACCCTGCGCATCCTTGGCAGTCGATCCGCGGCACAGTGCTGAGGTGACCCAGCCGTGTGATAGAACTATCCTCACTCGTTTCTTACGAAAGTAATCGCGAGGGCTTCCATGGCCGACACGACGACCGAGCGCATCCTTTGCATCTCCAGCTACGAGAAAGGGCAGGACTTCCTTCGTGCCTGCGCCGAATCGGGTGTGAAACCCACCCTGCTGACCGTGGACAAGCTGCGCAATGCAGACTGGCCGCGGGAAGCACTCGAAGAACTCGCCACCATGCCCGAGAACCTGTCCTGCCAGCAGGTCCTGAACACCGTCTCATGGATGGCGCGCGGGCGGCGCTTCGACCGCGTGGTGGCGCTGGACGAATTCGACCTCGAGACCGCAGCGCTGATTCGCGAGCACATGCGGCTGGCTGGAATGGGCGTCAGTGCCACCGCTTTCTATCGCGATAAGCTGGCCATGCGCACCGGTGCCCGCGAGAAAGGCTTTCCCGTCCCGGACTTCTGCCGCGTCCTCAACTACGATGAACTGCGCGCGTACATGGCCAGCGTCCCGGCGCCCTGGCTGCTCAAGCCGCGCACCTCCGCCTCCGCACTGGGAATCCGCAAGATCCACGAGCCCGAGCAACTCTGGCGCGCTCTCGATGAGCTCGGCGACCGCCAGAGCCACTTCGTGCTGGAGAGATTCGTGCCCGGCGAGATCTTCCACGTGGATTCGGTCGTCAGTGAGGGCAAGGTCGTGTTCTCCGCGGTTCACAAGTATGGCCGCCCGCCCATGCAGGTCATGCACGAGGGCGGCGTATTCACCACCCGGACCGTCGATCGCGCCAGCGGCGACTGGAAGGACCTGACTGCGTTCAACGCCAGACTGGCGCCCGCCCTCGGCCTCGAGCGCGGCGTCACCCACGCCGAGTACATCAAGGCCCATGCCGATAGCAAGATCTACTTCCTCGAGATAGCCGCCCGGGTGGGCGGGGCCTTCATCTCCGACCTGATCCAGGCCGCCACCGGGGTCAACCTCTGGCGCGAATGGGCCCGCATCGAGGTCGCCAACCTGCGCGGTGAGAAATACGCCCTGCCGGCCGTCAGCGAAGACTACGCGGGAAGCGTGCTCTGCCTCTCCCACACCGCCGAGCCCGACACCAGCGCCTTCGATGCCCCCGAGATCGTCCACCGTATGAAGAAGCACCACCATGCCGGCCTCATCGTCCGCTCCACCGACCCCGGCCGAGTCGCCGAACTCCTCGAGTCCTACTCCAGCCGCTTCGCAGAGATGTTTCTCGCGAGCATGCCGCCGCCCGAACGCCCCACCGCGTAAAAGCCTCGCCGGGCACACGCCGGCGGTGCGGCAGCGCGCATTTATCCTGACCAAGGCGAAGAGTGGAGACGCTGCTGCCGCTGATTCCGTTGAACATTTGCACCGCCAGCGGAGCTGCTGTTCCGTGCATCCCAATTCCCAAGGAGATGTCATGAATCTTACCCAGGAACCCGAGGCTGTGAACTTCTCCACAACGCACTATGTCTTTGTCGAGAAGATCGGACCTTTCCAGAACACTGCCCCCCAGGCATGGCAGAGCGCGCACACGTTTGTTCCGGAGCTGTCAAAGAAAAATCAGATAACCGGCTACATGAGCCTCTACAAAACGGGCCCGAAGATCTACCGCGCCGGTTTTGCGCTTTCCGCACCTCCGGTTGATCGGCCCCAAGGCCTGACCTACGAGAAATTCGATGGCGGAAAGTACGTCCGCTTTGTCCTCACCGGACCGTACACGGACTTGCCGGCGGCCTCAGGCCAGGTATGGAACAGCGTGGCCGAGAAGCACATTTCCCTGCGGGACGACTTCGCCATCGAGAACTATATGAACGATCCCCGCGTGACGCCCGAGGATCAGCTCATCACGCAAATCCTTATCCCCACTGCCTGAGCGTCGAGCTTCTTTCAACTGGAAACCGCCAGCCGACGGAGGTCATCCATGTCGACAGCACGCGTGCAAAGCGAAAAAGTGGACGAGCCGGCTCCCAACGTCCGACTCGCCACGGCGAAGTGGCAGTTATGGACTGGACGGATTCTCACCGCGCTCGCCGTTCTCTTCATGTTGTTCGACGCGGCGGGGAAGTTCCTGATGCCTGCACCAGTGGTCCAGGCATGTGCGCGTCTGGGTTTTCCCATCAACCTGAGCCCAACGCTCGGCGTACTGCTCACATTGAGCACACTGCTCTATGCGATTCCGCGCATCGCGGTGCTGGGCGCGGTTCTGCTCACTGGCTATCTGGGCGGAGCCGTTGCCATCCATATGCGCGCCGGAAGCACGCTGTTTGAGACGGTGTTTCCGGTCCTATTGGGAATCGTGCTCTGGGCCGGGATCTACCTGCGCGACAGGCAGCTGCGCCAGGTGTTTCCCATTCGCTGAAAATTGGTCCCATTTGCCCCTGCGACAGCGCGCGTTCGGACGTTCACGCCAGCCCCAAGCTACTCGTGGCCTGGGCATGATGAAGAGCCCATTTTGTCAAACGGGCATAACGCGCGACTCACGTTGCCCTTAGGACGGATCAGGTACACTTCCCTATTCCGCCGGCGTAGCGTTTCCTGCTTTGTCCGCGGGCTCGTCACTCTCGACTCTTGCCACCGGCAGTCGATTTCCGCGGCTACCTGCATACAGGACCAATTCGACGCGAGACGAAACGCCCAATTTATCGAAAATATGGAACAGGTAATTCTTGACTGTATGTTCGCTCAGGTTGAGTTCCTGGGCGATTTCTCGATTTTGCAGACCATCACCCAGCAGACGCACGACATCTTCTTCTCTTTTAGTTAGTAACCGCGCTCCGCTTGCATCAACGACACGCATCGGCGCAAGTCTGGCGAACGTTTCCAATACGTAAGCCAGTTCGCTGCTCTTCGCCCAGATCTGCCCCGCGTGGATACGATCCACACACCTGCAGAGCGCCTTGAAGGCCGACTGCGAAGGACAAAAAACGCCTTTAACGCCAGCACGGAACGCATCAAACACCAGATTCGGTTCTGGACTGTCGAGCAGAAGGACCGTCTTCACGTCTGGAGCACACTCACGGAGATGTCGCAACGCCGCAAAGCCACTCAGCGGGCCTTCGGACAAGCTTGCACTGATCAGGGCGACATCTAACGGGATCGACTGCGCCGATTCAAGCACTTCGTGAGCCGTGGTGACACTAGCAACCACGCGAAAGCGCGATTGCCGATTCAGTGCCCCTGCAAAGAGCTCTCCAGCCATTGCTGTCTTGGACGCAATTAACACGGAAATGAGACTTCGTTCACCTGACATCCACAGCGCTCCCCGGGGAAGCTGATTCATAGCCCGCACTGCACTGATGGTTCAACACTGTTCATCGGCCGTTGTCGCTGCCAAGTTTAGAACAAGGCGCATGGTTCGCCAGTCGCTTCACCAGCATTGCCGTCAAACAGAAGTTGTAGGGCCCAGGATCCCGTGGAAACGGCTGCCTCGTCGGCCGCCTTCGGAGGAGTGGCTACGTTCAAGTTCCAGATTCAGAGCGTGGCGAGTAGGCATAAATCTACCCACTCACATCGCATCCGGAGCACTCACAAAAGGGATATGTAATGTAATGAATGTATAACTGAGCGCAAAAGGCGTCAACAAGACGATTGGTGTCCAGCGTGAATTTCTTAGTACGGAAGTGTAATTTCCCGCATCATCGCATGGCCGGCGATGGTTACCTTGGGATGTCGCCAGGACCACGGATAGAGAAGAAATACTCTAGCCAAGTCAGAGAGACTTCACTCCTGTCTGCCAGGGACAGATGGGCGGACTCAACAGGGTTAAAGCACGAGACTTTGATGACAAACGTCCCTAACCTTTTCCCGAACAACAGAGAAGAACCACTCTGAGAGTTTCGTTCTCTTGTGGACATCTTCCCTAAGACGTAGATTGGTTTTTCTTAATCAACTCAACCTGGATCGAGAGCGAACCAAATGAAAGCGCCAATCTCATCCTCACGGACCATTGAGCAACGAAAGAGCCACAGATATTGCTTAAGCGCTCCTGTGTTCTTTTACTGGGCTACTCCAGACGGGCCTCCTCAAAGCGGTGAAGGCATGACGCGTGATATCGACACAAACGGGGCTTACATCAATGCGTCTGAACCGCCACCGGTTGGAGCGTTAGTCCAGATGGATATCATGCTCAACAACCTATCGGGCGGGCCCGGAGTGCATTTGACGGGTGAAGGCGTAGTGCTTCGAGTCGAGCCACCTAACGCCAAAAACCCAAGCGCCTCCGACAGCGGTTTCGCTGTATCGGTGCAGTTCTACCTGCAATCGGCGGAATCGGTTCTCTCACACCTGAAGCGTTCCGGGCGAGTGATGTAAGCAGCAATTGTTGGGCCCGTGCGGAGTTCGAAACGCGCCACGTTGATTAGCAGCTTTTCATTCAAACATGCTGTGGAAAACGGACCTTCCGAGTAAGGATGGCGAAGCCTTGTCTACAATGTGCGAATTGCAAACCAACGCTCACTATCATGAGGCACCTTGCGCGGGTGTCGATCGATTGTTCCAGTGGTTCGCTGCTTACACCACGCCTCGCCACGAGAAGCATGTGTCTGAACTCTTGGCGGAGAAGCAAATTGAGACGCTCCTCCCGCTTTATCAGGCGGCCAGGCAATGGAAGAAGAGCAGACCGGTACTTCTCGAACTGCCCCTGTTTCCTACCTACGTCTTCGTTCGCACCGACCCACACTCGCGGGGATCTGTCCTCAGCACGCCAGGTGTGCTGGCAATTGTCGGTTCGTCAAGAGAACCATGGCCATTGCCAGACGTTGAAATTGAAGCCCTTCGTCGCGGCATGCAAACGCACAAGGTCGAGCCGCACCCGTACCTGAAAGTTGGCGAAAGGGCGCGAGTCAAGGCCGGAGTGATGGCAGGCGTAGAGGGAATCCTGGTCCGCAGGAAGAACGATTTCCGCGTGGTCCTTTCCTTAGACGCGATCATGCGAAGCGTGGCGGTCGAAGTTGACGCTGCCGATTTAGAACCGGTCGACACGATTTTCGGAAGATAGTCGGCTAAGCAAGATTCAGACAAGAATAGCTGAGTGATCTTGAGAGCAAGGGTGTGACGGCGGATCACGCGCGCCGCGAGGAGTGGTCGAACCAACCTCTGCTGATGTAGAGCGCTTGAACGGCTGCCGTGCATCTTGGGTTGCATTTTGGCGGCCGCGGTGATTGGCAGGTATCGGGAGTCTGGCAACTGTAGCAATCATTTAGGCAGTTATCAGGTGAATCAATCGAGGAAATCAGTGTCGATCTAGAGAGCATGTCTCTCACACAGGGAAGCTATGCCTGGTTTCAAAAGCGCGCACGCAGTTTTCTTCATTGCCCATTTCAGGAATTGAAAAGAGGTTGTCAGATGAAGCACAGAACAGTTGTGTTTGCCGCGATCCTGGTGGCTGCAGCCAGTCAGACACTGGCCCAGGATCCCATGCGTCCTTCGAGCCAAGGCGTTGAACAATCCGCGGTCGCCGGCAAGGTCGAGTCAACCCCACGCCTGGTGGAACGCTACCCGCGTTATCAATTGCGGCCGGGAGACAGCTTCGAAATCGACTTCGCCCTGTCTCCGGAGTTCAACCAGACCGTATCGGTACAGCCGGATGGGTATGGCAGTCTCAAGGCGGTAGGGTCGATTCCGGTGGAGGGAAAGACCATTCCGGAATTGACGGAGGTAATCAAGGCAGCGTATGCGCACGTTTTGCATGACCCGGTAGTGGTAATTGTTCTGAAGGACTTCGACAAGCCGTTCTTCATCGCATCCGGTCAAGTGAGCAAGCCCGGCAAGTATGACCTGCGAAGCGAGATGACGATTTCGGAAGCTTTAGCCATCGCGGGTGGAATGAACGACAAGGCAAAGAGCAGCGAAATCATTTTGTTTCGCAAGACGCGGGAAGGCACCTTTGAGGGAAAAGCATACAACATCAAAAAACTTATGGCTTCGCGCAATCTATCCGAGGAACCGCGGCTGCTTCCCGGTGACATGGTGTACGTTCCCCAAAGTACGTTTTCCCACATCAAGTCGTTCTTGCCGACCTCTACCATCGGCGCCTATTACAACCCACTCAATTATTGACGCGGAGAAACATCATGAATACGGAACAGATTGAGGTTCGTCGCTATCTGCACCATTCGCTGCCCACGCGGCGCGATGTGGTTGCCATGGTCTTCCGGCACTGGAAGTCAATGGCGATCGCGAGCGGGCTGCTTATCGTCGCGACTGTCCTGGCCGGTATCTGGACGCCCCGGTACGAGGCCCGGATGAAGATCCTGGTGGAGAGCCGCCGCAGCGATGCCGTGGTCAGTTCGTCGTCGATCGCCCCGGTCCAATTCAACGGCAACATGGTGACCGAGGAGGACCTCAATTCCGAAGTCGAGTTGCTGACCGGGGATGACCTGCTGCGCAAAGTCGTCCTGGCGACAGGAGCCGGTGCCAAGGCGGGGACCTCCATCCATCCTGAGGATGAGCCCGTAATCTCGACTGCCGTTCGCCAACTGAGCCGTGATCTAAGGGCAGAAGCAGTGCGCAAGACGCATGTGATTTCGGTGCGCTACAGTTCCAGGGACCCGCAACTGGCGTCGGCGGTGCTGAAGGCCATGGCGGCTGCATATGTGGAAAAGCACACCGAGGTCCACCGCCCCACCGGAGAATTCACCTTCTTCGACCAGGAGGCGGAGCGCTTCCGCAAGAACCTGGAGATGGCCCAGCAAAAGCTGGCGGCTTTCTCGCAGGAGCGGCACGTCGTCTCCGCGCAGGTGGAGCGCGATGCGGCGCTGCAACAGGCCAATACCTTCGATTCCAACGCGCATCAAGCGGTAGCCCTGATTGCGGAAACAGAGTCGCGCATCCTGAAGCTGCAGGCCCAACTAAATTCCAATCCGCCCCGCATCACCACTGCCGTGCGGAGCGCCGAAAATGAGCAACTCATGGGGCAGCTGAAGTCGACGTTGCTGACCCTGCAGTTGAAGCGGACCGAGTTGCTGACGAAATACGACCCGGGCTATGCCCTGGTGAAAGAGGCCGATAAGCAGATTGCGGACGCGACGGCCGCCATCGAGAGCGCGCAGCGCAATCCTACGCGTGATGAAACCACCGATCAGAATCCCGCCTACGAGCTGATAAAGAATGAACTCGCCCAGGCCCAGGCCGAACTGGTGGGGCTCAAGGCACGCGAATCTGCGGCGCGAGCCATTGCGGCACAGTACCAGGAAACAGCCCAGCACCGCGACCAGGAAAGTACGGTTCAGCAGAATCTTCAGCGCGAGGCAAAGACCCAGGAGGACGGCTATTTGTTATACGCGCACAAGTCGGAGGAAGCCGGCATCAGTGACGCGCTCGATAGAAGGGGAATCGTGAACGTCGCCATCGCCGAGCAGCCCGCCGTTCCGAGCACACCCAGCCGATCGCCCCTGTATTCCGTAGTCTTCACTCTGGTATTGGTATGTTCGGGGAGCTTCGCCACCGGGTTTGTGATGGATGCAATGGATCCGACCTTCCGCACGCCTGACGAACTGGCCACTTATCTCCAGGTACCGGTGCTAGCCGTGCTCCCCAAGAGCAAAGAGTGAAACCATGTTGGCCCACTACTTCGGATTTGCGGAGGATCCGTTCGGCGCCACGCCCGATCCCCGCTACTTGTACTCCAGCCTGACTCATCGAGAGGCCCTCGCGTCGCTGCACTATGCCTTCTACAGCAACCGTGGCTTCACCGCTCTGATCGCCCGTCCGGGGATGGGAAAGACGACGCTGCTGTTCGAGTTTCTCCGCCATATCCGAGAGACCGCCCGCTCCGCTTTCCTGTTCAATTGCCAGACGGATCCCACCGACCTCTTGAGGAGCCTGCTGCGCGAAATCGGAGTTGCGCCGCAGGAGAGCCTGGGGCAGATTCTTGAACAACTGCACAAGGAACTGGTGGAGACTGCGCGGGCGGGAAAACGCTTCGTAGTGATCGTAGACGAAGCGCAAAATCTCACCGAACCGGCTCTTGAGACCCTGCGCATGCTGACAAACTTTGAGACCCCGCGGGCCAAGCTGATGCAGATCGTGCTCAGCGGGCAGCCGGAGTTGGAACACAAGCTCGCGCGGCCCAGCCTGGATCAACTGCGCCAGCGCATCTCGACCTTCTGCAGGCTGGAGCCGTTCTCGCGGGAAGACAGCATCGCTTATATCGAGCATCGCCTGAAAGTTGGCGGGCACACGGGAGACTCGGTGTTTGCCTCCGACGCCCTCGATTGCATTGCCGAGGCGAGCGGCGGGATTCCGCGCATCATCAACACGATGTGCTTCAACGCATTGTCCATTTGTCGCGCGCTCAAGCAGACGAGAGTAAAAATGGCGATGGTGCATGAGGCCATCCGCGACCTCCAGCTCACCTCGGGAGCTGCGGCGCAAAAAGACGAGACGCCACGGTTGGACTTGTGGGATGGGATAGCTCCGGAATCGCGCAGCCGGGAGAGCTTTTGGGCAAAAATGCGGGTTCCGGCGTTCTCTTTGCTCCTGCTGCTTGCTCTGGGCCTGGCCGTAGGGGCAGACCGCGTTTACCAGAAGCCGCCGACCACCCACAAGCTCTCCGGGGCCGCGCCCACGGCGCCGAATCCCGCCGCCAGCGATGCGCGCCCGGCTGCCGTCCCGGGGCCGGCGGAAAAGCCCGGCGCAGACCCGATCGAAGTTACCGTCGATGCGGAGCAAACGGTCAGCAGGATCGCGGTGAGCAAACTGGGCGGCTTCGACGATGAGCTTCTACGCGAGATCCAGAGGCTGAACCCGGATCTAAAGGACCCAAACCTGATCCACCCCGGAGACAAGATATTGCTGCCGCGCCGTGCGGCTGCACCCGGGAGCGGACAGCTCTTGCCAGACCCGAACCTGAGGAAACGACCATGAGCAGAAACTTCGAACTCCTGGAACAGATTGAGAAGGATTTCGGCAGCCCGATCTCGAAAAACGGAAGCGAACCAATCCGAATTCCGGCCCGTGAAGTCCCGGCGCATGAAGAACGCGCTGTCGTTCCCAGTGACGACCTCATCCAGCTGGTGCAATCGGTGTTCCTTCCGACCACAGGGAAAGCGTACCGCCAGGTCGTTTTCTGCGGAATCGAGAAGGCAAACAGCAGCAGTTCCGTTTGCGCGCGCGCGGCACAAACTCTGGCTGCCAGTACTGCGGAACGAGTGTGTCTCGTTGATCCTGGTCGCGGCAGGTCGGGCGTCTCGGGTCTGTACGGCGTGCTTGAGCACCCTGACAGTGACGACGGGCAGGGAACATGCGTCCAGGTCACGAGAAACCTCTGGTTGGCGCGTTTTCCCGCGACCACGCCGAGCGGAACGCTGCGTCCGGCAACTGAATTAGCGACACGGCTGGTCCAGCTCCGGCGCGAATTCGGTTACGTTCTGATAGATGCTCAAGGATGCGCTGTCGGTCCCGAAGCGACGCTGTTGGGGAAACTCTCCGATGCAGCAATTCTCGTGGTCGAAGCGGACGCGACCCGTCGCGTCGCAGCCGCTAAAGCGAAACGGGATTTTGAAACCGCGAGCGTACCACTGGCAGGCACGGTCCTCCACAATCGATCGTTCCCCATTCCGAAGAGTCTTTACGAGAGCCTGTAAGCGCTCTCAGCTCACATCCAGTCCCCGCTGGTTGTGCTCATGCACTGCCGGAATCGGCCGCGGCGATCACCCCGGTTCAACCCAGGACTCGAGGAACCTATGAAAACTGTTTCTCTGGTTGCGCTTGCAGACTGTCCTGCCCAGGCGGGTTTCGACCTTCCTTTCGGGCTGACGGCGAAGCGAAGCACACGCCTGGATTTCGTGGTGGTTACGGCGCTGTCGCTATTCGCATTCATCCTGCCAACCGACCTCCGCACCCCGACCGGCACCTCCATCGCCATGCGGCTGGGCTATGCATCCCTCCTGCTGGGATCGATCGGGGTGATCAAGCGCCGTTCAACGGTTCTAAACCTTCCGGGATTGTGGTGTCTGCTCGGGTTTTTACTCTGGTCATCGTGTACGTTCGCCTGGGCCGAGTATCCTGCCGCCGCTCAGCACAAGATCCTCACCTACTGGGCACTGTTCCTGGTGGCGGCAATCATTCCCCAATACGCCTGGGAACCCCGAGTGCGTGAAAGGCTGATCGACTCCTACGTCGCAGGGTGCTGGCTGGGCGTGATCGGCCTCGCGGTCAACTTCGCGGCGGGGGTCGCCTACGCTGCTGAAGGCGCCGACGAAATGGAAGGAAGGTACAGCTTCAGCACGGATCCCAACTATCTTGCCCTTGCCCTTGTGATCGGGGTTCCGCTGGTGTTGTTCCGGTCTACAACGGTGAAGGCGACGTGGCAGAAGGCCGTTTGCTGGCTGTATGTGCCGGCCGCGGTGGTCGGAGTGGTTCTCACCGGATCACGGGGCGCGCTGTTGGCGCTGGCGGCAGCTGTTGTAGCGTACGCATTGCTGGCCGGCGCGAAGGCGCGGGTGCTTCTTGGAGCAGGAGCCCTGCTATGCCTGCTGGTAGCGGGACTCCTCCCTTCGCAGGTGTCGGAACGGTTCGCATCCATACCGGAGGAATTGCGCCACGGCACCCTCTCTGACCGGCGAGATCTGTGGGTGAGAGGAACAAGGGTTGCAGAGGATCACCCCGTCGAGGGGATCGGGGCCGGTGCCACGGCGGGGTTATTCGATGTTGCCGCGCACAACACTCCTTTGGAACTGACGATGGAGGGCGGCGCTATAAGCGTGGGTCTTTTTTATGGAGCCTTCCTGCTGGGCATCGGCAGGGCTTACAAAAGCGATCCTCGCGAAGCAAATGCGATGATCGCCGCCAGTGCCGCATGGCTGGTCGGAACCCTGTCCCTCAGCTGGGAGGTGGATACCGTGACCTGGTTCATCCTCGCCATCCTCTTTTCCGCCGGTTCGTCGCGATCCGCTGGTGTGGCCATGATGCGTTCACCGCAGTCTTTGGAACGCCCGGCATAACCGTTTGCCGCGAGATGCAGCAGAGGGAGCACTGACCCATGCGGATATCCATCGTGACCACCACGCTGAACGCCCTCCCGTACATTGCGGAGACGGTTCGCTCGGTACTTCAGTCGCCCTACCCGGAGCTCGAGTACCTGATCGTGGATGCGGGATCGTCGGATGGCACAAGGGAGTTTCTCCTGGATCTCCATGACCCGCGGCTGCGAGTCGAGATCCGCGCGGGAGCTCGGCAATACGAAGCACTCGATTGGGGCTTGAGACAGATGACGGGCGAGGTCGTGGCCTGGCTCAATGGCGACGATCTCTACTTTCCCTGGACGATTGACTGCGTGGCGCGGCTATTCACGGAATTCCCGCAAGTCGAGTGGCTGACGGGACTGCCCGCGTTCATCAATGCGGAGGGGCACTGCACCATGGTGGCGGCTCCCAGTTCCTACCCGCGGCGATACATCCAGAACGGATGGTTCAACGAATTCGCATACGGCAACCTGGTGCAGGAGAGCATGTTCTGGAGACGCGAGCTCTATTGCCGTGCGGGCGGGCTGAATCTGAAATACGAGCTGGCGGCAGATTTCGAGTTGTGGACCCGGTTTGCCGGTCTGGCTCCGCTGGAGGCGGTGAACATACCTCTGGCAGCATGGCGCAAGCACGGCAACAACCGCTCCATCGTCAGAGCAGAGGCCTATCTAAAGGATGTCGCCGATGTCACGTCAGGGCTTCCGCGCATCAATCCCGTCAAGGCCTGGTTCTGCCGGCATATGGCGACCAGGCATGCACTGCGTCTCGCGGAATGGCACAAGACACCCTGGATCTACTATTCCCTGGCGCAATCGCGCTGGATGAGAGGGACGGCTTTCCGGCCGGTTTCGCGATACAGCTTTCAATATCTGAAATCGGAGTTCATGGCAACCCGGCAACAGACCCGGGAAGCCCTCTGCTTCTGATCTGCGCCAGCTCCCCACTGTCCATGCCTGTTCGTCCAATCGCGTTTCATCGAATGCGAAACGAAAGCACTCTGATATGAGAATTGCGCAGGTGAGTCACAGCCTGGATTGCGGGGGATCGATGGCTATGGTCGTCGCCCTCTCCTCCGAACTGGCGAAAAGAGGACACCAGGTCGACGTACTGTGCACGGATCGTCCCAGTGGCAGCTCTCACGAAGCGCATTGGATGGATTTGCTCGCATCGCGCCGGGTCGCGGTCCACTTCCTGGGACGAAAGCTCGGCCATCCGGGAATGGCTGCGGCGGGAAAGTTGTGGTGGCTGATCCAGCGCAGACAATACCATGTGGTGCATTCACACCTGCCCATGCCCGACGCCATGAGCGGCCTGGCGCGGCGATCGAGCCCGCACCGATTCGCGCATATCGTCACGGTTCACAACACGCACGAACCTCGTTCGCGGTTGATGACCGCTCTTGGCAGCGGAGCCAACGTGGTGTACTGCTCAGAGGCCGCCCGCAATCGGAATCCACTTCCCGGCGCCTCCAGCACGGTCATTCCTAACGGCATTCCGCAAGCGTTGTTTACGACTTCGGACAAGTCACGGGTGGAGATTCGACAAGAACTTGGATTACCGGCGGAGGCGAGGGTGGTGATCGCGGTGGGCCGAATGTGTCCACAAAAGAATTTCAGTACGGCTCTCGATGCCCTGGCCATCCTGAAATGGCGCCACGCCATCCCCGGTCTCCAATGCCTGCTATGTGGAACGGGAGAAGAGCAGGAACGGCTGGAGAGACGAGTTCGGGAATTGGAACTGGACGCGACGGTGCGTTTCATGGGTGCCCGGACCGATATCCCCGCCCTCCTCACCGCCGGCGATGTATTCCTGAGCACCTCGCGATGGGAAGGAATGCCTGTCGCCGTGCTCGAAGCGCTGTGCGCCGGCGCGCCCTGCGTGCTTTCCGCTATCGAGGAGCACTTCGAGGTTGCCGCATCCATGCCCGGGTGCAGCTTCGCCTCACATGATCCCCAGGCGATGGCCTCGGCGCTGGAACTGGTTCTGCGCGATGCAGCCGATCCCAGGGTGCTGCGCGAACAACGCGCTCCCTATCTCAAGAAACACTCGATCGAGGAATGCGCGGAATCGTACCACCAGCTCTACCAGGCATGCTGCGCGTTGCAGCTCGTATCTCAACCGGCGCATCCGTGAACAACGCGCTGCTGATTTCAGAGCCGGTTTGACTCGCAAATATCTTCGGAGGAATTAGATGAACCAAACAAACTATGAAGCTCGGCAGCCTTCGCTGCATGGGGCCATCATCGGGCTGGGACGGATGGGGTTGACTCATCTCGCCATCCTGAATAGTCATCCCCTGGTGGAGAAGCTGTCGGTCGTGGAATCATCCACGTGCTTTGGAAAGGCCGTCGAGAGAAATCTCGGTCTTACCTACTATCCGAGCCTGGAGGAGCTCTTCCGTCAGAGCGTCCCCGATTTTCTAGTCGTGGCTACTCCGACCAGTTCACATCATGCGATTGCGACCGCCGCGCTGGAGAAAGGCATACATACCTTCGTCGAAAAACCGCTAAGCACGTCGGCCGCTGATAGCGCATCTCTGCTTCGCCTCGCCAACTCCCGTAACGTGATCGCTCAGGTGGGATACGTGAACCGCTTCAACGAAATCTTCCAGGCCGTGCGGCGCTTGCTCCAATCCGGAGAACTGGGCGCCCCAACCCATGTGTCGTGTGAGATTCGTTCTCCCATGGTCATGAAAACGACCGGAAGCAGCTGGCGTTCAAAACCGACCGAAGGGGGAGGCTGCCTCAACGACATTGCAGCTCATGGCATAGACCTGTTGAATTTCCTGGTGGGCCCTCCCAGATCGGTGATCGGGGCTTCACTCCAATCGCTGGTTTCCAACGGGGTCGAGGATCGAGTTGACGTGCTTCTCGCCTATGAGGCATTTACCGGATCTCTGCATGTGAATTGGAGCGATCCATCGTGCCGGAAGCCCGCATACCGTGTGAGTATCGACACCAGTCAAGGGCGGATCATATGTGATCACCACGCCTACAAAGTGTTTAGGCGTACTCCTGGCGCGAATCGCACCGAAAGCGAATGGAAGACAGTCTATATCACCGAAATCGCGCAGCCGGTCAGGATGTATGTGCGCGGCAACGAGTTTACGCGCCAGATCGATTACTTCATCGATAACATAGCAGGCCAACGCACAGAGAACATCAGTGACATCGCGTCTGCCCTGCAGGTGGACCAGGTGATCGAGCAGATCCGCTACGCCGAACGCAAAGAGAGGGTGCAATGAAGCTCATCTTTGGAGACAACCAGTTCTTCGGAATCAATCACATGTCGGAAGAAAAGGCGCAGGCGCTCTCCGAACGGTTCTCCTCGCTCTCCTCGGTCATCAGCGTTATCGAAATGGCCTATGATGCCGGCATTCGCGATTTTATGTTCACCACGCATGACCGGGTGAGCGAGATCTGCGATCACTTCAGGAAATCGCCGCAGCGTTACCGGGATCTGCGGCTATATCCCGCCATGCCCTACGCGCACAAGTACGCCAACCTGGTTGCAGACAAGGGAATCATGGGAGCGGTAGTGAACGTGCTGCGCGGAGACGGGTCGGCCTCCAGCGCCATGCGGGCCGCGGTGCGGGCGGGAATGGGCGCTCTCCAGCAGGATCCTATCGTGGTGATGCGTTTGCTGGTGGATGCTGAGCTGCGGGTGTTTCGTGGCCTGCACGTCGAGGCCATATTCCTGCAGAACATCGTGGCCGACTTGCTGCTTGGCTTGCGCGCCCAGAGCGCATTTCAGGAATTTGTGGCATACGCAAGGAGACAACATGGAGTGCATGCGGGATTCATCACCATGAATCTGCCCGCCATGTCGACCTATCTCCGTGAGTGCGGCATCGAGCATCCGCTAGTGTGCGCCAGCTTTAACAAGGCCGGATACCTGATGAACCCCTCCCGGCAAAGTTACGAGGCCACGGTTTCGGGAGGCGGGCAAAGGTTCGTTGCCATGTCAGTGTTTGCATCGGGAGCCGTTCCCTCGCGGCTGGCGGTTGAGTACGTCCAGCAGTTCGAGGATATCGAGGCGGTCCTGTTTGGAGCATCGTCGAAGCAGCACATAGAGGAGACGGTGGAACTGTTCCAGAACCGGCCCGTCGCGGTCACGGCATAAGGGGGACGGATGAGCACACTGGCATCGAGCACAGAGACGAGCGTTATGGCTGAGCGCGTACGAGTCTCCGGAATACCGGTAACACAGTGCGCCGAGGCCGATGTCCTGAAGGCCATGAACGAGAACATCCACGGGGAGCGCACTCCGCAGTACATTGTGATTACCAATACGGAATCCATGTATTTCGCGAAACGTCTCCAGGAGCATGCGCACTTTATTGAGCACGCGGCGTTCTCGTGCTGCGACGGCGTGGGCGTGGTCCTGGCCGGACGTTCGCAGGGAGTAGCGGTCAACCGTATCTATGGGTCGGCCCTGGTAAAGGGCGCCTGCGAATTCGGCGCCCGGCACGGCTGGAGACACTTCTTCTACGGCGGACGGCCGGGGGTTGCGGAGATGATGCAGCGGAACCTCGAAGCCCGCTTCCCGGGAATGCGCACTGGCGGTGTTTATTCGCCGCCGTTCAGAACTCTCAGTTCGGATGAGGACGAACAGGTGGTGAGGATGATTAACGAATCGAACTGTGACATTGTCTGGGTGGGATTGGGCCTGCTGAAGCAGGAGCGATGGATCGCCGCGCATCTAGGGCGCGTCCGTGCTCCGTGGATGGTAGGGGTGGGAGCTGCGTTCGACTATCACGCCGGCACCGTCAAACGAGCGCCCCTGTGGCTTCAGCGGGCCGGGTTCGAGTGGTTACATCGCGTCTTTCATGAGCCTCGGATGCTGGTAAGGAATTACCGAAGCTTTGTCTTCCTCGGAGAGTCGCTCTGGCGCGGGCAGCGGCTCCCTTCCTGATCACGACAACACTCCTCAATCGCTTCGGGCTCCATCAGAACGGGACACCTGGGCCTCGAACTGTGGCATGGAATGCCACAACCCTTTTCTTGCCGTGAGGTGGTTTGATGATCGCCAGGATTTCTCCCTTTGTAACTCCAATTACCTCCGCTCGTCCTTCGTTGCCGCCGTTAGAAGAATTCTGCGAAGGACTCGAGGGGATCTGGGATCGAGGATGGCTGACCAATGATGGTCCGCTGGTCCAGCAGTTTCGTAAGCTGTTGCTGCGGTTCTGCCGGGTGGAAAATGCCTCGCTCTTCACCAACGGGACCCTTGCGCTTCAGATCGCCCTGCAAGGATTGGGGATCAGCGGAGACGTGATCACCACGCCGTATACGTTTGTGGCGACCACTCACGCACTATTCTGGAATAAGATCCGGCCCGTGTTCGTGGACATCGAACCGACTTACTATTCGCTGGACCCTGCCCGTGTTGAAGCGGCAATCACACCCTGGACCACCGCAATTCTGGCTGTGCATGTGTACGGCCATCCCTGCCAGTTGGAGGCTCTGGAAAGGATTGCGCGAAAGCACGGGTTGAAGCTGCTGTACGATGCGGCGCATGCGTTCGGGGTCGAAGTCTCGGATCACGCCATTGGAACCTTCGGCGATGTAAGCATGTTCAGTTTTCATGCGACCAAGGTGTTTCACTCCATTGAAGGTGGGATGCTGACCTTTCGCGACGACGAAATGCGACGCCGCTTTGATTATCTGAAGAACTTCGGCTTCGAGAATGAAACCGAAGTGGTGATGCCCGGCACCAATGCCAAAATGAACGAGTTCCAGGCTCTCATGGGCATTCTGCTGCTCAGGCGAATGGAGGACATGATCGAGAAACGGCGCAAGCTGACCGAGCACTACCGAGCGCGACTTGACTGGATTCCCGGTATCTGCCTTTCTGCCCCCCCAGCGCCCGGGGTTCGATTCAACTACACATACATGCCGATCGAAGTCGACCAGAGGTCGTTTGGCATGACGCGGGATGAGTTGTGCGGCAAGTTGCGCGAGTACAACGTAGTTGCACGCCGCTACTTCTATCCGATCATCCCTGATTTTCCGTGTTATCGGGGCGTGTTCAACGGTGTGGAATTGAACGTGGCGCGGAGGGTTGCATCGCGCATTCTCACCCTGCCGCTCTACAGCGACCTGGGGATCGAGCGTGTGGACAAGATCTGCGACATGGTGGAATATTTTCATTTCCATTCACGGCTGCCGGTCGCGAAACTCGAAGATGAGCTCACCGCTGAAGTCGCCATGAGGGCGTGACGGTGATTATCCAGTCGGAGGAGCGTCAGGCCCAATCCAGACGCGGGTCACGAGAGGCCCTGCGCTGGAGCGCCGTTGATGCGGTCGGACGTCAAGGAATAAGCTTCGCGGTCGCGGTGGTGTTGGCGCGCCTGCTCTGTCCCGCGGAGTTCGGGTTAGTGGGCATGCTTTGCATCTTCAGCGCCCTGGCCAGTTCAATCGTCGACAGCGGCTTCGGGTCCGCTCTCATTCAGCGCAAAGCAATTACCGAAACAGACAAGAGCTCCGTGTTCTATTTCAATGTGGTTATCGGCGCGGCGGGAGCGGCCACTTTGCTCATCGCAGCACCCCCGGTTGCCCACTTCTATCGGCAGCCCCTTCTGGTGCCGATGATGCGATGGATGGCCCTGAATCTTTTCATCGAATCGCTGGGCGTAGTGCAGGTTGCGCTACTCACGAGAAACCTGGACTTCCGATCTCAGTTCAAGGCGGGCTTTCTCGCGCTGCTCATATCCGGGACCGTCGGCGTGGGGATGGCCGCGACCGGACACGGAGTGTGGAGCCTGGTTGCCCAGACCGTGACCTTCACAACGGTGTTTACGGGAGTGGTGTGGGTATTGTGTTCATGGCGACCGGGCGCGGCATTCAGTGCACGCTCGTTGCGGACTCTGGGTTCGTTCGGTTCTCCTTTGCTTCTTTCGGGACTGCTGAACGTTCTGTTCGATCGCCTGCACATGGCGGTGATCGGAAAATCGTTCTCGGCAGCACAACTGGGATATTACACGCGCGCTTACACCACTCAGCAGTTTCCGTCGGGTCTGCTCTCAACCATTGTGGGGCGAGTGATGCTCCCGGTTTTCTCGGAAATGTCCGGTGATCTAACTGAGCTGCGGCAGAACGTTCGCCACGCGCTGGTCGGCATGATGTTGATTATTCTTCCGATGATGTTCGGTCTGGCGGTCGTCGCGCAGCCCTTGGTAGTGGTGCTGTTCGGGAATAAGTGGCTCCCCTGTGTTCCCTACCTGCAATGGCTTTGCGTTGCGAGCGTGTGCTGGCCGATTCATGTGATCAACCTCAACGTAACTATGGCAGTCGGACGGTCCGACTTGTTCCTGCGCCTGGAAATCGTAAAGAAGATCCTCATAGGGGCGGGAATCATCTGTACCTTTCGGATCAGCGTCCAGGCCATGGTGTGGGCTACCGTGATTGTGTCCATCCTCTCCACGGTCGTGAATTCGTATTACAGCGAACGCCTGATTCATTACGGGTTCCGGAAGCAATTGAGGGACCTCGCGCCTTACATTGGCGCCAGTCTCGCAATGGTATGCGCCGGATGGGCTGTGATGCGCAACCTTCACGCCGGGCCGGTGATTCAACTGATCGTGACGATTGCCGCCTGTATTGCCTGTTATGCCGCCTGGTGTCGGTGGTGCAAGCCCGGCGAGATGAAAACGCTGCTGGACCTTTTGATTCGCGGCAGCGCGAGAACCGATTCTGCCTGCATCCCCTGCCATAACATCATCGAATCAACGGAACAGCCCACACTTTGACGCCGGGCCACCCACTTAGGCGAGGGCGGCGCTTGCCGAAGCGTCGCCCCGCGGGGATGCTCAAAACGAACTTAGCATTCAGGGGATCCAAAAACATGATGCTCGGAGTTATGCAGCCGTATTTCTTTCCTTATCTCGGATACTTCGATCTGATCAATCGATCGAACCGCTGGATCGTCTTTGATACGCCTCAGTACATGCGTGAAGGTTGGGTCAATCGAAACCGGATTCTGCACAGCCGGGAAGGATGGCAATACATTATCGTGCCGTTGAAGAAACATAGCCGCGAGACACCCATCAACCGGGTGGAGGCGGTCGAATTTCCGGACTGGCGCCGCACCATCGTGAATCAATTTACTCATTACAGGGGCCGGGCGCCCTTCTACCGGGAAACGATCGATCTCCTTGAGGACTGCCTCGCCGACCATGAGCAAAATCTCTCGAGTCTCAATGTCAAATGCCTGGGCAAGGTGTGCCACTATCTCGACATTCCCTGGGAACCGGAGATCTTCTCCGAGATGCATCTTTCCCTGGGCCCGATCGAGGAGGCCGCAGACTGGGCTTTGAGAATCGCAGAGGCAGCGGGAGCAAGCGTGTACATCAATCCTCCCGGGGGAGCCGCGCTCTATGATGCCGGCCGGTTCGCCCGTCATGGGATCCGACTGTGCCTCCAGGAGGATTTCAACTTTGTTTACGAGTGCGCGGGCTACACCTGCCTTCCCAAGATGTCCGTGCTGGACGCGCTGATGTGGGCCAGCCCAATCGATATCAAGTCGCATCTCGACCACATCAAAGCGCGCACATGCGAAGGCATGTTGAGCCTGTCGGCATAGAGGTCAAATCACGGCGTGAACAGTTTCAGGTCAGACGATTGATCATCATGGCGCATTCTTATACTGAGCATTCTGACCGGAACTTGCTGGTTTCGGATCCTCTCGTCAGCGTTGTGATGCCCGCTTACAACCACGAGCGTTATCTAGGCGAAGCGATCGAAGGGGTTGTCCGGCAGCAGGCCAACTTTCCCATCGAACTGATCATCAGCGACGACTGTTCGACTGACAGTACCCTGCGAATCGCGCTCCGCTACCAGTTTGAGTGCCCCAGGCTCATCCGGGTCCTCAGTGCGAACAGAAGAGTTGGGATGCACGAGAACGACGCCCGGATATACGCGGCCGTGCGCGGCAAGTACATGGCCTTCTGTGAGGGAGACGATTCCTGGCACAGGACGGACAAGCTGAGCGAGCAGATCGCATTGCTGGAGAAGGATCCGCGGGTCGCGCTGGTTTGTAGCAGTTGGAGAACAGTGTCGGATGAAGGGGTTCTCCTTGTTCCCGACGTTCTCACGCTGGACAAGACATGCTTGCATCCATTTGGCTTGGACGAAATTTTGAGCGGCCAGGTGAAAACTCTCACGGTCTGCACAAAGACAGCTTTGATTCAGCGGGCGCTGCGAGAATCCCCGTTATGCAAGACCGGACGATATCCCTTCGGCGATGCTCCCATGTGGGTCGAAGCAAGCCAACATGGAGACTGTCTCTGCCTCCCTGATGAGTACGCCACCTATCGGCTCTCGAGAGACTCTGTTACTCGCCCTCGCGACATCATGGATGTTTACCGGTTTATCGCCGGTGCGGCCGAATTCGATCGAGATGTGCTTGGACTCTACCCCTTCCCCCGGGGCAAGAAGGCAGCAGTTGAGGTCCGCATTCAAGCCACGCGAAAGCGGCTTCGCGCGCTCGCCTTTTTGGGCGAGGCGACCAAGGTTCGCGAAGAATTATGGTGGCTGTGCCGGCTAGGGGCGAAAGTCAACATTCGAGACTACCTCCTCTACCTGGGAGCGGCTTTTTCGCAGCCCGGTACTTTAGGTGCCGCTTGGCGCAGATGGGCGCTGCTGAGTTGGCACGCCTATACGAAACGGCGTACAGGGGCGATGCCGATTACACGCCCTTTCGAAGGTGCGGTGGGGCGAGCGGCAACCTCGGCCTGAATGGCAAAGTGCTGCCGATCCCGTAATTCTCGCCGGCGCTCAAGGTACGAACGGAAACGAATTTCAACCTGCTTGTCCCCGCTATGGAAGTGTCAGCTGCGATGGAAGGTGCACGGTAGTGCCGAACATCATAAATCCTGACCGCATCAAGGGGCTGGATGGAATACGCGCATGCGCCTTTCTTCTCGTGCTGGGAGGCCATAGCGGATTGAAATGGATCCCAAACGGATTCGGCGTCACCGTCTTCTTTTTTCTGAGTGGGTATCTCATTACCACTCTTTTGCGATTGGAGTGGATACGTACCGGGTCGGTGTCGGTGTCAAAATTCTATATCCGGCGCGCTTTCCGCATTCTCCCGCCTCTTTACTGTGCGCTGTTGGTCGCTATTGCCGCGGCTTGGCTCGGAATCCTCCACTCTGAGGTGCAGTGGAAAGCGGTGGTCGCGATCCAGCTTTTTCTCACTAATTATGCGGAGCAGATTCCCGGGCTGTCGATCCCACTGGGTCTGTCCCCTTTGTGGTCGCTGGCTGTAGAAGAGCACTTTTATCTCCTGTTCCCGTGGGTTTACTGGGCCTTGTTGAAAGGGGAGGCGCGGCGGAGCCGGCAGGCAGCGATGCTGGGCGCGGTCTGCCTTGCTGCATTTATCTGGCGCTGTGTGCTGATGGGCCATTTTCATGTCTTCTGGAATCGCGTCTACACGGGCACTGACACGCGCCTGGACTCGATTCTGTTCGGCGCCATTATGGCCATTGCCCTCAATCCGGTCATCGACCGATTCCCGCGCTTCACCCGGAAACAATGTGGCGCCACCGCGTTGCTGGGTCTCCTGATTCTCGTGATCTCCATCGCGGCACGGGACGAGATGCTTCGCCAGACGATTCGATATTCGGTCCAGGGTATTGCCCTCGTCCCGGTTTTTTTCTACATCGTGCGTTACTCAGACTCAATGGTCACCAAGTGGCTGGAGTGTAAGTTTCTCACCACCATCGGCGATCTGTCGTATGCCCTGTATGTGTTCCATTACACGGTGATGTTCGCGGTGAAAACCTGGATCACTGAGAATCCGGTCGCAACGCTCATCCTGACATTCACGATTTCCTGCGCGCTCGCAATGTTACTGCGACGTTTCGTGGAAAAGCCTGCTGCCAGGCTACGCAACAGGGTACTCGAGAATCACCGCGTCGGACGCCTCGGCGTAATGCGCGAAGCTGTGTCAAACCTTCAGTAAGCAATACACCGTCGGTCTCCCATGACAGCGGCAGCATCGGCTTCGCCGCGACGCACGTCTGTGACATGCATCAGCCGTGGGGTAAGGAATTCAGTTTCAAAGAAGCAGTCGAAGAGGAGATGTTCACAATGAATATTCTGATTACTGGCGGTGCGGGTTTCGTGGGATCACACCTGGCGGAACGCTGTTTGCGCGAGGGGTGGTCGGTATCGGTGATCGATGATCTGTCGACCGGATCATTTGAGAATATCGCTCACCTCAAGCGTTCTCCACGTTTCGATTACAGAATTGACACGGTATTCAACGAGCCCCTGGTCGCCGAGCTGGTTGATCGTTGCGATCTGGTCTTTCATCTCTCTGCGGCGGTTGGCGTGCGCCTCATCGTGGAAAGCCCGGTGCGAACCATCGAAACAAATGTGCACGGCACAGAGGTGGTTCTTCGCGCTGCGGCCAAGAAGCAGAAGCGTGTTGTGATCACATCCACGTCCGAAGTCTACGGTAAGAGCGCGAAAATGCCCTTCTGCGAAGAGGATGATCTCGTCATGGGCTCGACCAGCATCGGACGTTGGAGCTATGCCTGCTCGAAGGCTCTGGACGAATTCCTGGGACTTGCTTATTTCAATGAGAAAAACGTACCGGTTACAATCGTCCGTCTCTTCAATACGGTGGGACCACGGCAGACAGCCCGCTACGGTATGGTCCTGCCGTCGTTTGTCCGCCAGGCTCTTCTCAATGAGCCCATCACCGTGTTTGGGGATGGCCGACAGCGCCGGTGCTTCGGCTATGTATTGGACGTTGTGGAGGCGCTGGTTCGGATTGCAAAGAGCGATCGAGTGGCGGGAGAGATCATCAATATCGGCAACGATCAGGAGATCAGCATTGCCGCCTTGGCGGCGCTGGTCCGTAAACAGCTTGGGTCTGAGTCCGAGATCGTCAGCATGTCGTATGAAGAGGCCTATGGCCCCGGCTTCGAGGATATGCTGCGCCGAGTCCCGTCGTTGGCAAAGTTGGAGCGCCTCATCGGATTCCGCCCGCGCACGCCACTGGGAGCCATCATCAATGCCGTCGCGACTGAGATGATTCGCAACGGTGCCGTCCCGGCGCCGATGCCATCCGAAGCCACGGTTCCTCAGCCCGTTCTGCAGCAGGCCTGATCATGCCGGTCGCCATGAACTTTGTTATTCCGGCTACCGTTTCCGCCATTCTCAGCGCAGCCATTTGCTATGGCCTGGCTCGATGGAGCGCCCGGGTTCGGCTCGTGGCGCTGCCGCGATCGGATCGGTGGCACCAAACGCCAACTCCCAATACGGGCGGTCTGGGGGTCCTGATCGCCTGTGCCTGTGGTTATCTTTGGTTTGCCGGAAGCGGATACGGGGCGGTGGCGGCGTGTGCGGGATGCGTTTCCCTCCTCGGCTTCATCGACGATCGATTTCGGCTGCCTCCGGGGGCGAAGCTGGCCGGCCAGACCGCGGCGGCGGGCATGTTGATTTCTACCGGGGTGAGCCTTCATCTGACTCCCTGGACCTGGACCAATCTGATCATTACCGCCTTCTGGATGGTCGGCATCACTAACGCGTTCAACCTGATTGACAATATGGACGGCCTCTGCGGAGGCGTCGCGGCCATCGTCGCGGGCTCGGGCGCGTGGCTCGCCATAATGCAAGGAGACCCCGACCGGGGCCTGGTGTTGCTCGTGGTTGCCGGAGCATGTCTGGGCTTTCTGACCCTCAATTACAAACCGGCCCGGATCTTTATGGGCGATTGCGGGAGTTTGTTTCTGGGCTTTAGTCTCGCCGCTTTGGCGCTCACCCGTCCGATGCCGGGCAGTTCCGTGTTCCACAGTCTCTATCCCCTCACCGCGTATCTCTATCCCATCTTCGATATGGGGCTTGTCTCCGTGCTCCGCCGCAGTGCAGGTAGGCCGGTTTCAGTCGGCGGCCGCGATCACAGCTCTCACCGCCTCGTCTCCACAGGACTGACAGAACGTAAAGCCGTGTGGGTATTGTGGGCCTGCGCAGCCGTCACCGCCTCCTGCGGACCGCTGATGTATCGCAAGCCCGGCTGGTTCATCGCATCCGGAGTATTGTCGCTCATCGGTCTGGCGGTGTTCGGAACCTTTCTGGCTTGCCTGCCCGGCTTCGCTCTTCCCGCGTCGGCTCCACTGCGGAAGAGTTGGGGTGCGCTGCTGCACACTGCATCGCGATTGTTCCCGATCGCACCGCGTTCCACTACCTGATCTTCCGTGACACGGCAGATCACATCGTAGACGCGGAACATCCCGGGCCCTGGACCTCTTACAACATCCTGCTGGTTCCCGTTTGCAAATCCCAACCCATTGCGCGAGAACCTGGCCGTCGTGAACCGCAGATTTCTACCCCGCAAAAAGCCTCGCCTGAACCATCTTTCTGTCTACCGAGGAATATCACCATGAAAAGAGCTCTGATTAGCGGATGTACCGGGCAGGATGGCTCCTATCTGACCGAACTGCTTCTTTCTCTCGGCTATGAGGTGCATGGGCTCAAGCGCCGCTCGTCCAGTCTGAATACGGAAAGAATCGACCACCTCTACGAGGACTCGCATGAAGCGGGTACGCGATTCTTTCTGCACTACGCGGACCTTACCGATGGTAGTTCTCTCGCATCGATTCTGCACGATGTCAGGCCTGACGAGATCTATAATCTGGGCGCGCAAAGCCATGTGAAGGTGAGCTTCGAAGTGCCGGAGTTCACCACCGACGTGGTGGCGTGCGGCACCCTGCGCCTGCTCGAGGCGATCCGTCGCACCGACCTGCAATGTCGTTTCTACCAGGCATCCTCAAGCGAGATGTTTGGAAGTACTCCGCCGCCGCAGAATGAAGGGACAGTTTTTCACCCCCGCAGCCCCTATGCCTGCGCCAAGCTCTTCGCACACCACATCACGGTGAACTATCGCGAGAGTTATGGAGTACACGCCTCGAGCGGAATTCTCTTCAACCACGAGTCCCCGCGGCGTGGCGAAACCTTCGTGACCCGAAAGATCACGCGGGCTGTGGCGCGCATTAAGTATGGGCTGCAGAAAAAGCTCTTTCTCGGCAATCTGGACGCCATGCGCGATTGGGGCTACGCACCCGACTATGTCCGGGCGATGTGGCTGATGCTCCAGCAGGACACACCCGGGGATTTCGTGATCGGGACGGGGGAAGCGCACAGTGTCCGGGACTTTGCCCGATGCGCCTTCGAGACGGCAGATCTGGACTGGCGAGAGTACGTGGTTGTCGATCCTCGGTATTTCCGTCCCGCCGAAGTCGACTACCTGCGCGCAGATCCTTCCAAGGCTATTGAGGTTCTGAATTGGGCGCCCAGGGTGGGGTTCGAAGAACTGGTGCGGATCATGGTGATGTCTGATCTGGATGAATTAGATACCCGGTTTAAGGGAGGCGAACAAGCACTTCAACTTGTCGCTGCGGGAGAAGGAAGGTTCGCGTGATCTCAATTGCCCAAAAGCGTGTCGTCGTTACCGGTGGAGCCGGTTTCCTTGGGACACATCTGCTGCAGCGCCTGAAACGAGCGGGGTGCCGTCACGTCTTTGTCCCTACCTATCCGGAGTTCGACTTAACGCTCCACTCCGATGTGGAGCGATTGTTCGTCGCCCATCGGCCTGAGATCCTGATCCATCTTGCCGCCGTGGTGGGAGGCATCGGAGCCAACCGGCACAGTCCAGGCCGATTCTTTTACGACAACGCCATCATGGGAATCCAACTTCTCGAAGGTGCGCGCCGATATCAGACAGAGAAAGCTGTCGTTCTTGGAACTATCTGCGCTTATCCGAAGTTCACGCCCGTGCCCTTTTCCGAAGGCGACCTCTGGAACGGCTATCCCGAGGAAACCAATGCGCCGTATGGGCTGGCCAAGAAGATGTTGCTCGTTCAGTGCCAGGCTTATCGGCAACAGTATGGGACAAACGCGATCTTCTTGCTGCCTGTGAATCTCTACGGACCGGGAGACAATTTTGATCTGCAGACTTCGCATGTCATTCCGGCCCTCATCAGGAAATGCGTCGAGGCCGTGGAATCGGGTCGTGAAGAGATTGAACTCTGGGGTGATGGCTCACCGACTCGCGAATTCCTCTTTGTCGAAGACGCGGCTGAGGGAATAATGCTTGCCACAGAGTTGTACGACAAGCCGGCGCCCGTCAATCTCGGTAGCGGAATGGAAATATCGATCCGCGATTTGGCCGACACGATCGCCGCAATGACCGGCTTCAACGGCAGGATCGCCTGGAACACGAGTCAGCCGAATGGTCAGCCCCGCCGCTGCCTTGACACCAGCCGCGCAGAACGGGAATTCGGGTTTCGTGCCCGGACCCCGTTCGAAGCCGGCCTGCGCAAGACGATCGACTGGTACATAACGACCAGAAACCGGCAAGGCGAGTTGGTTTCAACAACACCGAGAGAACAATGACGGTTACTGCCCACACAGAATCGCAACAGCGACAGGATGCCACGGTTGCGAGACGTAGCGGCAGACTACCATTTTCACCGAAGAGTCAGCCGAATCCGGTGCACTTGGTTTCCTCGCCGCATGTGCTGATCTCATGAGGGCAAAGCGGAAGCTCTCCAGATGCGATCCAGAGGTCAAGGAGAAACCAGATATCCTGCAGCTACAATCACATAGCCGTTTGACGGAAAGCATCGTCTCCCTCTACTTGTTGCAGGGCGTGAATTACGTCCTTGCGTTGGCGGTTCTTCCGTACCTGGTTCGGGTACTCGGTATGGAGAAGTTTGGGCTGGTTGCTTTCGCGCAGTCATTTGCACAATATTTCACTCTATTCACCGATTATGGATTTAACTTCACAGCCACCCGGGCAATTGCGCGGAATGGCGATGACAACGAGGCCGTATCGCGGATCTTCTCCACGGTTCTTTTGGTCAAACTGATCCTTATGATACTGGGCGTCCTCATCATGACCCTTGCGGTAGTGGCCGTGCCACGGCTCCGCGAGCACAGCATTTTTTTCTTCGTCGCCTATGTGGCAGTGGTTGGAAACGTGCTCTTCCCAACCTGGTACTTCCAGGGAACGGAACAAATGCGGTTCATCTCGGGCATCGTTAGCCTGGCTCGTGTCCTGGGGGCCGTGGCGCTCCTTCTTGCAGTCCACCGTCCGTCCGACGCTCTTTTGGCGCTGGGAATTCAGTCGGGCGCGCTTCTAGTCAGCGGAATCCTGGGCTTGGGAACGGCCCTTCGCATGTGTGCGATTCACTTTGTTCGACCCACCCGAAAGGAAGTGGCATGCGCGTTTACGGAGGGATGGAGCCTGTTCATCTCGACAGCCGCCGTGAGTCTCTATTCAAACACCAACGTGTTCCTCGTTGGGCTGCTGTGCGGTAACGTGCCCGCCGGCTACTTCAGTTCTGTTGAAAAGCTGATTCGATCAGCGCAGGGGCTTATTGCGCCAATCAATCAGGCGATCTTTCCACATGTCAACGCATTGGCAAAACGTTCCCGTGAGGCGGCGCTGCAATTCAATGCCAGAGTACTCGCCTGGACCGGAATCACGACGCTGGTCTGTTCCGTGGGGCTTCTTCTTGCGGCCCATACGATCGTATTGGTTTTGTTCGGGCCAACGGCAGAGGGAACCGTTCCCGTCCTGCGCTGGATGGCGTTTTTGCCCTTCCTGATTGCAGTCAGCAGCGTACTAGGGAGCCAAACGATGGTTCCGTTCGGCCTGGATCGTCAGTTCAGCCGGATCCTGATCTTTTCAGGGGCTTTCAATCTCTGTCTCGGTGTGGTTCTGATTCGCCTATTCGCAGCCTCTGGAGCAGGCATTTCGGTGTTAGCCACCGAGACCTTGGTGGCAGCGTCGATGGCCGTGATTCTACAATGTCACAAGATTTCGATTTGGCGTTTTCGGATGAGCATGGCCTGAAAAATGCAAGCCGCCGGGAACCAGTATCGAGGGCAGTACGGTGAATGGTCGCACGATTGCTCAGGTGGAGTGTGGAACCAGGCGACCGGGTTTGCTCGCGACGCCATTTGGCGCAATCCCTGGTCACCCGGTGGGCCGACAAATTGTTCACCGTGTAGAGGCACTGAGGGAAACAGCGAATCGGACACGGGGGTGCTGCTTGGTTTCTGATAGCCGTAAGCCTTCGCAGGTATTGGTCGGAGTGAATTTCGCGATCACGCTCAACATGCAGGCACTCACGTTTGGCGTAGCACCCGCAATTCGGGGCTCTGGGATACGATAACTCGGAGCTACAGCTTCGCGCCGACTTCGGGCTTCCTCGGCAATGGCCATATATGCTTTTGGATTTGTTTCGCACCTTGTCATCCTCCTCTCCACCTGCAGCGAGTGACCGTGGGTCTCCTGACCATCAGCTCCAAAGCGGAGAACGTCGGTGTTTGGCTCACTTACATCCCATCGTCACCAAACCAGCCGGAAAGTTGGTCACACCGCAGAGCCATTGAGGGAACAGCGGATCGGATACGGAGGTGCTGCTCGGCTTCTGATACCCGTACGCCTTGGCAGCAGTATCGTTGGGAGTGAAATTCGCGATCACGGGCGCCATGCACGCGGTTACGCTAGCGTAGCCTCCGCAATTGGGAACTCCGGGAACCACAGGATTGGCGAACTGGGGATCGTTTCCAAAGGTGTTGTTCGAGGAAATCGACAACCCGGGACTGGTGAGCGCCTGGTAGTTGGTCCCCCAGGGTGAATAAGCCCAGCCGTCAGAGATGGTGTTGGTGTTTATCGGACTGTCCAGCACGGAGAAGCCCGCCACTGGATGTCCCCCTCCTCCCTTGGCCAGGTTGGTAACCCCGAGATCATAGAGAGAGTGGGTGTTTGTCACGGTGCCCCAGAGGAATTCGCCCGGGGCCCAGCTTGTAAGAGTGAGGTCGTGGTTATTTCCCCACATTGTGTTATGGCGCGAGTAGACGGTTGCCCACGGCCCCGAACCGGCATTGTTGTGGTCAACCTGGAGTCCCGGGCCGCCGTTGCCAATCAGGATGTTGTTGTCTGCCACCACCTGTCCTGCGTACGGTTTGGGCAGGCCCTGGTTACTTGCATCCAATTCGTCGAACATCAATCCTTCGCCGTCGGTTGCAGGCCCTCCCGCGCAGCGGTCGGGATCGAAGTTATTCCATGCGAAGTTACCCGCTAAGTAGATGTGCGTGCCTGGGAGCGAATCCGAAAGAATGGGAGCATAGACGCTAATCCCGGTGTAGCATTGCGAGGTGCCCTGGGTCGAGTTGTAGGCGATGTTGCCGACGATGGTCAGGTAATCGACCCCGATCATCAATCCCGGATGATTCGCGGTGGAGATTCCTCCCGATTGGCAGCCATTGGCAACATTGTTCGCAAGAATGACGTGGTGGACTTCAACCGGATTGTTCCAGTTGGGAGCCACGACGAAACAAGTAGGTTCCGTACCTCCCTTCTGCGTGGTCACTTCCCAGCCTTGAACGCCCCAGTAGCTGCGATCGATCCACATCGCGCCAGACATGGAACTGGTGCTGATACGGCAAGTGTCAAACTGGGCGCATTTGAGCCACGCCACGTTGTTTCCTGCCGGACAGGACACCGTTCCCCAACTGCCAACGTTAAAGTACTGTGCATCGTAGCTGCCTGCGGCGGCAAGGATGAGGTCGCCGCAATTCAAGGAATGATGGGGGCTGAGCCACGGCGCATTCGCCGATCGCCCGTCGTTACGATCGTTGCCTCCCGCAGAGGCGGGCGCAATATAGTATGTTGTTCCGGAACTCGGAGCCGGGGTGGGAGAAGCGGGAAGGACGGTCACGGTTGCCGATGCGGATTTGGTGCTGTCCTGCTGGCTGGTGGCTTTCACCGTGACATTCGCAGGAGAGGGCACCGCGGCAGGAGCGGTGTATAGGCCGGTTGCGAAGATCGTGCCGCAAGTGCTTCCGCTGCAACCCGCTCCCGTAACCGTCCAGGTGATGCCAGTGTTCGGCGTTCCGGAGACTGAAGCCACAAACGCATGGGTCGACTTGACCGTGAGGCTGGCGCTTCCGGGGGATACACTCACGGTGATCGGCGCTGGTGCGGTGCCGCTCACCACCTTTAGCCCGAATGTTTTGCTTACCCCGTTGAAAGCGCCGGTGAGGGTCACGTTGGCTGCGGTGGCGTTTGCTGAAACCCGTGCAGTGAATCCAACGCTTGCGGCATTCGCTGGAACCACGACCCAGGTTGGAACGGCCACGCCTGCGTTGCTGCTGGCTATGTGAATGCCGAGACCACCAGACGGCGCGAGGCCACTCAGTTGCACTGTGCAGGCTGCGCTTCCAGGAGCAGTCACGGAGGAAGGGCCGCAGGTCAGAGAAGTAAACACGACGATCGCAGCTGCATCGGTGGCTGTCACACTGCACGCGCACCAGAAAAACAGCGCTGATGCAAGCATGGACAAACGCAGGACGGTCTTGCTTAAACCGCGAAGATGAGTTTTGCGGGTGTCAAGACTCTGTGGGCGTCTCAAACAGCGGAATCTATGCCACAACTTATCGTTGAATGAAGGGGTTGTAGCAGCGGCAGCAGAGGGCTCATTACATGAAGAATGGTTAATCAATGTTTGATCCTTTCCATCCAAAAATTTCCCTTCCCATAAAGAGTTAGTCACTCGATTGGGAAGGGTTTGATTTTGCAGTGGGGGCAACACAAGGAATGCGTAAGAGCAATTTGTATTGAGATTCGGGTGATTTCTTTTAATATTCTGGCTAGCTTAACAGAAGTAATCAGGCATAAAGCCACCTCGTAAGTAGATTTTCTTTTGCGGAAATTATCTCGTTCAGCCGGCGCATTCTCAGTCAACAAAATGCATCTTTACAGAGACTCACCCCAAATGAAAATGGATAAGCAAATGATTGTTGGCGACTGGGTCGAGGTACGCCAGGAGTGTGAGATCCTTCAAACCCTGGATGAGAATGGTGAACTCGAAGGCATGCCGTTCATGCCCGAGATGGTTCGTTTTTGCGGACAGAAATTCCAGGTGTACAAGCGGGCGCACAAGACGTGCGATAGTATCGTGCGCCGGGCGCGCCGTCTGGAGAACACCGTCCACCTCGAAACCCGCTGTTCAGGCGAGGCCCATGGGGGGTGCCAGGCCGGTTGTCTATTGTTTTGGAAAGAACTCTGGCTCCGCCCGCTCGAGGGCGCCAAGGGCAAGGAACTCGTCCCGCTCCCAAGCGATCAGAAGGAGCAGGAATGCGCTTCGCGCGGTACGGAGCCCGACATTTTCTCCTGCACCTTTGTGCGAGAAGGTGATGGAATTCGTTATCGCTGTCAGGCGACGCAGATTCGCAGTGCCGGCCGGATCATCCCCTGGTGGGATATGCGCCAGTATCTTGAGGATTACCTCTCAGGCAATGTGGGACTGTGGGGTATCATTTGCGGTGCCGCGAATTCCCTATGCCTTAATCTGGCCCGAATCGGAATGGGGATTGGACTCGCCGTGCGCTGGTTCTACGATCTCTTCCACCTCATCTGGGGAGGATGTCCGTTTCCCCGCAGATCGGGATCCATTTCGAGAGGGCAGCGAACACCAGTTGCTTTCCTGAATCTCCGCCCGGGAGAAATGGTGCGTGTGCGTTCGCTCAAGGAGATTGAACGAACCCTGGACACTGCGGGGCAAAACCGAGGCTTGTATTTCGATCCTGAACAAGTGCCCTATGTGAACGGAACCTATCGTGTGCTTCGTCGGGTGGAGAGGATTATCAGCGAAGAAACCGGCCGCATGCTTAAGTTGAGGACCCCGAGCGTAGTGCTCGAATCGGTTGTTTGCCAAGGGCGGTACGGGGAATGCCGTATGTTCTGCCCTCGGAGTTCGTATGCTCTGTGGCGTGAAGCGTGGCTGGAACGTGTTCTGCAAAGCACCGGCCCCGGCCGCAGCGCAGACAGCAAGAGCGACGCTCGAGACTCACGCGATCGCGCGTAACTGGCCCCCCGCAAGGCTCTTCACGGGAATTCCACGAAAATCGCCTGCGCTTGAGCGTTCTCGCTACGCTATTGTTCCGGTAGCGCTCGATTCGAATCCCGTTGCCAACAATTTGGCTGAGAGCCATCACCATTCTGCGCGCGCTGTTCGGCGCGATCGCCATCAAGAATCAAAAACACGAGTCGCACCTCAAACAACATGGAGAGAGGACTATGAGCATCGTCGTAAACGCGTGCAGCGAATTGTCGGAGAAGATCCGCACTCGGACAGCAGCAGCGGGGGTCATTGGTCTCGGATATGTGGGCCTGCCCCTGGCGATGGAGTTTGCTGAAGCCGGCTTCACAGTCACAGGGATCGATGTGGAAACGTCTAAAGTCAGCAAACTCAATATGGGCCTCTCCTACATCCAGGACATTGATTCGCTCGTGGTAGAGAAGAATCTTGCGGCGAAGCGGTTCCGGGCCACAACCGACTTTTCCGTTCTTGCCAAGCTCGACACGGTCATTATCGCTGTCCCCACCCCGCTCCGGAAATCCAAAGATCCGGACATGACTTTTGTGATTAGCGCCGCCGAGGAACTGGCGAAGTATATGCATCCTGGCATGCTGGTGATCCTGGAATCCACTACATATCCGGGAACTACGGAGGAGATTCTTCTCCCAATGTTGGAGGCGACCGGCATGAGAGTGGGAACGGATATCTTTCTTTGTTTTTCGCCGGAACGCGTCGACCCAGGAAATCCCCTCTACAAGACGCGCAACATACCGAAGGTGGTGGGAGGGATCACCCCTGAATGTACGGCGCTTGGTGAGCTCTTCTACTCGAGCGCTCTGGAACGAGTGGTCCCGGTTAGCAGTTCATCCGTGGCCGAAATGGTCAAGCTCCTTGAAAACACATTTCGGATGATCAATATTGGTCTTGCGAATGAGATTGCCATGATGTGCGACCGCATGGGCCTGAATGTGTGGGAGGTGATCGACGCCGCAGCCACGAAACCTTTCGGGTTCATGCCCTTTTATCCGGGGCCAGGGCTGGGTGGCCACTGTATCCCCATCGACCCGTTCTACCTCTCGTGGAAGAGCAAGCAGGCCGGTGCTGAGGCGCGCTTCATCGAACTGGCCGGCAGCATCAACGGACAGATGCCCCGATACGTGGTCGACAAAATACAACAGGCCCTCAATCAGAAAGCCAAGCCGCTCCTGGGTTCGCACGTGCACATCGCCGGCGTGGCATACAAGCGCGACGTCGATGACCTCCGCGAGTCCCCGGCTCTGGATGTCATCCTGCTCCTCCAGAAAAGAGGGGCACGGGTGACCTACTCAGACCCTCACGTGCCTCGGGTGCGTCTGAATGGACACAGCTTGGAATCTGTTCCTCTGGACGAAGCAGCCGCCACAGCGGACTGCGTCGCGATCATCACGGATCACAGTGCATTCGATTACGCCTCCCTCGTGAAGCAGGCAGATCTCATTGTCGACACCAGGAACGCTCTCAAGGGTTATCGCTGTTCCAACGTTGTCCGTCTCTGAGCGGACTCCATCCGACCCTCTCCGAATCAATCCCGTGCAACTGCCCATCGCCAGTCGGCAATGTGCATTGCCGCACGACCGGGGCGGCGCATCAACCTTCTTTCGTTTGCAAAACAATGTCTAACGTGAATAAAGCTCCGATCACCGGGTGTACAGGGCAGGATGGCTCCTAGTTGACCGAACTGCTTCTTTCTCTCGGATACGAGGTGCATAGCCTGGAGTGCGTCCTGGAGGCTGACATCCCGTTGAAGAGTGTGTCTTTCGTATCGGTAGTGGTGGATTCATCAAGTGCAAGAGCGCGATTCACCCAGAGATAAGTCGGGACAGCAATTCTGAGAATCGCGCGCCGGAGATCAGGCATAGTCCATGGAAGGGCCTGAGGGCTATGGGGATGGGAGGATGTGCAATGGCCAGAGGCAGGATTTTGTTAGCGTGCGGAAGTGTACTTGTCGGGATCTTGACCGCCTGCTCCTCGGTGACAATTTTCGGGCTATTGGTTCCCGTGGTTACGGTGACGCCGGCGACGCAGAAAATCAACCCGCAGCAGTTGTTAAAGGTGACGGTGACGGTGAGTGGGGAAAAATCGACCGCTACCGGTTCGGTGACGCTGACAAGCGGAGCGTACAGCTCCGGCGCCGCGGCGCTGGCCGGAGGCAGCGTGACGATCGATATTCCCGCGGGATCGCTGGCGCCGGGCACAGACACGCTGAGCGCGATGTATATGCCGGACAAGGGCAGTTCCTCGGCGTATGCGACCGCATTGGGGTCGAACCTGGTGGTGGTCACGAAGATCACTCCCACGCTGACCCTGACGCCTGGCGTGGCGAGCGTGACCACGGTGCAGGAGCTTTTGGTCTTGGTGACAGTGAGCGGAAGCGATCGAACGCCCACGGGGACGGTGACGCTGAATAGCGAGAACTATACTTCGGCGGCGACGGCTCTGGCCGGCGGCAGCGCCAGCATCTCGATTCCGGCGGGATCGCTGGCGGGTGGCACGGACACGCTCACGGCGACGTACACGCCGGACAGCGAGAGCTCAGCCACCTATACAAGCGCGACGGGAATCAATTCGGTGTCGGTGGCCAATGTGACGCCGGCGGTTGCAGCGACCACCTCGGAGCCGAGCATTTTGACGACCCAGGCGCTGTCGGTGTCAGTGACGGTAAGCGGGGGCATCGGCAAACCGGTGGCAACGGGCACTGTGACCCTGACCAGCGGAACCTATACATCGAGCGCCGCGATACTGTCGAACGGCGGGGCCTCGATTGACGTTCCGGCAGGGGCGCTACCCATGGGCAAGGATAGGCTGACGGTGGCATATACGCCGGATTCGTCCAGCTCGGGTACGTACAACAGCGCTTGGGCAACGGCCTCGGTGACTGTGACGGTCCTGAGCACGGTGACGGTGGACCAATCGTCCGCCGGCCCCTCGGTGACTGACCAGTTGCTGGGCATGAACATGGCTGCCTGGTTTGATCCCACCGCCTCCTTCGTTGTTCCCGCCTTCCAGGCAGCCGGCATCAAGGCCCTGCGCTGGCCCGGCACTAGTATGTCCGAGATCTATCATTGGCAAGGGAACTTTACCTGCCAGGGCACGCTGCCTAACCTCACACCCGGTGGCTGGGCTCATCCCGGAGCCGTCTACACCAGTTTCATCACTGACCTCCAGATCCCACTCGGTGCTGATGTCGCGCTCACCGCCAACTACGGAACCGATGCCGCATGCACCGGTCCGGGCGATCCGACGGAAGCGTCCGGCTGGGTGCAGGCATGGAAGAAGGCCGGCGGAACCGTCAGCCACGTCACCGTCGGAAGCGATGTCTTCGGCACATGGGAAATCGACCTGCACGCCAAGCCGAACGACCCCGCGACCTACGCCAGCGCCACCGCCACGGGCTACTACCCAGCTATCAAGGCGGTGGACAAGAACGTGCTCGTGGGTGTGGTGGTGGATGCGGATAACACGCCCTGGGGTTGGGATTCGACTGTGCTCAGCAACGCCAAATACGACTTTGTGGAGTACCACTATGCCCCGCAAGGACCGGGGCAGGAGAGTGACGCGTACCTGACGCACCAGGCGGCGCAGGCGCTGACGGCGGCGATCAATACAATCAAGAGCGAACTGAAGACAGCGGGAAATCCGGACATTCCAATCTACGTTGGTCAAGTCGATTCGGTGTGGGCCAATCCAGGTAAGCAAAGCTGGTCGGTTACGCAGGGCTTGTACGCCGGGCAGGTGCTGGGCGAGATGATGAACGCCGGCGTCTCGCGGCTGACGTGGTGGATTGGCTTCGGGGACTGCACCGGCAGCATCGGGAATCAAGATACCTCGCTTTACGGATGGCAGAACTTCGGGGCGTATAACGTGTTCTCCGACGGCGCCGGGTACCCCACCTGCCCCAATCCCGGACCCGGCGGCACCATGTCTCCCACCGCGCAGGCCTTCAATCTGTTCCAGCAGGTAGCCGTGATCGGCGAGAGCGTGTTGACGGCGACCGTAGCAGGCGACACGGCGGATGTGCGCGCCTACTCAGCAACACACAGCGGCGGCACGGCCCTGGTTCTGTTCAACCTGAACGAGGACACGAGCGAGCCGGTTGAGATCGCATTGTCCAGGCAGAACTCGAGTGCCGGAGTAACCGTGACCACGTACAGCAAGTCGATTTACGACGACTCGCAAAACAACAAGTGGGATCCTCCGACGACCAAAAAGATGGGCGCGCAGAGCCTTCCGCTGACGTTGACGCTGGATCCCTGGAGCATGAATGTGGTGATTATTCAGTGAGACCGGGACCGAGGGGACGAGGAAACAGAGAGCAGCAAGACAGGGTTCCTGGCTCGAATGGGGGGCAGGCCATAAAACCAACCCAAACACGTTCCGGCATGGGTACGAAGCATGAAAGTGCCAAAAACTCTGGACGATACCAGCCCGCAATCGCCTTGCAACGATGGGAGGTGTAGAGAAATGAAACACCCTCTGGTTTGTGGGGCGTTGTTGCCATAGCGCTCGCCCTCCGCAGAACCTCGAACACGTGGAATCGGGGTGATCGGTACACGGCTTCGCTGCTATTTTGCAAGTCAGGCGTAAGAGATATGAACTTGCTACTTGAGGAAGTGGGGGATTGTCCACGCAATCAGCTCTGACTCCGAGGAGGAATACGAAAGGGAGAGTCCGCAGGACTTGAATACTATGTCCGGGGTGCCGAAGAACGGCGCGCGCTACAATTTTGAGTTCGAAGACGAGTGTTCTCCAATGGACTCGGCCCTGAATTTCGAAATGGAAAACAATCACTCTCCTGCAACCGAAGTGCACTTGCATTGACGGCAGAGGAAGCCATCGTCAAGCTCAACCGTTTTTCTTCATTTCATTGCCCGCGTCCGGCGAGGAGACTACCAAGTCTTTACTTGCCCGACACGGGCTTTTTTGTTTTTGGACTTCCCAGCGACAGCGCCCGGTTCCAGTCGCCAAGATCTGCCGCCGGCAGCGCGGCCAGGTGAGCGCGCCCCAATGGCCCAAACCCAGTTCTCTTCAGATGAGTAGTAGTAATGCAGGCCCTTGCCGTCGATTCCAATAAGTCTATTATTTTGTTTGGTGAGCCCGGTGCGGCTCGAACGCACGACCCACGCCTTAAAAGGGCGTTGCTCTACCAACTGAGCTACGGGCTCTCACCTGATTCAACTTATTTAGATTGAATAAGTTGAATGCTATTAAGTTTTCCGCCACGAGTGGCCGTTTTTGCTCCAGTAGCCAATTTGCGGCCAGTCGGTAGCGAAATCGAACCCGGACGCACCAAGGTCTCCAGTGCCTGGAGCTTGTGCGTCGGAGCGAGGTTGGCGTATCGGGCGGTCATGGCGATCGTCTTGTGTCCCATCAATTCCTGTACCGTCTTTAAGTCTACCCCAGCCATCACGAGGCGACTAGCGAAGGTGTGCCGGAGGGTGTGCCACGTGACGTCTTTAATCTCGGCCTGTTTGAGAGCGGTGGCAAACCACTTGCGAGGGTTCTTGATCAGCCCATCACGCTTTGAATGAAACAAGGTGGAGTCCAAAGGCAGCGCAAGCTCATGGTGGCGCTTTTTGAGCCGTTTCAGGACCTCCACGGCGGCGCTGTTGAGCGTGATGAAGCGATCGGTTCCGTTCTTCGTAATGGACAAGTAGATGTAGCCGTTTTCCAGATCAACCTGGTCCCAGGTTGCGGTAAATTGCTTGGACTTGCGCATTCCTGTAGGAGCGCAATATCCAACTGGGCGAAGGCGCTCTCACCCTCATCGTTGATCCGGCCGGGCAGGGTTAACATTGACCTTATCCACGGGTCCACTCCAAGCGCCTCCTTCCGAAAACGGCGGCAGCTAACCACAACAGGAGATTCCAATTGCGGTGGATCTGGAGACGCCGACAACAATTCTCTTTGTGCCCCGCGGATGTCTGTTCAAACCAAGCCCCGGAAAACGCGTCTGTGATTGAGCGCGCTGCTTGCCTCACTGCACCTACTGCACAAAAGATTCTTCTGCTGTCATACGAGGATTCTGGCAGGAAATGCTGAACCAGGGAATAAAAAGCGACCCGGCGATTGGGGAGTTCGGCATCCCACAAGTGTTTACCCGCCCAAGAGACAAGCAAAGGGCCTCAGATCGGCTTGATCGCAGCTTCGACGCAAGAACGGGTTTGTGCACACTCGTGAATGTCGACCCAGCCTTCGTTTCGCTTCAGTCCGATCCGCGATTCGAAAGCCGGGTGCGGAGGATGGGGCTCCGGCAAGATTCCAAACTCCCTTGAGAAAGGCATTTTGAACGATTGCGCGACAGGCCCGCCCCTCGAGCGGTCTATTGGGTGCATTCCGAACACTGTTCCTGTCCATCGATATAGATGTAGTAGCCATTCTCCCCGCAGGAACTGCAATACCCGATCTGGGCGCCCAACCCACTGGGCGCATCCGCCGAGAGTATGGGAAACTCCCGCAAGGGTGTCAGCGGTAAGTGGGTGTAGTACTTTGCCAACATGATAAACACTTCCTGGAGAACGCCACGATAGTGACCTGCATAGGAATTGAGTATCTCGGCGATTTCCTGGTTATTGCCCGGCTTCTTTCCCTGCAAAAACCTGGGACCTACCGTTATTGCCAAATGGACAAAGATGTCATCCCGGTTCTTAGGTTGCGGCATGTAACTTCTCCTTCGACCCTCATGGTCGGTTGAGGTAAGAAATGGTTTGCCGCGTTCCCGCAAGGGCGCAGTGCTCGATGCGCGGAGGACGCGGTGAATTTGTGCTGCAAGCCGAGCGACGGCGACGCAGCCTTGCTCTCATCTATTCGGGGCTCAAATAGCCGTAAACCGTTATTTCGGTGCTCACCGTGCTTCCGCCCACGTACAAGGTGGTCCCGCTCGGCACAACGACTCCAGACGACAATTGAAATCCGGTCGTCCTGGAACCCGGCGCGGTCCAGCCTCCGTAATAGCCGCCGGAAGCACTGTACAGATTGATCCAGGCTGAAGCGCTGGATGGGGGCGTGACATCCACGGAAGTGATGACGAGGCTCTGCCCGGCGGGCACCGAGAAGAAGTAATTCACGGTCCCGTTCGGAAGCAGTTGGATCAACGGATCATTGTAGGAAGTGCTGGCCACAAATCCGAGGAGAGTTACGACGTGCGAGGGCATATGGGGAACGTCCTCGACGATCGCCGGATGGGCTGCGGTGTTAGTGATGCTGACCAGTTGCTCGCCCAGGGCGTGGACAGTGCGCGGCGAACTGACTGCGAGCAGGAGCGCAGCGGCGGCTACTGCTCCGGCAGAGATGACGCTTTTACTTAACAGGTTCATGGATGGATCTCCTTTTGGAAGGTGTGACTATGCGTGAGTGGTATGTGCGGATGTCCGCAATCTCCCTTGGCATCCGCGCGTCAGAGTTCCGGTAGCTCTCCTGGTGAGAACGCGTCGCCATCTATGCCGGGGTCAGATAGCCGTGGATGGTGATGATGCACCCCAATTCACCCAACACCAGCGGGGCAGAGCCAGACTTGATCACAAATCCGGTCGGGTACTCAAACGACGTGGAAACGAGATTTGAAACCAGCCAGTATTTGTATCCGACATACTGGGTCTGTTCCAGGTACACCATGGCAGGGGCGTATGCGGAGCCATTCTGAAATGGGGTGATCTCAACGCTGGTAATCACAAGGTCCTGGCCAGCCGGCACCACATATCCAGCCACGGCCTCACCTTCGGGAGTAACCAGGTGGAGCGGAAAAAGGCCCGCTCCCGGCTCGACGCCCGTCGCCAGGGTGACCATCTTTGACGAAGGGACGAGGGGAGGAATGGTTGTGGTGATTACCGGAAGGCCAATCGGGTGGATGGTTCCGGAAAGAGAGGCGCCGAAAGCGCGTGCAGGGGTTGAATTGGTGAGTGCGGTCAGGAGAAGCAGAGCGGCGAAGGTTCCTGACGTAATCACATTTTTGCGTAATAGGTTCATGGTTGATCTCCTTTTAGGCGTGATCGGTTGTCCGTTCAAATTAATTGCGGGTGGGAACTTTGCTGGCTGGCGAGTGATCCCAGTCGATTGCTACTTTGCGGCAGAAAAGCTCGGGCGCCAATAGCGCGCGCCTGCCGAGTTTTTCATTGAGAACGCGAAATGCCGAACGAGGGGACGTCGTCCGCTGTGGCGAAGTCCATTGGGGAGAAGGCGATCGTCCCTCAAATCGACTCTGCTTGGTTCAGTTTCCATCGTGGGACTTCGCGACCGGCTCCGCCAGGTAGGCGTGAGATTCAGCTGGGGTCGCTTTTCAAAACTGCGAATCCGATGATCTCGCCCTTGTCGTTGATGGAGCATGCGGATTCCAGGTACAAGGCGGTGTCTTGAGGAACGAGCGTATTCATGTCGGTGGCGGTGCCGTCGCGCCAAAGCATGGCCCGGGGGCTGAAGCTGGCGCTGATGGAAACGCCCAGCACCATGCCGTTGTTGCCGATGGCGGTGGCGGAGCTGTAGGCGTCACCGGGCACAGTTCCAAGATCGGTGATGTGGCCCTGCCGCCAGAGAAAAGCATGAAAGCTCGCGTCGCCCGTGGTGTCCGAGGTTCCCACAACCTGCCCTTCATTGTTCAGGCCAGTGGCATAGATGCCGGCAAATCTGCCGTCTCCGCCAAGGTTGCCGAGGTTGATCGCGTTGCCGTTGCGCCACAGAACCGCGTGAAGCGGGGTGAGATTGTTCTGCTCAAGCACATTGAACGGCCCGCAATTTCCGCTGGCGCCGACTGCCTGGCCGAGATCGTTGATCGCGTATGCAATACCGTCCGGATCGCCGTCAACGGTGGGAAGCTCCTGGAGCGTGCATCGGGGACCATGGGAAAAATTTCGTCCAGATGACCGGCTTGAACTCGATGGTCTGCGGCGAAACCGACGCTCCCGGACAGGTCGAGTCCACTTCGGCGTTCTCCGCTGTTCCCGCGACCATGCTGAAATCGTTGATCTGTAATGCTGAGCCGTTGCTGCCCTCTGTGCCCGCGCTGTTCCGCAGCCTGGGAAGCGCGACCATGGCGCCGTCGTGCCACAGAAAGGGCACGCAGGTGTTGCCGCTGTGGGTGAGGCCGAGCGCCGTTGATCCGCAGAAGTCTTCCCCATTCGGGTCCGGTGTTTCGGTATCGGCTTGCCCCGCTGCCTGCCCCCGGAGGTTCACACCGAAGGCAATGTTGTTTGGCCCTCCGAGTCCCGGGATGGTTACGACCTTGGTGCTTGATCCTTCCCACACCACCGCGTGCGCTACCCATTCGGCGGGATTGTTGGGGTTGGCCAGAACCTTCTCCCCGCTCACCAGCCCGCTGCCACTCACCACAAATGGCTGGCCCTGCGACCACGACGGGCCCACCGGCCCCAGGTCCACAATGGTGTACTTCGGGGCGTTCATTGTTTGTGCGAGGCTGCAAACCGGCGCTGCCAGCGCGGCCAGGGTCAGACTCAGCCGCGCCAGGCGCGGCCACTTCGGTGCAAATTGCATGGATGTCATTTTTGATCTCCTGTTTTCGGGAAAGTTCGTTTCGGGTCTGGAAGTCTGCCGGCATTCTCGGAGTTGAAACACTGCAACAGCGACTTAAGGCAGATCTGTGCCGGACCGCCATCGGCACTCCAAAGGTGGAGCTTGCCGGAAGCGAGCCAGTCTCTTAAGAGGGAGGATGGAATGTCGTCGCCAAAACTGTCCCCTTCCAGCGTCATCGCTTCCGCTTCGGCGCAACAAACGGGGCACGAAGTCACGACGGTTTTGCCCCTGCGCACGATCAGCAGGCTTTCGGTTTCAATCGTGATCCTTGTCGTTTTCACCACCATGCCACTCTCCGGTCAGCCCATCGCCAGGCGGCTGATTCGTAATGAACGCATCCTGCAGGGAGCCGGCCGAAAAAGTCTTCAATGCACGGTTCAATAATTCTCAATGAATTTCAAGAAGCGCATTGAGGCAGCAGATGCAAGGAGTTACGACAAATCGAGGGGCGATTGCCGGAAGAGATTCAAGGAGTGGTAGAGACTGTGGTAGATTGCGCTTACGATTCATCGGACCCGGGAGACGGGTGTGTTCTCGCCCTTTCGAGTACCTGGTTCTTCAACCTATGGCTACCGAGCCCAGGATTGTTTATGAATTTGGGCCGTTCCACATGGACCCCGACAAGCAGATCCTGCTCCGGGGAAATGACCCTGTTCCGGTCACACCCAAAGCGTTCGAGACGCTGCTCGTCCTAGTACGCCGCAGCCGCGATGTAGTCTCCAAGGAAGAACTCCTCAAGGAGGTCTGGCCGAACTCGTTCGTTGAGGAATCGAACCTGAGCCAGAACATCTTTCTGCTGCGCAAGGCGCTTGGAGATACGGGGGAGAACCGCCAGTACATCGTGACGCTGCCGGGCCGGGGCTATCGATTTGCGGCGACGGTCCGCACTGTTACCGAGCAAGGCGAAGCCCTGGTGGCGCAGGCACGGACACGCACCGAGATCGTGATTGAAGAGAATGAAGCCGAGACGGCCCCGGCGTTGAAGGCGCTACCGATTTCGCAAAAGCCCCAAGCGAGCTGGAGATTGCTGCTTTCCGTGGCCGCCGCGACCGTGCTGCTGGCGCTTGGCGCATTCCTTGTCATTCGCAGTCGGCGGCCTGCAAACCTGGGCGAGAAGGACTCCATCCTGGTGGCCGATTTCGTGAATACGACCGGAGATCCTGTTTTTGATGACACTCTGCGCCAGGGCATGGAAGTGCAGTTGGAGCAGTCGCCTTCGCTCAGCCTGGTCTCGGAAGATCGCATCCGGCAGGCGCTGGGCCTTATGGGGAAGCCGCCGGATGCTCGCCTCACTGGGCAGAACGCCCGGGAGGTGTGCGAGCGCACGGGCAGTTCCGCCGTTCTGGAAGGCTCCATCAAGCCTCTCGGCAGCGAGTACGTACTGGACCTGAGGTCAGTCAACTGCCGCACTGGGGAGAACATCGATAACCAGCAGGTCCAGGTTGCGCGGAAAGAAGATGCGCTGGACGCAGTCACTAGAATGGCGCGGGGATTTCGCGCGCGGGCCGGCGAATCGGCGGCCGCGCTTCTGAAATACGACACTTCGCTAGCCGAGGCAACCACGCCATCCCTTGAAGCCTTGAAGGCATACAGCCTGGGCTGGAAGATCCAGGCGCTGCAGGGAGACGAGCCTGCCATAACGTTTTTTCAGCGCGCCCTGGAAATCGACCCGAGCTTCGCAATGGCCTACGCATCACTGGGGTTGATGTATGGCTCTTCAGGGTCTTCCGAACTGGCCACGGAGAATGTCACACGGGCATACCAGCTACGCAACCGGGCCAGCGATAAGGAGCGGTTTTTCATCACCGCCTACTACTTTGGACGAGCGACTGGAAACCAGGAAAAGGCGCAGCAGGTCTGCGATGAGTGGGCGCGGACGTATCCGCGCGAGTTTCTTGCCCATTCTTTTCTTGCCGGGTTTGTCGACCCCGTACTTGCCAACTACAACGGGGCCGTCGAAGAGGCGCGAAAGACCATGGATCTCAACCCGGACGACGGCGCTGGATATTACCTGCTCGGCAGCAACTCGCTGTACCTGAACGATATTCAAGGAGCGGAGATTGCGGTTCACATGGCGGCGAAGCGCAATCTCGACCAGGCGCACATGGCGACGCTCCGCTTTGACATCGCCTACTTGAAAGGGGATGCGGCAGGAATGCGGAGCGAAGTGGAATCGGCCAAGGCCTACCCCGAAATTAACGATTGGATGTTGGATCGCGAGGCGTTTGCGGAGGCATCGCAAGGCCGCCTGAAGAATGCAATCAACCTGTCACGGCAAGCGGGCGCATTGGCGCTGCAAGGGGGTGAACGCGAGCCGGCGGCCATCTTCGAAACCAGGGCAGCTCTATGGGACGCATTCTTCGGGAATACGATCGAAGCAAAACGAACGGCAGTAGCCGCGCTGGCCCTGGCCAGCAACCGCGAGGTGAATTATGGCGCGGCTGTTGCCCTGGCGCTTTCTGGCCAATCGGCTCAGGCAGAGAAGCTCGCGAATGACATGGCGAAGCGCTATCCGGAAGATACCTCAGTGAGGTTCAGCTATCTGCCCGTGATCGGTGCCGTTGTGGCCGCGCAACGCGGAGAACCTTTGAAGGCGATCGACGCTCTGCAGGCCAGCGTACCCTACGAAATGGGTTCGCCGCGCAGCAGCCAGACCGCATACTTCGGCTCTCTTTACCCCGTCTTCTTCCGCGGCGAAGCGCTCTTGTCGGAGCACAAAGGTGCGGAGGCGGCGAACGAGTTTCAAAAAATCCTCAGCCATCGCGGGATCATGATTGGCGATCCGGTCTTTGTTCTGGCGCGCTTGGGCCTGGCTCGTGCCTTCGCCGTTTCCGGCGAAACTGCAAAGGCTCGAGCCCAATATGAGGATTTCTTCGCGCTCTGGAAGAATGCCGACCCCGACTGCCCAATTCTCAAACGAGCAGAAGAGGAATACAGGAACCTCCGGTGACTCAGTCCTAATTCGTCCTTGAAATCCCGCGAGCCAATGAATGGTCGTTAATCACTCCATTCGCCTGCGCTTGGCAGAGACTGAATTGTGGCAGGAGACGCAATCCTGTATCACGAGTACCAGCGCGGTACTGGTCGTATTGCACGTCAACATCAACAGGCGAATGCGCCTCATTAGCCGCACTCACCAAATGCGACCGAACTGAGGGGCAGATGAGTATCAAAAAGCGCGCCACAGCATGGAATTGCCATTTGGTGGTTTCGTCAACTTGAATTGGCGCATTTCGTTGCAACAATCCACTTGGCTGTATAGTCTTTGGGGTGTATCTGAAGTGCCCACGTGGCACACTGATGGCGCCGGGATGATGGGTGGTGGGCACTTCAGATACAGCGACTTGAAGGAAGCCGGTGTGGCGGAGGACGCTTATGTAATTTGAATGCGCCGGCGATCGCGGCATCGTCTCTGTCTGGCTCCGTATCAGAGCGGTTCGGCCTTGATGATCGACCGAAACTGGACCCTGCATGGCTGGGCGAGCAGCGATGCTGGCGGCAGGAAGCCGTTGCAGGCCGAAATGAGACGGGACTTCCCTGTGCGCCCCGATGAATGCCGAAGGGTCGAGATGGTGAGAAGGGATTCATGTTGCACGCCCAAGATTCTGCGGCGGAGAACGGAGCAGCAGTTCGGTCGCGGAGATTCGTTCTACGAAGCTCATGGTTCCGCCGCAACGAGGGCAACGCCAGGTAAAACTCTGTCGAGTTGGAGAGACAGCCTTTGCTGGCGGCGCTTGTACTCTCGATTATGCTGGGCGGCGCATTGGGAGGTCTGCTTCTCGATCACATTTCGGTAGCCGCGACGTTCATCGGCGGCTCTGTGCTTCTCATTTTTCGCTTCACTCGTAGTCGGCGCGGGTCGACGCATCCAACCGAACCCCTCAGTTCACCATCCAACCCGCTCTGGTCTCGGAGAGCTATACGCAGAGCCGGGATTATGTTGCGACTCTACGGATTGAATCCTCCGATAGAGCAAACTCATACAGGAGAAAATCATGAAAGGAACGGTTCTGTACGGTCCGCGCGACGTGCGCTTCGAGGAGCGTGATTCTCCCCGGATCGAACAGCCTGGCGTGCCTACCACCAGGCTCAATTGCGAGTCGCTGCTTCTACGACCGTTCTCGGCCTGCAACAGTTTCATCTCCCGGACCTGGTCCGACTCCAGACCCACGTATTGCTTCTTCCATCGATAGAAGGTCTGTTCGCTGATCTCCGCCTTACGAATCACTTCGGCCACAGGCACTCCGACCTCGGCCTGCTTCAACACCCCGACAATCTGTTCCACGGAAAAACGCTTCTTTTTCATCGGCCAATTCCTCGGGCCCGAAAGGGGCGGCGTTTGGCCGAAGACTAACATTCACCTTGGTCCAAAATTCCCAGGGCCCATCATGTCCTTCTTCAGTCGATGACCCCGCGATTCCAGACCGGAACCGTAATGCTGGGGTCGGATATGGTCTTGCAATTAGGACACCACTTCGGACACCCACATTGAGGCGGGCTCGCGTCCAGATGATGTGATCATGCGAAACCGGTGTTGAACTGCGACAAACAGGAAGTGGCGGGGTGCTGAAGAACCGCGCGAGTCGGCCTTTCGCGCGAGCATTTCCGTGTTGCAGGATCCCTGCTTCGAAGCAATGGCTCTTGGTCCTGTCGGACGAGTTTGTGTAGCGGCTTCGGCATTCCGACAGAGTGTCGCGATTCCGACGTTCCAGACGTGGGTCGTATATGCATTCTTGCGGTGATCGATGTCCGAAGAAGGGCATCCCTGGATAGCCCAAATGGCAGACGAGATGTAGTTACGACAACTTCACCACAAACACGTTGAGCCAGAAGTGCGGCCTCTTTGATCAAAGGCTGGTGGATTCTGTTCGCGCAGACTTTGGTCCGCTAGTTGCAAATAATCTGGCGGAACTCCAAGCTGTCGCGGCTTGGTACCTCGAGCGCGCAGCGACGAGGACTTCGTCCGGACAGACCGCACCATGCCGCGACGAGTGCAATCGCCGTTATGCCTGACTTGATTTCCTCGAGACTATCGGCCTGAGTAATCAAGAGATTGGAGGATGCATATGGATGCAAGACAAGAGTCGCATGCAGTCCACCTGGAACTTGGAGATCTCTATTCAGTCGATTGGTATGGCGTTCAAACTGACGAAATGAATAGGGCCGCCATTGATGACGAGATATTTCTCGAATGTGTCGTTTGCCAGTACTCTTCCGAACGCATCGAGGAAGCATGGCGTCAGCGCCACAATGCTCTGACGCAAGCGCATCGCTTGCAACGCCTTCTCAAAGAGCATCAAAAACGTGGGGCGTGCGCTCGACGATTGCCGGCAATTCTTACCGATCTCAAGCCCGCCCAACACGCGTTTGCACTGACCAACTGACGTCGGTCTTGCTTTTTCCACTTCGGTTAACAGCCGCGACTCCCATCCGGAAGCGTGGTCTCGCGCCTCAATGTCGGCTGAACAGTCCGCCAAGGTGGCTGATTTGTATTCCTCGACGGTCTGCGGTAGAGATGGATTAAGTGAGTATCAGGCTGCCGGATCGATCAGGTTCTTTGCGGATGCACGTTCCTCCGGAAGAATTCGAACCCGGCGACGTTTTGTAAGGAAAGCAAGGCCCCATTGCAGGCTGACAAACAGCCGATTCGCAAATCCGATGAGAAAGTAGATGTGCACACCCGCCCAGACCAACCATGCCGGGAAGCCCGCAAACTGAGCGAGCCGCAAATCCGCCACGGCATACGCTCTTCCCACGATTGCTAACTCACCCTTATCCCAGTACCAAAAAGGTTTGGGTTGTGCACGACCCGTTACACGGCGCCGAATGACGTCTGCAACGTACCTGCCCTCCTGTATTGCTGGTTGAGCTACACCGGGCATCAGTATCGGCGTAGGCGATTTGATGCCAAATATGTTTCGAACCGGAGCGACGAGATGAGCGGTGTCACCGATGGCAAATACCTCTCGATGATCACGCACCGACAAGTCCGGTTCCACCATGACCTTTCCGGACTCGTCGGTTTCTGCGCGTAGCCATCGTCCCGCCGGAGACGCAATGACACCAGCTCCCCAGAGCACAGTGGCGGCGAGGACTTTCTGTCCGCCGACGACAACTCCATCCGAATCCACACTCGTGACGCGCGTGTTCGTGAAAACCTGGACTCCCAGGCTCTCCAGGTGCCGTTGCGCGTTGATGGAAAGAGCTTCAGGATAGGCTGGCAGAATGCGAGGCCCGCCCTCATAAAGAAGAATGCGAGCGGATGCGGGGTCTATATGGCGGAAATCGCGTACCAACTCGATACGCGACATCTCAGCGAGTGTGCTGGCCATCTCAACGCCCACGGTTCCGCCACCGACGAGCGCAAAGGTAAGCTGGCGACAGATTTCCTCAATTTTCGCGTGCTCAATCGAAGCCATTTCCTCGGCTCGCTCGAACGCACGCAATATTTTGCCGCGAATGATGTCGGCATCATCGAGCGATTCTAGTCCAGACGCGAACTGGCGCCATTCATCGTGTCCAAAATAGTTGTACTGGATGCCGGTCGCGAGGATGAGATAGTCGTACGGTACGTCACCGCGGCTCAGATGGACGACGCGTTGGCCGGAGTTGATGCCTATGACTTCATCAAAGAGGATTTGGATGTTCTTCTGACCACTGAAGACAGAACGCAACGGGCTGGAGATTTCATCCGCGGAAAGCAGCCCCGTCGCAACCTGGTAGAGCATCGGGCGAAAGAGATGATAGTTCCGCTTATCGATCAGCGTGACACTCACTGGAGCGCCACGCAAAGCGCTGGCCGCGGAGAACCCTCCGAAGCCGCCACCGACAATGACCACGCGGGGTAATGTCAATCGGCACCTACTCAGTCAAGATGATCTTTATGAACAATGGAAGACGATCTTGGTTTACCGGCCCGCCGAAGCGGGCTGAGGCAGCGCACTCGCAATCTGTGGTGCGGACTGAGCCAGCCAGGTTTCGAAACGGGTCTCGCCGAGTTGCGCATTCTTGTCAGGGACCAGCGCCCGTTCGCTCACCTCGATGCCGTAGTAGCGACCATGCGGGTCGGAGATCACCTCACGCTGGTTCTGGCGCGGGTCTTGGCGCGTGGCCAGGAACCGCCGGGCAAGTTCGTCCAGGCGAAATTGCTCAGGTCCACCGATTTCAATCGTGCCGTGCACGGGTGGGTTGGTTGCGATACTGGCCACTGCGCTGGCGACATCGTCGGCCGCCATCGGCTGGATAAGGGCCGGCGGCATGCGCACGATGTTGCTCTCGGTGGAATAGTCGACGATCTGCTTGACGAACTCGAAGAACTGCGTGGCGCGGACGATGGTGTATGGATTCTTTGAGGCTTTGATCAAGTTCTCTTGTGCGAGTTTTGCGCGGAAGAAGCCACTTTCGAGGAGACGTTCCGTTCCGACGACGGACAGGGCGACATGATGGCCGACGCCTTCGGCCGCTTCATAGGCGAGAAGGTTTCGGGTTGATGTCTCGAAAAACTTCAAGACTTCAGTGTCCTCCCACGAAGGGGAGTTCGTGACGTCGATGACCACCGAAGCGTCTTTCAGCGCGTCAGCAAGTCCGTCGCCGGTAACGCTGTTCACGCCACTTTTTGGGGACGCCGCCAAGGCTTCGTGCCCGTACGCCCGCAGGTTGTTGACGAGCCTTGATCCGATCAGGCCCGTTCCGCCGATCACTACGAATTTCATCGTGACCTCCTTCACTTTGCCAAGGCATTCCAAAGCCATCAGTCTCGTGTGTTCGCTCAGATAGGGCGGAACGAACACCACCGTGATGCAGTCTCCGCGAGGGGATGCGGGACTTGCGCCTTGCTTCAATCTTACCCCCGAGCGAGAGCAGGGCATTCGCGGCCGGCTGTCAACCGTGCTTCACCGGAGTGCGAAAACCACAAACCTGATGTCCAAATGTGGTTTCAAATCGGTCACTCGCCGGCCAAGTCATGTCGTCGCAGAGTACCCGGCCGTTGTTGCGGACGTTTTAACATTGCGTTGAATACCGCAATGCGGCTCCGATTCGAGCAGACAAGGCCTTAGGCCGGCCCGTTTAGAGGCATTTTCGGACGACGGGCGCCCAGTCTCTGGTCGCAGCCGGCGCTGAAGTCCATCGCGGCGATCTGGAGGACCTGGAAAGCCTATGCAGCGGCGCCGGTGCGTCCGATGCCGTCCCTCACGTCGCGTTTCGGCACGATTGGACGAAGTTTGCGGAAAGCTGTGAACTCGACAAACGGGCCATTGAAGCTGCGGATGAGTCCCTCTTCGCGGCAGGCGGGACAGAATAATCAGAGCTCGTCAGAGATGATGGGAGACGAACACCGAAATAAAGCAAGCGCCACAGGAGGTTGTATGACAACCACGAAGGCCCTCATTGAGCAGGCGTACTCCGCATTCAACAAGCGGGATATCGACGGTGCATTAGCACTTATGACGGAAGACGTGAGCTGGCCCAAAGCGTCGGAAGAATAGTACTACCACTCGAATGACTACGGGAAGCGGTTCGTTGTCTTTTTCGGAGATTGTCCCCGGTGTAGCGTTAGGGATGGTTTGTCGCCGATCGCGACATGACTCCAAAAGAATATCCGCAATTGGGATTCATGGCAGGCTGTTCGGAACACCGGCGCGCCCACGATATACTCCCGAACATGCGGGCAACAGCGTTGATCTTCTGCCTCAACCTGATAGGACCTTTTATGGCGCAGGAATTCCGAACACCAGATCTCAACAAACAACGCTTGGCCATGAAAGAGCTTAGTTTTCTGGCCGGCAAGTGGTCGGGGCAAGCTCACGTCCAGCGCGGACCGGGTGAGCCGGTGGCATTGGTACAGACAGAGGAAGTTCAATACAAACTCGATGGTCTCGTTTTGACGATTGAGGGTATCGGTCGAAGTCTGAGCGACAACAAGCCGGTCCTGCGGGCGCTGGGGATCATTTCGTACGATGACAACACTGAGACCTATCACTTACGGGCTTTCAATGACGGCCGATTTCTTGAGAGTGAGGTCAAGTTGCTGGCAGATGGCAAGGGCCTGACCTGGGGCTTCAACTTCGGAGAGATCCGAAGTAGTTCTGTACTAAAGATGAGCGAGGAGGGTGAATGGACGGAACTGGCCAAAATCACCATTGGTTCCCAACCCCCGAGAAAGCTTATGGAGCTGACAGTTCAACGGGAATAGGGTGGGAGGCGGCTAATGGTTCAGGCTTCTGGCCCGACGCTCGACAAAAACGTTCATCACGGCGATATATACGAGTACACTGCGCAGCGGGTGGTCCGCGTCACCGTCGGCCGCCAGCAACTCGAACTTGCTGGGCAGCTCTCTGCACCGGTACGTGTCGACACTGGCGGAGACGTTCGCCAATAATCTGTCAACCTTTTCGTTTGGTAAAAGCTAGCGGGAACTGAATCCTATGAGAGGGACCCTGAATGATGACCCGGTCGAAGCTCTCTTCTGCAGCCACAATCACTTGTCTCTGCGTATCGAGTTTCGGGCAAAGCACGTCCTCGCCCAAACTGGATCCAGGTAACGTACAGGATCACCTCCAAAAGATAATCTCCTGTCTGCCTCCGCCGGTCATCGTCAAAGGGGAACAGCCTTCCTGTACTGCGCTTACACAGCGAATGACCGAACTTCACGTTCCGGGTGTGAGCATTGCAGTCATCCACAATGGATCGATTGAGTGGGCGCGAGGGTTCGGTGTAACGAAGACGGGAGGTTCGCCGGTTACGGAAAATACACTCTTTCAGGCGGGATCCATCAGTAAACCTGTTGCGGCGATGGCAGCGCTTCATCAGGTTCAGAGCGGCAAACTCTCCTTGGACTCCGATGTGAACTCCCAATTGATCTCGTGGAAAGTTCCTGAAGCGCCTGCCGCAAATGGAAAACCGGTAACTCTTCGTGAGTTGCTCACGCATACTGGGGGCACCACAGTTCACGGTTTTCCAGGTTACCGGTCTAACGACCAGGTTCCAACGTTGATTCAAGTACTGAATGGTGAGAAACCGGCAAACACGCCCCCCATTCGAGTTGAAAGCGAGCCGGGAAGCAAGTGGAATTATTCAGGGGGTGGATACGTGATCATGCAGCAACTGTTGCTCGACACGACGAAGGAACCATTCCCGAAATTGATTCACGACGCAGTATTGTCGCCTATCGGTATGACGCACAGCACGTACGAACAGCCACTTCCCGCCGAATTGCAGAAGTCAGCCGCGACTCCCTATGAAGATAGCGGTGACCCGATCGCGGGAGGCTCTCACACCTATCCAGAGATGACCGCAGCCGGGTTGTGGACCACGGCGTCAGACCTTGCGCGATACTGCATCGAAGTTGAACGGTCCCTTCAGGGGAAAGCAAATCACGTCTTATCGCAGAAATTCACGGAAGAGATGCTGACTCCGGGAAAAGGAAATTGGGGCCTTGGACTGGAGATCGGCGGCTCTTCTGATAACCGCTATTTTTCCCATGGCGGAGTGAACGCCGGCTTCGAAGGCCTCTTTGTCGCCTATGAGAAACACGGTGACGGAGCCGTGGTGTTGACCAATGCCCAGGGCGGGACTCGGCTCGCGGCGGATGTTATGAGAAGCATTGCCAATGAATATGGCTGGCCGGACTTTCATTCCGCAATGCGCACAGAGGTCAAATTGGCGCCGGACGTCTTGAACGAATACGTCGGCGCCTATCAAATGGCCCCTGGAATTTATATAACTATCTCGCTCAGCGGCGACCACTTGACAGGTCAACTCACCGGTCAGGAAAGCATGCCGCTTTTTGCGGAGGCCAACGATAAGTTCTTTCCTAAAGCCGTCGACGCGGAGCTGCAGTTTGTCAAGGATTCCAGCGGAAAGGTATCGAGCCTTGTCCTGCACCAGAACGGCCATGATACGTCCATGACCCGGCTGAACGATGCTGAGGCCAAACACATTGCTGACGAGTCTGCTACCCGTTCTACACTCGCCGCGGAACGTTTCAAAGATCAGAAGCCCTCTCCCGGCGCCGAGGCTGCCATCCGTCAGAACATCGCGGATATCGTTGCCGGACAGCCGAAGTATGACCGTATGAGTTCCGGTCTGGCCGAGGTTACCCGCCAACAGCTTCCACAACTCAAGAGTATCTTCGCGAATCTGGGTGCGATAAAGTCGGTGACGTTCAAACGTGTCGAAAAGAATGGCGCCGACGTTTATGATATCGACTTTGAGCACGGTTCAACTGAATGGCAGATCATCATCGCACCGGATGGGACCATCGACACTTTGGGATTTCGACCTTTGTAGCGTGGGCGTGCACATGGTGATCGAGCCGCTCTGCGGGTTGGAACCCGACTGAGACATTACGGATGGCTGTGACCTCCTTGATCGAGGAGAGAATCGAATTTCCGGGGGTCTGATGTGGACGAGGTCATCCCAGGAGACTCTTCGCCCTGTCCAAATATGGACACACAGACGCCAAACCGGACGGAAAAGAACAGGGTAGCTCTAAGTGAAACAACGAAAAATGCAGCTTCTTGTGGAGTCTGACTTGCATGCTAATCGGGGGTGATCTTGTCCCGGGTCCTTCCTCAAATCCGCAGGTCAGCGACAGCATTTGCGCGCGCACCCGGCCTGACGACTGCCCTCGTCCTCACAATTGCGCTTGGAGTCGGCAGCAATGCAGCCGTTTACGGGTTTCTCCAGGGATTGACCCACCCAGCCTCTCCGCTTAGAGCGTCTGACAGGACAGTCTCGATATTCAGACAAGATCGCTCCCGCGAGGCAGGACCTCTTTCCCCCGACGATTATCAGCTGCTTAGAAGCGCCCATGGAGTCTTTGACTGGATCGGCGCGGTGCGAATCAGACCAGGCGAAATTACGATCGATGGCCACGCGGAGATAGCGACGGTCGCCGCTGTAACTCCCGACCTCGCGGGAGCCCTCGCAATACCGCTTGCCGATGGTGTGGTTCTCAGTCATCGGATATGGGAAAGCGAGTTGGGCGGCAAAGACGATGCGCTCGGCTCCAACGTCCGCATCGATAACGCCGAGCACAGAATCAGTGGAGTCGCACCGGAACACCTGGACGGTCTCTATAGCGATCAGAATGTCGATCTCTGGATCCAATCAAAAGGAGAGGATATCGAAGGAGAGAGTCGAGACAGGCGGGATTTATGGGTCCTCGCGCGTCTTCGCGAAGACGTCTCCACTCGTCAAGCGCACGCCGCTCTGCGTTCAGGTCCTGCCGGCCTTCGTGACATGAGCGTGACTCCCTTCACGGGGATCGCGCCGAACATGGCGCCCGGGTTGACGCGCGTACGCCTGTTTCTGACCTTTTCTACTGGCGTTGTATTCTTCATCGCCTGTACCAACGTCGCCTCGTTCCTCCTTGGACGAGCTTTAAGGCGATCCCATGAGACGTCTCTTCGCGTTGCACTTGGCGCATCGCGCGCCGAGCTGCTGCGCGAGTTGTTCGCGGATAGCGTCGTTATCTCCATTGCCGGTGGGGCTATGGGATTATTGCTGGGGATTATGACAGCACACGTTCTTCCGGCCTTGCTCTTCGCCGAAGATGCACAACGACTCACCTTCGCGCTTCATTTCTTCCCAATAGTATCCGCCTCATTGGTCTGCGTCTTTATTACGGTCCTCTGCGGAATGATGCCGGTCATCGGAACTGTAACCGATCGGCCCTGGATAGTTCTTCAGCGTGAAACCGGTTCGCCCTCCAAAGCAATTCAGCGTCTGCGATCTGCCCTTGTCGTGGGACAGATTATGGCCTGCTGCATGCTCGTAATCTGTACTGCGCTCCTCCTCTCTGGTCTTCACTCTGCGTTGGAAACAAGTGCGGGGCATCGCCTGGGAGATCCAGTCCTTCTGACCGTACAAGCACAGGTGCGGCCTGACGGGCCAGAGGTTGACACCAACTATTTCGGCGAAGTTGAGAAGAGAGCAAAGTCTGTTGCTGGCCTGTCACCACTGGCGTGGACGGCCCGCCTCCCCGGCAATCAACCCACGTGGCGAACCTTCAAAATTCAGCAATTCTCTTCGCAGTATCGCGATGTCGCCATGGACATTGCCTGGCTTACGCCGGAATCGCTCAAGTTTCTGGACAACCAACCGATTGCCGGAAGGATGTTCGGGTTAATCGATCTAGGTCACAAAGTGGCAATCGTAAACGAGGAAGCAGCCGCGGAACTGTTCGGCCGAAGGACGGCCGGCGCAGTCATACGGGATCCCGCCGATGCTGCAATCGAGATCATCGGTGTGGTCAAGAGAAAGTCTTATGACGCGGAGCAGCAACGACGTCCGACGATTTACTATGGCTATCTCGATCAACCAGACGTACCGAGCCCGATCAGGGACGCACACTTTCGCGCCCCTCTCGCACCCCCTGTAGACGGGGGTACAGCTGAGCGCAAATCTCGTTTCAGCAAACTATTTCCGCGCACTGGACATGCCATTGATCGCCGGGAACACGTTTCCCGACCATGGAATCTCCGGCCAGAGACGGGTGGCAGTGATCAATCAGGAAGCCGCCGCCTTCTACTTCAACGGCAAACCGCTAGGTGCCGGCGTCATCGATGACAGTGGTAGCAGAGCCGAGATCATTGGGGTTGTTAAGTCACAGGTATTCGGGACGTTCGAACAACACGCGGAGCCTGCAATTTACTTCTCGATGTGGCAAGGCTGCCCCCCGCGCATGACGCTGATTCTCAAATATTCAAAGTGGAACAGTGGTGTCGCAACCGACCTTCGTGAGAAGATTCAAAATGTGCCAGGGGGCAGCTCAGCCCCTATCGGCATCGATACCTTCGAAAGGCAGTTGGCACAATCAGGTTTGGCGGGATTGCGGATTGCGACCCTGATTGGCGGCGCGTCGGCAGCCACAGGGATCCTGCTCAGTATTCTCGGTCTGTTGAGTTCCCAGAGCGATGCTGAACGTCAGCGCCAGCGCGAGCGAGCGCTTCGCATTGCGCTCGGAGCTCAACGTTGGCGCATCGTCCTGCTGGTTGTGAAGAACGCAGGCAGACTTGCGCTTGTCGGCACTGTGATAGGGACATTCCTGTCTTACGCGCTGCTGCGAGTGATGATCGCCGGTATCACGGTTGCCGCTTCGCCGCCACTTCTTGTTTGGCTGATCGCGCCACTTTTGCCGGCTGCAGCCATCATGGTCGCGAGCGTGGTCCCTGCACGACGCGCTTCTGTCGTTTCCCCTTCGACGATCATGCGGGAGAATTAACACTGTTCGAAGTCACAGGCTTGAGGCATTTGCAATAACTCACAGAGGTAACGGCGATTCAATAACCAGATTTGTCCCCGATCCGGAAATTACTCCGGGGTTGTAACCTCAACGCGGCCGAGTTCCGCCGCTATAACTTCTGCCGTGCTTGTCATGTGCCGAACATGTGAGTGGCACGTCCAATGAGGTACGCGTGAGCGATAGCACTATCCATGCCACGTTCGAACACCATTCCCCGCGGCCAAGGAGTTCCAGATGCTTTGTCAAGCTCTTCAAGCAGAGAGACGTATAGAGGCTCTTCTGAGAGTCACCCTGGCATTTCTGAGTGTTACGCTCGCCCCACTCAGCGCACGGGCAGATGCCGGCGTTCCAGATACTCCGGCAGGCCATACCCTTCAGGCATTTCTGGACGCGTTCAACAGCGGCGAGCACGACCGGATCGACGCCTACGTGAAGCAATATGACCCGAGCAATAACACCGACGGACTGGTGTCGTTTAGCGGCCAGACGGGCGGTTTCAATTTCATCTCGGTCGTCGAGAGCACGCCGGATCGGCTCACGTTTCGGGTTCACGGCCGCGGAGATGGTATTGACGCTTTTGGGGTCGTACAGCTCGCGAGTACGACGCCACCCAAGGTCAAACGGCTGACCATTCGCGCGCTACCGCCCGGCGCAAAACTCGATGACATTCAGCTTGACCAGGAGGTTCGACAGAAAACCATTGACGCCATTGGGAAGCAATTAACCGACCACTACATTTATCCCGATGTGGCTGCCAAGATGATTCAGGCGATCCATGACCACCAGGTTCATGGCGATTACAATTCCATCACTGACGGCAACGATTTCGCCGACGCGCTCAGCCGCGACCTGCGCGCCGTCAGCCATGATCAGCATCTTTTTGTTGGATACAATCCGTTTGTGATGTCCGAGCCGCCTGGTTCTGCGGCGGGACCGCACGAGCCGAGCCCGGCTGAGCAAGCGCGCTTCCGCACCATGCTCGAGCACCAGAACTGCACGTTTTCCAAGCTTGAAATCCTGAATCACAATGTCGGCTACGTCAAGTTTGATGCTTTCCCTCCGCCGGAGTTCTGCGGGCCCACAGTCGTCGCAGCCATGAGCTTCGTGGCCAACACGGATGCGCTCATCTTTGACCTGCGGGAGAACCATGGCGGCGATCCCAGCATGGTGGATTTCATGGTTTCGTATCTTTTCAGGCAGCCTACCCACATCAATGACCTTACGGCTCGCGACGATAATGAGACCCATCAATACTGGACACTCCCCTGGGTTCCGGGGCAGCGTTTCATCGACAAGCCAGTGTATGTCCTCACGTCGCATGGGACATTTTCTGGAGGTGAGGAGTTCACGTTCGACCTGAAGACGCAAAAGCGCGCCACCATTGTGGGTGAAGTCACGGGGGGTGGCGCTCACCCCGTGCGTGGCATCCCTGCTGGAGACCACTTCACCATTGGCGTTCCCTTCGCGCGGCCCATCAACCCGGTTACTAAAGGTGACTGGGAAGGAACAGGAGTCGATCCAGATGTGAAAGTCAGTGCTGCCGACGCTCTGGCAACCGCGGAAAAGCTTGCGGCGGATAAATTGGCCAACAAGAGCAAGCCCGATTAGGATGTTCACTTTTGAGTTATGACGTCCTTTCCAGGTGGGCCTTGCGTTGGAATTGATGTTTGGCGGACATCTGCGGCCAAGCAAGAAACTGTCCGAAGGTCGGCGACTGGCGAGAAAGGCGAACGGCTCTGTGTTTTCGTGCTCAAACGGTAAATTCCGCACGATGAGTCTGTGGACCGTTGTGGCGGCATTGAGCGCCTTCGTCGGTGCAACTCCTGCGGGCGATTCAAAGGTGAATTCCCGGGATGGTCTGACCTATCAATGGATACCAGCGGGTAGTTACTTTACGGGCTGCCTGCCGGATGACGAGGAATGCTATGGCTTGGAACGGCACCGGGAGAGAATCATCGTTACCACCGGCTTTTGGATCGGCCGCACCGAAGTGACCCAGGCGGCATACAAGCGGGTCATGATCGCCGATCCATCGCATTACAAAGGCGCGGATCTCCCGGCGGACCAGATCGGCTGGACGGACGCGAGGACTTACTGTAGCCGGGTCGGGATGCGGTTGCCCACGGAGTCGGAGTGGGAATATGCAGCTTACGGAGGGGCTGGAGAGCTGCCGAAACAGCCGATATCACCGCTGGCATGGTACGACGCAAACAGCAACGACAGTACCCATCCCGTAGGTACAAAGCTGCCCAACGGATATGGATTATGGGACATGCTGGGAAATTTGTGGGAATGGGTCCAGGACGCCGGTAGAGGGCCTGGCGAACGCATCCTGAAAGGCGGCTCGTTTTACAACATTTCGCGGGACATCCGAGTCTCGGGTCGGCTCAGCGCACCACCCGATCTTCGCCATCGCGATATCGGTTTCCGATGCGCTTCATCTGGATGGCCGGATGAGAGATCTTCAACCGGCAGCGCGACGCATCCATGAGGGTACGAATTCCGGCTCGATAAGTGCTTTGCCGCTCACCGTTGGCCGATCAAACACTGACGGCGCCCTCAGAGGATACTCTCCCTCCTTTCAATCGAGCATGGCACATGCCGGAACGTCACCATTAGCGTCCACTTGACATTCAAGTGAAATAGGTATTCACTAGAATGCCAAGTGAAGAAAATGGCCGCGCAAATTTTGCAAGGCACTCTCGATTTGATGATTCTCCGGACGCTGGCGACGATGGGTCCGCAGCATGCGTATGGCATTGCCAACCGGCTCCAGCAGATTTCGGACGACTCCCTGAATCTGAACCAGGGCACGATCTATCCCGCGCTGGTCCGGCTGGAGCAGTACGGGTGGACCCGGGGATCATGGAGCAGGACGGAGAATAATCGCGAAGCAAAGTACTACACGATTACCAAGGCGGGATTGAAGGCGCTGGAGGAAGAGACTGCGCGCTGGCGCCAGATGTCGGCAGTGGTTGAAAAGCTGCTGGCGGAGGAGCAACAGCCATGATTCGTCTGAGAAGAATTCTCGCGAGATTCTGGAATTTCTTCCACGGCCGCCGCGCCGAAGCGGAGCTTGCGCGCGAAGTGGATGCGCACCTCGTTTTGCTGGCGGATGATTTCGAACGGCGCGGCATGTCACCTGAGGAGGCGCGGGTGGCCGCGAAGCGGGCGTATGGCGGAGTGGAACAGGCGAAGCAGGCTCATCGCGACGAGCGCTCGCTGTTATGGATCGAACATTTTCTGCAGGACCTTCGCCACGCTGGGCGCGCACTGGTCCACAGCCCCGGATTCACGCTGGTTGCGGTCGCCACGATCGCATTGGGAGTGGGTGTGAACACTACGCTGTTCACAGCCTACAACGCGGTCGCGCTCAAGCCGCTTCCGGTCGCCGATGCGGAAAAAGTGGTGCGCTTGAGGCGAACGCTGCAAAGCGGCTTCATTGGCGAGAATCAGTACGCGTTTTCGTACCCGGAGTACGTGAATCTTCGCAGTCAGCAAAATACGTTCCAAAGCGTAATCGCGGCCAGCTGGCCGGTGAAAGTGCTTGTGTCTGCGACGGGTGAGACTGGCAGCAGCAATCAGTTGACACCTGCGCAGGCACAACTTGTCTCGGGAAACTACTTTGGTGCGCTCGGGATCAATGCGCGCCTGGGCCGGGTGTTTGGTCCGGAGGAGGATCGCGTCGCCGGCCGAAATCCGGTGGTTGTGCTCAGTCATGCTTATTGGCAACGGCAATACCGTGGCGATCCGCAAGTGTTGGGCAGGCTCGTGCGAATCAGGAATACATCGTTCACGATCATTGGCGTCACTCCGCAGGAGTTCACCGGCACGAGTCTCAATCCACAAGTGCCTGATCTGTGGGCGCCGATTTCGATGCAGGGGCAACTGGTTCCAGGGCAGGACTGGCTGCACAAGCCCACTGATTTTGAGTTACAGGTTCTCGCACGGCTCAATCCGGGGATTGCCTTGAAGCAGGCGGAGGCACAAACGGATTCGCTGGTGCGCCAATTCGCCACAACTTACGTAACGAAGGACCGCACGCTTTCTGTTGCTCTGGAGCGCACGGCGTTCTTCGGCAATACCAACGATGTTCGTTTTCGCGCCGGCGTGGGAGCGGTGATGGTGATCTTTGCCCTCGTCCTGCTGGTGGCCTGCGCCAATCTGACCAACATGCTGGTAGCGCGCGGGGCCGCGCGGCAAAAGGAAATCAGTGTGCGGCTGGCGCTAGGTGCGAGCCGTGCGCGGGTGATTCGCCATTTGTTGACTGAAAGCATGCTGCTGGCGCTGGCAGGAGGCGTTGCCGGACTGGCGCTTGCGGCAGCGGCCGGCAAGTTGCTTTGGATCGCACTGGACCAGATTCTCGTGCGGCAGCTGGGCAGCGATTTCGTCCTGAGCCTGAACCTCAATCCCGATGCGCGCGTTCTGACCTATGCTCTCGCATTGTCAGTCGCCACGGGATTCATCTTCGGACTTTCGCCCGCGCTGCAATTTTCAAGACCCGACCTGAATACGTCGCTTAAAGATGAAAGCACGTCGTTCGGGCGCGGCCTGGATCGTTCTCGGCTGCGCGGATTGCTCATCTGCGGCACAGGTCGCAGTGTCGATGCTGCTGCTGAGCAGCGCTGGTCTGCTCATTCGCGGACTGGCGCGCTCGCAGGCTGCTGATCCTGGATTTGAAACGCAGGTATCTACCTGCTGCGCGCAAACTTTGGAGATGACCCGGTGAAGGCGGCAGCAGAATTCCATCGCATGACCGATTGGCTCAAGACGGTGCCGGAGGTGGCCAATGTTTCCTACGGCACAGCGCCGATGATGGGCACGTGGACGCCGCCGATCTTTATCAAGCGGCCGGGTGCTGTGGAAGGCGCGATCGAGGGGCGCACACTGGCTGGTTATGCTTCGGACAATTTCCTGAACACATTGAGCATCACGATTTTGCGCGGCAGGAATTTCACGGCCCAGGAATCATCCGCCGGCGCTCACGTGGCCGTCGTGAGTGCGTCCACGGCAAGGCTCTTCTGGCCGAATGAAGATCCGGTCGGCAAACACTTCCAACTCGATCTGCACTTTGATGGCAAGCAGACCGACTTTGAAATCATCGGCATCGTCAAGGATGTGCGTTTCGCAAATCTCACGCGGGTCGATCCGGCGCGCGTCTATCTTGCTGCCGATCCCGACGCTGCTCTATCCGGTGTTCTTCAGCCTTCGTGGAGATCAGCAGGCTGCGATCTCGGAATTGTGGACTCGCCTGCGGCAGCTTCGACAGCGACCTGGTCGCCAGCGTCTCTGTGTGGAATGTGGAAACGATGCTGCTGGCTCCGCAAAGAACGCTGGCCCGCGCACTTGCGACGCTCGCGGCAATTCTTGCGCTGCTGGCGCTGTCGCTTGCAGGCATTGGGATTTATGGCGTGATGGCATATGTGGTGAGCCAGAGGACGCGAGAGATCGGGGTGCGCATCGCGCTGGGCGCAACAGCGGCCCGTCTGCTGCAGCGGATCGCATTTGAAGGAATGCGGCCGGTGTTGGTTGGGATGGTAATCGGCCTTGCCGGCGGCGCGGGTCTCTCGCTGTTGCTGCACCGCACGCTGGCTTTCCCAGGCTCCATCGATTTTCTTTACGGAGTGAGTTTCTATGACCCAATCACTTTTTTAGGCATCACCGTTTTCCTCGTCGTGGTTTCACTAATGGCGAGTCTGGGACCGGCACTCAAGGCAATCAAAGTCGATCCAATAGTGGCTCTGCGCTACGAATGAACACCCCTTACGGAGCGTCGTGAAATCCCAGGGGTGGGTTAGTGCGTACCGGGCATAGCGTGTTTCCAGACTCAGACGCGCTGCAAAATCTATTCCTCTCGCAAGGCGACCATTGGGTCCACGCCGCTGGCTCGCCACGCTGGGATAGCCGTTGCAGCAAGCGCAACTAGAGCTAATAATGCGGGCACAGTCAAGAACGTGGCGATGTCCATGGCGCTTACCCCGAACAACAGGCTGGCGATCACGCGAGTCAGGGCGGCCGCGCCTATCAGTCCAGCGAGGATGCCGACTAATGTTAATTGCATCCCCTGCCGGACAACCAGAGCAAGGACATTTTCGCGCCGCGCCCCCAACGCGACCAGAATGCCGATATCGTGCGTACTCTGGGTAACCAGGTACGACATCACGCCGTAGAGGCCCACCGCCGCCAAAAGCAACGCGAACGACGCAAAGGCGCCCAGCATCGTGCTGGAGAAGCGCTGGCGCGCCAGCGAATCATACAAGCGGTCCTTCATGGGTCGAATCCCGTAGACGACGACAGTAGGGTCGACTGCGTGGATTTCGCGGATCATGGTGTTCGAAAGTCCCGGATCGTCAGACGACGAACGGACCACCAGGAACGTACCCCGGTCAGGCCCTTGCTGCATGGGGAAGTATGTGGCGATCTTGCCATCGGTATCTAGGCCGTATTGTTTGACCACTCCCACGATGCCAACGACTGTGATCGGCTTTTTCGGATCGAACCACAGATGTTTTCCGACCGCGTCATTGTGCGGCCAGAAACGCTGCGCAAATTTTTGGTCAATGATGGCTACTTTCGCGGTTTCGAGATTGTCCTGGTCCGAGAAGAATCGTCCGGAGACCAAAGGTATCTGCATTGTCCGAAAGTAATCCGCGCTTGCACTACGTTGATCGACCTGCAGTTCCTGCCCGGCTGGCGGATTGTACCCCTCGACATGGATCCCTCCCCACCCCACCGAACCGGTTAGCGGGAGAGCCGAAACAGCACCTTCTGCTACGACACCCGGCAAGCGGGAGATGCGGGTTTCGACCTCATGGTAGAAACTGGAGAGCACTTTCTGGTCGTGGTATTTGGGGTCGCTCACGACGAACTGCATGCTCAGTACGTTGTCTGCCGTGAATCCTGGAGCAACGCTCTGCAAGCGAGCAAAGCTTCGGATCAGAAGTCCGGCTCCGATCAGCAAAACCAGTGAAAGCGCGAGTTCCGAAGCGACGAGCAAGCCGCGCAAGCGATGGCGTTTCATGTACAGTCCGCCATCCGACTTGGCGCCGCGACCGCCGGCCTTCAGCGACGAGTTCGGATCCAGCTTGATGGCGCGCCATGCGGGTGCCAGGCCAAAGAGTATGCCAGTCCCGAGCGAAAGACCAAACGTAAAAGCGAGCACATCTCCATTGATTCCAAGCTCCCCAAGCCGAGGAATATTTCCGGGGTTCATTGTGCGCACGACCCAAAGGCTCACTCGTGCCACAAGCAGTCCAGCGGCTCCGCCGAGGATGGACAGGAGAATGCTCTCGGTCAATAGTTGCCGGGCCAGGCGCTGCCAGCCCGCTCCCAATGCGGTGCGGATAGCGACTTCTTTCTCGCGACCGGCCGCGCGGGCGAGCAAAAGGTTGGCCACATTTGCGCAGGCGATCAACAAAACCAGCGATACCGAACCCAGCAGCACGAGCAGCGTGCGGCGTACATCCCCTACTACCTGCCTTTGCAAGCCGACAACATCCATACCGAAGCTGGCATCGCGTTTATCTTTGATGCGGATGCCATTGGCAATGACGTCGATGTCCGCCTGCGCCTGTTCGACTGAAACGCCGGGCTTGAGCCGAACAACAATGTTGTAGTTTTCGTCGCCCCGGCGCTGCGCCGCATCCGGTCCCAATGGCAAAGGCAGCACGATATCTACCTTGTCCATCGGTCCTTCCGACGGCATCACTTCCGCATTGAGCAGAAAACTGCGCTCGAGGACGCCGACGACCGTATATGACTTCCCGTCAAGAGTGATGCTCTTTCCTGCGATGGTGCGGTCGGAGTTGAACAAGCGTTGCCAGGCTCCGTAGCTGAGAACGGCTACTCCCGGTCTGCCAGGCGTGTCCTCTTCTGGCAACAGGGTGCGGCCAAGCAGGGGTTTTGCGCCGAGCATCCTGAGGAGACTCGATTGCGTGCTCAATACGTCAACCCGCTCCGGCTGTTCGCGACCCGTCAAGGTGAATGTGCGGCTCTGCGCGATCGCTATCTGGTCGAACGAGTGGTTCTGACTCTGAATGTCGATGTACTGGCCGGGAGACGGCCAATCACGCAGAATCCCAATGCCGGGGGAATGCAGCCAGACAGCGGCCAGACGGTCTGGATGCGGATAGGGGAGGGGACGCAACAGCAGCGCATCCACCACGCTGAAAATCGCGGAATTCGCTCCGATACCGATTCCAAGGGAGGCCAGAATCACCAGAGTCAACACCAGGTCTTTGCGAAGCATGCGCAGGGCATAGCGGACATCCTGTAACCAAGGGTTCATCAATCCTCCCGTATTGGATATCTGATCATATGACGCTCCGAAGCACTCTGCCTAGAAACGGTGCGACCGTCAGAGACGGACGTTGGTCTACGATTTTATTGTCAATTGCTGTAAATAATCGCCCGCTTCGCCGACTACCTTAAGTAGAAGGGAAATCTCAGACTATGGCAAGCCGCGAAGACCTCTATGAGGAGGCGGTTCGCACGCATGGACCTGCGCTCGATCGCCTTTCGCGAGCATACGAAGCCGACGCCGAGGGGCGGCGCGACCTGCTACAAGACATTCATCTTGGGTTGTGGAGAAGCCTCGAATCCTTTGATGGGCGTTGCTCTTTGCGTACCTGGATTTATCGCGTAGCGCACAACGTCGCTTCATCCCATGTTGATGCAGATCGTCGGGCGAAGGCGCGGCAACTGGTCAGCATCGATGAAGTGGATCTGGCGGACAACAGGGTTGATATCGCCAATGTCGCCGATCGACGCATTGCAGTGGAGCGGCTGATTGCGCTGATCCGCGAGCTCAAACCGCTTGACCGACAGGTGATTCTTCTGTTTTTGGAGGGCGTTGGCGCAGACGAAATCGCAGAAGTGACTGGCCTCTCTCCGGGCAATGTGGCCACCAAGATCCATCGCATCAAAACCGTTCTCATTCGCCGCTTTCAAGCCGGAGGCGAACATGACCAATGAATCAGGTTCAAATGATATGAAGAATCTTTGGCAGAGCCAGCCTACGGAACCGCCGAGGATCCGTCCCGAGCAACTACGCAAGAATATGCATAAATTCGAGCGCAGGATTTTCTGGCGAAACTTAAGGGAGTACGCAGGAGGATTGGTAGTTATAGCGATCTTCGGATATTACGAATGGAGGTTCAACGCGCTGCTCGTTCGCTTTGGATCGGGAATGATTATTGCGGGCACTCTTTATGTCATGTACCAGCTTCATCGGCGTGCGTCGAAACGACCTGCGCCAGTGGAGCTGGGCTCGAGCACCTGCATCGACTTCCACCGGAAATCACTGGAACGCCAGCGTGACGCCTTGCGAACGGTCTGGTCGTGGTACCTGCTGCCGTTTGTGCCTGGACTTTCGGTTCTTGCCATTGGATCGATAGCAAGCCAGCGGGCGGCCCACCCAGGGAACGTGGGTCAGCTCGTCATCAGTATCCTTGCATCGCAAGGAATTATTCCGGCTGTCTTTTTCGCAATCTGGAAACTGAACCGGCGGGCCGCCGAGAAACTTCAAACGCAAATTGATGAATTGGACGCACTCCGCGAAAGTCCAGATTAGCCTCACAGCGTATACTCTCAAAAACCCTTCGCTTGGTTGTCTTTTTGAATCGCGTCATCACGGAAGAGGTGAGCACTCATGTTCGCATCTCAACATATCCTTTCCCGTAGAATCGTAATCACGTTGTGTGCACTCCTTGGTGGTTGCTTCGTCGCGACCTTGCCTTCCGGAGCACAAGCGCAGGCCGCACCACAAATTTCTGGCGACTACGCAGGAACGCTGGGTCCTCTGCACCTTCGCTTGCATCTCAAGACGGACGCGTCGGGGACTCTCAGTGGAGCGATGGACAGTCCCGATCAAGGCGCGAACGGGCTTGCCTGCGCGGACTTCAAGGTTCAGGGCGAAGCTCTGAGCTTCTCGGTCCCGATCGTGCACGGCACATGGAAAGGAACTGTCTCTGCCGACGCCCAAACGCTCACGGGTTATGTTGCGTATTTGCTTATGTTGAGATGAGGTTGGCTGAGAATTTGCCGCGGCGATTGGCGCTCACCGTGAATAAAATCACTAGATTTAATTGCGCTGCTGTCAGGCCATGGACGGGTTTTCTGTCGATGTCGCCGCTGAGTCGCACGAGGCGATCGGTTTCAGGAGCGGCCATTCCTTGCGCAACACGTACTCAAGCCACGCCCCGGCGATCTGCGAAGTGAGGACAGCTGCTACTACCAGCGTGGTGTAGAACTTCGAACTGATGATACCTGCGTCGAAGGCTACACTGGCCAGAACGATGCCGGGTCCTCCGCGCGCATTGGTGGTGATGGCCAGGTTGATAAGATCCAATCCGCGGAATCCTGCGAAGCGGGCAGCAAGGGAAACGGAGAACACCTTGACCATGCAGGTTCCGGCAATGAAGGCGAGCATCATCCAAAGCGACACGCCTCGAATCAGGTCGAGTTTCAGGCCAACGACAGCGAAGTAAACAGGAATGAAGAAGGCGAAGGAGACTTTGCCGATGGCGTCGAGCGATTCAGAGAAGATCCGACGCTTCTTATGTACAACCGCGAATCCGGCAAGGAAGGCTGCGAATACTAGGCTAATGTCCAGTGCTCCTGCGACCGCGCAGTAGGCGAGCAGCACAGCTATCGCGTAGCCGGTAGGAGAATATTTTGCTAGAACATTGAACCGCGCTTTGTTGATGCGCTTGATCAAGCGCGGAACAATGGTCAGGCCCAGGACGAAAAAGGCTACAGTTGCTAGGAGGTGATACGACATCGCGCGTGGGTCAAGGACAGCCTTTCCCGCCGTTGCGGTGGCGACGGCGAGGGCGAGCCAGAGGACGATGTCTTCGAGGACAGCAACTCCGAGAACCAGCCGCGCGAAACGAGTGTGAAGGATCTTGAGATCGGCGAAAATCTTGGAGACAACGGGGACGGAGGTTACTGCCACCCCAACAGCAAGGATGATCGTCAGCGACACGCGGTTGCCGTTTGGACCGGCCAACGACGGCCGGATAAGCCAAGGAGCGAAAATCAATCCGAGGACAAACGGAAGCCCTGTACCGACAATGGTGAGCCAACCAACTTCGCGTCGCTCATCGCGAGTGAAGAGCTGCTGCGTTTCCGCACCAGCGAGGAACATGAGCAGGAGCAGACCAAGCCAATAGACGAAATCCAGAATATTACCTTGGTGCTTGGCGCTCTCAATGAAGTGGGCTGCAAATGGCAAGCGTCCGATGAGTGCGTTTCCGAGAACGACGCCGGCAAGTATTTCGCCGACGACCTTCGGCTGCCGCATTTTTACGAACAGCCAGCCTAATAGCTGAGCAAAGCCAACTAAGAGCAAAAGGAGGATAAGAACCTGAGTCAATTCCGAATTTGTCAATTTTCTTACACTCCGAACTACCTTCGATGCCATTTTCCCTGGATTCGTTTGCTCGTTCGCGATGGTGCCAGTGGGCCGAGTCACTTCGAGCAAGTCTCCAGGGGACCCCGCTCACCCCATGCGAAGTCTTCGCGCCCTTGAGCCGATCACGGACAAGCTAATTCCGAAAGTTGCCACCCAGAACTCCGAGCGGACACAACATAAATAGACGAGCCATGTGAAGCGGTGATCCTTCGAATAGGAGGAATCACATGTTCAAAACCTTATATCGTTGCGCACGCACGGCGGCACGTCATGAAAGTGGACCTGCGGCGAAGTCCCGGCTGGCATATCTGGAGCATCTGGCGGCAGGTGGTGCGACACTGCACAGTCTGCGTGCCAATGCGGGCGTGATTTATCGTTCCGCTGTGTACATGAATCTCGATGAAAGCAGCCCCATAAAACGCACGGCAGTTGAAGAATCAGCAAGGGCGTGGGCGCATCGTCACTATCGAAATACAATGGCGAAAGGTCCGGAGCAGACAGAAAGGGAGTTCCGGCTCGTCACTTGTTGCTGGCTGCGTTTCGCTGGGCGGTTGCGAGAGCCGAGCCAGCCGTCAACTCCGATCATCCCTACATGCAATTAGCATCGCAGATGGAATCTTTGCATGTTCCCGCGGTGAGCATGGCGGCCATTCGGAATGGGCGACTCGATTGGGCCCAGGCTTACGGCGTCGCCACCCTTGGTGGCCCGAAGGCAACGACGCGCACGCTCTTTGGCGGCAGTACCTCCGCCGCAAAGTGGCGATGTACGAAAGGCCGCAGGAGACGTTTCGGCCTTCACAAGTTCTCAGCAAACCCTCGAATCGAAGGAGACCTCCTTTACTGGTTCCCAAATGCGCAGCGCTCCTGCAAAGATGATTCCCGCACAGGGCAATACACCGGGAAGGCTGCTCGCAAGCACCCTTCCAAGCGGCGGACTCGGAGCTCTCACATCCGCGGGCAAGCTGCCCGCCAAGACTGTCGCACGGGCCCCGGCGACTTCCAGTCCGGCGGTTTCGTCCAGGCCAGGTCAGAGGAAGGCTGCTGCCGCTCAAGATCAGGTGGGGCCCAAGGATGCCACACAAGCCATGATCGAGGCGATCTCAGCTCACCAGGTCGTGATGTTCGGCGAAACGCACGGAAACAAGCAGGAATACGAGTGGCTCTGCGAACTCGTCAAGACGCCGGCCTTTGCCGATCGCGTGGACGACATCGTTGTTGAATTCGGCAATTCGCTATATCAGAAGACCGTTGATCGCTACATTGCCGGCGAAGACGTTCCGCAGTCGCAGGTCGAGAAGGCCTGGCGCAATATGATTGGGGCGGTGGGCCCTGTCTCGCCCGTGTATGGATGATTTTATCAAGCTGCACGACAGTCGAACCTTGAGCGCCGTAGCGGACACAAAATTTCGGATCCTCTTGGGCGATCCCTATGGCGATTGGAGCAAGATCAACAACGCCGAGGACCTCGGGCCGTACCTCGCGCATCGTGATGAGTGGTACGCAGAGGTGGTGAAAGAGGAGGTGCTGGCGCATCACCATCATGCCCTGCTAATCATGGGTGCTGGACACTTCGTGCGCAGGAACAGCCCGGGATTCGTGGAGCAGGCGGTCCGCGCCGCCGGAGTTCAACCCTATTTCGTCGTCTTCGGTACCAACGCGGTTGGGGCTTTCGACCATCTCGATCACCGCTTTGATCTGTGGTCGTTGTCGGCCATCGTGGCACTTTCCGGCAACTGGGTAGGCGAGCTGCCTGCGAATCCGGTGCTGACCGGCGGCGAGGTCACTCCCAACCCACAAAAGATGGAAGATGTGGCCGACGCGATGCTGTATGTCGGTTCACGCGACAACCTCACGCAAGTCTTCGTTCCGAGGTCAGAGCTCGTCAACACTGCCTACGGGAAGGAAATCGGGCGGCGCTTACAGATCCAGACCGGGCGCACCATGGACTTCACGGATGCATCGGAGGGGCCGCAGTACCAGAGGCCTCCACAACAAACCGTAAGCAACGGTATTCGTCGGCTTCCACCAAATCCGCCAAAGAGCATCAACAATCCATTACCGCCGCGCCCGCCATCGCAATAATCCTTCGTCCCGAATGATGTGATCCCTTTGGTCATTCGCTAACATGTTTGAGCATGGTGCTTCTGAACCCGATATTGATTGACGTTCCGATGCCGATCCGTACGCCTCGCCTGCTCATCAGGCCCAAACAGGTTGGCGACGGCGCAATCACGTCTGCGGCCGTAGCTGAGACCTGGGACGAACTCCACAAATGGATGCGATGGGCTGAAGATCGAGATGCGTTCACGGCCGAATCGATGGAAATCAGGAATCGGCAGGTAATGGCCAGCTTTATCCTGCGTGAGGGCATAGAGCTGATTGGAGTCGAGGCTGCAACCGGCACAGCGGTCATCTGGTGTGGCCTGCATGATATTGACTGGCAAGGGCGGCAGTGCGACACCGGGTACTGGGTCCGCCAGAGCGCCCAAGGCCGAGGTTTCGCCACCGAGGCAGCGAATGCATTAGTGCGTTATGGCTTCGGTGCGCTCGGAATGCGGCGAATCGGTCTCACGCACTCTGGCGGTAATGAGGCCAGCCGACGCATCGCTGAGCGACTCGGGTTCTCATTCGAAGGTATACAGAGGGGTGCGAATATACTCCCGGGCGGAAAGTACGCGGACAGATACTGCTTCGCTCGATTCGATCTTTCCGGTTTACCCGAATTGGAGGTGCGATGGCAGGGCGACTCGTGGTTGTAGGTTCCAGTAAGTTCCCACGAGAACCGCTGCTCTTCGCCGGTTTGATGAATTCTCAACGATCTACCCAATGCCGATCATCCTCCCCCTGGCGTTACTCACAGCGCAGTGCAGACATGGGATTGACGGCCGACGCGCGCCTTGCGGGTAAAAGGCACGCCAATCCCGCCACAGAGAGCAGCAGAAATGAAACCGCAAGGAGAATGAGCGGGCTCGCGGAGCCGTTCTCAACCCAAGTGGAAAGCAGGCGGTTGAGGGCGAAGCTCAATGCCAGGCCTGCGGCGATTCCCAGGCCCACGCTGACTCCGGCCGACGCGAACACGATTCTGAACACGTGCCGGCTCTGCGCGCCGAGCGCCATGCGGATGCCGAATTCATTGGTACGCTGCGCAACAGAATAAGAAACCACGCTGTAGAGGCCAACCGCGGCAAGCACCAGTGCGAGCACGGAAAAGATGGCGAACAGCGCCGACACCAGGCGTCCCCTGGCAAATACCGGCTGGTTTCGGATCCAGGATTCGAGCAGCCCGTCGTTCCACATTTCTGCCTGCTGGTCGGGATTGACGGCGACAATCTGCTGGCGGACGCTGTGTGTGATGGTGCGCGGATCGACGCGGCTGCGCACCAGGATCTGCGTCCAAACCCACATGTTCACGGTGTACGGCAGGTAAATCGCGGGTTTAATTGGCTTGTCCAGCCCGTCATCGAGCGCGTCTCCGGTCACTCCAATGATCTGCAGCCAACCGTTACTGCCGGGCACCACCAGGGTCTGCGGGGAATCGCTCTTGAGTGACGGGATCTTCAACGAGCGCCCGAGGACATCACCGTTGGGGTAATAGTGTTTCACGAATGCCTCATTGACGACGGCCATCAACGCGCCGCGCCCCAGTTCAGCCTGGTCCCATAACCTGCCGCTCATGAGCGAAATGCCCAGGGTGGTGAAATACCGTGAGTCAACAAAGTTGACGCTGGCCTTCTGGTCTTCGGTCGGCGCTTGGCCCTGCAGTTCAAAGGCCTGATTCCAGCCGCTGCTGGGGGGCGTGGCGTTGGTCGAAATGCCGGTTGAGATTACATCGGGCAGGGTGGCGATCTTGTCTCGAAGCTGGGTGAAGTAGTTCGCCCGCTCGGTCCATGAGGTGAAGGCATTCTCATGAACCGGAATTCCCACTGACATCACATGATGCGGGTCGTAGCCAAGGTTCACGCGCATCATGCGGACCACGCCCTGGATGGCTGCTCCAGCGGCGGTGAGCAGAAGCAGCGTCAACGCGATTTGACCGGCGATCAAACTACGGTGGAGCTGTTTCCCCCGTACGGTGCCGGCGACCTTCCGCGTACTGGTTTGCATGACCTGGCTGATTTCAGGGCGCGCAAACTGAAGCGCGGGGAAAAGCCCAAAGAGTATTCCCGTCACCACGCCCAGCGCCACGCTGAACAGTAGCACGGGTACGTGGATGTGGAAGTCGGCCTCGTTGGGGAACGAGTTCTCTGGCAGCCGCGCAACAATCAGACCCAGGCTCTTATAGGCGAGCAACACGCCCAACCCTGCGCCGGTCAGCGCGAGGATGAGCGATTCCGTGAGAAGCTGGCGTACGATACGAATCGCACTGGCTCCCACTGCCGAGCGGACCGCGAACTCATGCTGGCGGGCGGTACCGCGCGCCAGCAGCAGAATCGAGACATTGCCGCAGCCAATCGCCAGCAGCAATCCCACCGCGCCAAACAGCAGGTACAGCGTCTTGCTGATGGAATGCAGAACCCAGTAACTGAGATTTTGGATTTCGAACTTCTTGTATTCCTTTGGATAGTGGTCGGGCGTTTGTTTCGCGAATTCGCGAAAATAGGGCTCGAGTTCTGCCGCCGCAGCTTCGGGCTTGACTCCGGGCCTGAGCTTGATGAACGTACCGTACTGTTCGCTTGCCGAGCCGGAGAGTTTCAAAGGTAGATACACATCCGGACCCAGGAATCCAAAATGAGGCGGCATCACGCCAATCACGGTGTACGGTTTGTGCACCAACTGGATGGTCTTGCCCACAATCGAGCTGTCGCCGTTATAGTGGCGCATCCAGAACTTGTAGTTGAGCACCGCCACCGGTTGCGGATCCTGGCCGTCAGGAGCGTCAGAGGGAACAAAGTAGCGGCCCAGCATCGCGGGTACGCCTAGCATCTGAAACACATTTCCGGTGAAATACATCGCCTGGACATTTTCCGGCACATCGCTGCCGGTTATCGTCAGGTCCCACCCGTTGAAAGCCACAACATGTTCAAGGGATCGGGCCTTGACCAGTTCGCGCGTCTGAGGGCCATTCAGCCCATATTCCTGCCCATGCCCCGACTTGTCTAACAGCGTCACATTGGCAATGCGATCGGCTCCCTGATACGGCCACGGATTCATGAGGACGGAATGAATAATGCTGAAGACAGAAACGGTCGCGCCAATGCCCAGCGCGAGCGAGAGAAGGGCCGTGACGGAAACTCCCGGGTTTTTAAAGAGCTGCCGCCCTGCGTAACGGAAATCCTGGAGAAGGGTGGACATAAGTTACTCCTCAGGCGAATAGAGTTGCAGATCATCATGAACGTGCCTGGAAGAATTCCTAAGCGACCTGGTTCAAACGACGACTGGAGGAGAATCGTGAATCACTCACAGCGCAACGCAGCCATGGGGTCGACGGCGAGAGCTCTACGCGCCGGAACCAGGCACGCGAATGCAGCCACCAGGACGAGAAGCAGGGAGACCGCCAGAATCACGATCGGATCGCGCGTTCCGCTTTCTACCCAGCGGGCAATCAGGCGGTTCAACCCCAAGCTGAGCGCGAGACCTGTGGCAATCCCCAACCCGACGCTTGTTCCGGCGGAGAATCCGACCAGGCGCAGAACATCGCCGCGCCTCGCTCCCAGTGCCAAACGGATGCCGAGTTCGCTGGTCCGTTGCGCCACCGTGTAGGAAACCACGCTGTACAAGCCAACCGCCGCGAGTGTCAGGCCCAGGATCGAGAAGGCTCCGAAGAGAATTGAGATCAGGCGGCCGCGCTCAAACTCGGGCTCGTTCTGGATCCAGCCGTGAAGGTCGCGGACATTGCTCGCAATTTGCTGGTCCTGGTCGATGGTGGCGATTTGCTGGCGGATGCTGTGCAGCATGGACAGGGGCTCGCCCTGGGTGCGGACCAGGATCTGTGTCCAGGGCACTGTCATGAGCGTATATGGTGCGTAGACGGCGGGTGCTACTGGTTTGTCCAGCCCATTGTTCAGAGAATCCGCCACGACGCCAATGACGGGCATCCATCCATTGCTACCGGGCGCCATGAGCCGGTAGGGAGGAACGCTGATGAGTTGTGAGACACGGACAGAGTGACCCACGGCGTCGCCGCCGGCGAGATAGCGGCGAACGAAGGCTTGGTTCACGAGCACAAGCGCTGCTCCGCGCGCGATCTCGCTCTGATCCCAAATGCGCCCTTGGAGCCGAGGAATCTCGAGCGTGGTGAAATATTCAGGGCTGACGAATTCCATTGCAGCCTCCTGTGCCTGGGAGGCCGGCTTGCCCAGGATCTCCACGGGAAGGCGCCAGCCGCTGTCGGGCGGCGTGGCGTTGGTCGATATCCCAGCGGCGAGCACGCCGGGCATGCCGCCGATCTTGCCGCGAAGCTGCGTGAAGAACCGGCCCCGATCGTCCCATGTGGTGTGCGCGGTGATGCGTACCGGAATTCCTACCGACATCACGTTCTGCGGGCTATACCCGAGGGGGACTGTGTTCATGTGGATGAAACCTTGAATGGCGGAGCCTGCAGCAGTCATCAGCAGCAGAGTGAGCGCGATTTGACCCGCAATCAGGGCTGTGTGCATGCGCCTGCCTTTCACGCCGCCGGTTAGGCGCCGCGTGCTGGTCTGCATCACCTGGCTGATCTCGGGCCCCGCTGACTGTAGAGCCGGAAATAGACCGAATACGATTCCACTTAGCACCGCCAGACCGACACTGAAAAACAGAACGGGCAAGTTGATGTGGAAGTCGGCTTCATAAGGATAGGAGTGATCCGGAAGGCGGGGGATGATGAACCCGATGGCGCGATAGGCGACAAAAATGCCCAGGCCCGCGCCGGCCAGAGATAGGAGCAAGGACTCGGTAAAGAGTTGGCGCACGATGCGGCCGCGGCTGGCCCCGACGGCTGACCGCACCGCGAACTCGTGCTGGCGCACCGTGCCGCGTGCGAGGAGAAGAATGGAGAGATTGCCGCAGCCTATCGCGAGCAGAAGCGCGACAGCTCCGAAGAGCAGGTACATTGTCTTCTTCAAATCACGGGTATAGGTGTCCGCCAAGCCGCGCACGCTGATCTTGAATTGCTTGGGGAAGAGATTCGGGGTCTGGCGATCGAATTCCTGATAGAAGGGCCGGAATTCGGCTTCCGCGGCGGTGAAACTAATGCCGGGTTTCAATTTGATTTTCGGTTCGTAGCGGTGAAGTTGATCGGACTCCAGTTTCAGGGGGAGGAACACTTCGCCGTCCCCCCAAGTGAAGCGCACCGGCATTACACCGAGGACCGTGTAGGTCTTGTGGGAGAGCTGGATGGTTTTTCCGACAACGGAGGGATCGCCGCGATAATGCCGCTGCCAGACTTTGTAGCTGAGTACCGCTACGGGCTGGGGATCCTGTCCATCGGGCGCATCGGCCGGCACGAAATAGCGCCCCAACAACGGCGGCAGGCCCAGAAACTGGAAGCCCGTTCCCGTCATTTTGACAGCGCGCACGTCATCGGGCACATCGCTGCCGGTCACCGTCAAAGTATCGTTGTCGAACGCCACGATATCCTCGACCGAATGAGTCTGACGCAATTCTCGAATCTGCGGGCCGGTCAGACCCCACGTCCCGTCGCGGCCTGCATTGTTGGTTATCCAGACATCGACGATCCGTTCGATTCCCGCATATGGCCAGGGATGCAGAACAGCGTCGTACAGGATGCTGTATACGGCGACTGTGGCGCCAATGCCGAGGGTGAGCGACAAGATCGCGGTGAGAGAAAAGCCGGGGTTGCGGAGGATCTGGCGGACAGCAAAGCGGAGATCCTGGAGCAGTATTTGCATCAGCGCCTCCTGGGGATGGGGAAGGCCGGATCGGACGCTATGGCTTGAGCACTTTGACGACCACGATGAGATCGCCAACAGGCTCTCGGCGGAATCTCTGGCTTATAAGACGGATGGGGAAGAAAAAATGCTCATCCGCACCAGGAGAGTTCCTGGACGAAACTCTCTCAAGCCTTAGAGGCCATCGATCGGTACCGAGACGTTCCTGGCCGTTTCGATTTAAAGCCTCAGCCTGTCGCGAAGAACCATACCCGATCTCGTACACGACTGTTCAGAACCGAACAGCGAAGCCACCCTTCTGTCTGCATCACGGCCCACCATGTCAGCCCGATTTCGGCGATTGCCGCAATTGCCGCTAGGCTGGTCGCACTGGATTTGATCCCCGCCGAACGTGTCTGCCCACATTGTGTAGCTGTCTCCAAAACCGCCTGAAGGTTATCGGATACCTTCGGCGCTGATCGTACATCCGCTGCATTCCTGACGACGGAGACGCTCGAGTGCTGCCCGAGCGTTGGATTCCATTCGCAATGCATCATCTTTCTTTCCCGAATTCTTCAACACCTTTGCGTACATGATTTCTACAAAGAAATATAACTTGGAGTTCTCCTGATTGTTACCTGATAGAAGCGCCAGAGAGTGCTTCATATCCTCCACGGCCCGCGAGTCATCCCCCAGCACGTGATACAAGCGCCCGCGTATGGAATAGGCTGATGCGAGCAAGTAATAGTTCGAACCGTAATCTTGGGTCCACAAATCGATGACACGATTGATTCGATCCAACCCAGCCTGCAACTTTCCATCTGCCTCATTGAGCAGGCACTCTGCGCCGAACATCCAGGCGAGATTTCTGGGGTCGGGGGTTGCTACCTGCGATTCCTCATGATATGCATCGGCTATGTAATCGCGAGCTCTTCTCCGGTTTCCCAAAGCCAGCTCAATGACGGCCAGGCTGCTCGCCACGCGGGCAACTCCGGCATGGTCGCCGGCAGACGTCGTACAACTCCATTGCCCGGATGCGCAACACCTTCGATTCGTTCAACTGACCGTTATCGGCCTCCAAAGAGCCGAGATTATCGAGCGCGTTTGCGTACTGTATCTTTTGATCGGGTAAGGCGCGCAGAATCTGGATGGCCGACTCGTAGCTTCGTCGCGCCTCGTCGAGATTCCCCATGTTCTGCAGGGCGAGCCCGCGGATGTTCCAAGCCACGCCGGCCATGGTGTTATCCAGCTTCTGGGTATTGGGGTCAAGTAGAGGCTGGACCGACTCGAAAGCCGCACGAAACTTTCCCTCAGCATTCAGGGCCGCTGCACGGGTAAGCACATCCAGGCCTGATTGCTGGGCTCACAGGTAAGAGACGCGTCCAGCGGCGACAACGAGTAAGAGTGGCAAATGATCGTGATCTCATGCCCTCACCATTAAGAGAGTCGATGCGGATTCCTAAGAAGTTCGATGATCAGTCGGATGGCAGAGAATCCCCATATCTGGTTCGGGGGAAACTGCCAGACGGGTGCTTGGTCCGTTTTCTTCTGACTTCAGGATGAACTGTGATCTGTTTTTTAAATCGCTATCCAGATGCCGATCGATGGCCGCCAGCTAAAGAACATGAAGCTCGAGTCGCAACGCGTCGAGCAGTCCTGGCCTGAAAGGAGCAATCCGTAGACCACTCTTGGCTCGTCACTAACCCATTGATGATTCAGAATTGCTGCCATCGAAAATGAGTGACTCATTCGCCGGTCTGCGTGCAATTTCGCGCGCCGCCGTCCACAAATGGACAGTCGCAGAGCGGGATGGGAGTCGGAGCCTGGGCGACCACGCTCGGACTTCGAATATTCTGTCGCCACGCTTATCCCCGCACGCCGCGCGGCCATCGCCGATCCGTTGGAAACGCTCCGCAGTGAATGATCTCGCGCGCGGAGTGCCTTGTCCCAGTCGTTGAAACTGATCGATTTTCGATTCGGGGCCGTACCACTCATTCGATCTAGATTTCGGCTGCGAGGTAGGAACCAGCAAACCAGGAGACGTGCAGATGCGACAACCGATCGCCGCCTCAACCTTCCAGCCGGTTCGATACCGACCGGCTCCCGGAAATCCGCGTTCGGGTCTCGCACGGGGTCCCTCATACCCCAAACCAACTCCAAATAACAATTCGTCTATCGGTTTTACGGCTACTTCGCACTCTTCTACATTTCCAACCAAGCTTTGACCAACGGACTCCTCAACTCCTAAATCGATTCAACATCACTCGGCTCGAAGTGCGTTGACGGGGTTGACCTGTGCGGCTCGTCGGGAGGGCAGGTAGCAGGCGATCCAGGAGATAGCGAAAATGACGAGGGCGGCAAGGATGTAGGTCCATGGGTCCACCGGACTGACCTTGAAGAGGATTGAAGACATCAGGCGCATGGTGGCGAATGCCGCGCCGATGCCGAGCGCGACGCCGATGGCGGTCAGGATGAGGCCCTGACGGACGAAGAGCGAGGTTAGGGCCTGGCGCTGCGCGCCCAGGGCCATGCGGATCCCGATTTCGCGGGTGCGCTGGGAGACGGCATAAGAGATGACTCCGTAGATGCCGATGATGCCGAGGAGCAGGGCCATGCTTCCTGCCACGCAGAGCATGATGAGCGTGAACGAGGTGCGCGCCATCGATCTGGTGTAGAGTTCACCCGCCGTGCCAATGTCGGCCAGGGGCAGGTCGCCGTTGATGGACCAGACTGCCTGCTGAACTTGCGAGAGAAGGCCGGCTGAGCCAGCGCGAGGCGTGCGGATCACGTAGCTTACGCCGCGACGGACATCCTCCTTCTGGCCTTCGAAATTCGCACGCCAGATGGGCCAGTAGACCGTGGTGGGCGGCTTCTGGCTGACGCCATCGTAGTAGACATCTTTGGCGACGCCGATAATCTCGCGCCAGTCATCGTTATTGCCGACGCGGATCTTCTTGCCAATGGCGTTTTCAGGAGAGCCCCAATATTCGCGCGCAAAGTTCTCGGAGATGAGGGCGACGGGACGCTTCTCGTACGACTCGGCCCAGGTGAGGTCGCGGCCCGCGACGAGGGACGTTCCCATGGTGGAGAAGTAGTTTGGAGCGATGAAGATGAAGCGGCGGATAGGCGGAATTTCGCCTTCACGATAGGTGCGGTCCTGCGCGAAGACGAGATCGTTGGAATCGTGGTTGTCCATCGGGATCTCGGAAGAGAAGGCGACGGAGGAGACGTTGGGAATGGAGGCGAGCTTGTCGACGATGGCCTGTTGCATGCGCAGGACGCGCTCGGATTCTTTGTCGGGGATGGTAGTTTCGGGAACGTAGATGCGGAAGTTCTCGATCGTGGCGGGGTCGGCGAATCCCGCGGAGACGTTGGCCAGCGCGCGGAAGGTGCGGACCATGAGGCCGGAACAGATCAGCAGCAAAAGAGCGAGTGCCACCTGAACGACGACGAGCGACTTGCGCGCACGCTGACGTTCGCGGCTTTGGCTGAGGGCGCGTCCGCCTTCGCGCAGGCCAGTGCTGACGTGGATGCGCGAGTATTTAAGGATCGGGAGGAGACCGATCACCAGGCTGACAAAAAGGGTAGTGACCAGCGTGAAGAGGAGTACGGGCAGATTGATGCCGATTTCGTGAAGGCGCGGCAGTCCGGTGGGAGCGATGGCGACCAGGATGCGCAGCGCGCCGAATGCGAGGGCAAGGGCGATGGCTCCGCCGGTGATTCCGAGGACGAAGCTTTCAGTGAGCAGGCCGGCAGTGATTTCGGCGCGCCCGGCGCCAAGCGCGGAACGGATGGCGATCTCCTGGCGGCGGCCTTCGGCGCGAACGAGGAGCAGGTTGGCGACGTTGGCGCAGGCGACAAGCAGGACAACGACAATGGAGCCCATAAGGACCCATAGCACGTTGCCGACGTCCCCGATGACGTCGCGCTTGAGCGTATGGACGCTCGATGAGATACGGACTTTTTCGAAGAGGGCGGCACTGAATCCTTCGGGTGCGGGGAAGGCACGGACGGCGATTGGCAGGAGGCGATTAACATCGGCGTTGACCTGGTTGAGGGAGACGCCGGGCTTGATGCGGGCGATCCCGCGGAAGCTGAAGTTGCCGAGTTTGGTCTTGCTGCGATCGGCCTGCATGGGCAGGAAGAGCGCGGCATCGTAGTTGTCGAGGAAGGTGAAGGATCTGGGAAGGACACCGATGATTTCGCGGGTATTTCCGTCGATCGTGATGGCGCGGCCTACGATGGTCTTGTCGCCACCGAATTTGCGCTGCCAATAGGCATGGGAAAGGATGATGGTCTTCGGTGCGTTGGGGGAGTCGTCCTGGCGTGTAAAGAGGCGGCCGAGGACGGGTTTGACGCCGAGTATTGGGAGAGTGCCGTCGGTGACGTCGAGTCCGGAGACGTGTTCGGGCTGGCCGACTCCTGTGACCGAAAGGGAATCGCCGTTGTACATGCCGACGTCCTGGAAGGTGGAACCCTGCTCTCGCTCGATGAAGTAGATGAACGGTGCCATGTTGAGGTCGCCGTTGAAGCCGATGCCGGGAGCGGAGTGCCAGAGGCCGACGAGTTGCTCAGGATGTGGGTAGCTGAGCGGTTTGAGCAAAACCCCATCAACGACCCCGAAGACCACAGCGTTGGCGCCAATGCCGATAACCAGCGTGATCAGCGTGATGGTGCTGAAGAGCGGAGTGCGCAGGAGGCGCCTAAAAACATGCTTCAATTGGTCGAGGGAAAAAGTCATGGGGGTATCCTGAATTCGAGTCTAGGCGGTCGGGTACAACAACCGGGCTTCAGATACAGGATTACGCACTGAAGCAAGGGGGAGTTCGCGAATTCTGCAGGTTCTTCGCTGGCCCGCGAAGTCGGCAGTCGAGCTCGACTGAAAAAGAAGGGTAGTCTCTACGTCGTACAGAGCTTCAGACAAGCCTTCGCCATTCCTGAAGAGCATATTCGCCGCGCATGCCGTCCGGCACGAGGAATTGTGCAACTACGACCGGCACCGTGCTCTGGTTCTTGCACCAAATGCACCGCGTTGCACCCGATATCCGGTAGCCATTTTGTAGCCACCTTGTACCGGAATGAGTGCGTCGGGGTGCGTCATAATGCAACATCAATCGCGATGCTAAATAGCTGATTAAATTGCCTATTAAGAGCGCAAGTTGCCGCGTTCATTCCTGCGCTGTTTCAAGTCTACCTTAGCGATCGGCAGTCCGCCAGAGACGCCAGACTTTGGCTCATTCCGTTACTCGATCGATGAGACCAATGGCTGGAACCGGGGGCAGGGAAGCGGCTGAATTCTCGAGCGCGCGCAGCCACTCACGAACCTCGGAGGCGAGAGTTGCGACTTCAACTCCGCCGAAATAATCGGGACAACGTTCCAAGCGCAGCAGGGCTCTCTGCAGCAGCGAAAGCGCGCCCGCGGTGTTGGCCTGGCGATAGTGGTGCATCGCCACCGTGATCTGAATCAGTCCCTGGAGAAAGCTCCTTTCCGGATCCTTGAGTTCGTTCCAGACGCTCTCCCAGTGTTCGTGTGCTTCAAAGAACTGCTGATTGCGATAGCAGGAAAGGCCGGCGGCAAGCTCTCCGCTACTCCAGACGAGGGCCATGTTTAGTGCTCATGCTTGCCGGGCCTGAGCATCAGGTCCTTGATGGCCTCGCGAGGATCCTTGCCTTCTTCGAGGATCAGTTCCATCTGCTCGGCGATCGGCATCTCGATGCGATGCAGGCGGGCGAGCCCAAGAGCCGCACGGGTGGTGTGTACGCCCTCGGCGACCTTGCCGCCAAGCGACGCGAGAATGTCCGGCAATTTGCGCCCCTGCCCCAGTCCGACGCCCACGGTGCGATTGCGTGATAGAGACCCTGTACAGGTGAGTACGAGGTCGCCCACTCCTGAGAGTCCCGCGAGGGTTTCGCGCCGGCCTCCGCAGGCTACTGCCAGGCGAGTAATCTCCGCGATGCCACGGGTGATGAGCGCAGCCGACGAGTTGTAACCGAGGCCGACGCCGGCGGCGATGCCGGCGGCAATGGCGATCACGTTCTTGAGCGCACCACCAAGCTCGACACCGATCACATCGGTCGACGTGTAGAGCCGCAATGACTCAGACGAGAACTCGCGCTGCACCAGTCCCGCAATGGAGGGATCGTCGAATGCCGCCGTGATGGCAGTGGGCAGGCCCTCGGCCACTTCCTGCGCGAAGCTGGGACCGGACAATGCGCCGATGGGCATCGACAGGCCCGTTGTGTTTTCGGCAATCACCTGGGTCATACGCAGGAAGCTGCCGGTCTCGACCCCCTTGGTTGCGCTTATGATGATCTGCCCGGTACGCATGTGAGGGCTCAGTCGGGACAGCGTCGAGCGAAGGAACTCGGATGGAACCACAGACACGATGATGTCGGCCGGCGCCACTGCGGCATTGTCGCCGGTGACCGTGATCGCGGGTGGAAGTCGAAAGCCGGGAAGAAACTGGACATTCTCGCCGGCGTCGATAATTTCTTTCGCTGCCTCGGGGCTATGCGCCCAGATGGTGACGGTGCGGCCGGTGCGCGCCAAAGACAATGCCAGCGCGGTTCCCCACGCTCCGGAACCCAGTACCACAATTTTCGGCGCCATGGGCAGGATAGTCATGCAGTCTTGGCGGCTCCGAAACGGTGTTCGTTCCCGGCCAGCAGGCGGCGGATATTGGGATGGTGCTTCACGATGATCAGCAGCGCGACAATGGCCTGTACGGCGATGAAAAAGGCAGGCCGCTCTCCGTGGACGGTGAACCATGCAAAAACAGGAAAGCTCGCCGCACCGAGAATGGATCCCAGCGAAACATAACGCGTCAATCCAAAGACGATGGCAAATACGGTGATGGAAGCCAACGCCGCCAACGGCGCAGCAACCAGGAAGACGCCGAATCCAGTAGCCACACCCTTGCCGCCGCGAAATCGTAGCCACACCGGGAACATGTGGCCCAGAACAGCGAACAGGGCCGCAAGCGCCTCCACGTCGCGCTGCGGAATCATGGGCAGCACCGGACCGGCAACGGCGGCTCCGAGGAGAACGGCAACTGCGCCCTTTACCACGTCGAGCGCGAAGGTTGCGGCGCCCAACCCTTTGCCTTCGGAGCGAAGGACGTTGGTTGCGCCGATATTGCCGCTGCCCAGAGTGCGGATGTCCTGGCGGCGAAAGATGCGCACCAGCAGATAGCCCACGGGAATCGATCCCAGCAGGTAAGCTGCTGCCGCGATCCAGATGAATGCAAGGAACATACCGCACTGAGTTTAGCAGGTGAGGGGAGAGCGCGCGGATCAGCCGATCTGCCGAGGACGTGCTGTGAAATCCCCAGCAGGCAATGCAGACTCGTGACTTTGCAGCCTCGTTCCAGCGGTTAGAACTGTTCGTCGGCGGATGGCCCGTACATGGCCGGCACGGCAGCTTCGTTCAGTCTCAGGTAGACCGTTAATTGTCCGCGATGATGAGCGAGATGGCTGAAAACCGCGTTCGCGATCATCAGGTAACGGGGATCCTCCGAAACGGTGTGGCCGCCCATTTTGAAAGCCCAGGGCGTAAGCAGGTGCTCATCGGTTGTCGATTCGAGCGAGCGCCGCGCACTCGCGACGGCGGCATCCACCATCGCGACCAGTTCTTCGTTCTTTTCGGCAATCTTTGGACGAAAGCCCTGGCTGGCCTGGTCGTCGAGGTTTAGCTCATCGCGCTCGATCATCAGCGTGATCCATCCCAGCATGCTGGCCACCAGGGCGGCAAGATAGCCAAGCGGCATGGACTTTTCGTGCGGTTTGAAATCATTTCGGCCTTCGGGCACGCGGGAGACGGCCTTGCGCGTGATCGCCGCCTCGCTTTCCAGTTGTTTGAGCAGATAACTCCTAAGGTCCATCGTTTCGATCTCCTTGAATGAATCGTTAGTTGGCGGCGAGCGTGGCGCACTTCGAAGCGTCGCATTGCTTGAACATGGCATACCAGGCCTCGATTGAGGCCGTGGAATAAAGGTTGAGCACCTTGAAAATCTCGCGCGCAAAATCGATCGGGGCAAGCCCTGTTGCGGTGATCACGTTCTTGTCCGTGACTGCCGGAGTTCCGCAATAGAACGCCGTTCCACGATAGCCGCTGGAGATCAGGTATTCGCGCGCATTGCTGGTGTGGCGGAGACGATCGAGCAGGCCGGCCTGTGCGAGCGCCAGGGTCGCCGCGCAGATCGCGGCTACCGGCACGCCCGATGCGATGAACCGGGCGGCCAGTTGCAAAGCCTCGGGATTACCGCCATTTTCCCACATGTGGCCTCCCGGCAGAATCAGCATCGCGCTGGATTCCGGCGAGATCGACTCAAGAGCTACGTCCGGTTGGATGCGCACGCCGCCCATGGTAGTGACCGGGGCAAGCGACGCTGCCGCTGTGACTACGCGGTATCGGCCGGGATCGCGTTGGAATTGCGGACTATTGATTGCGGCGACGGCATAGGCTGCTTCCCAGTCGGCCATGGTGTCGAAGACGAAGAGATGAACAGTTTGGTTGCTGGTGGTGTTCATGGGGGAACCTCAACCTTTCAACATCTCTATAGTCACGGTTCATATATGACATGCTATGTCATAATTAAAGTGGCATCGTAAATTTATGTGGAAAAACTTCGAGGCGGTGTCTAAGTGAAGTCCGACCGGCTGCTTTCCGTCCTGCTGTTGATGCAGGCCAGGGGTCGCGTGACGGAGCGTGAGTTGGCGGAGCGGCTTGAGGTTTCGCAGCGCACGATTCATCGCGATCTTGAAGCGCTGAGTGCATCCCGTGTTCCGGTAGTAGCTCTGCGAGGATCGCAAGGCGGCTGGGAACTGGAAAAGGGATGGCGCACGCAGGTTCCGGGACTGGACGAATCAGAGCTCCGGGCTTTGCTTATGGCGCAGCCGCGTGTGGTTGGCCATCCGCGGCTCGTCGCAGCGGCCGAGAGCGCGCTGAACAAGCTGATGGCCTCACTGCCGGGTCCGATGCGCGAACAGGCCGCCGCCATGCGCGAGCGGCTGCACGTCGATCCCACTGCCTGGTGGGAAACCGGCGAAGATCTTTCCATGTTGCCCATCGTTCAGGATGCGGTGTCCCGCGAGCGGCAGCTTGCGTTCGATTACGTCCGTGGCGATGGGCAGCGCAGCGCGCGAACGGTCGATCCGCTGGGCCTGGTTGCCAAGGGAACCAGCTGGTACCTGGTGGGGCGGGGGGCCAGCGGGCTAAGGACCTTCCGCGTCTCGCGCATGACCGCAGCCACCGTGCTGGCAATCGGATTTGAACGCCCTGCGAAATTCGATCTTGCCGAATACTGGTCACGGACAACGGCCGAACTCGAGGGTCGGCGCCAGCGATTCTCGGTGGTTCTTGCGCTGGCTCCGGCAGCGGCGCAGATGCTGGCCACGCGCTGCCCCACATCTCCTGTAGCAAGTCCTCAGGGCGCCGGCGTCCCCCTCCCCGAAGGGTGGATCACGGTGCGCGCCGAATTCGACGACGAGCAATTTGCCCGGTTTGTCGTCCTGGGATTGGGAACGCGGGTGCATGCTATCGAACCGGAGCAATTCCGGCGCGCGATCGTCGATGAAGCTAAAGCGGTGGCGGGACAAAGAGGCGAACGAGGAACCAGGAATTCAAGCGCCATGGCATGAGCGCGTGATGTATACTCGGGCCGCTCTCAACTACGAAGAGCGACATTTCTTTGAAAGGGGATACCCCATGCCCAGCTATCTCGTGCAGACCTCGTATACCTCTGAAGCTTTAGCCGCGCTAATCAAGAATCCGCAAAACCGGACAGAAGTCATTCGCAAATCGGTAGAGAACCTGGGTGGAAAACTGGTGGGCTCGTGGATGTCCTTTGGCGACCAGGATGTGGTGTTGATTATCGATATGCCCGACCACGTCAGCGCCGCCGCAATGGTCCTGGCGGCATGCGCGGGTGGCTCGGTTCGGGGCACAAAGACCACATTGCTTTTCAGCATCGAAGAAGGACTTGCGGCGATGAAGAAGGCAGGGGCCTCGGGCTACTCGCCGGTTCAGAAATAGCGGTCGAACGATTTGCGCACAACCGATGCCCGACCGGGCCTGCTGCTCCTGATGTCGGAAGTGTGCTCGTCAGTCGACCATGATTTCGCCGGGCAGGATGGGACGTGTACGGGGAAGTGTTCCGCGCCAGGCCAATGTGCCCATGAACACCAGCGTGCCCGCGAAAACGATCAGCTTGATCAGGTCGCCGGGTTCGCCGCGCGGCAGCACCTTCCAAAGCACTAGCCCCAGGGTTTGCGCGGTCGTGACCGCCCATACCGAGCCGTAGAAGTAGCGGCGTTCAATTCCCTCATGTTTCGTGGAGCGGCCCACGCGCGGCAGCAATCCCGCCGCGCCGAGCAGCAGAATCACCGCGCACAACGGCAGGTAGGCGTATTGATAGAGCTGCTTCATCATCCACACGCCACTGACAACGGCGATCACCAGTCCCGCGAGGTTCAGCAGCGCAAAGTTCAGCACCGCGTTCCACGCGAACGTGTAGCACACTTTGCGATAGAGCGGGTTGGGCCGGTCCTCGTCGAAACGGAGAATGTAGGGCGCCGGTTCCACGCCCGGCAATTGTCCGCGAAGGCCCGCGATCCCTGTGCCGATCAGAACAGCTCCAAGCCACGCCGAGTTGGCCAGGCTGAAGCCGTGGGCGAACAGGCTGAACGTCAAAGGACCGGGCGCCAGAAAGAAGACCCAGATCCAGATTGGCCAGTGAGCAAACCGATAATATGTCTTATTGCGCACGCGCATCTTGCGGGCGTCCGCATATTCAATCCTTCCGCTGTATCGCATTGAATCAAGTCTTTCAAAGCCAATCGAAGTGCGTCAATCGTCCAAGTGTTTTCAAGATGGCTGATCTCATACACTGGATCGGAGGCCAATCTGCGCCAATGCCGGCGATCGTCGATCGCTCGCCCTCTCGAAACCTGGGAGGCAACGAATTCTGAAAAGGACACGAGTAGCTGATCGATGATTTCGCCCTTCGCCGCGCACCTGGTACTTATCCTGATTGTCGCGGCCAGCATCGTGCTGATGCTGGTGCGCCCGCGCGGAATCGCCGAGGTGTACTGGATCGGCGCCGGCGCGATGCTGCTGGTTCTGCTGCGACTGGTTCCGTTGAAGCTCGCCGGCCAGGCAATAGCCGCAGGGACGGATGTCTACCTGTTCCTCACCGGCATGATGCTGCTTTCGGAACTGGCACGCTTTTACGGTGTATTTGACTGGCTTGCTTCGGTTGCGGTCGAACATGCGCGCGGCTCATGCTCGCGCCTCTTCACTCTGATCTACGCGGTCGGCACGGTGGTCACGATCTTCATGTCGAATGACGCCACGGCGGTGGTCTTGACGCCGGCCGTGCTCACTGCGATACGAAAGTCGAAGGCCGAGCCGCTGCCGTATCTGTTCGCGTGCGCCATGATCGCCAACGCGGCGTCATTTGTGCTGCCCATCTCCAATCCCGCCAACCTTGTGGTTTTTCGCACCCGCATGCCGGTGTTGCATCACTGGCTGGCGGCGTTCACCCTGCCGTCGATGGTATCCGTTGCCGCTACTTATTTCGTTCTGAGGTGGTATTTCCAGCGCGAGCTCGCCGGAACCGTTGTCGATGGTGACGGCATCGGGACGCTCGATTCAACGGGAAAACTGGTGTTCACCGGCATCTGGATCGTGGCTGGAGTGCTGTTGGCGGCTTCGGCGATGAACAAGGATCTCGGGCTCCCCGCCTGCATTTCAGCGCTGGTCGTCGCGGGTGTGGTTCTCCTCAAGGCACGTACTCATCCGGTGCGCATCCTGCGCGACATCAGCTGGAGCGTGCTGCCTCTTGTGGCAGGGCTGTTCGTCCTGATGGACGCTATCGTCTCGGTGGGCGCGCTGCGATATACGGCAGCCACACTCGCATGGGTTGAGAGGCTGCCTGCCGCTTTGGGTGCGCTGATCACTGGAGCGGTGGTGGGATTCGGAAACAACGTGGTCAACAATCTTCCATTGGGGCTGATTGCAGGGAGCACTCTGAATTCAGCGCATGTGCAGGGAGTGATCCAGAATGCCGTGTTGATCGGCGTCGATCTCGGTCCGAACCTGTCCGTTACCGGATCCCTTGCAACCATTCTCTGGTTAATCGCCATGCGGCGCGAGGGACTGCACGTGGGCTTCGGCACCTTTCTCAAGGTGGGCATTATCGCGATGCCGGTGGCGCTGATGCTGGCGCTGGTGAGCGTGGCGTTGCTATGAGAGGGATCAAGGTACGGGAGATATTGGACGACCGCCGGAAGGTTGCTTCCCAGGTAAGAATTTCCCTCCCATGGATATTCTTCCCTCTGCTCGCTGCGATAGACCCTGCCTGGAATGAGTCAATTCAGTTACTTGCGGCGTGAAACCGATTGGAACGGAACGTGCTGTTCTCCAAAATAGAGGGAGTGATCTAATCTCGTGCTCTCCGGAGGGATATATTATGTTCGAATCCTCTTCCGCGCCGCCGAAACGCGTCGCGGCTTATGCCGCAATCGTCGCGCTCGGCGGAACGCTCGGCGGATACGCCATTCATGAACATCACACGGCCCAGAATCTTGCCGCCAAAAATGAGCAGACTACCGCCGCTCTTAATGAAACACGACATGAACTAGTCGACCTCACGACCAAGGTGAACATGCTGGTTGCGCGCAACGAAGCGCCTGTTTCTCCTGCCGCTGCCACTCCTGTGGTAACAACCAGCCGCCCCGCCGCGCCGCGCGTGCGCAGAGAGGACCCCCATTTCAAGAAGCTGCAATCGCAGATCGACGCCCAAGGCAAGGCGATCGATGAAACGCGAACAGACCTTGTCAACGCCCGCACGGAACTGACCGGGTCCATTGCACACACGCACGACGAGCTGGTGTTGCTCCAGAAGAGAGGAGAACGAAACTATACAGAGTTCGACATATCAAAATCGAAGAACTTCGTGCACAAGGGGCCGTTTGGCGTTCGCCTGAAGAAAGCCAATGTCAAGCACCAGTATGCCGATCTGGAACTGATCGTGGACGATCGCAACCTGTCGCAAAAGCACGTCAATCTCTATCAGCCGGTTATGTTTTATACACCCGATAGCCCGCAGCCCGTCGAGGTGGTGATTAACGACGTCAGTAAGGACCACATCCACGGATATATCAGCGCGCCAAAGTATCGGAACTCGGAACTTGCATCGACGTCGAAGGCGCCGGACAGCGGCGCTCAAGACCCTGACTCGGGACCTGTGACCTCCGGGGAGCAACCTGCGCCGCGAAAGAAGCTCCCCCTCCCGCAATAGGAAGGGGGGCACTACGGTGAAGCTAACTACCCTTAAAGACCGCTAAATAGTCGATATTGCACCATCTTTGCGGCGCTTTTCAGGGTGTTTGGTTCCAGTGCAACCATTTGAAAATAAAATGGTTAAGCCAAATCTCACAGTTTCACACGCCGAATTTTTTGCGGCGAGGGGGATTCAGCAGCGAAAAAACCGAATGGGTAAGACGCGGTAACTTCGTATTCCGTCAAGATGGTCCTCAGATGCGCAGGAACAGGCGCTTCCGATACATCCAGTAGAGGACAGCCCAGTAGAGCAGCATGACCGTGATGCCGAGCATAAGCGGCTCGAGGCCGGTCCCGAAAATCCGAAAGATCCCATACCCGAAATTGATGTGTAGGTTGGTGATGAAGAACTCTTCCCATAAGTGGGCGATCATGTACGCAGCGATCGAATTCATGCCCACCACGACCAGCGGGAAGGCCCACCGGCGATAGCCTTTCACATCGATAATCCATGAGAAGGCGGCGACGAAGTAGAGGCAGACTCCGCCGCTGAAAAGCGTCCAGCTCGGGGTCCAGATGCGCTTCACGATGGGGCAGATGCCGGTGAAGTGAAGAATGAGACCGGCGGCCATCAGCAGTGCACCGGCAATCAGGAATTTCTTCACCGGAATTTTGGGAGCCGCGGCGCGGAACCACTCGCCCGTGCGCAATCCGAGAAGCATGGTGCCGAGCGTGGGAATGAAGCTCAACGTGAGATAACCGCCGTCGTTGTACACGAAAGGCGAAACGCGCGGGAACAGGTTGAGGAACCAGCGATCGAAGGCCACGCCGAGGTTGCTGTTCATGTTCCAGTGCGAAGCGAACCCGCTGAAGTTGTGCGTCCAGCCAGCGGGAACGCCGACCGCGGCGTAGTCGAAGTTCGGACCGGGGGCAGGATAAAGCGCCCATGCCAGCCAGTAGCCGAAGAGGATTACGCCCAGGGCAGTCCACTGCCATTTGGGGCGGCAATACGCAAGCAAGAACGCGAACGTGTAGCCCATGCCGATCTGGGTTAGAGTGTCTTCGAAGGTGAAATAGGTGATGGGGTGATCAAGGGAGCGCAGAAAGAAGCCGAGGATCACCAAAAGGAAGCTGCGCCAGATCGCGTGAAGGAGCTGGTTGCGAAAGCTTTCGCCCTTGCGGGCGCGGCTGACGATGGAGTAGGGAAGCGCGACGCCAACGAGGAACGTGAATCCAGGCTGGATGGTGTCGTGGAGACTCATTCCAGACCACGGCACGTGGCTCTGGTTGAAGCCCAGGACGCGCCAGAAAAGGCTGTCGGGGTAGTTCCGCGACACCGCGGCAAACTTCATCACTTCGCCCATCATGAGAAGCATGACGAGTCCGCGATAGGCGTCGACAGCGATATTGCGCGGCGGCGGCGCTACGGATTTTTCCGCGGCCGAAGTCCCGACGGATGCTGGTTTTTCGATACTTGCGGTCGCGTGCATGCGGTTACCTTCCCAGGGTGGAATCGAAATGCGATTGCGGGTAAGTTAGCACATCGGAATCACGACTCGCCAACCGTCATCGGACATCCGCCGTCGATGCGAGGCTTTCAGCGATCCCCGGCAAGCCGATGCAGCCGCTCGCTCACATTCCAGAAAGCCCTGCCGTCATGATAAGCCGCCTTCCAGATGGAGCCTTTATCCTGCGAGACGGGCGTGCCCTCCGCAGTGGTCAGGTTATAGAGGCCGTGGAATTGCCCGTCGATGGTGTGATTCTTGATGAACGCCCACTGCGTGAGGAATCGCTGGAAGTAAATCTCGTTCTGCTTGCCGTAGCGCTCGTGCATCAGCAGCAGCGCGTTCAGCCCCTCGACCTCGATCCACCATTCCTTGTAGGTATCTTCCGCCTTGCCGAAGGTGGTGCCTTCGCGGAAAAAGCCGCCGTTCTTTTCGTCCCATCCATACGCAAGTGCATGATCGACGAGCATCTTCGCCATTCGCTCTGTTTGAGCACCGGCCTTGTGGTGCAGGACCTCGTCCGTTTCGAGCATGAGATAGGCGGTCTCGACATCGTGGCCATAAGAGTCGTGATTGGGAATCGGCTGCCAGGCATTGGTGAAATAGAGATTCATCACGCCCGGTTCCACGCAAATCTTGTCGCGCACCACGGCGAGCATTTCTTCGAGGCGCTGCCGCAGCGTGGGGTCTGGCCACACCTGATAGAGTTCGGTGAACGCCTCGAGCAGATGGATGTGGGTGTTCATCGATTTGTAGCCGGCGGGACCAACCGGAGCCATTTCGATTTGCCCGTTGGGAGCTTGCGGCTCGACGGGTTTTCCTTCGCGCGTCAGCCATTCGAAGTAGCCGCCGTTCGCGGCGTCGTGCGCGTGCTTATCGATCCACAGAAAGCCTTCCTTCGCGAGTGCCAGCGCCTTCGCATCGCCGGTGGCCTTATATGCCGCCGCCGCGCCGTAGATGCAGAATCCCATCCCATACAGGTGCTTGTGATCGGTGAACTCCGGCGTGATCTTGCCGTCGTCATCGAGACCCCAGAAAAAGCCGCCGTACTCCTTGTCCCACATCACGTTCTGGAGGAAGTCGACTCCCTGGTGGACGATGGGTACAAACTGCTCTTTCATGTTCGGCTCGCGCAGCACCACCTGCGAAGCCACCCACGTCATGCGCCCCTGAAAGACGGAAAACTTCCCGTCGCTCGGCGCCCATTGCCAATCGCGAGTGAAGTGGGAATGGAAGCCGCCTTTGGTGTGATCCACCGCTCGCGGAAACCACACGCCCAGCACGTCATTGTGCAGGGCGCTTTCAACCTCGCCGGCAATCTTGAGGTATCCGTCCCGATTGGCTTGAACCGCGGAAGATGGCTGCTGCGCGATGCAGAACGCCGCGCAGAAAAACAACAAAACGGCCAGGCGACTGGCTTGGAAAACAAAACTCCGCATGGGATTAGCTCGCGGAGAATGCTAACACAAGCAGAGGCGCCCGGCCGCGGTGCTACTCGGCGCGTAGGGCGTCGACCGGATTGACGGTTGCAGTCCGCCGCGATGGTATATAGCTGGCCAGCGCCGCGGCTCCGCACAAGGCGATGCATGCCAGCCCATAAGTGATCGGATCCATCGGGCTGACGTGGAAAAGCAAAGACCTGAGCAGGCGCGTGGCCGCCAATGCGAGAAGCAGCCCGCACACGATGCCGCTCCCGGCGAGAACCAGGCCCTGCCGGACGAACATCGTCGTAATGGTGTTGCGCTGCGCGCCGAGCGCAATGCGAATGCCGATCTCGCGCGTGCGCTGCGACGCCGAATAGGCGATGACGCCGTAAAGACCTACTACACCCAGGAGCAGGGCGATGCTCGCCGCAATCCCCAGCATCACCAGCGTGAACGACGTGCGCGACACCGATTTCGAGTAGTAGTACTCCTGCGTGCGCACATCGGAGAGCGGCAGGTTCGCGTCGACCGACCACACGGCCTGGCGTACATCTTTCATAAGGCTCTCGGAACCGGCGCGCGGGGTGCGAATCGCGAACGTGATGTAGCGGCGGATGTTCACGTCATCGCTCTCAAAATGGTTCATCAAAGTCGGCCAGTACGCAACCGGAGGCGCATCTTTATTCATGCCGTCCTGGTGGACATCGCCGAGCACGCCGACGATTTCGCGCCAATCATCCTTGGTGCTCACGCGAATATGCTTGCCCAGCGCATTGGCCGGACTGCCCCAATACTCGCGAGCGAAGTTCTCCGACACCATGGCGACGTGGCGCTTTTGATAAGTCTCATCCCAGGTAAAATCCCGCCCTGCAATCAAAGGAATTCCGAGTGTTCCCAGCAATCCCGGCGAGCCGAACTGGAATCGACGCAATGGCGGCATCGCTCCGTTCGGATAGGTCCGATCCTGCGCAAACACCGGGTCTTCCCATTCGATTTCCATCCATGGGAACGGAATTGCCGAAGGCGACGGAAGTCACGCCAGGAATGGCAGCTATCTTCTGCTACGATCGCCTGCTGCATGCGTACCACATCGTCGGGCTTGGGGACGTCGGCTTCGGTGATATCCATGCGCAACGTCTGGATCTTCGCCGAGGTGTCGTAACCGGGATCGACATGCGTCAGAGCGCGGAAGGTGCGAATCATCAATCCTGAGCAGATCAGCAGGACGAAGGCCAGGCTCACCTGAATGACGACCAGCGTGTTGCGGGTGCGATGATGTTCACGGCCCTGGCTGCTGGTACGGCCGCCCTCACGCAAGCCTGTTCCCATGCGTGTGCCGGCGTACCGCAGCGCCGGGATCGAGCCGAAGAGCAGACTGCAGAAGAGCGAGACAGCCACCGTAAAAACAAGCACGTTGGCATCCATGCCGATATCTTGAAGGCGCGGTAAACCGGTTGGCCCAAGCACGACCAGCAGCCGCAACGCACCCCACGCGAGCAGAAGTCCCAGGATGCTTCCGAGAAATCCAATGACTACGCTCTCGAGAAGAAATTCCTTCGCGATCCGCCACGGGCTGGCTCCCAGGGCAGAGCAAACCGCCAATTCCTGATGACGCCCCTCGGCACGGACGAGCAGCAGGTTGGCGACATTGGCGCACGCGATCAGCAGCACAATTCCGATGCTGCCCATGAGCACCCACAGCAGTTTGCCGACGTCACCGATCACGTCCTGGCTCAGCGGCCTCACCTTCGGACCTATGCGTGCCTGGTGGAACAGATCCATGCTGAAGCCGGGCGGTGGGGGAAAGCTGGAAAAGACAATAGGCAATAACCGCGCGACATCGGCATTGGCTGCCGGAAGGGACACGCCGGGCCGCAGACGGGCAATTCCGTCGTAGCTGAACTGGCCGAGGGTGGTTTTTCCCGATCGAACTGATAGGGCAAAAACAACGCAGGCTGTTCGCCATCGAGGAATCGAAATTCCTTGGGCATCACGCCGATGACCTGGCGCGCTTTGCCGTCAACCGTGATGGCGCGACCAATAATGGAGCGGTCGGAACCAAAGCGACTCTGCCAGTAGCCGTACCCAAGCATCACCGTATCGAGACTGCCGGGCTGCCCGTCGGCGCGGTTGAACCAGCGGCCTAGCAGCGGAGTGACACCCAGGATTGGGAGCACGACCGTCGGTGACATCGAGTGCATGTACCTGTTCCGGATTGCCTTGCCCGGTCACGCTCACCGAGTCGCCCTGGTAGATGCCGATGTCCTGGAAAACCCGGCTCTGCTCGCGATAAATAAAGTAGTTCGACGGCGACATGTTCACATCGTCCAGATTGAGCCCGGGAGCGGTGTGCCAGACTCCGACCAGCGCTTCCGGATGCGGATAGGGCAACGGTTTCAGCAGGACTCCTTCGACCACGCTGAACACCGCGATATTCGCCCCCACCCCGGCGCCAACCGTGATGAGCGTAACGATCGTAAAGACTGGCGCGCGCCAAAGCCGGCGCAGAATCTGCTTGAGTTGACTGGGGAAAGAGTTCACGTTTTTCCTCGGGCAGGGATTACCTGGCAAAGCTCACGAGACGTTTACGCAACGTCCTGCGGTGAGGTTCCGCCGTGACGCATGCTTTTCCAATAAGTTTGTGACGAACGGTGGTATTTCAGTCGACAAAATCATCATCTACGAAGATTTTCGTTGACAATTACGAAAGACTTCGTATAACGTCAACACATCATGACGAACGCCACCGAATCCGTCCCGAGACCCACGGAAGCTGAACTGGAGCTTTTGCGCATCCTGTGGGAGAAAGAACCGGCGACAGTTCGCGATATTTACGATACGCTCAACGAAGAGCGCCCTTCCGGCTACACGACTGTGCTGAAAATGCTGCAGATCATGACTGCCAAGGGCCTGGTGGTGCGCGACGAGGCCAACCGTGCCCATGTGTATCGCGCGGCGATCAGCCAGGATGCGATGCAGAGCAAGATTCTCAAGGACCTCAGCATGCGGCTGTTTTCCGGCTCCGCCGCGCAACTGGCGCTTCATGCCCTGGCTATGGAGCCCGCCAGCCAGAACGAACTCGACGAAATTCGCGCACTGATCGAGCGCAAGAGATCCGGTTCCTCATATTTGAAGAAGGAGCGGCAATGACTCATACCATCGAAGCCACCGCCTGGACCCTTATTCATTTCTGCTGGCAGGCCGCTTTGATTGCCGGCGTCTATCGCCTGGCATCCATCGCCTTCACGCGGCGAGCAAGCGAATCGCGTTACGTGCTGGCCCTCGCGGCGTTGCTGGCCATGCCCGTCGCTGCGGTGTTCACCTTTGCTTGGGAAGTGCGGTCGCCTGCGTCGCCGGTGTATTCGACTGTCACCAATGCGCTCGCCTCCGGCGATTTTCCACGCATGGTTGCGCCTGGTACCGCTCCGTCAACACCCTCCACTGCGGCACATGTGGCGAACTCCCTTCCCAGCTTGATGGGCTGGATTGATGCGTTCTGGGTCATCGGTGTCCTGGCGCTTTCGGTGCGCGGCGTGGGCGGATGGTGGTTGATTCATCGGCTTCGCGCTTCCGCAATGCAGCAGGCGCCCGAAGCTGTTCTTGCGGCCTTTCAGCGCATTTCGCACGCGCTCGGGCTGCGAAAGACTGTGCTGCTGCGCATTTCGAACGCCATCGCCAGCCCCATCACGGTCGGCACCGTGCGGGCCATCGTCCTGCTGCCCATTTCTGCTGTGACTCTGCTGGGCCCCGACGAATTGGAAGTTGTTCTGGCGCATGAGCTCGCACACGTTCGCCGCGCCGACTTCTTATGGAACCTGGTGCAGACGCTGGTTGAAACACTTTTCTTCTTCCATCCCGCAGTGTGGTGGATCAGCGGCCGCGTTCGCCACGAAAGGGAACTGTGCTGCGACGATCTCGCCTTGAAAATCTGCCCCAATCCAGTGGTCTATGCCAGCGCCCTGTTCCATCTCGAAGAGCATCGTTCGCGCCAGATGCGTTTGGCCATGGCTCTCGACGGTCACCAGTCTCCACAAACGCTACGCATGCGCATCGCGCGCATCCTGGGTGAATCCATGCCAATGAACGCATCTCGTTCGCTTCGTCCGTTTTCAGCCGCGGCTGTATTTGCAGCCGTGGTTGTGCTCCTGCTTCCGGCCCCGCAGGTGATCGCGGGCCTGCGCCCAACTCCTTCGACGGCCGCTTCAGTCACACTTGCACAAGCATCCAATCCCTCCGCTATTCCCACGGTTTCGTCGCGCGTCGCAGTTTCCAAACCGCATCCCGGAGTTGCGCCCGCCGCGCCAAGCGTTGCACCGGAACCGCAGCCTGTCGCGTTGGCGCAGAATCAGAACGAGACTCCCGCGCCATCGCCATCTGAGAACACTGGAACCAAGTTGACCTATATCGACCGCATGAAGGCCGCCGGCTACGATGTCGACCTGGACAAGATGATTGCCATGAAGATCCAGGGCGTCACGCCGGAATATGCGCACTCCATGTCGCAGCTGGGCTTCGGAAAACTCAGCGCCGACGACTTGATCGCATGCAGGATTCATGGAGTCTCGGCGGAGGCGATCGCCGAATTCAAAAAACAGGGACTGGAAGTGAAATCCATTCAAGATGCGATTTCCTATCGCATCTTCGAGGTCACGCCCAGCTTCGTCGACGGCATGACCAAAGCTGGGTTCAAAAATCTGGATTCGAAGAAACTGCTCGCGCTGCGCGTCCAGGGCGTCACTCCCGAATACGCGCAGTCGATCGCGCAACAGTATCCCGGAGCCACCGTTGACGATGTCATCAAGACCAAAATCTTCAATATCAATGCGGACTTCATTGCGTCGGCCAAGAAACACGGATTCACCAACCTATCGCTCGAGAAGCTGGTAAAGATTCGCATCTCCGGCGTGCTCGACGATGAATCCGTGAAAGAGTAGGCGTCCCCTCCACCTTCTGTATCGTCCAGACGCACAGGTCGAAACACCTGCGCGCCCGGGAGAGCCTTGCGCATTTCCCTCAGAGGAGATTTCAAATGAGTCGCTACAGATTGTTTGCAATCATCACCGTTGCGGCCGCATCCATCACGGTGCACGCTGCCTCTCTCGCTCCTTTCCATGCCGACTGCTCCATTCGAGCCAGCGAGGACCTGGGGAAGCTCAGCCTTCAAGTCGACAAGGGCGAGTGCGAAGGCGAGCGCCATTGCGGCAACAATTTCAGCAATGAATCGATGACGCGGTTTACGGGAATCACTCTGGCCGACCTGGGGCGCGACGGCGCCAATCTCACCGCGACACTGGCCGCCGAAGCGGGAACATTCACCTGCAGCGGAACCGTGCGCAACGCGGAACTCGAAGGCAAAGCTGTCTTCACGCCCGATGATGCCTTCGTTGAAAAGATGGGCCGCATGGGCTTCAGTGGGTACGATTCTGAAAAGCTGATGGCTTACGCGTTCATTGGCGTCGACAGCGCCTGGGCGGAATCGATGCAGCACACCGGCGTCCACGGAATTACGGTGGATAACCTCCTTGCACTGAAGATTTTCAAAATCGATCCTGGCTATGTTCACAGCATCACGGCCCTGGGCTACGATTTGCCCAATGCCGATCAACTGGTGGGACTCAAGGTGCAGGGGGTCAACGCCGAGGAAGTGCGGCAGATTCGCGCGCTGGGTTATAAGCCGACGATCGACGAGCTGGTCCAGATTCGCATCTTCCACATCACGCCGGAGTTTATCCAGCGCATGCAGGAGCGAGGTCTCAAGAACCTGACCATTGCCAAACTCGTGCAGATCAGGATCTTCAAGCTGGATGAGTAGGTGCGCGGCTCAACGGTCGATGGTCTTTTTCAACTGGTCGAGGAGTTTTTCCGGATGGATGGGCTTTGCGATGAGTTCGAATTCATAGCCCTGCTGCCGGCCATGATGAAGGATGTCGGAAATCCCCGCCTGGCCTGAAAGCAAAAGGATCTTCGTAGTGGGCAGCATCTGCCGCACCGCGATGGCCAGTTCCACGCCGTTCATCATCGGCATCACGACGTCGGTGAGCAGGCACTGGGGACGCATCTTCTCCGCGATTTGCAAGGCCGCCTTTGCTTCGTATGCCACGATGGCCTCAAATCCGGCGCCGTTCAGGATGTCGGCCAGCGTGTCGGCGATGGTGAAGTGATCATCGACCACCAGGATACTGGGGCGTTTGTCGGTCGCCCCCTCGCGCGCGGATTTCAGGCTGCTTGTCTCCGTATTGTCGGGCGGGATGTCGTCCCCTCGCGCTGAGACTCGCAGTTCGCCTGCCATCAGTTGCCCCCTTTGGGGTTTCCTTCGCGAATTTGACCGGAAACCTGCCTGGCCAATGATGGTAACGGGTCAGGCGTCAAGCGTGGAAAGAAAATTGCGACCGACGTTCCTCTACGACCTGGATCCGTGCTGCTGTCAACGGCGATGCGGCCATCGTGTTTCTCGACCAGTTGCTTGCTTACCCACAGTCCGATCCCTGTGCCGAGATCTCCTTTCGTGGTAAAGAACGGCTCAAAGACCTTGTCAAGAAACTCGGAGCGGATGCCGGTTCCATCATCGCTGATGAGAACATGGACTCCTTCCTCTTCCGGCGGAACGGTCTCCGCGACTTCGATGCGAAGCCTTCCTCCGTTGGGCATGGAATCAATCGCGTTGGCAATCACGTTTGAGAACACTTGCAGGATCTCGCCTTTGCGCACTCGCAGCGGCCGGTGAGCGCCGAACCGGCAATCGACCATGATCCCTGCCGCGCGGATCTTGGTTTCGTAAACGCTCAATACCTCGTTGAGTATGTTGTGCAGCTGGACTTCAACGGGCGCACCGGTGTCGCGATAATAGCCCAGCGTTTGCCGGGCAATATGCGAGACCCGCTCCAATTCCTGCTCAGCGGTTTGCAGATAGGCATAGGCGGTCCCGCCCGTGGAGCTATGCTTGCGGGCGAGATAGATCAGGTTGAGCACCGACTCGAGTGGATTGTTGATCTCATGCGCAACGGTAGCCGCCATGCGCCCGGTGGCAGCGAACTTCTCCGATTGAATCAGTAATCGTTCCAGGCGCTTTCTTTCGGAGACATCGCGAACAATCTTCGACGCGCCGATCAACTGGCCCGAGCCGTCGCGTATGGGTGAAATTGAAAGAGAGACCTCGATCGATTCACCACTCTTTTTCAGCCTGGTGGTTTCGTAGTGCTCGACCGATTCACCGTTCCGTAGTCTTTCCAGGATCAAGTGCTCTTCCGGATGCAACCGTTCAGGGATGAGTCGAAATACGGGCCAACCGATGATCTCGTTCGGGGAATAGCCGAAGATGCGGGATGCCGCGGGATTCCAGCTCATAATCCCGCCATCCAGATCGATGCCGATGATGGCGTCATCGCTCGATTGCACGATGGCGGCCAGTCGGTGCGAGGCTTCCTCGGCAACCTTACGGCCAGTAACATCCTGAACGATGCCGAACATGCGCGTTTCGTCTTTCAGCCTGCGTCCGATACAGCAGAACCAGCGCATGCCATCCTGAGGATGGTTGTAGCGATACTCGAACTCCATTGTCCCGGTGCGATCGCCTTCGGTCATGCAGCGCACCACAAGGCCCCAATCGTCGGGATGCACTCGCGATTCCCAGGTGTGGTAGCCGTCATCAGAATCATCGGTCCCGAACATGCGGCGAAGCTCGGGCGACAACGCGCGGGAATTCCGCGTCGGGTCCCATTCCCATGTACCGATCTGCGCCGCCCTCTGCGCAAGGCGGAGGCGTTCGACGTTCTCTTCCCTTGAACGGCGGGCCATCACCCGGTCGGTGGTTTCCACGGCGTGGATGAGAATTCCGTCGACTTTGCCCTCCGAGTTCCGTACCGGCTGGTAGACAAAATCGAAGTAGGCCTCATCCGGTTGGCCGGTTCCTGTGCGGTTCAGGACCACTCTCATTTCCCGGCCGACATACGGCTCCCCGGTGCGATAAGCCTCGGCCAGTAATTGATGGAATCCCTGATCGGCGAATTCAGGAAGGCTCTCGCGCAGGGTCTTGTCCAGGAAGTCTTCACTGTTCGAGCGCCCGGAAATGCGAATGAACTGGTTATTTACGAAGGTCCAGCGCAGGTCGCTGCCGTTGAGCAGGCCGATGCCTGCCGGGGCCTGGGCAAGCAACTCTTGCAGCCGGTGCCGCTCAATTTCCGCCTCCGCGCGCAGCCTTGCTTCCTTCTCCGCGGCCTCGCGCCGAAGTCTGGCCATTTTGATGTGAGTGGCCACGCGGGCCAGCAATTCGCGGCTCGTGAACGGCTTCACGAGATAATCGTCAGCGCCGGCGTTCAGGCCTTCCACGCGCGATTCTTCGCCTGCTCTTGCGGACAGAAGCAGGACCGGAATGCCGTTCAGGGAAGCATCGTCGCGGATCGCGCGCAGCACCCCGAATCCATCCAGCTCCGGCATCATCATGTCGGTAAGCAGTAGCGCGGGATGCAACTGCCGGGCCGCGTCGATCGCCTGGACTCCATTGGAAACGGCATGCACGCGGTATTGTCCGCCGAGCAGGCGCGCCAGGTAATCGCGCATGTCGGCATTGTCGTCGGCCAGCACGATCACTTCTTTTGGCGAGGAAGACGATTCGACGTCGTTGTCTTCGCCAGCGTTTGCCGGCTCGGTGCGCAACAACTCACTCGCCTGAATGCCCTCGGCAATTGGGGACCACCGCTCGGCCTCGTCGATGTATGCCCCCGATGCAAGCCGGGTCGAAGCGACGTCGCGGGCCGCCTGAATCCGGTCGGCAGGAAGATGTGCCGTCCCCAGTGGAATCGAAACGATGAACCGGGTGCCGCGATTCAGTTCGCTTTCCGTGCGAACCGTGCCGCCGTGCAGTTTGACCAGCTCCTGCACCAGGGCAAGTCCGATTCCGCTTCCCTCATAGGAACGGCCGCTGGCGCCCTTCACTCGATGGAATCTCTCGAACAGCCGCGGAATTTCTTCGGGTGGGATGCCGGTGCCCGTATCGCGAACACTCATCTCCGCGTTGGCGCCGGCGCTGCGCAACGCGACCTCGATCTCTCCGGCAAACGTGAACTTGAATGCGTTGGAGAGGAGATTGAGGACAATCTTCTCCCACATCTCGCAGTCCACGTACACCGGTTCCGCGATGGGCGGACAGTCGATGATCAGCCGCAATCCGGCGCGCTCGATGGTCGAACGGAACACGCTGGCAAGTTCCGCGGTCAGTTGCGCCAGGTCGGTGGGCTCATAGGAAGCCTGCATGCGTCCGGCTTCAATGCGGGAGAAGTCGAGCAGGGTATTAACGAGCTTAAGCAGCCGCAGGGAATTGCGTTGCGCAAGCTTCAGGCTTTCGCGGATCGCGGGAGACAAATCATCCCTCCCGGCAAGCGCGTCTTCAAGCGGCCCCATCATCAGGGTCAGCGGGGTGCGGAATTCGTGGCTGATGTTGGCGAAGAACTGCGTCTTCAATTCGTCGAGCTTGGCCAGTTCCTCGCGCTGCCGCGCAATTTCGCGTTCATGCGCCTTCTTTTCGGTGATGTCGCGGCCTTCCGCGGTGATAAAGACGACGTTGCCCGCATCATCCTTGACGGGACACAACGAGGCGTCGATGATGATCGTCTCTTTTCCGCCGGCGCGCCCGTAGATTTCCGTATCCCAGCGAACAAACTCTCCACCCGCCGCCCGCTGAATGGCATCCATGAGCGTGGCCCGGATTTCTTCGGAGACTTGCCACCAGAAGGTGGTCCAGAAGGGCTTACCCTCGACTTCGGAGAGCTTGATGCCCACCGCGTCAAGCGCAACCTGGTTAATCTCGAGCACGGTTCCATTGGCGTCGAGAAGGCCGACAAACTGGACCATCGAGTCGAGAGTGATACGCGCAATCTTTTGCCGGTAGAGATCGCGCGGATCTCCGGCCGCGAGCTCAGTACCGCGGACGTTGAGCGGATGCTCGCTGCCTTTCCCAACCAATTGGGGCGCAAACAAGTTCATCGATTCGACTCTAAGGTGGGGATATTCCTCCGCACAAGACACTTCGCCGCGCGGAGAGAGGAAGTGCGTAGTCTGGTGGAGAGTTAGATGCGGATCGCCTGCAAGCGGTTTTGCGCGCCCCGCTGGACAGGGGGCGTGAATTGGATGGGTAGAAGAAACGGCGAAGAAGTTTCTTACTCGTATCGGATGGCCTGCACGGGGTCAAGCGCCGCAGCCTTGCGCGCCGGCAGCCAGCAGGCGAAAAGACCCACCACCACCAGCACCGATGCAACCACCAGGAACACCGTTGGATCCCCTGCCGAAACCCCGATCGGCAATGAGCCCATGATGCGCGCGGCAGGAACAGCCGCGGCAATCCCCAGCGCAAGTCCTGCCCCGATTTGCCAAAGACCGCGCTTCATGATCAGCAGAAGAATATCCCGCACACTCGCGCCAAGGGCCATGCGTACGCCGATTTCCTGGGTCCGGCTGCTGCTGGCTTGCGCAATCACCGCGTAGATGCCTACCGAGGCCATCACCAGGCCGATGAAGGCGAAGCTGCCGAAAAGCTTGCCGAAGACGCGGAGAAACCAGGTCTGATGCTGAAGATCCTGGGTGAGCGTGGAGACATCGTGCAGGGGTAGCTCCTGGTCGATGCCTTGCACGGCGGCCCGAACCGCAGTGGAAGGATCGCGGCTGGATTCGACCATGATCGACATGGAATTCCAGCCTTCCTGCCGGTACGGCACAAACACTAATGGCCTCGGGTCGTTCGATAACAGTTCCTGAACCATGTTGGCGGAGACGCCAATCACCGTGATCCATTCCGTGGGCTTGTTCTGGTCGTCGTACAAGCGGAACCGCTTGCCGATCGCATCTTGCTTGGGCCAGAAGTGCGCGGCAGCATCGCGAGTAAAGATCGCGCCCAGGTGCTCTGGGGAGCCATCGATTGCAGTGAAATCGCGGCCCTCGAGAAGCGGCAGGTGAATCATGTCGAAATAGCCCGGTGACTGGGCGAGGAATGCCACCTCGGGTCGCCGCGCCCGATCTGCCACCGGCGCGTGCTCGAGTTCGATCTGCTCGCGCGCCGCCCCCAGCCCCGGAGGAACCGAGACGAGCGCGACGCGGCCGACGCCGGGAATGGCGCGCAGGCGCGGCAGCAACTGGTCGTAGAAGCGCTGCCGTGCGTCGGCGTCCTTGTAGCGCACATCCGGCAAATTGATGCGGGCGGTCATCAACTGCTGCGCGGGAATTGCGGGATTGATCGAAAGGTTCGCAAGCAGGCTGTGCACGAAGATCCCCGCTCCGGTCATCAGCACCAGGGTGAGGCTGAATTGAAACACCACCAGCACGGCGGAGAGCCATCCTTCGCGATGACGGCCGAAGCTGCGCGCGCCTTCTTTCATGACTTCGTTGAGGTCGGGCCGCGAGGATCGCAGCGCCGGCGCAGTGCCGAACAAAAGGCCGCTCACGATGCAAAGGCCGGCAAAATAGCCAAACACCGAGTAGTCCATCGTGAAGCGAATCCAGTAAGGCCTGATGTCCGCGGTTGAGAGATCGAACCAGTGCACACCCAACGCAGCCAGCCCCATCCCCAGCAGGCCCCCCAAGGTGCTGAGCAGCAGGCTTTCAATGAGCAGCTGACGAACCACTCTCCATCGCGACGCGCCCAGTGCCGCGCGGATCGACATCTCGCGTTTGCGCGTGAGCGCGCGGCTCAGCATCATGTTGGCAACGTCGGCGCAGGCAATCAGGAGCACGAAGCCCACTGCCGCCAGCATGAGCAAAAAAATGATGCGAATATTGCCGCCGTTATAGCGCTCATGAAATGTCTCGACACTGGCGCCGAAATCCTTGTCCTCCTTCGGGTACTGCGCTGCAAGCCTGCGGGCAATGCCGTCGAATTCGCTGCTGGCCTGCTGAATACTCACTCCGGGCTTGAGAATGCCGTATGCCATGATGTGGCGATTGTCGCGCTTGGCCAGGTCGGTCGTGGGCGTGAGCGGCACCCACATATCGACGCCGTTGGGGAATTTGAATCCATTGGGCATAACCCCGACGATGGTCGCTGGCGAGCCATTCACGCGCACTTTCCGGCCGATGACATTTGCCGCGTTCCCGTAGCGATCTTTCCAGATGCCGTAGCCGATCACCAGCACCGGGTCGGCGCCGGGCTTATCGTCGCTCGACACAAATCCTCGGCCCAGAACAGCTCCGGTGTGCAGCATCGAAAAGATTCCCGAAGAGGCACGCTGCAGGTGAAAGGGCTGAGGGGGATTACCGTTCTCGCTGATCACGCCCTCTTCATCGATCGCGCCTTCAATAGCCTCAAAGGATGTTGCCTGCGCGCGATAGTCCTGAAAGTCGGGGTACGACATGGGCAGAAAGCCCTCTCTCATCGTCAGGTTGCGGCTGATGATGGAGACCAGGCGCGCACCCCCGGGCACCGGCACAGGCTTGAACAGCACTGCGTTGATGAGAGTGAACACCATCGTGTTGAGCCCGATGCCGAGAGCAAGGGTCGCCACCACGGCGGCGGAAAACCAGCGATGGGAGAAGATCATGCGCAGGGCAAAACGCAGGTCGTGTGCCATGAGGCCTCTGTACGGAGAGACGCACCACCCGGTTCCGCGGTTAACAGGAAATTATGGAAGCATTCTTGCGCCCCGCTGGCTCTGGGCTGCGATCTATTCCACCGGAAGAATATTCGGTGGATCCGGCGCGCCATACCCTCTGCGCAGATTCTTGGGGTGGATGCTGTGGGAAATCGTCTCGCGGCCTGATCGTCACCATCGGGGCCCTGCAAACGCATATCCTCACAATGAGCCCGACGCGCATTGTGGGTCGGCCGAGAAATTAACCTTTGACCGGATTGACATGCCTTTGATCAAGTTGATATCAACGCTCCACCCCACGGGACGCTGATTCCTTGATGCGTCCCACTACAAGGAGAACTCTCGCAATGTTCACGCCAAAAGGAAAGTTCAGCTGGTACGAAATCATGACCAGCGATACCAAAGCCACCGGCAAGTTTTACTCGGACGTTGTGGGCTGGACGACCCAGGAGATGCCCTCTGGAGACGGCCCCCCGTACACCACCTTCAACCTCGGTAACGTTGGAATCGCCGGCATGTTGCAGATGGCCGGACACACCGCCTGGATCGGCTACATCGCGGTCGACGATGTCGATGCTCACATCGAAAAGATTGTCGAAGCCGGCGGCAAGGTATGGAAACCCGCAACCGACGTTCCCGGAATGCTTCGCTTCGCCGTCTTGTCCGATCCTCAGGGAGCCGCCATCGTCGTCTTCACTCCCAACCCCAACATGGCATCGCCAGAGCGCCCCGCGCCACCGACCCCCGGCACCATCGGCTGGCACGAACTCTATACCACTGACCTCGAAGGCGGATTCGACTTCTACAACAAGCTCTTTGGCTGGACCAAGGTCACCGATATGGACATGGGACCTATGGGCGTCTATCGCATCTTCGATGAAGGCGACCACAAGCAAATGGGCGACGGCGGCATGATGACTAAAGCGCCGCACATACCCGTCTCATGTTGGAATTTCTACTTCAATGTTGACTCGATCAAGGAGGCCGTCAAACGGGTCGAATCCGGCGGTGGAAAGGTCCTGAACGGCCCGATGCAGGTCCCGGGTGGCGGCTGGATCATCAACGGCCAGGACCCTCAGGGCGCCATGTTTTCTCTCGTCAGTAGCAAGGAGTAGTCCACATTCGCCGTAGAAAAGAATAAAGACCGGATCGTGAGCCAGATCGGCCATGCTCCGGTCTTCTTCTTCTTCTGTGGGTTGACGCATAAGGTTGAAGCTGTGCGCGTGGCCTTTCAACGAGTTGGAATAATTGAGGCCACATAAGCTTGAACCGTTTTCAACGCAAAAGGCTGAAGTTTCTGACTCGATTTGCACATAAGGCCGAAGTTTCGCACAACGGAACGTTGTTCGCGGGTTAATCGACTGAAGACAATCGACACAGAAGGATGGCAAACCCGTCGATAGTCGAAGAGCCGGCGGCTCGCAATGCGGTATGAATGCTCAAAGCCGTGGTCCGAATATACAGCCGGTGCGGCTGCGCCGCCAACTGCGTCTGTCTCCCTTACGGAAACCTGGAACCAAAACTCAACAACTCCCATTCCCAAAGACGCACTTTAACGCTGTTTTTGTAAAAATGAAACGAACTCGCTACATGGGCTGTGCTCATAGAATTGATCGATACTTCGCGCCCACAGGCTTTCCATTTGCGCCTTGGTTGCTCCCTCAACTATAGAGCAGTACTTCGTCCGCACTGACCGGTCCTGAACCATTCCGACCATCTCCTTGATCGGTCGCGACGGATATTCCTCTAGCGCGATCGCCAACGTGCCTGCAACAACAGGTGCACTGAACGATGTTCCACTACGCTTGCTCAGGTCGTGCAGTTTGTTTTCATAAAACTCAGCGACTCTGACCTGCCTCCGCAAACCTCAACCAGTTAAAACTGGAGTTCTCTCGTAATCTAAGCGGGAGGACGGAGTATGAAGAAGAGCCGGTATACGGAAGAGCAGATCATCGGGATATTGAAGCAGCATGAGGCTGGTGTGAAGACGGCGGATGTGTGCCGGGAGCACGGGATCAGCGCGGCGACATTCTATGGCTGGAAGTCGAAGTACGGCGGGATGGAAGTGAGCGAGGCGCAGCGTCTGAAGGCGATGGAGGATGAGAACCGTCGTCTGAAGCTGCTGGTAGCGGAGCTGAGCCTACACGGCGAGGCGCTGAAGGCAGTCATACGAAAAAACGGGTGGAGCTTGCCGGTCTGAGAGAAGAAGTGGCGTTCATCTCAGTCGAGTTCCGTCTGAGCGAACGCACGGCCTGCAAGCTTCTGGGCGTGGAGCGGTCGAGCTATCGATATGAGCCTCGCCCGGACCGCAACATCGAACTGCGCGAAGCACTGGTGAAGCTGGCTCGGCAGAAGCCGCGTTACGGCTATCGAAGGCTGCATGTCTTGCTCCAACGTAGAGGCCACGAGGTCAACGTGAAGCGTATTTACCGGCTGTATTTGGAAGAACGATTGGCGGTTCGGCGCAGGAAACGCAAGCATTTGGTGCGAGATCGTGCTCAGACGCCGCGACTGATCCGACCCAACCAGGAGTGGGCGATGGACTTCATCGTGGATGGCCTGGCAACCGGGAGGATGGTGCGGATCCTCAGCGTGGTGGATGCGTATACACGTGAGTGTCTGGCGCTTGAGGCCGACACCAGCCTGGGCAGCGGACGGGTGACGCGTGTGCTGGATAGGCTGATCGATGAGCGCGGCCGGCCGGAGAACGTGCGCTCGGACAACGGACCTGAGTTCACCTCGCGTCGCATGCTGGGTTGGGCGGAAGACTGGAAAGTAGGGCTGGTGCATATCCAGCCAGGCAGGCCGATGCAGAATGGCCATGTCGAGAGTTTCCACGGAAGGTTACGGGACGAGTGCCTCAACGCGCACTGGTTCCGCACGCTGAATGATGTAAGGAGCACCTTGGCAAGCTGGCGGAAGGAGTATAACTGCGAGCGTCCGCACAGCTCACTCGAATACAAGACGCCGGAAGAATTCCGGCGAAATGCAGGCTATGTAAATGTGGAAAGCAAAGAGCGCTTCCCACATTTACACAGCCTCGACGGCGGCTGCGAGATAATCTCGGAGCTAAACAAAAACCGGGAAACTCCAGCTATCAGTGGTTGAGAAATTGGGGGCAGGTCAACTCGTTGACGGGTCTCCACGGGCGTCATACTGAACGACGCATCTCTTATTTCCGACTGACAGTAATCGGCTTGTAATTCCGATCTCCACTTATCTAGGAACTCTGAGGTTCGCTTTGACGTGTAATCTCTTGAACAAAAGGCCAATGCTGGGCCACGATTTGAATAACTGGTTAATTCCAAAGCCTCAGGTTCTACGGAGCCGACCGCTAGAACGGAGGGATCACTCGCAGGATATGCCAGCCCGCCACCGTCATTGCCAGCTGCAGCGACGAACACAACGCCCGATTTACTCAATGCCTGAAACATTTTGGCTTCTATCTCATCTGCTCGACTGAGTGTCCAACTCATGTTTACAACGATGTCCGTCGTTGGATTACGCAACTTCTCGAAAACTACCTCCATGAGCCTACTAGGTACAGTAGACCCAGACATATCGATATACCTGACCCGCCCTCGAAATACGGCACTCGCTATTTCAGTGACAGCTTTGCCATGCTCACCTTCGTCTAAGACAAACAGTTCGACCCCCAATCGTGGCACCTGTGCTTGTTTCAATTTGCTTAGCGCCAGTAGAATCGTAATCTGATCTTCTCGCTGGAGCACTGCGGTCGCCTCGGCTTTGTGCCGACCATCGGGATGAGCAGACAAATATCTATTGATTTCGTCAGGACCACGTTTTAATGCAAGCGAATACGCAACATCGTCCTCAAGAGCCTTCGCTTCTTCCTTGTGTTTTCCTTCAGGGAATTCTTCAAGATATTCCCTTATTTTTTTTGGGTCGCGTGTGGCATACACACGTTTGTAGACATCGTCATCTGACTTATTTAGCGCTGCTAGTCCGTTAAGGGCACTATCATGTTCTGCAGACGACATCGCACAACTCTCACCTGCCGCGTAGTACATTCCGTAGGAATGCAGTTGTTGAGCAAGGATAAGGGTTATCTGGCAAGAATGAATACCTTTTGTCCAGAGGAAGTCGACGTATTCTCGGCATTCAGATAACGAATGTGTTTTATTTATGTCAGTCCAAGCCAGGTTTTCGTATAACTGTTTTGCCTCAGACGCATGTAATCCCTTGTCGAATTCCTTTACAAACAACAGAACTGCATGCGGGTCACGAGTATCCCGGGCCCTAATCCACGCCAACTCCTCCTTTTGCCTTCGCTCTTCACTAGTGCGTTCCTCTTCGACATTGATGATCCATTTCCATGCCATCCAACAGGACGCAAACACTGCCAAGATTATGAAGAGTCCCCATACGCATCCAAATTTACGGCGGTTCGCAGATATTGACTGTTCGGCAATTTCAGGAGTGGCGGTCGGCTCAGACTTCGGCTTAGCATGTGAAAGCTTGAGAAGCGCGATCGCATCGCAAATCGTGCAATACCCAGCCCCGTCTTCCGAATAGTGGCCACATGGTAATTGCCTTCGCAGTGCACACATAAGCGCCTCGTTAGGAGCGATCGTCGGCTACGGAGCCATCAACTAATCGGGGTAAAAAAACAGGCTTTTCCGGCACAGAAAGGCTCGAAATCACGTCATTTTAGACGATTGTCTGACGGGTGTTTCGGGTCAGTGACCGCCATGATAGCACGCGATGCCGTAGATATACCTGACCTGACCGCATTGTTCGCCCCGTTTTGGTGTACGAAGTCACACTGAATCAGGGTCAGGTCTCGCTTCCGGAACTAGGGAGCCCGCTTCTACGATTACGAATTTGCCGTCGCCGACAGCCAGGAAGCCAAGAAACCCAAGAACCCAAGGGTGAAAGCCGAACAGGCCCTTCGAGGAGCTTGAACACTATCGCTATTGTCAGGCAATAGAGTCACGAAAGCGCTCAGCTCGTGGCAGTCGGCCTTGGGGGTACACCCTCCCTCCATGGATGTGTGCCCGTAGCCAAGCCATCCCACTCGGTCCCTGCGCCCACCCGTCCGAAAGCCGTGTACGCTTGAGAAATACCAAAGGCTCAGGGCCTGCACGCAGGCTTGCGAGATTGCTGCATTAACGACCCAGGGGAACAGCCTAGGGCAACGATAACAAGCGCCATTTTAGCGCCGCGTCTTGCCGTTCCCCCCCCACACCACCACCACCACCACTCATTTCATCCGAAATGGGTCCTAACTGCATCCCGAAGTTGACCCGCAGCTCATGCAGCGATAGCAGCTGCCGTTGCGGACCATGATCGCTCCGCACACTCCGCAACTGGGAGCGTCGCCCATGTCGTAGAGGTCGCGCATGGCATCCGACGCGTGATAAATGCCGCGGTCGCGTAGCTCAGGGCCGTGCGACGGACCAGCCAGCGGTGTTCCGGCTGCCTCGATATCTGGCGCGATCCCTCCGGCCGGCGCAGACGTCGATCCCATGCCGGTCGGACTCGTTTGGCCACTCACCTGGTTCAGCTGGCGCGCCACTTCCTGGGCGAGCCGGGCCAACTGGCCCTGCGAAATTCCGCTGTCATCTTCCGGTTCGGATTCAGGCAAGATGGTGGGCGGAGTCGGCAGCGGGGTCGAGTGCGGAGCCAAACCCGCGAACAGCGTCAGCTGGTCGCCTGAGAGGAAGCGCAAGTTGAGCCACCGGAAAATATAGTCCATCAGGCTCTTGGCGTAGCCAATCTGCTCGTTGCCGGTCCAGCCGGAAGGCTCAAAGCGGGTGTGCGCGAACTTCTCGCACAATAACCGCAACGGCACGCCGTGCTGCAGGGCAATCGAAATTGCGGTGGCGAAAGAGTCCATCATCCCCGACACGGTCGAGCCTTCCTTCGCCATCTTGATAAAGATTTCGCCCGGCTGTCCGTTCGGGTACAGGCCGACAGTAATGTAACCCTCGTGGCCGGCAATGCCGAACTTGTGGGTTATAGAGGCGCGCTCATCCTGCAACCGGTGGCGCACGGCGCGCGGAGGACCGTTCAGGTCCTGCGCGGCGGCCTTGGCAGCGGCTTCGAACGCCGCCGATGCGCTGATCACCGGCACTGCCTCGGCCTTGGCAAGTTCGTCCAGAGACTTCTGGAATGACGTGGCGGCAGCAATAACTTGCTTCGCCGTCAATTCCAGTTTCTCGCCAACCTTGGCTTCCAGAGCCTTCACATCGGCCTCGGCCGGAGCGCGGCCTCCCGCCATCTGCATCAGCACGCGGCTGCCTACCACATCCAGCGCCGAAGGCTCCTTCTTCGCGTCCATGCTGGTATTCAGCGGCTGCGTCCCCTTGGAGCCGTCACGATAAATGGCCACGGCCTTGATGCCTTGCCGCCAGCTCTCCGCGTACGCCTCGGCGACATCTTCCACCGTGGCTTCATGAGGCAGGTTCACGGTCTTCGAAATCGCCCCGGAGAGGAACGGCTGTGCCGCGGCCATCATCTTGATGTGGCCCATGTAATGAATCGACCGTGTGCCCTTGGCCGGCTTGAAGCTGCAATCGAACACGGCCAAGTGTTCGGCCTTGATGCCGGGCGCGCCTTCGATCGTCCCAGTCGCGTCGATGTAGCTGACAATGGCATTCACCTGGTCGTTGTTGTAGCCGAGTTTGAACAGGGCGGCGGGCACGGTGTTGTTGACAATCTTGATCATGCCGCCGCCCACCAGCTTCTTGTACTTCACCAGCGCGAGGTCGGGCTCGATTCCAGTGGTATCGCAATCCATCATGAAACCGATGGTGCCCGTGGGCGCCAGCACGGTCGTCTGCGAATTGCGATACCCGTGCCGTTCGCCGTGCGCGAGAGCCATGTCCCAGCACTCGCGGCTGGCGTCGATCAGCGATTCGAGCTGCGGCACCGCGAAAGGCTCGCCGCTGCTGCGCGACTTGCCGATCTTGTTCACTTCCGCGCGGTGCATGCGAATGACATCAAGGAACGGCTCACGGTTGACGTAGAACCCAGGGCACGCGCCACCGGTGCGCTCGACGCTTGCGGTCAGAGGAGTGGCTGAAGCCAGGGGCCGGCACGTTCCCGCCATCATCGCCGACTGCAGGTAAGCCTGCCCGCACATGATCGCCGTCAGCGAAGCCGCCAGGTCGCGGCCAGCAGCCGAATCATAGGGCAGCCCGAACGCCATCAACAGCGCGCCGAGGTTGGCATACCCCAGTCCCAGCGGCCGGTAGTCGTGCGAATTCTTAGCGATGTTTTCGGTCGGGTAGCCGGAGTTGTCGACCAGGATCTCCATGGCCGTGATGACCACCGAAACAGCGTGTCGATAAGCCGGGATGTCGAACGTTCCCGCCGGAGTTACGAACTTCAGCAGGTTGAAGCTGGCCAGGTTGCAGGCCGAGTTATCCAGGAACATGTACTCCGAGCACGGGTTCGAGGCATTGATGCGCGCCGTGTTCTTGCTCGTGTGCCAGCGATTGATCGTCGTATCGAACTGCATGCCCGGATCGCCGCACAGCCAGGTGGATTCGGCGATCTTGTGCATGATGTCGCGCGCCTTGTGCTTCTTCACCGGCACGTGGTCCTTTACCGTGCGCGTCCAGAATTCGCCATCGTTCTCATAGGCGCGCATGAACTCATCGCTTACGCGCACCGAGTTGTTGGCGTTCTGGAAGAAGATGGACGAATACGCCTCGGAGTCCGGCCCTGAACCGTCGTAGCCGGCGCGGACCAGCGCGAAAGCCTTGGCTTCTTCCTTGGCCTTGCACTCGATGAAATCGACAATGTCCGGGTGATCGACATTCAGGATCACCATCTTGGCGGCGCGGCGCGTCTTGCCGCCCGACTTGATCACGCCCGCGAATGCGTCGAATCCACGCATGAAACTCAGCGGGCCCGAAGCTACGCCGCCACCCGACAGAAGCTCCATCGAGCCGCGGATCGACGACAGGTTGGTGCCGGTGCCCGAGCCCCACTTGAACAGCATGCCTTCCGTCTTGGCCAGCGTCAGAATCGAATCCAGCGAGTCATCGACCGCGTTGATAAAGCACGCCGAGCACTGCGGATTGCGATAGCCCGTGGCCGAGAACTTCACACCCCCGGTGGCCGGATCCCAGTGCCAGTTCTGGGCGTCCGAGTTAGGCTCCAGCCGGTCGCAGCCCACGTTGAACCACACCGGCGAGTTGAACGCCACTTTCTGCGTCAGCAGCATGTGCGCCAGCTCGTCGTGGAAGATCGTCGCATCCTCTGCTGTCGCGAAGTAGCCGCCGCTGATGCCCCAGTCGCGCACCGTTTCCGCCACCCGGCTGACCAGTTCCCGCACGCCCGTTTCCCGCTCCGCGGTGTCCATCTGCCCGTGCAGATACTTTGAGGCCACGATGTTGGTCGCCGTCATCGACCAGTCAATGGGCACCTCGACATCTTTCTGCTCGAAAATCGAATTTCCCTTGCTGTCTGTAATCGACGCGGTGCGGTGCTCCCACTGAACTTCGTCGTAGGGCGACTCGCCGGCGGTAGAAAAGCGACGGGAAAAGCTCAGTCCGCCTTGCATCGACGATGCGGGGACGGATGCTGCAGAAGTATGTACGTGGGCCTCATTCATAGGATCTCCTGATCTGCAAAAAAGAAAGATGCAATCCCAATCCGGCTTGTGGCCAGAGGGGATGATTCAAAACCTGCGGTGTCTTCACAGCGGACGGGAATACGGGTGGATAAATCTACCGCGAATTCTCTTCTGTCGGCGGGCCGTCGGCGGGTACTTTCACGCCGCGCTGCATTACAGTCCGTTTACAGCCGCAGTTGGAAAAATACCGCTGTCTATGGTGCAAGTCAAGTTCAAACCACTATATGTAGTATTTTGTTCGCAGTTACGACCGTAACACCACAAAACATTGGACTTTTGCTGTGGAAAGCTCCGATTGGCCATGCCCGACGTGGCTTTCCGCTTGAGATTGCCCCTGATTCAGTGCAAAAACCAAACCAAACCCGGCCCCGCCCAACACCTTTCGATTCACTGTCCAAGCCTAGTCCCGCCGGTCACCCTCAACAAGGCGCAATACCAGTGCATTTCGAGGTTCCCCCTGTGCATGTTGTGGGTAATCAGGGACAGATCTTTTGTCCGCTCAGAAGCCCGGGAAGCCCGCCCACATGACATGGATCAAGGATCGGAATTGGTGCTTTCTGATATCTTGCCTTTTGATTCGGAGGCAAAAATTGATGAGCAGCCGCGGGAAGCTGATGGCAGAACTGGTCTTAATAGCTTTGATTTCAACCGTTTGTTATAGTCAGGGCCCAGACAAGGCGAGCGGGCCGGACACCGGGATCGAGCCGGCCTTGATGGCCAAGGCCAACGCCGGCAACCCCGAAGCCGAATTCAAGGTCGGAACGAAATATGAATTGGGCGCCCATGTAGCCAAGGATCCGACGCAGGCCGCCGCGTGGTACCGAAAGGCTGCCGACAAGGGCTACGCCCCGGCTCAGCACAGCCTCGGCGTGCTTTACGAGAGCGGAACGGGCGTCCCCGTCGACTTCACCGCGGCTGCGCAGTGGTATCGCAAGGCAGCCGACCAGGGATTCTCCCCCGCCCAGTTCTCCCTCGGGCTCTGCTACGTTCATGGCAAAGGAGTTCCGCAGGATTTTGGGCAGGCACTTGCCTGGTATGGAAAGGCCGCCCAGCAAAAGAATTCTGATGCAATGCTCAACCTGGCGTTCCTCTACCATAACGGCCAGGGAGTCCCCAAGGACGAAGCGCGCTCGTTCGATCTGGTCCGTCAAGCCGCCCAGGCAGGCTCCGCCGACGCCCAATTTCAGTTGGGAATGGACTACTACGGCGGCGAAGAGGGATTGCAGCAGGACAACACCCAGGCCCGGCAATGGCTCCGCCGCTCCGCGAAGCAGGGTGACGTCGCTGCGCAATTCAATTACGCCATGCTTCTCAAAGCCCAGCCCGCGGAAGTGTATTTCTGGTTGAGCGTAGCCGCCCCCCACCTCACCGGCGAGACCAAGCAGAAAACTGCAGAACTTCGCACCACTGCGGCGGGACATCTCACCCCCGCGGAAAGAGCGCAGATCGACCAGCAGGTCAAGACCTGGCGCCCGGTCGAGGAACAACCGTAGCTCAACGCGCAGGGCAGGGAAGCCCAGCCCCGGGCTGGTAGCCTGAATACGTGCAAGAGGTAACCTCCCCGAATTCCCTCAGCTGGAAGCCAGTCAAGCCACCTCGTCCAGTGGCCCTGCATGGCCGCTACGTGACGCTGGAGCCGCTCGACGTTGATCGGCACACCCGCCCCTTGTGGGAAGCCGTGCACGGCCATGATGGCGTATGGGCATGGCTTTCCGACGGCCCGTATGCAACCCAGGCCGATTTGCGCCGCGCCCTCGCCGAAAAACAAACTTCAACCAGCGCGTTCTTCCTGGCCATTGTTCCCGAGGATTCAGCGGACACGCGCCAGGCCGCCGGATACGCCAGTTTCATGCGTATGGAACCCGCGCACGGCGTGGTCGAAGTGGGCAACATCCTCCTCTCACCCGTTCTGCAGCGCACCCGGGCCGCCACCGAGGCCATGTACCTGATGGCCCGCCACGTCTTCGACGATCTTGGCTACCGCCGCTACGAATGGAAGTGCAACGCAGATAATCAACCCAGCCGCCGAGCCGCGCTTCGCTTCGGGTTTTCCTTCGAGGGAATATTTCGCCAGCACATGGTCATCAAGAATCGCAATCGCGACACGGCATGGTTTGCCATGCTCGACTGCGAATGGCCGGCGCGCAAAATTGCTTTCGAAGGCTGGCTCGATCCTGCAAACTTTGACGACGAGGGGCGGCAAAAAACGCGATTGCAAGCCTGCGCCGCTCCCGGATAAAGTTCCCCCATTGCTCATCAGGTTGTCATTGCTGAACCCGCAAAGATTTGCATCCTAATTGTTTAGAGCATGAACCATCGCTCGGGTACGTCAAACAAGTTATGAAGACGAAGTATTTGCCGGAAGCGGAAGCCATCGAGCAAGAGATAGAAAGTGCAAGCAGCCGCGGAAGCGGCGTGGACTTTTTCGATCTCCTCTTTGTTCTCTCTGACGCTCGAAAGAGAATCGCGCTCTTCGTCCTGGTCGCCATGATCATTGGCGCGACCATTGCCGTTCTTACCGCGCCAACCTTCACCGGCTCAGCGCTGATTATGCCTCCGCAGCAGAGTCAGTCGAGCTTGACCAGCCTCCTGGGTCAGCTTGGTTCGCTCGCATCCCTCGCGGGAGCCGGTTCGCAGTTAAAAAGTCCGGCGGACATGTACATCGGAGTGCTCGAAAGCCGCACCATTGCCGATCACTTGGTCGACCAGTTTCACCTTAAGGATCTGTACAAAGCCAAGACCATGGAGGACACCCGGGTCGCCCTCAAGAAGCACACCAAGTTCATCGCAACCAAAGACGGACTGATCCACATCACCGTCGAGGATCACGACCCCAACCGCGCCAGCGAAATGACTAATGCTTATGTCGACGAGCTTTATCTGATGAACTCGCACCTGGCCGTTACCGAGGCGGCCCAGCGCCGCGTCTTCTTTGACCAGGAACTGGCCAGCGAAAAAAATTCCCTCACCGTCGCCGAAGACGCCCTGAAGCAGATGGAGGAAAAGACCGGCGTCATCCAAATATCCGGCCAGGCTGAAGCCATCATTCGCAGCATCGCCCAGGCACGCGCGGAGATCGCGTCGCGCGAAGTCGAACTGCAGGCCACACGCACCTTCGCCACCGACCAGAACCCGACCGCCATGCGCCTGCAGGAGGAGATCAGCTCCCTGCGCGACCAACTCTCCAAGCTCGAAAACGATCCGCGCGCATCGCAAGTGACTGCAGGGAACCTGCAGGCAGGCCGGGTTCCGGCCGTAGGACTCGAGTACGCGCGGCGCCTGCGAGACGTGCGATTCAACGAGGCGCTGTATGAGTTACTGTCCAAACAGTATGAAGCCGCTCGCATCGACGAAGCCAAGGCCGCGCCCCTCATCCAGGTCATAGACCGTGCAGTGCCTCCCGACAAGAAATCGTCCCCGCATCGTATTTTGTTGACCCTCGGCTTCGGGTTCGTCGGCTTTTTGATCGCCTGCATCACCGCGGTCATTTCCCGCACCCTCGACCGCATGCAACAGGTTCCCGAATATTCGGCCAAGGTAAGCCGCATGCGCGGATGGTTTCGCTTCCGGCGCTCTTAGTCTCAGTCCCCTCAGCGCTGTCATCCTGAGCGACTGAAGCACAGCGAAGGAAGTCGAAGGATCTGTGGTTGCACTTAGCAACAGCCCGGCTGGAAGCAATCTGAAGATGACCAAAACAACTCCGCCCCCAAGTCGAATCAGGAGGTACTTGATTGCAGACCCGTTTCCCTGGGCCTTGTGGCTTCTGGTCCGCCGCTTAGCTTCGAAACTCAAGAGCCTGTATCTTGGCTGGCTGTTTCACGCTCCCGGCTTGTACCTCGGTCCCGGCTGCAAAGTAAGTGGATCAAGATTCATTCGCTTCGGAGCCAACGTCTATGCCGAGGGCAGTCTCTGGCTGATCGCGGTGCCCGGATATCGGCAGCAACGCTTTACACCTTCAATCGATATTGGCAACCGTGTGTCCTTCTCCGAACGTGTACACATCACCTGCATCGAAAAGATTCGCATTGGGAATGGTGTTCTCGTTGGCAGCGGAGTGTATATCGGCGATCATCACCACGGCGCTTATAGCGGCCCGCAACAGAGCCACCCTGATACGCCGCCCATTTACCGGCCGCTGGGAGGAGGAGGCCCGGTGATCATCAGCGACGACGTTTGGATCGGCGACAACGTCGTCATTGTCGGCCCCGTATCTATCGGCCGTGGCTCCATCATCGGAGCAAATTCTGTGGTTCGCCGCGATATCCCTGATCGCACCATCGTCGCGGGTGCCCCTGCCCGTGCGATCAAGAAGTTCAATGAAGTAACTTGCCAATGGGAGCGAGCCGGGACAGGTGATCCCCAGAATGGCTTCGTTCCAATCGACGAAGAGTTCAGGGATTCACGCGCATGAAACTATCATTGCCCGTAAAAGGCGTTTGTACGCCATCCTCGATGTCCATGCTCGCGGTCGCAGCAAGCTTCCTTGCCTGGCAGATGCCGACCTTCGGCGTCTTCCTGAAAGGCTTCGACCGCAGAGAACCTCTCGATATGACATCGGCCGTCACCCTTCTCTGCTGGTACTCGATGATTTTCATCTGCTTCTATGTGGGGCAGAAACTCGGAGGAGTCGCGATCTTAAAGAAGGCCCGCATCCACAATCATATCCCCAGCCTCGATTCAAATGCGGTTTACTACGCCTTTACATTCATAACTACCATCGGAATTGTGTCGACGCTGGTGATCATCTTTTCCGGCCTTTCCCTTCAGCAGGCAGCCCTTTACATTTCACTTGGACAAGCCAATGCCCTGAAGGAATCCTTGTATCAGGATTACCATATCGGCCTTGTCTCGCTGCGCTATCTGGTGCTTTTCCCGGCGTCCATTGCTCTTTACCGCATCATTCGCCTCAAGCGATACAGCGCAATCAATCTTTTCAACGTGCTTATGCTGGGCATAAGTGCCTTCTTATCCTCTCGTCTGATTCTCATGGCGACATTGCTCGTCACCTTCTTTCTGCTCACCTATGGAAGAACATTCATCCAGATCAGTGTCGCCAAAGTGACCCTCTTCTTCGCCTTGGTCTTCCTGATTCTCTCCGTGCTCAACATATCGCGCAATGCCGGCTACTATGAACGCAACAACCTGTCCTTCGGCCTCGCGGGAGCGTCTGAGATTATTACCTATGTTGGATCGCCGTTTCAGGTGGCAGTGGGTTCCGCAAAGGTCGCGGATCAGTTAGCCGGTTTTGGAGGGGACGATTACCGGGACTGGATGGATATCGACTACAATCTCAACACCAACTCGGCATTCGCCCTGCTCCTCCAGCAGATGGGCTTTTGGAGCTGGCCTTACATCGCGTTTGTCTGTCTCATCATGGGTCTGCTGTTTGGAGCCATGAGCTCATTGGGCAAAACCATCTTCCTCCTTCCCTGCGGTGCAATCCTCTATGGATCCGCCGAACTGTGGCGGCTCGATCTGTTCCAGCAGGGCGCATTCATCATCTGGTTTGTGTTCGGCATTGGGTTACCGGCGGGCTTGGTTCTGATCCGAAGCGTGACGGCCATGCTCAAGCAGGCGCCACTGGCCAACTCCGGAACCCCGGAAGTAGACATTGACTTAATGAATTGAAACACTTCTCCATAAGTGATTCCGGGAAGGCGGCGCCACTTAAGAATTTGGCTGTGATTTGTGGTCCGCTACCCGGGCTTTCAGGCTCTCCTGGCTCTAGTCATTCAGCTCAACCGCCCATAAATGCTTGCTTTCGACTTTCTCGATCGGGCGCGTCGGTTTCCTTGCAAAGAGATATGCCGACACATAACCTCCCGCTTCGACCACTTCCAGGAAGACGTCCTTCACTCCTTGTTCTGACAGCAAGCTCAGAACGCGATTCATGTCGTACATGTTCATTTGGATAAACGGCTCGCTCCAGCGCCTCCCCTTTGCGATGTTCACCAGGCCCGCCAATGGAGAGAAGTTCTTGCGCACCAGGTGTACGACCCGGCGCACTCGTGATCCCTTGCTTACAAACGGGAGATGAATGGCAAGAATCCCGCCATGATTTAGCCGATCCACGAGCCGGACAAGAATCCTCTCGCCTCGACGAACTGGAATATGTTGAAACACCAGGTAGGAATGGATGAAATCAAATTGGCCCGCGACCTGGCTCAATTCATCGTCTGAGGGCCGCAGGTCGACGTTCTGAAGTCCGCGTTCCGCACAGTTCTCCCCGGCCACCTTGAGCATTGCCTTAGAGATATCGACACCGGTCACGCGTTCGAAAACGCCTGCCAGGGGAAGAACCAGCCGGCCGACACCACATCCGAAATCAAGCGCCGATCGCCTAGCTCCCATCGCGCCGAACCGTCGTTCCGCCAAATCCAGGACTCGTTTGACGTGCAGTCGACCGGTCTCCAGGAATTCCGCTTTCCGCTCGTCATTAAAGTTCTCGAGGCGAAACCTTTCGTCCGTCAACACCCCGTAGTAGGGATTCTCCCTGCCCCAATTCTCCCAGGACGTATCGCTATTGTCTCGAATCAACGCATGTCTCCTTCAATTGACGATCTGGCTGGAGTTTCGTGGAAGCGGGATGCCAATGGCGCCTCGGGCAGTATAGGTTCCAATTTCCTGACTTCCATTTTCGTATCTGGGGCGGCCCTGCATCAAATCTACCGTTAGATGCCGGCTTCTCGGAGCCGTCATCCCACGCACAACCAAGATCTCCGCATTTTTAGGCTCCGCCTGCGCGTGAATACGGTTAATATGCGGTAATCGTGGACCCCCTGCCCGCATGGTAAAGTGAGCAAAGACGATGATCCGCAAGAGATGCCACGTCCGAATAGAGTTGCTGCAACAATGACCCAGGCTCGACCGCTCTTCTCCATATGTATCCCTGCTTACAACCGCGCGCGGCATCTTGGTCCGCTTCTCGACTCGATCTTCAGTCAGAACTTTGCTGATTATGAAGTGGTCATTTGCGAAGACCGATCCCCGGAGCGCGAACAGATCGCAGCCATCGTGCAGGCTTACGCGCAACAACATCCCGGTGTCATTCGCTATTTCGAGAATCCTGAAAACCTCGGCTTCGATGGCAACATCCGCAACCTCGTCGAAAAGGCCGAGGGCCGCTTCTGCTTCTTCATGGGCAACGACGACGTCATGTGCCCGGGAGCGATGGAAGAAGCTGCGGCCGTGATTGGCCGCCACGCGAACGTGGGCCTGGTGCTCAAAAGCTACGCATGGTTCGATGAAACCCCGGACAAGGTCAACCAGGTCATCCGCTGGTTCAACGAAGAAACCGAACTGCCGGCGGGAGTCCCATCCATCCGTTTTGCCTTCCGAAGGTCGGGAGTCATCTCCGGGTACATCATCGATCGCGACAGCGCCCACGCAGTGGCTACCGACAAGTTCGACGGCACCCTCTACTACCAGATGCATCTTACGGCCAACGTCTTAATCGATAAGTCAGCCGTATGCACACCAAAAGTGCTCATTCTTTGCCGAGGCAACGAACCGCCCCAGTTTGGCCGCAGCGCAACTGAAAAGGGGAAGTATGTTCCGGGCCACTACACGCCCGAGGCCCGCTTGAATATGATCGGCGGGGCCATCTCCATCATTCGAGACCTGCGAGACACAAGAGGCATCGACGTGGTCGACGACGTGATTCACGATTACGCCAACTATTTCTATCCCTACATCAAAGACCAACTCACGCTTCCACTCAAGGATTACTACCAGCTCTATCGCGGATACGGACAAATCGGATTCGCGAAGTATCCGCTCTTTCATGTGTACTTCGTTCTCGCTTACCTGCTCGGGGAGCGAGGCTTCGACCGCATGACGGCTGTGGTTCGAAAGACTCTCGGTCGCAGCCCGCAATTCGGCCGGCGATAGCGCCCCCGCTCCCATTGGCTTTCAGGGCGCGGCGCGAAGACTCGGGTCTCCTTGTGTCGGGGTGGCTGCGACGGCATCCGGATTCTCGTGGCGGGTAATAAATCGCTTCTTCAATCGCAGGAACGGCATCTCGAGAATGTGATAACTGAGCGCAGAAACACCGAGGATCACGAAGAAGTCTACGGTGAACAGCAGGATCAGTGGGACACGCCAGCGATTGAGAACAAATCCGACCAGTGGTTGATAGAGGATTACGTGATAAACATAGAAGCCATAACTATACTTTCCCAGGACCCTCAACGGCCGAAGTGACAACACACGATACAAAATACTTCCGCGATCGAGAGAAGCAAGGATCAGCCCCGCGGCTACGAGGTCAAGAAGAGTAAACCCGTATGCACCGACCCACCGCGAGTTTTCAGTGATCGGCATAAGGTGAATGCCACCGTTGAACAGCCACGCGATCACCAGCACCGGCACTGCCATTGCGAGAAGCTTTTGACCCCATCGCAATACCATTGCCTCGGCCGGTCCACGCATCAACAGCGCCAGCAATCCTCCCAGCAGAAATGCGTCTGCCTGTGCGAACGGCATCCGGTAAAGAAATCCCAGTTCAATCATGTGCGCCGGCAGGGCGACTGCCAGCACGCAACGAAGCATCAGCACGACGACGATCACGGCGACGCAGATCCGAATCAGGGTGCGGCGATCATTTACGCGAAAAACGACAAGCGGCCAAAGCAGGTAGAACTGCTCTTCGATCGCCAGTGACCAGAAATGTCCTATCTCGAACGCAAAGCGCGAAGTCCAGATCCGATCCACCGCGGAGGTTCCGGCAATGAAGCGCGCGTAGTTACCCAGATAAGTTGGCCACAGGACCAGCAGCGGACGCCAGCGCTCGTGAAAGAAGAAGGCCGTGATGAAAATGCATATCCAGATAAAGTAAAACAGTGGAAAGATGCGCAGCGTACGCCGAATATAGAAGTTACGAAATCGATGCGCCTCGTTGCGATTGTCGTATAGCCCGCCCGTAATCAGGAACCCGGAGAGCACGAAGAAGACAATAACGCCCGTCCACCCGATATACCCCAAAATTCGGGGCACGTAGTGGATTGTGAAAACCAGAAAGACCGCAATTCCACGCACCCCGTCGAGGCCCGGATACCATCCTTCATGCGACGAAGGTCCAGGTGTTTCGAAAGCGGAGTCGGGTCGAGAAAGGCGCATAATGGTTTGTCCCGAGTGACGCTAAAAATAATAGACAAGGCGTCCGGGATCAATTTGTTTCACTTGATCACGCAGGGATCCTCTTCCCTCTGATATCGTTATGACCACGGGCCAAGGGTATTTGCGAATGCCATCGATCGGACTCTCCGTCCGATATGTGCGCCTCCCGATTGTTATCTCTTGCGATCGCTTGTCCAGCAAGACCATGTTCTCTAGCCGGGAAAGCGGGCCGGAGTTAGCCATTGATCTGAAGAAGTTATCGCCAGCACCCCAGATCAAGACCCCGGGAGAGGTCTCCAATCCAGCCACAGTCTGTTGTGCGCGCTGCTGTTCGTTGGTTATGTAGTGGTTCGCGCTTTCAAGAATTGAAGGAGAAGTGAGTTTCCCACTTTGTTGTCCTTTTCGGAAAAGCATTCCAAGCGCTGGATATTGACCTCCATCCCTGTAAGGAAAGTCGTAATGAAAATAGCGAACTTGTCCGAACCCATATTGCGACGCAAGTGCTGCCAGAGATTGCGGAGTGAAGTGATTCACGTGCAACCTGTCAAAGTAATATAAAAACTCCTCCCGCCTGTGCGAATCGTAGCCGAGGGCATCCGGAACCTCGATATACAGCAAGCCACTCTCTCTCAACAAAGAGTTGAAACTGCCAAGGGAATCAAACTCCAGCAGATGTTCGAGCACATGCGATGCGATCAATAGATCATAGGAGCCGCGTTTAGCGTCGGGTTGTTCTTCCGACACGGACAGATTGTCCAATCTGAGCAGGTTTGCTTTTTGCGACCCGGTTCGCGCTGCTGGTCCGGGGTCATATCCAACAAAAGTTGATGATGGGCAGCCAATTGCCAACTCAACAAGCAAACAAGCCTCGCCGCAGCCGAAATCCAATACGCTTCTGGGATGGTCGAAGAAGTTTCCCAGGGCTTCTGACAAATGCGCCCGTTGCGCCTGCGATATGGGAGAACGAAGGTTTCCGCGTGCCACTTCAGCATGGTAGGAGTCGTTCACCAGCGATTTGTAGTATTCGTCATACTCTCTCTGATCGCCGGCAGCGACGAACAGAAAATTGTCTTGCGAGCAATGTCTAATCGCCACGTCGGTTGGTAGATTGAGCTTTTTGTTGAACGGAATCCGCAACAAAAGGTCCGTCCCTGATCCGCAAATCGGACATCTGTCGGAACGCGACAAAGGCTCATCTCCTGGAAATCGGTGATTCTTTCGAACCGCTACGATTCTTCGAGCGGCTTGACGATCATGTTAGCCTTGAACTCCTCGCGCGGCAGGAACGGAAACATGTCCTCCAGCGGCTTGGAGACAAACGAACCGTCAGGCCTCTGGTAAGACTGCAGTCGCGGTGCGCGCATTTCATCAGGGATGACGCGCACATCGATCAGCACCGGGCCTTCGATGGCCAGCGCGCGTCGCACATCTTCGCGCAGATTCATTTGATTCGGAATAATCATCGAAGGGATGTTGTATGCGGCCGCGATGCGGCTTAGATCCGGAACAGTCAGCCCGGTCCGGCTGTCACATCCGATGTTAGGTTTCCCAAAGTATCCGGTCTGCGATGCGCGAATGGAAGCGTAACCGTCGTTGTTCAGAACGAAGAACTTGATGGGAAGCTTCAGGCGCGAAACCGTTTCCAGTTCCTGAATGTTGAACTGGAACCCTCCATCGCCATCGACCAGGATGGTGCGCCGCCGTCCGCCGCCAATCGAGACCGCAAGAGACATGGGCAGCCCATAACCCATCGCGCCAAGTCCCGCGGTGTGATAGATGCGCTGCCCATTGCGCGTCGGACAGGCAAGAAGGAATATCTCGATGCCGCTTCCCGAACTGCCCGAGACGAGAAGATCGTCAGGAGTCGATTCGGTCCCGATAACTTCGGCTAGGTTGAAGATACTTACCTGGCTGTCTGGCTTCCTATGTTCGTCTGTAACTACCGGGTAGCGCGTCTTCCAATCGGTGCAGCGCCTGTTCCACGAGCCGTGATCCTTCAGCCGGATCGAGTCCTTCTGGCGCAGCAATTCCTCCAGGAATGCGCGCGCGTCCGCGACAATCGGCTGCTGAAGATAGGGATGAAGTTTTGCCAGTTCGGCAGAGTCGATATCTACTGCGGCCTTGTAGGCTTCGCGCGCCAGGTTGTGCGGCGCGTAGCCGGTGATGGCGAAATCGAGCCGTACTCCAACGGCGAGAAGAAAGTCGCAGTTCTGCAGCGCAAAGTTGGCTCCTCGCGCCGCGACCGAACCCGGCCGTCCAACAAACGTGGGCTCATCGCTCGGCACCAGGTCGGCCGCGCACCACGTCGCGACCGAAGGAATGCGCAGCAAATCACGCAACTGGTTAAACTCCGCAGTCGCACGCGCCAGGCGGATCCCATTCCCGGCAAACAACAGCGGCCGCTCGGCACGGTTCAGGTTTTCAATCAGCCGGCTCACTTCCTCTTCAAGGTTTGTTTCCGCGTGCGAGTTTTCAATCTCTGCCGGATCGAACCCGCGCAACGCTGACGGATCATCGATGGGCGATGCCTGGACATCAAGAGGAATATCGATCCACACCGGTCCCGGCCGGCCATGTAACGCGAGATACGCCGCCTTCTCCATGTGGTAGCGGATCTCCTTCGGGTCGAGTACCGTTACAGCATATTTCGTGATGGGCTTCACTATGGACACGATGTCGACTTCCTGAACGCCCAACTGGCGCATGCCAAGCGCTCGCCCCGCTCCATCGAACATGCGATCCGGCCGTTTTACCTGGCCGGAAACGATCAGCATCGGTGTCGAATCGAGCCATGCTCCTGCTACCCCAGTTACAGCATTTGTGCCACCGGGGCCCGTCGTTACCATACATACGCCGAGATGATTGGTTACCTTGCCGTACGATTCGGCGCACATCGCGCTGGCCTGCTCATGCGAATTGCAGACAGGCTCGATCGTCGTCTGCGATCCCAGTGATTGGTTCAAGTGCATGGCGCCGCCGCCAGTTACGAGGAATACATGCTTCACGCCCTGCTCGGCGATGAAGCCCACCACATAGTCAGAGAGTTTCATAAGTGTCCGTACAGATTGCCTTGACGATCTTCATTTCTTCTTGAGGGTTTCCAGGGGTTCGATTTCTTGGGCGGCGAGCAGAGCGTCGACCATCTCGCGCACTGCGCCATTGCCGCCTGAACTCTTTGTGATGAAATGCGCAGTAGATAATACCAACGAGTTTGCATTGGCAGGCGCAAACGAAACACCCGCAATCTGCATCGCTGGAATGTCGTTGATGTCGTCTCCCATGTAGCAGAATGCTTCAAGCGCGATTCCCGACTGCGCTGCGACTTCGCGAAGCGCCCGCGCCTTGTCGCGGCTGCCTTTGATCACGTGCTTGATGAGCATCTTTTCAGCGTAGCGATCGACCAGCGGATTGTCCTCACCTGACACCAGCGCAAGCGCAAAGCCGGCGCGGCGCGCGAGCGAGAGACCCATCACATCAGCAAAACAGAATCGCTTGAATTCCTCGCCGCTCCCGCCCCACCAGAATCCGCCATCGGTCAGCACGCCATCCACGTCGAGAGCGATGGCGCGAATCCTTGATAGATCTGCTTTCCCGGTTTGTCGTTCTGTCATCGTGCTCAGACCGAGGCACCTACGCGGCGAAGTTTTTTGATAATCGGCATTTCGCGTTCATACACGCGCTTGACCCCGTCGCCCTTTGACTGCTCCCAGAGCCGGATGTCGCGCACCAGCCGGGTAATGCCGTTGGGCTCGAGCGAAGCTGCCTGGTCCGAGCCCCACATGGCGCGGTCCAGAGTGATGTGCCGCTCCACGCAGCAGGCACCCAATGCCACTGCGCACACACTGCTGGGGATCCCGGTTTCGTGTCCGGAATAGCCCACCGGCACGCCGTATCGCTCCGCCATGGTCGGAATGGCGCGCAGGTTCAACTCATCGTAGTTAGCCGGATAAGTGCTCGTGGCGTGCATCAGGATAAGATCGTCCTTACCCAGCACCCCGACCGCGTGGTCGATCTCCGCGTATGTGCTCATGCCGGTGGAGAGGATGATTGGCTTCCCCGTTGCTCGAATATGGCGCAGCAAGTGATCATCCGTCAGGCAGGCCGACGCAATCTTGTAAACCGGCGTATGGAACCGCTCCAGAAAATCCACCGACTCCTCATCCCACGGAGAGGCGAACCAGGGCATCTTCACCGAGCGGCAGAAGTGATCAATTTCTTCGTATTCCTCCTGCTCGAACTCCAGTGCATACTTCAGGTCGCCGTTGGTAGCCCCAAACGGATTCTCGCGCGGCTTGGCTAGTTCCTCCGGGGAATAGACCACGTGTACCGTTCGCTTCTGAAATTTGACTGCATCGCAGCCGGCTGCCACGGCCACGCTGATCAGCCGTTTGGCCAGATCGATATCGCCGTTGTGATTGATCCCGATCTCCGCGACGACAAAACACGGCTCCTCGTCGCCAATGAGGCGGCTGCCGACCTTCACTATGGCCATTTAACTATTCCTCCGGAGGACTCTCGTTCTACTGAAACGGGGAAGCAATGGGCGTAGCACGTGGAAATCCGCAGGGCTCAACCGCCCTTTCCCTTAGATGCACCAAGCCCCAAGGATGTGAGCCCATCACGACAAGTTTCGGTTCCCTCATCCCTCGCATCCAGCATACGGCATGACCGTTTATGCTGATTGCGTGAAGCCGCTGCCGATCAATGATTTAGAGCATATACTGTCGCATACCAGGCCGTTTTGGGAGGAGGCCCGCGGCCGACGCATTTTTCTCTCCGGCGCCACCGGCTTCTTTGGCGCCTGGCTGCTCGAAAGCCTGCTGCACGTCAACCGCTCCCTCGACCTGAACGTGTCGGCGACCGTGCTTTCCCGCGACCCTGAGGCGTTCGCGCGAAAAATGCCGCATATCGCCGAGGATTCCGCAATCACGCTTTGGCGCGGCCAGGTCCGCAACTTCGACGTTCCAGACCATGAATTCTCCTACGTCATCCACGCCGCGGCGCCGACCAGCGCGGATGCATCCGTCCAGCCACTCGAACTTCTGAGCACGCTGATCGACGGCACTGCGCAAATGCTCGCCACGGCCTCCCGTCATGGCACCCGAAAATTTCTTTACGTGAGTTCAGGCGCGGTCTATGGAACCCAGCCCCAACACATTAGCCATATCCCCGAAGACTATCGCGGCGGCCCGAACTGGCTCGACCCGAACGCCGCGTACGCCGAAGGTAAGCGCGTAGCGGAACAAATGTGCTCGGCCTATGCCCGCCAAACCGAAATCGAATTCAAGATCGCGCGCGCCTTCGCATTTGTCGGCCCGCACCTGCCGCTCAAAGGCCACTTCGCCATCGGCAATTTCATTGCGGACGCGCTCTCCGGAAGAGAAATCGCCATCCATGGCGATGGCACGCCTCTGCGCTCGTATTTATATGCGGCCGATCTCGCCGTTTGGCTGTGGACCGTTCTGCTGCGCTCGAACCCTCCCGGATCAAATCTCGATGTCTGGAATGTGGGATCAAGCGAGGCCATCAGTATTCGTGACCTGGCGTGCACGGTGGCGGAGGAACTCCGTCCCGGGTTAGCAGTCAACATAGCGCGAACACCCGCAGCCGACGCCTCGTTACAGCAGTACGTTCCCGATATTCGCAAGGCGGAACGAGAGTTGGAACTTCGCCAGACCATCGGCCTGCGGGATGCCATTCGCCGAACCGCCGACTGGTACCGGTGAACGGAATCCCCTGCGATCCGACCTCCCCACTGATTCAGGAGGCGCTCGCGATCCGCCTATGGAAGGACGGGCAGCTCCGGGCTGCAATTTGAGGACTCTTGCGCGCCGGCCCTTGCGCTTCCCACGAATTCGCCGATCGTGGCCGCTACGAAATCCAGCATCGGTTTTTTCAGCCCAGGAAACACACCCAGCCAGAACACGTTGTTCATGGTAAAGTCGGTGTTTCGCAAATCGCCTATCGCACGATAAGTGCAGCCTTCGTACGCCGGTTGCCGCAGAAGATTGCCGCCGAACAGCAGTCTCGTCCCGATCTTGCGCGCCTCCAGTGCGCGCGTGAGCTCATCGCGCCGGAACGGTGCATCCTCGCGCACGCCGATGGGAAAGCCAAACCATGATGGATCAGAGCCGGCAGTGGCTTCGGGCAGCAACAGGGAATCCTGAAACGGCTCCAGCGCCGCATGCAGATAGCGAAAGTTCTCTTTCCGCCGCTGAATGAACTCGGGCAGTTTATTAATCTGCGACGCACCTAGCGCCGCCTGCATGTCCGTCGCCTTCAGGTTGTATCCGATATGCGAGTAAGTGTACTTATGATCGTATCCGCACGGTAGCGCCCCGAGTTGCCACTCGAACCGCTTGCCACAGGTATTGTCCTTGCCCGGATCGCACCAGCAATCGCGTCCCCAATCGCGGAACGAGTCGATAATCACCTGCAGGTTCGGCTTGTCGGTCAGGACAGCGCCGCCTTCCCCCATCGTAATGTGATGCGCCGGATAGAAACTGATCGTGGCGATGTCGCCGAAAGTCCCAACGTTGCGCCCTTTCCATGTCGAACCGAGTGCATCGCAACAGTCTTCAATCAGCCACAGATCGTACTTCTTCACGAAAGCCATCACCGCATCGAGATCGAACACATTGCCGAGTGTATGGGCAATCATTACCGCTCTTGTCTTCTCGCTACGCGCGGTTTCAAGCTGGCTGACTTCAATCTCATACGTCGGCAGCGCAATATCGACGAATACGGGAACAAGGCGGTTTTGAAGAATGGGATTGACGGTCGTGGGAAAGCCGGCGGCAACGGTAATGACTTCGTCGCCGGGCTGCAGGCGGCGATCGCCGAGTTTCGGAGACGTAAGCGCACTTACCGCCAGCAGATTTGCCGACGATCCGGAGTTCACCAGCGACGCGCACCTTACCCCGACAAAGCGGGCCAGCTTCCGCTCGAAGTCTTCGGCAAAGCGCCCAGTGGTGAACCAGCAATCCAGCGCGGAGTCGACAACCGACGCGAGGTCGCCCGCATCAATCACTTTGCCGGACACCGGAATTGCCGTCTCTCCGGGCACAAATTCACGCTGCGGAAATGCCTCTTCGAAATACTCAGAGGTCAGGTCGAGGATCTTTTGTCGGAGCTCTGCTGGTCGATTCGCCATCCGGTTACCTGTTAGCATACACAATCGAAAGAGTGATCCCGTACTGTATGGTGAAGAGAACAGTATTGTGCGCCGGACCCCGATTCAACCCGCCGGCAAACCCTAAACAACCACATTCTGGGTTGGATGCTACTCACTGACATGAAAGCAGTTATATTGGCAGGCGGCCTCGGAACCCGGCTTAGCGAAGAGACCGGCGTTCGTCCCAAACCCATGGTCGAAATCGGCGGCCGCCCCATATTGTGGCACATCCTCAAGATCTATTCACAGCACAACATAAACGACTTCATCATTTGCTGCGGCTATAAGGGCTATCTCATCAAGGAGTATTTCGCGAACTATTTTCTGCACATGTCCGACGTCACCTTTGACATGCGCGAAAACGGCATGCAGGTACACCAGAGTGTCGCGGAACCCTGGCGGGTTACCCTCGTCGATACGGGCGACGACACAGGCACAGGCGGGCGTCTGCGCCGGATTGCCCCCTATCTCGACGGCGAAGATATCTTCTGCATGACGTATGGCGACGGCGTAAGCGATGTAGACATCTCGGCCGCCATTGCGTTCCATCGCAGCCACGGCAAACTCGCCACCATCACGGCCGTGCAGCCCCCGGCCCGTTTCGGAGGCCTGAAGATCGAGGGCACCACGATCTCTCATTTCCAGGAAAAGCCGGAAGGCGAGGGCGGTTGGATCAACGGCGGTTTCTTTGTTCTGTCGCCGGCGGTCATCGACGAGATTAAAGATGATCGATGGATGTTCGAAAAGATACCGATGCAAAGCTTGACAGAGAAGCGCCAGGCTGAAGCCTACTTTCACTACGGCTTCTGGCAGCCCATGGACACCATTCGCGACAAGCAGCGGCTCGAAGAGCTGTGGGCCAGCGGGAGGGCGCCGTGGAAGACGTGGTGAAACCATTGCCAAACCTTTGGCAGGGCAAGCGAGTTTTCCTCACCGGACATACAGGCTTCAAAGGCGGGTGGCTCTCCATTTGGCTCGCTCACCGGGGCGCGATCATTCGAGGGTTCGCACTCGACCCGTCCACGAGCCCGAATCTCTATACCGCCGCTTCCGTCGCCACGGACGTCGACGATGTTCGCGCAGATATCCGCGATTACGGGCAGCTCGAATCCGCTTTACGAGATTTTAATCCCGAAGTTGTCTTTCACCTGGCCGCCCAGCCGCTGGTGCGCCAGTCCTATGTCGATCCGTTGGGAACCTATGCAACCAACGTCATGGGAACGGCGAACGTTCTTGAAGCCATTCGAAAGACGGCGAGTGTTCGCGCAGTGGTCTGCATTACGACCGACAAATGTTACCAGGATCAGGACTGGGAGTGGCCCTATCGCGAAACGGATCCGCTAGGGGGATACGATCCCTACGCATCAAGCAAGGCCTGTGCGGAATTGATAGTCGCGGCATACCACAGTTCTTTCTTTACGGCGGATCGAACCGGCGAACATCGCGTGGCAATCGCAACCGCGCGCGCCGGAAACGTAATTGGCGGTGGGGACTGGTCCCAGGATCGCCTGGTTCCGGACCTGGTCCGCGGATTCGAGTCCGCCCAGCCGGTACTGATTCGGAACCCGAAAGCGATCCGTCCGTGGCAGCACGTTCTCGACCCCCTGCACGGATACATCCTCCTCGCCGAGCGGTTGCTGGCGGGTAAGGGTCGATTCTCTTCGAGCTTCAACTTTGGACCTCTCGACGGAGACGTCTGGCCAGTCGAAGCCATCGCTACCAGGCTCGCAGAACGATGGGGCAAGGGCGCATCGTGGCAGCAGGACCCCTCCTCCAACCCCCACGAATCTCGCGTTCTGCGCGTTGATTCCAGCCGCGCCCGCATCGAACTGGCTTGGAAACCGCGTCTAAACACAGAGACGGCGCTCGACTGGACTCTCGACTGGTACCGTGCGCGCCGCGATGGCGCCGACATGCGCCAACAGACGCTGGCCCAGATCGAAGCATTCGAAAAACTCGGCTGTTCTTAACGCACTAATTTTCTCCGAATCGCGACCGAGTTGGGTGCCCCAGGTCTAGATTTTGAGACCTGGGATTTCACGAACCTCTTCCGATGAATGAATACCGATGAATGAAGACCAGTGAAAGCCAACCCGAAATCGTGCTTCCCCCGCAGCCTGCCGGGCGCCAAACACCCGTGGAAGCCGATAACCCACCCATGGCGATGAGCGCGGGCGGCAACGTCGTCTCGTCAATCGTCGGTTGGCTCCAGCACACGGTTGGCGTTGATCGTGCCATCGCCTTTACGGTTCTGGCGAGAGTCTGGTCGAGTTCCGCCGGATTGGTGACCGTTCTCCTCATCGCGCACTTCCTCACCCGAGCCGAACAGGGCTACTACTACACATTCAGCAGCCTGGTCGCACTGCAAATCGTTTTCGAACTCGGCTTTTCGTTCGTCATTTTGCAAATGGCAAGTCATGAACGGGCCCACCTGGCAATCTCGCCGGATCTCGACGTCAGCGGAGATCCCGTTGCTCATCGCCGCCTTGCATCCGTCATTCAGAAATCGGTGCGCTGGTATTCGGCAGCGGCGTTTCTTCTTGCGGTGTTTCTTCTCTCGGCGGGTTCGTGGTTTTTTTCTTCCCATCACCAGGCCGGAGAGGCCGTGGCATGGCGCCTGCCCTGGTACGCCAATGCCATCGCAGCCACCGTTACGTTTCAACTCGATCCCATTCTCGCTTTCCTTGAGGGCTGCGGGTTCGTCGCCAATGTTGCACGCATGCGATTCGTTCAGGCGATTGCGGGCAGCCTCCTCGCATGGGCGGCGCTGGCGACGCACCACGGCCTCTTTGCTCCGGCCATGATGATCGTCGGCACCGCATCCACCACGGGCGTGTGGCTCTTTGGCAAGCGCAAGTTGATTTTCGGACTTCTCCGTTTTGATCCCGGAGCGGACCGGATTCACTGGTGGAAAGAGGTGTGGCCATTTCAGTGGCGCATCGCAGTCAGCTGGCTCTGCGGCTACTTCATCTATCAACTGTTCAATCCGGTTCTCTTCGCATATCGCGGCGCCGTGGCCGCGGGCCAGATGGGCATGTCCCTCAGCCTTGCCAACGCGCTGCAGGCAGTCGCCATTTCGTGGCTCAACACCAAGGCCGCGCCGTTCGGTTCTCTCGTCGCAAAGCGTCAATATGCTGAACTGGATCATCGCTTCTTTCGAACTCTCTGGCAGTCGGTTGCCGTCTTCGCCGCAGGATCGGTAGTGATCGTCCTCAGCGTTCTCTATCTGAACTTCAGGCACCTCCGTTTTGCCGATCGCCTCCTCAGCCCCATCTGCATTGCGGGCCTGCTCCTGACCACAGTCGTCAACGTCGTTGTCTTCGGCGAGGCGCTCTACCTGAGAGCCCACAAACAGGAAAAATTCCTGCTGAATTCCGTGCTGGGAGCAATTCTCGTGGCTCCGTCCACCTATTTCTTCGGGCGGCTCTACGGAGCCGAGGGCATTATCGCCGCCAATGTTGCTATCGCATTTCTCATGGGACTTCCTCTCGGCACTTATGTATTTTTGAAATACCGGCGACTCTGGCATCGCGAAGGACTGAGCACCAGCGAGGCGCCTCTCTGAATGATCACGGAAAACCATCTCGACGCATCACCGCATTCCATCCCCAGCGCCCGCAACGCAGATGACAATTCCGGACCGCTTCTGACCCTCGCCGTTCCCACCTACAACCGGTCCCAATATCTGGCTACGTTTCTTGCCGCCATCGCCCCCCAGTTAGCGGGCGAGTCCCGTGTTGAATTGCTCATCTCGGATAATGCGTCTCCTGACGACACCGCCAACCTTGTGCGCCGGTACCAGGATCAGGGCCTGTCCATCCGCTCCATCCGCAACGAGACAAACATCGGCGCCGACGGCAACATCCTGCAATGTTTTGAGTTGGCCTGCGGCAAATATGTATGGATCTGCGGGGACGATGATGTCGTCGAGCCGTCAGGATTGGCCAGGGTCCTCGCGCATCTCGAATCGACTCCCGAATACGACTTGGTATTTCTCCAGGCCAGAGGGTTTCAGGGCGCCTACACCCCGCAAAGCCCAAAGGCGCCGGAACGAGTAACAGTCTTTACGCGCGCCGAACACGCCGCCCGCCACGTCCACGTTTTCTTCACGTTCATTTCCGGCACGATCATCAACAAACGCCGAGTGGAGGCATACGCGCACCGCCCGTTTTCCGAACTCGCCGAAACCAATCTCGTGCAGCTCTCCTGGACGTACACCGCCCTCGAGCATCATCGCCGCAGCCTGATGATTCACACGCCCCTGCTCGCCACTCTCGCCAACAACACCGGCGGATACGCGCTGTTCAAGGTCTTTGGAACCAATCTCAAGCGCGTGACCGATCAGTGGATCTCGTCAGAACGAGTGAGAACGGCGGTATTTCGCGGTACGTTGCTGGCGTTCTTCCCGTGGTTTCTCGTCAAGAAAAAAGACAGTCCGAAATTTACCACTGAAGATCCGGAGGCGATCCTGCGGCCGCTCTTCGGAAGATATCTCCACTATTGGATCTTCGACTATCCCATCATGAAGCTTCCACCCGCGTTGGGCAGGGCGTGGTTCTTCCTGGTCCGGGTGATCAACAAGGCCGACAAAATGCTGGGACGGCCTCTGGTCGGCTTGCCTTGATGTCCGGGCTGCGATGCGCAACGATCACGCCGCCTTCTTGTCTTCCACGACCGAAGCCCTGCGCCACGCGTGGATTGCACCCCTGGTGGCACCCAGAAACTGAGCGCATGCCCGCATCGCGAGAAAGCACGGCGAGAGCAGGCCGACCACAACGTCCTTTTGCAGCGCTCGCACTGTAAACGGAAGCGTGCTAAGCAGGAACATAGCCAGCACGAACGCAGTTATAGGAACAATAGGCCGCGTCGCGATATCGACTGCTGCGGCGCACACCAGGGCCGGCGCCAACAGCAGTTGCAGCTTCATGATCTGCGGCGTATGACTGTCTTTTATACCCTTGGCCGGATTCTTGCGCACCGCCAGCATGCGCCAAAACGCGAACTTGTACTTCTTCTTATGATAGCTCGATAAGTTATCCGGATGGGTATGATAGACAATCGCGCCCGGCACAAACCGCATCTTCCATCCCCGCGCCGACATCCGATACGACAACTCCACGTCTTCCGCGCAGGCCACGGGAAACGAAGTATCGTATCCTCCCATCTGCAGAAAACGATCCCGTCGAAACGCCGCGGAATAAGTATCGATGAAGTCGATATCAGGCTGGCGAGCTAACAGGCGATACTTGTCTTCGTATTCGATCTGAACAAAGCGCGCGACGAGGCCACTCTGCCGCGTGCGATAAACGCCTTTCGCGCCCACAACGGCCGGCTCATTGAATGGCGCGAGCATGGCATCGATCCATTCCGGGGTCACAACACAATCATCGTCCGTAAACAGGAGGATCGACCCGCGCGCTTCGCGAGCTCCGCGATTGCGGGCCGCGGCGGGGCCGGCATTGGACTGATGAATAAGTCGCACCCCGGGCACGCCCTTCACAACAGCCGCGGTGTCGTCGGTAGATCCGTCATCGACGACAATGATCTCGGGCCGCCATGGGGCGGAGTATTCCTTCAAAGCACCCAGGCATGCCTCAATGCGGCGCGCTCCATTAAATGTCGGAACGATGATCGAGACGTACTCAGCTTGGATGGTTCACCCCTCTTGCACAGGCTCAATTGAGAAATCAGAGCCAGATCCCTGGCCGCTTGTGGTTCTACCAAACTTGGGTGCCCCAGGTCTCGATTTTGAGACCTGGGAAGCCACAAATCTCAGAAACGAATTCATGCGTTCGGAAACCTGGCAGGCTACAGAAAAACTCCAACGGTGAAGGTGCGGGCTTTAGCCGGTACATTAACTTCAGCCAAATGGACGGGACTTTACAGCCTGCGGAAAAACTCCAGCGGTGAAGGGTACGGGCTTTAGCCCGTACATTAACTTCACCCAAATGAACGGGGCTTTAGCCCCTGAGGGACGTTTCCATTCACAATTCGTCGGCCGCTCTCCGCTTTTCCGCAGCCTGCTAGACCGTTGCATCCTGGGCTTTGCCGGTTACAACCGGTTTGTCATGATGCGTAACATTCTTGTCGTGCCGGCTGCCGCGAACCAGGTACTTGGAAAGGGTAATAAATCCTTTGAGGTTGCGCTGTAGCTCGCGCCGGTCCTTCAACGACTGCTTCAACTTATACCCAAGATAAGCGGGATCGAGATAGAATTTGCGTCGCGCGCGATCGCAGAAACTGACCAACTGTTCGTGGGTGATATTCGGCAAGGTCACCACGCTGTTGTGCAGGCCGTCCTTGGTCAGCCACGCGTCCCATGTTTCTATCTGGATATAGTCCCGCTTCTTGGCTTCCTGGTAGGCCACCGTGCCCGGATAGACCATAATAGGGAAGAACTGGGCAGTATCGGGCCGGAGTTTCTTGGCAAACTGCAGCGTCTTCTCCATGCTCGCCGGCGTCTCGTTCAGATTGCCCACCATGAAACATCCGTGCACCATGATGCCGGCTTCCTGGCAGCGCCTAACAAATCGATGCGCTTCGTCATGATATTTCGAGTCGCGGCGGTCGTCGTTGTTCTTATGCATGCCGTGAATCACATCGACGTCTCCGCTCTCAAACCCGACACAGAACAGGCGCGCGCCCGCCTTGTGGACCACCTTCAGAAACTCGGTATCTGCACCGATGTCGGCCCGGCAGTTGGCATCGAAGGGAAGCTTGTTGCCGCGGCGGATCAGCTCGTTGGCCAGGTCGAGAGTGCGCGGCTTGCTGACGATGAACGTGTCGTCCTCCAGCATGACCGTCTTGATTTCAGGCATCTCGCGGGCCACAAAGTCGAACTCGTCGGCTACATTCGCCACCGAGCGGAAGCGCATGACGTGGCCGCTGAACGTCTGCGGGTATACGCAGAACGAGCAGTGGTACGGGCATCCCCGGCTGGTATCAAGCACCACCAATGGCCAAAGCGAATGGCCATAGAAGTAATCCGGAGTATGCAGGAATCGCTTGTAGACCTCGGTGACAAACGGGAGTTCATCGAGGTTCTCTATGGCCGCGCGCTGCTTGTTGGTGATGATTTCACCCGTCGATTGCCGCCGCCACACTATCCCATCGACGCCGGAAAGATCGGCTCCGCAATCGAGCGCGGCCAGCCAGTCGCGAACCGTGTACTCGTACTCCCTCACCGCTACAGCCTGTAACGCAGAAGACGAGGCAAGCGTTTCACGGGGGAGCGCCGACACATGCCGGCCAACCAGCAACACATGCAGTGACGGCTTGGCGGCAACCAGCGCTTCAACAACGCTGACGTCGTTCAGAATGCTCGGGGTCGAGGTGTCGCAAACGACCGCCTCAATATCCTTTGCGTCAATACGGTCAATAAGTGAGCGAACCGAAGCACCAGATGCCGGAGCATCCACAAGATCAACTTGATGCCCGTTCTTTATTGCAACTCCAGCTGCTGTTGCCAACCACTTCGGGTAATAGAGCGTGCCGCTCTTCGTTACTGCCGGACTTCGTTGTTCCCTCGAGTATCGAGGGTGAAACGGTGGATTGAGGAACAGGACACGCATCGTGGGGGGCGACCTCCGGGTCTTGTCTTATTGATTGTAACAACAGCTTAAGTTATTTCGCGTTCATGCAACCGTTTGTCTTAGTTGTGAATGGAACAGCGCGCTCGTTCATTGAAGCCAACGTACAATTTACATCCCCATTTTGACGAGCGCAAAAGACAATCGATTACGCTCCTGCGGGATTATTTATTGGCAGTCTTGGCACCCAAACCGCGGGCCAATCGCATCTGCCCTTCACGTAACTACGATGCAAGATAGTGCCTGGCAGAAGGACCTTCATACCATCTCCAGGCACGCTCGCAATCCCTCCGCGGTCCGGTTCGCACACGAATCCCAGGTGAAGGATGGAGCCCGCTCCAACCCCCTCTTTCTAAGCAGGTTGCGCAACTCGGGATTGGATGCGATTTCAATCATCCGTTCCGCCATATCTTCCTCCTTCAAGGGATCGAAATAGAGGGCAGCGTCTCCGCAGACCTCGGGCAGTGACCCAGCCCACGCAACGGCCACGGGAACTCCCGCGGCCATGGCCTCGAGTGGCGGGAGCCCGAATCCCTCATACAACGAGGGCATGATCAGGCCGTCGGCGTGGGCGATCAGCGACAACAATTCTTCATGCGAGACAAATCCCGTCATTTCAACGCGTTCACCGGCGGAACGAACCCGCGCAAAAAACTCCGCGGATTCACCCGTGATCAGACCCTCGCTCTGCCCGACGATGACAAGATCGTGCGGAACCCCCTCCCGGATGGCCAGAAAAGCCTCGACCAGCCGGCCTATATTCTTGTAAGGCTTGATGTTGCCTACGCACACAAAGTAGGGTCGGCGGCGCATGCGGGGCCTTTCGCGGGCTCCGTACCACTCAGGAAATATGCCAAGGTGTGTAGCAACAATGTTGTCATCGCGCGGTCCCCTGGTCAGGCGAATCAACTCGCTCCGCGTAAATTCCGACACCGTGAAAATGATCGAAGCACGCTTGCGTACTGTCCGATACATCACCTTTGCATATGTGTGCTTCTTCCAGTTGCCGACGATTTCCGGCACAACCAGGTGGCTCATGTCGTGCACGGTAACTGCGAGACGTCCGCGATAGAAGATCGGAATGGTGTAATACGGTGAGAAGAAAAGGTCAGTGCCGTGCGGAATCAAGCGGGGAAGTTGGACTTGTTCCGCCACGGAATATCTGCCCGCGACGCAGTGGATAAGCCGCACATTGGCGGCCTGGCTCCAAGCGAAACTTCGCAATCGTGAAAGATCGCCAAGTCCAACGATCGAAATATCGCGCAGCTGTTCGATGATGCCGGGAAGTATTCCCTTGATATACATCCCGACGCCCGAGGAATCAATCCAGCGCAGATCAATGCACAAGGTTCTTTCAGATGGCATGATGACGTTCCGCCGGATTATCTTCCCCAGTTTTGCAACCTTTTATCGGGCGCCTCTGCGCCCTAGTACCGCCGGGAGGGTCCGCAACAGAATCTTCAGGTCGCTGGTCAGGCTCCAGTCCTTGACGTATGTGGCGTCAAGCCGGGCACGTTCCGCAAAGTCAAGATCGCTGCGACCGGAAACCTGCCACAATCCGGACAGGCCCGGAGTCGCCGCAAGGTAAAACGTAAGCAGGTGCTTATAACATTGCGTCTCGGCTTTCACAATCGGTCGAGGTCCGATCAGCGACATATCGCCACGTAAGACATTGAATATCTGCGGAACTTCATCCAGGCTCCATCGACGAAGGAAGCGCCCGATGGTCGTTACCCGCGGATCATGCTTCCGCTTGTCCATCCTCCATTGCAGTACGACGCCGTCAGAGTGTGCGCTCGCGATCCGGTGCGGCGTCGCATGCGGGCGCATGGAACGAAATTTCCAAATGCGAAACGGAATACCGCCCCGTCCGATGCGTTCCTCAGAATAGAACACCGGATATGGCGACGTGAGCAGGATGGCGAGCGCGATGACAGTTCCGGGAATAACGAAGACCGCGAACATCAGCAGCGCTCCGATAACATCCAATACCCGTTTCACATATCGATAACGCCAGGATTGCAGCGGCAGTTCGATCGGCCGAACATAAGGAACAGCCGGGACGGCGCGTATATCTTCAACTGCTGCTGGGCTTTCATCGATAGAAATAAATGGTTCATCGTAAATAACTTGACCTTGCAACCGTCTCATTCGCCCCTCTCTGACGAACAGCTTGATTGAACATCCTGACGAACGGGTTGAAACGACACAGAAGCTTCCTCACCCATGGGAGAGTGGCTTTCGCTAGTTGAGATAAGCCAACCCTCTGATTAGGTTGCACGCCGGTGAAGAAACCGTTAAAACACGCTTCCGCGGACGCTTTCAAGCGATTGTCATTTCATTTGTCTAATCAGGCTGCATCCGGGGAAGAATTCATTGCTGGGCCATTGATTAGACCCTTCACTCCTGGGATGGTGATCAGTTCAGGACGCGGCCTTTCATGGAACTTGGGAGAAGTGAAAAGCCAGGCGAATTCGCAGATTAGTTAGATCAACGTTGAATTTCCAATTGCCAACGTGCAATCGCGAGCCTGCATCTCAAAAGCTGGTACTTCGCCTTGAATGCAGTGCACCGGGAAATAAGCACCTCTATATTTGCACGGCGGCGCAGGCTGGCGCAAATCTTCCCCCCGGGTGCCGGTGCGCGACCTACCGACCCCGGAGGCTGATGAAGCAATTCACCTTCGATTCGCACCCGGCCCGGTGGGTTCGAATTGAAGCCACCAATAAACTACGGCTCCCCACCCAACCTGGCATGGGGAGCCGCGGCCATTATTGAGTCCGATTACCAAACCGGTTCAGTTGCTTTCCTTGGTTTCAATCCGCATGCCATAGAACGATTTCCGCACGAAGAACGCCGAAACCAGGAAGAAGGCGACGGTCAGGATGTGGGCAAGCATCGCGTTTTGCCTGGTGAGGTCCACTGCAAGCGAGACAGCCAGCAATCCGAACAAGGTGGCGAACTTGATGATCGGATTCATTGCCACCGACGAAGTGTCTTTGAACGGATCCCCAACCGTGTCTCCGATCACCGTGGCGTCGTGCAGCGGCGTCCCTTTCTGTTTCAGGTCCACCTCGACGACTTTCTTGGCGTTGTCCCATGCGCCGCCGGCGTTGGCCATGAAAATCGCCTGGTAGAGCCCGAAGATCGCCAGCGCGAACAGGTAGCCGATAAACAGGAATGGTTCCATGAACGCGAACGAGAGGGTAGCGAAGAAGACCGCGATGAAGATGTTGAACATTCCCTTCTGCGCGTACTTGGTGCAGATCTCCACCACCTTCTTGCTGTCGCTGACCGATGCCTTCTCCACGCCTTCCAGCTTGATGTTGGCCTTGATGAACTCCACCGCACGATAAGCGCCGGTGGTCACCGCCTGCGTGGACGCGCCCGTGAACCAGTAGATGATCGCGCCGCCGCAGATGAGCCCGAGCATGAAGGGCGCGTGCAGCAAAGAGAGCTTTTCTACATTTATGGTCAGTCCGTGGGTGAGGGACATGATGATTGAGAAGGTCATCGTGGTTGCGCCGACGACGGCGGTGCCGATCAGAACCGGCTTGGCGGTGGCCTTGAACGTGTTGCCGGCGCCATCGTTGGCTTCCAGCAGATGCTTGGCGCGCTCGAACTTAACGTCGATGCCGAAGTCCTTCTTCAACTCGGCTTCGATGTTGGGAACATTTTCAATGAGCGACAACTCGTAAACGGATTGAGCATTGTCAGTAACCGGGCCGTAGGAATCCACGGCAATCGTCACCGGTCCCATGCCCAGGAAGCCGAAGGCGACCAGGCCAAAGGCAAAGACAGCAGGAGCGAGCATGATCAGATCCATGGACCCGCCCATCATGCTGAAGTAGTAGCCGAGGCCCATCAAAGCGACCATGCTCAGACCCAGCCAATAAGCCGACATGTTGCCGGCCACGAATCCGGAGAGGATTCCCAGCGAGGCTCCGCCTTCCTTCGCGGAGGTCACGACTTCCTGCACATGGGCCGAGTTGGTGGAGGTAAAGACCTTGACCAGTTCGGGGATCAGTGCGCCCGCCAGGGTTCCGCACGAAATGATCGATGCCAGCTTCCACCACAGCGTCGGGTCACCGTTGAGATTGGGAAGCATCAGGTAAGTGACGATGTAGGTCAAGATGATCGAAACGATGGACGTGATCCAGACCAGCGAGGTCAACGGCGCCTCGAAGTCCATCTCGTCGGAGTTGGCGTATTTTGCCTTGGCGATGATGCCGTTGAGGAAGTAGGCAGCCGAACTGGAGATGAGCATGGCCACGCGCATGACGAAGATCCAGACCAGCAGCTCCGCTTGCGTGGCGGGGTTCTTCACAGCCAGCAGGATGAAGGTGATTAGGGCCACGCCCGTGACGCCGTAGGTTTCAAATCCATCGGCGCTGGGGCCAACCGAGTCGCCCGCGTTGTCGCCCGTGCAGTCGGCGATGACGCCCGGGTTGCGGGCATCGTCTTCCTTGATTTTGAAGACGATCTTCATCAGATCGGAGCCGATGTCGGCGATCTTGGTGAAAATTCCGCCGGCAATACGCAGGGCTGCCGCGCCCAGGGATTCGCCAATCGCAAAACCGATAAAGCACGGACCGGCGAACTCTTTCGGGATGAACAAAAGGATGCAGAGCATGATGAGCAGCTCGACCGAAATGAGCATCATGCCGACGCTCATCCCCGCCTTCAGCGGAATGGCAAAGAGCGGATAAGGCTTGCCGCGCAGTCCGGCGAATGCCACGCGGGAGTTGGCAAAAGTGTTGACGCGAATTCCGAACCACGCCACCCCGTAGCTGCCCGCAATGCCAACCAGGCTGAATCCCAGGATGATGGGCAGGGTCAGTGCAACATTTCCCACCGGCGCCAGCCAGCCGAAGTAGAGCGAGATAATGACGGCGATGAAAACCCATAGCAGAAGAATGAACTTGCCCTGCGTGATCAGATAGGTTTTGCAGGTCTCATAGATCAGTTCGGAGATTTCGCGCATGGAGCGATGCACCGGCATGTTCTTCAATTGCACGAAGATGGTGAGGCCGAACAACAGGCCGCCGACGCAGAAGAGCAATCCGATCATTAGAAGAGCAGGTCCGCTCAAGCCAAAATGACTCACCGTGGACAGAGGCGGGAGCCTCAAGCTGGCTTCTCCACCACCGGCGGATTCCTGCGCGCCGGCAAATGTGGGAAGCAGCAAACCCAGGGCAGCCGCCATTGTCTTGTATTGACGCTTCAGGAACACCCCGGTGCCTGCCTTGATGGCGGCGGCAATCCGCTGCATATCGGGCGTTCCGGATCCGATGGCCTGACGTGCGAAAAGAACGGCAAAAATGAGCGCCAATCCGCTCATGCCGAGAATGAAATACACCCAGTACGTTGCTGTCACATCTCCTCCAAGCAGGGTTAAGGTTTCAAGCCGTATTACCAACGACTTTAGGCCGCGCGGCCCCCGAAAAAAGACGGGGAAAGTCACGGGAAGCCTACCATCCGTACCCACCTCTGTCGAGTGATTGCAGTCACTGTAGAGTCAATGCAGTCACTGAGCGGTTCATGGGCATCTTTTGGGGTTGGCTGTTCCCGAATCGAACCTGAATTCACTGACCTGCGGCGGATCGGATCACTGATCTCTAAGCACTGACCGCCTGGCCACTATTACTCAATAGGAATATCGATCTTCTCCCCCGGCAGCACCACCTGCAGGTTCGGCCCCGCCGGCTCACGAACCTGGCCATCCGGCAACGGGTGCAGCTTGAAAAGCACCAGCACGTTGCGGTCGGGAGAATCATAGGCGTGAAACATTGCCACCTGCTCCAGCGAATAGTGATTGTGCAGGTCCTCCAGGGTGCCCGGGTCCACGACATTCCATGTTGCGAACCACCCTGGCTGATACCCTTTCAGCTTCGAAACCAGGTCCTGGGTGCCGAAGTCGTCGCAGATCGTGGGCAGGTGCGCAACTATCGTGATCTCATCGCTGCTGGTCGACAGCAGCAGCCGCTTTCCGTTGGGATGCTGGTCGATGTAGCGCGTCAGCTTTCGCACCGCGGGCACAAATGTATATTCCGGATGGATCGCAAAATTGAGCGTCCATTCGCCATTCACGCATGCGGCGATCAGAACCGCGGCCAGAAACGAATAGCCAGACCCTGCTCCGATACGATTCCACGCCGGTCGGGGCGCCGGTTCCGCACTCTGACCCCCCGAAGTTAGAGCTTCAATCCCAATCACCAGCACAAAAAAGGAAAAGAACGCCACCACCGTGTAGTAGCGCGGCTGCGGATGGTTCTGGTAAGTCATGAACAGGATGTAGCCCACCACGGCCAACAGCGACGAACAGAACACCGGATCCCGCCGCAAGCGCTTGCTCCACTCCGTCCGCCATCCAATCGCGGCAATAGCTACGATCAGCCCGGCCAGCGGGATAAGGATGCGATCGGCCCACAATGATCCGCGAAACGACCACCACAAACTGAGCAGGGGCCAATAGAATTCCGTCGGCTTCTCGTACTTGTTCACGAAGAAGAGGTACCGATAGTCGCGCATCAGGCCGGAATGCACGATCAGCGCCATCCACACGCCGAAGGTCACGGCCGCGGTTCCCATTGCGGCCAGCGCGCAACGCACCGCCAGCCGCCGCTCCGGCCACAGTGGAGCAATCATCGCCCACCCGATCGCCGGCAGAAGAAAAACAGCGGTCGTCTTGGTCAGCAGCATCAGCGTGAACAGCAGGCCGATGGCAAGCGAAATTAATACCGGCCGCCGCAGCCGCGGAAGCCGAACCGCCAGGTTCAATGCCGCCAGGGTCAGTGCCGTCAGCATCGGCTCCAGAATCGCCAGCCTGCTGAAGCAGTAAAGGAAAGGGCTGGTGACGAGAAGCGTAATGCCCAGTAGCGCCATCCAGCGAGACCCCCGCGCGCGAAGAAACAGATAACTGAGCGCCAGGTTCGCGAAGAAGAACGTGACTGCCAGCCCCCGTGCCGCCTGAATCGTCACGCCCGTGAAAAAGAACACAATCCATTCGAGAAATGGCCACACCGGCGTGGCTGCGGCTGGATTGAAATCTCCCGCCAGGTACCAGCTTCCAAACAGGTGCGCGCGAATCGCCGCGTTGCCCCACCACCCTTCGTCGGTGTATTTGGCAAAATCGAAAATCCACGGCGTGTTATTCGGAAAATCCGCGGCAAGATGCAGCGCGTGCAAAAGGGCAAAGCCGCCAAGCAGAAGAATCCAGACCGGGTATGCCCAACGCTTGATTCGAATTCCCAACGAGTATCGTTCTCCCTGACCTGGCTTGCTACTTGAATCCGGGTGCCCCAGGTCTCGTTTTTGAGACCTGGGTTGGTTCGAACCTTCACGATCCCTGCTGAATTGCTGAAACCCTATTATCGCCGCTTCAACCGGTATCCACCCTTACCGGTTCTGGCCGACATGGAAACAAATGTTCCGTGCCCCATCCTTGCGACGTCCCGGGGTCCCCGGCGACAGGTCTTCGTCGCTGGGTGGTCGGGCGCAAGGGTGGGAGACCACGAACCCGCAGCGTCAATCGACCTCGCAAACGAAAACTGGGGTAAGATGATGTCCATCCCTTATTCGTTTTCAAAAGGCAGTTCCCATGTACCTTCGCCGCCCCGGCATTCCCCTTACTATCTGCTCCGCCATCGTTGCGTGCTTTCTGGGCCTGTCCGCCCCAGCGCAGGACCCCTCCTGGACCCTGACCGGTCCCGCATTCAGCGCCTCCGTTGAGGAACTGCAGGCCGCATCCGCCAAGGTCCCCGCCGAAAAGTTCATGGAAGCCACCGTTCTGTTCGAGCGCGACGCCTACATCTTCGATGCGGAAGGCCGCACCACCTACGAGCACTCCATTGTCTACCGCATCGAGACGCAGGCTGCCGTCGAAACGTGGTCGGAAACGCGTTCGCAGTGGGAGCCGTGGTACCAGAACCAGCCCGAGATCCGCGCCCGGGTGATCGCTCCCGACGGCAAGGTAAGCACCCTCGATCCCAAGACCATCACCGAAGGCCCCGCCAACGAAGACAGCCAGGACACCTACACGGACGAGCGCGTGCGCAAGGCCCCCCTCCCGGGAATGACCGTCGGAGCCATCGTCGAAGAAGAAACCACGGTCCCCGACAAGCAGCCCTTCTTTTCCGGCGGCGGAGTCTATCGCGACGTCTTCTCTCGCGGCGTTCCTGTCATCCATTCCGAACTGCTCATCGACGCACCCGAAAAAACAAGGCTCCAATATCGCATCCACCTCCTGCCCGCCGTAAAAACCACCGACACCGTCACCAACGGCATCCGTCATCTCAGCTTTGTCCAGGAATACCTGAAGCCCCGCGCCGATTCCGATATCGCTCTGCCCACCCACAATCTCGCCACCCCCATGATCGAATTCTCCACCGGCGAGTCGTGGTCCTCCGTGGTCGCCGCCTACCGCCAACTTGCCGAAGCCCACATCGAACCCGACAAAGTGAAGTCGCTGCTGCCGCCCGGCTCCTCCGATCGCAGCGCTACCATCGAGCGCATCGTCGCCAAACTCCACAAGGACATCCGCTACACCGGCATCGAATTCGGCGAGGCCGCTCTGCAGCCGGCTCCCGCGGCCGAAGTCCTCAAGCGCCACTACGGCGACTGCAAAGACAAAGCGGCATTCCTGGTCGCCATGTTGCGCGCCGCTGGAATCCCCGCCAATCTCGCCCTCCTCGACACTGGCCCCGGCCTCGACGTCAATCCCGACCTCCCCGGAATGAACGAATTCGATCACGCCATCGTCTACGTGCCCGCTCCCGCCGCCGGCGAGCCTCTCTGGATCGACGCCACCGCCGACTATTCGCAGGTTGGAACCCTCCCCTCTGCCGACTCCGGCCGCCTCGCCCTGGTCATCGCCGACGGAACCACCACCCTTACCCCCACTCCCGAAGCCAAACCCGAAGACGACCAGCTCACCGAATTACGCGAAGTCGTTATGGCCGAATACGGCTCCGCCCACATCACCGAAACCTCCCTCACTCACGGCGAAATCGACGCCTCCTACCGCTCCGACTTCGGCGACGCTGAAACCCGCGAGAAGAAGGCCAATCTCGAAAAGTACGCCAAGGACGAATACCTGGCCAAGTCGCTTTCGAGCGTCACCCACGGCGAAGGCAAGGACCTTACCAAGCCTTTCGCGCTGAAACTCGAAATGGTCGAAGCCAAGCGCGGCAACACGCTGGCTGACGATGCCGCCGTCGCCATTCCATTTTCCGAACTTTTTGTCCGCCTTCCCAACTGGTTCAAAACCGACCCCAGGGTCGAAGGAGAAAAACTCACCCCGCAACAGGAGGACAATCAAAAGCGCGCCGTTGAAGCCCGTTCCACCGACTACGACGTGCATCCGTTCACAACGGAGTGGCGCTACACCATCACTCCCCCCGCCGGCTTTGTCCTCCGCGCCTTGCCCGAGAACAAGACCACCCCCATGGGTCCCGCCAGCTTCACCCAGCACTACGAGACCGACCAGCAGGGCCTGATCCATGCCGTGCTTCGTGTCGAAACCGCCAAGCCCCGCTACACGGTCAGTGAAGCCCTGGCTCTCCGCGAAGCCGTCCTTACCTCCTACAAGCAGGACATGATCATGGTCATGTTCGACCAGGCCGGATCCAAGCTTCTGGCCGCCGGCAAAACTCGTGAGGCCCTCTCCGCCGATCGCGCCCTGATCGAACATCATCCCAGGGAAGGCCTTCACCACGCGCAGATTGCCTACGCCTTCCTCCAAGCCGGTATGGGCAGCAAAGCCCGACTGGAGGCCGAACAGGCCACCAAACTCGAGCCCAATTCCTCCGTCGGTTTCAAAGCCCTCGGATGGATCTGCCAGTTCAACGATATCGGCGTGCAATATGCACGCGGTTTCGACTGGGATTGCGCGGTCGCTGCCTTCAAGCGCGCGCTCGAACTCGAACCCGACGATTCCTATACGCAGATCAACCTCGCCATCATCGAAGAGTTCGATCATGACGGCGAACGCTACACTGCCGATGCTCATCTCGCCGACGCCATCCGCGACTATCGCGCCGTGAAACAGAAAGACAAATCCGTCGGCGATCAATACAACGACAACATCCTCTTCGACCTGCTCTACAGCGGAAAATATCAGGAACTTTTGGACGAGATCGACAAGCTGCCTTCGTCAGCCGCGCGCCAGGCGCTGGCCGTTTCCGCAACCGTCGCGCTTGAGGGCGGCGACAAAGGAGTCGCGGCCGGCCTTGCCCGCGCCGATCATCTCGGAGTGGGAGCCCAGGAACGAAATTCCGCGCTCTCCACTGCCGGAAATCAACTCCTCCATCTTCGCCTCTACCCTGAAGCCGCCGGCATTCTGTCCGCCGCCATCGAAGGCCAGAACAACTCCGCTGCAATGGCGCAGCAGATCGCGGTCTTCAAGCAGTTGACCCCCTGGAAACACGACTTCCTGCCCCCATCCGATCCGCGCAGTCCCGTCCAGCGCATGTTCATGTCGGTCATCACCGGCGCCTTCACCGAAAAGATGGCCGGCGAAATCCTCTCCAGGCACGCCTATGGCTCCGATCTCGAATGGCAGAGAAACCTCGAGAAGGTCGCCGAAAGCCGCGGCCTCCTGCACACCATTGCCGCGCAGTCGGGTCTGCCCGCAAACGTGCTTCTCGACGCCATAGCCGGCAATATGAAAATCACCGCCGACGGAGACGACGAGACCGGCCACCGCATCTCCGTGCAAAGCCTGGGCGCCAAAGCGGAGCAGTTCTTCGTAACCAGAGAAGACGGCGCATACAAGGTGGTCGCCGATGGATCGACCCTCTCCGAATCTGGAAACGAAGTGCTCTATCTCCTCAGCGCTCACCGCGAGCGCGAAGCCCAATCCCTTCTCGACTGGACCAGAGAGCGCGTGCACAAGGGCGGCGGCGACGATCCGCTCTCCGGCTCTATCTTCCCCCGCTTCTGGACCGTAGGCGACAAGCCCGATCCCGCCGCCATGCAACTGGCCGCCGCTTCACTCGTGGCGTCCAATTCGCGCATCAAGGAGCTACTTCCCGCAATTCGCGAAGCCTGGGAAAAAGCCTCGAATGACGACACCCGCATCAACCTCGGCCTCCTTCTTGCCAATGCCTACGCGCAAACCGAAAACGGTCCAGAATTGAAGACCGTCGCTTCCGAAATCCTGAAGAAGTATCCCGACTCCTATGAGGCGCTCCGCCTCGCCGGCGCCGCCGACGGATTACTCAAGGACTGGAAGTCCTGGGGCGACATGCTTGACGCGCAACTCGCCAAACACCCCGACGATGAATTCCTCCTGCGCCTGAAAGTCGGATTTGCCGAGACGAAAGGAGACTTCGTGCTCGGGCGCGCCACCGAACAGGCCTTGATCGATCGAGGCAAGGCAGCCGCCAGCGACTATAACGACCTCGCCTGGATGGCATTATTCGACGGCAAGATCGACGCCGACAGCGCCAAGTCCGCGCAGCAGGCGACCATGTTGTCCAAAAACTCCAATTTCGCTGAGCTGCACACCCTTGCCTGTATCTATGCGGCGCAGGGCAAGAACTCCGAAGCGCGCGATGCGCTTCTGAAAGCAATGGCCACCGCCAACCTCTCCGAACCGAACTCCGAAGCATGGTATGGCTTCGCAAGCATCTACGAGCAATACGGCGTGAACGACGCCGCCGTCGCAGCCTACAAAAGAGTCGAGAAACCCGAAGGCCGCATCAACCCCACCAGCACCTACGTCCTGGCGCAAACGCGCCTGAAAGCCCTAAGTGCCACCGCCGACTGAAGCACCAACCCCCTAAAACTGGGTGCCCCAGGTCTCGCTTTTGAGACCTGGGAGGAACTGCCATCCCAACTCAAAGACCCGCCCGATCGACCAGGTCCCCACACCCACTTGGCGGATGTGCGAACCCTCACTGATATCGCAAAGTAGCTCCAGCGGCAAACGCCGCCGGAGCCCATCATGCCAAACTCTCTAGTCGAATTCTCCAATGAACTCGCCGACGCGGTAGAACGCGTCGGCAATTCCGTCATCACTGTTCTGGAAGGCGGCCGCGAAGGAGTCAGCGGCACCGTGTGGCGCGACGGCGTAGCCATCACCGCCGAGCACACCATCCGCGGCCTCGAAGAAGTCACCGTCCTGCTTCCCTCGGGAACCAAATCCAAGGCCCGCGTCACCGGCCGCGATCATGGAACCGACCTCGCCATCCTCCAGGTCCCTGGTCTTCCCCCCGTCACCATCGCCGACGAATCGCAATCCCGCGTCGGTGACATCATCCTCGCGGTGGGGCGTCGCGAAGCCGAAGGCATCGCCGCCACCTACGGAATGATCAGCGCCATCAGCGGACCGTGGCGCACCTGGCAGGGCGCCCGCGTCGATCGCTGGCTGCGCCTCGATCTCAACCCCTTCACCGGCTTCTCCGGCGGCCCCATCGTGAACGCCCGCGGCGAGGCCATCGGCATGGCCACTTCCGGCCCGCGCCGCTCCGCCGTCACCATCCCTGCCTCCACCGTGAACCGGGTCGTCGATCAGCTGGTCCAGCGCGGCCGCATCGCCCGCGGATATCTCGGCATAGGCATGCAGCCCGTCGCATTTCCTGAAGGCACTCGCCAGTCGCTGGGCATCAGTGCTGATCACGGATTGCTCATCGTCGCGGTGGCCCCCGCCAGCCCCGCGGAAAAAGCCGGCATCCTGCTCGGAGACATCATCGTCATGGCCGAAGGCGCGTCGATTGAAAGCATGCAAAGCCTTCAGGCATTCCTCGACAGCGAAAACGTCGGCAAATCCATCTCGCTTCAAGTGGTCCGCGGCGGCCAGCTGGCCAACATCTCCGTCACCGTCGGCGAAAAGCAAAAAGACTAGCTCCTGGCTGGGTGCCCCAGGTTCGGCGCGTCTTTGTTCTTGCGCCTAACCTGGGATACCACGATCCCAAACCTGACAATCACAAAATCGGACAAGCGGGCGCCCCCATGAATCCCCCCACCTCCCCCGGCATCACTATCGGATATGCCGTGAATTCCGTAGCCGTGTGGCTACGCCAGATCACGGTACGAATCAACGGACGCCATGGATCTCACGGTTCGGGCGTCCTCTGGTCTTCGAAAGGGCTCATCGTGACCAATGCGCATGTCGCGTCCTCGCCGGTGCACGCGGTTGAGTTCGCCGACGGCAGAAAGACCGAGGGCCGGCTGCTCGCGCGCGATCCCCAGCACGATCTCGCCGCCCTCGCGGTCGACGCCGAATTTCTTCCCTCGGCATCGGTGCGCAGCGCCCATCAATGCCGCGCCGGCGAACTGGTCATCGCCGTGGGCAATCCCACCGACGGCGAGGGCGCAGTGAGCATCGGCATCCTCCATCGCCTCCCCGGAACTCGTCCATTTCTGTTCGCCGACATCCGCCTCGCCCCCGGCAACTCGGGCGGACCGCTGGCCGATGCACACGGCAACGTCATCGGCATCAACAGCGCCATCATCCACTCGCTCGGCTGCGCCGTTACCAGCGATGCGGTGCAGCGATTCCTCAAGAGTGCGGGGTTGGCGGAGGCCGCTTGATCCGGGTACTGGTTTGGGCCAGGTCGGCCATCACCCGCGCTGGTCTCGAAGCCATCGTGCAGGCCGACCCCCGCTTCGAACTTGCCGGAGCCGGCATTCGTTCCCCCGACCTGCTCTCCGCCATGCGCGAATCCGCGCCGGAAGTGGTCCTCATCGACCTTGCGGACACATCCATCTCCCGCCTCCTTCCCGGCTTTTCCGACCAGCCCGCCGCGCCTGCCGCCGTCGTTCTTCTCGACAGCCTCCGCCGCACCGATATTCTGCGCGCACTTCAAGCCGGTGTCCGTGCCGTCCTCGTCCGCGAATCGCCTCCATCCGAAATCACCGCCGCGCTCGAAGCCGCCCAAGACGGTCTTGCCGTATTCTCTCCCGAAGTCCTGGACGTGCTCTTGCCCGCATCCGCCGAGCTGGCCGCCGCCGGCGAACTGCCCCCCGGCGAGCCCCTCACTGAACGCGAAAGCCATGTGCTCGCGCTGATGGCCGAGGGCGCCGCCAACAAGGAGATCGCCTCCCGCCTCCACATCTCCGAGCACACCGTAAAATTCCACGTCAGCTCGATCCTGAACAAGCTTGGCGCCGCCACCCGCACCGAAGCGGTGACCCGTGGCTACAAAGAAGGCCTGATCCTGATGTGACCTCCGGACTTGACGTCATAACGCTTTTGCAATCCAGCATGGCGCGTTGCCGCACCCGGGAAAGATGAAAATGGTTTGTCAATAGGACTCATTTTTCCCGGCTTGGCCAATGCGGACGTAAGAGGTTGCAGAGACACTCGAACGGCGAAGGGTACGGGCTTTAGCCCTTACATAACCTCAACAGAATGAATGGGGCTTTAGCCCCCCGAGGGACGTTCTCCTTCTCCACTCGTCCGCTGCTTGCTGTTCTTCCGCAGCCTCATGAGCGGTATTTTCATTGCAGAACATTTCCCCCTCCCGGCGCACAATGAAATCTGGCGCGCTGCCTGCCTCCCAGAGAGAGGAACACTGCGCGATGAAAAAGAGCCATTCAGGCGTTCAAAAGCGCCACTTAAGAACCATCCGGTTGGCTCTTGTCGACCGGCTAAACCCAACCCCGCCAATAGATTGGCGCATGGAGGAGGCCGAAATCATCGCACCACCCCTAACCTCTTTTTTTTATTTTCGAAGACAGCCCAAACAATGGGATCTAACTACCGCATAATCAGCTATTTAGATGTCGGAAAGGCTTCCAAATCGGTTTTGCATGCCTTTGATTCAAAAGGAGTTATAACAAGCCAGGCTCTGAATTGCTTTAGACCGGAAGCCGTTCGACCCTTCGTCAGCCCGCAATTTCCCTCCGGACCGGTAGCGCTATTCGTAGGCCAGCGCGTCGATGGGGTCCTTGCGCGAAGCCATCCACGCCGGATAGAGCGCTCCCAGCAGCGATCCAAGGAACGCAATCGTCGCCCCCCGCGCAATCCAGAGCGAAGTAATCTCAAAGTGCTGGGTCGGGAACACATGGTAGAGCAGTTCGCGCACTCCATACGTGCCCACGATGCCCACCAGCATTCCGGTCAGCGCCAGCACCGCGGTCTCCCGCATCACCACGCCCATGATGCCCACCTTCGACAAACCCATCGATTTCAGGATGCCGATCTCTCGGGTGCGCTCCAGCACCGCCGTGTACATGGATTGGAAGATGACCAGGAACCCGACTACCACCGCAATACCGGTAACGATGTTAAGCGCGACATTGAACCCCGGCAGTTTCTCGGGAGTCATCATGGAGAGCCACTCCCGCATGGTCCACACAGGGTAGTCCTGGAGGCCGCGGACATTATGAATCTCGTCGATGACGGCCTGATCATTGGCCGGATCATCGCATTTGATGTAGAAGATGGAAGCCTTGTCGGACGATCCGGTGAGCTCTCCCATGGTTTCGAGGGGCAGCAGTTTGCGGCCGCCCTTTCCTGCCTCGACGATGCCCGAGATGCGGAAATCGTGGCTATAGAGCTCCAGCTTGTCGCCCACGTGATAGCCACCCTTGCGGCTGCGGGCGAAAACGTCGTCAACGATCACGTCGTAAGGTCCCTGGAACGGCCCTCCCGCAACGAACGTGAAGGGGCGCAGGGCGTCGAAGCTGGGGTAGTCGATTCCGAAGATGGTCTCGACTGAGCCGGCCGTGTTCAACGCCATGTTGACCGGCGAAACCACGGTCACGTGGGGCAGGCGGCGGAGAACGTCGCCAAACTTGACCGGCATGGTGGCCCCGCCCGACGCCATTCATCGCGCTGGCGTTGGAGGCCCGCATCATCAGGTCGGCGCCGATGCCATTGGTGCGCGTCTTGTTGTCGTTCAGCATGCCCATGAAGACGCCCACGATGGAGAGGATCATGATGACTTCAATGGCCACCGCCAGCACGCTGATGAGGGAGCGCAGCGGGCGATGCAGCAGATTGGCAAACACCAGCTTGTTCATTCTGAGCCGAACTCCGCGAGGGGCGCCGCTTCCATCCTGGCAGCCTCCCACGTTCAGGTTAGCAGCCGATGCCGCGGCGCGCGACCGGCACTGACGGAAGCGGACAGAATCCAACCCTTTGGCACTGCATCTACATACGCAAAAGCTACGTGGGAACCACGGTCATCAATGAATTCCCGGTACGGAACCAGGTTCAATGCCGGAAAAGTGTGGTAAAAACCAGGAAAGACCGGGCGGTATGGCTTTGACTAAGTCCGTTGGCGGGTATACTGTTAGCACAAATTCCTCAGGATTTTGGCTCGCTCGGGTTTAACCGATGGGAAGCTTTGGTGAAGACCTGCGCATGGAGCGGATGTCCCGCGGCATAGCGCTGGAACACATTACCGCAATCACCAAGATCAGCCAGCATCATCTGCTTGCGCTGGAGCAGGAGAGGTTTCGCCAACTTCCCGGCGGCATTCTCAACAAAGGGATCGTGCGTGGTTACGCTGGTGCGATCGGCCTCGATCAGCATGATTGGACCGAGCGGTTCCTGCAGGCCTACCGCGCCTCGGGCCTGGTCGTCGAAGACCCGAACTGGACGGCATTTGCCTCCAACGTAGGCAAAGCCCGCCTGCAGCAGCGCGAAGCTACGGAATTTCGGTTGCGCTGGCTGGGCGCCCTGATCATGCTTCTGCTGGTGGCGCTGGCCGGGTTCCTGATGGTGCGCTATTACGGGCTCCGGGCCGGCTGGTGGCCGACGGTAATACCCGCCAACCCCGTCACTCCCCAGGTGCACGGCGCGTATGTTGCCGTGCGTGATTGGGTTACGCGCATGTTGGCCTGAACGGGCCCCCGCCAACGACCTTGCTTATCTGACAGCCAAAAGCAGCCACCGCGCGCTTCAGTTCGCTTTCTCTGCGACCGAACCGGCCCCCGGCGCCATTCGCTGCGACTTTTTTCGCTCCAGGCCTCCCCAGCAATTACCATAAAGACATGCACCGTTAGGCTCCGGCCTTCTGGTACAGGTTTGCCTTGCCCCCGCTTGAGTTCGGCGTTTTTTGAGCGCCGTTTTAATCCGAGTATCCCTTGAGTCGGGAACACGCAGCGATGCGGATCGGAGCATTCGGGAGGGTCCCCGGGAATCACGGCAAGCTATCTCAAACCCTTGAATGGGGAGGAATGCCAAGTTGAGTGATCGTTTTCTTTTTACCTCCGAGTCAGTGACCGAGGGCCATCCCGACAAGATCGCCGATCAGGTTTCCGATGCGATTCTGGATGCCTGCCTGGAACAGGATCCCTACAGTCGTGTGGCAGCCGAAACGCTGACCGCGACTGGCCTTGTGGTCATCGCGGGCGAGATTACAACTAAAGCCTATGTCGATTTCCAAACCCTGGTGCGGGGCGTGGTCGCCTCCATCGGGTACGACAACGCGCTCTACGGATTTGACTCCAACACCTGCGCGGTGATTTCCAGCATCAACAAGCAGTCGGGAGACATCGCCCAGGGTGTGGACACAGGCGGCGCAGGCGACCAGGGCATGATGTTCGGCTACGCCTCCAACGAGACCAGGGAACTGATGCCGGCGGCGATCTCGCTGGCGCACAAGCTTACCCGGCGGCTGACCGACGTCCGCAAGAGCGGCAAGATGCCCTACCTGCGTCCCGACGGCAAGAGCCAGGTGACGGTGGAATACGACGAGAACGGCAAGCCGGCACGCATCGACGCCGTGGTGATTTCAACCCAGCACTCCGAGAGCGTGAGCAACGAAGAGCTGAGGGCCGACATTCTCAAGCATGTGATCCAGGCGGTGCTTCCCGCCAAGTGGCTGGACGAGAACACCAAATACCACATCAACCCCACCGGCCGGTTCGTGATCGGCGGACCGATGGGCGACACCGGCCTGACCGGGCGCAAGATCATCGTCGACACCTACGGCGGCGCGGGCCGTCATGGCGGCGGCGCCTTCAGCGGCAAGGACCCGACCAAGGTGGACCGCTCCGCGGCGTACATGGCGCGTCATATCGCCAAGAACATCGTGGCTGCCGGGCTGGCCGATAAGGCAGAAGTGCAACTCGCCTATGCCATCGGCGTGGCCGAGCCGGTGAGCGTTCGCGTAGACACCTTCGGAACCGGCAAGTTGAGCTCAAGCCAGCTCACCGAACTGGTGCGGAAGAATTTCTCGCTTACGCCGAAGGGCATTATCGAGAGCCTCGATCTGCGCCGTCCGATCTACCAGAAGACGGCTGCCTACGGCCACTTCGGACGCAACGAGCCGGAGTTCACCTGGGAGTCGACCGATAAGGCCGCGGCCCTGGCTGAGCAGGCAGGTCTTGTGGCTGCCGCCAAGTAATTGCATCCAAATCGGGCATCGCAAACGGGATCCTTCCAGCCGAAGGATCCCGTTTTGTGCATTCGGGAAGGTGACAGGCTCGTCCGCTAGAGTAGATGGAGTGGACGGGTTGGTGGTGATCGACAAGCCGGGGGGCATGACCAGCCACGATGTGGTGAGTCGAGTGCGCAAACTGACCGGCGAACGCACCATCGGGCACCTGGGTACGCTCGATCCCATGGCCACCGGAGTTCTCCCCCTGCTGCTGGGCAAATTCACGCGCCTGGCGCAGTATTTCTCTTCCGCTGAAAAGAGCTACACCGGGACCATTCGCTTCGGCTTTGCCACCGATACTTACGATGCCGAAGGCGAAATGGTTGGCGAGCGCGTCGAGCCCTCGATTAGCCTGGAGCAAGTGCGCGTCGCCGCCGCAAAATTTCGCGGCCAGATCGAGCAGGTGCCGCCGGCTTTTTCTGCAAAGAAAGTCGGAGGCACTCCGGCCTACAAGATGGCACGCGCCGGTAAGCCGGTGGAGCTGAAGCCGGCTATTATTCATATTTCGTCGTTTGAGATCATCGCGCTCGATGGCGCGGCAGCGAGCTTTTCCATGAGCGTGAGCGCGGGAGGATACGTGCGCTCCGTGGCTCATGAACTGGGCCGCGACCTGGCCTGCGGAGCCCATCTCAGCAGCCTGCGCCGTACCCAGGCCGGTCCCTTTACGCTCGCCCAGTCGCATCGCCTCAATGAGGTCGAGCCACTCGCTGGGAACGTCGATGCACTCATGCTGTTATGTGTGCATCCGCGCAGCCTGCTTCCGGAGATGCCCTCCGTGACTGGTGATGCGTTTACGCTGGGTCGCCTCCGCAACGGCGCACAAGCCAACCTGCCGGAGTTTTCGTCGGCGCCGCTCGTGAAGGTATTCGCCAGCCAGCGCGAACTCGTAGGCATCGCCAAACGCGTGGCCGGAACGCTGTTCCAGCCGGTCACGGTGATGGGATAAAGGCAGGGGACTAAGGAACTGAGGGACCAGGAGTCACTTCGTATCGATTAACGAAAACACCAGGGGACCAAAACGCGTTCATACCGACTCTATGCGGCGATTTTGCGTGATCCCAGTCCCTTAGTCCCTATGTCCCTTAGTCCCTGCTTTTCACTCCGCTCCGAGTTCCCGCACGATGGTCACGCCCGCAGACGCGCCTATGCGGTTGGCCCCGGCTTCGAGCATGGTGCGCACATCGGCCAGGGTGCGGATTCCGCCTGAGGCCTTAACCCCGCAGCGGCCGCCGGCAACGCCGCGCAGCAGGGCTACATCCGCGGCGGTTGCGCCTCCGGTCGAAAAGCCCGTCGAAGTCTTCAGAAAGTCTGCTCCGGCCTGAATGGCCATCTCCGCCCCGCGCAACTTCTCTTCCACGGTGAGCAGGCAAGTCTCGAGTATCACCTTCAGGATCGCGCCGTGGTGGTGGGCAACGGACGCAGTCGCGTGGATGGTGTGCTCCACCGCGTGGTGGTTGCCGCTCTTGAGCTGGCCGATGGGGATCACCATGTCCAGCTCCTTTGCGCCCAGCCTCGTCAGCGCGGCGGCTTCGTGGCGCAACGTGGAAACCAGGGAGGCGCCCAGGGGGAATCCGAGGACGACGCCTACCGGAATTCCAGTACCGGCCAGCACTGAAACCGCGGTTGGAACCCACATCGGGTTCACCATGGCGCAGGCAAACCGGTAGCGGATGGCCTCGTCGCAGAGGTTCTCCACCTGTTCGCGGGTTGCGTCGGGCTTCAGGATGGTGTGGTCAATGATGCCGGCTAGATTCTGCCAGCTTGCCAGGGTCTGGGAAGTAAACGCAGCGGAATCAAATGTTCCGTGGTCAAAATCAAGGTCTTCCTGCATGGGCGAAATCGCAGCCATGGTCATGCTCCTTTATGGTGCTTGCGCCGCTCTTCGTGGCGGCTTGTACTGGTTCTCCGGGGGATGAGTATAGTCCCTGGCGATGAACTTACCAAGGGCACGTCTCACAAAAGTAACCCGGGCCTGACCACGTCACGAGCGGAGGACGGTTGTTGCCGCCAATCTATTCGATGTCCATCCTTGCGATGAGGGAATCGCGAATTTCATAGGCGTGGTGAACCATTTGATCGACCAAAAGCTTTCCTTGGCGATCATGAACCACCTGATGAACTTTCACCACCCATCTACCTCTTTCATCAGCATTTATCTCCACGGGTTCCACGTGAGGATCGAGAATTGCCCATTGCCGCGTCCAGTAGTCGCGCACTCCCTCGTGCCCATAGACGAAACCGCCCTCCATTCCGTTCGGCCAGACCACGTCGGGGCGCATGCGTGCCAGAACCGCGTCCAGTCGGCGGGCGTTGAAATCGGCATACGCGCCGCGGATGAGTTCGCGCTCGTCAGTCATCGCGATTCCCTTCTTGGTCTAAGCTGTGTCGCGCTTTTGCTCGCGGTCCCTCAGTCCCTGCCTTTACTCCGGGTGATCGGGTGCCATCAGGCAAATGTCGGGGAGATTGCGGTAACGCTCCGCATAATCCATTCCATACCCGATGACAAATAAATTTGGAATGGAGAATCCGACATAATCGGCGTCGATCTTTTCGAGTCGGCGCGAGGGCTTGTCGAGCAGCGCGGCAATTCGCAGCGTACGCGGCTTGTGTTGCAGGAAGATTTTTCGCAGGTAAGAAAGCGTGAGGCCGGTATCGAGAATGTCTTCGACGATGAGCACGTTCTTGCCCTCGATGGGCTCGTCCAGATCCTTGATCAGCTTGACCGCGCCCGAAGACCGCTGGCCCTTGCCATAGCTCGAGACGGCCACGAAGTCGAACGTAGTGTCCACCTGGACGGACCGCGCCAGGTCCGAAAGAAACAGCGCCGCGCCCTTCAGCACGCCCACCATCACCAGCTTTTCGCCGTTCATGTCACGGGTTATTTCCGCGCCCATCTCCGCCACCCGGTCCGCGATCTGCTGGCGGGTGTAGAGAACTTCAAGTCCCTGGTAAGTGATGGTAGACATGGGGACAGTATCGCAAGAAAGGCCGGCAGAGAGGCAAGCGCCGGCATGTAAAAATCGTGTCCGCGAACCAGGCGTGGCCGAATCGTCTTCATTCGGCGCTACGTCTATACTTGTAAAGAGATGCTCCCGTCTATTCATCTTGGTTTCTTCAATCTCCCCACTTTTGGGCTGATGCTTTGGGTGGCCGCCGTATCGGCTGGCTTCGTCATGGATCGCAACTTCCGCCGCTGGAAGATCGACGGGGATGCCATCGGCATGGTTGCGATCGCGGTGGTCGCGGGCATTGTTGGTGCCAAGCTGTGGCACGTGATCGACACTCCGTCGGAGTTCCGCGAGCAGGGCTGGCACGTGCTGTGGGATACGGCCGGGTTTGCCTGGTTCGGCGGCCTCGTTTTCGGGATTTCAGCGCTGGTTCTGCAGGGCTGGCGGGCGAAGATTGGCCCGCTCAGGACGCTCGACCTGGCAGCCCCGGCGGCGGCCATCGGCTATGGAATCGGGCGGATCGGCTGCCTCCTCTCGGGCGACGGATGCTACGGCGTCCCGACCAGCCTGCCGTGGGGCATGGCGTTTCCCCATGGGATCGAGCCGACGTTTGTGAAGGTGCATCCCACGCCGCTCTATGAATTCGGTGCAGGGCTGCTGATCGGAGTATGGCTGTGGATCCGCGGCGGCAAGCCGCATCCCACCGGCAGAATTCTGGGTGAATACCTTCTCTTGACCGGAACCGCGCGTTTCCTGGTGGAATTCATTCGCCGCAATCCCAAGGTGATTTGGGGCCTATCGAATGCGCAGCTGGCCAGCGCCGGATCGGTCCTGGCGGGCATTGCAATCGTGATTTGGTCCGCAACCCGTCGGCCAGTAGCAGAAGAGGCCGCGATCGCCATCGAAAAGCCAGCCTAGATCGGTGCCCCTTCCTGGCTTGCTAGGGCGGGTCCGTCGCAAACATCGATTCCTCAGAGACACGATAGAACGGCACTGAACCAGTACGCCGGACGCCGAAGGTCCGTCGTGGACTTCGCCCGAATCGCCGGACAAGAATGACAGGGCAATTCTTCTGGAAAAGCGCTAAGTAGCCAGAAGAGGCCGGAAGGAGGGTTTTTGCACCTCGTTTGTCATAAGTCCTTTATAATCAAGGGGATAATTTTGCAATCTTGGCTTGGTACTGCCAGGTAAATTGCTGATTGTAAAAAGGTTACGTCATTAGATCAGGCTTGGTCGAAGATTTTTTTTTTGCAAAAGGGTGAAACGGGCACCGGCATGGAGGTCTACCGAATTCAATTGTGCTCCAACGAGAGTTAATTATCCGCAATAGCCGGATGGAAAGAATTCCGGACCGCCGAGCCTGGCTGGCGTTCCCAGTTAGTCAAGCCTAGTGCGAGGCTCCAGCCGACATCGTTTTCAAGATTAGTGCGCCAGCAGATACACCCCGATGCAGACACACACGGCCGCCGTCCATCGCCGCCGGTCCACATTCTCGTGAAGGAACAGCTTGGCGGCAATCGCGTTCGTGACCAGGGTGAGGGAAGCGGAGGCTGGAGCGACCAGGCTAAGGTCGAGATGATTCAACGCGAATAGAAGCGCGAAGAAGGCGAGGGCGAGAAAACCGACTCCGGCGAAGAAGAGCGGGCAGGTGACTACGGCGCGAATTGCGCCCTTCATTCCCGAGTGCGCGCGAATGTCGTCGAGGTCGCCGATGGATTTCATGGCCGCCGCGGTGAGGACTTCACCGGCGGTGGATAAGAGCACCACTGCGGTAATCATGGCGGCTGCGGACCACGGACCTGGCTGCGCGGAAGGTGAAGTCCCGATCATCGCACGGGCTCCTCTTCGGAGAGAGTTGGCTCTACAGCCGAGGCCGGTCGGATTGGCGGCTCGGTGCGCGACGGTCCCTGCGCCACAAATCCCACGCCGATGGTGATGAGCACGATTCCGGCCCAGCGCTCCAGCGAGATGGGCTCGTGGAGCCAGAACTTCGAGAGCAGAGCCACGATGACATTGCCGAAGGCGGTCGCCGGCAGCACGAAGGTCAGATCGGCCCAGGAAAGGGCGGTGAGATAGCTGGCGAAGAAGCCGATCAGCAGCGCGATGCCGGCGGCGATCCAGGGCGTGAATACGGCTGCGATCAAAGATGCCGGATGAGCGAGGGTGATGGCGGGGACCTGCGTCATGCCGCGGGAGAGGAAGGTATCCCCGAGCGGAGCACAGATGGAAACCAGTCCCAGGATCAGGTATTGCCGCGCCGAGAGTGTGTGGTGAGACATTCAGACATCGGATCGAGGTTGGTGGTCTCCCACCCTAGCCGCAAAAAGCACAGCTAGAATGGGGCACCCGTTCATGGAGTCATGTGAAACTAGGCGCCGGCGCCGACGGTGGCTGGCGGGTCGGCCTGGCGGCCGCTGCGCGCGGCTTTCACCATCTTGTTGCGTTGCGAACGCAGCTTCAGGAACGACTTGGCCTCGACATAGAGCCGCGGCAAGTCGCGATTCACCACCGCTTTCCAGATCACGCGGAACGCTGCCTTGGGCCGGAAGTAGTACTCGTCGTAGAAGCGATGCACCATCTCCATCACGTAATCCATGGGCAGGCCGGGGTACTCGATGTGCGCCATCTGGTGGCCGCCGCCATCTTCCATACGCTCGTTGGTGATGAATCCGTTCACCTTGGCGTAGTCATAGAATTCCGTGCCGGGATAGGCGTGCGCGATCGAGACCTGGATGGTTTCGACGTCGAGGCGCTTGGCGAAGTTGATGGTGTTGCGGATCGATTCCCTGGTTTCGCCGGGCAGGCCCAGAATGAAGTCGCCGTGAACCACGAGGCCGAGGTCGTTGCAGTCTTTGGCAAAGGCGCAGCGCGCGCTCCACGGTTGCGCCTTTCTTGATGTTCTTGAGAATCTGCGGATCGCCCGATTCAAATCCCACGATCAGCAGCCGGCAGCCTGCTTCCTTCATGGCCTTGAGCGTTTCGCGATCGGTGGTCACGCGCGACGTGCAGCTCCAGGTCAGGTTCAGCGGCTTCAGCTTTTCGCACAGCTCGATGGTGCGCACTTTCTGAATGTTGAACGTGTCGTCGTCGAAGAAGAACTCCTTCACTTCGGGGAAGTTCTCCTTGGCCCACTTCAGTTCGGCGGCCACGTCATCGGTAGACCGCTTGCGCCAGGCGTGTCCGCTCAGCGTCTGCGGCCACAGGCAGAAAGTGCATTGCGCCGGGCAGCCGCGCGTTGAATAAAGCGCGATGTAGGGATGCAGCAGGAACGGCACGTTGTAGCGCGTCACGTCCATGTCGCGCTTGTAGATCTTGGTGGCCCAAGGCATCGCGTCCAGGTCTTCGACCTGCGGGCGGTCGGGGTTGTGGATGATCTTTCCGTCCTGCTTGTAGCTGATGCCGAGAATCTCGCTCAGCGGCTTGCCCTGGGCGAACTCGACGACCGAGTAGTCGAACTCGCGGCGGCAAATGAAGTCCAGCACCGCGCACTCGTTCAGAGCCTTGTCCGGAGACGTGGTTACCGGCGGGCCGACAAAGGCGATGCGAATCGACGGGTTGGCCGCCTTGATCGCTTCCGCCAGCCTCTGGTCGCCCTCCCAGCCCACGGTGGAGGTGAACAGCACCAGGAACTCGAAGTCCTTGCAGATCTTGATCGTCTCTTCGGCCGAGACATGGTGGGGCGGCGCATCGAGCAGCCGCGAGCCCTCCAGCAGTCCGGCGGGGTAGGTGAGCCACACCGGGTACCAGTAGGACTCGATCTCCCGGGTTGCGGGCCAGCGCGAAGAGGCGCCACCGTCAAAATTCTCAAATGAAGGTGGATTCAGAAACAGGGTTTTCAGGGGCATTGCCATCCCTTTCATTTTAACATTCGTGTATTTCTTCCGGCCTTCAGGGTGTGCCGGAAGTTCTATTTGTGTAACTCGTTGAGCCAGTCCTGCATATGGCCGAGGGCGCGCAGCAGACCCAGCCGCGCTTTGGAAAGATCGAACCCCGCGTCGAGAGAATCCTGGAGTTTCTGGCGCTCGTCGATGCGTGAAAGTTGCTCCTCCCTGGGCGAAGGCTGCGGAGGTGCGCCGGGACTCGCCCCGGCTCCATTGCCGACCTCCAGTTCCGTCAGAACAGTCTTCAACTGCTCTCCGGCGATCTGCTGTTTTAGACTCGCAACTTCGGCCTGGGCGTCTAATTCTTTCAAACTGCCTGTAAGTTCAGCGATTTGCAGTTCGTTCTGGCGCTCGGCCTGCTCGGCTTCCACGGTCGAACGGAGCGCTTCCGCGGCCGATTCGCGAGACTTGGCATGGTGCCCCATGTCGAAGATCGGAACCTGGATCGCGAATCCGGAGCTGAAGTTGTTGGCCGGCAAAGGACGGGCGAAGAATGAGTTAACGTCATTTAACAGCGTGGTATTGCGGTTGTATTGCGCAAAGAAGCTCAATTGGGGGAAAAGGTTCAAAGCTTCGTCGCCTTTAGCCACAAACTGCCGCGAACGCGCCTGCAGACGCGCCGCTTCAATCCCGGCAAGCCGCTGCGGTTTCAGGTCGCCGCTCACCGGGGAATCTCAGGGAATGCTGGCGTGATCCGCAGTGATGGAGCCCAGGGGCAGGCCGGTCAGCACCGATAGTTGCTTGGCCAGAAACGCCGCGCGCACTTCCAGGTGCACCTTTCTCAGCTTGATGTTTGCGGCCGTCAGGCGGGCCTGAAGAAGCTCGCTTAGAGGGTCCACGCCCGCTTCCGCACGCTGCTGTTCGATGTCGACCAGGCGTGAGGCGAAGCCCTGCTGCTGCCCGGCGGCCTGCAATTCCTGGTTCACCGTGTCCAGTTCGATGTAGGCCGAGGAGGCTTCGAAAGCCACCTGCTCGCGCGCATCCTTCAGGCTGGCGTTCGCCGCATTCATGCCCGCTCTTGCCGAGTCGATGTAGTGCTTCTGCGGAACGCTGAATACCAGGGACTGGACCGTTGCGCTCCACAGTGTGGGCGGCGAGCCGGTGAATCCCTCTTCGGGGAAAGCCGGAATTCCGGTCCCGAATTGTAGCGACGGAACGAAAACGTCCTGGCTCTGCGAAAGCGCAGCCTGCGCCTTGCGTACGTCGGCTTGCGCAATACGCACCGCGGTACTGTTCCGCTGCGCCAGATCCACAACGGTGCCCAACGAGACCTGCGCTCGAAGCCAGGCCGGGGGCCAGGCTGAGAACGGCAGCCGCGAAAAAAGCAGCGCATGCGGGGTCGCGGATTAGCAGTAATCGTCACAGGTCGTCGAAGAAAACCAATCACAATTTCAGGTCTTGGGCAGGCTTGTATTCCTGCGCCAGCGCCAGGGCTTCCGCACGTTCGCGGCGGGCGCCTTCCGTGTCGCCGGTCTGCGCTCTGAGCCGGGCGAGCCACACGCGCGCGGTAAACGCCGGCCCCTCTTCGGTTGCGGTTGGCGAGGCCAGGTACGCTTCGAGTAGTTTGATTGCGAGTGCGGGGTTGCGGTTCCCTTTCATCAACACCGACGCGCCGTTGAATAGCGCAACGGCGGCATGCGGATCGTGTTGGGCGGCGGTCCATCCGCTCTCGACGGCGCTCTCCATCTCCGCGTAGCGCTTGGCTCTGCGGTAGAAGCTGGCCAGCCGCATCCACTGAAATGCGGGATGGGCGCTGGCGGCGATCGCAGCCTTGAGCTCCCGTTCGGCGCCGCCCGAGGTCTTTGTTCTCGCGGGCGATCGCGCTGCGCAGTTCATGCGCCCGGGCCGGGTCGACACGGTCCAGTTGGGCGGCAACATTCGCCGCTTTATCGTTGCCGCCGCCGACCACACCCGGAGCGGAGCTGTAGAACTCGCCCAGGTCGGCCAGGGCTTCGGCACTGTGCGGATTGAGCTGAACCGCCTGTTCAAATTCAGCCCGCGCGCGCTTGGCCAGCCCGTAGGCACTGATAAAGGTCGCCCGATCGGCCACTTCGCCCAGGGTGCGGCCGAACCACAGATGGTAGTTCGAGTTCTGCGGATCGAGGCTTACGGCCTGCTCGCATTCATGGTTGGCGGCCTCGAACTGCTCCAGCGTATACAGCACCCGGCAGCGCAGGTTGTGCGCCTCGGCCGAGTTGTCCAGGGGCTGGGGAAGCGACTTGAGAAGCGCGAGGGCCTTGTCCGCCTGGCCGGCCTGGAGAGCGGCATTCACCTGGGCCAGGCCATCCTGCAGCCCGCCTTTGCCGGACTCCGCCCCAACGGAAGCTGCCATTGCGATGCCGAGCAGCACGGCCAGCGGAACTCTCACCGGATTTCCTTTATCGGAACGCCTTCCTGGAGCGGCTGCCCGTTGGTCGTTCCGGTTGCCACCCAGTCGCCGTCACTCAGGCCGGAAAGGATGGCTACCTGGGTCAGGTTAAAGCTGCCGGTGACCACAGGTGTTCGTTTAAGTTCGTCTTTTACGATCTTGAAAACATAGGGCTTGCCGTTTTCCATGTGGAGCGCTTCGCGGGAGATGCTCAAGGCATTCGCGGTGCTCGCTGTGGTCACTGTGACGGTCACATTGGTGTCGGGCAGCAGGTCATCGTCAGGGTCGTCGATATCCACCAGAACCTCGCCCACGGTGCGCGTTTCCAGGTGAATCACTGTTACAGGCACGCGCACAATGTGCCCGTGCCAGACGCGTCCGGGACGGGCATCCCACTTGATTTCGATCGGTTGTCCCTCAGCCAGGTTGCCGATTTCCGGCTCGTCGAAGTAGGCTCGCACCCGCTCGTGGGTCAGGTCGGCGAGTTGCAGCAGCAGTTTGCCCTGATCGACGAAGTCGGTCGCCTTTACCTCGATGCTGTAAACCGTGCCCGCCGCCGGGGCCCGGACCTTGGTCTGGTCTTCGACCTGTTGGGCGGCCGCCAGGTTGGCTTCGGCGTCTTCAAGTCCAGACTGAGCGCGCGCGACTTCGGCGGGGCTGTAGCGGCCCTCGGAACTCACCTTCAACGCATCCAGGCTGGCGTTGGCCGTGTTCAACCTTTGCCGGGCCGCGGCAACTTCGCTGGCTGAGGCGGCGCCGGTCGCGTTGAGCCTGGTGAGCGCATCCAGGTCATGCTGCGCCTGGTCCCGATCCATGCGGGCGCGGGTCATTTCGGCGGCTGTGGACTGCTGCTGTTCCCGGGTTCCGTTGTGGGTGGCGGCCTCAACCGCGGCTTCGGCGTTCTTCACGGCGGCCTGGGCGGTAGCCAGCCGGGCGCGAGCCTGGACGTCGTCCAATTCCATCAGCAGCTTTCCGGCCGATACCTTGTCGCCTGGCTGGACATAGACCCTTTTCACGGTGGTCGCGATGGGGCAGTTGATGCCGTAGTTGTTTACGGGTTCCACCCGGCCGTTGGTGCTGATCGTGCTGCTCAGGGACTGATGGGTGGTCTGGACGGCGCGTACCTGCAGGCGCTCTCGCGTCAGGGAGCGAACCGACATAAATACTAGGACAAGAATGATGGCTGCGCCGAGCCAAGCCCAGCGCCAATTCAACTGCTTTCTTTCCTGCGCCATGAAGAAGAACCTGAGTCAGTATATAGGACTCACTTACCGGGGTTGAGGGAGCATGAAAATGCGGGTGAGTGCCTCATTCGGCATGACATTCCGGGGTTTTAGAATGGGAACATGGCAACACCACCGCGTTATACCGACGACCACGCCAAGGCCGGACTGGACTATTCCTTTCCCCCCATCGAAACCTGGAAGAACCAGTTTCCGGGCTATGAAATCACCATAGATGATCCGGAGCTCACATCGGTTTGTCCCAAAACCGGACTGCCCGACTTCGGCGTGCTCACCATCCGCTACATGCCCCGCGAACGCTGCCTGGAACTGAAATCGCTGAAGGAGTACCTGTTCTGCTACCGCAACCTGGGCATCTTCCAGGAAAACATCGTCAACCAGGTCCTCGAAGACGTGGTCAAGGCCACCGACCCGGTGTGGGCGGTAGTGAAGGGCGAGTTCCGCCCCCGCGGCGGCATCGGCACCACAGTGGAAGCCCGTTGGCCCCGCCCCGTGGGCTGATTTTCAAATAATCGTGGGTGCCCCGTCCAAGCTCCGCTTGGGCGGGAGGAATCCGATCCTCCCCGGTTTTATGAAATCATGAATGCTCATACCGCTCGCGAGGTCGAAGCCGCTTGAGTACTTCAGTTCAGACCGAACGAATCCGCGCCAGTCCCGCGGTAGGCACGCTGGTGCTACTGATCGGGCTGAATCTGCTCAACTACATCGACCGTTACATCCTTCCCGGCGCACAGCCGCTCATCCAGCGCGAATACGGCTGGAACGACCAGCAAATGGGCGCGCTCACCACGGCTCTGTTCGTCACTTACATGCTGGTCGCTCCGCTGACGGGTTGGCTTGGCGACCGCTTTCCCCGCAAGCCGCTCATCATCGGCGGCGCGGTGTTATGGAGCCTGGCGACACTGGCAACTGCCTGGGTCCACGGTTACTGGACCCTCTTTTTCCGGCATGCGCTGGTCGGCGTGGGTGAGGCGACCTTCGGGATTTTTGCTCCCGCGGTGCTGGCTGATTTCTATCCCGAGCGGGACCGCAACCGGATTCTCTCCATTTTCTACACCGCCATTCCGGTCGGTGCGGCTCTCGGCTATCTCGCCGGCGGACAACTGGGCTCGCTCTGGGGATGGAGACGTCCATTCTTCCTGTGTGCGATTCCGGGCCTGGTGATTGCAGCCATTTACGGCTGGCTGGGTCGCGAGCCGGTGCGAGGCTCGAGCGATCACGTGCGCGCCACCCGCGAGCGGACGACATTCCGGGGGCTTCTCGCCAACCGCGCGTTTTTGACCGCCACCTTCGGGCTGGCAATGCTCACCTTCGCCATGGGAGGAATCTCCACGTGGGTTCCCACGTTTCTGCATCGTTTCGCCGGGCTCTCGGTCGGGGGAGCCAGCCAGACGGTTAGTGCTATTACCGTGGTTGACGGCATCGCCGGAACGGTCATCGGAGGATGGCTGGCCCAGCGCTGGCTGCGCACCGATCATCGCGCGCTTTATCTGCTCTCGTTCTGGAGCGTGGCGCTGACTTGCCGTGCGGCGCGCTGGTATTTTTCGGGCCGCCGACCTGGGCGATTCCCGCCTTGTTCGCGGCGGAGTTCTTCCTCTTCCTCAACACCGGACCGCTGAATGCCGCGATCGTAAACTCGGTGTCGGCCCCGGTGCGCGCGACGGCGGTTTCGCTGAATCTGTTCTGCATTCATTTCTTTGGCGACACGTTTTCGCCACAGATTATCGGAGCCATCTCAGACCGCACTCACAACCTGCGTTTCGGCCTGGGAGCGACCCTGGTCACGCTGATTGTTTCCTGCGTGATTCTGCGCGCGGGGGCCCGCTATGCGCCGCCGCTCGAAGAGGGAGCGGATGGCCGACTTCAGCGACCGTCTTGCGCGGGCAGTAGCTACTTTGCCGGCAGCGCTTCTCGATCACGATTGTTCATGAACGAGCGCGCGCCGCCCTGGGTGCGAAGATTGGGGTCGGCAATCGGAGGCCGGCCCTGTTCGCCGCTGAAGCCGTGCACCAGCCTGGGGTTGGGCTTGAATTTGGGTGGCCCGCCGTAGAACTGGCGCGCATGGCTCAGCACCATTCCGGCGCGGCCGTGCATGGAGCGCACCATGCCGCGCACCTGCACATCCATGTCGCGATACTTGCGCAGCTCGCCCACGTCGTTGTGATCCTCCCAAAAGCTCACGATGGTGAATTGGCAGCGCTCGTCCGGCGTTTCCGGCGTGCATATATCGAGGAAGCGGGTTCCATCGGGAAGCTGCACCACGTCGTAAATATGCGCCGTGACGCAAACATCTTTGTTGAGCATTTTGGAAGTTTCACCGGCAGTGATGCAGGGTCTGGTGCGTGCGAAGGCGGGTACGGCCATTGCCGCGATAGTTGCGGCCACACAAACGAATCCCCGGAGTGAGCGTAGGTGCATGGAACAGCCTTTCCGGGGAATTGCCTTCAAGCATAACTCCGTCGTTGCCAAAATGAAAATCAGGATGGATATACTTAGAGATTTGGATATACAATTGGTTATGGATATACGTCAGGAGTGGAGTCATGATGCTGGCGAAGTGGGGAAATAGCCTCGCAGTCCGAATTCCTTCGGAACTGGTGGAGGAATTGAACCTCAAACCAGGCCAAAAGGTCCGGATCTCCCGCAGCGGAGAGCACGGATTCGTGGTGGAGCGCGACCGGAGCAGGGAAGAGGCGCTCCAGAAGCTACGGAAGCTGAGATTCGAGCTGCCGGAAGGTTACGTGTTCAATCGTGACGAACTCCATGAACGATAAAGTATTCATCGACACCAATGTTCTGGTGTATGCGTTCGCTACGGTCAAGGGCTCGCCAGATGATCGGCGCATCCAGTTCGCTCACGAGATCCTCAGCCGGGGTGGCGTTATCAGTGTTCAGGTGCTGAACGAATTTGTGCAAGTGTGCCGCCAGAAGGCACGGCTGGAATGGGATCGTGTTGTTGAAGCGCTGCAAGTGATCAAGGAACTCTGTGAGCCCGCGGTCCCTATCACGATCGAAACACACGAATCGGCCGTTGCCATTTCTCGGCGATACGGGTTTCACATCTATGATTCGCTAATTCTTGCTGCAGCGGCGCAGGCTGGATGCGAGGTCGCCTACACGGAAGACATGCAACACGGGCAGATGATCGGCGGCGTGAAGATCGTCAATCCGTTCCTTTAATTCTGGCTGTCGTCGGTGTGCTCGGTGTCGATGGTGAGCATCAGGTTCAGCTCGACCGGCTTGCAGGCGCGAAGGTCCACCACGTGGGCCTGGGGAACGAAGCCCGGCGCGGAAACGAATAAGTCGTAGAGACCCAGGCGCAAGTTCATCTTGAATTGGGCATTCCGATCGGGAGTCACCTGCTGGTTGGTTCCGCGTTCGTTGTGAAGGTACACGAACGCTTTGGGAAGGGCCTTGCCGTCCTCATCGGTGATCTCGACGTGCAGAGAACACGCGGACTTGGCCGCCGGAGTCTGGGCGCTGGCTGACGCGCACATCAACAAAAAGACAAGTGCGCGCGCAATCGGACGAATCAAGATTGGACCTCCATGAAAATCGCGACCGGCCTCAGTGCGCTCCCACCAGTTCTTCGCTCTTCGCGGCGGTTCCGTAGTGGCTTTCGACGTACTTGTCGAGAATCTGCTTGAACTCGGCCACGATGGTGTCGCCGCGCAACGTGGTGTAGAGCTTGCCATCGACGTAGACCGGCGCCTTGGGCTCTTCGAAAGTGCCGGGCAGGCTGATCCCGAGGTTGGCATGCTTCGATTCGCCGGGGCCGTTGACCACGCAGCCCATCACCGCCAGCTTGAGTTCTTCCACCCCCGGATAGCGCTTGCGCCATTCCGGCATCGAGGTGCGCAAATAACCCTGTATCTGCTCGGCGAGTTCCTGGAAATAGGTGCTGGTGGTGCGGCCGCATCCCGGGCAGCTCGTTACCTGGGGCATGAAGCTGCGAATGCTGAGCGACTGCAGAATCTGCTGGGCAGCCTGCACTTCTTCGGTCCGATCGCCGCCGGGCTTGGGCGTCAGGCTCACGCGGATGGTGTCGCCAATGCCGGCAAGCAGCAGCGGCGCCAGGCCCGCGGTCGAAGCGATCAGCCCCTTCGCCCCCATGCCCGCTTCCGTCAGGCCGAGGTGCAGGGCGTAGTCGCAGCGAGCGGCCAGGCTGGTATAGACGTCGATCAGGTCGCGCACTCCCGAGACCTTGGCGGAGAGGATGATCTGATCTTTGCGCAGCCCGTAGCGCTCAGCGGCTTTGGCCGATTCAAGCGCGCTCACCACCATGGCTTCCATCATCACTTCGCGCGCTGGCAGCGGGTCAGCCTTCTTGCTGTTCTCGTCCATCATGCGCGTTAGCAGCGACTGGTCCAGCGAGCCCCAGTTCACGCCGATGCGCACCGGCTTCTGGTTTTCGACCGCGCACTCCACCATCACCTGGAAGTTGTCGTTGTCCTTCTTGCCGATCGATGCGTTGCCCGGATTGATTCTGTACTTCGCGAGCGCGCGCGCAGTTGCGGGGAATTTCTTCAGCAGGATGTGGCCGTTATAGTGAAAGTCGCCCACGATGGGGACGCGGATGCCGCGCTTGTCCAGCCCCTCGACGATCGCGGGAACGGCGGCGGCGGCTTCCTCGTTGTTCACGGTCACGCGCACGATCTCGGAGCCGGCCAGGGCCAGCGCTTCCACCTGGTCGATGGTCGAAGCCGCATCGGCGGTGTCGGTGTTGGTCATCGATTGCACCACGACCGGGACTTCCCAGCCCACGCGGACGTGTCCGATCTTGACCGTGGGTGTCTTCCTGCGCTGAATTTCGGGCATATCGACCTCACATTCAGTTTACTAGGAGTGTCGAAAACAGGGAGGTCCGGACTGTGGAGGAAACCGGCAAACGCGCAAAAATGAAGGTTGCCAGCGAGGCAATTCGGGGCTGGTCTGAGGCGCTTGGTCGAGAACTCGAGACCTGGCCCGGCGTCACCCTGAAAGGCGCTTTTGGCATGACGATGGCATACCGCAATGGGGTTGTTTTCGCGGCCTTGCCCCGCACCCGCGCCATCTACGAAGAGGACGCCATCATGCTGAAGTTCCATCGAGAAACTCCGGGCGTTGCTGGCTCGCTTTGCGACGGAAAGCCGCGCTTTGCCGCAGGCACCATGGAGAAGCGCGGCACGACCAAAACCAAAAAGCGCGGCGAAAGCCATCGCTGGCGGATTTTCGTCATGCGCGTCGATGCCGATGTGCATGACGCCATCGAGTGGCTCGCCGAAGCTTACCGGCTGGCGGCTGCCAAACAGCGTAAGCTCAACCAACTAGGACGGTCTCTGTGCTCTCCCACCCTCGCGAAAGAAACAGTTTCCTGGTGGGTGAGCAATCGGCGAGCGATCACGGGCGCGGCTGGTCATAGTGGAACAGCCGGTGGTTGATGTCGGGCCAGAACTCTTTTAAGACGAACGTGAAAGCGTCGATGCCAACGTCCAGGCCCCAATTCGTGGCGGTATTGGAGAAGGTGCGTTCCTTCCCGGGATAGTAAGCGTTGGCCAGGCCGGCGGACGCGCCCGCCCCGGCCACTTCCGACAGATTGAAGACGTTTTTGCCTGAATCCGATCGTGTGACCACCGCGCGGCTGACCGCATAGCCGCTGCGCTTGAACAGTCCCCCTCGGCCCAGGGTGTAATAGCGCGAGTCTTCATGCGTCAGCACCGGGACCGCAAATTCGACGAAATAGTTTTCGGTGGTCTGATCCAGCGCCGAGTGCCACAGGTAGCGCCCATACCCGGCGGGCCCCTGGTGGAACTCCGGCGTCGATTTCCTCGCCATGTTGTATCCGGCGAGCACGATCGGGATCACCGCCGACGAGTAATCAAATGAATCCTGTGTAGTCGTAATGAATTTCTCTTTGAGCGTTTGCGGCGGAAGCTTTGTGTCGGCGTTTACGGCACGAAAGTTGGGAATGATGCCAAGAATTCGCTTGGTTTGCGGCCGGGTGGTAACCGCTGCAGCCCGTGCGGTTCCACCAGGGTCGGACTGCGGCGGCGGGTTATCCTGCAGGTTTGAAGGAGCGTCTTGCGGGCTGGCTGAGGGAGAGGTCGAATCAGCTTGCTGGGCGGGCGCGTTCCATGCGGCCAACAGGACCCATGCCACCGCAAGGGTACATCCGCCAGCTTTGAGCGAGAGTCCACGAGGCACGGGGGCGGCGCGAATCCCTTTGTCGTTGCATCGGGCGAGGATAGAGCGGCCAATCAAACTAACCATGCTTGATTGGACTGCAAAAGGAGTCCTGATGGCAACACGCACCCTGATGAAGACAAAAAGAGTCTTTGAAACTCCTCTTAGCTCCGCTCAGAAGGACACTGAAACTATAGATCCTGCCCCGGCAGAGCCAGGACGGGCCCCCGGGCGCTCGATTGGCGGGATTACTGAGGTGTCGGCAATTCGGCCGGCAGCGTAAACAGGAATCGGCTGCCTTTGCCCAGGGTGCTTTCGGCCCAGATGCGGCCTCCGTGCTGCTCCACGATGCTGCGGCAGAGCGCCAGGCCCAGGCCGGTGCCGCCCAATGCGCGCGAGTCGGAAGCATCGCCCTGCTGGAAGCGGTCGAAGATGTGGTCGAGCTTTTCGGGCGCGATGCCGCGGCCCTGATCTTCGACCACGAAACAGACTTCGCCATCGGCGGCCGGCTGCGTGCCAAGGCGAATCACGGTGTCGGGCGGCGAGAACTTGATGGCGTTCGACACCAGCTCGTTCAGCACCTGCAGCACGCGCTCAGGATCGGCGAAGACCGTGGCCGGCGCGGCCTTGACCTGAATGCTGATGTGAACCGCTGTGGCCATGGAATGGGCCACATCGGCGGCGCGGCGCAGCAGGTCCACCGCTTCCACCGGCATCCGGCTCAAGCGGCAGCCGCCCGCTCTCCATCTTTTCGAAATCGAGGATGTCGTTGACCAGGTCGAACCAGCCGGTCGCAGTTGCCGATCGCCATTTCGATCATCTGGCGCTGTTTTTCGGGCCGCTTGTCCAGCGTCTCCCGACGAGATCAGTCCCAGCGAGGCGCGCAGAGAGGTCAGCGGCGTGCGCAGCTCGTGGCTTACGGTGGAGATGAATTCGTCCTTCATCCTGTCCAGCCGGCGCCGCTCGGAAACGTCCTGGAATGCCACCACCATGCCGGCGAGCTGGCCGTCTTCGATCAGCGGGTTGGCAATGTATTCCACCGGGAATCTGGGCTCCGTCATGGCGCCAGAACACCTCGTCGCGCATGCGCACGACTTCACGAGCGCCGCATCCCCTGCAGGATGGGGCTGGTGATGCGCGAGTATGGGGTACCGTCGGCGTGGCTGTGATGAATTACTTCGTGGATTTCGCGGCCGGTCAGTTCATCGGGATCGTAGCCCAGCATGCGGGCTCCGGCCTCGTTGATGAAGGTGAGCCGCCCTTCGAGATCCATGCCGTAGATGCCGTCGCCCACCGACTCGAGAATCAGTTCGCGCTGGCGCATGGCCAGGTGCAGAGCTTCCTCGGCCTCGTGCTGCTCGGTCACATCGATTCCGTGGATGAGGATGAACGGCCGTTCCCCGTGCAGGTCCATGCGGCGGCTGCGGAACGCAATGCGCCGGTAGATCCCATCGCTGCGGCGCACCGGCAATGCGCCCTGCCACTCGATCCTGGGTCTTGAGCGTGCGCAGGCAATCCTGAAAGCTGGGCCGCGCCGGTTGAGTCGAGCAGTTCCGACGACCGGCCGGCCGGTCAGGTCTTCGATGCGATAGCCAAGCGTCTCGGCGGTGAATGCATTGAGCGACGTGAGCCGGCCTTCCATCGTGCAGGTAAACACAAATCCCAGGCTGCTCTCCACTACCTCGCGATAGCGGTGTTCGCTGGAGAGCAATGCCTCCTCGGCTTCGCGCTGGTCGGTTACGTCCTGGCCGCTGACGATCAGGTACTGAATTTCGCCGTTCGGGCCTTTCAACGGACGCAAGGTCCAGCTGACGCGGCGCGTCATGTCGGCAGCCACGCGCCAGGCGGTTTCATGCGGACCTGAGACCTGGCCGGCGGCGGCTTCGCGCACTTTCCCCGCTGCCCACTGGCGATCGTCGGGCTCCAGCAGCGCCTCGACAAACGCACGCCCCGCGGTGTCCGTCGGGTCCAGCCCGGTCAACTGCAAGCATGGCTGGTTGAAGCGAATCACGCGGCCTGCGGTATCCAGCACCACCACCAGGGCGGGAATGGAATCGAGCGTTGTGGCCACAAAGCAGCGCTCCATCGCCAGGGCGCGCTCGGTTCGCTGCCGTGCCCGCTGTGCCTGCTCCTGTGCGCGGATGCGGTTATAGAGTTCCAGGCGAGTTACGATCTGGCGCCCCACCACCTCGAGCAGTGTCATGTGCTCCTGAGCGAACTGATTAGGTTTCCGCGCCAGAATGGCGAGCGTTCCGATGATGTGCTGATTGGCGGATCGCAGCGGCAGGCCGGCGTACGACCGGCAAGGCTTGCCGCCGGGCAATTCGATTCCCGAGGGAGGAAATCGGGAGTCCGATGCCGCGTCAGCGATGATCAGGGGCTTTCCCGCCTCCACCACGTATTGGCAGGCGGTAGAGGAGCGGGGCTGATCTGCGGCGATGAATCCGAATCTCGATTTGAACCAGAGCCGGCTGAAATCCTGCCACCCCATGTAGGCGTAATCGGCGCCGCTCAGGACGGCAGTAAACTCGGTGAGCTCATCGAGCGCAGGATCGGCGTTGCGGTCCATGGGGTCAAAATCCGACCGCGTGACCATGGCTCCGCCCGTGCGCACGATGCTATCCACAGCCGGCATGGGTGGAAGACTCTCCCTGCTCCTACAGTATGAAGAGCCTAAGCACAATTGGCTCTTGCACAAAGGGGGAATCAAGGGCGGGGGAACGATGCCACGAAAGTAACGTGACGACCGATTACTGATATTCACGAGAGGTTCAGGTTTATAGGGGGATGGCTTGGATTTGCCACCGCCGAAGCGGTGTGACCCGCAAGTAACCAAGTTACTTTCGTCAGGGGTGCGACACAACGATGAAAGGCAGGCCGGGCACCGTTGCAGAGAATTACCCGATCCTGGAGCACAATGGAAGGATCGAGGGTTGAGCCATGTTCCATGCCAGGTCAAGTCGCAACAATTAAGGGTTCGGAAGAGGTATACCCTACCCCCTCCTACTGTGAAACGGTGAGAGTGAGACGTAAGTTATTGTAAACAAACGAAAAACTGGATTCCATACCCCCGGAGAGCGCCCGGAATTTCGCCTTTTTCCCGGTGGGTTTTCGCCCGAATTCGGGCATTTTTTCCTAAAAAACAGGCAAAAACCTGTTCCGCAAGGCCGTCGGAATTCATGGATGCGTCAGCGCGAGATTCAGACCTTGGCCGGAACAGGTCCCGTCGATTCCCGCACCACGAATTCAGGCGCCATGGTGATCTCCGCCGGGAACTCCTGCTCCCGGTTGGCGATCCGCTCCAGCAGCACCTGTGCGCCCCGCTTGCCCATCTCGAGGAGCGGCTGGCGCACCGTGGTCAGCGACGGCGTGGCATAGGCCGCCGACAGAATATCGTCGAAACCCACCACCGACACATCGCCCGGCACCGAAAGCCCGGCGTCCTTCAGGGCGCGAATGGCGCCGATGGCCGCGATGTCGTTGAAGCAGAAAACGGCGGTGAAGTCGCGGCTCTTCTCGAGCAGCGCCTGCATCGGCTTGAAGCCGATCTCGGGCGCCATGGGATGGTAGCCGGTCTTCATCGACCAGCCGCTCGCGTCGATGCGGATGACGTGATTTGGATCGATGCGCAGGCCCATATCGCGCGCCACCATCTGGATCGATTCCCAGCGGAACTCCGAGTCGGGAATGGCGCGGGGGCCGCGCATGAACGCGATCCGCCGGTGGCCGAGGTCGTACAGGTGCTTCAAGGCCTGCTCGACGGCGGCGTGATGGTCGAGCACGATATTGGTGACGTTCTCGACATGGCTGTGCGCGGAGATGGCAACCACCGGCACCGGGACCTCGATCTGCGTCGGCCGACGTGTTCAGCAGCAGAAATCCGTCCACCGCGCGCTCCACCAGCATGCGCGGATATTTCTCGATCAGCTCGCGGTTCCAGTCGTGGCAGGCGGTGAAAAAGAAGTAGTGCGCGGCCGTCAGTTCCTGCACCACGCCGCTCATCACGCGGGTGAAGTAGCCCTCGCTCAGGTCGGGCGCCAGCACGCCCACGCTCATCGACCGGCTCTGCCGCAGCGATCGGGCGAAATAGTTGGGACGATAGTTCAGCCGTTCGGCCGCCTCGATCACCCGCTTGCGCGTGTCTTCGGGAATGGACTTGGCCGACGGAGAGTTGTTCAGCACCAGCGAAACCGTGGTCTGCGAAAGTTCCAGATGCTCCGCCAGCATGCGCAGGTTCACGTGTCCCGGCGGAGTAGAATTCTTGCCTCTTGTCATGTTCGAAGTTGTAACACGATTTACTTGATGGAGCACAGTCTTCCGGCGCCTTTGCCGATGCATGAAAGGGTACTGTCGCGACGAATTTCCTATTGGATTGTGATGTGGTTCACACCTGGGTTCAGCGCTTGGCGTTTTCCATTGAAAACGAACTCGCCGGAGAGCTTGCCGGGGAGCGTGACGGTCGCGTCCATGCCGGATCCCTGTTTCGTCGATACTTCACTTCGATCATGCCGTCCGGGTGCGGATAGGCAGCCGAGAGCGACGGCAGCTTGCCCAGATGTGGGGCGATGCGCACCGTGGCGAAGCCGGGGCTGGCCGGCTCGATCCCCGCCACCAGCGTCAGCAGATCATAGATGGGGTGCGAGGTCCAGGCATGCGAGTCCGAGCGCGTGTCGCCGGGGATTTCGGGCCAGGTGCTGAAATGCAGCGGCAGCAGCTTGCGCCACGGGTCCGAGCGAGTCAAGATACTGGTCGGCCATGCCGGCATGCTCGAGGGCGCGGGCCAGATAGAAGCGGAAGTAGTAGGAGGCGCTCAGCATGCCGTCGGAGGTGCTGCCGGGCTCGATGGCCAGCATCTTCTTCAGCACTTCCTGCTGATGGTCTTTCGGGATCACGTCGTAAAGAACGCCGAGGATGTTGGCCTGCTGGCTGAAGACTTTCTGGTCGGGATTGTCGGCGAGGAGACCGCGTTGCATTGTTCCAGCACTTGGCGCGGATGGCCGTCGCGCACGTGCGCTGCGCGGTCGCGATAGCGGCCGGCGATGACCGAGTCGCCGAGATGCTGCTCGAGGTCGGCCGCCATCGCCCAGGGCGCCCAGGTATTCGAGCGTCGTGATGCAGGACTCGCCGTGGCGCATCATAGGTGGGCGTTTCGCCCGAGGGCACCCAGTCGATGAAGCTCCACCACGGCAGCTTTTCGAGCAGGCCGTCGGGCGCTCATGCTGCGCAAACCAGTCCAGGACCGAGCGCGTCCCTTCGAGCGATGCGCGGACCAGGCGCAGGATCGGGCCGGTACATCCACCAGTCGTGCAGCATGCCGATCCAGAGCAGCGAAAAGGTGGGAATGTTCTGGGGCAGGGAACTGGGATAGCGGCTGCGCGTGATGCCTTCGGGAATGCGCGAGTCATCGAACGCCTCGAGCGCCTGGCGGCGCCAGCCGGTCGTCGCCGCCGACGGTGTAGGAGATCAGCGCCTGGATGCGCGTGTCGCCGATGTACTGCAGCTGCTCGTAGTAGGGCGTGTCCATGTAGGTTTCGTGGGCGTCCAGCCGCGCCGTCCGCCAGCTGATTTCCCAGATCTTGTCGAGGTCGGGATCGCCGGTCTGCAGCTTGGCCCGCTCCTCAAACGGATACGCGGTGAAATTGGCGGTCAGCGATTCGAGGGTGAGGGGAGCTTCGGCGGTCTGGATGTCGAGGTCGAGATAGCGCCAGGTGCGCCACCAAAGCGGTTCGAAGAAGCGATGAGGGCCCCCGTCGGGCAGGAAGCTGTCGTTCAGGCCAAGAGCCACGCGGTCGCCGACGGCATCGCGGTCGCCCTTGTGGATGTTGTTGTCGTAGAGCGCTTCAGAATAGGTGAGACGGATGCGGCTGCCCTTGCCTCCGGAGACCATGAGACGCGGATAGGCGGTGGTGAGCGTCTTGCGATCCAGAAGGATATGGACATGGTTACTGGCTGCTACGGTTACGGGCATGCCGGGGAAGGCTGCGCAGGTCGGTTCCATCCGCCCGAACCACCTCACCGGGACTGGTGCGGGTGTATTCCATGGGCGGCAGGGTGTCCGGGACCAGCCCCCAGAAGTTGTCGCCGGTGGTATCGGCGGAGTGCGCTTTGTTGACGCCGGGAAAGATGCTGTCGCGCATGGGAGTGGCGGCCGGAACCCAAGAGTTCCAGGCCCGCCTTGCGCTCCGGCAGCTCCAGTCGTACTTTGCCGCGTCGACTTCCTCCCCGGGACCGGAAGCGAAGTAGTCTTTCAGGGTGACGGTGCTGCGATCGAGCGGCCAGCGGCCCCGTTCTTCCTCCACCATCCAGCCCTCCGGCGTGCTGGTGGAGATGGTGCCGGTGGCCTCACTTTCCAGCAGGAAAGCGGTGCGGTCGCTCATCTGGGCCACCGGGGCGAAGACACCCCAGTTCCACACCGTGGCCGTGATCAGGTTCTCGCCCGGCTTGAGCAGCGGCGCCAGGTCGAACCGCTCGTAGCGCCAGTGGCCCAGGTCGCCGCGCGCCGGGCCGTCGCCCGACCCGCTTGCCGTTCACATACAAGATGAAACGGTTATCGGCGCTCACCCGGACCACGTAGCTGGCCGGAACCGGGTTGATGGTCAACGAGCGGCGGAAATGCAGCACGATCGGATCGCGCAGGGGCGCCGTGGGGTGCGTGATCCACGAGGCGGTCCATTCGCGGTGGGGCGGATCGGGTCGGCGCTGGCTTGGGCAGCAGTCTGGGCGGACAACGGAACGGCGGCAAGGAGCGACAACAGCATCAAAACTGAACGCATGGGCAAATACCTATCCGGATTCAGTCCATCAGCTTATCCGATCAGCCCCCATCTGCCGCGAACCCGTGTCCAAAGCCAGGAAAAAAGGCTCTATGCGCTTGATTTTGCAAGGTTGTAACCTCTCATTCATCTTCGCCGGTTAGCCTGATCGAGGTGATTGATCACGTGCCAGAGATTCGTGTGTCGCAACCACGTCTGCAGCCTGCACCTCCTTCCCAGGTCCCGAAAGCGCCGGAGAAGCCCGCTCCAGATTCGGAGGTGCGGCGATTTCTGCTTTCGCGCGGGAACTCCGCGCTGGCCGACCGGGGATTCCAGTGGCTGATGGTGCTGTGCGCGCTCAGCATCTTCGGGATCGTGGTGCTGATCGCTACGGAGCTGACGCGGCAGTCCCACCTGGCCTGGCTCAAGTTTGGGTTCCACTTCTTCTACCAGGCCGACATCGACCCGTACACGCATCAGCGCGTCTACTGGGATCCGGTCAACGGGCACTTCAGCGCCCTTCCGTTTATTTATGGCACGCTGGTTTCGTCGTTCCTGGCGTTGCTGATTGCTGTTCCCCTGGCCATCGGGGTGGCGATCTTCCTCACCGAGATGTGCCCCCGGGCGCTGCGCAGCGCGCTCGCATTCCTCACCGAGCTGCTTGGCCGCCATTCCCAGCATCATCTATGGCCTGTGGGCGGTATTCGTGCTGGTGCCGCTGCTCCGGGAGCATGTGAATCCGTTGCTGATCAAGTCGCTGGGCTGGACGGGGCTGTTCGCGGACGACAATCCCACCGGCCTGGGCTTCGTGTCGGCGGCGGTCATCCTGGCCATCATGATCCTGCCCATCATCTCTTCGCTTACCCGCGAAGTGATGACCGCGGTGCCGCACTCGCAGCGCGAGGCGGTGCTGGCGCTGGGCGCCACGCGCTGGGAGATGATCCGCATGGGCGTGCTGCGCAACGCGCGCATCGGCATCGTCGGCGCCGTCATTCTTGGCCTGGGCCGCGCGCTGGGCGAAACCATGGCCGTCACCATGGTCATCGGCAACACGCCGGAGATTCACAAATCGCTGCTGGCCAATGGCACCTCCATGGCGGCCGTCATCGCCAACGAATACGCCGAAGCCACCAGCGATCTGCACCGCAGCGCGCTCACTGAAATCGGACTGGCGCTGTTTATCGTGACCATCATCGTGAATGCTCTTGCGCGCCTGCTGGTCTGGGCGGTAACCCGGGGAGCCCCGGCGCGAGGTCGCACTAGGAATCGCGCCGAGGCAGGGCATTCGAACAGGAATTTATGAAGGCGGAAGAACAGAAAACGCGAGCGGGAATCCGGGCAGTGACCGATCATGCGGTCACCGGCCTGGCGGTGCTGGCCACTCTCGTCGTGGTCGCGCCGCTGGTCGCTATCTTCGTCTATCTGCATCTACAAGGGCGCAAGCTCGCTGAACCTCGACTTCTTCACCAAGGTGCCCAAGCCCCCGGGCGAAGTGGGCGGCGGCATGGCCAACGCCATTGTGGGTTCTGGCGGTGCTGCTTGGCCTGGCCAGCCTCATCGGCGTTCCCATCGGCATCGGCGGCGGCATCTACCTGGCCGAGTTCGGCCGCGGGACCAAGCTGGCCAATGCGATTCGCTTCACCGCCGACGTGCTCAACGGCGTTCCCTCGATCGTGATGGGCGTTGCCGCCTATGCGCTGATCGTCAGCCCGCACATCAGCTTTCTCCCGTTCATGGGGCACTTCTCGGCCTTTGCCGGCGGCGTGGCGCTGGGCATCATGATGATTCCCACCGTCACCCGCACCACCGAAGAGATGCTGCTGATGGTGCCGCATCGCGATCCGCGAAGCCGCGCTCGGCCTGGGCGTGCCCAACTGGCGCTCGGTTCTCTCCATCACGGTGAAGACCGCGTCGCCGGGCATCATCACCGGCTGCATGCTGGCGTTTTCGCGCGTGGCCGGCGAGACCGCGCCGCTGATCTTCACGGTGCTGGGCAATGCTTTCTGGAGCACCAGCCTGAACCGGCCCATCGCCGCACTGCCGCTGCAGATTTATGTGTTCGCTCTCTCGCCCTACGATGACTGGCATCGCCTGGCATGGGCAGGTTCCCTGGTCTTGATCGTTTTGATCGTGCTGGCCGTTTCGCTGGTCCGCTACGTGACCAGCCGCGGCGTTCTGAAAGGGGCCAGTTAAAGCAGTTCTTAGTTCACAGTTCGTCAGTTCACAGGGTCGATTCCGAGAGAGCGTCCCGAGAGACAGTGAAACTGAGAACTACGAACTCACGTTAGGCAAGGAGAAATGCGCAAGTGGGCGTCGGCATTGAAGTCATCAACCTGAATGCGTGGTACGGAACGAATCACACGCTGCAGGACATCAATCTGAATATCCCGCCGAACCAGGCCACGGCGCTGATCGGCCCGTCGGGCTGCGGCAAGAGCACGTTTGTGCGCTGCCTGAACCGCATGCACGAGACCAATCCCATTGCGCGCGTCACCGGAACGGTGCGCATCGGCGATCTCGACATCTACGAAGACGCCAAGCCCGTGCAGATCCGCCGCCGCGTGGGCATGGTGTTTCAGCGGCCCAATCCGTTTCCCACCATGTCCATCTACGACAACGTCGCCTCGGGACTGAAGCTGAACGGCTACACCAATCGCCGCGTGCTCGACGAGATCGTGGAACGCTCCCTCAAGAACTCGGCGCTCTGGGACGAGGTCAAGGACGATCTGAAGAAGAAATCCGGCGCCAGCCTCTCCGGCGGCCAGCAGCAGCGGCTGTGCATTGCGCGCGCGCTCGCCGTTGACCCCGAAGTGCTGCTGATGGATGAGCCCGCATCGGCTCTCGACCCGGTTTCCACGGCCAAGATTGAAGACCTTATCTTCGACCTGAAATCGCAGTACACTATTGTGATTGTGACCCACAACATGCAGCAGGCAGCCCGCGTCGCGGAGAAGACAGGCTTCTTCCTGAACGGCCGGATGGTGGAATTCGATGCGACTCACAAGATCTTCACGAATCCCAGCGACAAGCGGACCGAAGATTACATCACTGGGAGGTTCGGATGACCCGCAAACGATTCCAGCAAAGCCTCGACGATCTGAAAGAGAACCTTCTGGTGATGGCCGGCCTCGCCGAGCAGGCCATCCAGCGCGCCATTGAAGCGTACCGCGTTCGCGATCTCTCCATCTGCGACCTTGTGAGCCGCAGCGAAGTCGCCATCAATCGCATGGAGCGCGACATCGACCAGGCCGCGCTCGACCTGCTGGCCATGGAACAGCCCACCGCGATCGACCTGCGCTTCATCCTCAGCGTGATCAAGATCAATGCCGACCTGGAGCGCGTGGGCGACGCGGCCAAGAGCATCTCCGAGCGCGTGCGCAGCATGGAACAGATGGGAAGCGTCGATCTTCCCGTCGATATTCCGCGCATGGCCTCGCTTTCCGCGGACATGGTGCGCAAGAGCCTGCAGGCCTTCATCGAGGCCGACGCTGAAATGGCGCGCACGGTCCTCACCATGGACGATGCCGTCGACGCCATGAATCGCGCCGCCTACAAGGCTCTGACCAAGGTGATGGAAGAGCAGAGCCATCTGGCTCCGCAGGCCTTGAATGCGCTGATGATCTGCCGCAGCCTGGAGCGCGTAGCCGACCACGCCACCAACATCGCCGAGGACGTGATCTTCTGGGTGCAGGGCGCCGATGTGCGCCACTACAAGAGCGTCAACGCCGCCAAGCAGGCGCAGAAGCCGCCGCAGCCGCAGCAGGCGCCGCCGGCCACTACCGCTGGTTGAAATGCTGTCAATCAGCAGAGCCAAAGATCTGCGCTTCGATGCTGGCACTTCCACCAAATTTCCGTGCCCCATCCTTGCGATTTTTTGTATCGCAAGGGTGGGAGACCGCGATCGCTCGATAGCTCTGAACTGCAGGCATTAGTCTGTAGCTGTGACCAGAGCCACGGATGAGCGTCCGGCAACGACCAACGAACCCGCCGAACTGTACGCCGCAGAGCACACAAAGCTGTTGGCCGTCCAAGCCGCGGACCAGCGCCGCGAGCGCGTTCTCGGCTATTCCAAACTGGTCATCGCGATCCTCACGCTCATCGCCGCGGCGCTGTTCCATGCCCACCCCTTTGTGCTCGCACTGTTGCTTGCGCCCGTCGCCGCGTTCATCGTCCTCGCAGTTCTGCAGGAGAAGCTTCTTGCCGCGATTCGTTATCGCACTCGAGCCGATTGCGTTTTACGAGCGCGGCCTGGCGCGCCTGAACGATCGCTGGGCCGGCACTGGCGAAACCGGCGAGCGCTTCCTCGATCCGGCGCATCCTTACGCGCGCGACCTCGACCTGTTCGGCGCGGCATCGCTTTTCGAGTATCTCTCCAGCGCCCGCACGCGAGCCGGAGAAGAAACCCTGGCGCATTGGCTACTGACGGCCGCGCTTCCCGATGAAATCCTCGCGCGCCAGGACGCCGTTCGCGAGTTGCATGCGAGAGTAAAGTTTCGCGAGCGCCTATTCTCCGCAGGCGAAACCGTGCGCCTCGGCGTTCACCCTGAAGCGCTTTCAGCCTGGGGCGAAGCCAGGCCTGTGTTCGCAGGGCGCAGCGTGCGCATCACGGTTTCGGTACTCGCGGTGCTTTGGATCTTGAGCCTTATCGGCTGGGCTGTCTGGGATCTGCCCGTCGTTGCTTTGCTGATGACCGTCTTGAATTTTGCTTACTCGCACCACATCCACGCCCGCCTTGAAAAAGCCGCGGGCTCGCTCGAGAACGCCGCGAAAGATCTGCAGTTACTCGCGCGATGTGCTCGCGCTCATCGAGCAGGAACAGGTTTCCTCCGCGAGGCTTGCCGCCATACAGACGGCATTGCGGCATCACGGATCAACGCCATCCGCGGCGATCGGCAAGCTGGCCCGCCTGGTCGACCTGCTCGAATCAAGGCACAGCCTTTTTGCCCGGCCGCTCGACCTGGTCACGTTCTGGAGTGCGCAACTCGTCTTCGTCGCGGAGCGATGGCAGCAGGAGTTCGGTCCCGCCATTCGCGGACTGGATGCAGTCCGTCGGCGAGTTCGAGGCGCTTACTTCGCTCTCTGCCTTCGCGTATCGAGCATCCGCTGTATGCGTTCCCGGCAATCGCAGGCGAAGGGCCACTGTTCGAAGCCGAAGGCCTCGCGCATCCGCTGCTGCCGGCTGGCAAAGCAGTCGACAACGACCTGAAACTCAGCGACGAGATGCAACTCGTCATCCTGAGCGGGCCGAACATGGCCGGCAAAAGCACCTTCATCCGCGCCATCGGTGTCAACGCAGTCCTGGCGCAATGCGGCGCTCCGGTCCGTGCGCGAAGTCTGCGCATCTCCCCGCTGCAGGTGGCCGCGTCCATCTGCATTCTGGACTCGCTGGCCGGCGGCATATCCAGGTTCTATGCGGAGATCCATCGCCTCAAACTCATCGCCGACCTTACCCAGGGCGGCCGTACCCGTACTGTTTCTGCTGGACGAATTGTTATCCGGAACCAACTCGCACGACCGTCTTATCGGCACGCAATTTGTACTGCGCGAATTTGTGGAGCATCACGCGATTGGCGTGGTCAGCACCCACGATCTGGCGCTCACGCAGATCCCGACACTGCTTGGCGAGCGAGCCGCCAATTACCACTTCGAGGACCGCATCGAAGACGGCGGTCTGATTTTCGATTACAAACTGAAGCCCGGCATCGTCGAAACCAGCAACGCACTGAAGCTCATGCACGCAATCGGCCTGGGCGGGATGGCACATTGATGGCGGCGCCGAATTACCTTGGCGGCCTTGAGCACACAACGCGCCGCTTCGCTCAATGCTTGGTCCAGCCGTGCATTCCTGCTTCGAAGCTGCGGCGGTCAAGACGGGGCAGTGCGCGTCCTACTTTGTCCGGAAAGAGCGGGTAGTGCGTTGCCGCGATGAGCAACTCCGGGACGCACCAGACGTCATCTTCTGAGATCATCCAATGCCGGTCATCCAGGCGCGCCAGGTTCACCGGCCTCGAGTAGGAACGCAATGTCCGTTCGCCGCGCAGGTTGTAATAGGGCTCAAAGTAGCTGAGCGCCAACTCGCGCAGAGTGCGGTAGATCGGCGCCCGGAAGCGCAGGCCCGCAAAGTTCGACTTGGCGATGCTTCCCCACAGGCCATGTTCGCGGTAGAGGGCGATCACGTGGTCGTCGTCGTGCACCGCCTCGAGATCCATCACCAGTGGCGCAAACCCGCTGACACGCAGGGCGGCAGCAGCCAGCAATGCTCCCTCAAGGCAGTGTCCCTTGCGCTCTCGCAACACGCGCCGGGGAGACCAGGCCGTGTTCGCGTATTGGTAGGGCACCGCATCAATAAACTGCTGGATGCGTGCCGGTGTCTTCAGCGCGCGCAGGATGCGCAGGTCTGCCCGTGACAAGCCAAAACCCTCGTGCCTGTTTCGCCGGCTTCCGTTTCTCGACAGTTCCTTATTTTTCGAAGGCAATGCTGCAACTCTTTTGGGAACTATCGCGAATTATACAGAAGGAAAATTCAAAGATGGCAACTGACCAAAAGCGCCCATGACCGGTCAAGAGGCGACAGAAAAACGCCGCCGAATCAAGCGACGTTTCCAAATGTGAGCACTCGGAACGAAGACAAAGCGACTCATGAATGCAAGGGTCAATCTCCTCGCTTCAGGCAAAAAACGAGTTACTCGTTCATCTGCACTGTGTACAGATCGTGGCCAAGAATGTTGGATAGCGTCAGAGATTGGCGCTTCGATTACCGCTAATGAGGCGCACCACCCAAGTTAGAATTACAGCCCCTATTACTGCAATCACGATGCTGATGATGAGGCCGTGCTGTCCTACTCCCCCAAATCCGAGAAAACTGGACAGGAAGCCGCCTATGAGCGCGCCGACCAGCCCAACAACCATATCCATGATGAAGCCAAAACCGGATCCTTTCATCAGCTTTCCTGTGATCCAGCCGGCTAGGAGACCAATAATGATCCACGCAATGATTCCATGCCCCATGTGATCTTCTCCTTCTGGGCTTAGTTACGGCCCACGAATGTTCATTGGAGTGTCAGTATTCGCAAGAACAGCCCCGCAACTCACCGCGGATCTGCAGCCTGCGAGCAAGCAACTACGAAAAGACGGGCGCGTCCGATCCTGCTACGCCCAAGTCCTGTCCGGATCGTCAATTCCATTGGCCTGAACGATTTTCGCTGGACCCGCTTGCATTGCCGTAGAATCGCTTGGCGATCTCGGAGCGATTGTTACCGGACTGGATAGTATACGGCTGCTCCGTGCATGACGTAACCGTCATCGGCGTTTCGGACGTCAGGACTGCCACGGATCCGGGATAAACTTCTCCAGAATGGTAATCGTGCGCCAGTGCATCGCCGTCAGGAGTGAGGATAGCCGCGGCAGCAAGACTGGCCCACATCGGGTGGCCGGATTTGTCGCCGACTCCATTTCGTTACAACGGCAGAATCGCTTTTGCGCGCTCCCCTTTAGCTGCGAAGCAGCCGCAACCGGTGTGGGCGGAGACCCGTATAGCATGTTGCAATGGTACTCTCGGGACGAAAAACGACTCGGCGTCAATTCGTATCTCGATCCGCGCTTTTGACCGGTGGCGTTGGACTCGGGTTGAATTTCACCAATATGGATGTAGTCGCTGAATCCGAAGCCGAAAACGCGTTCTCGGCTTATCAGAAGCGCCGGCGAGACGCCCTCTGGGGGCTGCTGGGCGATCTACCATGGCAGCATGATCCTGCATCGCCTAAAGTCGTGAGCACGGAAGAACACGATCTTTACACCTTGCAACGGCTCATCCTGGACTTGAATGGGATAGAGCCGGTTCCGGCTCTCCTGTTGATTCCGAAGCGGCTGCAGCGCCCTGCACCTGGCCTGCTTTTCATCCATTGGCACGCGGGAATGTACGGGTTGGGTAAAGAACAACTGTTGCGAGGAACGAACGTGCAACCCGCTTATGCTCCCGTTCTTGCCGAAATGGGAGTCGTAACGCTGGCGATCGACAGTTGGTGTTTTGGCGAACGGCAGCATGATACGGACGGTCGCCGAGGAGAGGAAGACGCTTTCAAGCTCATGCTATGGCGCGGTCAGGTGCTATGGGGCATGATGATGTTCGACGAATTCCGGGCCCTCTCGTACCTGGCAGCCCGTGAGGAGGTCGATAGGAAAAGGCTGGGCGTGTTAGGCATGTCTATGGGATCGACCAAGGCGTGGTGGCTGGCGGCGCTGGATCATCGAGTCGGGCTGACAATTGACCTTTGTTGTCTCACCGATTATGAGTCGCTGATCGCGGCACACGGACTCAGCGGTCACGGCGTCTATTACTTTGTTCCATCGTTGTTGAAGCAGTTCGACACGACCGGGATAAACGAGTTGATTGTGCCGCGCCCGCATCTGAGTGTCAACGGGCGAAAAGATGCTCTCACGCCGCCTGCGGGGGTCGAGAAGGTTCGCGAAAAACTGCTGCCGCTTTACCGGCAACACGGTCGCGAAGAGGATTGCCGCATCGAACTGTTCGATTGTGCCCACGAGGAAACTCCTGAAATGCGGAGCATGATCATCGACTGTTTGCGAAGATATCTGCTGGTCACGTAGTCCAGGTTTGGCCGAGCTTACAGTGAGCTTCGCACCTGGTATGTTCTGTGTGTGCTCGTCCAACCACCGAAGATGGTGATGGTGCTTCCGTCAAGGCGGCTAAATGAGAGTGTCCTGAATTCCATCCTCCCTTTGTGTCCCGACGAACTGCCTTACAACTGCAAGCGGCCTTTCAGTTCACGCAGCAAGGCCATTGACTCCGGACTGAATTTTCCGGTGCGGTCGATGTCCACGTTGAACGTCACGGGTACGCTGCTGCTGTTGCACGAGTGTACATAATCCACTAGGGATTCGATCTTGAATCGGGGGATCGCGAGCGGGGTCACGACGCGGCCGTGTAGCCACTCGGGATTGTCGAGACAAACCCATCGATGTCCTTGCAGGTGATCGGCCGTATAGCGGCTGGTTGGAACGGCCACGAGGTCATTGGCTTCTCCTCCTTCGTAGTCCTGATGCGATGAGTAGAGGAAATGGGTCAGCATGCCGGAACTCAGGCTTACTAAGCGTTGTTCGTGACCAGCCTTTGCGGCCGCGACGAAATCCTCCCACGGGAATTGAAAGCCGCGCATGTCGGTGGTTACCGAATCGTAGACGCCACGCGGGTCAAGAGAGAAGCAGCTATCGAACCACCAGCCATCGACGCGTGCCCCGTATCGTTCTCCAAGCTCCCGTATGATCGCCAGCAGATTGCGCGTCATTCGCGACTTGTCTGGGGCGTGATATCCGACGGCATACTCCCAGGCCGAGTCGTCCCCATGATTGCACGAGTGGTTGTAGTAGAGGATCAAGCGCATAGCGCGGGCATGGCAGGCGTCGGCTAGATCGCCGATCAGGTCGCGCCTGGTAGTGCGCCCCGGCACCACCCGATCGGTTGCCGCGCAAGGGGCGGGCAGCATCTGCAGCGCGTGGCATGAGGTGAAAATGATATATTCCGCTCCTGCCTCGCTCGCCTGCTGCGCGTAGCGTTTCGCATCGAAGCGATTCACCGCCTCCTCAAATGGCAGCCAGTCGTCTGCGCCGACCGGTTGAGACTGCGCTGTCCAATGCGTGGAGATTCCGAAGCGACACGTGGCAAACCATCCTGTATCGGCCTTCCGATATGTATCGCTCCACGCGCGCCGAAGCGAATTCGTCGTTGCGACGGCGGCGATGGTCTTTAGAATTTCGCGGCGCGTTACTCGTGGCATGGTTCTCAATGCGCATACTCCTCAGAGCTCAGGATCGATCCTTGGATGAAAAGTGGACCAGAGTATAGCAGCAATAGAGGCACTTCGCCGGCCCCGCACTCGTTTCCTTAGATCACGAACTTGCAGAGGCCTTCCGGCAGGCAATTGTGAAAGCTGAGAGTGGTGCCTTCGCGGTTAGGGCTAATGAGGGCCGCTGGTTGGCCGTTGCTGACGACTGGGTAACTCGCGCTAGAATGACGTACCGCGTCTTCGATGCTTTTTGCGTGCCCTGGAAATGTCAACCATACGTACAGGGGGATTGCACCGCCATGAAATCGTCCATGCCAGCCTCGGCGTCCCGCCGTGAATTCATTAAAAACACGGGCAAATTAGCCGCGTTTTCGGCTTTGGCCAACGTGGCCATTCCCGCTGTCCACGCTGCCGGCAGCGACCTGATCCAAGTCGCCCTGATCGGCTGCGGTGGGCGCGGCGGCGGTGCAGCTGCCAACGCGCTTTCCGTCAAGCGCGGCCCAGTCAAACTGGTGGCCATGGCCGACATCTTCCCGGATCGCCTCCAGAAAGACCTGACCAAGTTGCAGATGCAGTTTGCCAGCCAGGTGGATGTGCCGCCGGAACGCCAGTTCATCGGCTTCGACGCTTATCAGAAAGCGATGGATTGTTTGAAACCTGGCGACGTCGCCATTTTCGCCACGCCGCCGGCGTTTCGCTGGGTGCATTTCGGTTACGCGATCCAGAAGGGTCTGAATGTTTTTATGGAGAAGCCGCTCACGGCTGACGGGCCCACCAGCAAACGCATGTTTAGCCTGGCGCAGGAGGCTCAGGCAAGGAACCTGAAGGTCGGTGTGGGGTTGATGTCGCGTCACAATCGGGCGATGCAGGAACTGGCCAAGCGCGTCCACGATGGCGAGATTGGCGAGATCATTCTGCAACGGGGTTACCGGATGCACGGGCCGGGCGGATATTTCTCCTCGCTTCCGAAACCGGCCGGTATCACCGACCTCCTTTACCAGGTGCAGCGCTTCCACAGTTTCATCTGGGCTAGCGGCGGCTGCTTCAACGACTTCTATATCCACTTGATCGATCAGTTGGGGTGGATGAAGAACGAGTGGCCCGTGAAGGCGCAGGCGCTGGGCGGCCGGCAGTACCGCTTCAGTACTGAAGGAATCATGTATGTGGATCAGAATTTCGACACATACTCCGTGGAATACACGTATTCCGACGGCACCAAGTTCTTTTTCGACGGGCGCACCATCCCTGGATGCGAGCAGATCTATTCCAGCTACCTGCACGGCACCAAAGGGTCGGGAATCGCCTCGAAGGCAGGCGATTGCGGGCAGCCGTCAAGCCTGTATGCAAGCCAGAACCTGACCGCCAACATGTTTTGGGAATCCAAGGTGAAGCCGGAGGAGCAGGACCCTTACCAAAACGAATGGAATGATTTGGTGGACGCCATTCGAGACGATAAGCCCTACAACGAGGTGCAGCGTGGGGTGGAAGCCAGCCTGGTTTCGAGCATGGGCCGCATGGCCGCTCACACCGGCCGGGAAGTGACGTTTGACCAGATGCTCAACTGCGACTTCGAAATGTCGCCGAACACAGATAAGTTCACCATGGATTCCCCAGCGCCACTGGTTGCTGATGCCGACGGCCGATATCCTGTGCCGCAACCGGGGATCGTGACCTCACGCGAATATTGAGCTTAGGCTTGTCGCTGTGGGGTCTCGCGACTGGCAGCGGCGCTTGGCAGACCCAGCTGGCGATTCCGGGTTGTGGGCTTGACGCGCCGCCGTGGTTCGCCTGGGGGTTTCCGTTGCCCGAAATGGCGGGATGGACTGGAGAGCGTCGCAACCCGGGGAGGCGGCGGTAACGACCGCGAGTGTCCGAATTTCGGTCCAGATGGCGGCTGAGCACATCATGCATATCCAGAAGGCGCTGGACCAGATGAACCTGCAAGCTCGCCCGAATCGTCTACCACCTGCTCAGCACGCGAGAGGCGTATAACGAATCGGTGTTCCACAAATGCGAAGAGGAGGCGTTGAAGTGTGCTGAGATGCGGCTCCGCAGGCAGGCCGCTCATCTCGGCTTCCGAATCATTCCGGCAGAAGAAGGTTGATCGTTTCTTGGGAGTCGGGCCAGTGTTTACGAATGTGCAGTGTCACCTGTCCGACAAGGCGGTAAGAACGAAGCCGCAGGCGCCGCGGCCGCTGCAGTAGTGGCTTTGAGCTGGATCACCTTTACTGTCGCGGTACGTACGGGCATTCTGACCGCTCCCGCAGCACGCAAGGATATTGGTTGACGGCATAGGAGATTGGAAGTCAAATCGAACTGCATGGATCAAGTTCGACCAGTACGTTCTACAAAAATGCACGACCAGGCAGCTTCAATCATCAGGCGCGCCGCGAACCGGAACGCACTTGATCGAAACCTCATGCGCAAGGCGGTGCGCGGGTTGAACCCTTACGCGGCTGCGCTGGCTTTCCTCTTGCCCTTCAGCCAGTTCGTAGCGCCAGGTGCGTTAGCCCAGGAATTCCTCGAACACCCAAGCACGATTCGTGGGACGGTGATCAACCGAATGACGCGCGAGCCGATCGGCCGGGCCCTCGTTTACAGTCCGGACAATCGATTCGCGCGATTGACTGATGGGGAGGGACACTTCGAGTACCCAATTCCCAAGGCTGCCGCAGCCGAGCCTGGCATTCTTCCAGGGACTCAACCACAACAGCCGGATTTCACGTTTTGTTGTGTCATGGCTCGCAAGCCCGGGTTCGTAACGGATCCCAATGACGAACAGGGCGTTGAGATTTCTGCGGGCGGCGAGCCCACGATCGCCCTGATCCCCGAGGGCCTCATCAAAGGACGCGTTTCGCTTCCGTCCACTGACGCCGCCACCGGCATCATCGTCCAGCTCTTTTCGCGGCGAGTGCAGGACGGAGTGTTTCGATGGATACCAGACCTCACTGTGCAGGCAAATTCGAATGGGGAGTTCCGGTTCGCAAATCTTCTGCCTGGAGAGTACAAACTCGTAACTCACGAGTTGATGGACACCGATCCGACGACGATGCTGCGTGGTGGGCAACTCTACGGATTCCCGCCCGTCTATTTTCCCGCCGCGCCGGACTTCGCAGCCGCCGCGCCAATTGTGCTGAAGGCGGGGCTGACCTTCGAAGCGGATCTATCCCTTGCGCGCCAACCCTATTATCCCGTGAGGATTCCGGTGCCAGGCGACATTGCCAACGGCATGATTACGGTCTCCATCCAGGGCCATGACAGTCCAGGGTATTCGCTTGGTTACAGCGCCGAGAGACACAGGATTGCAGGCTTTCTGCCTAACGGCGTGTACGAGGTGTCGATGGAGTCGCGGGAGCCCAACGCGGCGAGCGGAAGGGTGAGCCTTGCCGTAGCCGGGGCAACGGCGCAGGGTGCCCCGATGGTGCTTGCTCCGCACAGTTCGATTCGCCTGAATGTGACAGAAATTTTCATTTCGAAGGAATCGAACAGGAGTGGCAGTTGGGGCAGCGAATATGGGACCTTTGCGATTCATGGACCACGGTTGGACCTGTCTGCCAGTGTCGAGCCGGTGGATGAGCTTGGGTTCCGTGGGCAACGATCCATCCGTCCTCCGCGGGGGAAGGATGACACATCGCTGGTGATTGCCGATGTGCCGCCGGGGAGCTACCGGCTGCGCCTCTTCGCGTCACGGGGGTATGTGAGCTCGGCAACCGCCGGCGGTGCAAACCTGTTAGAGGAGCCCCTGGTGGTGTCACCGGGAAGCGATGCTGCGGTCGATATCAACATGCGCGATGACTTTGCAGAGATTGAAGGCACGCTGACTCACTTCAGCGCAGAGTTGAAGACAGCGACGAATCCAGGCTATGGCGGACGATGGAAGCCGCCAGCTTTCATCTTTCTCGTTCCATTGCCCGGCGAGGCAGGACAGTACCAGCAGGTCGGGGCGGACACCGAAGGCCACTTCGGCATAGTCAATGTCGCGCCCGGCAAATATTTGGTCTTAGCCTTCGAGAAGCAGCAGATGAATCTGCCTTATCGCGATGCAGAGGCGATCAGAAACTACGAGGTCAAGGGCAGGAGGGTGGGCCTGACCGCCGGCCAGAAAGAAAAGCTGGAGTTGCCGATCATCTCCAGCACTGAGTAGAGATCATGCCGCGTTGCTCATCGCCGCGTTGCACACCCTGGACGAACCGGGCGAACTCGTTTTTGGTTGTCGTGGCATTGTGCTTCATTCCGGGGCTCCGGCTCGGGTTATGCCAGACCACTGCAGTCGCACAACTGACCGCTTCCAGTGAATACCGCGTTGCCGGGACCATCGTCAGCAAATCGGATGGGCATCCGCTGGAGCACGCGGTTGTCGTTCTTGTCGAGGTAAAAAATCGCAAGAACGTCCAAACCATGTTAACCAAGGAAGACGGCAAGTTTTCATTTGAAGGATTAGCTGGCGGGAAGTATTCCCTGATAGGAGAACGCAAAGGCTATATCAACGCGGCCTACGACGCGCATGACCAGTATTCGACCGCGATTGTTACCGGCGCCGGCCTCGACACGGAGCATCTCGTCCTGCGATTGGCCCCGGCTGGAATCATTGCCGGCAGAATTCTGGACGAATCCGGAGAGCCTGTTCGCAATGCCACCGTGACAAGCTACCTTGACGACCACAGTTCCGGGTTTGGGCAGGTGCGTCAGTTCCGTGGCACGCAGACGGACGACCGGGGAGACTACGAGATCGCTTCTCTTATGCCGGGCACTTACTTCCTGTCGGCCTCGGCCAATCCATGGTATGCCGTACATCCCAGCCGGCTGACGGATGCGCCCGGTCTTCCACCCACTTCGGTCGATCCCTCGCTGGACGTAACGTACCCGCTGACTTACTACGGGGATGAGACCGCGGCAGAGGATGCGACACCGATACCGATTCGCGGCGGTGAGCGGTTGCAGGCGGACATTCATTTGAGCCCCGCGCGCGCACTGACACTGCGGTTTCGCGTGGCCACCGACGAACCGGGCGGGTTTCGAATTCCCCAGCTTCAGCAATCCAGCTTTGACGGCGGCATGACTTATGTGCAGACTACGGGCGCAACGATGGTTTCACCCGGACTGATGGAGATTACCGGTATTCCGGCAGGCAAGTATAACGTTCGAATCAACGGCAACGGATTCACGGCCCAGATGAGCGGACTCGAGGTTGACAGCGAGGGCCAGGAACTTGACCTCTCCAGCGCCGAAGCCCTGAGTAATGTGAAGATATCCGTGAGTATCTCCGGGGAAGCGGAGTTAACTCATCGTGGCGTGGTGGCTTTGCAACCCGAACATAAGGCAATCGTCGCCTGGCAGCGAGTGAACGAAAAAGGGGAGGCGGAACTGCAGCAGGTCCGGGCCGGTGTGTACGACGTAGCGACCTGGAATTTCGGCAAGGCATATTCCGTCGATCACATGACCGTCAACGGCGCTTTGGTAAAGGGACGAAGGGTCACAATCATCGCCGGTTCCTTACCTTCCATTTCTATCGCCCTGGTCCCTGGCGACGCTCAAATCAACGGTGTGGTCAAGCGTGCGGGAAAGGGCGTCCCGGGTGCAATGGTGGTGCTGGTTCCGAAAGACCCGGAGATGCACCGGGACCTCTTCCGGCGCGACCAAAGCGATCTGGATGGAACCTTCAGCCTCCAGGGAGTTGTGCCGGGACCTTATACCGTCCTCGCCATCGACGACGGTTGGAATCTCGATTGGTCTGAACCTGCCGTCATCATGGCTTACCTCAAGCAGGGGCGCGCAATTGAATTAACCGAACAGGCGACACAGCCGGTCGATCTTGGCGCGCCGATCGAAGTTCAGTCCAAATAGTTTGTGGTTTTTCTTTTTGCCCTAACGAAAAGAATCGGTAGCCCGGCTTACGAGCGGCTCAGATCCTCTGCGGCGAAATAGTGGGCCGAGAATCACCCCGTGGCAAGCTAACCGGATCCTCGCTTTCCGCCGTGCCTCATTCGAACTGGTTCAGATCGGTGTCGTGCGCGGGATAACCCAGCGGACGACACATGGCAACAATCTGGCCTTTGTGATGAAAGGCGTGGGTCAACACATAATGGAGGACGAACGCAGGAGTGCGGACAGCGACGTCGCCATCGGGAAAATGAAGTTCCGTATCGGTGTTGAGCTGTCGATCGGTCAAGTTCGACAAATAAGCGTGGGTCCGCCGGCTGACTTCCTGCTGCAGGTCTATAGCGTTCGCGGCGGCGGCGCATCGTCGGGAGCTCGATCGACGCACCGTAGCCCTGGAGCGTGTGGACCCAAAATCCTTCGCAATTGAAGCTATGAATCGCTTGTTCACGCAGCGTGCGGAACCCGAAGCCGGCAATTCCTTCCCATAGTCGCTTGTGGGAATTGTGGACAGGTGATCCAGGACAAGATTCCACTGTCTGGACCCGGATCGTGACGATGAGCGACAAGTAAATGTCCTACGCCAATTCGTCATTGCTTGTCTGTTCTCCAGTCCGGACACATGAGGGATGTGGAGCAAACCCGACTCGCTGACCCACTCTTTTGGACACAACCTTCTGATCGGAGGAACGGCTCTGCAAACCCATTCGTGTATATGGTCAGCGGCTAGAATCTGGCAGCAAGGATCATTGCCACTCGAACATTCTCTCAAGTTCCCTCACATTCAAATCGAATGCGGACTTTCGCGAGGATTATTTCGTCGCCCCGCTGCAGAAGAATACCCTTGCTGTTTCCCTGTGGTACGGGAATCACAGAACCGTCTCTATTGACGATTGTGCCGCGAGCGCTGCCGTCATCGAAGAGGCGAAAGCGGCTGGTGTCGGGATCATACTCAAGGTGTGCGTGGGCCCGCGAAACCGTTGAGTTTTCCATTGTAGAGTCATCTTTGAAGGCAATGTCGTTGCGACGGACCATGCGCATATCAGAGTCGAGGATTTCCGCCAATCGGCCGATGTTAATGCGATGTTTTGCGAAGTCGTATTGGTTCCTGCCTGCGTTCCCGACCAGAATTGTCAATTGAATCCGCATGGCACCTGGACTGGGCGCCAACGCGGGAGGGTTGCTGTAAGTGACTTCAAATCCGCGCTCGCTCACGTCGAGAGGAAGGCTATCAACTAACTCAACGTCGACCTTGAAACGAGTTGAATATTCAACCTTATTCTCTTCAAAGTGGCTTTTGATGTCGCGCGTCAACGGGTCTGCTTCAGTGAACGCAAGTTCGTAGGAGCGGCGGCGTTCCGGGTGGGGAAGAAGCACTCGAACGCTCACACGCGAGTACACGAAATTGAGCCTTCCTCGTGGAAGCGCATCGATGCGTGACCTAATTTCATCGAGGATGTCTCGATAAAGTTCGACGGGTTCGCGCGCCTGATCTCGCGATGAAGAACGCAGCATCTGCCGCAGCTTCTGGTCGATACGATGTTCCAGTTTATGCATACGGCTCATTGAGGTCCCTCGAAATAGCCCATGGACTTGGCCTCTTTCATCAGTGCGGCAGCCAAGGGAGCAGCCGCCGTGCCGCCGTATTCTCCGTTCTCAATCAACACGGCGAAAGCGAGCTTTCGCGCGCCGCGGTAGGGAGCAAAACCAATGAACCAGGCGTGAGATTGCGCATGTTCGAGTTCTGCTGTACCTGTCTTGCCGGCAATGGGGAGATCGGGAAGGTTCGCTGCCCGCCCCGTTCCGGAGGTCACCGCATCACGCATGGCCTCTCCAATCTCAGCTGAAAGTTCAGGCGCCAGGATCGAGTCCGGCCCCTGCTGGCGTGGATTGTTCTGGTCTGTCACCCAACGCCCGAAGGGCATGGATCCGTTTTGCGCAATGGTCGCCGCCACACGTGCCATCTGAAAGGGGCTCGCAACGTCCTGGCCCTGGCCATAGGAGGCCTGCGGTAACTGCCTTTGCAATGTCTGCACCGTAGAAGGGGTCGCGACCGAAATCCCCAGGCGGTTCGCCGTATCTAGGAGCGCTTCGGCTCCGACTGCGTATGTGCCCAACTGGGCGAAGTATGCGTTGCACGAAACTACCAGTCCCGCGTGCATCGAAATATCCCCGTGAGGTACTGCGTCTTTGATGTCATCGTGAATGGGATGCTGCCATCCTCGGACGAAGTTTCCGGTTCGTCCGTCGGGAAGCCGCTTGCACTCATATTCGTTCCTTATATTCTTCGGATTCTTGCGGAGAGCGGCGATCGACGTCACGATTTTGAAAGAGGAGCCCGGCGGATAAAGTCCATAGCGAGCCCGATCGAGCAGCGAATCGTCAGATCCGGTGGGACTCACCAAGGCAGGTGTCGGGCTGGGCCACGGGTAACTCACTGAAGCCAGCAGGTCCCCGGTTCCAGGGGCCAGAATCACGATCGCTCCCTTGGTTCGTCCCAACTTGCGTAGTTGGTTTTCAAGCATGTCGGCCGCGCGCCACTGCAATCGCGCGTCGATCGACATATGAAGGCTTCGATCGCGGTCGCGGACTTTCTTAACCTCGGGATTGTCGGGTTGCCAGCGGTGGCGCAGTAAGGGCAGAAGCTCACGGTAATCCAGACGAATTCTGTAGCTTGGCTGTTTGGTTGTGGGGGCGGAGACTTCGACGACCGTGGCACGGTCATCGAATCCTTGCAGCGTGACCATAAAGTCGCGTTCAGCCAGCGAACTATTGTGGGCAGACCAGTTGGCACGTGTCCGCAAATCTCCAAGTAAGTGGAACGCTTTGGGCCCGAGAGGATAAAAGCGGGTCTGCCCGGGAACGGGATTGTCTTCAATCGCAATGCCCGCTTTGGCGTATGCGTCTCGGTGGTTCGCAATCTCGTCCCAGTTGCTGGTGGCGAGCGGCAGGCCGTTGCGATCGTAGATTGTGCCCCGGGGAATGGAATGAGCGATGGCCAAAAGGCGTGGATTGTATTCGAACCGGCGTTCACCGTCGGCCTGGACTGCAAGCGCCCCCGCGCCGGCGACGGCATCCGCGCGCACAATCTGAACGTATCCGGCTTTCACAAGCAGGGCCGCGCCGATTGCGGCCAGCACGTAGGAGAGACCGCGTGTGCTCGCCCGGAACGGCTGCGTCACTTCCTGTGCGCGCGCGCCCTCCTTCGCAAGCGAGAAAAGTATTCCGATCAATGCGAAGTTGGTGACGAGTGCAGTTCTGCCGTAACTCAGAAATGGAACGACAACGCCCGACAGCGGAATGAGTCCCAGCGAACCGCCGGCGATCAGTGCGATCTGGAGTGCAAATGCGAGAGTCAACCCAAGTGCGAGGAAGAAACTGTAATCAGAGCGAGCGCGGAGTGCGGTTCGAAATCCAAACCAGACGAGCCCCGCATAGAGTGCCACTATGCAAAGGAGGCCGGTGAAGCCCCATTCCTCTCCGAGCGTAGCGAGAATGAGATCAGTGTGCGCCGCAGGCATGAGCTGCGGGTCGCCAAGTCCTAATCCGGAACCGAACAGGCCACCGCTCGAGAAGCCCCAAAGAGCATGTGCGAGTTGCTCGCCACCGCGGACCGAGTTGTCCCAGGGCGAAAGCCACATGGATACCCGGCCGGCCACATTGCTGGGGAAATGCAGGTAATACCCCGACGCAAAGCCCAGAAGGATCAGCAGCAAACCGGCCACGGCAAATAGATACCGATCCCGCGCCACAGCGTACATTGCGAGGAACATACATGCGATCAGCAGCGCCGGCCCAAGATCTTTCTGTAAGAAGAAAAATGCAAGCGAGAAGACTACGCCCGCGAGAACAGGTACCAGGTATTCAAGCCTTGGCACCTCCACCCAGCGCGAAACATTCGCCAATTCCGCCCGGTTTTCGCGAAGTGTCCGCAGGAATTCCCAACGCTGGGCAAAATATCCTGCCAGGAAGAAGACGAGCAGAACGCGGATGATTTCTGCCGGTTGAAAACCAAGCAGATTGACCTTGGCGTCACTGCCCGTGGGTCCGGAGCCGAAAACAATGAGTGCTCCGGATAAAAGAAAGCTGGCCAGAAGGAATACATAACTGAGCTTCCCCGTGTGGCGGCGGTAATCGAGGGTGCTGGCGAACGCAAGCACCACGCAGCCCGCCGCAACACCCTGCGCGAAGTTGACGAATGCGAGTGTGTCGCGCAAGGGGTCGCGCAGCGTCACCATGAGGGTCATGCCCACACCGCTAATCACAAGAGCAGAAGGCAGAAGATATTGCGTTCCTCGTGTACCGCGCAGTGTCCAGAACAAATGAACTGCACCAAACGAACAGAAAAATACCGTGGACCAGAGAATCAGCTGACTTCGGAAACCAGCGATGTCTCTGACGAGAAACAGTGGCTTCATTCGTGCCACGTCTGCCGCAGTGAGGAGCAACATGGAATCTGCTCCCGGGTGGCTGGACTGGATCTGTTTTGCGCGCGCCTGCAGAGTTATTAGTCCTCGCGTCGAGAGCACGTCTCGTATGGGAATGCTGATCTGGCCCATCTCTCCAACGTGGGTAAGTCCTCCACTACCTCCGCGCAGGTGTAGGAACATTTGCGCGGCGACGTACTGCCGTTCAGCGGGTGAACCGATCGACTGGAGATACGGAAGCAACTGCTCGCGGCGGTCGAGGGTGGAGAGGTTCAGAGGTGCAGATCGCCCGTCGCCCATGCGCGCTAATCTCGCCATGGCAGTTAGAATCAGTGCTCCCGAGATCAGCAGGCACGTCACGATCAGGAGCAGGCGCTCGAGTCCTCTACCGGAAACTGTGCCGAAGGGAAGGCGTTCCGTGTTCCTGGCCCGGTCTGAAGCTGTGCTGCGGGTTACCGCCATCAGGGCCCCCTCGGTGCCGATCTGCGCGCCTGGATGCGAGACTGCGACTGATCGACTTTCTTCAAACTTGCTGCCGCGCCGCCCCACGGTAAGATGCTCTCGTACAGGCGGCGCGCATGTGCAAGGTCATTCCCTGCCATGTCATAGTAGCGTTGCGCATCCGCTTGCGAGGTAGCCCGGTCCGCCAAGGCCAAAGTGCGTTCACCCTGGAAGCGGTATCCGTCGGCCAACTGAGCCGTTTCCCGTTTACTGATATCGTGCCCGCGGCGCTCCGCTTCCTTGAAAGCTGCCTCGGCGTGGTCCATGTCGTGCAGGGAGTAGATGTAGAGGCGCGCGAGACCCACCCAGGGGTCCGGAGATTTCTTCATGTAGTTGGCAGCATCCTGGAAGTCTTGCCGCGCTTCTTCTATCAGGCGGCTATCGTGGCGGGCGTTACCGCGTATTCGCGCCAAGTGGCCATCGATGAGGCGAAGCTTGCCGTGAATTGCTTTGTCGTTGGGTGTGAGTTCCAGTGCGTGAGCCACCTCGTTGTGGGCGTGCACCCACTCTGTCTCCATTACGGCAGGCCCGTCCGGTTCCTCATACTTCACAATGGTGCGATCGGCATTGCTCATCAGCGCGTTGCGCAGCGCCGATTCGGCAGACCACAGGATGAACGGCACGTGCGAACGTGACGCCAACTTCGTGTACTGCTGCCATGCGACATCGAGATTCTGCTGCTTTTCGCTGTCCAGATCGTGTGCCAATTGCTGCGCACCCCGCCATACCATGTACTGGCTGACAAGAAAAGACGCTATTCCGAGAAACACTATAAGCAGAAAAATTGAGATGGCGCGCAGCAGCCGAGAAACAGGTGTTCGCTTGCGCGCTGGTGGGTGCATATTCGGCAACGTCCAAGCGTTCGGGTTCGCGGGAGGAGGACTCTGCCCACGCATCGTCCTGCGAGTGGGCTCTGGGCTAACGGCAACAGGCGGGACTGGAATCCAGCCCTGGGACCGGGCAGTTGTGCCGTTGCCGTTAGAGACTCGTCGAGTAGATTCCGGATCAGGTCCGGGCGCGGCCGTGCGCCGGGTTTCGGCTGCGTCTGTCTGTCCGTTGCGTAACCGACTGATAGCGTCGGCGAACTCCGCGGCCGTTTGATAACGAGCCGCGGGATCGGGATCCAGGGCTCTCCCAACAAGCTGGCGCAGGGGCTCCGGCCACTCAGCTGGAAGCGGCCGCACGACCACGTAGTTTCGGATCAGGTGCTCCAGCTTAGGCCCGGATTCGGCTTCGAAGTACGCGTGCCCGGTCAGCAGCTCATACAACACCACTCCCACACCCCAAAGGTCAGAGCTGACATCAACCTCGCCAGTCTTCATCCGCTCGGGAGAGGAGTATTGGGCGCTGGCGAAGATGTTCTGCGTGAAGTTGCGAGTGAGTGACAGCGCTTTGGCAATGCCAAAATCCAGCACCTTCACTTCGCCGCTGGGAGTGATTCGGATGTTTCGGGGCTTAAGGTCGCCATGGACAATTCCCCTTGCCGGCCGTCCCTCTACACTCGTCACAAGATGATGGGCGTGATCCAGAACTTCCAGCACATCCTGCGCTATCCGTGTCGCGAGGTCCGGGGGCAATCCCTTTCCGGTTGCGATCTCGGATACGTCCTGGCCATCCACGTACTCCATCACGATGTAGAAGTAATTCGGCATCTCGCCGGTTTCATAGATCGCGGTGACTCGCTTGTCGATAGCGCCGAGTTGTTTCTGCAGTTCAGCCCCGAGACGCTCCGCATTGATAATCTGCAAGCTGTCCGAATCAAGCCCCAAGTCGATGAGTTTCAATGCAACCCGGCGTCCGCTGGTTGGATCTTCTGCCTCGAACACGCGTCCCATACCTCCCGCTGGGAGCTTGCGTAGCAGCGTGAACCGGCCTGCGGTCTCAGTGTTCAACGTGTGACTACCTTAATGTCGAGACGGCTCCCCTCGTGCGGGGCGGCGGCGATTATGTTTTCTTTCAATAGATTGCCCGCGTCAAAGAACGGGGAAACCCACACCTGTTCGGCGCCACTGTTCGTGATCACGTTTCCGAAGAGATGAGGCGTAGCCGCGCCTGCAATGAAAATCCCTGGCAATAGTTGTGAACCATGCCCATTGTTTACGATCGCGTTGTGGGCTATCCGGGAATGGGTGGCCCCGTGGACGTAGACTCCAATGCCCGTATTTTGTTCAACGACACAAGCCTGAATCGATGAATTGCCCCCTTCGATGTCAACACCATTGCCGCGCATTCCGCTGATTCTTACGTCTTCGATCTCTACATCCGAATTCGAGATCCGCATGCCCACTTCTCCCGGCCCGGCGATATCGAAACCGGAGAAGCGTGCGTGATGTATGTTCTCTCCCAGTACGGCGACTTCCGGCGCAATGATTCTGGCGCCGTGCAACTGTGTACTTATGATTGATACTCCGCTGCGCAAATGTACGGTCTCGTGATACTCACCAGGGGAAACCGAGATGGTATCGCCCGCCCTTGCGCGCTCGATCGCTTCGGAAACGGTCCTGAGTCCATGGAGGCCCACGACCAAGTTTTCAGGCCTCCGCACAGTCCCGAAGCGCACCACCATGCCCGAGGCCGTTTGTTCCAGGTATGGTCGCAGAGCTCCGAACAACACCGCGGCCGTAAGTACACCTAAAAGAAACCAACTCCATCGAGGCATGGAACGAGGATGAGTTGCCGCCGGAGAGCCTTCCAATATTGCGTGATACTCCGGAGTTTCGACCAGGATGGCGGATACATTGTCTTTGCCACCGGCCTCGTTGGCCGCTTCGATCAGCGCAAGAACTCCGGATTCCGAATCTCCGGCATGTTGTTCGATCACGGAGCGAATCTTCTCCGCAGGCACTTGATCCGTGAGGCCGTCGGAGCAGAGCAACAGCGCGGACGAATGGGGAAGGTCGAACTGCTGAATCTCGACGAAATCCGGATCGTCCGGCCCGTGGGGCGCGCTTCCGAGGTCTCGGTACACTTCGTTCCTGCGCGGATGCAGCATCGCGGCGTCCTCGGATAGCTCACCCGCATCCTCTCTCTCGCCCACCGGCGAGTGATCGTGAGTGATTTTTCTCATTCTCCCGGGTTCCAGCAGGTATAAACGCGAATCTCCGACGTGGCCTACCGTTACCCGGTCGTCCTCGATGACAGCTAGTGTGGCGACGCATGCCATGCCCGCGAGTTGGTTATCGTCGGAGGCGGCCTCAAAAATTTCCGTGCTTGCCAGTGCGAAGGCCTCACGCACCCTCTTCACGGTTGTGCCCGTCTGGCGAGCGAGCCGCATACTGATGATCTCTTCAGCGATGCGTGCCGCGCGCTCGCCGGCGGCGTGGCCCCCGAGCCCATCGACCACCAGGTAAATACCGCGCTCCAGATCGATGAAGATCCGGTCTTCGTTCTCGAGTCTCTTGCGGCCTACATCAGAGTGGCCGGCAGAGATCAAACGTGAAGTTACTGACATCTTCTAGTCGCTCCGGCGTAGATAAGCCCAAACCAGGAACAGAACCACTGAGATGAGTCCAATCAGAAACGGGATACGAAGGTAAAAAAGGGTAGTAGTCATCCCGGCTGACTCGCCTCGAATACGATTACCAGCACATCGGCGAGCGTTATCTTCGCACCCGGGGGTAGCGGGACCTCAATATTGCGATCAACACGATCGCCTTGCTCACGTCGCTCAATGCTGGTGGGAATCGCACTGCCGTTCACGGCTGTTCCAAATTGGCTCAGATCCTTAACGAAAAAAGTCCCGGTGTCCGCGTCGCGCCGAATACGACAGTGCTCCCGGGAGATGTCGGGCGGTCCCTCAAGCTTTAGGTCTACCCACACGGCCTTTCCCCCACGCCCGATGACGATCTCTTCGCGCGTCATAGCGAACACCTTTTCACCGCTTTGATCGCTGAAGCGAAGTGTCGCAAACGCTCGCTCAGTGGAATTCGAATGAGTCCGTGAACTGGGCGCGGGTTCCTCGGCGGTGTGGCGCGTAACAAAGGTCGTTTTTGCGCCGACTCCCAGCTCGGCCTTTTGTTCCGTTCCAAGATCAGAATAGACCTCCATTTCTCCCGGACGAAGGCGGTCTTCTTCTCCCCGATGGAACTCAACGGACCAATCCTTTTCCAGGATTTTGTACTCGCGCTTAGCAGGAGAGCTTGCCAATCCCATTGTTTTCATGAATCCGGGCTGCGGGCGCGGTTTATTCAGACGATCAAGATGCTCCGTAAGAGCTTGTTTCGCCTCTCGACGGACCACCTGTGCGATTGGATGTATTAGTTCAAAATCCTGCTCATGGAGGTACACATTGAACCTGCAGGGTACAAGGACGGTTTGGCCCACCTTGAACGATCCAACATCAACATTGCGAATTAGCTCAGAGATGATGTCGTCGCCCGTGAGGGCGTTTGCGGGGCTCTCGGCCATGCGGTTTCACCAAAGGATTGATCGTTAGCCGACGGGGCGGAGTGTTCTGTATGAAAGATAAAGGCTTAGACTGGATTCCCCAAGTGTTTTGTGTTCGGAGAACAGAACACCTCGCCTTCGCATTGAATCGATCGGATGAGCCCACCTCAGTTTGAGCTAAATTCTATGATGCGGGTACACAGCGTGGTGTTTACCTGAACTGTGTCACCACGATGAGGGAAATCCGGGTCCGCATGGTGGCGTCAATTGCCAACGGACAGCTTCCGGCGAGATTCGGGCCATACGGTGAGCGAGCCGGACGATCCTTCACGGGGGCGGGCAAGAGCAGTCCGGAATGAGACGGCAGTCCACTAAATGGCAGTAGTTTGTTGTGGGAGTTGGTCCGGGCATGGTCTCCAGACGAACGGCCTCTGGCTTTGCTCCGTCGCCTTAACCTGCCGGCGGCCTGGCCTCAAGGATCATGACATCGTTCGGCAGCGAAAAGAACGTTCATAAGGATGAAACCCGCTCGCCAGAAGCTCCTGTTGTTCGCTAACCGGCGCCACTCCCGATCAGCAGGCTTGCCGGATTCCAGGCGGAGATCGTCAAACCCATAAACCCGCAGCCTTCTGCCCGACGTAGCCATACGTTCCTCATATCTTTTCAGAAATATTCAGCACCTCCTAACGACGTTTGCTTAAGCCCTGGTCCATCCTGGGTTCATTCACCGGACGGGAGGACACCCGACCGGGCAAAAAAAGGAGGGTATTCGATATGAAACGCATGCTCGAAAGCTGCGTTCTATTGGCACTCGCCCTGGCAGCCATGCAGACCACCGCGTCCGCCCAGGAAACCTCTGGAATAGAAGGTCCGTGGCAGACGCAAGTTCACGTTTACAACTGTGAAACCGGGGCAACTGTCAGGGACGTCTCAGCACTGAACCTGTTGATGCGCGATGGATTGATCACGGAAACCGCGGTAAACGTCATGCGCACTTCCAGCGTGGGTACCTGGAAGCATGTTCACGGAGATACTTACCGCGCCACGTTCTGGTTTTACCGGTATACCCCGGCTTTCACGCTCGCTTCGGTGGCACGGGCCGACAACGACATCATCCTGAACGGCGATCACTTCGATATAACTGGCTCGGTGACCGATACGTTTCCGGATGGGTCAACTTCTGAGTCCTGCGTCACTATCACCGGGGAGCGTCTTCAGTAGGTGAGTTTGCGCGATGCTTATCAGCACAAGGAATCCAACGAGTCCGTTAAGATTCGCTGACACGATGCGAGGACGCGGCCGGTCTGGCTATGGCTGGGTGGTGGTGGCGACATCAGCCTTCGGCCTGCTTTTTGGAGCTTTTCCGATTGTCGTGTCCTCGTTCGCGATCTTCTTGCGGTCTTACGTTCAGGAATTCCAAGCCGGGCGCGCAGCCATCTCATTGGCCCTCACGATTCACAACTTTGTGGCCGCGTTCCTCGCCGCCTGGATCGGGTGCCTGTCCGATCGATTTGGCCCGCGGAGAGTAATTCTGCCGGGCTCGGGCATCCTCGGGCTGGTTCTGGTGTCAGCACAGGCAATCGGTTCGAAAGTCTGGAAGCTTTACATCTTCTACGCGGCGCTTGGAGCCGTAAGTAATGCCACCACATCGGTTCCCTATGGCGTGATCGTGTCGCGTTGGTTTTAACCGGCGCAGGGGGCTGGCGCTGGGTTTGACGCAAGCGGGGTTAGGAGTTGGAGCCATCGTCATGCCAGCGCTGGTGCACCTATTGATTGCCCGGTACGGCTGGCGCTCCGCGTTTGCCATCAGTGGAGGTGCCGTTTTGATCATTCCGATGCCGATGATCGCTCTCTTGCAGAAAGAGGCTTCGCAGCCGGTGAGTTCGCTGGTGGACTCAACATCGGGGCAAATCGAAGGCCTGGACTGGAGTGATATCCGGAAGGCGCGGACACTCTGGCTCATGATCGCAAGTTTTGTCCTGGTTGGAGCAAGCGTGCAGGCCTGTGTAATCCATATCGTTCCACTATTGTCTGATCGCGGGCCCCCTGCGGCGTTGGCGACCTTGGCCGTCTCGGTCGCTGGGCTCGCGATGCTGGCGGGCAGAGCTGGAACCGGCTATTTTCTGGACCGGAATTTCGGACCTCATGTAGCACTGACCCTTTTTGCAATCGCCGCGCTGGGTATGGCACTGCTCGCTACCGGGGTGACCGGCGAGCTCGCGCTTCTGAGCGTGTTCATGGTGGGGCTAGCGTTTGGAGCCGAGTTGGACATCATTGCATATCTAATCAGCCAATACTTTGGTCTGCGCGCGTTGGGTGCCGCATTCTGGGTCGCATTCGGTTCGTTTGTGCTTGCCGCAGGCATCGGGCCGCTCCTCATGGGATTAGTGTTTGATCGGACCGGATCCTATCGCGCGCCGATTGCCGGTTTCTCCATTGCGACGATGCTAGCCGCTGTGCTGGTGGGTCGACTAGGGCCTTACCGCTTTGGGTTGTCGCAAACTGCTGACAAGGCACGTGCCGGGACGGGGCGGTAGAATGTCCACCCCTTTCCATGTGCTGCGAATGACGGACGGCCTGATGGTCCATCACTGCCTGTGTGCCGCCGCTAAGCTGGGAATTGCGGACCTGTTGAAAGACGGGGCGCGTTCGACAGAGGATCTCGCTGCCGCGCTCGGTCAACGAGGACGCGCTCTATCGCACGTTGCGTTTTCTTGCGGGGCAGGGCGTGTTTCACGAGACCGCCCCTCGCAACTTCGCAAACAGCCGGCTGTCGGAATGGCTGCGCGCAGACGTCCCGGAGTCCATCCGTTCGGTATTGATCTACCGCGACAGCCCCTTCTTTCTCACGCCATTCTCTAATCTGCCGTACAGCATTCAATCTCGGCCATCCGCTCTTTTATGCTTGCGAAAACGATAGCGAAATTGGATCAAGACCAAATCGTGGCGAGCCGGCACGGCACGTTCAACCTGGCTGACGCTTACATTAAAGAGGCCAAGTACGCGCAGGTGGAAACATCGCCTCGCATCCGACGCCGTCCTGCCGTTCATTTGCTCGTTCAGCGCATGTGGGCATGTAAATTGGTTCGAGTCAGTGACGGCAAGAGTACACGATAGCCCGTACCTACAAAAACTATCTGAGATTTCTTGCGGACATATGGCTTGGCACCGAAATTTAGATGGCCAATCTGTCTCGCATGCATTTCGTATCAGGGTGCAATTTCGGCTTACTTCTGATCAATCTTTGCAAAGAACTTCCGTATATCGGCAACCAAGAGATCGGGCTGCTCCAGAGCCGCGAAGTGTCCGCCCTTCGGCATGCCAGTTTTTTGTACTATGTTGTATGTTTGAGTAATCCAGCTAAACGGCGGGACAGCCACATCCTTCGGAAAATCCGCATACCCCACAGGAGTCTCCAGGTGTGGCGTCGGCACCATTTCCTCTCTGGTGAGCCTGTCCTCACGATAAATTCGCATGGCGGAGCCGATCGTGCCGGTCGCCCAATAGAGCGTAACATCGGTTAAAAATGTGTCGCGATCCACAGCCGTAAGAAAATCGCCGTTGTTGTCCGTAAGCAGTTGAAATTTGCCAATCATCCAGGCCAGCCACCCCACTGGGGAGTCAGTAAGGGCGTAGGCAAGAGTCTGCGGTTCACTGGCCTGAAGGAAAAAGAAGCTGCTCTCTTCCCGGTCAAAGTAGGAATACCGTTTCCGCTCAGCATCGCTCATTTTCGCAACGGCTTCCTGGTTCGGCGGTGGCACGTAAATCTGATTCAGATGCAACCCGATCACGTGCGTGGGCGCCTGGTAAGCCATGTCTTGGGCTATTGCCGAACCCCAGTCACCACCCTGGATGCCGTACTTGGAATAGCCCAAACGATCCATCAGAGCAACTAAAGCCTTCGCCATACGCTGTGGGCCCCAGCCACGGGTTGTGGTGGGTCCGGAATATCCAAAGCCAGGAAGCGAAGGAATGATAACGTCAAATGCCGGGCTATTTTTGTCCTTGGGATGGGTGAGCGGCCCAATGAGCTTCTCAAACTCCAAAATCGAGCCGGGCCATCCGTGAATCAGCATCAACGGTATGGCGTCGGGGCGAGGAGAGCGCTGATGGATAAAATAAATCTGCTGTCCATCAATTTCCGTTGTGAACTGGTCAAACTGATTGATCTTCGCTTCTTGCGCACGCCAGTCGTAGCCGTTCTGCCAATAGTCGGCGAGTTCCCGAACCTTCTTGATGTCGGCGCCGTACTCCCAGGTCGTGCCCGGAAGTTGATCGGGCCAGTTGGCTTCCGCCAAACGGTGGCGAAGATCAATTAGAACACGGTCGGGAACATGCATTTTGAACGGCCGGATTGGGGCAGGTTCCGGCTTCGCCGGCGGTTGCGTTTGTCCCAGTGCAATTGCGGAGGGTAAAAGCAACGCGGCCAGCAGAAGACTCCCGCACTGCCAGACTGTCCTTTTCGCTTTCTCGAATCCAGTTTTCATCATGCTCCTGCGTCACTCAATGATTCCGAGGCTGCACTCAGATGGCCCATCCTTACATCCGATCCGGAGTTCCATCCGACCACACGCCGGTGGGAACGACGAAATTGTCCATCGGTTCCGGGTCACCCAGGAACTGTGGAGTTAGAAATATGGGAGAGTTCGGGAATTTAAACGAGACATGGTTTGAGTCGTCTATCGGATTTGCGCCCCATACTGCACCATCCATGAGCGGCGTGTAAAACATGAGATGAGCCATGTTGTGCCCACCACTATCATTCAGATATGCATCTTTCGACATCATGTAGCACATCGCCCCGGCCTCGAGAGCAGGCAATTCATTTTTTCCCATCGCGGTCTTAATACTTTGCTTGATCTCAGCTTTCGATTTTCCCGCCAAGACTAATTTTGTCCTGAAGTAGGTGTACGGCACGACCGTTCGCGCGGCCGGGGGATTGAAGCACTCCGCGCCACGAGTCTTAGGGCTCCAAAACTCTGGGCTGTTGAATGAATTCATCCAACCACGCTCTACAATGCAGATAAAGCCGCTCGTGCCTTCGACCGCCGTTTCGTAACCATTTTTCCCCAGGATCACAATCGTGGCATCGCGGGAAATGGATGACGGCGCCGCGCTTCGCGCCAAAGCGATCTCGGCGTCTCGATCCATCAGATACTTTTCAATCGGAGCCATGCTCGGATACGGTTTCTTGGTGTCCTGTGCCTGGGCGTTCCGGGCTGTACTCATGGAAAGAGCCAGCGCCAAGGCCCACGATGCCATCATCTTAACTGTCTCTCGTTTCATCCGGTTCTCTCCTCGAATCCTTGTGATGCTTATTTTGTGATGCCGAATTTAATATCTAGCTCCAAATCCATGATCGTCGAGGACCGTTGCTCGGCTCACGCTTCCTTTCCCTCCCTGCGACTCGACGTAAGTTCTTCGTGTGCCTCCGAATAACACCGTGTAATCGCCGTTATAACGAGGCATACCGTTCGATAAGTTGAGCCACAGCATCGGGCTGCTCATCCGCGACGTAATGTGCGCTGTTCTCGATGACTTCGATCTCAACATTTGCGCACCCATGCGCCCGCAACGCATCGGCGAAGCCTGGCATGAGCTTCACGAAAGGCGAGTTTTTGCCCGGAGCGAGTACCAATGGCACGCTGATGGCGCTTTGTTGCGCCGCATTGAATTTCTCATTCGCCGGAAAGGCCCGATAGATCTCCAACGCCGCACGCAGATGTCCGGGAGCGGCGTATGCCCGGGCGTAGCGGGCGACATCCGCATCGCTGAAAGTGTCGGAATCGAGAAAATGGCGCAAATAAATGGCTTCGCGACCGGCAAGGAGTTGCTCCGGCAGGCCCGGCGTCTGCTGAAAATTGATATGCCAAGTGATGGGATTGGCTTTAACCGCATCCCACGGCCCAAGGCCTGGCAGCGGTGCGTCAAGCATCATCACCCCGCGGCTCGTCTCCGGATAACGACGGGCGAAGGCATACGCAACCATGCCACCGATATCGTGCCCGACCACGTAAACGTGCTCCAAATGCAGATGTTCCGCCAGCTGGTGAACGTCTTCCGCCATATTCGCAGCATCGTAACCACCGGCCGTCGCAGCAGAGCCGCCTATGCCGCGCAGGTCAACTGCTACGACTGTGAATTGCTTCGCCAACTGCGGCATGATGCGGTGATATGCGTACCAGTCTTCGGGAAAACCGTGCAGCAAAATGATGGCGGGCCCAGCCCCGCCGCGCACGTAGTGGAGTGTTGTTCCGTTCACTTGTGCGGTATCGGAGACGAATCCACTTCCTAGCGCCGCCACCGCCGGATCGGCCAGTCTGCTTGGGCGATGACTGGCCATGAATGGCGGCGCATGCAGCCACCACAATAACCGCCCAAGCTTTCCAGGTCCTCGGTTCGTAATTCTTCGCGAGCGTGAAGCGGTTTTTCCGGCCTACGATTCTGGAGCAAAACACCCTTTATTGCTCGATTCGGCCGGGTCCGAAACTCGGCAAATGGTGGCTGCAAACATTCGCGGGCAAAATGGATCCCGGGCGTGTACGTGCGACATCTGCAACCGACTCGCCGATGCTTTCGTCTACAGGGGTTAACAGAATGGCATGGATCTTGCCCTCATCCGGCCCGCTCATGACCGTTGCCATGCCTGAGATTTGTCCGCGCTCATTGATATTGCTAGCCGCGATTATGAAGAGGTTGGAATCTCCGGGAATTAGCGTGTTCAGGTCGGTCATCACATTGTCTTGCCAGATGAAGCCGCGGGACCAGCCCGCGGAGTTGAAGGTGCTTCCCACCACCTGGCCCCGGTTGTTGATGCCTGTGGCAAAGGCGGCACCATCTCCCGGCAGAATGCCGAGGTTTGTGACTGCGCTGTGTACGCCGTTCGGCCAAAGAGAGGCAACGATGGTTGTGCCGTCAGTGGTCGAGACATACCCAACAGCTTGGCCGTGGTCATTAATGGCGTAGGCGTCATTTCCATCGTGTCCGAGGTTTGGAAGCTCGAAGGCAGTGTCGTTTTCCCACAATACGGCGTGGGTCGCTATGCTGGTGCAGGTTCCCGAGGAGCCTACGGCCTGGCCTTGATCGTTGATGCCTTGTACGAAGCCGTCTGGGTCGCCAGCCACCGTAGGAAGAGGTCGGACTTCGCCTTTTTCCCAAAATGCCGGCGATATGATCTTTCCAGGCTTGCTAGGCGGGCATCCGGAGTCCGGGACCGTCGTTTCCGAAATGCCTACTATTTGTCCGCGGTTATTGATAGCGCTGGCCTGCCCGTTATTTCCGCCCAGCGTCGGGAGAGCCATCATGTGGCCGTGTCGCCAAAGAAACGGACGACACGTAAGTTTTGTGCCAAAGGCGCACATGTCTTCACCGTCTGGATCTGGAACAGATGTTTCGGCCAAACCGACAGCTTCCCCGCGATCGTTGATCCCGCCATAGTTGGTCCAGCTGTTCTTTCCTCCAAGCGTGCCGAGGTCGATGTTGCGTCCGTGGGCGTTTATTACCGCGCGGCCACTTGCAATGGTCGTGGAGGTCGAAGTGATGGGCGGGTTTACAACCCCATCCATGTTCTCCGCCCAGCCTTCATTATTGAGTCCCATGACCATGCTGAAGTTGTCCGTGCTGTGGTTAAGGCCCATATCGGTGATTTTGTAGCTCTGTTGAGCGAACACATTGCTGGAGCAAGCCAGAACAATCGTCGTAACCCACAGTATCCAGAAACTCCGCAACTGTTTAATCATTCTCATAGCGTCTCTTTTCCTCCAGTAAAGTCGTGCGCGCCTGAATCACGTTCGCTCAAGCTCAGGTGTCGCGTTGGCTAACTCCGCAGCGTCGATCTACATCGACCTTCGAGCAGTGGCCAGAGCCTAGCTCAATGAAGTTGACCGGCCAGGGCTAATCTACCGGGCGATTGAGAAATGCGATGAGCCGAGGGTTTCGTGCGCCAGGCCGTGGAATGCCGATACTCCACTTAGGCTAAAATGCTATTCATGAATCGGGAGAATGTCCTGAACTTGCGGTCGTTCTGGCAAGTCCAGATCATTGGATGGTGCTGCTATTATCTTTTCCACCTTCTGGAATCCATTCATGCGTTCTTGACTAAGCGAGTGTTCTTCGCTGAAGAGACGGTGCCTGTCTTCTTCATGTTCCTGGGAAGTTTTGTTCTGCGCCCTTTTTGCCGTTGGCTGCTGCGGCAATCGCGGTCCTGGATCGCTTTTGAATTGAAAGCAGCCGCGGCGGCAATGGTCACATCCATTCCCGTAACCTGCGCAGCCGGCCTCATTTTGCAGAATTTCAATCATGTGCCCTGGCACGCTTTGGTTGCAGTTTGGGCGTGGTCTTTTTTCATGCTCCTCATGTGGTGCAGTCTGTACTTCAGCATTAAGCAATGGCAGCAATCGAGTATGGAGAAGGAGCGGCTACTTCGCGCCGAGTCTGAGCTCAGAGAGGCGCGCCTGCTTGCACTTCGCTATCAGTTGAATCCACACTTTCTATTCAATTCGCTCAATGCCGTCTCCACTCTCGTTCTGGATGGAAATGCGCCTGCCGCCACGCGGATGCTGGCACAGATCGGGGATCTTCTGCGCACAAGCCTGGATTCCGAAGTCACAGCAGAGGTGACGCTTTCTCAGGAACTGGCCTTTACCGAAGGGTACCTGGCGATCGAGCAAACAAGGCTGGGAGAGCGGCTAAGAGTCGATATCGCTATTCCATTGGAAACGCGGGATGCCCTGGTGCCGAACATGTTGCTGCAACCGCTCGTTGAGAACGCAGTGCGCTACGGAGTGGCGCCATTGATCGAAGGTGGGTGGATTGCGATCAAGAGCGCGCTCGATGCCGACAGGTTGCGAATTGTCATCGGGAACTCCGGACGGCGTGGTGAAGGCGAGCAGAAGAAGAATGGAAATGGAATCGGTCTCGGAAACACGGCGGAGCGTCTGAAAACACTTTACGGGGCGAATTTTGAGTTCTCGCTTGGGTGGCCTGAAGCGGGCGGTTGCGAGGTCGTGCTGGAATTGCCGTTACGCAGGACTCGGAGCCTGCTGGAGGCTTCGCCGTGCGCGCTCTAATCGTCGACGACGAGCCCTTGGCGCGTCGTGGCGTCGTTCTCAGGCTACGCAAATTCAGAGATGTCGAGATTGTTGGGGAATGCGCAGATGGGCAGTCCGCAGTGGAAAGAATTCTGGAACGATCTCCCGATGTTGTGTTCCTCGACATCCAGATGCCCGGAATGGACGGTTTTGAGGTGCTGCGGGCGTTGCCTGGAGAAAGCCTGCCCGCAATCATTTTTCTGACAGCGTATGAGCAACATGTTTTGCGGGCATTCGATGTTCATGCGCTGCATTACTTGTTGAAACCGGTGGACGATACACGCTTCGCGGCAGCGGTTAGTCGAGCTCGTGATCTGGTCGACTCCACATTAAAGGCCGACATGGCACAGCGGGTCATGAAAATGCTGGACCGCACCTCAGATCGATTCGCGTCCCGGTTTACGGTGCAAGCTGGATCCCGCATTCAAATCGTCATTGCGGAGGATGTTGAGTGGATTGGGGCTGCCGGTGATTATGTTGAACTCCACGTCAACGGTCGTTCATACCTGTTACGCGAGACGATGGCGTCTCTCGAGCAGAGGCTCGACCCGGCAAAGTTTATCCGCATACACCGCTCCCGAATTGTACAGTCCAAAGGCATACTGGAGCTGCGATCCATCGAGAATCGCGAGTTCACGGTGAAGCTTTCGGACGGCTCGGAGCATCGCTCGAGCCGCACCTACGCGGATCGACTTGAGCGCTGGTTGTCATTAAGTAAGATCTGACGCGCCGATTCGGTTTATAGTTCATCCGTAAAAAAACCTGCTGGAACATAGACAGGATAAGAAAAGATTTCATCTGATCTTCGATGAAAATTGTAACTACGGGTTCGCTCGCAATTTGTGCGGCATTCGATGGATGGGGATCTCGGTCGCGTTTCTCTGCCTTGCCGCTGCCTGCCTGATGCTTTACTTGCGCGGCTTTTCCTCCCTATGGGTGTTTTCTGCTTCTGTATCCGCCTTCGCGCTCCTGTTGCTGGCGATTTTTATATCAATGCCGATTTGGTCAAGCGTTGCGCGGGAGGCATATGCAGTGGCGCTGCTACGCAGCTGCGACGCTCAAAAGGCTAAAAGGCCAACCAAAAAGAACGCTGCCATCGAGCACGGAACGGAATAGGCTATCGATCGCGAGTTCTGATGACCCAGCAGGTGCAAATTGGAATCGGTGTTTTCATCTCAAGGTCCCGGCGACCTTACCCCTCGGGATGTGGAAGCACGGCTGGTCGGAGCCCTCGGGCGGAAGCTGACCACCGATGTGGCGAAGTTCGCGACGTCCGCGAAGTGGACCAAATGCCTTGCCGGCAAGGGCATCGATGCCGATCGGGAAGCCCGCGTCCGCTTGGCGCCGCGCGTAGTGGAGAATACGTGTCGCCACGTAATGATGTGGACAGATAGGTATGGCAGGATGGAATCTCGGAAGTTGGTTATTAGCAGGAGATAACGGAAGGTGATTGGCTGCCCCCCAGGGATTCGAACCCCGATATGCTGATCCAGAGTCAGCTGTCCTACCATTGAACGAGGGGGCAACAACTGTGTTGAAGCCGATTGGCTTGGACTTGCGTGGCGGGCGCCACACTTCGCTGCCAACCCATTTATCATAGAGGGCTTCCCTCGGCGGGTCAAACGGCATGCGCAAACGGAGCAGATTTGAATCGGTCACTCAGGTTGCCAAGAAAACACCTTTTCGGTAAGGCAAACCTAAAAATACCGGGCCTCAAATCGAAGAAATTCAGGTGCGCTCCAGTGCCGTAGGCACCCTCACCGAGGCCATGCCGGCAGCGGTGGCTGCCTCAATTCCCATTTCGGTGTCTTCAAAGACCAGACAGTCCTTCGGCTCGACTCCAAGGCGCGCTGCCGCGGTGAGAAAACAATCAGGCGCCGGCTTTCCGCGCTCATAGTCTTCGGCGCAAACCAGCACGTCGAACTTGTCCATTAGACCGAGCGCCGAAAGCGAGTGCACAACGGAATTCCGGCGGCTACCCGACACCACAGCCAGCGGGATGTGCCCGTGCTTTGCCTCAATGTGCTCGATCACTTCGGGAATGGCCTTGAGTTCGTTTTCGAGTTCGAAATAGAGAGTTTCCTTGCGTTTTGCCACTCCATCCACCGGCATGTTCAACCCTTGCATCTCGTTAAGCGCGGCGATGATCTCTCTGACCGGGCGGCCGCCCCACGAATAGAAGAGTTCTGCTTCAAACCGGCAGTTCCACTCGCCGAGAGCCTTCTTCCAGGCGATGTAATGGAGCGGCATTGAATCCACGATGGTGCCGTCACAGTCGAAAAGGTAGGCGCGGAAATCTCCGGCCGGCAATTTCAATTTCATGTTGTGTGAGTGAAACTCCTTGCCTCTAGATTACCGTTCCGCTGCGACGCTTCATTTTGCGACCACCGCGTCCGTCAGCGTGGCCGCGAATCCGCCTTCGCCGGGCCGGGTCGGCTCCATCCTTAGCGCATTGTTGAATCGGTTGAAGTAGTTGAACAGCCCGATGGCGCAAAGCAGTTCCACCATTTCGCCTTCGGAATAGTAGCTGCGCAACTCGGCGAACTGCTCGTCGCTGACAGCATGAGCATCCCGCGTTACCGTTTCCGCCAGCCGTAGAGCGGCCTTCTCGGCCGGAGTAAAGTCGTCGCGTTGGGGCCAGTCGGCGAGGTGCCCAAGCTGATCGTCGCTCCACCCCAAGTTGCGTGCGAGAATGGTGTGGCTCGCCAGGCAGTAGGGCGTCTCGTTCACCTGGCTGGTGCGAACGATGATCAGTTCCTTCACCCGTTTTGAAACAGTGCCGGTGTTGAGAACGGCAGCGAAATGGGCCTGCATCGTGGAGAAGATCTCGGGACGGTGCGCCATCACGCGGAACATGTTGGGCACATTGCCGCGCTGGGCAAAAACTTGCATCGTAGATCGCGGCAACGTCGGGGGCAACTTCGTTTCGGTCCACGCGGGAAATTCGCGACATCCGGGCCTCCTCAGGGTGTAAGCCCCATTCCATTATGGTATTTCACCGGGAGCACGGCTGATCGGAAACAAGGGTTCTGCCGGTCCCCCCACGGCGATCGATTCGAGTTTTGACGCACTGTGCAGTGTCTGCTACCTTGGTATAGGACAATTCAACGCCCCATCACTCCTCAGTAGCTCAATGGCAGAGCATTCGGCTGTTAACCGAAGGGTTGTAGGTTCGAGTCCTACCTGAGGAGCCAATTAAATCAACAACTTAGAGCAGTTGAGAGCAGCAGAAAGACACGAAATTGGCCGGATTGTAGTCAATTTTGTCGTCACTCACTTTCAAAACGGATGCTAACCCATAGCAACCGATCTCAGTTGTGGCTCCCCTCGATAGATCGACTCCAGACCTCCAGCCTCATGTCCTGAACCACGCCTTCGCGTGGCGCCGGGACCCTCTGAAATTTGATCGAGTTTTGCCTTCGCCTGAACCTTCAGTCGCGCGCCCACACAGGCGCGCTCACCGACAGGACAGGAGTCACCGAATGGCAACTTATCAGAGAGGAAAGTATTGGTGGTACCGGTTTCGCTTCGCCGGAGAACGAATCGACGAACCGACAAAATCGACATCGCGAACCGTCGCGAAAGACGCTGAGCGGCAACACCGGAAAACACTCGAAGCTGGCTACAACAACTTTAAAGAGGTTCGGCAGAACCGTGTCCGGATTCTTGAGGAGATCATCGACGAATACCTCACGGGCTACCGGCTCCGCTACCGGTCGGCGACTTTTGCCGAATATGCGCTCGGACACGTCAGCCGTCTTCTCGGCACGAAGATCGTCGCCGACATCACCGAGGTTTCGGTTCTCCGTTACCAGGAAGACCGGCTCCGCGAGAAGGCCGCGCCAAAGTCGATCAATGAAGAGGTCCGGTTTCTTCTGAAGATGCTGGGAGACCCGGGCGAAGTGATCCGCGCTCATCTCAAGAAGACCAAGCAGCTCAAGCTGGCCGTTCACAAAAGCATCGGCAAAGCCTACGACACTGAAGAAACTGAGAGTCTCGCAACCAAAGCAAAGAGTTCACGCAGTCCCCACATGTACCCAGCCTTCATGCTGGCGCGCAACGGGGGGCTGCGAGATACCGAGATCAAGACCCTTACCTGGGGCCAGATCAACTTCGTCGCGAATACGGTCCAGGTAGGCAGAGCCAAAAGCGAAGCCGGAGAAGGGCGAATCGTTCCTCTGAACTCCGAGGTCTACCAGGCGCTCATCGACCATCGTGCGTGGTATCGCAAGCGGTTCGGCGAGATCAGGGACGAGTGGTACGTCTTTCCCTGGGGCAAGCCCAGGCCCTCGGACCCGACGCGCCACATTACCTCGTTTAAGAAGGCTTGGAACACTACGCGAGAAAAGGCAAAGGTAAAGGGCCGATGGCACGATAACCGGCACACCCTCATCACAGAACTGGCCGAAAGTGGCGCCGGCGACGAAACGATCATGGAGATCGCCGGGCATGTCGACCGCCAGATGCTTCGTCATTACAGCCATATCCGGATGAAAGCGAAGCGCGAAGCGGTGGAGTCCGTCATCGCCTCTCGAAAGGGAAACTCTCGATTGGGTTCTGCCTCGAAAGCAGGCTCCTCCGCGTAGCAACGGGGGAGGTACAGGTCGAATTGACCGAGATTGGACCTCGGGTTAGCCTCTCGGTCAGTTCGACCAACGGATGCAACACAAGGAGAACAGAATGGAATCATTCCTGAATGAAATCCAGGTTTCAGAAAAGATCCAAGTCAGCTTGGCATGCTTAAGACGGTGGCGCCTCCGCGGAGAAGGACCCCAGTACGTGAAAGTGGGACCGCTTGTGCGTTACCGCCCTGAAGCGATTGAGCAATGGGTGGATGCCTTGCCGACTGGCGGCAACGGCCGGAGACCGGGGTCAGTCCGCGTACCGCGCAATCGACTTGCTCAAACGGCTTAGCCGCTGGCGCGGTTGGAATCGTGCACCGAACACAGCGCGGTTAATCCATACCCGCAGATGGAAATTTGACCGAGTTTTGATACTGCCTCATGCTGTCTCCGCATTGGAGGAGGCCCAGGTGAAGTGGCAGGTAACCTATCTGATCATGGCGGTATTGCTAACGGTTCTCGAAGGAATCGTGACGGTCTACTTCGGCAAGGCGATCTCGATTGCGTGGACGGGCGATCTCCCGGCGCGCGGGCTCCTGGTCTTCCTTGCCGCATTGGAAGCCACTTCGCTAGCGAATGTATGGGTTCAATGCGGCTCTGGCCTGCGCGTCTGGTCGCAGAGCCAGAATGCCAGGCCATTGCGGAACGTGATGCCCATTGCAACTGAGGCGCGAGGACAAAACGATGTTTGATTCAATCAACGATCTCGGGATCAAACTCGCAGCCACCGGCTACTTCATCGACCCGGTAATGACCCAGGTGGTCTTTCTCGCTGCCAAGCTGCAAAAGCCGCTGCTTCTCGAAGGGCCCGCAGGATCAGGCAAAACTCAATTAGCCGTTTCTGTTGCCGCCGCAGCCCGCACACACATCGAGCGGCTGCAGTGCTACCGCGGCGTGACCGAGGACAAGGCTATCGGCCGTTTCGACGAGGGCCTGCAGCGTCTCTACATGGAGTTCTCAAAGGGCCAGCACGAAGACTGGCAGAGCGTTCAGACGAACCTCAAGGGGCGGGACTTCTTTCGTCCCGGTCCTCTGATGCGCGCGCTCGAATGCGACAGGCCCTGTGTGCTGCTCATCGACGAGTTGGATAAAGTCGACGATGGTTTTGAAGCCATGCTTTTAGAAATTCTATCGGCCTGGCAGCTCTCGATTCCAGAGTTCGGCACAGTTGCGGCAAAGACCATACCGTTTGTCGTGCTCACCAGCAACGAAGAACGAAGACTGGGCGACCCAATCAGAAGGCGTAGCCTCTACGTGCGGGTCGAGCATCCGACGCCGGAGCGCGAAGCCGAGATCATTGCCAGCCGCACACCGAAGGCCGATGAGAGCTTCCATCGCGAGATGGCCGGAATAGCGCTCTCCTTCCGTAACTACTCACTGGAAAAGCCGCCATCGGTCTCGGAGATGATCGACTTCGCCAACGCACTTGCAACTCCTCGGGACCGACCACGTAACAGCGGAGCACCGCGACGTGCTGCTTCCGTTCCTGGCGAAGACCGAGAAGGACCGTCGCCACCTCCTATTGCGGGAGGGGTTCAAGAGCTTGCTCGACGACGGGGCCAGGTTCGCGCAGAGTCTCGCGCTCCGAGGAGGATCAGCATCATGATTCGGTGCGTACTCATGCTGCTGGTATTTCCCAGTCTCGCCGTTGGGCAAACGGATCCTTTACCGGCGGCGCGGATCGTAAAGCAGTATGCGGCGCACTATCGCGTGCCGCCGGAGTTGATCGCCGCATTCATCGACGTCGAATCGCGTTGGAACCCGCGAGCGGTCTCCGCAAAGGGGGCGATGGGACTAATGCAGCTCATGCCCGCTACGGCAAAGCGATTTGGCGCTTTCGAGCCCTTTGATGTGGAACAGAACATTGCCGCAGGCACCCGCTACGTGACGGCGTTGATGTGGGAGTTCCACGGGGATCTGCGCCTTGTCGCCGCGGCCTACTACGCCGGCGACCGCAATATTGCACGGAAGCAACTCGATTATCGCAACCCGGACGTTGTTGCCTACGTGCAAGCGGTGCGAAGGCAGTACATGCTTCGCAGGTATCCGGCCGTACGGCCGTCGAGGAGGTCAACCCCATGAAACTTCGCTGGCTCATCCCTGTCGCAGTCCTGCTTCCGCTTCGTCTCAGCGCGAGTGACACACCAGTTGGAGCACGTGTCGCCACTGTCACGATCAATCCGAGAGAAGTCACGGTCCTTCATCTCAGGCCAGAGTTTGAGTCGACCATTCGCATGCCGGAGGAAATCACATCCGTCATCCTCGGCAGTCCGGGTGAGTTCAAGGCAGAACATAACGAGGGCGAGCCGGAGTACGTCTACGTCAAACCGATCGTTAAAGAGGCTGCCCAGTCGAACCTCCTCATCGCAACTAAATCAGGCCAGCATGTGACGCTGGAACTGGTCAGCGATGGCTCAAGTGTCACGAATCCAACGCAGCCGGTTGATTTTCTGATCGAATACAGAACGACGCGGAGCTTCCTCATTTCCGCCGATCCTGAATCCCTGGCGATCGCGAAGCGCGCCGACTAAGGAACCCGCGCAGGGCGTGAGTGGCGGGACTGCCGGTTTGCGTTCGGCGCCGCTGTCGAGCCTCGACGAGGTGTTCAAGCTGCAGGAGAGCGTGAACGCTCCGAAGTGGACGAAATGGGAGGACAAGCAGATCGAGACATCGATTGGCGATATGCGGCAGTTGAGCAATCAGACCATGATCTCCTACTCCATCCTGAACAGCTCGAATGAGCCTATCGAGATTGTCCCTCCGCAAATCCAGATCACAGGCCGCAAGGCCACCAAGAAGAAAAAGAAGGAAGGCAAAGGCATTATCTCGGACCAACTGGAGATCCGGGACTACAGATTGAGCACAACGCGCCTTGAGCCGGGAGAACGCGCCGACGGCGTGGTCGTCTTTGACCGGCCGAACTTCAAGGAATCGACAGAAAAGCTATTTCTGCAGATTGCCCAAGCGGATCAAGTGGATCATCCGATCTTGATCCATCTTCCGTTCACTCCACCCATTTCCGGCGATGGCAAGTAGAAGGGAGCCCCGAAGTTATGAACGCCAATGACAACAACAGGAATGGAAGCGGGAGTCTAAACACTCCGGTCGCCGAATCGTCAGAGCCAGCCTTTTCGCAGGGACCGATTCGCACGCCCGAACCTATCGATGGCTCGGAGAAAGCGGAGCCCGTCACCAGGTTTGCAACGCGAACTGCCGTCAAGGGAGCTGAAGGAATCAGCAAGGGCAAACTGATGCTCCTCGGAGGCGGACTTGCAGTTGCGGTTCTCTTCTTTGTTTTCACGGCGGTCGTTGGCAAGTCGCCGAAGAAACTGGCGGCAACAAAGCCGCAGTCGCAGCAGGCTCGGCAGGAGCAGTCGCCGCCCTCCAAAGGGAGTGTCACGCCTCTCATGGATACGGTGCGCACGCCGGCTCCGGACAACAGTAGCGGGCAGCTCGGACCGGGGGATATTCGGCGGACGCGAACAGCAGACAATGGCTCAATCGGGAAGCCGTTCGCAGGCAAGCCTGCTGCTGCCAGCTCTCTGGGCAATGTGCCCACTTTTGCCGACACGCAGCAGAAGTGGGAAGATCCGGCACCCTACGGCGGAGGCTCCCACAGCAGAAACGCCGTCGACGCAGCAGAACAGTCTCAAGGAGCCCTCTCTGATCTTCGTGCGGAGTGTGGCGCAAGGCCCGGTGTTGGCGCCACAGAAGGTGAACGCGGATGATGACGGTACTCCGCGGCTGGAATTGACACCAGGTACGCGCATTCAGGCGAAGCTTGAGACGCAGGTTTCGAGCGCGGTGTTAGCTCCTGTAGTAGCCGTGGTCGAATACACCTACGCGATCGGCAACAGAATCATCGTTCCCGCGGGAGCGCGGGTGTACGGCCAACTGCAGCAGGCCGACCGAAGCGGACTGGTCAGCATGAAATTCGACGAAATTGAACTTCTCGATGGAGCCCGCGAGAAGATTGACGCTGTCGGAACCGGCCTCGACCTCGGCCCCATCAAAGGAAACGTGTACGGGAAGAATACGGGCAAGAACTTTCTGGTGCGGGCAGCATCGGGTCTCGGTTCGGTGCTTGCAGAAGTGGCTGGGAACAACACCAGCGCCGCGTTCTCTGAGGATGACATGCTTCGCGAGCGGCTTTCCGAGAACATCGGCACGGCCGGCGATTCGGAGGTGATGAGCCTCAATGCCAACAGCCGCGTGGTAGTCTCCGTTCCGGCCGACACGAAGATCTACGTCGTGTTCACCAAACACGAACAAACGCCTTCCGAACTTCACAAGAGTAAGCCCGACGGCTCAGTAGATTGTCCGCTCGCCGCACGACTCTCTTCTTCGCCCTGGCCCAGTGCCGGGGCGTTCTTGTGTTTGGCCATCATATTCAACTGGCGAGTTGCCTTGCGGCTCATCGGTTGTTGTGTCGCGTGCCTAAGAAATGCGCCTATAATGCGCCCTTCCCTTGGATCCACTTCACGTTCGGGTCAAGGTCGGTCCACGTGACCCAGTACGCAGTTGGGCAATCTTTGCTCCCGATGCCCCAATGTGAAATTGGGCAAAGATCGGTCCCGTTGACCCAATCCGCTAATGAGCAAACAACGGTCCCATTGACCCAGTTTGCAGAATGAGTCATTTTTGTTCCCGATGACCCAATTCCGAATTGAGCAAAGATCGGTCCCGTTGACCCACTTCGCGATTGGGGCAAGAAACATCCCGATTACCCAGTGTGCAAATTGAGGAATCTTTGTTCCCGATTACCCAATTCCGGATTGGGTAAAGATCCTTCCAGATGACCCAAAGTGCGACTTGGGTAATCGTCGTTCCCGAATAGAGCCGGTATCGACATGAGATGATCGCACCGATAGTTTCAGAGACTCAACCGTTTTGCCGATTAGGCCAGATGAACCAGCCAGTTCTCTGAGCTAGGAAGGAATCAACCGGGACCGTCCACAACGCCTGCATATATAGGTGTGCTCCCAGTTCCAATGTAAACGCGGATAAACCTCACGGTTGTAGCGCGCGATTTTGCTAAAGCTCAAGAGCATGCCGCCAAGCACACGGACACCCAGAAGCAAAAGAATTGCGACGGTAGCTTGCCAAGCTGTAGCAGCCTTTGATGATCGAGAATGCCGATCTAGACCGACGAATCCCCAAAGAGGATAAAGCATATTGGTGTTCCCCAAAGCAGAAGGGGCCGTCCATATCCGCGAGGATCTGGCGGGGCAGCCGCTTGCGCGGAAAAGGACTGAGTCGTCCCCGAATGGAACCTAGTGGAGTAAGTGTGTGTTCCTTGTTGATAGAGGACGGGCGCAGCCACGATGTTCGCGGTACCGCATTGGTCGCATTGATACGGATTCAGCTGCGAAACGGATGCCATGCCGTTGTCCATGAGCTGGCGACAGCTTGCGACACCGGGCTCCTCGATTGAGATTTTAGCTCGATTTCCTCAAATCAATCCAACGCACCAGAGGGCAGAAGCTCTGACCGGCATCTCTCGATCCGCTGAACCTACTCATGCGATTGGAGATAGAACGACGATCCATCCTGGTCCAGCCGGATCATTTGACCGAAATTCCAATCCGCCCCATTCTCTGGCTCGACACGGATGCTGAGAGCAGCCGGGTCCAGGAGAGAAAACCCATGAGAACCGCACTAGCCTTCTGGCGGCGCTCCCAAGTGTCCGCTCCCACCTCCACGCACGTTTTTCATCGGCCCGGCGAGATCAATTGGTTGCACGTCGCCATCAAGATGGGACTCAGTTTGATCCTCGCCGGCAATCTGCTCGCACCCTTCGCGGCGAGAGCGCAGAACCTCGGAACCTCACCACAATTCGGCCAGGCTGTGCAAGGTCAGCAAGCGACGACCGTCGAAGGCACCGTCCTCAACATCGTGAACTGGGGCTGCAATGTCATTGCGCCAGTGATCGCAGTCGCGTGCCTCGGCATCGCGGGATGGCACTTCAAATCCGGACGCGGCTATATGGGCTGGGGTGTGAGCGGCGTCGCCCTCATGGTGATCTCCGGTCTCGGACGCATGGCGGAGGGCTTCATCACTCAAGCGCAAGGCATTCAGTAGTAAAGGCGGAGAGTGATGCAGACGCCACAGTTCCTCCTCGATCTCCTCCAGTTGCTGCTCGATCTCGCGGTGCCGGCGGCGTTCTGCACGCTGGCTGCCGCGGGAGTGAGCTTACGACATGAAGGCGGGATCAACTTCCACGTAAACGGCCGGGCCGGAAAGTGGATTCTGTGGACCATCGTTCTTCTGACCCTTCCGCAACTGTTGTCGTGGGTTGCCGCGCAGGGCATCAACATACCGTCCGCCAGCGGATCGGTGAGTACGAGTTGGTTGGCCAGCATGGAAACGGTATTCAAGAATTTCGTGAACCAAATCGTGGTCGCCAAGCTGGTGCCAGTTCTTGCGGCGTACTTCGTCCTGAAAGCGACGCTTGACGGGGCCGCAGGCGAGAATCCGCTCGGCTCGATCGTTGCCGCACTTTTCCTGATGTCGCTCTCGGCAACAATGCAGCTCTTTCAAGGATGGAACTCAGGGAGCCAGTACGCGATGACCGATATGCTCGCTTCCCTGTGGAACTACATCGCCGGACAGATTCTGCCGGCTGCGGCGGGACTAGCCTGTGTCGGAGCAGTGATCAACTTTGTCCGGCACAGACCCTGGACCAGGCTTGTCTTCGCCGCGATCTCTTTCCTTAGCGTGAGTGGCCTTCTGTCGCTGTTTCGAGCGATGGCGGCGTGAGGAGCAAGGTTATGAGTCTTGATGGGGCCATCACGAACCTCGCATCCTGGGCCGGCAACACCATGATGCCCACGATGGCGGGACTGTTCTTTGCAGGAGCCGTGTATCGCTACAGCAAGGGTGGTCCTTTCGAGCAGCCGTTGTATGGAGGCTTCGCCTCATTAATGTGCTCCGGGATTCTGCGGGCGCTGGAAGGGTTTGTGCAACACGCAGGAGCGACGAACGCCGACGCGTTCTGGATGGCCACGATGAGCCTGGTGAATTGGACTGCCAACGTGATCCTGCCAATGTTCGCGCTTACGCAATTGGCAGCGATGGCAATGCACATGGCCGGAGTGGTCTCGGAGATTTATCCGGGTTCGACCTGGATCAGAAAGTTCGTCGCAGCGATCGGCGCGCTCATGGTTTCGGGAATGGTGCGGCTGGCCGAATCGATGGTGACGCAAGCGCACGGAATCGGAGGGTAATGTCATGAGTCTCGATATGACGCCTGTTCACCGCAACCTCCACACCAAGGTGACGTTCCTTGGCCTCGAGTTTGAGGACCTGATTCTAGTGCTCGCATTGGCGGCAGTGATGAACCTCCTTGCTCACTTCGTGAATGGGAATGCGCATGTGTTTGGAATTCCGCTGAACGTCTTCATGGAGTTCATCGTGCCGGCGTTGGCCGTGCCGTTCCTGATTTTGTTCAAGTATGGGAGGCCCCGGGGATATCTCACCGACCTCGTGCGTTCATTCTTTGCTCCGAAGGCCTGGTGCGCGCTTGAACGAGATTCGGAACTGACTCAACCTTACGTGGTCGAAGAGGAGGAATGAGAATGCAGGCATCGATCACAACCGAGAGGAGCGGGACGGTCGTCGCTGTTCTCGACGCGGAAGCGGCACGCGTTACGTTCGCGTGCGTCATGTTCGCAGCACGCTTTCATGAGGAGATCGCTCCACTCGCACGGATCGTGGAGCAGCAATTGCAGATCGAGGCGAATGGAACTCTAGAGGGAGACATTAGCTATGCCGGTGACCCAAGCAGAACACGATAGAAGGCTCAAAGTACCGGCAGTGTGCGAGTTGCTGCCCCTGCGCGATCTCCCCCTTGGGGACAACATCATGGTGCGCACCAATGGGGCGTTCGTCGCTGGTTACGAGTTGAGAGGAATCCTCGCGTACTTTGCGACGGATGGAGATCGCAACCAGAACAAGTCGATGCTTGAGGCGCTCTTTCGGAGTGTGCCCGATGTGAGCATGCGCGTTCAGTTCCGTTACGAGATTTCTGAGCATCTCGGAGATCTTCTGAACAACTACATTCACGAACAACGGACTGAGCAGTCGGAGGTGATGGCGCTTGATTCTCATCGGCTCCGGATGTGGCGGCAGAAAGAGAACAGTGGATTCTTCTTCGAAAATCGGCTTCATGTGTATCTGATCTGGGATCCGCGCATACATGCGAAGCTTTACCACTCCGCTCAACAGAATCGCAGTCTTGGTGGATTCACTTTGAGCCAGAACAAGGCCATCCAGCGTGCGCGGAAGGAGCACGAGACCTATCTGGCCGAGTTCGAATCCATCCTCCGGGGCATCGAGGGGTCGATGGAGGCGGCCAACCTCGGGCCCCGGAGACTTTCGACACAAGAACTCTTCGAGGAACTGAAACATGCGCAGCACCCAATCCGGCGCGACCGGCGGCCGTATGTGCCTCCAGAAGAGATGATCGAGTATCGGAGCGCGAGGTCCCAGGCAGTCGAGGCGAGCATCCTCAACGAGACCGAGACCTACCTGAATATCGATGGGTATCTCTACGCCGTTGTCAGTCTGAAGGAGCTTCCCGATGCGACTTTTCCGGGGATGCTGCAGAACTTTTCGACACTTGGCTTCCCCGTTGTCGTCAGTGGACAGGTCGTGATCCCCGACCAGGTGAAGGTCCTCAAGAGTTACAAAAAGCGCCTCCAGAAGATGACAGCCGCGCAGAAGGATGCCAACGGAAACTTCAAATCAAATCCGGAGGCCGAGGTAGCCCAGGCGCAGCTCATCCAGGTGCAGCGAGACATCATCTCGTCCTCACTCAAGACGGCGAAGCTCAGCCTTTCGGTCGTGGTCCGCACCTCGCAACCGGCAATCACCTTGCACGATCTCGAACGATCAGAGCGCGAACTCGCCAATCGGACTCAAGAGGTTCTGAACGCCTTCACTCACATGAATGGCGCGAAGGCTGTGGCTGAGACGATCGCCAAGCGGCGGATCTTTCTGGGGACGTTACCGGGCATGGCTGAGGCCGACAAACGCGACCAGGACATGCTTACCTCCAATGCCGCCGATCTTGTCCCGATAGAGATGCCCTGGACCGGGACGCGGAGGAGCCCGCTCATTCTCTTTGAAACGCCGTATCGCCAACTCATTCCGTTCTCCATGTTCGATCCCGATCTCTCGGATGCGAACGGCCTTCTGATGGCAAAGAGTGGAGGCGGGAAGACGCTTGCCGCGCAGCAGATGCTGCTTATGGCGGCGCGTGCAAATCCACTGATCTCGATCCTTGAGCGCGGAGATTCCTATCAGCCACTGGTGGAGTTGATGGGTGGGGAGATGATCGAGATGTCGCTCGACAGCGACCAGACGATCAACCCCTGGGACTTGCCCAGAGGAGAAGGCCAGCCGTCCAACGACCAGATCTCCTTTCTCAAGAACCTCACCCGGCACATGCTGGGCGAGAATACGCCTCCCGACCTCGACATTGACCTGCTCGACAGTGTCCTGCTCGAAGCCATCGCCTCAACGTATAAGAGGTGCAGCGCGAAGACCTCAAACCCGATTCCGCTCTTCGGAGATCTGGCCGCGGAACTGGCCCACTGGCAGGATCGGGATCGCAATCAGAAGATCAACGCGATGGCGCAGATGGCCTCGACGAAACTGAGGGCCTGGGTTGATGAGGGACCGTATGCACGTCTCTTCGACCGGCCGACCACGGTTCAGCTGAACAATCCCTGGCTCTACTTCAATGTCGAGAAGCTGAAGGACGATCCGCGCCTCGAACGGGCCATGAGCCTGTTGATCGCGCACACGGCCACTTATCGTGCGTCGGGGATGACCGGCCAGCCAAGCATTGTCCTGCTCGACGAATGCTGGGCGCTACTTGAGTCTCCGATCCTCGCGGGAGTTGTGGTGCAGCTCTTCCGCACCGCCCGCAAACGCAATGCAAGCGTCTGGGGTATCAGCCAGACGCCGGAAGATTTTGTGGGCACGCCTGACCGGCCCAATGAGCACGGTGCCGGCATCGTCAAGAACGCAACCACGAAGATCATCGGCAAGCAGCCGGGCGATATGACCGCGCTCCGGGAGCACGTTCACTTGAACGAGACGGCGCTGAATCAGATCAAGACCTTCGCCCACCCGAAGAAGGGCCATAGCGCCGAGTTCCTGATCGCGATCGGGGAAAAGGCGGAATCGACGCACGCGATCAGGATCGTTCCCAGTCCCGTCGACTACTGGATTACGACTACATACGCGCGGGAACGAGCATTTCGCAAATGGTGGCTGCGCCAGCACTGGCAACTGCCGCTGATCCAGGCTTACGAGGAACTTGCCGCACAGTATCCGCGCGGCCTGGCCGAACTGGCGCCGTTGCCGGTCGAACTCTCCGGAGAAATGCAGGAGGCCATCAGCCAATGACTGACAAGAACCAACCCGAGATAGAGCTACTTCTCAACGGAGAGCCCTATAGGGCAGATGCGAGATGCGGCCGGAACCGGGGCACCCGCGTTCACTGGAAGAGAAGACTGCTCATTTGTGTCCTCATGATCGAGACATGCTTCGTCCTGCCGAAGTTTGCTCATGGGCAATTTCTGAGCGTCTTCGACTCGATCTTCAGCTCCATCCAGAACGACATCGGCAGTTCATTGAGCCAGATCAACCAGATCATGCAGCAAACCCAGAAGCTCTATCAGACCACGTTGGCGCCACTGGCGGCCCTCAATCAGGCCCGCGGGTTCGTCGCCAACTCAATCAACAGCTTTCGCGGCCAGATGAATCAGATCTTCAACACGTCCTTTACAAGTGCGGTGACTCCGGGGCCGCAACAGTTCGAAAGCATCCTGCATAGCCGCCTATCCGTCGAATATTCCGGCCCTGCAGACAAGCTTCACTCTCCAATTACGGCTCAGTTCCTCCAGTCAACGCAGCTTCGCCGCAAGACCGCGTGATGATGGACGTGGACGACGCACTAGGGCAGGAGAATCTCAAAACAACCTTGATCGCGGATCAGGGCGCAGACGTCATTCTTCTGACCGCCAACCAGATGGAGAATCAGGTTGCGGTGAGCACGCCCGGCTCAAATCCATTTTTGACTGCTCAAGCTCAGGTCGCGAACCTTCGCTGCCAGGCGTTCATGCAGAAGATGCTTGCGGCGGAGCTGCGACAGGAGGCCGGCCGCGTTGCGCACGACAACGTGCTTGTCAAACGCCGGACCGATGCGACAGGCGGGATCAACAGCCTCATCACAGGGGCGCTGACGGCGCGTTAAGGAGCATCCAAATGACGGATCCAAAGAAGAACCCTAAGAAAATACGCAGATCATTCTTCTGGCAGCGTAAGCCCTGTCTCCCTCCGGACTTGACGAAGCCGACCATCGCTGCTGAAGCGCCGCAGCGTGAGGGGCAACCCTGGTATCACCCAAGTCTGCTGAAGGTCGCGATCGTTGTCCTTGCTGTGCTTGCGATTCTCCCAACGCGGGCCAACGGACAGTTCGGCATCGATACAGCTGCGATTCTGGCGGCGCTCTCCAAGATGCAGTCGCTGATGAACACCTTTATCGCCACGCCGCTCAAGACAATCAACCAGTACGAACAGAGTGTGGCGAAGTACGAGCAAGAGGTGATGTATCCCCTCGTCGCAATCAATCAGGCGAAGTCTTCGGTAATGCAGTTCGAAAACCAGTTCAATCAGGTCAGCGGCATGTTCCGCGTGAACGTATCGAGCGCCACATTGCCGCAATCGCAAAACCTCGAATCCTTGCTGCTCTCGCGCAACGCTGCAAATGTGCCAATCGTATCCGGCCAGTTTCAAAACGTCTACGGCGTTGTTATGGCACAGAATGCGGCATCCCCGCAGATGAGAACGATGACCGACATGACCGATGCGCAGGCCCAGGACGCGATGAAGCGGGCGATCGAGATCGATGCCTTGGCGGATGCGGAGTTGAACGAAGCGAATCAGATGGGCCAGCAGATCTCGCAGGCTGCTCCTGGCAGCGCTCCGATCCTCGAAGCCGAGGCCGACGTGTGGGTTGTGCGCGCCAATGCATACACTCAGGCGGCTCTGGCCGAGTTGATGCGGACCCGCGGCATCGATCTTGCCAATCAGAGCAAAACGTCCAAGCTCGCGACATCCGACAACACAAACAACAACAGCCTCATTAACGGAGCGCTGACCAACAGGTGACAGCTATGTTGTGCGCCAGCTTACATCCCGAGGCGATGCTCGCGTTCTTCCAGTCAACGCAGCTGAATCTGTTCGAGCGTTTTCTCACTCAGGCAAGGGCGGGGATCGACTCCACCGGCATCACCTCCGGAATGCAGAACGTGGCATATGTCGTCCTGCTCGTGGGCTTTCTGTGGCAGGTCTATCAATCAGCCCTGCACGGAGGGGATGTCCGTGGATTGGGCACAGGTCTTATCAAGTATGTGGTCACCGCAGTTGTTGTGATGAACTACGGAACCGTATTTACGACGGTCAATCAGGGCTTCGTGAACGCCGGGAATTGGATCAGTAATGCTTCCGGAGCGGAAACGTTCTCGAGAATTGGGGAAATGACCTTCAAGACCCAGTTCAGTCAGGATGGATTTCAACAGCTTTGGGGCCTGATCACCGGGATCTATCGCGGGCCTGATCGATGGTCTCCTAATTCTTGTTGCCTATCTCCTCTATCCGATTGTCGTCGTCATCTTCGGTTTCTTCTATATCTTCTACGGCAGCATTCTCTATATCTTCGGGCCGATTGTGATTGCTCTGATGCCTCTCGGCGGCGCGAACCGCCTTGCCAAGTCGTATATCGAAAACATCTTCATCTGGAATGCATGGCCGATCCTCTATGGCGGCTTTGGCGCACTGCTCACAGCAGTTCAGATGGGCCAGCTTGGGCAGATGCTAAACCAGAACAACTTCCTCGGCGGGCTGGGAAACCTCGAAGGCTCCTTCCTGATCGGCATCGTGAGCATTGTCTACTCGCTGGCGATCGCCGTCATTCCGTTCATTGCGAAACGCATTGTTAGCGGCGATGTAGGGAGCACGGCAGTCGCGATGGTGGGTACGGCAGTCACTGCGCTGACCGCAGGAGCGGCAGGGATCGAAGGCGCGGCTGCCGGTGTGGCAGCAGCGCGAGCAGGATCTGCAGGTGCAACTTCAGCCGGAGCAGCTTCTAGCGCAACTGCGGGTTCTGCCCGGGCACTTACGTCGGCGGCTGGCGGCAACCAGCCCGCGCTACCGCAACAGATTCCTGCGGCCTCGTCCTCGACTGCAACGGGATTCTCGCTTGGCAGCGGCAGCCCGACTCTGGAAGGGCATGCGGAGCAGATCCGCAGCTCGATCGGTGAAGTAATGGGGACGCAGAACGGGGGTGACGAGGGTTCTGGAACACTCACGGTCCCCTCGGAAAGCTCGAGCAACATATTGACTCAACCTAATGCTGCAGGAGCAACGCCCAGGGTCGTGACCAGATCAACAGCGGCAGTGAAAAGAGGGCCGAGTGTGCATCGCTACAACCTGGGAACTTGGACTGCCTACCATGCGGCACGTATCGCGGCGGGAAGCATCGCCGGAGCAGCTAGTCGAGGGACGGAGCACGAATAGGAGGGCTCATGAAAAACAGCGCTGTTGCAACGGATGAAGCGACATTCTCAAGGCCGAAGTACTACGAGATGGATGGAGCACTCAGGGCGAACGCAAATCGCGCATGGCTGCTCGCTTTCTTGACCATACCGATTGCGCTGCTCGCGATCGGATTTGCAGTCTTCGTACGCTTGCAGCCGCCGACAGTGATTCGCATCGGCCCGAACGGCGACGCCTCGGTGCTGGGCAAACCAGCAAAAGGCGCTGTCACAGACGTCGCGACCGCCGGGACTGATCAATTCCTTGATGAAGCGTTTGTGAAGCGGTTCCTGGCGAGCTACCTTAACTATTCGCCGGCGGATGTGGACGACCACTGGGCGGCGAGCCTCAATATGATGACCCGCAACCTGCGGGCGTACACGCTGAAGGCAATTGCGGACGACAATACGCGCGGCAAGATCGATGATGGCCAAATCCAGTCCGCGTTCCATCTGCGCGAGATCGAAGCGGTCAGTCGGCGAGCCGCTCACTTATCTGGTCTATGGCGTGAAAGACGTTCATCATCTGACCAACGGAACAGAGACAACCGACCATTTCGTCAACGAGTACCGGGTGCGCCTCATCGCGGACAAGCGTTCGGATGTGAACCCGGACGGGCTCTGGATTGCGGATTACAGCGAACGCCCGATCGACGGCGAGCGCCGCGACCGCATCCTGAATTCCCCCGATGCTATTCCGGAGAGTGGCGCCGCTCAAAACAAAGGAGGCCAGTGATGGAAGCTACGCTCGCTCGGGTTGCGGAGATGCAGCCGCAACCAGCACAGGTATCAAAGCCCAGGAACACGCGCAAATCTCGCCGGCAAGTTGAGGAGGGGGTTCGGTACTTTCTCGCCAAGGACGGATCGTCGTTTGAGAAACCCGAGCTTGGCGCGGAAGCGGCAAGCGAAGGCGAGGCTCTGATCAAAGCGTTTCAGTCAAAGAACGGCGTGATCTATACCGTTCTCGCCTACAAGGCGGAAGCGGAGATACAGGGAGGATCTCCGACATTGGTAAAGCGGCCCCTGCGCAAATAGGGCCGACAAAGTACCGGTCAGCTCGGATTCAAAGAGGAGACAAACCTGAAATACGGCTCATGTCGCCTCATTGACGCCTTATCGCTTCGCGCGATGAGGAATTCCGCTGACCCGGTTTGCACTCTCGAAGCCTGGTTCGGCTAACACCCCACCCCTAACCCGGGCGGCCAGGCGAAGAGATTGGAGGACCGGCGTTCAGCCAAGTCTCTAGTCACTTCGTCTCGAAGCGCCAGACAAGTGAGGAGAACATGACAGCGAACAGGACACAAAACGCGGCACTCGATCAGCAGCTCATTCTTGAACTGAGGATTGATGCGTCCGGTGAAGTGACCCGCAAGCCAACCAAGCTCGGACGGAAGGATACGCTCGAGGGAAAGCTCCTCGGTCAGCTTTATCCTGGCATCCGAGTCGCGCGCGTCAGCGTGCCGTATGAGTTGACGCCGTATGAGCAGTCTGTGGTCGAAAACCGCATGGCGAGCCTTCATTACGGCGGGGTCGAGTACAAGCTGGTGGGCGCAAGCGGTTCGGCGAAGGATGGCAAGTTCTACTTCGTCGATAAGGCGCACGCCGGCCCGATAGCTGAGCGCTTTCAGCATTGGCCCGAGGCGGCGATCGTGTACTTTGCGATCCTCGTCTCCGACTGCAAGCTGATGGTCGAGGAACCCGACCTGCGCATCGCTGTGGTCAAGGATCATGTCCTTGGCACCAACGATTGCCGTGGCTGGGCGCGTGAATCCCTCTACCGGAAGCTGAAGATCGGCACGAATCGTTTTTGCCAGTTTCGGCTGGCATTTGACGCGAGCGAACCGAAGCAGGCGAAAGGCGCATTAAAGGCGATGAGCGATCGTGTGGCCGACAGGCTCGCGGTCGATGTCATTCTGCCTGAGAGCTCCTGCAAACCGGCCCTCAAAGGAAGTGTGCGATTTCTTCCCCAGTTGGGCACATCGGGCCGCATATACATGGGTCCGGCGATTCTCGGGATTAAGCAGATCTCCCGTCAATCGGAGTTTGGGTCAAGCTATACCTTGATCGAACACGCTTCGGAAGAGGCGCTGCAGTTTGAACTGAAGCTGTGGGCGCTTGAACGAATCAAGGCAATGAGAAAGGCATGGGACGAGGGTGACTACCAGGCTCTTTTCGAGGTAATCGGCAAGTCCGAGGTTACAACGATCGACGATGGTGTCGGCTTTGACCCCGACTCCCTGGAGCGAGAGGACGATCCGGCTTCAGAGGGATGTGACCCGGCGGAAGCGGTTCTGTTGGCGGACCGTAGTGGAAATGCAATCAAGATTCCCTATGTCTTCAACCAACTGAACCGCAAGCTGGCCCGCTGGGCGTTTCGTGCCTGCACGAGCGCGGATCTGAAGCTGCCATCGTTCGCTCTGGCGGACGACGGTGTCCTGATTGAGCACCGGGGAAAGATTCTCTCGGCGTCCGACTGGATACCTGAAGACAGCGCGATCACATCCTTGGCGGCGGAGAAGGGCCTGTGCATCCGGTATCCAATACGGATGCAGGAGGATCTTTTACCCGTTCGTCATCTCACCAACACCGAGCTTGTTCCGGCGCTCAAACAGGCGCTCGGAACAGCCGACCTTGACGAATCGCAGGTCGCCTATCTTCTTGATCGGCAGCTTCGCATGGAGGGGACGTACATCCTTCATTCGAAGACCGCGAGCAAAAACGGCGGCGACTTCGACTTCGACACCATCTGCGTGATGCCATCCGATCAGTTCCCGAAGTTCGTGGCGGGAAGGATCGCGTATGGGGAGAGATTTCACCAGGAAAAGACAAAGCATCAGAAAGCCAAGTCTCCCTGGTGGAATGCCTGCCCGGTTGCCATGAAGGCGCGTGGAAACCGGATCGGCTCGATCACCGATCTGAAGACCTCATGCCTTTCGGCGGGACGGCCAGACCTGGCCTACAAGCTCGTCGAGCAACTGCAGAACGCACTCGATTCCCTGAAACACAGGGTCGAGATCGATGAATCCGTTGTCAGTGAAATCAGGAAGGAGGTAGCGCCGGCGCCCTGGCTCCGCTACAAGCGTGAGCGCAGAGTTTCGGATCTGCCGTGCCCATCTTGAAGTCGCGGATACGGACAAGGTTGGGAGGCTCTATAACGTCCTGCGCAAGGAGGTTGGCTTTCTTCCCGACGAAACCGGCAACGGATTCGAAGAGAAGATGTCCATCGAAGACTTCCGCGGACTCTTTTCGGGCGAAACCGTCACCCGGGAGATGTTCGAGGAATGCCAGTTGGTCAATTCGATCTACGGGGACATCGCAAGCCGGATTGTCCAGCGCGAGGATGAAGTCAAACAGCAACTTAAGAACGCTCAAGCGCAGTGGGAAGCTGTGCGCGGGAGCGAGGACAAGGAAAAGAGAAAGTCTGCAGTGCTTGCGCGAAACAAGGCGCAGGCAGCCCTGTGGGAACACGAACAGGATGCACGGGATCAGTTCAGCTCCTTGCATCTGTTCGTTCACTACTGGGCGCAAGGCAAGCAGGAGAACCGTCGGGCATGGGCGCAGGCGATGAATGCTGTCGTCACCGGTGGCTCAGGTTCCGGCGCCGTTCTCTTCCAGTCGTTTCCGCAAGAGGTGATCGATGCCTTCGCGGAGGTCACCGGTGGTCAGCGGGTACGTGTGCGACTTCCGAAGACTGTGAACGGCTATGTCTGGTTCGACGATGAGCAGCGGGCATTTCTGGTCGAGCGGATGGCGAATCCTCAAGGCCCGGAATGTGAGAAGAGGGTATTTCTCTTCCAGTACGCGGGAAAGCGCTCGCTTGTCTTCGAAAACACGAGTGTTCCTAATTCAATGGAGCATTCCTAACCGGCAAAAGAGAAGCTGTGGCCTCGCGCCCCGGCTTCTCTTTTCTTTTTTGTGACTCACCCCGCGCCCAGGGAGGCCGCTATGAAGACGATCACGATCCTTTTTCTTGCTCTCGGTGCGATCGCGGCCGGGGCGCAGACGACCAGCCAAAGCCAAATCCGTCACATCGAGACGTCACTCAATCATCTGACGGTTCTCGAATTCGGCGAGTCCGTGACGACGCTTGCGATCGCCGATCCAGACAGCTTTCAGGTCGAGCGACATGACGACAAGGTTTTTGTGAAGCCTCTCCGGGAGGGCGTGTCCACCAATCTCTTCGTCTGGACCGCATCGCGGGAGCTGAGCTACGAACTCGATCCGGCAGGCCAACTCGCTCAAATGGATGTCCTGGTTCGCACCGAACCTGCGCCCAATCCGCATACCAGCACGCAGGCTTCGGCCGAGCCGTCAGACGCAGAGATTCGCAAGATCGCTTCGCTGGTTCTTACACAGGCAATGATGGGAGTCGAAGACATCGTGCATGACGCGGAAAAGCCCGCCACGGGGCGCGTCGAGGTCGATCTTGAACAGGTCTATCGCGCGAAGGATCGCATCTATATTCGCTATTCGGTAGCCAACGAGACCAAGGCTCCGTTCCGGGTCACGACTCCGGATGTGTGCGCCCCTGTCCCGACCGAACAGCCGATCTCGCTCGTGAGTCTCAGGAATCATCAGATCACGTCGCGGACCTTCACGGCCTTCAAAGCGAAACAGGTCTCCGGCCTCACGTGATGCAGGCCGAATCAGGTACGCGCGATCTTGCGCCGGGAGAAAAGACGACGGGCGTAATCAGCATTGGAACTTCGACAGGCAATCCGCCGCAGATCTATCAGCTGAACTTCGGCGCTGACCAAAACGGACCTCTGAAGGTCGAGGCGGTTCTCTAGTCATGGACACGCAGGGCTACATTTCGCCGGAGGAAGTGCGCCAGGCGCTGAGACAGATCTACCGTGAGCGATGCCGAAACCAATCTGCAAAGCTCCCTCCTCGAATCTCTTTCTGATGAACTCAAACCCATCGATGAGAAGGGCCGCTGGAAACCCAGCCCACTGCTCATTCTCACGTTGGTCTTGCTGTGCGCTCTGCTTGGGGTCTTTGTGTATTTCTCAGTCGGAGGGCGCGGATGAGCCCCTACTACGATCAGCCCACATTGCGCCAGAGAGGACCGGAAGATGTCGCTGGCGTTCTGGTGCTGCTCACCTGTGCCGTGCTCGCGTTCGCGTGGTATGTTGCGGTGTCTCGCCTCCATCTCAGCAACCAACAGTGTCTTGAGATCTTCCTGTACGGCGCGATCCTGTTTTTCGGCGGCGGCCTTCTCATCGCACAACTGGTTGGTCGCAGACGAAGAAGAGAGGAGAATTGGCCACATCCCGCCATCCTTATCCCGGCATCGAAGGATGCGGCAACAGTCCGTGCCGCCAATCAAGGTGAAGCTACTTTGCTCGGATATAACGTGCACAAGGAGCCGTGGCTCTGGCCCGACATCGTGCGCATGAAGCACGGAGTCATCGTGGGCGGCACGGGTTCTGGCAAGTCAACTTTTCTCGAAAACATCATCGCGCAGGATGTGATGCGGCGCTTCGGCTCGCGCAAAATGCCGATGATCATCTTTGACGGCAAGGGTGAGAGGGAGTTTCTTCATCGCCTTTTGCCGCATATCGAGGCTGCCGGCCGCCTGCAAGATCTGCGCGTGATCGATCCAACTCACCCTGCGGAATCGGCGCGATATAACCCGTTTTATGCACTCGACGATGCCTACCAGGAACACGTGAATTTCATTTTCCGGTCCTTCGGGCTGCGCGAAGACTTCTTCAAAGGACACCAGGAGGCGTACCTTTCGGATCTTGTTCGCATACTCCAGTACACGGGAAAACTGTTCAACGTCTACGACGTGCTGGTGATGGCGCTCGATGAGAAGGTTCTGGAGGAACAGATCGGAGTTGCGAAGGCGCGCCTGGCCTCAGTGCCGGGTATCTCCATGCAGAAGCGGTTGAACTTCGAGATGTCGGTCAAAATGCTTCAGCGATCACTTGCAGACCGGGAGCGGGTGGAGAAGATTCAGGGGCTTTTGAACGAGCTTTTGAGTTTCCTGGAGGACGAACTGTCGATTGTTACCGGCTCCTATCAGGACCTGCTTACGCTCGACGACGTTCTCAACAAGGATCTCATTCTGTTTGTCTCCCTCAACGCCAACCGCAATCAGCGTGCCGTTGAAGCCTTGGGAAAGATCCTGCTTCAGAACATCCAGCTCCTTCAGCTGATGGTTGGCAAGCGCTACGCACAGCCGACGAGTAATCGGGATGCCGATGAACCGATGCTTTCGGTGATCCTCGATGAGTTCTGCGCCCGTTCGCCTATCCAGGGTTTACCCAGGTACTCCAGACCGCACGCGGAGCACGAGTCTCATTCCTCTTTTCGTTCCAGAGCATTCCGCAGTTGCAGCGTGTGAGCCAGGCGTTTGCGGACGAAGTGTCCTCTGCGCCGGGAACGAAGATGATTATGAACGTTTCGGAAGAGCACACGGCGCAGTGGTTTTTGAAAGCATCGTCCCGGATTGCAACCAAGCGCCGCAGCCTGTCGGTGCGCAGAACCGGGATCTTTTCCACCAAATATACAGAGACCGGAACGGGAAGCGAGAGCGACATCAAGGAGACGCGTGCGCGCGAAGACCACATCAAGAACCTGCCGGTCGGCCAGATGGAGATCCTGATGGTGGACAGCCGCGAAGGCACCCGCCACTCCCATTTGCACGTGCGGCGTGTTCCGCGGTTTCAGGTGGAGGGCCTTGAGCCTTCTCTCTATCCGAAGATGCACAGCTATTTCGACCCTGAGATCGGTGTGAATCTCCGCTTCAAAGAGGCGGAGAACCGGAAGCAGCGGCGCAGGAGAACGGCGGGATTGTTTCTCGGCGAGGCAGGTGGAGAATGAAGATGCGAAGTTCCAGCCGTCATCCGATGGGTGCTTATCGCGATCGCATTTTGCTGCGTCGCCGGCCAATTCGTCGGTCAAACCCCGAGCGAGCCAGGCGTTCAAACCCTGCAGTCGGCGCCCAAACGCCAAGGGTTCCTTGATTACGCTTTGGGCAAAGTAAATCCGCATGACACGGACTACGGCTCCAAAATGGCGTCCGCGCGGAATGCCGTCGTCGGATACACGATTGACGATCTCTACTTCTGGTCGAATGTAGTGACGCTCCTTCTGCTCTGCGGACTGGTCGCAATTGTCCTCTTTCAGTGGCGCGCTATGAACAAGCGCGAACTTATTGCAGCGTCTCTCATTGCACAGTTATGGAACGGCCGCGTCAGCGACCGGGTCGAGATAGAGCGCCGGACCGAACAGTTCAATCAGCTGGTCGAAGCGCATAATGCCGAGGCTGAAGCAGCCCTTTCACGCAAAACAGGGCCTTCGGAACAGGAATCCGGCACGAATGGGAGTTTGACGAAGAGCGTTCGCGCTCTGGCGGACAGCAAAGGAATTTCGCCAGCGGAGGCGGAGAAGATCGCCGCCTCGGCGCCGGATGCAACTGCAGCGAGCCTGCAACAAAGCAATCTCTTGCTGCAGCGGCGCGTGGAAGCGTTGCAGAACAGTGAACAGAATCTGAAGCAGCGCCTCAACCAAACGACAGTCTTGCTCGACCAGGAGCGGCGCCGTAACTCAACCCTCAAGGGCGCATGAGAGGACCAGAATGACCAGAAAGACCCCATCCGATTTTGGAAGTCATGACGATTGGCTGACGCATGTCCGTAGTGAGATTCCCCTCCCGGAGCAGCCTTATGCGCTAGCCGTCGGCCGCATGGATCTCTTTCGGAGCTTCTATCGGATCCAGGGACTTCCGTTTCCAACTCAGTTCGCGGAGGAGGCAAGACGCACTGTGACCATGCAGGACCCTGAGCGAACAGCCGCATTGGAGGCACTTAACGACCTGATCTTCAAAAGTCTCACGGTGTATCTCTTCAATCGGGCGCAGCCGGCTACTCCATTCGATGATCGCGAGACACCAGCATCTCCACGCAGACAGATTCAGGAACTGCTCAGGCATCTTGCGCAGAAGAACCCCTATTTCGCGCTTTGGAGTGGTTACAAAAGTGGTGTATCCGACCGCTCGGTTGCCGAGGAGTGGGACGATTATCTGGCTCAGGAACTCGGGCCGCATCGCGCCGAGGAGATCGACTTCACCCGCTCAATGGTCGAGTTGGACAGACTTCTCACTCTGTTTCATGACGATAATCTGCCGCTTCCCAGGCTCGCTTTCGAGCGCATCTGGTTCCTCCACTATCTCCGGGGTCCCGAAAGAATGGCCCAAACACGCGCTGTCCTGGGCACGCTTATGGCGGAGTTGGGGGCATGCACATCTGCGTAATCAGCTTCGGTACGAACTGGTGGGCCATGCGTTCACGCGACGCAACGATCCATTTTGCTTCCGGCGGAAGGCCGCCTACTTCAACGCCGCTGGACTTATGTCGGGAAGGCGTCTCCACCATAGCGCGATCTTTCCCGGACAAATTCGCTTCAACGCGAAGAGCGGATTTGATCCGGAATTTCCATTGCGCGCGCTCGGCAAGACATTTCTTTGCTCTGCGCCACGCCAATTCGCCGGGAAGATGCACCTGCTTTTCGAGCGCCGCGCGGGTGAGATGACGCCGGACGCCTATCTGGTCACTCTCAAATCCGCGGAGCATGGTGCGATCCAGTTCGCTAAATCCGGTTGGAAGTCGGCAGGAGTCCGGCCAATTTCGATCAGCCTGCGCGGTGAAAGGTACGAAGCAATGTTGCTGTTCGGCCCGGGAGACTGGGTCGAGAGCGACCTTGGACGGTGGCAGGTTGATCAGGCTGGATGCCGAATTCGACTCGGCGAAGGAGCGCTCACGTGAGGTATTACAAGGGTTATATCGCCCTGTCCGACACATGTGATGTGCCGGTTCTGCTCCAAGTTCGGAACTCGCGCGCGATCACTTTCGATCAGCTTCGCGACCTGCTTGCCCACGAGATGCTGGAGGCGATCGTTCGCTCGTTGCGCTGGCGGGTGACGCGACTCGAAAAAGTTGGCCTGATCGAAAGATTGAATGGACAGCGGTTTCTGGGTAAACCTGTCTATGGAATTACCCAGCAGGGTCTTGAATGTCTTGAGTCGCGCGGTCACTACCTGGTGTCGTTGCCTAGTGACACGGAGCAGATTCTCCACCCGTCGAAGGTCGCTCACGCGCTGGAACTGGTCAATATCCATCTGGCTCTTGCCCGATCAGGCCTGCTTCGGTCGTGGAAGAGTGACGTGGAGATCACCTCGCGGAACCTGGTTGCCGCCGGCGGAACGATCAAAGACTATGACGCCGTCGCGGAGATCGAAGTCGACGGATGCACACGAACGATCGGGATCGAATACGAGAGAAGCGCGAAGGCAGCATCCCGTTATGACGCAATTTGTGAGGCTCTCAACAGAGACAAAGCTACGGATACGGTCTTGTACCTGACCTCAAGCGACGACATTCTGTATCTGCTTGCCATGGAATTGCGCGCGACTCGGAAGCGAATCGGCTTCGCACTGAGCGAAGCATTCCGCCGTTCTCTCCTTGAGACGCGCACTCTGACCAACACGGCGAGCTCAGAAATTGTGCCGCTCCGCGAACTTCTCGATTTGAGAGTGTCGTAGTTGCATTGCGCTGGGCAAGGCATTCCTTCGACTGTCCTTTGTGGTTGTATTTACGTCGCATTGACGTTTCATTGAATCTGCTTTGACCTCTTTTGCCTCGTTATTGAACGGAATCGGCACTCCCTAAGTTATGGCCGCTCAAAAACTTCCTTTCTGACTATCCCCTTGTTTGCATGGCAATGTTGAGGTGGCGGGAAGAAGTTGGAGAGAAGGAATAAAGAAATTGAGTGATTTTCAATCGGGCCAACCAGCGATTTGATGCCAGTCAGGTCGATTGTTGGGCCCCAGTCCTCAACGCTAGCTGAGGACGCACCGCGGCGGAACTTCTACTGCTAACGGGTGCATCCGCTCTCAGTACACACTCCCAAACATTCAGAGCCTCCGAGGCAAGCTCAGGCGCCCCCCTTGGCGCCAGCTCGTCAATGTCTCCCTGCGCGCCCACCCCAAGAACGACAACCGGCCCACCATGCCACGAAAGGAAGGAAATCGCCATGCACCACTACGCCTCCGCCGCCCCCAACCAGAAGGCGGAAGGAGAATCTCCCTCAAACCCCTTCCAGCGCCGCCTTGCGATCTGCCTTGTGCAGACCGTGTTCAACGCGATCATCGTCGCGAAGTACGCTGGAACGCTCTATGGAGCTACCAACCACGACCCGCTTCAGCAGGTAGGAGTGACATTGCTGTTCGCAGCTCTGCTCGGATCGCTTGCTCGGATGTGGTTCCTCACACTGAAGAGCCGGATCTGCTAACCCTGCGGTCCGTCCCATCAACCCCAACCCAGAAGAAAGGAGAATTGCCATGCAATCCAGCTTGGGAAAGATGTCCGCGTACAAGATGTTCAGTTGGCGGGACCGTGCCGCCAGTTCAGTCGAGCAAACCGTCGCCGCCTTTCTGGAACTCGGCGAGGCCATTGCCACCCGGTGGATCCAGACAGCCAAAGGCGTCCTGCTCCTGCAGATGGTGCCCGACAACAGTGAATCAGGAGCGATCTACGTTTTCGATCGACAGCGCGAGCAGTGGTACATGCTCTCGTTCGAAGGTTGCGAAGACCAGTTCACCTCGGAGAAGTTCGACCGCGCGTTCTCCGAGTACGACCTGTTCCGCCTGGTTGAGCAGCCCGGCCTGTTGCTCACTGAATTCCAGCCGGCCAACGCCTAGCCCACCTCGCCACGCCCCAAACAAGCAAAGCCATCCCTATCCAACGGAGGAGCCGTCATGCGTCTGTCCGCAAGTCGTATCCGCTCGATCAATCGCGCGATCGCCAGGGTTCAGTCGTCCGCCTGGTGCGCGTCAGGAAGAACTCACGGCCATTCGGCCCCCAGCCCGGCGCCAGTTGTCTCCATGAGCGCGCCCAAGTTCGTGAAGATCGTCGCCGTCCCAAGGAGCAAAGCCGCGTAGGGCCTCCAACCGGAACGGGCGAGGAGACATGCTGGACCAGCGTGTTCTGCTCGCCCATTCCGAGAATTTGACCGAGTTTTGGACCCGGGATACAACCACACAACGGATGAAGGAGGCAGGACGCCATGTATGCCAAGTTCTGTGTAAACCGGGAAACGGCAAGCAGCTTCATGCGGCTGTTCGTAAACCGGCGGGCCTACGCAATCCAGGGAGAGCGACCGTTGCCGAACGGTTCCGTCCCCTATTACCCGGCGCGGGATTGGAAGACCAAGGAACCGAAACCGCTCGATGATGGCGTGGTGCGGATGCACCTCAATGGCGACATCACGATCAGTCTCTACGCAATCAATCCCGAGACGCAGCGCTCAAAGTGGGTGGCAATTGACGCCGACTTCGATGGAGCGTTGGATTCCTTGTTTCGGCTGCAATGGGAACTCAAACAGGATGGAGTGGACGCCGCTCTGGAGCAATCCCGCCGCGGCGGTCATCTCTGGATCTTCGGCGCCGAGCCGTTGCTGGCATCCGAGTGCCGAATCTATGTCTATAACCTCGCGCTCCGGCTCGGCGTTCCCGTCAAAGGCGGCGGTCTGAAGGAAGGCATAGAAGTCTTCCCGCGCCAGGACAAGCTCGATCACGGAGAGTACGGCAACGCCATCCGTGCTCCGCTCGGCGTACACCGGAAGACGAATCGGCGCTACTGGTTCTATGAAGCCGAGCTCACTCCCGAAGCTCAACTTGCGTATCTCGATCGGTTGACGAAACTGACTGAGGCAGAGCTGAGGACATTCATTGAAGGGATGAGCCTGCCCGAAGCGTACAGGCCGGTCGCCGCGATTCCGTATACTCCGCCGGCATCATCTCCCCGCTACCCGGAGTTCCGAATTCTCGACTATGTGCGGACGACGCGCAAGGACAGCCGGAACTGGTGGGCCCGGTGTCCCTCCTGCGCTGCGGCCGGCCACGACCGCTCGGGCGACAACCTCGCCATTCAGATCAAGGATCCCCGGTTCTACAAATGCTGGGCCGGCTGCACAAAAGAGGAGATTCGCGCCGCGCTGGGTCAGCCCGATCCAAAAGCGCGCGGTGGTGTAGGGAGCGAGAACGATGAATATTTCCGCAAAAGCACAGACCCGGAACCGCCTCTTCTCGCCATGCTCTATACGGACTGGCGCTACCGTCAAACGTGCTTAAGGCGCTTCAGAAGCGAGGCATCTACTGCACGCCCGGAGTCTCGCTCGAACACCAGCACCTGGCCAGGCGCTATGTACTGCGCGGCGTGGAATCCGGCGGCGCAGTCTCCGACATGGGACAGAGCCTGCGCTTTCGTCGCGGAGGACGGGTCGCCATTGCCGTGGCTACAGCCCATCCACTCGATCGCCGTGAATGGCCGTCACGCCATCTTGCTGGCGGAAAGCATGGTGCGCATTGAGATGCTTCGCAGCGAACGGACCTGGGAGCTGGCGATCACGCTCCATACGCTGTCGCGCGCTTCAGATCGGGAGCGCCCACAGATAGTCTCGAAGCCGCTCTTTCGTGGCAGGGATGGAGTTCTTTCCGTGGATCTCTGGAAGGAAGAGAATCGTGGGCTCCGGGGAAAGCTGGCCCCCGTTTTCTATAGCCGTGCCGGCGAGGTGCTGCCTCTCCCACCGCCGTTTGAAGAGGCGATCAGAAAAACAACCGCAGCCGTCTGCTGCGTTGGCTGCAAACACACGCACGTCGGAGTGCCGCCGATGGTGGTAGTCAATCACGTCACCGAGAAGGAACAACCAGCATGACAGACCCCAGTCAAGTTGCTGTTACCGTCGGCGAGCCGAACTGGGCTCCCCTTGAGCGGGCCGTTCCGGCTGACGGACCTGGAGAACTTCATGTACATGGGCTGCGCCGGAGAGATCGAGCTCTATAAGCACCGGATTACGCGGCGCTACCTCAACATTGGGCGGAACTCGCAAAGGTTCTACCGGTACCTCAACGGAGAGTACGTCGAAATCTCTCAAGCAGCGGCGCTCGAACACGTGCGCAGCTGAACCGCTCAGCAAAAGGAGCACGGCTATGTCAAAAGGTGTCAACAAAGCAATCTTGCTAGGACATGTGGGCAAGGACCCCGAGATCCGCTCTACAAACGGCGGGACCATCGTTGCCTCATTCTCACTCGCCACCGCCGACCGCCAAAAGGACGGCCAGGGAAACTGGCAGGACAGGACGGAGTGGCACAACCTTGTCGCTTTCAACCGCACCGCCGAGATCATTCGCGACTATGTGAGGAAGGGCTCGCAGCTTTTGATCGAGGGCAAGATCCAGACCCGCACGTGGGATGACCGGGAATCTGGCCAGAAGAAGTATCGGACCGAAATTCTCATTTACGACCTCACGCTGCTGGGCGGCCGTCCGGAGGACGAAGGCCGGGGCTCCAACGGGAGAAGTCATGCCCGAACGGGAAGCGTGGGCTTTGGTCATGCGCAACCTGTGAATGGCGAGGACTACTCCGATCAGGGCATCACGGCGGACGACATCCCGTTTTGACGGACTTTCACGGCGGCGACTGAGGCGCTCTTCGGGGCGCCATTTCTATTTGAGGAGATACGACGATGCCAACGGAAGATATGAAGCCGAACCCTGAACCGGACGCTCTGTTCACGCAACTGGCGGAACCCTTTGATCCTTCCGAGATCAAGTGGCGCGTCACACACACAAATCGGGATGGCAACCGCGGAGCCGTGATCGCATTCGCGGACCCCAGAGCCTACACTGACCGCCTCAACCAACTCTTCACTCCTACCGGCTGGACCCGAACCTACGATGTTTCCACCGTGTCATCCGTGACGCGGATGAAGAAGGACAAACTCATCCAGACGGGCAAGGTGCTGGTGACCTGCACGCTGACCATTACCGGGCTGGGTTGTCACGCCGGCAGTGGAGAAGACTGGGCCGATGAAGAGAACGCGATGACCGCGGCGGAAGCACAAGCATTTAAACGGGCATGCAGCTGTTTTGGTCTGGGCCGTTATCTCTACAACTTCACTGAGATGTGGGTCCCGCTCAATGAATATCGGCAGCCGGTCGAATTCCCTAAGCTCCCGCATTGGGCGCTTCCCAAAGGGAACAACACGGGCAAGTCCCACCCCGCCGCTGGTTCGCGGCCTCCAGCGGTGCAACGAGGTCCCATCGACCAGAAGACAACGGTGAGGATTGAGGGATTTCGGCGCATCCTGGGTGACCCAATCTATGGGGAGATCCTCTGGCGCGTGGCGCATACACGCCAAGCAAACGCCATCCCGAATGCACAGTTGCAAGCCAATGTTGCCGAGGCGATGGAGCGAGCCTCGCGCGGATTTAGTAAGGCACACTCCCTCGCCGAGCAGATTGGTGAGACATCCTTCATTGCGATCCTCGACAGATTGCGAATCGAGTCCATGACGACGATTCCCAGACTCGAAATGCTGAAGACTCTGGTGGCCGAGCTTGAACGCGAGGCGGCCCGAACTGCCGCCTAATCGCACGCACCTTCCACCTTGGACCCGCCGGAGGGCTTATGCGCAATGTAGTGATGATTCGACGCGAGCCGGGCCTGGTTTCCATTCCCGTGGAGAACGCCGTCTATTGCGAGAACTGTGAAACAGTCTCGACATCATCTGGGCGGCGCTGCGGACTCTGCGGATCGGAGGACATAGCTCGATTGGTTCCCCCGATTCCAGGACCGTGGGATCCGAGCCCGGCTCCAGCCGCGGTCTTGGCCGCATAAGCCAGAGATTCGCGGCGACATCGGCGTTTCACAGCTGACTTAGAAGAATTTCTCCCAGCTATTGTACACCGCCGGCGCACCCAATAGCCAACCGCGAAAAAACCGAGTCAGCTGTAGGGCGTTACGTCCAGCTCATCATCCTACACTATCTAGTGGTCCCTCGTATTGAGATCGCCGAGGTCTCTTTAAACGCCGTCAGCCTTCAGACCGGAGTCATTCATCGCGGTGCCGTGCTGACGAACAGATCAGACGTCACGCCCTCGGGCATTTTGGGGTCCGGAACCGAGTGAGCGGTTGCGTCTTCCAGTCGGGGATAAAAATTCAGGCTCTCCGTATGAACATCTCCAACGCAAATCTACGCCCGCGCCGAATGAAACGATGACCTCTGTCGCATCCCGAACCCTTTCCGCAACTGATTCCGCTGGCGCAAAGGTTCGTCCTGATTCAGCCAATCCAGAACCTCAGTGCATCTCCCATAGCTCGAAACGGAAAGTGTATATTCGTGAATCGCAACTGAAAGATTAATCAACAACGGCGAATCAGGGTCTTCCCCATTCACTTTTGACCGTTCGCGGTAAGCCTCCTCGTTTATCAGCCCTTCTCGGGTGGGATAGATCACTATAGGCACCGCAAATAGGTATCTTCGAAAACCCTGAATCGTGAGTTGGATCGAAGTTCAATCGGTGACCATCCTGCCCCAACACTTCATCATTTCCAAAGCTAGCAGATCGAAAAGAGCATATTCTACTTTCCCGCTTTCCGCCCACGCATAATGGAGCGCAACTGTTCGTCAGGAATGTGTCTAAGATGCTCGCCTCCTATGTCACTATGGCGCGGAATGATCTTGGATCATCGCTCAACCACGAACTCGTTTGTCGTAGTGCAGCAATTGCGAGCACACATCCGTTTTTCCCACTTCTCCTGAACTCCGCTTGGATTTCTGGCTCCCGAATATTCCGAAACCCGTGCGTTGTCTCGAAAATGATTATGAATCGCTCTTCCACCGTTCTATCTCAATGGCTTCCGTGGACGCGCTCAAAGCTTCGTATACTCAGTCTGGCGACCGGCGCGTTTGAGATCTACATCGAGACGAGTGACCATTTCTTCTGTGTATAGTCGCCTATCGAGCCACGCTGTTTGATACGATTCGTCATTGCATCGATCACACTGTGGACGTAACGGCAGTGGACTTCGTAGATCACCAAGGCTCTCACTTAGCAGTTTTGCTTCGAGGATAAGTTCCACTCTCGTTTCCTTGTCCTTCGATGCCACCAGAATTCTGTGCAGGTAATCTTATGGGAGTGCCGCTGCCCCCGTCCGCTGTGTGTACCGTTACTCCCGCCTGGAGCGATGACAGGTCTTCATTGAATGTCGGTCCGTACCAGGAATCCAACTCCATCGTGTGGCAGCCGTGTAGGCTAATCCACCATGTCTGGATCGAGTCTCAATCTCGCATTCACCTTGAACTCTTGAGCCATTCAGTCCGATGTCCCCAAGAGCTCTTCCTTGAAGTGATTGACAGGGCTCTCCGAGCGCCGCATGAAGTCGTGTGCGAACGCACAAAGCTCCCCGATCTGAAATAAACCTGGCCTAAACATCGTGAGAGCTGTGAATGGTCTGAGCTCGTCCTTATCCAGCTGCTCGAAATGAGAAACCTCTACGCGACGGCCGCTCTCAGGGCGTGCGCTCCCGCATCCTGGAAGGGATTTCAGAATCTGTCTGCGTGTCCGCGCCCAGGTTCCACCGAGGATAGACTCTTCGAGATGCATCTTGGATTGTGGAGGCGATGTACTTCTTGCCACAGCTGCTTAGTCGGCGCTTAGTCTTCGTCTGTTCGCAGGCTCATGGCATGGGCCAAGACGCGGGTAGTCCCTCGGCGTCTGGTTGACCCCGTGCAGGAACGGCCCATCCCGCTGGTCTTGCCGATCCATCTGATGAGTGGGGCACGACATCATGTCTTCATGGGTCGAGGGGCGCCCGTGTCCATCCTCAACTTTCGATTGCTGAATCGCTCATGTAGCCGCGATTGAGATTTCACGGAGTTCCTCGACCAGCGAATCATCTTGGATCAATGATCATCAATTGTCTCAGAACGCAATTCGGCATCGCGCTACGAATTGCTGGGCGCAGTCAGAAAAAACTTCATTCCAACATGCGAGGTGACTCGATGAGAAGCGCGGCGCGCCTCAAGATGGGCTACTATCCGTTGCCGGAAAGCGAAGGGAAAAAGCTTCGCGCTCTACTATCTTTCGCCAGCCCGGCTTCGGTGATCGATCCCTGCGTAGGACAAGGAACTGCCCTGCAGCTTGTGACGCAGCGACGCTCCCGTCCGGCGCTATGGCATCGAACTTGATGCCGAGCGCGCTCGCATCGCCAGTTCTAAAGGCATCGAGACCATCCAGGGGAACACTTTCGACGCCATTGCGAAGCCCGAATCGTTCTCCCTGTTGTACCTCAATCCTCCGTATGACTCTGAGATCGGCACCATTGGGAATCGGCGCATGGAGGCTGTGTTTCTGGAACACACTTACCGCTGGTTGCGAATGGAAGGCGTTCTGATTCTGGTGATCCCGTTTGAGCGGTTGCACGACTGCACCGGCATCCTGAGTTCTCACTTCACCAGCCTGAACGTCTTTCGCATGACCGATCCCGATTCGGTCCAGTACAGGCAAATTGCTGTCTTTGGCGTTCGCCACGAGGTCAGAGGCTCGGCGGTTGAGAACAACAAGCGTCAACTCCACAGCATCGGCCTCTATGGGAGTTTCCTTGAACTGGAGGAGTTGCAGCCAGGTGCGTGCGCACCCTATTCCGTTCCTCCTTCCGGGGAGGCGACGCTGAACTATCGCGGCCTTCCGTACGACTTGTTGGAAGACCTGCTGCCACAATCGGGCGCATGGAGGCAGGTGGCCCCGCTGTTGATGCCACGCGAAGACGTTGCGACTGGTCGTCCCATCACGCCTCTGCATGGCGGCCATGTCGGGCTTCTGTGTACAGCGGGGCTGCTGAACGGCGTCTTCGGAGACGGAGAGAACCGGCACATCGCCCGCTGGCGGTCGGTCAAGCATGTGACAACCTTTGTTGAAGAGGATGGAGACGCCCAGATCATTCATCATCGAGAACGCTGGACCAATGAGCTTCGCCTGGTCTATGCCGATGGCAGAACACTCAAACTCACTGAGACGCCGGCGAAGAAGGAGGGCGAAGACCATGGAGAATGCACACCTTCGACTCGGGCTGCTTGAGTATGTGCGCATCACGGAGAAGACCTCGACCCGCATTCGCTTGCGGGTCGACCGCTATATGGGGGAAGATCGGCAAGCGCATCTTCTCAGCGTCTTCGGCAACGACTCGGATGTCGGCGCGATCACGGCAGCCGTTCACGAAAAGGCCGCCTTCAGTCTGACCTTTCCCGAACGGAGAGACCAAGGAAGTCTCGCTCGGCGAACATGCCTCCTGCTACAAAGGCGCGGTGACGCTGCCGGGCCGGAAACATCCAGTGCGTCATTTACTCGCGGTCTCTCAGGAACTGCACACCAACGGAACCGCCGGAAGAACTCTGCTGCTGCGCTACCGGCGCGAGGAGGCGTGGGCCACGCTCGTGAGTTTTCTGGGCCTCCCAGCAGACCCAACATGGGCCGACCACATTCTTGGAGTTGTCGAACAGAAGAAGCGGATCGAGGAGATAGACGGAATCGGCTGCGAGCCGGTGCTGGTTTCAGCGACCACGGAGGAGGTGCTGGAGTGGATGGGCGAGGGGCTGCGGTCAGGAGCTGTGGCCTTCCCGTGCGAGACCGGCGCAGTCGTGTGGCCGCGACCGTCCATTGCGGAGTTGCTGAAGATAATGCCGGTATCTGTTTGAATAAACGTGACTTGTCAGCCATGCTCCCTTCTTCGGCGATTTGTGGTAATTGTTCTCCTGGAGGAGATGAATTATGATAGAGAACGTGGAGGTGCCCCATGGAAGCCGCTATCGAGAATCTGACCACCAGTGAGGCAGCCATCGCGGCAGGCGTCACCGTTGCGAAGATTAATCGGATGATCGACAAAAGGATTCTGCCGAAGATGCTCTATAAGGCATCGCAGAATCGAACCGTTCGCAAAGATGCTTGCCTATGGATCGCCTTCTACTTCGAGACGGAAGACGTGTTGACATCAGTTGCGCGTGTCAAAGCGATGCGGAACGCGCTGGCACACAACCACTCCTGGACCGAGCTTCGTCAATGCAAGTTCGAAGAGTCCCGGACGGTGCAGGTTTTGCTGTCCTCCATCTGGGACGATGTGGATCGTCGCCTGAGCCAGCTGAGGGAGGCACAGGAACTGGTCATCGAAGACCCGGAGATACTGCGTGGCACACCCGTCATTCGGGGAACGCGCATCCCGGTGTACGACGTTGCCAGTCTGGTCGATGCCGGGACGCCGCTTGAGGAATTGCGCGAGATTTACCCCAAGCTCACGCCATCGCAGATCGAATTGGCTTCGATGTACGCGAAAGCAAACCCGCAACGGGGGCGCCCACGGCGTCGGCACCTGCCCAAGAGCCTGTCGGTCTCAATTTCCAAGAAGCGACTTCGTAGCTCCTCATTAGGAGGCTAGAAGTTTTGCAGAAAATCCTGATCGACGAAAACCTGAGCCCTTCGCTGGCGGCCGACGCACAGCAGAAGGGCTTTCTCTGTTCGCACGTCAATCACCTCGGGAAGACAGGCTCCAAAGACTGGGAACTCAAGCGCGTCATACTCGAAGGCGACTGGATATTTGTCACCAACAACAGCGCCGACTTTCGCGGGCCTGCGAATGAGCCAGGCTCTTCTGGCGAATACGCGGACGTGCGCCTGCACGCGGGGTTGGTCTGCATCGACGCCCCATTTAGCTTGAACCTGAACCTGCAGCGGCAGATTTTTAATATGGTCCTCGACGACCTTGCGAAGAATGGCGACCTCACTAACCAGGTATTGCAGGTTGATGTGAGGAAGGACGGTCGAGTCGAACTCGAGCGCTTCGCCTTGCCCGCGGAAGAAGCTGACCGCTCCTAAGCAGCCCTATTCACCCTCTAGTACCGTCGACGAGTCACCCCCTCCTCATCGTGAGTGATCTCTGACTTGCGCCTGAACAATCCATCACAAAAGCCAGCTTGAAGGAGGTGTCCGCATGGAGACGACCTTCGACTATTTAAGGCAGTTTGGTCCTCTCCTGGCCGAACGCATCCTTGAAACCTACCCACCGCTCCAGAGCACAAAAGATCCGGTCGCACCTGGTCTCGCCGGGCTGCTGCGCAAACCGCTACCCGCTCAGGCCGTGGCCATCACCGGCACAGCGAAGTACCTCCGCAAGGCCAAGGCCGCACGCATTGTCGCCGAATGTGGTGCTGGGAAGACTCTTATGTCCTTGGGGACGATCCATGTGCTATCCGAAGGGCAGCCAACAACGACGCTGGTGATGTGCCCCTCGCACATCACGCACAAGTGGGCGCGCGAGGTCCTGTTGACCACACCCCGTGCCCGGACTTTCCTCATCGAGGACATGCGCAACGGCGGCGATCCCGCGAAGCCCCACGGGGTCCGCGAGGTCAAGCTCAGCAAGGGTAAGACTGTCTACGAAGGCAAGCATCTCAGCCTGGCGGAGATGCGTCGGCTGGGCCGAAAGGAGTGGCGGAAGCGATTCACGGGGCCGACCTTCTTTATTACCGGCAAGGACAAAGGCAAGCTCAGCTACTTCTGGGACCACGTCTACCTCAAGGCAAAGTCCGGCCCGAACCTGGGCGGGATCGTGAATCCCGATTCGGGTGAGGCCATTCTCGACTCGGAGATGGAGAAGCTCACGGCCCTCGACTTTCGCGACAAGCAGAAGGTCGCGGAGACGCTGGTTTCACCCCGCAATGGGACGACGCGATTCTCGGCTCTCTGGCAGGCGGACCGCAACCGGATTCAGCGTATGGCGCCGATCGAATATATCGGCCGCTATATGGCTGGCTGGTTCGACTTCGCGATTGCCGACGAACTGCACCAGTTGGCCGGCGACACGGCCCAGGGCAACGGCCTCGGCGTCCTCGGACGCGCCGCGCAGCGCCTGATCGCGCTTACAGGCACGCTGATGGGCGGCTATGCGGACGACCTCTTCAACATCTTCTACCGCATGGAGCCGCGCGCGATGGTGCGCGAGGGCTTTGCTTACGGCGGACAAGGCAGGCGCGATTTTCAGGAGCAGTACGGCGTCCTTGAGACCGTCGAGAAGATCGAAGGCTCAGACAACGCCTGCTCGCGGGCCACGAAGAAGACCGTGCGCGTCCTGCGCAAGCCCGGGGCTTCGCCGCTCCTGTTCGGCAAGTTCCTGATGAACACGACTGCGTTCCTGGCACTTGAAGACATCTCCGACAATCTGCCTCGCTACGACGAGAGCGTCATCTCGGTGGACATGGACGAAGCTCTCCAGCAGGCCTACGAACAGCTGGAAGAGGACATCCGCTCCGCGATGAAGGAACATCGCGGCAACAAGAGCCTGATGAGCATCCTGCTCAACACGCTCCTACTCTATCCCGACCATCCCTACGACTTCGACGAGATCTGGGCGCGGGCCTTCGATCCGCAGACCAAGGAGTATGTGAAGTTCCTCGTGACGGTGCCGGAGAACCTCACGCGGGAGGCGCTCTATGCGAAGGAGCGCGCTTTGATCGCCGATGTGAAGGAGGAACTGCGCCAAGGCAGGCGCTGCCAGGTCTATGCGACCTACACCGGGGAGAAGGATGTCACGGAGCGGTTGGAGACGGTGTTGCGGCAGGAAGGCATTCGCGTCGCTGTGCTGCGCTCCTCGGTGCCGACCGACAAGCGGGAGGACTGGTACGAGCGGCAGCTGAAGGCCGGGATCGAGGTCGTCATCTGCCATCCCAAGCTGGTCGAAACGGGTTTGGACCTGTTGGCGTTTCCGACGCTCTACTTCTACGAGACGGGATACTCGCTGCACACACTGCGGCAGGCGAGTCGAAGATCGTGGCGCATCGGGCAGAGGTTCCCAGTGCGAGTGAAGTTTGTCACATACTCGGGCACGATGCAGGAGACGTGCCTCCGGCTGATGGGCAAGAAGATGCTGGTGGCCCTGATGATGGAAGGCAAGTTCTCAGGCGAAGGTTTGCAGGCGCTCGACACCGATGAAGACCTGATGAGCGCGATGGCGCGCGAACTGGTGGAGAAGGCCGGTGTGGGAGAATCGGCCGACGCCGTATGGCGCGAGCTTGACCACGAACGCGAAAAGGTACTGCCGCGCGGTGCGGCTGCGGAGCCGGAACCCGAAGAAGAACCGACCCCTGTGCTCGATCTGCCAATACCGGCTGCCGCACCTTCGGCGCCAGTGACATTCGGAATTCACCTGTTGGATCCGAGCCCATCGACAAAGAAGCGGAAGAAGGCCGCCATGTGGCCCACGGCCACCGAGACCAACGTGCAGCTCAGTCTCTTCGAATGAGCCGACGCGCTTTCAACTTGAGAGGTGACATTATGTACGAGGAACGGGAAAAGGTTCGTTGCCGCAGTTGCGAACTCGTCCAATGGAGTGATCGAGCCAATTGCCGGCGTTGTGGCGGCGCTCTGCCTGAGCCGCTCGTGAAGATCGTTGAGCGAGTTGTCGAGAAGGTTGTGATTCGGCATGACCCTGAATGCATTCAGAGCTTGGCCCAGGCCCGCGAGCTGATCTCGGCTGCAGCGGATCGGCTGACGCAACGGGCTGCGGAAGCGGCAACTCCAGTCGTACTGGCCCAGGTTCAAGAGACCGGAGCCTTTCCAACGATGGCGGAGGTGGAGCGGGCGATGATCCTGGCGGCCTACCAGAAGTCGAATCGGAGGCCGCTAGAAGCGGCCCGGTTGCTCGGTATCGGCAAGACGACGCTCTACCGGAAGCTCCGGGAGATGGGCCAAGAAGCAGCATAGTTCCATTGACATGATGGAGCCTCGTATTCGCTCGATGAGTGACTCGGCCTGTTCTCGTCCATTGAGAATCAGTTCGCCCAGGATCAACCGAAAAATACAACGGTCTTCCGAATATAAACAATGGGATTTGGGGAATTTCATTTCGCTGCGTCGATGCGTACACGTCTCCATCGCGGATTGTGTAGCGAACTTTTGAAAACGCCCAGGGGTCCTGGGCCGGGTCAGCACTGAGGACCACAAGATCGGCATCGAATCCTTCCGCGATGCGCCCGCTGTGGGTTGAGTAACCGAAGCGTTGGGCGGGGTTCGTGGTGAGCGATGCGAGAATCCCCTGGAAACCTTATTCCAGCGTGGGACATCCACTTGAATTCTTCGGAAGTATCGAAATTTATCGGTGTAGCCGACGTCGGTGCCGAAGAGGACCTGGCCTCCTGCTCGATGAAGGCACCCAGTTCGGCTCGGCCGCCCGGCCTATAAATTTGAGAGTATCGGCGGGAGACGCATTGCCCTTCTTGGCTTCGAAATCCCATAGGGTGTCGTCTTTTCTCCACGGAAGCCTGAAAGAGGTGCGGCGCGCGATGCGCGTGGTCGCCCGGTTCGTTGTCATTAATTGCGCTCTGTTTCAGCTTGTCGAGGAATTGCAGGAATGGGAGAAACGTCATGCAGGTACAGATCTCGATCGGAGAGAACCATCGCTTCGAGCTGCGTGAGGCGCTGCTGGTCTACGGAGACCGCCAGCGGAGTTTCGTGACCCGGCATCCAGGTGGCCCTCCAGAAGGGCGCCCCACCCACACTCGAACCAGCCCAACCCCTCACTCTCGGATTTTCCTCGAGTCGCTGGTGCGCTCGCTTGTGGGTGCCCCACGGCCGAGGTCCTTCCGGAAAATGTGCTTGCTAAGGGTGATCGCATGATCGCTTGGTGGACCTAGCGACGTGCCGCCGTCAGATGTTCTATGAGAACTCTGAGCAGAAAGCCGTGGGATTGAACGGCCGCACGTTTCGCAGCCTCCTCTGGTCTGGCGAGTCGATAACGGCGACTTGAAGATCGTGCGCTTGTCGAGAACAAGCGGCCGGTCGAAGCGACAACCCTGGCGGTAGCTCCTTTTTGGAACCTCTCTGACGACGGCCGCGTCTGCACCGGCACGATGCGCCGCCCAGACAGTGCAACAGTATCCTCGATCCCCAACTGGGAGCGGGGCTTCTATGAGAGCGCCTTCACTCACGCCAACGTGGCCAGAACGGCTACCAGCCCGGAAGCGATACGAAAGAAATGCAAAAAAAGGTGTCTCGACCGTATCCGACAAGAATTGAGAATTCTGGGTGCTCAGCAGTAAGCTCCGGCAGTGTCCGAACGAAGCCGCTGCGGCGGCGGACGCTTCCGCGTGCGGCAGAGCTAGCTTTTGTGGCTGCGGGGGTAGTTTGGTTCGCAGAGAAGGAGGATTCTCTGTGAACCAACTACGTCAGCTCATGCTTGAGGAGTTGCGTCGCCGCAACTTCGCCGAGACTACCATCCGTACCTACATGCACGGTGTTGAGCACTTCAGCCGGTATTTCCGGCGCCGGCCCGATCAGCTTGGTCCGGAGGACATACGCAAGTATCAGGCGGCTCTGTTCACCCAGTTCAAGTTCAGCCCGAACACCGTAATCCTGCGCTTGGCGTCGCTGCGGTTCTTCTACATTCACGTGTTGAAGCGCAACTGGAGCATCGCAGATACGCCCTATCCGAAGAAGTTGCGTCACCTTCCCGGGGTGCTCAGTCAGGAAGAAGTTGCGCGGCTGATCGACGCGGCCGATACCCCTTTTCATCGCATCCTGCTGATGACACTCTATGCCACAGGCGCACGTCGCGCAGAAGCAGCCCGCCTCAAGGTCAGCGATATCGACAGCCAGCGGATGGTGGTTCACATCCACGAGGGCAAGGGCGGCAAGGACCGCGATGTCATGCTCAGCCCGAAGCTGCTCGAAGAGCTGCGCACCTACTGGCGCGGACTACGGCGCAAGCCCAAGGAGTGGCTATTCCCCGGCAACCGCTGGCACACGGCTAGTTACCCTGTCACCACCAAGGTCCTCTGGTCTGCCTGCCAGATCGCTGCCGAACGCGCCGGACTCGATAACAGGTGCATTCATCCCCACACATTGCGCCATTGTTTCGCGACCCATCTTCTTGAAGCCGGCGCCGACCTGCGCACCATCCAGATCCTGCTTGGGCATCGCGACCTCGAAGTAACGACCATCTATCTGCATCTGTCCCAACGGCACTTGAGCGCGACCGCCAGCCCGCTTGATGCTCTGTCGTTCCCATCACAAGGAACACATAAACACAGTTGAACAACCGGCCTCTCCTGGAGATGGCCGACGTTGTTCGCTGTGCCGGACAGGCATTTATCGAACACAGTCGCAGATGGATCAACTGGCAACACCGGAAGGTGCTGCTAGCCATCGTGCGCTGCCGCACCGCCGCGCTGGGCGGGCATCGCGACCGCTGCATCGGCTGCGGACATACGACCAGGATCTCCTACAACTCGTGCCGAAACAGGCATTGCCCAAGATGTCAGGGCAACGCGCGCCGACACTGGCTCAAGGCGCGCGAACGGGAACTACTGCCCACCTGCTACGTCCATGCTGTGTTCACCCTGCCCAGGGAGTTGGCCCCGCTTGCCTTGCAGAACAAGCGGCTCATCTATAACCTGCTCTTTCACTCCAGTGCCGAGACCTTGCTTGAGATTGCCCGCGATCCACGCCACCTTGGAGCCGAGATAGGCTTCTTCAGCGTGCTCCATAGCTGGAATCAGCGCTTGCAGTTTCATCCTCACATCCACTGCGTCATTGCCGCCGGCGGTCTGGCTCCGGACCATTCAACCTGGATCTCGGCCCGGCGTGCCTTCTTTCTTCCCATTGGCGTGCTCAGCCGCGTCTTCCGCGGCAAGTTCGTCGCCGCACTTCGCAGCGCCTTCCATCGCGGCGAGCTTCAGTTCCACGGGAACCTGCTGCATCTTGCACAACCACGCGCCTTCGCCGCCTGGCTGCGCGTACTGTTCCGCCATGACTGGGTCGTCTACTCCAAGCCGCCATTCGGAGGACCGGGACAGGTGCTGCGCTATCTCGGCGCATACACTCATCGCGTCGCCATCTCGAACTCCAGGCTGGTCGCCCTCTCCGAACGCAACGTCATTTTTCGCTGGAGAGATTCCGCGCACGGCAACAAGAAAAGGCTCATGCGCCTGGATGTCGATGAGTTTCTGCGCCGCCTTCTGCTACACGTGCTGCCGCCCGGCTTCGTCCGCATCCGCAACTTCGGATTCCTCGCCAACCGCAACCGCGCTGCGCTCCTGCCGCTGTGCTTCCAACTGCTCAGCGGCTCAGAGAAGATGCCTGCTTCGGTGGCATCACCGCCCGCTGATCAGAACCACTCACTCTGGAACTGTCCTGTCTGCGGCGCAGCCATGCGCGTCGTCGAACGGCTCTCCGCCGCGCAACTCCTGCTCCGCTCCCCACCTCAACCAGACCGGCACGCAGCATGAAAGTCTATTCACATCCTCGACCTATATTCGTGCTTCGGCGCGCACGTGGATTCTCGGCCTCGCCTGGGCAAAACCCCTCCGATGCCAGCCTCTCGCGGCTCTACATCCGCATTCGGCGAACTGCCGCGCCACGCCATCCGGCCGCAAGGCCACCGGGACCTGCCCAACTCGGCCTGTCCCTCATCCCTCTGCGCCCGTCCAGACCGATTCAAAGTACATAGGCTTCCACGGGGCGGCTTCCTTCAAGTCGCTGTATCCGAAGCGCCGCTCAGAACATGCAGCTGCGCACTGTCATCTGGCGGGCGCTCCAGATACAGCACTAAGACTTCACGCGACCGGGAAGGATTCAGTGGACGAGCGTCAGTCGTTTTTGCGGGATGATGACGATGACACGTTGCTCTTTGAGAAGCTTCAGGAGCATGTCCTCGAAAAATACCCTAATCCCGAGCGCATTGGCTGTATCGACCACTCCACCCTGAAAACGTGGGTGTACTCGCCCCAAAAGCTGGATCTCTCCGATCCAAAATACCTGCATGTCCTGAAGTGCGCCGAGTGTACGCGGAGCTGATCGAACTTCGCAGGCTCCGGAACGAGCAATCCGAGCGTGCAAACATTGGAATTCCTTCTCACCAATACCCAGCGTTGAACTGGCGATGGGCGGTATTCGCGTCGGTCATTCTTTGCTGCCTGGCTGTGGCTGGTGTGATCTACCGGCGCACCCATTCGTTCGCTACGCCGGCCCAAGTCGCCGAGTTCACTCCGGTGGCCGTGACGATTGATCTCAGTCAGGCGGGTACGACCCGAGGAACTGACGCAACTACCGTTCCGGCAGTAGTCCTTCCGCGTCAGGTAGACACCGCTCACGTAATCCTTCCGAATTTCAGCCCGGGCGGCAATTACGTTGTCTCCGTCACCACCGATCGCAGCGGCGCCTCAGAAAAAGCAACCGGCCGCGCTGTCGCCAATGCGCAGGGATTCCATGCGGACCTCACGGTCGCCCTCGATCTCCGCAGCCTGCCGCCGGGCACCTACTTCCTAGCAACGACCCATGAGGGAGACTCTGCTTCGTATTTCTATCCACTCACAATAAGGTGAGGGCGACCGAATCGATCAAGTGTCACCAGTCCTAGAGCGGATCAGCCAATTCCGTTCAGAATGGATTCCGCTGAATCAATGCCCTGTGACACCAACCGAGTCCGCGCGAAAGGTGAATGCCCGCCACAATTTTCTCCAGGAAATGGCGTGTTGTGCCGATGCTCTTGCTCATCTGCTGCCTTCGGGGTCTTACTGGCAAGGTCAATCATTGGTGCTCCGGACCATCCGACGAGAACCTGAGTAAACACTGCGATACAACCGAACCGGATTGCCTTCCGCAGGACATACGACCGGTCTTGTTGTCGGTTCTGGACCTGTGCTTATCGTCGTGAGCGGTGAGCCACTCCGAACAGGCGTGAAGTCAATTGGATAGCATGGTGATGCAACGTTTTTTCCTCTAGCGTGGCCGTAAAACAGGAATCTTTCCATTGGTGCCGCGTGAGCTCACGCAAGCATAGAGGCTCAGGATTGATCAGCGAATGATGATGCCCATCAAGTCTCCGTGTGAAGAATCGGGAGCTCGCTTTGTTCCGGGAGCATTGCAGCCATGCAGAGGACCCTGGGTCCTGATTGCGACCATTCTCGCTTCCAGCATGGCGTTTATCGACGGCACAGTCGTAAACGTAGCATTGCCAGCCTTGCAGAGCGCCCTCCATGCATCGGCGACGGACATTCAATGGGTGGTCGAGTCCTACGCCCTTCTGCTTGCATCGCTGCTGCTGTTGGGCGGTTCTCTTGGCGATCTCTATGGCCGCCGCAAAGTCTTCCTTTGCGGCGTTCTCCTGTTTGCAATTGGATCGTCCTGGTGCGGCCTCGCCCCCTCAATCACGTCCCTCATTGTCGCGCGCGGAGTTCAAGGGATAGGAGCAGCTCTTCTGGTTCCGGGAAGCTTGGCCATTATCAGTGCCTCCTATACAGAGAACGAGCGCGGGCGGGCCATCGGCACCTGGTCCGGCTTCACGGCGATCACTGCAGCCATCGGGCCGGTCCTGGGCGGATGGCTGGTGGAAAATGCGTCGTGGAGATGGGTCTTCTTCATCAATCTTCCAATCGCGACCATCGTAATTTTGCTTTCATTATGGTGTGTTCCGGAGAGTCGCGACGAAGCAGCAAACAAGCGTCTCGATTGGCAGGGCGCCACGCTCGTAACGTTTGGCCTGGGAGCGATCACCTACGCTCTCATCAATGGCTCGGCCACTGCATCAGGCCCCGAAGCGCTTATTTGGATATTGGGCCTTGCCGGCGTGGGCGCGCTGCTTTGCTTCCTTTTCGTAGAATCGCGTTCGACGGCTCCGATGGTCTCTTTGCATCTTTTCCGGTCCAGAGACTTTTCCGGGGCCAACCTGCTCACGTTCCTGCTCTACGCGCCGCTGGGCGGCATCTTATTTTTCTTTCCTCTTGATCTCATTCAAGTCCAGCATTACTCGGCGACGCAGGCCGGAGCAGCCCTGCTTCCGCTCATCCTGCTGATATTCGTACTCTCCCGCTGGTCCGGAGGCCTGGTGGCTCGATACGGCGCGAGGCTGCCGCTCACGGTTGGGTCACTTGTCGCGGCGTCAGGCTTCGCGCTCTTTCTAAGGCCGGGGATCGGAGGCACGTACTGGAACACGTTCTTCCCGGCCGTGGTTGTTCTGGGCATTGGCATGGCGACCAGTGTTGCTCCGCTTACGACGGCGGTGATGGAATCGGTTCCTTCCAGCGAGGCCGGTGTCGCCTCCGGAGTCAACAACGCAGTGTCGCGAATCGCCGGACTCCTGGCCGTCGCAGTCTTTGGTCTCGTCCTCTCAGCCGGATTCAACCGTACGCTCGACCGCAGTCTCTCGCGGATGCAACTCTCTCCCTCAGTGCGCCAAAGCGTCGAAATGCAGCGATCGAAACTGGCCGGGGCTCAAATCAGAGAACCGCTCGTAAAGCACGCCTTCGATGAAGCATTCGTTTCCGGATATCGCGATGTGATCTGGATCTCTGTCGGAATGGCTCTTCTCAGCGCATTGAGTGCTCAGATGATCCAATCGAAGAAGCGCGCAGTGAGCGCCGGCAATTGAGTACGCAACCGGCAGAAGATTTTGCGATTAAGATAAGTGCGATCCGCGCACGGGAGAGGACGAGCCATGTGCTTTTCAGCGACCGCGAGTTTTGTAGGCAGCGGAGTCCTTGGCGTGCCGGCGTTGTCACTTTGACGAAAGTGAAGCACCGGCGCGAATTGCTTTTCGCGTTGCTACCCACTCTCTCTGCTGTCCATCAATTCATCGAGGGATTCGTCAGGTTCGGCAATCCCAAGCCGAAGTCGCCATTTGACATTTTTGCCTCCAACATAGTCTTCTGAGTAAGTTGAGCCAGCCCTCTTCGACCACGTCACCGTCTAACCAAACATAGGCAATAGGGTTCTTCTCGCAGAGTCTAGCTCGGCTCATTGGTCAACTTGAGCTCTCAGTGCCTGTACTTCCACCAAGCATCGCTCAGTCTATTCGCAAGAACGATCACCGGTACCAGCCATCGGCTGAATAAGACCCAGACCCGCCACAAGGTCGCAGTGCGGGAGTTGGAACGCACAGACGTTCGGTTTGGAGGCGAAATCGTGACCGAATCTTCTTCGGCGAAAAAGGATCTCCTCTTTGAGGACTCAAATCCACAAGACTCCGTCCTCGATTTGAGCGAACAAAAGCAACAGGAATACGCGCGCCTTTACAGCGAGGAGAATTATCGCCTTCTGGTCGACACGGCCAGCGACGCCATTGTGAGCATTGATGATAAAGGGATGATCGTGTTTGCCAACCCCGCCATCGCGACGGTTTTTGGCTACGAGCCAAGCGAAGTGATGGGGAAACCGCTAACGATCTTAATGCCTGAATACATGCGGAAGCTCCACGAGGGCGGTTTCACAAGGTATCTGGCCACCGGTCAACGGCATATAAATTGGCAAGGCACCGAACTAAGTGCGCTTCGCAAAAATGGGGAGGAGTTTCCTGTAGAGATCTCATTCGGCGAGCTAACCAGAGACGGCCGTAAGGTATTTACAGGCTTTCTCCGCGACATTAGCAAGAGAAAGCAGGCTGAGATAGCCCTGCGTGCGGCGATGGATGAGCGAACGCGCATAAGTGCATTCAGAGAGGAAATCGGAATAGCTCTATCGCATCAAGAGGATTTGAAAGGAATCCTGCACAACTGTGCCGGCGCAGTCGTTCGGCATCTCGATGCTGCTTTTGCCCGTATCTGGACTCTCAGCGGCGACGGCCGCGAATTGGAGTTGCAGGCAAGTGCGGGAATGTACACACACCTTGATGGACCCCACAGTCGGATCCTCGTCGGACAGCACAAAATCGGTCTGATAGCTCAAGAAAGGAAACCGCATTTAACTAATGACGCGCAGAACGATCCCCGCGTCAGTGACAAGGACTGGGTACGACGGGAAAACATCATCGCATTTGCCGGCTATCCGCTGGTTCTGGAGGACAGGCTAGTAGGCGTTATGGGCATGTTCTCTCAGAAGCCGCTCACGGAAAGTACGCTCGAGGCCCTCTCGTTTGCCGCCGGGATAATCGCACAGGGCATTGAACGCAGACGGGCGGAAGAAGCTTTGCGTCGCAGTGAGGCTTTCCTTGCTGAAGGCCAACGTCTCGGTCAGATAGGCAGCTATTCCTGGCGGGTTGAGACAGACGAAATCAAGTGGTCAAACGAACTCTATCGCATCTACGAGTTTGAGATCGGCGTGCCCGTGACGCTCGAACAGATCCGTACTCGAGTTCACCCGCAAGACCTCAGTTTGTACGAAAAAATGGTCGAAGAGGCACGAAATGGCGGCAACAATTTTGAATGGCAGTTCCGCTTGCTGATGCCTGACCAGTCGACCAAGTATCTGCATTCTGTCGCTCATTCAACCCGCGACCACGATGGCCAACTGGAGTACATCGCCGTCGTCCAGGATGTTACCGAGCGTCGACAAGCTGAAGAGGCGCTTGAGAAGTCCCGATCGGAGCTTGCTCAGATGTCCAAGCTCACAAATATGGGCGAAATGGCGGCGTCCATTGCCCACGAGGTGAATCAGCCTTTGACCGCGGTAACAAATAACGGCAATGCCTGTCTTAGACTGCTCGCCAATCACAGGCTTGAACCGGACGTGCTGCGCAGGGCACTCGAGGAAATCGTTGCGGATGGCACACGCGCAAGCGCCGTGATTGCGCGGATTCGTGCCTTCCTGAAGAAGAAGCCCGCTGAGATGAGCGAAGTCGACCTGAATGAGGTAATTCATGAGACGGTCGCCCTGGCCGGCCGCGAGCTTTTTGAGAATCGCGTCCGGATCGAGTATCAGCTAGCACAACCGCTTCCTCTGGTATTGGCGGACCGGGTACAGATGCAGCAAGTTCTACTGAATCTGATCATGAATGCCATCGAGGCAATGGCAGCCAACGAGGATCAACTTCGACTTATCCATTTGGATTCCAGAATCAATGAGTCCGGCGATGTGCTGGTTACGGTACGCGATTTGGGTGTCGGTCTTGGTTCGGAATCAAATCGGATTTTCACGGCTTTCTATACTACAAAGACGAACGGCATGGGTATGGGCTTATCCATCAGTCGCTCGCTTGTCGAAGCACATGGCGGGCGTCTGTGGGCCACGCCTAATTCACCTCGGGGAGCCGACTTTAGCTTCACCTTGCCAGTTGCCGTCGGGAGTCTCCAATGACGAGCGTGACCGGTGCTTCCACCGTCTTTGTTGTCGATGACGATTCATCGGTTCGTTCGTCGCTCAAATTCCTGATCGGCACGGTGGGTCTCCGGGTCGAATGCTTTGAATCGACTGATGACTTCCTGCAAAAAGGCCTTCCGGATACGACCAGCTGCCTTGTTCTGGATGTCAGACTGCATGGCTCAAGCGGGCTCGACTTTCAGCGTGAACTTGCGGTCAGAAATATTCGCATCCCCATCATCTTCATTACTGGATATGGCGATATCCCAATGAGTGTCAGTGCGATGAAAGGCGGCGCAGTCGAATTTCTAACCAAGCCATTCCGCGATCAGGAATTGTTGGATGCCGTTCGCATCGCTCTTGAGCGAGATCGCGCCAGACGCGAGCAGGAGAAAGAACTGAACGAAATTCAAAAGCGTTTCGGCTCCTTGAGTCCTCGTGAACAGGAGGTGATGTCAATGGTCGCGTCTGGCATGCTCAACAAGCAGGTCGCGGACGCACTCGGTACTGCTGAAAATACCGTGAAGGTTCATCGAAGCCGGGCGATGGAGAAGATGCAAGCGCAATCACTCGCAGACCTGGTGAGAATGATCGAGAAGATAAAGGGCCGCCCATAAAAGACGGTGTAAACGAAGTGATTACAGGAATTCCACGTTCTGTGACTGCAGGTCCACCAACGCCCAATAGATTTCAGTTGGCCCCGGCAATACTCTGACGCTATGGAGTATTGCAAGTGGCAAAGAATCTGATTTCGGTCGTCGACGATGATGAGTCCATCCGGAGGAGCACCAAGCTACTCATCGAGTCGTTTGGCCTTCGGGCGGTGGTCTTTGACTCTGCCGAGGAATTCCTCGGTTCGAGCGAGCTAAAAGACACTGCATGTCTCGTTTTAGACATTCAGATGCCGGGCATGAATGGATTAGAGCTTCAGAGCCGCCTCGCCTCTCTCGGCTTCACGGTCCCGATCGTTTTCATTACCGCATACGACGACGAAGAATCCCGCGGGCGAGCGATCCGAGCCGGTGCTGCCGCATTCCTTAGCAAACCATTCAGCGACGAACAACTGTGGCAAACCGTTCGTTCGGCCTTGGAAGAGGAGCCGACGCTCCCAAAACTCATCTTGATCGTCGACGACGATGAGTCCATCCGTCGAACCACGAGGCTGCTTCTTGAGTCCTGTGGGTTTCGAGCGGAGGTCTTCGAATCTGCCGAGGACTTTCTGAAAAGTGACGACATGAAAAGAGCATCGTGCCTCATCATTGACGTGCAGATGCCGGGCATGGACGGCTTGCAGCTTCAGAGCCAGCTGGCAGCGACGGGTCGCAGCATTCCTATTATCTTCATCACTGCTTACGACAGCAAAGAATACCAACGCAGGGCAATCCAGGCTGGCGCTGTTGCATTCCTGGGCAAGCCCTTCAGTGACGAACAACTTCTTCAAACCATTCGATCAGCGCTAGAGATCGACAGAGGCAACACGAAGACGGCACAACGATAAGATCACATTCCCCGACATCGTATTGCATGGCGCTCCGTTTGTGATATGGAGCGGTTCCAAGGAGAGGTCGCTATGGAGAATAATTTCTCGCGATTTGTCGATGCGCTTCCCGGCATGGTGTGGACTGCTCTTCCAGATGGGAAAATTGATTTGGTCAATCGCCGCTGGTGCGAATATACCGGCATTAAGGCTGACGAAACCAGCTGTCTAAATTGGAAATCGGTTATTTACCACGAGGATTTGCCTGAGTTCCTCGAACGCTGGCGTTGCATCTTCGCTTCTGGCCAGCCAGGTGAAATAAAAGCGCGCCTTCGTCGTTTCGATGGAGAATACCGCTGGTTCCTCATTTCCAGCAATCCAATGCGTGACCACGGGGGCCGGATCGTTCAATGGTTTGCAATCAATACAGATATCGATGACCAGAGGCGCGCCGAAGATGAGTTACGGCGAAGCGAAGAATTTCTTGCGCAAGGCCAGCGACTGAACCTGACCGGCACCTTTGCCTGGAATCTGAACACAGACGAAATTACGTTCTCGGAACAGCTTTACCGCATCTTTGAGCTTGATACTGATCTGGCTGTGACGCTTGAGCGCATTGGCACTCGAGTCCATCCGGAAGACATCCCGTTGTGGACGGAAAGAATGGAGCTGGCCCGAAAAGACATCGGGGATCATGATTATGGGGTCCGTCTGCGGATGCCTGACGGTCGAATCAAGTACTTGCGAATAAAATCCTACGGGATCCGGCACAGTACCGGGCGATTGGAGCACATTGCCGCAATCCAGGATGTGACAGAGCACCAGCTCGCGGAAGACGCGCTCAGCAAGCTCCGATTGGAACTTGCCCACATGGCAAGGGTCACGACCCTCGGGACCTTGACAGCGTCGATTGCGCACGAAGTCAATCAACCGATTGCAGGCATTATGACCAACGCCAGCACCTGTTTGCGCATGCTGACCAGCGATCCTCCCAACATCGACGGTGCTTGCGCAACCGCGCAGCGCATAATTCGTGATGGCAACCGGGCGTCCGAGGTGATCGCGCGACTGCACACGCTCTTTAGCAATAAGGAAACAACTATCGAACCGATAGACATAAATGAGGCGACACTGGAGATAATTGCGCTCTCACTCAGTGAGCTTCAGAGAGAGCGGGTGGTCCTAAGGCAGGAACTTGCGGACGACCTCCCGCGGGTTGCAGGCGATCGCATTCAGCTTCAGCAGGTCATCCTCAACCTTCTCCGGAACGCCTCAGACGCAATGAGCGGTGTTGACGATCGTTCAAGGGAGGTGGTCATCAGAACCGAAAGAGACCAAGGCGATTACGTGCGACTGACTGTGAGCGATGCGGGTGTCGGTATTACACCACAAGACGCGGAGAGGGTCTTTGACGCTTTCTACACCACGAAGAGCGACGGAATGGGGATGGGCTTGTCCGTTAGCCGTTCCATTATTGAGAGTCATCATGGCCGTCTATGGGCCATTCCCAATGATGGTCCGGGGGCCAACTTCTCATTTTCCTTGCCCCGCATACCTGAGAGCCTTTCGAATAGCCAGAATCTCGACTCAATTGAAACGCCTGGCGAGACAGAAGCAATGAAACGCCGCGAGAATCAATGGGCCACTTGTACTGGTTGTCGATGACGAGGAGCCGGTGCGGAAGTCGATCAACCGAAGATCCTACTACTCAGTAGAGTGTGAAGCGCTCGGTTCCCTGTACCTTGGCTTTTGCCGGGATGCATAAAACACAGTATCGAAGACCGTGGGTTGACCGAGTGATACCAAGGTATTGGCGACACTTTTGTCTAATGGACTTTTCTCCACGCGTCTGACTTAATCGTGGTGATGGAGCGCGGCCTCGCGACGCAATGTCAGAATGCGATGAGCGAGCTGAAACTATATCAATGGATGGGATGATGCAACGATGAATCAACATATACGTCGCGACCATGAAGAACTTCTTGGGAGTCTCGTCGGTGGCAAACTGCCTCGAAATCTTGGCTGGAGCTCAGTCATTGATCTGATTGGCCAAATCGGCGAGGTACAACCACACGGAAACGACGAGTACGTTTTCGCGGTCGGCTCGCAGAGATGCTTCTTCAAACGCCCCACCGCCCATAATCTCGCGGTGGAGGAGATATCTCGACTACGTAGGTTTCTGAAAGAAGCTGGGGCCCTTGGAATACCCGCCAAGGCACACCAATTCGGGCGGATGGCAGTGGCCATCGACCATCATGTTGCTCACATCTACTACGACCTCGGCGGCAGCCGGCCTGAACTAGAAGTCACTGTCAAACCGTATGATCCCTTTGGCTTCCACCATCATCTGATCCACCGCAAGGAGGCTCATTACGAAGGTGATCGTGTCCCCGAGGAAGACTCCTATTACGAAGAGATCGCCAAGGACCTTGTGCACGCCGAAGCGATCATTCTCATCGGACATGGTACGGGAAAAAGTAGCGCGGTCGGGTTCCTGACCGAGTTTCTCAAAGCTCACCATCCGGAGGAGTTTCAACGAATTGCCGCCATCGAAACGGCGGATCTCTCGGCTTTGACGGAGCCGCAGATTGAGGAGATCGCGAAGAGGAATATTGAGGCCACCGTTAAGACCCCTTTGACACAATTGTGACGCTAAAGCTGCGTTTCAGCATAGAGAGCAGGCTTACCGAGAGTATCCGTTCGATCTACGCTGGCCGGGGGTATGGGCAAATAGTCTTATGGCGAATATTCGGATCAAACGGGCTTACGAAGAGCCGGACAGGGAGGACGGAACGCGGATCCTGGTGGATCGGCTTTGGCCGCGAGGCCTGACGAAGGAGAAGGCGAGGGTCGATCTTTGGCTAAAGGACGTGGCGCCGAGCACGGAACTTCGAAAGTGGTTTGCGCACGATCCAGGCAAGTGGGCGGAGTTTCAATCGCGCTACCTGGAGGAACTCAAAAGGAACAAAGAACAGCTCTCGCTTTTAAGACAAGAGGCGGCGAAAGGTACCGTCACGTTAGTCTATGGCGCCAAAGATCAGCAGCACAACGAAGCCGTGATCCTGCAAAGACTCCTGGTGGCGAAATGAACTCGCTTTTCACCGGAGCACATCCTATGACCGCCTTCACTTACGGACCGCGGAGGTCCACGGCCTGGAACAGCTCTCTATAGGCGTCTGTCAATTTGCCGATGGTGAATGCGCGGTTCAGGCCGCTCGGACTGGGTAATACCCAGACTGCAGATCCGCCGAGTGTAGTTGGCTGCAATCCCCACGATAGCTCTCGCTGGTTCAAAAACACTGAACACGCCGGCTTCCCCAAAAATGCAAGGAATCTAGGCCTGTACTTCGCGATTTTGCGCTCGAAAGCAGGCTGTGCAGCGATGTAGTCCGCTCGACTGAGGTCTGTTGCGCTGACTGTCGGCCGAGCAACAGCAGAGGTGATTCCTAAACCATGTTCGAGCAAGAGGCGTGCCTCCTCCGGTTCAAATTGCCTGGCAGTAAAGCCTGCGAGATGGAGCACACGCCAAAAGCGGTTAGTCCGATTGGCGAAGTGGAGTCCGACTGCAGCCGACCGCATTCCCGGATTGATTCCACAGAAGACTATGTTCAGGGAGGTCGAAATGACGTCCGTCAGGCCAATTGCACTTGTTTGTAAACTAGAAGACATAGCCTCAGAACACCTTGACTTCGGCAGTTGGTATGGGTTTCATTTGCCTTTTACCTCGCAAGCCTACGGCTCGGCTCAGCATGAGCGCGAAAATGGGTTAACGATTTGCAATAGGGGTCATTGTTTGAGCAATCTTTTGGGCCCGCTGATGTGTTCATTGCCACGTTCGTAGAAGCGCAATAAGCGGTCTGCTCCATGAGTCAGACCAATCCGCACGCTTTTGCCAATCGGACCAGACTTGGATGCCGTTGCTGCCAGCCAAAGAGAAGAATCTGGACTGCACAAGTCCAATCCATCGTCCCTGAGGTCAACCTTCAATGCCTTGGTCAATCGTCCCGGCCCCCTTCCTATATCGAGCCACTGTTTCCTTTCGACGCATGCTATCCATGGGTTCGAAACCGTCAAGAGGCTCAATAGAGCGTAACAAGACTCCCGCACCAACTCCGGCTCTTTCGCTTGTCACATTCAATAAGAACGACACGCCATAGGCGAGATAGACATATGCGTGACCACGTTCAAGGAAAAGAGTGCTGTTGCGTGGAGTCCTGCCCCGAAAAGCATGTCCAGCCGCGTCACCGACGGGATAAGCCTCAGTTTCGACAATGCGCCCGCTTAGCCTGCCGCTTGCGGTGTCATGAACGATGACCTTGCCGATCAAATAGCGCGCTAGTTCCACAGTGTCGACAGGAAGGTTTGCACGCAAAAGCCGTCGAAGGCCCTCGCGAGCGTCGTGTCTCGTCAGTAACTGTCCTGCAGAAGGCATTGGTCCATTCAACAGACTGTGAACGATGCGCGCCAGCGCGATCCGATCAAATTCGACTGGACTTCTTGATTGAGCCAGAGATCAGGATACGAATCAATTGGACAAAAGTACCGATCGATACCTTGGTATCAATCGGAGTAATCATGATCTCTTGATTGACAGCCAACGCCCCAAGCGCTCCTGGCGCATTGCAGTAGACAATTGCGAACAATGAGACTCGACACCGTAATGGTACGGAGACAAGGCAGTGATATGAAAAGACCCTGCATCATTACGGTCGGACATTCGACGCTTGTGAAGAGTGCGGCTTGCGCAAATGTGCGGTTCGATACGGTCCTTCGGTATAATGGTTTCCTTCGGGTTTTCGGTGCGGAACCCAGTTTTCCCCAGTAAACGCACTTGGTCGATAAGACGCATCGAGTCCCCATCCGCTTGAAAATCCTGGGCCGTTCGGTCCTGACAACAAGAGTGTTCTCAATGGCAGAGGATTCCGAGTACATATTGGAGCCGCTCCGCGAGGGGGCGGACTTCACTCTCTACCGCTGCAGAGATATCGCCAGGTTTGTGCGTCTCTTCAGTTCGAGGGCGTGCTTGCTCCTGGTCCTGTCGCTTGCCTTACTCCCAACATGTGCGTGGTCGCAAGCGCAGCTTGCGACTCTTTCCGGCACCATCACGGACCCAAGTGGAGCTGTTGTCCCCGGCGTCAGCGTGACGATTGTCGGTCAAGGTACTGGATTGAAACGTAGCGTTCTTACAGACACGGTAGGTGAATACCGTTTCGCCGGCTTGCCAACAGGAGACTACTCCGTTCGCGTAGAGAAATCAGGATTCCAGACACAGGTTCGAGAAGGTGTTGCGCTCGTTTCGGCCGCCGAATCGGTCATCAACTTCTCACTGATCGTAGGCGACCTACGGCAGCAGGTAACGGTCAACGCGAATGCTAGCGGCATCGACAGTACGACCTCAGCTGTGAGCGGACTCGTGGCAGAGCCAAGCCTGACGAAACTGCCTCTCAATAATCAGGATCTGTTTAGTGCAGTTGCGCTGGAGCCTGGAGTCGCTCCTGATCCGAGCAGTGCACCCTCGTTGCTTTCGAGCGGTAAGGCTGGGCAAGTGGCCGTTAACGGGATTCGCCCGAGTATGACGGACGTTCTGATCGACGGTATGGATGCGGCCGATCCGGTCTGGGGCTACTCACCCGCGGGCGCTTCAGGGTTTTTTCTCGGTCTGAATGAGTTGGAGGAGGTCAATGTTCTGGCCCAAACCTTCAACGCGGAGTACGGCGGGCATGGTGGCGCTGTCATCGAAATGGTCACCAAGCCAGGCGGTAACCAGTTTCACGGGTCACTGTGGGAATTGCATCGGGATGCATCGCTCGACGCTAAGAACTACTTTGATCTGCCCACCGATCCGATCCCCCCATTTGTCCGCAATCAGTTCGGTGCCGGAATCGGAGGGCCGCTGAAGAGTGATCGCACGTTCTTCTTTGTCAATTATGAGGGGTTTCGCGAAGTCCAGGCATCCACGGCAATTGCCACGGCGCCGGATGCACTTGCACATGAAGGTTTCCTGCCCTCTGCGAATAACTCGGTGTCCTGCACCAGCGCGAGTTCAAGCGGATGTGCCGCCATTCCGATCAATCCTCAAACGCAACAGTTTCTCAATCTGATGCCTCCATCGAACGGAGCGGAAAATGGAGATGGAACCGGTGAACTGATTACGGCTGACAAGGGCGATACGCGTGAGGATCACGGTATGGTTCGCATCGACCACAGTTTTTCCAATACACATTCACTGTTTGCGCGCTACACCGTCGATGACAGTTCTTCTCTGGTTCCGTACGTCGGAACACCGCCGGGTACCTACATGCCGGAGTTCCCGACCTTTCACCGGGCGCGAAATCAGTATGTGACGATTCAGGACCGGACGACATTCGCACCGGAATTGATCAATGAGTTGCGCTTCGGTGTCAACCGGACAACTGCATCTTCTTCACCCGATAATACGCATCCGGGCCTGTCGATTTCGTTGCTTCCTGATCGGCCGTTCGGAATGATCGACATCACAGGTATCAGCTTGTTGGGCAATAGCCCGGTATTTCCTTTAGGCGATTTTTCGACCGTTTATCAGGTTCAAGATCAAGTGTTGCGCACCATTGGACGTCACACTTTGAAATTCGGCGCCGAGTTCCGAAGGCTCGATCTAAACGGGACGTTGGATTTCGGTGTTAACGGACTGTATGACTTCCAGGACCTGACTCCGTTCGGGTTGCAGGCATCCAGCAACAATCCTGCCCTCGAGTTCTTCCTTGAAGGTGTGCCCCTGTCGTACGTGGGGGTTAACCCCTCCAACGCCGATTCCGAGCGCGGATACCGTGAATCTTTCGTGTCTGGGTTTGCCCAGGACTTCGTGCGCGTAAGCAGCCGCCTCACCGCAAATATCGGGTTGCGCTACGATTTCTATTCCAACCCAACTGAAGCGCACGGTCGTCTCTCCGCGTTTCGAAACCCCGCGGCGGATTCCGCTCCAACCGTCGGCAAAGTATTTGCCGCGACGCCACTGGATCTTCTGTCACCGCAGGCTGGCTTTGCGTGGGACGTCTTCGGTAACGACAAAACTATCGTACGGAGTGGGTTCGGCATCTATCACGACCAGTTTTCGGCAGGCCTGTTCGGACTCGACCGGTTTCTGCCGCCTTTCTTCGATATAGAGGAATTCGTTTTTCCCCAGTTTTTAAAACCGCAGAACGCTGAAGTGAACCTGCCGCTCGATCTTTTCACGATGACCTACCACCCCAAGTTCCCATATGCGATGCAGTTCAACCTCAATGTAGAACGGAAACTCGCGCAAGGTATGATCCTCACCGCGGGTTACTTTGGCACGCGTGGCAATCACCTCACCCGCGAGAGCGAACAGAACCCCTTTGAGCCGGCCTTAGGCCATCGCTTCAATCCGAACCTGCCGTCACCTCTACAAACGATATCGACTGACGCGCAATCCTTTTATAACTCCTTTCAGGTCTCGGTTTCGAAACGCCATGCACATAACCTCTTCTGGCAGGCGTCGTATACGTTAGCCCATTCCATCGATGATGCGTCCGTGGATTTTTCCATAGAATCTGTGAACGATCCTTCCGAATCTCAAAGCATCTTCGATCGCAAGGGAAGCCGCGGCCGGTCGGATTTTGACATTCGGCAAAATTTCGTCGCAGATGCCGCGTACGAGCTGCCAGGATTTAGACCTCTCCTGGGCGGCTGGAAGATCGCGGCTGTTGCCAGCGTTGATAGCGGCCCCCCATTTACTCCGATGCTCTCTTTCGACAATGCCGATGCGCAAGGACTGGTTATCAATGAACGTCCGAACCTTGTTGGCGACCCTTACGCGGGGGCCTGTCCGAATCGGGTCAGAGTACGCGCTCCGTCATGCTGGTTCAACCCAAGTGCTTTTGCAGTGCCGCCTGCGGGTCAGCTTGGCAGTGCCGGACGAAATATGTTGCGGGGACCGGCGTTTGTTCAATTTGACCCAGCTCTGCACAAAGATTTTGCATTCAACCAAGAGCGGAAGCTTACGGTCGGAGTGGAAACCTATAACGTGCTCAACCATCCGAATTTTGGTGTTCCGAGTAATACGCAAAGTGCGTTTTCCCTTGGAGGGAACGGGGATGCCGTCTTCAAGAATGCCGCGGGTGATTTTGCCGATAACACAGGGCAAATCCTGACCACCGCAGGCAGCGGGCGCCAGATTCAACTGGTCGGCCGGTTCACCTTCTGAAAGGGTGTCCGTGCCCTAAGAGTGAATTGACCTTCGCCGCCGACCCTCCACCTTCGGCGCACGATATAATTTTGCATGCTTGTTGCAGCACGTTCGAGGCAACTGTGCCAGTTGGTTTCCCCTGATTTTCCCCGAGAGCCATTCACCTGATCCGTTGGGCCGGCGTTTTTTCCTCGATCGCGTTCCAACGCGTGTCTGATCCGGCTTGCCAGGTGGGCTCCCTGGAATTCATCAACCATCGGCTACAGCCCTTATCAACGTTGTCGCCGAGTGGAGGATCCAGGGTATGGGCCTCGAAAGGACGAATCGGAGTGAGTCGGTTTTCGCCGGGGGCGGCGAAATGGCCGCGTGCATGCGCGCTCTCGATTGGTCGACCACAACACTGGGCCCCGTGGATCAGTGGCAGCATGCTCTGCGAACGAGCTTGCGCATTGTGCTGGGCGGCGGCTATGCGATGGGCATTTTTTGGGGCCCGGACTTCACGTTCCTGTACAACGATGCCTACATACCGTTAATCGGAACAAAGCACCCGTCGGTGCTGGGCCGTCACTGTCGCGAATTGTACCCTGAGGCGTGGGATTTCGTTAAACCAATCTTCGACGAAGTAGTACGGGAGCAGAAAGCCAACTTCCTGGCTGACCAGCCAGCGCCAATTAACCGAAGCGACTATCTCGAAGACTGTTATTTCACCATGTCGATTAGCCCGATTCCGGATGACGAGGGCAACGTGGGTGGCGTGCTGATCACAGTTTTGGAGACGACGGAACGGGTGCTCGAAGATCGACGCCGGACTGTGCTACGCGATTTAGCGTCGCGAGCGGCGGGAGCGCGGACCGAAGAGGAAGTGTGGCGCGTCAGCGCGGAAACCCTCGGCGAGAATTGCTTGAGCCTCCCCTTCGCATTTCTCTATGAGTATCAGCCTTCCGAACATCAATCGTACCTGGTAGGCGCGAGCGTCGAAACCGACGATGCACTGCGTCCGGCGGTCATCGACTGCCGCGGCGACAACCTTTGGCGATTCGACCCCGGAATGGCGAAGGATGGGGTTCTGGTCGAACTCCGGGATCGCGCTTCCGGCGTGCCCGTGCCCAATTGGCCGGCTCCTCCAAAAGAGGCAAGAGTCGTTCCGATCCGGCTGGGAGACTACGGCGAAGCGCTAGGTTTCCTTGTTGCGGGTATCCATCCTGGCCGGGCGTTTGACGACGCGTATCGCCAGTTCGTCTATCGGGTTACCGAACAGATCACGATCGGGCTGGCCAGCGCTCGCGCATACGAGCAGGAACGCCAACGGGCGGAGGCTCTGGCTGAGCTTGACCGCGCCAAGACCACGTTTTTCAGCAACGTCAGCCATGAGTTTCGCACGCCGTTAACGCTAATGCTCGGTCCGCTTGAAGAAGTGCAGAAGGAAGCGAGCGAGCGGCTCAGCCCCGAGCGCCAAGAGATGTTGGTCTCAGTGCATCGCAACGGCCTCAGACTGCTCAAGCTCGTCAACACACTTCTGGACTTCTCGCGAATTGAGGCCGGCCGCGTGCAGGCTTCCTACCAGCCAACAGACCTGACGAGTTTCACGAAAGAAATCGCCAGCGCGTTCGACTCTGCGATGAAGAACGCTGGGCTCCGCTTCTCAGTCGAGTGCCTGCCAATCGCCGACCCGGTGTACATAGATCGCGACATGTGGGAAAAGATCGTTTTGAATCTACTCTCCAACGCTTATAAGTTCACGTTCGAGGGCGAGGTTGCTCTCAAATTGAAATCCGCGGACGGCGCAGTGAAGTTACAGGTCCGCGACACCGGTGTGGGCATACCTGAAGAGCATCGCGAGCAGGTGTTCGAGCGGTTTCATCGAATCGAAGGCACCCAGGCCAGAACATATGAAGGTACAGGGATCGGATTGGCCCTAGTTCAGGAACTGGTGAGACTACACGGCGGCAGTGTGCAGGTGGAAAGCGCGGTCGGTGCCGGCAGCACATTCACGGTAACTATTCTGCGCGGGAAGGAGCATTTGCCCGCCGAGCGCATTCATGCCCCACAGTCGCTCGTCTCCACCACAATTCGAGCCGAAGCTTTTGTCGAAGAACTGCAACAGTGGTCGGGAAATGAACCGGGAGTGGCGAAGGATGCGGCAACACCTCCCAATCTGGCGTCGAATACACCCTCGCCCGAGCCCTCGCCAAACGCAAAACGCGCACCGATCGTGGTGGCCGATGACAACGCAGACATGCGCCAATATCTCACACGCCTTTTGAGCGAGCGATATGAGGTGCACGCAGTGGTGGATGGCCGCCAGGCATTTGAAGCAACTCGGCGATTGCGCCCCGCTCTTGTGCTGGCGGACGTCATGATGCCGCGGTTGGATGGGTTTGGCCTGCTGCGAGCGATTCGCGAAGATTCAGCCGTCGCCGGCACGCCAGTGATTCTGGTGTCGGCACGGGCGGGCGAAGAGTCGCGCGTGGAAGGGCTGGAGGCCGACGCCGACGACTATCTCATCAAGCCATTTGCAGCGCGGGAATTGCTGGCGCGCGTGGCTGCGCATGTCAAAATGGCCAATCTTCGTCGTGATACTGCGGAACGCGAAGAACGGCTGCGCAGCGAGGCGGAACTCGAACGCGAGAAACTGCGGGCCAGCGAAGAGCAGTTGGCGCAGACAAGCCAACTCTACGATGAGCTGCGGCGGGCCGATGCCGAGTTGCAACTCCAGGTTGGATTGCTGCATCGTCTTCCTGTATCCGCCTGGACGCTCAATCCTGATGGAACGCCGGATTTCGTGAATCAGGTCTGGCTTGAATTCGCAGGTCAGACCCTCGATTTCGTACGGTCGCATCCCGAGGCCTGGATGACCGCGGTCCACCCCGAGGATCGCGAAGCAGCATCGAAGGCCTTTTGGGACGGAGTACGTTCGGGACAGGGCTTTGCGGTGGAAGCCCGCTCTCTTCGCGCAAGGGACAGGACCTATCGGTGGCACCTCATTCAAGCCGTGGTCTTGCACGATGCGGAAGAAAAGGTCCTCAAATTCGTCGGTACAACCACCGACATCGACGATCAGAAGCGCGCTGAGGAGAAGTTGCGCGAAAGCGAGTATGAGGCTCGCTTGACTGTGGACAGCATCCCCGGCATGGTGGCGCTGTTATCGCCCACTGGGAATCTGGAAATGGTCAGCCACCAGGCCTTGGAATTCTTCGGTCGGACTATCGAGGAACTCAGTGGGTGGGGAACGAACGACACGATTCATCCTGAGGATCTGCCTGGCGTTATCGATGCCTTTACCCTAGCGCTTACCACTGGCCGTCCTTATGAGTTCTCGGCGCGCTTTAGGCGAGCGGACGGTGTCTATCGCTGGTTCCAGGATAGAAGTTCTCCGCTTCGCGATAGAAACGGGAAAATTGCTCGCTGGTACCTACTGATAACCGACATCGATGATCAGAAACGGGCCGAGGAAGCGTTACGGGAAAGCGAGCACGAATCTCGCTTAATCGTGGACAGCATTCCCGGCCTGATTGCAGTTTTAAACACGAGCGGCGAGATTGAGCGGGTCAGCCAGCCGCTTTTGGACTACCTCGGAAGGTCGCAGGAAGAATTGCGTCAATGGGCCGTAGACGACACCATTCACCCGGACGATCGCCCTGGGTACCTTCAGGCTTTTGAGCGAGCTTTCGCCTCAGGAGATCCGGTTGAATATGAAGCAGTACGAATTCGTCGTTTCGATGGCGTCTACCGATGGTTAAACATGCGCGGGCATCCACTTCGTGACCGGCAAGGGCAAATCGTCCGGTGGTACTTCCTTCTAACAGAAATTGACGATAGAAAGCGTGCCGAAGATGCGTTACGCCAGGCGAAGGGCGATCTCGCGCACATCAACCGGGTCACGACTATGGGCGAGTTAGCGGCATCCCTGGCTCATGAGGTGAGTCAACCGATCAGTGGAACGATGACGAACGCCAACGTCTGCCTGCGAAGCCTCGGGAGCGATAAACCCGATCTCGATCTAGTGCGCACAGCTGTCAGCAGAATTGCGAGAGATGCACAACGTGCTGCCGGGATTATTGCCAGGATTCGCTCACAATTCGAGAAGGGATCCGTGAATCAAGAGGCTCTTGGCATAAGTGAGATGATTCGAGAAACTGTCACCCTCCTGCGCGACGAGGCGATGAGACACAACATATCCGTGCGGACGGAACTGGCAGCCGACCTTCCTCAGATCGTCGGAGATCGCGTGCAATTGCAGCAGGTCGCGATGAATCTAATCGTCAACAGCATCGAAGCAATGAAGGACGTTGATGGAATCCGAGAATTGGTCATCCAGTCCAAGCGAGCTGAAAACGAGCAGATTCTTGTTTCTGTCAGCGATACGGGCCCAGGGTTTCCACCGGAACTGGCGGAACAGATATTCGACCCGTTCTTTACAACCAAACCCCACGGCACCGGCATGGGGCTGCGCATCAGTCGGTCAATCATTGAGACTCACGGTGGGCGCTTGTGGGCGGATAGCTCCCCTGGGCGCGGCGCAACATTTCACTTCGACCTGCCCGCCGCGATTCCATCGTCATAGAGAATCCAGCCTGTGTTTGCTATTAAGAATCGCGATTTCTTGGTTGCGACGGACTCGGTGTCGATTTGTCCTTCGGCGATGAAATTGCCGATCCGTATGCCGGCAGGGCTTGCAAAGAAAGCAATAATCGCACATGCCAATAAAACAATTGGACAAAGGTGTCGACGATACCTTCGTATCAAGCGAGGGTGGGAAGCTTCTTTCGCCGTAATCAATTCTCAGGACTTGCTGAGAGTAGGTTGACTTCGTCACTGCAGTCGACACCAAACTAGGGGCGAGAATCCGATCCCTGCGGCATTTATTGATTTGGTCTTTCTCCGCGTCCCCCGCACTGCGCCGACACATGGGAATCGCGGAGAGGCACATTGGGGCCGCTGTCAATTCCGCAAAGAAAACGCGTGTCTCTCTCGGGCTCGCGTATCGACCTCGATCAACCGTGCGATACCAAGCGATCGTTTAATACCTTCGTCCAATTGATTCGCCTCCAGTGTTCTGGCTTAATCGAATTCGTGCAGGGGAATCTAAAGGATTGCCCGCATATACCGTGATTTATAGGAACGAGGAACCATCCGTGTTGGGGGATGTCATGGCTACTCATCAACATCAAGTGCCTGCCGGTCAGACACCTGTGCAAGTCATCGGCTCGTCCACGAAGCGCTCGAATGGAGCATCAACTAAGAGAGTTCGGAATGAACAATGGGCGCGGAAGATCGAGGAAGACTGGCAGGCGCACTTGGAAACTCTGCGACAGTGTATCTCTGAGCTTCTCATCAAGAATCAGCACCTGCGGAGCGGGGCGGACAAGCTAAGTCGGGAATAGTGCCCACCGTCATTGAGTGGCTAGAGCAGGATCGAACAGATAACCACCCTCACTCTTCGAGCCTTTCGCTGCGCAGGGGATAGAAAATGAAAATGTAGCTCCGGGGCCATCGTTGGGCGTGGCCCACAAGCGACCGCTATGGTTCTCGATAATCGAGCGGCTGACGGACAAGCCCATTCCCATTCCGTCACTCTTGGTCGTGTAGAAGGCGTCGAAGAGCCTCTCCTCTTCGTGCTGGGTGATGCCCACGCCCGTATCCCGCACGGTCAGGCGCACGCAATCGCCTTCGCTCCAGTCGGTTCCGATGACCAATACTCTCGGACGATCGTCAATGCTGCTCATCGCGTCTGATGCGTTCCGGACCAAATTGAAGATAACCTGCTGAAGCTGAACACGATCTCCAGTTACCGCCCGGAGGTCGTTGGCAAACTCCCGCCGCAAGATCACCCCGTTTCCCTGAAGGTCATCCGAACAAAGCGCAATTACCTCGCGTGCCGCGTCATTCAAGTCAACGCGTTCAGCCGCGGTTTCCTTTTTGCTGAAGAGAGCGCGCAACCGCGAGATCACTTCGGACGCCCGGTTGCCATCGCGAATCGCGCGCCGTGCCGCTTCGCGCGCAGAGTCGATATTCGGAGGATCTGCGCACAGAGTGCGCAGGCAGGTATTGGCGTTGGTGACGATTCCTGCAAGGGGTTGATTGACCTCGTGGGCGATCGAAGCCGTCAAGGCCCCAAGGCTCGTGACCCTTGCCATGTGCGCTAGCTCCGATCGAAGCTTACTGAGCGCTGACTCAGCAAGCCGCTGCCCCGTAACATCCTGAATTACCCCCATGTATTCCAGGCGGCCATCTGTCCGGCTGGTCGTGCGAGAGACCACGTGCAGATACTTGACCCTCTCGTCCGGCATCCGCAGTCGGATCTCGCAATCATGGTTTTCGCCGATCGTCAGCGAAGAGGTCATCTTCTCTGAAAACGGCGCGATATCATCTGGATGAACCCTGCCACCAATTTTCTCGAGCGTCACGGGCGCCCCAGGCCGAAATTCGAAGATGCGATGGGCCTCTTCTGAAAATTGGAATTCTCCGGTGTCCAAGCACCAGGAAAAACTGCCGGTTGAGCTCAAGCGCTGGCCGTCTGCCAGGAAGGCCTCCTTGCGCTGCAGTTCTTCTTCAGCACGCTTCTGGTCGTCGATGTCGGTCGTCGTACCGACGAATTTGAGAACTTTTCCTTCTGCATCGCGCAAGACGACGGCCTGCTGAAAATGCCAGCGATAGGTCCCGTCCTTAGCGCGGAGAGATCTGGTTTCGAACGCGAAACCCTCTCCATTGCTCACCCCCGCCCAAAAGGCCTTCGATGCCTTTTCGCGATCCTCGGGGTGGACCACCTTCATCCATGCCTCGGGATGCGACCGGACGAAATCGAGGGTCTGGCCGGAGAATTCAAGCCAAACTTCGATTCACGAAATCCGGCGTCCCATCAGGATTGAGCGTCCAGGCGGATACAGGGAGATGCTGCAGCAGCCCAGCCTGGAGTTGTAATTCTTCGACGGCTTCGGCAAGCTCCCTTGTTCTTTCCGCGACGCGCCGCTCTACTTCATCTGCAATCCGCTTTTGCTCATTCAGGCGCAGTGCCTGTTGGAACCCGATCTCCAACTGATTCGCAGCAGTTCCAGGCTCCAGGTGCACGTTCTCTTCCTCGATGCGATCATTCAAGCGCCCGTTCCTGGTTTCATCGCACTGACGATGGAGGGGATTCCGCACCGTACGCTGACATTCGGATTGCTTGTTGGGGACGATTTGGTCAAATTTCGCTGAGATGGCTTTCTCGGAAGGGTCGATTAGACTCGAAACAAGCATATTGACCTCTTGTGGACGGAGGAGAGGGTCCGTTGGTTGAGGATTCGTCAATTCGATGCCTTCTGAATCAACGACTCAGAAGGGGAAACGCATCGAACCACGGACTTCACTATGCGTCAGTGTCAGGAGCACTGACAACCCCAGATCGAGGGAATGTTATTCGTCCCAAGGTGTGCCTGATTTTCCTACTTTTGGGGGACAGATAACTGCACGCGGCTCTCAATCAGCCAGCGATATACTTCCTTCCGAAAAGCCGAGCATCGATCGACCAGGCACCTGGACCGATCATCGCCAAAGTGCCGCCAAGGGCAGCCAAAATAATTGGCACAGACTCGTCGCCAGCGCCGGTCAAGGCGATCCACGCCTGCACAACTGCGACTAGCGTCCCCATTGCGGGTGTCCATAAACCTGCCAGGATAAACAAGCCTAGGGCGCTTCCGATTAATTGCGGCACAACTGGCCCGACCGCAGGGGTGCTACTGAGCAGAGCTATGCCGTGGTAAAGCAGAGCAATGCCCAGCACTAATCGTTGAATGAGAAGCCCGAGGCCGGGCCAGCCATTCGCGAATGTTGAGAAGAGTCGCTGCAAGGAACACCCTAAGGCAGCGTACTGCACTCGCAGGGGCTTGGGAACGTCTGAAACTCGGAACTGCGATCATACTTTCGGGTGATTAGATCTCGATAATTCCGCGCTTAAGGCCGATTGTGACAGCATGAGCTCGATCGCTGGCGCTTAGCTTCGAAAGAATGTTCGTGACCCGGCTCTTCACGGTCGCCTCCGCAATTGAGAGTAGGTCGGCGATCTGTTTGTTCGAATTTCCGGCTGCAATCAGCTTCAGGACCTCAATTTCCCGCTCACTCAACTGATCATCCGTGGCGTGTTCGGCGAGCTCAGCAGCGACCTCCGGAGGTATCCTCTTCCGTCCTTGCATTACCGCATGAATCGTCTCGATGAGTTCCCGATCGTGGCCCTTCAATAGATAAGCCCGTGCGCCGGCACGCAGGGCACGAAGCACTTGAACATCGCCGCTATAAGTCGTGAGGACTATGATGCGCGCATCGGGGAATTCAGCCAGGATTCGGATCATAGCCTCGATCCCATTGAGACCAGGCATTTGAAGATCCATCAGGGTTACGTCCGGGCGATGTGTTCGGAACTTTTCGATCGCCTCCTCACCGTTCGAAGCCTCTGCGACCAATTTCATATCAGGCTCCGCATTAATCGTAGCTGCGATGCCCTTCCGGAGAAGAGCGTGGTCATCCACGGCGAGTATCCGAATCATGCTAGGAACGCTGCTCATCGCCACCTGTTCTGCGGAACAACCGGAATCGACGGTTATGACGACGCTTTTCGTACGCCATTGCAGCGGGAACCGTCAGCTGCACCTCGGTGCCTGCGTCGATCTCGCTCCAGAAATCCAATCGCAATCCAATTCGCTGCGCCCGCTCGCGCATTCCCGATATGCCCCAATGCCCAGATCGTCCGCCGTCCTCAAGGATCTTCGGGTCGATCCCGTTGCCATCATCGCGGATGCGCACGCGAAGCTGATCTTGATCATAACGAATCTCCACTTCGATACGGCTGGCGACTGCATGCGCGAATGCATTCCGGATCACCTCGCGGGAGATCCGGTAGACCTCATCCTGAAGCATCGGCGGCATAGTCTGCTGCTCGCCTTCGATGATCACACTGAAGCTCGGAGAATGCCCATTCAGTTCGTGAGCGGCTGCAAGTTCGCGGCCTGTAGCATTCAGCAATTCCGGAAGGTTGCGCTGCGCGGCTGGTTCAGGGCGCAAGTCGCGAATCGCGGTACGGCCCTCCGTAATGCCTTCCTCCGCGGCATGAATTGCCTCATCAACAACCTGCATTGCGTTGTCCGCATTTCGGAGCAACAATTTGCGAGCCGCCTGAAATTGAAAAGCTGCTCCCTGAAAACTCTGAAGCAGGGTGTCGTGCAAGTCTCGCGCAATGCGCATGCGCTCGTTCACCTGAGCGTCGATCCGGATATTGAATTGTTCTGCGATTTGGTGCATGCGATAGCGATAAACGGACCAGATTGCTAGAAGCGCCGCCAAGACGTATGCAGTTCGGAACCACCATGTGTTCCACCAGGGAGGCAGGATGACGATCTCGAGGTCTGCTCCGGGTTCGCTCCATTGGCTGCTGTTCGTGGCGCCTTGCACGCGAAATCGATATTTCCTGGCGGGAAGAGCGGTGTAGGTCACGGTACGGCTGTCGCTCCCCACTTCCGTCCACGAATTGTCCAGACCCTCGAGCATGTAGCGATAACGGTTTGTCGGCGGATTGGAATACGCAAGCGCTGCAAACGTCAGCGAGAACGGGGTTTGCTTATGTGAGAGGGTGATCTCCGAGGCGTATGAAATGGCTTGCGGCGCAATTCTGAGCGCTGGCGAATGTGAGTTTCCCAACAACCGGAAGTCCGTGATCACGGTTGGGGGCGCGTAGTTGCTCTCCGGAATAGCTTCGGGGAGAAACGTAGTCGCTCCGCTGAATCCGGCAAAAAACATCCGCCCGCTCCGGGAACGCAGGCAGGCGCCCACTCCAGCCATCTCAGGGCCTGGAAGACCATCGGCTGTGGAGAAGTTGCGGAAGGTACTGGTTGAGGGATCAAAGCTGGAGATGCCCTTCGTCTGTGTTCATCCAGAGCTTGCCGCGTGTGTCCTCGAGCACACAATCGACAGCGCTGCTCGCCAACCCGTCACGGGCATCATAAACAGTGAAATGTTTCGTCGCCGGATCGAACTCGTTAAGGCCATTTGATGTGGCCACCCACACCGCTCCCGTACGTGCGTACGTGGACCCAGTTGACCTCGCTGTCGCTCAGACTGCCCAGGGTGTCACTGCTGCCGATGGTCGTAAACTGCGCTTGTTTTCGGTATCGAAATGTTGCAGGCCAAAACCGTAAGTTCCGAGCCAAAGGTCGTGTTGGGTGCCCTCGGCCAGCGCAAGATAGATCGCCTCGCGGGCGTGAGGATCGGCTTTGAAAGTTGTAAAGCGACCTGTCTGAGCATCGAAACGATCAAGTCCATCCCAGGTCGCAGCCCACAGCGTACCATCGCGATCCACCAACAGTCGATCTGACGACATTGTTGCTCAGCGACGAAGGATCGTTCTCATTGTGCAGGTAGTTCTTCCATCGGCCATTTTTTGGATCGAGCCGGAAAAGCCCATTGTTGGACGTCCCGACCCAGATGAATCCCGCACGATCCTCGACGACGCTGATCACGTCGAACGGAACGCCGGGCTTTACGCCCACAAACGCAGTGCTTTTTCCCGATGGATCGATGCGGTGTAACGCGAGGCGTCGTTCCGATCCAGAGATTCCGGTGGCTGTCTTCGTAGAAACAGCCGGCTCCATCTTCCTTTGAGCTTTAGGCCCAAGGGCTGAAACACCGCTGGAACAGGGGAAAAACGTTGCAGTCCGCTTCCAGAAAGAGCCACCCAGATGCTTCCGTCGCGGTCTTCAAACAAAGTCGTTATGCGATCTTCTGCGAGGCCGTCGGAATCGCCGAGCTTGAACCTGTAGCTGATAAACCGTTTGATGTTCGCGATCAAACTTCATCAGTCCAGATCCCTGTGTCGCGAGCCAAAGATTTCCATGCCGGTCTTCCATCATGGCAGCTCACGCCGCTATAAGCCGTGCTCGATGTGTCGTTGGCATGAAAGGAGTAATAAGTAAGGATGTTCCGTTCGCGATCGAACTTCGCCAGCCCATTTCCCGTACCGTAGATGATCCAGAACCCCCCCGACCGGTCCTCGTAAAAGGATAAGTCGCGCGACGCAGTATGAAGTGGGATGGACAACTTGACATGGCCGCTCGCGCGATCAAACTCATACATCCCGTTGGGCTCTCCAACCCAGAACCTCCCGGTCTTGTCTTCAGCGGCTGAAACGACGTGATTGTCTGGAAGGCTCTCCGGGTCGCTTTGGTCGTGTGCATAAACGCGAAATTTCCCGCTCTTCTGATCTAGCCGGTACAACCCTCTGTCGGTCGAGAACCATAACAAGCCGGCGTGGTCCTGGCTAATCTGTTTGACCATCGGCACAGGAAAGTGGATGAAGGTCTCCGTCTTAGGATCGAAGCGATCCACGGCTTGCTCACATCCGATCCACAAGGCGCCGTCGCGATCCTTGAACAGCGACTCGATGTCCACGCCACTGAGGCTGTTACGGTTGCCCCTTTCGTGCACAAAAACCTTGAACGTGTAACCGTCGAACCGATTGAGTCCAACGAGAGTGCCGAACCACATAAACCCCAAATCGTCCTGCACCATGTTCATGACACGGATTTGCGAAAGCCCCTCAGCGGTCGAGATGTGCGCGAAACGAATGTCCGTAGCGTAGTCGACAGGCAATTTCAGAGGAAAGGGATTGACGCGAGCCGCTGGCACCTCCGCGCGACACACGGCAACGCCGATCAAACAGAGCGTCAACGTCAACCCGGCTCGGATGGAGAAGCAGTTCACCGTGGGTCGATCCCCTTGCGATCATTGCGAATACGTACTCGAAGCTGCTCCTGATCGTAACGGGGCTCCACTTCGCTGCGGCTGGCAACAGCACTCCCCGAGGCACTCCCCGCGGGAGGTCCGGCAGACCGAATCTTGAATCGTCGGAGATGATCTAGCACACATCACACAAGGTGCTGTCAAAACTGCAAGATGGCATGGAAGGCTATCTGCCGCGGATCGTAGGTGGAATTTCCGATGCTGCCAAAAGCGCTATTGGTACCGATTCCTGAAACCAATCCATTCGCCCGGTCGTCCACAAGGCCCATGGTGCCGAGGTCTGAGCCCGGCTGGCTGTTGAGCTCGGTGTGGTTCAGCACATTCGAGGCCTCGAACGCCAGCACGAGATTGAGGTGTTCGTAGATGGGGAAGCTCCTTCTGATACTGGCATCGACATTGGTTCGCCGGGGCAGCCGAAGATATCCCTGGGATTGGGGTTGGTTTCCGGTCCAGTAGAGATTTGGGATGATACTTCCATTGGCGCCGGTCAACGTTTCACCCTTGAAAGCGCAGAGGTTGTATTTGAGGAATGAATGGGCAGGCGGAGTGACAGTTGCCCCGCAGGGCAATGTCACCGTTGTGCCGCCGTCATACCAGTGCTGGAGCAATTTTGGCACTTGCAAGGGCTGCCCCGAATTTCTGTCCACGCGCGAAGTAATGGCGCCATCGCCTTCCATGGTGAGATAGAACGGTTCACCACTTTGAGCCTGGACAACTGTGCTGACGGTCCAGTCGCCGAGTAGGGCCCGAGCAAAGGGGGCGCTCAGGGCATATCTTCCTTTTGCGCCGAACTGGGTCTGATAGACCAGGATCGCTGTGAAGCGGTTCGGCATATCGGCCGCTCCGTAGTTTTTGTTGAGGTTGTTGTTGATCAGGTCCGGGGTACCGATAGTTCCCCCCGCGTTGACGCCCTGGTCATCCTCAATAGGCGTGATCACATAGTCGAGTTCCTTCGACCAGGTGTAATTGAGATGGAGATCAAGCCCGGAGGAGGACGCGTGTCTCAAGCTGACCTGGAAAGCGTTGTAGTTGCCGTAGCCTTTGGATCCACTGAGAGTGGTGTTCGGCGAAGAGAACGCTTCCGAGGCACCTGAGGAAAGGGGGTACGGGAGATAAAGAAGGAACTTAGGCACGGTACTTGCAGCCAAGCTGCCGGCGAAGGGAAGTAGACCACCGGTTGACGGCTGAAAAGGATTCGGAACTTGCTCATCGGCGGGATCTGAAGTGCCACTATTTGCCACGTATTCGCTCTTCCAATTTGCAAGAACCGACGCGGGCACGTTCTGAAGATCTTCAAAAGTGCTGCCGTTGGTGGTCAGGTGACGGGAGACAGAGTCGCTCCAGCCAACGGACAGAAGCCATTGGTTGCCCTCGCCGAAAGCTTTCTCGATAAATACATTTGCCTGACGAGCGTACTGGTTTTTCAAATGTACATCGAAGAGCGCCTCACCAACAGCGTAGTTCTGCGGCGCCGCGTAATTAGCGCCTGTGGCCGGGAGGATGGGCGATGCTGCGGTGAATTCCGTCACCGGAACCCCGTGGGGATTGCCGCCATATTCATACGCCTGATTGCCAGGTGCCCATGCCGCTTCGCCGTAATCAGTCGGACTGGAGTAGTAGCCGGTATTAGTCGGCAAGTAGGTAATGCCAAAACCGCCGCGCACGACCAGGGTCGGCTTGACTTGATATGCGATGCCAAAGCGTGGCTGAAAATCGCGATGTTCGGTGTACCACAGGTTCCGAGGATAACCATGGGTCCCGGGAAAAGTGACCGTGCCCATGGTTCCAAATTCATTGGGTTTGGTTAGATCAAGTCCGGTCATCCGGTTGTGCCGTTCAGTCGGGCCAGGCTGCACATCCCAACGCAATCCGAAGTTGATCGTCAACCCGGGGCGAACCCTCCAATCGTTTTGCGAGTACACGGCAAAATACTTGGCCGCATAAGACGGCCGCAAGTTTGCGCCCGGGCGAACGAACCATTGACTTTGCCCGAGGAAGTTAGCCGCGCCGCCCACGCCGTCCAGCAAACCCGGAGTATCCTGCGGGGTGAGGGCGCCGGTCGCAGTCGTATATTCGGCGTTGTAGTTGCCTCCGGGATCACCCGAGCAACAGGAATTCAGGCTCGCGGCTCCTTCCTCGAAATCTTCGTAGCCCGCGAGTTGAACCCTATATTCCGACCCGGCCTTAAAGGTCCAGTTGCCATGCAATTTGGTGACGCCGCCGTTCAACGCATGATTTATCTGATGCTCGGCCTTGTTGGCGAACTGACCTCCTGACAGGGATGAATTCCAGTTACTGCCTCCGCCTTCGCCATTGTTATTGGAGTTCACGACAGGCGCTGCCCCTGGCTGGGCGAAGATTGCTTGTGTCGCTGCGGGAATGCCAAAGTCGTCGTACTGCGTAAATCCGGAGGGCAGGCCGCCGAAGTTGGTTGCGACGATCCGAACAATACCGTAGCGCAAATCGACAAATAGGGATGGAGTGAGGACCACCGCGTCCCCGATCTGGCCATAGTAATTATCATCTGCCGTGTGATTTCCGTAGTTATTGAACTTTGGGCTGCCCCAGCCGAAAGGCTGCACAATTTTGCCCAGATCGACGCCGCCACTTCCATAGATGGTATGCGAACGATACTTGAAATCGACGCGGTTTTGCGACGTTGTCAGGCGCACCGTGTTCACGACGTGATACTGGAAATTGTTGTCGTTGTATACATCCGCCGGGGGATGGTTGGGCATGGGCCAAAAGCTGTTGATGAGAGTGGCGGCTGTGAACGCACTCGGATCAGGAAGGAGCGAGGGAGTGATGATCGCGGGCGTGATAGGTGCCCGCTGGTACAGGTTGGGTCCTATTTGCGAGACAACATATGGATTGAATATCTGTGCCGGAGAGGGCTGGCCGTTTGGACCCTTCTGCATGGTTTGAGTGAAGTTTCCGACCCTCTCGAGCGCCGTGGGCACGGTAATCAGATTGGAAACGCCGTCGTTGTATTTCAGATAATGAAGGCTGGAGAAGAAGAACAGCTTGTTTTTCCAGATCGGACCCGCGATGGCGCCGCCGATGTTATTCATGAGCAAGGGCTGCTTGGGAATCCCGAGCTGGTTGTTGGAGAAGCCGTTTGCGTTGAGACCATCGTTCCGCATCAGATAATTCAGTTGGCCATGAAAGGTGTTTGTGCCGGATTTGGTGGTCATTTCCAGGACGGCCTGGCCGTGGCCGTAGTCCGCGGTGAAATTGTTGTTGACTACGCGGACCTCCTGAAGGCCCTCTTGATTGGGAAGGATGGCCGCTTCATTGAAGCCGGCCCCGGTGATGGGAAGACCGTCAAGCTGGATATCGTTCGTGAAAGCGCGACCGCCGTTAACGCCAATGGCTGAAAACTCAGCACGCCCCGCGACACCAATCCCGAATGCGTTATTGTACGTTCCCATGCCCACACTCATTGCCAGTTCGTTCCGAGGCTGTACGTTGTTTTCCAGCGTGGTGTAATACAAGGGGTTCTCAGTGATGTTGGGGATGTTTTCGATCGCCAGTGCGCCGACACCTGCGGAAACAGTGCTGCTTTGTGTTTGCAGCTGTTGAATCGCGGCATCGACCTCCACGCTGGTGGTCGTCGCTCCAAGTGCCAGCCTCACATCCGCCTTTGCCGTGGTACCTGGGTTCAGAAGGAGACCGTTCACCGTTACTGTCTCGAAACCAGCTTTCGCTACGGAGACGGAATATGTGCCAGTTTCCAGGTAGGGGACCGTATACAGGCCGGTCTCTGTGGTTCTGGTGGAGAATGTTTCATGAGTGCCGGAATTCCTGACTGTAACGTCGGCATCGACAACCACGGAACCCTTCGGATCCGTTGCAAGGCCGGTAATCGTGCCAGACCGAATCTGCGCGTAGGTATTCGGCGTCATCAACAAGAGGCAAAGAATGACACGACGAATCGCACGTCTTGCGACGTAACTGAGGGGGTCTTGGAATGAACCATAGCCTCTAACGTGCGCGGAGTGACTCGAAATCTTCGCTACGAGCGAACAGAATTGCCTTCGCATAAGTACATTCCCCTCCCTTGCAGTCGCCCCTTTCCTGGTCTTGCAAGGGACCTCAGAAGCAGTAGTTACCAAACGGATTGCTCGCCCCTCCGAATTCCCGCCGTTGCTTTTAAATCCCAGTCACTCTTCGTCCGCTTATTCTGCCGCGTTACGGAATAGTAGACCGGGCGCGAAGGCTGCGCCTATTGTGCTTTGGTATTGGGTCCGAAAAATAGTGCACCTCCGCACGTCGGACAGCAGGGAGATTTCGGTCGGAGTGCGGTGGGGCTTTTGGAACTTGACAAGCGGATGCGGGTTTTCGGCGGCAGGTTTGTTTCAACGGCAGAGTAGAACTTTGCTTCCGGGGCGAGTTCATCAACCTCTCAGGCTACCCGTGCCAACCAACTCTTCATCGTATTCGCGTCCACCAGACCGGCTTGCTGGAACTGAAGACTACCGCGAGTGAATACTGCGAAGTTTGGGATTCCTCGGACGTTGTACCGTGAAGCAAGCTCCGGAAACCGTTCCGTGTCGACCTTCAGAACGACAGCGTGGCCCGCCAGGTCTCGCGCGACCTGGGCGACATGCGGCGCGGCCGTCCGGCAGGGTCCGCACCAAGCCGCCCAGAAATCAACGAATACAGGAACTTTGCTGTCGCGAACAACTTCATCGAATTGCTCGGGACTCACCTCTATGGGCTCTGCCATTGCAGGTAGCGTTGCCTTGCATGCGCCGCATCTTCCTATATCAGCGAGGTGTTTCGCTGGAATTCGGTTAGACTTTCCGCAAGATGGGCAATTCCGGATGATAGCCAAGGCAGAGTCCCCCAGACACGTGCACTTCGTTGACGCACTCGCTCACACCACTAACAGGGAACACTTCGAACACCGCCGACTCCTGTTCATTCCGCATGATACCAGCAAGCTTTCACCAGCCTTCAGGTTGAAAATTTGGGACAGACCCACCTCAACGCATCTCGTACGGGTGGAAGATATAGTCCTTCGCCTTCACGGCCGTATGGCAAGCGTTGCCGCAGTCTGAAAGGCTTTTGGCATCGGCCGTGAACTTGCCCGACACGGCATCGTAGTTGAACACCGCGTATCCCCACCCACCGGTTTTCGGGAATCTCTTGCTGTCCTTTTCCATTACGAAAGCCTGGGTAAAAACATCTGGCACATCCACGGCAAACTGGGCATCCGTGCTCTTCTTCTGCTTCCACTGGAGTTTCACGATCCTAGAGCCATCCGGGAAAGGCTGGCCGTTGCCGGGAACGCCGGCCTTGTACGCCGTGATCATTGCCGGATTGGCGACGATCACTTTGAGTATTTCGTCTTGCCGGGCGGAAGAGACGGCGGCCCAGTCCTCGTATCCCCTGAAGTCGGAGAAAGCGATTGCGCTCGGCGATTTCAGCGAGTACTTGTCCTGTGCGTTAATTGGCCCCTGCCCCTGCGCGTGAACAGCAACAGCGATCAGGACGGCGAGCAGTGTTACGACTACCACAAAGATCGTAAGGCCCGTGAGCCGTTTCACCTCGGCGCGTGTGTCAAAGTTCTGTTCTTCCCGTTCTGGCTTCACAGATTTCGCCACAGAATCAAACATCGTATGTTCTCCTTCACAAAAAGATCTTCCGAGCCGTTCAGCGTCCACCTCGAGTTGTTGCGATTAGGCCAGAGGTGGGGAAGTGAGGCAATTGGACGATGGTATCGGCAATACCTTTGTATCGGCGATACCATCGTCCAATTGCGTGGCCAAGGTTGTTCTGGCCTAATCGCGACACTTAGTTTCGAGGAGGGGATAGAAGATGAAGCTCTTGCAAATGTACCGAACGGCTCTGATCGCAAGCATGATGCTGATCCTGTCGGCCGGGATCGACATGAGAGGATTCGCTCAGGCGAATTCCCCGCAAGGGGCCAAAAATATTGTGCTGGTTCACGGCGCCTGGGCGGACGGATCGTGCTGGTCGAAAGTGATTGCGCTCCTCGAGGCGAAGGGATTTCATGTGGTCGCTGTGCAGAATCCTTTGACCTCGCTGGCCGATGATGTGGCGGCGACCAAGCGCATCATCGCGCTGCAGGACGGACCCGTGATACTGGTCGGCCATTCCTACGCCGGCGTGGTGATTACCGAAGCGGGTAATGATCCAAAGGTTATCGGGTTGGTCTACGTGGCGGCGTTCGCGCCCGGGGAAGGTGAATCCATCAATTCCGTGAGCAAGCCGTACCCGCCCGCTCCGCTGGGCAGCGAGCTCCGGCCCGACGCTCAAGGTTTTCTAACGGCAACTCGAAGAGGAATCGCCGAAGACATGGCGCAGGATCTCCCGGAAAAGGAGCAGCAGATACTCACTGCGACACAGGGTCAAACGGCGGCGGCTGTTTTCGGAGCCACAGTCACGACAGCTGCGTGGAAGAGCAAGCCTTCATGGGCCGTGATCGCGGGTAACGACCGGGCGATTCCCCCGAAGCTGGAGAAAGACGAAGCGGCGAGCATAAAGGCGACTTCAATCACCCTTCCGTCTAATCATCTGGCGATGCTGTCTCATCCGCGAGAAGTCGCGGAGGTGATCGAGCAGGCGGCGGCGAAATCCAAATTGAACAGGTAAATGAATAATTCAAAGAGAAAAAGGTAACCCAAAGGGCAGCAAGGAATATGAAACGAATCGCCCTCTCGCTGGTTGCGCTGCTTACGATGGTTGGCATTGTCGCTTTTAGGTCTCCTGCATCTGGACGCGATGACGGAGGGGCCGTCCCGATTTTCGGTATAAAGATCTTTCCCGGGTACCGCGACTGGAGACTGATCTCCGTGGCTCACGAAGAAGGCAGCCTCAACGATATTCGAGCCATTCTCGGCAACGACGTAGCGATCAAGGCGTATCGGGAAGACAAACTTCCGTTTCCGGACGGCACAGTCATCGCCCGCATCGCCTGGAAAGACGTGCCGTCGGAGGAAAACAACAGAGCCTTTGGCCGGGCCCAATCTTTCGTAGCCGGGCCGGCCCCGGAGTGGTACCTGCAGTTTATGGTCAAGGACTCAAAAAAGTTCGCTGCGACGGCCGGGTGGGGGTTCGCTCAATTTGATAGAGAGGGCAAACCCGCCGACGAAGCGAAGATCAAGACCTGCTTCCCCTGTCACCAGCCACTCCAAGCTCGCGACCTTGTCTTCACTCGTTACGCGCGGTAGGAACTCGGGAAAAGAATGGCATCATGAGCTTCTCGCGAATACCAAAGAGCTCTAGTCGCATGAGCCTTTTTGACCGATACGAAAGTATTCGCCAATACCATCGTCCAATGGACTCTCCTCTTCAAGTCTGGCTTAATCGCAATTGCGGGGCGAGCGTGGCCCGTGCACGGTGATAGCCGCGGCTGTTTGCAGCAGAGATTCGTGCCTCTTTCAGTTCATTGCGCTAACCAGAGTTTGAAAAGGAGATTTGTCAAATGAGCTCAACTACAGCAACCCCCGCCCCCACGACCGCGACTACCGGTGTAAGTACCTGGAAGATCGACCCCTCCCACTCGGTGGCCGAGTTCAAGGTAAGACACATGATGATCTCGTACGTCAAAGGCAAGTTTTCGGAACTCTCCGGAGTACTGAAGCTGGACGAGAATGATTACACCCATTCCACCGTCGAGGTATCCATCCCCGCTGCCAGCGTAAGCACCGTAGACGACAAGCTCGATGCTCACTTGAAGGAGGCGGACTTCTTTGACGTCGAGAAGTTTCCCACGCTCACATTCAAGTCAACGAGCATCCGGTCTCTGGGTGACCGCGACTACGAAGTTAGCGGCGATTTGACGATACGTGGCGTTACGAAACCTGTAACCCTCAGTGTCGACGATGTGAGCGGGCCTTCCAAGGACCCTTGGGGAAATCAGCGCATCGGTCTCTCAGCGTCCGCTAAAGTCAATCGCAAGGATTTCGGGTTTGTATGGAATGCGCCTCTGGAGTTCGGCGGCGTGCTGGTTGGGGACGAAGTGACGATCACACTTGATGTGCAGTTCATCAAGGGATAGTCAGTTGTGCCGACGGCATCCAGATCATGGGCGCGATTGCTCGGCTTCAATCGACCGGTACTGAGGCTAACAAAGACGAAGGAGAATTTGATGGCAACTGTAAGCGCACCTAGCAAACCCGAGCAGACGAAAACTCCTGCGAAAGCTAAGCAGATTCGTGTGGTCCGGCGGTCACCAGCCTATTGGCGTGTCACGATCGACAACCCGCCGATCAACGTGATGGGCCCGGAAATGGTGAAGGAGTTCCAGGAAGTCATCAACACTCTGGAGGCCGACGAGGATGTCAGGGTGGTTGTTTTCGACAGTGCTGTTGACGAATACTTTCTGAACCACTCCGATTTCATGGCCAAGCTTGAGGATCTGACCTCGCTGCCGCCGGGCCCCACAGGCCTGCCGCCCTGGCCGGACTTTCTCGTGCGTCTGACTCGCGCGCCATTCGTTTCTATCGCCCTCATCCGAGGGCGTGCGACCGGTAACGGCAGCGAGATCACGCTCGCATGCGACATGAGCTTTGCGAGCTGTGAAAAAACCATCATCTCGCAATGGGAGGTGGGCGTCGGTATGGTCGCTGGAGGCGGCCCCATGGCTCGTCTTCCGGAACTCATTGGCCGAAACCGCGCCCTCGAGGTGCTTTTGAGCTCGGAAGACATCAGGGCAGACCAGGCCGAGAGATACGGCTACATCAATCGCGCCCTGCCCGATGCCGAACTCGACGCGTACGTAGACGCGCTAGCGACACGGATCGCCAAGTTCGACAAATGGGCGATCGCTCAGACCAAGCGCCTGGTCAACACCAGCCTGCCGCCGGACGTCGAGCTCGGTGCCGGGTGGGATGCGTGCATCGCTTCACTTGGGCGAGTTGCCGCTCAAGAGGGGATCAAGGCGTTGATCGCGCGCGGCTTCCACAAGCCGGGGGATGTCGAAAATCGACTTGGACACTACCTTGGCGAAATCGCGCGCTAGGCCGGCGCACTGTTCCTTTTCCAAATCTGTCGGGAAAGACGAAGCGCATGTATCCGCTAACGAATCCCGCGGCGAGAGCGGGGGGCTAAAAGCAGTTCTGAGAGTTGCTGGGCGAGATGTCAAAGTCGTTCGCTGCTCACTTAGATTTCAGACTTCGAATGGAGGGATTGATGAAAGCATATGCCAGCTGCACCTTCCTGGGCGCTGTTTTGACGCTGGCGACCGCGATTCCTGGCATGCGAATTTCGGCCGCTGCAGATCCCGAAGTCAAACGAGGAGTGGACCGTCTCTATGTGATCGACTGCGGCGACGGCAGTGGCTCCGACGAGTCGCGTTGGACACCAGGAGCGAACGTCGGAGTCGCCGTAGGTTTTCCGGGACACTGCTATCTCATCCACCACACTCAGGGGTGGTTCCTGTGGGACACCGGCGTTGATGATGCTGTTGCGAAGCTGCCTAATCATGAAGAGGTACTCCACGAATGGGGACCTGGCACTGGGCCGATCTGGCGCAAACCTATAACGCTCGCGGCTCAGCTCGAGGAGATAAACGTCAAGCCCTCGGATATCAAGCTGATGGCGGTGTCACACAGCCACCCGGACCACGCGGGGAACGTCGAGATGTTTCCTAGCACGCTGATGCTGGTGCAAAGAGTCGAGTACGAATGGGCTGGGAGCCGACAAGACACCGTCGCCTTTAACAAGAAGCATCCGGTAAAGCTTATCGACGGCGACTACGATGTCTTTGGCGACGGAAGCGTCGTGGTGCTCTCCACACCCGGACATACGCCCGGCCACCAATCTCTGCTCGTCAGGCTGCCTAAAACTGGACCGGTGATTCTTAGCGGCGATGTTGCGCACTTCCAGACAAGCTTCGATCATCGCTATGTTCCCGACAATAATTGGAGCAAGGAGGCCTCGCTCAAGTCCATGGATAAGATAGCGGCAATCATTGCGAAGGAACATGCGCAGCTCTGGATTAACCACGATCAGCCACAAAGCGACGCGCAAAAGAAGTTGCCGGCGTATTACGAGTGATGGACAACTCGCAACATGACGGAAAGGACTGATCGGCTCGGATACTATCGGGTCGAAACTCATGTATCTGCTCATGGCGGCGAAAGGGTTGCCAAAACTTTCAAGGTTTTCGGAGGAAAATTGTGTCAAGCAACATAGCAGAAATCGCCGTCGAAGCGACGCTCGCGTTGAATCCTCTTGATGTCATCCCAGACGAAATACCATTCGATGTGCCTTACGGGCTCCCTATATCACTGGAGCAAGCGCAGGCGGTTATTAAGGCTGCTGTAGCAGAGGCCAGGAAGCGGAATTGGAAAATGAACGTAGCAGTTGCCGATTGCGGTGGTAACTTAGTCGCCTTCCAACGGATGGACGGCGCAATGCTCGCCTCCATTCAGATTGCGGAACACAAGGCGCGAGCAGCTGTCACATTTCGGCGCCCGACGAAGGTCTTCGAGGATGGCGTTCAGCTTATGCATCTCAATTATTTGCTCGCGTTCGACGGGATCATTGCGTCCCGAGGTGGCATTCCACTAATTGACGAAGGAAAGATTATCGGCGCGATCGGTAGTTCGGGAGGGACGGATTCTCAGGACGAAGTCGTGAGCGAGGCGGGGGCGGCTGTAATTAGAAAGCTTCCCGCGAGCACGAAGTGAGCTGAGCGATCTCGTTCGAGGGCGGTTGTCGCGGGAAATTCAGAATAGAAAGACCGTTGAGAAACTCGATTGAGGAGGGTGGCATGGCGGTCACAACGGAAATCGCGCCGAACATTTATCGCATCTCGGTCTTTGCGCAATCGGGCAATCTCCAATTCAACCATTTTCTGGTTAAAGATGATGAGCCGCTGCTGTTCCACACTGGACTGCGAGGAATGCATGCGGAAATTCGTGAAGCGGTCTCAAAACTCATCCAACTTTCCGAGTTGCGTCACATCAGCTTCAGCCATTTCGAATCAGACGAATGTGGTTCGCTCAATGAATGGCTGGCGGCAGCGCCGAAGGCCGATGTGATCTGCAGCCAGGTTGGCGGCCGGGTGAACGTCAACGACTTCATCGGTCGGGAGTCACGCGCCCTCGTCGACGGCGGGACCTTTGAGACCGGGAAGTACCGTTTTCGCTACTGCCGGACTCCCCATCTACCCCACGGCTGGGACGCTGGTGTCCTCTTCGAAGAAACGCAGAAAACGCTGTTCTGTTCAGACCTCTTTCATCAGAACGGGGACGTGGAACCGCTCAGCTCTGCGGATCTCGTGGGCCGCTCGCATCAGGCGATGAAGGAATATCAGACAGGCATTCTTGCGGAGTACGTGCCTTACACACCACAAACCGCGCTGAACCTGAAAAAGCTCGCCGACTTAAATCCCAAGACGCTGGCGATCATGCATGGCTCCAGCTTCACAGGTAACTGCGCCCAAGCGCTCGATGATCTGAATGTGATGTTGCGCGAGGTTTTCGGCCGCTAAGAGGCGTGTCGGATATCTCCGATAGATGTGTTGCTTTCCATTTGAGAGGGAACGCGCTAATGCCGCCATCGATAGACATACCCGACCGGCAGGCTGAGGCTTTTCCGGTTCTGACGCCGGCGCAGATTGACCGCATTCGGCCATGCGGCACCGCGAGAACAGTTCGAGCCGGAGAGATCCTGTTCGAAGCAGGGGATTTGGGAATACCGTGCTTTGTTGTGCTTTCGGGTAAGCTCGATGCTGTCATCACGAGGCTCTCCGGCGAGCACACATTTGCGACCCATGGTCCGGGAAATTTTTCAGGAGACATGGTCTTGATCTCCGGTGCCGGGTCTATGGCGCGCGGACGAGTTGCCGAGCCGGGGGAGTTCCTTGAGGTGACCGCGAGTGCCTTGCGTTCGCTCATCTCGAAAGATGCCGAACTCAGCGATATCTTCATGCGCGCTTTCATCCATCGGCGCTTAGCGCTTATTGCGGGCGACATGGGTAACGTCATAATTCTGGGGTCGCGTCACTCGGCTAATACACTGCGGTTGCGCGAGTTTCTCACCCGCAACGGTCAGCCGCACGCATATGTCGATCTTGACAGTGACACAGCCGCTCAGGAACTGCTTGATCGTTTTAACGTGAGGATCGACGAAATACCTATTGCGATTTGCAGTGGGACGGCCGTGCAGCGCAACCCCACGACGCAGCAGTTGGCTCAATGTCTGGGACTCTCAGGGCAAAGTAGATGAATCGCACATTCTCGATGTCGCCATCGTAGGCGGTGGTCCTGCCGGATTGGCGGCGGCGGTTTACGCAGCCTCGGAAGGCTTAGACACTGTTGTGGTCGAAGCTGACTTTCCGGGTGGACAGGCGGGCTCGAGCTCGAAGATTGAGAACTACCTTGGCTTCCCCACGGGCGTCTCCGGTCTGGAACTCACGCGTCGCGGCGTTGTTCAGGCGGAAAAATTCGGCGCAAAGATGATGGTGGGACAGCGAGTGGTCAAGTTCCAATGCGATCAAAGGCCGTATCGGCTCTCGCTGGAAAATGGCGATATTCTGCAGGCTCGCAGCATCATCATCGCCTCAGGAGCACAATACAATACGCCGAACGTCGCCAACCTGAAGAAGTTCGAAGGAAATGGAATCTATTACGCGGCCACATTCATGGAATCACAGCTCTGCGGGGGTGATGAAGTCGTCGTCATCGGCGGAGGAAACTCGGCGGGCCAGGCAGCCATTTTCCTGGCGGAAACTGCCGAGAAGGTTTACATGCTGGTTCGCGGAAAGACCCTTTCCGAGACGATGTCGCGCTATCTTACGCAGAGGATTACAACGCATCCGGTGATCGAGCTGCATCTGGAAACCGAGCTTGTGTCATTAGAGGGCGAATCCCACCTGGAGCGCGTGACTTGGTTAGAACGGTCGTCAGGGGAGAGAACGACGCGCGAGATCCGCCACGTTTTCGTGATGGCGGGTGCGTCACCACGCAGTGACTGGTTGCGCGGCTGTGTCGCGCTTGATCAGCAGGGCTTCGTTCTTACAGGACGGGACCTGGATCCGGTTCTGGCAAGCGCTCCACAAAAGTGGCCTCTTGGCCGGCCGCCGCAAATGCTTGAGACGAGCTTGCCAGCAATTTTCGCGGTTGGCGACATCCGCTCTGGAAACGTGAAGCGGGTTGCGTCAGCTGTTGGAGAAGGTGCGATCTCGATCCATCTTGTGCATCGCGCCCTCGCGGAGGCTATAGAGCCGCGCAGATTCGGGGCTACTGCGGGTGCCCGATCTCGAGGACGATCTTCCCGGGCTTGTGTGGTGCGCCCGCAAGCATGTCCTGCGCCTGGCGCGCCTGCGAAAGCGGCAGGACTGAGCCCACACGCGCTGTGATTCTGCCCGCGTCAAACAAGGTTGTGAGCGTCTGCAGGCGCGCGGTGGTCACCTCAGCATAGAAGAAAACGGCCTCTGCCGGCAGCGACTGCGTGGAGACCGAGGTGACGAGTTTGCCTCCAGGTTTCAACGCAGCGACGCAACGCTGAAGCGTGCTACCCCCGACCGTGTCGAGGATCGCATCCACCTTGGGGAGGTCCTGCTCGAATGCCGGCTTGCTTGAGTCGATGATGGATTTTACGCCCAATGAACGGAGCAGGCCTTCGTCGTCGAGATGGGCGATGGCGACGACGTGGATCCCGGCGTCTACGGCCATTTGCACGGCGTAGGCCCCGACGTTCCCGGCGGCTCCGACGACCATTACCGTTTGTCCGCGCATCGCTTGTGCATACTGGAAGAGCATTTGCCAGGCGGTCACCGCAATGACGGGAGCCGACGCTGCTTCTACGTGATTCAGCGATTGCGGTTTGAGGGCGACCATATTGGCCGCGGCCACGGCGAATTCGGCCTGGGCGCCACAGAACTGCGGGTTGGTGACGCCATAGACTTCGTCGGCCGGCGCGAAGTCGGTAACGCCGGGGCCGACCTTGTCGACGACACCGGAGAAGTCCGAACCGAGGGTGAGCGGAGGTTGCGGGCTGACCTTGCTCTTGCCCTCACGGATGATCGCGTCCCAGGGAGCGACGCCCGCGGCCATCACGCGCACCAGAACCTCGCCAGGGCCCGGCGACGGTATGGGCACATCCTCGACCACCACGACATCGGGCGGCCCAAAGCTATGAATTCTGGCTGCTTTCACGGCAATTCCTCCTCACTTTGGGGATGCTGGATGGATCCACTAGAGCCGCAGGTATCCACCGATATTGAGTTCGCTGCCAACGGCGGGGGACTAGTTTAGCAGCGATTCCCAGTTGGCCGGCACTCTTCCCGCCGGTCCAGGAGCGGACTGATTTTTAGAATGCGAATGCGGCGGAAGCAACCCCACACCCTCGATCATCGCCCGCTTCTCGTAATCGTAGAACCAATCCTCGCCGGGCTCGAAGCTGGCAATGATCGGATGCCCCGTTGCCGCGGCATGCTTGGATGCATGCTGGCTCGGAGAACTGTCGCAGCATCCGATGTGCCCGCACTCCGCGCAGCGGCGGAGATGAAACCACCAACCTTCCGGCGATGCCAGGCATTCCCCACACCCATTGCCGCTGGGCTTGGAAGCGGGATTGATTCCGCGCTGATCTTTTTTCATCTCGATTTATCCTCACTCGCGACGTACTGTCTTCCGTCTCCAACTCTTCGGCTGGCGGATTGTGAACTCTGCACCAGGCGTTCCCGCCTCACACGCTTCGCTCGCGATTCTCTCAAGCGGCAACCTGACTCTGCAATTGGACGATGGTATTGGCGATGCCCCGGTTTTGGAGGCACGTGGGATAGGGTACGCACCACTTCTTTGGCGATGTATCCAATCCGCACTTTGGTATCGGTCGATACCTTCGTCCAATAGACCCGCAGTCCTGCTTCTGGTTTCATGAAGGTGCCGCCGAGGGAAGCAGTTACGAGCGCTGCAACCGCTCGAGGTGGCATCGCGTGGACGCGGTATCGAGATAGGAGTAATCAATGAGCGCCGTACAAGTCGAACAAAAGACCTATGAGATGCCCCCGCGAGAGGGGATCAGCATCGCGCATTTTCTCACCGTCGCCGACATCGAGCGATCGGCTCGCTACTACGAGAAAGTCTTCGGCGCTCGCATTCTGAGCCTGGGCGACGGCAACGCGCCTGCGTACCTTCAGCTTGCGAATATCTGGATGATTCTGAACGTCGGGGGTGGGCCGACACCGGATAAGCCGACGGTGACGCTCAGCGTCCCCGACCCGAATCATATCAACAGCTTTTTGAATTTCCGCGTGGCGGATATTCAAGCTTGCTATGAATTGTGGAAAGGCCGAGGAGCCGAGTTTATCACCGAACCGATCCCCAAGTACGGCGAGATCCGCTGCTACGTCCGCGATCCAGACGGGTACATTATCGAGGTCGGACAGAGCACCGATCTCACCTACGGTTAACCTCCGGCCGGGATGGGATAGAAGAATGACCGCTGCCGACCCAGAAGTCCAGCCGATATTTTGGCATGGATCGGTGCGTTGGCCAAATGGATTGGTCGCTGCGCTTCTGCGAGCGCTCTTTTGAATATTAACTGGCTCTGACATCGAAAGGAGTACCAGATGGATGGCACAAACGGAGTGAAAGAGAGCGGGCCTGTCGCGTCGAGCATGCTGAGTGTGAACGTTTTTACGGCCCCGGGAAAGGCAATGGTTGGCGAGCGGCCAAAACCCTTTGGCGAAGCGCTCGGCTTCGACCCGATCACGTCGACTTTAATATTCGGCGAGTACGACGCGGTGCTTGTAGACGCAATGACGACGGTGGCTGAGGCCGAAGCTCTCGCGGATTGGATTGCTCTGCATAACCGCAACCTGGAGACCATCTACATAACGCACGCGCATTTCGACCATTTCTACGGTCTGGGCATTCTGCTCGACCGTTTTCCGGGCGCTCGGGCGATCGCAACGCCGAAGACGGTGAAAGCCATGCAGATGTCTTTTACTCCCCCAGTGGAGCGGTTAGCCCGCCGTATGTTTCCTGGACAAGTCGCCACCAAGTTGGTTTCGCCTGAGCCTTATGAGCACGACACGTTCACTCTCGAAGGCCACGAATTGCGCATCATCGAGCAGGGTCGCACCGATAGTCCCGATTCGACCTCTCTCTACGTTCCATCGATCGGACTGATCGTCGCCGGTGACGTTGTGTACAACCAATGCCGGATGTATGTCGGCGACACCACCCCCGAGAGCCGAAGGAATTGGATCGCGGACCTGGACCGGTTAGCAGCGCTGAACCCGAAGATCGTGGTCGCCGGTCACAAGAAGCCTGGCGCGCCGGACTCCCCCTCGGCGATCCAGGACACCAAGCGTTACCTTGAGGACTTCGATCGGGTGCAGAAAACCGCGACGTCCGACCAGGACCTGTTCGATCAGATGACGGAGCTCTACCCGCATTGGGTAGCCAATCAGTCGTGGTTGATGTTTGGATTCCCAGGAGCATAGCTCTTATCAACCGCGGTGGCCGGTCCTTGCGCACTTTGGGGGAGGCCGCGGACAACGAGCTAGCTCATATTCAGGAGAACAGAATTCGATTTCAAAAAGGAGAACAACAATGACAAGTAAAGGAAAAGTGCTAGTGCTAGTATCGAGCGGTCGTGGATTGCCCCTGAAAGATGGCAAGGTTTATACCGGCGCAGGCTACTATCTCAACGAACTGACGGTTCCGACTCGCGCCCTGATGAAGGAGGGCTATGAAATCACCTTCGCCAACCCCAAAGGCAACACGCCGCAATTGGATGTCAATTCAGCGATAGCCGCAGTTCTTCGGTGGGGACGAGGCTAAGCTTCAGGACTATCTGAAATTCCGCGACAGCCTGACTGGGCTCAAAAATCCATCGCGTATCTCGGATGTCATCGCATCAGGCCTGGATCAATATGACGCTGTTTTCGTCCCTGGCGGCCATGGCCCGATGATTGATCTTCTCGACGATCCCGACGCGGGCATCGTGATGAGACATTTCCATGAAACATCGAAGCCTACTGCGGTGCTCTGCCATGGCCCGATTTCACTGCTCTCCGCGCTTCCCGAATCGAAGGAGTTTGTCGCCGCGCTGTCGGCGGGCGATGCCGCTGGAGCACAGGCCAAGGCTCAAGGATGGATCTATGCCGGATATAAGATGACCATCTTTTCGACGGCGGAAGAGCAGCAGCGGGAGCCGCTTGAGATTGGTGGCAAGGTTCTTTTCTACCCGGACTTCGCTTTGCGCACCGCGGGCGGTGACGTAAGTGTGGTCGCTCCATGGCAGAGCTACGTCCTTCAAGATCGCGAGTTGATCTCCGGTCAGAACCCGTTTTCAGACGAAGCGCTTCTGAAACTTCTTCTACCGGCGCTCAACGCGAAGAAGAGGTCGGTTTCAGCAGCATAAGAATTGGGGTACCGAACGTTTACATGATCGTGTTGCCATGGTTGGCTCCAGTCGAAGTGCGAGGGAGGGATCTCCCGATGAATGTCGTGGCATTTCGTACGATTCGGGTGTGGAGCGCTAAGATCGCGACATCTGGAGCGACGAGTCTGAATCGGGATCGTGCTCGTCGTATCGTGCAAGCGTGGTCTCGAGCGAAAGGAGATGGGGCGCAGCGCGCTCAGATTGAGTGTGCCCCTCGGCCCCGGACAAGATCAGCAGCTTTATGAATATCCGCGTCGCGGATATTCAAGCATGGTATGAAGGGTAGGAAAGCTGGGGAGCGGAGTTCATGACAGGGTCAATTCCCAAGTACGTTGAAATTCGCTGCTACATCCGCGATCCTGGCGGATATATTATCGAGGTCGGACAGAGCACGGATCTCACCTACGGTTGACGTTGACCCGGATCGGATCTGACTCCGGGGGCTTCTCCCTCCGCGAGGGCTTCCCGAAGGACGGCGAATGGAGCTTGTACGGACTCTCGTTGATTGTGACAAGGAGAAGGCTGAACCGGCACTCCCGCGAGAATTGAGGGAGCTATACGACGGGGATCTGCGCTTCGGCGCACCACCTGTTGCGCGGCCGCTCGTCATTGCCAATTTTGTTTCCACTCTCGACGGGGTTGCGAGCTACAACATCAAGGGCAAATCGGGCGGCTCAACGATCAGTGGTTCGAATCCTGCGGACCGTTTCATCATGGGCCTGTTGCGGGCTTCTGCTGATGCGGTGATCGTCGGCGCTGGAACGCTGCACGACATAAGCGCGAAAAGCCTTTGGACTCCCGAATACACCTACCCCGATGCGAAGCATTTATATGCGGAATACCGAGCCAATGGACTGCATAAACCGGAATATCCACTGCTCGCGATCGTTAGCGGCAGCGGCCAACTGGAGTTGGAGAGAGCCATTTTCCAAACACCGGCTATGCGCACCGTAGTTATCACAACCTCGGCTGGCAGAGATGAGCTCACCCGTCGAGGCTTTGCGACACTGGATTCCGTTGAGGTACATGTTTTGAGCTCGAGTGGCGGGACCATTGCTCCGCAGGCGATCCTGGAGTTGCTGGAGTCGCAGTTTGAAGTAAAGGCGCTACTCCACGAGGGCGGGCCTACACTGTTTGGACAATTTTTGGCGGCGGATGCGGTAGACGAACTCTTTCTGACGCTGTCGCCGCAGATTGCGGGCCGTGAACGCGATGCCACCCGGCCAGCGGTCGTGCAGGGGGTGCAGTTTCTGCCGGATTCCGCTCCATGGTTTCAGATGGTCAGCGTCAAGGAACACGCTGCGTATCTGTATTTACGCTACCGGCGGAGCTGAGCCCGCCTCTTCTATGCAAGCCCAAGTCAAGGCAGTAGCAAGATCTTCCCAACACCGCCCTTCTCCGCGGCGGCGTGAGCTTCGGAGGCTTGGCTGAGTGGCAGCTTGGGGCCGATCGGGATCACCAGCTTGCCATCTCGCACCGCTTCGGCCATGAATTGGAGCGTGTCCCTGTCGAAATGCGAGAAGACAAACACTGACTTTACAGATGGGAACTCCGCGGCGTTCTCCGGTTTGCCGGCAACCGAAGCAAACACTCCTCCCGGCTTGACCTTGGCGATCAGCTTCTCGGCGATTCTTCCGCCGACCGTATCCGCTACTGCATCCAGAGGGGGAAGATTCGCAATCGCGGAGTCGTCGTCGGTTGCAATGAGCTGATCCGCGCCGACAGTCTTCGCCTCATCCATCTGCCTTTTCAATACCCCCGCGATAACAGTCGCTCCGAGCCGCTTCGCAGTGAACACCGCAGACCGCCCGACATTTCCTTGGGCGCCGACGACGAGAACCGTCTGGCCTGCTTTTATTCCCGTAGCAGTAAGGAGCTGGTTGCCGGTCGTCGTCACCAGTGGCAGCGCCGCCGCCTCAATCAAATCGAGTCCATCGGGGACGTCCGCCAACACTGCCGCTTTCACCACGCAAAGTTCAGCGTAGGTGTTGTCTGCCATTGCGAACACCCGGTCGCCCTCTTCGAACGCTTCCACTTCGGGGCCAACCTTGATAACGGTACCCGCAAGGTCGACTCCGATCAGTCCCGGAAACGTGAGGGGATAAAAATCCTTCGTCAGCCCCGCACGCCGCTTGTAATCGATCGGATTCACGCTCGCCGCAGCCACCCGGACCAGTACCTCGCCTGGACCCGCTACTGGATCGGGGTACTCCTCGAACTTGAGGACTTCAGGCCCACCGTATTGGTGAACAACAATTGCTTTCATGATTCATCTCCAGGTCGTGCGAACAAGCTCTAGCGACAGCGCCCTCATCACACGCCGCAAGCTCAAGCACCGGTGCCAACGTTCGCGCCTTCTGCCATTAGGCCAGAAGTGAGGTGAAGAATCCATTGGACGAAGGTATCGGCGGACACTTTCGCAGCGGGTTGCCGCGACAGCGGTTAGAAGAATCCGAAATTCCTCGGTCTCTTAACTAAAACTGCGGCATCACAGGACTAAGCGAGGTAGCTCATTTCCGCCGATGCGTAGTGTGACCTGAAGGAGAACAGAATGGCTAGCACAACTGAAGTTGCGAGTGACATCCTGGCGCCGCTTGCCCCCGACGAGTTGCGAAAGATAGATGCTTACTGGAATGCCTGCAATTATTTGGCGGCAGCAATGATCTATCTCCGCGCCAATCCTCTGCTTCGCGAGCCATTGCGGCCGGAGCACATCAAGCATAGGCTACTTGGCCATTGGGGATCGGATCCTGGACAGTCATTGATTTGGATTCATCTGAATCGTCTCATCAAGAAATACGATCTCAACGTCATGTATATCGCGGGCCCGGGCCACGGCGCGCCAGCCACGCTCGCCAACTGCTACCTTGAAGGCTACTATTCCGAGATTTATCCCGACAAAAGTCGTGACGAAGCCGGCTTGCTCAAGTTCTTTAAGCAATTCTCGTTTCCCGGCGGCATCGGCTCCCATTGCACGCCGGAAACGCCTGGTTCGATTCACGAAGGCGGCGAGCTTGGCTATTCCATCTCTCACGCATATGGAGCGGCGTTCGACAACCCCGATCTCATCGTTACCGTCGCTGTGGGAGACGGCGAAGCCGAGAGCGGCCCGCTTGCCACCTCCTGGCATTCGAATAAGTTTCTAAATCCCATTCGCGATGGCGCTGTCCTGCCGGTATTGCACCTCAACGGCTACAAGATCGCGAATCCAACGGTCCTCGCGCGCATTCCGCACGACGAACTGGAGGCGCTGCTTATTGGATACGGCCACAAGCCTTATTTCGTCGAGGGCGAAGACCCGTCTGCGATGCATCAACAAATGGCTTCGGCACTGGAGCGGTGCATCCTGGAAATTCGCTCGGTCCAACAACACGCGCGCGCAACTGGTAATGCCGCGCGCCCCCGCTGGCCCATGATCGTACTTCGCTCTCCCAAGGGATGGACGGGGCCGAAATTAGTAGACGGCCACAAAGTGGAGGGTACGTGGCGAGCTCACCAGGTCCCTGTGTCCGATCCGGCGACAAATGAGACCCATATGAGGCTTGTCGAAGACTGGCTGCGCAGCTACAAGCCGGAAGAATTATTCGACGCCTGCGGAAGGCTCATCGCGGAACTGCAGGAACTTGCGCCTTTGGGACCGCGTCGAATCTCCGCCAATCCTCACGCAAACGGTGGACTGCTACGAAAGGAACTTGAACTGCCGGACTTTCGCAACTACGCTGTCGAGGTCGAAGCCCCGGGCGCGGTCCACGCGCTGCCCACCGACATCCTCGCACACTTTCTGGCGGAAGTGATGCGGCGTAACATGAGTTCCTTTCGAGTGTTTGGGCCCGACGAGACTGCGTCCAACAAGCTCACAGCCATCTACGCCGCCTCAAAGAAAACCTGGGAGGCTGAATTTAGGCCGGACGATGCGGATGGCGGCGAACTCGATGTCTCCGGGCGCGTGATGGAAATGTTGAGTGAGCACACGCTCGAAGGCTGGTTTGAAGGTTACGTTTTGACTGGCCGCCACGGGCTCTTCTCAAGTTATGAGGCCTTCATTCACATCATCGATTCCATGTTCAATCAGCACGCCAAGTGGCTTGAGAAGTCCAAGATGGAACTCGCTTGGCGTGCGCCAGTGCCTTCGCTCAACTTCTTGCTTACCTCTCTGGTATGGCGGCAGGATCACAACGGATTTACGCACCAAGATCCAGGATTTCTCGATGTGGTTACCAACAAAAGTCCGGATGTCGTGCGAATCTACTTACCGCCGGACGCAAACTGCCTGCTCAGTGTGATGGATCACTGCCTTCGGTCACACGATTACGTGAACGTGATCGTGGCGGATAAGCAGGAGCATCTTCAGTACCTCTCCATGGAAGATGCGGTCGCCCACTGTACCAAGGGAATCGCCATCTGGGACTGGGCCTCCAGTGACAACGGCGAGGAGCCGGATGTCGTGATGGCTTGTGCCGGCGACATCCCGACCATGGAGTCCCTTGCCGCGGTCGCAATCTTGAAGGAGCACTTCTCCGATTTGAAGATACGATTTGTCAATGTTGTCGATCTCTTCCGCCTCATGCCGGAGACCGAACATCCGCATGGACTCTCCGATCGCGATTTCGATTCGCTGTTCACCACAGACAAGCCGATCATCTTCAATTTCCATGGCTATGCTGCGCTCATTCACAAACTGAGTTACCGGCGCAGGAATCACGACAATCTACACGTGCGCGGTTACAAGGAAAAGGGCAGCATCAATACTCCCCTGGAACTTGCGATTCTCAATCAGATCGACCGCTTCAATTTGGCAATTGACGTCATCGATCATGTCACACGTCTGCGTTCCGTCGGCGCCCAAGTCAAGGAATGGCTGAAAGATCAGATCATCGCAAGCATCAACTATGCTCACGCCGAAGGCATCGACAAAGAAGAAATTCGAAACTGGAAATGGCCGGGATAGCTATGACAAACGAGTTGCCGAGACGCCAAAAAACTATGCCGCTGCTGGGCCATGGCAGGAGGTTTGGTCTTCGCTGGTTGAGTCTTTCCGTTTGCCGTTCGTTCTTCCCCCCGTCGAATTCCTGTCCAGCGGATTCTTAACGCTGGATTCTGCCTTCGCGGGTGACAGCGCCTTTGGCGGCAGCCTCTCTTCTGTTCTTTTGAGGATGAATGCCCAGCTCGTGCCATGACGTTTCCGAGAGGTTGACGTCGTAGTAGTTTGCAGCTTTCTCGATATTCGCGAACGCCAAAGCACGGTCGGCATCGGAGACGTCGATGACCTGATCGAACCGCGCCACCGCGTTGCGCACATGTTGCGCGTCGGTCAGTGGCTCTTTACGCTGCTTCGGAAACGCGTAGACGCTGTCGGGTAAGTCGCTCTGCATCGTCAGCCGTCCGTGTTTCTCGTGAGGTTTCCAGGTCGCTTCCGGCATGTCTTTGCCATCCTTTCTCTAGATATTTGGCTTAGCGCACGAGCGCGAGTCGCGTTTCCGACTGCATCGGCCGCGATGCAGCGATTACAGCCGCGCTGCTCGCCGAATCAATTGGACGATGGTATTGGCGATACCTTGGTATTGCCGCGCGGAGTAAAGTTCGCGCCACTCTGTGCCCATAAGTCCAATCCAGACTTTGGCCGTAATCGATACGTTCGTCCAATAGATTTGTGGTCGTGATTCTGGCCTAATCAGATCGGTGGATCGAGGAATTGGAAGACGGCAATCACTGTCTCACATCGAGCGATCGCCGCAATTGCCAGAGGAGGAACCAGAGTGCTGACGGCAGGGAGTCTGTCGTACTGCCTAGCCGAGCAAGTCAGCCGGAGTGCGCAGAACTCAGGACAGCGATTTGCGTGACGAACAAGGAGGGAATATGGCGACTTTGCGTGCGTCTCCGAGCAGTGAGCCGATCAGGCGCGCTAGCTCCAACGGAATGGATATGAAGTTCGAGGTGATCGTCATTCCGGTCGCGGATGTTGACCGCTCGAAGGAGTTCTACACCAAGCTGGGATGGCGGCTCGACGCCGACTTCCCGTTCGATAACGGGTTCCGGGTTGTTCAGTTCACGCCGCCCGGTTCCGGGTGCTCGGTTCAGTTTGGCACGAAGATGACATCCGCTGCGCCAGGTTCGGCCCAGGGCCTCTACCTGATCGTTTCCGACGTTGAGGCAGCACGGAGAGATCTTGTCGCACGCGGTATTGAGGTGAGTGAGGTGTTCCACCCCGGAACGCCAGGCGCTCAGTTCCAGATCGACGGCAGCGGGCGCATCAGCGGGCCAGCACCGGAGCATGCCACCTACGGCTCGTTCGCCACGTTTCGTGATCCCGACGGCAATGGATGGCTGTTTCAGGAAGTCACAACCCGGCTGCCCGGCCGGGGACTTAGCAATCTGGATGTCGCGACGCTGACCGAACTCTTGCAAGAGGCTGAGAAGCACCACGGCGAATATGAACCTACCGCTCCGAAGCACCACTGGTCGGGCTGGTACGCCGCCTACATTGTCGCGCGTCAGGACGGCAAGACCCCCGAAGAGGCAGCCAAAGACGGCAAGATCCACATAGAGGGGGCACGTTGACCACTACGATGAAGCACTTCGACGCAATCATCATCGGGACGGGCCAGGCGGGTCCGTCCCTGGCAGCGCGGTTCGCGGATGCGGGCAAAACTGTCGCCATTATCGAACGCCATAAATTTGGCGGCACATGCGTGAATACGGGATGCATCCCAACAAAGACACTCGTGGCAAGCGCCTATGCGATCCATGTTGCCCGCCGAGGGGCGGAATATGGTTTCGCCATTGGTGATTTGCGCGTCGATATGACGCGAGTCAAAGGCCCGCAAAGATGCAGCGTCCGCGAGGTCAAACAAGGGAGTGGAGGAGTGGCTCCGAGGCACGGCTAATTGTACGGTCATTCAGGGGCATGCTCGCTTTCAGTCGTCGAACACCGTCGTGGTCAACGATGAAGTTCTGCAAGCCGACAAGATCTTTATCAACGTGGGCGGGCGCGCTTCGGTTCCAGAAATGCCGGGGATTCACGACGTCCCATTTCTCAACAACTCATCAATGATGGATATCGATTTCTTGCCCGAGCATCTCATCATCGTCGGCGGAAGCTATGTTGGGCTGGAGTTCGCCCAAATCTATCGCCGCTTCGGGAGCGAAGTCACGGTTGTGGAAATGGGGCCGCGCTTGATTGGGCGGGAGGACGAAGATGTTTCCCAAGGTGTGCGCGAAATCCTGGAGGCTGAAGGCGTAAACATCCGGCTGAATGCCAAATGTATCTCGCTCGCGAATCGCGATGGCGGTGTCGCCGTCGGCCTCACATGCGAAGAAGGTCCGCCAGAAGTAGTGGGCACGCACGTTCTTCTGGCCGTGGGACGTACTCCCAACACGAACGACCTGGCACTGGAGCAGGCAGGGGTTGCCACCGACCGCCGCGGCTACATAATCGTTGACGATCAACTGCAAACGAACGTGTCCGGCATCTGGGCATTGGGGGACTGTAACGGCCGCGGCGCGTTCACGCACACATCCTATAACGACTACGAGATCGTTGCGGACAATCTCTTCAACGACGACCATCGCCGGGTTTCCGACCGGATCCATGGCTTACGCCCTATACATTGATCCGCCGCTGGGACGATGCGGCATGACGGATGCGGAGATACGGAAATCCGGACGTCGTGCCCTCGCTGTGAAATATCCGATGAGTAAAGTGAGCCGGGCTTACGAAAAAGGCGAGACACAAGGTTTCATCAAGATCTGCGTCGATGCAGAAACAAAGCAGATTCTTGGAGCCGCGATTCTTGGAGTCGGAGGCGATGAAGTGATTCACGTGCTGCTGGACGTCATGTATGCGAAGGCGCCGTACACGGTCATCGAGCGCGCGATGCACATTCATCCGACGGTCTCGGAATATCTGCCGACCATTCTCGGCATGCTGGAGCCATTCGCGTAGAAGGGAACTGCACGACCACTCCGGAGATCGAGAAGAGACTTCAAGAGCCGATACCAACGTATCGCCAATACCATGGTCCAATTGTCTCGTTTTGACGCCTCTGTTTTTATGAATTCAGCAGATAGAAATCGATTCCGCGCAGACGAACGAAAACAGCCGAGGAGGACACGATGGCTCAAACCGCTGCTATTGCAGCGCGATGCCAAGGGGAGGGTATAGAAGCCGCTCGGTGTGACGTTGGGAGGGACGTGCTGGACACCGCCATCCGATCGAGATACAAGGCTGTGCGGTCAGCGACAAGTGCGCTGGCTGCGAGTTTTTCGGCCGAAGATCAGATGGTCCAGTCGTGCCCGGAAGCCAGCCCCATGAAATGGCATCAGGCTCACACAACATGGTTCTTCGAAACGTTTGTGTTGCGTCCATTCCTTAGGGACTACCAACCGATTCGGGAAGAGTTTCATTGGCTTTTCAATAGCTATTACAACTCGCTCGGCCGGGAGATTCCGGACAAAGGCTTGCGATCGGTCTTCTCACGACCTTCGCTCGATGAAGTTCTTGCGTTCCGCGCATACATTGACCAGGAGATGGATAGGCTTCTTGCGAGCGACGCCGGTGAGGAAGCAACTCGGCGGATTGTGATGGGATTGAATCATGAGCAGCAACACCAAGAACTCGCCTTGACGGACATTAAGCACGCTTTTTTTTCCAACCCACTGTGCCTCTCGTACATGGCAAGCCCTCTTCTAGACGAAAGTGAGCATCGAGTTTCCAAACTAACTTGGCACAACTTTGACGGTGGATTAGTCGAGGTTGGTTACCCGCTGCGAGCAGAGGACCCGCTCGATTTTTGTTTCGATAATGAGACTCCCCGCCATAACGTATTTCTAGAAGCCTTCCAGATCGCAAACCGCAAAGTCACCTGCCGCGAATACCTCGAATTCATATCGGACAACGGGTACACGCGCCCTGAATTGTGGCTCTCCGAAGGTTGGGATAACGTGAAGCGCGCTGCCTGGCAGGCGCCTCTGTACTGGCGGCGCGATGCTGACGATGAGACCGGCTGGCGCGTGTTCACACTGGCGGGTTGGCACGGGCTCTCGGCACTGCTTGACACGCCCGTTTGCCACATAAGTTGTTTCGAGGCCGATGCCTTCGCGCGTTGGAAAGGTTGCCGACTTCCGACCGAGGCGGAATGGGAACACGTCGCGAGCCAAGCAACGGTTGAGGGAAACCTCCTCGAGTCTGGAAGACTCCATCCTGCTGCAGCGCGAGGCGCAGGTATTCAGCAAATGTTCGGCGATTGCTGGGAATGGACAGCGAGCGCGTACACCGGTTATCCGGGGTACAAGCCTCTGCCTGGTGCTCTCGGCGAATACAACGGCAAGTTCATGTCAGGCCAAATGATTCTGCGCGGTGGGTCGTGCGTCACTCCTGCGAGCCATATTCGGGCGACTTATCGTAATTTCTTTTCACCAACAACCAGATGGCAGTTCACCGGGATTCGCTTGGCTGCCTGAAAGGACCCGTGCACATGGCAACTTACCTTGAGACCGTTGAGCTCGAGCACCTCGCAACCGCGGATGAACACGAAGCACTGACTTGCGAAGTTCGGCGCGGCTTGATGGCACGACGACGCTCGCTGTCACCGTGGATGTTCTACGATGCAGAGGGTTCGCGACTTTTTGAGCGAATCACGGCTCTTCCGGAGTACTACCCCACTCGCACAGAAAGAGCGATCCTAGCGGAAAACGCAGATGCGATCGTTGCTCGTGCTCACAACGATAGATGCTTGCCACTGCGGCTCGTTGAGTTGGGTGCCGGTACCGCCTCGAAAACCTGCATTCTGCTCGAAGCTGCGTTGCGCCTCTCGGGCGACGTCGCTTATGTGCCAGTCGATGTCTGTTCCAACGCTCTTGAGTTGGCGTGCGAAAACGTTGAATGCGCGTTGCCGGAAGTGCGAGTACAGCCGATCGTCGGGAACTATGTAACTCACCCGCTGCAACTGGAACGCTTCGACGGCACCACACTCGCACTCTACATCGGCACAAGCATCGGCAACTTTTCGCCTGAAGAAGCACGGCTCATCTTGCGGAACTTACGTGCTCAGTTGCAAAGCGGAGACGCGTTGTTGCTCGGTACGGACTTGGTGAAAGACGAACCCACTCTTCTGGCTGCATATGACGACAGTGATGGAATTACCGCCGCGTTCAACCTGAACATCTTGCATCGCCTTAACAGAGAACTGGGGGCCAACTTTGACGCCGGTTGCTTCCGTCATCGAGTGCTTTGGAATTCCATTGAGTCTCGGATCGAGATGCACCTCGAGAGCACGGAAGAGCAGGATGTAAGTATCGAGGACGCAGACCTCGATCTTCACTTCATGCCCCGCGAAACCATTCACACGGAGAATAGTTACAAATTCACGGATGAGGGCATTCGAAGCCTTCTCGAAGAGGTGGGTTTTGAGATCAGAGGGGCATGGAAAGATAGCCGTGATTGGTACAGCCTCACACTCGCTTGCGTTCGGTAGTGCTTGCGGAGATGCGGCGATCGCTCATTGGCAGGGGCAGCACGGTCCCGGGTTCTTTTGGTGATGTGAAACTGACGAGAAATGAAGTCAGCACACGGAAATGTAGAACAGAGGAGAAGAAAGTTTATGTCACACCATTACTCCGGCCCGGAATTTGGCTTTCCCCACGGGGACGCCCGCCTCGATCTTACTGACTTGTATGCCTTCCCGAAGCCCGGGGACGCAAGCAAGTCGATCTTCATTATGAACGTACATCCATCCGTAGGTGTAAGCCCGCCTGGACCCACGACGGAAGTTCCCTTTGCGACGGAGGCGATCTATGAGCTCAAGATTGACGCTGACGGCGATTCCGTTGCCGATATCGCGTACCGAGTGTGCTTCACCACAGACAAGAGCGGAGCGCAGACTGCGACTTTGCGCCGTGTCGAAGGCGATGCGGGCTGCAGGCATCGGCGACGACGGACAGACGATCGTAGTGGGGGCGCCGGTCTCCACTGCGCGAGAGGCGTTGGTGACGGAGAACGGAGACTACCGCTTCTTCGCCGGCTGGCGGAGCGATCCTTTCTTCTTCGACACGATGGGCGCGCTGAACAATCTCCAGTTCACAGGTGAAGATTTCTTCACTGACAAGGACGTGTGCAGTATCGCGCTGGAAATACCCAACTCCGCTCTGGGCTCTGGAAAGATGGGCCTGTGGCATCGCACTGTGGACGGCGCAAGCGGCAAATGGGTTCAGGCGGACCGCGGTGCGCTGGCCTCGCAATCTGTATTCCTTACCGGCGACGAGATAGGCGCCTACCAGGCTGGACAGCCGTTAGACGATGCCCGTTTCATCAATGTCTTTGCACACTCGCTGGAGCACACGGGGGGATATGCCCCGGAGGCAGCAAAGCGGGCCGCCGAGATTCTTCTGCCGGATATCCTGCCTTACGATCCCAGCCAACCGGCGTCCTACCCGGCAAATGGCCGGACACTCACCGACGACGCCATTGATGTCTTTCTTCCCATCCTTACAAACGGCAAGGTGACTCGAGATAACGTGGGGCACCACACGGACCTGCTCGACTCGTTCCCTTATGTTGGCGCGCCGCACAAGGTCCGATCTGCCCAACAGGTGGCCGCCTGAGCCGAGAAGAGGGCGGTTGGATGGTGCTACTCCGGCTCGGCGTTGGTGGGACATAGAAGAATTCCAGCGACACGCTGGTCCTCAACGAGGTATGCATGGCGCAATTGCTTTCAGTGAACGTTGGTCTTCCACGCGAGGTGATGTGGAACGGTAAGACTGTTCGCACCGCGATTTGGAAGAGTCCGGTCACGGGACGGCAAATGGTGCGCAAGCTCAATATTGCTGGTGACGGCCAAGCCGATCTAACGGGTCACGGAGGGGAGAACCGCGCCGTATTCGTTTACCAGATGGATTCTTACCTTTACTGGGAGCGCTTTTTGGGCCGCAGCGATTTTACTTTCGGCCAGTTCGGAGAAAACTTCACCGTCGAGGGACTTCCTGATAACGAAGTGTGCATCGGCGATCGATACCGCATCGGTGGTGCTGAATTTGAAGTGACGCAGCCACGCGTGACATGCTATCGCGTCGGCATCCGTATGAATGAACCTCGGATGCCTGCCCTTCTCGTAGAACATCACAGACCCGGATTCTACCTTCGCGTATTGCAGGAGGGAGAAGTTGGTGCAGACGATGACATTGTAAAAATAGCTGACGGTCCAGAGCGAATCAGCGTGGCCGAGGTTGACGCCCTTCTTTATTTGCCGGGACATTCCAGCGATCAACTGGAACGGGCGCTACGGGTTCCTGCACTTAGCAAGGGTTGGCAGAGTTCGTTTCAGGCAATGCTGCAACAAGACTTGAGCTCCAAAACTACGGAGGGGAATCCAGGACTTGCCACTGAGGAACAAGCGCCAGCGTGGCCCGGATTTCGACAGATGCGAGTCGCGCGTATCCGAAAGGAGACCGATGAAGTAACTTCCTTCGTCCTGGCGCCGACCGACGGGAAAGCCTATTCCTGACTTCCAGGCAGGTCAATTTGTTGTTTTGCGATTGCATCTCGGCCCGGACAAACCGCCGGTTCTTCGCAGCTATTCGTTGTCTGATCTGCCGGCAGCTGATCACCTGCGTATCAGCGTCAAGAGCGAATTGAACGGAATTGGAAGTTCGTTTCTGTGCAGCCATACGCAAGAAGGCGATCTATTGGATGTGAGTGCGCCGCGAGGAAGCTTTACTCTGCGTCCCAGCGCGAATCCCGTGGTTCTGCTGAGCGCTGGAGTGGGCGCAACGCCCGTGATGTCGATGCTGCACTCACTGGCTGCGGAAAATTCGCAACGCGAGATCTGGTGGATCTACGGAGCGCGCAATCGCGTTGACCATCCGTTCGCAGAAGAATCGCGTTCATTGCTGAAACAGCTCGCCCGCGGACGAGAATACATCGTGTACAGCAGGCCCGCTGCAAGCGACCGACTCGGGGCAGACTTTGATGCTCCCGGACACATTGACACAGCTTTGCTCGAGAGAATTGGCGTGTCAGAAGGTAGTGACTTCTATCTGTGTGGTCCGCCTGCATTCTTGCAGAATATGCGCGATGGGCTGCGAAGCTGGGGCGTGCTCGCCGACAATGTGCACACGGAAATCTTCGGTTCTCTCGAAGCAATTACCCCAGGTATGGCGCAGGTTGTCCACACTCCTCATGCTGCCACAAGGGCGGGCCGGATCTGGCCCCCCAGTCTCATTTGCGCGTAGTGGGATTACCGCCGCCTGGGATCCGAAATTCCGAAGCTTGCTTGAACTGGCGGAAGCGTGCGACGTTCCGGTGAGGTGGTCGTGCCGGACTGGAGTCTGTCATACCTGCATGACTGGTCTGATTGACGGATCGATTGTCTATAACCCTGAGCCGCTGGAGCGGCCCGCCACCGGGAACGTGCTCGTATGCTGTTCCCAACCAAACGCGGCTGTCACTCTGGATCTTTGAGAAAAACGAGAGGAGTCGAATCATGCGTTCTGATATCGTGCCCGGAGGAAGTTTCCCCGACTACGAACTGCCCGATCACACGGGCGAATTGCGCAAGCTCAGCCAGCTTCAGGGCGACGATCCGCTCATCCTCACGCTGGCGCGTGGCCACTATTGTCCAAAAGAGCATCAACAGCATTTGGAACTCGCCGCGTTCTACCCGAAGATCGCGGTGGCGTACACTCAGATCGCCACGATCGCCACCGACGATCACCACACTCTGCAGGAATTCCGCGCGTCAGTCGGAGCCGAGTGGACATTCCTTTCCGACCCCGACCGAACGGTTCAAAAGGACCTCGACATCCAGGAGTACACCGACCCGGAGCACAATCCGATGATCCCGCATACGCTCGTGCTCAAGCCGGGCCTCGTGATTTACAGCATCTACAACGGCTACTGGTTCTGGGGCCGTCCTTCGGTCATCGATCTTTGGCACGATCTACGCGCCGTGACGAGTGAGATTCGACCAGACTGGGATCTGAGTACCCCTGGACTCCGGGAGACGTGGAATGCAGGTGACTTCTCGCGTTTCCACGGATGGAACAAGCGGGCCAGCATGGAAGGTGCCTCGATTGCACGGAAGAAATAGCACAGCCACCAAGCGACGACGCTTGGAGCGAAACTTCTAGGATCTGACACATGAGGATGGCAAACAATGTCACTGACTGAATTAAGCGACGAAGGAGAAACTGGCGAACAGTTTCGTAGGATCGCCCGAGGAAAGTGATATTCAGGCGGGCTATCCACTTCCGATCGGGGGTACACATCAACAAGGTGACGGAGTCAATTTCGTTTTGTTCAGCCGTCACGCGACCCGTGTTCGCTTGGAATTTTACAAGGATCCTGATGATTCTTCTCCGACGAGGATCATTGATTTGGATCCGAATATGTCATCGGACCGGCGACGTCTGGCATATTTGGGTGCGAGGCATTAACGTGGGACAACTCTATGGCTATCGAATCGAAGGACCTTATCAGCCAGAAGAAGGCCATCGCTTCAACCCACAGAAGTTGCTTCTAGATCCGTATGCAAGAGCAATTGCCGGCGTCAAGAATTGGGATTTTTCAGCAGCCCGGGGGTACGATTCTTCCAGCAGACTGACTGACTTAAGCATTTCGACCGTTGATAACGCCGGCACCACACCGAAATGCATCTATACCCGCGACCAATTCGACTGGGAGATGGATTCTCCTCCGAAGCATTCCGCCTCTGATACGGTCATCTACGAGACACACGTTCGCGGCTTCACAATTCATACGAGTTCGAAGGCGGAGCGTCCCGGAACCTTCGCCGGCTTGACCGAAAAAATCCCTTATCTCCAAGACCTGGGAGTGACCGCCATTGAGCTGATGCCGGTTCTCGAGTTCAACGAGAATGAGTCGCAACTGCTCAATCCGATGACGGGAGAAAAACTCAAGAACTACTGGGGCTATAATCCTGTCGCCTACTTTGCTCCCAAACAGTCCTACAGCTTTGATGGATCGCAATGGCGGCAGACCACGGAATTCCGGGAGATGGTCAAGGCCTTTCACCGCGCCGGTATTGAAGTGATCCTGGACATCGTCTTGAACCATACAGCTGAGAACAATGAACTGGGCCCCACGATCTGCCTGCGCGGCATTGAGAACTCGATCTTCTATATGTTGCAAGAGAACCAACGCCGGTATTACAGGGATTTTACCGGCGTGGGGAATACGCTTAATGCCAACCACCCTGTTGTGAGAGAGTTCGTCACGAGTGTGCTCCGTTACTGGGTCATGAACATGCACGTTGACGGATTTCGCTTCGACCTCGCTTCAGTCCTGGGCCGAGACGTGCATGGGAACATTCTGCGCGAAGCTCCGCTTCTTGAAGGCATTGCCGAGGATCCGATCCTGCGTGACGTAAAGATAATCGCGGAAGCGTGGGACGCGGGCGGCGCCTATCAGGTAGGAGATTTTTCCTCCACGCGCTGGACGGAATGGAATGGGCGTTTCCGTGACGATGTGCGCCGCTTCTGGGCCGGAGACGCAGGCATGCTCGGATCATTCGCACGCCGAATCTGTGGAAGCTCGGATCTGTACCAAAGCTCTGGCAAGGGCCCCGCGAGGAGCCTCAATTTCGTCACCTGTCATGACGGCTTCACGCTGAATGATTTGGTCAGCTACAAGCAGAAGCACAACGACGAAAATGGCGAATTCAACCGTGACGGAGCCGATGCCAACTATAGCGACAATTGCGGGGTGGAAGGACCGAGCCAGGATCCCAATGTCGAGGGCATGCGCAACCGCTTGATCAAGAATTTTCTGCTGACCCTGTTTATCTCTCGCGGGGTTCCAATGTTGCTCGGCGGCGATGAGTTTCGGCGAACCCAGCGTGGCAACAACAATGCCTACTGCCAGGATAACGAGGTGAGCTGGTTTGACTGGAGCCTGCTCGAAGAGAACGAGGAAATCCATCGCTTCACTCGGGGAATGATCGCTTTTCGCAGAGCTCATCCTGTCTTGCGAAGAGAAGAGTTCTATACAGATGCAGACATCAGGTGGTTCGCTCCCAATGGCGGCACTCCCCCCTGGGCGGACCCGTGGCAGAAATCCTTCGCCTGCCTGATTCTGGGGCAAACTGACCCCGACCTATTCCTTCTGTTTAACGCGGACACAAGATCCGTTGATTTCTATCTGCCTGCGTTGCCCGCCGGAAAGATCTGGCGCTTGGCGGTTGATACTTCCCGAACCTCGCCTGGCGATCTCTTCGACCCCGGGAAAGAACCTCTCATGCAGGGGGAAAACGGTTTTCGGCTCGAATCTCGATCAAGCGCGAATTCTCTTAACGGATGACGCCGAGGTGCTGCGTGACAATTAATCCAGCTGCCGGGAAACCGGCTGATCCATCCATTCTTGTTAATGTCCCGAGACTCATCACAGCGTATTACGAGTTGCGGCCTGATCCGACCGATCCAAGCCAGCGGGTAGTCTTCGGTACGTCCGGCCATCGGGGGTCTGCATTCGACGTGGCCTTCAACGAGTGGCACATCCTGGCCATCACTCAAGCGATCTGTGACTACCGCAAGCAGCAGAGTGTTGACGGTCCGCTGTTCCTTGGGATAGATACTCATGCTTTGTCCGAACCGGCATTTGCGAGCGCGCTGGAAGTGTTGGCGGCAAATAACGTCGAAGTAATGCTCTCCCAGGGCACGCCATACACGCCGACCCCGGCCGTCTCCCACGCGATTCTAGTTTTCAACCGCGCGCGAAAGTCGGGTTTTGCCGACGGTATCGTGATCACGCCATCTCACAATCCTCCGGATGACGGGGGCTTCAAATACGATCCTCCGCACGGAGGGCCGGCGGATTCGAGCGTGACTTCGTGGATTGAATCAAGGGCGAATGATCTTCTCCAGCACGACCTAGAAGGTGTTAAGCGCACGCTGTTTGACAAAGCTCTGCGTGCACCTACAACGCATAAACACGACTTTTTGAGCCACTATGTCGGTGATCTCGACGGTGTTGTCGACATGAATGTGGTACGCAATTCGAAAATTGCGCTTGGCGTCGATCCTTTTGGTGGAGCGGGCATCGATTATTGGCCGCGGATTGCCGAGCAGTACGGCCTCGATCTGACAATCGTCAACCAATCTGTAGATCCCACATTTCGCTTCATGTGCGTGGATTGGGACGGGCAAATTCGCATGGATCCTTCCTCACCCTATGCGATGCAGAGACTCATCGCGCTGAAAGATAGGTTCGATATTGCGTTTGCGAGCGATACCGATCACGACCGGCACGGGATCGTGACCAAAGGAAGCGGATTGCTGCCTCCGAATCACTATCTTTCAGCGTGCGTCAGCTACCTGTTCGCGAACCGGGCCAACTGGAGCAAGAACGTCGCCGTCGGCAAGACCGTAGTGAGCAGTAGCATGATCGATCGCGTGAGTGATCGCCTGGGGCGGCGGCTTGATGAAGTTCCAGTGGGCTTTAAGTTTTTTGTCGACGGATTGCTCGCTGGCCGCTTGGGTTTTGGCGGCGAAGAGAGCGCCGGTTCGTCGTTTCTCCGGCGCGAAGGCAGCGTATGGACCACTGATAAAGACGGAATCATTCCTTGTTTACTGTCAGCAGAAATTACGGCGCGAACGGGCAAAGATCCGGGTGAGATTTATCGCGAGCTCACTCGCGAGCTGGGAGATCCCGTCTACGAACGCACCGACGCTCCCGCGACTCCTGAACAAAAAGCCGTGCTGGCGAGATTGTCCCCGTCCGACATTCACGCCGCGGAACTTGCTGGCCAGCCGATCGAGAAGACTCTGACCACCGCTTCGGGAGACGGCAATCCAATCGGAGGAATCAAGGTAATTGCCAAAGACGGCTGGTTTGCAGCACGTCCTTCGGGTACTGAGGAAATCTACAAGATTTACGCCGAGAGTTTCCTCGGTCAAGACCATCTGCGGCAAATCCAGGAAGAAGCCCAGACCATTGTTTCAGAAACGCTGGTTCGCAGTGCCCACGCGGCCAGAACTGACAGGTCATGAGAGGAGTTTGTTTATGAGAAGCTCGACATTCGATGATCGTCCCCTCGATGCAGGCATTTCAGATGCTCTCACCGACTTGGCCTTGGATCTGAGGTGGTCGTACAATCACTCGGCGGACCAGCTTTGGGGTCAACTCGATCCGGAGCTCTGGGAACTGACCCACAATCCGTGGATTCTGTTGCAGACCGTATCCGGGGAAAAACTGCAAACTGTTACCTCCGACCCGGGATTTCAAAAACTCCTGACTGATCTCCACCGCGAGAAAATGCTTGCCGAAGCCTCGGAAGCGTGGTTCCAAAAGACGCATCCGCGCTCAGGCTTGTCGACAGTGGCGTATTTCTCCATGGAGTTCATGCTGAGCGAGGCGCTCCCGATTTATTCCGGCGGGCTCGGCAACGTGGCTGGCGATCAGCTCAAAGCCGCAAGTAATCTTGGCGTCCCGGTTACGGGTATTAGTTTGCTCTATCAGCAAGGCTATTTTCGGCAGGAAATTGATGCCCAGGGCCATCAGCAAGCTTTGTATCCATTCAATGATCCGGGCCAGCTTCCGATTCGACCGGTGCGCGAGCCAAACGGCGAATGGCTGCGCTTGGCCATCGCTATGCCTGGTTTTAAGTTGTGGATCAGAGTCTGGCAGGTACAAGTGGGCCGGGTCAAATTGTATTTACTGGATAGCAACGATCCAGCGAACCCTCCGTCTTTCCGCAGCATAACTTCTGAACTGTACGGAGGCGGTCCGGAGCTGCGTTTGAGACAGGAGTTAGTCCTCGGTATCGGAGGCTGGCGGCTCATGCGAGCCTTGGGACTCGAGCCCGAGGTCTGCCATCTCAATGAAGGTCACGCCGCATTCGCGGTGTTGGAACGGGCGCGTTCCTACATGGAAGACAATGGCAGACCATTCGATGTCGCGCTTGCAGTCACCCGTGCTGGCAATCTTTTTACTACTCACACTGCCGTGGAGGCGGGCTTTGATCGCTTTGCTCCCAGCCTGATCGAGGGATATCTCGGCAGCTACGCCGAAGAGAAACTTTTGATTTCGGCCGACGAGCTGATGGCGTTGGGACGACGCGATCGACGGGACTCGTCCGAACCCTTCAACATGGCATATCTTGCGATCCACGGTAGCGGCGCTGTCAACGGCGTCAGCAAACTGCACGGTCAAGTGAGCCGGAGACTCTTCCAGCCGCTCTTTCCCAGGTGTCCTGAAGCAGAGGTGCCGGTTACGCACGTGACTAACGGAGTGCACACCCCTTCCTGGGACTCTCCTGAAGCGGACCGCTTTTGGGAACTTAACTGCGGAAAACAGTACTGGTTCGGAACACTGGAAGATGGAGAAAAAGAAATCCGTGCCGCCAGCGATTTTAGCCTCTGGCAACTCCGCGCAGACACCTGCAAGGCTCTCGTCGAGTATGTCCGTAGGCTGTATGGCCGTCAATTGGCAGCTCGGGCAGCACCGGCGGAAGAGCTCGCCCAAGCCGCAGTGGTACTTGATGAAAACACTTTGACTTTGGGATTTGCCCGCCGCTTTGCCACATACAAGCGTCCGAATCTTCTGCTGCACGACCCTGCGCGGCTTATCAACATCCTGACGAATCCGGAGCGGCCTGTTCAACTCGTGCTTGCAGGCAAGGCGCATCCCCATGACGTCGAGGGACAAGAAATGATCACGCAGTGGTTTGAGTTTGTTCGCCGTCCTGAGGTTCGATCCCGGGTGGTCTTTCTTTCGGATTATGACGTTCTCATGGCGGAGCATCTGGTTCAGGGCGTTGACGTCTGGGTCAACACTCCGCGACGGCCCTGGGAAGCAAGCGGCACGAGCGGCATGAAGGTGCTGGTGAACGGCGGGTTGAATCTTTCGGAACTCGACGGCTGGTGGGCGGAGGCATATTCCCCAGAAGTAGGCTGGGCAATCGGAGATGGGCGCGAACATGGGGATGACCCTTCCTGGGACGCCGCTGAAGCTGAGAGTCTTTATGTACTGCTCGAAAAAGAGGTTATCCCGGAGTTTTATGCCCGCGACGAGCAGGGAATTCCACGCGGCTGGATTGCCCGCATGCGCGAAAGTATGGCCCGCTTAACTCCGGCCTTTTCGGCCAACCGAGCAGTCCGCCAATATACCGAAGAACACTATCTCTCGGCGGCAGCAGCTTTTCTAGCGCGCTCCGAGAATCGAGGCTCGGCGGGAGACGAGCTAGTGGCTTGGCAGACCGAACTCGCGAAACACTGGTCAGCGCTGCGATTTGGCCCCGCAACCGTCGAGCAACAGGGCGAGCAATATCTATTTCACGTTCAGGCTTTTCTGGATGAAATCGATCCCGATGCCTTGAGAGTGGAGCTCTACGCGGAGGCGTTGAAAGACGGGGAACCAATCACGCACGCGATGACACGTGGCGAACGGCTAGCCGGAGCGGCGAGTACCTTCACCTACAGTGCTTCTGTTCCGACAAGTCGCCCAGTCGCTGACTACACGCCGCGTCTCGTTCCGCGGCACGAAGGAGCGTTCGTGCCGCTTGAGGCTCCTTTCATCCTGTGGCACGAAGCTCCGTCTTGGCGATGAACTTGGAGATTGGCTGCGACATCGTTGGCAGGATATCGCGTTCGCAAGATCTTAACGATTGATCAGACAACGGGAGCAAGGCTGGGATCACTCCCGCGGATCCGAAACTGGAGGAACTATGGTGCCCAACCAATCTCGACCGCTCGATAGGCAACAACCGCTTGAGCTCATCCCCGATTATGCGTATGAGAGCCATTATGAGTTCGTGGCAAGATTGGCGTACAAGCTTTGGGTACAAAGGGGATCCCCCCTCGGCTCACCGGACGTCGATTGGTTGGCGGCGGAAAAAGCCGTATACGCGTCGTTAGCAGCCTCGGGGATGATCACCCCATCTTCGAATAACCCGCAAAGGATAAGAGAAGAAATTCACCAATGGATGGAAGGTGGCTCGGGGGCTAATCATGATTGAATTTTCCGATTATCGGCTGACAAAATTGCCGCTTAACAACGGAGCTGGCCGGATGCCCGCACTCGGCTTTGGTACGCTGATTCCCGACCCCGCAGTGACGATAACTGCGACGAGAGACGCGCTGAACGCCGGATTTCGACACTTCGATTGCGCAGAGCGATACCGGAATGAGAGCGAAGTAGGCGAGGCGTTAGAACTAGGGCTTGCTGCTGAGGGGATCGCGCGCGAAGACGCCTTCGTCACCACAAAGTTGTGGAACACGAATCATCGGCCGGAACGCGTTGAGCCGGCTTTCGATGCGAGTCTCCAGAGACTCAGGCTCGAGTATCTGGATCTCTACCTTATTCATACGCCATATGCATTTCAACCGGGAGACGAGCAGGACCCACGAGATCAAAATGGCAACGTACTCTACGACGATGGTGTGACTTTGCTCGATACGTGGAGAGCAATGGAAGGTCTCGTGGATCGCGGTAGGTGCCGAGCCATCGGACTGTCCGACGTCGGCTTAAACGAACTGTTGCCTATCTACGAATCTGCAAGAATCAAGCCGGCAGTGGTCCAGGTCGAGTCCCATCCGTACCTGCCGGAAACGGAGCTTCTGGAATTCTGCAAAGACAAAGGCGTTGTGTTGTTAGCGTTTGCTCCATTGGGTCATGGAATGAAGCCGGGGCTGCTCGAAGATCCGGTGATTTCCGCAATCGCCGTGCGACTCGAGAAGACTCCGGCGCAGGTGCTGCTGGCATGGGCGGTCCAGCGCGGCACGGCTTTGCTTACAACCCCCAAAACTGCTGCTCGCGCGCGGGAAAACTTTGACATCACAGCTCTCCCGGAAGATGCGTTCAATGAAATCAATCGCATTCAGACAAGGCAGAGACTCAATGAAGTTGTTAAAACGGGCGTCCCAGGTTTCATCGCACAAGGCAGATGAATATGGGAGCCAACCAACAACTGGAGCAGTCCATGGAAGAAGATCAAATACGCGAAGCGCTGAATGCGCACTGGCACGCGTCGGCAGTCGGCGACGCGAACGCGGAACACGAAATTTACGATGAAAATGCCGTTTGTGACTATCCCCAGTCGGGCGAGCGAATTCTCGGCCGAAGCAATTTGCAAGCACTGCGAAGCCATCATCCTGGCAAGCCGTCAGGCTTTGACGTTCGTCGGATTCTCGGGAAAGGTGATCTATGGATCACGGAATACACAATCACCTACCAAGGACGGCCAGCATACACAGTGAGCATTATGCAGTTCCGCGACGGTAAGGTTGTACACGAGACACAGTACTTCGCGGACCCCTTCGATGCACCGGCATGGCGAAGACAATGGGTTCAGCAGATCGCGTGACGCAGTACCGAGGATCTGAGGTTGAGGAGATTTCCTTGGCGGGCAGCCCACCAGGGAAGTCACGCACTCGGGTTTACCGTGATTGCGCGCCTTCAGTGTCCACCAACCGCACCCGAGATACGTGCTCTCTTCATAAAGAACAAAACGAAGGCGCTCGCCAGCAGCACGCAGCCTAGGGTCAGAAAGCAATCGCTATAGGAGAGCAGAAATGCCTCGTGGCGGACAGCACCGCCGATAGCGCCGACTGCTCGCTTATTTGCAGAATACGAATCGCTGCCCTGGGTGAGGAAGTACGCCATTGATTGCTGCATCCGTTCTTGTACAGCGCCCGAATAGACGGTCACCGATTCCCCGATTCGCTCAGAGTGAAATCGTTCCCTCACCGAAAGCAATGTTGAGAGCCCGGCGATTCCGATCGATCCACCAATATTGCGCATCATGTTGAAGAGCGCCGATGCCGAGCCGCTTTCACGTCCTTTTGCCATGCCGGCCGTGGTGACAGCTGAAAGAGGGACCATGATGAGAGGCTGGCCCAGCGCGCGAATGATCAGGGGGAAGTAGAACTGCGGCCCTGCAAAATTGGAGTCGAGATGAGCAGTAAGAAATGAGCTGCCACCAAACAGAAGAACCCCGGTTCCAATAATGATTCGCGTATCGACAAGTTCCATCAACTTTGGGACCAGGGGGATGACAAGGAGTTGCGGAAGACCCAGCCAGATGAGGACGCTTCCGATCTGCGATGCGTCGTAACCGTGCATCTGCCCCAGATATAACGGTAGGATAAATACGACACCATAAAGGCCAATTCCAAGAACCACATTGACGATGCTGCCCAGACCGAAGTTTCTCCGCGCGAAAAGGCGCAGATCGACGAGCGGCTCTTTCTGTCGCAATTCAATGATGATGAATGCGGGAATAAAGATTGCGGCAGTCCAGGCCAGTTTTACAATCCCTGGATCACCGAACCAGTCTTTGCGATTTCCATCTTCGAGCACGATCTCAAATGCAGCGAGGCCGATCGCCATGGTGAGGATTCCCCACCAGTCACCTTTTTTCAGCAAGCTCAGATTCATTGGCTGTTTTTCCATGGTGAACCAGACAGCCACAATCATCAGCGCTCCGGGGATGGCATTCATGTAGAAGATAAATGGCCATCCGTAGTTGTCCGTCAGCCACCCGCCGATGAGCGGCCCTACCGCAGGAGCGAAGGTTGCCGTGACGGTGAACAGGGCCATGCCAATCGGTTGTTTCGATGCCGGAAGGTACGTGAGGATGGCCACGAAAGAGAGAGGAATAAGTACGCCGCCTGTGAACCCCTGCGCGACGCGAAAGAGAATCATCAGATCGAGAGAATGTGTCTGTCCGCAGCAAATGGAAAAGAGCACGAACAAGATCGAATTGACCATCAGATATTTCTTGAGAGAAAATGCAGCGGAGAGCCATCCAGTCAGGGGAATCACAACGATTTCGGCGACCAGATAGGACGTCGGTATCCACGAAATCTCATCCGCGCTCGCGCCGAGGGTGCCTGCAATGTCGCGCAGAGAGGAGTTCGTGACAACGATGTTGAGCACCGCCAAAAAACAGCCAATGAGAACTCCGATGACGCAGATCCAGGTCTTCAACGGCACGGCATTATCGACGTCTTGCGTCGCATTTGCAGCCTTCGAAGGATTCATCGTTGTGGTTGCCAAGGGAATTCTCCTCTATTTCGTGGCCACAGTAACAACTGACGACATGCCGGGGGACAGCAGGTTCTCATAGCCGCGCACGCTATCCTGATCGAGCACGATCTTGACCGGAATTCGCTGAACAATTTTCGTAAAGTTGCCGGTCGCATTGTCTGGAGGCAGCAGCGCGAATTCATTCCCAGAGCCGGGGGCGAGGCTGTCCACATGTCCATAAAACTTGTGCTTCGAAAAGGTGTCGATTTCCACTTCGACACGCTGGCCGGTGCGCATCTTCTCCAGTTGCGTTTCCTTGAAATTAGCGACTACCCATGGCTGCTCTTCCACAATCGCCATCAACGGCTGGCCGATCTGCACGCGCTGCCCAGCCTCGACTGACTTCCTGCCGACTCGTCCGGTCACAGGAGCTTTAATAATCGTGTAGGAAAGCTGAAGGTTTGCGTCCTCCAACGCGGCCGTCGCTTGCGCCACAGCGGCCAGCGCCGTTGCATACTGTCCTTCGCGCACGCGCGTCTCAAGCCTAGCAGCCTCTGCGGATTGCAATCCGCCTTGGGAATTCGTGAGCAGCGCTTCAGTGCGGACGACGCCTTGCTGTGCCGCAACCAGTTGTGCCTGCGCCTGCCGCACCTGTTCCTGGGCCGCGGCTTGGGCGGCGACCGCGACCTGGTAGCTTGCGCGCTGGTGATCGACAGTTTGCTTAGAGATCTGCTCTTTCGCATAGAGGTCTTCGTACCTGTGCAGATCGCTATCTTCGCGATGCAGCGTCGCATCTGCCTCTTGAAGCTGGGCCTCCGCACGAGGAACTCCAGCCTCAGCAGCAGTGACGGCGGCCTTCGACGCCTGGATCGAAGCTCTTGCCTCTCCGATGGTGCCCACAGCTTGTGTCGTCTGCGCTGTCGCGGACTGCGATGCGGAGTGGATCGCAGCCTCGGCAGTGTCAGCCTGCCGGGCTGCTGCATCAAGGGCGGCTTTTGCCCGATCCAGTCTCACCTTGTAGTCGTTTGGATCAAGGATAACCAGTGTCTGTCCCTCAACAACATGCTGGTTGTCATCGATCAGGACCTGCTGAACCGTGTCCGTGATGCGGGCGCTGATCGGGTGCAGATGTCCTTCCAGATAGGCATCGTCCGTTGACTCATGATGCGCAGACCAGAGCAGGTATCGGACTCCAAATACCAGCGACAGAACAAAGACCGCAGCTCCTCCCCAAATCAGGAGCGTCTTCCTCCTGCCGGTGATCCCGCCTGCCCTTGGAGGCTCTGGTACTACGGTTGATCCTTGAGTTGGTGGTTCTAATACTGATGGACTCATCTACTTATCCCTCCTTCAAATGTGCGCTTCAGTGGGTGTAGGTTTGTTCCACACTGCCAACCGCGCGCGCGAGTTGCGCTCGTGCGATGTTGTAACGGAACAGCGCGCCGATTTCTGCATCGTTTGCACGGGCAAGCGAGTCCTGCGCCTGCGTGACTTCGATGTTGTCGGTAACGCCTGACTGGAAGCGGCCTTGAGAAAGCGAGACTTCCTCATTCGCCAGTCGCACTTCCTGCCGGCCAAGCTCCACCTGGTGCAACGCTGCCTGCAACTCAACCTGTCCGTCCCGCACCTGCTCGGTTACCAGGTTCCGTTCCTCGGCAAGTTGTTTTTCCATCTGCTCCTCTCTGAGTGCCGTGCTCTTCCGCTCAGCGCTTAGCCGTCCACCGGTGAAGATGGGAACCCTCAGGTTGACCCGATACTGGTATCCGGGATTGGCCGTGCTGAACGTCTCGCCCTGCTCATTCCAAAAGCCATCGAATGCTAATGTCGGCAAAGACCTTGAGACAGCGGCTTTATGCTCTGATTGAGCGCTCTTGATACTCTCGTCCAGTGAGTGCAGTTCGGGGCGCTGCAACAGGGCCGTTGCCAGGGGTTCTGAGAGGTCGAGCGATGGCGTCTGAAAAAAGTCCTGCTGATCTGCGAACTCAATCTGAAGGTTGTCGGACACGTTCAGGATGCGCTTAAGCGCATGAACAGTAGTGTCCGCATCGCGCAGGGCATCAATCAGGCCTTGCTGCTCCTCTCTGAGCCTCACCTGGGCGCGCGATGTATCAATCTTGCTTGCTACGCCATCTTTCAGGAGATCATCCGCTTGTTGGGCCAAACGAGTCGCCAACGCCACGCGGGACTCGGCGGCCGTGATGTCGGCAAGCGCGCGGAGATGAGCCATATATTCGCTGACAATCAGCAACACGGTTTCTTCCCGAACCGTCTGCTCATCGGCCCGGCTTGCCAGCAAGCGATGTCCGCTCGCCTGGTATCGGCGAATCAGCGTTAGATCGAAAACGGGGGCCGAGAATGTTGGTCCGACGTGAACTGCCTGATAGGGCCCTATGTTCTGAGGGACGATCGGAATTGGAATCTGAATTCCAAGCAAGGCTCTCAGGTTGTGGCGATTGACGCTGTCATCCGCCTCGAAGCTCGCGTGCGGCAGAAGTTCAGACCGCGCAATCACGCGGTCCTGCTGTCGCGTCGCGGTTTCGATATTGGCGATCTGGATATCGAGATTCTGTCTGAGCGCCAGATCAACAGCTCCAGCAAGTGTCAGCTTCTCGCTGCTGGAAGGTGCGTTCGAAGGCATTGAATCCGGCGAGCGCTGCGCAAAGGCTGTGCATGGCAAGGCACAAGCTGATCCCATGATCGCGATTAGCATCCGCGATAGAAGTCTCTTAGAATGACCCCTGCTAGCGTTGAGTTTCTTCATGAGAATTCTCCCGACCTCGAAATCCGTCAGCGCTTTCCAGAGATGACCGCACGCAATCCCTTTGAGCTTGTACGGCTAGTCGTACGCCATACATGGCAATTAACTCAGAAGGGGCAAGTAGTATCTATTGCACCAAGGTACCGATCAATACCTTGGTATGAAGCACCGGCCAGAAAGTTGCGAAGCAATCACCCGGTTTGCGAGCTTCACTGACGCAGACACACTCACCGATCGCCAGTTGAAGCTTTCCGATCCGGGGATGCACTCCATGCATGCCAGCTCATTCAGCCACATCTCGGTCAAAGAGCTGGAAGCCTCCGGACCAATCAAACTCGCCATGGAGTTGATGAAACTGTTCAACTCGCGTTCCGGATCAGACATTCGCCTCTGGTCGAATGCAGCCGACTTCTCGATCGATTCTTGGCTCTGGATCAGTCGCAACTCGGACATGGCAGTTCTCGATTCTGGAGGCCGGGGATCCCGTACTGGCGCTTCGATCCAGATATTGAACCGGCATTCGGAACGCGCTCCTTGAACGCCACAGAGCGAGTGAGCTGTTTACGTGCGCGACACAGTCTGGACTTGACCGCTGGTAGGGAGAGGCCGAGAGTTCGAGCCACCTCCTTCATTGAACACTCCTGTTCAATCCAGGTTGTCATTGGCGCGCGAAGGTTGACACTGAGCTTGCCGATTGCACGCAAGGCACCGTACGACCTCTGGCGCAGTTCATAATGCTGTTCCGGATTCAAACCCGTATCCCGAACATCAACCGTTTGGGGAGGTTCGCCTGAATCCGGCAGAGGTTCGAACGGCACTTCGGGTCGACTGCGGCGCCTGCGCAGGACCATCAGTGCGGAATTGATGGCGATCCTGGTCAGCCAAGAGGCGAATTGAGATCTTCCCTCAAAGGAATCGAGTGCCAAATACGCACGGAGAAACGTCTCCTGCAGGGCGTCTTCCGCGTCCTCATGGTTTCTCGTTATGAATTTAATCCGCCTATAAAGGCGATGCGAGTAACGACTCTGGAGTTCCTCGAATGCGGCGTTCGAGCCGGCTCTCGCCGCTGCAACCAGTTCCAAGTCTCGACAGGCCGCGTCCTCATCACCGTTCATTCCACGAATCGCAGTACTAGAGCATGACTCCATCGCTGACCTCCTTGAATTTGAGCCTCAAAAACAAGTTCGGAACCTTGAAGAAGACGCCATTTCGAGGGCATGAGCGACAGATCCGAACCAAAACCGCGTCAACTGCTGTGATTAAGCCTCAAGCGCAGCGACGAAGCCATTGGACGAAAGTATCGATCAATACCTTCGTACGAATTCGCCGTGCAATCGCGCCCCTTCGCATTCGCAATTCCGAATGACGACATCACCAAACCCACTTAGGAAGAACGGCCTGGGGGGGTGTTTCCGGCCGGGAACCAATACCTAAGTACAATAGACGCCGCCGGCGGCCAGGCGGATGATGCTGTTGTGGGTGATCGCGAAGAAGGGACTCCATGGTGAAAGACTGAGTCGCACCGTTGATACGCAGCCCTGAGAGTTGTAAGCTACAGTTCGGACGGGGCACGCTGGCTCTGCCAATCGAGGCCGGAGGAAATGCACGGTTCTCCGCGTTGGGGAAATCTGTTATAAGTGCGGACTGAGATATCCATGATGAACCCACGTTCACTTGTGTCAATCGTTGACGATGATGAATCGGTCCGCGAATCGCTTCCAGATCTACTCAAGGAATTCGGTTTTGCGTCTCAGACATTCTCTTCTGCTGAAGAGTTCCTTGCGTCCGACGGAATCGCGCGAACGCAATGTTTGATCCTCGATGTTGCCATGCCGGGAATGTGCGGACCCGAACTGCAGGGAGAATTGAATCGTCGCAACCTCAGGATCCCGATTATTTTCATCACCGGACAGCGAGACGAAACGTTACGGTCGCGGCTTATCGAGCAGGGTGCGATCGCATGTTTGATCAAGCCGTTCAGTGATGGTGCTATGCTCGAGGCGCTGAATTCCGCGTTTCACGTCAAGTAATCGTTTGTTTTGCGTAAGTTTGCTGCAGATATAATATTGCTCATGCAAGTGCACTTGATTTTGCAGTGAGGCCTTGCCCATGCCAGAGAGCCCATCAATTGTTCTAGTCGTCGATGACGACATCTCTGTTCGCGAATCGCTCGAACTGTTGCTGCGCCATGAGGGCTTCGATGTGGAGACGTTTGTTTCCGCGCAGGAATTTCTCGACCGCCCTCCCGTAACTGTTCCAAGTTGCCTGGTACTGGACATTTCTCTTCCTGGACTCAATGGTCTCGATCTGCAGAAACTCGTTGCGGTTGAACGTCATGAGATGCCGATCATCTTCATCACAGGCCACGGAGATATTCCCATAACCGTGCAGGCGATGAAGGCGGGAGCGCAGGAGTTCCTGACGAAACCATTCAGTGACGAAATTCTTCTGAATGCCGTTCGGCATGCCTTGATACGCAGCAAGGCATTACTTGACCGCTCGACAGAGATGCTGGCTTTGAGAGCCAGGTACTCGTGCCTCAGCCCTCGGGAACGTGAGGTGTTGGCGTTAGTGGTCGCCGGCTTGCCCAATAAACAGGTTGGCAGTGAACTGGGGATCAGCGAGATTACAGTTAAGGCACATCGCGGGAGCATGATGCGAAAGATGAAAGTCGAATCCCTCGCAGAACTAGTGAGCCTTGCTACACGGCTCCGCCTGACGCGCCCGACTGGGTCCGCTTTGCGCCAGGCCAGGTAGGCCTCAAGCAGGCACTGCGCTCCGTAACTCCGTCTTCGCAAACAATGCCATTCATCAAACCAGCACGAAGGTATCGATCAATACCTTCGTCTCATATTGCGTCTGCATACTTTGCTGCGACAATGACATCTCTGGTCTTGTGCGCGTGGGCAGTCGGGGTTTGGCGGTCATTGTGATGCAGGCAGCAATCCCAGTTGCTCAGCAAGGAACTGGACACCTCATTCAGATGGTTACTGTGATCGAAAAAATCCGGAGATACAGATGATCTCATCTCAAACGAGCACGTCACCGATTACAGGCGGAACCTCTTCCAGTGTTGACGGCCTCAACAGCAATCGGTCTGCGTGCGAAGGCTTTGATCCTTGTCGCCCGCAACCGGGAGAATCATCCGAAGGAACAGCGTTGAATCGTGCGGGTGTGTCTATTATCGTTTCTGCGAAGAAAACACCTCGGATCCTGCTGGTCGACGCAGCGCTCGCACTGCGTGAGTTGCATATAGCGCTCCTGCGATCGATTCCGGCCCTCGTGGAAAAGTTAGTTTCCTGCGCCGACATGTACCTCCACGAGGAGGATGCTTATGCACTAGTAATCCTCATGCTCCATACCCATTCAAGAGAGACGGCGGAGGTGGCAGAGTTTGTCCGCCATCGGTGGAGCTCGGCGAGAATCCTCCTGCTCGAAAGCGAGTCCCCAATGATCGACGATTGGCTTTACGACGAGCGGGTTGACCCTCAACCGCATCCGACGACTCTGCGCGAGGCGGCGATTCGACTCATGACACAAGAAGAATACAGGGTTCCAGCATGAATATCGGAAAGGGCCTCGTGCATTGGATCTCCTGGTGTGACCACGGCAAAGTCTGGAGTTCCCACCGGGACCGGGAGAAATGAAGGCGCAGGCGCAGGGGGGTGTTTGTACAGGGTCAAGGGTGCAGGGAAAGGGCTCTTTGGATGAGCGGGGACAAGAGGAGGTCACTTATGGCAAAGGGGAAGACGGTCATCGTCACTGGTGGCTCGCAGGGAATCGGCGCCGCTATCGTTCAGGCATTTCTGGAGCGCGGCTATGACGTTGTTGCGACCTCGCGAAGCATTTCGAAGGCGGGATATTCGCCGTCTCGCAGCCTCGCGCTCGTAGATGGAGATATTAGCCGTGCAGAGACTGCTGAGAGGGTGGCGAAAACGGCGATCGAGACGTTCGGCTCGATCGACCATGTGGTGAACAATGCGGGAATATTCTTTTCGAAACCATTCACGGAATACACCGCCGAAGAAGTTCGCGCCTTAGTCTCTACCAACCTTGATGGGTTCGTCTTCATCACGCAGCTTGCTGTTCGGCAGATGCTGGCTCAAGACAGCGGCGGTAGCGTGACCAGCATCAGCGCATCGTTGGCCGATAACCCCATGGCCGGGGTTCCGGCATCGATTCCGATGATGACCAAGGGCGGCATAGATGCGATGACGCTGAGTCTAGCGAACGAATACGCAAAAGAGAAAATTCGCTTCAATGCCGTCGCGCCGGGGGTAGTGGACACGCCTCTGCACAAAGGCAACCTGCAGGCGCGCTCACCGATGGGGACGGTTTCCGAGCCGAAGGACATCGCCAACGCCGTTGTTTATCTGACCGAGGCCGGTCACGTGACCGGGGAGGTGCTGCACGTGGACGACGGTGCGCATGTGGGCCAGTGGTAGCCGGTAGCGGTTCGCAGCCTGGCAGCGCAGAGCGCCGGCTACACGACCTTGGCATACGGCTTCCGGCCGCTCCGACGCCGTTTGGTAGTTACGTTGAGGCGCTGCAAACGGGCAATCTCCTCTTCCTGAGCGGCATGCTCCCAGTTGTGGATCACAAGCCGAAGTATCTTGGCCGGCTTGGGAAGGAGGTGGATGCCGACTCGGGGCGGGAAGCGGTGCGCACGGCGGCTTTAGGCGCGCTTGCAGCGGCGAAAGAGCACCTTGGATCGCTGGATCGAGTGACGCGCGTGGTTCGTGTGGGCGTGTTCATCGCGACGTCGGGAGATTTCTTCGACCAGCCGCGGGTTGCGGATGGGGCGTCGGACCTGTTTCGTGATGTGTTTGGCGCCGACAAGATGGCGGTGCGGGTGGTGATTGGCGTCGCCAGCCTGCCGCTGGGGATGCCAGTCGAACTCGAAGTGATCTTTGAAGTGGCAGGGTAGATCGGGGATGTATGAACACCTCGAGACCGATATATCGGATCCGCGTGAGGATTGCAGTGTTGGTACTGGTGCTTGCAACCGCACTCGGCACAAATTCCCAGACAAAGGACAAATCAATGGAACAGCAGGTCTTCTATCGCACAGTTAAGGTTGATGGGCTCTCCATCTTCTACAGAGAAGCTGGGCCGAAGGATGCGCCCGTCATTCTCTTGCTGCATGGTCTTCCGTCGTCATCTCGGATGTTTCAGTCTCTATTGACGCGGCTTTCAGACAGATATCATCTGGTTGCGCCAGATTATCCGGGCTACGGCCACAGCGACTGGCCAGATCCGAAGCAGTTCGATTACACCTTTGACCACATCGCTTCGGTCATGCACGACTTCGCTCTGGCTGTTGGCTTGTCGCGCTACACGCTCTACATGCAAGACTACGGTGGGCCGGTCGGCTTTCGCATGGCCTTGGCCGACCCAGAGCGAGTGCAAGCGCTCATCGTACAAGATGCGGTGGCCCACAACGAAGGCCTCGGTGCGAACTGGGCAACACGGCGCGCGTTCTGGGCGGACCGGCAGACTAACGAAGAAGCGCTTCGCAAGAATCTGTTGTCAATGGCAGCGACGAAAACGCGGCATGTTGGGGACGATGCGAATGTCGAACTCTATGATCCGGATCTCTGGACGGATGAGTATGCATTTCTGAACTCGCCTGGGCAAGCCCAGATTCAGAGCGATCTGTTCTACGACTACCGCACAAACGTCGAGAACTATCCGAAGTGGCAGGCGTGGATGCAGAAGACGCAGCCGAGGCTATTAGTGATCTGGGGCAGGCACGATTTGTCATTCGATCCGGGAGAGCCGGAACGCTATCGCAAAGATGTGTCGAAGGCGCAAGTGCACGTGCTGGACGCTGGCCACTTCGCGCTCGACACCAAGGCAGACGAGGTTGCGGCTCTGGTTAGTCAGTTCATGAAAGCGGAGAAGTAGATAGCGGTGTCAGTCGTGTGGAGCGAAATAGATGGCATTAGAAATCAGCTTGGGTCGCCGCCGCTTTCTTGCCAACGCAATAATGACGATCGGTGGTGCCCGGCTCAGCGTCGCCGAATGGGCGACTGCGGACTCACCTGCGGCGATTCGATTGCGATCTGAGGGTGAGTTTCCGGAGCTCAGCGGCGCAACAGGGTGGCTCAACTCGGATCCCTTGACAACACACAGCCTGCGCGGAAGAGTCGTTCTCGTCAATTTTTGGACCTTTTCCTGTATCAACTCCATTCGAGTGCTTCCTTATTTGCGTGCCTGGGCCGCGAAGTACATGAACCAGGGATTGGTTGTCATCGGCGTGCAGGCGCCCGAGTTTGAATTTGAAAAGAGCGTCGAGAACGTTCGCTGGGCCGTGAAGGAAAGGATGATTGATTATCCCGTCGCCATCGACAATGACCTTGCGATCTGGCGCGCCTTCAATAACGAATATTGGCCAGCCTTTTATTTTATCGACGCGCGCGGGCATATTCGGCATCATCAATTCGGCGAAGGCGAATACCAACAGTCGGAAACAGTCATTCAAGAATTGCTGATCGATGCAGGAGCCGAAGGCATCGGTCATGACTTGGCCAACGGTGAAGGCGTTGGCATTGAAGCGGCTCCAGATTGGGCTGAGCTAAGATCGCCTGAATCCTATGTCGGTTACGATCGCGCGGAGAACTTCGCGTCTTCCGGCGGCGAAGTCCGGGACAAACGGCACGCCTATGTTTGCCCGTCGACATTGAATCTCAATCATTGGGCGCTGTCAGGTGAATGGACGGCAAAGAAGCAGCTTGCGTTACTGAATATGCCGAGCGGTCGGATCGCGTACCGCTTTCACGCCCGCGATCTTCACCTCATCATGGGTACGTCGGCGCCAGGCACTAGCGTGCGTTTTCGCGTCACAATCGATGGACAACCGCCTGACGTTGCGCGCGGGGTCGACGTTGACGGCGAGGGCAAAGGCAGAGTTACGCAACAGCGGCTCTACCAATTGATTCGTCAGCAGCAGCCGATTCTTGATCGTCAATTTGAGATTGAGTTTCTCGATCCGGGCGTCGAAGCCTTTGACTTCACGTTCGGCTAGTCCAGCAAAAGGCCATCGCGCCTAACAAATCATCACGATGGACGGCGCGACTAATCAGCAATGTTTGAATCAAAGGAGACGATCTATGAAAGACGCGGAAGCAATTGGGATCTCACGTCGTCGTTTCGCAATCGGGGGTCTATCGGCCGGAGCCGCGTTGCTTGCGCCGAGCGCACTCTTCGGCCATGACGCCCTGCCCGTTGCCCGCAAGACAGACTTGGCTGATCTACCCGCGATTAAGCCGGGCACGAACACGTCGTTCGCTTCGCTGAAACAGATTGATGCCGGTCCTCTCAATGTTGGATACGCAGAAGACGGCCCGCCGGATGGCGCTCCCGTCATTCTTCTGCATGGCTGGCCCTACGACATATACAGCTACGTCGATGTTGCGCCGCTGCTGGCCGCGAAGGGCTATAGGGTGATCGTCCCGTATTTGCGCGGCTATGGCACCACCAGCTTTCTTTCCAGCGCAACGATGCGCAACGCCCAGCAGTCGGCCGTTGGCCTCGACATCATCGCTCTCATGGATGCACTCAAAATTCAGAGAGCCACCGTCGCCGGGTTTGACTGGGGTGCGCGCACAGCGGACGTCATGGCAGTGCTATGGCCGGAACGCTGCAAGGCGATAGTTTCCGTTGGCGGCTATCTGATCAGCAGTCCGGAGGGCAACCAGGTGCCATTGCCACCCGATCCCGCGTTCCTGTTTTGGTACCAGTACTATTTCGCTACCCCAGTTGGCAAGGCCGGCTATGCGAAGTACCTCAACCAGTTCAATAAGTTTATCTGGCACCAGGCTTCGCCAAAATGGAACTTCGACGATGCCACGTACAACCGCACAGCAGCCTCCTTCGACAACCCGGACCATGTCGACATCGTGATGCACGATTATCGTTGGCGGCTCGGCCTAGCGGACGGTGAGCGGAAATATGATGACCTTGAAAAGCGGCTAGCCATGCTTCCAGTGATCACCGTGCCGGCTATCACTTTGGAGGGCGACTCTAACGGAGCGATCCACGCGCCCAGCACAGCCTATCGCGACAAGTTCTCCGGCAAGTATGACTACCGACTCATCACCGGCGGCGTGGGCCACAACCTGCCGCAGGAGGCTCCGCAGCCCTTCGCCCAAGCCGTGATTGACGTCGATGGGTACTGAGTTGAGCGAATCCGCAGTTAACTTTCCAACTGAAAGTTCAGATTCCGCGTCGTTACCCCGCGATCCCGAGGTAGTGACAAGAATGTGGGGGCACTGGAGGAATGCGATACTTTCGATGGGTGAAAATCTTCGTGAATCGAGATTGACGCAATGGACGTACCGGAGGTGCTAAACGAGACTGTTCTTCCTCAGAATGTGGTCGCTCCGCTCACACGCGCGGCGATCTTTCTGGTTGTGTGCATTCGCCAGGACCCGGACGCCTATGCGCTTCTGCGGTCGTTCTGCGCGGATCTTTCGGGGCTCATCCGCGCCGTTGAATCTCGGGACATTGAGGCGGGTCTTACCTGCGTCGTTGGATTCGGGTCGGGTGCCTGGGACAAACTCTTTGGATCGCCACGGCCTGCGGAACTTCACCCGTTTCGAGAGATTCAGTCAGGCGGCCGCCACGCCGTCTCCACACCCGGCGACATCCTGTTCCACATCCGATCTAAACGAATGGACCTTTGTTTTGAGATGGCGACCCAGATCATGGACAGCATCGGGGACGAAGTTTCGATTGCCGATGAGGTTCACGGTTTCCGGTATTTCGATGATCGCGATGTCATAGGTTTCGTTGATGGTACGGAAAATCCAAGGGGAGACGCCGTTCGCGAGGCCGCAATCATCGGCGACGAAGACCCGGTCTTTACGGGTGGCAGCTATGTCATCGTGCAAAAATATCTTCACAACATGAAGGCGTGGAACGGTCTTTCCATTGAGGCGCAGGAGCATATCATCGGCCGCAGGAAACTCTCAGACATCGAGCTGAGCGATGCCGAGAAACCGGCGTCGGCGCATAACGCGTTGACTGTCATCGAGGAGAATGGAAAAGAACTCAAAATTCTGAGGGACAACATGCCTTTCGGCCGGCCGGGCCACGGCGAGTTCGGGACATACTTCATCGGTTACAGCCGCACACCGCGCATCACGGAAACGATGCTGCAGAATATGTTCGTCGGCCGTCCCCCGGGCAATTACGACCGGCTTCTCGATTTCAGCCGCGCGGTCACCGGCAGCTTGTTCTTTGTGCCGTCAGCGACGTTTCTGGACAACATCATCGGAGAAGCGCCGGATTCCACGGAGCCCGTCGGGGCGCTGACGCCTGACCCAACGTCGGCCTCGTCCGTGGACGAGGGATCACTCAAGATAGGATCACTTAAAGGAGAGAAGAATGAATAACCTCCATCGGGAATTGGCGCCAGTCTCGGACGCTGCATGGTCGCAGATCGAGGAAGAGACGACGAGGACGCTGAAACGGTATCTGGCCGGACGACGGGTTGTCGACGTTCCCTCTCCTGGAGGAATTGCTCAGCCCGGAGTTGCGACCGGTCACCTGCGCTCGATCGCTCCTCCCGCGGACGACATCATCGCAAGCCAGCGAGAGGTCAAGCCTCTTGTCGAACTGCGAGTGCCTTTTGAACTATCCCGTCAGGCAATCGATGACGTTGAGCGTGGATCGGACGACTCCGATTGGCAGTCTGCTAAGGACGCCGCGAGGAAACTTGCCTTTGCCGAAGACCGGGCTATCTTCAACGGATACGCCCAAGCTGATATCCAGGGCATTCGAGAGGGCACGAGCAACCCAATCGTCACGCTCCCTGCGGATGTGCGTGATTATCCTGATGCGGTGGCCCAGGCATTGAGCCAATTACGCCTTGTGGGCGTGAATGGGCCTTACTCGGTTTTGCTCGGAGCCGGTGAGTATACGGCGCTCGCCGAGACCCGCGATCATGGATACCCTGTCCTGGAACATGTGAAGCGCATCGTTGACGGCAACCTTGTCTGGGCGCCGGCAATCGAAGGTGCTTTCGTTCTGACTACTCGAGGCGGCGACTTCGAATTGAAGGTCGGACAGGACGTTTCGATCGGCTACCTCAGCCATACCGATTCTCTCGTTCGGCTGTATCTCCAAGAGACGTTCGTCTTCCGTGTCCTAACCAGCGAAGCTGCGGTCGCGCTGTCCCCGCCACAGAAATCCTCGCAATGAGTTCGCAATGATGTCGTTCGGTCGGCGCAACACAGGGGACGCTCTGCTTCGGGCGTGCTTCGAACGCTCTCCGCGTACCGGGGACCCAACGGACCTCTTGGTTGTCGATTGTTGCATCCGCAACAGTGCCAGCTTCGCGGAGACTTTTGCCTTTGTAGCTCCTGACCTCAATACCTGATGTCTAGCCAACCCGTCCAGTAATTAAGGTTGCGACCGGGCGTGGCTTGCTTTATAAAGTCGCCAGGGAAGTAGTGGCCGTACTCCGTGAACCAGCTGATGTTGCGCGTCATTCTCCAGCGCATTTGTGCAGAAGCCTGGGTGGCGATGTATGATGCGTTGCTGTTCAATCCCGAGACAATTACTTTGTTGCTGATGCTGTACAGTCCGTCACTCGTGCTTTCCCGCCAGAAGAACGCCGGATTGAAAGTTAGAGAGACAGACCTTGTCAACGAGAGGGCCGTCAACGGTTGCAGCGCGACCAAGTTCCGCCTGGCGAAGAGTTCGGCGTAACTAAAATAGGGCCCTTGCTCATATATGGAGTTAAATGTGCCCAAAGTGTGGCCCGATGGATTTTGATCGCCGCTGAGGGCAACAGCCCGAAGCGCGAACCTTGGCTTCAGAGGTGTCGATTCGATGCGGTAGCCTGTCTCCGTCGTCGCGGCCCACGCGCGAATTTCATTCGATCGGAAACTTCCCCACTGAAATGTGAAGTCATTGTTGTAGTCCCAGTGCTCGGTGGTTCCCCACAAGCGAGTGCCGACTGTCTCTCGTTGTTCGCGGCCGGTCCCTTTACCATCGAAAGGCACGCTTCGGTTGTCCAGTCCCATATAGTAAAGATCTACGTTTCCACGGGGCAGAAACCGAAGTGGGCCGACTGCATACGCAGCCCAGAAAGCGCTGCTGTGGTCGGGTGGATTGTCGAAATACCCTGGGTTATCCAACACTGGTCTGAGGGCAAGTAAGTCGACTGTCCACTTGCCCTTTAGCCATGTAGCCCGAGCCCCGTCCAGGCTGTTCCGGATATTTCGGCCATCCCGTGTTGAAACGAGATTTTCCGATCCGAGTGCGATCTCCTGCCTGCCGGCTCGCAGCGTCAGCGTGTCATGGTCGGCATTCCAGAGGCGCAGATCGACGAATCCCTGATGGACGTAGAGTTTCTCTACGTCTATGTCCGACCGCGGACCGCCGTTTCTACCGTCTTCGAGGCTACTGCCAAGTTCGCCGAAGAAGCGGAAACGTTCACCCAAGTGCAGGTCCGTGTGCATTAAATAGCGTTGCATAGGGTATATGTTCCCCCCCGGTGAGAAGGTTGGGTCGCTGGCATATTCGCCGCGTTCTCGGATCCAGTAACCGAACGAGAGGTAATCGTTGACATGTTCACGATCAAGCCGGATGAACTGGATCGGAGCCATAAACCCGGTTCGGCACGCTGGGTTCGAAAGATATTGAACGTCTTCGTCGTAAGTTGTAACCGGCAAAGATTTGGAAGCTGCGGGACAAATGATTGCAGTATCCTGCTCCCTTTGTGCGTGCGCGGAGATACTCGAATAAAGCGCGAGTGCGCAAATAACGCAAATAGATGACCGCACAATCGAAATCGCCGGCTGTCGAACGGAAAGACCGTACACTAGCGCCGCCGAGAGGAGCAGCGCCCCGATCCACACGGCACGGTTGTGCAGCATGCCGGTCGTCACGCCCCCGGCGAGCGCACCCAAGAAGAACGAGAGAGAGAGCAGGCCAAACACCGCAGCTTGGCGTTTCGCTTTTGGGCTGCCGATCCCGAATAGCGATTGAAATATGGCCTCTCCGAACTGCCGCAGATTACCTGTCGGCATGGTTGATGCGTAAGTCCAAGTCTCAACATGCGAAAAGAAGCAACTTCTAACAGCGATCCCGAAGGAGATAATCGAAACGATTGCTGCGCTGGAGAACCCAGCGGGCAACCATCCGATCCCTATCAAGATTGCGATTGCAATGCCAATGGCAAAGGCCTGCTGGTTCGCGGTCGCCCGCTTCTGCATCCGGGACTTGAGCATCGCGCCGGTCAGCGCACCGGCCAAATAGGTAGTCACCGGGAGCAGCAGTCGGGCCGCGCGCGTCCAGTCACCATGCGCGATCGATACCGCAGAGAGGACTAGGTTAGCGGTCATGACATTCGCGAAGACATGCCCGTGGTCGAGATAGGAGAAAGCATCCAGAAATGAGCCTGTGGCCGTGAGAAGCATCGCCACTGTTAACGAATTGAATATTGTCTCCGGTTCACGACCAACAGGCGCGCCCATGAGATCGGAATGCGTTTCAGTCATTGGAAATCACCTCTAGAGAAAACTTCATGACGCGGCTAGCCTTCGAGGAAGCCAGCCAATTCAAAACTCAACGTCAACCGCGTCGATCGCACAGACCGATTACAAAGAAGGCGGAACGTAAAGCACTCACCGAACCGCAGACTTCCTTTGCAGTCCGTTCGATCGTTGCCCAGGAATTTCTAGAACTCCACCTTTGTCCGGAATCCAAAAACCACTGCGCTATGGTTTCCTCCGCCCACATTTCCGTAGTACTGCACCACAGGCTGCAGCAGTAGCATCGGTGCCACATCCAGAAGCGCGTTGCACTCGAAAGCGTGCTCGTCTTTCCAGGAAGCAACGCCTGGCGGAAGGAATTGCGAACTCAGCGTGTTTCGCACATACCCAATGGACACCGTGTTGTGAAACTGGACGGGGATCGGCTCGTTGAACCGCAGGCCAGCGGTGAGTTCCTTGTTGTTGCGATTAACGTCCGCTGGACTCCAGTCATACGCGAATGTTGCGTCCAAGCCTTTTCCCGCTCCGGGCTCTACGCGCCAAAGAGCCTGACTCGCCATCCAATACAAAAGGTAGTTTCCCGAACGTGGCGGCGTGCTCATCGGTGAAACGAATTTGCCGGGATTGTACGAGGCGCCGAACTGATACAGACCTGAATACCCTTTACGCTCCTCAACGCTATCAAAAGCACGCACGGACGACGCTTTCTTCCCCGGGGTGAATCCGATCTCTGAGAGGCTTACCGGCACTCCACGAAACTGTGGGATGAATCCTGTGAGGTTATGTGCATAGGGAGCGCGGTCTTCGGCCTCTACCATCGATTTCACGTACACGTGCTCAGTTGGAACAACCCTTAGTTCGATCGCCGGTGTGGACGGAGGATCGTACGACTCGTAGTCCGTAAATAGGTTGCCGAGGGCATATCCCATTGGCTCGAAAATGAAAGAAGCACCGTCATGTTGCGCCCCGTAGAAATCTTGGCCGGCGAACTGCCCGATTCGACCAGTCACGCGGTCTTTCAGCCAGCGCTCTTCAAACCACCAGGAATCGAGACGAAAAGTATTTCCGCTGGCCATGCCACTTGGCCCCGCCAATGTGCCTAGATACGTTCCGAGATTCCCTCCTGTCTGCCAAACCGCGGTCGAATGGAAGTACAAGCCTTGCCGATGGAGCAACGCACTGAAATCGACATCCACGCTCCCTCGAAAACGGTTCCAACTCGCCAGGTGTTCCTTCTGCTCGCTCTTGACGTTCCAAAGACTATCGCTGATGTACTGCAGATCGAATCTGACACCCCGTTCCTCAAGCCTCGACCGCGCACCTCCCCAATCTCCAAAGACATGGCCCCGTGGGCCCTGCCCAGTCTCATGGCTATCCGGACCGCCAAGCGTTCCATCTCTGACGGCCTGACAGGCAGCGAGCGGTCCGAAGTTACCCATCGTGAAACCCAGGACCGCCATTAACAACACCGCAACCGCTCGCATGCTCTGATCTCCTCTTCAGGCTGCCGCTGCCACTTCTGCCACCACCTGTTTGTACTCGGGCGTGTAGGCATGCTCGCGAATAAATGAAACCATGTCGGTCACGGGAGCACTCACACGTGCGAGTCCCGAATCAAAGACGAGTTTCGCCACACGTGCAGCCGTCTGAATTTCGCTTTCGAGGATGTTCGATTGCGGCGGGTAGAGGAGCCCTTGCTGCAGCAGGTCGGAGGGCACTTGATCCGCCACGGCACGAGCCGCCTCGATGAACATCTCATCGGTAACACGGGAGGCTTGCGTTGCGAAGATGGCCATTCCGATTGCCGGAAAGATGTAGAAGTTGTTGGCTTGGCCCGGTAAGTAGGTTCTTCCACCAAAGTGAACCGGTGGAAACTGAACCCCCGATGCATAGATCGCCTTGCCCTTTGACCACGTGTACGCCTGCTCGGGCGTGCACTCAGCTTTCTCAGTCGGGTTCGAAAGCGCAAGAATCACTGGCCGTTCATTGATACGCGACATGGTTTCGATTACGTTCTGGTTGAAAGCACCGCCGATCGTGCTGACCCCGATGATCGTTGTCGGCCTGATACTCTCGATCGCGGCCACGAAATCTCGAGTTGCGGCGTGCTTGTGCGCATAAACTTGCTGAAAGTCGACCAGGTCGGTACGGGTCGATTCGAGCAGCCCATTGATGTCGAACATGTAGACCTTCGACTGGGCCTGTTCGAGTGTCAATCCCTCTTCCACCAACGCCGAGCACAAAAGGTTCGCCAAACCGATACCTGCCGAACCCGCACCGAGGAAAAGGTATTTTTCATCCCTCAACTTCGTCCCCTTCATCTTGGCAGCGTTGATCATGCCCGCAAGAACGATCCCCGCCGTTCCTTGCACGTCGTCGTTGTAAATGCAGTACCGGTCGCGATAGCGTTCAAGCAGATGAACTGCATCCACGCCGGTCCAGTCCTCAAAGTGTATGCAGCAGTTCGGAAAGACCTCCTGCACTGCGTCGACAAACTCATCTACGAAGGAGTAGAGCTCCTCCGTTGAGGGACGTGTTTTCCGCAGACCGAGATAGAGGGGGTCGTGCAGATATTGATCATTGTTGGTCCCGGCATCGAGGTACATGGGCAACAAGTATTGGGGTGGGACACCCGCACAAGCCGTATAGAGCTGTAGCTTCCCTATGGGAATACCGGCGCCGTTCGCGCCGAGGTCACCCAGCCCGAGGATCCTGCCGCCGTCGGTGACGCAAATAAAACGGACATCCTTCTGCGGCCAGTTCTTCAGTACCTCTTTGACTTTGCCACGACGCGTAATCGAGAGGTACATTCCACGCGCCTGCCGGTAGAGGTGGCCGAACTTGAGACAGACCTCTCCAATCGTGGGATCGTACACAATCGGAAGGAAGCGAGCAGGGTCCGACATGATTGTTCGATAAAACAGTGTTTCATTGTGGTCGAGCAGATTCGCGAGGTAGATGTAGCGGTCGAGGTCGGTCGTTTTATGCCCGAGTTGAAGCATCACTCGACTCAGTTGGAGATCTTCGCTTTCGGTGACGTCCGGAACCAGCCCGACGATTCCAAGTTGTTCTTTTTCGTCCTCTGTGAAGGCGGTCGATTTGTTCAGAGACGGCTCTAGAAGCACGTCCAGTCCATGTTTGCTCGCTGTCATATTTCCTCCCTTTGCATTCGCGAATCAATGTTGGTAGATCACAAACAGTTCTTCAGTTGGCTTTTGCGACGTGCGGGTAGACCATCGTCACGGGGTCGACGACGCGATCGAACTCTTCCTCCGTTACAAAACCCAGCTTCAACGCGGCTTCTTTCAGCGTGAGATCGTTGTCCAGGGCATAGTGCGCAATCTTTGACGCTTTGTCATATCCGATGACAGGCGAAAGTGCAGTCACGAGCATCAGGGAGCGGCCCACATACTCTTTAATCTTCTTCAGATTTGGCCTGGTCCCTTCGACCAGGAACTTGCGGAAGTTCGTGCAGCCGTCGCTGAGGATCGTGATTGAGTTCGTGATGTTGAAGATGATGAGCGGTTTGTAGACATTCATCTCGAGGTAACCGCCGGCGCCGCCGAATCCAACGGCCACGTCGTTGGCCATCACCTGCACCGAGATCATCGTCAGCGCCTCTGCCTGGGTGGGATTCACTTTACCCGGCATAATCGACGACCCCGGTTCGTTCTCCGGAATGGAAAGTTCCGCAAAGCCAGCCCGCGGCCCGCAGGACATCAAACGGATATCGTTGGCAATCTTGTAAAGCGAAACCGCAAGCGTCCGCAGAGTGCCGGACAGTTGAACCAGGCCGTCATGCGCGCCTTGCACGGTGAACTTGTTGGGCGCACTGACAAAGGGAAGACCGGTGAGCTTCGCGATCTCAGCGGATGCGGCTTCTCCGAACCCCGGAGCGGCATTGAGGCCCGTTCCCACAGCCGTACCACCGAGAGCCAACTGATATACGCCTATGAGCGCAGATTCAATGCGTTCAAGATCGTCAGTCAACGCACCGGCGTAACCTGACCATTCCTGTCCAAGCGTCAACGGGGTCGCATCCTGCATGTGCGTTCGTCCGATTTTGACAATGTCTTTCCATTCTTCTGCTTTCGCGGAAATACTGTCGCGCAGCGCCCTTACGGCGGGGATTAGACGCTCTTTCACGTTGACGGCCGCCGCGATGCTCATAGCCGAGGGAAAAGTATCATTCGAAGACTGGGACATGTTCACGTCGTCGTTGGGATGAACCGGCGTTTTGCTGCCCACAGGCGTTCCGGCGAGCTGGCAGCATCGGTTGGAAACTACCTCGTTGACGTTCATGTTGAACTGTGTCCCGCTGCCCGTCATCCACACATGCAGAGGGAACATGTCTTCGAGGCCGCCTGCAAGGATCTCATCGCAGGTCTCGACAATAAGCTTGTACTTCTCGTCCTTCAGCCGGCCGCTAGAGTGGTTGGCATTGGCTGCGCCTTTCTTCAAAGTCGCGTATGCCGTGATCATCTCCCGCGGTATCAGATCATGGCCGATGCTGAAGTGTTCTAGTGATCGTTGCGTCTGAGCTCCCCACAGTTTGGAGCTTGGGACATCGACTTCTCCGAGGCTATCGCTCTCCTTGCGAATTCCGATCACGCTTCCATTGCTCTCCACACCCATTGATATCTCCTTGTTCCATTCCCGATGTCTGGCGAGAACGGCAATTTCGCGTTTCAAGTCGTTGTCGAAATGCCATCCACTATCGCTTCAGCTGAGCCACGAATGCTCACGCCGATTACTGCCGACTCCATCCGAACAGTACCCCTCTACCGCTGCTGAGATTAGGCCTCAAGAGCGAGAGCGAGACAATTGGACGATGGTATCGGCGACACCTTCGTCTCGGTCTTAGCGGCGCAACAAGTACAGCGCACCTTCTAGGTTCGCGCCGTTCTCGGTGATCACCCAAAAGCGACCGTAGATGATGAAGTGAAAGGCGGACATGGGGAGAGGGCTTAAGACAGAGCTGCCGCCGGGGGAAGTTAGCCTCTGTGGTCATGAGCCACGCCTTGAGCAGAGAAAAACGAGAACAAGCCATCGCACCGGGCCGGCTGGGCTGGTAGTTGCGGCGCATCGAGCAGGCGACTGGAGTGCGCCGGGAAACGGCGGCCTGTATCTTCGCGGCGCCGGGATTGCCTTACGGCGTCCCGGTGGCTTGGGTCGTCAACGTCCTTCAAAAGCGGCCGTAAACCCGATCACCGACTCTGAGGGCGGAGATTCAAAACCGGCTATAGAAGTGATCACCGGCTTTTTGGCCTGGAAGCCGGGTTGCGGACGGCGAGCGACTGCGAACCTCACCGTGAACTGATCGCGCTGGAGTTGGAGCGTGGCCGGAACGCGATGGGAATCTGGCAGGATCTGATTGACAGCCAGGGGTGCGCGGGTGGTTACCAGAGCGTGACGCGATTCATGCGTCATAGGACCTCCTGCAAACTGGTCCTTGCCGCCGCATACCAAGGTATCGATCGATACCAACGTCCAATGGAGTGCCCTCTGCTTTTCTGGCTTAATCACAAATGTGGATTGGATATGGATTACTCCACAGTCGGTCGTGGCCTGCCAGGCTTCACGAATCGCGAGATGCTTCGGTGGGTAAGAAGAGGAGACACATTGTGTCGCGCGCACGACCTTAGCGAGCTCTTCGATGAAATGCGGATACCCCAAAGTTGTACAAGACGCTCGGCCAACCGGCGATGGAAAGTTGTCGATATGAGATTCGGTCGTCAGACGAAACAAACTCGGTCACCGGCGGTAGTCTCAAGGCTACTCGCGCTCACGGCGACGATAACATTGTTCCTATCGATTGGAGCATCGTGTCAAAAGGCACCTATCACGCCGAATGTGCCCTGGTTACCAGAGCGCCATCCCTTGGAGCGGGACACGACCCCTTTTGACATTCATGAAGCGTTGATAGATGGCGAGCATGTTTACAGCTTAGGTGAGCTGGTCGACATTGCAGAATCGAATAGCCCTGCGACACAAGCAGCTTGGAACCGAGCTAAAGTGACTGCGGCATCGGTCGGAATTGCGAAGAGCGAGCTCTATCCGACAATCATCGCAACGGTTGCCGGAACAACTTATCTCAATCCGCAACTCTTCGGTCGATCCTTCGTCCTGCAGGACTGGGCCACTTTTGATGCGGGCGTCCATCTGGCTTATACGCTTGTGGACTTCGGCGCGCGGCGCACGGAGATTTCCGCAGCTCAAGCTCGACTTGTTGCCGCAAACCTGTCATTTAACAATCAACACCTCGTTCTCATCCGGCAGGTTAGTCAAGCGTACTTCAGCTTGCTCAAGGCGAGAGGATTGCGGGAGGCAGCAGAGGTTTCTCTCAACGACGCCAAGACAACAGAGGATGCCGCGCAAGACCGACGCAAAAACGGGCTTGCGACCGTGCCGGAAGTGCTCGAGGCAAAGGCTGCGACTGCGAAAGCAGCCTATGACTTGCAGAGCGCGATCGGAGCTGAGAAGGTCGAAATAGGAAATCTTGCCAGGGCTATTACCGCGAATCCGGTGAAGCAGTTGAAAGTGGAACCACTCGATCAACTGAGGATTCCAGACAAGCTGGATCAAACCGTTGAGGATGCCATCGACACGGCGTTCAAAGATCGCCCAGACCTGCAGGCCGACGAGGCGCGTGTGCGTGCGGCTGAGGCTGAAGTAAAACATGCTCAGGCCGCCTATTATCCTTCGTTGACGTTTGACGGTTCGAAAGGATGGATTCGCGGCTTCGGAGAGCAATACGGCTCGCCTGCTGACTATGCAAGGACTTACACCTACGGCGCCACACTCAGTCTTAAATGGACGGTCTTCGATGGACTCCGCCGGGAAAACAGCATCAGGCAGGCGAAGGCAGAGGAGAAAGTAGCGACAGAGGAAGTTCGCGACCGTCAAGACGAGATTACAAATCAAGTCTGGAATGATTACGCAAACGCAGCGACTGCGCTCGAGCAAAGGCAAGCAGCGGCGGTCCTATTAATTGCTTCATCCGAGTCGTATTCGGCCGCGTTGGAGTCGTACAAAGACGGCGTCCGCAACTTCCTGGATGTGCTGTCGGCTGAGGATGCACTGGCGCAAGCCCGTGCTATCGATGTCACCGCCCGCACTCAAGTGCTTCAAACCTTCACCGATCTTGGCTTCCGAACAGGCGACTTATTGGCAAATCATCCGCGAGGCAAGAATCCATGAGTTCTAATCACCAGTCCGTTGAACGCTGCAACACCCGTCGATTGTGGACAAGCTTTGTAGTAAGCCTGCTTGTGCTCGCTACTGCCGGGTGCTCCGGGTCCCCAGTGTTCAACATCCTGGGATCGTATTTCCCGTCATGGCTTGTATGTGTGGGAATCGCGATCGGATTGACGTTTGCGGCTCACCTGCTGGTTTCAACGAAGAAGGTTGCGGACCAGCTTTGGCCTCTGCCGATCGTATACTCAGCGCTCGTCTGTTTCTTCAGTTGCACGCTGTGGTTGATCTTCTTTAAGTAGTGAGGAAAGTACATTGCGAATTTCACTTCCACAAAAGTTTCGAAGCAAAGGATCGATCATCAGCGCCTGCTTTGTCGTCGGGGCACTTATCTCTGCAGGGTTGGTAGTTTACGAGGTAGTGGTGTATCCGCGTACGGATGACGCTGAAGTGACAGCGAATTTCATCGGCATAGCGCCTGTCGTTGAAGGTCCAGTCGTGCGACTACCTATTCACGATAACGACCTCGTCAAAAAGGGCGACTTGCTATACAAAGTAGACGATCGACCCTACTTGTATGCTTTGCAGAGCGCTATTGCTGCTCAAGCGGAGCTCGAAGGCGAAATTGAGAATGAGTCCCGTCGAATCTCCTCTCAGGTCAACGGCGTTGATGTGGCGAACGCAGGTGAGCAAAGCGCGTTGGCGAATGAGGCCAGGGCGGCCGATGAAATCGAGGTTGCGAAAGCGGCGATTGAGCGATCGGAAGGTGCACTCAAGCAAGCGGAGGCTGACGAAAGTTACGCCATAGGCAATTTTCATCGTATCGAGCCGCTCCTTGCGAAAGGCTTCGTGACCGAGGACGATGTCCATAAAGCTCGTACTACGGCCGACGCGAAGACGGCGGCAGTGGACCAGGCGAAGTCTCAATTGCGGCTGGCGAAAGCGAGTCTGCTTGCTGCTACTGCTCAAAAGCAGCAAGCCATGGCGCAGATTGTTCAGACCCAGGCTCAGGTCAAAGAATCGGCACATTCGGTTCTGGTTCTGGCGCCTTTGCTTGCGCAGCGCGAGAGCCGGGCATCAGCGGTTCGATTAGCTCGATACAACTATGAGCAATGCAGCGTAATAGCGCCATTCGATGCCCGCGTAACCAACCTCACGACATCCGAGGGGCAATACGTCAAGGCGGGCAAGCAATTGTTCACCCTTATCGACAATCGGACGTGGTGGGTTCTCGCAAATTTCAGAGAAACCCAAATCTCACATACTCGGATCGGAACGCCCGTTGACGTGTTCCTCGTGTCCGATTCAACCAGGAAATATCATGGCATTGTCGAGAGCGCGAGCTTTGGCGTGACTCCCGATCCGGATGTTGTGGGAAAGCTTTCGGAGGGATTGCCCGAGGTGCAGCGTACGCTCAATTGGGTGCGTCTGGCATCACGATACCCGGTACGCGTCAGGATCATTGACCCGCCTCCGGCGGAACTTCGTGTTGGTCAGGTTGCGGTTGTGGTCATGCGGCCTCCGCACCGAGATCGCTGAGGCGTGTGATGACAGCCTATGGTGGATTCAAGTCGTCAATTCGGAATTTTATCGAAATGCTGCGTACCGAACTTGCGTGGTATCCGGGCCGGCCCGCCCTCGTGGCAAGAATCGTGCTCGCTTGTATGAGTGTGATGTTACTGGCGGAAATCTTTCGACTTCCCGGCGCTATTTTAGGCGCCAGCTTTCCGATTTTGATTTCGCGAGAAAGTCCGAAAGCCACCCGGAAGACTGCATTTCAGATCGGCTTGGCTTGTTCCATCGGAACTGCTGAAGTGATCATCGGTGGAATGCTGACTGCAGGCTCGCCATTTCTTCATGTGATGTGGGTGCTGGCGAGCCTCTTCGCTGCATTCTACGCAATCAGCAGCTTTAATTTTGCGAATGCGGCCCTCACCGCCAGCGCAGTGGTCGGGGTCGCGATCCGGGTATGGGACTATCCAATCAGTGCTGAAGCCCGCGTGGAAGTTACGCTCTACACCTGGCTCTCGATCCTTATAGCCTGTGTTGTTTCCGCGTTGATTGAAACCGTATTCGAGAAGAAGAACCCGCAGGACGCGGTGCTCGAGGGGATCTCCAGCCGCTTGAATCTGATAGAAACGCTCTTGAGTCAAAGTTCCGTGGCAGAGTTTCCCTCCGCAGCGTTGACGATTCAACTCGCTCGTGCTGCCGCAAAAGGTGTAGACGATTTGCGGGAGATCCTCGCACATTCCAGCTATGACGCGGGCTTTCACGATTTGCTCGCAACAGTGATTGCCCTGATAAGGCAGCTCGTAGAGCTGGGCGCGAATCTTGTCGAATCGGCCCCACTGTTATCGATCGAAGATCAGGAGCGGTGCCGGGCCATTGCGCGCAATCTGGGGTCGGTTCGTTCCAGCCTCGCGCGCAGGGAATGTCCGGTATGGATCGACCTGCCTTTTGCAAGTCAAGCGTCCAATCCGATATTGACAGAAATTGAACGCACAACGGATTTAATCTCTCAGAGCTTTTGTAGTGAGAGTTTTCGTATCCATTGGCTCTCGCCCGCGGCAGCTCCGGCCGCGCCGATCAGTGGATCGGTCACTGGCGCCCTCCGAAACACGGAGCATATCAAGTTCGCAGTGCGCGGCACGCTCTCTGCTTTTCTTTGCTATCTGTTCTACATGAGCGCAGGTTGGATGAGCCTTGGTCCGTCGATCGTAACGTGTATTCTTGTTGCTCGTCGATGGACAGGCGCAAGCCGGCATAGACAGCTTCAACGGTTTGCGGGCTTCCTCTTGGGTGCAGGACTCTTCGGATGGGGAACAGAAGTGTTCCTTCTTCCTCTTCTCGACAATATCGCGCAGTACGCTCTTCTATTCGCGTCGATCGTCTGGATTGGTTCCTGGGTGGCGACCTCCGGCCCTCGGATAGCATTCTCCGGGTTTCAGATTGTCCTTGCCTATAATTTCGTAAACCTCAACAGGTTTACGCTCAACACATCCCTCGTTCCCGCTCGCGACGTAGTTCTGGGTATCGTACTCGGGTTTGCGGCAATGTGGCTTGTGTTTGACCATCTCTGGTCACAAACTTCCAGCGCATCTGTCCGCAGTCTATTCCTGGAAACGTTGCGTAACATAGCCAACTTCAAGCCGGTCCCGGCTGAGTCTTCTGGAGAGGCGAATCAGCGGTTGACTGCGGACAGTTCGACAATCAACCGGGATCTCGACAAACTGCGAGATCTTGCCGATTTCTACGCCTTTGAATCCTTCCCGAAAAAGCCGCAAGAAAGCTTCGTGAACCGGAGCATTCGAACGCTCTTGCCGGAGTTGCGCGCCTTCCTGCTCGTGAAGACGGGACTTCTGCAGCACAAAACCCTGGCACTAGGCGCGGTAGAAGAGGCGCTTATTCGAGAGGTGGAAGAGATGGCCTCCAGTGTGCTTCATGGGCTGGCGAATGCAATCGAAACAGAATCAACTGAACCACTCTCGTCGTTGAGTCCTCGAATCGAGGAACTCCACGCTAAGGTTTTAATGGAGGAAGCAAAATCAAGAGATGCGAAAGATTTACTGAAGCATACCGAAATGCGATTGTGTGCTTCGCTATTGCATTTAGCCTCTGGTCTTGAGCGTCGAACCAGATCGAACTTCGCGCTACAAAGCAGCACTGCGAAAGGGATTGAAATTTGGTCTGTTAGGACAATCGCCGAGACCTAGGAGACCGTCTCTTGCACTGATTGAAGAGGCTGAGAAGCGAAATCGTGAAATTGAATCGCGACGCAAATTACCACATTGTCGACGAGTCGATATGACGATTGGAACTAACCCACACAATTCGGAGAGCTGCAATGAGCGCATAAACAATCCGTTATAGCGACACGGCGGATGGGGATTCGTTCAATTCAAAGACGGCAAATCTGCCGGCGAGTCGGTGCACAAAATGTTTTCCTTGCCACGAGCCTGGCAAAGGCCTGGAGTTTGTCTTTACCGATTACGCACCCGCACCCTGACATAGATGATAATGAATCTTTTCATTTGAGCTGAGGCGGTGCCAGGTCGCAAGGATTATCAAAAGCGATCAATCTGCTGCTTAGTTCTGAGCCCTGATGAACGCGCGCACCAGCGCTGCGATTTCATCGGCTTGCCGGTTCATACAGAGGTATCGGCGATACCTTTGTCCAATGGCGTTGGTCTTCAGCGTGTGGCTTAATCACATTTACACATCGAGGAAGGAAGACCCAATGCGCACGATTTGCCATTTCATCAACGGTCAAAGCGTCACGCGGACTGACGCCGTCACAAGCCCGGTCTACGATCCGAGCACAGGGCAGGTGCAGGCTATTCTGGAGCACGGTGACACGGCAATCCTGGCGGAGGCTGTAGCGGTCGCCAAGACTGCGCAACCTACCTGGGCCGCGATCGACCCCCAGCGGCGGGCCCGGGTGATGTTCAAGTTCAAGGCATTGATCGAAGAGCACAAGCAGGAACTCGTTCACCTGATGTCCTCGGAACATGGCAAATTGCTAGACGACTCCCTCGGCGAGTTGCAGCGCGGCCTGGATGTGGTGGAGTTTATCTGCGGCGTCCCACATTTGCAGAAGGGTGAGTTCACCCAGGGCGCCGCCCCCGGCATCAATGTTTATTCGATCCGCGAACCATTAGGGGTCGTCGCCGGAATCAGTCCCTTCAACTTTCCCGCCATGATTCCGCTCTGGATGCTGGCTCCAGCCATCGCCGTCGGCAACGCCTTCATTCTGAAACCCTCGGAGCACACCACTTCCGTCGCCATTCGGCTTGCGGAACTCGCGCTGGAAGCCGGTGTGCCACCAGGGATCTTCAACGTTGTGAACGGGTACGAGCATGTCGGGCAAGCGATTACTGATCACCCGGACATCAAAGCCGTGACCTTCATCGGCTCTACGGTTGTGGCGAAGTCCGTCTACGCGCGCGGCTCGGGCAACGGCAAGCGCATGCAATGCATGGGCGGAGCGAAGAACCACGGCGTCATCCTGCCCGATGCTGACCTTGACCAGGTTGTCGCGGACGTGCTTGCCGGAGCCTTTGGCTCCGCCGGCGAGCGGTGTATGGCCATGCCGGTGATCGTGCCCGTTGGCCAGAAGATGGCCGAGGCGGTTCGCGAGCGCCTGCAGCAGGAAATCCCCAAGCTGCGGATCGGCGTTTCCACGGATCCCGACGCGCAAATGGGGCCGGTCGTCACCGCCGAACACAAGAAGAAGATCGAAGGCTATATTCAGCTGGCTGTCGATGAGGGGGCAGAACTGGTCATCGACGGGCGGGGCCGGAGCCTGCCGGGCCATGAAGAGGGGTTCTTCTTGTGGCCAACTCTGATCGATCACGCTTCACCTTGCATGAAGAGCTACCAGGACGAGATTTTCGGCCCTGTGCTGCAGATCGTTCGTGCGGAAACATTCGAGGAAGCGCTGAGCTACCCGAACCTACATCACCAGGGCAACGCGGTTACCGTCTTCACGCGCAATGGAAATTGGGCCCAGCGTTTTGTTAGCGAAGTCGAAGTAGGTATGGTGGGCGTCAACTATCCGATGCCAACGCCGGTCGGCTACTACAACCATGGCGGCTGGAAGGACTCAGCTTTCGGAGACCTTAATCAATATGGCGAGGACAGTATCCGCTTCTTCACGCGCACGAAGGTCGTAACACAGCGCTGGCCGCACGGCGGAGCAGCCACGGACTGAGCTTCTTCCTGCCGAACATGAGGTGAAGAGACCCATCCATGGTGAACTTGTTGAGACGGATCAGAGTCGATCAGCTTCACACGCATTGCGGTGTGGCCAAAGAGATTTTCGATCTGGATGCGGCTGGGGCAGCCGGACCGACTTCAGTGAGTCAATGTCGAAGGAGCGAGAAAATGGGAAAGTACACAGAATTCGAAACGCGTACACAACCCTGGTTCGATGAGTCCAAGTTCGATGGGTTCAACTTTGCCATCCCGATGAAGACTCTGGTGATCTACTGCGTTGATCCTCGCGCATCCGACATTCCGCAGGCGGTCGCCGAGTATTTTGGCGACGAGGTCTACCCGGGCGAAATGATCCTCGACGAAGCCGGCAACCGGGTTGGTTCCACGCGGACCATATTCACGGTGACGAACGGAGGTGGCCGTGCGGCGACCGCTCTCATGACGGTAGCGGAAATGGATTACTTGTTCCACGTTCAAAACGTCGTTGTGGTTCACCACTCTTTTTGCGGCACTTCTTCTTACATGCCTGACAGCGTTTTCAAGAAATTCCACGATAGCTATCAGGCTGATATCTCGACGCTGTTTGATCAAGATAGCCTGGCGATTCCGGATTTCGAGAAGTCGCTCAAGTATGATCTTGAGCTGCTTCGATCGAGCCCGGCGGTGCCGAACCATGTCAAGCTCTACGGCTTCTTCTACGAAATCAACTCGGGCAAGTTGATCGAGGTGGTGAGGGAGATTCCCGCATTGGCGGCTGCGTAAACATACACCGCCTTTCTAGATTTATCTCTCAGCATCGCAGGGCCATTCCTTAGACTTTGGCCGGATGGACGAAGTTGAGCGATGTTTTTGTTGTCGGGGCGATCGTCGCTCTCATCGTATCGTTCTGCAGACAGGCAGAGTTCGCAGCGTTTTGGGGTCCACATTGGAGAAGTTCCGAGACGTTCGACAGCAGCGCTTCGTATCCAATTGGGATTTCTGTGCTTGAACGTCGTTTCGGCGGCATTGCACCTTGGTGACCGACATCGAAATCATCGGTCGCGCTTGGCAGTTTCTGATATGGGACCCTGCGTGCGAGTTGCAGAATAAACGCCCCGAACGTCGGTTGGTTAGCCTGCATGCAGGCCAAGGTCCCGTGGCCCTTGAAGCAGGAGTCCGTCAACCCACAGTCCAACCCGCACTTGGTGCTGTCTTCTAAGACTTCCGCGTTCTTAGGCAGTCCCCGCGGTGTTTGTAAGTCGTTGAAAAACCTAATGGTGGTGCCCTGTCACGGCAGAGGTCGCGGGTTCGAGCCCCGTCGTCCCCGCCATACATTCCAAATGAGTTCTCTGGAATGGGCGGAAACCATAGGGGGTGCAAAAGGACATAGATTTGTATCCCTTTTGCCCTTTTGTGCTCTTTTTCTATCGTGAATTCCCGCCGGGCTCCCATCCTCCCTGTCCGCAGCGGCTGTGCAGGGAAGATTTTCTCTGATTCGAGGCGCGCTTGGCTTTATCGGGCGGGACCGAGCCATGAGCCACAGGAATTCAATCCACAATGCTGAAAGTGAATTACCTTGCGGCGGCAGTGCACCCTTAACGGCTCCTAAGTAGGCAGAAGCCGTTATTGCTTTAAGGCATGGGATCGGCTGGATCGCTTAGTGACTGCGCTCTTCGGCAATCGCGGAACAGCCTGAACGCCCGCCCAAAGCGTTGCGATCGTCTGCTCGATCACGAGAGTCTGGTCAGACAATCCAGGCACAACTCCTTGGATAACAAAGAGTGTGGCGAGGCCAAAAATCGTAAACCACCAGGTGTGGGCTATCACGATGTCATCCTTGTTTGGCAATCCTTCATCCTTGGCAACTTCGAAGAACAGTTGCACGAAACGCGCGAATAACGGCGCGCCAAGGTCGTCGATGTATTGTCCAGCGCGGATGCCGTTTCTGCTCTCAGGCCCGAAGAAGACGTTGCGGAACTGCTGTGGATGGGCAGTGCAGAACTGAATCAAGCCGCGCGAAGTCGCAAAAAGGCGCTCTTTCGGTGCAAGATGTTTAGCGGCAATCGCGTCGAAGTTCTGAATCATCAACCCGATCGTCTCGCGGCTTAACTCGGCAAGAATGTGTGATTTGTCGGGAAAATGCTGGTAGATCACGGCGTGCGTATAGCCGATCTCTTTAGCGATCTCACGAAGCGTCACGGCTTCGTAACCGCGATCGGCGAACATTTTGCCTGCAGCTGCAAGGATCTCATTCCTCAACTTCTCCTTGCGCTCTACCCGGCGACTTGGTGATGTGGATGTCACTTCGATAGCGTAGTCTCATTTTGCCAGTTTTTTCAACCATCTGTTAAATTATGACCGTTGGTTTTAAAACCAGTGATTATTTTGAAACCAATGGTTACTATTGCTCCTCAAATAGTCAGATCGCACATTGGGATGGGCGGTCAAATACGAGGCAGGAGGAGGATCCGATGAAAGTTCTAGTGATTGGAGCAGCGGGCAAGAGCGGAGAAGCGCTGGTAAATGAGGCGCTGGCGGGCGGGCATGAGGTGACGGCTTTCGTGCGCGGTGCCGCGCCGTACAAGAAGGCGAACGTCAGAGTTGTTGCGGGCGACGTGCTGGACGCGGATGCAGTCGACGTTGCGGTAGCCGGACAGGATGCCGTGATCGATGCGCTGGGCGGCAAGACGCCGTGGAAAGTGACGACGATGGAGACGAGTGCGGCACACAATATTGTGGACGCGATGCAGCGCAATGGCGTACGGCGATTGCTGAAGATTTCGGTGGTTGGCGCGGGCGAGAGCGTCAAGAACGCCGGCTTTTTCAACGAGCACCTGCTTATGAAGACGTTTCTGCGGGGTCTGCTGGTAGACAAGGCGGGCATGGAGGCCGAGATCGAAGGCAGCAATCTGGACTGGACGCTCCTGCGGCCGCCGATGTTGACCGACGGTGAGAAGACCGGCGTTGCCAGGGTGCTGAGCACGGAGGGCGGCGAGAAGGCGCACAAGATCGGGCGGGCCGATCTGGCAGCCTTCATGGTGCAGCAACTGGAAAGCAGCCAGTATGTGCGTCAGGCCGTGACGGTCACGACCACATAGAAAGGCCTCCGCGAAGATCAACCACCTCTCTCATCGAGGCGAGCCGATCGGCTGTGTAAAGGCCTGTCACGACTCATGCGACAGATAACTGTGGAAACCCACGGTACTAGCGGAGTGCTAGCTGCGCAACTCACAAGCTCTGTCGTTCGTCTCGGAGCATCACTTTCGTTCTAACAAGGAGAAAACGAGCATGTATTTAGTCATGGGCATTACTGGAAAAGTTGGCGGCGCCACCGCGCGGCATCTGCTGAAGCAAGGCAAACAGGTGCGAGCACTTGTGCGCAATCGCGAGAAAGCGGCGAAGTGGGCAGACCAGGGCGTGGAGTTGGTCGATGGAGACTGGAACGATGCGACAGCCATAGCGCCGCTCAAAGGTGTTGAGGGCGCGTTGTTATGTTGCCGGCTGTATGGGCTCCCTCGCCTGATTTCAGAGAAGCAAGGGGCGTGATTGCGAACTATGTTGAGGCGCTGACCAGGGTAGTGCCATCGGGGGTGGTAGCGCTCTCCTCGACGGGCGCGAATAGAACAAGCGGGCTGGGGATGATCACGGCCTTATCGCTCCTGGAGCAAGGTTTTCGCAGCCTGTCATCTCCGGTCGCATTTGTGCGTGCAGGCGGCTTTTTCGAAAACTTTCTTTTCGGCTTACAGGCCGCCCAGGGCGGAACACTACCGGTCTTCTACAATCCGACAAACCGGAAATCGATGATGGTCGCGTCAGACGACATCGGCGCTGAGGTGGCAACGCTTCTGACCGGGCCGGCGTGGTCAGGGCATCGCGTCATCGAGCTCGGTTCGATGGTAAGCGCGGATGAAGTGGCCGCACAGTTGGGTGAAGTGCTGAAACTCGACGTGAAAGCCTTTGCAGTCCCGCGTGCAGGGTGGGCTGAAGCGTTCGAGCAGTTCGGCATCCCCAAGGGCCACACTGGACCTGCCGAAGAAATGTATGACGGCATTAGCGAGGGATGGATGGACCTCGGAATCGCGGGTACTGAGCACGTAGAGGGTACGACGTGCGCACGCGATGTGTTTGCGGCTGCAAAGAACGCCGTCAAGGCGTGAGCCCGGCAAACTGAATCAGCCCGGTTCGATCAAAACTGCGGCGTTAACGTCAGGAAAGATTGAACTCGACCATGAAAGTTCTTGTTCGGGCGCAACGGACGGAACCGGACGGCTGATCGTCCGGTTCCGTCCTCGCGAAAGGCCATTCCGGAGGCCACCGTCCCACTTATGCAGCGCGTTGATTTCAGTCGCGTCTAAGAGCCGGCTTATTGCAGAACGATTTAAGCCATTGAAACCGCAACAGGAGGATCGCTTTGAATATGAAAACTCAACACACAACAGATACACGCGCGCGGACAGGTCGAGCAACTCAAATAGCCGCAATAGTGACAACCGGCATTGTCGCCTGCATGTGGATGTACTTCGGACTGCTATATCTGATTCACGATCCCGAGGATTGGAGGATCGCCAATCAGCAGCTCGGATACCCGCTCTATATCATCCCTCTGATTGGCGTGACCCATATCCTTGGTAGCGTGGGCCTTCTCATTCCCAAAGTGCCTCGATTGACTGAGTGGGTCTATGCTGGTTTCGCGATCACTCTTTTACTCGATTTCTATTCACAACTAAATAGCGGTGGCAGTACCTGGGATAAATTTGATCCGATTCTCGTCACGGGCTTCGTCTTTACTTCGTATGTATTAAGACGCTGCATGCGCGAAAACAGATGGTCGATATGAAGAGCACACCCGGCGCGCAGGTTATTTTTCAAGGCACAGATCAGCAGTATCCTGAGAACCGGATATGCGGGGCTTAGCTGAGTTGGCTAGTGCGCCTGCCAGTTACCCAGGAGGCCGCGGGTTCGGGTCCCGTCGCTCCCGCAAGAATCCACAAACCTGACCTCAAACCAAACATCACTGCTCCTGACGATTGGTTGGGGAGAGACTGTAGCATCACAAGATCGCTCGCACCACGCCGCCATCCACCCGCAGAGCCGCACCGTTTGTTGCAGAAGACAATTCTCCAGCTACATAAGTGACCAGGGCTGCCACTTCGTCAACGGTCGCGAAGCGTTTCAACAGGGACGAGGGCCGCGCCGTCGCGAAGAACTCCCTTTCAACCTCTTCTCTTGACTTGTTCTGTTGCTTTGCCATCGCTTCCACAAAACCACCCACACCTTCTGATTCCGTGGGTCCCGCCAGAATGCTATTCACAGTGACCCCACTTCCGGCTGCAGTTTTCCGCTGTGCCTCGCGCAACGGCAACTTGCGCAGTTTTGGTCATTCCGTAATGGATCATCTCTGCCGGAATCTGCAGGGCAGATTCACTGGAAATGAAAAGAATACGGCCCCAATTCCGCTTCAGCATTCCGGGAAGATAATGTCGAGACAGGCGAATTCCGCTCATTACATTGATCTCAAAAAAGCGATACCAGTCAGCATCTGAAATCTCTGCGAAAGGCTTCGGTTCAAAGATGCCGACATTATTTACAAGCACATCAACAACTGGCAGCTCTTTGATCACGGTCTCGGCCCCGGACGTACTTGAAAAGTCCGCGGCAATACCATCAACTTCCGCAGTCGCCATCTCTGATCGGATTGCATTGATCGCAGAATCCACTCGTGCTCGTGTTCTTCCGTTCAGGTAGACGTGGGCACTTCTTTGCAAGTGACCGCGCGACGGCAAAACCGATTCCCGCCGTTGACCCAGTGACCAGAGCAACTTTTCCCGTGAGTTTCAGATCCATGATGATCTCTCCTAACTGATCTGGCTATAGGATTCACAGCTCTCGCAACCGATTCAACCTGACGCAACGATATTCTTCAACGTCTCACAATTCCGGCCACTCTATCACGCGACGCAGCCAGCATACCCAAAGGGACTAGTTGCGCCTCGCTCGATATAGCGTTTCATACTTTCTGCTGACGCATGACAATCACGACATCTGTAGAGCGAGATAGCGAACACATGGTCCCGTCAGAAGGCTCGCCAGATGCTCATTTAGCTTCTACGCGATTTCCGATTCTAAGGAGCAACGTGGTGATATATTCCCGCTCTAGTCTGGATCCTCTGACGAACGCTCAAGCCTCTCTTGTCGAGCAGGAGGAACCACTCGTTTCTGCGGCACAAGCCGGGTGCCCCTCTGCATTCACCGAACTCTGCAATCAGCATTCCCAACGCATTTATAGGACTGCCTTTGCTATTACGAAGAATAAGGAAGACGCCGAAGACGTACTGCAAGAGTCGTTTCTTAAAGCCTATCTCGCGCTTAAGAGCTTTGAAGGCCGGTCCAGTTTTTCGTCTTGGCTAACAACCGCTCAGCTACTTGATGCTCAGAAGCCGCGATTTGCTGCTCTCTTGTCGGAATGTTGCCGCCGCCACCCGATTGTGCCGCAGCGCGATGGAAAAGACCCATCGCGGACGGCATACCCATCAACGTCGTCACCTTCGATCCGCCGCCGGACTGGCCGTAGATCATCACGCGATCGGGATCCCCGCCGAAATTGGAGATGTTCTCCTGCACCCATTTGAGGGCCGCCGCGAGATCGGTCATGCCAACGTTGACAGAGTCTTCATAGGCAGAACCACCGATGTCCGAGACATCGAAGAATCCAAGAATATTGAGACGATGATTGACGGCGACCTGCACGACGTCGTGATGACGCGCCATCTGCGCGCCTTCGTGCGAAGGCAATTCATAGGATGACCCGAAGCTGAATCCTCCGCCGTGAATGTAGAACATCACTGGGCGTTTGCCGCCGAGGCTCGGTGTCCAGATGTTCAACTTGAGCATGTCTTCGCTCTGCCAGCCGTCATCCCAGTCCTGAAGAAAAGTCTGTTCGGGGCTGGTCCAGGTGTGGAGATTTTGAGGGCAGTTTGCTCCATAGACCAGCGCAGGAAGTTCATCCTTCCAAGGCTTGGGGGGCTTGGCGGGGAGCCAGCGATTTTCTCCAGCTGTTGTCTGGCCGTACGGAACGCCTTTGAACGTGAATCACGCCGCCATCGAGGTATCCACGTACCTTCCCGTACTGGGTCTTGGCGACCGCGCTCTCGGCGTCGAGCAGTTGCCGGGCTCCTGGTGAGCCGCCGTCTTGATGCTGTCTGAAGCCAGCGCGGATCTGC
>CAWDVL010000012.1:0-369394 GCA_963805695.1 uncultured Acidobacteriota bacterium | reverse complement strand
TCGAGTGCAAACGCACATATCACGCATTGAGCCCGCCCGCTACCCCGTCTCCTGAATATTCATCGTGCGGAATCAATTCGGGAAAAAGTCGGGCGCAAATTTCTAACACATTCCGTATGCGATGCACAAGACTTGCAATTCTGCGCGAGGACACATACTATCCGCAATAGAAACCGGCCTGCAAAGCAGGTGGGTGATCAACGCTGGTTGAACCTACATTCATTGAACAGGGGCTCAACTCGACAATCGGTTCTGTGTGCCGTGTCCGCCAGTCCGGAATGCCTAATGAACCGCGGAGAGCTCCACCGTCTTAGGACGGGTTCACCGGCGCATTGCTCACGGCCCAGCGGGTCGGCTTTCTATTTCTGCTGTCGCTCGTATCTCCCTCGCGGCTCGCTGCGCCATGCCATACGCACTCCGCTAACTCCGCTCGCTCCATGCCGTATCCTCATCTCCAGTGCATCCAGTTCTCTTCAACTTCGGAGCTCTTCTGATCCCCAGCTATGGCGCCATGGCCGCGGTCGGCGTCCTGCTGGCGCTGGTTCTGGCGCAGCGCACCGCGCGCACCGCCGGGCGTCATCTCCGGCGCAGGTGTGGAACGTGTGCGTGATTGCGCTGTTCACGGCGCTGCTGGGCTCGCGGCTTGTTGCTGGTGGCGGTGAACTGGCGTGAACTGAGCGCCATCCCGCTGTGGATGCTCGGCCTGGCCACCATTCATCATCCCGCTGGCTGGCTGGCGCCGGCGTGCTCTCGGCGGCCTGGCTGCGCTCGCTCTACGCGCGCTGGCAGCAGCTGCCGCTCATGGCCACGCTCGATGCGCTGGCCGCGCCTCTCACCCTCGGGCTCGCGCTGCGAGCAATTCGGCGCACTGCTGGCCGGCGCGGGATATGGCACCGAAACCTCTGTGCGCTGGGCGGTGGTCTACACCCATCCTCTCGCGCAGCGCTGGAGCGGCACTCCGCTGGGCGTTCCGCTGCATCCGGTGCAGGCCTATGCGGCGCTGGCCTATGCTTACGCTGGCGATTCTGCTGCTGGTGGGCATGCCGGTGCGGCGCCAGCCGGGCGATGTGGCCGGCGTGGCGCTGATGGGCATCGGCGTGTCGCTCTACATCACTGAGTTCTGGCGCGATCCCGAAGGCCGCGGACAAGTGCTGCGCGGCGCGCTCGACGGGCCGCAGGTGGCGGCCATCGTGCTGGTGCTGGCGGGTGGCACTGCTGCAGCGAATGGAGCGCATGACGCGGTCGACCTGCGACAGGAACAAGTCGCAAGCTGGGGCACGGGACCTGGGATCCGAAGCGAAGACGCGAGGACGCGCATGAATGAGCACGCAGCCTGTCGGTCCCGCCGAAGCCGCCGGCCAGCGGCTCGATCAGTTCCTCGCCACGCCAGCTCGATGGCGTCAGCCGGTCGCGCGTGCAGCTTCTGCTGGAGCAGGGCGATGTGCTCGTGGACGGCGCGCGCCCCAAGGCTTCGTACAAATTGCGCGGCGGCGAATCCATCACCATTACCGGCGAGCCGCATCCGGCGCCGCTCAAGGCCATGGCTGAAGACATTCCGCTGAGCGTGGTCTTCGAAGATGCGGACCTCGCCGTGATCGACAAGCCGGCCGGCATGATGGTGCATGCCGGGCTCCGGCCAGCAACCGACGATGCGCGCAGCCGCGGCACGCTGGTCAACGCGCTGCTGCACCGCTTCCAGTCGCTCTCCTCCACCAGCGGCGAACTGCGGCCCGGCATCGTGCATCGGCTCGACAAGGACACCAGCGGCCTGATCATCGTGGCCAAGAACGATCGCACTCATGCGGCGCTGGCGCGAGATGTTTTCCGGCCGCGAGATCCGCAAGACCTACATCGCCCTGGTGCATGGCGCGGTGGAGAAGCAGAAAGGCACCATCACCGCGGCGATCGGCCGCGACCCGGTGCGGCGCACGCGGATGACCGACGCGGGTGCAGGAGAACGCGCGCTCCGCTGTTTCTCATTACGAAGTCGTCCGGCGCCTGGAGACGCGTTTCGGCAAGTTCACCCTGGTTCGGGTGCGCATCGAGACCGGGCGCACCCACCAGATCCGGGTGCACATGGCGTCCATCGGCCACCCGGTGGTGGGCGATACGCTCTACGGCGCGGCGGGCCAAATCACCGCGCAGAGCGCCGACCAGGCGCCAGGCAGAGCCGCACGGCCGAGCGCCGAGCCCGAGAGACTGCGCCTGGGACGCAACTTCCTGCATGCCGCCGAACTCGAGTTCACCCACCCCGTCACCGGCAAGGCGTGGCACTCAAGTCCCCGCTGCCGGAGGAGCTGGAGGACTTCCTGAACCGCCTGGAAGGCGGGGCTGACGCCCATTCCTCCGGCGCAGCGTCCAATGATCAGGCCCCATATTGGGCAAGAGAACGGCGCGGCCGGAAGCCGCGATTGGTAAAATAAAACGGTCATGACCAGAAATACTTCGTTGCCAGCGGCTAAGCTCCGCCGCTTGGCTCTGTGGTTTTGCATGCTCGATGCTTGCGAGCGCTCTTTCCCCTGATGTTGTTGCACGCGCAGCAGCCCGCAACGCACCCTCCGGCGCAACCCGCTCCGCCGGCCGGCCAGCAACAGGCGGCGCCTCCGGCGCAGACTCCGGGTGCCCAGCAGCAGGCCCCGCCCGTCTGACGAGCCGGATGCCGGCGCGCCCACCATCCGCGCCATTGTCAACGAAGTCAACCTCATCTTCACGGTGACCGACAAGCACGGCCATTACATTCCCAACCTGAAGCAGAGCGACTTCGCGCTGCTCGACGACAGAAGGCGCCCGCCAAGGTCAACTCGTTCCGCCAGCAGATCAATCTGCCGCTGCGCGTGGGCCTCGTCATTGACGCCAGCACCTCCATCCGCACGCGCTTCCAGTTCGAGCAGCAGTCGGCGACGGAGTTCCTGATCGAGACGCTGAAGCCGCAGAGCGACCGCGCCTTCGTGATGGGATTCGACGTGACGCCCACCGTCACGGCCGACTGGACCAACAATCTGGACGCGCTGGAGACGGGCATCAACCGCCTGCGCCCGGGCGGCGGCACGGCGCTGTTCGACGCCGTCTACACGGCCTGCCGCGACAAGCTGCTGCCGAGCGCGGCCGCGAGCCGGTGCGCAAGGCCATGATCCTGATCTCCGACGGCGACGACAACCAGAGCCGCGTCCATCCCGACGAAGCCATCAAGATGTGCGAGCGCTCCGAGACCATCATCTACGCCATCAGCACCAACTGGACGCCCAGCCGCGGCAAGGGCGACCAGGTGCTGCAGCAGATGAGCGACGCCACCGGCGGCCAGCCCTTCTTCCCGCCCTCGGTGGAAGAGATGACCAACAGCTTCCACGAGATCCAGGCAGAGCTGCGCAGCCAGTACGCGCTGAACTACACGCCTGCCGACTTCAAGGCCAACGGCGCGTTCCGGCCCATCTATCTGTTACTGCAACGACCGCCGCTACCAGGTGCGCGCCGCAAGGGATACTTCGCGCCGACGCAATAAGATTCAACCTTCGCTCCACGCGAGAGTCGGCCTCCGGGCCGGCTTTCGTTATCTGTGCGCATTGGTTTCCCGATTCAGGAACGCGCCGGCCTGTTGTCCAAATCCGAATCGCCGTGCTCCGTGTTTTTGATCGGCGCTCTTCGCCGCCCTTCAATTCGCGATGAAATGGATGTGGGTGTTTCCCTTCGATGGAAGCACTTCCATTTGAGCACCACTACGGAGCGGGAGAAGCGATGATCCGGCAGGCCATTTCGTGCGACATCTGCGGGGCAGAAAAAAGGCAGACTAATCACTGGTTCGTGGCGTACACGCATGGGGGCGAATTGCGCGTCACCGGGTGGACTGCGAATAACCGCTTGCGCGCCGGTTCGAAGCACCTGTGCGGGCAAACCTGCCTGCACAAGCTGGTGGATGAGTTCATTGCCGGCAACATGTCGAACCGCGCGCAAGCTGCGGCCGATGCGATCGAGAAAGGCGAGCCCATCGCGGTAACAGACGCGAGCCTCACCTCGAAGGCGGCGTATGCGGGTCCACCAAACGCGACCGAGGCGCCAGGCATTGGGGGCGTGCCATCCGTCCGCCGCAGGTGCTGCCTGCCGCGGTGATTGCGATCTCGCCGTCGCGAGCGGTGGATGAGCCGCGGGCGCCGTTGACAGCGGCGCCGTTTGACGATTCGCCCAACTATGCTTCGCGCCGCTGGCGTGCCGAAGCCTGGGAACGCGAGCGAGAAAGAGAGCGCCGCTCTTCCAATTCGACGCATCGCAAGACTTCATGAAGCCATTCCGCAAGGAGAAAGCCACGATACTGGACTTTCTATTGTTGGTAATCGCGATGGTGCCGCTGGTGAAGCAGGTATAAGTGCCTCAACCGGCAACCGCAAGTCTTGAAACGCCGCTCACTAATGCCCGGTTAGCTTTGCTCGTTCCCGAGGAGCTCCAGCAGGCCGGCTTCGTCCAGAATCGGGACCTTCAACTCCCGCGCCTTGTCGAGTTTTGAGCCCGCCTCTTCGCCGGCAACTACGTAGTTGGTTTTTTTGCTCACCGAGCCTGACACCTTTCCCCCCGCCGCCTCGATCTTTGCCTTGGCGTCTTCGCGGCTCAGGTTCGGCAGCGTTCCGGTCAACACGAATGTCAGTCCGGCCAGTTGGGTGGTGCGCTGCTTTTTCTCTGCAGTCATCTTCACGCCGGCGGCCTGGAGATGCGCGATGAGTTCGCGGTTTGCGGGGCGCGCGAAGAAGTCGAGGATGGAGCGCGAAATGCGCGGCCCGATTTCTTCCACACGCTCCAGTTCTTCGGCGGTCGCGTTCATGATCGCGTCCATCGATCCGAATTCCTGCGCCAGCAATTCGGCAGTGCGCTCGCCCACAAAGCGAATGCTCATGCCCATGAGTACGCGCGCGAGCCCCGCGTTCTTCGAGTTCTCGATCTGCTTGAGAAGCTTCTTGATCTCCACCGGGCCGAACACCCGCTGCATTTTCTTTTCGCCATTTCGCTCCACTTCCTGCTTGAGAGAGGAGAGGATGTCTTCGTTCAGCGAGTAGAGGTCGGCGACGCTTTTTACCACCTGTTGCGTGGTCAGTTCGTATACCGACGCTTCGCCCAGCCCTTCGATATTCATCACGCCGCGGCTGGCCCAGTGTTCAACCGTGCCATGCAACAGCGCGGGGCAATCGACATTCACGCAGCGGTAATCCGCCTCGCCTTCTTCGCGCACCGCCGGGTTGCCGCACACCGGGCAGCGGGTGGGATAGACAAATGCCTCCTTGCCGCGCGGATGTTCGGGGTCCGACACGATCTCGGCCACTTTGGGAATCACGTCGCCGCCGCGCTCCACCTTGACCCAGTCGCCGATGCGCAGGCCCATGCGCTCGATCCAGTCGGCGTTGTGCAGGGTCGCTGCCTTGATGTTGGCCCCGCCTACGAAGACAGGTTTGAGCATGGCGGTCGGAGTCAGCTTTCCGCTTCGCCCCACGGTGATCATGATGTCGTACATCTGGGTGACGGCCTGCTCGGCGGTGAACTTGTAGGCCAGCGCCCAGCGCGGCGCGCGGCCGGTGTAGCCCAGGCGCTGCTGCGTGGCCTGCGCGTCTACCTTCAGCACCACGCCGTCGATGTTGTACCCGAGCGTGGCCCGCTTCTGCTCGGCCTGGTGGATGAACTTCAGCATCTCCTCGACCGTGTGCACGCGCCCGCGATGCGGGTTTACGCGAAATCCCATCGCGGTGAGCGCATCGAGCGTAGCCTCCTGCCCGATGGCAAGGTACTCGCCGCCGCTGAGCAGGAAATACGCATAGAGATCGAGCCGGCGCTGCGCGACGATGCTGGGCTCAACGGTGCGCAGCGTGCCGGCCGCCGCGTTGCGCGGATTCACAGCGGCGGTCAGGCCCTGCTTTTCGCGCTCCTCATTCATCTTGAGGAAGGCCGCTTCGGGCATTACCACTTCGCCGCGCACTTCGAAAGCCTGCGGCACACCTGCTTTTTTCAACTGCGTAGCGGAGATGCTCAGCGGCACGCTGCGAATGGTGCGGATGTTGGAGGTGACGTCTTCGCCGACCTGGCCATCGCCGCGGGTGAGCCCATAGGCGAGGCGCGCGCCGCCATCCTCGGCAGCTTCGTAATGGAGCGCGATGCTGAGGCCGTCGAGTTTCAGTTCTCCAGTGAACTCGACCGGCAGGTTGCCGGCCAGCGCATGCACGCGCCGGACCCAGTCGCGCAGTTCCTCTTCGGAGTAGGCGTTGTCGAGGCTCAGCATGGGCCGCGAGTGGCGCACTTTCTTGAAGCCCTCGGCGGGCTTGCCGCCGACACGCTGCGTGGGCGAGTCGGGCGTTACCAGTTCGGGATGCTCGCCTTCGAGGCGCTTGAGCTCGTTCATCAACTTGTCGAAGGCCTGGTCGGAGATGGCAGGCGCGTCCATCACGTAGTACAAGTGCTCGTGCTGGCGAATCTCATCGCGCAACTCCTCCGCGCGCTTCGCAGCATCTTCGGGCGAATGGCCTTTCGCGTCCATGGGCAGGATTATAGGATGCGCCCCACCATCGGGGTCCCCACAAACAGGTCTTCGTTTGTGGGGTGATCGACGGGTTACTATGGTGGTCAGCCGCATGGAACCCCTCACACACTTCTTCACCGGCGCCTGCATGGGGCGCGCGGGATTGAATCGCAAAACTGCGTACGCTACGCTGGCCGCCACGCTGGCCGCCGAAGCCGCCGATCTCGATGTTTTCTGGACCTTGCGCGGACCCGTGGAGGGATTGAAGCACCATCGCGGCATTACCCACACGTTCATCGCGGTGCCTGTGGTCGCGGGTGTGATCGTGGGCGGGGTGTGGCTGCTCCATCGCTGGAATGAAAAACGGAGGCAAGGCAGGCTCGGCGAGATGAAGCTCATTCCCGGCGAGCCTCTTCCACCTCGATTGCAGGCGCGCGTCGTGCATTGGGGATGGCTCTATCTCACCTGCTTCATCGCCGCTCTCTCGCACATCCTGCTCGACTGGACCAACAGCTACGGCGTGCGCCCGTTCTTCCCGTTCAACCCGCGTTGGTATGCGGGCAGCTTCATGTTCATTGCGGAGCCGGGGGTGTGGGGGCTTTTCTTCCTGGCGTTGGTCATGCCCTGGTTATTGGGACTGACGGATCGCGAGATCGGGGTACGGCGTGTGAAGTTTCGCGGCAGGGGCTGGGCAATCTTCGCTCTGGCGGGCATGGCAGCATTGTGGGCATGGCGATGGACCGAGCACGCCCAGGCCGGCGCGCTGCTCGAACAACACCCAGGTAGCCTCGGCGCCGGTGACCAGGATGGCGATTGAGCCTTACCCCATGAATCCCTTCCGCTGGCACGCCATCCTGGAGACTTCCCGGTTCTTTCAGACCGCGGAGGTCAACACGTCGTCAGGCACGATCGACAGCGATACGCAGAGCGATGTGCTGTTCAAGCCCGACGACACGCCCGCCATTGAAGCCGCCAAGCGCACATTCCTGGGACAGGTCTACCTCGATTGGGGACAATGGGCGGTGATTCGCGATGTGGGCCAGGAGCCGATCGTGGGAGTGGAGCCGCCGCACGTTACGGGCAATCGAACGTGGACCACCGTGGAGTTCAGCGATCTGCGGTTTGCGTATGCGTTTACGCGTTCCGGACGCTCCCGGCCGCCTGCGGGTTTGACTGGCTGGGTCTACATCATCGACAACCGGGAAGACGGCGGCGAAGCGATGGGTGGGCGGGAGCAGAAGTGAGTTCGTGGTTGACCCACCGGCTTTGGCCCCCCACAATGGATGTAGCGCTGTTCGCCCGCGCGCATAGTCACAAGAACCCGGGAAAGAGGTCGTCATGCCTGCCTATCTGCTGCTGGTTGCCGCAATATTGAGCCGTCTGGTTCCGCACCCCGATTGGTTGAACTTCACCGCGGTTGGCGGTGCCCTGCTCTACTTTGGCGCGAGGCGCTCGTGGCGCGAAATGCTTGGCCCCCTGGCGGCGCTCATGGCCACCGACTACGTGCTCACGGTGTTCACCTACCACTACGCCTTCCACTGGCAGTCTTACGTGACCACCTGGGCTTGGTATTTCGCGGTGATGGCACTGGGCTGGATCCTTCTGCGCACCCGCACCACCTTCGTGCGGGTTGCCGCGGGCGTGGTGCTCGGCCCCACTTCGTTTTTCATCGTGTCGAACTACGCCGTGTGGGTGGGGGGCGACATGTATCCCCGCACCATGAGCGGGCTGCTCACCTGCTATGCCGCGGCCATTCCGTTCTACCGCAACGACCTTATTTCGACCGCGATTGTCGCCGGGCTGGCGTTTGGCGTTCCGGTGCTGGTGCGGCGCATGAATAGGGCGCACGCGGTTCCGTCCGCTTCCTGATCGAACCTCACGGATGACAAAGAAGCCGCCTCGACATAGGCGGCTTCCTTACGTTAGAGCGTCTCGGCGCGGCGCCTCTTCTTCATCCACCAGCCGAGAACGCCGAGGATCGCCAGGCCGGCGACCACAGCCAGGGCGGTGAGCGCGTGATGTTCGACCACCTGGACGGCTCCGGGCCCCAACTTGATGACCAGCAGTCGAAAGCACCAGCCAGCGAATCAGCCGGCCGGTGAAGACCGCGAGCATGAAGAGCGCAACCCGCATTTCGAAGACTCCGGCGGCGAAAACGAAGGCTTTCCAGGGAGTGGGCGGCGGCAGCATGGACGGAATCGCCATGGCCCAGAACTCCTGCTGTTCAAACCGGTTGCGCATGGCTTCGAAGCGCTCCCGGTTGATCCGCTTGAGCAGGAAGAGTTCCCCGCCGGCCCGGCCCAGGCCGTAGGGCAGCAGGCCCCCCACGGCCGATCCGGCCGCCGCCATAATCGCATAGAGCCAGAAGTGGCCTTGATCCTTCCAGATATAGATTGCCAGGATGGCGTCCATGGGGACAGGAATCGTGGAAGAATCCAGTAGCGCGACCGCCCCGGCGCCCCAGAATCCCAGCTTGAGAATGGCCGGGAGCACAATAAAGTTCCATTTATGCAGAAGTTGGGCAAAAAACTGCTTCAATCACGGTCCCCTTCCCGCGGTTGGTTCGTCCATTCAAAAAGATCATTGTACGGTGCGGGTTCCGGCCATTTCGGGTTGAAAGCGGCCCCGGTCCCTCCCCAGGTTTCCTCGATTCGAGAGGGATGAGAGAATTAGAGAAAGGACTCGGAAGCGAGCCGGCGGGTGCGCAGTGCGGCCCTGGCTCCCGTTGAAGAATGCCCCTAAGCGTAGTGCCAACCAGCGTGAACGAGCCCCAAGACCCGGCAACCGGCCCGGACGCCCCGAACCCGGGGCAGGACCAGGAAAGCGGGCGCAGGGCCACCACAGCGGACGGCCCGGACCAGGTTCGGGAATCCGACCGGAGTTTGAATGGACCCGGTGCGGAGGCCGGCGGGTCGCCGGTGGTGCGCGGCTCGCGCTGGGTCGACTACGACACCCACGAACTGATAACGATGATCAGCGAGCTCGAAGACGAGCGGCGCTGGGCACGTCTGCGCGAGGGCATCTGGATTGCGATCCTGGTCCACCTGATTCTGCTCTCGGGGATCACCTGGATCCCGAAATATATCTTCAAGGTTCCCCCGGTTATCGATCCGTTCGAGGCCATCCGCCAACGCAAGGACGACCTGAAGTACCTTGACTTGCCGCCCGATCTGATTAAGCGCGCGCAGCCTAAGGTCCAAGTCAAGCCGGTTCCCCAAAAGGCTCCGCAGATCGACAAGAAGACGCTTGAGGCGCTGAACAAGGCCAACCCGCCGGCGCTGCCGCCCACTCCGGAGCCGAAGGTAGAGCAAGCGCCGGCACCTCCGCCGCCCAAGCCCGAAACGCAATCACAGATTGAATCGCCCGTCCCGAAGCCGGCTCCGCAGCGACCCAGCTTTGCCATGGGTTCGCAGAATCCCGCGGATCAGTTGCGGGACGCGATGCGGGGCTCGCGAGCGCCTGGTACCGGCTCAGACAACGTTCCTTCGAACCCGGGCATGGCCATGCACCCCGGCGCCGGCGGGGGTGTTCAAGTGCTGTCGGACACCCAGGGGGTAGATTTCAATCCGTGGCTGCGCCGCTGGTATTTCGAAACCGAGCACACCTGGGATCCGCTCATTCCGGACGAGGTGAATCCGCCCATCCTGAAGCAGGGACAGTGCATGATCCGCTTCAAGGTGCTGCCCAACGGGCGCATTATGGAGGGCAGCATGGTGCTTGAAGGGCGCTCGGGGGATACCGCTCTTGATCGCGCCGCGTGGGGCGCATTGACCGGCTCCAACTACCCGCCGCTGCCGCGCGAGTTCCATGGGCCCTATCTGGAACTCCGCGCCATCTTTATGTACAACATGAGGCCGTAGGCTGCCCGTCGCACCGGCTTGATGGGTCAAGAGTTAGGAAAGGTTTCATGGTCTCCCATCTTTTCGACAGAAAGTAGTCGAAAAGATGGGACACGGAGCTTTTGTTTCCAGCGAAGCCGTGTCCCGGGATAATCAACCTGCGGTCGCCGCGCCTCCATCCGCCGTCGCCAGCGGCGCTGTGCCGGAACCAGGATCCGCTGGTGGGGCCGGAGGAACGCTAACCATCAGCGGGCTCATGGGGGGCGGCGGACTGGAGTCCTTCGAGGCCTCCGGGCCGCTCTTCTCGGCGGGCTTGACCGTGGAGCGGATCACGATGATCTTGTTGAGAACATCGAACCAGAACGGGGCGCCAAGGGATACGGCCAGGGCGGTGATCAGCCAGCCGATCCAGTGATCGGAAAATTCCTGCCACACGCTCATGGGCGATTCGCCTTTGGAGTGGTACCAGCCCAGGGGCAGACCGATGTCGTCCAGGGTCTTGAGATCGGCTTTCACGCGATCTACGGCTGAAGTCGAGGTATCGGGCTGGGTTTTGGCCGTTTCGGCGAGAGTGGCGACGGAGTTGCGCAGGCTGGCATCGGTCGAAAGCCGCTTGGCGATCTGGATACAGTCGGCGTTCACCAGGACAGCGGAAACCAGGCCCATGACCAGCACGATGCGCTGGCTGTAGCGCTTGTACCATCCCGAGACCCTGTCCATGGAACTGTTGAACCAGTCTTCGACATTCCGCTGCAGCTTGGCGGCATCGTTTCCCGCGTTGGCCTCACACGCGTCCAGCGCGCTCTTCACATTGGGCGGCAGGTTCGCGGTGGTGTGGCGCAAATCCAGCAGGGCCAGGGCGAAATTCTTGGCCGGGATGTAGGAGGGAAGATTGGCTTTCTTCCAGAACATCCACGACGGCCCGGGCTTGTACTTTCCGCGAAAGAGCGAATTGATCAGGCCATGGTTGTAGAGTTTCTCGACGAACTGCTCGTTGCCCGTTCCGACCAGTTCCTGGATGCCTCTTTCCAGGTTGCTGGCGCGCTGCTTGAGAAAACTCTCCAGGATCTCGTTGGCGGCCGAACAGATGAGGCTCAAAAGCAGGAAGACGAATACCAGCCCGATGGCGACGTCGATGACGTTGGAGTTGAACATGCAGCCTCCATGGAAAGCAGCGGAATTTTAGCACGTAAGTGACTGGGAAAAGGGGTTTTCCTTCCATATGCCCTCGACTTCGCAACGCTCGCCTAAGGATGACAACGAAATCTGGAGTTTCGACCCGGGAGAATCATCGCCAAACCGGAAATGGCCTAAAGCAGCCGCAGTGGCTTTGTTCCGCTCAGCATGACAGCGCGTTTGAGGTTGATTGCGTCGAGGTTGATCGCAAGCTCGGCAGTCACATTTGGGTCAACATTTGAGCGGGATTTGGCGGCGGGAAAGGGATCCTGACATGGGCTGCGTCCAGTCGGCCGCTACACGCGAGGGGCGCGATGGTCTCATCAGGCTCTCATGGAGCATGGGAAAGAACCAGCTAGGCGGCGTATCTCGTGCTGGAGGCTTCGCCGTCCTGGTAGTCCGGGCTGGAAACCTCCCTGGAAAACAGCTGGATCACGTCCAGCAGCGCGGTGAGGTAGCCGTGGGCCCAATACCCCCGCTCCTCGCTGCCTTCTTGTAAGTGCTTCTGATCGGTAACACAATGCGGAGCACGCCGTACGATCCACTCTCTAAGTTCTCCGCAGCGATGTTCTATCTTGCGAAACTCTAAACATTCGTCCGACATGCGGACTTAGATGCATGGCGCGGGTCTGTGGCGCAGCCTGCCTGACCGCGAATGGCCTGATGGGCGATCTCTGGTTTTGCGCTGCTAGAATCCTTAAGAGCACTCAGCATGCTGGTGAAAGCCCTGTATCCCGGCACCTTTGACCCGCCGACCAACGGTCACGTCGACCTCATCCAGCGCGGGGCAAAAATCTTTGATCATCTTACGGTTGCGGTTCTCAACAACCCCGGCAAGAACCCCCTTTTCACCGTAACCGAGCGGGTGGAAATGCTGCATGAAGTCGTCCGGCCGCTGGAGAACGTCTCGGTGGCTACATTCGACGGGCTTATGGTCGAATTCGCGCGACGGCAGGGGGCGACGGCGGTGCTGCGCGGGATTCGCGCCATCTCCGACTACGAGTACGAGTTCCAGATGGCACTGATGAACCGGCGGCTGGCGCCGGAGATCGAGACGGTGTTTCTGCAGCCGGCCGGACGCTACTCGTTCATCAGTTCCCGGATGCTGAAGGAAGTGTTCAGCTTTGGTGGCGATGTGACCGGCCTGGTGCCGCCCAATGTTCTGAAGCGCCTGCGCGGCCGCATGAACAAGCCCTGATTCGCAGAATCAGAAACAGAAACCCGGCCACCTGTTCACTTTTGACCAGTCGTCCTGTTTCCCGGTGGGACAATGGGATGCAGGACCTGTTCGCGCCGTTACGAGCCTGGCCGCAATTCACTCTGGTCTGCACCCACGATCACGCTCACGTTCGCCGCGGCGAACTCTTCCGTGCCGAGGTGCTTGCATGAACGCCCTCCTGATCTATCCTCAGTTTCCCGAAACCTATTGGAGCTTCAAACACGCGCTCAAATTCGTGGGCAAGCGGGCGGCCCAACCTCCGCTGGGTCTTATGACCGTGGCAGCGCTGTTACCGCACGACTGGCAAAAGCGGCTTGTGGATACCAACGTGGAACGGCTCCGCGACCACGACCTGGACTGGGCCGACGTGGTGCTGCTGAGCGCCATGCACATCCAGCAACCGTCGCTTGCGGCCATCGTGGAGCGTTGTCGGGCGCGGGGGCTGCGGACCGTGGTTGGCGGTCCCGTCGCCAGCAGCGTTGCGGCGGCCGATCTCGAGGTCGACCACGTGGTGATTGGCGAAGCCGAAGACTTGATCGCCGAACTGGCCCGCGATCTTGAACAGGGAACGGCCAAGCCCGTTTACCAGGCCATCGAGCGGCCGGAAATGACCACTAGTCCGCTGCCCGATCTCAGCCTGATCAAAATGCGGCGCTACTCCACCATGACCGTGCAATACTCACGCGGCTGCCCATTCAACTGCGAGTTCTGCGACATCATCGAGATCTATGGGCGGCGTCCGCGCACCAAGGCGGTGGCGCAGGTGTTGGCCGAGCTGGATCAACTGCGCGCGGCGGGCTGGCGCGAAGCGGTGTTTATCGTCGACGATAATTTCATCGGGAACAAGGCCCGGGCCAAGGAACTGCTGCACGCCCTGGTCGATTGGCGAAGTCGATACCATACGACATTCGACTTCAACACCGAGGCTTCGTTGAATCTGGCCGACGATCCGGAGCTGCTGCAGCTGATGAAGGAAGCAGGATTTATTTCGGTTTTTCTGGGGATTGAAACGCCCGACGAATCAGGCCTGATCGCCAGCAACAAGCTGCAGAATACGCGCCGCAGCCTGCTGGAAAGCGTGGCAACCATCCAGAGCTATGGGATACAGGTGATGGGGGGCTTCATCCTTGGGTTCGACACCGACCGCGAAGATATCTTCGACCGCATGGTGGAATTCATCCAGAAGAGCGGGATTCCGGTCGCCATGGTGGGGCTTCTGCAAGCCATGCCCGGCACGCAGCTTTTCCGCCGGCTGCTCAACGAGGGCCGCATCGTTGACGCGGGAGGGGGCAACAACACCGACAGCAAACTGAACTTCCTGCCCCAGATGGATGCGAACAAACTGGTGGAGGGCTACCGCTCGGTCCTGAAACAGATTTACAACTGCGAGGCCTATTACGAGCGCGTCAAGCTGTATCTGAGCCGTACTCAACCCCGGGGTGGAGAGCGAAGAACGAAACAACGTTGGTTGACCGCCGCGAACGCACGAGCTTTTGTTATTTCGATTGTGCGGCAAGGCGTCTTTGGCAGGCAGCGATGGAGTTACTGGAAGTTTCTGCTGGCGGTATCGACCCGTTATCGCCATTGCATCGGCACGGCCATGACGCTGGCCGTGATGGGCTATCACTTCCAGGTGATGACTCGCAAGCTCTCCAAGGCGGTGGACTCGCTGAGTCTTCCGGCCGCGACCGCGACCGGCCTGCCCGCCGAAGACGGCGAACAGGCCGGCTAGCGAGCCGATTCCCTTCTAGTTACGCGCCCGTGGTAAGCACCACGCGGAAGCGCGCCTTCCCGCTCATCATGCGATCGAAGGCTTCCGCAGCCTTCTCCAGCGGGTAGACCTCGGTCATCGGCTTGACGCCGACCAGGGCGCTGAAGTTGAGGGTGTCTTCGGAGTCCATGCCGGTGCCGGACGGCCATCCTGCAACAGTGCGGCGGCCAAGCAGGAGCGGAAAGGGATTGATGGTGATGGGCCCGTCGTCGGGCGCGCCGACAACGATCAGCTTGCCGGCGGGAGCCAGTCCATCGATCGTCCACCCCAGGGCCTTGGCGCTGGTCAGGGTGGAAAGAATAATATTGGCGCCACCCAGCTTTTGCAGTTCCTTGGCCGGGTCCTGGGTAGTGCTGTCGATGTAGATGTGGGCGCCCAGTTGCTTGGCCAGCGGGCCCTTGTCCTGACCGCGAGCGACAGCAACCGTGCGATAGCCGCTCTTGGCCGCGTACTGGATAGCCAGGTGGCCAAGGCCGCCAATGCCGAGGATCACGACGGTGTCGCCGGCGCGCGCTCCGCTGTTGCGCAGGGCGTTGAAGGTGGTGATGCCGGCGCACAGCAGGGGACCGGCGTCGACGTCGCCGAGATCGTCGGGGATTAGGGCGATGGCGTTGGCGGGAGCGACGACGTAGTCGGCATAGCCGCCGTCGTAGCTGATGCCGGGGATGGGCTGATTCTCGCAAAGGATGAAGTCGCCGCGGCGGCAGGGCGTGCAGTAGTTGCAATGGCCGCCATGCCAGCCGAGACCGACTCGCTGCCCGACCTTGAAGACGGGGACGTCGGGGCCGACTGCGTCGAGCACACCGGCGATCTCATGGCCGGGTACGCGCGGGTATTGGATGCCGGGCCAGATGCCCAGCTTGGTGAGCGAATCGCTGTGACAGACTCCGCATGCCTGGATACGGATGCGAACCTGGCCCGGACCCGGATCCGGGAACTCCTGTTCAACAAGTTTGAAGTCTCCGCCGGCGGCGGTCACTGGAACGGCACGGCCTTTCACACTGGACATAGGGGGAGGTTCTCCTGCGCGTTGGATGAAGGTCGGGACCGTCGGTTGCCAAAAAATGGGAGAGACGGAATCGGGCGAGATGGGACCGGGCGCGTGAATTCAGGGGGCGGGGTTCGCCGGGAGCGGTTGCGCACGTTTGGCGTCGGTCATGAGGCCGGATGAATAGACGAGCGCCCAGCGCGAGCGATCGGGAACACACTGGAAATGCACGCGCCGATTTTCGTCGATGGCGTAGTTGTATCTTCCCTGGCGGGAAATGGTTCCGGTCGCACCCAGCACGCCGGGAATCTGGAAATGTAGCTTGCCGCCCACGGCCAGAACTTCTACTGGGCCCTCGTCGGAATCGTAGACGCTGGGAATGCTGGCGAGTTCTTCGGGGGGTACCGGGATGTCGCGAAGGGCGATAGGGGTGAGGCTCAGCACGGCACGCGCGATGGCCCCAGCCAATTCCGTAGCCGCGCCATCCGACCCGGTATTGATGAGAACAGCAATCGACAGCTTATCGTCGGGCAGCGTGAAGAGCGCGGTGGTGAATCCGCCGCCGCTTCCGGTGTGGCCGAAGAGCCGATGACCGTCCAGAAGGCCGATTCGCGTGCCGAGGCCGTAGTCGATGCTGGAGCCGTCGGCCAAAACGGTCGGGGTTCTCATCAGTGTCAGGGAGCGCTTGGAAACCACGTGCTCCTTATTGAGCGCAATCTGCCACTTGAGCAGATCGGATGGGGTGGAACAGAGTCCGCCGCTGGCGAAGAGAAGCTTCCAACTCATTTTTGCGGCGGCTGCCAGCGTTCCGTGGGAGAATTCTGATCCGGAGGCGAGGTTGGGAACCGGAGTGCTCGCATCGCACAGGCTCGAAGACTGCATCTGCAAGGGCGCGAAAATGCGGTCATGCATCAAGGCCGCGTAGGGCTGGTGTGAAACATTCTCGGCGATCATTCCGGCCAGGTAGAACCCGGAGTTGCTGTATCGCCACGATGTGCCGGGATCGAAGTCGGGCGGCGTGTCTCCAATCAACTGAAGAACCTGCTGGTGAGAGAGGTCGAGTTGCTCGTTCGCGGCTTCGTCAGGCAGCGAAGTGTAGTTGTGAATTCCCGAAGTGTGATTGAGCAACTGCCGGATGGTGACGTGCTGCCCGCGCACCGGGGCGTCGGGAATGTAACGGGTGATTTCGTCGTCGAGGCTGAGCTTGTGTTGGTCGGCAAGCTGGAGAATCGCGCCCGCCGCGATGTTCTTGGAAATAGAAGCGATGTGGAATACGGTTTCGTCGGTGACGGGGAGAGTCCGGGCGAGGTCGGCGAAACCGTAGCCGCGCGCAAAGACGACCCGATCGTTGTTGGCCAATGCGATGGAGATTCCAAGCACTGGCCGTTCCAGCGTCTTCCTGGCGATCGTGTCGACCATGGCCATCCACAGCGGGGTCGGCGCAGGTGGAGCCGTGCTCGCGCCGCCGGCCGGAAGCAAGACGCAGCCCAGCAGGCAGGCGAGACCTCGGAGAAGGCTGGAACTCATGCGCACCATCGTACAGTTTCGACGAGGGATGAAGTGTGATGAACGAGGAAGGTGTATCGCGAATTTATACTTGAACTCGACATGAGCGAGTTTTTGCCAGTGGATGAGCAGATGGACCTGCTCGAGAAGGGCGCGGCGGAAATCATCCGCAGCAGCGACCTGCGCGAGCGCCTCGAAGAAAGCCGCAAAACCGGGCGCCCGCTGCGCGTAAAGGCCGGCTTCGACCCCACCGCGCCGGATCTGCACCTTGGGCACACGGTGCTGATGCGCAAGCTGCGCCACTTCCAGCAGCTCGGCCACCAGGTCATCTTTCTTGTGGGGGACTTCACCTCGCTGATCGGCGATCCCACGGGACGCAACGTCACGCGCAAGCCGCTTACGCGGGAGCAGATCGATGCCAACGCGAAGACCTATCAGCAGCAGGTGTTTCGCATCCTCGACGAGAGCGAGACCGAGGTACGCTATAACTCCGAGTGGCTGGGCAAGCTCGGATACGAAGGGACCATCCGGCTGACGTCCCATTTCACCGTCTCGCAGATGCTGGAGCGCGACGAGTTCCACAAACGCTTCCAGGCCGAACAGCCGATCAGCCTACACGAAATGCTCTACCCGGTGATGCAGGGCTATGACTCGGTGGCCCTTGAATGCGATGTCGAGCTGGGCGGTACCGACCAGAGGTTCAACCTGATGTGCGGCCGCGAACTGCAGCGCCATTACGGGCAGAAACCGCAGATCATCCTGATGACGCCGATCCTTGAGGGCCTTGACGGCGTGCAGAAGATGTCGAAGTCGCTGAACAATGCGATTGGCATTAACGAGCCACCCACGGAGATGTACGGCAAGCTGATGTCGATCTCCGACGCGCTGATGTGGAAGTACTGGATCTTCCTCACAGACCTGCGCCAGTCGGAGGTGCACGCGATGCAGGCAGGCGTGGAAGCCGGTTCGCAGCACCCGATGGAAATCAAGAAGAAGCTGGCGGAGACGATCACCGCGGGATTCCATGGCCAGGATGCCGCCGGTCATGCCGCCGAGAACTGGGCCCGCATGTTCCAGCAGAAGGCGGAGAGCGAGGATCTGGAAGAGGTGCACGTGGCCTACGCCGACGTGGAAGGCCCAGCCGGGAATTCCGACGGCATGCAGGTCCGGCTCCCCAAACTGCTGGTCCAGCTCGGGCTGGCCGCCAGCGGGACTGAGGCCAATCGTAAAATCAGCGAGCATGCAGTGAAACTGGATGGTGAAGCAACCGCAAATCCTTTGATGGCCTTAGATACCCTGCCCGCCCGCATCGTCGTCCGGCTGGGCAAGCGCGCCAAGATCGCCGTGATCGGGGCCGTCGGCGAGGGTGCCTAGGCCTCGGGCAGCCAATATTATGGCAAAATGGCGTTATTATTTTAGCCAGATGGCGTAGAATGGCTCCTGAAGGAGAAATTTATGGCAGCGCACACTCTTCCCGATGTTCTTGGAGGCGAGGCAGTCCTGGGGCGTGACATCGGCTCCAGCGGCGCGCTCGCGAAACTGGTGCGCGAAGGTCTCCCGGCCGAGGCGCTCTCCCGCCTCGCCAAGCGGCTCGATGTGCGCCAGGCGGAAATCTCGGCCAAGGTCGGGATCCCCCAGCGTACCCTGACGCGCCGCCTGCAGCGCCACGCGAGGCTCACTGCCGCCGAGTCGGACCGCACCGTACGATTGGCACAAGTCTATGCAAACGCGGTGGATACCCTTGGCAGCGAGGAAAAGGCCGCGCTGTGGCTCAAGACCCCGAACCGGGCGCTGCGGGGAACACGACCGCTTGACCAGCTCGACACCGACCCGGGAGTGCGTGAAGTTGAAGACGTACTGGGCCGTATCGCCTACGGCGTTTACAGCTGATGGCGGTTGAACCAGCCGAACGGATCCGGGTCTGGCGGCTGTGCCGGGCCGTTTTTGCCGGCAGCGCCTTTTCCGGAGAGGGCGCGCGGCGGTTCGGAGGCCGGTGGAATTCGCGCGGCGTGCCCATGGTGTATACGTCCACTTCCCTGGCCCTGGCAGCGATTGAGCTCTTCATCCACCTGGAGCCGAGCCTGGCGCCCGACGACCTGGTGGCGATTTCGGCGACGCTGCCGGAGGGCGAGCCTGCCCGAACCATCCTGTCCGCCGACCTGCCGCCCGATTGGCACGCAAACCTGACCCGCCCTCGTCAGATCGGGGACGAGTGGATCGGCTCCGCTTCTTCGCTGGCATTGCGGGTTCCCTCGGTTCCTATCCCGCCGGAATGGAACGTGCTGATCAATCCAGCCCATCCGCGGTTCAGCGAATTGCGGATCGACCCGCCGCAGCCGTTTGTGTTTGATGAACGGATGTTCCAGGCGGCAAAGTAACCGTCCGCCGTTTAGGCCTCAAAATCGAGTTCGACGGGATCGATGAGAGGACGGAGCCACTTGAGCAGCGCCTGGTGCATGGGGTGGGTGGTGTAGGCGTCCGCGGCGCCTTTGTCAGTGAAGGTCATCAAGCCACAGAAGGTGTAGCCCTGGCCGCGCGGCGAAAGGTTCGGCCCCACGTGGACGTCCGTCAACCCGAGAACGTGGCCGCGAAATGCGGCAATGTCCTGGGCGGCGCGGGCCTTGTCGGCGTCGGTTGCCCCAGGCTTCCAGCGAAATCCGAAGATGTGAATGAACATTCTTTCCCTCGTTTTTTTGGACTTACCCGAACTCCTGCTCAACGCAGATAACCTGGCTTACTCGAAACGCAACTTGATGTGCACACTTTCAGGGACTCGGATTCAACTATCTTTCCGCGTAATAAACCGTTCTAGTGCGCACCGTTAATTCAGGCTTGTCCACCTTGACCTCGAGCGCATGATACTCCCCATCGTGGGTCGTTGGCGGGTTATCGAAAGAAAGCAGATAGTACGACTGAGAATCCGCGACGCAGCGCGAAATTTGGTCTGCGATGTCCTTAGTGCTGGTCAGGACCATGCCACCGCTCTGATAGGCGAGTGCCTGAAGGGCGAGGCTGGCCGCGGTTGCGTGATTTTCATCGGGGACACCCTGGAAGAAGAAGCTCTCGCGAATATGTTTAAGGTTGACCGGCAGTAGTTCTGAAGAAGCAATTGCATCCAGCGTCACATGCCCTTCCGTCAATGCGCTGGAGACGGTCACCAGATCGCGATAGAAGCTTTCCTTTGCCTCGCGCGTATCCGGGGTATACCCCCGTTCGTTCAAGAGCGGCCAGCCGCTACCCACCCATATGAGGATGACTCTGCCCGGGTTGGTCACCTTACGCGTGTTGTTCACCAATTCGTCAGCCAGACTATTTATGGCAGTCACGGAGGAATTGAACAGGTGATCCAAACATTCGAGCCGAGGGTTGGGATCGCAAGGAGGTGAACTGCCATCCGGCGAGACAGGCACGCTGCACGTTAAGGCAGGTACTGTATCCGCGCAAGTCAAGGTGTGAAGGTTCCCCGCAAGCTCATCCAACTCCTTGAGCACAAGGTTCCGGTCCTGGTAGGGCGCGCCCAGTTGTACCCCGTGATCGGAGAGCAGGGCAATGGACGTTGGATTGGCGAGCCGACCGCTTCCCTCCTTGAGATATCGTTCGATCTCCTTGCGGAAGTGGGTAACTTTGCCTGAAGAATTATTGACCGTATCCAGAACAAGGACGACGCGTGTCGGATCACCCTCGGAATGGCCCTGTATCGATTGAAACGATGCAATCGCCTGGAGCGTCCCATCCTCGAGAATTGCGAAGTCGCTCTGTTTCAATCCGGCGGCTGGCGTACCGGAAAGGGCCGATACTTGTACGCTCAAAAACAAACGCTGCTGGTCTTGGTAGCGGCGTTCTCTTTCCTCACGCGTGCGGGGAATCAGATGCGGGGTTTGCGGTTCGACAGACTGGATCGCGAAGTGTGGTCGATTGGCCATTCGAATCGGAGAAGACGAGAAAACGAGACCTATCGATACCGCGCCGAGCCATCTGGCAAACACGACTCAATCCTCCTGATTGGTTGTCCGATTTCGACAAGCTGATTTCTCGCCACGAATCGGGGTGGCTGGCCGCAGAGTTAAGGTGGTCAGGCTGAATGCTTAGCTTCCCATCGCGAATGCCCGCCCCGCTTCGAGCAGTTTCGCCACTGCTTCTTTTGAGACCGACTCGGTGTAGATACGCATCAGCGGCTCGGTGCCGCTGGCGCGGAAAAGAATCCAGGTTTCGGCGGCATTCGGCTTATCGTGGGCTTCGGCCATGTCGAGGTAGAATTTGACGCCGTCGAGGGTCTCGCGGCGGACGATGGCGATACTGCCAAATGCGGGGTCGCCCGTCTGGAGAGCCCGGGCGCGCGCGATGGCCGCATTCTTGATCTCATCGGGGATGTGGAGGTCGATGCGGCCGTAGTGATGCTCGCCGTATTCCTCCTGGAGGTCGGCGACGAGCTGGCCGAGGGTCTTGCCTTCCTCCGCCATCACGTTGGCCAGCAGCAGGGCGTTCAGCAGTCCGTCGCGTTCCGGCAGGTGGCGCTGGAAGCCGATGCCCCCCGACTCCTCGCCGCCCATCAGGATCTCGCGCTCCAGCATGTAGTCGCAGACGAATTTGAACCCGATGCCGTGTTCGATCAGTTCGCGGCCATGCTTCTTGCAGATGCGGTCGAGCATCTTGGTGGTGTTGAAGGCGCGGGTGACGGCGCCGGGCCAGCCCTTGCGGCGGAGGACCCAGCTGAGCAGCACGGAAAAGATCTTGTGGGGGTCGACGAAGTTGCCGTGCTCGTCGGTGGCGCCGATGCGGTCGGCATCGCCGTCGGTGCAGAGGCCCGCATGGCAGCCGTTGGCAACTACCGCCTCGCCGAGAGCGCGGATGTGCGGCTCGATGGGCTCGGGATTGATGCCGGGAAAGAGCGGGTCGATGTGGCCGCGGATTTGAACATGGTCGACGCCGATGCGGGTGAAAATATCGGAGAGGATCGTCAGGCCCGCGCCGTACATGGAGTCGATGGCGAACTTGAAATGTGATTTGGCGATAAGGTCGAGGTCGGCGAAGCTTTCGATGGCCTTCAGATAGGGGGGGAGGAAGTCGTACTCTTCGATAGCTGCCGGCTTCGCGGCTTTCGCGACGGGCTGGCCGAGGTAGGACTCGATCTCGGCGATGATGGAGGGCTTGCCCGAGCCGCCGTACCAGGCTTTGTATTTCACGCCGTTCCACTGCGCGGGATTGTGCGAGGACGTGATCATGATGCCGCCGGCTGCGCCCAGTCCGCGAACCCCATAGCTGAGCGCCGGCGTGGGCGTGATGTCGTTGGCAAGCATGACGTGGATACCGGTGGCGGCGACGACCTCAGCGCAGGCGCGGGCGAAGGCCTTGGACCCGAAGCGCGTGTCATAGCCGATGCAGAGGCCCTTGGCTGGATCTTCCTTGGCGTGGATATAGGCGGCGATAGCTTCAGCGGCGGTGCGTACATTGGCAAAGGTGAAGTCGTCGGCGATGACGCCGCGCCATCCGTCGGTGCCAAACTTGATTTGAGGATGAGGCATTCCTGTTCTGACTTTCTCCTTGAACGAGTGTAAATAAGGAAATCAGGCGGGGTTTGAGACAGAGAGGATCCCGCGATGGCGACAGAATCTGGTTGGCGGTCTCCGAAGTCTCAAAATCGAGACCTTGGGCACCCATGAGTCGCTCGAGTTAACCTGTCGTCGGGATCCCGGGAGATGACACGGTTGGGAAATTTGGAATGGATGGTCTCCCACCCTTGCGACAGAAAGAAATCGCAAGGATGGGGCACGGAGCTTTCGTTCTTAAATCAGCTCTTCGCGCATCATGGAAAGTTCCTTGACGATCTTGCCCACATCCTGCGAGTGGTCGCGGTGGGCGATGAGGATGGCATCCTCGGTATCGACGATGACCAGGTCCTTCACGCCGACCAGGGCGACAAACTTCTTGGGGCTGAAGACGTAGTTGTCGATGGCGTCGATAGCAATGTGACCGTCGGTTTCCGCGACATTGCCTTCGCCGTCGCCGCGTAAACGCGACTCTATCTGGTACTCGTAAAGCGAAGCCCAGGAGCCAAGGTCGTTCCAGCTGAATTCGGCAGGCAGGCAGTAGAGGTGCGAGTTGTGCTCGCCCTTGGCCGAGCGCGGCTCCAGGACGGCGTAATCGACGGAGATGTTCTCGCACTTGGGATAGAACTCGCGGAAGCAGTCTTCGAATTCCGGCGTCCCGTAGCAGGCGCCGATCTTCTCCAGCAGGGGCGCAGTGTCGGGCAGGTGTTCGCGAACGGCGTTGGCCAGAGTGCGCGCCGACCACAGAAACATGCCCGAGTTCCAGTAGTAGTTGCCGGCGGTGACGAACTCCTCGGCCTTGATCTGGTTGGGCTTCTCGGTAAATCGGCGCACGCGCAGGGCGTTGTCGTCGGGAGTGAAGTCGCCGGTCTCGATATAGCCGTAGCCGGTTTCGGGGCGGGTGGGCTCGATGCCGAGGACCACCATGTTCTCGCCGGCGGCGGCCAGGGCAATTCCCTTCTGCAGCGCCTTGAGAAAGCGCGGTTCGTCGGCGATGACGTGATCGGAGGGGAACACGCCGAGCACGGCGTCGGGATTTTGGCGCTCGATGATGAAGGCGGCCAGCCCGCAGGCGGGCGCGGTGTTGCGCGCCACCGGCTCCGAGACGATCTGCCCGGCGGGTACCCCCTTGAGCTGGTCTGCGATTTCATGGGCCAGGAATTCGTTCGTGATCACCCAGGTGTGATCGAGTCCGGCGATAGGCTTCAATCGCTCCACGGTCTGCTGAATCATGGAACGCTCCCCATCGAGCGCCAATACCTGCTTGGCCCGGGCGCGGCGGGATCGGGGCCAGAAGCGGGTTCCGCTTCCTCCCGCGAGAATCACAGGACGAAAATCAATACGCTTTGACATGGAACACACATCCTAAGCGACAAACGCAAGGGTTGACCAGTGACGGCGAATACAGTTTATTGACTAGTCTGTGATGTACCGCTGTTAGGCAAACGCTTGTCTGGCCTGGAGACAAACGTTCTATCGCGAGAATCCGATTGATTTCGCGTGCTTAAGCTCTCGACTTCCCGCTCGCGACAGGTCTTGGGTTCCGGCAGAAACGTTCCAGCGGCATCCCTTAACCCGGTACGAGGTGGTCCTGGCCCGACTTGAGTCAGGCCAGTTGTTTGAGGAATTCTGCCATGCGGCGGGTTCCTTCGTCGATGCTTTGCTTGGTGACGGGGTAAGAAATGCGGATATGCTCGCCGGTTCCGAACGCTTCGCCGGGCACCGTGACCACGTGGGCCTCGTGCAGCAGGCGCGTCGCCAGCTCGGTGGCGGTGCGTACGCCGCCCTTCCCGAGAAACGCGGAAATGTTGGGGTAGACGTAGAAAGCGCCCTCGGGCCGGGTGCAGGTGACCCCGGGGATTTCAGCCAGCCTCGCCAGCATGTAGTCGCGCAGCTCGATGAACTCCGCGCGGAAATCGCATACGCACTCCTGCGATCCGTTGAGCGCGGCAATCGCCGCCTTCTGGACGATGCTGGAGGCGTTGGAGGTGGACTGCGACTGAAGTTTGCTTAGGTTGGCGACCACTGGCTTGGAGGCCAGGGCGAAGCCGGCGCGCCAGCCAGTCATCGAATAAGTCTTCGACAGCGAGCCGAGGATGACCAGGTGATCCTTGGCCCAGGTGAACGACCCGCCGGAGACGGCCTTGCCGGCATAGTTAAGGTAGACGTAACACTCATCCAAAAGCAAAAAAATACCGCGGTCGTGGGCGAGGTGGACGATGCGCTCCAGGTCTTCAGCCGAAACAACCGAACCGGCCGGGTTCGACGGGGAATTGAGGATGATGGCCTTGGTGCGCGGGGTGATGGCCTTCTCGATGGCGTCCGCGGTGATACGGAAGCTCTCGGCCTCACTGGTTTCGAGGAAGACGACCTTGCCCCCGGCGTACTGGATGATGTCCTTGAAGCTGACCCAGTAGGGGACCGGCAGGATGACCTCGTCGCCGTGATCGACCAGGACTTGAATGGCGTTGAAAAGCGCCAGCTTGCCGCCGGTGGTAAAGATGGCCTCGTCGATGGAGTAGTCGGAGCCGAAATCGCAGGCGTGGCGCTCGACGATGGCTTTGCGCACATCGGGGATGCCGGGGACCACGGTGTAGCGGGTGAAGTTGGCTTCGATGGCCGCAATGCCCGCGTCCTTGATGTGGCGCGGCGTGGGGAAGTGGGGCTCTCCGGCGCCAAAGTCAACCAGGTTCGCGCCCTGGGCGCGCAGTTTGGCGGCCTCGGCGGCCACGGCCATGGTTGCGGAAACCTCAATCCGGCCTATGCGGTCGGCAAAAATCTTGGAAGGAGCGGCAACGGTCGTCGTCATAGCTACTATCTTTGCAGATTTTGGTTCTCCAGCAAACCGGTTTCGGATCCGATGCGGCTCCCAATACCTCGACCGCGCTGGTCTGTGGTATCCCAGGTCTCAAAAGCGAGACCCTTCGACAGGCTCAGGGCAGGCTCTGGTGCACCCCGCGGATTTTGATATCAGAAGCGAAAGAACGTCTCAACATTGATCGTCCGGTTGGACGAGCCGTTGCCCCAGGCGCTCTGCAGGGCGGTCGATTTCCCGAAGAGCGGGGAGCCGAGTACGCCGACAGGTTGGGCAAGGTTGGGGTGATTGAGAATGTTTTCCGACGAGAGTGCCAACCCCAGCTTGTACTTGCGCTCGATCTCTTTCTTTACCGGCTTGCCGGGCGGCTTGGGAGCGGGCGCCGCGTCTTTGCCCGGTGCCGGCGTGCCGGCAGCGGCCGCCGGAGCGGGGGGCGTGGGTGGGTCCGGCAGCTTAGGCCCGAAGTTGAACCTCCGGACCAGGCGCAGGTTGAACACCACCAGGCTTGGCCCCTTGCCATAGTTGACCGGGATGATTTTTTGCCCTTGAGTGGGTTCCGTATCGAAAACACCCCACGGCGTGTGGACGACGCTGGCGCGCGACAGGTCGTTCGCGAATGCCGGGCGGTCGTTGAATTGCGTATCGCCGTTCAGGTCCTGGCCGACCACGATGTTGAATGGCGAACTGGATTGATAGACGAAGAAGGGATTGATCCCGAAGCCCCATTTGAGGCGGGTGAATCCGCCCAGAAAGACACGGTGGCGCAGATCGAATGCCGCTCGGCCGTAGTCGAGATGCAGGTCGTACTGGTCCGAGGGGAAGGTGGCCAGGCCCGCGGTGTTGGCGTCGATCTTGCTGAGTTGATAGCGCATGAACAACCCGAGTTGCTTGCCGCGCACGTTGCCGTTCACCACCAGCCGGGTTCGCGCGGATGCTCCCTCGGAGTCGTACTCGTAGATGTTCTCGTTGATCCCTGATGGGCGGACGCCGCTGGTGGGGTCGGCAGGATCGTAGGTTCCTGGCAAAGGGGCGTTGATGTTGCGCGTCAGGAACAGATGCTCGCCGCGGGAATACATGTAATTCGCCGACAAAGAACCATGCTTACCCAGCGGCTTGTCCAGGCCGATGCCGCCGGTCATCAGGTAGGGCGCCCGCAGGCTGGGGTTGATGCGGTAGATGGTGGGCGCATTCTGTGTGGCCGCATTGCATGCAGCGGGGTCCGTCGAGCAGGTGCTCGGATAGAAATCGGGATCGCTGACCACGATTCCGCGTTCCGTGGTGCCGTTCTGACGTTCGGCCTGGAGCAGGCCGGTGGAAGCGAAGCGCGTGTAGAAGAATCCGTATCCGGCGCGGATCACGGCGCGGGGCGGCTTGTTTTTGCCGCCCGGCACCGCCCAGGAGAAACCCACACGTGGTCCAAAATCGGCGTGATCGTGAATGCCGGTCTGGGTCTCGTAGCGGAGTCCGTAGCTGAGCGTCATGTCTTCCTTCAGCTTCCAGTCGTCTTCGGCGTAGAGGCCCAGGTCGGCCAACGCGACGGCGATGTTGGGCGTGCCCTCGGTCTGCGAAAACAGGCTCGCTCCCCCGCCCGCCGCGCGAATCTCGGCGGGGCTCAAGCCGCTGGCCATTCCCTGTACGGTGGCCTGGTACGCGGCGAGCGATGCGAAGGTGTACTGGCCGTTAAAATTCGCGGTGGAGTAATTGGAGTCGCGGATCGCCCGCAGCCGCCCACCGAGGTTCAGGTCGTGCGGCCCGCGCGAAATGTGCAGGTAATCCTGAAATTCGTAGTGGTCCTGGTTGTCGCGATTGATGCCCACATTGCTGCCGCCGCCGGTGAAGGCACCCTGCACGGCGAGGGTAGGCGCGATGGTCTGCGGAGTCTGGCTGTTGCGGTCGCGGACGTACTGGAAACGCGTTTCGTTGAGGAGTTTGGCGCCGTAGGCCTGAGCGTCGCTGAACTGCAGCACCTGTTCGGTGTTGGCGCTCGAGAAGCCCTGCGATGCCAGCGCGAACTGCCCCACCCCGGCGTTGGTCGACCTGGTTCGTTCCAGCTGGTAGCGCAGACTCAGCGTCTGAACTTTGCCCCACTGCAGATCGAAGCGGGGCGAAAACTCGAGCGTGCTGGCAGTGCTTGAAATCGCCTGCTTGAGCGTCACCGGGTTATTCGATGCGTCAAGGACCACAGCGTTGATGATGGCGTCGTTCACCGCGTTCTGCCCAAAGATGCCGGCGAAGACGGAAGCTGTCTTGCTGAGCGGCCCGTTCAGATCGCCGTCGAACATGTAGGAGTGATAGGGCGGCTGAGAGGTGACGAACGGGTTGGGGGCATTGAGTGGCGAGTCATTGCCCTGCATCCAAAGGTCTCCGTGCAGCTTGTCGGTGCCGGGCTTGGTGAAGATCTCAATTCGCCCGAAACCCAGGGTGTCGTATTGCGCCGAGTAGGGGTTCTGATTGATGCGGATCTCGCGAATGGAAGATTTGGGGGGCAGCTTTCCGCCCGAGAATCCATCTACATAGAGTTGCGTGCCGGTCTCGGGATCGGCGCCGGCGATGGCTTCCAGTTGAGTTTGCAACTCGTCGGGATCGTCGGAGAGCGCGCGTAGATCGTCCCCCTTCATTACGATTGCGCCGCCATTGGAACTGGGGCTGGAGTCGACTGTCGAGTCGGTCACGACCACCTGCTGCTGATCGGTCTCGATCACCAGAGTAAGGGTGAGCCGCAGCACGGCTCCGGGGGCGACGCGAATGCCTTGCCTGAGCAGAGTTCGAAATCCTGCTGCCTGGGCTTCAATGTCGTAAGCGCCGGGTGCGAGGCCGGAGATGGAAAACCTGCCCAGTCCGTCGGTGGCAATCGTAGCGGACGGCCGACCCCGCCGCGATACGGTTACGTTGGCCTGGGGGATGACGGCACCGGTGGGATCGGCCACGGTTCCGGCGATGGTGCCCGGAGAATCGGGACTGACAAGCTGCGCGCGGGACGGAGCGCACGCGCCGGCCATGATTCCGCAAAGGGCGGCTAGCTTCAAGATCCTCGACGGAAGAGAAAATGCGCACATAAGAGTCCCGAAGCTGCTGCCGTGAGCAGAGAGGCGGCTGAAATTGTCGTCAATCTCGGTGCGAAGGTGGCAAGAGCCGGCAATCGTGCCGCGCGGTCTTGCAGGATGGAAAAAACCGGCTTCGTCTATAAGACGGAGTCGAACCGCAAATCGTTCTATGTAAAATGATTCAAGTTTGTTAAGGATGAATGACACTCCCCCTCACACTCTGAACTCTGCCTGATTGCCTGTGCATGGGAGGACTTCTTGTCCCGGATTCGCGTTGCCATTGTGGTTTTGTGTTTCGCGCTGCCGCCAGTGGCTGGGGCGCGTTCGTGGTCGAAGGGCGCCCAGGCACCGCCTGCCGCTGTTCTCGAAAATTTCGCCGGCGAATACACCGATTCGTACGAACCGGATACGCCGCTGAGCTTCTATGTGCAGAACGGCAAGCTGACATTCGAATCGGAACGGATCGTTCCCACCGAACTGAAGCCGGCTTCGGCTACATCCTTCTCCATTCCTGACACCAAGATCACGGTGCGGTTCACCGTCGACGATTCGGGACATGCCGACAGCGTGAGGACCTCCGACGAGCCTGAAATTGTCTACCGCCGCTCGGGCGAGGCGGTCCATCACGTGTTTCACGACTACCAGCGCTCCGAAGTGATGATCCCGATGCGGGATGGCATCAAACTGCACGCCGTGATTCTGAAACCGACGGATATCAGTGACCCGCTGCCGTTTCTCATCCAGCGGACCCCGTACGGGGTGGACGGGACCACCCGCTCCGGCTTCTTCCGCCAGCGCCCGGAACTGGCGCGTGCCGGATACATTTACGTGGGCGAGGACAATCGCGGGCGATTCAAGAGCGAAGGCGAATTTGTGATGAGCCGTCCTCTTGCCGACCACCATGACCCCAAGGCCATTGATGAAAGCACGGACACCTACGACACCGTGGCGTGGCTGCTCAAGAATGTTTCGGGAAACAATGGCCGGGCGGGCTTCGTGGGCACCAGCTATCCCGGTTTTCTGGCCATGATGGCAGGCATCGATCCGCACCCGGCGGTGAAAGCGATTTCGCCGCAGGCCCCCATGATCGACGTGTGGATGGGCGACGATTTCTTTCATAACGGCGCCTTCCGCCAGACGTATGGCTACGACTACGTCTACGGCATGGAGAGCAGCAAGCAGAACAGCGAAGTGAGCTACGGCAAGGACTGGACGGGCAAGTCGCGCGATGGCTACGACTTCTTCCTGGAGCGCGGCAGCTTCGCCGAAGACGTGAAGAAATCCGGTTCAAAGATGCTGCCGTCGTGGAAGCTGTTCCTTGAACATCCGGCCTACGACAGCGTTTGGTCGTCGCGCGCCGTGGAGCGGTATATGAAGTCCGTGGCTGTGCCCACGTTGACGGTAGGCGGCACCTACGACCAGGAAGATATGTTCGGCCCGCAGATCGAGTACGCCACTCTGGAGCCGCACGATGACAAGCACGAGAACTTCCTGGTGCTGGGCCCGTGGCGTCATGGTTACTGGTCGTCGTCGTCGCGTCGCCTGGGCGCCATCGAATACGGCGAGCCCGTCGGCAAGGAGTTTCGCGACCAGATCGAGGCGAAGTTCTTCGCGCATTATCTGAAAGACGAGCCCGGCTTCGATCTGGAAGACACGGCCAGTTTCCAGACAGGATCGAATACGTGGAAGCGTTATTCACACTTCCCCCCCAAGCAGGCCGAGGTAACCAGCCTGCATCTCCAGGCCGACGGCAAACTCAGCTGGACCGAGGCGAAGGCCGAAGCAAAGACAAGCTACATCAGCGATCCAGCCAACCCGGTGCCGTACCGTCATCGCCCCATTCAGCCTACCTACGGCGATGGTTCGCAGTGGTTCGACTGGCTCACCGAGGACCAGCGGTTTGTTACCGGCCGCAAGGATGTGGCCGCGTGGAAGCTGCCGGTGCTGAAGAAAGACCTAGTGGTCACTGGCGAAGTGATCGCGGACATTTTCGCCGCGACCACCGGCACCGACAATGACATGGTGGTCAAGCTGATCGACGAATATCCCGATGACGATGCCGACCCCAGGATGCGCGGCTACCAGTTGATGACCAACGAGGAGATCTTTCGCGGCCGCTATCTCGACCGCTTTGACCAGGGGCGCTCGCTGCGCGCCGGATCGGTGCGCGAATACCGCTTCAGCCTGCACGACGTGGACCACGTCTTCAAGGCCGGGCACACGGTGATGGTGGAGATCCAGAGCAGCTGGTTCCCGCTGTACGACCGCAATCCGCAGACCTTCGTGCCCAACATCATGACCGCCAAGCCGGAGGACTACAAGCCGGCGACCATCACGATCTACTCCGACCCGCAGCATGATTCGAATCTGCAGGTGCCGCTGATGAACGCCTGCGACCATATTGATTGCTTTTGAAGGGGCGGAAACGTCTCAAATCTGGGTGCCCCAGGTCCGGGGTCCCCGCGGACAGGTCTTCGTCCGTGGGGTGGAGGTCTCGCTTTTGAGACCTGGGAGTCGGACATGTCTCGCGACAATTTCGCCTTTCAGGGTAGAATAGATGAGACAGAAGTATGACCCTCCACCAGCCAGTTCCGGCCCTTCTCTAGCGGCGCCCGCCGCCACGATTCTTTCTGCGCAATTTTCCTTCTGAGAATCCTTCACCCGAAAAGCCCGGAGGGCCCGCCATGCTGGATCGCCTGGAACAAATGGAGCAGCGCTATAACGAACTGCAGGCGCAGTTCTCGCTGCCTGAGATCATCAACGACCACGAGAAATATCAGAAGACCGCCAAGGCGCTGCGCGAAATCGAGACGCCGGTGGAGAAGTACCGCGAGCTGAAGCAGGCGCAGCAGGGGATCGCCGACGCGCGCGCCATGCTGGCCGAGAGCGACCCCGACCTGCGCGCCATGGCCGAGGAAGAGATCGCCGCGCTCGAGCCGCGCGCCGCCGCCCTCGAAGACGAGATCAAGGTTCTGCTGATCCCCAAAGATCCCAACGACGAGAAGAACGTGATTCTCGAAATCCGCGCCGGCACCGGCGGTGACGAGGCATCGCTGTTCGCCGCCGAAGTGTTCCGCATGTACACGCGCTTCGCCGAGCAGCATCGCTGGAAAGTCGAAGTGATGTCAATGTCCGAATCGGGCGTGGGCGGCTACAAGGAAATTATCGCCATCATCGAAGGCGACCGCGTCTACTCGCAGCTCAAGTGGGAGAGCGGCGTGCATCGCGTACAGCGCGTGCCGCAGACCGAAACCCAGGGTCGCGTCCACACTTCAGCAGTGACGGTCGCCGTGCTGCCCGAAGCCGAGGACGTCGACATCAAGATCGAAGCCAAGGACCTGCGCATCGACACTTTCTGCTCGTCGGGCCCGGGCGGCCAGTCGGTAAACACGACATATTCCGCGGTGCGCATTACGCACATTCCGACCAATACGGTGGTCAGCTGCCAGGACGAGAAGTCGCAGATCAAGAATCGCGAAAAGGGCATGCGCGTTCTGCGTTCGCGACTCTACGAAATGGAGATGGAGAAGCAGAACGCCGAGCTGGCTGCGGCCCGCAAACCGCAGGTGGGCTCGGGCGATCGCAGCGAGAAGATTCGCACCTATAACTTCCCGCAAAACCGGCTTACCGACCACCGCATCGGCCTGACGCTGCACCAGCTCGACCTGGTGATGGAAGGGCGGCTGCAGCCCATCGTCGATGCGCTCATCGCCCACTACCAGGCGGAGCAGTTGAAGGCGGAAACCCAGGCGGCATGAACGCCCATGAATGTTGCGAATTGCGTTGCGTACGCGGCTGAATGGCTTTCTCGTGGCCCGCACGTTGAACGAGCCCGCGCAGACGCCGAGACTCTCCTGCTTCACCTGGCTGGTCAAAACAAAGCCTGGCTCCTGGCCCACGGAGAAGACGAACTCGCACGGAGGTGCGCGGCCCGTACGCCGACTTGGTCCTGCGCCGCGTTCGCGGCGAGCCCATCCAGTACATCCTCGGCGAGTGCGAGTTCTACGGCTTGCCGTTCAAGGTCACACGCGATGTTCTGATTCCGCGGCCTGAAACGGAGCACCTTGTCGAGAAAGCGCTGGAGTTGGCCAAAAGCTTCGACAATCCACGCATCGTCGATGTGGGCACCGGTTCGGGAGCCATCGCCATCGCTCTCGCACATAAATTGCCAGTCGCCGCGATCACCGCGACCGACCTGTCGGAAGCTGCCCTGACGGTGGCCCGCGACAACGCGCAGCGGAACGGTGTTGACGGCCGCATCCGCTTTTTGCCAGGCGATCTGCTTGCTCCGATAGCAGGCGAACCATTCGAGATCGTCGTCTCCAACCCTCCTTATGTGCCCAATACCGATCGCGCGTCTGATTGCCGTCGAAGTGCGCGAATACGAGCCGGCGCTCGCGCTCTTTGCCGGCGAGGACGGGCTCGATATCTACCGCCGGCTGATTCCTGCCGCCCACGCGGCGCTCGTTCCCGGCGGCTTCATCGTCCTCGAAATCGGGTATGCCCAGGCGGAGGCAATCGAGAGGCTGCTCACAGCGGCAGGATTCACGAATGTTGAGTTCACCCCCGACCTGCAAGGCATTCCCCGCGTCGCTTCTGCGCAACAATCGTAACTGGGTCCCCAGGTCTCGATTTTGAGACCTGGGAATCCCTTGCCATCTCTGCCGGTTGACATCCCTCGCGACGCCTCTTTATGGTTGCGCCAGTTGCTTGCACAGCAACCATTGCCCCGATGACTGAATTTGAAAAACTCCGCTGTGTCCTCACCGACAGCCACTTCCTGATTCCGCTCATCGTGTTCGGCATCGGTCTTGCCCTTCTGATCACCCTTCATTGAGCCCGTCCAAGACCAGAGAAAAGAAAGATGAGCGTAACGGCCACTACAGAAAAACAATTCCGATCGATGCACGGGCTGGGAGTGCTCTGCGGCCTGGGCGCCGGCGTATGGCTGGGAGCGGCGGAAGCGCCCACCAAGCTCGTCAACACCGGTCTCTCGCCCTTCGCGATTTCGCTCTGCATGGTGGCGGGCGTGTTCACCGCGCGGTGGTCGCTGCCAACGCTGTTGAAAGGCACGCGCGGCGTGTTCGCCGACCTGGCCCAGAACCGCCACCTTATCCCCACTGCGATCATCGCCGGCATGCTGTGGGCGGTAGCCAATACGCTCACCGTCTTCGCCATTCGCGACGTCGGACTTGCCATCGCCTTTCCGCTGTGGAATACCAATTCGCTGGTCGGCATCTTCTGGGGCTGGCTGCTGTTCGGCGAATTGAGAGGCGCCAGCGCAAAGAACATCGCCAAGGTAGTGCTGGGCGCGCTGGCCATTGTGGGAGCGGCCATCATGCTGGGCTTCAGCACCTTCCAGGGAGGCGGAGCGCACGCGCAGCACGCAGTGGGAGGAATCCTGGCCGCGGCGGGCGCCAGCCTGCTGTGGGGCACCATGTACATCCCCTATCGCAAGGCCTACGTCAGCGGCATGAATCCGCTCTCCTTCGTGACCATCTTCACTATCGGCGAATTGGGCACGGTATTCGCGCTGGTGCTGGCTCTGGACGGGGGCACCAAGGCCGCGGTATTTCACTCGCCCGAAGTGGGCCACATGCTGTTCTGGCTCTTCCTGGGTGGATTCGTGTGGGTGATCGGCGACATTTTCCAGCAGTTCGCCACCAAGTATCTCGGTATCGGGCAGCGGTATTCCGCTCTCGAACACCAATCAACTTTGGGGACTGGCGTGGGGCGCGCTGGTGTTCGGCGAACTGGCCCACGCCGATGCGACGCATCGGTTCCTCGTGGTCGCGGGATCGGGAGTGATGATCCTTGGCGCGCTGGCCGTGAGCACCGCCGTGGCTACGGAACGCGAACACGGCTCCATCAATCGGTCCCTGATCCGCGAGTGCGACCGGTACGCGCTCGACTATGACCGCGTGTATCGCGCCTACTCCGGGGAGCGGGAAGCCGCTGGGACCGGGCGGTCCTGGTGGGACTACGTCATCGTGGCCGGCGCGGTCGGGGTGTTCATCTGGCTGGGGCTCAAGGCTCGCGTCCCCACGCTGAGCATGAATTATTTGTGGGTCGCGGTCCTCAGCGGCTTGCTGGTGTTGTCGGCCGTGATCTCCGGCTGGGGATTGTGGAAGAAGACGCGGTTCTCGTGAAGTTGGCCGGTCGAAGGATGACGGCGGCTGGTTTGCGCTCGTGGTCTCGCACCCTTACGATAGAAAAGAATCGCAAGGATGGGCACGGAGCTTCTGCTTCTCGTCAGCGATCAGGCGCAGCTACAGCGTAACCAGCGGTCCCGAGAGCTCCGGCTGGCAGATGGCCGCGGGCTCGCCTTCCTGAAGCGGCTTCCAATTTCTGGGCTGGTAGATGCAGCAGGGCTCCTGGGCCAGTGGATCGCCGGTCATGGCGTAGGCCCGCGCCCGCGAACCGCCGCAGATCTCCTTGTATTCGCAGGCTCCGCACTTGCCTTCGAGCTTGCTCGTGTCGCGCAGCGACTTGAAGATGGGCGCGTTGCGGTAGATGTCTCCCAGCGGCGTCTCGCGAATGTTGCCCGCGTGGATGGGCAGGAATCCGCTGGGATACACATTGCCCACGTGGGAGATGAACATGAACCCCTTGCCGTCGTTCACGCGGCGAGTGGCCCACCCGTGGTTGCGGGTCTGCGCGTCGGCCTTGGGCGCGCCGGGCTCATACTCTGCGACGGCCGCGGCATGCGGATGCCCGGCTGCCGTGCCCCATCTTGCCGGACTGGGCTTGCTTTTCCTGGAGGTTGTGCTGCAGCAGGTAGCGCCGGTAGTGCATTGCCTCGGTGGTCTTGATCTGGAAGCTCACCCGGTGCGATAGCTCGTAGATCTTGCCGAACACCTGCTCGAACTCCTCGCCGGAGAGCAGGTCGTTCAACTGGCCGCGTCCCACCGGAACCAGGAAGAACACGTTCCACATCACGATGGCCAGCTTTTCGAACAGCGCGCAGAGGTTGTCGAGGTCGTGGGCGTTGTGGCGGCTGATGGTGGTGTGCACCTGGATGGGGATGCCCGCTTCGCCGGCCCACTCGACGGCCTGGATGGTCCGCGCCCAAGCGCCCGGCAATCCCCGGAAAACGTCATGAATCTCGGGCGACGAGCCGTCCAGCGAAATCCCCAGCCGGACCACGCCCGCTTCCTTCATTTTGAAAATGGCCTCCCGGGTGAGCAGCGGGGTGGCGCTGGGCGTGACCGCCACCTTGACATTCTTTTCGGCGGCATAGCGGATCAACTCATAGACGTCGGGCCGCTTCAGCGGGTCGCCGCCGGTAAAGACAAAGATCGGCACCTGCATCTGGGCGATCTGATCGATCAGGCCCTTGCCTTCCGTCGGTGCTCAATTGATCGGGATGGGCGATGGGCTGGGCGGCCGCGCGGCAATGCTTGCAGGCGAGGTCACAGGACTGCGTGACCTCCCAGATGGCCAGAAAAGGAGTTTCGTCGAAATTCAACCCGCCGCGAGCGGGAATACTGTGCATCGGCTGCATGTGGCCTCCATTCGATCGCGGCGAACCGGCCCGGAGAAGCGTCAGCGAAGGGGGAAATCCCGCGATTCTGTCTTAGAAAAACAGGAAGGAAGGCCGCTGGCTGTGATTAGCATCACCTTTACAAAGAATTCACCTATATCAAAAACGAATCCGTGCTATTTTCATACCATCAAGCAACGCTTTTCGTCGCGTCTTGCTTCTCATCGTGGTTGCACAACCACTCAAGAGTGATTTAGATCACCGCCCGTTGTGTCTCCAGTCACAGTAAGTCCCTTCCCGCTCTGCCACGCTTCTAGTTCTCCGCACCGCCAGGAGGTTTCCCATGGCAACCGTCTTGAAGCCGGGTTGGAGCAAGCCGACAACCATCCTGTTCGCCTCAGAAATCCCCGCCAATGAGAAGGCCTTTGCCTTCGCGCTGGCTCAGGCCTCCGAATTTGGCGCGGATCTCATTCTCTTTCACGCATATGACACGATGGTCGTGGCGGCCTCGGAGACGTCGGGCATCCGCTACTACGACTACGCCGCCGCGGCGCGTGCCGAGATCAAACATCTTGAACCCCTGGCCGATCGCGCCCGGGCCGCCGGCCTGCGCTGCGAGGTAGTAGTGCGCCCCGGTCTGGCCGCCGACCAGATCCTCGCATTTACCCAAGAACGCGAAATCGACCGCATCGTGATGGGCACCCATTCGCCGGGTCCCATCGGCAAATTGCTGGTCGGATCGGTGGCCGAAGCCGTCCTGCGCACCGCCAAGGTTCCGGTTTATATCGTCGGGCCCGACGTGGTGGACGGCGCCTACCGCAAATTCGCAACCAAGACCATCCTCTGCGCACTCAGCCTGCTCGACACCAGCCATGTTGTGGCCGCGTTTGCCGCCGAGTTGGCCGCCCAGCACAGCGCCCGCCTGATCCTGCAGCACGTGATCAAGCCGCAGGAAACGCGTGAAGTGCTGGCCGGACGGTCGATCGAAGACATCGAGCACGATCTGCTGGGCCTCGTTCCCGAGGAGTTCCAGGGGAAGATCCAGGTTCAGGCCATGGTTGTGCCCGGCGATCCGACCGAGGAACTGCTCTTCCAGGCGCGCGCCCAACAGGCCGACCTGATCGTTCTTGGCGCCCAGGGGGCTTCGGCCTTTGCCGCCATCACCCGCCACGGCGTGGTGTACAAAGTGCTGGCTCACTCCCACTGCCCAGTCATGACCCTGTCGCCTGTGGTACTTGCGCAGTGCGGCGCCATCGGCGAACGGACCACCGCGGTGGAGAATTTCCTCGCGGGCGTCTTTTAGAGCTGGATTTGACTCAGAACGCGGGGCTTTGCGCCCCGCGTTTTTTTTGGACTTCGACAGTGGGGTACCGGGGTTTAGTTGGTAGGCCGACGAATCACTTCCCTGCCGGAGCCTTTGCCGGAGTGAAGCCGGGGCAATCTTTCCCGCCGCACATGGCCGCCGTGATCCCGACGCCTTCGGTGATGGTGTAGATCCGGTCTACGGCGGGCAGTTTCACACTCTCCACCTTGCCGGAGGGCCAGTGAATCTCGGCCGTACCGGCATCGGTCGCGTCGCCCAGCCCGAAGTGGGGCCGCCTGTCGTTCGCGGAAATGTAGCTGCCGCTGGAGAGCACATCCTGCCGCATGCGCATTCCGTTGGCTTTCAGGTAGACCGTCGCGCAGGTCGCATCGCGCGGGCTTTTGGGGCCGCCGACCAGCCTCATCTCCACCCAGTGATGCTTGTCGGGGTTCACATTCCTGCAGCAGCACCGCCGGCCCGTCCACGGGGTTGATGATCACGTCGATCTTGCCGTCGTTGAAAAGGTCGCCGAATGCCGTGCCGCGCGCTGGAACCACCACTGCCAGCCCCGTCCCCTTGACTGGCTTGATGTATTCGAATCCGCGGTCTTTGTTGGGTGCGGCATTCCTGGCCGTGGAGTTGGCCGGCGCAATCGCCGACAGCGGCACGTTGTGGAACAGCAGCGGCCGTTCGGCAAAGGTGGTGCCCCAGTCGTGCTGGTCCACTTGCGGATACACGTGGCCGTTGGCCTCGAACAGGTCGAGCCAGCCGTCATTGTCATAATCCAGGAACCCGTCGCCCCAACCGACAAAGGGGATGGTCGTCTGGGCGATGCCGGCCTTGTAGCTCAAATCGGTGAAGCTCACTTCGCCGTCGTTGTGGTAGAGAACCTTGTAGTCGTCGCCGAAGTCAGTGATGAAGAAATCGATCAGGCCGTTGTTCTCGTAGTCGCCGGCGGCGATGCCCATCGACGCGATCTCGCGCCCATCCTTGTTCAGGGCGAAGCCCGACACGTAGCTCTGGTCGTCGAATGTGCCGTCGCCCTTGTTGATGTAGAGGTAGTTCGGCTCGGAGTCGTTGCCCACCACCAGGTCGGGCTTGCCGTCGCCATTGATGTCCACAAAGATGGTGCTGAACCCGTAGTACTTGTCCTTATCCTCGACGCCGGCCTTCTGCGTTACGTCAGTGAACGTGCCGTTGCCGTTGTTATGGAACAGGTGATCTGGTTCTCCGGGTAGTCCGCGCGGCCCGCAGTTCACCGAAGCGCCGCGATACTGGCAATTCGCGTATCCGACCGCCTTGGTCCCCGCGATGGGCAAGTTGTTGCGGTCGAAGTGCACGTAACCGGTGACGTAAAGATCAACCAGGCCGTCGCCGTCGTAGTCGCCCCAGGTCGACCCGGGCGACCAGTTTCCCAGCGCGACACCGGCTTCTTCCGCCTTGTCGGTGAAGGTGCCGTCGTGATTGTTGTGGTAAAGCCGGTTTTTGCCGTAGTTGCCCACGTAAATGTCAGGCCAGCCGTCGTTGTCGTAGTCCGCGACCGAGCAGCCGTATCCCCAGCGGTCGTTGGCCAGGCCGGCCTTCTGGGTGACGTCGGTGAAGGTGCCGTCGTGGTTATTGCGGAACAGGGCGGCATGTGGCGGTTCCTCCTTGCCGTCGAGGGCGTCGAAGGTGGAGCCGTTGACGAGGTAGATATCGAGCCATCCGTCGTTGTCGTAGTCAACCAGGCAAACGCCGGAGCCGTTGGTCTCGATGATGAAGTTCTTCTGCGGGACGCCCATCTTGTGGATCCATCCCGAGAGCCCTGCTTGCGCGGTGATGTCCTGGAAGACGATCGGGCCGCTGTCGACGAATCCGCCGGCCGTGATGGGCCGCTTCTGCTCGTCGTATTGAGCCGGGGCGCCCAGTCCCCCCGCAATTCCGCTCATGCCGCCCTGCTGGGGCTTGGCGGGCGGCTGCGGCTGCGCCTGCTGCTGCCCCCGAAGATCGAATGGAAACAAAAGAGCCGCGATCAAGGCTCCGGAAACCAACACTCGCACACCCAAAAGACGGCTATCCCCCACGGTTCGAAGTTTACCTTATCGCTGCCTCTTCCCCTGTCCGGACGATTGCGCGGCATCTAACCCGGCAGGGGGACAAGGGCGCATGAGCAGAAGAATCACCGAGATCAATGGCGATACGCCGCCCAACGTAGACCGCTTCGGGCAGTTTGCAGCGGGCGCGTCCTATTGGCTGGGATCGAAATGGGCCTTCGTCTCGTCCGGCCTCCTTATCGCCACATGGGCCATCACCGGCCCGGTGTTTCACTTTTCCGACACCTGGCAGCTGGTCATCAACACCGGGACGACGATCGTCACCTTCCTCATGGTCTTCCTCATTCAGAACACCCAGAACCGCGACGCCCGGGCCATCAACCTCAAGCTGGACGAACTCATCCACGCCATCGACAAGGCAAGCGACCACATGATCAATATCGAGAAGCTGAGCGATGTAGAACTGGACGTCCTCGAAGCACAGTTCGAACAGATGCGAGCCACCGGAGTCCGGCGGGAGCGAAGTCAAACGGGTCCCGCCGCAAACTGAGGGTACCTTGGATACCGTTGTGTTACAGCCAAAACATTTACCCTAGAACAAGATGCCTGCTTCCCCGATTGAGAAGCCGCCCCGGCGCGGCCTCGAGTCTTTCGCGTCCCGCGATTTCAGGCGATATCAGCTAGCGCGAGTCGCGGTGATCCTGGGGGCGGAGGCACAGTCGGTGGCGGTGGCCTGGCAGGTCTATTCGATGACCCACCGGCCTCTCGATCTGGGTTACACGGGCCTGGCGCTTTTCCTTCCCGGGCTGTTGTTCCTTCTCCCGGCGGGACATGTGGCCGACCGCTTCGACCGCCGCCAGATCATCCTTCTCTGCTACGGCATACAGGTGATTTGCACCATTGCGCTGCTGCTGGTCACGCGCATGGGCTTGCACAGCGTCCTTCCCATTTACGCCGTGCTCTTCCTTATCGGTATGGGGCGGGCGTTCTCTGCCCCGGCAAGTTCCGCGCTCATCCCCCACCTGGTGCCGGAAAAGCATTTCGTCAACGCCGTAACGTGGGGCGGGGCCATCTTTCAGTTCTCCAACACTCTGGGCCCGGCGCTGGGGGGAGTCCTCTTCACCCTGCCGCTGACGCGCTTTATTCCCGACACGCGCCTCGAGGGGGCGGGCATCGTGTACGTGTTTACGCTGGGCACGCTGGGCTGGTTCCTGGTGCTGGTCAGCAGCCTGCACGCGCGTCCCGGGCGCATGGAGCACCGCGCCGCATCGCTCAAAGTTGTCCTGGCCGGCTTTCGTTACGTCTTTAACATGCCCATGCTGCTGGGGTCGTTTTCGCTGGACCTGTTTGTGGTGCTGCTCGGAGGAGCGTCGGCGCTGATGCCCATCTTTGCGCAGGAGATTCTGCAGACCGGTCCGCGGGGGCTGGGGATGCTGCGCGCGGCGCCGGCGGTTGGCGCGTTGTGCACTTCGCTGTTTATGGCGCGGTTTCCGCTACGGCGCAAGGCGGGGGTTCGGCTGTTTATCTGCGTGGCGCTGTTCGGGGCCGCTACCGTGGTGTTCGGTCTTTCGCACAGCCTCTGGCTTTCGCTGGCGGCCCTGGCGATTACCGGCGCCGCCGACATGATCAGCGTCATTATTCGCGGATCGCTGCTCCAACTGTCCACTCCACCCGAAATGCGCGGACGCGTGAGCGCGGTCAATTCGTTGTTTGTGGGAGCGTCCAACGAACTCGGCGAATTCGAGAGCGGGCTTACCGCGCAGTGGTTTGGTGCAGTGCGCGCCACACTGTTTGGCGGAATTGGTTCATTGATCGTGGCAGGCCTGTGGTCGGTGATGTTTCCCAGCCTGCGCGATACCGATGAGCTGACCTCGGCGGCGTTGCGCGGGCGCACGACCAACGGCGCGGAAGCAGAACCTGAAGCTGCGACCATTCTCTGACGTCCCTCGGGGTAGAGAGCTTGCTGGACGGACGGCGAAGGTAAAGAAAACCAGTGACTTTTTGCCGCCAAACTAATGGGATGGTCCGCCGCTTCTGCCCTTCCGGGGTATAAGGGTGAGCAAGGAGGCTTCCCATGAACGTTCACACTATTGGCATCGATGTCCACAACTCGGAAACTACGACGGATTTTCACTGTGGACGGATGCCGTTGAATGTCATCTTCGCAGCGTCCAGCTGCTCTGACGAAGGATCATCTGCCAAATACGCCCAGGCGACCCAATATCCGTTGGACTCTGTGAAGCTGAACGAAGTGTTTACCTTCAACGGCTCTTTCGTCGGTGGCGGATGCCCCTCGATGGCGTTGATCGTCAATCCTCCCACGAGCTGAACCACTACGTGTCCTTGCAGCATCCATCCCCGAATCTCGACACCATATGGTGACAGATACGGAGAATTTGAGAGGGGCTTGATGATCTTGTCGGCGATCTTTCCTAGCGCATTCTTGTCCTGCAATGATTGAGGGAATGTCATTTTGGAAAAACAGCTTGGGTCCATTGCGATAATCGCTGCAGAAGAACTGAACCTGCCCTCAACGGGATGAGGAGCTTGGAGCGACAGGAGAATCTTCGAGCATTGATTTGCTGCTCCATTTGGCTTTCTTTGGTCGAGCATCGTAGCATGCTTCGGGTCCGTATATGCGCTCCAACCACTGGGAACCTCGTAGACTATTCCCACCGTTTCGTTCGTGTAGATATTGCCCGAAAGTGTTCCCTCGGACACCTGTGAGATATTGAGATTCGGCGTCTTCTGGCTAAGGCCTCCAAGCGTCAACGTGAAGAACAACAGCGCGACAAGACGACGGCGCATAGGATGCACCCTTTCAAGGGGAACGCACGAATATACACCAAGTCCAGGCAAATTGGCTGTGCTGGAAGCGCGCTTCGGGCGAGTCATCGCCAATTCGGACAAAACAAAAGGCAACTGCTGATCCTTCGACTCCGGTCGCCGCGGCGACCACCGCTCAGGATGACAACGCAATAGGGGTTTCGACGCGAGAGGATCGTGCCCCAATGCAAAAGAAAGGCCCAACGAGGCAACGGCCCCGTCGGGCGGACTTACTTGCATCAGACGGCTTTGGCTAGTTGAAAAGGTCCTTCATCTTCTCCAGCAGCGACGACGATGTGGGCTTGTTGTCGACGTTCATCAGCTCCGCGAGTTTCTGCACCACTTCGCGCTGGGCGCGGGAAAGCTTGCGGGGCACCTGCACCAGGACCTTGATGACCAGGTCGCCGTGCCCCTTCTCATTCAGGAAGGGGACGCCGCGGCCGCGGATGCGCAGTTCTTTGCCGCTCTGCGTGCCCTCGGGGACCTTCAGGTTGACGGGGCCGTCGACGCCGGGGATTTCAATCTCCGCACCCAGGGCCGCCTGCGGGAAGCTGATGGGAACCACGCAGTGAAGGTCCTGGCCATGACGCTCGAAGTAGTCATGGGGCCGGATGGAAAGCACCACGTAGAGGTCGCCCTTGGGGCCGCCCGAGCGCCCGGCATCGCCTTCGCCGGCGTAGCGGATGCGGGTTCCATCCTCGACGCCCGGAGGCACCTTGACGTTCAGCTTCAGCTCTTTGGACACGCGGGTCTCGCCGCGGCAGGTCTGGCATGGGTCGCCGATGATGGCGCCGGTTCCTCCGCACGCGCCGCAGGTGCGGGCCACGGAGAAGAAGCCCTGCTGGTAGCGGATCTGCCCGCGCCCCTGGCACTGGCTGCATACCGACGGGCCGCGTCCCGAGGCGCTACCGCGCCCATTGCAGGTGGGACAGCTCTCCAGGCGCCGGATCTTGATTTCGGTTTCCGCGCCGAAGATGGCATCCTCAAAATCGATGGTGAGATCGAAGCGCAAGTCGTCGCCGCGCTGCTGGCGCGAGCCGCGTTGGTGCCCGCCGCCGCTCATGTTGAACATCTCGCCGAACAGATCGCCGAAGATGTCGCCCAGATCGACGTTGCTGGTGAATCCGCCAAACCCGCCCGGGCCCGCCGCGCCTACGCCCGCGTGACCGTAGCGGTCGTAGGCGGCGCGCTTATCGGCGTCGCAGAGCACCTGGTAGGCTTCGCTGGCCTCCTTGAATTTTTCTTCGGCCGCGTGATCCCCAGGATTGCGGTCGGGATGGTACTTCATCGCCAGCTTGCGATAAGCGCTTTTCAATTCCTGGTCGCTGGCGTCGCGCGTGACGCCCAGCACCTCGTAGTAATCTGCTTTGCTCACTATCCCGTTATTCTTTCTGCTGTTTGGGGTTCGAAACTACGCGCACCATGGAGGGCCGCAAGAGCCGTTCGCGCAGCTTGTAGCCGCGCCGGATTTCGTCGGCGACAAAATGGTCGGGCAGATCGTCGCGTTCCACGGACCCCAGGGCTTCATGGTATCGCGGATCGAACTCCTCGCCTACCGAGGGAATGGGCGCGACCCCAAGCTGGCGCAACGCTTCTTCCATCTGCTTGACGATAAGTTCCACCCCGGAACGAAGCTGGTCGGCCGATCCCTTAGCCTTGAGGGCCAGTTCAAAATTGTCGAGCACGGGCAGAAACTGCTCCACCACGTTGCCGGTGGCGTATTCGCGAAAATCGGCCTTTTCGCGCTCAGCCCGCTTGCGCGCGTTTTCAAACTCCGCCTGGAGGCGAGCAACCCGGTCTTTCAGCTGGTCGCGCTCCGTCTTCAACTGCTCATATTCGGCCCGGGTTACACCTGCTTCGGCCTCCGGGGGACCGGCTGCAGGAACGGTGGCAGCTTCAGGAGCGGCAGAGTCGAACTCCGCCGTTTCTTTGGGCGCGGTCTCCGCCTCGCCCTTGTCCACCAGGCTCAAATCCGATTCATGTTCTGGCATACTGCTGTGAATTCTCCGAATGATATTTCGTATCTTTTTCAATGATAAATTCCGCGGCGTTGGCCGACGTCCGGTGGCAGTGCATTCAGGCCGTGCCGGCGGCCGATTTCGCGGCATTTCTTCCGCTGGGTCCTAATCGGGAGGAAATTCGAGGAGCCGCTCGGAAAGCCCGGCGATGTAGCGCACGGCGTGAATCATCTCCTGGTATTGGATGCGGGTGGGTGCGATGACTGCCACCGTACCGAAGCTGCCATTGCCGAGGCGCGCCGGAGCACCGATGAGGACCAGGTCCTGCATGGCCGGCGATGTGGCATCCAGCCCTACGACCACGCGAACCTCCTGCTGGTGCCCATCCACGTAGGCAGTGAGCAGCTCCACCAGGCGCTGCTTGGCCTCGAGAGCGATCAGCATCTGCCGCAGCCGTTCCCGATCGACCTCGGCGGCAATCAGGTTGGCCATGCCGTCTACGAAGATTTCCGGCCCACTGTCGTCGGCTGCGAGTGCTCCCTTGCGGCACAGCTCCTCGACCGACTCAAGCATTTGATGATAGGCAGCGCGCTCAAGATCCACGCGTCGGGAAACTTCGGTACGGATGCGGTCGATGGGCCAGCCGCGAAAGTTCTCGTTGAGGTAGCGTGCCGCGGTTTCGAGTTCAATGTGGGTCAATTCGCGGTCGAGGATCAATACCCGGTCCTGCACGGCCCCGGTCTGGGTGACAACCACGGCGAGCACCCGGCCGGTGGCCAGGCGGGAAAAATGAATATGCTCGAGCACCTGCGATCCGGTCGCGGTGGCCAGGGCGACACCCAGTCCGCTCGACAGGAGCGCCAGGACCTTGGAAGTCCGCTCCAGGTAGTCGTGGGTGCTGGACACGCCGGAGAATTTCTGTTCGATCTGCCCGCGGCGTTCTTCGCTCAGCGAACTCAGGAAGGTGCTCTGCGGCAAGGGGCTTGCGCTGTGGGGGCCGGCGGCCAGTTTGCCCGATTTGGTGATCTGGTCGACATAGAACCGGAATGCGGCAGCCGTGGGAACGCGGCCGGCAGAAGTGTGCGGCTGCTCCAGCATTCCGGCATCCCCGAGGCTGGCCATGACGTTGCGCAGGGTGGCGGAACTGAGACCTTCACGATTCTCGAAAAAGCGCGCAACTGCCTGGGAAGCCACGGGTTCGCCGGTAGCGATGTAAAGCTCGATGATCGCCGTGAGCACCAGTCGCTCGCGATCCGACATCTTCCGCTCTCCCTTGTGTCGCGGGGACACGCAGCCAGGGTCCGGCAGCCACCCGGAATTTGCCTTGCCCACAAACTGCTGAATTCATAAGGGCTTTTTGGCCCGGCTGGACACAATTACCCTGTTTAATTCTATGGAGATGCTAGCGGGGAGTCAACTTGATAGCTCAGGCGGCGAGCGCCCTCTGTCTCAAAATGGCCGGTCCGGTGGGAGACCGCGGACAAACAGGAAACTGAAACCACCGGAATCCGGCTGGCTTGGTATGGAGCCGCTGACGCGCAGGCATAAGTCTATCTATCGTCGAGTCTTTCGATCCCGGCTCCTTCCCCTGGTAAGCAACCGAAACCTCCGCCGGGGTCTCTCACAATTGAAGGATCAGCAAATACTCGAGAAGAACAGAGGTGAGAGGAGTGGCAAAAAAGAATGCAAGGGGGATGGCCAATCCCACCGTCCTGAAGCCCATCGACAAGGAGCAGGGGATCCTGCAAGTAGTGATTGAGACTCCGAAAGGCAGCCGCAACAAGTTCGCCTTCGATCCGGACCAACGCGTGTTCGCGCTTAGAAAGGTGCTTCCGGCGGGGATGACATTCCCTTACGACTTCGGATTCCTGCCCAAGACCCTTGCGCCGGATGGCGATCCCTTTGATGTTCTGTTGCTGATGGATGAACCGGCCTATCCGGGGGTGGTAGTGCGTTCGCGCCTGATCGGTGTAATCGAGGGAGAACAGACTGACGGCAAGAAGAAGAACCGCAACGATCGCCTGCTCGCGGTGGCTGAAGCCAATCATCAATACGCCAATATCAGAACTCAGCAGGATTTGCCCGGGCAGTTCCTTCATGAACTGGAGGAGTTCTTCGTCAACTACCACAAGCAGGAAGGCAAAGCATACAAACTGCTCGGCTGCAAGGGCGTCAACGAGGCCATGCAACTGATCAGAGCAGCGCGGCGAGCGGCTTGATTTCGGGAGGCGCAATGTTGTCCTCCACAACTGGAGAACTGATTGCCAGGTTTTTGATCGGGGGCGCGATCGTCTCAGTATTTGCGGTGATCGCCGAGGTCTTCAGGCCGAAGAGCTTCGCGGGCTTGTTTGGCGCAGCCCCATCGGTCGCTTTGACCACCATCGGCATCGCTATCGTCCAGCATGGCAAAGACTATGCAGCGATTGAAGCGCGGTCCATGATCTTCGGAGCGATCGCCTTTCTTATCTATGCTGCGGCCTCGAGTTGGGTGTTGATGCGCCTCAAGACACGCGCGCTCTCCACGACTGTCGGACTTTTGCCGCTGTGGCTGGGAGTCTCGCTGGCCCTGTGGTTCTTTGCATCGCACTGAGGTGAGCCGCGCAGCATGATCGTCCAGGCAAAACTCGAATCGCTCAAAGGCATCAAGCCGCATGAGTGGGCGGTGCGGTTTCTTTTTGGGGGTGCGGTGTGCGTGATCGCGGGGCTGATCGCGAAGCGCTTCGGCCCGGAGATCGGCGGATTGTTTCTCGCCTTTCCGGCCATCTTTCCGGCCGGAGCGAGCATGGTGGAAGCCCACGAGAAGAAGCACAAAGCGCGGGTAGGCCTCGACGGCACCAATCGCGGGCACACGGTCGCCGGCCTCGACGCTGCCGGCGCGGCGCTGGGCTGCTTCGGCCTGGCCGGCTTTGCCGTCGCGTGCTGGCTGGGCCTGCCACGCTTGGGTGTCGGGGTGGTTTTTGCGCTGGCTAGCCTGGTGTGGATCGTGCTTGCAACTATGGCGTGGCTGCTGCGAAAAAGCCGCGTGTTTCGCCACATGCGCGGGCACAGTACGAGGCTGCACGCATTCCGGAGCTCGTAGTTGATTCCCTCGCATCAGAGCTCAAACGGTCTGGCTGATGGCAGCGTTCGCAGAGCATAATAATGGGAGCCCTCAACAGCATTGGAGGTTCTCCCATTTGAGGATCAAGTCATTTCAAAAGTTGACATTGTTGATGTCGATCCTGCTGCCGCCTGGTGTCGCGCTCATGCCGGCGCAATCGGGAACCTCGCAGCCGGCGAACATTTCCGCAGGCGGTGACTCAGCCTGGCGCCAGGAAATCGCGGCGTGGCGAACGCAGCGCGAGCATGAGTTGTCGGCACCCGACAGCTGGCTCACACTGGTCGGGCTGGAATGGCTGAAGTCCGGCATCAATACATTTGGCACGGCCGCAGACAATTCCATCAAGATCCGCGCGCAGGCACCGCCCCATTTCGGCCTGCTCACCGTTTCGGGAACCACGGTCCAGCTGCTCGCACCCAGCATAGGATTTCCGGCCGATTTCCAGATGGATGGAAAGCCGGCGCGTGAAGGCACTTTGAGCGCCAACGACGCCGAGCCTTCCACGCTCACGTGGCACGGTCTGACCATGGTGGTGCTGCCGCGCGGCGGCCGCTACGCCCTGCGCATCAAGGATGCGGACTCGCCTACGCGCACAGGTTTCCACGGACTGCACTGGTATGCGCCTGACCCGCGCTTTCGGGTGACGGCAAAATGGATCCCGTATTCGCCGGCGCACGTGGAGAAGATTCCGACCATCATCGGCACTACATTGAACATGCCCGCGCCGGGAGTCGCCGAGTTCACGCTTGACGGCAAAACGCTGCGCCTGGAGCCGGTTTTCGAAGGCGGCGAGCGCGACAAACTGTTTTTCATTCTGCGCGATGCCACCAGCAAGACCACGACCTATGAGGCGGCGCGCTTCCTGCACACTGGCCTGCCCAGCAATGGCGTGGACAAGCCCGGCACGCTGACGCTTGACTTCAACGAGCTCTACAATCCTCCGTGCGCCTACACCCCCTACGCAACGTGCCCTTTGCCTCCCGAACAGAATCGCCTGGCGATCGCCATCGAGGCGGGCGAGGAGCGCTACTCGCATTGAAGATGGTGGCGGCGTGCGCGCGGCCGGGCAGCGTAGCGCACACATGCCGGCTGGTACATTTTTAATAAGGAACTACCACTTCATCCGGACCCAGCGGGCCGAAATCATCAGGAAGACACGATGTCCCATCCCACCGAAGATCTTCGCATCAAGTGGACCAAGGTCGTTCTGCCTCCCGTGTTTCTCGAGGAGGAACGGCCCACGTCGGAGGCTGCGATCGCGACCATCTTCAATTCCCGCCTGGAGATCACGCGCATTCTCGCCAAGCGCGACACGCGGCTGCTGGTGCTGGTGGGGCCCTGTTCCATTCACGACACCAACGCGGCGCGCGACTATGCCGACCTGCTGAAGAACGCCATTGAGGAATTCTCCGCGGACCTGCGCATCGTGATGCGGGTCTACTTCGAAAAGCCGCGCACCATTCTTGGCTGGAAGGGCCTGATCAACGATCCCTTCCTCGACGGATCGTTCAAGATCAACGACGGGCTGCGCATGGCGCGCCACCTGCTGCTCGACCTGGCGGAGATGGAAGTTCCGGCCGGCACCGAATTCCTCGACATGATTTCGCCGCAATATATTGCCGGCCTGGCCAGTTGGGGCGCGATCGGCGCGCGCACCACGGAGAGCCAGGTGCATCGGCAGCTGGTTTCCGGCGTTTCGTGCCCGGTGGGATTCAAGAACGCCACCTCGGGCGACGTGCAGGTGGCCATCGACGCCATTCTCTCGGCGGCGCATTCGCACACGTTTCTCGGCCACACGCATCATGGGCAGTCGGCCATCTTTGTCACTGCGGGCAATTCCGACTGCCACATCATTCTGCGCGGCGGCAGCAAGATGACGAACTACGATGCGGACAGCGTAGCCCAGACCGCGGAGCGGCTGGAGAAGGCGGGCCTGCCGCCGCGCATCATGATCGACTGCAGCCACGCCAACAGCAACAAGGACTACACCCGCCAGGCGCTGGTGTGCCACGATGTGGCCGCGCAGATTGCCGCGGGCAATCGCAACATCATCGGCGTGATGATCGAGAGCAATCTGGTGGCAGGCGCGCAGAAGCTGGTTCCGGGCAAGCCACTGGTCTACGGGCAGAGCATCACCGACGCCTGCATCGACTGGCCCGAGACGCACGCGCTGCTCGCTGAACTGGCCGCGGCCGTGCGCGCGCGGCGGAACGTCAATTCAACGGAACATTCCAGCGCTTTGTCACTTTGAACGCCGCGACTTTCGCGTGCACTCGAAACAAACGGCGACCGGCACCCGTCAGACAGACATATCCGAGCGGACTTCCCCCGCATAAGGCGGCGCATGCCTCTTCGTTTTGCTCTCCCGTCTTCTTCGCCACTGCTTGGCGATCGCCGCGCCGGCGCAGGATGGCCCGCAGCACGGTCCTCCGTGGGCAAATGTCGATTTAGCTTCGTCGCATCCCATACATTTCGGCAATGCGGTTTTGCAGGTTGACCTGGCCAAAGGCCCGCTCGACCTGCCCCCGGAAGCCATCCTCGAACACATTCATACAGCCGCGTCCGCGATCGTGGCGTACTATGGCCGCTTCCCGGTAGGCCGTGCCCGCATGCTGGTGGTGCCGGTGGCGGACCGCAGCGGAGTTTTCCATGGCACGACGTGGCCCAACAAAGGCGGATTCGATGGCTTTACACGCATCAATATCGGCCAGCACACCACCGCGGCCGATCTGGCCGACGACTGGATGACGACCCACGAACTGGTGCATCTCGCGTTTCCTTGTCTCGACGACGATCAGCATTGGATGGAAGAGGGACAGGCGACCTACATCGAGCCCATCGCCCGGGTGATGACCGGCGAACTCGATGCGCGCAAGGTGTGGGGCGACATGGTGCACGACATGCCCAAAGGCGAACCGCAAGCCGGCGACCAGGGCTTGAACAACACTCACACATGGGGCCGCACCTATTGGGGCGGTGCGCTGTTCTGCCTGATGGCCGACGTCGAAATCCGGCGGGCGACGCAGAACCGCAAGAGCCTGCGGGACGCTTTGCGAGCGATCGTAAGTCAAGACGGCACCATCGAGTACGACTGGCACTTGCCGCAGGCGCTCGCCATGGGCGACAAAGCCACCGGAACGCATGTCCTGACTACGATGTATGCGGAGTGGAAAGACAAGCCGGTGCCGGTGGACCTGCCGAAGCTGTGGGAGCAACTGGGGATCCGCACGACGGCCGGCGGAGGGATTGAATTTGTTGCCACTGCGCCGCTGGCCAACATCCGCGAATCTATCGCCGGCGACCCAGCGCACGCCAAGCGCGCCGCAATCCAGGCTCCGGGACGGTAGCTTCGTCATCCCGACGCTCAGTCAATCACTGCGAAGCCTCAGAAGTCCCGGTGCCCCATCCTTTCCGCTTTTTTCTGCGGAAAGGATGGGAGACCACGAACTCTCGCCGGACTACACTTCACCCGGTTCTTCCTCGCCGAGGTTCTCGAGCGCGCTCAACGCCTCATCCGGCACATCCCATTGGCGAAGGATTTTGTAAATCACTCCAGTTGAAAACCCTGCCGCCACGAGACGCCGCATCACGCGTGCGGTTTCCTTCTCGTTTTCGGGCTTCTTGATGCGCTTCTGTTCGAGATGCTTGCGTGCCAATGCTTCTTCGTCGGTGTCGCTGTAGCGAGCATCGACGGCCTCGTTCGCAATCGGCGCCGGGAACGCCTTTCTGCGCCAGCTTCCGCAGCACGCCGCGCGATCCAAGCTTTTCATTCTCCTGGCGGAGGCGAGTATAGGTTTCCGCGAAAGCTGCGTCGTCGAGGTAGCCGTACTCTTTGAGTCGTGCGACTACGGCCGAGATCACTGCCTCCCCGCGCTCGCCGGGCTCGACGCGCGCGCGCATCAGTCGCCGCAACTCGGCTTCCGTGCGCATGGAGCGGCCCAGGGCCTTCACGGCGTAGTCGTAGAGGCCGGTTTCGTTGAGAAACACTTTCGGCTTAGCGGATTTGCGCGCGAAGGGCACTGTTCACTGACCACTCATCACTGACCACTGTTTTTCGTCCACTGGTCCACCCAGTCATTCACCGTCTTGTACCACAGGCGCGAGTTCTGGGGCTTCAGCACCCAGTGGCCTTCGTCGGGGAAGTAGAGCATCTTCGACGGCACGTTGAGGCGCTGCAGTGTGTCGAAGAGCTGATAGCCTTCGCTTACGTCGAGCCGGAAATCAAGCTGGCTGTGAATGACCAGCGTAGGCGTCTTGAAGTTTTTCGCAGACATCATCGGCGCCCATTTGCGGAAGGGATTCTCCGCGTCGGGCTTGCCGTAGTAGTCCCACGGCTTGCCTTTGAATTCCCACTCGTTGAACCACATCTCTTCCGTTGACCCGTACGCCGATTCGGGATCGAACATGCCGTCGTGCGAGACGATGCACTTGAAGCGGTCGGTGTGGCCGAGCACCCAGTTGGCCATGTAGCCGCCGTAGCTCGCGCCCAGTGCGCACTCGCGCGACTTGTCGATGAAGGGGTAGTGCTGCTCGGCGTAGTCGAGTCCGGTCATGAGGTCGGTGAAGGGCTTGCCGCCCCAGTCGTTGTTTACTCCGTCGACAAAGGCCTGTCCGTAGCCCGTAGAGCCGCGCGGATTGATCATGACGACGACGTAGCCGTTGGCGGCGAAGAGTTCGGCATTCCATCGATACGACCACGAATCGCCCCAGGCGCCCTGTGGGCCGCCGTGCATGAGGAATTTCAGCGGGTATTTTTTTGACGCATCGAACCCCGGCGGCCGGATGAGGAAGCCCTGGACTTTCGCGCCGTCGGAAGCGGTGAAACCAGAAGGATCTCCATCTTCGGCAGATCTAGCTGTTTGAGAAGAGCGTCGTTCAGATGCGTGATCTGTACCTGACGAGCTACGTTTACGGTGCAGGGGAGATTATTGTCACCGCCGGTACACGTGTCAGACATTGCTACGACGTCAGCGGGTCGGTTAACGTGCATACATCGAAGCAATGACGAGGCCACCTGCTTTGAAGTGCAAATCCCCGCAGGTGCCGTTGAAATCTTGATCCACCGGAGACGGGACTAGAACCAGTTCTCCGCTTGGATCTACCTTCTGGCCGTTTTGGTATCATCGGAATAACCGTTGCTATAAGAACGTGCCCCCCTCCATCTTTCTCGGACGTTAGATAGATGTAATTTGGATCGGTGGAGCTCCATGCGAACTCGTCCACCCAATTATCGAACTTCGGCAGCAGATCCTTGACTGTCTTCGCTGCCCGGTCATACAGCATCAACCGGAACTTGTCGCTCTCATATCCGGCGCGCGCCTGCGACCGCCACGCGAGTACTTCCCATCGGGCGAGTAGGCCGGATTGAAATCGCCGCCCGGCGAAGTGACTGATCTTCACTGGTTTTGCGGATTCGTTGGTGAGATCCAGAGTAAAGATATCCGCATTGGTCGAGATCGCCGGCTCGGGATCGAGATTCTCGGTGAAGGCCAGTTCCTTCGAATCGGGAGAGATGGAGAACCCGCCGCCGCCTTCGAGCGAGAACGGCGGCACATCGTGCGTGTCGTTGGGATTCAAGTCGCGGACCGTGCCACTCTCAACTGAAACGCAAAAGAGGTGAGACCGCTTGTCGCCGGTGAAGTGGTTCCAGTGGCGGTAGAGCAGGTGCGTGAAGATCTGCGCCTTCACCTTGCTTGCCGCCGCGGCCGCGTCGCGATCCTTGTTGCACTTATCGCCGGTCGTCTGATCCGCCGTCGTAATCGCCGCGCAATCGGGATACACCGCCGACGTGAATACGATCGCCTTTCCATCCGGCGACCACTTCGCGTTGTCGGCTTCGGTGGCGATGTTGGTCAGCTTCTTGGCATTGCTGGTTGCGCCGGTTGCACTATCGAAGTCCGCCAGCCACACCTGCTGCGATCCGTCGCGGCTCGACGTGAACAGAATCCGCTTTCCATCCGGCGCAAACTCCGGGCCGCCGTCGCCGGGCTGCGCGACCGCGATCTTCATACGGCTCGCCGCCTGCAATCTTCTGCAGCCACAGCTCCGGCGTCTTGGTGTTCTTCTCGAGATCAACGGTGGTGACCGAGTAGGCCAGCCACTTGCCATCGGGCGAAACGGCCGTCTCCCCCAGCCGCTTCATCTGCATCATGTCTTCAAACGTCATGGGCCGTTTTGCGGTGGCCCCTTGCGCGAAAGCAGCCGTGCGGCTGCACCAGATTCCGACCAGAACCAATAAAAAAACACGACAATGCTTGTGCATGGAATTCCCCATACGCGTGGAGCAACAATTCAACTCTGCGCGAAGAGAAAGTCTACACCGGCGCCGAACCTGAGATCCGCGTGGCGAGGAAAGTTATGTCGGTTGCCGAGAATTACCATCCCAACTGTCACAATCAATACAGCCCGGAATCGTGTCGTCTCTCTCGGCGATTCCAGAATGGGCGTCTGCTACCGCAATATTAAGAACCATTTAACCCCGAAAAAGTGGCCTTTATGACCATTTAAGATCACACGCTTCAAATCTCGTAAGCGACTTCAAATAAAATTAGTTAATCCGCGAGAAACACTCAAAAAGGCATATACCCTCCCTCCCGGGTAGTTTTTTGTGCACTATAGTCGGCCGGTTTCGTTCTCCGCAGCCCATAAAGCTACGTAAAGAAATGGGTTCATCCATCTGACTTCACTTGCTGTACTCGTCGCGCAGATGGGTTTGGCGGTCTTCCATGGGAACCGCGACGCCCTGGATGTAGACCTGCTTCACATCGGTGCGGACGTCGAGCGGATCGCCGTTGGCGATGACTACGTTGGCCATCTTGCCTACGTCGAGCGAGCCAAGGCGGTCGGCGAAGCCGAACATCTCGGCGACGTTCAGGGTGATGGCTTTGAGGGCGTCGTCGTAGGGCAGACCGTAGGCCACGGCGAATCCCGCGGCATAGGGCAAGTTGCGCGCGGAGTGGCTGCTGACCGGGCCGCCGGCATCGGCTGAGGAGATGGCGATTTTGACGCCGCGCTTGGCCAGCTCGGCGGGCAGGGTGTAGACAGCGTCGAAGCGCTGGTCGGCGCGCGGAAAGTCGTAGATGGAGCCGACGATGACGGGCACCTTGTAGGCCGCGATCTTGTCGAGGATCTCCTGCGTGTGGGTGACGTGGTTGAGGATCACCTTGAGATGAAACTCCTGTGCGAGCGCCATGATGGTTTCGACGTCGTAGCCCTCGTAGACGCCGATCACGACCGGCCGCTCGCCCTTGAGATAGGGAATCAGGGCCTCGAGCTTCAGGTCGCGCTTGAATGCCTTGTCGTCTTTTTTGGCGGCGGCATCGCGCTTGGCCTCGTAGTCCTGCACGTCGAGAAAGGTCTGGCGAAGCTGGGTGATGAGGCCCATGCGCGTGGAGGGATACTCGGGACGGCCTCCGCCACCGCCGCCGCGTCCGCCGCTGCCGCGACGCCGCTGTTCGGCGCCGTAGTTCATGGCCAGCGCCATGTCGCGGCCGCATGATCATCTGGTCGCGATCGGTGCCGGCAAGCTGGATGAAGATGTCCTGGCCGGAAATCGTGTCCTCCGAGGCCGGCGCCACCACGGCGTTGGTGATGCCATTGAGACGCGCCACGGGAATCAGTTCGGTCTCGGAGTGGAACGCGTCGTAGACATGCATGTGGGGCATGATCTCGTCGGAGCGTTCCACCAGGTCATTGGTCATCTGGTCGGAGCCGATCTCGGTGAGGCCGAAGTTCGATTCCGGATCGATGAGGCCGGGGTAGACCGTCATGCCTTTGGCATCTACGATCTTCGCGCCGGAGGGAATCTTTACTTTGCCGTTCTCGCCGACTGCGGCGATCTTGCCGTCGGCCATCACCAGCACGCCGTTCTCGATGGTGCCGTGGCTCACGGTGAGAAGCTTTGCGCCGGTTATGGCGATCACCTGCGGTGGGGCCTGGGCGGCGCAGGAGCGGCCAAGCAGTTGCGCGCACCGCCACTCGACACTTCTCCAAAACCGAGGGAGGAGAAGGAAGATTCATTGGCCGTCCTCCGTCTCGTCGTCGCAGCCGAAGCCGCCGCTGTCGTGCATCACGCCGTTGAAGTGGGTGGTGCCGAGGCCGGGAAGCGAGGCGTCGAAGAACAGGTCGCCGTCGATGTAGACCTTCTGCGCGCGGGCGTAGGTGGAGAGCGGATCGTGGTTCCACAGGACCAGGTCCGCGTCCTTGCCGACGTCGATGGAGCCGGTGCGATCGTCAACGCCGATGATCCACGCGGGATTGAGCGTGACCATGCGGATGGCCTCGTCTTCGGTGGCGCCGCCGTAGTGGACCATCTTGCCGGCCTCCTGGTTGAGGCGCCGGATGTGGTCGTCGGAGTCGCTCTTGAGCGCAACGCTGCACGCCCTTGCGCATGGAGATCACCGCGTTCCACGGGATGGCGTCGCGGGCCTCATCCTTGAAGCCCCACCAGTCGGCGAAGGTGGCGATTCCGGTCTGGTCGGCGGCGATTTTGTCGGCCACCTTGTACATCTCCAGCGCGTGGTGGAAGGCGCGCACCTTGTAGCCGTATTCCTTGGCGATGGCTTCCTCGGTGAGGAATTCGTCGGCGCGGTAGCAGTGGATCTGCACGTAGAGCTTGCCGCGCAGCACGTCGGCCAGTGCTTCGAGTTTCAGGTCGCGCTTGGGAGCCACGGCGTCCTTGTCGCCCTTGGCAACCTTGGCGTTGTAGGCGTCCCATTCGGCCATGTAGTGCCTGGCGTCTTCAAATGCCAGTGCGCATGACTTCGAAGTTGCCCATGCGGGTGGAGGGCAGTTGGTCGCGGCCGCCGTAGACGCGCTTGGGATTTTCGCCGGAGGCGAACTTGATGGAGCCGGGCGCGTTGGGAAACAGCATGGAGTCGCGATCGAGGCCGAACTTGTTTTTGATCACCACGGCCTGGCCGCCGATCATGTTGGCGGAGCCGTGGAGGAGCAGTTCGGTGGTCACGCCGCCGGCCAGCGCGCGATAGAGATCGGCGCTGCGGTTATCGAATGCGTCGATCATGTGCATCGACGGAGTGACCGGGCTGGTGGCCTCGTTGATGTCGCTGTCGAGCGCGGAGTGGGAGTGGGGATCGATGATGCCGGGGGTGAGCCACATGCCGGTGGCGTCGACCACTGGAGGCAGAGGAGGGCGCATTCACGGTTGCGCCGACTCCGGCGATTTTGCCGGCATGCACCCACACGGATCCGTGCTCGATGGTGCCGTGGCTGGCGGTCATCACGGTGGCGTTCTTGAAGACGATGTCAGCGGCCTGCTGGGCGCGGCCCGAAGCGGCAAGGAACGCGATGCTCACCAGCAACAGGCAGCGAGCCGCTCGCTGGCGCGGCAAGACCGGAGCAATGATGTGATCAAGTGACCTCCTGAGGAAGAAACAAAGATTGCGGCTGTCAAATTGAATCGGAGAGAAGCCAGGGAAAAGTTCGAGCACGAGTGAAGCAATCGAACACGATGCTTGGCGGAATCGTAACGCATTTCGGCCGGGATGTCGCGGGGCGTGCTTCAGCCGGCGGCGAGAACGGCATCGGCGATGCGCGCCGCTTCCACGGCAGGGCGCACGTTGTGTACGCGGACGATTGAAGCGCCATGCAGAATGGCGGCGACCATGGCGGCGAGACTGGCATTTTCGCGGGCATCGACGGGCGCAGACGAGCCTCCATAAAGCGGCGCGAGGGTGTGCCCGAGGAAAGATTTGCGCGAAATGCCGGAGAGCAACGGACGGCCGAGGGCGAGCAACTCCGCCTGTCGTGTGAGCAGGGAGAAGTTCTCGCCGAAGCGCTTTCCGAAGCCGTAGCCGGGGTCGAGGACGACTGCACTGGGCAGGATTCCGGAGTTGGTTGCCAGCGAGAGACTTGCAGCCAGGCCATCGCGCACCATGGAAAGAACCGCTTCCGGGGCAAGCTGTTGCTGGGTGCGCCACTCCTCGGGACGGCCGCGAGTGTGCATCAGCACCACGCCGGCTTGGTGCTCCGCGCAGACTCGCGCCATGGCGGAATCCCACGCAGGCCGCTGACATCGTTGATGATTTCCGCGCCGGCCTGGAGGGCAGCGCGCGCCGTTGCGGCTTTGTACGTGTCGCCAGAAACGATTGCATCAGGACGGGCTCGAAGCACGCCCTCGAGCACAGGCAGGAGGCGGTCCTGCTCCTGGTTGGCGCTCACGGCCGGCGTTTCTCCGCCCGCTTGCGAACCCGGCCGAGTGCTTTCCGCTCCCAGGTCGAGCAGGTCGGCCCCTTCATCGAGGCATTCCAGGCAGCGGGCTATTGCGGCTTCTGCATCAAGAAAGGCGCCTCCGTCGCTGAACGAATCCGGCGTGATGTTCACCACGCCCATCACCAGCGTGCGCGCGCCGAGTTTCAGGGTGCAGGTGCGCAGTTGCCACAATGCGGGAGTTCGCACCGGAGTGCTCATGGAATCCTCGTGCCGGTTTTGATTTTAAGGGGCAGACGTTCGGCGTTGCCGACAATAAGAACTAGAAACACTCAGAAAGAGGAACTCAGTGGCCTCCCACCCTATCGCCAGGAAAAAGGCGAAAGGATGGGGCACGGAGCGTCTGATTTCCTGGCAGCGACGGACAAGCCATACCGTCAATTGTGCTGCTAAACTCCGGTGCATGATCCTCTGTCGCCGTGGATGCGTACTTTGGTTGTGGTGTGCGCTGCTTGCCGGTCCTTATCTCTTATCGCAGGCGCGGCCAGCCAGGCCTGCCGCGCGGCCCACGCAGGCCCACTCGGGCCCAGTACACGGCGGGGCGCTTGCCGACCGCATCAATGCCATTCTCGCTGAGCCCGCCGTCAGCCACGCCATCTTCGGCATCAGCGTGGTCACCATGGACGGCCAGCCGCTCTACGCGCTGAATGAGGGCCGCCTGTTTGTACCCGCTTCGAATAACAAGCTGCTCACAACAGCCACGGCCTATGCGCTGCTTCCGTTCGACAGGCTCACCTGGACAACGAATGTGGTGGCCGGGGGCGCGATCGATGAGGGAGGCACTCTGCATGGCGACCTGGTGATTCTTGGTTCGGGCGACCCCACGCTGAGCATGCGTCATTATCCCTACAAGCCGCCTGCGCCTCCACCGCCTGCAGGGACGCCGCCGCCGCCAGCTGAAGCACAGCCCAGGCCGAATCCCGCTGAGGTCCTGGATCTGCTGGCGCAGCAGGTGGTGCAGGCCGGAGTCCGCAATGTGGAAGGCGCGGTAATCGGCGACGACAGCTATTTTCTCTACGAGCCGTTTGGCTCGTCGTGGGGCTGGGACGATTTGCAATGGCCCTATGGCGCGCCCGTCTCCGCGCTTTCGTTCAATGACAACCTTGTTGGACTGAGCATCGTGGCCGATCCCGCCAATCCGAATGCGACGGTGGCGGAATGGTCGCCTAACGCGGAGTACTACACGCTCGACAACACCATGACCCTCGTGCCCAAAGGACAAGCTGCGCACCCGGGCATCGACCGCGCGCCGGGCAACCTGCTGGTGCGCGCCTTTGGCACCGGGCCAGCCGACGGGCTTCGCGAAAACCTTGCCGTGGAAGATCCCGCCGCATTCACGGCCGCGGTCTTCAAGGAGGCGCTGCGCGGGCGCGGCGTCAACGTGGCCGGTGCGGCCTCGTCGGCGCACCGTTATTCGATCGAGACCGGGGACTTTGCCGCGGAGCGCTCAACGCCGATCAAGCCTGCTCTCACGCGGGCGAGTCTCTGGTCGGTGGAGGCCCCGCTTGAAGGCCGCAAGGTGCTGGCCACGCGCACGTCTGTGCCGCTGGAGCAGGACATCACGGTGATCAACAAGCTGAGCCAGAACCTGCATGCCGAACTGCTGCTGCGACTGCTGGGCAAAGTCCACGGAAGAGACGGCAGCTTTGCCGAGGGCACGCGCGTGGTGCGGCAATTCATCACCAGCATCGGGGTCGACGACAACGATTTCTTCCTCTACGACGGATCGGGGATGAGCATGGATGACCGGGTCGCGCCGCGCGCCTATACGAAGCTGCTGACCTATGCCGCGAAACAGCCATGGGGTCAGGCATGGCGCGATACGCTGCCCGTTGCGGGCATCGACGGCACGCTCAACAGCCGATTCAGGAATTCGCCGGTCAAGGGCAAGCTCTGGGCCAAGACCGGCACCCTGAATGAAAGCGATGCGCTTTCCGGTTATCTCGCGACGGCGAGCGGAAAGACCCTGGCTTTCTCGATCATGGTGAACGGTCATCGGCCCGGGCAGCACCGCCGAGGTGCAGGCCATCGATCGCGATCTGCGAGGCCATCGCCGCCGCGGAGTGACGAGCGCCATTATCTAATTCCAGACTTTCGCATTGTCATTCGACTTGATGGCGACGCGAGAAGAAATCGGGGTTCGAGGTTTCCCACCCTTTCCGCAGAAAAAAGCGGAAAGGATGGGGCACGGGGCTTTTGTTTCCATTCAGTATCATGGGAAGGAGATGCGCACACGTACGATTCTGGCTTATATATCGATTGCGGCCGCCGTGATGCTCGGCTGCCGTTCGCTGCCGCCGTCCAAACCCGAATCGCAATTCACTGAGCAGGAGGCACGCGGCGCGCAGGTGTATCGCCAGAACTGCGCCAAGTGCCACTACCCCACCAACACCCACTCGCTGCACGGGCCCGGACTGCAGGCCATCACCAAGATCAAGGCCATGCCCTCGGGCGCGCCGCCCACGGATGAACGGCTGACGTCGGTGATTCTGCGCGGGCGCAACATGATGCCGGCAACACAGCTCACCGACGATCAACTCAACGACCTGCTGGCGTATCTGCACACGCTATGACGGACGATGACAATCTGAGTCCGCCCACGGACGCGGGAAATGCAGGCCCGAAGCGACGGCCCTTGCCGCTTCCCGGACTCGCCGCCATCTGTCTTTACCTGCTGCTGCTCGCGGGCGTGATCATTCTCGGCGTCGCCAGCGGCGGGCATTACCCGCGTCTCTTCCTCATCTTCTCTGCCGTTTTCATGGCGGCCAGCGCGGGGCTGCTGCTCTCGTTTCGCTGGGCGTGGGCATTGGCGCTGGGCGCCGTGTTTCTGCTGGCGGTTTACAACCTGTGGATCTTCTCCGGGCAGCATGAGCCGGCGGCGCTCGTGCAGGGGCTATTAAACCTGGTGATGTTTCTGTATCTGATCCGGCCCGAGGTGCGCGCCAACTTGCGATAAACTCAGGCGCCTTTCGCTGATCACTCACTGCCGTTCCCCGCCCGTTGATCTGATAATCTCCCCCCATGCTGCGTGAAATCCTCAAGTCCTGTGCTTGCCTCGGCCTGCTGTGTTCGTTTGCCGCTTCCGCCTATGCGGCGGATGCCCCCAAAAAACGCGCCATCACCCTCGACGACCTCAATCGCATCGTTCGCGTTGGCGCTCCGGTGGTCTCACCCGACGGCGGGTGGGTGGCCTACACGGCGGCGCAGGTGGACAGCAAGGAAGACAAGAACATCAGCCAGCTCTGGATGGTGAGCTGGGATGGCTCGGTGCATTTGCAACTTACGTACGGCAAGGATGGCGCGTCGGCTCCGAAGTTCAGCCCCGACGGGCGGTACATCAGTTTTCTGTCGTCGCGGCCGGGGCCCGCCAAGGGGAACCAGGTGTGGGTGATGGACCGGCGCGGCGGCGAGCCGCGGCAATTCACCGCGATCACGGACAAGGAGATCGAAGGCTACATCTGGTCGCCCGATTCACAAAAGCTGCTACTGGCCATGCATCCCAAGGACGAGCCCGATCAGGAAGAAGGCAAGCCGCCTGCGCCGCCCAAGCCGATCGTGATCGATCGCTACCACTTCAAACAGGACATCGAGGGTTACATACGCGATGACACGTGGGATGCGCTTTATGTCTACGACATCGGTACGAAGAAAGCGGAGAAGCTGACCACCGGCAAGAACGTGAATGAAGAAGAGCCCGCGTGGTCGCCCGATGGCGCATGGATCGCGTTCGTCAGCAACCAGGACACGGACCCGGACCGGTCGAATAATACCGACGTGTTCGTGGTCCCGGCAAAGGTCGGGTCGGCTGCGCGCAAACTCACTACCTGGACTGGTCCGGACGGCGGGCATCTGGCGTGGTCGCCGGATTCAAAATCCATCGCTTACGTCCAGGGAGCGGAACTGAAGTTGGAGGAGTACTCCCAGGCCAAGCCGGCGGTGGTTACGCTCGATGGCAAGGTCACTTATCCGGCTGCGACTCTGGACCGCTCCGTCAGTCACCCTTCCTTCACGTCCGAAGGCCATCTTGACTACCTGGTCGAGGATGACCGCAACGAGTATCCCTCCGAAGTTGAGCTGACCGGCAACGGAGCGAGGCGCCTGCTGAATCAACCGGGAACGCTTGATTCTTGGGACCAGGCTGGCGGCCATACGGCCGCGCGCTTTACCAACGATTCATCGATCGGCGAGATCTACGCGTTTGAAAATGGCGCGCTGCGCAAGCTCACCACTCACAACGATGCGTTGATGGGGGAGTTGAGCCTGGTCCCTACGGAGGACATCGCGTTCCAGAGCAAGGACGGAAACGAGGCACACGGGCTCCTGACCAGGCCGGCCGACTGGAAACCGGGTTCGCCGGTTCCCATGATTCTTTTCGTCCATGGCGGACCCAACGGGCAGGACGGGCATGACTTCGATTTTCTGCGCCAGTTTGTGGCGGCGCATGGGTACGCGGAACTCAACGTCAACTATCGCGGCAGTTCCGGGCGGGGGCAGGACTATTCGAAAGCGATCGCCGCCGACTGGGGACACTTCGAAGTACTGGATCTGCTGGCGGGGGTCGATAAGGCCGTGGCCATGGGCGTGGCCGATCCGAACCGGCTGGCGGTGACGGGCTGGAGTTACGGCGGAATTTTGACCGACTACACCATCGCCAGCGATCCGCGCTTCAAGGCGGCGATCAGCGGGGCCGGCGTGGCCGCGCCCATGTCGTTCTACGGCACCGACCAGTACATTCTGCAATACGACAACGAGCTGGGGCCGCCGTGGAAGAACGCGCAGCTTTATCTCAAGCTCAGCTATCCATTTCTTGAAGCCGATAAGCGCATTCACACGCCCACGATGTTCATGGGCGGCACGTCGGACATGAACGTACCCATTCTGGGCGGCGAGCAGATGTACCAGGCATTGAAATCGCTGGGCGTGCCGACGGAGCTGGTGGTTTATCCGGGTCAGTTCCACGGCTTCACGCGGCCCAGCTTCATTCGCGACCGCTACGAGCGCTGGCTGGGGTGGTGGGACAAGTACCTGAAGGCCGCCGCGCCGGCTGCGGAAAAGAAATAAACACGCCCGTTGCGGAGGAAAGTCGCATGCGGCTCATTTTCATATACGGCCTGCCGGCGACCGGCAAGCTCACCGTGGCGCGCGAACTGGCGCGCATCACGGGCTACCCGGTGTTTCATAACCATCTGGCTGTCGATCTGCTGCAATCGGTATTCGAGTTCGGCAGCAAGCCGTTTGTGGAATTGCGCGAAGAGATCTGGCTTTCGGTTTTCAAGAAGGCCGCGGAGAATAGGCTCTCCGGCTTGATCTTTACCTTCGCTCCCGAGGCTACGGTGCGCGCGACGTTTATCGAGGCGGTCGAAAAGTCGCTGGCCGCTGGGGACGGTTCTGTGGATTTTGTTGAATTGACGTGCCCGGTTGAGGAATTGAAACGCCGCCTGCCCGAGGCGTCTCGACGGCAGTACACCAAGCTCGCGTCGGTGGAGTTGTTCGAGCGGCTGCAGGCGGACGGCATTTTTGATGCGCTCTCCATGCCTGCGGCGAGGGTCTCGATCGACACCAGCACCTGCACTCCGGCGCGGGCTGCGCTCGAGATCGCGCGGGGGTTAGAGTTGTCGGGGTTTACTGCTGCTTCCAAATCCGAATGAACCGCGCCGCGACCCTAGTCTTCAAACTCTCCGAACGGCTCGTGCCTCCTCGATGGCAAGTTCAGAGAGAGGGGCGCCTCCGGGGGACGCTGGAATTGCGAAACGATGGCCGCGACCAGCGCAAAAAACAGCAACAACGCCCCTGCCGCAACCAGCGGCATGCCGACCAGTGCGGGGATTCCTGTAGTGGTGATGTCCACATGCAATCTGGTCTCAGAAAACGGGTAGCCGACGTTGAGCCCGGTCGTGCCGTCGGTAAAGCCGAAGAGCAATCCCAGGCCCGCTGCGAGGAACAGAACCGCTGCAATCACCAGGCGATCCGATTTCATTCCATCTCCTGAAGTCCCGCATGCCGCGAGCAGTCCGTTGAAAACAAATGGATTTCGGACTATTGGCATAGGTCTTTAGTTTGGCGAAGGGCCTCGGCTGGAATGGCGGGTAGGGTAGATGCCGCGAATCCATGAACTGGTCGGGCAGTGTGCCGCCGTACTTCAGCCCCGCATCCGGATCGAAGGCATAGGCCGGATCCTTCTCCTCATCAGGTAAAGATGCAAACCGGAAGCCCTGGGTGCGCAGCAGGTCGAGCAATTGCGGCACCATGAGCGTGGTTAAGGATGGCAGAGACTAGTCTGCGCTCGTGGTCTCCCACCTTAGCGGGCACAAACGCCTGCGAAGGTGCGGCATTCGGTCCTCTGGTGCGCCGCCACGCCGGAGCCCCAAGTGATAGCCTTCCGACATATTCAAAACACAGGAGAATAGCTGTGCGTAATTCCTTGCACCACTTTGCCGCAATCGCAATCGCAGTGGGATGGACCATAGGGGTGAATGTGCACTTATCCGGTCAGCAGACCGGAGCGCGCACCGCGGAGACGAGCGCTGTTTCCGACTCCCCCGGCCAGCCTTCGCTTGGAGAAGTTACCGATCCGGTAGCCGATCCCCAGGCCGTCGTCGTGATGGGCAAGGCCCGGTTCACGGTTCTCACCCCCGAGCTCATTCGCATGGAGTGGGCCGCAGACGGAAAATTTGAAGATCACGCTTCCTTCGTCTTTTTGAATCGCAAACTGCCGCCGGCTGCATTCGATCGCTCCGAGCTGGATCACGGCCATCGCCTGGTTCTCAAGACCAGCGCGGTTACGCTCACCTACACGCCCGGAGCAGGTTTGAGATCGCACCAGGACGGGCGCTTTACGCCGGAGAACCTCAGCATCGAGCTTACAGTCGAAGGCAAGCCCGTAAAGTGGCATCCCGGCCTGAGTGACGATCAGAATCTGCAAGGCACGACCCGCACGCTCGACGGCGCGCTCGGCGAGAAAACGAAGGAGCCCATCGAAGAGGGCCTCGTTTCCCGTTCGGGATGGGCAGTGGTCGACGACAGCTCGCGGCCGCTGTTTGATTCCTCCGATTTCACTTTCAAGGACGGCGAGAACAGCCCCTGGCCCTGGGTGATGGAGCGCCCCGACGGCGACCGGCAGGACTGGTATTTCTTCGGCTACGGCCATGACTACCGCAAAGCACTGGGCGATTACATCAAGGTGGCGGGGCGCATTCCGCTGCCGCCGCGTTTCGCGTTCGGCACATGGTGGTCGCGCTACTGGGCCTACTCCGACCAGGAGATTGAAGAGATCATCCGCGGGTTCCACGAGAACGATGTTCCGCTCGATGTGTTCGTCATCGACATGGACTGGCACCTCAATCGCGAGCAGCTTGAGGCGCGCGGAGAAAAGGACCAGTCGGGGCATTCGCTGGGGTGGAGCGGCTATTCGTGGAACAAGCTCCTGTTTCCCGAACCCGACCAGTTTCTTGCCAAACTGCACGCCGATCACCTGAAAACCAGCCTGAATCTGCATCCGGCTTCGGGCATCCATCCCTGGGAAGAGTCTTATCCGGCCATGGCGCGCGCCATGGGCATGGATCCCGCCAGCCGCAAGTACGTTCCCTTCGACCTGACCGACAAGAAGTTCGCCACCAACTACATGAACCTGGTTCTGCATCCCCTGGAGAAGCAGGGGATCGATTTCTGGTGGCTCGACTGGCAACAGGAAATGAAGACAAAGATGGCCGGAGTGAATCCGACCTTCTGGCTCAACTACGTCCATTTCACCGACCAGCAGCGCGAAGGCGTTCGGCCGCTTCTGTTTCATCGCTGGGGCGGGCTCGGCAATCATCGCTACCAGATCGGCTTCTCCGGCGACACGGTTTCTGTGTGGCCTTCCTTGGCGTTTCAGCCGTGGTTCACGGCCACCGCGGCCAACGTGGGCTATGCCTACTGGAGTCACGACATAGGCGGCCACATGCCGGGTGCGGTGGATCCGGAACTGTTCACGCGCTGGGTGGAGTTTGGTGCGTTCAGCCCCATCCTGCGCACGCATACCACCAAGAACCCCGATTCGGAGCGGCGCATCTGGGTGTACCCCGAGCCATATTCGTCCGTGCTCCGTTCCACGTTCCAGCTTCGCTACGCGATCGAGCCCTACATCTACACCGAAGCGCGGCGCACCTACGACACCGGGGTGGCGTTTTTGCGGCCGCTTTACTACGATTGGCCGGAAGCTCCCGAGTCGTACACGACTAAAGACGAGTACATGTTCGGGGAGCAGATGCTGGTGGCCCCTGTAGTGGCTGCAGCCGAGAAGATCTCTGGCCTGGCGACCGAGAAGGTGTGGCTTCCGCAGGGCGATTGGATCGAGTGGCCTACGGGTAAATACCTCCGCGGTCCCGTTACCGTGGAGCGCAGCTTCTCGATCGAGGAGATCCCGGTGTACGTGAAGGCGGGGGCGATCGTGCCCATGCAGCCCAAGATGCGCTACACCGGCGAGAAGCCGGTCGATCCACTGATTGTGAACATCTGGCCGCTGCAGCCGGGTTCCACGTCAACCTACTCGGTGTACGAGGATTCGGGTAACTCGGTTAATTATCAGCACGGGGTGTATGCACGCACCCCCATCAAGGCCGCGCAGGAGGGCGATCGTCTGCGGGTCGAGATCGGTCCGGCCGAAGGCAGCTATCCCGGAATGCCGAGGACCCGCGGCTACGAGTTGCGACTGCCGGCCGACTGGCCGCCGACCTCAGTGTCCGTGAACGGCGCACCGGTACAACATGCCGGACCAACCGGCGAAGGAGGGTGGAGATTCGAAGGCAACACGCTGACCACCGTGATTCCGGTGGCGGCGGGAAGCATCGCCGAACCGGTGACGGTGGAAGTGCGCCGTGCCGATGGACTGACCGCGCGCCGCGGGGAGCTTGACGGCTTCGCGGGGGCGATGGCCCGGTTGCGCGGAGCCTATGACGCCGTCAACCAGATGAGCAGGATGATGGCTCCCCCTGACCCCATTGTGGATGCCATGCAGTCCGGCGATCGCCTCGGATATCACCCCGAAAAAGCCGCTGAAGAGATAGCCCACTTCCACACCGCTCTTCCTCAGGCGCAAAACGCGATCGCGGCGGTCGATAAGGCGCTTCGGCAGCGAATGGATGAGGCGATCAAGTGGGTAGTGGACGAAACCAGGAATATGGGCAGTGATACCACGGTGAACGCGGATGCGCAGAAGCAGCGCTGGCTGGATACGCTGACGCGTGCGCAGAAGCTGGCGGAGGAAGCGGGAAAGTGAAAAGGCGGTGGTCAGTGATCGGTGGTCGCCCGCGCATTGCGATTGGAACTTAGAACCAATCGGGATGCAAGGGCACAGGCACACCCTCCATCCGATTTTGTTCCATTGAGAGGTCCGGGGAACTGATCACTGACCACTGACCACTGTCTTTACAGCAGCAGCTTCGGCTTGCCCTGCTGTGCGTTGTAGTTCGCAGGGCGGCCGATGCTCACGTAGGTGAACCCGTGATCGGACATGTACTGGGGCTTATAGAGATTGCGGCCGTCGATGATGATGGGGAATTTCAGCGCCCGGTTCAGCTCAGGCAGGTCGATCTCCGCAAATTCCTTCCAGTCGGTCAGGATCAGCAGCGCATCCGCGTCCTTGGCGGCTTCATACAAGTTGGACGCGTAGCGCATCTTGTCGGACGGCGGCAGGACTTCCCTGGCGCGATCCATGGCGGCGGGATCGTACGCAGTGATGCACGCGCCCGCGTCGAGTAGTTTCCGGATGACGTCGAGAGCCGGGGATTCACGGATGTCGTCGGTATCGCACTTGAACGCCAGGCCGAGCGCTGCCAGTTTCTTTCCGCGCAGCGTCCACACCGCCGCGCGCACCTTGTTGAAAAACACGTCCTTCTGGGCGTCGTTGATGCGCCGCACATCCTCGAGCAACTGGAAGTCGAGACCCTGCTGCTGTGCCACCCAGTGAAACGCCGCCACGTCCTTGGGAAAACACGATCCGCCATAGCCGAGACCGGCACGCAGAAACTTTGGGCCGATGCGGTTGTCCATCCCGATGCCGGCCGCGATATCTTCGATGTCGGCATCCACCGTTTCGGCAAGGTTGGCCACGGCATTGATAAACGATATCTTGAGCGCGAGGAAGGCGTTGGAGGCGTGTTTGATGATCTCCGCGCTTTGCGCCGACGTGACCAGCAGTTTGGCGGGATGAGCCGCGCTGCAGGCACCGGGCAAGGCCGAGGGCTGCTCATAGTAGGTACCGCTGGTAAGCGGCGCGTAAATGCGCCGCAGCAGGTCGGCGGAACGCTCGGCGCCCGCTCCAATCACGATGCGGTCCGGATGCAGGAAATCGCTGATCGCCGTTCCTTCGCGCAGGAACTCCGGGTTCGACACCACGTCGAACATCTCGGGTTCGACTCCGCGCCGATGGAGGACGCGGCGGACCCACTCATTGGTATAGACAGGAACCGTGCTCTTCTCGACGATCACCTTGTAGCTGGTGATGGCGCGCGCGATCTCGGATACCACTGCCTCGACGTAGGACAGATCGGCAGCGCCGGTATCGCCCTGCGGCGTCCCGACCGCGATGAAGACGGCCTCGTTTTTCTCCACGGCGCCAGCCAGATCGGTGGTGAAGTCCACTCCGCGGCCGAGGTGCTTTCCCAGGAGTTCCGGAAGGTGCTCCTCGAAGATGGGCACCCCGCCCGCGCGCAGCATTTTCACCTTTGCTTCGTCGTTGTCGACGCAGGTGACGCGGTGGCCCATTTCGGCGAAGCAGACCGCCGCGACAAGCCCGACATATCCCGAGCCGATGACACAAATGGATACCGATTGTGGCATGTGGTGGTATTTCTCCTAAGCTGCCTGGTGCGCGTTAAAGGAATGGCCGGTTGCGGTTCTATGCGGGTGCTTCCCTCGCCGGGGCCGGTTCCACGGGGATATTTGCCCGGAGACGGGCTGCACTTTTCTGATTGATCGCGGACCTGGAAAACGTGTTGCTGATCGTAACTGTAGTCTCAATTATAGCCGGAACTTCGGGCCCGGCTGCCGCGCCGATCCGGGCGCAAACCTTTGCTTATTTCACCGCATCTTATTAATCGCGACGGCCGTACGGTCGCATGCCTGCACACACTCGGGGAGCCATTCGAACATTGCCAGAAGCCGCTGCATGTCGGTAACTTTAGACATGGGGTGGGATGTTTTGTCCCATACATCCCGCCGTCTTGAATGTATCGTTTAAATACAACAGAAGGAGTACCCCACCCATGAACCTCAAGAATCAAAAAGTAGCCGTTTGTGGCGCCGGCGGTTTCATCGGCGGCCATCTGGTGAAGTCTCTCCTCGACCAGGGCGTGGACGTCGTCCGCGCCATCGACATCAAGCCGCTCGACGAGTGGTACCAGTATTCGAAAGATGTCGAGAATCTGAGCCTTGACCTGAAAGAGAAAGAGAACTGCCACAAGGCGGCGAAGGGCGTGACCGCGGTATTTCAGCTGGCCGCCGACATGGGCGGCATGGGGTTCATCGAGAACAACAAGGCGCTGTGCATGCTGAGCGTGCTCACCAACACCCACATGCTGATGGCGGCGCGCGATGCCGGGGTGCAGCGCTTCTTCTATTCCTCGTCGGCCTGCGTCTACAACGGCGACAAGCAGAAGACCCCGGAAGTGGTTGCGCTGAAGGAAGAGGATGCGTATCCCGCGCTGCCCGAAGATGGCTATGGATGGGAAAAGCTGTTCAGCGAGCGCATGTGCCGCCACTTCGAAGAGGACTTCGGCCTGCAGTCCCGGGTGGCCCGCTTCCACAATGTTTACGGGCCGCTGGGCACGTGGAACGGCGGGCGCGAAAAGGCGCCGGCCGCAATCTGCCGCAAGGTGCTCGAAGCCAAGATGTCCGGCAAGCACGAAATCGAAATCTGGGGCGACGGCAAGCAGACCCGCAGCTTCATGTATATCGACGACTGCACCAAGGGCACGCGGATGATCCTGGAGAGCGACATCCACGAGCCGCTCAACCTGGGCTCCGACGAACTGGTGACCATCAATCAGCTGGTCGACATCGTGGAAGAGATCGCCGGAGTGAAGCTGGAGCGCAGCTACAACCTGGGCGCCCCCAAGGGCGTGAACGGCCGCAACAGCGACAACACCAAGATCCTCGAACTCATGGGTTGGGAGCCGTCGATCCGCCTGAAGGAAGGCATGGCCAAAACCTACGAGTGGATCGAGAGCCAGATGCTGGTGGGCGCGCACAAGTAAAGCATTCACGCCGGTTTCGCGCGGTTGCCGATATACCGCAAATTAACTGCGGGAGGGCCGGGAGTTGATCCCGGCCCTTCCTGCGTCTGATTGCAGTAAGCCGGCCGGAATCGGCAAACGGGTATAATCGGACCCATGGCGGCGCCCGCGCATACCGGAATCCCCGAGCCACTTCCCGATACGCAAGCCAGGCTGCAGGCGCTCGAAGCGCAGCTGCCGCATGCTGGGCAGCGTGATGGTGGCCTATTCGGGCGGCGTGGATTCGGCGTTTCTGGCCGCAACCGCGCATCGCGTGCTTGGCGACCGCATGCTGGCGGTGCTGGCCGACTCGCCCAGCCTGGCGCGCCGCGACATGGAACAGGCCTCTGCCTTCGCGCAAGCATCGGCATGCCGCTGCGCGTGATTCAGACCGAGGAACTGGACAAGCCCGAGTACCAGCGCAACGACGCCAACCGCTGCTTCCACTGCAAGACGGAGCTCTTTGAAGGCATGAAGGCGCTGGGCGCGCAACTCGGCTATACGAATATTGCCTATGGCATGAATGCCGACGATACGCGCGACTACCGTCCCGGGCAGCGTGCCGCGCAGGAGCACGACGTGCTGGCTCCGCTGGCCGATGCCGGCTTGACCAAGCTCGAAGTGCGCGCGCTGGCGAAGGCGGCGGGCTATTCGCTGTGGGATCGTCCGGCCGCGCCCTGCCTGTCTTCGCGCGTGGAATATGGGCGCACGGTGACGCGCGAAGTGCTGCAGCAGGTGGAGCAGGCCGAGGAGAGCATGCGGCAACTGGGATTCCGCGAGTTTCGCGTGCGCCATCATGGCGAGCTGGCGCGGGTGGAGATTGCGCGCGCCGAGATGCCGAGGGCGCTTTCGATGGAGATGCTCGATGCGATTACGGCGGCTCTGCGCAGTGCGGGCTTTCAGTACGTCACGCTCGATTGCGCGGGCTTCCGCTCCGGATCGCTGAACGCGGTTCTGCCCGCCGAGGTGCTGCTGCGGCGCGGCGCGTGACCATGCGTCTCTGATCAAAATGGGTGCCCCAGGTCTCGATTTTGAGACCTGGGAATCTCCAGCCTCACTCTATCCACCATCTTCCGTAATACCGTAGAATCAGCCTCGATGCGTATTGGATATCTGGACTGCTTTTCCGGCATCAGTGGCGACATGCTGCTGGGCGCGATGGTCGATGCCGGCGTTCCTCTTCGTTATTTTCGGAGACCGCGGCGGCGCTGAATGTCGGCGCGCGACTGGAAGCGCGCAAAGTCATGCGCGGCGGTCTGACGGCGACAAAAGTAGACGTGCTCACCGAGAAAATCCTGCGCACACGGAAGCGGCACGACGCGCATGCACGAGCACGAACAACTCACTCGCATGTACATGCGCACGACAGTATCACTCATGGGCACAGCATTCGCACGAGCACGAGCCATGCACGCATTCAGCATTCCGCACGCACGACACGAGCACAGCCACGCACGAGCATCATCGTTCGCTCTCGACGATTCTCGGCATCATTGGTTCGGCCCGCCTGGCCGACGAAGTGAAGGAGCGCGCCTCGCGTGCCTTTCAACTGCTGGGCGAAGCCGAAGCGGGCATTCATTCCATTCCCATCGAGCAGGTGCATTTCCACGAAGTGGGCGCGGTGGACACGATCGTCGACATCGTGTGCGCGGCGGCGGGAGCCGCATCGCTGAAGGTGGACCGCTGGCTGGCTTCGCCGCTCAACGTGGGCAGCGGCACGGTGGAATGCGCGCACGGCACGCTGCCGGTGCCCGCGCCGGCGACGCTGGCGCTGCTGGGCGATGCGCCGATTTATTCCGCCGGCCCGCCGATGGAGCGCGTCACCCCGACCGGCGCAGCGATTCTGCGCATGCTCGATGTGCGATACGCGTCACTGCCCGCCATGCGCGTGGCGGCGACGGGCTACGGCGCGGGCGGACGCGAAACCGCCGGGCAGCCCAACGTGCTGCGCCTGCTGGTGGGCGAAGAGAGCCGCGGCGTCGCAACACTGCCGTCGAGCCCATCGCCATCATCGAAACGGTGATCGATGACTCCACGCCGCAGTTGCTCGCCTATGTGAGCGAATTGCTGCTGGCGGCGGGCGCGTGGGATGTCTATCGCGTTCCCGTGCAGATGAAGAAGGGCCGCACCGGCGTGCAGTTGACGGTGCTTTCCAGTCCCGATCTGGTGCCCGCGCTGCGCGATCTGCTCTTCCGCGAGACCACCACCATCGGCCTGCACTGGCGAATCGAGAACAAGACTTCGCTGCAGCGCGAATTCGCGCGCGTCGACACTCCGTGGGGGCCGGTGCAGATGAAGGTCGCGCGCTGGCCTTCGGGCGAAATCGCCAACGCGTCGCCGGAATACGAAGACTGCCGCAAGCTCGCCGCGCGAGCATTCCGTCCCGCTCAAGCAGGTGATGCAGGAGGCCGCGCGCCTGTTTGCCGCTCACACGAAAGGACCAATCGATGAATTCGCGCGCAGATCGAGGCGCTGCTGAATGAAGTGCGCGAAGGCCGCACCGGTGTTGATGAAGCGATGGACCGGCTGCGCGGCCTGCCGTTCGAAGACCTGGGCTTCGCCAAGCTCGATCATCATCGCGCTTTGCGCACCGGCATGCCCGAGGTGATCTTCGCCTCCGGCAAGACTCCCGAGCAGGTCGCGACGATTTTTGCGCGCATGGCCGCAGGCCGGCGGCAACGTGCTGGCGACGCGCGCCACGCGGGAGTGTTTCGACGCGGTCGCTCGCCGCAGAACCTCGCGCCGATCTACCACGAGACGGCGCGCGCCATCACGCTCTCGCAGGCTGCGGCGATTCCGGGCAAGGGCACGGTGGCCGTGGTCTGCGCGGGAACCAGCGACCTGCCCATTGCCGAGGAAGCCGCCGTGACCGCGCGCCTGATGGGCAACACGGTGGAACTGATCGCCGATGTGGGCGTCGCGGGCATTCACCGGCTGCTGGCGCAGCGCACTTCGCTGCAGTCCGCGCGCGTGCTGATCGTGTGCGCCGGCATGGAGGGCGCGCTTCCCACGGTAGTGGGCGGCCTGGTGAATGCGCCGGTGATCGCCGTACCCACCAGCGTCGGCTATGGCGCTTCGTTCGGCGGCGTGGCCGCGCTGCTGGGCATGCTGAATACCTGCACGCCCAACGTGTGCGTGGTCAATATCGACAACGGCTTTGGCGCCGCATGCATTGCCACGCTGATCAACCGGCTTGTGAAGCTCACCATAGTTTGAGCGAAACTGCAACTTCTTCTCCGGAAGTGACATTCCGCTCATAGTGACCGCCATCACTGTCGCTCACTGCCAGACCACCAATCATACTTCTTACGGTTCTTTGAGCTGGCCCCAGGACTCTCCGCATTCCCCACGCCGCAGTTCTCCGGCATGTTTGTGTCGTGCGCAACCTTGTGCGGAGGAGTTACGTGGCCCGATCCCGATTGCCGCTTTTGCGCAGGATCTCGCAGATCTTCTTCCTCCTCGTGTTTGTTGCGCTGCTGATCTTCACGTCGCTGCGGCCCACGCCGGGAGCAAGCGGCGACATTCATCTGCGCGCGCCGGTGCGGATGTTCTTTGTGCTGGATCCGCTGGTCGCGATTTCGAATGCGCTGGCCAGCCATGCGCTGTATCGCGGCCTGCTGCTGAGCCTGGTGATCCTGGTGCCCACGCTTTTCCTGGGTCGCTTCTTCTGCGGCTGGATCTGCCCGTTGGGCACGCTGCAGCACTTTGTCGGCAACATGCATTCGGAGGCGAAGCGCGGCAAGCAGCGCATCGAGTCCAACCGCTACAAGCGCTGGCAGACGATGAAATATGTGGTCCTGATTGCCGGGCTGGTCGCGGCCTGCTTCGGGTCGATGGCGCTGGGCTGGCTCGATCCGTTCAGCCTGCTGGTCCGTTCCGTCGGACTGGCTCTGCTGCCCGCGTTCAACTTCGCCGTGCGCGCAGCATTGACGCCGCTCGAGCACAGCCATATCGCCATGATCAAGGCGACCGGCACGGCGGTGCATCAGCGCCCTGCAGGCCACTATTCTCGACTTCCGTCAGACTCATTTTGCGCAAGGCCTGGTGCTGGGAATCTTTTTATTCTGATCCTTGCGGCGAGCCTGCGGGTTACGCGCTTGTGGTGCCGGTCCATCTGTCCGCTGGGCGCGCTGCTGGGCGCGGCTTCGCGCTTCTCGTTGCTCGGGCTGCACAAAGATGAAGCGAGTTGCAACCGCTGCAATCGCTGCCTGCTCAATTGCCAGGGCGGCGACGACCCCATTGGCGGGGCTCCCTGGCGCAAGGCCGAATGCCTGATGTGCATGAACTGCGTGGGTGTCTGCCCGGATCACAGCCTGGTTTTCCGTTTCTTCCGCCGATTAGAGAAAAGGAAGTGGCTTCGCCGGACCTGGGGCGGCGCAGGACCCTCACCGGGCTGGCCGCCGGAGCCGCCGCGGTTCCGCTGATGCGCGCCAATACCGGGCTGGGCAAAAGCCGCCACGATCGGCTGCTGCGCCCGCCGGGCTCGCTCGACGAAAACGATTTTCTTTCGCGCTGCATTCGCTGCGGCGAGTGCATGAAGGTGTGCCCCAACAACTCGCTGCATCCGACGCTCGACCAGGCCGGTCTGGAAGGGCTGTGGACGCCGACGCTGGTGCCGCGCATCGGCTACTGCGAGCCGAGTTGCGTGCTGTGTTCGGAGGTGTGCCCGACCGGGCGCGATCTGGCAGATCACGCCAAGAGAAAAGGGCTGGGTCGTCGGCGTGGGCGGCGCGCAGAATCAGCCGATTCGCCTGGGCACCGCGTTCTACGATCGCGGCCGCTGCCTGCCCTGGGCCGAAGCGACCGAGTGCATCGTGTGCGAGGAGTGGTGCCCGGTTTCGCCCAAGGCCATTTATGTCGAAGAGGCCGACGTGATCGACTCCGCCGGCAACACCAAACGACTGAAACAACCGCGCGTCGACCCCAGCCGTTGTGTGGGCTGCGGGGCATGCGAGTTCGCGTGTCCGCTGCAGGAGCGGCCCGCGATCTATGTAACCAGCATCGGCGAAAGCCGCTCCCCCAGCAGCCAGATACTGCTCAACCGAAAGTGAGGGCCCCATCGGGCTAAGGAGCAACTCCGTGAAATTCGCGAATCAGTTCGAAAGCCATAGTCGCATTCCTTGCAGTGATTGTCCTGTTCAATTCCTCAGGTTGCAAGAAGCAAAAGGTCAATCCGTTTCCCGCCAGCGGCGAAGTGGCCGGCTGGCAGAAGAGCGGCGAGACACGCGTGTTTGAAGCCAAAGATCTTTGGCAGTATATCGACGGCGATTCGGAGCAGTACATGCAGGCGGGCGTCGTGTCGACTTCGACATCGGACTACAACTACCAGTCGCGGCTGGAAGCGGTGGTCGATGTGCACACCATGGGCAATGCCGAGGGCGCGCGCAAGATTCTTGACAACGGCCCAGGCTGAGCGACGCAAAGACGGTTCAACTGGGCGATGGCGGGCGTGCGTATGCGCAGAGCGTCACCTTCCGCAAGGGACCTTACCTGGTGCGCATCGTGGCGTACCAGTCCTATGCCGATGGGCCGCAGGCGTTGATGGCTCTGGCGCACGGCGTGGAATCGAAACTTTAAAGCTGGCGCGACCGGTAGCCGGAACTCCCGCGCCGCAAATCGATGCGAGGATGCGATGGAAAGCCGTCGTGAATTCCTGAAAGAAGCAGCCACCGGGGCGCTGGTGCTCGGCGCGCATGGCAAGTGGGCGCTGGCCAAGGCGGTCGAGCCGCATGCCGAAGCCGGCAAATCCCGCGTGGTGATTGCGCGCGATCCGGCCCTGCACTCGGCCGACGGCAAGCTCGACGAAGGCCGCGTGATTGCGCTGCTCGACCGCGCCATGACGACCTACACGGGCCGCGACAAGCCCGTCGAAGCATGGAAACAGATCATCGCGAATGGCGGCGCCGAGGACAAGGTTATCGGCATCAAGACCAATGGGCTGGGCGGGAGCGGAATTTCGACGCACGCGGCGCTGGTGTTTGCCATTGCGCACCGGCTTGAAGAGGCCGGCGTGAAGTCCGGGCAACATCCTGATCTGGGATCGCAATGCGCGCGATCTTCAGGCCTGCGGGTTCACCATCTCGACGGATCCGGGCCGGCTGCGCTGCTACGGCTCCGATGTGTCGGGATTCGAAGAGGAGCACGGCAGTCGTGGGGCACGGCGAAGTCCGGCTTTCGAAGATTCTCACGCGCGAGTGCGCGATGGTCATCGGCGTGCCGATTCTGAAGGATCACAGCATGTCGGGCGTGACCTTTCGCCATGAAGAACATGTACGGCGTGGTCGACCGGCCGCAGGATCTGCATCCCGGGTGGCTGCAATCCGGGCGTGGCCGATCTGAACTGCGTTCCGGTCGTTCGCGAGAAGGTTCGGTTCACCATTGGCGACGCGATGTCCTCGGTGTATGATGGCGGCCCGGGATTCCATCCGGAGCGGCTGTGGTATCCCAACGCACTGATCGTGGGCGAAGATCGCGTGGCGATCGATCACACGGCGTGGCAGATGATCGAGCGCAAACGCGCCGAGGCGGGCATGAAGACGCTGGAAGCGGCAGGGCGGCCTCCGCGTTATATTGCAACCGCGGCCGATGCGGCGCATGGGCTCGGCACCAATGACCCGGGAAGATTCACCTGATGGAGATTTGATCTACAGCCACGCATGCCGATGTGAGACATGGGAGCAGGACGCATGGAAGCGACTGACAACAACCCGAACTTCAGCCCAAGGCCTGACCCGGCGCGAAGCCATGCTGCAGATTGCTGCGCGCGGGCGGAATCGCCGCGGTGGCGGCGGGGGGCGGCTACTGGCTCAGCAAGCGCAGCGCGCGGCCGGCGCCTGAGGCCAGTCGAGCAGGCGCGGCCGCGACCATCGCACCGCGGCCAGACCCGCAGATGCCGCAAATGGCCGTGGTCCAGGGCGGGGAGCCGCCGGAACTGGTCCAGCGCGCGCTCGCCGACCTGGGCGGAATCAGGCGCTTCATCAGCCGCCAGGACGTGGTGGTGATCAAGCCCAACATCGCCTGGGACCGCACCCCCGAGCAGGCTGCCAACACCAATCCCGACCTAGTGGCCGAGGTTGTGCGCCAGTGCTGGCAGGCCGGAGCGAAGCGGGTCGATCGTCACCGACGTCAGTTGCAACGAGCCGCGGCGCTGTTTCCAGCGCTCCGGTATCCAGGCGGCGGCGCGGGCCGAGGGCGCGGAAGTGATCCTGCCCGATCCCGATCTCTTTCGCGAAGTCGATCTGGGCGGCGTGGCGCTTAAAAGCTGGCCGGTCTTTATGCCCTTTCTTGAAGCGGACAAGATTTTCAACCTGCCCATCGCCAAGCACCACAACCTGACCGGCGCCACGCTGGGCATGAAGAACTGGTACGGCATTCTCGGCGGGAATCGCAATCGGCTGCATCAGCAGATCCACCAGAGCCTCGCCGACCTGGCGGCCTTCATGCTGCCGACGCTCACCATCATGGACTGCTACCGGGTCCTGCTGCGCAACGGCCCTACCGGCGGCAATCTTGAAGATGTGGTGCTCAAGAAGACGGTGGTTGCGGGCACCGATCCCGTGGCTCTCGATGCATACGTTGCCAAGGCTTACTGGAATCTCGATCCGGAGCACCTGCCCTATCTGCAGTTGGCGGCGAACCGCGGACTGGGCACCGACGGACTTCGAAACGCTGCAGGTGAAGTTCAGCAAGTTGGCATAGACACTGAGCCCGGCCCAATGCTCTCGCACCAACCCGAGTCTCCGCCAGGTGCTAACATTCTGCTTCCATGAAGTCGCGCTGGATCACGCTTGTTCTGTGTCTCGTCGTGGCGGTCGTTTTGATCGTGAGGCTGCTGCCGCGCGGAGGCCGCCACACGGAGGGCCACTCGCCGGTCGATACGCAGGCTGCCCCGGCAAACGCCTTCATGGGACTGCGCACGCTGGTCCTCGAAGGGTCGCGAGCCAATTTCGGACTCGGTCCCGGCAGCAAGCGCGACACAGCCTTTTGCGGTTGTGACCGACTGGGGTGACGCGCAAGGCACGACGACCGTCGTCGCCGTTGCCGATGGAAGCGCCAGTGTGTACCGCAGCAACGGAGGCGGGTCGATCGGCGGAGGCCAGTCGCACGAATCCATTCGCACCGCGGCGCTCAAAACGGTGGAACTCGCCGCGGCGGCGCAGCCGTTGATGCATGCGACCAAGGAGTACCCGCTCGCCGCACGGGGGCAGGTCAGCTTCTATGTCGTGACCGATGCCGGAGTGTTCACCGCAAGCGCGTCGCAAGACGATCTCGAAAACAATCGCAGCCCGTATTCGCGGCTCGCCACGGCCGCCAGGAACATCATCGAAGAATACCGGCGCGTGTCCGCCACCAAGTAGACAGCGCAGCGATCGGCCTATGGAGTCTTGGGTTGCGCCGGCGGTGTTTGAGCCGGCTGCCCGGGCGCAGGTTGTGCGGTCTTTGGCGGCGTGGGGCGCTTCTTCTTCGGTGCGGGCTTGGGCGGCGTGCACGGGACCGGCGCCGGCGGGGGAGCCGCCTTGCGCTCCTGTGCCTCGGCCTGCTGCGCCTTGATGGTCGCCTGCAGGTCCGTCACCTGTTTCTCCTGCCCGGCAGCTCGCTGCTGCAGGTTGTCGTACAGATTGATCCGCGCGCCGGAAAACGCCTTCAGTGCCGCCTCCAGTTGATCGATCTGATCGGCGGGCGCGGAGACGCGCGCACCCTCTTCCACGCGCAGGACCACGGCATAGAGCGCGTCGAGGTGCTTCATGAGAGGGAGTGGACTTGCTCAGCGCGCCGGGCGCCGAATCAGCGTCCGCGAGCAAGGGCGGGACATTGGTCTTCAGGTCGCGCAGAATGGCGTTCACATTGTCGCCGGCTTCGTCGCGCACCGAGCCTTTCTTCCACTTGTCGATCTTGAGCGAATTGAGCGTGCTCTCGACCGGTGCGCAATGCAGGTTGGATCACGCTCGAAGGGGCCGCCGGAGCGGCGGGCGCAGCCGGTCCGGCGGCACGGACGGCCCTGGCCTGCCCATACAGCACGAGCGGCGCGAACGCCATCAACGACATCAAAGTTCCGCGGGAAATCTGCATGGCTTTTGCTCTATTTTTCAGCTTGTGAGCCCGGATCTACTTTGGAGACGGACCATCTCCGTACCCTATGTTTGGATGCGAATGTCCTGCCCAGCGAAAAGGCATTTCCGGAGACTCTTCGCTGAGGTATTGCATTTAGTTGACGTCATCTTCGCCTTGTTTACACCCATTCGCCGTCGCGCATCAGCGGCTCGGCTGCGCCGGACGCGGTGATTCCGTCGATATCGAGCTTGTCGGAGCCGATCATCCAGTCCACGTGAATCAGGCTGTCGTTCGCGCCTTTGGCGGCGAGCTGTTCGGGAGTGAGCTTGTCGCCGTCGCGCAGGCACGACGTGTACGCCTGGCCCAGCGCGATGTGCGATGCGGCGTTCTCATCGAACAGGGTGTTGAAGAACAGCAGCCCGCTGGAGGCGATGGGCGAGGAATGCGGAACCAGCGCCACCTCGCCCAGCCGCCCCGCGCCGTCGTCGGTGTCGATCAGCTTTTGCAGCACTTCCTGGCCGCGGGTGGCATGGGCCTCCACAATTCGACCGCGCTCGAAGCGCACGCGAATTCCTTCGATCATGGTCCCCTGGTAGGAGAGCGGCTTGGTGGCCGTCACCGTGCCTTCGGCGCGGTCCTTGTGCGGGGTGGTGAAGATCTCCTCGGTGGGCATGTTGGGAATGCAATAGAGGCCATTCCCCGCCGTGGTGCCGCCGCCCAGCCAGAGATGATCGTCGGCCAGGCCGAGGCGGAAGTCGGTTCCGGGGCCGCGATACTGCAAGGCCGCGTAGCGCTTCTCGTTCATGAAGGCCGCGCGCTTGTGCAGTTCCGCATCGTGCGCCTTCCAGTTGCTCACCGGATCGTCGACGTTGATGCGCGAGGTGGCGAAGATTGCTTCCCACAACTTCGCCAGCGCGGTTTCCGGCGGGTCGTCGGGGAACATGGCGGCGGCCCAGGAGGGCGTGGCGCTGGCCACGATCGTCCAGTTGATTTCGTGGCGGGTGATCAACTCGAGCGCCGGCCGGTAGGCCTTGGAAACTGCCTGGTTGGCGCGTCCCACCTTGTCCGGATCCTCGTTCGACAGCAGCAGGGGATTGGCGCCGGTAATGGCCAGGCGAGCGGCGCCGCTCTTGAAGGCCGCGCCCATCCCGTCGTAGAGCCAGCCGGCGGCGCGATCGAAGGCCTCGTCGGGAGCAAAGCGGAAGCGCATCAGGGTGGCTTCGTCATCGCTGTAGAGCGTGGTCACCAGCGAAGCGCCGGCGCGATAGGCCTGCTCGGTGATGCGGCGCGCCAGCGGCACGGCGTCGAGCGATGCGGTCATTAGCAGTTCCTGGCCGGCTTTGAGGCCGAGTCCAACCTCGATCGCCACTCGGGCAAGCTGGTCGAGTTTCTGTTCGAACGTGAGTTCCTGAGCGAGGTCGCCATGGTGGTTTGACGCAATGCCTCCTGGAAATGATTGTCTCAGGTGGGGTGCGGGATGGCGACCATCGGGGCTATGCTGGAATGGGTAAGTTCCATCGAAGGGGTTCGGCGATGCCGATTCCTCCATCCCATGGGAGGTCACCATGACATCTTCTCGCAGAGAATTCCTTAAAACCGCCGGCGCGATCGCCGCGGCTTCGGTGTTGCCTTCGCGCGTGTCGCGGGCTGATGGAACTGGCCCCGCACCGCTGCAGCAGTTCGGTTATGGCGAGGTCGAGCTTCTCGAAGGCCCGCTGCGCCACCAGTTCGACACCAATCACGCCTTCTATGGCGCCATGGACGAAGACGCGCTGCTGAAGCCGTTCCGCCAGCGCGCGGACATGCCTGCGCCGGGCGACGACATGGGCGGCTGGTATAGCTGGGCGCCGCTCAGCGATCTGGACAAGCCCGGCCAACAACGGGTTCGCTCCGGGCCACAGCTTCGGGCAGTATCTCTCCGGGCTGTCGCGCGACTACGCGGCCACCGGCAACAAGGCCACGCAGGAAAAGGTGCATCGGCTGGTGCGCAACTTCGGGCCCGCCATCACGCCGCACTTCTGGGACGACAATCGCTTCCCGGCCTACACCTACGACAAGATCTCCATCGGCATGCTCGATGCGCACCAGTTCGGCGGCGCGCCCGATGCGCTGAAGGTGCTGGACAAGACGCTCGATTCGGTGTGGGATCATCTGCCGCCGCGGCGGCATCTCGCGCGCGCAGCAGTACGAGCGGCCGCACAAGGATGAGTCCTTCTGCTGGGATGAGCCTTACACGCTGCCGGAAAACGCGTTCATCGCATATCAGCGCGGCGCGGGCGATCGGTACAAGGAACTGGGGATCCGGTTTCTGGCCGACGACTGGTACTGGGATCCGCTCGCCGACGGGCAAAACGTGCTGCCCCACAAGCACGCCTACAGTCACGTGAATGCCATGAGCTCCGCCATGCAGGCGTATCTTGTGCTGGGCAGCGAAAAGCATCTGCGCGCGGCGAAGAACGGGTTTGAATTTCTGCGCACCACGCAGAGTTTTGCCACCGGCGGCTGGGGTCCCAATGAGGATTTCCGCGAGCCGGGCAGCGGCGAGATCGGCGAGAGCCTGACCAAGACGCACTCGAGCTTCGAGACGCCCTGCGGGTCGTATGCGCACTTCAAAATCACGCGCTACCTGACCCGTGTGACGCGCGACAGCCGCTACGGCGACAGCATGGAGCGCGTGCTCTACAACTGCATTCTCGGCGCGAAGCCGATCCAGGAAGACGGCCACGGCTTCTACTACTCCGACTACAACAACGACGGGGCGAAGGTCTATCACCCCTACAAGTGGCACTGCTGCACGGGGACGTTCTCGCAGGTGACGGCGGACTACGGCATCAGTTCGTATTTCCACGACGGCCAGGGCATCTACGTCAATCTGTATGTGCCTTCGCGCGTGAACGTGGAAGCGCGCGGGCGGGCGCGTCACGCTGGTGCAGAAGACGAACTATCCGCACACGCCGACGACCGAGATTGCGATCGAAGCAGACAAGCCGGCGGCGTTTCCGGTCTATCTGCGGATCCCGGCGTGGGCCGGCCCGAAGACTCGTGTCGCGGTGAACGGCAAGCGGGTCGCCGAGCCCGTCGAGCCGGGAAAATTCGCGCGCGTCGACCGCACCTGGAAGAAAGGCGACCGCATCGAGATCGAGTTCGACATGCCTCTGACGCTCGAAGCCGTGGATCCGCAGCATCCGAACCTGGTAGCGCCGGTGCATGGGCCGCTGGCGCTGTTTACTGTTCGCGCGGTCCCCACGATCATGCGCCGGACCGCACTGCTCGGCGCAACACAGGTGGCGGCAGGCTCAACAGACTGGCAGGTAAAGACCGACGCCGAACCGATCACGCTGCGTCCGTTTACCGCGATTCAGGATGAGCATTATCGCTTGTATCTGAATGTGGAAGGCTGAAATTTTTGAACCTTCGAGAGCAGTTTGGCCAGATTGATATCTACCTTTTCGATCAGATCCTGCGCGAGAATATAGCGCCGGGCATGCGGGTGCTCGATGCCGGATGCGGATTCGGGCGCAACCTTGTCCACCTGCTGCGCGAAGGCTACGAGGTATTTGCGCTGGACCTGGGGGCAGACGCGATCGACCACGTTCGCCGGCTGTCCGCATCCCTGAACACCGGGTTGCCACGCGGAAAATTTTCAGAGTAGGGTCCATCGAGCAAATGCCGTTCCCCGATGGGTTCTTCGATGTCGTGATCTGTGCCGCGGTGCTCCACTTCGCGCGGGATGACGAGCATTTTCTTGCGATGATCGCAGAACTGTGGCGGGTGCTGAAACCGGGCGGGATGCTGTTTTGCCGGCTGGGGTCAAGAATCGGAATGGATTTTGAGCCGGTGCGGGGCCGCAGATTCACCATTGGAGACGGTTCGGAGTGGTACCTGGTGGATGAGGAGATGCTTCTCGAACTGGGCGAGCAGATGAACGCCGTGCTTGTGGATCCGCTAAAAACGACCATCGTGCAGGATCTTCGCTGCATGACGACATGGGTCTTGAGAAAGCGACACGTTGCAGTGTCTCAATAACGTTGGCGATCTCGTCCGATCCTCTCAAACGGTGGCGGCGTAGGACAACTCCACAAAACCATTCTTGTAAGCGACCACGTTCTTCAAATTCCACCTCTCCTCCGCCAGGGAACCGCCGAACAACCGGAGTCCGTCCCCCAACAGGACAGGGGCTATGGTTAACCTGATTACGTCCACCAGGCCGAGATCGAGAAAACTCTGACATAACATGGCCCCGCCCACCAGCCAGATGTTTCGAAATCGTGGCGCGAGTTTCCCGTGAACGAGCGTTTCGAGATCACCCGAATAGAACTCGACGCTCTCCTTCGCCGGCGGCCATTCTCGGCCGGTCACCACTACCGTCGGAGTATCTCCATATGGCCAGCCCAGTTCGAGTGCGTGTTCATAGGTGCGAGAACCGAGAACGTAACAATCTATGGCCTTCACGAAGGTAGCGGCTTCTTCCGCGGAAATGGAAATCCCGGCTTCGTAGACGCTTCCATTGCCATCCAGCCAGGAGACACTGTTATCCTTCCTCGCGATGAACCCATCCAGGCTTGAAACTACATGCAGGGTTACTCTTGATCCTGTTGCATTTCCTTCGCCTGACACAATTCCTCCTGGCCTTGGCCCACGTATATCTGTATGTGAGTGCGGACTGAACGATGCTTCTTCGCTCCAAAAAATCGCACAAGGAATTGGGCCGCAGTTCTGCTTGCGCCGCTAACACGAATAACTCCGCTAACTCCGCTGTCTCTCACGGCCTGTCGTAGAAGCGGAAGAACAGCGAGGGCTTGGCGCATGGCTCGGCTTTCGCGACGAGCTCGCCGGCATGCTTGTCGGTAATCGGCGTGAAGTCGCGCGCCAGTTGCACATTCTCTTCGAGCTGCGCGATCGAGTCGCACCCGATGATCACCGTGCTCACCGGCCGCGACAGCGTGTAGTACATGGCTTCGCGCATGGTGAGCGTCCCTGGCGACGATGTCTGGATCGCCATGCCTTCCCAGGAGTGCTTCTGGGCTTCAATCGATGGCGGATTCCACGACGACAAAATGCGGCCGCGGCCGGGAATCTTCATGCCGATGATGCCCATCTGCTTTTCGACGGCGAGCGGCAACAACTGCTCGTTGAAGCTGTAGTGGTGTGGGTCGGCGGCATTCATGGCCATCAGGATGGTGTCGAAGTCGTGGCGGTGGATGCACTCCATCAGCGCTTCGGGCCGATAGTGGCCGGTGATGCCGAGGTAGCGCACCACCTTCTGCTGCTGCATGTCAACGAGCGCTTCCATGGCGCCGCCCTTGGCGAAGATCTGGTCCACGTCATACATGGTTCCGACATCGTGCAACTGCCACAGGTCAACGTGGTCGGTCTGGAGCAGTTCGAGCGACTTCTCGATCATGCGCATCGAGTCGTCGCGGGTTCTTTCCTTGGTCTTGGTGGCAAGAAAGGCCTCATTGCGCCGCTTCGCCATCACCTTGCCCACGTACTGCTCGCTCCAGCGCGACGGCCCGCCATAGATTGACGAGGTATCGATATAGTTCACGCCCATATCGAGCGCGTGTTCAATGATGGGGACGGCGGTGTCGAAGTTGTTGGCCTTCTCGAGCGCTGCCTGTCCGCCGAGCGAGAAGATGCCCACCTTGTACCCGGTCTTGCCCAGATTGCGAGTGGGCATGGCTTTCATGGTGATTGGATTGGAAGGCAGCGCGGGCAGCGACTTGTTGGGCGTGACCGCAAACGCCGTTGGAGTGAGGAGGGCCGCCGTGGCTGCGCCGCCCACCTTCAAAAACTCGCGGCGCGCGTGCCCGCGCCCGTTCAGCTTGTCGCCCATAGAAGCTCCTCACAGGATCTGTATTGAAGAATCTCCATCATAGCCCTGCTCAGGCGGAAGAGAAAGCACCGGAGCTGGTGTTATCCCGCCCAGGCAAAGCTTGGACGGGGCACCCAGTAATGGGTTGCGGTGTCACGGCAAGAGAGTAAGCGCCCTGATAGGATTTCTTCTTCCAGAAAAAGGGGAATCCATGTCGCGTTCTACGGTTTTTTTTCTTGGTCTTGGATTGGCCGCAACGCTTGTACCTAACGGGATGACGGCACAATCGGTGGCCGTTTACCAGACCACGCCTGACCTGACTCAAGCCCTTTCGGCACGGGAAAAGCTGCACTTCGGCGCGGCCGCGCCGACCGAGAACAGCCCGGTGATCCACGTTGACGATGCCGAGCGGCTGCAGGAAATCGATGGTTTCGGGGCATCGCTGACCGATGCGGCTGCATGGCTGTTTGCGAAGAAGCTTCCGCCGGCACAGACGGATGCCGCCTTCAAAATGCTGTTCTCTCGCAAGGACGGGATCGCGCTGAGTTTTCTCCGCCAGCCGATTGGATCGTCCGACCTGGCTGCGACGTTCTACTCGTTCGACGACCTATGCGAGCAGTCGACCAAGGCCTGCACTACGCCGAGCGGCAAGAACGATCCGACCCTGGCACACTTCTCGCTGGCGCACGACCAGGAATACATCCTGCCGCAGCTAAAGAAAGCCATCGGTTTGAACCCCGCGATCCGCGTGATGATTACGCCGTGGAGTCCGCCGGGCTGGATGAAGACGACCGGTTCCATGCTGGGCTCGAATGCTGAGACCAACCAGGCCTCGGCGCTGCGGCCCGAGTTTTATGGGGCTCTTGCCCAGTATTTTGTGAAGACGATCCAGGGCTACCAGGCTGCCGGCGTGCCGATCTGGGCGATGAGCATGCAGAACGAGCCTCTCTACGCCCCACCCACGTACAGCGGGATGCAGGTGCTGGCCGCCGAGCAAGCGAAGTTCTACGGTGAAGCACTGGGTCCGGCCCTGGCTAGGGCTCACCTTAGCCCCAAGGTGATGGCATACGACCACAACTGGGACCGGCCGGACTATCCCGAAACGGTGTTGAAAGACGCGAAGGCGGGGGCGCTGGCGGCGGGGACAGCGTGGCACCACTACGGCGGCGATCCCGAGGTGATGAGCAAGTTCCACGAGCAGTTTCCGCAGAAGGACCAGTGGGTTACGGAATCGAGCGGCGGGACCTGGCAGAAGGGCTACCACGGCAACGGCAACCTGCTGGCCGAGGAAGCGGCGGAGCTGATTGCGGTGACCCGCAACTGGTCGAAGGCCTATGTGCTGTGGGGACTGGCGACCGACCAGCATCACGGCCCGTTCGTGGGCGGGTGCGATACCTGTCGCGGTCTGGTCACAATCGATACCGATAAGGGGACTTTCAAACTCGAGCCCGACTACTACGTCCTGGGCCACGCTACTAAATTCCTGTATCCGGGCGCGGTGCGAATCGGGTCGGACGAACCGGCGGGAACGGAAATCAAGGATGTGGCGTTTCGCAATGCCAACGGGACAATCGTGGTCTATGTACTGAATGCCGACGCAGCAAGCCGGGAGGTCGGGATTGGTTTCCACGGGAAAAACGTGTTGACCACCCTGCCCGCGGGCTCGGTGACCACGTTTGTGTGGAAGCCTTAAACCTCTCGGAGCATCAGACGTGTGGTAAACAGGGCTTTGTGGTCTCCCACGCTTTCGACAGAAAAAAGTCGAAAGCATGGGGCACGGAACGTTTGTTTCATGTCAGCAGCAAGTCAACCCGTTTTTTTGAACTCACTTCGGAGACAGCGTCCTAGTGCGGAACTGGCGGCTTGGCGTCGTCGGAAGACGGGCCGTCGTGATGCTCATGCTCATGTTCGTGTTCCGGCGGCGGAATGAATGCCGGAGGATCGAAGTGGCCCTGGTGACAGGTGCCGCAGCTGACTACCTTGGCGGACTCGTCTTTGTTGTGCGTGCTCTCGACCATCGATGTGTAGTTCTTGTTGATCTCACCGGTCATTTTGACCATGAGGCGCGCGGTTTCCTTCTCCGGCTTGGAATCGTCAGCGAAATTGAGCGCGGGACGGCCGTTGGGCATCTTCCGGTTAGGGTCGACCGTGTGACAGGAGTCGCACTCCACCCCCAGTTGGGCTCTCCACTTGTGCATGATCTCGTGCACCTGGTCGCCGGTGAGGGTCTTTGGCAGAACCTTCAGGTTGGTCGGGGCAGGTGCGGGCTGATGCGGGTGGCCGCCTGGTGCGGGCGGCTGTGGAGGGGCTTGCGCCTCGGTGGTCACAGCGAACAAAACCACGCCCAGCAAAGCGGCCGCGGAAGCAGGGACAGCATTCAGTCTCAAGGTGGAGAGGTCCTCTCGGCGGGAAAGTCTTTTCTTGTCAGACGGAACTCTAAGGCACAAAGATGCGGGGCCCGGTCAAAGATTTCGGTCCCGAGACGCAGGGATTGCCGGGGACGGCAAACCGCAGCGGCCAGTCGAGAGCCGGATTTGAGGGATTGAGGCCGATGCGGGGGGTCACCATCGCTTCGCTCACCTGGAAGCCGTCGTCGCGAATCTGAAAGCGCGATCGGGGGTTGGTGAGGTCGAGGCCGTTGTGGCTGGTACGGACGATGGCCATGGCCTGGCAGAGGCGGCTGGGCCCGGACGTGAGTTGGCGCGCGATCTGGTCGGTGAGCGGTCCGGTCCAATGCAGGCCGCGATTGCTGGCCATTTGCTTGAATCCGGCTACCGGTTCGAGGGCGCGGATGAGGACGCCGCCTGCCTGGCCCTCGGTTTCGCAGGAGACATTCATGCAGAAATAGCGGCCATAGATTGTGTAGACATAAGCGTGCCCGGCGCGGCCGAACAGAACCAGGTTGCGGGGAGTAGGCCCGCGATGCGCGTGGGCCGCGGGGTCGGGCGGGTCGTTGTGGGGGCCAAGATAGGCTTCCGCTTCGACCATGCGGCCAGCGAGGACGCCGGATTCCGTACGGTGAACGAGGAGTTTGCCCAACAGACGCGGCGCGACTCGGTCGGGACGGTCCTCGAAGAAGGCGCGGGGGAGGATTTGCCCTGGGAGCGGAATGGGTTTGGTCAAGATCCGCTCCCGATGAATGGGGATGACCTGAGTTTGGTGATCTCCCACCTTTGCGACAGAAAGAAGTCGCAAAGATGGGGCACGGATCGACTGGTTCCCTTCAACGATAACTGCCCGTCCCTGACCACTGGCCACTGAACACCGATCACTGCTTGTGCGTATTCTGCCATTCCTTCACGATTTTCAGGACTTCTTCGGCGTGACCATCGGGCGTAACCTTGGGGAAAACATGCAGCAGGGTGCGGTCGGGGCCGATCAGGAAAGTGGTGCGCTCGATGCCCATCACCTTCTTGCCGTACATGTTCTTTTCCTTCAGGACGCCAAACTGATTGCAGACTTTCTCGTCTACATCAGCAAGGAGTGTGTAAGGCAGGTCGTACTTGGCGCGGAATTTGGCCTGGGCGGCGGGAGTGTCCCGGCTGATTCCGAGCACCACCGCTCCCGACGCTTGCAGCTTTTTGAAGGCATCCCGGAAGCCGCAGGCCTCAATCGTACAGCCAGGAGTATCGGCTCTAGGGTAAAAGAAGAGTACAACCGGCTTGCCGGCATAGTCCGAGAGGCTTACAGTTTTGTCCTCGTCGGTTTGCAGGGTGAAATCGGCGACCTTTTCATTTTTTTCTTTAACTTCCATTGACCTGTCCTCTTGAGACGCATGGATATGGAGGGCCGCAGTGGCCATCAGGATGCATTATTTCCGACGCGGGTGGGGGATGTCACCGCACCCGGGTCTAACGGTGTTGGCATGGGTGTAAGAAAGACACTTTCGTTGAACGGGGTGCAAACGGCGGCCGTGGCGGCCGCGATGCTCGTCCCGGTGATGGCGCTGGCGCAGTATCCGGGGCAGGTCTCGAAAAAGTCAAAGAACACGCCCGACCTGCGCGCGATCGCGGTTCTGGAGTGGACCGGCGAGGTGGGGAAGCCCAAGGCCTGCCGGATGGTTCCGGTGATGGTCTACGACGGAGAGAAGCTGCAGGATGCCGGGATCTACCTCGCCCGGCCACAGCCTCTGGCGTTGTCGGGCGAAGTGGAGTACGAGCTGAAGGCGAATGGCAAGACATTCGGGTTTTTCGATATTGAGAACGCCGGGCAGGAGCAGGGCACGTGGGTTGGATATGGCAAGTGGAAACCGATGCCTGCGCCCAAGGCGCCCGAGGCGATGGCTCCCGGGAAAGGTCGACGATTTCAGGACGAGAAGCCAGTTCTGCATCGCAAGCAGCATGGCGCCGAAGGATCGGGGTCGGGCACCAAGAGTGGAGATTCCACTACGACTTCCAGCCAGTCGCCGGGATCGGACGATCCAGACCGGCCGAAGCTACAAAAGAAAACGGACGATGGGAAAGACACATCGTCGAGCACCACGGCGAGCAGCCCGCCGCCGGACGATCCGGATCGACCGAAGCTCCAGAAGAAGCCCGACACCGGGAAGACGTCGTCTTCGTCGCCTGATCCGGATCGGCCTACTCTGCAACAGTCGCGGCCGAACCTGGCGCAGGACATAGGCGATGTGGATTCGGTGGCCGATAGCGATCCCGACCGGCCCAGGCTGAAGCGCGGCAAGTCGAGCGGCAACGGCACTGGAAGTGGCGCCAACGCTGATGGGCCTCCCGCCCGACATGCAGCAGGCCGTGGCCGTTTCGGATGCCAAGAACCGTCCCGACCATCCCTGGACGTATTCGTGGGCCAATCCCGATGACGAAAACAAGATGAAGGCGGCTGTGGAAGACATTGCGCGCCAGGCACTGGGACTGTCGGCTCCGACGCCGGCACCGACTCCCACGCCCAAGCGGACCGGGACCGCAGCGCGCAAGACCGCCAAGCCCGCCGCTCCTCCGCCCGCTCCGGCGCCCGCTCGAGGACGAGCAGTTCCGGGTCTTCGAACTGGCTTACGGCTCGGGGGCGACCCTGGTGCTGACGGCACATACCGATGGGCCGCCGGCAAGCCAGAAATTCGTCACCATCGTGGCGCAGCCGGACCTTTACGGGAATGTGCGGTCCTGCTGAAAAGCGTGACCGACCGGGCTCACCTGGACGAGACCCCGCGCATGCGCCTGGTGGACGCGGTGGACGCTCTGGCCGACAACCGCGGCGAGCTGCTCTTCGAACTGCGCGGCGACGGTTCAGCGGCAGTTCGCCTTGTATCGCATTTACCGGCGGTACGGCGGAAAAGCTCTTCGTCAGCAGCGGCGGCGTGTACGGAACCATCAGCAGCGACTAGATGGGCGGCTGGAATGTAGCTGGGGGCCGTCCCTGCAATTGCACCATTTTGCGGCAATCCTTTCCTTTTGCGGAATTAATCTGAACCAAACCGGATTCCTAATGTCGCCCACGATACAATTGGGTATAAGAGTGGGCATGTTGGCCACTTGTGTGAGGAAATACCAGCGAATGGCATCAGTCGTAACTTCCCCTCCCCGTGAAACCACGGTCGCCCTCCCATCCAAACCCCTGCACGACACCCCGGAGACCTTAAGCACTGTGGTATGTCAATGCAGTTCCTGCCCGCGACCAGGTCCGCATGGGTCGCGCCGCGACGGTTAAGTCGGGAGTCACCTGGCTCACCCTGTCGGTGATCATCTTCTTTCATGTGGGGGCGTTGGCCGCGTTCTTCTTCTTCAGCTGGTCGCGGCTGGCCGTCATGGCGATTCTTTACGTGCTCGCCATCAATGTGGGCATCGGCATGTGCTACCACCGCCTGCTGACGCACCGCGGCTACCAGACTCCCAAGTGGATCGAGTACCTGATGGCCATCTGCGCCACGCTTTCCCTGGAGGGCGGGCCGATCTTCTGGGTTTCCACCCATCGCGTGCATCACCAACTCAGCGATCACGAAGGCGATCCGCACACGCCCAAGGAAGGCGGCTGGTGGGCGCATGCCGGGTGGATCCTTTTTGGCAAGGCCCTTCATGCCCAGACCCAGGCGCTAGCTCGCTACTCGCCGGACTTGAGCAAGGACCGGTTCCACGTGTGGCTGAGCAAGTACCACTGGCTTCCGATCACCGCGAGCGGCGTGCTGCTGCTGGCCGGCGGATGGATCTGGGGCGGATTCGTGAACGGCGTCGCCATGGTTCTGTGGGGCGTGCTGCTGCGCGTCACCCTGGGCCTGCACGCAACCTGGCTGGTGAATTCGGCAACCCACATGTGGGGCAGCCGCCGTTTCGAGACCCACGACGGCTCGCGCAACCTGTGGTGGGTAGCCCTGATCACCGGCGGCGAAGGCTGGCACAACAATCATCATGCTCACCCCGTATCGGCGCGGCACGGGCTGAAGTGGTATGAGATCGACCCCAACTTCTATGGCATCTGGCTGCTTTCGAAGCTGGGACTGGCGAAGAAGATCAGCGTTGCCAAGTACGATCCCCAGAACCCCAAGCCGGCGGGAATGTGAAAAGAAGCAGGGAATAGGAATAGGGAATAGAAACAAATCAGCCGCGTTCCGTTAGGGGAGCGCGGCTGATTTCTTTTGGTTCGGATGTGGAGTTCGAAGGGACAGGGAGGATCAGCGGGGACCGATGGCCAGCTTGTCCACGGACGTACCATCCTTTCGCCAAAAAAAAGGCGAAAAGAGGGCAGGGAACATGTGCTTCTCTCCAGCGGGGCAATCATAAACGGTCAGGAAGCTTGAGAAGACGAGTATCTACACCAGGCGGGCGCCGGCGAGCTTCTCGAGGATCGCCAGCGGCGTGGACTGCGGCGTGACCATGGCGTCGGGATCGACCAGCAGGGTCTGCTCCAGCGCATATTGCCCGGCGAGCGCGGCATGCGGAACCGTCTCGGTGTAGACCATCCAACTCGAGCCGGGCACGAATTGCACGAACTCCTTCGCGCAGGTGCTCTGGAAGTCGGTGTCTTCCTTCATGGTGTTGTGGAGCCGCATCATGAATTCGTCATACGGGGTGCGCCTCCATTGGGGAACGAGTCTGGCCAGGCCCGCGGAAGTGGCGAACTGCTTCGCGGTGCGAGCGAGCGGACCCGCAGGACGAGGCACGGCGAGCTTGCGGGGAGTGAAGTTTCCCACGATTCGTGAAAAGGGTTCCCCCACCACCCAGTCGCGAGTGCGGTCGGGATGGATGTTGTGGAAGAAGCGAAGAATGCGCATTCCCTTGGTGGGCCGGGTGGGGAAGGCGTCGACGTGCAGAAGGTCGTTGCGGCGGCGCACCGGAAGATCGCGGCCCTTCTCTTCGATGGGGCGATAGCTGGCGTAATCGCGGCGCCAGCGGTTTTCGTAGGGGGCGAGGAACTTTGACAGGAAATCCGCCACCGACGACGAATAGCGGCGCATGATGGCATGCAACTGATCGACCGCAGCCGGCGGGGCCGACTTGCGGTCTACGCCGCCGAGCGCGTCAGCCTCGGGCTTGTAAGAGATGTTCTTGTGCAGGCTGCTGTCGGCCTGCTGCTGGCCAAGCAGAACGTCGATGTCGGCAGGGGGAATGGGAATCGGCGTGCGGGGAAAGTAGAGGATGCTGCCGGCTTCGAGAGCAGCACACCAGGCGCGCAGTTGCGGAGATTGCTTGCGCTGCTCCCGGGTGGGTGCGCTCACGGCTTTGGTCAAGGCATCCAGGTCGATGGTATGCACCGGCATTGATTTGCCTTTACTTAAGAAATTTGGCTCGAATCCAGAGAGTTGCGAAGAACGGAAGGGCAATCAAAAGCACGATGACGCCCGCCGGGAAGCCGATGTAGCGATAGCTGTCAGCGTAGTCTACGTTGTGGTGGCCGCCCAGGTTCCACGCCAGCAGAAAAAAGATGGCAAGGCAGGTCGAGGCGAAAAAAGAGAAAAAGGCCGACGCGAACGACAGCAGCAGACTCGTAAACAGTCCAAATCCGCTCAGCGGAAAGCCGAAGATTCTCGCGCCCTGCGGTCCGGTATTTAGTGTTTGCGTCAAGGCCAGCCTCTGTCGTCTAGAATACAAGTCCATGGCCAGTAGCGCGCAGATACAACTTTGGCATGCCGAAAAGGTGGCCACCCAGGTTGAGGTCAGCACCGCCTCAAATGGGATTCATTACGCCGCGTGGGGAGAAACACGCATTCCTGAGGGCGACCTGGAGCGCCTGGTGAGCGCGGTGCCTGCGGCGCTCGCGCCTGCCCTCGCCCATCGCGCCTATTACTTTGTTCCTTTGGCCATCGCCGATACCGGCGAGACCATGATCGCGCCGTCGTATACCGTTGAACTGGGTGACCGCGCCGTCTGCCATCGCAACGCAGCGTTCGGCACGACGGAAGCCGTCTTTCTTTCGACGCGCCTGGTGGAAGATCGCTTCGGCCTGGCGTTTGAATTTTTTATCAACGTCGCTCATAACTTTGTGGAATCGGCCGGCGTTCCCGAAAGCTTTGCTTCGCTGGCCTGGTCGCAGGCCGAAAGCCAGGTGCGCGGCGAAACCAGCCAGGACGCGTGGGAGACGCGCCGCCGGGCCCAGGACAGCCGCGGCGCCAAGGGAATCGACGAGCGCGCCCGTAACAGCTATATCGAGTCGTCCTTTTCTGATTCTCTGGCGATCTACCAGCTTTCGCTGGCGGTGGATTTCGACTACCACGATTTGCGCGAGAGGGAGTATCCGCTGCTGGCGGCGCCGGCACTGGCCGAGCGGCTGCGGCATGTATCTGGGCTGTTCCCGCCGAATACGGGGTACGAGTTCCAGATTCTGTACCGGCGCAAGGGGTAAGGACGGATCGCAACCCCTGCCTGTGTTTCACCCAGGCACTTACCCAATGAGGGCGAAAATTTGGGTAAGGGAATGGCAGGCGGATACTCGACGCAACTCGACCCTCGCAATCCCTAAGTCCCGGAATTGAGATGCCGAGTCACCACGTGCGAATCATGGTTGGGCGTAATACACCGTATTTGTGCGGACAGTCAGCCCAGGTTTGTTCACGCTTACGCCGAGCGAATGGTACTCGCCCGGCTCAGCGGAGGGAGCGAAATCGAACGAGAGCACGTAGTAGAACTCGGCATCGGCAAAGCATTCCGTTATTTCGCTGGCGATATCTTTATCATCCTCCAGGATTCGGCCTCCGCTCTGTTGTGCAAGGGCCTGCAAACTCAAGCTGCCGGCTGTCACTTGCTCTTCGTTTGGCACACCATCGAAAAGGAAATTGTCATGATCACTGCGCATTTCGGCTTTGCGAAATAAGTCAGGCATCGAAACCGCATTCAGCGTCACCTGCCCTTCGCGCAGGGCGGTCGATAGTTCCACTAGATACGCGAAGAAATTCTCCCTTATCCCTGCCGTATCGGGGCTGAATTCCCGATCCGACAGCCGGGGCCAGCCCGGACCGATCCAGATCAGGATCTCTCTGCCCGGGATCTCGACTTCTTCCCGGGCCAGCCTGTTGAGCGTGGACACGGAAAGTTTGAACCGTTCGTTCAGGCAGTTTGTAACCCGAGCTTCCGGAGATCCCTCGAGAGAGGCCGGCTGAACATCGGTACCATAAACCGTCATCGCGAACTCGCCATCCCTACCCAGCCCTTCCTCCGCGCAGTTGAAACCGTGGACGTTAGTCAAAAGCCTCTGCAAATCGCCGGCGAGAACGCCACCGTCCTTGGAGGCTCGGCCCACGCTTGCTCCGTTACTGGAAAAAATGCCAATCGAGGTTGGATAGGCAAGGTGTCCCTCACCATGCCGCAGAAACTTCTCCATCTCCTTGCGCTCATTGGAGATTCCCCGAGAGGAGTTATTGACCGTGTCGAGCATCAGGAGCACATGGGTCGCCACAGCCGCCGCGCCGCCGTTCACAGCACGAAACGACGCGATCGCTTGGGGATGCTGATTGTCGAGGATTGCGAAGTCCTCCTGCCTCAACCCAGTCACAGGCTTGCCGGACGAATCCGTCACCAGCACGTTCAGAATGATGCGATGCTGGGCGCGATATCGGGCCTCCCGCTCTTCATGCGATCGGGGAGTGAGTGTCGGAAGTGGAGCGCGTGGGGGCACCTTGGATTGACCTGGTTGTTCCTGGGATTGAGGGGGCATCTCCGCCGGGGAGGACAGAGCAACACAAACGAGGAGCCCGCCAAACAGATTCAAGGCATGCGTTGCGTATCGCTTCACGCTTCCTCCGGTGGAGGGAGTCTAGCACTCTGTGCAGACTCTTGATCGTCCGAACGATACTTGGCGAGTCGTGGGCGACTCTTCCCCAATGGTGATTTAAATCACGGTCGGGGAAGTGCAGGCGGTGACTTGGGAACCAATCAAGCCAATGGCGCTATACTCGCTCAATTCTGTGAGGTGCGCCAAAGAATGAGCTACTTCAAGGGAGTGGCAATCGGATTTGGAACCGCAGTGTTGGGGTGCATAGTCACGCCGATTGTGACGATGCTCTGGTGGTTTGGGAAGGCTACCATAGCAGCCAACAAGGCCGGACCATCGGGACCTGGGGAAAGAATGGCGGTGTCTTTCAGCCCGATGGGTTTTATAAACCACTTCGGTCTAACGCGTCCGTGGTTCTGGCTGTTCATCATCGCCCTGTTCTTCGCAGGATTCTTGATCTCGGTGTATTTGCAGAAAAGATGAACCGTTCCGCGAACGATGCCTGAAATGAGAGTACATCCACGATTGCGGGCGAGTGGTGGACGACTCTTCCCCAATGATGATCTGAATTAAGGTCAAATCAGGTGGGCTGCAAAAGTTGCGAACCGTCAGGAACGGTTGGTTCCGCTACTTGCCCACACTCGACTCCGCCATATTCAGAAAGACTCGCGTCATGGTCTCGGTGCCGCCGTCGGCGCGCTGGATGAGCATGATCGAAATGAGTTGGTTGCCGGGGTCGATCCAACCCTGAGTGCCAAACGCGCCTCCGTGCCCGTAGCTGCCGATGGTGTGTCCGGCCAACTCGCCCATGGGGTCGGTGACGACTTCCCAAGCCAGGCCGTAGTCCGAGCCGCGCATCCACCCTTTGGGATGAATCTCGGTGGTGTGCGACTCCGACATCAAGTGCACGGAAAACGGCGAAAGATACCTGTGGCCCTCATACATGCCTCCGTTCAGCATCATGCGGTAGAGGTGCAGCAGGTCCTCGGCGGTGGAATAGAGTCCCCATCCCGGCGCGGGAAACACGGACCCCTTGCGGTGAATCGCGGGATCGCCGCCCAGGATCGAGCCGGGAGCGCGCCCCAGCCCGCCATCTTTGCCGACATACACCATCGCGATCCGGTCGACCTTGTCCGATGGCGGAAAGAAAAAGGAGTCTTTCATGCCCAGCGGACGCAGGATGCGCGCGGCGATGAAGTCCTCGTACTTCTGCCCGGAACAGACCTCGATGATGCGTCCCAGCACTTCAATGCCTGCGCTCGAATAGCTCCACGCTTTGCCGGGTTGGAAGAGCAAGGGCTCCTTGGCGAGCTGCCGTACGACCTCATCGAGCGGCACGTTCATCAACTGGCGGTAATCCTTGATTGCGGCCGGCGCCCCGTCGGTGAAACCCGCGGTGTGCGTGAGCAGGTCGCGGATGGTGATGGCGTGATCGGGCATGCTGAGCTGGGCCGCGTCGGGGCCGGTATTGGTCGCCACGCGCAGACTCTTGAATTCGGGCAAGTACTGCTCCACGGGATCGCGAACCGACAGCTTGCCTTCCTCGGCCAGCATCATGATGCCGATGGCGGTCACCGGCTTGGTCATCGACATGATCTGGAAGATCGAGTCCTTGCGCATCGGGCGGGCAGCCTCCGCGTCCGCCATGCCTTGCGCATCGAACTCCACGATGTCATTTCCGTGGGCAACAAGCGTCACGACGCCGGCGACTGTCTTGTCGTCGACAAAATGGCGCATGCGTTCGGGAATTTTGCCCACGATATCCTGATTGACGCCGGGAGCCGGCGCAGGCTGGGCGAAGGACGGTAGCGCAGCAGCCATCAAGGCGGCAAGAAAGATGGGGCGGAGAACACACTGCATGATTGGCACTCCTGGCGTGCGAGAGTTCAACGGCACTGAGTTTCTATAGGCCCGGGGCAGCAAGAATTCTCAGGCATACAGGTTAGTCTGCACGAAGTCATTGCGGAACTTGCCGGACGGATCGAAGTGCTTTACCAATTCCTTAAAGTCGCCCAGCCGCGCGTATCGCGACTGCAGCTTGGCGGGCGCGAGTGTGAACAGCTTGCCCCAGTGCGGGCGCGGCTCGAAGGGCTCGAGCGCCGCTTCGATCTGCGGCAGCACCTGGCGGACCTCGGGCCACTCGGGCTTCCACGTGAAGTGAATGGCGAGGGAGGGACGCTCATAGGCCATGCTCATCCACAGCTTGTCGGCGGCGATGGTGCGCAGCTCGGTGATGAACAGGTGGGGGGTGATGCGGTCGCGCAGTTTTTCGACGGCGAGAATTGCTTCGTATCCGCGATCGAGGGGAACGAAGTACTCGGACTGAAGTTCCTGGCCGCTCGAGGGTGTGAAGTTCATGCGGAAGTGGGGCAGGCGTTCGTACCAGGGGCCGGGAATACCCTGCTGCTCCGTGCAGGCTTCGGCCGAGTGGCCAGCGAGGGGATGGAGCTTTTCGGTGGCGAGCTTGGCGCCGAAAAATTCAGGCTGCCACTTGTTGGCGTCGCCCGGCGCGAGGCGGCGCTTGATCCACACCTGCGTGGCCTGGTGATTCTGCCAGTCGGTAAACAGGCTGACGCTGTAGGCGGTGGAGAAGACCTCTTCGAGATGATGCTGAAGGTGATCGAACGAAAAGATTCTGATAGACGGATTGCGCGACCTGGAACGTGGGCTGCACTTCGAGCGTCACGCTGGTGACCACGCCCAGCGCGCCCAGCCCGACCGGCCACGCCGCAAAACGCGGGTCGCCCTTCTCGCGGGTAAGATGCGCGAGAGCGCCGTCGGCAGTGACGATTTCCAGTCCCGAAACCACAGTTGCCAGATTGCCGTTGTGAACGCCCGAGCCGTGCGTGCCGGTGGAGCATGCGCCGGCCACCGAGATGTGCGGCAGCGAGGCGAGGTTGTGCACGGCGTAGCCGCGCTTGTCGATGACGGTGGCGAGGTCGCCATAGCGGACGCCCGCACCCACCGTGACCGTGCGCGCTTTTTCGTCGAGAGTGATCTGGTCAAGCTTCTTCAGGGAGACCTGGTTCTCTTTGCTGTCGGCGATGGTGTTGAACGAGTGGCGCGTGCCCAGGGCGCGAACATGACTGCACTTCTTCACCACTTCCCTGACTTCGTCGACCGAAACGGGCATGTGCAGATTTTCGGTGCTGAAGGTGAGGTTGCCGGCCCAGTTGGTGCGTGGTTCGGGGTGCTGTTGCGCGAACGCGCCGCTCATCATGTTCGCCGCCACGAAACCTCCCGAGGCTTTCAGAAATTCGCGCTTGTCCATGGACCTCTCCCGATCTTGATCAGGGCGAACCAGCGATGACACGGCCGCAGTCGCCTCGGACCATACTACTGCCCGGAGGGAACTTCTGAGATCAGTCAGATGGCTTCGAGGGCGGCGATCTTTTTGCCGATCTCAAAGGTGAGCGATTCGATATCGCTATGGAACAGGCTGCGTTCGCGCGAGGGCAGCTCTTCGAGCAGGTCAGCAAACAACGCGGCGTGGCAGGCCGAGAACGGGGCAAAACCGGCGGTATCGGCCATGCGGCAGCTGACGCCGATGATCTCAGTCAATCCCCAGCGGCCGTCGGTGGGTGGGGGAGCATACGGGCCCGGCATTGCGGCCGCGAATTCCTCGGGCAGCTTCCACGCCTCCACCAGCTTTTTTCCAAGCTCGCTGTGATCGATGCCGAAGATGATGCGTTCCCGCTCCAGCATGGACACGCGGTTTCCGATGAACGTGCCGAGCAGGTCGATGTACTCGCGGGGTCGAACCACGGCGAGGGCGAGCAAACCGATACCGTGGAGCACGCCGGCAGTGTAGGCAATGTCGCGATCCATGGTGCCGGCGCACGCGATCTGCTGGGCGATCAGCCCGCAAGCCAGGTTGTGCCGCCACAAGGTGCGCATGGTGGGATGGCCCAGCGACTTGCCGAGGTACGCGCGCACGCCCACGGTGAGGCAGAGTCCCTGGAGGTGGGTCGCGCCCAGAACTTCGATGGCCTGTAGGATGCTCTTGATGGGATAACGGGGCGCGTACAGGAGCGAATTGACCACGGTGAGCACTTCGCCGGCGAAGGCGGGGTCGGATGAGATCAGGTCCTCGAGCATGCGAAACTGCACGTTCTCGCTGGAGGCAAGCTTCATCACCGTGAGGGCAACCTGGGGAAACGGTGGGATTCTGAGGTGCGCCCAAGAGATCTGGGTTGTTTCGTTTTCAAGCACCTGATTCGGCATGTTCGTATCCCCTGGCCCAAAAGTTGTATGCCTTCTCAAAGGTCTTCGGCGGGAAAGGGAATGTCTTTAAGCCGGTCGGGTCTTGAGCAGCGGAATTATTGCTCGCGCCACACTTTGCCGTCGACACTCACCCAGGTCTGGTGGCGGTCGGTGACGAGGCGGAAAAGCATGGCCGGAATGGGCGGGGCGGCTTTGGCCCTGGCCGCAGCGGGGGTTGTATCCGAGGCTGGCGGCGGTGGGGGAGGGGCGGGTGGTTGCTCGCTGACGTGGTTCACGCTGTTGTCGGGAGCGGGCGCAGTCTCAGCCGTAGTGGCCGCATTCGCCGCCTTGGGACGATACAGTCCCTGTGGCGGCGCCTGCACCTGGATGGCCCTGCCGCTCCACTGGGCGTTCACGGTTTCCCAGTGCTTTCCGGCGTCCTGGCTGAGGAAGACAGCGCCCGCCGAATCGACGGCCAGCAGCCGGTTCAGCAACGCGGCGGAAGAGACGGTGGTTAGTCCGCTGGGGAGCTTCACTCGCTTTGCCAGATGCATCGCAGCGAAGCCGTTGAGCGGCTGGGGAGCGAGTTCGAGCCGGGCCGGCGGCGGGGCGGCAACCGAAGAGGCCTGGCTCATCGCAACAATGTTGGGCGGCGGAGGCGCGGGGGATTCGGCGGCAGTGGAGGCAATGCCGGCGTGGGTAGGGCTCAGCACCACTGGCTGCGGCTGTTGCTGCTGCGGGCTGATTGCAGACGGCGTGAGGGACAATGCCGACGGCGGGGTCGGAGGTTCCGGCCGCGGTGCATAGCGCGCCATGGACGCCGAATGGGCATCAAGATGGACTCCTCCCAGAGCCCGCTCTCGTCCGACCGGAGCGGCAGCAGCCGGACTTGCGGAACTTGCAGTGAACGCCGATGGATTCGGATCCGTCGCGCCAGCCGCGGGAAGCATGGCCTTCTGCCGCTCTGGTTGGGCTGGAGGTTCGAGATGCGTGTTCGAGGCGGCAGACGGGCGAAGCGGGACGGCGACCGACTGGCGGGGAGCGATCGCGGCGGGCGGTGGCGCAGACTTCTGCTGGACCATCTTCGCTGTAGCGGAGCTGAGAGGACCCGGCTGGGGTTCGGACATCCTGGCCATTTGGGTCGGCGCCGGTACGGGCCGCAATTGAACCCAAAGCACGACTGCGCCCGTTGCGGCCAGAGCGGTGGCAGGGATCAACGCAACGCGCCATTTTGCAAGAGCTCCCCAGAACCTTTCCCGGTGCGGCGCTGCTGGCAGGACGGCCGGCGCAAATCCGGGTTCCGACGCGGCCTGGGCAAGGTAGACCACCTCGCGACAGCGCGCGCACGAGGCCATGTGGGCCAGGATCCGCGCACGGTCCGCCACCGGCAGCGCCTGCTCCGCAAACGCGTTCAATGCGTCGGCGTCGGGATGAAAATCGGGTTGGATCATCGGATTCATGGGAACTGCGTCGGGTCTGCCTGCTCCTTGAACGAACCTGGGTACGAACTTTGCAGCAGTTCTTTCAGCTTGATGTAACCCGGCGGCCGTTCCGGGCTGCCGCGACTATCCTCCGCGCGGGTCAGGTCGCGAGGATCAGTGGTGAGCGCTTCCTCGGCTTCGCGGCGGTTCATGCCCCTCTGTTCGAGGCCGCGCACGATCTGCTTTCGAACCGACTTGGTTACGCGCTTGAGTTTGCGGCTCACGGTGGCTTCATGCACGCCCAGGACGGCGGCAATCTGGTGCAGTCGTCGTCCATCGAGATAATACGAGGCGAGGAGGAAACGCTCCTCGGGGCCTTCGCGTTCCAGGGCTTCTTTGACTGCGGCGGCGAGCACGGGGATGGATTTTTCGTCCGGTTCCGGCTGAGTCTCGGGAACGAGCGCGGGGCAATCGTTCCCCTCCTCGAGGGGCTGCTCGCGATGGGTGCGACGGTAGCGGTCGACGTGCCTCTGTGCCAGGGTGGTACGCAGCCAGCCGATCAGCGATCCGCGCCCGCTGTACGAATCCAGAGGCGAGCGCCGTTCGCCGTCGCGCTCGGTGAGCCCGTAGAGTTCGGCGTACAGTCCGTCGGCAAGTTCGCGGCCCAGGCTCTCATTGCTGGTGATGGCGATCGCAGCGCGGAGAAGCGGCTGGCGATAAAGCGCAATGAAGCGCTCCCAGGCGCGCTCGTTTCCGGCGGCGCAGGCGCGCGCGAGCACGAGGTCGGGCATGCGCACGGTCGCGAAGAAGGCAGCCTGCTGCGCGGGAGTGGCCTCGGCGGCGAGGCCCGTGGCCAGGCCGAAGTTCTGCGCCATGCCGACGCGGAGAACGATCTGCTCGAACTCGGGCCGGGCGAGGCCGCAGGCTTCGGCCTCGCAAGTGCGCCACAGTTCCTCGAGTACGGACCGGGGCGATCGCGCACGGAACCGGAGGCACAAGTTCAGCCGATACGGTAGTTCGCCACGGATTGGGTCGGCACGACTCCCACGATTGCGAAGATACTCCAAAAACTCCCGCCAAAAAATCCTGCAAGACGCGCGCGGGCTTCCGTTCCCTAGACGCAGGCACGACGTAAAGGAGAGTTATGAGCGGTCTGGGCAGGATATTGGGCGGGATGCGTGGCCGGTGGGAAGGCAGAGCTTCAATCGGCGTTCTGGTTGTCGTGGTCGCGGTTTTCGGGATGTTTTTTCTTCACCGCGGAGGTGCGGTCAGCGCGGCGGGCGGCCCGGGGAAACGAACGAAACCTATCACGTGCTGGCTCCCATCGAGAGCGGTAATCTGCTGCTGTTTCCGGTGGTACGGGGCAACGGACGATCGGGCTCGGGCATGCCTTTTCTGACTCTGGATGAAGGGCTGAAGAACGGCGAGGTGGAAGTGACCGAAGCCGGCAAAGTGCGCGGCCTGGTGCGGCGGCGCGACAACGGACCGGTTATTTTTTCCGACCGCCCGGGCGACCAGGTGAATACGCTGGTGCTGGTGAATAACTCGAAACAGCCGCTATTGCTGCTGGCCGGGGAGATTGTTACCGGCGGCAAGCAGGACCGCGTGATCGCAAAAGATCGCATTGTTCCGCCGGGGAGCGACCCAATCGATCTTTCGGTGTTCTGCATCGAGCCGGGGCGGTGGGTGGAGAGCTCCGCCGTGTTTGGGGCTTCGGCCCAGGCGCCCGTGGCCAGCATCATGGTCCAGCCCACGGTTCGGCAAAGGGCGATGGTGGCCAAGGATCAGCAGCAGGTGTGGGATTCGGTGCATTCCTCGCTTGGCGCGGTGGCAGCGGCCCCGGCGCCCAGTGGCGTCCCGATGCCCGCCGCCCCGCCATTAACCACATCGAGCTATGCGAAAGCCATGCAGAGCGAGGAATTCCGCGCCAAGGTGGACGATGCGGCGGCTCCCCTGATGAACTCGCGCGAAGAGATCATCGCGCAGTTGCGGAAAGAAGGAGCGGTGGGCGTGGTGGTGGCGGTGCGTGGAGAGATCGTGTGGGCCGACCTTTTTTCGAGTACCGATCTGCTGTCGCGTTACTGGACCAAGCTGGTGCGGTCGTATGCGGCCGAAAGCCTTAATCCGGGGGACACGCACCCGAAACCCAATGTGGCGGATGCACAGCGCTTTCTCGAAACGCCCACCGGAGGAACAGAGACCAGCGAGGGATCGGTGGGGATCTACCGGTATCTGGAACTGAAGTCGAACGGGACGGAGACGTTCGTGCTTGAATCGCTGCTGCCGGATGCGAAGGGGGATGTGCATATCAGCAAGCTGAAGCTTCGCAACGTGGATCGGCGGATGCACCCGATGGGAATGTTTCATCCCATGCCTGCGCCGGTTCGGCCACCTATGATTCCGCCGGTTCCGGTGGAGTAAGGCAGGGACCGAGGGAGCTGAGGGACTATGGGAAAAAGGTGTTTCCCAAGTCTCAAAAAATCCTAACCATCGTTTCCTGCTTTGCGCGTTCCCTTGGTCCCTTGGTCCCTGCCGTTACCATGAATCTTTGGAGTGCCATCAATGCCAAAGATTCTTGACGGCTCGGCGATTGCTGCTCAGATCAAAAAGGAAGTTGCGGAAGAGGTGAAGCGGCTAGCTGCGTTGGGCGTACGTCCAGGGCTGGCCGCTGTGCTCGTGGGCCATGTGCCGGCTTCGGAGATTTACGTTAAAAGCAAGGTGCAAACCTGCGCCGAACTGGGCCTGTTCAGCGATCTCCTTACTCCGCCCGACACGGTGACTACCGAGGACATGCTCGACGTGGTTCACGGTCTCAACGATCGCGACGACATCGACGGCATCCTGGTGCAGCTGCCTTTGCCAAAGCAGGTGGAAACGAAGGTGCTGCTCGATGCGGTGCTCCCCGAGAAGGATGTGGACGGATTTCATCCCGTGAATGCGGGACGGCTGCAGGCGGGTCGGCCAGCGCTGGCGCCATGCACGCCGGCGGGCATCCTCGAAATCCTGAAGCGCAGCGGGCTGCCCATCGCCGGACAACATGCCGTGGTAGTGGGACGCAGTGATATCGTGGGCAAACCTGTCGCGATGCTGTTGCTGCACGAGAATGCCACCGTGACCATCTGCCACTCGAAGACACGCGACCTGGGCGCCGTTACTCGTGAGGCGGACATCCTGGTCGCGGCGATCGGCCGGCCGGGGTTTGTCACAGCGGAGATGGTGAAGCCGGGCGCGACCATTATCGATGTCGGGATCAACCGCATCAGCACGCGCGAGGAGTTCGATCGCTATTTCGCGGGGAATGCCAAGCGGCTGGCTGGTTTTGAAAAACGCGGATCGACCATCGTCGGCGACGTGCATCCGGCCGCATATGAACTGGCGGGGGCGTATACGCCCGTGCCCGGCGGCGTCGGACCGCTCACCATAGCCATGCTCATGTCGAACACCGTCCGTGCGGCCAAGATGCGGCGGGGAATGTAGAGCCATGTTGAGGGTCGGGCTTACCGGCGGTCTGGGGAGCGGCAAAAGCACGGTCGCGGCCGCGCTGCGCGAACGGGGTGCGCAGGTGATCGAGGCCGATGAGCTGGGCCGGGCGCTGATGGAGCCTGGGCAGGCAGTCTATCAAGAGATCATCCGCAGGTTTGGGCCGGAAGTGGTCTCCGCGGATGGGCGCCTCGATCGGCCGCGACTGGCTAAACTCGCGTTCGAAGAAGGCCGTCTCGACGAGTTGAATGCGATCGTGCATCCGGCTGTGATCGCCGCCCAGCAGCAGTGGATGGACGGAGTATTCGCGCGCGATCCCGCTGCCGTCGCGGTCGTGGAGTCGGCGCTGATCTTCGAGGTGGAGCGCGACGCGCGGGCTCGCGGCGAATCGGAAGGCGTGCTCGCCGACTGGCGCAATCGCTTCGACCATATCCTCGTGCTGACGGCACCGGATGATGTGAAGGTTGCGCGTTATGCCGCGCGGATAGCCAATCCCGGACCGGCGCGCGAAGCTGCTTTCCGCGATGCGCGCATGCGGCTTAGCCGCCAGATTCCCGATGCCGAAAAGGCTTCCCGAGCTGATTTCGTCATCGAGAACACGGGTGATCTGGCGACGCTGCGCGCGAAGGTCGATTCGGTGTGGCGGCAGCTTAGTGCGGAGAGCAACAAAAGGGCATCCGGCGGTTCATTAGAATAAGAAGAGACGAACTTTGGCGCGGCTTGGTGCGTAGCTGTTCCTCGCGGGAGATTCGCGTCAAACGTCGCTCAAGAAAGGCAGTCAGGTTTCGAGAGTTATGAAATTACGTCGGCTTCTTCTGGTTGTGCTGCTGGTGGGTGGGTTCTGGTATGTCACGACCCATCTGCCCACTGGGCTGGCCCGCATGTCGTTGCTCAACGGGCATGGCGCGGGCTCTCCGCTCGAGCTTACCGAAGCCCATGCCGCCCCCGAGTACGACTCCGAGGAACAGAACAACATCGCCGTTTACAAGCGGGTTCTGCCGTCGGTGGTCAACATCACTTCGACCACGCTGGTGTTCAACTTTTTCTACGGTCCGGTACCGCAGCAAGGCCAGGGGTCGGGGTTCATTCTCGACAAGGCAGGGCACATTTTGACGAACTACCACGTGGTGGAAGGCGCCAATCGCGGCATCGAGGTGCAACTGAGCAACAAGCATCGCTACTCGGCCAAAGTCGTGGGGACCGACAAGACGCACGACCTGGCGCTGCTTCAGATCGATGCGAAGGATCTGCAGCCGGTGACGCTGGCGGATTCGGCGCAACTGTCGGTGGGGCAGAAGGTGTTCGCCATCGGCAACCCGTTCGGCCTGGCGGGGACCATGACCCGGGGCATCATCAGTTCGATTCGCGCAGGTGAGAGGTGCGGAGGGAGCGCCCATCGAGGACGCCATCCAGACCGACGCCGCGATTAATCCCGGCAACTCCGGAGGGCCGCTGCTGAACTCGCGCGGTGAAGTCATCGGCATCAACACCATGATCGCTTCGAACGGCGCCGAGCAGAGTTCAGGGATCGGGTTCGCGATTCCCATCAATACGGCCAAGGCGGTGCTGGCCGACCTTACCCGCTACGGACAGGTAAGGCGGCCGTCGCTGGGGATCGTGTCGTATGCGATCGGGCCCGACCTGGCCGAGCAGATGGGACTCAATACTGACTATGGAGTGCTGATCCAGAAGGTGATTCCGGGAGGCGCGGCGGATCGTGCGGGATTACGCGGCGGCACAGAGCAGGCCTACGTGGGCAATACGCCGATCATGCTCGGCGGGGATCTCATCATCGGAATCGACGGCCAGCAGGTGACCGATCCCCAGGATATCAGCGCGATCATGGACCGTCACCAGGCCGGGGATACCGTTTCGGTGACCATCCTACGCGGGCGGAAGCAGATGACCATCAAGCTGATTCTGGGAGAAGCGCGGGGCGTGAATACCTAACTCCTCCAACACGCCAGCAGCGCCAAGGGCCGCTCCGATTCGGAGCGGCCCTTTTCACGCTTGCTTCAGCGCTGGTTGTTCCGGATGGTTGCCGGAACGGGCTCGGAGCCGGGATCGCGGGCCAGCAACCCCAGGATCGCCGAAGCCATCGCGGTAACCAGGCTGACGACCGATCCGGTGCCCGCCTTTCCCAGCGTGATGCCCTGCTGCGACAGCACGCCCATGATGCTCACGGTCGAGATCAGCAGGCCGGCGACCGAGGTACGGGGATGTTTCAAGGCATTGGAGAAAATGTTCATGAGAGTTTCTTCCTTAGGGTGAACTCGGAATGCTGAGGAATAGTGCCGCGAGTTGATGAAGAGTTTCGCGGCACCGGAAGTTCCGATCAGAATTTCACGCCCAGACGTACCCAAGAACTGCTTGACAGCCGGCCATGCAGTCTTGAGGTCGGTCACGGTCTGCGATCTCGAGGGCGATGTTCAGCGGGTTGTGGACGGCGCCGATTACCTCGGCCAGCGGCTTTTCGACTGCGGCGATCAGGGTGGCGAGCGCCGCCACCACTTGGGGAGCCGCGTGCAGCGCCTTGATTGGCTCCGCTAAGCCATTTCAGCGCGTCTTCGGCACCGATTTCGATGCCTTTTTCAATGTTGACCAGAATGTTGGCCATCGCGATGGTTCCTCTTCCTGCCGAGGCCGGCTCGCACTCGGCCGGCCTCCGGCCTTTGTTTCCGGCTCCGTTGCTCGGCGTGCCGTGGTTGCGGCGGGCCGGCAAAGGAGCCTTTTTCGCGCACAGGTCCACGGCCCCGCGTCCCGGTGCCCATCCGCTGATTGGGAGGGCGTAGTCCTTCACCGAACGCGGTATTTCCGTTTGATGTGCGGCTTCTCTTAAAGGCTAGAGGACTGGGGGGATATTTTCGGCAAACCCGAATCCTGCTCTAAGCGACTGAAAACAAAATACGTCTGGAACGATCTTGAGGAGTTGAATCTTGACAAGCGCTAGCCCGACGCCTTTTCATACCGCCGGCCGACAATTTGATAGTCACCGCCGGCGACCCGGGCGATCGCTTCGCTGTAGGCGAGGTGCTCTTCAGCGAGAATGCGATCGGCGAGGGAGTGGGCGTCGTCGGTTTCAAGCACCGGAACGGCCCGTTGCAACACGATCACGCCGTGGTCGAGGTGTTCATCCACAAAATGCACCGTGCAGCCGGCGATCTTGACTCCGTATTCGAAGGCCTGGGTTTGCGCTTCGAGTCCGGGAAAGGCCGGCAACAGCGAAGGATGGATGTTGAGGATGCGGTTGCGGTAGGCGGCGATGAATTCCGGCGAAAGCAGCCGCATGTAGCCTGCCAGGCAGACCAGATCGACACGGTGCTCGCGCAGGCTGGCCAGCACATCGGCGTCGTGTTCGGCGCGGGGGCGGCCCTTGGAAACATAAAGGGCGTGATTCAGGCCGAGATCAAGGGCGGCAGCGAGGCCGGCGGCAGTCGGCCACGTTGGAGACGACGATGGCGATCTCGACCCCAGCCAGGCGGCCTTCGCGAATCGACCGGTCGATGGCCAGAAAGTTCGATCCGCGGCCGGAAAGAAGAATCCCGAGGCGAAGGGGGCCGGGTTGGGGCGCGATGTCCATGATCAGCTGGGTGAGCTTAGCAGCGCAAGCGGAGTTAGCGGGGTTAGCGGAGTTAGCACCCAGGTTGGTACAGAGTCAAAGAGCTAGCTCCGCTAACAACGCTAGCGCCGCCAGCTCCGCTGGTTACGTATAGTGCACCCGCCGCTCGCCCTTGACGATGCGGCCGATGACGTAGAACTTTTCTTCGGCGCGGTCGAGGAGGTTCTTGGCGCGCGTGAATTTGGCGGCGGGAATGGCGGCGATGAGCCCGATGCCCATGTTGAAGGTGCGCATCATCTCGTCTTCCGACACCTGGCCGAGTTCGCGCAGATGGTCGAAGATGGGAAGGACCGGCCACGATCCTAGTTCGATCTGCGCTTCCGTTCCCTTCGGGAGAATGCGAGGCAGGTTCTCGGTGATGCCACCGCCGGTGATGTGCGCCATGCCGGTGGTCATCCCGGCACCCACCAGTTTCTGGATGACATGCAGGTAGCTGCGGTGGGTCTTCATCAGCGCCGCGCCGGCCTTTTCCTTGATGGCCGTGACGTACTGGGTGACTTTGTAGCCCGCCACGTCAAAGAGTAGCTTGCGGGCCAGCGAGTAGCCATTGGTGTGCAGGCCGGTGGAAGGCATGCCGATGAGCACGTCGCCGGGCTTGATGCCGGCGCCGGTGACCATTTTGTCGCGATCGACCGCACCAACAATGAAACCGGCCAGGTCGTATTCGCCGTCGGTGTAGAAGCCGGGCATCTGGGCGGTTTCGCCGCCGATGAGGGCGCAGCCGTTGGCGCGACATGCCTCGGCCAGCCCGCTGACCACGCTTTCGGTCACTTCAGGGTCGAGCTTGCCGCTGGCGAAGTAGTCGAGAAAGAACAGCGGCGTGGCGCCCTGCACTCCAATATCGTTGACACAATGGTTGACGAGGTCCTGGCCCACGGTGTGGTGCAGGCCCATTTCAAAGGCCACCTTGAGCTTGGTGCCTACGCCGTCGGCCGAGCTCACCAGGATCGGCGTTTTCCAGCGCTGCAAGTCGAGCCGGAACAGCCCGCCGAAGCCTCCGATGCCGCCCAGGACATTGCGGTTGAAAGTCTTCTGCGCCAGGAACTTGATGCGTTCCTTGGCCCGGTCGCCTGTGGAGATGTCGACGCCGGCATCGGCATAGGTCACGGAATGGGATTTTGATTCGTCGGGCACGATAAGAGCTTTCTATTAATAAAATTCCCGGTCGAAGAAGGCTGGCCGAAACCATGATTCTAGCAGGGCTTTGCGTGTCCGGGCTGTGCATGGCGGGGCAGAATCAGTACACCGGAGCGGAGGGGTTGAGCGGATTGTCCCAGGGAAACGCCTGGACATCGAGCCCCTCGGGAGACCACCGCTTCACCACCGCCTGCGCCACGCGGGCGAGGGTGATTTCGCCTTCGTTGTCGCCATTCCAGCGCTGGTCGTCATTTTCAAAGGTGAAGGCGGCGATCACTACCGGGCCGGCCTTGGTGGAGATCAGGGCTACATCGTTGCGCACCGGGTCCAGGGCTCCGGTCTTGTTGGCGATGGCGGAGCCGTGTTCGCTGGTGTCGAGCGATTCGATATAGCGGGGAAGGCTGTCGCGGTCCTGCTGGTTGTGGAGCATGTGCAGAAGTGAGCCGCAGAGGGGGCCGTCGTTGTGCGGCTGCGGCGCCGAGGCGTGCGTCTTCGGCGCGGGTTTGTCGAGAGCCAGGTTGCAGGTGGCGAGCCGCTCCATGATCGCAGCCATTTCGCGCGCGGTGGTCTTGCCGAGGCCGAACTGGAGCTGATCGGGCGGCATGGGGCCGGACGGCGGCACGTAGACCTTTTTATACAGCCAGGTCTGTTTGAGGCCGGCGGCGCGGAGGGTGCCATCAATGTGGGCGAGGCCGAGGCGGTCGATGGCCAGGTTGGTGGCGGTGTTGTCGCTGACGATGACCATGAGGGTAAGCGCATCGCCCAGGGTGAGGGCCAGCGGGGGAGTGAGTTGGGCCAGGACGCCGGAGCCTTCGACCTGGTTGTCGTGGTTGAGGACCAGCTTTTCGGAGAGGGAAGCCTTGCCGGCACGGATCTGTTCGGCGGCGTCGAGCAGGATACCGAGCTTGATGGTGGAGGCGGTCTTGACGGGCAGATCGGGGGAAAGCGAGGCGGTCTGGCCAGTGCTGAGGTTGTGGGCGTAGACAGCCAGTTTGCCGTGGTGGGAGGCGGCGATGGCCTGAAGCTGCTGGTCGAGCGCCTGGTCTTCAGAAGCCGGCGTTTGAGGGCCGGCAAGAGCGCCGGACAGAAGCAGAAAAATGGCAAGGCTTGCACTGCGAAGCGACATGGGAAAAGACTATCGCGGCCTGCTCGAGAAGAGCCCATTTTGCGGACTCCGAAATAATTCCGGCCGCCCTGAACCAATCTGAGCTCGGTTTGCACAGTAGCAGATAGAACGGGAATCCGGGCGGATGCGATCAAGGACAACCGCGCAAGCCGAGGACGAAGCCGAACGATCCCGACACTCGATCTGAGGAGAAACGACATGAAACAACGCACAATGCAATGCCTTCTCATCCTGGGTCTCGTGTTGAGCATTTCGGCGCGGTTGGCCCTGGCCCAATCCGGCACCTACACGGCGGTCTATCCATTCAGCCAGGCGGACGGATCTAACCCCACAAATCCAGGAATGCTGGCGGAAGGGCTGGATGGAAACGTGTACGGAACCACTCTGCAATCCGGAGTAGGCTCCACCTCGTATGGCGTTCTGATCGGCTATTCGCCGCTATCGGGGAAACTGGCTCCGAAAGACTTCAATGGCCCGGCGGATGGGTCTTCGCCTTTAGCGGGGGTGACGCTGGGGGTGGATGGAAACCTCTACGGCACAACGGAGTGGGGGGAAACACCAGCACTGTAAGCAGCGGCTGGGGGGTCGTGTATAAATTCACTCCCGGGGTTAGTACGGCGCCGGTTCACATTTATGACTTCAACAACTCTACCGGCCCCATCGTCGATGGGGCTTATCCGTGGGCTCCGCCGGTGCAGACGCAGGACGGCAGCCTGTGGGGGGTCACGAATGCCGGAAACACTCCGGGCGTGTGGTACAGGATGAACACTTCGGGCACCATTCTGGCTTCGGGAACGCTGCCGTCGGCAACCACGGCTCCCATGATGGTGTCGTTGGAAGAAGGAACTCTCTACGGCACCACGCCGAAAGGCGGCACCTTCAACGCGGGGACGGTTTACCGGTTGAAGCAGGATGGCACGCCGCCCACGCCGATCCACAGCTTCGATTCGAACCATGCCGAGCTCGGGCTGAGTCCGAGCGGGCCGGTGATTGAGGGTTCCGAGGGTTTCCTGTATGGGACAACCTGCTGGGGCGGGCAGACGGTGACCGGCACAACCGGAACGGGACAGACCGGCCAGGGAACAATCTTCAGGGTGTCGCGCGACGGGAGTTTCTTTCAGTCGATCCACTCATTCATGGACAGCGCGAATGTCCACGAGGGATCCTGCCCCACCGCCGGTCTGGTGCAGGGCAGCGACGGCAAAATATATGGAACGACGTCGCAGGGGGGCGGGGGGGCCACCACAACCACCCAGGGAGTGCTTTTCCGGCTGAACACCGACGGAACGAGTTTCGAAATTCTTCACCCGTTCGACAGCAAGACGGGGTACTATCCCGCATCCAGCCTTTTCCTGCATACCAACGGGATTATTTACGGAATGACCACCAAGGGTGGAATCGCCGGAAATGTGGGCAACTACGGGGTTCTTTACAGCTACGACGCCAAGCTGCAACCTTTCGCGAAACTGGTCTCGCCATGGTCGGGGCCAGTGGGTACGGTGATCAATATCCTCGGCCAGGGTTTCTATTCCGCCACCGGCGTGCTGATTGGCGGGGTGGCGGTTCCGTGGACGAAGTGGTCCCATCCCATGATCGTGAGCGATACATGGATGCAGGTAACGGTTCCGGCGGGAGCGAAGAACGGATTCGTGACCGTTCAGGAGCCAAGCGGCAACCTCGTTACCCGGGAGGTATTCAAGATCACCTGCACACCCGGCACGTTTCTTTGCCTGATCCGTCCATGAGACCCTGGGAAAGAAGAAAGGCCAGTCTCACTGGGGAGGCTGGCCTTTCCTGCGATGATCCGACTATTCGGAAGCCCGTTCGAAGGTGAGTGAGGCGGAATTGATGCAGTAGCGCAGGCCGGTGGGGCGGGGGCCGTCAGGAAAGACGTGGCCCAGGTGGCCGCCGCAGCGCGCGCAAGTCACTTCAATGCGGCGCATGCCGAAGGTGTTGTCTTCGTGCTCGTCAATGGACTTGGAGTCGGCGGGGATCATGAAGCTGGGCCAGCCGCAGCCCGAGTCGAACTTGGCTCCGGACAGGAACAGCAACTCGCCGCAACCCGCGCAGTGATAGTTGCCGGTCTCGTGGTTCTCGGTGAGGGCGCCGGTGTAGGGGCGCTCGGTGCCCTTCTCGCGCAGGACGTGGTACTGCTGGGGCGTGAGCGTGGCGCGCCACTCAGCATCGGATTTGATCATCTTTTCTTGTGTGTCAGCCATAGTCAGTGTCTATTGGATGCCTGCGGGGCGGTGAAGATACGAGTGAATGCCTGGCTCGTGCTCGGCGATCACTTCGATCTCGACCAGAACGTCCTTGGGCAGCCGCGCGACCTCAACGGTGCTGCGGGCCGGCGCCAGGACTCCCTCAGGAGCCAGGTATTGGCCGTACACCGCGTTCATGGGCGCGAAGTCGTTCATATCCCTGAGAAAGACGGTGGTCTTCACGACCTGGGCGAGGCTGCTGCCGGCCGACTCGAGGATCGCTTTCAGGTTCTCGAGCACCCGGGTGGTCTGTTCGGTAATGCCGCCGGCGACGACCTGCTGGGTGGCAGGATCGAGCGCGATTTGTCCGGCAGTAAAGATGAGGTTGCCCAGCCGGATGGCCTGCGAGTAAGGCCCGATGGCTTCAGGGGCATGCGCGGTTGCGATTTTCTCTTTCGCCATGGAACAATTCTACAGACTCGAGCCCTGCCAAATCGGGTGCCCCAGGTCTCGAATTTGAGACCTGGGATGCGATGTCGTTTATCGCCAGACGGCCAGCAGGATGCCGACGATGAGAAGGCCCACCAGCCAGTAGCCATTGTTGATGGCAAACAGCTTGAATGGACGATTTTCGTAGATCCCCTGAGGGAGATTGGGCGCGGCGAAAAAGCCCAGCCAGACCAGAAAGCCGATGAAGGCGCCCCAATGCACCGTGGTCGCATGGGCCCATCGGATGACGTGATCGAGCGCCAAGGCCAGGATGAAATCGCCCAGCAGCGAAGTGAGCATGCCCGCATAGAGGCCCTTCTTGTTGGCGGGATTGGGCTTGATGCCGAGGGCAGCCATCCAGGGTTTGGCGAACAGAGGCGGCGAGTACCAGGCGGCTCCCAGAATCCAGAGAATCACGCCGGATACGAGGACGGGCCAGGGGTTGAGCGCCAAATGGTGCATCAGAAGACCTCCAACAGGAAAGAACTTTCGCTCGAGGAGCGGTGGAGCGAGAAACAGGGGAGGAGTCCACTGTGGGGTACTGTCGAAGGCTGTGTCAAGCGGAATTGCGGACGGTCGGTTTCACTTGCGTTTGAGGGCTTCGAGCTCGTCGAGCGTCCGGGGCCAGTCGGAACCGAGCAGGCGGGACAGGCTGCGGTCGGCCAGAACCTTGCCGCCGGTCTGGCAGCGCGCGCAGTAGTTGGTTTCGTTGTCGGCGTAGCGGATGCGCTGGATTTTTTCGCCGCACCGCGGGCAGGGCAGGTTGAAACGGCCATGCACGGCCATCTCCGGCCGAAATGCGGTGACTTTTTCGGGGAAGGTCTTCTTCGCTTCGGAAACGAGGCGGTCCATCCACAGCGTCATGATCGAACGCGTGTGATCGAAGAGGCGCTGCCACTCCTCCGGCTTCAGCTTGCTGGTAAGGGTGATCGGAGAGAGTTGTGCCGAGTGCAGGATCTCGTCGGAGTAGGCGTTGCCCACGCCGCTTATAAGGCGCGGATCAGTGAGTGCGCGCTTGAGGGTGCGGTTCTCCTGAGAGAGGGCGGCGCGGAATCCATCGAGGTCGGTGGAGAAGATTTCGACGCCGCCGGGATCGACTGAGCGGAGCCCCACTTCGCCGCGCATTACGTAGAGCGAAGCCCGGCGCTTGCTGCCCGCTTCAGTGAGGGTGAGGGTTCCGCTGGAGAAGTCGAAGGCGGCGAGAGCGTTGCGGCCGGCGATTTTGGCCTGGGGCGGCTTCCAGTGGAGGCGGCCGGCGATCATGAGATGCAGCACCATCCAGAGATCGCCTTCGACGCCGATGGCGATGCGCTTGCCGATGCGGCGCACGGCAACGACCTTCTTGCCCTCGACCGCGCTCAGCGGCGGATCGACGGTGCGCAGCAGGAATACCGAGCCCAGCCGCACCCGCTCGAGCGTCTGGCCGAGAATGCGAGCTTCGATGGCGGTGATGTAGGCGGTGATGTCGGGCAGTTCCGGCATGGCGTAAACAAGAATAGCTGGTAGCTATTAGCTTTTAGCTCTTAGCTCGACTGCGGAAATGCGAACTGCTTCGGGTTCAGCACGAAAAGCTAAAAGCTAATAGCTAAAGGCTAATAGCTGTCTTACCGCCCCGGCCACTCGTCGACCACGACTTCCAGGTCGTTCAGCTTCTGGATGGCGGCTTCGACGTTGCGGCGAATGACAGGGCGCTTTTTCTTGTCGGCGAGAGGGGACTCGGCGACGGCCACGACCCGTCCGTAGCGCCAGGCGGCGGGGGGCAGGGCGATCAAGGCTTCGGCCAGTTCCGCGGGGCGGATTTGCAATTCCTGGCGGCGAGCGGCTTCGGGCCGCAGAAACGTGCCTTCGCCCACCGAGCTGGGATTGGGATCGGCCATGGTGACGCGCAGGGTGAGGTAGTCGGCATCCGCGCTGATGAAGGGATTGGCCCACTGGCTGGGCTCATGGACGTTGATGTAGAGACTCTTGGTGGGCAGGGGGATCTTGGCGAGTTGGGCACGCTGGCGGTCGCGTTCGGTGGCGGCGGCCTGGGCTTTCTGTTCAGCCTGCTGCGCCGAGTGGGCCACTCCCACGACGGCCTGTTCTTCCTTGCGACAGGCAACGATGGTCACGGCCAGAAGCAGCGCCATGGCGGCCAATCGCCCTGATTTTATGCGCGTGAATCACACTTCAAGGATAGCAGTATCGCTATTGGCCCTTCCACGCCGGGGAGCGCTTTTCAAGGAAAGCGGCGGCGCCTTCAGCCTTGTCTTCGGTGGCGCAGAGTTCGCCAAAACGCGCGCCTTCGCGGAGCAGGGCTAGTTCCAGCGGCAGGCTGAGGCCTTCGTCGACCGCACGCAGAGTCTCGGTGACGGCAATAGGCGCGTTGGCAGCAATCTCGGTTGCAAGCGCCGTGGCACGGGTCATCAAGTCGGCTACGGGAACCACCTCGTCCACCAGTCCGATGCGGAGGGCTTCGCCGGCGTCGATGACGGCGCCGGTGAGAAGGAGCTTGAGCGCGGCACCACGGCCCACCAGCCGGGGCAGGCGCTGGGTACCGCCATAGCCGGCGATGATGCCGAGCTTGACCTCGGGCTGGCCTAGGCGCGCGTCTTCAGCGGCGATGCGGAAGGTGCATGCCATTGCCAGTTCGCAGCCGCCGCCCAGAGCGAACCCCCGGATACACGCGATCACAGGCTTGCCCAGCGTTTCAATCCGCCGGAACACACTTTGTCCGCGCAGGGCAAAGACGCGTCCTTCTTCCGGAGCCAGAGCAGCCAGTTCGCGGATATCGGCGCCGGCAGCGAAGGCGCGTTCGCCGGCGCCGGTGAGCAACACGGCGCGGATGCCTGCGTCGGCGGCGAGATCCTCGAACGCTGACTCCAGCTCGCACAAGTGTTGCTGCGTTCAATGCGTTCAGCGCCTTGGGCCGGTCGAGTGTCACAATCGCGACCGGCGGACGCTTTTCAATTCGCAGATTGTTGAGTTCCATGTGAAAACGAGCGTAGCAGACGACGATTCGCGCCGCGAAAATTTTCCTGCGGCGTCACAGCCAGGCGTCCCAAATCTGGGGTAGACTTGCGCACAAATTTTTACTGGAGGCGCGAGAGTGGGCAAGAAAGTCGTGGCCATCCTGGGCACCTATCGCAAGGGTGGAACGCTCGATGCGGCGGTGGAAGCCATATTGGAAGGCGCCCGCAGCAAGCGTGCGACCACCAGCACGATCTACCTTTCAGAGAAGCACATCGAGTTCTGCACCAACTGCCGCCAGTGCACCCAGGACCCGGGCCCAGAGCGCGGCCGGTGCCGGCAAAAGGACGACCTGGAAGCCATCGTCAGCGAAATTGAGGCTGCCGATGTGCTGGTGCTGGCCAGTCCGGTGAACTGCGGGAATGCCACGGCCATCTTCCGGCGCTTTATGGAGCGGCTGATCGGCTGCACCTACTGGCCATGGGGCCAGCCCGCGCCCAAGGCTCGAAGCCATGTTCGTACGCTCAAAGCCGCGCTGGTGGCCACGTCGGCGATGCCGGGATTTCTGATCCCCATCGCCACCGGAACCAAGACCGCATTGCGCATGACGGCAAAGATTCTGGGCGCGAAGCCGGTCGCGAGTTTGTGGATCGGGCTTGTCGGCGGGCGAAGCGGATCATCAGCCTTCGCCGCGAATGCTGGCGCGGGCTCGGCGGATCGGGATGCGGTTGGTGTAGGAAAGCAGGGACCAAGGGACTGAGGGACTGAGGTCCGCACAAAAAGGAAGGGTGGCTGCTTGGCAGCCACCCGAAAGTCACAAGCCAGTGATGTACAGGCTGTTCAGGAGACAAATACAGGCTAGCTCCCGTGCCAGGGATTGTCTTGCGTCATTGGGGTGATGGGGAAGTCCATCAAAAGGTGGAGAAGTCGCTTGCCTGGATAGAGTTGCGGGCCGCCGAAACCTTCGCGGGCCCAGTCATGCCGATACCGTTAGCGAATCGCCAACGATATCCGTTACTGTGGATGTGCGCAGCCTTTTTCAATGAGTGAAAGAGTTACCTCCCAAAGAGGTGCGCGTCCGATCGATGGTGCCCCGGATCAATGCCAATTCGAAGGTTCCTCGCTGTTGCTGCCTCGCAATATCGCTCCTGATCGCGGCATGTCCTGGCGCGGCTGCCCTGGAGCCCTCCACCGCGCTCGCCAACTATGGCCGGCAATCGTGGGCCATGGAAAACGGACTTCCGCAAAACACGGTGCAGGCGCTGCTGCAGACGCGCGACGGTTTTGTGTGGCTGGGCACGGAAGTGGGGCTGGTGCGGTTTGATGGCAACGGGTTCCAGGTGTTCGATCGGACCTCCACCCCGGCGCTCCCGGGAAACGACATCCATGCGCTTCTGGAGACCCGCGACGGAGCCCTATGGGTCGGCACGAGCGAGGGCCTGGCGCGATGGAAGGACGGCGCCGACAAGACGTTCACCACCACTGACGGGCTGCCTGGGAGTGATGTGCGCGCGCTCGCAGAAGATCCATCGGGCGCAATGTGGGCCTACACCGAGGGCGGCCTGGCACGGCTGAACGGAGAGCGGTTCGAAGCTACCGGAGACTGGCGTCCAGGAGCGGTGATCACCACGGTGACGGGTTCAGGCCAGACCAGGTCATGGGTGGATGCCGACCTCAATGCCGGCAACGCATGGCGCCAGGCCGCCGCGCAGGCCGGTTTGCCGAAGGAGGATCTCGAATTCCTGGCGGAATTTAACACCGGCGCGATCGGCGTCGCCAATAAGAACACGTTGATGCTGGGCAGCCTGAACGGGCTCAAAACGCGGCTTTCCGTGGGCCACGAACTGCCCGGCAGCCGCATCCAGGCCCTGCTGGCCGACCACGAGGGATGCCTGTGGATCGGCACCAACGGCGGCCTGGCCCGCTGGTCCGGCGGGAAGCTGGAACGCCTGCCGGTGACGGATCCGCTGGCGTCGGCTTCCGTGCTGGCGATGATGGAAGATCGCGAAGGCAATCTCTGGGTGGGGACCGAAACCGGCGGGCTGCACATCCTGCGCGACCAGCGATTCAAGGCGCTGACCGCGCGCGACGGGCTTTCTTCCGACAACACCACCGCGGTGGTCGAGGACCGCACCGGCGCGCTGTGGGTGGGCACCGGCGGCGGCGGCTTGAACGTGGTGCGGACAGGCGAGGCAGGCAAGACCGTCATCAGCGGCTACAGCGTGCGCGAACGGGCTGCCGAGCGACGTGATCCTGTCGCTGGCCGCGGCGCCCAACGGCGACATGTGGGTGGGCACTGCCGGACGGGCTGAGCCGCATCCGGCGACGGCGCGGTCGAATCCTTCACCTCCGCCGACGGCCTGCCCGACGACTTCATCCGCTCGCTGCTGGTCGATGCGGACGGATCGCTGTGGATCGGCACGCGGCGCGGCCTGACGCACTGGACCGGCCGCCCGGCGATCAAGGTACCGGCATGCGCATGGAGACCTTCACCCAGGCGAAGGGCTGGGCAGCGACCTGGTGGGCGCCATGGCGCGCGATACGCAACGGCGATCTGTGGGTCGCCACGTTTGCCGGTCTGTCGCGCCTGCACGCAGGGCAAGATCACCAACTTCACCACGGCCGACGGCCTTTCGAGCAACGTGATCACGGCGCTGCTGCCGCGCGCCAGAGGGACGCTGCTGATCGGCACCCAGGATCACGGCTGGAATCTGTGGGACGGGCAGCAGTTTTCGCACGTGACCCGGGACCGCCTGCGCCAGCACTTCGATTCACGCCATTCTCGACGACGGCCACGAACCACCTGTGGTTCGCCACGGGCGGCGGCATCGCGCGCTGCGACTGCGCGGGCATCGCCGGGGCCGATGGACGGCGTGGATTGCCTGAACTGGATCGAGTTCTCGCACCGCCGACGGCCTGCATCAGCCGCGAGACGGCCACCAACAGCCATCCTTCCGCGTGGCAGGCGCAGGACGGGCGGCTATGGTTTGCCACGCCCAAGGGGCTGGAGTCGAGTGGATCCGGCGCATTTTCCGGTGAACCTGGTGCCGCCGCCGGTGGCGGTGGAGCGCTTTGCCGTCGACGACCGCGGACCAGGCATTGCATGCGGCGGACTCCTGACGGTTCCGGCGGGGCACAACCATTTCCAGTTCGACTACGCGGGCTTGAGCTTTGTGGCGCCGCAGAAGGTGCGCTACCGCTACATGCTGGAGGGCTTCGACCACGACTGGACCGAAGCCGGCTCGCGCCGCACCGCCTACTACACCAACATTCCGCCGGGCCACTACACGTTCCGCGTGCAGGCGGCCAACAACGACGGCGTGTGGAATACGCAGGGCGCGGCGCTGGCGTTTGAGCTGCGCCCGCATTTCTATCAGACCCTCTGGTTCTATGTGCTGCTGGCGCTGGTGTGCTCGGGCCTTATCCTGCTTGCTGCTGCGGCTGCGGCTGCTGCGCGCGGAGCGCGAATTCCGCGCGGTGCTGGGCGAGCGCAACCGCATCGCGCGCGAGATTCACGACACGCTGGCGCAGGGCTACGTGGGCATCTCGGTGCAGCTTGAAGTGCTGAGCGAACTGCTGCGCCACAACAAGGTGGACGCGGCTGCCAAACACCTGGACACAGACGCGCGGCTACGTGCGCGAAGGGCTGGCGGACGCGCGGCAGTCGATCTGGTCGCTGCGCTCGCAGGACGCCGAGCGAGACCACGCTCCCGGTGCAGATGCGGCGGCTGGTGGAACAGGCGGACGGGCATGGGCTCGAGGCGAAATTCAGCCTCTATGGCGCCTATCGGCCCATGCCGCCGGGAACGGAGCGCGAAATCCTGCGCGTGGCGCAGGAGGCCATCCATAATGTGAAGAAGCATGCCGAGGCGCAGCAGCCTGATGGTGCAGCTGGAATACGGGCCGGCCGAGATCGCGCTCGAGGTTCGCGACGACGGGCGCGGATTCGTCGCGGAACACATGGCGCGCAACGGCAAATCGCCGGATCCGCCGCCGGGCACTACGGCCTGACCGGCATGCGGGAGCGCGCGGCGCCTGATCGGCGGCTCGCTCGAAGTGACCAGCGAACCGGGCGCGGGAACCACGGTCAGGCTGCGCACGCCGCGCCGAAGTCCAAGGGATTGAAGGAGCAGGCATTGGAATCGATTCGCGTTCTGGTCGTGGAAGATCATCACGTGGTGCGCCAGGGGCTGGTGGCGCTGCTCAATGTCGTGGACGGCACTCGAAGTGGTGGGCGAGGCGGCCGACGGCGTGGAAGCCATCGCGCAGTTTCGCAAGCACCAGCCCGACATCACGCTCATCGACCTGCGCCTGCCGCGGCTCAGCGGCGTGGAAGTGATCCAGCGCATCCGCATGGAGACGCCCGCAGGCGCGCTTCATCGTGCTCACCACGTATGACGGCGACGAGGACATCTATCGCGCGCTGCAGGCCGGGGCGCGCGCCTATCTGCTGAAAGGCATGACCACCGATGAGCTGATCGCGACGATTCGCACGGTGCATGCGGGCAAGTCGCACATTCCGCCGGCCATTGCGCAGCGGCTGGCCGAGCGCATGGGCACCGAGGAACTGACGCCGCGCGAGTTCGACGTGCTGGAGCAGATCGTGCACGGCAAGAGCAACAAAGAGATCGCAACGGAGTTGGATATCTCAGAGGCCACGGTGAAGACGCACATCAACAGCCTGCTGGGCAAACTGGGCGTCACCGACCGCACCCAGGCCGCCACCGCCGCCATCCAGCGCGGCATTGTTACCGCTCGAATCGTTGAGAAAGCCGAAGCCATGAAGAGAGCAACTATGACAAAGAATTGGATTACGGCTTTGGGAAAGATCAGTCTGATCGCACTTTTGCTTGTTATCGCTTTGTCCCGCGATCCATGCGCAGAAGGGCACGTGGCGGCAGGCCACGGATGCCGAGCTGGCGTCGCTGCTGCCGGCGCGCGCCCCGGTGGAGAAGGAACACATTGAAACCGAGATGCGCACCGCTTCCGGCATTGTGAATGCGCATGGACAATATATTGCCGGAGTGGTGCTGCTTACGGCGGGCTACTCGGCCGACGGAAAGTACTCGCACTATCTGATGGTGCAGGTTCCGGTGAAGATCGGCGGCGTTCTGCTCAAGCCGGGCGATATGCGTTCGGATGGGACCGCTCCAAATCGGGCGATGCGCTGACAGGTGCGCTTTCATATCGCCGCGACGGGCGTCGCTGGTCGGCGTCGCCGAAGCGCATCGCATCGCGGGGTCGCACGCGCGTGGAGAGCCTGCACATCTGGCCGCCAGGCGATAAGGCGCTGTTGCAGATCGGGCGGTTCGGTCTGGCGATGAATCGAGAGTGCACCGATAGCGACGCAAGGGATGACCATGACAACTGATCACTCTCCACTGTTCTTGTCTGCATTCGTATCGCAGCGCCTCGATGGGATCGAGGTTGGCGGCTTTCCACGCTGGATAAATGCCGAACACCAGCCCGATGGTGCAGGCGACGACAAACGCGACGGCGACCCAGGTGGTGGAGAACGCGGCGTGCAGGAAGGAAACGGCGAAGTGAAGAATAAGGGTGAATAGCGCGCCGGCGAGGATGCCGAGCAGCCCGCCGACCGCGCACAGGGTGACGGCTTCGAGGGTGAACTGCAGAAGGATGTTCTTCTTGCGTGGCGCCGATGGCTTTGCGGATGCCGATCTCGCGGGTGCGCTCGGTGACGGAGACCAGCATGATGTTCATCACGCCCACGCCGCCCACCATCAAGCCCACCGACGACACGGCGACCATGAACAGAAACAGGCCGCCGGTAAGTTGGTTCCACAGACGAGTGAGCGAGTCCGGGCCGAAGATCGCGAAGTTATCGTCCTGTTCCACGCGGACGCTGCGGCGCACGCGCAGAAGCTCGCGAATCTTCTTCGATCACGATCGCCTTGTTGACCGGATCGTCGTACTTCACCACGAGCCAGAAGTCCTTGATCTCGGGATGAATCTTGCGGAAGGTCGTGAAGCGGAAAGTAAACCGAGTTGTCCTGGGTGTTGCGCCCGCTGCCGAAAGGCTGGGGCTGCATATCGAGCACGCCGATCACGGTGAAGATGTCGCCTTCGCAATCGATATCCTTGCCGATGGGCGACCCATCGGGGAACAGGTCTTCCGCCGCATCGTGGCCCAGCACGGCCACATTGGCGGAGCGCTCCTCTTCCGACTCGGTCCACATGCGGCCTTCGATGAACTCGATGATCGGTGACTTCTTTCACCGCCGTCGTGTCGCCATTAAGAATGGTGTTCTGAGATCTTGTGCGTGCCGGCCTTGATGGAGACGGCGCCCAGGCCGGTCTGAAAATTCTGATAGGTAAGCTCGGGATCGACCGCGGCCACATGGGGCAGCTTGCGCATGGCCATCGCATCTTCGTAGGTCAGCTTCTTGCGGTTGAGTTCCTCGGTGGTGGGACGGTTGCCGAACGGCTCGAACTGAAAGATCCAAAGATCGTTGGTGCCCAGCGATCGCACAAACTGATCGATGTTGGTGTTGAGCCCGTTGATGGCCGAGGAGATCAGGATCACGGTGGAGATGCCGATGGAGATTCCCAGGATGGTCAGGCCGGAGCGCAGCTTGTTCTTGCGCAGCGTCTCGAGCGCCAGCTGAACGGATTCTTTTGCGTCATTCATGCGCATGGCGGCTCCGTGACGGTTCAGTTCACAGTTGTCAGTTCACAGTTGTCAGTTGTTAGTTGCACCTTTAGTGACGGGATCAATGCATAGAGCATCTTGCCGACCTCGTGAGAAAGGCCTTCAGCCTTCTCGATTGACTTGCAGTTTGCTAACTGGAGCGCCTTCGCGAGTTCAAGTTGGGTCTGCACCTCATAATTCGAGCCGCGAGCAATGCCCAGGAACTGTTTGAACTCGCCCGCGGTAAGCCGACCCTGGCCTTCCGCAATATTGCTCGCAATCGAGACGGCGGAGCGTCGCATTTGGCTTGTAAGGCCGAACCGTTCGTCCTGCGGAAACTCCTTCGTCAAGCCATAAATTGCTACGGTTAGTTGCATCGCTCGCTGCCAAACCTGCAAATCCCGAAACGCTTGCGCCATTTCCAGCCCCTGAGCTTAGGTCCTAGGTTCAACTGATAACTGAAATCTGACAACTGAAAACTGCCCTTACAACTCCGCTCGCAGCGCCGCAATGGGATCAAGTAGCGACGCCTTGTAGGCCGGATAGATTCCGAAGAACAAGCCCACCGATGCCGACACAAACAGGCTGACCAGGATCGACCAGAACTGCACCGCGGATGGGAACGCGATGGCCAGGGTGATCAACTTGGCAATCACAATGCCGGCGACTACGCCGATGACGCCGCCGGTCAGGGACACGGTGGCCGACTCGATGAGGAACTGCATCAGGATGTCCTGGCGGCGCGCGCCCAGCGCTTTGCGAACGCCGATTTCGCGGGTTCGCTCGGTGACGGCGACAAGCATGATGTTCATGATGACGATGCCGCCGACCACCAGGGAAATGGTGGCGATGGCGGCGACCACCGCGCCGAAGTTGTTGAGGATTTTTCCCAGCAGATTCTGGAACGTGGCGCTGGAGTCGATAGAAAACGCATCCGGCGCGCTGGGTGCCAGGTGACGGCGCGCGCGCATGATGGCGCGCAGTTCGTCGGCGGTCGCGTCCATCACTTCTCCCCCGCCGCCGGCGTCGACATAAATGGAGAGGCTGAAATGCTCTCCATATTTGTGCAGGAACGAGGTGAGGGGAACGGCGACCCAGTTGTCCATGCTCATGCCCGAGCATCTTGCCCTGGCGTTCGCCGACGCCGATGACGGTATACGGCGCGCCGTCGACGCGAATCTCTTTGCCCAGCGGATCGCCATCCCCGAGCACGTTGTCCACGATGTCTGCGCCCACGATCGCCACCGGCGAGGAGTGCTCATCTTCCACCTGCGTGAACGATCGGCCGAGCTCGATGTTGAGATTGGAGAGGGCCGGCATGGTCCAGGTCCAGCCGCGAATGTTGGTGTCGGTGGTCGATTTGGTTCCATGGACAACTTTGCCCGTCGAGAAGCGCTGGCGCGCCCACCGACTGGCATAGGTTGCAGTCGGAAAGAACGGCCCGGTAGTCCTCGTAGGTGACATCCCTGCGCTTCTGGAAAGCCAGATACTCGTCCAGGGTGATGAAGGTCTGCGGCATCTTGCTGATGGTGATGGTAGCCGCACCGTAGGAGTTGATCTTCGAGGTGACAAACTCCTTGGCGCCGTTGGTGAGGGTGACCACCGTGATCACGGAGCCCACGCCGATGATGACCCCCAGCAGGGTCAGGATGGAGCGCATCTTATTGGCCCAGAGGGACTGCAGCGCGAGCCGTAATGCTTCGATGAATTGCATGGTCCCCGTCTTCCTCGCTGAGCCAGCCCCGGCGCACAAAAGCGCCGCCGGAGGCGCATCGCGCATGGATCACAATTGTATCGAGATTTCCTACAGTGTACGCCAAAAGGAGAAAGGCAGGGACCGAAGGGACGAAGATCAGGGACAAGTGCGACTACGATCGTCCCCGTTCTCGAGCCCCAATTTTCCATTCCCTGGGTCCTCTTGTTCCCTGCCTTACTCGTATCGGAGCGCTTCGATCGGATCGAGGTTGGCGGCTTTCCACGCGGGATAAATGCCGAAAAGCAGGCCGATCGCGCAGGATACGGTGAAGCCGATCAGCACCCACGTGGAGGAAAGTGTTGCGGGCAGCCCGATGGGCAGGAAGTAGACGATGTAGGTGATTACGGCGCCCGACCAGGATTCCAATGATGCCGCCCACCGCGCACAAAGTTACGGCTTCGGTGGTGAACTGGGTGAGGATGGTTCGCTTGGTGGCGCCGATGGCCTTGCGCACGCCGATCTCGCGGGTGCGCTCGGTGACCGAGACCAGCATGATGTTCATCACGCCCACGCCGCCCACCATCAGGCCAACGCTGGAGACGGCGATCATGAAGAGCACCAGTCCGCCGGTAAGCTGACCCCAGAGCTTTGATAGCGAATCGGGCCCGAAGATTTCGAAGTCGTCGGGCTTGTCGACGCGCACCTTGCGCATGATGCGCAGCCGTTCGCGAATTTCTTCCTCGACCAGAGACTTGTTCTTGGGATCGTCGTACTTCACGCTGACCCACATGTCCTTGTCTTCGGGATGCAGGTTGTGGAAGGTGGTCAGGGGGAAATAGACCTTGTTGTCGGCGTGGTTTTTGCCACCGCCGAAGGGCTGTTTCCGCTTGTCGAGCACGCCGATCACGGTGTACATGCCGGTTTCGATGTTGACCTCTTTGCCGATGGCGTTCTGATCGCCGAAGAGCTCTTCCCAGGTGTCGTGGCCGAGGACGCACACGTGCGATCCGCGCTGGTCCTCCTCGATCGGTGTACATGCGGCCCTGAAGGAAGATGAGATCGGTTACCTGGGCCACTTCCGCGGTGGAGCCCTGCAGCATGGTCCCGGCCATCTTCTTGCCCGTTGTACTTCACGCTGACCGCGCCCACGCGGAACATGCCGACATGCTGAAAGCCGCCGTCGGCCGCGACGACGTGGGGCAAGGTGCGAAGAGCGAGCACCTCGTCGAGGTTGAGCTTTTTGCGGGCCAGCATCTCGGTGGTGGGGCGCACGCCGATCACGGGCATATGGAATACCCAGAACACGTTGGAGCCCAGCGAACTGACCCAGTCGTTGACGCGATTATTCAGGCCGCTGATGACCGAAGAGATGGTGATGACGGTGGTTACGCCGATGACGATGCCGAGGATGGTCAATCCCGAGCGCAGCTTGTTGGTCCGCAGCGTCGCGAGCGCCATCTTGACCGATTCGCGTGTTTGTCCTTGCGCCATGGGTTGCTCCGCAACAGTTGTCAGTCCACAGTTTTCAGCCCTCAGTCGTTGGTCTTCAGTTCACTCACTGATAACTGAGAACTGGAAACTGAGAACTGGAACGATCTTACATTTCCGCCCGCAGCGCCACTACCGGGTCCAGCTTGGCGGCTTTGCTGGCCGGGTAGACGCCGAAAAAGATGCCGACGCGGTGGCCAGGAACAATCCCAGGAAGACGGCCCAGATCGGCACGGCGGTGGGGAAGCCGACGACGAGGGTGATCATCTTGCCGACCAGCACTCCGCCCAGCACGCCGATCGCCCCGCCCACCAGCGCCAGCGACGCGCTCTCAATCAGGAACTGCAGCAGCACGTCGCGCTGCTTGGCGCCCAGCGCCTTGCGCACGCCGATCTCGCGGGTTCGTTCGGTGACGCTGACCAGCATGATGTTCATGATGACCACGCCGCCGACCACCAGCGCGATGGACGCCAGGCCCAGGACGACCGTGGCGAACAGCGAACTGATCTGCTTCCAGATATCGAGGAAGGTGTCGTTGGTTTCGATCTCGAAGTCGTCGGGCTGGCCGGGCGCGTCGTGGCGGCGCGTGCGCATCAGCACGCGGACCTCATCCTTGGCGCGCTCCATCACCTCGGCATTGCCGTCGGCGCGGGCATAGATGTCGACCGAATCGTTGTAGCCGTAGATCTGCTGATAAGTGGTGATGGGAATGGCCACCCAGTTGTCCTGCGACTGGCCCAGCGTCTTGCCCTGGCGGTCGCCTACGCCAATGATGGTGTAGGGAATGCCGTCGACGCGGATCTCCTTGCCGATGGGGTCGCCGTCGGGCAGCAGGTTGTCCACGATGTCGTAGCCCACGATCACGTTCTTGGTGGCGTGGTCTTCGTCGGCGGGCGTAAAGCCGCGGCCGATGGCGATGTCGATGTTGTTGAGCGAGAGCATGGTCCAGGTGTAGCCGCGCACGCCGGTGTTGTTGCTCGACTTGCCGTTGGCGACGACGTTGGTGGACTTGTTCAGCAGCGCGCCCACTTCGCTGCATTCGGTGCAGCCGTCGCGGATGGCCTAGTAGTCCTCGATGCGCAGAATCTTGCGCTTCTGATACTTGAAGTATTCCTCCGGCGTGAAGATCACGCTGGACATCCGGGTGACGGTGAACACGTCCGCGCCGTAGCCGGAGAGCTTGGTGCTGACGTAGCGGTTGGCGCCGTTCACCAGGGTGATGACCATGATGACCGAGGCCACGCCCATGACCACGCCGATGAGCGTGAGGATGGAGCGCAGCTTGTTGCCCCACAGGGACTGCAGCGCGAGTCGAAATGCCTCAATCAGTTGCATGGTTTTGCTTTCCGTTGCAGGACTGGGGGATGTCGGAACCGGCGCGTCAGGTTTTGTGTTCCCAATGGCTTCGATCGGCCGGACTCTTTCAGTGTACGTAAAGTCCTGGTTTTGCGGTTTGGCCAGGCAACGCGTGGTTCGAATTCCGCAAGAAACCCGGCCTCTGCTTCCTGTCATTCAGGGCTAAAAAACTGGCCGCAGCGGCAACCAGCATCCCCGAAAGGAACCAACGCCCTGCCCGCCGGGCCAAAAAGCCACCTGGGAATCAAAAGTTGCTCCGGTATCCTTTCAGACGGATTACCTCCCCTCCAGGCCGCACACGGGCGCGCCAAACTCGGGACTCGGAACCGCATTCGAGCCCCATGTGGATTTATACGCGGAGTGGCCGGATTCAGTTCCGCAAGGGTGGCCGGCCTGTCGCGAAGCGGAGTTACGGCCTAGTCGGAAGGTCGGCGCGCTATACCAGCCGCCGCGGGGGTTTGCGGACCAGCCGAAAGACACCGAGAGCGATGGCGGCGAGGCCCAGGCCGATGGCCAGCCACGCACCGGGGCGGCCATGCATGACAAAACCCCGAAACAGGGCGAATGCGCCCACCCCCACCATCAGGATTCCGCGAACCTTATCCATCGCCCACCTTGGCCAGACCGGCCCTCTCCATCGTAAAGGCGCGGCGCCCGGTTTGACCTGTGGGGCGCGGAATCCTATCGTGGTGCAGGTACGGCCTTACTCGGAAAGGAATGCCATCATGTCTACGCCCGCTGCACCCGCTCCGCCGGCTCTGAAAAAGACTGCCCTGAACGCCACGCACCGCGCCCTGAAGGCAAAAATGGTGGATTTTGGCGGATGGGACATGCCGGTCGAATACCCATGCCCGGGTGGCGGCCTGATCGCGGAGCACATGGCGGTGCGCACCGGCGTGGGCCTGTTCGACGTGAGCCACATGGGCGAAATCCAGTTCCGCGGCCCGGGAGCGCTCGAAGCGGTGCAGTACATCACCATGAACGATGCCTCGCGGCTGAAGGATGGGCAGGCGCACTACTCCGCACTGCTTATGCCGAACGGCGCCTTTGTCGATGACATCCTGGTCCACCGGCTGAGCGAGAACGATTATCTGCTGGTGGTGAACGCGGGAACCACAGACAAAGACTACGCGTGGATCCGGAAGCAGGTGGGCGCGCGGTGCCGGCATCCATATCAGCGACTACTCGCCTTATTACTCGCAACTGGCGCTGCAGGGGCCGCGCTCGCTGGATACGCTCAAAAAGCTGACCCGCGTGGACCTGGCGGCGATCAAGAACTATTGGTTCACCTGGGGAACGGTGGCGGGCATCCCCAATGTGCTGATCGCGCGGACCGGCTATTCGGGTGAAGACGGATTCGAGGTGTATACGCCCTCCGACGAAGCCACCACGGTGAAGATGTGGAATGCGCTGATGGAGGCGGGGGAGGAATTCGGCATTCGCCCCTGCGGCCTGGGCGCGCGCAATACACTGCGTCTGGAGGCGGGGATGAGCCTCTACGGCCACGAGATCTCCGAGGAGATCAACGTACTCGAGGCCGGGCTCGACCGATGGCTGAAGCTCGACAAGGGCTCTTTCATTGGCCGGGATGAGTTGCTTGCAGTGCAGGAGTCGGGCGGCCCAAAGCGGAAAATCATCGGGCTGGAGATGGTTGACCGCGGCATCGCCCGGGATGGCTACCCTGTTCAGGATCTGCAGGGCCGCGAGATTGGCGTCATTACCTCTGGATCGCCGGCGCCATTCCTCAAGACCAACATCGCCATGGCCCTGGTGCCTGCCGAAGTGGCCGCGAGCGGGAGCGATGTGCTGGTGCAGGTACGCGCCAACCAAGTACGGGCGAAACAGGTTGCTGCTGCCGTTTTACAAGCGGCCGAAGAAGTAGCCAAAGGGACCCCGCCAGGCTCGTGGGTGCGGTCTTGGCTGTTGGCAGATTCTCGAAGGCTTAACCTAAGTCATAGTTGACACAGGGCAGGCGGAATCGGTCATGCTGTCTCCTGAAGGAGACGCGTCCGGATGTTTCCGACTGCAAGAACAATCCCTCCCGCCAGCGCCCGCATCTCTGTGCAGGTGGCAAAAACCGCAGTCCCGGAATTTGAAGTGCGCGGCATCCGCCGTCCCGGAAGTGAGGGACACGATCGATGAAGCCTCCCAACGGCCGAAACCGAGTCGTCATTGAAGAAATCAAGCCGCAGGTGGATTGCGGGCGGCATCCCGTATGCCGCGTGGTGGGAGACGAAGTGGTGGTGACTGCCGCCATCTTCGGCGACGGGCACGATCAGCTTGGCGCGCACCTGCTGTATCGCCGGGGAAATGAGCGGAATTGGCGATCGACGCCGATGACGCCGGTGAACAACGACATCTGGACCGGCTCGTTCAAGGTTGACAAGCTGGGCCAGTGGCGATTCACGATCCTGGGCTGGGTGGACCACTTTGTCACCTGGGAGAGCGAATTGCGCAAGCGGCTCGCCGCGCAGGGAGACCCGGCGAAGGCGGTCGCTGCTGCCGACCCCGACGCGGCGACGGTGCCGAGCACCAGTGGCGGCTGGACGGTGAGCACCGTGACCGGCGATCAGAATATTCCGCTGGCGCTTCGCACCGGCGCAATCCTGATCAAAAAGGCCGCGGAGCACGCCAGCGGCGCCGAAGCCAAGCGTCTGGCGGAAGCGGCGCGATTACTGAACGAGAAGGCCGAGCGCAATGATGCGTTCTACGATTACCCGCTGACCGATGACGTTGTCGAGCTAGTGAAGCGCTATCCGGACCAGACGTTTGCAACGATGCTACGAGCCGGAGATACCGGTGTGGGTGGATCGCGAGCGGGCGCGGTTCTCGACGTGGTATGAGTTGTTTCCGCGCTCGACCTCTCCGGCTGCCGGGCAAGCATGGAACGTTTGCCGACGTGGAGCGGCAGCTTCCTGAAATTGCGGCGATGGGGTTCGACGTCCTCTATTTCCCGCCTATTCATCCCATCGGGCGGGCGTTTCGCAAAGGGCCGGAGAATTCGACGGTTTCGAAGCCGGGCGATCCGGGCAGCCCATGGGCAATCGGGGACAAATCGGTGGCGCCGGATCCAAGCGATCCGAATCGTATCAAGGAAGACGACGGCGGGCACAAGTCGATTCATTCCGAGCTCGGAACCTACGCCGATTTTGAACACCTGGTGGCAGCGACGAAGGCCCACGGAATGGAGATCGCGCTCGACATCGCATTCCAGTGCTCGCCCGATCATCCCTGGGTGACGGAGCATCCCACCTGGTTCAATATCCGGCCGGATGGGTCGATCCAGTATGCCGAGAATCCGCCCAAGAAATACCAGGACATTTATCCGCTGAATTTCGAATCGCCGGACTGGCGCAGCCTGTGGGATGAGCTGTATTCGGTGTTCGAGTTCTGGATCAAGCGCGGCGTGAACGTGTTTCGCGTCGACAATCCACACACCAAGGCGATGCCTTTCTGGGAGTGGTGCCTGGGCACGCTGCGCAGCGAAGTATCCAGATACGATCTATCTTGCCGAGGCGTTCACGCGACCGCACGTGATGTACTGGCTGGCCAAGACGGGATACACGCAGTCGTACACCTATTTCACGTGGCGCAACAACAAGACGGAACTGCAAAGCTATCTCGAGGAGATTACGCGGCCGCCGGTCAGTGATTTCTTCCGGCCGAATTTCTGGCCCAACACGCCGGATATTCTGCACAAAACGCTGCAGGACGGAGGCAAGCCTGCTTTCATGTTTCGCCTGGTGTTGGCGGCGACGCTGACGGCGAACTATGGAATTTATGGCCCGGCGTACGAGCTTTGCGAGAACGCCCCGGCCAAGCCCGCGGCGGGCAGAACCGAGTCAGAAGAATACCTGATGAGCGAGAAGTACGAAATCCGGCAGCGCGACCGCAATGCGCCGGGTTCGCTGGTTCCGCTTCATTGCAACCATTAACCAGATTCGCCGCACCAATCCGGCGCTGCAGACGAATGAGACACTGCAGTTCCACTCCATCGACAACCCCAGCCTGATCGCATACTCGAAAACCACGCGTGACTTCAAGAATGTCATCGTGGTAATCGTGAATCTCGATCCGTACTATCAGCAGTCGGGCTGGGTGGATCTCGATCTCGGGCGCCTGGGATTGGCGACGGGAGATACTTTCGTTATGGATGATTTATTGAATGGGCCCAGCTATACATGGAGTGGGCGGCGGAATTATGTGGTGCTCCGGCCTGGTGCGCAGGCGGCGCATGTGTTTCGGGTTAACCGCCTGCCTTAGGTCTCCGCGGTTCGTGCTCTCCCAGAAGTTTCAGCTGGGCTGCTTATCGAAATCATTCGCATCCAAATAGCTCGGAGAACAGGAATTGAAGAAGCTCGCCAGCGCAAGCGATCCTTTGTGGTACAAAGACGCGATCATTTATGAGATTCACGTGCGCGCGTTTGCCGATTCGAACAACGACGGCATCGGCGACTTTCCGGGCTTGATGTCGCGGCTCGATTATCTGCAGGACCTGGGCGTGACATGCCTGTGGCTGCTGCCGTTTTTCCCCTCGCCGCTGCGCGACGATGGATACGACATCGCCAACTATGTCGACGTGAATCCGTCGTACGGCACGCTGAACGATTTCAAGGCGTTTCTCGACGCGGCGCACCAGCGCAACATGCAGGTGATGATCGAGCTGGTCATCAATCACACCAGCGATCAGCATCCGTGGTTCAAGGCCGCGCGGCTGGCGCCGCCGGGTTCGCCGCAGCGCGACATGTATGTGTGGACCAACGACGAGCAGAGATACAAAGAAGCGCGCATCATCTTCACCGATACCGAAAAATCGAACTGGACGTGGGATGAAACGGCCAAGGCGTATTACTGGCATCGCTTCTTCTCGCATCAGCCGGATCTGAACTACGACAATCCGCTGGTGATCGAAGAAGTGCTGAAGGCCATGCGCTTCTGGCTCGATATGGGCGTGGACGGGCTGCGCATGGACGCGATTCCCTACCTGTGCGAGCGCGACGGCACCAACTGCGAAAACCTTCCCGAGACGCATGCCGTGATCAAGTCCATTCGCGCGGCGATCGATGCGGATTATGCGAATCGCCTGATCCTGGCGGAAGCGAACCAGTGGCCCGCCGACGTGCGCCCCTATTTCGGCGACGGCGATGAGTGCCACATGGCGTTTCATTTCCCGCTGATGCCGCGCATTTACATGGCGCTGCGGCAGGAAGACCGGCTGCCCATCACGGACATCATGGCGCAGACGCCGCCCATTCCCGATAACTGCCAATGGGGCCTGTTCCTGCGCAATCACGACGAGCTGACGCTGGAGATGGTGACGGACGACGAGCGCGACTATATGTATTTCGCGTACTCGGCCGATCCGCGCATGCGCATCAACGTGGGCATTCGCCGGCGGCTCGCGCCGCTGGTGGACAACAATCGCCGGCGCATCGAGCTGCTGAATTCCATCCTGTTCAGCTTTCCCGGAACGCCGATCATTTATTACGGCGACGAGATCGGGATGGGCGACAACATCTATCTCGGCGACCGCAACGGCGTGCGCACGCCCATGCAGTGGACGTCGGACCGCAATGCGGGATTTTCGAAGTGCGATCCGGCGCGGCTGTATTTCCCGGTGATCATGGACCCCATCTACGGATACCAGGTGGTGAACGTCGAGGCGCAGCTCAGCGATCAGTCGAGCCTGCTGCACTGGACGCGCAACATGATCGCGCTGCGCAAGCTGTTCCAGGTCTTCGGGCGCGGGACGCTGACGTTCCTGAATCCATCGAACCGGAAGATTCTTGCGTATCTGCGCGACCTCGATCGCGGCGACGGAACCCACGAGACCATCCTGTGCGTGGCCAACCTGAGCCGCTTTGCGCAGCCGGTGTCGCTCGATCTGTCGCCGTTCGCGGGAATGGAGCCGGTGGAGATGCTGGGCTACGTTTCGTTCCCGACTATCACGGAAGCGCCATACTCGCTGAGCATCGCGCCTTATTCGTTTATCTGGCTCGAGCTCCAGCCGGCCAGCGCGAAGATGGAGGAATTGCCGGAACTGACTCTGGAGGTGCCGCCCGAGAACTCGACAGAGGAGTTCGCGATTCTCGATTTGCTCACCAAGGGCTGGTCGGGATTCGTGGCGGGTCATGGACTGGCGGTAATCGAGACTTCGCTGACGGCGTGGCTTCCGCGGCAGCGGTGGTTCGGCGCCAAGACGCGCAAGATTCAGTCGGCGCGCGTAATCGATTGGGCGGAGCTGCCGGCTGCGGTTGCGGCCAACACCATCGTTCCGCCGAGCAGTGACCTTCCGGCGGCCAACACCATCCCGCCGGCGCTGTTCTACTTCGAGATCGGCTATGGCGACAACGTTTGCGATGTCTACCAGGTGCCGCTTGCGTTCAGTGCCGGAGCGGATGCTGACGAGATGACGGCCAGCCACCCGCAAAGCATTATCGCGATGCTGCCCTCGCCCGCCGGTTCAGGCGTTTTGCATGATGCCACGGTTCGCGAAGATTTCCGCCAGGCGCTGCTCACCCTGATCGAGCGAAATGCCACTCTGGCGCTGTCGACAAAACGGGAGGCTGCATTGGAAGTGGCGGCTTCGCTGATTTCGGCGGCGACTGGAAATGCGGCGAAGGAGGAGGCCGCAAGCGGGGAAGCAGCGGAAGTGCTGGCACACCCGGAACGTGCAACTCACAATCCGGCTGGCTCCGGCGAAGTGCATTTGCGGCCACACGAGTTGTTCCCTGCCAGCGAACCGGTGGTGGTTGCCGCTCCGGTGTCGGTGACGGATCCGCTCGGGGCTGCGAGTCCGCCGCTTTCCGCGCCACCGCATCCGCTTACACCGGTCTCGGTCGCGCCCGCGCCGATTACCGCGCAGCCCGGCGAAGCAGCCGCTCCGCCCCGATCGACTGCGCCGACCCCTTCGCCCAATGCGCAACGAAATCAGCCACGAGAATCGCCTTCGGCAGGCGATCCTGTGCCCCCGTCCGGGCGGCTCGATGCGCGCGCGTCTTCGGCTTTGTCCGGGGTACATTACGGTCAACGATTGCCGGCGCGAGTCGGGTCGGCGGAGCAGTCGAACACGTCGATTCTCTTCGGCAAGCAGCTCATCCTGAAATTGTTCCGGCGCCTCCAGCCGGGCGAGAATCCGGATGTGGAGATCGGGCGTTTTCTTACCGAGATTGCCCGGTTTCCGCGGATTCCCCCGTTCCTCGGCGATATCTCGATTACTCCCTCGGGCGGCCAGCGGACCACCGTGGCCATGCTGCAAGGGCTGGTGGCAAACGAGGGCGACGGTTGGCAATGGTTCCTGGATCAGCTGCCGGTGTTCTTCGCGTCGGTAGCGTCGACCGTGCCGCCTGCGGAGTCCGCGTCGCCGGGCTTCGTGAATCTGCAGGAACCGCAACCCGAGATTCTCGAGCATGCGGACGCCGCGATGGAAGCGGCCGCGCTGCTGGGCCGGCGCACCGCAGAGATGCACCTCGCCCTGGCTACTCCCACCGACGATTCGGCTTTTTCGGCAGAGCCATTTACGTCGGAAGACCTGACCCGGGATGCACGGCGGATCGATGCGATGATTATGAGCGCGCTTGATGCGTTGAAGGGCAAGCTGGCGGCCCTCGGGGATGCGATTGCGGATGATGCCGCCCTGCTGCTGTCCCGGCGTCGGGAACTGGTTCGCCGGGCACACGCGATCGAAGAGATTGAGGCGGCCGGCAAGCGGATTCGTATTCACGGCGATTATCATCTAGGACAGACGCTTCGGACCGGCGGGAACGAAAGTGAATCGGGAGATTTTGTTCTGCTTGATTTCGAAGGAGAGCCGGCGCGCCCGCTGATTGAGCGCAGGCAGAAACAATCGCCGCTGAAGGACGTAGCCGGGATGGTGCGCTCGTTCTCCTACGCGGCATTTTCCGGGCTCGAACAATTTGCGGGGAGCGATGCGGGCCGCAATGCCAATGCTGATAACCTGGCGACCTGGGCAAAGCTTTGGCAAAACTCGGCGACGGCGGCATTCCTGGAAACGTACTGCGCGACGATTGCAGCCGACCGCGAACTGCTTCCCGCACCCCAACAGGCGCAGGCGCTGTTCACCGCGTATCTGCTCGAAAAGGCGCTTTACGAGTTGTTGTACGAACTCAATAATCGGCCGACGTGGCTGCGGATCCCAATCGGTGGCATCCTATCAATGTAGGGGCGTTTGCAGTTGAAATCGAGCCGGGGCCCGGCAGATGTGCCGCGTGGCAAATCCAATAGAAATCTCTTCAATCTATGGCGATCGCAGACCCCATCCCCGAGTTTTCGCGACCACCGGCCAGGACGGGCTACGCCCTGCTCGTCGTCGTTGCGCCTTTGCCGACCAATCAATTGGAGAGCATCCTGGCCAAGCTGGCGACGTCGTTCCCGCCGGACGATATGCTCATCGCCACGCAGAACGAAATCGGTGCCGACGTCTATCTGCCGCTGCATATTACCAGCGCGCCGGTGACCAGTGCGACATGGACCCTGACGGCGGCCGATTTCGTAAACGCCTATGAACTGGCTCGGAAGAACGAGGCCAAGTCGATCCTGATGCTGGGGCCGGATTCGGGCTCGCTGAGCGCGGTTGCGCTGCACGATCTGGCCAGTGCGGTGCAATCCGGATCGATTGACCTGGCGGTGCCTTCTTACGATATCCCGCCGCACGCGGGCCTGGTGAACTCGGCGATTCTGTATCCGCTGACGCGCGCGCTCTATGCCACGCGGGCGCGCTTTCCACTGGCGATCGATCTCGGTTTGTCGCTGCGCATGGCGGAGAAACTGGCAGCAGCCGGGCAGCGCTTCATGGTGCTAGGCCAGGACGATGCGCTGGTGTGGCCGGCCGCGGAGGCGATTGTTGCCGGGTTCACGATTGAGCAGTGTGAAGTAGGGGACCGGTCGCTTCCGCAGCCCACCGATCCGGATATTCGCGCCATCCTCGCGCACGTTACCGGGTCGTTATTCTCAGATGTCGAGGCGAAGGCAGCGTTCTGGCAACGCGCGCGACGGCTGCCGCCGCCGCGAAGCACCGTCCCGCAGAGACATTCGGGGGAAGCGCACCCGGACATCATGCCGATGATTGAAGGCTTCCGGCTGGCATACAACAACCTGCTGGAGATTTGGTCTCTGGTGCTGCCGCCCAATACGTTACTCGGGCTGAAGCGGCTGTCGGTGGTCGACCCGTCATCGTTCCGCATGCCGGAGAACCTGTGGGCGCGCATCGTTTATGACTTTCTTATCGCCTATCGGCTGCGCACGATCAATCGCGGGCACCTGCTGGGCGCGCTGATTCCTCTTTATCTCGCGTGGGTGGCGGGCCATATCAACATCACGGCCTCGGGAGCGGACTCCGAGCGGCACATTGAAGCCGTCGCGGCTGCGTTCGACGCCGACAAACCCTACCTGGTCTCGCGCTGGCGTTGGCCAGACCGGTTCAATCCATGACGGCCCTGGTTGTTCCCGGCTTTATTTCATGCAGATTCATCCAATTCCGGATTGCAGCCACAGTCGCTTGAAGGAGTGAGTCCGATGCACACCGTCTTTGCCATGATGCTCCAGTCGAAGTCCGCCGTGGTGCCGCCGCCGGTGTATGCCGATAATGCTTCGATCTGGCATCACATGTCCGACGCGCTGCACCAGTCGATTTACAGAGTTCTTTCGCTACTGATCGCCATCCTGCCGGGCATACTCGCGTTCTTTGTGGCGCTGGCAATTTTCACTCTGATCGGGATGGGAATCTCCGCGCTGCTTCGCCGTAGCCTGACATGGCTCAAGGCTGATGAGCGGTTCGCGCGGACGCGCCTGGCCTCGGACTGGACGCCCTCAAGCTCACCCACGGAAATTGTCGCGCGGAGTTCGTTCTGGGGCTGTGTTCTGCTGGGACTGGTCATCGGGGTTTCGGCATTTGATGCTTCGTACGCAACCAGCACCCCGCTGCCCGTTTCCTTGCTGCCATATTTGACCCACGCCGTGGGCGCGATTCTCCTGCTCATGGCGGGCGTGCTTATTGCGCGATTCCTGGCGCGGTCGGTGTTGATCAGCGCCGTCAACGCGCAACTGCAGTACGCGCAGGATCCTGTCGCTGGGAGTGAAATGGCTGGTGCTGGTGCTGACGGCGGCGATGGTTCTGGATCACCTCGAGATCGGCGGCGCCATCGTCGCGGAGGCGTTCGGGATTCTGTTTGGCGGCATTGTGCTCACGCTGTCGCTGGCGGTGGGGTTGGGGTCGCGCGATATCGTCAGCCGCTCGCTGGAGAGCCACGTGGAGCGAGAACGCGGTGTGGTTACGCCGATTCAGCCCGCCAATGGGCCGGGAGAGACCTTCCGCCATTTCTGATTGAATGATTCTAGTGATGAGTGGCTAGGTTCTGATCGCCTGATGTTGTACCAAAGTTGGGTGCCCCAGGTCTCGATTTTGAGACCTGGGAAGCCGCAAATCTCACTCCGGTTTGCCTAGGTTGTTTCGCCAGGTATAACCTTCGCGCTCCAGCAGACGGTCGGCGCAGTCGGGGCCCCACTTACCGGCGAAGTAATTGGGAAATACCTCAGGATTCTTGGCTGCCCAGGCTTCGAGGATCGGGGTGTAGAGTCCCCACGTCGTCTCCACGCCGTCGCGGTGCGCGAACAGCGTCTGATCGCCGAGCATGGCATCGAGAAGCAGTCGCTCATAGCCGTTGGCGGTGGACCGGCCGAAAGCCGCGGAGTAGTTGAAGTCCATCACCACCGGGCACACCGCCATCTCCGGTGTGGTCGGCACCTTGGCTCCGAAACGAAGCGCGATTCCTTCGTCGGGCTGGATGCGAATGGTGAGCAGGTTGGGCTGGATCTCGTTGCACGGGCCGCTGGCCGCCATGCGATTGAAGATGAGCAGCGGCGGCTGCTTGAACTGGATGCTGATCTCGGTGGCACGCTTCTTGAGGCGCTTGCCCGCGCGCAGGTAGAACGGCACGCCCGCCCAGCGCCAGTTTTCGATCTCCAGCCGGACCGCGGCGAAGGTCTCGGTGCCGGACTCCGGATTCGACGCGCTCCTCGTCGCGATAGCCGGGAACGCTTCTTGCCCTCGACCATGCCGGGGCCGTATTGGCCGCGCACCGCATTGAGGATGGGAATGGGCGGAATGGCCTGCCACACCTTCAGCTTTTCGCGGCGCACGCTTTCGGCTTCGAAGCTGGGCGGCGGCTCCATGGCAACAAAGCTAAGCAACTCCATCACGTGGTTCTGCACTACGTCGCGCAACGCGCCGGCCTTTTCGTAGAACGGGCCGCGGCCCTCGACTCCCATGGTTTCTGCCGCGGTGATCTGCACGTGCTCGATGTAGTTGCGATTCCAGATCGGCTCGAAGATACCGTTGGCGAAACGGAACACCAAAATGTTCTGCACCGTCTCCTTGCCGAGATAGTGATCGATGCGGAAGACCTGGCGCTCGTCGAAGACCGAATTCACCTGGTGGTTGAGCTCGCGCGCTGACTGCAGGTCGTGGCCGAAGGGCTTCTCGATGACCACGCCGACGTGGCCCTGTTCGGGATGAGCCATGCCCTGCGCGCCGAGGTTCTCAACGATGCCGGTGAAGAACTCCGGCGCGGTGGCGAGATAGAACAGGCGATTGGGCCCGATGCCGCGCTCGCTGGCGATGCGATCCAGTTCCGCGTTCAGCGCGGCGTAGTGGCCGGGATCGTCGAAATTCAGGGCGAAGTAGCCGATCTTCTTGACGAAGTTATCGAGCTTCGGATCGCTCGCAGTCCACGCCGCCGAATTCGACGATGCCCTCGCGCATGTCGGCCGCGAACTCGTCGCCGAGCGGACGCCGCGCCACGCCGACGATCGCGAACTTGTCGGGCAGCAGCCCGTTCTGCTCGAGATGGAAGAGCGCGGGCAGCAGCTTGCGCTTGGTCAGGTCGCCCGACGCGCCGAAGATGGTCATGATGACCGGATCGGGAACTCGCTCTCTGCCGCGAGGAACCTGGGAGAGATCCTCGGGACTGCACTTTCATCTGAATGGTTGCCATGTGTGACCTCCTGGTCACAGTTGTCAGTTATCAGTTGATCAGTTCTTGGCCGTTGTTCAGTTCGGCTAGCCTTATCTACGAGTGCTGTCACTGAAAACTGACAACTGAGACACTAGTCCTTTTTCACCGCGTGCCCGCCGAATGCATTTCTCATGATGGATAACATGCGATCGGTGAAGTTATTCTCTTCGCGCGAGCGGATGCGGCGAATCAGCGACTCGGTGATGACCGGCGCCGATACGTTCAGATCGATCGCTTCAAATACGGTCCAGCGGCCTTCGCCGGAATCGGAAACATAGGCCTGGAGGCCGTCGAGCGTGGGATTCTTGGCGAGCGCGTCGGCGGTCAGGTCGAGCAGCCAGCTGCGCACCACGCTGCCGTAGCGCCAGATCTCCGCGATCTGCGGCAGATTCAAATCGAGCTCTTCCTTCTTCTCCAGGATGGTGAAGCCCTCGGCGAAGGCCTGCATCAGGCCGTATTCGATGCCGTTGTGCACCATCTTGACGAAGTGGCCGGCGCCAGCCGGGCCCACGTGGCCCCAGCCCTTGTCCTTGCCGGGCGCGAGCGTTTCGAAGATGGGGCGCAGATATTCGACGGCTTCCTTGTCGCCGCCGATCATCATGCTGTAACCCTCCTTCAATCCCCACACGCCGCCCGAGGTGCCCACGTCGACAAATTGAAAGCCCTTGGCCGTGACTTCCTTGTAGTGGCGCTGCGAATCCTTGTAATTCGAGTTGCCGCCGTCGATGAGGATGTCGCCCTTGTTGAGCAGCGGCTCGAGCTTGGCGATGGTTTCGTCCACCGGCTTGCCTTGCGGCACCATGATCCAGATGGCCTTGCGGCCGGTCAGCTTTTTGGCCATGTCTTCGAGCGAGGACGACGCCCACATTGCCGGACGCGGTGAGTTTGGCGACGGCTTCGGCGTTGAAATCGAAGCCGACCACCTGGTGGCCGCCGAGACGCAGCCGCTCGGCCATGTTGCCGCCCATCTTGCCCAGACCAATCAATCCAAGTTGCATCGTTTCCTCCGTGCACAATGCTAAAAAACGGTCAGATATTCGAGGTCCTGGCGCAAGGCCTCGGCGCCTTTAAACCAGATCGCCTTCATGCCCACCGTAGCCGCCGCCGCCAGCATTCTCGGGACGATCGTCGATGAACAGGATCCGCTCGGCCGGCCTTCCGATAATATCCAGCGCTCGTTGATAGATGGCAGGCTTCGGCTTGCGCATGCCCAGATAGCAGGAACTTAGAGCCACGTCGAAATACTTGCGCAAGCCGAATTGACGAAACCGATATTCATTCGGCTCGCGCGCTTCGTTGTTCAAGCAGCCCAGCATGTACCTGCCAGATGCCGCGAGTTCCGAAGGATTCCCAATGCGCCATTCGGCAGCTCCACCGATTGCGCGCAGATTGCCTCGAGGAAATCCTCCGTGGGAGAAACTGCGCGGCTCATAGAATACGGTTTCGTCGAGATACGCTTCGGCGGAGATCACGTCGCGCTCCCATGCATCGTTGGGCCCGGGGTGCCGCTTTTCAAACTCGTCTTTATCGAGATGAAACTCTCGAGCACCGCGGCGCGCTCGCAATGGTCCCAACCGTTGGTGAGAAGAACTCCGCCAATATCGAAGAGGATTACGTCGAAGGGGAACATCGGCGCCTCTGGCAGTTCCAGTCGCAGTTCGAGTTCACAGTTTGTAGCTCGATCGTCACGAGCAATGTGCTACGAACTGTTATGCGGGACTGGTTGAGCCCTGGCCGCACATGTACTTCGCTTCGATGGCTTTGACCTTGTTGAATCGCCGGGTGAAGCGTTCTTCGTTCACGATGAATTTGGCGTTGATGAATGCGTCGGCCAACTCGTAGGCCAGCGCAGGACCGATGATGCGGGCGCCGAAAACGATCACGTTCATGTCGTCGTGTTCCACGCCCTGGTGTGCCGAATAAGTGTCGTGGCACATGCCGGCGCGAATGCCGGGAATCTTGTTGGCGGCGACGCAAACGCCCACGCCCGACCCGCAGATCAGGATGCCGCGCTTGGCCACGCCGTTATTGATGGCTTCGCCCACCTTTTCAGCAAAGTCGGGATAGTCGTCGGCAGAATTGCCGTTGTACGCGCCCAGGTCGACCATTTCATGACCGGCCTTGGTCAGATACGCGCGCACCTCTTCCTTCAAAGGAAAGCCGGCATGATCGGCACTGATGACGAGCTTCACGGTATAACTCCTTTCGAGCTGAAAGAGAACAGGGCGTGGCGGAGTTAGCGAGCCGCAGAGCCCACTCCGCTACCACGCGCGAAGCGCGGCCTATCTCCGCTAACTCCCTGCTTTACCAGCTTCTTCGCTCGCGCCGCCACGTTCTGCGCGGTGAAGCCCAGTTTCTCAAGCACGATGGTGCCCGGGGCCGACGCGCCGTAGCGATCGAGCCCGATGACATCGCCGTCCGTGCCCACATACTTCCACCAGCCCAGCGGCGAGCCGGCTTCGACCGCAAGCTTCGGCACGTTGGCGGGCAGCACGCTGGCCTTGTACTCGGCCGACTGCTCGTCGAAGATCTCCCAGCTCGGCATGCTCACCACGCGCGCCGCAATGCCTTCGGCTTCGAGGCAGTTTCTTGGCGTCGACGCAGGGCCAGACTTCCGATCCCGTGCCGATGAGAATCACCTGGGGTTTGGGCGCGTCTTCAAGGACGTAGGCGCCCTTGCTCACCCCAGCATACACATCGTGCGTGGCGGGATCGATCACGGGCAGATCCTGGCGGCTGAGCGCAAAGAAGCAGGCGCCGTTGCGCTCGAGCGCAAGACGCCAGCAGGCCGCGGTTTCGTTCGCATCCGCCGGGCGATAGTCGGTAAGGTCGGGCACCGCGCGCAGCATCATCAGGTGCTCGATGGGCTGATGCGTGGGGCCGTCCTCGCCCAGCCCGATCGAATCGTGGGTGAACACAAACAGCGAGTGTGCGCCCGACAAGCGCAGCCAGGCGGATGGCCGGCTTGCAGTAATCGGAGAAGGTGAAGAAGGTCGAGCCGAAGGGCACCAGGCCTTCGTGAGCGGCCATTCCATTGACCGCGGCGCACATGCCGAACTCGCGCACGCCGAAGAACACGTTGCGGCCGGCGGGATCGTCGGCAAAGTGCGGGCTCGACTTGAAGATGGTCTTGGTGGAAGCGGTCAGGTCGGCCGCGCCGCCGAACAACTCCGGCACCGCATCGGCAATCGCGTTCATCACCGTGTCGCCGGCATTGCGCGTGGCCACGGGCTTGCCGGCGGGGAAGCTGGGAATCGCTTTCTCCCATCCCGGCTTGCGCTTGTTCACGACGGCGCGCTTGAACTGCTCGGCCAGGTCGGGATTCTGCGCGGCATAAGCGTCGAACAGCTTGTTCCACTCGGCTTCAAGAGCCTTGCCGCGATCCACGGCCTTGCGCCAGTTCTTCAGCGCATCTTCGGGGACGTAGAAGCTCTGATCCTCGGGGAATCCGAAATATTTCTTGGTCGCCGCGGTGTCGGCCGCGCCCAGAGCTTCGCCGTGCACCTTGTTGGTGCCGGCCTTGGGGCTTCCATAGCCGATCACCGTGCGCACTGCGATCAGCGATGGCTTGCCTGTCTCGGCTTTCGCCGCTTCGATGGCGGCTTCGATGGCATTGAGGTCGTTGCCGTCGCTCACCCGCTGCACGTGCCAGTGGTAGGCCTCGAAGCGCCGCAGCACATCCTCGGTATAGCTCCACTCGGTGGGACCGTCGAGCGAGATCAGGTTGTCGTCGTAGAGAAAGATCAGCTTGCCCAGGCCCAGCGTGCCGGCCAGCGAGCCGGCTTCGTGCGAGATGCCTTCCATCAGGTCGCCGTCGCCGCACAGCGCGTAGGTGTAGTGGTTCACGATTTCGAAGCCGGGCTTGTTGTACACGGCAGCCAGTGCTTCTCGGCGATGGCCATTCCGACGGCCATGGCGATGCCCTGCCCCAGCGGGCCGGTGGTCACTTCCACGCCCTCGGTTTCGCCGGACTCGGGATGCCCCGGCGTCTTCGAGTGCCACTGCCGGAACGACTTCAGGTCGTCCAGCGTCATGTTGTAGCCGGAGAGATAAAGCGTGGAATAGAGCAGCGCCGACGCATGGCCGTTGGACAGAACAAAGCGATCGCGATCCGGCCACTTGAAGTGCGCCGGATTGTGCTTCATCAGCTTGTGATACAGCAGGTAGGCAATGGGCGCGCAGCCGAGCGGCGCTCCGGGATGGCCGCTTTTCGCCTTTTCTACGGCGTCAACCGCGAGCAGCCGGAGAGTGTCGATGGATAACTGGTCGAGGGTGATGTCGGCAGCCGTTGGTGTCATGATCTTATGCTAATCCTTTCGTGATGTCCCTGGCGAGTGAGGGTTGATTCATTCAGAATCGATCTTGACTTGCACATTGTAACCAAGCCAGCGGGCCTTCTCCGGTCCATTGGAGAGTCCATGATAGTTCACCGGGGTGGGCCGTTGCGGGGATTTCAATGTCGGCGCTGAACCCGGCGCTGCCCAGTCCGCGGCTGGGAGTGTGATGGGTCGACTTCCAGCCGTCGATCGACCACACCACTTCAAAACGATCTTCGTCTAGGATGCGCAGGGTGTCGCCGGCGGTTACTTTCTGGATGGGCCGGCGCCGGGTGTAGATCTCCAGCTTGCGGCGCAGGCGCTTCCGCCCCTCCGGCTCGCAGTAGCGTTCGTAGACGGGATCGACGCGGTCGAATACTTTGCCGTCGAGGGCGGAGCGCAGCAGCTTCAGGTATTCGGCATGGGCCCACACCAGCGGCACGGCCGATCCGCCCGGCTGGCCGAAGCGCAGGCCGCGATCGGGCCGGTTGGGCTCGTCCCATACCTGCTCGGGCATCATCTGGCCGCTGGTGGCGAATTTCTCATAGGTCTTGATGAGTGGGGTGATGTCGCGGCCGGCGGCGAGTTCGTAGTGGGCGCGTTCGCCGGTAGAGCAGCGGCCACGGACGGCCCTGTCCCCATCCCAGGAACGGACCTCCGTCGGGGCGGTCGCCGTAGCCGTCGTAGTTGTAGCGCAGCCAACAGGGGCCCTGGGGAAGCTCCCGCTTCAGCACCGCGTCCACGACTTTGAGCGAGTCGATGATCAGCGGGTCGTCGGCGCGACGAATGCCGTAGCGGACCAGCTCCAGGAAGCCGGCGTCGATGATTTCGCGGGCTTCGAATTCGTAGCGCGTGCCGGGCGGGCGGTTGTTGAGCCGGATGGTCTCCTTGGCGCAGCTTTCGCAGGCGTAGGCCTCGCCGGTCTCCGGCGGACGGACGCGCATATAGTGGCGCTGGATCTCGGGGTGGAGCACGCCCTGGTTGGTTACGGTCCAGTCTTCGAGGTGGCCTTCGATCCAGTCGGCATATTCTTCGAGAAACGTGGCCAGTCCATCGGTATCGCGGTCGCGAATGATTTCCGCGGCGCAGATAAGCCCGCTGATGACTGCGGCCAGGGTTGAGGGCGAATAGCCGGCGTTCTCTTCCCACCGCTCCTGGTGGGTGATGGGCGCGTGGGCGACCAGAAATCCGGCGGCACGCTCCACGAACGAATAGATATGCATTTCGCCCAGGCCGTTGGCCTTCCACAGTCGCCAAGCCAGGATAATGGGAAACGCGACTTCGTCCAGTTGCACGCCCGACCAGTAAGGGCGGCCATCGACCCAGAAATTCTGGGCGAATCCGCCGTCGGGTTCCTGGGTGCAGGCGAGGTAGACGAGGGCGCGGCGGGCTGTCTCCGACCGGCCGCAGGCGATCATGGCCCCGGCAGTCTGCACCATGTCGCGGGTCCACACCAGGTGGTAGCCGCCCAGGTCGTCATCTCCCTTGGACTGGCCCCAGGGGATGGAAGCGGACGCAACAAACGCGCCGGAGTAGGTCTTGTCTTCGTGGGCCAGGAGCACGTTGTGGCTGGCGCGCATCAGCTTGCCGCCGTCGCACGCCTTGGCGGCCAGCCACTCGGGATTGGCGGCGCGATGCCACTGCTCGATAAATCGCGTGCGGTGCTGCTGATAAGGCATGGTCAGCGCGCTGACCGTCTTCTGCAGCGAGGTGTGCTGGGTGTCGCCGATGCCGATGGCCACCGTGAATTCGCGCGCGTCGGTTTCGCCAGGCGGAGTATTTTGCGAGCACTCGAGGTTCAGCTCGCCCATCACCGCCAGGTTTCCATTGGTGGCCGAGCCGAATTCCCATTCCATGCGGCGATGATCTTTCAAGTCCCTCCAGCCATCGCTGTTGCCGACAAAGCCGCAGCTCACTTTTGCAAATCCGCAGCTGGCGCCCATGGCCAGAGACCACTGGCCCTTCCATGCCAGCAGCACGCGGTAGCCGGCCACATCCACGGCGCGGGCCGAGTTGCCGGCGCCTCCGCCGTCGAGATGAGGCGCCAGCAGCGCATAAACCTTCAACTTCGGGATAAGGTCTTTATCCCCCTCGAGACGCACCCTCGTCAGCAGCACGCTATGGTGGGGATCGCAGATGATCTCCTTGGTCAGCGAGTAGCGGCCGTCGGGATCACGGTTGATATAGCGAACGCCCAGGGCCTCAGGATGGATGTACTCGAATGTCGTGAACAGGTCGCGCTTTTCTTCATGGACAAAGGTTTCCCCATCGCTGACCAGGAACTCCATGTCGCGCACCTGGGCGTGGTCGATGGTGGGGTGGTAGATCTCGTTCAAGATTCCGTGCGAGCACGTGAACCACAGGCGGCTCGACGCCGAGTAGGCGGTGCCCATGGCGTCTTTTACGCTGGAAGTCCAGCGGGGCTGCATTCCGGGCGCGCCAAAGGCTTCGCCCTGCTGGTCAAGCCAGCGGTAGAGAGGCTGATCGCTCATAGTTGCTTACGGGCAATGTCGGTCGGGTGAAGGGAAGCCGCATTGCCTTGTCCTTCATAACGATGTTCCGAGTTTCGGGAAAGTTTCGATCCGGGCGGCAGACGCAGCATAAACTTTTGATTGTGACGACGAGATCAGCCCGCAGACACCTGTGTGAACAACGGCTGAGGATGCAACGACAGATCTGCAAGCCGGAAAAGGTTTTCGCACCCTGCGAACGGCCCCGCGCATCCATCCAACCGTAGGACGATGCGCTTCCATCCAAACACACGGTTGCGGCTTGCGTTCAAAAAAAATCGCGATTTGAACCCGCGGCCCCGATCGGCTTCCACCTGACGTGCGGGACCCTCCGTACACTACAATCCGCAAAGGAGAATTCCCCAATGGCTTACGAACTCGCCAAGCTGCCTTACGATTACGCGGCGCTCGAACCTTTTATCGATGCCGAAACCATGCACCTGCATCACGACAAGCACCACCAAACATACATCAATAACGTGAATGGCGCGTTGGAGAAGCACCCCGACCTGGCTGCGAAGGCCGTGGACGACCTGCTCAAGGACCTGAATGCCGTGCCCGAAGACATTCGCACCGTGGTGCGCAACAACGCGGGCGGCCACTCCAACCACAGCATGTTCTGGAACATCATGGGCCCGGCCAATACAGCCGGCATCGGCGGCGCGCCCACCGGCCCCATCGCCGACCAGATCAAGGCCGACTTCGGAGACTTCGACGCATTCAAAAAGACGTTTAACGAGACCACTGCCAAGCAGTTCGGCTCCGGCTGGGGCTGGCTGGTGTTGCAGGGCGGCAAGCTGAAGGTGATTACCTCCGCAAACCAGGACTCGCCGCTGTCGCAGGGCCTGTATCCCATCCTGGGCAACGACGTGTGGGAGCACGCCTATTACCTGAAGTACCAGAACAAGCGCCCCGACTACCTTGCCGCATGGTGGAACGTGGTGAACTGGGCCGAAGTGAACAAGCGGTTTGGAGTGGCAAAGGGGTAAAGACAGGGACTAAGGGACTCGGGACTGAGGGACGATCCACTCAGCACCGTTCCCACCGCCCGGATTGATAACATCCTCTGGTCCCTTGTCCCTTGGTCCCTTGGTCCCCGCCCCACCGCAACTCTTTTTTCGAAACCCCGTCTAAGCTGCCAGCCGTGCACCACACCCGGATGAGCAGTTTTGCTGTTTTGCCCCTGGCGGGGTTTCTTGCCTTGATCTCCGCTGCGGTCTCCCCCGCCGACGCCCAGTCGCCGTCTCCGCCTCCTCTTTCGAAGCCGCACCCGGGGGTGCCTCTGGTGAAACCCGATGCGCCGCCGAATGCCCCGGCCGCGCAGCCTGCGCCGCAAAATGCGGACGGTAAGCCGGCATCGGACGAGAATCAGCCTCCGTCCAATACTGCGGGATCGAAGGCCCTGGCTGAATCGAAGCGTGGCTCTGTAATTGCAACGACGCACAGCGCTCCCCATCTTGCTCAATCCAAATCCCACGCGCGCGCGACCGCCCACCCTTCGGCATCCTCACGCACGTCGGCAACGAAGGTACGTTCCGCCACGGTTCGAGCACAGACTCAGACGGGCGGCGCTACGGCCAAAGCGACGGGGAGGGTGATGGTGGCGCGAACCGCGTTGCCGGCCTCGAGAAGCCTGATCGCTCAATCGACGCCGCCTCCGATGGGGGCCAAGCCTTCGCCAGGGGTGGCGGGGCAACATGTTGCTGAGGCCGGCAGCTTCAACGTAAGTCAGCTCGGGCATGCGGTCGGCACCGCTGAATTTCGTATTGTGCGAAGCGCCGGGGGCTACGACTCGACCGCCACCGTGCGCGTGAACATGCAGGGGCTCGACTACGCGCTCTCCAAGACCGAGCAACTCGACTCGGCACATCACATCCAACACGTCGTTCTGAGCGCGACGGTCAACGGCCAAGCGGTGAGCGTCAACGGCAAGCCCGATGGCCCGCAATTTCTGCTGAACATCTCGGCCAACGGGCGAAGCTCCACAACCCGGCTCGCCGCGCATCCGGCGTCGGTGTTCCTGCCCGACTTCGATCCCGGTGCGCTGGAGATGCTGCTCGCGCTGGCTGCGGCCCAGAACGGCCGTGACCTGTGGGCGATTATTCCCAAGCAGGCAGGCAGCATCGAGGCGGTGCAACTGGCCACGTATGCTGACGAGCACGGCACACTCGACGGCAGGCCGGTAACGGTGCATCACCTGGTGGCAACCATCGCCGGCGCGGAAACAGATCTCTTCTCAGATGCCGACAATCACGTTTTGCAGGCCGAACTGCCACAGCAGGGCTTCACCCTGGTGCGAAAGGGATTCGTGCTCACGCCTCCCAGACGTCCCCCGGCCCCATCGCAGGACTAGGATCTGGCGGCAGTCCGAATCACGGCAGCGGGTGCAGTGTGGTGTTGAACAAATAAGGGTCCTGAAATTCAGTTCGATCGCCGGCCTTTTTGTTGGGAATGGGTTGCAGGCGCGCCGACAAAGGCTTGTCCCACTTGATTGCCAGGGAGGCAACGTCTGCGAAAATGCGATCCATCTGCTCCAGAGTTACATCTCCCGGAAGCGGAACGGTATCGAGCCCGGTGCCGCATACCGCGGAGTAAGCAAGCAGAGAGTCGATGTTGTAGGTAGACTCGGCCCATCGCTGCGCCAATAGCTTGTCTTCCATCACCGGCACCATCAAACCCGAATAGCCGACTTGTTTTACAGGCACGGCCTTGACCGCGGCAGTGATAATGTGTGCCGCAGTCAGGGTGCCGCTGGAACCGAACCTGGCGCCGGTGTAATCTTCGATGGCTGCGCCAATCGAAACATCGCCCAGCGGCGCGGGAGTGGGGTCGACTCCGACATAGCTCCACCCCGATTCGGCCGCGACCTTATTGCCAATTCTGTCGGCCACGGTGGCATGCTTGGTGAGCGCAGCGGTGAGGTCGGCGAGCGCGGCTTCGGCATTTCCTTTGTCGCGCTTGAAAACTTCGGCCACCACGTTCGCGCCTTCGAAACCAATGGCAAACTGGCGTCCCGCACCGGTGTGGTAAGAGCCCGGGAAAAAGGGCGAAAGCGGCTTGAGCATTGCAGTTGCCGTGAAGTTGAACGTTCCCTGGCTGCGGGGACTGTGCTCGCTGACATACTTCACCAGTTCCGATGTGCGATGAATCGTCTTCCAGTGAATACCCTGCTCGTCGGCGATGATGGTGTTGGCCTCGATGTTCGGCAGTGTCGAGAGCGCGCGCTCCAGCAGGCGCATGGCGGCGGGATCGTCACTGTCGTGCATCATGGCAGGGCCCACGTTGGGAAGAAAGTCTTCCTTCATGGAAAGCTGGTCGAGACGAGTAAGAAACGCGAGCGCATCGATTTCGCTGGCGCCGGCGACGAGCTCGGCCAGCGGCTGCGTGGTGATCCGAAGCGTCTCCACCTGGTAGCCCGCAGCTTCAAATTCAGTCTTCGCCTTGCGCAAGACAAGCAGAGTCTCCGCGATCTGTTTCTCATAGGTTCCCCGGTCCAGGCGGATGAAACCAGTGATGGCCCTGACCTTTGGATTTGTCGCGGCAATCGATACGGGACTGGCCTGCGCAGCCAGATGCGCCGACACACTTAGAATTATGGCAAGAGCGATTCGCTTCACTTCCGAACCTCCCGGATGCACGACAGCGGGGAACCAAGTTTAGCAGACCGTAAGCGATGGCAAGGAAGATGGCAGCGGGAGAAGCGTTCGCTACAAGTGGACGAGACCGCGCTGCAGCGCTGCCACGGCGGCCTGGGTTCGATCCGATACGTTGAGGCGCACCAGGATGACACCGACGTGGCACTTCACCGTGGATTCGGTGATGCCGAGGTCGCTGGCGATCTCGCGATTGCTTCTGCCCTTGACGATGAGCTTGAGAACTTCGCGTTCGCGGGAACTGAGGTCGGAGTTGGGCGTACGCGAGGAAAGGGCCCGCGATACAGGCGGAGGAAGGAACCTGCCCCCACCGTGGACCCGGCGCAGCGCGCCCACCAGGGCGTCGTGCGGCATTCCCTTGATGATGTAACTGCGCGCTCCCGCCTCCAGAGCCTGGTGAATATCCTCGTCGCCTTCATAAGTGGTCAGCACCACAAATTTCGCGTTGCGGTGGTGCGCCATGATGGCGCGTATGGCATCGACGCCGCTCATTCCCGGCAGCCGCAGATCCATCAGGGTTATGTCGGGAAGATACTGCTCGTAAAGCTCGACGGCTTCTTCGCCGCTTCCTGCCTGGGCTACCGTCGTCATGTCCGGCGTGGCATCGATGATGGTCGCAATTCCGAAGCGCATGATCGGATGGTCGTCCACCACCAGGACTCTGATCTTGCCTGTCTCCTTCGTTGCTGCGTGCTTCTCCATCGCGATCCCTTGAGCCGTCACTTTGCGTGCCCTGTGCGTTCTCCCGGTGCGGCGTTCGACGGAGCTGGATCGAAGGCCGAAAGCACAGGCAGCGCATTGCCTTTGTCGTCAAAGAAGCTGCGTGCCCGCAAATCACCTTCCGCGGCCGGCTCCCACCAGAAGACGCCTTCGCCCAACCCGTTGGGAATGGCGCGGACGGCAGCGTCCACAGCCATCAGGAAGGCTTTCTGGCCTTCCGGGCTCTCCGGGAAATCGGACTTCTTTTCGGAAACGCTGCCTGGAGTCCAATTATATGCAGTTTCAACCACGACGATCGGATGCCGGTAGCGCAGCGCAAGGTCATGTAAGTTGTCGCGAAACTTCGCAAGATTGCCGTGCCAGAACGGGTAATAAGAGAGGCCCATCACATCGAACGGAACGTGATGTGCAATGAGCGTGTCGAAGAACCATACCGCGGCGTCATAATCGCCGCTGCGCTCGATGTGAATCATGATTCGCGGCTTGGCAAGCGAACCGCGTCCGGCGTCGACCCCGCTGATGCCCGCTCTTAGGAGATCGGCGAGATTCTCCCAGTTGTCGGGAAGTTTGCCGTCGGGCCAAAGCATGCCCTGGGTGATTTCGTTGCCCACCTGGACCATCTCGGGCATGACTCCGGCCTTGGCAAAGGCGGCGATCACGTCGCGGGTGTAGTCGAAGACCTGCTGCGCAAGCTGCTTGTGATTGAGCCCCGCCCACGCCGCCGGCATAGGTTGATGACCCGGATCGGCCCAGGTATCGGAGTAGTGGAGATCGAGCAGCACGTGAAATCCCATCGCCTTGGCCCGGCCGGCAAGAGCCAGCGTGTAGGCCAGATCGTTGGGCAGTTTATCGCTGCTCATCGCCGGGTCGTGAAAGACGCGGAGGCGAACCCAGTTGTACTGGTGCTCGCGCAGCATGGCCAGCACATCTTTGGGTTGACCGGCCTCCTTGAAGACCATCCCGTCCCGCTCACACTTGCCGAGAAAAGATACGTCCGCCCCGATAGCGTAACTCTGCGCCGACGAGGGTGGGACTGTAGATAGCGCTACGCAACAAGCAAAAATCAGAATCAAATAAGTGCGCATTAAAGGTCCCGCGCCGACCCGGGTGGTCGCGCCTTTTCCATGCCTTCAAATCTCTCGAGACTGTCGCATCGCATACTAGTCCCGGCGAACACGGCTTGAATCCGACCAAAGTCGGATTCATTGAAATTAATTCATTGCGGTTTCGATCGGCAGCCTTTCACGGGCTGATCAGCGAGTCTTCACGCCTCTGCAGCCTGGTGCAGTTCCAGGCGCGAAGATCCGCCCGCCTGACCTTTGCAGTCGACTTCACGATATACTGGGCGCTTCCATGCGGAGACTTCGGACGATTGCGGTTTGGCTGATCCTGTGCACCGCCGGATTCGGTACGCTCCGGGCACAGGGATTTGCCGGATACACGCGCCACGTGTGGCAGGCGGCCGACGGCCTGCCGGAGCAGACAGTCCAGGCCTTTGCCCAGACTTCCGACGGCTACTTATGGATCGGAACTACCGGCGGATTGCTCCGCTTCGATGGAGCGCATTTCACGCTGTTCGACCGGCAGAACACGCCGGCTTTGCATGAGAACAGTATCTTTTGCCTGATGGTTTCGCGCGATGACACGGTGTGGATCGGAACCGAAGGCGGAGGCGTCACCCGCTATGCGCACGGTCAATTCCAGTCGTGGACAACCCGCGAAGGACTGAGCAACGACTTTGTGAGGGCGCTGTTTCAGGACAAGGCGGGAACCATCTGGGCGGGCACCGACAACGGCCTCATGCAATTCAAGGGAGACCGCTTCGTCCGCGTTGACGGCACTCCCGCCATTCCCACGATCTCGGTCCATTCGATCCACCAGGACCGCAGCGGCCGCCTCTGGGTAGGCGGATTCAAACTCGCCTGCATCGAGAACATGGTTGCGAAATACTTTTCCCTCGGGCCGCAAATGAGCCAGAACATGGTCAAATCCGTAGCCCAGACGCAGGATGGAACCGTCTGGGTCGGCACGGTTTCGGGTCTGGAGTGGATGCGCCCCGGGGAAGATCATTTTCAGCCCTTCCCGGGGATCGCGAGCACGGTGCGCATTTTGCGGCAAACGCCCGATGGAGTTCTATGGATCGGAACCATAGGCCAGGGTGTATTCCAGTACAACAACGGTAAACTCACGCACATTGCCGCGCCGGGGCAGTTGCCCAGCAACACCGTGCTGAACTTTTTTGAAGACGGAGAAAAGAATTTCTGGATTGGCACCGAGACCGGGATGCTTCGCCTCACGCGCTCTCCGGTCAGCGTGCTTCCGCTGCCGCAACAAAACGACTCCGATTTTGGAACGATTTACCAGGATCGCGACGGCAGTTTCTGGATCGGGTCCACGCTGCTCTTCCAATTGAAGAATGGCGTTGCGGTTCCGCAAATCCTGCCGGGAATGCGCGGTGTTCATGTGCGCAACGTGTTTCGCGACCGCTCGGGAGCACTGTGGGCAGGAACCGATGGCAACGGCCTGTTCCGCATCGCAGGCGGCCAAACCACGCCCTTCTCTTCGATCACCAACAACTTTGTCCGCGCCATTGCGCAGGCCCATGACGGAAGCATGTGGATTGCCACCGACGGCGGCCTGAATCACATCGTTCTCACGGGGGGCCGGCAGAACATCCAGGCCTTCCTCGTCGCCGACGGGCTTGCCTATCCCAGCACGCGGGCCTTGCTGATCGATCGCGGAGGCGATCTTTGGGTGGGCACCGATCGCGGTATAAGCCACATGCGGGGGAATACCTTCCTGAGCGACGTGGCCACCAACTCGCTCGCGCAAATGAAGGTGTGGGCCATTCACGAAGACGCGGACGGAAGCCTGTGGTTCGGCACGCGCGACAACGGACTCTACCGGCTGCGCGACGGCAAGATGGCACACTTTACCGTCGAGGACGGGCTGGCGAGCAATGCCATCTACCAGATTCTCGAAGATGGCGAGGGCCATTTCTGGATGAGCGGCCCCAATGGAATTTCGCTGCTGAACCGTCACGATCTCGATGCCCAGGCGGATTCACCGGTGCGGCATCTCGCGCTGACCTTTCATTCCATCTTCGAGATGGAGGGCAACACCGAGATCTACGGAGGGACCCAGTCCTCAGGCTGCATCACTGCCGAAGGAGACGTGTGGTTTCCCAGCAGCCGCGGACCCATACACATTCTTCCCGTGCAGCGCTCGCTGCTGGCGCCGCCGCCACTGCAGTTGCAGGCGACGCTCGGCGATGGACGGCGAGCGCAAACCACCGGACCCATCGTGCTCGCGCCCGGAAGCAGCCGCCTGGAATTCAGCTTTGCGCCGATCCGGCTTCGTTCCCAGGACGGTTTGCGCTTCCACTACAAGCTCGACCCGTTTCGATAACCACTGGAGTCCCGCAACCAACGAACGCGCCGCGGACTACACCAACCTTCCTGCGGGTAAATACCGCTTTCGCGTGCAGGTATTTGAAGTTGGCAATCCCGATGCCGTGAGCGAAGCTACCATCGAAGTGATACAGAAGCCCCACTTTTACCGTACGTGGTGGTTTCTCGCGATCTGCGCAGTGATCATCGCGCTCGTAGTATTCGCGGCCTATCGCTATCGCATCCGGCAAGTCCGTTCGAAATTTGAAGCGGTGCTCGAAGAGCGCAGCCGGCTGGCGCGGGAGATGCACGACACCGTCATCCAGGGATGCACGGGGGTTTCGGCGATTCTCGAAGCCGCTATCGATGGACGGCTCCGCCAACCGCACAGGGCTGCTCGATTTCGCCGGCACCCAGTTGCGCGCCACCATCAATGAAGCGCGCGAGGCAATCTGGAATCTTCGCGAACCCGACACTGACATTGGAGACATCGACGAGAAGATTCAGAGCATGACTGCGCATGTCAGCAGGGAATTCCAGACCCCGGTGAGTTACAGCGTTAGCGGCGCTCCATTTGCGCTGAGCTATCCGCTCGCCCACGATCTACTCATGGTGTCGCGCGAAGCGGTCTTCAACGCCCTCCTTCACGGCAAGCCTGCGCACGTGGAGGTGAGGCTTGTCTACGGCAACAAACACCTGACGCTTCATGTGCTCGACGATGGCTGCGGTTTCGATGCCGATCCCAAGGAGCAGCAGCGCAATCACCATTTCGGAGTGAGAGGTATGCGGGAACGAATCGAGCGATCGGGAGGCACGTTCCGCCTCGAGACGGCTCCCGGGAAAGGCGTTTCGATCGAGGCGCAACTGCCTCGGAAGAATTAGAACCTCTGAAACCCACCAAAGGTTCAGACCGGTGGCGATCAACGAGACGATGCATTCCGCGGGTCAGGCTGTGCATTGTCTTCCCGAGTCGCTTCGATGGTGACAGGTTCTTTCCGGGCCTTGCGATAGACGTTAGCGACCGACATCGTCCAGAACGGGACCAGATCAACTCCCGGCACGAGCTTTGCAAAGAACGACGGCAGAAATTCCCAGTGCCATCCAAGAAGAGATGCCAGCACGGCCCCTACGCCAAGATCGAGCAAGTCCTCGGCCGGGGACGCGGCGCCCTCGACGAACAGGGGAAAGACGATGATCTGCAGCGCGTCGGCAAGGATCGCCAGGATAAGGGCGGTTCGAAATCGCGAACGCTGCGGGATAACGACGGGGTCGCTGGGCATAGCCGATACATTCATTTTCGCGCATTCCCTGGTTTCAGTGCGTGCTTCTTCCTTATCTCTTGTGCTCCCGGCTCTCCGGCCGGCAATTTATTCCTCGCGGAGCAGGATCATCGGATCCACCGCGAGGGCGTGGCGGGCCGGAATCCATGCCGCAACCAAGCCCACCGTCAGCATGGCCAGGACCACGCCGATCAGCACGACAGGATCTTTGGGCGTGGCCTGGTAGACAATATTGGACAACACCCGTGTGGCCAGCACGCCCAGGATCATGCCCGCGACAGAGCCGACCGCCAGCAGGCGGAACGCGCGGCCCAGAGCGGCGCCGAGAACCTTGCGTTGATTCGCGCCCAGCGCCACGCGGATCCCGAGTTCGCGCAGGCGTTTTGTGACCACGTACGACGCCATGCCGAAGATGCCCGTAATGGCGAGCATCGCGCCCAGCATGCCCAGCACGCCCAGGGCTACCGTGGCCACACGGGCAGCGAAGAGAGCGGAATCGAGTTCACTGTTCCAGGTCTTGATCTCCATGGGCAAGGCCGGATCGAGGCCGCGAATAGCTCGCTGCAGAGCGCCGGCGATCTCCTGCGGGTCGCGTTGGGAGCGAACGATGATCCAGGCGTCGTTGGAGGGCTGCTGCAGAAACGAGAAGAACATGGCGGGCTGCTGATCTTCGGTCAGAGTTTCATACTTGCCGTCCTCCACCACGCCCACTACCTCAACGCGCTTGCCGCTCCAGACTTTGAAGTGGCCTCCCACGGCCTTTTCCACCGAACCGAGAACCTTGCGGGCAAACTCGCGGTTGACCACCGCGACCGCGGGAGCCTTGCTGTCGTCATCGAGCGTAAAGGTCCGGCCGGCCAGCAAGGTGGTTCCGGCGGCGCGGAAGTAGTTCGGCGAGATGTTGAACTGCTGCGCATCCGCCACCGAGTTGGCGGGCCGGTAGTCCGTGGTCGCGTCGGCGAATACGGAGGAATCGTTGCCGCCCAGGCTGAGCGGCAGCCGGTCGGCATAGCCCACCGCCGTAACGCCCGGAATCGCAGCCGCCGCGTCGAGCATGCGCCGATGCATGAGAGTGCGCCGGTCGCCGTCATAACCGGCCATTTGCAGGTCGGTTTGGAGCAGCATCGCAGACTGCGGCTGGAAACCATAATCGCTGTGCAGCGAGCGTGCCAGGCCGCGAACCGCAACCAGCGAGGCAGTGACCAAAACCGCGCAGATAGCGATTTGCAGGGCCAGCAGCACGTCGCGCAGCGTGAAGCGGCGCAGGCTGCCGATGCCCGAAGAACCCGAGCGGATGATCTGCCACGGATCGGCCCGCAGCACCTGGCGAACCGGAACCAGTCCGAAAAGGAATCCGCTGAAAATAGCCAGCAGCAGCGCGAGGATGTAGGTAGTTACGTCAGGATTGACCGGGACATTGATGGGGATGCCGGGAATCGGGCGCCACGTGCTCAGCACCCGCAGAATGACCACGGCGCCCGCCATTCCGAAGATTCCGCCGGTGACCGACACCAGAACGGCCTCAGTAAAAAGCTGGCGGAGGATGAGGGTGCGGCGCGATCCCAGAGCCATGCGCACCGCAATTTCCCGGGATCGATCGGCGGCCCGGGCGGCGAACAGGCTGCCGAGATTGGCGCAGGCTGCCAGCAGGATGAGACCGGCGAGAAGCATCAGGCCGGCCATAAAGGCTCGCGTCGGCTGGCCGAGTTCATCTCCGACCAGGCCGGGCCGCGCCAAGGTGAAACTCAGGCCTTCGTCCTCTTTCGGATACGATTTCGCGAGCGAGGCGGCGATGGTGTTCAGGTCCGCTGTAGCGGCGGCCGGCGTCAATCCTGGCTTCAGATGACCCACGATCCAGGTGAAATGGGAGTCCCGACTGTCGGTTGGGTCCCATCCGCCCAGTTGCGGCATGTCCACCAGCGGAGCCCACAAGTCGGGCGCGAAGAAAAGTTCGGTGCCGCGGAAACCGGCCGGCGCAACGCCCAGAATCGTATAGGGATGCTTGTTGACCTGCACAGTGCGGCCCACAGCCGCGGGATCGTCATGGAAGTAGCTGTGCCAGTAGTCGTAACTCAACACCAAATAAGGCACGCTGTTCCTGCCGTGCTCATCGGAGCTGTGGATGAACCGGCCAAGGTAGGGCTGGATGCCCAGAGAATCAAAATAATTGCCGCTGACCAGGTACGGCCACACCGCCGATGGATTCCCGCCGCCGGTGTCGAGTCCCACCGCGCCCTGAATGTCATAGGACACAAGGGATTCGAAGCTGCGGTTCCGGTCGCGCAGGTCGACGTAATCGGGATAGGACTGCGACGGAGTGCTTCCTCTCTCGAAGGCTCGCTCCACCATGTAGAGATTGTCGGAGTGGGGAACGTTCAGGGGGCGGAGCACCAGCGCATTCAGCACGCTGAAGACGATGGCATTGGCGCCGATGGCCAGCGCCAGTGTGAGCACCGCCGTGAGCGCGAATCCGGGAGACTTGCGCAACTGGCGCAGGGCCACTCGTAGGTCTGTGTTCATGCTTCCCCTTTCTGAAAGTGCGAGCGTTCGCGTCTACCCGGACGAGCGGGCTTGAGGGAAATATACGCTCCGGCGAGGTCCGGCGTTCCGTTGTGCGGGTTCGGGCCGGACGTGCCCAATTGGAATGTTGGACGTTGTAGTCCATGTACAGGGTTCAGGCTGTTTCGATTGAGGCCGATGCCCTACTCTGGGTGCATGACCGGAAAGGACCAAATCATTCGTGTCGGATTAATTGGCTACGGCTATGCCGGAAAGACCTTCCATGCCCCGCTGATCCAGTCAGTGCCTGGGCTCGCGTTGCGTGTGATCGGGTCGAGCCAGCGAGAGATCGTGCTGGCCGAATTTTCCCGGCGCCCTGGTCTGTTCCGCAGAGGAAGTGCCCACCCATTCCGACGTTGACCTGGTGGTGATCGCCAGCCCCAATGAGAGCCATTTTCCTCTCGCCGCCGCCGCCCTGCGCGCCGGGAAAGACGTCGTCGTCGACAAACCCTTCACCGTGACGCTTGCCGAAGCTCGTTCGCTGGCGGAGATCGCAGCCCAGCACAACCGGATGCTTTCCGTTTTTCACAATCGGCGATGGGATAGCGAGATCCTCGCCAGCAAATCGATCCTGGATTCGGGCGTACTCGGCGAAATCGCGCACTACGAATCGCACATCGACCGCTTTCGGCCGGCTGTGCGGAAGCGCTGGCGAGAAGATCCAGGTCCAGGCGCGGGATTGTGGTTCGATCTCGGGCCGCATTTGATCGATCAGGCGTTGTATCTGTTCGGACTTCCGCAGTCGGTCAATGGCAATTTCGGAATCCTGCGCAGCGGAGGACAGACGGATGACTGGGCGCACGTACAGCTGAATTACGATCGCCTGCGCGTCGTCCTGCATTCCTCGTTGCTGGCGGCGGAGGCGGTCGCGCGGTCGGTGCTGCACGGCACGCGGGGTAGCTGGGCCAAATTCGGCGCGGATGTGCAGGAGCAGCAACTCATGAGCGGAATGCTTCCCCTCGATCCGCGTTTTGGCTACGACCCCAGTCCCGGCATTGTTTACGACGGAGCGACCGGCAAGCAGACCGAAATGCCATCGCCGCGCGCCAACCAGCGGGAATACTACGTTGGCATCCGGGACGCCATCCTTGGAAAATGCCCGGTCCCCATTCCGGTCAAGTACGCGATCGCCGGCATGGCTATTCTGGAGACGTCGTTTGAGTCAGGCGCGCGAGGTCAGACCCTCCCCCTGCCGCTGACGGCCGAGGAGCGCGCCCAGTGGGATTAAATCGGTTTCATCCTCGTGCCCCGGGGCCCGATCACTTGCCGATGGGCTTGCGCGCGAAGTAGTAGAGCGAGAACGCCAGCATCAGAAATGCGATCACCGACACAATGTCGTGGGACAGGAAGGTGCGCGGGAAGCCGATGTAATTGGGCCTGTTGAACTTCATCTGCAGATACGCGTTTATGACTCCGAGCAGGCCCATCATACCGCCGGCAGCGATGAGACCGGAAGCGAACAGCGAGCCCGACGAAACGTCGCCTTCGTCGTTGCCGCCGGCCTTCTTGATGGCTGAGTCCACCAGCCAGCGCACCACGCCGCCGGTAAAGATGGCCAGGGTGGTCCCGATGGAGAGATACGCGCCCACGGCAAAGGAGAGCGATCGGATGCCGAGCAGTTCGACGCCGATCACCAGAAACACGCCGAGCATGACCAGTCCCCAGGGCAGCTTTCGGGTGAGGATGCCGTTGATGACAGTGGCCATCAATCGAGCTTGAGGCGCGGCGGCCTTCTCACTGCCGATGCCGGGAATCCACTGCACTTCAATGCGGCCAGTTTGCGGTGAGTAGAGATATTTGCCGTCCGCGAGTTCGGTAGAGCCGAGCGCATTGAGCACCACGTATTCGCTCTTTGCCGTGCAAGGTGGTAGTGCCGTTCTCTGCCTTGACGGGGAGCTGATCCATCAGGCCGTGCGGATTCTCCTGTACCGCCACGCCGGGATGCGGCGCGTTCAGGTTCCAGGAGCGCGGAGCCTCCTTGAATTCCTGCATGCCAATGTTCATCGCGTTGAGCGTTGCCCCGATGGCGATGGTCGACACCGTGATGCCGATGAAGAAGGCCAGGCGCTGCTTGATGGGTGTGGCGCCGATCAGGTAACCGGTCTTGAGGTCCTGGGATGTGTCGCCGGCTTCCGCCGAGGCGATGCAGACCACGCCGCCGATGGTGATGGCAAGCGCGCCGAAGGCGGGCGCGGTCCAGCCGCTGACCAGGAAGATGGCCGAGGTAGCCATCAGGGTGGCAATGGTCATGCCAGAGATGGGGTTGGCGGAGCTGCCGATCAGGCCCACGATCCGGGAGCTGACAGTGACGAACAGGAATCCGAAGAAAACCACCAGGACGGAGGCGCCGACGTTGGCCAGCAGGCCGACCTGCGCGCCGGGAACCGGCTTGAGCCAGAGGAAGAGGAACATGAGGACGATGAGGGCGATGGCACCCACCACGGCAAATCCCATGGAAAGGTCGTGTTCGGTGCGGACCGGACGCTCGCCGGCGGCCCCGCCGCCTCCCATGGTCTTCAAGCCGGACTTGAGAGCGCCGATGATGGTGGGGAGGGTCTTGAAAAGGGTGATGAGGCCGGCGGCAGCCACCGCGCCGGCGCCCATGGGACGGATATACGTGGCCCACAGGTCGCTGGGGCCCATCTGGGCAATGGGGATGGTGCCCGGATAGATGGGCGTGGCCAGGTTCTTGCCGAAGAAATAGAGCAGCGGCATGAGCACCAGCCAGGAGAAAACTCCGCCGGCGAAGATGATTCCCGCTGTTTTGGGGCCGATGATGTAGCCCACGCCCAGGTATTCCGCGGTGGCGTCGGCCTTGATGGAGGAGCCTTTCAGGACGTGGTCGGGACCGAAGTCAGGGCGATACTCGGGAGTGCCGGGCCAGGCTCCAAAGAGATTTCCGTTTTGGAATGCGGCGTACACGGCGCCAAGGCCGAGACCCAAAAAGACGCGGCTGGCGGTCGAGCCCCCGCTGGCCCCGGCCTTGATCACTTCGGCGCAGGCGGTGCCTTCGGGATATTGGAGCACTCCGTGCTCTTCCACGATGAGCGGACGCCGCAGCGGCACCATGAACAGCACGCCCAGGTAGCCGCCGATCAGCGCCAGCATGAAGATGCGGAAGTACTCGAGATCGAAACCCAGGAAGATGAGTGCCGGCAGAGTGAAGATGACGCCCGCGGCGATGGACTGGCCGGCATTGCCGCAGGTCTGCACAATGATGGTTTCGAGCACCGAGGGCTTGCCCTTGTGGCGCAGCAGGCTGATGGAAATGACCGCGATGGGAATGGAGGCGGCCACCGTGAGGCCGGCGCGCAAGCCCACATACACCGTGACTCCGCCGAAGATGAGGCCGAAGATGGCGCCCAGCAGGACTGCGCGTATGGTGAATTCGGGGCGGTCTTCGTTGGGACCCACGAAGGGGCTGAACACGGTCTGCTGTTTGGCGATCTGTTGAGTTTCGGGCACGGTGCCTCCGGCAAGTGGCGGTCGAGATTCGGAAATTTCCCTGAAGGGCGAGTGTAGCAGTCAAAACGCGGTCTGCACAGTGAGAGGCACCTTCCCGCGCGATGAATTGCGATCCCGGGTCTCATCGGTCGCGACCGACGAAACCGGGGGCGCAGCCCTTGTCCACCCGCGACCGCCTGCCGGGACAGAATGGCGAAAACAGGGACGAACAGGCATCCAAAGGGGTAACTGGCGAATGGGCTAGTCCTTTTGTGCTGTGAACCGATAGACAGCCGTGCCGATCTTGGCTAAGAATTGCAACCACGCTCAAGGGCGATTTCCGCCCCCTGCAGGCACGACTCCTCACTCCCCCACCTACCAAAAGGAGAAGTCAGTGAAACGCAGACTAAAGATAGCTGTATTTACAGTCGTTGCGGCGGTGCTGTCCACCATGGCCACCGCCGGCGCAGCTCAATCCGTAAGGACCCACCATGTGCGCGACGCGGTTCGCACGCGGCGAAGTGGCCCCCAACGGCCGGCTGTCCCAAAACCAGGTCCTGCAACTGGACCTCGTACTGCCGCTGCGCGATCCGGCCGGCCTGAAAGCTTTCTGGCCGATGTCTACAACCCGCAGAGCCCGAATTACCGGCACTTCTCACCCCGGCGGAATTCACCGCCCGCTTCGGCCCCACTCAGGAACAGTACGACGAAGTGCTCACGCTTTGCCCGCAACAACGGCCTCCAGGTCGTCGGCGGTTCGCGGGACGGGATGGAAGTGCAGGTGAAGGGCACGGTGGGCGCGATTGAAGCCGCGCTTCATGTCAGCCTGAACACCTATCCGCACCCCACCGAGAACCGCAACGTTCTTCGGCGTGGATCGCGAGCCGACGCCCAATCTGTCCTTCAACCTGTGGCATGTGTCGGGGCTCGACAATTTCTCGATCCCCAAGCCGCATGCTGGTCAAGAAGAACGATTTTGCGGCAGCGCACGGAGTGTACCCCGAACAGGTGGTGAGCCATGCGACCACGGGATCGGGGCCGTCGGCTTCGTTTCTGGGCAGCGACATGCGCGCAGCCTACTACGGCGGAACCGCGCTGACCGGCGCGGGGCAGAACCTCGGCCTCTTCGAGTTCGCCGGAACCAACCTGGCCGACCTGAACACCTACTACACGAACGTTCACCAGACCAACAGCGTCCCGATCACGCTGATTTCGACCGACGGCACGCAGCACCAGCTGCAACTATCCGGCGTGCGACGACATCGAGCAGAACTCTCGACATGACCCAGGCGCTGGGCATGGCTCCGGGGCTGGCGAGCCTGGTGATGTACATCGGCTCCATCGGACACCGCGATGATCAGCGCCATGACCACGCACAATCCACTGCCCACCGCGATCGGCTGCTCGTGGGGCTGGACGCCGGTCGATCCCAGCACCCTCGATCCCTACTTCCAGAAGATGGCGGCGCAGGGGCAGAACTTCTTTGTCGCCGTCGGGCGACAGTTCCACGCTGGACCACCGAGAAATTCCCATGGCCCGCGGACGACGGCAACGTTGTGACCGGTGGGCGGCACCGACCTGACCACTTCGAGCGCGGGCGGCCCGTGGGCCTCGGAAACCGCGTGGGTCGACAGCGGCGGCGGCATCAGCCCGGACCACATCGCGATTCCTTCCTGGCAGGCAGCTTGCCGGGCGTGATCAATTCCAGCAACCGCGGCTCCGACCACCTACCGCAACGGCCCGGACGTTTCGGCCAACGCCAACTTCACCTTCTACACCTGCGGCGATCAGCAGGCCTGCCTGGCCAACACCTACGGTGGCACCAGTTTTGCTGCGCCCATGTGGGCCGGATTTCATCGCCCTGGTGAATCAGCAACTTGGCGCCGAACAGCGAAGCCGACCATCGGATTCCTCAACCCGACCATCTACAGCCAGAACGTGACTTCGAGCTACGCGACCGACTTCCACGACATCACCAGCGGCACGCCGGGAGCTATTCCGCGGTGACAGGATTCGACCTGGTGACCGGCTGGGGCAGCCCCAAGCCGGCGCTGATTACAGCGTTGACGGGCGGCACGCAGACCGCGGGCTTCACGCTGTCGGCCTCGCCTTCATCGGTGACGGTGCTGCAGGGCAATCAAGGCAGCTCGACCATCACCAGCGCGGTAAGCGGCGGATTCAACTCGGCCGTGACACTGTCGGCGACGGGCCAGCCCTCAGGCGTAACCGTTGGGTTCAGCCCCACTTCGATTACCGGCAATGGCTCGTCAACGATGAGTATCAGCGTCGGCTCGACAACAACCCCGGGCACCTACACGATTACCGTAACCGGCACCGGCGGCGGGCAGACGCAAACCACGAAGGTGACATTGACGGTGACCAGCACCACGGCTGGGTTCTCAATCAGCGCGAGTCCGACGTCGATCACGGTCACGCGCGGAACATCGGGACACGTCACCATCAGCACCGCCGTGACCGGCGGATTCAATTCGGCGATCTCGCTGTCGGCTTCGGGACAGGGAAGCCGGGTGACGGTGAGCTTTAACCCGACATCGATTACCGGAGCCGGATCGTCCACCATGACTATCACGGTGAGCCGGCGAGCGACCACGGGAACCCGAACCATCACGGTCACGGGAACGAGCGGCAGTACGTCGCACTCGACCCCGGTGACGCTGACGATTCAGTGAGAAAGACAGTGGTTAGTGGTTAGTGGTTAGTGGTTGGTGCTGGACACTGACCACTAATCACCGATCACTCATCACTAACCACTGTGGTGTTTCCGGAACACCACCTTCAATTCCTGCCGCCAGTGTTCGGTGAGCGCAATCAGTTCCCACTCGATTTGAGGGGAGAAGTAGCGCAACACCGGCTCGTTGGCGGGATGGATGCGCAGCGCGGGCGCCGCCAGCAGCAGGCGGGGCGGCGCGGTGGAGACCTCTGCGCCCGCGAAATAGCCCTGGCGTTCGAATGCCGATAACATGCGGCCGGCGCCGCCTGGGGCGGGCTGGCGATCGTCGTTCAGAGCTCGCACGCGAATCCAGTAGTCGAGGGCCTGCATGGGCAGATGCAGGTCTTCATCAGCCTTCAGCTCGATGACCGCCAGGCGGCCGTTGCGATCGAGCGTGAGCAGATCGAGCATGCCGCGGTCGCTGTTTGAAATCGCGGGCACCTGCGAATACAGCATGTCGCCGCGTAGACCCGGCAGCAGTTCGTCGATCGCGGCGCGCAGGCGGGCTTCGAGCCAGCGCTCGGGCTGAAGGCGAAAGAGCGCATCGGTATGCGATCCACCCGGATAGCGGCTGTGGAATAGGCGCGCGAACAGTTCCCGGGCAAGCGACTCGTTTTCGTCGGTCAGCGGAGTCTCGTTGATTCCGGCTCCGAAGGTGACTTCATCCTCATGCGCAAAGGAGTGCGCCGCGAGCCCGTGGCGTACGCGGGCAAACTCGAGACCGTTCAGCAGCAGGCCGACCTCGGTGGCGGAATGCGGATGGACTTCGATGCGATCCCGTTCGCCGGTGGGAACCAGTGCCAGCAGGCGGTCGAGCCCGGCCCGGCAGCGCTCGATGGCTGCCGGCGCGGAGAAGGCGTGAATGAGGCGCGACTGGAGGTTGCCGGTATCGCGGAAGTCGACCTGAACCAATTCTTCGCTGCGTTCGTCGAGCGTATAGAGCTGAAATTCGGCTGCGGCGTGATTCATCCACGCCATGCGCTCCGCAGTGGTGCGCCACGTGCTTGGCGGCACCACGACCTTCAACCCGCCGAAGTGACGCCGTCGCTCGCTGTGTTTGCGGCAATAGTCGAGCCACAAAATGCCGAGCGTCAGGATGCCGTCGGCCATTGAAGCGGATTCCGCTTCGCCCACGCCGATCACCGCTTCCGCAGCAGTTCCTTTCAGCAGATGTCCGCGTACATACGCCGGGCCGAAGCTGTGCTCTAGATCCATGGCCGAGCGGAGGCCGTCCACTTTCGATCCGAGAAACGCTCGCGTCAGCGCGCGCTCCAGCAATCGCTGATAGTTGCGCCGCGCGGTGTCGCGGGCGGTGGGAGTGCGGCGATCGCTGTTCGGCACCAGTTCCAGCGCCTGCAGCTTGGGCGCGCCCATCCGCCGCGTCATCAGGCGCAGGCATTGTGCGCGCGCCTGCACGCCGACCACGGTGCGCATCAGGTTGCGTTCTTCGCTCCAGAGTTGCAGCACGCAACGGCCGTGCGACTCGCTCACTGAGTAGCGCGCGTTGCGCATGTCGAATAAAACGCGGCCGTCTTCAAGGACGGCGGCAGCGAGATGTTCGGCAAGGTAGTCCTCGATGGATTTGGCAAGAACATCCGGCGCGACTTGCTCGTCACCCGTCTTTCCCGTCTTTCCCGTTGTTCGGCCCGTCAGCATTGGCCCACTTTCCTACCAGCCCATTCGCGTGCGAAGGCCGGTGATGTGAGCGGTGTGATGGCGGGAGTGCCATGCATACAGCGCCACGGTTGTCTCCAGGTCCTGCGAGCCCCGTTCCGGATGAACGAATTTTTTCTGGAAGTCCTTGTCGGAGAGCGACTCGAACAGCCCCACCCAGCGCTCGTGCAGAGCCCGGGTCAGCGCCAGCGAAACGTCGACCGGCATACGATTATCCGCGAGCGTTGCCCATGCGCTTTCGTCGTAGGGCTTGATGGTGGGATCGTATTCGGTGAGTGCGAGTTTGCAGCGCACATACGAATTCATGTGGCTGTCGGCGATGTGATGAACGACCTGGCGCACCGTCCACCCACCATCTCGATAGGGGGTGTCGAGCTGCGCGTCACTGAGGCCGTTCACCGCGGAGGTCAGGCGGTCGGGAAGTTCGCGCAGCACGGCAACGTTGGCGGAGCGGTCCTGGGGTGTGATTACGGAGGGGGCCTTGAAGCGGCCAATAGGATAGCGGAGGTCGTCCACGTCGGTCATGGCACGAACCTTACCATGATTTGGTTCGGGAGGAAAAAATAGCGGACCGGCCCCTGTCAACTTGCAGGCAAGAGGGCCGACTCCGTGCTAGGCGGCTTTGTGATGGTGGTGATGGTGGTGATGATGGTGCTTGGACGCGGCAAACGCCGGTGCGGCAACCACCATAACGAGCAGGGTGGCGAGCAAAAATTTCCTCATGCCTGCATGGTAGCACCGGTTGAATTACGGCTACATACAACCTTCGGTGAAGAATCGAAGAATGCGAATCAAGGCAGTGAACATTAGGCGGGGCACGGGCCGCCGCATTTCCGGTGAAACCGTAAACAAGCGTAAACTGAGAAGTACGATGACCACGCCATCTCCTTCCCCAGTTCCCAACCACAAGCGCTTTTTTTTTGAGAAATTCGGCATTACCGAACGGCTGCTGGAACGCTGCCTGGGTGAGGCCTTGTCGGCAGGTGGCGATTATGCCGACCTGTATTTCGAGTCGGTTACGGCGGTCGGCCTCGGTGTCGACGAGCAGATTGTGAAGTCGGCCAGCCAGGGAACCAGCGCGGGCTGCGGCATTCGCGTGCTTTCGGGCGAGCGCACCGGCTACGCCTATACCGATAACCTCAATCCTGATCGCCTTTTGCACGCGGCCAAGACGGCAGCCCTGATCGCGTCCGGTCCGGCGAAGCAGCCGATCCAGGGATTCAGCGAGGCTCCGGTGGCCGATCTCTACCCGGTGCCGCTGGGCGGATTCGACCTGGACCTGGCCGCGCGCCTGGAACTGATTTTGCGCGTGGATCGGGCGGCGCGCGCCTTCGATTCGCGCATCGTCCAGGTGCGGGCGGGCTACAGCGAAGAGTTGCGCCGCATCTTGATCGCAGCCTCCGACGGCTCGTTTGCCAGCGATACGCAGCCGCTCTGCCGGCTGAATGCGTTTGTGATCGCGAAGGACGGCACGAATACGACTCGAGGATCCGCGGGCGCGGGCGGACGCGCGGGCCTCGAGCAGTTTGCCGGGACCAAGAGCCCCGAGAGCCTGGCGCGCGAAGCGGCGCGCGGAGCCATTCTTCAATTGGGCGCCGTCCCTGCCCCTGCCGGTGAGATGCAGGTGGTGCTCGGGCCCGGATGGCCAGGCGTGCTGCTCCACGAAGCCGTCGGACACGGTCTCGAAGCAGATTTCAATCGCAAGGGAACTTCGGCATTTACCGGCCTGATGGGGCAGCCTGTGGCCAGTTCCAAGGTGACGGTCGTCGACAACGGCACCATGGCCGGCCGGCGCGGCTCCATCAACGTTGACGACGAAGGCTCTCCAACCCAGGAGACGGTGCTGATCGAAGGCGGCGTGCTCAAGGGCTACCTGACCGACAAGCTTTCCGCGCGCCTGATGGGCACGGCCAACACTGGCTCAGGGCGGCGCGAGAGCTACCACTGCATTCCCATGCCGCGCATGACCAACACCTACATGCTGGCCGGCGATGACGAGCCTGAAGACATTCTGCGCTCGGTAAAGCGCGGGCTCTATGCGGTGAACTTCGGCGGCGGCCAGGTGGACATCACCAGCGGCAAGTTTGTCTTCTCCGCATCGGAGGCCTACCTGATCGAAGACGGCAAGGTCACTGCGCCGGTTCGCGACGCCACCCTGATCGGCAACGGGCCCGAGGCGCTGAAGTATGTCTCGATGGTGGGCCACGATCTCAAACTCGACGAGGGCATCGGCACCTGCGGGAAAGATGGGCAGAGCGTGCCGGTCGGGGTGGGCATGCCCACCATCAAGCTCGATCGCATGACGGTGGGCGGCACAGGCCGTTGAACGCCGGCGGATTCAGGATCCGCTGTTCGTCAGAGGCAACTCAATGCGGATCTCCAGGCCGCCTTCCGCACGATTCAACGCCCGGATGGTTCCGCGATGAAGCTTCACCACCCGGGAGGCGATGGCCAGCCCCAGGCCCGCGCCGCCCGATTGCCGGTCGCGTGCTTCGGCGACCCGGAAAAACGGCTTGAAGATATTCTCGGTGTCGGCCTTCGGCACGCCCGGCCCGCAGTCCCTGACAGTCAGCGCAATCATCTTGTTTCCGGATTCCGTTTTCGACGTGAGAGCCACGCGTATCTCTGTGCCGGCATTCGTGTAGTACACCGCGTTGCGAACCACGTTTTCAATCGCACTGCGAAGCAGGTTCTCGTCGCCCCGCACCTTGTCTTCGCCCTCGTACTCCCAGACGATCCTGCAGTTGCGCTCGCGAGCTTCCATTTGCGCATCTTCCACGATTTCCGTCACTACTCTGACTAGGTCGACACCCTCGAAGACCGTCGGCACCGCCCCGCTCTCGAGCTTCGCCACTGTCAGCAGGTGTCCGATCATTTCATTCAGCTTCTCGAGATCGACGGCCAGCCGATCGAATGCCGGATCGTTGCCCAGCCTGCGGCGCGCCAGGTCCAGGGCAAGATTCATGCGCGCCAGCGGAGATCGCACTTCGTGAGAAACATCGGAGATGAGTTGCCGCTGGCTCGAAAGCAAGTCCTGAATGCGTGTGGCCATCGCATTAAAATCCCGCCCGAGGTCGCCGAATTCATCGCCTCGAAGCTCCACGCTGGAGTCAACCCGCGCGTCGAGCTTGCCCTCGGCAATCTGCGTGGACGCGTGGCGCAGGCGCAGGATGGGCCGCGTGAGCTGAAGCGTGAGCAGGTAACAGACCGCGCTTGAAACAAGGAGCAGCAGACCCAGGCGAGTAATGAACGCCAGGAAGGACTTGTGCACAGCCGGAGGCCCAAAGGGCAACTGCGTAGCGAGGTAATACGTTTCTCCGTAGCGGCTTCGTTCGCGCACCAGGGTGCGATAAACGCTGGAGTTCCAGTCGGCATTGGCCCGCTCGGCCTCGATAGCGTTGTGAACCGATTGTTGAAATGACGGGCAGTAGTCGCCGGCGACGGCACTCCCGTTCTGATCGAAGAGGCACGCTTCCAAACGCTGGCTACGGTCCAGGCTGCGCAGCATATCGTTGGCTCCCGCCGTGCCATGCCGATCCATCTCTCCCACCACCATGGCGGCGACGCCCTGCATATTCTGCCAGGGCATATAACTTCCCTTCGGCCCCAGCACAAAGCCGAGCACCAGCGCGATGCCGAGGAGGATCACCGTCGCCCAGAACCAGAGAAAGATTTTTAGAAACAGCCTGTTCACTTGTCACCCATGCCGCGCCGCGGCACGCACCACAAAGAGATACCCCGCGCCGCGAACGGTTTTGATTCTTTCGTTGCCCAGTTTTCTGCGCAGATTGCTGACGTGCACATCGATCACGCGATCGAACGCGCGCAGTTCTCTTCCCAATACGATTTCGGTAAGGCGCTCGCGCGAAACGATCCGGCCCGCCTCTCGCACCAGCGTTTCAAGAAGCGTGAACTCGACGCTCGTCAATAACAGTGGGCGCTCGTCGATATACACTTCGCGCGATGCCGCATACAACGCCAGGTCTCCTGCAAAGATCGGCCGCTCTTCTCCGCTGGTGCGCAGGCTGCGGCGCAGGATGGCGCGAATTCTGGCAACGAGCTCGCGCGGATTGAATGGCTTGGGAAGATAATCGTCCGCGCCGATCTCGAGGCCGAGAATGCGCTCCACGTCTTCGCCCTTGGCAGTCAAGATCAGGACCGGAACGTCCGACGCTTGGCGCAATTGCTTGAGCACGCTGATGCCGCTCAGTCCGGGCAGCATCAGGTCCAGCACTACCAGTGCATGCTCGCCGGAACGCGCGCGCTCCAGGCCGCGGATCCCATCGTTCACGGCTTCGGTCACGAACTCATCCTGCTCGAGACGCTCGGTGAGCATCTCGCATAGGGCCACGTCATCGTCGACGATGAGAATGCGTTCCACCGGAAGTCCCAATTTCGATTCTGCCTCCTTCGCTGTGACCAACAACCGCTTCTTAACAATTCTTTACACCGGTTAACCATTGTTAACCGCATGGAACGTTGTTCGTTGATTGACTGGAACTGTCGCCATGCCAGAACGCGCTCATGGCTTCATCGCAAACAGGAGAACAGATATGACAGCGGCAGACATCAACAGAACAGATTCGATACCGCAACCCGCCTACCAGCCACGCGTATGGGGCGCGAAATTCATTGCGGCTTTAGCTCTATTTTTCAGCGCCTCTTTTTGCCTCGCACAGAGCGATCTTGTCCGTTTGATTCCCCCGGACGCCCCGGTGATTGCAGGCATGCGGCGCTTGCCTCCCCAGGATGCCGCCGATGCGCTATGGCTGGCCACGAAAAACAATACCGATGACCTGAACCGGCTGATCGCGATCACCGAAACGGACCCGGACCGGCGCGTCGATCATGTGATCGTAGCCGATTGGGCGTCGAGCACCGACAACCTGGGCAATCATCTTCTGCTGGCGAAGGGCCGATTCAGCTTCGCAAACATCGGTGCAGCCGCACTGGGCTCCGGCGCGACCCGGCTCACCTATCAGGGATTGCCGGTGTTTGCCATCGAGGCGGCCGGCGGTTCGTCGCGCTGGCTGGCGGTACCGCGCCCTGATGTCGCTATCTTCGGCTCACCATCTGCGGTACAACTCGCGCTCGATCGTTATCGCAGCGGAGCGGTTGCCGACTCGCGCCTGTTGGCGAGACTCAGGAATGCGCATGATCGCGATGCGGCATGGTCGTCGGTATTGCTGGATTCGCGGCAGTTGCTGGCACGAGTCAAACTTCACGAAGAGAACAGCGCCAACCTGCGTTGCCTTGCCGGAATTCGCGAACTCGATCTCGCTATTCAGCTCGGCGACTCGGTCAAAATCGGCGTGGATACCGGCTCGTTGCAAGGCGGGGTCTCAAACGTTTCGATGGGATGCCTGGCTGCCGCCTTGTTCGGCGACCGTTCCCCGCAGATGAAGATCGCGTTCGGGGAAGCACAGCCTCAGCTTCGCGTCTCCCTGGCGCGTGCCGAATATGATCGCTGGCTCGATACCTTCCGGAAATCCAGCGTGAACCAGACGCTCCAGGCAATCATCGCGGCGCCGGAAGCCCCGGAGATTGCGCCGAATGCCGGTCGCGATGCGGCGCTTGTCCTCAAGTCAAATGAAGCCGATCCAGCGGCCGGCAGCGACCACGCCCATCCATAACAACAGGGAAAGAAGTCCCGCGATTCGCACCATGGCGGGCGGAGTGATCTGGTCATCCCATGCCGGCATGGTTCGACGCGCTGTGAGTTGGAAGATGAGGGCATGCGCGCCCGCCAGAAGGATCAGGACCATCTTCACGCGAAACGCCGGATTGACAACCATGTGCTTGGCTTCCGACGAAAACAGCAGGAAGCCGGTAATCACCTGGACAACAAACCCCGCCCAGGCCCACGGAAGCAGGCGGCGAGCCAGGCTCGACACGCGCTCGCCGCGCAGGATGAACCCCGCCAGGCGCAGATCGAATGCGCCGATGGTTGCCAGCAGCGCGGCCATTCCCAGCAGGTGAACGGTTTCAATCGCCGGAAAGAGCCACAGCGATTGTCGAACGCCGGCGCCGATGGAAGTCTGTTCGAGCCACTTTGCGAACGCCAGCAGGGCGTCCATGTCTAGGGCTTGCCCTCAAGCGAACGCCCATCCGGCAGCCAGATTCTGCCCAGCGACATGTAGGGCGAGCCGTCCTTGGCAATGAATCCCTGCACCCTTACATGATCGCCGCGCTTCACCGTGGTTTCGGTCCATCCGCCGTACTTGGTCAGCATGCCCAGGCTGCCCAGTTCCAGCTTCCAGTTCGCGACCTTTCCGGCGCTGTCTTTGAGATCGGCATAGATGAAAGCGTGAGGATTGATCCACTCGACACCGGTAATGGTTCCTTCCATGTGCACCGTGTGCGTGGTGTCGAACGCCGCCAACCCGTGATGCGCCCAGAGAGCGGTCGCGCCCACGAACAATCCGGCGGCCGCGACTGCCGCGCGCGCTCGCCATACCGACCGGGTCTTATCCCGGCTTAAACGAATCAGTTGTTTGAAACTCATGACTTGCGACCTCTTCGGGATCCGGGGAATACAGATGCGGAAATCATAATTTACGCACTGGCCGTCCGAGAACGTTCGGCGCGACCGGCACCGTTGGCCGTGATTTTCACGTTCGGAAAATAATTGCCTGCAACCCTATTCCAACACCCCGGTTCCAAGGCTGTAACGGAAGAGAAATCTTCCAGAAGGAGAGAGTAGACGATGGCCTTCAAGAGAATCGGCAACGAAACTCATGAATGGCTCAATGGACACTCATACAACCATTGTGACATTGGGAAAGTGAGGGAAACTCGGGCGGAGCTCGAATTTACCACCTGACTCTCTGTCACGTATGTTGTGATCCGGTCTCCGTACCGGATCTTCTCGAAAAACGGATAGCGAGGGGCGGCGTCCTGCAAGGGATTTCGCCCCTTTGCCTTTTCTACAGCCTCATGAGCCGGGCCTCGTCTCAAATCGCACGAAGGGCCTTGATGGGATCAGAAGATGCCGCGCGAGTTGCCGGCAGCGCCGATGCCAGAAGCACCAATGTCAGAATCGCCGCCACTCCCGCCACGTAGATCAAGGGCTCGGTTGCCGACACTCCGAAAAGGAAGCTCTTTACCAGGCGCGCGGTGGCCAACGCGCCGAGCACACCCAATCCGCATCCCACCAGTCCCAGCTTGACCCCCGACAGCAATACCAGCTGCACAATGTTGCCGCGCTGTGCGCCCATCGCCAGGCGGATCGCAATCTCCTGCGTGCGCATCGATACTGAGAACGCCAACACCGCGTAGATCCCGGTAATCGCAAGCAGCAGCGCACCGAGCGCAAACGCGCTGATCAGGTCGGTGTTGAAGCGGCGCGGCGCCTCCACGTTCGCCAGCACGTCGTCCATGGACTGAATTTGCTCCAGCGCCAGGCGAGGATCGATTTCGGCAACAGTCGCACGCAGCGTCCTGGCCATCTGCTCGGGCGGAGACGTGGAGCGGAGAACCAGAAATCCTCCCCCGGGGTTGGTCAGGTTTTCTTTGTAGTCATTTCCATACAGAATCGCAGGCTGCTGCAGCGGAGCGTACCACTGATCCCCGTTGGGCTCGTCGCGCGATGCGCCCTTGGTATCGGCAACCACGCCAACCACAGTAGCCCACGGCAAGCCTTTCTTGGGATTACCGACATGCATGCGCTTGCCGACCGCTCGTTGACCAGGCCAGCAGTGTTTGGCCATCGACTCGTTCACGAGGATCACCTGGGGTGTATTGGCACGGTCGTTATCTGTAAACAGGCGGCCATCGCGCAGCGAGATTCCCATGGCTCCGAAATAGTCTCCATCGGTCACGTAAAACATGGCGAACTTCAGTTTCCATTGGCTCTCGGGTTCGCCTTCGATGGTGTAGGAGGCTCCGCCGACCAATCCCGAGGCGGGAATCGTGTTGCCAATACCGGAGGCTGCAATCCCCGGCCGCGCGTCGAGTTTCTCCAACACCGCGTGGTTGAAGGCCTCGGTGGACGCAGCCGTGGGGTACTCCGAAAGGGGGAGCTGGAATCCGGCCACGAGCACGTGATCGGGGCGAAAGCCGGGATCGACGGAAAGCATCTTCTGATAGCTGCGCAGGAAGGCCGCCGACGTGTTAAGCAGGACCAGGGCGGCCGCGATTTCGACCACCACCAGCGCGGAGCGAAGCCATGCATGGCTCGATGTTCCCGAAGCGGTCTTTGCGCCGTCCTTCAGGCTGTCGGTAAGGTTGGTTCTCAGCGCCGAGAATGCGGGCGCGAGGCTGCAAAGAACGCCCGTCGCAAGAGCAAGAAAAATGGCGAAGCCGGCGACTACCGGATCAACGGCGATGGCTTCGACGCGCGGCATGGATTGCGGCAGAAGGTGCGGGGCGCTGCGGATGGCGGTTGCGACCAAACCCAGGCCGACCAGGGCCCCCGCTCCGCTGAGCAGCAGGCCTTCGAACACGGATTCGCGCACAATCGCGCCGGGTCGCGCGCCTAGCGCCAGCCGAACCGCAACGTCGCGCCGTCGCCGGATGGAGCGCACCAGCATGAGGCCGGCCACATTGAAACAGGCTACCAGCAGCACCGTCGCGACAGCCAGGAACAAAGTGCGCAGCACCGGTCGCATGTCGGCCATGAAGAACTCGCGCAACGGCGTTACGTCGCCGCGAATATGAATGGCCGACATCGAGGAGGGATAGTTCGCCATGATCTGGCGCGATACGCGTTCGGCGTCCTCGGCTGCCTGGCGCAGAGTGATGCCGTCGCGAACCCGCGCCACCATCTGGTAGCGAAAATTCCCCGCCTCCAGATCCGACAGTTGTTCGGGCATGAAGCTTAACGGAACCCAAAGCTGGATGGGGTGCAGGGTGCCCCGGCCCAGCGGGAACTCGAAGCTGCGCGGCATTACGCCGATGATTGTGTAGGTCTTGCGATCGAGAACGATCGAGCTGCCGAGAATGTGCCCATCACGATGAAAGCGATTCTGCCAGAGGCGATCACTGATGACTGCGAGGAGCTGATGCGCATCTTCTTCCGGCTGCGTGAACGCGCGGCCAATCTCCGGCTGCACACCCAGAGTTGTGAATACCGAGGCATTGAACCGCCCCACATCGATCTGCTCCGGAGTGTCATTTCCTGAAAGTTCGTAGGTGAAGATAGCGTAGCCGCCCAGTGCCGAGAAAGCGCTCGTGGTCCGTGAATACGTGATGACATCCCGGGCCGAAACGGCGGTATGCGGACTGCTGCCGATGTGCTCGCCGAGCATCACCAGGCGCTCAGGATCAGCCAACGGAAGCGGCCGAAGAAGGACGCCCTCCACCAGCGAGAAGATCGCGGTGGTGGCGCCGATGCCCAGGGCCAGCGCAAGGACTACGGTGAGGCTGAACCCGGGGCTCTTGCGCAATTGCCGTGCCGCATAACGGATGTCGCGGAAGAAGGTCTGCATGGGGGAAGCACCTCGGCGCAACAGTTCGAATCCATCTTCTCATTCCCCATGTGCGCATGGAAGCCCCGAGAACTTCGCGGATGGGAACGAGGCCCTACACATAGTTGCGCGTGGGTGCCCCGTCCAAGCTCTGCTTGGGCGGGTTCTCATCGACCCCTGTCACGCCGGTCACAGACGGATCAGTCGGATACAAGACAAAATCCCCTCATGCCCTCAGGACTCCGTCGATACCAGAAGGCCCAAGACCTGCATTTCCTCACCTTCAGCTGCTATCGGCGGCAGCCCAAGCTTGATCAGTCCGCCGCCAAGGCGGCCTTCGAGCGCGCGCTGGAAGCGACGCGGCGGCGCTACGGCCTCTGCGTGATCGGGTATATCGTCATGCCCGAACATGTTCATTTGCTGCTCAGCGAGCCTTGGGCGCGGTCGCTGGCCACGGCTCTGCAGGCGCTCAAGCAGTCGGTGTCCCGGACGCTTGCCTTGCGCCACGCCGAGCCCTTCTGGCAGGCGCGCTACTACGACTTCAACGTCTGGACGGAAGGCAAGCGCATCGAGAAGCTTCGCTACATGCACCGCAATCCAGTCGCCCGCGGGCTGGTTGCGCGGCCGGAAGACTGGCCGTGGAGCAGTTACAGGCATTACCTGACCGGCACGGAAGGCGCCGTCGAGATCGAGTCGGAGTGGACGGCGCGCCTTCGCGAACAGATGGGCATGGCGAACAGGATCGAGGCCATCTCCCGCCCAAGCAGAGCTTGGACGGGGGCACCCCAATCCACTGCCCGACTTACCGGAATGAATCGATGGGTTAGGGGGCCACCCGCCCAGTGCAAGAATTACGGTGAGGCTGAAGCCCGGGCTCTTGCGCAGTTGTGCGCATGGAAGCACCAAGAACTTTGCGGATGGAAACGAGGCCCGTCGCCCACCCTACACATAGTTGGGTGTGGGTGCCCCGTCCAAGCTCTGCTTGGGCGGGTTCTCATCGACCACTGTCACGCCGGTCACAGACGGATGCGTCGAATGCAAGACAAACTCGCCTCATGCCGGGTGCCCCAGAGCCTGCCCTGAGCGTAGTCGAAGGGTCTCGCTTCTGAGACCTGGGAATAACAAGCCTCTACTCCCGCCGAAAGGAGTTCGCCCGCTCGAATTCCTCGCGCAGTGCGGGAGTACGCAGGTTCTCGCGAATGTAAGCAAGGCGCTGTTCGAGCGCGTGGAGCGCGGCTTCGATGGCTGCGGTGTTGGTGTGGGCGATGTCGCGCCACATGGAAAACGGGCTGGCGCCGAGGCGCGTCATTTCGCGGAGGGCGCGTCCGCCCACATGCTTCAGTTCGGGCGCATCGCCCACCTGGTCTTCCAGCAGCGCACTCAAAGCCGTCGCCGTGAATTGCGCCAAATGGCTGACCCAGGCAACCAGCTCATCGTGGCGCGTGGCGTCGAGATCGATGGTTTTCGATCCCATGGCGACTACCCATTCCCGCCAGTCTGACACCAGTTCTGTGGCGCGAGGCGAGCGCTGCCAGGCGGGGTCGTCAGTGAACAGCCACACCGCGCCGCGAAACAGGTTCGCATCTCCGAGCGAAGCGCCGCCGCGTTCCTTGCCGGCCATGGGGTGGCCGGGAAGAAAAGCCGCACGCTCCGGCGCGTTGTAAAGGCGTCCGGCCGCAGCCGTGATCTGCGCCTTGGTGCTGCCGACGTCGGTCAGCAACTGTTCCGGCGTGAGGACCGAGGCGAGCTGCTCCATGTAATCGAGCGTGGAATAGATCGGCACGCACAGGACCACCACGTCGCTCTCGCGGGCGACTTCGATCGCATCGCTTGCCACAAGATCGACGGCGCCCATCCCCAGCGCATCGCGGCCGCCTTCCGCGCTGCGGTTCCACCCCACGATGGAGCCGTTGAATCCCGCGGCGCGCAAAGCCAGACCCAGAGATGTACCCAGCAGACCCGTGCCCAGGATGGCGATGCGCTCGATCATGCGTTCGTACCTTTCGGCGAGTCGGACCCTGGACCTCAGTCCGCGTATGAAGGACAGGAATAGATTAGCGGGTCAGGGTACGGATACATGTCCCTGCTGATTCTCCAACGCAAAGAAAAAATGCCCGGCCGCCTTCCGCTCGGCCGGGCATCGTCCCATGGACAATCGGGGTAGTCCATCGGACTATCTCAGGTTCGCGCTTATCCGTTCTGCTCGCTCGTCTCCGGATGAACCGTGCGATAGCTGGCGTTTCCTTTCGACCACACCAGCAGCAGCACATCCTGCCCGGCCGGAAGGTTGTGCACCGCGTTGACGAAGTCGCTTGCCGAATCGGCTGGCTTGCGGTTCACTTCGAGGATGACGTCCCCGGGCTGCAGGCCCGCGTCCTCCGCGGGGCTCGCGGGCCGCACCTGTTCGACCACCACGCCGTGCACGTTTTCGGGCACGTTGAACTGCTGCCGCATCTGTCCGTTCAGGTCGGCAACCGCAAGACCAATCTTGCCCTTCTGCTGTCCGGGAGCGGTTTCATTGCCGGCTTCTTCGGTCTTGGCGTGGAACTGACCCACCGTCAAGTCCAGCGTCATCGGCTTGCCGTCGCGCATGATTCCGAGCTTGATAGGAGCTCCCGGCGACATCTGGCTCACCGCCATCTGCAGGCTGCTGCCATTGATCACCTTCTGGCCATTGACTTCAGTTACGACGTCACCTTGCTTCAGGCCGCCCTTGCTGGCCGGCGAATCAGGCGACACCTGCGCCACGATCGCGCCCGCTGCATCGTTCACGTGGAAGAAGTGGGCGTTGTCCGGTGTCACATCGTTGATGTTGATGCCCAGATAGCCGTGCTCCACCTTGCCATGCTTGATGAGCTGTTCGGTGGTCGTCTTCACGATCTGCGAGGGAATCGCAAAGCCCGCGCCGGCGAACGCGCCGTTGTTGGTGATGATGAACGTGTTGATGCCTACCAGCTCGCCATGCGCATCCACCAGCGGGCCGCCGGAGTTGCCGGGATTGATGGCCGCGTCAGTCTGGATGAAGCCGCCAGGCTTGCGCGCATCGTCCGAGTAGGGGTTGGGCCGGTTTACGGCGCTGACGATGCCGCGCGTAACCGAGAACTGGAAGTAGCCGAAGGGGCTGCCGAATGCCAGCACCGTCTGGCCAGGTTTCAACTTCGTCGAGTCGCCCCACGCCACGGTGGGCAGATCGCTGGCATTCACCTTGATGACCGCGAGGTCGGTCAGCTTGTCGGTGCCGACCACTTTCGCGTTCAGCACGCGGCGATCGTTCATGGTCACGCGGATCTGGGTGGCGCCGTCGACGACGTGGTTGTTGGTCACGATGTAACCGTCGGGCGAGATGATGATGCCGCTGCCCACGCCGTGCTCGATCTGTGGCTGCTGCGGCATCTGCGGAAAGCCGTGGCCAAAGAACTGCCGCAGTCCGGGAGGCAGCTGCTGCATCTGGCCGTCCTCGTCCATTGCCTGCTGATCTTCGCTGGAGCCGCGCGAAGTGACGGCGACATTGACTACCGCCGGCGTCACCTTCGAAGCCACCGCTTCCATGGCTTCGTCCAGCGCACTGAGCGCGGACACGCTGTGATCGTCGAGCGGCATCGCGGCTGCAGCGTGGACGCGGCCGTGACCGGTGTAGAACGCTGCACCGAGCACAAACGCCCCGGCGATCGCCGCCGGAACGGCCAGCTTCTTGAGGGTTACTACTAAATGATTAGTTGATGTTGCCATGGGTCGTTTTCTCCGATGTTAAGTTCCTTTGTTGAATTTGAGTCCGGGCTCGCCCGGCCCCGATTTTCTAAATCTGGATAATCAGCCATCCGCTCGGCGTGGGAACGATGGCGTATGTGGCCGGGATGAGCACCGCCGGCGCGCTGCGTCGATCGCTGGACACGGCCAGCACCACCCTCGGATGCGACTGGTAAATGGTCACTTCGGTCAGGACCACCAGGGTCCGTTCATCGAGCACGGGCGGCGGCACCGGCGTAGGCTCGACGCTTCGCAATCTGGCTGGCTGCCGGGCGCTGGTGTTGAGCGGTTTTCAGTACTGCCCGGCGCATGGATGGCTGAACGGGCTTCTGGCGTCCTGCGGCCGCCGCGCGCGGAGCGGGAAGGTTTGCCTTCATCAATTGCGGAGTTCCGCCCAACGCGCGCGCCACATCATGCGGATTGAGCGACTGTGCAGCAAGGACGGGCTGGTGCATGGGTAGAAAGCTCACAAATTGCGGGCTATGTGACAGCGCCACGGCGCAGCCCAGGGCTGAAGCCAGAACGCTTCCGGTCGCGACCATCGCCGGCCGGCGGCCCATGGACCGGACGGGCTGGCGGACAATGCGTTGTACCCGCCGCACCAATTCCGGACGGTGTTCCCACAAGCCCAGCACCAGCGAAAAACTGCGCCGCAGGATGGAGAACTCCGCCATCCGGGCCAGGCAAAGCGCGTACGCTTTGCGCCCCGCGCTCGACCGAACCACGCGGTCGTCGCAGGCCAGTTCGCGCTCGGCGCACAATCTCCGCTCGACCCATAACAACACCGGGTTCAGCGGAAACAGCACCAGGCCGATTTTTTGCAGAAGGTTCGTCCAGTCGTCGCCCCGGCGCAGATGTTCCATTTCGTGCAGCACAACTTGCTGCAACTCCCGCGGCGTCAGGACATCGACGAGCGCCGGAGGAACGAGAATTCGCGGGCGGAGGAAGCCCAGTACGCTGGGCCGCGCCACTTCGTCCGACGTGCAAAGTTCGGCCGCCCGGCGCGGTGCATCGGCCAGAAGAGCCCGTAGTTCCGCATTAACCTCGACACGGACCGCCCGCCTGGCGAGGTTGCGCAGATGGACGACTCCAATAATCAACTGCACTGCCCGCCAGAGCGAGAGCGCCAGCCAGATTACGGCAAGGCCCAGGCTCCAGCGAAGGTCGAGATGGATGGCCGGAACGCTGCCGCTCGCCAGTCCTGCCTGCCGCCCGGCAAACACGGGAACAAAATGCAGCAGAACCAGTAGAACAAAGACATTCAGCCAGACCACGGATCGGGCCGCGGCGCTCAGTCCGGGCAGAAGCCGCAGGCAGAGATAAACTCCGAGGGCGAGCACTGCCCCTTCCCAGATAGCCGAAAACAGCGCACCGGCGGCGTTGGCGGAAACAAAGCTGAGGGAGTTGAGGATTTCGTTCATCGCGTCTCCTCCGCCACTTCGTCCGGCATCTCCGCGATTGCCTCTTTCAGGCGCTTCACTTCTTCCGGAGAGATCTCCTCGTCGCCAAGCAGCGAGAGCAGCAGCCGTTCCCGGGAATTGCCGAAGAACCGCTGCAGCACATGCTTGACCTCGGAGCGGCTGGCTTCCTGCTCCCCGATGCACGAGCTGTAAAGAAATGCCCGGCCGTCCTGCCGGTGGCTGACATATCCTTTGTTTTCAAGTATCCGGACGGTCGTCAGCACCGACGTGTAGGCCAGCGGCCCCTCGTCCGCGGTGGCGGTGACCATGTCGGCCACGGTGGACTCGCCGCGCGCCCACAGCACCCGCATCAGTCTCAGCTCGGCCTGGGTCAGCGTGATGGATCTCTTGGGCGGCATCTTTTTCCTTTTTCTTGGTCTTGGACGAGAGCCTTTCGGTACCAACTCTTCCTTAGACTAGCAACTAATAATCTAGTTAGCAACTAATTTTATAGTTGCTGCCCAACCGGGCAGCAGTTTGAGCCCAACCCCATGCGCGTGTATACCTTGAGGCGAGAATTGCGCTACCCTGATTTCCGCCGCAAGTGGACCAAACTCCACGCGCCTGGGAGCTTTCTTTGTCCATAAACACCATTCCCGTTCATCAGTTTCACGCGGGGCTCATCAAGGTCGAAGTCCATCCTTCCCGCGAGGCTGCCGGCCGGGCCGCAGCCCAAGCCGCCGCGCAAGCGATCAAGACACTTGCCGAGGCTCGCGAGCGCATCGCAGTCATCTTTGCCACGGGCGCTTCGCAGTTCGAGACCCTCGCCGCCCTCAACGCCATCGACGGGCTTCCCTGGGACCGCGTACTCGGCTTCCACATGGACGAATACATCGGGCTTTCCGCGGATCACCCTGCCTCGTTTCGGCGCTACCTGCGCCAGCGGCTTACAGGGAAAGTGCGGATGAGAGAGTTCTTCGAGATCGACGGAAGCCGTCCGGATCCCGAGCACACCGCCCGGGAATATGCCGCAAAGCTTCGCGCCGCCGATCCGCAACTCTGCTTGCTGGGGATTGGTGAAAACGGCCACCTCGCCTTCAATGATCCGGAGGTCGCCGATTTCCAGGACCCTCTCGACGCGAAGATCGTCGAACTCGATCGAGAATGCCGGCGCCAGCAGCTTGCCGAAGGCTGGTTCCCTGACCTCGATGCCGTCCCGGCTTCCGCGATTACCTTGACCATTCCCGCGCTGATGCGGGTGCCGAGACTGATCGCGTCGGTCCCGGGCATCCGTAAGGCCGCGATTGTCCGGCGCGCGCTCACGGAGCCGATCTCGACCGCCTGCCCGGCGACGATCCTGCGCACCCATCCCGATGTCACGGTATTCCTGGACCCGGAATCGGCGAGCCAACTTGATTTGCAGGCGTTTCCCTACGAACCAAACCATCAGTGAGGTCCTATGGACGACAATGCGAACTCCGGCACCGACCGCCGCACATTTCTCAGGCAGGCCACCGGAACCATGATCGGAGCCGGCCTTTCCGCGCGCTCCTACGGCCGCGTGCTCGGCGCCAATGACCGCATCGCCATCGCGCAGCTGGGATGCGGAGACCGCAGCGAAGGCCACGTCCACATGGCGCAGATGGCCGCGAAACAGATCCCGGTTGAGACCATCGCCGTCTGCGACCTCTGGAAGCTGGCCCGCGAGCGCCGCGCCGCGCAGGTGAAGCACGCCTTCAACCTCGATGCCAAGTGCTACAAGTACTCCGAAGAGATGCTGGCCAACAAGGACATCGACGGCGTGATGATTGCCACCGGCGATTTCCAGCACGCCAAGCTCTGCGCCGAAGTGGTGAAGGCGGGCAAGGATTGCTACGTGGAGAAGCCCTTCGCCAACGTGCTCTCCGAAGCCAAAGAAACGCGCGCCATCGTCAAGGCGTCGAAGCAGGTGGTGCAGATGGGCTCGCAGCACCGCAGCGAGCCGTACCAACTGGCGGTGCGCGATATCGTGCGCTCCGGCCGCATCGGGCCAGTCGTTCACATCGAGCAGGAATGGAACGTGAATGAGGAGCGCTGGCGCTTCGTCCCCAAAGACACCGGCCAGACGCGACGAAATGCTCCAGGATCGCAACGATGCAATGGAAGGAGTGGCTCGACCGGCCGTCGCAGCTTCGCGAAGAGGACACCGACTGGAAGCGCTGGCTGCTGGGCAAGCCCTACCGGCCCTTCGATCCGCATGTGTATCTCGAGTTCCGGCTCTACAAGGACTTTTCCTCCGGCATCTTCGACCAGTGGATGAGCCACGGCTGCGACCTCGTCCATCTCTGGACCGACGAGAGCTACCCCGAGAGCGTAGTTGCGAATGGCGGCGTCTTCACGTGGAAAGATGGCCGCGAGAATCCCGACACCTGCGTTGCCGCGGTCACGTATCCCAAGGGATTTCTCTATACCTACAAGACCACCTTCGGAAACAGCTTCCGAAGCTTCTCGCGCATCATGGGCCGCGACGGCACCATCGCCAACTACGGCGGCGAAGGCGCGACGCTGTTCACGGTCAGTAAGGAGGGCGGCCGCGACGAGTACTGGGGATCAGCGAATTCGAAAGGAGTGCCGATCGCCGCGCCTGCCGCCGACCAGGAAGAGATCATTACCGCGCCCGGAGCGCCGCCTCCCGAAGCTCGCGAACCCAATGACGACAGCCTGGTGCACATGATGAACTGGCTCAAGGCCATGCAGGCGCGAACCCAGCCCAACGCCAACGTCGACCACGGATTCTCGCATGCCATCGTCTGCATCATGGCCGCCCAATCCTACTGGAGCGGCAAGCGCCTTTACTGGAACCCCGAAATCGAAGAGATCGTCGACCAGCCCGTGACGCGCAAAGCCTGATTCATGCCCAATTCTCGCGCTTCCGGCCATACCCGCTGGTGGATCGTGTGGACGCTCTTCGGTTCGACGGTCATCAACTACATCAGCCGCCAGACGTTCTCCGTGCTGGCGCCGACGATTGCGGCGCAATACCACTTGAGCCATACCGACCTGGCGCGCATCTTCAGCGCGTTCCAGGTGTCGTATGCCATCACCTGGCTTCTTGGCGGGATCTTCCTCGACGTTGTCGGCACGCGGATCGGGCTCGCTCTAGCGGTTGTCTTCTGGTCGCTGGTAAACATCTTCACCGGCCTCGCCAGTTCGGTCTTCGCCTTCGCCGCATGCCGGTTTCTGCTCGGCATAGGCGAGGGTTTCAACTGGCCGGGCGCGAGCAAGACCGTCGCGGAGTGGTTCCCCAGCGAAGAGCGCAGCGTCGCGGTGGCGATCTTCGACAGCGGATCGAGCGTGGGCGGCGCGCTTGCCATCCTCGGGATTCCCTGGGTGGCCATGTGGTTCGGGTGGCGATGGTCCTTCGTGTTCTCCGGGTCCCTGGGCTTCCTGTGGCTGATTGCGTGGCTGCGAATCTACCATCCCCCGGCCAAGCATCCGCGCGTGACGCCGGAAGAACTCGATACCATTCGACGCGGCCAGGAGGTTCCGGCAACATCGCCTCAGCGAGGTCTCGCGCGGTGGCTCCATCTGGCGCGCGACCGCAATGTGTGGGGCACGGTGCTGGGCCGCGCGCTCACCGATCCCATCTGGTGGTTCTACGTGTTCTGGTTGCCACAATACCTGAGTGATGCGCGGGGATTCAGCCTGAAGCGCATTGCGATCTTCGCCTGGGTCCCGTTCGTGGCCGCCGATGCGGGCAACTTTACCGGCGGCTTCGTGTCCCGGTACCTGATCCGGCGCGGAGCCGGCGTGATCGCTGCGCGGCGCTGGGTCTGCGCCGTCAGTTGTGCGCCCATGCTGCTCGGCATTCCGGCCGCGCGCGTGCATAGCCCGTATGTCGCGCTGGTCCTCATCAGTGTGGCCGTTTGGGGCTACGCGGCCTGGTCGACCATGGGACTGACGCTGCCTTCCGACCTGTTCCCCCAGGATGTGGTCGCTACGGTGACCGGCCTCAGCGGATTGGCCGCCGGCCTGGTCGGCACTCTGTTCACCATGGCGGTGGGAGTTACGGTGGACCGCTTTTCTTATGAGCCGGCGTTTCTGGCTGCCGGATGCATGCCGCTGGCCGCCACGGCGTGCGTGTTTCTGCTGATACGTCCGCGCCAGGCGGTTTTACCTTGAGACAATAGACCGACTGGATCGCTCAGCAAGTCTGCAGGACGCGATCGACGATGGACAGTTCGCGCGCCTCTTCCTCGCCGCGCAGCACGCGCAACGCCCCTTCGGCAAGAGCCTGCAACTCGTCTTCTCCCGGGTAAACGACGACCGGCGCAATCCACTCGATGGCGGCCCTCAAATCCGGAATCAATTTCTCCGACCGGGCCATGCCGCCGGTGAGCAGGATGGCGTCAACCCGGCCGTTCAGGGCCGCAGCCATGGCGCCGATCTCCTTGGCAACCTGGTAGACCATGGCGTCGAAGACCAGCGCGGCCTTGGCGTCGCCCTCGGAGATTCTCCGTTCCACTTCCCGCAGGTCCTTGGTTCCCAGGTAGGAGTAAATCCCGCCCTCGCGGAACAGCGCGTTGTAGACGCCATCCGCCGTGTAGCGGCCGCTGAAGCACAGTTGCACCACCGACATCCATTGCATGCCGCCGCTGCGCTCGGTAGACATGGGGCCTTCCTGGCCGGCCAGGTTCACGTCGACCATGCGGCCGCCATCATGCGCAGATACGGAGATACCGCTTCCCAAGTGGGCGACGACGAGGCGCAGGCCGGCATAGCTTTTGCCCTCGTCGCGCGCGTAGCGCTTGGCCACCGCCTTGGTGTTGAGCGCGTGGGAAAGGCTGTGCCGCTCGGCCAGGGCGGTACCGGAAATGCGCGCCCTGGGAGTGAGTTCATCCACGCTGACGGGATCGACCACAAACGCCTGCGCGTGGCTCAGGCGCGCAATGGACTGCGCCAGAAAGGCGCCCATATTGGAGGCGTGTTCTCCCTGCTCGGCAAGTCGCAAATCCATAAGCATCGGCTCGTTGACGCGATAAGTTCCGCTGGCGATGGGGCGCATCAGGCCGCCACGTCCGGCAATGGCGTCGAACCCGTTCAATGCGTATCCGGCGCCGGCCAGTTCGGCTTCGATGCGCGCGCGCCGGAATTCCAACTGGTCGAGTACAGGGCGCCCGCGGAAGGGCTCCATTTCGCTCTCGGAGTGAACCAGGCAGCGCACCCATTCCAGCCGCTCGTTAGCATAGACGGCAAGCTTGGTCGAGGTCGAGCCCGGGTTGATCGTCAGAATTTTGAATTCAGCGGGCGGCATACAGCACTCCAAGGGCCATGGCATTGACCTTGTCCTGCGCGCTTTCCACTCGCGAAGGGATCAGGATGGGCGTCTTGGCGCCTACCACGACATGCGCGAACGGTCGGCCGGCAAGGAAGATGATGGACTTGGCGAGCAGGTTCCCGGCCTCGATCGAGGGCATGAGAAGACAGTCCGCGTGCCCCGCAACCGGGTGGTTGATGCCCTTGGCCTTGGCGGCCCAGTCGAGCAGCGCATTATCGAGGGCCAGCGGACCGTAGACTTCGGCGTCGCCGAACTCTCCGGCCAAGCCCATCTCCGTCAGGGCTTTGGCGTCGATGGTGGAGGGCATCGCCTCCGAAACCACCTCGATGGCGCTCATGATCGCGATTTTTGGGCGTGGGATCCCCAGGCAATGCAGAAGTTCGATTGCGCCGTGGATGATCTGCCTCTTCTGTTCCAGGGTCGGCGCAACGGTGAGCCCGCCGTCGGTGGTGGCCACCATTCTGGTGCCTTTCGGGTCGCGGTGTTCGAACACGGCGACGTCGCAGAGTACCCGCCCGGTGCGCAGCCCATGCTCCTTGTCCAACACCGGATGGAGCAACTGGTCGGTGCGCAGGTGCCCCTTCATCAGGATGTCGATGCTGCCTCCGCGGGCCATGCTGACCGCAATCTCGGCGGCATCCTCGGAGGCGGCAACAAACTCCGCCCGCCGGGCTAGCTCCATGAGGCCGAGTGATTCGGCGCGGCTGCGGATTGCTGTTTCGTCGCCGATCAAGACGGGAGTGGCGATCCGGGAAAGCAACGCGTCGGACGCAGCCGTGAGGGCGACGTCATCGTCCGCGAGGACGACCCCCACCCGTTTCGGTCCGAGTTCACGGGCTCGCTCGCGCAATTCCGCGAACGTGCAAATCAGTTTCAGTTCTTCAGCAACCAGGGTTGGCATGGCGTTTTCCAGGGCTGCGGCGGCGATATCGACTACCAAATCGCCGGCCAGCCATGAAAGACGGTTTCACAAGGCCGATATGTTCCTCAGTGCCTTCAATCACACGGGTATGCGACCAGCATCGCCGACCCGGTGAACCAAGAGCTCTCCGCGAATCTGGATTCAGTGGTCTCCCACCCTTTCGACAGGAAAAAGTCGAAAGGATAGGGCACGGAGGTTCTGCTTCTGGTTTACGTGCAACGGTCAGTTGGCGCGCAGGGCGACCAGCGGGCTGATGCGCGAGGCGCGGCGCGCGGGGAGATAGCCCGAGAGCGCGGCGACCACCACCAGCAGCAGCGCCATGCCTATGTAGGTGGCGATGTCCGACGTCGAAGTCCCAAACAGCAGGGTCGCAATCAGGCGCGACGCAAAGATCGAAGCTCCGCATCCCAGTACAATCCCGATAAACGCCAGCCGAAGCGTCCCCATCAGCACTTCGCGCTGGACGCGGCCGGCGCTCGAGCCCAGCGCCATGCGGATGCCGATTTCGCAGGTCTGGCGTGTTACCGAGTACGAAATCACGCCATAAATGCCCAGGCCGGCCAGCAGCAGGCCGAGGCCGGCAAACGAGGCCACCAGAAGCATGAAGAATCGGCGCGGCGAGTTGGCATGGTCTACCAGCATCTGGATCGGCTTGAACTCGGCAGCCGTCTGCTTCGCGTTCATTTCGCGCAGGATACCCATGACGCTGTTTGCCATCTGCGCAGGCGGAAGCGCGGTGCGCACCACCAGCTGCGTTGTCCCCGCAAACTTCTGTGTCCCCGGATAGTAAATCTGCCATCCGTTCTCGCCTTCCACGCTCTCCGCGTGGACGTCCTCGGCAACGCCGGCCACCATCATGCCCGGATCCTTGTCGCCATTTACCAGCACCTGCCCCACCGGGTCGTTATTCGGCCACTTCGCGTAAGAGGCCAGGAACTTCGCGTACGATTCGTTGATCACCACCACGTTCTGTGTGCTGGTCCTGTCGCTCCAGGTGAAGTCACGCCCGCGCAGCCTGGTTCCCATCGCGGGCAGATAGCCGGGCGACACCACATAAACCAGCGGACCCGCCACATGCAATCCGTCCGGCAGCTTCACCCCTTTGGGATACGGCAGTCCCCACGACCGGTTTCCCGCCAGGGGCAGATAGTCCGTGGTTCCCGCCGCCTGCACGCCGGGCAGCGCACTCACGCGTTGAATCAGGGGCTGAAAGTATGCAGCACGATGCGCCAGGATCAGGTTCTGCGATGCGTCCGAATTTCCGTTTCCGTCCGCCGGATTGTCCTCGTAGTCCACGGTCACCGCCGCACTGCGCGCCGGCTGGAATCCCAGATCCACATCGAGGACCTTGAGGAAACTGCGCAGCAACAGGCCGGCTCCCACCAGCAGCGTGCAGGCCAGGGCGACTTCGGTTACAACCAGCACCGCGCGCAGGCGCTCGTGGCGCCGCCCTGAGCCCACGCCCATACCTGATTCCTTCAGCCCGTCCTGAAGGTTTCCGCTGGCCATGCGCAGGCCCGGGAGAAGCCCGAACAGCATCGCTGCGGTAACCGCAAGAATCACCGTCCATCCCACCGCGGAGCTGTCAAAGCGCAACAATCCCAACAGCGGCAGCGCGATCGACCCCTGGTGCGCCAGCCACTTGACGAGTGCAAACGCGAGACCCAGCCCCAGCGCTGCCCCCGCGGTCGACAGGATCAGGCTCTCGGTCAGAAGTTGCCGGACGATCCGGCCGCGAGTGGCTCCCAGCGCTCCGCGCATGGCGAACTCCTTGCTGCGCGACGAGGCGCGCGAAAGGAGCAGGTTGGACAGGTTCACGCAGGCAATCAGCAGGATGGCGCCCACCGCCGACCACAACACCACCAGCGAACGCCGCAACCTGCCGCTGATGTAATCCTTCAGCGGGACCGGAACAACGGCATCTTTGTAATCCTTGCCGCAGCCGTTGGGATAGCGATTATTCCAACACATGTACCTCTCGGCCGACTTGGCGTCACCCACCGCCTGGCCCAGCGTCACGCCCGGTTTCATCCGTCCGATCATGGTAATGATGTTGCCCCAGTCGCGAGGCGGCCCGTACAGATCGAGCGGGGTAATCGCATCAATCTTGGCGCCGGGGGAAAACACCGCGCCGAAATCAAAGGTGCGCGGCAGCACCCCGATGATGGTGGTCTGCTTGCCGTTCAGATCGATGGCCTTGCCCACGATGGCAGGATCGGCATTGAATTGCCGCCTCCACCACGCATCGCTCAGCAGCACCACCGGCGCCGACGCCGTGGCGGCCGTCCTCGGCCGTAAATGCGCGCCCCATGGCAGGCTGCACGCCGAGCACCTGGAAAAAGTTCGCGATCACGTCGATCCCGGTGGCCGGAATGGGCGCGCCGCCACTGCGCGCCAGCTTCAGATTATCGGGGCTGGAGAAGGCGAAGTATCCGGTCACGTCCTGGAAGGAGCGCGTATTCACGCGAAACTCGTCGAAGGCATCGGTCGAATACGTGGCGCAAGACAGCCCGCACTTCGCCGGCGGAGGGGCGATCCAAACCAGTTGCTGCGCATTCGGAAACGGAAGCGGCCGCAGCAGAATCGTGTTCACCACGCTGAACACCGCGATGTTGGCGCCGATGGCGAGCGCGAGAATCAATATCGCAACGGATGTGAATCCGCGATCGCGGCCCAGCGTGCGCAGCGTGTAGCGAATGTCCTGGCCGAGAATGTCAATTGTCATAAGTCCCCGTGCCTCCCGATGTCTTTCCCTGGCTTGTTGCAGTCCGCCGATGCTGATGAGCGCCACTCGCCTGGCTTCGGCCGGCGCCATGCCGCGAGCCAGGTTGTCCTCGACAGCCATCTCCAGATGCGCGGCCAGCTCTTCGTTCAAGTCCGCATCAAGGCTGCGTTTTCCCAAGAATGCCTGCGCGCGCCGCGTAAGCCGGCGGAGGCGGCTCATGCCGGCTCCTCGCCTTCCTTGCCCATGGCCATTACGCGATCCATCACGTCGGTGAGGCGCTCCCAATAGTGAGCGTCCTTGGCAAGCTGTCGACGCCCGGCCGCCGTGATCGAGTAGAACTTGGCTTTGCGATTATTGTCGGACGTGCCCCAGTTCGACGCGATCCATCCGTGCTGTTCGAGACGCACCAGCGAGGCGTAGATGGTGCCCTGGTTGAGCAGCACCTGGTTGGAGCTGACCTGCTCGATCCGTCTGGCGATGCCGTAGCCGTGCATCGACCCCATTGCGGTCAGCGTCTGCAGAACCATCAGATCGAGCGTTCCCTGCAGCAGGTCAAGTTTGGAGGGTCCCATATTCTCCCCTGTGGCATTACCACATAAGGCTAACCCGGCTACCTGTGTTATCGCCACAGGAAAAGGGATGCCTTGCGCTTTTGTGACAGCCGGGAGTAATTCAGGGACTACCTCACAAGGCCCGGCAGGTTAAAGCGGCTTGCGCGGCCTCATGGCGCGCTGATACAAGGAAGCGTTGCGCTCAGAACCCGCCGCTCGGGACTACCGCTCCCTCCATTGGCAGTCTGTGAGGATCAGGGTGAGCAGGGCGCCCTTAACCTCCGCGCTTTTCCGGGGCCCCGCATAACGTCTGTCGCGCAAGGATGACATCTAAAGCGTTCAAGAGGGTCATGTTCCATGTCCGCTTCCTTGATGCCCCACGCCGTCTGCTGGAGTCGCGACCCCAATCTCATCTGGACCATGGCGGTCACCAACGCGATCACGTTCCTCAGCTACTCCAGCATCTGCGCGACCCTGTTCTATCTCCTGCGCCGGACCGGGCGATCGATCTACCGCGAATGGGGATTCTTTCTGACCGGGTTCGCGCTCTTCATCGTGGCCTGCGGTTCGACCCACTTGATGGACGTAGTCACAACATGGATCCCGGTGTTCTGGATCGACGCGTGGACCAATATCATCACCGCCCTGCTGTCCGGATTCGTGGCGGTGCAGTTCATCCGGCGCGCCAAGGACCTTGGTTTCGGCATCAACGACTACGCGCTGCGACTGGCCAGCACCGAAACTGAAAAGGCGCAAATCGAAGAGAGCCTGCTGGATGCACGCAAGCTGCAAGAGTGGAATCGCATGTCGGCCGTGGTCACCCACGAGATCAACAATCCGCTCGCGGCCATTCAGAACATGATGTTCCTCATCGAGATTTCGCCCGGCGTCACTCCGGAAATTGTGCAGATGGCCCGGCAATCTGCCGACGAGGTGCGGCGGATCGAGTCGCTGACGCGCTCCACGCTGGGATTTTTCCGGCAGTCCAATGCGCCGGAGAAAGTGGATTTGCAATCTTCCGCCGAGTCAGTGCGTGTGCTGCTCGAGCTGCTTATGCGTAAGCGTGGAGTGGAGTTCGAAATCCGCGCCACCGGCGACTGTGCCGTCCTTGCACTCCCGGTCGAAACGAGGCAGGTTCTGCTGAACCTGGTACGGAACGCCTGCGAAGCCACCAATCGCCGGGGCGCCAAGGTGAGCCTGATCATGACGGGCAAGCCCGATGCCGTGGAGGTGGTGATCGCCGATGAAGGAACCGGCATCGACCCCGCGATGATTCCCAACCTGTTCCAGTTTGGCGCCAGCACCAAGGGGGAAAAAGGGAACGGAATGGGGTTGTGGGTGGTGAAGCAGTTGGTAGAAAAGTACGGCGGAACGGTCGACCTGGAATCCACGCCCGGCCAGGGAACCCAATTCACCGTCATTTGGCCGCGCGAAATTCCGGCGGCGCCGCGGGTTGAAGAAGTTGCCGCTCCGGTGCGAACTTGAGTTGGCCGGCCGCGGCTACGTCAACGCACGATCCAGGTGAACGTACCCGCCATCGACGATGACATGTTGCCCGGTGGTGTGCCCGGACTGGGTTGGAGACAGCAGGAACACCGTCGCGGCTGCGATCTCCGACGCCAGCGTCATCCTGTGCCCCAGCGGAATCTTGTCGGTAATTTCCTTGAGCCTGGCTTCCGGATCGCCAAGAAAATCCAGATAGCGGCGATAGAGAGGAGTCATCACCTCCGCCGGCAGCACTGCATTGACCCGGATTCCATAAGGCAAGAGCTCCGCAGCCCACTCCCGCGTAAGAGCCAGTTGCGCTCCTTTTGACGCCGCATAGCCCGAAGTCCGGCCCTGTCCCGTCAATGCGACTTTGGAGCTGATGTTGACGATCGCTCCCTGGCTTCGCTTGAGCGCGGGCAGAGCGAAATGCGCCAGCGCATAGTTGTGAATCAGGTTGCTCTGCAGGCTCTGGACGAATTTTTCAACCGAGCCCTCCTCGAGTCCTACGCCGTCGTTCGCTCCCGCGTTGTTCACCAGGCCGTAGATGGAACCGAACCGCTCCTCGACCTGTGCGATCGCCTGGCGGCATCGCTCGATGTCTTCGAGATGAATCTCGATCAGCTCGCAGCGGGCGCGCTTCGACGCCATTTCCTCCATGAATTCCTGCACGTTCTCCGAGCGCCTGCTCAGGACAACGAGGCGTGCTCCTTCGTCGAGGCAGGCGCGGGTAATGGCGGCGCCGATTCCCGCCCCGCCACCCGTCACCAGGATGACTTTATCTCGCAGGCCAAGATCCATTGGATTCTCTCGTAACCCCTCAAATGCGCGCCGCTTGCAACGATCAGCTCACGCCCGCCATCACCAGCATGCGCGGCTCGGTCATTTCCTGGATAGCTGAACGAATGCCTTCGCGGCCCAGTCCGGAGTCTTTCACGCCGCCATACGGCATCGGGTCGAGGCGCCAGCTGGGCGTGTCTCCTACTATGAGCCCACCGACCTCGAGTTCCCGGAATGCGGTAAGAATCCGCCCCGCGTCGCGGGTCAGGAGACCAGCCTGCAGGCCGTATTTCGAATGGTTGACTTCCGCGAGCGCCTCTTCGAAGTCGTCATACGGCTCAATGATGATGACCGGCCCGAAGACCTCCTCATCGCGCACCTTCATTCCCGATTTTGTGCCGGTGAGAATGGTGGGTGTAACCATGCCGCCGTGCCGCTCGCCTCCGGCAATCAGTTTGGCGCCCGCGTCGACGGCTTCTTTCACCCAGGCTTCTACGCGCTCCGCCTCACTGAGACGAACCATCGGACCCACGTCGGTCGCCTCGTCCGCGGGATTGCCGCTCACCAGCCTGGCCGCGATCTCAACCACTTTCCAGAGGAAAGTCTGGAAGATCCTTCGTTCGACGTACACCCGCTGGACGCTGATGCACGATTGTCCTGCATACCCGAAGGCGGCGTGAGCGGTGCGCAGGGCGGCGTCGTCCAAGTCGGGCCAGTCCCCATGAACGATCATTCCCGAGTTGCCGCCAAGTTCAAGCAACACGCGCTTACGGCCGGAATGCGCCTTCAGTTCCCATCCGACCTTCGCGGAACCGGTGAAGCTCACCAGCTTGACGCGATCTTCCTTTTCCGCGAGCCACGCAGTGTCGACGTTGGCCAGGGGCAGAACCGCCAGCGCCTCTTGAGGCCAGCCGGCTTTCAGAATGATTTCGCCCAGCGCCAGCGCGGTGAACGGAGTCTGAGGTGCGGGCTTGAGGATAAACGGGCAACCCGCAGCGATCGCAGGGGCAAGTTTGTGCGCGGCAAGATTCAGCGGGAAATTGAAGGGAGTAATGGCGAGCACCGGGCCCACCGGGAAACGCTGGACCAGTCCCCAGCGGCCTTCGTTGCCTTCCGTGAGGTCGAGTGGAATGGTCTCACCGCCTAAACGGGAAACTTCCTCGGCGGCGGTCTTGAAGGTGAGCACCGCGCGGTCGACCTCGGTACGCGCCAGGCGAACGGGCTTTCCCGCCTCCGCGACGATCAGCTGCGCGAAACGCTCTTTCTGTTCGATCAGCGCTGCCGTGACGTCCTCGAGGATTTCGCGGCGCTTCCAGCGCGGCAGGGCACGGGTGCGGCGAATGCTGGCCACGGCGTGATTTACCGCCTGGCGCGCATCGGCGCGGGTCGCCTGGATGACCCGCCCGACCAGGCCCTGGTCCCAGGGGGATCGGACCTCCAGCGCTTCTCCGTCGGTCCATTCCTTTCCACACAGCAAAAATCCCGTTGGCGAACCCGGCCGCATCTTCATGACGATCTGTGCTCCTGATGGCGTTGCTACGTCCTTGATCCTACTAGGGCAGCCCCCGGGCCGCCGAGACAAAGGCGTGGGCCCGGCCACCCCGCAACCCGCTCCTGCTTTGGTTTGGCTTTGCCGCCGGTTCGACCCCAAACCCGGGAACAGGTAAACTCAGAGCAGGCCAAGGCGGATCATGCATCACCGGTTTAACACGGTATGTTCGGACCTGTTGGGTTTCACATCCCCAACCCATGTGTTCGCCCGCGCCGGTCGGTTGTTGCTGTTTCTGGCTTCGATCGTATTGATTGCGCTTCCTTTCACACAACACCTGTGGACGTGGGATCGCTTTCTGCACGGCGGCCACGACTTTGAAACCAACGTCCTGCTCATCGTCATCACTCTTTGCCTGGTCCTGGTGATGGTGCAGAGCTGCAGGCAGGGGATCCGAATCCTCATCAATGCATCGGCGAGGTTGTTCCTTCCCCGCCGGCAAGTGGTATTGGCAGAAGCTCGCCGCGGCTGCGATCAGACCGCAGGTTCCCCAATGCCCATCTGGAGTTTGCCCCTTCAGATTTGATTCCTCTCGATTCTCGCCAGAAAGCTGATCTTCCCTACTGGGCATTCCCGCCCGTACGTTGACATTTTTGTCTCGTCCTTCTTTCCCTCTGGAGAGGTCAATGAAAACTACCGAAATTCTGAATGCGTGGGCCCGCATCCTGAGCGGGCGCGCGCCGTCTTTATCCATCGAAATCACTAAGGAGTGTCCCCTCCGTTGTCCCGGGTGCTACGCCTTCGATGCGGCGCACCTGGGCGGAGCAACCCAACTGCGCGACCTTTCCGACTTCAAAGGCGACGAACTGGTCAGGCGGGTAATGGAACTGGTCGATGAGCACAAGCCCCTGCACGTGTCGCTGGTCGGAGGCGACCCGCTGGTGCGTCATCGCGAACTCGACATAATGCTGTTCCGGCTGGCGCAGCGCGGCGTCCACACCCAGGTGGTTACCAGCGCTTTTCGCCGCATTCCCCTAGCGTGGATGAAGTTGAAAAACCTCAACGTCGTCATCTCCGTGGACGGCCTTCAACCGGAGCACGACGCTCGGCGTAAACCCGCCACCTACGAGCGCATCCTCGCCAATATTGAAGAGACAAAGGTAACAATTCACTGCACCATCACCGCGCAGATCGCGGAACGCCGCGGCTACCTGGACGAGTTTCTTCAGTTCTGGACCGGGCGGCCGGAGGTTCGCCGCGTATGGTTCAGCCTGTTCACTCCGCAGCGCGGCGCCACCGATCCTGAAATTCTGAGCGCTTCGCAGCGGACCTCCGTGGTGGCCGATCTGCGCCAGTTGCGCAAGAAATATCCGGCGCTCGAAATGCCGGACTCGCTCATCCGGGAAATCGAATCCCCGCCGAAAAATCCCGACGAGTGCATCTTTGCCCGAACGACCAAAACCATCTCCGCCGATCTGGAGACCGCGATTTCACCCTGCCAGTTCGGCGGCAACCCTGATTGCGAGCAGTGCGGCTGTATTGCATCCATGGCCCTCGCGGCGGTGGGGCATCGCCGCGTGCTCGGACCCATCACCGCGGGGGATCTGTTTTTCATTTCAGATCGCATCGGGCGGGAGTGGAGACGGCTCGGCAAATCGCTAATGCGTCGGCCGGAAGTTTCGCTGCCGTCCAGCCCGTTCAAAGTGCTCAAATCCTGATCGGGAAACGTGCCCGGTCAGGCATTCAGCACATAGCGGAAGCGCGCATCCTCTCCGTACCACATGATGTAGTTGGTGCCCCACGCATTGTTGTAAAGGCAGGAGTGGATGCCGCGGCTCAGGTCGGGCTGCTCGTTCGAGAAAAGCAGCGGCGTTCGCTCGCCCAGCGCGACCACGGGTGCGTCGAGTGGCTCAACGGCGAACAAGTGGTTGCCTTGGTGAATTTGGAATCCTCCGCCGGCTGCGTGCATGTGCCGATTGCCCGACTCGACCACGTCGAATGGCGAGACTTCTTCATCCGATTTAACCAGCTTCCATTCCTTCGCGTTCGCCACCTTCGGATTGAATGTCAGCCACAACGCCTCGGGCAGCCGCGTCGGCGGCTTCTGAAACCAGCTCAAGTTCAGGCGAACGACGGCATTCGCCTTGGGCAGCACCAGTTCGACATAGACCTTACGCGGAAACGAAGCCCTGCCCGACTGAAACGCCTCTTCGTCCTCGAAGCGCGGCTGGATCAGGATGCGATGCGCGTCGGCCGTTTCTTCCACCTGCACAGTCGCCGCTCCCGGCAGCCACGTCCGGCTCTCCGCCCCGAACCGCTCAATATTGGGCTTGCCGAAATCCTTGAAAGCCCAGTCGGCGGCGGTCGTCAGGTAGCTCTTGATAAATACCTCGTAATCCTTCGGAGACAACGTCTGGTAAGCGACCAGCCCGATGGGGTTGTCGTCGCCGGCCCACTCGACGCCGGTGGCCTTGTTGCGCAGCCGCGTAATTGCGCCGGTCTTGGGGTCCAGTGCCAAAACAAAGTGCGCGGTCTCGATCGACTTTCCCGCCGGACGAGAACCAGTTCCGATCGCCGGCTCTGTCGGCTTTAACTTCTCGATCGCATTCTGGGCCTCGACTCTCAGGGCATCGGGCAGCGTTGCCACCGCATCCAGCAGGTCCTTGCGCTTTTCCTGCCAGCTGAATTGCACCACCTTGTAATTCTTGGTATCGAGCATGCGCTCGAGGTCGGCGGGTTTGTAGTTGTCAAAATCGAGCCACGTCTTGGTATCGGTTCCCCAGGTGTGCTCGACTTCCAGCAGCAGTCGCCGCAGCAGCGCCACGTCGGTCGCGTCCCCCGCCTTGAATTTCCCTCCCGCGATCCACGCATCTCTCATGCGCGCTACTTCGCGGTAGCGCGCCACCTTCAGGGGGTCGCTGGCCACGCCGTAAATCCATGTGTCGCCGATCTCCTGGGTTACAACCGGCAGCGAGCCGCGATGCGGAGCAATCGCCGTCGCCATGTCCGACAAGTTGCACGCAGCGATTTCGGCATTCGGAAATTGCGCCGTCAGTTGGGAATGCATGGTTGCGATTTCTTCGGCGGTGTGCGGTCCGGCGTTGTCATCGCGAACCCGGGTCACCAGCACGATATCCGACCCAGGAATGCGCGCGATTCCGCCGTATTCCCAGTGGTACATCACCGGCAGGCTCGCGCCGGAGGGCGACTTCCATAAAAAGATCGGCGGCAGTGTCGCAACGGTTGATCCGCCGTTCACGCCGATCTCGAGAAACCCGACACCGTGTTTGGCCAGCGGCACAATCAGACCGCGCGTATGTCCCGGCACATCGGTCATCTTGGCGCCGGTGGTGACTTTCCCAAAGCGCCCGTCCAGAACCCTCGAGAGCCCGAGGCTCCCTTCGATGAGCGACCGGCTCATCATCTCCGTCTGCCACGTAAACGGCAGCGCGTGCCATGCAATGTCACCACGCGCAATCGCCTGCTCCATGGTCTTGCGATCGGCGGGCGAGCCTTGTTCAAGGTACTCGTACAACAGCCACGAGCCCGTGGTCCACACATAGCGCTTCTTCCCGCCCTCATTCGCGGTTCGCGCAATTTCGATGGCGCGCGGAAAATACTCAGTGAAATAACGGTGGACCACGTTGGCCTGGGTGTCGATGAATCCCGCGTCGAAGTGGCACTTGAACATCACCAGCACGCGCTTGACGTCGGGGTCAGGCTTCGGCTGGTCGGCCCACAATGAGAAGCTCGATCCTGCCTGCATCATAAGCCCCGCCGCCGTGGCCGCCTTCATGAATTCGCGGCGCTTCATCCTGATCATCCCCAAGCCCTCCAGTTCGCTCCGGAGTGTACCACCCGCACCTTCGCGTCCCGATGCTGAAAGCCCGCCGCGGGGTGCGATAGACTCCATCCATGCTCCACGACGGCCGCAGCCGCAAGCTTCCTTTCGACCCCGACGAAGCCCTGACCCACCTTCGCACGCGTGACCCCAAGCTCGGCGCACTCATCGATCGGGCCGGCGACTTTACCCTGCGCCTTGATGGGCTTCCTTCCCCTTTCGAATCGCTGCTCGAGTCGATTCTCTATCAGCAATTGCACGGCAAGGCCGCCGCCACCATTCACCGGCGCGTGCGCGAATACTACGGCGGCGATCCCTCACCCAAAGCGCTGCTCGACACGCCCGACGAGGTTCTGCGCGCCGCGGGCGTCTCGGGGAACAAGACCAGGGCCATGAAGGACCTTGCCGCCAAGACCATCGACGGCACGGTTCCTTCGCACTCCGCGATTCTCAAGATGACCGACGCGGATATCGTCGAACGGCTCACCGAAGTGCGCGGCATTGGTCCCTGGACGGTCGAGATGCTGCTCATTTTCCGCATGGGCAGGCCGGATGTGCTGCCGGTAACCGACTACGGCGTGCGCAAAGGCTACGCGCTCACGTTCATGCGCGTGCCCAAGTCGCGGCCCATCGCCGCCGAAGACCTGCCCAAGCCGGACGTGGTGTTCAAGCGCGGGCAGCGTTGGAAGCCGTTTCGATCCGTCGCCAGCTGGTATCTGTGGCGGGCCTGCGACCTGGCCAAATCATCGAGCGCACCACCGGGGATGTAAACGTCAATTGCGGAATCGTTACCACCGTCAGAGCAGCGCGGTTTGTTTGGGAAATATTGACCCGGTGCGCGGCACTAAAATAAGCAAGTGGCCGCGCTCTTCCCTTGGGCGCGGGCCCCCGATGGGAATTCTTCATGGCCACAAGCAAGCGTTATGTCTGCATTCATGGGCACTTTTATCAGCCCCCGCGTGAAAACCCCTGGTTGGAAACGGTCGAGACCCAGGATTCCGCCGCTCCCTATCACGACTGGAACGAGCGCATCTGCGCCGAGTGCTACGCCACCAACGGCGCCGCCCGCGTGGTCAACATCAAAAACCAGATCACGCGCATTCTCAATAATTACTCGCGCATCAGTTTCAATTTCGGTCCCACCCTGCTCAGCTGGCTCAAGGAGAACGCGCCGCGTACCTATCGCATGATCCTGGACGGCGAGCGACGCAGCCGCAAGAACTTCAAGGGACACAGCTCGGCCATGGCGCAGGTCTACAACCACGCCATCATGCCCCTGGCCAATCGCCGCGACAAGATCACGCAGATCCGCTGGGGCATCGCGGACTATCAGCATCACTACGGCATCGCTCCCGAAGGCATGTGGCTGTCCGAGACCGCGGTCGATATGGAAACGCTGGAGCTCCTGGCGCAGCACAACATCAAGTTCACGGTGCTGGCGCCTCATCAATGCAGGCGCATCCGTTCCCTCAAAGATGGCGGTGATTGGAGCAACACTCCCGATGCCAGCGTCGACACCACCCATCCCTATCTCATCAGGTTCGAGTCCGGCGCCTCGATGGCGATCTTTTTCTACGATGGCCCGACTTCCCGTGCGATCGCGTTTGAAGGGCTGCTGAACTCCGGCGAGAATTTCGCCAACCGTCTGAAAAGTGCATTTCGCGATGGCTCCCAGCCGCAGCTGGTGCACGTGGCAACCGACGGCGAGTCGTACGGCCATCACCACCGCCACGGCGAAATGGCGCTCGCGTATGGGCTGCGCCTGCTGGAGCAGGACAAGAACGTCAAGCTTGCCAACTACGGAAGTTTCCTCGCCCAATTCCCGCCGGAGTTCGAGTGCCAGATCAACGACAACACGTCATGGAGCTGCGCGCATGGCGTGGAGCGATGGCGGTCTGACTGCGGCTGCAACGGCGGCAAGCCCGGCTGGAACCAGGCGTGGCGAAAACCGCTCCGCGCCGCTCTCGACCAACTTCGCGACGCGTTGATCCCTCTCACCGAGAAGGCCGGCAAGGAATTGTTCCACGACGTCTGGGCGGCACGGGACGGTTACATCGGCGTAGTCCTCGATCGCAGCAACGAGTCTTCCGACAACTTCTTTATCGATCACCAGGTTCGTCCGCTCACCGATCTGGAACGCGTGCTCGCGCTCGAGCTGATGGAAATGCAGCGCCACGCGCAATTGATGTACACCAGCTGCGGCTGGTTTTTCGACGACATCTCCGGCATCGAAACGGTGCAGATCATCGCCTACGCGGCGCGCGTGCTGCAACTGGCGGAGCGCCTGTTCGGCACAGAGGCGGCAGGCCTCGAAGCGGTATTCCTCGACAACCTGAACCAGGCGCGGTCCAATGTCGCCAGCGCCGGAGACGGAGCCCGGATCTACCGGGAGAAAATCGGCAAGCTGCAACTCGGCCTGGAGCAGGTGGTGGCGCACTATGCCATCAGCTCGATCTTCTCGTCGTTCAGCGAAGAGACAGAACTGTTCTGCTACAACATGCGACGCATCTCCTACGAGGTGTTCACTTCCGGGCGCGGCAAGCTTGCCATCGGCCGCGTCCACATCGCCAGCGCGATCACCGGCCGGCAGAGCAGTTTCTCGTTTGCCGTGCTCCACTTCGGCGACCAGAACATTACCGCCGCGGTCAAGGCCTACGACGCGGGAGAAGCCGAGGTGTTTGAGAAGTTCGTCAAGCAGGCGTCGGAGCAGGTTCTGCGCGCCGATTTCCCCAAAGTAATTCGTCTTCTCGACTCCTACTATGGGCACGTGGATTATTCGCTCACGTCGCTGTTTACCGACGAGCAGCGCCGCATCGTTCAACTCATCCTCAACACCACCTTGTGGAACATCGAAAGCTCGATGACCAACATCTACGACGACCACGCCAGCCTGCTGCACTTCCTGTCCCAGGCCGGTTTGCCGAAGCCGCCCGCACTCACGCTGGCCGCGGGGTTCGCGATCAACGCGGGAATGCGCCGCGCGCTCGAATCCGATCCCATCGACCAGGCTTCGCTGCGTTCGTTCCTGACACTGGCCCACGCGGACGAGGTGCCGCTCGAAATCGTAACCCTGTCGTACATCGCCGATCAGCGCATGAAGCGCGCCATGATCGAGATGCTGATGTCCGCCGGATCGCTGGAGATGCTGGAGCGCGCCCTGACCCTGGCGCGCGTGTTCGCGGAGTTGCCGTTCGATCTCAACCTCTGGCAGGCCCAGAACATCTGGTACGAGATCCTGCGCACATCGAGTTATGCGCTTACGTCATTGAGCCCCGACGAGCGTCCCATGTGGGACAAGGCATTCAATGAGCTGGGCATCTGCCTGTCCATCGACCCGGAGGCCATTACGCTGCAGGACCTGGCGGCCGTGACCACCGGGGATTAGCTGCGCCAATGCAAGTCCACCGGACCATCCATCGGATGTTTCGGGGGTGCCCCAGGTCTCGCTTCTGAGACCTGGGAGTCCAGTCGCGCCTGCTTCAGCGCGAAATACCACTTGGCCGGCTTGTCCGCATCGTCGATCAACATCAGGCTGGGATTGTGTCTGAGCCCCTCGGCCTGCTGGATCATGGTGACCTGGTCCTGGCGCACGAACTTCGCGCCGAAGAACTTCGCGATCGGTGTCACGAACGGCACGTAATAAAACACGTTCCACGCCGCCACCACATCGATACGGCAGGTGGACGCGGTCACCGGCGTCACGGTGGTCAGGCTGGAGAACCACTTGTCGCCGCAGCGAATGATCTCGGTGCGCCGGTTGGGCAGCACGAAGTCGATGGTGGTTTCGATCGGCTGGCCATAGACGCCGAGCAGCTTGTAGGGCGCGGAATTTCCGCTGGGCGCATGCGCGCTCATGCGAAAGCCTTCCGGGATCGGCTCAAAGCGCTTGGTCTTCTCGCGAATGCTGGCCCGTGAACGCCACCACCACGCCTGGTGCACAAACGGCCCGTGCGCCGGGTCCATCAGCCCGATGATGCCGTGGTCCACGTTGCAGGGTAGATCGGCGGTAAGAAACGCGGTGCGAAACCGAGCCCCGAACTTCTGCACTTCCGGCAGAGAAGGCAGCGTACCCGAGGAGCGCCGTCCGCTTCCGGGCCCGGGGACAAACACCCACGCGTGCCCATCGCGCTCCTCGCAGGGAAACGCTGTAGCGTAGATGCGGGTTGCGTCCAGCTTGTCCTCACTGGTGAGCGAAGGAATCAACTGGCACTGGCCGCTGCAGGGTTCGAATTCCCAGCCGTGGTAGCGGCACGTGACGCGGTTGCCGTCGAACCAGCCCACGCTCAAAGGAATGCCGCGATGGGGGCAACTGTCGCGCAGGGCAAAGACCTGCCCGTCGCCCCGCCGCCCCAGCACCAGCGGAATACCCAGCAGCATCGCGGTCACGAGCTTGTTTCGCCGCAGTTGGTCAGTGCGCAGCGCCGGGTACCAGTCGTCGTGGATGAGCGTGGCTGACGGTCCTTGAATTGGCACACCCGCTTCTGTCTGTGTCGCGAAGGGCATTTGGCACTCACGATAGCATCCTCGCCGATGCCGGTGCCAACGCGCTCAGCGCCTGGCGGCGGTCACAATCTGTACCAATTGGTCCTCGTTCAGGCTGGTTGAGACTGCCTTATCGCTCCAGTGCTTCTCGCAACCGGGAAAATCAAGCGGCACGCATTGCGAGGCGATGCCGCGCGCGCGCATCTCGTAGCCGCCGGCAAGAATGTTCATCATGCATGCTACGGCGGCCAGACCCACCTTGGGATCATTCTGCCAGCGCTCCAGCCAGCGGCTGAAACCGGAGGAATGCGGGACGATGTACACGCCGATTCCCTCGTGCCGCATGCGCCGCGTGATCCGGTTGACGGCGCAATCGGGGTCACACCCCGCGCAGGTTATGTCGAGTCCGCGTGTAACCGCCTTGCAGGTGTCGATGCGCGCGCCGCGCATGCAGCCGGGAACCAGCACGACCTTACGCGGCCTGCTTTGGAAGCCTTCGCGCAGGCCCTCATTCATCACCTCCGCCGCCACCATCCCCAGGTGATACTCCACCGGCCGCCTGCCGCAGAAGAGCTGGTCTTCGCGCCAGAAACGCATGGCGTAGGCGTTCTCGAGGAAAGGATTCACTCCGGCGGTGTACTTGCCGAGGGCAAGATCGGTCTCTTGCTTAAACCAGTCGAACAGATCCAGCGCGACCGAGATCCAGTTTTCAGCCTCTACAGGGGAAAGCCCGGACAGGTAGCCACGCCAATTTTCCATGCTCCGCCACTCCTGCTCAAATTCGCCGGTCGCTTGCAGCCACCCGATCAGCCGAGGAAAATGAGCGAATTGCCCTTCCGCCGCAGGGTCTTTTCGAGCAGCGCCCTTCACCGCACGACAATTCGTGCGCATAAAAAACTGGAACAATCCGGCGCGTAGAAAATCCGCGACGCGCTTGATGGCCGTCGAACGGCGCCTTAGGCGGAAGAGTTCGCGAGCCAGGTCAAGCACCCATCCGGCAGTCGTGGCGGCGGCTCCGTCGTAAAGCCGGAACACCATGCCCACCGTGAGCAATTCCAGGGCATACTCGCCGCGGCTGCGCGGAGACTCACGCACAATCTGGGTGAGATAGGCGGTGTAGCCATCGAGCGCGCGGTCCGCCCTGGCGTCGATTTCGCCAACAACCCGGACGGAGAAATCCGCCACGTCGCTATAGAACCGCCCTGAACTCTGCCCATCGATGCGCAGATCGTAGACGAACCGTCGGCCATCCGCCGGCGCGTCGTCGCGCTGGGCGCCAGAATCCGGGAAGGAACTGGTGCAAATCCGCTGATCCGCAGAGGGAATGCCCAGCTGGTCGAAGGCGCGCATCGCATTGACTCTTTCCGCGATCTCCGCGTCGCCATGCGCGGAGCTGTACATGGAATATTACGCGCGCTGCCGGGCAATGTTCCTTAGCAATTAGACATTGATGAGACCGCCATTCCCGATCGCGGGTGGCGATGGGTCGAGTGGATTCGACTATTCGGCCTTTTCCAGTTTTCCAGCCTTTACGGCGAATCGCTCTCCCCGCCAAACGATGGTATTTCCGGCAAATCCGGCCACCCACAGGCCTAACGCGATGACATCGCGCAGCGGCAACAGCCACAGGCTCGGCAACACCTGGTGGTCGCCCAATAACTCGGCGCCTACGGTCATGGCCAGGGCCAGGCGTAGAAAAAAGCTGAGCGCCAGCATCCACAAGCTCAGAGGGCTCAAGCCACTGGCCAGCAGATTGAGCAGTGCCCAGGCGAGGCCGCAGGTGAAAATGAGGCCCGCATAGCCACTGGGGCGGGCATCGCGCACGGTCCTGTACCAGCGGAGCTGGTGGTCGACGAAGCCGCCCCACTTGTACGGGGGAACACTGGTTTCCACCACTTCCGGGCTAAGGACGATCTTGAATCCTGCCTTGTAGATGCGTTCGCCAAGTTCGTAATCGTCGGCGAGGTGATCGACCACCGCGGCCAGACCGCCGATGCTGTCCAGGGCTTCGCGGCTGACCGCCAGCGTGGAGCCCAGCCCATAGCGCAAGCCGCCTTCGATCCATCGGGCCAGGAGCACGCTGGGCTGGAAATCGGTGGCGATGCCCATCGCCTCGAGCCGCGAGGGCAGTGTCTCATGCGCGCGTCCGCGATAAAGGGTGGTCACCAGTCCGACTTTGGGTTTTCCAGCGGGGTCGGGCGCATGCAGAGCCATCACTCGTTCCAGGTAGCGCGGGGAGACCGTGATGTCCGAATCGTTGATGAGCAGATAGTCGTACCGCGCATGCGGCAGGAGCTGCATCAGGGTGCTGACCTTGCCATTGGTTCCCAGGCGCAGCGGACATTCGATCAGCCGGATCGATCTCTCCGGAAATTCGCCCTGCAGCTGCGCCACCGCCGCCGCGGCCGGATCGTCCCGGGAGGACACGCCAAACAGCAGCTCGAATTCGCCCGTATAGTTCTGAAGGCAGTGGCTGCGAAACGCGTCGATCATGCCGGGATCGAGGCCCTTGAGCGATTTGAGAATGGTGACGGCTGGGGCGAAGTGGGGCAGGGGAGCCCGCCGCCTGAAGAGGAATACCCGGGCCGCAACAATAGCGGCGAGATAATAGCCCATCCCCGCCACGGCCATCACCGTGGTTACCACCTCCACGGCCTGTGCCAAAGCGTGCGGCATCCGAAAGACAGTGTACAGTGGCCAGTGGACAGTGACCCAAGACTGGAAGTTAGCCACAGACAAAACTGATCACTGACCACTAATCACTAATCACTGCCTTTTAAATATGGCAGCTGGTCGCGCCGCGTTTTTCAAGGTAGCGCTGGTGGTATTCCTCGGCGCGCCAGAAGGTCTGGGCCGGCTCGACCTTGGTGACAATACGTCTGGGTTTGAATCGCCCTTCCGCAGTCAATTGCTCGATCTTGGCCTGGGCCTGCTTTTCCTGCTCCGATGAGTGGAAAAAGATGGCCGAGCGGTACTGTGTGCCCCAATCCGGCCCCTGCCGGTTCAGGGTGGTGGGATCGTGCAGCGAGAAGAAGGAGTCGAGAAGCTGCCCGTACGTGACCCTCTCGGGATCGAAGTCCACTTCCACCACCTCGGCGTGCCCGGTCTGATCCGTGCACACGTCCTTGTAAGTGGGCCGTTCAAGAGACCCGCCCTCGTAGCCAACGGCCGTCGCCGTCACTCCGGGAATGGCCGCGAACGCAGCCTCCACGCCCCAGAAGCATCCCGCTCCGAATGTCGCTTTTTCCATGCTGATTGGATGCTGGCGGCAAGTGTCAGGTATCAGGTTTCAGGTGTCAGTTGTTCCTCCCGGAATGGAAGGCTGAAACCTGACCCCTGAAAACTGTTCTTTAAGCTGCCTTCAAGTTCCGTACGGCCAGTTCGCGGAAAAATTCCTTCAACGTGCGCGGCTCACGGCCCAGAACGCACTTGAGAACTGCCGGGTTGCCGCCGTGGAAGCCGTACTGGTTATAGTCGGCATACATGCGTTTCAATCCGGCGCGCCACGGACCATCAGGTATCCGGGCCATGTCGGCCCAAACGTCAAAGGAGACTTCCCCCGCCTCGATGCGGAGTTCGAGGGCATCGCTCATCAGGGCGGCGATTTCCGACCGGTTGAACATGCCTGGGGCGCACAGTTCGAATGTGCCGTTGTCGAACTTGTCGGTAACAAAGGCTTCCGCCGCAACCGAGGCCACGTCGCGATAGTCGACGAAACAGGTCTTTACGCGGCGGGAATAAGGAAGCGCAAACCGGCCCGAGCGAATCACTTCGGTCCACCCGGCCTCCATGGTCTGCATAAAGATGGCTGGCTGCAACACCACAAAAGTCATTCCCGACTCGTAGAGCGCTTCCTCGACCGGGCGCTTGGAGGCGTGGTTGGTGAGCTTCGAAATCGAGGGATGCATGACGCTGGAGAAGACGAATTTGCCCACGCCCGCCGCCTTGGCGGCCTCGACCATGGTGACGCCCATGTCCGACTCGCGCAATGCGAACGCCGGTCCGATGTAGAAGACCGCATCCACGCCCACGGCCGCCGAAATCAATCCCCGTGGATCGCCCAGATCGCCCAGCGCGGTTTCGTCCGCCCCGGCATCGCGTGCCTTTTTCTCACTGTCCCGGCTCCGGACCAGCGCCCTGACTTTGACACCCCTCCGTTTAAGCTCCGGCAAGACATGGTGTGCATACCTGCCGGTCGCTCCGACCATCAAGACTCTCACTGCAACTACTCCTTGGGAATGAACTCTATGAAAGGAAGGAAAAGACCCTCGACTCTTTGATGTAGAGGCGACATAGTGGCGGAGGGATGCTTTGCGTTTCCGATTTTGTCCAACGTTTTCCGGCGCAATTGCAACCATGCAAGTTTCGCATTAAATCGGGTTAGCCGGGAACTCTGCCTAACGCCCAACTCCCCCCGCCGGCACGTGTTCCTCCAGGTAGCGCGCGATCAGACTATAGACGTGGAACGACGTGCCGTCGCCTTCCGAAATTGAGTGCGTCCGGTTGGGATAATCCATAAAATCAAACGGCTTTTCGACGGCCACCAGCTTGTTGATCAATAATTCGGTTCCCTGGAAGTGCACGTTATCGTCGCCCGAGCCGTGCACCACGAGCAGATGGCCGGTGAGATTTTGCGCGAAGTTGATGGGCGAACCATCGTGGTAGCCCTGCTTGTTGGTCTGCGGAAGGCCCATGTAGCGCTCCTGGTAGATGCTGTCGTAATGGCTTTCGTCAGCGACCGGAGCGACCGCAATTCCGGTTGAGTACACGCCGGCGTCGCGGAACATGGCGTTGAGCGTATTGGAGCCCCCGCCGCTCCAGCCCCAGATAGCCATGCGCGACGTGTCGATGTAGTTGCGCTCGCGGGCCAGTTGCTGGATGGCCTGTCCCTGCTGTGCCGCCGACAACACTCCCACCGTGCCGTAGATGCACTTGCGCCACGTGCGGCCCTTGGGGGCCGGCGTTCCCTGGTTATCGAAGCTGACTACGAGATAGCCCTGCTGCGCGATGAGCCCGTGAAACAAGCCCCGCGGCCCTCCCCACCCATCGCGAACTGTCGCTCCGGCCGGCTCGCCGTAGACATACGTCAGTACCGGATACTTCTTGGCCGGATCGAAGTCCGGCGGCTTGATCATCCAGCCATCGAGCTCGACATCCTTGGCGACCTTTACCTTGAAGAACTCCGGCTCGCTGCCCAGGATCGGCTTGGATTTCTTTGCCAGCTCGTGGTTGTCTTCAAGCGTGCGAATCGCCTTGTGGTCCGGCAGGCTGACGATTTCAATACGCGGCGGACAGGTAAACGTCGAGAACGTATGCGAGGCCCAGTGCCCGCTGGGCGCCACATCATAGGTGTGCGATCCACGAGCGTCCTGTGGAGTCACGCGTTCGGGCGCACCCTGGCCATCGAGACGCGCACGAAATAAATACTGCCGCACCGTATCGTCGGGGGACGCAAGGAAGTAAAGCCAGCCGCCTTCGACGTCCATTCCTTCGACCGACTCGATGTCCGCCTGGAAGTTGGTGAGCAGCCGTGCCTGCCCGGTCGCACGATCGACCCGGTACGCATGGCGCCAGCCGTCGCGTTCACTCAGCCACAATAGATCAGGCTCTTTGCTACCGCCTGCCTTGATCCACTTGATGGGCACCTGGTTGACCCAGGCTTTGTCGGTGTCTTCAAAGAACACCTTCGCCTCGCCGCTCTGCGCGCTGCCGAGCATCAGCTTGTCGTCCTGCTGCGTGCGGTCGAGGTACTCCAGCAGCACTTCGCTGGAGTTGCCGGCCCACTCCATTTCGGCGATGTAGTGCTCGCGCGGGTCGCCATCCAGATGAATCCAGCGGGTGGGGCCGCCCGCGGCCGGGACAATCCCCGCGCGCACTGCGGAGTTGGTCGTGCCGGGCTGCGGGTACTTGTACTTCATCAGCTGCGGGTATTCGGCGGCCGTGTCGTTGATGAGCGTGTATTCCCCCACGCCCGATTGATCGAACTGCCAATAGGCGATTGACTGGCTGTCGGGACTCCAGCGGAAACAGTTGCGCAGGCTGAGTTCCTCTTCCGATACCCAGTCAGACGTGCCGTTGATGATATCGGCGGACCCATCGGTGGTTAGCTGCGTGATCTTCGAACTGGCCAGGTCTTCCACGTAGAGATTGTTGGCGCGCTCATACCCGACGCGGGTGCTGTCGGGAGAGAACGTGGCGAACATCAGCGTGGATTCGGGCGCATCGCCGCCCAGCTTGCTCAGCTTTCCAGTGGACTCGTCGAACACCCAGTAATCGCCGCGCGTGTTTTCACGCCACACCTTTTTGGTATTGGTGAAAATGAGGAGCTTCTTCTGATCTTCAGACCAGGCGTAGTCGTCAATCCCGAGCGGACCGGCAGTCTTGCCCGCATCCCCGCCTGGCGTAAGCTGCGCCGCGGAGACAAGCACAGTGCGCTTGCCGGAACCGGTATCGTAGCCGACGATGTCGGTACCGTGGCCCTTTGCAGAAGGTTCGAGAATGGTATAAATCTCGCCATTCTTCTGCCACGCGAACTTCACGGATTTGGCGCTGTACTCGTGCCGGTTGAAGAGGGCGTCGAGTTCTTTGGCGAGTGGCCGGATGGGCTCACGGCCTGCCTGTGCGCTGCTTTGCGCCACCGTCGATAGACTTGGGAAACATAAGGTCAACAGAAGAAAACCGAAACACGCGACATTTCTGGGCACGAAAACGAACCTCCGTGAATGGCAATTCAAGGGACTGTTCAGAAACCTGTGATCAAGTCATGATCTGAAGGGTACGGGCTTTAGCCCGTACATAACCCCTCGCAGAATCAGACGGGCTTTTAGCCCCTGAGGGACTGCAAAAGTGGCTTATGCAGCAATTCCGTTAATCATCTTCTTCCGTGCCCGGATTATAAGGTGGTTCGCGCGTGCTTGCGATTGCGGGATGCGGGATAGCAGAGATATTATTGACCGCTGTAATCGTTTCCACGAGGTGCCCATGCGCAGATTTCTCGTTGTACCGCTTGCCGTCGCTGCTCTTCTTTCTTTTGCCGCCATCGCTCGCGCCCAGGAAGTGGCGCAGACACCGCCGATGGGCTGGAACAGCTGGAACTACTTCGCCAGCAAGGTCGATGACAAAGGTGTACGCGCTGCCGCCGATCAGATCGTGTCCACGGGCATGAAAGACGCCGGCTACATCTACGTCAACATCGACGACACGTGGGAAGGCAAGCGCGACGAGACCGGCCTGCTGCACACCAATGAGAAATTCCCCGACATGAAAGCGCTGGCCGACTACGTGCACTCCAAGGGACTGAAGCTTGGCATCTACTCGGGACCTGGCGAGATGACCTGCGCCAAGTACCCAGCCTCGCTGGGGCACGAGGAGCAGGATGCCAAGATGTATGCCGACTGGGGCATCGATTACCTGAAATACGATTTGTGCAGCTTCCGCCAGGATGTGATGGCGAAGCAAGCGCCCGACGACAAGGTTTTGCAGATGAAGCTTATGCATGCCGCCTACGAAAAGATGGGGAAAGCGCTCAAGGCTACTGGCCGCCCGATTGTCTATTCCCTCTGCCAGTACGGGTGGGACGCGGTGTGGGAGTGGGCGCCGTTGCTGGGCGGAAACCTGTGGCGGACCACCGGCGACATTCGCCCCACGTGGGACAGCATGTACTCCATCCTCAGCGCCGCAGGAAGGATTGGAGAGTTACGCCGGCCCGGGCCACTGGAACGACCCTGACATGCTCGAAGTGGGCAACGGCCGGCTGAATGTCCGCGAGAATCGTACCCACTTCTCGATGTGGGCCATGCTGGCCGCTCCGCTGCTGGCCGGCAACGACCTGCCCAACATGACGCCGGAAGTGAAAGCGATTCTGACCAACAAGGACGTAATCGCGATCGATCAGGACAAACTGGGCAAGCAGGGCCGCCGCGTTTACAGCGAGGGCGAAGTGGATGTATGGGAGCGCGATTTGTCAGGCGGCGCCAAGGCGATCGCGGTGCTGAATGCGGGCAGCGACCGCTACTCCACGCATCCCTTCCACCTGAGCCTGGCGAAGCTCGGCCTCAACGGCGCGCAAACCGGCAAAGACCTCTGGACCGGCAAGGATGTTACCTTGACCGATAACATGCCGCTCGAGATCGCCGCCCACGACATACTGCTGGTGCGGATCGAGCAGCCAAAGTGATCAGCGGTTAGTGATCAGTCGTTAGATCAGCAGCCTATGCCAGAAGTCCGGCTTTGAAAGGGCACAACCTCACAGGCTGCGGAAAAATCGAAAGTTGCCGATGGTGAAGTATACGGGCTTCAGCCCGTGCATGAACTTCAGCGAAATCAACGGGGCTTTAGCCCCAGAGGGACGTCCTTTCTGAAGTCTGGACTTCTGCCCCAGGCTGTTAGTTTAGCCATCTGTGACTCGCGCCAGGCACACGGCAAACCGTTCCTGCTCGTCAACCCAGGTTGCCGTTGGTGTAAATCCCGAGTCGGCCAGCAGCGCCTCCGCCTGGCCCGGCCGGTACTTGTAGCTGTTCTCGGTGTGAATGGTTTCGCCCAACACAAAATCAACTCGCAGATCGAGAGACGATATGTTCACCGTCTGCCGCTTGCGGCTGACCAGGTGCATCTCCATCCGCGAATGAGTCGCATTCCAAACTGCGCGATGAGCAAATGCTTCGCAGGCGAACCCGGCGCCTAATTCGCGATTGAGACGGATCAAGAGATTCAGATTGAAGTCGGCGGTCACGCCGGCGGCATCGTCGTATGCGGCGAGCAGCGTAGATTTGTCTTTCACCAGGTCCACGCCCAGCAGCATCGAATCACCCGGCGTCAAAGCAGCACGCACACTCCCGAGCAGGCGGGCAGCCTCTTCGGGCTCGAAGTTGCCGATGCTCGATCCGATATAAAGGACCAGCCGCCGCTCGCCGAAATTGGCGGCATCGAGTTCCACACCCTTGGTGTAGTCCTCGACGCGCGGCGTAACTACTACGCCGGGAATCTCGCGCTCGATTCGTTCCTGCGCTTCCTCGAGAGCCGAGGCCGATACGTCAAGCGGCTCGTAAATCACCGTGTCCTGGCGATCGACGGCGGCGTTCAACAGCAGCCGGGTTTTGTCGGCCGAGCCCGCGCCCAGTTCCACGATGCGCAGTGCGTCGCCGTCCGCGGCAAGGCCGATGATCTCATCCGCATGAGCGGCGAGAATGGCCCGCTCGGTGCGCGTGAGATAGTACTCGGGCAGTTCCGTGATCTGGTTGAATAGCTGCGAACCGGCTGCATCGTAAAACAGCCAGGAGGGTAGCCACTTGGGGCTCGACATGAGCCCTTCGCTGACGGCCGAAGCCATCTGCTCTGAAATCTGACTGGCGGGACGGGGAAGTCCGATTGTCGTCATGCGGTCAGTTGGATGCTCCTGACTAAGCCGAAGTTACTAACTTGCGAGGCGAATGCCGGAGAATTGCCAGCGAGTTTCCGCGGAGAAAAAATTCCGGTACGAAGCGCGAATGTGCGCGGCGGGGGTAACGCACGATCCTCCGCGCAGAACAAACTGGCCGCTCATGAATTTGCCGTTATATTCGCCCAGCGAACCGGGCAGCGGACGAAAGCCGGGATAACCAAGATAGGCGCTGGTGTTCCACTCCCAGCAATCGCCGAAAAGTTGCGAAGGACACTCGAACGCGGGCGCGGCAGCCGCGAGCACGGAACCCGATCCGTTTCCGCCTGAAGCTTGCTTGCTGGCCGATTCGCTAGTGGGTGCAGGCATCAGCCGGCCACTGTCGAGCAGGTTCCCGGCGACCAGGTGGCCTTCCGCGGCGGCTTCCCATTCCGCTTCTGTTGCCAGGCGGCGCCCCGCCCAGCGCGCGTACGCATCGGCCTCGTAGTAGCTCACGTGGCTCACCGGCGCGTTTTGCATGCGCGACAGAGGCTGTTCGCCGCGCAGGGTGAAGAGACTCCAGTCGCCGCTCTCGCTGCTCCAGTAAAGCGGCGCGCGCCAGCGGTTGTTGTTCACCGCCATCCATCCGTCGGAGAGCCAGAACTCGGCGCGCCGGTAGCCGCCGTCGGCCATGAACTTGGCATATTCGCCGCAAGTCACCAGCCGGTCGGCCAGCGAATAGGGCTCGAGCCACACTTTGTGACGCGGCAGTTCATTGTCGAAACAGAATCCTTCGCCGGGGTGGCCCGTTTCTTTCAGGCCGCCCTCAAAGCGCAAGAATCTGGAACCTGGATGCCCCGAGTCTCGCTTTTGAGACCCGGGAGGAACTGTCTCGGCCGCATACACAGGCCGTAGAGGGTTGGTGAAAAATGCATGCAGGATATCGGTGAGGAGCAATTCCTGGTGCTGCTCTTCATGGTTGACACCGAGTTCGATCCGCTTCAACGCTTCTGGATCGGCGTCGCGATCCAGCAGCCGCTCGATGGCTTCGTCGACATAGACGCGGTAGCGCAGAATCTCATCGATCGGAGGACGCGAAAACGAAGACCGCAGCCGCTTTTCCGGGAACGCCGAAAAGCTCTGGTAATAACTGTTGAAGAGCCACGTGAAATCGTTGTTGAACGGGCGATATCCGCGCACATATTCGCGCAGGATGAACGACTCGAAGAACCACGACGTGTGGGCCAGATGCCACTTGACCGGGGAGGCTTCCGGACACGATTGCACCATCATGTCTTCCGGCGTAAGCGGCTCCGCGAGCGCCATGGTGCGGCGGCGCGTGGACCGGAACCGCTCGATAAGCGTTGTGTTCTGTTTGGATTGGGCAGAGACAGGTGTGGTGGTGTTCATCGCGTTCCCGCTTTCCGGTAAAAGTGTGCGACCTGGTTTTTCTGAGATTCCCTGGAGATCGAACACAGCACGAATGGGGAACGTGTCCGCTTCAGACCGGGATGGACCGCCTCAGACCTTTTGGATGCCGTACAGACACATAGGTTGACGAATATCACATAATTGGAGTCTCATTTGGTGTCTGATGGCCGTGCGAACCTAGCGACGCGTGCATCGTATCATGCATCGTTGATGCGTTCCTTCTTTCGAGGAGGACAATCATGAATAAAGACCACAAGCAGCAGAGCTTAGCCGCGCTGGTGGTCACCGCATTCATTCTCACCGCTACGGTGGCAACCTCCGCCCAAAGTCCCAGCGAAACCGCGCCAACCGCGAGTCAGACCGCACCGGCCAACCCGCCTGCCCCGGCGCCCGCACCCGCGAATCCGCAAAATAACGCTACCCCCGAGCAAATCGCCGATTCCCTGATGGCCCATCAGCGCTACCAGGCGGCGATCGAGAAATACAAGATCGCTCCGCGCAATTCGTCCGAGGTGTGGAACAAGATGGGCGTCGCCTATCAGCTGATGTTCAATCTTGACGACGCCGCGCGATGCTACCAGCAGGCCCTGAGGCTCGACCCAAAGAATGCCATCGTGATGAACAACCTGGGCACCGTCTACGTTTCGCTCAAGCAGTATTCCAGGGCGGAAAAAGCGTACCGCAAGGCCCTCAAGGTGGATCCCAAGTCGGCGCTGGTGCACAAAAACCTGGGCACGGCGCTGCTGGCCGAGCACAAGTACAAGAAGGGCTGGCAGGAGTATCAGCTGGCACTGGCCGGCGATCCCGAGATCTTCCAGCGCTCCACCAACACCGTGCGCGTGGAGAATCCGGCATCGGTGCAGGATCGTGGCGCTATGAACTACTACATGGCCAAAGGTTGCGTTCGCGCCGGGCAGACCGACCGCGCCATCGAATACCTGCGCATGGCCATCAATGAGGGCTTCGTTACCCCCAAGAAGATCGCCCTCGACCAGGAATTCGCGGCCCTGCGCGATGTGCCGGCATTCCAGCAGATGCTTGCCGCCCAGCGGGCGCAGTGAGCATCTTTGCTAGTTTCGGGCGAGGGTTGGGTCCCTGCCGATTGGGAATAACCGACCCGCTTACTCCGAGAATCTCGCGCCGGCCCACGGTCATCTGACAAAATGATGTCAGTGACTGGAATGCCAGAGCCTTGCGTTCGACGGGTAGGGATGCTCGTTGTTGCCGCGCTGTTTTGCGCCCTCGCCGTCCGCGCGCAGGCGCCCAGTCCCTCCTCCGCCTCCAATCCCTTCTATGGCAGCATCACCGCGCATCCCGCTACTGACGACATAATCCAGCTTTCCCTGGACGACGCGATCCATCGCGGTCTCGATAACAACCTGGGGCTCAAGCAGGCAGAGTACGCCGAACTTTCCATCCACGGCCAAAAGCTGCAGGCCCTGCAGGAATTCCTGCCCACCATCACCGTCTCCGGCGATACCGGCTTCCATCAATACAACCTGGCGGCCCAAGGCTTCGGCCCGAGCGTCCTTGCCAAGTTCGCCACGCACTTTCCCGGGGGAATCCCCGGAGGTTTCTCGCCCATCACGCGAGCCACCGTCACCGAAGGCCAGCTTCATTTCAATCAGATTCTCTTTTCCGGCCCGGTCATTGCCGGCTGGCGGGCTGCGGGCGCCGCCACTCAAGCCGCTCACTTTGTCACCACCCGCGCTCGCGGCGAGGTCGTGCAGCAAGTGGCAACGGCCTACCTCCATGCCATCGCCGCCGCCAGCGAGGTCGACAACGCCAAGGCCCTCGAACAGGCCGACCAGGTCCTGTTCAACCAGGCCCACGCCGAGCACGAAGCCGGCACTGCATCCAATCTCGATGAACTGCGTGCCCGTGTGCAGCTTCAGTCGCAGCAGCAGGTCCTCATCGCCGCCCAGAACACTCTCGACAAGGACCTGATCCTGCTCAAGCGCGAAATCGGCCTCGATCCCGGCCAGAATCTGGTCCTCAGCGATCGCGCGCCTTATGGCGAGCTGGCCGTGCAGACTCCCGAAGAGGTCCGCGCCACCGCCTACAAGAGCCGCCAGGACTATCAGAACCTGCAAAACCAGCTTGTGGAATTCAAAGCCGTTCACGCAGCCTACCGCAGCCAGCGCCTACCTACCCTCAGTTTCAACGGCAACTATGGGGTAACCCAGGTCGGTGGCGTAGGCTCCCACGGTACCTTCTCGGCCGTCGGCACGCTCAGCTTCCCGTTATTCCGCGAAGCCCGCCTGCGCGGCGACGAGCAAGCCTCGCAGGCCCAGCTTGACGCGGTGAACTCTCAGCTTGAAGATCTTCGCGGCAAAATCGATCAGCAGGTGCGGTCCGCGCTGCTCGATGTGGACGCCACCACAAAGCTCGTAGAAGTGTCCCGCTCCAACGTCGAGTTAGCCACCCGCGCTCTCAGCGACGAGACCGATCGCGTGAACGCCGGGGTGGATGACAACCTGCCCCTGGTCACGGCCCAGGCCACCCTGGCCTCCGCGCAGAGCAACCTGGTCGAAAGCCTTTACCAGTACAACCTCTCCAAGCTCGCCCTGGCCCGCGCCGCCGGTGTCCTCGAGCAGCAATACCGCGTCTATCTCGGCCGCTGAGCCAACCATTGCACCGTGCCCCGTCCTTTCGCGTTTTTCCGCGAAAGGTGGGAAACCATGAACCAATTCGCCCTGGTTTTCATTACCAGATCAGCCGGATTACCTTGGGAAATCTCTGAGTAAGTCTCTAAAAAACAACAAACGCTCCGTGCCCCATCCTTGCGACTTTTTACTGTCGCAAGGGTGGGAGACCACTGAACTTCAAGCTGAGGGCGCCGGCTGAGTCTGGCTCCATCACGAAGGGTACGGGCTTCAGCCCGTACTTAACCATCGCAGAAGAGGCGGGCTTTAGCCCCCGAGGGAGTGCGAGCGACTTGTGCGAAGTTTCCCTCGACAGGAAGCATCCTTCCGCACTACCCGGCTCATGACAAGTGAGCCGGATCACACGTCTACCCACGTTCCCAGCCATAGAATCCTGCCATCGACCAATGGAGATCGTGTTTGAAAACAGCGTGGATTCTTTTATTGGCTTCCCTCGGTATGCAGGCAAGCGTGGTGGCCCAGGAGAAGGCCGCCGACCCTGCCATTGACTTCGCCGCCATTACCGCCCGCGGCCGCGCGCTGTTTGCATACGACCAGGCCGCCTGGCACGGAACCGATGCCATCTTCGCTCTCAAGCCCGACACCAAGGGCCTGGCCCACTACATCTGCAACAAAACTCCTTCGGGATGGGTGGTCACCTTTCCCCAGTGGAACGAGAGCCACAATCAGCTCCTCGCCGTCTACGAAGCCCGCGAAAAGGACGGAAAATTCACCGCCAGCAAATTGCCCCAGCCCCTCCCCGTCGAAGCTCATCTGGTGTCGAAAGAGCGCGCCCTGGAACTCGCCATCGCTGATTTTCCCGCACCCAGCCGGCCCTACAACACCGCGATCCTTCCCGCGCCGGGCGGTCAGTTCTTCGTCTACCTTTACCCCGGCCAGACCACGGAAAACATCTGGCCCATCGGCGGCGACATCCGTTACACCATCTCGGCCGACGGCAAGACTATTGTCGAGAAACGCAAATTACATAACACCGTGCTGGATATGAAGATTGCGGACCGGCAGGTCGGCGGTTACCACACCCACGCCATCTCCGATATTCCTGAAGACACCGACGTCTTCTACGTCCTCAATCGCAAGCCTTCCATTCCCGAGTTCGTTGGGACCTCGAAACAGATGTACGTGATCGACAAGGAAGGCAATATCGAGACCGGCAAGAACTAGCCGCCACTCCAGCGAAAGTGCACCGTAGGATTTGGCTTCGAGTTCGCTCATCATTTAACCGACTCATGTTCAGGTTCGGCCCTTCGTGCGAAACTTTCTGTAGGGCATGCCCTGACCCCGTGGATTACGCATCTATCTACTAATTTGGGAGCCTGTATCCGGAAGTCGGCGAGCAGCTCGAACAGGCGGCACATCCCATTCAGTAACATTCCTCTTGTGTCCACCGTGTAACTTAGTAACACGAGGTACGCATCCCCCATGCGACGAAAGCTGACGATCAAGTACTACGTGGAGCCCGATCCCGAGGCCCTTGCCCGTCGCGCGGCCCATCACCTGGTGGAAATGGTCTCGGAATCCACCGAAGCCAACGGCCGCGCCCGCATTGCCATCAGCGGCGGCTCCACGCCCAAGGCGGCCTTCCAGCTCCTCGCCGATCCCAACGAGCCCTTTCGCAACCGCATGCCGTGGGAAGACCTCGAGCTCTTCTGGGTTGATGAGCGTACCGTGCCCCCCGATCATCCCGAAAGCAACTTCCGGATGACCAGGGAGGCCCTCCTCGACCACGTGCCCCTCCTTCCCCAGCAGATCCATCGCATGGAGGGCGAACTCGAGCCTGAAGTCGCCGCGGCCCGTTACGAGTCGGAACTGCGCAACACCTTTCGCCTCGAAGGCGCCGAAACCCCGCGCTTCGACCTGATCGCGCTGGGCATGGGCGACGACGGCCACACTGCGTCCCTCTTTCCCCACACCGCCGCCATCCACGAAATAGGCCGCCTCGTGACCGCCAACCAGGTTCCGCAAAAAGACACCTGGCGCCTCACCCTCACCTGGCCGGTCATCAATCATGCGCGGTCGGTTTTCTTCCTGATTGCCGGCGCCGATAAAGCCTCTCCGATTCACGAAGTATTTACGGGACCCCGCGATCCCGAACGCCTGCCGAGCCAGCTCATCTGGCCCTCAAGCGGTATACTCACTCTGTTTTTGGATAAGGCCGCTGCCGCGCTTCTGCCCCCGACGAATGGGGAGGGCTGCGGGGTTTTGGAGAGAGAAAGATGATTCTTGCCGGCGATGTAGGCGGCACCAAGGTTCACCTGGCGCTTTACGATTTCACCCACGGAAATCTCAAGTACACCCGGGAGGAGCGATTTCCCGCCAAGGACTATTCCGGCCTGGAAGAAATCGTTAAGGAGTTTCTGGGTGCCGACCAGGCCACCGCAGCCTGCTTTGGCGTGCCCGGCCCCGTCCGCAACGGCCGCCTCCGCCTTACCAACCTGCCCTGGACCCTCGACAGCCGGGAGTTGTCGCTCAGCCTTGGAATTCCCCACGTGTTCCTCATCAACGATCTCGAGGCCAATGGCTACGGCATTGCCGAGCTGACTTCCGATCAGATTCATACACTCAGCGAAGGCGATACCGGCCAGATCGGCAATCGCGCCCTCATCGCCGCCGGAACCGGCCTGGGCGAAGGCCTTCTCATCTGGAACGGCCACCACCATATTCCATTTCCTTCCGAGGGCGGCCACGCCGACTATTCGCCGCGCAACGAGGATGAAATCGACCTCCTGCGCTTCCTCAAGCAGAAGTACAACGGCCGCATCAGCTGGGAACGCGTGGTCAGCGGCATGGGCATGACCAACATCTACGAGTTCCTCCGTGACGTCCGCGGAGTGGAAGAGCCTGCCTGGCTGGCCGAACAGATTGCCGAAGCCGATGACCCCAACTCCGTGATTACGGAAACAGGGCTTTCCGCCAAGGCCGAGATCTGCGAGAAGACGCTTGATATGTTGGTTTCCGCTTACGGCGCCGAAGCCGGCAACCTGGCGCTCAAGGTTCTGTCTGTCGGCGGTCTTTATATCGGGGGCGGCATCGGCCCGCGCATCCTCGAAAAGCTCAAGGACGGAACCTTCCTCAAGGCATTTACCGACAAGGGCCGGCTGAGCCAACTGCTGATCAATATGCCTGTGCGGGTCATCCTGGAAAGCCGCGCCGCCGTGCTCGGCGCCGCCGCATTCGCCGAAGCGCGGGCCGCGGAATTGAGCGGTGTCTCCCCCCGCGCCGCCTCCCTGAGAGATTAGGTCTCGGCAAACCGGGCGCTGGGTGCCCCAGGTTCGGCGCGTCTTTGTTTTTGCGCCTAGCCGGGGATATCACATCAATCCATCGGACCAATTATCTGAGCCAACCGCAAACGCAGACTGCCGCAGAGTCAGTCCGTTCTTGGATCCAAAAGCGCAGCCCACTCTTGCGGAGCCACCGGACCACGCGGAACCCGCGACCGCAGCAACTTGAAGCGCAGTTTCCGTAGTCCACTGAGTTCCCGCTCGCCCTCGAGCAGCGGAATCAGTGGCGCCGCCTTGCGTTCGAGAGCTGCCCGGCGTGACTGGAATCTCGCACCGCTCCCGGGCGTGAATTGCGCCCATGCGATCGACTGCACAAACCCCGCCGCTCCAAACCGGTCTGACCGCAGCACATCTTCGACGAACACCCGAATAGGCCCCGCAAACTCGTGCAGCGCGTCATGGAAGGCGACCACTCCGCCGGGCAGCAGGTGACGAATGAATCCATCGAAATCCGCTTTGGCCCCTCGATAACTATGGTCCCCATCGATCCACAGAAATCCGATCGGGCGATCCCACCCGGCCGCGACGGCAGCCGAATACGCCCGATGAACTTCCACCCGATCCGCAACGCCGGCCGCGCGCAAATGATCGAGAAACTCCTGATACGACGACGCGCCCGGCATCGTCCGGTGCTCCTCAAGCTCGACGTTGTTGAAATTGTGCGGATCGATGGCCACCACCGGACCGAGGCCATAGTGCATCGCCACCCTGGCCAGCATCACGGTGGACTTCCCTTTGAAGCTGCCGATCTCCACGATGGCGCCGCCCCGAGACACACAAGCGGCAATGATGCCAAGAAGCCTCGCCTCGCTCTCACCCAGAAAACCGGGGATGTCTCGCGCCGACTTCCATGCTTCATCGAGAACGGCGTTCAAATCGCCGGGAATTTCGACTGCCCCCAATGCGCTCTCCCTCTAATTGATCGCCAATCCCAATTCTACCGGCCCCCCGGCGCGCTCGTTTAGCTTCGTCGCCGCCAATCCCATCACTCCTTTGCGCTATGATTACGGCTATTCTGAAGTCGCAAAATCGGGAATCCCATGGCTTTCGCCCACATCATCGGCAACAGCCGCTACATCTTCGGCGGCTTGCGCGAACTGCCCGGCAACCCCTCCACCGGCAGGCAATCATGAGCCGCTGGTCGCGACGGATCGCTCTCGCGCTCCTCGCCGCCTCCATCGCTCTCTATGCCGGCGATTGGCTGGTATTCAATCTGCGCGGATCCCGCACTGCAAAAGTAACGGTTAGCCACTTCCTGTCGGCTCCGCTCAAGAACAACAAGCAGGAAATCGACTATCTCGGCTCGGAGGACGAAACGTGTTCCATCTCCTTGTTTCCCCAGGGCGGCCACACGCCCTGCTGGTATCTCCGCCGCCATAAGAATCAGACGACCAACGTTTGAGCGAATTTTGCGCCCCGATTCGAGCCCCCTGCCGCGTTTAGTAGAATAGCCGTTGGCAATTGGCTCTCTCCAGCGAGGAAGATACGATGGCAGTCTCGATAATGGCCGGTATTCCGGCTCTGAAAGAATTGAACGGCGATCTTCGGCGGCGCATGGACCAGGCCGTCGCTACGTTTCAGTCCAGCCTTGCTTCCACCCGCACCGGCCGGGCCAGCGCACACATGCTCGACCAGGTGAAGGTCGACTACTATGGCACGCCGACCCCCATTACCCAGCTGGCCCAGGTATCCACTCCCGAGGCGCAGACCATTCTCATCTCGCCTTGGGATCCGACCGTACTCAAGGAGATGGAAAAAGCCATCCGCTCGGCGGATCTTGGCTTCAATCCGCTGTCCGACGGCAAGATCCTCCGCGTCCCTGTCCCACCCATGACCGAGGAGCGCCGCCGCGAAGTCGTGAAGCACCTGAACAAGGTGCTCGAGGAGCACCGCACCGCCGTCCGCAACGTCCGCCGCGACGGCAACGACGCGCTCAAGAAGCTCGCCAAGGAAAAGAAAATCAGCGAAGACGAAGAGAAGCGCGCCATGGAAGAAGTGCAGAAGATGACCGACGAAGAGATCCGCAAAATGGAGGAGATGTCGCGCCGCAAGGAAGTAGAAGTGATGCAGGTGTGAATCGGCCCTGATCAAGCGAGGAACGCCGGCAACAGGAGCATTCACCCGGCGCACGCTGAATACGCCCCTAAATCTGGAACCTATACCCCATCAACGGAACCGTGATAATCATCTCCGGCTTCTTGGGAAGCGCTTCCAGCTTCTGACGCAGGCTGGCGATATGCATGTCCACGGTGCGCGTCAGGGTTCCGGGAATGTGCCCCCACACCTGTTCCAGCAACTCTTCGCGCGATACCGTCACCCCGCGATGCTCCACCAGGTATCGAAACAACTGGAACTCGCGCGAGGTCAGGTTCACCGGTTCTCCATCCCGCGTCACGCGACTCTTCCGCGTGTCCAGCACGATCGACCCCAGCCGGTACACTTCGTGGACGGCCCCATTCAAACTGTCTGACCGGTTGGGCGATCGCCGCAGCAGAGCCTCCACCCGCGCCATCAGTTCCAGCGTATCGAACGGCTTGGTCACATAGTCATCCGCACCCAGTTTCAATCCCGTCACTTTTTCGACCGACTGACTCAACGCGGTCAGGATCAGGATGGGGGTCGCGAAACCCGAACGGCGGATGTCTACACACAGATCCAGGCCGCTGCGCATGGGGAGCATCAGATCGAGAATCACCAGGTCGAACGGCGCCTGGTTCATCTTTTCGAAGCCAGACTTCCCATCAAATGCACAATCAACCGAGTACCCTTCGCTCCGCAGCCGGTCGCCCAGGGTCATGCACAGCTCTTGCTCGTCTTCGACAATCAGAATGTGTTCGTTCATGTTCGTGACAGGCGAGACTGCCGGGCGTCTGCCGCGGCCATCTCTATGTCCTCTCCTTTTGCGAATTGAAGGTGCAGGGTGAAGGTGCTGCCTACCGACAGCTGGCTGGCGACAGTGAGTCTGCCGCCCATGGATTCCGCGATCCTTTTGGCCAGCGGCAATCCCAGGCCGGTGCCGTGAATCTGCGCGGCTTGCACCCGGGGGCTGCGGTAAAACGGATCGAAGATGTAACCGATTTCCGACGAGTCTATTCCGATTCCCTGGTCCGCAACCGAAATGCGAAGCTCGTCGTGAAGCGAACGATTTGCGGAGAATCGCCCCGCGCGAAGCGAAATCCGCCGGTCGCTGCCCCCGTACTTCACAGCATTCCCGATCAGGTTCTGCAAGCATTGCCGAAGGCCGCCCAGATCGCCCATCACCGGCGGCAGGTGATCATCCACTTGCACGTCCAGCGTGAACCCGGCGCTCCTGACTTCGCCTTCTGTATCGGCGACGGCTGAATCGATAATCTTCTCCACCGGCACCGGCTCGAGTACGTAGCGGTTGGTGCGGTCTTCCGTGGAGGCAAACAACAGGATCTGATCTACCAGGTCGCCCATGCTTCGGCTCTGGTGCTGAAGAATCGTGCCGTACTTGCGCATCGCATCGCGGTCGCGAATCAGTCCATCGGCGATATTGTCGGCCGCCGAACGGATCACCGCCAGCGGCGTGCGCAATTCATGCGACACCGAGGCCACAAACTCCATTTGCAGATGCGCTAGTTGCATCCTGCTTAACATCCGGCTCCTTTGGATCGCCCACCCAGCCGCGCTGGAAAGAAGGAAGGTGAAGCTGAAGATTCCCACCAGCTTGTTAGACGAGCGCCGCGATGCAAGGGCCAGATCTGCTTCGCGCCGTGACGCATCTTCCCCGTAGAGCCGCTTCACTTCGTTAAGATCGCTGCGCACCCGTTCGAACGCTGGCACGCCGCCCTTGAGATCGAGATTCACGGCTTCCTGCGTGCTCCCCTCCAGAATTGAAGCCAGCACTTCGTCGCGCACCCCCAGGTAGGTGATCCAGTCGTGATTCAGGCGGTCGGCCAGGTTCAATACTTCCACGGATGCCGCCTGGCTTCGATACTCCGCGATTCCGTCCGTCACCCGCCGGTCGGCATCGCGCGATTGATCAGCGTACTCCACCTGCAGATTGCTGTTGGTGGTGGTCAGCGCGTAGAGCGTGGCCCGCCGCGTTTCCTGCGCATCGTATTGCAGCTCGCCGATCCTCTGCAGGCCGTGCACCGCGCCGGTGTAGATCTCCTGCGCTTCGGCGTTGGCGGCGCGCAGGTCGCGAATCACAAACGCACCGACGGTTGCCACTCCGCAACAAATCAGGAAGAGCAGCAGCACCGCGTTGTGGCGGGTAGCATCAATCAACAGGCGATCCACCAGCGACATCGGGTGCAAAGCCCGCCGCGGAGCCGTGTCGTGTTTGGGCGTATTCTTCAATTCCCGCTCACTGCCTCCGTCTGTACCCGCAGCCTGTAGCCCTTGTCTTCAGGAAGAAGCTCGTCGATGCGCACCACCTTCACCGAGGGATCGAGGTCGCCGATGCGCAGGTACCCGATCGCGCCCGGCACATTGAAAATGAACTTGCGCACGCCCGTAGGCGACGCCAGGATCTTCGGCGACACCAGAATTTCACCGGTGAACAACCCGTGCAGAAAGTGGTTCTTCAGCTGATCCTCGGTCAGCCCGCATACGTCGCGAAGGATGGTGTTACGCTCCGGCTCGCCCGGCTCGCGCATTACCAGCGTGATCCGCCGTCCATTTGCCCAGTGGCTCCGGTTGCCCAGAAAAATCTTCCGCAGTTCTGCCGAACTGAGACCGTCAATCGGATTCGATCGATTAACCACGATCACCAACGGCTCTGTAGCTGCTCCCGTTTCGGGCGCGGCCAGCACCCGCACTCCCGTCCACCTCGGGCCAGGCGATCAATAACGCGGCGATCAACAGAGCGGCTAGTCGGCGCATGCGAAGAATATTGAATCAGAAGGTGAAACCCATTTGCAGGGCTAGCTGGTTTACGCCTGGCTGGTTGCGCAAAAAGGTGTAGTCATACTGAAATTTCAGCGCCACCGATTCGCTCGCATCAAAGCGAAGTCCAGCGGACGGACCATGCCGCAGCGCCACGTCGGAAATCACCGGCTCGCGACTGGAAGCATTGACATACTGATACCGAAGATAGGGCCGATAGGAACCAAATTGTTTCGATACCTGGCTGTAGAACATGGGCGTGTTGAAGCTCATCGACATGCCCTGAAGAACGTGGCGGTCGAGGATGGCCTCGTTGAGCCACTCGTACTTCGGCCGCACCAGCACCGCATGCGCGGCAAGGATGCTCTCATTGATCTTGGGCTGATTCACCGGAGCCATCAGGCCGCGATAGAACGAGAACCCCGCTTGCAGCCCGTGGATCGCTTCCGGCCGCGCGAAGAGTGCGAGGTTATAGTCCTTGTGATTCTGGTCATCTTCCTCGTTCTGGACCGGCTCCTGGTCCAGCGGCTGTCTCGAGGCGCGGCCATTGCCGACTTCCGCTACGTAGTGCAATCCCAGTGAGCCGGACGGCACCTGACCTGATGCCGAAACTCCAACCATGTGAATGGGCAGCGGGCCGCCATGATCCTCAAATTCGAACATAAGCGGACGGCCCGTAGTGGTCTGCAGCCATGAGCTGTGGTGATACGCGGTGTTGTAATACCCGATTGCCGTGTGTCCTCGACCCGCCGAAATATTGAAATAGTCGTTGTTGGAAAACTGCAGAAGGTAGCGCTCGATATCGACGCCGAAGCTGTTTGGCTCGCCGATCACCTGCCCGTAGATGTCCGTCGGCCCCGCTTCAAACACAATTTCGCTCAGGAACTTGAATCGGTCCGAAACATCCGAGGTCACAAAAAGATCGAGCTGGCCCAGCGAGAACGACGTTGTGTCGCCCTTTTGCGTGTCGCCGTGAAGCGAAATGTCCCCGAATCCGCGAATGCGCAGCAGCGTTCTGCTTACGTCCATTCGCTCCATCATCACGTTGTCTGACTGTGACTGCTCGGGATCAGGGGGTGGCGTACTCGCTTGCGCAACCGCGTTTTGCAAGGCCGCTGCCCGCGCAGTCGGTTCGGTTGTTGTTGTCGCGGACGCCATGGCGGCACCGCCCGGCGGTGCGCAACTCGCCGTCGGAGATCCATCCATTCCCGCCAGCGGAGCAGGCAATGGAGTCCTGGCCGGGGCAGGCTCAACCGAAACCGCCTGTTCCTTCGCCCCTTCCAGTTGCTTCACCCTGGCTTCCAGCTGATCGATCCGATTTAGCAACTGCTGTAAGGTGGCGCCATCGACCTGCGGTTGCCCCTGCTGGGCGAGCAGAGGTACGGCGCCGCCCAAGGCCAAAGCCAACAGCCGGCACAACGGACTTCTAAATAAATCCTTTACAGATAACATTGCGAGCACCTCCCGGTTTCGCATGGCGTCTGCCATATCATCTACCGAAATTAGGCTTCCGACGTTGCTGCAAATCAAAGGCAAACTTCATTGACCGCGCTCACAAAGAGCCCGAATCCAGGAAGCTGAGATAGGGGAACGTTCTTGCACGGAAAATCCTGGGTCGACCTCTGAACGCAATTTGGGGAAGACAATGCCATGGTACCTGCGGGGGAGACGCGTTACAAGGATAGTACTCGCTAACCACCAAAAATAGAGGGGTTTACAAAGCTTTTACAACACATCTGCCAAGCGGCCTTCAGAGGCTGCGGAGAAACTCCAGTCGTGAAGGGAACGGGCTTCAGCCCGTACATTGACTTCAGCCAAATGGATGGGGCTTCAGCCCCCGAGGGATGGTTTTTCTCTGCCTTCACCGTTCGTTTCCGGTTTTTCCGCAGCCTGTTTAGGCCCCGAGCCTTCATCAAATCCCGTTTCATCCTCCACCGGTCGGAAGTGCCGGTGAAAGACTAACTCGCTGCTTCTAACTAGAACCGATCCTCGCTCGCAATTCCACTCTCAAGTTGCACACCAGGAAACAAAGCCCCGGGTTCGTTGCCGAACCCGGGGCTTCGCAGTTGAGTCACTGGCCGTTGATGTTTAGAAAGCGAGTCGCGCGCCTACTGACATCACGCGGGATTTTTGCGCACCGAGGCCGAACGGCACCAGTTCCTGCGCCTGGCCGAAGTTGCCGCTGCCCAGGTTCCCCGTTACCGCGTCGAAGTTGGGGTGATTGGCTACGTTTTGCGCCTGGCCGCGTATGTCCATCGACATCCGCTCCGTCAGCTTGAACGTCTTGCCCAGGCTGAGGTCCAATTGGATGTTGTTCGGCCCCTGGAACACGTTCCGTCCCAGAGTCCCAAAGCGCTCGTAGGTTGGCCCGGAACCCGGAATCGGGGGCGTTGCGAATAGCGCGTTGGGCGTCCTGGACTGTAAATGCCGTTGACGGAATCATTCACCGCTCCTGCCACTCCAAATCTGGCGTTGCATCCGTCATCGATCACTGCCCGGTGCCTTACCTGAAGCAGCGACATTCCTGGGACCCACGAAGCGCCGCAACCGATGAGGTTGTTGTCCTTGAAAATCCCATTGGCTGGAGTTTGCGTGGCTGTAAACCGACTTCTGCGGTTCGAGCCGATGAACACCGGGCGATCGTTGGCTGTCCCGTCCAGGTTGTAGTCGCCGCCGAGATTGATGGGAATACCGTTCCCGTCCTTAACACTACGTTTCCGTTCGCATCCCGAGCCCGGTTAGCGCGTGCGTCCGTCATACACCTCCACGGGATGGCCGGTGTAGAACTGGAAGAAGCTGCCCAGGTTCCAGCCGCCCAGGGCATGCCCGGCGAAACCCTTCTCGCTCTTGAAGAACGGCTCCTGGTACACCACGCTGAACTTGTAGGCTCCGCGATGGTCGAACGAGGCTCGCCCGTATTCCAGCCCCGGCTTAGCGTTCGATGTGTAGTAATAGGGTGCACTCTGGGCGCCGATGGTGGAGCAGCCCGCAAATAGTTCCGAGTTCACATCCAGAAGCTTCGACCAGGTGTAACCCGTGTCGAATTGCAGCCCGTGGCTCATCCGCTTCTGTGCCTGCAGCACCAGCGCATGGTAGTTGGAGGAAACGCTGTTCGAGCGGTAATTGAACCCGTTGTACAGAGCGTTCGGAGCGACCGTTGCCAGTGTGCTGTTCGCACCTTCGCCATCTACACGGTTCAGGTTCTCCAGCATGGGCAGGTGCCGCCCTAGTTCCGCCTGATAGTTGGCGCGCACCAGCAGGTTTCCGCGTACCTCCCGCTCTACGCCGAGATAAAAATTCTGGCCGGAGGAGTCGCGCATGTGCTGATCCATCGCACGCAGGCTGGATCGCTTCCCGGTGCACCCGGGGCTTGGAGCGTACGGGATCTGGCCGCAGGGCCCGGTCGGGTCATACGCTGCGCCGATCGAGGCCGGGTTGGAGTAGTAAATTGCATCGCCTGTGTCCGCTTCAAAATCGGCCAGCGCATAGAAAGGAGGATTCCACGCGCCATTGGACCAGATATTGTCGAAGATGCGGTCATAGTAGACTCCGTAACCGCCGCGGATCGCCATCTTGTGATCGCCCATGACGTCGTACGCAAAGCCCAGCCGCGGGGCAAAGTCTTTGTTCGGCGTGGGCCACATGCGCGCCACCGGGCCCACCCGCAGTGTCGACAGGCACGCTGCATCCAGGAAGTTACAGCTGAAGAAGTTGGTGAACTGGGAGATAATCCCGTGGACCTCGCTCGGAGCGCCGTAACGATCCCAGCGGATCCCCAGATTCAGCGTCAGCCGCGGACTGACCTTCCAGTCGTCCTGCGCAAACCAGTACCAGTCGTGGTAGACGTAATGCCGATACGCATTGGCATGGCTGCCGGTCCGCGGATCAATGGACGTTTCCTGAAAATAGGGGTAGTCCCCGGCAAAATTCGCCTGTGTTTCGTCCACCAGGTTGGCGATGGTCCCATCCGACTGCAGCGTGCTGCCGTTGGGGTCGGTAGTCGGATTGATGATCGAGCAGTGCGTGGTGCAATCCCCCGACGCCGTGATCAACTCGCCGAATTCATACTGGCCGGGCAAGCCAAGATCCCAATCGCGGTACAGGATGCCGTACTGCGTTCCCACGCCGAACTTCATCGAATGGCGGCCTTTGGTCCAGCTCAGGTTGTCCTGCGCGGCCCAGCGATCCTGGCTGAAGTTTTCCACCTGGCCGCCTTCGAAGCTGCCGCCCAGGTAGTAGCCCAGGCTGCCTTCATTCTGGTTGTCGACGTAGATGTTGGGGGTCGTATCCTTGGTCCCCGCTCCTTCCTGGAACACGTTGTAATGCCTGTTGTGGGCGATCGTCGCCTCGTTCACGATGGTGGTGCCGATGGTGTGCACCTCGGTCAGCGTGAGGTTATGGAAGTGATTCACGGTGTTTGCCGGAATCGGTCCCGCAGTCGTAAGAGGTCCTCCCCCGAACTTGTCTTCATATAGTTCGCGAGAGATATTTGCGGTAAAGCTGACCCGGTCTTTCCGGCTGAAATTCTGGTCAACCTTGCCGAAGTAGGCATCGATCGTATCGTTGATCGGGTCGAAGAACGAGAGGCAGCCCACGAAATTGGGCAGGCCATTGGGCTCCTGCGACGCCTGGTTTCCAGTCGAGAAGCTTTCACCCGAGCAGGGCAGGTCCGATGTGACCGGCGGTGCAGCCCCTAGCACTGCCTGGGCAATGGGACCGCCGTTTGCCTTCAAAAACGCCACCGCGGCGCTGGTGGGAACAAAATTGTGCGCCGAGGTCGACCCGGACAGCAGCTTGGTTCGATCGTAGGCGCCCGCAAAAAATGTCTTGTCTTTGAAGATGGGACCATCCATTTCCCCGCCAAACTGGTTCTTGATGTACTTGGGTCGCGAGGAAAGGGTCTGCTGATCCGCGGGAAGTGAGCTTTGGTTTTGCAGATCCCGGTTATAGAACCAGTCGTTCGCATTCAGCGTCGCATTGCGGTTGAATTCGTAAACCGCTCCGTGGAACTTGTTGGTGCCCGACTTCTGGTCGGCGCTGATCACCGCGCCCATGCCCCGGCCGTATTCCGCGCTCATGTTGTTGGTCAGAATCGAGAAGTCCTGCACCGACTCGAGCGGCGGCGTAATGTTCTCCCCGCCCTCCCCGAAGTTGTCATTGTCCTCGCCGCCGTTCAGCATGAACGACGTGCCCGACTCTCTCGCCCCCCCGGCGGTAATCGTGTTATCCAGCCCGGGCGCCGCCTGCGGCGCGAGGAAGGGAAGCGTACCGAACACGTTGCGGTCCACCAGCGCCATGTTCTGAATGGTGGTGTTGTCCACCTGCAGAGAAAGATCGGAGCTCTCCGTCTGCACCAGCGGCATCTCTCCGGTCACCTCGATCAACTGCGAGGCCGACGCCACCTTGAGCTTGACGCTGAAAGGGACCACCTGGCTCGCCTGCACCACCACGCCGTTGGCTTTCTCCACTCCGAATCCCGGAGCTTCGAATTGCATTGTGTACGTTCCCGGCGGCACCAACTGGAAGCGGTATTCGCCCGCCGCCCCGCTGGTCGCCGTTTGGGAAATGCCGGTTCCGTTATTGGTGATGGTCACCTTGCAATTCGGCACCACCGCACCGCTGGGATCGGTGACTGTCCCGGTGATAATCCCTTGCACAGACTGGGAATGCGCGCCTAGGGGAAGCAACATACACAGGCACGCCAGCAACAGAAACACTTGGGTTTTCCTGAGCATCACGATTCCTCCATGGATGAAGCAAAAGAACCTACAGTCCGGCGTGGCACTTTTTTGAGTGCCTCCGCGATTGCGATCAACGCCTTTGCAGGCTTCAGTTTTTTGTTTCTTTGGGTTCGAGACCGGCCACTACAGCGGTTTCGCTTCAAGTGCTCACAGAACCGTTACAGCCGAGTGGCTCTTTCCTTAAGAAAAAGCCGCCTTGCACACACTCTCGATGTCAACATGTGAAGCGAAACCGCTCTAGAGAACAGGCCGTTAAAAGCGGTGCATCAACCTAGGACAACCAGCGAAGCAGACCACTTAACAACAAACCACGTACGAATGAAGACCTCTGAAGAGCACGACGACCAGGAGAAGGACCTGCTGGGGAGTAGCAGGTAGGCGTAGCGTAAACCGGTTTTAAAAATGGTGTCAACCCAAAAAATGCAATTGGTCCCGCTTTACGAGCTGTTGGTCACCACCAGCAAGCAATTCATCCCTCTACTCTTCCCATGGCGTTCGCCTCTTTTGCCCGCGAAAACAGGTCGACGCGTAGTATTTTTGAAATCAACCCCCATGGCGAAAGGTGACGCTTCCAATGCCGGTCTCTCTTCACTCCGGTTCATCTCCGGTGCGGGCGACTCCGTCCGTAGCGCAGCGCTAAGTCGACGGCGGTTTCTTCGCGCCGCGGCCCTTTCTGCCACAGGTTTCGTCACGGGTTTTGACCGCCTGCTTTCCGTTCCCCTGGGCGATGCGTTCCCAGGCGGAAAGCTCATCGGCCTGGTGCTCTTCGAAGATGAAAAGGTCGCCTCACCCGGCACCCTGATCGGGACCGAGCTCGACGGCCGCCTCTTCACCGACCTGTCGCGGATTTCCGCCGGCCGCGTCATCACCCCCAACTCCGAGTTCTTTATTAGGAGCGCCGCCTCCCGCCTTCTCCCCGACGCGAACCAATGGAAGATCGGCATCGAGGGGCTCGTCGATCGCCCCGCCGGCCTGGACATTCACACCCTGCGAAAATCGGCCAAATCCATGGGCATGCACCTGATGGAGTGCGCCGGCAATGTCGCCCTCACTCGCTTCGGGCTGATCAGCGCGGCCGAATGGGCGGGCGTGCCCATCTCCGACGTCCTCGCCGACGCCAAGCCGAAGCCGGGTCCCGCCTGGGTTGAGGTCTCTGGCTTTGACGAATACTCCGAGCCGTCCCGCACCTCCATCCCCGGGGCAAGCTGGATCTTCCCCGCCGACCAGCTCAGGCACGCGTTTCTGGCCACGGAGATGAACGGCCAGCCGTTGTCAGCCGATCACGGCGCGCCTGTCCGCCTGGTCGTTCCCGGCTGGTATGGCTGCGCCTGCATCAAGTGGGTAAACCGCATCGCTTTTGTCGAAGAGGGAGCAGAAGCCAGTTCGCAGATGCAGGAATACGCCGTCCGTACCCTGCAGGCAGGCCGCCCCCAGATGGCCCGCGACTATAGTCCCGCCACCGTCGATCCAGCCGCCTTGCCCGTCCGCATCGAGAAGTGGACCGTAGCCGGCAAGATTCACTACCGCCTCGTCGGCATCGCCTGGGGCAGTTCCCAACCCATCAAAACCCTCCAAATTCGTGTCAATCCTCTCGAGCAGTTCCAGCCCATCTCAGACTTTCATCCGCAAGCGACCGACCCATGGAGCCTCTGGACCCACCCCTGGTCACCCCCTGCGCCGGGCGCGTACCAGTTCCGCCTCTCCATCGCCGACCCACCCCTTCGCGCCCGAAAACTCGATCTGGGATTGTACGATCGCACTGTACAGATCACCGAAATATGACTCCCTCCGCCCCGAAATCGCCGCATTCGCTCATCGAATTGCTGCGAAGTGTGACCGCCACCAAAACCGGGTGCCCCATCTTCGCGGGCGTTTTGTGCCTGCTAAGATGGGAGACCACGAACGCGAAGAATCACCGTCATCCTGAGCAAAGCGAAGGATCAGCATTTGTCTCTCGATCGCTCCTGCACAACGACCGCCGCGCGGGCCCCCTCCTTCCACTTCGCCTCACATCCCTTGTCGTCCTCCTCCTCGCCCTCGCCCTGCCCGCCTTCCCCCACGACGAATCCCACTCCGGACCCGTCCCCGAGGAAATCCTCTCCCGCCCCATCACTCGCCGCGCCGGCGCCGGCAATGCCCACCAGAAGGTGACGACCTCCTCCCCCGACGCGCAGGCCTTCTACGATCAGGGCCTCGCCTACCTCCACTCCTATGTATGGATCGATGCCGCCCGCTCCTTCCGCCAGGCCCTACGTTCCGATCCCCACCTGGGCATGGCCTACATCGGACTCGCCGACGCCTACATCGGCCTTCAGGACGTGATTGCGGCGCGTGCGGCATGCAATACGGCGCAGCAGTTCGAAACACACATGAGCCCCGCCGAACGCGCCTGGCTCTCCATCCGCGACCTCGAAATCGCCTTCCTCGAAAGCGGCAGCGATCCCGCCAGGTACGCCCCCTACCGCCAGGCGATCGACGACGCCATCCAAGCCAATCCTCACGATCCGTGGCTCCTCGTCCAGCGTGGCCTCGCCGCCGAAACCTCTCCCTTTACTCATGGCCAGGCCAGCGGCGCCGACTCGCTGCCGTTCTACAAGAAGGCCCTCGCCATCGATCCCAACAACATCGCCGCCTTCCACTACGCCATCCATTCCAACGAAAACCTGGGCAACATCAAGGAAGCCCTTGATCAGAGCGCGATCTACGCGCGCCTGGCCTATGCGATTCCTCACGCCCACCACATGCACGGCCACGAACTCATGCGCATGGGGCGCACCGAAGAGGCCATTCAGGAATTCCTGAAAACCAACTCCCTCGAAGAAGCCGAGTACCGCGCCGAAAACATTCCCGCGCAATACGACTGGCACCACGCCCACAATCTGCAACTCATGGCCATGAACTACGAACTGCTCGGCCAGATGAAAACCGCCGAGAAGCTTCTCCGCCAGGCCTTCGCGCTGCCCGCCTACACCGAGTTCCTCGCCTACAACCGCCGTGCCTGGCCGGAGTTCCTCCTCGATCGCGGCCGCTACCAAGAAGCCCTCACCGCGGCTCACGACTTAGCCAAAAGCCAGTGGCCCATGGCCCGCATGGCCGCCGACACCCTGGCCGGCGAGGCCGCACTCGCGCTGAACCGAAACGACGAAGCGAAGGCAGAGCTGGCACAGGCGAAGCAGGAAGCCCAGCACATTCCCGAGCGCGTAGTCACCGCGTTGCCCTATCCCGCTGCGCTCGAGGCCGCGCTCCTTTTGCACCAGGGCCACACCCCGGAAGGCGAGGCCATTTACGTCAAGGTGGAACAGTCGGCATTGGCCATGCCCGGTCCCGATGGCTGGGTAGCCGCCATCTTTGTACTCGAATCCATCGCCCGCCATGCCCGCCAGGCTGGCGACTGGCCGCTCGCCCAGTACACCGCCCAGCAGATGATTCAGCACGACCCCTACTACGCCGGCGGCCACTTCGCCATCGGCCTGGTCGCCGAACATGCCGGCGAAGCCGACGGCTTGCACGAAATGTTCACCACCGCGGCGCAATACTGGAGTCACGCCGACCCCGACCTCCCCGAACTCCTCCTCACTCGCAAAAAGCTAGGTGCCGCCCATTGACTTCTCTGTTTTGTCGCTGACGAGAAACAAAAGCCGGGTGCCTGTTGAAAGATCACAGGTGCCCCACCTTCGCGGACGTTTTGTGTCCGCTAAGGTGGGAAACCATCGAACTCCGCATTCGCGGACCCGTTTCACTTACAGACGCCGCTTGGCACAATCGAGTTTGGACTCCAGATGAAAACCTCAAAAACACTAATCGCACTCCTCGCCCTGTCGCTCCAGTTAGCGCACATCAGCGCCATCGCCCAGCCGAAGCCACCCAGCACCCTGGACCATGACCTCCTCGAAATCACCATCCCGCAGTTGGAAACCCACTACCGCTCGCACAAGTACACCGTCACTCAGGTTGTGCGCTGGCATCTCGACCGCATCCGCAAATACAACGGCATCTACGGTGCTCTCGAATACGTCGATGAATCCGGAGCCCTCGCCACCGCCGCGCGCGAAGACACCGCCGCGCCAAGCTTCAAACGCGGCCCACTCTGGGGCGTTCCCATCGTCATCAAGGAAAACACCAGCATCCGCGGTCTCGTGACCAGCGACGGCTGGAAAGGCTACGTTCTTCCCGGCCACGAACTCATCGCTCCGCGCGATGCCTCCATCGTCGCCAAACTGCGCGCCGCCGGAGCCGTCATTCTGGGTAAATCCAACATGCCCGACTTTGCCGCCAGCGACACCAACCGCAGCACTTCGTACGGCCGCACCGGCAATGCCTACGATGTTCGCTTCAGCCCCGGCGGCTCGTCCGGAGGCACCGTCACCGCCGTCACCGCCAACATGGCCATCCTCGGCAACGGCACCGATACCGGCAATTCCATTCGCATGCCCGCCGCAACCAGCGCCGTCGTTGGTGTATTTCCCACACGCGGCCTGGTCAGCATCGCCGGCATCGCTCCCCTCGACTGGCTGCTCGACAACACCGGCCCCATCGCCCGCAATGTTACCGACGCTGCCATCGCTCTCACCGTGATGGCCGGCGAAGATCCCGGCGATCCCGCAACCATCGGCTCAACACAAACCGCGCAACCCGGCCCTTATACGAAATACCTCAAGCGCGACGCGCTGCGCGGCAAGCGCTTCGGAGTTCCGGCTTTCATTCTTGAAGGCGCCGGCATTCCTTTCCAGGGCATTCCCTCGTCTGAAACCGCGGAAAAGGCCGCAGCCGACCGCAATTCCTCACGTCTGCCTCTGCACCCGGAGACACGGGCCGCCTTCCTCCGCGCCGTCGAAGCGCTGCGCGCCGCCGGAGCAACCGTCGTCTTCGACGACTCCATCCTGCCTGACAGTTTCGCCGAGGTCGCCTCGCACATCGGCACGCAGCCCTACATTCGCGAGGGTACTGAGAACTTTTTGCGCGACTACGGGCCGCCCCAGTATCACTCGCCCGAAGAGTACGCGAAAGTCGTCGGCACTCCTCTGCCCGCGACCATCATCGGCGGACCAAATCAACTTCGCTTTGAAAACAATCCCCAGGCAGAGGCCGACGTGCTCGAACCTCGCCGCCGGACCCTCGCGACTTACGAAAGCACCCTCGACCGCCTGCATCTCGATGGCTACGTCTATCCCGCCACCCAGATGCCTCCGCCCGACGAAACCATGCCGCAGAATGGCGAACTCAGCACCGGTCCCCACAGCGACACGAGTTGGGTGAACATGATCGGCGTGCCCGCGGTAGTGGTGCCCGCAGGCTTCCATTCCAATGGACTTCCCTTCGGACTCGAGATCTCCACCCGCCGCTGGCACGACGGCGATCTGCTCGGATGGGCCTATGCCTTCGAGCAATCGACCCACTGGCGCCGCCCTCCCGTGTTAGTGAAGCAAGGCCTTCTTCCCATCAAACACTGACGGCTGCGCGAGGATCAACCGCCATGTGATGATTGACCACTCCGACCTTCGCCGCTATCATCCCACTCTGATCACGGAGACGAATGGAATGTGGCAACCGTCAAGAACTAAGGGACTCTGCGCAGCGCTGCTTATCTTCGCATCCGTCATCGCGACATCCGCGCAAAATCAGGACGCGGTCAAGATCCATCCTGACAATCCGAAATATCTCCTATTTCGCGGCAAACCCCTGGCCCTCATCTCCGCCAGCGAACACTATGGCTCCGTGATCAACCGCCCGTTCGATTTTGAGAAGTATCTCGACGATGCCGCCGCGCACAACATGACCATGACTCGCACGTTTCTGCTCTACCGCGAACTGCAGAGCGCGCGCAATCCTTCCTCCCCATGCAAGCCCGAGTCGCCCGACTTCATTGCTCCCTACGTCCGCAGCGGCCCCGGAAACGCGCTCGATGGCGAGCCGATCTACGACCTCGATCGCTGGAATCCCGAGTACTTCGACCGCCTCCATCGCTTCCTCGATGCCGCTTCGAAGCGCGGCATTGTCGTCGAATTGACGGTATTCAGCAACACCTATGCCGACACCATCTGGGCACTCAATCCGCTGCGCAAAGACAACAACAAGCAGCACATCGGCAACGTCGAATGGGAAGACTACACCTCGCTCAAGGACCGCGACATCGTCAGCCGCCAGGTCTCCTTCGCGCGCAAAATCATCGACGAAACCAGCGCCTACGACAACGTCTACTACGAAATCTGCAACGAGCCCGGCGGCGGAGTGCCCGGCCACTCGTCCCCCGCGGACGTGGACGCATGGCAGGAAGAGATGGCGCGCGTGCTGCGCGATGAGTTGCAGCGCCAGGGCCGCCCTCACCTGCTCTCCGGCCAGCAGGCCTTTACCTACGGCCCGAAGAATCTCTTCGCCCTCGATGCAAGTTTCTCCGGCAAGATCTTCGACATCGTCAACGACCATCCCCTGCCCGACACCAACTTCAATGGCCAGGTGTATGACATGGGCGATTTCATGTCGAAGGAGTTGCGCCTCGACCAGGTCGCCGGATTCTGCCGCGCTGCCTCGAAGTTCCCCAAGCCCACGAATCTCGACGAAGACAACACCGCCAGCATGTATCGCGACACGACCGGGTGGACCATTCATCGCAAACGCGCCTGGACCGCGCTGATGAGCGGATGCCACTACGATTACATCGACTTCTCCATCACCGTCGGCAATGAGACCGGGACGCCCGCATCCAACCGTGCCATCCGTACCTGGATGCAGCACCTCTCGGACTACATGAGCACGCTCGATTTCATTCACTCCAAACCCGACACCACCTGGATTCGCGAGTTCCCCATGAACCTGGTTGTCTCCGGACTAGCGATCTCCGGCAGCGACTTCATCGCCTATCTTGCCGACGCGCGTGAATTATCCGATCCCGCCGCCGGATCACCAATCGAAGGCAACCTCTCGCTGTCATTGCCTCCCGGCGACTACGATGTCTCGCTCTACTCGCCCGTCACTGGCGTGTCTTCCCCCGCAATCGCAATCAAAGGCGGATCTCCGAGCGCACTAGCCTTGCCGTCATTCCGGCAAGACATCGTCATCCGCGCCAAACGCCGCAACTAGCGGTGTCCGCCACAGAGATGGTGATTATCAATCAGAAGCGTACGGGCTTCAGCAGAAGCGTACGGGCTTCAGCCCGTACATACGATTTGCAAAACCAACCGGGCTTTAGCCCCTGAGGGAACGTCCGTCAGCCATTCAAGTGGCTGTGAGCAGTTGGACTAATCGTCTCCATTTCAGGCGACCTGTAACTAGCGCACCGACTCAATGTCGTTGCATTTTAGAAGTACGCCTCGCCGAACCGCGGCGCAACCGGCAACGCCGCGATCAACTTGCGCGTATAGGGATGCCCGGGAGATGTGAACAACTCGCGCGTCGCGCGGCATTCCACAATCTCTCCCTGCTCCATCACCGCCACGCGATCGCTGATCGTTGCCACCGAAAGAAGATCATGCGAGATATAAAGAATGCAGATCCCCATCCTTCGGCTCAGCCGCCGTTCCCATCACCTGCCGCATACTGCCTGCCGGATCAACCGGCACTCTTGGTCGCCTGTGCCGTCAGACTCTCATTCCACTCCCTGATGAAAATATCCGCCGCACGCCAAATCCCAGATTTGTTCATCGGCAAGCCTGACAGTGCCGTTAGGAGTCTCGGCAGGGGACCAGCCACCAAACTCCCATGCCCCATCTTTGCGACTTTTTATTGTCGCAAGGGTGGGAGACCACAGACGCAAACTGGCCGAAGTCATCGGGGAGCTTCTATCCCACCGAATCCTGCCATCCTGAACCGCGGCCGCAGTAGAACGGTCGCCGATTGCCTTCACTACTGCCCGCACCTGATGGAACCCGGAAAACCTTTCTTCCGCACCACCCGGGAAGTAGACTGGTCACGGTCTTGCTTTTTCGAGAGCCTGGGTGCGAACAAGCCACGGAGGAGAAACCGATGGAGCCTGCCCGTCAATCCACCTCAAAGATCCGCGTTTACCTCAGATCATTTGGGATTCTCGCATTCAGCGTCACTGCGATCCTCTTCGTTCACATCGGTGTGAACAGTCGCGCGCAATCTGGCAAGGGGTCTTCCTCAGACGCTGCGAAGGGCGCCGCAGCATATGCGCTGATTCCGAGCCAATCTCGAATCGCTGCCCCGGAATTGAATCTCACTGACATCACAGGGTCGAGACTGAACCTTTCTGACTATCGCGGCAAAGTCGTGCTTCTGGACTTCTGGGCCGTCGATTGCGGAGGGTGTGTCATCGAGATTCCCTGGTATGTTGAATTCGACCAGAAATACCATGACAAAGGCCTGCAGCCAATCGGGATCGACATGTACGGAGAATCGCCGGCCTATATTAAGCCCTTCATGCAAAAGTCACACATGCAATATCCGGTAGCGGTTGGAAACGATGCAATCGAGACACGATTCCAGGCTGGCGAACTCCCGAAAACAATGTTGATTGATCGACAGGGACGAGTCGCCATCTCCCATGTGGGCATCGTGGACAAGGCGATGTTCGAGCATGACATCGAGGAATTATTGAAATAGTCGTTCCGGCCGATGCCCGCCAAACTTCCTGTTACCGTTCTGTCATCCGGCGGTCCGCGAATGACCATTCCTCACCTTCGCCAACTTCCATCCTTAGGACTGCCATCTCCAACAAGCCCACCATCCTCCATCCCACTCAAGTCACCCCCACCCGGATTACTTCAGCACTTAAAGATCTTCTAATCTCCCGCCGATGACCTCCTTGATTGCATGAGAAACCGCTAACACCGGGGCCCCATGCGCATCCGCGTGCCGCCGACGCCCAGGGACTGGCGGCACGCGAGTTCTCGGCGCTCGATGCTGCGCCTCGTGCTGACCGGAGCCACCTTCAGCGAAACCGTCTTCCAGGAGGTTTCCAACATCGTTGTCCCTAACCGGGCGTTTGTAAAGGTCGGCGGCTACGGCCGCTCGGCAACCTACTTTGCCCTCAGCGGCACCAGCATGGCGGCTCCCATGGTAAGCGGAGCAGCAGCCTTGCTGCTCCAGCAAAATCCCGCCATCACGCCTGACCAGGTCAAGGCCCGGCTGATGATGACGGCTTTCAAGAATCTGGTTCCGGCGGCCATCGCGACCGATCCGACCACCGGCCAGACCTTCAACCTGCAGGCGGATATCTTCACCGTCGGATCCGGTTATCTCGACATCCAGGCTGCCCTCGCCGGCACCAGTCTCGCGCCCGCCACGCTCGGAAGCGCGATGTCGCCCATCGCCGCCCTCGATGCCAACGGCAACGTGATTCTTCATCCCAACGGTTCGTCCGTCATCGGATCGCAATCCATCCTCTGGGGAACGTCGTTGGTCTTTGGCCAGTCGATCCTCTGGGGAACCGGAACCCTCAGCGGACAAAGCATCCTCTGGGGCACCAGCTCGGCCAGCTCGACAGCATCCTCTGGGGAACCAGCATTCTTTGGGGAACCAACCCTTCGCACGCGGAAGTCGCCGCCTATGGAGACAAACTGCAATAAACTAAGCGTTGTCGGCATAACCCAACGCCATGCTTGACGGCACGGTGGAATTCGGCAGGGTATTAACACACATCGTGGCTGAGTTCCGCGGAATCCGATCCCAGGTCTCGAAATTCGAGACCTGGGCCGCCCGCGAGATCCCCCACGGACGGGGATTGCCCGTGGGGATGGTGGCCAGGGAAGCCGCCCTGAATATCGTTTAAGCTTCGCAACCCGCAAATTGGAGCCGCCCGGGATCCCGCAACAGAACCGACTCGCGGCGCGATGTCACGAAGTCTTCCCGGCTCCATTGCGACAAAATACGGCTGATGGTGAACAAGGTCGTCCCCGTCATCTGCGCCAGTTCCTCGCGCGAGAGCGAAACCTCGATCCCTTCATGGACTTTTTTGCCGACGTGTTTGCTCAGCCTCATCAACGCCAGCGCCAGTCGCCGCGGAACCTTCTCGGTCGCCACTTCGCGGAATCGCTCTTCCAGTTCGTGCAGCCGGCTCATCAGCACCTGGCTCAGGTTCTGCCGGATTCGCGGGCAAATCTCCATCAGGTTCTGCAGCGTGGCACAATCCCATACCAGCGCGGTCGTCGCTTCCATGGCGCGAGCCGAACTCGGGTGCATTCCCCCGTTCGGTTCCGACAGCATCCCCAGCACGTTGCCCTTGCCATACATCCACAGGATTACTTCATTTCCGCTGGAGCTGATCTGGGTAATTTTTACTGAACCGGTTCGAATCAGAAGCAGGCAGCGGGATGGCTGACCCTGCATGAAAACCGACTCGTCACGGGCGAAACTCTTGGGCCGTGCGCACGATGCAATCTTCAGAATGTCATCGTGAGACAGGCCGGCGCATAGCTGCGAGTCGGCTAGCAAACCGGCCCGTTCTTCGAGAACCGAGGCACTTGGAACAGGAGCCGGCTGAGCGGCCCGAATCGGATACACCTTTGGCGATGCCATTTGTACTCTCCCCCGTCTGGAAATTCGTACAGCCGTTTGGTGATGCGAACTGTGGGCGATGGGAAAGCAGAGGACCCCTTTTCTGCTTGTGGCCCACGACTGATGAAATCGACTACCGCCACGTAACCGTGGTCCGGTGTCGCGATTGAATGTGTTCGTCAGCCTGTTCACGTTTCAGGTCCAGTGGCGTACTAAAGTAACGCCGACCCTGGAGCACGTCGTCAGAAACGTGGATTTCCGTTTCTGCCGCTGATTCGGCTTCGCCGCGGTGAATTCGCCTTGAATTCAAGGTCGCTTCCTCGGCTGAGTATGCCGGTTGCTGATCGGTTTGCTCCGAATCGTCGGTTGACCATTCGGCGCTTAACATATACGCGGTAGCGTTGAGAAGATCGAGTGGATGGAGGGGCTTCGGTGCGAAGCTGTAGATCAGATCCGGCGGCGTCGCCTTCGCGATGTCCGTTACGGTCGCCTCTCCCGAAAGAAAAAGCACCTTGCATTCGGGAAACGCTGCCGTGATTCGCGAAGCGGCCTGAATACCGGATAGCCGGCCCAGATATGCTTCCGTTACAAGCAGGTCGGGCCGGAAGGTTGCCGCCTTCGCTACGGCTTCTTTTCCGTTGAAGGCGGTGGCTACTTTGAATCCTGCACGGTGCATGGCGGCGGCCACGGTGAGCGCGTTATTCCGATCCCAATCCGCAACCAGTACCCTGGCCTGCGACCGGTGTCCGAATCTCGCGCACATCATCATGCTTCCCCCCACAGTCCCGCATTCCTGCACAGGACGAAGGCGGGGGGAACGACGTCATCCTGTGTTCATGTAGGACTAACGTAGGGGATTTCAAGGGCGCTGAGAATCAGACATTGCTGGAAAACGCGTAGGCTTTGCTAGCAAACCTCTGTAGGGAAACCCCTACAATAACTCGCCTGTCTAGGACTCGGACTGCTTGTTGTTGTACCAACGCTTGGGTGCCCCAGGTTCGGCGCGTCTTTGTTTTTGCGCCTAACCTGGGATGCCGCCAACCTCAACCGGAACAAATTTATCTGGTCAGGGACCTAGTCTAGTGGTGTCCGCCATACAGATTGTCGTTCCTGTTTTGAAAGGGCACGACTTCAGAGGCTGCGGAAAAACTCCACTCCTGAAGGGTACGGGCTTCAGCCCGTACATTAACTTCAGCCAAATGAATGGGGCTTCAGCCCCGAGGGATGGTTTTTCTCTACCTTCACCGTTCGTTCCCGGTTTTTCCGCAGCCTCTTCAGCCGTGCCGTAAATGGCCCAATTGAGGCGGGCTTTAGCCCTTGAGGGAAGCCTCTTCTACAAAATCCAACCCATTCGAGGGGCATCGGCAAATGACCTTATTTGGGACGACCCTACATTACTCGATAAGACTGTGCGTCATCGCATAGCGGGTCAGTTCGGCATTGCTCTTCATTTGCATCTTGTCCAACAGCCGCGTCCGATACGTGCTCACTGTCTTGGCGCTGACATGAAGACGATCGCCGATCTCGGTCAGAGATACCCCCGAAGCTATCATCAGCATCACTTCGAGTTCCCGATCCGACAGCCCATCGTGCCGCGGCTTGTCGCCGAAATCGTCCAGGATCGTGACCAGTTTCTCGGCCAGATCCACTCCCACGTAGCGGCCGCCCGAGAGAACTTTGCGCGCCGCATGGGCCAGTTCTTCCGGGGCACTGTCCTTGTTGATGTAGGCGGACGCCCCCGCCCGCAGGCACCGCACCGCGTACTGGTCTTCCGGCTGCACGCTCAACACGATCACCGGCAGCCGTGGATACATGCGTTTCACGTCCTTCAAAAGATCCAGCCCGCTGCGTCCCGGCATGTTGATGTCGAGCACCAGGATATTAGTCGCCTGCCGCGCCAGCAGCCGCAGCGCATCATCCGCATTTCCGGCTTCTGAGAAGGTTGCCCCCTGCAGGGAGTCGGCAAGAATTTCCCGCAGGCCCCGGCGCACCACCGCATGGTCATCAGTGATCAGAATGTGCATAGTTGCTTTCGCTCGGGGAATTTGAGTCCATCGGCACTCGTAAGGTTATGGTGGTCCCGCTGCCGGGAGCGCTGGCGATTTCCAGGCTGCCCCCGCACACCTGCGCCCGTTCTTTCATTCCCAGAAATCCCAATGATTCCGATACCTCCGACTCGCGGAAGCCCTTTCCATCATCGGCCACGGCCAGGATCAGTTCTCCGTCCCGTTGGTCCAGCAGGACGCGCACCGTCTTGGCCTCGGCGTGGCGGATGATGTTGGTCAGGCACTCCTGAAAAATCCGGAAAAACTCCGTGGCCTGATCGCCATCCAGCTTAAGGTCGGCAGCGGGCACTGAAACCATGCAATCAATCCCGGTTCGAGATCCGAATTCATTGGCCTGCCATTCGATGGCCGCCGCCAATCCCAGGTCGTCCAAAACACCGGGCCGCAATCCGCTGCAGATCTTGCGTACCGATTGCACCCCTTCGTTGAGCAGTCCGATGGTGCTGTGCAGCCGTTCCCGTAGCTCGCCGTTCGCCTTGGGCAGTCGCCGGTTCATCCATGTCAAGTCCAGTTTGATCGCCGTCAGGATCTGCCCGATCTGGTCGTGCAGGTCGCGCGCCACCCGCGTCCGCTCCTCTTCGCGCGCCCGCCGCAGCCGTTCCGCCAGCGCCTGGAACTGTTCCCGCTGCAGCGCCACCTTCTCGCTACCGCGCAGGGCTTCTTCGGTGCGCTTGCGCTCGGTGATGTCGGCGGACTCAGCAGGCCCATCACGATATTGCCGTTCTCATCGCGAATCGGCGAGCCATTGCAGCTGAGAATCCTCTCCTCACTCGTCGCCTTGAACTTCGCCCGGATCTCCTCCTGGTGGACGTGCTCCCCCCGGAGAATCCGCGAAATAGGCCATTCTGACGGCGCCAGCCGCCGCCCCTCGACATCGAAAACTTCGATAAGATTCTCCATCTCCGCTACCGATGGAGCGTTGGGCGGATTTCCATATGTTTGCCGCGCCACTCCATTGGCCATGATGGCGTTTCCCTCGCCGTCGCACACGTATAGACGCTCTTCCACGCTGTCGAAGATGGTTCGCAGCTGCGACGCGATACGTTCCGCATGCAACCGGGCCTCGGCCAATTCCCCTTCGGCGCGCTTGCGGTCCGTCACATCCCGCGCCGTAATCACTGCCCCGGTAATCGTGCCATCCTCGGCGCGCACGGGACTGAACGAGAGACTCCCGATCCAGCAGTCGCCGGTGTCCCTGCGACGGTAACGGTATTCGACGTTCGACCCGGCTTCTCCCTGCAGCGCCCGCCACATGGGAAACACCTCCGTCGTCAGCGGCTCTCCATCCGCGGTGCACACCTCGAAAATGTTGGCGAACTCACTGAAGCTCCGCGCGCATTCCGCCTTGTTCGCAAAGCGGTACAAGGTGGCAAACGCATCGTTGAACTCCACGAAGCGGCCTTCGGTATCGGTGATGATCACCGAATCGGTCATGCTCGAAAGAGCCGCCTCCAGTTTTGCCCGGCTCTCGCCCAGTTCCTGTTTGGCCTTCTCCAGTTCAAGAATCTCGGCTGCCAGTCGCGCATTGGCCGCTTCCACCTGCCCCGTGCGCTCCGCGATCAGTTCCTCCAGGTGGTTGCGGTAACGCTTCAGTTCCGTCTCCGCACGCCGCCGGTCCGTAATGTCCAGGCCCATTTCCAGGATCAGCGACGTCCCGTCCAGATCCGTAAACGGAAAATCATGGGCCTCCATCAGCGTGTTATCGGGAAACAAGACCTCGCGATGATGAGGCGATCCCGTCTCCAGCGGTAGAAAGGTTTCGCAATCCTCGCATGGCTCCGTCCGCCCGAAACGCGCCTCGAAACAATGCTTGCCCCCAGGATCGCCAAACTTCTCCCGGAAGCTGCGGTTGGCGAAAGAGATCATGTGGTCCGTCCGCCTCAGGCTCACCATGGCGGGCAGTGCCTCCATCACGTCCAGAAGGCGCTGCCGCTCCGCCTGAACTGACTCGGCCAGCTGGTGTTCCGATTCCAGTTTCCTCCGCTCCGCCGAGATCGCCTCTTCCACCAGGAACTTGGCCAGCTTTTCGCGGTTGCGGTGGTAGAGTTCCACCACGATCGAAAGCGAAACGCTGAATACGAAGAAGATCACCAGGCTCAGCACGTCATACGGATCCAATACGGTGAACCGCCCTTGGGGAGCAAAAACCCATACCTCGGCCATCGCCGTCGCCAGCACTGCAACCGCAATTCCCGCCCAGACTCCATCCAGCAGCGACCCCAGCAGCACCGCCGGGTAAAACGTGATGAATGGCGCGAAATCGGGATGCCGGTGGGCGATCAGTTCGCGGATCAGAAACGCAACCGTGACTTCCGCGACCACCGCCGCGCCGCGCGCAAACCATCCGCGGATGATCCGGTTGTATGGCACTCGTATGACCGGCGCCTCTGCAGCCCCCGCTACTTCAGGAACAGGCAGTTCGCGGATTGTCGCACCCGGGGTCGAGTCGCGTTCGAACATAACTCACCGCGATCCTTCTTCATAAAAGGGCAAGAAGTACCCAACCGCTCGGGGGAATAGCAGTATTCCATCATGATCAAGAAGAGCTTAGAGCGAAAGCAATACAACAAAGCGTGATAGGGATCACATAGAGGTGTTATCTATCTCACTCTCCAAATCTTGCTTCCTGGTTACCTACGGCCCTCAACCTTGAAACACATTCCGTGCCCCATCCTTTCGCCTTTTTTCGGTCGAAAGGGTGGGAAACCACGAACATTGACTACTTCTGGGAGCGCGTCCTCCAACGTCGGCGAGACGTGCACCCTTAAAGCGGGTATGGGTCGCCGGGGCGAACGATCCGGATGTCGTGATCCGTGAAGCTGCCGTGAAATTGCGGATCCGGATACTTGGGCATGTGGCAGGTGACGCAGCGTTCGCCGCTCACCGGGCAAGGCAAAGGTCTGCCGGGCTGGACACTCTGAGGGTTGTCGCCGGTTGCCTTGTTGGTTGCGGCCGAGTGGCAGGCCAGACACTTCGCATCATAAAATCCGGCCTCCCGCACCAGGGGCTCATGCGGATTGTGGCAGGCTACGCAAGCGATTCGCGCATCGGGCCGGCTCCAGCACCGGCTTTTCGACAACCGATACGGCTGGAACCGGACGTTGAGCGGAGTAAAGTCTTTGGCCGAAGTCACATCCAAAGGCGCGCGATGACAGGCGCCGCAAAAATCCACGAGTTCCACCGGGCCGAACGATCCCGGATCAAGAATCGCGTCCATCCCGGTTTTGAATTGTTTGGTCCGCATCGCCTTCACATGCCGTGCCCCTGGGCCATGGCAAGCCTCGCAGGTAACTCCCGGCGTCGCATGGGCCGGATCAAACTGCTGCCGTACCGTCGATGCCGTTGTATGACAGCCAAAACATTGCTGCGCGGCTTTATCGGTTTGCGGCGCCCCGAATGCGCTTTCCAGGTATTGCGGCGTACCGCGCGGATGTTCGGGCGTAATGTCGAGGCCGCCGATCGATGGAAAGTAACTGAGCTGGCTCTCGAACCAGATCCCCAGGTAATTCACCAGGAAGGTTTGGCCTTTGACTCCCGCCCCGATCGACCAGAGAAGCTGCCCGCTGATCGATTCGCCGCCTCCCGACACGGTGTAATTGCTGGAGACGCGATTACTCGAAATTACGGTTTGGAATGGCGGCGTAGAAAACGTGAGTGTAGGGTGGGACCGCAGCGCTTCCGTTTCGGAGGCCTTCGCGGCCGCATGGCCCATGGGAGTCTCCCGCTGCGTGAGGGCGATCTGCTTGTGGCAGGCAGCGCAGGCCGCGGCCCCGACAAATTCTTCGCGCGCGCCGTCGCCCCGGGTAGGCCACCAGCCTGGTCCGCGCAATCGTTGCGAAGTCAATTCCGGCGTCTCAGCGTGGTCCTGCCGTTTGGCCCTCGCGGAATTCCATCCCGCCAGACCCGCCGCCAGAACCAGGACGAGAAGTAATTTGCAGGAGGCTCCAGACATTTCCCGCCTCGGTTCCATGCTACCGGCTTCGCTGGTTCTTAGAAGACCTCACCAGCCCTCTTCCGCGTCAACGTCCCCTCGCGCACCAGGCGCCGCAGGACCGCCACTCAAGCGAAACTCCCGCCGCAATATCCACACTGTGAGGCCTTCGTTGCTGCCCCTCTGTTCCTTTACACTTGACGCCATTTGCAGGACGCCGAAGACATTCGCGAAGTCCTCGAGCTTTGGGCCAGGAACACGCGCAAAGGCCACTCAGTACAACCGGGCCATCCACTCGGGAAGGTGGCTAACTAGCCATGAAATTCAGAGGCGAACCAATGAGAAAGTTCCGAGTGGGCCACCAACCGCCCGCGATGTCGTGTCTGCCTTTCTACCACGGCTCAAGGACTGCAAAATGATCGGCGTGGTCGATGAAGATGCGGCGGAACAGGTTCGTCGGCAGCAGTCCATCCAAGGCTGTTGTGCGGGGGTCCTTTTGGGTGCCATCGAGGGTGACGAAGGCTACCTTGGAAAGTTCCAAGGAGCCGATCCCGACGTCCTCCGGCGGCAGGATTGAAAACTCTCGTTGCTCTCCGTCCACGTTGCGCCCAAGCAAGGATGCGCCCCGGAACATGACCCGTGGCATGTATTGAGAGGTGTTGTATAGGAAGGCGCCGTTTGTGCCGGAGTCGAGCTTGAGGAGAACTGGCCGGATCGCGTCCGGCAGGTGAGCCGCGACGATGAGCGCCTTGGTCAACTGTGCCCCGCCGGCTGTCTGGGCGGGCGTCACCAGCGCGATATGCCGCCCCTTCACGTCTGCTCGCATCGAGCTCGAGTCGTCGAGACACAGCAGGCGGCGCGCATTGTCGATCAGCAGGTCGAAGTGCTCGAGAAAGTCCTCGCCGAGGATACCGCGAATGCGGAGATCGGAGGAGCCGAGACTGGGGAAGTCATACACCATGACCTCTTGGTCGGCGAGGGCATGGGATGCGGCCTCGATCTGGTCGAGTTGGACGAGGGACGCGGATTGATGAAGTCCGGCGCCCACGATCTCCGCCGGACCGTGGGTGCTCAGATGGAGTTCAGAGGCCAGAGAAGGATGGATCATCGTGATCTCCGTTCCGGTATCCAAGATGAAGTTGTAAGGGCCGGCGTGGTTGATGGAGACGGCGAGCATTATCTGATAGCGGTTGACGAGATGGACAGGTACACTTGCCACATTTCCGGGGCAATGAGTTTCTGCTGAAAGTGTGGAAGCTATGGTTCCCGCGAGAACGAACGAAGCGAGCCAACTGAACCTTGTCATTGCGGAGTTCCTCAGCCGGTTTGGGCTGAGGTCACACTGGGCGCATGGCTTTCATTAGTCTTGGCGGATCCATGACGAAATTCCGACTACGGATGGCAGTTTTATGACGGCGGGTAAACCCTTTGTTTTCCGCTTCGAGGACGTGGAGGTCCGGGAGCGGGAGTTCACCCTCACGAAGGCGGGCGAGGTGTTGCCAGTCGAGCCAAAGGCCTTTCGGGTCCTGTTATTCCTGCTTCACAATCCTCAAAAACTGATCACGAAGGAGGAACTTCTTAACGCGGTGTGGGCCGACGCCGCCGTCACGGAGAGCTCCCTGACGCGCAGCATCGCGAAATTGCGACGCGCTCTGGGGGATGATTTTCAGGAGCCGCGCTACATCGCCACCGTGCAGACAGTCGGCTATCGGTTTCTTTGCCCTGTTGAGGCGTCTGAAGACAATGGCCGCAATTCGTCTCAGCCGACGGCGGGGAGCACTCCGAACGGCGACGAGCTTGCAAACTCAGTTGTGAGTCCAGGTGCTGGCGAAATCGCAGCCGATCTTTCAGCGCAAATCGAAATGATCGAAGGGGCCAGAAACAAAAGGCCGCCAGAGCGCGAGCATCCAGGTCCGCGGACCTGGAGAATACTGGCCGGCGTGGGTCTGCTGGCCGTTGCTTTGGCATTCCTTGGTTGGCGTCTCACCGTGGGTAAAGTAGTGCGCTCTTCCCGGACTCCGTCAGCATCGGTAAACCTGCACATTGTGCCTCTCACCAAGCTTCCCGGTGCGGTGCGCGATCCTGCATTCTCCCCCGATGGGGAGAAGCTTGCATTCTTCTGGAACGGAGAAAGAACAGCGACCCGTTTCGACCTGTACGTGCAGTTAGTCGGGGCCGAGAAGCCCCTACGAATTACCAACACCACTGATCCCCACGGCAGCCTGTGCTGTGCGGACTGGTCGCCGGATGGGCAGAGAATTGCCTTCTCGAAATGCGGCGATTATCGCGGCGAAGTCTTTGTGGTCCCTGCCCTGGGTGGTCCGGAGCGCAAAGTCACCGACATAGGCTGCCAGTTTATCTGGGGCGGCGGAGGGCTCAAATGGGCCGGCGACTCGCTGGTGCTGATGGACCAATGTTCTCCCGGCGCTCCCATGGGGATTGTGGTCTTTTCTTTTCTGACAGGACAAAAGCGCTGCCTGGATTCACCCCAGGCAAAGGAGCTGGGGGATTTCGGCCCGGCCGTATCGCCGGATCAAAAGTCGGTAGTTTTCGCACGGATGAGCACGCTCAGTGTTATGGCTCTTTACAGCGTAGACGTGGCCGGGGGCAACTTGCGGCGGCTCACGTTCGATAACAATTGCATTAGCGGAGCGATGTGGACCTCGGATGGAAAGCGCATCATTTTCTACTCGCTGCGAAGCGGAGATTCGCGCCTCTGGCAGGTGCCCGCCGGGGGCGGCCCGCTCGAGCTCGAAACTGTATTCCAGGAGACGGGGTCTCTGTCGCATGACGGCCGCCGCCTGGCATATACGCAATGGTCTGGAGGTGCGCCATCGAAAGTGTGGACGCTAAAACTTTCAAGCCCGGGAGGACGGGTTGTCTCGGAAAAGGAGATTGTAAACTCATCCGGCGATGATGGCGGGGCCGACCTCTCGCCTGATGGACGGCAAATCGTTTTCCAGTCGAATCGCTCTGGACCCTCTGAGATCTGGAGGAGTCAATCGGACGGCACAGATCCTCAGCAGATGACTTCTTTCAAGGGCTTTGCCGGCACTCCCCGATGGTCGCCGGACGGCAAATGGATTGCTTTCGACCACGACCAGCCAGTGCCAAACAGTCAGATTTACCTGATGGATTCCGAAGGCCGCAACCAGCATGCCATCGTGTCCGGCGCCTATGACAATGTTGTGCCCCGGTGGTCGAATGATGGAAGTTCGATCTATTTCGCATCCAACCGAACCGGCACTTGGGACGTATGGAATTACAAGCTCTCGAACGGATCAGAGCGGCAGGTTACGCACGGAGGCGGTTGGGCCGCCGAGGAGTCAGAGGATGGAAAAACCCTCTACTTTTCCCGCAGAGACGGCGGACTCTGGACCATGCCGGTGGCGGGAGGCGAAGAGAAATTCATAAGCGGAGATCTTCATCGCAATGGCGCAGCCGATTTCGCCGTCACTGCCGGTGGTCTATATCTGCTCGATGCCGAAGCGGAACCTGGGCCAACAATCATGTATTACAACCGCCGTACCTCTCGACTCAGTTCGGTTTACACTCCGAAGCAACTGCCGGAGGGGGGAGGCTCGAGTCTTTCATCATCTCGAGATGGACATACAGTTGTCTTTGCACAATGGTCGCCAAGCCAAAGTTCCATCATGATGGCAGAGAATTTCCAGTAACAATTCGAGTCGGCCGGCATCAGGGAGTGCATAGGATTCCCATGACCGGCGGCAAAGAGGAGCGCGTGGTGGATCTGACCAACTGGCATTTCACCGGGTATTTCGGGTTCGGGATGAGCCTCGACCCCACCGACGCGCCGTTGATCCTGCGCGACGTAGGCAGCAACGACATCTACGCCTTGTCCCTCGAACAATAAAACCGTTCGAGTTGGTCCCAAGATAGCCGTTCCTTCTTGAGCGCAGCGAGTATTTCAACCGCATCGCCGGCGGAAGAAGGAGAGTTTGGGGCGAATGACCGCTATGCGGAATGTATGGTCCGCCGCCGTTTTGCAAGCGAAATGTGAGATTGACATGTTGGGTTGCGCGAATGTATCCGGCCTTTGTTGGAGTAGATCTCCAGGCCTGAATGGAATGCGCTGCGCCCTCGTCCTATTTAGTTTCGCGGCCTTTGAAGGCTGTTTCCGCATAAAGGTTTCGAGAGCGCCGGGATCGACCGTTGTGCCATCTCATGCTTCGCCAGCAAACCTGGCAGGGATGTCAAAAAGTCATATGATTCAGCCGTCGTCGTTGGTCTGCAGATGTGGGAATCGCGGATGCGATTTCCAAGCCTGGCGCTTTTGCCAGGCGTCATGTGCAGGCCAAGCATTTCAGGCGGCGGCAGTTTGTGGCACCAGTGGCGGGCGATAGGCTTCGCCCTTGGCCAGTACCGCCCAGACCATGCGCGCCATCTTGTTGGCCATAGCGACCGTGGCCACATGGATGCGCTTGCGTGACGTGAGTTGAGTCAGCCACGTGCTCAGGCCGGTAGACTGCTTCGTCTTTTGTAGCAAGACAGAATGTGCTCCCTGCACGAAGAGCTTTCGTAGATACTTGTTCCCGCGCCGGCTGGTTCCGGTTAGTGTTTGCTTGCCTCCCGTCGAGTGCTCACCGGGAACCACTCCCAGCCAGGCAGCAAATCCGCGCCCCTTCTTGAAGGCCGCTCCGTTGCCGATCGCCGCGATCGTGGCAGTCGCTGTTAACGGCCCGATGCCGGGGATCGCAATCAGCCGCCGGCATGCTTCAAGATCGCCGGCGATGCGCAGGATCAGCTTGTCGGACTCGTCAATCTGTCTGTGCAGGTACTGCATCTCCAACTGGAGTTGTGCAAGCAGCACTCGCAATGCGCCCGACAGCTTGTTGTCGGCGTCTTCAAGGATCCCGGGCAGCGACTCTTCGATATAACGGCGTCCCTTCCGGATCGTGATACCCCGTTCCAGCAGCAACCCACGAATCTGGTTGATCACCGCGGTGCGTCGACCTACCCAGCGTTCACGAACCCGGTGAAGGGACTGCAGATCCAGCTGATCATCCGTCTTGATCGGAACGAAACGCATGCTTGGCCGTCCTACCGCTTCGGCGATAGCTTCCGCGTCGATGTAATCGTTCTTGTTCGTCTTCACGTACGGCTTCACATACTGGGCCGGCATCAGACGCACATCATGCCCCTGCTCGCGCAGAGCACGGCCTAGGAAGTGAGCTCCTCCGCAAGCCTCCATCCCGATCAAGGACACACGCAGGTTCGCCGTGAAGCGTAAGATCTGGTTCCGCGAGCACTTCTTGCGCACCACCACTTCGCCGCATGGGTTGAGACCAACCAGGTGAAAGACCGTCTTCCCAAGATCAATGCCGATCGTGTGAATCTCCATGGGACGCCTCCTGTGCACCACTTTACCTCCGGAGAGGATTAGGCGGCGGACCATGCCAGTAGTTTGGAGAAGCCGACGCAGATGCTTCGCTATGGTCAGCTTGCCGGCCCCTGCGGAAATTCGAACTTTTGAGTGGCCGGATTTCACTGTATTTGGCGGCAGGATGGCGTTGTAATCCCCGGCATCCTATGCGTTGTAATCGCCGGCTGAAGCCGCTGTATTCGGCAGTGGGGAGCGAGTGACCGAATCGACCCGGATCCCCTCCAAAATCCCGTTGCAGATAATTACCCCCTCCGCGCGCACAATGAAAGAAACATCCCAAAACATCCTGCTGTACCGGAGAAACTCATGCCCAGAAAAGTCCCACCCACCGAACGTCTTCCCATCCCCCACGACTTGGAGCCCACTGCCATCGGCCGCTGCTGCGAAGCCTGGTACTGCGCCTACGAAAAGGCCGCCGGGCAAGGCAGAGGAGAGCTCTCCTGCGGGCTTCGCGCCAATGCCGCGTATCGTGCCGCCATGCCGCCCCTCACCTGCGCTGAGAACGTTCCCGGCTTTGTTGCCTGCGTCGCGCATGGCCTGCTCCTGGGAACCATTGTCGACAGCATCGCCACCCGGCTAGTCAATGCCGCCCAGGTGGTTTCCCGCGCCTGCAAGTCTTCGTCCCCCAAATCCCGGTCTCGTTCGCAAGCGACCCGTCAAACCCAATCCCCGACCGCCAACACCGTCTCCCCGGAGCAGCCCTGAGCGCCAAAATCCCCGGAGAAGAGCATGATGCGCAAAAAAAAAATTCGCTGTGAAACTGTCAAAGTGATACTAACAAGTTTTAAATCATAAGCTTGCGGTGTTTTCGAGGTGCAAAATCGCACTGCCCCTGGCAATTAAAGTCTTTGTTTTCAACACGCTTTGTTCAGCACACCGCTCTCTTTACTGGCTTCCACCCGCTTTTCGGGCCGGGCCGATCTTCCTCTCCAGGAACTCCGCCGTCGCCGAATACGCTCGAACCCAGTCCCGCCGCAGCAGGAAATCGTGGATCTCATCGGGGAAAATCAGCTCCTCGAAATCCACCTTCCTGCGGCGCAGCGCCTCCACCAGTTGCACCGTCTCGGCAAACGGAACATTGCGATCGTCGTCTCCATGAATCAGAAGCACTGGCGAACGCCACGTATCCACCGACGCGAGGGGCGACGACGCAAACGCCAGCCGCGCGAAGTCCAGATGTTCGCGCGCATCGTAGCTCGGAACAAACGTCGGTATCTCCAGGTTCCAGTCGTGCACGCCGTGCATATCGACGCCTGCGGCAAACAGGTCCGACGCCCGCGCCAAAGCCAGCGCCGTCAGGTACCCTCCGTAGCTGCCGCCCCAGCATGCGATCCGCTTCGGATCCACCTCAGGCCGATTCTTCAGGAACAACCCGGCGCCCAACACGTCATTGAACTCGCTTGCTCCATCGGCGCCATAGTTCAACGCTTCGCGAAAGTCGAGACCGTATCCGATGCCGCTGCGATAGTTCACGCTCAGCACCACGAAGCCCTTGCTGGCGAGAAACTGGTTCATCGCGTAGGCGTTCGAGTAGTACTCCATGTAATGCCAGCCCAGCAACATCTGCCGCTGGCTGCCGCCATGAAAGAAGATCGCCGCCGGCCGTCGTTCGCCCCCGTGGAGATCAGGCGGGAGAAAGAGTTGCCCATGAATCTCCATGCCGTCCGCCGCCGGGAAAATCACCTGCTGCGGAGTAACGAAATGCTCTCCGGGAAATCCGTCCGGAATCGCCTGCGGAGCCACATCGGCGACCTTGCGGTCGCGCACCACCGCTGCCCGCATCGGCGCGTGCATATCCGACCGCAGCACCGCGACTGTGCTTCCATCGCTTGCCACCACCGGCTGCGTTTCGATGCCCGTTCCGGAAGTCACCGCCTCGGCCGCGTGCTTCGTACCTTCGCCGAAACTGATCTTCCACACATGCCGGTGGTCGATATCGTCCTGGTTGGAATCAAAGACCAGCGTCCGCCCATCGGCGCTCAAGTTCACGTGCTCCACTTCAAAATTTCCGGGAGTCAGCGCAACCGAATCGCCCCCCGCAGCCGCCACCGAGTAGAGATGCAGCCACCCTTCCCGCTCCCACGGAAACACGATCCGCTCCCCCGCGGCCCAATGCAGTTGGTCGCGCGAATCCGTCTCCCGAAAGGCGCTGCCTTTGCCCTCGGCCGCGCACCATATCTCGCGGCTCTTGCCGCTGTTCAGATCGCTCACCCGAAGCGACCAAGGCAGCGCGCTGCGATGCGGCACAAACAGCATTGCGTTCTTGTCCGAGGGAATGCGCAGGTAGGCGATGCGATTCGAGTCCGCCGACCAAACCGGGCTCTCATCCTGATCGGTCGACGGGTCCAGGTACGCGATGGACTTCGCCGCCATCGAGTAAACAGCAATAAAGCTGTGATCGCCGCGATCGCTAACGAAAGCCAGCTTTGCGCTGTCCGGAGACCATCGCAGATTCTGCGCCGAACCGCGCGTCTGCAACAGTTGTTCTGGCTTCGCCCCCGGCTCGCCCATCGGCAGCGTCCACACCTGGCCCTTCACAACATACGCCACCAGCTTTCCATCCGGAGACACCGAGGGTCCGCTTCCTTCGGCGAGCAATCGCGGTTCTCCGCCTTCAACCGGAACAATCCAAATCTGCTGCTGCGCGCCCTTGGTAAACCACGCCGGATTCGGAACCGGATGCGTTTCACCCTGCGCGCTGGCGCCCCGCACATAGACAATGAACTGCGCATCAGCGGTCCATTCCGGCGCGCTCAACTCCTGCCCGTCGTCGTCGTCGTAATGCGTGACTTGCCGCGAAACGTACGCTCCGCCCGCGTCTGGTTCCGCCACCCACAGGTTCCGCCGCCCGCCGATGTTCGCCACCCACGCCAGCCGTCCCTTCGCCGGCGCCGCCCACAACTCCGATGTGAAGGGCGCGCTCAACGCCTGTTCTATCGTGAACCCGCCGGCCTGCGCGGACGCACCGAGGTGCAGCGCAGCCATACAACCCAGAGCAAGAAACACGCGGCGCACAATGCAGCATTCTCCTGGCAAGGGAACCTCCCGGAGATGCCATTGTGCCACAACGCAATTCGGCCACCCGCATTGGTGTGCGGATCACTCGTCCCGCAATCAGACCGTTTCGCTACATTTCACGGGTTCGCGCGGTTCACTTCCGTTAGGGTCAGGGCATGCCGTACTCACGAGAGCGCGCGCAGGCTGAGCCGCAGTTCGTCAGGATCAGCGCCCGGGAGCTGCCGCTCGATCTCCTCATGCGTGCTCTTCCACACCGGGAGCGCACTCGCCAGCAACTTTTTTCCCTCGTCTGTCAGCTTCAACACCCGGCTTCGCTTGTCCCCCGCAACGGGACGAATCTCCACCAGCCCCCGCCGTTCCAACGGCTTCAGCGCCGCCGTCAGCGTCGTCCGATCCATGCCAAGCAGCGAGGCCACCGGAGCCATCGGCACCGGCTCGGGCCGGTTCAGCGACATCAGCAGCGAGAACTGCCCATTCGTCAATCCATACGGACGCAATGCATCATCGAACCGCCTCCCCAGTGTCCGCGCCGCGCGCTGCACGTGCAGGCACAGGCAGTTGTCCCTTACCATGAGTGTGGTTGCAAACGGGAGGTCCGAAGGACTTGACACGGCACCAGATTAGTTGATATCAACATATTCGTCAATTCGTTTTGCGACTTCCCCAGGCCGCAACCCCCGAACCACCCCGATGGAGGTCCCCAATGTCGTTCCTTCACGATCTGAAAATCGCCGTGCGTTCTCTGGCACGAGTTCGCGCGCTATGGATCACCGTCGCCTTTACCCTTGCCCTTGGCATTGGCGCCAACGCCGCGATCTTCAGCGTCGTCCGGGCCGTCCTGCTCCGCCCCCTCGCCAATCGCGATGAGGATCGGTTGCTCTACCTGCGGCAGAGCGCTCCCGGCATCGGGGTTCCGAACGCGACGTTCTCCGTCCCCGAAATTAAAGACATGGCTGACAGCCACCTGAAGACTGTCACCGAACTGGGCACATTCTCCACCATCTCTTTCACCGTGGTAGGCCTGGGTACGCCGCGTGAGATTCCCGCCGGTGTCGTCGATGGCCATTACTTCGAAGTCATGGGACTGAAGCCGGTCCTGGGCCGTCTGCTTGGCCCCAAGGACGATGGCCAGAATGCTCCGGGCGCGGTGGTGTTGACGTACAGCTTCTGGAAATCCACGCTGCACTCTGACCCCAGCGTCCTGGGCAAGCAGGTTCGGCTCGAGGGCATCGAAGGGGCGCGCGGAGCGACCATCGTCGGCGTGCTCGAGCCCTCAGTGCCGTATCCCGTGGCGACTGAAATTATCGCCAACGTAGTTACCAGCCCCCATCACTTGTCCGCCACCATGGTGCAGGGGCGCGAGCATCGCATGACGGAAGTTTTCGGCCGGCTCGCTCCCGGCGCCACCATCGACGAGGCGCGCGCTGAGCTTCGCACCGCATACGGGGCCATGATCGCGGCGCACCCCGAGGTGTACAAGCCCGAGGATCATTACGGCATCAGCGTCACCCGCATGCACGACCAGATCAATGCCCGCGCCAACACCGTCCTGTGGATCCTGTTCGCGGCCTCTGGCCTGTTGTTCGTAATCGCCAGCTCGAACGTCGCCAACCTCGTGCTGGCGCGCACCGTGCGGCGCGAATCGGAATTGGCAGTGCGCTCCGCGCTGGGCGCCAGCACCGCAAACCTTCGCCGTTCGCTCTTGGCGGAGAGCCTTGTCCTCTGCGGCAGCGGCGCCATCGCCGCGGTGCTGATCGCCGTGCCCATGGTCAGCGTGCTGGGCCAATATGCGCAGCGCTTCTCAGTCCGCGCCAAGGATCTCACGCTCGACTTCAGCCTGGTATGGTTCGGGATCGGGCTGGCGCTGGTCGCGGCCGTGTTTCTCGCGTTCATTCCGCGCCTGCCCTCGCCCGATTCTCCCCAGGGCGGGCTGACGGGTCGCGGCACGCGGGTTGCCGGAGGAAGCAGCCGCCGGCTGCGCATCTTTGCGGTCACGCAGATTACCGCATCTTTCCTGCTGCTGGCCGGGGCCTGCATCCTGATGAAGACGCTGTACACGCTAGAGCAGACACGGCCGCCCTTCGATTCGGCGCGCGTGATGGCCATCAACCTGCCGGTACTGTCGTACGGGAAAACGCCCGAGCAGATCCGCGACTTCTACCACCAGATCAAGGATCGGGTGGGAGCCCTGCCGGGAGTGGACCGCGTTTCGGAAGGTTTCACCGTGCCGTGGCGCGACGACCAGGGATTGAATATCAGCTTTGAATTTGCGGCCCAGGGCGCCAGGACCAGAGACAACGGCCGCAGCGATTACCGCGCCCAGTTCCGCTCCGTCTCACCGGGATTCTTCGAGACCATGGGCGTCCCCATAGTTCAGGGCCGCGACTTCAACGACCAGGACAAGGACGGGCATGAGCGGGTGGTCATGATCAGCCAGAGCCTGGCCAATGAACTCTATCCCGGGCAGAATCCGCTCAACCGCACCCTGAAGTGGACCGACGGCGTCATGAAGTTCATTGGCATCAGCTACGAGCCCCGGCGAATCGTTGCCGTTGTACCTGATTTCGATGACGAGAACATCATTCCCGCGCCGGCCATGACCATCTATCAGCCCACCGACCAGGAAGGCTGGACTGGTCGCCTGTTTGTCCGCGCCAAGGCGGATCCGTATGCACTCGTGCCCGCCATCACCAAGACGATTCACGATATGTCGGCCGATCAGCCGGTGGAGAAAGCCAGCACCCTGGGAGACGTGCGTGCCGAGGTTCTCACCCCTGATCGTCTGAACGCGATCGTCTTCGGCGGATTCGCTGCCGTTGCGCTCTTGATTTCCGTTGTCGGCGTCGCCGGCGTGCTCGCGTTCTCCGTCAGTTCGCGGACCCGCGAATTCGGCATCCGCATCGCTATGGGCGCGCTGCCGCGCAACATTCTGACCAACGTTCTCACCGAAGGCGTAATCATGGCGGCCATCGGCGTAGCTGCCGGCGTCGTACTGGGATTTGTCTCGGTGCGCGTGATCGGCAGGTATATCGGCGAGATTCACCAGATAGGTGGTCTGGCATTCTTTGCGTCAGCCTTCGTCATCCTGGCCGCCGCCATCATCGCTTCGGCGGTCCCTGCCGCGCGAGCCGCGCGGGTCAATGCCGTCGAAGCGCTGCGCACCGAATAGCCGCATCGCTCTCCCTCCTCCGACCCTATGAGGCTGCACGACATTGGGTGCCCCAGGTCTCGATTTTGAGACCTGGGATCTCTTCCCGCCCCTTCGACCTCATCCGCGTCATCTGCATCCAACTGCGCAAGGGGGCCGTGTGCGGCTGTTCCCGAATAACTGGGTGCGACCCCGAACTCCGGAGGAAGCATGAAAAAGGCAATATGGATCGTTTCAGGAATTGTCATAGGCTGGGCGGCCTATAACCTCGCCCCCGATATGTATCGCTACTGGAAGATCTCTACCATGTAAGCGAAGACCTCGCCCCTCATGGGTCAACCGCGCCCCACGAAAGGCATCTTCGTTGCCATCACGGTGACGAACTGCACGTTGACATCGAGCGGCAGGTTGGCCATATATAGCACCGCATCGGCAACGTGCTTAGCATCGATGGTAGGCTCGGGAAGCATCGCACCGTTCGCCTGCATCGTTCCCTTCGCGAACCTTGCCGTCAACTCTGTCTGGGCATTCCCAATATCGATCTGTCCGCACGCGATGTCATGCGCACGCCCATCCAGCGAAATGGATTTGGTCAGTCCGGTGATCGCGTGTTTGGTCGCGGTATAGGGAGCGGAGTTGGGTCGCGGAGTGTGCGCCGAAATCGATCCGTTGTTGATGATCCGCCCCCCGCGGGGCTGTTGCGCCTTCATCAGCCGCATCGCCCCCTGCGCGCACAGAAACGCGCCGGTAAGATTCACATTCACCACCTGACTCCATTGTTCGAAGGTCAGATCTTCCATCGGAATTGCCGGCGCCCCCGTACCGGCATTGTTGAACAAAACATCCAGCCGGCCGAATTCCTCTCTGATTCTCGCAAACACGTGGTCGACCGCATCCGGCCGGCTCACATCTGCAGCCACAGCCAGCATCCTGCCCCCGTTGCCGACGCTCATCGCAGCCGTCTCCTCCAGCTTCTCCGACCGTCTGCCGACCAGCACCACCGAATATCCGTTCGATTGCAATGCCAGCGCGACCGCCCGGCCAACGCCGCTGCCGGCTCCCGTCACCATCGCCATCCTTCCGGTTCCGGGGAGCGTCCCGTCTCCATCCATGCTGAATCCTCGATTAGTACGTTGCCCGTCCGCCGCTGATGTCGAATACCGCCCCTGTCGTGAACGAGTTCTCTTCCGACACCAGCCAAGCTACCATCGCGCCGACTTCCGGCACCTCCAGAAAACGTCCACGCGGAATCTTCGAAAGCATGAAATCGATGTGCTGTTGCGCCATCTGGTCGAAGATGCGGGTCCTGGCCGCAGCCGGCGTAATGCAGTTGACGGCGATGTTTTTATCCGCGGTTTCCTTGCCCAAAGACTTGGTCAACGCAATCACGCCTGCCTTCGACGCGCTATAAGCCGACGCGTTGGGATTGCCCTCTTTCCCCGCGATCGACGCAACATTCACAATGCGGCCGTAGTTTTGCCGCAACATGTAGGGCACAACCGCGCGGCAACAGTAAAAGATCCCGGAGAGATTGATGTCGATGACCTGCTTCCACGCATCGACGGGGTATTCCCACAGCTTGTGGTTCGGCCCGGCAATACCCGCGTTGGCCACCAGAATATCGATCTTGCCCAGTTCCTTTGCCGTAGTCTCAGCCGCGCTCTGCACATCTTCGGAACTGGTCACATCCACCGCCGCCGTAATCACCCGTCCGGCGCCTGAAATTTGACTTGCAGCCGAGCTCAAAGCGTCCGGATCTCGATCCCACAACGCCACCGTAGCGCCCGATGCGATCAGCCTCTCAGCTATGGCAAATCCAATTCCCTGCGCACCGCCCGTGATAACCGCGGCGCGACCTTTCAAATCGATTTCGTTCATGCCACTCCCATTCCTAAAGAATTTCCCGCCGACAAACCGCCACTAACTAGAGACACTTCTGTGCCTTTCTTCGCGACTTTTTCCTGTCGCGAGAGTGGGAGGCCACAAACGTTCCGTGCCCCATCCTTGCGACTCTTTGCTGTCGCGAGAGTGGGAAACCACCAACCCCCGCTTACCTTGCCACCGCCCACGCCAACCCATCCGTCTGCTTGCCGGTCTCGATCATCCTCGTTGTCTTCCCGCTCGCCAGATCGATCTCAGCCACCTTGTTGGCATGCATGCAACTCGCATACGCCGTCTTCCCGTCGGGACTCACCACCACCGCCTGCGGAAAATCCGCGACGTCGATGTTGCGCGCCACCTGCATCGTGCCCAGGTCGATCATTGCCACCTTGTTCACCCCGGAAAGCGCGACGAGGAGCCATTTCCCATCCGGAGTCGGCGTGCTGCCATACCCCACGCTGACCAGGGGAATCCAGTGTTTCACTTCGTTCGTCGTGGTATCGATCACCGCCATCTGCGGCTTGGTCTGGTCGGCGGTGAACACCCAGCGATCGTCCGGCGAAATGGAAATGCGCTGCGTATTTCCCGAGACTGGAATCACCTTCAATGTCTTCCGCGCCTTCATGTCGAGCACCGACACCGTGCCCGGCCCGACATTCGCGGTGTACCCGCGCCGCCCGTCGTGCGAAAGCGCCAGCATGTGGCTTTCCGGCTGCCCCGTCGGAATCGTACCCACGATCCTCAGCGTCTTCGGATCGATGATGCTCACCGTTTTGTCCAGTTCCGTGGTCACGTACAGCATCCCGTCTTTCGGCCCGAACACCGGATCGTGCGGTCGCACGCCGTGCCCGAAGTCCACGTTGCCCACCACTTTCCGCGCGGCCAGATCGATGACCACCATATTGGTTCCATCGGTTCCCGGTTTGCCCACGCCCGAATTCCCATAGATCGGCACATAGGCAAATCGCCCGTCTGGCGAGGCCGTCAGTTCGTGCCCCGTTGTACCTCCTTCGGGCACGGTAGCAAGCACCTTCCCCGCGGCCGGATCGACAATCGCTAGGCTCTCGTCGCCTTTCTGCGCCACCAGCAGCAAGCCCCTCTGTCCAAATACACGCGCTGAACCAACCACCAGCAGGCATAGGGCTATCCCAGCTCGAACATCCATCGCAACAACCTCCACTTTACGGAACGACTATACGGCACCGCCCGCCCATCCGCCGCATTCAACCGTGCTCAAACGCTGTAGACAACGAACAGCAACGCAGGCCATTATCATTTCCTACACAGGCGCCGCCGCATGCCAACCCACGTCACCCACACCTCCGTCCTCGAATCCGCCCACGCCGACCTGCGCGCTTTCCTCGGCGACCGAGTCACTGCCTCCCTCGCCGCGCGCGAACATCACAGCCACGACGAAAGCTCACTCCCGCCCGCGCTTCCGGACCTGGTGTGCTTCCCTCAATCCACCGAAGAGGTGAGCCGCATTGTTGCCGCAAGCGCCCGACATAACCTGCCCATCGTCCCCTTCGGTGCAGGCACCTCGCTCGAAGGCCATGTGCACGCTGTTCGCGGCGGTATCTCGATCGACATGCGCCAGATGAATCGCGTCGTGCGCATCAGCGTGGAAGACATGGATGCTACCGTCGAAGCCGGCGTCAGCCGCACCCAACTCGTCAAGGCGCTCGAGAACACCGGCCTTACGTTCTTTATCGATCCCGGCGCCGACGCGACCCTGGGCGGCATGGCATCGACGCGCGCCTCGGGAACCACCGCCGTCCGCTACGGCACCATGCGCGAGAACGTGCTCGGCCTCACCGTGGTACTCGCCGACGGCCGCGTCATCCGCACCGGCACGCGCGCCCGCAAGTCGAGCGCCGGGTACGATCTGACCCGCTTATTTGTCGGAGCGGAAGGTACGCTGGGCGTGATTACCGAAGTGACGCTGCGCCTGCACGGCCTGCCTGAAGCGTTGGGAGTCGCCACCTGCGCCTTCGCCACCATCGATGGCGCGGTGAAAACCGTCATCGAGGTCATTCAGCTCAGCCTGGGCGTTGCGCGCATCGAGTTCATGGACGATCGCCTCGTGGACGCCATCAACCGTTACTCGCGCCTCGAATTACCCGTGCGCCCCACCCTGCTCTTCGAGTTTCATGGCATCAGCAACGCGACCGTGGCCGAAACCGCGCGCCTCGCCGAGCAGCTCGCCGCGGAACACGGCGGCCTCGGCTTCACATGGGAATCAAACCCTGCCGGCCGCGAACGATTGTGGAAGGCCCGCCACGACGTTTACTACGCTGCCCGCGCTCTTCGCCCGGGCTCAGAAGCGCTCACCACCGACGTGTGCGTGCCGATCTCGCGTCTGGCCGAATGCATTGTCGCCACCCGGGCCGAAATCGATGCCGCCGCATTCCCAGCCACCATCGTAGGGCACGTCGGCGACGGCAACTTTCACGTGCAATGCATGTACTCCCCCGAACAGATATCCGAGGTCGAAGCCTTTGCGGCCCGGCTCGTCCAGCGCGCTCAATCCATGGGCGGTACCTGCACGGGCGAACACGGCGTCGGCCTCGGCAAGAAAAAGTATCTGCAGGCCGAACACGGCGACGCGCTCGACGTGATGCGCGCTCTAAAGCGCACGCTCGACCCCGATAACCGCATGAACCCGGGCAAGATTTTCGATTGTGATTGAACCCGCCGAAGCAGCACCAGGAGGGCCCGTTACAGAAGTCGGTGGAACTCTTCCGGGCTTAATCCCGCGTCGCGGACAATGCCTTCCAGAGTGAGCACATTGACAGGATCGTCAATGGGAATGGTAAGGATGCGTTGTCCGTTGGTCATGATGATGTGCACTCCCTCGCGGAGGACCCAGAAGCCGGCATCTTCCAGCGCCGCAACCGCGGTGAGATGATCGATTGAGCGAATTTCAGGGTTAGTATTCTTGTCCGGACGGTCGCGAAACAACGGCATCTTTCGCAGAGCTTCCAAGGTTAAATGCATGCAGTCCTCAATGTATTCGCTCGGTATTAGTGGCCCATTTCTTCTGCCGCGTCTACATATTCCTGTATCGCGATCTGTATATTCGCCAGTGCTTCCGCTTCAGTAGCGCCCTGTGACCAGCAACCGGGCAGCTCCGGGACCGAAACGCTGTAACCCTCATCAGACTTGCGCACATCCACTCGAAACGCAGCCATGGCCGCAATGTTACACCGGGTTTCGATTCTCTGGCTGTAAAACTTTGTCGGTGTGCCGTCTCTCAGCCATGAAACTCACGCCTGAGTAAAGTGATTCCGCTCAGCTGTTGTGCGCCGCCCACGGATCGTATGTCCCCACGCTCCACGAGTGTCCTTCCGGATCTTTGATCGAGAATTCGCGGCTGCCATAACCGGTGCTCTGCAGCGGCCGCACGACCACCGCTCCGGCTGCCTGCGCCCGCGCATACACCGCATCCGCGTCGGCCACGATTATGTAAGAGCTGCGCGTCTCGGCGCCGAGTTCGGCAGGCGATTTGAACCCGCGGCCATACTCGTCGTCCTTCTCCGACCCCAGCATGATCATCCCTCCGCCCAGCGTAAGCTCGGCGTGACCGATCGATCCGTCGGGATTGGCATACACCGCATGGCGCGTAAAACCAAGCACCTGGCAAAGCCAGTCAATCGCCGCCGGAGCATTCCGGTAGCGCATCGCGGGCATGATGGTTGAATTGGGCATTGGACCTCCTCGTAACTACCTGTCGAGAATGACAGGCCCGCCCACCCGCCTTCTTGGAAAAATCGGAAGTTTTCTCATCGCTGGATTCTGGAGGAGACTGGGTGCCCCAGGTCTCGTCCGCCGCGGCGGATGAGACCTGGGATCAAAGCGCATGTGCCGATGATGCCTAGTCCGGCGACTCCGCCGCGATGTGATTGGCCCACCGCGTCCTTCGCGCCGAATACGTCGTCACGTCCACCCCTGAAAACGCCCGGAACTCGTTGGCGAAATGCGACTGATCGTAGAATCCGCAGTCCAGCGCCAGCTTCGACCACGCCACGTCCACGCCCGCATGGAGTTGCGCCACCGCCCGCTGGAAGCGCTGGACCCGGCACCACACCTTCGGCGACAGCCCCACCTCTTCGCGGAACACCTGCGAAAACCGCCGCTCGCTCCACCCCGTGCTGCGCGCCACGTCGCCCACCGTCACCACCGACGGCAAATGCGCAAACCGCCGGAGCGCATAATCCACCGCGCAATGATGCATCGGCCGCACCTTATCGATTCGCGCGCGAAACGTTCCCGCCAGAAACCGTTCCAGGCAAAGCAGCCGCGCCTCGGGAGTTGCCAGGTCGAGCAGGCAATCGCGAAGGCTCCGCACCTGCGCGCCCCACACGTCTTCCAGGTCCACCCCGCGATTGCTGAACAGGTCCGCCCTGTCGGCCGCAAACGCCGGAAGCCCGTCCGGCTCAAAAACCAGTCCGATCAGATCGGCCATATCGGACGTATCCACGATCTCGTAAATCGATCGCGCCCCCATCACCGCCGCACCGGGTGAGCGCCGCTCCGGCCCTCCCTCCTGGCAGTCGATCAGGTAGTCTCTCGCCAGGTTCAGAATTACCTGCGTATTTCCCGTTGGCAGAACCCGCTCACGGCTGTGATTCGCCTGCGGCGCGCGGGCATACCAGAGCATTCGCACAAAGCGGTTCAGGGGCGGCGCCGGGGTGTGCTGCAGATAAAGCAAGGCGACCTCACCGCCCGTTATAACAGGTTTCGAATCGATGTGGTCTCCGCACAAGTTGGGTAATCTTGAAAGGACGCACCGTGCCCCATCTTTGCGCCTTCCCGGGGTCCCCGGCGACAGGTCTTCGTCGCTGGGGCGGTCGGGCGCAAGGGTGGGAAACCTCAACCCTTACCCAGACACCTACGGAACGATGCGATGCCGCTCCCGCCCCGCGACACCGAACTCGTGCAGATCGTGGACGCCGCTCTCGCTGACGCCGCGCGCCGCGCCGGTTCGTGGCTGGCGTGCCGCATCGGCTGCACGCAGTGCTGTTACGGCGCCTTTGCCATCAACGCGCTCGACGCCGGGCGACTGCGGGCCGGCATGGACGCTCTTCGCGCCGCCGAGCCCGATCTCGCTGCCGAAGTCAGTCGACGCGCGCTGGCCTGGATCGACGAGCATGGCCCGGCCTTTCCGGGCGACGTCGCAACCGGCATGCTCGGTACGTCCCCGGAAGACCAGGAACGATTCGAGGAGTTCGCCAACGACGCAGCCTGTCCGGCGCTCGATCCTGCCACCGGCCGCTGCGATGTCTACGCCTGGCGGCCAATGACGTGCCGGGTATTCGGTCCTCCCGTCCGGGTGAGCGACGGCCATGCATTGGGCTGCTGTGAACTCTGTTTCGTTGGCGCCAGCGAAGAAGAAATTGCCGCCTTCGAAATGCCTGTTCCGCACGAACTCGAACGCGACATCCTGGCCGAGACCGGCGAAGAAGGTGAAACTGTCGTTGCGTTCGCGCTTCTGCGAGCAAGCCCCCTGCCCCTCGCACGATAAAATGGCGCTTGGATCAAGCAATGCCATCGCGCCCCTGCTGGGTCGAGATCTCGACCAGCGCCTTCGCAAGCAACTACCAGTTTCTCGACAGCCTCGCTCTCTTCCCGAGCCTCGTCCATCCGAACGCGGAATTGCTGGCCATCGTGAAGGCCGACGCTTACGGCCACTCGCTGGCGGCCTGCGCGCCCGCGGCGGTCCGCGCCGGGGCACGTTGGCTGGGCGTGACCTCTGTTGAGGAAGCCCTAGCCGCCCGGCAAATTTGCCCTCATGAGCGAATTCTGGTCATGGGCGGCATCTTCCCCGGACAGGGACGCGCGGTGATCGAGCGCGGCCTCACCGCCGTCGTCTGGGAACACCATCAACTGGACGAACTCGAAGCTGCCGCCCGCCCCGCGATCTCAGCGCCCGGCTCTATCCCCGTTCACGTCGAGATCGACACCGGCATGAGCCGGCAGGGCGTCGCTCCGGGCGAGATTGCGCAATTCCTGGAGCGCTTCAGGCCGCACTCGCCGCTGCGCACTGAAGCAGTGACCACCCACCTTTACGCCTCCGATGAGACCAACGGCCTGGCCACTGCCGGCCAACTCTGCCGGCTCGACGAAGCCCTGGCTCGCATTTGTGATGCCGCGATCACGCCGGAGTGGCTCAGCGTTGGCGCTTCCGCCGCTCTGCTCGGCAACGACGCTCATCCCATTGTCGAGTTGGCCGAGCGATGGAAACTGAAGTTGATGCTGCGTCCCGGCCTGGCTCTGTACGGACTGGCGCCGCGCTTCGAACCTCCTTTCCATTCGCACCAGGGACCCGAAGCGCTTACTGCAGTGAGGGACTGGCTGCAGCCTGTCCTGGCCTGGAAGACCCGCGTCGTCAGCCTGCGCGAGGTTCCGGCGGGTGCGGAAATCGGCTACAACGGCACTTTCGTCGCCACTGAGCCCATGCGCCTTGCGCTCATCGCAGCCGGCTACGCCGACGGGCTCGATCGCCGCCTGAGCAACCGCTTCAGCCTGCTCGTCGGCGGCCAGCGTGCGCCGCTGGTTGGTCGGATCAGCATGGATCAGTCGGTGCTGGACGTGACGGACATCCCGGACGTCGAACCTGGAGACGAAGTTGTCATCATCGGCACGCAGGGAAGGGAAACGATTACCGCCTTCGACCATGCCGATGCCGCCGGGACCATCCCGTGGGATGTGTTCACGAGGATCGGCCCGCGTGTCCGGCGGATCGAAACCTAGGTTGGATTTTCCGGTACAAACGGGGACTTTTAGGGTATTTTTTAGGGTATTTTTGCCTGAAAGCGGGTGGAGGCGGCACATTATTCGGATGCTGAAACGGAACCAGATCGGCGCGGTGATGGTATTCGTTGGGTTGGTCGGTGCGCCATTCCAGCCGGAGATCCGAACGGTAGAAGGCGAGATGAGAATCTAGAGGTGCGGACGACCACAAGGCGGCCATCTTTGCGCAGTTAACGACTTTCGATGCAATGAAGGTGGCGGGATCCGACTGCGTGCCCACATCCGAACGGGACCAGCGGCATCAGGACCTTTGCGATCCAGAGGTCCTGGCCAGAGACGGCCGCCTCGTGCATATCGCCACCATGGTCCTCGGCAGTCGATCGAGAGACCCGCATTTCTTACAATGTAGAGAGGTGTAAGCGCATGAAGAACCTTTTTGAACCAGCGGATGTAAACGGGATTAGGGAACGAATCGCGCACCTCAGGCCTGACAGCCAACGGCAGTGGGGCAAGATGAATGTGGGGCAGATGCTGGCGCATTGTTCCGCGGCGATAGGGATGGCGGAGGGCAAGGTGACCCCGCCGCGAATCTTTCTGGGGAGACTGCTGGGACCGTTGGCCAAGAAATCACTCATCGTAAAGGGCGAGCCAATGCGCCGCAATGCGATGACAGAGAAGAGCGTGCTGGTGACGGACGAACGGGACTTCATGGTAGAGCGCCAAGGGTTGCGTGAATCGATTGACCGCTTTGCATCGGGCTGGCCTGGGATATGCACGAAGCATCCGCACTTCTTCTTCGGCCCGCTGACTCCAATGGAGTGGGCTGTGTTGATGTATCAGCACCTCGATCATCATCTCCGGCAGTTCGATGTGTAAGGCCGGCAAGTGCGCTGGCCGCAAACGAACCCTCCATCTCACCTTTTGCGGGATCCGATTTCGTCGCACGTGGAGCCAGTCGGACGAATCATTTCCCGGCACAGCCTTAAAGCCGGGGAGGAAATTGGCGATTGTGCATTAAGGGACGCATGTAGCGGGTCACGAGCGGAAGAGTTTTTCCAAGCATCAATTCAGTGGCCAAACCACCTGGAAAGGGACTTACCTGAAAGTCATTTCTAAGGCGTGTATAACTCCGCATCGTTACTTCCGACGGACAGCACTTTGCCATTGCCAAGCGCCGTCGCCGTTCGGCGTGCGGCTACTAACAATGAGCCCGTAGATGTCCAGGTATTCGTTGACGGATCGTAGAGCGCGCATCGGACCGTTGGAGAGGCATGGCCGCTGTAAATGATCTCATCTCCTGCGAGGAGGACTTTGCCAGTTCCCAGCAAGACCAGCGGGCCATTGCTGACGCTGTTTCCACACTGGCCAATCGTCCGCGCCCACGTATTGGCCGACGGGCTGTAGTACTGGGCCGCATAACAGGAAAACTTGTTTCCGTACGCAAGCACGTCGCCATTGCCGAGCAGCGCAGCAGTGCCGCCGGTGATGCTGTAGTAGAGAGGCCCTGTCGCTGTCCACTGTGCGGTGGTGGGATCGTAGATGACTCCGCCGCTGCCTATCACCAGCACTTTGCCGCTACCAAGCAGCGTCGCTGGCGATGAGTGACCGCTTGGCATGTCGGTAGTGGCTGTCCATTTGCCCGTGACAGGGGTGTAGAGTTCGGCAGTCGTGTTTGACGTTCCGTCCAGATTGCTCCCGCCAGCCATGAGCACCTGGCTATTCCTCAGCAATGCCGCGCCGGCAAAGGCGCGGGGCACCGTCATGCTGCCCGTGGCGCTCCATTGACCGGTCGAAGGGTTGTATATCTCTGCTGTCGCGGTATAACTCGCGCTGACCCCGCCTGCGACAAGGACATCGCCATTCGCCAGCAACGTTGCCGTGTGATCGATGCGGGGAGTTGCAAGACTGCCGGTAACGGCCCATGTTCCGGTGGCCGGGTTGTACAACTCGGCGGCCGCGATGAGATGGCTTTGGGAGTCTTCGCCGCCGGCAACCAGGACCTGGCCATTCGCGAGAAACGTGGCCGTGTGCCCAATGCGCGGGAAATTCAAACTCCCAGTACTAGCCCATGTCCCAGAACTCTCAGCCCGGGCCGGGGCGACAGCTGTTAACGCCCCCAAAAGCACCAACAACGGTGGTAACAACGATGTCACGCTCTGAATCGATTGGTGTGGTTTCGAACCGAGCATAGAACATCCTCCGTCTCTGGGTAAACACTTCTCGCATCGCCCTGTCGTTCAGGGTCGGAAAGAAGCGCTTTGATCCGGCGCCGTACTTCGAACCCTAAAGATTCCAGCACAAAAGCAATGCCGCATGTGTCATCGGACGGTCATCAGTTTGTAAACATTTCGGGGAACATGGTTCGCACGGCGACTCCGTGCCCCGGAACCACTGCAAATCTTGCGAATGAGTCCAAATCTCTGGAGCAGAATCGCGATCACCCGGTATAACCGACCAATCTGCTCGACGATTTGCCGGTCTTCTTGAGCGTCATTTTCACCAGCCGAGGATAGAATCGGCTGAGCTTGCACAAGCACCTAGCGCCATTAGGCAACTGCGTCGGCGTGGCGCATAGGAGTTGATCGGCGAGGGCGGGCCGGGGACGCCTGACGTACGTCACGCCATAAACGCATCACTCCTTGGATGTTCCCGCGTGCTGATCATCAGTGTAGAAATGTACGGTCTGGCCTTGTTTCTGGGCGTGCCAGATGGGGCCTGTGAGCAGCGGCGGCAGTTCGCGACCGTTGCGCCAGATTCGCGACGGCTGACCCGGGGAGAAAAGGGCGTCGTATCGATCCCCGCGCCACATTTGACCGCGAATGTACACCGTTCCGAGGGACGCATCCGGCGCGACGGTCAAGTCTTCACCTCCCCATGTGCGAAATCCAGCGACATCCGGGAACACCAGCGTGTCCAGCGCATCGTATCCCATAATGCGTACTGAACCGATGGCATGTTCGCCAGGCGGATACGCCTTCGGGTCGACGTTCTCAGGAAGAAGCGGACCGAGATTCGAGTTGATCGCCCTGGCGAGCCAATCGAAGCCCTCCAGCGGGTGGCCCGAGCGCGCAAGCGCCATTCCAACGTAAGAAAAGATTCTTGTCCATGCCGGACCGCGCCAATATCCGCCCCAGTGAGGGGTGTCAAATGCCAGGGTCGGCAGGAGCGGTCCATTGAATTTGGCAGGGGCGTGGAGACGCCGCAGCATCGCGGCAATGCGTTGGGGATCCTTTTCGAAATAGAGGAAGTAATACGCATCGAGATTTTCCCCCTGCGTCCAAAGTTTTCCGGTCTTCACGTCCAGATCCCAATAACGTTCCGTCGCTGGATCCCACAATTTGTCGCGCACGGCCTGCAGGGTGGCATCGAACTCCCGTTGCCACGGCGACGGATCTTCCTCTTGAATTCGCGCCAGCCACGCCATCTCCTGAAGGCTCCAAAGCTGGAAGACCTGCTCGTTGACGGCGCTGGTCGGGTCACCATGGAGATCGATGAAAGGGGAATTCTTATCGTCCCATCCCGTCTCGTAAGTGTGCAGCCAGTCGATCAAATGATCGTGATTGACATCGCGCACGTGCGGCAGGTTCTTCTGGTAGGCCACGAGTGCCTGCCATAACGTGCGATCCCCTGCGCGTCCGCCGAGTTTCTCACTAAGGATGGCGGTATCGCCTGTGAGCCGGACATATTCCCCGACGAGCGAAGCCGGTACGGGAATACCCTGTGTGTCTCGCTCCGGTCCCGATGCCTGGAAGGTGTTGTGGCCGGAAGGAAAGATCGTCCAGGCCGAAGTTCCATCCCCCTGCGCATTCACTGAGTAACGAAACCAGTTCAAGATGGCGGCGCGAGCGACATCTCTCTCGTTCGTGGCAGCCAGGGCAATCGCCTCTGCAATTCCGTCGTTGCTCCACATGCCCATGAAGACATTCCAGTCTGCGATCATCAACGGAGTTGCGGGCAGGTATGGCACCTGGCAGGTGGTGTTGCGGAGACCTCGCCAGAACCACAACTCGCTACGCACGAGATCCTCCGGGCTGATGCTCCTCCGTTCACCTGTGGTGCCAATCATGAAGCTGACCGCTTCGGCCGGTGCCACCAGCGGCGCCGACGCGAGATAGGCATTCCAAAGGCGATGAGTATCCTGGTCGAGAAGGTCGGAGGAACCCTGCAGTTGGATGAGGGCAGCCGTTGCTTCCTGTTTCGTGCCGCCGAGCGTCATCATGAGGGTAGCTTCGCCGTCGGCTCGCAGATTCCAGTGGAATGTGTTGTGGTGAATCGTTGTTGCAGGCCGCCCGGCGAGGATGAGTCGATACGGCCAGCTGTGGGAACCGTAGGTGGAACTCCGCTCATCGCTGCCCGAAATGAGTTGCAGACCGTCTCCATGCGCGGCCATCGAAACCTGAACCGACTCTGTGGTTCGAACGATTCGTAGCCGAATCACTGCCGCAGGCTTTCCGTAGACTGGGTAGACCGTAAGCGAGACTTCAGGGCCCCCATCGAACGTAGCTCGATACACTGTGCGATCGGCGAAGTACGTCAGGCTTCGGTGGGCGGAGCTGTCGGCCAGCCTCCAGGTATGGCCGGATGCGTCTAAGATCACAGGCGCCTCGATCGTCAGCGCGGACAGCCTGTCGCTGCCGTTCGTGGGGGCGGCCGCATCAGCGACGGGAATGATCACCCGCTGCCCTCCAAAGCCGGATTCCTGCAGAGCCATGAAGCCGTTCGATTGATAGATAAGGCTCTTCGGCGGAGTCGGCACGTCGAAGCGTGTGAAGGTGGAATAGTCAAAATCATCACCGAGATAAGCCGGGAAAGGGGATGCAGCAGCTTCGGACTGCGCCGCAGCCAGACAGCACAAGAGCAGGGAAGCGGTCGAGAACATGCAAACTCTCGCGATCAGCCGCAAATTCGGGGGCACAGAGAACTGGTCTAACCTCGGACGGTGCAATGCAAAACCCTCCACATGAGCCCTATTAATCCACGAAACCGGAGTAAGGCTCGGATTCAATGAGCAATGGACGAAGGCTGCCAACGGGTGTGAGATCGCACACAGGCGCGTCAACTCACGGGAAGGTAGATCAGCTCGATCCTGCAGCGGTGCTTTTGATCACTTTCCGGCGCGAATACTTGGTTGTCACTTCATCACCTCGGCACTCTTGAACAAATGGCATTCACTTCGGAAAACAAACGGTGGCGTCGATCACACCGATGCGACCCGTATTACGCGAGATTCGCCGCGTGCGACGTGAACCATGCTGTAGGTCTCGGTACTTCCTTCGTTGCGGGGGGAAGTTGTCGCGGGGACTTCCTTGCCGCCGCTGAATAGGGCGCGAAACTTGCCGGGAAATGCTGCACGCCATGCCAGCGCCGGGCCACTTTCGTTGGCCAGAGTAGTCTCGTCATTCCTGACGTGCTTAACCGAGATGACATTTCTGCCAACTGGAATATGATGGAGTGCCGCCCAGCCGGTTTCATCGGTGAGCTGAGGGAATGTTTCGATAGTTTGCTCAAAGGGAAGAGGGTTGATACCCATCAAGCCGGTTCCCAAATTGCCAATAACCGTATACGACACTTCAGGATATTCGCGGCGCTTTAAGCCGGGGTCCATCATTGCGGTCAAAGCGCGATAACCAGCTCGCGACCGGCCGTGCCTGTAGAAGATGTCCGGCATGTAGGATCGCCCTTCTACGCCGCCAGTCCCTCCGCGTGGTGAGTCCAGATCCGACTGCAAACGCCGCTCCAAAATGTCCAGACTGGCGTGCGTCCTCGGCCCGGCGGCTGTCAAACCGTAATAAAGAGGGAGTTCTATAGTGCACCTGCCGTCGCCTTCTTTAAGGTCGGAATGAAACTTGCCATCTTTACCGATCGCCCCGAAATAGCAGTTGTGCGCCGCATCCCACCACTTGTCGTCGTAGAGCGACTTTAGATGATCGGCCTTCTGGTCGAACTCGGCAGCAGACTTTCAATTCGTTTTTGGCGCGCTCGATGGTCGCGTAATCGCGGAAGGCCGCATACTGAGCGGCGATCAGATCCGAACCAACCAGGATCTCGTCCGCCAGGTCCTCGTCATACGTGGCGATTCCCATATGGCCGTAAGACCGCAGATGTTCGAGCAGGCCGTCGTGATCGTGATCCCACGCCTGAACATAATCTGTGACAGTATGCCGGTAATAATTCAGAAACACTTCGTCGAGATAGCCGCTGTCGCGCGTCCACAGCCATTGCCGGTAGCAGGCATCGAGAACATCGAAGTTTGCGGGCAGGTCATACCAGAAGTCGTGGTCGTTGTTGTAGTCGACGGGAGCCGGTTGATTATTCTTTGTAATCTCCCACCATGAGCACCACTTCTTCGACGCAGAGATATTCGCGGCGAATCGACGCAGCATATTCAGCGTTCTCGGTCCGAGTCCCAGGAATTGCGCGCCTGTGCTCTGATGTGAGACGTCACGCATGCAGAACGCATCTCTTCCCGGCAATGAAGCTTCATACCACGGCCCGATTGTTCCATCGGTTCGCGCATACGCTAATGCCTGCGGTTTTGCCCACCGGAATCCTTCGACAAGTTTCGCGTCGGAGGATGCAAATTCAATTGCGCCTTCTTGCGGCTCCCCCTCGTGTGCGTCTTGCGCAGCCAACCTGTGAAAAGCCGGTGGCGCATAACCCCAGCCGCTGGAGCCGTTGCACAAATATCCCGCCACAACCAGCGAGGCCGCGGCGGCTTTCAGCATCTTTCGACGAGAGCAATCGTTCGTCAAAACCATCACTTATGGATTCCTCAGCAACCCGTCCGCCTGCGTATTTCGCCCTGATTTGAGGTCTTCACTGTCCGCGCCCCAGCATTGCGCAGCCGCGAAAAAACTGATCCCCGTAAAGCATTGGCATTTGAGGCAAAGGGCCGCCCAAGCGTGAAGATTGCTGGCTCTCAAACCCGCGCCGAAATGGCGGGAGCCGATGCGGACTACCAATCCGAATAAGCTCCCGCTGGTTAGGTTGCAACCCGATAAAACGCGCATCGCTCAGAACGAGAGGGTCATTCCGAGCTGGCCCATCCGCGGCAGAAAGTCGTTGGAAATCACTCCGAAGCTGCCGTCCTGCACGTTCGTATCCGGGCCTTGATAGTTCACGTGGTTGAAGACGTTGAAGAAGCTGGCCTGGAACTGCAGTTGCATGCCCTCGGCCAGGTGGACCGCCTTGGCAAACGTCATATCCCAGTCCTGATAGCGCGGTCCATAGATACTTCCTGCTCCAACTCCAGCGTTGCCGAAGACGAATCCGACCGGCTGCGTGAAACAGGTCGTCTGGAACCATTCGGCCTCGGTATGAGGATTGACAGGAGTCGCGCAGTTGTAATTGGCGCGCTGCCCGCCATTCTGGGGCAGCAGGTATTGCGAGCTCGCACCCATCAGCAGGGGTGCGCCTGAGCGGAAGTTGGTAATGCCGCTGATCGACCACCCGCCCACGATGGCGTCTACCAAGGGAGAGATCGAATTGGCGAACTTTTGCCGGCGTCCGAACGGCAGTGTGTAGACGTAGGTGAGGGTAACGACATGCGGGTAGTTGTTATGTTGCCAGCCCGCCGTGTCCAGCTCTTGCTTAAACCAGTAGGAATCGAGCGGGTTATTGATGTTATCCATCAACTTCGACCAGGTATATGCGGCGGTGAAGGTCAGGTTCGCTCCGGTGCGCCGTTGGAACAGGAACTGTCCCGCGTTGTAATGCGACTTGCCCCCGCTGTTGCGGAAATCGATGGTGGAGACGTTGGGAGCGACGCTGTAGTACGGCATACAATTCGGAAAGCTCGGATACTGAGTGGTGCCGTATTGGGCCTGCAACTGGTCATAGGTCGGACCTACGCCAAAGGCCGTCGGGTTGCATTGGTTGAGCTGCCAATCATGAAAGAGATAGCTGCCTTCTGTGCCCACATAGGCGGCGTGGATCGACATGTTCGCGCCGACCGCGCGCTCGATGCTGACGTTCCAGTTGACCGCCCGGTCCTGGCGGAAGTTGCTGGCCACCTCGTACACGCCGAAGCCCGGAGGCGGTGCGATGAACCCGCCCGGCGTTACGGACGGCTCCACCAGCGGCTGGTACACCGGCGATCCGGTGGTCACGTTGCCTGGCAGGCCGTTGGCCAGGATCAACGAACCGCAGGCCGAGTACTCCGCCGGATTGGGATTCATGTTCGTCGATGTTCCAGTATAGGGGGTCAAACAGTTCCCCATGGTCGCGCTGTTGTTTTCTTGTTGGTCGAATGGATAGTTCCTCTCCAGCGTACCTCCGTCAGCGCCAAAGTTGTCTGGGAAGTAGCTGAACCCAACGGCTGCCCGCAGCGCCGTCTTGCCGTTGTCAGGAGTATAGGCAAAGCCCGCACGCGGCGAAATATTCCACTTCTCCGTATTGACGTTTGGACTGCGGTTGCTCGATGAGGCGATCTGATTCAAGCCCGCATGGGGTCCCGATATGACGAAGTTGCTCTGCAGGTTCTTTGTATCCACAGGGGCCGTGTAGACGTCGTAGCGGACGCCGAGGTTCAAGGTCAGCCTGTTGTTCAGACGCAGGTCATCCTGAGCGAAGGCGCCCACCCACTTTACCCGGGTGTTGGGCACGTCGAAGAATTGATCGCGATGGGAACCGTTGAGAGCGCCCACCAGCCAATCAGCAACAGCGGCGCCGTTGGAGCCGGTACCGGTGTAGTTGCCGGTGGCATAGAACTGACCGCGAGGATCGTTCTGGGGATTGTAGCAGCGCGCCTGGATGCCCTGTATGGAGACGCCCAACTTCCAGTTGTTTCGGCCTTTCACCAGCGTGAAGGCGTCATTGTACTGGTAGATGTTCGAAAGTCTGCCCAGGCCCTGGGGCACCCAGCCCGGGTCTCCAGTGCTCAGGAATCCGCTAATATTCACATTGGCGATGCCGCTGGTATCGGGAAAAGCGGCGATATTGCCGTTCGGGACTCCCAACTGATTGTTCTCGGCAACCCCGAAGGCAGTGGAGAATTCAGAGCTGGCGAAACGGCTGAAGCCGATGCGGAACTGATTCATCATGTTGGGGGAGAACGTGTGGTCCCATCCGACAACGTCGTTCGTGGTTTGGTTGGTTGCATTGGCGTTTCCGTTATTCATGAAGACGGCCGGCGACGTGCTGCTCCCGAGCTGCAACGGCTGTTTGAGGTTCCGGTTGGCATACGACATTCGGGCAAAGAAGCGGTCATGATCTGAGAACGCCCAATCGACGCGGGCGTCTTCCTGCGGCATGGATGCATCGCTCAATTGCACGTAGGAGGCATTGTTGACTTCCCCGGAAAGGTTGGGCATCGGCCACACCGAAGGCTGCAGGTAGCCCGATGTCGATCCGGCGATCGGCTCGATATCCGCGGTCGGAACGATGTCGTAGGTTCCGGCAACCGTAACCGCCGAACTGGCTGTGCACGGCGCCGGGTTCGACAGCCCATTGGCGAGGGCGCTGGCATAACACGCCATGGCGTTGGTAATAGGGCCGGCGCCGTTTACGTCGAAGCCCGATAGATCTCCGTTGCGGGCGTTCTGCGTGGGCACGCTCGTGATGCCGGAGGATCCCTCAGCGATTTTGAGCCACTGCAAATCCGCTGCGAAGAACAGTTTGTTCTTGATAATGGGGCCGTCCACTTCGCCGCCAAACTGGTTGGAATGGAAGGGAGGATTGATTTTGCTGAAGTAGTCGGGCCAGTTGAATTCGGTATTGCGGTTGTATTCAAAGACTTGGCCGTGAAATCTGTTGGTTCCGCTCTTGGTTGTGATGTTTGAGACCATACCGCCGAAGGTGCCGTACTCCGCGGTGGGATCGCTGGTTTCCAGCTTCATTTCGGAAACCATGGCGAATGGAATCTGGATCCCCATATATGCGTTCATCAATTCCACGTCGCTCACGCCATCCACCAGGTAGAGATTCCCCTGGAAAGGAAAGCCGTTTGCGGATGTATAGTCGCCGCCGCCGGCACCGCCTGGCGCCGTCGACGCAGCCCCGGACGCATCTTCGGGATTACCGGCGCCCCATGCCGCAGGCGTGGTTCCGGGAGCAAGCTGCATGACCAAGGCTACGAGTCTCCCGTTGACGGGCAGGTTGCTGATTTGAGTTTGGTCAATCGTTTCGCCGAGGTCGGAGGTCGTGGTCTCAACCAGTGGCGTCGTTCCCGTCACTGTCACCTCAGCGGTCACCGCTCCCGGCGTCAGCGTCACGTCGACGCGGGTTGTTTGTTCCACCTGGACAATGTTGTGCGTCGAAATCAGCTTCTTGAAACCCTTGGCTTCCACGGTGACACTGTACTGGCCCGGGCTGAGGTTCGGAAATGTATAGAAGCCCTGCGCACTCGTGGTTGTTTTGTTGGCGACGTTTGTGCCTTCATTGGTCAGCGTCACGTTGACGCTCGGAACCACGGCCCCGGAGGAATCCTGGATCGTCCCGAGCAAGGTTCCTGTCACAGCCTGCGCGAACGTATTTTTCGCGGCAAACGGGAGCACCAAAAGACAACCTGCAACTGCAGCCAGTACGAAGATTCGCCTTTGCATATAGCCTCCAAAGCGCCTTTAAGGTGGTCTACCCATACCAATTCGAAATGGTGATGTTAACGTTTTCAGACAGACTCAGCCCGAGAAGGCCTCGTTCTTTACGAGACCGATGGGGATCTCCCGGCAGAATCCTCCTGCGACAACGCGGACCATACTGTTGCCCATAAAACCTCGATTGACTAGTAACGGCGGGGTTACGGAAAGTCTGAAACGTAGGAGGCGTAGCGTAACTATCACAATTTATTAAAGTTCGCGTATGACCAAACCGCGGCGTTACATTGGTGTTAAGGGGCTTGTAACGTCAAATCACTGCGCTCACGATCGGAATTCGCATTCTGCTTCGGATGGCAGGTGGCACCCCTGCGATCTCATTCAACTAAAAACACTTACATTCCCAAACTTCCTTGATTGCCGAATTTCTATGACTGCGCATTAGAGGCCAGCGGTGGTCATATGGCTTCGGCCCGAATCGAGGCTCTCCGGCCCGGTCAAAACTTCATGGCCGTTCTAAGCAAGCGGCGATCAAGCAAGTGCGGTGCTGAAACGCCGTCAACGATCAGGTAGAAGGACCCGGTGTGGGTCTTCATCGAGTGTCTTCCAGCTGGCAGAAGATGCCTACCAGGTCGCAAGCCGTCAGCCTGCAGTTTTCGCCTGCTCTGCCCATGGGTTCCACGGTGCTCTCAGTGAAGCAGGACGGCAAGCCGGTGCACTATCAGGTGGAAGATCACGCGAGTGACGTGCACGTACTGGTCAACGCCAGTTTTTCTGCCGCGACGCAGATTGAGGTCCAATACCAGTCGGGAGTGGCGTTGGAGGCAGAGAGGCTGCAGTTAATGGAGGGAGATAGCAGCCGGAATCTGAGAATTCTGCGTACGAGCTGCACAGATGGGCAGATCGAAATGACGGTCGAAGGACGGCCCGGGCAGATCTACGAAGTTCGCGCGTATACTCCCCTGAAAATAACTGCCAACGGAGGCGTCAGATCGATAGAAGACCGCGGTAATTACAAGACGATTGAGCTGGCCTCGCCTGCCGATAGCCGCTTCGTTGACAAGGCCGGCTATGTGCGTTGGCAGGTTCGCGTGAGAGCTGGACCCTAGCCCTGGGGGCAGTCCATCGACGATCTCTCTGCTGTCGATATGTGAACGGCACATGCTGAAAGGGAAGCTGTTTAGGGCCGCAATTGGCAGGTAGCTGCAAGGACTCGCCCGTGACGCGGATCTGGCGTAGAATTCTTGCGAAAAAACAATCCGTGTCGCGGAAGCTCTCAGTTGAACGATGACTGGCAGGCGCCGGGAGGTCTAGCGCAAGCAGGATCGGGTACGAGGCATTGTGCTAGTTGGAGGCGTTGACACGTGAACGCGCGCGCGGAAATCACGGCGGGTGCCCCTCCTCAGGACGCATGCCAGGAGCAGGCCCAGAGAGTCCTGCAATCTGCCAGTTTTCACAACGCATCGATGCTGCAGCAGCTGCTGCGGTACCTGATACAAAAGTCATTCCATCCCGGCACCGAGACGCTGAAGGAATACATCATAGGCATAGAGGCGTTGAACCGGCCTCTGGATTTCGATCCTAAGGTGGACCCAATCGTCCGCGTTCAGATTCATCGCCTGCGGCAAAAGCTGAAAGAATACTATGACTCAGACGGACTTCACGATTCCATCGTGATCGAGATTCCGAAGGGCCAGTACCTGCCCATTTTTGAATGTTCGGGCAGCGTCGCAGCCCCTGCCGGCGGGAAGGCCTACTCCGCGGGCGATGCCGTTTTATCGAATGATCAGCCCGTGCGAAGCATTCCGGAGCCCGTCGATCCGCCAGTTCGCCGTGCGGGCAAGCCAGTATCGCGAGCCGTCCTGGTTGCGGCAGCACTGGTCATCGGCGCCTTCGTCGCCGGTCTATGGATCGGAGGCAAGTGGGCTCTGCTAAGTGTTGGCAAAATGACCGTAACCGGCGCGAGATCGGATCCCGCAAGGTCTTCCGATCCGGTGATAGCCTTTTGGGCAAGGTACATCGGTAACGACCCAACTCCGGTCATTGCGTATCCGGATGCCGTTTTCCTTCTAGACAATTACAACGACTTGTTTCGCTTCAAGCAAGGCGCGACCGATTACCGGGGGGCCCCGGTCGATTCACACTTGGCCGAGCAATTCGCCTCGAATCCGGCATTGGTTGCGCGAGCTGGCCAGCTTTATTACGAGAATTCGTACCTTGGCTTTGGAGAACTCAAGGCAGTCGGCATGCTGTCGAATCTTTTCGGCCGGATGGGGTATAAGCCGATCATCAAGCCCAGCCGCGAACTTACCGTCGACGATCTAACGCAACACAACGTTATTTTGTTAGGCTCATCCTCACAAAACATCGCGGTCGCCCACTTAAGCAGCCTGGGCGACTTCGCCTTCAAGAATTTCGACGCGCGCCTGGAGCAATGGAGAGGGGTCATCTTAAATGGCCATCCGCGCCCTAACGAAGCTTCGACCTACCATACAGAACGCGATGCGAACACGAAGGTCTTGAAGGCCGATTACAGCCTGATTACGATTCAGCCGGGAATTGTGCCCGGACGGTACATCGCGGATTTTGGCGGTCTCGATACGACCGGTTCAGAAGGTGCTATCTTGTATGCCACCTCAATGCCGGGAGTCGAGGAATTAACCAAAGCGATCCAATTCCAGGAAAACACCGGCGACGAACGGCCATTCCCCGTTTTTCAGGCCTTGCTGAAGGTGCGACTTGAGAAGGGCTACGACGTCCTCGGCGTCAATCTGGTTGCAGTTCACATGCTCCCATCGTCGGGTCCGGAAAAGCGGGATGTGGGCAATGCGAAGGCGTCGCGGCCATGACGGGCGTTGATGGTCCTGAGGAACCGCGTTGGTAGTGGTACCCGTTGAAGGCACAAGGTGGTTCTCATTTCCCGCCCGGAACTTCGCCGCACATCTGCACCAACCTTCCACGACGACCAGCCGCTGCTGCAGACGTGATTAACATGGAGTCTTTGAAGCGGAGTTTCTGGCGACAGCTTATGGGATCGATTGATGTTGGTCACAGGTTCACCAGCGGCAACAGCCAGACCCAGAGCAACGCAGACGCGAGCGCAGGTTATCTCAAGACGAAGTGGAGCGCCAACGCTAGTTATACCTCTTCCTTCAGTGGCCAACCCGGGTCTTCCAAAACAAGCTTGGTTGAAGTCCAGACGCTTGAAGATGTGTTTGTTGGTCGGAATTCCTTCATAGCGGGACTGGGAGATTTCCTGCATAGTTCTCAAAAGGATCTGAATCTCCGATCTACCTCACGGCTCATGAACTGACTGACCAACAGGTTCAGCTGAACGGAACTGATCTGAAACTGGGCAGGGGCAATGCTTTGCCCGCTTTGAAAGGCACGCAGACGAGTTCCGGTAAAACGTTCGCGCCCGCAAGCATTACTTTTCTTGCCTTACTCGACGCGAATAACGCGAGTTGCAAGCAGTAAATCGGATTCGCACCCGTGCATTTCTGCCCATCGCAGTCTGCCACGATGCAGGTGGCGGATGGACTGCTCATTTCCAGCCAAGCTCGTAGCAGAGCACGAGTGTATGAAGACGGTGCTCGTCCACAACCATTTGTCTCACCACACCGATACGGCGTTCACCGTGCATTCCAACTGCGCTACACTTCTCGCTGGCACAAAATACCGGATTGAAGCAAGGGATAGTCTGAATGTCCTCGTGAACAACCACATTGAGTTATACAACCTGACGTATCAACCGGAGGATTACATGCCACAGACGATCGGATTAAGCAATATCGAACTCATGCGGACACTCGATGATGCGTGGAACGCACAGGACTGGGAAACGTTTGAAAAGCGCCATACCGCGGACACCGTTGTGTTTTGGTCTGGCCAGCCTGAACCGACACGCGGGCGTGCCAATCACAAGGCGGAGTCCATCGAATTCTTTAAGACGTTTCCTGACAACCATCTCATAAATCATCCCTATAAGGTTGAGATCACTCAAGGCGAGTGGACGTGTACAGTGGCGGAGTTTACCGGTACGATGCTCGGGCCGATGAAGGGATCTGACGGGAAACTGATCCCACCTACAAACAAGAAATTTTATATTGAGTTCTGCACCGTTGCGCACTGGAAAGGCGGGGAGATCATCGAAGAGAAGCTATTCTACGATTTAGTCGGATTGCTGAAACAGATTGGAGTTATGTAAGCAGCTTGCGATTCGTTTACGATGCGAGACAAACATGTGCCACTCGAGGCCGGTTAATCCGCCGAGTGCTATCCCGAGACAGATTCGCGCGTTTGGATAGTTCTGCAATGTTGTGCGCGCGTTGCCTGCGACGACATGCTGCTGCCTATCCGAAGGCTGGCATGAGATAGATCACGCACCTGCAAACTCGCTTCTGTCTAACGGCGATGTCTGAGGGTTAGTTGCTCGTCGGTTGAACAAACGATACTCCACGAGGGCTGCGGACAACACCTGAACAACATGTTCCCCGCGGCAACGATTACATGGGAACGGCTTGACCTCAGTGAACGAAACCGCCGGACTTGCAAGGGCATCGCTCCATCATTCACAATCGCTCCCTGTATTCTCATAGCAAACGGTGCTCAGGTGCCTGCAGGAGGCTCAAGTGACGCAAAGGAAACAGCCGACTGAAATCCTTGCACATATCGACGCACTGCTTCCCGAACTGGAGGCGGACTACAAAGACATACACGCTCACCCCGAGTTGTCGATGCAGGAGACGCGAACGGCTGGAATCGCGGCGACTCATCTCAAGAGCAATGGCTTTGAGGTCACCGCGGGTATCGGCAAGACGGGAGTCGTCGGTATCTTGCGTAACGGAGACGGTCCCACCGTAATGCTGCGCGCGGACATGGATGCGTTACCCATCAAGGAAGCGACCGGTCTTTCCTACGCCAGCACGGTTACAGCGACGGGCCCAGATGGCAAGACCACGCCCGTGGCGCACTCCTGCGGACACGACATGCACGTGGCATGCTTGATGGGGGCTGCCTTGCTGTTTGCCAAGAGCCGCGATAGCTGGCACGGAACACTCATGGCGGTCTTTCAACCCGGGGAGGAAACAGCGCAGGGCGCGCAGGCGATGATTGACGACGGGCTCTTTAACCGATTCCCGAAGCCCGATGTCGTACTCGGCCAACATGTCATGAGCCTGCCCTCGGGACGCCTCGATTGGCGTAAGGGGGTTGTAACTTCCTCTGCCGACAGCCTGCAGATTCGCATGTTTGGGCGTGGCGCGCATGGCTCGATGCCCGAGGCCAGCATCGATCCCGTCGTCATGGCTGCCTCGACCGTGATGAGGCTACAAACCATCGTTTCCCGGGAAGTCGCGGCCACGGATTCTGCCGTGGTCACGATTGGGGTTTTGCAGGCGGGCACGAAGGAAAACGTCATTCCTGACGACGCAATTATCAAGTTGAATGTGCGCACCTTTGATGAGGGGGTCCGCAAACGTGTGCTTGCAGCCATTGAACGGATCGTCAACGCAGAGGCAGCGGCGGCAGGCGCGCCGAAACCGCCGGAGATCACACCACTTGACCGATATTCATCGGTAACGAACGATTCCGATGCAACAGAAAAGGTCGTCGCGGCATTCCGATCAGAACTTCCCTGACGGCTCAGTAGAACAAACAAAGCCCACGATGGCCAGCGAGGACTTCGGATGTTTTGGTGCGGAGTGGCAGGCTCCAGCGGTGTACTGGTTCTTTGGCGGTGATGACCCTGAGGTATATGCGAAGGCAAAGAAGGACGGGACGATCAGTTCTCTCCCAACCAATCACAATCCGCGCTTTGCGCCGGTCATCCACCCAACTCTGGAGACAGGGGTGAAGGCCCTGGTGGTTGCGGCAAATGCATGGCTGGCATTATGAGCGACCTCCTCATTGAGGGAAAGCACCTGGCGGGTGCCTTTTTGGTGGCGCTCGATCTGCTCGGGACGTTCGTTTTCGCGCTCAGCGGCGCTGCCGCTGGTGTAAAGAGCAAGCTGGATCTATTCGGCTTGATGGTGCTGGCCTTCGCAACCGGAAATGCGGGAGGTATTACTCGCGACCTGCTTATCGGCGCCGTTCCGCCTGCAGCCATACGCGACTGGCGTTATCTGGGAGTCTGTATCCTGGCTGGCTTGGTAACGTTCTTGTGGTATCCCAATATCGACGTGCAGCGCAGACCGGTGCTCTTGTTCGATGGGGCGGGTCTGGCTCTGTTCGCCGTCACCGGTACGCAAAAAGCGCTGGCCGCCGGACTCAATCCAGTGATGGCTGCGATTATGGGGATGCTGACTGGCATTGGTGGCGGAATGCTGCGTGATGTCCTGGTGAATGAGACTCCGACAGTGCTCCGGGCTGATCTTTATGCCGTCGCTGCCCTTGCTGCCGGCATCGTGGTGGTGGCAGGACATGTGCTGCACTACCCGTCCTTTGCATTCATGATTGCGGGTGCACTTCTCTGCTTCTGGCTCAGAGTCATGGCCATATTCCGCGGTTGGCATCTACCGATTGCGGGGACACGACCTCGATCAAACTGACAGGGCAGGGTTGGGTCCCGATCGTTTCGTTACTTCAGCGCTTTTTCGGGGCTCGTCCAGGATAAGAATCGTTCCTTTCACAAAACTATTGGAGATGATGTTTGAAACTCACACCCGGCAGCGAGGCGATGAATGAAAGTCCAAAGTTTCCTCTTGGTGTGACTACCGTTTGTGAGATCATGCTGCAAGCGTCTGTATACTTAAGCCGGTGCCGATGAACGTGCGAATGAAGGACATAGCTAGGGATCTTGGTGTGTCCACAGTCACTATTTCTAAAGCATTGCGGAACCACCCAGATGTGGGCGAGGAAACGCGTCAACGTGTTCTTTCGCGCGTAAAAGAACTGGATTACCGACCGAACCTCGCCGCGCGCGGTTTAGTAACCGGTCGCACGTACCTGGTGGGACTCATCGTACCCGATTTACTTCATCCCTTCTTTGCGGAAGTCGCCGCATCCATTTCAGACACTCTTCGCAAGGACGATTACTACCTTGTTGTCTCGTCTTCTCAAGAAGATCCCGAATTAGAGGAGCAAGAGATCAGCCAGCTTTTGGCACGACAGCTCGACGCGCTGATCATCGCATCTTGCCGATCGACTGTAGAAGTTTTTTCCCGTATTGAGAAGCAAAACACTCCCTACGTATTGATAGACCGGAGCTTTCCCGGCCTCTCTCCCAATTTTGTTGGCGCCGACGATTTTGCCGCCGGGATGCTGGCGACGCAGCATCTGGTGGATATCGGATGCAAAAGAATCGCTCATGTTCGGGGACCGGAGACGAGTCCCGGCATCCAGAGGCTCGAGGGATACAAGAGAGCGCTTGGGCTGAACGGAAAGAGCGTGCTCGATGAGTATGTAATCTTCGAGCCCAAAGGCGATGTGGGGAGCATACTGCATGGAGCCGAAGCCATGCGGCAGCTCTTGAAATGCAAACGCATTCCGGACGGGGTATTCTGCTTCAACGATCCCCTGGCAATGGGAGCCGTCAACGAGGCACTGAATCAGGGTCTCAGGATACCCGAAGATATTGCCATCATTGGCTGTGGCAACCTTCACTATGACGATTCGTTGCGGGTACCTCTCTCCAGCGTCGACCAGCATAGTCACCAGATTGGGAGCGAAGCTGCCCGGCTCGTGCTCGAAGCCTTGAAATCCAAGCTAGCGCCGAAGCCCGAGGTAATTCTGCTGCCGCCGGAACTAGTCGTGAGAGCATCCACGCAGCGAAGGTCAGCGAAACGTAGAAGTAACACCCCGACAAGAAAATGAAACGGCTCGCGGGTGCCGAGCGGAATGGCGAGTCGTTTGTCACCAGCGCGACCAGGATCATTGGGCGATTACCGCCCTCTCGATTGGGACCAATGAGGCTCTCCACATCGCAATCGATCACCTGCACAAGTTTGCATATATCGCCGGATTCAGCGGACCTGACCCGAATACCGCGACCAATGGAGTATTGAAAGACGGCGCGGCCTTTAACGAGACCGTGAAGCTGTTGTGGCTCGGTATCCGGACTGGGCATGGGAGGTCGCCAATCTCGGGGAGCCATCGGCTCATTCGCACGATGCTCGACAAGGGCCGGTGTCGAGTGTCTCCAATTCGCCCCACGAATGGCTCACATTGAGACGGACCTGATCGACTCGCTTCCCGTCCTTCACGCCAAATTCCAGAAGCATATTGACTCCCAGCTCAATACATCAATAGGATGATTATCGATTAAGTTATCGATTAATGCGGCGTTTTGTGAGGTTACAGCTCATGGCTTCCACGCTTGCCCAGTCCGACCATCCGGTCGCCGGCGCCGATCCTGCGCTGGTCCCCTTTCGCACGTTGAGTTCAGGAGCCAGGATGCCTGCCATCGGCCTGGGAACCTTTGGCTCTGACCATGTCTCGCCCGATTCGGTGGCCGAAGAGGTAAAATATGCTGCTTCCATCGGGTATCGACATTTTGATTGCGCATCTGTTTATGGCAATGAAGAGCGGATCGGCAGAGCGTTCAGAGCGATATTTCAGAAAGGACTTGGCGGCAATGAAGCCTGGATCACCTCCAAGCTTTGGAACGATAAACATAGAGAAAATGAAGTTATTCCCTCATGTGAAAAGTCATTGTCCGACCTTCAGACTGGTCATCTTGATCTTTATTTAGTTCACTGGCCCTTCCCGAATCACCATTCCCCCGGTTGTGATGTTTCTGCGCGCTACGCGCATGCCGTGCCTTACATCCACGAGAACGACATGCGGACCTGGCGCAAGATGGAAGAGCTGGTCGATCGTGGACTCGTCCGCCACATTGGGACATCCAATATGACCATCTCCAAGATGGAGTTGCTTCTCCGTGACGCACGCATCAAACCGGTCGCCAACGAAATGGAGCTTCATCCCCACTTTCAGCAGCCAGTCTTTTTTCGTTACCTTCTCGATAAAGGCATTCAGTCGATTGGATACTCGCCAATCGGATCACCGGGACGTCCGGAACGAGATCGAACGCCGGAAGATACATCCCCTGTTGAAGATCCTGTGATCCTTGAAATTGCACAAAATCTCGGGGTGCACCCCGCTGTCGTGTGCATAAAATGGGCCATCCAGCGTGGACAGATTCCAATTCCCTTCTCGGCAAAACCGCGAAACATCCTCAGCAACCTTCTTGGTGTCATCGGCAAACCGTTAGCTCTGGCGGACATGGAGGCAATTGCGAAACTGGATCGCAATTGCCGGTTGAGACTCATAATCAAAACTACCCTCACCATTCCCTATACCTCGGTCTTTATGCAGTTGGATTGCGGGTACTGGAGCGATGCGGCTGAGAAGCGCTTACGAGATTCCTTGGCGAATGGAGAAAGCGCGGCATGATTTTATGTCGTCCCACACAAAGCTCTGAATTGGGCTGTATGCCTGATACAACCACCTTGGTCAATTGGCCGGCCTGCGAGGGCTAAGAGGAGCGATGACAAAAATGCAACGAAGAGACTTCTGCAAGCTGATAGCGGCTGCCGCGACGGCCCGAGCAATTCCCACAAAGGGCCAGCCAGCTTTGAACGCGCCTGATGGCTTCACCAAACCTCAACAGACCTATGAAGCATTCTGCGCCACTCCGGAGAACAAACGAATTTTCTACGCGCTTGTAGATGGCAAGATCGTTGAGACCAAACTCGACAATGCAAACTGGACGCCAACGGCATGGGGTGAGCCGCGCGAGTTGCCGGGCGGTTCCTGGGATGGCGTACCGATGCAGGCACCCATAAGTGAGCTGAGTGGTGAAGGCCCCTATCAGCCAACCTGGGATTCTCTGCTGCAATACGACGTACCCGAGTGGTATCGCGATGCGAAGTTCGGCGTATGGGCGCATTGGAGTCCGCAATGCGTTCCTGAACATGGCGACTGGTACGCACGAAGCATGTACACAGAAGGCTCTCCCGACTACAAATTCCAGATGAAGAAATATGGGCACCCCTCCCAGTTTGGCTACAAGGACCTTTGTGCACAGTGGACGCTTCTCAATTGGGAACCTGAGGCTCTGATCCAGCGCTTCGAGGATGCCGGCGCGCGTCTGTTTATTGCGCTTGCGAATCACCACGATGGATTTGACACGTGGAACTCCAAGCATCAACCCTGGAATGCGATGAATCATGGTCCGCACCGCGACGTGGTGGGGGAATGGGCTGCCGCTGCGCGAAGACAGGGAATGCGATTTGGCGTAACTGTCCACCAGGCGCGAAACTGGTGGTGGTTCCAAACGGCACACGGCGCCGACAAAAGCGGACCTTACGCGGGCGTGTCCTACGACGGCCGCATGACGAAGGCCGAGGGGAAGGGACAATGGTGGGATGGCCTCGATCCGCAAATGCTCTATGCCGCGAAGCATCCAAAGGATGCGCTGCCCGACGCTTCCTACGTGAAGCACTTCTACGACCGGACGCGAGACCTGATCGATCAGCACGATCCTGACCTTCTCTACTTCGATAATTCGCTGCTTCCACTGGGCTGGGGAGGCATGAATATCGGCGCGTATTTCTATAACCACAACTTGAAGACGCGCGGAAAGATGGAGGCCATCCTCAATGGCAAACAAGTGCCGGACAAATTGGCCAAAGCGTTGGTTGCAGATTACGAACGTGGTTTAACAAGTGGGATCATGCCGTACGCGTGGCAGTCGGAGACATGCATTGGGGAATGGCACTACCAACGCAGGATTTTTGACGAACCTGGTGAATATGGAGGCTATCTGCCACCGCGTGACGCGATTCACTGGCTCGTCGACACGGTAAGCAAAAACGGTACTTTCATCCTGAATTTACCTGGTATGCCGGATGGGACAATCGACAGTAAAGAAATCGCTGTCCTCGACCAGATATCGGCATGGCTGAAGATCAACGGTGAGGCAATCTACGAAACACGACCCTGGACAGTCTACGGCGAGGGACCGAACCAGATAGAGAGCGGATCGTTTAAAGGCACAAGCATCAAGGCTCTGGGAAGCAAGGATTTCCGCTTTACGCGTAACAAGGCCAATTCCGTGATCTATGCGATCTGCCTTGGATGGCCGTATGGAGACACGCAAATTGTGTCGCTCGGGTTATCCAGCAAATCTAATCCAGGCAAGGTTCAGAATGTGACCGTTCTCGGTTCTGAAGCGAACATCAAGTGGACCCAGGGCGGAGACGGGCTGCACGTGGAATTTCCGCGGCAAACGAGAGCGGTAAATGATTTCGGCGCTGCGATCAGAATTGCGCTGAGCTGAACTAAAGCGAAGTGCCGGCCTCTTGCAGTTTCTGCGAACAAAAGAGCAAGAAGTCGGCCATTTGTAAATGGGAGGAAAGATCACTTTGCCCTGCCTATTGCTCAAACGCGCAATAGGAAGAAGTTGCCGGCGTTAACGCGACTTCCCGGTGGCGGATTCGGAGTTCTGGCTTCGAGCCCGGGCGATCAACGCGAGGGCGGCCTGGGTGACGGGATCATCCGGATTGAGCGCTTTCGCGGCCAGCAGTTCCTTCTCACCGTTGTCGAGATCGCCAGACTGGCAGTCGATGATGCCCAGTTTCCTGTGAAGGTCGGCTTTCGCCCGGCAGTCACCGCACGCAGCGATTGCTTCCTGTAACAGCCGGATCGCTTCAGGCCAGTCGTGAGCGGACTCGGCTTCAATACCGTTGTTGGCCAGCGAGTCCGCACGGTCCAGGATGCGCCGCTCTTGCTGGACGGAGTTGTAGCGCGCCATCAACTGCTCGGACTCAGCTTGATCTGTTGATCGCAATGCTCGCGCCAGGCTAAACAGCGCCTGGGTAAAGTTCGGATCGATCGCGATTGCATTCCGCCAGGCTGCCAGTGCCTTGGCGGTCTCGGACTGCTGCTCAAGAGATTGGCCAAGCATATACCAGGCCATAGCGTTACGGGGTTGCAGTTTGACGGTCTCTTCGAAAAGGCCGGCTGCAAGCTGGGGCTTGCCCTGCTGCTTGTCAATGAGGGCGAGAAAATAGCGCGGCTCTGGCATCAGCGGAGCCAGCCTGCAGGCGGTTTCGAAATCACGCTGTGCCTCAGTGGCGCGGCTCAGATCATAAAGAATCCGCCCGCGATAGAAATGGGCGACACCGGACTGCGGAGCAAGACGGACCGCCTCGCCAGTTTGCACCAGCGCCCCGGTCAAGTCGTAGCTATCGGCGAGCGCGAGCGCCAGGTCCAAATGCGCCGCAGCCAGGTCGGGCGCCAGATCTACCACCTTGCGAAGGAGCGCATATCCCTTCGCTCGATTTGCCCATTTGCATTTCCACTTTTCCAGCCGCCGATATCGTCGCAGGATCGTTTGGCGACAGCGCAATGGCTTTGTCCAATTCCTCCTCGGCTTCAGATTTCCTTTTCTGCTGCGCAAGAATCAACCCTAAGTTCAAATAACCTTCTTTATATTTCGGATCGTCTTCGACGGCCTGGCGAAGAAGTTTTTCGGCCGAAACCAAATCACCTTTCCTGGCGTGGACCATCGCCAGATTTCCCCGCGCCTCGACGAGTTCAGGCTCGAGGTCGAGTGCGGATTCCAGCCATTTCTGCGCCGATTCCAGATCGCCTTCCATCAATTCCAGCTGGCCCAACTCGGCGCGAACCTTGGCAAACGTCGGGTTACGTTCGATTGCCTTGCGCAGAGTGTCTTTCGCACCCTTCCTATCGTTCATGGCTTCCAGCGCCAGCGCGAGATTATAGGCAGTCTGGGCACTATCCGGATTCTCTTCGAGCATGTGGCGATAAATCTGCGCGGCTTCCGCCGGTTTCCCGGATTGCAGCAGGTCATTCGCTTTGGTCCCCTCGGAGGCCAGCTGGCTATTCAGCGATTCTTCGCCCTGTTCCTTTCGCAACTGCTCCACCATCTGCGTTGACTCCTGGGTTCGACCCAGCGCGCGCAGCACAGCGACCAACTGGTACTGAGCCGACCTATCCCCAGGTTTCAGCGCGACCGCTTTCTGCAAATGGGGCAGGGCCTGATCGGGCTTTCCCATGCGCGCCAAAACGAGTCCGAGCTGATATCGAGCCTCAAAATCATCAGGCGCCCTGGCAGCTCCAAGCTCAAGTTCCGGCTTTGCACTGGCGTAGTCTCCGGTTTGCTGGTACACCGTGCCAAGCATGACGTGCCCCGAAGGATCGTCCGGTTGCCGGCGCACGTAATCGCGGGCGGGCGCAAGCGCCTCGGTAAATGCTGATGCGTCGATAAGCGCCTTGACCTGCGCGCCGAGCGCGACCGTATCGGTGGGAGTTCGACGGATCACCTCCTGGTATTCGTCCGCGGCCTCGCGATTGCGGCGCTCGTTCGCATAGATGTTGCCAAGAGCAAAGTACGCAGCTGTCATGTCGGCATGATTCTTGAGCAAGTCGGTTAGAAGCCGGATTGCGTCAGCCACTCCGGCGCCATCCAAAGCCGGCAGACCATTGGCCTCCCTGGCCTTGGCAGCTTTATATGTCGCCGTTGCCAAAGCGAGTTGCAAATCTCGCAGCGTCTGGTTGAATTCGGAGGGCCTGCCGCCAGTAATCCATTGCAGCATCGAATCGTCTCTCCTTCACCAAAACCTGCGCCATCCCATCCAGAGCGCAGACTAATTGCGGATTCACCGCGAGCGCTTTGCGAAACTCGGCTTCCGCCTCTGTCGGTTCACTGAGGGACGACCCAAGCGCACAATGCGCCTGCAGCAATGCTGGATCGTACTGCAGGGCCAGGCGGAACTCGCTGATTGCGGCCGCAGGCTGCTGCTGACTTTGCCGAACGAGCCCAAGGTCGAAATGCGCCTCGGCCAAGCGCGGCTCCAGCCGCAAGGCCTGTTTGAACGCCGCGACTGCACAATTGAGATCACCTTTTTGTGCGAACCAGACGCCCACGGCATCGAAATCTCTCGCGGGAGACGTGCCGGCCGGCGCATGCGCAGCCGACGCCGGCGGTTTGCAGGTGTCCGGCAGTTGCGCCGCTGCCTGCGCACCGACTAACAGTAGAAATGCGCTACAGCAAATGAGTGATCGGTTCATCATAGTTGCACTCTGAGTATAATTTCACCCTGATCCGCGTTCATTGCTGACTGCCATTGCGCGGCTCGGTTACTTCGAGTATGCGGTCCGCGGTCACATCGTGCAACAACTGGCGCGTACCCGATGGCCAGCGGATCTCGATTTCCTTGATCATGCTCGATTTGCCCAGACCGAAATGAACGCGTGGATCGCTTGATGCCGCATAGCCCGTGCTGGTCGTCGCCTCGTTGTAAAGCATCCTGCCATCGTCAGTGGTCACCCGAATCTTGCGCCAAGGCCCATACGGTTGCTTTTGGTTCCGACGAGCCTCAGCAGTATCCAGTGATTGGCTGTTTGGGTCATGTTGCGGAATACGCTGACCGGCCCACCCAGAGCGGTCACAACGAGATCCATCCGTCCGTCGTTATCGAGGTCCCCGTATGCGAGCCCCCGGTGCGGGGCTGGCCGTGTAAAGTCGGCCCCTGCAGCAGCGCTCACATCTTCAAACTGCCCGTTCCCGAGATTGCGAAAGACGGCGTTCGGTTCGGCATAGCGAAAATGCCGTGAAATTTCCCCGATATTGTCCAGCACATTGCTGCGGGCCACCACCAGGTCCTTCCAACCATCGTTGTCGAGATCGACGATCCCGTTCGACCAGCCAGACATCGGCCTGGTTAGATTGGCAAGCCGGCTCTCGCTGACCCGCATTGCGAAACAGTCCCTTGCCTTCGTTTATGAACAATGGAAATGTTTCGTTTTCGATCGCGGTATGCCAGATATCCGGCAAGCCATCGTTGTTCAGATCCCGGAAGTCAGCTCCCATTCCTGCCAGGGCAGTCCCCTCGTCGTTGTAGGCCACACCTGCTTCAAAACCGACCTCCTCAAATCGCTTTCCCCCCAGATTGTGAAACAGGAGGTTGGGGCTGTTGTCATTGGCCACAAACACGTCGAGAAAGCCATCGCCGTCGTAATCGGCAAAAACGACTCCCATTCCCTTGCCCAGGACCGCTGAAATTCCGGTCTCCGCCGAAACATCGGTGAAGGTGCCATCGCCGTTGTTACGGTACAGCGTGTTAGGAAGTGGACCGAAGCTGCCGGGGTGACAGTAACCGCGGCCATCCAGACCCATGCAGACAGGTTCGAAGCGCGGATCCCACTGGCAGTAATTTGCTACAAACAGATCCAGCAGCCCGTCGTTGTTATAGTCAAACCAGCCGGCCGCGATGGACCACATCTTGCGGCCCTTGTAGACGGCGCCGCCCAAACCCGCTTTCGCGGTGACGTCGGTGAACGTGCCGTCCCCATTGTTGTGAAAAAGCTGATTTCCATTGACGTTGGCCACAAACAGGTCGGGCCGGCCGTCGTTGTCGTAATCCCCCACCGCCGCCCCCATCCCATAACCTGCTCCGGTGACTCCAGCGCGCTCGGAAACATCGGTGAACGTTCCATCGCCGTTGTTGTGAAACAGGCGGTTGTAATACTTCGGGCTTGTTTTCACCAGGGAGGGCATCTCGGCGCCGTTGACCAGGTAAATGTCGAGCAGACCATCCCCGTCGTAGTCGAACAACGCAATGCCGGCAGGCATGGTTTCCGGCTGATGTTTCTCCGAGGTCGGACAGTTCTCCGTCACAAAATGTACGCCGGCTTTTTGCGCGATGTCCTCAAACTTGATGGCTGATGGAAGTGCAATCGACGGGAAAAAATCTTGAAACTGCCCTCTCCGGCGCATCCAACCGGGAAACAACATCTTCGGGGCCAGGAAGCCGGCGGCGCGCAGAAAGGTTCGCCGGGAGCCGTCGATGATCGCAACCAGATCAGCGGCGGGGCGCAATACCACGCCCAGTACAAATACAATTCCAGCGAGCACAACAGAGCCAAGCAATAGAATCAACACCGCCAAACGAGTCCCTTTTCGTCTTCACTCTTTTAGCATGGATCGCGGTCTTGAAGAAAATAGTGCCACCGCCGCGATGTGGCGTGCGGCGATGACACTATTGAGTTTCAGTCACTAACGGCGGACAACCGTCGTGACCGCTGGATTTGCGATCACCCAGCCAGGATCGCATCCGCTGAAGCGCATGAAATCCCGGGTGATCCGTAGCCGTGATTCGTGGATCGGATGACCAAACCACAAAGTCACGGCATTAATAGTAGAACTTCAGACTCATCTGCAACTCACGCGGCACGTTGCGCTGGCTTGTAATCGTCCCGAAAATCGGTTTGCCGTTCGCGTCCAGCCCTGCGTTCACGTTCGTATTCGGAACGCCGAAAACAACATTGTTGAAGAGGTTAAACGATTCGGCGCGGAATTCGAAGAATCTTTCCTCTCCGAGCCCCAGGTGGAACTGTCGGAACAACGACATGTCGACATTGTTCCAGTGTTGCGAAACCATCGAGTTCGGCCGTTCATTACCGTAGGTGTATGCCGCCGGTACTGAGAAGGCGCTTGTATTGAACCACTGCGCCTGAGTTATTGGGTCCGCTGTTCGGGTTGCCACTCACGTTCGCCCGTTGCTGGTTGCAGCAGCCAACATTCTCCGCATCTGTGCCCGTGGTCACCGTGAAAGGCTGCCCCGAAGTGACTTGCACAATGCCGTTGACAGCCCATCCGCCAGCCACAGCGGCGAGCAGCTTATTGGAAGACCTGTTGTATGGCGATGCCGCCGTAAATGCCACCGAGAACACATGCTTCTCGTTCAGGTCGGAGGTGCCGTAGTCACCCTTCTTGTTGTACGGATTCGACGATTCGCAGCTTGCACCCAGGTTGCAACCGTCGGCGTTCGCCTGCGACAGCGTGTAGGCGGCCAGGAAGTTAATCCCATGGGTGGGACGTTCGGTGACGGTGACCTGCATGGCGTTGTAGCGGCTGTTTCCGACGCTCTGGTCGAACCATTGCTGCAACATGTAGGGATATGGCCGCCGCGCCTGAACATCGCCTGGTCCCGGTTGGGGGACGTTCATGACCGGACCCCAGTCCTCATGCCTGCCGTTCGAACCGACATAGTTCGCATCGAGAGTCAAATTGGCCGGTAACTGCCGCTGGATACCCGCGTTCCACTGGTCGAAGACCGGAGTCTTGGAAGTTCGGATCCACCATCCACTGGCTTACCTGGCTGAAGTCGTTGATTGGATATACGACCGTTCCACCGCTGCCGAATTGCAGCGGATCGGCCGCAGTCACCGTCGGAATATTGAGATTCAGACCGTTGTTTTGGATGGTAGCGACCGACGGCCAGTTCCCGCCGAAGTTCTGCGAGAGTTGAGTGATGTCAGCCCACTCGTCGAAGAATCGGCTATAAGCTGCGCGAATGACTGTCTTATCGGTGAGGCGGTAGGCCAGGCCGACCCGGGGAGCCCAGTTGGCCAGCGAGTTCTTGATCACGCGGAGATTCTTGCTGACGACGGCGTTCGCGGGAAGCCCGCCCGGAGCAGGCGTGCTGGATGCCGTGAAGATGCCCGTCGGAATACAGGGCGCGCCCTGGGTCGCCGAGCAGTTGGGCGGAAGCGCGTTAAGGATGTACTGGCCAGTGACGGGGTTGGCCTCGCCCGTGTAATAGTTCCCGCCTTTGCCAGTCCCGTAAATCGGCGTGAAAACCATGTCGTTGCGGAAGCCGAGGTTGACGGTTAGACGGCTCGTCGCCTTGAACTGATCCTGAATGTAGATCCCGTTGATCCATCCGCTGCTAACCACTTCGTTGATGTTCCGGTAGCCGGCTGAGGACGGAACACCAAGCAGCAAGGACGCCCAGCTATTCCCGCCGACGCCTTGGTCTGCTCCCGACACCTCCGGTTTGCACGGATGCGAAACCAATATTGGAGTAGGCGATCGGCGAAGTAAAGTTGTTGGTCACAAAATCGGCGCCGGCCTTGATCGTGTGCCTGCCCAGGATCTTGGTGAATGAACCGCCGAACTGCCAGTCATCTCCCAACCCGGAGGCCTGCAACTGCGAACCACTCAACCCGACGTAACCATCCGCCGTATACTGCGGAGCATACACCGTGTTGTTCAGGGTCATAAAGTACGGAGACATCCCGAGTGTCTTCAACTGTGATAAGAAATTCGCGTCCTCGCCGGCATGAGCGGTGCCGGTGTAGGTGTATCCGTAGTTTCTGCCGAAGTACACGTCCGAGAAAGCCGTGGGGCTATACGTGTGAGTCCAGTGCCCGATGTAGTTGTGGCCGGGAACGTGTACGAAGGCACTGCCAATGGTCCCCGACGGACTCGTCGTGAACAGATCGAACTGGCTGTAGCGGAACATGACCTGGTTATTGTTGCCAAAGTTCTGATCGAAGCGAAGCGTTCCCGAGTGCTGGTCCTTCGTGGACCTTGCGGGAACGAAGACGTTGCTCCCGTTGACCAGGGTGCCGCTGTTGCGGGATGATCGACTCATACAGCGCCGAGATCGCATTGATCCGGCTGGCTGGGATGCAGTTGACGTGGCCGTTGCACAAAGCCGTGTTGCCCGGCCCCTCGTTGTACTCCTGGGTGAAGGTTTGGCGCGAGTAAGTGGTGCCGTCATAGGTCGTCGTCGCCGGATCGTAGATGGTTTCACCTACGCCGCTGAAGTCGCCGGCGCGCATTGCGGCCGTTGGTCCCAGCGCTCCGGTTTCCACCGCGGAACGGTACTTGTAGTCTTCCCAGGCTACGAAGAAGAAGGTGCGATTCTTGCCGTTGTACAGCTTTGGAATCGAAAGGGGACCGCCGACCGAGGCGCCATACTGATTCTGCCGCAGGGGAGCAAGTGTTGTCGCAAAGTAGCCGGTCGAGTCCATCACCTGGTTTCGCAGAAACTCCCAAAGAACGCCATGGTACTGGTTGGTTCCGGATTTTGTGACCACGCTCACCGTGGCTCCGGCGGCGCCACCGTACTCGGCCAGATCGTTGTGGCCCTGGCTCTTGAACTCCTGAATGGCGTCCACGATGGGCGAATAGTTGTATGTTCCGGACAGCGTGTTCAGGTCGTTCGAGCCGTCGAGAATGAACATGTTGCTGCGGTTGCGGGCGCCGTTCACTGCCGGGAAACTGAATTGCCCGATCGACGCACCATTCCAACCGCCGCCTCCGCCGCTGTTCTGGTCGGTATTGATGTTCGCGACACCCGGCATGATCGTCAATAATTCGGTGAAGTTGCGGCCGTTCAAAGGCAGGTCGTTCATTTCCTGCGGCGACACAACCGTGCCCAGTTCCGAGGTCGAAGTCTCCAACGCGGGCGCGGCGGCTGTCACCGTGACGGTGCTCGTCGCTGCGCCGACTTTCAGTTGAAAGTCGAACGTCGCAGTCTGGCCAACTTGGAGGGTTACCGCCGGCTGCGACACCGCGGCAAAGCCGGTTGCGGACGCCTGCCATGCTATAAACGCCCGGCACGACGCTCGGGAAATCGTAAATTCCGTCGGTATTGGTGGTTGTTTTCCTCACGACGCCGGTATTGACGTTCGTGAGCTCAACCTGCGCATTTGCAACTGACAGCGCCGCTTGGATCCTTGACGACGCCGTTGACATTCGCGGTTGCCTGTTGGGCCATGACGACCGGAGGCATCAAACAAGCAACGCTCAAAAGCATCGCAAGCAGCGCGAGATACCAGTGCCTCTTCCGGAGTCTCCTGACTAACGTCTCCATACTGCCTCCTTAAGTCTGTTGTGCAACGTCCGAGAATAACGTTTACCAGACGGCTCTCCTCACCAAAGTTATCGATTACTTAATTGGGCCCTGATAATATTAGCTGGTCGCGCCCCTGTCAAGGCTTTGAAAACGAATGCTGCAAGATCTTACGTCGTCGCTGTCCATTCGAGTGAGTCACATGCCTGTTAAGAAGTCAGCTGGTTCACCACTCCGGGCCCGGGACAAAGTCCCTTTAGGTGCGTGGCACAGGTCGATACTTCTCGAACGAAAAAGCAACGCCAGCCACCTTCTACGCAGCAGTCTCTGAAACGAAAGGGTTACCGGTCGTTGTATCGAAGTTCGCAGTTGGCGGTGCGCCATGCGATCTGGCGCACGTTGTACCATGTCCGGAAGAGGTAAAAATCAGTTTGCGATTCTACCGGCTCTGCGTTTACCTCCTGCGCTCCGTCCTGTGTGCCTGCGTTGGGAAATACATTGATCGTCTATGGTTCCCGTCCGTTCTTCTGCTGTCAGCGGTTTGCGTCTTGCTTGCGCTCGTCGCTGCGCATCGCTCCAGCCTCGGTAATCGCCGCAGGCCAGCAGGGGCAAGCTGCAGGCGGAGAAATGACCAACGCCGGCCCGCAGGCGGCGGTATTCGATAGTCAGCACCGTCCCATCACGGCCGGTGGCTTTGTGAAAACGGGTCCGGTTGTGTTCATCGATGCAACCGAAAAGGCGGGGCTCTCGAAATGGCGGAACGTAACCGGTACGCCGGGAAAACGAGTGATCATTGAAGCCAAGGGCTCCGGCGTCTGCCTTCTTGATTACGATAACGACGGCTGGCTCGATATTTATCTGGTGAACGGGTCGACGCTGGACGCTCTTGCCGGGAATGCCCCTTCACCGCATGCGGCTCTCTTCCATAACAATCATGACGGCACGTTCACCGACGTGACCGCGAGCGCAGGTGTGGCGAACGACCGATGGGGAACGGGTTGCGTTGTCGGCGATTACGACAACGACGGCTGGCCCGATCTCTACGTGACCAATGTCGGTGCCAGCCGGCTCTATCACAACAATCACAACGGCACCTTTACCGATGTCGCGGTGCAGGCTGGTGTGGCCCTCGACGAAGGTTCGGCCGACGTGGCGATTGACCACACCGGCGCCACCTTCGGGGACTACGACGGCGACGGCAATCTCGATCTATTTGTGGCCGGTTATATTGATCTCGACCTGAAAAATGCTCCGCTCTCCGGCTCCAAGACCGCTGGTTACGACTTTTGCCAGTACCGCGGCGTGAAGGTGATGTGCGGCCCGCGCGGCCTTCAGGGAGCACACGATCATCTCTTCCACAACAACGGCGACGGTACCTTTACCGACGTCAGCAAGAAGCTGGGCGTGGACGGTCCCAACGGTTATTACGGGCTCGACGCGCTGTTTGCCGACGTCAACAACGACGGCAAGCCGGACCTTCTGGTGGCCAACGACTCCACGCCGAACTATTTGTACATCAACAAGGGAAACGGCACCTTCAAGGACGACAGTTACGAAAGCGGATTCGCGCTCAACGGAGACGGACGCGAGGCGGCCAATATGGGACTGGCCGTCGGAGACTATGAGAACAACGGACATCTCTCGGTGGTGAGCACAACCTTCTCAGATGATTTCCCCATACTCTTCCGGAACAATGGCACAGGGGCCTTCACCGATGTCAGTTACCAGGCCGGAATTGCTGAGTCTGCTATCCCCTTTGTGAAATTTGGCGATGGATTCCTCGATTACGACAACGACGGCTGGAAGGATCTGTTCATCGTCAACGGCCACGTCTATCCACAGGTCGATCAGCATCCGGAGTGGGGACAAAGCTACGCCCAGCGCCCGCTGCTCTATCGCAATCTGGGCAACGGCAAATTCGAGCTGGTGCCCGCCGTCGAGGGAACAGGACTGGCGGTGGTCACCGTCGGCCGTGGCGCAGCGTTTGGGGACCTCTTCAACGACGGCAAAATCGACGTGGTCATCAACAGTATGGACGGCGCCCCGGTGCTGTTGCGCAACGTCAATCCCGACCACCATCATTGGGTCGAGATCAAGCTCATCGGCGGGCCGAAAAGCCCCCGCGACGCGGTCGGCGCGTCCGTCTACCTGACCGCAAACCGGATGCGTCAGCGGGGAGACGTTCTGAGCGGCGGAAGCTATCTCTCGTCGAATGACATGCGCGTCCACTTTGGTTTGGGCAACGTGGATAAAGTCGACCAACTGGAGATTCACTGGCCCAGCGGCACCGTGGAAAAGGTGACACTGCCCGCCGTTGACCGTATCTATACCATCACCGAAGGCAAAGGCATTACCGGCGCGATGTGCGACGGCAAGCCCTGCGACCCATTCCGTTGAATTCGTAATCAGACACTCGCCAACTCTATGCCGTTTACAACATTCGCAGATCAGCGGTGATCGATGTCCCCGAGCCACCGGGATTCAGCATCGAGACTCACTTTTATGCTGCTAATCGAATCCAGTTGCAGCCTCGACGTGCGACACAGGTCTTCAAGAGTGGCCTGTCGGGCTGGATTCTCCCCGAGAGCCCTCAGGCTGTTCCTCCGGGTAAACCAATCTACGCGGGACTTCTATTCTAAGGTTCGCCGGCCCCCTGGGAGCGCCGCATTTCGATCTCCTGATTCGCCTCCGGGCACCGGTTCATGGAGTATTTGTTTGTAGAGCCTTGAGCGTGAGCGGAGTCAGGAGTAAGCGGGGATATACTTCTTCACAACCCCATCATGAAGCGTCATGTCCTCATCTTCGGTCTGGTCGGCGGCCTCCTCATCGCCACCCTCCAATACACCCAATACCGCTTCGTCATCATCGAGCACTCCGTCGAACTCTACAGCGCGCTGGTCGCCATCCTCTTTGCGACTTTCGGCATCTGGCTCGGCCTCAGGATCACGCGCAGTCGCGAAACCAGAAGTCGCGAAACCATTCGGGAAACGGTCGTGGTGAGGGAAGTGCTTGTTCCCACGGAACCCACCGGCCCGTTCGTTCCCAGCCCGGTCCCCTTCGCTCCCAATACGACCCAGCAGCAATTCCTCGGCATCACGCCACGCGAACTGGAGATCCTCGCCCTGGTCGCCCGCGGCCTCAGCAATCGCGAGATCGCCACGCAGCTTTTCGTTTCTGAAAACACCGTGAAGACACACTGTGCCCGCACCTTCGACAAGCTCGGGGCCGCTCGCCGCACTCAGGCCGTCCAGCGCGGCAAAGAACTAGGCCTCCTGCCGTGACCCCGGGGTGCCCGGCGACGCGGGGTCCCCGCGGACGGGTCTTTGTCCGAGGGTGAGGGGACAGGTCTTCGTCGCTCGGGTGGGAGCGCGTCACCCGAAAGCACGATTTCTGCTCCATTCCTCAAAAATCACTCGAAAGGATGACGACATCCGGCCCCATACCACCGCATGGTGACTCCATCGTCACTCGGGCCAGGAGCCTCATTACCAGGAGTCTTACATGAAGAAAACCGTCCTCACCTTCGGCCTCATCTCCGGCGTCATGATCTCCGTCCTTATGGACGGCTCGCTTCTCCTCGCCAACAAGATCGGCTCCGGCCACAGCATGGTGATCGGCTACACCATGATGGTGGCGTCGTTCCTGCTCATCTACTTCGGCATCCGCAGCTACCGCGACAACACCCTCGCCGGCCAAATCTCGTTCGGCCGCGCCTTCGCATGCGGCATCCTGATCACCCTCATCACCACCGTCTGCTACGTCGCTACGTGGGAGGTCCTCTACTTCAACTTCATGCCCCACTTCATGGACAGCTACTTCGCCGCGCAGATTCACCAGGTCCGGTCCTCCGGACTTGACCCCGCCACCGCCGCCGCGCGGGTAGCTGCCATCGAGCGCTCTCAGCAGCTCTACCAGAACCCTTTCGTCAACATGGCATACACCTTCATTGAGCCCTTGCCCGTCGGCCTGATCATTACTCTCATCTCCGCTGTCATCCTCCGCCGCAAAGCCCCTGTCGAACCCACCGCCGCTTCCTCAGTCATGACCACATAAATCAAAAGGACGGAGCGTAGGCCCCGACCTTCCGTCTTCTGAACTGTCAACCTGCTTCCCATGCTCCGGAGCCTGCGGCTTCCACTACCGCCCCGCTCCGCTGTCTCCTCCACATCGGCTGTCGCACATTCGGCTCCTCACGTTAATCGTGGTGACGCACGTTCACTCAGGCCGCGAAGCCGATGTCAACGTTTGAAATCGTGTCGATGGCGCCCCACACGCCCAAGCCGATCCCTTTGGCCATCTGCGCAAGATCGACCATGTTGTGAGCCAGGAAGATGAGCACCGAACCGTCTTTAGGATCAGCCTGCCACCAACCTCCGAATGCACCAGGCCAACTGACCGTTCCCACGCTGCCTCGCCGCATGAAATCGGCTTTGTCCGTCTCGAGCACCACCGAGACACCCAGGCCAAACCCTCGACCTGGTTTCAGGCCAAGCCATCCAGGGTTTGCGGGCTGGCTGTCAGTCAACTGATTGGTCGTCATCGCGACGAGCGTTTCCGGACGAAGGAGCCTTACGCCATCCACACTGCCGTCACCGAGGAAGAGCCGGGCAAATTTTAAGTAGTCGTCGAGCGTGGACCAAAGCCCGGCGCCGCCGGATTCGTAGTCCATATCGTCCGGGCGTTCGGAGACAAAAACGCCACTCCGGGTAACTCGTTTGGTCAACCGTCCCTCTTCGTCGAAGCCATACGCAGCCGCACGACGAGCCCGCTTTTCGCGGGGGACAAGGAAGCTTGTATCTTTCATTCCCAGCGGGTCGAAAATACGCCGCTTGAGCACTTCTCCGAGCGATCGGCCTTCAATTCTGGCGATCAGGAGCCCAAGCAAGTCGGTCGACCGGCCGTAGTACATCGCCGTCCCCGGCTGCCCGATCAGTGGTAGCTGCGCAAGCCGCCCGATCCACTCATCGGGCACCACGTCACTATCGATTTCGCCCCCAAGGGCATCGCGGTATGCCTGGGCAATCGGGCCGCGATGGAAATCCCCATAGGTGAATCCGGCGCGATGGGTCAACAAATCTTCGAAGGTAATTGGGCGTTCGACCGGGTCGATTTCGTCGAGGGGACCGTTCGGAGAGCGCAGCGCGCGCATGCGTGAGAACTCCGGGGCATGACGAGCAATCGAGTCGGTCAGAGCGATCCGGCCTTCGTCCACCAACATGAGAGCCGCAACGGAGGTGATCGGCTTGGTCATCGAGGCGATCCTGAAAATCGTGTCCCGTTCGACGGGCAGATGGGCTTCTACGTCCCGCCAGCCGACGCAAACAACCCGGGCCTCTCCATCGCGCCAGGCAAGAGTCGCCGCCCCGGCGAGTTCTCCGGAGTCTACGACCTTCTGCATTTCCGCTTCGATTTCGCTTCCTCTATTCATTTCAGTTGGTCTCTCTTTCGTCATATTATAGATTTACTATAAAATAGTTATGTTATAAAATCAAGAGATGGTGACAAATTCTGAAGAAGGTTCCCGCCGTCGGCAGCCGAAGGGCGATAAGCGCGACCGGACGCGCGCCAAACTGCTGGAAGCGGCCCGCTCGCTGATCCGCGAAAAGGGTCACGAGAACACCACGCTGGAAGACATCGCGGAAAGGGCGGGGATGACCACAGGAGCCATCTACGGCAACTTCAAGAATCGTGAAGAGCTTTTCATCTCGTTAGGACTCGCCTACTGGCCTCCTATCAAACCGCAGGTGAAACCGGGTGCCAGCTTTGCGGCGATTATGCGCGCCATGGCCGAAGCCACGATTGCTGCAATTCCAGACCGCCGCGCTGTGGCGGTGGGCCGCCTGAACGGCCTGGCCTATACGCTTAGTCACGAAGAGATGCGCGTGCAGGTGAGAGAGATCACGGCCCAAAGTTACGCTTTCGGCGAGCAATGGCTGCGCGCCGTTACGAAAGAGGAAGATCTTCCCATGCCAGCCGACCAGCTGGTACGTGTCCTGCACGCCATGATCGAAGGGTTGGTGTTCCAAAGGCTGCTGACTCCCGAACTGGTGCCGGACGAAATATTCCGGGCGGCCTTCGGAGCGCTGGCGATAAAGGCGGACAATGAATAGCGCGCCGCCCCTGCCCAAATCGTCGATTCACGTTCGTTGCGATCAGATCGGTCAGATTGGTCGGGCGAAGCCGGCCTCAAGCATTTGTCATTTCCAACCGTTCTGGCCTTCCGTAATGGTGATGTAGCGATCGATTGGAAGTCCGGTCGAGACGGCGTGATCGTAGCTGCCTGGTTTGCGGCCACCGGATTTCGATCCAGTCAATCTTGGTTCGTCTGCCGAGGCCGAGAACCATGCGCGGATCGTGGGAGGACAGATAACTGCCGCCGCCAACCTTTGTGCGTTGCCTCTTCAGATCTCCGCTCTGGTAAGTGATCTGCGCACCTACCGCGTCGATATTGGATATGGTGCCGATCAGCTTGACGCCCAGCCAGTGATTCTGCTGCGCGCCCTGGTTTCTAAGCAGTATAGGAGCGCCATTGTTGACGCTGATCAGAACATCGACCGCTCCATCGTTGTCGAAATCGCCCAGCGCGAGGCCGCGCCCGGCAACCTTTCGTCGCAAACGCCGGCCCTGCCTGTGAGCTCACATTCGTCCACGTCTCGCCGTCGCTCTTGAACAGCAATGGCGCCTGCAGGTACTCGAGATCGGGATGGTGCGACCCGATGGTGAGGTCCGGGTGCCCGTTGGCAATGATCAGATCAAGATCGCCGTCGTTGTCGTAGTCGAAAAACTTGAGGCCCCAGCCGCTCATCATGCGAGTGGTCGGACCGATTGGGCGTATGGACAGAGACATCTTCGAATGTCTCGTTCTTGCTATTGCGATAGAGGGAGTACATCTCGTGGTCGACATTGGCGACGAATAGATCGAGCCAGCTGTCCTGGTTGTAATCTCCCGCATCCACGCCCATGCCCGATCGCGCGATCGCCGAACGGATTGAATGCCACACCGGCGAGCAGTCCGGCGTCTTCAAATACGCCTTTTCCGCGGTTGAGGAACAGCGAGTTTGGTACGGTGTCGTTGGAGACAAACAGATCCATCGAGCCGTCGTTGTTGATGTCCGCCGCCACCACGCCCCATGCCTTGGCCGGGACGCGCGCGATACCCGATTCACGGCTCACGTCTGTGAAAGTTCCGTCGCCGTTGTTGTGAAAGAGCCAGCTATGCATGGGGGCGAATACGTTGGGCTTGCAGTAGAATCGCTCGCCCGGCCCGCGGCCTCCGCAAAAGACGTTCTTGGCCTTGCTGAAATCGGCAAACCGGCAGACGAAGAGATCGAGCCGGCCGTCATTGTCATAGTCGAACCAGACAGCGCTCGTGGCCCAACCGGGGGCGGCGACGCCGGCTTTAGCTGTGACATCGGTGAATGTGCCGTCGCCGTTGTTGTGATAGAGAATGCTGTTGGGGTATTGCGTGACGTAGATGTCGGGCAGATCCATCGCCATCGTAGTCGCCCACTGCGACTCCCATGCCATAAGCAGTTCCTGCCACGCCGGCCTTCGCCGTGACGTCAGTGAACGTGCCGTCGCGATTGTTCTTGTAAAGCGCGTTGCGCAGCGGCTGAGGGTGGTTGATAGAAATCGCATGGGCCGCTATTGACGAGATAGATGTCCATCCAGCCATCGTTGTCGAAATCGAGGAAAGCACATCCGGCGCCGACGGTTTCAGGCAAATACATCTCCGGAGAAATCCCTGCGGTGTGAGACCAGGTAATTCCGCTAGACGAAGCAGGAACTTCGGCAAACAGCGCCGGACTGCCTTGCGTGATGCACGCGAGCCGGAAATGCTCGACCGCGCGGGAAGCAAGCGCTCCCAGGGCAGGCCGACCCGGCCCCGGCGAGAAATGACCGCCGCGAGAAGATGACCGCAGATTTCGTCGCCGCGCCTCTCACGTCAGGTCTTCCCCGGCGAATCGGCGCAACGAGCCGCATCAAGAGACGCGGCAGGCAGATCATGGATGAACGGGATGTCCTTCGGTCGTATCAGCCGGGGATTTGATGCGGCTCGGCGGCCTGCGCCTGCAACTGCCATTTCGCGCGTTGCGGCGTCCTTGTTGCCGGTGCGGGAGTAGGCGATGGCAAGCTGATAGTGACCGGCGGGATCTTCGGGCTGCAGCTTCACGTATGTTTCGAGCGGCGAAATCGCCTGCGAAAACTGGCCCGATGCGGCCAGGGACATGCCCAGAGCGAGATATGCTTCGGAGAATCCAGCATCGAGTTTGGCGGCCTGAGAAAAGCGCGCGATGGCTTCGTTCCAGTCGCCGGCGCGGCGCGCAAGTTCACCGAGAACAAATTGCGCCGATGCGTTGGATGGATCGACATCGACTTCGCTTTGGAATTCGCGCCTTGGCTTCATCGTGTGGATCCGTTTGGACCGGCACGATCGAGCGCGATCTGTCCGAGCCGATAATGAATCCCGGGAATCTTTGGATTCTCTTCGAGAATCTTTCGGTAGATCGCCGCCGCCTCGTCATTCTTGCCTTGCGATTCCAGCGCTTCGGCCTCAAGCCGTCGAGCCTGATACGATCGCGGGGGCCTGCGCCTGCAATTGCTGCGCAGCGCGTATTCCCAGCTCAGAGAAATAGTGGGTGGCTAGGTACAGCACTTCAGGATTATTCAGGCTCGTCGCGCTTGAGTTGCAGCAGTGCGTCCGCGGCGGTCTGTTCCTGATCGAGTGCCATGGCACAACGAACCAGAGACATCTGGCGTTGTATCTTGAGGGCCTTGTCAGCTCAGCTGCGGAAGCATGCGCTGGAGAAGCCGCGACGCCTCTTTGCAGTGGCCGTGCTGGGCGAGATCGATGGCCTGCTGCGGCGTTATTGCCGAGGCGCGCGCAGCCGGCTGTGCGTACACGAGACTCCCGCCACGGCTGACGAGAAGCCACATGCCAGCGATCAAACCTGATTATGCATGCGAGGGGCATGGGAGCGGGGAGAAGCACACAATTCGACTCATGTCATACATACGAGTATAACATGCGAATAAGCCATCGAAAGATCGGGGCCGAGTCAAAATGAATCTGCGGGCGCGAAAGCTCCGGGCGCCCGGCCTCGAGCGCCCGGCCACGATGGCTCAAAAGTCGATGTTGGCGCGAATTTCGATGACCCGGCCGAATCCGGGCGTTTCTCCGCTGGATTCGTTGGTTACGCCTCCCAGCCCAAATCCGTAGTCCTGAATCCTTACCGTCGACAAATCCATTCCCATTCGCATCTCCAAAGACAGGGTGGTTCCAGGCATTCAGGAATTAGCCCTGCAGGCGGAATCGCAACGCGCTCGTGGATCGGGATAGTCTTGGTTAACGAGATATCCTGGTAGAACTGCCGCGGCCCGTGCAGATAGACCACATTGCCGATGGTTCCCGGCGACGGTGTTGGGATGATGTACTGCGCGCTCGCGCCGCCGCCAGTCGGGCTGGACAGGTACTTGGGATTGATGAGGTTCGCGAAGGTCTGTCCCGGGACGCGATAGACACCCGACAGCGCTCTGCAGTTGCGATGGCGTGACATTGTTCAGAGTGATGCCGCTGTCGCCGTAGTCGTTGTAGGTGTTGTACTGCCGCATGAGTTGGATCGGCTCGCCGGTCTGATATGTGGCGATTGTGCCGACCGTCCATCCTCCAGCGACAGCGTCAGCCATGCGGCTATGGTTGAGATAATTGCCGTCCGCGTCCGAAAGGCAAGATCGTAGGTTCCGTTGGCGTGCAATACGTGGCGCAAATCGAACAGGGATGGCCCGTAGCTCTTCGCGCAGGTTGCGCAAGCGTGAAAGCATTGAATGCGCCCGGTCCACTGATTGTTGGAATCGACGCCCAGGCTGTGGCTCCAGGTATAGTTGGCGTCGTACTGCAGGCCGTGCCAGTTGTTCTGGCGCAGATCGATCTGGAGAGCATGGTAGTTGGAGTATCCGGCGGCGACCAGTTGGCCGGTGGCGTTGGGCGGACCGAATCCCGGATTGGTGCCGGACGCAAAGGGGTTGGCGACGAAGAAGTTGATGGGATAGCCTGCACCAGCGCCCGTATATCCGGCATTGGTGGCGCAGGGACTGAAGCCCGCCCCGACCAGATTGCAGTAGTAGGGAACAGTTCCGGCGACGTTGGCCAGGACGCTGGCCATGGCGCCAACCTGCCCGGTATTGAGATAATTGATGTACTGCGGGTTGGAGTAGTCCGATGCATTCGCGCCTCCAAACGCCGCGTCAAAATTGGGCGTCGGCGTGACCGTTGCTGCTTGAGAAATGAATCGCCATCGCCCGCCGCAAGGTTTGCCTGCGCGTTCTTGAACTCCGCCAGAAAGCCATTCTCGAAGACATTCACTTCGTTGGGATCAATGTTGATCCATTGATGAATGGTCCGATTGCCGTTGTATCGAACTTCGAAGGCGAGCGAGTGGCCGAGGGAACGCTGCATGCCGAAGTTCCAGGATTCCGAATAAGGCTGGGCGAGCGTCTTATCCAGACCGTAAACGGGCGTGGAACTCAGGAACGTGAACTCGGATTCTGGGCGACTTGTCTGGTATGCCTGCGGCGAGAGGCCGAACGACGGAAGGGAATCCCCCAGCGAGAGGCTTCCGGGAGCGAACGTTCCGGACTGGCCGGTGTTATTCGCGTTGAGGAAGAAGAACTGGTAGTAGAACGAACCGTAGTCGGTCGCTGCGTCCCAGAAGTACTGGTACGGTTCGGTGAAGCGGCGCAGGGAAAATCCGCCGCGAATGACTGTTCCGCCTCCGCCCAGGATCGACTTCCAGGCGCCGTCCGTGGCCTTGGGATTCCACGCAAAACCGACCGCGGGCTGGGGCGTCACTTTCCATGGATTGTAAGGATTGGTGGATGCGGTGATCGCCGGGTTCATGTTGCCCTGGAGTGAACCCGGGATGGAAGAGGTTGCCGACCCCCGACGGTCCGTAGATGCTGAGCGGTGGACGCGGAGTGGTAGGCGCCTGTCAGATCATGCTGAGCGCCGGTCAGGTCCCAGCGCAGGCCAAAGTTCAGCGTGAGGGTCTGCGTGACCTTCCAGGAATCCTCTGCGAACATTCCCACTGCCGTCGACAACTTCGTCGAGTGGGTACTCGCCGGTCTGTCCGGGCGTGTTGTAGGTGTCTGTCTTGAGGTTGTAAGGTCGATTCGCCGGTGACAGAGAGATTCTTCCTGTGAGCACGGCATAGAGTTGCTGAGCTTCAGCGAGGTTGGCGCTGCTGGCATTAGGCAGCGAGGGATTGGAGCCGGTGTTGGTGAACGCATTGAGTGCCGGGATCGCCCGCTGCCAAGCCCAGGCTGATAATTGTTAGAATCCGGCAGGCGCGATTCCAGTAGTGATCCTGCTCGCGGTACCACGACACGCCATACTGGAATGTGTGGCTGCCCCTTTGCCAGGTCATCGAATCGGAGAAATTGAAGATGGGATAGTAGGTGCTGACCGGCAGGTTGTATTGCTGACCCGACATCAGGCCGCTGGCGCCGGGATAGTTCCACGCCACTGTAGGTTGCTTCGTGTAGAGCGGAGCCGCGTTGTAGGCGTAGAATCGTGGCGTTGTACAGGAACCCGGCCTTGAACTGATTGATCAGTTGGGCGACAAGATGAAATCGAAACCATAAGACGCCGTGAAGTTCTTGGTCTTGTTTCCTGCGATCTGGTTGGCGAAAACCGACCCTGGAAAATCGGCCGGCGTGACGGCGGGCTGTTCCTGTCTCAGTCATCAGCCAGGACAAGATACATTCGGGCTCGCTGAGAGAGGTTGTAGTCAACCCGGGCCGCGGGATAGTAGTAAGTCGTCGGAGAACTCTGCAGCCAGGCGATCTGGTTGAAATTGGTGTTCGATGTCGCGGTCACCGAGCCCGACTTTGAAGCGTCGTTGATGGCAGAGAATTGCGCCGCGATCTCGGCGTTCACAGTGCCGGGGAGATTGGGATTGCTCTGGTTCGCAATCTGCAAGCAGGTTCGGCCGTGTGCGTCGCGCCGTCTGTTCCTGTGTAGGTAAAAGTGCCTGACTGCGCCGCCGCAGTGAAGATGTCGTTGGTCGCAGTGAAGCTGCCGGGAATCTTGCGCATGGCAAAGCTGCCGAAGAAGAATAGCTTGTCGTGCAGGACAGGACCGCCCACGCTTCCGCCGAAGTCATTCATGATGAGCTTGTTCTTGCGCAGGCCGTTCACATCATTCGTCCAACTGTTGGCATTCAGGCCCGAATTCCGGAAGTCTTCATATGCGCGGCCATGGAACTGGTTGGTGCCGCGGCGCGAAACGAAGTTGACCTGTGTGCTCGATTGGCCAAAACCAGAGTTCAGATCGAGTTGATCTGTCTGCATCGTCATCTGCTCGATATCTTCGAGACGCGGAGAAACGGCCGGCTGGATGTTGCCCGTGAACTTCATGCGGCTGGAGTTGCCCATCACGCCGTCGATATTGGAGCCCTGGTCTGTCGAGGGCAAACCGTTGTAGGTTCCGTTGTATCCGGCCACGAGCGTTGAAAAGGCGGTCAGATCGCGCCCATTGAGCGGCAGGTCCTCAATCTGCTTCATGTCGACGACAGTTCCGATTTCATTGGAGCTGGTATCGAGCACCGGCGCGGATTCGGCCGTCACGCGGATGGTATCGCTGGTGCTGCCGATGGCCAGGGTCGCCGAAACGGAAGTGGCCTGAGAGGCCTGAACCAGAACCGAATCATAGATCTTCTTCGCGTATCCGTTCGCGGTGATGGTCAGGCTGTATGTCCCGATAGGAAGATTGACGAAGGTGTAGCTGCCGTTCTGCTCTGCGTTTGCGGTTCGGATGTCGTTGGTGCGCAGCGCCACCAGGGTGAGTGTTGCGCCCGACACCACACCGCCCGAAGGATCGGTTACGGTGATCACTACGGTGCCCTGGGAACCGCTTTGCGCCTGTGCCCGGCCGGCAAGCACAGCAACCGCAGCGAGCAGAAAGAAACGAACCGCAACGGATGAGCGAACACTGACCATGGAGTTCCTCCGAAGTGGGCAAACGTTTTCTGCCGCCAGTTCGATCCACCCGTTCGCGGGAAGCAGAGGAAGCGTCTGAACGGTGTGCCTGGCGGGTAAGCGGGCCGGGAGCTAAAAACTAGTACAGGGGAAGTAGCTGCATGAGCCTGTGCCGCCCGCGAGCAGGCTCATGGTCTTCATCTTGTATTGGATATTGTATGCATTGTCAAGAATTAACTTGTCTTGCACTCCTCATACTGGGGTGGCGGCGCGTTTCTGCTTCAGCAGAAACGGACTCCATGGCGTCCGCACAATCTCATAAAAATCAATAATTTAAGGCCGCGCTTCGGGCTGCGCAAGAGTTTCCGACGCGGCAGATTTCTGCCTCGGCCAAAAGCTTCGCAAGCTGCTCCTGCATTTCACGCTCCTTTTGCCGGTCGCCCAGGTGGTGATAAGCGCGCATCAAGTTGGAGTAAACGGCAGGATTTCGCGGTTCCAGGCGCCTTCCGATTTCCAGGTGCGCGACGGCCTCGCCGAAGCGGTCTTCAAGAATGTAGATTCTGCCCAGCGCAATCTGGGTCGCCGAGTACTCCGGATTGGTTCTTGCCGATTCCTCCAGCGCTTCCTGTGCCCGCGCAAATTCAGGATCCCCGGGCGCCGCCCCGGCATGCATCAGAACCGTGCCCGAGAAGGGAGAGCGTCTGGTAATCCCGATGCCCGCGCCGCAACCGACTCGGCCATAGCGATGCGTCGCCGCCGGAATGTTGCCGTCGTAGAGATCACGCTGCACCAGCGACAGGGTAGCGATGTAAGCGCCGGGAGCCAGCCGCGCCGCCAGATCCCATTCCGGCTTCGCATCTTCGAGCCGTCCGAGTTGCGCAAGAAAGAGACCTCGCTCGTAGTGCAGTCGCGCTGACTCGGGAAGATGGCGCAAACCAGCATCCATGGCTCGCAGACCCATGTCGAAATCGCGCTGATCGGTACATGCATCCGCCATAAACGCATAGAGCTTCTCGTCGTTGGGCGTCAGTTCCGAGGCGGCGAGAAACGCATCCCACGCACGATCCGGCTGCACGTCTCCGAGATATGCCTGGGCGAGAAGATTGTACATGGAAGCGGTGTTGTGTCCCGATGCGTGCAATTCTTCGAGCCCGGAAATCGCCTCCTTGTACCGCCCCGAGCCGATGTAGCAGATGGCCAGGTTCATGGTGCTGGCATACGGATCAGCGCCCGCCGCGCGGGCCGCCAGAAGATGAGGGATCGCCTCGGTCAATTTACCGTCTCGCGTGAGCGAAGTACCGATTTGCAACTCATCCATTGCGCCGGTGTGATTCTCGCCGGCTGCTGCCTGCTGAGCCAATACAACAAAACGGGCTGGACGAAGTGCCTGGACTTCAATCGCCGTTCCCACGCCGGCCAAACCCCAGGAAGTGATCACGCAGCACCACAGCGCCACCCGGCACGGCGGACCGATTACCATGCGGCCTTGCATTCCGAGATGCTTGTCTGACATGGGATTCCTATCGATCGGATTCCGTGCGAATCACCGCACCATTCGCGATCCGGGTCTCCCATTCTATTTGATCGCGCGAGGATACCTTCGAGCATGCTCCGAATACGAATTTGTATACATAATGATCGCTGCTGTATAAATCTTTCATCCCCCTCGGGCCGGACGAGCAGGTTTCCGCCCCACCCGAACCTACGGAGCACATCAATCCATGCGGTTTTTGACAGCGTGCGGACTGTGCGTTTGTATAGCAGCGCCTGGCAAGGTCGCGTGGTGCGGATCCCCTTCAACCACTTCTTCCCAAGTCTCGGTGATGCCCGCGATCATCGAGCAATTCATTGCGGATTCGCGGAGCCTTGAGGGCACTTATCCGCTGGCGATATCGCACGCCGGGTTGACGCGCTTCGAGAAATTCGACAACGATGAACTCGCGATTCTCTGCCGCCACGAACTTCGACGCGCTCCCCCAAGCGGACAAGCTCGATTATCTTCTGCTGAAAAATCGCGTGACGGCGGACCTGCACAGGCTGGCGATCCAGAAAAAGCACATCGAAGAGATGCAAACCCTTCTTCCCTTCTGCGCGACCATTGAATCGTTCCTGGAAGACAAGCGATTGATGAAGCGTCCCGACGGGGAAAAGGCGGCATCCGCGCTCACTGCCATGACGAAGAGCATCAAGTCGCTCCAGGCGGAGCTCGATCCCAAGCCCATGGAGAAAGAAGCTCCCCAGAACGCAGCGAAAGCCAAGGTGGATCCGGTGATCGCTAACCGCGCCCACATCGCAACCGATGAGTTGCAGCAAGCACTGAAGGAATGGTTCGAGCAATACCGCGGCTACGATCCCGAATTCACCTGGTGGGTGGATCAGCCCTACAAGGATGCCGACAAGGCGCTGACCGGATACAGCACGTTTCTCAAAGAAAAGCTGGTCGGCATCGCGCCCGACGACAAGACCACGATCATCGGAGATCCGGTGGGCCGCGACGCTCTGATGAACGAACTGGCTGACGCGCTGGTCCCCTACACACCCGAGGAACTGATCGCCATTGCGCAGACAGAATACGACTGGTGCATGCGCGAAATGTTGAAGGCCTCGCACGAGATGGGCTTCGGCGACGACTGGCATGGGGCCGTCGAGAAGGTCAAGCAGATGCATGTGCCTCCCGGCGAACAACCGGACCTCATTCGCAAGCTGGTGGTCGAGGGCAGCGAATTCGTCAAAGAAGAACCAGCTTGTAACCATTCCGCCGCTGGCCGACGAGACCTGGCGCATGATCATGATGTCTCCGGAGCGCCAGCTCGTGAATCCGTTTTTCACCGGCGGCAGCGAAATCAGCGTGTCTTATCCAACCGACACGATGACCTTCGAGCAGCGTGAAATGAGCATGCGCGGAAACAACATTCCTTTCGCTCACGCGACCGCATTTCACGAAATGATCCCGGGACATTTTCTGCAGTCCTACATGTCGGCTCGCTATCACCCCTACCGGCGCGCCTTCGAGACACCCTTCTGGCACGAAGGCAATGCGCTTTGGTGGGAGATGCTCTTCTGGGACAAAGGCTTCGACCGCACCCCGGAAGAGCGCGTTGGTGCGCTGGTGTGGCGCATGCACCGCTCCGCACGGATCATCTTCACCATGAATTTTCACCTCGGGCGCTGGACGACCCAGCAGTGCGTGCAATCGCTGATCGACAATGTCGGATTTGAACGCGACAATGCCGTGGCCGAGGTGCGCCGCTCGTTCGACGGCTCTGTCGGGCCGCTTTATCAAAGCGCATACCTGCTGGGCGCCCTGCAATTTCGTGCTTTGCATCACGAACTCGTCGACTCGAAAAAGATGACCGATCGCGAATTTCACGATGCCATTCTTCACGAGAATTCGATGCCTGTAGAACTGCTTCGCGCGGATCTTGAACATCAAACTCTCACTCGCGATTTCACGGCGGCGTGGAAGTTTTACGGCGAGCATCCTACCCACCCGTGATGGAGATCGCTCTCGTCATCACAGCACAGGGGTCTGGAGATGGATAGAAGACGTTTTCTCGAAAACCTGGCGGCGGGCGCGGCGGCGCTGAGGGTTCTTCCCGCACTTCACGCCGAACCGATTGCGGCCAGGCGGCCTGCCGCGGAGCTTCGAGGAACGTTCAACGCAGCAGAAGCGCACGTGGAGGGCCACAGTCTGCTTTCCACGTTTTCGCGCAACGGAGAAACGTGGAGGGTGTTCGAAGACCTACGCACGCGCGATGGCGCGATCACACTTTGTTTCATCGTCCGGAATGGCGCGCGTGCTGCGCAAGACTGCGGAAGCAACGTTTCCCGACGAGGGGCCTGCCTACCTTGGCCTTGATTTGAATGCCATTGGCATAGCCGGCGCCGACCTTCTGGCCGATAAACTGCTGGCCCACGGTGATCCGGATGAAGATGAAGTAAAGCGCGCGGCGCCGCCCATGGATTCAACGCAGCGCGGCGGCCCGGATTTCCGTCCGCGGTGGAACACCATCGTCGGCACACGGGAATGTGCCGACACCATGCCGGTCTATCCCAGCGGCAGCACGCGAACCTATCATCCCGTGCAGTATTTCAAGCGAACTCACGCTGGAACGATCGCGCAAACGATACGAAGGGCTTCTCGGTGGATGGATGCCCGCCGTACGCAAAATCATGCCCGGCGACGATGGTTCGCATTTTGAAGTTGTCGTTTTTGGCGATGTTCTCGCGAAGGATCGATTCATCATACAGACTTGGCATCGAACCTCTCATATCCAGGATGGCAAGATCGTCAGGGTGGAGTACGGCTATAGCTATCCGGCCTACACCCGTCGCCGCCAGGCCCCAAAGCCGGAAGAGTTCTATCGGGGGCTGCTCGAGTTTGCCGAGTACTGGGACCGTCAGTTGCACGACCTCGTTGAAATCACTCTGCCCGATTTGAGCTGGACGGACATGGTGGCGCACGCGTTCGTGAAAGAGCAGATGGTGCGACCGGGCGGTGTCTACCCCAAGTATGGCGCAGTCGATCGCGACTACTATGGGCCCGAGTATGACGGATTTCAGGACATCTTCACGATGTCGCTATACACAAATCTCGAGTGCGGAAGGTTTGCGCAGGCGCGCGACGTGCTCGACAACTACTACTCCGACTTTGTCGACGACCAGGGAGTGATCAACATGCGCGGGCCGGAGACCGCACAGTTCGGGCTTACTCTCTCCCTGGTCGCCCGCTATTACAACTACACGCGGGACCGATCGCTGCTTGAGAAACACCGTTCGAAGATTGAGGCAACCGGGGCGCTCCTGACGGAGCTCCACGACACGGCGTTGGCGTTGCCCCCTTCGGACCGCGGCTACGGCCTCATTCACGGCTGGTGTGAATCAGACTCGTGCCTCGCCCCCGATCCCTCGGTGTGGGACAAACCCTATTTTGCCAACAGTGCTTTCGCGATCCGCGGCTGGCGCGATCTTGCCGCTGTCTGGCGAAATCTCTCGTTCAACGGCGCAGAAGCCACGGCATCGGAGTGGTCGCACCACGCCGAGAAACTGCAGGCGCAGCTTGTGAAGGCCATCGACGCCAGCATCCTGCGCGATATGCAGCCGCCGTATATTGGGCCGCTGCCCGGCGCGAAACTCACATTCCGTGAGTCGCTTCAGACCGAACGTCCGAGCGAACAGCAATGGACGCATCGCTGTTATGCGGAGCTGCTACAGGCCGACGTGATCCCTCCGGCGCAGGCTGCGACTATCATCGACTGCATGCGCGCCTATGGCGCAACCACCATCGGCGTCGTGGCCAACGTGGAACGTGCTCATCCAGACGGCCGCGACATTCTCGGCTTCATATCCTACGGCTATGCGCAGATGCTCCTGAGACTCGATCGCATCGAGGAGTACCTCCTCTTTCTATATGCGCACCGCTATCACGACCACTCGCGCGGAAGTTGGACCGCCGGAGAAGTTTCCGGAATTACAGGCGACGATGCACTCTTCTGCATCCCCGCGCAACAAACCATTCCGCTGCTGGTGCGCTGGATGCTGGTGTTAGAAGACTCCGATGAAGACCGGCTATACTTCGGGCGCGGCATTCCTCGAAAATGGCTCACGCCCGGGAAACAGCTCGCCATTGACGGCGCTCCCACGCGCTGGGGACGAGTCGACTACAAACTGATCTCCTCGCAAACTCAACTCGTTGCCACCATCGTGTTGCCGGCCCAGGGCACAAGACCAAAGGAGTTGCAGGTCAGCTTCCGTGTGCCGGAAGGAAGGACGATCGCAAGCATCGTCGCGAATGGGCGTGACGTTGCAATCGTTGGCAAAAACCAGGACGCGGGTCGGGTCATGACCGCTGAACAACGCAGATTTGAAATTGTGGCACAGCTTCGCTGAGGCAGCCGATCCGGAGTAATCAAAATGAACTCGAACTTGAGTCGTAGACATTTTCTTGGTGGCGCAGTGGCGGTAAGCACCACCGCATTGCTTCCATCTTCGGCGCGCCCGTCGGCGCTCGAGTCGGACAAGGAGACCGCGTCGGTGGACATGGCCAACCGGAAACTGACCAGTGCAGCTGTTGCCAAGGTGAAGTGGAAGACTGAGCCATTTGCGATGACCGAGGTTCGCCTGCTGCCGGGCTTCTGGAAAGACATGATGGAACTTAACCGGAGTTGGCTCTATTCCCTTCCCAACGAGCGCCTCGCGCACAACTTCCGCGTAACGGCAGGCATTGCGTCCGACGCCGATCCTCTGGGCGGCTGGGAGGCACCGGATTGCGAACTGCGCGGCCACTACGTCGGCCATTATCTTTCGTCGTGCGCCATGCTGCACGCCGGCACGGGCGATCAGCCCATCCTTGCCAAGGCGAATGAACTCGTCGCCATGCTGGCCGAATGCCAGGCAAAGGACGGCTATCTTGGCGCGTATCCTGCTGACTTCTACGAGCGCCTGCGCAAACACGAAAAGGTGTGGGCTCCGTTTTATACGTACCACAAGATCATGGCCGGGCTGCTCGACATGTACGAACACACCGGAAACAAGCAGGCTCTCGACATTGCGGTGCGCATGGCCGACTGGGCCGACACGTATACCCGTTCCATTTCCGACGATGAGTGGCAGAAGGTTCTGCTCGTCGAACATGGCGGCATGAACGAGGCCTCGTTCAATTTGTACGCCATCACCGGCAGAACCAAGTATCGCGATCTCGGCTACCGCTTCGAACACAAGAAGATCTTCGATCCTCTGGCGGCAGGCGAAGACAAGCTCGACGGCAATCACGCCAACACCAATATTCCCAAAGTGATCGGCGCGGCGCGCGGATACGAGCTCACCGGAGATGAGCGCTACCAGCGCATCAGCGAAAACTTCTACCGGATCGTTACAGAGCACCACGCCTACTGCACCGGCGGCACCAGCAACGGCGAAATGTGGCACGCTGCGGATGCGATTGCCACCCAGCTTGGCCCCGCCGCGGAAGAGTGCTGCTGCTCCTACAACATGATGAAACTCGCGCGCCATCTGTTCGGACAGCAGCCGGAGGCAAAGTTCTTCGACTATTACGAACGGCTCCTGTTGAACGTTCGCTATGGGACCCAGGACCGCAATGGCATGCTGATGTACTACGTCCCTTTGCAGCCCGGCATGTACAAGACATTCGGCACGCCCTTCGATGCGTTCTGGTGCTGCACGGGAACCGGCAGCGAGGAATACGCCAAGCTGAATGACTCGATTTATTTCCGTGATGAAGATTCGCTCTACGTCAATCTTTTTATTCCATCGAAACTCGACTGGAAGGAGCGCGGCCTGGCACTGCGCCAAACCACGAAATTCCCGCACGAAGAGCGCATCACATTCACATTCGACAGCGCTCCGCTGAAACCCGTTGCATTGAAGATTCGGATTCCGTACTGGGCGACCAAGGGAGCTGTCATAACGATCAATGGGGAAACCAGGGACCTTAGCGCGGCTCAATCGACTTACCTTGCGATTGCGCATGAATGGAAAGCCGGCGATGTCGTAACCGTTGATATTCCCCTCTCGCTGCACATCGTGCCGGCTCCCGACGACAAGCTGGTCCAGGCCGCAATGTACGGTCCGCTGGTGCTGGCGGCGCGGCTGGGCACCGAGGGCTTGTCCGCGTCCATGATCTATGGCGGCGAGGGCCCTCGCGGGTACGACGATGGCTACCCGATGCCCACGGTGGATATGCGGCCGCGGCCGCATCGGCACGAGATTGGGCAAACGCTATCCCCGCCACCCGCCGACGACGGCGTCTGGGTGGAGCAGGCGGAGGCATCGCCGCAATACCAGCTGCAGTTCCGCACTCGGGGACGCGGTCCGAATCATTCCCTCGTTCCACTTAACCAGATCATGGACGAGCGCTACTCAGTCTATCTACGCAACATCACCGCGGGCAGCTGAACCTCCAACACCTTATGATGGGCGTAGCCGTCTCAGTTGTGATTGCAAGCACCCGGTTTGAAAACTCCGCAGGAGGGAGAGTCGGCTGCGGTGCGCCCGCTCTCTACCAGCTTCCGCGTTCCCCGAAAACGTCGATAACATACGCCAAACGTTTGCAGCCGTTTTCCCAGTTCAGCTTGAGTGCTTCTTCGAGGGTGTCGGCGTCGCTGGCAATCAGGGCCTTGATGATGGCCTCGTGTTCTTCCGTAGATGTGGTCAGGTTATTGATGATCGAGCTGGCGTAGAGCCGCCAGTAGCGCTCGGTCTGCGGCTCGATGGCGCGATGCAACGTCATCAGTCTTGGTCCAGCGCCCGCGGTCACGATCAGGCGATGAAACTCGCGATCGAGATCGAAGATGCTCGATCCTTCCACGATCCGCTGCTGGGCGATGCGGATCAGCTGGCCGTTAATTTGCTTGAGTTTGTCGGCCAGTGCCGCGCGAGCGGGTCCGGGGAGCTCTGCCGCTCGCCGCCCGGCAAGTCCTTCAAGACGGCCAATGATGGGGTAGAGCTCGCCCGCGTCCTCTTTGGTCAAGGACGAAACAACCATCCGCGACTTGCTGGCGTTGCGAAGCTCCTGCACATAGCCTTCGCGCTGCAGCAGGTAGAGCGCGCCCCTGACAGGGGTACGGCTCATGTTCAAGTGCTTGCACAGATCGCCTTCTACGATCCAGGTCCCGGGGGAAAGCTTTCCGTGAACTATAAGTTCGCGAATCCGCTGAAATGCGGTGGTTACGCTGGTTCCGTGTTCCGCTTTGCCACTTGGCCGGCGCGACGATTTCGAGTTCTTCTTGCTGAAACTTGACGTGGGCATCCGTATCTTCTGACTTAAAATTTCGAGATTCTGCAACGATTCTACACGCGAAGCAGATCGTCATTGATGAGAAACAAGCAACGCGTCAGGGCGAGCATCGCGTTGGAGATTTCGGTGACCCGGGCAATGGAGACAGGGTGAGTCTCGCGAGTTTGCGATTCCTACGCTATTTCTCTGCCGTCGAACGATTCCAGTCGGGCGTCGTCTCTCCCTTGAGATTGCGAACGAAGAAATCCATGAGCTTCAACCTCCCATACCGACCTCCTGCACCGTGACCACCTCCGGGAACCACCAGAAGATCGAATTGCTTGTTCGCCTTGATCAGCCGATCGACCACCTGATACGTAGACGCCGGATCGACGTTCTTGTCCATCTCGCCGACGACCAGCATCAGTTTCCCTTGCAGCCGCCAGGCATTGTCGACGTTGGAAGAAGCCGAATACTGCGGTCCCACGGGCCAGCCCATCCATTGCTCATTCCACCAGATCTTGTCCATGCGATTGTCGTGGCAACCGGAATTCGAAACCGCTACCTGGTAAAACTCCGGATGAAACAGTAGCGCACCCATCGCGCTCTGGCCGCCTGCGGATGTGCCGAATACGCCCACCCGGCTGATGTCGTACCAGGGATACTTCGCCGCCACCGCCTTGTGCCACAGGATGCGATCCGGGAATCCCGCATCTTTCAGGTTCTGCCAGGCGACATCATGAAAGGCCCGCGAGCGGTTGTTGGTACCCATCCCGTCGATCTGTGCAACTGCAAAACCGAGCGCGGTCAAAGGCTCGATGCGCATACTGAAGCTTTTGGGCACGAACGATCCTTGTGGGCCAGCATAAATATCTTCGATTACCGGATATTTACGGCCCGCATCGAGTTTCTCGGGCTTGTAGAGCACTCCCCATATCTCGGTTTTGCCGTCGCGACCCAAAGTGTGGAAAGGCTCTGGCGCCTCCCAGCCTGCCGCTGTCAACTGCGACAAATCCGTAGTTTGCACTGGCATCACGATCGCACCATCCTCTGCGCTGCGAACCACCAGCGTGGGCGGAGTGCTGACTGTGGAGTAGAGATCGGTAAAGTATTTTCCGTCGCTCGAGTAGGCAAGGGAGTGATCCGCAGGTTCGGGAGTCAATCGTGTGAGACCTGTCCCGTCAAAGTGAATCTTGTAACCATGCACGTAGTAGGGATCTTCGCCTTGTTCCATCCCGCTGGCACTGAAATACACGATGCGGTGTGCCTCATCAACGAAATCCACCGAACGAACCGCCCACTCACCCTTGGTAATCTGCCGCCGCACCTCTCCCGTCTTGCCGTCCATCAGGTAAAGATGTTCCCATCCGTCGCGCTCGCTGGCCCACAGGATTTCTTTTCCATCGGCCAGATTTCGACGGAAATACTTGCCATGGTCGTATTGAGTCCTCTCCAGTGGCTCGTAATTCACAAAGGTTGCGCTGGTTTCATCGATCAATGCGCGTGCCTTGCCTGTGCTCGCATCAACTTCCACCACGCGATAAAGCTGGTGACCCCGCTGGTTGTACTCAAACGTGAACCCCCGCGAGTCTTTCCACCATTCAATCGGGTTCATCTCAAACTGATTGGGAAACAGAGAAGGATCGATCTCGCACTGTTTGCGGTTGACCGTATCGAAGAGCACAGGCTGGTAGAACGCAAGCACGTCCCCCGCTTTTGGATAGACCATCGTGGAATGAATCGGCTGCAGTTGGTTCGCCGGCGACGACTCGACATAGTCGACCTCGCGTTTGTAACCGGGGCGAATCCGATAGGCCGCGATGTATTTCGAATCCGGCGACCAGGCAATGGTCGAAACCGCGTAGTAATTGTCGGCGCTTCCTTCCATGCTCAAAACGACTGGAGAGTTTTCGCTCTTGCGATCCGGATCATCCTTCGCGGAGCCTGTTGGAGCATCTGCCTTGACCGCCCGAACCACCAGGTTGTCATTCAGCACATAAGCCGCCCATTTTCCGTCCGGGGACTTTACCGCGCGTTCATCGCCGTTTTCACGCCGGGGCGTCGAGTCGTATCCCTCATCTTCCGGATCGCGCTTCTCACCCCGCTTATCTTTGGCGCATGTATAGTCCGCCAGGTGGCAAGTCCAATGTGTTTCCTTGATGTGAAACGCGATCGATTTCTGGTTGTCCTCGAATTTGAATTTTGTAAACGGAAGATGTGTCGCCTCCACCTTCTCACCGGACGCCTTAGTCAGCGCATCCGCCAGGGGTTGCGCGTCAAATGCGGGCTGCGAATTTTTCTTTGCCGCATCCACCATCACAAACCGAAACCCGTTGTCCTTTTCCTGGCCCGCCGTGCGCAACGTGTCGCGGTACAGGAAGCGGCTGCTTTCTTCGATCCACTCGGGCTCATCGGGCAGGTGATCGACAAGGCCCCGGTAGTGCTCCTGCAGGTCCAGCGCCCGCTCGAAATCACTTCGCGTCAGCTGGCCGTAACCAGACAACGAAAGGTTAAAGATTCCAAACAGCAAATAACACCTGGCTGCAAAACTCAAATTCACTCTCGCCTCCAGTCGTGAGTTCATTCTTAGTCTCGATGCGCGGGCACGATCACCGGCGCCCGTCAATGCCCATTACCGTTGGCCTTCGGAGTCTTCTATCGCCTCGGTCAGCGCTTCCACATGAGCAAGGAAGATCGGCGGCCTCGACAATCATCGCAGCCGACCGTCGTGCCCGCGAGAACCGGCATTTCGCAGTCCTCGATCCTGCTCATGAACGATCCGATTCCATTAGAAGTTCGGTCAGCCGATGTATTTTGCTCGCCGGAGTGCCGAGACAGAACTGGAGCAATTGCATACAATTTGGTATATCACGGCAAGCGGCCGCTTTACGATTCGAAAGCAATCGATGTCTTTGTTTGTGTCGCAAGGGTGGGTGTCTTGTGGGAGTTCGCCCGGTGATAAAGAGAGCACGGTGCGAATGGCCTCCACGTCCCCCATCGCAACCGCCGAGAAGGGTGTTGTGCCGCGCGCCGTTAACCAGCAGATATGCAACGACCTTGGGATTGGTCTGGATGTAATCCAGGCCGTCACCCACCCCATCAGGCCCAGTTCGTGATAGCCGCCTTCGCAGCGGATGTTGGATTGGCGCCGCGCTCGAGCAGCAGCTTAGCTGCCGCTTCGCTGTTGCTGAAGACGGCCTGGTGCAGCAGCATTCTCACGTGTCTTTTGAAAGCCTCTGTAACAGAACACCATGGTGCGACGCACGGCCGCGGGCGTCCAGGTCGACTTCCATTGCACACCGAATTCAAGAAGCACAAAAGCACTTACGCGGTAAGAATGGCGAAGCTCAACATGCCGGTTCCATAGCTTCCTGAAATATCCTTGAGCGTACCGAGGGCGAATGGAAGAAAGAAGCCACCGAGTCCGCCGGCGGCGCCCACGATGCCGGTAATCAGTTCGATGTCTGCCGGAAAACGTTGCGGTGCAATTTGGAAGATTGCTCCGTTGCCCATTTCCCCGCATGCCCATGGATAGAAACAGGACTGGTACGACGACATCAAACGGTGGCAGGCTTCCGACCATCATCAGGCACAAGGCGATGCCGGCAAAGAGGGAGAGCAGGAGTCGGTATCCGCCGATCTTATCCGCGACCCAGCCGCCGACGGGACGCAGAAAGCTTCCCGCTAACACCACAACCGTGGCAAAGTCTCCCGCCTGAATCCTCGTAAGATGATATTGATCATGAAAGAAGACGGATAGAAAACTAGCCATGCGGACGAATCCGGCGAATTCGGTCGGGGGAAACTACGACACCGGGTTGACCGATTTTTCAACACGCACCGCGCATTGCTTATAGTTCGGCTCGCGCGAAATCGGATCGAAGGCGCTCTGCGTTATCTGGTTGGCGTTGCTTTCGACAAAATGAAAAGGCAGGAACACCTGGCCCGGGGCGACGATTTCGGTAATCCGCAACTCAACCTTGCTTACGCGCCCGCGTGCGGAAATTACTTCGACACGATCATGGGGCCTTAGCTTCAGTTGCTCGGCATCGATCGGATTCATCTCCAGCCATGCGCGAGGAGACATGCGTTGCAGAATAGAGATGCCTCCAGTTTTGGTGCGCGTATGCCAGTGCTCGACGGTGCGCCCTGTATTGAGCACGAGGGGGAATTCCTTGTTCGGCTGCTCGGGAAATGGAGCCCATTGCGTAGGCAATAGCCTGGCCCGTCCGTCCTCGGTCTGGAATTCGCCATCCGTGTAAAGCCTGCGCGCCGCGACGGGATCGACGGAAGTGCCTGCCGGAAATGGCCACTGGAATGCCGCCGCTCTCTTCAATTGCGGCATAGGTCATGCCGGAGTAGTCGCACAGCCGCCCCGCAGACACGCGGCGCCACTCGTCGAACGCGTCGGCCGGGCTTGCCAGCCGGAAACAGTTCTTCGCGACAGCCCGAGACGTTCGGCGATCGCGAGAAAGATCTCGAAGTCGCTGCGCGCTTCGCCTGGCGGAGCAACAGCTGCGATTCACCTTGCTCACGCGGCGTTCGGAGTTGGTGTAGGTTCCCTCCTTCTCGCCCCAGATCGCGGCCGGCAAAACCAGGTCGGCCAACTCCGTCGTCGGAGTGGGATGGAAGCCATCCTGCACCACCAGAAAATCCAGGTTGCCGAGTGCCTGTTTGAGAACGTCGATATTCGGGAACGAAACCAGGGGATTGGTGCCGATGATCCAAAGTGCGCGAATCTTTCCGGCGACTGCAGCCTCGATGATGTCGGGATACGCGAGACCGCGCTCGCGTTGGAATGCGATCGACGGATACATTCCACAAGCGTGCCAGCTCGTTCGCGGTCTTCGTCCGATTCAAATTTGCGATACCCGGGCAGGCCCGACGAAAACCCGCTTCGCGCGTACCCATGGCATTGCACTGTCCGGTGATGGAAAATGGCGAAGCGCCCGGCCGGCCGATGTTTCCCGTGAGCAGCGCCAGATTGTTGATGGCGTTTACGGTTTCAGTGCCCTTGGTGCTGTGGTTCACGCCCATCGTCCATCCGATGAATGCGGCCTTCGCATTGCCGTAGAGAAGAGCTGTCTTGCGAATCAGCTCGGGCGAAAGCCCGGTGATGCTCGACGGCATATTCCAACGTGTACGGTTCAAGCGAGGCGCGAAGTTCCTCAAATCCGGTTGTGTGCCGCTCGACATACTCTCTGTTGTAAAGTCCTTCGTCGATCAGGATGCGCAGCATTGCATTGATAAGCGCGAGATCTGAGCGCGGCTTCAACGGAAGATAGATGTCGGCCATCATTGCGGTCTTGGTCACGCGCGGATCGGCAACGATCAGGGTCTTTGCCGAGTTGGCTTCAAGGCGCGTGCAGAGGATGGGATGATTCTCCGCAACATTGGCACCGATGAGCAGGATGACATCGGCAACTTCAAGATCTTCATATGCGCCGGGAGGGCCGTCGCTGCCGAAGGAGCGCTTGTAGCCCGCGACTGCTGTCGACATGCAGAGGGTAGTGTTGCCGTCGTAGTTGCGCGTGCCGAAACCGAGTTGCACGAGCTTGCCCAGCGCATAGAACTCCTCAGTGACCAACTGGCCGGTGCTGACAACGCCGAGCGACTCCGGCCCGTATTTGTGCTGCACTGCACGGAATCGATCCACAAGTGTCCCGACTGCTTCATCCCACGAGACGCGCGTGAATCGCCCGTCTCTGCGCAGCAACGGATAGTTAGCGCGGCCCTCAGCTTCAATGGCGTAGTGCTCCGCCAGACCCTTTGGGCAAAGCTTGCCTCGATTGACGGGATGATCGGGATTGCCGCGCACGCTTACCACTTTGCCATCGCGCACGCCAAGCTGCATTCCGCAGCCTACCGAGCAATATCCGCACGTGCTGTTCACCCAGCTATCAGCATGTTTGCGCGAGGAGGTGTACCCAAGCACCGGATCTTCGCCGTAACTGTACTTCCGCGGAACGAATATCGAGTCCGCTCTTGCGCGCGAGCCAGCCTGCAAGGTTCATGCGGCCTCCGAGGCGAGATACTCGGTGGCCATGTTGGTGGGAACCACGCTGACGAAGAATAAGTACCGGCTCACGAATTCGCCGGCAATCATCGCCAAAGCAATTGGTACTGCGGCCCAGCGAGTGTGGGCGAAGGGCAACAGCAGTAAGCCCGCGCTTAGCGAGAGGAGGCGAAAGAGAAGAGGCTTGGAGAATACCGTAAACGAGTAAGTGAGAAAGTGCCCTGCAGTTCATGGACGCCGGAACGAGCCAGCCAGATGGTCTTCAGTCCACAGCCACTGAGTATGAGCAGACCGGCAAAGATAATCGCCGACTGCGCCATTGGAGATGCAGCGGTCAGGATGTTGGCGACCGCAGAGCCCAGCAACGCCGCGGTCAAATAGAACTCCAGGATCGTGAACGGTGAGTTCCATGCCGGACGGCCGGGAACCAGATAGAGGCGAGCACTCGCGCCGACGCCGGCAGCTTCCCAGCAGAGTCGTCAGGCCGCCAACGATGACACATCCAGGCAAGCCAAACGACAATGCGGCGGAGTACGCCGTGGCTGCACCGGCAAATAGCGTGAACAGCAGCACCTCACGGCTGAGCCAGGAGCGGCGCCACATCTTCAGGGCGCGCACCGCATGGATGGGACGCCCAAGATGCAGAGTGGACGCGGACGAGCGCCAACATGGCCACCAGCAATGCGACCAGGGCCGCGGTGCGATGCAACTGTGCGCTGAAAACCTCGAGCAGCCAGATGGAAGCGAACGCGCCCACGGAGAGTTGCGTCAGAACCGTCATTACAATCAGCGGCCAATGCGGTTGCTCCGGGCGCAAGCGATTGAGATCGACCTTGCGCACATCGCGCGGCATGCGCGCCGGCAGAGTGATGCGCGTGGTGGAGAGGCTGTCGTCGGCGGAGGGCATGCCGGGCGAATTGGCGTTGGTGCGGTACTCCTCGCGCCACTCGGCAATGCGAACGGTTTCAATGCGAATCGCGTCTTCAGGGCAGGCGGAGACGCAGGCAGGATGTTGCCCTTGTGTCAGCCTTCCGTAGCACATGTCGCACTTGCCGACCACGCCGCGCTCAGGGTTGTATTGCGGCACTCCGTAGGAGCAATTCCAGGTGCAGTACTGACAGCCAATGCACGTATCGGCACTGTGGCGGACTATTCCGGTGAGGCCATCTTTGGAATATGCATCAACCGGGCACCCCGTCATGCATGTGGGCTCGAGGCAGTGATTGCAGCCCATCGAAAGATAGTGGCGAAGCGTATCGGGATAGGTGCCGCCTTCGATCTCGCCAACGCGGCGCCAGAGAATATCCGCCGGATTTCCATTTTGCTCATTGCACGCCACCACGCAGCACTTGCACCCGATGCACTTGGTCATGTCGAAGTGAAAGCGGTACTGTTCTCCCGGACCGGGCGGTGCCGGTAGCGAGATATCGGAGCCAACTCCGCACAACGATGCCATCAAACCTTCGACGGGATTTGCCGCAGGGGTCAGGCGAAAGGCATCGTCGCCTGCCATGGCTCGGTCGAGTAGAGGCAACTCCACAGTTAGCTCCATTGATGCGCGGGTTAAGCGCACAGCGCGAAGGGGTCGGTTGCCTGGTTGACGCTGATTCGGCAAGATAGCCGGAATCACGCGCACCAGTTCCCGAGAATTTTCGGGTTTGAATTGCAGGGCGACCAGGCTCTTCGCGGAGCCAACAGGAAATCACTTCAGCTTAGAGAAAAAGCCAGCGCACGGGGCCAGCCAACAGCGAACAGAGCGCCGAAAGTACCGCTCCGCCGGGAGTGATTGCGTTTGAGCATAACGGCAATCCTGAGTGAGTGCAAGTGGAATTTTGCGTGAAGCACAAAACCTGCGGCGATCGTGGCGATATTCGAAAACTCATCGTGTCGCTATTGCATTGCCGATGAATGTCGTGTTACTGAAGAACCAAAGCGGTAGTTCGAAGCGGAACTCCTCGCGGCGATATGGCAAAGGGAAGCTGGTGTTAAGATAGGTTCAATTCGGCAAGGAACCATAAGGCCCGACATTCGCATCGACTTGGTGAATGAATGGCTTTCATATCTCACCACTCTGCTCATCGGTTCCGCCACCCGTTTTGATCGCATTCGAATCGAGTCCACGGAGAGAAGACATGCCAGGGGCGAACTTTGGCGGCTTGCGGGTTCTTTCCCTTGAATCGCGCCGCTCTGTTGAGGTCGCGAAGCTCATCCGCACGTATGGCGGTGAGCCGCTCACCGCACCTGCCATGCGTGAGATTCCTCTCGATTCGAATCAGCAAGTTCTTGAATTTGCAGAAGCCTTAATGCGGGGCGCGTTCGACCTGGTCATCTTCACCACCGGAGTCGGCGTTCGTTCTCTCGTCAAAAATTGTTTCCGAGCATTATGACCGCGAGAAGTTTCTGGCCGCGCTCCGTTCCATCAAAATTGCGGCCCGCGGACCGAAATCTTCAAGCGCACTTCGAGAACTCGAAATTCCCATCGCGGTCATAGCGCCCGAGCCATTTACCTGGCGGTCGTTGATGTCGGCTCTGGAGACGAAACTTGGAGCGTCGCTCCGGGGGATGAACATCGTGGTACAGGAATACGGCACATCCAATCCTGAACTACTCACAGCGCTGGCGGAGAAGAGCATTTCCATTACTCGCCTCCTTGTATATCAGTGGGCGTTGCCGGAAGATACCCATCCTTTGCGCGAGGCAGTCCTGGCCCTCGCTCACGGGCATATCGATGTCGTTCTCTTTATGAATGCCGGCCAAGTCTCGCATCTTTTTCTCATGGCGGAACGCATGGGTTATACCGAAGCGCTCCATGAAGGCTTCCGGTCCACGGTGATCGGATCGATAGGCCCCAGCACGACCGAAGGACTTTCTGCTTACGGACTGCAGCCGGACTATGAACCTACGCAGTCGAAGATGGGTTTTCTTATCAATGAGATCGCTCAAAATTCCAAGTCCCTGTTAGAACAAAAGCGGTCTGCGGCCGCACTGCATGTTTCCAAGGCGCCGCTGCCACCTTTGAGCCCGCTGCTCAATGGCAGTCAGTCAGCCTCGCCAGAAGGCAAGACCGCGATTTCAGCGGTCGATTTTCTGCATGAAATTGGAAGCCGCATGGCATCTTCCGATCCTTTACATACGGTCCTGAATCGGATCGTGGATTTTGCCTCCTCGGTCATCAATTGCGATTCCTGTTTTGTCTATGTTCTCGAGGATAATCAACTGGTTCTCCGCGCCTCAAAGAATCCGCATGCCGACGTCGTCGATCATCTCGGAATATGGCTTGGTCAGGGAATCACGGGGTGGGTTGGCTGGCATCGCGAACCGGTCGTGATTCCCGCCAAGGCATTGCAGGACCCACGCTTCAAACGGTTTCAGGATTTGCCCGAAGACACATTCGAGGCATTTCTTTCAGTGCCCATCCTGTGCCGCAGCAAACTGGTCGGGGTCATCAACCTGCAGCATAGAAAACCCTATTACCACACCGAAAATGAAGTCCGTCTGCTTACGATGGCGGGCCATCTTGTCGGTGCGGAATTGGAGCGAGCCCGTCTTGAAACGGAGAATATGCAACTCTCCGACCGTCTTGAATCGCGAAAGCATATCGAGCGCGCCAAGGGGGTACTGCAGCGTGACTTCGGTCTTGATGAAGAGTCCGCCTACAGAGCCATGCAGCGAGAAAGCCGCCAGCGGCGTAAATCGATGCGAGAGATCGCCGAGGCCATTATCCTGAACGAGGATCTTCGCAAGAGCAGGCTGGGCGAGGTTGACAGGACGCAGGACCGCGAAGGAGTGGCTCAGAAAACCAGCCGAGCATCCGGCCCCGACGGAAATTAACGATAAAGTACCTGCTGCTCCCGCACACAGGGTATCTCGCCGGCAGTTCGAACTTATCTTGTCGCGGAAGAAAACTTGCGATAGCATAGATTCACGAGTGAGACAATGTTGTCTCCTCGGCCAGAGTTTGCCCTGCACCAAGCCGTGCCCGGGCTTTCACCCATTCAATTTAGTAAGTCCATGCTCCGCGATGAGCCTTGAATTTTCCGCATTGTCTGCGGCATTCAATCTCCACGCCGGTTTGTGCGCCATGCGCATCGCCGCGTCCACTGAGCCAGTCAGTCAATGACTTTGACTGCGAGCTACTGAAGGGCATTCAGCATGGAAACTCTGGAAACTCTCAATTCGGCAGAATTCACCGCGGAACAGAAGGAATATCTGCTGGGCTTCTTCGCGGGCGCAATCAAGCGCGCGCAGCCGTTTGTGGGCCATACCGCGGCTGGACTCATCACTGCCGATCCGGCCGCAGCGGCGATCAACCAGGCGGAGGAAACCTACCACGGCACTCCGGTTTCAGACCTTTGCAGAGAAGAACTTTGGAAGCATGAGCAAAACCCGCTGGACGTGTGGGACAAACTGCTCGCCCATGCTGACGAAAATCGCGCCCCCGCACAAGACGATATCTTCCGCTTCAAATTTCATGGCCTCTTCTATGTAGCGCCGGCACAGGACTCATTCATGCTACGCCTCCGCATTCCTGGTGGAATCCTTACCGCACATCAGATGCGCGGTCTGGCGGAAATGGCAGCCGACTGGGGCTCAGGACGTGCCGATATCACCACGCGCGCCAATTTGCAGATTCGCGAATTTCAACCGAAGAACATTGTGCGGGTCCTCAATAAGGTCCAGGCCTTGGGCATGACCTCGCGCGGCTCGGGCGCGGACAACATTCGCAACATCACCGCGTCGCCCATGACGGGCATCGATCCGAATGAGCTTTATGACACAGCGCCGCTGGCCGACGCGCTCCATCACTACATCCTGAATTCACGCGACATGTACGGCCTGCCGCGCAAGTTCAACGTCGCATTCGATAGCGGCGGCGCTATCAGCGTGGTTGCAGATACAAACGACATCGGATTCGTCGCCATGCGGGTGGGAGAGGGACGCGACGTTCCTGCCAGGTGTGTATTTCCAGGTCCTGCTCTGCGGAATCACGGGACACAAGCAATTCGCAGCCGACTGTGGCTTGCTGCTTCGCCCGCAACAGACAGTGGCGGTTGCCGCGGCCATGATTCGCGTCTTCGCCGAAAATGGGGACCGCACGGATCGCAAAAAGGCGCGACTGAAGTACCTTGTAGATCGCTGGGGCGTGGGGCGATTCATTGCAGAGACGGAAAAGCGGCTGGCCTTTCCGCTGATTCGATTTCCTGCCGAAGACTGCGAGCCGCGCAATCCGATCGATCGCGCCGGTCACATTGGAGTTCATCCGCAGCGCCAGCCCGGCCTTCGCTACATCGGTGTCTCGGTGCCGGTCGGACGGCTTCCAGCGGAGCAGATGCTGGCGCTCGCGGATGTCGCAAGCCGATTTCGGGAGCGGCGAACTGCGACTCACCGTATGGCAGAACTTGCTGATCCCGAATATCCCCGCAGACAGGGTTGAAGCGGCTCTCTGCCGCCATCCGTGCCGCTGGTCTTGACTATTCGGCAGGCGCGGTCATGCGCGGCACGGTCGCTTGCACAGGCAATCGGGGCTGCCGATATGCCGCTACCGACACCAAGTCTCATGCCGTCGAGCTCGCCAATCGACTGGATGCGCGCTTCCATATCGAGCAGCCCGTCAATCTGCACGTGACCGGCTGTCCGCACTCCTGCGCACAGCACTACATCGGCGACATCGGTCTCCTTGGCACAAAGGTGCGCGGCGAAGAAGGCTACCAGGTTGTGATCGGCGGCGGCTCGGACCAGGATCAGGGGCTCGCACGCGAGTTGATTCCGTCGATTCCCTTCAGCGACCTGCCTCCGGTGATGGAGCGGCTTTTCTATGCGCTACACCGAACAGCGTGACGCTCAATGAATCGTTTCTCGACTTCAGCCGCAGGCACACCATCGCAGAACTGCAATCATTCTGCGGCGCAAGAGAGCAGGCGTAGCCATGGCCGCAACCGTTCCCTTCATTCCAGATAATGCTCCATTCTCGCCTGAGCAGCGAGCCTGGCTTAACGGCTTGCTTGCGGGAATCTTTTCTGCACACTCCGGTGCCGGCAGCCGGTGCGGACCAAGCCATCGCATCGCATCGCCGTGCTCTATGCGTCGCAATCCGGCACTGCGGAAGGACTGGCGCGCAAACTAGCGAAGGAGTTAAAGGCTCAAGGGCACGTGCCGGCAGTATCCACGTTGGTGGGTTACACGCCGGCCGCTCTGGCCGCGGAAAAGTACGCTCTCTTCCTCGCCAGCACCTATGGGGACGGTGACGCACCGGATGGCGTGCAGCCGTTTTATGAGCAGCTCTGCCTCGAGCACTTCCCTCGCTTCGAAAACCTCTCCTATGCGGTGCTCGCGCTTGGCGATCGCCACTACGAACATTTCTGCAAGTTCGGCAGCGAACTCGATGCGAAGCTTGCTGCGCTTGGGGGCGAATCGCCTCTGCGACCGGGTTGATTGCGATGTGGATGTGGACGAGCCGTTCGAGCGGTGGAAGGCTGCGTTGATTCCTCGTCTGAACGAAGTTGCGCGCCGGACACAGAACGCAGTCATCTCAACCAACGGCCGGCGTTCATGATGGGAAACCCGCACCAGCGGAGATCTCGAATCGAAGGGGAAAGGAGCCGTCATTGCTAGGGCGGCCCGCCGTTGCTACCCCTTCGCGCGAGAATCCGGCTCTTGCGCCGCTGGTCGACAAGCGAAACCTCGTGCACCGTGACTCCATCAAATCGACGCTGCATCTGGCGTTTTCTATTGAGGGCACGGGCATCTCTTACGAAGCAGGCGATGCCTGCGGCGTCATCCCTCACAACGATCCCAATCTGGTTGCTGAGATTCTGCAATCACTGCGATTCAATGGCAACGAGCACGTACCAGGCGGCAAGACCGGTACGACCACCCTCCACGACGCACTGACCCATCATCTTCAAATCACGCGACTGAACCGCAAGACCGTGAGCGAATATGCCGCACTCGGCAGGTGTGCCGGGTTGCTCGATCTGCTGACTCCCGAACATCGGGCGCGGCTTGACGCTTACGTCTTCGACCGGGGCCTCATCGATCTGCTCATCGAATTTCCCGGCGTAATCGGCGATCCCGCGGAACTTGTCGCCATGTTGCCGAAGCTTACGCCGCGGCTCTATTCCATCTCTTCAAGTCCGGCCGCGCACGGTGGGGAAATTCACACTACGGTTGCAGTGGTGCGTTACAGCTCACACAACCGCGAGCGCGGCGGTGTCTGCTCCACGCTCTTTGCGGACCGTGCCACGGTTGCCGATCGCCTGCCGATCTACATCCAGCCAAACAAGAAGTTTCGTTTGCCCAAGGCCGATGCACCCATCATCATGATCGGTCCCGGTACCGGCATCGCGCCCTTTCGGGCCTTCCTTCACGAACGCCGCGCCCTGGGCGCTACCGGCCGAAATTGGCTATTCTTCGGCGAGCGCAGTGCCAGGACCGATTACCTCTATCGTGAGGAACTCGAATCAATGCGAGCCGATGGCCATCTGACGCGACTCGACACTGCATTTTCCCGCGACCAGCAAGACAAAGTCTATGTTCAAGACAAAATGCTGGAACAGGCGCCGGCGTTCTGGCGTTGGCTGCAGGATGGCGCCAGTGTGTATGTATGCGGCGATGCCGCCCGAATGGCAAAAGATGTGCACGCAACGCTCCGTTCGATCGTAGAAACACAGGGCGCCATGTCACTACAGGCAGCCGACGAATATGTACAAACCATGAAGGACGAACACCGCTACCACCGCGATGTGTATTGAAGGACAATCGCGCTGCTCGCCGTGGAGCTGGCACGCCTAATGCGGATCGGGACAAATCGATGCAACAATTTCACTCACTCCTGGGAAGGAAGCTTTGCGCTAATCTGAATAGCTCATGTAATTGTCCCCTATTACACCGCGACTGCTGCTTTCAGGCGCCCTGCTGAACGGGTAGCGTTCAAATGCTCATGGGCCCATCAGGAACTGGCCAATCAGCTGAGAACGGTACGTGAGTAGGCCTCCTGCAATCTCCTGCGGCCTCAGGCAGCAGGAATCTTGGACGTAAACGCGCGACAGATCGTTGTAAGGGATCTGGACGGCCTGAAGGCTCTTCTGAGACGACTATTTTGGTCTTTTCGGCTTCGAGTGACATAAGTTACTGCCGGGCTGCTGCTTGACGGTTACGGTTGAAGTGGGAGTGCTTATGTCTACCGCAACCGAGTCTATTCGCGAGATCGCGGCCACCCGGCCATCCGAAGCCGGCATTCAACTGGAAGCGGGACTTAAGGCGAGGTACTAGTCATGGCTACACTTTGGTTATTCGATCAATCTGCCTCCGGCGTCGCAGCCAGGGATAGTGCGACGATCGTTGCTCGCGAACGGCAAAAAGAGCCTGATTACAGAGTTGGGATGCAGGGTGGATAAGGGTGATATGGGCTGCAACACCCCTGCTCACAATCAACATCCATTAGGACACGTTGTAACTGAAGTCGCTGCCTTCACGAGTAGCACTTCTTATCCTGATCATGTAAAGCTGACGGAGTGGTCTCAAAATGCTATCAAACCAACATATCCAGACATCAACGTACAAACGACGCAAGCGTTCGCGTTACAGTTCTTCGCTGAGGCGCACGGTTCTCCTGGCCATTCTCGGAATTGTCTCAGCGCAATATATTCCCCCGGCGAATGCGCAATCCGGATTCTTTCGCTCATGGGAACGACGCGTTAACAATACTGTTTCAGAGCAGCCCGCATGGCCGGTTCCTGTTGCCACGCCTCCCTCGGGGCTGGTGCAACTTGCTCGTTTTGACGCCGTACGTCAGATCACGCCTACTCACACCGAGACTTGGATCTACGGGAACAGCAAGGGCTTTGACTTCATTCCCTGGTACAAGACGGAAGTAGATATCACGCTGCCCTCGTACATTGAACACAACAGTACAGCGCGAGACGGTGCCGGCGATTGGCTGATGCTGGTTAAATATCGATTTCTGGCAGCCGGTCCCAAACATGGCGATTATTCCCTGAGCGCGTCATTGAACGGCACCGTCCCAACTGGGAGCTACAGGAACGGCAGTTCGGACGGCTCTTTTGCGCCAACGCTGTATGGTGGCAAAGGCTTTGGACGCTTCGACACTCAATCCAGCGTGGCGATGACGTTGCCGACGGGACATACGGCCAAGTCGGGCAGGCCCATCGCATGGAATGCTGTCGCGCAGTATAGAGCGACTCGGCTAATCTGGCCGGAGGTGGAGTTCAATTCGACCTTTTATCGTGGTGGACCGAACGACGGTAGAATTCAGGCCTTTGTAACGCCAGGGATCATGATCAACAAGATCAAGTTCAACCGGGAATCAAACAATCGTCTGGCATTTATTTTCGGAGGCGGGATGCAAATTGCCACCTCAGAGTTTCACAGCTATAACCATGCCATCATCGCAACGGGGCGCGTCTCGTTCTAAAGCTGTTCGATCCGCACCACGGGAAGCGGTCTGCTTTTTGAAACGGAAAGAGACTTGGGCACGATGCAACTCGGTGTTGGTCAGGTCTGTTACGAATTCAGGATCTTAGGAATGTAGGTCCTAAGTAACGTCGGGAGATTCACGAGGAAATCGGGCGATGGCCAGTCTTATCAAAAATCAATCTTCTGCATCCGTCCAATTGACTTTGGGAACCGGAGCGTTCGCGCTCTGTTTTGCCGTATTCGGATCTTTGTCGGCGATGATGCCCATTCTCGGTAAGCAAATGCATCTGACGCCCCTCGAGAAGAGCGTGGCGGTGGCCGTACCCGTCCTCCTGGGCAGTTTAGGACGCATTCCGCTCGGTATGCTTACCGACCGATTCGGAGGACGCATCATCTTCAGCGCAGTGATGTTTCTGACGATTCTGCCTGCTGTCCTGATGGGCAACGTGCACAGCTATTCACAGCTGATCACTTACGGTTTCTTCATTGGGATAGGGCTCGCCAGTTTTTCGGTCGGAGTGGGATTTGTCAGCGGTTGGTATTCCGCGGCGAAGCAGGGCACGGCGCTGGGCGTTTATGGGGCCGGAAACATCGGCCAATCCCTTGCAGCGTTTGGCTCTCCCTTCATTGCCGCCGCGTTTGGTATGAGATGGGGTTTCTGGACATTCGGGGTGCTGTTATCGGTCTGGTTCCTCATCTTCGCCGTATTTGCTCGGAATGCTTCGAGGAAAGCTCCGCCGAAGTCATTTGCGGAAACGATGCGGCCCCTCGCAAATTCGCGCAGTTGGATTTTGAGCCTCTACTACTTCCTGACATTTGGAGGCTTCGTGGCGATGGCAGTATATCTGCCGATCTTTCTAACCGAGTCTTTCAAGTTGACCCCGCAGCAAGCTGGTCTTCGGACTGCCGGATTTGTCGTCCTGGCTACCGCGACCAGGCCCCTGGGCGGCTTTCTCGCCGACAAAGTTGGTGGTCGCACCATCCTTAAATGGGTATTCCCGGCAACTGCGTTGTTCAGCATCTTCCTTGCGTGTCCCATGATGCTGGCCTTCACGATTGGCGCGCTGGGAGTTGCGGCATTTATCGGTCTCGGAAATGGTGCAGTCTTCAAATTGGTCCCGGAATACTTTCCTCAATCGGTGGGGAGCGTGACCGGAATCGTTGGCGCCGCGGGAGGACTGGGAGGGTTTTTCCCTCCACTCATCCTGGGATTGATCAAACAGCAGACTGGAAGCTTTACAATGGGCTTCATTCTCCTCGGCGTGTTTTCCATGATTTGTCTTGCCGTTTTGTTTCGCTCGACTCCGAAGACCATGCTCATTCCCGTTTCCTGAGTTCGCTTATGCAAAAACGAATTCTTCCAACAACCGGTTCTGATTCGGCGCATGCTGTGACCTGGGGGCTCATTGCCGCGCTGTCACTCATAATTGGCATCCTTGTCGGCAGCCGCGGGCTGCGGGATTTCGATCCGGCGCTGGTGTCGTACGCTGGCGCATGCGTCTTTTCCGCGTTCGGGCTTGGGTATCGCTATGCGATGTGGCTGCGCCGTCCCCCCACCCGCCTGTACTGGTATCGCGGATGGCACTTCTTTCTGGACCGGAAGCATTTCGCGCGCAATATACTTCATCTCGGGCGCATCATTTGGAACAACATCGTATTGCAGCGCTTTATCGAACGTCGTTCCCACAAGCGGTGGATCGCGCATTGGTTCCTCGCCTGGGGCTGTCTGCTGGCGGGCGCTGTGACCTTCCCGCTCTCTTTCGGCTGGGTGCGATTTGAAACTGCAGCGGACAACCAACAGATCTACCGCGCCTTCATGTTTGGCATCCCCCTCGGCAGTTTTCGACTGGGAACTTGGATCGCCGATCTGACCTTCAACATTCTTGACATTGCGGCCATCATGGTCTTGATCGGGCTCTTCATTGCGTTATGGAGGCGTGGCCGCGATCACGGAGCTATGAGTGTTCAGCAGTTTTCAAACGATCTGACGCCGCTGATCATGCTGTTCGCCATCTGCGTCACTGGCCTCTTCCTCACTGTCTCCACGCACATGATGCATGGCCTTCACTATATTTTTCTTTCGCAATTGCACGCGATCACGGTCATTCTGATGTTGCTCTATCTCCCCTTCGGAAAGTTCTTTCATATCTTTCAGCGCCCTGCACAACTCGGACTGGACTTCTACAAGACAGCCGGAGCAAATGGCGCTCAGGGAAAATGCGCGCGCTGCGGCCAGGAGTATGCGTCGGTCCTTGCAGATTGAGGACTTGAAAACCGTTCAGGATGCACTACAAATCAGATTCCAAATGACGGACGGGTCTAATTATCAGGAAGTGTGCCCACGTTGCCGGAGAAAGAACCTGGCGCTTACCCAGGATGCATTGTGGAGATCGACGGATATGTCGGAAAGGGGACTGCTGTAATGGCCAAGCTTCCGGTTGAAGTTCCCGAATTAATACGGGCCTTCGGTCCCACGCTGCATCGTGTGCCTGCGGGCGGGTGGGCTCGGACGACTGAAGACGAGAAACTCGTCAAGACCCACTGCTGCTTTTGCGGGCAGCAATGCGGTATTCAACTTCGAGTACAGGACAATAGAATCGTTGGTTTTGAACCCTGGGAAGATTTTCCCTTCAATCGCGGCAAGCTTTGCCCCAAGGGCGTGAAGCGCTACATGCAGGACGAGCACCCTGATCGCTTGAAACATCCGCTCCAAAGAGTCGAGGGCGCGGGCTTCGAGGCAATATCGTGGGATTTCGCCTTCCAGCGCGTGGTCAGCGAAATTCAGCGTATTCAATCGACATACGGAAAAGGCGCATTCGCCGTTTTGACAGGCGCATCGCTCACCAACGAAAAAGCCTACCTTATGGGTAAATTCGCGCGGGTCGCCTTGCAAACCCCAAATATCGATTACAACGGGCGGCTATGCATGGTCTCGGCCGGCGCTGCATCAAAGAAAGTTTTTGGCATCGACCGAAGCGCGAATCCGTGGAGTGACATTCCCAAGGCCAAGGTGATTCTTGCCGCAGGCGCGAACATTGCCGAATGCGCGCCGATCACCACCGACTACCTTTGGCAGGCTCGCGAGAACGGCGCCAGGTTGATCATCCTCGATCCTCGCATGACTCCAATTGCCCGCAACGCGGATCTATTTATTCCTGTTCGTCCCGGAGGCGACATTGGCATATTCAATGGAATGTTGCATATCCTGATTGATCGCGGCTGGATCGACCGCAAGTTTATCGACGAACATACCACCGGCTTCGATCATTTGGCTGAATCGGTGAAAAAATATACACCCCAATACTCTTCGAAGATTGCAGGGGTTCCTCCAGAAATGATTGTCAAGGCGGCGGAACTGTGGGGACCCGCGCCGACCAGTTTCCTGATGCATGCCAGAGGGATCGAACATCATTCCAAGGGCGTCGACAACTGCCTGGCCGCTATCAATCTCGTCGTTGCGACTGGCCGAATCGGGCGCGAAGGCTGCGGGTACGCCATGATCACTGGGCAAGGAAACGGCCAGGGTGGACGCGAACAAGGTCAGAAGTGCGACCAACTCCCGGGAAATCGTGACATCTCCAATCAGGAGCATCGCAAATACATCGCGGGTGTTTGGGGAGTAGCGGAAGAGTCCATTCCACAAAAGGGATTGTCCGCGGTACCTCTGGTCGAAGCCATTCACTCCGGCAAGATCAAGGGGCTCATATCCATCTGCTTCAATCCGGTGGTTTCACTCCCCGATGCGAACTTCGTGCGAGAAGCGCTGGAGAGACTCGAATTCTACTCCTGCATCGACTTCTTTCTATCGGAGACCGCTCGCTATGCAGACGTTGTGCTTGCAGGTTCACTCATGGAGGAAGACGAAGGAACTACGACCAGCGTCGAGGGTCGCGTAATCCGGCATCGCAAGGCCGTAACCCCTCCGGCCGAGGCACGCGAAGACTGGAAGATCATCTGCGAGATAGCAGGCCGCCTTGGACATAGCGAAAAGTTCAAATACGCTTCCCCCAGAGATATGTTCGAGGAATTGCGGATCGCCTCCAAAGGCAGTGTCTCAGACTACTACGGTATGACCTGGGAGAGGCTTGACGAGAGCAATGGATTGTTCTGGCCGTGCCCGGACTTGAATCACCCCGGAACGCCGCGTCTCTATGAGAATGGAAAATTCGGCCATCCTGACGGCAAAGCGCACTTTACGCCCGTCGAGTGGAGGCCCTCTGCCGAAATGCCCGATGAGGAGTATCCGGTAATCCTTACGACCGGGCGCGTGGTCTCTCAGTTTCTATCGGGGACCCAGACCCGCCGGATCGGCGCTCTTGTCGATCAAACCTCACAGCCATTCTGCGAAATCCATCCGCGGCTGGCTGAAAAGTATGGCATCGTCGACGGCGATTTCGTCAAGGTTGAGAGCCGTCGAGGAAATGTTATCGTTCATGCGAAAGTCGTAAAGACCATTCGCCCGGATACAGTATTTGTTCCGTACCATTGGCCGCTCGACCGCTCGGCTAACAACTGCACCAATCGAGCGATTGACCCTGTTTCCAATATTCCGGAATTCAAAATCTGCGCGGTCCGTCTGAGCAAGGTCGATCAGCCTGCAGACCCGATTGCGATGCTCGAAGTCCAAGCCGGGGGAATTCGGTGAGCGAAGCCGCCTTCTTCATCGACTACTCCCGCTGCATCGGCTGTGAAGCTTGCGTCAATGCTTGCGCTGAGTGTGATACCCATCGTGGAACGAGCATGATTCACCTGGAGACGATCGAGCGCCGTGACAGCGTGCAGACTGCACCACAAATCTGCATGCACTGCGAAGATCCGATTTGCGCCCAGGTGTGCCCTGCGGACGCAATCAAGAAGACCCCTGATGGTGTCGTTCAAAGTTCACTCAAGCCACGATGCATCGGCTGTTCCAATTGCGTTCTTTCATGCCCCTTCGGCGTTCCTAAATACTTGAGCAACATCGACCAGATGATGAAATGCGACATGTGTTACGACCGCAGCAGTGTTGGTAAGAAGCCCATGTGTGCGACAGTCTGTCCCTCGGGAGCATTGACCTACACCTCCATGGAGGAGATCCAGAGAACTCGTCAGGGCATAGCCATCAACAGTTGGAGGTTTGGGAAAGAAGAAGTGAAGACCAAGGTGTACGTAATGGTTCCCCGCGAAGTCAAGAGAGTCGAGATTGATTTGGTTCAGATCAATACAACCCCTCGTGCTCTTCCGAACGATCCTTACGACGTTGCGTTGATGCTGGAGCAAATGGCATGAACCACCAGGAGACTTGCACATCCTGCAAGCAAGCTAAGAAGTGGCGCGATGACTTTCCCATTGAGTGGGAAGGCGACAACTATGTGAGCCGGCGCGAGATGGTCAAGTTCCTCACTCTGGGCTCGCTGTTCCTCGCAGTGGCCAATTGGGTTACGGCACTTGCATCCAGAATTCTTCAACGTGGGTCACGAAATCGGCAACTGCTTGGCCTGTCGGACGATTTGAAACCAAACGGCTCGGCCTTGTTCCGTTATCCGACAGCAAAAGATCCATGCATTGCCGTGCGCACTGCTGAAGGAAAGCTGGTTGCATACTCTCAGGTTTGTACCCACCTCTCATGTGCGGTCGTCTATGACAAGGCTGAACGGAGCCTTTTCTGCCCTTGTCACAACGGGCGCTTCAATCTGGAGCAAGGCGCCCCAACCGCAGGCCCGCCAACCCGACCCTTGCCGCGGATACGGCTGGAAGAATCGGGCGGACGCATCTATGCGACTGAACGGGAGGCATAGTGAGCACAAGACAACAGGGCACCGTTCTCTTCACTGGAATTCTCTTCCTTGTGGCAACAACGGTCATAATCCAGCTCTGGCTGCTTTCCGTGTCGATGGAAGCGCTCCTAAGCGGCGCGATGCGAACGCTCGTGCCTGCAGCTGCAGCTTCAACGATTCTTCTTTGCATCAACGCCGGCTTGCTGCGATATGTCTTCCGGTTTGATCGCCAGATTCGAACTTCCAGGTGATTGGGAACCGCATGACCTCCCTTTCGATTACGCACTTATACATCTCACCGGGCCACAATTTCTTCGGCCATCATGGGCAGCCGGCCGGAACAAATCCCTTGCAAGAATTCACCATGATTGAATGTGTAGCCGGCCGTGGAATTCGCGGGGATCGATTCTTTGACTATAAGGAAGCCTACCAAGGACAGATCACATTCTTTGCAAGCGAAGTCTTTGAAGACGTCTGTTGCTCGCTCGGCATCCGTGGTAAGAGCCCCGGGCTCACTCGGCGAAGCGTGATTACTCGTGGCGCTGAGCTGAATGCTTTGATCGGGAAGAACTTTTCCATCCAGGGAATCGAGTTCGAGGGTGTCGCGGAGTGCAAGCCATGTTATTGGATGGACCTGGCAATTGGTCCAGGCGCAGAACAGGCACTCCAGAGCCGCGGCGGATTGCGCGCGCGCATTCTCACGTCTGGCTTCCTTCGCATCGATTCGTAAACGTCTCGGTCAGGATCCCGATCGTTTCTCCAATCCCCGCCGCTGAGCCATGCGGTACTGACCCACGGCCCAGTCTTCGTCGGCAAGCCCTGTGCGCTGCGCTTCGGAGAAGATTTCCGCCATCTGGTCGGCGAGGCTCAGGCGCGTCTGGCGGCTCGCGGCTGCCTTGCGTAGTAAGCGTAGACCCTGCGCGGCCGTTTCGATGGTTGCTGCTATATGTTCTGGGGGATGCAGCATGATCTTGGCATACGCAGCGTAAAAGGGCGACTCGAACAGAGCGTTGTTCACGGCTCCAAAAAATGTCTCGGGCTCGATTCCCTGCCGGGCCGCGAAGACAAACGCTTCGCCGAGCGAATGAATCATGGCAATGGTGAGAAAATCGCCCCCCAGCTTGATGGCATGAGCCTGCCTCGGTTCTTTGCCGACCACGGATATCCCTCGCGAAAATGCCTCGAGCAAGGGACGGGCACGGTTCACGGCGTTGTCCGCACCGGCAGCCACGACCCATAAGCGGCCCTCCTCGGCCAGGCTTGGCCGGCCAAATACCGGTGCTCCCACAAATTCGATGCCCCGGGTTGCGTGCTCCACGGTGAGCCGCTCGCTGAGCGCAACGCTGATAGTGCCGCACGAGATGTGAAGCGCGCCCGGTGAGAACACGTCGATCAGTCTGTGGACGCCAAAAAACACCTCTTCATATGCCGCATCGTCCCAGAGCATTGTAATGACAGCGTCCGCTCCTAGTTCGGCCTCCGCCGGGGTCCCTGCAGCGATTGCACCTTCGTGGATCAATGGTGTAGTGCGCACCTCGCTCCGGTTCCACACCGACAATTCGTGTCCGGCAACAAGCAACCGCAGCGCCATCGGTGCTCCCATCTTGCCAAGTCCCAAAAACCCGATCCTCATGACAATTCCTTTCCTAGCGGAAGTTTAAAGGGGATCGCCATGAGTTCTCGGCTTTGAGATGCTCGCTGAGATTTGCCAACAGCCATGCCATCACTTGGCAGACCGCATAGTCTGTGAAGCCGGTGCCCGGGGTAGCCACCCGTAAGGTGACGGCCCCGGCTGGTGGTTGTTATTCAGACACTTCAGAAGCAACCGCGATGTGATTGGTCACGCTGAAGACCCCGGGAACCGAGTTGGCCTGGCTATAGGCCAGCTGCCGGTCAAGATCTGTCAGGACAACTCCTGCCAGTTCGACGGTGCCGTTCTGAACAACGATACGGATCGGCGCTTGCGGATCGATGGCGTACTTACTCAGCGATGGGTTGCCATAGATCGCGCGGGCGAGCCGGATGCGGAGCCCGTCATCGAGCATCGAGGTTGGAGCGACGTTAATCTCATCGACTACGTCCTTTACCCCGCTTGTAGTTGACAGAATGGCCAGCGCCGAGTCGCGGTCCGGGTAGTCGCGCACATTTCCAGAGACGATTGCGACGCCACTGTTAACGCTCACAGCCAGGTTGTTGAACACAATTCCAAAACCTACGCGATCATAGCGGAGTTTATTGGAGAGGTTCTCCTGTATCTCGGCGTCGGAGATCGCGGGCCCGCCGACCTGCACATGGTTGCGGACTCCGTCCACATCCTTGACCTTGCGGGCGCGTTTCTCCGCATTCACTTTGTCGATGTAGAGCGGAACTTCACCGGTGAGCGTGACGATGCCGTCGTCGACCGTCGCGGACACCGAGCGGAACTTGTCTTTCTTCTGCATTTGCGCGGTCACCAGCTCAGCGGTCTTCTGGTCCTTCTGAGCCTGACGAGGCGAGGTTTGAGCGACGGCCAGTGCGGGCAGCGCCATTCCGGCCAAGAGGAAGATGGCAGTGATTCTTTTTTTCATGATTCCCTCCTTGGGATTCAGGGCGATGGGCGCGCGGCTATTGGCTGCCGGAAACGCCAGGTCATTGGAATGCCGCCAATGGGCGGAGACAACTGTCGTGCGGTCCGGGATGGATCACCGGGTGGAGACCAGCCCGGACCGCTGATGAGGACGATGCAGCCGGTCCTCAATCGTGCGTCGTGATGGGAAGGCCCGCCTGGGTTCCTTTCAACTGCGCCGTGCCATAGTCCACCGTGGCATCGGCAACCTGGGTCAGGACGTCCGCATGATCGCTGATATTCTTCACAAGGCGGCCGTAGTCTTTATCGAACGAAACCGGCAGCTTGGATCCCGCCTGGTTGCGATTGAGCACCGCTTCATTCGCGTGGAAAGCAATCGAGGAGGCCGACAGGCGCATGCGTTCGATGGCCTGCTGGTTCCATTGCGGCAAGTCAGGCTGAATTTCGGCCAGGCGCGTGAGCGCTGGACGCAGTTGCTCGTTTACCTCGTTCGCGATCGTCTGCAGTCGATACTGGTGCGAGCGGCTGGAAATTTGGTGGTTTCTCTGCATCGCACTCAGATGAGCCGATTCATTTTGAATCTTTCGCGACGCGCTCTCGATCTGCCGGGTGAGTTGAACGGCTTCTTTGCGAGCGCGGGTTTTGTCGTTCGATTCGCTTGCCACAAGGCTTGCGGGCAGCAATAGAACGATCGTGAGGGCATAGACAATTTGCGGAATAGACTTCATGATTGTTCCCCTTTCTGCCCTCATCTCGATGTGGGCATGCCTTACCTAATGCAGCCGGCATGCCAAACGTTCATGATTGAAAACAAATGACTTAGACAGGCGAAGGCGTTCGAAAATTCGAACAAACTGATGCCGGTGTTCGAAGATTTGAACAGAGCAGGGGCAAATTCTTGGGGCCTCGAAGCAGTTAGTTACCGCTTTTGAATCGCAAATCCGTGGCTGCTATGCTGGTGCGACTGTGCAAATGCCGTCGATTGGCCGGCCGGCAAAGAACCCGACGGATTTTCTTTCGTTCCGGCACCAGGAAACAGTGCTGGCGGGACTGAACCTTCTTCTTCTGGCTCTTCTGTTTCTCGCTCAGCTTTTCTGGCCCCGGTATCTCGGCAGTCCCCACCTTCCGGTGCTTTTCATCCTGAGCCTGGGAATGGCCGCAAACTTTGCCGAGTTGCTGTGGGTCAGACTCGTGGAAGATCTTGGAGAGCGCAGCGTCGTACTGCTGACCTGGACAGCCAATGCCTTCAACATGGCGATCGCCTTTGGCGTAGCGCTCTACTCTTACAAACAGGACGTGCAATATTTCGCACTGATGATTCCACCCATCTTGCGAGCAGCGTTCCGGCTTTCCCTCGGAGCGACCCTCCTGACGGTGGCGATAAGTGACGCGCTCATATTTTTCTGGGTGTGGAATTATTTCCGCGTGCATCCGCCGGCCGATCCAAGTGTCTACATCGAAGCCGGCACCATTGCGCTGATTTGCGCGGTGATGGGTCTAATGGTGGAGATGCTTGCCGGCGTACTGCGCAACAAGCAGTCCGCGTTGAGCGAAAGCCTGGAGCAACTGCAGAAGACCGAGGCCAGGCTGCGGGTGGAGGAGAGGCTTGCCGCTGTGGGACGGCTTTCGAGCGCCATCGCCCACGAGATCCGCAATCCAGTGGCGATGATATCGAGCGCTCTCGCGACGGCGGCGAACCGCGCGCCGGGCGCGGCTGAGAATCAGGAGATGTACGAGATTGCCACCAAAGAAGCCGCCAGGCTGGAGCGCCTGACAACCGATTTCCTGGTATATGCCCGGCCGGGATTGCCGGCGAAGACGATGAGCGACCTGGCCGAAATGATCGGGTACATCGGCGAAATATGCCGCCCGCGCGCGGCGGAAAATGGTGTTGAGGTACGCTGCGAGTCCGAGCCAAACCTGTGGGCCGAGGTGGATGGCGGGCAATTGCAACAGGCGTTGTTGAACCTTGCCATGAATGCATTGGACGCATCGCTGCCCGGATCGGTAGTTACGCTGCGCGGAGGGATGGATGGAGATTGGATCCGCATCGAAGTAGAGAATGCAAACGGGCCGATTCCACCTGAAATGGTGGCATGTATCTTCGAGCCATTCTTCACCACGAAGCAAAGCGGGACAGGTCTTGGTTTGGCTATCTCACGAAAAATCGCCGTAGCGCATGGTGGAGACATCGTATTGACTCGTAATGACGCCAAATTGATCCGGTTCGTTTTGACGCTGCCGCGGAGCCTGGCGAGAGAGGAGCGCGCTTCGTGAGCAAAATCCTGATTGTTGAAGATGAAATCAACATGCGCAAGATCCTTGCCTCCAATCTCGCTTTGGATGGACATCGGATCACGGAAGCCGCAGGAGTCACGCAGGCTCTGGGCCATCTTGCAGCCAATCGGTTCGACGCGATGATTACTGATCAAAAGATGCCTGACGGCCTTGGACTGGATCTGCTGGCGAGGACGCGCGAGATCGATCCTTCTCTCGCCGTGGTTCTGCTCACCGCATTTGCAACGGTTGAGATGGCCGTGGCTGGAATGCGGCAGGGCGCGTTCGACTTTCTCACCAAGCCCTTCCAACCTGATGTGGTGCGCGCGGCAGCGCTCAGAGCCTGCGAACACACCAAGCTTCTGCGAGAGAACGGCCTGCTGCGCATGACTGTGGACCGCCTCGAAGGCAGCGACGAAATTATCGGCAGCAGCCCGGCAATTCAAGCGGTGCGCCAGATGATCGCGCGCGTGGCTCCAACTAACGCCACCGTGCTCATCACCGGCGAAACCGGAACCGGCAAGGAACTTGTCGCGCGGGCTGTGCATAAGAACAGCGACCGGGCGCAGAAGCCGTTCGTGGCCGTGAACTGCGCGGCATTCACTGAAACGCTGCTTGAAAGCGAGCTCTTTGGCCATGAGAAAGGCGCGTTCACGGGCGCCGACCGCATGCGGCAGGGCCTGTTTGAAGCCGCGCACGAAGGCACCCTGTTTCTCGACGAAGCCGGAGAGATGGCGCTGTCGGCCCAATCGAAACTGCTGCGCGTTCTCGCCGAAGGCAAGATCCTGCGGGTTGGCTCGACCAACCCTCGCGACGTCGACGTACGTGTCGTCGTGGCCACCCATCGAGACCTGGAGCAACGCGTGAGGGAAGGCACCTTCCGCCAGGATCTTTACTATCGTCTCGCCGTCGTCCCCATTCATCTCCCCCCTCTTCGCGAACGACCCCAGGACATTGCCGTTCTCTGCCAGCTTTTCTGTCGCGTAGTGGCCAGGGAGTTGAAAGTCCCGATTCGTCCCATCCGGCCCGATGCCATCGAAAGGCTGGAAGGATACGAATTTCCCGGCAACATACGAGAGTTGCGGAACCTGATCGAGCGAGCCCTGATCCTCTCGTCCGACGTTGAGATTGGCCCCCAGGATTTTCCATTGAGTTCGACTGCAAACCCGAAGGCAGACAAGGCAACTACTCATGGGCCGACTTACTCCGATTGGATCGATTCCCTGCCGGAAACCGTATCTCTGCGCGGGTTACTGGAGAAAGTGGAGAAAGAGCTGATCGTTAGGGCATTGAACTCCAGTGGCGCCGTCCAGGCCGAGGCCGCCAGGCGACTGCAGTTATCGCGCAGCGATCTCTCTTATAAACTATCGAAGTTCGATATCAAACCTGTGACATAGGGATACTAGCTGCCGGACAGTGGAGCATTGAGTTGCTCGAAGTGGTGGAACTGGTGGCGGGTGTAGTCCTCGATGAGGTAGCGAAGGGTCACAGGAGCGTCATTGCCCACAGTACAAAGTGTTGTCATCCGCTCCTCGGGGATTCGCTCCACCACGGCCATCAGGATGTCGTGCTCGACATTCCACCATTCCACCAGGGTCTTCCATGCGAGGTGCGCGTATCCGTGAGCCGCCACCCATGCATCCTGACCGTAGCTGGGGCCTGTATAGGTGCCGTCGATGGCGGCGCGCACAAAGCGCTGCCGGTTATTCGCGGCTGAATCCAGCAGGTGGCCGAGAATCTGCTTGCGGGTCCAGCTACCCACGCGCCAGGGCACGTTGGCCAAATCGGACGGCACGTCGTCCAGCATGTCCCGCAGTTCGTTGATCTCCGCACAAAATGCCTTCGCAACCTTGGTGGACATGTCCCCTCCTGCGGGTTGATCACACGCAAGTACGGCCCCGTTCGCCGGGGCCGCCTCGTAATTGCGTTTTCACTTGACTACTTTTTCAACTCCGCCAACTCCGCCAGCACTTCTTCGGAATGATGCGACGGATCGACCTTGGTCCAGACCTTGACGACTTTTCCCTCAGGATCGATCAGGAAGGTATTGCGCTGGGCAATGGTCATGGTCCCGAAGTGTCCCAGGGAGCCGTACTCGTCCACCACCTTGTGCTCGGGATCGGCGAGCAGACGGAAGGTGAGGCCTTCCTTGGTGCAGAACTGCTTGTGGCTGTCAGGTGTATCCACGCTGACGCCCACGATGACCGCGTTCATGGCCTCATACTTCGAAAGGTCGCGCTGGAAGTTGTGGGCCTCGATGGTGCAGCCCTGGGTCATGTCCTTGGGATAGAAATAGAGCACCACCCACTTGCCGCGGAAGCTGTCCAGGGCGATCTGGGAGCCGTCTTGCGAGGGGAGGGTAAACGTGGGCGCCACCTGTCCGGCAGCGGGCATGGTCTGATCGGCCGCGTAGACGGTTGCAAAGCCAACCGCGATCGCAAGAACCGCGACGGTGAGAACGAAAACTGACCTTTTCACGAAGGACCTCCTGGGGGTAAATGGGAAACGGACGTCGGTAAGCCGGAATATCTTCGCTCTCAGTATCCGCGCCCCGGCATGAACGTGGCAATGGCCGGGGCTGTAATCATTTTGTCACCGTCAAGCGCCGGTTGGACGCCGCGCGGCTTCGATCGCAACGCCAGCCTGGTTGGCGCGGTCGATGAGTGCGTCGCGATCGAACAATAGCGTCCGCTCAGCCTCGACCGACAAACAGGTTGCGCCCGCCGCAATCATCGTTTCCACCGTGCCGATTCCTATGACCGGCACATCGAAGCGCATATCCTGCTTCGGCTTGGCGATTTTGACCACAGTGAGGCGGCGCTCTAAAGTGGACGCTTCTTCGTCGAGTGTCCGCATCAGGGCTCCGGCCCGCTCGATGGCGGCATCGGTGCCTTCCATGGCCTCGACTGCCACGCACGCCTGGGCCGCGACCACGACGGTTTGGCCAATATCGAAACCCGCCACCGATCGCGCCACATTCAGGCCGTAGTCGATGTTCTTGCGTTCCTCGTCATCCGGAGCGCGTGTGGTGAGCACGCCCTCCTGGGCCAGCAGCGGCTCGAGGAACGAGGTGGAGCTGATCAGTTCGATTCCCTCGTCGCCCAGCACCTTGGCAACTGCGCCGAGCAGCATGTCGGTGTTGCGGGTGCGCAGGTTCAACAGCAGCTTGGCCAGGCGCCAGTCGGGCCGGATGCTTGAGAAAATCTGCTTGTGCTTCACCTGCCCGGCCATCACCGCCATCGACACGCCTTCCTTATGGAAGATTTCGATGAGCCGGGACAGCTCGCCCAGCGACAGCCAGTGGACACTGATTTTGTCATCCACCGCGCCGCGATGATTGATTTCCGGATCGGTCTCCTCGCGAATGGCGGCGACGGTTACCGCAAATCCCTGCGCGCGCGCCGCATCGAGAAGGAGGAAAGGGAAACGACCGTTGCCGGCGATGAGACCGAGCTTCATGGCTACTTGATAATTCCGCGCTGGCTGCGTTCGATGAAATCGGCAACGACCTTGGCGTCCTCGCTATCGAGCGCCCGAATCTTTTCCACGGCTTGCGATGTGTTCATCCGCGAGGCCAGCAGCAGCCGGAAAGCTTTTTGCAGCGCGCTCAGCCGTTCCGGCGAGAATCCTCGACGGACCAGGCCAACCTTATTAATGCCGAATGCCCGGTTTTCGCGCTTCGACGATGTCAGCGAAAACGGCAGCACGTCCTGGGTGACGATGGTTCCCCCGCCAATGAACGCATACTGGCCTACGGTGCAGAACTGGTGAATGGGGCTGAACGCGCCCACGCTGGCATAATCTTCGATGATCACGTGCCCGGCCAGCGTTGCGGCATTGGCCAGGATGCAGTGGCTGCCCACCTGGCTGTCGTGGCCAATGTGCACGTAGGCCATCAGCAGGTTATTGGAACCGATGCGGGTGATGCCGCCGCCTTTCGTGGTCCCGCGGCTGATGGTTATGCACTCGCGAATGGTGTTGTCGTCGCCGATCTCTGTTTCGGTGGGCTCGCCGGAATATTTCAGGTCCTGGGGAGCCACGCCGATCGACGTGAACGGAAAAATATGATTGCGTGCGCCGATGCGGGTGCGCCCGTCGATCACCACGTGCGAGACGAGCGTGCATTCCCCTCCGAGAATGACTTCCGGTCCGATTGTCGAATAAGGGCCGATCGTGCATGAATCGGGAACTACCGCGCCGGGCGCGACGATCGCGCTGGGGTGAACGCTCACTCGGGCGTCCCCACCGGCTGCGCCTCCGGAACGTGGGCCGGCGCCTCCGCTTTTTCTTCGGAGCTGCCTTTGGGATTGCGATTCCGGGGAACCACCCGGCAGGTCAGCGTGGCCTCGCAGGCCAGCTTGCCGTCCACGAAGGCCTTACCCTCAATGCGCCCCGCGCGGGTTCGGAACGCCAGCACATCCACCTCGATCCGCAGTTGATCGCCCGGGGTCACCGGACGGCGGAACTTGGCGCGTTCGATGCCCGTAAACACCACCAACTGCTGTTCCCGATCGGGCAGTTCGTGCATGATGATGATGCCGCCCGCCTGGGCCATGGCTTCGACCACAAGCACGCCGGGCATGATGGGATAGCCCGGAAAGTGGCCCTGAAAGAACGGCTCGTTGATGGTAACGTTCTTGATGGCCACCAGCCGCTTGGTCGGCTCAAATTCGACAATCCTGTCGATCAGCAGAAAAGGGTAACGGTGGGGCAGAAACCCCATGATCTCCTGGATGTCGAACGTCATTTCTGGCTCCCGAAACAATACGAGCGCACTGCGGCGCAGCGCTCGTCAGGATTATATCGAACCGACACCGAACTCCCGGATTTGAGGCTCTCGCCTGCGCTAATCCGCATTCCTCGCCCGATCACAGGCTCACATCCAGCTTCCCCAACGCGCTGTCATCGTGACGCGAAGCGGAAGGATTTGCGTTTGTCTCTCGGGGCATTGCGTTCCGGCCAAACTTCCGAGTCGTCCACGACTCGACCGCAACTCCACTTCTAAGTTGCAAGATCTCTCGTCTTCGTCCAGTTTTTCCGGTACGAAGTGAAGACGGAAGGCTAGTTTGGACTAATGCTCACGCTTCGGCGCAGGCCCACGTGCAACCGCACCCTTTGTCCCGCTTCCGCGTTTACCTGAAACAGAGCCGTTGAGCCATCCATGCTGGAGGGTTGCGGGTCGGAGTCCACAATCCAATTTTCCGGAACATGGTGCCGGACGAGAAAAACGGCAGGCTTGTCGGTTGTATTTTGCAGAATGTATTCCTGCTCGGCGACCTGGACAAAGAAGCGGGAGCGTTCACCGTCGGTGATCCTTTCTTCGATGTGATGGGAAGACAACAGGCTCTCAAGATGACAAAGGGTGTCATCGCGGAAGGCGTCATCATGGTCGCCCACAACGGAGGAGTCGGACTCAGCCAGGATTAAGCATGATTGGTCAACGACGATCTGCAAGCGGAGCGCCTGGGTTTGGCTCTGGCCAATCGGCGCGCCGAGGAGCGTAGCTGCTAGGGCGAGCGGGAACGCTGAGAGTGCCTTAACGCCTGTCATGCCAGCAATGATACTCGCGAATTCGCAATTTGCGCGTTTGCTCTGTTCTGGAACGATTCGGGCTCTAAACGTGCTTCGCCACGAGTAGACGCCCGTTCCTGTCAGATAACCGCCATTCCGTACGTATTTCCTATCAAAAACGGGGAGAAAGGAGGTACTTTTCCTCGTCTTTTCCTCGTTTTTCCGAGCCATCAAATCCGGTTTTCCCTTTATTTTAAATGGCTTACTTCCACAGTTTCACAGTTTCACAAGGGGGAGGGGTAGGGGGTTTCCCTTTTCGACCCTGGTTGGGTGCGATTCGTTTTGGAAGCAGCCATTAAAGACACGGAACATGGCTAAACCCTCGATCCCTACATTGTGCTCCGGGAGTCGTTAATTATCTGCAATCGCCCAGGTGCAGGCGAGGAATCCAGACTAGCCAACCCGATAGTGCGGCTCGAGACGGGAGAGTTGACCCTGCGCACCGAATCCCAGCGTTAAGCGCCGCTGGGGCCACTCTCGCAGAAACGCAGTGAAGGCCTCGGGCGTGATGGGCCGTTCGAACAGATAACCTTGCCCAGCATCGCAGCCGATCTGCTGGAGCACATCGAGTTCTTCCGGTTCTTCGATGCCCTCCGCCACGGTGCGCAGTTTCATGTGGCGGGCCATGGCGATGATGGTGCTGCACAGCGTGTGCATGTCCGACGACTGGTGAATGCCGCGAATGAAACACCGGTCGATCTTCATAGAGTCGAGCGGGAGCCTTTTCAGCAGATTGAAGCCTGTGTACCGCGTCCCAAAGTCGTCGATTGCGAGGCGAACCCCGATGGTTTTCAACTGCCGCATGCGGGCCGTGAACAGTTCCTCATCATCGAGCAACAGGGTCTCGGTTACTTCGAGTTCGAGTTCCACGGGCTCGATCGGAAAATCGGACATCAGGCGGCGGACGCGCCGCGCGAAGTCATCGCGGCGAAGGTTGGCAGCGGAGACGTTTACAGATATTACCGCCGGCGCGATTCCCAGCTCGATCCAGCGCCGCGTGTTTTCGAGCGCCGACTTAAGGCTGAAATCGAATACGCGCTGGATCAGGTTGGAGCGCTCAGCGATGGGAATGAATTCCGAGGGCGGCACCGCGCCCCACTCCGGATGCTGCCAGCGCATCAGCGCCTCGGCGCCCAGCACCTGTCCGGTTTTCAAATCGATCTTGGGCTGGTAGAGCATCGAGAATTCATCGCGCTCTAGCGATTTCCCCATCTCCGTTTCCAGCAGATGGCTGCGCATCAGGAGTTTCTTCATCCCCGGCTGAAAGCTCAGCACCGACGAACTGCGTGTATATCGCGCACGAGAAGAGGCGAGGCTTGCGTACCGCAACAGGTCTTCGCCGCGGTTGGCATCGGCAGGGAAGAAGGCTACGCCGGCGGCCACTTCCGGAGTCGCTTCCATCCCGTTGGCTCCCAACTCCAGCAGCGCGTTCAAGAGGTCCTGCAAGCGATGACGGGCGGCCGGATCGGATTTTGCGGCGGGTATGGCGGCCACAAAACAGCGAGCGCCAAAGCGTCCGAGGAGGGTGGAGGCGTCGACCGAACTCCTCAAGGCGTTGGCGACAGTGCACACCAGAAATTCTGACGCTTCCACACCCCAGAGTGCGAATTCCCTGCGGATGTTGAGGACGTCCAGCCAGACCACCGCCATCTCCTGCCCCGGAGGCAATGTGCGCAGGACAGAATCGAGTTCGGCAAGAAAGGAGTGGAAATTGAGCAGACCGGTTTGTACGTCGCGGCGGTTCGCGTACGCGATGATGTGGCGGCGCAGATCGTTGTCTACGCTCTCCAGGAAGTTCTGCGCCGCATGCGCGACAGCGGGCGCCGGCTCGGCCAGAACCGGCTGCAGCCGGGGCACGGGTATCGCGCAGTTTTCTTTGCACTCAATATCAATATCGGGCATGGCTGATCCGCGAGAAAACCAAGGCAACTTCGACAAGAAAAGCAAGAGAGAGCGCAATCGTGCGTCGTAAACGCTCTCCCAAAAAACAATTGCATTCTGTTTTTACCTTGGCGCATGCGGCGGCACAAGACGAGACCGAGCCATTACCCTCTAACACATCTGTGCTATGACAGCTATTTCTTGATGCGCCGCTCCGCTGTGTCGACGTTCCAGAAATCGCCAGGCAGGTCCTGGTTGAACGAAACCTTGTCGACAAAGAGCTGGCGCACCATCTCGTCGTTTTTGAAGCGGCTGATGGTGTAGGGAGTGGGAATGCCGTCCACGGCGCGATAGCCGTCGTACTCTTCGGCGTCGGTATTCTTGTCGTGGTAGACGGGGTCGCGCCATTGGAACGACCGGCGCAGGGGCAGATGGGTCTGCGAATCCATCATGATGGTGATGGCTTCATTCTGCGCCGAAATTAGGGTAACCGTGTCGGCCAGGTGGCGCTCGGCCAGCTTCTGGCCCTCATAGATAAGGATGGTGTTGGGGTCCTTCAGCCAAACCTTCACCGCGGTTTCGACGGAGTGGTCGCGGCGGCGCAGGTAGTCTTCCAACTGGTCGGCGGGCAAGGGTTTTTTGCCGCGATAGGTCACTTCCCAGCCCTCCCGGCCGATGTAGAACTGCACCACGTCGCGGTGAGTTGTGAACTCGGTGCGATCGTGATCGGGCCACGAGTGGAATTCGTAGAACTTCGTCGTTCCAGGGTCGGGATTGCCGTGGAAGAACGCGGCGATATGGCCTTCGCGGACCTGGTTCTTCATGTTCAGCCAGGCGTCGCCGCCCATGGCCTTGATCATCGCGTCGAGAACGGCCCGGGCCTGCGCCGCGTTCTTGGCGGCATCGTCGGTGGCGGGGCTCGCCGGTTGTGGCGCTTGGGTGCTAGCGGCAAAGGGCGCGCCCAGCAGCAGCGCGCCGATCGCCCAAATCAAGATCCTCCGTGCCAAGTTTGCTCTCCTCGTTACCGGTCGTCAGTTCTCAGTTCTCATTTCTCGGTCTTCTTTTGCGTTCACCGTAAGGACAAACACCGGTGATCTGCAAGTGTTTTCCCGTCGGAAGATTGGAAGCTGACAACTGAAAACTGAAAACTGCCTCACCCCACTAATACAGACCCGCCATTCACATTGACCACTTCGCCCGAGATAAAGCCGGCCAGGGGCGTGCACAAAAACAGCACCGGCCCCGCAATTTCGCGCGGGGTGCCTGGACGGCCTACGGGAATGCCCGCAGCGATCTTCGGCCCAAGCTCCAGATCGCCCAGCGCCGGAGCGGACATCTCGGTTGTCACCCATCCCGGCGCTACGCAGTTTACCCGAATCCCCCGAGGCGCCAACTCGCTCGACAGGCTTTTGGTGAGACTGATCAGCGCGCCTTTCGTAACGGCGTAGTCAGCGTGGTTGGCCTCGCCACGTTGGCCGGCGGTCGAGCTGATCAGGACAATATGGCCGGTGGCATCGCCCGGCGCTTTCGGGGCACCCTGCTTTTCCATCTGCCCGACGGCGGCCTGTACCAGCCCGAATACCGAGTCGAGATTCACGGCCACGGTGTTTCGCCACTGTTCCTCGGCCATCTCTGCGATGGGCGCGTCTTGGGCAGGCCAGACGCCGTGATTCACGACCAGAATGTCGAGACGGCCGAACGCTTTCACGGCTGCTGCCACAAGCGCCCGCCCTTCGGAAGGACTACCCAGTTCCTGCTCGATGGCCACGCACCGGGCCGGTCCGCCGCATTGAGCAGCCAGGGACTCGGCCCGCTCGCGCGCCTGGCGGTAGCTGAACGCCACCCGCGCTCCCGCCTCGGCGAATACCCTCACGATCTCCGCGCCAATGCCGCGCGAGCCGCCGGTTACCAGCACAGTTCTTTCGTCCAAATTCAAGGAAAGACCCATACGGCCACCGTAAAGGTTCGCTCCACGGCGAGTAAAGCGCGTAAGCCGCTACTGAAGCCGCGGCGTAAAGAGGTCGAAAGTGGAGAAATCGTGGGTGGTCAAATGGCGCGAAGCACCCGGACGGGAAGGAATATGATCGCGCGTACCAGTTCGAGCGCGCCGCCCACGGCAATTCCCACCAGGCGGAATGGAAGCAGAAGCAGCCAAACCAGCGGGTAGAGCACCAGAGCGGCCAGCGCCAGCGGCCAGCAGAGCACCAGCAAAATGCAGAACAGCAGAAATTTGACCATCGCGTCACCCGGGCGGAGGACTGCATTCACCCCTGCCCCTCCTTCCTGAACTACGAATCGTCCGGCGAAATCGTTCCCAATCGGCCCGGGTTACTTCGCTTTGCCCTTCTTTGCTTTTGTCGGCGCGGCCAGAGTCTTCCTTCGCTCCCGGATCAGTTTGGTCCGCTCCTTGTCCGGCATGGCCAGAATGGTCTTCGTTCGCTTGGGGAGTTTGTCGAAGATCAGCGCATGGGCGAGACCCAACTCTTCCTCAATCGCGCGCGGCCTCAAGACATTCCAGCGTTCCATCGTTACCCAGTAGGCCTTGGCCAGGTAAGGGGTAGCCGCCATTCCTTCGATTTCCAGCAGTTCGTGAAACCGCTCCGCCCCGCAGTGAAACGAAAGCACACCGAAGCCGGTCCCATCGAGATCGGTCATGGCGAACATCCTGCCGCCAATGCCACGATCAGCGGCCCAATAGACCAGGTGGTGTCCCCAGTTCAGGGTCTCCTCTACGTGCGGCAGCGACATGCAGATCGCCCGAATGCATTCGTTGTCCATGGCAAAAGTATGCCGCAACCTGACACTCTTCCATCAAGTTCCGCACTTTTGTCTCTAATGCAAAATCCCGTCTCTGCTTTTTGCAGTTGCAGATCATTATCTGTTCTTGGAGCACAATGTAGATCGGGGGCCGGCTCTAGGGCGTAGCGTTGCGATTCGAATCTCCGGTCCAATAGCAAGACCCTGCCAACGAAAAATTCTTGTGCTGTGCAACTGTGAAGACAAACCTAAATCTATAAGGAATCATTAACTTACGGAGATCACCACTGCACGATCTCACAGTTTATGTGGGGTTTTTATGCCCTTTTGAGGCGGTTTCCGCCCCGTTTACCCCCGAAGTGACACCCCAAAAGTCCGTGCACATAGTACTTGACGCCATACACTGTATGTTATACAGTAGTTGATGTACAGTGTACGAGGAACAGTATGACGCTCCCCGAAAGCACTTTCGAAAACCTTCGCCTGGAACTCCGGCGCGGCTGTCTGACCCTTGCGGTACTGGTGCAGCTTCGCCAAGAGCACTACGGATACACCCTCCGCAAGGATCTCGCCGACCACGGCCTGGTGATCGACGAAAGCACGCTCTACCCGCTTCTACGCCGGCTTGAATCGCAGGGGCTCCTGACCAGCGAGTGGCGCGAAGAAGACAAGCGCAACAAAAGGTTCTACCGCCTCTCCAGCGACGGCGAGCAGTTGCTTGCACAGTTGCTCCAGGAGTGGCAGGCCATCAACACCGCGATTACGAAGATCTTGTGACCAAGTGAGGAAGACGCCATGGAACTCCTTGACCGTTATCTCCAAGCCGTCCGAAAGCACCTGCCCTGGCAGCGGCAGGACGACATCATCGCCGAACTTCGCGCCAACCTGGAATCGCAGCTCGACGAGAAACATGCGGAGCTGGGCCGGCCGCTCACCCCGGCGGAAGCCGAGGAGTGGATCAGGCAACTCGGTTCTCCGGTGCAGATGGCTTCGCACTACCAGCCGCAGCAATACCTGATCGGGCCGGCTATTTACCCCGTCTACCTGTACGTGCTGCGGCTCGCGTCGATGTGGGCCATCATTATTTACGTCATCGTCAGCACCATTACCATCGTCCTGGGATCGGCGAACGCGGACGCCGTGGCTGCGGCCGCCCTGCGCCTGCCCGCTATCCTCATCCAGACGGCTGGTTGGATCACACTGGCTTTTGCCGGCATTGAGTACGTGGCGGCCCATTATCCGGAGAAGTGCCCGCCCATCGCCGGCTTTTATGCGAAGTGGTCACCCAGCGACCTTCCGCCACTCGCCCCGGCCCAGGTCCCGGGCCGGAAACGCCGCAGCTATGCGAACGCTGTCACCGAGGTCATCTTCGGATTCGTGTTCCTTGGCTGGTGGTTGCTGGTTCCCGAATACCCATTCCTCATGTTCGGTCCGGGCATCGCCTACATCCATGCGTCTCCGTTTCACCCGGCGCCCATCTGGATGACGTTCTACTGGTGGGTTGTGGGACTCAATGCTATCCAACTCGCCTGGCGCTGCATCGACCTTCTGCGTGGCGCCTGGCAGCAGCCCGACCGATACCAGCGGATCGTCGTCAAAGCCTTCAGCCTGGTTCCGTTTGTTGTGCTTGCCAGCGTATCCAATCATGTCTATGTGCTGCTTAAGCACCCCGAGACCGATCTGGCTCGTTACGGCCAGTCTCTTGACTCCTTCAACGGCGCCATTCACATAGTCTTGTTGCTGGTTTCCGCAATCGTCGCGCTGCAACTGGTGTGGGATATCGGGCAGACGACTTTTGAACGGTGGCGTGCACGCGCACAGGGGCGTTAGGGGGCCAGCGGCTTTAGTTTCGGTGCGGGGGTTGGCTCCCGGCTTTCAAAATCGTGGCCTGGAGTACCCCGGATTTGGGACGGCTGCGAACGTGCCGGCCTCAGAACTTCACCTCGAACTCGCGGAAACGGCGCTCCAGTTCCCACTGGGCCGCGGCCTTCTCACTACCCTCGAGGAACTTGCTGCAGGCAGCGGACGGCTTTTCCGCGCCCAATGGCTGTCCCTTGCATGCCGTCGCCGCTCCCGTGAAATCATCGGGTCGCGCCCACAGGCTTTCGCCCGAGAGGAAGTTATGCTCCATGCCGGTGCGGGCGAGCTGCTTGAGGTCGTCATAGCCGAGGTGATATTCGAGGGCGGCGCGGACGTACTCGTGGGTGATATCGATCCGGCTCACGCCTTCATCATCGGTGGATAGTGCCACGGGCACATGAGCAGCGCGATAGAGCGGGAAGGGGTGGTCCGGAGCTTTGATTTCGAGGATCCCATCGTTCGAACTCAGATTGATCTCGACCATCACGTGCTTGCTCGCCAGTTCTTTGAGCAGTTGGGCGGCATGGTCTTCATACATGATGTCGACGCCGTGCCCGATGCGCTCTGCGTGACCAAACTCGACGGCCTGGCGCACATGGAAGCGCAGACCCTCGGGCGGCACCAGGCCCGGTACCAGTTCGCCGGCGTGCAGCGAGATGTGCACCTTTGGATAGAGGCCGTGCAGGTACTCGACCATCTTCATGTGCAACGTGTAGTCGCGCATGGAGACGAAGCCATCTTCCGGCATCACGAAATTGAGTCCCACGAAGCCGTGGTCGTTCTCGTCGATACTCTGCTGTACGGTTTCGAATCCGAGCAGGGTCTGTGCGAAGACCTGCTCCGGAGCCCAGCCGCGCAGGACCTGGTAGATATATCGGATCTCGACGTTGCATGCGGTCGCTGCCTGGGGGGTGCCGCAGTGCTCCAACTCCTTGCGGCGCGCCTCGATCTCGCGCACATGGTCGCGATCGGTCACAACTTCGTCGCGCAGGCTGTGATCGAGCAGCGCCTGCCGCACGCGCTCAAAATTGACGGTGGCCGCTTCCGTTGGCCATCCGATCTCGTGCGCTATGGCCGCCGCATGGCTGAACGCCGGCGTTTCCATCAACTCGAGGTATTGCTGGTTCTGCGCGGCGGCGCGACTGGCAACCTCGTCGACCCATTCGCCGGTGTGGCGCTTGTCGATCCCGCCGAAGCGGCCAAAAGTGGAGAAGAACTGATCGTGGCCGCTGAACGAGGCGGTCGGCACAAAGCTGCGCATCGAAAATGAGTCAATCAGCCGGTCATACAGGTCCTGGTCGGCCGGGGTCAGGACACCGGCGAGGCGCGCGGCCGGAACCAGCGATTGGTCACAGGTCTTAACGAATTTGAGTGCGGTGGGGTCCACGCACAGACCGTCTTCCGCCGCGTCGCGAATAAACGTCTCCGCGTAGATTGCCCCGCTCAGATGGACATGCAGGTCCGCGCCCTTGGGAAACTCGGCGAGAAACGAATGCAGCGCCAGCGGCCCCTGGCGGACCGCGGCGTCATAGGCCCGGGCGGCACGGGATTCGCCCGGTTTGGTCGTACCTTTCTCGACGGACGGAGCGACGGTGGCCTGGGCGGAAGCCGACTGGGCTCGAGCCAACACGCCAGATCCGAGACAAAATACGGCGATGAGGGAAAGGCAGACTTGCCGAGAAACCGGGTATCGCATAATTGCTTTCCAGTGTACGTTCTGAGCTTCGAGCAAGGAAATGATCAGACTGGGAAGCAAGTTCGCGGAGCGAAGTTCGCGGCATAAGTGACAGCCGGAAACGCATGGCTGGCTGGAAGAGCCGGGTTTGGCGCCCCGAACCGGAGTTGATATACTGACTTGGTTGTTGCAGCGCACTGTTCGCGGAAATCGCCTACCTTCCCGGTCCGTCCCGGATCCCGCACAGGAAATTGCAACTCGAAGTCTGCACTGAGGCCAGGTAGCTCAGTGGTAGAGCGCGGCCCTGAAAAGGCCGGCGTCGGCGGTTCAATCCCGTCCCTGGCCACCATTTAAATCAATAACTTAGAGGGTTTTCTGGTTTTCCTTTCACCCTGATTCACCCTTGGTTCGTTGAACCGTCTCTGAAACCGCCCCGAAAAAGGCCTTCTGCGCGCTCAGCCGCTCCGGATTTGAAGCGTGCGAATACAGCCCCAGCGTGGTGGCGACATTGCTATGTCGCAGGGTCTTCTGAACAACTGTCGGGTTGACATTCTGATTGACCAAGAATGAAGCAAGGGAGTGGCGCAAAGTATGAAACCCAAACCGCACCTTCTCGCCATCATTATCCGGCTTCAGAACCCCGACTGCGATTGCGGCGGGACGGAGGTAGTCCTCAACCAGCATATTCCCCACCCGAGGCTGCTTTCCTTTGAGCTTGAAGCTTGGGAAGCACCAGTCCGTGTCTTGACCATAGGGACTCTCCTCGCGCCAGCGTTGAAGATGGCGAATCAGCGTTTCCCCGCAAGGCACTGTTCCTCGAGATGCTTCAGTCTTCGGTTTGCCAATCTTCCCACCGGCCCATGATCTGCGAACCCTGATGACCTGGGCATGGAGGTCAATGTCACCCCATTGCAAACCGAGGCACTCGGAAATACGGAGGCCAGTCGCCGCTGCCAGCAGTGTCAGGGTAGACTCCGCCAATGGCAATCGAGACCAAATCGCATATGCTTGGTCCGGGCTGATCACGATGCTTTCGTAATTCGATTGGGTTGGGCAACGGACTCCCGCTCCTCCGTCCTTCTTGTGCGTGAGCGGGTTATACCCGGCGCCAGCGGGGATCAGCTTGTGGCGTTGTGCATGGGCAAACACCAACGACATAATCCCCTTCAGGCGGGCGCAGGTCTGGTTTGCCAGTCCCTCTTCGCGCAGGCTGAGAAGCCAATGCTCAATCTCTAGGGGGGTGATCGACAGGGCCGCCCTCTTGCCCCAGCGAGGGACAATCCGTTTGGATAGATTGCGCCGGTAGTTGCTGATTGTGGAATGTGATCTCGGAATCGCGACTTTTGCTTGGTCGCCAAGCTCATATCGCTGATAGTGGGCGGCGATATCCGCAAATCGGACGGCGCGACCCCTGAAGTCGTTATCGTGGTTGACGGTGTCGAGAAGACGTAACCGATCAACCTCTTCCCAAGCCTTGGCTGCCGACGGGAACTTGCGAAAGAGCCCGACCGCGACGGTGCGCTCCACGCGCATGCCGTCCGCTCGTCGGGTAACGTAAAACCTCAGGACCCAGGTTTTTCCTTCCTTGCGGTCCTCCTTGCGAAGGCTCCCTCTTTGGAATCGGGCTCGTGCCAACCTCATCTCCCAGCGCCGCCAATCACGGACCGCTCACTTTCGATCTACTGTTTGACGGGACCGAAGAGTTAGCCCTCTTCTCTTTCAGACAGTGCTCAAGTTCGCTCAACCGAAAGCGCCACTCGTGTCGCTTGCGTCCAAGTGCTAGCGGGTAGGAAGGGAGGTCGCCAGAACGCGCAAGATCGAGCAAGCGGCGTGGGGAGATGTCGAGGTGCGCAGCGGCGACTTCCGCAGAAACAAATGGCTCGGTCATTGGAGTATCCCTGGAACAGCATGTAGAGTTGGCTTCTCAGTTCACCGAAGGATTGTCGATCCTTCTTGCGCCGACCGGAAACGTCGTGCACTGCACATTGCCATTCTTCAGCTTGCCCGACTGGATAAGAGCATCTACGAGTTCCGAGAAGACCCGAGCGAAGTCTGCTCGGTGACGGTTTCTTCAAGGGCCACATCCAGATGCCTCTTAGCTCCAAGATCAAGGATGCGCGCAGACGGCGTACCTAAGAGGAACTCAATCTCAAAGCTGTGCCTTGGCTTATTGATCGGCGTCAGGAGGTGTTCCCGCTCGGCTATAAGCTTCTCCGCCAGCCGGTGCCCCTTTTGAATTTCCGCATCAGTTCTCTTCTTCTTGCTCATGTTACCTCCTTCAGTGTTGAAGGGACCGAATTCGCATCCGGTCCCCACGTTGGTGGATTACTTCTCTTCCTTCTTGACTGGTGCCTGGTTGAGTTCGAGGATGATGCCCATCAACTTCTCGGCGTTGGCTACCATCTTCGCCGCCTTAACGTCTTCACCCTCCTCATCCTCGCGACAAAAACGTTCGTCTTCCTTGTCGTTGAGATCGGCTACATTGCCGGTGATTGTCGTCAGGACATCGTCAGACCGCTTCCATAACTCGTCCTCGAATGCACAGCAATCAGGGACGGCGTCGTACATGATCGAGTAAATCTCCAAAAACGGGCCAATGTACCCCGCTTTGCCCTTAACGAGCAGACGCTCTCTGGAGTTCCAGAGTTGAGTCATTGCGCTAGTGAAGAATTCGGCAAAGTCCGACCTCTGCCATTCGCGGTGCTGTTCATACGAATCCACTGCCGGCTTTACTACTTCCGCCGTAACTTCAGGTTCCATGTTGCCTCCTTCTGTGGCGACCGCCACCCGGCAGTCCCGTAGGTGTGTCGCGGTGATGTTTCGGGTCATGTTATGGGGCCAGCCGGATACAGCCAGGCCCCTTCGAGTTAAACGATGTTATCGACTTAAGGGACGAGCGGCCAGTTCGGCAAGATCGGCCCGCACCTATTAATCAGCTCGGAACGCAGCACAGATCGACAACATCAGGAGGCGGTTTTGTCCATCGCGGCAGGTGATCAATGATGCTCCCTCGTTTGCAGAGAGCATCCCTGTCGCATCCGTGCCAGACACTGGAGCAACGGCGGTAGCTGACCCAGTCTCCTGACCTAGCTCCTGTTCTACAGTGACATTGTCATCATTCACGCATCACCTCCTGTGGGTTGTAGGGGCCAGCTGGTACAGCCAACCCCAACTGGATTGGGGGAACCGCCTGCCTGGGCCGGCCCCTCAAGGGTTTGGATTACGACGCTCCCGAATCGTCTTCGTCTTCGTCGCAGTCGGGGTCGGGTTCCGTGACGTCGTTGAACAATTCCAACATGTGGTTTACCGCGAAAACATCTTTTAGCTCTTCTTTCACATCTTCCGGGAGATACCACAGCTCATGAATGCCGCCGGCGAGCATAAGAGCACCCCGGCGTTCAAGCTCCTTCCGAGCGATGGTAATGAGTTCCGAATCCACACATGGATTTCTGTCCTCTTTGCCAACATAGCTCGGAACGAAGATATACAGCATCGTCAACCCCTCAAGCGAGAGCTTGGAGATGTCAAACAAGGTAGTTGGTGCAGTTACGGTTTCATCTGCCATTGATTTCCTCCTTGTTAGCTTGGTTTCGTAATAGCAGCGGCTCGCGCCACATCCAGTCTGGCCATCAGTTCGATCGAGCGTTCCGATTGCATCGCGGGTTGCGCTGGGAGAGACCTCTAACACCGCCCACCACGGTCGATTGACTGGCGCGGGCAACACCGCGAATCCGTCATGCTCAGATTTCAGTTCATTGAGCAAATCGTTCAGCCATGGATAGAACATGAAGCTGGGGTGGGACCTGTTCTTTAGGGTCACAAGAAAGTTCCGCCGATCGTGCGGGTCGGGCAATTCCTGACGGATATAGAGCTTGAAGTATTGCTCAAGGGTTGGTCTTTCCATTTGCCTCCTTCTAGGCACACGTGTAGCGGTCACTCTGGGGGGGACCAGAATGAGTAAGTACATGTGCGGCGTGTGCGCGGATTAGGGCGCGAATTGATTCAGTTGTGTTGGGTGTCCGCACCAGCTTAGAGGGCATGGGTTCAGACCACAAAGGTGGGAACCGGGGCCTTATCTGGGATAGGACAGGGGACTGTTTCCGCTATTCCGGGATTGGCGTCCGATTTAGAAGTTTTCACTATTTCGCAGGGACGTCAAGGGCAGTTAGGGAAATGTAACAAACTTTCCCTTCGCTCATTGTTTGCCTTTTGGAACCTCCATTTGCCAGACTGCACTGCTAGCGGTGCCAAAAGAAATTTATGTAACAACAAAAGCGCCACTGCGGAGGGGGACCTTCCGCACCGGCGCGAGGCAATAGGGGCCGCAGTGGGCGGCTTTTGCTTTTCTCCCGACATCGCGACGGGGGCATTGGCCGCACCACCCTTTACCGGTTAGATCTGCGATGGAAATCGACACCGAAGGGTATCCAGAAGAGGTGGCTCGGTCCTTGGCGCTGGCTATCTCGTTGTTACCCGTGCTTCGGCGTGCTTCGATGTGCGAAATGTTGACGCTGACTCATGGCGAGCGTATTTGTACGTTCAAGAGGGATGTGTCGAGTTACAAGTGCGCAACCGTCCTTTGAGTTAGTGACCCATAACATGTCGCCCATATACAGACATGTCATGAGTAACTTCCGCCGGGCGTTAGTGGCGATTGAGAGGAAAGTGGTGCCAACTCCTCGAGACCACCGCGACCGAAAACATCCCCGCAACCGATGACACCATTTCGCAAAATCGAGACTTTGATGAACGGCAACCCAGCAAGCATTGAGGTAACGACCACCAACGATATGGTTGAGCGTATCGAACCCGGACAGTCAGGCGGCGCCTCCCGCATGGGCCAGCAGGAGAATCAAAGCCAGACATTTGGTCTGATTTCTTCCGGGCTGCAATCGCATATGACCGGAGAAGACGGCGCAGTTGCGGTCGACGACGTAGAGGCGCCAGTCTCGACCAGCAGGCTCCCCAACCGTAGCAAGGCGCACGCAAGCACCTACCCCTTCGCCGATCTTCCTCTTACAGCGGCCGGTAAATTTACCGTTTCCTCCGCCGAGATGATAGAGCTACTGAGCTTGCGCACCGACAATGAGATCGACGCGATTGTTAAGCAGGCGGACAGCGCAGAGCTGCAAGGCTTTCAGCTGTCACTTTATGCGCGTTGTTGGGTGGGCGGTTGTTGCTGGGAGAGGCGTCGCCGTAACAGTGAAATGAAGAAGAAGCATTTCAAGACCATTCCCCTGGAAACGTGGTGCCAGTCAGTAGGTCTGCGGTCGCCGAAGTCCGCCAAGCGCTGGGCCGATAACTTTCAAACAGTGCTGGACACTTCCGCCCCCTCAAATACGTTGTGGCCTTCGCCGGCATTGATCTGTTTCTGCCTCGCGTAGCTGAAGCCTTGCGCATCCTCAACGCAGAACTGGCCGGCCGCGAACACTCTACAGCCGAGTTGCCCATTCTCTTGGCGTGGCTCCGAGAGCGCATCAAGAAGAAGAAGGAACTTCCAAGCCAAAACGAGCGCAACAATGCGACTGTTCGCCCAGAGCCAATTCCGATCAATGATGACCCCTATGCGGACGAGGATTTCGTAGAAGGCGCCGAAAGTGAAGAAGAGCTCCGCCTCTATCTAACTGTGGCTATCAACCATCTCGCGTTGTATGACCCTTTGCTCAGAACTTACATTGCGCTCCCTGCGGACGCCACCGTGGAGGCGAGAGCTCAGAGACTGTTCGCCTTTACGCCGGTCCATGAGCGGGAGCTCTTCGGCCAGGTGTGGAGCGATTTGTGCCGGAAGGCGGCTGAGCGCGAAGCACACTTCCAGCGTGAACACGAAATGGACGCAAGAGAGGGTGAGCCCAGGACGCATTTGAACACCACCGCGGCACCTCCAGGGCCCACTGCCCTGCCTGCGCTGCCGTAAACACTCAACCGCTGTATATCGATTTATCCCCGAGGACCTACATGGACCCCGGGGTAGGAGGATGTTATGCACAAATTGCCGGTACGCCACTTGACGGCAACCTTGTCTGACGAGGAAGTTCGCTTGCTTAAGGGCACTCTGATTGAGCCTCATCAGATTGCAACCATTGTCACCAAGAGTGAGATTGGCATCATGCCCAACGGACAGCCTCTCTACGCGCTGGTCACGGAGGCCTTTCCGTATCGCTATTGCGACCAGGCATATCTGCCCGCCCTGAAGGTAGCTAGTGACCCGGTTATCGGCGGAATGCGAGCTGACGCGGCTGGCGTAAAACTGCAACCGCGCATGCGGAAGGACGGTACTCTTGGCGGTCGCCTGGAAGTGCCTTTTACAGAGCGGCTCGTGGGGGCGAAGACCGGGCATTTCGGGTTTTACGACTACGAGGACGGCAGGTTACAGGGTCGTCTAACGGACTTCTCGGCGACAAACTGGGGTCTGCACGAGAAGCTGCACCCGCTTGCACGTGCGGTGGATCGGGTCTTCCGCACCTACCTGCCCGACCGATACGCTGCGCTGGCAGCGGCAGCCAGCCTCGTTCATCCTCTTTATCTCCTGCCTGGAACCTGCTTCAGCACTTGCACTATAAACAATTGCTGGCAGACCGCCGTTCATGCCGACAAGCATAATGTCCGGTCAGGACTCGGCGCTCTCACCATGCTCACAGCGGGCACGCACAGCGGAGGCGAGTTGGCGTTTCCCCAGTTTGGTATCGCAGTGCGCTACGGCATGCGTGATGTGCTCCTTGCAGATGGGAGCCAGTGGCACGGCAATTTGCCGATTCACGGCATTGCAGGGACTTACAATCGGCTATCAATGATCTTCTACCTCCGCGAGGACATGATGAAAGCCTGTCCCGCTGCAACAGCTTCGGAGCCTTCACCCGCCCCTCCTGCCGAGAATGTGCCAATCCCGCGGCCGGCTGACGAGCCGAGAGTGGCGATCATTGGAGTCGATCAGACTGCTGACGGTGACGCCGGCGAACCTGACAGGGCGGAACCCCGTCACTCCAGTGAACAACCCGATGCTTCTGAGTCGGAACACTTCGCCAGAGCCATCAAGTTCGGCCGCGACCTGATTACGACTCAGGACCTCGACCCGGTGTACACGGCTATTCATGGTGCTGGCTTGCCTTACGATATGCGCGCGCGGTTGCTGCTGGCCTACAGTTGCCTCTACCATCTGGGAGCCTCTGTAACCATTGCCCAGCGCCAAGGGGCCGACTACTGGGATGGTCTCATGGTTGCGGCCGTTAACGACGGACACAAGTGGCCCCGTGCTTCAGAACGTCGCCATTGGCGCGGGCAGCAGGCTCTGCATACCGTGACTTACCTTCGCAACAAGTACAGGTATCCCGAAGATGTCGTTGGCTACTGGGCCACCGGTGGAGATGCTTCATTTACGGCTGTCACTGACAGGGTCAAAGAGATTCCCATTTTTGGCCCGTGGATAGCTTTCAAATTGGCCGACATGCTCGAACGGGTAATGGGGCATCAAGTAGATTTCTCTACCTGCGCCATGGGCGTCTACAAGGAACCTCGCGCGGCGGCGGCTCTGATTCTTTCCGGCGACGCAGAGGCGAATATCGCGGATTCGGATTTGGAAAGAGTCATGCAACAGATGTTGTTACCCGAACATCTGGGAACATTAAGGGCTCCGCCAGACTTCGCTCGCCCGGTGAATGTACAAGAAATCGAGACCTGTCTGTGCAAATACAAATCTCATGTGAACGGGAATTATGAACCAGGCAAAGACACGCTAGAGGTGCTGCACGGGCTCAAGGAAACACGATGGGAGAATTCAATTACACGCCGCATGGTTCAAGTGTTGGAGACTCTTCCCTACGCTCGGTTGACCCCGCAGGCAGCCGGGAAGCGCAAGGCGCCGAGAAGCGAAACCCTTGAAGGCCTGATTCACAAAGAGCAGATGCCCAACCAATAAATGTTCCGTCCCTTCCTTTGCGGCGCGGGATGAAGTCGAATCGACGTCCCGCGCTGCCTCTCGTCGGAGGCAGCATTGGCCTGAGGGTGCTTCGGCATGGTTCAACCTGGTGACTGACCGCATAGTCGGTCACCCCAAACCCAATATGAGGAGGTTTGTATGACCGCAAAAGAAGCCATTGATGAATTCACCGGCGACGAAAGCTATGAGAATAACCACCGCGACTGCCCTCTGCTAGCGAAAGCGTTCGATGATATCAGGGGGGCATCGTTCATCCCACAGCCGTTCAAGAAATGGCTCATTGCTCTGGGATGCCCTGATGACGGTTTGCTGGCGCTGGACGCTGTGCTGGTCTCAAGTTCCTTGTTGGCGGGATTGCTGGAGTGTGCGCGAACCCACTGGGGCGACGACGATCCGGAGTGGCACAGTGGATGGATGCGCGAGCTGATCGACTTCGCAAAGCCGATAGACGAACAGGTCTTTCTTATGCGGCAGGCAATAGCTTCAATCGAGGAGAACTTGGAGCAATCGGCATCGACTGAATCGATAACCGCCGTTGAGTCGCCCGCCTCATAACAAGTGGCCGAACGGTGGCCGCGCAGCTTCCCGCCTTCGAGCCCGTTCACCTGAATCGATCCGCCCCGATGCACGCACAATCCGACCCTCCCGGACAATGTCGTTCGGTGGAGCTAGCGGACCGGAGTCGTTTCTCTACGGCGCGGGATGGCATGGTAGCTCTCCCGCGCCACTATCCTGCATTTCGCTAACGAACCGAGAAATAAACTACGCGTCTCTAGGTCAGAGAGCTACGTGAACGTACATGCGCGTAAATCTCGCTCTCTTCACTGGAGACGATGTGAACAGCACCTTTGCCGATTATCTAGACGGCCTTGAAGGTCTTCTATCGGTCAATCAGGTTTGCGAACTCCTTGGCGTTCATCACGACACTCTCTACCGATGGGTCCGGGCGAAGGAGATTCCAGTCCTAAATCTCGGAAAGACCAAGCCGCTACTGCGCTTTCCCCCTCGGGACTTGGCCGTCTGGGTACGCGAGACACCTTGCTTCTTCCATGGGCCTGCTCGGTTTATCACGGCCTGGATGGAAGAGCAGGTTCTTCGTCGTGGCGGTCCACGCCTCAGACCGCCGCTCCTGTCAAAGGTGTTGGAACTTACGGGCTATGACTGGATGACTGCGGCAAGGCGCATAGCAAGTGATCCCAGCCTCTCGTTTTCGGTCTTTCATTTGATGGATGACTTCTCCGAAGCGGTGAAGAAGTTGCCAATCGGCGATCAGAGGCAACTGTTTTCCGACATCAAGTCGGGTACATCTGACGAGCAAACCTTCCCTGTTGAGGACGCGGAATAGGCGCCAACAACGGAGAGGCCTGCGTTGAACCCGTGAGCCGGCGAGGAAGGAACTGAAATGGACGAAGTAGATATCTTGGAAGGCTTCACCAAGCTCACGGAAACGGTAAGAAGGTCTGTTGGCAAATCAATAAAGGACCCCTTTGTCCTGGGAGTCTATGCCCACATCAAGATGGAAGCCAACTGGTCAACAGGGATATATCACGGAACGGCGCTGGGGATTGCATACAAATTCGGCGACACTTCGTTGGAGAGAAAGGTCCAGCGCAGCATGTTCAAACTACGCGCTGCAAAGCTCATCAATTATTTTTGTGGGAGTGGACGCAGGGGTGGATACGATGTTTTGGTAGATAGTTTCGAAATCACTTTGGGCGGGTGGAAGGGACAGTTCCTAGACGCTTGGAAGCATGGTAGAAAGGCCCAGCCGGAATATGAGACGCGGGCTGGACAAGGTATTGGAAACGGGCTGGAAACGGGCGATACGCGGGTGGAGGGCGGCGGTGGAAACGGGCGTATTCAAGATGTTCCTAAATCTTCCTTGATTTCTTCAGATGTTTCAGAAGTGATGAGCTGCAAGCTTGAGGCTCCACAGTTTCCACAGAGTGAACAGAAACCGAACGACTCAGACAACAACAACGACAAGACCAAAGACAACAGCCTGCATCATCCCGTTGAAGTCGATGCAGAGGACCTTGAGATGACTACTAGCTTGTGGAAAGAATTGTACGGAGAAGGTAGAGCTCTGGAGAAAGACTTCTGCTTATTGTTGTCAGATCCCGTTGTCGTTTGTCGAACAGACACCAAATACTGCCTGCCCATCTACTACGTCATCGTCTGGCTGAAATTCGTCTGTAACAGTTCCGACTTTAGAACAATGGAGTGCAGCTGGGATTTTCGTCTTGAGATTAACGATGTGTTGGATCGTTTTGAGAAGTACGTGAGTACAACTACAACCCGTAAACTGCGCGACAGGCTTGAAGCGGAATTAGCAATGTTCCGCAAGGCCCATTTAGACACAACCCCAGATTGCGCCGTGTCCTCCTCCGCAGACGCCATCGACTCCGACCTCATCCCCGAAGATGACCAAGCATTTTAGACAACAGCGCTGGCCCTGTGGAAGTTGAGTGACATGATCCGCCGCATGAGCGGAAATCATCTCATTATTAACCGACTCGCTGATTCCGGCCGTAGAACACTGTATGCGAGTCGGCCTTTACGCCCGTGTTAGTACAAAAGACCAAGACAAGACCTGCGAAATGCAGTTGCGAGACCTCCGAGCGTACTGCGCCGCCCGTCAGTTAGCCATTGTCCATGAATACATCGATGCGGGCCAGTCAGGAATGAAGGATTCGCGTCCGCAACTGAACGAACTAATGGCCGCCGCGCGCAAACGGAAGCTGGATGCGGTTATCGTCTGGCGCTTTGATCGCTTCGCCCGCAGCACACGGCACTTGCTTGCCGCTCTGGAAGAATTCCGCTCTCTCGGTGTCGGGTTCATTTCTTACCAGGAGAACATCGATACCAGCACACCGCTGGGACAAGCTCTATTTGTGATCATTGCCGCCATCGCGGAACTCGAACGCGGCCTGATTTGCGAACGGGTCACCGCCGGAATCCGTAATGCGCGTGCAAAGGGCAAACGCCTCGGTCGCCCCCGCCAGTATGTAGACACTGACCGCATCGTGGACATGCGATCCTCCGGCATGAGCCTGCGAGAGATTGCCGCCGCACTCAAAATCGGCTATGGAACAATCCGCGAAAGGCTGCAAGACAGTGAGCGGAAAACCCTCCAGAAAAGCGCCGCATAGATTGGCCCGTTTGCGGGGAAATCGGTTGTTGTGTAAAGCGAGCGAGAACCTTATATTTTCCGTTCACAGATTTGTGTCAACTAGGGAGATGGACGAACCGACTCCCAGAAAGGCAATCAATGGCCAAACTCAATTTTCCCGTCGTCTATCTGTTGCACGGAACAGGTGGGTCGCCGGACGGTTCTGTCAAGCAGCTTGAAGCAGAACTGCGTGGGTGTGCGCCGGAGCAAGTCTATGTGCGCCCGATCATGCCGCATTCAGACCCAACCGCAGCGCCGTCTGTTTCGGTGTCGTACCTGCGCGACCTTGGAATACCAGAGGGCTCTCTCATCATCGGGCTCAGCCTGGGCGGTCTGGTGGCGGCGAAGTTGCAGGAGGCGGAGCGGCCCGATTTGCACGTGTTCTGTATTAACTCGCCGACATGGGCCGGGGATACCGAGCTGCACGTCTGGATGAAGCATCGTGTATCGCTCTATTCCTCAGGTTTCTGGGCTCTCGCGCTCAATCGCACTGATGACTATGCCCGCGCCGGCGTCCCCATGTTGCCGGTTGTTGCAGGACGGGCTGCAACAACGCGGCAGATCCTGATCTACAGCGGGCTCCTTGTTCTCGCTTCGGAGCTGCCCTGGGGGCTCGGATTTGCAGGCGCGATCTATGGCGCCACCGTCGCGATCTGCGGGGCTCTGTTCCTTCTGTTCGCACTGCAGCTGAACATGAGCACCGGAGCCGATCGTCGCGCGGCTCACCGGCTGTTCCTGTTTTCCATCTCTTATTTGTTCGTCCTGTTTGCGGCTCTCTTGATCGACCACGGTGGCGGCTCGTTCCCGCCTTATCCTGGCCCGCATGCTGGCATCGGACGGGGGCATGCCGAGGCCCAGCCGGGCGCCGCTCACAGCGGAAGCGGCCTCATCACACTCAGCGCGCGGGAGGTCTGATATGCGATACGGTTTGCTGGCCATTGTCCTGATCGGCGCCGCGACACTCGGCGGCTGCGATGGAGGCGTGCTCGATCCGAAGGGACCCGTCGCCCTTGCCGAGCGGCAAATTCTGTTCAATGCGACCGGCATCATGCTTGCGATCGTGATCCCGGTGGTCGTTGCGACGCTTGGCTTTGCTTTCTGGTTCCGTGCATCGAATGAGCGGGCGCGCTATCGGCCAGATTTCACCTCATTCCGGCCGCATCGAGATGCTCGTCTGGTCGATCCCACTGATGACCGTGCTCCTTGTCGGCACCGTGGCCTGGATCGGTGCATACGACCCGACGCCGCCGAAGCCGATTGCCTCCTCCACCAAGGCCCTCAAGATACAGGTCGTCGCGCTCGACTGGAAATGGCTGTTCATCTATCCGGAGCAGGGCGTCGCGAGCGTCAACCAACTGCGTTTCCGGTCGGGACGCCGGTGAGTTTCGAGCTGACCTCCTCGGCGTCATGAACAGCTTCTTCGTTCCGCAGCTCGCCGGCCAGATCTACACCATGGCCGGAATGGTGACGCGCCTGAACCTGCGGGCCGACCAATCCGGCACCTATCGGGGCATTTCGGCCAATTACAGCGGCGCGGGCTTCTCGCGACATGCACTTCGATGTCGGGGCCGTCACCCGCGAGCGTTCAACAATGGGCCGGCTCGACGCGCAGTGCAGGGCCGGTGCTGGACGCACCGGCCTACGACGCTCTGGTCAAGCCGAGCAAGGCGGTCGCGCCCTTTACCTACCGCTCCATCGCCACTGGCCTGTTCGCCGGCATCCTCAATGCCGGAATGCAACCGGCCGCAGGCCTCTGTGTCGCTTATCCCGCATCCATGAGGGCAGAACGATGAACCTATTAG
>CAWDVL010000011.1:0-490754 GCA_963805695.1 uncultured Acidobacteriota bacterium | reverse complement strand
CGGAAGCGGGCGCCCGGATTCGGCATCTCGCCCTGCAGCCGCGACACCCCGCCCAGCAACCACAGCGTGATCCCCTCCACCTGAACCCCGTTACGCCGCGCCACCAGCGAATGCGCCAGCTCATGCGCGAGCAGGGACGCCCATATACGCCACCGCGGTCACGATGGCCGCCACGACGTACTCCGCCTCCGGCCGCCGCGGCACCTCCGCGGGAAACTGCCCGGCCGCCAGCCCGTAGGCCAGCAACGCCACGATGACCAGCACGCTCTCCAGTTCACGCCGATCCGGATCCCGCTTATCCGCCCCAGACTGAAGCTCTGTCCCATAACGTCTCTCCGCCGCGCGTGGGTCGTGTCCGTACCCATACTCCAGGCAGCCCGCATCCGCCCCCACATGCCCCCGCCGTATCAGGTCCTGCCTGGGGGGTCAGGCGGGATCGAAAAGGACAGGCACGATCCGAACGCAAAGCTCACGCCACCGCGGGCTGCACGCGCCGACGTCGGCCCCGATCGGTTTCGTCACGCAGTCCGTAGGCCGCGGGATCTCGGCGGTCGCGGCCCGCACCCGGCCCTCGTGCAGGTACACGGAGGTGCCGTCGGCGTCACGACACCGTTCGCTGACCGCGGCATCACACACGTTGCACCCGACGAGGTTGCGCACGATGATCGCCTGGTCGGGCGCGAGAATCGTCGCGCATGGCCGTCGGCTCGCGGGCCTTCAGGTCCAGCACGTCCGGGTCGAGCACGGGGCGCGGCGGCGACGCCGGCCACGCCCTGCACGGCCGCCTCGAGGAACGCGCACGCCTCGTCGAGATCGATGCTGCGCCGCAGCGGCGGCATCGCCGCGAGCAGCTGCGCGCGGTACGCCGCTTCGCCAGCCGCGGATCGAGCACCGCGACGACCCCGCGATCGTCTCGGGCCGGATCAGCCGGCCCGCGCCCTGCGCGAGCACGAGCGCGGCGACCGGCAGGTCGACGGCGACGAAGGCGTCGAGCGCCCTGCTCGGCGCGCTCCGCCGCGCGCCGCGTGCAGCGGCTCGTCGGGCACGCGGGAACGGGATCTTGTCGATCACGACGAGCACGCACGACGCGCCGGCCGCGTCGATGCCCGCCCAGAACGACCGCGTGCCGACGAGCACCGACGTCTCGTCCTCGACGAACTCCTTCGTCAGCCGGCCGAAGTCGCGATCGCCCTGCGCGAGCACGTCGTGGTCGGTGCGCGCGCGCAGCACCTCGGCGAAGCTGCGCGACGTTCGGCGTGCGACGTGCACAGCACGAGCGCGCGCCCGCCGGCCGCGTTGACGAGCTCGCACAGCCGATCGGCCGACTGCGTCGATCCACGCGTCGCGTGCCCGCGACCGGGATCGGGCAGGTCCTTGCCGACGTAGAGGATGCCCTGCGTCTTCCAGTCGAACGACGACGGCGTCTGCACCGACGACGTAGCCCGCGGCCCGCGTTCGAGATCCACTCGCCCGTCGTCGTCGCTGGCTCGCCCCACGTGCCCGGGCGCGGCGTCGGCGTGCGAAGCCCATCTGCGCGCGCGAGCGCCGGGAACGGCGGCTCGCCGCCGAGCGTCGCCGACACCGCCGATCACCGGCCGCCACTCGAGCAGCGCGTGCGCGATCGTCTCGCCGGCCGCGACCGGCGCGATGCGCAGGCGCCGGGTGCGGCCGACCGCGCTCGACCCACACGACGTCGTCGGCGCCGGGCGCGGCGAGCCGGCGCAACACGTCGAGCCGGCCCGTCGCGAGCCGCGCGTGCGCTTGGCGTACTCGTCGCCGGCGGTCACGAGCTTGCCGTTCGCCTGCGCGAGCCGCTCGGCGGCGCGCAGCAGCGCGCCGATCGATCTCCGCGTCGTCGCCCGACGTCGATCGGTGCCGTCGCGCTCCTCGATCACGTCGCCGAGCGCGCTTGCCCGCCTCGCTCAAGCTCGTTGACGCGGCGCGTGTCGGCTCCCGCGCGCGCCGAGCATGCCGCTCAGGCGGGTCGAGCGCGTCGGCCGGCGATGTCGCCCGCGAACGCGTTCGTCGCGTTCTCGGGGAACGCGTGCGCCTCGTCGAGGATCACGACGTCGTGCTCGGGCAGCACGCTGCCGTCCGACGGCGAGGTGCGCGCAGTACAGCGCGTGGTTCACGACGAGGATCGACGCCTCCTGGGCGCGGTCACGCGCGAGCTCGGCGAAGCACTCGCCGCCGTCGGCGCAGTCGGCCTTGCCCGGGCACTCGACGCTCGTGCAGCTGACCGCCGCCCACGTCGCGTCGTCGATGTCGTCGTCGAACTCCGAGCGGTCGCCGGTCTCGGAGTCGTCCGCGAACGTCCGCAGGCGTTCGAGCTGGCGGCCGAAGTCGCGCCCGACCGGCTGTTCGAACAGCGCGTCGGGCGCGCCCGCGGCGCGCAGCTTCGCCCGGCACAGGTAGTTCGACCGTCCCTTCAGCAACGCGAACGAGAACGCGACGGTCGCCGTGCTCCTGCAGCGCGGGCAGGTCCTTGCCCGTCAGCTGGCTCTGCAGCGCGATCGTCGACGTCGCGACCACGACCTTCAGACCCGGACGCGACCGCCGGCGCGAGGTAGGCGAGGCTCTTCCCCGAGCCGGTCGGCGCCTCGGCGACCAGATGATGCCCCCCGCGATCGCCTCGGCGACCGCGGCCGTCAGCTCGTGCTGACCGTCGCGCCGCTCGCCGCCCATGCCCGGCGACGGCCGCGTCGAGCAGCGCGTGCGGATCGGCCCGCCACCGGATCTGTCGCTCGGAATCGGGAACCACCGCGCAACGCTACCCGCGAGCGGCTACAACGGGATATGAGGGATCCGAACCACGGCCGGCTGATCCGCGTGCAACCTCACCTCCGCCGGACCCGGGAATTCTTCGCCCCACCGCGCCGCGCGCGGGAAACACGGTCCTCCGACGACGACGCCGCGTACACGCGGCCGCCGTTGCCGAGCTGCGGCCCCCGACCGTGGGGTCGTCGTCGATCTCGGATGCGGGACGGGGCGCAGCTCCTCACCTGCGCGCCCGGCGGTGGGCCCGCTCGGCGTCGTGATCGGGATCGACGCGACGGATGAGATGCTCGAGGTCGCGAGCCACGAACACGCGGACGCCGACGAGGGACTGGTGCTCGCCGACGCGGCGCGATCGCCGCTCCGCGCACGCGAGCGTCGACGCGATCTTCGCGGCCGGACTCCTCACCCACGTTCCCGATCCGCACGACCTGCTCCGGACGCTGCGCGGCGGAACCGTTCCGGCGGCCGGCTCGGCAATCTTCCATCCGATCGGCCGTGCGACGCTCGCGGCCCGGCACACGCTCCGTCCCGGCGAGTTGCTCGACCCGACGATCCTGGCGAGCGTGCTCACCGCCACCGGCTGGGTGCTGGAACACGTCGACGACGGCGACGAGCGCTACCTCGGCGTCGGCCCGGGCATAGGCCCGGCGGCCGCGCCGGCGTGCCGCTGATCCCGATCGGATCACTCGCAGCCCGCCGCGGCGGATGAGCCTGGACACGGTCGACACCAACCCGGCGGTCGCCACCTGCAATCGCTTCTCCGCGGAGAGCACTCCCGGCGCCTCGCCGACGAATGATCCCGAGGTCGGCGCGACATCGGCGTAGTCGCGGCCGACGGCAACGGTGAGGTACCCGCGGTCGGCCCGCCGATTGTGCGTCGGATCGAACGCGCACCGCGACGACCCGGCCGGTCGCGGCCGCCGACGACGTCGGTCACCACGACCTCGACCCACGCGTGCGAGCCGCCCTCGCCCACGAGGTGTCCCGACACATAACGGGCCGGCAGCCCGGCGGCGCGGCAGAGCGCCAACATGATGTCCGCGTAGTCCTGGCACACACCGCGGCCACCGGCCACCGCGTCGGCGGCCGTGGTGTGCACGCCGGTGACGCCGAACTCGTACGTCAACGTTCGTGCGCCCACGCGCACGCGCGTTCCGCCAACTCGAGCCCCGTGCAGCCCCCGACTGCGAGAGCTCGCGGGCCACATCGGCCGAGCGGCCGTCGGCCCGCGTCAACGGTGTCGCCGCGAGCAGCCGGCGATCGCCGACGACCGCGGGCGACAACGCGGTGATCGCACCCGGTCCTCGGCGCCCGATGAGCGACCACGCCCGGAACTCGATCCATTCGTCGACGACCGGCGCCCGCAACTCGACGACGTGATTCGCGAACTCGTCGGTGGTGACCGAGCGCGTGCACGGACTCCCCTCACCGTCAGGCCGTGATCGAAGCGGCACTGGTTGCCGTGGACCGCGCGGGCACCACGACCAAGCGGTGCTGCAACCGGCGGGCGGGCGCGGCGTACGAGTACCGGAAGCTCTGCTCGAGCAGGTACGTGTTCGCGTCGGTCGTAACGCCGGCGTCGCGTACCGCGCGTCAGTCGGCATCGCCGGCATCTTCACTTCGTCGGCCCACACCGTCATAGTTTGCAGCGGCGCCGCGCCCCAAGTGGTGACCATCGCACCGTCGAGCGCATCGCGACCACGGGCGATGACGACGCGGCCGATGCGCGGGATGTTGTTGCGGGGATCGAACGTCCACCACCGACCATCGAGCCACGCCTCGAACCAGGAACAGAAATCCATCGGGAGATCGGGCTGGACGACCCCGATGTCGGGGATGTAGCCGGCGATGTAACGGGCGGGAATGTTGAGCGCCCGGCACATCGTGACGCCGAGCTGGGTGAAGTCGCGGCACACGCCGGTGCGCGTCTGCCACACGTCGACGCGGTCGTGAACGCGCTGCTCGCACCGACCTCGTACGTGATGTTCTCGTGGATCCAGTCGCACACCGCCTGCACCCGGGCCCAACCCGGTTGCGTCGCACCGAACAGATCCCAGGCCGCGTCGTGCAGGAGATCGGGCCAGCAGTACCGGCTCGCGAGCAGGTACACGAACGCCTCGCTCGGCAGGCGATCGATCTCGGTCGCGCGCCGGTCGGTCCTTCGTCGGGCGTGGCGCCACCTCGACCGTCGCGTCGTACTGACACACCGACGATCCCCGGGGAGCGTGAGCCGGTCGCAGATGTTGCCGTAGACGTCGAGGTAGGTCCGCGCCGGAGCGGGCGGCAGCCAGGTCTCGGCCACGATGCGATGTTCGCCGTCCGGGTGGGGCCGCACCTGCCACACGACGCGACGCCCTCGGGCCTCGTAGCCGAACTGGCAGCCGATCCGTACCAGCATCCCGCCAGGTTCGCCGACCGCCGTGAACACGGCGGTGCCGGCGTATGTCGGCAGTGTGAAACTGGCGTGCGCAGGGCGTCACACGGTCAGTTGCGCGACGACACCCCCGAAGTCGGCAACCGAGTAGCGCTCGACGACCCGATCGCCGTCGAAGCGCAGGATCGTGAAACCCGGCTGCGCGATCCGGCGCCCGGTCGGCGCGATCCCGGCGAGCTCGCCGGTCTGGGTCCCACGCATCGTGAAACGGCAGCCGAGCTGGTTCCCGTCCTCCACGACCTCATGGATCTCGGGGGTGAGATCGGAGAGGGCGGCGAAGATGCCCCGATAGAAGCCGACGACCTCGTCCTTGCCCATCGACGACTCGGCGTAGCCGTGGAGCCGGATGCGGGCGTCGTAGAGATCGAGGTACCGGTCGAGATCGCCGGCGTTCCACGCCGCGATCGCCCGGTCGAATACCCGCTCGTTGCACAGTCATGCGGTTGATTCGCACCTCCGGGCCGGCCGGATCAGAGTCGGGTCGATCAGCGTTGGGCGGATCGGAATCAGGTCGTCTTGATTTCCTTCATGCGCGTGTCGGCCTCCAGCATGAGGTCGTCGAGGGTGCCGGCCGCGTCGCTGCGCACCATGCCCGCGGTCAGCGTCAGCCCGGACAACGTCGACAGCTCGTCGCTGAGCGCCCGCACACCGTCGACCGCGGCCAGTGCCTCGTCGGTGCAATCGGTGAGCAGCACCGCGAAGCGGAACGTGTCGACCCGGCCGACGAGATCGCTGGCGGGATGCCTTGCCGAGCTGGGCGGCATCGTCATGAGGATGCGATCGATCATCGCGCTCTGCTCGGCCGAGCGCGTCGTCTCGTCCGAGTCGAAGTCGAAGTACGTGGAGCCGATCGGCGATTCACGACGTTGGCACGAGATGACATCGGCCCCGCCGCCGCGACGAATCCGGCGCGGTTCCACACGCCGGTGAGCTCGTCGATGGCGACGGCCTGGCGCGCTGTCCATTCGTCTGACCGTTCGTGCGTGCTTTGGTACGACTCACGACCCGTTCTCCCTCGATCGGGTGCTCCCAGGCACTCGAACTCCGCATGCCCCCGAACCTCGCGATCGCCCGTCGGGACCCTGCTCATGATTCGGCAGATCGGGCCGCACCCTTGATTGCGGAATATCGGCCGCCGGACGCCGGGCCCGCCCGGGGTGCCTGCGACCCGGGGTGTGGCGAGCGGTTCGGTGGGTTGAGCCGTCGGGCCGGCGTGCGTCCGCCGGGAGGGCGCGGAGGCCCGGCGTGGTTGATGCGTGCGCGAACTCGGCGTCAGGTTCCCGACCGCCCAGGGCTTGCCTCCGGCGTCGTGGCCGGTGCGAGGTGTTGGCGGCGGCGGGGGGATCTGCATGCGGCCGGGCCGGATCTGGGTACAGCTCGGCGGCGTCGTGCCGGGCGCGCGCCGGGTGCGCGCCGGCGGCTGGCGATCGTGACGACGCTGGCGCTGCTGGCCGCCGCGCTCGTCGTGGCGACGGGGTCGAGTCCGGCGTTCGCGTCGAGCTCGCCCGGCGTGCCGGGCACCCCGGTTGCGATAGGGATGCACGGCGGCGCGGCGTTGCAGTGGAGCGCGCCGCCGATGTCGGTTCGCCGGCGCTGACGCGCTACCGTGTGGAGGCGAACAGCGGATCGGGCTGGTCGACGGCGGCGCAGGGCCTCGGGGCCGACGCGATCGCCGCCGGCACCGGTCACACCTGCGTGTTGCTCGACAACGGCTCGGTGCGGTGTTGGGGCCTGAACAGCTTCGGCCAGCTGGGCGTGGGCGACACCGCGAACCGCGGCGACGCGACGAACGAGATGGGCGACAAGCTCCCCGCGGTCGCGCTCGGCACCGGGCGCAGCGCGGTGGCCTTGGCCGCCGGCGCGGATCACACGTGCGCCTTGCTCGACGACGGTTCAGTGAAGTGCTGGGGTCGCAACGACGACGGCGAGCTGGGCTTGGGCGATACCGCGGACCGCGGCGACGGTACGAACCAGATGGGCGACAATCTCCCGGCCGTCTCGCTCGGCACCGGTCGGACCGCGGTCGCGATCACCGCCGGCGCGGATCATACGTGCGCGCTGCTCGACAACGGTTCGGTGAAGTGCTGGGGTAACAACGACTTCGGCCAGCTGGGCGACGGCGACAACCAGGTTCGCGGCGACAACCCCGGCGAGATGGGCGACAGTCTCCCCGCGGTGTCGCTGGGAGCCGGACGTACCGCAGTCGCGATCACCGCCGGCGCGTCGTTTCGTGTGCGTGCTGCTCGACAACGGCTCGGTGAAGTGCTGGGGCCGCAACCAGGTCGGGCAGCTGGGATCGGGTGACACAGTCGACCGTGGCGACGGTACGAACCAGATGGAGACGACCTCCCGGTCGTCGCGCTCGGTACCGGACGCACCGCGGTCGCCATCGCAGCCGGAACGACGCACACGTGCGCCCGGCTCGACGATGGCTCGATGAAGTGCTGGGGCTCCAACGCGGGCGGGGCGTTGGGGCTGGGTGACGGCGACAATCGCGGCGACGGCCCGGGCGAGATGGGCGACAGCCTCCCGCCGGTCGCGCTCGGGACCGGCCGGACCGCGGTGTCGTTCACCTCGGGCGACAACCACACCTGCGCCGTGCTCGACAACGCGTCGGTGAAGTGCTGGGGCGACGACGCGTGTCGGACAGCTGGGCGACGCGGGCAACCAGGCTCGCGGCGACAACCCGGGCGAGATGGGCGACAGCCTCCCGCCGGTCGCGCTCGGCACCGGTCGGACCGTGACCGCGATCGACCGGCCGGCGCCGATCACACCTGCGCGTTGCTCGACGACGCGTCGGTGAAGTGCTGGGGCGCGCAACGACGACGGCCAGCTCGGCTTGGGCGACACCGCGAACCGCGGCGACGGTGCCGAGCGAGATGGGCAACAGCCTCCCCACGATCGTGCTGGGCACCGATCGCACCGTGGTCGCGACCGCGACCGGCGTGTTCGACGCCTGTGCGCTGTTCGACAACGGCTCGGTGAAGTGCTGGGGCGGCGACGACGACGGCGAGTTGGGGCAGGGGAACACGGCGGTGCAAGGAACGCTCGGGACGGCGATGGGCGACGACCTCCCCCCCATCGCATTGGGTACGGGCCGAAAGGCGGTTGCGATCTCGGCCGGCAGCTTCTTCAACTGCGCGTTGCTCGACAACGGCTCGGTGAAGTGCTGGGGGCGCAACATCAACGGGCAGCTGGGCGTAGGCGACTCCTCGGCGCGCGGCGACGAGCCCGGAGAGATGGGCGACAACCTCCCCGCCGTGAACCTCGGCGCCGGCCGGACCGCCGTCGCGATCCTCCGCCGGCAATCTCCACCGTGCGCGGTGCTCGACAACGGCTCAGTGAAGTGCTGGGGCAACAACAATTCGGGTCAGTTGGGGCTGGGCAACACGACTGCTCGTGGTGGTTCGCCGGGCTCGATGGGCGACAACCTCCCCGCCGTGAACCTCGGCACCGGCCGCACCGCGGTCGCGATCGCGGCCGGCACCGTCTCCACCTGCGCGCTGCTCGACGACGGCACCGTGAAATGCTGGGGCGACGGCAGTAACGGGACGCTGGGATCGGGAAGACACGGCGGTCCTCGGGGACGGTCGCCGGGAGAGATGGGCGACAGCCTCCCCGCCGTGAACCTGGGCACGGGCCGCACCGCCGTCGCCATCGCGCGGCCGGCGACTCCACACCTGTGCGCTGCTCGACGACGGCTCGATGAAATGCTGGGGCACAACGCGGCGAGCTCGGCCGGGCGACACCGGGAGCCGCGGCAATCGCCGGGGCAGATGGGCGACAACCTTCCCGCAGTGAATCTGGGCACCGGTCGGAGCGCGGTCAAGGCCGCGGTGGCGCGAACCGAGCGTCCGCGTGCTCGACAACGGTTCGGTGAAGTGCTGGGGCCAGGGCGCGTTCGGCGAGTTGGGATTGGGTGACGCCGCGGACCGCGGCAACAGCCCGGCCGGGATGGGCGACAATCTCCCGGCCGTCGTGCGGCTCGGAACGAACCGCACCGCCGTCTCGCTCGACGTCGGCGACGCACATACGTGCGCAGTGCTCGACAACGGTTCGCTCAAGTGTTCGGGCGCGAACGGATCCGGCCGACTCGGGCTGGGTGACCAGTTGAACCGCGGCGATCAGGCCGGGGAGATGGGCGACGATCTCCCGGCCGTCTCGTTGAGCAGTCCGGTGAATGGTGCGCCGGCCCGGGCCGCGGTGGTGCCGCTGGCGCCGGGCACATATCAGTTCCCTCATCACGGTGAGCTCGGCGGCGAGAGGCGCCCGCCAGCAGTGCCTCGGCGTCGGTCACCGCGCCGACGCTCCCCGGCGGGACTTCTGCCCCGGCGGTACCCAGGGCAACGGCCAGGTGTCGTTAAATTGGGTCGCGCCCGTGAGCGACGGCGGTTCCGCGATCACCGATTACGACGTCAGTGTCTTCGACGGTTCGGGAGGCGTGGCGACCGGTGTAACCGGTGCGACGTCGCGGTCGGTCGGCTCGGCCAGTGCGAGCTACACCTTCACCGGCCTGACCAACGGCACCGCGTACATGTTCCGGGCCGAGGCGGTGAACGTGTTCGGTCCGGGCCCCGCATCGGCGTTGTCGGACATGGTAACGCCGCAGACCGTGGCCGACGCGCCTCTTCGGGCGTCGCGGGCACGCCCGCTGACGGTGAAGTCGCGCTCGACGTGGACCGCGCCGACGAACGACGGTGGCGCGGCGGTGACCGACTATGCGGTGAGTGTCTTCGACGGTGCAGGAACGCGGCGACCGGCGTGACGGGTGCGACCACGCGATCGGTTGGCTCGACCGCGGCGAGCTACACGTTCACCGGCCTGACCAACGGGACGGCATACACGTTTGCCCGGTCGCGGCGGTGAACGCGATCGGAACGGGAGCGGCGTCGGCACTGTCGACCGCGGCGACCCCGCGGACCGTGCCGGACGCGCCGATGGGCATCGCGCCGACGTCGGGGAACGGCAGGTGACCCTGACGTGGACCGCGCCCGGCGAACAACGGCGGCGCCGCCATCACCGACTATCAGGTCAGCGTGTTCAACGCGACCGGCGGTATTCCGACCGGCGTAACCGCGCGTCCGCGCCGACCGGTTGGTGGGCCCATCGCGAGCGACACGTTCACCGGCCTGACCAACGGGACGGCGTATACCTTCGAGGTCGCGTCGGTGAACGCGGCAGGCGCGGGCACCACGTCGGCACTGTCGGCCGCGGTAACGCCGATGACCGTGCCGGACGCGCCGACGGGCATCTCGCCGACGTTGGGAACGGGCAGGTGACCCTGACGTGGACCGCGCCCGTTCGAACAACGGCGGCGCCGCCATCACCGACTATCAGGTCAGCGTGTTCAACCGACCGGTGGCACCGCGACCGGCGTGACCGGCGCGACGACGCGACTCGCTGGTTCGCCCACCACGAGCTACACCTACACCGGCCTGACCAACGGGACCGCATACACGTTCCAGGTCGCGGCGGTGAACGTGGTCGAACCGGAGCGGCCTCGGCACTGTCGACGGCTACCACGCCCGCACCGTCCCCGACGCGCCGACCGGCGTGTCGGTCCCGCCGGGATCGGCCAGATCGCGTTGACGTGGACGGCGCCCGGCAACGGTGGCGCCGCCATCACCGATTATCAGGTCAGCGTGTTCAACGCGACCGGTGGCATTCCGACCGGCGTGACCGGCGCGACCACGCGCAACTGGTCGGTTCGCCCACCACGAGCTACGCCTACACCGGCCTGACCAACGGGACGGCATACACGTTCCGGGTGGCAGCGGTGAACGCGGCGGCATGCGCGCCACTTCGGCACTGTCGACCGCGGTGACGCCGCGGACTTCCGGGCGCGCCGACCGGCGTCACGGTATTGACGGGTTCGACGACGGTCGCGACGGACCGGTCACGGTGTGGTTCACCCGGGCGCGAACAACGGCAGCATGATCACGAGCTTCACGGCGACCTGCACGTCGTCGAACAGTGGTGCGACCGGGACGGTCACGGGTGCCTCGTCACCATTGACCGTCGGAGCCTTGACGACCGCGAAGACCTAACGTGCGCGGTGAAGGCGACCAACGCGGCCGGTGCGGGTGCGGCGTCGACTGCGTCCGCTGCGGTGATCGTGGGTTCGCCCGCGCTCCGACCGCGGTGACGTTGGTGCCGGGTTCGACGACCGCGGGAACCGGACCGGTCGCGGTGTCGTTCACGGCGGGCGCGAACAACGGCAGCGCGATCACGGGATACTCCGCGACGTGCATTTCGTCGAACAGTGGTGCAACCGTCACCGGGGGCGGAGCGGCGTCGCCGTTCACCGTGGCGGGCTTGACGACCGCGAAGACCTACACCTGCACCGTGAGCGCGCTTCTCAACGGCCGGGGCTCGCGGACGGCATCGCTCCCGTCGCCACCCATGATCGTGGGTTCACCGGCGGCGCCGACCGCGGTGACGCGGCGTCGGGTTCCACCACGGCGGCGACCGGACCGTCACCGTGTCGTTCACACCCGGCGCGAACAACGGCAGCGAGGATCACGACGATGAACACGGCAACCTGCATCTCGAGCAACGGCGGCGCCAACGGCACCGTCACGGCCAACCTCACCGCGCTCGACCGTCACGTTGACGACCGCCAAGACCTACACCTGCACCGTGAGCGCGCTGAAGTCCGCGGCCTCGGTCCGCGTCAACGCCATCGACGCGGGCCGATCGTCGGATCACCGGCGGCGCCGACCGCCGGGTGACGCTGGCGTCGGGTTCCACCACGGCGGCGACCGGGCCCGTCACCGTGTCGTTCACACCCGGCGCGAACAACGGCAGCGTGATCACGAACTACACCGCAACCTGCATCTCGAGCAACGGCGGCGCCAACGGCACCGTCACCGCCAACCTCACCGCGCTGACCGTCACGTTGACGACCGCCAAGACCTATACCTGCACCGTGAGCGCGCTGAACGTCCGCGGCCTCGGTTCGCGTCATCGCCATCGAACGCGCTGATCGTCGGATCACCGGCGGCGCCGACCCGGTGACGCTGGCGTCGGGTTCCACCACGGCGGCGACCGGGCCGTCACGTGTCGTTCACACCCGGGCGCGAACAACGGCAGCGGGATCTCCGACTACACGATCAGTTGCACCTCGTCGAATGGCGGTGCAACCGTCGTGGGTGTCGGCACGGTGACGGCCGGCGCGCTCGGGGCTTGACCACCGGCAAGACGTACACGTGCACGTCCGCCGCAACCAACGGGCGCGGTTGGGACCGGCGTCTCTCCCGTCGCCACCCATGATCGTGGGTTCACCGGCGGCGCCGACCGCGGTGACGTTGGCGTGGGTTCCACCACGGCGGCGACCGGGCCCGTCACCGTGTCGTTCACACCCGGCGCGAACAACGGCAATAGCGCGATCACGAACTACACCGCAACCTGCATCTCGAGCAACGGCGGCGCCAACGGCACCGTCACGGCCAACCTCACCGCGCTGACCGTCACGTTGACGACCGCCAAGACCTACACCTGCACCGTGAGCGCGGTCAACGTCCGCGGCCTCGGTCTCGCGTCAACGCCATCGAACGCGCTGATCGTCGGACACCCGCGGCGCCGACCGCGGTAACCGCGTCGGCTCGCGGCCGGTTCCCTACGGGTCACCTTCGCGATCGGTGCGAACAACGGCGCGGCCAGCACCTCTGCCGCGACATGCGTGTCGAGCAACGGTGGTGCGACAAAGACGGCGACCGGCGGCACGTCGCCCTTGACCGTGACGGGATTGACGCCGACCGACACCTATACGTGCTCGGTCCTGTCGACGAATCCGCGGCGCGGGTCGGGCATCGGCGGCGTCGACCCCCGTCATCGCCTGACCGCGCTCGACCCCGCCGACCCGCACTTCCACGCTCCGGGCACCAGGGGACGCGGCGGTGAATCCACAAGAGCATCCGGAGAATCCCGCACGCCGCTGTTCGTCGGCCCCGCCGGCGGCGGGGTCGCGCCCACCCATTCGCTCGCCGGACATCACGTACACCGGCGCTGCTAGCGTTGCCCGCGTCGTTAGGTACCGGCTTGTGCGAAGCGGTATCGCTTCGCCCACCGCTGGTCGACGCCGGGGAAACGCGGAGGTGTACGTGACGATCGTGACACAGGCGTCCGAGTCATTCACGCTCGTCATCGCGGGCACCGTGTAGCCGAGCGCGCCGCCGGAGGCATAGGGCGATCCCGTAATCTCGGTCAGCGGCGTGGTGTTGGTGCCGATCGTGAATACCCGCACGCCCCCTGGATTGCTCCCGGTTATAGCAACGGTTTCCCCCACGTAGAGCAGCGGACGCGAAAGGTCTACCGCGACGGTGGTATCGCCGCCGGTGGTGTTCTTGGGAGCAAAGAACTTCACGGTACCGAACGGATTGCCCGAAGCAGACGCATTGAAGGGAATAATCGCTGTGCCCGTCGTCCCCATCGCCACAAATACGTAGGGATTGGCAGCGGCCGTGCGCGTGGTCGTTATCTGTTGAACGGCGGTGGCGCCGGCGGGCAGACTAACCGTCTCTTCGGTTGCGCCGCTCAGGACCAGCCCGGTGGTGGCAGTCGAGCGGAATCGCGTTCACCGCGTTCACTCCGGAAACCACTTCCAGCAGCCAGCTCCCGCTGGGGTCCACGACCATGGTGAATGCCGGGTCCGCGGATATCGCTGCGCCACCACTGAGAATTGTGAGCGCACCGGTGGATGCATTCACGCTGTACACAAAAATTCCCGCCGCCGAGCTCACATACAGAAAGCCTCCGTTGGGCGAAATCGCCATGGTGAAGGGAACCACCGCCCCAAGCGAGTATGGGCTACCGGTGATCGCTGTCAGTGACGTGGAACTCGCGGCGAATGAGAATCCGGCAATCTCGGCCGTCTTCTGGTTCAGCACATAAAACACCCCGCTGGCCGAACCGTTGCCGCCTCCGCCACTGCCGCTGGGCACGTCCCAGAAGCCTTTGCACCCCGATAAAATCGGCGCCACTGCCAGGAGTAACCGCGCCCACTTCTTGATATTCATCGCTGATTCCTCGCGTATCTGATCCAAATTGCCCTATCAGCCTAAACCAGACGAATGCTTGCTTACCTGACAAAGGTCAATTTGCTTTTTGAGTTTCTGTGGTCGGAGAGGGGGTTTCGTCTCTACTGTAATGGACGCAGGATCATGGGTTTCCGCTCAGGCAGGCGATCAAAACACGAATCGATGCCGGCCGAATTCCAGCGAATTACTCGCGCGCCTTCCAGACCAGTCGCGCGGCGGTCAGGTCTTCGATGGCCATGCCAACCGTCTTGAAGAGGACGCGCCCGCTCTTGGGAATGGCGGCCGCATCGGGTCGCGCGAAAATTTCGCCGATCTCCGCCTCGATCTTCGCGCCCGAGCAGAGCACATCGCCCGATTCGCGGCCTACGCAGTCGCGCGATTCGGCGACCAGGTAGGACGTGCGCATCACCTCGTCGTCGAGTTCGCGAACCGTAGCGCCGGTCGCCCCCACGGCGAGCACCAGCGCATCCGGGGAAAGCCATCTGCCTTGGAGTACCGGCTCCGCCGACAGAGTGGCGGTGAGCACGACGTCGGCCGCGGCGGATTCTTCGATGGGCACGGCACGCGCGCCCAACTCGACGGCGCATTGCTCCGCACGTGCGATGCGTTAGGACTCCAGACGCGAATGTCGCCCATCTCCGGCCATACGTGGCGCAAGGCATGAACGTGCGCCCTCGCCTGTACTCCGGAGCCGATAATGCCGAAGCTCTTCGGCGGAGTCTCGAAGTGCAGCGGGGCCAGCGTCGCGAAAGCTGCCGCCGATACGGCCGCGGTCCGCATCTCGGTGATCAGGCGCCCATCCATCACCGCCAGCGGCTCGCCGGTGGCGCGATCGAGCAACTCGACCATCGCCATGTGCGTAGGAATGCCGATTTCGGCGTTCCCGGGGAAGAAGGTTACGGTCTTCACCCCCATGACGTCGCCGTGAATCACCGGCATCACCGCGAACCAGCCGTTGCGGTGGCCCTCGGCATTCCCGGCCCGCATAATCAGCCGCGCCGGCTGCTCGACCTTTCCGGCCGAGTAGTCGATCAACGCCTGCCGAATCGCCGGAATCAGCGCTTCGTAGGTGAGCACCGAGCGAACTTCTTCTTCAGAGATGTACATGGCCACCCGGCAAGTGCCTTACTTCCTACTCCCTGCTTTTTTCGCTTTTCTTCCGCGCCGCCTCGAATTCGTCTCCGGCCTTCCACTCCACCGGCTTGGCCTGTTCGCCGGCCAGCCACCCCAGCACAAATCCGAATCGCGCCAGTTTCGCGTTGCCGCGGAAGTCCCAGTCGGCGCGGTATTCATCGGATGGCTGGTGGTAATGGTGGGCGACATAGTCCTCATATTGCGCGTGGCCCCACGCTTCATCGTGGCCTTCGAACAGTTCGCCCTGGTCCACAGAAAATGCCGGAATCCCGACCCGCGCCAGCGAAAAGTGATCGCTGCGGTAGTAGTGACCCGCGCCCGGGTGTCGGATCGGGCAGCAACTCGAGATCGAATGCCTTGGCCACCTTCTGTACGGTTGGGTAGAAGTCGATCCGCTCCGCACCGCCCAGGTTCACCGACCGCGGAGTTCCGATGGGCAGCACCATGTCGTAATTCAAATCGAGCGTGATCCCGGCGGCCGGCACGGGAGGATGCATGCCGAGATATTGCGACCCCAGCAGCCCCTGTTCCTCGGCCGTGACGGATGCGAAATACACATCGTGGGGCGGTTTCTGTGCGGACTGCGCGAACGCACGCGCCATCTCCAGAAGAATCCCGCAGCCCGTGCCGTTGTCCGCCGCCCCGTTGTAGATGTTGTCGCCCTTGGCGTCGGGGTCGATGCCGAGGTGATCATAGTGCGCGCTGTACAGCACGGCATTGGCGCCGGATGCGGCGCCCGCCACGCGCGCCCACCACGTTGGTCGAGTCGTACCGCCGCACCCGGCTCTCCACGTGCCCCTTCAAATGCACCGGCAGTTCAACGGCGTGAAAGCCGCGCTGGCCGGCTTTCGCGATCGCCTCGTCCACGTCGCCTAACCCGGCCGCCGTGAGCAGCTTCTGCGCCACGTCATGCTGGATCCACGCGGCTGCGCGCAGCGTGGCATCGGGATCGCCCTGCAGGTAGCTCTTCTCGATGGCCTGCGAGTTCCGCACCACTTCCCACCCGTAGCTGGCCAGATCGGTGCGATGAATGATCAGCACGCCCACGGCCCCGCGCCGCGCGGCTTCTTCGTACTTATAGGTCCAGCGCCCGTAGTAGGTCATCGCCTTGCCCTTGAAGAACTTCTCATCCTCCGACGGCGGCTCGTTGACGATGACCAGGGCTACTTTGCCCTTCAGGTCCACGCCGGCGTAATCGTCCCATTGGTATTCGGGGGCGTGAATTCCGTATCCCGCAAACACGATGGGCGCGTCGATTTCGGCGGAGGCCTGCCCGGTCTGGTCCTTGGAAACGATGTCGGTTCCGTATTGCAGCTCAACCGGCTGTCCGCCGTTCTCTGGGGCGAAAGAAAACTTCGTTTTGTCCTCGAGGGTGTGTACGGCGAAGAGAGGCACGCGCTGGAAGTAGGTATGGTTATCGCCGGCAGGCTCGAGGCCGTCGAGCACAAACTGGGTGGCGATGTATTCGGCGGCCAGTTGATCGCCACGCGTGCCCGGCCCGCGGCCTTCGAGCAGATCGAGCGACAGGAATCGCACGTGGGCGCGGATCTTCTCGCTATCGATGGAATCGGCGGCGGCGCGAGCGGCAGGAGGCAGGCCGGGGACATCAGGCGTAGCAGGCTGTTGTGCGTGAATGAAAGTCGATGTCCAAAGAATTGCGGCGATTCCGATTGCTTCTCTATTCATGAGGTCTCCAGCCATCAGGCGGCGATCAATCAGAGGATCTTCAGGTCAGTCCGATCCAACGCATCAATGCTGTTTTGGTAAAAGTTTTTCAGGTTCTCGCCACACCACGGACAATGGATGATGATCATGTCGGAAACCAGTGAAAGTCGGGAGGAGGCGTAGGCGGGCGGAGTACCATCGGGATCCAATGCCCGATGTTGAAGAACCAACGTCGAGTTTCCGTCCGGATATCTTGCTGCGAAGATACCGAAACCGCGGCTGCCAGCCATCCCCGCCCAATACTCGAACGCGTTGCAACAATACCTCATGGGCAACCCATCTTACGGTACCACTTCAAATCGGGCTCTCTTCTGAGGCTGCCGCGATCGCACCCGACTGTGGGAGAGGCAGCGTATGTGCGCGCTTGAGCACTTTCTGCGCCAGCCCCGTTAGCGCCATGCCAGCGGCGTTACGAAGTGGAATCCACTGGCGCTCTCCAGCCGCTAAGGTCAGCTCGGCCAAATCTTCTTCGCGCACATCGCGGACGCGGACCACGTAATTCACATTCATGATGGCGTGCCGAACCGTGAAGCGAACATCGTGCTTAGGCGCTTCGCGCAACGAGGGCAACTCCCACAACCCCGGCATCACGCTGACGGTTGACGAGCGCTGTTCGAGCAACACCTCCAGATCGGAACCACCCGCAAGCTTTCTTAAACAGAGTGCGTATCCGACCTCGCGGCTCACAACGCGTGCGCGCGGCGCGGTCTTGTGCTCGCCGCGTGTTTTGCATTCTTCCGAAACGGGGCACACCAGGCACTGCGGATTCCGGGGCAGGCACACTGTCGCGCCCAACTCCATCATGGCCTGGTTGAAGTCGCCCGGCCGTTCTTCATCGACGAGCCGGGAGGCGAATTCCTGCACCTTCCGCTGATGGCCGCCGTTCGCGTCCCATCCCGCGATCCGGCACAGGACGCGTTCCACGTTACCGTCCACCACCGCCACCGGCTCGTTGTGCGCGATGCTCGCGATCGCGGCCGCGGTATACCCGCCGATCCCGGGAAGCGTGCGCAACTCGGCCGCCGTTTTCGGCATGAGCCCTTGCGCGGTCGCGGCCACCACCTGCGCGGCCTTATGCAGCATGCGCGCTCTGCGGTAGTAGCCCAGCCCGCTCCACTGCGCCAGCACCTCCTGCTCCGGCGCCAAAGCCAGCGCGAAGACGGTGGGAAAGCGCGCCATGAATGACCGGTACTTTTCCACCACTGCAGCGACGCGGGTCTGCTGCAGCATCACTTCGGAAACCCAGATTGCGTAGGGATCGCGGCTGCGCCGCCAGGGCAAATCGCGGCGATTCCGTTCGTACCAACTCAGCAGCGACGTACGCAGCCGCGCCAGCTTGTCCTGATTGGTCCGAATGTTCGCCATGGGCCCAGATTACGGCAGTGCAACCAGATGGTCTAAATTTGCTTTCATCGCCAAGCGTCCCGCCGGCAAGTAACGCAATCTCCGATGCTTGCCGAGACGTTACCACTTTTGGGTAATCGAAAGTAACTTGAGATGCATTCCCAAAGAATACCCGCGTGGTAACCTTACCGAAATACCCAATCTTGGTACTCATTCGGGCAGGACGGTGCTGGCAATTGCGGGAACTCCAACACCCAAAGCCCAGATTGGTCTGATTAAAGATCGTTGGATCCGGGTCGATTATTTGAACGAGGGGGACGGTCGTGAAATTTAAAGAAATATTAGTTGCCGTTGCCTTAGTCTCTGCAGTTCCCGCACTCTTTGCACAGGAATCCAGCTCGACATCCAGCTTTATTGATTCCGACGCCGTACCGGGCGCCGGCAGCACTTCCGTTTCTCCTGCCCCGGCCATGTCCGCCCCATCGGCGCGTCCCTTTTCCAAAGTGGCTTTTGGAGTCGGGATCTCTCCCCTGGGCGTTCAACTCTCGATGACCACCAACCTCAACCCGCACCTCAACCTGCGCTCGTCCGGCAACCTGTTCAATTACTCCACCAACTTCACCGCCAGCGGGATCGGCGCGGACGCCAAGCTCAATATGAAGTCGGCGGGAACCGCGCTGGACATCTACCCCTTCTACAAGGGGTTTCGTATCAGCCCCGGTCTCCTCTTCTACAACGCCAACCAGGTCACCGCCACCGCTCTCGTCGCCGGTGGCACCAGCTTCACGCTTAACGATCAAACCTATTACTCGGCCAACGCCAACTCCGCCACGGGCAACTCCCGTCAACGGCAACGCCTTGCTCAGCCTGCACACCACCAATCCGGCCTTCACCATCACCACCGGGTGGGGCAACACCGTGCCTCGCAAGGGCCACTGGTCTTTTCCATTCGAGGCGGGTGTCGCCCTCACCGGCGCACCTTCGCTGAAAGTCAACCTTGGCGGCTGGGCCTGCTATGACCAGGCCCAATCGCAGTGCACCGACATCACCAGCAAGACCGATCCGATCGCTCTCCAAATCCAGAGCAACCTGGCCGCCCAGGTTGCCAAGTGGACCAAAGATGCGGAACCGTTGAAAACCTATCCCATCGCTTCATTCGGCGTGGCTTACAATTTTGGGCTGCGCAACAGGTAATACCCTATATAGAGTTCGGGGCCCATACACTTAAATTAGAATTTTGGGTTTCATATCGAAAGGCCGCCTCCAATTTTGGGGGCGGCCTTTCGCATTGGCCTCGATCCGACCCAACCGGGTTTCCGAAACTGCTCGACAAACATCTCAATAAGGCGTCTCCTGTCGTCAAGGCAGCATCTCAACCATCACGTATTCGGATCAGGGGCCACCGTACCTTCGCATCGCTCTTAAAGAAAATGCTGAATCTGCGTCCATAGAAACCAGCTCTCGGGCGGATCTCCCAAAATGGAGACCCGCCTTCTCCTGATATTGGGTGCTTTAGATCCTTTGCTTCCCCGGGCTCCTTATTCCCCGACTCTCGTCCAGGGTTTCCAGGAGATCTTAGACCATGCCTCACGCTGTCATTGGTATTTTCCTCCTGCTACTGAGCTTTTGCTTCGCAATGCACGCCCAGGCGCCCGTCCACTCGCCTTTGTCATTCCCGGCGATCCTGCCAGCCGACCCCAGTCCCAACCCGATGGGGGGCGCCGGGGCGGGTCAGGTGGAGTATTCGGCTTCCAGGGGCGGCGCATTCTCGCTCGCCGCAGCCGACCTGTCGGTCTCAACCCTGGGAATCGGAGCCGAGGTGGGGACCAACCTGGGCCCGCGCGCAGATCTGCGCGTGTTCGCCAACTACACCAACCTGACTCATCGCTACACGCAGAGCGGGTTCCGGGTAGCGTTAAATGTCGCGTTAGCCAACTCCGGCGCGCAAGCCGATTTCTATCCGCTCCATAGAGTGCCTCTGCGGATTAGTCCCGGTTTCCTCCTCTTGAATCACAACCGCGTGCAAGGAAATATCAGCGCCGAACCGGGTGCAACGTTCACCATCAACAATGTGGATTACGCATCGTCTGATGCTGATCCCGTGCACGGCGCAGGCCGCCTGCTGCTGGGCGGCAGCGGGTTCATGGTCACGACCGGACTTGGCCACTACGTATCCCGAACGCGAAAGCGCTTCACCTTTCCATTTGAGGCAGGCGTAGCTTTTATCAATACGCCCACCGCTCAGTTTCAATTCTTTGGGTCAGTTTGTAGCCAGACGGATATTACAGTCTGCGCGCCCGTATCGCAGTTTCCGGGCTTCACATCCAACCTGGCCGCGCAGTTGGCGTCGTGGAACCGGCGAGTTTCGCCTTTTCACATTTATCCGGTTCTTCAGGGAGGCGTGTCCTATTCGTTCAGCCTTCGCCGCAGAGGCTTCGAGTAGCGGCCGGGCCGATGCGCGCGCCGCTACTCTGGCTACGAACTCATGCAGTCGGGCGTTAGTTCCCCGCGCGGAAACCGATCTTCTCCAGTTGCTCGTGGAAGCCTTCTCCGACCTCCGCTTGTACCGCACTCCGGCTTCGCTGAAACACCGCCCAGGTAAGCCACGGCATATCCAGGGACTTTCCTGTCGATTTCAGGCGGCGCGCCGCGATGTTCTCGGGATGAATGGGCGTGCCATTTCTTGAGGCAAACACAAAATCCTGATGCCGGCTGAGTTGCCTGCGGTTACGCAAACCGCGAAGAACCGAGCCGAGCGAATCGGATATCCGAACAAATCGTCTCCTCTTGCCGACCACTTCGCTCACTTCGCCGCGGTAGCTTTGATTTCTCACCGCAATCACCTTCGGAGGCACGAATTCCTGGTCGATCGTGCGGGGAAGATTGGAGAGATTCAGGTATTTCCATTGCAGCCCGCATATCTCTGCGACGTTCATGTCGGTGAGCATGGCAAACAGCGCGAATTCCCGTTCCGGATAACGCATGACCCCAAGCAGACTCTTGAGCTGCGCGAACGTCAGGATCGGGGTCTCTTTGCGGCTCATGGGAGGCAGGTTCACCAGCGCGGCAGGGTTCGGGCCTAGATAAGATCCGGTTCGGATCGCGTGGGAGAAGATGGCGCGGACTACGTTGCGGATATGCGTTGCCGTCTGAATCGAATAGCCGTTCTTCAGTGCTGCCGCAATCAGGCCCTGGATGGCTGCCGGGTTAATCTCGCACAACGCCAGGGAGTCGATATATGGCCATCCCGGGATCGCGCTTAGCGAGTTCTTGCCCTTTACTCGATCGGCCGCAAATGCACGAGCCACTCGCTCCGGTGGAAGAACGTGTTTGAGGATTGCCTGAAAATGGGCGCGGCCTGCGGATCGCTTGCTGGCGACAAATTCCGGAATGAACCTTCGTTCCACGAATTCAGCAACGCCGAGCGACCGAAGGAAGGCCTGCCTGGCTTCGACTGCGATGTCTGCGTGCGATTGTTCCACGCGGTCCAGGTTGGTTTCCGTCAGCCAGAATGAAGGAGGCCACCCCGCCCTGCCTTCCAGATTAAATTCCACCGAAGGGGCCCCGGGATACTGATTCCAGTCTTCGTTTTGCGTGGTATCCACGCCCTCTGTCTGTTGCTCCGCTTCCATATTTCTCCCCAAAAGGTCCAGTTATGGCTGGTGACATACGGGCCGGGAGATCAGTGATGCTCTCGTGGTGCCTTGCGTGTACGAGTAATGCTGCGCACGCCTTTGTTACCGACGATCAACCGTTGAGACCACCTGGCCCGAGGGCACGCGCGTTCCGAATACGCGCGCACCAATCCGTTGCTGTTCTGGATTTGAAAACAACCAAGGAAGCCGGCAGGTACAACAGGAAAGAGCGCAGATCTCGTCTGGTAATTCGATTCAGCTTCTCGCTGCTACCGCGACAGAGGTTTCTCGATGCAGAACTCGAGTTGCGAACGAAACTGGGGAAGTTACCTGAGGATGAATATTCATTTGTAAAATGATGTACAGTTTGCGCTAGCGCAAACTGTACCCTCAGAAAGAGTGAGTTTCGAAGTTTTTGGGGCTCTTGACTGCTTGCCATCGTTGCAGTCGCTCAATTTATTGACTGTTTGCTGCGATGGGAAACTGGGAACGACGAACCCGCTTTGCGATTTCGCAAGACCCCTGAATCACCGCTTACGGTATGATTACGTCTATAGGATGAGCGGCCTGCACCCCTCAACCACCCCACGAGCGAATCCTGTTCGCGGGGACCCCGTTCCAGGCCGTCCCGGTGGTGTTTGTGTCTCGATTCTTCCAGCGACTTGTCTTCGTTTTGGCAGCGGCGGTGTTTGCCGCCCTTGGCCTGGGCTTTGGCCTCGGCGAGTTCGGTTTCTTCGGCGTGCACGCCGGCGCCGACCAGGACGGCGCGTACCGCCAGATGAATGTGTATCAGCAGGTGCTGAAGCGCATCCAGACCGACTACGTGACCGAGCCGAACATGAACGACGTCACCACCGGCGCGCTGCACGGCCTGCTGGAGTCACTGGACGCCGATTCGAGCTACCTGACCCCGACCGAATACAAGATCTACAAGGATCGCCCCGCGACCGGCGTCGCCCAGGTCGGCATCACCGTCTCCAAGCGCTTTGGCTATGCCACGGTGGTGAATGTGCTGCCCGGGTCCCCCGCGGACCAGGAGCACGTGAACGATGGCGACGTGATCGAGTCGATCGGCGACCAGTCGACCCGCGAGCTCTCGCTGGCGGTGATCCGCATGCTGCTCGACGGCAAGCCGGGAACCACGGTCAACCTTTCGCTGGTTCGCCCCCGCAAGGCCGATCCCGACAAGCTCACGCTTGACCCGCGCGATCGTTCCGGTTCCGGCGCTTGTCGGAGCAGCAGTATGAGAACGCGTCGATTCTCTACCTCAAGCCGGTGGTGATCAACAAGGCCCGGGTGGACGAACTGGCGGCCAAGATCAAGGCCGCCAAGAACCACAAGATCCTGCTCGATCTGCGCGATGTCTCCGGCGGCGACCCCGACGAGGGCCTGCGCCTGGCCAACTTCTTTATCAACCAGGGCACGCTGGCGACCCTCGAAGGGCCAGAAGTTTCCCAAGCAGACCTTCACGGCCGATCCGGCCAACTACCTCACCGGCGCGCCCGCTGGCGGTGCTGGTCAACCGCGGCACCTACGGCGCGGCTGAGCTGACCGCGGCGGCCATCGAAGGCGCCAAGCGCGGCGACGTGGTCGGCGAACGCACCTTCGGCGAAGGTTCGGTGCAGAAGACCATCGATCTGCCCGATGGCGCCGCCCTCCTGCTTACCGTGGCCAAGTACCAGGGCCCCGACGGCAAGAAGATCCAGGATGAGGCGGTGATTCCCACCGTGCAGGTAGGCCAGGCCCCCGACGACGACACCGCCGACCAGGAATCGCCCGCCAAGGGCGACGAGCCGCTGAACAAGGCCCTGCAGCTTCTCAAGGCAAAGTCCAGCTAGTCCTGCTCGCACAAAAAGTACCGTGCCCCATCCTCGCGCCTTCCCGGGGTTCCCGGCGGCAGGTCTTCGTCGCCGGGGTGGTCGGACGCGAGGGTGGGCAACCATCTGCTCCGAACGCTAACTCACTGTCGTAACCCTTTTCTCCTTGGTTCCCACCGTCCTGTCCCCTCCACCGAAAATCTGTAACCGTGCTACGCTCAGGGCATACAGCATTTTTCGCCCGCGCTCGCTTGAGAAATGCCCTATGAGGCTCGAAGCCGTTGGCTGCACCCCAACCCAACCTGCCGAACGCAGCGGTCTTGGCCGATCGCACCGGCTTGCCGCTGACTCCGCCGCGGCCCCGTCTCAAACTCGCCGGCAAACGAGCGCTCGTCATCCTCATCACGCTGGCCGTCATCACCGGCTCCCTGGCCGGGCTCACGCTGGTCTACTCGGTCGACCTGCCCCAGATTCACGATCTCGAGCGCTACCGCCCCTCCACGACCACCGACCTCTACGACCAGAAAGGCCGGGTCATCGGGTCGTTCGCCCTGGAGCGGCGCATCATGGTCAATTACAACGACTTCGCTCCCGTCCTGCGGCAGGCGGTCATCTCCATCGAAGACAAGACCTTCGAGACCCACGGGGGCATCAACTTCTTCCGCATCTTCGGCGCGCTGGTCCACGACCTGCGCACCCACGGCCGCGCCCAGGGCGCCTCCACGCTGACCATGCAACTGGCGCGCAACCTGTTTCTTTCGGCCGACCGCACCGCCCTGCGCAAGATCCAGGAAGCCTATCTCGCCATCCAGATCGAGCGCGCCTTCACCAAGGAACAGATCTTCACCCTCTACGGCAACCAGATCTACCTGGGCAGCGGCATGTACGGCTTTGAGGCGGCCTCGGAGTTCTACTTCACCAAGCATGCCAAGGATCTGACCCTGACCGAGGCCGCCCTGCTCGCCGGTCTGCCCAAGGGGCCGGCCGCGCTACTCGCCCCTCCTGAATCCCGACAAGGCCCTGCGCCGCCGCAACCTGGTGCTGAGCGAGATGGAGTCGGACGGCGTCATTACCCACGCCCAGGCCGACAAGGCCCGCCAGGCGCCGCTGGGTCTGCATGTCGCCCAGCCCGAGGTCTCGGTCGCTCCCTGGTTCCAGGAAGAAGTCCGCCGCGAGCTCGAAAAGCGCTTCGGCTCCGAACAGGTCCACGAGGCCGGCCTGCGCGTGGACACCACGCTCGATCTCGACCTGCAGCAGACCGCCAACCGCGCCGTGCTGGACGGCCTGGCCGCCTATGAGCGCCGCCACGGCTGGCGCGGCCGCATCCAGAACGTGCTCCACGACGGCATCTCACATCGAGGACTACCGCCACCCCGACTGGGGCGCTCGCCTACCACGCCGGGCGACTATGTCCACGCCATCGTCACCCGGGTGCTGCCCCTGGAGATCGATGCCCGCTTCGGCTCGGAGCGAGGTGGTGCTGCTGAGCGGCGACTGGACCTGGACCGGCCAGCGCTATGCCGACGCGCCTCGTCAAGCCCGGCGACGTGATCTATGTCCACCTGACCGATCAGATGGAAGGCACCGCGCACCGCGCCACGCTCGAGCAGGATTCCGGCGCCCAGGGCGCGCTGATGGCCATCGACAACACCACCGGCGACGTGCTGGCCATGGTGGGCGGCCGCGACTACGCGCTTTCCGCAGTTCAACCGGGCGACCCAGGCGGAACGGCAGACCGGCTCCAGCTTCAAGCCCTATGTCTACACCACGGCGGTCGAAGAAGGCGCCAAGCCCGACGACATCATCGTGGATGCGCCGGTGAGCTTCGGCGTCTTACACGCCGCACAATTACGAGAACGACTACAAGGGCGCGATGACCCTGACCAACGCCTTCGCCGAGTCGCGCAACATCCCGGCGGTCAAGCTGGCCGCGCGCGTGGGCATTCGCAAAGTCATCGACACGGCCCACCGGTTCGGCGTGACGACCAACATTCCCGCGTATCTGCCTGTCGCGCTGGGCGCGGTCGAGATCACGCTTCAGGAGCAGGTGGCTTCGTACTCGGTCTTTCCCAACGACGGCATCCGCGTCAAGCCGCGCCTGATCCGCAAAGTTTCGAACGCCGACGGAATCACGCTCTGGGAAGAGCCGTCGCAGGTGGATGAAGTCATCAGCCAGCAGACCGCGCGGACCATGATGACGCTTCCTGCGCGCGGTGACGGCGCACGGCACGGGCGCGGCCGCTGCGCAGTTGAATCACCCGGTTGGCGGCAAGACCGGCACCACCAGCGACTACACCGATGCCTGGTTCCTGGGCTTCTCGCCGTCGATTACGTGCGGCGTGTGGGTCGGCTTCGACAGCCGCGAGTCGCTGGGCGAAAAAGAGACCGGCGCCAGGGCCGCCCTGCCGATCTGGATGACGGTGATGAAACAAGCCATCGCCGGCAAGGACAACGAAGAATTCCTCGGCGACCCGGGCACCGAGAAGAAACCGGTCCTGAAGGCGCAGGTCGAAGCGCCCGCCAAGCCGCCCACACCACAACCCTTCCGTGCCCCATCTTCGCGCCTTTTTTCTGGCGCGAAGGTGGGAGACCACAAGAGCCCGCAGTAGAATTATCAACAACTCTTCCGATCGGATCTCAGCAGGGACACCATGCCTGACGGCCTCATACGTCTCCACCATTCAGGGCAGGCTCATTTCCTCACCTTCAGCTGTTACCACTGTCTTCCCCTGCTGGCCGAAATGCACATGGAAGGCGGATTTCCGGTCGCGCTCGAGCAGGTCCGGCGCCGTTTTCAGATATGCGTTTTTGGGTACGTCGTCATGCCCGAACACGTGCACTTGCTGATGAATGAGCCGCCATCCGGCACGATCGCCGACGTCATGCACCTACTGAAAGCGAAGGTCTCGGTTCAAGCTCGAAAAGAACAGAAGCGTTGCATCGGAGACGACCCCTTCTGGCAGGCCCGATACTTCGACCACAACGTCCGGAATCATGCCGGGTTTGTGACTCAGCTTCGGTACATTCACCGCAACCCCGTCAAGCGTGACTTGTGTGCCAAACCTGAAGACTGGCCATGGTCAAGCTTTCGGGCGTGGGGTTTGGGTGAGATAGGACCAGTTGAAATAGAAAATGAATGGACAACGAGGCGAAGAGAGGCAAGTGGGCCTCAGTGGTCTCCCACCCTTTCCGCCGAAAGAAGCGGAAAGTATGGGGCACGGAGAGCCTAGCCTGATCCAGCTAGTTGGAAATACCGCTTTGCCCGCCCCACATCCTTGAATATCTGCGACTTGAGCGCCTCGGGGCTGGGAAACTTCTGCTCTGCGCGAAGGCGGAACAGGAATTCGAAGCCCGAGCGGCGTTTCCTCGGTCAGATCGATCGGCTCGAAGTTCGAGGATGTGGGTTTCGACGCTGAACCCGGCGCCTTCGAAGGTGGGTCGGTTGCCAACGTTCGTCACGGCCTGGAAACAGCGCTCGCCAATCGTCAGCCGGGTCACGTAGACGCCGAAGGCGGGAAGCAGACCGTCGTACGGCGCCAGGTTCACGGTAGGGACGAGCAGGCGGCTTCCCACGCCGCGATCGCGCACCGGCGTCGAACGCACCTCGAACGGGCGTCCCAGCATCCAGCGCGCGCGCTTCATATCGCCCGCGGCGACCAGTTCCCGCACCGCGGAACTTGAGACTTCGAGCCCGTGCACGCGCACGGCCTGATGGACGTGCACCTCGAAGCCGAACTCCGCGCCGAACTCCGCCAGTTCCTTCACGCCCGGCGGCCGCGCGATACCCGAAGCGGAAATTGCCGCCCTCGTGCAGCCCGCGCACTCCAGCGCCTCGACCAGCACCCGCGAGACAAATTCGCGCGGCGGCATGTGGGCCAGGGCCTGGTCGAAGGTAAGAAGCACGACCGCGTCGACGCCGGTGCCGGCCAGCAGCCGCAGGCGCTCCGGGGTCGGCGTGAGCAGGCGCGGGGCACGCTCGGGCCGCAACACCTGCTCGGGATGCGGATCGAATGTGACCGCGACCGCCCGCGCACCCCGGGCCCGCGCCTCATCCACCACCGCGCCGAGAATCTCCTGATGGCCGCGATGCACTCCGTCGAAGTTGCCGATGGCGGCGATCGACGGCCCGAACCCGGCCGGGATTTCTTCGATCGAGCGGTAGACGGGAATCATGGGAGCGACAGGCCGATAGGATTCGCGTCATAGGTTCACGGCCACTTCCAGGCCGTCGTACGCCAGGGCCACGCCCGGCGGGCAGCATGCGGTTGGTTTCTTCGTGGCCCAGTTCGTGGGCGATGTGGGTGAGCCAGGTCTGGCGCGCGCCGATGCGCTCGGCCCATCCCACCGCCTGCTTCACGGTGGCGTGGCTGGGATGGGGATGGTGGCGCAGCGACGGCAGCACCAGGGTCTCCAGCCCCTCAAGCAGAGCGAAGCTCGACTCGGGAATTTCGCTCACGTCGGTCAGGTAGGCCATGTCGCCGAAGCGAAAGCCGGCGATGTCCATCTCGCCGTGTTTCACCGGCACGCAGAGTGAATTCGACCTCGTGGATGCGGATGCGGTCGGCAAGCGGCTGCAATGTGCACGCGCGCGCGCGTGGGATAGGTGGACTCGGAGCGAGAAGTGGTAGTCGAAGATGCGCTCCAGCACCGCCGCGGTCTCGCGCGGCAGCATAGAGCGGGAATCGGGCCCGCCGGCGCGAAACGACGCGAAGCTCAGCGGCCGCAGATCGTCGAGGCCCATGATGTGGTCGGCGTGCGAGTGGGTATAAAGCACGGCGTCGACATGGGTGAGCCGCGTGCGCAGGGCCTGCTCGCGGAAATCCGGACCGGTGTCGATGATCGACCGACGCGCTCCTGCGTGCACCGTCTTCGCGCGGAGCACGTTCCACCGCAGCAAGCACCGAAGGCCGCAGCCGCCGGTCGCGCGGATCGGCCGAGGTGCACACCGCGCAGTCGCACCCCAGCGTGGGCACGCCCATCGACGTGCCCGTGCCCAGGAATGTGAGGCGGCCCTCCATCGCGCGTGCAGCCTAGCGCTTGCCCGGCGGTGGCGCCGGGGGCGGCTGCATGCTTTGCATGGAGATCATGTTGGTCAGTTCGAGGAAGGCCATGCGCACCTCGTACAGCACGGCCTGCAGGGTGCGGTCTTCGGCCTCGGTCAGGTTTCCCTTGGTCTTCTCCGCCAGGATGCCCAGCAGGTCGATGGTCTGCTTGGCGCCCAGGATGTCGATGCGCGCCCGCTGGCCTTCCTGCCCGGCGCCCATCTGGATCATGGCGGAGACATAAAGCTGGTTCACCAGGTGATCGAACGTGACGGCCGGCTGAGGGCCGACGCCGGGGTTCTGGGCCCGGATGATGTCTTCCAGCCGCTGCGAGGATGCGTCGTAGGCGGTCTTCTGCTGCGCGGCTCTCTTCCGCGGTCGGAGCAGGGGGCAGTTCCGGCTCCGCCTCCAACCCGGTCTCAAATTCGTCTGCGGCGTTGGCACGCGAAGTCTCGGTCACAAGCTGCGGGCCGGGACGCGGTTCTTCCTTCTTTGGCTCCGGCTCGGGCGCCGGCTTTCCGTCGCCTCGGAGGCAGACTCGGACTGGCTTGACGCGGATGCCTCGCGTTCTTCCTCTTCGGCCTTGTACTTGCGGCGGTCGATCACTTCGAATTTCGGTGTATCGCTCATGCTTCTATCTTTCCACACTGATTAGAGGGAAGGCGGGACGGTCAGGATTCGAGCGGTGCCGACGGCCTCGCCCGATGCGTAGTCGAGCGGCAAGTTGCGGGCTTCGGCCTCGGCGCGGATCATGCCGATGGCGAAGATCCGCGGCCGGTCGCGAGAGGCAGTTCCGCCGCGCTGGTGATGTGGCCGGCCTCGGCGCCGTCGACGGTGAGTTTTGCACCCGGTTCCGGAAGCGGACCTTCGAGTTCCAGCTGGCGAAGGTGGCGGTGCACGTTGCCGCGGGAGCGAATCCGCTCCACGATCTCCTGGCCGAGGTAGCAGCCCTTGTTGAAATGAAGGGCGCGCAGTTGCGAGGTTTCCTGCGGCAGGTCGCGCTCCACCATGTCGACGCCGTAAGCGGGAATGCCTTCGGCGATGCGGAAGGCTTCAAGAGCCGCAGTGCCCACGGGCTTTGCGCCTGCTTCGACGAGTCGCCCGCCAAAGGTCTTCAGCCTGAACGGCTGCGATCCAGATCGCGTAGTGGTCGGCGAGAGCGCCGTAGCCGCTGCGGACGATCAGTTGCGTGCCCGACCATTCGGCGCGGGTCTGCGTCATCGGGCTCGGAGAGCGCCGGCAATCCCAATCGAGCCAGTACCTCGCCGGCTTTCGGCCCCGCCAGACCGATGGCCGTTTCATCCTCGACCGGGATCATTTCCACATCGTCCATGATGATGAAGTGGTCGAGATGGGCGAGAAGCTTCTCGGCCTGGTCGGCGGCGATTTCGAGCTCCAGGTCATCGTTGTCGCGCCAAACCGTCAGATCGCCCTGGATTCGCCCTTGCGCGTTCAACACCAGGTTCCAGGCGCCGGCATTGGGCTCTAAGTCTTTCACCATGTTGGTGACCATGCCGCTGAGCCAGCGAAAACGGTCCTTCCCGCGCACCGCGACGCGGCGCAGCCAGCCCAGATCGTGGACAGCGGATCGCGGAAATCAGCGCCTCTATTTCCTCCGGTCGCGCGTCCAATTCAGTAGGCGTAAGAACGCCGTGGTACACGGTGCATTGCGGCGGCGGGTCGGCTGAAATGAGGAATCCGGCAACCACCGTGGCCGCCGGAGATGCGGCAAGATTGACTTCGGTCATACGAGGATTTCAGCGCTCCATCGGGGATTTTTCCTGAAAACTCCGCGAGTCGAAGCGCATCCTAATTATAGCCTCGAATGACAGACGATCCGGCACGGCCCGGCTCCTCCGCAAACGACCAAGGAGATTGGATGAAGAAGCAGTTCATTGAGGCAGCAAGTCGACTGGCGCAACCTGATGATTGCGGCAGCCGTGGGCCTCGCAACGTTGTCCGCCGGGGCCCAGTCACCGCAGGCCCCGGTGCCGTCCGCTCCTCCGGTCAAGTCTCCCGATTCCGCGCAGGACTCCGCGAAGGAATCGCCCGCGAAGAAGCCCGAGATCGCGCATTACCCCCGAGCAGGCCAAAGAGCTTTTTGCCCTGGTCGATCAGCTCATCCAGTTCTCGTCTCAGGAGACGGGGCTGCCCGTGAAAGAGCACGGTCAAGCGCCAGCTCACCACGCGCAACGCCGTCGAGTCGTATCTGAACGAGAAATTCCAGGAGGACGAGGGCGCCAAGCGCCTGCAGCGCGGCGAAATCGTGCTGAAGAAGTTCGGCCTGCTCGATCGCGACTTCGACCTGAAGCCGTTCCTGCTGGCCCTGCTCAAGGAGCAGATCGAGGCCTATTACGACTCCAAGACCAAGACCGTGAACATGCTCGACTGGGTGGCGGTCGACGAGCAGAAGCCGGTTCTGGCCCACGAGCTGACCCACGCCCTTCAGGATCAGCGCGTCAACCTGGAGAAGTGGGGCGACCAGACGCCGAATGAGGTCTCCACCAACTATCGCGACGACATCGACCATCTCGCCAAGGACGAGATCGACACCGCCCGCGAAGCCGTTGCCGAGGGCCAGGCCACGGCGGTCATGATGGACAACATCCTCAAGCCCATGGGCAAGAGCCTCATCAAGGATCCCGAGGTTGTCGATGCGCATCAAGAACGGGATGGCGGGCTCGGAGAACTCGCCGGTACTGGCGCGCGCCCCGCTGCTGCTCTCCGAGTCGCTGTTGTTTCCCTATCGCGAAGGCCTGAGCTTCGAGCAGGATGTGTGGATGGACCAGGGGCAGAAGGCCGCCTTCGCCGGCGCGCTCGACCGGCCGCCCAGCTCCACGTGGGAGATCATCAATCCCCGCGAGTTTGAGAAGGCCAAGGTGCCCGTGGTGCCGCTGCTGCCCGACATCCACCCCATCGTCGACAAGACCTACAAGGCCTACGACATCGGCCAGGTGGGCGAGCTCGACCTGCACATCCTTACCGAGCTCTTCGGCGGCGAGAGCGCGTCGCGCGACCTGACTCCGTCGTGGGATGGCGGCATCTACTGGGCCGGGCAGCGGCTGAGCGCCAAGACGCCTGCCGAGCAGGCCAGCACCAAGTCCATTTCGCTGTTCTACCTGTCGGCATGGAAGAACTCGGCCGCGGCGCAGGCGTTTTCAGAGCTCTACGCGAACGCCCTGGGCCGCAAGTATTCCGGCCTGCACAAGGACGAAGGCCCACGCTGCCCCCACCGATGCTCCGGCCGGCAACATCGAGCAGGTCTTCACCACCGACGAAGGTCCCGTGGTTATCACTACGCGGGGCAAGCTGGTGTTCGTCTCCGAGAGCTTCGATCTTGACCAGGCGCGCAAGCTGGCCAACCTGGTGATCGACGCGCAGGGCAGCGGCGATCTCAGAACGGCGAGCCTGACAAGGCCTGCTCGCGCCGGCGACCCGCGTTGGTGGTCCCACGCTCTCAGGCGGCATGGTGCACTTGTTCGCCGACAGCGGCGTGATGAAAGCCGCCGTCGAAGCCGCGGTCCGCGCCGCCGCTTCGCAGCACTAGGATTCAATCCCAACGGGGTGCCCAGGTCTCGAATCTGAGACCTGGGATCTTCCGCCAAGCTCAAGCAGCGGGCGCGGGCTCCTTCGACACCAGGTATTCATCGATAAGTTCAGCCACCAGCACTGCGGTCGGCACCGATACCAGTGCGCCCACGACTCCCTGCAGCTCCGAACCCAGCAGCAGTGCGACGATGATCGCCAATCCCGGCAAGTCAACGCTGGACTTCATGATGCGCGGGGTGAGGAACGAGTTCTCCACCCAAAGGTACGCGACGTAGAAAATGCCGACGCCGAGTACGCGGCCCCACGAGTCCACCGCGGCCGCCAGCAGCGCCAGCACGATGCACACGGCCGCACCGAGTACCGGGATGATGTTCAACAATCCGGTGAGCACGCCCAGCGCCGATGCATAGCGCACATGCAACGAGACGTAGACGACTGTGCTGGTAAGGCCCAGGATCAGCATGAGACTGCCCTGCCCGATGAGCCAGCGGCCCATGCGGACCTCGGCTTTACGCAGCGTGATGTCCAGGCGCTCCCGGCCCCTCGCCGGGACAAGCGAAAGCGCCCAACGATAGGCCACGTCCCCTTCCAGCGTGAAGTAGATGGTGAGGATCAGTCCCATCGCGATGGTGAACAGCGAACTGGCCCAATTCCTCAGCGAAAGCAGCAGGTAGGTGGCGCTGTGTCCGGCAAAGTCCTGGATCTTGTCGGCGAAGTCGCTGAGGTTGATCTGGTCGGCTAGCGGAAAACGCCGCACCCTTTCCATGATGCCCGGAAGCCGCGCCGGCATCTCCTTGCCGAATTCCTCGAGATCGCGAATCACCGGAGGAAGGGCGAAAAAGCCAAACGCCACAAGGCCGCCCAGGACAACCAGCAAGAGGATGAAGATCGACACCTGGCGGAAGGGCTGGAAGCGCCCGACGCGCAGGTTGCCGACGAACTGCACCAACGGTTGAAGCACCACGGCAAACAATGCGCTGACGTAAAGCAGCACCAGCACCTTGCGCAGCAGCCATGCCAGGTAGCAGGCCAGGGCCAGCGCGAATGCGAAGGTGATGTCGCTGCGAAGACTCCGCGAAGAGCGGACGAAAATGGTCATGCGCGTTTCCTGCAAGTTTCGAATCACCCCCGAGTACCGTAAGATGCGTGCGAACCTTGACCGATCTCAAAATTGGGTGCCCCAGGTCTCGCTTCTGAGAGCTGGGAGATCACTCGCCCCCGCTCAAGATGGAACCCACAATGCCTCCGATCAAACCAGCACCGGCCGTCTGCGGAACTTCGCGGCCCGAGTGCGGCAGATATTCGCCGATCTTGTGGGCCAGCCTGGAAAGCGGCAGGGTCTGCAGCCACACCCGTCCCGGCCCGACCATCTGCGCCAGGAAAATCCCATCTCCGCCGAAGATCATGTTCTTGATTCCAGGCACCATCGTGATCTGGAACGAGACGGAAGACATGAACGCCCCCACGTGCCCCGGATGCACGCGCAGCATCTCGCCGGGCGCCAGGTCCTTCATGATCAGTTCGCCCGAGAGCTCGATCCAGGCGGTTCCATAGCCGCTCAGCTTCTGCAGCAGGAAGCCGTCGCCGCCGAAGATGCCCGCTCCCAGAGACTGCTGGAATCCCACGCTGATGGTCACCTGCGGAGTGGCGCACAGGAATCCATGGCGGTGCACCATGTATTCATAGCCCTGCCCCAGCTGCACCGGCACGATGTGTCCCGGCACCTTGGTGGCGAACGCGACCTCGCCCGGATACTGATAAGCGCGGTACTCGGTCATGAAGAGGCTGCCGCCGCCGGCCATGCGCTTGAACACGCCGAACAGGCCTCCGCCTCCGCCCATCTGGGTGTGGGTGGTCATCTGAATGGACTGGGTCATCCACGAGAGTTCGCCGCTCTCTGAAAACACGCTTTCATTGGGGTCAAGCTGCACTTCGAGCACGGGCATTGTGGTGCCCTGGATCCGGGTCTGCATGAAGCCTCCTCAGGCCCCGCCGGCAAAGACCCGCCTGCGGGGACCCGTCTGGTTGAAAACAGTGTACACAGGACTTACCAGAGAGCGGCGTGATTCCGTTGCGATACGCAACCCGGCTCCCGATCGCAAACAAGCCCCGGCCTCTGCGGTTGCATCGAACCAACCATGAAGCGGATTTCGAAACTCGCCTGGCTGTTCACCCTCGCCCTTATCCCTCTCGTGGCCTGCACGCCCGAGAGGCGCAGCCCCGACGCGATACGCGAAGATACCGCGCGGGCTACCTCCGAGGCCACGAAGGATGCGAAGGCGGTGGCCCAGGGCGTCGCCGAGGGCCTGAAGCAGAAGGGCCCGGTGAACATCAACAAGGCCTCCGAAACAGATCTGGAGTCACTGCCGGGCATCGACGAAGCGGCGGCGCGCCGCATTGTCGATGGCCGCCCCTACGACGCCGGGAGCGACCTGGTAAAGAAGCATTTGATTTCCAGAACGGAATACGACCGCATCGCGAACAAGATCGTCGCCCGCTGACAGACCAGCACTCCCGTGCTCCATCCTTGCGATCTGCCGCGGCGGATTTCTGGCGCGAGGGTGGGAAACCACGGACCCTTTGGAAATCTCAGAAATGGGGTGCCCCCGGTCCGGGGTCCCAGCGGACAGGTCTTCGTCCGTGGGGTGGAGGTCTCGCTTTTGAGACCTGGGTTAGGCAGCCGGAGTTCCTGTACGTGAACTTTCCCCGATTGACCTGCGGCGCCACGCGCACGTTCTTGTAGAGCGCGCATCCCGCCCCCGCCGCCAACGTGCCGGGCGCCATCCACTTGTTCGGGCCGACCATAACATCGGTCGTCGCCAATCCGCCCGCCCCGTCGTAATCGATCGTGAACGTCCCGCCTCGCGCAAACGTGTTTCCGGAAACGACAATGTTGCGTCCTCGCACGTAGAGCGGCGCATTGGGCCCATCGATCAAGTTGTTTTCGAAGACGCTGTTGAGGTTGGGCCACGAAGTCTGCCCGGTCACCTTGGGGTCGATCTTCACTGCCGCGGACACGCCGCCATTGTCACCGCTGGCAAAATAGTTGCGGCTGGTGCGCACGCCCACGGGATAGGTATCGCCGTAATAGATCTGCCGGAAGGCCGGATTCTGCGCCCGGGCCCGCGCCACAGTTGCCTTCACGGTGTTGCCGGTCCACTCCACGTTGGTGGCGCCGGAGTCATCAAGGCCCACCAGGTCGTTGGTCAGCACGTTGTTCCACACCTTCGCGCCTGACAGCACATATACCCCGGCGCCCTGCGATTCGCTGGTCAACCCGATGCCCGCATCGCCGCGATTGACGATGCGATTGTCATGGATGCGAATGCCGCTCACCCGTCCGGCCACATGGATCCCGTCGCCGTTGGTATACATCGCATCGCTCGTAACGGTGTTGCCGGAAATCTCGACATCGCTCAGCGACCCGGTGCCGTTGTTGTAGAGAATGAGGATTCCCCAGTCGCTGTTTTTGATGGTGCAGTTGCGAATGGCGACCTTATGTTGCGAAGCCGTGTCGTTGATTGAGAACCAGCTGATGGCCGAAGCCGCCGGTCCCGACGTGCCAGGCTTCAGGACCGTGATATTGACGTTGTCCCAGGCCGCGTCGTCGGCATTCACCGCGTAGAACGTGCGGCCGGCTTGCTGCGGCACGATGATCGCGCCATGCCCAAGCCAGTGCACGCCGCTTCCGTACGAGATCTCGCCGCCCACGACGCAGCCATTCGGGAACGTGACCGTTTGCGCGCGCCCGGTGGACTTGTAGGCATTCGCCGCCGCCGTCGCCGCGGCCTGGAACGCGGAGGTGTCGTCCGTGCCGGACGATCCATTCCAGTCACACTTCGCGCCGAATTGGCGAACGCTGAATTGGGCCGTCGCCGGTTTGACTGGTGGCGGTGCACTCGAAACAGCGAGTCCGAAGAATTCAAGCGCGACCACCCAAAGCAGCAATCGATACATCAACCGCGCTCCGTTACTCCACGATCTGCAGGCTGGTCTCTTCGGTGGCCAGCGAGCTGCCGCCGACCCAGATCTTGTAGGTGGTCGGCTCCACGGTCCGCTTGACATCGACGTTATAGAAATTGAGCTCGTCGAAGCCCAGCGGGAACTCGACATGCTTCGACTCGCCGGGGGCCAGCTCGACGCGCGCGAATCCCTTCAGCTCGCGCACCGGCTGCTCCACGCTGGCCACAGTGTTGCGGATATACATCTGCACCACTTCAGTGCCCTTTACAGAGCCCGTGTTCCTGACGTCGACGCCCACTTTGACCACCGGCGCGTGACCCGACGCCAGCACTTCCTTGAGCGACACCGACTCGCGGCTCACCGTCGGCTTGGAGTAGCCAAAGCGGGTATAGCTCATTCCCCATCCAAACGGGAACAGCGCTGAATTCTCCTCGTCTACGTAGCGCGAAACGAACTTCGACGGCGAATCGGTGGGGATGTGGCTGAGGTCGACATTCACCGCCGGCCGGCCGGTGGGTAGCTGCGCATAATAGAGCGGTTCCTGCCCCACGGCCCGCGGCAGGCTCGCAGGCAGCTTGCCGGAAGGGTTCACATCGCCGAACAGAACATCGGTGATGGCGTGGCCGCCTTCCGTGCCCGGGCTCCAGGCCTCGAGAATCGCCGGCACGTGTTCGGCGGACCACTTCAGCTCCAGCGGACGCCCAGCTATGACCACGAGGATCACCGGCTTGCCGGTCGCCACCACGGCTTCAAGCAGCTTTTGCTGCGCCCCGGTAAAGTCCAGATGTACGCGGCTGGAGGCTTCGCCCTCCATCCAGTTAGCGCTCTCGCCGAGCGCGAGGATGGCGAGGTCGGCCTGTTTGGCGGTTTCTACCGCCTCGGCAATGGTCTTGGCATCGTCGGGAATCTCGTTGGTGCCGCCGGCGGCCGCGACCGACCCGCCGAAGTTCACTTTGTTGAGTGCGACCGCATCCTGGCCCGAGAGAAGCCCGCAGCCCTCCGCATAGAGCAGCCCGTCGCCCAGGCGTTCGCTCAGGGCCTTGCGCAGGGTGATGGCGTACTTCGGATCGCCGCCCGTCCAGGCGCCGAGGATGTCGCGCGGATTGTCGGCCATAGGCCCGATCAGTGCCACCTTCTTCGCTTTTCCGGTCAGGGGAAGCAGCGCCCCTACGCCTTCGACCGGATCGTTCTTGAGCAGAACCAGCGTCTCATCAGCTACCTTGCGCGTCAGGGCGCGGCGTTCGGGCGTGGCGTCATAGGCCGGCCCAGCTTCGACAAAGGGATGGTCAAACAGACCCAGCGCGAACTTCACTCGCAGGATGCGCCGCACCGCCTCGTCAACCACCGACTCGGGGATCTTGCCGGCGCGCACCTGCTGGGCAATCACCGTCCCGTACAGGTTGCCTTCCATGTCCATGTCCACACCGGCCACGAGCGCCTTGCGCGCCACCGTCGGCCCGTCGCCGATGGAGTGGTTGATCAGCTCTGCCACCGAGCCCCAGTCGGATACCACGAAGCCGTCAAATCCCCATTCCTTGCGCAGGATCTGGGTCAACGTAAACGGATTGGCGCTGGCTGGGACGCCATTGATGGAATTGAAGGAGCTCATCAAAGTGGCCGCGCCCTCGGCCACCGCCGCGCGGTAAGGCTCGAGATACACCTGCCGCAGCTTGATCTCGCTCATATCGGTTTCGTTGTAGTCGCGCCCCGCGATGGCCGCTCCGTATGCCGCGTAGTGCTTCACGCTCACCGCCACCGAATCCGGCTTGGATAGATCGCCCTGCTGATAGCCGCGCACCCACGCGCGGGCCATGACTGAGCCAAGGTAAGGATCCTCGCCGTTCGACTCGATAATGCGGCCCCAGCGCGGATCGCGGGCGATGTCGACCATGGGCGAGAACACCCAGGGGATGCCGTCGGCCCGGGCCTCAACGCCTCCCGTATGCGCCACCAGCTCGGCCGCCGCCGGATCCCAACTGGCCGCTACCGCCAGCGGAATGGGGAACACGGTGTGGTCGCCATGAATCACGTCGAGCCCGAAGATGAGCGGAATGTGCAGCCGCGTTTTCTCCATGGCGATGTGCTGATAATGGTTGGTCGCCTCAGCCCCCACCACGTTCAGGAATGAACCCACTTCGCCCTTGGCGACCATATCTTCGAACTTCGTGTTGGTGGTCGCCGCGTTGGGGCCGGTGGCAAACCCGGCCGAAAACTGCACCAGCTGGCCGATCTTCTCCTCAAGCGTCATTTTCTTGAGAAGCGACTCCACCTTGCCATTCAGCGGCTTGGCCGCGAGCTGGGCGTTGGGCTTTTCCTGCGCGGAGGCGGCGAGAGGGATAAATGCCGTGAAAAGAAGGGCTGCAAGGCTAAGGCGAAGATAGGTCACCATAACCCGGCCATGATAAACGGTTTGATCCGCGCCGGTCAGGCGGGGCCTGAACGTCCCTACTGCGGCATGTCTGGGTTCGTGGTTTCCCACCCTCGCTCCCGACCACCTCAGCGACGAGACCAACCGCTGGGGGACCCAGGGTGAGGCGCGAAGGCCCGATAGAAATTTGACAGCTTGATATTTGCGCGGGGTCAACACTAAACTTTCGTAACTCGGATAACGTGTCTTAAATCACGGAAGTCAGGCGTTTTCGGGATATGAATATAAACACATACCAGAAAACCCAGTTTCTTTGGAGCACTCCATGAGCTCTCTGCTTGCGTTCATTGTCGTTGCCTCTCTCACTAACGGGTCCGCAGTCGATACGGCCAAAGCGGTCAATCCGCCCAAAACCGATCCGGTTTTCCTGAGCGTTCCCAAGCCGCCTGAGGGGCTCACTCTTTATAACCCCAACGGAGAGGTCATCGCCCGGTGCGGCCGGAAGGACGACTCGTTCGCGAACTGCAAAATGGAGCCGGGCGTCTCGCTCGATGACCTAATGAACGCCTGGGTTCATGCGTACCAGGACGCGCAGAAGTAAACCAGGGTAGCTCCTGGGTCAGGCCGTGCGAGGGGCGCGCGGCGCATATATAGCGTTGCCTGAATGAGCACTACTTAGTTGGGAAGAATACTCCTGCAATATCCGGTCCATGCTCTACTGTTGCTGTGACCGGTATGCCGCGCATTTTTAAACAAATCCGCAAGGCGCTGCTCCTGGCCCTGGACCATGACCTCTTTGGAGTTGCGAAGGCGGCAGCCTACTCCGGCATGCTGTTTTCGTTTCCGGCAATCCTGGTGCTGACCACGCTGCTGGCGCAGGTGCCGGAGGGGACGACGATGGTGGGCGACGTGCGCAGTTCGCTCGACCAGTTTCTTCCCGCCGGATCGATGCTCCTGCTGCAATCAGCGCTCGAGACCAAGCACTACTATTCGGTGCAGGTGCTGTTGTCGGCCACCAGCCTGAGCATCTTCGCCGGGCTCGGTCTGATGCTCTCGCTGATGGAAGGATTTCGCCGCGCCTATGAGCTTCCGCGCGGCGATTGGGCCTACTTTCAGAGGGTCGGACGCGCGTTCCTCCTGGTTCCAATCGTGCTGGTTCCGCTGTGGCTCGCCAGTCTGCTGTTGGTCTTTGGCCATGAAATTGAGATCTGGATGATCAACAACTCCGATCACGAGTTGCGCCACATCGTCCTCTTCTTCTGGAGAATGGCGCGTTGGGCTCTGGCGGTGGCCACCAGCGTGTCGGTGCTCGCGAACCTTTATCATTTCGGCACCAAGCGCGGCGAACATTGGAAGTGGGTCATTCCCGGAGCGTTCGCCGCAACGGCGATGTGGTTTCCAGCGACGCTGCTCTTCGGCTGGTATGTAACGCGGGTTGCCGATTACTCCATGTTCTACGGCTCGTTTGCCGCAGGCATCGCGACCCTGGTCTGGCTTTACATCACTTCGCTCAGCGCACTGCTCGGAGCCGAATTGAATGGCGTGCTGTTTCGAGGTCGCCAGGAAAGACTGTCCGCGAGTTCCGAACCCCCTTCTGTTGCATCCACAACGTAAAGTTGGCTCCCCCGCCTGCGTCGGCCCGCATCAATCCCCTAACAGAGGCTACATAGCTCACAATGTAAAATGAAGTAGGTCGGATTCCCTCAAAAGCAGCCATTCCCAATCTGTTTTCCCCACTGGAGCATTTTTGAATGCCTTTTGCTGAAACAAGCCTGAACGACTCTGTCTCTCAACGCCGCGCGAAAATCGTTGCGACTCTCGGTCCGGCTTCGAATACCGTACCTGTCTTTCGTGAACTGGTGCGCGCCGGAGTCGATGTTGTTCGACTTAATTTTTCCCATGGCACGCATGAAGAGAAACTCGCCCTCATCCAGATGATCCGCAAGGTCAGCCGCGAGGAGCGCAAGCCGCTTTGCATTCTCGGAGACCTGCAGGGACCCAAGATCCGCACCTCGAAATTGAAGGATCATCAGGCCGTGATGCTGAAAGGCGGGCGCCCGCCTTACCATCACGCCGCGCGATGTGCCCGGCACGGCATCACTGGTGGGAACCACGTTCAAGACGCTCGCCGAAAACGTGGAGCAGGGTTCGCGCATTCTTCTTTCTGACGGCCTGATCGAACTGCGCGTGCATCGAAGTAGTCGGCGGCGATGTGGTTTGCGACATCGTCAACGGCGGCCTGCTGGGCGAGAACAAGGGCATCAACCTGCCGGGCATAGCGGTACGGGTTCCGTCGCTCACCGACAAGGACAGCCAGGATCTCGAGTTCGCGATCCGCAACGGCGTGGATGCGATCGCGGTTTCCTTTGTGCGCACCGCGGAAGATGTGCGCCTGGTGCGCAATCGCGTCTCCGCCCTGGGCGGGGAAACGTGGATCATTGCCAAGCTCGAAAAGCCGCAGGCCATCGAGCATCTCGACACCATTCTCCAGGCCGCCGACGGCATCATGGTGGCGCGCGGAGATCTGGGCGTCGAAGTGCCGCCCGAGCAGGTGCCGGCGTATCAGAAGCACATCATCCGCCGTGCCGCCGAGTATCGCAAGCCGGTGATCACGGCCACGCAGATGCTGGAGTCGATGATCGAGAACCCGCGGCCCACCCGCGCCGAGGTTTCCGACGTGGCCAACGCTGTGTATGACGGCACCGATGCCGTGATGCTGTCCGGCGAATCGGCGGTCGGCAAATATCCCGTAGAAACCGTCGCCATGATGGGCCGCATCGTGTTTGAAGCGGAGCGCCACATCAAGGAACGCAATTTTACCGAGCCGCACGTTCGCGCCACGCACCTGTCGATCGCGGAAACCATCTGCGAAGCCACGGCGCACGCGGCCGACGATCTGGACCTGCGCGGCATCGCGCTGTTTACGGAATCGGGGTCAACCGCGCGCCAACTCTCGAAGTATCATCCGTCGGTGCCCATTTATGCGTTAAGCCCGGTGGAAGTCACCATCAATCGCCTCAACCTGCTGTGGGGCACGATTCCCATCCGCTGCCCCAAGGTGAACACCACCGAAGCGTTGGTCGATGTCGCGGAGAGCCTGCTCGAGCAGAAAGGTTATGTTCGCAACCGCGAAGTGATCGCGATTGTCGCCGGGACCCGCACCAAGTCCGGCTCGACGAACTTCCTGCGCCTGCACGTGATGGGCGAACAAAACCTGGAGGGGGTGCGCTTCTTCGCCCCGCATGATGATGAAACCACCCCGCCTGTACTGGGCGCGGGCAGGAAGAGGCGCTCACGCGCAAAGAGCAAGCCCCGCTCGGAGCCAGGCGACCCAAATGTACCGAGTCCTTCCTGACGAAGACAGGCAGGAATCTACTTCTTGCGCAGATTGTGGACGAGGCCCACGATCCCAGAAGGAATGGAGAGAATAGCTGGCAAGGGCGTGGGTATCGCCGTCAGAAACCCCAGAATGAGACCCTTGATCGCCGCCGATTGCTTGTCGTCGCCGTACCATCTTCTCTGCGCCAGGTAGGCGATCAGCCCGAGCACAAATCCAGCCCCGATCGAAATGGGCAGAATCGCGCCCAACGTCGCAACTTCGCCGCCAAATAGCATCAGGTCAACGACCAGCGCCAGAAACGCAATAGCGGGATGGATGCCGAAGACCTGGCTGAATCCATGAGCCCGTGCAACGTGCTGTGCGAACGATGAGTGCTGTGGGGCCGCCGGATAGGTCTGCAAATTCTGGACCGGAAGGGCAAATCCGGTTTGGACGCCGCAACCAGGACAGAAGGGGCTGGGCTGGCTAACGGTAAAACCGCATCGGGAGCACTGCACGTTTGATTCCTCCGTCGTATGGAACCGTCTCCAACGAGCGCAAGGCAGGGTCCACGTCTCTCCAGAAATTGTATCCGGACCTCAACAAAAAAGCACGAAACCGGGTGCCTCACCCTTCTCTGACTTGGGTGCCACAGGTCCTGCGCGGGTTGGTTTTAGCGCCTGACCTGGGATAGCACGAAATTCGACCCCAACAAATTTACTCGGCGGCCGACCTGGAGTGGAAGACTCCCGTGTATTGGCGCTTACAGGGGCTTGTCCGCTGCGAACGGAGCAAGCTCGTCTGTAATCTTCGACTTGTCGCCAACCACCACGATGGTCATCGACGGTGGCTTGAGGTATTGGGCGGTCATTTTCTGCACGTCGGCGGGAGTGACGCCGTTAACCTTGGCCACGTAGGTCTTCAGGTAATCGTCGCCCAGGCCGAGCGTGTCGATGCTCTGCAATTGACTTATCAGCGCGCCGCGGCTGGAATTGCGCAGAATGAACAAGCCGGAAAGATAGGCCTGGATACCCTTCAACTCGGCCGCGCTGGGCGGTTCGGTCGCGAGGCGGTTGATTTCGGCCGCGATCTCCTTTATCGAAGCGCCGGTGAACTTGGTGGTCACGTCAGCGCCCTCCACCCAGTACGAATCGTGATAGCGACTCGAAATGGTGCCGAACGGCGAGTAGGTATAGCCCTTCTGTTCGCGGATATTCGCCGTGATGCGCGAGTTGAAAGAGCCGCCCAGCAGGGCATTCGTCACTTGCAGCGGGATCGCATCAGGGCTGTTTGCCGGAGCCACCGGCAACCCGATCAGGATGGTGGATTGCGGCGCGCCAGCGCGATCGGTCACGTCAAGAACCCGTTGCGGATTGGGCTTGGGAACATGCGCGGCACGCTCCGCCCCGGTCGCGTTCCATGAGCCCAGCGTATCGGCGATCGCCTTCTTCACCGCGGGCAGATCGAATTTTCCGGCAACATAAATGTGCGCGCGCTTGGGATTGAAATTCGATGAGACGTAGTCCTTCACATCCTGGATGGTGATCTTCTTGACGTCGTCTTCTGCGGGCAGAATCACGCTGTAGGGATGGTCGCCGTAGAGAATCTTTCTGAACCGCATGAGCGCGACGGTCTGCGGCTGCGAGGCCCCCAGGGCGATCTGCCGAAGCGTGTTGCTCTTCAGGCGCTCGAGTTCCGATTCGGGCAGGCGCGGGTGTACCACGACATCGGCGAGCAGCCGCACCGCGTCGGGTCCGAACTCCGACAATACATCGAGTCCGGCATCGGTTCGGTCGTACGCCGAATTCACGCTGAGCGTGCTGCCCATCCGAGCCGCTTCATCGGCGACCTGGCTCGAAGTCAGTTTTGCCGTGCCTTCCTTCAGCAGGTCGGTGGCGACTCCGGCCACGCCCTGGTGATCCTTGCTTTCATCGGCGCTGCCCGCAACGATGCTGATGTCCACTGTCACCTTGGGGAGGATTCCGTAGGGCACCAGCGTGACCTTGAGCCCATTGGGCAATGTGTAGGTCTCGTGCGCCGGAACCGTGAATGCCTTGGCTGGTCCGCCTTCGGGGGGAGTCTGCTTCTGTGCGAGTACGGGCAGCCCTATCGACACGCTCAACGCAGCCACCAGCCAACCGGTCTTTCGTATTGTTCTCTTCATCGTCGTCTCCTACTGCTTTTCTGGTGCTGCGGATTCTTTGGGCTTCGGCTGCAGTTCGATCACGGTGCGATTCTCAGGCCGCAGATACTCTTTGGCGGTCTTCTGAATCAACTCGGGCGTTACCTGCTCGAATTTTGCTTCAAGCGTATTCACGCGCGCCGGATCGTCATCGAACAGGGCAAAACTGGCCAGCATGTCCATCAGGCCGAAACCGCCGAACTGCCCCATCGAGTCATACATACTCGAGCGCAACTTGACCTTGGAGCGCTCCAGCAGCTGCGCATCCACTGGCTTCTCGCGAATGGGCTCGATAGCCGTATCCATGGCCTTCAGCACATCGTCGGCCTTGGTCGAAGGATCGTACCGCACGTCGGCAAACAGCAGCATGGGGCCGTTGTAATTGAACATGTTCCCCAGGGCGTTGATGCCGCCTTCCACGCTGTCCGTCATCCCGCGTTTCTGCGCGAGCTCTTTGTAGAGGAGACAGTCATCGCCTTCGATGAGCATCTGTTCGATCAGTCCCATGGCGAAATACTCGGGCGTGTTGCGGTCTGGCATGTGATAACCGATCGCCAGCGCGGGGCGCGGCGCAAGTGCATCCGTCTTGGTGATGCGCTTTTCCGCTTCCTGGCGCGGCTCGGTGAGATCGGGCTGCGGCGGGACATCCGCTGACTTCACCGGACCAAAATATTTCTCCACGAGTTTTTTCGCGTCGGCGATTTCAAAATCGCCGACGATCGCCAGGGCGGCGTTGTTGGGCGCGTAGTAGGTGGAGAAGAACTTCTTCACCTCGTCAAGCTTGGCGGCTTCGATGTCGTTCAGGTCGCCGTAGAAATTGTGCGCGTTATACCAGTTGGAATTTGCGGCCATGGGCAGGTCGATCCACGGAAACCCGCCGTAGGGAGCGTTCAGCACCGCCACCTTGACTTCGTTGCCGACCACTCCCTGCTGATTTTTCAGATTGTCGTCCGTTACAGCGAGGCCGTTCATGCGGTCGGCTTCGGCCCACAGCGCCGTCTCCAACTTGTTCGAAGGCAGAACCTCGAAATAGTTGGTGAAGTCGAAGCGCGTTGAGCCGTTGAGGATGCCGCCGTTGCTCTGCACCAGCTTGATGAATTCCATCTTGCCCAGGTTCGCCGAGCCCTGGAACATCATGTGTTCAAACAGGTGGGCGAAACCGGTGCGGTCGCGCGGCTCGATGCGAAAGCCGATGCGGTAATACACCCCGACGCACACCGTGGGAGCTGTGTGATCCGGAGACAGCACCACTCGCAATCCATTGGGAAGCTTGTAGTACTCCACGGGAACGTGGAAATTTGCCGCCCCGGTCGCGGCATAGGATGGGCTACGCCATGCGAGCGCTACGAATAGTGCCAAGGCGAACAAAGGCACTCGCATCCTCAACTTGGAAAGCATGATTCCTCCTGAAAGACCTCTTGTTGCATGAACTGCTTTGTCGCACAAACCGCGCATGGAAAGAAATGAAAATGTGACGGTTGCGATTGGATTTGGTGTTGAGTTTGCTTGCCATTGTGGAGCGGGCTTGATTTAACACCGGCTCGCGTCCGCCCCGGCCGGGGATTGAGATCAAGCGAAACTGACAACTGAAAACTGAAAGCTGACAACTGAATTTCAATTCATGAGTTTCATCGTGAAGTAGGTGTACTTCTCCGCGTGCGTCCGTGCTTCCTGCTTTTTGTCCGCGCCCTCGCCGTGCCCGCCTTCGGTGATTTCGTCATAGTAGAACGGCAGGTGATATTCCTCCATCAATGCCGCGAACTTGCGTGCATGCACCGGTCCCACCCGGTCGTCCTTGGTGGTGGTGAAGATCAGGGGCACGGGATAATGCCCGTCGGCTTTGAGGTTGTGGTAAGGAGAGATGGAGGCCAGAAACGCCCGCTCCTCGGGAATAGAGGGGGAGCCGTATTCGCCTACCCACGATGCACCCGCGGAGAGATGTTCGTAGCCCAGCATGTCGAGCAGCGGCACTTCGATTACAACTGCCCCCCACATGTCCGGGTGCTGATCGAATTCCACGCCCATCAGCAGCCCGCCGTTCGATCCGCCATAGATGCCGAGCCGGCGCGGGTTGGTGATCTTGCGTTTCACCAGATCCTCGGCCACGCCGTAGAAATCGTCATAGATGCGCTGCCGGTGCGTTTTGAGACCAGCCTCATGCCACGCGGGACCAAACTCGCCTCCGCCGCGGATGTTGGCAAGCACAAAGACGCCGCCGCGCTCCAGCCAGAGCTTGCCCATCACGCCATCGTAGTACGGAGTCGAGGATACTTCGAATCCGCCATAGGCGGTCATGACGGCCGCATTGTTCCCGTCGAACGGCATATCTTTACGATGGACGATGAAATAGGGAATCCTGGTGCCGTCCTTGGACGTCGCCTCCAACTGTTCCACCACGTCTTTGGAACCGTCGAAGCTCGTCTTCTCCGCGCGGACAGATTTCATTGACCCGCCCTCGGCATCGCCCATCCACAACGAATTCGGATTCAGGAATCCAGTCTCGCCCAGGAAGAAACGATCGTCCTGCTGGCTGGCGGCCGCGACAAAGATCGTCTGGTTATCCGCAACGGGAAGCTTGCTTCGCGTCCACTGCCCGTTCTTCGCGCGCGTGTACACATAGGCGCGGGCCTGTACGTGTTCAAGCGTGGTCAGCAGTAAATGGTGGCGCGTGGTCGCGACCTGCTGCTCGAACTCCTGCGCGGTGGGCGCAAACACCACCGCGGGTTTCAGGTGGGTAGGATCCTTCGCGGCCGCGCCGAGATCGAGTGAAATGATGGATCCCTGCTTCAGGCTGTCGGTCTGGCCAGCCGGGGTCCAATCCTCGTGAAGGGAAAAGATCAACTGGTTATCGAGAAAGCCTTCGAGCTCGGATTTTGCGGGGAGAGCCAGCTTGTGCACACCATCAGGCAGGACAAGGTTCCATTCATGCTCGAAGAAGCTCGTATTTCGTCCGATGACGACGGCCCGATGTCCCTGCCCGTCGTCATAGCTTGCAGGCCCGACGTCGACATCTTTGGTGGTTCCCCGGAACAGCTCTTTCGCGCTTTCCAGCGGTTGGCCGCGCTTCCATAGCCGCACGGCGATAGGGTAGCCGGATTCGCTCATCGTGCCCGGGCCCCAGTCGCGCGCGATCAGCAGTGTATCTTTATCCATCCAGGCCTCGTTCTGTTTGCCGCGCGGAAGCACAAATCCGCCTGCGACGAACTTGCCTGTCTTCAGGTTCATCTCGCGCTCAATTACCGCGTCTTCGCCGCCCGCGGAGAGCTGCACCATGCATAGCTCGTCGTCGGGCTGAAGACAATCGAGACTCTTTGCCACCCAACTCTGGTTGTCCTGCTTGGAGAGGGCGTCGTAGTCCAACACGGTTTCCCATTTGGGATCGGCGACCAGGTAGTCCTTGAGCGTGGTGCGACGTACGATCCCCCTCACGTGTTGCGCATCCTGCCAGAAGTTGTAAATGGAGCCGCCGTGGAAATTGGGCCAGGGCAGCCGGTCAGGCGACTCCAGTACCTTCAGCGCATCGGCCTGCAGCGGAGCGAAATGCGGGTCGTTCTCCAGCACGGCAGCGGTGCGCTGATTGTGCTCCTTGACCCAGGCGAGCTGCTTGTCTCCATTGATGTCCTCGAGCCACGCGTATTTGTCGGGCGGGATGGCGCTCCCGGTCTGGGCAAGGGTGCACGACGTAAGTCCGGGCACAGCCATCATCGACAACAACAGGATCGGGGCAATTCTCACCACGTACAGCCTCCTCGGGGAGTTCGTCTTCCTGTATGGACGTAGAACAGGGCACGCTTGTATCCCGTCACGGAAGCATGGAAAATCCGGGAGAGGCGCGATTCGCATTCTCTCAGAGGATCGAGTGCTTTGGAAACCCGTCGCGACTTGCTCGTCGCCGAATCACCGTTGCAGCAGGTCGATGGGCTGGGTGAAGTCGGTGGCGCGGATGTGCCTGGCGAGGGTCGGATGCTGCCGCTGGAGCGCGAGACACATCTCCCACGCCACGCGGCGATAGCTGAAATGGCCGGCGGGTCCGGAGCGCAGTTCTGAGATGTATTGGGCTTCGGCGAAGTCCATCTTGAACAGGCACCGGACGCGCGTGGCCAGCGGCAGGACGTAGAGCGCCGAGCCCGCTGCCTCGGGCGCGGACCCGGCGGCTATGCGGGCGCTGGCGGCATGGGCGGCTTCGACGGTGGCCTGGTAGTCGGCCAGGATGCCGGCTTCGGCCAGTAGATTCACATCCGCGCCCAGGTCCCCGACTACGGGTGTCTCGTAGCCAAGTTTCGCGGTGAATCCCTGCTTGATCTGCGTGGCGCGGCGATGGCGGTGCATGTCGCGGAAGCCGCCGATGTCCATCAGGATGTCGAAGCGCAGGCCCGCCCCGGCATGGAAGGCACGCAGGACCTCGTCGTGGCGGCCCCGATGCTGGAGCCCGATCTCAATGATCTCTTCGACGCGCGCGGTGGGCAGATCCGCCACCACATCGCGCACCTGGCGGTAGGGATGATCGCTGGCCCAGTAGATGAGAGTGGCGGCGAGTTCCACTTCGAGGGTCTCGGTGCGTTCCACCAGGTCGACAAGCGGCGCCGGCGCGATGGCGACTCCAGCGAGTAGTTCGCCGGCGGCCTGCTCCAGCGCCACCCGGGTTTTCATCAGGTATTGGCTGGCTTCGGCGTATTTCACCAGCGTGGGAGCGGTGCGGACTTCACGGGTCAGCAGCCCGGCCGCTTCTGCGGCAAGCGCCCACTCGGTCCCGTTTTCATTGGCAGAATCTGCCTGCAGTCCGAAGCCATCGTCTCCGGTGGCGCCTGGCACCGTTCCCGCATATCGCACCGTGGCGGCTTTTTGGAATTCTTCCAGTTTCTTGACGAAGGCCGCGCCGGACTGGGCGTTCACGTTCCATGCCGGGCCGGTGGCTGCATCGCGGAGCTTCGTCCCCAGTTCGCGAACTTCGGCCATGGGATGCGAAAGCAGGCGCGAAACCTGCGTCTCCAGGGTGCGCGCATTCACAATCTGACCCAGCGATGTGTTCGTCGCCAGCGGCAGCAGATACCGTGCCACGTCAAAGGCGCGCGCTCTCAAGGTGCGCTCGTAGGTTTCCGGTTTCATCCCTTCCGGCCGGGCCACGCGTTTGCGCAGCGCATCCTGCACGGCCGCGGTGGTGCGATCGTAGGCGGCGAACAATCCGCGAACCGTGGTGGCATAGAGTTCGGCGGAGCCCGAATCGGCTGCGAAATCCGGGAAAAACCACCCCGACTTCATAAAATTCTGGTAGCGCGTTGACCGTTCCTGCCCGTCCCAGCGCTGCTCATCCACCAGCACGATGGCCGCCAGCAGGCTCAGCCGTTCCACCGCAAAAGCGATGTGCGCGAGGTCAGCGATGGAGCGATGGCCATATTGGAAATAGAATGTATTGAGGAACTGTTCGGCACGCTGGGCACTGATCTCGGCCAGCGACTCGCGCATGGAGAGCGCCGAACGGGAATACTTGGCCATGGCGTAGGCCAGCACTTCAGGATCGGCGCCGTGGACGGCAAAAACATCGGTCTGGTTTTGGGCGCCCGCAGGACGATATACATCAGGACGAAAAGATTCGCTGGACATGATCGTGTGCTCGCGACCAGAATACGTCATTGAGGGTGCCGTGATGAGGCCGCCGGAATCCTCTCCGGAGAGAAAGCGTTCACAACGCTGGAGCGTCGGGCCATGCGGGAGTACCTCGTAAGAACGTCGCACAGTCCGCGGCCACTCCCTTCCGGCCGCTGGGTGATGACCCAACGCTGGAACGATCTCCTTTTTGCGCACTGGCGGGTCCCGCCCAGCGCTGTTGCGCCACTCATTCCCGACGGGCTCCAGGTAGACACTTTTCAGGGTTCGGCCTGGCTCGGCGTCGTCCCGTTCTGGATGGACCGCATCAAAGTTCGCGGTTTACCGCCCATCCCGTTTACGCGCAGCTTCCCCGAGTTGAATGTGCGCACCTACGTGCGCGACCAGGAGACCGGCATGCCGGGCGTGTATTTCCTGTCGCTCGACGCCAATAACCTCATGGCCGTGCTTTTTGCGCGCTCCTTGTACAGCCTGCCGTATCACTGGGCGGAGATGCGATTGCAGCAGCGTTCGGAGCGCGAGTTCGCGTTTTACAGCCGCCGCCGCGGCACCACCCCGCAGGTCCTGTTCAAGGCCCGTTACCGGGGGCTGGGTCCCACCCGCAAACTCGTCGAGAGCCGCAGCGGTTCTCTCGAATATTTCCTCACCGAGCGGTACTGCCTGTTCACGCGCAGCCGTTCTGGCGAGCCAATGCGGGCCAGCGTCCACCACATTCCCTGGCCGCTCGAAGAGGCCGAAGCTGAAATTGAGCAGAACGATATGGCCGCCGCTTTGGGAATCCGCCTTCCCGACGACGAACCTGTCTTGCACTATTCCCGCCGGCTCGCTGTCTATGTATGGCAGCTTGAGCGGCTGAAGCCGATGCGCGCCCAGCAGCGAATTCCCGCCGAAGCCATGCCGTCGGTCTAGCGCCAGTGAAAAGCGGGGCAACAGGGCGGAACTGCCAGCCTTCCCTGTGCGTCGTCGAGTGCAACCGCCCAACATCGGTTCAGCATTGGAAACGCGCGACTCCCGGCGCTCCTTGGTATGATGTTGGGCCCCCCAAAAGTAACCCAATGTCTAGTTACCTTGGGATGCAATACCTTCGTGCCCATGCAACTCTGCCAAGGTCCGCTTAGATTGAAGGTGTCCAGCGGCCGATGGACGCGCTCTACGCCCCCCCGGGTGCGAAGCGCTAGAGGCGTGTGGCATCTTACTCTCCCCCGAGAAGGCCACACGCCCTTTTCTTTTGCCTCTCGGCTGGTCCGTCTTGCGGTTTGGAATGGGTGAGCGGTTCGGGCTGGCGAGTTCGCTACCCGTCCCCCTTCACTCTTCATGCATGAGTCTGGATGGATCGACGGCGAGGGCACGCCGCGCCGGAATGGCCGAGGCCGCCACGCCGAGTAGCGCCATGATCAGCACTGCCCCACCCACCACGAAAGGATCGCGAGGATTGGCCTGAGACACAATCTGTCCCAGCAGGCGGCTCAGGAAGAGTCCCGCCGACAGACCCAGAACCGATCCCACGGCAAGGAGGGCCAGGGGACGGCCGACCGCGTTGAGGATCACCTGGAATTTGCGCGCACCCAGGGCCACGCGGATGCCCAGCTCCTTCATCCGTTTGCTGACGCTGTAGGCCGCCATCCCGAAGATACCGGTCACCGCCAGCATCGCCGCGAGCAGGCCCATGACACCCAATGCCACGGTTGCGGCTCGCGCCGGGAAAAGCTCCCCATCGAGTGCATCGAGCCAATTCTGAACCGTGATTGCCACATCCGGCTGAAGGGCGCCAAGGGTGCGCTGGAGCGCGGCTGTCATTTCGTTCGGCGCCCGCTGCGACCGCACCACAAAAATGGCCTCGCTCTGCGGGTTCTGCGACCACGGCACATACACGACAGGCTGAGGCGACTCCTGCAGGTCGTGGTATTTGCCGTCCTCCGCCACACCCGCCACTTCCGTCAGGTGTCCAGCGAGAATAAAGCGCTGTCCGATGGCTGGGGATCCTCTCCACATCTGGCGTACAAAGGTTTCGTTCACAATCGCCACGTAGGGCGTGTCCGTGGTGTCGTGCCACGCGACATCCCTCCCGCTCAGCAGCCGGGTACCGGCGGTCCCCAGGTATCCCGGCGAGATGGTAAACACGTACGGCGCCAGGACGGCATTATTCAGCTTGAAGTCGGTCGTCCCGGGCCGGAAGATTGGGATCCCGTGCATCCCCCCGGTAAAGGGCGTGCGGCTCACCGTGCCCACGGCGATTACGCCCGGGATGCTCCGCACCGCCTCGATGGCGGCCTTTTGCCTCTCGAGCATCGCATCCCCTGCTGGCGCGCCTGATGGTTCGGCTTGGCCCAGGTCCATATCGACAAGCATTGCGCCCCGCGGCTCGAAGCCCAGCGGCACATGCAGCGCGCGCACCATGCCGCGCACAGCCACCAGTGAGGCGGTTACCAGGAGCGTGCAGATGGCAATCTGCGCACCCAGCAGGAGATCGCGCAGGGCGAACCGGCCGAAGTGAATCGCATCCCCCGGTCCGCTCTTCATCATCTGCAAAGGGCTGCTCTGCCACGCCTGCCGCGCCGGAACCATGCCAAACAGCAGCGCGCTTCCCAGGGTGAACGCCAGACCTGCCAGGTAAACGCGGGCATCCATGCGCGCCGCAACGTGGCTTTCAACGAACGGATGTAACCGGTTCAACAGACCCAGCAGCAGATACGCGCTCCCGAGAGCCGCGGCTCCGCCCATAATCGAAACCAGCACCGCCTCAGTCAGAAGTTGCCGGGCCAGCCCGCGGCGGCTTGATCCCAGGGCCATACGAACCGCCAGTTCCCGGCTGCGATCCGCGGTGCGCGCCGCAAACAGGCTGGAGAGGTTGGCGCAGGCCGCCGCCAGCACCAGCAACGCCAGCAGCGTCACGCTCCAGAGAAATCCGCGGATGACGTCGCCTTCGTCCCCGATCAGTCCGGGATGAATCAGCCGCAGCGGTTGTCCGTCGTCGGTATCCGGATATTCCTTCGAGAGCTGGGCAACGATCGCATTCAGGTTGTCCGTCGCCTGCTGGGTAGTCACACCCGGCTTCAGGCGCCCAATCACGGTAACCGTTATCGAAGTGCGGTTATGCAGCGAATCCCACCCCTCCACCTGTGCCTGGTTCACCATCGGAATCCAATAGTCGGGAAACACAAACCGCTCGGTGCCGTGGAACGGAACCGGGGCCACGCCAATCACGGTAAACGGATGCTTATTCAACTCCACGGTCGTCCCCACGATGCCCGGATCGCCATGAAACGCGCTGGTCCACAAAGAATGGCTCAGCACCACGTAGGGCGCGGAATTCTGGCCATGCTCGTCGGTCGCGTGGAAGAACCGTCCGGCCTCGGGCTGCACCCCCAGCAGATCAAAGTAGTCGCCCGTAACTTCATCCCCTGCGACATTGATCACCGTGTTGCCCCAGCTCAGTGCCGCATGAGAATAGGCATAGATCCCGGCCATCCGGCTGAAAGTAGTGTTGCGCTGCCGGAAGTCTTCAAACGCGGGATAGGACGTCGTCAGCAGCCTTCCGCTCATCCACGGCTTGTGGCGAATCTGGTAAAGGCTCTGCGGGTCACTTACTTCCAGGGAATGCAGCAGGACCGCATTCAGCACGCCGAAGACAACGACATTTGCCCCGATCCCCAGCATGAGCGTTAGGAACGCCACCACCGTGAACGCGGGCGACTTGCGCAGCATGCGAAGCGCGTAACGAATGTCAATCAGCAGGTTTTCCACGAATGGCGGGCCCTCTTCGGCGGCGTGGGAGTTCGCGAACCACCTCCACAGTCTCGAATTTTAGCCGGGCGTGGCGGCGGGCCTCCACTCCCTATAATGGGCTTCGGAAGGGCGCGCTGCGGACCGGTTCCAATCGCGCTGGAAAGGATTTGTGACAGGATGGCGAATCTGCAAGGGAGAATCGCGCTGGTCACGGGAGCGTCCCAGGGCATTGGACGGGCATGCGCGCTGGAGTTGGCGCGCGCCGGTGCCACGGTTGCGCTGGCGGCGCGCAACGAGGCCAAGCTGGCCGAAGCTGCCGCCGAGATTGAGGCCGCGGGTGGTAAGGCTGCCGTGTTTGCTCTCGACGTGGCCAGCGAGGACTCCATCAAGAGCGGTGCCAAAGCGGTCCTCGAAAAACTTGGCAAGGTCGAGATCCTGGTGAACAATGCGGGCATCACGCGCGATGGCCTGGTGCTGCGCATGAAGCGTCCCGACTGGGACGATGTGCTGGGAACCAACCTGACCGGGGCGTTCCTGCTGACCCAGGCTCTTCTCAGCCAGATGCTCCGCAACCGTTGGGGCCGGATCGTGAACATCACCAGCGTGGTGGGCCGCACCGGGCAGGCCGGGCAGGTGAACTATGCCGCGTCGAAGGCCGGCATGATCGGCATGACCCGGGCGCTGGCACGAGAAGTGGGTTCGCGCGGGATCACGGTGAACGCGGTCGCTCCCGGCTACATCGAGACGCCCATGACCGCCGTGCTCGATCAGAAGCAACGTGAAGCCATGCTTGCGGGAATCCCGCTCGGCCGGGCCGGCACCGACGCTGAAATTGCGCAATGCGTTGCGTTTCTGGCCTCGGATTCGGCTGCCTATATTACCGGTCACGTGCTCGACGTGAACGGCGGCATGTTCATGGGATGAACCGCGCGGCGTTGGGCCGGATTGCGGCTCGCCGCCCCAAGTGTCGTCCCCCGTGGGCCATTCAACGTCTTTAAGGATGAGGCGCCGGATCATCGATTCGGCATTCGGGAGAGGTCGATATGCGATTTCGCTTTATGGCTGTGGTTTCGTGGGCTTTGCTGGGGGGAATGGTCGCGGCCGCGCAGGACGCGCCCGCGCCCGCACCTCTGCAGCAGGGACAGGCACCGGGTGCCGGCTCAGGCGCAGGTAGAGGCGAGGGCCGCGGGCGAGGCTGGGGTGGAGGAATGATGGGCCGCGGCGTGGCCGGCACCGTCAGCGAAGTGGCCGCGGATCATTACACCATTAAGACCCTCGCCGGCGAGACCTACACCATCCATTACAGCGCGAATACCCGCGTCGTAATGCAGCCGTCGCAGCGCTCCGCCGGAGCCATGCGGGTTCCTCCGCAGGAGATCAAGCCAGCCGACATACGGGTGGGGGACGTGATCATGGCCAATGGCGAAGTGGACGCTACCGCGAAATCCATCGGCGCCGTGGTGGTAATGAAGATCGATCCCGAGCGCGCCCGTGAAATGCGGGAGATGCAGGCCAACTTCGGCAAGACGTGGCTGGCGGGGCGCGTGACCGCTGTGAACGACACCAAGGTCACACTGCATAGCCCGATGGATGATGCCGACCATACCTTTGTCGCCGACGAGAACACTACGTTTCGCAAGCGCCGCGAACCGGTTACGCTGGCCGACATCGAGGTAGGTTCCAATGTGCGCGTCGAAGGCACAGTAAAGGAAGGCGTATTCGTCGCCTCCGCCGTGAACGTGGGCGGACCTCCCACAACCGGCGGCCCCGCGCAGCGCGAAGGACCGCCGCCGCAGTAAGGAAGATTTCGAGCGCCGCCGTGCATATGTGCCTGCGCTGGATCAATCAGGAAACCGTCGTAACCTGATTTTTGCCTGGACTGCTGAACCGTTTGGACGCGGCAGGCGTCTCAATGGGTACTATGGGTCGCTTCCCCTCGTCCCTGCGAAAGCTGGCGTTGCTTTCGTTTTTATTCGCGATGCTGCATCCGTTCGCGGCGCGCGCGTTCGGTGTGCCCGGTCTTCGAGGGCACTCCACGCATCCCGTGGTGGTCGGCTACTTTCCGCAGTGGGGCCTTTATTATCCGAAGCCCTATTACGTGAAGGCGCTGATGACCAATGGCAGCGCGGCCCATCTGGATCAGATCAACTACGCGCAGGGGTTTGTGAGCGGAGGGCGCTGCTCGCTGGCCGATCCCAATGCCGACCTCAACGCCGAGTTCACCGCCCAGAACAGCGTCAATGGCCGGGCCGACGACCCCGGCTCCCCGTTTCGCGGCTATTTCCACCAGCTGAAGGAATTGAAGGCCCGCTACCCGAGGCTGAAGATTCTGATCTCGCTCGAAGGCAAAGCCGAAGACTTTGCGCACGACGCGCAGCCTGAGAATCGCCGCGCGTTTGTGGCCTCGTGCGTGGATATGTTTATCCGGGGCGACTTTGCGCCGCCCGGGGTTAGGGAGCCGGGAGTTTTTGACGGGTTCGATGTGGACTGGGAGTCACCCCAGGCTGCGGACGCGGAGAATTTTCGCGCATTGCTGGAGGAATTCCGGGCGCAGATGAACGCGGTGCGTCCTGGGCTGCGGCTCTCCATCGCGGTGGGAGCGGCCCCGGAGCAACTCCCGGGAACCGATTTCGCGGCGGTGGCCCGGATCGTCGACCAGGTAGGCGTAATGAACTATGACTACGCCGGCCCATGGAACCCGACCACGGGATTTCTGGCCCCCCTGTTTTCGGGCAGGCGCTCCGGCAGTATCGAAAGCAGCCTCGCCAGCTACAAGTCGCGCGGAGTTCCAGCCGGCAAGCTTCTCATGGGCCTGCCGTTCTATGGCTATAGCTGGACCGCGGTTCCGAGCGCCAACAACGGCCTCTTCCAGACCGGGCGTGCGGTGCACAGCGATCGGCCCTACAACTACATCCGGACGCTGGCCTTGCCGGGCTCGGTCTTTCGCGATGAGCGCTCCCAGGCGCCGTGGCTCTTTGACGGCCAGACCTTCTGGACGTACGAAGATCCGATCTCTGTTCGCTACAAGGTCAGCTATGCGCGCGATCAACGTCTGGGCGGAGTCATGATCTGGGAGCTCAGCAACGATACCGAGGACGCGGAACTGCTGACCATGGCCTATCGGGCCCTCCATCATCCCCTGAAGAGCAGGGTGTTCGCGAAGGTGCGCACGCCCGTCGAGACGTTGGCGGGTTATTAGAGCCTGTTGACACCACTGGAATGGATGGCGTCCTGCCCCAGTGCGCAAAAAACACGCACTGGGACCCCCATGCGAGCGAAAATCGGGGCAGACGCCGCTCCTCCCGTGTCCGCTGAATCGTCATGCCCGTTCCCGATCGCGCGTGTTAGTATCACGCTGGCAATCAATTCACGCATGCAAGGAGAGACTCATGGCAAAGGTACTCACCTGTCGCGAGGTCGGCATGGATTGCGACTTCGTGGCCCGGGGCAACAGCGAGGAGGAGATTCTGGCCCTGGCGGCGGCTCATGCTCAAAAGGACCATGGCTTTACCTCGATTCCTCCCGAAGTCATTGAGAAGGTCAAGGCCTCCATTCATGACGAATAGGCCCACCAATGCTCGCCGCGTGGGAGTAACACGCGGCGAGCATTGAACAGCAGACAAATCGGCGATCCGTTCGGGACTCGGGAGGTTTCTGGGTCCTACTTTGCCGCCAGCTGGCGCAGCACGTATTGCAGAATGCCGCCGTGCTGGAAGTACTCGATCTCCTGCGGCGTGTCGATGCGGACCTTGGCGGTGAACTTCTTTTTGCCGCCGTCCGAGGCGGTGGCGGTCACTTGGAGGGTCCGGCCGCCCGCGAACTTCGACTCGAGCAGCGCTTTCAAGCCCGGGAAGTCGTAGGTCTCTTCGCCCGTCAAGCCGAGTGACTCGGCGTTCTGTCCGTCTTCAAATTGCAAAGGAAGAATGCCCATGCCCACGAGGTTCGAGCGGTGGATGCGCTCGAAGCTCTCCGCGATCACCACGCGCACGCCGAGCAAGTTCGGGCCCTTGGCTGCCCAGTCGCGCGACGATCCCGATCCGTATTCCTTGCCGGCGAGAATCACCAGCGGCACGCCGCGCTCGGCGTACTTCACGCTGGCATCGTAGATCGACATCGGTTCGCCTTCGGGCAGCAGCCGCGTGACGCCGCCCTCGGTGCCGGGCGCGAGCTTGTTGCGCAGGCGCACATTGGCGAAGGTGCCGCGGACCATGACTTCATGATTGCCGCGCCGCGAGCCGTAGCTGTTGAAGTCGGCCGGCTTCACGCCGTGTTCTGCGAGATATTTCCCGGCCGGTCCGTTGGCCTTGATGGAGCCCGCCGGGGAGATGTGATCGGTGGTCACGGAATCACCCAGCACCGCGAGCACGCGCGCGCCGGCGATGTCCTTGATGGGAGCGGGCGTCTTTTCGATTCCGTCGAAGTACGGCGCCTTGCGGATGTAGGTCGAGTCCGGCTCCCACCGGTAGACGTCGCCGGTGGGGAAGCTCAGGCCCTGCCAGCTCGCGTCGCCATCGGAAACCGTAGCGTACTCCCTGCGGAATCCTTCGCTGCTCAAGCCTTTCTCGATGGCGTCGGCGACTTCCTGCTGGGTCGGCCAGATGTCGCGCAGGAATACCGGCTTGCCGTTCTGGTCCGTGCCCAGCGGATCGGTGTCGAAGTTATGGCCGATTCTGCCGGCCAGCGCATAGGCCACCACCAGCGGCGGGGACATCAGGTAATTGGCCCGCACATCCACGTTCACGCGGCCTTCGAAGTTGCGGTTGCCGCTCAGCACGCTTACCGCGACCAGCCCGTGCTCGTCGATGCTCTTCGAAACGTCGCTGGGCAGCGGGCCGGAGTTGCCGATGCATGTCGTGCAACCGTAGCCCACCACGTTGAAGCGCAGCTTTTCGAGATAGGGCAGCAGGCCGGACTTCTGGTAGTAGTCGGTGACCACGCGTGAGCCGGGAGCCAGCGAGGTCTTGACCCAGGGCGGAACGCTCAGGCCTTTCTCGACTGCCTTCTTCGCGAGAAGTCCCGCCGCAATCATCACCGAAGGATTCGAGGTGTTGGTGCAACTGGTGATGGCCGCGATCACCACCGAACCATGGTCGAGATATTTGTCGGGATCGACATTGAAGCGCTCTTTCACCGTCGTGGTTACGTGGAGAGGAGTCTGCGGGGTGTTCGCCGAAGAAGGAGCTGGTCCTTCATTGTCTTCCGCGCCGATGGCCAGGGCGGTGTCCGCCACGGCTCGCCGCTCCCAGGCGGCAGCCGTGCGCGTGCCCAGCGGCTTGGCCGTCGGTGCCAGCAGGCTGGGAAGCTGCTGCGCGAAGCTCACCGCCGCGTCCTTGAGCAGCACGCGATCCTGCGGGCGCTTCGGCCCGGCCACGCTGGGCTCGACTGCGCCAAGATCGAGTTCGAGAGTCTGCGAGTATTCGGCTTCCGCCGTCCCCGGCGTGTGGAAGAGCCCCTGCTCCTTGTAGTAGGCCTCGACCAGCGCGATCTGTTCTTCGCTGCGACCGGTGAGGCGCAGGTAGCGCAATGTCTCGGCATCGACCGGGAAGATGCCGCACGTCGCTCCGTACTCGGGCGCCATGTTGCTGATGGTGGCGCGATCGGCTAACGGCAACTCGGCAATTCCCGGGCCGTAGAATTCGACGAATTTCCCCACCACGCCCAGCTTGCGCAACGCCTGGGTCACGGTCAGCACCAGGTCAGTGGCTGTGGCGCCTTCGCGCAGCTTGCCGGTCAGCTTGTAGCCGACCACCTGCGGCACCAGCATCGACACCGCCTGCCCCAGCATGGCCGCCTCAGCCTCGATGCCGCCCACGCCCCAGCCCAGAACGCCCAGGCCGTTGATCATGGTGGTGTGCGAGTCGGTGCCGACCAGCGTGTCGGGATAGGCGACCTTTTCGCCGTCAATTTCAGTCGTGAAGACCACCCGCGCCAGGTATTCGAGATTCACCTGGTGGCAGATTCCCATGCCCGGCGGCACGGCGGAGAAGTTGCGGAATGCCGTCTGGCCCCACTTGAGAAAGGCGTAGCGCTCGCGATTGCGCTGGAATTCGAGCAGCGAGTTGGCCTCGTACGCGGCGGGAGTGCCGAACTCGTCCACCTGCACCGAGTGGTCGATGACCAGTTCCGCGGGGACCAGCGGATTCACGCGCTCCGGATCGCCGCCCAGGGTCTTGATGGCGTCGCGCATCGCACCCAGGTCGACGATTGCGGGCACGCCGGTAAAGTCCTGCATCAGGACGCGAGCGGGCATGTAGGCGATTTCGCGGCTGGGCTCGGCCTTAGGGTCCCACTTGGCCAGGAACTCGATATCGCCGGCGGTCACGTTGACGCCGTCCTCGCGCCGCAGCAGGTTTTCAAGCAGGATTTTCAGGCTGAAGGGAAGCCGGCTCAGGTTGAAGCCCTTGGCTTCGAGCGCAGGGAGCCGGTAGATCGTGTAGGATCTTCGCGCCGGATTTAAGGCTGGCGCAGCTATTGAAGCTATTCATCGGAATACCTTTCTATCCGCGCTCAAGGGGCGGATCGAATGCGCGGAGCCTCGGTCCACGCGGGGGTGTCCAAGTCTTGAGACCTGGGATACGGCAAGAATTCAATGGGAAATAGGATGACTCAGCAGGCCCGGTCGCGTCCACGGTCGTGGCGGCCGCGGCGAAAGCGCTTAAGAAAGGGTGAGCCGGAGGTGTCGCTGCAGGGGCGCATCGGATTCCGCCAATAATTTTATCGTGCTGAGGCGTTTTCAGGGAATCGGCAAATTCGCAAAGAAGACCGGGCGCGCGCACGTTTGTGGTCTCCCACCCTTGCGCCACAAAACGTCGCAAAGATGGGGCACGAAGGTTTCGTGGCCGCGCAGCTGTCAAGGCAGTGCCCGGCCTTACAATCGAACGCCAGGAGCTGCCGATGTTCATCCGTGCGCTGTCGTTGATGGCAGTAGTCTTGCTAACCGGAATGGCACTGGCCCAGCCGGGTTCAACCGCTTCATCGCCTGCCCAGACCGCGGCCGTATGGCCGGCGAAGGACCGGGGGTGGTCCTCAAGAATTTCAAATTCGGCAGCGGCGAATCCCTGCCTGAGCTCAAGCTTCACTACCTTACGCTGGGCACGCCGCACCGGAACGCCGCCGGCCATGTCGATAACGCCGTGCTGCTGCTGCACGGCACCGGCGGCAACGCCCACTCGCTGTTGAACCCGGTGTTCTCCAATGTGCTGTTCGTGCCAGGCGGTCTCCTCGATATTCAGAAATACTTCCTCATCCTGCCCGACGACATCGGCCATGGGGAAAGCTCGAAGCCATCTGACGGCCTGCACGCGCACTTTCCTGCTTACGACTACGACGACATGGTGCGCGGGCAGCGCATGATGCTCGACGAGATGAAGATCGACCACCTTCGGCTGATCCTCGGCACCTCGATGGGCTGCATGCAGAGCTTCGTATGGGGCGAGACCTATCCCGGCTTCATGGACGCGCTGGCGCCGTTCGCGTGCCTGCCGGTGCAAATCGCCGGCCGCAACCGCATGATGCGCTACATGGCCATCCAGGCCATCAAGCAGGATCCGGCCTGGATGGATGGCGAGTACAAGACCGAGCCGCTCGAAGGCCTGCGCACCGCCAACGAAATCATCATGATCATGGGCTCGAGCCCACTGCAGATGCAGAAGCAGGCGCCCACGCGCGAGCAGGCGGAGCAGTACGTCGATCGTTCCCTCGAACGCACGCTGGCATCCACCGACGCCAACAACATGGTTTTTATTTGAACGCCAGCCGGAATTACAATCCCGAGCCTAAGCTCGAAACCATTACAGCGCCTGTCCTGTGGATCAACTCCGCCGACGACTTCATCAACCCCCCGGAACTGGGCATCGCAGAGAAGATGGTGAAGCGCATAACGCATGGACGCTTCATTCTGCTGCCGATCTCAGAGGAGACCCGGGGGCATGGAACACATACTGTGGCGAAGGTGTGGAAAGACTACCTGGCAGAGTTCCTGCGCGAGACGGAACCGAAGCCCTGAACTTGAGGTGGCCAAACGAACCGTGTCGTATTTCTCCCCGCTTATCCCAACACGGTTCGATTTGGCTCTCGCACCGGCACATATCGCAGAGCAGAGAAGGTGTCAGTGAGCTCAGTCTCGACGTCGGGTGGGAGGATCCATCCCCTCGCGTCGAATTGAACAGATTGGCCCAGAACTACTTCGACTCTTGCCCTATCGTTAGCCGGCTATCCCGGTAAATTCAGCTAGTGGTCGTCCTTGTCTCCGTCGAAGTCAAGCGGCGGCGTGAGCCCTGTGAAATCGCCGATCTGCTTGGCGTCATAGGGTCCATTGAGGCGGTTGAATCCATTCCCAATGATATTGGTTTTCCCCTGCTGAAAGACGATCCTTCCGCCGGGCGTTACCTCGATGACTCGATTGTTGAACTGATCGCTGATAAGCGTGTTTCCATTCCTCAGCCGGACGCCGCGCGTGGGCTGCGGGTTGGGATTGCTGTTTGCGCCCATATTCGTCACGTACTGCCACGCGATGTGATCGGTCGAATCCACTTCAACGATGCGATTGTTGCCAGCATCGGATATCAGCGTGTGCCCGTTCGGCAGGCGGCTGGCGAAGGCCGCACCATTGAGCGATCCGCCAATAGTAAAGGTCTTTACGATGCTCCCTGCCGGGGTGATCTCGATGACGCGGTTGTTGCTTTCATCGGCGATCAGGATGTTGCCGTTCTCCAGCACTTCCGCGCTGTTCGGATTGTTGAGCTGGTTCGGGCCATTTCCTGCAACGCCTGTTGTGCCGTATTGCCAGACAATCTTGCCGGTGAAGACGTTCACCGTGATAATGCGCTGGTTGCCCTGGTCCGAGATGATCACGTGAAATCCGGGATGGCCCGGAAATCCAGAAAGAAATGCGGCCTGCACGGGAGTATTCAGCTGGTTGTCGCCCGAGCCCGTGACTCCGGCCTGGCCGTACTGCCACAGAATTCTTCCCGTCATGTCCACGAGAAACACGCGATTGTCGGGGCATCCATTGACGGAATCCGAGCACCCGGGCAAGGGAGGATCGCTGGGCGGAATGCCGGTCCCGGAGATGAGAGTCACGGGCCCGATTCGCTCCACATCGTTCACGCCAACCACGCTGTGCGGGCCGGCGACGTCGGAACCATTGCCAAAGGTCCACACCACCCGGTGCGTAGCAGGATCCACTTCAATCACCCGGTTGTTGAACTGATCGGCAATGATAATATGGCCGCGCTCTACCGATTGGGCGTTCAACCGGTGCGACCCCGCGCCGCACGTGACCACAACTGCAATCACAATAAGGAACTGTATAGGGATACCGAACCTCGTCCTGAGTGAGATCGTCATATAACCCTCCGATCCAATGCGGCCAAATCGGGCATGATTTTGGGGAGTGCGAGATGGGGCCGTCAGGTCCGGATTATAGGTTCGAAAGAATGCGTTGAGTTGAAGGTGACAAAGAAATGACAAAGTTGCGACAAATGGTATCCAGCCGCTCGAAAAGAGATGTCCCTCGACCGTTGCCTGCGGACAAAGCGCGGCAGGGTCCGGCTCAAGGACAGATGGAGCGGGCCGAACTTAGGGCACGGCAAATTAAACTGGTGTGCTATGCACGCCAGTCCAGGGAAGAGCATGGTTGCCGATTCGGTGAACGGGCCGCGCCGGGTTCTGCTCTGGGTTAGCGGAGCGTGGGTGTTGCCGTTCTGGGGAATCGCACTCTGGCTTGATGCCGGCTCAGTGCCAAGGATCGCGGCCCTGTCAATTTGCGCTATCCTGCTGGCTCCTCTTCCGGCGCTCATGTTCTTGCGCTGGCAGCGAGCCCGCCTGCTGGGTCGCATAACGGATGCGGAAGAGGCGGCCGCGCAACTGAAGCTGCAATTGGAAACGGTACGGTTCCGCACCGCACGGTTACGGGAGGAATTGCAGGCCGCGGATCAACAGGCGCGCTTGTCTCACCAACTTACGCTTCTCGGTCAGTTCACCGCCGGGTTCATGCACGAATTCAACAATCCGCTGGCGATCGTAGCCGGACGCCTGGAAGTGCTGCTCGAGGAGCGAAAGGACGACTCCGCCCTGTGCGCGGATCTTGAGCAGATGCTGAAAGAGACGCGTTACATGGGACAACATCGCCGGCACGCTCTTGCAGGCCTTGCGGAGAGAGCGCGGGGGCGAAGTCTTCGATGCGTCCGCCCCAAAGCAAGCGCTCTGCACGAAGCGATGGCCGCGTTCAGCTCCGACGGCAAGGTCTCAGGCATGTTTCGCTGCTGGAAGAAATCGCGGAGGCGCCGCGCGTGGATGTGCCCGGAACATGTGATCGGCGAAGTTGTCCGCGGCCTGCTGAGCAACGCTCTCGAGGCGCTGGAGGGCAGCGATGAGGGCAATGATCTGGGTGCGGCTGGAGCCGTATCGCACCGCGGGCGCCAAGGTGGTGCTTCGCATCGAAGACAATGGTCCCGGCGTTCCCGAGGCGATCCGCGCGCATCTGTTCGAACCGTTCATTTCGCAGAGCAGCGGGCCGCGAGCGCCTGGGCCTGGGCCTGTTTTTGGCCGCCAGCCTGCTGGATATGTATGATGGCCGCATCCGGTACGAAGACCAGAGACGGCGGCGGCGCCAGCTTCGTGATCGAGCTGCCTCCGGCGCGATTTACGCGCGGCCAGCCGTATCATTGGTTTGCCGGAGGAACATCGCAATGAGCCGCATCTTCGTCATCGACGACGAAGCCGCGCTGGGCGAGAACATCCAGCGGATGCTGCGGTTCCCCGGCGTACACCGTCGTCGGAATTCGTCGATCCGGCGAAGGGCCTGGCGGATGCTCTTGCCAAGCCTCCCGACCTGGTCCTGCTGGACATGCGCATGCCGGGGATGTCGGGCGAAGAGGTCTTCGCGCGGCTGCACCAGGCGCATCCCAGCCTGCCCATCGTCTTTCTCACCGCGTTCGGATCGGTGGAAGGCGCGGTGCTGGCCATGCGCAACGGCGCATTCGATTATCTGCAGAAGCCGTTCAAGCGCGACGATCTTCTGCTGGTGGTGAAGCGGGCGCTCTCCCACGCCTCGTTGGAGCAGCGAAGTGACGCGGCTGAAGGGACGGCTCGAATCGCTGGGCGAGACGGACGCCGCGCAAAGCCGCAGCGCCGCCATGCTGGACCAGATGGAGAAGTGCCGCCGCGCCGCTGCCACCGATGCCACCGTCATGATTCTGGGCGAGAGCGGCACTGGCAAAGAGGTTATGGCCCGCCTCATTCATGACCAGAGCCGCGCGCAAGGATGGCCCTTTTGTGCCGGTGGAGTGCAGCGCCATGCCCGGCTCGCTGATCGAGAGCGAACTGTTCGGTTACGAGCGCGGAGCGTTCACCGGCGCGGAGCGCACGAAGAAGGGACTGATCGAATCGGCCGATGGCGGCACGCTGTTCCTGGACGAGATCGGCGATCTTGGCGTGGAATTGCAAACGCGGCTGTTTCGCTTTGTCGAAGAGCGCGCAGTTGCGGCGTCTGGGAGGACTTGACGCCGGTGCGCGTGGATTGCCGCATCCTGTGCGCCACCAACCAGGACCTGCCGGCCAAGATCAAGGCCGGAACATTTCGCGAGGAGCTCTACTACCGGCTGGGCGTGGTCACCGTGAAGCTGCCGCCGCTTGCGCGAACGGCCCGAAGATATCCCTCACCTGGCGCGCTTCTTCCTGGAGCGGTTCTCGCGCCGCTACGGCAAGAGCCTGTCCGGCTCGCCGCAATTCTACGAGGCGCTGCTTCGCCAGCCCTGGCCCGGGCAACGTTCGGCAGCTCAAGAACGTGATGGAGAGGCTCACGGCGCTTCATCCCGGCGGGGTTCTGGAGCCGGAGGACATCGAAGAGGACTGCTCCCAGCGTCGATGCCGCCTGCCGATCTTTCCGGCCTGCCGTGGAAAGATGCGCGGGAACAATATCTGGCGAGCTTTGAGTCTGCTTATGCGCAAGCGTGCTGGCGCGTTGCGGCGGAAATGTCAGCGCGGCGGCGCGCGAAGCCGGGGTGGACCGCAAGACGTTCTACGCGCTGCTCAAGCGGGACCGCGAACCAGCCGTTGGGGAATCCATTCCCCAATCCGAGCCCGAAAGCGGGGAATAGATTCCCCAGATATCGAAATCGTTCCTTGTATGTGATTGATAGCACTCGACGGAGCTTTGGCGACTGGCATGCTTTGAACACAGCGCAGGAGCCCCGCATATGAAAGTCTGGACCCCTGCTGTAAGGGCAGTCCTGTGGGTCTTGTTTGTTACCCTTCTTGCTGCCGCATGCCGGCCCGCGCCATTCCGGCGTTCGCCCGCAAATTTGGCGTGAAGTGCTACCAACTGCCACACCATTCCGCCGGCGCTGAACAAGAACGGCTATATGTTCAAGCGGCTGGGCTACCGCATGCCCCCGGACGAGATGGACGGGACCAAGGCCGCGCCCAAGATCACCGAGCTGGACAAGAACATCAAAGTTCAGTCTCACCAATTCCTTCGCAGTTCTCCTGCAGGGCAGCGTAACGGAAGACAAGAATATTGCGGACACCGGCGATACGCCGCCGCAGGCCACTTCCACCACTTCCAGCTTCAACCTGGATGAAGCGGCGTTCTTCGTTGCCGGGGCGGTGCCGGACACCGGCTTCTCCTACTTCGGCCACTACGAGCTGTACCAGGACGGCAGCAACTGCCTGGAGCAGGGCTTCGGCGTCTACACCGCCGGCCGCGCCAACAGCAGCTATTTCATCAAGGCCGGCCAGATTCACATGCAGGAGGGAGAGGGAACGCGGGCAGCCATGTTCTACAACCTGTTCCCCGATCCCGCTTTCACGCTGACCAACACCGATCCCATCAACTTCACGCTCGATCAGCATCCGGTGGGCGTGGACGTCGGATACACGTGGGCTTCGAACTACTTCAAGAATATCTTCGCCGTCTCGGCCAAAGTCACCAATGGGCTGAACGCCGACGGCAGCGAGATCCTTGAATGCCTCCACCAAGAACTCCAAGGATGTATGGGTCGATGCGGATTACTGGTTCGGCCCCGATGGCGGCGTCACGTTCATGATGTACCGCGGGATCGAAAGACCAGGTGCAGAACGCCGGCGCCGACAATGAGTTCACTTACCGGCCCAGTCTTCACCGCGCCGGCGTATTTCGGCAACTATCTGTTCTTCGACAAGCTGGATATTCTGGGCGGCTATATTCACGGCCACGACGACTGGCAGGCTGACCAGGCCGATCCCATATCGAACTTCACTTCGAATAGCTATCGCGGGGAAGTGGATTATTACCTGAAGACGGGCACGGCCTCATGGCGCGCGTCGATCGAGGTACCGCAACGCATCGCCAGCGCAGCCGACGATGCATACGCGAGCCTGGGGCATCGGCGGCGAGAAGGCGCTTACCGAGATGGGCAACGTGGTGGTGCGCGCCACCTACAGCCAGGAGCACGATGGCGACCCGGTGGCGCTTCTGGGCACGACGGACAAGCTATTCAAACTCGATTTTCGGTTGATGTGGTAAGGAGAAGACTGAAATGAACAAGGCTAATTCGATTCGACGCATCGCATGATTGATCGCGCCGCTGTTTCTGGCGGCGCAGACGCAGCAACGTAACCCTTCCACAGGACAAGGGGCCGGACAAGATCGACGTTTCCACCTATCCGGCCGACCAGCAGAAGGGCTATAAGGTGTTTGCCGACAAGTGCTCCAAGTGCCACACCATCGCGCGGCCCATCAACACCATGATGAAAGCCGACGAGTGGGAGCGCTATGTGAAGCGCATGATGCACAAGCCGAACTCCGGCATCAGCGACAGCCAGGGAAAACAATCTTACGAATTCCTTGTTTACGACCAGAACGAGCGCAAAGACAAGAATCCCTCGGCGTTCTTCAAGTCGCTTCAGCGACGAGGAAATCGAGAAGCTGAAGGCACAGCAGCACTAACTGACTCCTATGTATAAGCCGGCTTCTCCTTGAGCCCCGGCGAACGAGGATCGTTCGCCGGGGTATCTCGCTATCCTGAACTAACTGAGTTACTTACAGCGGAGATGCATGCGCTACGCCGTCACCGTTCCGGACCGGGAGTATTTCGACCAGAACATTCCTTGCCGCACGCCTGCCCCATCCACACGGAGTGCGGGCGGTACGTGCAGGCCATCGGGATCTCGCGGGATGAAGAGGCGTACCTTCTGGCCCGCGCGCCCAATCCGTTTGCCTATGTGCTGGGGCGCATCTGCGCGCACCCCTGCGAAGACAACTGCCGGCGCGGCAAGATCGACGAGCCCATCGCCATCTGCGCGCTCAAGCGCTACGCCACCGATCGGCACAACCTGGGCACCGGCCACGACCCGGCCCGCAAGAGCCTGCCGCCCGCGCCGCAAGCGCGAAAAGAAGTATCGCCATTGTGGGAGCGGGCGTGTGCGGCCTGACCTGCGCGCACGACCTGGCGCTGCTGGGTTACTCGGTGGAAGTCTTCGAGTCGGCGCCGGTCCCGGGCGGCATGCTCTACCTGGGCATTCCCCACTTCCGGCTTCCGCGCGAAATCATCAAGATGGAAGTCGACAACATCCTGGCGATGGGGGTCACGCTGCACACGCGCGTGACGCTCGGGCGCGACATTTCCTTCTGCCGATCTGCGCTCGAAATTCGATGCGGTGCTGCTGGCCACCGGGCTCAACAAGGGCCGCGAGCTGAACATTCCGGGCGCGCACCTGGCCGGCGTCTACAACGGCATCGATTTCCTGATCAACGTCAACCTGGGATTCGAAATCGAACTGGGCAAGCGGGTGGCGGTGGTGGGCGGCGGCAACGTGGCCATCGACGTGGCGCGCGCCGCGGTGCGGCTGGTGCACGAGGCGGTCGACTCTGGCGCCGCCGACGAGGATGCGGAGAGCCTGCAGCCTGCCTTGGACGCCGCGCGCATGGCCATGCGGTCCGGCGCCGAAGCAAGTGTGCCTGGTCAGCCTGGAATCGCGCGCGCAGATGCCCGCGTGGAAAGCGAAGTGGAAGAAGCCGAGCACGAAGGCATCGCGGTGGATAACGGGTGGGGGCCGAAGGAGATCGTCGGCGAAAACGGCGTGGTGACCGGGCTCAAGGTGCGCCGCTGCGTTTCGGTCTTCGACGAGAACGGCCGCTTCAATCCGGCCTTCAGCGACGAAGAAAAGGTCATCCCGTGCGACAGCGTGGTCCTCGCCATCGGACAGCAGGCGGACCTTTCCTTCCTCGGCGGCGACGAGGGCGTGCAGGTCACGCCGCGCGGAATTCTGAAGATCGACGAGAACCTCATGACGACGGCTCCCGGCGTCTTCGCCGGCGGCGACGTGGCCTTCGGGCCGCGCGTGCTGGTCGAAGCGGTCGCCAACGGGCATCGCGCGGCCCGCTCCATCCACGTCTACCTCAGCGGCAAGACCGAGAAGACCGTGCTGAGCCGCTTTCGCATCTTCGACGAACTGGGAGATGCCGCGCGGCTTCCTGACCATTCCGCGGCAGACAGATGCCGGTGCTGCCCGCCAATCGCCGCATCGGGATCGCCGAAGTGGAACTGGGATTCGATGAGGAGCAAGGTCGCGCGGAAGGGCTGCGCTGCCTCAAGTGCCAGGTCAACACGATTTTCGACGGCTCGAAGTGCATTCTGTGCGCGGGATGCGTGGATGTCTGTCCGGAGAATTGCCTGCGTCTGGTCGACCTGGTGCAGGTGCAGCGGCGATGCGCGCTACGACGCGCTGATTCGGAACCGCTACGGCGTGCCCGCCGCGCGAACTGCAAGCGGGCCAGGCCGGCGCCATCATCAAGAACGAAGAAAAGTGCATTCGCTGCGGACTCTGCGCCCAGCGGTGTCCCACCGGCGCCATCACCATGGAAGCGCTGGAGCAGCAAGAGAGGGAAGTCTTCGAATAGGAGCACACGCATGAAGCGTCGATCTTTCTTTAGTTGGGGCGCAGCAGGATTGGTGGCACTGGTGTCCGGTGTCGCCGTGAGCCTGGGCGCGGTGGTTCGATTTCTCGTTCCGAGCGTCTTTTACGAGCCGCCGCAATCGTTCAAGATCGGCAACCCGGCGGATTTTTCCTTCGGCGCCGCCGACGTTTCTGGCCGAAGAAAAAATCTTTGTATTCCGCGACCGCGACAAAGGATTCGCGGTGGCCAGCGCCGTCTGCACGCACCTGGGCTGCACGGTCGCGCACTTCCAGAGCGACGAGCGCTTCCATTGTCCCTGCCACGGCAGTGTGTTCGGCGCCGATGGCAGCGGTGCAGCACGGCCCCGCGCCGCAGGCCGCTGGAGTGGTTCGAAGTGACTCTGGCGCGCGACGGCCAACTGCGCGTGGATAAGGACAAGACCGTTCCCGCCAGCTATCGGCTGATGGTGTAACGATGAATCTGATACGCGATATCTGGCAGTCGATCGTCCGGCGGGACCCGCTGTCCACCGACAAGGGAAAGTCCGAACTGGTCTTTCTCAACGTGTGGCTGCACATCCATCCGGCCAAAGTGAAGAAGGAGAACCTCAAGTTCAAGCACACTTTCTACCTGGGGTTCATCACCTTCTTCCTGTTCATGATCCTGGTTACCACCGGAGTCGCGCTGATGTTCTATTACCGGCCGCATCCCGCCGCAGGCCTACCAGGACATGAAGGACCTGCAGTTCGTGGTCTATCTGGGCAGCTTTCTGCGCAACATGCATCGCTGGGCCGCGCACGGCATGGTGATCTGCGTCTTCCTTCACATGTGCCGCGTCTTCTACACGGGCTCCTACAAGCGGCCGCGCCAGTTCAACTGGGTGATTGGCGTCGTGCTGTCTCCTGCTCACCCTGGGGCTCTCGTTCACCGGCTATCTTCTGCCGTGGGACCAACTTGCCTACTGGGCCATCACCGTGGGAACTAACATCGGCAGTTATGCCCCGCTGGTGGGCGGCCAGCTTCGCGAATTGCTTGCTGGGCGGCCACACGCGTCGGCGAGGCGGCGCTGCTGCGCTTCTACGTGCTGCACGTCGCGGTGCTGCCGGCTGTTGTTGACGCTGTTGACCATGGTGCACTTCTGGCGGGTTCGCAAAGATGGCGGACTCTCGCGGCCGGTATGGAAGCTGAAGCAGGAGAAACCGGAACGCGAACTGGTCACCATCGGCGCGCCCGGCACCGGCGCTCGCACTGAAAGCGGTGGCGGCTTCGAAAGACAAGACCTATGGCCTGATGGAAGTCGTTACCGGCAAACCGATCTTCGAAACCATCGAGCCGGAGGAAGAGGAAGACACCGTCTTCTCCTATCCCTATGCCTTTTTCCGCGAGGGCATCGCATTGATGGTGACGGTCACCGGCGTGATGGCGGTTTCGCTGTTCTTGCACGCGCCGCTGGAGGAACTGGCCAATCCGGCGAAGACGCCGAACCCGGCCAAGGCGCCGTGGTATTTTCTCGGGCTGCAGGAACTGGTCAGCCACTCGGCGCTGCTGGGCGGCGTAGTGGCGCCGGCGCTCATGGTGCTTGCGCTGCTTGCCATTCCGTACTTCGATCGCGAATCCCAGCCGCCGGCCCGGCGACCGCAAGTGGGCCATCCGGCTGTTCACGCTTTGTCGTCGTCAACGTGGTGCTGATCGTGATCGGGACTTTCTTCCGCGGTCCCGGGCTGGGCATTGGTGCCACCGTGGGTCCACGTAGTTGCGGGGGGCGAGTAAATGGAACGGAGACTGCCGCAGTTCTTCTTCTTCGCTGAGCCTTGCTTCGCGCTGGCTCCTGATGCTGGCCGCCATCTGGCAGGCCAGCACGCCCGTCGTGGAAAACCTACCAGCGGGAGTTCCACCAGCTGGAAGCGCAGGGCGAGCCCAACGCGGTGGCCAAGGCCGCGGTGCTGACACGCCGCCCGCAGATCCACCAGGTGCTGCTCCCCGGCTTGCAGCGCGTGGACCGCTGCACCACCTGCCACCTCGGCGTGGAAGACCCGACCATGAAGAACGCGCCCGAGCCCTTCCGTTATCACGACGGACTTGGGCCGCACATTCCTTCGCGATTCGGCTGCACCGTCTGCCACGGCGGCCAGGGCCTGGCCACGACAAAGAGACGCGCACGGCAAGGTGGAGTTCTGGCAGACGCCGCTGCTGACCACGGACTACATCCGCGCTTCCTGCGGGCGATGCCACAAGGAAGGCGAAGTTCCCGGACGTGCCGGAACTGACCGAGGGCCGCCGCCTGTTCGAAACCAGGGGATGCCGCGGCTGTCACAAGCTGAACGGCGTGGGCGGCAGCATCGGTCCCGACCTGACCGAAGAAGGCGCGAACCACCGCTCCCCCGAGTGGCTGGAGCGGCATTTCCTGGCGCCCAACGCGGTCTCGACGCGGCTCGCCCATGCCCAATTTCCACTTCACCAAGGAGCAGGCGCGAGCGACCTTACGTTCTACATGCTGTCGCTTACCAGCGAACAGATGGGAACCTATTACTCCAGCGTGCGGCTGATTCCGAGCGCCGGATATGGCCGGCAGTTGTTCGTCGAGAAAGAACTGCATCGCCTGCCACGCAGTCGGCGGAGTGGGAGCGAAGAGCGGCCCCGATCTTCTTGGCGTCACCAAGCAGCATTCGCTCGCAGTGGCTCGACGAGCAACTCGTGAATCCGGAGCTGGTGTATCCGGGAAGCACCATGCCGGCATACGATCTGGAGACGAACGCCCGCAAGGCCCTCGTCACGTTCATGGCGACCGCCACGCCCGACGACGCGCAGTCGATCCTGTCGCACAAGGTGCGCCCGCTTACGGAGGCCGGATGCGGCAATCGAAGCCGGCAAGCGGAACTTCGCGCGCTTCGGATGCGTGGGCTGTCACGGCACGGAACTCCAGGGCGGAGTCGCCAATCCCAATGCCCAGGGCGGCGAGGTGCCATCGCTCCTGCATCTGTCTGACGATTACACCAAGGACGAAATCATCGCGGTCATCCGCAACGGCCGCGCGCCCCCGCTGGAAAACGCATCCGGCCCCACTCCGCCGCTCTACATGCCCGCGTGGAAGAGTCTGCTCAGCGACGAAGATATTCACCAGCTCGTCGAGTTCCTCTGGTCGAAGCAGCAGAAGGCAAAGGCGGGTTGGTAGTCGGGCTAATCCCACGAAACGCGTCAATCCGATCGGCAGCCGGCTTTGGAGAATCCAGTGCCGGCTGCCGGTTTTTTAGCGAGGACCTGTATTCGTCGAATCCGGCTCGACGAATGATTTGATCGAAACCAATCGATACCGTAGGATCAGCAAGGTAGGTTGCCTTGGCGATTGCCTCGGGCCCATAGCTCAATCGGTTAGAGCAGCGGACTCATAATCCGTTGGTTCCAGGTTCAAGTCCTGGTGGGCCCACCAGGTTAGCGTTCTTCCCTTCATCAGCCAGGTCGATCGTCTACCCCGACCGCTTCACTCGATAGCGGCAGTGTTTTCTCGCTCGATTGCGGTGGTCCCAGGCCTCTGGCCGCCGGCGTGTTGACCGTGGTCGCGTCGGCACTACCAATCACGCATTCAAGTGACACCTGTCACTGCTTTTTGCGATTACTTCCGATCTATTGATCGATGCAAGGTCGGTGACACGCACGTTGCATCATTCGACCCCTTGCCGGAACCATCTCTTAGCGAAACGCGAACTTCTGTTCGGGCGCGAAGAGATCGGTCAGAGGCGTGTTCCAGCCAGCCCTCGGCAACGATCCTCGGCCCCTTGCTTCAACATTTCTCCCCAGGGTAGATTTCGGGCTTCCGCATCCGATGTCGAGCATGGGCCTGTTTTTTTGCCGGGGATCAACGCAGCCAGGCTGCGTCGCGTCGCCCCATGCCGACGGGGCCCCTATCACGACAATGCCACCCTCGGTTTAAGAGGAAAGTGAGGTAATGAGCACATGTCAGCACGGGCGCTTTGTGTTGGAATCAACCTCTTCAAGAATTATCCGCAGTCCACGTTGCACGGGTGCGTGAACGACGCTAACGACATGGCCTCGGTTCTCAAGGCTTACCTTGGCTTCAAGGACCCGGACATCACCATCCTGGCGGATGCCCAGGCCACCAAGCAAAATATCATGACCCATCTGAAGTCGATGGTGGCCGATGCGAAGGCGGGGAAACTCAACTACCTCGTATTCAGCATGTCAAGCCACGGCACCCAGGTGCCGGATCGGAATGGCGACGAGCCCGACAAGGCGGATGAAGCCTTCTGCCCACACGACCTGGCGCAATCCGGCAACCAGTGGGACCTGAACCACCTGATTGTGGATGACGAACTTCATGACCTGTTCGTCACTCTGCCTCCGAACGTCCTGCTGGAGGTTTATCTGGACACATGTCACAGCGGCACCGGACTGAAAGCCATCGATCTCATGGTTGACCGGGAGCCGAGATTTATCCCTCCGCCTTCGTTCGAAGCCTTTGCCCAGCTCGAAGGCCGCGAATCGCGTGGCCCGGCCAGGAGAATTCAGCAGAAAGACCTTGTCCATCACATTCTGTGGGCGGCTTGCCGTGATTCTCAAACCAGCGCAGACGCCAACATTGGCGGGACGTACCACGGCGCATTCACCTATTACTTCTGCAAGGAACTGCGCGCCTGCAAGAACAGCCTTTCGCGCGCGGCCCTGTTGAAAAAGATCGTCGCCGACCTGGCTGCGGGACACTACAACCAGGTTCCGCAACTCGAGTGCGAAGCCACCGTGCGCAGTATGGAACTTGGACACGTTGCCGCGCATGCCCTTGCGCATGCCTGATCGTGCGATCCGCGAAAAACATCGCGCGGTTTCGACTCACGGGCCTTTCAGCGTCCCGTCCCGTTGGATCATTCGGGACGGGACCTATTTCTTGATGGGCTCCCACATCTGCGTTTGTATGCGCGGGTGACGCCAACCCTGCGTAGACGCTTGGGATTCCACGAGGATCGCCGAAGAGGCTCCTCCTCACGATCGCATTTGCGGCGAAAGAGAGAGGTCGCAAGAACCCGCTAGCCGCGTGATTTCACGCGTCAGGATCACACGCACAACACCGAAGCAAGGAGAGTAGACATGCCTTCACCACTTGTGGAACCGATTGTATTTCGACCTGTACTTGGAACTCCCATCGCAAGGAGCGCGTGGGCGAAAACTTCGCCAGTCGTGCCAGGAGGATTTTCTGCTCCCGCATGGGCGGATGCAGTCCCAATGCCGATTCCAGGGGGCGTTCTGATGGCGAAGAACGACCATAGTTTTCTGTATCTGCTTCTTGACCTTGTGAAGGACACAGGGAACAGCCCCGGCGTCGGAGATTACTTCTGGCTTTCGTTCGATGTGGATCGCAATGCCTCAATCACACCCAGGCGGGACGTGAACTACGGCATCTATCCCACCCTGCCGATTCGCATCGGCAAGCAATTCTACCTGGGACCCGGCACCTGGACGGGACTCTCGAACCAGCCAACGCAGTCCTTCGCACGGCAGGAATTCGATGCTACTCCCAACTCCCCGGTCCAGCACCGATTCTGGGAATTGAGAATCGACCTGAAGGAAGTGGGAGTGCAGATGGCCAGCGTGGTGCTGCCTCCGGTGCTGCATTTTGGTTTGCGCGTCTCTTCCAACACTCCGCAGATCACTTTCGATTTCCCGACGAACTTCTTCCAGGATTTTAAGAACCTGCCTGGAATTCTGCTGGCCATGAACGCTCCCCTGCCATCAAACGGGAAGCCGATAGTGGGCGTCGGGCTTATTCCGGTGGGAGACGGCGTCGCGGGACATGACGGCATCGATCCCAACACCGGACGGGCGACCACCGCATCAGGGTACTACCTGCCGACGCAGGGCGCTGCATTTGGCGGAGTGCTGAACCTGATCGGTGACAAGACGGTTCTCGGGAACCTTTGGAACCAGAACATCACGAAGTACTGCGTGAAGGTGAAGGGAACGCAAAAATTCCTGCTTGAGTCATGGACCAACTATCATCTGAGGAACAATGAGTGGGTTTACGAGTATTTTGCGCCGGATGGGGATGGCTTCTACGACCTGCGCCCGCCGTCTGACACGTATTCCATCGATCACTTGTTGTTCCAGTGGAACACCACCGGCTTGCCGACCGGGATTCAAGACGTGGAGATCGACTTCGTGAACCAGGCAGGCACCGTGGCAAACACGCAGACACTGCGGCTGATGATCGATAACAATCTGCCGGATGTTGAGCTTCTCGAGATCCAGTACAAGAACAAGACGGTGAATCCGTGCGACATAGTCAACATTGATACGAGCGCGGATCCGGTGAAGGTTCACTACAGAGCCTTCGACGTGGAAGGCGACGTGTACTCTTATGGACTCGATGCCTGCCACGGACAAGGGAAGTACAATCAGTTGATTCCACCAACCTGCCCGGCAGATGGTCACGGAGTCGCAGATGCCTGGCTATCGGCGCCGGTGAATCCGAAATTCCCACCTGAGACATGCGCATACGAGTTTCGCCTATGGGCGTATGCCAAGGTGGTCAACGGATACTCCTACGTGGGCTATACAGAGGCGACCGAGCATGTGACCTTCCTCTGCCCGCAAGCGCCTCCAGTCCGGGTTCTTTCAATCAACCCAATATTCCCGATGGGGCTGAAAACGCAGGATGGACGGACGGGAAAATTGGTGGTTAAGAAGTAAGTCGTCTTATGCCGGCCGGCCGAGCAGTCGGCCTGCCGGCGGAAATCTTCAGATGCGCTGCGAACCACAAGCGACCCGACACTTTCCCGTTTAGATGATCCGAATCCAGTACGCCAGGATCAGAACCTCCAGCCCGACGAGCGTGGCCAGAAACAGGCTGTGCTTCAGCGTAAATCGCATCAATTGCGACTGTTGCCGCACGGTGATTCCGGTGGCTGCGGCTGCCACCGCGATCGATTGAAGGCTGATCATTTTGCCCAGCACTCCGCCCGCCGAGTTGGATGCGGCAATCAGGACGCGGCTGAATCCAAGCCGCTCGGCGGTGATCGATTGCAGGCTGCCAAACAGCGCGTTCGATGAAGTGTCGGAGCCGGTGAGGAAAACGCCCAGCCAGCCGAGGAATGGGCTGAAGAACGGAAACGCGGCGCCGGTCGCCGCGAAGGCCAGGCCCAGGGTCCCGGTGGCGCCGCGAGTAATTCATGACGAAGGCGATCGAAAGGACGGCCGCAATGGTGAGGATAGTCAGCGCCAACTGCCGCGCGGATGCGGCGATCACCGCTGGCAAAGTCGGCCACGTGCATGCGCAGAAAAATAGCCGAGAGGATGCTTGCGAACATGCACGATGTTCCGCCCGCGGAGATCAGGTTCAGGTTGAATACGGCCGGGTAAGGAGAAGCCTTCAACAAGACAGGCGGCGTGCGCAGGATCAGATTGTGAAGCGCCGGCCAGTGAACCGCGACTGTCGCCCAGGTTGAGGATGTCTTGAATCGGCTTGTAGCCCCACAGAAGAACGAGGACGACCACGAAGATGTACGGCATCCATGCCGTGACAATCTGCCCGGCGGTGTGTCTCGGCGCGGCCGATTGCGATAGGCAAGTCCCGTGCGCCGAGTTCGAAAGGCCCCCGCTCGGCTGGTCCGTTTCCATTCGGCGCTGGCCATTCGCATTGCGCGATCGCGGACGCCAAAACCTCAGCAGCACGCACCACCGACGCCATGGACGAGGTCGAACTGAGGATGTCGCTCAACTGGACGCCGACGAAATTCGACACCACGTATTCCACGGTTCCAAAGGTCAGCCCGGCGGTGAGGAGCGCGGGCCACACCTCCAGCGCCGCGCTCAATCCTCCCATGACCGCGATCATGTACGCGGGAAGGATGACCGCGATGGGCGCGCAGAGAGTCCCGACCGCGCCGCTCAATTTATCGACCGGAAGCCCGGTAATTCCCGCCAAGCGTGATGACCGGCACGCCGATGGCCCCGAACGCGACCGGGGCTGTGTTCGCCAGCAGGCACAGGGCAGAGGCGTAGTAAGGCGAGAATCCCAGCCCCACCATCATGGCTCCGGCAACCGCCACGGGCGTTCCAAAGCCGGCGGCTCCCTCGAGAAAGCCGCCAAAGCCGAAGGCGATGATGATGGCCTGAATTCGCAAGTCGGGAGTGAGCGATCCGACCGAATCCTTGATGATTGTGAATTTGCCGGTAGCGACGGTCAGGTTGTAGAGCACGATCGCCCAGAACACGATCCACGAGATGGGGAACAAGCCGAATGCCGCTCCGTAGGCCGCCGAACTCAACGTGAGCGCAATCGGCATGCGATATCCGGCCAGGGCGACCACCAAAGTGGCGCCCAGTCCCCACAGGCCCGCAACCCATGCGGGCTTTCGCTTGATTCCCAGCAGGAAAAGCAAGACGACGATCGGAAGCGCCGCGACCAATGAGGAAATCGCAAGACCTTGTCCCCAGATGGAGTAGTCCTGGGACCAGACTGTGTTCATGCATTCCTTTCCTGATGCACATTCTTCGGGCCGATCGCAGAAGGCGTTGATTGGGAGCGCGTTCGTCGAGCGATTACCACCATAGCCGAATCGTCGCCGCCCGCGCTAGCGCGATACTGTAACAGGCGAGCGCCGGCGAATCAGTTTCTGAAGCCAATCGGGCGGTCTTCGCGTAAGCTGTTCGGGAGTGCTGACCCCAAGCCAACTCGCCGTCCTGCGGCAGCGCCGTCGGCGACGATGGGCTGATCACTGCGAAAGACCCAGTTGCAGACCTACGAATGCGACGGTCTCACGAACTTCCGCGTGCTGCCGGATGCCGTGGTCCTGCCGCGCACTGCCGAGCAGGTGCAGGCCGTGGTCCGGTTGTGCGCGCGCGACAGGATTCCCTTTGTCAGCCGCGGCGCGGGCACCGGCCTGAGCGGAGGCGCGTTGCCGGCCGCAGGCGGGATCGTCATCAGCCTCGCGCGCATGAACCGCATCCTCGCGGTGGACATTCCCAACCGGCAGGTGGTTGTCGAGCCCGGCGTGATCAACTGCGCACGTGACGCAGCGCGTCGCGCCCCATGGATATTTCTACGCGCCCGATCCTTCGTCGCAATCGGTATGCACCATCGGCGGCAACGTGGCCGAGAACTCGGGCGGCGCGCATTGCCTCAAATACGGCTTCACCACCACGCACGTGCTCGCGCTCGATGTCGTGCTGCCCTCGGGTGAGTTGGTGCAATTCGGCTCGCCCACCCTGGACGCGCCCGGCTACGACCTGCCCGGCGTGTTTGTCGGCTCGGAAGGCACGCTGGGCGTGGCAACGAAGATCACGCTGCGCATCGTCAAGCGGCCGGAAGTGGTGCAGACGCTGCTGGCGGCATTCGATTCGATCCAGGCGGCGGGACAAACGGTGAGCGACATCATCGCCGCGCGCATGCTGCCCTCGGCGATGGAGATTATGGACGCGCTGGCGATCGAAGCCGCGGAAGCCGCTGTCCATGCGCATTATCCGGTATGCAAGGGCCTGCTGCTGGTGGAACTGGATGGGCCGTGCAGCGAGGTGGAGGCCCTGATGCGCGCGGTGCAGGATCTGTGCCGCAAGAACGGCGCATGGGAGATTCGCGTGGCGCAATCGGAGCAGGAGCGCGCGCTGGTGTGGAAGGGCCGCAAGGCCGCGTTCGCCGCGGTGGGGCGCATTTCGCCGAATTACATCGTGCAGGACGGCGTGATTCCGCGGACCGCGCTGCCGCATCTGCTGGAGCAGATCGATCGAGATGTCAGCCGCGGCCGGGCTGCGCGTTGCCAACGTCTTTCATGCGGGCGACGGCAATCTGCATCCCGCTGGTGCTTTACGATCAGTCAATCGCCGGGCCAGGAAGAGAGGGCGCTTGAGCTCTCGTATCGCATCCTGCGCTTGTGTGTGGATCATGGCGGCTCCATTACCGGCGAGCATGGCGTGGGCAAAGAGAAGCAGGAAGCGCTGGGCTACATGTTTGCCGAGCCGGACCTGGCCACGATGCAACTGGTGCGCTGCGCATTCGATCCAGACAACATCGCCAACCCCGACAAGGTGTTTCCGCGCCCTCGGCTATGTGCCGAAAAGCCCGGCCCCTACACGCCTCATCCGCTCGAAACCGCGGGCATCGCGGAGATCTTCTGATGAGTCCTTCCGCCGCATTCACGCTGGAACAGGGCATCGCTCATCTGGCCTCGATCGTGGGTCAGCAGCACGTCGCGCTCCGCGACCAGACGAGCCAGACGATTGTTGCCGCTCCTGCCGACGCGCAGCGAGATTGCCGAGGTGCTGCGATTCGCAAATGCGAATCGGCTGACCGTGATGCCCAGCGGCGGCGGCACCAAGCTGAGCCTGGGGCAATCCCGTTGCGCCGGACATCGAACTGAGCCTGAAGCGCATGTGCGAATTGCGCGAGCACGCCTGGCAGGACATGACCTGCACGGTCCAGGCCGGCTGTTCGTGGGCCGCCATGCAGGATCAGTTGCAACAGCATGGACAGATGGTCGCGCTCGATCCTTTGTGGCCCGAGCGCGCCACCGTGGGCGGAATTGTCGCCTGCAACGACAGCGGTGCGTTGCGCCTGAAATATGGCAGCCTGCGCGATCTCATCATCGGCATGACGATCGTGCTGGCCGATGGCACGATTGCCAAGAGCGGCGGCAAAGTGGTGAAGAATGTCGCCGGTTACGACATCCACAAACTCATGACCGGCAGCTTCGGCACGCTGGGTGTAATTGCTGAAGTCAACTTCCGCTTGCACCCGCTTGAGGAACATGCGCGTACCTGGACCGCGTCCTTGCCGGACCGAGCCGAGTGCGCCAGCTTTGAAGAGCCGCTCACAGCGCGCTGATGGACTCGCAGATCGTTCCATCCAGCGTGCAGTTGCGGGTTTCAAAGTCTCGGTGCGCTGTAGATGTTCGCGTGGCCGGCCTGCCCGAATGCCTGGATGAGTACAGGACCCGAATTCACCGCATCTTTGCCGGCCTGGCGCTCACCGAGTCATCAGAAGAAGTCTGGGCGGCGCGGCAATCACTCTTCGAGAAGTCCGATGCCCTCGTTCTCAAGGTCTCGGTGCTTCCCGGCGAGATTTGCGGCGTCGAGCGAAAAACTGCACGCGTGGAGCGGAGATGCATGCGACTATCGATATCGTCGCGCAGGCTACCGGTTTGATGACCGTGTCCATCAACTCCGCTCTCGAACCAGCGATCGCACTGCTGGATCGCCTGCGCGCGCAGGTGACAGAATCCGGCGGCAGCGTGGTCGTCCTGCAGGCGCCGGATGCTTTCAATGGAAAGATCGACATCTGGGGCCCGGATCGCGGGACTCTGCCGCTGATGCGCGAAATCAAACGCCGCTTTGACCCGAACCGCATTCTCAACCCGGGTCGCTTTGTGGGAAGTATTTAAACGCTATGCCGCCAGCCGAACCCGAACAACAGCGAACTTCCAGCTTCGACGCGCATCATCCGCCGGAAAAGAAGTACCTCGACGACTGCGTGCACTGCGGATTCTGTCTGCCGGCTTGTCCCACCTACGTTTTGTGGGGCGAGGAGATGGACTCGCCGCGCGGCCGCATTTACATGATCAAGAAGGCTGCCGATGGCGAGGCTCCGCTCGATGCGCGGTTCCGTGTTCACATGGATAATTGCCTGGGCTGCATGGCGTGCATGACCGCCTGCCCATCCGGCGTGCAATATGACAAGCTGATTGAGCCAACACGCGCGCAGATCGAGCGCAACCTGCCGCGCACACTGGGCGAACGTCTTCTGCGCAAATTGATTTTCGCGACGTTTCCCTATCCCGGAAGGCTGCGCGCGCTGGCTTTGCCGCTGATGGCCTATCAGAAGAGCGGACTGCGGCGACTGGTGCGTGCGACCGGCGTAAGCAGGTTGTTGCCGAAACGTCTGGCGGCGATGGAAGCACTGTTGCCCGATGTGCCGGCGCTCGCCTTCTGCGCGGCAATCAACAATGGTGCGCCCGGCTGCGACTCCGCGGCGCCGCGTTGGCATGTTGAGCGGGTGCGTGCAGCAGGTTTTCTTTCCCCATGTGAACGCGGCGACGGCGCGAGTGCTTGCGGCGGAAGGATGCGAAGTGGTCATTCCGCGCGGGCAACCATGCTGTGGCGCGCTCATGCTCCACTCGGGTCTGGAAGATGAGGCTGCGGCCCTGGCGAAGAAAATGATTGCGACGTTCGAAAGCGTCAATGTCGACACCATCGTCATCAATTCTGCCGGCTGCGGATCGACGATGAAGGAATACGGCCACCTGCTGCGCGACGACCCGGAGTGGGCGCGAACGGGCTGCGGCTTTCTCCGCCAAGTGCAAAGACATCTCCGAGGTGCTCTGCGAACTTGGAGCCGCAAGCGCGGCGCCATCCGCTCAAGCTGCGCGTGGCCTATCACGATGCGTGCCATCTGCAGCATGCCCAGGGTGTGCGCGAGCAGCCGCGTCGTCTGCTGGCTGGTATTCCCCGAACTGGAGGTCGCGGAAATTCCCGAGGCGTCGCTCTGCTGCGGTTCCGCAGGAGTGTTCAACCTTCTGCAACCCGAAACGGCAAGCCAGTTGGGAAGCCGCAAGGTCGATAATCTGCTCACTACGGGCGCCGACGTAGTGGTTTCAGCCAACCCGGGTTGCCTGCTGCAACTGATGTACGGCCTTCGCCGCCGCGGCTTGAAGACGATGCCGGCATTTCATATGGTGGAATTACTCGATGCCTCGATGCGCGGCATCTCACGCGAAGAATTGTTGCTCAAAGACCGCTGAAATAACTCTGTCATCCTGAACTTAAAAGGGAGTTCCACAATGTCCGCAACGACTCATCCTCCCGGCGTTAAAATTCTCGCACCCGTCAGCGAGAGCCACGCCCAAATCCTCACCCATGAAGCGATCGACTTCATCGTCGACTTGCAGCGCACGTTCAACGTGCGGCGCAAGGAGTTGCTGGACGCGCGCCAGGAGCGCCAAAGGCGCCTCGATGCCGGCGAGAAGCCAGACTTTCTCGAAGAGACGCGCGCGATTCGCGAGTCCGAATGGATGGTCGCGCCTGTGCCGCCCGACATCCTCGACCGGCGCGTTGAGATCACCGGGCCAGTCGAACGCAAGATGATCATCAACGCGCTGAATTCCGGCGCGAAGGTCTTCATGGCCGATTTCGAAGACTCCAGCACGCCGACGTGGAACAACCTCCTCGACGGCCACATCAACCTGCGCGATGCCATCCGGCGGACCATTACATACGCCGACCCCGCCACCGGGAAACAGTACAGGCTCAATGACAAAGTGGCCGTGCTGTTCGTGCGCCCGCGCGGCTGGCATCTCGACGAACGGCATGTGACTGTAGACGGCGAGCCGATGTCGGGGTCCATCTTCGATTTTGGCCTCTACTTTTACCACAACGCGAAGGAATTGCTGGCACGCGGAAGCGGCCCGTATTTCTACCTGCCGAAGATGGAAAGCCATCTCGAAGCGCGCTTGTGGAACAACATCTTTATCCGCGCGCAAAAAGAGATTGGTCTGCCGCAGGGGAGCATCCGTGCCACCGTGCTGATCGAAACCATCCTGGCGACCTTCGAGATGGATGAGATTCTCTATGAGCTGCGCGATCATTCCGCGGGGTTGAATTGCGGCCGCTGGGATTACATCTTCAGCTTCATCAAAAAATTCTCCGGCGATGCCCATGCGATCCTGCCCGATCGCGCGCAAGTCACGATGGCGACCCACTTCATGCGCAGTTATTCGAAACTTGCCATCAAGACGTGTCATCGGCGCAACGTCCACGCCATGGGTGGAATGTCCGCATACATCCCTGTGAAGACCGATCCCGTGGCGAATGAGAAAGCCATCGCCCAGGTGCGCGCCGACAAGGAACGCGAAGCCGGCGACGGGCACGATGGCACGTGGGTTGCGCATCCTGGCCTGGTACCCGTGGCGTTAGAAATCTTTGATCGGTTGATGCCGCAGCCCAACCAGATTTCAAAGCAATTGCTTGATTTCAATCCCACGGCCGCCGACCTTCTGCGCGTTCCGGAAGGTCAGATCACCGAGGCCGGTCTCAAACAGAATGTGGCTGTCGGCCTGGGTTACGTGGAAGCGTGGCTGCGCGGCATCGGCTGCGTACCCCTGTTCAACCTGATGGAGGATGCCGCCACGGCCGAGATCAGCCGCGCGCAGCTTTGGCAATGGGTCCACCACAACGCGAAGCTGACTGACGGACGTACCGTGGACGCAGCGCTCGTCGAAAGCATGATCGACGAAGAACTCAGGCGGCAGGAAAACGCTGTGGATCAAGAGCGCTACGCGGCCTATGAGAAAGCCGCGGACTTGATGCGCGAACTAGTCCGCGCACCCAGGTTCGTTGAGTTCCTGACCGTGCCGGCGTACCAGCGGATTCTCAAGGAGGAGAAGTTTGTTCCGGCTTGAGTTGTTTCCGAGGTCTTATCCGTCGCGGCGGAGACCTGGGAAACCCATTCTCAGAACTCGATGCGCGCGGCGAACTGTGCCAGCCGGTAATTGGTCAGCAGTGCCGTCGCCTGGCCGAAGGATTGCGGGTTGTCCAGGGTGGAACTGATCGACTGCGGATCGAAGCGCACGCTGTTGGTCACGTTGAACATATCCCAGCGCAGGATCAGCTTGAATCGCTCAGTCAGCGACATGGTCTTGTTCACGCCCTCGTCCCAGTCGAAGTATCCATCGCCGCGCAGCGGGTTGCGCGTGCCCGATTCGCCCGGCAGCGCATGCGCAAACGACGCGAACACCGCGGCGGGATCAGCGAAGCGCTGTGTCAGGCGCCCCTGCGCGTTGGCGCGCGAAGGAATCGGCGCGACCTGTTGCGCATAGCCCTGGATATCCCAGTTGGTCGGGTAATACGCGCCATTGTTCACCAGGAAGGGAAAGCCGCTGGTCCAGCGAACGATGCCGGTGGTCTGCCATCCGCCAACGATCTCGTTTGCAAGACGGCTCGCGCCGGCAGAAAAATTTCTTGCCGCGGCCCATCGGCAGATCCCACACGAAGTTGGAATTGAGCTGGTGGCGCACGTCGGAGTCCGAGGGGCCATAGAGCTGGTTGGGCGCCCAGGAGTTCATGATCTGCGCATAGTTGGTGGTCGCGGAGTTGCCGAGACGTTCCGCTTGCGAAGTGATGTCGAGCGACTTCGAGTAGGTGTAATTGAAGTCGGCCTGCAGGCCGCCGAAACGCTGGCGGTAGACGGCCTCGAGCGCGTTGAAGTTGGAGTAGCCGACCGAACGCCATGAGTAAAGCGCCGAATACTGGTCGTGGTAGTAGCGGAAAGCGGGATAGTTCACTCCCGCACCGATATTGCTGTTGGGCAGCGAACCGGGTGTGTCGAGCTGATAGAGCGCGTAAGTCTCGTTGTAGAGATTGCTCAGGAACAGCGCGTACACATTCTGCGTGGCCGACAACGGGCCGTAGCCCGAGCCCGATGTCCTGGCCGTCGAGAGCCGGCAAATTCCTGCTGCCAGTAAGGATCCGGTGCGACGAGCCGAAACCGGGGTGTTGGCGCGGCCATCTTCGCCATCTGCGGGCGACGGCGAAGTAGGCTGTGCCGCCCACCTTGAGATTGAGGGGCATGGCCACGTCTTCCTGCGCGAGCTGGCGATGCGCCAGGCGGCCGACCCAGGATACTTCGAGCGAGCCGCCGTTGTGCAGGCCGCGAGTGATGGAGAAATCCAGCAGATGCGAGTAGGGCGTCTTGATGGCGGAATCGAGGCCCCAGCTGATGGCGAAGCTGCCGTTGCCGCTGGAGGCCGGCACCGCGGGAAACCCGCCTGCGGGAGCGGTGGGAAGCAGCGACTGCGGCACGTCGCTGAATGCCGGTGAAGCGCGGCGCGTCTTCGATGGCCTCCGAGCCGGGCGCGTTCGACAAGATGCGACGAAAGCCCGAACGAACCGGTGGTGTCGAATTTTGCACCGTGGCTGCGCCGAAGTGATCGAACACCAGCGAGTAACCGGCGCGAATGCTGGTCTGCTGGTTGCCGAGAAGTCTTCTCCAGGCGCCCTCGGCCGGCGCGGGTGAAAACGCGACCGCGAGACGCGGACCGAAGTCTTTCTTCTCCGGAGTCCAGAAATCGGGCGCATGGTTGTAGCGGCCATTCAGGTTGAACGCCACTTCGCCAACGTTGCTGGCCGCGCCGCCGCTTTCGCCCTGCGCAACGCTGCCCTGGTAGAACTTGTCAGCGAATATGGCTGGCAGACGCTTCCCGAGAACTGGCATGTTCCCACCTGCGTGCCGCTGGTCTCGGCCGGAGCCTGCAGATAGGAGTAGCGCAAGCCCGTAGGTGAGGGTGAGAGCGCTGGTGACTCTCCACGTATCCTGCGCATAGAACTCGTATTCGTTCCAGCGATAATCGCGCTTGATCGGCGTCCCGAGCGCGAGCGCGGTGCCGCTCTTCGCGTAGTTGTAGATGGCGTCGCCTTCGGTGATGGTGCCCACGATGTTCATCAGCGCGTCGTTGTACTCGTTGCCGTAGTTGGCAAAGTCGACGGCGGGAAAGCCATACACCTGGGGATCGAATGGGCCCTGGCTGTTGGCGATGGTGGAACTGCGCGTGAGCCAGCCCTGGTTCATCTGTCCGTCGGGAAACGATTGCGCATTGCTGACGCGGCGGTCGTCGATGAAGCGGATATTGGTGCCGAAAGCAAGGCTGTGATCGTGCTTCGTCCAGGAGAGATTGTCGACCACGTTCTGCACCGGGATGATGAAAGAGGTGGAATAGTTGGTCGATCTCCGGCTGCGCAACTTCGGAGAAGTAAATGATGGGCTCATTGGCGGCGCCCGCGGTTTCCACCCCCTCCCGCGTGAAGCCGTAGCGCAGATCGTTGACCATGTTGTTGCTGATCACGAACGTGTAGCCGGCGGCGAATCCCTTGCTGTTGGTGAGAACGGTGGTCTGGGCGGCTGGCCCGGAAACGCCGGCGCTGCGGGCTCGCTGTCGTTCTGCAGATTGCCGCGCCAGAAGAAGTTGTGCTTTGCATTAGCGTTCCAGTCGAGGCGGGCGATGTAGGTGTCGTATTTGCGGTGAATAGTGTACGGGAATCGGTAGCCGATGCTGTTCAGGCCATCGCCCTGGGTCGGATCGTTGCCCTGCGGATAGCTGTTGAGAATCTGCAGCAGCGCATCGCTGTTGCCGATCTTCTGCGGGTCCATGCTCCGGATGTTGGCAGGAGTGAGCGTGTAGACGGTATCGCCGCCTGAACTCGCATAGTCGATACTGCAGATTTCCGGCGCGGTAGCTGGCCGTCGGCACGGTTCCGGCATTCACGCTGGCGCCCTGCGAATCGCGGCGGCCTTCGTAGTTGAGGAAGTAGAAAAGTCGGTCCTTCAGCACCGGCCCGCCCACGGCGCCGCCGAAGATGTTGCGCACCAGGCTGGGCGGACGGTTGGGGAGTCCGGCCGGCAATCTGCTGCTGCTTGTTGAAGAAGTCGTTGGCCTCGAGAAGATTGGAGCGGTTGTATTCGTACGCTGCGCCGTGAATAGCGTTGGAACCGCTGCGCGTGACCAGCGCAACCTGCGCGCCCGAGGAGCGGCCTTCCTCGCGCGTTGGGATTGCTGGTCGTGACGCGGAATTCGGCGATCGAATCCTGCGTGGTGCGCAGCACGCTGGTGAATGCGTAGCCGTTGTTGATGTCGTTCACATCCACGCCGTCGAGCGTGATATTGGATTGATCGCTGCGGCCGCCGTTCACCGAGCCGGCGCGCGAGTCGGTGGATGTATTGCCCACGCCTTGCGTCCCGCCAACCGCATCGGATCGGCCCATGAACGTGACGCCGGGCTGCAGGCTGAGCAGGTCAGGAACATTGCGCTGCGCGAGCGGCAGCGTGGCCACCTGCTGGCTGTCGAACGCGTTGCCGATGGTGGCGTCGGTCGTGTTCAGCAGTTCCTGCTCGGCCACGTTTACGGTCACCTGCTCGGCTACCGCGGCCAGTTGCAGAGTGACGTTGACCGTCGCGGGCTGGCTCACCAGAAGATCCATATTGGTGCGCCGGTTGGTGGCAAAGCCCGACGCAGACACCACCAGCGTGTAGCTGCCGGGCACCAATTGAGAAAACTGGTACTGGCCGCTCTCGTCAGTTTTGTTTTCTCGTGCGGCGCCGGTGGCCTGCAGCGTGAGTTTCACCGATGCTCCGGGGATGACGGCGCCGGTGCGATCAGTGACACGCCCATTCAGCGAGGTAGTGGCTTGCGCCATGGAGAAAGTGGTTGCGGCGAAGAACAACAGGGAACACGAGAAGGCTTTCAGGGCTTCACGATAAGTCACGGCTGGCTCCAGGGATGGGGATGCACTTGGCCGGAGGTGGCGCTCTAGTTTTGTCTTGCGGTGCGATGCGAAAGCCGATGACTCGCGCTCGGTGCCGTCTCGCTCCAGCGAGTGATTGGGGAAGTGTAACAGGCGCGGAGCAAGGAGGGAACTATTTGGATTGGATGAGCCGCAGGCGCGCCGTGAGAGCGCGACCGAACGACTCGGAAAAAGTTCCAAACTGCGGAGAATCGATCACATTGTTGACTACCAGCGGATTCGCGCTGTTCGTGGCGTTCTCCATGATGCCGCGGAGTCCGAAGTAGGATCCGCGGAAGTGAAAGCGCAACTCAAGCCCGGGGCTGAAGTTGACGTAATTGGGAAAGCGATGAGAGCCAGCCGCGCCGATGACTTCGTATCCGGCGTTGATCGTGGTGAAAGGAAACCCCGTGTGCCAATCCCAGGTGTAAACAAAGTCCCAGTGCTTCTTGAATCCGGGTACGAGGAACGGAACCCATCCCCAGGAAAGAACGCGGTTGGGCGTGTCCCACTGTAGCGGTCCGTTCTGCTGCGCCCCGAGATAGGAGATGGTGGGCACGTAGTCGATGGCGGCGTTGGTGTGCGCTGTCGAATGGGTGTACGCGCCGAACAGCGTGTAGCCATGCGTAAAGGTGCGGCGGGCTTCAACCTCAGCAACGTTGTCGCGATCTGCGCGCCCGTTGGTGAGTGCGTAGTGGCCGGCGAGCGCGGCGGGGCCGGTCGGGCTCGCATATGTGAACTCGTTTGAGACGCGCTTCTGAATGAAGTTGAACTTGACGTAGACGGTGGCGGGGAGCTTCTGTTCCAGGCCGATGCTCCAGTTAATGGCGCGGGCTTCGCGCAGGGTGCTGTTGTTTGCCGTGAAGATCGTTTCGAGCGGCGGGCCGGTAGGTGTGAGGCCGTCGGCGGTGTAGTAACTATCGAAGCGAGCGCCGGCCAGCGCGCGCTGGAGGTATTCAAGCTGAGTGTGCTCGTAGTAGACGCCGATGCCCGCGGAAATCTTGGTGCCGTTGCTTCGCGTTGGAGTGACCACGCCGGCGATCCGCGGCGAGAACTGCGGCTGGCGGATCGTCTCGTCCCAGTCGAAGCGCAGACCTGGTTCGATGAGCAGGCCGGTGCGCGGGGTCCAGCGATCCTGGAGATACGCGCCTGCTTCCACGTTGTGCCGGGTGAAGGGCCCGATCGCCGAAAAAGTACTCCGGCGCAGTAGTGTGCGGTCCTCGCGCAGGTAGCTGATCGGCGCGCGAGTCAGGGACTCGTGAAAACCTATGTGGTCAATGTCGATGCCCGCCTTCACGTCGTGGAGGCCCTTCCATTGGTTTGGCGGAAGATACAGGGCAACGTTGCCTTCGATTCGCTGTGACTGGCTGGCGAGGTCTTCGAAGTAGCTGCCCAACGATAATTCCGGGGTGAGTTCGAAGGGGCTGCTGCCGTGCGGCTCATATCCATCACGAAAGCGAACGACGCCCAGGCCGGCATCGAGCAAAGCTCCGCTGTGAAAGTTGTGTTGGTCCCGAAAATACGGAAGCCGCGCGATCGTATCGCGCTTGGTTGTGCTCTGTTGGGGAACGAGCGACGAGAGGCCGTCGTAGGGCGAATGGTAGTCATTCACGAGCAAGCCGGTGGAAAGAATGTTGTGTGGACTGGCGTTCACCTGAACGCGAAAAAGATTGCTGCCGCGGATAAGGTGATTGGTATTGGTGTTCTGGGGCAGCTCCTTGATGTAGATATTGTCGTATTCGACTTCCAGCCCGTCAAAGAACCAGGCGCGGTTGCGTGCCAGCGGTCCGCTGAAGGTGAAACGCGGAACCAATTTGTCGAAGCGGAGGCCATTCACCTGGTGCCACGAAGGCAGGAAGTCGGTGGCATTGAACCGGAATTTGTTGTTGCCCATTCCGGTGTAGAAGGCGACCACTCCGCCAGTGCTGCGACCGAATTCGACCGGATAGCGCGTGGTCTCCTGATCGATGGAGCGCACCGCATCGGCGCTGACCCGCATGGCCAAAATGCCGCTGACGGGCGAGCGGATATCGAAGCCGTCGAGAGTGTCGAGCGTGGCCCATGTTTCCGAACCGGCGACGTGGATCTGGCCGCTTGAGTCCGCGACCACTCCGGGATAGAAAGGAAGCAGGTTGCGGATGTCGCGCGAGGTGGGATAAGGCACGTTGACGATCTCGGACAAGTCCATCGTTGCTTTGTCGGAGACCTGTTCGGGATCGATGCCAGGGACCGAAGCAGCGACATTGACCTGCTGCACGACCATCTGCTCGTGATTCAGAACCACGCGCACATCGCGCTGGGCGGGGTCATTGTCCTTGGCCGTGGAGGCATAAAACCCGGGTTTCTGTACCTGGAGTGTGTAGAGTCCGGGGGTATCGAGAACCCAGGACACCCGTCCGTTGAAATCAGTGGTGAGCCGCTCGGGCGGCTTGCCAGGTTGCTGCATGACGACTTCCGCACCGGAAACGGCGACGTTATTCTCATCGACCACCGTAAGGACTACAGGGGCGTGGGCGGGCGAGTTTTGTGCCAAGGCAGAAACAAGACAGATGAGGAATGCGAAAAGGATCGTGGCTCTGAACGCGCGCGTGAAGACCTGCATCGGGCACCGTTCTCGCCATTTTAGACGCGCAGTCCTGAGCGCAATTGGTGTTTGCGTTTGTTGACTTCCGGCTTTCAACCTCGATACCCAGGCACCCGAGAGTTTGCCACCTGATATAGCCGCGCGCTATTTTGGGCGAAGCATGCCAAGTCATCGTTCATCGGGGAAAAAGATATTTGTGGGGCTGGGGTTGGCGGTGGCGGTGTGCATGAGCGCGGCCGTGCAGAGGGCCGAAAGTGGCGCGGGTTTTCATAATGAAGCGCAGTTTCAGACGCTTCTCAAACAGGGATTCGAACTTCATCAGCAGACCCGGTTTGCCGAGGCCATCCCGGTGCTGGAGCGCGCGCGAAGGCTGGAGCCGCAGGACTACTTCGCCAATCTTCTCCTGGGAATCGATCTGCTGCGCACCGGGAAAGCGATCGAGGCGATCCCCAGGCTGGAACTCGCAGCACGCGTAAAGACGGACGAGGAGACACCGGAGGATTATCTCGGCGAGGCTCTCGCCAGTCTCGGGCGCTATGATCAGGCGGCCGAGGCCTATCGGCAGGCGATGCTGCGCGGGCAGAACTCTGAAGATTCGCTGCAGGCTTGGGCCGGTTTCGCCCTGGAACGATTTCGTCAGATTGGCGAAAGCTTGCGCGCTTCCGAAGCGGGAGTTGCTACCGTCGATCGATTGCAAAAGGCTGCGGCCATGCCCACGTCAGGATTGCGGTGCAGTGAGTCCATTCCGGCGCTGGAGAGACAGTTTGTCGCGCAAGACAGCGAGGCTGAGCATATGGGGGTCGCCTACAGGCTTTCCATCTGTTACGCGCTCCAGGCCGGCATCGCCGCGGAACACCTACAGACAAACAGCAAGGATGAAGCTGCGGTGCATCGTCTTCGCGGCGATGTTCTGCAGCGCATCAAGACGGATGCGGCGGCCGCGCAAGAGGAGTTTCGCAAGGCGATCGCATTGCGGCCGGGCGATCCGGCGTTGCTCGCGCGGCTCGCGGAAGCCCAGATGACTGCGGGCGATGCAGAGGGAGCGAAGCAGTCGGCACAGGCTGCGCTCGCGGTCGATCCCCACCGGCGTGAGGCCTTGCGTACGCTTGCTTCTCTTGCGATGAACAACCGCGATTACGATCAGGCGCTGCCGTGGCTTAGGCAGATTGCCACAGAGTCGCCGGGCGACCGAAGCGCGCAAGTCGAGTTGGGGCGAGCGCTGGCACAGACCGGCGATAGTGCCGAGGCATTGAAGCATCTCGCTGCCGCACTCGATGCGGGCTATCCCGACGAGAAGGGAGCGCTGCATGCGCTGGAGGCGCGCGTTTTGCGCGACCTGGGCCGCAATGAAGAAGCGGCCAGGGCATCGGCAGAAGCGCGGCGCCTGTCGGACACATTTCAGGCGCGCAACAAGAATGTCCCGAACGGAAAAGCCAATGCCGATCAGTAGGCGCCAGGTTTTGCGTGCGGGAGTTGCGCTTGCGAGCGAATCTTTCTGGGGCCCATGGGTGAGGCGCGCATTCGGCCAGGCGTCGATTGCGCATCCCGTAACAACCGCGGCTGCGCCGATCCAGATGGTAGATGGAGCGAGTGCCGCGGGCTTAAATTTCGTTCTGCGCAACAGCGCCGCCGGCAGCAAATACCAGGTGGAAACGCTGCCCGGCGGACTAGGCGTGATCGACTTCGACAGCGACGGATGGCCCGATCTGTTCTGCACCAACGGCGCGGCACTTCCTTCGCTCACCAAGACCGGGCCCGAGTACTGGAACCGCCTCTACCGCAACAATCGCGATGGCACCTTTATCGACGTCACGGAGAAAGCCGGCCTGCAGGGCCAGGGATACGGCATGGGCGCGGCGGTCGGCGACTACAACAACGACGGCCACGAAGATTTGTTCGTGGCCGGAGTGCATGGCAACTTCCTTTACCGCAACAATGGCGACGGCACGTTTACCGACGTGACGGGGCCGGCGGGCCTCGCCGGTCCGGGCTCGCCGGGCAAGCCGGCTGTGGTCGGTCGCCGCGTGCTGGATCGATTACGACAACGATGGCCTGCTCGATCTCTTCATTTCCAACTACTGCGACTGGGAGCCGGGCACCGATCCCGATCTGCGGCGGCTTCGCAGGCGAAACGCGCGCCTACTGCCATCCGGATCATTATCGCGCGGAGCCGATGCAGCTCTACCACAACAACGGCGATGGCACCTTCACTGAAGTTACGCATAAGCAGGGCCTGCCCGATGTGCTGGGCAAGGGCATGGGTCTTGCCGTCGCCGACTTTGCTGGCAGACGGGCGCCCCGGCATCTTCATTGCCAACGACAACGCCCGCAACCTGCTGCTGCGCAACCAGCGGCAAGGGTTTCGAGGAGACAGGCATGGACGCGGGCGTAGCCTACAACGGCGACGGCCGCAACATCTCCGGCATGGGCGCCGACTTCGGCGATATCGACGGAGACGGCCGGCCCGACATCGTGATGACCGGGCTGAGGAACGAAACCTATGAAGTGTTCCTGCAACCAGGGGCGCGGCATTTTCGACGACGGCAGCGCGCGCACCGGCCTGCTGAATCTCAGCCGCAAATGGAATGGCTGGGGTTGCGGGCTCGTCGATCTTGACAATGATGGCTGGCTGGATCTGTTTGTGGCTGGCGGAGGCCTGGACACGCAGGATGCCCAGTCCAATCGCATCTTCCGCAACCGCGCCGGCCACTTCGAAGACGCGACCGATGCGGCGCGGAAGTGATTTCCTTAAACCGGCGCTTCATCGCGGAGTGGTATTCGCGGACTTCGATCGGGATGGTCGCCTCGATGCCGCCGTGACCGCGCTGAATGCCCCCATCGAGTTGTGGTGGAATCGCACTGCGCGCGAGAGTCCAGCGCGCCACTGGCTGCAACTGCGGCTCACCGGGCGAAAGAGCAATCGCTCGGCGATAGGCGCGGAGGTGCGCTGCCGCGCCGGCGGACGCCTGCAAGTGCGCACGGTTTCGGGCAGCATGGGATATGCATCCACCAGCGATCTTACGGTGCACTTCGGATTAGGAGACGCGACGCGGGCGGTAGTGGAGATTCGCTGGCCGTCGGGAAAGATGCAGGCGGTGGGCGAGGTCCCGGCCGATCAGCGTCTCAATCTTACCGAACCTCCGGATTGATCCCCAGCTACCCCCGATTGATCCCCTTCGCGCACCTGGCCCGCTTTCCCCGTCACAAATTAGCAACTCGAAAGCGATAAAACAAAAGAAAAATCTCCATCCTGCATAGACTGTCGTTTTATGCGGGGGCTATGAATTCTCTGCGACTAGTGTGCCGGATGACATCCCCTTCTGGCAGTCGTGGAGGCAACGAACGTGAAAACTTCAAAGTGGAGAGGAACCGCACTGGACTTTTGGATGGTTATCGGCGCGATCGCAGTGCTCGCGCTTGTGATCCCGGGTCCGCAGATGCAGGCGCAGTCGTCGAATGCCGAATTGAGCGGGGTAATTGCCGATACCAGCGGAGCGGTGGTGGCGGGGGTCGAGGTCAAAGCCCTCAACACCGCCACAAATGTCACCTATGCCGGGGTGTCCAACGGCTCGGGGCTCTATCTGTTGACTGAACTGCTGCCCGGACCGTACACCATAACCGCATCGGCGCCGGGATTCGGCGTAGTCAAGCGCAGCGGCCTCACGCTCAGCACCGGCGACCATCTTTCCCAGAATTTCACGCTCAAGCCTGGCGCGGTCGAAGAGTCCGTGACCGTCACAACCGCGCAAACCCTGATCTCCTCCGATGAGGCCAGCACGGCTGACGTTCTCAGCAACAACATGATCACGGAGCTGCCGCAGTTGAACCGCAACGCGCTCGATCTGACCTCTACCACGCCGTCTATCCAGGGCAGCGGACCGCAAGTGGACCAGATTGGTTCCCTCGGGCCGAACGCCTACCTGATCGCGAACACCGGCAACAGCTATTCGATCTCCGGCGGGCAGGTGAACGGGACCAGTATCTACGTCGACGGCAATCCCGTGCAGGAAGCGGAGTTCAACGCCACCAACCGCTCCATCCCCACTCCTGACTCGATCGGCGAGTTCCGTGTAGAGAGCGGCGTACTCACCGCCGATAAGGGACGCTACGCGGGTGGGGTCATCTCCATGGAGACCCAGAGCGGCACCAACCAGTATCATGGGCGAGCCTTCCTCTATTACCGCAACCAGAGCCTGAATAGCAACACCTGGACCGACAATTCCCTCGGCAACGCGCGCCAGAAGTTCAGCCAGAAGAATTACGGATTGGCGGCCGGGGGCCCGGTCCGGATACCACATCTCTATAACGGCACCAACCACACGTTCTTCTACGCGGCCTGGGAAGGAGAACGATTCTCTCAAGGCGCGGAGATCATCAGCAGCGTTCCCACGCTGCTCAACCAGCAAGGCGATTTCTCCCAAACCGTGATCAACGTCAACAATGGCAGCCCGGTGTCGGCTAACATCTATGATCCATTTTTCGGTGCGTACGACTCGAATAAGGCAGACTGTACCGGCCCGCTTGCCGACCAGTTTGCATCGCAGGGCAATTGCTGGGTGCGCCCGCAGTTCGCGGGCAACAAGATTCCCGCGGCCTACGGTAGCGGCGTTTCCGGCCAAAGCCAGTTGTTCGCAAAGTACCTTGCTCTGTGGCCACAGCCCAACCATGAGCCGTCCGCCAACAGCGACCATCTGAATAACCGCTATGACCCCATCAGCATCACGCGGCCGACGGATAAGTACTTCCTGCGCGTGGATGAGGCCTTCCATAACAACCAGCATGTGCAGGCGAGCATAAGCCGTTCGATGCTGACCAACAACATCCCGGCGCCGTTCAAGCACGCCGCGGAATCGGTTACTACAGACGATGATTGGCTGGGGAGCATTCTCTATACGCTCACGCCCAATGCGAAGACTGTGGTGAATGTGCGGCTTGGGGTGGGCGTCACCAATTTGTTCAGTAACGGTGTTTCCGGAAATGGCTCGGCCGCTGACCCGAACATCGATACATCGAAGTGGCCGTTCGATCCGCTGATCCTGAGCAACAACGAGAAGAGCACCAACGAAATTCCGCCCGTAATCAATGTCGGCACCAACAACTACAACTGGTACACGCACGTCGGCGGCAACGAGTTCGACAGCTTCATCACGCAATCGACAAACGGAAGCGTTTCCGTGTCGCGCTTGATCGGGCGCCATGCAATCAAGGCCGGTTACGAGCAGTACTTCACGCGCTTCACCGAGCAGGGCGGCGACAAGACCGGTGTGGCCTGGGTAAATCCCGGCGGCGGCTCGAACCAATATTGGAATCAAAGTGACGGGCTGAGCGGAAGCCCCCTGGCCGAATTCATGATGGGTTCGGCGAGTTTCTTCAACTGGGGCAATTGGGACATCACCCCCTATGGCTGGAACCAGGCCGCCTACGTGATGGACGACTGGAAAGTAAACACCAAGCTTACCGTGCAGATCGGGTTGCGCTGGGATCATGACGGCGCGCGCCAGGGACGCCACGTGCCGGGCAGCCTGGTTTACGACATGAACGCAAAGAACGTGCTTCAACCGAACGGAAACTGGAATTGGGGCCAGGTTACTTCGGCTGTTCCGGAACTGGCGAACCTGCCCAGTCCCGCATGGCTGACACAAGGCGCCACCGGGCGTGTTGCCCTGATCGGAACGCCCGAGTATCCACAGAAGAATCTCTACACCACCAACGTAGCCAACTTCGCGCCGCGCCTCGGGATCAGCTGGGCCATAAATGACAAGACCGTTCTGCACCTTAGCGCGGGTTCCGTCGACCAGGGCTTGAATGGACTTTCGACAGACTGGCTCAGTTTCTACTACAACTCGAATACCTTCAACCAGGTCCCAACCACCGACGGCCAGCACTGGGTGAGCGAGTTCGGCACTGATCACGGTCTCGGTTCGTTCCCGGCGCTTTCCGGCGGAGGCAATCTCGGCTGGGTGCCGCCCATTACCAACAACAAGGATTACTGGTACGCCAGCTATGGAGCCGCGGGCAACTTCGACCAGGCCGGAACCACGATTGGCCACTACGATACGCCCATGGATTACATGTGGGGCATCAGCGTACAACGACAGTTGAGCCCCAATTGGGCCTTCACGGCCGAATACCTGGGTGTAAAGGGCGTGCATTTGCTCACCAACATCTTCGGATGGAGCTTGAACAACGTTCCGCTGAATTACTACCAGCTTGGAACGCATCTGCAGGACCAGGTGCCCAATCCTTTTTATGGCCAGTCGGCGAATTTTTCCGCGGAGCCAACCGTTTCCCTCAGCCAATTGCTCGGACTCTCGCCCCAATACGTTGGGACCAATTCCACCACACCCGGCCAGGCCACCTGGGGCAAATCGTTTTCCCACTTCGCCAACTTCCAGATCCAGTCGCGCAGTTATCACGGGCTGGAACTCATGGCCGCCTGGTCCATTCGCAAAACGCTCACCAACACCAGCAGCACTGACATTCACATCTACGGAGCCACCGCTGGTGGGCTGCAGAATCCGCACAACCTGATGGAGGGGTATGGTGTCTCTCCATCCGAAATGCCCGCCACGCTCAAGCTGAATTACTCCTACGATCTGCCGTTCGGCCGCGGGCGCACATGGCTGGGTGCTCCGCAAGGGGTGGGCCAACACGTGCTTGATGCGGTCGCCGGCGGATGGGCCGTGGCCGGAATCACGACATGGAGCCCGCATGGAACTCCGGTCCAGGTTCCCGGTGTGGACGGAGGGAACCAGGTCCCCGGTGCAGCTCTGCGATGGTCCTTCGCCAACACTCACTTCAAGCGCTCTGGCGCCAGCAATTCGAGTGCGCTGGTGGTGAATGGCGCTTTCGTCAACTCTAGTGGACAGGGCCTGCTGAATGCCGCGGCGTTCGAACGCACACCCGACTTCTCTATCTCGAATTCGCCGGTGTTCTTCTCGAGCCTGCGCAATCCGGGTGCATTCACCACCGACGCCAGCATCCTGAAGAAGTTCTACATCAGCGACAACAAGGCGCGCTATTTAGAGGCACGTCTCGAAGCACTGAATATTCTCAACCATCCTGTATATGGAAACATCATCGCCGATCCCGACTCGCCCACATTTGGCGGCATCAACGGCAAGACCGGACAGCGCGTGATGCAGTTGGGCGTACGGTTCTTCTTCTAACCATTCGCGGCGTGGACGCCTTTTCCGTTGTGGGGGAGTTGTCCACGCGCGCAGGCTGTTCCGCGCCTTAACATCGGTGTGGGCGCTGGTCAGCAACATTCGAAACGGAACGCAGGGGTCATTTCGCATCCGGGATAAAGTCAAAACAATGAAGGAAACCCAATCAATTCGAATTCTGCTTTGGGCTGCGGCGTTCTCCCTTGTCAGCCTAGCGGCGGCTGCGGCGACGCAGAAGAATGGCAGCCGGTCCTCTCCGATTCTGGTGATCACTTCAGACACGCGAGTAGAATTGCGCGCGGGCGAATCCGCACCGTCCCTTGTCTCCATTGTTGGTACCGGTGGAACGACGTTGACTAACGCTCAATCGGAAGCACTGCCCGCTTCAGTCGAAATCAACTCGGCCACGGTTCCCGTCGCCTGGCATCACAAGCCGGTCCTTGACACTTCCGATCCGCGCCATGCTGTTGCGGTCTACGAATCAGACAATCCGCACCTGCGCCTGCGCTGGGAGTGGCAGGCGCGCGCCGACTTCGGCCCCATCGAGCATCGCATCACCATCGAGAACCTGGGCGACAAAGAAGTATGGCTGCCCATGGTGGACTCGCTGCAACTGGACTGGAAAATCGCGCCCAATGACGAGTTGCGCAACTTCTATGTCGAGAAGGGGGCCGGCACTCCGTCGCCCCAGGGTACGCATACGGACGCAATGGCCGAGGGCTATCGATGGACCGGCACGTCGTCCACCTATGCCCACCCGCCCGAAGGCGCGGCGCGCGAGATCATCCCGGCTGAAATGGTCTATTCTTCCGCCGGTGCGCAAGCCGGCTGGTACGCCGGCATCGAGTTCAGCGGCAGAACGCGCGTCAGCCTCGAACGCAATGGCACGAGCGTCAAATCGGTTCTCGGCCTCAATCCTGATCCCGGCCCGTTCCGCACGCGCCTCGTTCCCGGCGGCAGCTTTGAAACTCCAACTGTTTTTCTGGGTGCGTTCAACGGCGGCTCCGATGGCGCCGGCAATCAGCTTCGCCCCTGGGTCCGTACCGCGCTCGGCAATCCCCTTTCCTGGAAGGATGAGCACTACCCGCTGGTGGTGAACAACAGCTGGGGAAGCGGCATGGCCGTCGATGAGTCTCTGGCGCTACGCATGATCGGCGAATCGAAGGAACTCGGCGTGGAGATGTTTCACATCGATGCGGGCTGGTTCCGCGGCGTGGGCGACTGGTATCCCGACCCAAAAAAATTTCCCCACGGACTGGACTTCATCGCCGACGAAGCGCATAAGCAGGGACTGCGTTTCGGCATCTGGGTGGATTGGACGCAGGCCGCGCTCGATACCGCCCCGGGGGCTTTGAATGTGCGCGACCCTAAGGTCCGAGACTGGCTGGTGGCGGATGTTCCTCCCAACTGGAAGCCGGAAGAATTCAAAGGCCAGACCGCCGACCTGGGGGTGCCCGCGGCTCACGATTATTTCCGTAAGGAAGTCAAGCGCATCGTCGACGACTATCACCTCGACATGCTGGAGCACGACGGTTACCTGGTGCCGCAGGGCTGCGTGCGCGTCGATCATCCTCACGCCCCGCCCGACAAATCCATGGTGGTCAAGCACGATTGGGGCTCGGACTTCGTGATGGCGTCGAACTCCACCGATGTGAGTTATCACGCCGTGCGCGCCTACTACGACATCTATGAGCACACCCGTCGGGAACACCCCGGTCTGCTGTTCGAAATCTGTAACGATGGCGGGCGCATGGTCGACTTCGGCTCAGCCGCTCACGGCGACTACTTCTCCATCACCGACACTTACGACCCGCTCTCCAACCGCCGCGCCTTTTATGACACCAGTTATCTCCTCCCCGCGGCCATGATGGAAAGCTATGTCGAGAAGTGGCCCACGCCTTATCCTGAGAATTTTCTCTACATGCTGCGCAGCGGCATGATGGGCTGGCTCACATTGATGCTGGATACGAGCGTGTGGACGACGGAACAGCACGATGCAGCCAAGCAGGCCATCGCGCTCTACAAAAGCGACTTGCGGCCGCTGATTCGCGACGCGCATCTCTATCACGTTTCGACGCGTCCCGACGGAGTGCACTGGGATGGCGTCGAGTACTGGGATCCGGCGCGCAGCAAGGGCGTAGTGTTTGCATTTCGCGGCACTACTCCCGACGAGCCGGAGCATCGCTTCGTGCTCGCCGGCCTCGATCCCGCCAGGCATTACCAGCTTCATTTTCAGGATGGCAGCGCGCCCGATGGCAGCGCGGCCGGTGGCGATTTGATGGGCCAGGGGCTGCTGGTCCGATTGCAGAACCCATTGAGTTCAGAACTCGTTTTCTTGAGCGACACAAACAGCACGCAATAGCCTCCGTGCCCCATCCTTTTCACAGCTTCACCGTGAAAAGGGTGGGAGACCACGAACGCGAACCAGCCCGCTAAGAAATTGATCCACCGGCCGATGAAGAGAGGCACCGCGATGAACGACGATTTTGCCGGCAAAGTGGCAGTGGTCACCGGCGCTGCGCGCGGCATCGGAGGAGCGATTGCCGAACGCTTGCACCGGGGCGGCGCCCGTGTGGTGATGGTGGATTGCAATGCGTCCGGCGTTGCGTCGGCTGCCTCGTCCCTGCGCACGCTTGACGGTGCCGCTGCCGAATCGCTGGTGGCGGACCTGGCCCAACCAGGGAATATCGCCGTCCTCGCCGAACAGGTCCGCGGACTCGCAACCAAAATCGACATCCTCGTCAACAACGCCGGAATCGAACTCGACCTGCCATTTGAAAAAGTCACGCCGGAGCTCTTCGACCGCGTAATCGCCATCAACCTGCGCGCCCCGCTGCTGCTTACGCAGGCGCTGGCCTCGCTGTTTCCTCCATCGGGCGGAGCCATCGTCAACATCAGTTCTATCCATGCCGAGCACGCGTTTCCGAATGCCATCCCCTATGCATGTTCGAAAGCCGGCATCGTTGCCCTCACCCGCAACCTCGCTCTCGAACTCGCCCCGCGCCACATCCGCGTAAACGCCATCTGTCCCGGGTACATCGACACGCCCATGTGGGATGAATGGCTGCGCTCCTCGAGCGACCCGGAAGAAATTGCCCGCCAGACCACGGCCCTTCATCCGCTCGGCCGCCGGGGCCAGCCGCAGGATGTGGCCTCCGCCGTTGCCTACCTGGCCGGTCCCCAGTCCACCTGGATTACCGGCACCTATCTCGTGGTCGACGGTGGACTGACCATCCGTACCCACCAATGAGCCGGCCTCTCGGATCGCCGTCGAACGAGATTCTGATATTTAGTCGCTAAAACATAATTTCATGCGGATTTTTTAGTATTCTTGTGTCCGCTCCAGCACTTAAGATGAGCTCCGCCGCACCTGTATCCGCGGGAGGCCTTCCCCCATGAAAAAGCAAAAGTCCGCCCTGAGCGAGACTCTCAAACAAGAATTCAAAAAGGATCTTGAGCTGTTCGAGTATTTCCTCGTGCTGCTCAACAACTCCAGCCCCATTCGCAATGTGGAACTGATGTGGGCGGAGGATCTGGAACTCTTCGATCCCATGCAGAGGCCGCGCGTCAACACCGGGGATGCGCTGGTGCAGTTGCAGGGGAACGGAGTCTCAGCACCGGCGCGCAGTTCGCCCAGCCCCAGCACATTCTTCTGCGATCTCGTGCACGGATTCGGCGCCCACGAGGAGCAGACCTGCGCGCGCAGCGACAATCCCGCCAAGGAGCGGTGCCGCGCCACCGGCCGCAGCCATGTGTATCCCTGTCACGTAGGCCTCACCGACATCGCCGTGCCCGTGATCTGTGAAGGCCGCTACCTCGGCACGCTATTCAGCGGCCAGGTGCTTACCGAGCCGCCCACGGCCGCCGGTTTCGCGCAGGTGCGCAACGCATTGCAAGGGCAGCCCCATATCGATATGGCAAAGCTGGAGGACGCATATTTTCGGGTGCCCGTGGTCACTAGCGCCCAACTGGCCGAAATGGTGCGCATGATGGAGGTGTTTGCGCGCTATCTCTCCAACGCCTGGAAGCGGCTGGAAATCATCCGCGAGTTTCAACAGATGCGAGAGCGGGAACTGTCGCTCGATCGGCGCGAACTGGCCGAAATTTTGCTCTCCGGCCAGATGAGCGAGGACGACCAGGACGGCATGGACTCGTTGCGCACACTGGCGCGCAACGTGGGCCTGGAGCGATTTCCCGACCGCGTTCTCCTGTTGCGCCTGCAGGATCCCGGAGAGCATGCGGATCGCGCGGTGACGCAGTCCTGGCACTCCGGAATCATTGCCGCGGAGAAAGTCGGTAGCCATCTCGCCCTGGCGCGCGTGGCGCACATGATCGAGGACAGGTGCCGGAGTTGGCCGAACACTATCGCCACCACGGTGACTCCCGGCGTCATGTGCATCTTCACCACGCAGAAATCGCGCACCGCCAACCATGAACGGCTGCTCCTCGATGAAATGGCGCAGGCCCTGTTGCGCACCGCCCGCTCGCAGGGCCTGATGTCCGCGCGCATTGGTGTCAGCTCTCAACATGCACAGCCTGCGGAATTGCTTCGGGCCTACCACGAGGCGGCGTCGGCACTCGACTCTGCGCACTCCACGCTGAATTGGTTTGAGGCTCTGTCCGAGCGCCAGCAGCAGCCTGCCCAGGCTCTCGCCCAGGTGCTGAAGGCATTGCAGGCCGCGGAGTCCGCCGGTATCGCCACGGCCGTTCGCGAGTTTCTATCTGCCGCGGCGCCATCCGCACCCACCCTGGGACAGGTGCAGCAGACGCGCGGCTTGCTCACCTGGGCCTGCGAACATCTCAGCCGCGAAGTGGCTGCGCTGGGCGTTGCCGCCGATCCGCTGAATGCCGCGCGCGAGCGCGCCATTCAGATCATCATGGGCTCGCCCAACTCTTTCGCGATGGCGGAGGCGTTTCGCAGCCTGGTCGAGCAGATGCGCCAACAGATACTGCAGCTGTTCACCCAGCGCGACCAAAAAATTGTGAGCGAGACGCAGCGGCTGGTACGCGAAATCGGTCCCGACAAGGCGACCATTCATAACCTCGCGCAGAACCTCAAGCTCTCCGCCGGACACCTGGGCCGGGTTTACAGCCGCACCGCCGGACACACGCTCGAGGAATATCTCATCCGGCAGAAACTCGAGATGGGCAAGCGGCTGCTGCTTGACCCGCGTCTGCACGTGGCCGAAGTGGCCGATCGCTGCGGGTTCTGCAATCCTGCGTACTTCGCTTCGGTGTTCAAAAAGCACATGCACTGCACGCCGCGCGCCTATGCGCGCCAGCCGCAGCGATGGGGAGCAATGGAGTCCGCATCATCGGACGTGGGCCGCATGGTTGTGTGAGTAGAAAGAGTGCTTCGCAGGCTAACCAACTCCGTGCCCCATCCATTCGCCTTTTTACTGGCGAATGGGTGGGAAGCCACGAACACCTCCCTATAGGTTCGCGATGATGGTTCGCTTACTACTTGTTCTCGCTTTTGTCAGTCTTCCTGTGATGGTATGGGCCGAACAGCCGCTGCCGCCGCTGCTCGATGGCGCAATCCTGTCCGGGCCAGGCGAGTTTCGCCACGACGGGGTATTACTCGTCCAGGGCAAGGTCATGCTGAGGCAGATGACGTTGGCGCTGCACGGCCCCATTCGCGTGGCGGCTGGCGCAACGCTGCAACTCGACGATGTTCACCTGGTGATCTCCGATCCGGACGGTGCGCCCAACGGGACCAGCGGTCTCCGATGCGAGGGGCCCGCTCACATAATCGTGCGCCGCTCCACCATGGCTCCGGCCGGCAGCGCGCATCCCATGTGGTCCTTGCAAGGTGAATTAGAGGTGGACGGGTTCACGACCACCAATTCGGAATTTCACCTCGATCACGCGCAAGCGAGTCTTAATAACTTTAAGATTTTCGAACTGGAAATTTCACACCGGAGCCGCGTGACCGCGCACGGCCTGGATCTGGTGTTTCTTTCCACGCACAGCGGCGACGACGACCATCTGCGCTTCGAGCGCATCCCCGTGGACCACGCCTTTACGCGAACTCTCGATCTGGGCTCGGGCGCCCACGTCGAATTGATCGATGCCCGCATCCAGATGTTTCTGCTATACGTGCACGGCCATGCCGATGCCACGCTGGCCCACATGGACCGCGTGCAACTGGCGATCTCGCCTCAATGTGACGGGACCCTCAAGCTGCCAAGAGGCCGCCTGGGATCGGCCCAAGCGCCGGCGCAATTTCCTGATCCCGCGCAGTCGAATTGCGCATTTCGCATCCACCTCGACGACGTAAATGTGGACACCTGGGACGTGTACGCATCGGGTCAGTCGAAGTTGTTGCTCGAAGATTCGCAGATCGATGAACTGGTAGCGACCGATCACGCAGCGATCAACGTTCACCATTCCGATGTATACGCAGACTGGCTTGTGGCGGCGGGCGACGCGAGCATCAGCGTTGAAAACTCGACAGTGGGCGCGCTGCGTCTGGCCACCGAGCGTCCCGATCTCGCTACCAGCCAGATTCGCGTTTCCGGCCGCGGACAGGCCAGCTTCACGCGCGTTCGCTTCGATTGCGGCATCGTTGCGGAAGATGACGCGATGGTCTCGATCACCCACCCCACCACGCCACCAAAATACGCGCGCCATTCCGGCAATTCAGTAATTCGGATGAATGAATAGTCTCTGACTGCCCCACCCTGGCGACGTTTCTGTTTTTGCCGCTGAAAGGGAAACCGGGAGCCCCGTGCCCCATCCTTTTGACTTCTTTCTGTCGAAAGGGTGGGAAACCACTCCCCTCTCTACTATACGAATCGGTACTTCTCGATCGTCTCCTGGTTCAGCGTGACGCCCAGCCCCGGCCGCTGCGGCACCCGCACGCACCCATCGTCTTCCACAGGAAAGTGCTCATTTGTCGTGTGCCAGCGCAGCGGCGAATGACTCAGCGAAAACTCCAGCGGCTCCACATTCGGTTGCGCCGCCAGGAAATGGAGATTCGCAGCGATCTCGATATTGGTCTTGTAGCCATGGGTGATCACGCGCTTGCCGCGCGCGTAAGCCGCCGCAGCAATCTGCAGGATCCCCGTAAATCCGCCCACCTGCGAAATATCCGGCTGGCAGATGCTGGCTCCACCGTGATCCATCATCTCCACGAATTCGCATACGTGCGTCAGTCCCAAATCGCCCACGCCGGTCGGAATTCCGTGCCGGCTCATCTCCAGGTGGCCCTCCACATCGTCGAGCGGCAGAGGTGCTTCAAGGAACCAGATGCCCACTTCGCGAAAGATCGGGAACAGCCGCAAACCTTCCTCTGCAGTTCGATACGACAGCGCGGCATCGACAATCAGGTGCGCCGTTTCGCCGGCCTGCTCGCGCGCTGCCGCTAGGAGGCGTCCGGTCAACGCGATGTCCTCCAGCCACCACGGGTCCGCCGCAAATTTGAAGTTGCGCAGATTCTTCGCCTGCCCCTCGGCAACCTGCGAGCGTACTTCTTCCGGCGTCCGCGCCATGGGATAGATGGTGCCGTACGCGGGCAGCCGGTCCCTCTTCGCGCCGCCGATCAGCTCATGGACAGGCTTGCCTGCGATCTTGCCATGGAGGTCCCACAACGCCAGGTCGACGCCGCCGATGGCGTGCATGGCCAGGCCGCGACGGCCCACATAATCAGTCGATTCGTACATGCGCTGCCACAGTTCCACAGGGTCATTTGGATCGGCGCCCGACCAGCACTGCCGACAGCGAACGCGCGTGGTTGTGCGCCGAAGGCCCGCGCACGATGGCCTGGATCGCCGGCGCCAGCGACTCGGTTTCGCCGATTCCGGTGAGCCCCTCATCGGTATGTACCACCAGCACGCAATCGTCATACGATCCATCGAACAACTCGATCAACGGATCTTCCGCTCGCAAATGGATGGCTTCAACGGCAGTAATCTTCATGCGAGGCTCCCCCAAGTTACCCGGCACGATGATAAAGTGCTCCGTCGCGCTGCCGTAAGCCGCAATCCGCAGAACGAAAGAATGATCCGCAAAACACGAGCCGCAAACAGGCGCACCCATTGCACCCTGAATCTCCGCAAAGGTATGCTCGGCGCGTGAACTCTGAAGTCGCACTGACCATGTCCAATACCAATAAAAAAATACCGAAGTGGCTGTTGTGGTCGGTCGTCACCATCGTGCTCTGGGGCGCATGGGGACTGGTGTCAAAAGTGGCCTCCGCGGGCGTGGACGCCTACGTGAACCAGCTTCTCTACACCGCCGGATTGGCCCCGCTCCTGATCTTCGTCGCCTGGACGGTGCACCGCCGCAGCGCGCAGGAAAGGCGGGAAGGCCGCTCCGCAGGCGTGTTCTGGGCTTTCTTCACGGGCATTCTTGGCGGCGTTGGAAACATCTTCTTTTTTCAGGCCATGGTGGCGGGCGGCAAAGCCTCGGTGGTTGCACCCGTTACCGCGCTGTTTCCCATGATTACCGTCCTGCTGGCATTGACCTTTTTGCACGAACGGCTGGGCCGCATGCAGTGGATCGGCCTGGCGCTGGCCTTTGTCGCCATTTACCTGCTGAGCGCGTAACTGCGGAGTTTGCGGAATGCATCTTTGGCTTGGATTTGCGGTAGCGGCGCTGGTGCTGTGGGGCGTCACCGGCGTCACGCAAAAGCTGTCGACCAACCGCATTTCCAGCGAGCGCTCGTTCCTGTGGTTCTGCTGGGCGATGGTGGCGCTGTCGGCCGCGGTACTTGTCGTGGCGCGCCCTCACTGGGGCTTGGGAAGGCTGGTGGTGGTGTGCTCCATCGCCGGCGGCGCGTTGAACGGACTCGGCGCATGGACCAGCTTTCGCGCTCTTGAATCCGGAGGCAAGGCCTCGATCGTGATCTCGTTGATTTCGCTCTATCCGCTGCTCACCGTCGCGCTGGCCGTGATCCTGCTTGGTGAGCGCCTAACGTGGACGCAGACCGCGGGCGCCGTCACCGCCATCTCCGCCGCGATTCTGCTCTCCCTCGAAAGCCCGCCGAAAACCGAAGCCTGACATGATTACGTATTTGGGTGCCCCACCTTCGCGACGACTTTGTTTTTGTCGCTAAGGTGGGTGACTCAAATCCACACCAGCCTTGATCCTCAGGACGTTTCATCCCCCGGAAGAATCGTGCCGTCATGCTCGATCCCGCCGATGGAACTCAAACCCTCCTGCACCGAGAACAACACCGAGGTTTCGAGCGTTTCTTCCGGCGCCAGCCACCGCGCATGGCCGCCGTCAATCATCGCGCGCATGTTGTAGGGATAGCCGGTAGCCGGCTCCAGCACCGCAACATTCAGATCCCGCCAGCCGCCATGCGTCGCGAACAGCCAGCAAGTTGAAAAGACCTCGGGGTCGAATCGCAGCCCCGCCGCCAACCGTGTAGCCCGATTAGTCATGCCGCACCAGCCCGAGTCCAACTCCGTCCCATAGAAGAAATGCACCGCCCCGGAGCGCTCATCGGGCACCTGGCGCAGATCCAGAATCGAGTCGCCCACCTGCGCATCGGGCCATCGGAATACCATCGGCGCGGCTTCCAGTGTCCCCGCAAATTCCGGCTCGCGGCGAACCATCATCGCAGGAAAGTCGATGCGGTGATCGGCGGAAACCGCAAACGCCGGATGCAGTTTGAAGAGGAACGGGAACTCCTTCTTTCCCTGATTTGTGAGCTTGTACTTCACTTCAAGAACCGCGCTCGACGGTCGCAATACCAACGTCTTCTCTACCAGGAAATGGCTCACGGGCGTGGTGTATCGCAAACACAGCCCCTGGCCGCCGTCAGCATCGACCTGCTCAGCCTGCCATTCCCCCGTCCATAACTCGCCATGGTCGGGCAGATTGTAGCCGAGCAACTCCCCGCCTTCATCGTTGGGAAACAGCTCGTCCCATCCGCCGCTCCAGGTGTCGTCATACGAGGCGTAAAGGGCCTGCCGCGACGGGCCAAGCGAAGGATGATTCCAGAGCAGGTCGGCCGCCAGCGGCTTGTAATGGATCTGCCACACCTTGGCCCCGGCCTGCGGCAGCACCACAAGGCGCAACCACTCATTCTCCATCTCAATGGCTTCGAGCCCGTGTACCGCTGCGCCGGGTTGAACCGTGATCTGATTCATATCAAACGAAATCCCGCATCCCGAGTGTAGCCGCAAATCGGCGGGAGTCGCCCGCACCAAACCCATGCTTTACGGAGAATTGGTTTGTTTTCGCCGCTCTCTGTGCCCGGCCTTCAGAGTCGCCTGCACCGGTTCATTCACCCCGATATACTGGCTGCAGGTAAACACCCAACCCTGAATGCGTGCCGAACTTACTGACGCAATGACCTTGCTACGCTCCGGCAACCCCGAGAGCGTGGAGAAGGCCGTCCATCTGCTGCAGGGTACGGTCTACGCATTCAGCATGAAAGTCTGCGGCCACCGCGAGGATGCCGAGGACACCATGCAGGAAGTGCTGATGCGCTCCCTGCCGCATCTCGCCAAGCTCGACGACTCCCGCGCCCTCGCCGTTTGGCTCTACACCGTGACCCGCAATCGCTGCTGGCGTTCGCGGCGCAAGCCGGCGCACGCGCCCAGGGAGACTCTTTCCCTCGACGAACTCATGCCCGACGTTGCCGAACTCCAACGGCTTCTGCGGGATCACTCGCCCGATCCGGAACAGCGAGCCTTGCAGGGAGAACAAAACCATCTCCTCCAAAAGGCTGTGCTGACCTTGCCGGCACAATACCGCATCGTGCTGGTTCTCCATGACATGGAGGATCTCGACACCGAGCAGGTGGCGCAGATTCTCGGACTCCAGCCCGGCACCGTCCGGGTTCGCCTTCATCGAGCCCGGCTTGCGGTCCGCAAGGCGGCGGCGCAACTGCTCGACGGCGGCAATGGCTATCGACGTCTCAAACGCCCTCGCGGCAAGAAAAAGGTATCCAAGGGGTCCGGCCTACCTGTCGGTCCCCGAACGGCCCAGTGCCGCGAAATCTTCGCCAACCTTTCGGAGTTTCTCGACGAGCGGCTTGAGCCCCAAACCTGTGTCAAAATGCGCGAGCACATCGAAGCCTGCCCCCAGTGCGTCGCATTCCTCAACGATCTGGGCGCCGCTATCGATCGCTGTCGAAAAGTCGAAGTGCATTGCGATCCCCGAATCAGCGCGCGCCTCGCGTCCCTCATCACCCGTGAATATCTGCGACTCACCCAGCAGCAGCAGCCGGCCTGACCGCTGTCCTGGTCGAAACCTGTAACGAATTCGCCTCCGCATGTCTCCTTCCTGATAGATCCGCCCCAACAACTGTGCCGAACGATACTGAACAGCGCATGCCGGCTGAAGCAGACTGAAATCGGTTCGCGGTGCAAAAGGGATCCGTCGAGGAAGGAAACAGGTATGCAGGTCCATGTGCAGCAGTTAGAAAACGTGAAATTTGCCAGTCATGCCCGCAATCACACCGTCATTTGCGATCAGCCCGTCGACAACGGCGGGACTGACGAAGGCATGACGCCCCCGGAACTCATGCTGGCTTCGCTGGGCTCCTGCGCGGCCTTCTACGCGGTCCAGTATCTGAAATCCCGGAATCTCGCCACCAGCGGGGTGGAGGTCACGGTAAACGCCGAAAAGCTGAAGAGCCCGGCGCGTCTGGGCAACTTCCAGATCGAGGTTGATTGCCCTGTGCCGCTCACCGGGGAACAGCAGATGGCTATGGTGCGCTCCGTCCACAGCTGCCTGATTCATAACACCCTTATGTCGGTGCCCGAGATCGCCATCGAACTGAAACTTCCCGTCCTGGCAGGTTAAGATCGAGCCAAAGTCGGCATGTGCGCCTCCCCAAAGGTCTCCTGGGCCCCCGAATGGTACGGGCTTTAGCCCGTACATCGGAATCGCAGAATCAGAGGGCTTTAGCTCCTGAGGAATGGAAGCGACCAATGCAAACCTTTCCTGAGCTAAACTGAAGATCGCGCTGCAGCCCGATTACCGTCCCATGGCGGGTCGCGTAGCGCGCCGATCTTCCATGGCCACGCATCTCGAGATCATTCTGGCGACAACCCGAGCCACCGTGGCGCGAGCTAAAGAGCGTGTGCCCGTTGCGGAACTGGAGCGGCGCGCGCCGGCCCATCAGCCGCGGGGATGGGCCACCGCATTGCGTCGCAAGGCTCAAACCGGCCCAGCCGTCATCGCTGAAATCAAGAAGGCCTCGCCTTCGAAAGGCCTGATTCGCGAGCAATTCGACGTCGCCTGGCTGGCCTCCCGTTATGCCGTGGGCGGCGCGGCCGCCCTGTCGGTACTCACCGACGAGCCGTATTTCCAGGGCGAATTGCGCAACCTCGAAATCGCATCCGAAACCGTCAGTCTGCCCTGCCTCCGCAAGGATTTCACCATCGACGAGTATCAGATTGTCGAAGCCCGCGCCCACCGGGCCGACGCGATTTTGCTCATCGCCGCCGCGCTCACCGATGCCGAAATGAAACGCTTCGCCTCCGCCGCGCACGATCATGCATTGGACGTGCTGGTCGAGGTGCACACACCCGACGAACTGGATCGCGTTCTTGATGCGCTCGGCAATACCGGCGCAGACGCCATCGGCGTGAACAATCGCGATTTGAAGTCGTTCGACGTGCGCCTCGAGACGTCTTTCGAGCTAGTCACGCGCATCCCCCACGACGTGGTGCGCGTGACCGAAAGCGGTATTTCGTCGTCCGAACAAGTCACACGCCTGCGCGCAGCAGGGTTCGACGCGTTCCTCATCGGCGAAAGCCTGATGCGCCAGCCTGATCCCGGCGGGGCTCTCGAGATGCTGCTGACTCCCACGTCTCAAAATCAAGACTTCGGGCACCCCTCTCCACCGGTTATGACCCCATGAGCGATACGCCTCCCATATGGGTAAAGATCTGCGCCAACACTTCCGTCGGAGATGCGCAACTGGCCGCGGATGCTGGCGCCGATGCAGTGGGATTTGTGTTTGCGCCCAGCCCCCGCCGCGTCACGGCTGCTCAGGTCGCCGCGATTACGCCCCACTTGCCGGCGACCCTGGAAAAGATCGGCGTGTTTGTCGATGCCGGATTCGAAGAGATTGATGCGACCGTTCGCGAATGCGGCCTCACCGGCGTGCAGGTGCATTCCGGTGGAGGGCCAGGCCTGCCTGCGCGACTCCGCGAGCGATTTGGGGGCCAAGTCCGCATTCTGCGCGCTATCCACTTTGGACCCGACGCTGCCGAAGAGACACAAAAGCTGGCGGCCGATCCCAACATCGATGGAATCCTGGTGGATTCGCGAACGGCGACCGCTGTCGGAGGCACCGGTCAGACGTTCGACTGGACCCGTGCCCGCGCGACCATCTTCGCCCCGCAGAGCCCGATCAAGTTGATCGCGGCCGGCGGGCTCACGCCGGCCAACGTGGCAGAGGCAATCGCAACGTTGCACCCGTGGGGCGTCGACGTGGCCAGTGGGGTTGAAGCCTCGCCGGGACGCAAAGATCCCGCCAAAGTGCGCGATTTTGTGACCTGTGCCCGCGCAGCGCGTGGAGATTGAGACCGGCGGTTTTAGCCGTTGCAAATCCATACCGACATGGGAGCGAACGATCCATGAAGAGGTTCATCCTGACCGGGACTCCCGGCTCAGGCAAGACCGCAATCCTCCGGCAACTCGAACTCGATGGCTTCAACGTGGTCGAAGAGGCCGCCACCGATGTGATTGCACTATCCCAGGCGCGCGGGATCGCCGAACCGTGGACGCACGTTTCCTTCATCGACGCGATTGCCGATCTGCAGCGCCTTCGCCAACTTCGCGCGTCGCGCGACGCGGGCGAAGTGCAGTTTCACGATCGTTCCGCAATCTGCACGGCTGCCCTGGCAACGTATCTGGGGTTTCCCGTCACAACTGGCCTCGAACGGGAACTGGAGCGGATCAGGACGGAGAAGATCTTTCAAAAACAGGTGTTCTTCATCAGGAATCTTGGATTCATTTCGCCCACTGAGGCGCGGCGCATCAGTTTCGACGAGGCCCTCCGTTTTGAGCGGATCCATGAAGAGACCTATCGAAATTTTGGATTTGAGATCGTTACAGTTGAGCCCGCCAGCCTGGCGGAACGCGTGGACCGGATCAAGAATTCAGTGAAGGCCCCTGGCTAAAGATCGCCGGAGGCCTTTCTGCTGCGAAGCAGCCTCCCTAGTACACTGAAAAGTCCGGGCATTCGTCTTCCCGCTCAGGAGATCCAGATATGGCATCGGTCATTCTTCCATCCAGTCCTTCGGAGTCGCGCCCCGGGCGCTTCGGCGTCTATGGCGGGCGCTATGTGCCGGAGACGCTGATGGCGGCGCTGCTCGAACTCGAGCGCGAATACGAGACCGCCAAGGCCGACGCAGCGTTTCAGGCTGAACTGGGCGCATTGCTCCACGATTATGCCGGCCGTCCCACGCCGCTCTACTTCGCCAAGCGCCTCACCGAAGATCTCGGCGGCGCCAAAATCTATCTCAAGCGCGAAGACCTGCTCCACACCGGCGCGCACAAAATCAACAACGCGCTGGGCCAGGGCCTGCTCGCCAGGCGCATGGGCAAAAAGCGCATCATCGCCGAGACCGGCGCGGGCCAGCACGGCGTTGCCACAGCCACGGTCTGCGCGCTGCTTGGCATGGAATGCGTCGTCTACATGGGCGACGTCGACATGGCGCGCCAGGAGCTGAACGTGCTGCGCATGCGGCTGCTGGGCGCAGAGGTGCGCGGCGTTTCATCCGGCTCGAAGACCCTGAAAGACGCCATCAGCGAAGCCATGCGCGACTGGGTCACCAACGTTCGCACTACGCATTATCTCCTCGGCAGCGCGCTCGGCGCACATCCCTACCCCACCATGGTGCGCGATTTCCATCGCTGCATCAGCCGCGAGATGAAGGAGCAGATCCTCGAGAAAGAAGGCCGCCTGCCCACCGCTGTCATCGCCTGCGTCGGCGGCGGGTCCAACGCCATCGGCGCATTCTACGAATTCCTCAACGACCGCGAGGTGCGTCTCATCGGCGTCGAAGCCGGCGGCCGCGGAACCGCGCTGGGCGAGCACGCGGCCCGTTTCAGCGGCGGCGCTCCCGGCGTTCTGCAAGGCACCTATTCCTACGTGCTGCAGGATGAGAACGGCCAGATCGCGCAGACCCATTCCGTCTCCGCGGGACTCGACTACGCCTCCATCGGTCCCGAGCATGCCTCGCTGCACGACTCCGGCCGCGCCGAATATGTATCGCAGGACGATGCAGACACATTGGACGCCGTCGTCAAGCTGGCGCGCACCGAAGGCATCCTGCCTGCGCTCGAAAGCGCCCACGCCGTCGCCGAGTGCATGCGCATCGCCCCCGGGATGTCTCCGCGTGACATACTGGTTGTGAACCTCTCTGGACGCGGCGACAAAGACATGGGCATCCTCGCCCGCAGTTGCACATTCAGGGAGCGTGACGCGCAAATCCGATGGCGATCCGATTCAATCACAAACCCGGCCTGGTGGTTTACCTCACCGCCGGCGATCCGACCCTCGAGGCGACGCGCGCCATCGCCGTTGCCGCCATCGATGCCGGTGCGGATGTGATCGAACTTGGCGTGCCCTTCAGCGATCCGCTCGGCGACGGCCCCATCATTCAGCGCGCCATGGAGCGTGCCGTTGCGCGCAAGACCAGCCTGGCCGATGTGCTTGCCGTCGCGCGGGAAATTCGCTCCGCCCGCCCCGACGCCGGCCTCATCGTCTTCACTTATCTCAATCCAATCCTGCGCTATGGTCTCTCCCGCTTCGCCGACGATGCCGCTGCTGCAGGCGCCGACGGCGTGCTGGTCATCGACATGATTGTCGAAGAAGCCGCCGAATACCTTGCCGAAATGGACCGTGTGGATCTCGCGCCCGTGTTTCTCGCCGCGCCCACCAGTCCCGATGAGCGCCTCGAGGCCATCGCCACCCACAGCAAGGGATTTATTTACGCCATCTCGCGCGTCGGCATCACCGGCAAGCAGCAGAGCATGACCTCCGACGCAGCCGCGCTGACGGCACGCATTCGTCGATGGACCGGGCTGCCGGTGGCCGTGGGGTTCGGCATCTCCAATGCGCAACACGTCGCCCAGGTGGCGGAGTTCGCGGATGCCGCGGTCATCGGCAGCGCCATCGTGGAGTTGATCGAGCGGTCCACTCCCGATTCAGCGCCCGGAGCGGTGGCTCGATTTATCAAGGGCCTGCGCCAACCTGAATCGGCGCTGGCCCGTTAAAGATCATCCCGTAAGTGTGCCGCGCAACTGCGGCCCTTCCGGAGATGCTCGATTTGCTCCCGCAGCGAACCGCCCCCGACGGACGCTGATTTGGCTCAACTCTTGTTCCCGCGCGCGGCGACAGCGAAACGCTTCCGCCGCTGCAACACGAGGATGGAATGACGCTGGAAGAATTGCGGAATCGAATCGATGTGCTCGACCGCCAGCTCGTGGAACTGCTCAACGAGCGCGCCCGCGCCGCATTGCTCATCGGCCACCTGAAAGCGGCCACTTCGCTGCCCGTCTATGAGCCGGCCCGCGAAAAGGTGATCTACAGCAATGTGCGCGCGAATAACAAGGGTCCCCTGCCGGACATCGAGCTGACGCATATCTACGAGCGAATCATCGACGTGATGCGCGCGCTGCAGCGGAACGAGTTGGCATCGGAGAGACATGCCCAGGCGATAGCCTCGGGCCAAGGCACTGGCGCGCCGCAACCCCAGCGACAAACACCCGTCGCCGGGGACCCCTACGAGGCGCCCGAGACAGGGAAGAAGCAATGATCGTAGCCATGCAGGAGAAGGCCACCGAAGACCAGATCGACGCGGTCATCGACGCCATGACGGAAGCCGGGGTCGAAGTGCATCGCACCACCGGCGAAAGCCAAACCATTCTCGCCGGTGTGGGTCCCACCGCCACACTCGACCTGAGCAAGTTCGAACTGCTCGCCGGAGTGATGCACGTTCACCGCATCAGCTCGCCCTACAAGCTCGCGGGCCGCGGCTGGCGCCCCGAAGGCACCGTCGTCCAGTTCGCCAACGGCGTCAAGGCTGGGCGGCGAGCGCGTACTGGCCATGGCCGGCCCGTGCTCCATCGAGAGCCGCGACCAGATGTTCGAAACCGCCAAGCAGGTAAAAGCGTCCGGCGGCACATTCCTCCGCGGCGGCGCCTACAAGCCCCGCAGTTCGCCCTACTCCTTCCAGGGGATGGGCATTCCCGGACTCGAGATGATGCGCGAAGCCGCCGACGCACACGGCCTGCTCGTGGTCAGCGAAGTCATGGAGATCTCGCAGATCGAACCGATGCTGCCACTTGTCGACCTGTTCCAGGTGGGCGCGCGCAACATGCAGAACTTCAACCTGCTGCGCGAACTGGGCCAGGTCCGCAAACCGGTGCTGCTCAAGCGCGGCATGGCCGCCACCATCGAAGAACTGCTGCTCTCGAGCGAATACATTCTCTCCGGCGGCAACTACGATGTCATCCTCTGCGAGCGCGGCATCCGCACCTACGAGACCGCCACGCGCAACACCATGGACATCTCCGCCATTCCCATGGTGAAGAAGCTGTCGCATCTGCCCATCGTCGGCGATCCGTCGCACGGCACCGGCCGCCGCGACATGGTGCCGCCCATGGCGCGGGCCGCGGTCGCCGCAGGGGCCGACGCGATCATCGTTGAAGTCCACCCCAACGCCGACAAGGCCGCATCCGACGCCGCGCAGACGTTGTACCTGGATCAGTTCGATCGACTCATGACCGAACTGCGAGCCATCGCCACGGCCGTGGGACGAACCATGTAATCTCTCGACGCGGATGACCAGTCACGAAACTTCCGTGCCCCATCCTTGCGATTTCTTTCTGTCGCAAGGGTGGGAAAACCACGAACGCCGACGGGCCAAAACGTAATTTCAAACCAGCCGCTCGAAGCTCTTCTGAATCCGCTCGGGAATCGCGGCCGGCGAATCGCCCAGGCTTTGCCCGATCTCCAGCACCGCGGCCGGCGGTGTCTTCATCCGCTGCAGCGCGTCGCGCACGACCGTCCAATCCACGCTGCCATCTCCCGGCCACAGGTGCTCGTCCTTCATGCCGTGATTATCGTGCACGTGCATCGAAACGATGCGATCGCCAAGCACGGAAAACGCTTCGGCCACGCCGACTGTAATATGCGCATGCCCCAGGTCCAGGCACACGCCAATCCCATCCAGGTGACCCTGGTCGAGAATGGTGATGAGGTGTTCCGGCGTGGTCGGATCGCTCAGCAGGTTCTCCACCAGCACCTTCACCCCCAGCGGCCGAGCAAACGCGCCCAGGTGCTCCAGAGCCGCCTCCGCGAATTCCATCGTCCGCTGCGACCACCCGTCATAGCGCTCGCCCAGGTGCACCACCATGTGCCGGAACGGCACGTGCTCGGCGGTCTCCAGCGCGCGCTTGATCTCGTCCATGGCATTGATGCGCCGAGACTTCTCGGGATGAACCACGTTCACTGCCGGCGCCCCGGCGCGCCCCATCTCGTAATCAGGCCACAGTGGCGCATGCAACGAAAAGGCCTGCAGCGAATTGGAGCGGAACCAGTCGCCCGAGCTCGCGAACATGTTCGCGGCTGGTGTAGTCGAAGTGCTGGCGGGCGGCGAAAATCTCCACCGCCTCCACGCCGGACCGTCCGGCAAGTTCCAGCAGGCCGGGATGCAGCCGCTGGTTGAGGAACAGGTGGGTTGAGAGCACTCGCAGCATGGTCAAGAATCTTCCCCCGCGCCGGCCCATGCGTTGATCAGCGGGCCGTCCGCTTCCTCTTATTTTCGCATCCTCGCAACGTCTCGCCTGTTGCGCAAGCTGGTGCCCGCCGCGACATACGGGTGCCCCAGGTCTCGATTCTGAGACCTGGGATCGCGCTAATCAGAGACAAACTTCCCGTGCCCATCCTTTCGCTTTTTTTCTGGCGAAAGGGTGGGAGACACAAAACCCAGCCTCTCAGCACGTACGGCGACCTTGCCCATTGACCGCCCCAAGCCGCAGACTTGAAACAAGCCATGCCCTTACCACTCGCCAGCGGAATCTCCATCGGGGTCGGCGCCGTCGCTGCCCTCGCAGGGGCTTTCGCCTATGCTTCCCGCTGGCCCGGATCGCAGATCTTTGGCCGCACGCTGATCGCTCCCCGCCGCCCTGGAGAACTGGCTCTCACCTTCGATGACGGCCCCAACCCGGCGTGGACGCCGCAGCTTCTTGACATCCTTGCGCGCCACGGCGTGAAAGCAACGTTTTTCCTCGTCGGCCAATTTGCCGAGCGCGAGCCCGCCCTCGCGCGTTCCATCGCTGACGCCGGCCACCTCATCGGCAACCACTCGTGGAGCCACCCCAACCTGTCACTCGCCGCGGCCCGTCGCGTGCACGAAGAACTTGCGCGCACCAAGGGCACACTTGAGCAGATCACGGGCAAACCGGTCCGCTTCTTCCGCCCTCCATTCGGCGCGCGCCGTCCTTATGTGTTGCGCTCGTCGCGTGCGCTCGGAATGACTCCGGTGATGTGGAACGCCATGACCAACGACTGGGCGGAGCGCTCGCCCGATCGCATCGCCGATCGCCTTGCGAAAAAGATCGATGCCCGCCTCCGGAGCGGCATGGCGGCCAACATCGTCCTTCACGACGGCGGTCACCTGGGCCTCAATGCCGATCGCGGCCCATCAGTCGCCGCTGCGGCCACTCTACTCGCTCGCTATTTCGCAACCCACAAATTCGTCACTGTCGACGAGTGGGCCTGAACGAATCCTTCCGCGCCGAGATACCCATCAGCGCCCCCCATTCAGAACAGCGGCGAAGGCTTCGCGCGCCGCGCCAATGGTCGCATTGATTTCTTTTTCTCCGTGCGCCGTTCCCAGAAACGCCGCTTCAAACTGGCTCGGCGGCAGCCACACCCCGTGTTCGAGCATCGCCCTGTGGAATCGGCCAAAAGCCGCCGTGTCTGACTTCGCCGCATCGCCGTAATTCGCAACCGGCCCGGCAGTGAAGAACCACGTCCACATTGCACCCACGCGATTGGTCGTCAGCGTCACTCCGGCCTTGGCGGCTTCCGCAGCCACACCTTCGGCCACCGCCTTCGACATCGCCTCGAGTTGCGGATACACCTCCGCCGCATGCTCCTGCAGATAGCCGATCGTCGCGATCCCTGCAGCCATTGCCAACGGATTGCCGCTCAGCGTCCCGGCCTGGTAGACGGGCCCCATCGGCGCCAGCAAATCCATCACTGCCCGCTTGCCGCCGAACACGCCCACAGGCATGCCTCCGCCAACGATCTTGCCCAGCGTTACCAGATCCGCGTCGATGCCGTAGAGTTCAAGAGCTCCGCCCAGCGCCACGCGAAACCCGGTCATTACTTCATCCACAATCAGAAGGGCGCCCTCGCTCGCCGTCATCGCGCGCAACCCCGCGAGATATCCCTCAGCGGGCGCAATGCACCCCGCATTTCCCACCACGGGCTCAAGGATTACCGCCGCAATCTGTCCGGGATGCGCGGCGAAAGCCGTCTCCACCGCGACCAGGTCATTGAAAGGCAAGGCCAGCGTCAGGTGGGCAATCTCTTCGGGCACGCCCGCCGACCCCGGAATGCCGAACGTCGCCACGCCCGATCCCGCCTTCACCAGCAGCCCGTCGGCATGACCGTGATAGCAGCCTTCGAACTTGATGATGATCTTGCGGTCCGTGGCCGCCCGCGCCAGCCGAATGGCCGACATCGTTGCTTCTGTGCCCGAACTTACAAAGCGCAATTTCTCGATCCCCGGGTAGCACGCGACCACCCGCTCCGCCAGGTCGGCTTCAATCGCCGTCGAGGCGCCGAAGCTAGTCGACTTGGCCGCGGCGCGCTCGATCGCTTCCACCACCGGCGGAAACGCATGCCCCAGGATCATCGGTCCCCACGAACCGAAGTAGTCGATGTAACGGTTACCGTCCGCATCGGTCAGGTACGCGCCCTGGGCGCTCTCGACAAACGGCGGAGCTCCTCCGACGGCGCGAAATGCCCGCACCGGCGAGTTGACGCCACCTGGAAAGTAACGCTCGGCGCGCTGTTGAAGGGCCTCAGAACGAGTGTGGGCAATACTGGGGGATTGCGGGCTCATGGTTCGATCAGTATAGAAGGAACCGCTGTGCGCCCGGAAACCGTCAGCCGGGTGCCCCAGGCCTCGATTTTGAGACCTGGGTGTGAAGTCTATCTCTTGCGCAGAATCATGAATACGCTGATCAGTACCAGGACAGTTCCTCCCAGCGTCCGCATCGTCACCGGTTCTGCAGCCAGAAAATACCCCAACGCCACCGCCACAATCGGATTCACGTAGGCATGACTCGCAACCCTCGTCGCCGGCATATGCGCCAGCAGCCATACAAAGGCAGTGAACGCCAGCAGCGACCCGAACACGATGAGATAAAGCAGCGCCATCGCAGCGCGCAGCGAAACATGCGGCATAGGATTCATCTCACCGAATCCGGCGGATAGCAGCAGCAATATTCCTCCCCCTAGCATCATGGTCGCACCCGACGTCACTGTTCTTGCCTTGGGCAGATCCATCGAACGGCTCAGTACGGATCCCAGCGACCACGTGGTGCAGCCGCACAGAATCGCGAGACAAGGCACGACAGGAAAATGCTGTTGTCCTCCGGGCAGGAGCAGAACGCCCACGCCCGCGAATCCCATCACTGTTGCACCCGCCAGGCGAAAGTTCCACGTCTGTTTCCGCAGCACCAGCATCTCCAGCACCAGGGTGATGATCGGGATGGTTGCTGCCAGCACCGACACGATGCCCGACGGCACGTATTTCTCGGCCCAGAACAGCGGGCCATACTCGGCAACAAACATCAGCAGGCACAATACCAGCAGGTTGCGCCACTGGCGCGCAGTCGGCCTTGTTTCGCCCTTCATCAGCACGAAGCCGAGCAGCGCAATACCCGCGATAAAGAATCGCGCGCCGGCGGCGAACAACGGCGGCAATTCCTCAACCGCAATGCGAATCGCCAGAAACGTCGTTCCCCACAGGAAGTAAATGGCGAAGAACGCCAGGACCATGCGAACCTTGAACGATCCGGCGGTCAAAGAAGGCTCCGGGTTGGTAACCGTTGAAGTGCTCATAACAAGTTACCACTTTACAGATGCACTGCTAACCTGTCAAACTTGATTGAAAGGTTATCCATGAAAATCGCCATGGCATCTTCTACCCAAGCCCGATCGTTTGAACTGATCGCCGGCCATCCCGCTCTCGATCTCGTCAACACTCTCGACTGGCGCTTTCGCGACAATGGCGCGGAAGAGCTGCTTGCCGGCTACGACGATCTCCTCGCTTTCGCTGCACAGTCCTCGATCCTGAATCAGAAACAGGTCCGCCAGATCGTTCGCACCGCCAATGACAGTGCCGCGGCCCAGGCCATCGTCGCCTGTCGCGAATTGCGCGAGGCAGCCGCGGAAATCTTCTATGCCACTGTCGATGACCGAACTCCGCCGCCGTCGCAAATTAAAATCGTCGAACGCTTCTTCAAGGAAGCCCGCGACCATCAGCAACTCGTTTGGTCGGGATCGCGCGCTGCATGGGAATGGCCCGCCTCCGAATGGGGTCCGGATCTGCCGCTTTGGATTCTTTCCATCAGCACCGCGCGCCTGCTGCTGTCTGAAGACATGCGCCTCCTTCGTGCCTGCGAAAAGCCCGACTGCCGCTGGCTGTTCCTCGATACCAGCAAGAACCACACCCGCCGCTGGTGCGATATGAAAATCTGCGGCAATCGCATGAAGGCTCGCCGCTTCAAAGCCCAGCACAAATCTTGATGTGCCTGGTTCCTTTATCCTGAATACCGATGAAGCTCGCACATCGAGAGACACCATGCCGGCTGGCCGCGACACTGATCGTGTCTCTGGGCACGTGTCTCGCCGGCTGCGGAACCCCCGGCGCCCCGCAGCCGCCGTCGCTCAACCTTCCTGACCAGGTGACGGATCTCTCCGCGACGCGCGTCGGAAACCAGGTATCCCTCACCTGGACCATGCCCAAACGCAATACCGACAAACTGCTTCTGAAAGACAAGATCGCGGTACGCGTCAGTCGCCGCGAGGGTGCCAGCGGCCGATCCACGGAAGCCGGCGAACTCCAACTGCCGCCGGCCGCGGATGGCGCCTTCTCAGAGACTCTTCCTGTCCCGCTCACCACCGGCGCGCCGCGTCCACTTACCTATCTCATCGAGTTGAACAATCGTAACGGCCGTTCCGCGGGCCTCTCCAATGCCGCCAGCGTTTTGGCCGGCGAACCGCCATCTCCTGTTTCCGGCTTCGCTGCCGAGGTCCGCAAGGAAGGGGTAGTCCTGCGCTGGAATCCGGCGGATCCGCAAGCCGCGATCCGCCTCCGCCGCAAACTTCTCACCCCCCCGCTTGCAAAGCCTCGGACCCGTTCTCTTCCAGCGGCGCCAGAGCCGATCGAGCAGAACCTCCTGGTGGATTCAGTCGCGCCGGCGCAGGCTCTAGATAAGACCATCGTCTTCGGCAATTCCTATGAGTACCGCGCGCAGCGTGTCCTTCGTGTATCGATCGACAACAACTCCATCGAACTCGACGGCGAGCTTTCCGCGCCGATTCGCGTGAATGCCCTCGATGTGTTCCCGCCCGCTGTTCCGGTGGGCCTCGCCGCTGTAGCCACGGCAGCCGATCCAGCCTCGGGCGCCGCCGCATCCATCGATCTGAGTTGGCAGCCCAACACCGAGGCCGATCTCGCCGGATACGAAGTCTATCGCCGCGAAGACCAGACGCCGTGGCAGCGCATCTCCGGCGATCAGCCCGTGGTCGGCCCTGCCTTCCACGACGACCATGTTCTTCCCGGCCGCACCTATCGCTACGGCGTCAGCGCCGTCGACAAGGGCGGCCACGAAAGCGGGCGCTCCGCGGAAGCGCAGGAAACAGTGCCCAACCAGTGATAAAAATTGTCGACCAAGGATTGATCCGATGAAATACTGCCGGTTTTTCTTTGATGACCAGATTCACTACGGGCTTGTAGAGGAGCGGGGAAACGAGCCCTGGATCGTCGACTTCACGGCCGCGCCCGAGGAGGACCTCGCCTTCCATCTGTCTCGCGCCCGCGCGTCCGGTCTCGTTCCCGATCCTGCCGGTCTCGACTTTGAGCCCATGGCGCTGAGCGCTGCCGATCTGCTGCCGCCCGTCACGCCTTCCAAAATTGTCTGCGTCGGCCGCAACTATCGCGAACACGCGGCGGAACTCGGCAACGAGGTTCCCGCCGAACCGCTGCTCTTCTTCAAGCCGCCGTCTTCGCTGCTCAAACCCGGCGGCGTGATCCAGCTTCCCCAGGCCTCATCGCGCGTCGATCATGAAGGCGAACTCGCCATCGTTATCGGCCGCCGCGCCACCAAACTCGCGCCCGGCTTTGATCTGCGTTCCATCGTTCGCGGCTACACCCTCGCCAACGACGTCACCGCCCGCGACCTTCAGAAGAAAGACGGCCAATGGACCCGCGCCAAGGGATTCGACACATTCTGCCCAGTTGGCCCGTGGGTCAGCGACGAAGTCGATCCCGCCGCAGGCCTCATCATCGAAACTCGCGTCAACGGCGAGCTACGCCAGCACGGCACCACCGCCGACTTCATCTTCACCATCCCCGCAGCTGCTCGCTTACATCACAGCGGCCATCACGCTCGAGCCCGGCGACCTGGTACTTACCGGCACACCCTCAGGGGTCGGACCGCTCGCCCCGGCCGACCGGTCGATATCACCGCCCCCGGCCTCGGTGTTCTGGCCAACGCCGTTGCTGCCGGCTGCCCATGATCACGGCCAATGCAACTCCTCCCCGGCCCATGAATCAGTAGTAGAGGTACACTAAGGGCGCAGGCGTACCCCAGGACGAGGTCCCGACTGGCGGGGCTTCGTGGGGCAGAGTTCCCCACCCTTCGCGAGATCCCAAGGAGGTTTCGATGCCGCAGAATCTGCTCGAACAGTTGCGGAAATACACCACCGTGGTCGCCGACACCGGCGATTTTGAGGCGATGGAAAAATTCCGCCCCACCGACGCCACCACCAACCCTTCCCTCATCACCACCGCCGCGCAAATGCCCGCAGTATCAGGAGCTTGTCGATGGCGTTCTGAAAGAGGCCCGCAACGAGAAGGGCGATCACGCCAGCGATAATGACGTGGCCAAGCTCGCCTTCGAGCGTCTCGCAGTCGCCTTCGGCAAACGCATCCTGGAAATTGTCCCGGGCCGCGTCTCCACCGAGGTGGACGCCCGCCTTTCCTACGACACCCAGGCCACCATCAACCAGGCGCGCAGCATCATCGCGCAATACGACCAGGCCGGCATCGGCCGCGACCACGTCCTGATCAAGATCGCTTCCACCTGGGCTGGCATCCGCGCCGCCGAAGTGCTTGAAAAAGAAGGCATTCACTGCAATCTGACCCTGCTCTTCGGCATTCACCAGGCCATCGCCTGCGCGGAAGCCGGAGTCACCCTGATCTCGCCGTTCGTCGGCCGCATCCTCGACTGGTACAAGAAGGACACGGGCAAGGACTACCAGGGCGCCGACGATCCCGGCGTACAGTCCGTCACCCGCATCTACAACTACTACAAGAAGTTCGGCTATAAGACCCAGGTCATGGGCGCCAGCTTCCGCAACATCGGCGAAATCAAGGAACTTGCCGGCAGCGACCTGCTCACCATCTCGCCGCAGTTGCTGGCCGAACTCGAATCCACCCAAGCCGATCTGCCCCGCAAGCTCGATCCGGAGAAGGCGAAAGTCCATGTCCATCGAGAAGATTCCCATGGACGAAGCCACCTTCGAGCGCATGCATGCTGAAGATCGCATGGCCCACGACAAGCTGAGCGAAGGCATCGAGGGATTCTCCTCGGCACTGGTCAAGCTCGAGACCCTTCTGGCCAACCGCCTGGCCGAGCTGGAATCACGAACCCCGGCCGCAGTCTAAAACTAGCGCGCTTTTTACTCACACTCACAAGGGGCAGCCGTCAGGCTGCCCTTTCGTTTCTCCCTCCAAAGTTGCACTCAGTAACTTTCGTTGTACCCCCTGTGGTGATTTCGATCACGGTTGACCGCAACATTTCTTGTATTCTTTGTTTCATAGCAAGCAATCCCAACTGGGCCGGGCATATGCTCCGACCATTGATGCGCACGTTGCACCCCTGGAGCATATGACTCAAGCCCACAACGCGCGTGCTCACGGAGGCGTGTATGCAGACACAAACCCACCATCCCCTCGAACCCTTCTTCCAACAGGCAGTCCGCGAAAGCTATGAGGGCAAGCTCGGCCTTCACGATCCCGACGTGATCGGGTATGTGTCGCGCGTACTCTGTGATTTCTCTGAAGCCGACAACCTCTTCAAGGTTCGCGATGCAGCCGGCCATCCCAAGGAAGAACTCGATGCCATGATGCTTGCGTCTGATCCCGTCAACGGCACCGCGCCTTCGTTCGATGCCGAGCGCGCCATGCGCAAATACATCGGCGATTACGCGCTCTTCGTGGCGGGCATGGTTCCTGAGGCAATCGACTCCGGCGCTTCCGACAAGGCGCGCGCGTCCCACGCTGGGCGAGCTGATCAAGGCCGGCAAGGAGAGCTACTACATCGTCAGCCAGTTCAACGTGTTCGAGTACAAGAAGGAAGCTGCGCTGTTCACGCGCCTCTCCGAGCAGTTCGAGCGCTACATCCTCGGCCTCGCGCTGGTTCGCGAAGAGATGGGCAAGCGCCTCGCGCTGCCGTCGCAAGTGATCTAGCCGCGTGAAACGGCGTGTGCATGTTGTTCACCATGGTGCAAGCGACTCTGGCTTTTAACTGTGACACAACATTTTCAGTTAGAAATGTGTCAAACAGAGTAGCCCGGCATTTCTTGATGAGATGCCGGCCGTTCTTTCAGATGGATACCCTGGGCTGTGGCCGGTGTACTCCGGCTGCGCGCAAGTCGGCAACCGGTCATGACCTGACATGAATCCGGCTGCGCGCGGCCACCGAGCGAGAGCACGTTTCGCTTCCCTGAGGTAAGGCCAATGCAGCCCCGCCAATCGCATCCGCTAGAGTCCTTCTTCCAGCAGGCAGTCCGCAACAGCTATGAAGGAAAGCTGGGACTGAACGATCCCGATGTGACCGGCTATGTTGCCCGCCTTCTCTGCGACTTCTCGCGGACCGACAAGCTTTACAAGATGCGTGACGAAATGGGTCGCCCCATTGCCGAACTTGAGCAGATGGTCACCGCGGCCGATCCCGTGAACGGCTCCGCACCTTCTTTCGATGCGGAGCGCATGATCCGCAAGCATATCGGCGACTACGCGCTCTTTGTGGCCGGCATGTATCCCGAAGCCGTCGACTCGTGGCGTCATCGCCGCCGTCAACATCCCAGTCTCCCCGAACTCATTCATGCCGGAAAAGAGAGCTACTTCATCGTCAGCCAGTTCAACCTCTTCGAATACGAACAGGAAGCGCCGCTCTTCGGACGTCTTTCCGACTGGTTCGAACGGTGCATCCTCGGCCTTACCATGGTGCGCGACGAACTCGGCCATCGCAAGCCGCAGTTGCCGGCGCCCATGTAATCCGGCGTATCTGTAATTCTCTTGACACCCACTTCCCGGTACCCGTAACGTCAGGCTCTCCGTGCCACGATGCTCTGTGAAGCGCCATGCGAGAATGCGCGGACCGAGGAACGAGCATGAACGTGAAAGACCTTGCAAGCAGGTTTAGCGGAGAAATACTCACTGCCGGCTCACCCGAATACGAAACATCCCGCAAAATCTGGAATTCCATGATCGATCGTCGGCCGGGCGCCATCGCGCGCTGTCGCGGACCCGAAGATGTCCAGGCGGCAGTGCGTTTCGCAGCTGCACAGAACATCTATCCGGCGATTCGCGGCGGCGGCCACAATGCCGCTGGGCTGGCCATGGTCGATGACGGCCTGGTTATTGACGTCTCCCTGATGAAAGGAATCTCTGTCGATGCGGCCAGCCTCACGGCGACCGCGCAGGCCGGACTTACCTGGGGCGAGTTTGATCGCGGGACTCATGCTCATGGCCTGGCAACCACGGGCGGTCTGATATCCAGTACAGGGATCGCCGGACTCACGTTGGGAGGCGGAGTGGGATGGTTAATGGGTCGCTGCGGCCTGGTCTGCGATAACACCCTGAGCTACGACATTGTGCTTGCAGGCGGGGAATTGGTTCGTGCCAACGCTAGCGAACACCAGGACTTGTTCTGGGCTCTTAAGGGCGGAGGCGGAAATTTCGGCGTCGTCACCTCGATCACCTATCGCATGTATCCGATTCGCGAGGTCGTTTCGGGCTTGGTCGTGCACCCCCTTGCTCACGCGTCCGAGGTGCTCAAGTTTTATCGCGATTTCACCATGGCGGGACTGCCCGATGAACTGATTGTCTACGTCGCAGCTCTCTGCCTGCCGGATGGCACTCCGGTGGTGGCGCTGATTCCCGCGTGGTGCGGCGACAGTGCGGAAGAAGGCGAGGGCGTACTCGAACCGCTTCGCAAATTCGGATCGCCGATCGCCGACATGATCAGCCGCATGCCCTATCCCGCCATGCAGCAGATGGTGGATATGGTGGCTCCGTATGGTCTCCGCAGCTACTGGAAGGCGCGCTTCCTCCGCGAACTTTCCGACGAAGCAATTGCACGATTTGTCGAGTTCGCGAATACCGCGACCTCGCCGCGTTCCCTGGTAATCCTGGAACACGCACATGGCGCCGTCGGCCGTGTACCCGTCTCAGCTACCGCTTTTCCCACTCGCACAGCTCCGTATGATTTCGTAATAATCGGCGCCTGGACCGATGCGGCTGAGGACGAGCGCCACATCGACTGGACACGCAGATTTTTTGCTTCGATGGACCCATGGGCGGAGGGAACCGCGTACGTGAACGCGCTGGATCAGGATGACACCGCTCGTATCGCCGAAGCCTACGGACCAAACTTCGACCGCCTGCGTGCCATCAAGGCGAAATACGATCCAGGCAACCGCTTCCGCCGCAATCAAAACATCCTGCCCGGGAATGGAACCGGGAGCGCGAATTAGGAACACCCGCGTCTCGATCCTGTGACACGGGTGTTCATCGCAAAGTCAACGGACCCCTGATCCGATACACCTGCTGTCCACCGTTATTCAGACCACACGGCCAGCAAATTTCCAGCTCCGTCGGAAAAGTGGAAGCGCCTCCCACCTGGGAATTCAAAGGTTGGCACCACGATGCTCCCTCCCGCACGCGCGATCGCCTCTTCGGTGGCCTTCAAATCTGCCGAATAGAGAACCACGAGCGGCGCCGATTCATCGCTTTTCTCAGGCGAGGGCCCCCTGCGGAATCCACCGTCGATTCCTCCTGACTCCGCACTGAAGCCGGCGTAGTCCGGTCCCCAATCCTGAAACTGCCAACCAAACACGGTGGTGTAGAACGTCTTCGTCCTGGCGACGTCGGTCGTCGAGAACTCGATGTAATTGATTTTGTGGTGATGCGCGGGATGACCCATGGCTTCTCTCTCCTTGTTTGTTTTCGTGCATTGGAGTCGAGGGAAATGGCAGGCGTGACCTCGTGCCGCCTCGCACACCCTTCCCGGTGTGCTTCTGAACGCCTCCATCTACATTCCCTCAGAAGCGGGAGAATGCAGGTAGAGTCCGCGGATCAAAAAACAATCGCGGGCTGCCGAGGTACGAGAGCAACGTATCACACGGGCGCTGGTACTGCAAAGAGATGTGCGCCGTTTGGCCGTCGTGGTCCTCGGGCTATTTGTCTCTAGACTTCCCCTGGGCCATTCCCCACGTCTATACTCCCGAGTGCCGCCCGCAATCGGGCAGCTTACATAGATTACGCACGCAACTTCCGCTGCCCCGCAGCTAAAAGAAGGAACCCCCCATGCCAATCCGTCTCTCCAAACTCGTGCCGATCCTCGTGAGCTTTACCTTTATCATCGCCACCCAGTGCTCTAACACCTCAGCCGCGCAGACAACTGACTCGGGCGAAGCTATTGCCACCTCAACGCTTCATCACATTCAGACAGTCTTCGTCATCGTGATGGAGAACCATAACTGGACCGGCGATGCTCCCATCAACATCAAGGGAAATCCGGCCGCGCCCTATATCAACTACACCCTGCTGCCCATGGCATCGTACGCCAATAACTACAACAATCCTCCCGGGAATCATCCCAGTCTTCCCAACTATCTGTGGCTGGACGCCGGAACAAATTTTGGCATTCATGACGACGGATCGCCCGCACAGCACCACCAGGGAACACACAATCACCTGGTGAAACTTCTCGAAACCGCCGGCATCTCCTGGAAAGCCTACGACGAAGACATCAGCGGCACGAACTGTCCGCTCTCCAACACCGGTCCGAAAGATTCCAACGGGAACTCTCTCTATGCTGTCCGCCACAATCCATTCGTCTACTTCGATGATCAGACCAACACGCTGAGCACCAACTCGGTGACATGCATTGCGCATGTCCGGCCGTTTTCGCAATTCGCCACTGACTTAGCAGTCAACAAAGTCGCGCGGTATAACTTCATTACTCCCAACTTATGCGACGACATGCACGACACTTGTTCCGGCGATCCCATTGCCCATGGCGACGAGTGGCTTAAAAAGAATGTGCCCGCCATCCTCAACTCCACCGCTTATCGCAGCGGCGGCGCGCTCTTCATCGTATGGGATGAGGCGGCCAAAGGCGACGGCCCCATTCCCTTGATTCTTCTATCGCCGTTCGCCAAAGGCAGTCACTACTCGAATAGCCTCTATTACACACACAGTTCTTTGCTGCGCACATTTCAGGAGATATTCGGCGTTTATCCCCTGATCCGCGATGCTGCCAATCGGCGCGATCTCGGCGACTTGTTCCATGTATTTCCGTGAAGATTCGCAGGCGGATGCCTCGCATCTCGTCCACCGCCGCCGATGAAACCTGGGAATGCATCAATAAGAGCTACAGAATGTATCGGCTCAGATCGTTATCGCGCACAATCGCCGCGACCATCTGCTTCACGTAGGTATCCGTGATCAGGAAGACCTTGTCCGGCCCGGTCTTGGTCATCCGCTCCGAGTAGGGTAGGGGAGTCGATGCTTCCTTCTGAATGGCCTCGGATACCACCCCGGCCTGGGCATCATCGCCCGTCTGCCGCGCTATGTCCGGCGCCAGGAAGCTCACATCCTCCAGCACCCGTTCCATGATCGTATGCAGACGCCGCGCGCCAATGTTCTCAGTAGTCTCGTTCACCCTGAACGCAAACTCCGCCATCTCCCGCAGCGCTTCGGGCGAAAACTCCAGCCGCACGCCTTCCGTCTCCAGCAGCGCCGAATACTGCTTGGTCAGGGACGCCTTCGGCTCGGTAAGAATGCGCAGAAAGTCCTCAACCGTAAGCGACTGTAGCTCGACGCGAATGGGAAAACGCCCTTGTAACTCGGGGATCAGATCGCTGGGCTTGGAAACATGAAACGCGCCCGCCGCAATAAACAGGATATGGTCGGTCCGCACCATGCCGTAGCGCGTGTTTACTGTGGTTCCTTCCACGATGGGAAGAATGTCGCGTTGCACGCCTTCGCGCGAAACATCCGGCCCGTGCCCGCCCTCGCGCCCCGCGATCTTGTCGATCTCATCCAGGAACACGATGCCGCTCGACTCCACGCGTTCCACCGCGGCGCGGTTCACGCTATCCATATCGATGAGCCGGCCTTCTTCTTCCTGCACCAGGTAGTCGAACGCGTCCGACACTTTCAATTTGCGCTTCTTGGTGCCGCCGCCAAAGATGTTGGGCAGCATGTCCTTGAGGTTCATTTCCATGTCCTCAAGGTTCTGGTTGGAGATGATGCCGAACTGCGGCGTATTCCGCTCGCGCACATCGATCTCCACCATGCGGTCGTCAAGCTTGCCTTCGCGGAACTGCTGCCGCAACTTTTCGCGCGACCGCTGGTGGCTGTCGTTGCCGCCCGAAAGCGCGTGCTGCCCATCCTGGTGCGACGGGGCAGCCGGCGGCGCTGGAAGCAGCACATCGAGCAGCCGCTCCTCGGCATTCATCTCCGCCTTGTCTTCCACTTCCTCCAGGCGCTCTTCGCGCACCATGTCGATGGAGATCTCCACCAGGTCGCGCACAATCGATTCCACGTCGCGGCCCACGTAGCCCACTTCAGTGAACTTCGAGGCTTCCACCTTCAGGAACGGCGAATTGGTCAGCTTCGCCAGCCGCCGCGCAATCTCCGTCTTGCCCTACGCCCGTCGGCCCAATCATGATGATGTTCTTGGGCATGATGTCGTCGGCGATGTCGGGCGGCAGTTTCTGCCGGCGCTGGCGGTTGCGCAGCGCAATCGCTACCGCGCGCTTGGCGGCCCGCTGGCCTACGACGTGCTTGTCGAGCTCCGCGACAATTTCGCGTGGCGTCAGCTCGTCCAGCGCGAGGTCCTGTTCTTCTGCCGATGCGGGAAGATAGATAGCCATGTCAGGTGGACGCGGGGCCTCTCGGACTCCGTTAGCCCTTCAACTCCTCGATCGTGATGCGATCGTTTGTATAGATGCAGATATCGCCCGCAATCTTCATCGCCTTTTTAGCAATCTCTAAAGCGTCAAGGTCGGTGTTTTCCATCAGGGCGCGCGCCGCGGCCGTAGCGTAACTTCCGCCGGATCCGATGGCCGCGATTGGCTCATCCGGGTCAATCACGTCGCCCGATCCAGAGAGCAGAAACGTCTGCCCCTTGTCGGCCACCACCAGCAGGGCCTCGAGGTTTCGCAGCATCTTGTCGGTGCGCCAGTCCTTGGCCAGCTCAACCGCCGCGCGGTTCAGGTTTCCGGCATACTGTTCGAGCTTGGTCTCAAAGCGCTGGAACAGGTTGAAGGCGTCGGCCGTCGAGCCCGCAAACCCCGCCAGGATCTTGTCCTGGTAGAGCCGGCGAATCTTCTTTGCCGAGTGCTTCAGCACATGATCCTGCAGCGTGACCTGGCCGTCGGCCGCCATCACCACCTGCCCGTTGCGCCGCACACAGATCACTGTGGTCGAGCGTATCCGACCCCGATCTTGCTGTCTCTTGCCTGAATTCATGCCAAAAACCCAAAGATTCCAATCGAGTATAGCGCAGCGCCCCGGCGCCCACTTGCGCAATGGCATGGTCTTTCGCCCCGCTCGGATCGCCTCTGATTCGCTTGTGAGCAACCCCACACCGCCTGATCTCGTTCTGCGCTATCCTTGACTTGGGAACACTCGGCCATACATGCCCTTCCACGCCATCAGAGTCCTCGAGATTGCCGCTGGCGCGGTTGTGGTTGCCGGCCTCGGTGCCGCTGGGGCCTGGATGCTTCTGCGCAAGCGTCCCACTGCCGAGGAACTCGAAGTCACTCGCCGCCAACTCCTTACGCAATCCGGGCGACTGGTTGACGGCACCCTGCTCGACGTCTGCGAGGTGCCAGCCGAAGGCCGGATCCTCACCATGCTTCTCTACGAATACCGCATCGGTGGCGTCGATTACGAATGCACCCAGGACGTAACCCGCATGCAGGATGTGGTCGACGTCGCGGCCGTCCGCGCCGGCTTTCCCTGCTCCGTGCGCTACCAGCCCGGCAACCCCCAGAACAGCATTGTGGTCTCGGAAAAATGGTCCGGCCTGCGCGCCAGTCTCCCGGTTCTGCCCGCCTACGACCGTCGCCCATCCTTCGACCGCCGTTCCCTCCGCTGACGACGCTCATTCTCAACTCCGGTTGAGCTTGATCCTCGTTCGGGTGCCCCAGGTCTCGCTTCTGAGACCTGGGAGGCTCCGACTCACCCCCCGCTACACACCCGGCCCAACCCCCGATTACACTAGAGATATGCATGTCCACGCCGCGCCCGCTTCTCCATCAGGCAACGGCGCAAACCGGAACTCCGGCGGTCACCCCAACGACCGGACCCAATCCGTACTTCGCTTTTCCCTCATCGCCACCCTGGCCTATGTCGCCATTACCTTTATCGCCGGCCTGCGCGCCCATTCCCTCGCCCTTCTCTCCGAATCCGGCCACAACGTCTCCGACTTCCTGGCCCTCCTGCTCAGCTTTGCCGCCGTTCACTTCCAAATGCGCCCCGCCGACGACTCCAAGACGTTCGGCTACCAGCGCATGGGCGTGCTTGCCGCGTTCGTCAACGCCGGCACCCTCATCCTCATCGCACTCTGGATCGGATTCGAAGCCGTCCATCGTCTTTATGCCCCTGTCCAGGTCCAGCCTCGCCTCATGATGTACGTGGCCGCCGCCGGCGTGCTCATGAATGGCGTCATCGCCGCCCTGCTTTGGGGCGTGGCTCGCGACGTCAACCTGCGCTCGGCCTTCATTCACATGGCAGGCGACACCCTCTCCACCGCTGCTGTCATCGCCGGAGGCGCCGGCATTCTGATCACCGGCCACAACTGGATCGATCCGGTCCTCTCGCTTATCATCGCCGCACTCATCTTGTGGTCCTCGATCGGCATCGTCCGCGAAACCCTCAACATCCTCCTTGAGGGCACGCCTCGCGGCATCGACCTCAACCACATCCGTTCCGACATGCAGGCTGTCGCCGGCGTCCTCAACGTCCACGACCTCCACATCTGGTGCCTGGGCTCGCAGTCCCGTGCCCTCGCCTGCCACGTGACCATCGCCGACATCCCCCTCTCCGAGAGCGCCTGCATTCTCGAGAAGTTAAACCACATCCTGAAAGACCACTTCAACATCTGCCATTCGACCATCCAGTTCGAGCACGAGAACTGCACCGTCACCGAAGGCTGCGTCGTCCCCATCGAAGAGATGTCTGTCGCCCCCGACCCCGCCCACCATCACGGCCACGTCCACTGATTCGGCCTCCGGGGCTCTGAAAACTGACAACTGTGAACTGAGAACGAACAACTGTAAACTGTCTTTATGGAAGAGTTCAGCCGTATTCAGCGCCTGCCCCCCTATGTCTTCAACATCACCGGGGAGATGAAGGTCTCCGCGCGCCGCCGCGGCGAAGACATCATCGACTTCGGTATGGGCAACCCCGACGGTGCCACGCCCAAACACATCGTCGACAAGCTCGTTGAAGCGGCGCAGAAGCCGGTCACGCATCGCTACTCGGTCTCCCGCGGCCTGCCCCGCCTCCGCCGCGCCATTTGCAACTGGTATAAATCGCGCTACGACGTCGCGCTCGACCCGGACACCGAGTCCATCGTCACCATTGGATCGAAGGAGGGCATCGCCCACCTCTGCCTCGCCATCCTCGATTCGCGCGACACGGTGCTGGTCCCCAACCCCAGCTATCCCATCCACATCTACGGTCCCGTCATCGCCGGAGCCCACGTGGTCAGCGTTCCCATCGTCCAGCCCGAAAAATTCCTGGCCGAGCTTGAAGACCTCATCCCACGCATGACCCCGCGCCCCAAGGCCCTCATCGTCAACTTCCCCTCGAACCCCACCACCCAGTGCGTCGATCTGCCGTTTCTGGCCCGCCTTGTCGAACTGGCCCGCCAATACGGAATCCACCTCATCCACGACCTTGCCTACGCCGATATCGCCTTCGACGGCTACAAGCCGCCTAGCGTGTTGCAGGTTCCAGGCGCCAAAGACGTCGCCGTAGAGTTCTTCACCCTCTCCAAGAGCTACAACATGCCCGGTTGGCGCGTGGGATTCATGGTCGGCAACCCGGTGCTGGTCAACGCCCTCGCCCGCCTCAAGAGTTATTTCGATTACGGCACTTTCACGCCCATTCAAGTGGCGTCCATCCTCGCTCTCGAAGGCCCCCAGGAATGCGTACAGGAAATCTGCTGCACCTACCGCAGCCGCCGCAACGTCCTCGTCGAAGGATTGAATAAGCTAGGCTGGCAAGTCCCCTTGCCCAAGGCGACCATGTTCGTCTGGGCCCAGATCCCCGAGCAGTATCGTCACCTAGGCTCCCTCGAATTTTCGAAGCGCCTGCTAACCGAAGCCAAAGTAGCCGTAAGCCCCGGCATCGGCTTCGGCGACTACGGCGACACCCACGTGCGGTTCAGCCTAATCGAGAATGAGGAACGCACCCGCCAGGCACTACGGGGGATCAAACAGATGTTCGCGAAAGCCCCAGCCGCGAAAGGCTTGGTAACAGCTTGACGCTTTCCTGGCTGGGCCATCCAACGCACTTCGGTGATGGCTATCATGGTGAATCTCGCGGCTTTGGGTAATAATGTGCCTTCATCTATTTTGAAGAATTGACACTTCGCAGAGGAAGCCGTGCCGCTTCATGGAAACGGTTGGAGACCAACTCGGGTCACACGATTCGTGCGAGCGTTCGGAAACGCCACCTCCCCCGCACTAGTGGATACTGATCTTGGTGAGGGCTACATCAAGGCGCTGGGGAATCCATCAGGTCCTCACGCACTTGCTTGTGAGTTTGTGGGGTCCATGCTTGCGGATTGGCTAGGGCTCACGACACTAGATTTTTCTCTCGTTGACTTGAATGACGACGATGAGATTCCTTTTCTGGACGGCGGTAGAGCATTACCGGGCCCTGCGTTTATTTCCAGGTCGGAGCAGAGCGCCTTTCCTTGGGGCGGGACGGCGAAGGAGCTAGAGTCAATCATTAACCTCCGTGAAATCAGCGGCTTGGTGGTAATGGACACTTGGACATTAAACTATGACAGACACGCTCCAGACGGGCGAAGAGTGAACCGTGATAACGTTTTGCTCATCCAATGTAATGGGAAGAAGCCAAACGTGCGTCTCCTGTCAATGGATTTTACCCACGCGTTCAGGCAAGAAGGAGAGCTCAACGGGAGCCTAAGGTTCATTGAAAAGATTCGTGACATGCGAGTCTACGGTCTTTTCCCAGAATTCATCAAGTTCCTCGATCGGGAATCAATACGAGGATTCTGCACTCGCCTAGGTCAATTTCGCCGTGCGGTAGCCGACGAAAAGCTAGGCTTGGTACCGCGGGCTTGGGACGTCAATAAAGAGGGGCGCTCAGCATGGGCCACATTGATCACGGAGCGCGCGCATTTCGTCGCCGAAACTCTCGATTCCATTCTGTGGTCGCAACTGGAATTGGAAGGAGGAACTGAATGAGTCAAAACAAAGGTTACTACTCTCTGGTCCAGTTCTGTCCGGATCCGTCTCGCCTAGAGGGCGTCAACATTGGAGTGGTTCTGTACTCCTCTACCGAGAGGAGACTTAAGGTTCGAATCACCCGAGACAACCGGAGGATCCGAAAGTTCTTCGGAAATCAGGATTGGAATCTTCTGAATCGTGCTCGGACTTCGATTGAAAACCAGCTGCGGTCTGAGCAATTTCTCACCATCGTTGATCTCGAGTCCTACATTGCTAAAAGGGCAAACATTATTCAGTTATCCGCGCCGCGGCCGATGCACATCGCTGATCTCGAAACCGATTTAAACGAGCTTCACAACCGGTTGGTTGGGTCAGATCGCTTAGAAAGGAAGCATCGAATAGAAGCAGATCTGACAATGAGACTATTCGAAGCTGGTGTAGCGGACCTCGTCAAGAAGTCCGTGAATGTAGAGGTCCCGGATTTAAAGAAGTCTATCCGTGTGCCTTATGCATATCAAAACGGACGTTTCAATCTGATTTCGCCGGTCCAATTCGATGATCCTGAAACTATCTCCACTAAGATCGGCAAGAGTGCGGTCGAAGGCCATCTTCTGTATACAAAGAGGGATCCTACCTATGGTGATATGCGCCTAGTCGTAGTTGCGAATTACGAGGAGCAAATCGAAGATTCAGTTCGTGAATTCGTAAAGCAGACCTTGAATGACCATAGCGTCACTGTTTACTCGTTCGAAGATCTTCGACCATTAGTGGACGATATCAAACGTTCCGCTACCGCACATTCGTCCCAGTAAGCAATAAATGGATTGATTCTCTTGCCGGGTGCCGCAGTCTTTCGTCTCAGACATGGGGTCCGGCTCACGCCGCGCCTTCAACTTTCACCGTAATCTTCCGCCCAGCGCCTCCAGCGAAAACCTCGAAATCCGCCCCCGCACCAGATCATTGATACGCGGCTGCCTTGACCTGCCCCCAATTTCTCAACCACTGATAGCTGGAGTTTCCCGGTTTTTGTTTAGCTCCGAGATTATCTCGCAGCCGCCGTCGAGGCTGTGTAAATGTGGGAAGCGCTCTTTGCTTTCCACATTTACATAGCCTGCATTTCGCCGGAATTCTTCCGGCGTCTTGTATTCGAGTGAGCTGTGCGGACGCTCGCAGTTATACTCCTTCCGCCAGCTTGCCAAGGTGCTCCTTACATCATTCAGCGTGCGGAACCAGTGCGCGTTGAGGCACTCGTCCCGTAACCTTCCGTGGAAACTCTCGACATGGCCATTCTGCATCGGCCTGCCTGGCTGGATATGCACCAGCCCTACTTTCCAGTCTTCCGCCCAACCCAGCATGCGACGCGAGGTGAACTCAGGTCCGTTGTCCGAGCGCACGTTCTCCGGCCGGCCGCGCTCATCGATCAGCCTATCCAGCACACGCGTCACCCGTCCGCTGCCCAGGCTGGTGTCGGCCTCAAGCGCCAGACACTCACGTGTATACGCATCCACCACGCTGAGGATCCGCACCATCCTCCCGGTTGCCAGGCCATCCACGATGAAGTCCATCGCCCACTCCTGGTTGGGTCGGATCAGTCGCGGCGTCTGAGCACGATCTCGCACCAAATGCTTGCGTTTCCTGCGCCGAACCGCCAATCGTTCTTCCAAATACAGCCGGTAAATACGCTTCACGTTGACCTCGTGGCCTCTACGTTGGAGCAAGACATGCAGCCTTCGATAGCCGTAACGCGGCTTCTGCCGAGCCAGCTTCACCAGTGCTTCGCGCAGTTCGATGTTGCGGTCCGGGCGAGGCTCATATCGATAGCTCGACCGCTCCACGCCCAGAAGCTTGCAGGCCGTGCGTTCGCTCAGACGGAACTCGACTGAGATGAACGCCACTTCTTCTCTCAGACCGGCAAGCTCCACCCGTTTTTTCGTATGACTGCCTTCAGCGCCTCGCCGTGTAGGCTCAGCTCCGCTACCAGCAGCTTCAGACGACGGTTCTCATCCTCCATCGCCTTCAGACGCTGCGCCTCGCTCACTTCCATCCCGCCGTACTTCGACTTCCAGCCATAGAATGTCGCCGCGCTGATCCCGTGCTCCCGGCACACATCCGCCGTCTTCACACCAGCCTCATGCTGCTTCAATATCCCGATGATCTGCTCTTCCGTATACCGGCTCTTCTTCATACTCCGTCCTCCCGCTTAGATTACGAGAGAACTCCAGTTTTAACTGGTTGAGGTTTGCGGAGGCAGGTCAGCGTCACGCCGCAACGCTCCGCTGCTTCGGCCTGTGTCCATCCGTTGCTCTCGACAATCTCCGCAATCTGCCGCATCAGCGCCGAGCGCAAACGCAGGTTCGCTGCTTCTTCCGGCGAATCCGCCAGTGCATCCCAAACGCTCGTAAATGTCGGGGCGTTCACATCCGGATTATATCCATCTGGATATATCTGCCATCCCTGTAAATCGTGATAATCTGCAGTAGGAATTATTCCTACCGGAGCCGCCCAGATGTCCACCATCGAGAAAATCAGCATCGCCCTTCCTCCCGAGATGGTTTCCCTCGTCCGCAAGGCAGTCGAGGCCGGCGAGTACGCCTCCTCCAGCGAAGTGGTCCGCGAGGCGCTCCGCGATTGGTCCCATAAGCGCACTCTTCGCCAGCAGGGAGTTGAGGAATTGCGGCGAGTGTGGCAGCAGGCCATGGACGACAACTCCCCTGGGATTCCCGCGGACGAGGTTCTCGACCGTCTCGAAAAGAAGTACCAGGCCATCGCCGATGCCGCCGAGGGCCGAAAAGAGTGCGCGTAGAATTCTCTCGCTGGGTCGAGAGCGACCTGGATTTGATCGCCGATTACATCGCGCAGGACAATCCGCGGCGAGCGGTAACCTTCATCCGCGAAATTCGCGAGAAGATCGATCGAACTGGCGAGCAGCCCTGGCTCTATCAACTCCGTCCTGAAATCGGTGAAGGCGCCCGAATTGCGGTCGTCGGGCGCTACGTAATCCTGTTTCGCATTTTGGCCGATACGGTCCGCATCGAGCGCGTCGTCTATGGCGGACGTGACCTGCCGTCCTTACTGCAATAGTCCCTGGCATTCCGGCGCTTTCCCAACTTGAGGCCCGCACGTCGTTGCAGAGAATTAGCCCGCCGAATGACACAATGAGGACAGTCATCAACCATCGCCAGAATGTCGGCCTGCTCCAAACTTCCGTTAGCGCCATTCAGAGCTGTTTAAGCGCCCAAAAAACGCCATTAAGAACCGTCTTTCAGAAAGGCGGAGGGCTTGAAAACCTGCATGGATACAAAGTCTTACCCCATCGGAGTTCCGGAAAAAGGAATGCCCCCCACCCCGCCTGTTTTTTTGTTGATTTGGCGCCGAAAAGAGCTGCAGTCGCCCGAAACTCATTGAGCCAGAACGAAATCGGGACCACGTCATTTCCGTATGTACTCACTGGTCAGCGAATTTTTTGCACTGAGCAACTGCCTGGGCGTGCCTTCGAACATGACCTTGCCGCCCTTCGTGCCGCCTTCGGGGCCCATATCGATGATCCAGTCCGCATTTTTGATCACGCTGGTGTTATGTTCGATCACTATAACTGTGTTGCCGGCGTCCACCAGGCGGGTCATGATCTCCAGCAGGTGACTGATGTCCGACATGTGCAAACCGGTGGTGGGCTCATCCAGCACGTAGATGCTGCCCTGTTTGTGCAGTTCACTGGCCAGCTTGATGCGCTGGCATTCGCCACCGGACAGCGTGCTCAACGGCTGGCCCAGGGTGAGGTAATCGAGACCCACGTCGCTCATTGCCTGTAGCTTGCTAGTGATCTTGTCGATCTTGAAGTATTCGAGCGCCTGGCTGACCGTCATTTCCAGCACATCGTTGATCGATTTTCCATTGAGCTTGTATTCCAGCACCTCATCTTTGAATCGTTTGCCCTCGCAGATCTCGCATGGCGACTTGACCTCGCCCATTGCAGGGATATCCGTGTAAATCACGCCCAGTCCCTGGCAGTTCTCGCAGGCGCCTTCGGAATTGAAGCTGAACAGCGATGGGCTCACTTTGTTCACAGCCGCGAAGGCCTTTCGCACCTCGTCCATGATGCCGGTATAGGTGCCGGGATTGGACCGGCTCGAAACACCCACAGGGGATTGGTCGATCACTATGGAGTCCGGGTGTTGGCGTAGAAACGTCTGATGAATTAACGAGCTCTTCCCCGAACCCGCCACACCGGTGATCACCGTGAGCACACCCTTCGGGATGTCCACGCTCACGTTCTGCAAGTTATTGGCTTTGGCATTCTTGATCGGCAGTTTTCCACGGGGAGTACGGAAATCGCTTTTGATCGAAACCGACTGTTTCAAATATTTTCCAGTAAGCGTGTCCGCGCTCAACAGGTTCTTGAAAGGACCTTCATACATGACCTGGCCGCCCTGGCTCCCTGCGTGCGGCCCCACGTCCACGATATGGTCGGCCACTTTAATAACATCGGGATCGTGTTCTACTACGAGAACCGTATTTCCTCGGTCGCGCAATTGTTGAAGAAGTTCATTCAAACGATGCACATCGCGCGGGTGGAGGCCGACGCTGGGCTCGTCGAACACATACATCACGTCTACGAGGCTGCTGCTGAGGTGTTTGACGATCTTCACACGCTGCGATTCGCCACCGGAGAGCGTGTCTGTTTCGCGATTTAACGTGAGATATTCGAGGCCGATATCCACCAGATATTGCAGGCGCTGGATCAGTGTTTTCAAAATGGGTGTGGCTTTCGGTTCCTTGATCGTCTTGATTACACTGATCAACTGGCCCACTTCCATCGAGGCCAACTCGGCGATGTTGTATCCGTCGATCTTCGACTTCAGCACTTCCTGGCTTAAGCGCGCGCCCTTGCACACTGTGCACGGCGCCATCGTGATGTAAGGCGCGACGGCCTTTTGTGTCCGTTCCGACATGGTCTTCACGTCGCGCGTGATGTACTTGCCGATAAATCTGTTGATGATGCCTTCACACGTCAAATTGAAGGCCTTGCCTCCCACCGTTGTTTTCACCTTATAGGGCTTGCTGTATAGGAGCAGTTCCATTTCCTTTTCGCTGAACTTCGAAAGCTTCTTGTTCATATCGAAAAGTTTCGACTGGCCAAGTATGTTCCAGCCCCAGGTGTCGATGGCATATTCATGGAACAGGATCCCGCCTTCGTTCAGTGTTTTCGATTTATCGAGGAACAGATCCAGGTCCACGCCCATCTTGCGGCCCAGGCCGTTGCAGTTCGGGCACATCCCCTTGGGGTCGTTGAAGGAAAACACATTCGCATGCCCCACATACGGCTTGCCGATGTGGGAATACAACCGGCGCAGCACCGGGTAGATGTCGGTGATGGTACCCATAGTCGAATGGGATCCGCCGCCGAGCCGTTTCTGGTCCACGACGATTGGCATGCTCAGGTTCTCAATGGCATCGGCGTCCGGCTGCGAGTAGCGCGGCAGAAACGTACGAATGAACATGCTGAAGTTCTCGTTCATCTGGCGCTGAGCCTCGGTCGCGACGGTATCGAAGACGATCGACGATTTGCCGGAACCCGAGACACCGGTGAAAATCGTGATCTTGCGTTTGGGGATGCGCAGTGAGACGTTTTTCAGATTGTTCTCGCGCGCACCGCGGATCTCAATGTATTCCTGAGACATGGTTTCCTCTACGTTCGGCGGATGAGGCTGATGGCGAGGTCCTACCCCTATGGGAGGAGTAGGCTAAATCGTGCGCGGTCAGGCTCTCGCCTGCGCGCTCTGCAGGCGGCGCCAGAAGAAGTAGGAGAGTCCCCAGAGCACGCCGGTGATGGTCGACGGGGCCAACGCCGCCGGCCGATCATGAATCGACAGGTGGGTGATGAGCGCCGAGACGAGGTTGATGGCGAAGCCGGCGTAGGCCCACTCCTTCAATCGCGCGGGGACCCTGGGGAGCAGCAGTACGACCACGCCGGCCAGCTTGGCCAAAGAAAGCTCCATACGGAAGTAGCCGGCGGGGAAGCCCAGGCGGGCGAATGCCTCGGCCCCCTGCGGCAGTAGCTCGTAATAGGCGGTGAATCCCATCTCCAGGCAGAATACCGCGGTCGCGACCCAATACCCGATGGTCATGGCTTTGGGGTTGGTCTTGGTGGTCATGATGGCCGACTTCGGCAGAGTCGATTCCATGGGTTCCTCCTCCTCGATTCACGATTTTTGCGCCGCCGTTGGCGGCAAATTGGGCGATTCAATTCCGAACTGTTTGGCGTACTCGGCGATCAATCGCCGCCAGCCGAATTGCACGGCATCGCCGCCAACGATGCGGCCGATGGGAGTTCCGTTGAGAAGGTGATCCAAAACATCGAAACAAATGTGCCAGCCAGCGGCGCCCCACGCGATGAAGCGGCGATCGATGTTGTGCCAGAGCGTGAGGCGGGTGCCTCTGCCCAGCGGTTCGAGTTCCCACCGGATATCATGGAACTCAAGCACCCTGGGAGCGTCGGCTCGCGTCACTCTTGTTTGGGAGACGTGCCCCGTTCCCGCCCAGGTGAGATTCACCGTGCTTCCAACAGTATTCAGGTTCCCATCGACCTCGAAGGGAGCCCACTCGCGCAGATGCGCCGGGTCGGTCAGAGCCTCCCACACCATCGCCGGTGGGTGACGTAGCTCTCGGACGAGGATGAGCGTCCACTTCTCTCCTTCCTTTTGTATCCTCGCCCCACTCGCCGGGCCAGGTGCATATTGCTCACGCTTGGTCACCTTCGTTTCCTCGTCTTCCTTCTCGTTCGTGTCGCCTGCTCTCGTGTGGATCGCTCCATGCGGTCCAGGTGGCGTTCGAGAGCATCTACGCGAGCCGACCAGAACCGACGGATCGGAGCCAGCCGCGTATCCACCACCTGAAGTGATTTCGGCTTCAGCCGGCGGAAGCGCCGCCGCACATGCCGCGGTCGTCGGCGACCTCCAGCAGCGATCCTGCTCAACGTCCGCCCTACCAGTGCATCAGTTGCGTGAGCTGAATGAGATTGCCGCAGGTGTCTTTCAGCATCGCAATCTTGGAGGCTGTCACATCGGTTGGCGGCATGGTGAACTCAGCGCCGCCCGCTTTGGTACGCTCGTAATCGGCCTGCACGTCGTCGGTGAAGAACATTGCCGCGGGCTGGGTTTGCTGGAACAGGGCCTGCTGGTACGCACTGGCCGCGGGGTTATTGTTCAGCGCCAGTTGCAGTTCCGTGCCGTTTGGGTCCTCTGCTGAGGCCACTGTGAGCCAGCGATACGGCCCCTGGCTGAAGTCGGCTTTCTTCACAAAGCCCAGCACTTCGGTATAGAAGCGCAGGGCCTTTTCCTGATCATCCACGTATATGCTGGTCAATTTGATTTTCATTTCGTTTCTCCTTTTTCACGTTTGCGGTTTGGGCGGCGTCGGCCTCCACTTGTCTTCCTTTTCGTTGGTGTCGCTGGCGCTCGTTTGGATTGCTCCATGCGGTCCAGGTGGCGTTCGAGAGCATCGACGTGCACGGACCAGAATCGGCGGAACGGAGCCAGCCATGCATCCAATTCCTGAAGTGGTTCAGGTTTCAGGCGGTAGAGACGGCGCTGTGCATCCACCGTCGATTCCACGAAACCCGCCTCGCGCAGCACTCGCAGGTGCTTGGACACGGTCGGCTGCGACATACGAAGCTGTTGCTCGATTTCTCCAACCGATTGTTGTGTCGAGAGCAGCAGGCTGAGTATCGCGCGGCGGTTCGGCTCCGCAATGATTTCGAATACAGATTCCACCCTCTTTATATACATCGCGCAGCATATACGTGTCAAGGCATATAACGCAGGGATTTGTGATGGCAGTCTTCATAATCGGCGGCGATCCGTCGGCTCCCAGCCGGATCACTCTCATTCGAGGACGACCAATGTTTCATTGAGCCCATGCCTTGAGGCACGTTTATTATTTGCCATGCTTGATAGTGTCTCTGCTTGCCGCAGCCTTTCGATGCGCTGAAGTCGAAGATGACCTCCAACCGCACAGTCCCCCCAATCCCGCGCTTACCAGCAGCACGCCGAGATGCCACACCAGCACGTGCGCCGTCTGGAAATTTGGGCAGTGCAATTCCAGCATGCCTACTCCCGCCAGCCCCGCGAGCGTTCCCGCCGCCAGGCCCGCTGAAACCGCATCCACCGCGAAACCCCGCCGCAGCACCAGCCAGCTCAGCAGCCCGGCAACAATCGCATGCACCACACCTATCGCCAGGCACACCAGCCCCGCATGAACAAAGTGCGTGGTCCGATAGTCGCGGAAACACAGTGCCAGCACCGCCGCAAGGCACAGACTCGTCACCAACAGTAGAACGCCTGAAGGGAAGCGTCGCCGGCTTCCCGGGATCATAGCGCTCACCAGTTCACTTGCCGCCACAAGCACCAGGATTCCTAACACCGAAAATACCGTGCCCCGCTCCAGCACGCTCATCTTTGCTATTCCAGAGAACCTCATCCCTGCGGCTCCCGCCAGCGCCACCAGCGCGCAGATCAGCGCTACTCCCCCGGTCAGCATCCATTGCGGCGGCAGTGGGCGCACCGGCCGCATCGATCCCGCGATCGATTCGGCAATGCGCCCCAGGATCTCCTCCCGTGGACCTTGCGGGACCTTGGCGCCGTTCAGCAGCTTATCGACTTCGCGGTCGTTCAATGTGGCGCCTCCGTCTTTTTCCTGCTGAATCCGAATGCCTCTCGCAATTTCTTGTACGCCCGGTGAGCTTTCTGCTTCACCGATCCCACGGTGGACGATGTGGCCCTCGCTACCTCCTCCAGCGACAGCCCCTCCACCTTCAACATTTCCACCACCTCGCGCTCTGATGCCGAGAGCGGCGCGAGCAGCGCCTCTAACTCGTCGTTCTGCCCCGCCGCCGGCGTAATTTCCGCTGTCCCCGAAATCTCGTCCAGTTCGCGCTCGCGATTGGTCGTCCGCATCGACTTTCGGAAGTGATCCACCCGCACGTGGCGCGCGATGGCATAGAACCATGCGATCGCCGGCTCGCCCGGTCGATAGGTGTGCCTGACCTTGTGAATGCGAAGCCACGTTTCCTGCAGCAGGTCGTCCGCCTCCCCGCGACTGACTGTCTGCGCCGCAAAGAACCGGTAGAGCTTCGGGCTGATGGAACGGATAAGCACCGTGGCCGCAACCAGATCGCCCTCCTGATAGAGGGCCATCAGCATTTCGAGATTCTCCTGTGCGTCCATCGGCAGCGTATCTGCAATCTTTATCAGCGCAGGCGACACTGCCGCAAGGCGTTCCAGCATACTGAACGCCCGCTGTATCCTTCGCTCCGCGATTGGGAAACGTTACGGCGTCATCGTCGCCTGCGTCTCGTTATTTTTTTAATCCCCCAGCGCGACTTTTCCCGCGCCCCGGTCGAATTCCTCTTTAGCAGGGTCGCTCCGGCTTCCCCAGTGGGTCAACAGGCCCACAAGACGGGGTGACCCCAATTGCAGCGTGCCCAATTACACATGAAGGAGATCGCAATGATTTTCGAAACACCCGGGAGGTCTTTCCCTTGGCGTATCAATATCGTCGCTGCAGCGTTGGCCGTCGCCGGCATGGCCACAGCTGTCGGTCAGGAACGCAGCACTATCATCCTCACCAGCACCAACGACCCGCCCACAATGCCGTGGTCGCGTTCAAACTCAACACCCACGGAACCCCGTCGCTTACAGCCACGCAAAGCGTCCCAACCGGCGCCAAAGGCGGCGCCTCCGGCAATGCCGGAATCCCCCAATTTCGATGAGTCCATTGTCCAGCTCAGGTCAGGTTTACGAAGTATTCGAACTGAGCTACTCGCAGCGCAGAGCGGCCATGGGGTCGATGGCAGTAGCGCGGCGGGCGGGGATAAGACAGGCCAGCGCAGCGACCGAAATAAGAACCACCGATACCGCCAGAATCATGAGTGGATCGCGCGTGCCGCTCTCGATCCAGCGGGCCATAAGCCGGTTCAAACTCAGGCTCAGCGCCAGTCCCGCAGCGATGCCGATTCCCACGCTGGTTCCGGCCGACAGGGCGACCAGGCTCAGCACATCGCGGCGGCGCGCACCGAGTGCGACGCGCACGCCCAGCTCGCTTGTCCGTTGCAGGACGGTGTACGAGACAACACTGTAGAGCCCTACCGCAGCCAGGGTCAGCCCCAGAAAGGCGAAGGCTCCGAAGAGTATGGAAATGAGCCGCCCGCGCTGAAATTCCGGCTCGCGCTGGATCCAGCCCTGAAGGTCGTGGACATCGTTGAATATCTGCTGATCCGGATCGAGAGAGGCGATCTGCTGGCGAATGCTGTGGAGCAGGGTGAGCGGCTCGCCCTGGGTGCGAACCAGGACCTGCGTAAAGGGAGGCATCACGAACGTGTAAGGTGCGTAGACCGCCGGCGCCACCGGTTTGTTCAGCCCGTCATTCAGCGAATCGCCCACGACGCCGATGATCTGCAACCATCCCGTGATTCCATTTGCGGCTAGCATCATGGGAGGGAGAGTGGCAAACCGGGGAGCGCGCAGGGAGTGTCCCACGGCATCTGTGCCGGAGAGGTAGTGGCGCACGAACGCCTGGTTCACCAGGACCAATGCAGCGCCGCGTGCTATCTCGCTCTGGTCCCAAACGCGGCCGCTGACGAACGGAATTCGCAAGGTGGAGAAGTACTCGGGGCCGACGAATTCCACGTGAGCTTCCTGCGCCTGCGCCGCCGGCTTGCCGAGAATCTCAACGGGAAGTGTGAAGCCGCTATCGGGCGGAGTGGCGTTGCTGGAGATTCCGGCGGAAAGCACCCCGGGAGTTGCCGCGATCTTGTCCCGAAGGTCGGTGAAGTAGTGGGCGCGATCCGCCCAGGTTGTGTGCGCGTTCTCGCGAATGGGAATCACGACGGACATGGCGTGCTGCGGTTCATAGCCGAGCAGAACGGTGTTCATGCGAATAAAGCTCTGAATAGCCGCGCCGGCTGCGGTCATCAGCAAAAGAGTCAAAGCGATCTGGCCCGCAATGAGGGCAGTGTGTATGCGTTTTCCTTTCAAACCGCCGGTGAGGCGACGCGTGCCGGCCTGCATGACCTGGCTGATTTCCGGCTGCGACGACTTCAGCGCGGGGAGCAGACCGAAGATAATCCCGCTGAGGACCGCCAGGCCCACGCTGAAAAACAGGACTGGCAGGTTGATGTGGAAGTCGGCTTCGTAGGGATAAGAGTGATCGGGCAGCCTGGGGATGATGAACCCGATCGCCCGGTAGGCAACCAACACACCCATCCCCGCCCCGACCAGAGACAAGAGCAATGATTCGGTCAGGAGTTGGCGCACGATGCGGAATCCGCTCGCGCCCACAGCGGAGCGGACGGCAAACTCATGTTGACGGGCGGTGCCGCGCGCGAGGAGAAGAATCGAGACGTTGCCACAGCCGATGGCGAGCAGCAGCGCGACGGCCCCGAAGAGCAGGTACATCGTCTTCTTGAGATCGCGGGTGTAGGTGTCCGCTATGCCGCGCACACTGATCTTGAATTGTTTTGGGAAGATATTCGGCGTTTGCTTGTCGAACTCCTGATACAACGGCCGGAATTCGGCGGCGGCAGCCTCGAAACTGACACCGGGTTTTAATTTGATCTCCGGACCATACCGATGAGTCTGGTCAGACTCTATTTTCAGAGGGATGTAGACATCTCCATCCCTCCACGTGAAGCGCACCGGCATCACGCCGAGGATTGTGTAGGCCTTATGGTTGAGCTGGATGGTTTTTCCCACAACCGCTGGATCGCCGCGATAATGCCGCTGCCAGAACTTGTAGCCCAAGACCGCTACCGGCTGGGGATCCTGACCATCGGGGGCATCGGCCGGCATAATGTACCGGCCCAGGATGGGTCGTAGCCCGAGAAACTGGAAATGGGATCCACTCATCTCGTCCACTACCACATCGTCGGGTACGTCACTGCCAGTAACTGTCTGGTTGGTATAGTTGGAGGCAACCACATCCTCGACAGCGTGGGTTTGGCGCAGCTGCCGAATTTGCGCCCCCGTCAGGTCCCATGTTCCTTCATGGCCGGCGTTGTCCGTGATCCAGACGTCGCTGATCCGCTCGATCCCGGCGTACGGCCACGGGTGGAGCACAGCATCGTACAGGATGCTGTAGACGGCGACAGTGGCGCCGATGCCAAGGGTGAGCGAAAGGATTGCGGTGAGGGAGAAGCCCGGGTTGCGAATGATCTGCCGGAAGGCAAAGCGGAGATCCTGGAGCACAACTTGCATCAGCGCCTCCTATTACCTGAGGAAGGGGAAGCCAATCGAGAGTGAGCATTTCGGCTGCCAGTCTTTGGCCCGGCTCGAACTATGTCAATTCGACGCGACATACAGAGGAAAGCTCGGCGCCAAAGCATGAGAATCTTCGATTTATCGCTCCGGAGAAGTCGTAACAAATATGGAATTTCACCTAACGACAACCCTGCTGACAGCGCGTGAATGTCCGTGGCTGTGCATGCCTGTTCGAAAATGAACATGGCAAATGTGACTCTACCCAAGAGCTTTTGTGGGGAAGTGAGGTTGTCTTCGATTCGCCCGACGTAATTGTTCTCAACTTGTGGATTGGGCGTTATGGATTGGGCGCGTTGAAACGGAATCCGGCACTTGACGAAAAACGGAACGGCTCAGTCAAAAAACATTGTTCGGTTCCGGACTGGCATCGTCGTGCGCGGTAGGCGAGTGCCCGCTGGTGCGCGAGCGCAAACTATTTCATGGCTTTTCCCTATCTCATTGGCTATAATCCGACCGAATCTGCACGAAGATTCCATCTTCCCGGTTATTGGAAAACTCATGACCTCCCCTCGGAACACAAGCGCTTTGCTTGTGCTTCGTGCAGCTTTGCTCGTCCTGCTGACTGGATGTGGCATTGTCACGAACACAAATGCGCCTAAGCCGGTTGCTCCCGGCTCTACTTCTACCGGGGTTCCAGTAGCGCCCGGCGGTTTGCAACTCGGATACATCTGGCATCCGGAGAGTCGTACTCTCTATCCCATTCTGGGCGTGTCGGGGGCAGCTCATTATGGCAGTGGCACGCTGCCTGCCGACCCCACCGTCGTTGCCGCAGCCGGAGTCTCATCGAGCTCTTCGTGGGGTCTGGTGCTTCACAAGAACGGCACTCTGGAAGAGTGGTCGCTTCCGGCTTCGAACGATGGCACGCTGGCCGCCCGCGTGGCGCCTGATTCCTCCATTCTGTTTTCTCCATCGGGTACTTCCGCCGCGGTGGTATCTGCCTCCACTTCAACTGCCGTGGTGATTACTGGTTTGCCATCAAAGTCGCAGGTAGCGAACGTTGCATTGCCTGCGGGCTTCGTCGAGGGCGAGTTTAATGTGAGCGACAGCGGCAACGTTCTCGCTGCAACGAAACTTCAAGGAGCCCAGGGCATTCAAGTCGGTATTGTGTCGGAAACGCGCGGATACTCTCCTGTCGTGACCATTCAGGCCTGGGGCGGAGCGGGCTTCGTGCCAGGCCCTCAAGGCGACGCGGCGGTCATCGCGGACGGTGCGACAGGGCGCTTGACCTACGCCACGAATCTTAATGGCGCCTCGCCAGCCATCACGCAGCTGAGCAGCACTGCCCTCTTAGAGAAGCCAGTGGCCGTGAGCGTTTCGCAGGATGGCAAATGGGCCTATGCAGTTGACTCCGCCAGGCCGCAGATCGCCCGCGTGAGCATCGGCGCATCGGCCGCGCCCATTTCCATTGCCTGCGCCTGTACGCCGCAACAACTTGTTTCCTTGACTCCTGACGGGGTTTATTTGTTGTCCCGGAATGTTCGCGGACAACCCGCGTGGATCCTTGATACGCGAATTTCGCAGCCGCGCACATTCTTTGTTCCCGCGCTGCCCGGGCCGGTCGCTGGCGCGAACTCCGAATCCACGATGAAACCGCCGGCGAGGACAGGCCAATGAATACGAGCCGCGTTGCATCGCCTCTCCGTGACAATCCGCGCCGCCGGCTCTCGCCCTCGCTCCTGCTCGCCATTTTGTTTCTACCCGTCGTCCCGTGCATCGCGCAAACATGCGACTACACCGTGAGTTCGCTGGCCGACAGCGGAACAGGCAGCCTGCGAGCGGGCCTCGCCGATACCACCGTGGCTAACATCTGCTTCGGAGTGCAGGGGACGATCACACTCTCAAGCCCTCTCCAAGTAGTCACGCCCGTCACCATCTCCGCCAATGGAACGGTAACCATCTCGGGCAACAACCAAGTAGGTATATTCGTTATCAGCCCGTCCTCGCCGACCGACGCGATACGCATCAATGGGTTCACGCTCACCAGCGGCAACGCAACCACCGGCAACAACATTTATGGCGGCGCCGTGTGGGTGCAGCAGGGGAATGTCACTCTCGTCGGCACCTCTATCACCAACAACACGGCGACCAGTGGAGGCGGAATCTTCAATTCCGGCACGCTGCTGCTCACGGGATGCGGCATCACGAACAACACGACCACGAACGGCACCGGCGGTGGCATCTACAACGGGGAGGGGGCATCGTTGTCCCTGGCGGGGACAACCGTTTCGGGGAACTCGGCCGGTACCTCGGGAGGCGGAGGACTCGACAACTACGGTACCGCCCAGATCGTGGGCGGAATATTCTCCAACAACCTGGGATACCAGGGCGGCGCAATCCTCAACGAGTCCGGCGGCCAGCTGCCTATTTCACAGGGTACGACCTTCAGCAACAACGTCGCCTCTCTCAATGGCGGAGCGATCTACAATGTTGGATCCACCACCGCCACACAGGCGCTCTTCAACGGCAATCAGGCCCAGGGCGTAACCGATGTGGCCTCGTGCGGCGGCGCGTTTTGCAATGACGGCACCGCCACCATCTCCGAAAGCACCTTCGCCAACAACACGACAACCGGCAGCGGCGGCGCGATCGAAACTCAGTTCTATGCCGGCCTCACCCTGAACGATGTCACGATTGCCACAAACACGGCCAGCGTTTTAGGCAGCGGACTCGACATCGAGAGCTTGACCACTCCCGCCATCAACAACAGCATCATCGCGGGCAACACGGCCATTCCTGGCTCCGCAAGTTCCGACTGCAATGGCTGCACGACGATAAATGGAGCCGGAAATCTGATCGGAGTCACAGTTGACCTCGGCCCGCTGGCCAACAATGGCGGACCGACCCAGACCATAATGCCCCTGCCGGGCAGCTCGGCGATTGCCGCCGGAGTTCCCACTGCCACCACCGATACAACCGATCAACGCGGATTTTCCCGCCTGAGCGCCGGTACTATCGACGTCGGCGCGGTGCAGACCCACTACGCTTCGGTGGCCTTCGTGGCGCAGCCCTCCAATGCTTTGGTAAGTCAGACCATCACTCCAGCAGTTGCCGTACAGGTGGTAGAAACCGACGGAGCTACGACGAATTATCCGCTGGGAGTTCCTGTCACAGTTTCGCTCCTTGACTCACAATCCACTCCAGTGAGCGGTGCATTGACAGGTACTTTGACCCAATATCCCACCACCAACGCTGGCGTGACCGAGGCTGTTTTCGCGGACTTGTCGGTGAACACCACTGGAATCTACAAACTGTTAGCGACCGACGCGGTCACCGGGAACAGTAGCTCGGCGAATCCGGCCTACAGCACGACAAGCAACACCTTCGATGTTCTACTGCCGATTACGCTGGCGTGGCAACCGGCGCCGCTGACCTACGGCCCAATGCCGCAGAGTGAATTGAACGCGACCGCAACCATCAACGGAACGGCTGCCGCTGGAACCTTCGTTTACACATTTGTGACTTCAGCCGCGACCATCACCGTAGGACAGATCTATCCGGTGGGCACGTACCAGGTGCAGGTCACGTTTACGCCTGCAGGCTCGACAATTCCCTACACGCTGAAGACGACGCTTCAAGTGAACCAGGCCACGCCTGCGCTGACCTGGGCGACGCCGGCGCCCATTTACACCTCGACGCCGTTGAGCAGCACGCAACTGAATGCAACTGCAACGGGCGTAACGGGGGCCGCGCTTCCAGGCACATTTGTCTACAATCCTGCCGCCGGGGCCACGCTCACTGCCGGTATGCAGGTGCTCAAAACAACTTTCACGCCCACCGACACCACGAACTACACCACTGCCATTGCGCAGGTCACCATCCAGGTGAATGCGGTGACCGCCGCGACGATCGCGCTGCAGGAATCAACCAACCCAATCACCTTCGGGCAGAACGAAACGTTTACCGCAACTGTCGTGGGCAATGATGGAAAGCCCTTCTCCGGCGGAACTGCCAGCTTTACCTCCGACGGGAATGCAATTGGTTCGGCCACAGTTGTAAACGGATCGGCTGCCGTAAGCGTCTCGTCGCTCACTGCGGGCACGCATCAGATTGGTGTTTCGTACACCAACGGCTCGCAAGCAGAACCGCTCACCGCGTCAGCGTCGCTCACCGTCGCCAAGGCTACGCCGGTGCTCACGTGGCCGACGCCGGCGCCCATCTTCACGGTGACGCCTGTTGAGCAGCACTCAGCTCAACGCCACCGCAGCCGGCGCAAACGGCGCATCGCTTCCGGGCACATTCGTCTACAGCCCGACCGCCGGCACCACTCTACCTGCCGGCTCGCAAACCTTGAGCACTACCTTTACGCCTACCGATACTGTGGACTACAACATTGCCACGGCCCGGGTCACGATCCAGGTGAGTTACGAGAGACTCGCGATCACCTCGGTGTCACCGGGGACCGCATCCCTGGGAACAGCCCCGCTCCCCATCACCATTACGGGCTCCGGCTTCACATCCACGGCGGAGGTGCAAATTAATGGAGCCGCCGTTGCAACAACCGTGCTGAGCAGCACCGAGGTCTCGGCGAGCATTCCCGCCGCCAACCTCGCCAAGGCGGCCACGCTGAGCCTGTCTGTATACGATCCTGCCTCGAAGTTCGCCAGCAATGTTTATCAGTTTGTGGTCACGGCGCCAACGCCCAACATAACGTTTTCGATCCCGCCGACCACGGGCTCAGGTGAACAACCAACCGTCTCGATCGGCTTGAACAGTCCCTATCCTTCAGACCTCCAGGGAACGCTCATACTGACCTTTGCCCCGAACGGGAGCAATGGCATAGACGATCCGGCCATCCAATTCTCAACTGGCGGACGGACCCTGAACTTTACGGTGCCGGCGGACTCCACAACTACGCCGCAGGTGGCCCTGCAAACCGGAACGGTCGCCGGCACCATCACCGTTACGCTTACCTTGACCGCTGGAGGTGTCGATGTTACGCCGGCGGGACTTACACCCATCACCCTGGTTATAGCCGCATCTGCGCCCGTCATCACCAGCGTCGCGTTCACCAACAATGACCAGGGCCAGATCACCGTGATCGTCAGTGGGTTCTCCAACACCCGCGAAGTCAGCCAGGCAGAATTTGTCTTCTCTGGATCGGGTGCCGGCAGTCTGCGTACATCAAAAGTCGACGTTTCTGCCACGGGATTGTTCGCTCCCTGGTACAGCTCATCTACCTCCGATCAGTTCGGCTCGGAATTTACCTACACGCAGAACTTCCAATTGAGCAGGCCGGACGCTGGCGTCACCGGGGTCGCGGTGACGCTTGCCAACTCGGTCGGCACGTCGGGGAGTGTAAATTCGCAATGAACACAGGAAATCGATTCTCGCACTTGCTTCTGATTGCTGCCATGGCCGTTGCCGCAATCGTTCAATCGCCGCGCGCGCAGGCGCAGGTATCGTCCGCCGCTGCCGTGCCCGGGTCGGATCAGCCCAAGTCGCTATTTATCACCATCATTCAAGGCGAGGGAGCCTTGAACGATATTCGCACCCGGACAGCGCGTGAACCCATCGTGCAAGTCGACGATGAAAACCACAAGCCTGTTGCCGGTGCGCTCGTTATCTTCTCGCTCGACAAGTCGGGGAGTTCCTACGCTAACTTCGGCGGGATGTCCAGCATCTCCGTGCACACCGACGCGGCCGGCCGCGCCTTCGCGAGCGGTTTCAAGATCACCCAGCGCAAAGGTTCGTATAACATCCACGTCCACGCAAGCTACGGGCAACTGGTAGTGGAAGACGAATTCGTTGAGTCCAACATCTCGGTGCTGTTTTCCCAGGACGGCACATCCGCCGGGGTTGCCGCGGTATCGCACAAGAAGGCTTGGATCCTGAGCAGCGTGTTGGTGGCCGGCGCGGTTGCAGGTATCGTGTTCGCTACTCAGCAATCGTCGCCCACCACCGTTTCGGCAGGGACCGGAACTGTCGGTGCGCCCGCCGCGACCGGAGGCATCCGTCTTCAATTGCACCCGCTCCATCGATAAGGGTCAGTATCATGCAAACTGGATGCGTGTGCGTGCGCACGCAAATGCGGGAGTGGTCATATTGTGCCAGGCGGACACTGTTCGCATTCCTGTCGATGCTCATCGCCTCTGGTGGCATTCACGGCCAGAACGCGGGCTCGTCGCTTCTCTCTATCCGGCTGGAGCAGAAAAAAGGTGACACCGTCCAGGCGGTCCCGCAGAACAATGTATTTCGCAATGGAGAGATTCTGCGCTTTCGCCTCACGAGCCAAATCAACGGCTACCTCTACGTGGTCGATCGTGGCACTACCGGCAACTCGGCAGTCCTTTTTCCTGCTGTTGGCGCGGCCGGCGGCAACCGCATCGAGATCGGCCATTCTTATCTTGTGCCTGCCGACGGCGATGGCTGGTTCGAAGTAGGTGGGCCAACCGGGTTCGATACTTTGTATTTCCTGGTGAGCGCAACTCCGATTGCTCTGCCGTCAGCGCCTTCTGCCAATCCGGACAAAGAGCCCGCTACGCCGAATGCTGCGCCGCTTCCTCCCAATCTGCTGCCCCGCTGCGATGATGCCATCTTCAAGGCACGCGGAGAGTGCCTGGATGTTTCCGCAGGCGTTGCTCCGCTGGCGCCGAACGCTCCCATGCCCAGGGAACTGATTCCATTGGCACGCACCGCCTCTCGCGATATCGTGCTCACAGACGATAACGGCGACACGGCGGTTCAATCCGCACCGACGGCCCGTTTGCCTATCATCTACACATTCCGGCTCGCGCACCGTGAGTAGAGTCGCGGAGGCAGCATGACTCCTTTTTCTTCGAATCAACGACCCTTCCTGCGATCCGCGTTCGTGTGGGTGATGTGCCTGCTGTCGTCTTCGCTGCTTGGCGGTCAAAGCCCCGCTCCTCAGCAGCAGCCTCCCGACCAGGGAACCAACACGCGCGATCTGAAACCGGTGCATCCGCCCGAAGGCACAGGCGCGACACCGGCAAGCGTGGCGCCGCAGAGTTATGCGCTGGTCATCGGTATTGCGCATTACCAGAATCTGCCGGACCCGTCCCAACTGCGCTATCCCGACCGCGATGCGGAGTCGATCTATACCACGTTGATCAGCGAACAGGGCGGCCAGTTCCCTGCCAATCACGTGCACATGCTCACCGGCGAGCAGGCAACCAGGGCCAATATCCTCCATGAGCTTGAAGACTGGCTGCCGTCGGTGACCGCCGCAAATGATCGCGTGCTCATCTATTTCGCTGGACATGGATTCATCTCCGGGGCCAAAGGATATCTCGCACCTTACGACATCGACCTGCACAATATCCCTGATACCTCCATTGCCATGGATAAACTCGGATCGCTGATCGGGACAACCATCAAAGGCAAATGGAAGGTTCTGCTCACCGATGCGTGCCACAGCGGCGCGATCACCCCCGATACCAGCCCCGCCGAACTCAATCACATGCTTCTCGATGTACACCAGTCGATTTTTTCGCTTACCGCAAGCCGCGATCGCGAGCAGAGCTTTGAAAGCCCTGACTGGGGCGGCGGCCACGGCATTTTTACCTATTACGTCGGGCGCGGCCTTGCCGGAGAGGCGGATACCAACGGCGACGGCATTGTTACCGCGGACGAATTGGCGGAATATGTGCACACCAACGTGCGCTCAGCCACGCAGGGACGGCAGAACCCGACCTCGGAACGCGGCAGCTTCGACGCGAACATGGTACTGGCCTACGATCCCGCGCGTGCCCGGACGCCCGCGACCACTGCGAGCCTGCAATTCGGCACCCTGGTCGTCCAGACCAACATGGACAACACTGAACTATGGCTGGACGGTAAGCAGGTCGGCGTCGTAACAAAAGGCTCTGCTCTGCGCCTTCCCGGACTCGCGCCGGGCGCGCACACGATCAAGGGCGTTCATATGGGCTACGAGCCCGACGGCCCCCGGGAGGAGATGGTATACCCCGGACAGGAAACCACTGTCAGCCTGCGCATTCTTATTCCAAGGCAGCGCAAGCAGGCGGCCGTGGATCTGCTCGACCAGGCGATCGAAGACTACAAGAAGGGATTCGAAGCGAATTACAGGAAAGCCGAAGACAAGCTGAACCAGGCTGTTGCCATCGATCCGAATTACAGCCAGGCATATATGTATCTCGGGCGCATCGAGAACGCCCTCTATGCCGACGACAAAGCCAAAGCCGCTTTTGAGCGCGCCATCCAGATCGATCCCGATTATGAAGAGGCCCGCGTAAGCTTTGCCGCCGCACTCCTCGACCAGGGCGGCCTCGATGAAGCCGTGCGTCAACTGAACGCCGCGCTCCAACGCAAGCCCGATGACGGCACCGCTCTCTATCTGCTCTCACAGGCGTACGCGCGCGAAGGAGACTTCAACAATGGCAAAACCGCGGCCCTGCGCGCAGTAAAGGTCGCGCCGGCAAATGGAGAAGCGCATTTCTGGCTTGGGGAGTGCGAGCGCCATCTCAACGATGCAGTCAACGCCGAAGCTGAGTACCGGCAGTATCTTCAGTTGACCAACTTCAATTCCGGAGTCGGTGGCCAGGTGAATTACTACCTCGCCGGATTTCTTTTGGGCATGGGTAAAAAGCATCGCGCCGCCGAGCAGGATATCTGGCGCGAGCAGCAGGGACAGGCGAACCTGGGAATCTGTGATTGCGAGTGGATGCAGAAGCGGAATGATGCCGCGATACCCTATTGCCTCAAAGCGCTTTCGCTGCTGCCTTCAGATCTCTGGGCCAATTACCGCCTGGGACTGATCTACGTTGAGCAGGCCAATGCGCGCACCCAGGCGGCAAGCAATGCGAATCCCAAAGACAACGGCGACATCGTGAGCCTGCTCAAGGAAGCCAAGACAAGATTCTCCAATGTCATCGCCGCCAACCCCGATACCGACGAAGCCACCCGCGCGCGCCAGTACATCACCCACATCGATTCGGCACTGGGAACCCTGTAACTATCCGAACATCTATTCATGACGCAGGTCGAGGCTGAGAACGACCTGGTCAGATGATTGCGCGTCTGACTTTCTCGCAACGACATAAACAGCCTTCTCAGCATTGTTCGCGGCAGTCGATGACGAGTCGACGGTTTCCTCGTCCACAAGAGTGAGATCGCGGCTCGCGAGTCGCTGAATGAATGCATCCGAAATCACATTCTTGGCTTCGAGTTCCTGGGAGGTATCGGCTGGCGGTGCGGGAGCGCCTCCCCCGTGGCTCAGGTTGCGAATCACGCGGTCGATGTCGTCGATCGGAGTCCGGCTCAGGATCACGTAGAGTTTTTCGGCGCCGGGGTTTTGGTCGAATGCAAACGCTTGCGTGCCTCCCGGCACCATCTCGAGTTGCCCGGCTTCAATCTTGGCGGCATTCGCGCCCGCGCTCGACGGAGGATAAATCGGTGCCCACGTTCCGGACGAGCCCTTCTGGATGACATACAGATAGCCCGATTGGTTCGCCAACAGGCTGAGGCGGATGTGATCGCCACTGTGGAACACCGCGCCTGGCGTCGCTTCGCTGTATTCCTTATCCGGTCCGCGCAAAAGCAGCGAACAGCGCAGGCCCAGGCGGTTTTCTGAATTGCGCACCGGGTGAGGAGCGGCCCCGTACCCATTGAACGCGACCAGCTGCGCAACCTGCTCGGATCGCGAGTTCTCCGGACTGTTCACCGCCCCGTCGGCGGGGGCCACGGTGGACGTACTCCTTTGTGCAGACGATGACGAATGCGTCCTGGGACGATTGTGCACAGCCGGGTTGGGAGTCACGCTAATTAGGTCATTTGCCGACCAGAACGCGTCACGCGCGCTCTGCGCCGAACCAGTCAGTGAAGCGAGCGCCAACGCAGCCGTTAGCCACAAACCATTTCGAATCCCCATCGATACTCCTCAATACATCGAACCAGCTCAAGTCTCCAACTCAAACCGACATCACCGCGCAGTCCCTGCATCGCGGACGCATCGAAATCCGATCCACGGCGACCTCGCATCCGCGGGAAGGCCGCGGCCCTTTCCAATCGAAAAATAGTCGCTTCCTCCCGGTCCGAAATTTCCGCCTTTGACCACCTGCCAAGTCGAAGAAAAGCTTGCGCCGTGCACCGTTCTGTTCATATGCTCGATATCCGATTGCAGCGGAGTATACCCGCTGGCCGTCCACTCCCACACGTTTCCTGCCATGTTGTAAGCGCCGTACGGACTGCGCCGCTCCGGCCGCGAACTTACCGCTTGCAGTCGATTCGGCACATCCGAAGTCCACGGTGTCTCACCCCAGGGAAACATGCGTTCATCCGTGCCCCGCGCGGCCTTTTCCCACTCCGCTTCGTTCGGCAGCCTCTTCCCCGCCCACGCTGCGTACGCCTGCGCGTCTTCGTACGAAATGCCGCTGACCGGATAATCGGGATGCGCTCCATAATCCGCTGTTTGCGGAGCGGCATGGCCTGTAGCTTCACAAAAGCGCCGATATTCCGCGTTCGAAACCTCAGTCTCGTCGATATAGAAGGCGGGCAGGTCGATCGTCTTCGCATCGCTCGCACCCTTTTGCCCGAAGTGAAAGGGCCCAGCGCTTACCAGCAGCATTCGACCGTGGGCGTCGGAGTACACCGGCGGCAGCGCCGATCCGTTCTCAGTGTTTACGGTGGTCATATTCGCGCTCGGCGCCGTCTTCGGGCGCAGGATGATAATCGCGGCCACCGCCGCAACGATCACCAGCATCGCGGCGATCCCCACCGCCATCCACTTTGAGCGCCGTGGCTCTTGTGCAGGAGCCAATTCCTCCGACCGTGGCGTCGCGACCGCTTGCGGCTGGGTGGTGCCGGCCCGAATAGCCGTCTCAGCGTTACTCAACGATGGAGGTTGAACGGCGCTTGCTCGGGACGTCGTCTGCTCGAGTGGGATTGTCTCCGCCTCTGCAATCGCGTGCTGGAGCGTGGGACTCACCTTCGGCCTCAACGCGCCGGCTCCGGTGTGCGTACCGTGCGCAATCAAATCATGCATCAACTCAGCGGTGCTCTGGTACCGTTCGTCGGGATTTTTGGCAAGCAGCTTCTGCACAATCGCATCGCATCCCGGCGGCAGTTCAGGATCTAGACTCAGCAGCGACGGCGCCGGCGACGAAAGATGGGCAATTTGAATCGCGGTTGCAGATTCGTTCTCGAAGGGACGTCGCCCGGAGATCAGCTCAAAAAACACCACCCCGAGGGAGTACAGATCGCTGCGAATATCGCAGGCCTCCCCGCGAATCTGCTCCGGACTCATGTAGAAAGGCGTGCCAACGCTCTCGCCTGGTCGCGTCAATCCGTCCGCAAAATCGGAGATGCGGGAGATTCCAAAATCAAACAGCTTGATCCGGCCGCTTTCGTCCAGCAGCATATTCGCTGGTTTCAGATCGCGATGCACGATGCGCCTAGCCTCCGCGCACGACAGCGCTTCAGTTGCCTGTGCCACGGCATTCGCGGCATCCGGCAGGCTCAACCGGCCTTCCCGGCGCAGGTATCCGGCCAAGTCTTCGCCAGCGATGAACTGCATGATCATGTAATGCAATCCGCCGCCCGATCCAATATCAAAGATAGGTACGATATTCGGATGCGACGCCAGCGTGGCGGCCATCCGTGCCTCTTGTTCAAAGCGGGCCACGACCCGCGGATCCTGCGCAAGATGATCGACCAGCACCTTGACCGCGAATAGCCCGCCGTGCAGCCGATGGCGAGCCAGGTAGACCTGCGCCATCCCGCCGCCGCCGATGCTGCACAGCACGTGATATTTATTTCCCAGGACTTCCTGCAGGCGATCCTGTCGCTCGGCTGCTCCTGCGCTTGTTTCCATCGCAACGCAATCCTCTCAGGACCAACCCGGAACGAGGTCCTTCATTCGCTCGACAAACTCAGTGCGCCAACCTTCAAACCTCAGCGCGCCGGTCGCTGGCCCCGTCGAAGTGCCGCTCTTGCTCTTGAGTTTCCTGTTTCAAATTGTCCGGTTGCTATCCGGTTAGCTCCGGAACAAAGCTGCCCGGTTTTGCGAATATCGATCTTCAACTCCAGTTCGCTCTGTCGGAATTGAAGCATTGGTTGAACATTGAGATCGCGAGCATGGACTCTGCAAGATTGTCATCTTGCTGTTTGTTCCGCATCAATATCCTAGCCGAATCCAGCCGGATTTGCAGGAAGGATTTTCGAATCAGAAACCGTCGTCCATTGGCATTGTGCAAGAGTCAAATTGTATTGGGCCGAGGTCTCGCGGCGTTGGCGTCCACGTACTACACCGACTTGCACTCAGATCACGGACTGGTGTACTCAAAACAGCGGACGAAGTTACGCCTGAAGTTGTATCACGATGTTGCTCAGAAAAACGTCCATCGCTTTGCAATCGGAATCCCCGGGCCCTCCGCATCCACCGCAAAAAGAGGGTTCACTCGAAGTGCCTGGCCAAGATCGGGAAACAGTTCACGCAGGCTGAACCCGAAGTGCCAGGTCTCGATGCGAACTGCTGGCGTTTGCACGGCAGGCAACTGTTCTGGTTGCTGACCACATCTAAGCCCAACGGGAGCCATGCATGCAGCGCCTCATCGTCACCGCATTCTGTTTCTTCACGTCGCTCCCTTTGTTCGGCCAATTCGTGTATGTGGCGAATGTCAATGACAACAACATTTCCGGTTACTCGGTCGATGCTACCAACGGTGTCTTGACTCCGATCCCTGGTTCGCCGTTCGCCACAGGAACATTTCCCCGATCCGTGACGGTGGATCCCACCAGCAGGTTTGTCTACGTTGCGAATCTGGGTGACAACAACGTTTCGGGGTACACGATCAACGCTGCCACCGGAGCGCTGACCTCTATCCCCGGTTCGCCGTTCGCCGCCGGATCTGCGCCGATCTGTATTACCGTGGATCCCCAGGGCAGGTTCGCGTACGTGGCGAATTTCTCTCAACAATCGATTTCGGAGTACACGATCAATGCCGTTACCGGCGCGCTGATACCCGGCGCATCAGTTGCATCAGTTGGGTCCCTGCATTCCCTTGCCGTGGACCCTGCGGGCAGGTTCTTGTATTCCACGAATTCCTTCCTTCCTGCCTCTGTTATCGCGTTCACCATCAACCAATCCACTGGCGCCCTGAGTGGTATTGGGTCATTTCTAACCGGAAGCTTGCCACTTTCTGTGGCAGTGGATCCAACGGGCAGGTTCGCTTATGTTGCGAACGCGGACGATGAGGACGTTTCCGGGTTCACCATCAATGCCACCACAGGGGCGCTGGCTTCCATTCCCGGGTCGCCTTTTGCCGCGGAGTCGAACCCGGTATTCGTGGCGGCGGATCCCACCGGCAGGTTCGTCTATGTCGTGAATACGGGTTCCGATAGCATTTCGGCATACACCATCAACGCCACCACGGGCGCCCTCGCTGCGAACACGGAATCTGCCTTTCCCACGGAACTAAGGCCGCAAGCCATGGCCGTGGATTCCACCGGCAGGTTCGCCTATGTGGGGAATGGCGACAACAACATCTCTGGCTACTCGATCGACGCGGGCAGCGGCGCCCTGAACCCCATTCCCGGATCTCCCTTCGCCGCCGGATCGGTTCCCCAATCCATAGCTATCACCCCCAGCCTGAACACCCCTTTTGCAGAATTCGAGGTTCGCAACCTGCGATTGCCTTGTGATGCTGACGACGATGACGATAGAGATGACAGACGTTTTCGCTTGAACGGAGAATTTACTCCTGGTGCAACCAGCCAGGGAATCGATCCCGTTCATCAGACCGTGACTTTGGGCATTGGTAGTTTTTCGCTATCCATTCCCGCTGGCATGTTCAAGGCGGACGTGGATGACGATTACTTCCGGTTCAAAGGCACGATCAAAGGTGCGAATGTGGAATTTGAAATCCGGAAAGAACACTCCAGCCGTGACTGGAATCGTGATGATGCACCAGAGTTCGCGTTTAGAGTGGAAGCCGAAGGCTTGGACCTGAGCAGAGAACGCAATCCCGTCAAAGTGAGCCTGATGATCGCCAGCAACTCAGGTTCGGCATCTGTGAAACGGGAGAGAGATTACCACGATCATCATCGTTAGGGAACTGCGGGTACTCCGATTTTTGTGGCCGCCAACTCAAAATCGACGGCTCCGACTCGCCGAAATTCCATCCGCAGCGACGAGGAGATGAATCTTTAGTTCCTGTCAGTTCTGCATGGATCCCAACGTAAGCGGCAGGTGCTTCTGATGCAAGTGAACGGTCTGGTTGCTGAGTACGCCCGGGGTTCTTGTCGTCTGGCGCCGCTCAATAGACTGCCAGAATGCTGCACCGAACCTTCTCCGCAACGTTATGCACGGTGCCGCCCCATATCCGTGATACCGCGCCGGAATGGTGACGGCGGCCGATCACCAGAAGGTCGGCACCCCATGTTGCGATGTGGTCGACGATCGACTGCACTTCATCGCCTTCGACAATAATTCCCTTAACGGCGATTCCGCACTCTTCCGCGTGTCGTATCCCTTCACTCTGCAACTTCCTGTAGAACGCATTACGTTCTTCTAGTAGCGCCTGTCGCGCTCCAGGCAATTCAGAGTCCATAAATGCAGCGTAGACAGGAAGGGGCTCGCTTACGGTCAAGAGTCGCAATTCCGCATTCAGCGCCCTTGCCAACTCGAGCCCGATCGAGAGTGAACGCTTCGCTTCCGCCGATTCATCAAATGCGATCATGATTTTCTTGTACATTGGAAGTCTCCTCAACTGAAACTGTGGCCTTGCGGATTTTGACATTCACCTTTGGATCAGCAGACTGTTCTCGTAGAATATCCGCCGCCGGCCATCCTCCTGCAAAACACCAAGTTTAGCCTCTTTGCAGTGGATTACGCTCGTGACTTATGGGCAAGGAGTTTGCTGACGCACGCTTTTCCTGATAGAGACTAGCTCTATCACGTCTCCTTTGCGCTAATGTAATTTCCCCAAGATGAACCACGGTATCAATGAATGCGGGAGAAACGGTGCGGTCACTCAAATCCTTGATCCTTGCGCCCCGCGGGTGGCCAACCGAGCCGGAGGAATTCGACGATTCCAGGCATGACAATCAGTCCGATTTGTCCTCTACAGCGTGGGATTAGGGCACTGGAAATCTGGAGCCCGCTGTCCAATAATGGGAGCGCCGGCTCGGTATGGTCGTGCAAGCTGGAGTTATGGAAGATGCCCGCCATTCCTGTCGAGATCGAGGCAACCACGTAGGGGCAATCCAGAAATGCGATACTTTCGTAGATGACAATCATCGTGGATCGAGATTGACGCAATGGACGCACCGGGCGAGTTAAACGAAGTGGTTCTTCCTCAGACGGTGGTCGCTCCGCTCACGCGCGCGGCGATCTTTCTGGTTGTCTGTATTCGCCAGGCCCCGGATGCCTGTGCGCTTCTGCGCTCATTCTGCGCGGACCTTGCCGGGCTCATACGCGCGGTTGAGTTTCGGGACATTGAGGCGGGCCTGACATGCGTGGTTGGATTCGGGTCTGATGCCTGGGACAAACTCTTTGGATCGCCGCGGCCCGCGGAGCTTCACCCGTTTCGAGAAATTCGGTCAGGCGGGCGCCACGCCGTCTCCACCCCCGGCGACATCCTGTTCCACATTCGCGCCAAGCGCATGGACCTCTGTTTTGAGTTAGCGACGCAGATCATGGACAGCGTCGGTGAAGCAATTTCGATCGTTGACGAAGTTCACGGCTTCCGGTATTTCGATGATCGCGATGTCATCGGTTTCGTCGATGGCACGGAAAATCCGCGAGGAGAGGCCGCTCGTGCGGCTGCTATTATCGGTGACGAAGACCCGGTCTTTGCAGGGGGCAGCTATGTCATCGTGCAAAAGTACCTTCATAATATGGAGGCATGGAATGCCCTTTCCGTTGAGGCACAGGAGCGCATCATCGGGCGCAGGAAACTCTCAGACATCGAACTGAGCGATGCCGAGAAGCCGGCGTCGGCGCATAACGCGCTGACAGTCATCGAGGAGAATGGAAAAGAACTCAAGATTCTGAGAGACAACATGCCTTTCGGGCGCCCTGGCCACGGCGAGTTCGGGACGTACTTCATCGGTTACAGCCGCACTCCGCGCGTCACTGAGACGATGCTTCAGAACATGTTCATCGGTCGTCCGCCTGGCAATTATGATCGGCTGCTCGATTTCAGCCGCGCGGTCACCGGCAGCTTGTTTTTCGTGCCGCCGGCGACGTTTCTGGACAACATCAGCGGAGATGATCCGAACTCAGCGGAAACCGCCGACTCGCAGACATCTGACCCGGCGTCGACCTCGTCCTTGGACGATACGTCACTCAAGATAGGATCACTCAAAGGAGAGAGAGATGAATAACCTCCATCGGGAGCTGGCACCGGTCTCCGACGCTGCATGGTCGCAGATTGAAGAGGAGACGACCAGGACGCTGAAGAGGTATCTGGCTGGACGCCGTGTTGTTGATGTTCCTTCGCCGGGAGGAATTGCACTCCCAGGAGTCGCGACCGGCCACCTGAGGGCAATCTCTTCTCCGGCCGAAGGCATTGTTGCCAGTCAGCGTGAGGTCAAGCCTCTCGTCGAGCTGCGGGTGCCGTTTGAGCTATCTCGTCAGGCAATCGATGACGTGGAGCGCGGATCGGATGACTCCGACTGGCAGGCGGCGAAAGACGCCGCGAAGAGGCTGGCCTTTGCCGAAGACCGGGCCATCTTCAACGGATACCTCGAAGCCGAGATTCAGGGCATTCGGGAAGGCACCAGCAATCCAAGCCTCGCACTTCCTGCAGATGTGCGCGATTATCCTGATGCGGTGGCCCAGGCACTGAGCCAATTGCGCCTTGTGGGTGTAAACGGGCCTTACTCAGTTTTGCTGGGCGCCGATGAGTATACGGCGCTCGCCGAGACGCGCGATCAGGGATATCCAGTCCTGGAACACGTCAAGCGTATCGTTGACGGTAATCTGGTCTGGGCACCGGCGATCGAAGGTGCATTCGTTCTGACGACGCGAGGCGGCGATTTTGAGCTAAAAATCGGCCAGGACGTTTCGATCGGCTATCTTAGCCATACCGATGCTGTGGTACGGCTATACCTCCAGGAAACATTCGTTTTCCGTGTCCTCACCAGCGAAGCCGCGGTTGCGTTGTCGCCGCCACAGAGATCTTAGCCAAATACGCATTGCCCGAGGTAAGGCCGAACTCAAATTGGACGTGATGTGCTTCTTCGAGGATATGAAGTCGAGTGAATACCAGCGGCAGAAAGATATCCAGTATAGGTGGATTGTCAGTCCTTGCCTGTGTCTATCTGGCGTAAAAGCGATACCGGGTCGTCCAGTGCGTTGTCTGGCCAGGTGAGATCTTCAGGTGAACATAGGCTTCAGGGCATATCGTGGTTCGAATGGACCAGAAGTAGATGCTTGAGATGGGCAAGTCGCCGGATTGCTCGACGCCAACGCCGGAATCCCGGTTTTCTACAAAGAAGTCGTAGTCCGCAACATTGCCCGAAAAGCCGGTCAGAGAACTGGCTGCGGCTTCTCCCGTTTGTAGCTCCCGTTCGTAGACAATCTGCTTGCCTTCGATCCTGCCGCCGTTCGACAGACCGGGTTCAGCCTTGGGTTCGAATGGAAATCGAACCACCATATTGGGGCCTGTAGGAGCGCCGTCGAGCATAAAAAAGTCGTGATTGTAGACGTCGGTCTCGATTGTCTTCGTTCCCGTGTTCTTCAACGCGTGGTCCAGGATCAAGACCGGCTGATGCTTTTCGAGTTTCAGGACCTTCTTGTAGACATAGGAGATGCCTGCTGGGCCAGCGAGATCCTGTCTGAACCGAACGCCGTCATGGCTGGCGCGGACGGTCCATTTCCCGCCATCCACCACGGGATAGGGAGCGGAGAACTTGAATGGCGCGTCGTCGATCCTGCGCAACGCTCCCACTCCCGGCTTCACAAACAGTTCGCCTGGCTTCGCTAAGTCATAGTTAAGCGGGGCGGCATCGCGTGGCCGAAACTCCTCTACAGGGCCGGTGATAGCGTCGTGTAACAACGGATCGTAGTGCGGGAACCAGACACCGAAATAGGTATGGCTCTTGTAAGCCAGGCAACCGACCACACCCGACCAGTCGAAGCGCGAACCACGATAGTAGCCATTCTTTGCATCCGGCAGGAAGATCACGGCGTCGATGAGGCCATTCGAGATGAAAGCCTTCGGATTGCTTGACTGCCGGGTGGACGAACAGGCTGCCCGGTTTGGGCCATCGGCCGCGTCCAGCCGTGCGGAAGATCCTGTTCCGGCCAGTACGACCAAAGGCGAGAGAGCTACGCAAGTCACCACAAGACGTCGCACACGAGCTAGTTTGCCTGACATGCTGTTTACCTGCTTCCATGCTCGAACTGAATACTCCAACTTACCACCTCGCCTGCGCCGCGGAACGAGATGCCTAGCAGTTCGCGCTCCGCTTTATGATCGATCGCCACCGCCTTTCCGCTGGCCGTGGCTCCCTCTACCTTCCGCACCGAGAAGCCCTTGGGGCAATAGATCCACACCGTGTATGGATCATCCCCCAAAGTTTGCGATTTCCCGCTGAGCAACATCCTGTCCGCATCCCAATTATTGGCTAGCACCGAGAATGATCCGGAGATGTGCCGGGAGTTGCCTATCAATTGCGGACGTCCGAGCACAGCGTGAATGGCGAGCACCCGTGTATCGTGCGGGCCGACTTCGAGCTTGATTTCCTTTTTGAAGACGCCGGCGAGCGCCTGGTTCCAGAAATCGAAGGCGACATACTGGCGCTCTGGATCAAGGTGCAATTTCGAGGCGAGATCCAGGGTTCTCAATGCCGGCGTGCTGCGCCAGTTAGTGATGCTCACCAGGTCGTACTGGCCTGAGATCGCATTCACCTTGAGATCGAGAATCTCGGGGTAGTTATGGATGTAGTAGTCGGGCTGCTCGTGCCGGAACGTGTCCCAATTGTTGTCATTGCCCCGGCTGAACAGGTCGACAGGCATGATCGGGAGGGTCGGCATGGTTGCCTTGAGCAGTTGCACGCGCGAGTCTGGCAACTCTGGCATCACGCTCGCGAGCGGGTAGACGACGCCCGTCATTGCCACGCAGCTCACCAGCGTGCGCGCCTCGGCATCCGTCACGCCGAATCCAGTCATCGGGTCCTCGCGGCTTTTCTCCGTTTCCACCACGACTGCCGGCCGCTTCGTTCTTGCCTCCTCCACTGTCATCGGCTTGCCCAGTTCGAGACCTTCGCCCGGCATCACGTACACCAGCAGGTGGTTCAAGAACAGATTGGAAGCGATCGAACTGAACAGTGGATAGCTGCCCTGCCAGTTGTTGTAGAGATCGTCACCGTTGAAATACGAGTCCACAAATCCAATGCTGTTCAGCGGTGTTCCCGCGGGGCAGGATTCAATGAATCGATCCAGACCGATGGTCTCGCGAATCAATTTCACCCTTTCGCGATAGTTCTTCATGAGATCTGCTTTCGGATCGAAGAGCCGGCTGACGTCGACCGTCGGGGCATACTTTGGCAGCGCATGCTCGCCGTCAAACTTGTAATAGTCGAAGCCCCACCCGTCGAGCACACCGAACTCATGCTTGAGCCAGTCGAAGGTCGCCGGATTCGTCTGATCCAACGCCGGCGTGCTGTAATCCTGCACTACCGCGCCCTTCTTGTCGTAGAGGTAGCGGTCGGGATGGCCTTTCAACCCTCCAGCGTAGGAATTAGGTACGAGCCATACTCCGGCCTTCATCCCGTGATCGTGAATGTACTTCGTTAGCCAGGCGGCGCCGTGCGGAAACTTCTTCTCATCCCAGTTTTCGATCCAGTAGTGTTCGCCCTTCGGTCCGCGATCGTATCCATCATCGAGTTCAACGTATTCAAACCCATACGGCTTCAGGTGCGATCCGAGCCATTCCGCGTTTAGAGTGATGTCCTGCTCGCGGACCGCCTCGTAATAGCTGGTCCAGCTCGACCAGACGATCGGCGCAGTGGGGAATCGCCGGTCATCATACCTGGCATAGTACGGGACGCCGAGCACTCGCGTGTAATAGTCGCGCTCCACGCGGACGACCGCATTGCCCGCTATTGGCATCGTGATTTTGAGAACGTCGTTGTCCGCTTCGTCGCGATGCAGCGTAGTATCTGCAGGAAAGTCGACCGCGATGTCGGTGCTTCGATCGAACAGGCTGTGGAATCCCGCGCCCTCGAGCCGCCCGAGCCGAACGTACATCACGTCAGGATTGGTGCGGGGAAGGAACGATGGATTTCGCGTGTAGCTTCCGCCGTACCCGTCCGCTACCTCCCCTGTTCCCGACCACATCACCGGCGCGCCTTCTTTATCGAGCAGGCGGCAGAGGATGCGATCGATCTTCGAGGGAGCATCGGCCGTCACCACGGCTCGATAATCCGTGCTTGCCATGTGAAGCACGTCTCCGCTCACGCTCAGCTTCCACTCCATCTTCGGTTCGCTGGTGCGGATTACGAGAACATCTTTGACGGCCTGTATGATCCAGCCATTCGCGGGGCGAAGCCCGTTTTCCTCGCGTACCCAGAAGTGTCCGTTTTCCAACAGGCGCCCTAGAGGACCCGCAGCGACGGAGAATGTGCCAGTGGTCGCATCCGCTGCCAGGACCCAATCGCCGGTGATCACGCGGACTTCGCTTGCCGTTGCCCGGCCACAACAGAACCCAAAAACCAAAAGCAGAATTGAAATCAGAAAAGCTTTGATCCGTTGCACGACTTTCCTCCGACCGCACCTGTCGCCAGCACGCACGCGCGCATTACAAATTTGTATCAACCGTGCAGGCGTCGAACAAGTCGGAGACTCTGAGAATGATTAAGAGTTGACCGTGACTATCCAGAATGGAAGCCAATGAGTAACGGTCCATCTACTTAAGACTTGACGCTAGAAACACAGCCTCGATGTCCACCGGCGCGGTAAGATTCTTCAGGACTACCGAGTCTCGATTGATACTTGTAACGGCGTGGCCATTCAACGTAACTGAACGAAGCTTTGACCGCGCCGGGAGCGGAAACCGCACGGTAGCTTCGGGAACGGCAACAGATGTCTCGATATGAAGCCGCATCGTTCCGCTCTGCGGATATTCGAGACGCAAAGAAACTTTCCCGCCAAGCGTGCTGGGAGCTGAGGATATTCCAAGGTGCTCGCCCGGCTGAATCCATTCTGCGGGAATGCCGGCGAAGATACGCAGAGAATCGCCATCCTCGTAAAAGAGCATGTCGCGCACCAGCAGAATGAGATTCGCCGGACCCCACGCCTCGGGCATGTCCCCGGTGCCGTGGCCATTCTCCACGTCCTTGGCCTGTCCTGAGGCGCATGCCAGCGGCAGGGTCTTGTCTACCTTGATCTCCTCGCGGAACACGTCGGTGGCATAAGTGTGATTCAGGGTGCTGATGAGCAGGCTATTGGCTTTGTCGATGTCACCGCGGCGAAGATAAATTTCAGCTACATTGAGAGACTCGCTGGGCCAGACGCCTCCCGCGCCCATCCACGCCATGTGAGTGGGCAGGCCCTGCAATTCGTCTCGCCGCATGCGGGCCAGAAGATTTGTGACGCGCTCGTCATTGGGGCTCAGCAGCCTGGTGGGATACACCGTTATCAGGCTTTGCGATACGCCCGCACCCGGGTCAGTGGGCATGGCGGGCAAATACGGAGCATCCTCCTTCTCAAGAGCTATCGATCGTTTCATGGCCGTGAAGTAGGCCGCCTTGTAGTCTTCATAAGCTTTGGAGAATCGCGCGGCATCCTCATCGTGCCCGAGTTCCTTCGCCGCCCATTCGGCGATCTTTACCGCATACAGGCCCCATGTATTGTGCGGGAACGGATGGCCCTCAGGCAGCCCGCTGTCTCCGTAGCTCCATGGAAGCAGCCCCCACCAATAAGGTTTTTCTCCGGGCTTGAGAGGTGGCGACGATTCGGGCGTACAACTCCAGGGAATCTGGCGATGGATCGGCACCGTTGCTTCAGGTGCATCATCTGGCACCATGCTTTCTTCACGGTGCAGATCAATCCACTTTGCTGCCGCGGCCAGGTGCGGATAAGAGTGAGCCAGCCAGCTCTTGTCCCGCGTGAGGAGATAGTAGTCCCACACTGAAGCTGCGTTGCCGCCGATGTTGTCCCATGCCGGCCATCCGCTTGTGACCGGCCAATCCCACTCTCCGTCGCTCTTCTGCAGGCTGAAGGTATGTTTTACAGTATCGAGCGCTATGGGCAGATAGCCGGCGAATTCGATAGAACGTCCCTGAAAGTACTCACCGCGACCCCAGAATTCGCGATAGATCGCGGGGCCGTCGAGCGTCCATAGCTCCCCATTCTCATCGCGTTCCGTCAGCATCAGGATGTTCGCGACGGAGGCGAGATAGAAATCGGAAAGTTCCCTTTCGCGTGCTGGTAAATCAATCTGCGCGCCCTGGCTCCAGAGAGTTTCCCAGTCCTGGCGCGCACGATCAAGCAGGGCTGTCCCGGAGTCTGAGGGGAGGGCCTGCGTATCGCTGGCGGAAGCATCATATGGAAGCTTGATCCAGAATGTGATCGACCCGTGGGCCGGAACGGCGCGCTGCTGAACGAGAACCATATCTCCGGCTTCAGAGGATTGCTGAGACACCCCTTCCGATGGTTCAACAACCGCAAGCAGTTTGCTGTCGTGCGTGGCCAACTTGGAACCATTCACAAATGCCGGCAAATTGCGCTGCTTGCCTTCGAGCCGAAGTTCCAGTGTCTGCAATTCGCCGGTGCGATTTGAAACAGACAACTGCACCACGTCGAGACCTTGTGAATCCGTAGCGACAGCAAATCCTGTCTCTTGAACGCTGAGTGACCGTCCCTGCCACTCCGTGACGACAAAAGGAAAACGCATTTGATCGAGGTGCTGGCCGGAGGCGACCAGGGCCTCGCCTGCGGACCCGTGCATCTCACGCAGTTGAATCCCGAGCGCACCGTCGAGTTGTTCACTGAAACCAAACAATACGGCGCGACCCTTCTGCGCCAGGCTCCATTGGGACCATCTAAGTTGACCGTCTTTGGTAACGATGGTCTTGTGATTCCCCATCGGCAATCCGATCATGCTGCGCGCATCAACATTCGCGAATTCGTGTGTGATGTGAAACGTGCTCGTTAGTTCGGGAGTTTCACCCTGACCTGCCCATGGAAATAAAACACCACCGAACAATGCACAGCAAGCCGAAAGAGCGATGCGCCTCACAGTGCTTCCTTTCTTCCGCGATGTATGCGCGCGGTCATGACTGCGCCTTTAGAATTCGTCGTATGCGATATGCTCTGCCGGGACTCCGATTGTTTCGAGCATGCGGGTGCAGGCCCGGATCATCATCGGAGGTCCACAAAGATAGTATTCCGCCGCGGCAGGATTGGAGTGCCGGGCAAGATGCTTCTCCAGAACCACCTCGTGGATAAACCCCACATCTCCAGTCCAATTGTCTTCGGGCAACGGTGACGAGAGAGCAACGTTGAAAGTGAAGTTGCGGTAGGCCCTGGCGAGACTTTCGAAGTAATCGGCATAGAAGATTTCCTGCTTCGACCGTGCGCCGTACCAATAACTGATTTTGCGGGCTGTACCTTCTGTCTCGAGAAGGTGCGAGATGTGAGCGCGGAGAGGAGCCATGCCGGCGCCGCCGCCAATGTAGACCATTTCGCGCTGGGTCGGCTTGATGTGAAAGTCGCCGAACGGGAAAATGGCGGACACGGTATCACCTGGTTTCAGGCTGAAGACATAGCTGGATCCCACTCCGGGTGCGCAGTCCTGGCCCGGCGGAGGGGTTGCGATGCGCACGTTGAACCGCAGGGTGGATTCAAATTTCTGGTTGCTGGCCAAGGAGTAGTTATTCCGCCTGCCCGAATGAGGATTGCGAGCAACCAGGTCGAACAGATGGTGATTCTTCCAGACGGTCGCAAATGGCTCGGGAATATTGAAGTCGCGAAAGTCGATAGCCTCGTAGGGAGGAATATCGAGCTGGATGTAGTCGCCCGGTGTGAAGGCGAAGCCTTGACCATGATTCACGGGCTCGAGCACCAGTTCCTTGATAAAGGTGGCGACACTCGTGTTACTAACTACTCGGAATGAACAAGGCTTCGGAGTTCGCGCACCAACGCCACCCGGCCGCAGGACATTGATATGAATCACGCTGCCGCGCTCTTCGACAGGATAAGTAGCGAGGCCACGGCAGACCGGGGGACGCGCCGGCGATCCGTCAATGAGATTGAACCGGCCATTATGTTTGGGACATTCGATAGAGTTTCCCAGAACCAGCCCCTCTGACAGATGAGTGTTTCCGTGCGTGCAGACTCCGTCCGTGGCGTACAGCCGATTCTCGGCATCCCGGTAGACCGCAAAAGTTTTGAGTTTGTGATCGAACCGAATTACGTCAGCCTTCCGCAAGCTTGCAGCAGAGCAGACCTCGACCCACCCTTCAACATCCGGCATCGCGAGGGAAGAGTGGTTGTCACCGTTGGAACGACTCTTTGGCGGCGGAAGCCGACGCTTGATGTGATACCCAGGGTCTTTCACCTGGCGGAGAATCGTTGGGATGATCTCGCGCCACGCGCCTAGGAGACCTTGATACGGAGTAGGACAGTCATCCTTGACAAGCTCATGCAGTTTCGGCAGCGCATGGTACGGAACCAGGGGGAACATGTGATGTTCGACGTGATAATTCATGTTCCAGTAGAGGTATCGGTTTAACCAATTCATGTACACGGTTCTGGAGTTGAGGCGATGGTCGAGAACATTCTCGGCCAGTCCAGCATGTTGGGTGAGACCGTACGTAACCAAAAGCCACGTGCCGAAAATATTGGGCAGACCGATGAACAGCAAGGGGAGTAATGATCTTTCCAAAATCGAGAGAACGATTGCAGTCGCATAGATGACGACATAAATTCTGCCGCGTAGATAAACCTTGCTGAATTCAGAGGCAGGGATAAAGGTCTTCTCTTCAGCCGCCATTTGGCCGCTGAGATGAAGGAGAATTCTCCGGAAATACTTCGGATAAACCCGGAGATTGAAGAAAGACAAAACAATACTTTTGAGGTCGGGCGGGACAGGCACGGCGATCTCCGGATCGCGGCCGACAATGATGGTATCGCTGTGATGGCGGGTGTGGCTCCAGCGCCATACCGTCGATTCGCGCATGACCATGAACGACGCGATTTCGTACAGTAGGTTGTTCATCCAGTCGGACCGGAAGGCGGTTCCGTGGCCGGATTCGTGCCATCGCGAGTCCGAGGTCGATGCGAAGAGAACACAGTAGACGGCGTAGGGCAGAATCATCCACAGGCTATAACGCAGCAGGAATGCCGCAATGCCCGAGCCGATAATCAATGCAAACCAGAGGATCGTGTCGCGGACTGCGGGCCAATCCCTGCGTTCGAGAAGCTTCCGCATGGTTTCCCGCGGGACGGGACACTGATACCAGTCAGCCTCGGCGAGCCCCTTTTCGATCGCCAGCGTTGCGTTGACTCCCGTGAGGCTGTAGTCAAGCTTCAGGGGAGGATTTGAAATTACGTTGGCGTTCGCGCTCATGATCCAATGGACCCCGGTGGAGAAAGTGAATGTTCAGCCGTACAGCATGCATGATTCGCCCGCGTCGGACAGATCTATTTTGCCGTACGCCCTTCTGTCACGTCAGCAAGGAACTGAACGCATATCCCGTAACCTCGCGCCGAACGTGAGGTGGACGCAGGATAATGTCGCCCATTTCCGGAGAATTTGCCCCATCGGGATAGCCTTCGCACTCCAGGCAGACTCCTGCATGACGCCCATACCGAACTCCGGACTTGCCGCGAACCGATCCGTCCAGACCCACGCCAGTGTATAGCTGCAGATGGGTATTTGTGGTCAACACTTCCATCGCGAGTTTCGTCTTCGGATCAACTAGCCGTGCAACCGGGGAAGGAGCAAGTTGCGACCCGGCGCCGTCCGCTTCGCAAACGCGGTAGAGATCGCCGTGATTTCCGGATAACAGTGGAATAGCGTCGCCCAGCCTTCGTGGCGAACGGAAATCATTACTTTGTCCATTCACCGGAGCCATTTTGCCGAGCAGAGTCATGCGCTCATCCGTGAGAACGAACCGGTCGGAGTGAATTTGAAGCTCATGATCGGCAATCGAACCGGAACCTTCTCCGGCGAGATTGAAATAGTGATGAAATGTGAGGCTGAACGGTGTCGGCCGATCAGTGACGGCTTCGGTCTCAATCAGGAAGACGTTCTCTTCAGTCACTGTGTAAGTGACGGCAGTATGCAGTTCTCCCGGGTAGCCCTCTTCACCATCCCGGCTTCGATAAGTGAAACGCAGCCGTGGCGCGCCGCCCGGAGCGATATCCGGGAAGGCTTTCCAGACTCTGCTGTTAAACCCCGTGACGCCCCCGTGGAGATGATTGGGGGATTCGTTGGCCGCCAGCTTGTAGGTCTCGCCGTCCAGTTGAAACGAGGCTCCGGTGATGCGACCCGCCACTCGGCCCACCACGGCGCCGAAATAGTTGCGATCCTCGAGATATGCAGCAAGGTTGTCGAATCCGAGAACCACGTCGGTGTGGCCGCCGCTCGGAGCGGGCACGAGAAGACGAGTCACCACGGCTCCGTATGTAATGGCCTCGACGATCACCCCGCCCGCGCCTCTCAGTGTCCATGCGTCGATGGGCTCTCCGCCGGGTAGATACCCGCATATTGTTGAGCTGAGAGTTGGCTCCATGAATTGAGGGGAAGTTGCGCTGACCACACTGGAAAGCTTTACCAAGCAGACGGATGCGCGCCAATACAGAAATATGCGCGGAGATGCACATTATTGCGCCGCCGCTGGGAGCACGGACCGCTCTTGATCCTGCGTGCAAGTCTCGAATTAGAGATGTATTCAGGGACCGAATTTTCCGCCATATGATGTAGCAAGATCGTACCGAACGGGAGCAATTCTCTGACAAGTGCCCGCCGGCGGGCCGTGTGCTTGTGCAAAGCGGCCCGCCATCTTGCGAGTTGGACCGGCGCGGCCTAAGGCATTTTGCAGTACTTCTGGGGCGAACAGCCCACCGAACTTTTGAAACACCGGGAAAAGTAGTATTCGCTGTCGAATCCTAGACTGCGCGAAACTGCCTTCACCTTGAGGGACGTGGTCTGGAGCATGTAGCCGGCTTTCTTCATCTTCAGGTGCATGAAGTATTTCATCGGAGACATGTTGGTGATGGCCTTGAACCGGCGGGAGAAGTGGAAGCGCGAAAGGCCCAGATATTCAGAAAAGTCTTCGAGTTGCATCTTCTTGTCGACGCATTCTTCCATGTAGGTGATGACGGCCTGAATCTCCCTCTCCCACTGCGGGCGCTCGTTTGACGGCCGTTTGGCGAGGGCAATCGTTGCCAGGATGTGCTGCGCGCACGCGTACATCGCTGCAAGATGGCTCTCGTCATTAAATGGCTCATACAGGGCGTAGAGCGATCGAAACAGATCGACAATGTCGATGTGAATGCCCAGCCGAACGATGGGAGCGGAAGGAGAAAAACCGATCAGTTTGCGGTAATAGGCCATGCGCGGCCCAGAAACATGCATCCAGTGGATGGTCCAGGGATCTTTGGTGTCGGCACGATAACTGTGGTGGGATTTGGGATAGCAGTAGAGCAGGTCGCCAGGGGCGACAGTCCAGGAACCGCCTTTCTGTGAGAATTGGCCCTTGCCATCAACACAATAGATCAAGATGCCTTCGTCGAGATCCCTGCGCTCGACGGAATGCCCATGCGCCTTTTTGAAATAGCCCACCTGGAATACGGTCAGGTCCGGAAAGCGATTGGGCTGCATCCATTGGGTTCGGTTCTCGAGAGGAAGGAAGTGAAAGACAGCCTCCTCGAACGTTCTGGTTTCGTCTTCGAAACTCGTCGCCCGGGGATCGAACGGCGGCTTGGCTTTGCTCTTCATGGCTTTCACCTTGGTTTGAGTCCATGGTTCCAACGCCCAACTCTCGCAATATTCTGCAATTGCTTTTGAAGCGGGCAGCAAGATTTTATATCCCATCGCATATTTTTGTATTGGCTATCGTTTTTTGGTTCAGGAATACTGAGCGCCGAGTTCGAAACCTGGCGAGTCGATGGTGTTGCGACATATTGCTGCCCCCGAGATTGAACCCAGCCACCCGCAGCCTGGCGACGAACCGAGTTCCCCGGCATTCCGGTCAATTTGAAAGTTAGAAACGAAATGCCGCACTGAGCGGCCCCTTGCAGCTTACCTGGTGCCCGTTAAGTTGCGGTTTGGGCTTCCATTTCCCTGCTTATCTTCGGGCACCCTGCAGAAGCGTCTTGAGCAACCCAACTCCAGGCGTCGGTGAAAGTATCAGGAGGTCGGCAAGATGGACGTAAAGACTTTGTTCAGAACCATAATCTCGGCGGCGATCCTGTCTCTGGGCACCGCGGTGTCGATGGCGCAAACAGCGACCGGCGAGGTAATGGGAACGATAAGCGACCAGCAAGGAGCGTTTGTTGCTCAGGCAAAGGTCATCCTTACGAACACCGCGACCGGGGTGAAACGCGAGACCGTGACCAACGATGCGGGACGCTTCAACTTCACGGCCGTGTCCACCTCCGGGACTTATACGATAGGAGTGGAAGCACCCGGATTCAGAAACCTGGTGCAAAGCAACATCTCGGTTCAGGTAAACCAGATCGTTGCGCTGGACTACAGGTTGAGCGTAGGGAACGTGGAGGAGAAGGTTGAAGTTGCAGCGGAATCGGTAACCCTGGAGACGGCCAGCTCGAGCCTCGGAACGGTAATCGATACCAAGGCGGTGAACGAGTTGCCCCTGAATGGCGGCAACTTCACGCAGATTCTCACCCTCACCCCCGGGGTAACGCCGGTCCAGAACCAGCAAGGCGCCAACTCCGGCACTTCGTACCAGCAGGACGTAACCATACCGGGCACGCCGACATTCCGGCCCAACGTGAATGGCCAGTGGAATCGTTCCAATCTCTATTATCTCGACGGTATCTGGAACTCGACGACCGTTGCCAGCGGTTATGCCATCACGCCTGTAGTCGAAGCCGTGCAGGAATTCAAAGTCCAGTCGCACAATGACGACGCGGAATACGGCGGATCGATGGGTGGAACCGTCAACCTGGTGTCAAAGAGCGGAACGTCGCGCCTGCATGGGCAGGCTTGGGAGCGGCTCAGGAACAATTATTTCGATGCCCGGGATCCATTCGCCGACGAGTTCCAGTCGGGCCCGGCTCCCTATCATCAAAATGAATTCGGCGCGACGGTGGGCGGTCCGGTGTTTATTCCCAAGGCCTACGATGGTCGCAAGAGGACCTTCTTTTACTTTTCCTACCAGGGCTGGCGCTACAACAAGCCGTCCCAAAATTTCTATTACGTGCCAACGGATGCTGAATTGAGCGGGGACTTCTCGCAGTCGGTCGTGGGACAGAACGTCTACGATCCCGCCACGCTGACGGCGGATCCCAGTGCGCCAAGCGGCTACACCGCGCAGCAATTTTCGTATAACGGGGTTAACAACGTGATTCCGCCGGACCGGGTCAACCAGATGACGCAGGCGTTTTTCAAGGCGTATTGGGACCGGCCCAACTATTCGAATCCGGCGCTGCCTCAATACAACGCCCAGAACAATGAGCCACTGACAGATGTCAGCAATACTTATCAGATCAAGATCGACGAGAACCTCGGCAGCAGAGACACGCTGTCAGGCCGTTACACCCATTTCCATACGATCGATACCAATCCCATCACCAAACTGCTGGCTACGAACATCGATCGGCCCCGGGTAAACACCGGCGGAGACTGGATCCACCAGTTCTCACCGTCGATCGTCCTGGACGTCAAGTTCGGCTACTCCGCCACTCCGTATGTCTCGACCACGCAATTCTCCAGCGGCAGTGCGGCAGCGGCTTCCGCTGGGTTCGCCGGCATCGGCAAGTACGGCGTTCCCGCGCTCGAATTGCAAACGCCCTGGGCGAGTCCCAGCGGCGCACAGAACCAGGGAGGCGTTGGCGGCGCGGCCATCAATCAACAGGACCACGTAGATCAAACCGCGGCATCCATTTCGTGGCTCAAAGGGAAACATCTTTTCGGCGGCGGCTTCCAGTGGATCCATCAGTACTACGCCACGCCGGCATACAACCAGCAGTTTTACGCCTTCAACAACCTGACTACTCAGGATCCGAACAATGTCGGAAAGACAGGAGCATCTCTGGCCTCCGCGCTGCTGGGCGTGCCCCTGGGACAAACCTACATCGGCCAGAGCTGGACCGAGTCGTTCAATGAGTTTGGGTTTTACATTCAGGATCAGTGGAAGGTTACGCCCAAGCTGTCGCTGAATGTCGGCCTGCGTTATGACAAGCTCAACCCGGTAAACAACATCAATGGCGCCATCTTCGGCGGCTTCGACGTGAATACCGGTTTCTACGACATCAGCGGCTCGCAATTGCCGCCGCAGTGTGCAACCGCCAACGCCGCTCCTTGTCTTCCCGGGTCTTTGTCGAGCATTCCGTTTGGCGATCACATCGGGTTGGCGCCATGCCCATCGTTCCGCTGCCCGCAGAATTTTAACTTCGGGCCGCATGTGGGCCTCGCCTACACGTATGACAACAAGACGGTCCTTCGCGGCGGCTACGGCCTGGTGTATGACGAATTCGCTGGGTTTCTGCAGGACACCGCTAACCACGTGGGCAACTGGCCCGACGCACAGACCGTGTTTCAGTCGCTCAACGGAACCCTGGGCGCGCCTCTTGTCAATATCAGCGATCTGCAGAACCTCAGTGCGGCTCCCTTGCCGACAGCTGCTCCCTGGGGCACTCTCTTCTGGAACGCCGACCCCAAGAAGCAGACTCCCTTGTCGAACCAATGGAATGTCGAAATTCAGCGCGAAGTGAACAGGACACTGACGGTATCGGCGGGCTACATCGGGAGCACGAGCCATCACCTCGATTACGCCGGCCCGGGCAATCAGGCGACCGCCCCAAGCACGGGAACCGCAGCCCAGGTGGATGCGATGCGGCCGTGGCCGGGACAGGGCAATGTGTATTTCGGCCGCAGCATCGGTACAGCGAAATACAATTCGCTGCAGATAAGCGCCAATCAGCACCTAACCGACGGCGTGCAGTTTCTCATCGCATATACTCTTTCGAGAGCCACGGACAACGGCTCAAGTGGTTTCTTCGCATCGGAAAACGGACCGGGAGGCGGCGGAGCCGGGAATCCAGGACTACTATCATCCGAACAAGAACGAGGGGCCTTCCGCTTTCAATGTTCCGCAGTTCCTTTCGACAAGCCTGATCTATGAACTCCCCTTTGGACCTGGACGCGCATATGTGAAGTCGGGTCCTGGCGCGTGGCTCCTTGGAGGCTGGCAGGCGAACTCGATTTTCAGCATTCGTTCCGGACAGCCATTCAGCGTCCTGGTCAACGGCGATGTCGCCAATGTTGGTGGGACGGTATTCGGCATTGGGTATGCTCGCGCCAACCAGTCGGGCGATCCGCATGTTTCGCACCCAACCAAAGACCAGTGGTTCAACACCTCCGCCTTTTCCGTGCCGTCGTACAGCTATGGGAATTCACCGCGGAATGGTCTCACCAGCGATCACGTCGCGCAATTTGATCTGTCGGCATTCAAGCGGATTCCTATCGCGAGGGAAGGCGCGTTTGTCGAATTCCGCGCCGAGGCATTCAACGTCCTCAACATCATCAATTACGGGCCGCCGGCCAATACGGCCAACGCCGCCGGATTCGGCACGGTATCGTCGCTCATCACCGGGAATCCTCCACGGCAGCTGCAATTCATGTTGGGCGTGCACTTCTGATACTGTTCTTGACGGGATCTCGATGACCGCCGTAGAAAATCGCGGCTCGAAACACACTTACTTCGGTAGGAGCGAGGCAGGAATGCAAGCGGGAATTCTGCTCGTGTTTCTGCCTGTTCTGCTCTGTGTGAACACCGCTGGTGCACAGACGAATGCAATTGACCAAGCAAGACAACTGTTCGTTCACGGATCGAACCAGCGAGCGGCCCAGATCCTTGAACGCGAGATCAAGTCGCATCCAGAAGAATCGGAAGCGCACCTGCTCCTGGGGCAGATTTATGCAGTCGAAGACCGCCGCGCGGAAAGCATTCAGGAGCTAAGCCGCGCCATCGAGCTGCGGCCTGATTCTGCAATCTCATACAACATGCTTGGGACCGCGTTGAGCCGTTTCGCCGAGTTTGATCCGGCACGAAAAGCCTACGAACAGGCGGTTACCCTCGACCCCAACCTGGTCGACGCCCGCATCAATCTCGGCATGGCCTGTGCACAGGCGAACGACATGAAGGGGGCGATCGAACAGCTGACAAGAGCCATTGAATTGCACCCCGGCGGTCCCGGCGCTGCTCGATCGCATTACCTGCTCGCGAAGATATACGAGAGCGACGACAGCCAGAAAGCGATCCATGAACTGGAGGCGGCCTCTCGGATCGATCCCAGAGACCAACAAACCTGGCTTCGCATGGGAGTGCTGAAGAGCGAGTCCGGCGATCAGAGCGGTGCCCTCACCGCGTTGCAGCGCGCGGTTGCCTGCGATCCCAGGGATGCCGAATCGCAGTATGAACTCGGTTCGGAATACCTGGCCGCTGGAGATACGCGCCAGGCCACAATCCATCTGCAGATAGCCCGGAAATTGATGCCTAAGCCAACCATGGCGCTCCTCTATAAACTTGACCGGGCGCTGCGGAAGACGGGAGACGCTTCGGGCGCTGAACAGGTACGTGGACAGGCACAATTGCTACTTACGCGTGACGATGATGCCAACCAACATTTTCGGGATGCCGAGGAGATCGAGCATGCCGCAATCGAACTGGAACAACGTGGCGACCTCGCCCATGCCGTGGAAAAGTATCGCGCCGCTCTCGAGATGAATCCTCAGCAAGACAGATACCGCTACAATTATGGCTTGGCGCTCTGCCGCCTTGATCGCTTTCGCGAGGGCATCGCCGCGCTGCATGAGGTCCTCGAGAACGATCCGGGAAACATCGATGCGCGCCGCGCGCTTTTTATCGCGGAAGACAAAGCACGCCAAGCCGCAGCGCGAAGGCCATAACGCGCGCCATTATCTATTCGGTGCCGGATCGCTGTTCGTCGCTCAGACGCGCTTCGGCCGTCGGTCGCGCCTGCATTTACAATCGCGCTATGCACGATGTGGTGGTCTATTCGCGCAAGGGCTGTCACCTCTGTGACATCGTCAAGGAGACGCTTACCCAAGTCCAGGGCTACGCCGACTTCCAATGGCGCGAAGTGGACATCGATATCGATCCCCAATTGCGGCAAACCTACAACGATGAGGTGCCGGTGGTTTTCATCGACGGACGCAAGGCGTTCAAGTATCGCATGGATGAGCGTCGGTTTCTACAGGCGTTGGCGGGGCGAGACTAAGGACTTTCCGAGATGTGTCTGTCCTGGAAAAGGTCCAGGCACTGTTCGGCCACAGGACAAGTCCAGATATCGGGAAATGTCATGAACGAAAGAGCTGGGACAAACGAGCCCGATCCCGGATTTGGCGGTCCGGTGGTCTGATACTTGCGGTTGATCAAGGCCTCGATCGCTTGACAGCAGAGATGCTCATCACCGAATCTGTGGCGTAAATCGGTCACCAGCACTCCGGCCAGTTCTGCTCATGTTTCCCTGCGATCAACGCGCAACGTCACCAAGTCCCACGCCGCCAGATCCACATCCTGCCCGACATGTGCGAGAGGTTGTTCACTGAGATCGCTGTGCCAGACCCGCGGCGGAGTGTCCTCATTCCAACTCAATCGGGCGCGCCGGTCTTCTCCGGAGGCGCCGAAAAGCCGCACGATCCACGCTTTTCCGTCCACGCTCGGCTTGCATTCCAGTGCCACAACATCCGGGGGGTCGATGCGAAGCAGCGAGCCCAACGGCGCTTTTGTGCCAGCGGGGGAGGCAAGCAGAGGCTGCGAGAGCCCCGTGGCGAGGCGCGTGGCCGCTGCCGCATCGTATCCAGAATGGGGACGTAGTGCGTAGCGGAACTCAACCACTCCCTGCTGATAGGCACGGTAATTGGTGCCCCAGTGATTGTTCATCACCCACGAGTAAATGCGTTGCGTCGGCTCAATGTGCTTGCGCCAAATAGCAGGATTTGTCTGCGATCCTAGCATCGTCGCGGTGATATCGCCTATCTCGACCAGCGGTGCATCCAGCGTCACCCACGTTACGCCGCGTTCTGCATTGGCCACATCGATCCAGCGGCCCACAGGCAGCCAGTTCTTGCATGACCCGGGAAGCTGATCCAGTTCCGGCCGCATCACCGCCAGCGGAATGTCCATGCGCATCTGCCCACCCGGCACCGCAAATGGAAATGCGAACTGCAGGCTCTCTTTACCTTGGTGCTGGGCAAACTCCCCACCCTGGTCTCCCTTGCCAGGATGCGGGTTGAGCGGGGCCCGCAATTTGTCCACTCGGTTTGTCAGCTCAATCCAATCGGCGCCTGCGGTCAGGCGAACCCTTCGTACCAGGCTCGCGCTGCCCGGCGCAGTCGATTCGATGCGAACCGATGCGACCAGCGGACCTTGTTCTTCGACGACAATGCGCGCTGGACCGCTTCTCTGTATTCTGGCGAGATCCTTTCCTTCGAGAAACAGGTAGGCATTCACCGCTTCGCCGCGACTGTCATCGACAAGGTTGTCGGAACTGCCTTGTCGCCCCAGTTCCACAATGTTTCCGCTGGTCGCATCAATCCTCGCGCGGACAATGCCGTTCTCCAGCACTCCGTCTTTGAAGGAGACAGGGGTTTGCGGGGAGTGCGGTTTTTCCGGCGAGAAGTGAAAGCGCGCACTGCCAAGTTCGGGCACATCCCTGGCGAGAAAAGCCAAGTCCCCGGTGCTCAGCCGCTGTGATGGGACTGGCTCTCCGCGCGCGTCCTTCACATGGTCAGCGACAATTGACATCTCCTTCGAGAGCACCACCACTTCCGTTCGTGGCCATGAAGTGGAATTGTGCACGTCCACCATCGACTTATCCATGACCTTGGCATAAGTGCGCAGAACTTCGTCGAGAAGAGTGGTCGACTCCCTTTCAGCATTCACCGCAAAGTCTCGCTTGAATTCCCACTGCTTCGTTACGAACGGATTCTCCGAATCGGAAACGCTGTTCCATGCGCCCCAGGTGTGCTCGGAATAGAGCAGAATATTTCGCCATGCCTCATTGAAGTCCGAGGCTCGATAGGCTTCAGGTGCCAGCATGGCTGCCATGGTCTCGGCCTGCGTAAGCCGATCGGCGGCGCCGCGATTCATGCGGGTTTCGAGAGCGGAGGACCCGGCCCCATCCTCCCAATAGGGAGTGAGGTCGCCTTTGAATTCGGGCAATGCGCTGCCGTATCGTTTCTCAAACGCGGAGAAGGCATTGCTGGTGGTCGAAATCTTAAACCGCGGCCACTCGAACTCCTGGTTCCACTTATGAATGAATTCGGGAAGCTCCGGATCCGGTTCCGCGTTGTCACCATGCCCCGACCAGCGAATGCACGAGATATCATACGGGAACTTCACTTCATCGAGCCGGTCCTGGTACTTGCCCACCCAATCGGAACTCAACTTCATCACGTGCGACATGGCATAACCTGTCCACGGAACCCATACCAGCACCTTCTGCTTGCCCGAAGCAGAAACCCACCAGAACGGCTTGTCTTGCCACTCCACCATGAAGCTGCCAATGCGATCGAAGTAGTTGGGCGCCGCAGAAAAGTAACGAATCCCTGCCTGCGCCATCGCCGTCACCGTTCCCCAGGTAAAACCTGGAACGTCGCTCAACATGGCGGAATCAACGCGAACGCCGCACTGCCTGCCCAACTCGACGGAGTAGCGAAATAACTCGAGCAGTTCTTCGGGCCGGCACAGTCCGGTAAGCTCGTTCGCATACATCCCATTCAATCCGATCCATCCCTTTTTCACCGCGTCGATCAGTGCGTCTTTTTCCGTCCGCGACTTGCGGCGCATGTACAGATCGGCGCCCCACAGCACTTCGAGGTTCCAAACAAAGCGCGCTCCCTCGTGATAATTCGCAGTGCGGCGCGCCAATTCTATTCCCTTCGAAATGTTGAGCATCTGCTTTTCTTCGACGTCCGTCTGGAGATCGGTATAGCCAAGATCGTGATGGGAGTGCGGCAGGATGTACACCTCCACCTTGCGCACCGGAGACAACGTAACCTTGGCGCTGCGTGTGTTTCCTGCAGCGTCGACTGTGATATCTACCTGTGTGGCGGTGCTGACCGGCTCCGTGTAGACATCAAAGTTTTCGGTGTTGGCAGAAAGAACCCGTCGATCTACTTCATGGCCATCCAGCCGGGTGATTGCGGTTGCCCCAGGCGACGCGTGTTGAACCGCGATCCTGATCGGCTGCAGTAACTTCTCTTCCTTCCGAATCAATCCTCGAATCGGCGTTGCCAGGCCGGCGTTCTCTCCCGCCTTGTCATCCCCATCGAGAACTGCCCAGCCACGACGCGCACAGAGCGCGCCGGCAGTCGCAACGGTCAACCCCTTCATCAACTCGCGCCTTTTCATTCCCGGTCTCTCCTGTTCTGTAGGTGCATGGCCCGGTAGACGCGGCAAATGCGCTCCAGCAGCATTCTACGACCCTTGGTCGCGGAACTGCGGGATCTTCATATTCGTCGAGACACGAGAGAACGATGCAGGCTCTTGAGTGAATTGGAGGAAGGGGAGCAATAGAAAGTTCGGAGAGGAATCATCCTTCCGCGATGTAATTCGCAGAAGGATGACAATCGAGATGGAACTTACCAGCGGATGCCAACGGTGACCGGGATTAATTCGGTTCTGCCCAGGCCGTTTGGATCGCCAATCCGTGGCGTATCGATCCAGAGATAGCGGGCTTCCGCGAAGAGCTTTGCGGTGCCGTCGCCGTAGACGCCTCCCAGGCGATGAGTGAATCCAAAGCCAAGATTCACGCCGCCCTGGTTGGACGTGAACGAGTTCGCAGTTACGAACACCGGGTATCCGTAAAAGTCATAACCGGCCAGGACATTGAAGTTGGTTGACTTGTGGTACCAGCCGCCCCCACCCGTTACATAGACGCTATTGCTCGACTTGGGAAACAGATCGATGACGGGGGCGATGGTGATGGACTGGATGTGCGCATTGCCGGTCTGGCCGCCGCCGGCCGCGACTAGAGCGCCAGGCAGTTTGTCGGCGATGAACTGGTATTCGGCCAGCAGCGTAAATGCTTTGGAGAAGTGCAGCCCGCCGCCGACGGTGAAGTTCCCGCCCCACGTGATGTAGGGAATATCGTTGCCAACCGGCGCATTGAATCCGCCGCCGGCTTCGAAGGCATAATGCCGCCCCCCTCCACCGCCCCTCGATCGGTTGTCATACTGGCCGGCGCCGTGCGCCGGCACCGCGGGATCGGCCGAGCTCGAGTCAATAAAAGAGACGTCGTTGGAACTCGAATAGGAATTGGAACTGGCTTCAGTGCTGGAAACAGCGGCTTCGTCGGACGAGTTCGAGAAGGTGCCACTCTGCGCCTGCGCAACTGCAGCGCCGAGAACGACAGCGGCTCCCAGAAAAGCGAATCGCCGCATAGCTAAAGAAGAACCAAGAGATGCCATGTCAAGACCTCAGAGTTAGGAATTCCGATCAGTCCGCATAACTGTGACTGACCGGGGTTGGTTCCCGCCGGAGTGTTCAGTTGGATTCGCCCCAGGTACAAGAAATCTGCGGGAACGCTCTCGCTAACCACTTAGACACAATTCCCCGGCCGAGGTTGCGCTTACGCCCAAGAAACCAAAAGCCCGATTAGTTTCACATGAAGGTACAGGGTCCGTCGTCGAGACATCAATACTACGCAAGAAGCCGAAGCTTCAGCTTCGGCCTCTTGCAGATTCCATGGGATCGGTCGCCCTCAACCCTGGATGTCGAACTGCTCCGGATGCAGCGTGGCATCGCTCTTCACCAGGATGTTCTTCCCGATGAGTTCTTCAAACTCCGTCAGCCAGCGGGCATTGTTGGCCTTGAGCACCTTCACGGTTTCAGGATTCACGCGCAGAAGGATGTCCGCGTTCTCGAAGTGCTTCCGCATCTTGCGCAACTCGATATAGATCTCGTTGCAGACCGTGGCGGGGCTCTTCACCATGCCGGTGGCCTGGCAGGTGGGGCATGGCACACTTAGAGTCCGCTCCAGCGACTGCTTCACGCGCTTGCGGGTGATCGCGACCAGACCAAAATCGTTAAACTGCAGAACCTTGGTGGGGGCGCGATCGTTCTTGAGTGCTTCTTCGAGCGCGGCCATCACCTTGAAGCGGTTCTTGCGCTCATCCATGTCGATGAAGTCGATGATGATGATGCCGCCCAGGTCGCGCAGGCGAATCTGGCGCACGATCTCAGGAATGGCATCGAGGTTGGTCTTGACGATGGTGTCTTCCAGGCGCGCCGTCTTGCCGACATATTTGCCGGTGTTGATGTCGATGGCGACCAGTGCTTCGGTCTGGTTGATCACGATGGAGCCGCCCGACTTGAGCCACACCTTGGAGCGCAGCGCCTTGGAGATTTCGTCCTGGATGCCGAAATGCTCGAAGAGCGGCGTCTCCTTGGTGTAGAGCTTGACGCGGCGAACCATGCGTGGGCGCGAAGCGATTGAGGAAGCGCACAATGCGCTCGTAGTCGGCTTCGGAATCCACCCAGATAGACGAGAAGTTGGCGCTGATCTGGTCGCGCAGGATGCGTTCGATGAGCGACAGATCGTGATAGATGAGCGCCGGCGACTTGGAGTTCTCGGAGCGCTGCTTGATCTCGTCCCAGAGGTGGATGAGGAAGCGCAGGTCGGAGCGGAGCTCCTCTTCCGAAGCGCCCTCGGCCGCGGTGCGGACGATGAATCCGCCCGAAGCCTCGCCGCGTTCGCTGGTGAGAATGCGCTTCAAGCGCGGCGCTCCTCGTCGGAGGAGATTTTGCGGCTGACGCCCACGTGGTTGACCGTGGGCATGAACACCAGGAATCGGCCGGGCAGGGCGATGTGGCTGGTGATCCGCGCGCCCTTTTTGGCGATGGGCTCCTTGGCGATCTGCACCAGGATTTCCTGGCCCGGCTTCAGCAGGTCGGAGATGATGGGCAGGTCGGAAGTCTGCGCGGAGCGGCGTGACGGCCCTCCGCGGCGATTGCCACCGATCCTGCGGTCCACGGCCGCCACCGCGTCGACCGCGACCACCGCGCTCGCGCCGCTGATGCCCGGTGTCGGGCTGGCCGTTGCCGGCTGGCGCCGATTCGGCTTCTGCCTCGGGCTCGTCCTCTTCGTCTTCGATGTCGAAGACATCTTCACCTTCGACTTCGCCGGTCTTGTCGTCGAAGTTCAACTGGATGCGGTGGTCGAGGTGCGCTTCCTGCAGCATCTCGCCCAGTTCGCCGGAGCGGATCTGGGTGTGAGTCTTCTCCTCTTCCTCGTACTCGTCCAGGTCGTGTTCCTCGGCCTTGCCATGGTGATGACGAGGAGCCTCGAATTCTTCCCCTTCGATGATTTCCTCTTCAACCAAGCCCGCGCCGGGTGCAAAAGCGGAAACGGACTTCACCGTGGCGGGTTGGGGCGCAGGCGGAGGTGGGGCAGGAGGTTCCTCGGACTTCTTCTTGCCGCCAAAGCCAAACAGGCGGAACTCGCTGGGCGGGAGCGGGTCGACGTGATGCGAGGCGCTGCGGTCGCTCTCGGTTTCTTCGCTGACCGCTTCCGTGTGCCCGGGTGCGCCCCCTGTCGGGTCGCCCAACTCACCGGTTGAATGTTCCTGTTCGATCGGCTCAGCCGGGGAAGTCCTTTCAGCAAAAAACGGATCGGAGCCAAACGGGTCAGAGACCACTGGCTCGGGAACCGTGACCTCGGCTACGTCCATCGCTGCCGGGCTTTCGGTTTCGGCGGCCGCAAGCGGTTCGGTCGGGGCACCGGGTAATGGCTCCTCGGGCTGCTCCTCCATTACCAGCTCCTCGGTGTCGAATTCTTCCTCAGGGCTGATTTCTGTCGTTTCGATCGCAGCGCCGGATACCGGCTCTTCGGCCGCTTCAACTCCGGGCTCCGGAGCATATTCTTCGACCTCTTCGACGTACTGCCCTTCTTCGAGCGAGGACGCATGGGGTGCATCCGAGAACACACCTTGCGGCTCGCCGTGCATGCCGGTCGAAGTCTCCGGCTCGGGCTCGGCGTCGCGGCGGTGGCGCGACAGCGATTCGCCCGGCAGCAGGCCCGAGCCATCCCACTTGATCGGAGATTCGATCAGCGTGGCTGGTTTGAAGGTGCTCGCTGGACGCGGCGGCGGAGCGGGCAGCGCTTCGAGTCGAGGGACCGCCGGTCAGGGATTCGCCGCCGCCGTACTTCCTGAGCGACTCGCCCGGCAGCACAAAGGGAGCAGGTGTCCGCTCTGGGCGCGGGGCGTAATTGGGCGCAGGCGCTGACGGGGCCTCGGTTCGGGACGCCCGGCCGCAGCCTGGATCTCCGGAGCCACGTCCGACTCGCCGGTTTCCGGCTCGAGGTAGGTTTCCGCGGAAGCTTCGGTTTCCACGGGATCCGCGACATGCGCAGGCGTGCCCCGGCCACCGCGACGGCGACGACGGCCCGCGCCAGCGCTTGGCACCGCCTTCGCCTGGCTCTCCGCCTGCAGTATCCTCTTCGCCGGTGAGAGCGGGAATTTCGGGGCGAGCCTGCTCGGGCTGATTGGTCTCAGCGGCGGGAACCTCAGCGACGGGCGGCCGGCGATCGCGGCCGCCGCGGTCTTGATCGCCGCGGCCCGGGCGGTCCGGCCTCGACTCGGGCCTGGATTCCGTTCTGGGTTCGGGCCTCGACTCGGTCCGGCCCTCGGGCCGCGCCTCCTGGCGCTGCCCACCGCCATGACGAACTTCGCGGGGAGGCTGGTTGCCGCCCGCCGCAGCCGCCTTTTCCAGTTCGTCGGACTCTTCCGGGTCTTCAAGCTCCAGGAAGTCGGTTACATAAAGGAAGGCGTCGCGCTCCAGGCCAAGGTCCACAAATGCGGACTGCATGCCGGGAAGGACGCGCGTCACACGCCCGTTATAGATCGATCCAGCGAGGGTGTACTCGTTTTCGCGTTCGTAATAAATTTCTGCGAGCTGGTCGTCTTCAAGAATTGCCAGCCGCGTCTCATGCGGCGTGCTGGAAATACATATCTCTTTTGCCATCGTACCTTTCCGCCCGGCGGCGGTCGCCAGCCGGGGCATGCGGCAAGGGTCGATGGATACCGACGAAGCCGGAAGGAGAGGGAATGTGCGGTAGGGATGACCGGGGAGACGCTTGCTTGCCCAGGGCCGCGCGGCTGGCCACCCTGGGGGGCGGGGAGCCACGGCGGTCAGCCTTCAAAACTGGCCGAACGAGCTGTCTAATGTGGTGATCCGAATGCAGAAATTTTGTGGCCACCCATGCCAGCGCCGACCATACGATCGACACCAGCGGGGCCGTTCTACCTTTCGCAGCCGCACAGACGTACCGCGCGATGTGAGCGGGAAGGGGAAAACATCCGACTCCCGCGCGATCCATGCACCTTCTCTGCTGCGAACGGTTTACCCGTTTCTGCGTGCTCATGAACCTAACCTGCCGGGCCCGGGTATCCCTCGGGAACCTGGCCGGCGAAATTTTGATTAAGAACTTTCTCCTGCCGACCGAACTAGCCGTCCGGAACGGACAGGAACTAAAACCGTTGTGCGTCAGTTTACGAACCGGCGCATGCGGACATTCATCGCCACGCCCAGCGCCAGGAAGGTAAACAAAACCGAAGATCCGCCGTAACTCATTAACGGTAAAGGGATTCCGGTTACCGGCATAAAGCCTATGACCATGCCCACGTTGACCGCGATCTGGAAGGTCAACACAGCCACGATTCCCATAATAATGAGGGAGCCGGGCAGGTCAGCGGCTGTTTGAGCGTTTTGAATCAAACGCATCAATATCAAGAAGTATAGCAGCAGCACAAATATCGCGCCCACGAAGCCATGCTCCTCGCCAAAAGCGGCGAAGATGAAGTCGGCGTGGGGGATGGGAATAAACGCGCCCTGGGTCTGGGTCCCTTTCTCCGCCCCCTTGCCCCAGATGCCGCCCGGCTCCCACGGCGATCTTGGCCTGCAGAATCTGGTATCCCGAGCCCCGGGGGTCGTTGTCGGGATCGATAAAGCTGGTCAGGCGGGCTTTCTGGTACGGCTTCAGAACCTTGCCGCTGTGCCAGGCGCCAAAGACCAGCACCAGCCCGGCGGTCGAGAGGATCAACGCCTGCCGCACGTTGATGCCGCCCAGGAACAGCCCGGCGATCAGCACCGGCGTGTAGGTCAGGGCCGTCCCCATATCCGGCTGCGTCAGAACCAGCAGCATCGGAACCCCCACCAGCGCGAACGCCTTGAATATCTCCCGCCAGGTCAGATTCCTGCCCCCCAGGTTGGCGAAGTAGCGCGCCACCGCCAGGATCAGCACCAGCTTGACCCATTCCGAGGGCTGGAAATGCATGGGGCCGATCTTGATCCAGCGCCGCGCCCCCAGCACCTTGGTTCCCACCAGCTTCACCGCGACCAGCGAGACCAGGCAGACGCCGTAAGCCCACGGGACCCAGTCGATCAGCCGGTGGTAATCGATCTTGGCGAAGATGAACATGGCCACCAGGCCGCCGGCGATCCACAACAGCTGCTTGGTTTGGAAGTGAGAGCCGACATACTTGGTGTGCAGGGTGGCGGAATAGATCTCGAGCACCGAGATGGTGCAGAGCACCAGCACCATCGCCAGCAGGCCCCAGTCGAAGTCGCGAAAGCTCAGAATGCGGCGCATCAGAGACAGTCTTTCGCGCCGGCGCAGCGGCATGCCGGTCAACCAGGCAGGCAGCGTGGTCCGTTGCAACGCCACGGTCTTCGCGGCTCCCGACGGGTCGACGAAGAAATGCCCGGAGTGCAGCACGTCCTGCTCGGCTGGCTCGTGATGGCCGGGGGTCGGTAGTCGTCGGAGCCGCCCACACCGCGCCCACTTCGACCGGCTTGTGCTCGCCCGCCTGCTGCAGCAGGTTGTGGTCCTGGCGCCGCTTCTTGTTGACGTAGGTGGTAACGATGGCCTGGGCGATGTGCGCCGAGTTCGCGCCCCAGTCGCCGTGCTCCTGCAGAACCACGATCGCCAGTTCGGGATTGCGCCGCGGCACCATGCCCACGAACCAGGAGTTCGGGGTTCGGGCGCCGCCCTTGACGTGGGTATCGCCGCCGCCCACCACCTGGGCCGTGCCGGTCTTGCCGGCGAAGTCGACGCCTTCAATGTGCGAGGCCGCCGCGGTGCCCGAGGTGGTCGCCGCCGCCATGCCCTCCGTGATCGTCATCCAGGTGTCGGTATTCAGCGGAACAACCTGTCGCCCGAACCGGGGAACGAGTCCAGCACCGCCTGGTGGAACTCGGCCGGAAGCTCGCTCGGCGCCACCACGTGCGGCCGGACGAAATGGCCGTCCGACGCGATGCCTGACAGCGCCCGCAAAAGCTGAATCGGCGTCACCTGCGTTTCGCCCTGTCCGATCCCCACCGAGATGGTGTTGCCGGCGTAGTACTTCTGGTGGAAGTTCCTCATCTCCCACTGGGTCGACGGCATCACGCCCGACATTTCGTTGGGCAGGTCGATGCCGGTCTTCTGCGACAAGCCGAACGACGTCGCATACTTCGCGATCGTGTCGATGCCCAGCCGCTGCGCCATGGCGTAAAAGAACGTGTCGCAGGACAGCGGAATGGCCTGCTGGATGCTCAGCACGCCATGGTGCTTGTCGCAGTGGAAGAAGCGCCCGTAGAAGTTTCCGCCGCCCACGCAGTTCACGCGCATGTCCTGGGCCACGCCTTCCTGCAGGCCGGCCGCCGACATGATGATCTTGAACGTCGAACCCGGCGCAAGCTGGTCCTGGATTGCCTTGTTCATCAGCGGATGGCGGGGATCGGTGACCAGCTTGTTCCACTCGTCGCGATGGATGCGCACCGCAAACGCGTTGGGATCGTAGCTGGGGTGCGAAACCAGGGCCAGGATCTCGCCGTTGCGCGGATCCATGACGACCACCGCGCCGTTGGCGTCGCCCAGAGCCACCTCGGCCGCGCGCTGCAGATCGAGGTCGATGGTCAGCTTCAGGTCGTGGCCCGGCTTGGCGTGCTGCGTGCCGAGCACGCCCACCTCGCGGCCGTGGCTGTCGACAATGACATCTCGGGAACCGTCCTCGCCGCGCAGAATCTGGTCGTAGGTCTCTTCGACGCCGGCCTTGCCCACCACGTCGCCGGGCTGGTAGTAGGCGTAGCGCGGCTGGTTCAGGTCTTCTTCGCTCACTTCGCCCACGTACCCGATCAGGTGGGCGGCAAAGCCGTCGCGCGGATAGAGCCGCCGCTCTTCGTCGATGGTTTCGAGCTCCGGCAGTTCGTTGCGGTGCGCCTCGATGAACGCCTGCTCGTCCGCGGTGATGTCCTGCTTGATGGGGATCGGCTGATACCCCGGCGAAACCCGGAAGTGGCGCAGGGTGGCGCGCAACTGCTCGAGATCGAGGTGCAGGCCCTCCGCGATCATGGGCAGGTCGGCATCGACGTTCTTGTTCTGCTCGCGGACCAGGAAGCAGGAGACGGAAGGATAGTTGTCGACCATGAGCCGGTTTTCGCGGTCGAAGAGCTTGCCGCGTGCCGCCAGGATGGGCACTTTGCGGATGCGGTTCTGCTCGGCCAGCTCGCGGAAATTGCTCGCGCCCAGCACCTGCAGCCGCCACAGGCCCGCGGCCAGCGCCAGCATCATCACCAGAATGCCGTACTGCACCACCGCCGACTTCACAGTGGAGAGCTTTTCACCGCGGTTCCCTGTGTCTTGATACATGTTCCTGTGCTCTAGGATACAGCCAGATTGGCTTGCTTATTTGACTGGTCTGGTTCCCCGTTGGTGACTTGGGTGTTGCACGGACCTGCCTACGCGGCATCCGGCATGAGGCGTATCCGCACCCCGAAAGGATGAAAAAACGGCATAATTTTATCCCTCCTGATTTAAAAGGACTTAGCCGTCATTTTCACTGCAGGGAATTACGCCCTCTGCGCGCACAATAAAAGCAACATTCCAGTCATCTTGCTGCCTTCGAGAAACCTCACGCCCAAAAACCGCTTCCTCAGAGCAAATCTGAGCCTCTGAATCTGACGGGAACGGGCTGGCTCCGCAAAAAAAATTCGCACCGTGAAACTGTGAAAGTAATCCTAACTGCCTTAGCATGAATAGTTTGTAACGATTAAAGCATTGAAAAATGCACCATTCATTGTGCAGAAACGAGCTTTTCTGCCCTGTTTTCACCATTGTTGGTGCGAAATTTCGACCACCTTTTGTTGAACTCAGTCCCTTACCTGAAACCGGTCCAGCAGCGGGAAAAGGAACAACGCGATCACCGAATTCCCGACAGCTTCGAAGAGCATGCCCAGCCAGTTCCAGTGCAGTTCCAGACCCAGCAGCACCCGGTGAATAAACACCACGATAGCGCTGCACAGCAGGGAGAGCACGAAATTGAGCATCAGCCGGATGGCCGTGTTCTGCACATCGATGCGAATGCCCACCGAAGCCGCCAGGTAGCCGGCGACGGTCTTGGCAATGCCGTTGATGCCGATTGCGTGATGAGTCAGGGCGTCCTCGAAGATACCCATCATTCCGCCCATAAACATTCCCTGGATGGGACTGCGGCGCCCGAGAGCGAAATAAATGGTCACCACCAGGGGAAGATCGAAATAAGCAAACCTGCCCACGATGCGCGGCAAAAGCGCCTGCAGCACCAGCGCGATGACCGGAGCCACGATGTAGAGCGGCGCCGGGTAGCGGTGGATTTCGAGATCGCGGCGGGAGTTGGCCGTCAGCACGGACATTTATTGGTTCCTTTGAGGCTGCGGCTGTTGCGTTGGTTTGGCGGGAGACTTGGGCTTCGATTCGGTGGGTGTGCCCGGCGCGGCCTCCTGCTTCCCGGGCTTTTGGGCCGGCCTTGCCGGGGTGGTGTTGCCGGATGAAGACTTTGGTGCCGGTGGGGCGACGGGACCAGTTCTTTCCGGCTGATCCGCATGCCCGGGCGTAAACCGATCGGGATGCTGCGGGGGAAGAACCTTGGGAACTACCGGCGTGGTGGGCGTCGGCGTTGCGCCATTGGCACCCTTGGCGTCTGCGGGCTTGGGCGGCGCATTCGGGTCGGTCAGGCCGGGAAGACGCTCAGCCATAATGGCCGACGCCTTTCTCTGTTCTGCCAGGGCGGCTGCGTCTGCGCTCTTCAGGGTTTCGCTGGTTTCAATGTCCTTTTGCTGCTGGGGCGAGAAGCGCGGTTCGGTCGAGGTAATCACCAGCACCTCATCCAGCCGGTCGAGATGGGCGGCGGGCTTCACGATCACGTTGATGAACCCATCGCGATCGGCGTCGTTGGCTACCTTCTCGACAACCCCGACCGGGAGCCCGCGCGGAAAGATCTGGTCGCCGCCGGCAGTGAGCACATTTTCGCCCGGCTTGATGCGCTGGTCGGCCAGGATTCCCACGATCTGCGGCTGCCCCTCGGCGTTGCCGCGCAGGATGCCGCGGGTGCGCGTGGTTTCAAGAATCACGCCCGCCCCGCTGCTCTGATCGTTGATAGCCAGCACCTGCGCGGAGTGGGGAAAGACCTCCCGGATCTTGCCCACGATCCCCTCCGCAGTAATGATCGCCATATCGCGAGCCAGTCCCTCGCCTTTGCCCTTGTCGATATAAAAGACGCGCGACTGGTCGGAACCGCTGGAACCGATCACCTGCGCAGGAACCGTCCTGTAGATGTACTTCTGCTGGAAGTCCAGCATTGCCTGCAGCCGCTGCCCCTGGCGCGCATCTTCAAGCAGGGCAGCCTGTTCCAGCCGCAGCCGGTCCATGGTGTCCTGCAGGTCCTGGTTCTGCTGGCGCACGTGGCGCAGGTCGATGTAGTTCTCCCAGAAGCCGCCCACCCCGGTTTTGGAGTGCTTCGACGGTCCGCTCCACCGGTGCCACCACTGCATTTGCCCACAGCCGGATTAGCCGGACCCCCGAACTGTCAGGCGAGTCAAGGCTCCTGCCGTCCGGGTTCGATGCGCCGCACCTGCACCGCCAGCCCGATGATCTGGACGAGCAGCAGGGTCAGCAGCACCAGCAGGTTGCGATAGCGGAAGAGGAACGATTCCATGGAAGCCAGTTGTCAGTTTTCAGTTGTCAGTTCTCAGTCGATGATGGTGATTTTGACGCGCCATTGCAAGTTTCGACCTTCAGTCCGAACCGCAACGATTCACGGAGTTGATCGATCGCCGAAAACTGAAAACTGACGACTGAGAACTGACAACTGCTTCAATCGATCTTGATCTTCCGCAGCAGGCGGAAGTCCGACAGCATCTTGCCCGTACCCAGTACCACCGAGGCCAGCGGATCGTCAGCCACTGACACAGGCAGGCCGGTTTCCTCGCGGATGCGCTTGTCGAGATTCTTGATCAGCGCGCCGCCGCCGGTGAGCACAATGCCGCGGTCGGAGATGTCGGCGGAAAGCTCGGGCGGGGTCCGCTCCAGCGCCACGCGGATCGCGTTCAGGATCACGGCGATCGACTCGCCCAGCGCTTCGCGAATCTCGCTGTCGTCGATGGTGATGCTCTTGGGCACGCCCTCGATCAGGTTGCGCCCCTTGATCTCCAGCGTGATCGGCTTGTCCAGCGGGAACGCCGACCCGATCTCCATCTTGATGTGCTCGGCGGTCCGCTCGCCGATCAGCAGGTTGTACTTGCGCTTCAGGTAGTTGGTGATGGCCTCGTCCATCTGGTTGCCGGCCATGCGGACCGACCGCGAATAGACGATGCCCGAAAGCGAAATGACCGCGATGTCGGTGGTGCCGCCGCCGATGTCCACCACCATGTTGCCGCCCGGCTCGGTGATGGGCAGCCCGGCGCCGATCGCCGCCACCATGGCCTGTTCCACCAGGTAAACTTCGCTGGCCTTGGCGCGATAGGCCGAGTCCTCGACCGCGCGCTTTTCCACCTGGGTGATCTCCGAAGGCACGCCGATCACGATCCGCGGATGCACCAGCATCTTGCGGTTGTGCGCCTTCTGGATGAAGTAGTTCAACATCTTTTCGGTGACTTTGAAGTCGGCGATGACGCCGTCCTTCATGGGCTTGATGGCCACGATGTTGCCGGGCGTGCGGCCCAGCATCTCCTTGGCTTCCTTGCCCACGGCTTCCACTTCGCCGGTGTTCTTGTTGATGGCGACAATGGAGGGCTCGTTGACCACGATGCCCTTGCCGGCCGCGTAAACCAGCGTGTTGGCGGTGCCGAGATCGATCGCCAGGTCGCTCGAAAACATGCTGAAGAGCGAGCGCAGGCCGTGGGTGCGCGGTGAGCGCGACTGATAGCCGTTCGAAGACATTGGGAGTTTGGTTCTACCTCAAGGAGTATTGTACGGCCAATGAGCAGAAGCCGACGGTGGCCCGGGCATAGGCTTCGGGGGCGAGCCGGTGCTATAAACTCTAGTGGTTTGCCGCGTTCTCAGGATACCGCATATGTGGCGTCCAAAAAGTGAGGTAACGCACAACAGTCACGTAGCGACCCAGAAATGGTCATCCGATGTCGGACGGCAATACGGACAACTGACAACTGAAACCTGACAGCTGTTTTTAGAGGTTCTCTCATGCCCCAGAACGAATATCGCAATCTGATTGGCGGCCAGTGGCTGCCGGCCCGCAGCGGCAAGACCTTTTCGAATGTAAACCCGGCGGATCATTCCGACATCGTGGGCGAGTTTCCAGCGTCCGGTCCGGAAGATGTGGCCGATGCGGTCGCGGCGGCCAAAAAGGCGTTTGCCACCTGGCGGCTGGTTCCCGCGCCCAAGCGGGCGGAGATTCTGTATCGCGCCGGACGCATTCTGCAGGAGCGCAAAGAGCAGTACGCCCGCGACATGACCCGCGAGATGGGCAAAGTGCTGGCCGAAACGCGCGGCGATGTGCAGGAAGCCATCGACGAAGCCTTTTACGTGGCCGGCGAGGGACGGCGCCTGTTCGGCAAGACCACGCCCAGCGAGTTGCAGAACAAGTTCGCCATGAGCGTGCGCATGCCGGTAGGCGTGGTGGGCCTGATTACGCCCTGGAACTTCCCCATGGCGATCCCGTCCTGGAAGTCGTTTCCCGCGCTGGTGGGCGGCAATACGTGCGTCATCAAGCCTGCTACGGACACGCCGCTCTCGGTCTACAACCTGGTGCAGGCGCTGGTCGACGCCGGGCCTGCCCCCGGGCGTGATCAACATCGTTTGCGGCGGCGGCTCGTCGGTGGGCAACGCGCTGGTCGAACACCCCGACGTCCGCGCCATCAGCTTTACGGGATCGAGCGAAGTGGGCTCGCGCGTGGCGCAGCGCGCAGCGGCCAACTTCAAGCCTGTGTCGCTCGAAATGGGCGGCAAGAACGCGCAGATCGTTCTCGACGACGCCAATCTCGAGTTGGCGCTCGACGGCGCGCTGTGGGGCGCGTTCGGAACCACCGGCCAGCGCTGCACCGCCACCAGCCGCATCCTCCTGCAGAAGGGCATCGCCGCCGAGTTCACGCAAAAGCTGGTCGAGCGAGCCAAGAAGCTGAAGATCGGCAACGGCCTCGATGAATCGGTCGAAGTCGGCCCGCAGGTGAACGAGAGCCAGATCGAGACATCGACGAACTATGTCGAGATCGCCACCGGTGAAGGCGCGAAGCTGCTCTGCGGCGGCCACGCGCTCACCGACGGCGCATACAGCAAGGGCACATTCTTCGAGCCCACGATCGTAGGCGGCGTGACCAAGTGCATGCGCATCGCGCGCGAAGAAGTGTTTGGCCCGGTGGTCGCGCTCATCGAGTTCGATACCTTCGAGCAGGGAATCGAAATCGCCAATTCGATCGACTACGGCCTCTCCAGCGCCCTCTACACAAAGGATCTGAACCGCGCCTTCGCCGCGATCCGCGACCTCGAAGCCGGCATTACCTACATCAACGCGCCCACCATCGGCGCCGAGGTGCATCTGCCCTTCGGCGGCGTCAAGCAAACCGGCAACGGCCACCGCGAAGGCTCCGAAGCTATCGAGTTCTTCACCACGTGGAAAGCCGTCTACGTCGATTACTCCGACAAACTGCAGCGCGCGCAGATCGATAACGCGGAGTAAGGAGCGCAACGAGTAGATTTCATGGCAGAGGAGGCAATCCTCGGATGACTGTTGGCACTAACAATCGTCATTCTCTAGCTTCCTTCCTGTGCGTGGTCTCTCTGTTGCTGCTTTTGACCGCTTGCCGCACGCACAGCGGCAGGAGCGGCGATCTTGGCCGGCAACCCGTTCAGCCAGCCTCACAGATCCAGGCCAAGAATACCCCTGCACCTCCTCCACAAAGCGCACCGCCGCACCGCGACAACGCAAAACCGGCCACCATCAACGTCGGCGACGTGATTCCAGTCGCGCGACAAGAGATCATTATCGACCTGTCGGATCGCTTGAAGAGACACCCCCAGATTCAGGCTTATCTTCTTTCCGGTTCTCATCTTGAGCCGGACGGCTCCGCCAGATCCTTACGATCATGAACTCAGCGGCCCAGGAAGTTTACAGCGACGGCACTCCGCTGCACCCGCCAGTTTGGATGGAGTTGAATCAGCCCGGAATAGCAATCATTGACAAGAGCTTCAAGGAAACCGGTCTCGCAGATGGTTACCGTGACGATGTCTTCTATCAGTTGAACTGGGACATCGACATGCGTGGCCGTGAGCTCATCATCGGCCTGGGAGACGAACTTAGGGCGATGCCGGGGCAGCGATCAGGGAAGTCATCTCCTGAGCAGAACGCGGTGAAAGATAGGCAATAATTCGGCAACTCGGCGCGTTTTCCTGGATTTCATCCCCCGCCGCGCCCCGAAGGTTTCCCTCTGAGACCTTTGATTTGACGATTCCCACCCGTGTTCCCCGCCACACCCCACCCTCCGCCCCGCTGTGACATACTTCTACGGGACCCTGCGTCTCCGAATTGGCGCGGGAGTTTGAGCGCAATTCACGGAGTTTTCCTGCATGACCTACGTCCCTGATGCCAAGCGGTATGACAACGCCACCTTTCGCCGCTGCGGCCGATCCGGCCTGGTATTGCCGCCCATCTCTCTCGGCCTGTGGCAGAACTTTGGCGGAGCCGACGTCTTCGAAACCGGCCGAGCCATGGTCCGCCGCGCCTTTGACCGCGGCGTGACCCACATCGACCTGGCCAACAACTACGGCCCGCCCTACGGCTCGGCAGAAGAGAATTTCGGCCACATCCTGCGCAAAGATTTCGGCAGTCTTCGCAACGAACTGGTCATCTCCACCAAGGCCGGTTGGGACATGTGGCCGGGCCCCTACGGCATTGGCGCTTCGCGCAAATATCTGCTTGCCTCGCTTGACGACAGCCTCAAACGCATGGGCCTCGAGTACGTCGACATTTTTTACGCCCATCGTCCGTGGGCGAATGCGCCCCTCGAAGAAACCATGGGCGCGCTCGTCACTGCTGTGCACCAGGGCAAGGCCCTTTACGTCGGCATTTCTTCTTACAGCCCCGAACGCACGCGCGCCGCTGCCGAAATCCTCAAATCCATGGGCGTGCCCCTGCTCATTCATCAGCCGTCCTACTCCATGTTGAATCGCTGGATCGAAAACGGCCTCCTCGACACCCTCGATGAAATCGGCGCAGGCTGCATCGCCTTCTCGCCGCTGGCCCAGGGCCTGCTTACCGGCAAGTATCTCAAGGGAGTTCCGCAGAACTCGCGCGCCACCGCCGCGAATTCCTCATTGCTGAAGCGCTTTCTGAATGAAGGCAACATCAAGCGCGTTCAATCCCTGAACCGGATCGCAAAGAAGCGCGGCCAAACGCTGGCGCAGTTGGCCATCGCCTGGGTCCTGCGCGACCAGCGAGTGACATCGGCGCTGATCGGCGCGCGCAACGTCGAGCAACTCGATGATTCGCTCGACTCGCTCAAGCGTCTCGATTTCACCGAAGCGGAACTCAAAGAAATTGACCGCCACGCGCAGGATGCGGGCATCGATCTCTGGAAGGACGCGCGGGAAAACATGAATTGACGAGGTCACAAACATCCGCTGCTTTCTCCGAGCACGGCAAACGACCAGAGGAGCAAGAACCATGATTATTGGGGTTCCAAAAGAGATTAAAGATCACGAGGCGCGGGTGGGCGTAACACCGGCAGGCGTGAAGGCTCTTACCGAGGCTGGGCATAAAGTGCTGGTAGAAACGCAGGCCGGGGCGCAGTCCAGCTTTCCTGACGACGAATACCAGGACGCGGGCGCGGAGATCGTCGGCGATGCCGGAAATGTATGGGGCAAGTCGGATACGGTTGTCAAGGTCAAGGAGCCCATCGAGTCGGAGTACGTTTACTTCCGCGAAGGCCTGGTACTTTTCACCTATCTGCATCTCGCCCCGTTGCCTGATCTCACCGACAAGCTGATCCAATCGAAAGTCATCGGCATCGCCTATGAAACCGTGCGCGACCGCCAGGGCACGCTGCCGCTGCTGACGCCGATGAGCGAAGTCGCCGGCCGCATGAGCGTGCAGGTGGGCGCGGCCTATCTTCAGCGGGAACACGGCGGGCGTGGCATCCTGCTCGGCGGAGTCCCCGGCGTGCCTCCGGCGCACGTCACCATCATTGGCGGCGGCATCGTGGGCACCAACGCGGCGCGCATTGCGCTCGGTTTCGGCGCCAAGGTCACGCTAGTCGATCTGAACCTGAACCGCCTGCGCGAAATCGACGACATCTTCAACGGCCGCGTCTACACGCTCTCGTCCAACAGCTACAACCTGGCCCACGCCACGCACGAAGCCGACCTGGTTATGGGCGCGGTGCTGATCCCCGGCGCGACCGCTCCCAAAATCGTCACGCGCGCCATGGTGAGCAAGATGAAGAAGGGCGCGGTGATTGTGGATGTGGCCATCGACCAGGGCGGCTGCGTGGAGACAGCGCGGCCCACATCGCACTCCGACCCCAGCTATGTGGTCGATGGCGTGGTGCATTACTGCGTCACCAACATGCCGGGTGCGGTGCCGCACACATCCACACTCGCTCTGACCAACGCAACATTCCCGTATCTGCTGCGCCTGGCCAACCTCGGTGCGCGCGATGCGTTGAAGCAAGATCCCGGGCTGGCTGAGGGACTCAACACGTGGATGGGGAAGCTGACCTATCGCGGCGTAGCCGAAAGCCAGCAGAAGCCGTGGACAGCCCCTGCGGATGTGCTCGCCTGATGAAAATCTGGTCGGCTGTCATGGTCTGCCGGGCCCGCCATTCGTGAACGTCGCGAAGTGCGGCGTTCACTTCTGGGAGACGCGAACGATGTTCATGACTCCGAGCGGGTACCGATTGCCCTTTTTGGGATCGTAGGCCTTTACATCCTCAGGCTTTTTGCCCTGGGACTTCAGGATGTCGACGATGAATTTGGGTTCGAACAGGTCAATCTGCTTCAGCGGAATCTGAACGACCTTGCCTTTGCCTTTGTCGAAGACCGGTAAGGTCTTTCCCGCGGGATCTTTTGCATTTCGATCCGGAGTGTTGTCATCGACGAGGAAGATGCACCCGTTTGTATCCTCCTGCTTATGCATATCGACGGTGATGCCTTTGGGACGGTAATCGTCCTGGACTGCAAGGCCAAGATAGATCACGCCTTCGCCAATCGGCGGCACTTGGAACCAGTAAGTATTCCGATAAACACTCACGTTCTTTCCGTGCCAGCTGTCGTACACCAGGTTGGCTGTCTTCTCCGTCCAGTAGCCGGGAATCTTCAGCGGTCTTTCCAGACGCGTCGCGCTTACCAGGCTTCCGTCAGGGCTGAACACGGCGATGATGTCGTTCTCATCGTAGAGATCTGTTTCTGTATTCCCGTCGGTTGTCTCGCCCGCCACTTCCATTCGCCCGGCAGTCTTCTTGTCATAGCCCGCGGGAAGAAATCCCTCTCCCCCACCCTGGACGATAAAGAACTGCAGGCTCTTGGCTTTGTCACTGACCTTTTGCCTGTACCCCGATGCCAGTTCGATCAGCTTCTTGAGGTAGGTTTCGTTGTCCAGCCGTATTTCTCCACCCCGGCCGTAATCGCCGCCGATGATTTGAAGGTCGATGGCGCGCTTGGAGGCGGCTTCCGCCGACTTTGAGTAGACGTGGGACTGGTCGAATGCCGTTTTTTCTTTCCCCCCGGAAATGGGGGTCACCGTGCATCGGGCATTTACGAAAGTCTTACACGGACCCGGAGCCGGGGCTCGCACCAGGCACATCGTCCCACTGTCAATCCAGTCGGTGCCCACTCGGGAAACGCAAATCGGTCCTGGAACTTGCTCTGCCAAACTGCCTCCTCGGGGACGGGTCTGGGCCGCTCGTAAACCACCCGGCACGATCAGTCTTGTAATTGTGCATCCTCTATCTGCGCCGTTACACAGCCAATCTATCAGTTAACCCTCTCTCATGGGAGCCGCCGGATCTCACCGTGCCGGCTTCGTCAGTAAAGAGACCCGCGGCCCCCTACTTGCGCCGCCAAAGTCCTGCCACAACGGTCTTTGTGGGTGGCCTGTCATCCGAGACCGCGCGTCGAATTGCCGGCTATGACCGGATTCGCTGGTCCAGTCGGAACTATAATCCCCCCATGTTCTTCAGTAAGGATCGCCGGCGGCGCGCCGTGTTCCTGCTATCGCTGGGAGTGGTTCTGTTTTTCGCGCTGCTGGGCGCTCTGCAGTGGTTCAACACCTCCGGCGTCAGCTTCCTGAACCCCGAGACATCCGGCGAAACGCTGGCGTTTACCGGGCTCACGGTGGTGCTGTTCCTGCTGCTCATCGTCCTGTTGCTGTTGTTGCTGAGGAACATCCTCAAACTCTATGCGGACCAAGGCAGCAGCGCGCTCGGCGCTCGCCTTCGCACCCGCATGGTGCTGGGCGCGGCTCTCATCGCCCTTACCCCAGCCGTATTGATGTTTCTGTTCAGCTTTCAATTGATGAACAGGTCCATCGATCGCTGGTTCTCGCCCAACACGTCGGAACTGCGCGTCGACTCGACCCGCGTGGTACAGGAACTGGCCGGGTATGTGGCCAACAATGCCCGCGTTGAGGCGGAGTCAATCGTGGTATCGGGCGCTCCCGACCAGGATCTGGCTGCCCTGAAGGACGCGCTCAGTTCGCACCGCATCACGCTCACCGGCGGATTCGCGATTGTCTACAGCAAGGATCACCGCAAGATCACGGGCTATCAGGAGCCGGGAGAAACCAATACGTCCTACCTGGTGCCCTGGCTCGATGAAGGCGAACAGGAACGCGTCATTCCATTGCATGGCGATTTTTCTGAAAGCCTGCTCTCGTCGGCGCAACGTACGGATATGCCCATCATCGTCGTCGGCGGCCATGAATTCGAACTGGGCATGTCGAGGACCGGGTCGGGCAAGGTCGTGGTGGTTGCGCTGCCCATTCCCCAAGGACTGAGCAAGACCGCCATTCGCATTCGCGCGGGAGCGGCTGCATACTGGCAGCTTTTCCGGCTGCGCAACCGCGTTCGTTCCAATTTCTTCCTGCTGCTGCTTCTGGTCACCGTCCTGGTATTTTTCACCAGCGTTTGGCTGGCGATGTTCCTGTCGAAGCAGATTACCCGGCCCGTCTCGGCGCTGGCCGATGCCATGGACCAGATTGCCGCTGGCAAATATGAGCAGCGCGTCGGGTTGATCACCACCGGCGAAATGGCCGACCTAGTACGCTCGTTCAATCACATGGCGGCGGACCTTGAGACCAGCCGCCAATTGGCGGAAACGTCCTCAGCCCAGCTCACCGCGGCCAACCAATCCATCGAAGAACGCCGGCGCGAACTCGAAACCATTCTCGAGACTATTCCGAGTGGTGTCGTCACGCTCGACAGCACCGGGAAAGTGCTTCAGGCCAACCGCGCATTTGCCGCATTGATGGGCCTGCGGAGCAGCGAGGAACTGCCCGGAAAAGCCATAGAGTCGCTGTTGCCGCCGGAATCCGCCGATGAGCTGGGAGCCGTGATCCGTCGCGGGCATCGCATGGGAGCGGCTTCCACTGAAATCGAACTGCACGCGCGCGGCCGCGCCATCCATCTCGGCGTGACCAGCGCGCGCCTCGACCTCACTCGCGGCCGCCCGGGAACCGTGCTGGTCGTCGAAGACACAACGGAACTGCTGCGCGCACAGCGCCAGCTCGCGTGGAAAGAAGTAGCGCAGCGCGTCGCCCACGAGATCAAGAACCCGCTCACGCCCATCGCCCTCTCCGCCGAGCGCATCGGGAAACATCTCGACCGCAGCCAGCCCGAATCTCCCGGCGTCATTCGCAAGTGCAGCGAGGTTATTCTCACCTGCGTTGGCACGCTGCGAACGCTGGTCGATCAGTTCTCAGCCCTGGCCCAGTTTCCGGTTTCGCAGCCGCGCTCCTGCGACATGAACCAGGTGGTGGAAGAGGCATTGGCAATGTTCGGCGGCCGCCTCGATGGAATCACCTTGAAGCGCGACCTGGAGCCGGGCCTTCCGCCGGTGATGGCCGATCCCGATGCCATCCGGCGCGCACTGGCCAACCTCATCGACAACGCTGCCGAGGCCATGCAGGGTAGCCTGCTGCGCGTGCTCGGCATCCGCAGCGCGCTCAGCGAGGACGGCACGTCTGCCGAAGTTGCGGTCTCCGATACCGGGCATGGACTTACCGATGAGATTCGCGAGCGGCTGTTTCTGCCGTTCTACTCCACCAAGCATCGCGGCACGGGTTTGGGGCTTTCCATTGCGGCCAAGATCGCGCAGGAACACGGTGGAACCATCCGCGCCGAATCGAACAGCCCCAAGGGAGCGCGCTTTATCCTGCGCGTGCCGCTGATCGAGGCGGTCGCGCCGCCGGCGCCCCCGAACGGCGAAACTGAATCTGTCGAGACCATGAAGGAAGTGCGCTCGTGAACCATGTGCTCGTTGTGGACGATGAGGCGGAGATTCGTTCGTCGCTCGAGGAGATCTTGCGCGAAGAAGGCTATGGCGTGGCCACCGCGGCTACAGCGGCCGAGGCGCTTGTGCTCATCGACGACGCGCCCTACGACGTGGTGCTGCTCGACATCTGGCTGCCCGACCGCGACGGCCTCGATGTGCTCTCCGACGTGCGCCAAATGAGCCTGGAGCGGCGGCCCGAAGTGGTCATCATCAGCGGCCACGGCACCATCGAGTCCGCCGTGAAGGCGACCAAACTCGGCGCCTACGATTTTCTCGAGAAGCCGCTCTCCCTCGACCGCACCCTCATCGTACTCAAGAATGCCGTGGAAGCCCGCCGCCTGCGCACCGAAAATCTCGAATTCAAGAAGCAATTCAGCGTGGGTTCGGTCCTCACCGGCGACAGCGTGCCGGTAAAGGCTCTGCGCCAACAGATCCGCCTGATGGCGCCCACCAACGGACGCGTGCTCATCTACGGCGAGTCGGGCACGGGCAAGGAACTGATCGCGCGGTCTATTCATGCCGAGAGCCTGCGCCGCGATCGCGTGTTCGTGGAGTTGAACTGCGCGGCCATACCCGAAGCCCACATCGAGGCCGAACTCTTCGGCTATCGTCACGGAGCGCAGCCGGGTGGCCCGCCGGAGCAGCGCGGTACCCTGGAACGCGCCGACGGAGGAACGCTTTTTCTCGACGAAGTGGGCGACATGAGCCTCAAAACGCAGTCCAAGGTGCTCAGCGCCCTCGACGACGGCATGTTCACGCCTGTGAGCGGCACGCAGCCGTTGCGTGTCGACGTGCGGCTGATCGCCTCGACCAACAAGGATCTGGAAGAGGAGATTGCCAAGGGCAATTTTCGCGAGGACCTGTTTTATCGTCTCAACGTGGTGCCATTTTTCGTGCCGCCCCTGCGCGAGCGCAAGCAGGATATTCCGCCGCTGGTACGGGAATTCCTGGGCGACTTCGGCCGCCAATACGGGCGACCGCGCATAGAGATCAGTGACGAAGCCCTGCAGGCCCTGGCGCAATACCACTGGCCCGGCAACGTGCGCGAGTTGAAAAACGTAATCGAGCGGGTGCTGATTCTGAATCCGCGCACCCTTCGTATCGAGCGCAAGCAACTTCCGCCCCTGACGCACAAGTCAGCCGTCTCGCGGCTCACGGAAGAATTCTCAACACTGCAACAGGCTCGCGACGCCTACGAGCGCGACTTCATCCTTAAAAAAATCGAAGAAGCCCGCAATAACGTGAGCCGCGCCGCGGAACTGCTGGGCCTGGAGCGCAGCCACCTTTACCGCAAGATGAAGGCGCTCGGGATCGGCCTGCGCGAGTAGGGAGCGGTCAGTCGGTCTTGCGCCGTCCCCGCGAATCTACGCGGCGGTCTTCCTTATTCACGCGTCGATCCGGCATGCCTGGACGCCATTCCGGGGAGGGCGCAAACTCCTTGGGCAGAACGATCGGTGTCTGACCGGACCGTGCCTGGGTAGTTCGCGGTCCCGCCTGCCGGTTGAGTTGCACCGGGTCTCGTACTGGCTCTGCGTCGGCGGTTGGCACAGTCTTCGAACTCGGAAATACTGATCCCGTCGTCAGCATCTTGTTCAATATGGGAATACTCCCCCGGTGTGTCTCCACAAAGTCCACACCATCGGCGGTCAGTGTGAATTGGGCGTTATCGGCGCGAGAGACGTAGCCTTTCCTCGCCAGGTACCAGAGGGTGAAGTTCAGATAGTCCCGGGGGAAACCCATCCCCGTTTCGATCTCGGCCAGAGTCACCTCCGGAACATCCGCGTCCATGCGGCGGCGACGATAGAGCACGGCCAGCACCGCGAGCCGCCGGTTCAACTCACCATCCAGGTCATCCATAAAATCCACCGACGAAGACAGCGGCTCCTGCTCCATCGGCTCATTTTTGCGGAGCTGGTCATAATCGGCGCGCTTCACCGGGTCAGACAACACGTCGTAAGCCGACTTCACCATGCAGAACAGGTTGCTATCTCCCGATTCCGGGTTATCGGGGTGAAAACGGCCAGCCAGATATCGATACACTCGGTGGATTGTTTCCGGCTCGGCCTGGGGACTGATTTGCAGAAATTCGTAATAATCGATCATCCCGTCAGACATCCTGTTCCATTGCATCCCAGCGGCTTGTGCCTCACCTTTGAGGAGGTCTTCGTCTTAAGAAGGTCAAGCGGTGAAGCCACGGCAACGGCTTCACGATCCGCCCTGATTCCCGAGTCTGGAAGCCCCAAGCGCAATAACCTGACCATGGGCGTGGATTGCATAAGCATGGTCACAGGTTTCATCGGGATAAACCCCGCAGGATTCTAAGCGTCCGTTGTCCGAAACCGGACGGCTTGTTCCAAAGTCGAACGGCCTGAAAGTCCCGTCCGCGCTTGACTTGAGAAGTTAACTAATTTTAATCCTATAGTTTGTCCGTCAACCATAACGTTTGCGGGATGGCCCCTCAGTTGCCATGACTTTCGTACCAGTAGTGTCTGCGGAGGCTTTCCATGGCGTATTTCGAGCGAGTTCGCGATGTAGTTTCCGGGCCTTTCAGCCCTGACGTGATTCAGCAGCGCATGACTGCTGGATGGCAAATGGTTTCCATCGAGTGGCGGCGCGAGCTGCCCGACAGCGAAGCTCCGCCGGAAGGTGGATTCTCGGAAGACATTCCCTATGGCCTGCACATCTCCACCGATTGCAAGCGCCTCGAACTCGACGAGTCCGAAAACAAGGTCCTCCTGCTGATGATGGACCTGCTCGCCCAGGACTTCTCCTACTCGGCGATCGTGAGCAGCCTGAACGAAATGGGCTATCGCACCCGCGCCGGCAAGCCCTGGAGCCGCGTCGCGGTCTTCAATATGATGCCGCGTCTCATCGAAGTCGGCCCCCGCATCTTCAATAGCGAAGAATGGGAGCGCCGGCGCTTGAGAATCGCGAAGCGCGTCGCCCCCGAGCCTTAGGCGGCTTCGGTTTCGATCAATGGCTTGACGCGCGCACGCCTCTTGCGCGACGCCACCCACAGGTCGCGTTGTGCCTGCAGTCGAAGCCATAGGTCTGCATCGGTGTTGAATGCCTCTGAGAAACGCAGTGCCATGTCGGCGGAGATCCCGGCTCTGCCATTCAGGATGCGCGAGAGCGCCGGGCGAGTGACCCCAAGATGCCGGGCAACTTCAGTCACGGACCGGCCCGCAAGATAGTAGGCCAGTATCTGGCCGGGATGGGAAGGGTTGTGCATCCGCATAGCTCTGTTTCCCCTTGTCTCAGTGGTAGTCCTGATAGTCGACGAGTACCGCATCTTCTCCTTCAAATGTGAACGTGAGACGCCAATTCCCGCTGACACTCACTGCCCAGTGGCCTAAAAGGTTTCCACTCAACGCGTGGAATTGCCATCCGGGCACTCTCATGTGGTCCGGCCTCGTCGAGGCATTCAAAACAGTCAGCTGATCCGAGAGCTTCTTCGCGTGGCTCGGCTGGATTCCAGCTTTGGAACCCGTTAAAAAGAAATTCTCAATTCCTTTGTGACGGAACGAGCGGATCATCTTTTAAGATTGTACACCGTAACGCTACACTATACGTTGGGAAGTGCCGGGAACTGCGAAGTCTGTACCCTCACTTCAGAATCGGCCCCAGAGACCCCTGGTTATCGCCCAGCCGCGGATTCACCTGGAAATCCCAGACCACCTGGTTGATGTCCGAGGGCGAAAGGATCTCCACCAGCGCGTACTCCCCGATCGTCAGCGTCACCGCCGGTGTCAGCTTCAGCCAGTGCTTGCCCGGCATCACTTCCACCTTCATTGGAATGGTGTCTTCGCTCTGCGTGACATTGCCCGTCGGGCTGATGTGGATGGCCCCCACAATCCTCACCGCCCGGCGCTCATCCACCTTGACAATCGCGAATCCTGATTGCGGGGAGTGCGCGCCGTGCTTGCGATTCGCAATTTCCTTGGCGCCGCTAGTGTTTACCGTCAACGCATGAGACAGAACCTTTTCCGCATCGTCCGTGGCATTGAGCGAAACAAAGATGGAAGGGTCGTTCACATGCAAGTGAACCTTGGCGTGGGCCCCCGGCAGTTCGATACTTGCCCGCTGTCCGGCCAGCGGATTCAGCGTGCTCAGCCCGTGGCGGGTCTTGGCATCCACTCCCAGCTCATTGGGCTGCAACTCCACCAACTCCGGCGTGCCCTGATAGGTATCGAGCGCGAACACGCTGTCCTGGTCAGGCAATTCCAGGCCCTTGGCCACCTCCGGCATCCGCGCCGCTTGTTCGGCGCGCTCGGCGGCCTCTTCCTTGTCGATGTCTTCCGCTTCTTTCATCGCCGGCGAAGCGCCATCGGCCACCACCGCCTGGTCGGCGTGATCGCGCTCCCACTTCCGCGTGGCTTCCCAGTCCACCAGCGCCTCCGGCATCTCTTCCCAGTCGCCACCGCGTTCGAGTGAGATATAACGTACCCGGTCGCCCACGATCTCGTATTTACGGACGATCTGGTACGACCCATCCTTCAAGATCAGGCGATGATTCGAGCCGGCATTGGGAACCCCCGGCTTCGTGGGCAAAGGCTTATGAGTCTGCGCAGACCCGAGGGCAGCCGCCACAAAAAGGCAGGCCAGAGCCGCCCCCAGCAGCCGCAGTAGCTTGCGCATAGCAATCATTGGTCCCCCATAGTTTAGACGGAGCAGGCGCCGCTCCGTGGGCGATGCTTTCAAAACCGCTTCCGGCGCGTCCTAACGGTAACCGGTCCGCGATGGCCAGCGTCGAAACGTGAGGTAAGAGGGAAATGTTGACAGCACGCCGAGGACAGGAACCAACCCGCCCCACCTTCGCGGTGGTCACGGTCGTGTGCCTCATCCTGCTGGCGCTCCTCACAGTCGTGCAGATTGCGCACGTCCATCCCCTCGAAAGCGATGCTGACCACTGCCCGTTGTGCATCGTCATGCACGCGGTGGCGCCCGTCGCCGTAACCGCGGCCGTCATCATCCTCATCCAGGTTGGCACGCCGGTGCCCATTGTGGAGCCGCGCTCGATCCGACGCAACTGGCACCCGACATTATTTACGCGGCCCCCTCCCTTCGCCTCCTAGGCGCGCCGTTCCCGTCGCCACTCAGCTCATGTTCCTGCTTCCGTCTGCCGTTCTTTGATCGGCAGCCGGCGCATCCCCGCAAGCTGATTCGGATTCGATGGGCGCGCCCTGACGGACGTCGGCTGCGCCGTGCACTTTTTCAGCGCAGCCGGAGATTCTGCACCCGTTCAGCCAAATATTGGAGGCCATCAATGCCGTTGAAGCGCGGCCCGTCTTTTCGCATATTTCTATTGGTTTCGGCGCTGTGTTTGCCGGCGGCGGCTTTTGCCGCGCAAAACGGCAACTCCGCCCCCGTTCACGGAACCGTGACCGACCCCACCGGCGCGGTGATTCCCGCCGCCACGGTGCACTTGACCAACCCCGTCAGCGGCCTGGACCGCACTGTAACCACCGACCCCACCGGGGCCTTCGAAATCCCCAACGTTCCCTTCAACAAATACACGGTCGAAGTTTCCGCACCAGGGTTCGCGCCCCTCCGCCAGGGCGTCGACATCCACTCTGTAATCGCCACCAACTTGAGCCTGGTCCTGCAGATCGCCGCCGCCAGCCAGTCCGTCACCGTGGAAGCGGATGCCGCCGGCGACCTGGTCGAGAACGATCCCACCTTTCATACCGACGTGGATCGCGACCTGTTTACCAAGGTGCCGCTCGAGAGTCAGTCCTCCTCGCTCAGCTCCCTGGTCACCGCGACCACGCCGGGTGTTTCGTCCGACTCGAATGGACTGTTCCATGGCATGGGTGATCATGCGTCCAATTCCTTCTCGGTTGACGGTCAGGCTATTACGGATCAGCAAAGCAAAGTGTTCTCCAATCAGCTTCCGTCGAACTCCATTCAGTCTCTCGAAGTCATCGCCGGCGCTCCTCCGGCCGAGTACGGCGGCAAAACCAGCCTGGTGATCGTGGCCACCACCCGTTCCGGCCAGGGCGTAACCAGGCCCACCGGCAGCATCTCCAGTTCCTATGGCACGTTCGGCTCGGCCACCGCAGGCTTCGACCTCGCCTATGGCGGCAAGAACTGGGGAAACTTCGTCGAAGTCGATGGTCTGAATACCGGCCGATTTCTCGATCCGCCCGAGTTTCAGGTCTTTCACGACAAGGGCAATGAGGAGAACACCTTCGACCGCGTCGATTTCAAATTCAGCGATCCCGACTCCATGCACCTTGACCTCAACTACAGCCGCTCCTGGTTCCAGACGCCCAACGCCTACGACAATCTGCGCGTGCAGAATGTGGTCGCAGGCGGCGCCACCCCGGCTCCCCAACTGGGCACCATCGGCGATACCGACCAGCATTCGCAAATCCAGACGTTTAATATTTCGCCGACGTACACGCGGGTGGTCACCAATTATTCGGTGTTTAACCTCGGCGCGTTCGTGCGCAAGGACTATTACCACTACTACCCCAGCAACAACCCGCTCGCCGATCGCGGGCCCGAGAACCTGCAGACATCCTCCATCGCCCAGGGCCGCACGCTCATGAACGCGGGCCTGCATTCCGATATCTCCTATGACCGCGGCCGGCAAACGTTCAAAGCCGGCGCGCAGTTCGATCACACTTTTCTGCGCGAGGACGACAGCCTTGGCGTGGTCGATCCCGTGTACGCGTTCAGCGCGCCCTGTGTGGACCTGGACGGCAATCCGCTGCCCGGGTATGCAACCCCGGCGAACTGCGCAGCAGGCGCGGCCGCAATGAACCCGAACTACACCGCAGTGTTGGCGCCGTACGACTTCACGCGCGGCGGCGACTACTATCACTATTCCGGCCACGCCGATATCAAAGAGATCGCCCTCTACGTGCAGGACCAGATCAAGGCCGGCAACTGGATGTTTAACCTGGGCATCCGCGGCGATTTATACAACGGGCTCACGGCCGCGCGCCAGGCCGAACCTCGCATGGGCATCTCCTACAACATCAAGCCATCCGGAACGGTGCTGAGCGTGTCCTACGCGCGCACCCTGGAGACGCCGTTCAACGAGAACCTGGTGCTGTCGAGCCGGGGCTGCCAGGACCCCGTGCTGGCGCCGCTCCTGAGTTGTTCGCCGGGCGTGTCGAATGCCGAGCAGCCCGGCTACCGCAATGAATTTCACGCCGGCCTGGCGCAGGCACTGGGCAAGCACATCCTGGTCAGCGGGGAATACATCTGGAAGTACACCCACAATGCGTTCGACTTCAGCGTGCTGGGCAATACCCCCATCACTTTCCCCATCGACTGGCACAACTCCAAGATTCCCGGCTATGCGCTGCACGTGAATGTGCCGTCGTACCACAACTTCAGTGCCTACGCGGTGATGTCGTCCGTGGCGGCGCGCTTCTTCCCCCCACAGGTAGCGGGCGCGGGCTCTACGGTGGGCCAGACCGGGCTCCCGTTCCGCATCGACCATGATGAAAAGTTCAACCAGACCACCCACCTGCAATACACGATCCCGCAAGGAAAATTCTTGAGCGGCCTGTGGAGCGGATTTAACTGGCGCTACGACTCGGGCCAGGTGGCAGGATCGGCGCCGTGCTATAACCCGCTCTCGCATGACCCCAACAGCCCCTGCGGGGACACCACGACCACCCTCGACGGGGCGCCCGCCGTGGATTTGAGCAAGTTTACGGCCGACGAAGAATTTCAATCGGGCCTGATGTGCAACGGCATGAAGGCCAGCCCCGGCAACAAGCTTCCGGCGGTATGCGCTGCCTCGCAATTCAGCTCAACGCTCTTGAGGATTCCCGTGCCGGGCGCCGGCGACAACGATCACAACCCCGCGCGCATCGCCCCGCGCAACCTTTTCGACATGTCGCTGGGCAAAGACAATCTGTTCCGCGCCGACCGTTACAAGGTGAATCTCGACCTGACCGCCGTAAACCTGACCGACAGATACGCGCTGTATAACTTTCTCTCGACATTCAGCGGGACGCACTATGTTTCTCCCCGTGCCCTCACCGCAAAAATCACCTTGAATTTCTGAGCCACACCACAGGTGCCCCACCTTCGCGGACGTTTTGTGTCCGCTAAGGTGGGAAAGCCACGGACCTCAACCCCGCCGCTCTCCATCGAACCGGCGCGACCGCAAACAATCCCCGACCTCTCTTCCCCGCATCGAACCTCATACCTTGCAAGATCGGTCGCGGATCTAACTCGAATCTATGTCAATAAAAAGAATCACTTACAGTCTCCTGTGTACAGCACTGTCTTCATGCGTCCTGGCCGGTTGCGGATCGGGCGGCGCCAAAACTCCGCCCCCTGCCCCTGCTCCGGTTAATTTTCAGTTAACCGTTGAGGGGTCGGGCTCAGGCGCCGGAACCATCACCAGCACTCCGGCCGGCATCAACTGCGGACAAACCTGCAGCTTCAGCTTCGCCAGCGGAACCGCCGTAACTCTAAGCGCCGCTCCCAACTCCGGCGATACTTTCGCGGGCTGGTCCGGCGCCTGCACTGGAACCGCGCCGTGCAGCGTGACCCTGGCGGCAAACACCTCGGTTACTGCGACCTTCAACGTGATTCCGACCCTCACCTCTTCCATCAATCACATCATTTTCCTGGCGCAGGAGAATCGCTCCTTCGATCACTACTTCGGAGCGCTGCGCGAATATTGGGCGCAAAACGGCTATCCGGACCAGTCCTTCGATGGCCTACCACAGTTCAATCCGGCCACCGGGGCCGCCCCTCTGAACGGCCCGGCTCCGGCCATTCCGGGATGCGATCCCGCCTCGCCGCCCCCCGCCGACTGCGCCTTCGACACGAGCAATCCCGTGACTTCGTACCATCTCCTCACACAATGTGTCGAAAACCCGAGCCCGTCCTGGAATGAGAGCCATGTCGATTGGAATTTCCACGACCAGGTCGGTCTCTACCCGCCTGCAACTCTGGATGGATTTGTCTACACCGCAGCTCATGACGCGCGCTTCAATCAGCCGCCGTTTAACGACGTCAAAGGCCTGCGCGCCATGGGCTACTACGACGGGAACGATCTCAACTACTACTACTTCATGGCATCGAACTTCGGCACGTCGGACCGGTTCTTCAATTCGGCAATGACGCGCACGCCGCCCAACCGTGAATATCTGATTGCGGGAACATCGCAGGGATATGTATATGGAAACGGCACCGATGCGCAAGACGCGGCTCCGCTCACGGCCACCACTATCTTTCAGGAACTGCAGGCAGCGGGCATCACGTGGAAGATCTATGTCGATCCCAAAGGCAGCACCTGTTCCGGTCCGCCCTATGACCCCGCCTGCCTGCTGACCCTGAGCTACGTGCAGAACTTTGCGTGGGGCCAGACCATCCCCACTGCATTTCCGCAAAACATCGCGCCCATTGCGCAGTACTACACCGACCTTCAGAACGGAACGCTGCCGCAGGTGGCGCAGATAGAGCCGGGAACCGATGCGGGCTCCGACGAACATCCATCCAATTCCGATGCCGTACCCACCAACAGCCAAACCGGAGCGGCGTACGTGGCCTCGCTTATCAATGGGCTGATGCAGAGTTCTTCGTGGAAGGATTCGGCATTCATCCTCACCTTCGATGAATTCGGGGGCTTTTACGATCATGTGCCACCCCAGTCGACGGTGAGCCCCGACGGCATCAAACCCATAGATCTGCTCCCCGGAGATGTCTGCACAACGGTAACCGGCCCGACCTGCGATTTCACTTTCACCGGTTATCGTGTGCCGTTGATCGTGGTTTCGCCCTACGCGAAGAAGAACTTCGTCTCGCACAGTGTGGCCGACCTCACCGCGATTCTGAAGTTCATCGAGACGCGCTTCAACGTGGCTCCCTTAACCAAGCGCGACACCGCACAAATCGATATGACGGAGTTCTTCGACTTCAACAATCCGTCCTGGATGACGCCGCCCACTCCGCCGGCGCAGAACGTGAACGGCGCATGCTATCTGAACCAACTGCCCTAATGCAGGAGATGGCGCGAGTCTTGACATTGCCTCCGCCTCGAAATGAGGATCGGATGCATGACGAAAGGCATTTCCCTTGTGCTTCTTTGCTGCGCAATTTCATTGGGCGTGAGAGGCCGCTCCGCTGCTCAGCAGACTCCCGCTTCCTTCACGATTGACACCAAGCTGCGCAGCGACCTCATTCGTCTGGGCGGACAGATAATGGTGGCAGGACAGGCATACGAATACGACCGGCACCTTGCCGATGAAATTGGCCCGCGCCTTACCGGGTCGGCGAACTACGTCAAAGCCGCGGAATGGGCCGAATCCGAATTCCGGCGGATTAGCCTCAAAAATGTGCACGGCGAAGCTTGGGAAATGCCCGCCACATGGGAACCGGAGAAGACTCCCATCGGGCGCATGATATCGCCGCATGAACAGAGTCTCTATCTCCAAAGCGAAGGTTGGAGTCCGTCCACACCGCCGGGGGGAGTGCGCGGCCACGTCTTCTACCTCGACGACATATCCGTCGATTCTGTCAAGGTGAATGCGGACAAGATCAAAAACAACATCGTGCTCATTGATCCGAAGTCGAATGCCCAGCACCGGGAAGAAGGCTACGGCAAATTCTTCGATGCTGTAAACCTGCTCAGCAGCGAAGGCACCAGGGCGCTGGTCCTGGGCTACGGCGGTCCCAACAATTCGGCCAATATGAGCGGCAATAACAATTTCATCGGAAGCCTGGACAATATCGTCACCGCTACCTTGGGGCAGGAGGACACGCTGCTCCTGAAGCGCTTGCTCAAAAAAGGACCGGTGGAGATCGAATTCAGTTTCACGAATCGCATTCGTGAGCACGTAAAGGTGGACAACGTGATCGCCGAAATCCCGGGGCGCGAAAACAACGGAGAATACGTATTGATCGGCGGCCATCTCGATTCCTGGCAGCCCGGGACCGGCGCCCAGGATGACGGCACCGGCGCAGCGAGTGTTCTGGCCATTGCCGAGGCGATCGAAGCCAGTGGACTTACTCCGCGGCGCACCATCCGATTTCTCCTGTTTGGCGGGGAAGAGGAAGGACTGCTCGGTTCGCTCCGTTACGCCCATGAGCACGCCGAGGACACCAGCAAGTGCGTGGGCGTGTTTGTTTCCGATAGCGGAGCAGAACCACCCAACGGCTGGTATGTCTTTGGGCGGAAAGACGAAGCTGATGCGCTTACATCGCTCAAGCCGCTCCTGGATTCACTCGGAGCCGGGGATCTCAATGATGAGGGCAAAATCGCATTCGGGACTGATGCGGCGCCCTTCCTGGTCAAAGGCGTTCCGACCTTCGTGCTGTGGACGCCAGTCGAAAAGTATCGAACCCTGCACCACAAGCCGAGCGATACCTTCGACAAGGTCAATCAACGCGATCTGAATCTTGGCGCGGCCGTTGTGGGAATTACTGCGTACGCGTTTGCCGAGGCGCCCCAGACGCTGAAGCACTATTCCTCGGACGAAATGGAGACGCAGCTCAAAGAGATCAAGGCACTGACGGACTACCAGGATATGAAAGAGAGGAATCTGTTTTGACGGACCAGCAACTGCCCAGCGACCACAACCCAGGGGCCAGCCATCCCCGGTTTCGGGATGGAGACTGCGGCACCCCCATTTGGGGTGGGGCTATCTTTCGCTGTCCAGCACCCGCATCTGCTCCTCGCCGTAGCGCGTACCTGCCACGGCTTCGGGCGGGATGGCCGCTTCAATCGCGGCGATCTCTTCGGTCGTGAGCTTGACGTTCAGTGCCGCCAGGCTGTCGGCGAGCTGCGTGCGCTTGCGGGCTCCGATCACCGGGACGATGAAGTCGCCCTTCGCGAGCACCCATGCGATAGCCAATTGCACCGGGCTGATGCCTTTGTCCGCGGCGATCTGGCGGAGTTGCTCGACCATGCGCTCGTTGCGGGCGCGGTTCTCGCCCTGGAAGCGCGGAAAGTGGGACGCGCAGATCGCCCGGCCCGGTGGTGGGCGAGCCGGACAGCAGGCCGCGCGACAGCACTCCATACGCGGTCGCGGCGATGCCAAGCTCGTGCAGAACCGGGAAGATCTTCGCTTCCGGACCGCGGCTGACGAGCGAGTACTCGATCTGCAGATCGACGATGGGATGCACCGCTGCGGCGCGGCGGATCGTCTCCGGGCCCGACTTCCGAAAGCCCGATGTAGCGCACGTAGCCGGCCTTGATCATGTCGGCGATGGCGCCCACGGTGTCTTCGATGGGGACGTTCGGATCGAGCCTGGCAGGGCGATAGATGTCGATGTAGTCGGTGCCAAGGCGTTTCAGAGAGTAGGCAAGCGCGGTTTTCACGGCGACCGGTCGCGCGTCATAGCCGAGCCACGAGCCGTCCGGGCCACGCTGCGCGCCGAATTTCACCGAGATCAGGACCTGGTCGCGCTCCACGTACAGCGCGCGGCCCACCAGCATCTCGTTGTGACCCATGCCATAGAAGTCGCCCGTGTCGATCAGGTTGACCCCGGCATCCATGGCGGCGTGGATGGTCGCCAGACTCTCGGCTTCGTCGGCGGAGCCGTACATGCCGCTCATACCCATGCAGCCCAGGGCGATGGGAAACACTTCAGGGCCGGCGGCGCCCAGTTTGCGAACTGCTTTGGTAGCGATCGTGGTCATTGGTCTCTCTCAGGCAGCATGGTAGGCCGGATGCCTTCGCAGCTGCAAATGGGCGCGTCCTCCTATCCGGTTTCTGAATCGATACCCTGGCAACCCAGGTGGTTGTTGCAGAGAAAGTTTTTGATTCAATCACTTACGCCAATCCTGCGGCCGCAGGGCCGGGTTTCGGTACGGAATTTCCACTTTCGTCTGGACACTAACTCTGCCATACTTGATTGTGCCCACCAGGTACGGCCAATCCCAACATTCCAATCAAGAGGTTGCATCGATGTCGGCAAAGTATGTCTTTGTGACGGGCGGAGTCGTGTCCAGTTTAGGCAAGGGTCTGGCCGCGGCCTCCATCGGCTGTTTGCTGGAAAGCCGCGGTCTGCGCGTCAACATGATGAAGTTCGACCCGTATCTGAACGTCGATCCCGGGACCATGTCGCCCTTCCAGCACGGCGAAGTCTTCGTGACCGACGACGGCGCCGAGACCGACCTCGACCTGGGTCACTACGAGCGCTTCACCCATGCGCCGCTGTCGCGCGACAACAACCTGACCACCGGCCGCATTTATGAGCAGATCATTCTGAAGGAGCGCCGCGGCGACTACCTGGGCAAGACCGTGCAGGTCATCCCCCACGTCACCAACGAGATCAAGAACGCCATGCGCAAGGTCTCGGCGAACGGGGCCGACGTGACCATCGTCGAGATCGGCGGCACCGTCGGCGACATCGAATCGCTGCCTTTCCTCGAAGCCATCCGCCAGATGCGCCAGGAACTGGGCCGCGAAAACACCGTATTTGTCCACCTGACCCTGGTTCCGTGGATCTCGGCGGCGCAGGAACTGAAGACCAAGCCCACCCAGCACTCCGTGAAGGAACTGCTCTCCATCGGCATCCAGGCCGACATTCTGATGTGCCGTTCCGACCGCCCCCTGAGCCGCGACATGAAGCAGAAGATCGCCGCGTTCTGCAACGTCGAGGAGCGCGCGGTTATCGGCGCGGTAACCGTGCCGTCGATCTACCAGGTGCCGCTGGGTTTCGCGCAGGAAGGCGTCGATGCCCTGATCCTGAAGTACCTCCACAAGGAAGCCCCCGAAGCCGACCTCAGCCGCTGGAGAGAGCTGGTCGACCGGGTCCAGCACCCCAAGGACGAAGTTCATATCGCCATCGTCGGCAAATATGTTGAATACGAAGACAGCTACAAATCGCTCAAGGAGGCGCTGACTCACGGCGCTCTCTCGCAGCACCTGAAGCTGAAAGTGACCTGGATCGAGGCCGAGGGCCTGGAATCGAAAACGCCCGACGACCGCAGTTACGAGCTGCAACTCGAGGGATTCGACGGCATCCTGGTCCCGGGCGGCTTCGGCAAGCGCGGCATCGAGGGCATGCTCAACGCCATCCGCTATGCGCGCGAGAAACAGGTGCCCTATTTCGGCATTTGCCTGGGCATGCAGACGGCGTGCATCGAGTTTGCGCGTAATGTATGCGGCCTGCGCGACGCCAATTCCAGCGAGTTCGACCCTGCCGCGCAGCACCGCGTGATCTACAAGCTCCGCGAACTGCTGGGCGTGGAAGAGATGGGCGGCACCATGCGCCTGGGCGCCTGGACCTGCATCCTGCAGCCGGATTCGCTGGCAGCCGCGCGCTTACGGCGGCGCCACCGAGATCAGCGAGCGCCACCGCCATCGCTACGAGTTCAACCGCGAGTACGAAGCGCTGCTCACCGGCGGCGGACTGCAGATCTCGGGTACCACGCCCGACTCAACCTACGTCGAGATCGTCGAACTCCCCGGCCACCCCTATTTCCTCGGCTGCCAGTTCCACCCCGAGTTCAAGTCGAAGCCTCTCGAGCCCCATCCGCTATTCCGCGAATTCGTCAAGGCCAGTTATGGGAACCGTCTTCGAAGCCGGTCCGGCAAAGAGGAGAGCGTAGCCGAACAGCTAACTCGATAAGCGAGACCCGAGGTTCATTGTGAGGCTTGTCACATCCCCGTGTGATAAGCCCCGTTCCTCCTTGACAGTCGTTTTAGGCCGGGCCTATTGTTCCTTCGTTTTTGCCGAAGGAAGGCCCAACATGACAGCTCACTTTCAACTGCAGCCTGCCGTATCTGAACTCGATCAACTCGCCGAGCAGTTTCGGCGAGAAGCCGGGGAACGCGAGCATCGCCTGGAGAACGACGCGTTCGAAGCAGGCGCCGCGATCCGCAATGGCGACTACACGCTGGGGAACCTGGAAGCCATCGTCCGCTGGAAGTCGGAACGCGCCGTGCACTACCTGATCGGAAACAGCACGGAAAGCATCCGGCGCGCGCTCGAGGTGGCCGCCGCACCCGAGGCTTCGACACACGAGGCAGTTGCGTCTTTGATGGGGCTGCACGGGGTCGATCTTCCGGTCGCCTCGGCCATCCTCACGGCGATTTTCCCGGAGCGCTATACCGTGATGGATTGCCATGTACTTGAGGCGCTGGGCTACCCGCGCCAGGACGTGCACTTTTACGAAGACTTCCTGGCGTTCTGCAATCACATTGTTGCGTCAGGTGCCGTGCCGCGGCAGGCAGATGTAGCCTCCACGCCGCTGCGCAGTCTTGATCGGTCTCTGCGCCAGTGGTCGGAAAACCAATGCGAACGCGCGCTGGAGACCGCCGGAGTGTGACACTCTCGTCGGCAATTACAATCGAGCCGTGAGCCACTCGTTTGAAATCGGGCCGGTGCAGGTCGGCGCCGGCCGTTTGTTTCTCATCGCCGGGCCCTGTGTGATTGAGTCCGAAGCGCATGCTCGCACCATGGCGGAGGCCATCCAGCGCATCACGTCAGACTTGGGAATTCCCTACATTTTCAAAGCCAGTTACGACAAGGCCAACCGCACCAGCGTGAAAAGTTTTCGCGGGCCGGGACTCGAAGAGGGCACGCGCATCCTCGCTCGGCTGGCAAAAGACACCGGTCTACCTGTGCTTACCGACGTACACGAACCCGCGCACTGCGAAATCGCCGCAGAGGCTGTGGACGTCCTGCAGATTCCCGCCTTCCTTTGCCGCCAGACCGATCTGCTGGTGGCTGCGGGCAAGACCGGCCGCGCCGTCAACATCAAGAAGGGGCAATTCGTCGCCCCCTGGGACATGGCTCACCCCGTCGAAAAGGTGCGCTCCACCGGTAATGAGAGAGTCTTTCTTACCGAACGCGGAGCCAGTTTCGGCTATAACACTCTGGTAGTGGATTACCGCTCGCTGCCCGTGATGCGGCAGATGGCGCCGGTAGTGTTTGACGGCACCCACTCGGTGCAGCAGCCCTCGGCGGCCAACGGCGTCAGCGGCGGCCAGCCCGAGTACATTCCGCTGCTCGCGCGTGCAGCGGTAGCCGCCGGAGTGGATGGAATCTTCCTCGAAGTCCACAACGACCCCCCACATGCGAAATCCGACGGCGCCAATGCCCTGCATCTCGATCTGCTAAAGCCGCTGCTGGAAACGCTGCTGGCGATTCAGAATGCAGCTTCAAACTCATAGCCTTGTCATGGGTGCCCCAGGTCTCGACTTTGAGACCTGGGATTACCTCCCCCAGACGCTGCTTTGTGTCGGGCGAGTCGCCGGGAGTAGTCTGTCCGGGAAATGAACAGGCGAAAATTTCTTGTCGGCAGCGGTGCGGCAGCCGGTGCAACTGCCATTGATCGAAGCAGCCTCGCCCGGGCCGCCGACGCTCCCAACTCCCCACTCGATCTCACCCGCCACCGCTTCGGCGTAAACTACACGCCTTCGCGCAACTGGTGGTTCTGCTGGAACGACTGGAACGCCGACCCGATCAAGCGCGATCTCGATGCCATCGCCGCCCTCGGCACGGACCATCTCCGCCTGATGCTCATCTGGCCCTTCTTCCAGCCCAATCCAAAGTGGGTAAGCACGGCCCATCTCGAACACCTCGATCAACTGCTCGCGCTGATGGGCGAGCGCAATCTCGACGCGCTGGTCACCGCTTTCACCGGCCAGTTGAGCGGATGGTACTTTCTTCCGTCGTTCAATCGTCTGTCGGATGGCTTCTACACCGACGCGAAGATGTGGGCTGCTGAGGAACTTTACATTCGCCAGCTTGCGCGCATCATGAAGCCGCATTCCAACGTGATCGGATTCGACTTCGGCAACGAGCTCAACACCTGCTGGGGCGCGCCCGTTGACGCCGGCGATGCGTGGATGAAGAAGATGTTCACGCTGATGAATGACCTGCTGCCCGACCGCCTCCACGTCAACGGCGTCGATCATCATCCCTGGTTTGAGCCCGACACGTTCTCTCCGCAGGCGCTTGCCGCCGCGCGTTTCCCGGTCATGCACTGCTATCCCTACTGGACCGGCGCGACGAAGTACGGCGGTGCGATGGATCCACCCAGCGTAAAGCTCCTCGCCGGGATGGCGGCGCTGATCCGCTCCTATGCGGCTGCCAGCGACAAGCCCGTCTTTGCAGGCGAATTCAACACCTGCATCCAAGAGCTGCCGGAGAAGGGCCAGGCGGCATGGCTGGAGAAAGCGGTGCACGCGGCCATCGAGCAGGGCGTGAGCTGGTTCAGCTACTGGGACTCGCACGACGTCGATCGCAAGTTCGAATTCAACCCGCTCGAATACAGCCTCGGCCTCCTTACCAACGATGGCCGCGTGAAGGAGCAGGGCCGCGTATTCCAGCGTCTCGCGGAAGCCTATCGCGGCAAGCCCGTCGTATTTCCTAAAGGTGCGGCGCCTGAGCCGCCGCGTGAGCGCACCGACCAGGGCACGTGGGCCTGGCTGCTCGACTGGATGGGCTGGAAGCCGAAGAGCGCGTAAGACGCAATTCCGGGCGTGTTTTTATTTGTGTGCAGGGTCGATTGTTGATAGATTCACAATCATGCCGACAGGCTTCAGGACCGCCCCGCGGAAGATGCGTCTCCTTCCGCTGATCGCCGCCACGTTCTTCATGGTGTCGGGCGGGCCTTACGCCATTGAAGACATCATGGGAGGCGCAGGATTCGGGTGGGCGATTCTCATTCTCCTGTTGCTGCCGTTTCTCTGGAGCCTCCCCACCGCGCTGATGATCGGCGAGCTGGCCAGCGCGATTCCTGCTGAAGGCGGATTCTACGTTTGGGTGCGGCGCGCATTGGGGCCGTTCTGGGGATACCAGGAAGGTTGGCTGTCGCTCTCGGCGAGCATATTCGACATGGCCATCTACCCGGCGTTCTTCGTGAGCTACCTGGGCAAGTTCAACCCTGCGCTCACCGACGGCTGGCACGGCTACGCGCTCAAGCTGGCGGTGGTGGTCGTGTGCTGTGCGTGGAATCTGCGCGGCGCCCCGGCCATCGGCAACGATTCGGTGTGGATGTCGGCGCTGCTGCTCGCGCCCTTCGCGGTTTTCGTGGGTGTGGGGTTCTGGCACGGCATCACCCATCACGCCGCCGTGCAATGGAGCGGGCCCGGATCGGAGAGCGCGCTCTCCACCGCCATTCTTGTAGCCATGTGGAACTACATGGGCTGGGACAACGCCTCCACCGTCGCGCAGGAAGTCGAGAACCCGCAGCGCAATTATCCCCGCGCCATGATTGCGTCCACCATCGTGGTGGCGGTGTCGTACATCCTTCCGCTGGCCGCGATGGCAGTGTCGGGACTCACCATCGAGAGCTTCTCCACCGGCGACTGGATCGCGGCGGCGAGAACGCTGGGCGGCCCGCTGCTGGGAGTGGCGCGTGGCGGTGGGCGGAGTCATCACCGGAGTGGGCATGTTCAACGCGCTGGTGATGAGCTACACCCGGCTGCCCATGGCGATGGCGGAGGAAGGCATGCTGCCGCGCCCGCTGGCAAAGCGCAACCGCCGCGGAGTCCCGTGGGTGAGCGTGCTGTTCTGCGGGCTGGCATGGGCCTTGGCGCTGAGCCTGACGTTTGAACGGCTCATCACCATCGACCTGATCCTCTATGGATCGAGCCTGCTGCTGGAATTCGTCGCACTGGTGGTGCTGCGCATCAAGGAGCCGTCGCTGGAGCGGCCATTCAAGGCCGGGAACCTGGCCTTTGCGATCGCGTTGGGAGTCGGGCCGGCGGCCCTCATCGGCTATGCGCTTTATGCATCGCGCGCCGATGTAGTGAAACTTGGCCACAGCACCATGTCGGCGCTGCTTTTCTCGCTGCTGGTCGGTTTGCTGGGGCCGATTCTCTACCGCTTCACGGCAGTGCCCCGCCGGGCGCGCCAGCTCAGTGTGGAACCGGTGGGGGACTGAAGCCTGTCCGGGCCAATCGCGCCGAACACCGATGCAAGTCATTGCGTGCGATATTCGATTACGTTATGATTCGTTGGCTACACAGATGGGTCACCAATCCCTTTCGAACTTAGGTTGAAGACGGCACCGACTTGTGCATTGAAAGGCAGGTCACGAGATGGCGCTTATTCCCACACCAATCCCTTCGAAAATTAAGTACACGCGGAGACCTGACGATAGCGGTTGGTTAGGGGTGTTGTTAACCAAATCCGGGCAGTTGGGATTCCTATGCGAATACACCCGCGTGGAGACTCTTCGAGAGGCGGCGGGCCGCCTTTACTTCAACATCGCAAGCGGAAACAGTGATCACGTGGGTAAAGAAGCCAGTCTCAAAAAGGAGAATGCGGAGAATGTATGGTCCGCCGCCGTTTTGCAAGCGAAATGTGAGATTGACATGTTGGGTTGCGCGAATGTATCCGGCCTTTGTTGGAGTAGATCTCCAGGCCTGAATGGAATGCGCTGCGCCCTCGTCCTATTTAGTTTCGCGGCCTTTGAAGGCTGTTTCCGCATAAAGGTTTCGAGAGCGCCGGGATCGACCGTTGTGCCATCTCATGCTTCGCCAGCAAACCTGGCAGGGATGTCAAAAAGTCATATGATTCAGCCGTCGTCGTTGGTCTGCAGATGTGGGAATCGCGGATGCGATTTCCAAGCCTGGCGCTTTTGCCAGGCGTCATGTGCAGGCCAAGCATTTCAGGCGGCGGCAGTTTGTGGCACCAGTGGCGGGCGATAGGCTTCGCCCTTGGCCAGTACCGCCCAGACCATGCGCGCCATCTTGTTGGCCATAGCGACCGTGGCCACATGGATGCGCTTGCGTGACGTGAGTTGAGTCAGCCACGTGCTCAGGCCGGTAGACTGCTTCGTCTTTTGTAGCAAGACAGAATGTGCTCCCTGCACGAAGAGCTTTCGTAGATACTTGTTCCCGCGCCGGCTGGTTCCGGTTAGTGTTTGCTTGCCTCCCGTCGAGTGCTCACCGGGAACCACTCCCAGCCAGGCAGCAAATCCGCGCCCCTTCTTGAAGGCCGCTCCGTTGCCGATCGCCGCGATCGTGGCAGTCGCTGTTAACGGCCCGATGCCGGGGATCGCAATCAGCCGCCGGCATGCTTCAAGATCGCCGGCGATGCGCAGGATCAGCTTGTCGGACTCGTCAATCTGTCTGTGCAGGTACTGCATCTCCAACTGGAGTTGTGCAAGCAGCACTCGCAATGCGCCCGACAGCTTGTTGTCGGCGTCTTCAAGGATCCCGGGCAGCGACTCTTCGATATAACGGCGTCCCTTCCGGATCGTGATACCCCGTTCCAGCAGCAACCCACGAATCTGGTTGATCACCGCGGTGCGTCGACCTACCCAGCGTTCACGAACCCGGTGAAGGGACTGCAGATCCAGCTGATCATCCGTCTTGATCGGAACGAAACGCATGCTTGGCCGTCCTACCGCTTCGGCGATAGCTTCCGCGTCGATGTAATCGTTCTTGTTCGTCTTCACGTACGGCTTCACATACTGGGCCGGCATCAGACGCACATCATGCCCCTGCTCGCGCAGAGCACGGCCTAGGAAGTGAGCTCCTCCGCAAGCCTCCATCCCGATCAAGGACACACGCAGGTTCGCCGTGAAGCGTAAGATCTGGTTCCGCGAGCACTTCTTGCGCACCACCACTTCGCCGCATGGGTTGAGACCAACCAGGTGAAAGACCGTCTTCCCAAGATCAATGCCGATCGTGTGAATCTCCATGGGACGCCTCCTGTGCACCACTTTACCTCCGGAGAGGATTAGGCGGCGGACCATGCCAGTAGTTTCTGTCGGAAGTTCCTCCCGGCGGCCCAGCCACACTACAAGTCGAATATAACGGCGTTCCAGCCGAGGAGACGTCCCCTTACAAAGGCAAGCTCAAACAGCAGTGGGCGACACTTGCCTTCGCAGGGAATCATGCACAGGTTACTCTCAACAGCGTTTGGGACTCAACATTTACACCCATCGCTTCTGGCACCCATATGATTATGGCCCCGGAACAATCTCATGCGAACATCTCGACGACCGGATATCGTACTTCCGTTCCAGGGCTGAGATGCACAGATGTCTGGTTTCCCATACAACTGACTGGAACCACCGGCAACAGTGGCAGATACATTCACGTCGGGCATCTGTCCGAGGGATGTGTTACGGTGCATGAGTTGATCAAATGGAATGCCCTTTACGATTGCCTCATACAAAGTCGTGTTCCGGGACCTGGTGGTCAGTTTGTCGGCAATCTGATCGTGAAAGTATGACACCCAAAGCTCATTTGCGTGTTGCGATGGTGGTCCTGCTCTCTCTCATGCCAGGACTCGCGATCATGGCGTGCGCACAATCATCATGCGGTGACTTCCTGGCGATTTTGCACAAGAAAGACAGCCACTTGGAGTTTCTTGGCTGCAAGCGACGCGTGAATCTACAAGGTCAGCCCTGGGAAGCCACCTATCGCGTCGAGGGCAGTCATGCGGCCGAAGTTGAGGATTCACTGACCAGGGAATTTGGGATAAAGAGATTGCATCGTACGTGCTGCGTTTGGGAATCCACCCAGAACTCATTCCGGGACAAACGCACCCGGATCTTTGTGATCTCAGTTTCGACAGATGAAACCACAGTCGATCGTAGAGATCATTGGGCTGGGATCTCCTACTTCTACGTAAAAGTTGATCGCTATTCAGACGCACCATGACAGTCCAATTCAGGCCGTTGCCATTTCCGAGTGAGTCGTGGCCAAAGATTCCCTTTGCCAGATATTCGCCACAAAAAACGGACTGACTGATTGAATTTTGAAACGAAGAGGACGAGAGCGGAACAGCGAACCCACTTGAACAGGCGTAGTAATGTGCAGCAAATACTGAATTTTTCTAAACTTTTGAATAACAAAAGAAAGAAGCGGCGAGCCTTCCTCTCGCCGCCTCTCGCGGAACGGGCCCAACCTCGCTTACACCGTCGCTTCCAGGTTGACCCTGTCGGCAATTTCGGTCAGAACCGCATCAGCGTTTTCTTCTTCCGCTTCGATCGACTCCAGTACCGCGGCATCTTCTTCAAGGCCGAGGATCTCGGCCCAACGGCGGAGAGTGCCATAGACCGCAATCTCGTGATGCTCCACCTGCTGTGCGGCGCCGATCACGGCGATGTCGCGCACCGACGGATCGGTCGCGTCCTTGATCACGTCGGAGGCTTCCGTTGAAAGCCCGTTGATCACTTTGCAGGTCTCGGTTGCCACTTCCCCGATGTGTTTGCGGAGAAGGCCTTCAAGGCTGGCCACATGGCCATAGGTCTCGTCCAGATGCATGCGGAACGCATCCGACAGTTCCGGGTCGGTGGAGTTCTGAACCAGGTCGGGCAGGGACTTGGTGATCTTCTGTTCCATGTCCAGCGCCTTCTTCAGATTGGTGATGTACAAGGTGCGCAAATCGTCAATGTGCGCCGAAAACAATTTCATAGACAAATCCTCCGGTGCTTCGATGTTGTCCGTGCAGACATCAGTCCGATGGGAGCGCGGGACACACGAGTGCGCCCGCGTCCGGAAACGCTTTTTCGAAAAACTCACCTGTCGAGAATCCGCCGGTGGGGTACGCGATTTTGCGTAATGCACGTTCCCGTCGTGCCCAGGGTCTGCGATCCAGTGCGGCGGGTCGGAATGCCTGAATTTCCTGGCACTCCGCCGCCAGCTACTATGAGAGGGCTTCAACCATCATGGTTGCTCCGGAGTCGGGAAATGCGACGAGAGGCGGGCGCGAGGATTGAGGGCCGCGCCCGGCAGCCTTTGCCGCCCAAAGCTAGTGTCAACTATCGCGTGGCGGCCTTCGCGTGGCCTTCCGATGGTTTTGCCTTGGCTTTCTTTTCCTTGGTCTCCAGGAAATTCCTGGCGGCGAGATTCACGCGATCGCGGGCATAGGCGGCATCGTGCCAGCCTTTGATTTCAACACGCTTGCCTTCGAGGTCCTTGTAGATGGAGAAGAAGTGGGTGATCTCCTTGAGCATGTGCGGATAGATATCCGTGTAGTTCCAGATATTGGTGTAGCGCGGATTGTTCTTGCCCACCGCCAGGACCTTTTCGTCGAGAACGCCCTGATCCAGCATTTCCAGCAAACCGATCGGCCGAACCTCCTGCACGCATCCCGGGAAGCTAGGTCCCGGCACCAGCACCAGCACGTCGAGCGGATCGCCGTCGTCGCTCAGCGTGGAAGGGATAAACCCGTAGTCGCCCGGATAGTGGACCGGCGAATGCAGGTTCCGGTCGAGTTTGAAGACATGCAGCTCCTTGTCGTATTCGAACTTGTTCGTGCCGTCCTTGGGAATCTCAATCACCGCCCGGAAAATCTCGGGGGAGCGGTCGCCGATCGGCAACTCCAGATAGTTGACCATTTTCTTTCCTGCTCTCCTCTGCTGCTTTAGTGCGTTCGCTTGAGTGCGTTATGGATATGAGGTCTTTGATGCACTGGGAGATCGAACTCTCCGCATTGCGTAAAAGTTTGCCCGCAGATATGTGGGAAGCACCTGGGGAACTGGTCCGACAGGGAACGCAGCACGTATGCGCAAAGAGAACACGGGTCCGACACCCGCTTTCCCCCCGAACGGCGCCTTTCGTCACCGGGCGGGATCACCGGAACTACTATAATCACGGATTATGAAGGCGCATGTCTATGTCACATTGAAGCCATCGGTGCTGGACCCGCAGGGCCAGACCATCCAGAACGCGCTGCGCAAGATCGGATTTTCAGATGTTGCCGGCGTGCGCCAGGGCAAATATTTCGCAGTTTCGCTGGCCGACGGCCTGACCCACGACTCGGCCCGTTCGCAGGTCGAGCGCATCGCTCGCGAAGTTCTGACCAACCCGGTCATCGAAGAGTTCACATACCGCATAGAGGAATGACAGCGCTCTGGGTTCTCGGCTGCGATGCACCCTTGGGCACATGCGTCCAATACACCGGTGCACGGCGCTTTAGAATCCATACATGTGCGGCATTGTCGGATATGTAGGACCCAAGAAGGTCGTTCCTGTCATCATTGAGGGCCTCAGGCGCCTCGAATACCGCGGTTACGACTCCGCCGGGATTGCCGTGGGCAGTCCGGGAACTGACCGGCTTGCGGTGTCCCGCGCTCCGGGCAAGCTGCACAATCTCGAAGAAGTGCTGCACGACCATCCGCTCGACGGCACCTTCGGCATTGGCCACACCCGCTGGGCAACGCACGGCCGGCCGACTGAGGAAAATGCTCATCCTCATCGCGACTGCACCGGGCGCATCGTGGTCGTGCACAACGGCATTGTCGAGAATTACCTCGATCTGAAGCACGAGCTGATCGCCAAGGGCCACAAGTTCGTCACGGAGACGGACACGGAGATCATCGCCCACCTTATTGAACAGGTGCAGAAAGACGCCGAAGCTGCGGGTGCGCCGCTCTGTCTGGAACAGGCCCTGCGCGTTGCCGTAAAGCGGTTGACCGGCGCGTTCGCGCTGGGGGTTCTGTCGGCTGCGGAACCGGACAAGATTGTGGCCGCGCGCTCCGGACCGCCGGTGGTGATCGGCGTCGGCGAGGGTGAGTCGTTTATCGCGTCGGACATTCCCGGAATACTGCACCACACCCGCAACGTGTACTTTCTGGCCGATGGCGACATGGCCATCCTCACCCGCGATGGCGTCCAGCTGACCGACTTCAACGGCAAGCCCATCGAACGCGCCATTACGCACATCCAGTGGGATCCCATCCAGGCGGAAAAGGGCGGCTACAAGCACTTCATGCTCAAGGAAATCTGGGAGCAGCCGCGCGCCATTCGCGACACCACCCTGGGGCGGGTGTCACTCGACTCGGGCAAGGTCTTCCTGGGCGAGATGGATATTCCCGACGAGGATCTCGCAATGGCCTCGAGCATCAACATCGCCGCCTGCGGAACCAGCTGGCACGCGGCCTTGGCGGGCAAATACATGATCGAGCGGCTGTCGCGCCTGCCGGTAGACGTGGATTACGCGAGCGAATACCGCTATCGCAATCCGATTCCCGATCGCAACGCGCTGGGCCTGCTCATCACCCAGTCCGGCGAAACAGCCGACACGCTGGCGGCGCAACGCGAGATGATCGCGCTCGGCTCGAAGACAGTGGCCATCTGCAACGTGGTGGGCGCCATGGTGGCGCGCGAGGCGCATGGCGCCATCTACACCCATGCAGGACCGGAGATCGGGGTTGCTTCGACCAAGGCCTTCACCGCGCAGTTGACGGCGCTCTTCATTCTGGCTCTGAAACTCGGGCAGCTTCGTGGTCGGCTCGACTCTACGCGATCGGTCGCACTAATGGAAGAGCTAAGCCGCGTTCCCGCCAAGATCGAGGAAGTGCTGCGCTCGCGTTCGGAACAATGCGAGAGACTCGCAAAGGACTTCAGCACTTCACGCGACTTTCTTTACCTGGGGCGCGGGATACATTTTCCGATTGCGCTCGAGGGTGCGCTGAAGCTGAAAGAGATCTCCTACATTCACGCCGAAGGCTATCCTGCCGGCGAAATGAAACACGGCCCCAACGCGCTGATCGACGAGACCCTGCCTGTGGTGGTGCTTGCCACACGGGACGAGGCCGATCCTGCTTCGAAGCTGCGCTACGAGAAGACACTTTCGAATATCCAAGAAGTGACGGCGCGCTCGGGGCGCGTGATTGCCATCGCCACCGAGGGCGACAACACTATCGGCAGCCTGGTGGAACACGTGATTCACATTCCCCCTGCATTCGAACTGCTGTCGCCGTTGATTGAAATTGTGCCCCTGCAGTTATTGGCCTACTACATCGCGGTGCGCCGCGGCTGCGACGTCGATCAGCCACGCAATCTCGCCAAATCAGTGACGGTGGAATAACCGACCGAGTTAAAACGTCACCCGGGCGCCGAACTGCGCCGCGAAGGGAATGCCCACCGTAGACCCCGGACCGAAGAAGTCCCCCAGCCCTCCGCTGGGTACGCGAAGCTGGTTTGCGCTGTTGATCGGTTGGCTAGCCGTGCAGTCAGGATTTGTGCAAATGTCGGTAACATTTCCTGCCTCGGCTTCGGCAGGCGGAACTGGAAGCGTGGCGATGTTGGTCACAAAGTTTGCGCCCGGATTATTCCTGTTCAGCAGATTGAAGAACTCAACGAATGGAATGACCGACCAGCGATCGCCGATCGCAATGGGCCGGCTTACCCGCACATCCGTTTGCAGATACGGGGTTCCCCGGAATTGATCGAGCGCGGTTGGTGTGCTGTTGATCGCAATGCGGCCGCTGCCGTCGGCTGTCGTGATAGTGAACGGCCGCGCACTTTCCTCCTGGCTCAGCGCGCTCAGTTCAACTCCTCCCCGGGTGCGCCACATGCCGGCGATTACAAGGCGATGGCGCACATCCTCTCCTGACGGGCCATAGTCTCCCGGTCCGAACGGGTTGAGCGGATCGCAGACTCCGTTGACATAGTCGAACAGTTCGCCCAGCGAACAGCCCCACGTTTGCGCCTTTGCCAACGTGTAATTGGCAACCAATCGAAGCCGCGAGTTGAGGTTGCCCTGCAGGTGTACCAGCAATGCGTCATAACTCGAGCGGTTATCCGAATGAAAGACATTGACGTCAGGCACATAGGTTGCTTGCGCAGGATCTGTAAGCGGCAGGAGCGGCGAAAATAAGTTTGTTCCGCCAGTGTAACCATAGGCTCGGTAACCATGGTTCCCCTGCTCATGGATGTAATCCGCACTTATGGCCCAGTCAGGATTGAAGGCATGCTGGACTCCGCCCGAAACGTGTAACGCATAAGGTGTCTTGTAACTCTGAGAAATCAGGTTCGCGGTCCCTGCCGAAGCGTTTCCCGGGATACATCCGGCATTCTCACTACCGTCCGGATTTTGGACAGGATCCAGGCACGATCCAGCCGGGCTATTGACCGCTTGCAAGGCTGCGGCCCATCCACTTTGCGCGAGATCGTTGAAATACAGGCCGAAGCCCGCACGAAACACCGTCGCATTCTTCGAGCCCGGCGAGTATGCAAAGCCGACACGCGGGGCAATCTGCCTGCGGTAGTCATGCGGCGGGCCGGTAACCAGCGGGATATGAAGCGCGGCGAGCGTGATGTATCCGGGATTTGCGGCCTGTGTCTGGCCGGATCCGGTAAACAATCCCCACGTGGTGGAATAGCGAAGCCCGTAATTGAGAGTCAGCTGTCGCTTCATCCTCCATGAATCCTGGCCATACACTGCCATCCGCTGAATGTTCTGCGAAAACGGACCGCCGAGATTCGATGTCGAAGCCCCGGCTTGCATGTCAAGAGTGAATTGCGATGGATGGTCGACATAGTAAGAGGGGTTTTGGGGAAACAGATAGAGCGTCTCAGTGTTCCCAGGGAACGCGCCGCCGAGCACAGGCTCATGGGTGAGATTGGTTCCGAAATTGTACGAATGGTTCTGATGCGCCCAACTGACGTCGTAACGGAGCTGATATTTTTCCTGATTACGTTCCGAGGGAAAGAACGTGATCGGCGTCGCGAACTGGTTATCCCCGAAGGTCTCAAATCCGGAAACCGTAAGAGACGTTGAACTGAAAGGGAACGCCAGTGCAAAGCCGAGATTCGACGAGCGTGTTTGGGTGAGATGCAGTCCGCCGGAGTTTAAGACCAGGTTCCCCAGGAGATTCGACGAGAACTGGTGCTGATTGCCAATCAGTAAGCTGAGGTAGTTGTTGTGAGTCAGCAATCCGGTAGAGGGCAACGTCCCCTGTTGGACGAGATCATTGTGCGTCGTGTAACTATCCGCCGAAGCCCGCAGCATCCAAGCTGACTTGGAATTCTGCGCCCAGTCCAATCGCAGAATAGCCAGCGTGTCGCGAAACGGGATCGGCACATTTCGGGGCACGGCGATCGACTGCACCCCGGGAATGAATCCGTCCGCCGCCAAGTCTGCCAGAGCATTGAACTGCGTGGTGCTAGCCGGGCTGTACACGATGCTGGAATTTTCATGGACATGTTCGGCCGCGGCGAAGAACCAGAAACGATCCTTTCGGATCGGGCCTCCCAGCGTGCCCACGTAATTTTGCCGCGAAAACGGCTGCTTGGGATTCGGGGCAGGGTTCTCGATCGGAAAACGCGCGTTGAACCGGGCATTGCGATCAAAGAAAGCCTCGTCGCCATGCCATTCGTTTGTACCGCTTTTCGTCCTGACTACCACGGATCCTGCGGTGGTGCCGCCGGTGTCGGCATCTTCCTGAGATGTTCGTACCGCGAATTCCTGAATGGCATCCGGCGAGTAGTTTTGAAGGAATCCACCAATAAAGTCGTCGGAATCGTCTCCCCCATCCACCGAGAGCTCGTTATTCAATCCTGAGCTTCCACCTGTCGACACGGCGGTGATGCGTGCTTTAGTAGGGTCGGAAGGCTCAACTGGTTCGGTCCCGGGCGCAAGGTACGCCATATTTGCGAAGCTGCGCGTGGGCAGCGGCAGTGTGGCAAGGTCCTGGCTTGTAATCACACCCTGGTGAACGTTGCCGGCCAATTCGATCGGCTGCGATGCAATCGAGGATGCCTGCGACTTCACGCGAATCGATTGTGGCCCCGCAACCGGTGCGAGGCTGACGGTGATATCTCTGACAGTGCTTACCGCGATTACAATCCCGGTCGGCACGGTAGCGAAGTCTCGCGCAGAGACAATGATCTTGTACCTGCCTGGAGCGAGGTCCGCGAATAAAAACTCGCCGCGCTTATCCGACAACGTGCGGCGAACGAACGCCGTTTCCGGCATCCGTATTTCGATCGTCGCTCCCGCGATGCGAGCTCCCGTCGAATCCTGAACCTCCCCACGCAGAGATCCGCCTGCCATCTGTCCCAAGATCGAGGTCCCGGCGAATACATAGCAGACAAGACAGGCAATCCTCAGCCAAAGCATGCTCCCATCCTTTTCAACACAGCCCATCAGGCTCTGACAGTGTACCGGAACCCGTTCTGCGCAATGAGGCCGCACCGCTGAGGGCGGCGGGTGCATCGCGACTCTCACCAAAGATGGTGTTGAAAAAAAGAATAGCCGCGAAATCCTTCACCATCTGTCAGACAGTTGATACTCTGTCGGCCGGGAGGCAGTGTGCAGCCTGAATCAGATGATGCCCTCTTCGAACTCCGCGATGTACTGCTCGAAACCTATGCCGTCAACGACGCCATGAACCAACTCCTGCTGGCCAGCCTCGACCCTCTCGCGTGGCGGGCAGAGTTAGCCGGGGTGCCCGGACGAGGCGGCCGCACCATCGCGGCGATGTTCGCGCACTTGCACAACAGCCGCCTTGTCTGGATCCGGGAGTCCGCGTCTCATCTGAAGTGCCCTGCTCCCCTCCGTCCCGACAGCTGCACGATGAAGCAGGCCGCTGCCGCCCACCGCAAAAGTGCTGCACAATGTCTCACCATGCTGTCCGACGCTCTTACGCCCGGACCGAAGCGGCGAGTGACGAAGTTCTCGCGGGGAAGTTGGACGCGGACGTGGCCTGCCGGGGGCGCGATGTTCGCCTACATGTTTTCGCACGAATCCCACCATCGCGGCCAGATCATCATGCTGGCGCACCAACTCGGGTACCGCCTGTCACCGCAAGCCTGGGGCGGAATCTGGCAGTGGGACAAACTCTGGAAGCAGCGCGGATTTGCCAAGCGCCCGCGCTAGGAGTGTTGCGATACTGGCGAGCTAGTTGCCGCTCTTGTTGCCCAGGCCGAAAATTTTCTGGAACAGGTTGCGGCGATCGGGCGGGTGGCTGCAGGTATCAGTGGGAGCCGTGCCTTCGAGGAAGGCTGCCGTATAAGTCTCGGGACAAGCGCCGTCGGGCAGCAGGTTGGTACCTTTGTCGAGATTGATCAGGTCCACTCCAGCCGGAGGGGTGAACTCCTTGGTGTCGGAGTACTGCGGCAGCTGCACCGCTTTCTTCATGAACTCGGCCCAGATGGGCGCGGCGGCATGGGCGCCTTCAATCTTGATATCGGTATAGTCGTCGTTGCCAACCCAGACCACGCAGAGCAAGTTGCTGGTGAAGCCCGCGAACCACGCATCGTGGCTCGACCCGGTTTTGCCGGCGGCCGGGGCAGTGAATTCCCAGGTGGTGCGAACCCGGCCGGCCGTACCGCCATTCAACACCGCTTCCATCATGTTGGTGGTGAGGTAGGCGACGCGCGGATCGAGTACCTGCCGCGCATTGGGCGTGTAGTCGGTCATGACGTCGCCGCTGGCGGTCCGTACGCTGGCCAGCATCCAGGGATCAAGGTGGACCCCTCCGTTGGCGAAAATGGTGTAGGCCCCGGCCATTTCGAGCGGAGTGGCGTCGTAGGAGCCGATAGCGACCGAGGGCGTTCCGCGCGCGCTCTTGACGCCGGCATCGCGGCCCAGCGCGGCCACGCGATCAAAGCCCACCATCGAGGCGAGTCCAATAGTCGCGTTATTCAGCGACCACTGCAGCGCGTAACGCGCGGTCACCTGGTCGTGATAGTTGTTGTGGTCGTTGCGGGGGCTGTACTCCTTGTCGCCCACCATGTAAGTGCTTTGCTCGTCGTTGAGCATGGTGACCGGCGAAAACAGCTTGTCCTGGCCCGGCAGCGGCGTTCCCTCCACCGCGGTCTGGAAAGCGGCGGCGTAGACGATGGGCTTGAAGATGGAGCCGGTGGGACGATGCGCGACGGCGTGGTTCACCTGGCTGGTGCCGTAGTTGCGGCCGCCCACCAGCGCCAGCACCTGTCCCGTGTGGGGGTTCAGCGCGACCAGGGCCACCTGCGGATAGGTGAACGGCGCGGGCGGTGGCTCCGGCGGCGCTCCTTTCCTTGCTTTGTGGGGTGCGTGGAGTTTCGCAACCTGCTCGTCCACCACATGTATGGTGGAATCGACCGCTGCCGAAGCGAGCCGCTGCAGATCCGGATCGAGGGTGGTATAGATGCGCAGGCCTTCCAGGTTGGAGTCGCGCTCGCCGATCTTCTGCAGCAGCTGCTCGTGCACCAGGTCGACGAAATAGGGTGCCTCGCTGGCGTCAACGCTGGAGGTAGACAGATGGAGCGACTCCGCCTGGGCGTGCTCCGCCTGCTGCTTGGTGATAGCGCCCGTTTCAACCATCGCGTCGAGCACCCGGTTCCGCCGCTCGATGGCCCGCTCTGGATGGCGGAATGGGGAAAAGTAGTTGGGCCGCTGGATCATCCCCGCCAGCAGCGCGCTTTCGGCCAGGTCGAGCTGGCGGACGTCTTTTCCAAAATAAGACTGCGACGCCTCACCGAAGCCGTTGATTGCGAAACTGCCGCGCTGGCCCAGGTTGATCTGGTTGGCGTACATCTCGAAAATCTGCTTCTTGGTGAAGCGGTGCTCCAGCTGGAACGTGATGACGATCTCGATGATCTTGCGCTTGATGCGCTTCTCGGGCGTGAGAAAGAAGCCGCGCGCCAGTTGCATGGTCAGCGTGGACCCACCCTGCTGCTTCTGGCCGGTGGTCAGATCGCGCAGGATGGCCTCCAGTAGGCGGAAGTAGTTGACGCCGCCGTGCTCAAAGAAGCGGCGGTCTTCGATAGCGAGCACAGCTTGCACCAGGTTCTGCGGGACCTCGTCGTAGTTGACCAGGCGGCGCTTGGTGCGGTTGGCGTCTTCGCTGAGGCCGGTGATCATCACGGGCTCGAGCTCGTAGCTGGCCAGCGGCTGGTTGTGGTCGTCGGTGATCGTGTCGACCACGCCGTCGCTCACGTGAATGGTGGCGCTGTCCTGGGCGTGATACGACTGCGGGCCGGGAAAAACAGTGATCGATCCGCCGCTCTCGCTATACGTGCCCATGGGGGAATCTTTTTGGGTCCCGGCCAGGGTGTAATTGGCCTGCCGGAGTTCTTCAGCGATGAGATGCACTGAAAGTTTCTGCCCGGGGCGGACTTCGCGGGGCTCGGCAAAGATTTTGGCGGTGTTTTTGAACAGCGGCTGCTTGAGACGCTCGTCGACAATATGCTGGTATTTGACGTAGTAGTATCCGCCCACGGTGAGGACAGAGACAGCTACAGCGGCAACCAGAATGAGACCAATGCGGATGGCGAGCGAAGCCCAGCCTTGGGTGCGGGTGGGCATACGGAATTTGATTTTGAGTGCCATAAAAGCAGCTATTAGCCGTTAGCTATTAGCTTTTGCTCCCTGTTTCTCGAGCGGGTCGTTCAATCGGTTTGCGCTTCCACTACTGTGCGGATCTAGCCGCCGATTCTTTCGGGCCGCTGCGGTCAGCTAACAGTTAAGAGCTGTCCTTTACACCGTTCCCTCCAACAAGGTTTCTTCGGCCACCCGCGTCTTTAGCTGCGCAACCACATCGGCAATGGCCACGTCTACGCTCTGGCTGGTGGCGCGGGTTACCAGTTCCACCAGGCCGTTTGCGGCTTTCTTACCTACATTGATGCGGAATGGGATGCCCACAAGGTCCGCATCCTTGAATTTGACCCCGGCGCGCTCGTCCCGGTCATCGAGCAGGACGTCCAGACCCGCTGCGTCCAGCTCTCTGGCGATGCTCTCGCCGATGTTCTTCAGAGTCGCGTCGCCCACGTTGGTCACAGTCACGACCACCGTAAACGGCGCGATCGAAGCCGGCAGCCAGAAACCGTTTTGATCGTTGGACTGCTCGACCGCGGCCGTCAGGATACGCTCGATTCCGATTCCGTAGCTTCCCATGATCGGCGTAACTTCCTTGCCATTGGGGTCCAGCACACGGGCGCCCATGGATTCGGAATACTTGTAGCCAAGCTTGAAGATGTGGCCCACTTCGACGGCTTTGCCGACCACCAGCTTGCCCCCACAACTATCGACGGGACAGGACTCACCTTCGTTTACCGAGCGGATGTCGGCGCTAAGGCTCCAGGTGAAATCCCGCCCGGAACGACGTTGCGAAGATGGTAGTCCAGCTGGTTGGCGCCGCACACCATGTTTCTGCGGCCCTCGAGGGACTTGTCGATGATTACGGTGAGGCCGTCGCCCAACGCCTTGTCGTCGTGCGTCAGGCCGACCGGGCCCAGGTATCCGGCGGGACCGTTGAAGTACTGCTCGAGTTCCGCCGTCTGCATGGTGCGCAGTTCCGCCGCGCCGAGCGCACCCCGCAGCTTGGTCTCATTCACCTGGTGGTCGCCGCGCAGGAAGGAAGCTACGCCGTGCCAGGTGTCCGGAGCTTTCCCAACGCCGCGCTTCAAAGCCATGTAGGCCACGCACTTGACGTCGGAGGCCGGGGAAATCTTGAAAAAGGCGGCTACATCGGAGATGGCAGCGCAGCCGGGGGTCGAGACGAGTTCCGGGGTGCCGTCGCCGGTTGATTCCATTTCCGAGACCGAACTCAGCCGCGACGTAGCCTTTTCGACGTTGGCTGCGTAGCCGCACACCGGGCAGCTCGCGATCAGGTCCTCGCCGGCGTCGGTATAGACCATGAACTCCTGCGACTGCGAGCCGCCCATCGCACCCGAATCGGCTTCGACCGCGACAAACTTCAGGCCGCAGCGGGTGAAGATGGTGCGGTAAACACCATCGTGCTTGTTGAAGCTGACATCGAGCCCCGCCGGGTCGATGTCGAACGAGTAGGCGTCCTTCATAATGAACTGGCGCACGCGCAGCAGGCCGGCTTTGGGCCGCGGCTCGTCACGGAACTTGGTCTGAATCTGGTACCAGATCTGCGGCAACTGCTTATAGCTGCGCAGTTCGCTGCGCGCAATGGTGGTCATGATCTCTTCGTGGGTCATGCCCAGGCAGAGTTCGGCGCCCTTGCGGTCCTTGAGCCGGAACATGTTGTCGCCCATACCGGTCCAGCGCCCGCTCTCGACCCACGGCTCCTTGGGAAGGATGGCGGGGAGAAAGAACTCCTGCCCGATCTTGTCCATCTCCTCGCGCACAATGCCGATGATCTTGTTCAAAGATCGCTGCCCGAGGAAGAGGTAGTTGTAAATGCCGGCGCCGAGCTGGCGAATGTAGCCGGCCCGCAGCAGGAACTTGTGGCTGGCCACTTCGGCGTCGGCCGGGGCCTCGCGAAGAGTGGGGACAAAGAGCTTGGACCAACGATGCATAAAAGGAACGCACGAGCTTTCCCGCTCGCTCAACCGCCCGGCAGTAGAATTTCCAGCTTGAGAACTCGGTTGATGGCGAACGCAAGGCAATGAAAAGGCAGATTCCATTCTAAATGTTTGCTCCATGGCACCCGCCCGCGTGAGGCTCGGCAGTGAATTCCCTCGTCGCATCGTGTCTCCTGGGCTTTGAGGAAAGCAAGCGGGCGGCCAACTGCCGGCCACTGAAAACAAAAGGCCTACGCTGTACCCCATTAGCCGGGCGTGTCATGAGCGACACGGGGGTGTGTGCCCAGTGACACGCGACGCCGCGCCGCGCCCTCCCATGGCTGGCCAGCGAGATGGAGGCAAGCAGTCTGGCGAGCGGGAATGCGGCACTTTTCCGTGCAGATCGGGCCGTTTTTCGTGACATACTCCCAATCATGTCCGGCCCTGATCCCTCTCAATGGCTCTATCCGCTGTTGTTGGCGTTCAAGCTGCTCGCCAAGTTCGGCCTCATTCCAGGTTTCATCGCTGCGTTTGGCTTTCAGAAGTTACGACAGAAATACCGTCAAAGAAAGGCAGTAGAAGGATGGCCGTCCACCGAGGCCTCCATTCAGTGGTGCAAGGTTCACAGTGACGGGCCGCGGAGCTTCTGGGTCGAGGTCACCTACAGCTATTACGTAGGGGAATACCATTCGGGCACGTATATCCGCCGGTTCAAGAAGGAACAGCACGCCGATGACTTTGCGGGCCAACTCAAGGACAAGCGAATCCAGGTCCATTACAAGACGGCGGATCCGGCCAATTCCGTGATTCTGGAGAGGGATCTGGAGATGGTTGCCCTTCTCGCACCCGAGATCCGCTGAGAGTCCCGAGGATCGCTGTCGCCTAGATTAACTCGACGCCCCACAGATCATGCAGATGCACCACGCCTTCGACGAGACCGTCTTGATTCGACTACCACCAGCGAGGTGATCTTGCGTTCTTCGAGAAAGGCCAGGGCTTTGGCGGCGAGTTCGTGGGCGGCGATGGTTTTGGGGTGGGGATTCATGGCTTCGCCGGCGGTGCGGGTGAGGGCCGCTCCGCCTTCGCGCTCCAGCAGACGCCGCAAGTCGCCGTCGCTGATCACGCCGCGCAGCCGGCCATTTTCCTGCACTGTCGTCATGCCCAGTTTCTTTGACGACATCTCGTAGATCACGTCGCTCATCGCGGTGGTGAGTGCTACGGCGGGGACGTCGTCGCCCTTGTGCATCAGGTCGCTGACCTTGGCCAGTTGCTTGCCGAGCTTGCCGCCGGGATGCAGTTCAGCGAAGTCTTCGGCGCGGAAACCCTTGCGCAGGCTGACCGCAACCGCCAGCGCGTCGCCCAGCGCCAGCATTGCCGTGGTGGAGGCAGTGGGTGCAAGGTTTAGCCCGCAGGCTTCGCGCTCCACGCTGCAGTCCAGGGTTACATCGCTGGCCTGCGCAAGGGTCGACGACAGGTTGCAGCAGAAGCTGATGAGCGCATCGCCTTTGCGCTTGAGCGTCGCGAGCAGGCGCAGGATCTCTTCGGTTTCACCGCTCGCAGACAGCGCGATCACCACGTCGCCCTGCATCAGCACGCCGAGGTCGCCATGAACGGCCTCGGCTGGGTGCAGGAACAGCGCCGGCGATCCGGTGGAACTAAGGGTGGCCGCGATCTTCTGGGCGACGATGCCGCTTTTCCCCATGCCGGTGACGACCACGCGGCCGTTCGACCCGCCGCAACGGATAATCAGGTCGACGGCGTGGTTGAAGTCAGCCCCCATCTCACCTTCCAATCGGCAGGCGAGGGCTTCGAGGGCGGCCGCCTCGGTACGCACCAGCGCCGCGGGCTGCAGGCAGTCCGGATCAGAAGGTCCTTCGCGATCCGTGGGATTCATCGGTTTCTGATGGTAACACCACCTACGGACGAAGACCTGTCCGCGGGGCCCCCGGTAACGGATGGAGGGACTAAGGGACTGTGCCCGGGTCATTTTGTAACGGAAGCGGCGCTCGTACAATCAAAGGGGTAGAGGTCGAACGAGTGAAGCGTAACACCATTGTGATTGGCGTGGTTCTGTTCATCCTGGCTGCGTTTGCGTGGGCCGGGTGGGCAAATTACGAGTACCGCAAGCAGGCGGCCGAGAAACGGCTGGCCGACGTTTCGCAAGGCCAACTGGTGGAGGCTGCCGGAGATCCCCAGGCAGCGCTCTCACCCCTGATCGGCAAGCCGGCCCCCGAGTTTGCGCTCGAGGACCTGAGCGGCAAGAAAGTCTCGCTGGCCGACTACAAAGGTAAAGCGGTGCTGGTCAATTTCTGGGCGACCTGGTGCGGGCCGTGCAAGATTGAAACCCCTTGGCTGGTCGATCTGCGCAACCAGTACGCGGCGCAGGGGTTTGAGATTCTGGGCGTCTCGACGGACGATATCGACCGGGATGACACGAAGATGTTCGGTACCGAAAAGAAGGAGATCGGCGATTTTGTGCAGAGGATGCACATGCCGTATCCGGTATTGATCGAGGGCGACAAGTTGAGCAAGCCCTACGGCGGGCTGGACGCCATGCCGACTTCATTCTTTGTCGATCGCACGGGCAAGATTGTCGCGGCACAGATGGGGATCACGTCGAAAGACGATATCGAGTCGAATATCAAGAAGGCGCTGGGAAGCTAAGGACAGCTTTTAGCTTGGGTCGAGAGGTTTACGGTGGGAAAGATTGGGGCCATTTCGGTACTTGTCGTCTTCGCTTTGGCGGGATTCGGGCAAGTTCAGGAGACTAACAAGCCGGCGCACACGGGTGCCAAAGCTGAAGCCGTCCAGTATCTTTACCCGGAGCAGGTGACGGTGCCTGCCGGGAAAGCGACTCCGATCGCACTCCATTTCCGCATCAAGGAAGGGCTGCACATCAATTCCCACGCGCCCAAGGATGAATTCCTGATTCCTACGGTGCTTTCGATTCCGGACTCATCAGGGGTGCGACTCGAAGCGGCCACCTATCCGGCGGGAGTCGAATTCGCATTGCCGGTCGATCCGAGTACCAAGCTGATCGTGTACACGGGCGAGTTCGCCATCCAGACGCGCATCGTCGCACAGGCCGGGGACCACATGGTGGAAGCCAAACTCCACTACCAGGCCTGCGATGACAACGCCTGCCTGCCTCCGAAAACCATCACGGTGCCGATTGATGTGGTGGGGAAGTAGAAGCGCATATCCCAGGTCTCAGATGCAGACCTGGGCGTCCAGTGTTCAGAGTCAAAGCGAAATCGAAAGGCCCGTGGCTAAAGCCACGATCAGTGCATGCCGGTATTCACGGGCAGGAAGGCCCCTGCTCCCTTCGGAATTCCCTTTGGCTCACTGGGCCCCCGCCTTCTTCTCGATTTTCGCCCAGGAGTCTTTCAGCGGAAGGGTGCGGTTGAAGACCAGGTTGTCCGGTGTCGAATCCGGATCGAGGCAGAAGTAGCCGACCCGCTCGAACTGGAAACGGTCCTCAAGCTTGGCGTTGGCAAGTGAGGGCTCCAGTTTTGCTCCGCTCAGGATCTCCAGCGAGTTGGGGTTGAGATTGCTCAGGACATCTTCGCCTTCTGCAAAGTCGTAGGGATCGGCCTTGGTGAAGAGCTTGTCGTAGAGGCGGATTTCGGCGGAGATGGCGTGCGCGGCCGAGACCCAGTGCATGGTCGACTTCACCTTGCGGCCGTCGGGGGAGTTTCCGCCGCGGCTGGCCGGATCGTAAGTGCAGTGCACTTCGACGAGACTGCCGTCGGCGGACTTTTGGACGGACTTTGCGGTAATGAAATAGGCGTTGCGCAGGCGTACTTCCTTGCCGGGGAGAGCCGATAGTACTTGGGCGGAGGAACCTCGCGGAAATCGTCCTGTTCGATGTAGATCTCGCCGGAGAATGGCACCTGGCGCGTGCCCGCGGAGGGGTCTTCGGGGTTATTGGCGACTTCAACGAGCTCCGATTGGCCGGCCGGGTAGTTATCGATGACCAGCTTGAGGGGACGAAGGACGGCCATGGCCCGAGAGGCGCGGCGGTTGAGGTCGTCGCGCTGGAAGTGCTCCAACATTTCAATGTCGGTTGTCCCGTTGGTGCGGGTGGCGCCGATGGTGGCGCAAAAGGCGCGGATCGCTTCCGGCGTGAAGCCGCGTCGCCGGATCCCGGAGAGTGTTGGCATGCGCGGATCGTCCCAGCCGTTGACGCGTTTTTCCTGCACCAAGCTGCAGGAGCTTGCGCTTGCTCAGCAGGGTGTAGGTGAGGTTGAGGCGGTCGAATTCGATCTGCTGCGAGGGAAAGATGCCGAGGTTCTCGATGTACCAGCGGTAGAGAGGCTGGTGGTCGGCGAACTCCAGGGTGCACATGGAGTGGGTGACGCGCTCGATCGAATCCGACTGGCCGTGGGCATAGTCGTACATGGGGTAGATGCACCACTCGTCGCCGGTGCGATGGTGCGTGGCGTGAAGGATGCGGTACATGACCGGGTCGCGCAAATTTAGATTTGGTGATGCCATGTCGATCTTGGCGCGGAGGACACGCGAGCCGTCGGGGAACTCGCCGGCCTTCATGCGGGTGAAGAGGTCAAGATTTTCTTCGACAGTCCGATTGCGGTATGGGCTGTCCTTGCCGGGCTCGGTGAGGGTGCCGCGGTGCTGGCGAATCTCGTCCGCCGAGAGGTCGTCAACATAAGCCTTGCCGGCCTGAATGAGCTTTAACGCCCACTCGTAGAGTTGGCCGAAGTAATCGGAGGCGTAGCAAAGGCGCTCCCAGTCGAAGCCCAGCCAGCGGACGTCCTTCTGGATGGAATCGACGTACTCCTGCTCTTCCTTCTCGGGATTGGTGTCATCGAAGCGCAGATTGGTTTTCCCTCCAAACTCATCCGCCAGGCCGAAATCAAGAAAAATGGCCTTGGCGTGGCCGATGTGGAGATAGCCGTTAGGCTCCGGTGGAAAGCGGGTCTGAACCTGGGCGTCGCCGTACTTTTTTGTGCGCACATCCTCGGCGATCTGATCACGAAGGAAATTGGAGACACTGCGGACTTCCTGAGTTTCGGGATTTGCGTTGGCCATGATTGCGATTCCTTACTCTACGAACAGCGCTTCAAGGCTGGCTTCAGCCTGGCGGATGCGTGCGAGGCACGTCTCGCGGCCGAGGACAGCCATGGTTTCAAACAGCGGCGGCGCATTCTTGCGTCCGCAGACGGCGACGCGGATGGGCTGGAACATCGGCCCGGCCTTGAGGCCGAGCGAAGCGGCGGCCTGGCGCAGGGCCTGATCCAGCGAATCGTGATCGAAAGTGGTGATTGCGAGGACCTGTCCGGCGTGCTCGAGGACGCGGCGAGCGAGCGCGGCATCGCCTTTTTGCGGGATCAGATCGGCCGGTTCGTACGGGGCAAGCTCGGCCACAAAGAAAAAATCGGCGGCCGGGACGGCTTCGCGTAGGAGCTTGATGCGCTCGCGGATGAGCGGGGTGACTGCCAGCAGCCTTTCGGGGGCGGGATGGAGACCGGCCTGTTCGAAAAAAGGCTGGATGAGATCGGCTGAGCTCGTCGACGGGCAAGGCGCGGATGTGTTCGGCGTTGAGCCACAGGGCTTTGGGGTCGAACGGGTCTTCGTCTTTGAAATTGACGACGGCATTGGCGCGGTTGACGCCTTCGAGCGTGAAAGCCGCGGTGAGTTCGTCGAGCGTGAGGAACTCGCGGTCGTTCTTGGGCGACCAGCCCAGCAGGCAAAGAAAGTTGATGAAAGCCTGCGGCAGGAATCCGGCATCGCGATAAGTGGTGACGCTGACGACAGGACCGTGGCGGCGCTTGGAGAGCTTGGTGCCATCGGGCGCGACCAGCAGGGGAAGATGCGCGAACTGCGGCGGCTCGACACCCAGGCCCTCGAAGATCAGCAGGTGCTTGAACGTGTTGGTGAGGTGATCCTGGCCGCGGATGATGTGGCTGATGCGCAGATCGGCATCGTCGACGCACGAGGCGAGGTGATACGTCGGCATCCCATCCGAGCGAAGCAGGGCGAAGTCTTCAACCTCGTCGGCGAGCTTGGATTGCGCTCCATACACGCCGTCGACAAAGCCCAGGGCGCGCTCATGGCCGCGGAGGACACGATAGCGGAGGGCAAAGGGCTCGCCACTGGCGGCGCGGCGGTCGCTGGCTTCTCTCGATAAGTCGCGCATGCCGGGATTGCAAAGCCAGGCGCCCTGCGAAGAAGCCTGCGTCGTCACCCGTCGAGTGCGCCGGAGTGAAATCGCGATAAGCAAGGCCCTTTTCGAAGATGGCTTCGGCCTGCCGGCGGTGGAGGGCGAGGCGCTCGGATTGCTTGTACTCTTCGTCCCAGGAGAGACCCAGCCAGCGCAGTCCTTCGAAGATGGACTGAACGCTAGCGGCGGTGTTGCGCTCGACATCGGTGTCATCCAGGCGCAGCACCATGGTGCCGTGGTTGTGGCGGGCATAAAGCCAATTGAAGATGAAGGTACGGGCGCTGCCGACGTGAAGGAAGCCGGTGGGAGAGGGAGCGAAACGGACGCGAGGCGCCGGTGTGGAAGCAAAAAAATCCTGAGGCATCGTTGAGAAAGAGTCCTCTTCGATGCTAAATCACCCCGGCAGATGACTACCTGTCCATCCGGGCAAGCAGCAGTTTGAGCGTCGGTCCGCGCCATTAGGCGTTGGGCGGATACGGCGGCTGCGGCGGATAGGGTGGTTGCGGGGACCATGCTTGCGGAACGATGGGAGTCACTTTCCAATCCGCGAAGGCAAGGATATAGAGAAGCACGAGCTGGCCAATTCCCGGAACCACAACGAGTAGGGAGAGCCAGGGCGAAAACCCGGCTTTCTTGCAGATGAACCAGCTGGGGATCATTACGATGGCGATGCCGATCAGCATCAGGATCGGAATAAACGCCATCATGGCAAACACGAGCTTCTGGATCTGTTCCTGATCCAGATTGGTGTTCTGCAGGAACAAGGCCAGCAACATTGCGCACACTCCAGAATCAATATGGGAACTCTGAGCCAAGGTACGGCCAAAGCCTGGAATTGGCAATGGGAAACTGGAGTGTGGTGTTACTCCATTGGGACGCCGTCGAGGGATAACAGGCGTCCGACGGGGTACTCGCCGATATGGTTAGCGAGGCCCCAGGGCGAGCGGTCGTAGAAGAACTCCAGGCGCGCCTCCGGGCTGGCGGCAAAGTGCGGATCGGCCTGGATGCGGCGCTCGAATTCAGCCTTGAGGGCTGGGTCTTTGGCGAGATTCTCGCGGGCCAGCTTTTCCAGCACGTACGATTCGCCGTATTCCCGCTGCTCGAAGACGGAGTCGAAAAAACCCCAGCGGACGGCAGAGTCGGGTGCCTCGGGCTCGAGCCAGTGGATGGCCACTTTCGACAGGCGCTGGTTCAGGGGGACGACGACCGAGCCGGCGGGGAAAGTCATTTCTTCCGTCGCGAGCGTGCACTGGCCGAAGCGACCAGGGTCGGCACCCGCGCCTTCGCCGGCAAAGATGGGATGCCGGCCTTCGAACGGCGGACCCTGCCACTGCATCCCGCTGCAGCGATAGCGTTCCACTTTGCCCGTCCACGCGGCCGTAGTGCGGCGCATGGCCAGGTCGTGGGCAGCGAGCACGTCGATTACGCGCGCCCACTGGGGCGGAACGATGTAGGCGGCGGGAGGCGCGGTCGCATCGACTACCTTGGTGCCGGTGGCCAGCGGCAGGGTCACATTCCAGGGTTGGTGAGAGTAGCTGACCCATAGGGCGCCGGAGATTTCGCTCAACCCGCGGGTGAACTGATAGCCGTGGAACACGACCGGCGTAGTATCGCTGCTCGTGGCGAGCGCGAGCGGGAACTTTTCGTTGCCTAACGGGTGGGCGCCGAGCCGGGCTGCGGCCGCATCGGCTTCCTTGTTCAGCGCGATTACCTTGGCAGCGTCGCGATTCAAGACGTCGAGCAACGCATGAAGGGTTTCGTAATTGCCCATCACGCGGGTCTTGTAGTCCTTGAGCATGTGGATCTCGACCAGCAGGCCGGGGCGGTTTTCGAGGATCATCTGGCCGGTGGAAAAGCGCGGCGGATTGCCGAAGGCGACCAGGCCTTTGGCGGGGTCGGTCTCGTCCTGGAGATCGATGAGCGACGGGAAGGCGAGGTGGCCGGCGGCGTCGACCTGGCGCTCGAGCTCTGGCGCCGACCCATTCGCGCAGCCAGCGCGCGATGCCGGGATCGACGTCGGGTGTCGCATCGGCGTAGAAGGTGACGTCGTACTGGAAGTCGGCCCCGTCGGTGACGTGGTCGTCGACGAAGAAATCGGGCAGCCAGCGGTGAAACATTTTGAGAAACGCGCGGGTCTCCGGTGTGTCGGCTTTCATGTAATCGCGGTTGAGATTGTTGTTAGTGCCGTTGCCGCGCCATCCTATGACTTCGGGGCCGTTCTGGTTGATGCGGTTCCAAGGGGAGCGGCGCTCGTGGCCGTCGAGGTTGTAAACGGGGATGAAGACGAAAACTACGTGATCGAGCAGCGCGGCGTGGGCTTTGGTAATGACGAGGTCGCGCAGCAGCGCCAGGCAGGCGTCTTTACCGTCCATTTCGCCGGCGTGGATGGCGTTCTGGACGAGGAGAATGGCGCGTCCCGACGCGTGAATGGCGGCGGGGTCGAAGACGCCGTCTCTCGAAGCGATGACGATTTTCAGGTCGCGCCCTTCGCCGGTCTTGCCGAAGTTCTCGATGCTTACCTGGCCAGGAGCGGCCGCGGCGATCCGCTCGAGGTACGCGACAGTCTCGGCGTAGTCGGGAGTGGTGCGGTAGTCGGAAATCTCGGCGGGTGTGCGCCAGTCGGGGGATTGAGCTGAGAGTTCGAGGCTTGCGAACGTGAGGAGAAAGACGGGAAAGAGTGCAAGAAGGCGCAGATGCATCGCTTGAGAGAACCTCCCGGCGGGATGAGCGGATGAGAACAGAAATTCGGTTGATGGAGATTTGTGCTCTCCCACCCATTTCGCGATAGTACTGCGAAATGGATGGGGCAGGGGATATCAGTAGGATTGAGAAGGGCGGAACTCTGGTTCAGTATTTCTGACCACTGACCACTGTTTTACGTGATGTCCTCGGTGTCGTAGACCGGAGCAATGCGCTTCTTCGGCAATCCATGCACGGAAGCGAGCAGGTCGTCAACCACGTCTTCGAGCTGGCGCTGGGTTTCGACGATGGCGCTCATGCTCTTCAGGTCTTCTTCGTCGAGGGCGCGCTCGACCAGCGCGACGGCGTGGCATTGGGCGACGTGATCGAGGCCGAGGCCCTCGGGCGTCTTGGCCTTGATGCTCACCTGGTCCATGTCCACATCGAGAATATCCGCGACACGGGACCGCATCTCGCCGGCGATGGGAGAGATCCTGGGGGCGGCCATGATCAGCGTGGTGTCGATGTTCACTATCTGATAGCCGGCGTGCTTGAGCTCTTCGAGGGCGAGCTTGATAAAGATCGCGGAGTCAGCGTCTTTCCAGCGCGGGTCGCCGGGCGGGAAGAAGGTCCCGATGTCGCCCGCGGCGATGGAGCCCAGCAGCGCGTCGGTGATGGCATGCAGCAGCACGTCGCCGTCGGAGTGGCCGGCCAGGCCTTCAGGATGGTCGAGCAACATGCCGCCAATGCGCAGCGGTACGCCCGCTTTGAACGCATGAGAGTCCCAGCCAAATCCGATCCTTGTATCCATTCGTGGTTTGCCTGTACCTGATCAGCTTAACCCAGATTGCGTGCTCCAGCGGGGGTGCGCTGTCGCAGATAGAACTCGGCGAGCTCCAGGTCGCCTGGTTGAGTGATCTTCAGATTAACCTGAGATCCGGGCACGACGGCTACTGCATGCCCGGCGCGCTCGACCACCGAGGCCTCGTCGGTGCCGACAAATCCGTCCGCCATGGCTTCAGCGAACGAACTTTCGAGCAGTCCGTAGCGAAATCCCTGGGGCGTCTGGGCGAGGACGATGAATTCGCGCGGAATGGTGGAGGTGATGAGGGCGCCGTGGGCGGTGCGCTCCACCTGCTTGATGGTGTCGACGGCGGGCATACCCACGATGGCGGCGCCGTGCTCGATGACCGCGTCGATGGTGCGCTCGATGGTGGCGGCGTCGATCAGCGGCCGCACCGCGTCGTGAACGAGGACGATGTCGTCCGCCTCGGCCGGTAATGCGGAGAGCGCGTGGGCTACGGACTCCTGGCGATTGTCGCCGCCTTCCACCACCTGTACGCGGGAAGCGAATCCGTAGTCGGCCACCTGGGCCTGAACGCGTTCCATCTCCGGCTTGCGCACCGCGACCCAGATGGAACTGACGCGGCGGACCTCGGCAAAGGCGCGCAGCGAGTGGATGAGGATGGGGACGCCGTCGAGAGAGAGGAACTGTTTTGGTTGCGGCCCGGCCATGCGTGTACCCAGGCCCGCCGCGGGAAGAATCGCAAACACTTGCATAACTCGCAGAGTATACAACCTCGCCGGCGGGGATGGCTCAGCCCGGAGCGACCCGCGTGGCGGTGAAAACAATCCGCCCGTTCGGCCGCGGGGCATAGAATGTTCGGTGCCTCGAATTCAGCCAAGGATGATCACGATGCGGATTTTTCCGTTTGTTCTTGCAGTCTTGCCCTCGCTCTTCAGCAGCGCGCTCGGCGCCCAGCCCGCCAAGTCCGTGTCCAGCGAAGCATGCGGGAAACTAGCAGGTGTTTCGCTGGCGAACGTCAGCATCAGCAGCGCCAAGGCATACGCCGCGGGTGAATTCGCAGGGCCGCCTCAGCCGTTTACCGGCAGGGACCTCTCCGCTTTCTACAGCAGGCTCCCGGCATTCTGCCGGGTGGTGGCCGTGGCCAGGCCTACGGCGGATTCCAATATCACCATCGAAGTGTGGATGCCGCTCGAGGGGTGGAACGGAAGATTGCAGGGCCTGGGGAACGGCGGCTTCGCGGGCCTGATCGACAACTTCGAACTGGGCGCTGCGCTGGGCAAGGGCTACGTATCCACGGCCACCGATGCGGGTCACACCGGCTCGCCAATCGAAGCCGCATGGGCCCTGGGCCATCCGGAGAAGGTGGTTGATTTCGGGCATCGCGGAATCCACGAAATGACGCGGGTTGCCAAGGCCCTGGTTCAGCAGTTCTACGGATCCGGGCCCGCACATGCCTATTTCGCTGCCTGTTCCGACGGCGGCCGGGAAGCCCTGATGGAAGCGCAGCGCTATCCGGCAGACTACGACGGCATCCTCGCCGGGGCCCCGGCCAATTACTGGACCGCCCTGCTCCCCCTGGGTGCCGCGGTTACGCAGGCCCTGACCGCGACTCCCGCCAGCTTCATTCCGCCGGCAAAGATTCCCGCCATTGCCCACGCCGTCGTGGCCGCCTGCGATGAAGCCGATGGGGTTCGCGACGGTGTCCTCAACGATCCGCGGCAATGCCGGTTCGATCCCGCATCGATCCAGTGCAAGGAGGGTGAGGACACCGACAAGTGCCTAACCGAGGCCCAGGTGACGGCGCTCAAGGCGATCTACGGGGGACTGCAAGACTCGCATGGCAAGGCGCTTTTTCCCGGCTACCTTCCCGGCGCGGAAGAAGGGCAAGGCGGCTGGGGCCTGTGGATCACCGGGCCTGCCCCGGGCCGGAGCCTGATGGCGGCGTTCGCCAACGGCTACTTCTCCGACATGGTCTACGAAAAAGCTGACTGGGACTTGAAGACGTTCACGGTGGAAAGCGGTCTGCAGGCGGGCAAGGAAAAGATGGCGGCCGCACTCGATTCGGTGGATCCGGATCTGACGGCGTTTCGATCGCGTGGCGGCAAACTGATTCTCTATCACGGATGGAATGACCCCGCGATCCCGGCGCTCAACACGGTGAACTACTACCAGAGCGTATTGGGCAAAATGGGTCAGGCCAACGCCGATTCGTTTGTCCGCCTGTACATGGTTCCGGGGATGCAGCACTGCGCCGGGGGCCCCGGGGCGGATGCCTTTGGCCAGTCGGGAACGTGGCCGGCCGATCCGCAGCGCAATGCGCGCACGGCGCTGGAGATGTGGGTGGAAAAGGGAAATGCGCCGGGTTCGCTGATCGCCACCAAGACCGCGGAAGGCGGACCTGGCGGGGCCGGCGATGCGACCACTCCTCCAACCATGACGAGACCCTTGTGCCCGTACCCGCAGGTGGCGCAGTACAAGGGCAGCGGCGATCCCAACCGGGACGTGAACTTCGTCTGCGCGGCCTCGAAAAAGTAGGACTGCGTCGCGCCGAGTTCACCATCCGGGTTCGGGATTCACGCAGAGCATTTCATTCGTCGGCCTGAATCCCAATTGCTCGTACAGCAGCCGGCCTTCCGCGGAGGCGTGCAGCGAGACGACGCGGATGGAGCGGCGCAGGGCCTCGGCGAGACACAGTTCGAGAAGCGCGCGCGCCAGGCCGCGGCGGCGGTACTCCGCCTCGACGAAGACATTGAGCAAATAGCCGCGAGTCTCGCCATCGGGATCAAACGGATGCGGCGGCCAGTCGAGGATCAGCAGGCCGGCGGACGCGATCGGCCGGCCTTCGTCGGTAGTGATCCAGCCGATGTATTTTCCTTCTGCGATCATGCGGGCGATCCACGGTTCGGAGGCGCGGCCCACCCGGTCGAGTAGCTCTACGTCAAATCCGCCCATGGACGCGAACATGCCTCGACGATGCGACGCAATGAGGGCGGCGTCGTCGACTGTGGCGGTGCGGGTTTCCAGCATGGGCTGAGTATAGGTGAGCCCATTCCCTGAGCGTCAATTTGGTGTGCCGTATCATCGTTCAAGTGTGCGCCGAACGCTCCACCGGGTTGAAGATCGACACTTCGCTGCTGACGCCTGGGCTTCGGCTGGCGATCGGGCTCTCGGGCGGGGCCGATTCGGTAGCTCTGCTACGAGCGCTCGGCGGGCGCGCTGGCGAACTTGGACTGGTCCTGCATGTCGCCCATCTGCATCATGGGCTGCGAGGCACCGAAGCCGATGCGGACCGGGATTTTTGCCGGGATCTGGCGGACCAACTCGGGCTGCCATTTCACGAGGCTCGGGTGGATACCGCAGCGGCGGCCCAGGCCGATCCGGGCCGGAGCAAGGCGGCTGAGACCATCGAGGAAGCCGCGCGGCGGCTCCGCTATGCGTGGTTTCGCGAGTTGATGGAGTCGGGAACGGTGGACGCGGTGGCCACCGCCCACACCCGCGACGACCAGGCGGAAACAGTGCTGGCGAAATTCCTGCGCGGGGCCTGGACCGAGGGGCTTTCGGGAATTCACTCCGTGGTGCGTTTCCCGGAGGGGCGCATCCTGCGGCCGCTGCTATCGGCTAGCCGTGCGGAAATCGAGGCGTACCTCGGCGCCGTAGGCCAGGGGTGGCGGGAGGATTCATCCAACCGAAAGCTGACGTTTACCCGCAATCGCATTCGCCACGAACTGCTCCCTCTGCTCGAGGGCTGGAATCCCCGGTTACGCGAGCACCTGGCCCAGATGGCCGACTTGGCGCGGGAAGAAGAGGCTTGGTGGGAGACCGAATTGGCCCGTGTAGCCGCACAGACTATCCTTCCCGGGCGGCCGGTGCGCGGCGGAGGACGGGCGGCGGGAGAAGGGCTGGCGATGGAGGTCGCCCGGTTGACCGAACTGCCCGTGGCTTACAGCGGCGGGTTTTGCGCCTCGCGGCAGAGCGGCTGGGGACGGCGCCGGATTTTGAGGGGACAGAGGCGCTGCGACAACCTGGCTCTGACGGGAAGAGCGGGTCAGAAGTGCGAACTGGCCGGTCTGATCGGGGAGCGGACGCACCGGGAACTGCGGCTCACCGGGGTTGGCCGTGGAGGCGCGCCAGAGGCTTGGGCGGCGGTTCATTCTGTCGAGGTTCCGGGAGAGGTCGAGGCGCCGGAATGGGGGGTCAGGGTGCGGATTTCGTATCTCCCCCTCCCCCGCTCTTTCTCAGGCAGCCGGCCAAGCCTGTTTGCGGGCCTGGAAACCCGGGGACCGCGTGCGGCTGCGATATTCCGGCGGGGCGCGGAAGGTGAAGGAAGTGCTGGAGCGGATGCATGTTACCGGTTCGGCGCGGGCGAACTGGCCGGTTCTCGAACTGGACGGCCGGATCGTCTGGATGCAGGGTGTCCAGCTTGAGCCGGAGCCCGGAATCGACGTCTCGGTGAGCCCCCTGTTGATGGGCCCGGGTGTGGCCGGTCCCGGCTAGCCAATTGAAGATGGAATTCCGGCCCGGGAATGGCCCCCAATTTCTCCCTGCATTCCCCTTTGGAAGCATTTCCATTCTCGAGGTTGGGAGTACAATCGAATCTACTGCTCATCCCCAGGCGGGCGGGATGTCTTGTCCGTCATCAAAGACATGCGCATTTTCTGTGACCTAACGTGAAGCGCAGGCGTCTTAATTAAGGATGAAGTAGGCGGTGCTGGAGTTTTCAGCGGAATTCTCCCCCGCCGGGAAACGAGGAGTCCTGGTGAATTCAACCGTCAAAACGATCATGTTCTGGGTCTTCATCCTTATTTGTCTGATGCTGCTGTGGGGTGTTGTCTCCCGGGGCACGGGCGTAGGGAAGGAACCGGAGTATTCCTACTCCGAACTGCTGGACAAGGTCCAGGCGGGTCAGGTGCAGGATGTCACGATTCAAGGCACGGAGCTGCACGGCCACCTGAAGGCGACGCCCAAGGAGCAGTTCCACACCACGATTCCGAATAGCACCGATTCGCTGACCAAGGAACTGACGGCCGCCAAGGTCAACACCAACTTCAAGGATCCGCAGAGCAACCTGCTGCTGCCCATCCTGTTCAACGTGGGCCCGTTCGTGCTGATCGGCGCCATCTGGTTCTTCATGCTGCGGCAGATGCAGTCGGGCGGGAACAAGGCGCTGAGCTTCGGCAAGAGCCGCGCGCGCCTGCTCTCGATGCAGCAGAAGAAGGTCACGTTCAAGGACGTGGCTGGCGTGGATGAGGCCAAGGAAGAGCTGAAGGAAATCATCGAATACCTGCGCGAGCCGCAGAAGTTCCAGAAGCTGGGCGGACGGATTCCCAAGGGCGTGCTGCTCGTCGGGCCTCCCGGAACGGGCAAGACGCTGCTGGCCCGTGCGGTGGCCGGCGAAGCCAACGTGCCGTTCTTCTCGATCTCCGGTTCGGACTTTGTGGAGATGTTTGTGGGCGTGGGCGCAAGCCGCGTGCGCGACCTGTTCGAGCAGGGCAAGAAGAATGCGCCCTGCATCATCTTCATCGACGAAATCGACGCGGTGGGACGTCATCGCGGCGCCGGTCTCGGCGGCGGTCACGACGAGCGCGAACAGACCCTGAACCAGCTGCTCGTCGAAATGGACGGCTTTGAGTCCAATGACGGCGTGATCCTGGTAGCTGCGACCAACCGGCCCGACGTGCTCGATCCCGCGTTGCTGCGCCCGGGGCGTTTCGACCGCCGCGTGGTGGTGGGACTGCCCGATGTGCGCGGCCGCGAGGAAGTGCTCCGCGTGCACGTGAAGAAGGTTCCGGTCTCGGACGATGTCAATCTGAACGTGCTGGCGCGCGGAACGCCGGGATTCTCCGGAGCCGACCTGGCCAACATGGTGAACGAGGCGGCGCTCAACGGCGCGCGGCTCAATCGCAAGCAGGTCACCATGTACGACTTCGAACTGGCCAAGGACAAGGTCCTGATGGGCGCGGAACGCAAGTCGATGCTGCTGACCGACGAAGAGAAGCGGGTGACCGCTTATCACGAGGCTGGCCACGCGCTGGTTTCGTATCTGCGCGACCACTCGGATCCGATTCACAAGGTCACGATTATTCCGCGCGGCATGGCGCTGGGCGTCACGGTATACCTGCCCGACGACCGGCACAACTACACGCGCGAATACCTCGAGACCCGGCTGGCGACGGCGTACGGCGGACGCGTGGCGGAGGAGATCTTCCTCAACCAGATGTCCACCGGCGCGGGCAGCGATATCGAAAGCGCGACCGATCTGGCCCGCCGCATGGTGTGCGAGTTCGGCATGAGCCGGCTCGGGCCCCTGACCTTCGGCAAGAAGGAAGAGCAGATCTTCCTGGGCCGCGAGATCGCGCAGCATCGCGACTTCAGCGAAGAGACGGCGCGGCAGATCGATCTCGAAGTTCGCCGCCTGATCGACGAAGCGTACCAGTCGGCGCACACCATCATCAACGCCAACCAGGATGCGATGCACCGCATTGCCGCGGCCTTGCTGGAGCGCGAAACCATCGACGCCGAGGAAGTGAAGATGCTGATCGAGGGCAGGGAACTGCCGCCGGTGCGGTCGATTCTCGCTTCGCCCAGCGATGGCAGCGGCGGCGTGCAGCAGGTGCTGAAGCCGGAAGGCTCGCGCGGCGGCCCGATCCACGGAGAGGGTTCCCCTTCGCCGGCATAAGGCTGCTCTGAGTTGTTGCAGGAAACGGGGCTACTCTTTCGGGAGTAGCCCTTTTCGTTGTAACCCTCTCCTGCATTCAAGGGTTACCCCACACGGGACTCAAAGTACTGAAAATCGTGATACCTTAGGGCCACGCGCGCCACCATCCTTGGTGACCCCCATCCCCGAGTACCCGATTATGGAAGTCGACCAGATTTCGGAAAGAGATGCGCATTCACTCGACTCCGTGTCGGATCGATACGTCGTCCGTTCCATCCTTGGCCGGGGCGCGTCTGCGACCGTGTTTCTCGCCGAGGATCGGAAGGATCGACGGCCAGTCGTGCTTAAGCTGCTGAGCCAAAGCGCAGGGTCCGAGGGGGACGAAGCGCTCGCCCGCTTTCGCGCCGAAGTGGCAGCAATGCGGCAATTCGAACACGAGAACATCGTCAAGGTGCTGGGCGATGGCGTGACCAGCGACAACCGGCCGTACCTCGTGACGGGATGGATAGGCGGGCGAAGCCTGGCTGCGGTGTTGAGGGATGCCGGCCGGCTCACAATCAGCGCTGCGATCGATGTTGGGGTGGGGATTGCCGAAGCGCTGGCCTACGTACATGGCCGGGGGCTCGTGCACCGCGACGTCAAGCCTTCGAACATTCTCATACCGGGGTGGCCGGATGCGCCGAATTACAAGAACTCCAAACTTCTGGATTTCGGCGTGGCGGGGCGGCTGGAGCATGGCAGCACCCAGGCCGGGATGATCTTCGGCACTCTGCGTTACATGTCTCCCGAGCAGATCAAGGGACAGGCGCAGTCCGCCGCCACCGATGTGTATGGCTTTGGATTACTGCTCTACGAGATGCTTGTTGGTCACGCTCCGGCCAATCGGGAACGCGACCTGACCACGCTGGTGATCGCGATTCGTGATGGAGTCTCGGCGCAGGACCTGGAAGGCGTGGAGCCGGACCTGGCTGACTTGATCAGCCGATGCGTCCGACAAGACCCCCAGGAACGCCCCTCGATGAATGAGGTTCTCAAGGAATTGGCCGCATCGCCGCACCGAGCCTCTGCGGCCGGGAGTGCTTCAGTTACTGGACTGATTCCAATCGCTTTTGAACTGCCGGCACCGGCTGGGCCTGCCCCCGCTTCTGTGCCTGTTGCGACGCCTTCGTGCCCGGTACAAAAAGTGACCGAAACCACCGTGGCCTGGCGGACAAAAACGGCGTCAGTCGCGCCTTCGGTCCCGTCCCTGAGCCATACGGAGCCGATTGCCCCGCGGGTGTCGCGGCAGTTTCTGTGGATTGCGCTGTCTTGTGCAGTAGTCATCGCCTCCGCCCTGGCGATGTTCTACTTCCGCGGTTTCGGCAGTGCGTCCAACGAGGCGGCTTCACGCGGGATTCGTTTCGTCGGCGGACTCCTTCTGATGGGCGCGAGCATTGCCGTCGGATTCTGGCTGCGGAACTGGCTGGGTCGCAGGTCGCAGGTGAAGTCGGAGGCCTACGAACTGGTCTTTGGCGCGAAGGCGAGAACCGATCTGACCGCCACCATTGCCGTGCAACTGGATGAACTGGTGTCCAAACTTCACAAGCTGGACGAACGTATCCTGGCCGGCACCGTTGCCCTCATGCTCGCCGAGTACGGCAGCGCGACCGATACCAAGGACCGGCAAGCCGCGTTGATGAACGTAGTCGCGCTTTCTGAGAAACTCGCGCTTCGACTTTCTCCCTGGTACGAGCGCTACAAGGAAATCATCGCTTCGGCGGTGGCCGTCATGGGCGGTGTGTCGGGGCTGGTCACCGCGCTCAATTCGGTCCTCGCTCATAAACACTGATCGGCACCGCTGTTTTCTTCAAATCCGCATTCTGCAGCAGCGTCGAGATGATCTCGCGGCCAATCACTAGCGACGCAGTGGCCGCGGGTGACGGCACATTGCATACGTGCAGCATGCGGTCGCGATAAACAAAATAGAAATCGTCAAGCAGACGGCCGGAGCCGTCGAGGGCCTGCGCGCGCACCCCTGAACCGCCGGGTTGGAGATCCTCTTCAGCCAGTGAAGGCAGTAGTCTTTGCGATGCGGCCGCGAAGGCATGTTTGTTCCAGGAGCGATACATTTCCGCGAGGCCGCTCTGCCAGTAACGCGCGGCCATTTTCCAGAAACCCGGGAAGAGCGCCGCGCTGAGGGAGTCGCGCAGGCTGAACGCCGTGCGCGAGTATCCTTCGCGCTTGAAGGAGAACACCGCGTTCGGGCCGGCTTCAAGGCCGCCCGCGATGCGCCGCGTGAAATGTACGCCCAGAAAGGGAAAACGCGGATCGGCGACGGGATAGATGAGGCTTTTGACCAGGTGCTCCTTCGAGGGCGCGACCATGTAGTATTCGCCGCGAAACGGGATGATGCGCAGTCCGAACCGCGCGCCGGCCATGCGCGCGATCAGATCGCTTTGCAGGCCGGCGCAGTTGATCGCGTAGCGCGCCCGCACTGTGCCGGATGCGGTCTCGAGGATCACCTCGTTTTGATCGTGCGCAATGCGCTCCACTCCATAGCCGGGGAGAACTGAGCCGCCGGCACGCGAGAGAAGCTCCGCGTATTTCTGCGCAACCAGTTTGAAATTGGTTATGCCGGTGGATGGGATGTGAATGCCGCGGATTCCCGCTGCATACGGCTCGATTTCGCGAATCTGGCTGGCGTCGAGTTCGCGCAAGCCGGTGAGGCCGTTGGCACGACCGCGGCGGAGCAATTCATTCAGGTTGGGAATTTCGTTTTCGTCGATGGCCACCACGAGCTTTCCGCAGACCTCGTGGGGAACCGCGTATTCGCGGCAGAAGCGCACCATGGCCGCGCTGCCCTCGACACACAACTTAGCCTTTAGCGAGCCGGGCTTGTAGTAGAGGCCGGAGTGAATCACGCCGCTGTTGTGACCAGTCTGGTGGGCGGCGACTTCTTTTTCCTTGTCGAGAATCAGAACACTTGTGCCGGGAACTCTGCGAACCAAGTGGAGACCTGCGGCGAGGCCCACAATTCCGGCGCCGATGATGACCACGTCGCATTGTCTGTCGGTAGCGGGCATTGCCCTTAAGGAAAAGCCTATCGCATCGCCGTCGGTCGCAGCACTAACTCATTGAAATCATTTTCGGTGAGGGAACGTTCACTCTGCGTCGAAGCGTACCCAAAGACTGTCTGGGAAACTGAGGATCGATCCGTCAATCCCCGCCGATCGGTGCATCGCATTAGCATTACCATTCATCTATCGGAAGACGGAACGACCAAGACCCCATGAGCCATCCTCTCTTTTCTCCCTTGCAGCTTCGCTCGGTCACGTTTGCGAACCGCATTGGCGTGTCGCCGATGTGCCAGTACTCTTCCGACGACGGCTTCGCGACCGACTGGCATCTTGTGCATCTTGGTAGCCGCGCGCAGGGCGGCCCGGGACTGGTGATGGTTGAAGCCTCCGCGGTCCTGCCGGAGGGCCGCATCTCCAACGCCGATCTGGGCATTTGGAAAGACGAGCACATCCCCATGCTGGCACGGATTGCTTCGTTCCTCCACTGCCAGGGCGCGCGGGCGGGAATCCAACTCGCACATGCCGGCCGTAAGGCGAGCGTAACGGCGCCGTTCACCGGGGAGCGGCTCCTGACCGCGGAAGAAGGTGCATGGAGCCCGGTGGCGCCGAGCCCAATCGCTTTCTCCCCAAAACATGCCGTGCCTCACGCGCTGGACGAAGCCGGGATCGGTTCGGTTGTTGCGGCCTTTGTCGCCGGCGCGCACCGTGCGCTCGCCGCGGGATTCGACCTCGTTGAGATACACGCTGCGCATGGATACCTGCTGCATGAATTTCTCTCGCCGCTCGCCAACCAGCGCATCGATGCCTACGGCGGGAGTTTCGAGAACCGCGCACGTCTGCTTCTCGAGGTGGTCGAGGCGGTTCGCGGCGCCTGGCTTGGTCATCTCCCGCTCTCGGTACGCATTTCGGCGACGGATTGGGCCGAAGGGGGATGGACGATCGACGACTCGGTGCAGTTGGCGCGATTGCTGCGTGAGCGCGGGGTCGACATCATCGATGTCTCGTCGGGCGGAATGGTGCCGCATGCACAGATTCCGCTCGCGCCGGGGTATCAGGTCCCCTTCGCAGCGCGCATCCGTTCCGAGGCAGGCATCCCCACGGCAGCCGTGGGCATGATCACCGAACCCACCCAAGCCAATTCCATCATCGAGCAGGGCCACGCCGACTTCGTGTTTCTTGCCCGGGAGATGCTGCGCGATCCTTACTGGCCCGTGCACGCTGCGGCTGCATTGTCAGAGCCGGCAAGTTGGCCGCAGCAATATCTTCGCGCCGCGCCGCCGCACTCGCCCACGCGAGCGGCCGTGGGAACTCCGGCCCCGAATCCGGTTCGCTGACGAAGTGTCGGAGACCGGTGGGTAGGAGTCGAGGGGTTGAGGCAGCTAGAAGCGCGAATAAGTTATTGATTCCATGGTCGGGGCGGAGGGATTCGAACCCCCGACCCTCTGCTCCCAAAGCAGATGCGCTACCAGACTGCGCTACGCCCCGACGGATGTCCCGATTGTATCGCGAAACCGTTTGAATTGAGACTTGGTTCGGCCCCAACGGTCTCGGGGCGGCCATTCCAAGTCTAACGATGGATGCGCCAGTGCGGCTCATCCTCCTGGAGGCCGCAGATTCCTTCGATGTTACAATCGAATGGATAGATGGCGGCTATAGTTCAGCGGCAGAACGCCTGACTGTGGCTCAGGATGTCGTGGGTTCGATCCCCACTAGCCGCCCCAATAGAAAATAAAAGACTTATGCAAACGTCTCCACCTCAGCGGGCAATAGCGGGCAATGGTGCGATACTTCCTCTACTTTCTGAGAGGTATAGTCATGGGGCTGCAGCTCTACCGCCGCCATTCAAAAGCATGCAAGGCCAATCGTCCGGAAGACTCCAGAACAGGCAAATTCGAGGAAGGCCGCCGCAACTGGAAGAAGTGCTCCTGCCAGATCTTCGGTCTGAGAGCACGAAGATCCGAGGCCGCCACCGGCATAAACGCCCCCTTGTTGAAGCAAGCATCGCCGTGCCTCTCTCCGTTTTGAGCCCGAGATGGAAGCGCTGCTTCCGAGTGGCCTAACGTCCAGCTCCGAAGCTGTCGGTGTCGAGCGGCGGAGGAAGAATGTCCAGTACTTCGGTCACTGATTCGCGCAACGCGCCCTGACGATAAATGTCTATGGGTGCTCGGCCCCTCTAAAGCCGAGACTGCAGGACGGCGGATTCCATCTCGCTGAAGCGGCCAGGGGATGATCTCCTTGGACCGTTTTGATGGACGCCCGACTTTCTCAGAGCCAGGGGCAGTCCGCGCGGACACGGCTCACCGGGATGGTGAGCCGTCCCGCAGCATGAGCTTTCGCAAAATGTCGTCGTACCGAGCCCCACAGGGTTTTCATCCACGCCAAGCTCGCGCAGCAAGGCGTCGAACCACGTCAGTCGGATGCGGATTGGAGCACAAATCATCGCAGGAGATACTTCGCCAGATTGAGCAGCCGGGCGCGTATCACGGAGTTATGGTTGGGTGCCAGCGAGCGGGGGGACATGGGCTTAGAAAAAATCATCGCGCAGGTGAATGATACTTTTCGTCACGAGGCTACGACCGGAACCAAACTGAGCATGCCGGGCATGATTGTCGCGACACGTAGAGTGCAGGCATTGCCGGATGCAGTGAAGAGAATGGTTTTCGAACAGATCCGTGCCTATGACTGCTTCGACGATGGTGATGACGAATTCCCGGACGAGCACGGGCGGGGCCAATTCTGGATTGGTGGACAAATGTTCGTTTGGAAGATTGACTGGACTGCGGATCCGACAGGAATCGTGATTCCGGAAAGTGAAAGGCCCGAGACATTCTTCCGGGTTCTTACGATTATGTGGGCTGAGGAAGAGTGATTGTGTCTGGCTCCGGTACGCCCGGTACGCGGGCATGAACGTTACTGAGATTCCCCAGACGAACTTGTAACAATTCGGATCCGTGGGTTGCGACCCGATAGGGGCTGAAATCGCCCGCGCAATGCGAGGTCGGTGCACGTTTTACCGTGGTGTAAGATCACTCGCGTTGGGGAATGCGCATTGCCTTGGTCCCTGGACAGCCTTAACTCGCCTTCGCGCATTTGCAGGGCCCTGTCCGGGAACGCATCTTCAGCGCACCTCCGGCCGTTAATCGCCCGAGCCACCGGTGCCGATGATGCGTTAGGGCGAATACACGATTACGTGCTGCAAACCTTGAGCGTCTAGATGTCCAAAGAGATCGTGATTTCAACGGTCTTAAGGAGCAAATCGCCAAGCTCTTAGGTTCGTTCAATCACGGCAAAGCAGAGCGATGAACAGAAAACCGCATTCGAGTCTGGGAGCGGATGCGCGCGTTGTAGATGCAGCAGGCGGGGCCGGCAGCATTCACGAGTATGTGGAATGCTTGTTTCGCCTTCGCCGGGACGCCGTGTCATTTGTAAGACAGCCAAAATCTCCAGGTCCGATTTGTGCAGAATTTTGGGGCGCTCAAAAACACTCCAAGTGCAATCCAGCTCCAATCGGCATTAGTCCTCACATGAAATGGAATTGTGAGTGTCGGAAGCGCCGTCAAAGATTTCCTAACGCTAAGGCATTGCGCTTTCAAGCCGATATATCTCAAAGGGCGTAATAGGCAAATAAGTATCGCACGTGCTCCCAGATCTGGATACTGAGAGTTGAAAAATGAAGAATTCGGACGCAGAGGAGTTTCTGACCGTCAACAAGGTTGAAGAAGGCATAGGTTGTGCCGCGGACGCAGGGGCAGTCATGTTCGCAGTCCTGATTGAAGTCAAGGAACTCAACGCGAAAAAGCCCGACCCGACAGCACACGGAATCGTCATTTTCTCGACCGATCGCCGGAGGAACATGCAAATGCTGACTGACATTGAAGACCAATTTGTTCCGCTTGGGGTCGCGCGATATATTCCGTCAATACAGAATCTGGAAGTACGGCCACGGCGGCGGTTTGAGGATCGCCCTCAATTGGTGAAATACTTGCAACATATTGCCTTTTCTTCCCTGAGTGATGATCCGGATCTCGCGGCGATCGTTCGCGAATGGCGATAATGTGTTGAAATCGCGTCAGACGAGACTCAGTACATTGCAGTCGACTGTCGTTGAAAGTTGAACGCTGCGCAATAACGAACGTATCGGTTTAGTGGCGTCTTGATAGAGGGCCTTCTCGGAGATCAGCCCGACGCCGTACCTCTCTTAGCCTTGTGGTCGTTTGGTCTTTGGCGGACTTTCCGCACGCCGGCCAAGTCACATCATCGCGGCACACGCAACCGCACAGCTTCCGGTTGGCTGATGCCGGATCAGCATTCTCTGAGCTTACTTCGATATGAAAAGTCGCCGCGCCATCACCAAAGTCAATATCGTGATACTGCAGGTAGCCGCCATCTCCCATCTTCATTTGATACTCGCCAGACAACCCCTTTTCTCCCCAGGCATTCATCTCCACGTGGAACTCGACTGCCTCACGGCGCGGAGCAAACGCATCGAGTGTCAGGTGCGTTACGCCGGGTGTCCCTGCGCCAGGGTCGTGGCCAGGATAAATAGGTTGAAGGCTCCCATCCGGCAAAATGGTTAGCAAAGTAACCGCCACCTGGCGGTGATGATCGTGTGCAGTGGAAGTCCAGCTTTCAGGGACGTTGCTGGGTATGGCGCCATTGTCGTATGGAACGTGGTAAGCGATATAGGTTTGGCCCTTGTATGTGCAGACCCCCTGTTGCACCGATTCATCGCCGTCTTCCGTAGGGTAGATGAGGTGACGGACCGGACCATTGAAGGGACCGAACATGCTGTCGGATACGACGTAGTCAATGTAATCTCCTTTGGGATCGCATCCGGGCCCCTTGTCCTCCTTATAGGCGACGTAGGTTAGATACCACTTCTGGCCGGCCTTGAAGAGGATGGGACTCTCAAAGTAGTCGAGGTTGCCGCAAGCGTCGGTCTTGGGCACCACTACATCACGGGCCGGCTCTGCAAGTTGGGTCATGTCCGGAGTCAGCCGAGCCATTCTCACCCAGTTCTTAGAGGTATCTCCGGCACCCCATATGAGGTACGGCGCCTTCTCATCGCCGTAGACGACCCACGGGCTAAGCCCTTCTAGCGGTGTTCCATCCAAATTCTTCATCGGCCCCTCGAGCACATCCTTGTATGGTCCAAGGGGGTTGTCAGCCGTCAGGACACCGATGTCGAAGATTCCATAATTGTTTTCCGTGGCGGGGTTGATGCGGAAGGGCGCGTATGAATAGAACTTTCCATTGGCGGGGATACCTGCGTCGCCATCCCATAAAGCCTGGCCGGTGTTCCAGGTGACATCCCGCCCTGTCACGATCGATCCATGGTCCGTCCAATGATCGAAATCAGTTGTGCTCAGAGCGCGGAAAGCATACATCCCCTTGTAGAATTCGTTTTCCCGTTCAAACTGGACCGTGAACGGATCCTGCGTCGTGAAGAGAAAGAACTTTCCATTCAGTTCGCGACATGTCGGATCGTCATTGAAGAGATAACCTGGCGTCACCAGCTTTTGCGTCCACGCGCTTGCAAGTAGACTTAGACAGACAGCCATGCACAGGGCTCCATTACGCACCATTTGGACTACGCTGTTCTGCGATTTCATCCTCGATGTCCTCTCCATTATGAACCAGCGTCCTTCACGTGCTCAGGTTCTCTACACTGCACGCTCCGGACACGTTGATCTTGTTCAGCGGCAATGGCTCAGCTCTCGAACACCAACCCTGACGTGAGCGGAGGCTGCAATTGAGCAGCAGATCGCCGAGATTGCGCATATGCCTTTCACGAGAGGACTCTACATCGAGCCGAGCCCCTAAGCACAACCAGTTCCGGAGTTCCGCCTGCATTGTAGCTAGCCAAGATCGGTCGAGGCAGAGGGGGAAGTTTCGCGTGAGCCGGATCAGGCAATCCAGAGGCTCAAGGTGCCCCTAAGGCGGTCATCCGACCGTTGACGCTAACGCGGGTATGAGATGAACCAGCGGAAACAGCACTATTTTAACGTCGAGATCAGGCGATTTGTAACCACACGATGGCAGTTATTCATGTTATGGATCAGATCGTTCTAGGGATTGAAGCTGCCGAAGAAGCGGTTGGGAATCGTCACGCTCCAAACATCCCCTTTGGTCTTGAGCCAGTTTTTGACGATCTCCGCACTCGTAATCTCAACCTGTTCCCCCAGGGCAGCCCCATAGATGATGCGGCATTGATCAGAAGTGCCGCCGCGGGGAGGATCGACGCGCTCTCGATACACGCGTTGTGGACGGTGATCACATCTCCCGGTTGCGCGAGGTTAGCGGCAACGGAGATGTTGCAAAGCTCCTCGAGTGCGAACCTTCATGCTGATCGTTCCCCTGGGGAGAAACATGATACTCGCGCCCTGCTACGCTTGCCTGCATCTTCAGGACACTCGCAATCTCAGAAGAGGCCAACGCGGCGGCAGAAGCAATTGAAGCCGTCTTGATAAATTCTCTTCGATCAAGCATTGCAGTCCTTTCGGCGCCCGATCTCCAGACAGGGGGCCCCTGGGCTTCTAGAATTCGTCAAAAGCTATTTGGTGGTCCGGCACCTGCAGTTCACTTAACATCCTGGTGCAGGCCTTGATCATCATTGGCGGTCCGCAAAGGTAGTATTCGGCAGCCTTCGGGTTGGGATGTTCCCGAAGATATTGACCGAGCACCACCTCGTGAATGAAACCCTGGTGCCCGGTCCAGCGATCCTCCGCGAGGGGCGACGATAAGGCAATGTGGAAGCTGAAATTACGATATTTATCGGCCAATTCGTGAAAGTAATCGTCATAAAAAACCTCCTGCCTGGATCGCGCGCCGTACCAGAAGCTCAGCTTGCGAGCGGCATTCTCCGTTTCGAGGAGGTGCGAAATGTGAGCGCGCAACGGCGCCATGCCCGCACCGCCGCCGATGTAAACCATCTCCCGTTGAGTGGGTTTGATGTGGAAGTCCCCAAATGGCCCAATCGCTGTGATGACTTCGCCAGGTTTAAGGCTGTAGATAAAGCTTGACCCGATCCCAGGCGGGCAATCCTGCCCTGGGGGCGGGGTAGCGATGCGAACGTTGAAGCGGAGTGCACCTTCGGTCTGCTGATTGCCCGCTAAGGAGTAGTTATTGCGAGTGCCGCCCTGGGGATTACGGGCGATGAGGTCGAAGACACGGTGATTTCTCCACACCTCCGCAAACGGTTCTGAAATGTCAAAATCACGGAAACGGATCTCCTCGTATGCGGGGATGTCAACCTGGAGATAGTCGCCCGGAGTGAAAGAGATGACGTCACCACCGTCGGGAACCAGGACAAGTTCCTTGATGAAGGTTGCGACGCTGTGGTTGCTGACTACCTTGAGCCGATAGGTCTTCTGAATGCGGGCTCCGGCGCCGCCCGCTTTGGACGCGTTGATCTGCAGAAGCCCATCGCGCTCCCGTACAGGGTAGGTGACAAGCCCACGACAAACTGGAGCGCGGGCCGGCGATCCATCGATGAGATTGAATCGCCCGTTATGTTTCGAGCATTCAATCGTGGATCCGATTACCAGCCCTTCCGCAAGGTGAACATTGCCATGCGTACATAGGCCGTCAGTGGCATAGAGTTTGCCGGCCTCATCTCTGTAAAGCGCATATGTCTTTTTGCCAAGGTCAAACCGAATGGCATCCGCCAGGGAGATATGTTCCGCTTTGCAAACAGAAATCCAACCTTCTGAGTCGAGTCTGGATGTCGCAGAACAGGTGTTCTCCCTTGTACGCGTGTGTCGTTGTGGAAGCTGCCGCTTCACATGGTATGCAGGGTCCTTTACCTGCCTGAAGACTGCCGGAACGATTTCGCGCCAAGCGGCAAAAAGGCTGGGATAGGGCGTGGGGCAGTCCTCCTTCACCACTTGATGAAGCCGCGGCAAAGCATGGTATGGAACCAGGGGAAACATATGGTGCTCGACGTGGTAGTTCATGTTCCAGTAGAGGAATCGATGGATCGGATTCATGTAGACGGTGCGGCAATTCAGTCGGTGGTCGAGAACGTTCTCCGCCAGTCCCGCGTGCTGCGTCAGGCCGTAGACGACCATCAGCCATGTCCCGAAGAAGTTAGTGAATCCGACAAACATCAAAGGAAGGATGCTGCGCGTGTAGATCGCCCAAGCCATTACGGCAACATAGATGCCGAGATATACACGCGCTCGTCGAATCAGCTTCCCAAACTCTTCCCCGGGTATAAATGATTTTTCTTCCGCGTCGATTCGGCCCAGGCTATGCAGCACGATATGCCTGAAATACCGCGGGTAGACGGTGAGACTGAAAAAGGAAAGGAAAAGTTCAGGAATATTGGGGGGCCGGGGAACGGTGATTTCGGGATCCCGGCCAACAATAATGGTGTCGCTGTGATGACGTACATGACTCCAACGCCACACGACGGACTCTCGCATCACCATGAACGACGCTATTTCGTAAAGAGTATTGTTCATCCAGTCGGTCTTGAATGCTGTGCCGTGGCCGCTTTCGTGCCAGCGAGAGTCGGATGTAGAAGCATACAAAACGCTGTAAAGGAAATATGGAAAAGCCGCCAACCATGAACCCCATAGTTTGGCAGTCGCCAGCCCGCTGCAAAGAATGAGAGTGAACCAGAGCAATGAATCCCGCAGCGCGGGTCCATCTCGTCGCGCGAGCAACGCGCGCATGATGCCACGCGGAACGGCGCACTGATACCAATCTGCTTCGGCTAATCCTTTCTCAACGGCCAGGGCGGAGTTGACGCCGATCAGGCTGTAGGTAAGTTTCCTCGCCGAAGTAGGTGCGGCATCCGTCTGAGTCGTCATACGCCAGCTCACTGTGCAATCAAAGTCTGCACTGTCAAACGATCATAGACAATGTCTAGGAATATAAGTTATATGTCCGTGATGAATCTCACCGCAATCTTATTCATTCCCACTGGCCCGCGACGCGTCCTGTTCTGCGAGCAGAGGGTCGACATAGCAGCGCGAATTGTTTAACTTCTCCGCAGTCGAAGGCATCGATTTGTCAAGAAAATCGCTGCAGCCTAAGTGCACGCTTCTTTAAGAAGTTACATCTATTTATCGGCGTAACAGACGACTTTTTGTCGTTGCATCTTCAAAAGCAGCTTGACAATTTGAGAACGGCGAGAATATATTCCCGTCGCAGCGGTACCGTACACGGTGATTATGTGACCTCAGCGACCGTGCACGGTACCTCTCCGGTGCTGCTCAACCACACTCTCGACGGATTGGCCGGCTTGTCGTGACTAGAGCAGTCCGGCATGTCAATGCACGGACTATGGGGCAATTGGGAGGCAGATGTGAAAAATTATTTTACGGGTGGCGCGTACGCTCGCGTTCGTATGGTGGCTCTGTCTGCAGTCGCGGCATTTCTCGCAGCTGCTTTAAGCGCACAGACTACCGGAAGCATCACGGGCAGGGTTACTGACCCGAATGGAAGCGTTACTGCGAATGCCGCAGTGATGGTAACAAACGCAGGCACAAAGTCGATGCAGAAGGTCAATACGAACGGCGACGGCATCTACTTTTTCTACGACCTGCTGGTAGGGACCTACGACGTTACTGTCACGGCCAATGGCTTCAAGTCAGTCGTAAAGAGCGAGATCCAACTGAATGTCGGAGATAAACTTGCCGTCAATTTCCAACTTGAGCTCGGACGGGTGAGCGAGACCGTAAATGTTACCGATGCGACTCCTTTGGTAAATACCGAGACAGCAGACATCAGCGATACGATCACAACTCAGCAAATGACCGATCTCCCGGTAAACGGGCGAGCCTTCACGCAGATTCAGCAACTCGTTCCGGGGGCCTCACGCACTATGGGGGACGAAGGGGGCACGGGATTCAACAGCTCGCGTGGATTTGCGCTCAACGGTCAGCAGGAGCAAGCCACTGGCTTCCAGGTGGACGGGGTTGAAAATACCGACATGGGAAACGGGACGGGAATGCTTACGTCCCCCGGGCTGGAAGCCATCGGAGAAATGAAGGTTAACGCTACCGATTATTCTGCCGAATACGGCAATGCGGCAGGAGCCAGTCTGCTGGTGGTGACTCGCACAGGCACTGAGCAGTTTCACGGAGCCGCATACGAGTTTTTTAAGAACGACGCGTTGGACGCGGTGAACTATTTCTCTAGAAGCAACCAGAAATTGCGCTACAACGACTATGGATACAGGTTGGGCGGCCCGTTCTTCATCCCTGGTCTCTATCCGCGCAAGCAATCCAAGACGTTTTTCTTCTTTGCCCAGGAATGGAAGCGTAACAATGCAACCGATATCTTTGTAGCCGCGACACCAACCGATGCTATGCGCAGCGGTAATTTTTCGGCGGAGGATGCCCGGACCGGTAAACATATCATTGATCCCACCACCGGTCAGCCATTTCTCAACGATCAAATCGATCCTTCACGCATCGATCCGAATGCGGCTCTGTTGCTAAAGAGCAATTTTCCGGAGCCGACGCCTGGTCTTACCGGGTTCCAGAACTTTAATCAAAATGCCCCGGACACAGACACGTGGAGGCAGGAGTTGCTCAATGTCACCCATGACGTGACAAACAACATTCGCGTCCAGGTCAGGTACATCGAGGACACCGAAGTACACCATCTCTCCGGAGTACTCTGGTCGGGTCAGGCATTTCCCAATATCCAGACGACAACCAACCTGCCCGGTCACAGCTTTCTCGCTAAGGTGTCACAGGTTCTCAGTCCCACCACGTTGAATGAAGTCTCCTACGACTATGCGAGCAACTATGGATCGAAGAGCCAGAATGCGGTATCGGAATCCGGCGCCTATCTGGCACCTACCGGACTTACTATTTCTCCATTGTTTCCTCAGACCGGCGTCATAAAGATCCCGAATCTCGGATTCAGCGGCGGGTGGGGAAACATCGACACATCCTACTATCCATGGTGGGCCCACCACAATGTGCAGGAGGCGAACGACAATTTTTCAAAAAGTGCCGGCCGCCACTCCTTGAGACTTGGAGCCATCTATGAGCACTCTGTCACGCCGGTAGGGGCGCAAGTGGATCCGGGTACGCAGGGCGGTTTCAATTTTACGGGATACGCAACCGGAGACCCGATGGCGGATTTTCTGCTGGGTGACTTCGCTTCCTATACTCAGCTTGAAACCTCGCTTATGCCGTCGTACAACTACAACCATTTGGAAGCCTATTTTCAGGATACGTGGAAGGTCACTCCCAAGCTAACCTTGAACCTAGGCATCCGCTATTTCTACATTCCGCATCTTTACATCGCGGATAACAGCCTGTACAACTTCGTACCGGCTCGATATGACCCCACCCAAGCGGTGACAGTCAACCCTGACGGCACCATCTTACCGAACTCAGGTAATCGCTATAACGGGTTGATCAGTCCCAAGCAGGGCCTGCCGACGGACTTGGTGGGCAACAATCCATGGAAATTCGGGCCACGATTCGGCTTCGCTTTTGACCCCAGCGGGAAGGGCCTCTGGGCCGTTCGCGGCGGCTACGGAATGGGTTATTACCGTGTTCAGGGCAACGACAGCTATGGCTTGGTAGGAAATCCTCCGAACGGGAATATCGGAACGAGGTACAACGGGCCACTTGACAATCCAAGCGCGGGCGCCGCTGGATCGCTTTCACCGTTCGCAGTGACCTCTCTCAACGAGATTTATCCAACTCCCGTGGTGGAGAGCTGGAGTATCGATATTCAACATCAGCTTGCCGAAAAGACTTCTGCCTCGGTGGGTTACGTAGGCACGTTTGGAACCCACAGCGATAGCGTGCGCAACATCAACCAGCCAATGCCGTATGGCGGCTATGATTTCAATCCGGGACTTAACGATGGAAGCGTGGTGTACAGCACCATTGTTCAGTACAAGGGCTTCACTTCTATCAACCAGCACGTCCCGGGTGGAACGACGGCCTATCACGGCTTGCAGGCCCATGTTCAGCGGCAACTGACCCATGGCTTGATGGCAGAGGCCTCCTATACATTTTCAAAGGCCATGTCGAATTCCACAAACTTCGGGGCTACTCCACAAGACTCGTACCATCCATTGAAAGAATGGAGCCTGGCTTCGTACGATCGGCCGCACATGCTGATTGCCAATTATATGTATCAACTTCCCTCCATCGCGCGAAACCACGGGCTTGTCGCGCGATCTGTTCTCGATGGCTGGCAGTGGACAGGCGTTGTTCAGTTTCAGAGTGGCACACCACTTACAGTTGAGTTAGGCACAGGCACGCAGGGTCTCGCTACTCGGCCCAATTTGCAAAGTGGCCAACATGAGAAGGTCTTGAAGAAGCAGGATCAGTGGTTTGACCCCAACGTGTATGTCGCTCCGGTGCCCGGTTATTTCGGCACACTCAAGCCCTACTCTTTAAGAGGTCCCGGAATTACGGGTTGGGATACTGCTCTGTTCAAGACCATCGATCTTGGAGAGCATTTGAAATACTCCATCCGGTGCGACGCCTTCAACGTTTTGAACCATCCAAGCTGGAGTGGGCTTAACCAGACATTTGCCGGACTGGACAACAACGGCACTGCCATCAACAATGGCATCGGCCAAATCACTTCGGCGCATGACCCCCGTATACTGCAGTTGAACATGAAACTGGAGTTCTAGAACGGGGTCGGGGCACATCGACAAACAGCTGGACCGCGGAAGCGCGGTCCAGCACATCTAGCTATGGGCAGACATTCACGTACCATTGCGGTTTGGGTGCTTTTCATTCTTGCTCCGCTGTGCGTACAGGCTCAACCAGAGCTATTCGAATCGGCGCGAAGCAAACAAGCCAAGGGAGACTTCGTCTCCGCCGAGCAGTTGTACAGGGAGTTCCTCAGAGCCAATCCGAAATCCGTTCCAGCTCTAACCAACCTGGGCGTGGTCCTGGCGCGACAAGGGCGTTATTCCGCCGCCATCGCCATGTATGGTTCTGCTCTGAAGATCGATCCAGGCGCCTTGCCGGCCTTGATCAATCTTGGCCTGTCCTACTACCGGATGAGTGAATGGCACGATGCGGCCGAAAGCTTTGAGAAAGTTCTAGCAAAAAATCCGGACGATCGTCGTTCGCGCCAACTCCTGGCGGTCTCCCTGTCGCAACTCGGAGACTGTCAGCGGGGTGCCGCGGAGTACGAGAAGCTCATGCCGTCCACCGACCCAGCCATCCTCGTGGGGCTGGCGGCATGCTACAAGGACACGAAGCGGGAAGAGGAGTCGGAGAAAATTCTGGCTAAGCTCCTCGAGACCCAGGGAGACTCCCCTCAGGTTTACTATTTGCTGGGGCTTACAGCATACGCCCGGAAGGACTATCCGGACGCTATTACGAAATTCCAGAAATGCCTGTCTATTGCACCGGGCATGATTGAAGCGCGATTCTATGTGGGCGCCGTTTACTTTAAGCAAGACGATTTCCGATCGGCATTGAAGGAATGGGAATCGGCGGGAAAATCAGATCTCAATTACTTCCCGGCTTTCTTCGCGGCCGGCGCCTTGCTGGTAGATTTGCAGGCGTCCAAGGATGCGCAACCGTTTCTTGAGCGGGCATACACGTTGAGGCCACAGGACTCTGCGGTGCAGTTGGCGCTAGGCAAAGACCTGCTGAACCTGGATCAGCCGCACAAGGCTCTGCCGCTTCTGGAAAGTGCAGCTCGAGAAGACCGTAAGTCTCAACCGGCCAGTTTTCTGCTCGCACGGACTCTGAAGGCACTGGGCAGGAAAGAGGAGGCGGCGGCCGAGTTCGAGCGCTGCAGGACACTTTTCGATGACGGAGTGGGGGTGCTGGGCGATCCCGTCAACGCTTTGAATCGCGACGAACACTAGGATCGAGTCCCGGATGATGTCCTGCCTTCGAAGAAGAATAGCGTTGATCCGGAGGGACCAAGTCAAACCGTGGGATAATGCATCGTACCAGCGCCGATGCTGAGCGGTTATAGAGAGGGAGAATTCAAGGTGGGGAAGGAATGAACCGGTTCGGGGTTCGGGATGTGGCAAGACTTGCGAATGTCTCAGTGGGTACGGTCGATCGTGCTTTGAACGGCCGCAAGGGGATAAATAACGACACGCGGCGAAGGATTCTGGAGATAGCGCGAACGAACGGCTATGCTCCCAACCCCGCCGCCCAGGCGCTTTCCTTTTCGAAGTCTCGCTTCAGAATTGGCGTTTGCATTCCGTGCGAGATTCGTTACTTCTACGATCACCTGTACGCCGGCGTTGCGGACGAAGCCAAACGTTACACTCATGTTGGTTTGGATATGATTTATCGCCGGGTGAAAACGTTGGGCTCTCCGGTTTCCCGTGCCGTTAACCAGTTACTCGACGAGGATATTCAGGCATTGATCCTGACTCCGGGCAGCGCCAAGGAAGTGGCGCCACTCATCCAGAAAGCCGAAAAGGATCGCAATGTGCGCGTGGTGTGCGTGGCCAGCGATGACTCGCCAAGTTGCCGATCCATGGCCATTTCGGTCGACCCGAACATTAACGGCGCTCTCGCCGCCGAACTGCTGGCCAAGCTGGTCCCCCCCAAATCAGAAGTTGCAATTGTTACCGGCATGCTCATGACCGAAGAACACCGCAGAAAGGTTGAAGAGTTTCAAAAATTCTTTCCCATCGAGTGTCGCGGGGGCAAGACGGTTAAGTTGATTGAGGGTCACGAGGTCGAGGAAGAAGTCTACCGAAAGACGCTGCAGTTATTGCGAGAATTCCCGAACTTGAATGGCATTTACATCAGCACGGTGAATTGCATCCCGGTTTGCAAAGCGGTTGAGGAAAGAAATCGATCGAGGCTGACACGAATCATTGCCACGGACCTCTTCGGAGACCAGGCGCCATACTTTCGCAGAAGAACGCTATGCGCATCGATTTATCAGGATCCCTATCGTCAGGGTCAACTGGCGGTGCGCCTCATCCTCGATCACTTTATGAATGGCAGGCCGCTCCCCAGCAACTACTACATCAACCCTGTTATTGCGCTGCGAACCAATCTGGGGCTGTTTCGTGAGATGCAGGGGATATCTGTCTCTCTGGAAGACGACATGGTAAACGGGGCCGCTGACGATTGAAGGGTTCAGCACGGATATAAGTTTTATCATCACAGCTATGGCTCACACTCCATTCGCAGGCGCACACTCGCTGCAAGAATCAGGGACACCGAACATGTCCATTGAAAATGTGGGGCCGCGTGAACCCGGAGAGGACGACAGCGTCTAAATGAAACTGCTTCTTGTCCGCCATCTCTGGGGTGTCGACTTAGGTTATGGCCTGAAGCCGTTTATCGATAAGTGGCGTTCCGTGGGCTATCGTGCGCTTGAAGCTTCGCCTCGTTTGGTACCGGACCACGACGAACTGCGGCGCGTGCTAAACGGCGAAGGGTTCGTATGGATCTCCCAGATCTTCAGCAATATGCAAATGGGAGGCGGCAGTATTGCTCTCCATCTCAGCACTCTCAGAGAACAGATCGAAGTGTGCCTTGACGCGGAGCCACTATTCTTCAACGCGCCGAGCGGTTCCGACGCCTGGACGCTTGACCTGGCCGAAGATTTTTACGGGACCGTCCGGGACCTCGAAACAGAGTTGAATATCACCTTCTGTCACGAGACGCACCGCTCTCGTTTTTTTAGCAATCCCTGGAATACTGGCCGGCTCCTCGAGCGAGTGCCGGATATAAAGCTTACAGCCGACTTCAGTCATTGGGTTTGTGTCGCAGAGCGGCTGTTAGCTGATGCGGCGCCGATTCTATCTCGCGTGGCGCACAACTGCCATCACATCCACGCTCGCGAGGGGTACGAACAAGGTCGGCAGGTTCCCGACCCTCGAGCGCCGGAATGGCAGCTGAATTTGCAAACTCACGCGCGATGGTGGGAGGCGATCTGGTCGGCCGAGCAGGCGCAAGGTATGGAAACAACCACGCTCACTCCGGAGTTCGGGCCGCCGCCTTATTTACTTGTTTCTCCGTTTACTCAGCAGCTGGTAGCAGACCTTCCGCCGATCTGCGATTGGATGGCGGAACGAAAAGCCAGGCGATTCGGCGCCTGGTCAGCGGAATGCATGCCAAGAGAAGAAGAAGGGCGACCCCTATGCACGCCGAAAGAGTAACGGCAATTCATCCCGTCAATACGGATTGCGCCCCTTCTATCCCCGGAGAGCGCAAGTCGGGATCGTCATACCTGATTTTGTTATCCGGCGTAGCGGCGTTGGGTGGTCTGCTTTTTGGCTATGACACGGCAGTCATTTCCGGGGCGATCGGACTATTGCAGGCCCACTTTTCATTAAACGCAGCGGCGGCCGGATGGGCTGCCAGTTCGGCATTGGCGGGTTGTGTTCTGGGCGCGGCAGTTGCCGGACTCTGGGGCGATTGGCTGGGCCGTCATAAGATACTTTTTATCTCGGCACTCTGTTTCGTCGTTTCCGCAGTCGGCACGGCCGTTGCGCCCTCGATGGCCGTCTTCATCGTTTTCCGCATCGTTGGGGGAGTAGGAATTGGTGCCGCATCGATCGCCAGCCCGCTCTACATCTCCGAAATCTCACCGCGACGCTGGCGAGGCCGCCTTGTCGCTCTGAATCAACTTGCCATTGTCTTCGGCATGTTGGTTATCTACTCCGTAAATTACTATATTCATCGCATCGGAACGGAGCTGTGGAACGAAAAGACGGGATGGCGCTGGATGTTTGCTTCAGGCATTGTTCCCTCCGTCTTGTTGCTCGTCCTGCTTTTCCTGGTTCCGGAAACTCCCCGTTTTTTGCTCTTGAAGGGGAGCATTGAGAGAGCAGAAGAAGTTGCACGCCGTATTGGGGGCGGCGTGCCGGAGGACCTTCACGAGAAGGCCGTAACGGTTGGGGGAACGCACGAACATCTCGGCAAAGTACTCTGGCTGGGCATCGTACTTGCGATACTGCAGCAGGTCACCGGAATCAATGTCTTTCTGTACTATGCGCCGGAGATTTTCAATCATATAAGTCACTCCGGAAACACTTCACTGCTTGAGACCATCCTCGTCGGCGCGATTAACATGCTGTTCACTATCATCGCAATGACCCTGGTCGACCGCGCGGGACGTAAACCGCTGCTCATCGTGGGATCGTTGGGCATGGGCGTGTGCCTGGTAGCGATGGGCGCCGCCGCCATGCATTCGGATACGAGCGCGTGGCTGTTGATCTTTGTGCTGGGTTACATCGCCTGCTTTGCGCTTTCGGTTGGCCCCGTTACCTGGGTTGTACTGTCTGAGATCTTTCCCGCGCACTATCGCGCGCGAGCCATGGCCTTGGCATCTGTCGCACTTTGGAGCGCCAACTTTGTGGTCTCGCAGACATTTCCGATGCTCGACCAGAGCCGCACTCTGATCCAGCATTTTGGCCACGGCTTTCCCTACTTTCTATACGCCGGTTTCTGCGTCATTGAAACCTGGTTCATTTGGTTCAACGTTCCCGAAACAAAAAATCGCTCCCTGGAAGAAATCTCCTCCTGGTGGAGCGGCTAGAACAGGAGTGCATTCATGATGGACCGCAGAGATTTCGTGAAAGCCGGTGCCCTGGTGTCGGCAGGCGGCATGCTTGGCCTAAAGTACACTTCCGGCCAAAGTATCAAGCCGGCCCGGGTGGCCATTCGATCGCAAGTTGCGGATAGCATCAAAACCAGGCTCGCCGCTCGGGAGTTGCAAACAGGGCTGCATTTGCTTCACCCAACACTCGAAGCAAAACAAGTGGGTACCGACGCCGGCGCGGACGCAACCGTGCTTACACTCGCCATTGACAAAGCAGCATTCAAAAACAGCGAGGAGTATGAGATCGTTGTTGCGACATCAGGAGTCACTCTGCGCGCGGCTTCTGAACAGGCACTTTTGTTCGCTGTCTTCGACTTTCTGGAGAGGCAAGGCCTCGTCTTTGGCATCGATGGCACGACGGCTCCCATCGACCGCCCGGTAGAATTGTGTTTGCCTGAAAGAGGTCAGCCCTGGGCTGCGTCGCCAACCTTTGCCGTTCGCGGATTGTTGCCGTGGCCTGATTTTCTCAACTGCATCAGCGTCTACAACGAAGAGGATTTCAAGGCATATTTCGCTGCCATGTTGCGCATGCGTTTCAACACGTTTGGCATGCATGTCTACACTGAGAACGAACCCAATCCTCTAGCGGAGTCTTACCTTTCTTTCGACTATGCCGGCAGTGGGCATCGGGCGGCACTCGAAGACACCACTGTCACCAGTTGGGGATACTTGCCCCAACGCACGTCTACCTACAAGATGGGCGCGGCACAATTCTTCGACCGCGATACATTCGGTGCGGATGCTACTCGACTGGCAGCCGATAACTGGGACATTGCGAGCCGCACCACAGAGCTTTTGCGATCGGCATTCAAATTTGCGGGCGAACTCGGCATCCGCACGGGCATAGGTTTCGAGCCGTACAAGAACCCCATGGAGATTGTTCGCGCCTTACCTCCTGAAGCCCTCAAGCACCCGCAGGGATTCGTAGAATCGAACACTGCGCGGGACCTGCTCGAAAGGCGCCTTGGGGATCTGCTGGATCGCTATCCCGATGTGAACTATGTGTGGCTCTGGCAGGATGAGGGTGCGAATTGGGAGAGCCGTGAGAAAAATGTACCTCTTTCTGCCACGCCCTTTACGCAGGCTCATGACTTTTTGAAGCGCCACGCGCCGGACAAGCGACTTGTATTGGCAGGTTGGGGCGGAGTGGCTCGTCACTTTGAGTCGCTGCATCAGCGGCTACCTGAGGATATTGTTTTTTCTGCCCTCAGCGATTCACTGGGATGGGACCCGGTCCACGAAGCCTTCGGAAAACTGGGCAGCCGCGAGCGCTGGCCGGTGCCGTGGATTGAAGACGATCCATCGATGTGGCTCCCTCAGTTCCGCGCCAGCCGTTTTGAGAAAGATATGAAGCACGCGAAGGAACTTGGGTGTCAGGGGGTGATCGGCATTCATTGGCGGCATCGGGTCATCGACCCCACAGCCACTTATTTAGCCCGCGCCGGATGGAACAGTCAACTTACCGCGACGGAACACTACCGCAACTTTAGTGCAACGCAAACCTCCAGGGCTCGCGTTGCGGAGCTCGCGACGCTCATGGACGATTGCGACCGGAACCATGCAATTTCAGCTACATTTCTTGGCGAGTACGACAGCTCGGGGTTCGCAAAACGCGTGGAGATCACCGGGGATTACAGTGAGGCATTCAACTACCAAACAACGGAGCCCGACCTTGCGGTTCTGCCCGCTCAACGCAAGACGGCCGAGCGTTTTCGCGATTTGGCGGCACGTGCTCAATCTCCACTGGAGCGCAACCGCCTCGAGTACTTCGCAAAGTATGTGGCGCTGATGGTGCCCTACTGTGATTGCTTTGAGAGCGCCCACAAGCTCGATGGCGTTCTCAAGAAGGCTGTCGAGTTGAGGACTGCGGGAAAGGAAGATGATGCTCGAAAAGAAGTCGTCGAAAACGGCATTCCTCTCTGGCTCGCCATTGCCCCGCAAGTTCGCGAGGTCATGCTGGATTTTCAGCAGGTCGCCGCAACCCGCAACGACCTTGGTCAACTCGCTTCAATGCAAAACAAATTGGTCCGTATTGCCCTGGAGCGCCTGAGACTCTCGATCAAGGAGTTCGTTGTGGAGTTTCCTCCGGAGATGGATAAAGCCTATGCGGAAGCTATTTCCCCTGAGGGCGCGAACCCGCAGCGACTGTTCATTCCTACCAGACCATCGCTCCTAAAACCCGAAGAGTCACTTCGTATTTTCATCAATGCGCCCGGGCAAGAGGGAATGGCCACCGTCAAGCTGATGACGCGCTGCCGCGGCGCGCAGACATGGAAAGCGCAAGATGCCACCCATGCCGGACGGAATGTTTATTTCGCGAAGCTGGGTCCCTTTGCCGCTACGGACGGAACCATCGAATACTACGCGACGGCTCCGGGCAAATCATCGGACATGACAGATCCGCCGCAAGCGCCGGCTAACGTTTACACCTTGAACCTGCTTGCATAACTCGATAGGAGAGGCTCATGAGCACTCTGGTTGACAAAATCACGGGTCGCGAACGGTTGACTGCCACGTTAAGCCACAGGCAGCCGGATCGTATCCCGATCGATTTCGGTGCTACTGCCGTTACCGGCGTTCACGCGAGTTGTGTTGCGGCGCTTCGTGGCTATTACGGCCTCGAAAGGCGTCCTGTGCGTATACACGAACCGTTTCAGATGCTGGGGCTGATTGACGACGATCTGTTTGATGCCATGAGACTGGACGTGGCCGGGGTGTTTCCGCGAAACACGACCTTTGGTTTCCCTGTGGATATATGGAAGCCGTGGCGATTCAACGGACTCGATGTGTTGGTCGGGAAGAACTTCAACACGACCGTCGACGCCAATGGCGACACGCTAATCTATCCGGAAGGCGACACAACCGTCGCCCCGAGTGGGCGCATGCCCCGCGGCGGTTATTTTTTTGATTGCATTGTGCGCCAAGAGTCTTTCAGCGAGGAAGTACTCAATCCGGAAGATAATTGCGAGGAATTCAGCGAAATCTCGCTGAAAGATCTCGACCATCTGGAGCGCTCGTCGCGAGCGACAGCCGCCACCGGCGCCGGCGTGTGCGCAACGTTTGGTGGAACCGCATTCGGCGACATCGCATTTGTGCCGGGTCCGGCACTGAAACATCCCAAGGGTATAAGGGATATCACGGAGTGGTATGTCTCCACCTCCAGCCGCCAGGATTACGTCCATAAAGTCTTTGAGGAGCAGTGTGAGATCGCGTTAGGTAATCTCGAGCGCATTTATGAAGTTGTCGGCGACAGCATCCAGGCGGTATTCCTATGCGGCACGGATTTCGGCACGCAAACTTCGGCATTCTGTTCTGTTAAGACATTCCAGAACTTGTATTTCCCATATTACAAGCGCGTCAACGACTGGGTTCATTCTCACACGCAATGGAAGACTTTCAAGCATTCCTGCGGAGCGGTCTCGAAGTTTTTGCATTCGTTTATCGAGTGTGGGTTCGACATAATCAATCCTGTGCAGTGCTCTGCGACCGGAATGGAGCCCGAAGGGCTGAAGGCCAAATTCGGAGACCGTCTGGTGTTCTGGGGCGGAGGCGTCGACACGCAAAGGGCGCTCCCGTTTGGTACGCCGGCAGAGGTCAGGGAGCAGGTTCTGCGCAGATGCGAGATATTTGCACCCGGCGGCGGATTTGTCTTTAATACGATTCACAACATTCAGGCGGGGACCCCGGTAGACAATATCATCGCCATGATTGACGCCGTGCACGAGTTCAACGGGGACCACTGAGCGATAGAGATATTTTCGCTTTCGGGAAAGGCCATACAGGCTGCGAATTGGTCGAATGGTCCAGAAATTCAGGATATGAGGCGAGACTTACGTGAATTACCCGCGGCAAAGAGAAGCATTCGGACATGATGAGAAGCAGAATATTCTGTGCCCCGAACTGCGGTGTTTCCCGCGGCTCAAATTAGGTTGCTAGCCATCCCAATTAACCCGATGGCAACCCGGCTGTCGACCTGTAGTAATTACCAAAGGGCCCGTGAGGCAGACCCGCTTCATGTCCTGTGCTGATGCCGATTGGCTACGACTGTATCCGCTACAACCCATAACTTGCTTTGTCATAGAGGCTCCCGTACTGGGCTTCCATGCCCTCGATCAATGTTCCTTCCTGCAGCGGGGCAGTATCGAGCGCGTCGTCAATGCGGGATAACCAATGTTGCTCCTTCCGCGAGATGTGGAGCTGGCCTCGCTCGATTCCGCACCTCAGAATCTCCATGGCTGCCCGACCTGCAGCCACCGTTTGATGATAAGGTGTATCTGCCCCGACGATCGCGGAGGCGATCTTGATTGTGGCTTCTGGCGACAACACGGCCGCTTGCGGACTCAGCCACTCATCGGACGCCGTCATCCAGTCTCTCATCTGCCGGGCACCTCCCATAGTGGCGGCCGCGACATTCATCAAGCGGCAGTCATAAGTCAACAGCTCGGTAAAGACTTCCGGCGCATTGCCTGAGAGGAGACGCACATTTTGCACCGACTCGTTGCTCCAAAGATCGCACATTGCCGCAGCGATGTTTCCCAGCGGGCTGAAGTGAGCACAGCTGGCCGATTTCCCTTCCATCGAGATTGGGTAGCCAGTGATGGCTTTAATCACGGGCCCCTCGTACGCGCAATCCTTTGAGGGGCCCACCGCGCCCTGCTCAAACGCGGCCAGGCTGCGCACGGCGCTCATGGCGCGAACGACTGCCGCAAGAACCTCGGGAAGCATCTTCTGGTGAGCGAGTTGCATGGCGGTATTGGCAAACCCGCAGGCCGAGTCTCCGCCGCTGATCACGTCCGGGGCCCCATCGCATATGTCGTCAATCTGTCCCCATAGCCAGGACACATCTCGCGGGGCCAGCACTCCCAACGCGAAAATGATTCCCTGGATATCACCGAACATCAGCGCCTGGTCGTGAACTTCCTTGCCTCCAACGGACTCGATGGATAAAATATCGGCGCCCGATTCTGCGCATAATTGAAATGAGCGTCTGAGGCGGTCCCATGGCTCGCCAATCCTCAGCTGGGGCGGCTTCAGCTGATCGCGTATATCGGTCGGTGTGACGCGCAGGGCACAGGGCAAATGGTGCTTGTCGTAGTAACCTCGAAGGTGCCGCTTGAGCAGTGCAGTTAGTTCGGCACCCCATTCGGGCCGCTCGGTCATGGGCGGCAAGAGCTCAAATTCTAGCACGATTCCTGGGGTCCCGAGCGATGCCGCCCGACGGAGAATCTGCTCTGCCATCTGATCGTAGTGCGTTACTACTTCCGGCCAGGTCTCGCCCGTCATATTCATCGGAGGCAACGTGAAATTCACTTCGGGGAAGACCGCACCTCCGCCTATGATGAGACCAAGTCCGCACTTTAGCGGGTGAGGGCATGTGCCGTATAACAGCTGATCCTGAATTGGAATCGCCAGGCTGGCATACTTTCGAATGGTCCGCTCATTTATCAGCATCTCGCTCCTTCAACAGAATCAACCGACCCGCGACTGCAGCGTACCGTGCAGCATGGTTCCGACTTCATTGCCCCGATTGCACATGAAACAGATGGTCGTCACTGGTCGATACGAGAGCAGGGCGCAGGCTAGTCTTGGATGCGCCGGATGATGCCGGACCATGGCATCGAGAATGACCTCAGGCCACTGCAAGAAGGTCCTTCACCAGGTTGACTGCCCCGCTTGCGTTCTCGCTGTACCCGTCTGCGCCGATCTCTTTGCAATACTCCATCGTGACAGGAGCACCGCCTATCAGGACCTTCACATGAGTTCGGACACCTGCGGATTTTAGCGCTTCGATGGTCGTCTTCATGGCGGGCATCGTCACGGTCAGCAGTGCCGACATGCAGACAATATTCGGCTTTTGCAGTTCGACAGCGTCGACAAACTTCTCCGGCGAAACATCGGTGCCGAGATCTATCACCTCAAATCCACTGCCTTCAAGCATCGATGCAACGATATTTTTGCCGATATCGTGCAGGTCGCCCTTCACCGTTCCGATGACCACCTTCGTCGACAACTTTTGTCCGCTCGCTACCATAAGTGGTCGCAACAACTCCATCGCGCTTTTCATGGCCCGGCCCGCCAGAAGCAACTCGGGCACAAAGTACTCTTCCTGGTCGAACAGCCTTCCGACTTCATCCATTGCCGGCACCATCGACCCGGTAATCAACGCCATCGGATCTACATCGGCTTCGATGGCGGCTCGGGTGACTGCATGCGCCTTCTTTGCGTCACCGTTCAATACGGCCTGGTAAAGTTCGTTGGATCGAATCAAGTAAATAACCTCGTTGAAGATGAACGCACTGGTATCGAATCGCCCATACGGTGCTCATCATCGGACGTTGGAGGATAGGACTAAGCAGGCCAAAAAGAAAGACACTGCAAAGAGACTCCGATATAAGGCTGTTGCGGAAGAATGGTAATGCGGCAAGATAGCATGCCCCCATGCCCGTCAGCGTCTTGGGATACATGTTCCACTCAGCCCACACAAAGTAGTTACTGACCAGGAAATAGGAGATGGACGCCAAAAGCGAAAAGGCAGCAGCATGCCTCCAGGAAATGATCCCCCTCAACAAACGAGGTCCGACGACAAGTACGATCAAATACCAGCCCCAGGTGACGATGGAATCGATCGTCAGCGGAAAGCTATATTGATGAGTGGTAAGGAAAATATCGACGCCTATGAGGGCAAGCAATGGAAAGCTATACTCCCTCGCCGGGCGGAGAACGGCGAAGAAAAGCAAGGTAGAAAACACCGGCACCATGTTATAAGTATGGGTCGATTGGAGGCGCAGTAAACCTAATCCAGCAATAAGAAGGTACGGCAGCAAAGAAAACGGCTTACTTTCGAGATACTTCATCATCGACCCCGGGTTAGCTCGCGGATCACAGCGCGGCTGTATCTGCTCGTGCGAGACTCATCAATCCCGCGCACATAAACGCCCACGAACCGCAACCAGTCTCGGCGCAGTGCCATGCTTTGCCCATCCGCTGTTGCTGGGTTGGCCGGAAGGCGCCCAAAACAAGCCGCCATAGCTGATCTTCCCGCTCCCCGGCAGTCGTTCAAATCACGTAGAGTCCGCGTTCGCGGCCCCTTGAGTCGGAATGCTGATTTACAAACTAGATTGTGCTCTCCGCCAGCAGCGAAGGACCATGGCTGTGAAAATAAATTATATATCCATGATGAATTGGGACCGGGCTCGCCTGCAAGGACCAGCAATCGCTAAATCAACGCTGAAAAGGCGAGACGCGGAAACCCACCGGACAGACTATCTAGACCGGGACATGGCTTCGATCTTTGTCCTGTGTGAACTGGCGGTCAGCCCCGGTGACCCAGTTTCCAGAGTTGGCTGCGCCACGCTAGAGGACTCTGCCCGACACTCTGCTTGAACTTCCTCGAGAAGTGGAACTGGTTCACAAACCCACACTGTTCAGCGATTTCGAAAACCGAGAATCCGGTGTGCAACAGCAAGTCCGCTGCCATCTCCAGACGCTTTGCGTAAAGTTGCTTCATGGGAGTCGGCTTGCCGGCAGTACGACACAATTTGAGAAGATGTTGCTGCGAAACCCCCGCGGCGCGAGCAATCTCCTCGAGTGTCAGCGGGCGCGTATAGCTATCGCTAAGGAAGCATTCCATTTGGGAGAGTACGGTATCGCTGGGGGTTGCCGCCTTGTAGCCGGCTCTCACCGCAGATGCAAAATCGCACAAGATCGAAACTGCCAGTCCCTGATAGAGGCCATTCTGCAACGTTTCCGGGCCCGAGAGTGAAGCCGTTTCTTTTTTTGCAATTCCCAGCAGGCTTGCCATTCGTCCGAGAAAAGGGATCGGACCGCGAAGAATTGCAAATTCGTCACGCAATTCAGGAGAGAGGCCGTCGGGGGCGATCGCAACCCAGCTATGATGCGTCTCGCGGTCTTGGGCAAAGAAGAAGCGTTCGGTGTGACCCGGGCCCAGAAGAATTCCGTAGTTCTCAGGAACCTCCAGTGTCTCATCATCCAGTTCCAGACTGAGGCGGCCGCTATGAATCACTACGAGTTGGAAATCCGTTTGAATCCGCGGACCAAAACTACCACCCTTTGCATAAAGAAGGTCTCCGATGGTTACCGATCCCCGACGCATCCGTAGATAGGTCTGTGAAAGCTGCTCTGGTTCTGGTTCGCGGGCCATTGTGCGCTCCGCTCCTTTGATGCGGAGGAGTCCTTACTTTGCTGGATTAACCGAAAACGGTAAACCTTCTGCGACTATGTCGATATCTAGATTATAAGAGGTTGTGAGGACTCATATCGACTCCAAGGCTTGGCGTTCGGCATCGTTGTAATGATCTGGCCGCTTGAGGTCGGATTCGAAAAAATTGCCTCGGAGTTCAAGGCGAGTTGCCGAGAGAGATGTGGCGTTACAAACGTTAGCCGCGCCCAGACCAGAATCGCGAGCGACGCGACTCAGCAGAGAACGGCTTCACTTCCTTTACATCCCAAACATCGCGAAGGACGATCCCACTCGCGAGAGGAACCTCGCCTCCATCGCTCGGGGCCGAAGAATTCGAAGCCAGCCACTATAGATCTCCGCTTTTGAGCTGTTTGGTGTCGAGCCAAGCGTCGAATCCTTCCTGAGACAGGTCAGACTGGAGACGCAGGGCCAGGGTCGCTGCGTAGGCGGAAGGGTTCTCCTATTGGCATTCGATAGGAAATATCTCGGCGTTGCGATTCCTGTACAAGCGACGCTGAAGCGGAAGGACTTCCCCTTCGACGATCTCATCTTTCCCAAGGTGCCCGCATAAGCTGCCGATCGTGCTCAGCGAGGAAGAGGTTGTGCGGCTGATCGATGCCGCATCGAACCGTCTGTACCGCATCATCCTGGGCTGCTCTGCGACACCGGAGCACGCAGGGCGGAGGCGGCGCGGATCATGGTGGAGGACATCGACAGCCAGCGCATGGTGATCCACATCCGCCAAGGCATGGGAGCGAGAGACTGCGATGTGCCGCTGTCGCCTAAACTGCTCGAGGGGTTGCGCAACTGGTGGCGGTGGAAGAAGCCACTCGGCTAACTACGCATCTCGACAGTGCTGGGTGCAAGCTTCCTCTCCTGGAGTAGATATCGCTGATAACGTCGCAGGTGCCCTGGACCCAGTAGTTCCGGCGAGCGATGGAAGTACTCCTCAAACTGCCGGACGGCGCCGAGATAGCCGCGGATGGTCAACGGCGAGTAGTTGCGACGTTGAAGCTCGTAAAGTATGCGCGGGCGAAGTGGGGTCATAGGAATCTCCTCCCGATGACCTCTCACCCTAAACGGCGTGACTCGCTGCGCTAACCACAACTCTCAGTCCGTCGCGTCAGCGACTTCGTTCAAACCGCCTACAGGGAATAGTGCAATTGGAAAGTCCGGGTTTCGCTGTCAAGCTACCTGGATGGCGACTGTACAGACAAGTGGATTGTCCCAGAGAAATGCGCCAATGGCGTTCCCAGACCGCGGACCGTTTTCGGGGCCTATCCTTTTGTCGAAGTGCAAACTACGTTCGAGGAGCGCTTTTGGCTGTCAACGATCGAAAGAGGACCGACCGTTCCAGACTTTAGAGTTCATGGTATCAATCGGGGCTTTCCATATTCTCAAACTGCGGCTACAACCGCTATCGAAAATAGTCATTCAATCATGCAATCTGCAAATGTACCACCTCCAAAGATGCGATGTGAGTCTCCCGTTCGGGATTCATAACTACTCAGTCCTCCCATGGCACGACAGGCGGACGGGACCGGATGAAGTGATCCATCGCGGCCGTGCTATTTCTCGTGTCGTGGCGACCAGCGGATACCGGCCGCGTAGGTGGGGTGGTAGTACTCACGCTGAATCCAGTAGGGCTCACTTCCGTTATAGAAGCCGAAAACCTCGTTGTTGAGGTTCAGGCCTTGGACGACCAATTGGAAACCGCGGCCCAGTCCGAAGCTGCCTTGCGAGTCGACCTGGATGTGATTGAAGAAATAAATGTCGCCGAGCGGGCCTTTGATGCCGCCGGGGGTCCCGTCCGCGTACTGATAAGCGAATATGCTTGCCTGGTTGTAGTTGATCGTCATATCCATTGACAGACGCCCGCGGTTGTAGGTAGGACCGATGTTAAAGATGTTGGGGGCGTTATCCAGCAGGCGCGGCTTGTCGCTGCGGCCTGCGATGGCGGCAGCTTGGGATCCAATATGGCTATAGTTGGCGTTCATGCCCAGGCCGCCAAGAAAGCCGGGCAGACTGGACCAGTGCTGCAGGTATTGCAATTCGACGCCGCTGACCCAAGCGCTGCCGGCGTTGATAGGCTGGGTGACGAGGTAAGTGCCAAGCGGGCCGCCCGCCGGCTGGAAGTTTTGGACAGGGTGCTCCGTGCTGACAATCGGAAGTCCCAAATGCTTGTAGAAATACCCGGCCGAGATAACGCCGAAGGTATTGAAGTAATGGTCGTAGAGGACGTCGATATCGTCGCCGGTTTCGGCCTTGAGGTTGGGGTTGCCCAAGGTGGCCTGGTATTTGTAGGAACCATTTCCGTTCTGGCTCCAGTTGATCGGCTGCGCCAGGCTCGCCTCTTCGGGGCGGGAGACGCCGCGCGCGTAGATCAGGCGCAGGAAGCTGTTGGGACCGGCATTGAAGCGCAGCGATGCGCTGGGCAGCAGGTCGGTATAGGAGGCTGAGAACTTGTTCGGCGAAGCGGCGCCGGTGTCTTTATTGAACGCGAGGTTGTGGATGATGTCCGTGGTGAACTCTGCGCGCAGACCAAGGACCAGGCGGACGCCGCGCCCGAAGTCGGTGGTGTTCATCACGTAGAAGGCAGGAATATGCTCCACAATCCCGTAGTCCGCGGGATCCAACCATTGATCGTTGGAATAGGTGAACTGGGCTGGATTCTGTTTAACATAGGCTGCGACCGGACCGTAAAAGACGTTGTAGCCATCCTTATACGAGCCGTTGTAGTAGCTCGATTGCTTGAGGCTGTTAGGGAAGGCCGTCATCGGGACGGTGCCCACGGCAGTGGCGAAGATGTTATACGTGTCGGCGTACTCGTGCATGCTGCGGAACTTGGCGCCGTACTCGAAGGTGTTGTTTGTGCTGCCCATGTGGTAGCGGAATGCCCCCGAACCCTGGATGCCGATATTGATCTGCTGGTTATGGCCCGGCTCACGCTGCGTCTGGGTGAGGGTGTAGTTCTGCGGACTGTTGATCTCGTCAACACAGGCCGGCGTCCACTGGGGCAGGTGGGGATTCCTGGTCGCGCTTTGGTTGAACTGGCACGCGCTGGTGGCGAGGTTGTCAGTGAAGTTGGCGGTGTCAAAAGGCTCATCGCCATAAAAGCCGGTCCCGATGGCAGCGTTCCAGGAATACCAGGTCTTGTTAAACACGTGGTTGCCGCTGAGTTGGAGGTTGCCCGAATAAAGCAGGGCATTCTCGGCCTGGTTGTAGAAACTCGGCGGGGTGCTGCAGGGCGGAGTGGTTACCCCACTGTCGGTGGGAGTGCCCGTGCATCCGCTGTTGCCGGGAATGAGCAACTGGACGCCGGGCGTGTTGTCGTGGAAGGAGTAAACCGTCTTGTCGCCGCTGTCGCGGTAATGCGAGTAGAGATAGCGTAGAAAGATGGTGGAGCCGGGTTTGAGGCGGTAATCGAGGCTGCCGGCCACTCCCCAGCGAGGGCGATGGAACTGGTAGGTGCGCATGTCCTCGGCGTCAAACCAGGGTACGTTTTGGTTGTTGGCGAGCGTGGCAATATCCGGGGTGGGCTCGTTGTCGTTGATCCCGGTTCCCTCCCAGGTATATTCGCCGCCGATGACGAACCCGAATTTCTTGCTGGCTCCCAGGCGCCTGCCCCAGGTTCCGTAATTATCCGTGTTCGGACGGCCATTTTCGATGGGCGTGTAGCCGCCCAGCACGCTGATCTCGTACGTCGGTTTGTCGGTCGCCGTCTTGGTGATGAGATCCACTGAGCCGCCGATGCCGTCGCCGTCCATGTTGGCCTGGAGAGTCTTGCTGATCTGGATCGAATCCACGATGCCCGCGGGGATGGCGGAGAAATCGAATTCGCGGGTCCCGGGATCTTCGGAAGGCATGTTAAAACCGTTGACGGTGGTATTGTTCAGGCGGGGCTCTGTTCCGCGCACCTGCACAAACTGGTCTTCGCCCTCGTTGCGCGTGAGGCTAACGCTGGGCAGGCGACCGATCGCGTTGCCCAGGTTGGAGCTGGGCAGACTGGTGATAGTCTCGACCGGCATGACCTGGAGGATGTTGTCCGCGGCGCGCTCTTCATTTACGGCCTCCACTTCAGCCGATGCGCTTGCGGCCGTGACCAGTACGGTCTGTTGTTGGGATTCGACCTGGAGTTGCAGGTTCACAGTGGTTGTCTGCCCAGCAGTGACGGCCACGGACTTCGTCACTTTCTCGAAGCCGATATAACTGACGGAAAGCGTGTGGCTGCCGGCTGGCAAGCCGCTGAAGAAAAACAGGCCTTGCTGGTCCGTGGCGGTGTTCAAACCTTGGGCGGGAATGGATACCTGTGCTCCCCTCAAGACGGCGCCAGCGGGATCGGTCAGCAAACCGGAAATGGACCCTTCTTGGCCTTGGGCGGGCACGGGAGTTGCGAGTCCGCAGAGTAACGGGAACAGACACAGCAAAAAGGCCCACCGGGTACGACGCACTGTGAAGCGCTGCATGACCTCTCCTTCAACTCGGAAATGGGACAATGTTTTGCTCGGGAATGGAACGATATTTTGCGGCGTCTACCAGCCGGACGGGCAAGAGGGCGAATGAGCAGACTAAACCTTAGAGCACAAATGAATTGCAGCAGTGAAAGCTAACACACGTGTAAAACGTCGCGCTATACCATTTATGACAGGTTTATGAACAATCTGGGCTCGACGAATCGTCGCCGAGAGATAGTAACGTGGCATTAGGGCAAAAGCGCATGGAGATGCCTTTGAAATCACGTTCTGTCACTGTGATGGGTATATTCGCCGCAAGATCTGAGTTTTCGAACGGGGCGATTGCCGGGATGGGGTGAAACCGTCATGGGCAGCGCTTTTCGGCAAGGACCGGGAGGCAAAGGATCCAATCAAGCTATCGCCGCGGCGCGTCTTGGCGGGGTGGTCAACTTTATCTCCAAAGTGGGGACCGACTCTTTCGGGGAGCTTGCCAGGAGCGTTCACCGCAACGCCGGCGTGGATCTGGATTACCTCTTCACGACTCCGGACTTTGCGACCGGAGCCGCCGCCATTATTGTGGATGAAGCATCCGGGGAGAATGCAATTGTGGTGGCGCCCGGTGCAGCGAATGCGCTCACTCTCAGCGATATCGATTCGGCCAGGGCGCGCCGAAGTGGAACGTCACTATCGACGTCTCGACGTTGCGACCACCGGCAAGGATCCAGCTTAGCGCATTCGCGGTCTGCGCATCGGAAATTCGAACGGCCGCCACTGGGCCGCAGGACCTGGAAAAGGTTCGGTTCCGATCGTCAATCCTGCGGGCCTTTCTTATGTGGTGCCCTGGGGTCCGGTCGCTGTTAGCAAAGCCCACTCTTCGTGAACGTGGTTTCAGCGATTTGGAAATGACGGGATGAATCTGACGGATAGATCGAAAAGGAAGGCCTCATGCGGCGATCTCGCTTATACGGACGGGACGATTCTCCTGGCTCGACTTTCCCGCTGCGAGCGCCATGACAACAGGCATACGGCTTTCAGCACCGGTGACCGGAATGGGCTTGTCCTCGAGCACGGCTTCTGTGAAGGCCTGGATCTCGACGGTGAAGCTGTCGGTATACCGTTGCATAAAGAAGTTGTATGGCAGATCGGAGTAGACGCACTTCTCCCCGCTTACCATCACTTGGTTGGGATAACGGTTTTCAGAGGCGATTTTGCCTTTGCTGCCGAGGATTTCGACGCGTTGATCGTAGCCAAAGGTGGACTTACGGCTGTTGTCGATGGTGCCGATAGCTCCTCCCCGGAAGCGGAGAAGCGCGACAGCGGTATCAAAGTCATCCTCCCCGGCAAAGCCGGGATCAACCAATACCGCTCCCGCCGCGAAGACTTCTTCCACCTCATCGCCAATGAGGAAGCGAGCCATATCAAAGTCGTGCACCATCATGTCGAGGAAGATGCCGCCTGAGGGGCGCAGGTAAGTGAGGGGCGGCGGAAATGGATCGCGGCTCACAATGTGAAAGAGATTGGGTGTGCCGATCTCACCGGACAGCACGGCTTGGCGGACGCGGAGAAAGTTGGAGTCGAAGCGGCGGTTGAAGCCGACCTGTAGCTTGACTCCGGCCGATTCCACCGCCGCGAGAGAGCGGTCGATCTCCTTCAAGCTGAGCGAAATGGGCTTTTCACAGAAGATGTGCTTTCCTGCTTTTGCAGCCGCCACGATCAGGTCGGCATGCGTATCGGTAGGAGAGCAAATGGCTACCGCGTCGATTTCCGGGTCAGCGATCATATCTGAGCCCGAAGAAAGCATCCTCGGAATGTTATAGCGGGAAGCGACGGCCTGCGCGGCTGACGGATTGACGTCTGCGACCGCGACAAGCTGTGCCTGAGACACCCGGAATGCGAGAGTTTCAGCGTGAACCGGGCCAATGCGCCCGGCGCCGATCAGACCGAAGCGAAGTCTGCTATTCATTGGGGTTTTCGCGACCTCTGGCAGATGTCAATGCATCCAGCATATGACACTACGCGATCGCCCCACCGACGGCGAATTTCAATCGTAACGAAAGGCGACGATCCCAATGCCAAACGGGGAATCCCGGTAACGGGAATGGGGGATCTCGCTGACACGTGAGAGGGGAGGACGCCGAATGTCCCAAGAAGTTTGGTGCCCGCATCCTATTGAGGTTTGAAGACGAGCACCTTAGACCGCGTTTCACCCAGATGAGGCACGGCCACAAAAAGCCGATCGAGTTCAGGCGAGTAGAGCGCCGTCTTCGCCATGACCGCTGTGTCCACCGGCTCCAATGCCTTGAAATTTCCATTCGACTGGCGCTCGTATGTGAATATTTCGCCCACACCGGCTGAGGCATAGACTCTTCCCTTCACCGGATCGTAGAAAAGCGAGTCGACCCAGCCGCCAATGGGAAGGCGGTCCAACTCTTTGCCCGTTTCTGTGTCGACCACGAGAATGCTTCCCCGCACATCCGTATCGCGGCAGCCCACGTAAAGAAGCTTGTGTTCCGCATCCAATGCAAGGGCCATGTTGCCTTTGCCCCTGGTAATGGGCCATGTTGTTATCACTGCCTGCTGTTTAAGATCGACGACGGCGATGGAATTCTCTTCAGGGAGATCAACATAGAGACGGCCCGCAGCGTGGTCGATGACCATCGCCTCCAAACCCGGAGCGTCGACATGGATATCACCGATCTTTTCCTCGCGAGCCGTATCAATAATCGAAATCAGGGAATACTTTTTTCCCGCCGCGTCGCCGCCATTACTGACGTAGAGGTAGCCTCGCTGTTCGTCATAACCGATCCCGTCGGCGTCCAGCTCCAGCTTGATCGATTTGATTTCCCGGAAGGTAGTGGCATCGAAGATTCTCAATGCGCCTACACCGCCGTCGGTGACGAATAGACGATTCCGGTCGGCGCGGTAGAGAACTGCGTGGGGGTTCCCGAATCCGGCAATCGTTTGCAGCACCTTGCCGGCCTTGAGATCCAGCACATCAACCGCCTTGTTGGCCTGGGGCGTGGTGAACAGCCTCTGCCCCTTAAGGTCCAACGCCATGTGATCGGCGTAGGGCCCGGCCGGCACTTCCGGCATTTCGATCGATTGCACCAAAGCCAGCGGCTGCTGCGCCAGTGCCACGCTAGCGCCGATAAGCCCAGGCGCAAACAAACAATACAAAGGAAGATTCATTAGATCTCTCTGCCCGCATCCGGCCCGGCTTTCGCTCCCATCCCATGCGGATGGTCACTGCGATCGTTAGAACGGGAAAGGTGCCTGTCGTTTCTAGAACGGCTCATAAAGCGATGGATGATTGTCGATGTCCACCGCTACCCAGCTCTCGTCCCAATGCTCCACAGTTAGCGACCAGCGTGCCTTTTCTCCCTTCACATAATCGTCGATGTCCGGAAACAGCTTGCGAATGAGCTGGCTGCGGTTGTATTCCGGCTTCGGCCGCTTCTCCGGCGGCGGCGCAACGATGACGATAGCAAAATCCCAGGAAGGGCTCACTTGGTGGACAGCCCGCGTGTACACGGTTTCGCTGATCACCTGCCCATGCGCCTTTTGATATTGCATGATGGGAAAGTGGTACTTCTTATAGAGCGCAAGCCATTCGTCCTGTTTCCCTGGAGGGACCTTGTAAAAGTCCACCGACACGGTATCCTTCCCGTCTCCTGCTCCGATTGTCGCCTGGGCAATGGCCTTGGATTGCATCATGGGCACGGCTGTGGTAACAAAGAGCAGCCAGATTGCGGTCTTCCCGAGTTTTGCACGCATGTTCGCTTCTTCTCCTCTGTAATTGTTGACAATCGCCTGTGGCCTCGCCGGACACTTGTGCGGATGCGCGGCCAGTATATAGTTCGTCAGAACAGAATCTTCAATCCAAATTGAATCTGGCGCGATGTGGTCTGAGTCTGGTCCACCGCGCCTGCCCCATCCGCCACGGAACCGTCCTGGTTGAAGATGAAGTCATTGTCGAGAGGCGCTGCAAAGTTGCTCTTGTTCAGGATGTTGAACATTTCCGCGCGGAACTGCACGCTCCCCGCTTCCAATCCGGCAATCTTCGAATTCTTCACCAGCGAGAAGTCCAGGTTCGAGAGGCCAGGTCCAACCACCTCATTGCGACCTGCATTGCCCAGTCTCACTATCTGCTGTTGCGGGCCGCTCGATGTCTGAACTGTCTCGACCGGCGCGGAAAAGCATTGGAGTCTGATGTAGTTCGCAGGCTTGCCTGGATTCACCAGCGAGCCACATCCTGCGCCTTTCACGCGGTCCGGAATATCCCATGGATCGGTGCTGTTCATACCCAGGGGATCGCCCGCGATGAACACCGAGAATGGCGAGCCGCTGCTGGCCTGATAGATTGAACCAGCCTGCCATCCGTTCGCCGCCCAATGAAGCAATGCCGATCCTTTCTTCAACTCCGGCGTGTCCCAGAGAAGGCTGATTACTCCGTTCTGACTTAGATTGAAATCGGAAAGCCCGCGCCGCGTCCTTGCATCAAACCAGAGCGGAACACTGGAAGGCGAATTGGAAAACTGGTCGCCTGCGATCGACGATGATCCACTGTCAATGCTGCGGCCCCAGGTGTAGGCTCCGCGAATTTGCAAGCCGTGACTCAGCTGCTGCTCATATCCGACCTGCAGGCTGTGAAAATGCGAATCCGCGTCGTACGAGGTGCGATTGATATCTCCAACATTGGGATTGAGCACCGTCCCATTGAGATAGGCGTCACCGGAAGGCCAGACGTAGCCCGCCGCAGTGTTGGTGGGCATCACGATGTTGGCGTCGTCCGTGTGGTAGGGCAGATGCACACCACGCGAGCCTACATACGCAATCGTGAGCGTGGCATTCGAGACGATCTCCTGCTGCACATTCAGATTCCAGTTATAAGTGAAACTGCGTGGCGGGTGCGGGTCGAAATAGGAGACGCGCTCACCGACCAGGGGTCCCTGGGCTACCTCGTTCAATGCGAGACTATATGCCTGGGTTGGGAATGTCCCGATTCCGGGACGAATCAATGTCGGATCGGTCGTAAACGGAGCCGATCCCGCACCGCTGATCAGATACAGATATGGAAGCGGCAATACATCGTAGACGCCAAATCCGGCCCGCATCGCCGTCTTTCCCTTTCCATACGGATCCCAGGAGAGCCCGATCCGCGGCGAGAAGTCCTTCAGTGTCGGATTGTCGAAAAACGGATTGCCAACATGAACCGTCGCATCGGTCATGTTGCGCAACGTGGAAAGCCGTCCGTGCACTTCGGTGGGCACGGTTACCATTTCATAACGCAGCCCATAGTTGAGAGTGAGGTTGCGCAGAATTCGCCAGCCGTCTTGTGCGTAAGCTCCGAACAACGATTGCCGGATTCCGCGCTCCGTCTCGCCGCTCGGCAGCTGCACTCCATAGACTAACGGATTGTTGGTCAGAAAATCTTGCACGCTGGCATAGACAAAACGTCCGTTTTCGGTGAAGCGCATGAAGTTGTTGGACTGCATTCTCTCCACGGCAAGTCCGAACTTGAGTGTGTGGTTTCCACGAGTCAGATAAGCGTCGTCGTAATATTGAAATGAGTTCCAGCCGATCACAAAGTTCGGAAATCCGCCCGGACCGCCATAGAAATTCGACCATGTCGGAATGATCAGGAACGGCGCGGGCCGCCCCGGAACCGACCCCAGCGAGTTATCGCCCGCCAGCTGGTTAATGGGATTGGCAGTGTTCGAGATCGCATGGTTGCGGCTGAAACCGAAGCGCACCGTATTCAGGAAACTGGGGCTGAAAATATGCGTCTCTTCGATGCTGGAGAATGTTCGGGCATCTTTGTTGATGAAGTGGAGATCATTGAGCGTGTCCGGCTGGGATAGATCGGTCGCATCGTAAAGAAACGTGCCTGCCAGAGTGTCGCTGGGGGAGAAGTGATGATCAACCTTGCCTGTGTAAAAATTCTCGTTCCCGATCTGCTGGGTAGCGACCCGATAGTTCCCCACATCTCCTGAGGGATCAACACCGGCATTCGGCAAGGGCCAGAAAGCCAGGTACGGAGTTACTGCCGGATCGACGTTCACAGTGCCCGTGGAGAGAATGCCGTTGCGAGCGTTTTGGGTGGGCACGCGATCGAAATTGGAGACGCCCAGCGACTGCCGCAGACCCTCATAGTTGAAGAAGAAGAACGTCTTGTCGCGCACCATCGGTCCGCCCGCGGTGGCGCCGAATTGGTTGCGCCGGAAGGGCGCGATCGTGGGGCCGTCAAAATAGTTTCTGGCATCGAGTGCGCTGTTGCGGATGAACTCGTAAACGCTGCCATGGAACTTGTTGGTACCCGAGAGGGTGACGGCGTTGATCACCCCGCCCGAGGTCTTTCCGTACTCCGCCGAATAGTTGGTGGTGATGACGGAGAACTCCTGCACGGCGTCGACTCCGGTGATCGTACCCAGCACGCCGCCGGGGGCGCCGTTCGTGTAGTCGTTGAAACTCACTCCGTCGAGTCGATAGTTGTTCTGCTGCGGGCGCGTTCCGGAGATCGCCATCTGGCTACCAAAGCCGCGCAAGACACGATTCACATCGGACGTTCCAGCGGAGCCGATTGCAGATTGGTTGCGCACATCGTTCGCGCCGGGCTGCAATGTGATCAACTGGGACCAGTCGCGCCCATTCAAGGGAAGCTCACGCACCGTGGTGCTGTCCACCACTTCATCGATCTGCGACGAAGCAAGATCTACGCTGGGAGCGGTCTCCCGCACCTCCACCTGTTCCGTCGAACTTCCCACGCTCAGTGTGACATTGATGGTGAGATTCGCCCCGACGGTCAAAGTTACAGTATCCACAGTCTTGCTGGAGAAGCCGTTTGCCGCCACGGTGACTGTATACGCTGCGGGTTGCAAATCGGGAACGGCATAGAAGCCGGTCGAATTGCTGCTTACCTCCCGTTTCAAACCGGTGGCTTTCCCGGTGACCGTCACCTGCGCTCCCGCAACCGTTGCCCCGGACGGATCGGAAACGAGACCCTGAATCGTTCCGCCCGCTACCTGGCCTGGTATCGGCGTTGAATGGGCCAAGCCAAACCACAAGACTCCCGTAAGGCACCGAGAGACCAACCTCCCTAGAATCCGAGTGTGACTCATAACGTCTCCTTCTTAGGATGAGTGTCGGCTCAGCTCCCGGGCTCAACTGTGGCCGGGGAGGAATCTGAGGCAAAAGGGAAACGATAGTCCAGTGCCGCTCAGGTACAGTGCGGTGAAGCTTAGGGAAGGGACCTGATGCGGGCAAAAGTAGGAACTGGTGTAGGCTGTTCGTCTAGCTCTGTCGACAACACTTCTCAGCCAACTCAACGCGCGACAAGGCGTCGCGTTTAGCTTGAGCAGCTTTCCATTGCGAAGTAATTGGACATGCGGTCCAGTTCATAATGGATACATCATACATCATGACTGACTCGCATGTGCTCATTTCAACCCAATACCGCTTCCGGCGCTTGCCGCGTGGCTGGGTCTCGAGTCGTTGAAGCCGGTTTGTACCTGGCAAGAAATCCGCCCAAGAGGCGCGGAGCAGATACAACATGGAGTCCCATGATCGAAGACGCTCGGCTGGCGACACTCGCCACGGACGCTGCGACATAGTCCAGATGCTGCCTTGAGTACACTCGGCTGGGCAATGCAAGGCGTACCAGTTCGATGTGCCGGCCCTGCGCAGTTCCATGAGTGGGATTCATTACAATCCGCGTGGTGCGAATGCCGTCAGCTGCATAAATCTCGACTGCCAGTGCCTGTCCAGGATTCTCATTCGCAGTCAAATGCGGAAGCAGGCGCATGGCGTCGATGTAAACCGCATGTCCTCCTGCAGGGCAAAGCACTGGAATTGAGAACTCGCGCAGGCGATCGAAGAGATAGCGGGTGTTCCGGATTCGATAGCCAAGATAGTCCGCATCGAGCCCTTCACTCAGCCCGACCGCTATCGCATCCATATCCCGCCCTGTCATCCCGCCATAGGTGATGTAGCCTTCGCTGAGGAGCAATTGTTCTCTGGCGCATTCTGCCGTATCCGCGGACCGGGTAGCGAAGAACCCGCCGATCTGGGCAAGTGCATCTTTCTTGGCGGAAAAGATGCAGCCATCCGCATAAGAGAACATCTCGCGAACGATACTCGGGATGGGCTCTGTACGGTAGCCGGGCTCGTCTGCCTGGATGAACCATGCGTTCTGAGCATAGCGGCAAGCATCCATATATAAAGGTTTGTTGTGCCGTGAGGCAATCTCCCGTACCTGCCTGATATTGGACATAGAGACCGGCTGATCGCCACACATATTGTTGGTGATGGTGAGAAGCACGAATGGCACCCGGGCGCCATCAGGACCGCTTAACAGATCTTGCAGAGCCCCGCAATCCATGTTCCCCTTGAACGAGTCCGGCTTCTCGAAATCCCAAAACTTCTCTGCGGACAGATCGACGGGCGTCGCTCCCGACGCAATGCAATTGGCGCGAGTTGTCTCAAAGTGGGTGTTGGAAGGAACGATGGATCCCGGGCCTGAGAGGCACTCGAACAGCAATCGCTCGGCCGCTCTTCCCTGGTGGGTTGGAATCACATGATCGAAGCCGAATATCTCCTGCACCGCAGACTCGAAACGGCGGAAGCTTGAACTGCCGGCATAGGACTCATCCCCCTGCATCATCGCCCCCAATTGCGCGGCGCTGATGGCGCACATTCCGCTGTCAGTGAGTAGATCGATCCGGACATATTCGGAATCGATCCGATAGAGATTGAAATCGGCCTCCGCCAGTAACTTCTCTCTCTGTGCACGTATGGTTTGACGAATGGGTTCAACGACGCGCACACGGTACGGTTCCATCACTTCAACCATCTCCTGTTTGCCTCAGCTGATGCAACTATGGCGCAGAAAGGAATGCCTGCAAAGCAATATAATTCGGAAATTTCGACGAAATGGCTTATAGTTTTCGGTAATTCGCTCATTTGGCTTAATTGGCCTTTAGTGACGACCCCTGAGGGGCATGTATGGTGAACTGAGGAGGAACGAAATGCATGAGGACATCTCCAAGCTCTTGGACTTGATTGGAAGAAAGATTCTGGCGGAGTTGCAAGAAAATGGGCGTATACCGTTTACGGAATTGGGGAGACGGGTGGGACTTTCGACTCCGGCGGTAATGGACCGTGTTCGACGCCTGGAAGACGCGGGAGTAATCGCAGGGTATCGCGCTGAAGTCGATTGCAGCAAGATGGGCTACCCCATTTCAGCCTTCATCGGAGTCAACGTTGCGGGAGACTTTCTGCCGCGCATGAGCAAATTGGCAAAGGGCATTCCGGAAATACTCGAGTGTCATCGCGTTACGGGTTCTGATTCCTTCATCATGAAGGTAGTTGCGGGATCCGTCGAGGAATTGGAGAAGACGATCGACCGGCTGACACCTTACGTCGCCACAACGACGTCACTCGTTTTGTCGTCGCTGGTTACTCGTCGAAGTATCGAGCCGAGACGCATAAGGCCACGACCAAATACGTGAAGGGCAAGAAACAAGAATCAGATGAGGAGTCGGCGGGACAATTCCGGAAGTCGCGATTCAATTCGGGATAGCCGTAAATGCGGACTGGGCCATAGCTCTGAGGCACTTTCTTCACTACAGCAATCCACAACACCGTGGGCAAGTCGCAGCCTCATCGCCAGCGAAGCAGTCTACGGACCCCCTCACTCCTTACAAGTTATCAACCACATTAACGGGTAGTCGCCGCACTGTAGAAGTGGCGCAGATGTCCACTAGCCGTCATCCATGTGGCCGTAAAACCGCCTGCTCGGAGAAATGCTCCGAAAACCTGTTGCGGGCTTGGCGTCCCAACTGGTGAACATAAGGGAGATTCTCATCAAGAATCTGGCGCCCCAATTTGTGCTGAGCATTCCGCAAGCGTGAGAATCCCGAGATACCATTCGGTGAACCGTTCGATGGCATACCGGTGGCTCCGACGCGAGTGGGGCGGAGGCGAGCGTATTGAGCAGCGGCCGCCCGCGATTGTTCCAATTCCGGGTTGTGAGATTGGCAATGCGAGCCTTGCCAAACATCAAATGCTGCCACGTGTTCTCGGTTTATGCTGCCACCTACGTTTTTGGGGATTCCGGAGCAAGCCCGTCCTTTCCACACCTCCTCGCTCATAACTGCCCTGCCGCCTTCAGGTCGGCGGCAAACGAGGCGAGCGACATTACGAGCGTCAAAGGCTTGCCGCTCAAAGGCACAGCGCCGTAACTGGCGTACCATCGGGCCGCGCGATCGTTCTTCGCATCGATAATGAGCACAACGCCGCCGACCTCAGCCGAAGCGCGCAGGCAGCGCCGCGCGGCTGCGGCGAGGAGTTGGCCGCCGACACCTTGGCCCTGGTAACGCAGGCCTGAAGCAATGCGCGCGAGCCGGAACCCGGGCACATTGTGCCGGCCGAGGCCGCGGCGAACCGTCTCCGGCGTGTCAGCGTAGGCCAGAGCGCCCGGAGCCAGGCTGTAGAAACCAAGAATGCTCTTGTTGTCTGCGTTATCAATTGCGAGAAAGGTCTTCGCGGCACCAGATTCATGGCTTTGGCGGGCGTAACGCTCGAAGAAGTCATTCATGGCCGGATCGCCGCAATCGAAAGACTTCCGATCATGCTTCTTTGAGATAGGCTCTTCGTGCCAGGCGGGAGCGCTCATCCTCGTTTCCGCTTGGGGTTTGGCATCGCAGCGATGGCTGCCCGCAGCTTAGCGTTCGGTGCTGGCGGATTTTCGAGCAGGCTCAGCACCAAAAGGCTGTCACGCTCGGACAAGACGATACGTTCCGACTCCTCGATCACCGCCTTGGCCTCCCGCAAGGCGGGTTGGAGAACAAACTCCGTCAGGTCCGTGTGCCTCAACGCGGCAGCGCGCACCAGCGTAGCCTTTTGTTCCGGTCGCAGCCGGAGATTCATTCGTGGGTTGTCGTCCACGGCCACTCTAGGCATAGATTCCTCCTTGTGTACTTATTAAAAGCGTACATGGTTCTGTGGAGCATGTCCAGACCCGCCTCCGGCGCGGATGAGGCTGGTCATACTCCACGCTTGCCTGTGGCAGGCTTCGGTGAGAATAGGCGGCCGCATACGATAAGAACGGCTGGCAGAGTTCGTGAGAACCGGTATGGGTATCTACGACGCGGCCGGCAACCCTCAACCACGGCCGCAGTCGAGCGTTGGCATTGCGGAGGTGCGCTCCCTGACTGGATTGGGATCGATGGTCAAGGCGATGTACGATGTTGTTGTTCCGCGCGGATCCGTTCGGCGGAACACACGAGTTGCTTCCGTGCGGGCTGCTTGGGGGTGATCTCGTGGAACTGTTCAGAAAGAACAAGTCGAAGTATTACTGGTATGACTTCACGGTGCGCGGCGAGCGCTACCGCGGGTCGACCAAGGAGACCAACGAAACGAGAGCGCAAAAGACTGCCGCTCTCAAACTCGCTGCCACTATTAAGGGCAACGACCCGCTCGACAGGAAGCCGCCCACGCTTCGTGAATACTCGAAGGATTTCCTTCAATGGGTGGAAACGGGACGGCTCGAGGCCGACAGCCGCCGCTATTACAGAAACGGCTGGCGACTATTGGCGCAGACGAAGATCGCCGCAATGCGCATGGAGCAGATCACCAAAGACGAGGTCGAAAAGCTGCAGTTTCCCGGATCGGCCTCGAACGGCAACAACGCGCTGCGGACGTTGCGGAGGATGTTTTCCAAAGCCAAGGAGCACAAGATGATCTTTGAGGTTCCCGACTTTGCGCTCTTCAAGGAACACGGGCGGTCGCTCCGCCTCAACGACGAAGCGGAAAGGAGGCTGTCTGCGGTGGCCGACCAGCCGCTGAAGGACATCATCGTGGTAATGCGCGACACCGGAATGCGCAACGCCCGCGAACTCTACTGCATGCGGGTGGAGAACGTGGACTTCGATGCCGGGACGATCTTCACGCCGGACAGCAAGACGGAGTCCGGCCGCCGGTTCATCCCTATGAGCAGCCGCGTGAAGCAGATTCTCGAGGCGCGCTGTGAGGGACGGAGCGAGGGCTGGGTGTGGATGTCGCGTTATAAGGGAAAGCACATTGGGGAAGGGATGGTGTACCGGCAATGGGCGCGGGCGAGGCAAGCCGCGGGGCTGCCGCGCGAACTCGTCCTCTACTGTGCGCGCCACGACTTCGGCAGCTTCGTGTTGGCGAAGACCGGAAATCTGAAAGCTGTTATGAACGCAATGGGCCACGGTGACGTAAGAAGCGCCATGGTCTACCAGCACCCGGAAGGGGAAATCATTCGCAACGCGTTAAACGCACGGCACATTTCGCGGCCCACCGTGCCCGACGACAACCAGGCAAATGCTTGAACCTAACCTGGATTGGTCCCCAAACAGCCTTTCGAGGATGCTGATGCCGGATCAGCCAACCGAAAACCATGCGACATCGGCGTTTGAACTAAGTCGCTGGCGCGACGGACGCTGCTGCATGGGCTGTCCCCCGGCCGTTGTCGGCGGTGTAAGCCTTGGGTCACAGGAGGTTCACCGTGACCCATCTTCGGCAGCGCATGCTGGATGAGCTTCAGCGTCGCAACTACTCACAGAGAACTGCAACCATCTATATCCACGCGGTGGAAGATTTTGCGAAGTACTTCCATCGCTCGCCCGAGCGCCTTGGCCCAAGCCACATCCGTGAGTACCAGGTTCATCTGTTTCGTGACCGGAAGCTGTCAGCCCGGACCATCCAGAGCCGCTGTTCGGCTCTGCGGTTTCTCTTCGTCAAGACCCTTCGCCGACCGTATCTGCCCGATGAGATTCCGTTTCCCAAGTGTCCTCGGAAGCTGCCGACTGTACTCAGCCCGGAAGAGGTGGCTCGGCTGATTGATTCAGCTCGGAACCTGATGCATCGCACCATGTTGATGGTTCTCTACGCGACCGGACTGCGCCGGTCTGAACTGTGTCATCTCAAGGTCTCCGATATCGACAGCGAGCGTATGGTGATTCATGTTCACGGCAAGGGCAGTCATGAACGTGACGTACTGCTGACCCCGAAGCTGCTGGAGACACTGCGCGCGTATTGGCGCTGGATGAAGCCGAGGACCTTTCTATTTCCAGGCACAGTGAAGAATTGGCGAGCAGATGTGCCCATCACGGAGAAGATCGTCTGGGACGCTGTCGCCCACGCGGTTAAACATGCCGGCATCAAGAAGCATGTATCTCCGCACACGCTGAGGCATTGCTTTGCCACCCACATGCTGGAGGCCGGCGCCGATCTGCGCACCATCCAGGTCCTTCTCGGACACTCCAAGCTTGAACACACGACGGTTTACCTGCACCTGTCGCGGCGTCACCTGCAAGCGATTCCCAGTCCGCTGGAAGCCATCGAGGTGTCCAAGCCCGATGAAGTGAAGCGCTCCAGGAGGTTGATGAAGCGATGAGCCGGCCCACCCTCGAGGTGGCCGACATCGTCCGCGCAGTGGGCGATCGATTCTGGGAAAAGCACAAGCAACACTTTGCATGGGTGCATCGCAAGGTGCTCGATGCCATCGTCCGGTGCCGCACTGCGGCACTGGGCGGTCATCGTGATAAGTGCGTCCGCTGCGGCCATCTGACCGCCTCCTATAATTCATGCCGAAATCGGCACTGCCCGAAGTGCCAGGGCAACGTGCGCGCCAAGTGGCTGGCCGCGCGTTCGGCTGAGCTGTTGCCTGTGCCTTACTTCCACATCGTCTTCACTTTGCCGCACGAACTCTGCGCTCTGGTCCTCCAGAACAAGCGGCTGCTCTACGATTTGCTCTTCCGCACCAGCGCCGCTTCTCTGCTCGAACTGGCACGCGACCCCAAGCACCTGGAAGCGGACATAGGGTTCCTCGGTGTGCTCCACACCTGGGGACAGAACCTCCAAGTTCATCCCCACGTACACTACATCGTTCCCGCCGGCGGCCTTGCTCTCGATGGTTCCAGATGGATCGACTCCTCGCCCCGATTCTTCCTGCCCGTTGAAGCTCTCAGCAAGGTCTTCTGCGGCAAGTTCTGCGAGGAACTACGGGGAATTTTCAAACAGGACAGACTCCAGTTCCATAACTCCATCGAGCAACTTGCCTCACCTGGGGCATTCAGCCGCTTCCTCTGGCAACTCGGCCAGAAGGACTGGGTCGTATACGCTAAGCCACCCTTCGGCGGCGCCGAACACGTTCTCAACTACCTGGCGCGCTACACCCATCGCGTCGCCATCTCTAACCATCGGCTCGTGGCCTTCGAAAACGATCGCGTATCATTTCGCTGGCGAGACTATGCCCATGGCGGAAAGAAGAAGGTTATGAACGTTTCCGCAGATGAGTTCCTGCGCAGATTCCTTCTTCACGTCCTGCCTAAAGGTCTGGTCCGCATCCGTCACTTCGGCTTCTTCGCCAACCGCAGAAGGGAAACCGCCCTTGCACGTTGCCGCGAGTTGCTCGGCGCTGTTGCGTACCCAGATCGCCCCGAAACCACCAACCTGCCACGTTGTCCCGTCTGCTCCGGCACCATGCTGGTCATCGAACGGTTCACCAGCGCTCAACTTTACTTCCGGCCAGACCTGAGCCTCCCTACTCCACAGAGGTGCTGCGTTGACAGCTCATAAAATATCCATGGCTCACGGCGAATCTACCCAGTCGCTCGATGGCGTGCTCGCGCATGCAAAGCTTTCGTGTGCCCATACCCTGCTGACGCACCCTGCCTGCGTCACCGACTCACACCTTGCGGGAAGCAGATCCATTCGCAAACGGGGCTCCCATTACTCCAGCGGTCACGTTCTGCACCTGAAATGCTCCAAATCGGCTCGTCGGCGACATTGAAAATGCATAGGCAGATCACCGCGTCCATCGCAAACGCCAGCAACTTACTTCAAACGACCCTATCGAAACTGCCCCGGCCAAGAGTCTTGGGACAGACCACCAGTGTCGTGCCGGGCAGTCCCGATAGGGACCTAACGTTTGCCGGGACCTATCTTTGAAGCGCAGCCTAACTCGTGGTCGGCGAGTGCATTGACCTGAACTCGCCGATCGAGCGATGAGAGGGCGGTGGACCCGGGTAATTTGTTGCGTTAGAAGATCGATTCGCCCTGAATTTGAGGTGAGCCTAAAAAGACGATGGATACTCCCGGTCAAGCCCGACACGGTGGAGCAGGTTTGCAAAACGTGGGTCGCTGCGGATGGGATCGAAGTGGGGATGCACTTTGAGGAGCGGCATAATGCCGGATTGTTCCTCGTAGGCGCGCTCCAGCCAGACAAATGCCTGCTCGTTATCCCCGAGCCCCAGATAGGCATTGATAAAAGCCCCAGCCGGAATGTAGCCTACCTGTCTGCGTTCCTTCAGTTCTGCAAGAAGCCGGAGGGCATCAGGCCGCCGCCCGGCATGGGCGTAGGCGCGCACCAGCACACCAATCACTGCGGCGCTGCGATCGGAAAGAGCGAGGGCCTTTTCGAGTTCAACAATCGCTTGCTGGGACTGTCCTTTCGCAATCAGGGTATAGCCCATAAACCAATGGGCCATTGCATTGTCCGGTTGCACGGCTAGTACGCTTCGCAGGGTCTGAATGGACTCGTCGTAATGCCGCGCCTGGAACAGGAGAAAGCCATCATTGGTAAGGCCGTCGACGTTCATTGGATCCAGTTCACGTGCGCGCTGCAAACGGGCCAGCCCGTCCTCCGTTCGCCCCTCGCATACGAGCAACATTGCTAACCCGCGGTTCGCATCGGCATCGTTGGGCTTCAGCTCGAGAGCGCGCTCGAACTCGGCCCCGGAATCACTCCACTTCCAAAGTCGCTGATACGTCTGTGCGAGCAGCACATGCGCTCCCGCAAGCTCCGGATCGAGTTCCAGCGCTTTTTGCGCTGCGCTGATCGACTTGGGACGGGTCTGCTGCGGCGGAACTCCGGCAAACACCGTCCCGAGAACTCCGTACGCATTTGCGAGCCCGAGATACGCGGGCGCAAACGTTGCATCTTTTCCGATTGCATCCTTGAAAAAGCCGATGTTCTGTTCGATCCCCGCGCTGGTGTTGTAATTGCCATAAACGCCCTTCAGGTAGCTCTCATAAACTTCCGGTGACACCTGTCGCCTCGCCACCAGCAGGGCGCGTTCCCGGCCGCTGATTGTGACTTCTACCTTCTGGGCAATCGATTGCGCGATATCGCTCTCGAGCGAAAGCACGTCGCCCATTTCGCGATCGTACGTCTCCGACCAGAAGTGTTCGTCATTGCTTGCCCGGATTAATTGGGCGTGCACGCGAATGCGGTTGCCGTCGCGTGTTACTGATCCTTCCACAATCGCATCCACTCCGAGCGTCTTGGCAATCGCTGGGACCGTCTGCCTGGGGTTCTGGAATTGCATCACCGAGGTACGTGAAATCACGCGCAAGTCATGGATCGCGGCGAGACGTCCGATCAGTTCCTCGGTCATTCCGTCTGCCAGGTACCCCTGGCCTGGATCGCCGGAGAGATTCGTCAAAGGCAATACAGCCAGAGACCTTATCTTCGGAGGCGCTGCGTCCGTCTGGCGCCTCCTCAATAAAACGAACGCAGCCGCTAACGCGACCGCAATGACCAGCACCGCCGCCACCCCGACAAGAGGCCATCGATACGCTCCCAGAATTCCAGGTCCGCCGTGACCCTGCGCCTGAACCGGCGTCACCTCGCTCGGCTCTTTCTCTTCCTCAAGATTTGCCGCATCGGCTGGGCTTCGGTCTGAAGGAAGACCGGTCACCGGTGCAATGAAGCGATATCCCCTCCCGGTTACCGTCTGGATGAACCTGGGCTGTTCGGAATCGTCCTTCAGAACGTGTCGAATCTTGCGGATTGCGCCCCGGATGCTGTTGTCCGTGTCCAGAAAGACATCGGCCCCCCATACCTTGGCCACGATTTCCTCCCGGGTGACGATCTCGCCCGGTTGCTGCAGCAGCAGAAGAAGCACCTCCAGCGGAATACGCTCCACCTTAAGCACCCGACTTCCGCGACTCAGCCTCCGGGGCACGAAGATCGAATTCGAAGTCGTCGCCGAAGTGAATGGATTCCTGCAGTCCAGCGGGCGGAGAGGGCATGTGGCACCTACAGAAGTTCAACGATTTTACCACCACTTCCACGACATGGGCATTAAGTGCCGCCGATGCTTAGGCTTAGCGCGACACAAACCATCACACCCCGACACACGCTCCGCGATGGACAACCATGTCCTCCGTCCCAATGATGGCGCTCATGGACTTCGCCGCACCGGCGAGGGAGGGACGAATGGAAAACATGAGTGTCAGACGAGCGACCTTCAGGCTTTGCGTGTTGATGCTGAGTCTGTGGCTCGGAGCTGCCGCCGCCAGAGCCGATGCGGTTCTGAACTGGAATACCATCGCTGTGAATACGGCGGTCGCCAACAAGCAGAACCCATTCGCACAGGCTCGAACCATCGCGATCGTGCAATTGGCGGTCTTTGAAGCCGTCAACGCGATTACGCAGGATTACCAACCTTATATCGGGTCAACCACAGCGCCGCGGGGCGCCTCAGCCGAGGCGGCGGCCATCGAGGCCGCCTACAAAGTATTAAGCTTCTACTTTCCCGACCCAGTCACCCAGGCCGCGTTGCTGGCAGATCGAACCAGTTCGCTAACCTCGATCCCCGACGGCGATGCCAAGACGAATGGCATCGCGACCGGCGCCGCCGCTGCTGCGGCCATGATTGCCCTTCGAGCCAACGACGGCTCGTCTCCCGCGCAATTCAAGGTTCCCGGCCCTGCGGTTCCGGGCGAATACCAGGCCACGCCAAGTTGTCCAATCGTGAACGGAGTCGCGGTCGGAGCTTTCTTTCAATGGCAGAACGTAACCCCGTTCGGCATTGAACGCGCCAGTGACTTCCTGCTCGGTCCCCCTCCGGCTCTCACCAGCAACGCTTATGCCAGGACCTATAACGAGGTGATGACAGTGGGAAGCACCAGCAGCACCGAGCGGCCCCAAGATCGAGCCGATGTCGTACTGTTCTATGCGGCGACCTCGCCGACCCAGGTCTTCAATCAAGCCGCAAGGCAGGTGGCGCAACAACAGCAGCGCACGTTGTCAGAGAACGGTCGGGCGTTGGCCCTGATCAACATGGCGATCAGCGACAGCCTGGTGGCTTCGTTCTACAACAAGTACCACTACAACTTCTGGCGGCCTGAAACGGCGATTCGTGCTGGCGCCACCGATGGCAACCCGAAGACCGCGCCCAATCCAGACTTCATGCCATTCATCGTGACGCCATGTTTCCCGAGTTATCCGTCCAATCATGGCAGTGGGAGCGGTGGGGGAGCCGAGGTAATGAGACGTCTTTACGGCGAAGGCGGACATTCGATCACAGTTTCTAACCCAGCCGTCCCCAACACCGTCCTGCAATACACCTCGTTTAAGCAGATCACCGATGACATTTCCGATGCGCGGGTTTATGGCGGGATCCATTTTCGAACCGACCAGGTGGCAGGCGCGTTGTTGGGCCGGGTTGTCGGCGCGGCAGTCTACAAGAACAATTTGCGTCCCGTGCACGATGACGACTAAGAGACTGCGCCCCAAAGTTGATGGAATCTCCACGAGGATTCCATCGCATGACCCCCGCTTCCGCTGCCCACACTCTGTCGGAGAAATCCTGAGAAGCGGGGTTCATTACTCATCCGTACGGAATCAATTCCTCAATGAGCGCTTCGCCATAACCGGCCAATCGCTGCCCATTTTTCATTCAGGTGGAAGGGAGCTTTTTAAATTCGGCGAGGATTTTAGTGAGGCGGTTGGAGAGCCTGGCGAGTGCGCGCATTGCAGTTTGAGAGCGAGCGGCGGAACACCAGCATGAGGTGTTGGGTTGCGAGCAAGGAATCGATGACGCCATGGAGACCTTTGCGCGCAGAAGCGGACGATGTAATGGGTTGGGGAGCCAGATGCCCGGGTTTGGAGCGAGCCAGTTGGGACAGATCTGTGCTGTATGGCTGAGGAGAGACAATTCGCCGGTTTGCGTAAGAAGCCAGATGACACCCGCTTCTAGCGTTCCCATGGCTCCAAAGCCACAAATCCGCCGGAGCAACTGATGAATACGCGCTGGAATGCGATGGTTGGCAGCAGACCGTCTTCGCGGCGAATGGTAGCACCGCCAACCGCGTTCAAGGACAAGAAGAACGAAACCTGCCTGAGCGAGTGCTTTCCTATCCGGATATCCTGAACTGGCAGGACAGCGAAGCCCTGCTCGACTCCATTGACGAAGCGCTTAAGTGGGATCGCCGGATCGATCAGCGCCTTCCCAAGGTTAGGATTGGTGTAGAGGACCGGTGCATTGCTGCCCGAGTGGAGCCGAAGGAGCAATGGAGTCTTGCTGTTTCCGGAAAGACGAGCCTGGACAATGATGGGCTGGGTGAACGGCAGGTCAGTTGCTCACCTCGCGGCTCAGCCATGGTGATGCGTTCGCTCTTGATCGCCGACGCGAGATCCCCGGAGCCATCCAGCCACAAGATATGCCGGATGTTATCGATAAGCACGTCGAAGTGTTCGAGGAAGTTCGCGCCCAGAATTCCCCGGATGCGGGAATCCGCCTCCTTGAGTTGAGTGAGATTCTGAATGACGGCAACGGCGTTCGGGACGGAATGCTTCCCGGCTCCGATCACGTTGATATATGGATACGCGGTACGGGCATAGGTTGCAACACCGGCGACCCCGATGTTGCCCTCAGCCTTGAGATGAGGTTCGGAGGCAAGCGCCGGCTCGAAGGTTGACACTTGCGCTCCGGTGCCCACCACGAAGTCGTAAGGGTCAGTGTGGTTGATCTCAACCGGGACAACGATGAGAGAGCTTTGCACGAGGCGCAGGTTCAGACTATCCACATTTCCCGGGCAGTGGGATGCTCTCGGCCAACAGCACAAGTGTTTCCGTACTGTCTCGAATGTCCGTCGGTAGCTATCCCGGATGAACATACAAACGGCGGAAATGGCAAGTCGGAACGGGGGGAGGACCGGGGCAAACGCTTTTAGAAAGTACTTTTCGTTCGGATCGAATGACGAGAGGCTCCTTGACGGGCATTTGCCGGGTCGCGCGGACTCTCGATCAGCAGAAGACCTTTAAACGTAGGTCTTGATTAGTACGCATGACCGTTCTCAGCCTTAATCACATCATTGTGCAGTTTGTCACCACGCACATGCCATTCGTCACTATTTACCAGCCTTGAGCTATGTGGCACTATCCAAAGTGATCGCACCGTGGTTATCATGCAGCGAGAACAGTGGCTGTTCTCTTTTGCAAAGAGAGATGCGCAAGCCCTCAGCTTGCCTCGATGTACTTAGCTACGTTTTGGCGCGGGCGGCTTTGCATAGCACTGAGATGAATATGGAGTTGGGCAGTTATAGAAGTTAGGGCGCGCCAAGGCAATTCGCGGACGCGTGTAACAGTACGGCCTCCGCTTAACGGTGTGCGCACCGTTTACTTATGTTTCACGCATAGCTAATAATTCACTTTGCTGTCATCGTTGATGCGTCAATTCTTGCGATGGCGGATTAATAACTCCCCTCTCGAGAAATCATCACGATCCCTTTTTGCAGGATTAGGAAAGCCTTCATTTATTGAGGCTGACATGGTATTCGCCATGCCGTTACGAGTGCAATTTTGGCTAACGATATATGAAATGTAATAACTCGGAATCCAACTAATAGTTTTGTGTATTCGTCACCGACAGGCAGTTCTTCGTCCCCGCTGATGACGAGCGCTTCACGGACAGGCTGCACTAATCCTGCCAGTTTCAGTCATTTGAGATTGTGCTTACTCCCTAACTTGTGACGAAATGTCGGTATTGTCCCCTCTATCTCGACGAATGGAAGGTGAGTTGCTCTATTAGCAATCGAATGTTTCTCAAATTGCGAGGCATGTTGTGTCGATCACGTTGAAGTGTCACAGCGAGGTCGTCGACACAAGGTGCGATATCAGGGGGAAATATGCGACTTGCGAAAGTTTGGATGGCTCTGCTGGCGGTTCTCTTCTTCGTTTCAGGGTTTACCGCCGAAGCCCAGACCAGTAAGGGTACGCTCACAGGAACCGTCCGCGACGCCTCAGGAGCGGTAATCGCCAATGCCAATATCACCGTCACAAACGAGCAAACCACGGAGACGCGGCAGACCAAGTCGAACGCGGAGGGTGAATATCGCGTAGACGCGATCAGCGCCGGCTCATATTCGATTCGCGCAGAGGCCCCCGCGTTTCAGTCGATTTACGTTAAAGGCCTGAAAGTAGATCCGTCGGTCATCACGTCCTATGATGCGATTCTGCCGGTGGGCACCGCGAACACGACGATTGAGGTGCAAGCAAATACCAATACGATCAACACGGATAATGGGCAGCTTTCGTCGACACTGGGAAATGCCGAGTTGACGGATCTCCCCATCTTTTCATTGAATCCGATCGAACTGGTGGCTACCCTACCAGGCGTCCAACTGGTGAATCAGCAGTTAAACCTGGGCGGCGTAGGCGGCAACTTCGAGCAGATTGAAGTAAATGGCGCGCGCCCCCGGTCCAACAATTTCATGATGGATGGGCAGGACATCAACGACGTGGGAATCGGTGGTCAGGCGTTCCAGCCCCAGGTTCCCGACATGTTCCAGTCGGAGACGGCTCTTACCAATTCAGCTTCTGCAGAGTTTGGGCGCTCCGGGGGCGCCGTGGTGAATCTGATCACTAAGAGTGGAACCAACAGATTTCACGGTTCCGTCTTTGAGCTTTACCAGGGGTCTGGCCTGAATTCGCTGGATGGACAGACACGGCGGGGAACCGTACATGGGACGCCGCCTCCAGATTATGTCCCGCCAACCAAGGCGCGATTCGATTCGCACAACGTTGGATTTACGCTGGGCGGACCAATCTGGCGGAACAAGCTTTTCGCGTTTGGCGGTTCGCAGTGGTTCCGCTTTTACGGCAACTCGCAGTCGGCCCCGATTGAATTGCCGGACGCTGACGGTTACGCTACCCTGACCTCCATCGGTGGACCCAATGCTGCACTGCTGCAGGGACTGCTGAACAGCGGATCGTATCTCACCCGGTACAAGAATCTTGGCGCAAGCGAAGTGATCAACGCCGGGCCACAGAACGGTTGTCCCGCCGGCGGATGCCAGGTCACGACGGCGATGTTTCAACGGCCGCCTGTTCCGCAGCAGGAGCCAGACACCCAATACCTGGTGAGGGTTGACTTCAATCCCCGGCAGCGCGATTCGTTTGCCGGACGCTATCTGCACGACAATTCAAACTTCACCCCGGACCTTGGCTTGAATGATTCCGGCCTTCCGGGATTTGACGGGCAGGTTGGTGGTCCCTCGGCTCTCAGCATCGGGACATGGACTCACGTCTTTGCGCCGACACTTCTGAACGAATTCCGGGTTTCTTCGACGCGTATCAATTTCCTCTTCGCTGCAACTCCAGAGACGTTGGCCAATCCCCTGTCAAAGAACTACAACCTCAATTTCACCGATAACAATATGCCTGTTCTGGGCATTTCTCAAAACATCCCTCAGGGACGCAAGGAGAACTTCTATCAGTTTCAGGACACAGTAAGCTGGACGGTCGGCAAGCAATCGCTTCGAATTGGTGCGGATGTGGGACGCATTCTCGAAACCGACCTGGTGGCGCAGAATGCTCTGGGAGAGTTGAATATCGCAAAGGGCAACGGACTGAGCGCTCTTGGAAACTTCCTCAACAATCACCTTGGGCCATCGGGAAGCGCGACCAAGACCTTCGGACCAACGCGGTTCGATCCGCACATCTGGAGATCGGGGTACTTCGCTCAGGACGACATCAAGCTCACGCCGGAGCTCACCGTAAACCTTGGATTGCGATACGACTATCTGACCGACCCATCCAATTCGCTGCCATTCCCCGCAATCGACGTGCAGAACCCGTTCGCTTCGATCACCAATGTTTATAAGATCCAGACCGACACCGCCAATTGGGGACCGCGCGCCGGCTTCGCTTACGCACCGCAAAAGATCGGATGGCTTGCCGATAAGACGGTAATTCACGGCGGCATGGGTATCTTCTATGACACAGACTTCAGCAACATTCCCGTGAACTCGGCGCAAGCTGCTCCCAATGCGACGTCGACGACTCTCATTTCCACTCAGGGCTCCGGCCTCGGGAATGCCCTCGATTTGCTGGGCACAATCCAGCCTGGTCCCGTCAACCCGCTCTCTTCGGTACAGAGCGCGGACAAGAATCTTGCGAATCCGCGAACCTATCAGTGGAATCTTGGAGTTGAGCGCGCGCTTCCTGGTCAGCTCAAGGTCACTGTGAATTATGTCGGCGCCCGGGGAAGAAAGCTGTATGCCAACCAGCAATACAACTACTTCGACTCGGATACAGGAGAGCGGCTCAATCCAAGCCGCGGCGCGATCAACGCCCGCGCCAATTCGGCAGCCTCGCAGTATGACAGCATCCAGACGGAAGTTTCCCGCCAGTTCTCGCGTGGGTTGTTCTTCCGCGGGGTCTACACGTTTGGCAAAAACCTCGATGACGGCTCGGAAGTGTTCACCACTTTTGCTTCGCCGACATCGTATCCTGCAAACCTCGCCCCAAATGGCCGAGCCCAGGAATGGGGTCCCTCAGTCTTCAACTTCCCCCACTTCTTCTCGGTTACCTATGGTTGGAGGGTCCCAGGATTACATTCCGAGAACTCCGCAGCTAACTTGATCCTCAGTGCACTTACCCGGCACTGGATGGTTTCCGGTGTTACCCAGCTTCAATCCGGACCGCCCAGTACGTTCAACCTTTCCGGCCTGGATACGAATGGCGACGGAAGTGCGTTCAACGATCGCCCGCTGCTTTCGAGCAAGCACGCGCCTGTCGATTCAGCGGCAATCGATGCGATCTACGTTGATGCTGATGCTCCGGGGACTTACTACGACCTGAATCAGCTGAACGCCACCGGGACGGAAACGCTCGTGGACCCTGCCACACAACACTGGACGATACCCTTCGGTCCGCAGTTTCTACATCAGGAAAATGGCCGCAACAGCTTCAAGAATCCCGGGACTACGCTCTGGAATCTTGCGGTTCAGAAAGAGATTCCCGTTCCCTGGTCGCATGTTGAGGGATCTGCATTTCAGCTGCGCGCAGAAGCCACAAACGTTGGAAATCACAACGACGTGAATCCGCTCGACAACAACCTGCTGCAAGTGGGCACGAGCAATTTTCTGAATGTGCCGAATGCCAGGGCAAGCACCGCAAGAAATCTGCGGTTCTGGGCGAAGTTCACGTTCTAACCACATAGCCATCGAATGACCACAGGGGCGCGCATCGAAGCGCCCCTCTTCTTTCGCGGACCCTCCGGTGTCCCACGGCGCAAAGCTCTCCTCACGGGAAGCGAACCTTGTTCGTTACCCCTGATAGGCTCAGTTGGCCATGGAACCAGAATGTGGCGGGTGGACTACTTTTACTACCCCGCCACGTCACGCCGCTTCCGCGGCGCAACATGGTCTATTTTTGATCCGGCGCGTACATTTCGGCCAAGTGAATGCTCCGAAGCACTCCAAGCTGAGTCTATTCCGGGTCTCTAAAGACTGCTCCCTTTGTGGGTACTTATCCTGAGATCGGCATCTTTGGGGATCCGGCGCAAATTCGACCTGATTCAAATGGACTCAGTCCGCGAGTTAGTCGGTTCTCGCAAGTTGAAAATCGGTTCCAGAATCCCCGCAATGCCCGTGAACTAAGGCGAGATTCATTTCTCTAAGGGCCCGAAGGGTAGACGAAGATCCGGAGCATGCGGGAAAACGATTCTCGCGAGCTTGGTCCATTTCCCAAGAGGGGAGCTCCCTTGCGGATTGGTGCCGCATAACGCAGCGGGCATGCTTAAATACAATGCAATTTTCGCATAATTCCGATATTTCAAAAGAAATCCTTCAGGACGGCAAGCGATAAACTGAGCGATAGTCCACGAAACTGGATACCCGTAATTTCGCCAATCGAGAAAACGTTTGCTAGGCCGGGATGCGCGGTCAAGATTGCACACCTCTCGGCGAGAGGGCGGCGTATCATCTTTGGTTACAAATTGGAGGCCCCACTGTGAAATCGATCCCACCGTACAAAGTTCGATCGCATGTAGTTTTATCTGTCCTGCTTCTCCTGCTTGCCCTAGTGGCAAGACCAGCCCATGGGCAAGCTACGACTGGCCAAATTGTTGGCGAGGTGACCGATCAGTCAGGCGCTGTTGTCCGGGGCGCAACAATCACCGCCACTGATGAGAACAAGGGCGTCTCATTCATGGGTATGACAGACCCGACCGGCAACTATACCATCCTCAGCGTCCCCCCCGGGATATTTTCGGTCACGGCATCCGCGCCCGGATTTGCCGACGCTCGGTTCACTCATGCCGTGCTGGCCATCGATGAGCACCTGACACTCAACTTCAGGCTCAGGTTGGGCAGCGTCTCCGCTTCGGTGGAAGTGACCGAAGCTCCCCCGGTGCTGCAGTCGTCCACGGCAGAAGTGGGCACCGTGATCAGCGGTGACGCCATCGTGGATCTGCCGCTGGAGGGCCGCAATTTCTATGACCTCACCATGCTGGTGCCGGGCGTAGCCCAGGTGGGCGGCAGCATCAACAGTTTCGCGCTCTCGGTCAGTGGCCAGCGTGAATTCGCGAATTCCATTCAGCTTGACGGCATTGAGTCCACCACAAACCGCACTCAAGACGTGACCGTTCACCCCAATGTCGACTCAGTGGAAGAGTTCAAAGTAGTGACCGCAAGCTACAATGCGGAGTTCGGCAATGCGGCAGGCGGCGTGATCGCGGTGCAGACCAAGGCCGGCAGCAACACCATTCATGGCGATGCTTTCGAGTTCTTCCGTCCCAACTTTCTTACTGCAAAGGAAACCCTGCCCGGCGTGAACATGCCTCAACCGGCCGCGGTGCTCAAGCAGCATAACTTCGGTGGAACCCTCGGAGGGCCGATCAAGCGCGATCGTTCTTTTCTGTTTGGCGCGTACGAGGGAGTCCGCCAGAAGAATGCTTACTCGTATGTCGACTCCACGATTCCTTTCGGCCTGATCAATGTCACCCCTGCTGGTAACGTGGATTTATCCGGTCTTGTCGACCCATGCGCCGGGCTGCAATGCACGGATAATAATGGACAACCGTCAGGGCCGCCGGCAGGCACTGTCGATCCCATCTTCGATCCGGTAGTTTCGGTCGAGTCCTACGGTGGCTCTGAGCAGCAGTTCCGATGGCAACGTCATTCCCGCCGCACGCGTCAGCCCAGCCGGGTTGAACTACGCTCATGAACTTCTTTCCGAAGCCGAATCTTTCCGGTATCAAGAACGGCTGGTTCAGGAATTACGCCGTCTACTCGCCCACCAACGACAACTCCAACCAGGTTGATACGCGCTTCGATCAGGTGATCACCACCAGCGACCGCTTGTACGCGGTGTATCACTGGCAGGCTGAGAACTCTTTGGTGACCGATCCTTATCATGGCCAAACCGCCGTGCCGGGTGCCGGGGACTCCGACCAGGCCAACAAGCAGGACGACGGCGCTCAGTCCATTTCGCTCACCTATGACCATATCGTCGGTCCCACTGCCCTGAACGAATTTCGCTTTGGCTATCTGCAGTACTACCAGGATCAGTACAGCTTGCTGAACGGAACCGATTACTCGACGAAATTCGGCTTGGGAAATGTCGCGGTCACCGGATTACAGCGCCACCGTTGGCTATCCAGACATTTATATGGCGGACGGCTATCTTGCAGGCGGTTCGACGTACAAGCCTTACCACGTGAAGGACCAGAACTATCAGTTTACCGATTCGTTTACATGGAGCGGCCTGCCTCGACACGAAATGAAATTCGGCGTCGACCTGCGCAAACTCAACTCCCGCCCCAACTTCTCGCTGTTTCCCACCGGCTTTGATTACTTCGACAGTTTTGGTTATGCGGAGACGTCGAACTTTTATTACACAGACATCCCTGGCGCATATAACTGGGCGGGAGGATCGGATATCGCCGACCTGGTTCTCGGGCTGCCGACGGATGTCGACATCGGTCTGCAACTGACCAACCCGCATACCAAAAGCTGGAATCTGGATTTTTATGCCCAGGACTCCTTCAAGGTGACTCCTCTGCTTACGCTCAACTATGGGCTTCGCTATGAGTACCAGGATCCCTGGATCGAGGCGGGCAACAACATGTCCAACTTCGACGTCGCGAGCGGCAAGATCCTGCTGGCGGGCCGTGGCGGCGCTTCCGCGGGCATCATCAAACCGCGCAAAAACGACTTTTCGCCACGCTTCGGTTTTGCGTACATCCTCGATCCGAAAACCGTGGTCCGCGCAGGCGGGGCGATCTTCTACTCGCCGGAGAATGACGGCAGAGAAGATTTTCTCACCAAGAACACTCCGTTCGCGAACCAGGCTGCGTACACGAATTGGGTCTACAACGGACCGGCATCGAGCACACAGGTATGGCAGTATCAACTGGATTCGGGCGTGCCGCGCAGCACCGCCATCAACATTCCCACGGCGGGATACATTGATCCCAAGGACGTCATCAACGGTAACCTTGAAACCACCTATGCCGTGAATCCAACCGTCAAGACGGGAACTACCGGCTCATTCAACCTTGCCGTGCAGCGTCAGTGGAGCCGGACGATAGCCCTTGATGTATCGTTCGTGGGTTCGCTCTCCCGCCATCTTTCCTACCAGGTGGGCGATATCAATGCCAACCCGAACGACTCGTCCAACAATTATGACAACCGGCTGACCTCCTCTCTCGGCAAGATCCAATATCTTACCGACGCGGGAAACAGCAGCTACAACTCGCTGCAGGTGAAGCTCACGCGGCAGATGTCCCGGAACACCAGCTTCCTGGCGAGCTACACCTATGGGCACAGTCTGGATAATGGGCCAGCGCCCTTTAACCTCGGCCACATCAACAACGACAGCCCACAGGATCCCTACAATCTCTCGACAGAATGGGCAACCTCGGATTCCGATGTCCGCCACAACCTGGTCTTCAGCGGCGCCTATAATCTGCCCTTCGGCAAGGGGCAGGCATTCGGCTCCAACTGGGGATCGGCGGCCAACGCGGTCCTGGGTGGCTGGAAGCTCAGCGGCATTTTCATCATGCGCTCGGGGACTCCAGTCAACGTGGTCCGCGGAACGAATCCCGCCTCGATCCTGCCCGGATTGCGTCCCGACGTTACGCGGAATCCGAATTTGTCGCGCGGCAAGCGCACCATCTTCCAATACTTCGACACCGGTGCGTTCACAGTTCCGGATAGCTTGAGTGGCAATTCGTTTCTGCCCGGCGATTCCGGACGAAACACCGTTGTGGGCCCTGGTTACATCAATCTGGACTCATCGGTGGCCAAGGAGTACAGCATCGAAAACCGGTGGAAGCTGCAGGTGAGAGCGGAAGCATTCAATACTTCCAATTCCGTGCATTACGCCAACCCTGACGGCGACTTCAATTCAGGCACCTTCGGACAGATCACGAGGGTCGTCGGCAGTTCAAACCGCCTGGCGCAACTGGCGGCGAAGTTCATCTTCTGATCTCTTTAGCTTCGCCTGGGTGCTTTTTCGCCGGAGTCGTTGGGCCGATCCGCGGCCCGCTGGCTCCGGCGGCTCCTTTTGCTCGACTTGTCTTGCTTGTGTTGGAGACCATCAGAATGATGCGATTCCTGTCCGGCATTCAATGGAGCGCCCGTGGCTGGACTGCCTGGTTCCTCTTCACGCTCTTTCTTTCTGTTTTCACTCATGCTCGCGGTCAAAGCGAAGCGTCTGGCTCTACGCGTGCTTTTTACATCGATTGTTCGGCTGGCCCTGCCGGTGACGGATCGAGCGCCCATCCATGGAACACGCTCGCCGCTGCTCAGGCACATGCCTTCGCGCCCGGCGATCGCATCGCATTGGCGCGCGGCACCGTCTGCCACGGCGGGTTTTCTCCGCAAGGCTCGGGGGTGGAGGGGAAGCCCATCCGCCTGACGGCCTACGGCCAGGGATCGCGTCCACGGATTGTTGCACCCGCAAGCGAACGCCAGGTATTGCTCCTGTTCAATCAGGAGTACTGGCAGATCGATTCGCTCGACCTCTCCGGCGCCCACAGCTATGGCATTTTTGTTAGCGGCGACATAGGACTGTTGCGCCACCTCTATTTGAAGAATCTCTTCGTCCACGATGTGATGGGCGGTGCCCTGAAGAACAAGGACAACGGCCTCGTGGTCGTGGGGCCGAGCAGTGCGGCTGCCATCTTCAACGATGTGCTAGTCGACGGAGTGGATGCGGCCCACAGCAATCAGTGGGCCGGCATCCTGATCGGCGGCGGCAACTACGCCTATGCTGCCGATGCGCCTCTCAATCGCCGGATTACGGTGCGCAATTCCACAGTACACGATGTTTTTGGAGACGGGATCATTTTCTTTCGCGATCAAGACTCGAGCATCAGCACCAGCGCCGCATGGCAGACCGGTATGCAGCCCACCCAGGATGTAGGTACGCCCAACGCCATCTGGACCTGGACCTGCACCGACTGCACGGTGGAAGATAACGAAGCCTACCTCACCGACAGCCCCGGTGTAGACGGCGGCGCTTATGACATTGACTGGGACAACACGCGCAACACGGTGCAACGCAATTTCGCACATGACACACAGGGCTACTGCGTGGCTGTATTCGCGGCCGGCTATACGACCAGCGAAAGCCTGGTACGTGACAATCTGTGCATCGGCAACGGCTTGAGCCCACGTCTCGCGGCGTTGCAGGGGGCGGTCTATCTACATACGTGGAACGACGGGCCCATTCGTGGTCTGCGTATAGAGAACAACACCATTGAGTGGAGTCCGCCGGTGGCCGAAGCGGCAGCTATTGTGAACGATGCTCTGATCGCGAATGGTCCTGCGTCCTTCACGCACAATCGCATTGTTTCCACTGCGCCCTGCGTGTATCGCAGCAATGGTCAACTGGCTCCCTCGGAGAATACCTACAGCGTTGCCGGCCAGCCTGTGTTCACTCTCGGCGATCGGACCGATGTAACGCTCGCGACCTTGCAGGCTGCAGGCATCGATGCGGGAAGCATCGTTACCCCGGCTGCGGCATCAGCACCGAAGGCCTCTTCATTGCGCCTTGAGTCTAGTATCGTTCTGGCTCTCGATGCGGACGGTTTACTTGCGCCCGAGGCACGGAGTCAGCTCGTCGTATTGCGAAGCCTGGCCGGGCAATACAGTCCCGATCGGCTCACGATTGCGGTGCACTTGCGGAGTGAAGGTGCAGCAAGTGCCGAAGCAAATGCGCTACGCGACCTGGAGGATGTCTATCCAGGCGCACTGCATTACGACCACAATGTCTCTGCCAAGGACGCTGTTGGCGACGTACGTCTGCTGTCAAATTCAGGAAGCGTGCTTCGGCAGTGGCATGGATTCCAGAATGCGGCGACATTGGGTGGTGCGGTTCGGGTGCTACTCGGGGTTCCTCAATATGCCCACATGCAGCGGCTGGAGTCAGCGGAGGAAAAGAAATGATTCACAACCAATTGGGCAGGCTAAGACCGCATGGTTTGCAACTGGCTGGTGTGTTGGCTGTGGTATTTGTTATTTTCGCCTCAGGCTCACACCCGGTCTGCGCGCAGAACGAGCCGCTTCCGCCGGCACTCTCCGCTCCCATCTCCGTTTACAACAATTGGTCCGCTTATGATGAGCTCTCCGACAACATCCCTCTGACCGAAGCGCTGGCGATGCGGGAACTCGACGAACTGTTGCGACTCAAACGCTCCGGCGTTCGTTTCGACTACTACATGATGGACGCGTTCTGGTTCGCTCCTGATGGCGGCTATCGCACCTGGCGGGCTCAGAATTGGCCTCACGGCCCCGACGTATGGATCAAGAAGTGTCAGGACAACGGAGTGCGTCCGGGCATGTGGTTCAGCACCAACACACTGGTGAAAATTCAGGCCGCACCCCAGTGGAAGGATTCACTCAACAAAGACGGCGGCGCCATGTCGTTCTCTGAGGGCGGCTTCCTCCCCGACTTCATGAATGTCCTGCAGTTCTGGTACGACCGCGGCATCCGCATGTTCAAGTTCGACTTTGTCGATCTCAATGCCGCTACCCCAGGCACCGCCGCCACGCTCAGCAAGGCGGAGATCAAGGAACGCAATGCCACCGCTTTTCGCGACGCCCTGCGCACCTTCCGGCAAAAGAATCCGGAAGCGGTATTGATCGCCTTCAACGGTTTTGGCGGCGATCTGGATAATACTTTTACGAGACTGCCTTTTCACGATCCCACTGACCTTCGCTGGCTGGAGGTCTTCCAGATGGAGTACACCGGCGATCCACGGCCTTCGGACGTGCCTGAAGCGAATTTCTGGCGGTCAATGGACATCTACAGCGACCACATGGTGAGGCGATTTGAGCAGTTGGGATTTCCCCTGGAGCGGATCGACTCGACTGGTTTTATGGTAGGGAATACCGGCACCATCTACTACCGCGGCATGCATGCGTGGAAAGGCGCATATCTGCTGATGATGGCTCGCGGCGGATGGGTAAACACCGTGCACGGTAATCTGGAACTTATTCAGGGCAGAGACGCGGAATGGATGGCGCGTGCGCAGGCTCTCTTCTTCGAGTTACAGGGCCTTGGACGCATCCATACATTCGGCGGAATTCCGGGCGACATCGAACCCTACGGATTCGGTGGAGTTACAACGCGCGGAGCGGTGTATGTTGCCGTCAATCCCGGCCAGAACGTAGCGACGATTTCGCTGCCGCAACTTGCTCCAACCCAAGCGGCACTGGGTGCGGGCAAGGTACAGTTTCGCGATGCCGGTTTCGTACCCGACCTGAAAGGCAATGAGATCTCCCTGGGGCCTGGTCAAATGGCTATGGTGGGCTACGGTGACTATGCGGCCTCCCAATACGACTTTGGCATTCAGGATGATGTGCTGATTCCGCGGTCGATCGCGCCCGATCCAGTCACGTTTCATTCCACCGGCCCTAAGTCCGTTGAGGCCAGCGTGGAGCCGCCCGCGTACGGAGTTCTGCGCGTCATCCTTCGCGAAGAAACTCCCGAGGGATCCATTCGCCGCACTTGGGCGGGCGGACCGCCATCGGGCGAGAATATGGGCAAAGTCTTTTCGCTTTCCGCCACTCAGGACGGGCATCCAGTCCCGGTCCTCATTGATTACGACAAGATTGTCTGGAGCGGCATGAGCTGGGCGGTTGGAGAGATCGACGCCGCCAAACTCGCGCCCGGCAAGCCGCTCACAATTCGCTTTCAATCGGCGGAAAAAGATCCCATCACCTTGGAGGGAACGGCGTATCTGGTCGAGTATTGAACTGGCTCGTTTTGACGATGAGGCGCGAATCATTGACCTCGACACGAACCAATTCAAGGAGAGTCAATCGCTGAATGAAAACAGGAGTGCAGAGGCGCCTCTTCACAACGATGGCGTGTTTATTGCTGGCTTGCCGTATGTTGCCCGCCGCGACAATCGCTCGGACCATCAGCGTGAATGGCGATTTCGAAAAGGGCCTGGCGGGGTGGAAGACCGACGGCGACGTCACTCTGGACACCTCGCAGCCACACGAGGGAAAAGCCTCGGCACGCATCGGCCCAGGCCCTGGCTCCATTTCGCAGCGTCTCGAACTCGAAAGCAACAATCATATCCAGATCTCTGCTGTCATCCATTCCATGCCGCGCGCGTCCGGGAAACTGACCGTCCGGTTTCTGGACAAGGATGGAAACCAACTCATGAGTGTGGATTCCGATGCGGACATGAAGCACGGCGATGAGCCGCGCAAGATCAGCCATTACATGAAGCCGCATCCCTTGACTGCCAGCGTAGAACTTGTCATTTCAAAGGGAGGCACGACCGGATGGGTAGAAGTCGATCAGGTGGACCTAGGGGTATATGAGGAAGACGATCCATCCCTCAAGAGCACAGAGAATTTCGCCGCGGCAATGAAGCCGTTGTGGAAAGGGAATACCGTATACCACGAGGCAGTGATGATGATGTCGCACGACGGTATGCCGGCGTGGGGAACGCTGATGTTTCAACCATCTCGCATCCTTTCGGTGACCGATTACGGCGCGACCCTCAATTACCAGGAGGGCACTGACTTTACTTCTATTGGGCGGACGCTGATCTGCACGCCGCACTCGCGAATGACCCAGGTGAAGGATTCCGATTTGCTTCAAGGCGAGCTGGCATGGAATGCCATAGGTGGAAAGCAGGTGCTGGTTACATATGAGCACCGTGATGCATGGGCCGGTCCCACGCAAACCTACGTCGGAGAGCAGGTGCCCGTCACGATGCAAAAGCTTGCCGCGCATCGTCTCCTGAAAATCGTCGCGTACGGCGACAGCATTACTTTCGGGCTTGGTTCGAGCAGAGTCTCGAAGATTCCGCCCTTCCAGGCGCCCTGGATCGAACTGTTTACCAGACAGCTGCAGCAGGATTCCGGCGATTCGAACATATCGCTCTATAACTCATCGCAGAGCGGCGCCGATTCAAACTGGGCCAGGGCCATGGCGCAGCGAAGGGTGGCTACGCTCAATCCAGATCTGGTGGTGATTGCCTTCGGACAGAATGATTTCTGGAGCGTCTCTGCAGATGCGTTCGCCGGCAATATCTCATCCGTTATTGAAACCGTGCGATTGAAGAATCCCAAGGCGGAATTTCTGCTGCTTTCAACCATGCGCTTCGATCCTGCTTACTCTTCTGAGAAAGCCTACTGGGACGTCGTTGGCCAATATGAATCCAGGCTCAGATCGCTTACTGGACCGGGCGTGGCTTTTGTAGACTTTACGAATATCAGCGGCGCTGTGTTTGCGGCCAAGGAAGCCAAGGACTGCTTGAACGATCCGCTGCATCCGAACGACTATCTATCCCGGTGGTATGCGCAAAGCCTGGTGATCGCCTTGACGCCGATTGCTGACCATGGTCCGGCGGCCCAAGCGTCTACGCCGTATTGAATCATCCGAGAGAGCCGCCATCTCGGCTGATTGGTTCGCTTTCTCAAAGAGCGCTTCCTTCCCGGACTCTCATTGAAGCCCGCAAGTACGTGGGTGTGTTTGAAGGTATAGATTCTGAAACGGTCTTTCTTGACGATGGTTGCCTTGTATTATCAACAACATAGAGGGACCGACGAGTAATGCCTTTCCTAACAGGAATTGATGATTTTCTCAGTGTTTGGCCGTCTCAAAAGGGGATAGCCATAATAACCCCAATTAATACCCTTTTGGAGCACCGTCAGCGAGAACCTCGGCGGACTTCAGAATTCCGTGCCATAACGGGCAGGCCACAGCCATCAGCTCTTCTCCCCGCTTGATATCCCGCAGAGCAAAGAAATCGTAGTGTTCATCGCAGCGCACATTTGGTTTGGTGGAGCTGTTCAAATACCAAGCGGGCGTCAGCTGATTGAAACTCGGCGGGCATCCGTACCTGCCATCTTTCAAAACGCCGAAATCGCTGTACAGTCTTTTGATTTCCTTTGGCAATCGGGCGATATCCTCTTTGCGTATCCAGACCATTCCCGTGTTGTCCCCGCCGAAGAGTTTGGTTCCCTTCTTTATGTTCTTGATTGCGAACACGCCGACGCCATGCGTTTGTGATCGCTGTATGCGAGCGAATACACCGTTGTGAGGAAGGCTTTCAGGCTGAGTGATCCAATTCGTGCTCACAGCCCGGCCTAGCGCCTCAAGGTCAGGGAAAATAGCCGTGTCGTCGATGCCACAGGTGCCTAATGTACGCCGGATTTGCAGAATCTCCCAGCTCGAATCTCAAACTTGACGAGCGGAACCGATTTGCGGGCACCGGTGAGAGCTGCGAATCCGTTGCGCTCAGATCCGTGGATTGTGAAGCAGGAGCGCTGGGCACTGATGCGGCGCATCGTATGGGTTGGAAGAACGGCCACTGGCAGGGTCGGCAGCTTTCCACCCTTTCCTTTCATGAATCGTTCAGGCAGCCAGGGGCTGACTCGGGCGCGGTCTTCCTTCGTCGTACCCGGATCGGCCGGAGGAATCACTTTGTCCTTATTAATAACTTTCTCGTTCAGCCACCAGGCATCCATCGCCCACACGACGACATTGAAATGCCCCGCATTTGACCGCACTGCAAAATACAGCGCCACCAATGATGATTCGGTCCAGTCAAGCAGCCGCGTAGGCGCTCAATAGTGCTGCATGACGAAATATGATTCCCAGTTATACAGTGTTGAGTCATCGCTCAGCTTCACGTAATCCGACAGCGCAGGGGCGCGGGTGGCAAATTCTTCCCGGATTTCATGCACAACATCGAGATCATCCTCCGGCCCGCCTCGGTAGAGTTTCGGAATCAGGTCCCACTCAGCTCTTTCCTGGCCCCTACACCACGGGAGCAGCGAATCATCAGGGAACCATTCGTCACGCAGCGACGCGATTTCTTTGACAAACTCCTCGACGCTTGGGATGACCTTTAAACGCATCGGCATACCGCCCTCAATTACTTCACACGGAATGTTGGGCTGTCCTCGGGACGCGTCTTGCGCCGGTCGTAGAGGCGGGTCGTGGAGACGTTGGCTTGCCCGAGCCATTCCTGTACCTTGGCGATGTCCGCCTCGTTCGAGAGCGCATTCGTCGCAGCCCTCGCCCGCATAGAGTGTACACATACGCCTATCGCCTCTGCTGTGATCCCCGTGGCCTTCGCATATTTCATGACGATGTTCCGGTAAACAGAGCCTGGGTCGAAGTGCCGCTCCAGCGTCCTGGTGCGATTGTTCACCACCGGCCGGAAGAGAGGACCGTCCAGATCGAACACCAGCCCCCCGCCGTGTTTCCCCGTTTCCAGGTACTCCTCAATGAGCCTCAGCACCATCGGTGAATGGGAACAAACCGGATCTTGTCGCGCTTGCCCTTGATGCGGAGGTGCATCACGCCCTGGCGGCTCTGCAGGTCGCGCAGGCACAGCAGGCACAGCTTCTGGCGCCGGATGCCGTGATAGAGCAGGGTGGCCAGTATCGCGCGGTCCCGTACACCCTTCAAGGTATCGGGGGGAGGGGCCTCAAGCAGCCGCCGCGCCTGTGCATCGCCTAGGGCGGGGGTGCTGCCTTCGTTGTTATTGGTCGCAGGCCGCTTGACGCCGTCCACCGGATTACCGACGACGGCATTACGCTCACACAGATAGTCAAAAAGCGACGACAGCGCCGAGAGCTTGCGCCGAATGCTGGCGGCCGACAGCGCGCGGGCCTCCAGGTTCTTGCGCCAGGCGATGACATGCGACCGGGCGACGGCGCGCAGCTGCGAGGATTCCCGCAGGCCGGTGAAGGCCATGAACTCGGCCACATCTCTCTTATAGAAGCGGCGCGTTTTGGGATTGGTGATGTTGGCGAGCCACTCCACTTCAGGAGGAATATCGGAGAGGACGCTGAACTCGGCGGGAGTTAACGACTCTTTACTAATCAGAGGAATCAGATCACCGCTTGCCACCTACCCCCGCCCGCCATGTTTCGTAACGCGATAATGCATTTTATCGATGGGGCGAGTTTGAGCCGTGAACCAGCCTGACGAAACACTGTTTTTTGAAGACCCCGCAGTCAACCGGTCACCGCCGCCGGGTGATTTTGGCATCCTCTACCTGCTTCGACGCGACATCACCCGGTGCATGGACAATTCCATCTTGTGGCCAGCAGCGATGGCTATTATGGCCGGTATCGATCTCCTCGCCAAATTCGAGACTGGTGACGATATCCTCAGAAGCGTATCGGAACGCTTTAAGGCCTTCGTAAAGCAGTATTTCGCAATCAACACTTCTGACGCAGAAACCATCTACCAGTTGCGCAACTCGCTCATGCATTCGTTCGGCCTCTACGACCAAAAAACAGGTAGGCGTTTCCAGGTAGATGCAAGCGGAGGATCTCGATTGATTACCAGCGGAACACAAGGCAAGGTGTGCATCAATCTTCTCGAATTGCATGCTCACTTCGAACGGGCAGTACAAGCCTATCGGCTGAACCTTAAAACGAACTCCACCCTTCAAGCACACTTCGCGATTATGTTTCCGAAGTACGGCGCTATACCCATTCGTCCGTGATGGCGCTTCAAGCCAGCAATGTTACATTGCCGGCAGAACTTCAGAGAAGCGGTCAACGATCGATTTCGAATCTCGCCCTCAAACAAGCTGCTCACGAGGTCCAGGGTTGTCGTGTGATAATCCGGTTTACCACATGAGGAACGAATCCTTGCTGAAGATCGGTTGTAACGCCCTTTTGACAGTCGCCATAACCCCAGAATCGTTCGAAGCTTGTCCATAAGATCACGGAGCGATAAGTTCCCAAAGCTTCGCATGGCAGCAGCCCTTGTCACTGTCCAGAGCTTCCGCTGGAATCGGCAGTCCGCTTCGGCGGCCGGGTTCAACTTGCGCTTGGCTCACGCTGCATAATTGGATGTGGCGCGCGGCCTCGTTTTCGGGGGGCGTTTCGCGTGATCATCGTCTCGCAAGCCAAACTTCACTCGCTCAGACTTGTAGCGGCAGGAAATGGTCCGAGCGTTGAATTCAACAGCGATTCTTAAGGAGAGGCCATGAGCAATTGGACGGTAGAGGGTTTTTCGGAGCGCTTTCCAGTGCAGCCGCTGCATCCGCGTTTGCCGCCCCGCAGGGAATCATCGATGAAAAGCGCACAGGAATCGGAGCGATCAAGATCGTAGACCTCAGGTGCGCCATTATGGGCCAGAACCCCGTCATCCGGGTCGTCACGGACCAAGGCATTTCCGGCTATGGCCAAGCCGAATCTGCCAAGCCATACCTCAAGCCGATGGTGCTGTTCTATAAGCAATACCTCATCGGCGAAGATCCCACCAACATAGAACGTATCATGCTCAAGATCCGCCGCATGGGCGCGTTCAAGCCCTGGGGCTCGGCCGTCAGCGCCATCGAAATCGCCCTTTGGGACATTGCCGGCAAGGTGGCGGGGCTGCCCGTCTATAAGTTGCTGGGCGGCAAGGTACGAGACCAAGTCCGCATCTACAACGGCGGCGTTCGCTTCCCGATGACCGGCCAGATGCCCCGGGATTACGCAGAAAACATGGCAAAGATGAAAGAAGCGAAAGAAGGGTTCACACTTATCAAGCAGGCGGTCGGTTTCCACAACCCAGCAATGATGCAGGCCATCCCAGATATGTGGTACGACGAGCCTGCACGCAGCGGGCCACCGCACATGGACGCCGGACTGATGACTGAACGTGGATTCGATTACGTTCTCTCATGCGTTGAGGCCATAAAGAAAGTGCTCGGCCATGAGATCGGCCTGGCGCTTGACTGCGGCCCCGGCTGGGCCGTCAAGGATGCTATCGCCTTTGCCCGCGCCCTTGAACCGCTACACATCGCATGGGTAGAAGACATCATCACCGGCGATTACACGCCGTATCCCAATGCCGAGGTCTTCAGGGAGGTCACCAACGCCACGTCCACCCCCATCCACACCGGCGAGGAAATCTATCTTCGCGAGAACTTCAAGGACCTGATTGAAAAACAGGCTGTAAATGTCATAGGACCCGATCCTGAAGACGTGGGGGGAATCGCGGAACTGAAGTGGATCGCCGAATACGCAGACCTTCACGGCATTCTGGTTGCTCCCCACGGCATTTTCGATGGACTCATCGGCCTGGCTGCTCACGTGCACATGGCTGCGGCGCTGCCTCAGAACTTCATTGCTTTCGAGTACCCGATCGGTCAGCCCAACTGGTGGTACGACATCGTCGAAGGCCTCCCGGACCCCATCGCCAAGAAGGGTTTCATCGACGTGTGGGACAAGCCCGGGCTGGGTGTGACTTTCAATGTGGCCGCGGCGAAGACTCACCTTCGCGATGAAGACCGAGATTTCTTCGAGTAGAGAGTCTCTATCCTATTTTCCAGACCTTCGGCAACGCCCACAGGGGCTTTCTGACCATGGGAACAGGTTTAACGATGATTCCAATCTCCAGCTAACGGTCATAGTAACCGAGGCTGAGCTACGAGGATTCGTGGATCGTACACGGCGCTTCTGCAGCGGACGATGCCTCGCACTGTAACGCGACAATGGATTTTATCAGCCTCTACCGGAGCACAATAGCCCGGTTCAATGCCATACGTGGCTCCGAACCGCAAACACCTGCTATCGCGAAGTACGAAACGTCCGCGAATGTAGAATCAATCGAAAGGTCAGAATCGCAATCACGAGGATCATCAGCGATGGCAATGCCGAACCTCTTAGAACTGCTCGATCGAGGCGCTAAAACCTGGAATGAGTGGCGAACGGACAACCCTAGGGCTAAACCGGACCTTCGTGCAGCCTTCCACCCTTACGACATCACTCTAAGCGATAGGGTCGTCGGCGAATTCGATTTCACCGGAATGGATTTTCGTGGCGCGCATCTCGACAAATCCTCGTTCGGCGGTACAGTTTTTCGTGACGCCGATCTTCGAGAGGCCCGTTTAACGAAAGCGCATTTCGTAGGAACGACTTTTTGCGGAGCCAACCTGGGCCGAACATTTTCTTCTGGGGCGGTTTTCAAATCCGTTGACCTCAGTTGGGCGGATCTTCGAAAGGCGCAACTTTTCAACTCCATTTTCGCCGAGGGTACGAATCTGACATGGACCGACTTCAGCGGTGCGTTGCTTGACGGTGCGAACTTCAACGGGGCTCGTGTCGGCTGGACAATTTTCGGCAACAATGACTTGAGTCGGGTTAAAGGACTCGATGGTCTTAGCCATGAGGGTGGTCGCATCACGCTCGGGGTCGACACCATCTATCGGTCGAGGGGAAGCTTTCCATCAACCTTTATCGAGGACGCTAAGCTACCTAAAGAAGCTGTTTCTTTGATACATGCGATTGCAGCCAAGGGGTGCGTTGAGTATCATTCCTGCTTTATCAGTTACTCTAGACGGAATGCAACCTTCGCGAACCAACTGTATCAGCACTTAATGAATGCAGGCGTAAATTGTTGGCTCGATAAAAAGAGATTAAGCGTCGGCGAGCAGTACCGATCCAGCATCAGTGATGCAATTAAGGAATATGACAAAGTGCTCGTAATAATATCAAGGCACTCTCTGGACAGTTTGGAGGTGGAGAAAGAGGTCCTCGCAGCCCTCGCACGAGAGCACGACAACAGACCGAGTGAAATTATCATTCCCATAATGTTAGATGACGCGCTGATGAGTTCGGATAAGACATGGGGCAAACAGATCAGGGACACCAAGGAAATCCTGGCGGTTAAAACTCGCGGCCTCAGTAATAACTTCCATGCAGCCGTAAATGAATTGCTTGAGAAACTTGAGGCGGAAAGGCCAGTCAACACAACAAGCAAATCGGGGCCCGGTCGTTGAACAGTTTGCTGCACTTAATAATCTTCGGCGAAGCAATAATTCCGATTCTCCTATTCTCTCCATATTGCCGGATCACGCATGTCTCTGAGACTCGGCCGCCCGTGTTATAGAACACAGAGAACATAGCGCGGTCCCCGCGTCCGCACCATGTGGTGGTATCGGCAGCATCGAGAATGGCCTGTGCTTCATCTCGCGATAGGAAGCCAGGGAGAGGCGTGTCAAAACGCTTCATTGGAATTGCGAGTACGCGCTGGATGACCGGAAATGCGGCCGGTGCTTTTAGCGCCGCGAAATGCATGAAAGAACGTATCGCGGCAAAGCGCGTGTTACGAGTCCGGATTCTGTTGTTCCGTGCGTTTTCCAGATTGTTGAGGAAGGCCAATATCAGAGGTGCATCCAGGTCGACAAGCTCGATCTGCTCGGGAGCCTTACACAAGTGGCGCTGAGCAAATCGTAACAGCAGACAAAAACTGTCACGGTAGGCGGCCACCGTTTGATTGCTTACGTTCCTTTGTTGAATCAATCGATCAAGAAAGAACTGCTGAAGAAGAGTTGGAAAGCTATTCTTCGGGTACGGGGCCTTCATCGCACACCCCCTTCGACGAACTGTGCAAACCGCTCGGCGGCAACGGCCATCAGTTCCGGTGTGGCGGTCAGATACCAATAGGTATCGGAAACCTTCACATGACCGACATACGTGGATAGCGCATCGATGATGTGGTCGGGAAACTGGTTCCGGCGATAGCTCTCGAGCAGGCTGCGACAGATAAAGTGTGCGGCCTACAGACATCCTTTCACTCGGCCGACGTAAGCTGATGGCACCTGAGCGGAGGATAGAGCCGCTGCGGAGACGCAACTCGCATGGCCGCTGGCAGGGTCGCATTCCAACCGGTCGCGCACCAGACCGTAAAGACCGTCGAATCCCTTCCTCAGATCGGTGGCGCCCGTGGCCACGTAGATCCGCGTGGCCGGCCCAAATCCGAACATGGCTTACGCCCTGTCCAATATGGTCATCAGGCTCTCCAGCGTTCCTGCATCGAATCCACAATGCATTTCGATCCGACGCCCGCTTCGCGATTCAACTATCAGTACACCGTCGCGCATGGCACTGTTCGAAGCATGGGCCCTTGAGGGTACGACCTCCACAGGAAGTAGCGGCCCGCCCCCCGATTGCAGTCTCCTATGCACGCGCCGACGATACTTATCCAGTGTCCCCACATCCAGCCCCCGCCGCTGACAAAACGCCTCCCGCATCAATCCACTCGCTTCAAACTCCGCCACCAGCGTCTCGACCTCCGCCAGGCTGCGCCGCCGCCGAACCGCTCCTTCTTCGCTCATTACCCAAGTGCACCACTAAACCCACAGAAATAACAGGTGCGTTGCTCAGACGGATACCGTGCAGTCTCACATTCCGACCGGCGCAGAGGTGATCCCGGTTTGGCAACCCGGCGAGGGATAACGTCCTCCTTTATCACTCACTATTTGGTGGGCAAACCCGTATCAGGTTTCTGGGGCAACTGTCCGAGAAGGCGACTTTTCGGCCAAGTGGAAAGTACCTCAGCGGAAGCCGTTAACACCGCGGCGTTTCTCGTTACTTACCTGGGAGGACCACTGGAAGCGGCCCGGTTTTTGCCGAAACTGACTTGTGACGGACTAGGGAACCAAAAAAATGTCTCGACCAATGTCATTACTCTGTCCTTAGCGCCCGCGCCGGATCGACAGACGCCGCACGCCGCGCCGGAATCAACCCGGCAACGCACGCCGCCGTCAGCAAAGTTCCCACCGCCACCGCCAGCGCACTGCCGCTCACCGTCGTCATCTCATACAGTTGCGACTTCACCAGCGTCACCCCGTAGAACGCCACCGGCACCCCAATCGCCAGTCCAATCACGGTCTGCAACAGCGCGCTGCGAAGGATCATCGCCACCACGCCGCTCCGTTCCGCGCCTAAAGCCATGCGGATGCCGATCTCGCTAGTGCGCCGCGCCACTCCATACGCCGTTACGCCGTAGAGTCCGACCGCAGCCAGCAGCAGGGCCAGCGCGCCGAAAAGCGTCATCAGCCGGGAGAGCATCCGCGCATGCGTGAACTGCTCTCCGATCTGCGAGCTGAAAGTCTGGAACTTTTCCACCGACAGGTTCGGATTGATGCTGGAGAGGGTCCGCCGCGACAGCGCCTCCATGTTGTCCATGGACCGCGCTGTCTCCAACACGATCGCCCTGGTAAAAACGTAGTCGGCAGGCTTCTTGTCGCCCGCCGGCTGCTGCAGCAGACGCAGAAAAAACATCGAGTGGTCCTTCCAGCCCACGCCGCCGTAGGTGGTGTCCTCCACCACGCCGACGATGGTGAAATCGCCCGGCGACTCCGGACCTCCGAGGTGCGCACCGATGGGGTTCTCCCCCGGCTTGAAGAAAGTCTTCACGAAGACCTGATTGACTACTGCGACCGCGGGCGCGGTGGGGCTGTCCTGCGTGCCGAAGCCGCGGCCCATCACCACGTGCGTGCCTACGGAGTCGAAATATTCAGAGTTCGCCCATACATACGACGAGCTCTTGTACAAATTCGGCTGTCCCTGGATCTGGACGGCGGTATTGTCGTTATAGGACTCCATCGGCGTATAGGTGCTGAGTCCGACCTTGACCAAGCCGGGGATCTGGTGGAAGCGGTCCTCGATCGTCCGGTAGAGAGCCGCCAACTGCGCCGGAGAGTAACCCGCGGACTGGGGATCGAAGTGGATGATGTAGCGGTTGGCGGCGTCAAGCCTCATGTCAAAGTGCTCAAGCTTGCCGAGGCTCTGGGCGAACAGACCCGCGCCCACCAGCAGCACCAGCGAAAGAGCCGTCTGCATCACTACCAGTGCGCGCTGCAGTACCGAGGCTCCCCCGGCTGAGGTGCGCGATCCGCTGTGCAGCGCATCCGCAGGCTGTGCGCTTGCCGAGAGCCACGCTGGCGCCACCCCGAAGAGCACGCCGGTCAGCAGCGAGAGCGCAATCGCAAATCCCTGCACAATCAGCGAGGGGGAAGCATGGATGGGCACATCGTTTGAAGACGGGAAGGCGAGCCTCAGCAGCAGTTCTGCTCCGCCATACGAAACCGCCAGAGCCGCGACGCCGCCGATCACGGCAAGCACCACGCTCTCCGTCAAAAGCTGGCGAACGATGCGGATACGTGCCGCGCCCAGTGCCGTACGCAGGCTCATCTCCGCCTTGCGCGCCATGCCACGCACCAGCAGCAGGTTGGCGATGTTGGCGCAGGCGATCATCAACACCAGCCCGGCGATCCACTGCAACAGGTGCAGGTTCGACCCGTAGTCGGCCTGCATGTTCTGGATGCCTGCACCGCCCGGAGTGATGGGAACATGCACGCGGTCGAGATACGGACGGTCATGCGCACTGGAGAAGAACTTGCTGGTGGAGAAGATCTGTTTCAACTGCGTGGAGAGCTTCTGCTGCAGCGCAGCCAGACCCGTACCCGGCTTCACCCGGCCGATGAGGTAGAGCCACCTCGCTTCCGGCTCATGAACGTAGTCCTTGTCCCGCAGGACAGGCAGCGACTCGATGGGCAGATAAACACTCGGCGGCGTGCTCTGCAGGCGGTCGCCGTAGAACTGCTCCGGAGCGATTCCGACAATGGTCACTGGCCTGGTATTGACCCAGAACGTGGCACCGACGACCGATGGGTCGCGCGCATAATCACGCTGCCACAGGGCGTAGCTTATGACCGCCGCAACTGGCGCGCCCCGCACATCGTCGCTATCCTGCAACAGCCTTCCCGCGGCCGGTCGCAGCCCGAACGTGCGGAAGTAGTTGCCGGAGACGAACTCCGTGTTTACCGAGCGCGCGGCCTCGTCCGAGTGGTCGCGGCGCACCACCAGCGAGTTGAGGCCTGCCTGCATCGCGGCCAGCTCTTCAAACTCGGGGTTGTTCTGCTTGAACCGCTGCCAGGTATCCGTGGAGTGGATCGAGTAGTTCCCATCTTCCTCCGCGCCGCGATTCACGCAGCACTGGTCGGAGTCGCCCAAACGCACCAGAGACTGCGGATCGACCACCGGCAGGTCCTTCAGCAGCACGGCATTCACCAGAGTGAAGATCGCCGCATTCGCCCCAATCCCCAGCGCCAGCGTCAGGATCGCCGTGATCGTAAACCCCGGCGTCTTACGCAATTGCCGCATCGCGAATCGCACATCCTGCACCAGGCTCTCCAGCCATCCCCATCCCCACGTCATGTAGCTCTTCTCCCTAATTACAGTTGGATTGCCAAATCTCCGATAAGCCGTGCGCCGCGCCACCTCCGCGCTCAACCCATTCTCCGCATGCTCCTGCGCTCTCAACTCGAGGTGCAAGCGCATCTCCTCTTCCAACTCAGCCTGAAACTGCCGCCGATGAAACAGCATGCGCACTCGGCGCCAAAGCTCGCGGGCCTCACTCATGGCTCATCTCCTCACGCCGTCTGAATCACCCGCGCAATGGCTCCCATCACGCGTTCAAACTGCGAAACCTCCACCACCAACTGCTTCCGCCCCGCAGCCGTCAGCTTGTAGTACCGCGCCCGCCGGTTGCCCGCAGTCACGCCCCACTCCGCCGTCACCCAGCCTTTCATCAGCATCCGCTGTAGAGCCGGGTACAGCGACCCCTCTTCCACCTGCAGAACCTCGTCCGACGTGCTCTGGATCGAATTGGCAATCTCATACCCATGCAGTTCGCCATGCAGTGCCAGCGTCTTCAGGATCAGCAAATAAAGCGTCCCCGGTGGAATCTCATCACGATTCAAATGACACCTCTCCAACAAAACAAAAACTCTAACATAGACAGACTATGTCAATAACAAGCTACTGCCATAGCCACACTATGTCAAGAGAAGGTAGCTGCGGCCTCGACTCTGGCGCCGATATCTAAAGTTGGTGCCGACGAGCCAATGTTTATGGATCCACTTGGATGTAACACCGCCTGTTCGTAGATATGACTCCAATTTCGGTATGAGGCAACGAACCCGAAATCAAGTTGACGGGTAGGCGACAAGAACGAAGCCGCAGGGGCCGAGGACGCTGCTTTTGTGTCATACTCTAGCCGTATGCGCCGGGAAGCTTCGATAGATCGGCCTTTGCAGCGCAAAGTTCTAACTCGTTATTTATCGGTAGGCTCAGATTCAATCGCATCCGGTGACCGGCGTGTGGCCTACGTCGCGCCGGTTCATTTTGAAGCGCCCAATTGGTCGCGCGACGGGTCCTACTTCCTCTTCAACCAGGAAGGCGGCATTTGCCGGCGGAACGCCCCGCCAGATTACGACGAATGCGCCCTCGTACTGGCACGGATGGTCGCCCGACGGATCGACGCTTGCATTCACCGGCCAGCGCGGCGATAACTTCGACATCTACTCAATCTCCGTCAGTGGAGGCGAAGAGAAACGGCTCACCACCGCCGAGGGGATCGACGACGGACCCGAGTACGCGCCCGATGGAATGTGGATCTACTTCAACTCCGAGCGCAGCGGTCACATGCAGATCTGGCGCATGCACCCCGACGGCACCAGTCAGGAGCTAGTCATCACGGACGAGACAAGCGACTGGTTCCCGCACATTTCGCCCGATGGCAAATGGATGGTCTTCCTCTCGTATGAGAAAGGCGTCAGCGGCCACCCGGCAGATAAGGACGTTACGCTAAATCTGATGTCGATGACGGACAAGAGAGTCCATTCGCTTGCGAAACTCTTTGGCGGCCAGGGAACTATCAACGTTCCTTCATGGTCTCCTGACAGCGCCAGGGTCGCCTTCGTCAGCTACGAGTATCTGCTCGATCAGCCCAGAGACTGACGCGAAACTCGGATCGTGGCCAACTAAGTTAGCGCGCTACGACGCGCGGATCGCTGTAGAGCGGCTGCAGTGTCTGTGCCCATGGCGCCGAGCCCGCCGCGGGTGGCCCCAGCACGAACCACGCCCAGTAAGTTTCTCGTGCGAAGAATGCCGGATCGGGCGTCGGCCCATTGATGGAAAGGCCGATAGGTTTACCCACCGCGAAGGCATGCAGAAAGACGTCGCTGCGGAACCGCGATTGTGTCTGGCTTACAGCAAGCCGCAGTGCATCCACATGCAGAAGCCCTGGAAAGTACGCGGAGAATGCGCCGTTTGGCCCCGGACCAAAGCTCGGCGGCGCCGCCTCCCACACCCACACCAGATTGCGCACTTGATCGTGATGCACCAGCCGCTCGAAGAGCATGCGACACAACGCCGCGCTGCCGTGAATGCCAGGATGTCCTGCCCACCAGTACTGTTTCCCATTTGGCTGGGGATACGGAGCCCACAAAACTGCAACTCCCTTTTCGTCGAGTTGCTTCAGCACCGCTGCGGCTGCGTCCACCTGCGCGCACCAACGCTGATACAGACGCGTCCCCGGAGTCATCAACTCTTTCCACTCAAAATCAGTTAGGGCGGTTTCACGGCTGTCGTGTCCCGCCGCATTCTCTGGCCCCGCTGGATTCGGCGCAAGCCATCGCAAACTCACAATCGACTTTGCTGCGCTCTGTCGCACCGCCTCCTCAACAACCGCACGCGCGGAATCCGTGCCGCTCGCTGTGTCCAGGTCCGCTTCGTAAATGGCCGGATGCTTCGACGCCAACTGAAACACCTGCTCGGTCGCACCGTCCGGCAAACCCGCATCATTCCGCTGGCCGCTCAGAATGCTTGTTCCGCTGGAAGAATACAAGCGAGTGAGAATTTCTTTGACACCCGGCGCAGCTTCCGGAGTCGCCGGCTCGACCTCCGCAGAACCGGACGGTGCGGGCGGAACAAACGGTGCGTCGCCGCGATTCAGCAGATTCGGCGCATGAAACATCGTCTGCAATTGGTCTGACGAATTGGATCCTTCGGCTAGACCGCTCCACATCATGAAGTATGCCCAATGCGATTGCTTCGCGAGCGCGTCGAGCGTCGGCATCGCGCCCACCTCGGCGAGCGCGATGGGCTTGTCGCCGGCCAGCGCAAGCATGTCATCGTAATAGCTCTGCTTGAACTCGCCGTAGATGTCCATCGTGACAACGTCGGCGTATTGAGCACCGGGATAATACGACGCAATCGGCCCGGCATTCTCACTCGGGCTGTTCACGTTCCATACCCAAACAAGATTATTCAAGTGGAGGACATGGACGAATCGGTCATAGAGCTGCCGATAAAGCGCGAGCGAACCTTGCCCTCCAGGTCTGCCTCCCCACCAGAACCAATTCCCGTTCATCTCGTGATAGGGGCGAAACAGTACAGGAACACCGGCCGCCTGCAATTGACGCAAATAGCCGGCAATCTCATTCACCTGCTCAACCCAGCGGTTGTACAGATCGGTGCCCGGAGTCAGCACTTCATTCCACTCAAAGTCGGTGAGGTGTCCCTGCACGCTGTCTCTGAAGGTTACCGGTTCATCGTCCGTCGGCCGCACTGCGTGCCAGGTTAGCGCGATCACCGCGCCATTGCGGTACTGCCGCTTCGCCTCTTCAATCATCGACGGACGGCCTTCGACAGAGTCCTTGTCGTCGCCGCCGGAAAAGCCGAAGTCCTGGCCGAAGATCGCCGGAAATTTCCCGGTCAGGTCGTAGATGCGGTCGGACCACCGCGACACATGATTGGGAAAATTGTGTTGGCCCGTCAATGTGAAATGGCCGGAGATCTGATCGATCTTCTTCAGGAGCTCGCGAGTTTCCGGGGTCGCATCCGGATTAACAGGCGCCGCATGAGGAGCGGCGACTGGCACAGGTGTAGCTTGCGCCCTCGCAGGACTCGGCATGCAGGCGCATGCGAGAAGGAGCATGCAGAGACTTTTGGCGATCTTCATCATGAGTAACCCTTAATGGACTGCTATCGCCTGCTTCTCGACGTTCCAGCCGCGCAATGCGATGGCCGGCTTGGAGTCACCCGCGGGAAAAGAAACGCTGACGGTGCGTGTTTCCCCCGGTAGCAACGAGACGTAGTTCTCGCTATAGTAGGCCGGCAGGATGCGTGTGCCGGTCGCCGCGTCCTGCAGCGTGAGTTTCACTAGAAGGACTGGGGCAGTCCCTGAGTTCTCCAGCTTGATGGTCGCCTTGCGTTCATCCCCGGCTGCGGCGACGGTTGCCGTGCCGGCCAGGCGAATCTTCGGCAGATCGTTCAGTTCGCGAAGGCTCGACTCTTGCTTTGCCCACCAATAAAGGTTGTCGCTCACAGGCGCGCCGTTGGCATCAGTCACCTTTAATACAACCAGCACTGCATGCCGATCGGCAAGCCTCTCCAGGTCTGCCTTACCCGCCGGCGTTCGCGCATTGGCAGCTGCGTTTACCGCACTCGTCTCGTCGCTGAGAACCTTGCCGTCCAGTCCGATGACGCGGGTTTCCACCTTGAATGAGTGGGCCTCGCCGAGATTGATCAGGTCAATCGAGTCATTGACGAGATTCAGTTGTGCATGAACCGGCTCGCAAGCCTTCTCCGTGCCGTAGAAGCTGGATTGCGTGTCGTAGTCCGAGCCCAGAAAGTTCCACTCCATGCTTGGCCAGGCCGGCTGCGTCATCCAGATCATGCGTCCCGAGTTCGGCTGCCACAGGTGCGCGGCAAACCCTTCGAAGATCGCGCGATGACCCACGTAGTCGAGCATCTGCGCCTTACGTTCAAAATCCTCCAAGCTCGTCGGCGCGCCAAATTCAGTGTCCATATGCGCCATGAATGGAGCCACTGCGCCGTTCCCGCTCTGGTGCCAGTCGTGATAAGCCCATGTGTCGCTGATCGGCCAGCGATCCGGCTCGGGAATGAACGACTCGAGCCCCTCAAGCGTCGGAACGCTGGGAATCCCGAGTTCCACACTGAAGCCCCGGTTGATGCGGTAATACGTCTCCACCGGTTGGAACTGGTACGGCCCGTAATTGCGCAAATTCACCTGATTCGAGCTGCCCGTGTAATAGCGCGTGTGGTCCAGCGTGCGCACCAGCGTTGCCAGTCCTTCATTGATGATGGGTTGGGGAACGCCTTCGTTGCGCCCGCACCAAACGACAATCGACGGATGATGCCGGAAGTGCAGGATCGTGTCGCGCGCATTGTTCAGGAACAGCGCCGGATCTTGCGCCTCGAGATTGTAGCCCTGCGTCGACTCCCAAAAATCGTTCCACACCATCAGTCCGTATTTGTCCGCCAGCGCGTAGAAGCTTTCCTCCGTATTCTGCCCCATCCAGTTGCGAATCATGTTCACATGCGCGTCGCGATGCAGCCGGAAAAACGGCTCGAGATGTTCCACGCTGACGCGCTTGCGACTGTCGTCCATGCCCCAGTTGCCGCCGCGCGCCGCAATCCTCACTCCGTTCACTTTGATCACCAGATCGGTGCCCGGCCAGCCGCCTTCGACCGTTCGTATCGACGCCGATCTCTCCGCAGCCGGCTCGAGCGAATGCACCCAGGTGTGCCGCATCCATTCCAGGAATTCCGGCGGGATCGGTCTGCCGCCGGGCAAGTTGGGCGGCGATAGATTCGGCGTCCGGTCGTCGATTTGGCGAATGCCCTCATGGCTCTCATCGATCAGAGGCAATGCGGAATCATGGGTCCGGCCCGGCAGCACTTCCACACGGCGCAGATGGCCCGTCGCGTCAAACACAGAAGTTTCATAGCTCACTTCCCTCATTCCGAACTCAAGCTGCTGCTTTGCGCTCTGTTTTCCACCCTCGGCGAAGCTCACCGTTAGCGCGTGCAGCTTCGGCTCGCCATAGCCGTTCGGCCACCAAAGCTTCGGATTCTGCACTTTGAGCTGCGCGAACTCAGCCGGTTCAAGCCGCACAACTGTATCCCCAGGCACAAGCTTCAGACGTCTCGTAACTTTGACGTCGTCGAAGGCGGCGGTCAAGTCGCCCTCTACTGGCTCGTTTCCGGTATTGGTCAGCGGTGCCTCAATCTCCACATCAGCTTCGCTCCGGTCGTCCTTGGGCAGAGTCGTCACAACCTGCAAATCGCCAATTTCGACGGACCCTGTCGCCGTGAGCGTCACATCCTGCCAGATTCCCGTGTTGCGGTCGCGAACACCAGGAATCCAATCCCATCCTTCCGTCGCTGCAAAGGTCGGCCCATCGATTACCTGGATACCGCCATTTTCGCCCGGACCGGCCTTAATCGACTGCTCGTGCGCGATGCCTGGATGAGGCGGTGGACTTACGCGAACCGCGAGGGCATTTTCGCCCGATGGGGAAACCACCGAACTCACGTCGAATCTTCCCCGCAAAAACGCGCCGGTAAAGTCTCCCAGCCTTCTGCCGTTCATCCATACTTCGGCCGCATAGTTCACGCCGTTGAACGTCAGGGTCAAGCGTTTCCCGCGCGCCGACGGCGGAGCCTTAAACTCTACGCGGTACCAATAGTCCTGGTGCGCGAGGCTCTCCGGGATCGCAAGGTTATTGAGCCCATAGTCTGGATCGGGATAGACCCCGCGGTCGATCATCGTCGTCAGCACCGTGCCGGGCACCGTTGCCGCCATCCAGTCGTCGGCCGCAAATCCCGGCTTTGAAATCTCATCCCCGGTGGCCTTCACCTGTGGAGCAGCCGCCAGTTTCCAGCCCCCCGTAATCGTCCAGGGATTCTCCCCTGCCAATGCGCTTTTCAAGTCTGCTGCCTGCAACGGCTTGGCAACGGGCTTCTGAATGCCTCCTTTTCCTCTCGGAAGTGTCGAAGGACTCTGTGGTTCCGTTTGTCCGGCCATGGCGCGCGTCTGCACGGCCCAGTGAGGCGAAGCTTCCTCGTAGGCGGGGAAAGTGAAGTCCGGCGGCGCATCCGCCATAGCCTTCACCTGCTCGGCTGTGAGTTTTTCGCTGTACACGCGAAGCCCGCAGATCTGCCCGCCAAAATGATGGCTTGTCACACCGTCCACAATCGATGGCGCCATCTGCAGTTGTGCTGCAACATCGCCCTGCGTCTGTGTGCCGGTCGCAATAGCATGGCCATCGGCGTATAACGTCACCTTTGCGCCGTCGCTCGCCGCTACCGCCAAGTGCCACGCGCCTGAGCCGAGCTCGTTGTCGGCAGTTATCATTTTGCTTGACCCGGCGCCGCGTCCCAGCCACAACGCGAGATGCCTGTCCTGTACTCCGATAAATCGTGCATCCTCGGCTCCCGGATCGCCGATCCCGGCCAGCAGCAACGCGCCCGTGAGCGGGTCATCCGAACGAAACCAGAAGGCCAGCGTCCACGCTGCATGCCCATCCTGCAGGCCGTCGTGCGCCTCGGGTTCTCTGTTCAGCCCCAGCCTCTCCAACGCGGCAATTCGGGCATCCTGGTGCGTGGAAACAACCAATGCCTTCGTCAATCCTTGTCCATCCGGGAGAAAAACCGCGTTGTAAGGCCCCAAAGGTTCCGTTGGAGTCGATTGCGCCTCCACAAACGATGCGCACAGTGGCATGAGAATGGCTATGCAAAGGGTCGCATACTTAAAAAGAGATCGCAGTGCGCTCCTCCAGCATGTAAGTCTGAAGACAAATTCAGATTGGATCTGCATGGCAACAACATCCTAAAGGTCCACGCCGTTCGTCATCAAAAAGACGTCTGGCGACAAAACATCGGGTTGAGGGGAACATCCCTTCAACCCGATTCATCGAAGGCAGTTTTCATTTCAGATGGCGGAGAGCTATTCCGGCAATCGCTCCGTAAACGAAGTCCGGGCGGTTTACCCGAACTCCGCATGCGGATTAGAAGATGAACTTGGCCGCTAACTGGATCTGACGGGCGCTGTTGCTGAAGGAGCCAGAGCCGATGGTCCCAAAGGAGCCATCGTTAACCCCTGTATCCGGCCCACCGGGAGTCGGATGATTGAATGCGTTGAACATTTCCAGTCGGAACTGCACCCTGTACCGCTCGCCGAACTGCGTATTTTTGATCACCGAGAAATCGAACGCCTGGTTATCGGGGTTATGAACATCTGCCAACGCACGCGGAGCGTTGCCAATTGTATAGGGAGTCGGTTTGGAGAATACAGCCGGGTTAAACCACAGTTTGCGGGAAGGGCTACTGACTTTGGCGCTCTTCCCATTCCACGCGGGACGTTGGGCCTGCGTGAATATGGCTTCGGGGGTGGTCCCGTTGTCGACGGAGCCAAGCACAATGGGGACGCCGGTGCTCCAGTTTTCCAAGCCACCTATCTGCCACCCGCCCAGAACCATGCTGGCGGCCTTGCCGGCGCCGTTGAGGAACAGCTTTCCGTTTCCGATTGGAAGTTCGTACAGGAAGCTCGAAACCAGTTGGTAGGATACGTTCTGCGATCCAATTGCCCATTCCGCCTTGGGGTTGTACTGGTCTGCATAAGTCTGGCTTGTCGTTCCCAGATAATTCACAGCGGAGGCCGCGTTGTCATACTCCCGGCCGTCGGTGAATGACAAGGTGAAAGTCAGCCCATGGGAGAGGTTCTTGTCCGCGCGAATGGTAAACGCATTGAAGGTGGAAGAAGAGCCAGGTTTGCGGAAGCTGCTGACGCCGTCATATTGCGGCCACTTACGCAACAGCTTGCTCACCTGAATAGTTGACTGCGAGATATCCGATCCCGGAACCGTCACAACGCCGAAGAACGGGTTGCTTACTGACGCCAGCAGTGCGCTGCCCTGAGATAAAAGGCTAGTCGGTAACTGGTCGAAAGTTTTCCCCGGGTCTCCGTCGATCAGGTAGACGCCGCGGTTGCCGAGATAACCCAACTCGAGCTTGATGCTGCCCGGCAAGGCATACTGCGCGCTCGCATTCCACTGGATGGAATAGGGAGTGCGATACGAGTTGAAGTACGACTGGGAGATCCCGGTGCCGATATCGATGCCCTGCACGCAAGTCGGAACAGCCGTGCAGGCCGCGTTCTTCCCCTGGGGCAGGTTGTATCCGCTGGGAAGAGGGTTGGACAGATCGAACGTGGGAGGAGTGTCTTCGTTGGTGAAGGTCGTACTGAGGTTGGTCTGGCTGGTGAACCCCTCGATTCCGGGCGCGCCACTGGTGCCGGCTGCCTGCATCGCGGATGGTTGGTAAACGATACCGAAGCCGGACCGAACCACGAGCTTCGGAGTCGGGTTATAGGCGAGGCCAACGCGCGGAGACCAGTCCTTCCACTGGATTGGTCCCTGACGACGGCCGTACTTCGAAGCCTTTGTGCCGACCAGCACCATTTGGCCCTTGAGGTTGGAGCAATTCGGGCAGCTCACCCCCGCGGCCGGTGTAACACTTCCAAGCGGCGAGGGAGCGCTGGGATCCCAATAGGACATCTGGTCATGCTTTTCCACGCGTGGTACTTCAACATCCCAGCGCACACCCAGGTTCATGGTAAGTTTGCGCGTAACCTTCCAGTCATCCTGCGCGTAGGCGGCCCAGTACCCGCTCGTGGAAACCACGGATGGTTCGTTGGGAAGATCGCCACTCGACGGCAGTCCGAGCAGCAGGGAAGCGAAGGCGTTGCCGGTGCCATCGTTATTCTGCGGATTGAGCCGCGTCCAGCTCTCGTCGACATTAAAGTTCCCGGTCGGCCATGCGTACTGATAGAAGTCCAGCAGGAGTCTGCGGAATTCGCCGCCCACCTTGATGGAGTGGCCGCCGAGGATCTTGACCAGGCTGCCATTCACGTCCTGGGCAAGCGGGTTTTCTTTCAATGCCACATAACCGTCGGTGCCCAGGTTGGAATAGCCCTGGCTGAATCCAAAGTGCGGAAACACCGCAGCTCCGGCGATCTCCGCTTGATCCGCGTAGGATTGCGGGAAGCCTAAACTGGTGAGCGAGAATCCGGCTGATTTGAACGGCGTGCGAAGCACGGTGGATTTGGAGTAACCGTAACGGAACTCGCCTAGCAGGGACGGCGTGAAAGTCACAGTGTTGTTGAAGGAGATGCTCAGGGCCGTTGAATGAGCAGGACCATTGTAGTTGCCCGGCGATGCCGCGTTGTTGTAGTCATTCAGCGGCGAGCTGTCATTCGCGAACTGCGACAAGCGCAGGAAAGAATGCCAGGACTTGGTCGCATCGTAGTCAACGCGTGTGTCGTAATGCCAATAGTTATTCAGGCTGGTTCCCACCTGGCGGAAGTTATTGAGCAGCCCCGCGCCCGCGATGTTGGGCTTGGGGAAATATGCCAAGGCCGCCTGCGCAAGTTTTGAACCAGCCGTGTTCAAATACTTCGAAGGAATCTTGTTGGGAGTTCCGTCGTCTCCCTTGAGTTGCTGGCGCGTATAAATAGGGTTGCCGCTGCTGTCGGTTCCAGTTTTCGCAACCGTGTACGGGTCGTAGATGGGTGTTGCGATGTCAGTGAAGTCGCCGGTCAGCCACTGCGTTTGCGGAACTGAATAGGTGGACTGCTGTCCATTCGACTGGCGCGAATCCTCGTAGTCGAAGAAGAAAAACGCCTTGTCGTGAACGATGGGGCCGCCGATGGTGCCGCCCGACTGATAGCGATACATGTCGGGCTTGGCCGCGCTGCCGGAGCCAAAGGGCTTCGCAAACAGTACGCCGTTCTCCGCAAACTCAAACAGGGTGCCGTGGAACTGATTGGTACCTCCCTTGGTGATTAAACTGATAGTGCCGCCCGAGAAGCGGCCGTACTCAGCCTGCAGAACGCTGGTTTGCACGTTTACTTCCTGCACCGAGTCCACAATAGGCGTATACGCGGACGAGTTGTTGCCCACGTTGTTCTCCGGCAGAATGTTGCTCATGCCGTCGATCTGCTGTTCGTTGTTGCCGTTCCGGCTGCCGCCGATGTGCGGCGTCGAGGCATTGCCGGTGTTGTTCACTCCCGGCACCAGTTGGGCAAAATCGAACGGGTTGCGGCCATTGTCTGGCAAATCCAACAAGGTCTCGCTTTGGATGGTTTCACCCAGACTCGAACTGCTTACGTCTAGATTCTCAGTGGTGGCGCTGACTTCGACGGACTGAGTGACCGCGCCGACATCGAGTTTAAAATCCACCGGTCGAGTGCCGGCAACTTCCACCAAAATGTTCTCCTGTTTGGCGGGTCGGAATCCTGCAATCTCCACGGTGACGGTGTAGGTGCCCGGCTGCACAAACGGAATGGTGAAACGGCCCGCCGAGTCCGAAGTTGCCCTGCGCGACTCGTTCGTTGTCGTCCGGACGATGGTGATTGACGCTCCCTGAACTGCCGCCCCAGTCTTGTCGGTAACTGAACCTTGTATGGTGCCGGTGGGGGTCTGGGCGTACGCAAGGGACCCTAGAAAGGCAAGGATGGCCAGGCCGTTGAAGCTGTTGAACCAGCGTATTAGTCGCATTGCTGCCTCCTGAACTGCCGATGGGGCGGAGTACTTGCCGCGAATCCGGTTCTTTGGGGAAGCGGACTCTATCTGGCAACCGCGATTCAGATGAAGGCGCCATCTCGGCAAATGGTACCGTTATCATCAAAGCAAAACAGATAAATCTTTCCAAGCAGTCTTGTCAAGATTTATTTAGGATGCCTAACACGTTTTCCCAATTCTGTGCTAAGAATGGTATCGAGATCATCGGAGCGATCCCTTGGCCGCCGAATCTTCAGATCCCCGAACTGTTCTTGTCTACGATGTCGGTGGCAGTCACGTTTCCGTTGCGCTTTGCCACCTTGACAATTTGAGGATTCTTCACCGGGCTACGGCCCCGCTTTGCCCGGAGACCTCGTCTTCGGAGTTCCTCGACCTGATCCGTCACCTCGGCAAAGAGGTGATCGGCGATTCGTGCGTGAAAGGGGCGGTCCTCGCAGTTCCGGGACCGTTTGATTGTCTGGCTGGCGTCAGCCATATGCGCCACAAGCTTAAGTCCCTCTACGGAGTCGATCTTCGCCGGTCATTGGCAGAACGCTTCCGCTGGAAACCGCAGCAGGTACGCTTTCTGAACGATGCGGCCGCATTTCTGCTCGGCGAAGTGAAAGAAGGATCGGCGCGTGGTGCGGTGCGCGCCGTCGGAATCGCTCTGGGCACCGGAATCGGCTCGGCCTTCGCCTGTGATGGCCGTTGGGTGACAGAAGGCTTAGGCGTCCCGCCCGGCGGCGAGATTTGGAATCTCTCCTATGCCGGAGGAATCGTTGAGGATTTGCTCTCCACCCGTGCGATTAAGCGCGAGTATGCCATGCGGACGGCAAGAGACGAAGACGTGGTAACGATCGCTGACTCGGCCGGCCACGATGAGCGCGCCCGCGCGGTTTTCGAATCCTTTGGCGTGAATCTCGGCAGGGTGTTCGTTGACATCCTTGCTCCTTTCGCTCCCGACGTCGTCGTGCTCGGAGGCGGAATTTCCCGAGCGGCCCACCTCTTTCTTCCTTTCGCGCAGAATCAGCTCAACGGAATCAGCATGAAGTTGGTAACATCAAGTCTGCTCGACGAAGCTCCGCTGGTGGGCGAGGCTGCGTTCTGGCGCGAAGGTAGTGATATCTCCCCTGAGCCTGCGTGCCTCGAGCCCGCGGAAGACCATCCGTTCAGCTATGAATCATAAATTTCTGATCGCCGTGCTTGCTGTTGTCGCCTCCATGCCAAAGGCGGACGCGTCTTCCGTTTGCAACGGTCCGCGGCAACTCGAAGCCCAAATTCAAAGCCATCCCTCCGCGCGCGCATGGGCGGCTCTGGGTGGTTGGTACGGTGAACAGCACAACTACTCCTGCGCCATTCCAGCTTTTCAGGCAGCCATTCGGCTGGACCCCGAATCGGCCCGGATGCATTACTTCCTCGGCGTGTCGCTCTATTCCTCGGGCCAGATTGAAGCGTCCCTCGCCGAACTTCGCCGCGCTACTGAAATGGATGCAAATGACCTGAAAGCGCGCCTTGCCCTCGGAGTGACTCTCCACCAACTGGGCCGTATCGCAGAAGCCGAATCAGCCTGGGAGGCTGTTCTATCAATCGATCCCAACTCCGTCATTGCACTCGATTGGCTTGCCAAAGCGCGCATCTCCGAAGGGCAGTTCGGCGCGGCCATCGAGATGCTTTTGAATACCCCACCTGACGAAGATCTCACTTTGGATCTGGCCCTCGCCTACTCGCAGTCCGGACAATTCGACAAGGCCGCAAACACCCTGAGCGCTGCGCTGGCAAAATCGCCCGCCGATGCGCGCCTCAGTTCCGCATTGGCTACGGTGTATGTCCAATCGCACCGCTATCAGGACGCCACCAATCTCGTCCGTGCCACGGTCGCCGCACATCCCAACGATGCCGATGCTGAACTGTTGTACTTGCGCTTACTCGTGCTGCAAGGCGACGACAATGAGGCTCAACCTATCGCGCAGCGTTTACTCGCGGCTCATCCCAAAAACTTCGACGCGCTCTATCTGGCTGGCGTGGTGGAGAATGACGAGCAGCAATACCAGGCGGCCGTCGAGCATCTGTCGGCCGCCGCTGCAATTAATCCCGATCATTACGACGTTCGCTTCAACCTTGGCATAGCATACTCTCATCTCCAACAGAACCAAGCTGCACGGGAGCAGTTCGAGAAAGCCGTCGCCCTCGACTCTTCCAAGGCCGAAGCGCATTTCCACCTCGCCCAGGTTCTGCGCGCGCTTGGAGATACAGCCGGCGTTCCGGAACAGCTCAGGCTCTTTCAGCAATGTCAGCAAGCCACAACGACTCTTGCTCTCGGCCAAACGAAGGCCGGCCAAGCCGCGCAGGCTCTCGACAATGGAGACGCAACACGAGCCGTCTCTCTGTATCGTGAGGCCATCGATGCGTTGCCGCAGGACGCCGTGCTCCAATACGACCTCGCCTTGGCCCTTGAGCGCACAGGCGATGGCGCGGCTGCGCGTGCGGCCCTCGAGAAAGCGCTACAGCTAAGACCGCAATTCGCGGAAGCCGAGAATCAGCTCGGTCTGGTGACCGCGCGCGCCGGTGAGTCTGCCGCGGCCGAACAGCACTTTCGCAATGCGATTGTTGCCGCTCCCAGTTTTGCTGAAGCCGCGAACAACCTCGGCACCCTACTGGGTCAGCAAGGGCGCGACAGCGACGCCGAGGCCCTTTTTCGGTCCGCCGTCTCAGCCAATCCACGCTTCGGTCAGGCTTGGATCAACCTTGCAGCTACCCTGGCGAGCGAGTCACGCTTTTCAGATGCCCGTTCGGCGGTTGAAAGCGCTCTTCGGATTGATCCTCATAATGCGGATGCACTCCGTCTTCAGCAGATGCTGGCCACACAGGTTGACACGCACTCCGCGCCTGGGCCGCTATCTGAACGCAGTGCTTCCGACCAAAAACCGCATTAGTTCACCTACGATGCTCGATCGCAGCCGCCTCCACTGGTCCCGCCGCCACCTTCTCCAAACAGGCGTGCTCGCTGCCGCAACGCATTTCATTCCACGATTTGCGCGCGCCGCTCAGTCCGCGTTAACCAGCCTTCCGCCCTTCTCGAAATTCACCGACGTTGCCGCAAAGGCCGGCCTCACGCAGTCGATCGTTTACGGCCCTACCGGCGAGGTCCCTTACATCATCGAGTCCATGGGCGGTGGCTGCGCTTTTTTCGATTACGACAACGACGGCTGGATCGACATCTTCATCCTTGGCGGTCGCCTGCTCGATACGGTGCCCCCCGGTTCGGGCAATCGGCTCTACCACAACAACCGCGACGGCACATTTTCCGACGTCACCGCGAAATCCGGCCTGAATGATCCCGGGTGGGCCAACGGCGTGTGCGTAGGCGACTACAACAACGACGGATTCGAGGACCTTTTCCTCACCTACTACGGCCACAACCGCCTCTATCGCAATAACGGCGACGGCACGTTCACCGACGCCACCGCACAAGCCGGTCTCGTCCATCCCGGCAATCGGTTCGGCACCGGTTGCACGTTCCTCGACTTCAACCGCGATGGTCATCTCGATCTCTTCGTCGCTAACTACGTGGAATTCGATCTGGCCACCGCCCCAAAACCGAGCATACAAGTTGCTACCTGCCAATATCAGGGCGTCCCTGTTTACTGCGGACCGCGCGGACTCCCTATTCCGACGCACTCGTTGTATCGCAACAACGGCGACGGTACATTTACCGACGTATCGAAGTCCTCCGGCATTGGATCCATCCGTACCTCGTACGGTCTCACCGCTGTATCCCTTGATATCGATGAGGATGGGTGGCCCGACATTTACGTCGCCGCCGACTCCACTCCCAGCCTTCTCTTCATGAACAATCGCGACGGCACCTTTCGCGAAGAAGCCTTGCTGCGCGGGCTGGCTGTGAGTGGCAGTGGACAGGAGATGGCAGGCATGGGCATCGCCGCGGGCGACTACGACCTCGACGGCCACGTCGACATCTTCAAGACTCACTACCAACTGCAGTCCAACGGACTCTATCACGCATCGGGCAAAGGAGAATTTGATGACCTGACAGACCCATCGGGCATCGGACCCGAGCGCCGCTTTGTCAGTTGGGGCGACTGCATTTTCGATCTAGACAACGATGGCTGGCCCGACATCTTCTACGTCACCGGCAATGTCTATCCCGAACTCGAGCGTGTCTTCGCCCGCTTTCCAGCACGCAGTCAGCCCATCCTTTTTCGCAATCTGCGCAACGGCAAATTTGCAGAAATTGGGGAGGTCGCCGGTCCGGCATTCGCCGCACATCACTGCAGTCGCGGCTGCGCCTTCGGAGATTTCGACAATGACGGAGACGTTGACATTCTCGTCATGAATCAGAACGAGCCTCCGTCACTCCTGCGCAATGATGCTCCCGCGGGCAACAACTGGCTCAAGGTACGCCTGGAAGGAACCAAAAGCAATCGCAGCGCCATCGGCGCTCGAATCCTTCTCCGCTACGGCGATCACGTTCAAGCCCAGCAATTGATGAGCCAGTCCAGTTATCTCTCCGCCAACGATCCCCGCCTGCACTTCGGCCTCGGCTCCGCCACCAGCGCCAACATTCAGGTTCATTGGCCATCCGGCGCTTTTGAGGACTACAGGTCTTTTCCCGCTAATCAACTCGTCAACATCCGCGAAGGCGAAGGTCCCATCAAGGGACGCCCCTTTTCTAAGAGGAGCTAGTGTTACCTCGCTTGCTTCGGTGGGTCTTCAGCCGCACCCGCAGGCTTTCGAGGCCGTCACGGCAACCTGGCGCCAAGCGGTCATGCAAGTTGCACAGAGGATGCCACTTTCGTGCAAGAACAGGTCGCGAAATACTGAATAAACTATGGTTTTAGCCGATAATACAGCTAGTTGTAGCGGGCGAGAAAGCGCGTCTTGGCTTGAAAAGCCAAGGATGTCGGCGTCGAGCACCCAGTTCACCTTCTTCCGTTCCAATCCCACTGCAAACGCGTCCAGCGCCTGATGCGGGCTGCTGCCCGGACGGAACCCATAGGAGAAGCCCTTGAAGTCGACCTCATAAATCTGGTTGAGGATCCACCACGGCCTGCTGGACGATTTTGTCCTCCAGTACCATGATGCCCAACGGACGTTGCCGTCCGTCGGCCTTCGGTATATAGACTCGCCTTGAAGGTTGTGCGCTGTACGCTCCACGGCGAGCCCGGCTGTGAAGATCGGCAATCCGTACCTACGCGCGCGCCGTTGACGTAGAACTCGTAAATGCCGCGGGAGGTGACATAGAGTCGCGCAGCGGCAATCGGCTTGGTAGAGACTTTGAAGGCGGAGCGCAGCATTGGAGCCGCGTTTCGACTGGGATCTCTGACCACGAACACGCCTTTGCTGCCGCCGTTGAGAGAGTAGTTCCCATTGATGACTGAGAAGCCTGAACCTTGCCCCGCAGAATCTGCGTAGATGCCCTTGTAATTTCCGTCCTTCAGATCTTCGAGAAACAGCGTGTTGTTGGGTTTTCGATGATCGCTGACGGTGACTTCGCGGAAGGTAGCTCTCTGCCCGGGATCGGGGGAGGCCATGTCGCACAACATGCCGAAAGGAATGAAATTGCCGCCTTGTCCCATCGGATTCAGATTGACTGCATTCTTACGTCTTCGTCCGAATGGAGGAGGTGGGCCACCGGCCTCGGGTTCTCGGTCGACACTCTTGAGCGCAGTCTTGCCGTCGATCGTAAACGCGACCTCGCCAAAGGCACTGCCGAATCCGACAACATGTTCCGCATTCTTGTTGGAATTGTTGATCACATCCGGAGCAATCTCAAAGGTCTTAACCGGCTTCGACGGCGTGTCGGTATCTTTGTAGCCGACGCGGTAGACATTGAGTTTTGCCCTTCCATCCTGCAAACCGTCCAACGCGGAGATGTCGAGTTCAAGCTTGATGTAGCTCTCGTCTTTGCGATTTTCGAGCTGAAAGATGTTTTTGTTCTTGTCCATCAGCCGCGAATCATTGGCCCATAGACGAAGCTTGCAGGGTTGCTTCCCGAAACGATGGTGACGGCATATTTCACATCGAAGATTTCGAGATACGGTGCATAGAGCACGAGGTCGTCGTTGTCGCCACCAATCCACTTCGCTCCGCTCCAAACTGAGGAATCTGGCGAGGGATCCATCAAGCCCGTCTCAAACCAGGATGTCACACTTAGCTTCGCGCCCTTCTGATTCCACACATTAACGGTCAACCCACCACCGATTCACGTTCCAGCAATACAGTTCGTGATCTATGCCGAACTTCCGGCGCGGCGTCAGCTTCGAGTCAACGCGCGCACAAGAGATGGCGCCGTTTCGCGGCCTTCCGCTGCAACTTGCTCCGGCCGCATGCACCGCAGAGTCAGAGAACTCCGGCTGATTGATTCCCCTAGTGACGTGACCGCATATATAGGTAACCAACGCTGATACTTGTATAGAGCGGTTTCTGGTTGTATTGCTGAGGTATGGGCAGAGGCAAACGACTCCAGATTGGGCTCAAGCAGCGAGATCGGCAACAGATAGAGCAGTTGCTAGGCAGCGGATTGCAGGCAGTTCGCACAACATTACGTGCATTGGCGCTGCGTCAGATGGATCAGGGCCAGTCCACGCCTGCAGTAGGGGCCAATCTGGGCTTGTCTGCCAAGGCCGTGTGGCAGATCGGCAAGCGATACCAGCAAGGAGGGTTGGAGCGGGCGTTATTTGATGCGTCTCGCCCTGGCAAGACCCCGGCCCTTGATTCGCAACAGCAGCAGCGCATTATCGCCGTGGTTTGCTCGCCGCCTCCAGAGGGACGAGCGCGCTGGACGGTACGGCTATTGACCGAAGAAGTCATCAAGCGCAAACTTGTCCCCCGCGTTGGCCGAGAAACCATCCGTGTGCTGCTGGAAGGCCATGACCTCAAGCCATGGCGGGAAAAAAATGTGGTGCGTGGGAGAGTTGGACGAGAAGTACATCTTCAACATGGAGGACGTGCTCAAGACATACGAAAGACCCCAGTCAAAGAGTGATCCCGTGGTTTGTGTCGATGAAAAGCCCGTTGTACTGCATGAAGATACACGGTCCCCGATTCCGATGCAGCCCGGTCAGGTCGCGCGACGGGATTATGAATACAAGCGCTGCGGCACAGCTAACGTCTTTTGTGGAATCGAGCCAAAGGCCGGTGTTCATTTCACCAAAGTGACTCCTACACGTTCGGCAGATGAGTTCGCCGACTTTCTTTTGGAGATTGCCAAACACTACTCCGCTGCCGACACCATCCACTTGGTCTTGGACAACTTGAACACCCACACCCGCAAGGCATTGGTGGACCGCTTCGGTCAAACGGCGGGCGGATGGCTTTGGGAGCGATTCGCAGTTCATTACACGCCGAAGCACGGAAGTTGGCTGAATCAGGCCGAAATTGAGATTGGTCTCTTCAGCCGTCAATGCCTGGGAAAACGCAGGATTGGGGACATCGCTACGCTGCGCCGCGAAGCCAAAGCCTGGAATCATCGCTCCAACCGCGCCAGAATCAAGATTCAGTGGAAGTTTACCCGAAAACTAGCTCGACTCAGGCTCAATTACTCAATCAAGCGGTCATAGTACTAGCTAGTCATCTACTATTTCGAAATGCGCTTGCGGCTCTGCCGGCTCAATTCGATAACCTCTCCATCCGTAATAAATCACAAACAGATAGCAGAGCAAAGGCAACAAGAGCGAACGATGGATACCGTATCTGTCAGCCAGAAATCCCATCATCACCGGAAACACCGCTCCGCCGACAATCGCCTGGACCAGCAAACCTGATCCTCGTCCTGTAAGAGGTCCCAACTCGGTCACGGCGAGAGTGAAAATGGTGGGAAACAGAATCGAGTTGAAGAGGCCCACGGCCAGAATCGTCACCATGGCGAAGTAACCCGAACCAAGCAGCGATGCCAACACAAGAAGGCAGGCGCCAACCCCGCTTCCAACCAGCATCTGGTTGGCCGCCACGCGCTGCATAGCCGCAGAGCCGATAAACCGCCCCACCATCATTCCTAACCAGTAGAACGTGACGAACTTCGCTCCTCTTTCCAGAGGTAAGGCGGCAATCTGGGGGTCGGCAAAGTACTTGACCAGAAAACTGCCAATGGAGACCTCCGCGCCAACGTAGACAAAGATGGCTATCGCACCAAGATATAGGTGCGGGTGATCCCAGATGCTTTCCTTGCGAACGTCGAGACTGGCGGGACGAAAGTCCTGCGTCACTGCTAGGTGAGGAAAACGATACATAGCCACCGCTAACGCGAGAACGGTCGCCGCACTAGCAATCGCAACAAATGGCAGTTTGATGTTAGCGGCCTGCTGAATGCGAAAAGCGTTGAGAGCTGCGCCTTGCAGCGCGGAACCGTGTGTGGCTGCGACCGAGCCTCCAAGAATCAGCACTCCTCCGACATAAGGCGCCACACTATCCCCCAGTGTGTTGAAAGCCTGGGTCAGATTCAGGCGGCTCGACGCTGTCTCCGGCGGCCCCAGGATAGTGACGTAAGGATTAGCTGCCACCTGCAGAATTGTTACCCCAGCCGCCAAAACCACCTCGGCGCCCAGGAAGAATCCGTAGGTGGCGAAGGACGCAGCCGGCACGAAGAGCAATGCGCCCGCTGCCATCATCAGGAGGCCGACAACCATGGTGCGCTTATAGCCAATACTCTCTACGAGTTTGCCGGCCGGCAGCGCAAAAATAAAATAGGAGCTAAAGAAGGCGAGTTGAATCATAGACGCCTGGACATAGCTCAATTCAAAGATGGACTGAAGATGCGGAATGACAGCATCGTTCAAGACGGTACAGAAGCCCCATGCAAAGAACAGCGTCGTTACCATGGCCATGGCGCTGTAATTAGTGTGGTGCGCATGCGGAGAGGAATGAGTCGCAGTGCCACTGATTGGAATCGCCATTGATTTTTGTCCGTTCGGGGTTGCTCGCGTCGGTCCGTGGTCGGGAAGTGGGGCCGACTATGTTGCCGTCAAAGCCTATCAGGTCCTGAGACCATTGCACAGCCCCCGCCCGGATGGTCACGAGCTACAGCGCATAATTCGTCTTCGCGATCAAAGTCGTCGCGGTGTGTTCGATCGCTGGGCGGTATACATCGGCTGATTGAGGATGGAATCTAAGTGGAGTTGAATGAGGCGGGGCTTACCAGATGGAGAGTGAGAGCGGCGAGCGGTTTGATATTGAGATACCGACGTTCTCGCTGGATCGTCCGAATCAGGGTGTATTGCTGAATTAAGGATCAGAGATCAAGGGTTGGGGATCGGGGACGAGGCTTTGTCCAAACCAAATCCCAGCTCGAAGGCGCGTATCTTGACTGCATGCCAGCGGCGAGGAGGCTGCTTGTATGCGAAAAAGAGCAAGAAGCCCCTGCGGCGGAAGATCGTCCTCCGCCTGCCTGATCTTGACCATGCGAAATCCGCAGTCCTATGCAGCCTGAGTTCGCCCAACTCGGGCGAAATTACAATCCGGCGCGGGAAAGGTGTGAAGCAGTTGGGTGTGCGTGTGGGAGATTGGCTTACCCTTGAACAATCGCTAGCACTTCTGGAGAAGTCGGATGGCAACAGCCTCCGGAACAGCCGCGATCTGGCAATGATCTCGATCCCGCTCGGCTGTGGACTGCCATCGGGGCCGCTAATTGATGGTGCGATCGTTTCATCCCCACCACGTTTCGCCAGGGGCCAAATGTGCGCGAACATAATCGGGGTTGGGTTCTGCGCCGAGGCCGGGCTTGTCGGGGATGAGGATGCGGCCGTCTTTCACCAGCGGGCCGTCATGGGTGATGAAGTTTGACCAGCCGCTGATGGGGTCGCCCTCGATGTGTCCCCAGGGCAGATCGTTCGACTCTGCGTTGAGACGGCCCACGCTGAGTTCATGGCCTTTGAAATCGCGCATGGCGGCGGCGCTGTGCGCCGAGGCTACCGCGCCGAGTGCGCTGGAAGCATTGTGCGAGCAGACAGGCATGTCGTAGAGATCGGCGAGGTCGGAGATTTTTTTGGCCTCAAGCAGGCCGCCCGACTTGGGTATGTCGATCTGTGCGATGTGGCATCCCTGATGAATGATGAAGGGAAGAAAGCTGCGCCGGGTGTAGAGGTTTTCGCCGGTGAGGATGGGCACAGGCGATTCTTCCGTGAGCTTGATCCATGCATCCGAGAAGTCTGGCGCGAGCGCGTCTTCGAGCCACATGGGGCGCATGGGGGCGACGGCGCGAGCGAGATTGAGCGCATCGCTCCAATCCAGCTCCCAATGCGTATGGACGGCAATAGCGAAGTCGGGACCGAGGGCTTCGCGCACGTTGGCAAAGGCCTTCGCATTGTTGTCGAGGTCCTGGTTGGTGAGCTGCCGGTTGTAACCGCGGGGGTTGTCGAAAGTGGTGTCGTATAGTTTCTCGTTCGGGTAGCCGCGACGGATGATGTCGGTCTTGACGGCGGTGAATCCGAAAGGGTGCTCCTTGATGGTCGCGGCCCATTCGCGGCAGGAGGCCGGATCGAGCGAGTCCACCGGGCTGCTGGTGAGGTAGACGCGCACACCGGTGCGATACTGGCCGCCGAGGAGCTTGCTTACCGGCTGGCCGAGCAGCTTGCCGGCGAGGTCCCAGAGGGCGATCTCCACGCCGCTGATTGCGGTTACGGTGACTCCGCCGGTGGAGCCGGCACCGCCGGTGAGCATGGTCATCCTGGTGAAGAGGGGTTCGATGTCTAGCGGGTCTGCGCCGATGACCGCGCCCTTGAGATAGCCAAGCACTACGTCCTTGACGCCGAATCCCCAGTAAGCTTCTCCGTACCCGCTGATGCCTGCGTCCGTATCGATGCGCACATAGGTATTGCCGCCAGGGCGGCCGATTACCATGGCTTTGAGATCGGTGATCCTGACCTTCTTTTTGAGAGGCTCCGCCGCTGCGGCATAGCGCGGCAATGCGGCAGCCGCGGGAACGATGGCGGCAAGACTTTCAAGAAAGCGCCTTCTCTTCATGAATCACCTCGCACTTCAAGAGAACCTACCACTGGGGGTTCGCAGTTACCAAAGCCATGCGTAGATTGCAATGGTGGCGAGAGCGAGCAGGGACCAGTGCAGCCGCCAGTCGGAAAGGCCTTCAAACGAAGCGCTGTGCGATTGCCAGTCGACGGTGAGGCCCTTGACCCGAGCATGCTCCGGCGGCCGCGTTCGGTAGGACACCACGAAGAGCACCGCTGTGGTGACGATGGTGCCCCATACGCCGCGGTACGCGTAGTTGAGCGTGAGCTTGTGATGCAGCAGTGGGAAGATCTGCGTGCCGCTCGCGTTCATGAGTTGGTCGGCCACGAACATGGACGCGATCAGTGTTCCGACCATCGCAGAGGCAACAGCACCCTGGAAGGTCATGCGCTTGCTCATGATGCCAAAAAAAATGGCGGGCGTGACCGGCATGACGAGGTAGATGGAGACTGCCTGCAGATACTTGTAGAGGCCGTCGGGCGTGGTGTAGATGAGATAGGCGGCGCCGACCGCGAGCGGCGTGGTGATGAGAATAGCGGCGCGGCCCAGCAGCACCTGGGTCTTCTCCGCTGAGTCTTTGCGGAAGCCGAGAAGGAAATCGCGCACGATGAGCGTTGAGATCGAGTTCATGACCGAAAGCGAAGAGCCGATGAGCGCGCAGATCAGAGCTGCCAGCACCAGTCCGCGAACGCCGGTGGGAAGCAGATCGCTCAAGAGGGTGATGAAAGTGGTTTTGGAATCGCGGCCGGGATAAAGAGCAGCGGCGATGACTCCGGGCAAGGCAAAGATGAAGACAGGGCTGAGTTTGAGCAGGGTGGCGAACATGGCGCCATGGCGGGCTTCGTTAAGATCGCGGGCTCCGAGCACGCGCTGCACGTTGACCTGGTCCATGCCCCAATAAAAGAGCCCACCATAAAGCGCGCTGAGAATGATTCCAATGAAAGGATAGTTGGGATCGTCGTAGGGCCTGGCGACATGCACCGCCAGCGGCATTTTCGCGACCAGAGCATGCCAGCCGCCGACCTTGGCGAGCCCGATCAGGAGCATCAGGCTGCAGCCCGCGATCATGATGGCAGTTTGAACCGAGTCAGTGTAAGCGACTGCCGTGAATCCGCCGATGATGGTGATTGCGGCGACACACGCGCCCATGAGCATTACCATGGGCATTACGTTCCAGCCGAGCAAACTGTGCAGGACGAGCGCGCCGGCATAGAGATGGAACGCCAACTTGGTCATGATGCAGATGACCAGCATGAGCCCGGAGAAGAAGACGCGCGCGGTGCGGTTGTAGCGGAGTTCGAGGTATTCCGGAATGGTGTAGACGCGCGCGCGGATGTAGTAGGGGAAGAGCACCGCGCAGGCAATGCCGAGGCAGATGCAAGTGGTGAGTTCGACGGCGCCGGCGGATAGGCCGTAGCGATAAGAGTCGCCGGAGAGACCGACCAGATGTTCGGCGCCGATGTTGGTGGCAAAGAGGGAAGCGCCCACCAGGGGCCAGCCAAGATGCCGGCCGGCAAGAAAGAACTGGGAACTGGATTCGCCGGCGCCCTTGCGGATGGCAACAATGAGTCCGGTCGCGATGCTGGCGATAACAGCGATGCAGCAGACTGTGATGTCGAGTGCAGAAAGGGACATTCCGATTCCTGGGGAAGCAAGGACTCGCCACGGAATTATGCAGCCGAAACATGCGCGCTGGTATGTTCAGCGAGACATGGTGTAGAGTATACATGCCAAGCGCCCAAGCGCTTATTCTCCGCAATGCTCGAACATTGATTGTGCAAAAAGAATGTGTCGAACAGATGGCCGTGCCGGTTAGGTGAATAGACTTTTCTTGACTTGCATTCCTGGGACTTTGCGATGACCGGTACGAGTCTCTTCTTTCAATGCCAGCCGCCGCGCGCCGCGCGAATTTGCGCAATCGCGCTTATGGCCGCATGCTCTTGCGCCGGGGTCGATCCCTCAACCATGATACGGACTCATGCTGAGCGAGCCTCTGATGCCACGGAGACGGAGGACGGATGGCCGGCATATGGCGGACAGCCGGCGCAGGACCATTACTCGAGCCTGGCTCAGATCAATCGCAAAAATGTGAAGAACCTGAGAGTGGCCTGGACTTTCGATACGGGAGAGAAGGGCAGCATCGAGTCGACCCCCGTGATCGTGGGGCGGATGCTGTATACCTACACGCCGTCGCTCAAGGTGGTTGCCCTGGATGCGTCTACAGGCAAACTGATCTGGACGTTCGACTCAGGGAACCATGAGCCCGATGCCAGCCGCGGCGTTTCGTATTGGAGCGATGGAAAAGAGAGCCGGCTCTTCGCGGGGATGAGGAATCTGCTGTATGCGCTGGACCCCGCGACGGGCGAGCCGATCGAGAGCTTCGGCGAAGGCGGATTTATTGACCTGCGCAAAGGACTCCTCGGAGACTACAAGATGCAGTCGATCGGGCTGACCAGCCCTGGCGTGACCTACAAGGACCTGATTATTGTAGGCGGGCGAAATTCGGAGACACACCCGGCGTCGCAGGGTGACATCCGCGCATTTGATGTGCGGACAGGCGCACTGCGCTGGCAGTTCCACACCATTCCCCGGCCGGGGGAGACAGGTTATGAAACATGGCCCAAAGATGCATGGAAGACAGCAGGCGCGGCGAATAACTGGGCGGGGATGGCAGTCGACGAGAAGCGCGGCATTGTCTACGTGCCTACGGGGTCAGCGGTGTTTGACTTCTATGGAGGCGACCGAGCCGGCGACGATCTATTCTCCGATTGCGAATTGGCGCTCGACGCCGAAACCGGGAAGCTGCTGTGGTACTTCCAGGGTGTTCATCACGATATATGGGATCGGGATTTTCCGGCGCCTCCTGCGCTGGTGACTGTGAAGCGCGACGGGAGGAGCGTTGACGCGGTTGCGCAGACAACCAAGCAGGGATGGATGTTTCTCTTCGATCGCGCCAATGGGAAACCGCTGTTTCCGATCGAGGAGCGCATGGTTCCGCAAAGCACGGTGCCTGGCGAGGCGACTTCGCCCACACAGCCGGTGCCGCTAATGCCCGAGCCGTTCACGCGGCAAGTTTTTGACGAATCGACGTTGACTAACCGAACGCCCCAGGCGCACAAGGCGGCGCTCAAGCAGTTTCGCACTTTCGTCGGGGGGACGCAGTTCGTTCCGGGCGTGCTCGGCAAGCCGACGATCGAATTTCCCGGCGTGGGCGGTGGCGCGGAGTGGGGTGGGTCGGCGGTCGATCCCAAAACCGGTGTGATTTATATCAACGCGAATCAAGTGGCCTTCACAACCACGCTGGTCAAGAACGATCCTTCGGCCGGAATTGGAGTGAGAACTTATCAAAGCCAGTGCGCGGTTTGCCATGGGATTGACCGAGCCGGCGCTCCGCCCGCGTATCCTTCGCTGGCCGGCGTGTTTGGGCGCATGACGCCAGCACAGGTTGCGGAGATCATTCATGAGGGCAGGGGGCGAATGTCGTCTTTCCCGAACCTGGAAGGTGCGACGCTCGATGCGCTGCTCGAGTATCTGCGCACAGGAAAAGATGCGGGGGCCGGGAGTGACGTGGCGAGTGATGCGGGACCAGCAGCGTCAACGAGTGCCGCCATCGATTCGACCGATCCTGACGTGATTGCTGGTTCCAAGGTATATTCTGCGCGCTGCTCTTCGTGCCATGGAGCAACGAGAAAAGGTTCGCCGGCGTTTCCTTCGCTGATCGGGGTCGGGCGGCGCATGAATGTGGAGCAGGCGACGGATCTGATCCGTAAAGGCAAAGCGTCGATGCCGGCATCTCCCTCGCTCAAGGATCATGAGCTGGATGCGCTGCTTCGCTTTCTCGGAGTAGGGGCGCGGAGCGTCACTTCAGACGCCGCCAACGATATGCCTTATAACATCACTGGCTTTACGCGGTTCGATGATGCGGAGGGTTATCCGGCAGTCGCTCCGCCGTGGGGTACTTTGAGTGGGATCGATCTGAACACGGGCAAGTACTTATGGAAGCTGCCTCTGGGCGAGTACCCGGAACTGGCGGCGAAGGGGATGAACAACACGGGCACTGAGAACTATGGCGGCCCCATTGTTACGGCGGGAGGGCTAGTGGTTATTGCGGCCACAGACTTCGACCGCAAGATCCGGGCGTTTGACAGTCATACGGGCGAGTTGTTGTGGGAAGCGACTATGCAGTTCGCCGGAGTGGCCACGCCGGCTACATATATGGTCGATGGCAAGCAGTACATCGTGATCGCGACGTGCGGTGCAAGAGATCCTAAGTCTCCCCAGGGCGCGGAATACGTCGCATTCGCGCTACCTTAGTCTTTTCATTGCAACAGTGATCATGACTTTCTGTTGAGAGGCCGCGATGAGCACTGATACGAGACGCAAGCCGCGATTGAGCGGCATATTTGCCCCAACCGTGACGGCTTTCAATAGCGATGAGTCGCTCAACCCGCAGGGCACGCGAGCATTTGTGCGTTTCCTGATGGAGCAGGGTGTGGATGGACTTACCCCGCTGGGAAGTGCGGGCGAGCCGGTGGCGTTGAGCACTGCGGAAAGAATGAAGGCGCTCGATGCGATTTTGGAGGAAGTGGGCGGGCGCATTCCTATCTACGCAGGAACGAGCGACTACAGCACCGCAACCACGATCGAGCTGAGCCTTCATGCGAAATCCGCCGGGTGCGACGGATTGATGCTCATGGCGCCCTATCTGCTCAAGCCGCCGAAGGAGGACGTGCTGAATCACTTCCGGCGAATCCGCGAAAAAGTGGGATTGCCTATCATGGTCTACAACGTTCCGGTGCTGACCGGTATCGAGATTACGCCGGAAGAGATCCAGTTGCTGGCCGCGGAGGATGTGGTCCACGCGGTGAAGTGGTCGCACATGGAGATTGCCAAAGTGCAGGACACGCGACTGTTGTGCGGACCGGAGTTCTCTATTTTCGCGGGCATCGACATCATCGCGTTTGCCGCATTGGCTGTCGGTGCTGACGGCTGGATCGGCGGGCTGCCTATGATTGTGCCTGCGCTTGCTGTCAAGCTGCATCGGCTGTTGACGGTGGAGAAGAATCTGGATGAGGCGCGGGCTTTGTGGCTGCGCCTGCTTCCGATTATCCGGGTTGAGTATCGAGCCATGGGAACGAATGAAGGGAAACCGCACTGGCTGGCGGTGTGCCGCGAAAGCGCCGCTTTGCGCGGGATTCCTGTGGGTGTGTCGAGGGCGCCGTTAAGCCGGGTGGACGAGGAGGTCCGCGAAGAGTTGCGCGCTCTGCTGGACGGGCTGGGGCAGCTTGAGAAGAAATAGGTCTCGCAGCGTAGTTTCGCATGCGGCGACGATTTACCAGGTGGCAGACGGAGCAGGTGCGATGAAGATCACGAATGTTGAAGTCCTGATGACCGGAACGACGTGGCGGAATTTTCTGTTTGTCAAGCTTACGACGGATGAAGGCCTGGTGGGATGGGGCGACGGAACCCTGGAGTGGAAAGAATCGGCGGTTCGCGAACTGATCCTCGACTTTGGCCGGCGCTACGTGGTTGGCATGAGCCCGTTCAACATTGAAGCCCTTTGGTTCAAGCTCTACCAGGTGGAGCACAACACGGGTCCGATCATGTTCGCAGCGATGGCGGGGATCGAGACCGCGATGTGGGACCTGGTGGGGAAGGCGCTTGGCCAGCCGGTCTATAACCTCGTGGGCGGCATGGTGCGCAAGCGCATCGAGGCCTATGCGAACGGATGGTATGCCTTCAAAGGCGACCTCGTGAAGCTCGCCGATCGCGCTCAGGAAGTGGTGGGCCGCGGCTACAAGGCGATGAAGTTCGATCCTTTCGGCCCGGGCGGCAGGGAACTCACCTATGAGCAACTGAAGCAGGCATGCCGGATTGTGGAAGCAGTGCGAAAGGCGGTGGGCGACGATATGGACCTGGCACTCGAATTCCACGGGCGCTTCAGTCCGATCATGGCGCTCGAAGCGATTCGCGCGATGGTGCCCTACCGGCCGCGATGGTGCGAGGAGCCGATTCCCGCACACAACCATGAAGCGATGGCGCAGGTGGTTGCGGCGTCTCCGCTGCGGGTGGCGACCGGCGAGCATACTTATAGCCGGTTTGGATTTCTTGATCTGCTCTCACGCAAGGGCGCGCACCTGATTCAGCCCGACATCGTTTACTGCGGGGGATTTTTAGAGACAAAGAAGATTGCGGCGATTGCCGAGACATTTTATGTGAGCGTGGCGCCACATAATTGCCGCGGGCCGCTGGGTACCGTGATTGCGATGCACCTGTGCGCCAACATTCCGAACTTCGACATCCTGGAAACATTTGAAGATTACGATGTTCCGTGGCGCTGCGACCTTACGCCGGGCACGCCGCGCGTGAATGGCGGCTACTATGACATTCCGACAAAACCCGGATGGGGCGTGGATGTCGACGAAGAGCTGATTCGACGCGCATCCGGAGAATCCTGACGCAAAGCTGGACATGTTTGCGGAAAACTGGGAAGAGATCATGTGCAAATGAGCTGACTCATTGAGGCGCGAGGTGAGTCGATGGGCTATGACCATTCCAACCGGCGAATTCTGGTGACGGGCGCAGCCAACGGGCTGGGTCTTGGCATCGCGCGTATTCTGGCTGCTGCCGGGGCGCGGCTGGTGCTGACGGATGTGGACGATAGAGTGCACGAGCGAGCTGTGGAGGCCGGGATTGCAGCACGCGCGGTTGCGCTGGTGCGCGACCTGGCCGAACCGGACGCCGCCCGCTGGTTGATGGAGGAGAGCATCCGTGCAATGGGTTCGATCGATGGGCTGGTGAACTGCGCGGCCTGGAGCTTCCACAAGCCGGCACTGGAGACGACCATTACGGAGTTCGATCGTGTTGTCGCGATCAATCAGCGGGCGCCGTACTTCCTTGCCTGCGAATTCGCACGGCAGCTGAAAGCGGACGAGAGCGATGCATGTATTGTGAACATCGCGTCGGTGAATGCGCTGGTCGGGAATCCCAACCTGGCGGCCTACGCCGGTACAAAGGGCGCTCTTGCTGCAATGACGCGGGCGATGGCAGTGGAGTTTGCTCCGCGCGTGCGGGTGTTGGCGATTTCTCCGGGGAGCGTGCGGACGCATGTGACGGAACAACTGATCGAGTCCGGGCAGATCGATCCAGCGGCCCTGATCGATAAGTCACTCATCAAACGCTTTATCGCTGTAGAAGAGATTGGCGAACTGGTTTCATTTCTTTTCAGTGCGGCGGCCCGTTCCGTAACCGGAGCGAATTGGATTTTCGACGGCGGGTACACGGCACGTTAAAGGCAGGAGCAGGGAGAAGGAACAATTGCGCGGCGATCGGGTTCGTCCATGACGGTTGACAGACGGAGCTTCATCAAACTGGCAGGGGCGGGCGCTCTCGTGCTCTCAGCGCGGCAATCTGGCGCCGAAGAGAAGGCTGCGTTTCCAGATATCGAGAGGCTGCGGCGCGAACATGCGCGGGAGGGTATTCATTCGCCGGGACGCACTTATCGTGCGATGGAGTGGGAGTTTCACACGCCGCCTGAGCAGACCTTTGACATTAATCTCAATGCAGCCATTGCGGCCTCGCGCAATGCAGGCGCGGAGAGCCTGATGTTTTACACGCAAGACCATTGGGGTTATGCGTTTTATCCCAGCGATGCGGCGGTGCGGCATCCAAACCTGAAATTCGATTTGTTCGGGACAGAGTGCGAACTGGCGCGAAAGGCCGGCATCGCGGTTACTTCTTATTACAGCCTTCAATTCAACAACCAGTGCGCGATTCACCATCCCGACTGGGCGTGGACCAATGAAGACGGCTCGGAGCAACGTTTCTACGGTAAGTGGCACGTGCTGTGCATGGACTCGCCGTATCGGCAGTACGTACTGGCGATGATGGGCGAGATATTTTCGCGCTACCAGGTGGATGAATTGTTTCTGGATATCTTCGGGATCCAGTTCACGATGTACGCGCGCAATGGAATCAATCCCTTTTGCTTCTGCAAATACACCGAAGAAGCCTGGGCGAAGGAGTTTTCGGACGACTCGTATCGCGAGGGGTTCAAGTCGCGCGAAGGGTGGGAGCGGCGCTTCCGGTGGCACCAGCGAAGATCGATGACGGAAATGCTCGACGGGATTATCGCAGTGGCGCGCAAACACAGGCCGAATCTGTTGGTGTCGCTGAACGGCGGCCCGGAGTCGTTCCCCGACGAGATCATGGAGCGCGTGAGTTTCATCTATGCGGAGCCGCTCGATTGTCCGACCGGAATTGCACTTGGCTCGATCCTGATGCGGGGAAGAGGAAGACCAAATTATCAGGCCGGAGTGTTCACCGACTACGGATATTCAGACATGTATCCGGCAGACCTGGCGAGGGTGCAGGCCGACGCGCTGATTGTGCAGAACGCGCGCACATTCTTTGTAGGCGATGCGCCGGTGTTGAGCGGGATCGACGGACATGGCTTCTCAAACCGATGGTTTGCCGTCGCCACCGACGCGTGGGCCGATGTGAAGAATGTCGACTGCCTGTTGGGGCCGGATTTGAAACCAGTGCTGAGTACCGCCGTGCTTTACAGCGAAGGGACGCGGCGAGAACTCGAGGCGGATCAACGGCCGCAGGATTTTCGACGTTCCACCGTGGGCGCACTCGAGACGATGACGTTCGCCGGGCGGCCAGTGGAGAGCCTGCCTGATTTCAAGCTTCAGCCGGAGGTGCTCAGTCAGTTCGAAGTGTTGGTGCTTCCCGAGGTGAGTGTCCTTTCAGCGGCACAGGCAGAGACGATTCGCCAATGGGTGCGTGCTGGCGGGACTTTAGTTGCAAGTTACCAATGCGGCTTGGCTAACGAAGAACACAAGCAGCGTGAGAACTTCGCGCTTGCGGATGTGCTTGGCGTGGACTACGGCGGAGAGGAGACGGCCTATGCCTTCGACTCGAAAGGAAAGCAGCGCGAAGGGAATGCGGTTTCCACTTACCTTGAATCCGCCGGGCATCCGCTCGCGGAACTGATCGCGCAGGGTTCGGTGGGACTTCCGGGGCCGTTCGTGAGGATGAAAGAAACCACGGCGGAGGTGGTGATGCGTTACCGATTGCCGCTGCTTGCCGAAGATGTTCCGCACAACAAGTGGGTGGGATGGGGACCGCCTCCTCCCGGCGTGGGTACGGCGGGCACGGCGGTTGCATTCAACCGGTTCGGCAAGGGGCAGTCGTTGTATATCGGTGCGCCGATCTTCTGGGCGATGGAATGGCGCGCGCAATGGATTCAGTCGTGGATTCCATGGCTCATCAGGAAACTCGTGCCGAGTCCTCTCGCGGAACTACGGACAACTCCTCACTCAGAATTTGTTCACGGTAGCCTTTTCCATGACCGGGAAAAGGGCTTGATTCTTGTCCAGGTTCTGGATGCGGTGCAACTGGTGACCAAGGGCGAAATGCGGCCGACGCCGGATGTAGAGATCATGCTTGATGCGGTTCGACTGCATGTGTCTGCGGCGCGCGTTGTCTGGCCCAAGATTCGAGATGTGGTGGTGGCACCCGATGGGGGACGCGTGCGAATTGTGCTGGAGAAGCCGGATCGATATATGGCGATCTATCTCAAGGTGAGTTGAAGGTCGGTCGGGATTGGCGGCCGGGTTCGCGAATCGAATTGACCGGTTCGTTCAAGTGCGGCCTTGTTTTAGAGGCGCTTAAGCGCTTAGGGTGAAAATGGTTCATGGAAGGATTTTTTGGTGCCTCCAGATAAGAGAGTTGACTCAGTTTCCATCCAAATCAGCCGGCGCGATGCGCTGAAGGGACTCGGGGCGGTGGGAGCATTGCCATTGCTTGCACTGCCGCCTGCGAATGCCCACGAACGGCAAGAGTTGGGGCCTGATCGAGGGCGTGAAGACGCAGCCATTTCAGATCGCGTACGCGAACAGCTGCTCGACATCGGTTGGCGATTTTTTCGCGGAGATATTGCCGGTGCGGAGAACCCGGGCTTTGACGACTCGACGTGGCGGGCTGTTGATCTTCCGCATGACTGGAGTATTGAGGATTTGACACCCGATGCCGAAGGCGCAGGAGAGGGAACGATATGGGTGGGAGGCAATACGCCCACGCGCATAGGCCCATTCGATGTAGCGCTGAGCGCGGGGCAAGAGGCTACCGGCTGGGTTGTCGGTGGCACTGGGTGGTATCGCAAGCGTTTTCGATTAGCGCTCGCAAACGGGAATACGCAGGCTGAAGTTCGATTCGATGGCGTTTACATGAACTCCGAGGTGTGGATCAACGGCCACTCCCTCGGCAGCCATCCCTATGGGTACACGCCGTTTGTTTATGACTTGACGCCGTTTTTGAAACACGATGATGAGAATGTACTCGCGGTGAAGGTGCGCAACGAAGGCGCGAACAGCCGCTGGTACTCCGGTTCGGGGATCTACCGGCATGTGTGGCTGACGCTGACCGGCGACGTGCGAATTCCAACCTGGGGCGTGGCAGTGAATTCGCCGAGGGTGTCGCGAGAATTATCGACGGTTGAAGTTTCCGTGACGGTAGAGAATCGCGGCAAGAGGCAACAAGCAGCGACGATTCGCACGCGCATTTATGGGCCGGGGGGAGAAGTCGCGGCAAACGGCGAGAAAGCAATCGACTTGCCGGTGGGAGACAGATCCGATATCTCTCAGACCTTGGAAGTGAGGAATGCCCAGCTTTGGTCGCTGGCAAAACCAGATCTGTATCGGGCCGAGATCGAGGTTCTGCTTGGCGGAAAAGCAGTCGATCGATCGACCGTGTCGTTCGGCATTCGCAGTATCGAGGTCGATATCGAGCACGGACTGCGCATCAATGGCGAGGTAATTAAGTTGAAAGGCGGTTGCGTGCATCATGACAACGGGATTCTCGGCGCCGCGGCATTCGACCGCGCGGAAGAGCGGCGCGTGGAGATTCTGAAGTCGAACGGGTTCAATGCCATTCGCACCAGTCATAATCCGCCGTCGCCGATGTTTCTCGATGCATGCGACCGGTTGGGGATGATGGTGATTGACGAAGCGTTCGACTGCTGGAAGCTGGGCAAGAACGTCGACGATTATCACGTCTACTTTGCGGACTGGTGGGAGCGCGACCTCAAGACCATGTTGATGCGCGACCGGAACCATCCCAGCATTATTTTCTGGAGCATCGGCAATGAACTCGATGAGCGCCATGATTCATCGGGTGTTGCCATTGCAAAACAACTTCGCGATACGGTGAAAGGCGTTGATACATCGCGGCCAGTCACCATGGCCGTGCCAGGCCCGTACGATCACAACCTGCCGGAATGGCAGGCAAATGATCCGGCGTTTTTGCATCTCGATGTGGGCGGCTATAACTACCAGTGGCAGCAGTACGAGATCGATCACCAGCGATTTCCGAATCGAATCATGATGGGCACGGAGTCGTTTCCGTTTGAGGCGTATGACAGTTGGAGAAGCGCGGAGCGGCTGAGTTATGTTCTTGGCGACTTTGTGTGGACCGCGATTGACTACCTGGGCGAGTCGGCAATCGGGCATTCGATTCTTTCGCAAACGCCGGGATGGTGGCGGCAGCAGTATCCGTGGTTCAACTCCTATTGCGGCGACATCGACCTGATCGGGGACAAGAAGCCGCAGTCCTACTATCGCGATGTCTTGTGGGGCCGCAGCCAATTGGAAATCGCTGTGCAGCGGCCGCTGCCGCGCGGAAGAACCGAAGAACTCGCCAACTGGGGCTGGCGCGATGAACTCCGCAGCTGGAGTTGGAAGAGCTACGAAGGCTTTCCGCTGAAAGTGCGCGTGTTTACCGCCGGAGACCGGGTGAAAATGATGTTGAATGGCAAGGAAATCGGCGAAAAGCCGGTCCCCGACTCAGCGAAGCTAGTTGCGGAGTTCGATGTGCCCTATGCCGAGGGCGAGTTGCGCGCGATCGCGTTCAAAGATGGACGCGAGATCGCTTCGCATGCTTTGAATACGGTTGGGATGGCAGCGAAACTCCAGTTGAAAGTAGATCGGGAGAAGATTGGCGCAAGTCGCGGGGAACTGGCTTTTGTGACCGTTCAGATCACTGATGCTGCGGGCGCGCTGGTGCCGGATATCGTGCGCAGAATTGATTTCCATGTCGACGGTACGGGTGAACTGGCCGCGGTTGGAAATGCCAATCCGAAGGACGTTGCGAGCTTTCGTCAGCCAGTCTGCAAAACCTTTCATGGAAGATGTCTTGCGGTGCTGCGGCCACTGGGCCGCGAAGGCAGAATTGCGTTGCGGGCCACATCGGAAGGGCTCATGCCGGCTTCTGTGATTGTGGAGTGTTCCTCACTCTGAGCGAGACCTTGTATCGGAAAGGACAGGAGTTTGATGCGACGGCTTGATTGGAACAAATGCCTGATGCTGTTCTTTGTTTTTCTAATCGCGCGGTCCGCCCTCTACGCGGGAAATCAGCAGCAGTCGCGTGGGATGATGACCGTCTTCAACGTTAAGGAGTACGGAGCAACGTCGAGGAAGCAGGATGATGCGAGCCCGGCAATTCAGAAGGCGATTGATGCCGCGGCTGCGGCTGGCGGAGGCGTGGTGTACCTTCCTCCCGGCGAATACACCTCGGGGACGTTGCGGCTGCGCAGCCATGTGAATATTTACATTGAGTCGGGTGCGACGCTTTTTGCATCCGAGGATCCGGCGGCGTTCGACTCGCAGAAGGTGAAGTCGAAGGATGCGCTGTTCTTCGGCGAGGATCTTGAAAATATCTCGATCGGCGGCCGTGGCACCGTGGATGGGCAGGCAAAGTATTTCTGGGCCCCCGATACCATTGAGCGGTCATTCCTGCACAAGAAACTGATCGTCGCCTCGGGCAAATCGCAGATGCGTTCCTATCCTGTCGGCAACGGGACGCGTACGGTTTATCCTCACTTGATCTGGCTGGGACGTTCGAAGAACGTGAGCATCACGGGCGTGTCCTTCGTACGGTCATTCAGCTGGACCTTCGCTTTTTATGACTGCTCCAGGGTGGTTGTCGATTCCATTTACATCTATACCAGCCTGCATGAAGCGGTGTGGGCCGACGGAATCGATATCGTCAGCTGCAAAGATGTGAGCATTTCAAACAGCACAATTGAGACTGGAGACGACTGCATCGTGTTTGTGTGCGGAATCGACGAGTGGGGGCCGACTTCGCCGTGCGAACACATTACTGTGACCAACTGCCGCCTCTCTTCGGCCTCGGCCGCGATCAAGTTCAGCGAAGGCAATAACCTTGTAATTCGCGATATCTTGATCAGTAACTGCGCCATCTTCAATTCGAATCGCGGGCTGACTCTGCAGATTGCAACGGGCGGGGATATCAGCAATGTTGTGATTTCGAATATCACCATGGACCTGCACCGCTTCGATTGGTTCTGGGCAGGTGATGGCAATGCTTTCAACTTCGAGATCCGGCGGCAGAGCGAGTGGAATGACGAGCCGCGCAACCCCAAGGAACCTGGTCCAGGGTCGATCCACAACGTAGTCATTCGCGACGTGGTCGTGCATTGCCAGGGCGAGTCGACAATCTATGGCCACCCCGAGAGCTGGCTGAGCGGCGTGACCTTGGAAAACATCAAATTCTTCATTTCCAGCAATCCCGATTCCCCTTATGACACGGCCAAGAACGCGATGAGCTTTCGCTGGATCAAGGACCTGAAACTGCGGAATATCGAGGTGAACTGGCAAAAACCGGCTTACGACAAGTGGGAGAGCGCGCTCTCGCTCGAGGATATCGACGGGCTGAACGTGGACGGATTCTCGGGAAAATCCGCGCGGCCTGAGCGGGATCTTCCGGCCATTGCTCTGGACCTGGTTACCGACGCCACGCTGCGCAACATGGACGCGGTGCCGGGCACGAATCTGTTTCTGAAGATTGTTGGAGCTAATACGCATGATATTCATTTGATCGGCAACGACTTTCACGAGGCCAAGGTCCCCTATCAACTCGATCCGGACGTCAAGGTGGAGAGCATTACAGCGGTGGATAACTTTATGCCGTCGAAATAGGACTGCGTAGTCGCCAAGAGGAAATGAAAGTATTCGCGCACGCCGGGTTCATTGAGCCGCTCTAGGAAGCTGAGACAGTAGCAGATCTTTCAAAGGCGCGGTTGGCCTATTTCATTGTGGCGGCGCTTCCGTATTGGCCTGGGGCGGAGGTACATTCTCATTCTGTTGGGCAAATGCGTCAGCGAGGCGGATCGCCTCTGCTGTTGAGCGGCTCGCATCTTCGGTCCGTCCAAGCTTGCGAAGCTGCGCGGCGAGTAGCGCGTGCAGCGATCCTCTTTCATCCGGATAACCTGCGTCCAATGCGGGCTGCAAGGCTTGCACCGCTTCTTCGGGATGGCCGGTCTGCCCGTATGCGGTCGCTTGCTGGACGCGGATCCAGGGATCGGCGGACTCAATCGCAGCAAGGCGGTTGAGCAGAGAAAGCGCAGTCGCATATTCGCGCTCGGTCAGGGCAATCTGGATTAACAGGCGCAGCAGTTGTTTCCGGGTGGGATTGAGTGCGAGTGCTTGCTCCGCCGTTTGCCGCGCCTTTTCCATCTTGGCCAGGCTGAAATACGATTCGGCAAGTTTCTCGAGCAACTGGGGATCATTCGGTCGCAGTCGCAACGCCTGCGTGTATTCAGCGACGGCTTTTGAAGCGTCAAGCCGGATGGAGAGCAGAATGTCGCCGCGGATGAGATGAACCGACGCGTCTTTTCCCAACGCCTGCATGTGGTCGGCGCTGCGCACAGCTTCGCGCTCATAACAGCTGACCAGTTGTGCCGCGCCTATTTCGGCTCCGGGCTTGAGTCCGTATTCGAGGGCGGGGATAGCATGCTCGCAGTCGCCGAGCCGCGCAAAGGCCACTCCGCGCCAGAACCATCGGGCGGCGTCATTCACTGGCGGAGCCGGCGCCGCGATCAACTGCTCCCAGCGGCCTTCGGCGAAGAGACGCTCGGCTGAAGCCGTTTCTTGCCCGATGGTTTGAGCCTGAATCACGGGACACTGTGCGTGGCTCTCGCGGAGGCATTGCCACACGGGATCGTTGCGTTCCGGACCTGGAACGAGTGTTTGCGGCCACTCGGCAACCAGTCTCTTGAATTCGGTTTGCGAACGTCGATCGAGTTCGAGAATCTTTTCGTTTGCCTCGCTCCATTGTCCCTGGGCGGCGTCGACCAGCGCTCCCAGCTCGAGTGTCGAAATTGCATTGGGTGCGGCCTGCTGTGCGGACTTCAGGCTGGCCTTCGCGTCGGCCTCCTCAGCGATCAGCGCCTGCGCAATGCCCAGCTCTGCCGCGGATTTCATCAAGGCCGGGGTCCAGCACGGCGGCCTGTTGCAACAGTTCTTCTTTCTTCTTCCAATCAAGATTGTCCGTTTCGGCCGCAGCGATGAGCAAGGCAGCGCGTCCGCGTGTCGTCGCTCGGAGTGAGAATTCGAGTACGCGAAAGCGTTCGAGACTGAAGTCGGTCCACCAGACCAGTGTCTGTTCGGAGTCCGGCGCGCCCGAGACTGCGGTGAGGAATGCTTCCGCGGCAAGAGGAAACTCTTTCAGCTCCATCTCCGCGTCGCCAAGATAGCCCTCCGCCGCTTCATTCACGGGATTTGCGTGGGCGGCCATGCGCAGAGGAGTGACCGCCTCGGCTGGGTGGCCACACTGCAGCAGTGCGACGCCGAGCAGATAGTTGGCAGTGGCATTCTGCGGCGCGAGATTCGCGGCCTGACGCAGGAGCGGAATGCTGCGTGTGTAGTCTGCCTGCTGATTGAGAGCCGCGCCTTCTTTCAGAAGCCGATCGAGGTCCGCGGGTTGCTGCTGCGCGGCGCACGCGAGAGTGATTCCCCAGAGCGAAGATTGCAGCAAGATTCGCGCTCTCATACGCGACTTCCAGCGCGCCTGCTGCGTTGCTTACTGAGAGGCAACGCCGGCCGTTTAGTGTTTGGGTTGGACTTCATTGAACTTCTTGAAGTATTGCCGGGATTCTTCGGTGTATCCAAGTTTTTTGGCAACGCGTGCGGCTTTGTAGTATGCGCTTGCCAGGCCGGGCTGCAAATTGGAGTGCTCGCTGCGAATGGCGGCGCGATACTCATCCAATGCATTCTTGATATCTCCATTGGCCTCGTACAGAGAACCCAGTTGGACCAGCGTCTGCGTGTTCTGCGGATTGATGGCGAATGCCTGGTCGAGATACGGCTTGGCTTCTTCGTTGCGATTCTCTTGCATCAGCAGGACGGCCAGATCGATCATGGGCCACTCCGACTTGGTTTGGCTGGTCGATTCGGCTTCGATGGCCTTCAGATACCACCGTTCCGCTTCGTCCTTCCGGTATTTTCCCTCGTAGCAAAGCCCCATATTTTCGTAGGCACGAACAAAGTCGGGCGCAAGGTCTATGGTCTTCTGCGTCTCCCCAATCGCTTCGTCGAATCGATTGTCTGTGTAAAGCAGGCGAGCAAGAAAGTAGTGCGCGGTGGCATTGGCGGGGTCGAGGCCGATGGCGGCGCGGATCGGAGGTTCCGCTCTGTCCATATGTCCAGCCTGGCTCATGGCCAGGCTGATGAGCATAAGACGGGTAGCAGAGTCGCCGGCGATCAGATTCGCATCGGCGATAAGGGTCAGCGCCTCGCGAGTGCGGTTTTGCCCCAGCCGGACTTCGGCAAGGAGAGTGATCCAGTCCGCGTCGCGCGGCGCGTTCTTCATTTCGGCGACGATGAGGTTCTCCGCGCTGTCGAGTTTCCGCGCGTCAATCAGTTGCTTGGCTTCAATCTGCTTCTCGGGAAGCGGGGGGACGCTCCATGCAGCTGAAGCAAAGACAAGGACGCATGCGGCGACGCACGTCCACTTCGTTTTCGTCTTGTTGCGCAACTCCACCAATCCTACTGTCTCTTCGGAACCTGATGGTCAACTCTCAGTTCTGGTCGGCGCTCCAGGCTTCAAAATTGCAGAACTATCTTAATCTTGCTCGCGTCGGCACGAAGTAACTCGCGGAAGCCGGACTCACCCTGCTCGACAGGGTACCGCGATACCCAAGTTGTGTCGAGGTCACTCGCCGAAGGGGTCCGAGCCGCAAGGTGAAGATTGTGAAGCGATCCGGAGCAGGAGCCGTCCAGACATGTTTGCCTGAGTGACGCGACAACTGGTCAGACGGATGCCACCCTCGTGCAATCCAATGTGCACGGCGGCCTCCGAAAGCTTGCGCCGATCTTTTCGTTCACTATGCTCCAATCCGGAATTCGGTAGTCTAACCTGCATCCACAATCCAACAACCAAAACATGCCAAGACTAAGCGCTTGAACCAAAATTCAATAAGGTACTATGGCCGATCGGACCCATAACCTTTTTCAAAGGTGTCTGGGACTAAATGTATTGTTTTGATGACGAAGTTGTAGGTCAACATTGGTCGGTGGGAAACCGGATTTTACTAGTTGACAAGCGAGTAAGCGATCGGATAACGTTTCCCCATTAAAAAATCAGCCCGCTTGAACGGGCAAGCGTTTCCCCAATTCGATAGAAAACAAATTGACTCAGCGGTTATTACGGCTGCTTCTACTCGATGGATGAGGCTATTCGCCGGTACCTTGATTTGGGCGACATGGCCACGTCCCTGCCTCTGACTGACGTAAGTTTCAAGCGAAAACCCTGCGCGAAAGTTTGCTGACATCGACAAAGACGACCTTCCTGGCCTGCCCCGCGATAGAGGTTGCTAAGTTGATGTCCAGTCGCCATTGGCGTAGTGCTGGAACCGGCAAGGCGTCCCGATGATTTGAAGAGGTTAATCGAGGGCCGAGCCGCTTAATCAGGCATGTTGACGAGAGAGGAGACGCAATGAGGCCGTATCGGATTTTGATTTTTGCAGTGCTCGCGTTCGCATCTCCCGGTGTATTCAACTTATTCGGGCAAGCTGGCGGGGGTTCTGTTGTTGGCACCATCCACGACCCCTCTGGGGCGGCCGTTCCAAATGCCGATCTTGTTTTAACGAGCAATGATACAGGCGCAACGCTGAGCACCAAGAGTTCCTCGTCCGGAGAATATGTATTTCCGCTAGTCCCCGTTGGAACTTATACGTTGGTGATCACCGCACCTGGATTCGCACAAATACAGCAACAAAATGTCATTGTCGGACTCAACAAGACAGTCGATGTGGACGAAACTCTGAAGGTGGGGGCAGCTAATTCCACAGTTAAGGTCGAGGCGCTGACCAGCCAACTGGAGACAACAACCTCACAGGCCGCGACCACGATCGATCAGCAAACCTTCGACGATCTGCCCATCGCCATGACTGGAGCGGCGCGCAGCGTCACCAGCATCGCCGATCTGATGCCCGGTGTGGCCGACACTGCTGCCATTGGATACGGATCGACCGGAGCGCAGGGGCAGGAGTTCTCGACGACAATCAGCGGCGGCCAGGCATGGGGCGGTGCAGTCATGTATGACGGCATTCCGTTCATCTCTGCCAATCAGAGCGGCGACTATCGCATTCAGCCAGTTCCGGTTGAAGCTCTGCAGGAATTCTCTTTGGTGCAGAACAACTTCTCTGCCGAATACAGTCGTACTCCCGGCGGCAACCTGACCTACACCACGCGCAATGGTACAAATTCATTTCATGGGCAGGCATACGACTATCTGAGAAATACCGATCTAGACGCGGCTGGATATTTCGCCGCGACCACACCGATTACGCATCAGAACGAGTTCGGCGTCAATGTCGGTGGCCCGGTCAGAATCCCCCATCTTTTCGGCAAAGACAACCTGTACTTCTTTGCTTTCTACAGCGGTTTCCGGTTGGCTGGGGGAGTGACCAACAGCCTGACGACGATTCCCACCGTCGCTGAACGTACCGGCGACTTTTCCGCATTGGGGAAAAACATCTACGATCCAAGATCTACGGTCTGCGACAGCGCGGGGAAATGCACTCGGCACTCAGTATGAGAACAACGGAGCCCCGAACGTGATTCCACCCAGCCAGATCTCATCCGCAGGGCAGGAATATATCAAGTATCTCCCCCAGCCAATCAACGATAACTTGATCAATAACTTCCGTACTACCGGGGTTAACAACGTAGTGGAAGACCGCTGGGGCGGCCGGGTTGACTATAACCTGAATAGCAAAAACCTATTCCATGGGTTCTTCTCGATGGGACCCATCAATACCGCTTCGTACAACACCATCTTCCTGGCCCCCATCGCAACTTATGGCGCCGGCATCGGGGACAACAAGCTTGCGCTTGCGCGGCTCGGATACGATCACACCTTCTCTCCATTGCTCTTGCTGCACCTGGGCTTTGGATACAACTACGACACGCAGAACGGCACGGCGCCTTATAGCGACAAGGTAAACACTTTCGGAATTCCAAACGCGCTTCCCATCACGCCGCAGTTCTATTGCAACCTTAACCTCTGCCCCTATGCCAGCACAGGCGGCGGCGGAGGCTCAACCAATTCGGAGAATACCTACATTGAGAGTGGCTTCCTGTCCTGGCAAAAAGGAAAGCACCAACTCAAGATAGGCGCGGAATACGACAGGATCGAAGGCAATGTCAAATCACTGGATTCCATTGTAGACGCGATGAACTCAACCGAAACCGCGTTCCCCGGGGATGGCAACACAGGAGATGGATTCGCCAGCCTGATGGCAGGCGCATTCGACACCGTGCAGCAGGTTGACAACCCCTTTGGAGCGGAGAACCGCTTCCAGTACATGGCCACTTACATCGAAGATAACTACAAGGTACTTCCCAAGCTGACTCTTAACCTGGGATTCCGCTATGACATTCCGTGGACTTTAACAGTTCACAACGGAGTAAACGGGGTTCATGTCGCTTCGAGCTTCGAGCCCACCGTTCCAAATCCTGGAGCGCAATAACATTCCCGGCGCGCTCGTCTATCAGGGACATGGTCCCAACACCTGCAACTGCGACCGCCTGGCGGACACGCGCTTCACGATGGCACAGCCGCGCGTGGGGTTTGCTTATCAGATTGACAACAAAACGGTCGTTCATGCGGGCTACGGACTTTACATCAGCATCGACGGATCCAGCAACGGAAACGGCTTCGGAATATTGGCGGATGGTTTCAATGCCAACGTTGTTACGAGCACGGTGAATGCCGGAGTTACACCCGCGATGCTGGTTGAAAACGGTTATCCGACTTTCACGCCGCCTCCTTTCATTAGCCCCACCTTCGATAACTTCTCGGGAACCAGCTGGACGCCCAAGACGACCGGGCTGCCCGGAGTCATCAGCGATTACACGCTGGATGTTCAGAGGCAGCTTCCCGGCAGCCTCCTGCTTGATGTGGCCTATGTAGGCAATGTGGGCAATCACCTTGGATCGCGCCTGAATAACCCCAATCAGATTCCGATTGCCTATGCCCAGCAATACGGCTCGAGTACTTTGTCTTCTCCTCTCAATTCGGCGGCGGGACTAGCCACTGGCGTTCCGGCTCCCTTTCCTAACTTCTCCTCGGATCTGGGAAGTTCAGCCACGGTCACCCAGGCCTTGAAGAAGTTTCCGCAATACACGGGTATTACTGTGGTCAAGCAGAATGACGGCCACTCTAACTACAACTCGCTCCAGGCCAGGCTCCAGCGTCAGTTCCGAAACGGATTTTCAATGTTGACCAGTTTCACCTACGCCAAGCAGATGAGCAACGCGGAAGATGAAATTGGCCAGTTCAACGATGGCCCGCAAGACACGTTCACCCGCCAGGGGGAATACTCCAATGCGCTTGACCAGCCACCGCTCACTCTTACCATTTCCTATAACTACGAGTTGCCATTCGGGTATCAAAAGAAGTATCTCAACCATGGCATCGCGGCGTCGCTTTTGGGTGGCTGGGGCGTCTCGGGTGTGCATCACTACCAGAGCGGAACGTCAATGTTTGAGACCTCGGTGACTAACACGTTGGGGATTGGAAGCTCGATCCTCCGTCCGAACTTCGTTCCAGGCCAGTCCCAGAAAGCGCACTGGAGCGGAAAATTCAACCCTGCGACCGACCTCTACATCAACCCGGCTGCGTTTAGCGCTCCAGCGCCGGGAACCTTTGGGAACGTCCCCCGCAACCTGCCCCTGCGAAGCTTTGCCTACTACAACGAAGACCTGAGCGCGCGAAAGAACTTCCATCTCTGGGAGTCGGTTAACATGCAATTCCGCAGCGACTGGTTCAACGCGTTCAACCGGACAAGTTTTGCATCCATCTTCACAGGCACAAACAACCCGCAGCAAGCCAGCTCAGGATTCGGCCAGGTGCCCTCCCAAGGGAATCAGCCTCGAACCATCCAGTTCGCGCTCAAAATGTTGTTCTGACCGGGATGGTCATCAAACAGAGCCGGAAGGGCTGTGCCTTTCCGGCTTTGTTTGCGCGTTATCATCTTGGTTGAAACTTTTCGGTGTCACTGTTAATCGGATCGATTATTACGAATCATGGGCGATTTTGAGAAGGACCGCCTCAGAGTCGAAACAGGATGAAGGTTGTCAGGGCGGGCGTTTTGAAACTTTATATCATCCGGCGATCGAAACTTCCGCTAATCCATTCGTCCTTGTTTGCTCATTCATCCGGTTGGATGATGGAATCCCAATCCAGAGAGGTTAGAACGATGAAGTCAAAGTTTTATTGACCCTTAACGAGGGATAAATCGCCTGACCAAATCGACAACGCTTGGAATCCGGGGTTGGGTTGTTCGCATCATTTCGAGACCGGTCCGGGCGGGAGTCTTTCCAAGAAGCCTCCTTCCCAGTATGATCGTCAGACTCGTCTGATCAATGCAAACAAGTTCGCGGTAGTATTTCTCCAGCACTCGAGGGCGGCGCAACCGCAATGACCCGCATGGATAGCCGTGATCCGCCCTGCTGGTCCTTGATCACAGGAGACGTCAATGTCCATAGAGCCCGAAGGGATGATTGGAGCGGGGATCGCCGCGCTGATTTCTGGACTATTTCTTGTCCGGACGCGGTTCGCGGCGGCATCGGGCGCCTCCAGGATTCTGGTGCTCGGCCCTGTCTTTGAAGCCGTCGCTCTGGCGATCTTTGCCGCCGAACATTTTTTGGCCGCGCGCGATCTCATGGGCATCGTGCCCCGATGGCTGCCGGGTCACCTGTTCTGGACCTACTTGGTCGGAGCCGCCTTGCTGGCTGCGGCCATCAGCTTCATCACCTGGCGCCATGTGCGCTGGTCGGCGTCCCTGCTGGCGCTGTTATTCCTGATCATCGTAGTCACGATCGACCTGCCCGTCCTGCCGAAGCACGCACTTGAGCGGCTGTTCTGGACGCTGACGGTACGCGAAATGGCCTTCGCCGGGGGAGCGATGGTGCTGGCCGGAAGCCAATGGCCACGCGGCAGTTCGGCAGGCGCTGCGCTCATCGTGATGGGCCGGTCGTTGGTCGCGTGCATCTTCGTCTTCTATGCGGTCGAGCACTTTCTCTTTCCTCGCTTCGTCCCCGGTGTTCCGCTCGAGAAGATCACCCCGGCCTGGGTACCGGCACCGGTGCTGCTTGCCTACCTCGTCGGTACAGTTTTGTTCATCGCTGGCGTTGGGCTGATGATTCGCCGCACCCGCCGCGCCGCCGCCGCCACGGCAGGCACGGTGCTTTTGCTCTTGACGATCTTCTTTTACATCCCTATCCTCATGACGGAAATCCAAACTCCACTCGTGGTGGAAGGCGTCAACTATGTGGGCGATACCTTACTGTTCGCAGCCACGGCTATGTTGGTGGGCTTTGGCGGACCGTTCAATGGGTAGACCCCATTGCCCAATAATCCTTCGTCTGCCCAATTCTTGCCCACCGCTGAGGATCTCCGCGTATAGGCCAGCTGTTCTACAAAGCCAAGAAGTCGCCGGCCGATTGTCGTTTCAACGGCATGGCGTTTAAAGCTCATAATGAAGTCCCAGATCTTGGTGGACGGGATCGTATTCATTTTGGTAATGCACTGTGTTCAGACTCGCTGAGTTGAAAGTTCTGGCAAGGACCGCCCCGATGCGCTTCATCGATCTTTCGGCAGGTGTAAAGTGGTCCACATGGAGATGACAAGGCGTTCCTTCGGTCTGGGATTGGCGGCCTCTGCCTTTGCATTGACGCGGCGCCCGGCAAGTGCGTTGACCGTGCGTGGCGTGCGGCTGGGTGTGCAGACATACAGCTTTCACGACTTGCGGCAGGGCGGTCCACCTGCCGTAGAGCAGATCACGGCTGCGATGAAGCGGCTGAACCTCAATATCTGCGAACTGTTTTCGCCGGACGTAGAGCCGTTTCCAATGCCCAAATTCTCTTGGGTGCCATGGGCCCCGAGTTCTAGTACGACGACGGCAGCCGCCCTCGAGAAATTGTATTCCGAGGAGGTGCACTCGCCAGCGTTTCGAAAACAGCGAGAGGATTTGCGGACTTGGCGCGCGACGACTCCTGATGGTTATTTCCATGACATTGCTGCCAGGTTCCGCGTGGCGGGAATCGAGATATACTGCTTCAACTTCAGCTTTACACCGGACATGAATGATGAGGAGATCGAGGCGGGATTCCGGCAAGCGAAGGCGCTCGGTGCAAAATACATTACCAGCTCCAGCACGCTGACCACGGCGAAACGCGTCGTCCCGTTTGCAGAGAGACACGGGCAGGCGATTGGCTGGCACGGGCACAGCAGCGTGAGGGATCCTGACCAGCTCTCAACCCCAGACTCATTCGCCAAGGTGATGGCGATGTCGAATATCTATAAGGTCAATCTCGATATAGGGCACTTCACCGCGGCTGGCTTCGATCCCGTGGAATTCATCGAGCAACATCATGCGAACATCACAAATCTGCACATCAAAGACCGGAAAAGGAACGACGGCGAGAACATGCCGCTCGGGCAGGGCAACACCAATATAACCGGCGTACTGGGTCTATTGCGGGACAAAGATTACAACATTCCAGCGTTTCTGGAGTACGAGTATCGGGGCAAAGGTTCTCCGGAAGAGGAATTGTCGGTAGCGCTCGCATTCGAGAGAAAGACTCTCGAGAGCTAGAGCGCGCGGAGGATTCAACGGATGTTCTGCACGCCGACTTTTCTCCTGGTTCTTGTGGGCATGCGAGCTTACAAGGTCCAGGAACGAACCTCCTTGTTTGCTTGGTTCCCTAGTTCTCTCTTCTAAGCAGACGAGGCAATGCGTGGGCGATCGCTTTGAGTTCTTGAGCTGATTGTTCTCGGGAGCCCGGAATTTCCAACGGCAATGATGTTGAAGTTTGTCCCGATATCCGCAGAGCCGCCCAACGTCGGGCAGAAGGCCCCGGATTTCAAGTTGCACACACCTTCGGGGGAACTGATTCAACTCTCGAAGCAGATCGGAAACTCCACCGTGGTTCTTGTCGTCCTGCGCGGTTTCCCAGGCTATCAGTGTCCGTATTGCCAAAAGCAGGTACATGACTTCATTGAGCACGCTGCGGATTTTGCTGCAAAAAATACTTCGGTGATACTGGTATACCCCGGACCTCCTACCAATCTTGACCAGCATGCGAAAGAGTTTCTGACGCAACAGCCCAGTCTTCCAGTTAATGTAGTTTTGTTACTTGATCCTGACTACGTGTTAACAAATCGTTACGATCTCCGTTGGGATGCGCCTGGAGAGACTGCGTATCCATCAACATTCATCCTTGACCGTAAAGGATCAATCTTCTTCGAGAAGATCAGCCAGGTCCATGGTGATCGAACTAAGGCGAGCGACATCCTGACGCGCATTTCTCAACAATGACGGCTCCCTCTGGAATCCAGGAGTCCGGAGGGACGATAGGCGGAACATTGATCATTCTCTTCGAGTCGTGTTTGTCTTGAGGGACATAGAAGGATACACAGTTGCATAAGCGGTGGGGATGCTGAATTTGAATTCAAACGTAGTAAAAGTGCGTCTTCATCGCGCCAGACTCGAACTTCGGGAGACGGTGAGTCGCCATTTTCGAAGGACGACGGTCGTGCACCACGAAATACCGAGAGCCAGATTTCAGCCGGAGTATGTTAACGACCAAGGGCATCATGCTCAACAGGGGACCAGGTGACGGAAGTCTCATTGCCGTTTGCGGTTCCTTCGAGTCGCAGAACTCAACGTTGCCTCCACCCGCACAGCCTTCCCAGTCCAGCGCTCATCAGAAGGACGCCGAGATGCCACACCAGCACGTGCGCCGCCTGGAAGTTCGGACAGTGCAGCTCCAGCATGCCCACTCCCGCCAGTCCCGCCAGCGTTCCCGCCGCCAGGCCCGCTGAAACCGCATCCACCGCGAAACCCCGCCGCAGCACCAGCCAGCTCAGCAGCCCGGCAACAATTGCATGCAGCATCCCGATCCCCAGACATACCAGCCCCGCATGCATCAAGTGGGTGGTCTGATAGTCGCGGAAACACAGCGCCAGCACCGTCACCAAGCCCAAACTAGTCACCATCAGCAGACCGCCCGAAGAGAACCGTCGCCGGCTCCCCGGGATCATGGCTCTCACCAATTCGCTCGCCGCGTTAAGCACCAGGATTCCCAGCGTCGAAAATACCGCGCATCGTTCCAGGACGCCCATCTTCACGAAACCGGAGAACCGCAACACGGCCGCTCCTGCAAGCGCGACCCCCACGCAGATTAGCGCGCCTGTCCCGGCCAACAGCCATCGCGGCGGCAGACGCTGCGAGGGCTGCATCGAGCCGGCGATCGACTCGGCGATCCGCTCCAGGGTCTCCGCTTCCGGACCCGTGGGAAACTTGGCGCGGCTCAGCAATTCATCGATTTCGCGGTCGTTCAACGCGGTGCCTCCGTCTTGGTCTTACTGAACCCGAATCTCTCTCTCAACTTCTTGTACGCCCGGTGAGCTTTCTGCTTCACCGATCCCACGGTGGACGATGTGGCCCTCGCTACCTCCTCCAGCGACAGGCCCTCCACCTTCAACATTTCCACCACCTCGCGCTCTGATGCCGAGAGCGGCGCGAGCAGCGCCTCTGACTCGTCGTTCTGCCCCGCCGCCGGCGTAATTTCCGCTGTCCCCGAAATCTCGTCCAGTTCGCGCTCGCGATTGGTCGTCCGCATCGACTTTCGGAAGTGATCCACCCGCACGTGGCGCGCGATGGCATAGAACCATGCGATCGCCGGCTCGCCCGGTCGATAGGTGTGCCTGACCTTGTGAATGCGAAGCCACGTTTCCTGCAGCAGGTCGTCCGCCTCAGCGCGGCTGACTGTCTGCGCGGCAAAGAACCGGTAGAGCTTCGGGCTGATGGAACGGATAAGCACCGTGGCCGCAGCCAGATCGCCCTCCTGATAGAGGGCCATCAGCATTTCGAGATTCTCCTGTGCGTCCATCGGCAGCGTATCTGCAATCTTTATCAGCGCCGGCGACACTGCCGCAAGGCGTTCCAGCATACTGAACGCCCGCTGTATCCTTCGCTCCGCGATTGGGAAAAGTTACGGCTCAACCATGACCGCCGCTTGATCTTTTTTTTTCTGGGCAGAGCGTAACTTTTCCCCCGCCGCCATCGAATTCTCGGTCAGCAAACGTGCTCCGGCTTCCCCGCGGCTGCCTGGCATGCCGGGCTGAACAAGTTCCCCAATAGCACCCTTGAAGGAGATTGTGATGGTTTTCGAAACACCCAGTAAGTTCCCTTTCCCGCGCGTCAGCATCGTGGCTGCAGTCCTGGCTTTCGCCGGCATCGCAGCGGCTTCCGGCCAGGATCGCAGCACCCTCATCCTTACCAGCACCAACGATCCGGCCAACAATGCCGTGGTCGCATTCAAACTCAACACCCACGGATCCCCGTCTCTTGCAGCTACGCAAAGTGTGCCTACCGGAGCCAAGGGAGGCGCCTCCGGCAATGCCGGAATCCTCCAATTTCAGGGCAATCTCGGAGCGGTAGCCAACTTCGGCTCAAACTCCGTGACCCAGCTTTGGCGCCGCGGTGACTTCATCGGCGCGGGACGGTCCATCGCACTGGCCTCTGACTGCACCGGTCCCGACTCGGTCGCGCTCGCTCAGGACGAACTCTACGTCGTCAGCACGGATTGCGCGGAAAGCCATTCCTGGCCCTCCGGCCATCTTGACGGCAGCGTTGTTACGCTCTCAGATAACTCCGCAGCGCAGATTGTCGCCAGCAAATCCTGGGCCGCCGTAACCATGAAATCGGGCTCCGTTCTGCAATTGGGCCTCTCCGGCCACGACGGCGCACTCAATGGTTCGAACACTACAATTACGCTTCCCGACGACGCCAACAACACCCCGCTCGGAGCCGCTTTCTGGGGCGACGTCCTCGGCTTCACCCCCGCGCACAGCCCCGACAGCTTCGCCATCGTCGATTCGGACCGGAACGTCTTCCCCATCCTCGGCCCGGCCCCTGCATTTCCCACCAACGCTCCCTGCTGGGTGGCCAAAGGACCCAACAGCATCTGGTACACCGCCAATTCGCCCGGCTCGGCCATTTCCATCTTTTTCAGCGACGACAAGGGCGGCGCATTCTATAAGTCCGTTCCCCTGCCCGGCAGTCCTACAGACATCACCGTATCGCCCGATCAGAATTGGTTGGCCGTCATCTATACAGCAGCCGGAGCGGCACACGTGGCCGTCTTCTCGATCGACAACTTCGGTGACCTGACCATGGCCGCCACTTCTCCCGCCATCGGCGCCGCACAGTTCAGTGGCGTCGCCATCAGCCAGTAATGCCCACGCCGGCGCGGCGAGCAACCACTCACCGTGCCGGCGACCCTGCGATAAGCGACCTCGCCGACATTACATCTGCGAATCCAAAAAGGAGTTTCCTCAGAATGGATCAATTTGCGTTGTTGGCTCAACGTTCCAGACGATCCAAGCGAAGATTGGTTTGACAATGCGTTTACACATGACTTGACCCGCATCGATGATCATGAGTTGGCTGAGATCCGGAGGTCTCCGGCACAAGGCTCGTCCGCTCAGCGAGTAATCGCGCCACCGGAACGTCTGCAAGTTGCTGTGCTTATCTGACCCCTCCTCGGCACATCGACTCCGGAGGATCCCCCATGAATCGCAGGCAGTTCACTCGATCCGCATTGATGGCGGACGGCGCAGCCGTGTTTGACGGGGCTGCGTTTCCGCATGGGCCCATACACTGAGGCATTTGCGCAATCATTGCCGTCCCTGCCCGACCCGGCTTCGTCGGGCATCGAGCATATCGTTGCCGTTACCATGGAAAACCGCAGCTTCGACCATCTCTTCGGCTGGATGACGTATGCCGATGGACAACAGGCGGGGCTGACGTATGTCGATACCAATGGTGTCGCTCCGCCAGGGAGCTTCAGGGCGTCATCAAGCTCTACGATTTCTGAGGATAGCTCCGGGCCGATCACGACGGCTTCATCCAGCGGAATCCTGTCGAGTCCGCCGCCTCGCTTCTTGCGCCCACTTGCCTTGGCATAATCCACGAGAATGTGGCGCAGAACGCGCGCCGCCACGGCGTAAAAATGCCCCCTGCTTTCCCATGGGATTTCAGAATCTGCCAGGCGCAGATATGCCTCATGCACCAGTGCCGTGGCGCGCCGGGTGTGATCAGGGCGCTCCGATCGCAGACACGACGCCGCGAGCCGATGGAGTTGGTCGTAGAGAACAGGCATGAGCCGGTCCAGCGACTCCTGATTACCGGCGGCGCTCCTCCAGTCCCTGAGTAACAGAGTCAAGCCCTGTTCTTCGGATGGCATCTGAAAGGCCATCCAAGGAATATCTGGACTACTTTTTCGCAAACCGGGAAGGGGAAACGGCGAAGTGATCTACACGTGTGGGCGGATTATAACCGATCGAAAGTGCAGTCTTTATCATTTTCTCTCCCCCGCCGCCGCTCCATGTGGGAACTCGCCGGCAATTGTCGCCTTAGAGTACGGAGGCAATTCCCTCGGGAGGTTTCGATCCCCGGTCGGAGTCTTCCCCTCAGGCGATTTTGCCTTACTCGCATTTTGCAGGATTGGACATTCCGATGAATCTCATTGCTGCGCTTCGCCGCGCCACTCATCTACGGCATAAGATGACTGCCCTCGTGGGCAGCCTTGTGTTGTCTGCATTCACCACCCAAACCCACGCGCAGTCGGCGACCTTTGCCTATGCCACCCCGCAACTTTTGCAGGCCACGCAGACACCCACTTACACCTATGACGGAGTCGCAGTGGACAAGGCGGGAAACATCTATTTATCCGACTATGTCGGCGGAACAGTCTTGAAGATCGCTGCCGGCACGTCCCAGATGGTGCCCGTCAACGTCGCAGGCGGCGCTATCCATCCCGCCGCGATCGCCGTCGATAATGCCGGGAATATCTTCATCGCGAATAACTACGCCAATGCCCAGGGCGCGTCCCTCAGCAGCATCATCAAGATCGCTCCAAACGGCACGCAAACCAGTGTCGGCTCGGGATGGCTCGCGCCCTTGGGCCTCGGGGTCGACCAGGCCGGAGACCTGTTTGTTCTCGATGCCCCGTGGAACCCTGCCATTCCCAACGTGGTGTACGAGGTCCAAGCCGGAAGCAACGCCATTCTGCGGCTGCCCATCTCCGGACTGACCCAACCGGTGGGACTCGCGGTCGATCCTGGCGGGGATGTCTATGTCGCCGACCAGAATCTCCAAATTGTCTTGAACTCTCGGCCGGCAGCTCGACGGAGCAGGTGATCGACAGCGGACGGATCGCCCTCACGGGCATCGCCGCCGACCAGGCCGGCACGTTTTTACACGACCAATGAATCGGTCTGGGAAATCCCCGCGGGAACCCCGACCCCCATCCCCGCTTATGAGGAAAGCTCGGTCGCTCCCGACAACGTGCTTCCCCTCACGGCCCTGGCCGTTGATGCGAACGGCAACCTGATCTTTTCCGGCGCTGACCCGAACGGCTATGTGATCGCCGACGTGCCGCGCGTCTCGGTAAACTTTGGCTCAACGCCGGTTTGCGTGCCCGGCTCCAGCACACCTTGCGACGTGAGCAAAACCGTGCGGATCACTCCCCGGGACAGCAGTGCGCCCGGCGCCCGCGTCGTCACTTCCTCTGGCGGCATCCAGCCCTGACTTCACCGTCACAAACCTGGGGACTACACTTACTGTTACTTTCATGCTGGCCTTTGCCGGCACTCGCACGGCGCAACTCCAGATACTCGATGCGAACGACGTGGTGCAATCGTCAACGCTGCTCTATGGAGCCGCGACGGGCGCGCAGGTGGCCTATCCCGCCGTGCAGAGCACAGTTACGCCATCGTCGGTCCACAGCACGTCGCCGCCGATGAAGCTGGCAACGTCTATGCCACAACCCTCAACGGTTCTCAGGTCCAGGAATTCCTGGCGCCCAACGGAGTCACCGTCAATTCGATCGGCAAGGCGCTCGCCAATCCGTTTGGAGTGGCTGTGGACGGGCTCGGAAATGTACAGCCTGGCTCCGGTTGCGGAATGAGTTTCTCCTTCAAGCCTTCGCTGAACGGCGCGCTCGCCGCAAACGATAACCTGGAACTGAACGCAAACCCGGGTTCCGCGGCCATTCACCTCTCGGGCATCGGCGTCGATACGCCGACCAGCATCTCCGTCCTGGGCGGCTCCGGGCAGACGGCTACATACGGCTCCGCCTTCGCCAACCCACTACAGGTCATGGTCGTGGATGCCGCAGGCGGCGGCGTGGCCAATATTCCAGTGACGTTCAGGGCTTCCGGCCTTACCTTGTCCGCGACCACGGTGCTCACCAACAGCAAGGGCATCGCTTCCGTGAATGCGACCGCGGCAGCCGCGGGAACTCTCACCGCGACCCCCTCAATCAGCGGTGTTACGATGAACGCGTTGTTCACTGAGACAGGGTCGAAGGTCAATCTCAATGCGACGCCTACCAGCATCGCGTGGGATCTTCACCAGCCGTTCACGCTTTCCCAGTACACCATTAGCGGCCTGCTCGCCGGCGACACGGTCACGGGTGCACCGGCCCTGGCCACGACCGCTACTACGAGTTCAGCGGTGGGTAACTACCCCATCAACGCATCGCTCGGCACTCTCGTCGTGAAGTCGAGCTACAACGTGGTCTTTGTCCCGGGTACATCGACCCTCGACACCCCGTCGCCATCACCAACACCATGGTCGGAGCCATCGAAAGCTCTCCCGTCGGCACACCCTTCACGTATCCTTTGATCGTCCGCGTCTACGGTCAGCACGGTGAATTGCTGGGCGGAGTTCCAGTCACCTTCACCTCGAATCAGATGACGTTCGCCGGTGCCACCGCGACCACGGTCTCGTTCCCCGCGGCGTCCGCCGGCTTGGCTTCCGTTACTGCCACACCCACAGCCATCGGAACCGATATTGCGACGGCGACCGTAACCGGAACGACTCTCACCACGACTTTCTCTGAAACCGGACTCCCGCTGCCGGCGGCTGCCATTGCCCTGTCTTCCGGGTCCGGACAGGCAGTGCAATATGGCAGCGCATTCAAGGCTCCGTTTTCAGTCCTGGTCACCAACAAACTCGGCCAGCCCGTGTCCGGCGCAGTCGTAACTTTCACGGGAAACAACGTGAAGCTTTCGGCGGCCACGGCCACGACAAGCTCAAATGGCATTGCCTCGGTGACTGGCAGCGCCAACGCCGCCGGCAGCCTCTCAGTCGCCGCTTCGGTAAGTGGGGTCTCGAACAACGTTGTGTTTTCGTTGACCGGCACCCCGGTTGCGCTGACCGTGACGGCCGATAACATCACCATCTATTACACCCAGCCTGTGCCGCCTGTGACCTACACCATCACCGGCTTCGTTAACGGAGACAGAGCCGCGATGGTCGCAGGAACCGTGTCCAGCAATCTCCTGCCCGGGACGTTCGAGCTTATTGGTACTTACCCGATCTACATCGGCTCGAACGGTTTGTACTCACCCAACTATTTGTTCACCACGTTTGTTCCTGTAACCTTGACAGTCCTGCCATGAGCAACTCAGATAGTCGGATACAGTACTTGGCCCTCGTCGAACCTGGCGAGGGCCTCACGTTATAACATCCGCAGCAGAGGGCGCCGCGCACATTTGTCCCGGTGCATTGGCGGAACCGATATAGCCGTATCGGACCGTCGAGGGATCAGCGCCTAGGCTCTAAAAATTCGCGGGTAGACGAGCCTCCTTCTGGAAGCACAACGTAATTCCGATCCCGCTGTCCCGGCGGATTTAGTACTAGAACGATCAGTACTTCTGTTGTAGGATCGAATGCGACCAGACCTGGGGGAACGGGAGTCAGCAACCATGTTTGGCAAGAGTGTCGTGCGGGGCCTGCTATTGGCGGTGTTTCCCGTCGCAGCAATGGTGTGCGTTGCACTCGCTGCTGCGGACGAGCTCGGACCTGAGTACGACGTAAGCGTTTCTCTTTATCGTCCGTCGGACAATGCGCGTCGTTCACTTGCGCAGTCGAGCCTGACGCTCACATCCGTAGCTCAAGCAGACGCCCCTTCAGTTCAAGCCCTCCTGCTGCGGTCCCACATTTATGCTGACGCAGACGCTATCAGCCTGATTTATGCGCTGAACCCGACGTTGCGCGATGCGCGAAGCCTGAAACCGGGTGAGACGATTCGCATCGCTGAGATTTCGGAATCACGGGAGGCTAAATCGGCATTCCTGGACGGTTTTCTGTTCAAGATAGACTTTGACCGGCAGACGATTGCCAAAGTGGTCGCTCTGCGCGAGGGTGTTCACGATAGCCTCAAAACCAACACGGTCCCTGATTGCGCCCGATCGATCCCGGGGGATTTCGATCAGATCGCTGATCACCTGGAGGACCGGGACCAGCCGACAAATCATGAGATGCTGGCTCAGATTGACAGCGAGGTAGAACTCCTCCAGCGAAGGCTCAAGGGTGAGGGAGGCGCGCTGACTTCGGCAGATCAAGCCGCCGTTTGCGCGGTCGCGACGGATCTCAGCCTGAAACGGGAGGGTTTCGATAATTCACGCGGAGAGACCGCGACGTTCTTAAGGCCGCCACTTGCGCGCGTCCAGGTAAATACCTATTTGAACGCGGCTGAACGTAAGGCCGTCCCCATGCTCAGAATCTGCTACGTGCCCGAAGCGCTACAGGATGAACCGAGCGAAACGAAGCAATTTGCCACCTTGAGCTCGCCCGCAGAGTCAGAGTTGCCTGAAGCCGATTACATTTTCTGGGTAACGAAGGATGGCAATCGCTCACCACTTAGCGAGCGGATTCGCATTTCCGTTCGAAGACGAAGCGACTCCAACCCTCAACCTGTCGATATCCTCGTGAACCAGTGAGCCATGCTGACAAGACAGAACCTGTATAAAGCAGTTGGGGCTGTGGGTTTTCTTCTGGCCGCCTTCAGCGGATTCCTGAAGGGCATCGCTCCTCCCGAAGAATCGGCTTACTCCGTGGGCATCGCCTCGTTTTTGGCGTTGTGCGTCGCTCTGTTGCTGTCAACTCGGGCGAAAACTGGGTCGAAAAACTCCCGCCCCAAACTCTGGATAGGCGTTTCAGCCGCTCTTACTGTCATCGCCGCCGGCTGCGCTATTTTGTACTGGCAGAGCCGAGAAAAGTTGACGTTTCAGTATCCTCTCGAGAATCCGGAAGGCGAGTACGTTGCCGGCACGCAGTACACCTCTCGCGCCCAGGCCTGGGCTGAAGCTACGGGGCAGAACGCCAGCCAGATTGTGGCGAAGTTCGGGGGTCTGACACAGAGGAATCGCGTTTGGAGTGATGATTCCATCCGCCGGGCGAAGCTGGTTCTTATTTCCACCTATCTTTGCTGTGTGCTGAGCCTTGCCGGAGCGGTGTTCTCGCTGGTCGAGCTAAGTGCGCCGCGCGCGCCCACAGCGCGTATTGAGAAGACCTAGGAGTCGCCGCCGGAGAGGTGTGTCATGATTCGACGTCCAGGGCGTATTCGAGGCGGAACGCAATTCTATCAGCGACTACGACCCCTCCGACCGCGCCTCCTCTCAACTGCCGTGATCTTTCTGCTCGGTCTCGCGACGCGGCTTTCATTGGCAGGACAGACAGACACCCAGTACGGGCCTCAAAGGTATCAACCGACCGACGCGGAGACCCACTCTCCTGCCTATCAGGTGATGATGGATGCTGCAAGAATCTGGCAGCAGGGCCACGGAAGCGCGGAGTCGCTGGCCGAAGCTTCTGAGAAATTCGAGACGGCACTTCACTTATGGAGTTCCGCGGGAGACCTCCGTATGGAAGTGTTCACCCTCAACGACCTCGGAAACCTGTATGACAACTTTGGTCAACCCGAAAAAGCCCTCACTTACTGGGAGCGGGCTCTCCCCTTGCTTGTCGCTCTGCGGGATGTCAAAGGCGAAGCGCTGCAACTCAATAACATGGGCGCGATGTACAACGCTCTGGGTGAAAAACGCAAAGCGCTGGACGATTTTACAAAGGCACTAATACTGGCAAAGGAACAGAAAGACCGCGAGAAGGAAGCCGCTGCATATAACAACCTTGGCGCCGTCTACTACAGCATAGGGCAAGACCAGGATGCATTGGAGCAATTCCAGCAGTCATTTGATTTGGCAACTGGTGATTACGGGAAGGCAGCCCTATTGAATAATATGGGCGAAGTCTACTCCGCCCTGGGCGAACCGGAGAAGGCTCTGGAATATTACCGCCGCGCACTCACATCCTGGCAAGCATCTAGCGACCGCGAAGGGGAAGGCAAGACATATAACAACATAGGTGCGGCGTACCTGCAGCTGGACCAGAAGGAAAAGGCACTGGACAACTTCGATGCGGCGATGAAGGTGCACGAGGCAATCGGCTATGGCCTCGGCCTGGCCGCGGAATATGACAACATTGGCAGAACCTATCTAGGTAAAGGCGATCTGCGGACAGCCTCAGAATTCTTTGGGAAAGCGCTCTCTGTGGAACAGCAATTCGACGACAGGCCGGGCGCTGCGTGGACGATCAATAACCTGGGCTATGCCCAAGGCCTCCTTGGCGACTTCGACAAGGCTCAGGATTATTGTTCGATGTCATTGAATCTGCAGAAGGCGATTGAGGATCGGGCCGGCGTCGCCGCCGCTCTTCACTGCTTGGCTTATTTCGAGCTTCGGCATGGCGATCTGGCCAGGGCCAAAGCCCACATCGAGGAAGCGCTCAAAGTCATCGAGTTGGTCCGAACGAATGTTGCTAGACAGGATTTGCGAATTTCCTATTTTGCCACGGTTCATGACTATTACGAGCTCGATGTGGAAATACTGATGCGGATTGACGGCCGTGTTCCCAGGATGGGATTTGATCGGCAGGCACTTGAAGCAAGCGAGCGAGGCAGGGCTAGGACCCTACTGGAGACGTTGACCGAGGCCCATGCCGATATTCGGAACGGCGTTGACTCGCGGCTTCTGGATGACGAACAGGCGTTGCAGGAAAAGGTAGACGCTCGATCCACCAAACTAACCAAACTCATGGGCGGACAGCACACGGAGGATGAGGCGCAGACTGCCCGGAATCTGGTTGACGAAGCCCTTGCGCAATATCAGGAGGTGGAAACGAAGATCAGGAACGCCAGTCCACGCTACGCCGCCTTGACACAGCCCGAACCGCCGACTGCAGACGACGTCCAGAAACGGATTCTCGACGCGGATACCACGTTGTTGGAATACGCGCTTGGTGACGAGCGAAGTTATCTCTGGGTCGTAACGACAAACTCCCTCAAGGCATACAAACTCTCTCCGCGCAGGGAGATCGAGGCGGCCGCCCTGGCTTTGCAATCAAAACTAATGCAGAAGTCGCCGGTCCTCTCCTCTGACCAGATGCGTACCGAGACGGCCAAACTCGCAGAACTGACTCTGTGGCCCGCCGTGGACCAACTGGGCCGTGGTCGCCTTGCGATCGTGACCGACGGAGCCTTGGCGTACATTCCCTTCGGCGTCCTCCCTTTAAGTCCGGTGGTCGTCGGCCACGAGTCGAACACACTTGCGACGAACCACGAAGTCGTTTATCTGCCGTCCGTATCCACTCTGACGGCGCTGCGCAGAGACGTCGCATATCGAGCCCCCGCACCGAAGGCCATCGCGATCCTGGCCGATCCGGTTTTCGGCGCTCAGGACTCACGGGTGAAACCAGACTCAGTCGCAGCAAGTCGGACTGGCGATTCCGGTTTGAAAGAGTTGAATAATCCTCAGGCGTCGGAGCGACGCCTGGAGCTTGAGCAACTGCACTTTGCGACGTCGTTTCGAGGTTCGGGGGTTGACCGGGACGGCTTGCGACGGCTAAGGTCCTCCCGTCGTGAAGCTGACGCAATCGCCAGTCTAACATCTACTGGCGAGCAATTAGAGGCTGTCGATTTCGACGCTTCCAAGACCTTGGCTACGAGCGCGGAACTCGGCCGATATCGAACGATCCACTTTGCGACCCACGGACTGCTCAACAGCCGGCAGCCTGCATTGTCCGCCGTTGTGCTATCCCTGGTCGACAAGCATGGCTTGCCGATCGATGGATTTCTCTTTCTGCACGATATCTATAATTTGAGCTTGCGAGCGGACCTGGTAGTTTTGAGCGCATGTCAGACGGGACTTGGTAAGGAAGCCAGAGGCGAAGGGCTGATTGGACTGACGCGGGGCTTCATGTATGCCGGCGCCCCTCGAGTCGTGGTGAGCCTTTGGGAAGTGGATGATACGGCGACTGCCGAGCTGATGCGCCGCTTTTACGACGCTATGTTCAATAAAAAGTTGCGGCCTGTTCAGGCCTTGAGAGACGCGCAGACTTCCATGTCGGGCGATCCCCTCTGGAGTTCCCCTTATTACTGGGCTGCGTTTGTTCTTGAAGGAGAATGGAAATAGCCAAGTCTGGGTGGCGTAGATCCGAAGTTAGCATCGGGCAAATAACCGCCTTGTTGGCTACTCGTCCTTCGTGATGATGTAGTGAGAGACTCGCCATCTTCCATCAGTCTCAAGCCTCGGGACTACAAGCTCGATGGCCGATTCCAGATGCTCGAAGGAGCTCTCGTAAACAATGGAAACGTATTCCCCTGGTGGCCCACCTGGCGGATCGTTCAACAAAACGGTTCTCTTGACCTTCCGCGAAAGGACCTTGCCAAGGGAGGCTCGCGCCGCAAGCTGAGTCTCCCAATCTTCGCGGCTGACGGACTCCTTGAATGCCAGAGCGGCAGAGTCCCAGCTCTCGCGGTACTTACCCGCATCCACAAGTGCCAACCACGGGGTACTGGCCTTCAAGGCCACTTCCTGCGGCGTTTCCTGGGGAAGTATCCGCGGTATTGCGGCTAGGGACAGGGCCAGACCCGCATGAATCGCAATTCGAATGACCCTTTGCATACCACTGAGAACCTCTCGATTCAATTCTTCTCTCGATGACCGATAACTTATGCGCGTGCCATCTGGTTGTCAAAAGAAAAATAATCAAGAGAGTACAATTCTCTTAAAGCACTGCCTTCTCGCTGCCCCATCATTCCGGCGCTCTCCCGTTGGCACCCGAAGTTGTCGCTTAGCTATCAACGATCGCGCAACTCTGATGGTAGATTGGTACGCTAATCAAGCAACTCGCTAACGTGAATACTGTCAGTTTGAGTGGTTGAACGGGTCGGTGCCGGAGATCTGGTGAGGACTGCACAATCCGCAAAAGCTCACCTGCCAAAATCGCTCCACTGGAATCCCGGGAAACAGTGTGCTTAGCAATCGCGCACATTCGGTAAAGCCGTTCCTGATTGAGCGCGATCTGGCCCAGAATCGAGGACGAGTCTATTTACCTTTCTAGAATGCAAAGGGAGAAGATCTTCGCAACTATGGACGGTTGTTTCGAAGGTGGGAGTTGATGGATTGCAGCCCCGACAGCACACAGGCAATGCGTGGTTATCTTCGTAAGTCCCACTTCAGGGTTGCCACGCTCGACGCTCGGCAACCCTGATCCGTCTGCGCTTCATTACTGCCTGTCCCTCGCGACTGGGTTTGGATCGGGAGGAGGCGCGATGGCTGCGAAGTCGGTGGGAACGGGAGGCTTCGCGGCCTCGGGCGCGGCTGCCGGCAGCCCGCCTTTGCCCTGCTTCGACTGAAGTTCACCGAGCCCATGATCGATAGTCTCGCGCATGTGGTTTTGCATTTCCTGCAGATCCGCCAGACCCACAGTCACAATGGTTCCCTTGCGGCAGCCGCTGCCCTTGCTCGCCAGAACCACAAGATTCGCAGTGACTGCATCAGAAGCAACCGGTCCGCTGAGTTGAATCACTTCGCCTTCCGAGATCTCGCACTGTCCGTCGGTAGAAGGTACCTCGAGGCTGCCGGAAGCAACGAACACATGAGCCGTGTGATCGCTGAGCATCCGTGCGATGCCGCTCGATCCGGGATCGGGCAGGTTCTGATGGCTGGTCGCCCCTTCAGAGTTCTCGAGGGCCAGTTGCCGACGGACCTCCTCAGCTATCGCCTGCTTGACTTCTGGTGTCAACGGCGTAGAGCCAGTGGCCTGGGCATCGGGCCTGGCGGCCGCGGCTTCAATCCGCGATTCATAAGCTGCCTCGAGAGTCTGAGCCAGCAGGTAGTCCGTCAGCCACAGCGCTGGGCTGGTATAAACGGGGTAGGGGCGGAACCACCCGCCGTAGTACCGGTACCACGGATCGCCTGCCCATCCCCATTCCCATGCCACCGGCGTCCGCCAGGGAGCATACGCCCACCCGTAAAAGGCCGGGGTGTAGTAGTAGTGAGGGGTGTAAACCTCGAACGCGATTCCGCGATAGTAGTAATGCTGGTAGAAGTGAGAGTAAGCAACGCCGTGGATGTAATAGGTCCGGTGTGCGAACTCGTGGCCGCGGAACGACACGTTCCGCTCCTCATAATGCCAGTGGTCATGCGACCCAAACTCATGATGACGCCGGACGTCGTCGAAATCGCGATGACGGCTGTCTCGATCACGGTCCCGATCCCGATCATGGTCTCGATCATGACGCCGATCGTCCTTATCAAAACGGTGATGATCGTCCCGGTCAAGCTTCTCCCGGCCGCCGCCTGCGATGCGATGGTCATTATCGACACGCGGGAGATGTTGTGGTTCTGACTGTTTCCTGCTGAGCGCATGGTCGAATCTCGGGGTGGTCGCGGCTGCCGAACCTTTGCCGCTGTTAGCGCCGCACCGTCCGCATTTCGCCTCAGACGAAGCCCCGGGATGGTTCTTGGGTGATGACTTGTCGGTCCTTGAAACGCTGGCCGGCCTCGACGCGTGCGCTGCCAGCGCGGGCGCCGCCATGGTGCTGCTCAGTAACAGTGTGCCGATGAATCGTGTGGTCCGGTTCATTGATCCTCCTTATTGTTCTCTGAATTCGGTCGGATTCGACCGTGAATTGCTCTCACCCCCTAGAGCGGGAACTCGAGGAAGATTTACTAATCCGGAAAACCAAAAAATGCATGAGGGTTGCCGCTATATAAGGTGGCCGTTGGCCGAGTGACAGTAACCAGGATGCGGCAATTGGCTTCCGACCCACGATCGCGTCAGGCGATGTGGGGCATTCCCGAAAAATCTTTTCCTACCCGTTATTAAATTGGCCGGCGGTTCGCGCTCTGGGGAGTGAGAAGGCAATCTCACCCGGAGGGCATTATGAAGGGAAACACGATTTCGAAGTTAGCTTTGGCGGTCGTCAGCATGGCAACCGTCGCGCATAGCCAAACCAACAACCTCACCGTCTCCAGCGAGAGCATTTCAACCTGGGGCGTGCAAACCAACACGCCGCAATGGAACCAGGACCTGGGCGTTACCTATACCCGGCAGGGTTGCCCCGATGCTCCGGCCAGTTGCCTGTCCTTTACAAGCAGGATCGCCGCATCAGACAAAGTCAAGGTCGTCCTGGCGATCCCGCTCAACGCCACCACAACCGCGGCCTATGCGCGTCAGTACAGCCAACTCAGTCTGACTTCGCCGTTTCTCGCCGAGATCAGTATCGATGACTTCGTTGACCAATATCGCGCACTGTCCAAAGCAGTTCCATCTGTGAATCCGGCCGCGGTGGTCGCGCAAGTAATCGCCAATGTGAAATTAGATAACCCCAGACTGGCATTCGGGGCCACCCTCTACGAAAATGACCTCGCCAACTCGCTGCTGCAGAACACGACGCTTCCCGCCGCAACGCGCGCAAAGTTCGACTACATCCACCTCTTCATTCACTACCGCGAAAACGGGCCCAATTATTCAACGTATGTGGCGCGGGCCAAGGCGCTGTTCCCCCACGCCCATATCATTGCCGGCTCCTATGCTGTCGACCGCCGGGCTTTCCTTCCCTGTGCCCAGGGGGGCACGGCGGAATGCACTGTCCAGCAGGACTTCGACCTGTTCACGGAATCCCTGAAGATCCAGGTCCAGGAACTGAAAACGGGAGCCGTGGATCGCATTGAGTTCTTCCCCGGTTACTATCGGCACCGAATCGCAATGGACATGGAGCGACCCGAAGCATTGCGCTGCGAGCGAGGTCGACGAGTGCATCGCCAACACCGTCGCCATGCGCGATGCCGCGCTTGGCATCCTGAACGGCAAGGTCGCTCCTCCAACCTGGCTCCAGCTCGCGCCTTCAGGATTTCCGCCTGTCGCCCGGTATGGCCAATCAGCGATTATGGATTCCGCCCATGACGTCATGACAGTTTTCGGCGGCAGCGATTGGACCACGGGCCTGAATGACACCTGGGTTCTGGGCGGCGCCGATGGAAAGCGCGGGACGCCGCGGTGGTACCAGTTGGCGACTGTGGGCGCACCTCCGGTGGCTTCCTATTCGACGGGCATGTACGACCCCACCAGCGACCGGATGATCCTCTACGGAGGAGCCACCGGAATGGACGTGTGGGTACTCACGAATCCCAATGCGCAGAGCGCCGTACCGACCGACCTGGACGCAACTCGACTACCTCCGCCACCGTCGAAAACATGCCCAACGTGTTGACCGGCTACGAGCAGTGCACCTATGACCCGATTCGCAATGTGATGATGGTGTACGACTCCACCGCCGGCGTTTGGGTACTCACGCATGCCAACGGCCTCGGCGGCACGCCTACCTGGACCATGTTAAATATCGCCGGCACCGGACCATCGGGACGCTCGGCCTTCACGACCGTCTACGACCCGACAAGTAACCGGATGATCGTATTTGGCGGCCAAGGCGGCGGCGTCGACTTCAACGACATGTGGGCGCTGACCAACGCCAACGGCCAGGGCGGCACGCCTGCCTGGATTCCGTTGCCGACAGGAACCGCGACCGTGCCGGCTCCTCGCAGCGGCCACACCGCGGTCTACGATCCGGCCAACGATCCATGACGATCTTCAGTGGGATCGGCCAGCCGGCTGATACATGGACGGCATCCCACGCCAGCGGAGTGACCCAGCCGCCGGTCTGGAAGCTGGTGGATGATGGCGCGTCCGGTCCGCTGCCCCGACTCTACGAATCGACGGTGCTGGATACCAACAGCTCAAGCATGATCGTCTTTGGCGGACTCGACACCGATATTCGCAATACCGTTGCGGTGCTCACACCCGTCATGTAATTCGTAAAAGTCCGAACCAACCGAGCGCCCGCTGCCTTCCAAACCGGCAGCGGGCGCTCAGTGTTTGTGGAGAAACTCCCGAGCGTTGTCGCCGGGTGAAGACCGAGACTTTTCTCTTTTCTTTACTTCCGGCCGCTGTATTCTCCGGCACTTGATAAAAAGTGAGCGCCCCCAATGTCCATGGTAGAATCTGCGCGATGGAGGCGCGATTGGATTCGGTCCCTGAACTCGGGGTAACCGGCCTGCTCCAGGCATGGAGCGCCAATGACGCGGCTGCCCTCGAGCGTCTCATCGTTCTGGTGTACCCCGAGCTTCGCAAGATCGCCCGCCGGTGCCTCTCCGGAGAGAATCCCGGGCACACCTTGCAAGCCACCGCGCTGGTCAATGAAGCCTACCTCCGGCTGGTCGACATTCAAAACATCCAATGGAAGGATCGAGCTCATTTCTTTGCGCTTGGCGCCCGCATTATGCGCCGCATCCTGGTGGATCACGCCCGCTCGAAGGGTTACGCTAAGCGCGGCGGCGGAGTGCACCGCGTCGACTTCGATGAGAACCTGATCGTCACCGCCGAATCGGATCCGGCCCTGGTGCGGATGGATGATGCTCTCACCCAGCTTGCGTCGTTCGACCCGCGCAAGGCACAGATTGTCGAGATGCGCTACTTCGGCGGCCTCAACGCCAACGAAATTGCCTCCGTCCTCGGAGTCTCGGCACCCACAGTGAACCGGGACTGGAGCCTTGCCAAGTCCTGGCTGGCCCGCGAGATCATGACGGGCGACCCGGCTGCGGAATCGGCGAACCGGGCGAGCGGGAGTTGAACCCGATGGATCCCAATCGATGGCGGCAAATCGAAGATCTTTATCACCTGGCTCTGGAAAAGCCGGCGCATGAACGTGCCGCATTCCTGGATCGAGCCTGCTCGGCCGATCCATCCCTTCGGCAGGAACTGGAGTCGCTCCTGGCCATAGCTGACGGCGCGGATGCATACGTAAAGGCGGCCGTTCGCGAGGCAAGTTTTTCGGCGCGCGACGCGACCGCAATGGCGCCCACTGCGCCCAACCCTGGTTCCGGTCCCCAAAAATTGGGCCGCTACGAACTCCTGGAACAAGTGGGCAAGGGCGGCATGGGCGTGGTCTATCGCGCGATCGATCCGGCGATAGGCCGGACCGTGGCGATCAAGACCATGGTGATCAACGACGGAAGCGACGCAGGCACTTCTGAACTGCGAACCCGCCTGCTCCGTGAATCGCAAGCCGGCGGTCAGCTTTCGCACCCCAACATCGTCGCCGTCTACGATGTCAGCGAACAGGGCAACATCGCGTACATCGTGATGGAGTTTATCGTTGGCCGTTCGCTCGACAAGGCACTCGCCCAGGATTCATACGACGCAACACTCCGCGCCACGAGCCGGGTGATGCGCATCGTGCAGGAATGCGCCAGTGCTCTCGATTATGCCCACAGCCGCGGCATCATCCATCGCGACATCAAACCGGGCAACATCATGCTGCAAGCGGATGGCTCGGTGAAGATCGCCGATTTCGGAATCGCCAAGGCCACTCAATTCAAGGCCCTCACCCAAACCGCTGCAGTCCTCGGCTCCCCTGACTACATGGCGCCTGAACAGTGGAAGGGCGAGGCGGTGACCGGCCAGGCCGATCAATATGCCCTGGCGGTCGTGGCTTTTGCCCTGCTCACCGGCCGCCGTCCTTTTGAGAGCGCGACCATGGCTTCGACGGCGGCCAAGACCCTCTATGAAGAACCGCCCGATGCCACCAGTCTCAATCGCGATCTGCCGGCTGAAGTGGACATTGTATTCCGCACGGGCCCTTTCCAAGCTCCCCGCCGCACGCTTCCAGACTTGCAGCCAATTCGCTACCGCGCTTCGCACGGCCCTTGAACCCGCGCCGGTCTCCTCGTCGCTCCCCACTTCAACGCACAAACCCGCCTCTTCTGCGCCTCGCAAGTTCACCTGGCTGGCCGCGGCCGCAGTCTTGGCCGTATTGGCCGCGGCAATCACCGGCCTCTTGCTCTACCAGCGAAACAGTGCCCGGCAAGTCGAGATCGCGTATTGGACATCGATCAAGGACGGCAAGACCGCGGATCCGTTCAATGCCTATCTTCAGCGCTATCCTGATGGCCAATTCGCCGGCCAGGCCCGGGCGATGATCGCCTCACTCGGGACCCAGCGGCCTCCTGATCTCGTTTCAGTACAGGTTCCGCCCGAAACACAAACTCCGGCAAGGACCACCACGGCAAAAAAGCCGGATCAGTCCAGGCACCGTGCAATCAAAGCCCGACTCGACAGGGACGACAACCGGCTCGACGCAGTCCCCACCGGTGTCGAAGACACAACTGCCCCCGGCTGCCGATCCGTATGCTCAGGCCGAAGTGCTCTTGAAGAGTGGTGCCTATGCTGACGCGGTACCCTACTTTTCCCAGGCGATCGCCGCCAGTCCGGATTATCGATCTTACTTTGGCCGCGCAGGCGCCTATCAGCATCTTGGAGAAACTTGACCAGGCGATCGACGACTACACCCAGGCCATCCGTTTGAACCCGGGCGGCGCAATGGCTTATCACGAGCGTGCGGTTTGCCTGGCGCGCCTGAATCAGGACGACCGCGCGCTTCCCGACTATAGTCGCGCCATCGAACTCTCGCCGGGTTACGCTTTGTCGTGGAACGGGCGTGGAGTCATCTATCTCCACCGCAAGAACTATGAGGACGCCAAGGCCGATTTCACCCGGGCCATTCAGCTTGACCCAACGCTTTACCAGGCATATAAAAACCGGTCCGCTGCAAGGAAAGCCTTAGGAGACACAGCTGGCGCCCTCGCCGATATGACGCAGGCGAATTCACTTAAAAAATAGCCGATGGCGGGACCGGCCGTACTCCCGGATGATTCAATCCGAAACGCCGGGGCCCGATTTGCAGGCGAGCCAAATAGTCGGGATGCATTGCGCCGGAAACCCCCCGGTCTTCAAGTCGAACGAGAGGCGGACATTGACCGAGCGGATACCCACGGGGCCTGCAAGACCGGTGACTTCGGGTCCGAGACCACCCTCCTATACCAGAGCACCGTCCACAAGCACTCGTAGTACCTTTCCGTGCAGCTCGGCGCCGAGGGTGTGAGAATCCCCTGAACGAAGGATCGGGACAGCAGCAGATGTGCCTGGGCTTGATGTTTTGGTAACCGCGATTACCGTATTCCGAGCTCGTTGTCTAGCCCGCGTTTCTCTTTACGGAGACCACCAGCTTTGACTCGGGATCGACGCGCCACATGGCATAAACGAGATTGCAGGGGTCTTGTGCGCACAGCTTCAATCCGAACTGCCTGCGGACCTCGCCGGAGCCAAGACGGGATTCCTACGCCGTTCCACCGAGATAAATGAAATGCGCTTCGATCGTGTCGGTAGCCCATGGCTGCTCTCCGGCTCCCTCATTCTCTCGAATTCGGTCATGAGCGTGACTCGATTGCGTTGCGGCAGAGCCTACTTTACTCGCGCCATTGGGCGTGCTTCGCGGCGGGAATCCACTTGAGCGAAACACCGCCTTGTGGGGATTGATCCATATCCTGGGCGGAAATTGCTTAGAAAAAGCAGTTTATGTTTGCACGTCGACTTCACGCATGGTCGGTCGTGCTCCGAGTTGCTGAACTTGGTGTGGCTTCAGCTTGTCCGCCGCGCAGCGGAGAGTACGGGCTCCCTGTTATTCTCCCGCCGGGTTCTCCTTTCTTTTCGCCATCGGAAAAAGGCTGTAGACAAACTACCTCCGAGGGAGTAGATTGTCTACGGTCCGCTATATGAAACAAACCGAGTCCTATCGCAATCGGATCGAACTGTTGCAGGGAACCCTGGATATGATGATCCTCCAGGCTTTGCAATGGGGACCGATGCATGGCTACGGCATTGCCCGATCCATTCGACTTAAATCCAGCGATGTTTTACAGATAGAGACCGGGTCGCTGTATCCGGCGCTCCATCGGCTGGAACGCCAGAAATGGGTGAAATCGGAATGGAAACTCACTGAGAGCAACCAGCGGGCCAAGTTCTATCGAATCACACCCAAAGGAAAGGAGCAGCTGTCGTCGGACTACGAGCGCTGGCAGCAAATGGTGCGCGCCATCGGCGCCGTCATGGAGGCCGAAGGGGAACAGCCATGACCCGATGCTTCAGATGGGATCGCCGCAAAAGCGAGCTGTACGAGGAGTTGGCCGCCCATCTGCGCCTTGACATTGAAGAGCGCATTGCCCGCGGCGAACATCCACAGGGAGCACGCGCCGCCGCGCTGCGCGAGATGGGCAATATCCCGCTGATTGAAGATGTCGCCCGCAAACAATGGGGCTGGGAGAGGATGGAGCAGGCAGCCCACGATCTGAGGTTTGCGTGGCGACAATTGCGCCGTACTCCTGCGTTCTCCATTGCCGCCATTCTGACCCTGGCACTGGCCATCGGCGCCAACGCTGTGGTGTTCGGGGTGATGGACGCTTTATTGTTGCGGCCGCTTCAAGTGCCGCACGTGAAGAGTCTTTATGGAACCCAATACGGCGACGGATCAGGCTTCCAATCGTATCCCAACTACACTGATCTGCGTGATCGCAACCATAGCTTCGAAGATCTGGCTTGTTTCAACTTTGCACTTGTGGGTTTCGATCCGGGCAATGATCCGTCGAACTCCACCGGCTTCGCGGTCAGTGGGAACTACTTCGATGTCCTCCAACTGCAGCCGTTTGTCGGGCGCTTCTTTCATTCCTGGGATGAACATGGCCAGAACAGCGCCGCCTATGTCGTGCTGAGTTTTGCTTACTGGCACAGCCGCTTTCAGGGCGATCGCGGTGTCCTGGGCCGCATTGTCCAGATCGACAAGCATCCTTTCATCGTCGTTGGAGTCGCTCCGCCGGAATTCACAGGAACACTATTCTTTGTCTCCCCTGATTTCTTCGTGCCCATCGTGAACCAGCAGCAGGTGGGTGGAGGAAACGCGTTTAACGAGCGTGGCAACACCCAGGGAGTTTTCGAAGTATTTGGGCATCTTCGACCGGGTGTGAACATTGGCCAAGCGGAAGCGGACATAAACGCAATCGGCGAAGCACTCCAGAGAGCGTATCCGAAGGAAGTGCGTCACGAAAAGACTTCTCTGGGACGAGTGGGACTGACTGCATTTGGCGGCGCCATTCGGGCCTTCGTCGGCGGGTTGACATTACTGGCTTTTCTTATTCTGCTGGCAGCCTGCGCCAACCTGGGAGGGCTCTTTGCAGCCCATATGGCAGACCGGTCACGAGAAGTGGCGCTGCGGCTGGCGCTGGGCTCGACACGAAGCAGGATTCTTCGGCAATTGCTTACCGAGGCGGTGGTGATCTCGTGTGCCGGCGGTGCGCTGGGGTTGTGGGGCAGCTTTGTTCTGTTACGCCGACTGGCTGCATGGCGGCCATTCGAGGGTGCGCCCATCCACATCCCGATCACAGTTGATATGAGAATCTGCCTGGTTGCGCTGCTTCTGGCACTTCTGAGCGGAGTGCTGTTCGGGATCGTGCCGATGCGTCAGGTCATGCAGGCCCATCCCTATGAGGTTGTCAAATCAAGGTGGAGTCTGGTGGCCGGACGCCGGATCGCAGTTCGTGATTTATTGCTGGTGGTACAGATTGCCATCTGCGCAGTTCTTGTGACGTCGTCGATGGTGGCCGTACGGGGGCTGGTGCGCTCACTCAACAGCGATCTCGGCTTTGATCCGCGCAACACGCTGGTGTTGGGCGCCGACCTGTCCATGGTCGGTTACAGCGATAACAGCTTGCTGTTGATGCAGCGCCGCCTGGTCGAAACGATTGGTGCGATTCCCGGAGTCGAGCACGCCGGCCTGGTGAATAACTATCCGCCGCTGGTTTACACGGCGGCATTCCGGGTGAATGCGTACAGGGATGATGCGCGGGATCTGAGCCAATCAAAGGTCACCGCAACTCCGTATTCTTACGATGTCTCTCCCGAGTACTTCGAAGCGGCAGGGACGAGGATGCTGGCCGGTCGAAGCTTCACCTGGCATGATGACAAGACTGCTCCGCGGGTGGCGATCGCGAACCGGAACTTCGCGCTGAAGATGTTCGGCTCAGTGAAACAAGCTGTGGGAGCTTATTACCGCAACCAGCACGGGAATCGCATTCAGATCGTGGGTATTGCGGAAGACGGAAAATACATGAGCCTCACTGAGGATCAGCAGCCGGTGGTATTCCGGCCCTTCCTGCAATCGTCCGCAAACCTTGTCCATGTCATCGTGCGCTCGAGCGGCGACCCGCAAACGCTGGCCTCGGCCATGCGGGTCAAGCTGCGTGAGCTGGATCCCGGGCTACCCGTCGACATTCAGACGTGGAACGCACTATTGGTCGTGGTTCTCTTTCCTGGCCGCATGGCCACCATGGCTTTGGGCGTGCTAGGTGTGATGGGCGCCATCCTGTCAATCACCGGCATCTTTGGGATGGCCGCTTATTCAGTCAGCAAGCGGATCAAGGAACTGGGGATCCGTGTGGCTTTGGGCGCTCGGCGCAGGGAAGTTCTGAGCGCGGCCTTGGGACATGCCGTCCGATTGCTCGCTATAGGTTCAGGCGCTGGATTGATCCTGGGTATCCTGGCGAGTCGAGTGCTGGCCTCCCTTGTTTATCAAGCCACTCCGCGCGACCCGCTCGTGCTCGCCGGCGTCGTCGTCGCCATGGCTGTAGTCGGTCTGCTCGCTACGTCGATTCCGGCCCAGCGCGTGCTGGCGGTCAATCCTTTGGTCCTCTTACGCGAAGAGTGAATCTCTTCTGACCAAGAGCGGTAGCTAGCATACGAATCAGCTCATGTATTGGCAAGAAGGGAGAAAGCCACCGTGACGTTTGATCGCCAACTTTGCATCGCTGTCCTGTGCGAGATTCTGTTGAGCTATCACCAACTGTGCGCCCAGGAAAAATCCCCAGCCGGACCGAACGAGCTTTATACGGGCTATAGCTTCTTGTCCTGCTCCTTCAATGCGTATGTCTGCTGTTCGGCGAAGAATTCGCCCACGTCTCCGAAAGCCGATCAGACTCCCCATCGCTTCACGGAATTACCACGCCTCGATGTGTTCACGGGCTATTCCCTGTTCGTTCGCGACTACACGCACACGCAACTCAACCCGGCTTCCGGTCCCATGCACGGTTGGGACATTGCTCTCGACATTCCGTCCACGATGTCCGGGCGCCGTTTCGGGTTCACGGTAGACGTGTCAGGCCAATATCGCGTCAGCGGATTCTTCACCCCGCAGCTTTACCATGTCATGGCTGGCCCGCAGGTCTCCGGGACGGTAGGGCGCTCGAGGACTTTTGCGCACGGCTTGATCGGCATACTTGCGGCCTCGAGCGACGTCATCGCCCAAACCAGGTCACATGTGATTCTTGCCGCGGGCGCCGGCGCTGGGATCGATGTGCCGGTGGCTTCTCGCATCGGGTGGCGTTTCAATCTCGACTGGGTGTACGGCGGATTTGAGTCCAATGACACCAACCACATTACCGAGATCGTGAAGAACAACGCGCGCTTCTCCACGGGTCCCGTATTTCGCTTCTGAGCGAGCGTGCGACTGTCGCGATGATGTTTTGGCATGGAGGAATGCCGTCATGAAACTGCGCTCTCGCGCAATCGTTTATTGAGTTCGTCCGGCAACGCCGGCCGCGCACAAACGAAGATCGTCAAGATGTCGTGGCAACCGGGCAAGATCGCTTATCTCGAGTCTTTCTTGCTGTCGGTTTGCGAAACATGGCAATCCCCAAGATGCTCCAGCGCACGAGTGAGTGGCAGACGCCCTTTCTATATGAGGAGTAGTCGTCTGGACCCACGAAGTTCCAAAACATTGCAGGCAGCTCATCGTGTTGTCGCCGCAGCTTCGCTCGAGCGACCCCTTCCGAGTTCGGCGCTCAATGAGCGCCGAATCGCCGAGGTACTCATCGAGGCCGATCTTTAGATGCTGATCGGATCACTCTTACCCGCTCTGCGCCGGGAATGCGGTGGTCACGATCAGCAAAAAAGCATTGACCTAGAGCCCTACGGGCGGGCATTTTGATCGTCAATGGTGCCTAAAGGAGGGAAAACTGCCTTCATGCAGAAAAAGGAGGCAGCAATGCGACAAGGAAGTATCATCCAAACCAACCGCAAACAGGGTCCGAACGTCTGGTTGTTTCGCTGGTCCGAGAAGAATCGGAATGGACGGCGAGTGTATCGGAAAAGAGTAATTGGAACTGTTGAGCAGTACCCCGATGGGGGGAGCAGCCCGCGTGGCAGCAGCCGCGCTGCCGACTCAGCTCAATGCCGATTCCAGTCCGACATTGGATGCAAGACCACCGTAGAGCAAATTTGCGAACATTTTGAACAGAAGGAATTGCGATCGGGGGATTCCTTCCGGAGCTTTGCCACCATAAAAACTTATCGCGGCTACATTTCCGTACCGTAGGTATGTCTCATTTGGTGGGGAACGATATCTATTGGAAGACCGACAGAGTAGCAGACCATATGGAGGTACTCGCGATGCCGGGCGACGAAAGATTCTTTCGTTCCCGTCCAGGCCAGGAGCCGTCCATCTCCTGGCAGCGGATCCAGAGAACGGAAGAAGCGCAGGCGGTGTACGAGGTCACGGACGAAGGCATCGACGGGGACCATGCGTTCGGTTTTGAGCTTGCCGAGGGAAACATTAATAGCCCATTGGTTAGGACCGGTCGAGCGCAGGCAGTCATAAGAAGGTCGACGCACATTCGCCCGACACGCATGCCGGTGTGGCGGAGCAGCAGGAAGATATTTCCGACCAAGTCGTTGCGGAGGAGGAACTGCTGCTGTAAAAGCTGATCCTGCTCTGCGGTGAGCGGCCGAGGCAGACTCTCCGGTGTGCGCGGGATACTTGTAAGTTGGGTTGGCACATCGCCCCGCAACCATGCGATCAAGTCATGGCCGACGCCCTCGTGCAACAAAACCGCAAGGCCGGCGACGACTACCGCCATGCTGACGATGGTGGAGCGGTTGTGTTGTTGCGGCACAGAGGAATTCTCCTGGATAATGTGGCAAATAAGCTCTATGAACATTGCGGACGAGAGCGCTAACACCGTGACGATTTCAGCGGGTTCCATTCTCAGATGTAACCGCGTGCGCCATTCCTTTACCGCGCCTCCGGCTCAGATTCCGAAGCCTCTTTGGGTTGCTTACTGCTCGGAAGCATACTTACGATAGTCTGCCGAAGGGGCGTCGACCGTAAACAGAACTGACAATTCCCGTGACACCCATAAATTGCGACGATGTACCGATACTTTGGCGAAGCCGAAGGAGATCATTTTCGAAACCTGTCCCCAAATTCCGGGCCCGACCGCGCACCGGTCGCGCAAGAAGGAGTACGTCCGTGTCCGCATCCTAATATAGATCGAGAATCCCACTGCGCGCACCAGTCCGGCGAGGTCTCCACAGAACGACCGAATGACGGTGCGACTGTCGGGCCCCGAGTTTATCGTCATGACCAGAAAGATCGCAGCGCGAGTGAGTGGCGCGACTACCGCCTGCGCGACGGCATTTGCGCAACTCGCCACTTCGGGCTCGCAATTCGAATCGTATTCCATCGGATGTCATGCCCTCGGGGTTGGCAGAATCTCATTCTTTGAAAGATTGGCTGTCCGGAATGCGAACGATTAGGCCGCTTAGCTTACCAGCGCTTCCCCCTAAGATTACACGCAGTATTCCCGGCGGGTGGTCACTAGCTAGCCTGGACGAGCCCAGTCGTTGCTTAGTTCCCATATTCATCTACCTTTTGCGATGAAACCAGGGACGCCCGTTTTCACCACTTCATTGAATCTCTCTCTGGTCTGAATGCGATTGATTTCGTTCAGCGCATCTTCCGGGAGGGCGGTGATGTCGAAATTCTCTCTCGCGCGAGCGGCACTCTTAGGCGTGGTGAGCACGGCCGTACCTCGTTGGACTCCCCATGCTAGCAGCACCTCCGCCGGCGTCTTTCCAACTCGTGTGGCGATTGCTGAAATGACTGGATCTTCAAGCAGCCCCGGCCTCATTCCGTGACCCAATGAAGCGAAGGCCAAAAACACAATACCCTTCTTCTTGCAGAATTCCAGAAGTTCAGTTTCCGGCAGGTACGGATGGGCTTCGACCTGGACCACGGCTGGCTTGATTCTTGCGGATTCGAAGATGGGCAACAGTTCGGTCAAGCTGATGTCCGACAGCCCAATGGCCCGGCACCTGCCATGGTCCACGAGACTTTCCATGGCTCTCCAAGTGTCGAGCAAAGTCACTCCGCTGTCATAGAGGACATTGCCATTTTGATCCCGCGGGTCCTGCTCGTCGCCTGGTTGAAATGCATACGGAGTGTGAATGAGGTAGAGATCCAGATACTTGAGTCCGAGCCTGTCGAGACTCGCCTCGAAAGCCGGTTCGACGCGTTCGGGCCGGTGATTAGAGTTCCACAACTTTGTGGTGACGAAAATGTTTTCGCGCGCAATCCCATTAGCGGCAAGTCCCGCCTGTAGCGCCTCCCCTACCTCGCGTTCGTTGCGGTATCGTTCCGCGCAATCGAAGTGTCGAAATCCGGCGTCCAGGGCGTCCCTGGTCGCAGTTTTCGTCAAGGCGGTGTCGGGAATGAGAGTGCCAAAGCCGAGCGCGGGCATGCAGCCTGCTCCATAGTTGAGCGGCATTTTCGTCAGCCGAAGATCAGAGGATTCAATCACGGTCACATCTCCAAGCCGTTTTGCGTCCGGCGGTAAATCTCTTCTAAGTTATTCGGCGGACCATTTGGGGATGGAGTAATCTTCCCTGACGCCACTAACGACTCGTACACAGCTCGTTCCGCTGCGAACCAGTCAACCTCCGGTGAGCCGAGAGGGCGCCCCCTTTGTACCCAAAGCTTATACGCCAGTCTTTCTCTGAACTCATGCCAGCTCTCATACGGAAAATCAGGGATGAGTTCTGGCGGTTGTTGCTTATCGAGCGGTCGAGATTCGTCGGGCATCGTGGTTCCTCCAATTTTGGATCTGCGGGAGTGATCCCAGCCTCGCTCCCGCTGTCTGATCGATCGTTATAATCCTGCGATTGCAATGTTCTTCCAACGGCACTCGCAGCCAATCTCAAAGTTCATCGCCAGGACGGTGTTTCGTGCCACAGAATGAAAGGAGCCTCAAGCGGCACGAACGCTCCCGCGTGCTGCGGAACGAGGCGCGGCGTGTAGTCAGCAACCGGGCGGCTTGTCGGAACAGAAGCACTGTAGGTGAAAGCACTTGTCGCTTCGACCAGGCGTTCGCCACGATTCATAGCGTGCGTGATTGGGTCCTCGTCTTTCTGCGCATCCGCGTAGAGTTCGACCCTCACGGCGTCGGGATCGATGATCATCAAGAAAAACCTGAACGTGAAATAGATATTGCTCGCCCTGTTGCTCGACGGTCGCGGGGCCGAATCGCAGCGCTGACCAATGCTTCGCCAGTTCGGCCTGCCAGGCGACCAGATCGGCTCCCACATGAACCTCGATTCTCGGCGCGCAGGCGAAAAGCTGCTGCCGCCGAGAGATAGTGTTCTTCGGTATATTGGCGGACGGCGCGATTGGTCGAAAAGGCCGGAGTCAAGCGGGCCATACTTTCGCGCATGCGGGCAACCCAGCCGCGCGGAATTCCATGCTCGTCGCGGGCATAGAACTCCGGGATAACCTCTCTTTCGAGCACTGCATAGAGACTTTCAGCTTCAGCTGCGTCCCAGGAAGGGTCATCCCCATGTTCGCGCCCATCTCCGATCGCCCAGCCTACTTCGGGGGAATACGCCTCCGCCCACCAGCCATCGAGTTCCGAAAGATTCAACCCGCCGTTCACCAGCACCTTCATGCCGCTTGTGCCGCTTGCTTCCCAAGGCCGTCGCGGAGTGTTGACCCAGACGTCCACGCCCTGAACCAGATGCTCCGCCATGAGAACGTCGTAATCCGAAAGGAAGACCACCCGGGATCGAACTTCAGGGCGGCGAACAAACTCAAACCACTGCGTGATCATTTCTTGCCCCTCGGCATCCTGGGGATGAGCCTTGCCCGCAAGCACGAGCTGAACAGGGCGCTCCGCATTCGTCAGGATGTTGATAAGCCGCGCCGGATCGTGCAGGAGAAGATTCGGGCGTTTGTATGTGGCAAAGCGACGGGCAAATCCCAAAGTCAAAGTGTTCTCATCGAGTATCTGTGCGGCCTGCGCGAGATCTTCCGGCGACGCTCCCCGAGCCGCTAATTGACGGCCGTAAAGTCTTCGAACGTACGCAACGAGATCCTTGCAGGCTATCTGTGCGGAGTTTCCAGAGGTCGGAATCGCTGGCGGCACGAATATCTTTTTCCTTATCTGCCAGTGTTCCGTACCAGTATTGTTTTCCGCAGTGAAGTTCCCACAAGCGGTCTGCTTCAGCAGAGTCCCAGGTAGGAGTGTGCACTCCGTTGGTCACGTGCGTTACCGGCACCTCTGCTTCAGGCCACCTGGGAAAGAGGGGCTGGAAGAGTCGTCGGCTCACCTGACCGTGCAATTTGCTGACGCCGTTGATAGCGCCGCTGCCGCGGATCGCCAAATAGGCCATGTTGAACGGTTCAGACGAGTCCCGTCGATCGCGTCGTCCCAATGCCAGAAGATCGTCGACCGAAATCGACAGTTTCTCCTCGGCATAATTCCCGAGGTATCGTCCGATGAGGCTGGGATCAAAGCGGTCAAAGCCCGCCTCCACGGCGGTATGGGTGGTAAAAAGGTTGCCGGGACGGGTGACGGCAAGCGCGACGTCGAATGGCTTGCCATTGTCCTCCATGTAGGAACGCGCCCGTTCCAACACCGCGAATGCGGCGTGACCTTCGTTGAGATGGCAGACCTCGGGCTCGAGTCCCAAGGCTCGCAGGAGCCGCCAGCCTCCAATACCGAGGACTAACTCCTGTCTCAAACGCAGCTCCGGACCACCTCCGTACAGTTCAGTCGTAATGCCGCGGAAAGACGGAAGGTTTGCGGGATCGTTGGTATCGAGCAAATACAATTTGACCCGGCCCACCTGTACTTGCCAGATTCTGATCCACAACTTAAAGCCAGGCAAAGCGACGGCCAGGCGCAGCCATTCGCCGTTTGGCTGGCGCACCGGTTGAATCGGAAGCTGCCCAGGATCGTTGTATGGGTACAAAGCTTGCTGGTGGCCCTGGGCATCAATTTCCTGCCGAAAATAGCCTTGCTGATAGAGCAAACCAATTCCGACAACCGGCACGCCCAGGTTACTTGCGGCTTTGAGCTGATCACCGGCAACGTTGCCGAGTCCGCCGGAATAAATCGGCAGCGCTTCGCTCAGCATGAACTCCATCGAGAAATACGCGATTGTCGACACGCCCGAACGCGGATGCGCATTTTGAAACCACGCTTCCGACGCTTCGGCAAGTATTTTCTCGCGGTGGAGATCAGCCAGAAGTTTTTGAAATCCTGGGTCGGAGCTAACAGTTTGCAGTTTTTCCCGGGATACGGTTTGCAGTAGAACCCAAGGGTTGTGGGTCTGTTCCCAGAGTTCGGGATCGAGTTGCGTCCAAAGCTGGTCCGCCGAGTGATTGAACGACCACCTGAGGTCCAGGGCCAAATCAGTAAGTGCATCTGAAATGCCTTTATCGAGGGGACGGTCATCGATGGTCGAGCTGTTCATAGGCCAACTCCTGTCATGACTGATGTCTTCGGGCTTATCGGTTCAGGACGCCTGGGCGCTGCGAACCAGCGTTTCCGAAACAATGGCCTGGGCTTCTTCCTCGATCTTTCGCAGATGGTCCTGACCGAGGAAACTCTCGGCATAAATCTTGTAGATTTCCTCCGTGCCCGAAGGACGTGCTGCAAACCAGCCGTCTTTAACAATCACTTTGATCCCTCCAATTGGATTGCCGTCTCCCGGAGCGGTGGTCAGAATCTTCTGGATCGGCTGCCCAGCAACTCCGGTAGCGTGAATGTCGGACGGGGAAAATCTAGCCAGGGCGGCTTTTTGTTCCGGCGAAGCGGGAGCGTCGATGCGTTCGTAGACAGGATCTCCTAGGTCGCGGGTGAGCTCACGATAAATCTCTCCCGGATCTTTGCCCACACGCGCCGTAATTTCTGCGGAGAGTAAACAAGGAACGATTCCGTCTTTATCCGTGGTCCACACGGTGCCGTCGCGCCGTAGAAAGGAGGAACCGGCGCTCTCCTCGCCGCCAAAGCCCAAGCGGCCGGCAAGCAATCCTTCGACAAACCACTTGAAGCCCACTGGAACTTCATAAAGTCGCCGCCCCAAGCGGGCGCTGACACGATCGATCATGCTGCTGCTCACTACGGTTTTGCCGACGCCGACGTCCTCACTCCAATTGGCCCGGTTCGCGAACAAGTAGCTGACGCACGCTGAAAGATAGTGATTCGGCGGCAGCAACCCGCTTCCTTTGGTCACGATGCCGTGGCGGTCGTGATCGGTGTCGCTGGCAAACGCAATATCGAACTTGTCTTTCAATGCGATGAGTCTCTGCATCGCATAAGGCGAGGAAGGATCCATGCGAATCTTTCCGTCCCAATCCACGCTCATGAAGCGAAATGTGGAATCTACAGACTGGTTGACGATGGTCAGATCGAGGCCGTACTGGTCAGCAATCCGCGGCCAATAATCGATGCCCGCTCCCCCGAGGGGATCCACGCCAAGCTTGATCCTAGAGTCGCGCACCGCATTCATGTCGACAACATTATCGAGATCGCTGACATAGAGGCCCAAAAAGTCGTGTTTGTGCGTTGTGGGTGCCCGCAGCGCTTTGGCAAACAGCGTTCGCTTGACACCGTCGAGGCCGCGCTCGACAAAATCATTAGCTTTCGATTCAATCCACGAAGTCACGCTCGAATCCGCCGGTCCTCCATGCGGAGGGTCGTATTTAAAGCCCCCGTCATCGGGAGGATTATGGGATGGCGTGATTACGATACCGTCGGCGAGCCCTGACTTTCGCGCGCGGTTGTAAAGCAGAATCGCGTGGGAGACGGCTGGGGTTGGGGTGTATGGCGTGCCCTCGGAGATCATCACTTCGATGTGATTTGCCGCAAGCACCTCCAGCGCACTCGCAAACGCCGGTTCGGACAAAGCGTGTGTATCCATCCCCAAGAACAGTGGCCCGTCAATGTTCTGGAGCTTGCGGTAATTACAAATCGCCTGAGTGATGGCCAGGATGTGCCACTCATTGAACGCCACGTCCATCGCAGATCCGCGATGACCAGACGTACCGAAGACAACCCGCTGTCTGGGATCACTCAGATCGGGCCGCAACTCGTAATAGGCTGTGACCAGCTTCGGGACGTTAAGAAGAATGGATGGGTCAGCCGGCTTCCCGGCAGCAGGGTTAATTGTCACGGAGCACCTCGCCGTCATCCGACAAGAGAATTGCGCTTGATCGAGGTTCGAGCCGAACACGGATTTGGCCCTGCATGGAAGGCTCTTTCCCGGAGTCAAAGAGATCGTCAGGGGCGGTTCGGGAAGTATCGACCGCCAAACGCCAGATCTTCCCGGCTGGCAAGGCAGGAATGGAAAAATCAACTGACCTGGCGTCGGCGTTAAACAGGAGGAACAAGTCGGGTTCTGTCTGTCCCAGGATCAGACACGCAAAGGATTTCTGCTGCTGGTCCGCCCAGTCGGGAGTGGCACCGTTTGGCGCGAACCACTTTATATCTTCATCCGTGTAAAAAGTCTCTCCTCGCAAAACAGGATGGGCTCGCCGGAAGGCGATCATACCCCGAGTGAAGCGCTGGATCTCTTTGTGCGTTTCAATCAGGCTCCAGTCAAACCAGCTCACCTCGTTATCCTGGCAATAGGCATTGTTATTGCCGCGCTGGGTTCGCCGAAACTCGTCGCCGCCGAGCAACATGGGAACCCCGCGGGAGATAAACAGGGTTAACAGGAAATTCTTGATCATCCGGTTACGCATGCATTCGACAGGGGAATCCTGGCTCGGCCCTTCCACGCCGCAATTGTCGCTGTAGTTGGCATCGCTTCCATCGCGGCTGAACTCGCCATTTTCGTCATTGTGCTTCTGCTTGTAGCTGACCAAATCGTTCAATGTGAAGCCGTCATGACAAGTGACGAAGTTCAGGCTGCTTGTTGGGCACTTGCCTGAGCCTTGGTACAAGTCCGAGCTTCCACAGATTCGGCTTGCGAACGATCCGATCATGCCCGCCTCGCCAAGCCAGAAGCGGCGCACATCGTCACGGAAACGGCCGTTCCATTCCGTCCAACGATTAGTGGAGAAACCTCCCACCTGGTAGGCACCGCCCGCGTCCCAAGCCTCCGCGATAATTTTTACGCCACGCAGAATGGGATCCTCCGCAATGCCCTCGAGAAGGGGTGCGTTGAGCAGAATGTTCCCGTGCTCATCTCGGCCAAGGACCGAAGCAAGGTCGAAGCGGAAACCATCCACATGCATGTGCATGACCCAGTAACGAAGCACATTCCTGACGAACTCTCGCACTACAGGGTGATTTGCGTTGAGGGTATTGCCAACACCGGAAAAGTCCTTATAATATCGGCGCCCGTTCTCTTGCAACATATAGAAGATCGAGTTCTCAATTCCGCGCAGGGAAATCGTGGGTCCCAGTTCATCTCCCTCGGCCGAGTGGTTCAACACAACATCCAGAATCACCTCGATGCCTGCCCGGTGAAAAGCCTTGACCATCTCTCGGAACTCCTGGATCTGCTGACCGTGCGGCCCTCCAATGCAGTAGGACTGCTTCGGAGCAAAAAACGCAACCGTATCGTAGCCCCAGTACTGTTTGAGCCTCTCCCCTGTGACGGGATTCTTTCGATTGGATTCGTTTTCGTTGAATTCAAGTACAGGCATCAACTCAATGGCGGTTACTCCGAGGTCGTGGAGATACGGTATCTTTTCGGTCAAGCCAGCGAAGGTTCCAGGATGCGCCACACCTGAACTCGAATGGATTGTGAGCCCGCGAACGTGAGTCTCGTAGATGACCGTGTCAGAGGCAGGATGCTTTGGGGGAGAATCCATCTCCCAGTCGAAATGGTCGTCGGTATAGATACATTTCGGTGTCGTGCCGGCATTATCAACAGTCGAAATGCTTAAGTCAGTCAAGCTGCTGGAGGAATCGTACCCGCGCGCAGCTATAAAATCCCAATTCTCCACCCCCGCAAGGGCTCTCGCATACGGATCCAGAAGGAGCTTGTGAGGGTTAAAGCGATGGCCCTCTTCCGGTAGATACGGCCCCTCGACGCGATAACCGTAGAGTTGACCAGCGGAAATGCCTCGCACCCACACATGCCAGACGTCGCCTGTTCGATGACGCACCGGATCTAAATCAATGATTCTGCTCGGGGAAGAATCGTCAGGGCTTTGATAAAACTCTAGACGAACACCGGTTGCGTGACGGCTGAACAAAACAAAATTGACTCCCATCCCTTGTTCGTGGGCGCCTCCAATCGGGAGGGGATTTCCAGCCTGAACCTCGGCCACCTCAGACGGTGCCACGAATCCATCCGCCAGGTTCTGCTTCGTCGCCGATCCGGTCAATAACATGGCCTTGCATCCTCATGTGTCAGATCTTAGAAGCTTCCCTCCAGGGATCGTCGCTCGGTTGTCATCACGACGCGATACTGTTGCACGCGTTCAACGGGCCACCGCTTGCGTGGCAGGTTCGAGAACGTGATCGGCTACATGGGTTGGTTTCAACGTGCTCAAAATGCTTCTGGCCTTGGCCGCCTCAGCGGAAGTTCCATGAGCAACGACCACATACTGGCCAACCTTTATGGCCGTTTCGTAGGTCACGATGCTGTCTCTTGGTATACCTATGCTGAAGAGACCGGCGCCGATAGCACTCAAACCGCCCGCTACCACCGCATCCTCCAAGGCGGCGACAATCGATGCCACCAACGGACCGCCGACCAGAACCGGACCTATGGCCGGTACCCAAAAGAATGCGGCGCCAAACAGTAAGCCCCAGATTCCACCCCAGAAAGCGCCCCACTTCCCCCAATACTTCATGCGGTCGCCCGCGTTGTAGTAGCCAACGACTTGTTCGTCCGTGTGATAATCTTTCCCGACAACAGACAGCTTCTTCATGTCGAAGCCTGACTTCTGAAGTTCCTTCACGGCGTCTTCCGCTGCCGAGTGGTTGTCATATACTGCGACCACCGCGTTTGTGTCCGTCATGGTTCTGTCTCCTCTTCAATTTGTGGTTTGGTTGATTGGGGTGTCAATCTAATTTCACAATTACTCTTCCGATCGAACAATTCTCGGAATTCATTGGGTCTTTTGGCTTTGCGCTCCACGCCATGCCGTGGGGACGCCCCTGGGAGTGGCTTACTTCCTGTGTTTTTGAGGATGAACGCCCAAGTCGTGCCATGACGTTTCCGCGAGGTTGATGTTGTAGTACTTCGCAGCCTTCTCGATGTTCTCGAATGCCAAAGCTCGATCTGCATCAGAGACGTCGATGACTTGATCGAACCGGGCGACCGCGTTACGCACATGTTGTGCGTCGGTCAGGGGCTCCTTACGCTGCTTCGGGAACGCGTAGACGCTGTCTGGCAAGTCGCTCTGCATCGTGAGCGGTCCGTGTTTCTCGTGAGGTTTCCAAGTCGCTTCCGGCATGTCTTTGCCACCCTTTCCTTAATATTTGGCTGGAGGGCGGCCTATCAGCCCTTGCCTAAGAGGATTAAGCCACAGGCGACGGGGAGAATCTATCGGACGATGGTATTGATCGAGCCATCGCATCACTCGGCGCGAAACCCAAGGCCACCTCTGTGCCCTTATATCCAATTCACACGTTGGTGGTGGTCGATACGTTCGTCCAATAGATTTGTCATCGTGATTCTGACTTAATAGAGGCTAGGCTGATCGGAGGAATCATGAGCACTGCAGTCAATGCTCCTCATATCCGGCGGGAACCGGTTCTCCTGCGGAAATCTGTTGTCGCGACCTGCGGAAGCACGGGCTATGGATGGCTGTTTCAGGAAATCACAAAGCAGCTTCCTGGCCGAGGACTCAATCATCTGGATCTCGCAACCCTGACGAAGCTTTTACGAGAAGCAGAACGGGTCATGGCGAGTACCAACCTACTGCTCCGAAACACCACTGATCGGTCTGGTACGGCACCTACATTGTCCTGCGCAGGGCCGGCAAGGCACCCGAAGAGACATACGAAGACAGCTGCATCCACAATAGAGGGGGCACGTTGAATACAACAATGAAGGATTTCGACGCAATCATTATCGGGACCGGCCAGGCGGGCCCGTCCCTGGCGGCTCGGTTTGCGCGCGCCGGCAAATCCGTGGCTATTATCGAACGCCACAAGTTTGGCGGCACATGTGTGAATACGGGATGCACCCCGACAAAGACGCTCGTGGCGAGTGCATATGCGATCCATGTTGCCCGCCGTGGTGCGGAATATGGGTTCGCCGTTGGTGATATGCGCGTCGATATGAAGCGGGTGAAAGCCCGCAAAGACGAAGCGTCCGCGAGGTCAAGCAAGGGAGTGGAGGAATGGCTCCGAGGAACGAACAATTGTACGGTAATTGAGGGTCATGCCAGCTTTCAGTCGTCGAACACTGTCGCGGTCAACGACGAAGTTCTGCAGGCCGACAAGATCTATATCAATGTTGGCGGGCGGGCCTCTATTCCCGACATGCCGGGAATTCATGATGTCCCATTTCTCACCAACTCATCGATAATGGACATCGATTTTTTGCCCGAGCACTTGGTCATCGTCGGCGGAAGTTATGTCGGGCTGGAGTTCGCCCAGATCTATCGCCGCCTAGGCAGCGAAGTCACGATTGTGGAAATGGGGCCTCGCCTGATCGGACGGGAGGACGAAGACGTTTCCGAAGCTGTGCGCGAAATCCTGGAGGCTGAGGGCATACACATCCGGCTGAATGCGAAATGTATCTCGCTGGCGATACGCGATGGCGGCGTCGCAGTCGGTCTCACGTGCGAAGAAGGTCCGCCAGAAGTAGTGGGCACTCACGTTCTTCTGGCCGTGGGACGTACTCCCAACACAAACGACCTGGGTCTGGACCGGGCAGGGGTTACCACCGACCACCGCGGCTACATCATCGTTGATGATCAGCTACAAACGAACGTACACGGCATCTGGGCACTGGGGGACTGCAACGGCCGAGGCGCTTTTACACATACTTCTTATAACGACTACGAGATTGTTGCGGAAAATCTTTTCAACGCCGACCATCGCCGGGTTTCCGACCGGATTCTGGCCTACGCTCTATATATTGATCCCCCGCTAGGGCGATGCGGCCTGACGGACGCAGAGATACGGAAATCCGGGCGTCGTGCCCTAGCCGCGAAATATCCGATGAGTCAAGTGAGCCGCGCCTACGAAAAGGGTGAGACACAAGGTTTCATCAAAATCAGCGTCGATGCACAAACAAAACAAATCCTGGGTGCTTCGATTCTTGGGGTTGGAGGCGACGAGGTAATTCACGTTCTGCTGGACGTGATGTATGCCAAGGCGCCGTACACAGTCATCCAGCGCGCCATGCACATTCATCCGACCGTCGCGGAGTATCTGCCGATCATCCTCGCACAACTGGGGCCGTTTACGTACGAGGAAAGCGCACGACCACTCTGAGATTGAGAAAGGATATGTCCAAATGGCAACCTACGTTCAGACAGTTGACGTCCGACATCTCGCAACGGCGGATGTTCGCGAAGCACTGACTTGCGAAGTTCGTCGCGGCTTGATCGCCCGACCACGCTCGCTCTCACCATGGATGTTCTACGATGCAGAGGGCTCGCGTCTTTTTGAGCGCATCACGACTCTTCCCGAGTACTACCCCACCCGCACAGAAAGAGCTATCTTGGCGGAATACGCAGATGCGATCGTCGCTAGAGCTCACGGCGGCAGATCGTTGCCATTGCGCCTCGTTGAGTGGGTGCCGGCACCGCATCGAAAACCTGCATTCTGCTCGAAGCCGCTCTGCGCCTTTCGGACGACGTCGTTTACGTGCCAGTCGATGTCTGTCCCAACGCCCTCGAGCTGGCGTGCCAAAACGTTGCCTGCGCGTTGCCGGAAGTGTGCATTGAGCCAATCGTCGGGAACTACGTAACTCACCGGCTCCAACTCGAACCCTTCGACGGAACCACACTCGCAGTCTATATCGGCACAAGTATCGGCAACTTTTCGCCTGAAGAGGCGCGACTCATCCTGCGAGATTTACGTGTTCAGCTGCAAACCGGAGACGCGCGATTGCTCGGTACGGACATGGTGAAAGACGAACCTACACTTCTGGCTGCATATGACGACAGTAATGGGATCACCGCGGCGTTCAACCTGAACATTCTGCGTCGCCTTAATAGAGAACTTGGGGCGAACTTTGACACCGGGCGCTTCCGTCATCGCGTGCTTTGGAATTCCATGGAGTCTCGGATCGAGATGCACCTCGAGAGCACGCAAGAGCAGGACGTGGGTATCGAGGACGCGGAACTTGATCTTCACTTCATGCTACGCGAAACCATTCACACTGAGAATAGCTATAAGTTTACAGACCGGGGGATTCAAAGCCTTCTCGGGGAGGTCGGTTTTAAGACGAGAGGGGCATGGAAAGACAATCGCGGTTGGTACACCCTGACGCTTGCGTGCCTCCGATAATGCTTGGTGCGATGCGGCGATCGCGATCGAAAACCGCAGGTCGCTCAGCATGTCATGTCCTGATTCGCCGGTAGCCATCAATAGCAGCGAACCAATACCAAAGTATCGACGATACCATCGTCCAATTGTTCATCTCCCATGCTTCTGTTCTGATGACTGCGTCGACCGAATTCAGTCGGAATGCTCACGACCGAGAATAAGAGAAGGAACAAGAAGATCTGATGGTGCTCACATCGCACGACAAACTCGGGGACACGGGGCAGAAGAAAGGCTTCTGGCTCGAAGAATTCGCGGCGCCTTACTTTGTTTTCCGCGATGCCGGAGTGCAGTTGACGCTCGCTCACCCAAGGGCGGGCAACCGCCCCTCGATCGAAGAGCGATTTGCCGCAGGACAGAAGGCACTGCCTCAGAGGTCGAGGTCGCCGACGTAAAATCGGAAGATTTCGATACGGTGTTCTACCCGGGAGGGCACGGCCCGATGTGGGATCTCGCAGAAAGCCCTGTTTCCATTGCGTCACTCGAGTCCTTGTACAATCCGGGCAAGCCGATCGCGCTCGTCTGCTACTTACCCGGCGTGCTTCGTCACATGACCTACCAGGGCGTACCGCTGGTGAAGGGAAAACACGTCGCCGGTTTTACGAATGGGGAGGAGGAAGCGATGCAACTCACCCGTGTCGTGCCGTTTCCGGTCGAGGATGAATTGATGCGACTGGGAGCGATCTTTGAGAAACGCGCCAACTGGCAGCCATTCTCCGTCATTAACGGCCGTCTCGTCACCGGACATAATCCGGCGTGGTCGACCGTGTCAGCTCAGAGCCTTTTGAGCTTGCTCGCCGCGGAGGAAGCCGCCTAGTGTCTGCTTCAATCGAAGCGGGTGTGTTCGTGTCCATAGCGCGCAGTTACCCGCAGGCTGCCGGAGAGCGAAGAGGCATCGATATTAGCAAATGGTCGGACTGCTGATTTCAGTTAATGAAGCGTATTGAACGGAGGAACCATCATCAGAGGCTTCCGATTCTTCCTAGTTGCACTCGCAGCAACCGCTGGCATTGTCATCGCTATCGCGCCTGCCGCAAATCATGCGGATGAGCAACCCGCGGCACCCTTTGTTACCGAGATCCCCGATGGATACCGCAACTGGAGGTGGATCTCGTCGGCCCATGAGGCAGGCAACCTCAACAGTATAGGGGCCGTCTTGGGCAACGATGCAGCAATCAGCGCCTATCGTGAAGGAAGGCTTCCATTCCCGGATGGCGCGATCATTGCTGCACTGCACTACCGCATCGTGCCGTCGGAGGAAAACAACAAGGTATTTGGCCAGGCTCAGTCTCTCGTTCCCGGAGCACCCACGAACATTCAATTCATGGTCAAGGACTCGAAGAAGTACGCTGCGACCGGCGGCTGGGGCTTCGGTCACTTCCAAGACGGCAAATCTGGCGACGCGGCGTTTATGAAAAGTTGTTTCCCATGCCACCAGAAGGCAAATGGGAGCGACCTGGTTTTTACTCATTATGCGCCTTGATGCTAAAGAGACTTCGCGGCGTTGAGGCAGCCGGAACTGTTCACCGAAGAGAGTCCGGCGCAGCGCCCGATCAGCATTGGGCCGCGTCCGATGCCAACGAACGAAACGAAGGATCTCATCTACCACGAGGACACGGTGCTGGTGAGTTGTTCGGAATAGGAGGAGAGAATATGTCAACCCCGAGTGCGTCTCCAAGCAGTGAACCGAGTTGCGCTAGTATCGGGAAAGTAGATATGAGTTTCGAGGTGGTCGCCATTCCGGTCGCCGACGTTGATCGCGCGAAGGAGTTTTATACCAAGGTCGGGTGGCGACTCGACGCCGACTTCCCCTTTGATGACGGCTTCCGCGTTGTTCAGTTCACGCCTCCTGGCTCAGGTTGCTCGGTTCAGTTTGGCACGAAGATGACATCAGCTGCGCCAGGCTCGGCCCAAGGCCTCTACCTGATCGTCTGCGATGTTGCAGCTGCGCGCAAAGATCTTGTCGCACGGGGTATTGAGGTGAGTGAGGTGTTCCACCCTGGAACGCCGGGCGCTCAGTTCCGGATCGACGGGAGCGGTCGAATCGGCGGGCCAGCACCCGAGCATGCCAGCTACAACTCGTTCGCTACGTTTCGAGATTCCGAGGGCAACGGATGGCTGATTCAGGAAGTCACGACGCGGCTGCCTGGTCGAGGACTTGGTAATTTGGATGTCCCGATCTTGATCGAGCTCTTGCAAGAGGCGGAGAAGCACCACGCCGAATACGAACCTACCGATCCGAAGCACCACTGGTCGAGCTGGTACGCCGCCTACATTGTCGCGCGTCGGGACGGCAAGACCCCCGAAGAAGCAGCCAAAGACGGCCAGATTCATGTAGAGGGGGCACCTTGACCACCTCGATGAAGAGCTGCCAGTTCAATGGCATCGATTTCGCGTAAGCGCGGTCCGAGTTGACACCCGCGGTCTTGATTCATGATGATACGCCGGTCTGAGGGCTTTGGCTCGCAGAAGCAAGTCGATTGCGGCCTGGATGCCGGTGCCTACGTAGAGGCTGGCCCGGTGCACCGAGATAGAACGACGCTAACCATACGCTTGGTTTCGTGGAGGTAGGCATGGCCCGATTGCTCTCAGTAAATGTCGGCCTTCCGCGCGACGTGACATGGAACGGAAAAACGGTCCGAACGTCCGTCTGGAAATCTTCAGTTGATGGACGGCGATTGGTGCGCAGACTCAATATTGACGGTGATGCGCAAGCCGATCTCGCCGGTCACGGTGGGGAGCAGCGCGCCGTATTCGTCTACCAGATGGATTCTTACCATTACTGGGAACGCGTTTTGGGCCGCAACGATTTTACTTTCGGCCAGTTCGGAGAGAACTTCACCGTCGAGGGACTTCCCGATAACGAGGTGTGCATCGGCGATCGATACCGCATCGGTGGTGCTGAATTTGAAGTAACGCAGCCACGCGTGACCTGCTACCGCGTCGGCATTCGCATGAATGAACCTCGGATGCCCGCTCTCCTCGTAGAGCATCACAGACCCGGATTCTACTTTCGCGTATTGCAGGAGGGAGAAGTCGGCGCAAACGATGAAATTGAAAAAACGATTGACCGTCCGGAACGAATCAGCGTGGCTGATGTTGACGCACTCCTTTATTTGCCAGGACATTCCAGCGATCAACTGCAACGAGCGCTACGAATTCCTGCACTCAGCAAAGGCTGGCAGAGTTCGTTCCAGGCGATGCTCCAACAAGACAGGGGCTCCGATACCACGGTGGGAAATCAAGGACTCGCCAGTGAGGAACAAGCGCCATCGTGGTCCGGATTTCGACAGATGAGAGTCACGAATATTCATAAGGAAAGCGATAGCGTGACTTCCTTCACGCTGAAGCCAATCGATGGGCGATCTCTTCCTGTCTTTCACGCAGGTCAATTTGTCGTCTTGCGATTGCTCGTCGATCCGAACAAGCCGCCGGTCCTTCGCAGCTATTCGCTATCTGGTCTGCCCGGAGCCGACCATTTCCGTATCAGCGTGAAGAGCGAATTGAACGGGCTTGGGAGTTCGTTTCTATGCAACCATACACAGGAAGACGCTGTATTGGATGTTAGTGCGCCGCGAGGGAGCTTTGCCCTGCGTTCCAGCCAGAATCCCGTGGTTCTGCTGAGCGCTGGAGTGGGCGCAACGCCCGTGATGTCGATGCTCCACGCACTCGCCGCCGAAAGATCGCAACGAGAGATCTGGTGGATCTATGGAGGGCGCAATGGAAACGAGCATCCATTTGCCGAAGAGTCGCAATCATTACTGAAACAGCTCTCTCGCGGACGAGGATACACCGTGTACAGCAGGCCCGCTGCGACCGACCAGATCGGGGTAGACTTCGATTCTCGCGGGCACATTGACACAGCTTTGCTAATCACAATTGGCGTGTCACAGGCTAGTGACTTCTATCTGTGTGGTCCCCCTTCGTTCCTGCAGAATATGCGCGAAGGGCTGCGAAACTGGGGTGTGCTTGCAGAGAATGTGCACACCGAAATCTTCGGCACTCTCGAGGCCATTACCCCTGGTATGGCGCGGGTCGCTTACATGCCTCACCTCCCACAAGGGCCGCCCGGATCCGGCCCCCAAGTCTCATTCGCGCGAAGCGGGATCACAGCCACATGGGATCCGAAATTCGGAAATTTGCTTGAACTCGCGGAAGCCTGCGACGTTCCTGTCAGATGGTCGTGCCGGGCTGGAGTCTGTCATACCTGCATGACCGGACTGATTGGCGGATCGATTATTTATAACCCTGAGCCGCTGGAGAAGCCGGCTCCCGGGAACGTACTCGTATGCTGCTCCCAGCCAAGCGCGGGTGTCATTCTGGATCTTTGAAAAAAACGGAAGGAATCGAATCATGCGTTCTGATGTTGTGCCCGGAAGCGTCTTTCCCGATTACGAGCTGCCCGATCACACGGGCAAAGCGCGCAAGCTTAGCGAGCTACAGGGGGACGATCCGTTAATCCTCACGCTCGCGCGCGGCCACTATTGCCCAAAAGAGCACCAGCAGCATCTGGAACTCGCCGCGTTCTACCCGAAGATCGCAGTGGCCTACACTCGGATCGCCACGATCGCGACCGACGATCACCATACTCTTCAGGAATTCCGTGCGTCGGTCGGGGCCGTGTGGACCTTCCTTTCAGACTCCGACCGAACGATTCAGAAGGATCTCGACATCCGGGAGTACACTGATCCCGAGCATAATCCGATGATCCCGCATACGCTCGTACTCAAGCCGGGACTCGTGATTTACAGCATCTATAACGGGTACTGGTTCTGGGGGCGTCCATCGGTCATCGATCTTTGGCACGACCTGCGCACCGTGACGAGTGAAATCCGTCCTGACTGGGATCTGAGTACTCCTGGACTCCGCGAGGCATGGAATGCGGGTGACTTCTCGCGATTCCACGGGTGGAACAAGCAAGCCAGTATGGAAGATGCCTCGACTGTACGCAAGAAATAGTTCAGCCACTAACTTCGACCCAAGCGGCATCGTCACGCCGCCTTGCACTAGTCAGTGTGCACTTACCGCTCTCGAGATACGTGCTCCTTTCATAAAGAACAAAGCAATCGCGCTTCCGAGCAATACGCAGCCCAGGGCGAGGAAGCAATCGCCATCGGCGAGCAGAAATGCCTGGCGGAGGACAGCACCCCCGATAGCGCCGATTGCGCGCATTTTGGCTGAATACGAATCACTCCCCGGAGAGAGAAAGAAAGCTGCTGACTGTTGCAGCCGCCCTTGCACGGCAACTAAATAGACGGTCACCGATTCACCGATTCGCTCGGAATGGAACCGCTCTCTGACAGAAAGCAGTGTGGACAGTCCGGCAATCCCGATCGATCCGTCTATATTGCGCATCATGTTAAAGAGCGCCGATGCCGAGCCGCTCTCCCGTCCTTTGGCCATCCCGGACGTGGTGACCCTAGTTTGCATGCGTCGACTGTGCGCGAGGCGGCAGCTCGGCTCTTGCCTGATGAGAAATATTGGATTCCGGCATGATTGATCGCGAAATGGTTTAATCTTCCGTTTTTGCGTACTTACTTCCTGCCGCTCACAGTGGGCATCTTCGATTGGATCATCTGAGCGCTCGCTGCGCTGAGAAGAGCCATCCCGACAGAGATCCAGACCACATCCCGGAATCCGGAAACGAAAGCTTCGTCGAAAGCGTGCATTACCAGCGGCTCTCTGATTTGGGCGCCCGCCAGTTTTGATCGCTGTATTTCAGCGCTCTGGCGCTCAGCGGGAGACAGTTGTATCCTCGAGAGACTGTGGTTGAGCGTACGGTTGAATCCGGCCGAGAGGACGAGACCAAAGACTGCGACGGCCAGTAGTCCGGCGATACGCGACACCGCATTGTTTACTCCGGAGGCTACTCCGGCCTCGCTGGCGGGAACCGATTCCATCACTGCCGTCGTAAGCGGAGCGACGCTGATCGCCAAACCAATCCCCAGAACAACCACTGCCGGGAAGAAGGTGTTCCAGTACGAGCCTCCGATTCCCGATCTCATGAAGAGCGCGAAGCCTGACGCCGCTACGAGTGACCCAACCGTCAGTGGCATTCTCGCACCATATCGAGCCACCAGGCCTCCCGACCAGCGGGACAGTACGAAGACGACCAGGATCAACGGAAGCAGCGCGGCTCCGGCCTGTGTTGCGGAGTAGTGCTGCACCTGAATGAGATCGAGTGGAAAGAAAAATAAGATTCCACCGAGCGGCGCGTAGAGCAGGAACGTGAGCAGGTTGGCGCCGGAAAAGTCTCTCGATCGGAAGAGACGCAAAGAGACCATCGGAGTTTGCGAACGTGACTCTACGACTAAGAAGCCAAGGAGCGCGCCCAATCCGGCCACGCCCAATACCCAAACAACTGCTTCGCGGCTTGACGTCGAGGCCGAAGCATTGATTAGAGCGTACGTAATCGCTCCCAGACCAAAAGTAGCGAGCGTCGCGCCCAGCCAATCGAGGCTCTTGCTTGCCTCTTCGTTACGACTCTCATGGACCCGCCACAGTGAAATAAGGATTACGAGGATCGCGATTGGAAGATTGATGAAGAAGACCCAACGCCACGACTCATTTTCCACCAGCCATCCGCCGAGGATCGGCCCAATGGCTGCTGTGATCGCCGTGAATCCGGACCAGGTACCGATGGCCCGCCCGCGCCCGTCCTCTGTGTAAGAGGCACTGATGATGGCCAAACTTCCCGGTACAAGGAACGCCGCTCCTATCCCTTGAAGTCCACGCGCGACGATGAGAGAAGTGATTGAAGACGAGAGGCCGCACCAGGACGATCCGATTGCAAAAAGCAGAACGCCGCAGAGGAAGATTCTACGACGGCCATAGAGATCGCCAAGAGAACCGCCCAGCAGCAGCAGGGATGCAAGCATAAGGGCGTAGGACTCGACCACCCATTGGATGTCCATGACCGATGCATGAAGAGCACTCTGCAAAGCTGGCAACGCCACGTTGACGACAGTCCCATCGATAAATGCCATGCTCGAAGCGAGAATCGTCGCAATCAACACCCAGGGTCCCCTGCATGATTCACCAGTACTCGGAGCCGCGCGAGCTGCCGATTCCTCACACGGAGATTTGATAGGGATCATCATTCGCCGATCAATCCTGACCCTTCATGCTTGCGCTGGCTCACGCGAAACGCACTCCACGTATGTTTGCTGCGGCTACCCATCAAGCCGTTTGCCGAATTCGATCGGATCAGCCCATGGAAGCCATACCTGGAACCGAGTGTCGCCCGGCTTTGAACTGATCTGGATGTTTCCACCGTACTTTCTGACAATTGTCTGCACGGTGTTCAGCCCCAGGCCGGTTCCCTCGCCAACGTCCTTTGTCGTGAAAAAGGGATCGAAGATATAGGGCCTTATCTCTGAGGGAATTCCCGGCCCGCTATCGCCGATTTCGACCACAACATAGTGATCCTCGCGGAAAGTTCGCACCCGAAGTTCGCCCCCTTCCGGCATGGCGTCGATCGCGTTCTCGATGATGTTGGTCCAGACCTGGTTCAACTCGGTTCCTACCGTGTTCACTAGGAGCGGGACCGGTTCATACGTACGCTGTACCTTGATTCCAGCTTGCAGACTGTGGGCCAGTGTGGCTAGCGTGGTTTCGAGGCTTCGCGCGACATCAACATTCTGAACCGGCGCCTGGTCCATATAGGTGTAATCTTTAACCGTTCGAACCAGCTTTGAAATCCGGGCTGTACTGCCTTCTACGGCGTTCAGAAGACTTGACAATTCTGCGGAAGCCCCGATTCGCACCAGCGCAGCGCGAGCAGCGCTTGGATCGAAGTGTGCCAGCAGAGAGGTGAGCGTGTCCGGGGTCATGTTGCACTTTGCGAGGGCTGCCGAGACCTCCCACGAATCAGCGTGCCCGTGACTCCGCAAAATCGAGTCCAGCTTTTCTTCCAGGTCGCTGAGAGCGAGGCCATCCAACTGCGTCTCTCCTGATTGCAGCAGCGAGGCTTCAACCTCTTCGATTCTGCTTTTGGCCGAGTCATCGAGGGGCTGACGCCACAATTCGAAATTTGCGCGTCGCATTTTCGCCAGCATATAGCGCATCTGATCGACCGCGCGCCTGGCGGCGGACGCGGGATTATTCAATTCGTGGGCAAGTCCGGCTGATAATTTGCCCAGCGAGACCAAGCGGTCCCGTTGCTGCTCGATGCGAGTTCCTTCACGGATTCTGTCGGACATCATGCCGACCAATCTGGTCGTCAATTCCGGCATTCTTTGGGTAAGTTCTGGAAGGAGAGCGGCCGGAAATTTGATAAGACGCCCGTCCGTCAACGCCCGTCCGGTTACAGTGAACCGTTTCATCCTGGAGAAAGGAAAAACTCCGCTGACATCGCCGGCATTAGCCGGAAGTGAGACCATGTCGCCCCCGAATTCTCCTTTCCACTGGAAGAGCCCCTCAAGAAAAATGAACATCCAGTCTGCTGGATCGCCTTGCTGTACGAATGCCTCACCGGCATGGATAACGACTTCCTGGACATGACTGACAAACCATTCGACCTGCTCGTCTTGCAGGTCAGAGAATGCCGCGACACGCCGCAATTCAACTGAACTGATCATTCAATTAGCCTTTCTCTGATTGCGTAATATCGGATGGCGCTACACTCTTAGAAGCACATCCTTGCCTGCAGTTGCGTTTCTTTATCCCGACAATGGACCGATTTGCAATTCCGTGCTCAGCACGGGGTCTTCCGGAACACTTGTGTTCTGGATTATCCGACTGCCTTCAGGTGCGGTGATTCGGTCACAGATTACACATGCTTGTGCGAAACGCCGAAAACTCGGTCATGGGTCGTCGCAGCCGGCCTTACAGAGCCCGGTACCGTGTTCGCCCGCACTCGAAGGATTTTCGCGGGGGATCAGCGTAGCCGGCAAAGTACTGAGGCGGGTGCATGCCTTCATCCCTTCTTATCCAAATTGAACTGGGAATTGAAGTGTGCGCTGCAGGGGTTTTCGCTTCTCCTGGCGGGCAGAGTGACCTCAACCGTCATCCAATCCGCACAGATTTAACGGGATTTCTTTGGTTCAGAACGGATAACCTGTTGCAATTAAACTCTGGTATTGGCAATAATCCGAATATCAGATGGCGGGACGAACGACAGGGAGCAGTACGATCACGGGTCCTTGATCAGAGACACTCCAGCCACTTCGGCGAGTTCAGCTCAGCGAGCCGACCGTGCACCCCTTGATTGCATCCGAAAATAGCAACCAGCGAAAAAAAGGTCGCGGGAACTCGACTGCTCAGCAGCTATGCACGATATCCATGTAGGAGGAAAGGCCATGAAGGGCATCTCAGCCCCCATTTCCCTCGCCGGCTCCCGACTCCACGAAACGCGTCACGTTTGCGCGTTCTTCAACAACGACGAGGAAGAATATCGCATCCTCCTTCCGTTCATAAAGGACGGGTTGGAATCTGGTGACAAAGCCGTTCACGTCCTGAACCCTGAGCAACACCAGGACCACCTGCAACGCCTGACTGCCGCTGGCATTGACCCGGCGGCCGCGCAGCAGAAGGGACAGCTCGAGCTTCGGACCAACACCGAAGTCTACCTTCCGGATGGCCGCTTCGATCAGGATCGGATGCTGGCGGTGTTTGAGCAACTCGCCAGCGGAAACGCCAAGCCAGGATTTCCTCTGAGTCGCATCTGTTGTCGTATGGACTGGGCGGTTGAAGATCGGTCCTATGTCGATGACGTGATTGAGTTTGAGTCGCGTGTAAACGACGTGTGGCTTCGCCACGACGACGCGGTCATCTGTACTTACCATCTGGGGCAATTTGGGAGTGACGCCGTGATTGACATCATGCGGACGCATCCGATGGTCATCATCGGGGGCATCCTTCAGCAGAATCCTTTTTTTGTGCCGCCGGATGAGTTTCTGCGAGAGTTTCGTCAACGGCGAGCTGACCGGGGCAATTCGCCTACGGTGGCCTGAGATATGGATGTGCAACCCAGAGATCTTAAAGAGGAGATCAAGAACCTTCAGCGCTGCGTTAATGATCTGGTCAGCGTCCTCGCTCTTCCAGCCATGTGGAGCGGTGGTGAGCCGTCCCAAATTGTTCGTACCCTGCTCGACGCGCTGCTGCGTATGCTCCAGTTGGATTTCGTCTATGCAAGGTTGAAAGAAACGGGTGGTCAGACGCCAATCGAGATGGTTCGGGTTGCTCCATCGCGAGAGCTGATGGCCCCGCCGCACGAGATTGTCGACGCACTCAAAGAGTGGCTAGGGATCGCCCCTCAGAAATGGCCTCCGGTCATACGGAACCCTCGGGGAGACCGGGACATTTCGATTGTGCCCTTGAGACTAGGACTGCAGGGCGAAATTGGCGTACTCGTCGCGGGGTCAGAGCGAGGCGATTTTCCGCGGCAGACCGAGCAACTTATTCTGAGCGTGGCCGCAAATCAAGCATCCATCGGGTTGCAAGAGGCGCGACTCCTGAGCGAACAGAAGCGGGTCGCGAGCGAACTCGATCGACGCGTCGCCCAACGGACTACAGAACTTGCCGCAGCCAACCAAGAGCTTCGAACGGAAATTGCCGACCGCAAGCACGCCGGGGAAGATCTCAGAACTAGCGAAGAGAAGTATCGCGTTGTCGTAGAGACAGCGAGCGATGCCATTGTAAGCATTGACGATAAAGGTTTGATTTTGTTCGCCAGCCCTGCCACCGCGACGGTTTTTGGCTACGCCCCGACCGATCTGATGGGGAAACCCTTGACGCTCTTAATGCCTGAATACATGCGGAAGCTGCACGAGAGCGGTTTCGCAAGGTATTTGCATACCGGTCATCGGCATATAAATTGGCAAGGCACCGAACTAACCGCGCTTCACAAGAATGGGGAGGAATTTCCTGTAGAGGTTTCATTTGGCGAGCTAACCGGAGACAACCATAAGATGTTTACGGGCTTTATCCGTGATATTAGCAAGAGAAAGCGGGCGGAGATAGCGCTGCGTGCTGCGATGGATGAGCGAACGCGCATTAGCGCATTCCGAGAAGAAATCGGGATGGCTCTGTCGCACCAAGAAGATCTGAAGGGAATCCTGCACGACTGTGCTGCCGCAGTAGTTCGGCATCTCGATGCTGCATTCGCCCGTATCTGGACACTCAGCGGCGATGGCCGCCAACTTGAGTTGCAAGCAAGTGCTGGAATGTACACACGCCTGGATGGACCCCACAGTCAAATACCCGTCGGACAGCACAAAATTGGACTGATAGCTCAAGAAAGAAAACCGCATTTCACTAACGACGCCCAAAACGATCCTCGCGTCAGTGACAAAGACTGGGCACGACGGGAAGAAATGATCTCTTTTGCCGGCTACCCGCTGGTTCTGGAGGACAGGCTAGTAGGCGTTATGGGCATGTTCTCACGGAAGCCGCTCACTGAAAGTACGCTCGAAGCTCTCTCGTTTGCCGCCGGAATTATCGCACAGGTAATTGAACGAAGACGGGCGGAAGAAGCTTTGCGTCGGAGCGAGGCTTTCCTTGCGGAAGGTCAACGTCTCGGTCAAATAGGCAGCTATTCCTGGCGCGTGGCGACAGACGAAATCAAGTGGTCAAAAGAGCTCTATCGCATCTACGAGCTTGAGATCGGCGCGCCTGTGACGCTCGAACTGATCCGTACTCGAGTTCATCCGCACGACCTCAGTTTGTACGAAAAAATGGTAGTAAAGGCACGAAACGGCGGCAACGACTTTGAATGGCAGTTCCGCCTGTTGATGCCTGACCAGTCGATCAAGTTTCTGCATTCTGTCGCTCATGCGACCCGCGACCAGGATGGTCAACTCGAGTACATAGCCGTGGTCCAGGATGTGACCGAGCGCCGGCAATCTGAAGAGGCGCTTGAGAAGTCCCGATCGGAGCTTGCTCAGGTGTCCAAACTCACAAATTTGGGCGAAATGGCGGCGTCCATTGCCCACGAAGTGAATCAGCCTTTGACTGCGGTAACAAATAATGGAAATGCCTGTCTCAGACTGCTCGCTAATCACAATCTTGAACCAGACGTGCTGCGCAGGGTACTCGAGGAGATTGTTGCGGATGGCACACGCGCCAGCGCCGTTTTAGCTCGTATCCGTGCATTCATAAAGAAAGGACCTGCCGAAAGGAACGAATTGGACATAAATGAAGTGATTCAAGAGGTTCTGCTTCTAGCCGGCCGTGAGCTTTATGAAAATCAAGTCTCGGTTGACCGCCAATTGACAGCAGATCTCCCGCTCGTGTTGGCCGATCGCGTTCAACTTCAGCAGGTCCTGCTGAACTTAATCATGAACGGCATCGAAGCTTTGACCGCGGTGACAGATCGACCTCGTTTACTCTGGGTGCAATCAAGGATCGACGAATCTGGGGACATACTCGTTGCCGTAAACGACTCCGGTTCTGGCTTCGGTTTCGAGATGGATCGCCTCTTCAATCCCTTCTTTACAACGAAAGCGAAGGGTATGGGAATGGGTCTGTCGATCAGTCGCTCACTTGTTGAAAGTCATGGCGGTCGACTCTGGGCTACGCCCAATTCTCCCCACGGCGCGGCATTTTCGTTCACACTGCCGGCAACCTCGGGGGGTCGCTCATGACAGGTTCTTCGGTTGTTTTCGTTGTCGACGATGATCCGTCAGTACGCTCTTCACTGAAGTTCCTCTTAAGCACCGTGGGTCTAAACGTTGAAAGTTTTGACTCGGCGAATACGTTTCTGCATAAGAATCTGCCCGATGCACCTTGCTGCCTTGTGCTGGACGTCAGGCTACCTGGATTGAGTGGTCTCGATTTTCAACGCGAGCTGGCAGTGAGGAAGATCGGTATTCCGATAATCTTTCTCACCGGCCACGCCGACATTCCGATGAGTGTTCGCGCCATGAAGGCTGGTGCCGTCGAGTTCTTGACCAAACCCTTCCGCGATCAGGAGCTACTGGATGCGGTTGGCATCGCATTGGAGCGAGACCGTGCCAGACGTGAACAGGAAAAGGAGGTCACGATTCTCCGGCAGCGGTACGACTCATTGACTTCGCGTGAGAAGGAGGTGATTTCCATGGTCACCTCTGGCATGCTCAATAAGCAGATTGCGGACCAGCTTGGGACGGCAGAGAGTACCGTGAAAGTTCAGCGCAGCCGGGCGACAGAGAAGATGCATGCGGAATCTCTCGTCGAGCTAATCAGAATGATAGAGAAGCTCAAGAACCTCCCCTGAGAAGACCGTATAAACGAAAGTTTATTGGCATGCTCCCTTTTGAGACACTTTATATCCCAACATCCAATAGATTCTTGGTCCGTCCGGGATGAATATGTCCTTAGTACGGAGTCAAGGGTGACGAAGAACCTGATCTCGGTCGTTGACGACGATGAGTCCATCCGCAGGACCACGACATTTCTCATCGAGTCTTTCGGCTTTCGAGCAGCGGCCTTTGAATCCGCGGAAGCTTTCTTGAAGTCAATCCAATTGCGCGATACTTCATGTCTGCTCGTTGACCTTCAGATGCCGGGCATGAACGGACTACAGCTCCAAAGAGAGTTGGCTGCCGCAGGGTGCGGATTACCTGTTATTTTCATCACCGCATACGACAGCAAAGAGGCGCGTCAACAAGCGATTCGAGCCGGTGCGGTTGCATTCCTGGGCAAGCCATTTAGCGATGAAGAACTGTTCCAAGCCGTCCGTTTGGCCTTGCGAGAAGAATCCGAGGCGAAAAAGACTCTGATCTCAGTGATTGACGACGATGAGTCGATCCGACGGACCACCACACTACTTATCGAATCTTTCGGTTTTCGAGCGGCGGCCTTTGAATCTGCGGAAGCTTTCTTGAAGTCTGACAAACTGGACGATACTTCATGCCTCATCCTGGACGTGAAGATGCCGGACATGAATGGATTAGAACTTCAGAGCGAGATGGCTGCCGCAGGTTACCGCATTCCCATCATTTTCATTACCGCTTATGACGATAAAGGTTCTCGCAGACGAGCAATACAGGCCGGCGCCGTTGCATTCTTGGAGAAACCCTTTAGCGACGAGCAATTGCTCCAAACCGTTCGTTCAGCCTTATCGCACGACGATGGCAGTATGAAGTTCGCGGGCTGATCGATTCCCGCGCTGGACTTCGGCTTCCCCTATGCTCGACCCGAACCCGGCGCATCTCCCTCCCACCATGCATGTCCGACAAATTGCAACAGGGCTGAATAACTTCCGAATATGACCAATCGACACGATAGCCCATTCCTCTCATGGCGCCGATGTCGTCTAATTCAACTCTTGGCCTTTACGGATTGCAAGTTGATTGCAAGTACCGACTGACGTCACCAGCCAGCCGAATTGTCCGACGGCGGGGGGTGTCTTGGAGAGTGAGAATTTGAGTCAAGCACGGGAGTGGTAGCCACGAGGAGGTATTCCTATGGGCTTAGCGCAGATTATGAGCCATGAGTTGGGGTCGCTCTTTGTATCAAACGCAGAGCCGATCGTATTTGTAGTCGACGAAGATAAGTTCGTTCGCGAATCACTCAAATACCTAATTTCCTCTGGTGGCTGGCAGACTGAAACATTCGCCTCAGCTCGTGAATTTCTTATCAGGCCATGGCCTGCCGTTCCCAGCTGCCTGGTGCTCAACATTTCCCTTCCAGACCTCAATGGTCTCGATCTGCAAAAGCGTGTCATTGTCGATCGTCCCAATATGTCGATCATCTTCATCACGGGCGAGCCTGATGTTTACACGACGGTCCGGGCCATGAAGGCTGGAGCCATCGAATTCCTTGTTAGGCCATTCGGCGATGACGTTTTAGTCGGGGCTATCCAGGAGGGAATTCAACGTAGTCGTGCTCAACTTGGGCGCGAGGCAGAGGCACGAGGACTTCGCGACTCCTATGCACGACTCAGCCACCGTGAGCGGCAGGTCATGGCCTTGGTGTCCTCGGGCCTGTTGAACAAGCAAGTCGGTGCAGAGCTTGGGATTAGCGAGATAACGGTAAAGGCGCACAGAGGCCAGGTGATGCAAAAGATGAAGGCCAATTCTTTCGCAGACTTGGTAAGAATGGCTGCGACACTCCGCTCAGAGCGCGTCCTCTGGAATCGAGTCAGTTCAGATAATGCTGCAATCTCCAACCACCACTTCGTCCGATCGCATGATAACCGGTTTTCTTCCTCTGACGGGGCTTCGCCCGGAGCGGAAATCAAAAGGTCTTGACCGTTTCCCACAAGTTCCTGCGCCTCCTCCTGGTCCATATTCTGACTCGCCAACTTATTCAAGCACGCCGCTTGGGCCTATCTGCCAACAGCATGAGCGTGCCACTATCCGCACGGCGGTACGATTGTTGAGTGGTTCAATGCCTTCTGCATCACAGTTGCTGCAGCGAATCCATACCGATGGCAGCCTTCGACGACTCTTGCGCGCAGACCTTCCTGTCAACACTGTGAAGCTGGCACGCTATCTGGTTGGCAAGGTCATCGTTCATGACGTTGCAAACGGAAGGCTAAGCGGACGCATTGTCGAAACTGAGGCCTATCCGGTGGGCGACGCAGCTGGACATGCTTTCCGAGGCATGACACCCCGCAACAGCTCCCTTTTCCTTGAACGAGGACACGCGTATGTCTATATCGCTTACGGCGTGTCGTACTTATTAAATGTGACAAGTGAGAGGGCTGGAATTGGTGCGGGAGTTTTGTTGCGGGCCGTTGAACCTATTGACGGTATCGAACTCATGCACGGTGAGCTTCGAAGGGAGCAATGGGCCGATATCGGAAGAGGGCCGGGAAGATTGACTAAGGCATTGCAGGTTGATCTCAGACACGATGGATTGGACTTGTGCAGTGCAAGTTCTTCGCTCTGGCTGGCTGAGACGACACGCAAGGCTGGCGCGATTGGGAAAAGTGTGCGCATAGGCCTGACTCAAGAAGCGGACCGCTTACTGCGCTTCTACGAACGTGGCAATAAACACTTGAGCGGTCCCAAGAGATTAAGCAATGTCTTCTAATCTACAGGAACAGTCAATGGGGTTGCCTGATGTCATTTCGACCTCCCTGGACGTAATCTTCTGTGGAATCAATCCCGGGATGCGGTCGGCTTCAGTTGGACTCCACTTCGCGAACCGAAACAACCGTTTTTGGCGTATCCTTCACCTCGCAGGCTTTACAGGCCGGCGGCTAGAACCAGAGGAGGCGCGCCTATTGCTCGACTATGGTTGCGGAATTACCTCTGCGGTTGCCCGGCCGACAATCAGCGCAACAGACCTCAGCAGAGCCGACTACATTGCTGCTCATCCTCTGCTCGAGCGCAAAATCGCGAAGTATAGGCCCAGATACCTGGCGTTCCTGGGGAAACCAGCGTGTTCTGTGTTTTTGAACCAGCGCAACCTTTCGTGGGGATTACAGTCAACTACACTCGGCGGTTCTGCGGTTTGGGTATTACCCAATCCGAGCGGCCTGAACTGCGCATTCACCATCGGCATGTTGACAGACGCCTATAGGGAGCTATTCGACGCCGTGGCCATCCGCGGTTGATAGGTGGAGGCGATTGTGGTGCTCGAATGCAATTAGTCGACCGAGCAATGCCAAGGTATTGGCAAACACCATCGTCCAATAGACTCTCCCCCGTGTCTGGCTTAACTGGGGAGACCCCAACGCGATCGTACTGCCCGTGCACCAATAGCGACCACACCCGATGAAGCTATCGCGCTCGAGCAAGCTGGTGCTGATGTCGGGTTGCGTCTGGTTTTGAGGCGGGCAGACCCCGCGGCTCTTTCCTAAGACCGGCGGAAGATTCGTTGACTGGCACTTTCTCGCTTGTACTGCAGACCGTAGATGCGGTAAACATTCCGGTCGTTGCCGCTGGCGGTATAGCTGACGCTCGTGGTATTGTCGCGGCCCTCAATCTAGGAGCAGAAGGCGTACAGTTGGGCACCGTTCGGCTCGACATTCATGTCAGGGCAGGCGCAGATCAACGCTTCTCGTACGGGTGGAAGATGTAGTCCTTCACCTTTACGGCCGTATGGCACGCGTTTCCGCAGTCAGACGGACTTTTGGCATCGGGCGTGAACTTCTCCGAGGCGGGATCGTAGTTGAACACCGCGTAACCCCACCCACCGGTTTTCGGAAATCTCTTGCTGTCCTTTTCCATGACGAAAGCCTGGGTGAACACGTCTGGCAGGTCTACGGCGAATTGGGCCTCTGTGCTCTTCTTCTGCTTCCACTGAAGCTTCACGATCATGGAGCCCTCCGGGAAAGTCTGACCGTTGACGGGAATGCCGGCCTTATACGCCGTGATCATTTTCGGATTGGCGACGATCACCTTGAGTATTTCGTCTTGCCGGGCGGAAGAGACGACAGCCCAGTCCTCGTATCCCTTGAAATCGGAGAACGCGATCCCGTCCGGCGATATCAGCGAGTACTTGTCCTGCGCATAAACCGCCACAGTGACGCCGGCGACGAGCACTGCTAAGGCTGCTGCAACGGTTGTAAAGCCTGTGAGACGTTTGACGGCGCCGCAGGCCTCAATCTTCTCTCTCGGTTGTTCCGGCACCACAGATTTCGTGCGAGGTTCAGACATGTTGTGCTCTCCTTCACAAAGCCTTCCGGGCCACATCAGCGTGCATCTCGAGTTGTTGCGATTAGGCCAGAGGTGGGGAAGTGAGGCAATTGGACGAAGGTGTCGGCGATACCTTCGTATAGGCGATACCATCGTCCAATTGCGCGGCCAAGGTTGTTCTGAGTTAATCGCGACAGTCAGTTTAACGAGGAGTATAGGAATGAAAATCTCGCAGATGTACCGAGTGGCCTTGGTCGCATGGATGATGCTGATCCTGTCATCCGGACTCGACATGAGAAGATTCGCTCAGGCGAAGTCCCCGCAAGGGGCCATGCTATCTCACCCGCGGGAAGTGGCGGAGTTGAACGAGCGAGCCGCGGCGAAAACTAAATAGAACAGATTAATGAAGGTAAGTTCAAAAGAGCAAAAACGGTAATTCGGAAAGGGAGCAACCGATATGAAACGAATCGCTTTCTTGCTGGTTGCGCCCCTTACGGTGGTTGGAATTGTCGCATCTACCCTTCCTGCATCTGGACGCGACGATAGAGGCGCCGCCCCGATCTTCGGGATAAAGATCTTTCCTGCGTACCGCGACTGGAGACTGATCTCCGTGGCTCACGAAGAAGGCAGCCTCAATGATATTCGAGCCATCCTCGGTAACGACGTAGCGATCAAGGCGTATCGGGAAGACAAACTTCCGTTTCCAGACGGCACAGTCATCGCCCGCATCGCCTGGAAATACGTGCCGTCGGAGGAAAACAACAAAGTCTTTGGGCGGGCCCAATCTTTCGTGGCCGGACCCGCGCCCGAGTGGTACCTGCAGTTTATGGTCAAGGACTCAAAAAAGTTCGCTGCAAGTGCGGGCTGGGGGTTCGCTCAATTTGACAAAGACGGCAAACCTGCCGACGAGGCGAAACTCAAAACCTGTTTCCCCTGCCACCAGCCTTTCCAAGCTGGTGACTTTGTCTTTACTCGTTATGCTCCGTAGGAGTGCCGCTGGTCTGCCGGCTTTCATAAACCTGTTTCAACATGGCTACAAATATACGAAGGAGAATCCCATGGCAACTGTGAGCGCACCTGTAAAACCTGAACGGATAAACGCTCCAACGGGCCCCGCACAGATTCGCGTAACCCGGCGGTCGCCGGCTTATTGGCGTGTCACCATCGACAATCCGCCGATAAACGTGATGGGCCCGGAAATGGTCAAACAGTTCCAGGGAGTCATCGAAGCTCTGGAGGCCGATGAGCATGTCAGGGTCGTCGTCTTCGATAGCGCGGTCGAAGACTACTTCCTGAATCATTCCGATTTCGAGGCCAAGCTTGAGGACCTCACCTCATTGCCGGACGGCCCTACGGGCTTGCCGCCCTGGCCGGACTTTCTCGTTCGCCTAACCCGCCTACCAGCCGCTTCTATCGCGCTCATCCGCGGCCGAGCGACAGGCAACGGCAGCGAGATCACGCTGGCCTGCGACATGAGTTTCGCCAGCCGCGAGAAGGCCATCATCTCGCAATGGGAGGTAGGCGTGGGAATGGTCGCCGGCGGCGGCCCCATGGCTCGGCTTCCCGAACTCATCGGCCGAAACCGCGCTCTTGAGGTGCTATTGAGCTCCGAAGACATTAGAGCAGAGCAGGCAGAGGCCTACGGCTATATCAATCGCGCCTTGCCCGACGCCGATCTGGATGCATTTGTAGAGGCGCTCGCGACCCGGATTGCCAAGTTCGACAAATGGGCCATCGCTCAGACCAAGCGCCTCGTCAACACTAGCCTGCCACCGGACGTTGAGCTCGGTGCTGGATGGGATGCATGCATCGCGTCGCTTGGGCGACCCGCCGCCCAGAATGGGATCAAAGCGCTGATGGCGCACGGCTTCCACAAGCCGGGAGACGTCGAAAATCGGCTCGGATACTATCTGGGCCAAATCGCACCCTGAGCCGGCGCCCGATGCATGCCCAACTCCGGGACGTCAAGGATTGAGGTCGTTCGAAATCAGTCCTGGCGGACATGATTTGAAAGTCTGTCGTGATGCTTTCCATTTTCTGCGCGGAGGAGGTTATATGTCGCAGAACACAAGCGCCGAAAAGCGTGCTCAACAAAACGAAGTTCGGCCTCACCAACCCGGGCAGGAGGTTTTCAAAACCATCCTGTCCGAAGATGTCGAATGGAAGCCGTTTCCGGCGTTCCCACCTTCCGTCCGGCTGGCCGTAGTCGTGGGTCACCCTTCGGAGCCCGGGCCTTACACAATCAGGGTGAAAACGCCCCACGGCGAGAAGCTGATGCCTCACAAGCACCCTGAGGATCGAGTCTATACCGTGATTTCCGGCATTTTTTATGTCGGACTCGGTGATGAATTCGACGCGAGCAAGTTGGGAGCCTATCCGCCCGGCGCGGTGATCATCCTCCCTGGCAACACCTCCCATTTCCACTGGGCAAAATCCGGCGAGTACGTCACGCAGGTAACCGCGATGGGGCCGCTTGGACTGGAATACGTCAGCGCGAAAGACGATCCGCGAAACAACAACTCTTAGTTCAAGTTCAATGGGAGGGAGAAATGGGCACAAACTTGGAAGAGAAACTGATAGCGCGCGAGGCTCCCCTTCCTGCACCGCCTGAGCCGTTCGGGACCTATGCAGAGGCAGTCCATACCGGCAATCTGCTCTTTCTCACCGGGACGCTTCCCACAGAAGGGCGGGAGGCGACATTCATTGGTCGCGTCGGAGCGGAGGTTGACGTTGAAACGGGACGGAAGACGGCTCAACTCGCGGCACTCAACGCCCTAGCTGCCGCACGGAGTTATTTGGGGTCGCTCGACAGAGTGAGGAGTATCGTCAGGCTGGGCGTGTCGGTGGCCACCGCAGGGGATGTTCGCGAACAACCGAAGGTTGCCGACGCGGCTTCGGAGTTGCTGCAAGACTTCTTCGGAAAAGATAAAAACCCTTGCCGCTCGGCATACGGCGTCGCGAGCCTTCCGCTCGGCGTCCCGCTGGAGCTCGAGGTGATTCTAGAAGTAGTAGCTTAGGCGGCAGGCGAGGTTCGGATCGTGTGTAAATTCGATTGGAGAAAAATCGAATGCCTGAAGAGATTAACCATGGTCGCCGCCTCCTTCTTAGTACCTTCTTTGCCAGTTCGGCCATAACTGTTGCGGCTGACACGCTTGGCATCACTGGTTCAGCGGACGCGCGATCCTCCAAGGACGACCTGGCAGGTGCGACCCTGATTCAGTTGCCGACCCAAATCCAAAAAAAGGAACGCCGAATGGGACATTCGACTTTGTATCGCACGATGCCGATCGATGGGCTCTCCATTTTTTACCGAGAGGCTGGTCCGAAGGACGGACCGACTCTGCTGCTGTTACACGGGCTGCCGTCTTCATCAAGAATGTTCGAACCTCTTTTGGCCAGACTTTCCGATCGCTATCACCTTATAGCGCCCGATTACCCGGGCTTTGGACACAGCGATTGGCCGGACCCGAAGAAATTCGCATATACATTCGATCACTACGCCGAGATCATGAGTCACTTCACCGAAGCATTGGGCCTCTCCCATTACACGCTTTACATGCAGGATTATGGCGGTCCCGTGGGCTTTCGGATGGCATTGGCCCACCCGGACCGGATCGAAGCTCTGATCGTCCAGGACGCTGTGGCGCACAACGAAGGCTTGGGAGTGAACTGGAAGACGCGTCGCGCCTTTTGGGCCGATCGCGCTGACAACGAAAGCGCGCTTCGCACGAATCTCTTGTCGCTCGCGACGACGCGGACACGCCATATCGGCAGCGATCCTAATGTGGAACGCTACGACCCGGATCTGTGGACCGACGAATTTGCGTTTCTAAGCCAACCTGGCCAAGCTGATATTCAAAGCGATCTGTTCTACGACTACCGCACGAACGTTGATGGCTATCCCAAATGGCAAACATGGATGCATGAGAGGCAGCCACGCCTACTGGTGATCTGGGGTAAGTACGAACTCTCGTTCGACTCCTCGGAGCCGGAAGCTTATCGCAGGGATGTCACAGAGGCCGAAGTGCACATCGTCGACGGGGGTCATTTCGCGCTCGATACTGCGGCGGATGAAATTGCGCAGCTCGTTCGGCGCTTCATGAGTCGAGAAAGCACAGCCACGGCTTGAAGCGCCTTGACGAGTCTTACACTCTGGTTCCGCTGTGTCGAGGTCCCTACGGAACCGCCTGCGGCCCACGGGATGCCTTCAGCTGCCGGCGGCCTCGGAGTGGACAGTTAATTGAGGAGCGATTCCCAGTTCGCCGGCACTCTTAGGAGGACTGTCGCAGCAACCGATGTGCCCACACTCCGCACACCGGCGAAGATGAAACCACCAACCGTCTGCTGGCGCCAGGCACTCCACACACCCAGCGCCACTCGGCTTCGAGCCGGGTTGATTCCGCGTTGATTTTTCTCCATTTCGATTTATCCCCGCCTTTTTTTACGCGACGTCTCCGTCTCCGAACTCCCGGTCAGCTGATCGTGAACTTTGCACCAGGCGTTCGCGCATCGCAATTTCTAACGAAGTTTCTTTTGGCGGCAGCCGGCTCTGCAATTGGACGATGGTATTGACGATGCCTCGGTATTGGAGGAACGTGGGAGAGAGTTCGGACCACTGTTTGGCGATGTGTCCAATTCGCACTTTGGTGTTGGCCGATACCTTCGTCCAATAGACTCGTTGTCCCGCTTCTGGTTTGATGAAGGTGCTACCGATGGGAGCAACTGTGAGCACCGCGGCCACCGCACCTCGCGTCGGCGGACACTGTATCGAATTTGGAGTCATCAATGAACGCCGTACAAGTCGAACAAAAAACGTTTGAGATGCCCCCGCGCGAGGGGATCAGCATTGCGCATTTTCTCACCGTCGCCGACATCGAGCGGTCGGCACGCTACTACGAAAAAGTCTTCGGCGCGCGCATTCTGAGCATGGGGGACGGCAACGCGCCTGCGTACCTTCAGCTCGCGAATATCTGGATGATTCTGAACGTTGGGGGCGGCCCCACCGCGGACAAGCCGACGGTAATCCTCAGCGTCCCCGACCCGAATCACATCAACAGCTTTATGAACTTCCGTGTTGCGGATATTCAAGCGTGCTATGAATTATGGAAAAGTCGAGGAGCGGAGTTCATCACGGCGCCAATTCCCAAATACGGCGAGATTCGCTGCTACATCCGCGATCCTGACGGCTACATTATCGAGGTCGGACAAAGCACCGATCTCACCTACGGCTAACGCTGGGCCCGGAGGAGATGCGGATTTCAACGCTTGCCGAAGTCCGCTTGGTGAGCTTGCTTGACTCAGTGTCCAACCAACACTTCGGTATTGATCGGCGCGTCCGTCCGATGGATTCGTCGTCGTGCTTGCGCCAATTCTGCTGTGGACAGTCACTCGCTCTGACATCGAAAGGAGTATCAAATGGACGGCACAAATGGACCGAAACAGAGCACGCCCGTGATCGCGCCTGTCGCGTCGAACACGCTGAGCGTGAACGTCTTTACCGCCCCCGGAAAGACGATGGTCGGCGAGCGGCCAAAGCCCTTCGGCGAAGCGCTGGGCTTTGACCCGATCACGTCGACTTTGATCTTCGGCGAGTACGACGCGGTGCTGGTGGACGCGATGGGGACAGTGGCTGAGGCCGGAGCTTTGGCGGATTGGGTGGCTCTGCACAACCGCAACCTGGAGACCATCTATATAACGCACGCCCATTTCGACCACTTCTACGGTCTCAGCGTTCTGCTCGACCATTTCCCGCGCGCTCGGGCGATAGCAACGCCGAAGGCGGTGGCCGCCATGCAGATGTCTTTCACTCCCACAGTGGAGCGATTGGCCCGCCGGCTCTTTCCTGGGCAAGTGCCCACTAAGTTGGTACCACCTGAGCCCTATGAGGAAGACACGTTCACTCTCGAAGGCCACGAATTGCGCATTATCGAGCAGGGCCGCACCGATAGTCCCGATTCGACGTCTCTCTACGTTCCATCGATCGGCCTGATCGTCGCCGGCGACGTTGTCTACAACCAGTGCCGCATGTACGTGGGCGACACCACCCCCGAGAGCCGAAGAAACTGGATCGCGGCGCTGGACCGGTTAGCCGCGCTGAACCCGTCGATGGTTGTCGCTGGCCACAAGAAGCCCGGCGCGCCCGATTCTCCCTCGGCGATCCAAGACACCAAGCGCTACATCGAGGATTTCGATCGCTTGCAGAAAACCGCGACCTCCGACCAGGAACTGTTCGATCAGATGACGAAACTCTACCCACATTGGGTCGCCAATCAGTCGTGGCTGATGTTCGGATTCCCGCAGCCATAACCTGCATCAACCGCGGTAGACGGTCCTCGCGCACTTGAGAGGGAACCGTGGACTGACGGAACGTTATGCAATTTCAAGGAATGGGAATTAGTGAAGGTCCTGTCCGTCCCCAGTCTAGTTCCGAGTGTGCAACAGCTTGACGCGCGACCGATCTCGGATCTGATGGACTTGCTCGCCCGCGTCGGAAACAGACTCGATTTCAAAGAGGAGAACAAAATGACAACAAAAGGAAAAGTCCTGGTGCTAGTCTCGAGCGGCCACGGCTTGCCATTGAAAGATGGCAAGGTTTATACCGGCGCCGGTTACTATCTCAACGAGCTGACGGTTCCGACTCGTGCCCTGATGAAGGAAGGCTACGAAATCACTTTCGCCAACCCCAAAGGCAACACGCCGCAACTGGATGTTCATTCCGCCGTCCCCGATTTCTTCGGCGGGGACGAGGCCCGGCTCCAGGACTATTTAAAATTCCGCGACAGCCTGACTGGGCTCAAGAATCCAACTCGCATCTCGGATGTCATCGCATCGGGTCTGGATCAATATGACGCTGTTTTCGTCCCCGGCGGCCATGGCCCGATGATCGATCTTCTCGACGATCCCGATGCCGGCACCGTGATGAGACACTTTCATCAAACATCCAAGCCCACGGCGGTGCTTTGCCATGGCCCGATTTCACTTCTCTCGGCTCTTCCGAATTCGACGGAGGTGGTGGCAGCACTGGCAGCGGGCGATGCCGCTGGAGCGCATGCAAAGGCTCAAGGATGGATCTATGCCGGATACAAGATGACGATCTTTTCGACGGCGGAAGAGCAGCAGCGGGAGCCGCTCGAGATTGGCGGTAAGGTTCTCTTCTACCCGGACTTCGCGTTGCGCACCGCGGGCGGTGACGTAAGTGTGCTCGCTCCATGGCAGAGCTACGCCCTTCAGGATCGCGAGTTGATCTCAGGTCAGAACCCGTTCTCGGACGAAGCGCTTCTGAAACTTCTTCTACCGGCACTCAACGCGAAGAAGAAGTGACTCGGTAAGAAGGGGGCTGGCCGACCTTTGCCTTTTTTGTCCGGCACAGCCTCCACTCGGTGCTCCAGCAGATCGGCTAGCCCCGGGGTCGCCTGAAATTCAGGCGAGTGTGGGCACCCGCCCAGATGAGCACTGTTCATCGGAATTGGAGCCGTCAATGAGCGTACAAGTTGAACAGAAGAACTATGAGATGCCCCCGCGCGACGGGTTCACCTTCACACATTTCATCACCGTGGCCGACATCGACCGATCGGCTCGCTTCTATGAAAAAGTCTTCGGCGGCCGCATTCTGAGCCGGGGCGACAGCAACGGCGCGTCCGGGCACATCCAGATCGCGAATACCTGGCTGATTGTCAACGTAGGAGGCGGGCCCACCCCGGACAAGCCGTCGGTAACGCTCAGCGTCCCCGCCGACCCGGACAAGGTTAGCAGCTTCTTGAATATTCGTGTTGCGGACATTCAAGCGTGCTATGAACTGTGGAAGAGTCGAGGCGCCGAGTTCATCACGCCTCCGATTGCAAAATACGGCGAAATTCGCTGCTATATTCGCGATCCTGACGGATATATTATCGAGGTCGGACAGAGCACGGATCTCACCTACGGTTGACCCTCGGCCCGGATCGGATATGACCCCGGGGGCTTCTCCCTCCGCGAAGGGCTTCCCGAAGGGACAGCGAATGCAGCTCGTACGGACTCTCGTTGATTGTGACAAGGAGAAGGCCGAACCGGCACTCCCGCGAGAATTGAGAGAGCTATACGACGGGGATCTGCACTTCAGCGCATCACCTGCTGCGCGCCCGCTCGTCATTGCCAATTTTGTTTCCACTTTGGACGGGGTCGTCAGCTACAAGATTGAGGGCAAGTCGGGTGGCTCAACCATTAGTGGTTCCAATCTTGCAGACAAATTCATCATGGGCCTGTTGCGGGCTTCTGCGGATGCTGTCATGGTCGGCGCTGGAACGTTGCACGATGTAAGCGCGGAGAGCCTTTGGACTCCTGAATACGCGTACCCCGATGCGAAGCGTTTCTACGCAGAATACCGAGCCAACACGCTGCATAAACCGGAAAATCCTCTGCTCGTGATCGTTAGCGGCAGCGGGCAACTGGAGTTGGAGCGCGCGATCTTCCAAATACCGGCGATGCGCACCGTGGTGATCACCACTTCGGCCGGCAGAGATGAGCTCAAGCGCCGAGGCGCTGCGACTTTAGGCTCCGTTGAGATTCATGCTTTGAATTCGAGTAGCGGCAGCATTGCTCCACAGGCGATCCTGCAATTGCTGCGGTCGCAGTTTGGCGTCAATACGCTTCTCCACGAGGGCGGACCTACATTGTTTGGGCAATTTCTGGCGGCAGATGCTGTAGACGAACTCTTCCTGACGCTGTCGCCGCAGATCGCGGGCCGCAAGGGCGATGTGATTCGACCGTCGGTTGTGCAAGGAGTGGAGTTTATGCCGGATTCTGCGCCGTGGCTTCAAACCGTCAGCATCAAGGAACAGGCTGCGTATCTGTACCTGCGCTACCGGCGGCCCTGACTTCGCATCTTCGATGCACACGGCCGGCTCACCAGGTCCCGGTGTCCGACCCGGCAACGAATGAGAAGCATCTGAAGCTTGTCGAAGAGTGGCTGACGTCATCTTCGGAACGGCATAGAAATCTCAACTCGGGGGTGCAAAAGGACACAGAAATGTGGCCTTTTGCACCTTCGAATGTCCGGCGAAGATCAGCGCAAACTATTGAATTGATTGGCGTCCCCGACGGGATTTGAACCCGTGTTATCGCCGTGAAAGCCAAAGGCTCCGCGGCCCGGTTCTCGAACTGGCGCTCACAAGCAGTCATCGTACTCCTCGGAGTGACTCATGTCAGCCTCCGCAATCGACGCCGAACACGGCTCGAGCACTTTCGAGAGCAAATGGGAGGTTCTGCCAATTGAAGGCGTGTGACGCCGACCGCGCCCAATAAAGCGCCCTCCATCCTTCGGTGGATGCCTAACCGGCCTGGCGTCCGTAATGATGTTCGAATTGCTATCGGCCGTCAACTTTCCAAGGGACCACGATCAGAATGCCAGCCTCGATCCAACCAACGGAACTCGCTGAGCGGCAAGCTGCGAGGTCGCGATCTGCAATGCGTGCCCTGCGGGTCAATGCGTGGATCGCACTGTTCGTCTGGACACTTTGGCTGGTCTTCGGGGGCAAGAATGCGCTTCATCACTTGCTGATCGATTGGAGGGTTGCGCTCACCATGGTCTTCGGGTCCATGGTCGGCGGCGGTACGAGTGAGGGCGGCGGGGCCGTTGCTTTCCCGATATTTACCAAGGTCCTGCACATTGCAGCATACGATGCCCGGACTTTCTCGCTGGCAATCCAGAGCGTGGGAATGGGATCCGCTTCGCTTAGCATTCTCTTGTTGCGCATTCCGGTCGAGCGCCGTGCCCTGTTCTACGCCGGAATTCCCGGCATAGCCGGCGTTGTATTTGGGGCTTATTACGTCGCCCCGTTTGTGCCTCCTGTTATCGTCCGCACCTCTTTCACGGTTCTCGTCACCAGCCTCGGGCTCGCCTTGCTGCTCATGAAATGCGAGCGCGGATCTGGTCGGAACCTCAGACTGACATCGCTTGGGGGAAAAGAACGCACCATTCTGGTTTGCGCCGGCTTTTTGGGGGGAATTGTCAGCGCGCTCATCGGCACGGGAGAGAATTCGGTCACCTTCATGGTGATGGTCCTGTTGTTCCGGATCAACGAGAAGATTGTTACGCCGACCACTGTCATATTGATGACCATGGTCACGATTCCCGGATTCCTGATTCACGTGTTTTGGTTGAAGGACTTTTCGCCGGCCGTGATGGGTTACTGACTCGCGGCGGTCCCGGTCGTCGCCGTATTTGCACCGTTGGGAGCTCTGATCTGTGTCCACATGAGCCGGAGCGCCATCGTGAACGCTCTTCTGTTCCTGATAGCCCTGGAGTTCGTCAGCACACTGGTACTCGTTCCGATTTCGCGCAACGTGCTCCTGGCGTCGGCCGCAACGTTGTTGATTTGCGGTTCCATCGACTGGTTCATGACCCGGGTGACGTTTTACGCACCGCTGCCTGAGGGTTCTGAGGCGCACGATTAGCAGATCGGATCACTCAGGCGTCTGGCCCTCGTTGATTCCTGCGCTAACAGAAAAGACATCAAATTTCTTGAGACCTATTCTTCGTCTGGTCCGTTCGATTGGTTGGGGGGCGAAGAGGATTTCTTCGATGAGGAGAACTACTTGCCCCGAAGGGCATCACTTTTCTCAGATCAACGACGCGCGTTCGCCTTCTGGGCCGGTTGCGTGGCGGTGATCGTCGGCGTGCTGCTGCATCTCCCCATGTTCCTCATGGGGCGCGCAGTGCACTACAAGCTGGCCGGAATGCCGATGGGCACGGGCATGCTGATCGGCATGGGGCTTATCATCGGCGGGACAGCCGCCACAGCCTATGGACTCCTTCCGCCGCGCGGTGCTGCTGTAATCAAGTTCGACGAGATTGCTCCCCCGGAAAATGCGCCTTTGACGCGCGCCCACTGGGTGCAGATCTGTATCCTTGCCGCAGCCCTGATTATCGACGTCATGAAACCGGCGACGCTAGGATTTGTTGTGCCCGGAATGCTCGCCGAGTACGGCCTCGGTTCTGCCAGTGTTGCGGTGTTACCGTTCGCCGCGCTGCTGGGAACCACAATCGGTTCCTTTAGTTGGGGTGTTCTCGCGGATCTCTACGGCCGAAGAGCCACCATTCTGCTGGCCTCCGTGATCTTTATGGGAACTTCCATTTGCGGATCCATGCCGTCGTTTGCGTGGAACATTTTCATGTGTTTCCTGATGGGTGTGGGCGCAGGCGGTTTGCTTCCGGTGGCCTATGCGCTGCTGGCGGAGATCATGCCGACGCGACACCGGGGCTGGTGCCTGGTTCTGGTTGGCGGTATCGGTTCGGTTGGCGGCTATTTCGCGACAAGTGCCTTATCCGCCTGGCTCCAACCTTATTTCGGCTGGCGCATCATGTGGCTCATCAATCTGCCGCTTGCCCTCATCCTGATTGTTGTCAGCCCGCTGCTGCAGGAGTCGGCGCGTTTTCTTCAGAGCATGGGCCGCATCGAGGAAGCACGCGACACACTGGCGCGCTTCGGGATTTCCATCGATCGAAGTTCGGCCACTGATCCATCGGCCAAGTCGATTGTCCCAACCTCCCCGGTCAAATTGCACAAACTCTTCGGCCTGACCTGTGCCCTGACGCTCACTGCCCTGTGCGTGGGCTTCGTGAATTTCGGTGTGCTGCTGTGGCTGCCTGGAAGCCTGATGCATGAAGGGCGCAGCGTGGGTGCCGCCAGCGAGCTCATCGCGCGCTCCTCGCTGATTGCCGCGCCCACCGTCGTGCTCGTGTCCTGGCTTTACAGCATCTGGAGCACAAAGCGGACTCTGGTGATCACTGTCGGTGTTACCACGCTGGGGCTGATCGCAATTCTTCTACGCGATTTAGGAGACATCTCCGTCATTTCCAGCCCGGTTCTTCCGGTGGTGCTGCTGATGGTCGGCACGAGCGGAATTATCTCCGTTCTCCTGCCCTACTCGGCAGAAAGCTACCCCTTGCGGGGGAGAGGGCGCGCTACCGGATGGGTAGCCGGATTCAGCAAGGGCGGCGGCTTGCTCGCTCAGGGACTCGGTACGCTGGCGCTGGTCCCGGCGCTGGGAGTGGCAGCCGGCGCCATTGCGTTGCCGTGCCTGCTTTCGATTGTGCTGCTTGCCACGCTTGGGCACGAGACACATGGGCGCGACCTGCGTGAGCTGGAGCAAATGACCTAAAGAGGTCGCAGCTCATTCTGGTTCAGCGGATAACCTGGATCGGAGTTGGTGTCCAGTCAACCTTTCGGTGGATGCTCGTTTCTCGCTCCTTTCGTTAAAGTTGCGCATACGTTTGGTCCGGCCCAGTGGCTCGGACCCAATCAAACTGTCTGCAGTTCACTCCCTTTCCGACGAGTCGCCATGGCAGAGGTCCCACAGGGTTACCCGGTCGTCCTTGAGACCGATGCCGTTGTCATCGGCGCGGGGCTTTCCGGGATTGCAGCCGCCATTCATCTTGCCCGGAATGGTTTTCGCGTCCTCTGCGTCGAACAGCGGAAAGAGATTCGCAACATCGTAGGCGAATCTTTGGACTGGTCGGCTCCTGACCTGTTCTCGAATCTCGGGCTGCCCATGGAAGAGCTGATCTCCAGTGACGCTGCAACCTGGAAACGCCACATCACCGTGACCGAAACCCACTGCAGAAAGCAGGAATACCTTCCTGGATCATGGCTGGCGAAATCGCCGTGGAACGTTGAAGTTCGCACCTTGCATCTGGACCGTGACCGGACCGACGGGCGTTTGCGCGACACTGCCCGTCAACTCGGCGTGACGACTCTCAACGAACGCGTGGCGGACTTCGCCGTGCTCGATGAGTCGAGCGTTCGCCAGCGGCGCATCCTCGGGCTCCGGACCGCGCAAGGCACGTTTGTCCGTGCTTCGTGGTTCATCGACGCTTCCGGCTCCGACGCCAGCCTGCTGGGCAGGCGCTTCGGTCTGAAATCCGTCGCTTACGGGCCGCGCAAAGTCGCAATTTGGTCGCATCTGCCGACCGAGCAATGGGTGGAACGGACCACGCTCTACATGATCAACCCGGCCGGCGATTACATGGAGTGGATCTGGGAAATCCCTATTCGGCCGGGTTTCAGCAGCATCGGGTACGTTGCACCAGGCAGTTCCGTGAAGGCGCAGCGCGCTGCGGGATTGAGTTCACACGACATCCTCGCAAACCAGTGCCGCAGGTTTCCGCGATTGCGCGAAGTTGTCGACCATAGCGGTTTTTCCGACGCGGCCACAACCACTTTCCTTTGTCGAACCTATGAGGGAGTTTGCGGACCAAACTGGGTGATCATCGGCGAAGCGGCTTCGCAATCCGACCCGATCACCGGCAACGGCGTAACAGCGGCGCTGCGGCACGCCCAGGAGGCGACCACACTGATCTGCCGATACCGTCGTCGCGGCACCATTCCGGCTCGGGCGCGGGATGTTTACAATCTGCGCGTCTCCGCTGTCGGGCGCTATTTCAACAGTCTCATCGAAAAGCTCTTCTATCAGCCCGCGCTGCGCGATCGTCTTGGTCTCTTTGGCACGGCGCGTATCTACACCGTTCCGGCGTGGCTGATGAATCTCGTCTACACGCGCATGCGCCCGCGCACGCTTCTGCGGACCCTGGCAATAGGCCTGGTGATGTCCGCACTTCGGAGGTTGATATGGGCTGCCTATCAGGGAGGAATTCTTCTCGATCGGCTCTCCGCAAGTCGATCACCGCTGGCCGGCAGGGAGGATGCCCATGCATTCTAGCTCGCACGGAAAGGGCGAAGCCGTTCTGCTCATACATGGAATGCCCAGCAACGGCCGGCTCTGGGACGAAGTAGTCGGGGAACTTTCCCGGCAACACCGGTGCATTGTTATCGATCTTCCTGGCATGGGAGACACTCCATTTCTCCCCTATAGTCCCTCCTACTTTGCGCAGGTGGCCGCGCAAATCGAAAGGGTACGGCGGCGCCATCGAGTGCGGCGGTGGCACGTAGTTGGTCATGACGGCGGCTCTGCGATCGCAGTTCAATACGCCCACCTCTATCCACAGCGTGTCGATTGCCTGGCGCTGCTCTCGCCGGCAATGCTCCCCGACCTGGAACCGTTCTTTTTGCTCGACCTTCTCCGTAAGCCGGTACTTGGCGAACTATTTGCTCCGCTGGTGAATTCGGTGTTCTGGCACGTCGCCATGCGGCGGGCGTTACCGGGTCCACGTCATGCCGCGCAGAGAAGCAGTTTTGCCAGAACCTTCCGTGGCATTGGCGGACCCTGGAGGTTGATGCGGCTGGTCCGCTGGGGTCAGCCGGAGATCGTATTTCAGGAGTTTCCCTCGATCCTGAAAAAGCTAGCTTGCCCCACCTTGATGGTCCACGGTTCCCGTGACATACTGCCGGAGTCCTTCGCCCGCCGTGCCGCCGCCCACATCGCGAATTCTCAGTTGATCGCCTTGGACTCCGGCCACTTCATCCCGCTCGAACAAGCTGCTCAGGTTTCCCGGCACCTGGTAACATTTTTCAGATCTCGCCGCGTCGAAGATGTCGCGAATCTGCCCCCCGTGCCCGGTGCACAACAAATTCCTCGTCAAAACGACATCCTCTCCACTCGTGCCGAGGTCGCCTTGGTTCCTCATCCTGTCGCACGATGAAAGGGTCGAGCAGCCATCTGCGAGGGGGACGGCCGCGCCTCTTCGAAGCCCTGGCTCATGCCAGGGAGCAAGTCGAGTTGCGCTCCGTCCTTCACTGCACGATCTACGACCATGAAGCTTCGTCGGAGCGCCGTGGGGTGACATTCGCGGAAAGGAGTTGAAGGATAAAGAATCGATATCTCCGCGATTCCGCAGAGGAGCGGGAGGGGGTCTGTTCTTAGCCGGTTTGATCCTGATGATCGTCGACTGGAGAACCGACTTTGAACTCATGTGGCCAGGCATGTTCGGAAGCCGCATTATCATTCCCGGCTTCGCGCTTCTGGTAATGGACGGGATCATTGCAATTCACCAGAGAAGGCAGGCGCGGAAGACAGCCGGCCGGGAGAGCGCATGACCCTACTGCTTCTTCAGATGACGATCGTGCTGGCCACAAGCCTGCTTTGCGGAAATATTGCACGAAGGCTCGGGCAGTCCAGGGTCATCGGCGAGATCGTAGGAGGAATTCTTCTCGGCCCATCCGTCCTGGGCCGCAGTTCGCCCGGATTGTCTGCACGGATTTTTCCCAGCGGCTCGCTTGGATCGCTTGATGTGTTGAGCACGGTGGGGCTGATTCTATTTCTGTTCATGATCGGAAGCGAACTCGATTTGGAACACCTTCGTCAACAGAAGTCCACGGCCACACTCTCGAGTTTCGCCAGCATCCTGCTGCCATTTAGCCTGGCTGTCATCGCGGCACCACTCATTCACACGCGCTTCGCTCCCAACGAGATCGGGAGGCTCCCTTTCGCACTGTTCCTGGGCGTATCCCTGAGCATAACCGCATTCCCAGTCCTGGCGCGGATCCTCGAAGAACGGAACCTGCAGACCGACGCTCTCGGTGCGACCGCGCTGCTGTGCGCCGCGGTGGATGACGTCACAGCCTGGATGCTGCTGGCGCTTGCCATAACGTTTCTTTCCGCGAACGGAAACGATCGGGGATTTCCAGTGCACCTCGTGTGGCTGGTGGTTTATGTGGCCGCGATGCTCCTTTTGGTCAAGCCAGCGACCCGACGGTTTTCCGCCCGACGGGCCAGCGCACCGCTTTCGTACGAATTGCTTGGGGTGATGCTTGCGTTTGCCCTCGCGTCCTCCGCAGTAACAGACGCGATCGGCGCCATCCGCTCTTCGGAGCTTTTCTGGCCGGATTATGCTTCCCTCGCGTGCCGGCGTGGCAGCGATTGCTCCGCGACCGGTTGGACGTCATCCTCTCTCTGGTCTTGCTGCCGCTGTTCTTTGCCCTCACTGGATTGCGAACACGCCTGGATCTTCTCACCAGCCCTGCGACGTGGGTGTGGACAGGGCTCATCCTTTTGCTGGCCATTGCTGGAAAGATGGGAGCCGCCGTTCTGGGTGCGCGGCTTACGGGACAAGAGTGGCGATTCTCAGTCGACCTCGGCGCCCTGCTCAACACACGGGGCTTGGTCGAACTTATCGTACTGAATATCGCCTATAACGCGCACGTGTTCTCTCCTACGCTCTACACCATGCTTGTGGTGATGGCCCTCATTACCACCGCCGTGACAGTTCCGATCCTCAATGGTCTAAAAATTGGAACCGTTCGCATCGACGCCCGCTTCGATCCTCACGGATTCAACTCTGCCGGAGCCATGAGCTTCTCGGGGGACTACGAATGAGGGCCGCGCCGACATGGCGGCCGGGCACGCTCCCCTGATACATCCACTCATCCTTCAGGTGGAGGCAAGCGGCCGGGATTTGCAACCAATATGTTCTATACGGGCCCCATCGCAGGGACGCTCCTTCTCTACCCGCCAAATCAGCACCGGAGGAAGTTTGTATGAATCGGCGAGCTTTTTTGCGTGCGAATGGCTTCATATGTACTGGTTTGGCACTCAACAGGGCTGTCCCTCTCCTCGCCCATACGCTACCGCCGGCCGGATGGCGCACGTTCGATGTCGTCACAAAAGTCGAACTGCTGAATCCGAAGGGAGACAGTCACATTTGGCTTCCTGCAGCTCTGACGCGCGAGACGCGTTATCAGCGGACACTCTTCAACCGTTTCATTGCAGACGGTGGAACGGCCACGCTGACCAGAGACAAACAAAGCGCGCTGGGAATCGTGTCCGCGACCTTTGCAGAAAACACGAATCCGATCCTCACGTTGACCAGCCGCATTTCAGTGAAAAATTACACCGTCGATTTATCGTCTCGAGCGACACCGCCGCCTGTTTCGCGTGCTGAACTCGACTACTTCCTTCAGCCCAGCCGATACGTTCCGACCGACGGAATCGTCAAGAACACAGCCCTGAAGGCGATCGCCGGCGCGACTTCCGACATCGATAAGGCGAGGGCTATCTATGAGTGGATCGTCGAACACACCTTCCGCGATCCCAAAATTCGCGGCTGCGGGCGCGGCGACATCCGATTCATGTTGGAGTCCGGCGATATGGGCGGCAAATGTGCGGACCTCAACGCTCTGTACGTTGGCATGGCTCGCTCGGTAGGCCTGCCAGCACGGCATGTCTATGGTTTGCGCATTGCGAAATCAGAGCTGGGCTACAAGAGCCTGGGGCTGGCGACGGACAAAGCGACGAAGGGACAGCACTGCCGCGCCGAGGTCTACCTGCGCGAGTACAGGTGGGTGCCGGTGGATCCCGCCGACGTACGGAAGGTCGTTCTGGAAGAGCCTCCCGGCAATCGTCCATTGAGCGATGGAATGGTGTCGCAGGCGCGCGACCGCTTATTCGGCTCCTGGGAGATGAATTGGATGGCCTATAACTACGCCCATGACGTGGAACTACCCGGATCCGCCGGCAAGCCGCTGGTTTACTTCATGTACCCGCAAGCGGAATCAGCGGAAGGGCGCGTCGATCCGTTCGATCCTGACAACTTCACATATGAGATTACTGTGAAGGAAGTGAGTTAGCCGGTCCGCCTGCTCGCATGGTTCGCTTCGATAAAGCGCGGGAGGCGGGTGCCTTTGGTGCCGACGTACCCGATCTCGAATAGCCAATCGGACCCGAACGAGTGTTGCAGGTTCAAGTCCCAATCCTGCGTATAGGGCAGTGTCAACGTTGGCGACAGCGTCAGGTTCGTGAGTGGCGTGGAGAACGTCCCTACGGCCGGAGGATTGCCGTTGAACGGATTCGCGAAGTCGGCAGGCTCACCTGCGGCGTCCCCAGGTACGGGGGCGCACTGATCGGCGACTGCAAAGGCCCACCTTGTCCGGTGTAATAAGGCTCGAAGAAGATTCCGTATGCCGAAGTTATCAGCAGCTTGCCACCACCGTTCGGGTCCCACGCGATACCAACGCGTGGCGAAAATGCTTTCATATCTGTCGGGATCAGCCCTGCGGGCACACCGTGATCGCCCGGATACACCAGTCCTACCGGCGCATTCGGTAGAACTTGGGACTTCTTCCCCGGCTCAAACAACGATTGCCGGTTATGAATTTCGGTGTACGGTTCGGGCAGCTCGTAACGTAGTCCCGCATTGATTGTGAATTGCGACGCGACCTTATACGTATCCTGCAAGTACCAGTTCGCACCGTTGCCACGAATACCACGCGAAAAATCGCCGATACCTTGCAGGAATACGACCGGCTGCCCGGTGAGGAAGCTGGCGAAGGCGTCCGTTACTGGGAATGGCACGAATACAAAGAAGCCGTTGGTCGCGATCCCTTGCAGCACCTTGATCTGCTGACGCTGGTACCCGCCGCCGAATTTCAGTTCGTGCTTGCCGCGTACCCAACTCAGAGATCCGGAGAAATCGAACACGTTTTCGTACGTGTCGCGGGGGCCGGTGATCGGATCACCAACCGTAGCATAGCCGTTCACCTGAATGAATGGCGGTCCAGCGGCCACATCGAGACTCGGCGTGTATTGGAATCCAAGACTGGAGGGCGACTGATGGTTCTCGTGCAGGCCGAAGAGGAACTTGTTGCGCAGAAACGAGAATCGCGCCACAGCAATGAGAGACTTCGAAAAGGTGTGCGTTTCCTCGGCGACAAAATTCTGCGCACGCTGGTCTTCGCCGATCGGGAAGCCCGGCACACTGGCGCCGCCTGGCGAAAGCGGATCGACCTGAGACAGCTGGTTGAACATATAACGGAAGTTCAGCGTGTCGCGCGGATTGAGGTAATAGTTGGCCTTGATCCCGAACTGATCGGTATCATTGCGCAGGGTTTGCGTTGTGGAGAACAAATTTGTGCCGGCGTTCGGAAGCGGGAAGAAGCTCAGCAAGGTTTGTGAAACAGGCTTGATCTGATCTTGCGGCACCTGGTTATTCGGATACGGCGCATTCGCGAAGACGTTGAAAAGTTGGTAAGGGAGTTCGGAGAAGTCGCCGGTATCCGATTCGCGAGATGGGATATCACCACGTGGTGAATGACAGGCTCCACCAGTTGCCTATTGTCGTCACCTATTGAACGCTCTGCCACACGGGTCTGGTCTGGACCCGCAGCATCAACGGACGCGAGCTTCACTTCCACCTGGCCGGCATCAACAACCAGAATTTCCTGATGCGCGATGAGGAGACTGGCAGCTACTGGCAGCAGGTAACGGGAATGGCCATTGCCGGTCCCTTGAAGGGGAATCAACTAACCCTCGTGCCGCAGGACGAACTCAGCTTCAGTCTATGGAAGAAGAGTAATCCGAATGGTACTGTGCTGGCTCCGCTCTCGCGTTATGCCTCGAAGTACGAAAAGGTCACGTGGGAGGCGGAGATTTCCAGGCTCCCCACCGTAATCCATGGGACGAAAGGCACTCTCGCGGACAGAGAAACCATCATCGGCGTGGTGCTCAATGGAACCGCTCGTGCCTACCCCTTAAGCACGTTGACCGTTCAGTCGCCAGTGGTACTCGATGGCGTCGGCGGCGAACCGATCATGCTCGTCCTTGGTCCGGATGGGAAGTCGGTGCGCGTCTTCTCCCGCAAGATCGGTGGAAATACGCTCGAGTTTTACAGCCGAAGTGCGGCGAATGGAAGCCCATGGGCGTTGCTCGAATCTCCTTCACTGAGCGAATGGAGTTTCGACGGATGCGCCCGGAACGGCGATATGCAAGGACAGTGCCTCGCGCGAGTCGATTCACTAAAAGACTACTGGTTTGATTGGGAACACTATCATCCGAATAGCAGCATCTACCGGCGCTGAGTCGGATCGCGCTCATAGTAGCTGACTCAATCAGAACTTGTTGAGGTCGCGACCACAGAACAGGCGTCCGCGCCCCCTTGCCGTGGATCGGTGCTTCAGCCAGCTTTGCATTATGGGATTCATAGCAGATTCTAGTGTAGGTTGGGCGACATCGCCGTCAAGAAAGCCGTGATGACCAGCATGGTGAAGGCGTCGGTGAGACCACACCCACGTTATTGCCGTACAATGTAGCGCTTCCGGTTCCAGTTGTGCAAAGCGAGTGCCCACATCCGAGACTCAGATCCTACCGCTTGCCGAATTCAGAAAAACATATACGGACCGCAACCTAGTAAGCGGAGACTCTCTATAAGTACAACCGTCGATTGATATGAATCTCCATCTAGCGATGGTAGACATCGCTGGCTTTGGCCCCTAGTGTCTCATCTGCGCTACTAACCGCAGATTTTGAACGCGCCAACAGGAATTCCCTGTCGTAGCGGACGCATTACACACCACCAACAAGGCCATTTTAAGAGAGCCACTGTTCCCCAAAAATGTTTGTGGCTCACTCGGTCGTTCCCAATGAGGTCTCGTGTGAAGTGACAAAGGCCACGGCAAACTCCGAATCCTATCTCTCTTACCCCGGATGGAAGGTCGTCTTGGCTGGATTCTGCGGTGTCATGGTCAGCTTTGTAGCTGTAGTGCCGTACACTTTCAGCCTCTTCCTGAAACCGCTCTCGCTCACTTTTGGTTGGCACCGCGGGGCTATTTCCGCAGGCATTAGCATTGCCGCATTAACGATGGGTGCAGCATCTCCAGGGTTGGGCTTTTTGCTGGACCGATTCGGTCCTCGACGGATCATTCTTCCATGCATTCTGGTCTTCTCTTCCACTTACGCCTCTCTCGCCCTACTCACGCCTCACCTTATCCACTTCTATTTGGCCTTCTTTGTCATTGGTCTGGTCGGCAGCGGAACGGCGTTTCTCGGCTACTCGCGCGCCATCTCGACATGGTTCGACCGTCGCCGCGGTCTGGCGCTCTCGATCATGCTTGCGGGAAGCGCCAGCGGAGCCATGATCCTGCCGGTTATCGCTCAATTGGTCATGATCCGCTACGGCTGGCGTCCGCATTCGCCGTACTTGGATTCCTCGCGTTGGTGGTGGGCTTTCCCCTGACCGCACGCTTCGTTCGTGAGCCACTCGGTGTCCGGGAGCGGTGACATGCTTCTGTCAACACAGGACAATCGGTAAGCAAGGCACTCGGAAGTCGCGTAATCTGGATCATCGCGGCGACAGTCTGTCTCTCCGCCATTGGGGTAAACGGAGCCGTTGCACATCTCTCCGCATTGCTCACGGATCGCGGCGTTTCGACTCAGGGTTCGGCGTATGCAATCGCGATCATGGGCGTCACGGGACTTAGCGGGCGTTTTCTCATTGGATTGCTACTCGACCGATTCTTCGGGCCCCGTGTTTATCAAACCATGTTGCTGACAGCGGCCATGGGAATCGTTCTTTTATCCATTACCAATTCGTTGGCAATGGGCATGATTGCAGCTTCGTTGATCGGCTTCAGCACCGGCGGCGAAGCCGATATCACCCCGTATATGATAAGCCGCTACTTCGGTCTCAAGCGGTTCTCCACCCTTTACGCATTCACCCACACCGCTCATGCCGTCGGTGCCGCCATCGGCCCACTTGTCGTTGACCGTATATTCGACTCGCTCGGGTCTTATCGTCCCTCCGCGATTCAACTCCTTGCGCTGCCCTCATTGATCCCGTGCGTGGTCTTGTTTCTGCTACCCCGTTACAACCGTCTCTACGATGCGCGAACACCGCCCGGGCTCGAATCTCTTGCCGAGGTTCGGGCTGCGGAGGTCCCACCGTAGATTTCTAACCCATTTGCGACTTTGGAGAACTCTTTCATGGCACACATCACACTTCCCGAAGGATTGCCGGGAATCATCGGATTGTTGGCATTCCGGCCCGAAACCGCGGAACCCATGCGCACGTTATCCGAATTTTTGTTGCGCGGCCCTAACTCGCTTACAAGCACCGAGCGCGAACTCATTGCCACCTATACATCCAGCCAGAACGATTGCTACTTCTGCCAGATGGGTCATGGCGCGGCTGCCGCGCACCATATGAGCGGCAATCTGGAGGCGAATCTGGAGCTAGTCGACAGACTAAAACGCGACTTCCAGACCGCGCCCATTTCCGACAAGCTTAAAGCTCTACTGGCTATCGCAGGCCAGGTGCAGAAGGGAGGAAAGCATGTCACAACACCAGACATCGAGCGCGCGCGACAAATGGGCGCGACAGACCTCGAAATCCACGACACTGTCCTGATAGCCGCCGCATTCTGCATGTACAACCGTTACGTGGACGGGTTGGCAACCTCGACGCCGCGAGATCCCAAGCTTTACCTTGCGATGGGCGCAAGACTGGCAGAGCAAGGATATGCCAACTCCGTGGAGAGTGCGCATGTTGAAACCACCGCGTAGATGAAAATCGGCCAGCGGTTCGCGGTCCAACATGGTACCAGTCCGAAACCACCAAATCACTCAACTAGAACGTCAAAGTTCTTCCCCCTTTTGTTCACGCACAAAGGCCCCATGCTTTCAGTTGGCTCGAATTGCAAGGGCACTCATAAGTTCTTATGGAGGTAAAGTAATGAGGGCTTCTCGCTTTGTTTGTGCACTTCTTTTCACGTGCATTCTTCTCACTTCCCAACTCTGGTCCCAGATAGCCACCTCGTCCTTGCGCGGAACGCTCAGTGATCCGAGCGGGGCCCTGGTGTCTGGCGCCTCCCTGACGCTGGTTCGACCGGACACTGGATTCACCGCAAAGATGACAAGTAACCCGGAGGGGTCCTACATCTTTCAGCAGGTCGCTCCAGGCAACTACGAACTCACTGTTGCCCATGAAGGATTCGCAACCCAGACCGCGGAAGTTCACCTTCTTGTCAATCAACCTGTCGCTCTCAACCTCACATTGAAGATAGCATCGGGGCAGGCAACGATTGATGTTCAGGCCGAGGGCCAGTCACTTAACACCACGGATGCATCGATCGGAAACGCCGTCGCAAATGAAACTGTAGAGGCGTTGCCCTTGGAAGGCCGTAATGTGCCGGACCTCCTTAGCCTGCAGCCAGGCGTTCTCTATCTGAGTCATAACATCGATCAGGACCAGGACAGCAGAAGTGGATCTGTAGCGGGCGCCCGTTCCGATCAGGGCAACATGACACTGGATGGCCTGGATAATAACGACCAGATTCGAGGATATGGGTTCACTGGTGTTCTTCGCTCGACGGTGGACTCCGTCGATGAGTTCCGTGTGACGACCGTGAACCCGGGGGCGGAATCGGGACGATCGTCTGGCGCACAAGTGAACGTCGTCACTAAAGACGGCACCAATGAGCTTCACGGCAGTCTATATGAATACAATCGCGACACGATCACCGCGGCGAATAACTGGTTTAACAAAGAAGCCGAGATCGCTGCTGGTCAACCGAACAAACCCGGGAAACTGATTCGAAATACATTTGGCGCGGCCATAGGCGGCCCTTTGAGGAAGGACAAGCTCTTCTACTTCGCCAACTATGAAGCTCAGCGAACCGCCGAGAATCAACAGGAAATACTGCAGGTACCCACGCAGAGCTTCCGCAATGGAAGCATCACCTACCCCTCTGCGAACGGATCCGTCCAAACCTTGAGCAACAATCAGTTCGCTTCCATGGACCCCAAATGCCCTGGCCTTGGCACCTGCCCCTTGGGACCCGGACCCAATCCCGCCGTTTTACAGTTGATGAACTCCTATCCGCTACGGAATGGCGGCCTTGCCGGCGATGGCTATAACACCGCATCTTTTACCTGGTCGGCTCCGAATCCCCTCAATCTAAGCACGTACATTGCGCGCATCGACTATTCACCCTCTGACAAGCACAGGATGTTTGTCCGCGGTAATTTGCAGGGCGACCACGAAAGCCTGCCTCCACAGTTTCCCGGGCAGTCCCCAAGCAGCTTCTATACCGATGACAGCAAGGGCTTCGGGGCAGGAGAGATCTGGAGCATTACGCCGGCGCTCGTTAACAATGTTCGATATGGCTTTACGCGTCAAGGCTACGCAGGCCGGGGAGTGGGCAAGGGGCCCTATGTCACGTTTCAGACCTTGAGTAACCCTGTGGCAGAGACGCGAACTACCATCACTCGCGCCCCCCTGCATAACTTCGTCGACGATCTGAGCTGGGCGAAAAGAAAGCACAATTTTCAGTTTGGGGTTAACTATAGACTTATTCACGATCAGGTGAGTTCAGACGCATCTTCGTATAACACCGCTTCGTCATACATCGGCGAGGCCCACGACGACATCGCCAATACCGGATCGAGTCTCGATCCAGGAGCGTTCGGCTTTCCCGCTGTTGCGGCAACTTTCGATACTTCTTATAGCTACGCGGCTATGAATCTGGCCGGAATCGTTGCTTGGGGCGCCGACAACTATAGCTATCGCGCAACCAGGACTGGCGGTACGCTGCAGCCGCAGGGGGCCCTGGTGAACCGCGATTTCAAAACCAATCAGCTGGACTATTACATTCAGGACACATGGCGCGCTCTGCCAAATCTCTCTGTCACGTTCGGCATGCGTCAGATGTTTATCCAAACTCCATACGAGGTTAACGGACAACAGGTTTCACCAACAATCAGCATGCACGCCTGGGCGCAGATGCGGGCGTCGCAGGCGGCGCTGGGAAGCTCCGTACAGCCCGTCATCTCATTCACCCCTTCTGGAAAAACCAATGACGGCAAACCTTTCTGGCCAATGGCGAAATCGAATATTGGCCCTCACATCGGATTGGCCTATTCCGCGAATGCACGTACTGTGATCCGAGCAGGCTTCGGCATGGTGTTCGACAACTATGGATTGGGTATTGCCAACATCCTGGCAACCGACGGATCGGCTGGCCTGCTTGGACAGAATGCTGTTGGCGGGGAATGGACCACGGTAGACGCGGCACCGCGCTTTACCAGCCTGCAATCGCTCCCGACATTTTCGGTTGTGCAGCCGCCCAGTTCAACCATCACGTTCCCATATACGGCACCGCTAGGCGCAGGCGGGGTTGTTTCGGTGGCAGACGATAAAAGCAGGACTCCCTACTCTACACGCTCAACCTCTCCGTGCAGAGAGAACTGCTTGGTGGATTCACCGTTGAAACGTCTTACGTTGGACGTTTGGGGCGGAGGCTGCTGCAAACGATAGACTTCGCTATACCGCTGGACCTGGTAGATCCCAAAGGCGGCGGCGACTATTTCTCTGCGGCAGCAAATCTTGAGAAGCTGGCCCACGCCAGTACACCGGCTTCCGCTGTTCCTCAAATTCCTTATTGGGAAGATATGTTTCCGGATGCAGCGGATCGAGGCGCTTCCGGCGCTGGAACACCTGGATATTCTGCCACCCAGAACATCTATAGCTCCTACGCTGCAGATACGCTGAACGCATCGGCAGACCTGTATGGGATGGACATATTCTGTTCGCCAGGGTGCGGAGGACAAAGATTTCGTTTTTTCTCCAGCCAGTACGTATCGGCGTTTGCGCAATCGAGCATCGGAACAAGCAGCTACAATGCCGGGCAACTCGCCATTCGCCACGCCATGAGCCACGGTTTACAGATCGACTTCAGCTACACCTTCTCGAAATCATTGGACCTTGGCTCGAGCGCCGAACGTATTGGCGGACACCTGGCGGCGAATTATGCATTTAGTCAAATCACCAACACTTTCAACCCAAAACAGAATTATGGCGTATCAGATTTTGATGTGACTCATCTTGTCAATGCTGACTGGACATACCAATTGCCATTCGGCCGTGGCATGGCTTTTGGAGCACGCTCCAATGGGCTTGTTAACAGTGTTATCAGTGGGTGGGAAGTTACTGGCCTGGCTCGGTGGACCAGCGGTCTTCCATTCAGCACTCCAGTTGCCGGCGCATGGGTCACTGCCGTGGTGAACCCCAGTTTTGCAGTTCCAACAGGACCAGTCACGATCAAGAAGAAAGGAAATGTGCTCAACTTTACTTCTAACGGCAAGCCTGTTGATCCAGCCGCCGGCGTTGGTGTTCGGTATCCGCTCACGGGCGAAGTCGGTTCACGCAACAATTACCGCGGTGATGGCTACTTTGGAATCGATTCCGGATTGCACAAGAACTGGAAATTTGCTGAGCGCCAGGAATTGGCCTTTGCGTGGGAGGTGTTCAATGTTTCCAACTCAGTTCGGTTCGACACAAACCCGGCGACATTCCAAAGCAGCTTCAATCGGGGAAACTTTGGCACATATGGAGCGACCTTGACTCAGCCAAGAATTCAGCAGTTTTCTCTTCGTTATGGCTTCTAATTGATCATCAAGTTCGCATTAAAATCGGCAGTCTGGTTCTTCGCCGCAAGTGCGCTGTGTGGTTCGCCCATCAACCTGGCTCAGCAGCAAACGCATCTACACGCCTCCCGACTACGAAACAGGCTTGGCCCGTCTGCCCGTCCTTTACCTGTTCCACGGCGGCGGCGACTCCGACGAATCATGGAGCACGGTGGGGCCGCGTCGGCGCGATACTCGACAACCTCATCACCGCAGGCAAGGCCGTCCCCATGACTATCGTGATGCCGGCCGGCCACGTCTCCACCGAGTTCCGGCTCACGCCCGGCCTCTGCATGGGTCACGATGCCTTCAACGACGATATCGTCTAGATCGTTCTTCCGTACGTTGACACGCACTACCGCACTGTTTTCCAATTCGTCAGGGACTTGATGATCTTTTTGCAGGAACTAATTCCAGCTTCCTTGCTGGAGCATTCGTGAGCAATGATCATCGTGCCAGAAGACGATGGCAAGTTTGCGCTCTGGCCTTGACTCGAGCGGCCAAGCGGCCAATGATCACGTGCGCGAACCCTTCGGATTCCAACTCCTTCGCGACCGCGTTGGAATGATCGGGCAGCTAGGCGGCCATGCGCTTAGTGCGCTCTGAGAGTCCTGCGCCGTCCGGGGCAATTCGACTGCAAACTTCAGCCACGTGGACATATTCCATTAAGTCCTATATATTGGATCATAATACGTTGTACGGATTTATGCATGGAGCCTTAAATGAGGTCGAAAGTGTCAGATGTCCTGCCATCCGCCGTCAAGCGGTCGCTGGCAAAGTTTGGCGGCGATCTTTCGACCGCGCGGAGGAAACGCGGACTTACGGTTCTTGCCGTCGCAGAGCGCATGGGCGTCGCCAAGAATACTTATCTGCGCGCGGAGAAGGGCGATCCTAAGGTTGGCCTTGGCGTTTATGCGATGGCGCTTTTTGTCTTAGGCTTCGGCAGTCCTCTTGGCACTCTTATTGACGTGAGCCGCGACGATACCGGTCTTCTGCTCGATGAAGAACGTCTTCCCAAACGTGTGCGCATGAAAAAAGCACGAGGGCAGCAGTCATGAGGCGGACGATCGACGTTCAGCTGGGCGAAGGACGGCAGGTCGGCATGCTCCGATACGACCTGCAAGGGCGGCGCGAAAGTGCTGCTTTCGAGTACGGCGCAGGCTGGCTCGGCGACCCCGCGCGTTTTGCCCTCGGGCCGACGCTTCCGCTCCAGTTGGGCCCGCAGTTTCATCGCAAGTCGAAGGACGGTTCTCTCTTCCATGCGGCGATTGCCGACACCGAGCCTGACGGGTGGGCAAGGCGTGTCATTATGCGCGATCACATCAAACGCCGACACGAATTGCGCCGTGAAGGAAAGGAAGAAGAGGCGCAGCAGCTCAACGCGCTGGATTATTTGCTGGCTGTGGATGATTTCAGCCGTGTCGGCGCGCTCCGTTTTCGCGACGAAAACGGTGTGTTCCAACGCGCAGAGGAGGAGGGACGTCGGACAGCCCCGCCACTCATCGAGCTTGGACATTTGCTGAGCGCGTCGCGCGCTTTCGAGGCGAATAAAGAGACGGCAGCGGACCTTGCCTACTTGCGCGGGCGAGGCACGTCGCTTGGCGGCATGCGCCCGAAATGCACGGTCATTGACGACGACGGAGCGCTTAGCATCGGCAAGTTTCCCAGCATCGCGGATGAGCGCGCGGTTACCAAGGGAGAAGTGCTTGCTCTTACGCTTGCCAGAAAGGCCGGGATCAATGCTGCCGCGGCGCGTATCGTCCAGAGCGAAGATCTTCCGGTTGCACTGATCCGCCGCTTCGACCGGCGAGGCAACGGACACCGCGTAATGTATGTCTCCGCCGCGACGATGCTGGGTGTCGAGGTGACGGAACCCGAGGAGCATACCTACACCGAGATAGTGGACGCAATCCGCGTACACGGGGCCGACGCACAAGCCGATATCGAAGAATTGTGGCGGCGTATTGCCTTCACGATTCTGATTACGAATGTTGACGACCACCTGCGCAATCACGGCTTCCTGCATGAAGATCGGGAATTCTGGCGGCTGTCGCCCGCCTTCGACATCAACCCGTCACCCGAGCGCGTGCGCGAATTGAAGACCTGGATCTCGGAGGATGCAGGCCCCGAGATGACCATCGACGCCCTTATGTCCGTGATTGCTTATTTCCGCATCACGAATGTGCGTGCCAGGGAGATATTGAGCGAAGTTGTGCGTTCCGTTAAGAACTGGCGCTCGACTGGACAAAGTATTGGCATGAGCGACGAAGAGCTTGAGCCTTTTGTAGACGCGTTCGAACACCCCGAACGCAGCGCCGCGAAGAAACTTATCTGAAGATCAGAGCCGATTAATTTCCCGTTTGCCAGATTTTTCAGACGGGTCTGAAAAGTGCGGCGGAGGAGCCGTATCGAGAAGAAGGCTCTCCCGACATGCGGAGATTATCCTCGCTATTCTCCGCGTGCGTCGTGGAGAATCACTTGCGACGCTGCTTGGCTGGGCGGGTCTGGCGAGACTGCGGGATACGACCAAATCGCAGGTCGTGTTTGAGAAGAAGCTCGCAGGCGTGCAGAGCTTCCGACTCGAAGTTCGAGCTGTCGGCAGGGATGAGCCGCCAGTGAGCGATCTTGCCGCCCAGCATATCGATGAGACGAAGCGACGGAAAGTCTTGCCGGATGCCCGGGTCGGCGAGATTAGCGGTTTCGGAGAAGACGAGCCAAACGCCGTTGTCTTTCGGCTGCTTCGGGCTGTCACGCAGCATGAGCACGATCTTCTCTCCAACATAGACGGCGAAACCAGAAAACATGGGCCGGACTTCGGGCTCGAGCGGAGCCAGGGCTTCGAGGATGAACGAATAGGGGGCAGATCTCCGCTTGGGCCCGACCTGTCCGGTGATACTATCGCGAGCCGACATAACGCAAGGATAGCGCGAAAGGAATCGCACACCGCGAACTGATGTATGTCGGAATGGGCGGTCGTCCGCCTCAGAGGCTCTGCCCGAGCAAACAGTCAGTAGCGCCTGACCTTGGTTGGTGAGTTTTGGCCTGATAGCGCCAATTGAGAAAAGTCATGCCTCACTGGCTCAATTTAGAACCTCTGCCAAGTATCCTTCGATCTTGGGATGAACGGGGCAGTCGCATCCTTTCCTAAGTAGAGGTCCACTTTGTGAATCAGAATTTCGCCGCAATTATCCTCGGTGGTACTCGACAGGTCGGCGGTGCTGCCGTCGCGGAGCTGCTAGCAATTCCGGAATGCCGGGAAGTTGTGATGGTCACCAGAAAGCCGATTGCGCCGCGATCGCGAGTGCGCAACGTTGTTTTTGATACCGGCGCCGCTGACTTTGCCGAGCGCACTGCCGCCGTTGCCCGCGAAGTGTTGAGCCAGGGTCCCGCTAGCTCCGTGAGCTGGGTCGGAGTCTGGTGCTCATTGCACGTATGCACTCAGACCCTCAAGACGCGGCTCCCCAGATGACCCGCTTGCCGGTCATTCTGACTATGTCGCGTTTGAAGGTCCTAAGCATCATGTCAATTCACCACGAAAACGTTTGAGAAACTGTGGTTCACGGTTGTCCCGCTTGGGCGGTGATCCGTTCTGGAACAGCAGGCATATCGCAATCGCCATGGATCTTTGAACCTGGGTGGTTAAATTGAATGACGATGTGGCTGCCATCGCCGGGTGCCTCGAGGTGGATCGCGCGTTACATCGGCACGCAGAATCCAGGCCGCGAATCACGAGATAATCTTTCAAACACGTACGCGGCACGGAACCCCACCAAAACCGCCTGATTCTGAGTGCGGACGTCTTTGTCGGCCTCCTCCTCATTCTTCCGGCGAACCCCGATCACCGGAGCGAGAATGCGGATGCCCGCGCTTTCCCGCCAGATCCTGGAACTGGTGAAGACGCGCGGCGAGATCACCGTCAAGGAAATCGAAGAATCCACCGGCGCCAACCGCAACACCATCAAGGTGCATGTGAAGAAACTGGCTGAACAGCAATATCTGCAGCAGCTCGGCCTAGGGCGCGGCGCGCGTTACATGATCAAGTAGAATCACTGGGAATTTGGAGGGGGGTGTTTCGCGACCCTCACCGCCGACGAGAAGGCTGCACAGAGGCTGCAAAGTCTCGCGTTGGCCTGATCGCGTTCCCCAGAATGACATCCAAGACTCGTTGATTCGCCGATATGATGTCAGTCATCACAACTCCTACTTTGCATCCAAGTGCCATCTGCGCCCTCTGCTCGCCACAGATGGCGAACCAAGTGGTACGGTCGGTGACTCCCGGCAGCCAAACGGCTACCACTACATACATCTACCCAAGATGCGGCCGATCTGCCGAAGATGGTTCAAGTCGTGTGCCGCTTCCAAGCGGACGAACTCCTCGACCGTTTGCCATCCGCGTACCTCGTGGACCCCATAGCACTCTACCCACCGTGCGCGCGGGACCGACTCCAACAGTCGCAGGTTGCTCTCGCGCAGCGCCCGAAAGACCCCTGCCGAAAGGCTCGTATCTTGCTGCGCGTAACCCAAGCGCTCCGCCCATGCCGCCTCATCCCACCACGTTAAGGCCACGCCCGGATTCGCCAGCATGTTTCGCAATCGCCACCCCATCGCCAGCTCCGCGTCCGCCAAGTGCGCCACGATCTCGGCAATTGACCACTTTTCAGGTGCAGGGCGCCGGATCAACTCCTCGGGCGCGACATCGCGCAGACGCCGATCGAGCTGCGATGGGGTGGCTTGTTGGACACCGATGGGTTCCTGATCGCCAAGATAGCTTAGGACTCGAGTTCGGTATGCTTCGAAAGTCTCCGCCATTGGTCCTCCGGTAGACTGCGTTTGCGGCCGATCGCGATCTTCTTCAGCAGCGAAGACCTGTCTCCCGACTGCAAACCAGGAACGCGTGATCGAAGACAATCTCCTTTAGATCGCCGTGGCAGCCACATGCCTCGCCGCAAGGATCTAAAACGAACCATTCATTCGTTGCGCAACGCAGTAACCGGGTGGATCCGTCCCGCGCCGCGCGCCGGAATGTAGTTCGCAAGCATTCCGATTACGATGAGCGTGAATCCCGCACAGGTAAAGACCAGTCCGTCTGCGTAGTTGACGCCGAACAATAAGGCCGCGAGCATGCGCCCGGAGAATACCGCTGCGATGCAACCACATGCCATTCCCACCAAAACGGGAACCATGCCATCGCGTAGGATCATAATGACCAACTGCTGGCGGCTGGCTCCAAGAGCCGAGCGTATGCCGATCTCCTTTTCACGCCGCACCACGGAATAGGAGGCAATTCCGTAGACACCCACACATGTGAGAAGCAACGCTACCAGCGCGAAGGTCCCGAGCAGCCACGACGCAAAACGGCGATCGCCGACTCCGTTGCTGATCAAATCGGTCATCGCTGTCATGTCGGAGACGGGCAGATCGGGGTCGACCGTTTGTATTTCACGCCGCACATTACGCGTCAACGCCGCCTTGTCTCCTATGGCTCGAACAAGTACACCAAAGTCCCTTTTTGAACGCTGGTACATGCTCTCGTAGATGTGAGGCACCTCGATTTCATCGAGGCTGGAGAGCTTCGCGTTGCCGACAACGCCCACAACAGTCATCCAGGGTGCAGGTGCAGGCTTCAAACGGGTTAAAGTAATGTCTCGGGAAGAGCGGACTTTACGCCCAACCGGATCGACACCACCCCAAAGAAGGCGCACTGCAGCTTCATCGACCAGCACGACTGGTTGGGACATCGAGTCATCGCTTTCCTGAAACATGCGTCCGCGCAGCAGTGGCGTACCGATGGTCGAAAAGAACTCCGGAGTTACAGATACTTCAACTGCAGTGGGAGCGTCTCCCTTGTCGGACACCCCTTCGACGCGAAATCCACCCGGAACCACTGGGCCCTGGAGTGGGACAACGCTCGACATGGCGGCATTCTCGACCCCGGCTACGCCATGCAAGCGGCGAATTGTTTCGCGAACCAAGTGCGTACGTCGATCAATATCGGCGTATTCATCTGCCTTTGGATCGTTCGGGACAGGAAGCCGGAAACTTCCCGCAAGAAGACGGTGCGAATTAAAACCGGGATTGACTTCCATCAGGTTCCAGAAGGTCTTTAGCAATAATCCGGCGGCGACCAGCAGCACCAGCGAGAGGCCCACTTCAGCGCCAATCAAAGATTTGCCGAGTCGGGCGGACCGTCGCGATGCAGAGCCGCCCCGTTCCCGCAGTTCCGCCGTGCCCGGATGCGTTCGCGAAGCCCGCCATGCTGGGATGAGCCCAAAGACAACGGTAGTCAGCAGCGCAATGGCGAGAGAGAATGCCAACACACGGCCGTCCAAACCAATCGGGTTGAGCCGCGGCAGTTGCGACGGTAACACTCCGACCAGAACTCGTAAGCCGATGGCCGCGGCACCCACCCCGGCGGCTGCCGACATCAGGCTTACCAAGACTGATTCGGTCAGCATTTGCCGGATGATTCGCCCTCGTGTCGCGCCAAGAGCAAGCCGGAGAGCCATCTCACGCTGCCGTGCAGTGGCATTGACCAGGAGAAGATTCGCTACATTGACGCACGCGATCAGAAGAATCAACCCGACTGCAAGCAGAAGAGATGTCAGCAGAGTTCTCGCGCCGCCTGCGACCACTTCAGTCAACGGCGTGATCGAGAGAGCCCAGGCGGCGGTTGCCGGATAGTCGCTGCCATAGTCGCGGCGCAAGGAATCGCTGAGGACTTCCAACTGCGCCTGCGCTTGCTGCAGAGTGATTCCTGGTTTCAGTCTTGCGATGAGTCCGGGGAGAAAGCGCGGGCTGCGCTGCGGCGCCGGGAAGGGCTCCGCACGAAAGCCCGCGGTGAACCACAGATCGACCGGGTGCAGGCCCGGGGTTGAAGGATGGTGAAACTGCGGAGGAAGAACGCCAACGATGGTATAGAGGTCGTTGTCTAATCGCACTCTTCGGCCGATGACAGACCTCGCGCCACCAAATTCCTTTTGCCACAGGGCATCGCTGATCACCACGGCCTCTGCAAATCCATCGGCGGTGTCTCTCGCATCAAACAGGCGGCCTAACTGTGGCTGCGCTCCCAGAATGCTGAAGTAGTTCGGACTCACCCCCAAGGCATCAAGACGATCCGGGTGATCTCCGCCGGTAAGATTCGCAGTGGTCGGCCAAACTACGGAGACCGCGGAGAAGATGCCGGCGCGATCGCGAAGATCATCGAGCTCGGGAACAGAGAAGCCGACATTCCGAGCGCCGAGTCCCCGAAGGTCGGCACGTAACTCAACCAGTTGACCTGGATCACGAAACGGCAGAGGCTTCAATAGAGTGGCGTTGACAATGCTGAAGATTGCAGTATTGGCGCCGATACCCAGGGCAAGGGTTGCCAGCACGGTGATGGTAATGCGCGGCGACTTCCACATGGTTCTAAGGGAAAACTGTACGTCCATCCACAAACTCATTTGCACTCCTCGTCGTATTTGCGGCGCTGAAACTCCCTCGACGCCTGAACAAAGCGCCACCCGGCAACGCAGCCGGCTCTCAATCGACAATTTGACGACTTACATCGCTCGGATCGGGACTTCGATCGAGGCGGGCTGATGTGATGCGCGGGTTACATCAGCCCGAATGCGCATGGGCCTGCGGAAAGGCGATAGGTTGCCTACTTCGACCACGGCGGTACGACGCCGTTCGAGCGCGCGTAGGCAATCGACTGTCCGAGGTGCTCGTGCTGGTCTGCGAAGAGATACCGGATTGCGCCTTCCTTTGTCATATCCTTGCCAAACAGCTTCACCGGCACCTTCAGATCGGCGTCCGAGAGTCCGGCGATCGTCTGCTGCAGGTTGGCGTAGGAGGTCTTTAACGCCTCTTGCAGTTTCTCGGGGTCGGTAATCGGCGCCGGCTGCCCGCCGCCCGCTGCACCGTTCAGCGTCCCGGCGAGTATGCCGTTCTCCATGACAATAAGGTTGAATACTTCGCCCACCGAACGCACGCCCTGACCTGGCCTCCAATCGTATTTCCCTGCCATCACTCGCGCCATTCCTGTGAATTTGTCGGAAAGAGTCCCAGCCTCTTTGGACAGAGCCGCTTGAACCGTCTTTGCAGGCTGAGCTTGCGACGGGGTGGCAGTCACTGCTGCGATGATGGCGAGCGCAGTCAACGCACTTGCAATTCGAAGCGTTCTCATAGTGGATCCTCTCTTAGTTTGTTTCAAGCAAATGGCGGGCAATGCCCGCGAAGCTTTGGCCGGCGACTCGCCTGAGCCAGCACGTCCTGGGCTCATTGCCGCCGGTTTACACGCATGGGGGCGCCCTCGACGGTCTAAGACACAAGCGCGGACGGCGGCACCTCGATTTCGCCGCTTGCGATGTAGGCCGTGGCACCACCAACGCTGACAGAGGTCACGACGCTTCCGCTCTTACGCGCCTCCGCTTCGATTTCGCTTCGGCGCCCCATCGAGACCCCTTGCTGGATCGAAAGGCGATAGGCCGTCCCGTCAAAATCATGCTTCGATGCCATGACGCCGACGAGGGCGGCACAGGCGCTGCCCGTCGCGGGATCTTCTTCGACGCCAAGCGCGGGTGCCCACATGCGTGCATAGAGCTTGCCGCCATCCTGTAGATTTCCCGCGAAGAAGAAGATGTGGGGAGACCACGCTCGTGAGAGCGTTGCTGCCCAGGCAGCCCGATTAATCGCGGCCCGATCGACCACCTCGTTCGAGTTCAGTTGCGCAAAACAGAATGGAACACCGACGCCCGCGAAAAAGACCTGGTTCACTTCGGCGGGCTCGACGGACAGGACGGCGGCGAGTTCGGCCGGAGAAGGTGCGCCGGCCGGCGCCTCGATCTTCGCCGATAACGTCAACGTGCCGTAGAACCCACCGTTTCGCTGAGCGACGTCAACCGTCACGGGACCGACATTCTCCTCCAGAATGAGCCGGATTGGATCACTAAGCCCTACGTGCTGTTTCATCACAAGCGCACAGGCTGTGCCGACCGAGGGATGCCCCGCAAAGTCGAGCTCTGTCCGAGGTGTGAAGATGCGTACCCGACACGTGTTTGCAGGATCGTTCTTCGGCAGGACGAAGGTCGTTTCGCCGAAATTGAATTCGCGAGCGATGTTCTGCATGCCCTCGGTCGAAATGCCGGCCGCGTCAGGCAGAACCGCCAGTTGATTACCGCCGAACGGTGTCGAACTGAAAACATCGATGATGTGAAATGCGTACTTCATGAGATCGACCTCCGTGCGTCGCCTCAGGCCTTGACAACGAGGTCGATCTCAACGCAGGCCCCAAGCGGCAGCGCGGCCACCGCGATCGTCGTGCGGGCGGGATAGGGTTGACTGAAATGCTTTGCGTAGATTCCGTTCATCGCGACGAAGTCACTCATGCTCGTGAGATACACACCGGCGCGCACAACATCATCGAAACTCTTGCCGGCCGCCTTGAGAACCGCCGAGAGGTTCTGGAAGACGCGCTCCGTCTCGGCCACAATACCCCCCTCGACCACCTTGCCAGTGGCCGGGTCTTGAGCGACCTGTCCGCTGAAGTAGAGGAAACCACCGACTTCGATCGCCTGGGAAAACGGGCCGACCGGCGGCGCGAGTTCCGGCGAGGTAATTGCGGTCTTGCTCATGGCAAACTCCTCTGGGTACTGGGTTAGCTGGTCAGGATGGTGGAGCCCGAGGTTGCGCGCGCCCGCCGCCTGGCGCAGGCGCACCTGACCCGACCCGGGCTCACCGACCTCGATCGGTGTCCAGTTCAGAACCTCGGGACCGCCAGCCTGCCGAATTTGAATCGCATGAGGCATCAGGTTTCCACAAACGCATTAACTCCTTGTAGTCTTAACGGAGAGCCGATAATTCCACAAGTTCATTATTCTCATGATAATAGTGCCGCGTAAGCACGATTCTGCTATTCGTTTTGGGGGAAGATTTTAGGGAGTACTTCAGGAGGCTTCCTTGCTCGATGATTTACGCGCCCTCGTAGAGTTTGCTCAGGCCGGGTCCATAGCCGGTGCGGCCGATCGTCTATACCGGACGCCATCCGCTGTAACCCGGCAACTGCAAAGGCTTGAGGCTGCAATGGGTGCTGAGTTGCTCGACCGCTCGGTAAAGCCGCCGCGACTGAACTCGCTGGGCTCCAGGGTGCTTGAACAAGCGCGAGATCTGTTGCAGCGGACGAACGCGCTGAAATCACTCGCCTCGCGGGACGCCGAACCTCACGGCCTGTTGCGCATCGGGCTCGCACATCCCCTGGCCGACGGGACGCTTATCGAACCTATTCAGGCGCTGACGGAAAAATACCCCAAGGTCAGACTGCTGCTGTTGAGCGAGCGCACCAGTGAATTATTTAACCGGCTGCTCGCGGGTGAGCTCGACGTTGCAGTCGTGCCTTTACCCGAAGGTAGAACCGCGCCTCCGCCACTCCTGACGAATATCATCGCGACGGACCGTGTGGAGATCGTTCAAGTCGCGGCAGGCAACGTCGAGGGCGATTGGAAAAGCTTAGGCCGGGCACCCTGGGTGCTCAATCCGCCCGGGTGCTTCCTTCGGGCAAACCTCATCGATCAGATGGGCCGTGCCGGCTTCACCCCCATGATTGCGGCTGAAATCCACAACATGCATCTGCAGTTGGCGTTCGTCCAGTCAGGATATGGAGTCGGGTTGCTGCCAGCGCGCTTTATTGCCAGGAGCAATTCTCTCGACACGGTTGAAGTGTTGCGCCCCCCATCCTTTGACTTGCACATGCCCCTCGCGATAGTGAGGGTTGGACAACTCGGCGCCTTGGAGAGGGCTGTCGAACTGTTGGAACACGGCATTCGGAATTTGTTTGAGGCAGCCAATACAAGGAAGCCCGTAACGAGGAGCCGAAGGGGTGTACCCGCGAATCGGCGGAAGGCGCGACCGCGCAAATAGTCGCCGAGCACCGCCTGTTGCAGCCTCTTTATCCACTTGCGTCAGGTCATGATTCTTGCTTGTTCTGAGACTCGAATCGAACTGCCTCGACAAGCCGGGATTTCGGCGCGAATTCGCAGTGCCCGGTAGGACGCAGCAGGCGCCAGAATTATTTCATATTCGATCGATCGAGAAAGACGCGCGCGCATCAGAAGTTCGTGGAGCGGCGTGCGATAGTGGGCCGTTACCTCGCTATCCCCGAATTTGTTCGCTTGAAACGTTGCCGCACCGCTGCACTGGGCGGTCATCGCGATAGTGCGTCCGCTGCGACCATCAGGCCATCTCTTTCAACTTATGCCGCAACCGGCACGGCCCGAAGTGCCAGTTAGGTACAATTGACGAGCCAAGTGGGCGAGAGACAAATTTCGGGAAAGATGCATTCGCAATTCCCGCACAGGCCCATGTTTACGACCAAGTCACGCACAGATTGTTCGCGCCTAGCGGGCGGCGTTGAGGCATGATCTCGCCTCAACCACCGGGGCAGTCCCGATAGGGAGCTAACGTTTTTGGGGACTAATCCTCTGGAACTCGCTGTGGGGCGAATTCATCAGCATCCCGAAGGGGGTCATTGGGATGGCAACAACTTGTGAAGACAAGTCTCGAGCAGTGCCAAAGGTCATTCGGAGTGGAGTGTCGTGATCGGATCGAGGCGCATGGCGCGCAGCGCAGGGACGTAGCTGGCGGCGATGGCGACGGCGGTGAGCACGGCGGTTACGCCGGCGAAGGTGGAGAGATCGTAGGGCGAGACACCGTAAAGCAGGCCGGCCATGAGATGAGAAACAATAAGCGCGCCAACCAGGCCTACGCCGGCGCCGGCGGCGGCCAGAGTGAGGCCCTGGCGTAAAACCATCTTGAGGATATTGCGCCTTTGCGCGCCCAGCGCGAGGCGAATGGCGATCTCGCGCGATTGCTCATTGACCAGGAAGGAGATGGTTCCATAGATTCCCAGGCCCGCGAGCAGCAGGGCAGTTGCGGCAAACAGCGCCACCATTTCCATGGAGAACCGCCGCACAGAAAGCGAAGAGGAGAGAACGTCGTCCAAGGTCTCCGCGCGGTAGACGGGAAGCTCCGCATCGACGGCCTGGATTTGTGTGCGCACCTGCGCGGAGATGGCGGCGGGATCGACCTGTCCACGCAGGTAGAACGCAAGAAACTTGGCGGGGCGCTGGTAGATGTCGAGGTACATCTGCGGAATGCCGGCGTCCGCGAGCGATTCTGTGCGTGCGTCGGCAATGACGCCGACGATGGTGGTCCAGTCCGGCCTGGCACGGCCCAAACGGCCCAACAAACGGACTCGCTTGCCGACCGGATCCTCGCCCTTCCCATCTTTGCCGGGCCAGTACATGCGGGCCGCGGCCTGGTTGATGACTGCGATCAAGGGCGTAGCTTCAAGGTCCTGGTCGCGAAGAGGCGTCCACGCAGGAGAGTCATGCCCAGCAGGTGGAAATATTCCGGCGAGACGATCAATGTATCGATCAGCGGAGGCTGGCTGCTTTGCACTTCCTGGCCTTCGCGAACCAATGGAATCATTCTGCGATCGTTCTGGCCATGGCCAAGGGGAATGGCCGCCAGATCACTGACGGCGGTTTCTTCCACGCCCGGAATCGTCCGGTTGCGGCGGAGAACTTCGCGCAGCAACACGGCTTCCTGCGTGGCGGTGCGGTAAATGTCGGTTTTGGGATCGTTAGGATTCGGCAGCGAGGTCTCGATTGCCATGACTCGAGTGGGATTGAAGCCGAGTTGCACCTTGAACAAGTCCCAGAAGCTACGCAGCAGAAGGCCGGCGGCGACCATCAGCACCAGGGAGAGGGCTAATTCACCAATCACCAGAACATGGCGCAAGCGCGAGCGCCGCCGGGAACCGTTGGAGCCACGACCTTCCTGCCGGAGCGTCGCCGTCAAATTAAGGCGGCTTGTGAGCCACGCGGGGGCAAGCCCGAAGATGGTTCCGGCGGCGACGGAGACGACGATGGCAAACGCCAGCACGCCCCAGCTGATGGATATGTCATTGAGGCGCGGCAGGCTTTCGGGAACAAATTGCAGCAGGAATTTCCGGGCGCAGAAGAGAACCGCGAAACCGGTGATGCCGCCAAGCACGAAGAGCAGCAAGCTCTCGGTGAGGAGCTGACGAATGAGGCGCATTCTTGCGGCTCCCAATGCCTGGCGAACCGCCATCTCGCGTCCTCGCGCGCTGGCGCGGGCAAGCAGCAGATTGGCGACGTTGACGCAGCTGATCAGCAGGACCAGACCCACCGCGCCGAACAGCAGAATGAGCGATTGGCGAACGTTGCCGACAAGAGTCTCGGCCAGGGGAGTGAGGTGGAGAGTCCACGCGCCTTGCGACGGATAATCCGCCGGATATTGCTTCTTCAACGATGCAACCAGGGCATCGAGGCGCCCGCTGCGCGGCCTCAGGCGAGAGACCAGGCTGAAGGCGCGCGATGGTCTCGAAGGGCAAACGCGTGCCGCGCATCGGCGGCGGGGCGGGGTCGCCGAAAAATCCGGCCGCCGCCCACAATTCGGTACCGCGCTGCTCGCTGGTTTGGCCCTGGTCGCGAAAGCCGGCGGGCATGACGCCGACAACATGAGCAGGATCGTTGTCAAGGCGCAGAGTCTTGCCGAGAATGTGCGGGTCGGCGCCAAATGCGCGCTTCCAGAGCCCATCGCTGATGACGACTTCGTTGTTGAAGCCGGGTGTGGCGTCGTGCGGATCGAAGGTGCGGCCCAACTGCGCGTCGACGCCGAGCACCGCGAAGTAGCTCGGTGTGACCGACTTTGAGGCGATGCTCGTGGGCTGGGCGCTGCCGGTGAGATTGTTGGTGCCGAAAAAGGATAGGGACACATATTGGAAGATTCCCGAGTTCTGAAGGTCTCTCAACTCAGGGATGGAGATGCCGATGTCGTGCGCGCCCACGCCGGGAAGGTTGGCTTCAATTCGCACCAGTTCGCTGGGGTGGGGGTAGGGCAAAGGATGCAGCAGGGTTGCGTCGATGACGCTGTAGATGGCGGTGGTGGCTCCGACGCCGAGGGCCATGGTGGCGATGGCAATCAGGGAAAATCCGGGAGACCGGTACAGCATGCGAAACGCGTAGCGGAGATCGAAGAGAAAATTCTCAGCAAGCGGAAGACTCTGCTCGGCGTTGTGTTGCTCGCGAATGGCCTGGGCCGCGCCAAGCTTCAGTGCGGCCTGCCGGCGCGCCTCGGCGGGCGGCATGCCGGCGCGCAAATTCTCCTCAGTCTGCAAGGCAAGATGCTCGGCCATCTCTTCCTGGAGGCGCTGGTCGGCGCGCCTTCCGGCGGTGAAGTTCGAGAGACGAATGAAAAAGCGGCGCAGGAATCTCATGGCAGGTCCTCGGCTTTGACCTCAAAGAAGCGCGCGATGATAGCCGCGGTCTGGTTCCAATCGCGGGTCTCCGCCTGCAGCTGTTTGCGGCCGGTCGCGGTAAGGCGATAGAAGCGGGCGCGGCGGTTGTTTTCCGATGCGCCCCATTGCGAGGCAATCGAGCCTTCATTCTCCAGCTTCAGCAGCAAGGGATAAAGCGTGCCCTGGTTTACAGCCAGAACATCTCCGCTGATCTGCTCGATGCGGCGGGCGATGCCGTAGCCGTGCTGCGGCCCCAGGACATCGAGGGTCTTGAGGACCATCAGCGCAAGCGTTCCTTGCAATACGTCCGGCTTTTCCTTCATGGGAGACCAACCTTTAGGTTTCCAACAGGAATGATGGCATGGTTCCTTTTGGAAAGCAACAGGAAATTTTGCGCGATCTTTCGACGTCAAGTCCAGAAGAGCTGTCAGGAAACTGCCGGGAGACTGTTGATTGAGGACGGCGTAGTTGTGATTACTAATGAAAAGTCGGCCAACCCTTTCGACCCCCAAAGCGAAAGGAGCCGATGAGCAGTCCGAAAGTTACTGGCTAGCGGGTCATTTTGGAGAATTCCGTACCAGCACCCAGGATGCGGATCGTGATGTTCCTGCAGGTGCCGGTCAGAATCAGATGGAAGATATCCGCCTCCTCACCAATCAGCTCCCAGGAAACGTAATGCCCGCAGGGTAGTCGATGGAAATAGCCATAGGGCCGCTCGAGGTCCGCCCGGTCCGCGGGCAGAGGGTTCTCCTGGAGGGCTAACAGGTCGCTGTAGATCTCGTCGCGCACCTCGGATGAGCGGTGGAGAATGTCGGCTTTGAGGTGCCGATCGACATCCAAGAAGCAGACCATCAGGCCGATCGTAGCAAACGCGTCCGGCAGCGAGAAAACATGCGGCAGAAATGCATGTGGTTAGCTGCCCGCAGACCGGGCTTCATCCGGCGCCGTCGCCCGCAACTTGCCCAACTTCCGCTTAATGCTCGAGAGATTGGATTTCACGGTAGCTTCTGGGAGACCGAGTTTGCGCGCAATCTGCCTCAGAGACAGCCCCCTGGCTACCTGCTCCAGCACCTGCTCCTCCCGCTCTGTCCGCCGGATGGGACGCTGCTCGGGCGGTTGCGGAAAGACTGTTTCCTTTGCCTGCTCCAACGCCGCTCTTTCGTTGGGGGTTAGGCCGGCCAAACGCTCTTGCAGCGACGGGCGACCCGGGGCGACGGCCTTTTGAGCCTTCTCCTCGTAGCCAGCCTCCTCCAAAAACTGCGCCAGGGGGGTGTCGGAGGGGTCGGCACCGCGACGTGATTCGAACGTGCAACGCAGTTCCTCCGGCAGCCGCGTCCGCGGCATGCTGATCATGGGCGTCACCACGGCGTGGTCGCCGATCACTTCAACTAACAATTCGCCGCGCTCGGGAACCCGCAGTTGCTCCAGCAACTCGGCAGGAAGCGTTAGCTGCCGCTTGGCGCCGATCGAAAGTCGAAACTGTCTGGTGGACATCGCATCCGCCCTTTCTCAAGCAGTATAGCGGATTGTCGGAAAATCCGCCAATCCGACGTTCCGTCGCATCACTCGCCCGCAAAGCGCAGCAGCAGCTGGCAGGCAAAGCCAGCTGCGATCAGGCCGAACCCGCCGAAGGTCCACCACATCGCGGCGATCGCGTCACGCCATTCCTGGTCTGTGAGATTTAGCCGGGGAAACGTGCGGCGGAACTCTTCATCGGTGCGCCTGCCCTTCAAATCTCGCAACCGACGGAAAGCATCGCGGGCCAGCAACAGGCCGCCAAGGAAGGTGAGCGAATCGGCCAGAATGCCGACAAAGAAGCGGTGCTCGTGGAGCCAATTCATGGTGAATGATAATGCCAACACAATTGTTGTGGCACCTCGTCGCCTAATGTCTCGTTGTCCGCAAATGGCAAGTTTTGCAACCAGGTAGTCCAGCAGAGCGGTGCGCTGATCGACACACGATTCGTATCTGGAGTTATCGCCAGCAATACTTTCAGAAAGAGATCAGCTTTGTAGGACCGGCTCTCACAGATTTTGCGACAACCGATCATTGCCATTGGCGAGATCTCTACCCGTAAAAAATAAAGGGTTCCATTACGCATGGAGAGGTTGCGACCGAGCCCTCTGTAGTGTGAAAACCCGGGCTAGTTTGTTGGGCGCGAGCCGGCGATCAGGATGTCGACGAGACGGCGGGCGCTTTGCTCCCAGCCGGGTTAAGCCGTGGTGTGAAAGATGCCGACGAGCGCACGGACGAAGTCGTTGGGGTCGGTGTCGGCGCGGAGATCGCCGCTGGCGATGGCGCGTTTGACGGAGGCGACGAATGCGGTGTGGATGAGCGCGCGGGACGCCTTGATGAGTCGCACGGAGCCGCCGGCGACGGTATCCATTGCGGGGATGATAAGCATTTTGCCGGCGACGTGGTCGATGAAGAGCAGCATCCAGGCGCGGAGGGCTTCGAGCGGCGGCATGGTGGCGGCGAAGCGCTGCCCGGCGTCGGCGAGTTTTTCGACTTCGCTGCGGTAGACGGCTTCGATGAGGGCGTCGCGGGTGGGGAAGTGGCGATAGAGCGTGCCGGAGCCGATGCCGGCTCTGGCGGGCGATGTCGTCGAGGCTCGCGGCTGCGCCATAGCGGGTGAAGGCCGCCTTGGCGACCTCAAGGATGCGCTCACGGTTGCGCTGCGCGTCGGCGCGGGGCTTCGTGCGGGGGAGGTGGCGGGAGCTTCTTTTTCGGCATGTGCAATTTTACAGAAAATTTTCTGCAACCGGGGACATGTCTCCGGTTATCTATCTATGCGGAGACTGTCTCCGTTTTATCCGGCGGAGGACGCAGATGTCAATTCGGCGCGACTCTCACGGGTAGCGTCACACAACAGCAGGAGGATGACCATGCGAGTATTTGTGACAGGAGCGACGGGATTTATTGGAACGGAGTTGGTGAAGGAGCTGATTGCGGCAGGGCACCAGGTGCGCGGGCTTACGCGCAGCGATGCGGGCGTGGAGCAGTTGAAGGCGGCGGGCGCGGAAGTGCATCGCGGCAACCTTACAGATCTGGACAGCCTGCGCAGCGGAGCGACGGGCGTGGATGCGGTGGTGAACCTGGCGTTCAGCCATGACTTTTCGAAGTTTGCGCAGAACGCGCGAGGACGAGATCAAGGCGATCGAGGCGCTGGGATCGGTGCTGGAGCCCGGCAAGCTGCTGGTGGTGACCTCAGGGATCGGGCTGACGAGCGGCGGCGCCGGGCCACTTGCGCACGGAGAGCGATCCGCCGGTGGATTGGCCGACGATCCCGCGGCGCCCGGAGCAGACGGCTGCGAGGCAGCGGCGGAGCGAGGTGTGCATGTGGCGATGGTGCGGTTGCCGCAGGTGCATGACACGCGCAAGCAGGGGCTGGTGCCGTTGCTGACGCAGACGGCGCGCGAGAAAGGTGTGTCGGCATATGTCGGCGATGGCGCGAACCGCTGGGCCGCGGCACCGTTGAAGGATGTGGCGCACCTGTATCGGCTGGTGGTGGAGAAGACCGGGCCGGGCGTGACGGTGTATCACGCGGTGCAGGAAGAAGGCGTGTCGATGCGGGAAATCGCGGAGACGATCGGCAAGGGGCTGAAGGTGCCGGTGGTTTCGATTGCTCCGGAGAAGGCTGGCGAGCACTTTGGGTGGTTCGCGCACTTTGCGGGGATGGATATGCCGGCTTCGAGCGAGTGGACGCGCAAGACGCTGGGATGGGAGCCGACCGGGCCCGGGCTGATCGAGGATCTGACCAATATGAAGTATTTCTGACGCAGCTACCCAATCTCTACCCCTTGACATTCGACAGGTCAGTCATGCATTCTCTTGTTGGATGTCGAGGGGAGCAATGCCAACTACAGATCTTCTGCAGGGAACGCTGGATTTACTGATCTTGAGGACACTTGCGCTCGAATCAATGCATGGGTGGGGTATCGCGCAACGAATTCAGCAGGTATCGAAGGATGCACTTCAGATTGGACAGGGGTCGCTGTACCCCGCTCTTCACCGGCTGGAGTACAAGGGGTGGATACAAGGCCGAGTGGGGAGCCTCGGAAAACAACCGCAAGGCGAAATACTATTCGCTAACCAAGACTGGGCAGAAGCAACTGCAAGCTGAGCTCGAAGACTGGGGTCGTATCTCAACAGCAATCGCTTTAGTGCTGAAGTAGGAGGGACAGATGCTCAAAGAATGGTTGACGCGCCTTCGTTTTTTGATGTCTCCAAAACCCAATCGTGAAATAGACGACGAGTTGCAGTTCCACATCGAACGGCAGGCCCAGGAATACATCGCGGCCGGAATGACGCCACAGGAGGCACGCCGAAAAGCGGTCGTAGCGTTTGGGGGAATTGAGAGCGTGCGAGCACAATCCCACGAACAACGTCCGAGCTTCTTCCTCGGAACTCTTCTTCAAGACGTCAGCTATGCCCTCCGGCAGCTCCGAAAGAGCCGCGGCTTCACCGTGACCGCCGTCCTGACCCTCGCCCTCGGCATAGGAGCCAACGCTGCTATCTTCACCCTGGTCAACGCCATCCTGCTCAAAAATCTCCCCGTCGTTGACCCCTCCACCCTCATCCGCATAGGCAACACCAACGAGTGCTGCGTCAACTCCGGAACGGCGGAAGACTCCGGAGCGGGGACGACGGCAGCTACGCCTTGTTCGCCACCGACACCTGGCAGCAACTGCAGAAGAACGCACCGGAGTTTGAAGAATTAGCCGCCATGCAGTCTGGCTTCGGCACCATCATCGCTCGACGCGACAAGACCCAGGAGGCGCCCGCTCCGTCACCGGCGAATTCGTCTCCGGCAACTACTTCCGCACCTTCGGCCTTCAGCCGAGCATCGGACGTCTCTTCACAGACGCGGACAATGTTATCGGCGCACCACTCGTCGCCGTCATGAGCTATGACATCTGGCAGAACAACTACGCCGGCGACCCCTCCGTCGTCGGCAGCACATTCTGGATCAACACCAAGGCCGTCACCATCACAGGCATCGCTCCCAAAGGCTTCTACGGCGATCGCCTCTCCAGCACCCCGCCCGACTTTTATCTCCCCATCGAATCCATGCCGGTCTTGACCAACTGCTACTTTCGTGCACGAGCCCGGCATGCGTTGGCTTTACATCATCGGTCGCGTAAAACCCGGCGTAGCCATGGCTCCGCTCCAGGCCAAAATCACCGAGTTGGTCCGGCAATCATTCGCAGCCACGACAACCTTCTCAGGCGAACAAGGCAAGCGCGCTCTGGCCAAAGCTCACGTAGTCCTGTCGCCCGGCGGCGCCGGCATCCAGGACATGCAGGACAGCTACGCCTCCAAACTTAAGCTTCTGATGTGGATCTCCGGCCTCGTACTCCTCATCGCCTGCGCCAACATCGCCAACCTTCTACTCGTCCGCGGAATGAACCGCCGCGAAGAGATGTCCGTCCGAACCGCACTTGGCGCGATGCGAACAAGAATCGTCCGCCAGCTCCTCACCGAAAGCATCGTCCTCTCGATCATCAGCGGAATGGCCGGCCTCATCGTCGCCTACGCCGGCACTCGCATGCTTCTCGCCATGGCCTTCCCCGGCGCGCAGAACGTCCCCATCGACGCCAGCCCCTCCGGAGTGGTGCTCGCCTTTGCCTTCGGAGTCTCGCTCCTCACCGGCATCCTCTTCGGCGTAGCCCCTGCATGGATCACATCCAACGCAAACCCTGCCGACGCCCTCCGCAGCGGGACCCGCACCACCACCTCCGGAGCCTCACTCCTGCAGCGCAGCCTCATCGTGCTGCAGTCGGCTCTCGCCCTGGTGCTGCTGGTCGGAGCAGGCATGTTTATCCAAAGCCTGAATAAGCTCAGGAACATCGATCTCAAGCTCGACTCGACGAACCGATACATCGTCCATTTCAACCCGCAGGCAGCGGGCTACTCCCCCGCCCAGGTTGAAGCCCTCTATCGAACCATCGAAGAGCGGTTCCACGCCATCCCCGGCGTCCAAAAGGTTGGCATCTCCACCTACACCCCAATGGAGGCCAACAACTGCGGGCGACGGCGTCCAAATACAGGGCCAGCCCGATCCTCACGACGGGGCCTCCTGGGTCAGGGGCAACGCCGAATACTTCGACTCCGTAGGCACCCACGTCCTCATGGGACGAGGCTTCACCACCCAGGACACCTCAACCTCACCAGCCGTCGCCGTCGTCAATCAGTCCTTCGTCAAAAGATTCTTCAAGCCCGGCGAGAACCCGATCGGTCGCCGTTTCGGCTCACCCGGGCCGCAATCCTCAGGAGACTTTGAGATCGTCGGCGTCGTCGAGGACACCGCATACAACTCCGCGACCTGGAAGAACCACCACATGTACTTCATCCCCATGACCCAACGCATACCAGAGTCCGCACGCCGACGCCCCATCGAGCAGGATACCGGCCTCTACGCCGGCGCCATCGTCATCCAGACCGACCGCCCCATGGACAACATGCAATCCATCGCCCGCCAGACACTCGCCGCCATCAATCCGAACCTCTCCGTCGTCAAATTCCAGACCTTCGACGAGCAGATCGCCGACCGCTTCACTCAGGACCGCATGATCACGCGCCTCATGACTCTCTTCAGCATCCTGGCTCTTCTGCTCGCAACCCTCGGCCTCTACGGTGTCACCGCCTACACCGTAGCCCGCCGCACCTCCGAGATCGGTATCCGCATGGCCCTCGGCGCAAACCGCAGCTCCGTTGTCGGCATGATCATGCGCGGAGCCATGCTCCAGACCGCGATCGGCCTCGCAGCCATCGGCATCCCCGTAGCCTGGTTCTGCGTCCGCTACATCCAATCCCAGCTCTACGAATCCAAGGGCATGAACCTCACCGTCCTCACCATCGCCACCCTGACACTGACCGCAGCAGCCGCAGCTGCTGGACTCATCCCAGCTCAACGCGCAGCCTCAACCAATCCATCGCAAGCTTTGAGGACCGAATAGCAATAGCACGGGCATTTTGACAACTCTCACTTTGTAGATCGGCTACCGAACAGATCACTTCCGGGAACAGCGTTCGGTACCTATTCTGGAGCTAGATTCGAAGTGGCGCGCAATGAGTGCCAAGGCACCTGTTCTCGACAGCCGAGAATTCCGAATGAGTCGATCCACGCAACGAGCCATCTAGAGCATGGTCTTGGCTACGTAAGTGGCCACGTTCATGCCAATGACGGACGCTCCACCCCAGACAAACGCCGGATGCAGCCGGTGCGATCTGGCCGTGTCGATAACGGCGCAAGCCAGAACGGTCCCTGCGCAAAGCAGCAATACCCCGATATCGCTGTCGCCTCGAAGCCCATTCGCATATGCCGTGAGACGCCCGAATGCGGGACCAAGCAGGCTGAGCGTCGCCAGCAGCATCAACCGCTTGTGATAGTCGCCATGGCGGCGGAGTAGAATTGCAGCGCCAACTAGGCCTGCAAACACAACCAGAGCAATACCGTCAAAAGCAGCCAGCATCCACAGAAACCGTGTGCTGTGAATATCGTGCGACTTGCGTGCGGCCGAGTTAGCTAGGGTGGGCATGCCAACCAGAATTACCAGCATTGCAAGCCCCACGCCGAACATCCCAAGTCGACGGTGCAGAGCGACTCGACGCCTTGCGATCAGCAAAGTTTGTGTCAGAAACAGCGCGATCCATGCCGTCATCACGAATCCGTGAGCATGCACGAGCAGTGTCAGATTCGGGTCATGACGCAAGAGGCGCAACGTGTAGAGCGGTACAAATCCAGCGAGGACTGTCACTGTGACAGAGACTGCCACGACAGAGAAATACTTATGCTCGGATTGTGCTATCGACGGTGAATTCATATTCGTGAGGCCGCGAACGGGGTTTCCTTAGGGCGTCGACAGTGTACTTCAAGTCTCCAAGCCGGTTCGAGGAACCAGCCGATATTCTGCTTCCCGGTCGGCCGGAACATGAAGTCTCCCGCCAGTTTTTCAGAGGACTGGCTTGGCGGGCTATCATGCGGGCCGTATGTTCTGGTTCAGGGAGAATAGGTTGTGTGGATCGTAGCGGGCTTTGAGTCGCTGCAACTCGCGCGTAGTTGACGCCATAGGCGTGTCGGACGCTGTTCTCACCCTCCCGCTCCATGACGTTCACGTAGTTGCCGTCTTCGTCCACGGGCAGTTTCGTTTTCAACGCCTCAATCCACTCGCTGGCCGCTCGCTGCCCATCGAGCGGTTTCCAGTGGGCGGAAACATCGACGTGATGCCGGTCCTTACGCAGAGGAAATGCTGTCGCCGCAACCGGCACCCGCGTCACTGCGCCGTGAAGATGAACGAGGAAGCAGTTCGACGGGAAACGGCGCGCTCGAAAATGCATTTGCGAAAATCTCGATTCTCTGCTCATCGAGTTCTGCGAAAAAGCCGCTGCAGTGTTCCTCATAGCTTGGCGGAATATCGGCGGGTGTCATCTGCTCAAGCTCGAGATACGGCCTTATTTGAACAGTGTCATGTACACCGCCCGGGTGATGACGAAGGGGCGCCAGCACTTTTTCGTCCTTCGGGCTCCTCACCGAGTAGCATGCCTCGATTTCGATTCGCGGTTGGTGACCGGGCTCCGCGGACATCAAGGCAATCAGAGTCAGCTCGTCCGGGACTGCAGGCAAGAAATTCTCTGAACGCCCGCAAAAACTCGCGCGGGTCCGCTGACTCAAGCGTGATTATGCCCGCAAAAATTTTCGAGACAGAGTGCAGTGCAACCTCGAATGAGTGACAATCCCAAAGTTGCCGCCGCCACCACGAATGGCCCAGTAGAAATCCGGGTTCTCGTGCGCGCTGGCTTGGACCTGTCGTCCGTTTGCCAGCACCAGTTCTGCGCCGAGGATGTTGTCGCAACCGAGGCCATACTTGCTCATGAGCGGACCGACGCCCCCTCCGAGAAGAAAGCCTCCTACACCGACAGAAGGACACTGACCAAGTACGGTGGCGAGGCCTTCCTTGGCGGTCTCGATCTCAACCGCTCCGCACAGCATTCCGCCGCCCAGGCGGGCAGAGCTTTTGTCGGCAGCGATGGTTATGCTGCGGAAGCCGGACATGTCGAGCAAGAGGCCTCCCTCGCAGGTGGAGTATCCGGCATAGCTGTGGCCTCCGCAGCGGACGGCAAGAGGCAGATGATTGGAGCTTGCGAAGCTGAGGGCGGCCTGGATGTCCTGCGGGTTGGCAGGATGCACTACGAGCGCAGGATGAGCGGCAAACTTGGCTGCATAGCCTATGCGAAGCTGCTCGTACTTCGGTTCGCCGGGGCGGAAGACCGTTCCAGTGAGTCCTCGCGCAAAGGCTTTGAGACTGGCATCGCTCGGCTTCGAGACCGGAACCGCCGCGACCTGCTGAGAAAAGCTGGACCTCTCGAAAAACGGAAGAGACGAACAAAGGCCTTGCCAGAGGAAAGAGCGCCGATTCATAGATGCCCCTTTGAAGGATAGATCTGGTGAAGCAGAACGACCCTTGCGAAATGCTTCCAATAGATCCGCTTGGGCGGCGACGCGTTGGCGGAGAGACGTTACGAGCCAAATAAGTCAGCTTGAGTGTATTGACGGCGCTCAGAGGTTGACCGGATATCGCCCCAGTTTTCCGGGTCTACGTCTACCAGCGTCTCAGTGAAGTCCCATCTGTGGCCGTAGAAGTCCTCCGCGTTGTACTGACGCTCACCATAGATGTCATCCTTCGGCTCGGTCAGGATTCTGGCGCCTGCCTGTCGGGCACGCTCGCAATGCGCGAGCACGTCCTCGACCCGTACCTGCACTAGGACGGAATCGTTGGGAACGATGTTGCCCTCGGCGATCGTGAAGCAGCCCTCACCGGCGCGCATTTGAATTCTGTGGTTGGCGATGCGTAACCGTACAGTAAAACCGAAAGCCTTGCCGAGCCACTCCGCCGCCAGGTTGGGATCGGGGTAGAAGAGGACAGGAATGACCGCGCAGGGCGGAACCGAACGGTTGTAACGCATGGTGATCTCGGATAGGACGCGCGCTCAGATTAGCACGCCAAAGAGTGCCCGGGACATCAGCGAATTGGCGTTGATAGGGGTCAGTATAAACGTGATCGAACTCGATGGAGGCGGGACCGGGTGCGAGATGGGCACGGCCTGGGCGCCGGAGCAGTTCATCCGATTTAGACAGAGTTTTCCAGCATCAGGTCGCTTGCATTATGCAAGTGAAAATTGCTAATGTTACGCGCGTGGCCAAAAAGACCATCCCGTCTCACCGTTCCGGCTGCCCCGTCAACATTTCATTGGAAGTCTTCGGGGATCGGTGGTCTCTGCTGATCGTGAGAGATCTGATGGTGCGCGGCTTGCGCACGTTCCGAGACTTCGAACACGCCGGGGAAGGGAATTGCCGACGAATTCTTGCGGACCGGCTGCGTCGATTGTGCCTGGCGGGGATTGTACAGGCCGAACGCGATCCAGCAGACGGAGGCAGAAAGAATTACCGGCTCACGGAAAAAGGAATCGACCTCGGCGCCGGTGTTGCTGGAACTCCTGATCTGGGGCGCAAAGACGAGAAGACAGGCGCACCGGCTGAAATCATTTCTCAAATGGCGCAAAACCGCGATGCGGTGCTCGAAGAGACGCGGCATCGGTGGAAGGAGAGGGATCCCAGGGCGCTGCTTCCCTGGTTAGGTGGGCCAGAAAAGAATAAGCGGGCGTGAATGCAAGTCGAGACGGCAGAAAGGGGAACGTCAGTGGAGCTAAAGCGAATGAGGATGGTTTTGGTGCTGGGAGCCGTGGCCGCCGTTACCTTGCAAACGCGGACCCAGAGTACACAGATGCCGTATCCCAAAATGGCTCCGGTCGATCAAGTATCTGATCACGGATCGGAACGCCGAAATCGCTCTAGCGCGGAGCGCCGCGCCGGAATCCATCTCGGGTAAAGCCGAGGTGATGGTTCTTGGAAGGGGCGGTTACGAGATTGCTGTTCCTGGAACGAATGATTTCGTCTGCATGGTTGAGCGAGCCTGGGACGCGGCCACCGGCGATCCCAATTTCTGGAATCCGAAAATTCGGGGCCCCAATTGCCTCAATGCGGCTGCCGCAAGTCGTTCCTTCCGATCGCGCTCGATGAAGACCCGGCTAGCGCTGGGCGGCAAGTCGCAGGTGGAGATCGGTGAGGCCATTCAGGCCGCATTCGCACAGAGGAAGCTACCGCAGTTGGAGTCCGGCGCGATGTGCTACATGCTGTCGAAAAACGGTTACCTGGACGATCGGGCACGGAACTGGCATCCCCATCTGATGTTTTTCGTGCCACTGGCCATGAGCAAAACCTGGGGGGCCAATCTCCCAGGTTCCCCGGTTCTTTCCGGCGACGATGTTTCCGCTCGGCTGACCATCTTCATGGTTCCAGTCGCACGGTGGTCGGATGGAACTCCCGATTTGAACGCCAGCAAATGATTTGGGACCGTAACAGCTCATTTAGTAGAGCCTCAGGGGCTAAAGCCCAATGAACGGGAATTGCGACTTTTTCCGCGACGCTGAAGCGTCGCTCCCCCTGCTGAAGCAGGGGGCTCCCACCAGGCATCAAGGGGGGAGTCGGGCCCTGATACCTGGATCCGGCGTGAAAGCGACGATTTATAGGTTGAGAGGGCGGAGTTTGTGGATGCTACGGAGGATGTCGTCGGCCAGATTCTGCAGCATGGAGGACTCATGCAGCCGCAGTACGGGACGATTCTGCGGCCTGGTGAGTTCGCCGGGTAGCAGGAAGAGCTTGTAACGCAGTTTGGAAAGGGTGAGATGTTGCCAGGACTCTTGCAAGCAGAGTCGTTGGAAGGCGGTGACCAGATTATAGGCGAGGCGAATGATTTCCAAGAACAAGGCATTGGCGGGGAAGGAGCGGGTGGGAATCTTGCGTAGCGCATAATCTTCCAGCAGCTCGCCGATGCGAGGTTCGATGGCCGCGCGCGCATCGTAGAAATGCCAAACGCCGAGAGGGGTAAGAGGGAGATTGGTAACCCAGGCACGATAGGCGTAACGGCCCAAGGCGAACAACGTAGGTTGCCTTTCGTCGGCGGAAAGCAAACGCCGGGCGACTACGAAACGACGGGCTCTGGACCAACTCTGAGGGCGAAGTTGGAGTTCCGCCATCTCCCAGTCGCGGTTGACGGAGCTGTAGCGCAGTCCAGTTAGGGTGCGTTTCAGCGATGGAGTCATACGAGCGACAACGGCATATTCGGCAGAGTGAGATTCCAGGGCGTCGAAGACGGGATTGAGCCCAAAACCCGCATCGGCGCGTACACGCAGTTCGCGGATATCGGCCGGGACATTGGCAAAGCAGGTGGCGAGCAGTTCGGGGCTGCTGTCCCAGGTTCCGGCGTTGCCGCGACGGAGCTCGGCGTCCCAGAGGTAGGAGGAGTTGGCTTCCATGCACAGCAAGGGGTTATACGAACGTTTGCCGCGATAGCGTGGGTTGTAGCCGACTTCAGCCCCGTCCTGATGGCCGAAGACGGTCACCACTGTGCTATCGAGATCGAAGATGAGCCGGGAACGGTGATCAGGCAAATGAATGAAAGTCTGCAGCAGTCGATTGTTTATGCGATGCAGCTGTTCCCAGAAACGCTCCGGGGCGTGGAATAAGAAGCGGCGCAAGGTTTGTGGATCAGGAAAGCTCGGCAGACCCGTCAGATACTGGAAGGTGCCGTTGGCACGCAGGAATGACGCGGTCTCGATGCGATCTAACCCCAGTACGATGGGGTAGATCAGGGCCAGCATCATCTGAGCAACGGTGTAGCGGCAATTACGCCGGGGGTAAACGATATGGCGAGCCAAAACATCGCGGAACTGCAGCAGTTGAAGAAATTCGTGAAAAAAGTAGACGCCTCCAAAATGCGTCAAGCCCGCATGATCACAGGCGATCTTGAAGGTTTCTCGGCGATCTTCGCACTCTGAGCCTTACCTAACCAAAAGTGAGGTAAGGCTCAGAGTAGCAAAAATGCTCAAAATACCAATAAACAGAGGGTCCGGGGCACTTTTAGAACCTAAAAATGCGCCGGATCCAGGTGATACAAAGCGCGAGACCCGTGGCCCTTAGAAGGGTCGCGCATTTTCGCAGATTTTGTTGTACTCCTGAATCAGCTGTTACGGGCCACTAGAGGCTGACAAGGCGCGCATCGGATCGCCGGGCGTCTCTTGCTCCCTGGATCGCCTTTTCCTTTTGCTCACTTGCGTAAACACCTGCAGTGCCAGGAGGTCCTCCATGCTCTGGTTCTACGTATCTTTCTTTCCCGTGGTCTGGATCGTGTTTTTTCTTTGGCGGATCAAAGCCGCGATTACGAAACCACGCAGCGTCTTGAGCCGGCCGCCTCGCGCATCCTGCGCGTTGTCATCTTTCTGATCGCCATCGTTCTCCTCTCCACCACTCGCATCCCGCTGCACTGGCTTTACGTCGAGATCCGGCCGGCTGGCCTTTGGCCGTTCTGGTTGGGAGCCCCGTCGCCATCGCCGGCCTTCTTTTTGCGGTCTGGGCGCGCGAGCACCTGGGCCGCAATTGGAGCCACTCCGTCACCATTAAGCAGGGCCACGACTGATTACGACCGGTCCCTATGCCGTGGTCCGTCACCCCATCTACACCGGGATTCTGACCGGGTTCCTTGGCATGGCGATTGCGATCTCCCAGGTTCGCGGGTTCATCGTCTTCGTCCTTGTCTTTCTCGTGTTGTGGGTCAAGCTCCGCATGGAGGAACAATGGATGCGTTCCCAGTTTGGCGGGGTGTATGACCGCTATGCTCATCAGACCGCTGCCCTGGGTGCCTTACCTCTTCTGACGCTGAGTCATTGAGGCTCGTTGATCGAAGACCTTCCGGTCATCACCTTTAGAGCCTTGAGCGAAACTATGCAGCACGTACTTGTTCGGGCTTGTCTTTTGATGCAAGAAACCACAGTGTAGTCGCAGTTCCGATGAAATCGGGAAAGCGCAGAAGCTTACTCCAGGTTCCAAAGCTCTCAATGACACCAAGCGCCGTGAGGCTTCCCCAGCGCTCCGCATGGTTGGGAGCCTGCGGATAGTGGATATTGATCGCGATCTTGCATGCCTGCGCCAGCCCGTATGCCACTAAACCCGACAAGAATCCCTTCCGGACCGATCGGAAGGAAAGCTTGCCGAGTGCAAGAAGATGCAAAGTCGAATAGACAGCAACTCCGAGCCAGATGAAGAGCATGGCAATCACCGCACCAAATACAGTTGCGCAAATAAACGACCATGGCCAGGGAATATGCGAGGTATCGCCAACGAGGCTGTCCAAGCTGAAGCGCACTGGGAGCAGCAACCAAGCGGGGGAGAAGACCGACCATACAGCGGCAAAAAACAATGTGATGCGGTGGCGCCATAGGTTCCGGCCCCAAGCTATTGCGATTGCCGCAATGACCTGATACCAATACCAGCCCGCAGAACGACCTGTGCGAAATGCTTCCAATAGATCGCCCGAGAGCGCCTCGTTGCTCCCCGCGACCTCAGATGATCCAACATCCATGTCGCAAGCGCAGGTGGCTTCCTGTGGTTCATCTCTCCTCCAGATGGAATTCCAGCTTGAAGTCCGGGATTGTTCGCCAAAGTCTCGTCAACACGCGGCGCGTCTCGTGCACTTGGCGCAACCCCGCTTTGGTGATGCGAAAATATCGCTTTGCTTTACCACCGCGTTCCGGCGTGGGATCGCCCAGGCTCGAAGTAATCAGGCCCTTGCCTCGAGCCGTTCAAGAGCCGCGTAGACGCTTCCCACAGACACGATGCGGCCGCGATACTGTTCGAGTTCATGGGCAACTGGTACACCATAGGCTTCCTCGCCAAGACGGATCACAGCGAGAAGGAGCATCAGTTCAAACTCCCCCAAATAGCTTCGAGTCCGCATTACTTCAATAATAGAGAAGAAATAACACATGTCAACTCCGGGGAGGATGCCGCCCCGGTTCTCCGGGTCTACGTCTTTACTAGCGTCTCGGCAATATCTGCGGTGCTGGGCGGGTGACGGGCAAACCGCAGGCTTCACACTCGTGGAGCGTAAACAGCTGGTTTGGTAGAGACTCAGGGGCTAAAGCCCAATTAACGGAAATTGCGACTCTTTCCGCGACGCTGAAGCGTCGCTCCCCCTGCTGAAGCAGGGGGCTCCCACCAGGCTTCGATGGGAGAGTCGGGCCCTGATACAGGCCACTAGACTGCGCGAACCGCGATCCATTGGCCGCAGACAGTTTCGGCTCACTCGATCCGCAACGCTTCGATGGGATCGAGCCGTGAGGCGCGCGTGGCCGGCAGCCATACCGCCAGCAGCGCGACCGCTGCCAAAACTACAGGGACAGTTACAAATACAATCGGGTCCCAGAATTCACGCCGAAGAGGAGGCTGGCGATCAGGCGGGTAAGCCCCAAGGCCGCGCACCACGCCCACCACCCACGCCCGCAATGGTTAACTGCATGCCCTGCCAGACGACCAGGTTGCGAATCCTGCCGCGGTCCGCTCCCAAGGCCATGCGGATTCCACCATCTCCTGGGTGCGCTGCTGCACCGAATAGGCCATGAGCCCATAAATGCCAATGGAGGCGAGCACCAGCGCGGAAGGCCCCGAATATAGAGAGCAGCAGCATGTTGAAGCTTTCTCGCGCCATGGATCCGACGACGACCTCGTCCATCGAGCCGCACATGGGCTACGGAAAATCCGCCGCTGGCCTGGCGCAGTTGCTCGCTTACCGCGTGGTATGAACTGGTGCGGGTCAGTATGCGTGCGTACCACCCAGGTCACCGGGCGCATGCCGGCAGTGAGAGCAGTCATGCCGTCGGTAACCTGCGCCTGGGGAACGATCATCAGCGGGAACGGTTGCTGGTCAAGGCCGTTGTTGTGCGTGTCGCCCACGATGCCGATGATCTGCCGGGGTGGTTCCTCATACTGGGGCCCAGCCCCCCTGTCCGATGATGATTTGCTGGCCGACGGGATCCTCTTTGGGCCAGAAATTTTCTGGCCATGCTCTGGTTGATCAACACCACGCCCGGTGCGCCGGCAGCGTCGCGGTCAGTAAAGTCGCGGCCGCGCAAGATAGGAATCTTGAAAAGATCGAAGTATCCGGGTGAGGCGCTCATCCAGCCAACGACGATCATCTGCGTTTCGTCCACCGGTCTGCCGACGATTTTGAAGTTCATGCCCAAGGTTGTCATCCATTGGC
>CAWDVL010000010.1:0-480623 GCA_963805695.1 uncultured Acidobacteriota bacterium | reverse complement strand
GGTCGGGTCGAGGACTGGCGCGGTATTCCAAAGGCCGGGCCTAGCCGTTTCTCCCCGTTTCCTCTGGGAGTGCCTCATTAGCCCAACCGTAAACCCGTTTCCAGTCCCCGCCACATCGCACCCAGCGTGCGGATTTCCCGCACTGGGCGCACCTGTTTGCTTCGTACCAAGGGTTATGGGGCCTATTGTGCAGGAGCGGCTTTCGAACTGGTCCATCGACGGAGCTTATAGTCATTGAATAAGCCCAGCCGTTCGTAGAACCAGGAACTACTCCACCGTTTCCAGCCAAAGCCTTGCCGTCCCCGGGCACGCATCAGATGACGCCGGACCTTCCGTTCTACCCATTCCTTAACCATCGTGAAACAGGAACTCGAGTGTCCAATCCGAAAGTAGTTCACCCAGCCGCGCAGAACCGGATTGATTTTTGCAATCACAAATTCGACGGGCCAACTGACATACTGCTGGAAGATTTCCCTCAGCGTCGCAAACAGCGCAGTCCTCTTCTTCAGTTTGGGGGCATAGTGTGGCCGCCACCTCCGCTGATAGCTGAGAATGCGCCGAAATTGAAAGCCAAGGAAGGCAAAGCTCTCTCCCTTCTTCAGATCAACCATCCGACTCTTGTCCTCGTTGATCGCAACGTGTAGCTTCGCAAACTCCTCTCGCAGCCGTCGGTTTACCGCCTCCACCAGCCAGTCGCTTTGCCGTTCGGCATCGATCAAGATCACCATGTCATCCGCAAATCTTGCATACTGGACCTTGGTTGCCTTGCCCCTTCGCGTTGTGTCCGCCGCCTTCTCCAGCATCCGGTCTACCTCGTTCAGATAGAGGTTGCTGAGCAGTGGTGAAATTACCCCTCGTACACAATCGATAACGCTTGTCAGAATCCGGTGGAGGATGGGTGGAAGGTGGAGTAGGGGTCGTGGATTGAGGGTGAGAATTCGCCAGAGGAACGGAATGCCGGATTGTGATTGTGTCGGTGCCCACCAGGATTTCCTTGACGAGAAGCCGAATGATTTTTCTGCGGCCGATCAGATCCAAATGTTCTGCATTGCCTTTCAATCGTTCACGGAAATCAGTGAGACTGTCAACCACGCGCAAGAATCGAGACTGATCTTGAGCAGCCATGTGTAGTGATTGCAACTCTGAGCGAATGGCCTGCTCCTGTTGCCGAAGGTCCGGCATACGCTGGCGTAGCTGCTCCAGAGTGATCAACTCCTCTTGATAAGCTGTCACCAATCGGTCGATCTTGTTCCTCAGGCGAGCGTCTTCTCGGTACAGATATTGCTCCCGCTGGCGAAGGGGATTCGCCTTCTCCGCCTCCTTCATGCGTCGCTGGATTTCGCTCTGCAACAAAGCGGGATCTTGAAGAAGGCGCAGAACTTCTCGCCAAATGAGTTCGTCGAGATAGTCTTGACGCAAGGGACGGTTTTGACAGACCGGACCGTTCAAGTGCCGCCAGCTATCCGAACCGATGCAGCGATAGTAATAGAGTATGCCATGGGGTTTTCTTCCGCCGGATGCGCCGCTGAGCGCATAGCCACACTTTTGACATACGAGCAGACTTTGCAGGAGGGTGGGCCGGACGGTGCGCCGGCTGGCGAACTGCTTGTTCTTCTGCAATTGCTCGTGGGCCAAGGCAAACGTCTCCTCTGATACCAACGCCGGCACAGGAATCTCGATCCATTCCTTTGGGGAGCGGTCCTTAGTGGCACTCTGGCGGGCAGGAAGGCCACCGCGCTGTCGTACCCGGCGCGTGATGCGCTGTCGCCCTTGCAGTTCCGTTTTTCCAAAGCCAGCGCGGCCAGAATAGGCCGGGTTGCGGAGAACACCCCAGACCGTCGATCGCTCCCAGCGCCCATTGCCGCTGCGGGTAGGAATCTGGCGTTGATTGAGTTCACGAGTGATGGCGCCAATGCTTAGTCCCACTCTCGTGTACCAGTTGAAGATTGTACGCACGACTTCAGCTTCTGCTTCTATCACTTGGTAGTATGCCGCCGAGGTGTCTGTCTTCTTGATGTAACGGTATCCGTAAGGGGCTCCGGAAAGCACGTTGATCGATCCTTGCTGGGCGCGATGCCGTTTGCCACGCCGTGAGCGCTCGGCAATCTGGGCTCGTTCGTATTCAGCAAGCATGCCTTGGAACTGCACCAACAGTTGATCTTCGGCCGTGACTGTGGACGGAGCCTGCAGGAAAATGAGTTCGACTCCGGAGCGTGCCAGTTCCTCAGCCAGCAGGACCTGATAGGCGTACTTACGGCTCAATCGATCGGGAGAGTAGACGAGCACGGCGGCGATCTGGCCAGCAGCAGCCAAGTCCCGCACCGCTTCCAGTCCAGGCCGCAACAGCGTCGCGCCGCTATAGCCTTCGTCCTGAAACTGCCAGGCGGGGGGAACTGCGTATTCGTGGGTCTTGGCGTATTGGATCAGAGCCGCAGTCTGGCTCTGGATAGTGTGATTCTCTTTCTGCTGATCCGACGAGACCCGTGCGTAGATGGCTGCCGGTTTGTCCATGCATCATCTCCTGGGAGGTGTGTGTAGGCCATCGCTGGTCGGGCACCAAGGCTTCATAGGCCTGGATGAGCTTGGGATCGAGTAAACGGTCGAACTGATATTCCCACTGAAGCGTGCGCGGTGCCCGGGTTTGCCGCCGGTCAGCCACGCCTCCGTCCTCGATCGAGCGCCACGGTCAGTGCGTCCCCAACGACGTCGCTCAACGTATGCCGCGTCCGAGCGGCATAGCGGCGGACTTGGATGACTAGCGAGGATGGCAGTTTGACCGTAAAAGCGATCTTGGGAGGGTTGACGGGAACAGGTCTTGTTAGCTGCTGAGCCTGCTCGATATACCGATACGCCTGTCGATACGAGAGGGAGCATGCCTTCGCAAGTCGCTGCACAACTTGGGAAAGCGACCAACCACGCTGAAGCAGTATGCGGGCAAGATTGAGCCGTTGCGCCCGTTGTGCGGCGGTAGCGCGAGGCATATGTCATATAGATATAACCATAAAAGACACATGTCAAGGGCTCTAGGAGTGTCATTTTCGGTACCCCGTGCGCCGCTCGAACTTAATCTCCCGCTCAAATCGGAAGTTGTTATCGATTGTGTACGAGGAGTAATCACACCGCCCTGAGGAACGCCTTTCTTCCCGGTCGCCTTCAGAATCATCTTGAGCAAATGCATGACCGCATCATCTTGGACTCGCCGCGCCACTTTCTCTAACAGCAGAGAGTGCTGCACGTTATCGAAATAGGAGGCTAAATCCAAATCGATGATGCGCGTCTTCTCTTCAACGATTGCTCGTGCAACCCTGGCCACAGCTTCGTGCGCTGTCCGTTTTGGTCGATAACCATACGAACCTGCCTGGAAATCCGCTTCAAAGACTGGCTCCAGGATGAGCTTTAACGCACCCTGAACCACTCGATCACGGATTGCAGGAATCGAAAGGACGCGGACCTTCTTTCCCCCGTCCTTTGGAATCTCCTTCTTCCGTACCTGCATGAGTCGATACGTGTTGGTAACTAATTCATCCTGAATCTGCACGAGAAAACCTTCGGCGCCGCTTTCCTCAATGGCTTCAAACGTGACCCCGTCGATACCCGGAGCCCCGTCATTACTTCTTGCCATCTGGTAGGCTTCGCACAAAGTTTCCATCTTGCAGACGTGGACGTATAGTCCCCAGAAACGCCAAGACGGTTCTGTCTTCGCCTTGACATATAGACTCCTTCTCAGGTCCTGCAAACTAATGGGCGCTTTTGTCATCTCACCCTTGCCTCCCTTATGTTGGAGCCACTACAAACAGCAGGGCCTCTTTGCTCCACGGGCATTACTCCGCTTCCTCGCTACTACAGACCCAGCCGAATCCCTCTCGTCTTCCACCGACTTCCCGGGGCCACCGGTTATACGGCTTCCCGCTCCGCCGATTTCGCGACGGGACGAGGAGGGCTTCTCCAGTTGCTTAGCATGACCTTGTCACCGTGCCGTCCCTACCAACCCCGCCGAAGTGTTGCGCCGCATCAGTCCATGCGTCACTCCATGCTGCCTTCGCCCGAAATGTGAGGGCTCGGCCTTCGGGTTGCAGTACTTTCGAGGCCATATGAGTTCACTTGCGTTACGGCCCGGTGACTCGCTCACCATCCTGAAAGATGGCTTCGTCAATAGGCTTCAGAATGGGAAGTTTCCTCCCCACCCTGCCATTCAAGCTACGGGGCTTGGACTCTTACCCCGGTGGGACTCTCACCCACTGGTTCATGCCAGCCTTCGCTGGACGCACACATTTGGTACCAGTGGTCCACGTGCTTCGGCTCGCTGAGGTTCGGAGCGCCAACCCAGTCGCTACGCACGTAGTAGGACGTTGCCCGCGAGCCCGGATGCCCGGTCTCGCGCCCCGACGTCGCATCCAGGTGAAACGTAACCGCAAGATCGGAGAGCCCCGCCACCGGATAATCCAGCGGGTCGGATAGGAACTCTGCGCCCGGCGGCACTGTCACATCGGGATTACCGGCAAACTTCAGCGCGCGATCACTAGTTGGATCAATGGCTGCGGACGAAGTGGATAGCGGCTTCGCCACATGCACCGATGTGAAGTGCAAACCTTCTGTTCCAAATGCGTTCGACACGTGCACGCGCAGGACGGCCCCACCAAGCGAAAGGTGGAAGATCTGGCGCACGGTTGCATCGTGCAGGTCATCCGCAGGGAGTCCATTCTGCGGCTCCAGAACTTGTTGCGATGCGCTCCAACTAGCCACCCAAACCTGCGCGGCGGAAGCCGAACTCATCTGCGCCCGGAGCAGGCCAGCCAGCAGAATCCATAAGGCAACGAGAAAGCGCCCAACCACGCCAACTACGACGAGGAGAATGCCAACCCGTTTCCCGACATCCCTGACCCCCTCACCACCAACGACGGTCAGAAGGTGACAACGCCGGAAATGTGGTGGCAAGAGCGTCGCCCCGAGATCGTCGAGATGTACGCGAAGAATGTCTACGGCAGGGTCCCCGCGAACGTCCCCAAGGTGACTTGGACCGTCACCGCCATCGACCGCGAAATGGTCGGCTTCACGCCGGTCATCGCGAAGGATCTCATCGGCGAAGTGGACAATTCTTCTCATCCCGCAATCAGTGTGCGCATGCACATGACGCTGGTGACTCCAGCCAATGCCAAGGGCCCCGTTCCTGTTCTTATGATGTTTTCTCGCGCCGGATTCCCCTATCCCAACGAGCCCTCTGCCGAAGAGTTCGAACGCATCAACCAGGCATGGAAGGCAATGCTTGTGCAGCAGGACCCGTCACTGAAAGATGTATTCGAAAAGCATCCGGCGTGGCAGCCGGTCAAGGCCACGCCCTTTCAGTTTCCACAGATGAATGAAGACGGCGACCCGCCCAACCAGTGGCAACTCATCGGTGCAGGCTGGGGCTTTGCGTTATTCGATCCGGCCAGCGTGCAGGCAGACGACGGTGCCGGCATCACCCGCGGCATCATCGGGCTGGTAAACAAGGGACAGCCGCGCAAGCCCGAAGACTGGGGAGCCCTGCGCGCGTGGGCCTGGGGTGCGGGTCGCGGGCTCGACTACCTCGAAACCGACCCTGCAGTCGATGCGAAGCACGTTGGCATTGAGGGTGTTTCGCGCTACGGCAAGGCCGCAGCTTGTAACCATGGCATTCGATCAGCGCTTCGCTATGGTCCTGGTCGGATCCTCCGGCAAAGGCGGAGCCACCCTTCTCCGGCGCAACTTCGGCGAGGGAGTCGAGAATCTGGCCAGCGGCGAATACTACTGGATGGCGGGCAACTTCATGAAGTACGACGCGTCTGAGGCGGCCTTCGGCACCGGCTCCCCCGGCCAGCTTCCGGTCGACTCGAACGAACTGATCGCGTTGTGCGCGCCCCGTCTCACCTTCATCAGCTACGGCATCCCTGAGAAAGGTGACGCCAGGTGGCTCGATCACCAGGGCAGTTTCATGGCAACAGTGGATGCGAGCCGCGTCTTCAAACTGCTCGGAGCCAAGGGTCTCGACGTCGAGGGCGACGCCCGTACTGCCAAGATGCCGCCCGTCAATCAGGGCTTGCTCGACGGCCAGCTCGCATGGCGCCAGCACGACGGCGGCCACACCGATGCGCCCAATATGAAGTGGTTCATCCAGTGGGCCGACAAGTTCATCGGCCACACGCCGCCCCAATAGCCGGGTAGTTCGAACTAAAGCGATAGCCAAAGGAAACGGGATCTACCCGGCCCGCAGTACAATGGACCGCGACTGCCATGCATACGAAAATCCTGATCGCACTCCTCTCCGTCGCGGTTGGTCCCCTTGGTCTCTTCAGCCAGCAGCAGCCGGGGCCAGCCGTGATCAACGTCGATCTCGCTCATCCCGGGGCCGCTATCTCTCCGCAGATGTTCGGGATCTTTTTCGAGGACATCAACTTCGGCGCCGACGGCGGCCTCTATCCGGAGCTCGTCAAGAACCGCTCCTTCGAATTCAATCAGCCCCTCGCCGGGTGGCACGAAATCATGGCAGTAAATGCCAAGGGAATCGAGGCATCAAAGGGCGAACTTGACATCCGAACCGAGGACCCTCTGAATGCCAGCAATCCACACTACCTCCGCGTTCGCACGTACGAATCAGGCTACGGCTTTTCCAACACTGGCCTCCGCGGCATCGGCGTGGAAAGCGGCGCAGAGTACCGCTTCTCCGCATATGTGCGGGGCGAAGGTCCAAAGACCATCCGGGCGACCATCACTGACGAGAGCGGAAAAGAGATCGGCAACGGAAAACTTGAGGGATTTTCCGGCAACTGGCAGCACTACGAAACCGTGATTCGCGCCAATGCAACTGAGCCGCGTGCGCGACTGAATGTGTTCGTTGATGGCACCGGCCATGTCGACCTCGACATGATTTCGCTTTTTCCCGTCGACACCTGGAATCACCGTCCCAATGGATTGCGCAAGGACCTCGTTCAGCTGCTCTACGACCTCCATCCGGGATTTATCCGCTTCCCCGGCGGCTGCATCGTCGAAGGCCGAACCTTGATGAACCGCTATCGCTGGAAGACCACGGTGGGCGACATCGCCGAGCGAAAGACCATCATGAACCGGTGGAATGATGAGTTCGACCACCGCCCCACGCCGGATTACTTCCAGTCCTTTGGCCTCGGTTTTTACGAGTACTTTCAGTTGGCTGAAGATATCGGCGCTCGACCTCTGCCTATCCTCAACTGCGGCATGGCATGCCAGTTCAATTCCAGCGAAACGGCAAAGATGGACGAGCTCAACGAGTACATCCAAGACGCTTTGGACTTGATCGAGTTCGCCAACGGGCCCGTCGATTCGCCGTGGGGCAAACTGCGCGCGCAGATGGGTCATCCCGCCCCGTTTCATCTTGAGATGATGGGCGTCGGCAACGAGCAGTGGGGTGTGCGCTATCTTGAGCGCTACAAGGTCTTCGCCGCCGCCTTGAAGGAAAAGCATCCTGAGATCAAGCTGGTAGTCAGCGCTGGTCCCGCTCCCTCTGGCGACCCCTTCGACACCATGTGGGCAAACTGGCGGCAGCTCAAACCGGACATCGTTGACGAACACTATTACATGAACCCTGAGTGGTTCCTGAACAACACCGGCCGCTACGATCACTACGACCGCTCGGGGCCAAAAATATTTGCGGGCGAATATGCGGCGCAGACCTCCGGCGTAGCCAAGCCTGATAACCACAACAACTGGAGAGCCGCTATTTCCGAGGCGGCGTTTATGACCGGGCTCGAGCGCAACGGCGACGTGGTGCAGATGGCATCGTACGCGCCGCTCCTCGCTCACGTGGACGGTTGGCAGTGGACGCCCGACGCCATCTGGTTCGACAATCTGCATTCTTACGGAACCCCGAACTATTACGTTCAGCGAATCTTCGCCAATAACGCAGGCACGCGCATCGTGCCGGCGACTCCGCAGGCAGAAGCCGGCCTCTACACCAGCGCATCGCTCGATGAGCGCACCCATGAACTGATCATCAAGGCCATTAACACCACGGCATCTTCACGGCCAGCTGAGATCCAGGTGGCCGGTTTCGATCGATCGGAAACCGCGACGGTCACTACGCTTCAAAGCGCAGATCTGAATAACGAGAACAGCCTCGAACATCCCAAAGCGATTGCGCCCGAGCCCTCTACAGCCGAAGTGAATTCGGGAAAGATCTCTGCACAATTACCGCCCTACTCGGTGAACGTTTACCGCGTAGCTATGTAATCACGAATCGCGGCCACGTATGACGACGACACAGGTAACGAGCCGTGACCGGCTCAAAGCCGCATTGAATCACGAGCAGCCTGACCGCGTCCCCATCGACTTTGGCGGAACCGCAGTCACAGGCGTACATGCGAGTTGCGTTGCGGCGCTGCGCGACCATTTCGGCTTGGAGAAGCGGCCCGTCCGCATCCACGAGCCATTCCAGATGCTCGCGCTGATCGATGACGATCTCCGCGACGCCATGGGCCTCGATGTGGTCGGCATATTCTCCCGCAACACCATGTTCGGCTTCCCCGCCGATCGCTGGAAGGAGTGGCGATTCAACGGTCTCGAGGTACTCGTCCCCGGCGACTTCAATGTAATCACCGATGCGAACGGCGACACGCTCATTTATCCCGAGGGCGATAGGACAGTTCCACCCAGCGGCCGCATGCCGCGCGGCGGCTACTTCTTCGACTCGATCATCCGCCAGGAACCGTTCGACGAAGAGCGCCTCAATCCCGAGGACAACATGGAGGAGTTCAAGCCAATCGAGGCTGTTGATCTCGAGCACTTTGTGCATTCGACCCGTGCCGCAACCGCCACCGGGCTTGGCGTAATCGCAAGTCTTGGCGGGACGGCTCTGGGCGACATCGCGCTGGTCCCCGCTCCCTTTATGCGCCATCCCAAAGGTATTCGCGATGTCACCGAATGGTACGTCTCCACCAGCAGCCGCCAGGACTACATCCACAAGATCTTCGAGCGTCAATGCGACGTCGCGATACAAAACCTGGAGCGCATCTACGCCGCCATCGGCGACACCATCGATGCCGTGTTCCTATGCGGCACCGATTTCGGAACGCAGACCTCCGCGTTCTGTTCCGTGAAAACCTTCCGTAGTCTCTATTTCCCGTATTACAAGCGGCTTTGCGAATGGATCCACGCCAACACGTCGTGGAAAATCTTCAAGCATTCGTGCGGAGCGGTTTCCAAGTTCCTGCCCTCGTTTATCGAAGCCGGAATTGACATCATCAATCCCGTGCAGTGCTCCGCTACCGGCATGGAGCCTGAGCAGCTGAAGGACACCTTCGGGAAGCAGCTCGTGTTCTGGGGCGGCGGTGTCGACACGCAGAGAGTTCTCCCCTTCGGCACGGCGGCGGAAGTTCGCGAACAAGTACTGCGCCGTTGCGAAATCTTCGCCCCAGGCGGCGGATTCGTCTTCAATACGATTCACAACGTGCAGGCCGCCACGCCGGTCGAGAACATCGTCGCTATGCTCGATGCCGTCCATGACTTCAATGGTGCGCGTTAGCAATCTGTGGCACGTTGGGACGAATTGCGAAGCGTCTTGGCGCCTTTTTTCGAGTTTTCGAAGGATAAAACGAGCGAAAAGCGCCCCAAAACAACATATAAACTGTGAGACTGTAACGGGGCCGTCATTGTAAACTGCTGATTCCTTGAAGATTAGCTCTATTTTCACAATTTCACCGCACAGAGCAATTTTTTTCATGCCGCAGGGGCCTCTGTGATTCCGACCAGCGATTCGAATCGTCGTTCAACGCCATAGTTCCACCCCTGATCTAAATTGTGCTCCAAGAGCAGATAATTATCTGCAATCGCCATTAGCGCCATCGCGGACGCACGTTGAGGCCGAGCGGCTTTCGCGATTCATGACCGGAGGTTAGTCGCCAAAAGCCGGTGAAACAGATGCTCCCCCGCTTCCCGTCGAATCGAGAGCCTGCCCGCCTCGTACGCCCGCGAACGCAATCCCCGCTGCACCGATTCGCAAATGTCCACATCTTCACTCTGGACCCGGTCGCTCACCGCGACGCTTTCCGAGTTGTATTCCCGCCGTCCCTCGCTCACGTCGCCAAAGTAGAAATCGAATTGGACGAGACACGAATCCGTAGTCATGGGCAACACGAGATTCGTGTCCATCACGCCCTCATACACATTCATCATGAAGTTTGGGTAGATCCAGTAGTAATAAGCCCGGTCGCCAGTCCGGGTTGCCGAAAAAGCCCCATCCTCCTGCGAACTCACCATCGGGCTGGTTTGCAGGCAATAATGACGGCTGTTTTCGATCGTGTATTCCTTGTAGTCCAGGACGCTGTTCAGGCCCTTGTGCAGATGCGGCACATGGTAGCCGCCGTCGAGGTAGTTATCCACGTAGACCTTCCAGTTGCAGCGAAGCGTATAAGTCCTCCGCTCAAAGAAGTGAATACTACTCAAGCCCAGCGGGGCCATTCGTCCCGGCAAGTCGTCCAGGAAATCCGGCAGTGACCCGGCACCTTCATCCAGATTGACAAATACGAACTGCTCCCACACAGCCACCCGCACCGGGACAAGGCCGTTCTTCGAGCGATCGAAGTTACACACGCCCGCAAACTCCGGCGCACCCTTCAGCGCTCCATCCAGGCCATACGTCCACCCATGATAGGGACAGCGCAGGTGCTGCACGATGCCGCAGGGAACATTGGCGACTGCCGCGGCATGGTGCCTGCACACGTTGAAGAAAGCACGGAGTTCGCCGTCGGCTCCGCGCACCACCACCAGCGGCTCCCCGGCCAGTTCCAAGGTAAAGAACTGCCCCGGCTCGCGCACCTGGTCGATGCGTCCCACCGCGATCCAGTTGCGCCCGAAAACCCGCTCGCGCTCCAACTGCTCAACGCGCTCATCCCGATACCACGACGCGGGAATGGTGCTAGCGTCTTCAAGCGGAGCGTTGGAGTCGTAACGATTGAGCAGTTTTTCGAGAGGCTCGTTCATTCCTGATTCCTTTCGAGACGTTCGTTGCATCCGACGTTATGACAGAAGCCTACTTCACCCGGCATCGATTTGAAACGCATCCGCACCTTATAATCGCAGCGATGGGTAGCCCCGATCCCGCTTCGCAGACCGGCTCTCTCCTCAATCGCGAGGGCCCCTATCTCCGCCTCCTCTGCATCAACGTATTTGTACGCGATCAGGATCGAAGTCTGCGCTTCTTCGTGGACCAGCTCGGATTCAACCTGGTCATCGACGAAAACTACGAATCCGGCGGCCGTTGGGTCGCCGTGGCTCCCCCGGACGGCAGTACCGTTCTGGCCCTCGTCAGCCCCAGGCGCAGCTCCGAAGATTACAAGCTGATTGGCCGCTCCAGGCACGCTGTGCTCGTGACTGAGGATGTCATGGCCAAGTTTCAGGAGTGGCAGAGTCGGGGCGTTCGGTTTCACCATCCACCCCAGACCACCCTCTGGGGCGGAATCTTCACTCGCTTTGACGACGTGGACGGAAACTCGTTCTCCCTGGTCGGCCGTGACGACTTCGTTCGCGAGATCGAAGCACAGCGTCGCGCTGCCGCGGAAAAGCAGGAGGCCGAGCGCCGTGTCGCCCAGGAGATCGACATTGCCAAGCGGGTCCAGGCGCGGCTTTTCCCGCAAACCCTGCCCCAACTCAAGACATTGGAGTACGCCGGACTCTGCATTCAGGCGCGCGAAGTGGGCGGAGACTATTACGACTTCCTTCACTTCGGCCAAACGCGGCTGGGATTGGTAGTTGGCGATACCTCAGGCAAAGGAATCGGCGCGGCGCTCCTCATGGCCAACCTGCAGGCCAACCTGCGCAGCCAGAGCGCAATGGCTTCCCGGCCCGAGCGCTTCCTCCGTTCGGTCAATCAGCTCTTTTACGAAAACACGCCCGACAGTTCCTACGCGACCGTATTTTTCGCCGAATACGATGATCGAACCCGGCGCCTTCGCTATGCCAACTGCGGACATCAGACCGCTTTTCTTCTTCGCCGGGACAATACGCTTGAACTCCTCGACTCCACCTGCACCGTCCTGGGTCTATTCCCGCAGTGGGATTGCGGCATCGACGAACGGAAACTTTCTCCCGGTGACATCCTCCTCCTCTATACTGACGGCATCACCGAGGCGTTCAACGCCGCGCAAGAAGAATTCGGAGAACACCGCCTGATTGAAGTCCTGCGCGACAATCGTCATCGGTCTCCGCAGGGAATCGTCACCGCCATCCTTCAGAGTGTGCGGATGTTCAGCCCCCACGAACAGGGTGACGATCTCACTCTCATTGTCGCTAAATGCCGCAAGCCCGCAGCCGAAAAGCGCCGGCGCCGTAGTCAGCCGCGCGAATGAGCGTAGTCGCACAGCGCATCCATATTGGCGATGGGTGTCGACCGCGGAACCTCGCAACCGGCCGAAAGGATGAACCGGTCTCCGAGCGCGCGATGACAGTCGGCGGCAACGCGACGAACGTCGTCCGGCGTCCCCTTCTCCATCACCGCGACGGTCGGAACATTGCCGAGAATGATTGTTTCCGGCCCCATCTTCAGCCGCGCAAATTCGGGCGCAACCTGCGAGTCAATATCGATGATGTCGTAGCCGATTTTTGCTCTCGCCTCGCAGATCTTCGAGGTATTCCCGCAGATATGCGACCGCGTCTTCAGTCCCATCGCTCTTAGTGCTTCGACCAGCTTCGCATGCCAGGGAGCGACGACATTTTCAAAGAGCGGCCGGCCGATCAGCGACGCTGGCGCATCGCCCACCCCCATCAGGTCTATGCCGGCGTCGCGCTGCGCCCGGCCAAAAGCAATCGCCACCTCGGTCGCGAAGGCAAGCAGATCGCCGACAAATGCGGGATCATCATAAAAGTCCAACATTAGCGTGTTAATGCCCCGCAGATTCGCGGCCATGCAGCATGGACCTTCAACCCATCCTTCGACAACCTTGTCGGAGCCGGCCTTCTCTTTAAGCAGGGCCGCCGCCTTGACGCGGTCGTGCATGCGTCCGCCGCCCAGCGGATCGGGAACCTTCAGCTTCGAAAGGACCGACTTGTCCGCCAGCAACGCCTCTCTCTCAACAAAAGCCGGCGGCTGGTCGTCGAAAAACCGGATCGGCGCCCCCAGATCGGCGCATTCGCGTGCCGGGTCCGAGATGCACGAAACGAAATCGATGTCGAATCGCTCGGCCGTGTGCAATTGCGCCTCTACAAGCACCCGGTAGTCGGTGACATATTGCAGGTACTTCGCGCCGATCTGGTCCGCAGCGAACATCATAGTGATTGGCATCAGGGGAACCCGGTCGACAGACCGGCCATCCATAAGAGCGAAGATTCGATCGCGGCCATTCATAGCTGCGTACCTGCTTTCCACCGATGACCCGAACAGGCCTCGGTCGTGTCGCACGGTCGGTGACGTTGAAATCTGCACGGAATGTTAGCGCAGCGTTCTGTTTCGGGCAAGGACCCACGACACCCCAGCTTGACGCCGGAATAATTCCGGGATGGATACCGCTCCCCTCGACGGTCGCTGCTCGTTGGGAGTATCCTCTTTCCATCAAGCCCGACAAGCGTTTTGCGATGGCAAAAGACGGATTCAAAATCTGTCGCCCCACGCGATTTTGACCCGTTCGGGCCCATGTTTTATCGGGTGAACAAGATGCCGCAATCCAAGGTTCTTTACGACGCCATACTCACCGGGGACGCCAAAAAAGCCCGCGCCGCAACCCAGGCTGCCCTCGACGCAGGCATAGCACCGATGGAACTCATCGCCGGTTCTATGGTTCCCGCCATGGACGAAGTCGGAAAGCTGTTTGAATCCGAAGAATACTTCGTTCCGGAACTGCTCCTGGCCGGTCGCGCCATGAAGAGCGCCATGGAACTCCTTCGCCCGCTCATGACCGCCGCAGGCCAGAAGTTCGCCACCCGCGTAGTGATCGGAACCGTGAAGGGCGACCTCCACGACATTGGAAAAAACATCGTGGCCTCCATGCTCGAAGGCGGTGGATTCGAGGTCATAGACCTCGGCGCCGACGTCGCCCCGGAGAAGTTCGTGGCCGCGGTGGAAGAGCGTGACCCTCATGTGGTATGCATGTCCGCTTTGTTGACCGTGACCATGCCTGCCATGCGAACTACCATCGACGCGCTCAAGAAAGCCGGCGTCCGCGACCGGGTAAAAGTGTTGATTGGCGGAGCGCCGGTCACCACGGACTACGCCCGCGAAATCGGCGCGGACGGGTACAGCGAGAACGCCAGCGGCGCAGTGAGCCTGGTCAAGAGCCTGGTGGCAGCCGCATAAAGGCAATCGGTGACACGCCCGACGGATAGGAATCGATGATGCGATTCAAAGCAATTGCGTGCCAGGTCCTGACCCGCGAAATGGAATACGTGGCGCCGCGCTCGCCGCACACCGTCGATGTCGAACTGCTCACCATGGGACTGCATGACCTGGGCGCGGGGATGCGCTCCCATTTGCAAGAAAGAATCGATGCCGCTGACTCCAGCGGTTACGATGCAATCCTGCTGGGGTATGGCCTCTGCGGTCGTGGCACCGATGGCCTCCGCGCTGGAACGACGCAACTGGTTCTTTCCCGTGTACACGACTGCATCGGCATCCTTATGGGCGACCACCGGAAATACCAGGCCTACTTCGAAGACCATCCCGGCGTGTACTATCGCTCTCCCGGTTGGATCGAGTTCCAAGCCCCCGGCCAATGGCTCCAGCCCGCCGAGGCCTCAACGAAAAACACGCTGGGAGAGCGGCGCAGCCGCGAAGAGCTGATTGCGCAGTACGGCGAGGAAAACGGAGCCTACCTGTTCGAGCAATTCACCGCCTACCGCCGCCACTATTCAGGTCTGACTTACATCTCTACCGGCGTCGGCTCCGATGATCTCTGCCGCAATCTCGCTCGCGCCGAAGCCGACCGCGAAGGATGGACATTTGACGAAGTCCATGGATCGGTCGCACTGCTCCAACGGTTGGTCAACGGCGAGTGGGACCCCGCGAACTTCCTGGTTGTGCCACCCGGCGCCACCATTCGCGCAGCCTCAGGCGATTCGATCGTAACCGTGCAATGACTACCGACCTCGTGCGGATCCGACTGGAACCGCTGTCAGTTGAATTCGAAGTGGCGCAAGGCGCTCAACTCCTTTCTTCGCTCGCCGCGCACGGCATCGAGTTTCCCTGCGGAGGCGAGGGCATCTGCGGTGGCTGCGGCGTTCGCGTGCTCACCGGATCACTCCCCATCACCGAATCCGACCGCGAGCATTTCTCTCTGCAGCAACTTCACGACGGCTGGCGCCTCGCCTGCCTCTCCCGGGCAAATACGTCCCTGGTGCTCGAGTGCGGCCAGTGGCGCATGGACATTCTTTCTGACGCCTCTAACCTGGCAACGGCGGGAAAGTCGGGCCTGGGCATCGCCATCGACCTCGGCACCACCACCATCGCTGCCCAGATGATCGACCTGGCTTCGGGAAATGTTCTCGCCGTCGAGGCCATCCTCAATCCCCAGGCAGCCTTCGGTTCCGACGTCATGAGCCGAATCCGCGCCGCGCTCGATGGTGCCGACCTCACCCGCACCATTCGTACCGCCTTGCGCCAGACCGTCGTGAACCTCGCCGCCGGTCGCGAACAGGAAATCGCCGAAGTTCTCCTGGTTGGCAATACCGTAATGCACCACCTCTTCTGCGGCCATGATGTCGAGCCGCTCTCGCATGTGCCCTTCGCCTCGCCTCAATTGGGCGAGCATCGCTTCCACGCTCACGAATTGGATTGGCCTTTGGCCGGGCATTGCACCATTCGCTTCGCTCCATGCATTGGAGGATTTGTTGGCGCCGATATTCTGGCCGGCATCATCGCCATCGGCATGACTCACTGCGATGAATTAGTCGCACTCATCGATCTCGGCACCAACGGAGAGATCGCGATAGGCAATCGCCACGGAATAGTGTGCGCATCCACAGCGGCCGGCCCGGCCTTCGAAGCAGGCGCCATTCGCATGGGCATGCGCGCAGCCACCGGAGCCGTGTCACATGTTTCCCTCGTAGGCTCCGCAATGCATGCTACCGTCATCGGCGACGTCCAGCCTCGCGGCATCTGCGGCAGCGGCCTGGTCGATGCAGTCGCCGCCGGACTGCGCACCGCCGCGATTCTTCCATCCGGACGCGTTGCAAATGGGACAAAGCTCTTTCCCATCGCCGACCCGGTAGTTCTTTATCAAAGCGACGTGCGTGAGCTGCAACTCGCCAAGGGCGCCATCGCCGCTGGTTTCAAGATCCTTCTCAAGCACCTCGGTGCAAGCGTCCACCAAGTGAAGAAGGTCTATCTTGCCGGCGCATTCGGCAACTATGTCCAGATCGACAGCGCCATTGCCATCGGCCTGTTGACGGCCCCAAAAGAACTCATCCACGCCGCCGGCAACACCGCCCTGCGCGGCGCCAAGATGCTCCTGCTTCAAACGCAAAATCCCATCCTGCCGCACATCGACCACATCAGTCTCGCCGCCGACCCGTCCTTTCAGGATGAATTCGCCGCTTGCATGACCTTCCCCAATCAGCCGCGATGAGAGTCAATCCTCCTACCCAAAGAGCCAACCATGAGCAAACGCTCCGTGCACCACCCTTTCGACTTTTTCCGTCGAAAGGGTGGGAGAACACCAAACCCAATCCGTCCCGCGTTTCCATTCGCCAACCTGCTAATCCGCCATCGCCGCAGTGCGGCGCGAACTCGCGACGAAGAAAAACCACGAATTCGCTTCCCCCTACGCCATTCAATACGATTCACGAAGCCGACGCTGCCTGCAGCGATCGAGGGGAAAGCATTCTGATGGTCAGCACCACGGCGGGCACCAGAAACACCACCGAATTTAAGACCCACATCTCAGCCCCGGCCGCAATCTGATCCTGCAGCGGCGTAAGCGACGAGATGCGCTCCGCCTCGAGGTACGACGGATAAAGCACACGCCCTGAAAAGACAAGCGTGGCTGAAAGCACCGTGTTGAGAACATCGGCGGTGAGCAGATACGGAATCACGGTCCATCGCGGCCACATCCGCCGCGAGGGCCACGGCGCAAGCACCACCCACCAGAATGCAGTCGATGTAAGAAAAAAACATGCGTGCTCAATTTGATGAACCGTTTCCGAGCGGAACGTTACCTCGAACGCTGCCGGCACATGCCATCCCAGGTAGGCGACGTTCATCATCAGCCACGCGGTCGCCGGATGCAGAACGAACCGCACAACCCCATGCACCCATCTCGCTCGAAACAGCGGACGCAGCAGAACCCGCACCGGTCTCGGCAGTCCGCGCAGCACCGGAACGGTGGGTGCCCCCAGAACTATAAGCGGCGGCGCAATCGACATCAGGATAAAGTGCTGGATCATGTGCGCCGCCAGGAGATAGTCATCGAGCGCATCGATCGGTGACGCAATCGCAATCCACAGCGACACAACGCCGGCTACAAATGATGCAGCGCGCCACCCCGGCAACGCACGCGGACGCGTACGCCGGGCAGCACGCCACCCGCGCAGATAAAGAACCAGCGTTATGCTGAGCCCAACAAAAGGAACGAGGGGCAACGACCACGCCGTCATGAAGTTGGCCGGAGGCAAATCGGCCTCGAAGATTGCGAAGCTCATCTCAGTGAACCGGCGTCCGTCCCCCGCCACGTTCCACCGTTGAATGGGGCGGCACACTCGCCTGTCCCACCACTTGCCGCGAGGCATCGTTCGCTGCCGGCTGGTAATTGGGGTGGAGCGTCTCCAGGAATCGCACCAGCGCCGTGGTTTCTGATGGCGACAGCGCGCTCCCATACGCAGGCATATTGCCACCGCCCAGCAGCACCTGGCGAATCAGCTGATCTTCGGTCAGCCGCGTAGCGACATCATCGAGTGCTGGCCCGCGCTGCCCGCCCAGTCCGCCGAGCGCATGGCAATTGCGGCATTGCTTTTCCTGGAAGACGTTGGCGCCCTGCCGCTCCAGCGGCGAGCGTCGCTCCAGATAACTCACGGGCACCGGCGCACTGCTCCACGCATTCATCTGCGGACTCCACGGCGTCGTAGTACCCAACTGCGTAAAAATGCCGAAGCAGATCGCAAGGAACATCACGGAAAACACTGCCACCGGCCGCCGCCACCAGCTTTTCTCGCCCACGCCCGCCACGAAAGGCAATGCCACCAGAATCGCAACCGCAACCACAGGGACGATCAGAATGAACGGCGTCTCCATCTCCGGCGGCAAAAACGAAAGCACCGTGTAAATCCAAAGGAAGAAGAAGTCGGGCTTGGGAACGGTATTGATGATGGTCGGGTCCGGCACGCCCTTGGGCCCGTATGGCCCGAACATCGCCGCGCAGAATGCCACCGCAAAAATCACCGCCGCCGAGAAAACCAGGTCCTTCCACACCGCGCCGGGAACAAACGGAATGCCGTCCGTGTGCGCCAGTTCGTTGTATTCCCGAATGTAGGTTTCCCGCCGCACAATGCGGCCCGGCATCGGCCACTCGTTGACGCCGAGCTTCAGCACCATCCACACATGCAACGCTGTGAATGCCAGCAGCGTTCCAGGAATGATGAACACGTGCAGCGCAAAGAAACGCGTGAGCGTGGCTCCGTTGATAATGGGCCCGCCCAGCATCAGATGCACCAGCTGGCCGCCGACCAGCGGAATGCGGCCCACGATCGATGCCCCGATGCCCAGGCCCCAGTAGGCGTCCTGATCGAATCGCAGCACCTGCCCCGTAAACGCCATGCCCAGCGTCATCAGCAGCATGAACACGCCCAGAATCCACGTAAACTCGCGCGGAAACTTGTATGCGCCGAAAAGAAACACCTGGGCCATATGGATGAGTACGATCGCAACCATGAAGTTCGATCCCCATCCATGCATGGCGCGCAAAAACCAGCCCAGAGGCAATTGGTGGTTGAGGATCTGCAGCGAACTCCACGCGTCCGCGGCCGATGGCGTATAGACCAGCCCAAGCAGGATGCCCGTGACGACCTGCAGGATCAACAGCACCAGGCTCGCGCTCCCGAAGACATACCACCAGCTCGCGGTGCTCCTCGGCACCGGATGCAGCACGGCATCCTTGATCGGGCCTTCGAGTTGCAGGCGCAGCTCTAGCCAATCGTAGAGGCGCTTGTACCAGGGCTGTTGGTACTCGGGCATGAATCAATCCTCGTGACGAGCGTGGGAGATTTCGGTGTACCGGTAGCCGGGCACGGCGAAGCTGCCGGCGCGGTTTCTCAACGTGGGCAGTTGGCCCGCCTTGATCATCAGCTTGCCGTTTTCTACTTTCATTTCATAGGTGAACAAGCCTCGTTCGGGCGGACCCGATGCGCGGCTGCCGTCGGCGTAGTAGATCCCCCCGTGGCACGGGCACATGAACAGTTGCGATTCTGAGAACCAGCGCACCGGGCAGCCAAGATGCGCGCAGTTGATCGCAAACACCGTGTACTTGCCGTCCTCCGCGCAGCGCACATAGGCGGGAACATTGGCGGTGTCGCCGTCCCATGGATCGCGAAAAGGATTGCGAAATGTGACCAGCGTCGTTTCGCCCGGCTTGAAGTCGCCGGCGTTGCCGATCGTAATCCAATCGACGATATTCCTTGCGCCGCAACACCGGACCGAGCACATACGCAACCACCGGCGTCGCCAGAGCCAGCACCACCAGCGCATTCAGCGCGATGCCCACGTTCATCAGAAACGTGCGCCGCGTAACGCGCTCCTGTTCAAGGCGCTGTTCCTGCTCCTCGGGGCTCGGCGGCGGAAGTTTTTCATCCATACGATCTCTCCTGCGCTCTCGTGCGGGTCAGGGGTTCTTGTCGGCTTTCGGGTCCGCGGTCGCTTCGGCTGCGCTTCGCCCGGCATTTCCGGCGCGGGCTTTGCATTCGGGATACGGCTGCCCCGGCGTGGCAGGCCTTTGCGCGATCAGCCATGCACTCACGTTGGTGATCTCGTCGTCGGTCATCGCGCGCCCCGGAATGTGGTTGCGCCAGTCCGGCTCGCCGATATCCGGCCTCCCGGCAATGATCGTCGTGCGCACCGTCTGCTCATTGATCAGCGCAAGGAACGATCCATCCAGGATCGACCCGGCGCTTCCCGGATGCTGCGCATTCTCGCCGTGGCAACGCGCGCACGCCGCCGCATACACTGCCTGCCCTTTGCTGCATCGCCCGGATGAGCGGCCTTGTAGGGCGGCGGAGTCTGTCCGCCGAAGCGGATTCGTCCTTTTTCCATCGCGACCGCATGCCTTGCACGATCGCGTCGATCTGCGCATCGGTCAGCGGCCCCCCGCTCTTCACGCTGAAACCGGGCATCAGCGAGCCCTTCTCGCCATTCGCAATCACATCGCGCAACGATGCATCGTCGATCAGCGCCTCGTATTCGGGATTGGCGAGATTCGTGGCCGGTCCATTGTCCCCATTCTTGCCGTGGCAGCCCGCGCAGTTCTCCCCATACAAGGTGTCGAATGAGGTCACCGTTTCCGGCCGCGGCACTTCCGGACCCGGCTGCGGGCGCCCGGGCAGGTCGCAGCCAACCAGCAGTAGCAAGCGCGAGCCCCAGCACGCCGGCGAAGATGCGCTGCGCTCTCATGGCCGGGGCTCTTTCTTGTCCGGCTCGTCTCCATGATGCTCCGCCATGCGAGGCCCGGCGTCTCCACGCCCAGTCGCATCGCAAGCGGCACCTGCGCGAGCCGTTCGAGGTGGCCCAGCTTGACCACCGTGTAACCGGCAACCAGCCCGAAGATCACCTGCGACGCCGCGAATGACCACCAGTCGATGCGATCGGCCAGAAACGGATTCACGATGCCCAGCACGCTGTACAGCAAGCCGGTCCAGATGGCCGGCGCGATGATGCCGCCCAGCAGAATCGGGCGTTTGGGCCACATGGGCAGCATGGCGCCGTACAGCAGCCCGACCAGAAGCGTGACCGCACCCTGGATGATGTTGGCGGTGATGAACGCGCTGAGGTGGAAGTGCCGCATCTCTTCAACCGACGGATTCACCCAGCTGCCCACGCCCGCGCCGCCCAGCAGATTCACGACATACCAGATGCTGTGAAAGCGAATGATGCCGTAGATCTCCGCGGGAATCACCATCGCGATTCCGCCGGCGATGCCGCCCTTGATGCGCGCTCCCCAGCGAGAACGTCTGCAGCGGCAATTGCGCGCGATGGGTCTCGTCCACCTCGATGCGCGCAACTTTCTCGTACGGAGAAACCAGCGCGACAAATTCTTCTTCCACTGCAACGTCTTCGTGCGCCTCGTGCGGCAGCACTTCGCGGAACCATCCAACCGCCGAAACGATGGAGAGCAAAAGCCCCAGCGCGCCGATGGCGATATTGGTCACCAGCGAAGCGGAGACCAGCGTCAGTCCCAGCGCGAGCAGAAACGGCCATGCCGTGGGCGCGGGCAGATGGATCGTGCCGGTCTGCGTTTCACCGCGGCGTGTCTTCGGCAGATCGGGTCTCGAGGTTCCATCATCGTCCTATGATGTACACAACGCTAAAAACAACCACCCAGACAGCATCGACAAAATGCCAGTACATCGCCAGCACTTTCACGCGCTCCGCGTGCGCGGGCTGCAACCTTCCGCGCCAGCGCAAATACCAGCACCACCAGCATCATGATCAACCCAACGATCACGTGCGACGCGTGCAGGCCGACCAGCGAGTAAAACGTAGTGCCGAACAGATTGGTGTGAATGGTGAGGTGATCGTGCACGATCAGCTTGTACCATTCGAGCGCCGTATCGGCGAGGAAGATGGTCCCCAGCAGCATGGTCACGGCCCACCACAGCGTGAACGCCGCCATCTTCCCATGCTCGATGGCGCGCTCGGCCAGAACGATGAAGAAGCTGCTGGAGAGCAGGCAGACCGTGCCGAAATACGGAATCTCCAGCACTTCGCGCGGCGTTGGGCCCGCGACATCGCGGCCGATGTAGTAGAGATACGCCACCACAAAGATCGTGAAGATCGCCGACTCCGCGGTGATCAGGCCGGCCATCGCGACCACCCCGCGCGACGGCAGGCGCCACTGCTCTTCGTTGCCTGCATGTTCGAAGCGGAATCGTGCTCATCAGTCTCCTCGATCCTGCCTACTCATAGAACGCGGAATCCGGGATCTTCAGGATGCTTCAGGTCCCACAGCGGCCGGCGGCTCGCAACCACCGGATCGATGGCGAAGTTGTACACCGGCGGCGGCGATGGAGTGGACCATTCCAGCGTCCACGCATCCCACGGATCGGCGCCCGCCGTTTCGCCGCGGAAATAGGAGTGCACCATGTTGTACACAAAAATGAGAACGGCGATCCCCTGGATGAATCCGCCCACCGAAACAATCTGGTTCAGCAGGGTCCAGCCGCGATCGGGCTCATAGGTATAGATCTGGCGCGGCATACCCAGCAGCCCGGGAATGTGCATGACGTCGAACGTGATATGAAAGCCGATGACCATCAGCCAGAAATGCCATTTGCCGAGGCGGTCGTCGAGCATGCGCCCGGTCATCTTGGGATACCAGTAATAGAGCGCCGCGAAGATCATGAACACAATCGCGCCGACCAGCACGTAGTGGAAATGCGCCACGACGAAGTAGGAGTTGTGCAACTGCCAGTTCCACGCGGAGATGGAAAGCATGATGCCCGTCAGCCCCGCGATCACCAACTGAAACAGGAACGCGATCGAAAACAGCATCGGCACTTCGAAGCGAATCTTCCCGCCCCAGATGGTCGCCAGCCAGTTGAACGTCTTGATGCCCGGTGGGAATCGAAACCAGCATCGTCGACAGCGTGAAGAACGCATTGCCGAACGACGTCATGCCGATGGTGAACATGTGGTGCGCCCACACCCGTGAGGCTGATGAACGCGATGCCCACCGACGCCGCCACCATGGCCGAATAGCCGAAGATGGCCTTGCGCGAGAACACGGGAATGATCTCGTTGGCGAAAGCGAACGCCGGCAAGCACCAGCACGTAGACTTCGGGGTGGCCGAAGATCCAGAAGAAGTGCGCCCACAGAATCGCCGAGCCGCCGGCCTGCGTATCGAAGAAGTGGCCGCCGAGATAGCGATCGATCAGCAGCATCGCCTGCGCCGCCGTGAGCGGGCTGATCGGTACCAGCACCAGGAACGACACCGTGGCATAGAGCCAGGGCAAGCAGCGGGATGCGCAGCAGCGTCATCCCCTTGCAGCGCATGCAGAACACTGTGGCGATGATGTTGATCGCCGTGCCGATGCTGCCGATGCCGCTGGCGAGAATCGCCACCGCCCAGTAGTCGACGGTGTGGCCCGGGTGAAAATGCCCGCTCCGTCAGCGGCGCATAAGCGAACCACGCCACGTCGGGCGCCGAGCCTGTGCCCGCCAGCCCCACGCCGCCGATGAAACTGTAGTAGAGCAGCAGCCCGGCAAACGCGCTGATCCAGAAGCTGAAAGCGTTCAGGCGCGGAAACGCCATGTCGCGCGCGCCGATCATCAGCGGCACGAGATAATTGCCAAATCCGAACAGGATCGGCATGCCCACCAGGAACACCATGGTGGTGCCGTGCATGGTGAACAGCCGGTTGAAAGTCGGGGCAGAGACAAAGGTGTTATGCGGGAAAAAAAGCTGGATGCGAATCAGCATCGCCTCGATGCCGGCGACAACCAGAAAGATCAACGCATAACCGATATAGAGAATGCCGAGCTTCTTGTGGTCGACGGTGACGACCCAGCTATGAATCACTTCGAGATATGTGCCCGCGGCTGCGGGCGCGTGCGGTCGAGACCCGCGCCAACCCCACCCGCAATTGGAATTCCCGGTGTATCCGTTCCCATCGTCGGCTCCGGTCTACTTCAAAGTCAGCAGATAGGCGGTGATCTGCGCATTCTGCCGGTCAGTCAAATGCATGGCCGGCATCAGGCTGCCCGGCTTGAATGTGTTGGGATCGTCTATCCAGGCTTTCAGATTCTCCGGCGTATTCGTCGTCGCACCTGCCGCCAGGGTGTCGCGGCTCATCAAGTGCGTCAGATCGGGGCCGTATCGTCCGTTGGCTACCGTTCCGCCGACCGTGTGGCAGTTGATACACGCCTGCTGCTCAAACACCACCTGCCCGTCGTGCGCGTTGATCGCCTGCGCAGCACCCGTCGGTTGCGACAGGTCCGGCGTATTACCCGCGATCTCCGTCTGCGCCTTTTGCTGACTCGCGATCCACTGCTGAAACTCCTCCGGCGAATCGACATACACCCGCAGCAGCATCTTGGCGTGTTGCGTTCCGCAGAACTGGGCACACTGGCCCACAAAGAGACCCGTCCGCTGCGGATCGATCCACATTTCATTCACGCGATTAGGCAGCAAGTCCGTCTTGCCTGCCAGTTGCGGCACCCAAAAGCTGTGAATCACATCGGCCGAAGTCAGCTTCATGAATGTGGGCCGCGGAGCTGCCTGGCTGCTCATTGGTACGTGCATCTCGTTCGCGGTAACCACGTTATATTGCGGATAGCGGAACTCCCACCAGAACTGATGGCCCACCACGATCACATCCACCGCCGAAGCAGGCTTGCGCGCATCCTGCACCGAAAACAGTACTCGGGCCGTCCCCAGAAAAAGCATGACGATGATGAGAATCGGAATGATCGTCCAAGCCAGTTCGATCTGGACGCTGCCGAAGACCTGCGGCGGCTCGCTGGTCTCGCCTGCGCGCGCGCGATATCGCACCAGGGCATACACCAGCAGCACGCTCACACCGACAAAAATAGCCGCGGAAATGGTAAGGACGAAAAGCGAAAGGTCATTGACCTCGCGCGCAGGCGTTGAAGGACCCGAAAAGATCGAGGTAGAGGAAGTCGCAGACCATGCGGCGCAGGAATTCATCATCCCCACTGCTGCCACGAGATCTCGGAGGGCCACTCGCGATTTCACTTGGACCGCTTTCCAGGTTTTTGGGTTTCACTAAGCCGCGCGAAGTCGGTTCGATGGTTCGCAACCGACCGGGGTTGCCCGCGGCAAGACGAGTGTACAGAGCGGGCCCTTCCCGTATCAAGTAATTCGCGCCAGCGGTCAGGCTTATTCGCCCAATTCTTCTTCAGGAGCGGGTTGCTTTTCGACCAGGGGAACCCAGAAACGGAAGGTAGTGCCCTGCCCTGTCTGGCTGCTCACGCTAATCTCGCCGCCATGCGCAGCCAGGATCGCGCGTGCAATCGCCAGGCCCATGCCTGTCCCTTTGCCGCCCGCCGCGCTTTTCCTGCCGCGATAAAATTTTTCGAAAATTAGCGGAAGATCGGACGAATCGATCCCCGGTCCATTGTCCTCGACGCTAAACTCGAGGCGGCCATCGCAACGCCGGCTTGTCAGCGTAATGCGGCCTCCAGCCGGAGTGTACCGGGCGGCGTTCTCAACCAGGTGGCGAAACACGCGCCCCAGCAGGTGAGGATCAAACCACGCGGGTGCATCTGGCGGTTCGATCGTTACCATCACGCGATGCTTCGCCAGAATCGCGTGCGACTCGTCAACGACATGCTCCAGCAGCGTGCGCGCGTGTTGCGGAGTAGAGTTCACCTGGACCACGTTGGCGTCAATCTCCGCCATCTCCACAGCATCGCCAATCAGTTTGTCGAGCCGCGCGCTCTCTTCGTCCACCAGCGCAGCCAGGTCGCGGCGCCCGGCGTCGTCCAGCCCGTCTTCCTGCACCAGTGTAGTGGCGGCCGCGCGAATCGAAGTCAGAGGCGTGCGCAACTCGTGCGTCAATGAATCAATCAGAGCCGTCCGCAGCCGCTCCCCTTCCCGTGCCGCCTCGATCCTCGTATAAGTTTCGATGGCCTGCGAACGGGCAAGCGCAATAGCGACTTGCGCACCGACCGCGGTGGCTACTTCGCGCGAAAGCTTATCGGGTCGCCACGCAAGGGCGCCGATCGGCTTTAGTCCAAGCATCAAGGCCAGCGACGAATACTCCCCTTCCTGACCGGCGGCGGAGTTGCCATGCCCTTCCATAAGCGCACGAAGTCCGGCCTGCACAGCAGCCGGTACCTCGGGAATCGACGCATGGAACTGATCCTCGTCCCGTACAAACAGAATCACCCCTTGCAGCGCAAAGCTACGTTCTACGAGGCGCGGCAGATCGTGAATCAGGTGCGCTGCATCCTCGTGCAGCATCATCTCCTGGCTGAGCGTGTAGAGGCGCTCCACGTCTTCGCGGCGCTGTTCGGCGTTGCGTGTCTGGCTGCGGGCACGCTCCGCCAGCCGGCCCACAATCACGCAGCTCACCGCGAACGACAGGATTTCGATCCATTGCTGCGGGCCGGCCAGTTGCAGCGTATGTAACGGCGGTAGGAAGAAGTAATCGAATGACACCGCGCAGAGAAGCGCGACATACAGCGAACGCTGCAGGCCGGACCGGGTGGCAAACCACACCACCGTCGTAAGGAACACCAGCCCCGCGGCCGTCTGATTCACTCGCGCGATCGAGAGCACGAGTGTAACCATCGCCACGCCCGCCGTGGCGGTCATCACACCAAGAGCCTGGCGCCAGTTAAAGTGACTAGTAATTGCTTTCACAGCGTATCCATCGCTTGTCTTACTCTGCATCATAGACGCGATGGCGGATAATGTAATCTTCCCCAGGAAGAAGGATTTCAGATGCCCGGAAGAATTCTGGTGATCGACGACGAGCCGCAAATCACCCGCGCATTGCGCGCCGCGCTCTCCGCGCAGGCCTTCGACGTGCGCACCGCGAATGATCCCGAAGAGGGATTGCACGTTTTTCGCGAATGGGCTCCCGACCTCGTCATCACCGACCTCATGATGCCCGGCTTGAGCGGTGTGGACGTGTGCCGCGCCATCCGCTCGCAGAGTTCAACCCCCGTGCTGATTCTCTCCGTGCGCGATCACGAGCGGTCAAAGGTGGAAGCCCTCGACGCCGGCGCCGACGATTATGTGACCAAACCCTTCAGCATCCAGGAACTGATGGCGCGCGTACGCGCTCATTTGCGCCGCGCCCCGGAGCGGACCACCGCGGCCATCGAAGCCGGCGATTTCGTAGTGGACGCCACCGCCCACACTGTCACGGTGCTGGGCAAGCCCGTCCACCTCACGCCCAAGGAATTCGACCTGTTGCTTCACCTGGCTCGCAATGCCGGCAAGGTCATGACCCATCGCGCCCTGCTCACCGCCGTTTGGGGAGGCCAGTCTGCCCACCAGCCCGAGTATTTGCGCGTCTTCGTCGGCCAATTGCGCAAGAAACTCGAGGGCGAAACCGGCCGCCAGTACATCCAGACCGAACCATGGGTAGGCTACCGCTTCGTCCCCGAAGGCTGGGTAGGAAACCCCGAGTAAACCAATACTGCCATCCAGACGGGAGTCGGATTTTCCCAGAAACCTGGGTGCCCCAGGTCTCGATTCTGAGACCTGGGTTGATCCACGGACACGAATCACGGCATTCCCGCCAACCCATCTTTACATTTTCTTTATCTTTCCCTTCCGAGACTCAAACGGTTTAGCAACCACACTCTTCCTTGGGCGCAACAGGTCCCTGGACCTTGCGAATGCGCCCGGATTGCGAGCCTTGCAATGCAGGATTTAACCATGTTGTTCTTCACCGCGGTGTTCTTCGCCATCGCATTTCTCTACGTGAAAGCATGCCAAAAGCTGAGGTAAGTCATGGACCTGATTACGGCAGTTGCACTCATCCTTTCCATCCTGTTGATGGGATACCTGACAGTTTCACTGCTCTACCCGGAGAAATTCTGACATGTCAGCCAATGGCTGGTTCCAGTTTGCTGTTTACAGCGTGATCCTGCTGGCCGTCACGCGCCCAGTGGGTCTCTACCTGGCGCGTGTCCTTGAAGGGCAGCGCACCTGGCTCGATCCCATCCTGCGGCCCGTGGAGCGCCTCATTTACAAACTGGCCGCGATTCGAGCCGACAAGGAAATGAACTGGCGCGAATACGCCTTCGCCATGCTCGGCTTTTCCGCCGTAACCATGCTCGTGACCTACGCCATCGAGCGCCTTCAGTCCGTCCTGCCGTGGAACCCTCAACACCTAGCCGCAGTTGGCCCCGACCTGGCTTGGAACACCGCCGCCAGTTTCACCACCAACACTAACTGGCAGTTCTACACGCCCGAATCGACCATGAGCTATCTCACCGAGATGGTCGGCCTGGCGACCCACAACTTCTTTTCTGCAGCGATTGGAATCGTAGTGGCGGTCGCCATTATCCGCGGCATCAAGCGCACCAGCGCATCCACCATCGGCAACTTCTGGGTCGATACCACCCGCACCCTGCTCTATGTGCTTCTGCCCGCGTGCGTGATCTATGCGCTGCTGCTGGTCGCGCAGGGCGTCCCGCAAAACCTCCACGCCTACACGGTCGCGCATACCCTCGAAGGCCAGACGCAGACCATTGGCCAGGGACCCGTCGCCTCGCAGGAAGCCATCAAAATGCTCGGCACCAACGGCGGCGGCTTCTTCAACGCCAACAGCGCACACCCCTTCGAAAACCCGACTCCGCTGGCCAACTTCCTCCAGATCATTTCCATCTTCATCATTCCCGCTGGTCTCACCTACACGCTGGGCCGCATGACCGGCTCGCCCGGCCATGGATGGGCCGTCTTCGCTGCGATGTACATCTTGTTTGCAGCCGGCTTCATTACGTCGTATTGGGCCGAATCGCATCCCCATCCTCTGATTCACAATGCCGTGCAAACACGCACGCTGACGGCGCCAGGCGGCAACATGGAGGGCAAAGAAGTCCGCAACGGCATCGCCGAGAGCGCTCTCTTCGCCACCATCACCACCGACGCCAGTTGCGGCGCCGTCAATGGCATGCACGACAGCTTCACTCCTCTAGGCGGTCTCGTCCCTCTCACCAATATCATGCTTGGCGAAGTCATCTTCGGCGGCGTCGGCGCGGGCCTCTACGGCATGCTCATCTTCGTCGTCCAGGCAGTGTTCATTGCGGGCCTCATGGTAGGCCGCACACCCGAGTATCTCGGCAAGAAGATTGAAGCCTACGACGTCAAGATGGCCATGCTCTACGTGCTCATCTTTCCCCTAATCATTCTTTCCCTCACCGCGATCTTTGTGCTCTCTCCCAACGTGGGGCTGGCCACGACCAACAATCCCGGCCCCCACGGTTTCTCCGAAGTGCTTTATGCCTTCACGTCTGCCGCCGGCAACAACGGTTCCGCTTTTGCAGGTCTGGGCCCGAACTGGTGGTACAACATCGCCATCGGCTGGGACATGCTCATCGGACGATTCCTGATGATGCTGCCCGTGCTCGCGCTCGCCGGCCACCTGGCGCAGAAGAAGAGCATTCCCCCCTCGCCCGGAACCTTCCCCGTCAATACGCCTCTCTTCACGGTGCTGCTGGTCGGCGTGGTGTTGATCCTCGGCGCGCTAACGTTCTTCCCGGCTCTGAGCCTCGGGCCGATCCTCGAACACCTGGTGCTGAAAGCCGGTCAGTTGTTCTAACTGCTCCAATGGGATAAATTCATGGCAAAGAAAACAAGCCTTTGGAATTCGCAAATCGTCACTCAGGCGCTGATGGATTCGGTACGCAAACTGAATCCGCGCTGGATGATCAAGAACCCGGTGATGTTTGTCGTCGAGGTGGGCAGCGTGCTCACGTCCGCGCTCCTCATCGACAACACCGTTCATCACCGCCCCGGCTTCGGATTCAACCTGCAGATCACGCTGTGGCTGTGGTTCACGGTCCTGTTTGCCAACTTCGCCGAAGCCATGGCCGAAGGTCGCGGAAAAGCCCAGGCCGACACTCTTCGCAAGGCCAAGGGCGAGACCATCGCCCGGCGCTATACCGCATCGGGCGATTTTGAAGATGTAGCCAGCGGCCTGCTCCGTGCCGGAGACGTCATCTACGTCGAAGCGGGCCGCTACATCGCCGGCGACGGCGAAGTCATCGAGGGCGTGGCCTCAGTGGACGAGTCGGCCATCACCGGCGAATCCGCCCCTGTCATCCGCGAGGCCGGCGGCGATCGCTCCGCGGTCACCGGCGGCACGCGGGTCCTCTCCGATTGGATCAAGGTGCGCATCACGTCCAATCCCGGCGAAACCTTTCTCGATCGCATGATCGCGCTCGTCGAAGGCGCGACGCGCCAGAAGACGCCCAATGAAATCGCACTGAGCATCCTCCTCTCCGGCCTCACCATCGTCTTTCTCCTCGCTGTGGTCACGCTGCAGCCATTCGCGATGTATTCGAAAGCGCCGCAGACTGTATTCGTCCTCGTCTCGCTTCTTGTCTGCCTTATCCCAACTACGATCGGCGGCCTGCTCTCAGCCATCGGCATCGCCGGCATGGACCGCCTCGTTCAGTACAACGTCCTTGCCATGAGCGGCCGCGCAGTAGAAGCCGCCGGCGACGTCAACACGCTGCTGCTCGACAAAACCGGCACCATCACGCTCGGCAACCGCCAGGCCACGGAGTTCATTACGGCTCCCGACATCACCCCGGAACGTCTCGCCGACGCAGCGCAGCTAGCCTCCCTCTCCGACGAAACTCCCGAAGGTCGTTCCATCGTCGTTCTCGCCAAAACGCAGTACAATCTGCGCGGCCGCGACCTGAGCGGCATTCACGCTGAATTTGTTCCCTTCACCGCGCAGACCCGCATGAGCGGCGTAAATCTCCCCGGCGTCCGCATTCGCAAGGGATCAGTCGATGCCATCGCGCGTTTCCTCGAGGAACAGGGTACGCAGCTACCCAAAAAGGTCCGCGACTCCGTGGAGGATATTGCCCGCCAGGGCGGAACGCCGCTTGTGGTCGCCGAAAATTCAACCGCCCTTGGCGTCATCTATCTCAAGGACATCGTGAAGGGCGGCCTCAAAGATCGTCTCGCTCGCCTTCGCGCCATGGGCATTCGCACCATCATGATCACCGGCGACAACCCGCTCACCGCCGCCGTAATCGCGCGCGAAGCAGGCGTGGACGATTTCCTCGCCGAAGCCAAGCCCAAAGACAAGATGGACCTCATCAAGCGCGAGCAGGGCCTAGGGCAAGCTCGTGGCCATGACTGGCGACGGCACCAACGACGCGCCCGCGCTCGCGCAGGCCGACGTCGGCGTGGCCATGAACTCCGGCACCCAGGCCGCGAAAGAAGCCGGCAACATGGTCGATCTCGATTCGAACCCCACCAAGCTGATCGAAATCGTCGAGATCGGCAAGCAGTTGCTCATGACGCGCGGCTCGCTCACGACCTTCTCCATCGCCAACGACGTGGCGAAATACTTCGCCATCATCCCCGCCATGTTCGCGGGCGTATTCCCCGTGCTCAACGCGCTCAACATCATGTATCTTCACTCGCCGCAATCGGCGATTCTCTCCGCCGTCATCTTCAACGCCATCATCATCATCGCCCTCATTCCGCTGGCGCTGAAAGGCGTGAAGTACAAACCCAAGGCGGCCGAAGCCCTGCTGCGCCAGAACCTGCTCGTCTACGGCGTCGGCGGCGTCATCGTTCCGTTCATCGGCATCAAGGCTATCGACATGATGCTGGTGGCCATGCACCTGGATAAGAAGGAGAAACATCGTGCACTCCGTCTCAACATCTCCGGTAATGACCGCAACTCAATCCGCCACGGCGCGCCACTCCATTTGGAGAACATCCATTCTCTTTACCGTGATCACCACGGTCCTGTTCGGCCTCGGTTATCCACTTATCGTCACCCTGCTCGCCGGCGCGCTATTTCCCCACAAGGCGGCCGGCAGCCTGATCCTTAAAGACGGCCAGGTCATCGGGTCGGAATTGATCGCGCAGAGCTTCACCTCGGACCGCTACTTCCATCCGCGCCCCTCGGCCGCCGGCAACGGCTATGACGCAACCTCGTCCGGCGGCTCCAACCTCGCTCAATCCAACGCCAAGCTGGTGCAGCGCATCCAGGGCGACATCGATAAGTTGGCGGCGGCGAATCCCTGGCAAGCCCGTGCCCATTGACCTGGTCACGACATCCGGCTCCGGCCTCGATCCCGACATCACGCCCGATGCCGCGTTCTACCAGGTCCCCCTAGTGGCGAAAGCGCGCGGCCTGAGCGAAGATCGTCTCCGCGCCCTGGTCCAGAAGCACATCGCCGGCCGCCAGCTTGGATTTCTCGGCGAACCCCGCGTAAATGTCCTGGAACTGAACCTCGATCTTGACGCGCTCGGCGTCGTCAGCGATTCGACCGCCAAGTAATACAGCTCCCAGTTGCACGTTCTGGGTGCCCCAGGTCTCGATTTTGAGACCTGGGATCGCTCGAGTGACTCTACGAATTCAATCCGTAGCGAAATTACTTCTTCGTTCCCACGATCACCTCGGCATCCAGATCCGAAACTCCCCGCTCAGATGCATCAGGCTCATCAGGTAAAGCATCCCGTCGTAATAGCGATTCTGCCCTGATGGAATCGGCGTATTCCACAGCGCCTCGGTAAACTTCTTTGCCAAGGTCTTATCCGTCGCCGCCAAGCCCCGCAACCGCATTCGTCCCCGCCAGTCCCGCCGGATGATCTTCATGCGTAAGCCCCGGCGTCGCACCCATGTCCTTTCCGTCGAGCGAATAAACGGGCCCATACTTGTCGATCCCTTGCGCAGCAAAGAAACGCTGAATGCGATCGCTCAGTTGCTGCTCCGCCGGCGCCTTGTGCCACCACGACCAATCCACCGACCAGTTGCTCGCCGTACGCCACGCGTCATACCCAAACTCGCCCGACTGCGGAAACGCGGTTGGCATGCGGCGTACCGTCGAAATTCGCATAACTCGGCGCAAGCCCCGTCTTCGGATTTGTGGTCTTCACAAAGAACGCCCGGCTCGTCTCCGCCGCCTTCGCCCAGAATCGCTGATCCTCTTCCGGCCCCCACCGCGACCACAGCTCATAAAACGCCGGCAGATGATACGACGGATCGGTAAACGGCTGCGGCATCACCTCCGGGACAAACAGGATCATCGGCGGATCGGGATTCATCATCGGTCCCACCGTGTGCGGCCCGTTCTTGCCCGGCGCCGAGATCACCTGCCGATGCACCATCGCCCGCAACAGCTTCTCCGCTTCCGCGTGATAGTCGTAGATCCCTTTCCCGTCGCCCCAGCGGTTCGACGCAAACAGCAGCGCCATCGCGAAATACGACTCCCCGTCCGGCGCTGCGCCCTCGGAGTTATGCGTCCCATCTGTTTTGCACGACCACGCGAAGAACTCGTAGCTCGGCGCCTTGGGGTCCGAGATGTACATGTAGGTCTTGGCCCAATTCCAGATGGCATCGAACTCCGCCTTCTTGTCTAACTGGACCGCGATCATCATCCCGTACGACATGCCCTCACGTACGCACATCGTGGTTCGCCCAGTCGGTCACGTACATCAGCGGACCGTTGCCATTACTGCCCGCGGCGAAAGCAATGGCCTGCGTCTGCGCATCGCCATGAAACAGTTGCTGGTAGGCCGCATCGACTTTGGCTTGGATCTCGCGCTGCGAATGGCCGTCTTCAGCAAACAGATTGCGGTACTTGCCGCTGGCGAATGCACCGGAACCATCCCCCACTTGTGCATGTTGCGCACTCGCCGGCAATCCTATGCAAAGAACAATAGATGCTGTCGATAACCATGAGAGGCGAATACACACGATTGCGCTCCTTGAGTGAATCGATTTACTGCGTGTCTCGCAGTATCTCGCCCCGAGGCCTCTCAACGCAATGGGTCTGTATTCTGTCCGACGAAACTACTTCGTTGGCTTCTTGGATTCCTCGGGATGCTGGGCCGCTTTGTCCGCCGCCGCCGCCTGCGCATCGAGTCCCCGTGTCGGGTCTTTATGGAAAAACTTGCGGGAGATGTCTGGCCAGAACTCCTGGAACACCGAGCCTATTGTCCCTTCCGCAGTCACGATCATCCCATTTCCGATTGTTTGGCCGAAACCGGAATCTGTCGACGGATAGTAAAGATTCGAGATCGCCCCTGAAGCGATGTTCCCAATCACGTTGGAATAATTGGGCTCCCACTTCCCGGTTTTGTCGTGCTTGCAAATGACCGTGGTGACCATGGCGTACAACAGCCGGTGGCGAGTCGTACCGTGACCGAGCCGGAAGTAGCGCGGATCCTGGTGCAGGAGCGAAGGAAGAATGCCGTTGCCAATCATGGTCCCATTGAACGCATCCAGATAAGCCGCGCCGGAGCGCTTGAAGTAACCCTCGGCGCCCGATCCGAATCCGGGATCGTTGTCCAGCCCCTCATGTAACCCCGCGACCGCAAAGGCCGTGCCAAACGTAACTGGATCTACCGCGGAGCGAAACGCCAGCGACATCTTCTCTTTGCTTGTTAGCGAGACTGCGTTGCCCCGGTACGAAGTATTGAACATGGGTATTACGCCCAACACTCGCTGCTGCTCCTGCTCTTTGATCTGCTCTGCAGCTTTCTCGCGATCGGTTTTGTCCGGAGTTGATTGGGGCGGCGATGATTGGGAGTTTGAGCCTGTTTGCGAAGGAGTGGTTTGCGGTCGCCAGCCGGGATCTTCTGGCAGAGTATCGAGTGCATTCTGAGAAGAAGGACTACCCATGGCGACCTGCGCATCACACCCACGCTGCAGTTCGGCGCAGCCATGAACGGACGCACCGCCGGCTTGCCCGCACAACGGCAGCGGGGCAAGGAGCGAACACCCGCTCAACACGATCGAGCCTGCCGCCGATAGGGTGAATCGGAGTATCATGCTTTCAACCAGCTTACAAAAAGAGCTTACCCCTATTGCGACGCCCCGCCGCGGTGGAGCACGTGCGTCGCAATATCGGGCCAGAATTCCCGAAAAGTATTGGTGGCCGCATCGCGGAGGATTGCGTACGCCCATTTCTCCGAAATCTCCGCGGGCGAGTGGTCGGCGCTCGGGTAATACGAGATCGAGATCCCCTGTGCAATCCCGCGTCCCAGCAACTCCGACACATTGAACGAGTTGTGGCCTTTATAGCTCGGTGTAATCAATACGCGCGTCGAGGAATAGAGAGCTCGCTTCCAAATAGGTCCCTCTCCCTTGGCAAAGTATCGTTCGTCCTGGTGAAACACCGTGGGCAAAGCGAAGATCACCCAATAGTTTCCATCCGTCTTATCGAGATATCCGCGCCAGTAATAGGCCCAGAAGCCGGGGACGCCCTTTCCCAGCGAAGCATGCGCATCCTCGCCTTCGGCGATCATTGAAGTCACACCGACGAACACAAAGGCCGAGTAGTCAAAGCTGTTCTGGGTGGCGATAATGAACGCCTGCTTCGGTGTCGGAGGCGGCGGGATCGCGCCCGCGCTCACCGCGCGATAGTTCGGCATGATCCCCAGAATTCGCTTCGGCTGCTGCTTTGCGGATGGAACTTCTTTATTGGCCTTTTGCTCCGTGGTCGCGGGGTCTTTTACTTTTGCGCCCACCGGATCCTGAGGTTCAGGCGCATCTGGCAACGCTGCGGCCGAGTCGAAAACTGCAGCGGGCGTGTTTCCATTGATGATTCCGTTCGTCAGTTCCGCGGCAGACTGCTGCGCAAGCCCGGGTCTCGCGGCAATCGCGAGACACCCGGTCCAAAAAAATAAGATACAACTCCGCATCATTCACCAAGTCCGATTCTTCTCGAGATACCGCAGACCCGGGGATGCCTCGCAAAACCCCTCCGCGGCGAACCGGACAATGTTCTATTTACGAAACCGGCTCCTCCCAGAATAACGGACAATCGCATTCGCAGATCGGAAACGCTTCGCTTCAGTTTTGACGTTTGATACCGGTCGTAAGTTTACGCAGCACAAATTCCTGTATCACGCTGCTCAGTTCGCGTTCTCCCGTGCTAAGCAGAAATCCTCCGAACACCAGCGACGCACCCCGATTTGAATCCGGATAATAAGTATTCGAGAGCGCACTCGAAATCAGATCGCCGCCCATGCTGGAAATGTTGATCTCGCGACGGCCGTTATCACCACGTGCGATAAACGGATTCGCAAGGGCATGCCCCAGACGCGATTTCGTCGTGCCTGTGCCCTGGTAAAAATAGCGCGGATCCTGATGAAATATCGAGGGCAATATTGCGCCCCCGAACATGATGTCGGTCACGCCGTTCGCATAGGCTGCGCCGAATCGCTGCCCGTAGCCTTTCAGCCCCTGCTGATAATCCGGCGTGTCCCCCGCCTGGTTGAATCCCGCCACAAGCACGGCGCCTGCAATATTTACGGGATCCACCGACACTTTGTATGCCATTTGAAATTTCAATTTGGCTGACAGCGGTGCCGCGTCCTTCGCATCGTATACAACATAAAAATTAGGAATGAAGCCAAGTACGCGCTGCTGCTCTTCGAGATGCACTTGCTCAACCGCGACCTGTTCCGGATTTGCCACCACTGTGATGGAAGAAACTTCGTTCTTGAGCTTCAACTTGATCCCGCTCACGTCGAAGAACTGGCCCGACGAAAGCGTTACCGGATCCGACACCCACGGTTCAAACCCGCCGGCCTCGACCCTGACGCGATACGAACCTCCGGCAGCAACATTCTTGAATTCAAAAAAGCCGTTATCATTCGCAGCCTGGCTCTGCCGCGCGGAGGCATTGCTTCCCTCGATCAACACGGTCGCGCCGGGGACGATATCTCCGTACACATCGGTAACCGTGCCGCTCACATCGCCCGCATCCGATGAGGCCCGCTCCGAGCCGGCCTTCGCCGGAGGCAGTACTGCATTCGACGCCGGCTGCCCGGCACTTTGCATCTGCATGTCCGGAGCATCCGGCAGTACCGGCTGCTCAGCGGCGTTTGCGATTGCGGGCGATTGTATGCCCTGCCCTTGCGACCATGATCGCAAAGGCGCAAAAAGCGCACACATCCCACCCATGACTACAAGAGATAAAACACAAGTTTTAAGGCGCATGAGTCACCATCGGGGAATTGCGAGTGTATCTGCCTTGGACTCAGGAACTTCAGTCCTGTGCGGATACACTCGGGAGCGCTCCATCCGCGGTGTCTTGCAACTGCGGTTCGGGCTCCGGGGAAAACCAATCACCCGATCAATTAGACGAACCTCCGCCTCTATGGGTGCAAAATTTGCGATCCCCGATGTCGGAATTTGTCGCTCTTCATCCTCGAGGCGGAGCCAACCGCCGGCTCTTCATTTCGGCCAGCTCCAGTTCTACCTTGTCCGAGTTTTCCAGCGTCTTGAATTTATCTTCGAGCGTCTCGGTGAGCATCACCTCACTGGTTGCCGCACTTTCAGCCGCTGTCTGTCGAACCCGGCTCTTCATGCGATCCATGGTGTTGTCCTGGTTTGGCCCCGTCGCCTGGCGAGCCGCCGTCGCACGTCCGACCACTCGCGCGCGCCGATGTTCGGCCACCAGCATCTCGCAATGTGCGCGCGTCTCGCTCAGCTTCTGTTCCAGCTTGCGAAGGGCCTGGCGCAAATTGTCGGCCTCGTGCTTCTGGTCCTCAGCTTGCGATGCGAACCCCGCCGCGAGTTGCTCGTGGCTGTGCGCGCGCTCCAGTGCGCTGCGCGCCAGGTCGTCCATATTCTTTTGGACGGCCAGTTCCGCTTTGCGACGCCACTCTGCCGCTTCCTGTTCGTGCTCTGTCCGCTTCTTGGCCAGCAGGTGCTCGTCGGCAATCGCGATAGCTACCTGCGTCTTCACCTGGAGCAACTGGTTCTCCATGTCGAGAACAATCTGCTTCAACAGTTTTTCCGGATCCTCGGCCTTCTCAACCAGGTCATTGAGATTGGCCCGAAGCAACGTGCTGACTCTATCCAGTAATGACATACCACCCTCCCTGTTCAGCTATTAGCTTCTGGCTACTAGCTCTGTCTTTTTTGCAACTGACTGCCTTGCCTTCGTCATGTGTCCATATTCCGCAAAATGGGTGCCCCAGGTTCGGCGCGTCTTTGTCTTTGCGCCTAACCTGGGACATCGCCAACCGTCCCCACGACCTTCCGTTCCAGCTCGAACCAGCTAGGAGCTAGAGGCTGGAAGCTAGCTTTTCCCCGCCTCGCCATTCGCCGGCTTCTGTCGCATCGCCTGCACATTCGACATCAATTGCTTGATGTCCATGCCGCTCAGCGCCTCAAACAATGCCGGCACCTGTGCGGCAATCTTCGTCATGTCGCCGGTAATCTTGTTCACTCCGGCGGCGCCGTCGTTGCCAGTGGACACGATCGTGATCTTGTCCACCTTGCTCAGCGGCTCGGCCATCGCCCGTACCACGTCAGCCATATTGGTAAGCAGCTTGTCCACCACCGCGGCCTGGTTCCAGCCCTGGTACGCCTCCGCCTTCACGGTCATCGCCTTGGCTTCCGCTTCACCCTTCTGGAAGATGATGCTGGCTTCCGCTTCGCCCTGCGTGCGAATGGCTGCTGCATGGCCCTCGGCTTCGGCTGTCAACCGGTTCTTTTCCGCTGCGGCGAGCGTCTCGATGCGCTGCCGGTTCACTTCTGCTTCCTTCAAAATGGTCGCGATCAGTTCCTTCTCATGGCGCGTGATCTCGGCCTCCTGCACCTTGATCTGGCCTTCCTTCTCCACCTGCTGCACCTTCACCTGCTCAGCCGTCACCTGCTGCTGCATGATGTTGGTCTGGATCTCATACGCCTTGTCCGCCTGCGCCTGCTGGCGGCGGCTCTGCTCGGCATATGTCGCCTTCTTGATGTCGAGGTCGCGTTGCGCTTCCGCCTGCCTGGTTTGCGATGCGGTCTCCGCAATCACCCGTTCCTGGTCGGCCAGCGCCTTGGCGACCGCGGATTCCCTCAGCGCCGTGGCACGCTTGATGGCCGTGTCGCGCTCCGCGTCGGCCGTGGCCATTTCCGCATCGCGCTTGATGCGGGCAACATCGGGCCGGCCCATGTTCGAGATGTACTCGTTCTTGTCGCGCACTTCCTTGATCGTGAACGAGATCACCTCAAGCCCCATCTTGCTCATGTCTTCCGCACAGGTAGCGCGCATCCGCTCGCCCACCATCTCCGGCTCTTTCACGATCTGCTCCACCGTCAACTGCCCGATGATGCCGCGCAGATGGCCTTCCATCACCAGCCGGATCAGGCCTTCACGCTGCGGCGGCGACTTGGTCAGAAACTGCTCTGCCGCCGTGAGTATCGAAGCCTGATCGCTGCGCACCTTGATCTGCGCCACAGCCTCGACGGTCACCGCCACGCCCTGCTTGGTATACAGGTCCTGCTGCGGAGCCACGTCAAAGCTCATCAATTCGAGCGAGAGTTCGCGGCAGTTCTCCACCATCGGAAAGATCACGGTGCCGTGTCCCTTGATCACCCGAGGTCCACGAAAACCGTAAACGATCAGAGCCTCGTTAGGGCCCGCTTTGCGATACATCCTGGCCAGAATGCCCATGACGATAATCAGCGCCAGAACGCTGAGTCCGACAACCAGAATCATTGATTCATTAATCATTGGGTTCCCGGCCCTTTCGCCCGGGAGGTTGAACAGTGGTCAGTGAACAGTGGTGAGTGGTTAGTTGTCAGTGGCAAGTGAACGGCACAGGTCGAAACAATGAAATCGGCTCGCCTTGCTCTGTTCACTTTCCACTGTTCACTGCTCACTGTTCTGCTTCGCCTTGCGGCCGTTCTTGGGAAACATCTTGGCCAGCAAACCCAGCAGGAAGATTCCCACCAGCACGGCCATATCCGTTATCAGTACGGTCGGTGTACTCATTTCCAGCCTCAGCGTTATGTGGTCGATGACGCGGTCAGTCGGTGTCGCGCCGCTAGCAAAGACCAAGTGGAACTGTTACCGGCATACACAAGTCAGCGTTGCGAAGTCAGGTCCTGTGGAGTCTTCTTCGCTTCCTCTCCAGCCGTTGAAAACTGATTACTGACCATTGGCCACTGACCACTGCCGTCTTCCCATCGCCGCACGTAGGCGATGCCCTTCTCATAGCGAACGACGAAAACCTCTTCCTGTTTGGAAATGGCTACTCCGTCTTCGGAGCGCGCCGGCACGGAACGCAGCGCGCCCAGTTGCTCGTACACCACCTCTCCGGTCCCGGACGTCCGGATCGCAGAGGAAACGCGCCCCACCGCGCCTACTATCTCCGTCTCATCGGCCGTCAGTTCATGCTCGTGCGGCATCAGCACCCGAGTGAGGAAGAGAAAAATGATCGCTCCTCCAACCACGCCGCAAATCCCCGCCAGCACAACCACCACCGTTGCCACAAAACTGCCGTAGCGCGTCAGCAGGTATCCCGCAGCGCCAAACCAGCAGAGAAAAATCATGATCGAAAATGCATTCCACCATGGAACCGTCGCCGCTCCCGCTCCTCCAGCCGCGTGAGGGACATGCGTGCCATGCGCAACATGTACATGCGGCATATGCGGAACATGAACGTGGCCAGTGCCGCCAAAATGCCCCATCCCCCCCAGCAGTGTAAACGCGCTCAGGAACAGCCCCACCAGAAAGCAAACCAGATAGAAAGATGCCCAGGTCATTTGTGCGCCCCCTGTTTCTTGCCGCGCCCATCCCGTCGAGCCGCACTCTGCCGCCGGCTCGCCTCCGTGGTCCCTTGGTCCCTTGTTTCCTGTTTTCTCAACACTTCCGCCAGCCGCGGCCCCAGCCCCGGCGTCTCCAGAATCGCCTCCAGCAGCAGCAGGCATTCGCGCGAGTGCTCGTTACGTGCCAGCGTCAACAGCGCATGCTTGAGTTCCGGATCACGCCGGAATCGTTCCGCGCCCGACACCAGCCAGAGGTCAAGTTTGTCTTCCACGTGGCGCAATTCGCTCTGCAGTTCCGGCGAATAGCCCTCCGGATCGTCCACCAGGTATCCAGGGTGAACCTTGAAAAACCCCGCGAGAATCTGCCGCGTCGTGTTCGTCAGGTGAGGCCGCGCGCCGCTCTCGATCTGTGACAGGTAACTCTGGCTCAGTTTCGAGCCGGTCTCCTTGTCGATGGCGCGCACCAGTTCCAGCTGACTCATCGCCCGGTCGAACCCCCGAAGGCTGCCTTCCACTTCGCGCAGGTAGCGGATCTTTTCACCCAGCTTCATAAGAACCCCACATCCAGTGGGTGCCCCGGGTCTCGATTTTGAGACCTGGGATGCTCCAACCCAACGTGCCGCCGGTCGCCGGCTCCAGCCGCTCGCGATTCGGTCCGATTTCGTTTACCGCCGAACCACTATTGCAATCCGCAATAAAATCTATCGCAATTTGCGATAAACGTCAACAGGAATCGCGAGAAGATTTGCACAGCCCGATTTTTCGGCAGGGCTACCCGCAGTTCGGCCCAACCGGAATCTAACAAAATGAACATCCAGAACGGCTTGCGGACACAACCGCGCCGGATCCACCTTCAGGAGAGAAAATGCCCAATCCGATTGTCCATTTTGAAGTCCTCGGAAAGGACAAGGCCGTCCTCGAAGACTTCTACCGCGCCGCTTTCGACTGGCAGTTGAATCCCGTCCAGGACGACTACTCCATGGTCTCGCCCGGCACCGGTGTCAACGGCGGCATCGGCACATCCATGGACGGCGGCGCGGGCCACGCCACGTTCTACGTCGAGGTCGCCAACATCGCCGAGACGCTAACCGTTATTGAAGGCCGTGGCGGCCGAAAAATCTCCGGACCGGACCAGGTCCCTAATGGCCCGCTGATCGCGATGTTTGCCGACCCCGAAGGCCACGTCATCGGCCTCGTCCAGGCCGGCACCATGCGCAACGGGTAGCCCGATTGGAATAGATATTTCGGTGCCCACCTCGGGACCTCTTTGTCTTTGTCCCAGGAAAGAAGCAAACACTCTCCGTGCCTCATCCTTTCGACTTTTTTCTGTCGAAAGGATGGGAGACCACAGAACCAAAAATTCGAGCAGGGTGGCAGCGCCAGTGGAGGGACGAAAAGAAGCCGGGTGCCCCAAGTCTCGATTTTGAGACCTGGGAACCTCGCTTGCCAATTCCTCTCGTGATGCAACAAGCTAAAGGCTGAGAGCTAAAAGCTGCTTTTTCACACCGTCGCAAAATCAATAAATCCCCGCTGCGGATCGGTCGCGATCAGCTTCACCGTCAGTCGATCCCCTACATCCAGCCCATGGCCCCCGTGCACCAGCATCCCTTCCACGTGCGGATCAAACGTGCGTACAAATGTCCCGTGCTCCGTCGCGCCCGTCACCACCGCCCGGAAATTCTGCCCGATCCGCGGATGCAGCACCACCGCCGCAATCCGCTTCGACATCTCCCGCTCCACTTTGCGCGCCGCATCTTCCATCAGCGTGCACCGCTGTGCAATCGCGTTCAGATCGTCTTCCGATAGGGCTGTGTACCTTTGCCCACTACCGCCTTAAGGATCCGCTGCGCCACCATGTCGGGAAAACGGCGATTGGGCGCGGTCGAATGCGTGTAGTCCTGCACCGCCAGCCCGAAGTGGCCCACCGCGGGAGCGTTTGGCTTCAACAGCACATATTCCCCCGGACCCATCAGCTTGATCACCGCCAGCGAGAGATCGGGAAAACGGTCGGGGTCTTTCTTTTTCTGCGCCAGCAGGAAGTCGTTCAGAGCCTTGGAATCTGGCTCGGCAGGCAGCGTAGTCCCCAGCCCGGCAGCCACCTCCACAATCCGTTCCCAGCGCTTGGGCGTGCGCACGACGCGCCGGATCGACGCCACTTTCGCCTCGTCCAACGTTCGTGCCATCACGCCGTTGGCCGCCACCATGAATTCCTCAATCAGCGAAGTGGCCCGATTTTTCTGGAGCCGCGCCAGGGCCACAACATCGCCGCCCAGCGTGATCGGCCGCGTCTCGATCGTCTCCAGATCAAGTGCGCCATGCTGAAAGCGGCTTCCCTCCATCGCTTGGGCGGCCTTGTCCTGCAGCCTCAGTTGCGCGGCCAGGTCCGAGTTTGCCTCAACCTTTTTGGGAGCCGGCCCTTTTCCCTCGAGCCAGGCACCCACTCCGTTGTAGGCCAGTTGCGCCCGGTTGCGCACCAGTGCGCGATAGGCCCCGCCATCGGATACATTTCCTTCCCCGTCCACCTTGAATTCGATCACGATCGCCGCCCGCTCTTGATTCTCGTTAAGCGACGTAATCCCTTCGGAAAGTTCCGGCGGAAGCATCGGAAACACCTTCACTCCGGTGTACACCGAGGTCGTCTCCGAACGCGCATGCGTATCAATTACGGTGCCCTTGGCGACCCGAACATCCACATCGGCTACGCCCACCAGCACGCGGATGCGCCCGTCCGCTAGCTGTTCCGCCCACTCGATCTGATCGAGATCCTTCGATGTGTCGTTGTCGATCGACGACCAGAGCAGGCTGCGCAGATCTTTGAATTCCGCCTCAGGACTCAGCGGCGAAGCCGCCGCGGAACCCGCCTGTATGGCCGAAATCTCGCTCTTGACTCCATCGGGAAAGTCCGGATTGAAGCCATGCTCAACCATGGACGCATGCGCCGCGACGACTAAGTTGAAGTGCAACGGTTGACCGGACTGCATGATCGTTCAAGCTCCAGAACAACAAAAAAGAATGGACCATTATTTGTGGACAGTCTTACGCGCCACCGCGGCGGTCGAGCCCGCCGGCAGAACATTCACTGTCAGGTACACGCTGCGGCTTACCACGGTGTTGTCAATGTAGGCGGTTGCGGTAATCGTCAGGGTCGCCACGCCCAGGGGTGTTCCCTGGTTGATCGGCGCCGTCACGCTGCTGCTGCAGCCAATCCCGGTCGCGCCAAGTCCGGTGAGAAGCAGTGTGAGAATCACCAGCCCTCGAACCCGGTCAGTGAATACACGCACGCTTCTCCCATAGGGCAGAACGAAGAACAGAAGCGCCGCAAGCGCGGTTCCGCCCAGAGCCCGCGGCCACAAAGGAGCAGGGTGATTGCTGGAAGTCGTAACGCCCCCCGCGGTAAACGTCTGCACAAGGAACGTCACTGTTGCCGTCGGAGTAACCTGCTGCGGACTGGGCATGCACGTCATATCATCCTGCGAAGGCACCGCGCACACCACCTGGATCTGGTTGTTGAATCCGCCCAGCCCCGTCACCACGAACGACGCCGAACCCGACGAACCCTTGATGATGTTGAGATTGGTTGGCGGACTGCCGCCGGCCGGCGTAATCGAAAAGTCCTGCACGGAGATCGTGATCGAATTCGATGTTGCCGGCTGGTAGAACGCGTCTCCAATGTAAAACACAGAAAGCACGTCACTGCCACCGGGAAGAGTAGCGTTCAATAGCGTGGCCGCGGCCGTATGGTTCGGTCCGACAACTAGCGCCACCGAACCGATAATCGTGCTTCCGTTGTAGAAAATCACGCTGCCAGTGGGATTCTGTTCGGTCGTGGTTGCCGGTGCGACTGCCGGAGCTACGGTAGCCACCAGGGTCGCCACCTGCCCGGGGCCGACCGTGCCGGGGTTCACCGTTAGCGCCACGGAATCCGCCAGAAGCAGCGGCACAAGAACCACAGCATTTGAGGTACTCGGAGCCCAGGACGCATCACCCGAGTACACGGCTGTAAGCGAGTGGGCAGCGGACGTGGACAACGACAGCCCAGTGAGAGTTGCCGTATTCGACGTCAGAGGGGCCGTGCCCAGCAGCACACTCCCGTCATAAAAAGCAACCGTCCCGGTGATCGAGTAGGCCGTGGTGCCTGCGTTGAGTGGCGCCACGGAGGCCGCGAGGGTCTCTGTAGTGCCCGGCGACAGGACCCCGGGTGTTGCGGTTAGCGTAGTGACTGTCGCGGCCTTCGAAATTGAGAAGGCCACCGTCGCAACACTGGAATTGTAGTTTGCGTCGCCGGGGTAGGTGGCTTGCAGGTTGTGCGATCCCGAGGTAATGGGCGCGGTCAGTGTGAACGTCGCTGACGTCACGCCTCCCGTCGTGCTCAGGGTGGCACTCGCGGTGGCGACTCCATCCACTGCCATCGTAACGGCCCCACCTGGAGGCAGGCTGCCAGGCGGCGGTGTGCCGGCGATGATTGTCACTGTCGCCGTGAAACTCGCCCCTGCGGCTACGGCTGAAGGAGCAGATATGGTGGGCGTCGTCTGGCTCTTCGAAATTGTTACCACGAACGGTGGAGATGAGGCTGACGCAGCGTAAGTCGAGTCTCCGCTGTACAGCGCTGTTACGTTGTTGCCGCCTATCGGCAGACCACTGTTTACGGTGACCGAGGCCTTGCCAGTGGAGTCCAGCGTTACCGCAGAGCCGCCTATGGATATGGTTCCGTTCGGTGTCGCATCGGAGAATGTAACGGTTCCCGTGGGCGTAGCGCCACCCGCCAGGGACGATACACTCGCGGCGAAGGTGATCTGCGCGGAGGGATTGTAGGTGTTGTTTTGCGCCGCCGGCGACACCGTTAATAAGACGCTGGCGGCCCCGGTGCCCGTAGCTGCAGCCCTGGCCCACTCGTTCACTAGTCTCTGCGCGTCGACTGAGCCAAGGCCGGTGGCCAGGTCGTATCCCGCGACTGCATTGAATCCGATCTTTCCCGACGCGTCGCAGCCCGGACTACCCGCCGCACAAAACAGGCGCGCGTCGCCCTGCTGCACATCGTCGAAAATGCCACCATTCCGGCTGAGCTCATAAAGTTGCGGAGCGAGGTTTCCCTGCGGCCCGTTCTTTTCGTCGAGAATGGCGGCGATCCCCGCAAACAAAGCCGCCGCGGCCGCACTTCCCCCAGCCCGTACCGAATTGCATGACCCGGCGCCATTCGCAGTCCCTGCACCGCCCCCCATGCAAAACGCCAGTCCGCGATTCACGCCGCTATCGAGAGCCGTGGGCAAAACAACATCGGGCAACAGCCGAGCGTACCCGCCCGCAACTTCCGTCAATGGATGCGCAGGCAGCGGCTGCCACTCCGGCGCGGAATAGACTGCACTCCAGCCTCCGCCCCCGGCATACGCAGGATCGGCTGAATCACGCGTCGACCAGCCCGCCAGCCCGCTGGCGTCAGAGTTCGATGCACCCTCCGCAAGCGCCGCCGCCCCCACCGCGGTATTCCATGGTGTAGAAGCCAGCCCGTTCACACCAAATCCGCTCGTGACCACCGTCTCCCGGCCCGCCACATGACACGCCGATGCCCCGCGGTCGCCGCTGGCGCCAATCACCGATATCCCCTCCGCCGCGGCCTGCCGGTAGAGCGCCGCATAGAAGGCTTGGTGCGCTTCGCTCAAAGACGCTTCGCACGCCGAGAATCCCACTGCCACCGTATGCGCGAGCGAACCATCAACGATCGCCGCAATCGAAAGGTCCAGCCCATCGCTGGCACTGGTCGTCGCCGCAGGCACGACCACAATCCTTGCGTCCGGTGCAGCCACTCCGGCCCACGACGCCGACATCACCGCCTCGGCCTCATCCGCCGTCCGCCCGGGATCTGCGCCGTTCAACACTACCTGGATCGCGCTCTCCTTGAGCCCGAACGCTGCCCGAAACGCTGCCACATCCTGCGGCTGCAAATTACTGCGCGCGGCAATCGCAATCGTCTCGCCCGCGCCAGTTCCGCCCGACGAATGCAGCGCCTCGAGATGCAGCATCTGCCCGGCCAACTGCGGCGTAACCGCCTCGGCGCTGGCCAACGAAGTTGCCGCCCGAAGCTCTGCGCTCGTTGTCGCAACCGCATGCGTCGTCGTGACGGCGGGCTCCGCGACCACTCCGTCCAGCGAAACCAGCCCGTGAATCAGCGGCGCCAGGGCAGACGGCGCCGAAATCGAACCGCCCAGCATCAGCCGCATTCCATCCCGTGTCCCGACCGACCGCACGTGCGTCTGAAAAGCTTGCTCCAGTTGCGCAACCGTTCCCGAGAGTTCGATCCATCCACGCCCTGCTGGCAGGGGCGCAACGTTGAACCCCTCACCACTCAGCCACGCCGCGACCGCAGCCACATCGGACGCGGAATTCGCATATCCATCGGCAAACTGCGACGGCGTAAGCCAGCGATGATATTCGCCCGATTTGGGATCCTGCAGATTCCGAAGTTCAGCGTCGAGCGCCTGTCGCTGTGCAGCAGAAGGCTCCAGCAGAAGCAGCACCCGGTCGACGCGGGCTCCCGCTGGTGCCGCGCCCAGGTCGGAAGCGCCCTCGGGCAAGATTGGCTTCCCGGTCCCGATCACTACCGGCGGACTCGCATGCCAGTCCCCAACCACCCGCGACACCGCAGCCGAGCTTTGTGCAGAGGCTGAGACCGTATTCCACTGTGCAGGAACTTGGGCCGTTACCATTCCCGCAAGCATCGCCGCCCCTAGTGCCAGCCATCCACTGAAGCGCTGCCTTTGTACCATGTTCCTCTTTTTGGCAAGCTCAGGCCTGCCTCTACTCAATTGCTTGCAAAGGACCTTTCGTCAATCTTGCGCCCCGAGACCCCCTCCGCACCCTACCACTTTTGGGGACAACGCGGACTTGGCTGGCTTATTTGGCCCGATTGTATCGCGACGGCTCCACACTCCGGCACAGATTCGAGTAGGGGTAAAGGAATGAGTTTCCAAGGATGCAAACAGGAATCGGTGACAAGTTCTTTAGTGGAGGGTGAAACAAATGCTCCGTGCCCCATCCTTTCGCCTTTTTCCGTGCGAAAGGGTGGGAAACCACGGAACCTAATTTATTGGCTGCTTCACGTTCGAGTACTCGACTTGAAATCTACGGCGTGATGGGCGTCGTAATCCCCAGGTCCGTCAGCACCTTCGGTTTCTTCTCATCTACCGCCAGCAGGTTGTGGCATGCCGCACAGTCCTGGGTGATGGCAGTTCCGTTTTGCGCGGTGTGATCGCCGTCGTGGCAGCGGAAGCAGCCCGGGTAGCTCATGTGGCCGATATGGTTGGGATGCGTTCCCCAGGTCACCTTCATCTCCGGAAACACGTTGTGCGTGAAGATGGTCACCAGCCCTTCGCCCGATGCTTTCACCAGGTTCGCCTTGCTGGCCATCACTTCCGGATGCTCGCTCCGATAAAACGCCTCGAGTTGCACTGGGATCTTCTGCCGCGCCTCGGCTTCGGTCGCATAGTCGGCCTTCAGCAGTTCCAGGGCCTTCTTGTGCATGAACGGCAGTTCGGGACTGATTGCCCCCTCCGCCATCGCCCGGTTCAGCGCATCTTCGGCCGTCTGCATGGTATGGGCCGCGCGATTGTGGCAATCGATGCAGTCCATCACCCGCCGCTCGCCCTGCGGCATTTTGCCGCCCAGCGCCGACGCGGCATACGCCGTCTCCGATCCGTCCTGGTTGCGCCGCTGCACCCACGGAATCGTGGTCCGCGTCTCGTCCGTCGCAACATATTCAATGTGCCCCAGGTGCACCCCATGAATTCCGGTCAGGTGCGAAAGCGAATCCACGCCGCCCAGGTGCAGAACCACCACCGTCTGCGTCTCGGTGTTCTGCTCATCATCGGCGAAGCTCGATTTCACCAGCAGCTTCTCGCCGTCAAATCGCGTCGGCGTATGGCATGCCTCGCAAATCTCGCGCGCCGGACGCAGATTCCGCACCGGCGACGGAATCGGCGTCGGATACGTCGGGATCAGCTTCGGAGCCATCCCCGAAACCGGCCGCATGCTCACTTCAATCAGCTGCTTGGTCCCGTTCACCTTCGCTTCGAAATAGGAACCGGCCCCGTTGCCGATGTGGCACTGCACGCAATCCACATGCGAGTGCGACGACACCTGGTACGCCGCAAACTCCGGATGCATCACATGGCACGACTGCCCGCAGAACTGCGGCGAATCCATATACGCTGCGCCGCGATAGCTCGCCACCGAGACAATCAGCAGGTTCACGATCGTCGCCACCAGAACGATATCGATGCCGTGGCGGAAAATCCGGTCGTTGAAATCGACCTTCGGGAACTCCGCCGGAATGTGCCCTTCTTTTTGCAGCCGCTTCCGCCGCCCATACATCCCCACCGGAATCAGCGCCAGCCCGAGCACAAACAAGGCCGGCAGTATCAGAGAAAAAATGATGCCCAGGTAGGGGTTGTCGCTGGCACGTCCGATCAACTCAACCACCCAGTACCCGATCATCGTAATGCCGGACGCGGTGGTAATCGCGCCCCCGGCAAGGCTCAACGGGTTGTTGCCGAAAAACAGCGCCGGCCGCACCCAGTGTTCGCGAAATTTCTGAAAGATCGGCACGCGACCTCACTCCTCAACAATTGGCCCGCCAAAACAGCGGGCTGGAAATGCTTTTAGACTCTCCGCGTTTACAACGCACAAATCCAGTTTCCGCGCGCAAAGTGCGTACGAATGAGCAGTCGCTTATCCAAGGAAAGCTAACGCAAGAGTCAGGATTCCCGGGGCCCGCCCCAGGCGGGCCCGGGCTCTACTATCTATTTGAACGAACGGAAAAAGTCCACCGCATCCTTGATCTGCGCGTCGGTGAGCTTGCTGGCGAAGGCCTTCATCTTGCCCTTGCCATTCTTCACTGCCGCAATCATGTCGGCTTCGCTGGTCTTCTTGTAATCCGGATCGGTGGCTGGCTTCACGCCCATGGCCTTCGCGATCCCCGGGTTCGGTGTCCCCGCCGAGCCGTGACAACTCTGGCAATTTGCCTTGTAAACCGCTTCGCCTGCCGACTGCGCGAAGCCCACGGAGCCGGCCACGGCTACTACCAGGGCCAACACCAACTGAGAACGCATTCTCTTTGTCATCGAGAATCTCCTTCAAAAAATACGGCCGGCGCACATACGTACCCGTCCGCTGAATTCTGGCCTTACCCGAACCCGAAGAAAAACTTGGCAGCCCGGCGCATTCATTCAACCACCCTGAACTCCGCCGCCGCAACGTTTGCCTGAATTATCCCGATGCGTTACTTTGCGAACGTGCGGAAATAATCCACCGCGTCCTTGATCTGCGCATCGGTAAGCTTGTCCTTGAACGCTGTCATCTTGCCCATGCCGTTCTTGGTGGCGGCAATCATCTCCGCCTCGCTCATCTTCTTCACATCTGGATCTGTGGCCGGCTTCACCTTCATGGCTTTGCCCGCGCCAGAATCCGCCATGCCGGTTGCCCCGTGGCACATCTGGCACTTGGCTTTGTAAGTCGCTTCGCCAGACTGCGCAAAGCTGACAACGCCGCCCAGCGATAGAATCGCGGCCAGCGCCACATGCGTCCGAATGTTCTTGTTCATCGTTCACTCCCCAGAGCGCCGCTATCTCCGGCGTCCCCTTTCTTTTGAAAACCCTTCTCCGGCCTTCGAGTTGTTCTTCTCGCGGCCGGGTGAGACACGTTTATAGTTACTCCCCGAAACTGCAAAAAGGGCGGACGGTGCCGCAGCACCCGCCCGCCCCTATCCTTAGAACGCGTACCTCACACCGAGCGTGTAAATATCGCCATGGAAGCTCCGCGGCGCCGGAGTCGGGGCGCTCGATTCCTCGTACGCCTGGTGATTCCAGTTCCCGTGCCACGACCATTGCGGTGCGATTTGCACCGCCAGGTCCGCATACGGCGCAACCACTTTCGATTGCAGTCCTCCCGGCACCTGGTAGGGATTCAACATCTCCGCGCTGCCCTTCACGCTGTTCACCCGTGCCCCGGCGTTGATGCGGAAATACTTCGATGGCGACCAGTTGATGTTGCTGGTGAAGAAGCTGCTCGGCGCGTCGTAATAGCCGTTGCCCAGGTACGGAATTGTCGTTCCGGTCAACGTAGTGTTCGCGCAGGTCCCTCCCTTGGCGACCGCCCCCGCAGGCAATGGCGCGTTCGCAGTGGCCACAAACACGTAACAGAGATCCGTCAACGAGAAAACATCGTCATGGCCGTAGCTGATATCCAGGCTCATCGATTCCGTCGGAATCACCTGCGCGCCCAGGCTGATGTTCTGGTTATGCTCCTTGTGGTTGACCTGCGGATCGTCATTGCTGGCCATGTAGTCATTGCCGGCCACCGCAAAGTTGATCCACTTGTACGGCTTCACGAGGGCGCGAGCCCGAAAATGATGGATCTTGTCGGGCGCCTCGCGCGTGTAGGTGTTGCTCGGCGTCGTGGTTGAATCGGCCGACTTCGAAGTCATCTGGTCGTAGTTGACCGTGACCCGCACCATCTGCGTGGGATTGACTACGCCGCCCAGCAGCAGCCAGTTCTCATGCCAGTTCAAGGTGTCGTCGTCATCAAGTTTGATTTGTCGGTCGTTGAAGCGCCACCCCGCCGAGATCTTCACCTCGGGCGTCACATTCACCGAACCCACAACCGTGTTGCCCGCATTCTTCTGGCTTAGGTAAAGCGTATCAATCGTGTTCGCCGTTGTCGTCGTCAGGCTCGCAGCCGTGAACGGCGTCAGTGCCGACGTAGTTGCCGTTGGCCCCGTGATCCACGTCTGGTTGTAGTTGCTCAGGCTCGGTATGCGGAACGACCAGAAATTGACGGCATCCGAAATTGAGAAATATTTGCCGATTTCCGCCTCGATGCCGTAATCGCCATTTACGCTGATCCGCTTGTTGTGGGCAAACTGTCCGCCTGGTCCGCCGCCGGTCAGAATCGCCTCGCGCTGCATGCACGCGCCACCGTTCGGGCAGGTGCCCCCAAAGCGGGCTAATCCGACAAACGTTTCGTTGAAGTTGTTCACGTTCAAGGTATCGCCGCTGTAACTCAAACGGCCGTTCATTGCAACGCTGTCCCAGTAATGCGAACTGAACCGCAACTGCTCGGTCGGGAACGTCGTGCGGATCGGTGAGACCTCGCTCTGCTGAACCGTGCCGCTGCAGAATGGATTGGCCACGCCATTGATCACGTTTTGCGTCTTGTTCGCGCCGCTTCCGCAGGTAACCGTGGGGCCCGTAAGCACGTCCACACCCAGTGACACCGGCGTTCCATTCGAAAGCGTGAATGGCGTCGGCGCCAGGTGGAACATCGTGTCCTGCTTGAACAGCGCATAGTACTGGTCGTAGCTCAGCGTGGTCCGCTTCGCCACCTTCACATCCACCCCGCCAATAAATGTGTTCAGCCCGGTACGGAACCACTGCGACAGTTGGACATCGCCGCCGCCATGCATCGTCGAATAGGTCGGGCCCTCGTTGGTGTTGTGGTTGAACCCGGCTCGAAAGCTGACCACAGTCGTCGGCAGAATCGTTAGGAGCGTGTCGGTATTCCGCCGCACCGTATTGAATACATGCAGGGAATCCGGCTCAGCCACCAGTGCCGGAGTCGCCGCCGTCGCTGAAGTCAGCAGAGAATTCGCCAGCAGGTTGTAATCGAAATAGTTGCGGTCGCGCCGGAACTGGCCGGTGAAATCGTACCAGCGTCCTTTGCTCAGCTTCAGCACCGACACATCATAAGGATCGCCGCCGTATCCGAAGCTGTTAGTGCTCAGCGTATCGAAGAATGGCGTCTTGCTCGGGTTCAGGGTATGCATCTGCAATGACTGGCCCAGCACCCGCGCGCCGGTAGTCTGGTTCACCATCGTCGCCCACATCGGACGGCTGCCGTCTTTCTCCGCGAACCGCCCGCCCAGCTCTACCATCGAATGGACGCTGTATCCGCCCATCGCTTTGCCTTCAGCCGGAGCGGCTGCTTTCTTTTCCGCTTCGGGTTTTGCGGCCTTGGCCGCACTCGGCTGTTCCTGTGCTTTGACGGCAACCGCGCCGCCTGCCAAAAGAATGGCCGCAAGGGTAAGGGTGCACAACCGGGTAATGCTGGCCCCGGCAGGCGACCCACCCAGACTTTCAAAAATCCTGGTCTGATTTGTCATCGCTCGCCCCTTACCTACTTGGTGTTGAAGAACACCGGGCTCACGTTCGAACCGTGAACGTCGGTGTGGCAAATGGTGCACGACTGGTATTGCGTCGCCTGGTTATGCGCCGGTCCGATCGGCTCGCCCGTCGAGAAGTTCTGCGATGGCGAATGGCACTGCAGGCAAATCGTGTTCACGTTGGCGCGATTCAACAGGCGCGGATTCGGGCTGCCGTGCGGCGAATGGCATGACGTGCAGCCTTCCGTTTTCACCACCGCGTGCTCATACACAAACGGGCCCGCCGTCTCCGCATGGCACTTGGTGCAGACCGCATCCTGTTGCGAGGCCGACTTCAGGCCCTTCCGTCCGAACGTTCCGTGCGGATCGTGGCAGTCGGTACAGCTTCAGCAGGCCTTCCTCCACCTTGTGGTGGAACGGCATCGAGAAGTTCGGCTTCACGTCGCCATGGCACTGGAAGCAAAGCACCGGCTGTGCCGCCTTTAAAAGATGTTCGGGATCCGCGCCGCCATGGACGCTGTGGCAGGCAACGCAGCTCACATTCGCTTCGCCATGGCCCGACCGCTCAAAATTCGAATGCTGACCCTGGTGGCATCCCAGGCACTTGGCGTCAACCTCTTTGGCAGTGCCCTTTGCCGGATTGAAGATCTTGCTGGTGTCCCCGCCTCCATCCACGTGCGCCTTCCCCGCCCCGTGGCAGTTCTCGCAGGTCACGCCGTTCTTGCCGTGCATCTGCGCCATCTTTACGTGCGGGTTCGATGCGAATCCCTTGGCCACTTCCTCGTGGCAGCCTGCGCACGTGTCAGACCCTACAAAATCCGCGGCCGCAGCGTCCTTGGCTTGCCCCGCCGCCGGCGTTCCACTGACTTGGGAGCCGCCGATGCGACGGCGCAGAATACAATCGCGCTAAGAATAAACATCAAATAGGTCCGCAGCGCCGGCCACGTGCGTTGGGCCGTTCCACTCGACCATTCAGCCACTGGTCTATCTCTATGCATGAAAAATACCTCTTACCCTTCCCGGTCCCATCTGGCGTTTTACGACGACTCTCGTGTTTCAAGGAGGATCGCCATCTGAGGTGCTGAGCCAGTTTCTTTGGAAAACATCGCTCCGTGCGGAGCGTCACTTCCTGCGGTGAATCCTACGAAGTTTCTGGCAGCAAGACGGTGATATTCATCACAACCCAAGGTGCAGCGAGATTCGCTCGGTTCGTCCTCCCTGATCGGCAACTAAGAAATCCGTCAGCAACGCAGTCGGGAAATCGCAGGGCAACGCGATCAGGCTGACGCGCAATTCCTTTGTTTCGAATAGAAAAGGGGGTGCAAGGTTCAGCGGAAGAGTCGTTCATTGCGGCCTTGGTAACGCCATCTCACGGCCTGGATGCGGAGGGTTCGAGCGCGGGATTCCGGACCGATTTTTCTAATTACATTCGTGTGACCCATCACACATGAAAACGATAAGCAAAATGCGGACCGCGCTTCCCCGCGACGCAAAGCAAGCGATCCGGGTCGCATTACTCAGGACATCAACATCCACGCCGCTATGTTACTGATACACGTGAGCCTCGTCACATCGGAAGTGCGCCAACTCCTGCACACTAGGTTGCAGAGTATCCATCCTTCTGGGCCCGAAGTGTTCTCCACTGAATACAACCCTCGCCGAGGTCGGAGAGTTGGGAGCGGTTGATTGCGCTTCGCCGCCGACGAACGGGGCAACGCCATGGCTGAACTAGAACAAGTGGAAGTTTCGCAGGTACGCCAGAAACCGATCAACCGGCCGTCTCCAGTTGGTTGTGCAGCGTGCTCCAACCGCCGTCCTGGGTGGTTTTGCTCTTTGGGCAGCGCCGTCCTTGCCGATCTCGAGCTCGCCACCAGCACCATTTCCCTTCCTGCCGAGGCGCCTCTTTTCACCCAGGGCGATGAAGCCCGCTGCCTCTACCTCATTTGTTCCGGATACATCAAGCTCACCGCCGGCCGCGCCCAGGATCGCCAGATGATCGTCCGCGTCGCCGGACCCGGTTCCATGCTCGGCCTCTACGCCGTTCTTTCTCACGGCGTCTACGAGGTCTCGGCCGAGTCCCTCACCCCCGCCCAGTTGCGGCCCGTCGAACGCGAGCGTTTCCTCAGCTTTCTCCGCGCCCACAAGGAAGCCCAGATGCGCGCCGTCCAGTGCATCTGCCAGGAATACCGCTTTGCCCTTCAGGATGCCTGCCGCATTGCCCTCGCCGAGACTGTGGCCGCCCGCCTCGGCCGCCTGCTCCTCGAGCTCGGCCATCAGATCGGAGAGCATCTCGACAGCGGCGCGTTCCGTTTCCCGCTCCTGCTCACCCACGAAGAAATGGCGTCCATGGCTTGCACCACCCGCGAAACCGTCACCCGCACCCTCGGCCAGTTCCGGAAAGAAGGCTGGATCACCATCGAAGACTCGATCGTTACCGTCAACCAGCCGGACCGCCTCCAAGCGCTCATTTAGCCTGTTTTGGGACCCGAATCCCGGATTTTGCCGCTCCCCAAGCCCCTCCCCCACCGTCCAAGGAGCTGGATAAGCGCTAAAATCGAACTATGGGAGTTCACGTCTCATATGACTCGTAGTGTCTTGTACTTTTCTGCTTTACTGCTCTCCTCCTGCGCGGTTTTTGCCCAGAGTCCAGCTCCGGCAGCGCCGGCGGATCCAGCCCACGCCTCTGCGACTCCAGTCTCCTCGGTGACAACCGACGTCGGCCCCCAGGTGAAGGAATTCCAGAAGATCGAAGACAACTGGTCCAACGCCATCAACGGTCGCGACCAGTACAACCTCGAGCTCGTCCTGTCTCCACTCTTTGTCGACGTCTCCGCCAATGGCGATATCACCACCCGCAATCAGCAGCTTGCCCAACTCATAACCGGCGAGGACAAGACCCTGCACCTGGAGCAGCGCGTCATCACCGTCCGCCTGCTCGGCGACACCGCCGTCACCAACGGTACCTATGTCCTCCACCACAAGGTCAGCTCCGGCCAGGTCGATGAAAAAGGGGTGTTTACCCACGTCTTCGAGCGCATCCGCGGCGGCTGGGTCTGCGTAAACTCGCAGCGCACTCTCCTTCGCGAAGACGCACCCGGAAAAAAGAAGAAGCAATTAGGCGACGCCGAAATGCCCTTTCACATCCCCCTCTTCTCCAAGGGCGACAAAAAAGAATAGCCGCTGACTTGTCAAAAGGGCCGAACTCTCTCGAAGCGTCTCCCTGCTGGCTTACCGGTGGTACTTCTTCAGAACCCGCTGCAATTCCTCATGCGGCAGCGCCACCGCCGTGTGCCCGTCGATGCCCGTCATGGTCTTCGCGCCCACCATTGCATTCACGATGGCCTCTTCCGTCGCCTCAACCGTGGCCGTAAACAGCGGAGTAATCCGCTCATTCGACACCGTCCGCACTATGTTCGGTCCCGGCGGGGCATCGGCATAAGGATTGGCAGTGGAGAAAGCAATGAAGATATCCCCCGAACTGTTCCCCGAAACCGACCCCGTCCGCGCCAGCCCCAGCGAAGCCCGCCGCGCCAGCCGCTTCAACTGGTGCGGCAATAGCGGCGCATCGGTGGCAATCACGATAATGATCGACCCCACATCGCCCTGTCTTTCGCTGCCCGGGAGCGCGCCGCCCGCCTGCGGCGTCCCTTCCGGAATCTCCTTCCCCACCGGCACGCCCGCTATCACCAGCTGCGGTCGCCTCCCGCAGTTGCACTGCACCAGGACACCCACCGTATATCCGCCGTCATCCCCGGACAACAACCGCGATGCCGTCCCCGTCCCGCCCTTGAACCCGTAGCACACCATCCCTGTTCCGCCGCCGGTGTTCCCTTCCGCCACAGCCTCGCTGCGCGCCGCGTTAAGAGCCGCGAACACGTCCTCCTGCTTCACATGGAACCCGTTGATGTCGTTCAGATAGCCGTCCCAAGTCTCCGCGACCACCGGGAGCGACCACGGCTGCTTGAGCGCCTTCTGCTTCACCTGCCAGGCAATGATGGAGTCCCTCACGGTGCCCACGCTGTGCGTATTGGTCAAGGCGACCGGGCCCTCTAAGAAGCCTGACTCCTCCACCCAGGTCGTACCGGTCATTTCCCCATTGCCGTTCAGGCTGAACCATCCCGCATAAACGGGATCCCGGTTCTCTCGGCCCCTGGGCAGGATCACCGTCACCCCGGTTCGCACCGGTCCCTCGCCCTCCTTGAGCGCTCCCTCGCCCCGAATCAGCGTCGTGGCTCCCACCTCCACGCCACCCACATCGGTAATGGCGTTCAGCGGCCCGGGTCTGCCCTCAAACGGCACACCCAAGTCCCGGGCGCGAACAGGAGAAGCACTTTGCGCAATCACCACGGAGGCACACACCAGACAAAGAAATGGAGCAAGCAAAGGGGAATACAGGCGCATACGCCACTCTATCAGTGCGCAATCAAGCGCTGGCCGTCAACGGCTCCGGCGGTCGCGTCCGCCGCGCCCCCTGCAGCCGGATCGAAACATGTACCAGGCTCAAGGCCGCAGGCGTCACCCCCGGAATACGGCTGGCCTGTCCGATCGTGCCCGGCCGGATCCGCTCCAGCTTTTCGCGCATCTCGCGCGACAGCCCGCTGATGGTGCCATACTCCAGCCACTCGGGAATGCACACCGACTCAGCCGCCTTCAGCTTTTCGATCGACTTCTTCTGCTGGTCCAGGTATCCCGCGAACTTGATCTCGGTCTCCACCGCCCGAGCCTCATTGCGGAGGGCGGCCCGCTCGATCGGCGAGTGATCGGGCCGGCCAAATGCTTCCGCCAGCAGCGGTTCCGCAGCCAATTCCTCCCGCTCCGCCTTCAGAATCGGCTCGATCGTCACCTCCGGCCGCTTGAGCAGTTGTGCCCAGGTCTGGCCGGCTATCGCGCTCAACCCATCCAGTCCGGCGGCGCCCAGTTGCTCCCCAGTAGGCTTCCGCACCCTCAACAACCGCTCCAGCGCCGCCATGCGCGCCTGTTTCTGCTCGTACTCCGCCCAGGCCCCATCCCCAATCAGCCCCAGCCGCCGTCCATGCGGAGTCAGCCTCCGATCGGCATTGTCGATCCGCAAGTGCAGCCGGAACTCCGCCCGAGACGTAAACATCCGGTATGGCTCGTTGGTCCCCTTCGAAATCAGGTCGTCGATCAGGATCCCGGTGTACCCTTCCGTCCGATCCATGGTGAACGGCGGCTCGCCCTTGAGCCAAAGCGCCGCATTGATCCCCGCCATGATTCCCTGGCACGCCGCTTCCTCGTAGCCGCTGGTCCCATTGATCTGCCCGGCCAGGTATAGCCCTTCCATGCTCTTCACCCGCAGGCCGCGATCCAGTTCCGTCGCGTCAACGCTGTCGTACTCGATGGCGTACCCCGGCCGCAGCAACTCCGCTTTATCGAGCCCCGGGATCGAGTGCACGATCTGCCACTGCACCTCCATCGGCAGCGACGTCGACATCCCGTTGATGTACACCTCTTGCGTATTCAGACCCTCCGGCTCCAGGAAAAACTGGTGCTGGGTCTTGTCCGGGAACTTGACGACCTTGTCCTCGATCGACGGACAATAGCGCGGCCCAATCCCCTCGATCCGGCCCGAGTACATCGCCGACCGGTGAACATTCTCGCGAATCAGCCGCAATGTCTCCGGCGTGGTAAAGGCGATATGGCAACTCACCTGCGGTTGCACGATCTTCTTCGTCCGAAAGCTGAACGGGGTCGGATCGGCATCCCCCGGCTGCTCCTCAAACGCCTTCCAATCGATGGTCCGGCCATCGAGGCGAGGAGGCGTCCCCGTCTTGAGCCGGCAAGTCCGAAGCCCCAGTCGTCGCAGCGCTTCGCCCAGCAGCACCGACGCCGGTTCCCCGCTCCGTCCCGCCGGGTAGCGCTCCTCCCCGCAATGAATCAACCCATTGAGAAACGTTCCAGTGGTGATGATCGTGGCCCCGGCCATCAGCTGCCGCCCATCCCGCAACTTCAACCCAAGAACGCGGCGGCGGGGACCAACGGGGCGAGGCAATTCGGCTGAATCATCCCAGGTCTCAGAATCGAGACCTGGGGCACCCAGAAGTGGACCCTGGTCGCTTCTCTCTATTCCCTGTTCCCTGTCCTCGATCACCAGGTCGACCACTTCCGCCTGCCGGATGTGCAAACCCGGCTGCGATTCCAACACCTGCCGCATCTTCACCCGGTAAAGCTGCTTATCGCACTGCGCCCGGGGACTCCACACTGCCGGCCCCCGCGATGTATTCAGCAACCGGAACTGAATCCCCACCGCATCGGCCACCTCGCCCATGATGCCGCCCAGGGCATCTACCTCGCGCACCAGGTGTCCCTTGGCCACGCCCCCGACCGCGGGGTTGCAGCTCATCTGAGCAATAAGGTCCATATTCATGGTGATGAGCGCGGTCTTCAGGCCCATGCGCGCCGCGGCCATGGCCGCCTCGCACCCAGCATGCCCAGCGCCCACGACCACGACATCGTATTGCTCGGTGAAAGCCATCCAAGCTTATTGTACGGATTGGTCGAGCGTCGGTGCGCGCCATCAGTCACCGCACCCTCGGGGTGACCAACCGGTAGCCACTTAGTCCAATCGCAAGGAATTTGACCCGAACCGGTGGTAGGATGCACACCATGTATGCATCTCACCCCGGGTTCGAGGAGGGATTGCCGCATGGGTTCATTCGACCTTCCGTGGGAGCCGCAAAGAAGCGCCAGTCCCACTTCCCCGCAAACTACTGAAAACGAGGCACGTCCGCCGGTCCAGTCGCCCGATGAACTGAAAGAGGAGAGCCGCAAGATCCGCCGCCTCCAGATGGTTGTCAACATGGTGACGCAGGTGATCGCGCAGGACCCCACCGTCACGGTCGAACAGGCCTCGGAAATGGTGGCTGACACCCGCCGCCTTGCCCTGGGAATGTTTCCCGACAAGGAGCTGGCCTTTAACCTGATCTTTTGGCCCCGCCTCCAACGCCTCATGCGCGAGCGTTACAGGATGCAGTGAACAGCGACCCTAAAAACAACACATAAACTGTGAGACTGCGAGGGGTCCCTATCCGTAAGCTACTGATTCTTTATAGTTTATATCGGATTTAATGGTTTCCACTGCACAGGCATTTTTTTGCCTGCCCAAGGCTTCGATTTTGCAATCGGGATTCGGATCGAACAGCACTCCATAGAGCCAGTCTCGATCTACATTGTGCTCCAAGAGCTGATAATTATCTGCAACAGACCAAGTCTGCTATTCGTTTAACAATTTCTCCACTTCCGCATGCAGGCGGGCAGTGATGGCTGTTTCTGTCGCATCGGGGCCGAAGCGGATCGGCTGGCCCACATGAATCTCGATCGTTCCCGATTGAAACCAGCCGCGCCCGCGGACCTTCAACTCGCCCAGGCCGCGAATCGCCACTGGCAGAACCGCGGTGTCGGATTGCTTGACGAGCATTCCAATGCCGGGACGGAACCGAGCCAGTTGCCCAGCGGCCGAGCGCGTGCCTTCCGGAAACACCAGGACGTAGTAGCCGCGATCGAGCGCTTCGCCGGCATGAGCGAAACTACGCTGGAAATCGCGCAGCCGCGGCAGCGGAAAGACATTGAACAACGCGGTCAGAAGGAAATAGGCAATGGGACCGAACAGATAAAATCCGCGTTCTCCAGGGCCGCATTCAGGATTGCGGAAGTGGCGGAAATCATCAAGCATCTCGCCGGACATGGCGGCGGCGATTCGGCGCCGCATGCGGCCGGGAAGCGCATACTGCACCAGCGGCCCGTCATAGGTCGAGACGTGATTCGCGACGATCAGGACAGGTTCGCGCACGTCCAGATCATTCGGCACAAAGACATGAGGCTTGGCCAGCAGCCTCACCAGCGGACGCATGATGAGTTCGATGAACCCGGACCGTACCAATCGCGCCGGCGCCGACCACGGCCAATGTGGATAGATGTAACCGCGTCCCTTTGCCCCATGGGCTAAAGAGGCGCGTGGCAGCGCACTCGATTCGTACGAGCGGGGGCCGGTATCGTTCGGCGCGCGATTTTCATGCGTGACAGTACCAGAATCAAGAGGAGTCGGTGTTGTGCTGGAGTCAGGGCGACAACCCTCAGGGGCTAAAGCCCCACCCGGTGGCGCGGCATCTTCGTACGGGCTGAAGCCCGTACCCTTCATTGAACCGGACACAGTTTCGTGCGGGGTAAAGCCAGTACCCTTCGCTGAATCGGATGCCAGCAGTCGTCGCAGTTGTCCCAGCGTCTGCACCTGTTCGAGGAAGCCGCTCTCGGGCGGCATGCCCAGTTTTTCTTCGATTGCAGCGGCGAGTTGCACGCGGCCAAGGCTATCAAGATGCAGATCCTCCGCGAGCCGCAACTGGTCGCCGCTGCCTGGCGGAGTTTCGCGTGTAATCTCCGCAACCAGCGAAAGCAGCCAATCCGATGCCGCTGCATGGATTGGTTGTGAACCATTCCGTGACGCCTGGGTTTCGGCGAGCCACAATGCCACGGCCTTGCGCCGCACCTTGCCGGTCGACGTGCGGGGCAGGTCGGGCTCAGGCCACAGATTCCAGCGGAGCACCCGCTGGAACTCCGCAAGCCGCGCATTCGCCGCCTCGATGGCCAAGGGCGCCTGTTCGGCCGGACCCCGCATCGCAATCACCGCGCATGGCTCCGGACCTGATGGAGTTTCGATCGGCACGACGGCGCAGGCCGCTACCCCGGGCTGTTCTTCGATCACCGCCTCAAGGTCTTCGGGGTGAATATTAACGCCGGCGCTTGTGACGATGACTTCGCTCTTGCGGCCCAGAAAGCGAAGCTCGCCGGTGGGTTGAGTTTCGGCAAGGTCGCCGGTCGAAAGCCACTCGTCCTGGCGCTGCCGCAGTTCTCCGCCCGACCACGTTGAAGTTGAGATCATCGGACCGCGCACCAGCACTTCGCCGTCGAGACCGATCTTGACTTCGCGCCCGGGCAGCGGCTTGCCGATCGTCCCACTGGCAACATGGAACGGATGATTGAGCGTAATGAGCGCGGTGGTTTCGGTCATGCCGTAGCCCTGGACGACGACGAAACCGAGCGCGTTCCAGAATTGCTCGACCGGCGCGGGCAGAGCGCCTCCACCCGAAATCAGCGCCCAGAACTTGAGCCCGAACGCGCGATGCACTCCGCGAAACCGCCACCAGCGGTTCCATGCGGAGATGCCTTTCGACGCGACCAGTTGTTCGGCCAGGCCGGGCCGCGTGGTTTCGAGATGAGTCTTCAGCAAGGCGAACACCCGCGGCACCGCGGCCAGCACCGAGATGCGTTCGCGTTGAATGGTCTCAATCAGACGCGGCGCCACCAGCCGGCTTTCGAAATGCACTTCCGCGCGAAACACGGGAGGTATCCAAATGCCCATGGTCTGACCAAAGACATGGCTCAGCGGCAGCGTGTGCAGAAAACGCAGTGGATGCACATATTTCTCGTAGCGCATGTAGCCTTGCGCTGCCTGCTCGATGGGACCCACGCTGGCCAGCACATTGCCGTGCGTATGCACGATTCCCTTGGGATCGCCCGTTGTGCCCGAGGTGAACAGGATCTGCAGCGGAGTGTCGCGGCCGATACCCAGTACCGGACCGGCTTCTTCGGCGGGTAATTGGTCGCGCCATTCTTCAAATGCAATTCGCGGGATGCCGGCCGGCCGTGCGTCGTTTCCCAATTGGCGCAACAGATGCGCGTCCCCTACGGCGAGTTTCGGCTTGACGTCGGCGATGACGCGAAGCGCAAAATCGGAGCTGCCATACGCGTCAAGCGGTACAACGAGAACTCCACGCAGGACGCAGCCGTGGAACGCAGCGATCCATTCAGCGCTGTTCTCGGCCCACAGGACGGCGCGATCGCCGGGCCCGATGCCTTTTCGTGCCAGCAGCGATGCAAAACGGCCCGCCAGGTGCGCGATGTCACCGTAGGTCGAAACGCGACGCCGGTTGCCCTGGTAGCGAACCGTCGCGATCTCTCGATCGTAGCGGCGGAACTCCGCAACTAATGTGGCCAGATTCTCTCGCATGCTCTCTCCCCAACAAGCAGAACTCCATTGTTGGGGACCCCGGATGTCCGGCAGGTTTTATCGTAGCAGCGCAGGGAAATGGCGCTCAGGAGGTTGGGACACTTGAGAGAGTGCACATGGATCGGGATGAACGAATTCCGCGCGCTCCGCAATTGGCAGCCGCGTCACGCGTGGCCGATCACGGTTGAGTTCTCAGGACCCGAAAGGGCTTCGGGACCTGCACTTGAGGAATAACCTTCATTAGCCTCATTCGCGAGGGCCTGGGCTTCTTCGAGCATCTGCGTATCGGCAAAGCGGTACCCGACGTATATGTCCGTGAGCAGGTAGAGGGGACGCGCCGGGTCATCTTCGATCTTTTTGCGCAATTGGCGTACGAAGGTGCGGAGGTACTCGACTTCCTCGCGGCAATCTGCGCCCCACACCGCCGTGAGCAGCCGGGCATAGGTTACGACGCGGCCGGCACGGCTCATCAGGCAGTGGAGAATGTCGAATTCCTTTCGTGTCAGGTGGATGGGCTGGCCGCGCTTGGTAACGCTGCGGCGCGCGGGCACAAGACGGACCTCGCCAATTTCAATCGGCGATTCCTCGGTGCGGACCGGGGCGTGAACGCGGCGCACTGCAGCCCGCATGCGGGCCACGAGTTCGCGCACTCCGAACGGCTTGGTAACGTAGTCGTCAGCGCCCATCTCGAGGGCCCGAACTTTCTCGTCTTCGCCATCGCGGACTGTGAGGATAATGACCGGCAGGCGCGGCGCAAACACCCGGATGCGGCGCAGGGTCTCAATGCCGCCGATGCCCGGCATGTTCACATCGAGCAGCACGCAGTCGAAGCTCTCCGTACGCAGCACCTGCAATGCCTTTTCACCCCGCGAGACCTCGGTGACATCGAAGCCCAAGGCTTCGAGCGGCGGGCGCAGGGCCCTGCGAATGGCTGGTTCATCGTCGACTACAAGAACTCGAATGACCGGCAACATCATGAGATGCTCCTTTCGAGAGCCGGGGTCCCCATGGGCAGGTCTTCGTCCGTGGGGTGAAGTTTTTCGCCCGTGGGGTGGTGAGCCGGATGAGGATGAGAGACCGTGGACGTGCGGGCCGGCAGGGCGGCGAAAAATGTGGTCCCCTCCGCTTCGTCGCTTGAAACCCACACGGACCCCCCGTGGGCAAGCGCCGTGCGCTTGGCGATGGAGAGACCAATGCCCGTTCCTGTGGCGTTGCCGGCAGATGCCGACGAGCGGAAATAACGATCGAAGATCCGCTCGCGATCGGCCATCGGAATTACAGGGCCAAAACTGTGCACCGAAAACAGGATTTCCTCGCCCGCCATTTCCGCGCGCACCGTGATGGTGCTGTCAAACTCTGCATACTTGCAGGCATTGTCGAGATATTGAGCCAGCAGCATGCCCAAGAGACGGCGATCGCAGTCGAGCACCAGCGGCTCTTTGGGCAATTCGATTTCAATGCGCGCCGCCGCGGAGCGATCGGCGAGGCTCTCCACAGCCTCCTCGATCAACGAATCGACCGGTTCTGGCGCGGTATGGAGCACAATACCTGCGGGGCTTTCAGCGGCTCCGTCCGAATCGGGGCGCGCGGTGGTGAGCAGACGCGTCGTCAAATCGGCCAGCAGCGTAGCCTGCTCGTCAATCAGCGAGACAAGGTCCACCTGCGCCCTGGACAGTCCGCCCATTTCCGACAGTCCAGTGCTGGCCGCGCGAATCGCGGTAAGCGGCGTTTTGAAGTCGTGCGCCAAACCGTCGAGTACCGTGGTGCGCAACTGCTCAGCTTCGCGTTCCGCTTCAATGCGACTTTCATTGGCGAGAGAGCGATAGCGGTCGAACGTAATCGCGATCAGCGCCGCAATGGCGTTGTTGGCAAGCGGGGTGGTCTCTCCACGCAGGACGATGCTGCCGATCGGAACCGAGCCGAGCCGAATCACCCGACGGCTGATACCGGTGGAGCGATCATCGTCGGAGGTGCCGAAGTGATAGACGTTCTGCACCAGTTCCGACGGATCAAGCGTCCAGCGTCCCGCCGAGTACACCTCTTGCAGATCGGCATCAAAAACCGCTGCGGCGTCCAGTTCGAAAATTTCCTGGACCAGTAACGCCAGCCTTGCGCCGGGCTCTTCGTGCAGGTCCATCTCGAGGGTGCGGCGGGTGAGTTCGTACAGGCGTCGCATGCGGAGCGTTGCCGAATCCGCTTCGCGCTCGTCCTCGGCGGACCGGACCGTGAGACGAAACATCACCAGGGCCGCCCCCGCCACCGCAAATCCAATCGCCCCTGCGGCGAGCCATGCCCCCTTCAGTCTATAGCCCAGAACGGCAGCCAGAATCAGCGCACCGGCCAAGGCAAGGAACTCGGGCAGGAACCGTCGCAATTCGGACGCAACATTGCGCCGGCGGTTTTTACCGGAAGTCGCTCGCGACGGAGTAGAAAAAGCCAACGGAGTGCTCTTCTCCCTGAACTTGGTGTGGACCAGGTGTGGCCGTACTGTGCGCGCACCGGAACGAAAGTCAAGTTGCGCGATTGCGTGGACGAAACGATCTGGTTTCGACTGTTTACCGTCGATGACGAACGGCAGCGGCTGGTGCAACACGTTAAGCCATGCGGCGAAGCTTGAGGGGGGACGACCTTCACTCGACGACAGCTTTTCAATGTTCTCAGGGCTTGAAAAAAGTCCGCACTGGCCAAAGATCGGAGCGCGGTGAGCTTGTAAGGATTTTACCAGTTCTTTATGTGATCTTTACGCAAACCGGCAGAATTTGGAGAAGGCAAGATGCGGGCAGCGGGGCTAAAAAAGGGTTTGCAACTCAGAAATTTGTGGAAAACCGGGGCGCAAAATCGATTTTCTTGAGAATCTTCATTGCGTCTTTATGTCCCCGTTGTTCAACTTTTTTACAAGCAATACTCCTGGTGTCACCCGATCGCGGAACACCGCACAGTGAACTCACTTCCTGGAGTGCACTTCCAAATGGCCAGCGACGCCGCGTGCTTGAGGAAGCCTCGCAGGACTCGCATCAGTTGAGCGCGAACCCTGCGGTCACGGTTTTTGTCCGGCTTGAATTTCGCCTGTCACCAACCTGTCATTCAGGCAATCGGAGGTCTTTGCCTGTAATGCATTCGATCACTTCAACCGACCACCTTTCAGATCGGTGGAGAAAGCTGGTGAGACGGAATGAATCCTCGTTCATCCTTTATCCTTCGCATGACTCTGGCCGGCGCCGTGGCAGCGGCTCTGGCAACAGCAACAATCGCTCAGACGGCTACTTCATCTTCGGCCGATTCGGCCGCGGCACCGGCCGGCGGCCAGGCGCTTGCGGCTGCACAGCCGGCCGCACCCAAGGCAGATCCCCCTGCCCCGCTTACCACTCCGGCTGTAACCGGGCCTCTGGCATGGCTGCCGCCAGCTATTTTCGATGCCGGTCCTTTGGGCAAGATCGCCGCCAATGGAATCGTCACGGGCTCCGGCCTTGTGCAGAACAATCACGTACCCGGAGACGACGTTCAGCAAGCCGCTCTGAGCAACGGGCAGATCTTCATCCAGAAGGCTGACGGAAAGTACCAATACTTCATTCAGGTGGGCGCTTATACCATGCCCTCTCTGGCCACTCCATTCCTTCCGGCCGACAAGACCGTGAGCGATTTCTTCGGTCCGGTCCCCGTCGCCTTCCTCAAGCTGCCGGTAGGAAAAACCACCCAGTTCCTGATCGGATCTCTGCCCACGCTCATGGGCGCGGAATCGACGTTTACGTTCCAGAACATGAACATTGAGCGCGGCCTTCTGTGGAATCAGGAAAACGCCGTTAATCGCGGAATCCAGGTCAATCAGACGTTGGGTAAATATTTCAGCGCCTCGCTTAGTTGGAACGATGGCTACTATTCCAACCGCTATTCGTGGCTGAGCGGCTCACTCACCTACACCAAGGGACCGCACTCCCTGATCTTCGCCGGGATGGGCAATGCGGGACAGACGAAATTTCAGACATTCGCCACACCCGTGCAAAACAACAGCACGATGTACGCCCTGATTTACACCTTCACCAAGGGCGCATGGATCGTTCAGCCGTATTGGCAGTACAGCCACATTCCCACCAACCCCTCAATCGGCGTTACAAAGGGCGCATCCACCGATGGCGGCGCATTCCTGATCAGCCGGGCGTTCAAGCACGGCTTCTCGCTTCCAGGGCGCGTGGAGTACATCACCACTTCGGGCAGCACCGCAGACGGAGCGGTAAACCTGCTGTTTGGCCCGGGAAGCGCTGGCACCAGTGTCACTGCCACTCCCACCATCCAAAAAGGCGGCATGTACTTTCGCGGCGATATCTCCTGGGTGCACGCCAGCAGCTATACACCGGGAACAGTTTTTGGAAACACGGGAACCAGCCCCAACCAGGCCCGCGGCATGGCGGAAATCGGTTTCATCTTTGGCAGCAACGTGACCGAGAAGTAGCACGGCAGTAAAAGCCGCCGGAACACTCGGCGAGCGGCATGTTCGTGGTTCAGTGTTCGTAGTTCACAGTTGAGCGCCGCAACAAGGACCAAGTGGGAACTGCGAACCAGGATCTCTAAACTGTCCGATCTTCATTTCATCTTTATTTCGCGGAATCTACGATTCACATCAAGTACACGCAATAGCACGCAGGCCGGCCGGGCCAGCAGGCACCGGACGATCCATCCATACACAGAGAAGCCGGGGAAAACAACCGCCGGACAGCAACGTTTCAGCCATATCAAACACACTCCAGGAGAATGCTTCATGGCAGATCAAAAAGCACCACAGATGCAGGCCACGCTGGGTCTAACCGGCCTCACCAGCAACGCAATGGCGCTGATTGCCCCCGGCGCGTTTCTATGGCTCACGTTCTTCATCCAGGCGACTACCGGCGTTGCCGGGCAGCCTTCGACGGCGCCCGCAATGTGGATGGGAATCTTCGCGGCTTTGCTGCTCTGCCTGGCCACCGCCGTGGCGTATGCGGAGATCTCGAAGCTGTACCCCGGCACCGGATCGAGCTACTACTACGCCGAGCAGGCGATGCTGTCGAAGGACGCATCGTTCAAGTATGCCCGCATCGCAAAGTTCATTGTCGGCTGGGGCTCGCACCTTTATTACTGGGTATACCCCGGCGTGATGGTGGCCACCACCGGCATATTCATCGGCTACGTGGTCGGCTTCCTTTTCCCGTCGTTCCTCAGCGGCTCGACTCCCGGACCGTTATTCATGGCGCTGATTGCCATCGTGTTCTCGTTCTTTGTGGCGTGGATCGCTTCGAAGGGCGCGGGCGCTTCGACCGCAGTGAACCTGGCCATCAACGTAGTGCAGATTTCAGCGCTGATCGTCTTCAGCGTGCTGGCGCTGGGATATCGCTCCAGCCATCCCGCCGGAACCTCGGGGCCAACCACATTCCAATACGATTCGCAGTCACTGTCAACCTACACCTACCAGTTCGCGACGGCGAAGGACGGCTCCATCATTCGTGATGCCAGCGGCGTTCCCCAGCCCCTGCTCGACAACGCCGGCAAGCCGCTTCCGTTCGTAATCGACTACCCGGCCACGGACTCGACCGGAAACATGGTGGCGCACCCCAATGCTGCGTCGGTAGTGGGCATCCACAAGTTCAGTTGGGTATTCATCCAGGCCACCGTGGCGATTTTGATCCTGGTCGGCTTCGAATCGGTGACGGCGATGGGGGGCGAGGCCAAAAACCCGACCAAGCACATTCCCATCGCCGTGATTGCATCACTGCTCATCCAGGGACTGGCCTGTTATCTGTTCGAATATTTTGCCGCGAACTACTTCCTGAACTCGGGATATTCGATGCAGACCGCGGCGGGGTCGGCAGCCCCGATCGGCGACATGATGATCATCGTCGGCGACGCGCTCCTCGGCGCCGGTCATGGCAAGTACTTCATGCTGGCTGAGGCGTTCACCGTGTTCCTGGCGCTGATCGGCACCACGCTGAGCTGCATGAACACCGGCGCCCGCGTAACCTACGCGATGGGCAAGGACGACGAGGCTCCCGAACACTTCGGCTTGCTTCATGCGGGATCTCTGTCGCCGCGGCGCGCCATCTGGACGCTGGCGGTTATCTCCGCGGTGATCGGGTGCGTGGCGGTTTCGCTGGTGTTTGCCGATGCCTCGGCGCCGACCGATGCGACCATCGCCGCGTTGCCCCACAACATCTTCTCGAATTGGGGATACCTACCGCACGACACGCTCGCCAAGTTACCCAACTCGCTCCTGACCATTACGCTCACTTCCAACTTTGGAACCTTCATCCTTTACGCGCTGAGTTGCTTCCTGTGCATCGTGGCCTATCACAAGCGGCCTGACCACAACCTGCTGCTGCACACGCTCATCCCCGGATTTGGACTCCTGGCCAACCTGACGATGATGGCGTTCTATCTGGCTGGGCCGTTCTTCAATCTCGGCACCAAGATGGAACCCCTTTCGGCACTGGGGATCTCCGCACTTTGGGGCTTGTACGGAGCCTACTACTTCATCAAGTCGTCGAAGAAAAAGGGCAAGGCCATTCTTCTCGACAGCAAGCAGGCCTCGTCCGTGGCATCGTAGTACGGGGCAAAACATTGGGTGGACTCTCGCCTCGGAAACCCCTGAGGTTGAGAGCCCACCCATTCGTTTTTTAATGAGTTACACAACACTTGGAAACTTTCAGGCGGCGGGCGCCTTATGTTGGATGTTCAGTACGGCCAGGCCAGCGATCCCGGCAAGGTTCGAACCAATAATGAAGACGCGCTGGGATCGTTCATCCCTTCGTCGCGGCACCAGGCGCGCTCCCATGGGTTCCTGTTCGCGGTCGCCGACGGCGTTGGCGGGATGGACCTCGGTGAGGTGGCGTCGTCCACCGCCATCTCCGTGGTTACCCAGGAATTCGAAAAGGCGCAAGCCGACACCATGTTGATCGCGCTGATGCCGCGCCTCGTTGCCCACGCCAATGCCGCGGTGCACGACTGCAGGCTGGCTCCTCAATACCGTGGAAAAAACATGGCGACCACGCTGGTAGCATGCGCGCTGCGCCATGACCAGGCGGTAGTGTCCCACGTGGGCGATTCGCGCTGCTATCTCGTTCGCGGCGGGCGCGCGCGCCAGGTGACGCAAGATCACACCTGGGTCAACGAACAGCGCAAGATGGGGCTGCTCTCAGCGGCCGATGCGGCGGAGTCCGAGTCGCGCCACGTGCTGATCCGCTCGCTTGGGCCCGAGATGTTTGTCGCTCCCGACACCAATGCGCTGACAGTTATGCCGGGCGATGTGCTGGTGCTGTGTACTGATGGCCTGCACGACGAGATGCGCGAAGAAACCATCGCCGATATCGTCTCCCAGAGCAAGCCGGTCGAGGAGATCGCGAGCGAACTGGTGGCCCGCGCCGTCGAGATCGACGGCAACGACAACACCACGGCGCAGGTGATCCGGGTGCGGGCAGTTGAGCAGGTCGGGATGTACCGTGGGCGGCCGTATCGCCTGCCCTCGTGATGCGAGGGTGTCCGGCAATAGTGATTACCCACCTTAGCGACAAAAACAAAGACGTCGCGAAGGTGGGGCACCCGGGCCGCGATGGCCGGCAGACGAGAATTCAGGCGACGTTGAGAACGAACCTACAGTGCACTCCGCCGCGGCGCGGTGACTCGACTACTTTTATGTCGACCTGCTTTCCGGTCACTGTTTCAAAGAGTGCCTGGTTGTTGGCTGCGGAACAATCGCAATAGGGATCGTCGGGCATTGGAAGGCGCTCGGGGCTCCAGCCGCATACGCACTTCGTTACCGGGTAGACGAGTGTGACCGTGTTGCCCGAGCGAGTGCAGTTTTCCGGGCCGACGATCTTTCCCATCAGTTCCACAAGTTTGTCGAGACTGCTCGCGCTCTTCGCAATCAGGTCCTGGCGGAACTGCAGATTGCGGCAGCAGGCGCGGCCGCGCTGCACCATCAGTTTGTGCAATGTCTTGCGGTCGAGATTCTTTTCTTCATTTCGAACGAAGTCCGACAGGAATTGCCGCACCGCCCCGGAATCAGACATGCACTGCCCGTCGGCACATTTGCCGCTGTCCGCCTTGGAAATGATCGAAAAACACGGAACGGCCGCGCCAATCGTGACCAGGCTCTTGAGGAATGACTTGCGATCCACGTTGAACCTCTGAAGTTGGTGAGATTGATTCTCACCTTAGTTCGCCGTGCCCCGAATGTCATTCATTATGGTTCGATCCGGTTTCTGGTTTCGCAGGCTGGACCTACAACGTCGCGATGGTCACGTTGCCGTCGCTGGTGTGTATGGTCAACGGTGTTCCGCCGCTGTTCAATCGGCCGCGGATATTGTGTCCGCCGCCGGAGTTGTATCCGCTCATTGTCAACGGCAGTTGGCAGTCGATGTGGCCGTCGCCGGTGTGGATGTCAAGATCGGCAGCCAATGTCTTCGGCAGCCGGATCGTCACGCGCCCGTCAGACGCTTCCACCCTTGACGACGTCGTCAGTTGCGAGCCCTCCGCCAGCGTCAGGTCCAAAGATCCGTCGCTGGTGTGGACCTGCACTCCGCTCAGCTTTCCGTCGATCGTCACTCGCCCGTCAGACGATTTGGACTCAAGCGTCCCGCTCACGTTGTGGATACGGATCGACCCGTCGCTGGCCACCAGCCGCACCGCGCCCGAGACGTCCGCCACGTCGACCGCTCCGTCGCTGGTATGCAAGGCGATGGATCCATTCACGCCGTATACTTTCAGGCTGCCGTCAGACGTGCGTGCCTCGAGATCCAGTTCGCCCGGTGTTTCAACGCTGACGTGCGGCTCGCGGTGCATGCCGACATGGATCCCGAAGTGCTGTTTCTCTTTGAGTTCGAAGTTGACGTGATCGCCCGACTGAAATTCATTAATCGTGTAGTCGTCGGGGTGGCGGTCGTTCCACTCCACTCGAATCCGGATCTCGCGGCATCCGCATGAGTGCACGTCGGTAGATGCGTCACCCGTGCTCACGGTCAAAGAAGGCTTCCCCGGAACCGGGTAGGACTTCTGCCAGTCGGATTCCGCAGCCAGTGCGGCGGAAGCGGCAACCAGGACAAGTGCGGGGACGGCGAACACGATCAATCGCAGGGATCTCATGGCGAACCTCTCGCGCCATGATACGCGGCCAGTGCGCCGCCGGTTCCCGGCAATCGTCATTACAATTGAATCCATGATTCTCGAGACCTTCCCGGTCGGTCCGCTGCAATGCAACTGCACCCTGCTCGGCGACGAAGAAGCCGCCGAGGCTATCGTCATCGACCCCGGCGACGAGGTCAGCCGCATCTACCGCCGGGTCTCGGACCTCGGCTTGAAGGTCAAGCAGATTCTTGTCACCCACGCCCACATCGACCACGTAGGCGGAGCACTAAAACTCAAACACCTCACCGGCGCGCCCATCCTCCTCAACGAAAATGACCTTCCCCTGTTGAAGATGATGGAGGCGCAGGCGGCCTGGATCGGCGTGCCCACGCCCGAGGTGACCGCACCCGACGCCAGCCTTACCGACGGAATTCAGGTTGGCCTCGACCGTTACCCAGCCACGGTTTTGCACACTCCCGGTCACACCCAGGGTTCCGTGTGCCTCCATTTCGCACCCCTCAGTATGGTTATCGCCGGGGACACGCTCTTCTCCGGTAGCATCGGCCGTACCGACCTGCCCGGCGGCAATGGCCGCCAGCTGATCGAATCCATCCAGTCGCGCCTCATGGCGCTTCCAGACGCCACGCGAGTTCTGCCGGGGCACGGTCCCGCCACCACCATCGGCGCTGAACGTAACACCAACCCGTTTTTGACTTTGCGCTGAAGCAAGGGATCAATCGATCCTGCAATCAATTCAATATCAATAGCTTATAACTAGATATCTCAAGTACAACTTGAATCACTCTTGCCGTACTGTTACTTACCAACTGTTACTTACCAAAGGTCGCGCAGGTACTCAAACAGCACCGTCACTCCAGTACTGAATTCGGCCTCCCGCGCGAGCAGGCTGACTACCAGGTGGCCGGAGTCTTGCATGCCGAAGAAGTATCCGGGGTGCACCCAGACGCCGCGATCGAGCAATTCCCTGACGGTGATTTCGTCTGGCTGGAGGGCAGGAATCCGCAGCACTGCGTACCAGCCACCTTCAACATCAAGGCGGCGGACGGTCTTCTGCCGGCTGAGTTGGCGATCCAGTTCGGAGAGGTTGGCGGCAACGCGGTTTCGGATCTGGCGCTGCATCTCTTCCCTGCCAGCGAGCCAGGCCGGCATAGCCCACTGCACCGGGGCGTTCATGGAGAGGAAGGTGTCGGCGATGACTTCGAGGCGGTCGAGGGAGGCGATGCGCTCCGGGCCGGTGGCGACGATCCATGCCGCCTTCATCTGGGGCATGCCGGCAATCTTGCTCAAGCCGCTGACCACGAACACCGGTACGCCTTCGAGACCGGCTGCAAAGCTGGCGACACGGCCGGCATCCGCGGGAGCAAAGCCATAGTCGAGGAATACTTCATCGACAATGAGCGAGAGGTCATGTTCGCGGCAGATGCGGGCCAGTTCCTCCGCCTCCCAGCGCTTGGTGAAGTGGCCGGTGGGATTGTTGGGGTGGACCAGGATGATGGCCCGAGTAGCAGGAGTAATGGCCCGGCGGAAGCCCTCAGGCTCGATCTGCCATCCATGGTCGTAAACGAGCGGGGCTGGACGCAGGCGGACGTCGTCGAGGACAGCGAGGAAATCGAACAGCGGATAGCCCGGCTGCGGGACCACGACGTCGCTGCCTGGATCGCACAACAGGCGGAACAGGTAGCTGTAGGCCTCGCTGGTGCTGGTAGTGAGGACCACCTGGTCGGGATGCACCGGGATGCCGTGTGCGGCGTAGTAGGCGCACACCGCCTCGCGCGCCGCGAGCAGTCCGCGCGGCTGGGGATCGTAGTCAAGAGCGTTCGGGTTGCCGAGCGCGGCGAGCAGATCGGCCGGATATTCGAACCCGCAGCGGGTTGGATTCGATGCGGTGAGATCGGCGATGGGAAGGCCGGCTTCCACACGACGGCGGTGCGCAAGGGCCAGGTCGCTCTCTTCGGTGTTCCAGTTGGTTCTGCGGGAAAACTGCATCGTCACAACCATCGTCCGCGAGTCCGGATTCCGAAGATGAGTCCCCTTCGAAACGCAGATCCGAAAGTCGATCTTACTGGAGGGCCGTTGCCGGGCCAAAGAGCATATTGAAAGGCCCAAAGAGTGCCAACGCTCGTCGATATTTGCATTGTGACCCTTCGGACGATACTCCATAGCATGAGGTGGAGTTGGCTTCTTGGGGCGTGCGAGGTTTCCCAACAGGCGATCGACGCCTGTAGTCCAAAGCGCGGACCGAACCAGGAGAGAATCTGCCTGCGCCGCTGGAAACCTGCTTTCGCGGATTGGCACGAAGCCAGATTTCCTTCCGGTTACATGGCGTTTATGGGGAGGAATCCTGACAATCACGCGTAACCGGCTGTTTATGAGTGCTTTGCCCTGAAGTACCGCAGCAGCGAGGTGTTATGCGATGAATGCTGTACGATTTTTACCGTTGACATACGTTTTTTATCGTAGTAGCTTGCCTGAGATGACTTCCCCTCGCAATGACCCACCGCCTATTCCGCTTCCTACCGCCGCCGAGCTCGACATTCTTGCAGTCCTCTGGCGGCTGGGGATGGCGACTGTACGGGAAGTTCACGACGGTCTCGGCAAGGACAACCGCTACACCACGACCTTGAAGACGATGCAATTGATGACGGAAAAGGGCCTGCTCATTCGGGGCGAGCGTTTCGGAGCGCATGTTTACGAGGCCAGCGTCCCGAAGGAGCAGACGCAGCGACAGATCGCAGGCGACCTCCTGAAAAGGGTCTTCGGCGGTTCCTCCCGAAGCCTGGTGATAGGCGCTCTTGCGGCGCAACCGGTCTCGCGCGAAGAGCTGGACGAAATCCGTAGCATGCTCGATACCTTTGCCAGAGAGAAGGAAGGTTCGCAATGAATCCCACGCAAATGCTTTCCTCCGAGCCATGGGTCGAGCGCCTCGGCTGGACACTCGTCCACTTCCTCTGGCAGGGGTTGTTGATTGCACTTTTGTATGCGGGCTTGCGCAGAATCATGGCGCGGAGGTCGACTCCAAACGGCCGATACCTGCTAGCTTGCGCGGCTCTGGCCGCAATGATGGCGGCTCCGCCGGCAACGTGGCTGATGATGCAGCCCCCGGACGCAAATCCCGGCGCAGTGTATCAGATCCGTGGTATTCCTCCGGCCCCTTCAATGACCACTGTTGCCGACGCTACGTTGCCCGATTCCGTCCGCGCCAGTGTGCCCAGCGTACAGCCGGCACAGTTCCTGGCGTGGATCGTGATGGTCTGGCTCGTCGGCGCCGCTGCGTTCTGGGTTCGCCTGGCTGGCGGTTGGGTGGTTGCCGCGCGCATGCGGTCGATGCTGGTTCGGCGAGCGCCCCCGGATTGGCAAGGGACTCTAAAGAAGCTTGGTGCACAGATTCGTCTGTCTCGTCCCGTGCCGTTGCTCGTCTCTGCGCTGGTGCAAGTGCCGACTGTGGTCGGCTGGCTGCGGCCGGTAGTGCTGGTACCGGTGGGGGCGCTTGGCGGTCTCCCTGCCGAGTATCTGGAGGCTCTGCTGCTGCATGAGCTGGCGCACATCCGGCGGCACGATTATCTGGTCAATATGCTGCAGAGCGTTGCGGAAGCCCTGCTGTTTTATCACCCCGCGGTCTGGTGGGTGTCGGGGCACATTCGCGCCGAAAGGGAACTTTGCTGCGATGACGTGGCAGTCTCGGCATCTGGCGATGCGCTAACATATGCTCAAGCACTGGCGCATTTGGAATCTTGCCGTTCTACGCACCTCAGTGCCGCGCTTGCCGCCAACGGCGGATCCCTGGCCGACCGCATCGCAAGACTGCTGGGCAAGTCACGGCCAGCTGTCCGCACCGGACTGGGGCCGGTTGTGGTCATGATTGCTGTTCTGCTGACGACCGCCGTATACGGATTGTTTGGCCAGTCGGGCACACACCCCACCTTTGAAGTAGCGACGATCAAACCGAGTGCCCCTCCTCACGATCCCACGCACCCCGCCAGGGGCGTTGGTTACAGACCCGGCGGTCGTATTATTGCAACGAACGCTCCCCTGAGGCTTCTCATCCAATTTGCGTACGCTGCCCACGACTCCCCCTACCAGGGTCACTCAGATCCCCTCGGGGCTTCTCAGGTACTAGGGGGACCGGCCTGGATCGATTCCGAAGCGTACGATATCGTGGCCAAGCCGGAGAGTAATGCCGATCAGAAGCACGCGTGGCTGATGCTGCAAACGCTCCTGGCCGACAGATTCAGGTTGACGCTCCACCGGGAGACGAGAGAGCTTCCTGTCTATAATTTGACAGCGAAAAAGAGCGGCTTGAAACTGCCGCCGGCGAGGGACATAACCTGCCTTTCATTTCCGCCCGGCACGATACCACAACCCATGCCCGGGACGTCCGACTGTGGCTATGCGCCGCTGTTCCTGTCGTCCTCAGAGCTGCGAATGGAAGGAAGGAAGCTGCACATGGCGGACTTGGTTCGGGGGTTGGCCCGTGCCTTGGGTAAGCCAGTTCTTGATAGAACCGGATTCACAAGCGAATTCGATGTCGATCTGAATTACACGAATGAGGACGCCATGAAATCGCCGGGCTCCGCAGCTCCCGACAATGCTGGTGGTAGCCAGCTTCCGGACGGTCCCAACCTGTCATTGGTCTTCGCCGCAATGGACCATCTCGGGCTGAAGCTCCAGCCGGCCAAAGGCCCCGTCGATGTGCTCGTAGTCGATCACGCGGAGAGGCCCACCCCAAATTGAACTCGAACGCCTGCGGCAGGGAAAAGGAACTTGAGGGCAGTTCCGTTGTCTCTAGTTCACTGTGTGCGTAGTCGCCTGCGCTCATCCACGGCCAGATCGGTCCTGACTTGTCGGCCAGCGTCCGCCGATCTGCGTCCGCATGAACTTCGGTTGGCATAACAGGCGGAGGTACTCATCGACTTGATTTACAGCGGTTTTGAGGGTTCTGGTCGCCAAAAGCCAATCGGATAGGCACTGCCGCTCTCCGTCCCGCTTCAGATGACGCGCGCTTTTCCGTTGAGTCCAGCGTGGCTGACGATGGACGAACTTTTAACGCGCCATTTAACGTTCACGTTTCCCTCCGGTGATACGGTTTTCGGGTCCCCAGGAGGGCAAATCATGAAGAGGGTTTTGGTTTCAGCCGCGCTCATGTTCACGGCGGCTTCATGGATGTCAGCACAAGTACTTGTCAACAAGCACGAGGGCTCGGAAGGCGACACACTGATTCTGAGCCGCAGTGTTTACGCCGGCACAGCGTCCACGGTTACAGTTGGACAGACATTGCCTCCGGGCTGCGTTGCGGGCACAGTTACACTGCCCAAGATCCCTTCGGGCACGACCACGGTGGCGGTAACCTGCGCCACGGCAACCGCGGATGGAACCTATCCGACCGTCTTCGAAAATGACGTCGTTGACGGCAGCTTTGGGGTTACTTCGCCCATATTCCTCGATAACATCACGAAGAACGGCAGGCTTCTGGGGACGCTCGCCGTACCGACCGATCGTATCGTCACCAGTTTCAGTTCAAAATCGGAGCTGGGCCTGCACCTTTCGCTCGACGGCAAGTCGATCACATTTATGGGTTACGTCGGCGGTCCTGGATTTGTGACGGGGCCGAACCAGCTCGACGTGTCGAATTCCAACACGCCAGGCGTGATCGATCCTACCAATCCGGTGGTCTCGCAGTATTATCGCGCGGTGGCGGAAGTGAATGCGGAGGGCAGGCTCAGGATCACCGACGGAAATGCATACAGCGGCAACAACGGCCGAGCGGCGATCAAGGCCGGTTCAGGCGCATATTACCTGGCCGGTAACAACAACAATGGCGGCCTGTCGAAGACCCAGCTCCTCACCACGCAGGTTGGCCTCGATCTTATCAACTCGACCGGCGCCGAGTTTCTGATCCCCGGGCAAACACCGCCGGTTCCGCCGAACATCGATAAGATCGGCGACTTCGAGATCACGCAGCTGGGCTATCCGACCGCGGACAAGGCAGGAAAGGATAATAACTTCCGCGGCATCGCGATCTTCAACAATACGCTGTACGTCACCAAGGGAAGCGGCGGAAATGGCATCAACACGGTCTACCAGGTGGGGAACGCGGGCGCATTGCCCACGGGGAACACGGCGGACCTCGCCGCGGAGCCCATCACGGTCCTGCCGGGATTTCCCACCACGCTGGCCAGCGGTGTGGCCCTGGATGGAACGGCCAACCACCCGGTGGCATTTCCCTTCGGCATCTGGTTCGCCGATGCCAACACGCTGTACGTATGCGATGAAGGCGACGGAGTGCTGGTGACCCCGCCGGTCAACGGCAACGTGGCATCTGCGGCCAGCCAGGCCACCGCGGGTATTCAGAAGTGGATTTACGACGGAACGACCTGGAACATGGCGTACGTACTTCAGGATGGCCTGGACATCGGCGTTCCCTACAACGTTGTGGGCTATCCAAGTCCCGCGACCGACGGCTGCCGCAACCTGACCGGCAAGACGGACGGTGAGGGAACCGTGGAACTATTTGCCGTGACCTCGACCGTGAGCACGAGTGGAGACCAGGGAGCCGATCCGAACAAGCTGGTGACAGTGAAGGATCGACTCAAGGCCACAACCCCGTCGCATGGTCTGGGAAGATTCGAGACCCTTCGCAAGGCGGGGTTTGGCGAAGTTCTGCGGGGAGTCAGTTTCGCGCCCCATGAAGATTGAAGTGGCGAAGGTGGAAAAAACCAACCCTCGGGGGCTGAAGCCCGTACCCACTTCATGACTGGAGTTTTTCCGCAGCCTCAAAAGCCGGCACAGGCTTTGCTGTGCTTACGGCACGGCTGAAGCCGTGCCCGTTCAAAACAATAGTTCTTCCGCAAGCTGCGCGGGGTTTCAGGCCAGCCGGCAATCCCAGGTCTCAAAATCGAGACCTGGGCACCCGGCCTCAGGATCTCCCAGAAGAGGCTGGCTAACCAGGCTATGCGGCTTCGAGAGCCCGATACCACTTCTTCAGAAAGCCGCGGAGTTCTGCGGGGGGGCGCAGCCATACGTTCGCCTCGGTATCGCGGCTCTCCGGGCGCATGAGCACGCTGAGGTGCGGAGCAGCGGCCTGGTTGACGGCGCGGAATCCCGCTTCGTCGGTCAGGTCGTCTCCGATGAAGACCACGGGGCTGTTCGCTGGCGCCTCGGATACCAGGGTTTCGATGGCTCCGCCTTTGTCGCGGCCGACGCGAAGCTCCAACCCGCCTTCGAAGGGAAGCAGGGTCAATCCGGGCAGCTTCGCCAGCGGCTCGAACAGCTCGCGAGTTCGCGCCTCAATGAACTTCGCGGTGCGCGGCGACGCCCCGCGCCAGTGCATCACTGCTGCGTTGGGCTTGTCCTCGAACTGCCCGCCAAGGTTATTGTGGCGCAGATGTTCGCGCAGGTCGTCGAGCTTGCGCTGCGTCTCCACCGGCGCCTGCTCGAGTTCACGGCGGCCGTCGGGATGCAGCCGCTCGGCGCCATGGAGTCCCCAGACTTCCAGCATGGGATCGACCACCGGCGGATTGCCTCGCAACAGCGGCCCGATCTCTTTCGCCGGACGGCCGGTGATCACCACCATGCGCGTACGGCCCTGGCGCTGAATCCGGCCGATGGCCTCGCGCACCCCGGTCCACGGCCGCGCCTTGAACCGGTCCACACGAAACGGCGCCAGTGTGCCGTCATAGTCAAGAAGTAGAAGCGGCTTATGTCCGTTGGAAAAAGTATGGAAGAAGTCGTCGAGCTTCTTTATCGTCTCGTCGGTCACATTCGTCTCGCCTTCATGTTCATGCCCGTTTTCGATGGGGCTCCTCCGCTCTGCTGAACCAGCACCGGTTCTGCGCGGATCACGTTTGTCATATCAACGTTCTCGAGGCGCAGCTCGCGCAGGTCTCCCAGCAGACTCGCCGCCCACCAATAAACGTTGTGTTCCATTACCAGCCTTCGCATCCGCTGCATGCGCATGCGCCGTTCTCCGTAGCCCATTTCAAGCCCGCGGTTGATGGCGTCGGCAACACCGTCGATGTCGTACGGGTTGACGATCAAAGCATCGCGCAACTCAACCGCTGCCCCGGTGAACTTGCTCAGGACCAGCACGCCCTCCTCATCCTGTCGTGCCGCCAGATATTCCTTGGCTACGAGATTCATTCCGTCATGCAGAGAGGTGACCAGGCAAATGTCCGCGGCCCGGTACCAGCGGGTGACTTCCTCGTGGCTGCATTGCCGTTCCACGAGGATGACCGGACGCCAGTTCCCGTTCTGGAAGCGCAGATTGATGCGCTCCACGATCTCCTCAACCTTGCGGCTGAGTTCTATATAACTTGGGATGCGCGTGCGGCTCGGCGCGGCAATCTGGACCATGGTTACGCGGCCGCGATGCCAGGTTCGCTCTTCCAGCAGCCGTTCGAAGGCCATGAGCCGCTCGACGATGCCCTTGGTGTAATCGAGTCGGTCGACGCCGAGGATCAGGCTCTGGGCGCGCACTCCGAATTCCTTCAGCAGGTCGTTGCGCGTATCCGCCCAGACCGGCCGGTCAATAGGCTTGCTGTCGATAGCCACGCTTACCGGGTAAGGACGAATCGTGGTGCGTGTGCCCATGGCGGCGCGCGGTCATGTGCTCGCGGTCGGTGCGCGACTCGAGCACGCGATCCACGGTATCGAGAAAATTGTTGCAATGGAGCGGGATGTGGAAGCCGATCAGGTCGGCGCCAAGCAGCCCTTCGAGCAATTCGCCCTGCCAGGGACAGATGCCGAATGCCTCGGGGTTGGGCCAGGGGATATGCCAGAAAATGGCCACACGGGCGTCCGGCCGCGCCGCTTTCACCATGCGCGGCAGCAGCGCAAAGTGGTAGTCCTGCACGAAGACGATGGGGTTGGCATTGCCCTCCATTTCGTGGAGGACCGCGTCGGCGAATTTGCGATTGACGAGCTGATAGGCCTCCCAGTCGGAGGCGCGGAAGATGGGGCGCGTATGGGCGATGTGGCAGAGCGGCCAGAGGCCCTCGTTGGCGAAGCCGTCGTAGTAGCGCGATTCCTCGTCCGAGGTCAGCCACACGCGTCGGAGGGTGTAGCGGGGATCATGCGGAGGCACCTTGAGGCGGTCAAACTCGTCCACTGTGGTGGCATCTTCGCTGCCGCTGCCGTGCGCAACCCAGACCCCGTCGCAGGCCAGGAGCATGGGCTCGATTGCCGTCACCAAGCCCGCTGGGCGGCGTTACGCACACCATCTCCTTGCCCTTCTTGGTATGCACGTAGGGTTCGCGATTGGATACGACAAAGATACGGCTCGAGCCAAGCTTTTCGCGCACGTGCACGGCCAGCCGTTCGGCGGTCCAGAGGTTTTCACCGGCCTCGCGCAGGCGGGCTTCGGCTGCCGCGGCGGCGCGCGCCTCGAGCAGGCTCTCGGTGATGGTTGCCACTTCCCGCGCCAGCGGGCGAGAAGAGGCTGAGGTCCGCTGAATTCACTCCCGTTTCGTCGTCTGCGTGACCCATGCGCAACCGCCGCAGGCGCTCGACGAGGCGGGTGATGGGCCGCATCAGGAACCAGCGCACCATCAGGAACGTTACACCCACGATCAGCAACACAAACGCGAGGGTGCGCAAGAAGCTCTGCCGCCACGCGGCGGTAGCTTCGGAACTGATATACCCGGCGTCCTCGAGAATCACCAGCGCACCGGCCGGCTGCGCCGTTCACGTGGAGCGGAATGGCCTGCTCCAGCCATCGCACATCGCCCGCTCTGTCCGAACGCGCCCGCATTCTTGCCCGTCTTGATGGCCTGCTTTGACGGGCCCCGGAGGGCAGCGATTTGAACAGGTCGGCTGGGCCGTCCGCGATGACCAGCCCGCCGCGCGCGTCGTAAACCGCCACACCCAGGGCCTCGCCCTGGCTGCGCAGCATGAGCCGCGGATAGGGCGATGTCGGGAACCCTTGCCCGCGGCCAGCGCCTGCTCGATCGCCAGGTTGAAGGCTGTTGCCGATCCAGATGGTGCGGCGTACCAACTCACTGCCGAAGCACATGTTTGTGCGCCAATACTTCGAAATACGTGGAGGCGAGAGAAACGAGGGTGATTCCCGCGATCAATGCAAGAATCAACCGTATGCGAAAAGAACGCATCCCACCTCCTCTTGTTCGAAGTAGACACACGCCGCCGTCGGAACTCCGCCGAGCACGTGAAGGGCCAGATAGTAAGATGCTGAAAATACGCTGGCAGGCGGTGCATTCCCGTCCCAAAGAGTGAAATTCCTCCTGCGATAACGCGGTAATTTTTGCCGAAGCAAGTTGCTATCACGATGCCCCGGCGCAGCCACGGCAGGGCTTCCACCGGCGCATGCGCTATGCTGTCGAAGAGAGCAGCACAACACTGATTCGAGAGGATTAGTCAGCATCCGATGGCGTTTGAGACGATCGACGGAGCCGCCAAGAAGCTTGTGCTGACTGTCCAGGAGTACTCCAAGTTCGCTTACCGGACGGTCGCAAATCTCTTCAGTCCGCCCGTCTACTGGGTCGATTTCCTGATGCAGGCCGACATCATCGGGGTAGGTTCGTTTCTGATTGTGGTGCTGGCGGGATTCTTCACCGGCGCGGTGCTTGCGGTCCAATCCGCTGCCACCCTGGCGCAGTTTGGCGCCACCGCGGTCACCGGCCGCTTCGTGAGCCTGAGCATGATTCGCGAACTGGGGCCGGTGCTGACCGGCATCATGGTGTCGGGCCGCAATGCATCCTCGATGGCCAGCGAACTCGGCTCGATGGTGGTCACCGAGCAGATCGATGCCATGCGCGCCCTGGGCGTCGATCCCATGCGCAAGCTGGTCACGCCGCGCGTCATCGCCACGGTGACCATGCTGTTCTTTCTCACCATCCTGTCCGATGCGGTGGGCACCATGGGCGGCGCCTTCGTCACCATCTACATCAACGGTCAGAACGGAACCCAGTACTTCTCCCAGGCATATGAATTCCTTCACTTCCAGGACATCTTCCAGGGGCTGGTGAAGCCGCTGTTTTCCGGATTCATCATCGCCAGCATCGGCTGCTTCTACGGGTTGAGAACTACCGGGCGGAACCCAGGGCGTGGGGCGTTCCACCATTCAGGCCGTGGTGACCTCATCGGTGCTGATCATTTTTGTCGACTTCCTGCTCAGCCAGATCATGGTGGCGCTGTTCAATCGATGAGCGAAACTCTCAGCTCCGCTCCCGCCGCGCCGGAACAGGTGGAAAAACCGGATCCTGTTCTGGTGTTCCAAAATGTGACCAATATCTTTCGAGGGGCCTCCGGTACTCGAAGACATCAGTTTTTCGGTCGGCCCGCATGAGACGCGAATCCTGCTGGGGCCCGCGGGCGTAGGCAAAAGCGTACTGCTGAAGCTCGCCAACGGTCTTCATTGCCCCGACACCGGCAGCATCCTGCTCTTTGGCGAGAACATCGCCAGGGTCCGCGAGGCGAAGATGTTCCCGCTGCGCATGCGGACCGGCATGGTGTTCCAGGAAGGCGCGCTGTTCGACTCGCTCACGGTGCGTGACAATGTTGCGTACCAGTTGATCCAGGAGCGCGTGCCCGATGAAGAAATCGATCCCCGCGTGCGGGAGGCATTGCGGTTCGTTGGACTGGAGCAGACCTTCGACCTTTTCCCGGGCTCGCTCTCGGGAGGCATGCGGCGGCGCGTGGCCATCGCCCGCGCTCTTATCCGTCAACCGGATCTGCTGCTCTACGACTCGCCTACAGGCGGTCTCGATCCCATCACTTCCACGACCATCATCGAACTGATCGTCAAAGCAGCGCGATTTCTACAAGACGCCCTCGCTCTTGGTAACCCATCGGCTGCAGGACGCTTTCATGATGTGCAGCCACCGGTTCGATGGCGAAACGAACGGCATGGTCCTGCTGCCCAAGGGGGAAACCGATCCCAATACGACTTTCCTGATGCTCAACGAAGGCCGGCTCATCTTTGACGGATCGCTGCATGACCTCGTGCACAGCACCGATCCGTTTGTGAAGGAATTTCTGGAGTAGTCACAGCCGGGCGTCCCTATATTCGTGTAATGTATTTCCCATGAATCGGGCCCAGTTGTATCTTCAATCACTGCTCCAAACAGGCGAGCAGGCGAGTGAGGGTCCGTTTTCTGGCGTAGCCGGGCTGGCAGCCGCCGTATGGCCAACCGCCGACAAAGAGCTGCGAAAATCGGACATGGAAGCGGCCGTGGGAGCCTGGGCGTCGCGCACAGACCTGCCTGATTCCATTACATATATTGCGGGCCTGCGAGACGAAGTCCGGGACGTGAGGCCGGTCCCGGCATGACCGTATTCATCGATTCCGACATCCTGATGGAAGTCCTTCGTGGGGAAGACAAGGAAGTTGTGTCGGTGTGGCACTCCCTCGCGACGGCAGAAACAGCCATGCTGTTCTCGGCCATCTCCGCCGCCGAAATCTGGAGCGCCGCGCGCTCTTCGGAGCACGTCCAGATCATGAAACTGTTCCGGCCCCTGCTGTGCATTCCCGTGGACTGCGAGATCGGCAAACTAGCTGGCGAATATCTGCGCAAATACGCTTTGAGCCAGGAACTCACTCTCGTGGATGCGCTGATTGCAGCTTCGGTGATACGCCATCAGGCGGCGCTCTGGACGCGGCATCGACACCGATACCCGATGCCTGAACTTTCCTTCTACCATTAGCTGCTTATCGCGCGGCTGAGCGATCAAAGAACTGGACAAGGCTTCCGCTTTCTCAGCTCCAGCTTTTCTTGCGTCCGATTGAATCCTCCGCTCCAGCGCTGCGCCAAGCCGGGAACCCGCTGCCGTCCTTTCACGGATTGCCCGCCATCTGCTAGCCTTTCTTGAAGCTTCCCCAGAACGGACGGGCAGACGATGGGTTTGAAATTTCAGGGCGTTGACTTTCTTCATCTTGATTCTTATTTCAGCGAGGACGAGTTGCTCGTCCGGCGCACGGCACGCGACTTTGTCGAAGATAATCTCATTCCCATCATCGAGGAGTGTTTCCGCACCGAGCGCTTTCCGCGCGAACTCGTGCCGGTGATGGGCGAGCTCGGCTTTTTCGGCGCCAACCTCGAGGGCTACGGCTGCGCGGGGATGTCGAACGTCGAATACGGCCTGGTAATGCAGGAGCTCGAGCGCGGCGACTCCGGATTCCGCAGCTTCGTCAGCGTGCAGTCGGCACTGGTGATGTATCCCATCTACACCTTCGGTTCCGACGAGCAGAAGAACCAGTGGCTGCCTGCACTCGCCAGCGGCGAAAAACTGGGATGTTTCGGGCTGACTGAGCCGGGATTTGGTTCGAATCCCGGGGGCATGACCACCACTGCCCGCAAATCCGGAGACGAATACATTCTCAACGGCGAGAAGATGTGGATCACCTCCGGCACCCTCTCCGACGTCGCCGTGGTGTGGGCCAAAGTGGACGATGAAGATGGGCGAGTCCGCGGGTTCCTGGTCGAGACCGATCGGCCCGGGTTCAGGGCTTTCGACGTGCACGGCAAGTGGTCGCTGCGCGCTTCTGTGACCAGCGGCCTCTCGCTGCAGGATGTGCACGTACCGGTCTGCAACCTGTTGCCCAAATCGGGCGGCCTGAAGAGCGCCCTGATGTGCCTGAACCAGGCCCGCTACGGCATCAGCTGGGGCGCGATCGGTGCGGCCATGTCGTGCTACGATACCGCGCTGCAGTACGCGAAAGCCCGCAAGCAATTCCGCAATGAGCCCATCGCCAGCCATCAGCTCATTCAGGACAAGCTGGTATGGATGATCACGGAGATTTCCAAGGGCCAGTTGCTCTCGCTCCATGTGGGCCGGTTGAAGGACGCGGGTAAAGTGGGCCATGAACACATCTCAATGGCCAAGCGCAACAACGTGTGGATGGCGCTCGAATCGGCGCGCATCTCCCGCGACATCCTGGGGGCCAACGGGATCACAGAGGATTACCCCATCATGCGCCACATGATGAATCTCGAATCGGTAAAAACGTACGAAGGCACGCACGACATTCACTCCCTGGCCATCGGGCAAAGCATTACCGGGATCAGCGCCTACTGATCGGGGACATCCACCATGTCGCGCAAATCTACAACAACGGGTTCCATGCTTATGACACGACCTGCGATCCACGCGATTTCACCATTCTTCATCGTCAGCAATGTCGATCAAACCATTGCCTTCTACCGCGATAAGCTTGGCTTTGAGACGAGATTCCGGGCGCCGGATCAGGATGCGTTTTTCGCCATAGTCGGACGCGACGGAGCGCAAATCTTCGTCAAGTCCGACAAAGACGTTTCGCCGCTGCCAAACTTCGCGCGTCATCACTACATGAAGTGGGACGCCTTTGTCTATGCGCCAGATCCCGATGCCCTAGCCGCCGAATTCGCCGCCAATGGCGCGGCGTTCAGCGAGCCGCTCAAGGATACCCACGATGGCTTGCGCGGCTTCGAGATTCGCGATCCTAACGGATACATTCTGTTCTTTGGGCGACCGAGGTAGCCGGGACCGGAATTTCGTAACATTAAAAAACTCACCAACCCTTCGTCACGCGGTTCCTTCTCCGTGGCAGTATTGAAACAGCGGGATTCCCGTCTTCCCCGGCAAGTGTTGGAAAGATCGGGCTGGGTTTTCGTGTGTTTTGATCGATCCAGCTGCCGCAGCACTACGACCACATGCAAACCAACTTCAAGCGCATAAGCGTCATCGGCGGTTTCGCCATTCTGCTCATCATCCTGGTGGGCAACGGGTTCCTGACCCGCCGGGAAGTCGTCGCGCAGATCGCCTCAGAAGCGCGCCTGGCCGATTCGCGCCGCATGCTGCTCGAACTGGAAAAAACCGAGTCCCTGCTGAAGGACGCCGAGACCGGCCAGCGCGGATTTCTCTACACCGGCGATACGCGATACCTCGGTCCCTACAACCTGGCCAATGCGCAGATCGACTCGCATTTTTCGGAATTGATGCGACTGACTGCGGACGATCCGCAGGAGCAGTCGTCGATCGTCGAATTGCGGGCAATCGAACAAGTCAAAATGGGAGAGGTGGCCCAGACCATCGCGCTTTACGAGGCCGGCAAGCCTGACGATGCGCGGGCATTGGTCCTTACCGATTTCGGGCGCCTGACCATGGAGCGTTTTCGGCACGTGATCGATCAACTCGAGCGGGAAGAGGCGGCGCAGGAGGCGGTCCACAGTGTTCAGTATCAAAAGACCGTTGTCCGGACAAAGACCAGCATCTATCTGGCCAGTCTGCTTGCCACGGTGGGCCTGGTGATGCTGGCCTATTACATCCTCCGCGAGATGAACCTGCGCGAAAAGCATGCGGAGCAGATTCGCGAGCGCGAAGAATGGTTCCGGATCACCCTCACCAGCATCGGCGACGCTGTCGTCGTGACCGATCAAGCGGGCAAGGTCAGCTTTCTCAATCCCGTTGCCGAGATGCTCACGGGAAGAGACCTTGGCCAGGCCAAGGGTCAGGACATCACCGAGGTGTTCCCGATTTTCAATGAATTCACCGGGGCGGTTACCGAAAATCCCGTGCGGCGCGTAATAAACGAAGGGCAGGTCGTGGGCCTAGCCAACCACACGGTCCTGCGTCATGCCGATGGCTACATGATACCCATTGAGGACAGTGCCGCCCCCATCCGCGATGACCGCGGCCGCCTCATCGGGGTGGTGCTGGTGTTTCGCGATGTCACCAATGAGCGCAAGTCCCAGGAGCTGCTGCGCAAGAGCGAAAAACTGGCCGCGGCCGCGCGCCTCTCCGCCACCGTCGCGCACGAGATCAACAACCCGCTCGAGGCCGTGGGAAACCTGATTTACATCGCGAAGGTGTCTCCGGGTGTGTCTCCGGATATCGTGCAACATCTCATTCTCGCGGAGCAGGAACTGGATCGGGTCGCGCACATTACGCGCCAGACGCTGGGGTTCTATCGCGAATCCAACGAACCCGAGCCTATCGACATTCCGGCGCTCATCGAACAAGTTTTGCGGCTCTATTCGAATAAGCTGGATTCGAAGAATATTCGCGTAGAGCGGGAAATCGGCGAGTGCCCCGCAATGATCGGTGTTGCCGGCGAGTTGAAACAGGTGGTCTCCAACCTGGTTTCGAATGCAGTCGATGCGGTGGCGTCCGATGGAACCATTCGCATCAGCCTGAAGCGTTCGGATAACGGCAATGGAGACGGTGTTCAGTTCGTGATCGAAGACGATGGTCCCGGGATTTCGCCCGAGAATCTGGATCGCATCTTCGAACCTTTCTTCACTACGAAGAAAGATGTCGGAACCGGACTGGGGCTGTGGGTTACGCGGGAAATCGTCGAACGGCACGGTGGAACCATCAACGTCAGTGCACGTGACGGGAAGGACGGCGCGTGCGGCGCCGCGTTCGTCGTCAGCCTTCCATGCAGCCACGAGCGCGAAGCGGAACCTCCCTCGATGTTGCCCGTCGCTTAGCCGGCCTGACACCGGTGTCTGTTCTGGCAACAATAGACCCATCGACAACCCGGCCACGATGCGGCATAGTCGTATGCATGCAAAACTCTTCCTTTGATTTCGCATCCATTCGTCGCGTCTCTGTGCTGGCCGGAATCATGGTCGCTCTGTTGGCGGCGACAAGATGCGATGCCCAGGCGGCATCGGCTCCCATCGTGCTGCACGCGGCGCGGGTGCTCGAGGTCGATACCGGAAACCTGATTCAGCCCGGCGAGATCCTGGTGGAGGGCGAGCGGATTCGCGAGATTGGCAAGTCGGTGCAGCATCCGCCCTCCGCGCGCGTTATCGACCTGGGCGATGCCACCCTCATGCCCGGGATGATTGATGCGCACATTCATCTTTTTCTGCATCCTGGCGCGGAAGATTTGCAGACGGTGGAAGAGTCGGTCCCATGGCGCGTGATCATCGCCGAACAGGCGGCCAAGGCCGACGTAATGGCCGGATTCACCGCGGAGCGCGATATGGGGACCGAAGGCGCGGGCTCGGCGGACACGGCGATTCGCGAGGCCATCAACCACGGAATGATCCCGGGGCCGCGCCTGCGCATCAGCGGCAACGCCATCGACATCCTAGGCGGGCACGAAGACGCAAACCGATATAACCCCGCCCAGCATGTTCTCTCCAATGCCGATTACGCCAACTCCGCCGAGCAGTTGGTGGAGGTGATGCGCGAGCAGCATAAGGAGGGATCGGATTTCGCCAAGATCTACGAGACCGGCCCGGACAAGATCGTTGATGGAGTGCTGCATTCGCCTTACCAGTACACGGCCGAACAGCTCACGGCCGCGGTGATCGAGGGACATCGGCTCGGAGCCGTGGTCGCGGTGCACGCCATGGGCGAGCCTGGCACCCTTTATGCGGCGCAGGCAGGCGTGGCGTCGATCGATCATGGGACACAGTTGAGCGATGAGACAATTCGGCTGATGAAACAGAAGGGCATCTTCGCAGTGCCGACCTTCACCATCTTCGAGTATTTTTCCAAGCATCGCGAGTCGCAGGACCAGGCTGCCAGTGAGGCGGCGCTGCTGGATTACAAGATCAGCGAATTTAAAAAGCAGGTTGCGGCGGGCGTGCAATTTGCGGTGGGCTCGGACGTGGGTCCGTTTCCGCACGGCACTCAGGGCCGCGAACTGGAACTGATGGCGCAATACGGCATGAAGCCGCTGGCTGTGCTGCAGGCCGACATGATCAACGGCGCGAAGCTGCTGGGATGGGAAGGTCAGATCGGGCAACTCAAGCCCGGCTTCTTCGCCGATATCATCGCCGTGCATGGCAACCCGCTCGAGGATATCTCCGCGGTTGAACGCGTGACGTTTGTGATGAAGAACGGCGCGGTAATTCGAGAGTAGAGACCCGCACCACGGAAACTTGGCACACGGATTCCGGATCGATGGAGGACTTCCATTTCTACCACGCCATTTACCAAGTCAGACGAGTCGCTCTGTGCTTTGCTGTCCGTGGCGAACCCCACCACCATAGCGGACGTGATCGCGACGATGAAGTCCATCGATGCCCTTCTGGCGGACAACGACGGGCTCAAGTGGTTTAACCGGCTTTATCTCATGGTCACAGACCAGGTGAACGCGAGCCCGCCGGGAGGCGCGTGGCAGAATCCAGCGTGGCTCGAGCATCTCGATGTCGTGTTCGCGCAATTCTATTTCACGGCGCTGCTGGATTTTCTGGCAGGCCGCGATGTCGCCTCTGCATGGACGGCGTTGTTTGAATCGCGATTCCAGACAGGGATCGACCGCATCCAGTTCGCGATGGCGGGCATGAACGCGCATATCAATCACGACCTGGCCTTGGCACTGCTGCGGACCGATGCCGATTTGAACGTGTTGCCCGCGCCGGATGGATCTGAACATCGCGACTACGAGGCCGTCAATGTTCTGCTCAACACCCTTATGCCGTCGGTTCTGACAATGCTCGCGACCGATGCGCTGGGGCTGATCGCGCAGGACACGGGGAAGATCGGACGCATCCTTGCCTACTGGAATATCTGCCGGGCACGCGACCTTGCCTGGGATTTTGCCGACCACCTTCGCGATCTCACCGGGATCGCTTACGACGCCGCGCTGACCATGCAAGACTCGTTGACCGGCGCTCTCGGGCGCGCGATTCTGGCGCAGGTGTAGGCAGTCGGCAAACAGGTTGTAACCGGCAAAGACGAAGGAGACGCGTCCCTCAGGGGCTAAAGCCCCATCTCTTCTGCTGAGGTGATGTACGGGCTAAAGCCCGTACCCTTCACCTAGACGAGGTTTCCATAATCTAAAGCCTGAACCACCTGTGAGCGCTCGAGACTGCTGAGGGCTCGAGCTACTTTGAATCCGTCTCGTTGGCGCGCGAAGTATATTCTTCGCCGGGCAGTGCGGTTGCGGGCAGCAACCGGTAACCATCGCGCGTGCGAATGTGATATTTCTGCAGGTCCTTGCCGTTCAGTTTCACTTTGATTGAGCGCCAGCCGCGATTGGGATTTTGCTGCGGATAGTAGCTCAGCGTGTAGAGGTGAACGAGATCCTCACGGATGGAAGCGAAGGCCTGCTTCTCTTCGCGCCAGTTCTTGGCGAAGTAGGCTTTGCCGCCGGAGACCTTGCTCATGCGCTCAAACGCGGCGGCAGAGGCGGGATCGTCCTGGGCCTGGCGCGTGCTGATGATGTAGATGATGGTGCCGGTCGACTGGGCCAGTTCGGCAACGTCCTCGGGAGGAACCGAGCTGGCATTGTCGGGGCCGTTGGAAAAGACCACGATTGCCTTCCTTCCCTTGAGAGGCGCAGCATCCTTCACGGTCAGCAGAAGGCTGTTGTACAGGGCGGCATCGTCGCCCGCGACCGTGCTGCGCACGCCATTCACAATCCGGAAGTGATCCGACGTCAATGAGGTCGCGCGGGAGAGGTTGCGGCTGTAAGAGTAAAACGCTACTTTGCTGGATTCGTCCATGGAGCGGATGAAATCCGCAATGGCATCCTGGGCAAAGACAAAGCTTCGATACATGTAGTTGCTGGTGTCGAACAGAACAAACACGTTGGCATCGGTGAGGTGCGAGATTGTAATCCCGGCGGAATCGACCTCCTTGATCGGGGAGGAGCCAGCATCCGGAGCGCTCGCGTTGTGAGCGGCCTGGTCTTTCCGCACTGTCTCCATGGGGCTATGCCCCGACTCGATGCTCTCTTCGAACGTCGATACCTTCTGGGGGATCTTGTCTTCGGTGACGGCGAAGTCTTCAGGATGAAGGCCGGTTACGTAATTTCCCTTGTCATCTGTCACGGCTACATTCAGTTGCACCAGGACAACGTTTACGCGTAAATGCGTGGGGTCGTCCTGAGCCGCGGTTCTTGTTCCACCACATTCCAAAAAGAACAACAAGGAGAGGACTGCAAAACACGTGAGCGATTTTTTCTGCATAACTGCGTCCGATCCGATCCGCGATCTCCTGCGATGTGTTTACTGGCGTGCAACTGCGGTTACCGGCTGAACGGCAATCTTGCCGTGCCGAAACTCGTCGCCGGTTTCCTCCATCGCGCGGAGCAATGCCGGCCAATCATCGATGTTGCTGGCAAATATGTTGGAGACCATGTGGCGGGTCAACGTGGGAACCAGCACGTTAAGCATCACCGGAGAATAGCCCATCTCATCGGCAAGCCGAGCCCAGTAAAGGTTGTTCGATTCCCAGGATTCAGCCAGCAGCCGGCTGGCGTTGCCCCCGAACGCGGAGAGAGGCTTCATGTTGAGGAGTGTGCAGGAGTTGGTAACGACTAAAACCGGATGCGGCACGCCGAAGTCCGATGCCAGCCGGTCAGGGTTGGAATCGGCGGGGTCTTTGCGCGAAAGGTCGTCAAGTTCCTGTCCTACCGCTCCCCCCATTGCAGCCTGATCCGGGTAGCGCTTCCGGAACTCAGCCGCAAGGTAAAAGGCGTCTGCAGGAAGAGTTTCAGCCACGAGGTTCTTTGCGCCTTGTTCGCTCTTGAGAGAGTGCTCCACGTGTTCCATGCGATCCGGGGTCATCCGGTCGGAGAGAATGACGATCACCTTCTCCCTGATGTCGGGATTGGAAGCCGCGGCGCCGATGAGTTCTTCGCCGGCCCGCTGATAGAGGCTCGCCGAGTGCATTTCATTGCGGTTCACTGTCCACCACCGTGGCAGAACCGCGCCCACCAGGAGATCCGGCACAACCTCTTTCCAGATGAGGGCTTGTACGTTTCGGGGTGCGATGAAGTCTTCCTCTGTGGAGGCGAGCGCATAGGGCAGGTCGGCCAGCGAGCCCATCAGATACGCGCCGCCGCCGGCAGTCGCTCCTACGCCGATCAACTCCGGCATGCCCCAGATTTGTTCGAAGCCCTGGACCGACACCGAGGAGAAGTCGTGGGAACGGACGAACAGCGGGTTGTTATGGAGAACTTCGGCGCCCGGCGGCTCGTAGTAGGCGTAATTCAATCCCACCAGCGTGTCACGCAGAAACGGTGTGAGCTGGCCGCGCGCCGCTTCAAGCTGCGCGGGAGTCGAGGACGAACGCAGGATGCGGGTCAGGTCGGTTCGAACCTGCAATTCGGCGTGGCGTGCCGTGTACACGACCGGAGACCACGAACTCCGCTCGCTGCCCGTGAAGATAGGCCGCGGCATTTCGAATTCGCGCAGGTTCCCGGCCAGCGGAAGCAGGCTGGCGCCGACCTGTGAGCCGTGCGCCATCTCCGACAGCCCATCGAAGAGTCCGAACAGCGTATCGAGGGACACCAGACGCTGGTCGTCGAGGACCGCGCGAATCCTTCCTGCCAGTTCCGCATGGACGCGCTGGCCATCGGGGCTGTCCTGGGGAGGGCCGGCAAGCAGGTCGACGATTTGATCCTGGGTGAGGCTGCCGCTGACTACCGGTAGCCTTCAGTGTCGATTGCAGCGAGTTCTTGGCGGCTTCGAAAAGCTGCACCGCAGAACCGATGCTGATGAACGGCTGCACCGCGCTCTGCCACGAAGCATTCACTTGCGCGGTGGGAATCTGGCCCTGGCGGGCCAGAATCTGCCACAGCCCGACGTCGGCCTGAAATGCTCCTAGCGCATTGGCGCGCAGAGTGGGGCTCGAAATGCCGTCGATGTGATCCGCCGCGCCGACAAACCGCTCGATGGATGTATCGTCGAGAGCCGGAAACTCGGCAAAGATGGGGAACCAGCGATTGAACTGGGAGATCCGGCTGGCGATCAATTGTTCCGTCGGCGTCGGACAAGCTGCGCTCTTTGGGCCGGGCAGCGTTCATAGCGCTGAGCATGAGGAAGATCTGCATCGGCCCGCTTTCGGTATCGAAATTCGACGAGGACACCAGGGTTTCCAGGAGCCGATCGGGGCTGTCCCAACTGCGGCCTCGACGGATCCACTCGCGGGTACTGTTGGACTTGGTCTTGCGGGTGAGGATGCCCTCCCATGCGCCCAGGCCGCCGGGGATCTGCAGATCGCCGTTGGCTTCCCACTTCAAGGATGTCAGCAACATCAGGAGATCCGCATTCTTGGGAAAAACACCCGCGGCCGCATTGGCTTTTGCCGCGCTGCCGTGGTACGCGCTGTAAAGCCGATGAAGACGATTTCCTTCGGCGATGTGCTGTTGCTGAGTCCGGCTCAGGCGCGTCAACACATCGTAATAGGCCGCCAGCCACCCGTTGTCCCTGGTCAACAGGTGCATGGTGAATTCCCCGGCGAACTGGCGCTGGCGCCGACCAGGTCTTCCCAGGCCTTTTCGTCTCCCGCGGGAAGGACAACCTTGCCGGAGTGAATCGTGATCCCTCTCCCGTACAGGTCAAGGACCGGCGCAACACCGACCAGTCTCTTTAGCCCGGGAGATTGCAGAAGAGCGTCTCTGGTTTCGTCGTCGCACCGTGCCAGGGCCGCGTAGAGCCGATCGAGATTCTGGTCGTGCAGCAGATCGTCGATCAAGGTATCGCCGGACTTCCTTCCCCAGATGGATACGCCGTTCCAGCTTCCTTCCTGAAAGAAGATCGGGACCCGGGTGGCCGGGAAGGAATACGTAAAGGGCTCACCCTTCTCCAAAGCCTGTTCGAGCGCGGTGATCGGGAAGCCCGAATCGATGGTCACAAACGCGCGTTCGGCGTTGGCAGCCGCCAGCGCGACATCCTTCTCTCCGCATGGCTTCTGGAATCGGTAGCCCAGGACCTGCACCAGGCGATTGGCCTCGTCGCAACCCGAAACCCGGATGGTCCCGCTGGCGTCGCCCAGGGAAAGCAGTTCTCGGCCCAGGTGCACATAACGGCTTACCAGGATGAGAAACTCGGTTTCCCTTCCTCCCTGGTAGCCATAAAGCGCGGCATTCCGAGCCAGGGTGGGAAGTACCTCTTCTGTGGAGATTTCCTGGCTGATGCCGGCCATGCGTAGAAAGGACCTTAGGGGTCCGGGGATCACGATTGTCTCGCGAGGCTGCGAATTCGCGGCTGCGTCGTCTAAAGGATTGTCATGTGTCGCGGGAGGCTGGGAAGCACCCATCGGCCGAGCGCCCGCAAGGGATGAACCGAAGGTTGCGAGGCACACCAAACATGCCACGAAGAAGGTATAGGAGCGAAGAGGGAACTTCATGAAGTATGCCCTTTCAGGTCAGTAGCGGCCCTATCCAGCGCACCGACCCGTCCGCTCTTCGCGTGGCAAGTTGTGAGAACGCTTAACCGCGCCAGCGGTCTCGTGTGCGCCAACCCAAATCCGTGATGGTTACGAACTCAAAATAGACAATGATGACGATTCACGGCCTCTGGGGGAGTTTTCTAGGGAGAGCCGTCCGGACCTCCAGGATGCGACCTCAATCCAGTCCGTACCTTAAGATGCAGGCAACGTGAGGGAAATCACCCGGACCGGTGAACCATCATCGCAAATCATCTTGGGATGGGCAAGCCCTCTGCTGCGTTTGGCCTAAAAAGGTACAAAATAGGGGCTCGGCAGCTTGATGTACCGCAAACAGACATTGGAGAGACGGAGCGGTTACATCGCTGAAACACTTGCCGGGAGGCAAACGGAGGTATGTTACGTCCGCCGGGTAGATCCCGATCACTTGCCTTTTACGGCCGGATAACCCTTGCTGACCCAGTCGTCACCGAAATTGCTGGCGATGTAGAGCACGTGCACGTTGGTAAACCCGAGATCGTGCAGACGCTTGTATGCGGGACCCACGTTGGGGCAGCGGTTCCAGGGGCAGCAGCCGCAATACAGCACAATGTGCCTGCCCTTGGGAAGCGACGCGACCGTGCTCTCCAGCGATTGGATTCCTGAAGCCTGCGAACCGGGGCCGGCGTATTCGGAACCGGGAATATGGACCTGGGAGAACATCAGGCGGGAGCCGACCTGGAGGATGACTGGCTTTTCCTTCTCCGTCGCCTTGAGCATCTTCACCAGATCTTCCGCTTGAAGAAGACGCGACTCCGGAATGGACATTGCGCTCGAAGGCGGAGGAGCGGTGGCCACCTGGGCGCGGAGTGCAAATGGTGTGGTCACGGCAAGGACAGCCAGGACGGGCAGAGCCCGCAGGACAGCAGTAATCCGGCGCATTGAAAACTCCTGAAGCGTTAGACGGGGTGCTGCAGCACATATAGCAGGGCGGTGCTCTGGAATGCAAATGAGTCGCACACCTTTAACGTGCAAAACCAAGGACGTTAGAGGAGAATAGAAAGTGAACCGATTTTGCAAAGGAATGACGGAAACGCTTGACACCCGCACAGATTGAAGTCCCCAAGTGGTCAGCCAGAGAATTTGAACAACAGGTCCTGAAGATCAATCCCCGGGTCGCGGTCTTCGACTGCGACGGCACGCTGTGGAGCGGCGACTCCGGTTACGGTTTCATGGTTTGGTCGATCGAGCAAGGACTGGTGTCCCGCTCTACGAGTGACTGGATCGATAACCGCCATCGCGCCTACCGCTCCGGCAAGGTCAGTGAACTCGACATCTGCGGCGAGATGGTGCAGATCTATTCCGGGCTGCGCGAGCAGGAGTTGCGGGCGGCGGCGGCCAAATACGTGCAGGAGTTTGTGCGCGGGCGGGTCTTTGCGGAGATGGCCGGACTGGTCGAGACGCTGCGCCGGCGAGACGTCGAGTTATGGGCGGTCAGTTCGACCAACAAATGGGTCGTGGCGGAGGGTGTGCGCGCGTTCGGCATACCGGAGCAGCGGGTGCTGGCGGCCGAGGTCAAGGTCGAAGGCGCAACCATCACCAGCGAACTGCTCGATGTGCCTACCGACGAAGGCAAGGCCGCTTCCCTCACCCGGGCAGGACTATCGCGCCCGGATGCCGTGTTCGGCAACTCGATCCATGACCTGGCCATGCTCGAGATCGCGGCGCATGCCTTCCCGGTGAACCCGTCGCCGGCATTGATCGAAGCCGCGGCGCGGCATGGTTGGGGATACTTCCGGCCGGCGGCTGCGGAAGGAGTCGCAGCCTCGGTAGACGGTGAGTAACTTCGCTTCGATCCAGTGGTGGCGGCCGGGCCGGAGTATCGAGCCGGGCAACGACGGCCAAAGCCGCACATTCTGCAAAGCTTGCCGACCCTGTAAACTAGGCATGTGGAAGGACGCAAGCAACTTGCAAGCCCGCGGCCGCCAGGACCGGCGCTCCGCTATGTAGCGGCGGCGCTGATCGTTCGCGGCGGGGAAGTGCTGATCTGCCAGCGGCGTCCGGATCAGCCCATGGCGCTGCAATGGGAGTTTCCGGGCGGGAAGATCGAACCCGGTGAGACCGCAGAACAGGCGCTGGCCCGCGAACTACACGAAGAACTGGCCATCGAGGCCACCATCGGTCCGCGCGTCACCCACCTCCGGCACAACTACCGCCATGGCGGCGCAGTGGACCTTCAATTTTTCGTCGTGCGGGAATTCAGCGGCGAACTGCAGAATCGCATCTTCGCCCAGGTCGTCTGGGTGCGCCTCGAAGAACTCCCCAACTACGATTTCCTGGCCGCCGACCGGGGACTGATCAAGGATCTGGCCGGCGGGAAGCTATTGTGAAGACAGTTTTCAGTCCTCAGTTGTGAGTTTTCAGTTCCGCGAAGAGCGGGGCACCTAAAACTGACGACTGAAGACTGACAACTGAAAACTGTCTTTTCAATGTCCCGGCATCATTCCCCACAGCATCACCCCGGTCATGCCGATCACGATGATGCTCGTACCCCATGCAATGACATTCCAGATGGCGCGAATTGCGATGTTCGCCCATCAGGTCGCGGCGGTTGATGAGCATCAGCATAAGGATGATGACCACCGGCAGCAGCACGCCGTTGAGTACCTGCGAGAGGATGGCAAAGTTGATCAACTGCGCATCGGGCAAGAGGAGTACCGTGAGCGCGCCGCCCACAATGAGCGCCGTGTACAGCCAGTAGAAGGTCGGGGCCTCGCGAAAATTCTTGTCTACCCCCGATTCGAGTCCCAGGCCTTCGCAGACGGTGTAGGACGTAGACAGCGGCAGGATGGACGCCGCGAACAGCGAAGCATTGAACAGGCCGAATGAGAACAGGATGAAGGCGTAGTCGCCGGCCAGGGGACGCATGGCTTCGGCCGCGTCGGCGGCCACCTGGATGGCGCCCATTCCGTGAACGAAAAGCGTGGCGGCGCAAGCGACAATGATGAACCAGGCCACCAGGTCCGTAAAGAAACTGCCCACGATCACATCGAGGCGGGAAGCCGCATAGTCCTTTACGCGGATTCCCTTCTCCACCACCGAGGACTGCAGATAAAACTGCATCCAGGGGGCGATAGTAGTGCCCACGATTCCGATGGCCATGTACATGTAGGACTTGTCGTGCCACACCGACTTCGAGGGCAGCTTGATGGTGGCCAGCAGCGCGTCGTGCCAGCTCGGCTGCGAAAGAACTCCGGCGAAGATGTAGGCGATGTAGACGCTGGAGGCGATGAGAAAGATCTTTTCGGTGCTTTTGTAGCTGCCCTTCACCACCATGAACCACACCAGCAGCCCGCACAAGGGCACCGATATGAACTTGGTGACATGGAACAGGTGCAGCGAGCCGGCGATGCCGATGAATTCGGTGACCACGTTGGTGTAGTTGACCACCACCAGCAGCAGCATGAGTACGACGGTGAGGCGCAGTCCGAATTCCTCACGGATCAGGTCGCTGAGGCCCTTGCCGGTGACCACGCCCATGCGGGCGCACATCTCCTGCACAACGATCAGGGCGATGGTGATGGGAATGATGGTCCAGAGCAGGCCGTAGCCGAACTGCGCCCCAGCCTGGGAGTAGGTGAGGATGCCGCCGGAATCGTTGTCGACGTTGGCGGTGATAAACCCCGGCCCAAGAACGGCAAGAAAGAGCAGTATTCGAGTTCGCCAACGCCTGAGCATGACCGGCCGGGTCCTAAGGTGGATTCATCAGAATTTCCTTTTCGACCATAACAGGCGGGGCGGGGGCGAGGCGAACGCGGGGCGCGGGTTAAATCCCGGTCTGCTTCGCTCGCGCTCCGCGCCAGTAGAGAAAGAGGCCCAGCCCGATGGAAGCTGTCGCGACTCCCGTGACCTTGAGCACAAAGACCAATCGGTTCGCCACATCTCCCGGAGGAAAGATCGAAACCAAAATTCCGACGAGAACGACCACAAAACCGAGCGCCCCCGCGATCCACACACCCGGCATGCCACCGGGCACCAGAATGGCGCGAGGATTGGTGCGACGATCATCACGGTAGGCGAGCTTGATGACGGCGGCGAACATATACAGGAATGGGATGAAGTAGAGGATGATGGCGAGATCGATGACCACCTGATAAGCGCCGCGGGTGGTCTCATTGATCTGACTGAGCAGGAGAACCACTCCCGACAGAATGGCCTGGACCAGAATCGAGATGTAAGGAGTTTTCCAGCGGGGATGAATCTTGCCGAATGCCGGCGGAAGATAGCGATCGACGCCGACCACGAACGGCACGCGCGCGATGCCGGCGACCGTACTGCCGACGCCGCCGGCGTTGCCCACCGTGACCAGAACCGCGGCGAGCATTCCCAGAAATCCGACTTTCAGGGCGATGGAGCCGACCGTAATCGCGTGGAAGACGCCGCTCTTGGGATCGAGGTCGGCAGCGGGCACGAGGCCGAGGATGGCAAATGTGCCCACGATATACATGATCGCAATGAGAGCGCCGGAACCGAAGACCGCGCGCGGCAGGGTGCGGCAGGGATCGCGAACTTCTTCGCTCATGGCGCAGACCAGTTCCAGCCCGGTGAAGGCGAACGCGATCTGGGACCAGAAGTTGACGGTGTCCCAGTTCCACGCGGGCATCATGTTCTGCAGGGTGAAATGGGTGGCGGAGCCATGGCGCATGACGACCACTGCGGCAACGCCGACCAGCATCAGCAGCGGCACATAGGTGCCAACGCCGCCGGCGTTCTGCAGCCATTTGCCGATGTTGAGGCCTATGATGTTCAGAACCACGGCCACCACCAGCAAAGCTATCGAGACGCTGAGTAGGAACGTGCGGTCCTGGGCGAGGGCGGCACCGCGGCCCCCGATAATGTAGGCCGACATGGACGCACTGGCGAGCAGCAGGCCGGGGAAATAGAAAACGGTGTAAAACCAGTAGGTCCATCCGGCGACGAATCCATGAAACGGGCCGAACGCCTCGCGTGCCCAGACGTATAGGCCGCCCTCCTCAGGAAAGCGCGAGGAAAGTTCGTTGATGACCAGCGCTCCGGGGATGAAAAAAAAGACGGCGGCGATGGCCCACAGGCTGATGGAAGACGTTCCGTTGTGGCCGGCGGCGGCGATCCAGCGGGGCCCCAGAACCGTGGCGATATTGAACAGCAGCACATCCCAGAAGCCCATGGTCTTGCGGAGTTGCGACTTGGAATCGGCAGGTATGGGCGCGGACGTGGTCATTGGCTCACCGGGTCGATGTTTTGTTATTTCGGGAATAATACAGGACGAAAGGCGCAACAGGCTTTGACCGACGAGCCAATAACGACGACGAAGTCCGGCTTCGCTTCCCAGGTCTCAGAATCGAGACCTGGGGCACCCAACTTTGTGAAGGGTTGAATGACAAAGGGGCACCCGTTAGTCTTTGTGCGAGGAAATCATCTTGGTTCACAAGCCATCAAATGGATCGGATTACGACGGGCCTGCCCTGTCGCTAAGCGGATTGCGCAAGACGTTCGGCGATGTTGTCGCGGTGGATCATCTCGATCTGGAGGTGACGCGCGGCGAGTGTTTTGGATTACTCGGCCCCAACGGCGCCGGCAAGACCACCACCATCGAGATCTGCGAGGGGCTGACACCGCCCGATGCGGGAACGGTAAAACTGCTGGGCTTGAACTGGAAAACGGCGGAGAAGGACCTTCGCCAGCGCATCGGCATTCAGCTGCAGGAGACACAGTTTCCCGACAAGCTGACCGTCGCAGAGACCTTGCGTCTGTTTCGCAGTTTTTTTCATCAGGGCATTTCGGTCGATGAAGCGATCCGGATTGCGCAACTCGATGAAAAGCGCACGGCACGGGTCGGCGGCTTGTCGGGAGGACAAAAGCAGCGCCTGGCGATGGCCTGTGCGCTAGTGGGCGATCCCGAGTTGCTGTTTCTCGACGAGCCGACTACCGGGCTCGATCCGCAGGCGCGGCGTCACTTGTGGGACCTGGTGGACGAATTGAAGCGCGCCGGGCGCACCATCATTCTGACCACCCATTACATGGATGAGGCGGAGCGGCTGTGTGACCGCGTGGCGATCATGGATCACGGGCGCATCATTGCGCTCGGCACTCCGCAGCAGTTGATTGCATCCGTGGGCGGCGACCACATCGTCGAATTCGCAGTAACCAATGCCGATGCGACCCGCGGAGAGTTGGACGCCGCGCCATTGAAGAAGATACCAGGCGTGCAATCGCATCGCGTGGACGCAGGCATCCATCAACTGTCGGTGAAAGACCTGCACACCACTGTGCCGCGCATCTTTTCCGCACTGTCAGAAATGGGACTGCACTTGAGCGAATTCCGCACCCACTCGGCATCGCTCGAAGACGTGTTCGTGGGCCTCACGGGGAGGAATCTGCGCGATGAGTAGACTCGACCATAGCTCTCTCTATCAATTGACCTCGACCCGGTTCCGCCTGTTTCTGCGCGAGCCTGAGGCCATCTTCTGGGTCTTCATCTTTCCCATCCTGCTGGCGGTGGGCCTGGGAATCGCGTTTCGCAACCGGCCCGCGGACGTGCTGCCGGTGGGCGCCACAACCGCACAACTGACTCAAGCACTGGCCGCCGACAAGGGCCTGAATGCAGCCAAGATGGATGAATCCGCGGGCACGCACGCGCTCGCCATCGGCACCATCGATCTGTTCGCGATTCAGCGGACGGACGGAGTGATCTACAAGTACGACAGCACCAATCCCGATGCGCGCGCGGCGCGACTGCTGGCAGAGCGCGCGATCCAGACCGCGGCGGGCCGGCGCGATGCCGTGGCCTCGCAAAATGAATTCGTTCACGAGACCGGGGCGCGCTACATCGATTTCGTAGTGCCCGGTTTGCTGGGCATGAACCTGATGGGCTCGGCAATCTGGGGCATGGGGTTCGCCATCGTGGAAGCGCGGCAGAAGAAATTGCTCAAGCGGATGGTGGCGTCGCCCATGCCACGGTGGCAGTACATGGCGTCGTTCATTTTGTCGCGGCTGGTAATGCTGGTGATTGAGGTCGTGGTCTTTGTCGGGTTTGCGCGACTTGCATTCGGAGTTCCCATCCGCGGCTCGCTTCTCGACCTCGGAATCATCTGCCTCATCACTTCGCTTGCGTTCTCCGCGCTGGGACTGCTGGTTGCCTCGCGCGCGAAAACCATGGAAGCCGCATCGGGCCTGATGAATCTCGTCATGCTGCCCATGTGGATCCTGTCCGGCGTGTTCTTTTCAGCAACCCGCTTTCCTGCCGTGATTCAGCCATTCGTTCGCGCATTGCCGCTGACCGCGGCCATCGACGCTCTGCGCAGCAACATGCTGCAGGGGATCGGGCTCAATCACCTTATGATGCCGGTGGGTATTCTGCTGGCGTGGCTAGTGGTGCCCTTCGCCGTCACCATGAAGATTTTTCGCTGGCGGTAAGGACTGGAAGCGGCCGCCAAACCTTTACAAGAATTTACGCTCGGTACTGTCGATACAGGTTCATGCTGGATGTGCGTGGCGGGCTTACGGCCGGGGGCCCACGCCTACTCCAAATCAGCTTTCGACTCACGCCGAGCTGTAGCCGGCCAGTGAAACACTTGCCTTGGTTCCCGCGCTGCTTCGCACACGCTCAGATTTGAGCGTGTGCGATCAGCCAGCGCGGAAGCGGATCCGGTCTGTACCCGCATACTGCAGGCCGGGTCCGCCGTCTCAATTCGGTTACCCACATCCACAAACATCTTCGCGATCGATGGAACTTCCGATGTTCGCTTCTCGTCCTCAGAGAGAGGCGTGGAATCGATCCATTGATTCCGCGGCCAAGGCGTGAGGAATTACTTTGGAACTTCGAATAGCTCCAAGATATTTTTGCGCCCGGGGTGGCCGTGAATTCGATCCGTGAACAATCCGCAATAAAGACGGATGCGCCCAAAGCGCACGACTTGAGCGGCTTGTGCCTATGGGGTGGATACGCCGCGTTCGCTCTGCTGCTTTATTCCCTCTTGACGCTTGTGCAGGTCGCAGTCATCGGGATGGGTACGCCCCCGGATCCGGCTGGGATTTTCGCAATGCTGCACGATCACAAGATCGAAGGACTGCTGCGTCTCGATCTGCCGACCATTCTCGCGATGCCGCTTTACTATTTGATTTTTCTCGGGCTGTTCGCGGCGCTGCAGCGAGTCGATCTATCGATCTCCGTTCTCGCTACCGCTTTGGCATTTGTTGGAACCACACTGGTGTTGGCTACGCCCACCGCCCTGCCCATGCTCAGGCTGAGCGAGATGTACGATTCTGCAGTGAGCGAGGCGCAGAAGACGCAGTATCTTGCCGCGGGCCAGGCCGTGATGGCCACCAACATCTGGCACAACACCGGCGCGGTTGTGGGCGCGATCCTGCTGCAGACGGGAGCCGTGCTCATCTGCTACGTGATGCTGCAAGGAATATTCAGCAGAGGAACCGCCTGGCTGGGAATCATCATGCATGGGCTCGACCTGGCTCATCTGCTGTGCGGGTGGTTCGTACCCGTCACGGGCATGGTGCTGATGTCGGTTGCCGGAGTGCTGTATCCATTCTGGTTTTTCCTGGTAGGCCGGAGGCTCTTGCAACTGGCAGGCAAGAAGGCCGCGAGCCCTGCTGATTCGCTGGTGTCTGCTGATTGATCGAGCTTATCTCAGGACGCGTCTGCGCGCTGACAACGTTCGCCATGTTTCGCGACTCTGCCCCCCAATGTCGAAAATTATTTTGAAACAACTGTAACGTTACCTCGCCCGCGCCCACTACTAGCGCAGAAACACTCTGATGCCCCATCAGAGCACCTCTCCCAAAGGATTGAAAAATTATGAAGAGCCTGTCCTCCGCACTTACAGCGGTTCTCGTCCTTGCTGCGCCTCTGGCCGCAGTGTCGCAAGTGGCCCTCAATGCCCCTCCCGCCCACAAACTGCAGCCCAATGAGCATGCACTCAACCTCCCCGGCACATTCACCGTCGAGGCTCCGCCAGCCGGCTTCGATCCGATCTTAGCGTCCGATGAAGAACTCGCCTATCACGGCTTCCCACCGCGCCCCAACCAGAACACCGAGCCCAAGGCTTTTGCCACCTGGTCGAAGGCCATGAAGGCCTCCAAGACTCGCGTGATGCCTACGCTCGAACAGACCTCGATCTTCCATGGCCCCGCCAACGTGACCAAGAACGCGAAGCCCTCCGCGGAGAGCAACGCCGCCAACACCAACAGCCCGGTGAGCAACGTTTCCTACTCATCCAACTGGAGCGGCTACGTCGACTTCAGCGGCGCCACCAGCTACGGATCCACTTCCTACTACTACGTTGTGAACAGCATGGTCGTACCGGTCGCGCAGCAGGCATTCGGCGCTTGCACCGGCGGCTGGGATTGGGGTTCTGAGTGGAACGGTATCGACGGCTGGGGATCGCCTGATGTCCTCCAGGCCGGCGTCGAGTTTGACGCGTACTGCGCCCTCGGCGGCCTCTCCAAGTCGAGCTATTATTCCGCGTGGTACGAGTGGTATCCCTACAGCGAAGTTCGCATCTCCGGCTTCCCCGTCACCGCCGGCGACGACATCTTCGTCGAAGTGTGGCACACCTCTTCCACCCAGGGCTATGCCTACCTCGTGAACTACAACAACAACCAGGCCGTAGAAGTAGGATTCACCGCCTATCCGGGATACCCGCTGCGCGGCAACTCGGCTGAGTGGGTTATCGAGCGTCCCAGTGTGGGCGGCAGCCTCGCCACCCTGACCAATTACGAGATGATTCCCTTCTGGGATTCGTATGCCTACACCGAGTCGAGCGTGTTCTATGACATCGCCAATGGCTATGCCATCGACATGACCGACAACAGCGGAAACGTGATCTCCTATCCCGAATACCTCGGACCGGAGGCCTTCGTCGGCCACGTCACCGGCTCCGCCTGGTAATTCAGTTCCTCCGCTTGACCCGACCAAAAAGAGGAAAAGAATGGCGACGGCTAACCAGCCGTCGCCATTCTGTTTTTTGTGCGAAACAAATTCGTGACGATCTCTTGCAACTTTTCTCTTCAGCCACCGGGAAGAAAATTCTCAAGCGGCTGTAACGCGCCGAGACGTGCGTCCACTACAAGACACTCTGATGCCCCATCGGAGCAACTCCCTCGTAAAGGACGACACGATTATGAAAACTCTCTCCCTCACCACAATCACAACGGTCATCCTGTCGACTCCACTGGCTGCACTGGCGGTGAACGCCAAGCCTCTGCAACCCAACGAGCACCCCACCAACCTGCCCGGCATCACGACTATCGAGGCTCCTCCGGCCGGCTTCGATCCCAGCAACGCGTCGGATGAAGAGCTCGCCTATCACGGTTTTCCGCCGCGGCCCAGCGAGAATACCGACCCCAAGGCGTATGCCACCTGGGTGCGGGCCATGAACGCCTCCGAAACCCGGATCGTTCCAAAACTCGAACCGACCTCCATCGCCCATGGGCAGACCGGGACAGGCCAGAACACCCCGGCCGCGCTGGAAAACAAAGTTCCGACTCCCGCTCCGCACGACAACAACCTCATCATCGCCAACATGAGCGGCTTCGTTGCTCAAAGTGGAGCCACCAGCTACGGCGCCAATTCCTTCTACTACATTGTGAGCGATTTCGTCGTTCCCGTGGCTCAACAAGCCGGGTGCACCGGTGGCTGGGCATATGCTTCCGCATGGGATGGCATCGACGGCTTCGGTTCGAGTGATGTGCTTCAGGCCGGCATCGAGTTTGACGCTTATTGCTCAGGCCTCACCAGGGCGTCCTATTATTCGGCATGGTATGAGTGGTATCCCTACGGTGAAGTCCGTATCTCCGGTTTCCCGATCGCTCCCAACAACGAGATGTTCGTGGAAGTCTGGCACACCTCTCCAACCCAGGGATATGCGTACCTCGTGAACATCACCACCGGGCAATCCGTCCAATTAGGATTCACCGCGTATCCCGGATATCCGCTGCTGGGAAACTCCGCCGAATGGATCGTTGAGGATTCGGGCCCGGCAATCATCGGCATGATCCCGTTCTGGAATGCGAATGCGTACACCGAGTCGGGCGTGAGGTATTGCAGCACCAGCGGGACTGAAATCGACGGGGGAACTCTCCCCACCAGCCCCCATCCCATAGTGATCAGCCCGTGCGCATACGTGGACGTCTTCTGAGATCAGGCGCAGATCACAGCGCACATGCAAATGGCGACGGCCCGTTGAGCCGTCGCCATTTTGTTTTTGAAATCGAGACTGGTTTACGCGGCCTGCACGTTCCCGACCGAGCGCACCCGGAAGCGCTTCATTTTGATCGAGAGCGTGCGCTCGATCTTGGCCAGGTCACGGCGCTCCGCGGGCCCGGAAAAGGTGGACGCCACCCCGTGCGCTAAATTGCGGCCGGTGCGGCCCACGCGATGCACAAAGTCTTCCGCAACCTTGGGCAGGTCGAAATTCACCACGTGCGCTATATCCGCGACGTCGATGCCGCGCGCGGCAACGTCTGTGGCCACGAGCACGCGATGACGCCCCTCGGAGAAGCTGCGCAGAGCCGCGTTACGCTGCGACTGCGAACGATCGCCGTGAATCTGGGTCGCGGACCAGCCGGACCGCGTGAGCCGCCGCGCCACGCGCTCCGCTCCATGCTTGGTGCGGACAAAGACCAGAAAGCTTCCCTTCTCGGAGCCAAGCAGGTGTTCGAGCAGTTCCTGCTTCTTGTCGGGTTCCACTTCAAAGGTGCGCAGCTCAACATTTTCAGCCGGCTTGAGCACAGAACCGATCTCGATGCGGACCGGGTTGGAGAGATACTTGCGGGCCACTTCCTTGACCGCGCCTTCCAGCGTGGCGGAGTAGCAAAGCGTCTGCCGGTGAGCGGGAAGAGTAGCTGCGATGCGCGCGATGGCGGGCTGGAACCCCATGTCGAGCATGCGATCCACTTCGTCAAGCACCAGGGTATTTATCTGGTCCATTCGCACCAGCTTGCGCTTGAGAAAATCCTCAAGGCGGCCGGGTGTAGCCACAATGATGCGGGCGCCGCGGCGCACCGCATCGAGTTGCGCGCGCTCCGCCATGCCGCCGACCACCAGGGCAACGGTCTGCTGCGAACTGGTGCGGATAGCAAGAAAGGCTTTCTCCACCTGCATTGCAAGTTCGCGAGTGGGCAGCAGAATGAGCGCCTGCGCGGCATTGCGGTCCTTGGTGTTTTGCAGCATCTCCACGATGGGGATAAGGAAGCTGAGCGTTTTGCCGGTTCCGGTCTGCGCCGTGGCCAGCACATCGCGGCCTTCGAGCGCGGGAGGAATGGCGCCGGCCTGCACCGGGGTAGGAGTTACAAATTGGTTGGCATTGAGCCGCGCCATAAGGGCGGGCGAGAGAGAAAACTGTGAAAACTGAGTCGTCAAAGTTAGATCATTTCCTGGGTTCCGGAGCCCCATTTTCCCAACGGGCCTGCAAACGGAACCGGACCTTGAGGCGCGCACACGAATACTACATCAGGCGCGAGCCTGTTTCTTGAATTGCGTAAGAGAGAACCAAAATCGTCCACGGGACTGGCGAACCTTTTGCTCGCCCGGAACTGACCCACGCTGCTTTTACGCCGGGCGGCACACCGCCGGCCGGCTACCCCTTCACGCCATTCCGGTTTATCGCGCCGAGACTATGCTGGCGTTCGATCGACTCGAGAACTGATACGCAGTCCTCACACACGTCGCCGGTCGGGAGACTGGGGGTACACGCTGTAGGGGCTTGGGGGAAATCTGTGCCAGGCTGAATTGCCTTTAGGAGGGCAAACCGCCGCTCACGACCAAATCACTGAGCGCAAAACCAGTATAACACGTTACTTTTAATAGATCGGCAATCCGCCCAGTTCCCCAGAAATCACTTGGCTCCGCGCTTCTTTCCCCTGTACACTGCGCGAGATTCCGCCGTCGGCCCGGCTGCACCGAATTACGCATGAAGAAACCGAGGTCTTATGAATCGGTTCGACCGGCTCATTACCCGCCTCAAGCAACACTATGGCGAACCCGCGCTTCCTCCTGCCACCGGACCCTTCGAACTGGTCCTGTGGGAGAACGCCTGCTACCTGTTGCCGGACGAGCGCCGGTTCGAGGTCTTCAGCGCCTTACGCGACAAAGTCGGATTGAACCCGACGGCCATCGATGCCGCATCTGACGGGGTTCTGCTGCCCATCGCCCTCCGCGGAGGCATGCGCCCGGCAATGCGCGTCTTTCGGTGGAGGGAAATCGCGCGGATCACCTTGAATCAATTTGCCGGCGACCTCAACTCGATTCTGACCTTGCCGTACCCCGATGCCAAAAAAGCTCTGAAGCAGTTCCCCACCATCGGCGACCCCGGGGCGGAAAAGATCCTGCTGCTCTGCGGGGTTGCGAGCGGCCTGCCGATCGAATCCAACGGCCTTCGGGTACTGAGCCGGTTTGGGTGGGGGCGGGCGCAGCGCAACTACGGCGCCACCTATCGGTCGGTGCAGGACGCCCTGAAACCAGAACTGCCGGTCCACGTGGAACGGCTCAAAAGTGCCCACCTCCTGCTGCGCGTCCACGGAAAGACCCTCTGCAAGGAGAAGGCGCCCTTGTGCCATCAGTGTCCCGTGTCCGCAGAGTGTCACTATGCACAAACGCTTCGCCCGGAAGGCTTCAACCTCTCCGATCGTTCTTAATCAGAATGCCGGGCTGAACTCGATTCATTTCGAGATCAAGCGCCGCAGTGCCACGTAATCGACCTTCGCGTTGTGGCGATTGTCCATGGGGATCGAGCGTACCCATCGAACCTCATCGAGTTTCGCCCACGCCAGCCTGCTACGGACCGTATCGACTGCCAGCCCCGAATCCGCCTCCACCGCCAGGATCCTTTGCCCCCGAGCACCCGCGATCGCGGCGCGGCGAATGCCGGAAATCTGCCGCGCGGCGCACTCCACCGCAAACGGATAAATCACGCCGCGCTCATCCTCGATGGCTGCTGCAGCGCGTCCCATCAGCCACAATCTTCCCGAAGGATCGAGCCGGCCCAGATCGCCTGTCCTGTGCCACATCTTTCCGCAGGCGCAGAATTTGGTCTCCGAATCGCCTTCACCATTGAGATAGCCCGTGAGCACATGGTCTCCAGAAACGACAATCTCTCCCACTGCGCCAGACTCAACCCAGCATGCGCGGAACTGGGATGGATCGAGTGCCGGGATCGGCTCACCATGGCGGTCGCGCACGATGCGCAGGTCAATCGAGTTGAGCGGTGCGCCCGCCAGCAGTCCGCACCCGGCTTCCATCGCATCGAAGTCGCACTGGCTGATGGACGACAACGCGACCTCGGCGATGGGTTCGGCCTCAGTGGAACCGTACACCGCCGTGATCTCCGCATTTGGAAACACCTCTCGCGCTCGCCGTAAATCTTCAGGAAATACCGGCGCTCCGCCCATGAATACTCTCTCTATGCGCTCGATCCGGAGGCCTTGCTCGCGGCATTCCTCCGTGAGGCGAGCCACGAACGCGGGCGACGCCGCCATCGTCTGGATGGACAGGCGCTGCAGTTGACCAAGCACCGGCCGCGGAGAAATGAAGCCCGGTCGCCGCATGTCGGCATCAGGCAGTACGCTGGTCACGCCGGACGCCAGGTTCGCCAGAACAAAAATCGGCAGCGTGGTCAGATCGAATGTCCCAGCGCGGAGTTGAAGGGCCGCTCGCATGGCGCGGTGTTGCGCCAGCAGAAAACCATGCGTGCGTAGCGCGGCCTTGGGCTCCCCGGTGCTTCCGCTGGTAAACGTGATCAGCGCCGGCGTTCCTTCTTCTGCCGGCGCAATCGTGGCCATCTCCGGCCCGTCAATATCGAGTGAAATGCAGGTCGCTCCCGGCACGCGCGTTGAACAAAAACTGCGCTCAACGCGCCGCAGCTCGGGAATCCACAAGCGAAGCAACTGGGCCTTGGCGCTCCCGAAGAACGCCTTCGGCGGCGCGATTCGCAAGCAGCGCTCGACATAGTCCCGCCCCGCTGAAGGATCGAGAAACAGGGCCACCGCCCCGATGCGAAACAGCGCAACCAGAAATGCGTACAACTCAATCGACATGGGGTGCAGGATAAGAACTCGATCACCGGAATGAATTCCCTTGCGATCGAGGAATCCAGCGATGCGCGCGGCGGCAGATTCGAGAGCGCGAAAACCAAGCTCGCGGTCCCGTCCGCGCATAGTCTCAATCAGGGCCGGCGACTCGCCGCGTTGCGCCGCTTGCTCGTGCAAAACCTCGGTGATATTCACGCGGAGATCTCCCGGCTATATAGCGTGTATCGGCGCATGGTTTCGGCATAGTGGCCGCTGATCCTGCGGGAAACATTGTCTTCGTGCATCAGCGCATGGATGCAGCGGCGAAAGCCAAGCTTGTGCCCCGCCTGCTGGGCCCGGCTCACCAGCACCCCGCCCAGCCCGCGCAGCTCTGCGCAAGGAAGAATCGCGACCGTCTTGATCAGGAACGTGTCCATCACGCGTCCCCGCGCAGCCTGCATAAAATCCGGAATCGCGAACAGATAGCCGACCAGCTCGCGATCACGCTCCGCCAGAAGAACAAGCTCGGGCCGGATTTGCTTCAACAGGCCGGCGTATTGCGCAGCGAAAGCCTCTTCGGGCAATTCGGTGTAGAGAAAGTTGCGGGCAAATGCAACCCGGCTCACCTGGTAAATCCGCTTGAGCGCGACATTCATATCTGCACCCACCGCACAACGAATCCGCACCCCAGCGGATTCCAATCGCGCGGCCACCGGCGCAATTCGTTCATCCGGACGCGCGAGATCGCTGTTCAGCGCCGAATAGTATTCCGCCATCTTCTCGAACCCTGCGCGTTCGAATTGCCGCGGCCATTCCGGCGGATTCGCAGGTTCCAGAAAGAACGCCGGCTCCAGCGGCCGGACCGAACCGTCGCCAGTGACGAATCGATAACGTCTCCAGGTGTTCCCGTCCATGGGCCCGATCGCGAGCGTGCACCCGTTTTCACGCAGGCGAGCAATGGCTGCATCGAGCAGGGCCGCGCCCGCTTCGTCGTCCCCACTTGCATAGTGGCCGATCGCACCCGGCACATGCCCTGGCAGCGCCGGCGTCTGACGCCACCACAACGAACAGTGCGCGCGAACCTCTCCGTTTGTCCCAAGGGCACAGAGATGTTCGTCCGCCCGATGATCCTCAATCTGCCTTGGATCGAACCGAGGCAGTTGCAGCGAATGCAAGAGTGCAGTCCTCTCCTTTCCCGAAGCGATCGTGACCACTCTCATGGCATTCCTCCCACGAACGCGAGCGGTAACGTAGAGACGAGAACGACCGCGGCCTCACGCGCCCATCGCCACGCGCCCACCGAATAGAGACCGTCGCGGCGAGGCTCGATCATGCAAAACACCGCAAAGGAAGCAGCGCACAACGGCAGCGCCAGAGCAGCCTGTAAAAGAGCCGTGCGCGAAAAGCCGCCCATCAAAACGTATGGCACAAACATCACCAGCCAGGATTGCGCCAGGAGCACCATGCCCCGTTTCCATGCGCCCAGCGCGGGGTCGCGAAGGACATGGAGCGTCCATCCAAGGATCGCCAAGTGCACCGTGTACGCAGCGGTGTAAGGGAAAAGGAGTTCGCGTTCCTCGCGCACATGCGCAAGGTAGAGCCAGAGAAAGCCCGCCGAAGCGACACTCGCTACCGCCAGCACATTGTCTTTGCGGGTGTTCGCGAGAAAAACCCGCGGAACGAAAAGTGAATAGCTGAGAAACAGTAGCGCCGGCGCAACCAGCCAACGCCATCCGCCGACGCCCCATGATGCGTACAGAACCAGGGCTGAGGCAAGCAACGCGGTATGCTGCAGCGTGGTGCGCGATCGATAGAGCAGCACAAACGCGATGAGAACCAGCGCAGCGGAGAAGCGATAGATGAGTTGAGGCACGGGAAGCGCGGTATAGATGTGCAGCAGCAGAAAAACGCCCAGCGGAATGACAACATTGTCCAGCCCCCTCCACGAAACTGCTTCGAGCAGCATGACCACCAACGCGATATCCATCGCCACCAGCAGCGTTTGTGCCCGGGTCAGATCCGTGAACAGCAGCAACGGAACATGCACGGCGAAGAACGCCACGGTGAAGAACGCGACTGATCCCTCCAGGCTCTTCTTGCCTCCGATACCTTCGTACGCAACCGTGCCGTACCTCGCTCCCAGCACCGCGGCAACTGCATCGGCAAAAGTCAGTACCAGGATGGGAATTGAATACAGCAGTTTGTCGCCGCGCGCCAGCGCAAACAGAATGGTGACTGCGATGGGAAAGTAGAACTCTCCGTGTGAATCACGGCCGACGCAATAGAGACTTCCGCCGAGGCGAGCCCTCGCAGCCGGAATTTTCGAGACAACGGCAAGCAGCACCAAAGCCAATCCACAAACAACCATCACCGGACGCAGCGAAGAGAATATCCACGGAAACGGCATGGCCAGCGCGCCTGTGCCCAGGTGAGCAAGCTTACGCAGTCCCTCCGAGTCTGTAAAAAGACGTCGGCACAGTCCGAGAAGCGCAAGCATCACGATGCCCGCGCCAATGACGGCCGCCACCGCAAGCAGGTCCGCGCGCGTCATCGCACCTGCTCCACCACAAAGGCGCTGTAGAAGAACGCCTTGTCTTTCGCGAACAGGCGCGCACCTAGTTCGGCGAGTTCATCGAGGCATCCGGCCAGTTGGGGCGGGCGGTGTCGCGGCGCCAGCATGTTCCAATACGCCAGCCGCGCGCCCGGCATGGCTGCGTCGACGATCCTGTTCAACTGTCCGGCATAGTCCTGTTCCGACATGTACTCGAAGACATCGCTCAGGTTGAAGCAATCGAACTTGCCATCGCGGTCTGTCACGTCCTCGACCGCCGCATCGCGCCACTCGAGCCTGTCGAGGTTGCGGCGGATCGGATCGAAATTTTTCTCCCGCAATGCAAAAGGGAGTACGCCATTGTGGCTTCCTGTGAGTATCCACTGTATGTACGGGTTTGAGGCCGGATCGAGCTCCGTCAGCGCATAACGCGTTCTCGACAGGATCCGCTCGGCCACGTCCCCTTCGACGTAGCGGAAGCATTCACGATCGCGACCCAGCGCGCCCATCACCCATCGCGAAAAGAAGATTCGGAACAGAGCCCGCCAGCGCCGCGAATCCCAGGCGCATTCATAAAACTCAATTCGTTCCTCTCGAGATTTCGGCCGGAGCAATTCGTTGACGCTGCCGAGTGAATGGATGAGCGGCAAAACGTCTGTACGGAAAGTACGAAAGTATGATTCGAACTTGCCCGCGTCGCCGATTCCTTTCTCAATCAACTTCGCGCGCTCGTCCCAGAGCTTCCGCGTGTCTGCCGAGAGTCGACTCCGGCAGTGACGGTACAGGAGCATCCGATCTGCGCACGGTCTCGAACCAAGAAGCTGGAGCATCTCGCAATGCTGCAACTCACGAAATGCGGCCACGCGCAGCTCCAGGCAGGCCAATTGCGCCGGATTGAGGTCGACGGCGAGAACATACTCCGGCGAGCGCGCGAGTAATGCCAGCGAGTTGTCGCCGCCGCTCGCGATGGACAGGCACCTTTTTCCCGGCCCCGGCTGAAGCGCCTCGACAAGAACGTCGGCGTCCTCCCAGCACTGTGCGTAGCGAATGCCGAGGTCAGCACGTTTTGAATCTTCACGCGGCATGGCTCTCCTCGACCGCAATGCGCCGCACCGTTCCGCGAGCGCCATCGAGTTCTACTTCATCTCCGTCGCGCAGCCAGCTTGTCAGTCCGCGAATCGAGACCACGGCCGGAATGCCCAACTCGCGCGCGACAATCGCGGAGTGCGACAGCAGGCTTCCCCGCTCCACGAGCAATCCCTTTGCAGAAGGAAACAGCATGATCCAGCCCGGATCGGTGTGCTCGGCCACCAGAATGCTGCCCGCCTGAACTTGCGCACCGCGAGGATCGAGAATCACGCGCACTCGTCCGCGCACTACGCCCGGGCAACAGCCAGTGCCGCAGCGCTCATCTACGTTGGAGTTCTCATCCCCGCGCGCGACTGTCTTCGCATCGAGGTCGGTTTCGTACACGGGACCAAAGGTCTCGAGCCGATCGGGTGGACCGGGCAATGTCTTGTACTCATCAAATTCTGCCTTGCGCACCGCGGCGAGGGCGGCGAGATCCTTGGTGACCGCCGTCCCATTCACGTACGATACGATTTCCTCGATCTGGAGATAAAAGACATCGTCTGCTGTATTCAGCACCCCGTTTGCATGCAGCCGCCGCCCTGCTTCGCGAAAGATGCGGCGAATTCGCCCGAACAGTCGTGTGCGCTCGAAACGCAGGTTCTCGCGTTGCCTGACGCGCTCACTCGCGTTGCGCAGGACCCAGGTCAGCAGTATGCGTTTGACTGGAGAACGCCGCAGCGTGCTTCGAATTTCCTTCTCGATCTCAGGCCTCCGCTCAACGCTCTCAGCCGGTATGCATTCTGGTTCCTCGGCGCGCGCCAGTTCGCCAACGCTGCGCAGTAGAACTTGCGGATTGTCGTGAAGGGTCTCGCTCTCGAGCTTCAACTCTTCCATGCACCGGTCGCCGAATTTCGCAAGATAGGCGTCGTAAGAAGCTTGGAACTCGGGATGATTGCGCACCGCGCGCAACGCCTCTTCGACCGTTCCCTCACGCAGACAATGAACAAAATCGACGTCGCCTGCAGCCATTCGCGCCAGTTCGCGCACCCGGACCGCAGGCTCGGCGCTCACCATCGTTCCCGAACCGCGCATGGCATCGTTGGCCAGAGTGCCGGTCTTATCACCCAGCCATTGGAACGTCAGTTTCCGCAGCGCGCCGTGAAAGATCATGGCGAAGAAATCGTTGATCAGCGGCGCGTCCCACCGCTGCAGCAGCTTTGCTTCAAGCTCCGCGTAGTACGCCGCCAGTTCGTCAAGCCGCATTTCCGTCAAGGCCGGAGAGCATTCCCGCAGTGCTTCATCCAACCGTGCCTGGAAGCGGACGATTCGGCGCTCGATATGCAGCAGGTTCCAGACCAGAACCACGATCATCCGCGCCAGGCTGATCAGGTCGGCGATTCGCTCTTTCCGTGAAGCGCTCGCTAGTTCGGCGACGATGTCGTCGGGCAGGCTCTCGCGCACCCCCATCATCTGTTCCATGAACCTGCGATTGAAACGGAAGCCGGGCAGCAGCGCGAGCACGCGATACCAGTTCAGCAGGTTGTAGTAGATGCGCCCGCGGATGAGCCCCAGCATGCAGCCGAACGTGCGTTCGCTGGCGGCAATCTTTTTTGTGGACACGCGCAGGATACGGCAGAATTGCCGGTACACGCCTTCATACACGTGCCGCGCAAACGAAAACGTCAGCGGCGTCGTCACCCCGCTGTAGCTCTCGATGATGTTGCTGTTGTCCCAGATGTTCAACACGCCATCGGGATCAGGAATGTTGCGCAGGGTGGTGATCGGCCGCGATTGCAGCAGGTAAAGGCTCTCATCGGCAATCGCCCACTCAATATCCTGCGGCTGGCCGAAGACTGCGGCGGCCTGGCGGCCGAGCGAGGCCACCGCCAGCACCTGCTGGTCAGTGAGCACAGGCTGATCCCGCAAGTCTTCCCGCACAGCTTGAGCGGCGACTCCCTCGTCAGCGCAGGAACAGAAGGCGTGTCGCAACGTTTTGTGAGCAATGTGCTTTCGCTCGATCACCCCCGTGCGATTCACGTCGTAGACGTCGGCGTCTGCTTCGCCTCCGACCAGTGCAGTGCCCATGCCGTAGACCGCGGAGACAATTGCCAACCCTCGCCGTCCGCTGACAGGATCGGCACTGAACGCCACCCCGGAGCTTGTGGAATCGATCATGCGCTGTACCAGCACTGCCGGCGCTCCGGGGGTGCCGCTAAGGCCACGCTGTTTGCGGTACTCTATGATGCGCGGCGTGAACGATGAGCGCCACACATCACTAACTCGCCGCGCGATCGCATCGTGCTCGACAAACAAATAGCTGCCGAACTGGCCTGCAAACGAGTCGCCGGTCCCATCCTCTTCCACAGCGGAAGATCGAACCGCATATCGCCCCGGCGGCAGAGTTGCGAGGCTCGCGCGAATTTCTTCGGCCACATCCGTAGCCGGCTGCACGTCTGCGATCTCCGCGCGCAGGCGCTCGATATCCGCCGACAGCCACCTCTCTCGTTGGGCAGGAGTCAGGCTGCGTTCGAATGCCAAAGGCGAGATAGCAAACCATTCCGGCACCGGCAGGCCGGCTGATGCGAGCCGCGAAAGCGCAAAAGCCTTGCCGCCCAGATCGCGTACCGTGCCGCTGATGCGCACGTAAGTCATAGCGGCCTCCAGTGCTGCCATGCCAACGGCGCCACTCCCAGGCTGAGATAGAGAACGAGGCTCCAAAGTCCGGCCATGGTTTCCAATCGCTTCCCTGCTCCGGATGATTGGGAGCGGAGAAAGTGAACAGCGAGCGCCGCGGCGATAACAACAACGCAGGCGAGAATCATGAAGACGGGCGTTTCAAATCGAATGCCATGTGCCGCCATGCAGGCAAACCCGGCGGTGACGATCATCATTGCCAGCCAGACAGAAACAGCTCGCCTCGCTCCCCAGAGAAAGCTGTAGGTCTCCACTCCATGCTCTTCATCCCGTGGCGAACGAATCTTGCGGCCGATCTCAACCACGATTCCGTTGCAGAAGCTGACCACCAGGAACCACAGCAGGCCGCGCGGGGGGCGCGCATATCCAGCCGGCGCCCAGTCGCATGCGGTTGCATAGAAGTCGACCAGCGGCATGATGGCCATGTGCGAAACCATGTAGACCACGGGCCGCGTTTTCAACCACCGCCGCGCGAAGAACTCTTTCGTCATCAGGCCGAGATACAGCCACGTTGCAGCAAGCAGCCATACGTTGCGCGGAGAAAGCCAGAGGCACAACGTTAATTGCACGGCGATGCAACCCACCCATACCCATGCCAGGTCGCGCAACGAAACAAGGCCGCGGGGAACAGGCCGATAAGGCCGGTATAGCGCGTCCTCATCAGAGTCCTTGAACTCGTCGGCAATTCTCAATTGCAGGAACGACAGGAAGGAAATGGCGAACGCGACGAAGCACGGTTTCCAGCCGGGGAGGCTGGTCGCGCCGCGCAGCAGCGCTGAGTAAGCGATGGCGCTCAGGCTGAAGGCGAGAATCACCGGACCATGCGCCAGCACCGGAAAGCGCTCGCGCTGGTAGACCCACCAGCGATTAGTTTCTCGCGACAGCGCCATTGCCGCGCGCAAGCTTGTGGTGTGCATGTGTGAATTCCCCCGAACACAATGCCGCCGTGATGGATAACTCTCCCGCCAGTGCGAGCGCAGCGCATACCTCGGCAAGAGCTTGAGCTTTCCCTTCTCCGGCCAGGCCCATGATCTCCAGGCACGCGCGCTGGCTCGGCAACGACGTGCCGCCGCCCACCGTGCCCACCACGATGCTGGGCAGCGTCACCGCAGCGTAGAGATCACCGTTGTCATTTACATCGAAGCGCGTCACTCCTACGGCGCTTTCCGCCACACACGCCGGATCCTGACCGCAGGCGATGTAGAGCGCCGCCAGCGCATTGGCGAAATGGCCCTGCACGCCTATGGCCCCACTTTGAATGGCGCCAATGGCCGACATCTTCCAGTACCGTTCGAGGTCGCGTGGAGTCGTATGAAGGCGCCCTGCAACCAACTCCGCGGGCAGCGTGACTTCAGCCGAAACCTTCTTTCCGCGCACGGTGACGAATGATTGCGCGGTCGCTTTCTTGTCTCCGGAGAGATTGGCTTCGACAAAAAATGACTCCGGCCGGATTGTGCACTGAGCCATGATGTGCTCGCACACCGCCTGCGTCGCAATAGTCACCATGTTCTGGCCGGATGCGTCGCCGGTGGTGTAATCGAGGATCAGGTAGACATGGTTGCCTTCGACAGCCATGCCAATGTCGATCAGTTCGCCGTGCCGAGTCGTGGTTGCGGCGGCTGCGCGCAACTCCTCGCTGTGCTCGATGCACCAGATGGTGAACAGACCCGCATCGCCAAGGCTTCGCAATGCAAACCCGGGCGTCCGCCGCATTCCTTCGTGAAGAAGGATGCTTACGCAACCTCCGGCCTCGGAGATGGCCCGGGCGCCGCGCGAATAAGAGGCCACCAGCGTGGCTTCGGTAGTCGCGAGCGGAATGTAATAGTCGCCCGATGCGAACATGCCGCGCACACGCAGCGGTCCGGCGAGTCCCACCGGGACTTTCACGGTCCCGATGCAGTTCTCGATGTTCTGCTGGTAGTGCGAGAGGTCTTCACCCTGTTCGCGATTCAGCAGCGAGCGGCGGCTCGATACGTCGATGTCGAGCAGGTTCCAGCGCTTGTCAACGTCCACAGCGGCAACGGAACTGCCGCCCGGAATGCGAGGAGGAAGAGGCCGTTGATCCGCGGCAAGCGATTGAACAATCTCCAACGCCGACCGGCGTTGAAGCAGGCGCCGCAGGAACTTGCCGATACGGTCTTCGTGGCTTGCCATCGACACCTACCCGGCCCCTGCTCTGTGCAGGGAGCCGCGGCAAGATCAGAGGAAGCTCGAAACAGCGAGCAGCTTCCAATCGAAGCCGATGGCACAACTATGAACTGAAGATTGGAGCCCGTGTGGCTGGGGCGTACACTTTCCTGACTGTCACAAGACAGCGCGTCGAGGAGGACCTCGAGATCAGCACGGGTTGCACGCAAGAACAGCCAATCAGCGGAAACTCCGGCTTATGCAGATAGCACTTAGTCGGCCGCAACCAGCTTGCGCTGCAATGCTTCGAGCGTCTGCCCCTTGGTTTCGGGATAGACGAACAGCACCACCAGGAACTGCACCACCGTCATGCCAGAGAAGAACACGAACGGCGTTGCCTGGCTCATGGAGTGGACCACCACCGGGAACACGAACTGAATGACGGTGTTCATGAACCAGTGGCTGGCGCTGCCCACACCCTGTCCCTTGTTTCGCACCGAGGTAGGGAACACCTCGCCGATATACACCCAGATAACCGCACCCTGGGAAACCGAGAAGAACGCGATGTAAGTGACCAGCAGCCCGAGAAGCGCCGGAGAGTGGGGATTGGTGTTGAACAGCCATGCCACCCCGGCGAGGCAGGCGGCCGTGCCGACCGCGCCAATCAGCAGCAGCGTCTTTCGCCCCAGTTTGTCGATCAGCGACATGCCGATCACACAGAAAATCAAGTTGGTGGCGCCAATGGCGATGGCCTGCTGGTCAGCGGAGATCTGGCTGAAACCGGCCGCGCCGAATATATCGTTGATGTAGTAGAGAATCGCGTTGATGCCGGCCAACTGATTGAATGCGCCGATGGAGATGGCAAGAAACAGCGGATAGCGATACTTCCACTGGAACACGCGTTCGTGGGCGGTGGCATGTTCCTGTTGCAAGCGCGGAGCGAATGTCGGCCAGTTCCGCTTCCGGGTCGGGTTCGCCCATCAGTTTAAGCACCGCCAGCGCTTCGTCGATGCGATTCTTCGAAGCCGACCAGCGCGGGCTGCGCGGAATGCCGAACAGCAGGATCAGGAACCCAACTGCCGGGATCCCCGCAACGCCCACCTGCCAGCGCCACTCAGTCGCGCCGAGGTGCATGGTGCGGATGACGTAGTTCGACGTATACGCCAGCATGATGCCGAAGACCACGTTGAACTGGAATGCGGCCACCAGCCGGCCGCGCCACTTGGCCGGGGCAAGTTCGGCAATGTACACCGGGCCGAGCACCGAAGAGGCGCCAATGCCAAGGCCGCCGATGAAGCGGAACACCAGGAACGACGGCCAGCCCCACGCCAGGGCGCAGCCGGCGGCGGAGACCACATAGAGGATGGCGGTAATGCGCAGGGTCTCGCGGCTGCCCAGTCTCTGCCCGATCTGGCCGGCGCCAAGCGCGCCGATTACGGTGCCGACGAGACCGATGGCCACCGTGAGTCCCTTGTTCTGCGGACTCAGGTTGTAGAGCTTCACCAGCGCGTCGATGGCTCCGGCGATCACTACGGTGTCGAAGCCGAAAAGCAGGCCGCCAAGCGCACCCGTCAGGGTGGCTTTCATCAGGTTCACATTCGGTCGCATCGTTTACGGTGTCCTTGGCGTGGAGACGTGGCACCGGCTGGCCACGCGGCTCGCCATTTTCGAAGTGCCGGATTGAATTCCGATTCCAACGAAAAGCGAGTCGCCTTCGCGCCAGTCGCGAGACACGCGATAACCCACCCCATCGTACAGACTGAGGCGGCAACCGGCAATGTGTCTGCCGGCCGCGCCGAACCTACTCTTCCAGGTCCGCGCGAGGCGGTTAGCCAGCCGTCCTGGCGGGACGGACCGCAATTACCCGGCATGGATGCTTGCCGGCGGCGCTCCACACCAGCGGCATGCGGGTCTCGATGAAAACGCAGTCTCCCGTCTCCAGAACTTCGTGCAGTCCGCCCGCCGAGAGTTGCAAGCGCCCTTCGATCACGTAGACCAGTCCGCAGGTGTCGCGGTTGAAAACGTCGGAAAGCGCGTCGGACGTTCCCGCGGGCACCTCGACCATCTCCGCAAACAGTCCGGAGGAAGTGCCGGGAGAGTTCAATGGAACGGCCTTTACCGATTCCGGACCTCGTCCACCTCCCTCGAGGTGCGCTTTGCGGGTGATCGAGAGAACGTGCCGATCGGGCTCGGAGAAGAAGTGGCTCATTCCCACTCCATAGACCCGGCAGATCGTGGCCAGCGTGGGCAGCGTGGGAATCATCCGGTCCGTTTCAAGTTTGGAAAGCAACGCGGTCGACAAACCGGTCTCAGCCGCCAGGCGGGCCAGGGTGAGCCGCTTCTGGGTGCGCAGGGCGCGAAGTTTCATGCCAATGCAATAGGGTTCAAGAGACCACTGTGCATACGTAACTGGGTTCGACATTTTTGTGTAGCCTCAGTTGTCAGGCTGGCACGAATGAGCTTTGGGATTTTGGAAGTTTTCTTGAAGTTCGGCTCGCCCGGAAGAACTCGCTGTCCTGTTCCAGTACAATTTGTGTAAGACCGCCTTAAGTCGCGGCACATTATTTCTCCGGACCGATGTCCTGCAACAGAGTTTTCCCAGCTTGCATCGAAGCAGGAAACATCAGCAGTTTTTCAGTCAACCGGGTTGATGCTGCCCGCAGTCATGACGAAAGGAATTCTTTTATGGTCCTATCTATCCAACGTTCCGCTTTCAGCTTCTCCCGTGTGCCGATGCTTTTGTTGGTAGCCGGTTTTGCTCTGGCTTTGCCTTGCCCTGGGCAGAGCAAGCCGGCCGCCGATGCGGCTCCCGACGTTCTCGTGCTGAGCAACGGCGATACGCTCCATGGAAAATTTATCAACGAAATCGGCGGGAAAGTGAGCTTCCACAGCGACCCGCTGGGCGACATTTCCGTAGCGTGGGATAAAGTCAAGGAACTGCACACCGGACAAAAACTTGCTGTGCTCGACAAGACCGTGAAGCTGCGCGGCAAAAAGGTTGGAGAGCAGATTCCCGTTGGAACCGTCGATGTCTCCAACGAGGCGGTAACGGTACACACCGAAGCTGCGCCATCGGTTGCGCCCATCCCGGCGAAGAACGCGCAGTACATTGTCGACAAGCCGACACTGGACAAAGAGCTCTTTCACGAGCCCGGTTTCTTCACCGCATGGAACGGCGCGGCGACCGCCGGGGCGACCCTGGTGAAAGCCACCCAGAACCAGTACACCATCTCTGGAGGGGTGGGCCTGGTGCGCGCGGTTCCGTCCGTTGCCTGGCTCAGTCCCCGCAACCGCACCTCGGCGGATTTCACTGGGTCCTATGGAAAGATCACCCAGCCTGCATATCTATCCGGAGACGTACTGGTGCCGGCCACGGTAACCAAGTCCGCCATCTACCACATCGACGGCGAGCGCGATCAGTATGTCTCTTCGCGAATCTTTGCACTGGTTCAGACGGCTTTCGACCACAACTTCGCACAGGACCTGCAACTCCAGCAAATCTACGGCGGCGGATTTGGCTGGACGTTTGTGAAATCGGACAAGCAGGAGGCGGACCTGAAGGGAACGATTCAGTATGAGAAGCAAAAATTTATTAGCAGCACTTCCGGGGCCGAGCCGAATTTGATCGGATCGACATTCGCACTATCTTATTTGCTTCACACAAAAATGATGACGTACACGCAGAACCTCGAATTTATCCCGTCCTACAACACTCCGCGCGCCTATTCGGCCAGCGAAACCGACGTCCTGACGTTTCCGACCTACAAGAACCTTGGTTTCAGCGTAGGCACGATTGATACTTACCTGAACAATGCTCCCGCTTCCCTGCCTCCCACCAAGCGCAACTCGTTCCAGTTCACGATGGGACTTTCTTACGCCATCAAGTCGAAATACTAAGTTACGGTATGCGTTCTGGGAGCACCAAAAGGGGCGCGGCACTTAGCCGTGCCTTTTTTTCTTATTCCGTGGTAACTTAGCCTACATCCTCTAGTAACATACCCTGCCTTTCCATTTGTATTTCAAGTCTTTCGGGTGGATAATCGACGTCGATAATCCTATTGGGCCCCACTGAATTACGAATCTGGGACTGCATCGCTTCTTCCCCGAGGTCGATCAACGGTTGGCTCGTGTCCGCCGCTGAGGTGCGTTGTCACTTGTCGCGTTAGGTACAGCGCAATGCCTCAGGACGACACTCAGGCCATCAAAAAGTGTGGCCGGCATGAAGGTCTCGAGAGCAGTGCTACCCAATGCGAGGGAACCGGAATTCTCCTTCGGCAATTTCAGGTTGTGGACCGACGGCAGTTTCCTTCGCGATCAGACCGAGATCCATTTGCCGCCCAAGGAAATGGCCGCGCTCCGATTCCTCCTCACTCATGCCGGCGAGGTAGTCACCCCAACCCAGCTCAAGCAGGCACTTTGGGGAGATGTGCACGTCACCTCCGACAGCGTTCCTCGCTGTCTGTCCTCGTTGCGCGCCCGCCTCGAGCCGGAACAATGCATCCAGACAATCTACAAACGCGGCTATCGACTCATTGGTCCGGTTTTGCAGAACGGCTCCCAGGCACTCCCCGTGTGGCGCGTGGCGATTATGCCCTTTGCCACAGGACACAATGTCGCTGAACATCTGGGTCCCGCGATCGCCGAAGAGGTCACTACCCGCCTGACCTCCGCAGGACCATCCTGGATCTCGGTCCTGGCGCGCGATTCGGTCTTCACCCTGGCCCATCGCGGCCTCACCGCGGTCCAGGTGGGAGAGACCCTCCACGCCGACTTCATCCTCGCCGGAACCTTGATCGCCCTGCCCACCCGCTATCGGCTCCGCGCGGAGATGATTCGGATCGCAGATGGAGCCCAGGTCTGGGTGGAGGATATGCTCGTGGCTCACGACCTGGTTCTCGATCTTGAATCACAGCTTGTGCAGCGCCTGATCTTTCGACTGGGAGGGAAATATTCTGCCCCACCGGGTGCTCAGTTGAGAGCCAATCTCCGGTCGGACGCCTACGATGTATTCCTGCGCGGCCACCACGAGTGGCAGACTCACGAGCGTCATCGCATGCAGGACGGCATGCAGCATCTGCTGGAGGCCACGGAATTGGACCCGTCCCTGGTCTCCGCGAAGATCGATCTCGCCGATCTCAGCTGCGACCCAGGAGTTCTACGGCTTTCTCTCCCCTGACGCGACCGCCAAGCAGATTCGCCGCATCGGAGATTCGATCGCCGACATTGCCGAACGACGCGCCCACTCTGCTGCCCATCCTCGGGTGGATCAACTTCCATGTAGACCGCAATCTCGCGGGGGCCCTCGACCTCTTTTCCGCTTCTGCCAATCTGCCCCATGACCGCCTCTACGACACGCTTGCGCGTGATGTTCGCGCTCAGCCGCCACCGCTTTGACGAAGCGCTTGAATGGCTGCAACCTGCGCTCTTCCTCGATCCTTTCGCGCCGTGGCTGCATTCGCTCCTGGCCTGGACATTTCATCTCGCCGGACGGCGGGCCGAGAGTGTCGCCAGGCCGCGGAGAAGGCGCTTGCGCTGTTCCCCGACGATGAAGGCACTCTCGCCAATAGCGCATTGATCCTGTCGTTCAATGGTCATGCCGAACATGGAGAAAAGCTGGCCCGGGACCTGGTTCGCCGCACTCCGTATTTCGATGTCGCCGCCGCGATCCACGCCTACACGCTGGCGTGCAGCGGCCAGCGTAGTGAAGCCCACGGGATCCTGGAGCGGCTGCAATGGCTCAGCCGGGAACGCTTTGTGCTGCGCTCCTGCATCTCCGCTGCTTTTGCGGCGCTCGGCTCTGTGGACGAGGCCATTTCAGAATTGCAGGCCGCTGACGACGCGCGTTGTCCGTGGTTTTTCCAGATGCTCGCTGATCCCCGTCTCCAGCCTCTGCATGGACGTGCTGAGTTCGAATTGATGCGGGAGTCGCTGGCGAAATTGGAGCTCTCAGCCGCCGAAAATCTCGAATACCAGACTTAGGCAAGTCGCGTGCGAACTGCGCGAAGTGCATGGGTAGCCGAGATCATAGCCTTCCTGCGGGCGTTGGACAATCACCCAGAGTTCACAAAGATTCCTTAAGTAAACCGATAAAGCTAGCCAGCCGTACCCCGCTCCTAGTACATTGGCCCAGTCCGCATCTGCGACCGTTTTTGGCTCCGCTTCCGCCCGTTTCACGGCGGAAAGATCCTCCCGCCGTAGGCCGGGCCTGCCGTCCAGCAGGATGTGCCCCGCAGGGACCGGAGACCGGCGACGGACCAGCCATGCCGACGCACTTGGCTGCCGGCGACAACAATGCCTGCAGCCTGGAGGAAAAGTCGATGCCGCTGCGCCGCTTCTCTTTCGTCTTGCCGCTTCTTTTTTTGGCATGTCTTGGCCTGTTGCCCGCCCAGCAGCCGGTTTATCTGGATACTCACCGGCCTGCGCGCGAGCGCGCCCACGACCTGGTCGGGCGCATGACGCTCGAAGAGAAGGCCGCCCAGCTTGAAGACTGGGCTACTGCCATTCCGCGCCTCGGCATTCCCGATTACCAGACCTGGAACGAGGCCCTGCACGGAGTGGCGCGCGCCGGCTATGCGACCGTCTTCCCCCAGGCGATTGGCATGGCCGCCACGTGGGATCGGTCCATGGTGCACAGCATGGGCGACGTCATCTCCGACGAAGCCCGCTCCAAGTACAACCAGGCGCAGCGGGAGAACAATCACCGCATCTTCTATGGCCTCACTTTCTGGTCTCCCAACATCAACATCTTTCGAGACCCGCGCTGGGGACGCGGCCAGGAGACCTACGGCGAAGACCCGTTCCTCACCGGCCGCCTGGGCATCGCTTTTATCAACGGCGTGCAGGGCAACGACCTCGATCATCTTCGCGCCGTCGCCACCAGCAAGCATTTCGCGGTCCACAGCGGACCGGAACAGTTGCGCCACGGCTTCAACGTCGACCCCAGTGCGCGCGATCTTGAAGAGACCTATCTGCCCGCCTTTCGTGCCACCATCACCGAAGGCCACGTGCAGTCGGTGATGTGCGCCTACAACTCCATCGACGAGTTCCCCGCCTGCACCAACAAGATGCTGCTCAAAGAGCATCTCCGCGATGCGTGGGGATTCAAAGGATTCGTTGTCTCCGATTGCGGCGCGATTGTCGACGTGAACCAGGGCCACAAGAAAACCCCCGACATCACCCACTCGTCGGCGATGTCGCTCGAGGCCGGAACCGATCTCTCCTGCAGCATCTGGACTCCCGGATTCAACACGCTGGCCGACGCCGTCCATCAGGGCCTCGTCTCCGAGGATCTTGTCACCCAGGCGGCCGAACGCCTTTACATCGCGCGGTTCCAGCTAGGCCTCTTCGATCCGCAAGGCTCGAACCCCCTGGACAAGATTCCCGATTCCGATATGACATCGGAAAAGCACCGCCTCATCTCTCGCAAGGCCGCCGAAGAAGCCATCGTGCTGCTGAAGAACAACGGAGCGCTTCCGCTGAAGAACGCGCCCGGCAAGATCGCAGTCGTGGGTCCTACCGCCGATCAGCTCACGTCCATCCTCGGCAACTATGTCGGCACGCCGTTCCATCCCGTTACTCCGCTGGACGGCATCCAGAACGAATTTCGCAGTTCCCCCATCCTCTACGCGCAGGGCTCCACGCTGGCCGAAGGCGTCGGGGTGCCGGTTCCGCGCACGGCGTTCGGACTGAACAAGGGCCTCAAGACCGTGTTTTTCGCTACTCCCGACTGGACCGGCCGCCCCGTCGCAGTTGGAACCGAGCCGGCGGTCCAGGCAGATTGGGAAAACGCCAAACCCGCCCCCGAAGTCGACACCATTGACTATTCGGTCCGCTGGAGCGGAACCCTCACGGTTCCCGCCGCGGGCCATTATGTGTTCACGCTCGAGCCCGGCGACAGCTTCCCTTATTCACCCACGGAAAGCTATCGCTTCCTTCTCGATGGCAACGTGGTTTCAGAGGGTTCGCTGCGCGTCCCCTTCGACCGGTCGACCACCGGTTCCACGCACGGCACGACAGGAACCGCCTCGGGCGCCTCGCCCACCGCGCCGCCGCTGATGGCGTTTCCCAAGCCTCCCGAGATTCCCATCGACTTCACCGACACCAAGGAGCACGAATTCCAGCTCGACTATTCGCATTCCGGCGATCGTGCCGGCGGCGGCGTCACTTTGAAGTGGCAGGCACCCGCCGAAGCCCAAATCAATGAAGCCGTCGCCCGCGCCAAAGAAGCCGATGTAGTGGTCGCGTTCGTCGGTCTCTCGCCGCAGCTCGAAGGCGAAGAGATGCGCATCAAAATCCCCGGCTTTGAAGGCGGTGATCGCACCAGCCTCGACCTCCCCGCTCCGCAGCAGAAGCTGCTCGAAGCCGTAGCGGCCACCGGCAAGCCCCTTATCGTGGTTCTGCAAAGCGGCAGCGCTGTCGCCCTGAACTGGGCCAACCAGCATGCTGCGGCCATCCTCGAAGCGTGGTATCCGGGCGTCGAAGGCGGCACCGCGATTGCCCGCACGCTCGCCGGCAAGAACAATCCCGCGGGACGGCTGCCGGTCACGTTCTACTCTTCGCTCGACGGGCTGCCCAGCTTCACTGACTACTCGCTGCGCGGCCGCACCTATCGCTACTTCGAAGGCAAGCCGCTGTGGGGCTTCGGCTATGGGCTAAGCTACTCTACGTTCAAGTACGGGCCGGTAAAGCTCTCTGCGCAGTCATTAAAAGCCGGCGACCCGATCACGGCAACCGTCACCGTGACCAACACCGGCAAGACCGCCGGCGACGAGGTCGTCGAAGCGTACGTGAAGACACCGCAGCAGGGCGGCCCGATTCATTCCCTGGTTGGCTTCGAGCGAATCACTCTCGATCCCGGCGCCAGCAAGGATGTGAGCATCAAGATCGATCCGCGTTCGCTCTCCAGCGTGGACGACCAGGGCAACCGCTCCATTCTTGCGGGCAAATACTCGTTGAGCGTGGGTGGCGCACAGCCCCAGGAAACCGAAGCAAAGTCCGAAGCCGGCTTCACGGTGACGGGAACCGCGCCTCTGTCGAAGTGAGGAGTGTTTATACGAAGGGAGAGTTGCTGAAGATTGCCCGGCCTATCTCACGGTGACCGTTGCCGCGCCACCTTCCTTCGAGAAATCCAAGGTCAGGTCGACGACTGCCTTGACTTTGTCGGCTTTGGGCGAATATCCGAACGTATACCCTTTCAACTCTGGCTCCTCTGCGACCCTGCGGTACAGCGCGTGAATAACGTCTTCCCGGTATAGGTCACCGGGCTTTATGCCGAGGAGTTCTCGCACCTTTCTCTCCTGATCGGGAGAGAGCTTCTCGATTGTCAAGCTCTGCAGATGGTAGACAGGCCCCGGAATCACCGTGAGTGAATATGCAACGGCCGCGTGCTCCGCATCGAGGACCTGATCAGTCTTGAGCAATACATCGGCGAACCCCTGCTGCTGGTAGTAAGCCTTCAGTTGAGGACCCAGCCCTGCGAATGGCGAGGATCCGGCGGTGTCACCTGCCTTCGCTCGCAGCAATGGTGACAGATCCTTACCCTCAAAAATCGGTCCGCCATCAATGTGCAAAGCAGAGATGTGATACCTCGGGCCGGCGGTTACCACGACGGTCATATCGATCAAATACGAATCAGCCTGTCTGTAGGGCGCACCTCGCCTGAACTCCACATGTCCGGCCAAATATCCTCTCCGCCTTACGATCTGTTCTGCCCGCGACTGCGAAAACTTCAGCATCCCTCCGGTAAACGACTTTCCTTCGTCTGCCTTGAACTCGACCTCAATTGCTGCGCGCAGATCTTCAACATCCGACTCTACGTTCGCCCTGCCCAATTTGACGGTGGGGTTGAGCACGCTGAAGATGATGGTCGGCTCGTAAGGTGGAACCTCCAGATCATCCATGCCGAGCATGTGCTCCGTTAGCGATTGAAAAGAGGAAGGCGACGGCTCTTCGCTTTGCACCTCTGCAGCAATTCCCTTTTCTTTCAAGAGCGCTGTCAAGGTGTCACGTACTCTACCTTCCGCAGCCGTCGTTGTGGCAATCTGATCCCCGAGGCCGGGAATGCGCTTCTTGAGCAGGGCGCGAAGTTCTTCATCGCTCCACCACACAAAGTTGCTAAAGCTGTATGGGAGGTGAGTTGGATACGAGCGCCGAGCATTGGCGTTCTGAGCCAAACTTGCGGCATTGCAAACGACAGCGAACAGCACGGAGGCAAAGATCGCGGACCAACGCGACGAGGGTATTTGGACCTTCATGGGCCCTCACCTTCTGAAAGGGTAGTCGAGCAGCAGTTTACATCAGGGCATCGCAGAGATGACCTCGCTCCGGACACCACTTTTCCGGCCCATTCGTCCCGGCGGGTGACCATCATCACACGACGTGCGCGCCCTAGTGCTCAATAATTCTGAATGAAAATTCATGGACGGTCCTGAGCGTCAGGTGATATTCGTCCATAAGATTCCTCACTTCCCACTTTGTCGCGGAGGACCATTGCTTTTAGGCATTCTGAAGGAATCCGCTCCCGGCGAATCCCGTGTCGCTCTCCTGCCGGGCAGTCTGAAGTCTCTGATCGCGCAAGGAACCAGCGTCCTGGTCGAATCCGGTGCGGGAGTGGCCGCGGGCGCGTCGGACCAGGCTTACGCCGATGCCGGGGCCACCGTCACTGCCGATCGCGCCTCGATCCTGTCTCAGGCCGACCTGCTCCCCATGGTGAATGCCCCGGCCGCTGACGATCAGCCCAAGCTCAAGCCCGGCGCCGTCGTCATCGGCTTTTTGCGGCCTCTCGAGGCGCCCGGCGAACTGCGTCGCGCCATCGATCGCCCGGTAACGCTCTTCAGCATGGAACTCGTCCCGCGCATTTCGCGCGCGCAATCGATGGACGCACTATCCTCGATGGCCACTGTAGCCGGCTACAAGGCCGTCATCTCCGCCGCCGATCGCCTGCCGCGCCTCTTTCCCATGTTGATGACCGCCGCCGGCACCATTCCACCCGCCAAGGTGTTCGTGATCGGCGCCGGTGTCGCCGGACTGCAGGCCATCGCCACTGCCCGCCGCCTGGGCGCCGTGGTCGAAGCCTACGACGTGCGCGCCGCCGCCGGCGAGCAGGTGCGTTCCCTCGGCGCGAAGTTCCTCGACGTGGATCTCGGCGGCATCAACACCGAGGGTGGAGGAGGCTACGCCGCAGAGTTAACCGAAGAAGCCCTCGATCGCGGCCGCGACCTGATTACCCGCACCGCCTCCCACTCCGACGTCATCGTCACTACGGCCCAGGTGCCTGGCCGGCCCGCGCCGCGCCTCATTCGAGCCGCAGCCGTTGAAGCCATGCCGCCCGGGTCGGTGCTGGTCGATCTTGCCGCCCCCGCTGGAGGCAACTGCGAGTTGACCAAGCCCGGCATCACGCAGACCATCAACGGTGTCACTCTGCTCGCGCCCCTCAACCTGCCCGCCGAGGTGCCTGTCGATGCCAGCAATCTTTACGCGCGCAACGTACTGAACTTCCTCGGCCTCATCGTGAAAAAGGGCGAACTCTCCGTGGATCTGGCCGACGAAGTTCTCGCCGGCGCCTGCGTGGCCCACCAGGGCAAGCCCGTCAACCCGCGCGTCGCCAAGCTGCTTGAGACAGTCTCTGCCAGTTAGGAAACAATCCGGGTGCCCCATGTCTCGTCTGCCGCGGCGGATAAGACATGGGTAGAAAACTCCGCCAGCACCACTAACCACGCTAACACCGCTTTTTTCTTGGTCGACCACTTATGATGAATCCCGCCGTCCTCATCGCTTCGGTTTACGTCTTCGCCCTGGCCGCCTTTCTCGGCTACCAGGTCATCAGCCGCGTACCGCCTCTGCTGCACACGCCGCTGATGTCCGCCACCAATGCCATCTCCGGCATCTCGCTGATCGGCTCGCTGGTACTGGCCGGAGCCAGGGGCTATCCGCTGTCCGCGCACATCCTCGGCTTTGTCGCCGTCACCACCGCCACCGTCAACGTGGTCGGCGGATTCGGCATCACCGACCGCATGCTCAAGATGTTCCGCAAGCGCGAAGCCCCGGCGAAGGAGGCCTCCAAGTGAACCCGGCCTCTTATAGCGCAAGCACATATTTCATGGAATTGACGTACCTGATTGCGTCGATCCTGTTCATCCTGTCGCTCAAGATGATGTCGCACCCCGACACCGCGCGGCGCGGCATGTTCCTGGCCGAGGGCGGCATGTTCGCCGCCATCGTAGGCACGCTCATCGGGGCCCACATCATCACCTGGACCTGGCTTCATCGCGGGCTTGGCGCTCGGGTCCATCATCGGCGCGTGGATGGCGGTTTCGGTTCCCATGACCGCCATGCCGCAGCGGACCGCGCTCTCCCACGCGTTTGGCGCACTGGCCGCGGCCCTGGTCGGCATCGGCGAGTTCCTGGTCAACATCAACGACCTCGGCCCCGTCAAGCGCGGCGCGCTGGGCTTTGAAATCATGCTCGGCGCACTCACCACCACCGGCTCCCTCATCGCCGCCGCCAAGCTCCAGGGCATCATCCAGGGCAAGCCGGTCCAGTTCCGCGGCCAGAACTTCGTCAACCTCGCCATCGCCGCTCGGCATGATCGGCTGCTTCGTCTACTTCTGGTTCAACCCGACCGCGAGCGCAGTCTTCTACACCATGCTCGGCCTCGCCTTCGTATTCGGCGTGATGCTGGTCATTCCCATCGGCTCGGCCGACATGCCGGTGGTCATGTCGCTCTTGAACTCCTACGCCGGCCTGGCCGCCGCCGCCACGGGCTTCGTCCTCGGCAACAACGTCCTCATCATCGCCGGCACGCTCGACGGCTTCTCCGGCTTCATCCTCTCGGTGCTGATGTGCAAGGCCATGAACCGCTCCATCACCAACGTGCTCTTCGGCGGATTCGGATCAGTGATTGCGGAGGCCACAACCAACGTCGGCGGAGTGATGCGCGAAATCAGCCTCGACGACGCCGCCATGCAGCTTGCCTTCGCCAATCGCGTGATCTTCGTCCCCGGCTACGGCCTCGCCACCGCGCAGGCGCAGCACGCCGTGCGCGAACTTGCCGAGCTGCTCGAAGACCGCGGCGTCACCGTGAAGTACGCCATCCATCCCGTCGCCGGCCGCATGCCCGGCCACATGAACGTGCTTCTCGCCGAAGCCAACGTGCCCTACTCCTCTCTCTACGAAATGGAGCAGATCAACCCCGAGTTCCCATCCACCGACGTAGCCGTCGTCATCGGCGCCAACGACGTCGTGAATCCCGACGCGCGCGACAATCCCAAGTCCCTCATCGCCGGCATGCCGATCCTCGAAGTGGATCGCGCCAAAAGCGTCATCGTCCTCAAGCGCGGCCAGGGCCGCGGCTTCTCGGGATTGGAGAACCCGCTCTTCTTCAAGTCCTGCACTTCGATGCTTTACGGCGACGCAAAGTCAAGCCTCAGCCACCTGGCGCAAGCCGTGCAGCACGTGTAAAGACCAGGAACAGGGAACAGAAAACATTGGGTGCCCCAGGTCTCGTTCGCCGCGGCGGATGAGACCTGGGTTCATGTCCAACCCGTTCACTGCTCCGCGTAATATACGGTATTCGTGCGCACATCCAAGCCCGGCTTATTCACCTTCACGGCCAGCGTATGGTATTCGCCAAACGCGGCGGCCGGCGGCGAATCGAACGACAGCGCATAATACGACTCCGCGTCGGCAAGACATGCGCTGATCTGGCCGGGGATATCCCGGGTATCCGTCACGATGTGGCCGCCGGTCTGGTGGGCGAGAGCATGCAGCCCGAGGTTGCCCGCCCTTATCTGATCCTCGTTCGAAATGCCTTCAAAGAAAATCTCCGATCCCGGCGAATTGGGGCTCAAATCGTCGGGAGAAGCGATCGCATCCAGCGTCACCTGGGCCTCGCGCAGCCGGGTCGAGACCTCCACCAGTTGCGCGAAAAAACTCTGCTTGAGCGTGCCCGGATCGGGCGCGAACGAACGATTGGTCAGTAGCGGCCATCCCGGGCCGATCCAGATGAGAATCACTCTTCCCGGCAGGTTCAGCTCATCCAGCGCAACCTGGCGAAGGGCATTGACCGAGGAGATAAACCGGTCGTTCAGGCAAGTCAGCATCGCCGCGCTTTCCGCACTCATTCCGGTGCCCCTGGGCAAGCCCGGCGTCTCTATTTTTTCCTCGTGGTCATCCGCGGTGATGCAGCCCGCCGCGCGTAGATCCGCGCTCTTCTCCTTGAGATCGGCAACCAGCGCATCCCGGTCGCGCGAGGCCTCGCCCACGCTGATGTGCGATCCGGAAAACACGCCGATGGCCACAGGATGCGGCAATGGCCCCTTCCCCTGTGTCAGATATTTCTCGATCTCCCGCTCGAAATAATGGAGTGGCCGCGTGAAGTTATTTACCGTGTCGAGCACCAGGATGACGTGATCCGCGGCGACCGTCGTGCCCGCCTGGACCGGCCGGAACGAAACGATCTTGCGCTGCTGGTCGTTGTCATAGAGGGTGAAGTCGTTCTGCTGCAGGTCCGTGTAAGGCTTGCCGTTGGCATCGGACACATGCACGTTCAGGATGATGCGGTGCTGGGTCAGGAATCTCTGTTCGCGTTCGTCGTGGGAACGAGGAATCAGCTTGGGCTGATTCGCCTGCGGGTTCGAAGACGGATCCGTCGATTGCGCCAGCAAACCCGAGGCCGGCATGGCCACCAGCCACACAGCAACGCAAACCACTCGTACGCCCAACCTTGTCATCCGCGGCACTTGAAAATATCCCCCTTCGCGTCTTGGCCGGGGCTTCATCCAAAAGCACCCGGCGCCGCGATCCATGCGAACTCTTACCACTTTTTCTATTGTAGGTTTCGAGAAGAGGGACCGGTCAGACTTCTGACAGAATTCGAGATCATTCGTTTCCACAAACAAAGAAAACGGGCGGCCAGTGCATTCGCACTCGCCGCCGCCCTGTCCCTGGGTTTTCTTGAAAGCGCTTCAATTCTGCTTGACTGCAAAACTCATTGAGGCCGATCCCAGCCCTACTGCAGCAGCTTGGTCACTTCCTGCTCCACGCTGTTGGCCTGCGCCAGCGCCGCGATGCCGGTCTGGCTCAGGATCTCGTACTTCGACATGTTCGAAGTCGCGGATGCGTAATCCGTGGCCTGGATCGCATTTTGCGCCGACACGATGTTTTCCTGCTGGGTGCTCATGACCTGGCTGACGGAATTCAGGGTGTTGATCGGCCGCGCCCAAATAACCGTCCATTGAGGACACATCGGTGATGGCTGCATTGATCGCCGCCACCGCATTTTGCGAGTTCACCTGGCTGGTCAGATCGGTATTCGCCAGGTTGGAGGAACTGTCTCCGCCCGCGGCAAACTTGTAGCCGATGGTCGTGGTGGCTGCGGTATTCGCATTCAATGTCTGGGCTCCCGACGTGGTGTCGGTCAGCGTGCCAATGCCGATGGTCACATTGGGATTGGTGTTGGTCAACTGGATGCCCGTGTCGGCGGAATTTACTCCCGCCACGCCCACCGCGCCCGCGGTAGTAAATGACGCGGTCACGCCGGGAATCAGTTGCGCATTAATCTCCTGGATCAGCGCGCTTACCGATAGAGAAGCCGTAGTGTAGACATTGCTCGTTCCATCGGGATTGGTCGTCGTAAACGTGAGGCCCGCAGTCACCACGTCGGCGAGACCCGCGGCGGTGGTTAATGCACCCGCAGTGTCCTTCGACAGATCGACGAATTGACCGTTGCTGTTCTGCTGGACGGAACCGCCCGTATCACCGAGCGTCGACGAACTGAGTCTGGCGAAAAAGAGGCTGTTGACCGAAGCGCCTGTGGAAGACGAATCGCCGGTATAGATCGCTACACCAGCCACCGAACCGGTGAACACCTGGTTCTGGTTATAGGTGGTCGTCGAACCAATGTTATTCACCTCGGCAAGGATGGACTGGTACTCCTGGTTCGCCGCGGATAACTGCGAGGAATTCAAAGTGCCGTTCGACGCTTCGGTGGCCAGCGTAATCGCCCGGTTCAGCAGATTGGTCACCTGAGACAAGGCGCCGTCCGCCACCTGCAACAGGCCTACGCCCTCGGTGGCATTGGTGGCCGACTGGCTTAGAGCCTTGGTATTGGCCTGGAGCCCATTCACCAGGGAAAGGCCGGCGGCGTCGTCGGCGCCGGAGTTGATGCGCGAACCTGACGACAACTGCCGCAGAACCGTCTGCAGGCTGTTGCTGGTGTTATTCAGGTTGTTCTCCGCGTAGATCGCTGACAGATTGTTCAATACACCGAGGGCCATTGGAATTCACTCCTTCTTTCGATGCCGGCTTCCGTCGCCGTCTGAACCCTGCTCATTTCGCCTGGGCTCTGCTGCATCCACCCTCTTCATCGGGCATGGGGAAAATAACTTTAGTGATGGTGCAAAGAATCTTTTTAATACACTCTGCGACTGATCGATACATCTCTGTCCGAAAGCCGTTCACTAACTGCTTCGAAAGGAGTCACTCGCTGTTTCGATTTACTTCACGGTGCGGCCGGGTTTGAGGCATCGGTTCCCGCACCCTGACCCGATTCCGCCCCTTTCCAGCTCATGTCATAACCGCCGATTCAACTTGTTCCAGGACCAATTGTTACGGGGCCGTAAATCGGGTAGTTAGGACATCGACTTAGTCGCAAGCATTCAGAAATGCGCAGGTCCACGCCATGCCCTTGTCTTCTAAATTCCATATCTTGCCCCGTTTGTATCTGCCGCCCATAAAAAACGGCGGCAAGAGGATGCCTCTCGCCGCCACCGGTATTGATTTCAACCGTATTTTGCTCTCTGCCTAACAACCTATGATGCAAAAACCCACTTATCGGGTGCCTGAATCCGGAACCTCGCCCGGACCGTCTGCTGCAGGTAACTCATTCAGCATCCCTTGCGGTCCGCCGCCGGACCCGCCGGGGGGAGGCGGTGCTTGCGGTTTGCCGCCATCGCGCCGGTCCCGCCAGCCGCGCCGATCCATCCGCTCCGCACGCGCGGCTTTTAGTTCCTTCCACTGTTCCGGCGAAAGTTTTCCGCGAATCGCCAGCAGGAAGCGAGCGTTGGCTTTCTCCAACTCGGCACGCGCCTGCGCCACTTTATCGATTTGCGCAAGGATCTTCGCCTCATTCGGTGACTCGTCCTGCACCAGTGGCTCCATTTCGAGCTCGGCTTTCTCCACCGCGGCGCGCATGTCCACGAGTTTCTCGCGATGATCGAGCAGGATCTGGTCCATCGCCTTGCGCTGATCGTCACTGAGCTTCAGCTTCTCGACCATGGCGGGATCGTTCCACCATCGCCCCTCGCGCATCCCCAGCGCCCGTTCCATCGGAGGCCGATGCATTCCGAATCCAGGGCCGCCCATCCCCTGGCCCATTCCTTGACCCATCCCCGGACCCTGGGCCGCCGCCGTCATTCCCGCAAAAAGGATTGCGGCAAGACTCAAACCTGATTGCTAAACCTGCCTTCATCTTGTTTCTCCTCAGTCCTGGTACCAAAATCCAAAACAAAAGTTGATTGAACAACCCGGCCAGTGTCTATCCCCACTCATCGTTCGCGCACCACGGCCGCCGCCCGCGCCCGCGGGCATGTTGACTTTGGCCATGCGGTTGGTTGTTGAAAAATTCGCTTACTGGCTGTCGTCCGAGGTCATCAACTGCGCCAGCGGCTCAAGCGCATTGGGAACCTCGCGCGATACGTCGTTATCCACCTTGGCCAGTTCCGCCTCGGCCTCGCGGGCCCGCTGTTCCTGAAGCTGGCGTTGGTGATCCGCCTCGCGGGCGGCGGCAATCCGGGCCTGTTCTTTTTGATACTGGTGCTCGAGCAGCCCTGCCCCAGCGCCGCCGATCACCAGCACACTCCCCAAGGCCCACGCTGCCGCCGTCCGCCAGGCCATCCGCCGAGGCGCAGCTTCAACCAGCCTTGGGCGCTGATATACCGCATCGCTCCAGGCGTGCACACTCAAGCGGAAATCGCGGAGCACCTGCTCCATCTCCTGGTCCATTTCCTGGTCCATTTTTTGGTCCGGCTCCGGGTCCTGCAACGCGCCCACCCTTGTTTCGCGGCCGACGCGCTGCCCTCCCCGGTCGTCCAACTCCCCCCGGCCCTTTAAGAACAAATTGAGACTCATCGTTTCCCCCTCACCTGCCCCCGCACCCGCCCCAGGGCGCGCGACAGGTGTGCCTTCACCGTGCCCTCGCTCAATCCAATCGACTGTCCAATCTCGGCAATCTCCATCTCTTCCACGTAGCGAAGCAAAAAGATCGTCTTCTGGCGCGCGCTCAGTCCCTCCACCGCCTGCCAAACCCGCTTCACCTGCTCCCGCGCCAGCAGTTGCTGTTCCGGCGAACTCTCGCCGCTGGCCAGCCATTCGCTGGCCTCGTCCGCGTCCACGGCCGTAGTCCGCGCCTTCCGCCAGAACTGGATTCGCCGGTTGCGCCAGTGGTCCTTCTGGAGGTTGATGGCGATGCGCATCAGCCAGGTAATGGGGCTCGACTCTCCGCGAAAGCTCGACCAGTTCCGGTGCGCCTTCAGGAAACACTCCTGGGTCAGGGTCTCGGCCAGATCCATATCGCGCGTCGAGGCAAGCAGAAACCGGAAGATCTGCGGGCGGTGAGTCGCGACAATACTCGCAAACTCCTGCGCCGCCGAATCTTCCGCCAGGGGCATCGTCATCGGGTCCAGTGCGGTGCCGGCTGCCATCACTCAGGTAGACGACCGTCCTCAGCGCAAGTTTACAGCGCCGTAAAATACTCGTGGGATAGCCGGATTGCCATCCAGCCACCGTTCTGAGTCCCGGTGCTAGACTGGTCCGGTAAACGCTTTCCCATACCGAGGTGCCATCATGCTGCTAGCCTCCCTCCGCGAACAAGTTCTCCACGCCAACCGCGAAATCGCCCGCCGCGGCCTCGCCCCCCACACCTTCGGCAATGCCAGCGGCATCGACCGCTCCGGCCCGCAGCCCCTGGTCGTCATCAAGCCCAGCGGCGTCGACTACGCCACCCTCACCCCCGCCGACCTGGTGGTCACCGACCTCGACGGCAAAATCGTCGAAGGCACCCTGCGCCCCTCCAGCGACCTCGACACCCATACCCTGCTCTATCGCGAGTTCCCCCAGATCGGCGGCGTCGTCCACACCCATTCCGAGTTCGCCACCTCCTGGGCCCAGGCCTGCCGTCCCATCCCCTGCCTCGGCACCACCCACGCCGACTACTTCCACGGCCCGGTTCCGGTCACCGACCACCTCAGCGGCGACCAGGTGGCCGAGGCCTATGTTCGCAACACCGGGGCCGTGATCGTCAGCCGCTTTCGCCGCGAAAACCTCGACCCCGTCGCGGTCCCGGGCGTTCTGGTGGCCGGCCACGCCCCCTTCGCCTGGGGCAAGACCCCATGGATGCCGTCGAGCACGCCGATGTGCTCGAATACATTGCCCGTCTGGCCTTCCGCAGCGTGCTCCTGGGCGCCCCCCAATCTGGACTTCCGGAATATGTCGGCGAATACCACTACATGCGCAAACACGGGCCGCGCGCCACCTATGGGCAACGCTGAAAGGAACTTTTTGGTTGCGATCCGGCTTTCGCGGGAATATTCTCCCCCGAAAAGCGGATTTAACGGTAGAAAGCTCGAATCGTTGCAAAACAGTGACGCCGCTTACACTTCCTGTTCGCCGGGGTTCTCAAAATCCGTAGATGCTTTCCTTTTTGCATAGTCCGGTTATGCTTTCCTGCATTTTCGTCCATCCTCCGGCTCCAAATCCGGGTGACATTTCCTCGGCCGCCAATCTATATCTCTAGCATCTTCAATCGGTTACCTGAAACGGTACCGGGAACGGCACACACTATTCCACATGGCAATAAACGTGCATCGCAAATGAGGTTCAGGACACCCCCCCGAAATGGAGACGAATCTTTCAAACCGCATTCAAGCGATCCTGCTGGCTGTAGCCACAGTGGGGCTCGTCCTGTTGGCGGTTTTGAACTTTCGTCAGGAAACCGAGTTCCAGCAGCCCGATGACCAGGTCTGGTGGAGCGAGGCCCCGTCCGGCGACGGTCTACTCGCCCAGAGAGTTCTTCCCGGCGGGGCGGGAGATCTGGCTGGCCTGAAAACCAACGACCTGCTTACCGAAGTCAACGACCACCCCGTCCCCCATGTCAGCGATCTGGAGCGGGAGCTCTACAAAACCGGCAGCTATGGGCGGGCATTTTACAGCATTACCCGGGGCGGCATCGAACTCGAAACGCCGGTACCGGTCATTCCTGTCCCCGTGGACCGCAGCCTGGCGCTCGGACTCCGCGTCATCGGCCTCATCTATCTGGCCATCGGCATCTACGTCCTCTTCCGCCGCTGGACCGCTCCCCGCGCCACGCACTTTTACCTGTTCTGCCTGGTTTCGTTCGCGCTCTACGCGCTCAAATACACCAGCCAGCTCGACGCGCTCGACTGGACCGTCTTCTGGACCAATATTGTGGCCGATTCGCTGCAGCCGGCGCTGTTCCTCCATTTCGCCCTCAGCTTCCCGGAGGAGCGCCTCAAACGCGCCCACCGCCTGGCTGCTGCCGCTCGTCTACGCGCCCGGAGCCGCCCTGCTCGGCCTGTGGATCTGGGCCATGTACAACTGGCAGGCCACCGGGCTCCTCAAGCACCGCATGGACCAGACCGGCAACAGCCTACGAGGCCGTCTTCTACGTCCTCGCGGCGGCCCTGTTCCTGCGCAGCTATCACCGCGCCAGCACTCCCCTGCTTCGCCAGCAGCTCAAGTGGCTCACTCGCGGCGCCCTGCTGGCCGTGGTTCCGTTCACGCTCTTTTATGCCGTGCCGTTCCTGCTCGACATTCGCCTTCCCGGGGCGTTCGACCGATCGCCGGCCTCTCCATCGTCTTCCTGCCGCTGACTTTCAGCTGGGCCATCGTCCGTTACCGGCTGATGGACACCGACCTCATCTTCAAGCGCGGCGTGGCCTATACCCTGGCCACCGGTTTGCTCCTGGGCGGCTACTTCGGCATCGTCGCCCTGACCGCCGAACAGGTTCACATCCACATGCCGTCGGCTGTGCGCGAGTGGGGACTGGGGCTCGCCATCCTGGTCGTCGCCGCGATCTTCGATCCCCTCAAGCGGCGCATCCAGGGCTGGGTCGATCGCGTCTTCGACCGCCACCGCTACGACTACCGCAAGGCCCTGGTTGAATTCGGCCGCGGCCTCAGTTCCGAGACCGATCTCCATGCCCTGCTCGAATCCATCGTCGAGCGCCTGCCGCGCACCCTGCTGGTATCGCGCGTCGCCGTCTTCCTGGCGGAAGACAAGAGCCGCCTTCGCCTGGCCGCGGCCCACGGCCTGCCGTCCGAGGCGCACACTGCCATCGACCGCATCGCGGCCGGCTCGCAGGGCGCGCTCGCCCTCGGCTTCCTCAACTTCGACGCCGCCGGCGACGCACACCCACATCTTCCTTGAAAACGCGCAGCAAGCCCTGCACCTGCCGGAAGAGCAGCGCCGCACCGCCGCCCTGCTCGACCTGAACTACTACCTTCCCTGCCGCGTGCCAGGACGGCTCCGTGACCCGCACCATCGCGGTCATCGGCCTGGGCCGCACCATGGGCGGCGACTTCCTCTCCAGCGAAGACGTCGAGCTGCTCGAATCCCTGGCCAGCTACATCGGCATCGCGCTGCAGAACGCCAGCCTCTACGCCCGCCTCGAAGACAAGATCAGCGAATTCGAGCGCCTGAAGGAATTCAACGAGAACATCGTCGAATCCATCAATGTCGGCATCCTCGCCATCGATCTCGACGACCGCATCGAGAGCTGGAACGCGCAGATGGAGGCCATGTACGCCCTCAGCCGCGCCGAAGCGCTCGGCCAGACGCTGCGCACTGTCTTCCCAGCCGAGTTCTGTCGATGCGCTCGACAAGTTCCGCAACGAATCCGGGCGTTCACAATCTCTACAAGTTCCGCCTCACCACCCGCGCCGGCGAACAGCGCACCGCCAACGTCGCCATCGCGCCCCTGCTCTCGCGCGATTTCGTCTCCGTAGGCCGCATCATCCTGGTCGACGACATCACCGAGCGCGTCACCCTCGAAGCGCAGCTCGCGCAGGCTGACAAGCTCAGTTCCATCGGCCTGCTCGCCGCCGGCGTGGCGCACGAGATCAACACGCCGCTGGCCGTCATCTCCAGCTACGCGCAGATGCTTTCCAAGCAGATGCGCGGCGACGCACGCCTGGGCCCGGTGCTCGAAAAAATCACCCAGCAGAGCTTCCGCGCCGCCGAGATCGCCAACGGCCTGCTGAACTTCTCGCGCACCTCCACCACCGAGTTCCGCGAAACCGATCTCAACCAGGTCATCCGCGACACGCTTTCGCTGCTCGAGCATCAGTTCAAGACCGCGCAAGTCGACCGTCGATCTCGACCTCACCGCCGAGCTGCCGCCCATCCACGGCAACCCCGGCAAGCTGCAGCAGGTCTTCCTCAACCTGCTGCTGAATGCCAAGGAAGCCATGCCCGGCGGCGGCCGCCTGCGCGTCGCCACGCTGGTCAACGGCCACGTCGAAGCCCTGGTCAGCGACTCCGGCGCCGGCATCGCGCCCGAGCACCTCAAGCGCATCTACGATCCGTTCTTCACCACCAAGACCACGCCCAAGCCGGGAGACAAGCGCGGCACCGGCCTCGGCCTCTCCGTGTCCTACGGCATCATTCAGGAGCACGCCGGCAAAATCCACGTCGAGAGCGCCATCGGCGCCGGCACAACCTTTCATCTCGAGTTTCCGCTATTAAGGAATTCTGTCCATGCCTGAGGTCGACTCGCCCTTGAATCTGTCTGCATCCGTCCGCTTCGCAACAGCACCTTCCAACGCCAGCATCCTCGTCATCGACGACGAAGCCGGCATTCGCGAATCGCTCGAAGTCCTGCTCACGCTGGAGGGCTACCAGCGTGCGCATGGCCGCCGACGGCGAAGCAGGGCTGCGCATCCTCGAGCTGGAAAACTTCGACCTCGTGCTGCTCGATCTCGCCCTGCCCGGCCAGAGCGGCCTCGAATTGCTGCCGCAGATCAAGGAACGCCAGCCCGAACTGCCGGTCATCATGATCACCGCCTACGGCACCGTCGACAACGTCGTCGAAGCCGTCCGCGCCGGCGCTGAGAACTTCGTCCAGAAGCCCTGGGACAACGAAAAGCTCCTGGCCGACATCCGCTCGGCCGTCGCCCGCCACCGCGCCGAAGAAGAGAACCTGCAGCTCAAGCGCACCCTCAAGCAGCGCTACAACTTCGCCAACATCGTCGGCAAAAGCGAGATCATGCTGCGCGTCTTCGACCTGGTGGCGCAGGTCGCGCCCAGCCGCTCCACCGTTCTCATTCAGGGCGAAAGCGGCACCGGCAAGGAACTCATCGCCAAGGCCATCCACGCCAACTCGCCGCGCCGCGACAAGCCCTTCGTGCCCGTCAACACCGGCGCCATGCCGTCGGAGCTGCTCGAGTCCACGCTCTTCGGCCACGTCAAGGGCGCATTCACCTCCGCGGTCGCCTCAAAGAAAGGCCTCTTCGAAGTCGCCAACGGCGGCACGCTCTTCCTCGACGAAATCGCCACCATGGGCATGGATACCCAGGCCAAGATCCTGCGCGTGCTGCAGGACCGCCGCTTCATGCACCTGGGCGGCATCCAGGAAATCCAGGTGGACGTGCGCATCATCGCCGCCACCAACGTCGATCTGCGCACAGGCAGTGCGCGACGGCCGTTTCCGCGAAGACCTCTTCTATCGCCTCAACGTCATCACCGTCGACCTGCCGCCGCTGCGCGCGCGCCGCGAAGACATTCCGCTGCTCGCCAACCACTTCCTCGAGTTCTACGCCAACGAAAACGGCCTCGCCCGCGCAGGCTCTCCGCCGACGCCCTGCGCGCCCTGGTCGATTACGACTGGCCCGGCAACGTGCGCGAGCTCGAGAACTCGATCGAGCGCGGCGTGGTGCTCTCGTCCGGGCCCGATCATCGGCTCCGACCTGCTGCCCGGCCACATCACCGGCCGCAGCTTCCAGGACGCGCTTCTCGAGCACAATCCCAACGCCTCGCTCTTCGACATCCTCGAAGACATCGAGCGCCGCATCATCATCGAGAAGCTGGAGCGCTGCAACTGGAACCAGACCGACGCCGCCGAGCAGTTCCGCATCCCGCTCTCGACGCTCAACCAGAAGATCAAGCGCCTCAACATCGAGATCCGCAAACGCGGCCGCGAATAAAGGCAAACGTTAGTCCCTGGTCCGTTAGTCCCTGAAATCCATCGTGCACAATAAAGAAGGACGCTCTCGCGAGTGATCGCCAAGGAGGAGCATTGGGTCTGCGCGCGGTTATTTTCGACTACGGAATGGTTCTCACCGGGCAGCCGGATGCCGCGGCGCATGACGCAATGGTCCGCATCACCGGACTCTCTGCGGAGCAGTTTGAAAAGCTCTATTGGGTTGACCGCCACGCCTACGACGAAGGCAAACTCTCCGGCGCTATGTTCTGGCAGAAGTTCGCGCGCGACGCCAATCTCTCGCTGAGCGCCGGCGGAGATCGATGAACTCAACCGCCAGGACGCGCGCATGTGGACCACGCAGAACCCCGCCATGGTGGGCTGGCAGCGCAATCTGAAAGCGGCCGGCATCCGCACCGCCATCCTCTCCAACATGGGCGACACGGTGCTCGAGAACATCAAGCGCGAATTCCAGTGGATCGACGATTTCGATGTGCTGGTATGGAGCTATCAACTGCACATGGCCAAGCCCGATCCGGCGATCTATCACCACGCCCTGAAGGAACTCGGGACGCAACCGGAGGAAACACTCTTCATCGACGACAAACTCGTCAACGTCGAAGCCGCGCAGGCGCTAGGCATGAAGGCGATCGAATTCACCACCGTGGAGCGCCTTCGCAAAGACTTGGTTGCCGCCGGCTTCGATTCCGGTCTGCCTCTGCCCAACCCCTTCTCGCACTGAAGCGGTCCTCATCGCTTACAGAATTACCCCCGGTGTACTACACTGCTTGCCGACAAACGGGACCATGCTCAACCGTTTTATGAGCGGCGGCCTGCGGACGCGAGCCCGAGGCGGCGCCATTCCCGTTGAAAACTATTGAGGGGACAGGCGATGCACTCATACGAAGCATGGAAGCGCAAGATCGGTACCCGGGCCCTGTTTGCAGCCGCTTTGCTGGCGATGAGCCGTGACGGCAGCGGCGCAATCCGTGCCGGTGGTTACCGGCGACGCGCGCGTTGACAAGCTGCTCAGCCAGATGACGCTCCAGGAAAAGCTGACGCTGATTCACGGCACCCAGGAAGATCCCAAGGTTTACCAGGGCCAGGCAGGCTATCTCGCCGGAGTTCCGCGACTCGGCATCCCGGGATTGCGCTTCGCCGACGGGCCGCCTGGAGTGCTCACCCGCCATCCCTCGCAGGGTGAGACCGCCACCATGGGCGTGGCCGCAACCTTCAGCCTCAAAGACGCTGAAGACAACGGCATCGTGATCGGCCGCGAAGACCGCGCGCTGGGCATCGATGTTTCGCTGCAGCCCTTCGTCAACATCGATCGCGATCTCGAATTCGGGCGCGGCTACAACACCTTCGGCGAAGATCCCGTTCCTGAGTCGGACTGATGGGAGCCGCCGAGATCAAGGGCATCCAGTCGCAGCACGTGATGGCGCAGGTCAAGCACTATGTGGGCTACGACTCCGACAACGAGAACACTTTCATCGACGACCAGACGCTGCACGAAGTCTATGTGGCGCCGTTCGACGCGGCGGTCAAGGCGGACGTGTCGTCGATCATGTGCTCGTACAACCGCATCAACGGCACGTTTGCCTGCGGCAACGAAACTACGCTGACCAAGATCCTGCGCGACGAGATTCGGCTTCAAGGGATTTGTCACGTCGGACTGGGGCGCGGTGCATGGCGTCAAGTTCATCAATGCCGGGCTCGACATGGAGATGCCGGGCGAGCCTGACCCCGGCGGCGACCTTCACCATCCCGTCTTTCTTCGATTCGAAGCCCGTGCCTCCGCCCCCGCCGCCGTCGCGTTGGCGACGCCATGGCCGACATGTTCGGCGGCCACATTCCCGAAGAGCCGGCCCGGCGCAACGGATTTCAGCGGGACTTCGGCGTCAAACTCGACAACAAGAAAATGCCGGAAGCCCTCAAGGACGGCACCGTGAACGAAGCCGCCGTCACTCGCGCCGCCGGCCGCGTGCTCTACGAGATCGTTCACTTCGGCTACATGGACGGGCTGTCGAAACATGACGTAACCACCCAGGCCATCGAAGAGAACGCCAAGATCATCGAGCGGACCGGCGAAGACGCCGCCGTGCTGCTCAAGAACGAAGGCGGCGTACTCCCGCTGAAGGCTGCGGACCTCGATTCGGTGGTGCTGATCGGACCCACCGGCGGCCAGGTGGACTCCATCGGCATCAACGGCGAGCGCTCCGTGGGTCTTGCCCGAACGCCAGGTGGGCCCGCTCGCTGCCATGCGCAAGATCTCCGGCAACTCCGACATCGGTTTCGCCGTGGAAGACGACATGACCGGCAACACCATTCCGGCCAGCGCCCTGAGCCACGACGGCAAGCCGGGCCTGCTGCGCACCGGCTCGACCGGCGAGCAGACCGACCCCGACATCGACTTCACGAAGAAATCGGGCAACCCGCTCGCGCCCAACGCGACCGTCACCTGGAAAGGCACGCTCACGGTGCCGCAACGCGGGCAACTACTGGATCTATCTGCAGGCGCTGGGAACCAACGCATCCCTGACCATCGACGGAAAAAAATTCGCAGCCACGGGCGCATTCCAGGGCGGCGTGCACGGCGACATCCTGCAGGCCAACCAGGACAACGTGGTTCCCACCACCGACGGTCTCGACAACGTGCGCCGCGCCATCGATCTCACCGCCGGGCCGCACGCGATCGAAATCAAGACCTCGCCCGACTCTTCGAATGCGCCGGTGCAGGTCCGCCTCAACTGGTACACGCCCGAACAGCGCGCCGCCGACCATGAGCACGCCATCGCCGCGGCCAAGTCCGCCAAGGTTGCGGTGGTATTTGTATGGACGCGCCTGGAGCCGGTCTTCGGCCTGCCCGGCGATCAGGACAAACTTGTCGAAGAAGTGGCCGCCGTCAATCCCAATACGATCGTGGTGCTTAACACCAGCCAGCCCGTGGCCCTGCCGTGGGTCGACAAGGTGAAAGGCGTGCTCGAGATGTGGTGGCCCGGCGACGAAGGCGGCTGGTCGACGGCCAACCTGCTGCTCGGCAAGGTGAGCCCCGCGGGCCGCCTGCCTGTCACCTGGGGCAAGAGCCTGGACGACTATGCCGCCACCGATCCCAAGCATCCCGAGCGCTCCAAGAGAGCGCCCAACAAGGACACTCACTACAGCGAAGGAGTGAACGTCGGCTATCGCTGGTTCGACAAGGAGAACATCGAGCCGCTGTTCGCCTTCGGCCACGGCCTCAGCTACACGAACTTCGACTACTCCGACCTCAAGGTCGACAAGGCTGCCAACGGCGGAATCGACGTGACCGTCGAGATCAAGAACACCGGCGCGATGGATTCCGACGAAGTGCCGCAGGTGTATCTCGGCGCGCCCAGCCAGATTCCCGACGGCGTGCAGTTCCCGGTGCGCGCTCTGGTGGGCTTCGATCGTGTTCATCTCGCGCCAGGGCGAATCGAAGACCGTGACCATCCACGTTCCCGAGCGCCAGCTGCAGTACTGGTCGACGAAGGACGGCAAGTGGGTCCTGGCCAGCGGCAAACGCACCGTCAGCGTTGGCGGATCGTCGCGCAATCTCCGCCTCAACCAGACCATCGAATAACAGCAAATATGGGTGCCCCAGGTCTCGATTTTGAGACCTGGGAGGATTACAGCTTCAGATAGAAACCATCAATCCATCCTTGCAGCAGCGCCGGGAAACATCCCATCACGACAACCGCAGCGGCAATCGCCAGCAACACCAGCATCGTGACCGGATGGATGCTGATCTTCTTCGCGCGGTCTGCCGGTTCGTCCACCGCCGGCATCACGAAGGCCCGCTTGAGCACCTGCAGATAGTAGTAGAGCGAAACAGCGCTCATCGCCACGGCCAGCGCCACCAGCGCAAACGGAATCCGACCCGCGCCCACGCTCAACACAACCGCGAACAGATTGAACTTGGCCCAGAAGCCGACCAGCGGCGGAATCCCCGCAAGCGAAAGGAACAGCACCAGCAGCACCGCCGCGAGCAGCGGATTGCGCTTGTGCAGGCCCAGGAACGCATCCATGCGGTCGCTGCCCGTAGCGCGCTCCACCACGCCCACCACGCCGAATGCTCCGATGGTCGTCAGGCCGTAGGTGAGGATGTAGTACAGCACCGCCGTGGCCCCGCGATAATAGCCCGCGCTCTGGTACGGCGCCGATGATCGACCCGAAAGTACGCGAGCGCCAGCAGAATGTAGCCGGCATGCGCAATAGCCGAGTAGGCCAGCAGGCGCCGCACGCTGATCTGCGCCAGCGCGGCCAGATTGCCGAACAGCATCGATGCCAGCGAGAGAATTGTAAGCACCACCGTCCACGGCCCGCGGAAACCTTCGTAGGCGATTCCGGTGGCCACCGATGCATTCGCACTTGCCGCATCGAATACATGCGAGCCCGCGATGCCAATCGAGATCAGCAGCGCGAAACTGGCCACCTTTGAAACTGATGCGATGAAAGCGGCTGCCGGCGCGGGCGCGCCTTCATAGGTATCCGGCGCCCACAGATGGAACGGCACCGCCGCCACCTTGAAGCCCAGCCCGGCGGCAACCATCACCAGCGACACCAGCAGCAGCGGATCCACGCTGGGCCCATTGGAGCGATGGATGCGCGTGCATCACCTCGTCCAGATTGGTCGATCCCGTGATGCCGTAGAGATAGCTGAACCCGAACAGCAGAAACGCCGCCGACATGCCGCCGAACAGGTAATACTTCATCGCCGATTCGGCGCTGCGTCCCGATTGCTTGGCGAACGCAGTGAGGATGTAGAGCCCCAGGCTCAGCAATTCGAGGCCGAGAAAGATGATCAGCAGATCCTGCGCGGCCGCAATGATCAGCCCGCCCGCCGCCGACATCAGCACCACGGCAACAAACTCGCCCACATGCCGCGTGAAACGCGAATCAATAAGCAGCAGAAGTGTGAGCGCGGTGAGGACGAGAATTCCAGCCTGCGCCGCGGCCGCCGAGCCGATGTTCGCAAGCAGCAGACTGTGCGAATCTCCGACGCTCGAATCCCCATACGCCCTGCGACAGTGGACCAATGCTGCGCCCACAGCGCCACGACGCAGCCCGAGCACTCCCAGCAGCGATGCTGCGATTGCGCGCGTCTTCAGCTCAGCCTTGCGCAGAAACCCGAGATCGACCACCAGCACCAGGAGCGCCGCGATTTCCAGAACCGTTTCCGGCAGCGTCGCGAAGAAGAGTTGCGTGTAGTTCATTGCACACCCTCCCGCCAGCATCGCCTTCACCGCCGGTTCAATCGCGTTGAGCAGAACGCGCGGATAAAGCCCGATCCACAAGCTCGCCGCTGTCAACAAAACGAATCCTGCGTATTCCGGCCAGGTGATCGCGCCCAGATCGTGCCAACCGCCCTTGGGATGATCCTCGGCAGTCGGCCTCACATCGGTGAAGAAGGCTTTCTGCAGCGCGCGCCACGTGTAGGCCACGCCGACCACGATGCCGACGCCGGCCGCGGCGGTCCACCATGGATTGGCGCGCCACGATCCGGCGAGCACCTGCAGTTCGGCAACGAATCCCGAGAAGCCCGGCAGGCCCATCGAGGCCATCCCGGCAATCACAAACGCCGCAGCAGCGAATGGCAGCCGCCGCGCGAGGTGCATGCGTTCCAGTTCGGCAAGCTGGCGCGTGTGGGTGCGGTCGTAGACGATGCGGCCGACGATCGCGAACAGCAGGCCGGCGAGCACGCCGTGCGAGAACATCTGCAGCACCGCGCCGGTCATGCCGATCTGGTTGAGCGTCATCAGGCCCAGCAGCACGAAGCCCATGTGGCTCACGCTCGAGTAGCCGATGACGAATTTGAAGTCGCTCTGCACCAGGGCCACGAGCGCGCCGTAGACGATGCCGATGACGGCCAGCACCGCGAACACATCGCGCCACGAGCCGATGCCGACGAACGAAAATCCCCACGGGTCCATGCCGTGCGGAAACAGCCCCATGGCCACGCGCAGGCAGCCGTAGGCGCCCAGCTTCATCACCACGCCGGCCAGCAGCATCGAAGCGGCGGTGGGCGCGGCCACGTGGCCGGTCGGCGCCCAGGTGTGGAGCGGCCACATGCCGGCCAGAATGCCGAAGCCGACGAACACCAGCGGAAACGCCCACATCTGGAAGTGCACCGGAAGACCGGCGTGCGCCAATTGCACCAAGCCCGTGGAGTGGCTGCCCGCGGTCGCGTAGGCCGCCAGCAATCCGATCAGCACCATGGCCGAGCCGACGAAGGAGTAGAGCGCCAGCTTCATCGCGGCGTATTCGCGGCGCGTCGATCCCCAGATGGCGATGAGGAAGTACTTGGGCACGATGGCGATTTCGTAAAACACGAAGAGCAGGAACAGATCGAAGCTGAGGAAGACGCCGTACACGCCGCCGATCAGCGCGAGGAAGAATGCGAAGAACTCGTTGGTGCGCAGGTCGATGTTCCAACTGAACAGCACGCCGGCGACGGCGGCGAGCCCGGTGAGCAGCACAAGGACGAGGCTGATGCCGTCGGCGGCGAGCGTGTAGTGAATGCCCATCGACGGGACCCAGGGCACATCGACGATAGTGATGCGGTCGTGGCCCACGCCGGCGGCAAATCCCAATACGCCAATCACCAGTCCGGCAACCGCGACCACAAGCGCGAACCCGCGCGCGAGTCCTGCTCTGCCCTTGGGCAGCAGCGCCTCGATGAGCGCGCCGGCAAACGAGAGATAGATCGTCCACGCCAACATCTAAAATCTCCAGTGCGCCAGCAGGTTCACCACGGTTGGGTTCACGCTGTCCACAATCAGTTGCGGCAGCAGGCCGATCAGCAACATCAGTCCGATCACCGGCGCCATCGCCATTCGCTCGCCGGTATGCATGTCAGGAAATGCGGCCCAGCGCTCCGGCACCGGCCCGGTGAATACTTTCTGAATCACGGTGAGGATCACGGCCGCGGTAACGAGCAGGCCGAGCACGGAAACCGTTGCCGCAACCCACGCCAGCGGAAACACGCCGCGGAAGATCAGGAACTCGCCGACGAATCCGTTCAGGCCCGGCAATCCCAGCGACGAGAACAGCGCGATGCCCATCAGCCCGGCGAACACCGGAGCGGGCTTGCGCAGGCCGCCGAAATCGTCGATGCCGCGAATGCCGCCGCGTGCGCTCCTGGATCATGGCGATGAACCAGAACAGCGCCGCCGCGGTGATGCCGTGATTGAACATCTGCAGGATGACGCCGTTCAGCGCCGCGGCCTGGCTGGTCTCCATGGCGGCGCTCGTCGCCGGAACCGCCAGCGCGAAGATGCCGAGCTGGCAATAGCCGAGGTGATTCACCGACGAGTAGGCGAAGACGCGCTTCAGGTCCTTCTGCGCGGCCGCGGCCCACGCGCCCATCACCACCGTGAGCACGGCAAGCACCAGCAGCGGCGTGCGCATCTGCGCGATCTCGTGTCCGAACATCGGCAGCGCGATGCGCAGCAGGCCGTAGACGCCCATCTTCGACATGGTGCCGGTGAGCAGCATGGTCACCGGCGAAGGCGCTTCGCTGTACGCGGCGGGCAGCCAGGTGTGGAACGGCATCAGCGGCACCTTGACCGCGAAGCCGGCGAGCACGCCGATGGCCAGCCACATCATCACGTGATGATGCGGCAGATACTGCGTGACAGCCTGCTCCAGTTCGCCGGTCGACGCCATCAGGCTCAGGTGCGTGAAGTCCATGCTGCCCGTGGAAAGGAACACGGCGAGGAACGCGAGCAGCAGACCCACCGAGCCCGCCATGGTGTAGACGAAGAACTGCGTCGCCGCCGGCCCGCGTTTCGCTCCGCCCCACAGCTTGATGAGGAAGAACGCCGGAATCAGGCTCAGCTCCCAGAACAAAAACCAGTGGAAGAAATTGAGCGCGGTGAAGGTGCCGAAGAGGCCCGCCTCGAGCACCAGCACCAGCGCGAAGTAGAGCCCGGGCTGGCTGATGCACGCGATGCGCCGCGTCGATCGACATCAGCGTGACGAGCGCCGAGAGCACCAGCATCAGCGCGCCCAGCCCATCGACGCCGAGGTGATACTCGATGCCCAGCGAGGGCGCCCAGGCGCGCTGCTCCAGCAGGCCGATGGTTCCGTCAGGCGGGCAGCTTCGTCCACACCACCAGAGCGACAGCCATGGCAGCCAGCGCCGCGATCATCGCCACGGCGCGCGCATGGCGTGCCGGACAACAGCACAATGACCGCGCCAACAATGGGCAGCGCGGTCAGCAGCGTCAGTATCGGAATTCCGTTCATCCGCGGCTGCTCCAGATCAGGATTGCGGCCAGCACCACGACCGCAACGGCCAGCAGGCGCAGATAGTGCTGCACGCGGCCGGTTTGCACGCGCGCCAGCAGTCCTCCGCCGGTGTAGATTTCTTCGCAGCCTTTGTCGAAGCCGCCGTCAACGAACTGCTGATCGAAGAATCGATCGAAATGCGCCAGGCCGCGGAACGCCACCGTAACCGCAGCCACGATGCCGCCCCACACGCGGCGGTCGAACCAGTCGGCCACGCGCGCCCACCAGGCGTAGAACGCAATGACCGTTACGCCGTACAACTCGTCGACGTAGAGCCGGTCGCGCAGCCAGCCCCACACCGTGGGCACGGCCTTCTCCAGCGCATCGGGCTCCTCGGCGCGCGGCGACTTGTTTCCGTACAGCCACCAGCCGAGTCCAAGACCAAGAAAAACAACCAGCGTCGACGTCGCGATCAGCGGCCAGAATCCCGGCTCGTTGAACCTGGCAAATTCGAGCGCCGCCGGATGATCTTCAAGAAATGCACGGAACCACGGCCACGCCGGCGTTCCGAGGATGCCCAGCGCGATCGCGAAGAACGCCAGGATCGCCAGCGGCACCGTCATCACCCGCGGGCTTTCGTGCGCATGCCCGTGCCCGCGATAGTCGCCGAAGAACACGTAGCACACCTGGCGCGTCATGTAGAACGCGGTCAGCAGCGCGCCAAACACCAGCAGGTAAAACGGCCCTCGCCCCGCGTGCCAGTCGCGCGCCGACTCCGAGAATCGCGTCCTTGCTCCAGAAGCCCGAGAACAGCAGCGGAAACCCGCTCAGCGCCAGCATGCCGATGGCATACGTCGCGAACGTGACCGGCATTTCCTTGCGCAGCCCGCCCATGCGGCGAATGTCCTGCTCTTCGTGGCAGCCGTGAATCACCGAACCCGCGCCCATGAACAGCAGCGCCTTGAAGAACGCATGCGTGATCAGGTGGAACATGCCCACCGCCACGCCGCCCATGCCCAGGCCGGCCATCATGTAGCCGAGCTGCGAAACGGTCGAGTAGGCGAGGATGCGCTTGATGTCGTTCTGCGCGACGGCGATCAGCGCCGCGAAAACCGCCGTCGACGCGCCCACCCACGTGACCACGGTAAGCGCAGTCGTGGTGCTGCCCGCCACTGCACCGCCCTGCGACAGCGTGCCGCCCGCAGCCATCAGCGGATAGACGCGCGCGATCAGATAGACGCCGGCCGCAACCATCGTCGCCGCGTGAATCAGCGCCGAGACAGGCGTCGGGCCTTCCATCGCATCGGGCAGCCACACGTGCAGAGGAAGCTGGCCGCTCTTGCCCGCTGCGCCCGCGAAGATCAGCAGCCCGATCGCCGTGGCCGCGCTCAGGCCCAGATGCAGCCTTGCCGGCCAGCATCGCGGCAATTCGCATCCGGTTCGAGCGCGCCCGCGCCGTGGTTGTAGAAGAGCAGCGTTCCCGTCTGCGCGAACAGCCACACGATTCCGAGCAGAAAGAAGATGTCGCCGACGCGCGTGGTGACGAAACGCCTTCTTCGCCGCCGCCGCAGCCGAAGGCTTCTGATACCAGAAGCCGATGAGCAGATACGACGTGAGGCCCACCAGTCTCCCAGCACATGAACAGCAGCAGCAGGCTGTTGGCAATCACCACGCCCAGCATCGCCCCGGCAAACAGCGAGAGGAAGCAGAAGAAGCGCGTGTAGTTTTCGTCGTGCGCCATGTAGCCGGTGGAGTAGATGAAGATCAGCAGGCCGACGAGCGTGACCATCACCAGCATCACCGCCGACAGCGGATCGAGCACCCAGCCCAGGTCCACGGTTGCCGGTGCCCATCTGCAGCCAGGCGAAGTTGACCGTCTCGCGCACTGAAAACCCGTGCGACCACCCGCTGAGCACATGGCCGAAGGCAACCAGCGCAAGCAGCGAGCGAAATCCCAAGCGATCCGATGGCCAGCGTCGATGCCAGCTTGCGTGCGGGCTGCTTCAGCAGCGCGATCACGCCCGACGCCACCATGGGCACGGCCGGAATCAGCCAGAGGATCTGCGCGATCGAGGACGCAGTGAGTTGCGGAGTGAAGCCCATTCCTTCTTGCATCAGCCGGCTCACCCTTTCATCCTGTTCATCTCGTCGAGATCCGTGGTGCGCGTATGTCGATAAATCGAAATCACCAGCCCCAGTCCTACCGCGGCTTCGGCCGCGGCGACAGCGATGGAGAAGACCGCGAACATCATCCCGGTCAGCAATTCGGGATGCGGACCGTAGCGCCAGAAGGCGATCAGGTTAAGGTTGGCCGCGTTCAGCATCAGTTCGATCCCGATCAGCACCAGGATCGCGTTGCGCCGCGTGAGCGCGCCGGCCAGGCCGATGGCAAACACCAGCGCGGCAACCAACAGATATCCACCGAGCGGCGTCACTTGTTCTCTCCTTTTTCGTGCATGGCCACGATCACCGCGCCCATCAGTGCCGCCGTCAACAGCAGCGCGACGATCTCCAGCGGCAACACGTAGCGGCCCAGCAGCGCGTTGCCGATCTGGTTCACGGTCACGGACGGCGCCGCCGTTTCATGCGGCAGCACCTGGATGCTCTGAATCACGGCCCAACCCAGCACCGCAAACACGCCCGCAGCAATCGTCATTCCGGTGAACCAGGAGCGGCTGAAGATGCCTTCCTTGGGAGTTTCCGAACCGCGCGTAAGAAGAATCGCAAAGACAACCAGGATGGCCACCGCGCCGATGTAGACCAGGATCTGCGCAAAGCCGGCGAACTGTGCGTCCAGTTGCAGATACAGGAGAGCCAGTCCCGCAAAGGCGACTGTAACAGCCAGCGCGCAGTGCACCGTGTTCTTCAGCGTGACTGCCGCCAGGCCGCCAAGCACCGTCAGAGCCGCCAATATCCAGAAGACTGGGCTCATGGGCGCACCAGCCTTTCGTGGAATGCGAGTGTGCGAGAAGCAACCGCAGATCCTTCGCTCCGCTCAGGATGACAATGCAAGTTATGGGTGTGATCACTCCGCATAGCGGTAACTCCTCGGCGCAATCTTTTTGCTTCGCATGCCAATCCGGGCCATGGCCACGTATGCAATCACCACAATCGCTGAGCACACAATCCAGCGCGCCCAGCCTTCGCCCATAAAGCGCCACACCACGACGTTGACCAGGTTCAGGAGCGTGAACGGTATGACGAATTTCCAGGCGAAATTCATCAACTGATCCTGTCGCAGCCGCGGCAGCGTGCCGCGCACCCAGATCATCACGCAGATCGAGAGCATCACCTTCCCGAAAAACCAGATCCACGACGGAACAAACTGCAGGAACGAAAATGGAGCCGACCATCCACCCAGAAACAGCGCCGTCCCCAGTCCGGAAATGGCAAACATGCCCAGGTACTCGCCCAGGAAGAAGAGCGCAAATTTGAAACCCGAATATTCCGTGAAGTAGCCGGCCACGAGTTCCGACTCGCCTTCGGGCAAATCGAAAGGAGAGCGGTTGGTCTCCGCCGTGGCTGCCACCGCATACATCACAAAGGCCGCGCATCCCCACGGCGTAAAGATGTACCAGTGCGGCAGTCCCCACGTGTACTGGTTCTGCGCCTCCACAATCTTCACCAGCGAAAGCGAGCCGGTAATCATCACCACGGCCACGCTCGACAGCAGCAGCGGAACCTCGTAGCTGATCATCTGCGCCACCGCGCGCATGGCCCCCAGCAGCGAATACTTGTTGCGGCTCGACCAGCCGGCCATGAAGATCGAAAGCTCGGTCGACGCGCCGATGGCGAAGAAGAACAGCAGGCCGGCGTCCATATCCACCAGCACCATGTTGCGGCCCATGGGCAGCACCGCGAATTCCATGAACACCGCCACCACCAGCACCAGCGGCGCCAGAAAGTGGACCGCCGCATCCGCATTCAGCGGCACGATGTCTTCCTTGGTGAGCGACTTGATCCCATCGGCGATCGGCTGCAGAATTCCAAACGGCCCGGTGCGGTTCGGCCCGATGCGATTCTGGATGCGCCCCAGCCCCTTGCGCTCGAGAACAGTCGTAAGCGCAAACAAGGCGGGAAACGTGGCGATGATCGCGACGACGCTCAGCAGCACGCCCGCTAGCGGCTGCAGCACGGAAGGCAGCAGGCCCACGATCCAATGCTTGAGGAGAACAAATATCTGGTCCAGCGTGCTGACCATCGACTAGTCTCCTCCTTCGTTCTTGGGCGTGGATTTCGCCGCAGGCTCCACGGGTTTTGTCGCTACCGGCGTGGGAGTTCCGGTTCCGCCCTCCGGTGCCTTTGGTGCCGCAGCCGCCTTGGCCGCGGCATCGGCCGCAGCTTTGGCTTTCGCCGCTGCATCGGCCTTCGCCTTAGCTTCAGCCTTGGCTTTTTCTTCCGCCAGCTTCGCATCCACTTCCGCGGCTTCGGTGGGATGAATCTGATGGTAGTACTCGTTCGGCTTGGCGAGTTGTTTGCGATCGAGAAGCAGCCCGCCAAAGCGATCATCGGTCGCGAGCTCAAACTCGTTATCCATCTTGATGGCCTCGAACGGGCACACCTCGACGCAGATCTGGCAACTCATGCAGACCGAAATATCGATGTCGAACTTCGCCGGATAGATCTGCGGCTTGCCGACAAAGTCAGGCTTCTTGTCCTTGCTCTTCTCGATGTAGATGCACTTGGGCGGGCACTCTTTCTCGCAGATCTGGCAGGCCACGCAGCGCAGTCCCTCCTCCCAGTCGCCTCCGTCATATACAAGGAAGGGAAACACGCGCGCAGCCTCGACCGGAGCGATCCGCTCTTCCGGATACTCTACCGTCGTCATCCGCTCCTTGGAGACGAAGCTTCCGGCAAAATTCTTTGCCGTCTCCGCCAAGCCCTTCAGTATGCCTTCACCCAGCAAATGAAACTCCTAAATGCAGCTATTAGCTTTTAGCCCTTAGCTTTTCGTGCCAAGAACTAACTTCCAATCCAATGCCGCCAACCCAAGTAACAACCAGCTAAAAGCTAATAGCTAAGAGCTGAAACCTCTCTCACCGATCCACTTCCCCCAACACAATATCCACGCTTCCAAAAATCAGCACCACGTCCGCCACGTTCTGCCCCAGGCACATATCTTCGAGCACGGTCAGATTGATCAGGCTCGGCGGCCGCACGCGATAACGATATGGATTCGGCCCGCCGTCGCTGATCAGATAAAAGCCCAGTTCGCCCTTGGGCGCTTCGATTCGTCCATACGCCTCGCCAGGCTTCGGGCCGGAAGCCGCGAATCTTCGCCTTCGGATCCATGATCGGCCCGGCCGGAACTTCCTTCAGCGCCTGCTCCAGGATCCCGATCGACTCCCGCATCTCCAGAATGCGCACCATGTAGCGGTCGTAGACATCGCCATGATCGCCCAGCGGCACGCGGAACTTGAACCGGTCGTAGATGCCGTAGTGGTCCACCTTGCGAATGTCGTAGTTCACGCCCGAGCCGCGCAGCATGGGTCCGGTCACGCCGGCATTCACGGCCAACTCCGGCCGCAGAATGCCAACGCCCTGGGTGCGCGCCATCAGAATTTCGTTCCCGCTCAGCAGCGCCTCAAACTCGTCCACAAACTCCGGCAGCCCCGCCACGACTTTGCGCGTTGCATCGAACCACGCCGGCGAGGGATCGACGCGGCAACCCGCCGAAGCGCATGTAGTTGCACATCATGCGCGAGCCGGTCAGGCTCTCGAACAAATCGAGAATCTTCTCGCGCTCCCGGAACGCGTACATCAGCGGCGTACCGCTGGCGCCCATTTCCTGGATGAGAAACCCGATCGCCGATGCGTGATTCTGCACCCGCGTCAGCTCCGCGAGTGATCACGCGAATGTATTCGGCGCGTTCCGGCACGGCCTGCCCCACCAGCTTTTCTACCGCCAGCGCGTACGCCCAGTTGTTGGTGAGCGAACAGAAGTAGTCGAGCCGGTCGGTATACGGCATCGAGCCGCCAGGTAGCTTGCGCCCTGCGCGATCTGTTCGTGATTGCGGTGCAGGTAGCCGAACACCGGCTTCAGCTTGATGACGCGCTCGCCGTCCAGCACCACGTCCATGCGGAAGACGCCGTGGGTCGATGGATGATGCGGCCCCATCGAGACTTCGAGCAGTTCGCCCTTCGCCCTCCGTCTCAAACACCGGCGGACGATTCCAGCCTTCACTGCTCTTTCGTGCTTTCGTTCCCGCAAGACTCATCCGATCACCGGTTTCTGGCTCCCTGATCCCTGTTCCCTGCTTTGGTGCGCCTTGGCCCGCGCCAGCACTTCGTCGTGCGGCGTCGGCTCGTATTCGAAATCGTCGGGCTCCACGTAATCGCGGCGCATGGGATGATCCTTGAATCCCTCCCACATCAGCAGCCGCCGCAAATCCGGGTGGCCCGTGAAGACGATGCCAAAGAGATCGAAAACCTCGCGCTCCTGGAACTCCGCCGAGCGCCAGATCGGAGTGAACGAAGGCAGTTCCACCTGGTCGGTGCGGTTCACGGTGCGCATGCGCAGCACCACGGGCCCGTGTTTCTTCGCCATCGAAAACAGGTGATACACCGTTTCGAGATAGCCCGGCTCGATGTGCTTGCGGGTCTTCCTCGACGGTCTCTTCAACCGTCTGCTCCACTCCATCCACGGTCTTGGTCACGGGCCGCGTGACTTTCACCTTCTCGGAGATTTCCTTGTCGAGATAGTCGACGCCGGTCACGTTGGAGAGAAAGTCGAGCGCCAGTTCCGCATCGTCGCGCAGGAAGCGTGCGACATCCACCGCGGTACGGGGATCGAGCAGCAGCGAGTGCTGGCGCAGACGGGCTGGGATTGGGAATGAGCTTCACCCCCGCGCCCGGCACCGCCGCTTCGATCGCCGCCTTGATTTCCTCGACCGTCTTCAACTTAGCTCCTCTCGGCCGTCAGCTCTCAGCCGATGCCGAGTCCCTAGTCCCTACGTCACTGTCCACTAACCACTAACCACTTACTTAATCACCACCGGCACCGTCCATACACCCGGATTCGACGGCGGCTCCAGATCGTGCTCGCCCTGGCTCCGGGACCGGAAATTCGCCCTGCGCTTCGGCATCCAGGTGGCGCGGTCTGCCCTCGCCCGTCAACTGCTGCTCGTCGATCTTCTTCTGCAACGTGATGAACGCCTGGAGCAACGCTTCAGGCCGAGGCGGGCAGCCGGGAATATGCACGTCCACCGGGATGTAGCGGTCGATGCCCTTCAGCACGTTGTATCCCTGCTTGAACGGGCCTCCGGAAATCGCGCACGCGCCCATCGCGATTACGTACTTGGGCTCCGCCATCTGGTTGTAGAGGCGCACCACCTGCGGCGCCATCTTCTTGGTTACCGTGCCGGAGATGATCATCAAATCGGCCTGGCGCGGCGACGGACGAAACACCTCGGCGCCGAAGCGGGCAATGTCGTAGCGCGCCATGGTGGTGGCAATCATCTCGATCGCGCAGCACGCCAGCCCAAACTGCATGGGCCACACCGAACTGCGCCGCCCCCAGTTATAGAGCTCCTCGATGGTCGTCACGAAGACGCCCTGCTTGCCGAGTTCGATCTTCAGATTGTCATCGACAGCCATACTCGCTCCGCTCCAGTGGACAGTTCCCAGTTTTCAGTTCTCAGTTTTCGATCGAGCAGGTACTGAGAACTGACGACTGATCACTGATAACTGTCGTTCACTGCCACGTCAACACACCCTTCGCCCAGGCCCAGGCCAATCCCTCGATCAGCAACAGCACGAACACCAGCATCGAAACGCACGGCGCCACGCCCAGCCCTGTAAAGGCCACCGCGAATGGCAGCAGAAATACCGCCTCCACGTCGAAAATCAGAAAAATGATCGCATACAGGTAGTAGGCCGACCGGAACTGCACCCAGGCATCGCCCTTCGACTCCAGGCCGCACTCGTAGATGGCATTCTTGATGGCGTTGGGCTTGGCCGGCGAATACACCATTCCCCACAGCCGCGCCAGCCCCAGCGGAGCCAGCCCGAAACCGAGCGCGGCGACAAACAGCACCGCCAATGAAAAATAAGGATTTGCAGCCATCGCGGGAATTGGGTCTTACTTATCAAACGTACCAGTTTGGCCCCTGTTTTGGCTAAGCCCAACCGGCTTGTCTGTAGCCGTTTGCCCCGCTTTTTTCCCCGTTCATCTCACCTTGTGAACCGCTCGCTGCAGACGAAACGAGCCGGAGTTCGAACCGGAATTAGTCGACGACGCCGCAGGTCTGGCCGGGCCGCGGAGGACAAGCCTTGGGCGCCCGAACCCGCAAAACCGCCATCAATCCCCTGGCCTTCTCCTTGGAGGCATCCAGAGTGACAACTCCAGCCGAACCGTCGTCACTCCTCCACGCAATCGACACAAAATGCCGTTTAGACCGGGCTTTCAGAAGGCCGACCGCAATCGCCGGCAGCGCTCCAAGCCGAAACCGGTTCTCCTCGCGATATCTGACTGACGTGATCTCCGCGTACGGAATGGAGAAATGACTCGACCCCGAACGGACCTCAAGCGACTGCCCTGAAGACATGTCGAGTATTCCGGTCGTACCGTCCTTCCATCCCTGCACCGTCCCGTTCACGTACTCAACGTCGGGCTCCTGGGCAGCGGCGGCCGTCACGCCCAACCCCAGTCCGAGAACCAATAAAATCGCCATCAATTTCCGCATGATTTTTGCCCCCTGTACCGTCAAATTAACGGGATCGGTTTCCGGGCGGGCGCCCCCTGTGGCAGTTTTGGAGGTGTCCCATTGGCCCCGGCGCTTATCCAGGGACGCTCCATCTTTCGGTGGAGACAATCCCTCCCTCCCGCCTGATACCGTTTTAATGTCCCCGCGACGGCCCCTTTCGCACCATCCGGCCGTCCGGCATATGGCACTTTCCCCGAGGGTCCCGTCCGATGTCCGCGCCTCTATCTGAGTCCGCGATTCGCCGCTGGCTGCTCGCCGCCGCGGTCATGGGCGCCGGCCTCACGCTCACCCTGGTGGTGCGTGCCGCCACCGGTCCGGACTCCGACGCGGCCTCGGCGACCGATACAACGACCCCCTCCGCCTCAAAAACTCCCAACGCCGGCGCAGCCTACACCGCAGCCGTCAAGCTCACGGGCCCCACCACCCAGTTCCACGACTCCGTCGCCACCCGCTACAACTACGCCTTCGGCAAGGACTCGCCTTTCCTTCCCTCGAACGCAATGACGATCAACGGACAGTTCTTCAGCCCCAGGAGCTTTCCCACCGCCGAGTACTGCGGCCACTGCCACAAGGAGGCTTACCACCAGTGGCGCCAGACCGCGCACTCCAACAGCTTTCGCGCCCCTTGGTACTTGAAAAACGTCAACATGCTCATCGACGAGAAGGGCGTGCAGTTCTCGCGCCACTGCGAGGGCTGCCACAACCCGGTGGCGCTGTTCTCCGGCGATCTCTCCCAGGGCATGCCCAAGACGCGCCCATTTGAAGACGAAGGCGTTACCTGCTCGACCTGCCACGCCATCCAGTCCACCGACGCAACCGGCACCGGCAGCTACGTGATGGGCGTCCCGGCGGTCATGGTCGATGAAAATGGCGCGCCCGTCACCGGGCCGGTCTCCGATGCCGAAATCCTCGCCCACCTCGACCGCCACTCCAAGGCCGTGATGCGGCCCCTGCTGCGCACCGCCGAGTTCTGCGCCGCCTGCCACAAGGCCGCCATCCCGGCCTCACTCGATGACTACAAGTGGCTGCGCGCCTTCTCGGTTTACGACGAGTGGCAGGGCGCCAGTTTCACCAAGCAGTCGCCGCTGCCCTTCTATCGCAAGGACGCGGTCTCCACCTGCCAGACCTGCCACATGCCGCGTGAAGCTCTGACCGGCGGCGCCGACGATCCCGGCGCGAAGGAAGGGAAATTCGCATCGCACCGCTGGCTGGGCGGCAACTCGCTCATCCCGGCCTACTACAAATATGACGAGCAGGCCGAAAAGCTTGTGCAGTTTCTCAAGCACGGCGTGGACGGAAACGGAGTCCTGAACGTCGACATCTTCGCACTCGAGCGCGAGAACGCCCCCGCCGCCAAATCCCTGATCGCGCCTCTCGGCCTCACACCTTTCTCAGTAGCAGCCGGCGAGACCCTCATCGCCGACGTGATCATTCAGAACAAAGGCATCGCCCACGCACTCGTGCCCGAGCAGCGCGACTTTTACGAATCGTGGGTCGATTTCGTCGTGAAAGATGCGGCGGGCAAAGTGATCGCGGAAAGCGGGTTCATCAAGCCCGACGGCTCGCTCGACCCCTCGGCGCACTCCTTTACCAACCGCCTCGTCAACATCAAGGGCGAGCTCAACGACATCCACCAGATTTGGCATAACCGCGTGTTGGCCTACAACAACGTGCTCCAGTCGGGCCGCTCGCAGCTGGCGCGCTACCGCTTCCGCATGCCCAAGGGCTACAAAGGCCAGTTCACCATCACGGCCGCGGTGAAGTACCGCCGCTTCAACCAGCACTTCGCCGACTACGCGATGGACCAGCCCGCCGGCCAGCACTACCCCATGCCGGTCATCGAAATGGCTTCCCAGACCCGCACCCTGGCGATCGGAGAAAACGCCCCGGTCGCACCCGGCCCCGATGAGAATAAAGACTGGATGCGGTGGAACAACTACGGCATCGCCCTGCTCGACGCCCAGCAGTACGAGGCCTCCGTCGATGCCTTCCAGCACGTCGCCGATCTGCGCCCCGACTACGCCGACGCCTACACCAACATGGCGGTGGTGGAAATTTCCTGGGAACGCTACGACGACGCCAAGCCGCACCTCGCCAAGGCGCTATCGCTGCTTCCCGGCGACCCCCGCGCGCTCTATTACCGCGCCTTTGTCGAGCGCAATGCCGGACAGGTGCCGGAGGCGATCGCTGACTTCCAGGCCGTGCTGGCGAAATATCCCCGCGCCAAGGACGCCCTTCGCGAACTCGGCTTCAGCTACTACCAGCAGCATGACTACGCCGACTCGCGCGACACCTACGAGAAGCTGCAGGCCATCGACCCTGATGACCTCGCCGCGCATTATCAGCTCGCCATCCTCTACCGCCGCCTCGGGGAAAAAGAGAAGGCCGCCATCGAGTCCGCCAAGTTCGCCGACCAGAAAGATGACCCCACCGCGTCAACCTATGCGCTCGAATTCCTGGGCAAGCACCCTGAAGTGGCAGCCGAAAGCGTCGCGTGGCACACCCACGACATCACCGGCGATCCCATCCAGCGCCCCAAAGAAATCCAGTACAAGTACATTCCCGGCGCGGGTTACTAGCCAGCCGGGCCGCCGAACTGTTTGCAGACCGGAAACATTGTGGCTGCCCTCGGTGTCTAAGCTGGAAGATGGAAGTGTTAACCGGCGAGCGCGGGGGTTTCAAGCATTGGATTCGCCTGTCGAGTGATGCATTCGGAGTCACCTGTCTTTTCTTCTTCTCACTGACTCTGCTCCTTACTGGCTGCATGCATAAGATGCCCTTGAGCAAACGCGCCTTCTCGTTGGAAGGGCCCCCAGAGTTTCCTATCATGACCCCGTCGGGCACGACCGGAATACGAAACAATGACTTTCAAGAAAATCAACTTGAACTTGCTGGAAAGGCGGCTCCAACCAATGCTTTGCCGAGAGTGAATTGCATCGTCAAGGGAAACTTGTTTTCGTTTGCTCCGGCAAAATCGTTCCGCCCTGGGCTCTGGGTCGTCACTTCGCCGAATGTGCAGGCATGGGAGCGTCGTGCCGATAGCATCGACCTGGAATCGGAATGGATGAGCTTTGCACGCGAAGTTCTAGCTCTTCAGCGGTCTGGGTGCCTTCCGAAGGACGAGACTTCGCAGGACATTCTGAGGCAGATCTCGGAGGCAATCCCCGTCCCCGCATCCGAAGAGCTGCTGTACACCTATTCCCTGGGGCGATCCGGCTTCGTAGACCTTATTCCGGGGATGCAGTTAGTGATCGAACGAGCATCCTTCCGAACCAAAGCTGGGACAAGTGTTCCAGCCAGCGGCACTGACGCCTTTAGTGAGTACCTCAAGGTCGTGGAACGAGGCCCGTCAGGATCCTCGCTCCGCGTATCTGAAACAGTGAGCCGGGGTCTAGGTAAAGCGCTCGGGAACGAGGGAGATTCGCCTCGATCGGTGCTCGATCGTTTTGCCGCGAGCTCTTCGCTGCGGCTGATGCTGTTAACGCTCAGAAACGACGACACCCGAAGGTTTCCGGTGTTATTGGGGGCAACAGAACCATTTGAAGTATGGGAAGCCTCGACCAGAATTGCGGGTGGCAAGCTTACCGAATGCCCATCTTCCTCTTCATCTGGACTCGAATGCCTGTTCCTTGACAAAGACTGGACCGTGAGCGTGCTGATGTCAGTCTGGGTTAATGGCCGCCGCGCATATCAACCCCTTGGCACTACCGTCGGATCTCTAATTGGAAGGCTGCCAGAAAGTGAGATGAACCGGGCCCTGGCAACGATTTCAATGGAACGACCTCTCGTTGTCGGCGGATATGCGCGCGTAAATTTTCCGCACGATCTAGAGGGCGCCAGTAAGATAATCCTTCTAAATGGCGACCGCCTCAGCTGGCACCACTGACGAGCGAACTTGAAAACAACTCAGAACGCTCCCGCCACCCATGGCCGCTCACATCTTGTGCCAGCTCATCTCCACCTTCACCGGGATCTCGTTCTTGATCGGCACGGTCAGAAACGATGGCCGATCGATCTTGAAATCCGAACACGTGGCTGGAATCGTCCCGGATATGCTCACTTCATTCCCTTGCGCTGTGCGCTGAAACGGGACGTGCGCATAGTGCGCCGTTTGCCCGGCAAATTCGATTTCAAGATCCGCATCGATCGTGGAGCCCGTAGCCGCCGCTTCAGCGAAACTGGTGCGCACCACCACCATCGGAAATTGCGCGCCCCGCGTAGTTTCCAGCATGTGCAGGTCGCGGTTAGTGTCGCCGGAATCGAATGACTTGACCGGCGCCGCGATCAGAAAGCTGCACTGGCCGGCGTGGCACGTGCCTTTGCCTTTCGCCGCATGGCTCACGCCGTCCACCTGGTGCATAGGGTGAGACATGTGATAGCTGAGCGTGGATTGATCGAGAACCCATTGCGTGTCAGTCTGCGCAGCGAGAGCCGCCGGGATCAGCAAAACGCTCATCAAAACCGCGCGGTTCATCATTTCTCCCAGAACTTCCAGTGGATCGGCCACGACACGGCCACAATCGACGTGCCATACGCGATCGCGGTCACGTAAGCCACCGCCCCGTGTTGCGCCGCAATGCCGTGCGCCTTCTCGCCATTATTCTCCTGGTTGTAGGCCATGGCGCCCAGGATCGGCGTCAGGATCATCCCCGGTCCATGCACAAAAGCCAATGCCTCATGCCAGCGAATGCCGCCGTGTTTCTTCGTATCCGGCACGCGCGGAGCCATGATCGCGAAGTAGGCCGCGGAGAAGTAGAGCGCCGTCGTCGCCCCGCCCAGCGCCGCGTGGAAATCCAGGTTCGCGGTCGTGGGTTCTTTGATAGTCCCCCCGTTCCGTCCCTTTGCCTTGGCCTGGGGTCCGGTGATCAGAGTCGCGGCCATCGGAATCACCGTGATCAGCCCCAGCTTCTGATGGATCTTCAGCATCCGCGTCCGCTTCGCCAGCGTGGCCTGCAACTGTGCATTGCCCTGGGTCTGTTCGGATGAAAATCCCAAGTCCTGAAGCGATGGCGATGCCGGCGCACTCGCAGGCGCGGCCTGGGGCGCGTTGGGCAGTTCCTGTCCCGGCACCAGCAACACGTCGACGGTCTGGTGCGGCGCGGTCGTAACCGTCACCTTGATCGGCTTCGCGCTCAGCCCTTCTCCGCTCGCCGACAGCGTATAGTCACCAGGCGCGAGATCAGGAATCGTGTAATTCCCGTCAGCGTCCGCATGAACCTCGATCGGCGAACCCGTCGCCGGCTTGAGCGACACCGCGGCATTGGCGATGGGCTTGCCCTTGGCGTCGGTAGCCGTACCGGACAGCGTAGCTGTCTGCGCGGCCAGCGACAGAGAAAACAGCAGCACAATCATCGACGTCGGCAGCACAAACCTGACTACTCTGAGTTTCATGGGAGAGAGCCCTCCGCATTATCTCTGTCGTGCTCAGTGTATTTTGATGTCGCACCCGAACCCGCATGAGTAAAAATGAAGTTTTCGTAATCCGTTAGCGGAGCCTGAACTGATGTTCACAACACCAACGCGCCGCCGCACTTCGTGCTACTCGAACTTTGCGAAGACTGCCTGACTCTCATGAGACGCATCGCCACACCCTTGGTCAGCGAGACGGTCGCAGGCAACGCAAGGTTTCTCATTCTATTTACGGCTTCCCGATTGTTTTCCCTCTAAGATCACATCTAACTCGACAAGCTCAAACCGGGAGCGCACTGACCCAACATGGCCCTGGCTGGAACCATCGTAGATCTGCTGTTTGGCAGGCCTCTCGCCACCAGCGAAGAACGCGCCGAGCACATCGGCCCGCTCGCCGGCATCCCCATCTTCGGACTCGACGCGCTGAGCTCGGCCGCATACGGGCCCGAGGCCGCGCTCACCCTGCTACTCCCGCTCGGCCTCGTCGGCGTTCACTACATCCTCCCCGTGAGCGGAGCCATCGTGGTTCTGCTCATGATCGTCTTCTTCAGCTACCGGCAGACCATCGAAGCCTACCCGCAGGGCGGCGGTTCCTACACCGTGGCCACCGAGAACCTCGGCGACAGTGCCGGCCTGCTCGCCGCCGCCGCGCTGATGATCGACTACATTCTCACCGCGGCCGTGGGCATCTCCGCCGGGGTCGGCGCATTGATCTCCATGGCACCCCAGTTGCAGCCTCACACACTCGAGCTGTGCCTGGCCGTGCTTTTGATCCTCACCGTCATCAACATGCGCGGCGTCCACGACACCGGCGTGGTGTTCATGATTCCCACCTACCTCTTCACCGGCACGCTGCTGATCATCATCAGCGTGGGAGTTGTCGAGGCTCTCCATGCCGGCGGTCATCCGCACCCCGCCATGCCCATTCCCCCCGTGCCGTCCGCCACGGCCGCGTTCAGTTTCTGGCTGATCCTCAAGGTCTTCTCCTCCGGCTGCACTGCCATGACCGGCGTCGAAGCGGTGAGCAACGGCGTCATGGCGTTCCGCGATCCCACCCGCAAGAACGCCAAGATCGCGCTCACCATCATCATTCTTCTGCTCACCGTTCTCCTTCTCGGCATCGCGATACTTTGCCGCGCCTACCACATCGCGGCGACCCCTCCGGATCAATCCGGGTATGAAAGCGTGCTCTCCATCCTCACCCGCGCGGTAATGGGCCATGGCTGGTTCTACTACCTCACCATCGGGTCGGTACTTGTGGTTTTGGCTCTCTCCGCCAACACCGCATTTGCCGACTTCCCCCGCTTGACACGCGCTATCGCCATTAACAACTTCATGCCGCACGTGTTTCTCCTGCGCGGCCGGCGCCTGCTCTACTCCTGGGGAATCTACGTGCTGGTGGCGCTTACGGCACTGCTGCTCATCATCTTTCGTGGCGTCACCGACCGGCTGATTCCCCTCTACGCCATCGGCGCGTTTCTCGCCTTCACGCTTTCGCAGGCCGGCATGGTCGTCCACTGGAAACGCCAGGGCGGCAAAGGCGCCTCGACGCGCATGTTCCTCAACGGCCTGGGCGCGGTAGCCACCGGCATCACCGTTGTCGTAGTTCTACTGGCCAAGTTCGTAGAGGGTGCATGGATCACGGCCCTGCTGATCGTGACAATGATCGTGTTCATGCGCGCAGTCCGCCGCCACTACGATCACGTCAAAAGGGACATCGATCTCGAGCGCCCCATCCAACCTGCCGATGTTACCGAACCTATTGTGGTCGTCCCCATCGATCGCTGGAGCCGCATCTCCGAAAAGGCGCTCTCTTTTGCCCTCTCCATGTCTACTGACATTCGCTGCCTGCACGTCCAGATCAGCGAAGAACCTGACGAGTTCTGCCGCGACTGGGAAGCCATGATCGCCGCCCCGCTGCGAAATGCGGGCAAATGCGTTCCCAAACTCGAGATTCTGCAGTCGCCCTTTCGCTACGTCGTGCAGCCGGTGGTCGACTACGTTCTCAAAGTGGAGGGAGAATCGAAGATCCGAAAAATCTGCGTGCTGGTGCCGGAACTGGTGGTGCGCCACTGGTGGGAAAACCTGCTCCACAACCGGCGCGCCGACCTGCTCAAGGTGATCCTCCTGGTAAAGGGCAACCGCCGCATCGTCGTCATCAACATCCCCTGGTACCTGGAACACAATTGACCAACGGCAGAATCAGCCTTACCTCAAAGGCACCCCGTGCCCCATCTTCGCGACTTTTTGTTGTCGCGAAAGTAGGAATCACAAAAGCTGCAATGTCGTGAACCACCCTGCACAAAGCACCGATTTTGTACCGCACCCTCGGATTCCCATTCCCCACCCCAGCCCGTCACAATAGGAGTGGACCGATCCCCCATGCCTGGCTGCGACTCCAAGCAAGCCGCACTTTTCCGCTATCGTTCCCGGCCGGCGAACCGACTCCGTCTCGGCTGGATGGCCGCACTGGCCCTGCTCGCGTTCGCGGCCATCTGCCCATCCGCGCGAGCACAGGAAGAGCCCTCGCAGGATCCCCCACCACCGGATCAGCCCACCACCGCCCCCACCGAGCCGGGCGAACCTCCACCGCCTGTTGCCGACGTTGCCCGCGCGGTAGTTCACGGCATCGTCAAGAACGCGGTCACCGGCGAGCCCCTTGCCCGCGCCCTTGTCCGCATTGAAGGCGATGCCGTCACCGGCAGGCTGACCGACGGGGAGGGGCGGTTTGAGATCCCCGGCGTTCCCATCGGGCCGCAGGCGTTCCAGGTGATCAAGCCCGGGTTCAACGACCAGGCATCGGCGGGCATGGGAGGGCCGCCCACCATCGTCAACGGATCGAGCAACTCCGAGCACAACGTCTACGTGGTCGCCGATATGCCCGACCTCGCCTTCACCCTTACCCCCACCAATGCCATCCGCGGCCAGATCGAGTTATCCAGCGGCGACCCGGCCCAGGGAATAACCGTGATGCTTCTCCGCCGCGCCGTGCAGGACGGCCGCGCCGTCTGGCAGCCAGTCACCAACGCCCGTACCAACAGTGAGGGCGCTTACCGGTTTGCCGGACTCACCGACGGAACATACGTTGTCTTCACCGAGCCGGCCATGGACAGCGACATCCCCGCCGCCTTTGTAGAACCGGGCAGCAACCGCGTCGTGACCCGCGCCGGCTACCCCAGCGTGTTTTACCCGGACGCCCGCGACCTGGCTGGAGCGGCGAAGATACAGGTCGCCGGGGGGCAACCGGCGCAGGCCAATCTCTTGCTTACGGAAGAGCCGTTTCAGATGGTGAGGGCCAACATCATCATGCCGGGCGCGACAAAAGCGGCGGGGGGTCCGCAAATGAACGTCAACGTGAACCTGCTCGATGCGCAGGGCCACCAACTCCCCTATGGGGTCCAATACGATCCGGCCACGCACAGCGTGCAGGATTTCCTGCCCGACGGAACCTATGCCATCCAGGCCATCGCCCTTGGCATTCCGCAGCCTCTCCAGTCGTCGGGACGGCGCATCGCCTACCAGGACTCCGGTCCGCAGGGGCCGCTCATCGGCCAGGCGGAATTTTCGGTAGCCGGCCAGGCCATGACCCATTTGCAGATTCCCCTGGCGGCCCAGCGAACCAATGTCGTGCAGGTTTCGTTGTTCCGATCTAACAACCAGCAGGCGGCGAGTTCAAATCCCCAGCCGCCTCCCATCGTGATCATGCTCAGCCAGGCCGGCGGTTCCGTCAATGATGGCATGGTCACCAGCTACGCCGAGGGATATGCCACCGGCCCCATTGAGACCACCTCCAGCATCAACCCCGGTTCCTATTGGGTGCACACCACTATTCCCCAGAAGACCCTTTGCGAAGCCTCGTTCACTGCGGGGGGAGCCAGCCTGGCGCGCGAACCGCTGGTGCTGGGACTCACGGGCACATCGGCACCGCTCACGCTTACCCTGCGCGACGATTGCGCCTCGCTCAAGATCTCCCTGCCTCCCGACGCGGACATAGCCTACGCCGGAGACGAGCCTTATTACACCATCTATGTCATCCCCGACTTCGACTCCACCTCCGACATCACCCCGGTAGTACTGCGCCCCTCTTCGGGCGGAACCTTCACCATGAATGGCCTCACCCCCGGCTCCTACCATGTCTACACCTTTGCCTCTCCGGTGCAGCTCGAGTACCGCAATCCCGAAGCATTAGCCGCGTTACCCAATCCCGGCCAGGCCATCACCGTTGCCCCGGGAGGCTCCATCGACCTCGTTGTGGAGGTGCCGAAGCATTGACGCGCCTCGCTGACTTAGTGTCGATCGCGCGCCCGTCATGGCAGTTCGCGCTCTTCTGCGCCATATTCCTTCCGGCATTCCCTTTTTCTTCAGCACAAAAGTCTCCTCCCCTGGCCTCAGGCCCCTACCGCATCGCCGGCCGCCTAATCAACGCCTCCACAGGCGAGCCCGTCCGCCGCGCCTCCGTCTCCGTTCTCGGCGAAGACGACGGCAACCTCCTGCAGTCGGTGCAATCCGATAACGATGGCCGCTTCTCGCTCGAACATCTCCCCGCCGGCAAATATCCGCTCACCGCATCGCGGCGCGGCTTTCGCCCCGCGTTCTATGACGAGCACGATGAGTTCAACTCGGCCATCGTCACCGGCCCCGATCAGGACACGACCAATCTCGTCTTCCGCCTGACGCCGGGGGCGGTGCTGCACGGTGTGGTCACCGGCGATGGCGGCGACCCGGCCGAGAACGCCAGCGTAATTCTGGCCAAACGCGACCGTGGTGCGGCAAACGGCGCCTCGCCGGACGAAATCAAGCAGGCCGACGGCACCATGACCGACGACACCGGCGCCTACGAATTCACCAACCTCGGCGCCGGCGAATATTACGTAGCCGTCGTCACCTCTCCCTGGTACGCCATGCATTCTCCCCCGCATCGAGGAACGACCAGCGAAGATTCCCCCCTCGATGTCGCCTTTCCTGTGACGTTTTTTGACTCAACCACCAGTGAGGCATCGGCCACGCCGATCATGCTCGAAGCCGGCACCAGCCAGGAGGCGGATATCTCGCTGCATGCAGTCCCTGCCCTTCGCCTGCAGGTCGCCGCGCCGCACAAGGGAGGAGGCATCGCCCAGCCCGAGTTGAGAACCATGGTCTTCGGCATGCAGGTTTCCTCTGAAAGTTCGAGCGCCTTCGATCCCGTTCACACCGGGGTGGTGGAGTTCAGCGGCATACCGCCCGGCCACTATCAACTCGTTCAGGGTGATCCGCCGCGGATTTCCGAACTCGACGCCAACTCCAGCGAGGCGGTGGACCCGAACGCCGGATCCCCAGCCGTAACCGTGAGCGGAACGCTGCGAACCACCACCAACGCGCCGGTGCCGGAGAACGTGAACGTAGTGCTCGAAAGGTTGAACGGGCTCCCTCAAGGCAGCATGCAAATCAATGCCCGCAAAGGCGAGTTTCATTTCGACGCGGTTCCTTCCGGAATATGGACCTTGTCCGCCGCCGCTCAGGGGAATGCCCTTCCGGTGGTGGCTGTGGCCTCCGCAGGAGTCGTAACCCCCGGCAACCAGATCCCCGTCAAGGATCGGTCGGTGTCAGTGATCGCAACGGTCAGCTCGTCCCTCTCGCGAGTAAAGGGCTTTGCGCGCACCGACGGAAAAGGGGTGGCCGGCGTCATGATTGTTCTGGTGCCTCGCCAGCCCTCGGCTTACCGCGCTCTGGTCCGCCGCGATCAATCCGACTCCGATGGCAGCTTTTCGCTGCGCGACGTTCCCGCCGGTCAATACACCGTTATCGCCATCGACGACGGCTGGAAGCTCGATTGGACCGACCGGGCCAACCTCACCCGCTTTCTTCCCCGCGGCATATCCGTCACAGTGTCAGACCAAGCCGGCGGAACCATCAGCCTGTCCGAGCCTGTTCCAGTGCAGTGAGACAGTTGTCAGTCCTCGGAGGACCAGGGTCAAGCCTGGATGGGGTGCCTTACAACCGGAAAACTGAGAACTGAGTACTACGAACTGAGAACTTCTTGGAACCAGGGGTCAAACGATAGTCTATGAACGTACCTGATCACAGTCACGGCGCCTGCTCACCCGGAACCCCTCGGCCAGGCTCACAGGTTTGCCCAGTGACGAGGAGATTCGCACATTGAAGAGGAAGTGGTTGCTTTCCATTCTGGCCATGGTTCCGGCCGCTCTTTTGCCTCTGGCCGCGTCGAGCCAGGTTTCCCCAGATCGTCCCGCGCGCCCCGATCGCGGTGAGCCCGCATTCAACTACCAGGTCTATGCGGGCTTCGCCTACACCAGCCTCAACCAGGTGAATCAGTCGCGTTATGGGCTGATCGGCGTCGACATCGCTGCGTCGCGCAACTTTGGACGATTCTTCGCTCTCAGCGCCGACGGCGCCTACTTTCCCACCTCGTATTCCACGGGCAACCCCGGGACGCCGAAGGTTTCAAGCCTGATGGGCGGCCCCGAATTGCACGCTCCTCTCTACGGCAAGGTGAACGGCTATTTTCACGCCCTCCTGGGCGGCGAACACACCGGGGGAGAAGGCATGACCCCCAAAGTATCGTTCGCAGGCGGACTCGGCGCCGGCCTCGAGTACGTGATGTCTCCGCGCTGGGTCCTGCGCTTCGGGGGAGACGACATTCTCTCCTCCTTCTCGCTCAGGAACAACTCGACGCAACTAGGCAACTCTCCTCACATGCGCGCCAACGCGCGCGCGACCATCGGCGTGGCATACCGCTTCTGATCCGAGTTGCAATCCAGATATCCGCCGACCAGCCACCAATCTCCCGTTCCCCCATCCTTTCGGCTTCTTTCTGCCGAAAGGGTGGGGATAGCTCTGACTCAATTTGCTACGTCGTACTTCAGCATCACGATCCCGCTCGGCCGCGCCTTGCTCTCGATCAGCTTTAATTTGCAGCGCTGCCCTTCCGGAACCAGTGGCACCCCGCTCCCCAGCAGCACCGGGACCACCGCCACATCGATGCCATCCACCAGCCCCGCATCGAGCAGCCACCGGAACAGCACTCCGCCTCCGGACAGCCAAATATCTTTCCCTGGTCCGGTCTTCAGCGCCGCCACCGTTTCGGCCACCTGGCCGCCGACAATGGTCACCTCGGGATTCTCTTCGGGCCTGAGCGTCGTCGAAACCACCAGCGCCTTCATCCCCATGCCCTTCGGCGACATCCCCCGCTCACGCATCGTGTCATATGTTTTGCGGCCGATCACCAGCGTGTCGAACTGCGCGTAGAGCCCCTTCCAGTCGAAGTCGGGGTCCATCACGATCCAGTCGTACTCACCCCTCGGCCCGGCGATAAAGCCGTCCAGGCTCATCGCCACGTTGTAACGCAACCGCTTCATTTCGACCTCCGGGCAGTTCAACCCGGCTAGGACGTGATCGTGTACATGGGCGCAAACTCGGGCACACCCGCCTGCCGGCCCGCCATCCACCGCAGCACGTAGACCTCGGTCGGATCGGTCAGCGAATGAGTCAGGGCATTGGGCACAACTTCGAAAAGAATGTGGGCGGCAGGATCTTCGAAGTAATCGATGTCGGGCTCGACCATAATGCAATCGACCCCATCGATCGTCTGATGATTGTTTTCGTGAAACGTGAGTTGGACGTTCGCTTCACCGAATTGAATCTGCTTCCAGCTCGATGTAGCCCCGGGATGAAGACCGGCCGGCGCGACGGCAAACTGTTTGGCAATCGTGGCGATCTTCACCTGGTCGATCAGCTTCGGATCGCACCAGGCAAAGAACCGGTCCTGCGCGGCCGCAAACGGCGCATCCCATCGCAATTGTTTGATGTAGTCGAGCGGGGTTCCCTGCGAGAGGTTGATCTGACTCATGGCCTCAACCAGGTTTAGAAAACACGCCAGCGATTTCTCCTGCTGGTCGAGGAGCATTTCATAACGCGCTTTGCCGGTCACGTTATCCGCTCCATTGGCGAGAAAAGGAAAATCGGCGCTGACGGCCTCCCAGCGAGCATTCACAAAGCTGAAACCCGGATCGTCCGGGATCAGCATGATGTCCAGGGTTCGTGTGAACTTATCCGACAGGACAACCGGGAAAAATCCCGCCTGCTGGTATCCGTCCGTCGAAACAATCACCCGGTAGTTGTCGCCGAAATTATCGAAGAACGGCAGATCAAACAGCAGCTGGTTGTTCTGGAAAGACGTCCTGACTCTCTGCGTCTGATTGCCATCGAAGATCGTCACCAGGAAATCCGCCGGAGCGGAGAACAGCTGCCGGCTGCCGTCAAAAATGCGCAGTTCGAGCTTGCTCATCGTGTCACCTCGGGAAAGGAGAGGCAATCATACCACCGCCTTCCGCATCGGCAACACGCGACTATCGGCCGCTCAGGGAATAGCGACGATCACCCTTCTTCCGCTTCCCTCAACTTCGCGATCACGGTGAAATCTTCGAGCGTCGTCGTATCTCCCTTGATTTCTCCGTGCGTGGCAAGTTCCCGCAGCAGGCGCCGCATGATCTTGCCGCTGCGCGTTTTGGGCAGCCCCTCGGTAAAACGAATATCGTCGGGCCGGGCCAGCGCGCCGATCTCCTTCGACACCCACTTCCGCAGTTCGTCCTTCAGCTCTTCGCTGGGCTGGTTGCCGCTCTCCAGCGTGACAAACGCCGAGATCGCCTGCCCCTTCAATTCATCGGGACGGCCCACCACGGCAGCTTCCGCAACCTTCGAGTGTGCCACCAGCGCCGACTCCACTTCCATCGTCCCCAGGCGGTGGCCGCTCACGTTGATCACGTCATCCACTCGGCCCATCAGCCAGAAGTAGCCGTCCGCATCCATGCGCGCACCGTCACCGGTGAAGTAACTGCCCGGCACATCGCTCCAATACGTCTTCTGGTAGCGCTCTGGATCGCCATACACGGTTCGCGCCATCGCCGGCCACGGCCTGCGTATCACCAGCAAACCGCCGCTTCCCGCCGGCACCGGGTTCCCCGCGTGCGTCACCACTTCCGGCTGGATGCCGAAGAACGGCCGCGTCGCCGAACCCGGCTTGGTCGGCACCGCCCCGGGCAGCGGGGAGATCATGATTCCGCCGGTCTCGGTCTGCCACCACGTGTCGATAATCGGGCACCGATTGTGCCCGATCTTCTCCCGGTACCACATCCACGCTTCCGGATTGATGGGCTCGCCCACCGTGCCCAGCAGGCGCAGCGAATCGAGCTTGTGTTTGTCGACGTGCTCGTCTCCCCACTTGATGAACGCGCGAATCGCCGTGGGCGCGGTATAGAAGATGGTCACGCGGTGGTCGTCCACGATCTTCCAGAATCGCGAGAAGTCGGGCCAGTTCGGCGCGCCTTCGTACATCAGCACTGTAGCCCCGTTCTGCAGCGGCCCGTACACGATGTAGGAGTGCCCGGTCACCCATCCGATGTCCGCCGTGCACCAGTAGATGTCGTCCTCTTGCAGGTCGAAAACGTACTTCGCGGTCAGGTAGGTCTGCACGCCATAGCCGCCCGTGGTGTGGACCAGGCCCTTGGGCTTGCCGGTAGTTCCGGACGTGTACAGGATGTAGAGCGGATCTTCTGAATCCATCGGCTCCGCGGGGCATTCGGTGGGAGCGTTCGCCACTAGTTCGTGCCACCAGCGATCGCGTTCTTCCATCATGTGGATAGGGCTGCCGCTGCGCCGATACACCACCACGTGCTTCACCGTGTGACAGGCATTCATGGCTTCGTCCACGGTGCGCTTGAGCTGAATCTCATTGCCCCGGCGATAACTGCTGTCCTGGGTGATGACCGCCACGCAGCCCGAGTCGTTCACCCGGTCGGCAATCGCGTTCGCCGCAAATCCGCCAAAAATCACCGAGTGCACCGCGCCAATACGGGCGCAGGCCAGCAGCGCGATAGCCAGCTCGGGCGTCATGCCCATGTAAACCGCCACCCGGTCGCCCTTCTTGATCCCCAGGGCCTTCAGGCCGGCGGCAAACCGCTGCACCTCCGTGTGTAATTCGGCATACGTCAGGCGGCGAACCTCACCCGGCTCGCCCTCCCAGATCAGGGCCGTCTTGTTCCGCCGGCTGCCAAGCGCGTGGCGATCGACGCAGTTGTGCGAGAGATTCAGCTGGCCGCCCACGAACCACTTCGCCCAGGGCAGGTTCCACTCCAGCACCTTGTCCCACGGCTTGAACCAGTCGAGTTCCTTGGCCGCCTCGGCCCAGAAAGCCTCCGGATCCTCGATGGACTTCCTGTACATCTCCTCGTACTGCTCCAGGCTCTTGACGTAGGCCTTCTCGCTGAATTCGGGCGGCGGCGGAAACACTCGATTTTCGCGAAGAATGGAATCCAGGTCTTGGGTCGAAACAGCGGGAACCGGAATGGATGACATGAGACGTCCTTTGGAGGGAGGAAAATCGAGTCCGGCTCATCGGCGAAGAAGGGCACACAAACCCGCAGCGATCAATGAGCTACCGTGCATGTCACTTTACCGAGATCGACGCACCCCCGGCAAGTCACGGTCGATTTCTGCCCAATCTCGTTCTCTGCCTGATGATGCTGCTCTAGGCATACCGCTTCTGATGCCATTCCCATGCCGTTCGTACGATGTCGTCCAGCTTTGCGTACCGCGGCTTCCACCCTAGCTCCCGGATCGCCTTCTCCGAACTCGCTACCAGCACCGCGGGATCACCCGGACGCCGCGAGTGCACTTCCGCCGGGATCGGCTTGCCGGTCACCCGCCGCGCCGACTCGATCACTTCCCGCACGCTGAATCCCTGCCCATTGCCGAGGTTGAAGATCAGCCGCCCTTCTGTCTCAAGCTTCTCCAAGGCAAGCAGATGCGCGTCGGCAAGGTCCGATACGTGAACGTAATCACGCACACAGGTCCCGTCGGGCGTGGAGTAGTCGTCTCCGTAAATCCGGATCGACGCACGCCGGCCCAGTGCCACGTCGAGCACCAGCGGGATCAGATGGGACTCCGGCTCGTGCGCTTCTCCGCGAGTAATCCCCGCCGGGCCCTCCGGTGCGCCCGCCACATTGAAATAGCGCAGCGAAGCATAGCGCAATCCGTGGATCTGGTTGAACCAGCGCAACATATGCTCGACCAGCAGTTTCGATTCCCCATACGCGTTGGTAGGCTGCAGCTTGGCGTCCTCCAGGATGGGTACCCGTTCCGGCTCGCCATACACCGCCGCCGTCGACGAGAAAACCAGCCGCCGTGGCCCGGTTGCCAGCATCGCCTCGAGCAAAGCCAGCGTTGAGGCCGTATTGTTCCGAAAAAATGTTTCCGGGCGGACCATCGATTCGCCCGCTTCGATAAGCGCCGCGAAATGCAATACCCCGTTATAGGGATTGTTCCGCGCCTTGGCGGAGTTGAAAATGTCTTCAAGGAGCGGCCGGTCAGAGAGCTCGCCCTCGATAAACTCAACGCCATCGGGTAACAAGTCGCGGCGGCCGTGGCTCAGATTATCGAGCACCACCGCTTGGTGGCCGCGGGAAGCTAATAGGCCCGCCACGGTTCCACCGATATACCCGGCACCGCCGGTAACCAAGACTTTCACGAAAGTAATTCCTTTCTGGGACACTTTGGATTATGCTGAGTCTATAACACCAGCGAAAAGGCTTAGAAAGAGTCACTCCGGGCAGAGAATTCAGACCATTAAACCGGTCTGAATGTTTTGCTTGGAGGTACATTGGCCCGATATTCCAAACACGATATGGCGTCAATTTGAGGCGCCCGCTTTTATACTTTATCCCTGGCTGCGTCCTGTGGAAGTCTGGAGCGCCAATGTGCCGCAAACCAACAGTCGCGGAACTGCTCTCGCCCGATTCTGCGCAATGCTCAGTTTGCTTGTACGCAAGCTTGTTTTTACATGCGTCTATTACACTAATGGCAACAGTTTGCCCGTTTTTTCCATCCCAACTAGTTGGGGTGCCTGCGGCCGAGTCGGGAGACTATAAGCAAGTCAAGTCTCCTCCCCTTCATCCACAAACGGCAAACAGGGCTATCGATAGCATATTTGACGAGGAAGGCGAACTTGCACCTCACTTGTTCAAATGCCGGTCTTCTCTTCTCCAAATGGGGCGGAAGCCCCCAGATTCAGGGATTCTTCGCTACAGATCGTACAGAACGTTGAACTTCGCGGGGTTAAGTTGATCCCGGCCAGCGAAGCCGGAACATAGTTACCAGCCCCAATTCGAGGAATAAGAATATGTCGGGTAATCGGTATCCAGTTAGAGCCAATTTTGATCTGCCAGTCGAGCCGCCCAACAGGCCCGTGCCCATTAATCGGACTCCGGCGCCTGCGGTTCGCGCCAATTTCGGTTTGCTCCCCGAGCCGGAAAAGAGCACCGCCTCCTATGTGACTAGCGCGGTTGTCAACCTGACCATTCTGGCCCTGGTCATCTATATCGGCATGACGGCCAAGAAAGTCATCCAGCAGCACAAGTACGAGCAGACGGAGCTGATTTTCCCGACCACGCCTCCGCCCCCTCCGGTGAAGCTGAAGGTGACTCCGCCACCCCCCAAGCTGGACACGCCCAAGCTGCCCGAAGTCAAGCTGGACGCCCCCAAAATCAACATGCCCAAGATCGAGAAGAAGCCTGATCTGAAGCCCATCCAGATGGAAGCCAAAGCGGCGCTGCCGGTCGTGAAGGAAGCCAAGCCGGCGATCATCCTCGCCCCGCAGCCCAAGGCCGCCCTGACCGCGGCTGCCCCGGCCCAGGTGGCACAGGCTCATCCCTCCACGACTCCGGTTCACTTGGGTGAGACCTTCGGCGTGACGCCCAATCCCAATGCCACTCGCCCCGCCACTGTGGCGGCCATCGGAAATCCCTACGGCGGCATGCAGGGACCGGCGGTAGCGCCTCGAGGCGTGGTCGGTTCCGCCGGCATCGGCAATGGCACCAGGTCCGGCTCCAATGCCGGAACCGTCGGCAAGGTCGCTTCCGCTGGAATCCCCGCTGGCACCGGCACCGCCGCCACCTACACCGCAGGCGGCAAAGTCGGCTCCGCCGGCATTCCGCAGATGCAAGCTGCGGTTGCGCCTCCGCCCGCGGTCGCCCAGGTTACAAAGTCGACTAATCTCGAAGTGATTTCAAAGCCCCCGGTGCAGTACACCAGCGAAGCCCGCGCCCTCCGCGTTCAGGGTGACGTAGTCCTGCGCGTAACCTTTACAGCCGCCGGCCAGGTGCTCATTCAGGGCGTGGTTCATGGCCTGGGCCATGGCCTCGACGAAGAAGCCCGCCGCGTTGCGCAGCAGATCCGATTCCACCCCGCCACCAAGAATGGTCAAGCGGTCGACATGACAACGAATATTACGATTACCTTTCAATTGGCTTAGGATCAAAGAAACAGGCAAGTTAGGACCAGGGGCTGGTTTCAGCCGGAGAATTCAACGAAAATACGGTACAGGCTCAAAACCAGGGATGTTCTCGACCAACGTCTCGCGTAAACCGGGCCATTGGATGCCTTGGGTTTGCGCTCCGTACATATGATTTCATACAGGAGTTAACATGAGTTTTCGGAAGATTCCGACAGTTTTGCTGCTCATCGCCTTGGCCGCGACGTGCGCGCACGCTAAAAAGCAACCGAAGTACGAGACGGTTCACCAGCTTACTCCCGAGCAGCAGGCCCTGGTCGTCAAAGCCATCGGGCGCGAGAAGGTGCTCATCAAGAGCATTCAGCAGCGCACCCCGCTGGTCGAGACTTATATACAAGACACCCGCCCCGACGTAAAGCTCTACCAGGTTCCGGTTTCGGACCAGTACATGCTCAGCCGCGTGGATTTCGGCAAGGGGTTCTTCGACAAGACCTTCCAGCCCCGCTCGGCCTCAAAGAAAGGCGGCTGGTTCAAGGGCTCCCTGGCTTCCATCACCAGCCTGACCAAGGCTCTCGGCCTCGACACTAAATTTACTTACAATCCTCTGGGCTTCACCGAGATGATGTTCCTCGATCCCTCGGGATTCGACACCCAGCACTATATCTTCGGCTACGTGCGCCATGAGTTCCTTGGCTCCGTTCGCACCTGGGTTTTCGACGTGCACCCCAAGGTCGCCGGCATGGGCCGCTTCTACGGCCGCATCTGGATTGAAGACGAGGACGGCAACATCGTCCGCTTCAACGGCACCTTTACGCCCCCCACCAACGAGGATTCTTCCAAGTACTACTTCCACTTCGATAGCTGGCGCATGAACGTGCAGCCCGGAATCTGGCTGCCCGTCGCCGTATACGTGGAAGAGACCCAGCGCACCGAGGGCAACAAGACCGTCGGGCCTCAAGGCCCAGACCCACTTCTGGGGCTACTCGCTCAAGCTGCCCACTCGCGACAGCGAAAACGTCAGCGTCAAGGTTGAGGATGCCGAAGACAAGAGCGATGACTCGGCGGACGTCAGCCCGCTGCAGGCTTCGCGCGAATGGGTGACGCAGGCTGAGAACAACGTCATCGATCGCCTGGTCGAAGCTGGCCTTGTGGCCCCGCTCACGCCCAACGGCTTTGAGACCACAGTGCTCGAGCAGATCGTCACCAACCTTGCCGTACCCAACAACCTGGCGTTTTCGAGCCCTATTCATTGCCGCGTCCTGCTCACCGACACGGTGGAGACCACCACCGTTGGGCAACACCATCCTGATCAGCAAGGGCCTGATCGATACCATGCCCCGCAACGAGGCGACCATCGCTTCGGTCATCGCCATGGAACTGGCGCACATCACCCTTGGCCACCACATCGATACTCGCTACGCCTTCAACGACCGGCTCCTGTTCCCCGATGAATCCACCTTCCAGCGCATCGACATGTACCACTCCGACCACGACAACGAGGATGCGGTGAAGAAGGCGCAGGAATATCTGCAGGCCTCGATGTACAAGGATCAACTCCCCACCGCCGGCCTGTTCTGGGCACAGCTCGCAGAATCGCGGCAAGGAGCTGAAGGCGCTCAATACGCCCAAGCTCGGCGATTCGCTGCTGCGGAAAGACGGCACTCCCTGGATGCTCACCCTCTCCCGCTCGGCGCCCAAGATCAACTGGGACGATCTCGCGCAGATTCCCGCATTGCCGCTGGGAAGCTGGCTCAAAACCGATCCCTGGGATGACCGCGTACACCAGTTGAACGCCAAGCTCTACGCCCCCATGAACCCGCGCGACAAGATGCCGCTCGAAGTGACGCCGGTCTACTTCAAGCTGCAGCGTTACAGCGCCGCCGGCCACCTGCAGCCGGCCACCAACTCGCCACAGGAACAGCCCGCCAACGGCAACGACCCCAACGGCGCTCCGTCTCCGGCGCCCGGGCAGTCGACCGCCCCACCCACCGCATCGCAGCCGGTTCCCACGGATTCGGCGGCACAACAGCAGCAGCCGCCCACTCCGGCCCCCCAGAACCGTTAGAATGTCCGTATCTCGATTTTTGAGGCCGGGATGAGTCTGCTCATCCCGGCCAAAACACGTTTGGTCGTTCCCCCAGACTTTTTCGGGCTCCCACCAGCATTCAGACTGGATCGGATTTTTTGCCTATGAGACGATCTGCGATTGTGTTTTTCCTTCTTTGTTTGGTAGTTCCATTCACGGCGAAGGCACAGGTACAGGAATCTGCCACCGCCCGCCAGTTCACTATCACCGCCGGAGGCTTCGGCTCAGCGTTCAATCCCAACGACGGAAGTCAGCCCCCATACGGTTCTGCGACCAACCACCTCGTCGGCTTGGGGACCTACGTCGATCTGCACCTCACGCATTGGATCCAGATCGAAGCTGAGGCCCGCTGGCTGCGCTTTGAAGAATACTCGGGCGAGCACATCGACAACTACCTCATCGGCCCCAAGGTGCCTATTCGTCGATTCGGCCGCGCCAACGTGTACGGCAAGGCCATGATCGGCTTCGCCAAAATGACCTTCCCCAACAAATACGGCTACGGCACCTTTACCGCGCTGGCGTTTGGCGGCGGCCTCGACTACCGGCTCTCCCGCAAACTCACCTTTCGCGCTGCCGACTTCGAATTTCAGGAGTGGCCCACGTTCCTGCCCAGCGCATCGATCCATCCCTTACGGCGTAAGCGTCGGCATGTCCTACCGCGTGTTCTGATTTTCAGGCCGGCGTACTTGGGCTGATTCTCGGCGTATATCCCGGTGCTACTCGGTTCGGAGCGCTTGCATTGGATCTAACCGAGAAGCACGCCAAGCGGGAGCGAGGCAGGCCAGAACCGCGACCGCCAACAGCGTCACAATCACGCCGGAGAGAACCACAGGATCGAGAGGCTTCGTTCCGAAAAGCATCGACTGGAAGATGCGTGTCGCCGCGAAGCTCGCCACCAGGCCAATCCCAAGCCCGAACACCGCCGGCCGCAGGCCATCGATCAGCATCAACTGCAAAAGCTGATCTCGTTGCGCGCCGAGCGCCATGCGGATTCCCAGTTCCGAAGTCCGCTGAGTGGTCAGGTACGACAGCACGCCGTACAATCCCACCGAGGCAAGAAGCAGCGACAAAATCGCGAAGGCAAGAACGAGGGTCGCGCTCAGGCTTGCATTGACCAATGACTCGCCGATCACCTGGTTCATTGTGCGCACATCCGAGACCGGAAGCCCAGGATCGAGAGATGCGATCTGCTTTTGCACCGGCACCGAAAACTGCAACGGCTCCGACGCCGTGTGAACCGCGAGCATCTGGAAATTCCGATGCCTTCAAGGATCGGGAAGTACAGGGTCGCCTTTGGCTCTTTGCCCCACCTGGTACAAGGTGTCGCCGACTACGCCCACGACTTCATAATCGACGTCGCCAGGCGCTCCAGCATGGAAATGCGCCGGAACGTGCAGATGCTTGCCTATGGGATTGTCACCGGGGAAGTATTGCCGGACGAGTTGACGGCTCACAATCACCTTGTACGATCGAGCAACCACGTTCGTCGCTGGTAAAGAACCGGCCGTTCACAAGCGGAATCCCGAGGGCGCTGAAATAGCCTGGATCGGCCCAGCGCATCAGCCCCTCGGGCAGCTCTTCGCCCGCCTTCAGCGGAGGATGCTCCTTCACCGTGAATACGAAGTCTCCCCAATATCCCGCACCCGGAAGAGTGTTTCCCAACGCAGCAGAGCGAACCCCGGGAATGGTTCTCACTCGCTCCAGCAATGCTTCATTGAACGCGTTCACCTTCTCCGGCGTGTCATATTTCTTTTCCGGCAGGCTGTAGTTCAGCGTGAGCATGTTTTCGGTAATGCAGCCCACATCGGCGGAGCGCAGCCGCAGAAAGCTCTTGAGCAGCAGCCCCGCAGCAACCAGCAAGACCACCGTAATTCCAATCTCCACCGTGAGGAGTGACTTTCGCAGCGCCGTGCGCGAAACGCTGCTCGCTCCGGTGCGCGCGGAAGTCTGCAGGGCTTTCATCATGGTCTTGCCCGTTGTCGAGAGCGCGGGCAGCAAGCCGGCAACCAGCGCCGCCGCGAACATCAGCACGCACGCAAACGCAATCACAGCGCCATCGAGGTGGATGCTTTGCGCGGTGGGCAGGTCTTTCCACGCATGCGCGAGCGATCTGCGTAGCAAGTACCGACAGCAGAATCCCGCCCATGCCACCGGCCGCGCAGATCAGCACGCTCTCGGTCAACTGCTCGCGAATCAAGGTGGCACGCTGCGCTCCGAGAGCGCTGCGAATCGCTACTTCCTTCTGCCGTGCCGCGCCCCGCGCAATCAGCAGATTTGAGACATTGAGGCAGCCGATCAGCAGCATGCAGCCGACGGCGCTCAGCATTACTTTCAGCGGCTTCTTCACGTTCCCGGCCAGATCCTCGTTCAGCGAACGTGGAGCAACATCTTCGGCCACAGGATCGTGCGGGTATTGCAGGTGAAGCTGGTACTGGACTGCGCCCACCTGCGCCAGGGCGCTCGCAAGGCTCACGTCAGGACGCAACCGCGCTACCACCTGGCTCTGGTGCCAGTCGTGATGCTGCAAGAGCTCGGGCGTGGCATCCGCTTTATACGGAACCCACAACTGGATGCCGGCATCGGGATAAGTGAACCATGAAGGCAGCACGCCGACGACCGTGATAGGGCTTGCCGTCGAGGTGAATCTGGCGACCCACAATCTTCGCATCGCCAGCAAACCGCCTTTGGAACACGCTCCAGGTCAGCATGACAACGGTGTTGCCGGGCCGGTCTTCCGATTCAGTAAATGCCCGGCCCAATGCCGGCTGCACTCCCAGGAGCGGAAACAGATTCCATGAGCCCGCGGCTGCACGCACCGCCTCCGGCAGTTCGCTCCGTTCGCCGGTCAGGTTGTACCCGGCGTAACGCATGATTGCCATGTCTTCAAAACCGTGGGTCTTCGAGCGCCAATCGTAAAAGTCCGCCGGCGCAACCGGGCTGTAGCTGAAATCCGGCGTATTCGCCCAAGATGCTCGAAAGTGCTCGTGCACAATTACCAGCCGGTCGGGATCCCGGAAAGGAAGCGGCCTTAGCAAAACTGAGCTGCACAATCGTGAACAGAGATGTAGCCGCGCCAATGCACAAAGCCATGACCGACAAACGTAATGATCGAGAAGCCCGGAGTACGGCTCAAGGTACGCAAAGCAAATTTCAAGTCGTGACCGATATTCGTCAACGGCAGCGGAGAGTTCTGCGCCCAAAGGGATTCCCTCACTTGTTGCGGGTTGCCCAGCTTCACCCGCGCTTGCCGCCGGGCCTCCTCGGGCGACAATCCGCGCGCCTCGTTATCAGCCGCCTCTTCGGTCAGAAAAACCTCAATCTCTTCCTGCAATTCGGCATCGGCGCGCTGGCGGCGAAGAAACCTCAGCCAACTCACTGCGCACCTCCCTCTTCGCCCATCACAAGGCCGATGGCGCGCGTCATTTGACGCCAGCGGCTGGTCTCGCGCACCAGCTGTTTACGGCCTTCTGCCGTCAGTCGGTAGAACTTCGCCTTGCGATTGTTTTCGCTCAAACCCCAATGAGAAGACACCCACCTTCGGTCCTCGAGCCTGTGCAGTGCCGGATACAGCGAGCCCTGCTCCACCTCCAGAAGATCTTCAGAGGTGTGCTCAATGACTTTTGCGATGGTGTGGCCGTGGGCGTCGCCGCCGACAAGTGTCCGCAGGATCATCATGTCCAGAGTGCCCTTGAGCATCTCGCTCGGGGATTGGTTGCTTTTGCGCATAGGTCTCTTCCCTCGAACTTCTACTGGAAGAAATCATACACCACTCGAACTTCTATGGGAAACGCCCTCATCGAAACGACATGCTGACCTTTTTTTTGGCTTTTCGAGAGGATTATGGCCGGTCCGGCAATTTCCTCGCACCCAGAATTCCTCGCCAGCCGTCCACGTCCCGGCCGTCCGGCATCGCCTGGCACCGCGGACACCAATAGGTCGCCCGCGCATCGACACCCTGCAATCGCCGCCGGATCAGTTCGCCACAGCGGCGGCATGGCTGTCCTTGCCGCCCATACACCCACAAGCTCTCGCCCGGATCGGACTGGCGTGTAGTGCGCCGCCTCCGCCCGCGATACGTCACGATCTGGTCGCCCGAATCTTCAAGCACATTCGACGCAAGCTGCTGCTTTGCAACCGAGACCACCTCGGCCGCCTGCTCGCGCGTGAGCGTTTCAACTTTGCGAAACGGATTCAGCCTCGTAGCAAAACAGATCTCCGACTTGAACACGTTGCCCACGCCGGCCAGCACGCTTTGCCGCAACAGCGCATCGCCCAGTTCCCTGTCGCCGCGTGTGAGCAGCCGCTCCACCGCGGCGCTCGCATCGAAATCGCCGCCCAGCACGTTGCTCGTCGCTGGCGGAATCTTCTTCTCCCGCGCCAGCGATTGCGCGGTGTGCATCTCCGCCAGCGGCACATTGAATCCCACTGCCACAAAATCGCTGGTCTCGATCACGATGCGCATTTTCGAAGCCGGCATTTGCCATCGCTCGCCGGGCCGATAAATATGCCAACTTCCGTTCATCAGCATGTGAGTTACAAGAATGTCGCCGCCGGAGAAATGCATCAGCAACCACTTCCCCCGCGCCTCCACGCGTTCGATGGTTCGCCCGGCCAGCGGCGTGTTGTCGTGGAAGCGCGCGAGCAGCGCGTATTCCGAGCGGAAGCCCGTGACGACTTTGCCCGCCAGCGCGCGATCGAGCGTTCGCGCCGAGCGAAAAATCGTATCCCCTTCGGGCATCGGTTATTGGACCTCGTCGGGCATCGATTCCACTTGCGACATCGGCAGCGGCACGCGCCGCAAATGCATGCCCAGCGGCCCGGGATGAAACCCCGCATCCATCAGGAACCGCGCCATCGGATGCGCCGCCACAGGCTGCCCATTGATGGTCGTAACCAATACGCCCTCGCGGCTTCCCATGTGCATACGTCCCTGTCCCCGCGTCCACAGGAACTGCGCCAGCCCCGCGCCAACCTGCGACCTCTCCGGCTCCTCGACAGGAAGAAAGATCAGCAGGTTCGGATTGTTGCGCCGCAGCCACGCAACCAGCTTCCCGTTCCACAGAATCACTTCGGCATACGCCGCACGCGTCAGCACCCGCGGAGCCGATTCGGAATCCTCTTCGGCAACCGGCAGTTCCGGCCACGGCAGCACTGAACCATAGGGATTGGCCGGATCGGCCGCCGCTAGTTGCACGAACTCAGGCTTCTCGGGATCGGCCGCCACGCGCATCTGCCTCAGCAGGTCGATCGCCGCCGGCAGCGCGAACTGCGTCGCACCCAGTCCGGCGACAAAATATCCGCGCCGGATGCGTCCGCCCTCTTCGAGTGCCTTCAGCACGTCATACACCGTGCTGAATCCGCCGGCGATATTCTCCGCCGCAACCGCCTCCCGCATCAGCACACCGTAACGATTCAGCAACTGCATCGCCAGCGCGTGACTCGCCTCGGTCTCACTCGGAGCGCCTTGCATATTCGGGGCACTCCGCACCGGCAGCAGCGACCACCGTCCCTGCGCGGTCGGTGGAGTCGTGCGCCGAGAACGAAACACCATACCGGTTTGCACGCGCCTCGCTGTTCGCGCCGTCTCCGGCCTGGCCGTGTACGCGCGCAGAGGATGCAGCGAATCATTGGTAATGAGCCCGCGCCACACCAGGCTCCACAACGCATCAATCGACTCGCCGGGATAGCCGCCCCCCGCAGCCTGGTGCAGCGGATCGAAGAAACTCGCCCCGCTCGATTCGAGCGCCGCCAGCAGCTTTTGTTCGCGTTCGGTCAGCGGGTCCTGATTTGCAATCGGTCGTACCGGCGCCAGCAGCGGCAGCTTGTCCGTCAGGTAGAGAGCGATGCGGCCGTCGCGCTCGCCCAGCGCCTCCACACCCGCCCAGGTCACCTCGCCTGCCGCTATCAACGTGTCCAGGCCGGCGGGCTCGTACCCGCCCACGCGCGCTGGCAGAATCGCCGACTCCAGCAGCGAAGCCGGAACGGGCGCCCCCTGCAGGTTCTCAATCGCGTCCAGCAGCACATCCAGATGTCCATGCCCCATCCGCCGCGGATTCACCAGCCCCTGCCAATGCGTAAGGAACCGCGCCAGCATGTGTTGCTCCACCGGCTCTACTTCGCGGCGAAGCCGCGCCAGCGACTTGCGCCGGATCTGGCGCAGAATCTCCGCATCGCACCACTCGCGATGGAGCCCGCCCGGCCGGAATCCCCCCTCCAGGACCCGCCCCTCGATCGCCAACTGCCGCAGCACATTCTCGACCTTCGGCTCGTCGAGCGCAAACCGCGCCGCAGCATCGCGCAGCGTGAATGGTCCATGCGTTCGTCCATACCGCCGAACCAGTTCCAGCACCGGATGCGCCACCGGCTCCAGCAATGAAGCCGCCAGCCCCGGAAGCAGCGGAATCCCCAGAGCATCGCGATACCGGGCCGCATCTTCTGCCGCAATAAGCCGCCGCTCCCCGGCAATACGAACCTCCAGCAGTCGCCGCGCGCGAACCAGCCGATCCACCTGCTGCATCAGTTCCGGTGTTGCCACCCGCCGCGCCAATTCCTCTCGCGACAAATCGCCCAGCCGCAGGCACAGGTCGTGAATCCCATCCGCCGAGCGCGCCCGGAAATTCTCCGTCAGGCATTGCGCGGCCTCTTCCACATCGGCGATCACCGCCGCGTCCAGAAGTTCGCGAAGGTCCGCCTCGCCCAGGATCTCCCGTAACTGGTCCTGGTCGATAGTGAGCGCCTGCGCTCGGCGCTCCGCCAGCGGCGCGTCTCCGTCATAAACAAAATTGGCCACGTAACTGAACAGCAAGGACGAAGCAAACGGCGAAGGCTTGCGCGTCTCCACGACGTGCACGCGCAGCTGGCGTTGTTCGATTGCGCGCAGCGTTTCCAGCAGTGCCGGCATGTCGAACACATCCCGCAGGCACTCGCGATACGCCTCCAGCAGCAACGGAAACGATGGATAGCGCGACGCCACCGTGAGCAGGTCATAGGATCTCTTGCGCAACTGCCAAAGCGGCGAGCGAGTATCCGGCCGCCGTCGCGGCAGCAGCAGTGCCCGCCCCGCCGCCTCTCGAAATCGTCCCGCAAACAACGCCGTCGATCCCAGTTGCCGCAAGACCAAGTCCATCGCCTCGGCCGACTCCACCAGGAACCAGTCCGCGTCAGGCGGCTCATCGGTATCCGCAAAACGCAGCACGAATCCATCATCGCCCCACAGCGTCTCCACATCTGCTCCGCCCGCCGCCCGAATCCGAGCTGCCACCGCCATGGCCCACGGAATGTGAATCCGGCTCCCGAACGGGGTCAACACGCACACCCGCCAGTCGCCCAACTCGTCGCGCGACCGCTCGATCACAATGGTCCGATCATCCGGGACAACCCCGGTCGCAGCTTCCTGGTCGCTCAGGAACTGGAGCAGATTCTCCGCCGCCCCAGGATCGAGGTCGTGCTCCGTCACCAGCCGGGTCATCGCCGCCGGCTTCGGCATGTCGCGCAGTTCGCGCACCAGCGTCCCGATCCGCCGCCCGAACTCCAGCGGCCTCCCCGGGCCATCGCCCTTCCAGAAGGGCATCTTTCCCGGCTCGCCGGGCGCCGGCTCCACCAGCACACGATCATGAGTGATGTCCACGATCCGCCACGTCGACGCGCCCAGGATGAAGGTCTCGTTGGTGTGCGACTCGAACACCATCTCCTCATCGAGTTCGCCCACCCGCACCGACTTGCCATCGGTATGCGCCAGGAACACCCCATACATGCCCCGGTCGGGAATCGTGCCCGCATTCAGAATTGCCAGCCGCCCGGCTCCCTCTCGCGCCGTGACCACATTGCGCACCCGGTCCCAGGTCAACCGCGGCCGCAGCTCGGCAAATTCATCCGATGGGTACCGCCCGCTCAGCAAATCGAGCACTCCTTCAAACGTCGACCGCGTGAGTTCACCAAACGGAGCCGCGCGACGCACAAGATCGTAGAGAGCATCGACCGAGACCTCCGGCTTTGGCTCTTCGGCGACCTGCTCCTCCGCCGATCGCCGCGACGGCCTGGTCCGCCGAACCGGCAGCTCTGCCAGTGGCGGATGTGCCACGATCGCCACCATCTGCTGCGCGAGAACATCGAGCGGATTGCGAGGGTACCGGGTCGATTCGATGTGCCCCTCGTGCATCGCCCGGGTCACCGCCGCGCAAGCCACCAGGTCGGCCCGGAACTTGGGAAACAGCACCCCCTCGCTGACCGCATCCACCGAGTGTCCCGCCCTCCCGATGCGCTGCATCCCGCTGGCCACCGAAGGGGGCGCTTCGATCTGGATCACCAGGTCGACCGCGCCCATGTCGATACCCAGCTCCAGAGTCGACGTCGCGCACAGCCCCTTGATCTGTCCGGCCTTCAATTGCTCTTCAATGACCAAGCGCTGCGCCGCCGCCAGCGAGCCATGGTGCGCCCGGACAATTGCCTCGCCCGCCAGCTCGTTCAGGGCTCCAGCCAGCCGCTCCGCAACCTGCCGGCTGTTCACGAAAAGAATGGTCGAATTCCGCTCCCGGATCAGCTCCAGCAAGCGCGGGTGAATGGCGTTCCAGATCGACACCCGCCTGGGTGCCTGCGACGTAGGTCCACTGGGGATTTCCTCAAGCGCATTGAGTCGCGCCATATCCTCAACCGGCACTTCAATTTTCAGTTTCAACTCTTTGATTGCCGAAGCGTTGACGATAGTAACCGCGCGATACCGAAGGACCGGCAGTCCGACCTCATTGGCAGGCCAGTCGGGAAGATTCTCCACCGGAGGAATCGCGGAACCAAGGTCCTGATCCGGCTCCCTGTCCTCGTTTTCTGGAACCTCATGTCTAACTTGAGGAACTACGGCCGAACTTTCGGCATCGACAAGTTTTGTTTCCGGGCCGCCTGGAACTCCTGATGTGCCGAGTTCCACCCCGCCGAGAAACCGCGCCACCTCCTCCAGCGGACGCTGCGTCGCCGACAGTCCGATACGCTGTAACGGCTTCCCGACCAGCGCCTCCAGCCGCTCCATGGAGAGCGCCAGGTGCGCTCCGCGCTTGGTCGGGACCAGCGCATGGATCTCATCGATAATCACGGTATCCACGGTCCGAAGCGCCTCGGCCGATTGGGAGGTGAGCAGCAAGTAGAGCGACTCCGGCGTAGTGATCAGGATGTCGGCAGGGTGGCGGCGAAACAGCGCGCGCTCCTTCTGCGGAGTATCCCCGGTGCGCACACTGATCGTCGGTTCGCGGAACGGCACCCCCATGCGCCGCGCCACGTTGGCGATCCCCGCCAGGGGGGAGCGCAGGTTGCGCTCCACATCCACGGCCAGCGCCTTCAGCGGTGAGACATAGACCACCCGGGTACCGTCTTGCTGCCCCCGCGGCCCGGGGTGCAGCATCAACCGGTCGAGGCACCATAGAAATGCAGTCAGGGTCTTGCCCGTCCCGGTGGGAGCCAGGATCAGCGCACTTTCTCCCCGCGCGATCACCGGCCAGCCCATCCGCTGCGGAGCCGTAGGCCCGTCGAAAACCGCCTTGAACCACGCCGCAGTGACCGGGTGAAAACAGGCGAAAGGATCAGCTTCAGTCAATCGAGAGGGCGGGTCGGAGGAAGGCCGGCGCGAAGGCATGACTAGAAGAGCATAACTCTTAGGAGTGGCGAAGAGGAAGCGAAGAACCCTGCGCTTGCTCTCTCAGTCCCGAAGGCCGTCGTACTTCATCAACATAGCCCTGGACGCCACCGCTCCCGCCTTGGGAGTTCCATCGTCCTCGATTGCGTCCCATCCGGAATTCGCGATGTAGTAAAAGGAGCCATCGACGACGACTCCGTGGGTCGGATCTCCCAGGGTCGGCGTCGCCCGCTCGACGACCGACTCCGACTCCACGCGCTTCAGCGACTCGTCCAATTCGAAACGCACGACCCGCTCCGGCGACGTCCCATTCTGCGTGGCAATCAAGGTCCGACCGTGAAGGTAGAGCCCGTCAATCCCGCTCAAGGCGTGTGGGCTTTCCGAAGCCAGCCATTCAACACGCTTCGTGTTCAGATCTAAAATGCCGATCCCCCGTGAGTAATCGGGCACGAACAAGTGCCGATTGTCCGGCGACATCACCCCGGTCTGCGGCGACACGAAATCGCCTTCGTCGAGCCGGTCGAAGGCATGGGTTTTGCGATTTACCCGGTATATCCCTGCCCCTTCGTTATCAGAAACAATGGCGTCTCCGTCCTTGGTCAGCGCCATGTCGCCCAGCGTCATTCTCGATGGCCCTGCCACGCGATCAACCAGTCGCCTCGAATCGAGGTCGTAGATCAGGATCGTGGTTGTTCCCCGGTCCGCCTGGGGGACCGATTTGAACGTACGCAGCGCCACCTCGGTGGCCCAAAGCACTCGTCGCGGCGAGTCAATCTTGAGGGCCATCATCGGCCAATTGTGGGGAGCGCGCGCAAACACCCGGGAATGGCCGGCCTTGTCGAAAGCCAGAATCTCGCCCTTCATCACGCTGGTGACGTAGAACTCCCCGGTTCGCGAATCAAAGTCGATATCTTCCGGGATCATCCCGGTTTCGGGCATGCGAAATACTTCCGCAGACCTGGCGACAGGCGTCTCGTTCTTGTGCATCTCCGCGTCCAGGGCGCGAAACTTCTCCGACTTGCGGAGTTCATCGAACTGCTTGCCCTGAAACACCGCAGCATCCGCCTGACCCATAGCGATGAATCGTTCGAAGCTTCGCAAGGCAGCTTCCTGGTCGCCGGCAAATGCCTCCGCGCTCATTACCTGGAGAACAGATGTCGGCGACTCATGAAGAAAGTCGCGCAATTCGCGACTCTTCTCGAGGTATGCCGCAGAGTTCCCACCGGCGTGCGCGGCGCGGATGGCGTCTCGAATGACTTTCACCCGTTCCCCGGCACTGGCCTTCGAAACATTCGTATCCGCGCCCTGGAAACCGGAAGCACCCAGGACAACCATCACGACTGCGATCATCGACAGTGCCTTGGCGATCCGTCGCGCCATGCGATCACACGTCAGCGTTTTCGCCGAATCGACCTCGACGGCCTTTGAGGGGAGATTGTTCAAGGATCAGGACCTCTGCGCGATTCTAATCCGCTCACGCCGAGGCCCTCCGCGGTTCGTCACGCCAAGCGCGAAGTTCAACCCAAATTTGTAAACGGGCTATTCGTCGTAGTGCAGCAAGCTGAACACGTCGTATTCCTTGAACCGGTCGCGGCCTCTCAGGAAGTCCAGTTCCACGGCAAATGCGAGACCGGCGATTTCCCCGCCCAATTGCTTCACCAGCTTCACAGTCGCTTCCATGGTGCCGCCCGTTGCGAGCAGGTCGTCAACCAGCACCACCCGCTGCCCTGAGGCGATTGCGTCGAGGTGAATCTCCAGCGAGTCGGAGCCATACTCGAGATCGTAGGTGACGCGCGCCACCGGGGCGGGAAGCTTGCGCGGCTTGCGAACCGGAACGAAACCGGCATTCAGCCGGTACGCCAGAGCCGGCCCGAAGATGAAGCCGCGCGCCTCGATTCCCAGCACCAGGTCGATCTTGCGCGCCAGGTAGTGCGCCGCCAGAGCATCGATCAGCTGCGCAAAACCGGTCTTGTCTTTGAGCAGGGTGGTGATGTCGTAGAACAGGATTCCCGGCTTGGGAAAGTCAGGCACAGTGCGCACCAGGGCTTTGAGGGCTTCGATATTGACGGGCTTCTGGTTCTCGGGCATAGTTCCGGATGCTCCTGGTCAAGCTTGAAATGTATCGGGAACAGAACGGGCGGGATAACGGTTCGGCTTCCCTATCGATTATAGAAGACAGGGAACAAGGGACCGAGGGAACAAGACAAACAACGAGCGCCGAAGAAGGTCTAGGCCGGTGAACATGCACAAGAGCTTAGTCTTTTTGGTCCCTGGTCCCTCGTTCCCTTGGTCCCTCGGTCCCTGCCTTTTCACCACGCCCCTTCAATCCGAAAGGAACTCAGACCGGCCCCCTCGCTTTCATCGAGGTAATGTTCGATCAGCTGGTCTACGCGTGCTCCACGCGGGCCTTTCCGGAGGCTCGATCGCAGGTCGGCCAGATCCTCCACCGAACCGGAAGCCACCACCTCCACGTCGCCGTCCTCGGTGTTGCGCACCCATCCCCGCAGATCCAGTTCGCTGGCTTCGCGATGGACGAACCATCGAAACCCGACCCCCTGCACGCGTCCGCGAATGAGAAAGTGAAGTACCATCGAGGGCCAGTTTTGCAGATGGGCATCGAGACGGCGCAACCGGTCCGGAACCCGTCACTTCTGCGCCAGTTTTCGGTGCGCTTCCCGCTGCTCCGCAACATACAAGGAAATCGCCGCGATCTGGTCGTCAGGAAGGTATTCGTGGCCCGCCATGTCGGTGCCCTGGATGCCGAACTTGGCGATTCGCGCGATTTCCTCAGGTGAAGCCTCGGGAGAAACATCCTTTAACGCATCCCGAGCCAGGTCGGGAGGAACCCGCTTGAAACTCGAAGACCATTTGCGCCGCGCAGCGCCTTCCGGCGAGTGGCAGGTAGCGCAGTGCTCGTTGAAAAGCCTGGCGCCATCCAGATGTGCGGCTTGATCCCGGGCCGCGGACGATGGTTGCCACCCGGCCACTTCCTTCCAGTGCCTGGGGTCATTAAGCCCCGCCAGGTATGCGGTCAGATCGTCTCCGCGGCTGTCCGAGAATAGATAGTCGAACCGCGGCATGATCGACTCATAGCTAACGTCGCGCGGATTCATGAAATGCATCCGCAGCCACAACGGCAGAGCGGCGCGCGCCTACCTGGCTCAAGTCCGGCCCCTGCCGCCGGTTGCCGATCAGCGGCGGATGCTGGCGGTGAATCGCCTCGATGTCCGTCGCCGGGCCCCCACATCGCCACGTCGGCCGTATTGGGCCGCACGTATTGCGAATGGCAGTTGATGCACCCTTCGGCGATGTAGACGCGGCGGCCGCGTTCCGCCGCGGTAGTCGCCAAGAACATTGGCAAACGGGCGGATCGGCGGCCGAACGACAGCGTGATGGCGAATGCAATCGCCAGCACCACGACCACAGCCAATGCCTGGATCTGGCCCGATCGATCGAAACGCCCCGAAGCCATCGCATCCCACAGCCATGGCACCAGGAAGAGGGCCGCAGCCACCACCACGAACGCCGCCGGCACATGATGCAGGTTCCGTCCCATGCCGATGCCCATGGCCGATCCTATCCACCCCGCGATCGCGTAGAGATAGCCCGCGCTGCGCGCCCTCACCGCCTGCGAACCGTTTCTCATCAGGAACGACGGATAGGCCACCAGCGCGACCGAGTAAAGCGAAACGCCCTATGGGATAGAGGAATGCGGCGGCCGGAACACGCGCGGGATTTTGGCAGCAAAAGGCAGGCGGATCCCAGGGCTGCAAGCGACAGCCCCAGCGTGATCGACAATCCCCGCCTGGCCAGCAGCCAGGCGCTGACCATCGCCGCCCCCAGATGCAGCAGGCCGGTTCGCCACAGGTGCGCATCGCCATGCCAAGTGCCCGCCTTGAGTACCGGAGAATTCTGAATGATAAAAAAGGCAGCCGAATCGAGCCACACCAGCGCGGTAAACCACGCCAGCACCACCATGAACCGTACGGCCTTCCTTTGCGATGGCTCGGCAGTTGTTGACGGCGTGTACACCACCCGGCTGCCCCTGGCGACGATCAGCGCGACCACGCAGCAGATCCCCGAGCACACGGCGATCCAGCGCGGACTCGCGGTAAACAGCGGCGGAAAATTGCAAAGGAAATAGCCGATGCCGGTGCCAAGTCCGATCTTGACGAGAGGCCGATCAAAGCCGATCCAATGCGGAAGGTTTGCGACCAGCGTAACCGTGAGCAGGCCGAGAGAAAGGCCAATCACAAGGGCCACACCGATGGCTGAGTAAGTGTTGAGAGGAAACAGCGACCAGACCGCGCTGAGCGCACAACCGATCAGCCCCGTCTGCAGGCGGCAATCCGGGGCAGTTCCACAACCCGCTGCGCGGAGCCAGCAGGCTCATGCCCACGCCCCCAATAGCCATCGCGCCCATGATGGCCGGAAGGGCGGCTTCGGTGATGCCGAGTTCAGCCAGCCGCTTGAGGAATCCGAATTGCGCGAAGATCAGGAAGTAGACATAGGTGGCCGCAATAAGAACAACGCCCTGCCAGCCTTCAACAAAGAAGGGACGGAGTGTTCGGCCAATTCGCGATTCAGCTGGCACGCTCAAGCCATCCTTTCGCGAGGCCGATGATCTGCACCAGCGCGAATGCGCCATCCGAGAACGCAACACTGATCCAACGAGGCTCAATGGCGCCGCTCACCACCTGCCACAGGACGAACACTGCGACCAGCGAGCGAACCAGGGCCGTGATCTTCCACTGCACCGTCCAAGCGATATGGGCGTGCGGCATCAGCGGCCAGCGGACCGCGGCCCACAAATAGGTAAGACCCACCGACAACACAAACACCCCGATGTAGCGAACGAACGCAACCGGCTGCGGAATGATGGTCAGGCCCATCAGGCCGAGCGTCCACGCCGGCGCGGCGATCAACAGCAGGCCAGTGCTCGTGTCGCAGAGTCCTGCGACAAATTGAAAGACAATCAGCCAGCGGCGGAGCAAAGTGATCATCGGCTGAGGGTCTCCGAATAATGCGTGTCGCCGGAACGGCTCTCGCTCGGCTTCAGCCCCGGCGACACCAAAGCTACGCTCCTTCCAGAGCGCATACGTCGCGTGAGTTGGCGAAGCCATTCGGCGGAGGCCGCTGTCATGGCAAGCCCCAGGCCCAGACGCACCGCATAGAGGACGTTCCGGGCCGTGCTCGGCACAATCGTGAAAGTCGGGTCGGCGCCCTCCTTCCAGCCGGCGAAGAAGAACAGCACCGCGTACGCAAGCGCCCCGCCGTGCCAGGCGACGAAAGCCCAGCGCGAATTGAAAACGTCGCCGTCTTTTCCCAACAGCACCGCGAGGATGAGAATGAGCAGGCTGCTCACGAACCCCGCCATCGCCAAAATTGAATGCCCGACGAGACCATCGGTGAATTTGAGCCGGTCGAGAATCCCGGGCAGGAAAAACGCCCACCCCGTCGGCACTAGAACCGCCCACCATGCAAGTGTTGCCATCCGCCAAATCCGCGTACTTCGAGGCCAGTCGAATGCGTTGAAGTAAGCCGGCACCAGAGGCACCCACACCATCAGGCTAGCAAGACTGATGAACTGCACGGGCCGATGGTGGCTCACGTTGGCGCGGCCCAGCCCCAGGCAAAGCAAGCCTTCCACGGCGAGAATGATCCACGCAGCCACGATCCACTTGCGGCCCGTCGCCCTGCGACGCGTGAGCCCATAAGGCAACAGCAGAAGTATCAAAACGACGATCAGCGTGGACTCAAGCTGGCTGGCGCCGGTTGGTCCGCCGGTATCGGGATTGACAGCCGGATAGACCGCCGGATTCGACGCAATGTACAGCAGAAACGGAACGAGCAGCAGCACCACCAGGCCGACAAGCTTCGCACTGCGAACCAGCACCGAACGATTGTCCGGCTCGCGCCAAGCCTGCGCGTAGGCAATCGCCAGCACCAACCAAAGGAACAGAATGGCAAGCGGAAAGAAGATGCGCGCAAAGCCCGACCAGTCGAGGAAGAGCTTGCCGCTCGAATTGCCATTCAGCCACGAGAACCCTCCCACGGTGAGGGCGAGCGACCAAAGCACCAAGGCCGCGCGCGACCATGTGGCGATCGGGCCGCGATCGGCGCGATAGATGCGAATAGCCCACGCGACCAGTGGAAGCGCCATCCACCCGTAGAGCTGAAAGTTGAGGTGAACCGGCGTCCATCGGCCGTAGCTCCATTCGCCCATCCACCGGCCTGCATTGGGGTAAAGCAGCAGAACCGCAAGCCATACGCCGATGAGATTGGCGACATAGAGCCAGCCAAGGCTATGCCATGCCGCAATGATGAGGACGGAGTGTGACTCATCTTTCCCTTCGGGTCTTTCCGACCTGGGAAAACTTCCCTTCGCCGCGAAAGCCCGGATTCTGTCTGCAGCACCTTCCAAGGGCCTATTTCCCACCCGTGCGCCGAGGCCCTTACTCACAGACTTTGCCATCGCGCATCTCTACCAGGCGGTCGCATTGTGCGGCCAGCCCGCGGTCGTGGGTCGCCATCACGAGTGTGATGCCGTCGGTGCGCGCCAATTCGAGCAGCAGATCGAAAATCTGCCGGCTGGTCCGCTCGTCAAGCGAACCGGTTGGCTCGTCGGCAAGCAGAATTCCAGGCCTGTTCATCAGCGCGCGGCACAAGGCGGTGCGCTGGCGTTCCCCACCCGAGAGCTTCTGGATGCGCTGCTTCAGCCGGTGCGAAAGCCCCATGCGCTCCGTCAGTTCGTGCAGCCGGGCAAGCGCGTCTTGCCGCGGCGTCCTGGCGGCCACAGTTGGAATGAGGCAGTTCTCTTCGAGCGTGAGGTCGGGAATGAGGTTGTGCAACTGGAAGACGAACCCCACTTCATGCCGCAGAAAGTGCCGGGCCCGGCGGCGTCCACGCAGTTCCTCGCCACGCACCAGGATGCGTCCGCGCGTGGGCTCATCCAGCCCGCCGAGCAGGTGCAGCAGCGTACTCTTCCCGCAACCCGAAGGCCCGCACAGTGCGACGGCCTGCGCGGGAAGCGCTTCGAAGTCGACGCCGTTCAGCACCTGGATCGACCCGTCTTCGTAGCTCTTCCACAAATCTTCCGCGCGCAGTACCGGCGGCACTTTCGCGCCTTCACGCTCAGGCGTCACTTTCGTATCGATGGCCGCGTGGCTATTCAAAGCGAAGCGCCTCCACCGCGCGAACCCGCATGGCATAGAAGGCCGGATAAAGCGCCCCCGCTGCACCTGTCAGGCAGGCCAGCAGCACTACTGCTGCAATCACCGCCGGCTGAACATCGGCATCCACATAGCCGTGCAAAGCCGGAATGAGTTTGAGGGCAACAATCGCGCAACCGCCGATCCCAAGCCCCAGCAGCGCCCCCGCCAGCGAGACGGCGCCTGACTCGCCGAAGATCAGCGACGCAATCTGGACGTTCGAAAATCCGTTCACGCGCAGAATCGCAATCTCGCGAATGCGCGTGAACACCGACATAATCATCGTGTTCGCGATGCCCAGTCCGCCCAGCAGAACACCGGCTCCGCCCACGGCCCACGCGGTCGCCTTCAGAATCTTGAACTGCGAATAAGAGCGGTTGAATTCCTCATCTTGGAGAGCGATCAGGGTTGGATACTGCTGCTTGACCTCGGCCTTGAACGCGGCCTGGTCATTGCGATTCTTGAGTTTCACCAGCAGAACCGACGACGTCCCGTTCTTGTGGAAGAACGACTGCGCGCTCTGGAGCGGCATGAACACGCCGCCATCTTCGAAGCCATTCCTGGTGCGAATGCACGCCCATCACCTCGGAAATTGCCGTGACCGATCGCAACCTGCGAACCGACCGAAGCGTGCAGAAATTCTGCCGCCCGTTCCCCCAGCGCAACCGCATCGGGGTCGCGGCCGAAAGCATCGCGACTGCCCCCTAGCCACGTGGCCTCGCGAATCCGCGCATCCTCGCCCGTAACGCCGAAGCAGGTAATGATCGGGTGGTCCTGGCTGGAGACGATGCCGAACAGAACCGGGTTGGCCTTGTCCACCATCGGCCATCCCTGGATCTGCTTCACTGAAGCATCAGGCACGCTCGAGAAGAAGAGGTCTGAGATATTGCGCTCGAAGACGATCAGTTGGCTGTCGCGCGATAGCAGCCCCGAAAACATGCCCACCGCGCCCTGCAGGATCGTCACCACCGTGAGCATCGCCGCCACGCTGAACGCGATCCCCGCAATGCTGATCAGCGTGCGGATGCGATGCCGGCCGAGATTGGTGAGGATCAACCGCAGAAAAATCATGATGCCCGAGTGAGACTTGCCTCGGAGAGGTTGGCGATCTCCTTATTGAATTGGACGCGCATCTCCGCGCAGAAAAGCAAGCCGCGTGCGGCGCTCGACCAGTCGCGCAATTGCCCGGCAGGCCAGGTTCATCAGCCGGTCGACGCGGTCGAACGACTCCGGCATCGCCGATCGTCAGGGCGAGGTTGGGGCGATCCAGGAAAGCATCGCGCGCGGCGGTCTTTCCGTGAACATCGTCGCCGTTGAGAACATCTTTCAGGTCGTCGAGAGTCTGGTAGCTCAACCCCCAGAAGATGGCCAGCCGATCGAGCAGGTGAATCTCTGTAGGCCGGGCGTTACCCACGATGGCGGGCAGAACCAGCGCCAGGCGGATCAGTGAAACCGTTTTGCCCATCGCGATCGACTGCGGCTCGCGCAGCCGCGGCGCGAGTCGCGAGTAATGCAGGTCCTGGCTCTGTCCGTTGAGGAGTCCCGCAATGCCCAACTGGCGTTCAAGATAGGTGAGCGCAGCGGCCTGGACCTCGGGCGACAGCCCCGCAACCGACTTCCAGATCAGCGAATATGCACGATTGATCAGGGCCAGCGCGGCCAGGATCGCGGCGCCTTCGCCATACACATGATGAGCACATGGAACGCCGCGGCGCAGTTTCGCGTCGTCCATCGATGGCAGATCGTCGAACAGCAACGACGCGGTATGGAAGTACTCGATGGCATTGGCCAGGTTTTCTGAGCGGTCTTCCGCCAGCCCGAACGAACCCGCCACACGAAAAGCTAGTTCCGCACGAACCATGCTTCCCGGGCGCTGCAACGTATCGCGCAGCGCTCCGGCCAGATGGCCCTCGGTGCCGGGGGGCATGGACAACCCCGCCTGGAAGGCACTCCGCAAACGGGACCTGATCGATGCGCGGTTTGCGGCAGAATCCATCTACGCTTCACTCCCTGGTTAGCGACAGTGTTCGGTTAGACGACTATCGTGCCCAAAAGTAGGCGGCAACTCACCGATAGCAGGCAGGTTGAGGGCGCATTCTGGTATATCCAGGGGCGAATCCGGGAGTTGCGCATGATCCGTGGCTTTGTCTACTTCCATTAGATCATGAACTTAGCTGCGAAAATGACGCAGGCATGAAAGTTCTCGTTGGAAGGGTTATGGAGTGGGAAATACGTGTGAGCTTGGAGTCGGCGCGCTCTTGCCAGATGACAAATTATTCATTCTGGGGAGGTTCTGATTGACGGCCGTGGCAGAAAACCGTCAGAGTAGTAGGCGAGCCCCAAAAAATACGAATCTCGCCCGTTCCCAGGAATAAGTCCAGGGAGGCGAGCGCCTCCTATCAACACGCATCAGGAGAGTTATGAACGTCTGGGTGTTTCATAGATTCATTTCGACAAAACGTGTTTACAGGGTCCTTTCGATTGCCGCTGGATTCGCCATCGTCACCGCTCAGGCCTCGAGCCAACAACACTACAAGGTCGATCCCGCCGCCAGCGAGGTCCACTTCACCCTGGGAGCTTCGGACGGTCCCGTCAACGGAACGTTCCACGTGACTTCGGGCGAGTTCACGCTCGACCCCGGAACCGGCGCCATGACCGGCACCGTGTCGGTCGACGCGGCCAGCGGCGATAGCGGCAAGAAGAGCCGCGACAAAAAGATGACGAACGACGAGATGAAGGCGCAGACTTATTCCGCGGTCACCTTTGCGCCGGCAAAATTCTCCGGGCAGGTGAAGGACTCAGGCGACTCGGCCGGGCAGGTGGACGGCAGCTTTACGCTGATCGGGCAGGCGCATCCGATCACCGTTCCCATGACAGTGCACATGGAGGGCGATCACTTTACGGCATCGGGCAGTTTCACGGTGCCATTCGTAAGTTGGGGCATGAAGGATCCAAGCTTCATGTTCATGAAGGTCGACAAAGAAGTAAAGATTCAACTCAAACTCACCGGCACGGTCACGAAATAAAATGGCGAGCGGAATCGTGACCTATTAAAACTATCGCCAAGGAATGTACGTATGCGCCTATTGGTGATCGAAGACGATGTAGCCAACCAGAATTTTCTGGAACGGTCGTTGACGCAAAACGGTTTCCAGGTGGATATTGCGCCCACCGGCAAAGCCGCGGAGCGCATGGCGCCGGGCGGAAACCACGCCGCCATCATTCTCGACCTTGGCCTGCCGGACGACGACGGGCTCTCCCTCATCACGCGGCTCAAGCAACAGGGCGTGCGGGCCCCGGTGTTGATCCTCTCCGCACGCCGTTCCCTCGACGATCGCGTGCGCGGACTGGAGATCGGCGGCGACGATTACCTGACCAAACCCTATGCCTTGCCCGAGTTGCTGGCGCGGCTGCGCAATCTGCTCCGCCGCAATGCTCCGCAGCCGGATGCAACCACTGTATTGCGCGTGCTCGATCTGCAAATTGATTTGCTGCGCCGTGAAGCCACCCGCGGCGACGAAGTCCTCCAGCTCACCACCCAGGAATTTCCCTGCTCGAGTACCTGTGCAGAAATGCCGGCCGAATCGTCAGCCGCTCCATGATCCTGGACCAGGTTTGGGGCATGCGCATCGAACCAGATACCAACGTCGTAGACGTACACATCTACCGATTGCGGGGAAAAGTTGACAAGCCCGGCTCATCGCCATTGATCCGTACCATTCGAGGAGTTGGCTATGTACTTCGGGATAAGTAAGTCCGAGGGACACACCGCGGCGTGGCGTATCTCCTTCTGGAGCACGATCGCGTTTGCCGTGGGATCGGTGATCCTGTTTCTGTTCCTGCAGCGTTTCGCATCGCACGAGATTCAGCGCCGCACCGATGCCTGGCTCAGCGGCGAAGTCGGGACGCTGGGCGATGTTGCGGAGCGAACCCCAAAAAATGCGATTTACGACCGCATCGTGGAAGAGGTTGCAGAACTCGCCACCAAGGAAGTTCCGCTTGAGCTACAGGCCGGCGGCGACCCAAACCAGTCGGTCTTCTTTATCGAAACCGGAAGCGACAATCGACTCAAGCTTTGGGTAGGCAAGGGCGACAGCAATGCATACCTGACCGCCATTACGCGCACCCGCGTCACACCCGGCACTCCGGTCGATATCTCCATCCCCGGATATTTTCATCCATTTCGCGTTGTATGCCTGGTAACCGCCACCGGCGACCGAATCCATCTTGGGATTGTCGGAAGCGCATGACATCCGCGTTCTGCGCCGCATGCGCATACGCCTGTTCTCCATCTGCACCGCCATCGTGGTGCTGGGATTCCTCGTGGTCTTCTTCGCCACCAAGCGCATGCTCGATCGCGTACACCGCATCACTCGCACTGCCAATCGCATCGGGCAGCACGATCTGCGCAGCCGGGTGCCGGAAGTGAAAGGCACCGACGAGATCGCCCAGCTGGCGCGCACCCTGAACAAGATGCTGGACCGCATCGAAAATTCAGTCAACCAGTTGCACACCATTACCAATTCGCTGGCCCACGACCTGCGCAGCCCGATGATGGCCATTCGCGGCAAGCTGGAACTGGCGCTGCTCGCCGATCATGAAAGTTCGTGGACCGATCCCGGTTGCATCGGCGCTCGAAGAGTTGGACCGGCTTTCCGATTTCCTCACCAAATCGCTCGACGTCGCCGAGGCCAACGCCGATGCTCTCCACCTGCGCAAGATCCCCGTCGATCTCGACGAACTGTTGCGCTCGATGGTGGACTTGTATGAGCCCAGTCTCACCGAGCGCGGATTGAAGGTGATGCTCAGGAGCCCTTCGGCGCTTATCGTTTCAGCCGATCCCGCGCTGCTGCATCGGATGCTTGCCAACCTGCTCGATAACGCCCTCAAGCATCTGCCCCCGGCCACAACCATCAACATTCAACTGCAGCCGCAGTTGGAGTTCGGCCGCATGGAAATCGAAGACGATGGACCGGGCTTTCCCCCCGAAGTCGTCGACCGTCCCTTCGAGAAATACATCAAGGGAAAAGGCTCAACCGGAAGCGGACTGGGCCTCGCATTCGCCGAGGCAGTGGTGCGCGCCCATGGAGGACAGATCAAGGCCGCAAACGGCCCGCGCGGCGGTGCGTTTATTGTGATTGATCTGCCGCTCGCAGTGCGCGCCGCCGAAGAGGAACCATCCTTCGCGCAGCCCCATACACCGGTTTCCGGGAGCTGAGTTTCGGCTAGAATCCCCGTTTCCGGTTGCTTTCCGAGTTGTCAGTGCGTATCATCACAGGTATGCAAGGTCGCTCTTGTTGTCGCCGCTGTTGCACGCATCGCGCGCAGAGGTGACCTGAGCCTGCATCTGTAAGAAAAGTTTCAAGGTTTCCGAACGCCCGCGACCCAGCCTTAGCTGCCGCGGGCGTTCTGTTTTTCCAGCGCACGTCGAAACCGTAACCATCTGAAGAGGGAAACATGCCTGAAGCTGTACCGGAAAAAGAGACCAAAGCCCAACGCGCCGAGCGCCTCAAACGCGAGAAGAACCCGTGGGAGGCCTTCGACGAGGTACGCGCCTTTGCACGCGAGGGCCGCGCCAGCGTTGTGCCTGAGTGGGCTGCGACCTACTTCAAATGGTGGGGCATCTACACCCAGGGCGACGGCGTAGGCGCCACCGGCGGCAAGGGCGGCGAAGGCCTCGCCTCCGAGTACTTCATGATGCGCATCGGTATCCCCAACGGCATCCTTTCGGCGCACCAGTTGCGCATCATCGGCGGCATCGCGCGCAAATATGCACGCAACCTCGCCGACATCACCACGCGGCAGAACATCCAGCTTCACTGGCTCACCATCGAGTCGTTGCCCGAGGTCGTCGATGCGCTCGATGCCATCGGGATGTCGCCCAAGGGCGCATGCGGCGATGTGGTGCGCAACGTGACCGGCTGTCCTCTCGCCGGCATCGCGGCCGACGAGATCCTCGATGCCTCGCCGGTCGCGACCGAAGTCGCACACCTGCTGACCGCCAATCCCGACTTCTACAATCTGCCCCGCAAATTCAAGATCTCCGCCACCGGCTGCCCTTCCTGGTGCACCTATCCCGAGATCAACGACATCGGCCTGACTGCGGTAAAGCACGAGGGCGAAGTGGGCTACTCGCTGCGCGTGGGCGGCGGACTATCCAATGAGCCGCATCTCGGCGTGCGCCTCGATGCCTTTGTGCTGCCGAATCAGGCCGTGCCGCGTTGCCCAGGCCGTGACCGAAATCTTCCGCGACCAGATGAAGCTGCGCGAAAGCCGCGACCGCGCCCGCCTGAAATACCTTTTCATGAAAGAAGGCTGGACTGCGGAGAGCTTCCTCACTGAACTTCAATCGCGCCTCGATTTCAAGCTGCGCCCCGCGGTGCCGGAGATCGTGCCCGACGATGTCTATCGCGATCACGCAGGAATTCATCCGCAGCGCGACCCCGGACTTGCATACGTGGGCGCCTCCGTGTCGCGCGGCCGCATGACCGGAGAGCAGTTGGAGGCCGCAGCCGAACTCTCCGAACGTTTCGGAAGCGGAAGGCTCCGCGCCACGGTTTCTCAGAACCTGCTGTTCATCGACATCCCCAAATCCAAAACCGGCGAACTGGCCCGCGAACTCGGCCAGATCGGCCTCCACGTCGAAGGATCTATGTTCTGGCGCGGCGCGGTTGCCTGCACCGGCACCGAGTTCTGCAAGCTCGCCATCACCGAGACGAAAGGCTTCGCGCGCTGGCTGGTAGAGGAGATGGAAGAACGCCTACCGCAATTCGATCAGCAGTTGCGCCTGCATGTAACCGGATGCCCCAACGGGTGCGGACAGCACTGGATCGCCGACATCGGCATTGAAGGCAAGAAGATCAAGTACGAAGGCAAGCTCACCGACGCCTACTACTTCTGCCTCGGCGGCGCGGTGGGCCAGCATGCTGCCATCGCTCGGCCCGTAGGCTATCGATGCCCGGCGCCGCTGGTACCCGAGGCGATCGAGCGCCTGCTGCGCCAGTACATGAGTTCGCGCAACTCGGACGAGAATCTGCGCGCCTGGTTCCTGCGCCACTCCAATGAAGAATTACGCGCCCACCTCGCGGGAGAAGTCGTCGCCGCCGCCGAACGCGACGTCCCCACGGGCCCCGTCCCGCACGCTGTCGCCGACTAACCAGACTCCGGGTGCCCGCACTCTAGCGACGTATTTGTTTTTGTCGCTAAGGTGGGAAACCACGAATCTCAATCCGCCGCAACCACAAGGACCACTCATGAGCCTGCTGCCCATCTTCCTCAAACTCGAAGGCCGCCGATGCCTCCTGGTCGGCGCCGGCACCGTCGCGCTAGACAAGATCGGCAGCCTGCTCAAAACCGGCGTGCAGCTCCGCATAATCGCCCCGCAGGCAAAGCCGGAAATTCGCCAGCTCGCAGCCGAAGGCAAGCTCGAATGGATCGAGCGCGCCTTCTCGACCCGACGATCTCGATGGCAGCGATCTCGTGATCGCCGCAACCGATTCGCCCGAAGTCAACGCCGCCGTCTATCACGCCGCTCTCGAACGCGGAATCTTCTGCAACAGCGTCGACGACATTCCCAATTGCGATTTCTTCTTCGGTTCGGTCGTGAGCCGCGGAGACCTGCAGATCGCCATCTCCACCGCCGGCGAAAGCCCCGCCGTAGCCCAACGCCTCCGCCGCGAAATCGACGCGCAACTTCCCGAAGACCTCGGCCCTTGGCTCACGAATCTCGGCGAGCTGCGCCGCAAAGTCCTCGAGATTCATCCCCGCGGCGAAGAACGCAAGGCCCTGCTGCATCAACTCGCCCAGCGCCAGGTCTGCGATTCCGAATCGTGCCCCTCGCGGCGCCTCGCTCTCGCGCCGCTGGGCTAAAGCGCCCGCTGGATTCGGCCAACAAAGTGTGGCTGGTAGGCGCCGGCCCCGGCGACCCCGATCTGCTCACGGTTAAGGCCCTGCGCCTTATCCAGTCCGCGCACGTCATCCTGCACGACGACCTGGTCCCCCACGCCATCCTCGATCTCGGACGCAATGCCGAAGTCGTCAACGTGGGCAAGCGCTGCGGCGTGAAGAACATCACCCAGGACGAGATCAACGCGCTCATGATCGACCACGCCCGCAACGGCCGCCGTGTAGTGCGCCTCAAGAGCGGCGACCCGCTCATCTTCGGCCGCGCCGCCGAAGAGATGTCGGCGCTGACCGAGGCCGGCGTCGAATTCGAAGTCGTCCCCGGCATCACCGCGGCCTTCGCGGCAGCGGCCGCAATTCCCTGCTCTCTCACCGACCGCAACAGCGCTTCGAACGTGACATTCTCGACCGGCCATCACGCGCAGTCGCACAACGATTCCCAGCTCCCCCAAATCGAAGACGCCACGCGCGTCGTCTACATGCCCGGCCGCGACCTGCGCATGCTCGCCGCCCAGTGGCTGGACGAAGGCCTGCCGCCCGAATTCCCATGCGCAGTCATTTCCCGCGCCGCCCAACCCGACCAGGAAGTCTTTCACACCACGCTCGGCGAACTGGGCGACGCAGCCCCCGCAGCAGCGCCAAGCATCCTCCTCGCCGGCTGGGCCATTCGCAATACCGCGACGGCCGCATTTCGTGCACAAGAAGCCATCGCCGCGACCGCCTGACGAGAAACCAACGCACCGTGTCCCATCTTTGCGCCTTACCGGGGTCCCCGGCGACAGGTCTATCGTCGCCGGGGTGGTCGGGCGCAAGGGTGGGAGACCACTGAGTTCCCAATTCCCGGCGTTTCTATTCCGCAGCCGACACCGATGACCTAGAAACTGAACTTCGCCGCGAACTGAAACGCACGCGGTCCGCCCGACCCGAACACGCCACCCGCCGTCGATACCGGCATACCAAAGCTCGACGAATAGCCCGGGTTATTCCGGTCCGGTGATAGGGTGTTGGCAAACCCCGAATAATTCAGATTGCTCACGCCAAGAATATTGGTCACGTTGAAGATGTTGAACGCCTCCCCGATCAGGTCGAGGCTGCATCGATCTCCGAAAGAAATCGTGCGATCAAGACGGAAATCGAGTGCACTGAAGCTGTCGTTGAATCGTGCCCGGTCGCTCACCTGCGGCAGCATCACGTTGCTGTTGGCGCTGGCCTCGAATACGCCGCCCGCCGCATTGGTCTCGGCGATGAATGCATTCAGTTGCCGTGCATTGTGGAACTCGCGCCCTCCGGCGTTGCGTTGCATCGTGGGCACGCGCTCGCTGCCGTCGGGAAGCAGAATGTCCATCGGCACTCCCGAAGCGATCGTCCAGATCGGCGCAAAGCGGAACTTCCAGGGCAGATTGCCGAGGCCGGACAGCACCAGCCGATGCCGCTGATCGCTCGGCGGCGGCCCGTACTCGCGTTGCAGGTTGTTAGGATCGATGGGCGAATACTCGAACGGGATCTGGTCGTCGTTGGCATAGTTGAACGCCTTGGCCAGCGTATAGGCCGCATCGAACTCGCCATACTTCGCAAAGCGCTGGCGCACGCTCACCCACAGCGCATCGTACTTGGTATTCACAGCCGACTCGAGATCGGTAACTCCGTCGGGTCCCTGCGTCTGCGGGTTATACACCGAGCCCACCGGCCGCCCGATGATGAACCGCGTGCCGAGATTGTGCACACCATCGACCTTCACCAGCAGGCCCTCGCCGATTTGCTTCTCGATGCCCGAGATTGAACTGCTGCACCATCGGATTGCGCAGACGATTATTGATTACGTCAATGCCCGCCGCTCCGGCGCCCGTGAACTGAAATCCGCTGAAAGGGCTAGACAGAACCTGCGGCGTGCCCGGCTTGAATGTTCCATCCTGGTTCAGAAAGATCGGCACGCCATTTGGATCAGTGGTCACGTTGCCGGCCGTGACATTCAACGCCAGGGCGCGCCCGTCAAATCCTTTTTCGAGCGACATGATTTCCAGCGTGATGCGGTCGTAGTAGATTCCGTACCCGCCGTGGATGCTCAGGTTGGGATTGACCGCAAAGTTGAATCCCACGCGCGGGCTCCAGTTGTTGTAGTCCCGATGCCGCGTGCCTTGATAGAACGACTGCACGATGGGATTGCGCTGCCCATACCAGCTCAGGTTATTGAGATTGGTGTCCATCTCCCAGCGCAGGCCGAGGTTCAGCGTCAGCTTGGGAATCACCTTCCAGTCGTCCTGCGCAAACCACGCGATGTGGTAGTTGTCGTTGTTGGCCAGATCGAGCGGCCGCGTGGGCGTCGAACTGCGCAGCCCCACGGCAAACAAAAGATCGTTGTCGTCCACTTTGCCATCGCCGTTGCGGTCGAAATCGGGAAAGTCCTCGACCGCGATGATGTTGCCCTGCTGGAACACTCCCAGGTTGAAATCGGCGTCGATCGACTGGACCCCGCCCCCGAAGCTGAGCGCATGCTTGTGCCGCGTCCAACTCAGCATTTCATCGCCCTGCAAGCGGAACTGCAGCGTCTGTTGCGGAACGCGATAGGTTGCGCCGTCATCGATGTCGGGAAAAGTAATCTGCGGCGCCAGCGAAGTGGGCGAAGTGGTGTTGATGAAATTGTTATCGGCGAAGCTCAGGCGGTTGACCACCGCCGGCGTAAAGATGTGCACCCAGTCTGTTGCAAGGCCCTGCAGATGGTTCACCGCTGTTTGCCGATAGGCCGCCGTGCCTACGGAGCGGTCCAGCGTGCTCTGGCTCAGATCGTCTTCCAGTTCCAGCGATTCGCGAAATCCGATCCGGTCGCGCTGCGAGAGCTGCCAGTCGAGCCGCTCCGTGGTGAGATAGTCATGCAGCGGAGCCGTGGCGAATACGCGATTGATTGACTGGTTCGTAGTGTTGCGCACACCCACGAGATCCGCGCCAAGCTGCTGCCGATCCTCGATGGCCACGAACCACCACGCCCTGTCGTGACGGATCGGGCCGCCCAGGTCCGCGGCATATTGCTGGCGATGGAACGGCGGAGTCGTTCCCACCGACGGATCGTAGGTAGCAGGCAATCCCTGCAAAACCTTGTCGCGCTCATAGATTCCCAGGCCGCCGTGGACTTGATTCGATCCCTGCTTGGTTACCACATTCACGACCGTCGAACCGGAACGCCCCAATCCGGCCGAGAACCGGTTGCTGGCGATCTGGAACTCCTGCACCGCATCTTCGGGAACGTTCACCAGCGAACCGCCCACCGCATCGTCGTTGTTATCGGCGCCGTCGATGGTCACATTGCCGCCGCGGCCCGTCTGCCCGGCAGACGCGATTACGACGGTGTGTTCCTTGGTGGGATCGAAGTTGGGCGCCGGCGCATTGCCCGGCACAAGGTACGCCAGTTCCAGATAATTGCGCCCGTTCAGCGGAAGGGTCTCGATCTGGCGGGCGCCTATCACCCCACCGAGATCCGAGCTGGTGGTGTCCACGACCTGATGCGCGTCTGCGGTCACCTCGACGTTAGTACGATCGCCGGCGACCTGCATGCGAATCATCACGCTGCGGCTTTGGCCAACTTCCAGGCTGACCGCCTGGCTGCCACTCCGCGAACCCCGAAGGCCCCGCGGCTGACAAGTTGTAGCCGGCCGCCTCCAGCGTCGCGAACGAGAACACGCCATCGTCCCCGGTCTTGTAGCTGCGTTCCGTACCCTGCGCTGCATTCGTGAGCGTGACTGTGACGTTGCCCAACGCGCGGCCGGATGGATCGGTGACAACGCCGCTGATGTTGCCGGTTGCAAGTTGCTGACATGGCAATTTGGGAATGAAATACAACGCGAGCACGAGCAATCCGAAGATCGCCCTGGAGAAAGTAGATGTACGCACAAAAACCTCCGTCGAACTGACACTCAAATCGGGAAAGAGGCGTCAGTCTCGTCTGGGGATAGCCAACTTTTGGTTGCTGAGCCTCATGCGGACACTACTGGACGCGAACGACTGCAGGCATCCACCACTGGGAGGATGAACACATCCATCGAAAGACTGACCATCGCTCCCCTCTTCGCGCCCTGCACAAACGCCAGACCACGAAGGTCTTTCATCGCGTTGTATTAAATCTCAAGCAAGGAAATGACCAGCCGTTGACAATTGCCTGACACCAGTCCGATGGCGACTCATCTATGTTTGGCTCGTCGCTGGGACCCCACTTCCCCCTCAGCGAAGGAAAGTGTGCTCACCGCAAATCTGGGGCAGAGGCAAAGGAGTCACATGGTCAGCATCGCACGAAGCTTGAGCATTGCATCGCTCGGCCTGTTCGCCGTCGCAACCACTCTCACCGCGCAGCAACACTACAAGCAAACCAACCTGATTTCGGATATACCCGGCATGGCTGCCACTACCGATCCGAATCTCGTCAACCCGTGGGGTTTGTCGCGCAGTTCGGGCAGCCCCTGGTGGATCTCCGACAACGGCCCCGGTTTGGCCACTCTTGATACCGGAGCGGGCGCCGCCATTGCCCTCGGTCAACCATGCCCGGCGGGAACCAATACGAACTGCGTGGCCATTCCAACCGGGGATACAAATATCAGTCCAACAGGGACCCCCACCGGACAAGTCTTCAACGGCACCACCGATTTCCAGCTCACCCCCGGAAATCCGGCACGGTTCATCTTCGTGACCGAGGACGGAACCATCTCCGGCTGGAACGGCGGCCCGTCGGCCGTGATCATGGTCAACACCCACAGCGCGTCGGTTTTCAAAGGCGTCGCTCTGGCAACCTCGGCCACATCGTCCGGCGCCACCGCAAACTTCCTCTACGTCGCCGATTTCCGTAAGGGCCGCGTAGCCGTGTACAACACAAGCTTCCATCGCGTCTCGATGGGCGGCGATGCCTTCCGGGATGAAGAGCTCCCCGACGGTTTTGCTCCGTTCAACGTGCAGAACATCGGCGGCGACCTTTACGTTGCCTTTGCCCAGCAGGACAGCCAGAAGCACGACGAAGTGGACGGACCCGGACTGGGCTTTGTGGATGTCTTTTCCACCTCGGGCCGCTTGTTGCACCGTCTGCAGCACGGTCAATGGCTGAATGGACCCTGGGGAATGACCCAGGCCCCCAGCGACTTCGGCACGTTCAGCCATAACATCCTGGTGGGCCAATTCGGCAGCGGACAAATCGCCGCTTACGACGCCGTCACTGGGCGCTTCAAGGGACTTCTGAACGACGCCAATAACAATCCCATCGCGATCGACGGCCTCTGGGATATCGCATTTGGCGGCGGAACGACTTCGGGGCCGTCAACCACGCTGTTCTTTACCGCGGGGCTCAATGGCGAACAGGATGGATTGTTCGGCACCATCACCGCTGTTGAAAACGCGCTGGGCGGCGATCAGTAGCCGGCGCACCATCACACGCTTAATCTGGTCAACGGATTTTTTAGCTCTCCTCAGCTCGTTGGCCAGCGGCAGGCCGCTCCGTCCGAACGGAGCGGCCTTGTCGTTTTCAAGCCTGCTCGTTCCTCACTGCCTCGCCAGTTCACCTTCGATCGCCGCAACCAGCGCGGGATCGGACGGCTTGGTATCCGGCGCAAACCTCGCCACCACTTCACCGCCGCGGCTGACCAGAAATTTCTCAAAATTCCAAAGCAGTTCCGGTTCGGCGTTGGGCGAGATGCCGTACTTCTTCAGGTCCTCGGCAAACGGAACCGGACCGGTGCTGGTCGCCTTGGGCTGCGCCTCGATTAGGGATGCATACAGCGGATGCTTGTTCGCTCCGACCACCGTGATCTTGTCATACATCGGAAAATCGACGCCGAAGTTGGTCGTGCAGAACGACTGGATTTCTTCGTTCGTTCCGGGCTCCTGGCCGGCGAAATCGTTAGCCGGAAATCCAGCGATCACGAATCCCCGATCGCGATACTTTCGATAAAGATCTTCGAGGCCCTCGTACTGCGGCGTAAGCCCGCATTTCGACGCCACGTTGACGACCAGGACAACCTTGCCTTTGTATTCACCCAGCGAAGCTTCCGCGCCAGCAATTTTGCGAATGGGTATCTCGTAGATAGATGCAGTCATGATTGATTCTCCCGGGGGGAAATGAGTTAATAACTTCGGGTGCCCCAGGTCCGGGGTCCCCACGGACGTTTCTTCGTTCGTGGGGTGGAGGTCTCGCTTCTGAGACCTGGGATTGAAACTACCCAAACGTCGCCAATCACGCCAACAACTGCTTCGCCACTTTGATGTATAGCTCGATGGCGTCGAACAGTTCTTTTTTGGCGAGCTTCTCATGCGGCGTATGCGCGACGTGAATGTTGCCGGGCCCAAGCAGCAGCGGCTCACCCCAGTTGCTGAGCTTGGGAATGTCAGTGGTGAACTTCGCAATCATGGTCGGCAGCCCTTCGACCGCACGCAGCCGTACGAAAGGAATCTCGAGCGTGAAGTCCACATCGGCCAGCCCTTCCGCGGCCGCAAGGATCGCCGCCCGGATCGGAGCCGAATCGCCCACCAGCCGCACCAGCACCTGCGCTTCGGCCGCGTCGGCGATCACGTTCGGCGCCCGCCCGCCGTGAATGAGGCCGATGTTGAGTGTCGACGGGCCCACGTCTTCGATCACCGGCAATTCCATCTCCAGCAGCCTGGCCATCACGCGCACCAGCTTGTGGATCGCGCTGTCGCCGAGTTCGGGATAGGCTGAGTGTCCCATCTTCCCCGTGGCGCGAAACACGCAGCGCAGCGCGCCCTTCGAGGCCAGTGCCAGACGATTGTCGGTGGGCTCGCCGTTCACCAGAAAGCGGCTTCCCTTGGGGGATTCGTTGGCCAGGATGGCTCCGGCCGAGTCGCGTTCCTCGCCCGACACAAACAACAACCCGATGCGATACCCTTCCGCTCGTAGAGCCTCCGCCGCGGCGCACTGGGCGGCGATAATCCCCTTGGCGTCCGACACCCCGCGCCCATACATGCAATCGGCGTCCTCGCTGAACGGGATGTGCGGGGGCACCGTGTCCATGTGGGTGGAAAACACCAGGTCGGGCGTAGCGCTCGCACCCGCATAGATGTTCCACCGATCGCCCGCGGCGCCGCTTTCCGCCGGCTGCGAAACCGCAGTCTTCTCCACCTGCCATCCCCGCTCGGCCAGAAAGCGGGCCAGAAAATCCCCCACCGCGCCTTCGTGGTAGGTGGTCGATTCGATATCCACCAGCTCGCGAGTAAATTGAATGGGATCAAGGGCGGGGAGATCGGACATGATGGTGCCAGCATATCGCACCGCGCCAGCATGGTCCGTTTTTCCGTCCCATCGCACGGAAGCGCCGATTTCGTCGATGGAATCAAACTCCTACCCCTCCCTTGCTCGCGCGTCACTTGCCTGTAGGTCGATTTCGAGCTGAAGCGTAGAATAAGGAGTGGAATGATCACCGCCACATCCAGATCTTCCCCTACGGCAACCAGGGTGCAGAGCGTGAGCGCCGGCAGTGTGCGTACCATCGAATTGCGAGGTCCGGCAGGCAGGCTCGAGGCGGTGGTCAACGAGGGCTCTCCCGACGCCGCATTCGCGGCGATCGTCTGTCATCCTCATCCGCTCGGCGGCGGCTCCCTGCACAACAAGGTCGTGTACCACGCCATGAAGGTGATGAATGTGCCGGAGTGGGGTCTCGGCTGGCCGGTGCTGCGTTTCAATTTCCGCGGAACAGGCCTTAGTGAGGGTGTCTACGACGGCGACGGCCGAAACCGGCGATGTACTCGCAGCCTTGCGCTGGCTTGAAAACGAATACAAATTGCCATTGGTACTCACCGGATTCAGTTTTGGCGCGGCCATGTCGTTGGCGGCATGCTGCGGAAACGGACGCCCTGACTCCACGCAACCCGAACATACGCGCGCTGGCCGCGATCGGGCTGCCGGTACGCACGGGCGCCGTCCGGCCCGATGCGCCGGTTTATGATTATTCCTTCCTTGCACATTGCCGCGATTCCCAAGCTTTTTTTGAGTGGCGATCATGATCAGTTCGCCACGCAAACGGAACTCATACAGGCGGTCGCCGCGGCGGCTGAGCCAAAGCACGTGGCGCTGGTTCCGGGCGCCGATCATTTCTTTACCGGCCATCTGGAGGCGATGCAATTGGCGCTCTCCGGTTGGCTGAAGGAGCAAGTGTATGACCCCGGTCAGCGATCTTGTATTTGATACCCTGCACTCCACGGCCACCGAGATTTTTACCGGCGCCCTGGCAGCGTGCAACATCGAGTCGGCGTTCGATCGCCGCATCCGTTTCGAGGGCAACGTGCTCCGCCGCCTTTTGCCCGACGGCAGCGGCCCGGAGACGATCGATCTTTCCGCTTACAAGCGCATCTTTGTCATCGCCCTGGGCAAGGCCGCCGAGCCCATGCTCGACGTGCTGCTCGACCAGGATGAAGCGGCGCAAGGGACTGCGCGGCATCTGTTGCACCAGCCAGCAGCCCAGGAAACGCAATTGGCGATTCCGCTACTTCGAGGGCGGCCATCCGCTCGCCCAACGAGGACTCGTTTGCCGCCGCCCGAGCCGCGCTGGCGCTGCTGAAAAGAGCCCGCAAGGATACCCTGATCTTCTTCCTCATTTCCGGGCGGCGGTTCGGCGTTGTTCGATCTGCCGCTCGATCCCGACATCACCCTCGAAGACACCATGGCCTTTCACCAGGCGCTGTTGGCTTCGGGCGCGCCGATCGGCGAGATCAACACCCTCCGCAAGCACTTTTCCGCGGTGAAAGGCGGACGCCTGGCCATGGCCGCCCCCGACTCGTTGAAAGTGTCCTTGCTGCTTCCTGATGTGCCACTGCGTTCGCTCGACGCTCTCTCCTCCGGCCCCACCTCGCCCGACCATTCCACCGTCGAGGACGTGCGCTACATCCTGGACAAGTACAACCTCGGCCCGAAGCTTCCCGCCAAGGTGAAGACCTTCTTCGATCGCGAAGATCTGCCCGAGTCTCCCGGGAACAAGGCCTGGCGGCCGCCGTTCCTGCCCAAAAAGGTGGCCGACGCCGTGCTCGCTCGCAAGGTCACCGCCGCCGCGACCATGACAGGGGAAGACCGACGCGTTTCGCGATTCGGTTTTCGAGATTCTGCTCTCCAGCCACGACATGGTGGAGAACGCCCGCGCGCTGGCCCAGAAAGCCGGCTACTTCGTGGCGGTCGACAACAGCTGCGACGACTGGGATTATGGCGACGCTGCCCGCTACCTGCTGGAGCGGTTCCACGCGCTGCGCGTCGGCACACCCGCGGATGTGCCTCATCTCCGGCGGAGAAGTGACGGTGACCATGGACCGTACGCCCGGGGCCGGCGGGCGCAACCAGCAGTTCGCGCTGGCCTGCGCGCGTGGAACTGGCGAAGCATCCCGGAGAACCACTTGACTGTCCTGAGCGCGGGGACCGACGGAATCGACGGAAATACGCGGTCGGCCGGCGCCATCGCCGACCCCACCACGGTGACGCGAGCCAAAGCCTTCGGCTACGACCCGGATTTGTCTCTGGCAGACTTCAATGCCTGCCCGCTTGTTCACGGCTCTGGGCGACTCGGTCGTCACCGGACCGACCGGGCACAATCTCCGCGACCTCCGCCTGCTGATTTCCAATGCCTGACCGGAAATAAAGTTTCCCAGGCCCCATCCTTGCAACTTCTTACTGTTGCCAGGGTGGGAGACCACCGGACTCCAATCCGCCAACTAGCCATATCCGCTTAAGTTCCGAATCAAATCGGATTACCGGTACAACATCTTTTACATTTAGGCCCCGAACTGCTTTAGGATGTGTTCGTGGCACGAAGAGCAACCCGCAAGGCCTCCGCCAAGGCCCCGGACATTCGCACCGTCGCCGCCCTGGCGAAGGTTTCCATCGCCACTGTCTCGCGCACCATCAATGGCTCTCCGGCCGTCAGCGACCGGCTGATGAAGCGGGTCTGGCAGGCCATCGAGCAGCTGAATTACTTCCCCAATACCCATGCGCGCAGCCTGGTCTCGGGCCGCAGCCGCATTCTTGGCATCATTGTTGAAAACATTACCAATCCCTTCTTCCCCGAGCTGATCCAGAACTTTGAAGAGGTCGCCGTCGCCCACGGATACGAAATCCTGGTGAGTTCGTCGAACTAGCGACCCGGCCATCCTGACCAACTGCGTGCGCCGCATGCTCGAGCGCAAGGTCGAAGGCGTGGCGGTGATGACCTTCGGCGAAGAAGAGCCGGTGCTCGACCAGCTCACCCACCGCGACATTCCCATGGTCCTGGCCGAGTTCAAGCTCGACGACCCTAAGACCAGCACCATCCTGCTCGACTACACCACCGGCATGCGCGCGGCAGTAAACCACCTCATGGCGCTGGGCCACCGCAAGATTGGCTTCCTGGCCGGGCCGCATAAGCTGCACTCGGCCATCACCCGCGAAAACGACTTTCGCACCGCGATGAGCGAGGCGGGATTGCAAGTGGAGCCAGCGTGGGTGATCGAGTGCGACCATACCCTGCGCGGCGGCGTAGCAGGGTTCGACAAACTGCGGGCGCTCGCGGTCCAGCCCACCGCGGTTCTGTGCTCCAACGACATGACCGCAATCGGCGTTCTGCGCGCCGCCTATCTGGGAGGCCTGCGGGTGCCCCAGGACTTATCTGTGGTGGGCCTGGATGATATTGATTTCGCAGAGTTTACGCTTCCGCCCTGACTACTATCCGGCTGTCCCGGGCCGACCTGGCCCGAGCCGCATTCGACGCCCTGCGCGCGCAGACCGAGGAAAGCGGCAAACTCCAGCGCGAGTTCCTGGTATCCACCAGTCTGGTCGTCCGCGGGTCCACCGGAGCGCCGCCGGCTTAGCAAGCCGGCAGTTTTCCGCCGCGAAGAACCAGATGCCTCCGTGCCCCATCTTTGCGACTTTTTTCTGTCGCAAAGGTGGAGACCACCAAAGCTGAAGATACCGGAAGGACAACTGGAATGAAGGCAAGGATTCCAACGGAGCAGCATTGTTTATGCAAGCACCGCCCGGCTACCTCGACCGGCGCCTTTCGCATGGCCACAACTTCTTTGTGGGTCGCTGTCGGCGGCAATCCTGCGGTCGGGATAGACTCGCGGCTCGCCAAACGTCACTTCGGCGAAGAACGCGGGGGTGCCAAGAGCCTTCCACAAATGGGGCAGGAAGAGCGTGTCGTCGAACCAGCAGAGGTCGCGCTCTTTGGCGCCGTGGTCGAGTACGTATCGTACTGCGGCCGCGTAACCGGCGCGCCCGTGCCACCGCAGGCTCGAACAACGACGAATGAAAGCGCAGCACCTGCGATCCATCGGAACTGGTGCCCTCGGGAAAGAGCAGCACCGGAACCGGCAGCCTGAGCCGCTCCGCGATCTGCCGCGCGACCTCCGCGGTGCTGGCGCGGCTTCTGCGATCGATGAAGATCGTTCCGCCGGTCCGGGCCGCCCTGCCAAAATAGGGCCACGACGCGATCTCCGCCTTGGAAACGAAGAAGCACGGCATGACCGCGCTGATAATGGCGATATCGAGATAGCTCAGATGGTTGGCGACCACCAGGCCGTGCTTGGGGGCTTGGCCGTGAACCGTGGTGCGGATTCCGAGCGCCCTCAAGACACGGCACGCCGATTCGATGCAGCCACTGCGCCCGCTGAACCAGAGTAATGCGCCCCCAAACGCGGACCCACCAGTACGAAAGGATGCAAACGTGCAAGAGCGAAAGCCAGCGCCACAGCGCGCCGCAGGGCCCGCAGTGTCACTGCGTCAGCGGTGCCAGGAATCGGCTGCGGGCGGCAGACGAAATCATCTTCAGATCGAGCAGGGTGAGGAAATCGATGGTGCCGAATTCGCGGTCCCAGGCCGGCGCAGCGGCGATGCGCGCCCCGATGGCGAGATAGGTCTTGAGAAGCTTCGGGACCTTTACCTGGGCTGCGCTGCGAACATCCGGCTCTCGCCCGCGCCAGAATCCGATTCCTCGAGGCAGGCCGACGGCTGTGCGTCAGAAGCCTGCTGCTCGATGGGACATGCGTAGTCGGCGGTCGGCATGGTCTCGAACTCGGGGGAAACGCGGAAATGATCCAGCTGGCGATATAACTCCCAGCCTTCCGCGGGATCCTTCGAGGTCAGCGACGAGCAACCAATCAGATAACGCAAGCCCATATCGGTAGCATACTGCGCAATGCCGCGCCACAGAAGCGTGAGCACCTCGGGCGTCCGATGCTCCCGATCGATCGAGGCACGCCCCAGCTCCAGCACGCCGGGCCGCAACAATTCGTATGGCGCTCAGATCGAATTCCTGCTCGGAGTAGTACCCGTGGCAGCGCGCAGCCGTCGTTCCGGTCTGCATGCGATAGGTGCCCACGATGCGCCGCGACGGATTGTCTTCCTGCTTGTCTTCGACAATCAGGTGCTCGCAGACGTCGTCGAATTGATCGGTATCGATGCCGGTCTGATACGAACTCTCCAGGCCCTCGCCCAATTCAATATTGAACACGCGGAAGCGCAGCCGGCACGCGGCGATACGATCTTCGCTGGATTCCGCCAGTCGCATGCGATAGCGCCCGACCTCCGCATGAATGCGGTGCGAAATCGAGGTTTCAGGTAGGGTTGAGGCAAGGATTGATGAGTTGAAGCCCACCAAGGCGTCTGGACCACCGGCCGGAGCAATCGGGGTCTTGCGCAACATATTCGGAATCACGCTTTGAGTATCTGGCGGACATTGTAAGAGGAGGATGAAGCGGATGCAAATGGAATGCGAATACTTTGATGTGACTGTTAACCGTAAGTAACAAAAAGGCCCTCGCGGGGGGAGGGCCAGATCGTTACTCGCAAGTGATGCAGGTCACTACAAAAGAAGCTCTTAGCTTTTAGCTCTTAGCTTGCACTTCTAAACTCCGAAGAGACATTTGAAGCGTGCACGAAAGAGCCAATAGTTAACGACTAAGAGCTAATAGCTGTTTCTACCAGCTCCCGCCCGCAATCGAAGGAATCACCAGCACTTCATCGCCATCCTGGAAGCTGTACTTCTCGTTGCCCAGGAAGCGGATGTCTTCCTCGTTGACATAGAAATTGATGAAGCGGCGGATCTGGCCGTCTTCGCCGCGCAGGTGCGGACGCAGCGCCGGAAACCGGCCTTCGATATCAGTAACCAGTTCGGGCAGGTTAGCGGCGGTGCTGGCGATCTCGCGAACATTGTTCGTGTGCTTCTGAAATGCATTGGGCAGCAAGACTCTAACGGACATCTTTTTCTACCTCTCCGACAGGCTGAATGCCTCGATGGACGTCTGTTCTTCCACAAAGTTTTCAAAATCGGCAAGCCGCGGACGGATGGCGTGGCTCTGGTCGTACGCGCCGTGCAGCACGTCGGTGGTCTTCAGGCCGTTGCCGGTGATGCAGGTGACGGTGAGTTCGTCGGGCTGGATGCGGCCGTGCGCATAGAGGCGCGCGGTCACGGCAGTGGTCACGCCGCCCGCGGTCTCGGTGAAGATGCCTTCGGTCTCGGCCAGTTCCTGGATGGCCGAAACGATCTCGACGTCGGAAACATCTTCCGCCCAACCGCCGGTGTCGCGAATGGCGCGCGCCGCATAGATGCCGTCCGCCGGGTTGCCGATGGCCAGCGAGCGGGCGATGGTGTGCGGCCGCTGCGGCTCGATGATGTCGGTGCCGTTCTTCACGGCCGTGGAGATCGGCGAGCAGCCGGTGGCCTGCGCGCCGAAGAACCGCACCGGCCTGTCTTCGACCAGCCCCAGTGCGATCAGTTCCTTGAACGCCTTGCGAATTTTGGTGATCAGCGATCCGCCGGCCATGGGAACTACCACGTTGTCAGGCAGCCGCCAGCCGAGTTGCTCGGCGATTTCGAAGCCGACGGTCTTCGAGCCTTCGGCGTAGTAGGGCCGCAGGTTCACATTGACGAAGCCCCAGTTGTAGCGGTCGGCGATCTGGGTGCTGAGGCGGTTGACGTGGTCGTAGTTGCCTTCCACGCGCACCAGCGTCGCGCCATACACCTGGGTATTGAGAATCTTGGCCGGCTCGAGATCGGAGGGGACCAGGATGTAAGTCTTCAGTCCCAGGCGCGCGGCGTGCGCCGCCACCGCATTGGCCAGGTTCCCGGTCGACGAGCAGCCCACCGTGTCGAATCCGAACGCCTGCGCATTGGCCAGCGCCACGGCGACCACGCGATCCTTGAAGCTCAGCGTGGGCATGCACACCGCGTCGTTCTTGATGTAGAGATTGCAGGCGCCGATGCGGCGGGCCAGCCGCGGAGCCGCCACCAGCGGCGTAAAGCCGGACGGCGTCTGCGGCACGTAATTCTCGGCCACAGGCAGCAGCGCGCGATAGCGCCACATGCTGGCCGGGCCCTGGGAGATCTTTTCGCGGGTAAAGCGGGTGCGGGCGTACTCGAGGTCGTAGACCACCTCGAGCGGGGAGAAGCATTCTTCACAAACCGACAGCGGCTGGACCCCGTAGGTCTTGCCGCATTCCCGACATCGCAATTCGTAAGTACTCACCGGTCCCTCGCATGTTGCACGAGTGACGACGGATACGGGTACGCGTGACCGGCTCAATGAAGAGCGAACGTGAGTTGACTCGAATCCACTTGCGAAGCCGCCTCAACGAAGAGTGCTGAAGCGACCCCCGAATCTCATGTTCCTCGCACTTAAGCGAGCGAGAGTTGACACCATACTCCTGGTTTGCCCAGGCAGGTTGTCGTGGCGTCACAGGGCCCGTCCCTCAGCCACTCTGCATGAAACTCAGGCTTGCCCTTTGGGGGCAAACTTGAATGTTTTACTTGTATCACAGCGGCTGGCTGAGTGCAAGCGGATGCAACAAACGGGAGGAATTCTCCGTTGAAGTGTCCAAATTCGCTGCTGTTGGCGCTGCGTCACCCCCCAAGACCCCACAGAATCTGTCATGTTGAGCGAAGGTCACCGTGCGACCGGAGTCGAAATATCTACCGGCTGTTCTTCCGTCAAAGCTGGGTGCCCCAGGTCTCGCTTCTGAGACCTGGGAGACCACCGATCCCGATCCCGAGAATGTGCAACTTTACGACGCAGGATGAATCCAGATCGCATTCCCCCCGCCCGACACCATCTTCACATCCAGCACCGTTGACCGATCGACTGTCTGTTTCGTGAACGTCGTATGCGTCGCATTCGTCCCGGCATCGGGCGCATCGGCATAGATCTCGGCCGTGTACTTCCCTTCTCCCAGAAAATCGAGCGGCACCTTCACGCTGCGCGCATCCCAATTCGTGATCGACGCCACATACCAGTCCTTGCCGCTGCGCCGCGCGACGGTGATGTTCTCCATCGGCCGCCCGTTGAGCACGCGAACTTCATCCCACGTGACCGGCACCTGCTTGATGAATTCGAAATCGTGCTGGCCGGCGTAGTGCTCGGGATAATCCGACACCATCATCAGCGGGCTCTCGAGCACCACGTAAAGCGCCAGTTCATGCGCGCGCGTGCCCAGGCCCATGGGCTCCTTGTCGCGCGGCATGAAGTTCTCGCGGTTGCCGTTGCCGAACGCGCCCGGCGTGTAGTCGAGCGGCCCGGCGAGCATGCGCGTGAACGGCAGCGTGGTGTTGTGCACCGGCGTGGTGCGCGCGCTCCACTTCAGATACTCCTTGCCCATCACGCCTTCGCGCGTGATCAGGTTGGGATAGGTCCGGCGCAGGCCGTCGGGCTTGAATGCGCCGTGATAGTCGATCATCAGGTGATGCTGCGCGGCCAGTTCGACCACGTGGCGATACCAGCGCACCATCTCCTGGTCGTCGCGATTCATGAAGTCGATCTTCACGCCCGCCACGCCCCACTTCTCGAACAGCGGAAACGCCTCGTTCATGTACTTGTCGACCGAGGTCCAGTGCGACCACAGCCAGATGCGCACGTTCTTCTCTTTGGCGTAGCGCAGCAGCTCGGGCATGTCGATTTCCGGCGTGACCTTGGTGATGTCGGCGAGCGCGGAATAGTCCTGCGGCCCGTTGCGATCCGCCATCGCCCAGCCCGCGTCGATCAGCATGTAGGGAAATCCCGATGCCGAAGCGAAGTCGATGTAGTGCTTCATGGTCGCGGTGTTCATGCCGGTCTTGAAGCTGACGCTGGGCGCGGCTTCGCCCGACCACCAGTCCCACGCCGACTTGCCCGCCTTGATCCACGACGTGTCGGCGATCTTCGACGGCGGATTGAGATTGAGGATGATGTTCGACTCGACCAGCCGCCCCGGCTCGTCGCCGATCATCAGCACGCGCCACGGCGTCGTGACCGGCGCATCCGCCTGCACTGCGATGCGAAGCCTTGTCGAGGCGCGGCGCCAGTTCGGCGCGCACCGCGAACGGCGCAGCGGCCTTGCGCACATACATGCCGGCATAGTTGTCGATATCCGCCTCGGTGATCGCGACCCAGCCGTTGCCGGGCACATTGGCCAGCAAAGGCAGCGCGACCAGCCAGTCGTGATGCAGGCCGCTCACCTCGCGCATCTGGTACTCGTCTTCATACGACGACTGAAAGCCATTCGACGATCAGCGGATAGAGAATCGCATCCTTGCTGTAGCGGAACTCAGTCAGTTCGTGCTCGACATTGGCGTTCTTCAATCGCGGACTGTTCCGGCAGGACATAACGGAACGCCACGCCGTCGTCGTAGGCGCGCACTTCCACCGTCAGCTTGCGGCCCTGCGCATCCTGAAAATCGGCGCGCGCGGAGTTGTAATGATCGCGAACCGTGCTGGTCTTGCCGACGGGAATGGTGTAGGTCTCGTCGGCGCTGCCCTTCTGCACATTTGCCTGCTTGCATGCCGGGACCGAGCGGCTCCTGGCCTTCGAGCTTCAGTCCCATCGCCGAGTCCTCGAAGAGACGCTTGCCATGGAATTCGCACCGAATAGTGCAGGCCCTGCATCAGGCGCTCGCGGCCAGGGGCATTGGGCTCGGGCTGCGCGGGGCCGGTGGAGAGGGTCAACACGATCTGGTCGTTGGGCGAGGCCACGCGAACCGGGCCGGCCTGGGCAGTACGGAATGCGGCGGCGATGAAAACGAGCGGGCAAAGAAATAAGGCGCGTAAACGAGGCATGGCTTCTCCGAAAGAGGGATGGTAGCACTCGCAACCGGCCTGGCGCGATGTGCCGGCGGACGGTCTTCAATTGGTGTAAATGCGTACGTAATCGACCAGCATCTCGGACGGAAACACCGTGGTGTTGTCGACGTTTCCAGGCCAGTCCCCGCCCACTGCAAGATTCAGGAGAATGAATTGCGGGACCCTGGTCGAACGGCCATGTGCCGGCCATCGTTGTCGGGCGTGAATGTCTCGTACGGATGCGCCGGATCGTCGATGTAGAACTGGACCTCGCCCTTGCGCCAGATCATTCCGTAGGTATGCCAATCGGCGGCGGAGAATCCGGCGGGGTGATACGGCGTCCCGCCATCGAGGCCCGTTCCGTGCACCGACGACTGCACCCAGTCGTAGCCCTTGTTCTCAGGGATTGCTGCCGTCGATGTGTTCCATGATGTCGAGTTCGCCGCAGGCAGGCCAGTCGATGGTGGCGATGTTGTTGCCCAGCATCCAGAAGGCCGGCCACATGCCCTGCGACTCCGGCATCTTGATGCGCGCCTCGATGCGGCCATACATAAAGCTGAACAGGCCTTGCGATTTGAGCCGCGCCGAAGTGTAGACGCCCGCCGAAGTCTGGCGCGCGACGATATGCAGAGTAGCCATCAAGTCCGACGGACGCAGCGGGGGTCGAGGCTGGAACAAGGCGGCGAATCTGAGCCCCATGCGCAGTAGGTCTCCTGCTCGTGGTTGCCGAAGCCGCTGTTGCCGGTGTCGTAGGTCCAGATCTGCGGATCGGGCTGGCCCTTACCGCCGCCGGGATACGAAAATTCGTCGCTCCATATCAGCGTACCGGAGGGGATATTCGGAGTGAAGGCCTTGGCCGTCGACGCTGCTGGCCGAATTCGCGGGCGCCGATGCGATGGCTTTGACGGTCAGGTTCGCAGCCACCAGGAATGGCGCCTGGTAGATCTGGGAGGAAGTGGTGGGCGTGGTGCCATCGAGGGTGTAGTAGATAGTAGCGGCCGGCGTGCTCTCGGAGATCGAGACCATCTGGGCGCCGTTCTGGGCTGGGGTGGCGGTGATGGTGGGAGTGGCCGCGGGTGTCGGCCCGGAGCCAGAGGAACTACCGCCGCCGCACGCACACATCCAGCAGACCAAAAAGAAGAAAAACGTTCATCATGGCCGCACCTGTTCCCACTGAATTCTCCGAGCAGGCGGATCGGCAGGTCACCATCCGCCGCCTCCATCAAAGCAGTGGGGATGTCTGCACGTCAAAGCTCCCGGATACACATGTGTGTGATGGAGACAGCGAAGGCAAGGCGGTGGGCTGGAGTTTCAAAAAAACGAACGGCCGGGAACGCGAGTTGCGCCCCGGCCGTTCGAAGGAGGCCCTATGCTCTTCTCTGCTTGCCTATTCCAATGTGGCACAAACTCCGATAATTATCTGCAAGGGTCCGCAGAAATCTATTCCGCATCTCACGGCTTGGGTGACGAAGCAAGGCTCTCAGCAAGGGCCTTCATCAGCCGCGGGCTCGCCGTGTTCTGCACCGCGAGTTCAACGCGCATCTTCAGTTCGTCGCCCGCGATCCGGCTGAGCGCTTCGATCGCGCGCGGCGCTTCGCGCTCTTCGCGCTCAATCATCCCCAGCAGGAAGTCAAACGCTTCAGGCAGGCGGGTGAGGGCGATGGCGCTCAGCAGAACCCCGCTGAACCATTCATCGGACGAATCCTTCTGCCGTTGCAGCAACGCGGCCAGGGCGGCTGGGCTGCTCGTCTCGGCCAGGGCGAATGCAGCCTCGCCGGCGGCATCGTCGCCCGCCTCGAGAAAGCGCGCGACAAAGGGAATCGCAGCATCGCGCTCGATGGCCAGCAGCGCGCTGAAACACTGCCCCAGGACTTCGGGCTCCTCGGGCGGCCGGCTGGGAATCATCGCACGCAGTCGCAGCACCGGCACGGCCAACTCGCCAAGTTGCGACGAGCGCGCGCACGGTCTCCAGGCGCACTGTCTTGTCCTCGTCGACGAGGGTGTCGATAAGAATGACGAGAAGTTCCTGGTTGTCGAGGCCGTTGCAGGCGATCAGCGCATGAGCGCAGTTGGCGCGCAGAGTGCCGGCGGAATCGGAGCGCCCACCCCACGTCGGTTCCATCTGATGATGGCGGAGGCCGCGCAGGAACACATCCTTGTCGCGGCACTCCAGCCGGGCGAGTGCGCGGCTGAGCGCATTCTTCGCCCAGCACTGCGGGTCTGTCTTTTCGGAATTGGTGAAGAAGCGATCGAACGCGGTAAGAAGCTCGGACACCAGTTCGCCGAGGCCCGCATCTTCAGCCATGCGCGCAGCCTTGCCTACGATGAAGTTGTTGCGATGAGCCAGCGCTTTCTTGATCAGCGCTACATCGTCCGCGTTGAGTTCGCGGCCTTTGAGGGCGTCAAGTGCCGCGATTTGTTCGTCGAATCCGCGTTGCGCCATCGATGTCTGTTGAGAGTCTACCCGGTGAGTTCGCATGGAGCTTGCTTCAATCCAGGTCTTGTCCAAATAGGCCAGCCCGGCCGTTCTGTGAAACTGTGACGGAGTTCCTACCGTAATCTCATGATTCCCTGAGGTTTAATTTGAGTCTCACAGTTCCATCCCACAGCGATTTTTTGGTCGAGCGAGTCTCTGGGCTGCGGTTCCGAGCAGAAGTTCGAATTGGATATCAAGGTCATTGTTCCGCCCTTGATTTACATTGTGCTCCAGAAGTAGCGAATTATCTGCAACGCCGGAACAGCCGGGAGATGCGGTGCTGCATTGGAGAAACGGAGACTCCACGCGAACCCCAGCGCCCGCTTGTGGGAAATGCAGGCTAACTGACCTTGAGCGTCACTTTTCCCAATAGATTGGCCTGCGTCTCGAGAACCAGTGTTCCGGTACCCGCCGGTCCCGGAATAAACGTGACGTCAAGATGATTCGCGTCAATGAACCGGATGTCCGCAGCCGGGATCGTATGCGCCGCGTTGCCGGCATCGACCCAGGTTCCATTGAACCCGTCCGCAAAATTCCTGCCCACCAGGTGCAATGTCATCGGCGCGGTTCCAGCCGTGATCGCCGCAACAGCATCGATGACCAGCGGATTAAGCGGGAAGGACTCGCAGGCGGACTGTCCATCGTCGTTGACCAGAAAGATCAGGTGCGATCCCACCAGGTATTGCTCCGCATCCAGAAGGTCCACTTCCATGCTCGAGTAATAGCCGGCAGGCTGATCCTGCGCGACTAGCCCCTTCAACTGGAACTGGTCGATGCGCAGCTCTTGTTTGTCGATCTTGACCACCGAGGAATCGGACAGATTCTGGCCCTTGATCTCAATCCTTATGATGGCCGGATTATCGCCAATGGGCGGAGTCACGTCAGTAATCGACAGCAGAGAGATAATCGGTCCCGGCGCGCGAACCAGCTTTCCGGCCAGGTACCCCGCCGAGCTGATTCCCATCAGCGTCAGAAACGGTCCCTGGACATCCGGCATCTGTGAGAGCGAAGCGGGATCGGACGACAAAATGATCCCCAGGAAGCCGAGGCACCCCACCAGCGTCCATACGAAGAACTGGAACCGTTCGCCGGCAATGATGCCGCCGCTGCTGATGAAGTCCGCCATCGATGGATGTATAGGGCCGGCCCCCTTCGATCCGTGCTGGACGGTGATGCCCATCGCCGCCACCGTGGTTCCCGCGCTCACGCCCAGCAACGTCGGCAGCCCCTCCGGGATCGGAGGAAACGAGAAGTTCCACTGCACGTAGGTCCGGCACAAGTACAGGTAAACGAAACCGAAGATCGAGACCGTGGTCCAGGCAATCATCTGGAATTTCGACAGGCTGAAGGAATTGGTCTGCCGGTCAAGAAAGAACGCCGCGAGTGGGCCGCTCTGATCACCGGCCAGGCGGTTCTCTCTTACACCGCGCAGCACCAGGCCGAACACCATGCCCGCAAGACCCAAAAACACCCCAATGGCAACGAAACGCAGCGTCTCGGCCCGCATCCCGGAGAAGGTGATCTTCTGCGCGTTGGAGACGTTGTTTCCAACCTTGACCTCAAAGCTCACCGGTCCCTCATAGCGTCGAGGGTGGTAGTTCATAACCTTCAGCTTCTGTCCCTCCATGCCCGCATCGTAGGAGAGGCAAATCTTGTCATGCTGATTCATGGCCGCGCGATTGGCGCATTCCGCATCCGAGCCCACGCTCAACGGCCCATATCCAACCGCAATCACCGTATTGTCTGCGGCTCGACGAGCCAGGTTCTGTCCCGAGAGGATGAAATCGAAGCCGGCGCTTCCCGGGCTGAGATAGTCGGTTGCCGGCGCGATAAAGTCCAGATTGACCTTGGCCGAAGCGTCCGGCACGATCCTCAATTCTCCCGGGACAGGAAGCTCCTGGCCGTCCAAGCCGAGGAACACCAGGAAGTCCCCCGTGGGCGTATCTTCAGGCAACTTGAAGGTGACGGTCTTCTGATCGTCGCTCGCCGTGCCATCGAGCTGATAGCCGAGGTCTCCCTTGGCCTCCTTGCCGGTGCGGAGATACACCTTGATCGGCGCCTTGAGAAATCCGTCCCCATAAATCGTTACGGTTTGCCCGCGGCCGATGACGGGCAGAGTCGGTTGATTCGAAACAGTAGCGGCAGAAGCGGCTGCGGCCCATCCCAGAAGGACAGCCAGCATCACCCAAGGCACACGCTGCATAGAAGCTCCGGAGGAGAATAAGTTCCTTAAGGAAACGGAGGCTCCAAGTTACTTCGATTTGCCTGCCCGGTGCAAGCCCAAACTCCACGTCCGGATCAAGGAGGATTGCACGGTATAACGGAAGTGAATGCTTCAGCCCTGTCTACTTGGTTTCGGTCAAACCCTGGTTGGGCACCAGCATGTCTTCCTTGCGCATCACCAGGTTGGTCGCGTTCAGCGTGGCCAGTTCGAATCCGTGGCCGTGCGTGATGGCGTCGGTGGGGCAGGCCTCTACGCAGTAGCCGCAGAAGATGCAACGGTTGTAATCGATGTTGTAAACCTTGGCGTAGCGCTCCGATGAGGAGATGCGATGCTCCTCGGTGTTCTCTGCAGCCTCGATATAGATGCAGTTCGAGGGGCACGCGGCGGCACACAGGAAGCACGCAACGCACTTTTCCAAGCCGTTCTCGTCGCGCTGCAGGACGTGCGCGCCGCGGAAGCGCTGCTCGAATTTCGCACCCTTCAACGGACCAGGGCCATCGGGGTAATTCTCGACCTCGGTGGGGCGGAAAATCTCGCTGAGGGTAATGCTCATCCCCTTGGCGATGCCGGCAATGTTGCGCACGATCGACATACGCCTAGTATACGGATCAACCGCTCCGGTGAGAATGTCAAGAACCTCCGGTTTTGGACAAGCCGGACCGGTGCCGGCCCTGTCTTCTTGACACATTGAGGCTCAGCCATGAAACTTCGTCCAAGGTGGCTGAGGCGCGGAAAGGGGTTCTGAACCCGGTCTTCGCGCCGGAAGAGGCGGGTTCACGACCAGTTGAGCGAACCGAAAAAAGGCAAGCAGACCATTGCTCTCAAGTCGACCATGGACAGCGTCAACGAGATTGAGGCCATGGCCGAAAGAATTGCCGGGGAGGCCGGCCTGGACGAGGACACGCGCTTCCACGTCACCATGGCCGTGCGCGAAGCCACCGTAAACGCGGTCCTCCACGGAAACGAATACGACCCGGCCAAGCAGATCACCGCCACCTTTGAGATTACCGGCAAGGACCTGGTGTTTATCATTACCGATCAGGGCAAAGGTCTCGATCCGGAAACGCTTCCCGATCCGCTGGCCCCGGAAAACCTGCTTCGCGGCACTGGCCGCGGCATCTTCATCATCCGCTCCTTCATGGATGAGGTACACTTTCGACAACTGCATCCCGGAACCGAATTGACGCTGGTAAAACATCTGCCGGCGGCCGAGACAACCTAGGCACCGAGGCCGACGTTCTGTCGGGCAACTGCAGATTCCTTTTCGTTGCTGCCCCTCAAAAGTGCTATAACCGTAACGACTCGAAAAAGGAGGAATTTCCGTGGCACTTACTATTGCTTCCCGTGAGGTGGACGGCGTCACCGTCCTCGATCTAAGCGGGCGGATTACCCTGGGCGAGGGCAGTGTGCAGCTGCGCGAGGCCATTCGCGACCTGATCAGCAAGGGTTCGAAGACGATCCTGCTGAACATGGGCGATGTGAATTACATCGATAGCTCGGGCCTGGGCGAGTTGGTGAGCGCTTACACCACCGCCAAGAATCAAAGCGCCCAAGTGAAGCTGCTCAGCCTGACCAAGAAGGTGAAGGACGTGCTGCAGCTGACCAAGCTCTACACCGTCTTCGACATCTACGATGACGAGGCGAGCGCCATCGCGTCCTACAAGTAGACCAAGTAAACTTCAACGCACGAACAAAGGCCATCCCCAGCGGGATGGCCTTTTGATTGACCGCGATGCTAGAACTTCACGTTCGGCGCCGTCCGCGAGGCCGCGCTGGCCTCGAAGTAGGCGTCGTTCACGTGGAAGCCCAGCATGCCCGCCCAGATGCTGTTGGGGAACTGGCGCACGAATGTGTTGTAGTCGCGCAGCGTCTCGTTATAGTGGCGCCGAGCCACGCTGATCCGGTTCTCGGTCCCCGAAAGCTCATCCTGCAGGCGCAGGAACTGCTCGTTGGAGCGCAATTGCGGGTAATTCTCAGTCAGCGCGAGCAGCCTCCCGAACGCCGAATCGAGCGTTCCGTTGGCCTGGATCTTCTCCTTGGGGTCGCGTGCATTCAGCAGCCCGGCGCGGGCATTGGCGATATCCCCGAACACCGTGCTCTCTTCCTTGGTGAATCCCTTCACCGTCTCCACCAGGTTGGGAATAAGGTCGGCACGGCGCTGCAACTGAACATCGACCTGCGACCACGCCGACTTGACGTTCTCATCCTTCGACACCAGTTGATGCTGCGCGCTTACAAAGCTGCCATACACGAACAGCCCGGCAAAGACCAGCACCGCGATGACTACCAGCAAGACCACAAGCCCACGACGCATACAGTACGTTCTCCTCCGGCCCGCACCTGCGGACCATGAAACAGGTTGCTGAATCTACCAGTCGCCTCCGGCTCCGCCGCCGCCGAAATCGCCGCCGCCAAAGCCGCCAAAACCCCCGCCGCCTCCGCCCCCACCACCGCCGCCCCCGCCGAATCCACCCCCGCCACCCCAACCACCACCACCCATAAATGGCCCGCGGCCGCCGGTTAGCAGGTTCCAGCCAAACAGGAACGCGAGGAACCGGAAACCTCCGAAGAAGACCAAAATGATCAGGATGAAGATAATGCCGCCCAGGGGAATGCCCCGATGGGCCGGGCGCCGGCCAAAATGGCGGACTGCCGGGTTCTGGTCCTCATCCTGGAGCGTGACGTTGGCGTCGGCCGCGATGACCTTCGCAATCTCGCCGACTGCCGTGGTAACGGCGTCATCGAAATCGTTGGCGCGCAGATACGGAACCATTTCGCGGCCAATATCGCCCAATTTGCCGTCGGGCAGAATGCCTTCCAGGCCGTAACCCACGTCGATGCGGCGTTTGTGATCGCTGACCGCCAGAAGCAGCAGCACCCCGCGGTCAGACCCCTTCTTGCCCATATGCCACTTGTCTTCAAGCTGGCTGGCATAATCGGCCGCGTCTTCCCCTTCGAGCGTGCGGACGGTGACGATCGCCACCTGCGCATTGGCCGCGGTGTGATCGAGCTGGCTGCAGATGCGGTCCAAGCGGGCAACCGCCTCCGGAGACAGTACATGAGCATAATCGCTGACGTAATCGGTGGGCTTGGGCAGGTCCTCAACCCGTTCGGCGGGGAGAACTGAAGCAGAAACCACTAAAACTACGGCCATTAACAGCCGGAAAGGGGTCATAAACGAGCGATTTCGAACTTCCATCGCTTTCAATTGTACGTGGAGCGCGGGGTAAAGGTTCCCGAGAGCCCCCTGCTGCGAGCTAACAGCTAATAGCTAAAAGCTAACAGCTAAAATAATTACGACATGATCGACACCCAAACCCTCCGTCCCCCGGTCGCCCGCAAGGAACACAAAGAAACCACGATGTATGGCGTAACCCTCGTCGACGATTACGCCTGGATGCGCGACAAGGAAAACCCCGACGTCACCGCCTATCTCGAAGCCGAGAACGCCTACGCGGAAGCCGTAACCGCTCCGCTGGCCGGTTTGCGGGACGAGCTATACAGCGAGATGCTCAGCCATGTAAAGCAGACCGACGTATCGGTTCCCTACCGCGACGGGCTCTACTGGTACTACTCCCGCACCGAGGAAGGCCTGCAGTACGCCATCCATTGCCGCAAGCGAGGCACGTTTTCCGGGCCGAAGGAAGATGCCGAAGAAGAGGTTGTCCTCGACGGCAACGCGCTGGCCGAGGGACACGCATTCTTCTCCATCGGCGCCATCGATATCAGCGATGACGGCCGCTGGCTGGCCTACACCGTGGACTTCACGGGGTTTCGCCAGTATTCGCTTTACATCAAGGATCTCGAAACCGGCGAGCTCTTGGCCGGAACCGTGGAGCGGGTTGGATCGGTGGTGTGGGCGGCGGACAATTTCACCCTCTTCTACACCGTCGAGGACGAAGAGCAGAAACGCCAGTACCAGTTTTACCGCCACATGCGCGGCACTCCGTATGCAGCCGACCTGCTCGTCTACCAGGACGACGACGAGCGCTTCAACGTCGGCGCGGGCCGCACCCGCGACGGCAAGTACGTGGTGATGGAGTCAGCCAGCCACACGGCCAGCGAAGCGTGGGTGCTGGCCGCCGCCGAGCCCGAAAGCGAACTCACAGTCATCTGCCCGCGTAAAGACGAGCACGAATACTACATCGACCACCGCAACGGCCTCTGGTATATCCGCACCAACGACCAGGGACGCAACTTCCGCCTCGTCACCGCGCCGGTCGAAGATCCCGCACCCGAAAACTGGACGGAGCGCATTCCCCATCGCCCTGACGTCATGCTCGAGGAAGTGGACATCTTCAGCGCATTCTACGTGGCGTGCGAACGCGAGGACGGGTTGCCCCGGCTACGCGTGTGGCGATTTGTCGGAGATACAGCAGTCGCCGATTCGATGGGTGAGATTGCCTTCCCAGAGCCCGCCTACAGCGCGCATCCCCACATCAACCGCATCTTCGATTCGACCGCGTTCCGCTACGCCTATCAATCGCTGGTGTCGCCCAGTTCCGTCTACGAATACGATTTGCGGACCGGCCGAATCAGTGCTGCTGAAAGAAGTCGAGATCCCAGGCGGTTTCGACCGCAATCTCTACGCCAGCGAACGGGTGCACGCGAAAGCCGCAGACGGCGCGATGATTCCGGTGTCGATCGTCTACCGCAAAGACAAGCGGGAACAGGGCAAGAACCCGCTCTATGTGTACGGCTACGGATCGTATGGATATTCCCTGCCCATGGGCTTCAACTCCAACCGGCTCAGCCTGCTCGACCGCGGCATCGTCATGGCGTACGCGCACATCCGCGGTGGCGGCGACCTCGGCAAGCCCTGGCACGATGCCGGCAAGATGCTGGTGAAGCGTAACACGTTCACTGACTTCATCACCGCCGTCGAGCACCTGGCAGCAACCGGTTACGGCGATGGGGCACGCGTGGGAATTGAAGGCGGGTCGGCGGGGGGACTGCTGATGGGCGCCGTGGTCAACATGCGTCCCGAGCTGTTTCGCGTGGTGCTATCGCATGTGCCGTTCGTCGATGTGATGAATACCATGCTCGATGCTTCCCTGCCCCTGACCGTGCCGGAGTACGAGGAGTGGGGCAATCCCAACGAGGAAGCCTACTTTAAGTACATGCTGAGTTACTCGCCCTACGATAACTTGAAGCCCGGAAGTTATCCGGCCATGTTAATCAAGACCAGCCTCCATGATAGCCAGGTCATGTACTGGGAACCGGCGAAGTATGTCGCGAAGCTGCGCACCCTCAAGACAGATAACAATCCTCTTCTGCTGGTCACGAATATGAAAGCCGGCCACGGCGGCGCGTCCGGCCGCTACGACTACCTGAAGGAGATCGCGTTCGATTACTCGTTTTTGCTGAAAGAACTCGGATTAGAGTAAAACGGTTGGCGATCCTGGGGAGTCCATGAGACGGCTGGTAGCTTTATCGCTTCTGTTCTTTTCGGTCGCCGGCGCTGCCGGGAGTCAGCCGCCGCCTCCGGCACAACAGACGAAATCCAGCGGCCCCGTACCGATTTCAAAAATGGGACCCGGCACCATCGCTCCGACCCTCATGCCGGTAGACTTCTCCGCGGCCATTTCGAATCAGTGCGAACGGAAAATCCATGGCAAAGTCGAAATATCCCTCATCGTCGACGCCAGCGGACTGGCACAGAACATGCTGTTTCTGAAGCCGGCTGTCAACGACCTGGACAGAGTGGCAATTCTTGTTGCTCAGATGGACCGGTTCACTCCCGCGACCCAGGCAGGAACCGCCGTCGCGGTCGGCCAGTCGCTGGAACTGAACCTGGAATCCTGCCTGGTCAGCGAAGCAGATAGTGCGGGCAAAAGAACCTACAAGCTGAAACTCGCCTCAGTGCCCACGCAAAGGCTGAAACCGTACAATGGCTATCCGCAGGAAGTGATTTTTGGCGCCCAGCAGTTGCCGGCAAGCCCGAACCCGGTGGCTCCTGATCAATCTAAAAGGGTGGGGGGAAGTGTTTCCGCGCCGATCCCGATCACGACTCCGCAAGCGGAATACTCCGACGAAGGCCTCAAGAAGAACATCAATGGGCAGTGCCTGGTGAGCCTGTATGTCGACGCGTATGGGCTGCCCCAGAACCTGAAGCTTTTGCGCTCGCTGGAGCCTACGCTGGATCAAAAGGCCCTGGAGGCAGTAGATCGGTATCGCTTCAAACCAGCCCTGCGAAGCAAGATGGAGCCCGTCCCGGTGGTTATCACGATCGAAGTGAACTTTCGACTCGGCTATCATGGATAATGGGAGCTTCCCGTTGTTTCTTCCGTCCCCTTGGCAGTCTTTGAAGCACCAAAAACTCACGAATAGATATCTAAGATAAAAGGTGCCCTTTGAACTCAAAATCGAGCCCCTCTGACAATGCCTCACCGGTGCTCAGCCGGTGGATTGCGCTTCTCGTTCTTCTATTAACCGCGCTGATTTCATCCGCGCAATCGAGTGACTCCTCTTCTTATCAGTTCGCAGGCGCCTTCTCCTATTTTTCCAATTCCATCAACGGAGTTCCGGGGGCGCGACAGCCGCTGGCCGGCTGGGAAGCGTCTCTGGCTACTCCCGCCTGGCGGAATCTGCATTTCAAGATCGATTACTCTGCATACCTGGGGAGTAATCTGGGCGCGCCACAACATCCATACTTCATCGTCGCTGGAGGGCAATACGACCATCGTCTCGGCAAGGAAAAGCTGTTTGCCGAAGCGCTCTTCGGCGATTGCGGTCTCAACGGAAATTGGGCCCCCAATCAGTCGCCGGGAAGTTCGGCCTCTTTCGCCACGGTACTCGGCGGAGGCGCCGATACTCCGGTGTCCAGGCGCCTGGCGATGCGATTCCGAGCCGACTATCTACACACGAATTTTGCCTTATATCAAAGCGTGTCCTATAAGTATCCGTACCAGTTACCAGGTTATCCGAACAACTTCGCTCGCATCTCCGCCGGGCTGGTATGGACTTCGCATTCGGAGACACAGCCCGCCGGCGAGATTGGCGCCAATCGCGTCGAGCACCAGCCGGTAGAGAGCGAATTGGTAATCGAGGATCTGGGAAGCATCGGCCACTATCATCTCTTTACCAGTGCCAGGGTGCGGGCAGGCTTCCATGCCAGCGGGCTGGAATATGACCGCCATACCTGGGGCCAGTTCCTCGGCGCGCGCATGGACTATGTTGCCGAGGTTCTGCCAGTTGCGGTCTTGACCCAGCCAACCCAGTCCGACGTCTGGGGTAACCCGCTCTCCACCAAGATGGAGCAGGTTGCCGGTCTGGCGATCGCACCGATCGGACTGCGCATGCTGTGGAGAGACGGCAAGCGTATCAAGCCGTACGCCTTCTCAAAAGGGGGAATGATCGGGTTTTCGAAAAAGGTGTTATCGCCAACCGCGGCCTACGAAAGTTTCACCCTCCAATTCAGTATCGGTCTTCAATGCAGACTCGCGGAAGGTTGGGATTTTCGCGCTGGGGCGCTCTACTTCCACTTTTCCAACGCCTTTGTTGTCCCCAGCAATCCGGGATTCGATTCCATGTCCTACGGCGCCGGGTTCAGCTATCACCTCGGCAGGCGGGACAAACCCCGGGCACTGAACGCGCCACTGACCACGGGGTCCGGGCTCGTCCACGCCACGACTTGACTTTACGCCGCCACCAGCCGCGACGAATGCGCCCACAAACCCAGGCCCGGATTGGCGATATAGAAGATCTCCTCGCCATTCACCTTGTTATACCCATGAGTCAACTTATCCGGATCATAGCGCTCTAACATCTCGCCTAAGTCGCCATAACCGAAACCGACCCCTTCTATTTCTTCCCTGGTAAGTTGGCCGGGGCACCATGTAATCCTGAACCTACCCTCGGACGACGAATGAATCAAGTGCGCGGCGGCGCCGAGTTCCGCGGCCAGGTCGGGATTGGCTTCGACAGCAGCGATAGTTGCAGGCGTGCCGCGATAGCCGTACTTGCGGATCATGAGGTCGATTGACTTGTCTTCGCCGAACGTGCTGACTCCCGGCGCCAGGATGATCAGTTCCGCATCGTCGGCAAGCGCCATGCGCGTGCGATACACGGCCTTGTTGCCGATCCATGTGGAATGGAATTCGTGCGGATCGAGATAGACCACCGCCTTGCGAATGCGGCTCGTCGAGGTGCTCGAAGTTGACCTTGACGCTCAGGTCGGCGGCGCGCAGGAAAGCATTCCTGGTCGTCGCCGATGTAGAGCCCGCGCACGGCGAGCGTGCCATCGGCGCGCCGGCCCACCACCGTCTGCACATACACGATCGGCACATGGCGCAGAAAGCGATCGGAGGCATAGTTGAGCACAGCGCGAACAGGATTCTCGGCCCGCCCCATGATGCGCTCCATGCCGTAAACCGCGCCCAGATAGTGGCTGCGATTGATGCCTTCGCGCCCGCCGGTGCCCACCAGGATGTTCTTGTTGTAGTTGGCCATGCCGATGACTTCGTGGGGCACCACCTGCCCGATCGACAGGATCGAGATCGAATCCTCCCTCGAGCAGCATGCGATTCACCTGCGCCGGCCACGCAAAGTCGAGCTTGCCTTCCGATTGCTCGCGGATGAATTCCGCCGGCACCTCGCCAACGGTTTCAATATCGGTGCGCCAGTTGTGAACGCGGAACAGCGATTGGGGCATGTCGCCGAACATGCGCGTGAGCTGGTCGGGCCGCAGCGGCACGTGGGTGCCGAGCGCGGGAAGCACGGCTTTGAGATGCGCTCCGTAGTGTTGCCACGCGAAGCGGGTAAGCATGCCGGCCTGGGAATGCAGACGCGTGATGTCCGGCGGAATCGCGAGTACGCTCGACCGCGGACCAAGCCGCGAGAGCGCGTCCGTCAGCAGGTGATTGAGCTTTTCAGGAGAAAGGTCGGTGTGTTCGCTGCCAACGGCGCAATAGAGGCTCATGATGCGACTCCTTTTCCGAGCCGACGAAAACGTTCCAGGTCGACCGCCCACATTGAACGATAGTGGAGGCAGGCATCAATGAGCAACATGGTCAGGTTCGAGCCGCCTTGAACCTACGCTGGTTGCCACGCGGGCCGGTGATCGACCTGCGCCATCTCCGGTTCGACTTTTTGCGCGTCGGCCACAGGTGCCGCGATGATCGGCAGAAACACGCGGAAGCAGGTCACGCAGCCGCGGAGGGTTCGATAGCTGCGGCAAGTGAGGCTGCCATCGTACTTCTGCACGATGCCCTTGCTGATCCAAAGGCCGAGGCCGGTGCCCTTGGTGGACTTGGTGCTGAAGAAAGGCTGGAACAGCCGCTTCGAGTCCTCAGGCCGGATGCCGATGCCGGTGTCGACAATCGAGATCGCCGTGCCGCGACGCTGGCGGACCCAGTCGGTGGCTTCGCGCACATATACGCGCAGGTTGCCGCCGGCGGGCATGGCCTGGATTGCATTGCCCACCAGGTTGAGAAACACCTGGCGCAACTCCACCGGGAATCCCTGCACCACCGGCGAGAGCTCATATTTCCGCTGCACGCGCGATGTGGCTGGAGTTGAGCACCCGCTCCTGCAGTTCGAGCACGTCGTTCGAGCAGTTCGGTGATGTTCACGGCGATGGGCTGCTTCGATTCGCGATAGAAGCTGAGCGTCTGGCGCGTGATGTGCGAGACGCGCTGCAATTCCTGCTCGGCCACATCGGCGAAGTGGCGCGCCGTGTCGTCGAGCGAAGGATGATTGCGAACCAGGTAGAGGGTGTTGGTGATGGCGGCCAGGGGATTGTTGATTTCGTGCGCGATGATGCCCGCGACGCGGCCCATGGCGGCCAGCTTTTCGGTTTCGCGCAGGGCTTCTTCGGCCTGCAGCTGCGCGGTGATGTCGCGGCTGACCTCGAGGACGGCATTGCCCTCGTGGTTCATGGTCTTGCGGCAGGCGACGACCACCTCGGCGCCGTCCTTGGTTCGCTGCACCAGGTTGCCTTGCCAGGTCTTCTGTTCGCGAAGCTCGGCTTCGATCTCTTCCTCGGAAACGGGAAAAACGGTCTGCAGCACGGCGTGAATGTCCTGGCCCATGACCTCTTCCCGCTTCCAGCCATAGAGAGCTCTCGGCGCCGGTGTTCCAGAACTGGATGGCGCCATCGAGATCGCGGACCATGATGGCTTCGGTGGCAAGCTCGAGCAGTTCGGCGCGGGTGCGGAATTGCTCTTCGCGCTGGCGCAGTTCTTCGGTGCGTTCGGCGACGCGCCGCTCAAGCTCGTTGTTCAGCATCTCCAGCTGGCGGGTCTTGCGGTGCAGATCGACGAAGATGCCGATCTTGGCGCGCAGCACTTCGGGAACGACGGGGACGGAGATGTAGTCGACCGCGCCGCTGCGATAGCCCTGGATTTTGTCGGAGTCGGTGAGGTGAACGCCGGAGATGAAGATGATCGCCGTCTTCTGAAAGCGGGGATGCTGGCGGATCACGTCGGCAAGTTCGAAGCCGTCGAGATCGGGCATGCTCACGTCCATCAGCACCACAGCGATATCGGTCTTCAGCAGAATGTTGAGCGCCTCGCTGGCCGTGGTGGCCTTGATGAGATTCTCGCCCAGCTCCGCGAGGATCACCTCATAGCTCAGGAGCTTGGCGGGCTGGTCGTCGACCATCAAGATATTGACTTTGTCATCAGCCTTCATTGGGCGTTATCCCCTGATACGGCAAAAGTTCGCGTGTCCTCCAAAATGGCGTTCTCAGCGATGCAGCCACATGCGCAGTGCGGACAGCAGTTGTTCGGTGTTGACGGGCTTGGCCAGGTATTCCGAAGCGCCTGCTTCCAGGCACCTTTCGCGGTCGCCCTTCATCGCCTTGGCGGTCAGGGCGATGATGGGCAGGCGCCGCAGTGCGGGATTCTGGCGGATGACCTGCATGGTTTCGTAGCCATCCATCTCCGGCATCATGATGTCCATCAGAACGATTGCCAGATCGGGCGTGGTTTCGATGGTCTCGAATGGCTTCGCGGCCGGTGCCGGCGGAGAGAACCGTCATGCCGCGGCGCTCCAGAACGCTGGACAAGCGCGAAGATGTTGCGCACGTCGTCGTCGACCACCAGCACCTTGCGGCCCGCCAGCGCGTCGTCGGACCGGTGCAGGCGATCGAGCATGTCCTGCTTGGCCTTGGGCAGGTCGGCGACCACGCGATGCAGGAAGAGCGCGGTCTCGTCCAGCAGCCGCTCGGGCGATTCCACGTCCTTGACCACCACGCTGCGGGCCAGCGTGTGCAGTTGCGCGTCTTCTTCCGGAGTCAGTTCGCGGCCGGTGAAGACCACCACCGGCAGGTCCTGCAGCTTGGGCGTGTCGCGCAGTTGCTCCAGCACCTCGAAGCCGGTCATGTCGGGCAGGCGAAGATCGAGCACCACGCAGTCGTAGCTCGCCGTGTTCAGAGCGCCGAGCGCAGCTGCACCCGAGTCGACGGTGTCAATATCGATGTCCTTGTAGCCCAGCAGTTCGCGGATGCTGAGCTGCTCGGCGGGATTGTCTTCGACCACCAGCAGGCGCTTGCGGCGCGGCTGCGAGTACTCGCGGATGCGGGTGAGCGCCGCATCGAGATCTTCAGTCGATGGTGGGCTTGGTGACGAACGAGAATGCGCCGCGCGACAGGCCGTGATGCCGATCCTCGTCGAGCGTGAGCATCTGCACCGGGATGTGGCGCGTCGTCGAATCCTGCTTGAGATGGTTGAGCATCGGTCCAGCCCAGCATGTCGGGCAGGAAGACGTCGAGCGAGATGGCGGTGGGGTTGTACTCGCGCGCCAGCGCCAGCGCCTCGGCTCCGGTCATGCGCGACCAGCACCTTGAATCCCTTGTCGCGCGACAGATCGCAGAGCACGCGGGCATAGTGCGGATCGTCTTCGACGATCAGCAGCACCGCGTCGCCTTCCACGAGATTGTTGCGATCGTCTTCGATGCGCGCTTCCTGCTCGGCCGCCGCAACGTTGGTGAGGAAGACCGGCGTGGCCGGCATGGACGCGCCGGACTCTTTCCGTCTTGACGATGGTGGGCGCCGCGGGACCGACATAGGTCTGCGGCAGGTAGAGGGTGAAGGTGCTTCCCTGCCCGGGCGTGCTCTTCAGCTGGATTTCGCCGCCGAGCAGGTTGGCCAGTTCGCGGCTGATGGCGAGGCCCAGACCGGTTCCGCCGTACTTGCGGCTGGTGCCCGCATCGGCCTGCTGGAAGGCCTCGAAGATGATGCGCTGTTTCTCCGGCGGAATTCCGATGCCGGTATCGGTGACCTCGAATGCGATCACCGAGCCGGCGCCGGAGAGAATCGGATGATCGGCGCTCCAGCCGCCCGTGACAGAGCGAAATGCGTCAGCCTGACGCCGCCCTGCTCGGTGAACTTGAATGCGTTCGAGAGCAGGTTCTTGAGCACCTGCTGCAGGCGCTTGGAGTCGGTGACCAGGCTGCGGCCCATGCGCGGGTCGCTCGTGACTTCGAACGACAGCTTGCGGTTTTCCGCCTCGTGACGGAAGGGCCGGCGCGACGGTTTCAAGCAGCGCGCCGAAGAAGATTTCTTCGGCTTCGACCGAGACCGTGCCCGACTCGATCTTCGACAGATCGAGAATGTCGCTGATGAGGTTGAGCAGGTCGGTGCCGGCGCCGTGAATGGTGCGCGCAAACTCGACCTGCTTCGGCGTGAGGCTGCCGTCGGGGTTCTCGGCGAGCTGCTGGCCGAGCACCAGAATGCGAGTTGAGCGGCGTGCGCAACTCGTGCGACATGTTGGCCAGGAACTCCGACTTGTACTTCGAAGTGAGCGCCAGTTCGCGGGCCTTTTCTTCCAGCGCGCGGCGGGCCTGCTCGATTTCCTGGTTCTTGCGTTCCACTTCGTAGTTCTGTTCGGCGAGCTGCTGCGCCTTTTGCGCGAGCTGTTCGTTGGTCTGCTGCAGTTCCTTCTGCTGCGTCTGCAGTTCGGTGGCGAGCTGCTGCGACTGCTTCAGCAGGCCTTCAGTCTGCATCGTGGCTTCGATGGAGTTGAGCACGATGCCGATGCGAAGCCGTGAGCTGCTCGAGGAACGCCAGGTGCGATGCGGTGAATGCGCTCAGGCTGGCCAGTTCGATGACCGCCTTCACGCGATCTTCAAACAGCACCGGCAGCACGATCACGTTCTTGGGCACTGCCTTGAAAAGTCCGGAGCGGATCGGCGCGGCTTTCTTGGGCAGCTCGGTGATCAGCATGCGGCGCTTTTCTGCAGCGCACTGGCCGACCAGTCCTTCGCCGATGCGGACTTCGCTGAAGGTGGCCTTCGGGCGTGTCGGCGTAGGTGGAGAGCAGCACCAGCGTGCCATCGGGCTGCGTGGCTTCGCGACTCCATCTGGTAGATCACGCCCTGTTGCGCATTCACCAGCGGAGCAAGTTCGGAAAGCAACATGCGGCCCACGGTGCCCAGATCGCGCTGGCCCTGCAACATGCCGGTGAAGCGGGCGAGGTTGGTCTTCAGCCAGTCCTGCTCGGTGTTGCGGTCGGTGGTGAGCCGCAGGTTGTCGATCATCGTGTTGATGTTGTCTTTCAGCTCGGCCACTTCGCCGCGGGCTTCCACCTGGATCGAACGCGTCAGGTCGCCCTTGGTCACGGCGGTTGCCACTTCGGCGATGGCGCGCACCTGGTTGGTGAGGTTGTCGGCCAGCAGGTTCACGTTGCCGGTAAGATCCTTCCACGTTCCGGCGGCGCCGGGCACGTTGGCCTGGCCGCCGAGCCGGCCTTCCACGCCGACTTCGCGGGCCACGGTGGTCACCTGGTCGGCGAAGGTGGCCAGCGTGTCGGTCATGTTGTTGATGGTCTCGGCCAGCGCGGCCACTTCGCCCTTGGCGTTCACGGTGAGCTTCTGAGTTGAGCGCGCCGTTGGCGACGGCGGTCACCACCTTCACAATGCCGCGCACCTGTTCGGTGAGGTTGGCGGCCATCACGTTGACGTTGTCGGTAAGATCCTTCCACGTTCCGGCCACGCCGGGCACCATGGCCTGGCCGCCGAGCTTGCCGTCGGTGCCCACTTCGCGGGCCACGCGCGTCACTTCGGCGGCGAACGCGTTCAGCTGGTCCACCATCGTGTTGATGGTGTCTTTGAGCTCGAGAATTTCGCCCTTCACGTCGACGGTGATCTTGCGCGACAAGTCGCCGCGGGCCACGGCCGTCGTCACCTCAGCGATGTTTCTCACCTGCGCCGTGAGGTTGCCGGCCATGGCGTTCACTGAGTCGGTAAGATCCTTCCACGTTCCGGCCACGCCGGGCACGTTGGCCTGGCCGCCGAGACGTCCTTCCGAACCGACTTCGCGAGCCACGCGCGTCACTTCGGCAGCGAACGAGCGAAGCTGCTCGACCATGGTGTTCAGCGTTTCTTTGAGCTGCAGAATTTCGCCGCGCACGTCGACCGTGATCTTGCGCGACAAGTCGCCGTTGGCGATGGCCGTTGCCACTTCGGCAATGTTTCGCACCTGCGCCGTAAGGTTGCCGGCCATGAAGTTCACCGAGTCGGTAAGGTCCTTCCACGTTCCGGCGACGCCCGGCACCATGCGCCTGCCCGCCGAGCTTGCCGTCGGTGCCCACTTCGCGGGCCACGCGCGTCACTTCGCCGGCGAATGCGTTCAGCTGGTCCACCATCGTGTTGATGGTGTTCTTCAGCTCCAGAATTTCGCCCTTCACGTCGACCGTGATCTTGCGCGACAAGTCGCCGCGGGCCACGGCCGTTGTCACTTCGGCGATGTTTCTCACCTGCGCGGTGAGGTTGCCGGCCATGGAGTTCACGGAGTCGGTCAAGATCCTTCCACGTACCGGCCACGCCGGGCACGTTGGCCTGCCCGCCCAGCCTGCCTTCGGTGCCCACTTCGCGGGCCACGCGCGTCACTTCGCCGGCGAACCGGTTCAGCTGATCCACCATCGTGTTGATGGTTTCTTTCAGCAGCAGAATTTCGCCGCTGACGTTCACCGTGATCTTCTTCGACAAGTCGCCGTTGGCGATAGCCGTCGAAACTTCGGCGATGTTTCTCACCTGGCCGGTCAGGTTCGAGGCCATCGAGTTCACCGAGTCGGTCAAGATCCTTCCACGTGCCGGCCACGCCGGGCACCTTGCGCCTGGCCGCCCAGCTTGCCGTCGGTACCCACTTCGCGGGCCACGCGCGTCACTTCGCCGGCGAACGCGTTGAGCTGGTCCACCATCGTGTTGAGCGTGTCTTTGAGCTCGAGAATTTCGCCCTTCACGTCGACGGTGATCTTGCGCGACAAGATCGCCGCGGGCCACGGCCGTCGCCACTTCGGCGATGTTTCTCACCTGGCCGGTCAGGTTCGACGCCATGAAGTTGACGTTGTCGGTAAGATCCTTCCACGTGCCGGCCACGCCCGACACCTGCGCCTGCCCGCCCAGCTTGCCGTCCGTGCCCACTTCGCGGGCCACGCGCGTCACTTCGCCGGCGAACGCGTTCAGCTGGTCCACCATCGTGTTGATGGTGTTTTTCAGTTCGAGAATTTCGCCCTTCACGTCGACGGTGATCTTGCGCGACAAGTCGCCGCGGGCCACGGCCGTTGTCACTTCGGCGATGTTTCTCACCTGCGCCGTCAGGTTGCCGGCCATCGAATTGACCGAGTCGGTCAGATCCTTCCACGTTCCGGCCACGCCCGGCACGTTGGCCTGGCCGCCGAGACGGCCTTCGGTTCCCACTTCGCGAGCCACGCGCGTGACTTCGCCGGCGAACCGGTTCAGCTGGTCCACCATCGTGTTCAGCGTTTCTTTCAGCTGCAGAATTTCGCCGCGCACGTCGACCGTGATCTTGCGCGAAAGATCGCCGTTGGCGATGGCCGTTGCCACTTCGGCGATGTTTCGCACCTGGCCGGTCAGGTTGCCGGCCATGAAGTTCACGTTGTCGGTAAGATCCTTCCACGTTCCGGCCACGCCGGGCACGCTTGGCCTGGCCGCCGAGCTTGCCTTCGGTACCCACTTCGCGGGCCACGCGCGTTACTTCGCCGGCGAACGCGTTCAGCTGGTCCACCATCGTGTTGATGGTGTCTTTCAGTTCGAGAATTTCGCCCTTCACGTCGACCGTGATCTTGCGGGACAGGTCGCCGCGGGCCACGGCGGTCGTCACTTCGGCGATGTTTCTCACCTGCGCCGTCAGGTTGCCGGCCATGGCATTCACTGAGTCGGTAAGATCCTTCCAGGTTCCGGCCACGCCCGGCACCACGGCCTGGCCGCCCAGCTTGCCGTCGGTGCCCACTTCGCGAGCCACGCGCGTCACTTCCGAAGCGAACGAGCGCAGCTGGTCGACCATCGTGTTGATGGCTTCTTTGAGCTGCAGAATCTCGCCGCGCACGTCGACGGTGATTTTGCGCGAGAGGTCGCCGCTGGCCACGGCCGTCGCGACTTCGGCGATGTTGCGCACCTGGCCGGTCAGGTTCGACGCCATGGAGTTCACCGAGTCGGTAAGGTCCTTCCACGTACCGGCCACGCCCGGCACCACGGCCTGGCCGCCCAGTTTGCCGTCGGTACCCACTTCGCGGGCCACGCGCGTTACCTCGGCGGTGAAGATGCCGAGTTGCTGAATCATCGTGTTCACGATGTTAGCGGAGCGAAGGAACTCGCCTTCGAGCGGGCGCCCGTCCACGTCGAGCCGGACGGTCTGGGTCAAGATTGCCCTGGGCCACGGCGGCGATCGCGCGCGTTACTTCGTTGGTCGGTCGCAGCAGGTCCTCCACCAGCGTGTTGACCGAAACTTCCATCTCGTCCCATGCGCCCCGCCGCCGCTCCAGGCGAATGCGCTCGCGCGTCCTGCCCTCTTTGCCCACCGCCTGGCCAACGCGCTTCAGCTCGAGCGCCATGTGCTCGTTGGTGGCCACAATCTCGTTGAAGTTATCGGCGATCTTGCCCGCCAGCCCTGTCCATGAAACCGGAAGGCGCACACTGAAGTCGCCATTCTTCATGGTGTGCAGGCTTTCCAGGATGGCTGCCAGGTAATCGGAGGCGGGAGGCTCGTGACCGTTGGGAGGAATCGGGCCCTGAACATCTGGGTTGAGTTCAGTCTGCTGAACGGAGGACGCCATCGCGGTGCTAACTCCTCAGGGATGTGGGGTGGCACGTGCATGCCGGGAGGCCGTGAAGGATGCTCTACAACGGCCAAAATCTTTGATGGCAGGCCTGGGGAGACATGATGCACGGTTCGGGGATGCGCAGTAAAGTGGTTCGATGCGCGATGGGGACGACAAGTTGCTTCTCTGCAACGTTAGCGGTGGAAGGGATTTATGCGCCAAATGGACGACAAAGTCCCCCACGCCGCCGGGCAGAAAGGCGCGAAAAGCAAAATTCGCCCCGCCGCGAGAAAACCCAGAAAAATCAACCCTGCCGGGCTTCCGCCTCGTCTAGCCATCCCCGGCGCAGCGACTCCTGCGGCACGCTGGAGAGATACGGCTTGATGTCGAGGATCGGTGTGCCATCGAGCATATCCACACCCCGCACCTGAAGGCGTGTTCCATCCCGGCCAAGCAATTGCACCACAGTAAGAGCGATAGGATTCGGCCTCCGCGGCGAGCGGGTCGCAAACACGCCGTGTGCCCGGTTATCCGACGGCGGGCACGCTGTAAGTTCGAAGCCCGAGGCACGATCGAAAACCCAGATCACGAACAGATGCGAGAAACCCTCGATATCGGCCAATCCAGCCTCGAACTCGGGCAGGAAGTTGAGAACGCCCTCGGCATCGTGCTTCACGCCGAGCCCCTTGGGGATTTCGGACGATACCTTGTACGGGCTTTCGACGGTGCCGATAGGCCTGAACGTAAACATGATGGAATGCCTCTCGATTCAGATCATTGTTGATCCTGCTCATCCTCGCCATAGGTAGGATAGGGCTTGGCCTCGGGACTGGTAGGCATGGTCTTGAGCGTCTCGAGGTCGGCCAGGACCTGCTTCCATAACTGCGGATCCTTCTTGGTGGTTATGGGCAGTTCGAGGTTGGAGTAGTAAGCCTGAAGATCCTCTTTGATGCCCGGAGGTATTGCCTGGTTCGGCTTACTCGCGAGCAGATGCAATAGTTGCGCATAGGTTGAATCGGTGAGTGGATATCCCCCCGGCTGTACCACATTTCCGGTATCCAGATCGCGATTCTTCAACGGGTGGCGCCTGTCGCGCGAATCCCGCGGCGCATCTGAGCTTGCGGTCTCTGCCGATGGTCGCGAAGGCGGAGGCTGGGAGTGGGTATCCGCCGCGGCCGCGGCCGCTGCGGATGAAATGGTTTGGGGTGGGGGCGTAAAGCGTGCAAGGATCCGCCGCAGCGCCCCCGTCGAAACCGCCACGCTGTGGACGTACTCTGATTCCGTGTCCACCGTCGGCCCTTTCACATCCGCCATCTTCAGCGGGCCGATCTTGGGCAGAATGTAGACCAGCACCGCCAGCGAGTAAATGCCGATACCGGCCTTGTGGTGGTACTTCTTCCAGTTGTTCTCCAGTCCGACCTTGGCCACTTCCCGGCGCAGTTCCTGAACCTCTGGCGTATTCGCGTCGGCGGGTTCCACCTGGCGATGAAGGATGGTGATAGCGCGCGCGATCCGGGGGAGAAAGGCGCGCACCGCAAACCGGTAGGCGCCCACATTGATGCGCTGTTCGCGCGCGCCTGAAAACCCCTTCGTCAACCCATAGGTCTGGTAGTAGGCCAGCCCCAGCTGCCGCACCGGTACCGCCAGGCCAATGTGCTTCTGGTAGCGGAACGGCGCCATGCGATAGTGGGCGAGTTCGTTGATGTCGAACGCAAACTCCGTCTGGACGTGCTGGTCCTTGCCCTGCGCGTAGTTCACCACCGGCCCATACTTCTTGCCCAGTTTGGGAAACTCCACGGGCACGGCGCGATTGGTAGCCAGCGAGTGGCCCTCCGCGTCACCGATGTAGTGCGACAGCGCCCCGATGGCAAAGGCCAATTCATCCGCGTTGCCGGCATTGCGGAACAGGCTCACCACAAAATCGCCGGTGCGCACGTAATGAGTGAGATTGGAGAAAAACGAATCGCCAAACGGGTAATAGCCCATGTCCTGGATCACGCATCCCGCGTAAGCATAGGCTCGAGCGTGTTCCAGCTGAGTGGGTGTGAGCGATGGGTACCGGCTCCGCAACAGCGGAACGATGGAGTCGTCCCACGTAAGATCAATCAACTGCTCGTGGGTGAGCAGCGAATAGGCAGCCGCGTGCCGGGTCCCTGGCCACAGAAGAAAGAAGAGTACTGCGCAAACGATCGAACGTCTCAGGGCTCCCACCCACTCATGTTAGATCAGTTCGACGGGCGTCCTAACTTCGCTAAGGCAAACCATGGACCCGTGTTCCTACTTCGCAACCTGGCTTCGTTCTTCCATCGACTTCAGCGAGTGGTAGAGATCGAGCGCCTTCTCCGGCGACTCGTCTCCATGCACCACGGCGCGCACCGCCTGGATCATGGCCTTGGGCGCATCGCACTGGAAGATGTTGCGGCCCATGTCCACCCCGGCCGCTCCTTCATTCACCGCCCGATAAGCCATCTCGAGAGCTTCCGGCTCGGGCAGCTTCTTTCCACCCGCGATCACCAGCGGGACCGGGCAGCCCGCTGCCACCCGGGCAAAACCTGATTCGCAGTAGTAGGTCTTCACGAAGTTCGCGCCTAGCTCAGCGCACATCCTGGTCGCCAGCCCGAGGTACTTTGCATCGCGCACCAGTTCCTTGCCCACCCCGGTGACGGCCATGGTGGGTATGCCGTGCCGATTGCCGGCGTCGACGATCTCGACCAGGTTGCCGATCGACTCGTGCTCGTGCACACCGCCGATATACACCTGCACGGCCAGCGCCGACGCGTTCAGGCGGATTGCATCTTCGATATCCACGGCGATCCGCTCGTTCGACAGTTCCTTCAGGATGCTCTGTCCGCCGCTCGATCGCAGCACTACCGGCTTGCCCATCTCAGGCGGAATGGAACTGCGCAGCGCGCCCCGCGTAATCATGAGCGCGTCGGCGTACTGAATCAACGGAGTGATTGTGATGTCGATGCGCTCCAGGCCGGTCGTCGGTCCCTGAAAGTAGCCGTGATCCACGGCCAGCATCACCGTCCGGCAGTCGTCCGGACAAAAAACCCGCGCCAGGCGATTCTTCATTCCCCAGTCGAGCGAATTGCTGCCCTTGAGCGGAAACGCGTTGCAGGTGTGCGGTACATCCAGAAAGAAATTCTTGCCGTCCTGCGGATCGTGCGCATCAGCCATGGTTCAAGCCTCCTGGTATCGGACGAGATCGCTCGTACAGGCGATCATATCGCTCGTAGCCCGGATTGGGGCAGGTCTGCATGGCACCTTGCCTTTTCGCTGACTTGCTGATTTTGCTACGCCGTGCCGGGTTCCCATGGACAGGTCTTCGGCGTTTTTTTAAAAAGCCTGTCTAATCCCCGCACCGGTTCGCCTATCTTAAACGCCATCTAACTGAAAAACATAGAGATAGCAAAAGTTAACAACCCCTAAAACCACAAAAGACCAACCCTTTTCGCAAGAATTCAGCGAAAAACAGGACATCTTACCTCAAAAGTGCATAAAAAGAGCGCATCCTGCGATGCGCTCGGTCACATGAATTCGCCTCCGACCGTTATTTGCTTGTCGGGCGTTTCGGAGCCGGCGCCGCCGAGGCCGATTTTGTGTCGGAAATTGCCTGGTCGATGAGTTGATAGAGCTTGCTCCGGTCCACAACCTCCACAAACGGCGCGCCCTTGGAGTTGGCAGTCACCACCCAGATGGTCGGCGTATGCTCGATCCCCACCCGCTGCCCGAGCGCGTAATCGGCCTTCACCTCGGCAGCTAGTTTCCCCTGCGGATCGACCGCAAACGGGAACGCAATTCCGTGCTCCTGGGCAAACTTCTGCGTGAACTGGGCAAGCACATCCGGGTTGGTAATCGCCTGCTGGCTGGCAAACACCGAATCTCGGTAATCGTCCCCCAGTTTCTTGTTCTTGGTGTCGAACCAGCGCGCATTCACGGCCGCATTAAAGCTCCAGGCGTGGAACGCCAGCGGAAAGTCGTGCCGTATCCAGGGAATGTTGTACTTGGCAGCGGCCTCTCGCAGCAGCGGGTTGGCGCGGGCGCAGTCGGGACACTCCATGTCTTCCCACTCCACGATAGCCACGTGGGCCCCCGCCGGAGGCTTCAGCACCGACGGATCATGCACCTGGGTACCGGCTGGAGGCACATTGAACTGGGCCCGTGCCGCCGGCAGCAGGACGAGCGCAGCCGCGGCCAGCAGCAGGCCGGCGCCGCGGACGATGGACGAACGATAGCGTACATAACCAAACATGTCGATTGGACGACTCCCTCTAGCTGATTGTAACGGTCGCAGTTCTCACTTCGCAGCCCTTAGTTAAAAGCAAACGGTCGCGCCGTTCCCTGTGCTTGAGCAAACACGGGCTGCATAAAGAGGTTTCTGTGGTAGCTGAATCACTACAGGATCACGGCCTGCGGGGACCTTCATCATGCTCCCGCCGCCGCGCCGCCATCCACTGCCGCCACTTGTAGTCGGCAAACAGCGACCCGGCAAGAACCAGAACGGCAAAGATAGCGAGAAAGACCTTCATACAGGCGCAGCACCAGTGCCAAATATCGTATCGAAGCCGAGGCCGAATGCCTAATCCCTAGTGCCTGTTGCCCTGTTCCCTGCTTTTCGCCATCCCCTGCGCCAGCACCCACACCGCCGCCGTAATCACCCACGAGATCCAGAACCCAGTCCACGGCATTCGCGTCTTAGGCTCGGCAGCGACCCTGGGCGCCCACACCAGCAGCGTAATTACAGACAGCATGCCGGCCTCGGCAAATGCCGCCATCCGGGGCCTCACCGAGAACAGCACGCCCAGCCCCGCCGCAATGTGTCCCGCCCCGGTTGCATACGCCCAGAACCGCGGAAACGGCATCCACCCCGGAATCAGGTGAATGGTCGCGTCCACATAAAAGAAGTGCGACAACCCTACAGGAATGACCCAAATCGCAAACAGGTACCTCGCGATCCGGATGCCGCTATCCCCCACCGCGAACCCGAGCCACGAGCCCTCCTCGATCCTGGCCAGTCGCGCGAACAATACCCATCCCCCGGCCAGCAGCATCGCCAGTTCCCCAAACCCCAGCCACACGCCTTCGATCTGCGGAGCCACCACAAGCGCGGGCACTTTGAGCAGGGCCCACACAATCAGGTAGGGGAACAGCACACGGACCGACCACGCCGCCGCGGCGCGAAACAGCAGGCCTGCGCCCGCCAGCAACATCAGCACACCCGAAGCATAAGCCAGTGCCGTGCGCCCCGGAACCCATGGCGCCACCGGCTGCCACACCAACGCAAAATCGCCGTAGATGAGCGCGAGTACGCCCATCCCCATCATGCCCATCGCAAACAGCGACGTAGCGGGTTGCAGTGCGGTCTGGAAGAGTTGACTACCGGCATTCTCTGACGGCGATTTGGCGAGGTGCAGCGTTGCTTGTGAGCTTCGAGTCATGGCAATTTGAAACCTATTGAAAGCCGGCCCCATCGCCAATCGCTAAGTGACTCAACCGCCCTTGGAAGTTCTGAAACGGACTGGATCAGCCAATTGCCGGATTCGCTTCCACACTACTGGCGCACATTGCGCCCGCGCCCGGCCAGAACCGTGAGAGCGCGGCAGTATACTTCCGGCAGCGTTTCGAAGTCCGAGGTCGCCTCATGAAAAAGCTCGTTCTCGCGTTGCTGTTTGCCGTCGCGTTCAGCGCCGTTGCGCAAAACAAAAAACCGCCCACCGATCTGCGCGGCGTCCTGCTGGAACAGCTTCGCAGCACGCACAACGAGGCCAATTGGTTCGTGCCTGCAAAAGCAGCCGTCGCTGGGCTGACCGCCGAACAGGCTCGCTGGAGTCCCGGAAAGGGTAGTCACTCCGTCGGACAGCTTGCCTATCATCTGTGGTTCTGGGATGCGCGGGAACTGGCCGAATTCAAGGGCGAGAAGAACCCGGCGTTTACCGGAAAAAATGATGAGACTTTCGACAACTTCACCCCCGAGCAATGGAACGACCTGGTGAAAAAACTCGACCAGGTTCAAACCGATTGGGAGAAGGCCGTCGAAAGTGCCGATGAAAAACGGCTGGAAGAAAAGGCGTCGCTGATTGCTGTCATCGGAGCGCACAACGCCTATCACATTGGACAGATCCTCTACGTGCGCAAACTGCAGGGCTCGTGGAACGCAGACAACGGCGTGAAGTAGCAACAGCCTTCGGGTGATATAGTGGCTGCCGGGTCTGATTTCGCACGCGACCGACAGTTCACTCACGAGCCGACTTCGCCATGCCCTACTCGCGCCGCTCCCTGATCGCTACCGCAGCCCTCGCCGTCATCGTCGCCGCTGTGCTTGGCTGCGGATCGAGCAGTTCCAGCAAAAACTCCAGCGCTACGCCGGGGTTTGCGACCACGGTCGTGATTGGGGATTCGCTTAGCGCGGGTTTTCAGAATGGATCTCTGCTCGACTCGCAACAGACCAACGGCTGGGCCGCCCTGGTCGCAAAGCAGGCCGGGTTCAAACTGGTACTGCCTCTGATCGCACCCCCTGGCGCCCCGGCCGTGCTGCAACTCGTCAGCCTCGGGCCGCCGCCGGTCACCCAGCAGGCATCCGGCACATCGCCGGGGCGCGACAATCCTACCGCGCAGCCGTACGATCTGGCCGTCCCGGGGCATACCCTCGACGATGTCATTAACCGGGTGCCGGTCCTCGTTCCCACCTCCGCTGAGGACGTCATTACCGACGCCGTCCTCGCCTTGCCGCTTGGCGGCGATCACAGCCAGATGGAAGAAGCCATCCGCCTCAAGCCGACAGCGCTGTTCGTCTGGGCGGGCAATAACGATGCCTTGGTTGCCGATATAGCAGGAACGCCCGCGGTCATGACTCCGGTGAGCACATTCACCCAGGAGTATCAGCAGCTGATCACTACGCTGCACACGCAAACCAAGGCAACGCTCATCGTGGCGAATGTGCCCGACGTTACACTGGTTCCCTATCTCACCCCAGCTGCCCTCATTCTTGCCGAGGTATCGGCGGCGTCGGGTCTGCCCCAGGCCGTGGTTTCAGCCTTGCTCGGCATCCAGCCCGGTGATCTTGTGAACCCCACCGGACTCGCCCAGGTGCAGAGCGCAGTCGCTTCCCTCAAGCAGGGACAATTGCCTACTCCTCTTACCGATGAGGCATTTCTTAACGCGGCGGAGATCGCTCAGATTCAATCGACCGTTGATCAATACAATGCCGTGATTGCGGCCCAGGTATCTGCGGCCGGAGGCATACTGATCGACATGCATGCCTATTTTCAAGGCATTTCGCAAAGTGGCGAACTTATTAATGGCTTTCCGGCCACAACTGCCTTTCTCGGCGGTTTATTCAGTCTCGACGGCATCCACCCGACAAACACCGGTTATGCGCTCATTGCCAACCAATACATTGCAGCTATTAATGGCACCCTAAAGACCAGCATAACTCCCGTGGATATATCATCCGTTGCTTCTTCCGATCCGCTGTTTCCGCCCAACATCAAGGTAACTGGGTCCGCCGTCCACATTTCTGTTCAGGCCGGCCGGCAGATAGACGCAGTTATTCGCCCTGCCGCACGATGATCTGAGTTGAATTCTTTGAACTACCAGGCTGCGGGAAAACTCACGGCCTTGAAAGGGCACGGCTTCAGCCGTGCCGTAAGTGCAGCAGAATTTATGTCGGCTTTGGCCGCCGAGGAATGTCTTTTTATCTTTTCCCGCAGCCGCACTGTTTTGGCTGGCTGCGGGCTCTATTCTCGCCAGGTTCGGCTCGATCTCCAATACTGTTCCGACGTTGGCGGAGCTTACTGATAAGTAATTTGGACCGCACCGCCGGTGCAGATAAAGCGCCACCCTGCGCCCGCTCCGCCCCTGCCTCCTCCTCCGCTTGAGTAATAGTAGCTGAAGGTTAGAGTCATGGTTCCTGTATAGGTCCCGTTATCTCCGTCATTTGTCAACCCGTGGAAATTTACTAAAAGTTTTGTAACTTGTCCTGCACTGTTTCTGGTTGGAATATTACTTGTAACCGTACCCTGCCCCAGGTCGGCAACGCCGTTGAAAGCAACGAATCCCGTGCCGGAATTGTACCCAGTAACATAGGTATCCAGCCACATGGATCCATTCCCGCCATTGCCTGTACCGATGTTGACGGGAATCCCATAGCAATACAACGGTGAACTAACCCTGCCGCAGTTATAGCCCGTTCCAACATTGGTCTGGAAGGGCAATCCATAACCCGGCTTCTCATCTAGCGTTTGGCAAACTGCATGACTGAGCGCACATATTCCGAGAGCCATAGCAACTCCCGCTATTTGCATACCTCTCATTGTGTCCCCTTACTAGCTGCGTGTTTGCCCCCCGAGGTTCTCTTTGCTTGCGACCTTCGATGCCGCATTATTAAATCAAGTTGCAGTCCAATCCATGTGGAAGTTAGTTGTCATCTTTGCGTCATAAATCCCGCGAAGCTCGTTGCGTTGGAGTCGCTAAGTCATAACCCGACATATACCTTTTAGGTAATTCTAGCGTGAGTCGTATATCTCGGATATGACCACCGAGTTATCATCACGAGATCGACACGAAGGTTCAATCTGGATGAGTTCCGGAAAGCAGGGGAACCTTCGACAGGGAGTTCTTATCTACAGCTTGAGCCGGCTGCGGTCCAGTTTCGGTGTAGGTATGTGAGGCCGCATTGCCCGCAGAGCGCCGAGAACAATGCCCGCCACCGCGAGATCGCGATACCACTTGTGATCTGCGGGGATGATGTACCACGGGGCGTGCGGTGCCGATGTGCGCGAGAGGACCTCTTCGTAGGCCGACATGAACTTCGGCCACAGCCGGCGATCCTTGAAGTCCGACTCTTCCACCTTCCAGCGCTTCTCTGGCTTCTCCAGCCGCGACTTGAATCGTTCCGCCTGTTCCTTGCGGCTGATGTGAAGGAAGCACTTGCGGAATACCGTTTCATTCTCTGTCCATGTTCGCTCGACGTCGGCAATCTGGTGCAGCCGGGTATGTGCATCCTTCCTCGACAATTTGCCGCGGGATTGCCAGACGATCACGTCCTCGTAATGGGAGCGGTTGAAGACGCCCACTTCTCCTTTGGCCGGCAGGGCGCGATATATCCTCCAAAGATAGTCGTGCAGTTGCTCCTCACGATCTGGCTCCTTGAACGAAACGACCTTGCAGTGCTGCGGATTGACGCCGGTGAATACCTTGCGCACCGCGCCGTCCTTGCCCGATGCATCCACTCCCTGAAGAACGATCAATAGGGTTCTCTGCTGCTCCGCCGCCAGCGCAGCCAACAATTCATCGATCTGTTCGCGGTACTCCTTCAACTGTTTGCGAGCAGACTTCTTGTTGCCGCAAAGATCCGTGCTGTCCGTCGCCATCCGCGTCAGCCTCACGCGACTGTCCGGTGCCACCAGGTACTTGTCCCATTTCTTGAGAGCAATGCTCATCCTGCACCCCGTGAGATTAGATGCCGATGGGGATTGCCGCCAAAACTTCGCCCGTGGTAGATTCGTTGTCACCTGCTGAGCCGAACCTTTCCCATCCGCCAGCGTTCAGCACCGCGCGGCGCGAAGGGACGCGGATCCGCCTCGCATCACGGAGGTTTCCCCTGACTCCCTTCAAACGCGTTCTTTTTTTGATCATGGTTGAATCCATTGCAGTGCTGACAGTGCGCATGGAGTCCCCCACTCGCGCCCAGGAGAACTCCTACAAGTGCCCCAGCGGAAAGGCAAGTTGCTACCAGTCCGGCTATGAGGGACTTACTCCGGAGCAGGAACACGGGCGCGACACCTGGTATTTCTGGACGGGCGGCGGCGTTGACGCTTCCGGCAAACAGGCTGTCGGCGATCAGGCGTTATGGCGCATCCTCGCCGTGCAGTCTCACGGCACATTCGACCTGCTCCAGGCAGTCGACTCGAGATACCGCGGGCAGCGATTCAAGTTATTCGGCGTCATCAGCGATCCAGATTGCAAGAAGGCGACAGGACCTGACCAGTACGGCCTGTGGCTAGATGATTGTTCCAGTCCCGACGTTCCCAAGCTGCCCGACGTACCCGGCGAGCCGGCCGGAATTATCGGCCTGCGCAAGTTCCATAACCCTCAGTTCGATCCGGCGCAATGGGATGTGAATAAGTACATGGCCGATCCGGCCAAGATCGAGCCGCCTTATCTCATCGGCGTGGCGTGCGGATTCTGTCACGTGGGTTTCAATCCTCTGCACCCTCCGGCCGATCCCGAAAGCCCTGAGTGGCACAACCTCCATCCGGGCATCGGCAACCAGTATTTCCGCGAACAGATCTTCAACACCTCCAAGTACCCTCCCTCGCGCGGCCTCAAGACCAACGACTTCCGCTGGCAGGTTGCCAACGCCCAGCCGGTTGGTACCTCGGAAACCTCGCAGGTAGCAACCGATCACATCAATAATCCGAACGTAATAAATAACATCGCCAACTTGAATTACCGCCCTAAGCATCTTGAACGCACGGCCGATGGCGTGGAGCGCGAAGTCTACCATGTGCTCAAAGACGGCGCGGACTCGGTGGGCTCTGCATGCTTGGATGATCCGATCCCCAGGCCCGGCGTGAACGACACAGCGTGCGCAGCGTTGCGCGTGTATGTGAACATCGGGGTTTGTGCGAATTTCTGGACAACCCTCCACGATCCGGTTTACGGCTTGAAGCGCCCGCAAGGTGTCTTCGACCCCAAACAGGCACGGCAGGATAGCAGCGTTTGCAATGAAGGATGGACCGCAACCGAGGCGCGGATGGAGGGGCTCGAAGCGTTTCTCCGGACGCTGCCCCCTCTGCATCTTGCCGATGCCGACGGCGGCGCGGCGTATCTTCCCAAAGATGCCACTGTCATCTCGCGCGGAAAGATCATCTTCGCCGAGAACTGCGCGCGCTGCCACTCCAGCAAGCGCCCGCCTCAGGACTATCAAGGCGATCCCGTCGACTGGTACCGGAAGGCAATCATGGAAGACGATTTCCTGACTAACAATTTCCTTTCCGATGACGAACGCCATCCGGTTTCCGAAATCGGGACCAACAGCGAACGCGCCATGGCCAGCAATGCGATCGAAGGTCATCTGTGGCAGCATTTTTCTTCCGACACTTACAAAAAGCAGCCCGATGTCCATATCGGCGACTTAGTGAATCCGATGCATCCCGATCTGAAGTTATTCCCCATCAACGCCACCGGTGGACGCGGATATTACCGCACACCGACACTGGCCAACGTCTGGGCGACGGCTCCGTTATTTCACAATAACTCTCTCGGAATAGTTACAGGCGACCCGTCCATTCAAGGTCGCCTCACTGCATACCAGGATGCGATGGAGAAGCTGTTGTGGCCGGCTCGCCGACCCGGCGTAAAGACTATCCGGCGAACGACGCAGGCAAGTACATTCAAGTATGAAGAAGGCGGAACGGTATGCGTTGCCCGCAATACTCCCATCGATTTAGTCGCGAATGTCGACCTGGTTACGCCCGAAAATTTCCGCACGGACAACTTTTTCACCCGGCTCATGTGCCGCATCACGGGTACCGGCCACTTGAACGGACTATTTCTTCTCGTCGACAATGCGCCCGACTTCGTTCAGGATCGCGGCCACACCTTCGGAGCGAATCTACCGGACGACGACAAGCGCGCACTCATCGAATACATGAAGACATTCTGATCGGCGGCCCACGCAATTGTGGGGACCTAACTCAGCAACGTCCGGAAATAGTCATTCAGCAGCCGGCCGGTCGGGTCGTATTGTTTCCGCGTGCTTTCGAGGGTCGTGAGTTTCTCTCCGTAGGCCTTTCGCAGCATGTCGGCGGTTAGCCCCGGAGTTTGATTGGGCAGCGGCTTTCCATTGCGCTCGATGCAGAACTGGTTGTAGGCATCAATGAACTGATCCCAACCGGGGTTGGCTGTCGACACCGGGTCGATTGTCATCACCGGTCCGTCATAGGAATACGAAAGCAGCGACTTCTGATCCTGAGCGATGCTGTATCCGACGTAGAGCAGATTGGAACGATAACCCTTCTCTTTATAGTAATCATTGCAGAACTTGTAGAAATCTGTGATCGCCGCGGGATACTCGTTTTCGGGGAATGCGAACAGGCTGAATGTATAACGGCTATCATTCGACACCAGCGGATAGTCGATGATCTGGTCGGGCGGAACAGTGTTATCGCCGCACACGATCGTTTCCAGTTGCGCTCGCCACGCCGCATTCAATGCATCGATCATGCCATACCGAATGGCGGGAATCGAACAACTCTGCTCAATGTGGAATCCAAGTTTCGGCCCCACCGTTCCCCACGTCTCGTTCCGGCTCTGCCACGCAAAATGATTCGGCTCCCCGGTCGCGCCCGGATTATATTTCCGGAATTCAACCGTAATCTTGTTCACAAAGGGGAACATATAAAACATCATTGAATATCCGAGCGCCTTCAAATCCGGCAGCGCGGATAGAAAGTCCTGAAGATTATAAGTTGTGTGGTGCACATGCATCGGTGTTAGCGGCTTGATCTTATAAGTAACTTCATAAACGATTCCCAGGAGCCCATAACTCGACCTCAAAATCTGCATTAACTGTTGGTCCTGATCCTCGGTAACTTCGAGTAAATCGCCGCTAGCCAGGACCATCTTGATGCCCGTAATATACGACCCCACCTGTCCATACTCGCCTGGAAACGACGCGTCTTTTGTTCCTGCGATCGCGGCACTCCCAGCCGAAAGGTTGCCGATCTCCGTATTCACGTAGAACTGCAGGCCCTTGGCCTCCAACGCTTTCGCCATGTCCAGATGAATGGCATCCGCCTCAACCGTCACGCTGTCGGTCCCGATGTTCAGGATGCGGTTCATCTTCATCTTGATCAACGTTCCGCCATCGGCGACTCCGCAGGCCGCAGTGGAATGATTCGACCCGATCGCCCTCACCGGCGACGGATAAGTCGCCGGATCCTTGAGTACGCGTACGACGTCGTCTACGGAGTTGGCCTCGACCACGACCGCAGGGTGCGAAACGATATTTCCAAACCAATTGGTGACTGTGTTGGTCGCCATGAAGTCGCCTTTCCAAGAACGGGACCCTCGCGCATTAAGCGGGAAGAGGGGAACCGGTGCGAAGTTGAAAGCGATTCTACACAGGCGGCACGCAAGGACGCACCGGTATTTTGAAAACTGGAAATTGCGCCATCAAACACAAAGGGCGCCGCCGGAATCCCGACAACGCCCCCATGAACTACGCTGATTCAGTCTAGACCCGCTGCCCCACCTGCAAGCTCAACCGCTGCATATCGCGGCGAAACTGGTCCAGCTGCTGATGATTCCATTGGAATAGCTCCGGCATCGACTTGCGCATCTCTTCCATCTCCTGCTTTAGTTGATCCATCTCCCTCGGATCAATCTTGAATTGGTCGAGGCTGAAAATGTTCCGGAACTGCTCCATCTCCTTCTTCCAGTCTTCCATTTGTTTTGGATCTATCTTGAAATCGTCGGAATTGAAGTTCTGCTGGAACTGTTCCATATCCTGCCGGAACTTTTCCATCTCCTTCGGATCGATTTTGAAGTCATCCGGGTTGAAGTTCTTGCTGAACTCTTCCGCCTGCTCGCGAAGCCGCTCCGCAGCCTCTTGCGCACCGGCACCCCAGGCGGGGTCCAGAACCGCCGTCAGCGGACAAGGCCCGTCCGGCAGAAGGCCAGGGAACTCATCCTCGAAATCAACCTCGCTCTTGTTGTGCTTCGAATCCACCTGCAGGTTCAGCGTCTGCTGCTTGCCTTCGCGCAGGATGGTCACCTGCACCGGCTTGCCCTGGTTCGACCGCAGCGCGCGATCCCAATCGGCAGTTGTCGTGATCGCTTCCGTTCCGACCTTGAGAATCACGTCATGCGGCTTTAGGCCGGCCGTGGCGGCCTCGCTCTTGCGCGCCACCTGCTTCACCAGCACCCCAGCACGAATGCCAAGGAAGTCGGCGGTCTGCTGGGTAAGGGGCTCAACCATCGCGCCGACATTCAGGCTGCTGCCAAAGAACGGCATATGGAAACCTGGCGGAGGTGCGTCGCCATTGCCCGGAAGGATGCCCCATGTGGGCGCTGAACTCGATCCATCACCCTGGTGCCCCAGCTTGTTCCATACGTCCTGCTCCATCACCTTGCGGTCGCAAAGCTGAACTTCCACGGTTTGCGTGGCGCCGTCACGGCTGATCAGCAGGCTGACCTTGCGGCCTGCGGGAATTTCCCGAAGCATGCGGCCGAACTGCTCCGCACCCTCGACTCGCTGACCATTCACTTCGAGGACAACGTCGTTGACTCTCAGCCCGGCCTGGCCGGCCGGCGCATCGTGGTCAATCAGCGTGATCAGCGCTCCCCGCGTTTCCTTCAATTTCAGCTTCGACGCCGCATCGTTGTCGACATCGGAAACCAGCACCCCCAGGTACCCCTGGGAATTGGAGTGTGACAACAGCGGATCGACTTTTTCCAGGATTTGCGCGATTCTGGTCGATTGCGCCCTCATGCCTGGCGCCGCCCCCAGAACCACCGCGAGTGCGATCGTGATGTACGGCCTCAAAATGTACTTCATTGCTTTCTCTCCCATATTTACCATTCAATGGCTCGCACTCTCTGTATTGTTCGACGGCGCGATTGCCATAAGGTACAACGTTTTTCTACTGAATCTCCGGCACCCGGCTGAGAGCCTGCCGGGAAACCAGCCGGATTTGCGGATTCCGATCGGAATGCGCAACCGTGTGCAGTACCTGCCGCACGCTGGTGTCGGCATCCACCGGTTCCAGCATATTGATGGCCGCGGTCCGGATATGCGGGTCATTGTCGTTCAGCAGGGCTTCCAGCACCGCGTCGCGTACCCGCACATCTTCGGCTACGTAAGGCTGCAAACCCTCCAGGGCCTTCTCGCGCACGCCCGCATTACGGTCGTACCGCAAGGCCACCATCAGGGCGTCGCGGATTCCTGCTCCCTTGCAGCTATGCCCCGCGCGGCACTCCGCCGCCAGCAATTCTACCGAATCGTCATGCACATCGGCGGAAGATCGCATTTGCCGATGCCAGCATTAATAGCTGACGGATGCCGGGGTCGTCCAGCGTCCCTTTTACTTCGGCCGGCACCAGCTTGTTATAGTGCACTTCGACCAGCTCGCTATTGGGCTGGCGCACGATGCTCGACACATTGGCAACTTCGAACGGATTCGCCTGCACCGGGACGGCGATTTTGGCCGGTTGTGCGGTCGCACTTTCCTGGGCCGCGCGCGACTGGGCAACGTGGTATCCGCCCAGCGCTCCGGCCCCGCCTCCGATCACCAGCATCAGGCATGCCGCGAGGGGCGCCGCCTGCAGGCTGGCAAAGTTGTTGCTGAGACGTTGGGCAAAGCGCTCCAGCCACGTCTTAGGAGGGAGGGCGTCCAGTGCCTCCTCCAGCCGCAGGCGCGAACGCGCCACCAGGTTTGCCGCAGGCTCCTCTACCGGATACGCATCGGCCAGCAGCTTCAGGGCACGCAAGCTGTTCGCGCTCCTTGTGGCAATCCCCGCAGGAAACCAGGTGCCGGTCCAGCTCGTGTGCAGCGTCATCGGGGAGTTCCCCGTAGACAGCCATCACGATCCGTTCATGTGCGAAGTTCGCAATTCATAGTCAAACGTCCTTCTAGCCTCAAAAGTCCCACAGATTCTGGTTCAAATCTCCGCCGTCCATCCCTGTCCTAAGTCCCAGTTGCCTTAGCGAAGGCCCGCCAATTGTGCTCTCAACTTTCTTGGTCGCCCGGAAAAGTGTATTTTTGGCGGTCTCTTCCGTGGTGTTCAGCATTTCTCCGATGGTGCGCAGGCGGAGACCCTGGTAGTGCTTCAGTTCAAAAACCATGCGTTCGCGCGGCGTCAGCTTGCCCAGAGCGTTCCTGGATGTTCGCCGGCCAGTACCTTGCGGTCCAGTTCCTTGGCCGGGTTCGAAAAGGCGCGGTCGTCCGATACCGACGACAGCACGTCGATCTCGTCCCCGGAGTGGTCCACGATTACGGCCTGGTCCTCGCGGCGGGTCTTGCGGCGCCGCAGCTGATCCAGGCACAGATTGGTGACGATGCGATAAATCCAGGTATAGAAGGAGCACTCGAAGCGGAAGTTGCCGATGTAGCGGTAGGCCTTCAGGAAAGCTTCCTGGTAGATATCCTCGGCGTCGTGCTCGCTGCCGGTCAGGTGCAGGGCCAGGCGAAGCACCTGCTGCTCATACTGCTTCACCAGGGCGTCGAATGCGACCCGCGACCCCGCCTGCGCTTCGCGGATCAACTCGGTCTCCGGCGCGCGGGACTCCAGGCGCTTCTGTCCGCGGTTCGGTCCGTCCATTGCGGTGGTCGCAGCCATACCTCGGGAGGATTGTACCGTCCTTGCGGTTGGCCAGCCTAGAGCAGCCGATCCGCCAACCGTGGAAGTAGGGTAACTCACCGCGTCCGTCGCCATGTAATCTCCGTGTCAGGGGATTGTCTTAAGACCACACGTCTGCTGCCATCGGATGGACGATTCAAGCTCGGATTGGTGAGCCCCTGCCCGGGGCTTCCTGTGACTGCGGTCACCTGCAACTACCAGTGTTTCGAGTCACTCCAAGACCGCCTCCCGCTTTTCGCAAAATCCGACTCCCGATTGGGGGGAAGGTCGTCCCTTCGCGGTCCCCATCTGTTTCGTTCCACAGCCGGTCTGCTTCGCCTCCGCACTTTAAACTGGAAAGACGATGCACGGAAGTCTCTTTGATTGCACCCGCCCCTGAACCCCGCCGGAATCCCGGCGAATGGTTCACAGCCCACTGCGATGGGGGGTCCCGCGGCAACCCCGGCCCCGCCGGCTTCGGCGCCGTCGTGGAAGACGGCCAGGGCCGAATCGTGGCGCGCCTCAGCGAATATTCTGGGAAAGCAGACCAACAACTACGCCGAGTACTCCGGCCTGCTGGCGGTGCTCAAGTGGGCCGGCCAGCATGGCGCCCGCCGCTTGCGAGTAGTCTCCGACTCCGAGTTGATGGTGAAACAAATGAACGGCCAATACAGAGTTTCGAATCCCGGCCTGCGCCCCCTGTGGGAAGAAGCCCGGCGGCTCGCCCGCGGCCTCGACGCCTTCGAAATCTCCCATACCCTGCGCGCCGGCAACGCCGAAGCCGACCGCCTGGCCAACGAAGCCATGGACCGGGGCATGGGCAAACCGGCTGAAAGCGGGACAAGCGGAGCCAGCCCGTCGAATCGGTCAACCGCTCAGTCGGCCGTCCAGCCCGCGGTCTCCGATCCCCGCCGCCCCACCCCCCCAGCCAAACCCGACCGCCAGGTCCTCGAAGGCTACGTGAAAGACGGCGTAGTCCACCTGCTCGAGGGCGAACTGCCCGATGGCATCTTCGTGAAAGTAATCCGGGAATAGTCTCCTCGCCACTTCCTTCGCTCACAGCGGTTTCACTGACCACTGAACCACTAATCACTGACCACTGTCTTTACATACTTTTGTAACCCCCAGCATGTAATGAATCGCGGCCGCGCGGCGACTAACAAATCAAAGGCGTCTTTGTTCATTTGGAACCTCTGTCACCCTTTCTGCCGTACCTGCCTTGGATGCCTCTGTGCATAAGAGCCCTTGACCGGAGGACTCCATGAAACGCTGCGTTCCTGCACATCTGTTTTGGCGGTGTCTTGCAATCCGTCCTTACGCTGTTTTTCCTCACCGCCATCGCTCTCGCCGTGGTTGCCTGCGGCAGCGCAAAGACCAGCACAACCACCCCCTCCGGCACGGCCAAGGTCAAGCGTGATGATCAGCGATCCGGCCACTTGCCAGTCGCCGGGCGGTCCGTTTTCCCACGTCTACGTCACCATTACGGATGTTCAAGCCAACGTGAGTTCCACCGCCGGCGACAACGACAGCGGCTGGACCGACCTGACGCCCAATTTGTCCAAGGCTCCCATGCAGGTTGACCTCCTCGGGCAGGCGAACAACCAGTGCTCTCTCGCCACGCTCGGCGACGCCCAGCAATTACAGCCGGGCAGCTACCAGCAAATCCGCCTGATCCTTGCCCCCAATACCGCGACGGTGACCAACAATGCCTGCGGCAGTGCCGCAAACTGCGTCGTGCTCACCTCCGACTCCAGCGTTCACGCCTTGATGCTCTCCAGCGAATCGAAAACCGGCCTCAAGATCCCCTCCGGCCAGATTGCCTCGGGGGCGTTCAAAATCGACGCCGGCCAGACCAAGGATCTCGACATCGACTTCATCACCTGTCAATCCATCGTCCACGAAGGCAATGGGAAGTATCGCCTCAAGCCGGTTCTCCACGCCGGAGAAGTCAGCACCACCTCAACCTCCATCAACGGCAAGGTTCTGGACGGCGTCACCGGCAACCCGGTCGACGGCAACGTCCTGGTGGCTGTGGAGCAGAAGGACGCCGGCGGCATCGACCGCGTCCAGAGGGCCACGCTGGCCGGGGCCGACGGCTCCTTCGTCTTCTGCCCGCTTCCCGCCGGAACCTACGACGTGGTCATCGTCGGAACCCGCACAGACGGGGCGATCTATGAGCCATCCATCGTCACCGGTGTGTCCGTTCGCAGTACCACCGGCTCCGTGAATCTGTTTGCTTTAGCTTCAGCAACCTTAAGCTCGTCCACCCTGAAGGGGACCGTCACATCGCAGACCGCCGCGATGGCGGGAACGGTTGCCGACGTCGAGTTGAGCGTTCTGGAAACCACGAACTCCGTAACCTACACCATCCCCCTGGCGCCGACATCCACTCAGAACGCCGCCACGCTCTCGCTGGAAACCGCTTCATCCGGCGGAACCATGACTTGCCCTAACGGCACCGACTGCGCGGATTACTCTCTGGTCGTTTCATCGGGCGCGGCCAATGTCGGAGCGTGGTCGTCGAGCGGAACGCCCCTTGCTCCGAACATCACACTGGCAACCTATAAGATCGACGCGGTTGCGTTCGTCCCCTCCTCCGGCGGACTGGCCGACTGCTCACCCCCCGAACAAACCACGCCGGCATTCACGCTGTCCGCTGGTGGAACCACCACTTCCGTCGATACGCTGTCCTTCACGGCGTGCCAATAGAGGCCACGGACGTGACAGGTTGCGGAAAGGCTGGCTGCTTTGAAGGGGCACGGCTTCAGCCGTGCCGTAAGTGCAGCACAGTCTCTAACGGCTTTAGCCGCCGAGGGATGGTTTTCTTTACCTTCGCGATTCGTTCCGGTTTTTCTGCGCGCTTTTAGCCCCTGCCGATGCTTCCGTTTGCGATTCGCTCGATGTTCCATCCTTTTGCCTCAGCGGGCGTGAGCTAGATCACTCATCGCCCACGCCATAACTCTTTCTGTGTATTACCTCGGTTATATTTGCGGCAGTTAGTAACGGACAATTCAATTACTTCGGGAACTCCAAGAGGGTATACTCCACCCAAATAGCAATCCATATTCAGTCGCCTCAAACCTTGCAAAAGGTGCAACGCGCCTGCATAGACGACCTCCGGCCGTGTGCCCGGATTTGTGCGAATTTAGATCGATACCTTGGAGATTCCCATGAGTTGCCTTCCCTCTGTACAAGCATCGCTGAGCTATTTCTGTGTCCAAAATGGAAAGGCCAGGCAGGCCTCCCAGCAACCTTCGGGACGACGGTCGACGCCAAACACTCCGCGTTGGAATAATCTTGGCACGCAAACCCCGAGAATCCGTCGCAGCGTCGGATTGACCTTCGCAATGCTGCTCGCGCTGGCCGTCGCAGCAGCCTCACAATCCCCGCCTCCGCTTACATTTCCATTGACCCCGGTGGGCACTCCATCAGCGGCGGTGACAGTCACGGTCAATTTCCAGACCGCCGGCGAGGTGGAGAATGTTCAGATTTTGACTCTTGGCGCCGGTGGATTGGATTTCGCCGCCGGTTCCGGTGCATCGTGCCAGGGAGCCGATCGCTCCGCAAATCAAACCTGCCAGCAGTCGGTCGTATTCACTCCTGCCGCTCCGGGCGTTCGTCTTGGCGCGGTCGTGCTGCTGGACGATAATAAAAACGTTCTCGGCACGGCCTATCTCTCCGGTACTGGGCAGGGCGGGTTGGGAGTCCTGAGTCCTGGAAATACCGTGACCACGGCCGGATCGTATCGCACCTACACGTCGGCCAAAGATGGCATCCTCGCCACCTCGGCAAATCTCTGGGAGCCGTTGAGCGTTGCCGTCGACGGCGCCGGAAACATGTACATCGCCGACACCTTTCATAACAAGGTCCGCATCGTGGCCCCGCCGGTCGGCACCGCCGTTGCTGGAATCATCAACACCTTTGCGGGAACCGGAAACTCCGGGTATTCCGGCGATGGCGGCCAGGCCAGGAACGCCGACCTCAACTTTCCTTCGGGCGTGGCGGTCGATGGTGCGGGCAACGTCTATATCGCCGATGCCGGGAACAACCGCATCAGGAAGGTTAGCCCCGCCGGAATCATCACCACCGTCGCCGGAAATCTGACCGCCGGATTTGCCGGCGACAATCAACCCGCCGATAGCGTCAACACCGAGTTCAATAATCCCGTCGGCGTGACCGTCGACATCGCCGGCAACCTGTATATCGCGGATAACTTCAATCAACGCATTCGCAGGATTGACGCGGTCACCGGCATCATCACCACGGTCGCCGGCAACGGCGCATCGAGCGGCCTCGGCGACGGCTACGGAACCTACACCGGCGACAACGGACCCGCAACGTCAGCGGGACTGAGCCTTCCCTACGCCGTGGCTTTTGATGGCTCCGGCAATATGTTCATCCCCGATTCCACCAACCATTGCATCCGCCGCGTCGATGCCTCTACCCAGGTCATCACCACGGTGGCGGGCACCGGCTTGAAGTCGGGGTACAAAGGCGACGGAGCGGCAGCCACATCCGCCCTGCTCAACGATCCTTCGGGAGTGGCCATCGATCCGGCCGGAAATCTCTACATTGCCGATACCGCCAACGCCGCCATCCGCAAGGTGAACTTCAATTCCGGGAAGATTGCCACCCTGGTGATGAACGGCCAGGGAAATGCCCTGCCCCCGCCCAACACTGGCTCCCTCGGTCCGGTGCTCGTTTATGCACCCGTCGGACTCTATCTCGACGGCAAGGGGAATCTCTATTTCGCCGACCGCTACAACATGATGGTCCGCGTGGTCGAAAGCAACGCCGGTGTCTTGAACTTCACCAGCACTCCCGTCTTCCTCGGTCAGCAGTCCACCGCTTCAATGGTTCAGACCGTCGAGAACGACGGCAACGCGCCGTTGAACCTGACCTCGCTCACCAACGACCAGAACGCGGTCATCGATCCCTCCACCACCACCTGTAACACGGCCACTCCGGTATTGCAGGACGCCACCTGCAACGTCGGGGCCTTCTTTGCACCGTCCACGAGCGTTGTGATCCCCGCCGGAAAGACCCTCTTCCAGGTCGATGGAAATGTGAACGCAGCGGGAACCACGCCCAATACTCCACTGGACATCATCGTCGTTGGCAATGCCGCTCCCACCAACGCGACCGACGTTGTCTTAACCTCGAGTCCGGCAAGTCCCGCGTATGGACAGAACGTCACATTCAACGCGACCCTGACCTCAGCAATCGCAACGCCCACCGGCACCGTAGCCTTCACCATCGATGGAACCGCTACCGTTCCGCCATCCATCAATGTCAGTTCCGCCGGAGCCAATACCGCGGTCGCCACGTACACCACCACCAGTCCGCTTTCGGTTGGCGTTCACGCCATTGATGCAACGTTCACCGCCGCCAAGAACACAGATTTTCTGCCTGGTGACGGAACCATGAGCCTGGAAGTGGACCTGTCCACCTCCACCGCTCTCACCTCGTCCGTCAGCGGCAGTTCAGTTGCCCTGGGGACTAGCATCACGTTCACCGCCAAGGTGAGCACTGCCGCCGCTGCCGGCGTAACTCCGGACGGCACCGTAACCTTCTACGATGGCGCTTCCGTCCTGGGCAGCCCCGTCGCCATTAACGCCAGCGGCGTGGCCACCTTTGTAGCTAACTCGCTGGCCGTTGGTCCACACTCCATCACCGCCATCTTCAGCGGCGACCTGGCCAAATACGTCCTGGGCAGCACCACGGCTCCGCTGGTCCTGGATGTGCAGGGAACCTCCACCATTGCGCTCAATTCATCCACCAATCCCTCGGTGTACAGCACCCCGGTCACCTTCGCGGTCAGCATCAGTTCCACCAGCGGATCTCCCGCAACGGGCAGCGTCACTTTCATGGATGGAACCACCCAAATCGGCACCGCCACCCTTGCGGGCAATCCGGGCGCCGCTTCCATCACCACCTCGGCATTGACTGCCGGTTCTCATTCCATTAGCGCGTCTTACCCGGGCGATCAGAACAACGCATCGTCCTACACCTCGATTGCGCAAGTAGTGAACCTGGCCGCCACCACGACGAACCTCACAGCCACACCGAATCCCGGCATTGCCGGCCATACTGTCACCCTGGTTGCGGCGGTCACGCTCAATGCGGGATCGCGTGTGCCCACTGGCACTGTCACCTTCACCGATGCCTCATCGACAAACCTCGGCAGCGCCAAGCTTGCCGCGGACGGCACGGCCTCCATTGCTGCTACCCTCAAGCCCGGCCCGCATGCCATCGCTGCCGCTTATGGCGGCGACTCCAATGATGCTTCCAGCTCTTCAGCGGCACTTCCGCTCGAAGTGAACCTCGCCACCACTTCGGTAGCGGTCACCTCCAGTGGTTCGCCGGCCACGGTCCTGGCGCCTATCACCTTCACCGCGGTCGTGACCGGCAACGGCGGAACCCCCACCGGCAGCGTGGTGTTCTCTGTCGATGGCGCGACGGCCAACACCGCAACCCTCGACGGAACCGGGAAGGCGTCCTTCAGCAATTCCTCCCTCACCGTCGGCAATCACACCATCACCGCCGCTTACAGCGGTGATGCCTCCAACAACGCAGGCACATCGAACCAGTTCGCGCAGGCGGTCCAGCCCATCTCTACGGCCACCAGCCTGGGCACCGCGACCACCACCGGAGTTACCCCTGAGACGGTCCTCGTTGCAACTGTGGTTGGGGGCACCGGTCCGACACCTACCGGAACCGTCGTTTTCATGAACGGTTCCACCGCAATCGGTGTGGCTACGCTCGACGCCAACGGTGTGGGCACTCTTCTCCCTGATCTCGCTCCCGCAACCTACAACCTGGTGGCGCAGTACAGCGGGGATTCGATTCACGGCGCCTCCACCTCGTCAGCCATCAAGATTACTGGCGCACCGACTGGCTTCGGCATGACCGCCAATCCAACCTCGGTCAGCATTGCCGCCACTCAGAACACCGTCCTGACCCTCACGTTCAAGTCGAACAATGGATACACCGACACCATCGGTCTGGGTTGCGGAACTCTGCCTCTCGGCGTCAACTGCCACTTCTCATCAACAACAGTGGCCTTGAAGGCGAACGCCACCACCACCGTGCAACTCAATATCGACACAGGGACGCCGTTGGGTGCCGGCGCCTCTGCCATGAACTCCTCTTCCGGTCCGCGCGGATTCTCGCTCGCCGGCCTGTTCCTGCCCGCCGGCTTGCTGGTCGGATGGATCGGATGGCGGTTCAGGAAGCGCAATGCCGCGTTCTTTGCCCTGGCGCTTGCTGCTCTCCTGTCCAGCGCGCTGCTGGTCTCCGGCTGCGGCGGTTTCACGCAGAAATCAGCCTTGCCCGGCACCTACACCATCCAGGTCAACGGCGTGGGCTCCAGCAGCAACATCAGCCATTACCAGAACATCACTCTGACCATTACAAAATGAGCCTGGCTCTCTCCCCGAGGATGAAACGCGAGAACCTATAAACAAAACTAGAGCTCCAGGAGAAATATGAAGAACCTTGATAGTAGAAACTTAGCGCGAGGCAGCGGAGCCAGGCTGCTGCCTCGCCGGTATACGCTGCTCTCGCTACTGGTCGCCGTGCTGTTGCTTTTGGGAAATCAGTGTGGCGTCGCCCAATCCAACGAATCCGCCACCGCGGGACGCTCGTTCCTATGGGTCGGAGGCGCCGTCTCCGGCTATTACCTCCAATACGGCCAGTCTAAGAACCTGGGCGTTACTGGTTATGTCGATGCCGATTCTGTCCGGCGTTTTGGAATCGAGGCCGAAGGCCGCTGGCTTGACTTTCATCAAAAGAACGACATCCATGCCGAGACCTATCTTGCCGGACCCCGGTATCACTTCAACGCGGGAAGATTTCAGCCTTATGCCAAAGGTCTGGTAGGCCTGGGCAAATTCAACTTCACTTATAACTACGCGCGTGGAAGTTACTTCGTAATCGCGCCCGGCGGAGGCCTCGATTACTTCATAAGCCCGCGTTGGAGCGCCCGCGCCGACTTCGAATATCAATACTGGCCCCAGTTCACCTTTGGCGCCATGTCGTCTGGCGGAGTAAGTCTAGGCGTGCGCTATCTCATCCTTCGATAAGTCCTTGCCATCGGACTAACCACCAAACCTCCGTGCCCCATCCTTGCGATTTTCCGGGGTCCCCGGCGACAGGTCTTCGTCGCTGGGGTGGTCGGTCGCAAGGGTGGGAAACCACAAACCCAACCAAGCCGTACTTAACTCACTAATCGTGGTTATTCACATAACAGTCATGGATCCCAGCCGCCGGAGCATTCGGCCACTTGGCCTTATTCAGGTCATCCTCACTTAGTTCCACGAGCGCAAAATCGATTGATCCGTCGGCGTGAACCGTCCCCTGCATGAATCCGTAGACGTTGGTTTTCGAAGCTGGATCGGCCTGCGGCGAGAGCTTGTAGCGATGCGCGCCCGACGTTCCCACGATCCACCCCGGAACCACCTTGGGCGAATGTTCCTTCCAGTAATAGGTGTTAAAAACATTTGGCGAGTAGAAATGGGAATGGCTGGCAATGATATATACGTGCTTTCCCGCCGCCTGCGCGTCGTAGAACCAGTGATAGACAAGCTCTCCCGTGCGCACTCCAAGATCCCAATCGTCCATGGCATGTTCCGCGCCGGTCGAGTGCGGCAGGGCCTCGTGCATGCCTGCGACGATGGCCCGCACGCCCGATTTCGGGTCAAGATCGCGATCGAGCACGCTACGCAGCCAGTGCATTTGAGCGGCGCTGAATTCATCGTGCGAGGCGTTGTCCAGCGTGATGAAATCCACTCCGTTCTCGACCCAGTGGTACCACGGCCCGACTGGCGCGCCGTCGGCGCCGTCCGCCTTGCGCTGCGCCGCGATCTCCGGCCGGTCGAGCAGCGTGGAGAACTTCGCGGTGTACCCGTCGCGCGTCATGGGCGGCACCGTCTCATGATTGCCGCGCCCCAGAAACACTGGCTCTGAACCGAACGCCGCGATCTGGTGCGAAAGAAAATCGTCCCACGCGTGCTGCTGGTAGTCGGCCTTCGACATCGGCACGCCGGGCGTTCCCATCGCCAGCATGTCCTCGTCCTCAGACGACATCCAGCGGAAATCCCCGAGGTGCCAGTAGAACGCGTCTTTGTCAGCCTTCACCCGGGCAGCAATCGCCGGCATCACAAAATCGCCGCAGTTGCGGCTGTCGCCCGACACCGCAAAGGTCCACGTCGCATCTCCGCCCTGCGCCGCGCCGCCTCGCGCTGCTGCGACCGATACGATCGCCAGAACGATAAGAGACAGAACCAGCCATAAGGAATGGGGAAACCTTTGCCTGAACATGCATCCAGCATACCCCGCCGACTTGCCGGTTGTGATTCGAGTCACGGAGTTCCCGGGGTGGAGTTAGGTAGCCTCCAAACTGAAGGCGCCACCGGAACGGATGTGCGCACAAAGGAGCTTCTCTTTCATGGCTTATGTAGTGACTGATGCGTGCATCAAGGATTTTGTCTGCGTGGCGGATTGCGCCACGGCTGCCATCGCCCCCGCGCAGGGCGACCCCAAGGCCGACACCGTCTCCCAGGTCTTCATCAACCCCGACGAGTGCATCGATTGCGGCAACTGCGCCGATCTCTGCGCCCAGAACGCCATATTCCCCGAATCCGATCTCCCCGCCGACAAGGCTCACTTCGCCGAGAAGAACCGCGCCTACTTTAACTAGGTGCTTCCTTCGGAGGGCATTGCGTACAGTAAGTGAACCTGGGAGCCCCAGGTCTCGATTTTGAGACCTGGGATCTCTTCCCTCAATTTCCCCATCTCGCCAGACCGTTTACTGATGCCGGGTGCCGGGTGCGGGTGCCCCGTCCAAGCTTGCTTGGGCGGGTTTGGCTGCGTCATTGATGCTCCGGCTTCACCGGCGCGGCCGCATCCGCAGGCGGCGTCACCGATACACTCGACGGCTGCGACTGGATCGCCGCCGTCTGCCCCGGCGGCTGGGGCGGCGGCGCCACCACGGTCACCGGAAGCGTGAGCGTCTGCACTGTCTGCGGATCATCGCGCAGCTTCAGGTAGAGCACCCCGTTCGCCGGATGCGGCACCACCAGCTGCCCCCCAGTGAAGTCCGGCGGAATCTCGGTCGGATTCGAAAAATCCTCCGCCGCCGATATCGAAGCCGCAAGGAACAGGTTCGTCCCGGTCAACGTGCAGGGATTCTTGACCAGGTGCGTGCAGCGAAGCTCCTTGAATACCGGAACGCGCACCAGCGTTCCCAGCGGCATCCAGTCCCCTGTGACGCCATTCGACGCGACCGCCCGCGCCCGAACCGGTCCGAACGCCGACGATCCGAAACGCGCCAGCGGCTCCACGGTGCCCAATGCGGTTTTGCTGTCTTCGAGCATCAGGCTCCCGTCCGCCAGCGACAGCACGGTATGGAAGCTCCCATCCGCCGCCGCCACCTCGATGTTCTGGTTGCGCGGAAAGGTCTGCGGCACCACCGACTTCAGAAAGAACACCAGCCGCGCCCCCAGCGGCACATCGTCCGCACTGCCCATGCGCACTGGCGAGGGCGTCGCCATCGAATCTTCCTGCGTGGCCTTGCTCAGCAGGGTCACCTGCGGCCGCGGCGAATTCACCGTCACCGGCACCTTCAACTCGCGGCCATCCCTCAATACCACTTTTGCCGTATACGTCTTGGTCGGATCAAAATCCAGCGTCGATCCTTCCGTATTCAGCGTCAACTGGTCGAAGTCCTGCACGCGCGCCAACCCGGCCGGCGACCAGGAGAGTCCACCCAACGTGGCCTTGGCCACCTCGTCCAATCGCGTGCCCTTCAGCAGCGCATCCCGGTCGCCCGCGCTGAACGTCAGGTGCTCCAGCGACGCAGCCTCTGCATACGCATCCAGGTCCAGCGTGTCCGGTTTCTCCAACCCATACTGGTGGATGTCGAGGAGCAGCGTCTGCGGCGTCGCGTCCTTCAGGGGCACGCCGACTTCGAGCAACTCCGGCTTGGTCGCCTTCCACTTCAAAGGAACCGCATCTCCGCCGTCAGGTTTGCGCAGCGTCACGCTGGAGACACACAACGTGCTGCTTCCCTTCACGTGCAGAGTGTCATCGCGCCCCACAATCAGCGCCGACTGATCATCCGCTCCGATCGCCCACTTCTGCGGCCCGGCCGACAGCAGGTGGAAGCGCGGGCCTTCCCAATCGTCAAATCCCCACTTGCCACGAATCACCCCGGTCAGTTCTCCCGCCGGCAGATCCGGAAGCGGCTTCTGAAACACCAGGCCCCCCTTCGACGACGATACCGCCAGCGGCAGATCCAACGGCCCACTCGCGGCTTCGATGTGCAGGGACAGGTCATGCGCCAGTTCGGTAGCAAAAACCAGTGGCGCACCCTCGGCCTGCAGCACCAGTCCCGGCTTCTGGGCGCAGCTCGATTCCAGGGGATTGCCGGGATGCAGCGGCGGAGCCTTTGACGGGCCCACCGGCGGCAGCGCCACCACCACCACCGACTTCGGGTCGCGGAACGACGGCGGCAGGTTCAAGCGCAGGTTGAGCGTATCCTTGGTCGGCAGCGCCAGAGCCGGAATGTACTGAAAGTGCGCTGTATGCAGCGACGCCAGGATCTTCGCCGTATCGACAATCGCCCCAACGTAGGGACTGAACTGCCCGCCGCCCCCCATGCTCGAATAGCTGAGCTGGTTCATCAGGTCGCCGGTCGTCCCGCTCGCCAGTTGGCTCACCAGCGATTGCGCATTGGCATCGTCCAGCACCAGCCCCTCGGTGTGCTGCACCAGGCAGGGTGCCTGTTGGTCAGTCGGCTTATCAAAGCACTGCTGATCGAGCTTGATTCCCAGCGACCGGGCCGCCGACTCCGCTCTTTCCTTCAGCGTTTTGGGATCAATCTGCGAAGTAGCGCGCACCTCGTTCAGGTAAGCGTCCAGCCGCATTCGGTCCCAGCTCGCCGCCTGCAGGTCCTGCCCTGCCCGAACGAACGCTCCCGGCCGGTCGTGCACCGCCTTGCGCAGGGTGCTGAAGTCCCCGCCGGTCTCCGGCACCAGGAACACCAGCGCCTGCTGCGCCTCCTTCGGCACAGTGACAAAGACGCCCTCGTTGCGTGCCTGGCGGGTCCAGGTGTCCACTCTCGTGAACCAGTCCGGAGGGGGCGGATTGGTCGCGCCGCGCAGGAAAGCGACCACCAGCACATAGCGTTCTGATTGGCTGTCGGGGAAATCGGGATGGATCCAAAGCCGGTCCCCGGGAAGAAGGTTGGGAGCTTGTCCGATCGGGAGGGTCACATCCCCCCTCTTCACGTGAACATCGACCTTGGGTCCGGTCAGATCGAACGCCGGACTGTCGGCCCATAATGCAGACACAGCAAGAAGCAAAAAACAAAACAGCGGCAGACTACGGCGCATGCATCTATTGTACGAAGTTCGTTTCAATGAATCCAAAAAATGCACTTTGGTCCGGCTCGATTACCCTGAAGTACTCAACTTTCCGGGAATTTCCCACTGGATGCGGAATGCTTATGTGTCTATACTATGAAGGGGATAGTTTCACTTGAATAGGTAAAACCTTTCTCGACTCGACGTAAGGGTCTCTTCATCAAAGAAGAATAGCAATATTGGCGCCGGTCAAGTACCGGGGCCCTTTTTCGCCTTACATTTATTGGGGAAGGTACGGAAGAGCAGCAACATGCGGGGCGATTTGAGACCTGCTGCACGCCCGCTTCCGTCGTAAAGTAAGCCATCTGGGGAGTCCTCAAGCGCCACCTCTTACATCGGCGCAGGACTGGATATGGGAGATGACCGTATGAAGTCGACACGACCTGCACAAAGGAATATAGACGTTAGTAACCTGAGCATTCCTGATGCAGAGGAGATTATCGAAGAGGCTCTGAACGAGTTAGCCTTCTCCCAGGACCCCGGTTTGGTGCGCGCGTTGCGGTTTCTCGCCCCTCCCGGATACCAGGCGATCGTCGAGTTATGCAGCGAAAACGGGCGCAGCAAGCGCCGCAATGCTTCCGCCGAGGATTGGTCACCCGAAGAAGACGAAGTCCGCATCTACTTTGAGCGCGTCGACGACGGCGAAGCCGCCGCTCCCCGTCCGGTCCGCAATTCCCGCCCCGCATACGAACACCGCTCCGAAAGCGAAGAGGATAGCCAGGAGATCCTCATTCCTGCCGACCTCGATGCCCGCGTGAAGGAACTCTGCGCCGCCCTGGCTGAAGCCGAACGCGGCGGGCATGCCTTCATCGCGCTCAAATGGTTTCGCGACTCCTTCCTTCCCCGCAAGGCTTTCCGCTGGAATCAGAATCCCGAATCGCGCCAGTCGGTGCTGGCTGAAGCTATCCAGCGCGGCGTCGTGCTGACCAGCAAGATCGCCAATCCCAAGACTCCGGCCTATCCCACCACCACCATCCGCCTGAACCGGGCGGAAGCCGGAATCCCGGAAGAGGCGCAGCGCTTCCATCCCGTAGCCATACAGGGAGGAGAGACTCTCGCCGCCGTCATCGAAGAGGAACGGGGGGCGATGTGAGCTGTTACTTCCTCGAAGCCACAGCTTTTGCCAAATTATTTGTGCGGGAGCCGGGAACCGACACGCTCATCCGGCTCATGGAGACGGTCGAGGACAATCGCAAACTCATCGCCGCTTCGACGCCGCTCGAAGTTTATGCGGCGCTCCGCCGCCGTGAGCGCTCCGGCGCCATCACCCACGAAGATGCAGCCGCCGCCCTTGAAGTGTTACGGCTCGAAGCCGCGCGTACCGTGCAGGAACCCCTCAATCCGGCCGTGCTCGAAGCTGCCCGCCAGCTCCTCGACCGCACCCCCTTGCGCTGGCCCGACGCTGTTCAACTGGCCGCCGCCCTGGTCGCTCGCGAAATGTTCCACGGCACCGAGATTATCTTCGTCTCCGCCTCGACCACGCTGCTTGACGCAGCCAAAGCCGAAGGCCTTCAAGTAATCAACCCCGCCGTCGAAGTCGCCGCCGAACAAGCCGAGCCGGTCTAAAGCGAAAATTTACTTCCCCTTCCGCGGCTCCCACGTCACGCCGTATACAACTCCACCACCCCTCCGACCTTGATCGAAGGCAAGCCTGTGCTCGCCGAAATGTAGGGCACTCCATCGGCCATCACCGCATCTGGAAATTCCCACTGGGTCGCCAATACCCCGGCGCCGCACACCGACCCGACATTTGCAAATGACCCCGCAACCATCGCAGCCTGAATGTTGCCGCTGTTCACCGATCCCACAACCAGTTGCCCGACCGATCCTTGCCCGATCATGAGCAGCCCCGGCGCCACTGAATAGGACCCCGCGTCCTGCATTGCAAAACCGTTGAACACCACGCTGGCAATGGTAGCGCCATTTTCCAGAACCACCGCGGCCGCATCCATGTCGCGGGTCCGCATTATCGTGCAGTTCTCAAACGTCAGGCTCGATCCCGCGCAGCTTCCCCCTCCGTAAAGCGGAGACGGCCTCAGGAAACCCGACACCCGGTTCGTAAACGGCTTTACCCAGACCACCTGCTCCTGCGACGGCGTGAACGTCACGTTCTTCAGCGTGATGTCTCCGAAGTTCTCCGCCATACCCAGGATCGCCGGAGCCGTCAGGCTGCAATCATTCACAGTCAGCGATGCCACTGAATTCGGTATGCTTCCCGCGGCCAGCCCGATCAGGAATGCCGCCTCCGTCAACGTGCCCGTGCAACCACTCACGCTGACGGAGTCGATGCTGTTCCGGATTGGACTTCCATAGGTCGTGTAAAGCCGCATCAGCGACAGGCTGTTGAACGTGCAGTTCGCGACCGTCACCCGCGAGATGTTTCCCGAGTAACCCTCCGGGCAGTTGAGCGCAATCGAGTCATCACCGCAGGTGAAATCGCATTTTGAAATCGTGATGTCGTTGGCCGGCCCGTCAAAATGCAATCCATCGGTACTGAGACCATGACTCTGCATCACGCATCCGGTCGCCGTCACGTTGCCGACGTTCGAAAGCCTGAAGTGAAACGCGGGCGTATTCACCACCACCACGTTTTCCAGGCGAACGTTATCCAGGTTCATCAGGTTGATGCCGCAGAACCAGGCCACCTTGCTGCCTTGCCGGATTCCGGTCGTAGAATTGCCATTCCGTCCATCCCCCTGGTTGCCGTTCAGGGTGAAATTGCTAAGCGAGACGTTGCTTCCTCGCGCAGGAGCCGGCGGGCCCGGATCGAACGGAATGGCAGCGTCCAGCGGCCCGTTGTGAATGCCGTCGTTGTTGGTTCCCCGCTTGACGAAGAATCCCGTGCCGCAGCCCAGTCCGGCGATGCTCCAATGCCCTCCAGCCGGCAGAAACAAGCCCGAGATCAGCGCGCTTCCATCGATAATCAGCGTGATGGGACGATCGGCGGTCGCCCCGGCCATCGCCGCATTGATACGAGGTCCATCATCGGTCGCTACGCCGCCCGTGCGCTTGTTGCTTCCATCGGAAAGATTGCAATCAAGCGCGCACCCGATCTCCGACGCCCGGATATAGGTCATGCCCGGCACCGGCACGGGAGCCTCCGCGGGCCCGATGCATGGTATGTAGGTGTAACCGATGCGCGCGCAGCCTGACCAGGCGCACCCGGCCGCAATCAGCGCCGCACGCTCGATAAAGCTGCGCCGGCTCATCCCACCTGGGTCTTGATGACGATGGCGTGTCACAGTATCTCGACTCAGCGTGCAGCCCGGCATCGTGATTGCAGTGCACACTCCGGGCTCGCATCCGCGAAAATGGCTTATGGGGCGAATGAAGCATAGCCCGACTCGGAATAGAAGCGCAACAAGAATTCAGCCCACCGGGAATACGCTCTTCTGCGCGGTGCCTTCGATTCGCCACGGCGCCGGGTCCTCGTTGTCTTCGATCGCCACAGCGCCGGGTGCCCGGGTGCCCCACCTTCGCGGGCGTCTTTTGCCCGCTAAGGTGGGAGACCACCAACGCCGACCAGCCTCGAACCCTAAGCCACGCACGCCACCACATTCTGCTGCAGCGTTTCCGCCTTCGGAAGCACGCGCCCCGGAAGCCGCAGCAGCGTGCTCACCTGCTCGGCCGGCATGGGCCGTGCAAACAGGTACCCCTGTCCGAACCGGCATCCCAGCTCCCGCAGCAATTGATATTGCTCGCTAGTCTCGATGCCTTCGGCGACCACGTCGATATTCAGCACTCGTGCCAACTCGATGATGGTGCGCACGATCTGCAGCGGCTGGTCGCCTTCCGCCATCCTCCCCACGAACGAGCGATCGATCTTCAGAACATCGATCGGGAACGAATGCAGATAACTCAACGAGCTGTAGCCCGTCCCAAAATCATCCATCGATATCGAGATGCCCAGCGCGCGCAATCCATCCAGCACTTCGATTGCGGTACTCATGTTGGGAATCAGGCTGGACTCGGTCATCTCCAGCCCCAGTTGCCCGCTTAGAGTCCCCGACTGCATCAGCAAGGATTCGACGTGATCGGCCAGCCCCTCGCGCGAGAACTGCCGCGCCGACAAATTGACGCACACCCGCAGAGACCGGTTTTCGGGATTGTCCTGCGTCCACGCTTGAATCTGGTTGCACGCTTCCGCCAGGCCCCAGTCACCAATGGGAAGAATCAGCCCGCAATCCTCGGCCACGGGGATAAAGTCCATCGGTGACAACAGGCCGCGCTCCGGATGCTGCCAGCGAATCAGCGCTTCGAGTCCGACAATTTTCAGCGTTTTGAGATCTACGACCGGCTGGTAATGGAGCACAAACTCCCGCCGGTCGATGGCGCGACGCAGGTCCGCGTTGCGCAGCCACGCATGCGAACTCTGCCTTTCCGTCTTCGCCGGGCGCCCCTTCTGCCGCTTCGCATCCATGCGCAGCTTGTGCAAATCGAGTTGGCTCGTCACCATAGTCGCCAGGTTGGTCAGCGTCCGGATCTCGTTTTCAAGCAGCGGGCCCCTGGTCTTATGTCGAAAGACCGCCAACATGCCCACTGTCTTGCCATCCGTGGTCCGCACCGGCGCCCCGGCCAGGAACACCACCCCCTGCGTCCGCAGGTGCAGTCTCCGCCCCTGGAACTCGGGATGTTCGCGAATATCCGGGATCACCAGCGGACCATCCGCTGCCAGTACCAGGTCAAAAATGCAATTCGACCGCGGCAGTTCGCGAGCCGCTTCGCCCCAGTGCGACTTCACCCAGACCCGCGTCTCGTCGGCGAATGCAATGATCGCCGACTCGGCCTCAAAGTAATCTGCCGCCAGCCGCGTAATCGCGTCGTAGCCCGGCTCCGGCCCCGTATCCAGGATTGCAAGCGACTCCAGCGCTTGAAGGCGGTCGCTCTCCTCATCCTTTGGCGGCTTGGCCCTATCTATCTCCGTTGGTGACATGTCCTCTCCCGCCGCAAGGATAGGGATGTGCCTCAATAGCCGGCGTTTCATCCCACGTCAGGACATATCGGACCGAAAATACCGCGACGTTAGGTTACGTGCGGATGGTGTCCCAAAGTAATGTGGCCATTACCCCGGCTGACAAGATCGGGTGCCCCACATTCGCGGGCGTCTTGTGCCCGCTAAGGTGGGAGACCGCCATCATCAGGAGACGACCACTGAGATCAGCGGCAAATCCCCCCTTCAATTCTTGCGATTTGCGTATTATTTCCCGTCTCAGGAGCACAATGGAGATCGACGTGGGTTCCGCTCATCAGCGGAAATCCGCATGCTCCCGCTGTTCGCAAAAAAAATCGGCCGTGAAACTGTGAAAACTGAATTAACTCAAGATGAGTCTTTAAGTTACAGCAATTCGGAGCCGGAAAAGTGCAGTAAGAATGGTGCAAATATCACTCTTTAGCCACTTTTCGCGCGCGTTTTCGGCCTCGAAGATGTATTGAAACCGCCATCAACACCTGGATCTCTTCCGATGCGCAAAGCCCAGTTTCGGCAGGCAGACAACGACAGCCCCGGCTTATGCCGAGGCTGCGTGACGACACGAAAGGAAAGACTCTTACTTGGTGACGACTGCGGCAGGAGTAGAAACTGCAGGCGCAGCGGCAGGCTTCTGATCGGGCTTGCGAATGTCGATGCCGCCCTTGAAAAAGGCCCCGTCTTCAATGCTGATGCGGGCCGCAGCCACATCGCCGGTCAGGGCGCCTTCCGCCCGGATATCCACGCGATCGGTCGCCGTCACGTTGCCGCGCACCTTGCCCAGGACCACCACTTCACGCGCGGTGATGCTGGCCGCTACCTGGCCATTGCGGCCCACGGTCACACGGTTGCCGTTCAGGTTGATGCTGCCCTCGACCTTGCCATCGATGAAGAGCGACTCGGAGCCGGTGATTTCACCCTTGATGAAGAGGCCCTTGCTGATAGAGGCCTGGTCGGCCGTTGCTGCTACACCCGGGCGGTTAGCGGACTCCATTGCCGGAGGAGCGGGGGCAGGGCGTACAGGCTCCGGCGGAGCTGAGGGGGGAGAAGGTGGTTCGGGTTGGCTTGGTTTCCACATCGGTTGTTCGGTTCCTTTCCTTGTCCGCTTCGGGATTCGGGTTCTAAGCAGGGCGAATTTCGATCGATCGCAACTGCGCTAATTCTAATAGGCCACGCTCACCTGGCCTCATCGAGGAGATCCTCAGACGGGCCAACGATAAGCGACCTACTCGGGCTTTCTTGATTTTCGCACAAACCTGCGCATGAGGCCGGGTTTGCGTAGCCGCGGAATTCCGCCAGACTCACGAACGGGAATCAACTTGGACACGTTCTGCGCCGCACCAACATTAGGGTGGCCCCTTCTAGCTCGGCCAGGGCGGGGCTGGATATATCTCGATAACCCTCAACAACCGTTGCACCTTGTACCCTTGATTCATGACCGATCGCGAACTGGTTGCGCGCATCGCCCGCTCTGCCGGCGCGAAAGCCGGATTCAAGCAACTGGTGCGGGAACTCGGCCTCGGCGGCGGCCGCGAACGGCGCCTGCTCCTCGAACAACTGGCCCGCCTGACCGCGAGCGGCAAGCTGACCAAGCTCGATCGCGAAATGTGGAGCCTTCCCCGAAGTCACCCCGCAGGCTCGCGCGATAACCTCGTCGCCGGCCGCCTCGATCTGCATCGCGACGGCTACGGTTTTGTGCGCCCCTTCGCGCGCCAGGCCGGCGGCGACGATGACATCTTCATTCCACCCAACGAAATCAACGGCGCCATGCAGGGCGACCAGGTCTTAGTCGAGCTCGCCCCGCCCCGCGCCGATGGCCGCCGCCTCGGCCGCATCGCCCGCGTGATGGAGCGCCACAACCCGACAGTGGTGGGGACGTTTCACTACGCGCGTTCTGATCGCGAATTAGGGAACTACGTCGTTCCCTTCGATGAGCGCATGACCCAGCCCGTCATCATTCCCGAAGGACAGGAGGTTCCCGCCGCTGCCGATACTGGAACGCCGCATCGCGTGATTGGAGCAGAGGCCGCGGCGCAACAACATACCTGGGACGATCTCGAGGGCCTCGTCGTGGATGTCGAGATCACCAGTTGGCCCACGCCGACCAAGCCTCCGTTTGGCCGCGTCATCGAAGTGCTCGGCGATCCCGACGACTTCGGCGTCGACGTGGAGATGATGATCCGCAAGCACCAGCTTCCCCGCGTGTTTCCCGAAAACGTCCTTGAAGAAGCCCGCCGTGTCGCCCATCTCGATCCCGAGGAAGTCGCGCGACAGGCGCGATTTTCGCGGCCTTCCCATCGTCACCATCGACGGCGAAACCGCCCGCGACTTCGATGATGCGGTTCTCGTGAAGCAGCGCGAGGACGGCGGCTACGAGTTGCAGGTGCACATCGCCGATGTCGCCGAGTACGTGCGCGAAGGAACAGATCTCGATCTCGAAGCTCGCCTGCGCGGCACCAGCGTCTACTTTCCCGATCGCGCGATTCCGATGCTGCCGCAGGAACTCTCCACCGACATCTGCAGCCTCCGCCCCGAAGAAGACCGCCTGGTGCTGAGCTGCCTCATGCAACTCGATTCCAAGGGCCGCATCGAGAGCTACGAGATCTGCGAGGGCGTGATTGCGTCCGCCGCGCGGATGACCTATACGAAGGTTCACGCGATTCTCGAGGGGGACGAGGAGGTCCGCGCTGCCTACCCGGAATTCACCGAAGATTTCGAATTGATGCGCAGCCTGGCCATGCTGATGAACCGCCGCCGCGAAGAACGCGGCAGCATCGACTTCGATCTGCCGGAGCCCGTGATCCAGTTCGACGAAAACGGCCAGATGCGCGGCGTAACCAAATCCGAACGCACCTGGGCCAACCGCCTCATCGAGGAGTTCATGCTGGCCGCCAACGAGTGTGTGGCCACGTGGATCTGAAGACCTCGGTGTACCCTCGCTCTACCGCATCCACGAGAAGCCCGAGCCTCGCCGCGTTGTGGAATTCGAAGAGATCGCCGCGAGCTTCGGCTACTCGCTCGGTCTGGGCGCGCTGCCGGTCAAACGCATCGAAACCCGCGCTGAACGCCGAGAATCGCGTGGCACCGGAAGCCGGCCCCGCTCGCACGAGGTCGCCGAAGACATCGCGGTCACGCCGCGCATGTACCAGAAGCTGGCCGCAAAGATTGAAGGCAAGCCCGAAGAGCGCATCCTGAGCTACCTGATGCTGCGATCGCTCAAGCAGGCCCGCTATTCGGAGATCAACGAGGGCCACTTTGCCCTGGCTGCGCCCACCTACACCCATTTCACATCGCCCATCCGCCGCTATCCGGATCTGATCGTGCACCGCATTACAAAGGCGCTGCTGCGAGAGGGGGTTCCCGGAACCGGCGTCGTCGCCCATGGCCGCCACGACTCTCCGTGGACACACCCGCACGAAGCGCTGGCCGGAGTTCGCATCAGCCAAAGCCGGGTGCCCCACCTTCGCGAGACCGAAGTCGGCTAAGGTGGGAATCGACCCACCCATCCCTGAACCCGAACTCGCCCAGATCGCCGAAGAAACCAGTCAGACCGAGCGTCGCGCCGCCGAAGCCGAACGCGAACTCGTCGAGTGGAAGAAGATCCGCTTCATGGAGGACCGGGTGGGCGAAGAGTTCGCTGCGCTGGTCCTCAATCCAACGAAGTACGGCCTGTTCGTCGAACTCACGGACCTGTTCGTTGAGGGGCTTGTGCCCATCGATACGCTGCGCGACGATCGTTACGTCTGGCGCGAGCACACCCACGAAATCGTCGGCGATCGCTTCGGACAACGCTACAAGGCCGGCGATCGTGTCCAGGTCGATTCTGGACCGCATCCTGGCGCAGGAACGCCGCCTGCAGTTCTCGATTGTCCAGGAGGGCATCCCGCTCGCCGGCCGGAAACCGGCCCGAAAGCCACCCAAAACCCGCAAACCAAAGCAGCAGGCGTCCGCCCCCGGCGGCGCGCGAAGAAAGAAGCAGCCCGGCAGGAAAAAGCGTCGCTGATCGCAATCGATCGGCACCCCGATTTGCGCCCGGCATACCCCGCGCGCCATCCAATACAATGAAACTAGACAGACAAGGAGCCGCACCACGATGGCGCACATGGTTTTCTGCGTTCGCAACAAACGCGAGATGGAGGGCCTCGACGAGCCTCCCTTTGATTCGGAATTCGGTCAGAAGATCTACAAGAACGTATCCAGGCAGGCATGGGGTGAGTGGGTCGACCGCCAGAAGATGCTCCTGAACGAGTACCGTCTGCAGCCCTGGACCCCCCAGGCCCAGCAGTTCCTCGTGGAGCAGATGGAGGAGTTTTTCTTTGGCAGCGGATCGGCGCTTCCCAACGAGTACGTCCCGCCTTCGCATTGATTCCCGCAACGCGCAGAGCCGAGGTGTTGTGGATGGCGCCCCAATCTGCCTCGCGCTGGTGTAGACTCTATTGAGACCCCAAAAAGCCGGCTCGCCCGAGCCGGCTTGATCGTGTCGGGACGTGGCTCAGCCTGGTAGAGCACTCGCTTGGGGTGCGAGGGGTCGGCAGTTCAAATCTGCCCGTCCCGACCATTCTGTTTAAATTCCCTCTACTCTTCCGGTGCCTCGTAGCAGACGCGCGCCGACGTGCAACGGGACAGGTGCACGAAGTGCTCGTCGGGGCCGGCGGGACCCATGGTGCGGATGCACCAATACGTCGAAGTCGTCGCAACATGAGGAAGCCAATCCTCGGCATTCTGCGGCGATGTGCCGTAGGGATTCTTGGTGCGAAGGCACTGGCATGGCGTCGAAGTGCGGTCGTTCGTGATGATATTCATCGTGGCTTCCTTTCTGCGCGAATCTTTACTGCGGTTGACCACGCACTCGTCACCCGGCGGCGCTCGGGTCGCGCTCCATTTTCCCGGCGGCCAGAAGCACCGTGCGATATACGGCCACCGGAAACAGTTGCACCTTGTAGGCATTCATCGACAGCGGCATGGCGTTGGTCATCGCGGCTTTTCCAGCGGCGCGGGCGGTCTCCTCGGTGATGGTCTTGCCGGTGAGCGCCGCTTCGGCTTCCGACGAGCGGCGCACCACGGGCGACGCCGCTCCCATGGCCACTACCGCTCGCTTGCACGTGTCCCCGTCCATCTCCAACACTATTGCGGCATCGGCGATGGCCCAGTCGTGGCTCTCCTTCTCGCCGTATTTCTGATACGCCGACTTCGTTCCCGGAGCCGGCTTGGGAATGTGAATGGACGTGAGCAGTTCCCCTTCTCCCATCACATTGAACTTGTGCGGATTGGCATCGGGGCGCACATAGAAGTCCTTCAAAGCCACGGTACGTTTGCCCTTTGCGGACACCAGCTCAACGCTTCCGTCGAGAGCCAGCACCGCTACAGCCGCCGACGAAGGCGCAACCGACGGGCAGCCGCCGTAGTCCATGATGGCGTGATACTGGTTGAGCCCGGAGAACGCGAAGCACGTGTCCTTGCCTTTGCGAAGGCACTGGAAGTCGGCTGAGCGGAAGTACCAGCACTGCAGTTCCTGCAGCAGGTTGCCGCCCACCGTGGCCATGTTGCGGATGTGAGGAGTGGCCGCGCTTCCGCAGGCATCGGCCAGCACCGTGTATTGCGAACGGATGGTGGGGTCGCTGGCAATCTCAGCGAGCGTGGTGAGCGCGCCGATGGTCAGGCCGTCCGCCGTCGCCTGAATGCCGCGCAGTTCCTTGATGTTGCGAATATTCACCAGGCGTGCGGGCGAGTCGGTGCCGTTCTTCATGCGGTCGAGCAGATCGACGCCGCCCGCCTTTACCACCGCGCCGTTCTTGAGTTGCGAGAGCGCAGCCTCCACGCTGGAGCAGTCTGCAAGAGTGAAGGAGTTCATAGAGCCTCCGACGTCGGTTGGGGCTGATTGAGAGCGGCAAGGACCACGGCAGGGGTCATGGGCAACTGGCGAATGCGAACGCCCGTGGCGTTGTAAACAGCATTGCCGATAGCCGCGCCGACTGAGATGATGCCGGCCGCTTCGCCGATGCCTGAGGCGTCAGTCGAGCTCTGCCCGATGTACACCTCGGTCAGTTGCACCTCAACTTCGGGCACTTCGTAGGACCCGGCGATCTTGTACTTGTCGAGATTCGCGTTGACCATGATGCCGTAATTCGGATCGAGCAGGCGGTGTTCAAACAGCGTGTAGGAGATGCCCTGAATGACTCCGCCGTTGATCTGGCTGATGACCTGGGCCGGGTTGATCGGCCGGCCGCAGTCATGCACCGACAGCACGCGCTTCACGTGAATGCGGCCGGTTTCGGTGTCGACTTTCACTTCCGCCACATCGATGCCGCCGTAGGTGTCGTATTTTTTGGGATCGTAATCGGGAACGCGTTTGGCTTGCGCGGAGACCTCGTCGGTATTCATCTTCGCCGCCGCGGCGCGGAAAGCTATGGGCTGGAATTTTCCCGATGCGCTGCGCACCATGCCGCCGCTGATAGAGAGATCGCCTGCCGTTGTACCCAGCGCGGGAGCTACGCTGGCAAGAAACTTCTGCGCCGCCTGCCACGCCGCGTCGCGCACTGCGGGAGTGAGCGAAGCCGTAGTTACGCTGCCGCCGGAGTTGGGACCTACGGGATAATTCGTATCGCCGACCTTGACCGAGATCTTCGCGGGAGGCACGCCGAACTGTTCGGCGAGGATCTGCGCCATCGCGGTCTTGATGCCGCTGCCGATGTCCTGCACCGCCGACATCACTTCGAGCGATCCGTCCTTGTGCACGCGCACTTCGGCCGAAGAGCTCATCGTCAGGTGGCGATACCAGATCGACTGCGAGAGCCCCACGCCTCGCTTGAAGGGTCCGCTGTCGGCGTTCGGTTTGGGGTTGCGCGATTTCCAGATTGCGCTGTCGCGAATGATCTTCCGCTGCACCCGCCGCACCGGATTCTCGTCGATCCGGTCGCGCAAATCGAGGCAATCCATGTTGAGCCGATTGGCCAGCTCGTCGATCGACTGCTCCAGCGCGAACGCTCCCTGCGGATGTCCGGGCGCGCGAAACGCCGCGGCCGGTCCCGCGTTGGTGAAGACGTCGTTCTCCTCTACGTGCAGCGTGGCCCATTTGTACAGATTGGACGCGGGCCCCGCGCAACCCGCCCCGGTGCCGCATCCCGCCGTGCCGAAGCTGATCAGTTGAATCGCGGTAATCGTTCCGTCCTTCTTGGCGCCAATGCGCAGCCGCTGATCGGAACTGGGGCGATTGCCCACGGAAAGATGTTCTTCCTGGCGGTCGAGCATCAGCCGCACCGGCGCGCCTGACTTCTTCGAAAGGATCGCGGCCACCACTCCCGGATTGCCGGCGCCGAATTTCGCGCCGAACCCTCCGCCCATGAACTCGGTGATCACGCGGACCTGCGATTTAGGGAGCTTGAAGTAGGAAGCAAGCTCTTCGCGCACGCTGGCGGTGCCCTGCGTGGACGCGTAGACGGTCAGCATATCGGGCTTCCAGTCGGCGACCACGCCATGCGTCTCGAGCGCCGAGTGCGTCTGCACCTGGGTGATGTAGCGCGCATCGACCACCACGTCGGCGTCCTTGAATCCCTGCTCCGCATCGCCCTGCTTTGCGCACGTGAGGTCCGTGGATGTTGCCGGTCTGCGGAAGCCCGCCGCGCCTCCGCCTCCGCCCGCGGTCCCTTCCTCGTCGGCGGCGCCGGGAAAGACCTGCGGCGCGCTTGCTTCGCGCGCCACGTCCAGATCCACGACGAACGGCATCGTCTTCGTACTTCACCTTCACCTTTGCGGCCGCTTCCTCCGCTGCGTAGGGCGTGCTTGCCGCCACCGCGGCGATGGGCTGCCCGGCGTAGCGGACGACGGGATATTTCGCCTGCTCCAGCGACGGATCGCGCAGCACCGCATTGCCCATCACGGTCTCGATGACATACACGGCCTTCACGCCCGGGATGCTTCTCGGCCGCGGAAGTATCGATGGAAACCACCTTGGCATGCGGCACCGTGGAGTTCACAAAGCGCGCGTAGAGCATGCCCGGGCAACTGCACGTCGGCGGTGTAGCGGGCGCGGCCCGTTGCCTTGAGAAGGCCATCCCAGCGCTCGATCGGCTTGCCGATATACTCGAGATCCTTGTTGACCGGCAGCACCGGCGGCTCCGACGCGGGCACGGTTCGCTCTTCTTCGCGCAGCGTGTAAGTCGGGAATGCCGATCGGCATGCGCACGGTTTTCGTCGCGGAATCGGTCGCATCCGCCGCGGCGGAGAGGATGGCATCGGAAGGGGAATGCGTGTGGGTGGCCATAACATTCTCTCCAAATCTCGTAAAGCTAAGCCTTGCTGCCCATCTGGCCGGCCGCGTCGAGCGCCGCCGCAAAGACCTTCGGATACGTGCCGCAGCGGCAGAGATTGCCGCTCACCGCGTAGCGCACGTCGGCCTCGGTGGGATGCGGATTCTTTTCGAGCAGCGCCGCGCAGCTCATCACCATGCCCGGCGTGCAGAAGCCGCACTGCATGGCATCGTGGCGAACGAACGCCGCGGGCAGCGCATGCATGTGCTCATCCTCGGCGATGCCCTCGATGGTCGTGATCTGGTGGCCGGCGGCATCGATGGCCAGGATCATGCAGCTATTCACCGGGGTCTTGTCCAGTCAGCACCGTGCAGCTCGAACACACGCCGCGGTCGCAGCTGATCTTGGTCCCGGTCATGTTGAGCTGAATGCGCAGCGCCTCGGCCAGCGTGGTGCGCGGCTCGATGCGCAGCGCGTGGTCCTTGCCATTGACGTGAAGCGTGATCGGCGAAGGGCTCGGCGACCGTACTCCTTGACATGCTCGGTGGTGGCGGCGGCGGCTTCGCGCTGGAGTCCCTGCACGCCGTCGAGCAGCGCCGTTCCCGCGGCGGTGATGCCGGCTCCCTTGAGGAAGCCGCGGCGAGTCATCGCCCCGTTTGAAGCCGGCGCGGTGGTCTGACCTTTTTCTGGCTCGTTCTGGGGTGGTTGCCGGTCTGGCATGCCTGCCTCCTTTGAATCTGCGAAGTCTGTGGCCTCGGAAAAGTCACGCGCGATACAACGCGACAACCAGTAGAAAGGAAAGGCTTGCGTATCGGATTGCGCGGGCGGGGTCGCCGGTCGGGAACAGTTCGTCAGCTACAAGCCGGCGTTTGGGAAGCCGCCAAAAGCACCGCCAGTATAGTCGAGCGCGCGGGAAATGGGAAAGAACCCCACAGGCTGACATGTCCGGCGGTTCCCCTCAGGCACCAGCCTTCATGACAAATCTCATGAACCCGTCGACTACCAGACGAGGCGGCTCGGCGCGATTCCGCGTGGTAAGCAGTTCGTGCCCTGCGCCGGGGATTGCCAGCAACACCGTCTTGCGCCGGAATCAGCGGAATAGCCGCCTCCATCTCCGCGATCGAGCCGAAGCCATCGCAGGTCCCGTGAACGAATAGGGCCGGCGAACGGAGGTCGGGAAAGTGCGCGGTTCGCAACTCCTCCGGACGCAGGGGCGGATGCAGCGGATATGACAGCAGCAGAAGCGCTTCGGTCAGGCCGTGTTCGACCGCCGCCAGCATCGAAGCCTGTCGTCCTCCATAGGAATGTCCGCCGAGAAAGATTCGTCCTGGCGTCTTCCGCCGCAGCGCCGCAATCGCCGCCCGCAGGCCCGCCTGGTCGCGTTCGGCGCTTCCCCTGGGCGGCGGCCCGCTCGGGCGCAATTGACGGAAACGGCAAATCGCACCGCAACACGATCAATCCGGCTTCGCAGAAGGACTTCGCCAGGGCGACCAACAAAGGCGATTGACAGTTCGATCCCGCGCCGTGGGTCAGTACCAGCGCATCGGTCGGCGTAGCCTTGGGGCGATGCAGGAATCCCTCGGACCGGGTAATCCTTCGTCGACGTATCCACGAACTCACGGCTCGATGTCATGGCTCATTGTCGCTTTCGATGATAAGTTCCCCGATTTAAAGTGAAGCCATGTTCGCACGCAAGCTTTCCATCCAACGAGTCGACTCAGCAGGCGCCAGCCATCCCTGCCCTATACGCTGGATCGACAACTTTGCCATGCGCAACTTCACCAATGACGCCATCTTTGACGACACTCTCCCGGTTGCCGACGGTCTGCTCGAGGCCGGGCATCGCGTGCCGCTCGACCGGCTCCGCATCGCCATGGACGACTGGCTTCGCCGCAAGGGCTACCTGAAATCCGGCGATCGCCTGGAGATTACCGAACTCCCTCCACCCTTGAAGTAACGAGGGATGCACCTCGGTGCCACACCGGGCGTCGTGCAGGTTCGAGCGACCGCAGCCGTCGGGCCGCACCACAACGAGCTGCGCGCGCGCGCGGTCATTCACGGCCAATCCGGGTCATTTCGCCAAGCGCGTCAGTGCGCCGCCGGGGCTTGCGCATGCCTGACACGACCGAAATCGGCTACCAGCCTGCCGATCGCGTCGTCGAAATTGCGGTCATGCGTCTTCTGCAGAAAGGCAAATTCCACCGACTCGGTCAGCGCCCAAAGCACGTAGTGGGTCTTGCGGTCATAGATGACCAATCTGAACATGGGGAGCGGGTCGGCCGCGCCTTTCACCTTGTTGGGCTCCGAGGGCCCGTAGGGCGCGGTGAGCCGAAGCTCGAGCACCAGGTCCGCGTCGGTCGGATCTGGAACCAGTGTGCATTCGCCCGTGGCCTGCAAAGCGGCATAAAACTGGGCATATGGACGATCGGGATCTCCGCTGAAGGGTTCGGGAAACAGCCCGCTGTCGGCGCCGGCATTGGAGACAAACACTTTCGCGGCGCGAAGGGCGGGAGGAATGGGCGCCATCGAATCGGACAGAGGCTTCTGGGCGCAGACCATGGCTGCGGAAAGAAGTCCACCGTAGACCAGAAGACCTAGACCAAGGCTGATCCTGCTCATTGTCGTTCACCTCGATTGGAAGCAACAGGTTTCTGTTCCACGGTGACGTTCGCAGCGCGGGAATGTTTCGCTTTTGTCAGCCCTTACAGCCCGGCGCAACCAGGATTTAAGCCCCGAATCGGGAATCTTCGCCAAATCTACGAGGCGATCAATCGGCAAAAGTGGAATCGATGCCATACCACCCGGTGCTGAATTTTGCTTTCTGAACTCTCCGCACCGCCGGCCTAAGCTCCTCTTGCTACAGGGTTTAGTCGGGCTGTGTTTCAGCATGCAATTCTGACCCGCAAACGGCCCTCAAAAGTGTTCACAAAGCCCAGATTTTTCAATAAGATAAATGGATGGTCATTCGACGAAGGTCAGGCTACCCCGGCCTGAATGCTCCGCTCCGAATTTGGCTGCTGGCAGGCGTTTCCTCACTTGTACTGGCTTCCGCGGTGGTGATGTTTTCTACACGGTCCGTACAGGCAGATGCGCAGTTACCAAAACCAACAGCCAGTGTGCCACCTTCAGTTTCGGCATCTCCCAACGCTCAGCCGGAACTGAAACCCAAACGAACGATTGCTGCCCAGCGGGCGGCCTTGCTTCGCGGCATCGCCACCTGGTACGGCACGGTCTTCAATGGCCGCAAGACCGCTAGCGGCGAGACTTACGACATGTATGCGATGACGGCTTGTCATCCCACACTGCCGTTCGGGTCTTTGGTAAAGGTGGTGAACCTGAAAAACAAGCGCTCGGTCGTAGTTCGCATAACCGATCGCGGTGACATGGCCGAAGGACGGATCATCGACCTCTCGTATGGCGCCGCGCAACAACTTGCGATGACCGAGGCTGGGCTCGCTCCCGTGGTGCTGGAGGTACTTTCACGGGGCCGGCCCTAACCGGAAAAACACGAACCATAGCGGAACAACGGCGGCTCTCCAAATCGCGAAGTGCTTCGAGCAAGTCCGAAGGCACGCTCCACGCTTTGGAGAACCGCAAGGCAGACGGCCAGCCCGAGGAGCTGGCCGTTTGTGTTTCTCGAGCTGCAAGCGGAGCAATTCTCGGCTTTGGCCGTTGCAGATAATTAACTGCTTCAGGAGCACAATGGAAGTTGAGGGTGGGACTATGGCGATACTGTATAAGTCAAACGCCGTGGCCCGGATCGAAGCCCCCAAAAGGGGAAGAAATAAATTCTCCTGTGAGGTGAAACCGTGAGGGCCAAGCTAATCTTCAAGGAATCATCGGTTTACGGGGACGCCCCCATCACGGCCTCACAGTTTATGTGTTGTTTTTAGGGTCGTTTCGGACGATTTACCCCCGGTTTTAGCCTCAGAAACTGGAAGAAAGACCCCCGAAATCGCTTCGTAACTTGTTCCAATGCGAGAAATCCCGGGGCCGGTAGTTATCGTCCTAGCGCGGCCACGTGCGATGCCCATGCCAGAGCCACCGAGACCAGGCAGGGCACGACGCAATTTCTCTGGATGAGGTTAATGACAAGTTCTCCCAGTCCCGAGCAGAAGAGGAACGCAACCATTGCTCGGACGGTGTAGCGGGTAGCCTGGACGGGCTGTTCCGAATACTGTGCGCCTGGTTGACGAGGGGTCATATGCGCTGCCTCCTTTCGTAGCGTCGATTTATAGCTTGCCTGGGTCCGGCGAAAGCTCCTAGCGGTTCCGGGCTAACGATTCGCAGGAACTGGCGAAAGGGTTATGGCGCGGGGTCAACGGATTTGGAGGCATGCTCAACTTTGGGTGCAAAGGATCGGGCGGGCCGAGCAGAGTTGGATACGTTCGCCATCCTCCCCGGCGGGTTTACCCACCCCGGAAGCACATTCGCACAAAATGACAGCCTTGTATTTTGAGTCATGCGAAAATGGCTTGTCTTGACCCATTACACGGCCAGAGGATGACCAAATTGGCTAAAGAGCAGACCACGGCAATCCGGTACCCCGGTTTCTTCACGCTGCTGCTGGCATGGACCACCCTTGGCGGGTTGGCCTACACCCGGAACCTGCTGTTGATGGAAGCGCCGCGTACTCACCTGTTGCGCGATTTGTCCGGCTGGCTAACTTGCTACCTTCCGTGGGTTTTGTTGACGCCACTAGTGTTCCGGATGGAGAAACGGCTCCCCATCAACAGATCCCACTGGCGAACGCATACGGCGCTGCTGGCCGGCGCCGGGCTTGTGATCTGTTATGTTTCTTCGGGCTTGACCGTCGTGCTGAGCCTGCTGGAGCAGTGGGCTTTTCGAGAACCGCTGACCATCCCGCATCCCTGGTGGCAATTGCCTTACGGTGAATATGGATTTCAGGTGGCGCTCTATTTTGTCGCGCTGGGAGCGGCATGCATCATCCGTCATCTCATCGAAGCGCAGGAAAGCGAGCGCCGAGCCGCCGAACTGGCCGTGGAGAAGTCGGAGATCGAAGCGAGCCTGCGAAAGTCGGAGTTGGAGATGCTGCGCATGCGGCTCAATCCGCATTTCCTCTTCAACAGTCTGCAGAATATTTCGACGCTGGCGCGGCAGAATCCCGATGCCGCCAGCCAGATGCTGGCGCGGTTGGGCGACGTGCTTCGCGGCGCGTTGAAGAAGGGCGCGCAAGCCCAGACCACGCTGTCAGCCGAGATTGCGCTAACCAAGGCCTACGTCGATGTGGAACAGATACGCTTCGCCGGCCGGCTCACGGTGGTCTTCGAGATCGATCGGGAAGTCGAAAACGCTCAAGTGCCCAGCTTTTTGCTGCAGCCATTGGTTGAGAATGCCATCACCCACGGGATGCGAGGAGGCCAGGCATCCGGCGCAATCTGGGTGCGCGGCATTCGCGCATCGGATGAGCTGGTGTTGACAGTGAGCGACAATGGCTCGGGTCCGCCGGCGGAACGGCTCTCGGATCTCGAGATGGGCATCGGGCTGGGGTCGACCTGCGAGCGGCTGGAGCGCATGTACCCTGGGCGCCGCACTCTCTCGATGAGCAAACTCGCCGAGGGCGGAACGGAGATCCGCATCGAACTCCCGCTACAATGGGCGGAAACGCAGCCAGTGAGCCAATCGCATGAATTCACTTCGAGTGCTCATCGTTGATGACGAACCGCTGATTCGCGCCGGCATCCGTAGCGGGCTCTCGGGCCTGGCGCAGATCGAGGTTGCGGCCGAATGCGGTTCCGGCGCAGAGGCCATGCAGGCTCTGGCGTCGATGCCGGTTGACCTCGTGCTGCTCGATGTCCAGATGCAGGATTGCACGGGGCTCGATGTGGTGGAACGCGTCGGTCCCGAGAGCATGCCGGCAGTCATTTTTGTAACCGCGTATGACGAATACGCGGTAAGGGCGTTCGAGCTGAATGCCGTCGACTATCTCCTGAAGCCTTTTGATGACACGCGCCTGCGGCGCAGCGTGGAGCGGGCGCGGGACCGCATCAACATCCATCGCCAGTCCGACCTGGCGGCGCAGTTGCAGGCGTTGCTCGATTCGCGGGCGCGGAAATGGCCAGAACGGATCGTCGTCAAAGAGGGAGAGCGGTTTGATTTTGTGCCGGTGGATTCGATTGACTGGATCGAGTCTGCCAACAACTACGTGCAACTGCACTGCGGTTCCCGGCAGCATCTTCTTGGCGAAAGCCTGACCAACCTGGAAGCCCGGCTTAACCCGGCACGATTCCTGCGCATCCATCGCGGGCGGATTGTGAACGTCTCACGGATTCTGGCGGTTCATCCCCTTCTTGGCGGAACGTATGAGCTGGAATTACGCAGCGGTACGCGGTTGTCCACGGGGAGACAGTACAAGAACGCGATTCAGAGTCTGCTTCACTGATCATCCTCCCGCGAGCCAAGCGTCCCGCTTTCCGAAACAGCGCACATGCCTACGTGACTGCGGTCACGGTATGAAAAAAACGCTGCGGCCTACTATCGCTATGTGGATATCGATACAAATTTATCGATTGATGCCGGCCCCGCAAAGCCCGCGAAGTCGATTCCCCAACCAAGCCTGAGTCGTCTGCCCCAGTATCATCATTACCTTGTCGAGCTGAAGAATGGGGGCGTCACCCGGGTTTCGTGCAGTGTGATCGGGCGCGACCTGAACCTGGTGCCGGTCCAGGTTAGAAAAGACCTTCAGTACACGGGGATCGTCGGCAAGCCGAAGACCGGCTACGCAGTGGGCGAACTCGTTCAGGCCATCGAAACGTTTCTAGGCTGGAACAAGGTGAACGAGGCATTCCTGGCAGGTGCCGGCAACCTGGGCACTGCGCTTCTGGGGCATGAGCGGTTTTCGAACTTCGGGCTGCGCATAGTGGCCGCATTCGACAACGATCGCAACAAAATTGGCGAATGGATCCACGACAAAGCCGTCTTGCCTCTCGATAAACTGGCCGACCTGGCGCGTCGAATGAGCATTCACCTCGGCATCATCACCACCCCTGCTGAAGTGGCTCAATCCGTCGCCGATGAAATGGTCAAGGGGGGAATCCAGGCAATCTGGAACTTCGCTCCCGTACGGCTGAAGATTCCTGCGTACATCATCGTGCATCAAGAGGATCTCTACTCTTCGCTTGCCGAGCTTTCCTGGAAGCTGGCCAGAAGGTTCAGAGTTCCATTTCAACAAGATGGAGGCTTCGAGTAATGGCGTCCTCGCCAATGGCCGTCGACCGCGCCAGAAAGTTCGAGACAGTTTGCAGCATCCTCGAGCGTTATGGACACCGACCTTCAGGTTTGATTCCGATCCTGCAAGCGGTTCAACACGAGTATCAATACCTGCCCGAAGAAGTTCTGACCTACGTGGCGATGTCGCTCGATGTTCCTCCCGCGCGCGTCTTCGGCGTGGCCACGTTCTACGCGCATTTCGCGCTGGAGCCGAAGGGCAAGCACGTGATCCGAGTTTGCGATGGAACGGCTTGCCACGTGAAGCACTCGCTGCCGGTACTCGATGCTCTGCACCAGAAGTTGGGCACGAGTGAAAAGCACAAGACGACGGCTGACATGCTCTTTACCGTTGAGACCGTGGCATGCCTGGGAGCATGCGGACTGGCTCCGGTGCTGGTGATCGACGAGCAGGTTTATGGCGGGATAACCCCGGAACACGCCGTGGCGCTGGTCGATGAAATCACCGGCCAGGAGAGATCTCCGCAATGTGCGGCCGAAGTTCCCGCCGTGCAGACCGCGACGGAGGAAGCCCATGTCTGAAGCGCTGGTGAGTCTTGAGGCAGATAGAAACAGAAACGGCGCGCTGGCCGAGTTACGGAGAGTAATTATCTGTGCCGGAACCGGCTGCATGGCGAACGGCGCCATGAAAGTATTCGAGCATTTCAAAACCGAAATGGCCGTCGCCGACCTCAACGTGATTCTTGAACTTCGTTCGGAAGCAGGCGACGGCGAGGTTCGACTGTCGAAGAGCGGTTGCCAGGGCTTTTGTCAGATGGGTCCGCTGGTTTCGGTCGTTCCCGATGGCATTCTCTACACCAAGGTGCGCATTGAAGACGTTGCGGAGATCGTGCGGCAGACTCTGGTTGGCGGCGAGGTTGTCGAGCGGCTTCTCTATCGCGATCCGACGACACGAAAAAGCTGCCGCGGGCTTGAAGAGAATCCGTTCTACGCGCGGCAGAACCGGCTGGTCCTGAAGGAATGCGGATTCCTCGATCCCGAAGACATTCGCGAATACATTCTGCACGGCGGCTATCGTGCGGCACGGATGGCTTTTGTGGAGAAGTCGCCGGAGGGGATCTGCAAGAAGATCAGCGAATCCGGCTTGCGCGGCCGTGGGGGCGGCGGATTCCCGACCGGACGCAAATGGGACGCGGCGCGCATTCAGAATTCGACCAAGAAGTATGTCATCTGTAATGGCGACGAAGGCGACCCGGGCGCGTTCATGAACCGCTCGGTGATGGAAGGCAACCCACACAGCGTGATTGAAGGCCTGATGATCGCGGCGCGCGCCATTGGCGCGAACGAGACGCTGGTCTACGTGCGCGCGGAATATCCCCTTGCGGTCCAGCGCATGCGGCGCGCCGTCGCGGATGCCGAGCGTGAAGGCATCTTGGGCAAGAACGTTTTCGGGACTGGCCTCTCCATGAAGTGCGACGTGATGGAAGGGGCGGGCGCGTTTGTGTGCGGAGAAGAGACCGCCATGATCGCCTCGATCGAAGGCCGGCGCGGCATGCCTTCTCCCAAGCCGCCATTTCCAGCGCAGAGTGGATTGTGGGGCAAGCCGACCATCATCAACAACGTTGAGACGCTGGCGCATGTTCCACGGATTCTGAACGAAGGTCCCGATGCATTTAGCAGCATCGGCACCAAGGACTCTCCGGGAACGAAGACTTTCGCCCTTACCGGACACGTATCCAACACAGGCCTTGTGGAAGTTCCCTTCGGAACGACGCTGCGTGAAATCGTGCTCAACATCGGCGGCGGAGTCACAGACGACAACGGCAGGATATCCAAGTCCGGCTTCAAGGCAGTGCAGATCGGCGGCCCCTCGGGTGGCTGCCTGACCCAGGACCACCTCGATTTGCCGCTTGCCTATGGTTCGCTTCGCTCGGTAGGCGCCATGGTTGGCTCCGGCGGCCTGGTGGTCATGAACGACCGCACCTGCATGGTGAGCATTGCGCGCTTCTTCATGGAATTCACACAACGCGAGTCGTGCGGCAAGTGCGTGCTGTGCCGGGAAGGAACAAAGCAGTTGCTGGCGCTGCTGGACGATGTGATTGAAGGCCGCGCCGACGCGGGCACGCTCGATCTGATGGAGAAACTGGGCCGCGCGGTGCAGGTTGGATCGTTGTGCGGGCTGGGCAAGACCGCACCCAACCCTGTGCTCTCAACGCTGCGCTATTTCCGCAAAGAATATGAAGAGCATGTGTTCGAGAAGCGATGCAAGACCGGGCGCTGCAAAGCTCTGCTGAAACCGGAAATCAATGCGGAAAAGTGCAAGGGATGCGGCCTGTGCCTGAAATCGTGCCCGACCCAGGCCATCACCGGGGAAAAGAAGAAGCCGCACCACATCGATCCGGAACTGTGCATCAAGTGCGGCGCGTGCGCAAAAGCCTGCAAACTAAACGCGGTCGAGGGGGTATAGCTTCGAGATGAACACGGCCACACAGTCTACTTTGACGATTGATGGACGGATGGTCGCGATCGAGGGAGAGCGCAACCTGCTCGAGCTCGTACGCAAAGCCAACATCGATCTGCCGACCTTCTGCTATCACTCCGAACTTAGCGTGTACGGCGCCTGTCGCTTGTGCCTCGTGGATGTGGAAGGACGCGGTATCCTGGGCGCCTGCTCTACCCCGCCGGAGCCGGGACTCAAAATTCAAACCACGACGCAGGAGATCCGCGAGATCCGGCGCATTGCGGTGGAGTTGCTGCTCGCTAACCACGATCAGCAGTGCCCCACGTGCCCGCGCAGTACCAACTGCCAGTTACAAAGCCTGGCGCAACGGCTGGGCGTCAAGAAGGTGCGATTCAAGCCTGTGCATCAGCCGGTTCCGCTGGACGAGTCGTCGCCTTCGCTGGTACGCGATCCCAACAAGTGCGTTCTCTGCGGGGACTGCGTGCGCATGTGCTCGGAGATCCAGGGAATCGGCGCGATTGATTTTGCGCATCGCGGACATGACGTGGCAGTAAAGCCCGCATTTGGCAAGCAGTTGGACGAAGTGGAGTGCGTAAATTGCGGTCAATGTGCAAGTGTGTGCCCGACGGGAGCGCTTACGCCGAAATCCGAGGTCGACCCGGTCTGGGAGATGCTCGCCGACCCCACCAAGACGGTGATTGTTCAGATTGCTCCCGCTGTCCGTGTGGGCCTCGGCGAGTGCTTCGGCTTGAAGCCTGGCGAGATTACGACGGGAAAAATCGTCGCGGCTCTTAAGCAGCTTGGCTTCGACCAGATCTATGACACCTCGTTCGCTGCCGACCTGACCGTGATTGAAGAAGGGACCGAGTTCCTGGAACGCAAGAAGAGTGGCGGAACACTGCCGATGTTCACTTCCTGCTGCCCCGGTTGGGTGAAATATGCGGAACAATACTTCCCCGAACTACTGCCGAATCTCTCCACGTGCCGTTCTCCGCAGGCGATGTTTGGCTCACTGGTCAAGGCGATGCTTCCCCAGCAACTCAAGGTCGAACGCAAGGATTTGAAAGTCGTGGCCATCATGCCATGTACGGCCAAGAAGTTCGAAGCGCAGCGGCCGGAGATGGCTGTGGACGGCGATCCCGACGTGGACCACGTGCTCACCACGCAGGAACTGGCACACATGATCCAGTCGGCGGGGATCGTATTCGAAGCGCTGCAGCCGGAATCGTTCGATATGCCGTTCGGTTTCTACACCGGTGCCGGCGTGATCTTCGGAAATTCGGGCGGAGTGATGGAAGCGGTTCTCCGCTACGCCGCGGAGAAGGTGACGGGCAAGAAACTGGACAGAGTCGAATTCCAGGAGGTTCGCGGCGAATCTGGACTGCGGGAGGCGACCATCACAGTGGACGGAGCCGAACTGAAGCTCGCCGTTGTTCACGGTCTGAGAAACGCTCGCGTAGTCGCCGAGCAGGTAAGAGCCGGTAAGAGCCGCTATGACCTGATCGAAGTGATGGCGTGCCCGGGGGGATGTGTAGGCGGCGCTGGCCAGCCGGTGACCACGGCGCATAATGCTCGCACGCTGCGGACCAAGGGTCTCTACCAGGCCGACAAGATGCTACAACTGCACAAGTCGCAGGACAACGTCTTCGTTACCGAATGCTACGCGAAGTTCCTGGGAGATATCGGCGGAGAGAAAGCGCACCATCTGCTGCACACTACCTATCAGAGCCGCCGGCGGATCAACGACGAAGTTCTTCCGCTGATGCAATCGCAGGGCAAGGACAAGGTCAAGGTGAGCGTGTGCCTGGGGACCAACTGTTATCTCAAGGGCTCGCAACATGTGCTGAGCGCGGTGCTGCACCATGCGGAAGAGACCGGGCTGGAGAACCGCCTGGATGTTCGCGCCGGGTTCTGTTTCGAGCAATGCGAGCACGGCCCCAATACGATGATCGGCAGCCAGCTTGTTCATCGCTGCACCGGCGGAAGCGTGATCGACGCAATCAACAGCCGCATTGAAAACACTGATGACGAAGTTGATCGCAAACCAGAGTAAGTGGACAACACAGGAGGACATCGTGGAAACGCAGGAACGTGCTGACTTTATCAATTCGCAGGAGATCGAAGGATTACTCGCGCCGTGTTCGCGCCCGACGCCGCTTCGGGTCCGCGAGTTGCTGGCCAAGGCACGGGAGCTGCGGGGACTCTCCATGGATGAAGTAGCTTGCTTGTCATTCGTAGAAAGCCCAGACCTGCTAACGGAGATGTTCGCGACGGCAAAGCAGATCAAAGAGGAGATCTACGGATCGCGGCTGGTGTTTTTCGCGCCGCTCTACATTTCGAACCGTTGTTCGAATGAGTGCACATATTGTGCGTTCCGCGCGACGAATTCCGCTCTCAAGCGCCGCACTCTGACGATGGAAGAAATTGCGGAAGAGACACGCATTCTTATTCGCCAGGGGCACAAACGGGTGTTGGTGGTGGCGGGTGAAGCTCTGCCGCCCCGGGGATTTCAATACATTCTCGACAGCATCGAGACTATTTACGGGACACGCGTGGGGCCTGGCGAAATCAGGCGCGTCAACGTGAATCTCGCCCCACAAACCGTGGAACGCTTCCGCCAGTTGAAAACAGCCGGGATCGGGACTTTTCAACTTTTCCAGGAAACCTACCATCGGCCGACCTACGCTGCCGTTCATCTAAAGGGACGCAAGCGCGACTTCGATTGGCGAGCGACTGCATTTGACCGCGCGATGGAAGCCGGCATCGACGACGTCGGCATCGGGGCGTTGTTCGGCCTCTACGACTGGCGGTTCGAAATCCTCTCGATGATGCAGCAGATTCGCCATCTCGAGGAGCGATTCGGAGTGGGTCCGCATACCATTAGTTTTCCCCGAATGGAACCAGCCGTTGGCTCAGAAATCGCATCGCGGCCTCCGTATCTTGTGAGCGATTCCGACTTCATGAAAATGATCGCGATTATGCGGCTGGCGGTTCCTTATACCGGAATGATCATGTCCACGCGCGAGACAGCGCAAGTGCGGCGGGCGACATTTGCTCTGGGGATTTCGCAGATCTCCGCGGGCAGCCGCACCGATCCGGGCGGATACAAAGATGGTGAAGGCGATCCCAACGGCAGCCAGTTCCAGCTGGGCGATCATCGTTCGGTGGAGGAAGTGGTTACCGACGTTGTTTCGCTGGGGTATACGCCGTCGTTCTGTACCGCGTGTTATCGCACCGGCCGCACGGGGCAGGACTTCATGGACCTGGCGAAACCTGGAGAGATCAAGTATCACTGCCAGCCCAATGCGCTCTCAACATTTCTGGAGTACTTGTGCGACTATGCCGGGCCGGTAGCCAAATCCGCTGGCGAAAAGCTTATCTCCATCGAACTCCAGCACATGGACGGACAACAAACGGCTTGCACCTTGCCAATGTTGAACCAGGTTCGCCGCGGCGACCGCGACGTTTTCATCTAGAAGAAGGACAAGGGAGAATCATCATGCTTCGCGCGACTTCCAAGAGCTTTCGTCTGCACATCGGTTTTTTCGGCCGGCGCAATGTGGGCAAATCGAGCCTGCTGAATGCCATCACGAAGCAGAATGTTTCCATCGTCTCCGAGATCGCTGGTACGACTACCGATCCGGTGGAGAAGCCGATGGAATTGCTTCCCATCGGGCCAGTGTCTGTTTGTGGATACGGCGGGGGTTGACGATGTCGGTGCGCTTGGTGCGCAGCGCATCGAGAAGACTCGCCTGGCGATCGCGCGAACCGATGTGGGCGTTCTCGTGACCGAAGCCGGCGTTTGGGGCAGCTTCGAAGAGCAACTGCTGGCCGAATTGCGATCGCATGGGATCCCGGTGCTGGTCGCATTGAACAAGGCGGACCTGCAGCGGCCTACCGTGGAGCAGTTGCTTCGCTTCGAAGAAGAGAAACTCGTGTATGCCGAACTGGTGGCCACGACCGGCGCCGGAGTTGACGAATTCCGCACGAAGCTCTGGGAAATTGCACCCGCCGAAGCGTCAGATTCGCCAGTGGTCGATTCGTGATCTCGTCGGGCCTGACGAGACCGCGGTGTTGGTGATGCCGATCGACAAGGAAGCACCGAAGGGGCGGATCAAGCAACTGCAGGCGCAGGCGATTCGTGATCTTCTCGACGGCGAGGCCTCCTGCGTTGTCGTGAAGGACGCCGGGCTGAAGAGAACGCTCGACAATCTTAAAACGCCGCCAAGGCTGGTCGTGACCGATGCGCAGGTGTTTGAGCAGGTCGCGCGTGTGACTCCCGAAGGCATTCCGCTTACCGCTTTCTCCATCTTGTTGTCGCGATTGAAGGGCGACCTGGTTGCACAAACCAAAGCCGCTCTCACGGTGGACTCGCTGAAACCCGGCGATCGGGTGCTGATCGCTGAATCCTGCACGCATCATCCTATTGAAGAAGATATCGGCCGCGTGAAGATTCCTCGCTGGCTGCAGCAATACGTCGGCGGCGATCTCGAGTTCACAAACGTGAAAGGCCGGGATTTTCCGGCAGACCTTTCGCCGTACAAGCTTGTGATTCACTGCGGCGCATGTATGTGGAACCGCCAGGAGATGATGAGCCGCATCCGAGAGTGTCATCGCCAGGGAGTGCCGATCACGAACTACGGGTTGGTCATCGCCCACGCGCTCGGCATTCTGGAACGGGCACTCGAACCCTTCCCGCAAGCGCTGGCTGCATTTGTTGCCGCGCGAAAGGCAAGGCTTCAGGTGCCGCAAGCATCCGTTATGCCGGGCGAAGGCAATACCAGCGCGGTGCTTGTGAACTGACTGTGAAGGAACTGTCAAAACTCGAGATCCTGGAATGGCTGCACGAAGACCGTTGCAAAAGGCTGCAATGCCTTTACGAGCTAGCCGACTCCGTTCGCGGGGAGCACGTAGGTGATGCTGTGCACCTGCGCGGGCTGATCGAAATCTCGAGTCACTGCGTGCGGCAGTGCATGTATTGCGGACTGCGGCGGGCTAATCGCGAATTGCCGCGTTACCGCATGGCGCGCGAAGAGATCATGGAGTGTACCCGGCAGGCTGAAACGCTTGGTTATGGCACCGTGGTGATGCAAGCCGGCGAAGACGAGGCGCTCACGACGGACTGGGTTGCGGATATCGTTCGCTGGATCAAGAGGGAGACTCGGCTGGCTGTTACGCTCAGCCTGGGAGAGCGTCACGAAGATGAATTACGCACGTGGCGGGAGGCGGGAGCCGATCGATATCTGCTTCGATTCGAAACGTCAGACCTGGAGCTGTTCAGTGCGATTCACCCGGCTCGTCGGACAGGCGCACCCAGCCGCCTGACCTTGCTTAAGCAACTCAAGGCCCTGGGATACGAGGCCGGCGGGGGCGTGATGGTTGGAATTCCTGGGCAGTCGTTCGAAAGCCTCGCGCAAGACGTCCTCACGTTTCGCGCACTGGATTTGGACATGATTGGGATTGGACCATACATTCCACACGCCGCAACGCCCTTGGGCACAGGAGCACTGCGTCCTGAGATTGCCGCATCCGACCAGGTTCCGGCCAACGAAGAGATGGTGTACAAGATGATCGCTTTGGCGCGCATCATGTGTCCAGCCGCAAACATCCCGAGCACCACCGCCCTTGCAACAATCAATAGGGTGGACGGGCGCAGAAAAGGGTTGGCAGTCGGGGCGAACGTGGTGATGCCGAACCTGACTCCACTGAAGTACCGCAGCTTGTATCAGATTTATCCCGCGAAGGCCTGCATCGACGAAAGCGCAACGGATTGCAATCGGTGCCTGTGCGGGCAGATTCGCTCACTCGGCCGCTTTCCCGGACGTAGCGCCGGCACAAGAGGTGAGTTAGAATGGCCCGCTCAACCTTCAACTTCGTACGCAGAGTTTGTGCAACTGCCAGTGTAGCGTGGTGTACGCCATGACTCAGGATGTGGATACCATTGAGATCGTGATCTGCCTTGGAAGTTCGTGCTTTGCGCGCGGAAATGCGGAGAATCTCGCTATCATGCAGGAGTATGTGGCGAAGCATGGACTGAAAGCTTCAATCCAATTGAGCGGGAGACTTTGCCAGGATCAATGCAAGGAAGGCCCAAACCTCACGATCGGCGGGCAGATCCACCATGGCGTCAGCGCCACCATCCTGCGTGGGCTTCTGAATCAGGTGGAGCATCGGACTGCGGAGAAATAATGCCAACCCTTCACCCTATCTATACCGAGAGACGCGAATGCCAGGACTGCCACAAGTGCATTCGGGAATGTCCGGTCAAAGCGATCCGGGTGCAGGATGGCTACGCGCGAATTGTACCGGAACTATGCATTCTATGCGGCAATTGCATGCTGGCTTGCCCCAGCAGCGCCAAGCAAGTACGGGACGATCTTCCCAAGGCCAAGGCTTTGCTCTCGAGCGGGCGCAGAGTAGTGGTTTCGCTCGCACCGTCGTTTATAGCGCAATTCCCGGGTGTTCGGCCAGGCCAGCTGATTCATGCGCTGAAAAGGCTGGGATTTCGTGCGGTTTCTGAAACGGCATTGGGAGCCCAACAAGTCTCAGCGAATGTGCTCTCTCTCATGCGTACTGAGCCCCAGAGGGTTTTTATTTCCTCCGCATGTCCCGTGGTGGTTGACTATGTCGCCAAGTATCATCCCGAATACGAGGATTCGATATCCGCGCTACTGTCGCCGCTGCTCACGCATTGCAAGATGCTGCGCTCCTACTACGGCGAGGACGTTGCGATTGTATTCATAGGGCCCTGTATCGCCAAGAAGACCGAGGCCGAAGTGCATCCCAACCTTCTCGATGTGGTGCTCACGTTTGAGGATCTCACCCGCTGGCTGGCAGAAATGAACATCGATATGACGACTGTGGCGGAGACGATCGACGATCACTTCTTTCCAGAAGAGGCACGCGAGGGCGCGCTCTATCCCATCGAGGGCGGATTGATTCCGGGTGTCACGGGAAGCAACGAAGTCAACTCTTCCCAGATCATGTCGTTCTCGGGCATTGCTAACGTAGAGCAAGCCTTGAAGGGAATTTCAGAGTGGAAGCCCGAGCACAGTATTTTTCTCGAGTTGACCGCCTGCGCCGGATCGTGCGTAAACGGACCGAAGGCAGCGCGTAATTCCTCAGTTGCACGCCGGCGTTACGATGTGCTCCACTTTGCCAAGCCCGGCACCGGGCCACGCCTTGCTTCGGTTCCAATCGCTCGCACTTATTCGGCCGCGCCGGTTCCTCGCAATGAATACAGCGAACTGCAGTTGCGGGAGGCATTGCGCACCGTCGGAAAGTACTCAGCGGAGGACGAGTTGAACTGCGGCGGATGCGGATACGACTCCTGCCGCGACTTTGCGCACGCGCTGATTGCCCGCAACGCCGAGCGCATGATGTGTGCGACTTATACTCGAAAGCTCGCGCAGAAAAAGGCCAATGCGCTGCTGCAGAAGATGCCGTCCGCCGTCGTGATCGTCGACGAGGAGTTGAAGATCATCGAGTGCAACAAGAACTTTGTGCGCTTGTTCTCGGAGGATATACAGAATGCGAAGGACCTGGAAGGATGCGCTCTGGATGCGGTGATCCCGTTTTCTTACATATTCCGCCGCGTGCTTGAATCCAATGAAGACATGGTCGGGCACGATATCCGCTACCAGCGCAGTATTCTGAACACCAGCATCTTTACGATCGAGCCGCATGCGGTGTTGTGCGGGATCTTTCAGGACATTACAGAGCCCATATTCCAGAAAGAGCAAATTATCGGTCGCGCCCGCGAGGTCATCCAGAAGAACCTCAAGACGGTTCAGCAGATTGCCTACCTGCTCGGAGAAAACGCCGCGGATTCGGAGATTATTCTCAACTCGATCGTGCGCTCGTTTAGCCCAGAAGAATTGAACGATCCGGATGCACGAGGGCAACAGTGAGCGGCGTCGAAGAAAGCTTCGTCGAGATTGATTACAATCAGCGGGCCAAGCACGGCCAATTGATTTCCGGCGATGTGTTTCTTTCAGAGAAGGTGAAACAGGAAGGCCGCATTGTTTCTGTTCTATCGGATGGGCTGGGCAGCGGCGTGAAAGCCAGCAGTGCTGGCGACCATGACGGCGACCATGGCTCTGAAATTCACCGCAAGCGCAATGGACATACGCCGTTCAGCAGAAATCATCATGGACACGCTGCCGATTTGCAGCGCGCGCAAGATCAGTTACTCGACATTTACCGTGATCGATATGGCAACGACCGGGCAGACCCGGATCATCGAGCACGGCAATCCTCCTTTTCTGCTCATCCGGCCCGGAGAAGAACTCAGCATCGCAAAAACTGAGTTGAGGCCGGCGCGGTGGCAAGACCGCGTGATCAGCTTTTCGACCGTTGACGTCCAGCGCGAAGATCGCATTGTCTTCTTCTCGGATGGCATCACGCAGGCAGGGATGGGGGAATACCGGACTCCGCTCGGATGGGGATTGCAGAACGTCGACCGGTTTGTCCGTGAGAAGATCGACCGGCACCCTCATATATCGGCGCGTGAGTTATCGCGCATCCTGGTGAGCAAGGCCGAAGAGATCGATGGACTCTCGGCAAAGGATGACATCACGTGCGGTGTCGTCTATTTCCGCAGTCCGCGGCAATTGCTGGTGATGACGGGCGCGCCGTTCAATCGATCCCACGATAACGACCTTGCGAAGATGGCCGAACGAACGCCAGGCCGCAAAGTCATTTGCGGCGGTACAACAGCGAATATTATTTCGCGGTTGTTGAATCGCGAGATCCAGATTGACATGCGGCAGGCGCTCGATCCAAAGGTTCCGCCGGCCGCAAAGATGCAGGGATTCGACCTGGTGACGGAAGGGACGCTGACCTTGGGCGCAGTACTGCGGCTCCTCGAACAGGAATCTCCTCCGGAAGAGATGCGCTCCAACGCCGCGGTACGATTGGCGAATATGCTACTCGATAGCGACATCGTGAAATTCGCCGTCGGCACCAGGATCAACGAGGCTCACCAGGATCCCAATATTCCGGTTGAACTCGATCTGCGGCGCAACATCGTGAAGCGGATCGCGGAATTACTGGAGAGCAAGCACCTGAAGAAAGTGATCATTCAATACTTGTAGTCTCCACATCCAAGCGAAGGACCGCACTGTCAAGGATGGGCGACTCGGCGCGAACCTCAACAATTCCGGGCTTCCCTGTTGGACGGATGATTAGCAGGCATGCGCCGTGGAAGGTGTCCCGGCGAGGCTGGCGGAAGCTAGCAACATCCTTGGGATTGGCGTTGCCCACCGCCGCAATTTCGCCGGCTCCGCTAACTGCGAAGGTGACAGGGACGACTACATCAGGAAGCGGGCGACCGTTTTCGTCCAGCACGTGCAACATCACATAACTCAGGTCGTCGCGGCTGGCTTTCAGTTTTGACCGGTCGGGATTCAGAACCAGTTTGTGCGCCTTACCGGCGGTTGCGAAGGTGATGTTCCCAATCTCCTGGCCGTTCTCATAAGCGACCGCTTCCAGTTCACCGGGAGCGTATGGCACGGTGAACTCCGCAGTGAGCGCATCCGATTCGGTCAGATCCTTTGAGCCGACTTGCTTGCCGTTGAGCATGAGCTTGACGTTTTGGGCGCGGGTGTATACGCGGACCTTCATCGGCCGCTGTTCGAGACCGGGCCAGGTCCAACTGCGCAGTTCGTCGCTCCATCCCCATCGGCTTACCTGCTCGGTGTAACGCTCGGGCACCGGGCGCTGCACCGCCATCTCCACCTTGCTGCGGCGCCACACGACGTCCCGGAAGTAGGACTGCGGCTTCTTATTGCCGATCAGGTCGATGTCGCCACAGTAGGAGTTGAACCACGGGTAGGGGGGCGAAAACACGTCTCCGCCCGGGCCGGTCTTGATGCTCGCGTGGCCGATACCAGATTCGCCGAGATAGTCGATCGCCGTCCACACAAAATCGCCGATCACGAATTTGTTGTTCTCGACCTCACGCCAATTCTGGAACGCCTGGTTTGGAAACGACTCAGTTCCCGCCATGATTCGTTCTGGATATTTCGCATGATCCTTTTCGTATTCGGTCCACTGGTAGTTGTAACCGCCTACATCCAGATAGGAAAACGCCGGCTGCATGTCCTGCCATGTTTGATTGGGGTGATCCCACGCATGGCAGATAGCAGCCGTTACCTTGCGCGTGGGATCGAACTTGTGCGCATGATCAGCCAGTGCTTTGCCAATTTCCACTCCATGTGGTTCCGCCCGCTCGTTAATCTCATTGCCAATGCTCCAGAGAATCACGGAGGGATGGTTGCGGTCGCGGAGAATCATGCTTTCGAGATCGCGCTGCCACCATTCCTTGAAGTAGAGGTGGTAGTCCTCGGGGTTCTTGTTGCCTGCCTCCCAGCAATCGAATGCTTCGTCGATGACCACCATGCCGAGCCGGTCGCATGCATCGAGAAAGTCGCGCGATGGAGGATTGTGGCTGGTGCGGATGGCGTTATAGCCGTTGGCCTTGAGGATCTCGATGCGACGCTCTTCCGCACGGGGAATGCACGCTGAACCAAGCGGACCGTTGTCGTGGTGCACGCATCCGCCACGAAGCTTGATGCTCTCGCCGTTGATTTGGATACCTTGCGAGGCATCGATCTCAACTTTCCGGATACCAACGTGCACGGTTGCCGCGTCAGCGAACCTTCGTTCCGACTCGATAATGACTTCCGCTCGATAGAGATGGGGATCCACGGGCGACCACAAACGCGGGCTCTTCAACTGGATACTGCATATGGCCGTGCCCCGCCCATTTGCGCCGACACTCAACGAAGATTGCCCTTCGCCGGCTACTGCGCCGGTCGGGTCCGTCATGCGCGCACGCACATTTACTTGTTTCGCTGCGGTTGCGCCGCTCTCGACGGTGACCTCGACGTTTATCCGGGCGGCGTCACCGGTCACTTCGGGAGTTGTGACGTATACGCCGTGGGCGGTAATCCGCAATTCCCCCGCTAGAATGAGCCAAACCTTGCGAAAGATGCCCGAGCCCGAATACCAGCGACTGTTGCGCCCTGTGTTGTTCACCTTGACTGCGATGGTATTGCGACCGTCCGTGAGATGAGGCGTCGCATCGAATGCAAACTCGGTGTAACCGTATGGATGGTTGCCCAGATGCACGCCATTCAACCACACGTCGCAGTTCATGTAGACGCCTTCGAAGCGCAACTCCGCTTTGCCGCCTTGCGGCACGGCCGGCTTGTCGAACGTCTTGCGATACCAACCGATCCCACCCACGGTCCAGCCAGTTGATATCTGCCCCTCACTCGAATACATATCGAACGGGCCCGTCCGCACCGGGTTTGTGCCTTCCGTCCAGATTGCGCCCTTGCCATCGTCGGCCGCCGCAGGCAGATCCTCGATGGTCCAGTCGTGGGGAACATCGAGCGTCCGCCACGACGAATCATCGAAGTCGGCCGCTTCCACACCTGCAGTATCGCCGCGATGGAAATGCCAATCGTCGTTGAATGCGCGCATCCTATCCTCGGGTCGGGTATCTTCAGGCCAAGGTGTGGTTGTAGCCTTTTCCGCCCGCTTTCCAGCAGCGCTCAACGGCAGCAGTGCCACCGCGGCCGCCCCTGCCACACCTTGCAGCGCCTCTCGCCGTGTTAACGTCATTTGGTTCTCCATTTGTCAGTACACCGAGTTTGGTGGACGCAGCCATTATCTCTCCCCCAAATGGATCGGCTCCGTGATGCGAGGTGATCATTCGGGACGCCGAGCTTGGACGGTTACCACCTGCCCAGCACTGAACCGCGTGTTACTCCCCCCGGCAAGCGAAAGCGTTGCGCGTTCGCTCGCTCTAGGCAAACACGGTGAGAATCTGAGCTTCATCCCGCCTGACATCGAGATTGGTTCCAACGAATGTCGGAAGTACCCGATTTTTCGTTGCTCCGAAACTGGAAGCACGCGGCGTGAGTTCTCAGGCCGGACTGCTCTGCTAGACTATGCGCCTATGAAATCAATCTTGATTCGAACCCTCTTCGCGATTCTGTTTCTGGCAAACATCGCGATCGCGCAGGATGTGATTCCACTCTATCCCGGCGCCGCGCCGGGGTCGTCCGACGAGAATTATCCGGAGAAGGCATACTTTTCGAAAACCTGGAATACCGACGTCGTCACCAACGTGACCAAGCCGAGCCTGACGGCTTTCAAGCCTTCACCGGAGCTGAGAAACGGCAGTGCCGTGGTAATTTGCCCGGGCGGCGGTTTCATGGCTCTATCTATAACCAGCGAAGGCTATGATGTCGCAAAGTATTTGGTTGCGAAGGGTGTGACGGCCTTCGTGCTCAAGTATCGCCTCGCGCATACCGGCGAGGACGCTACGCAAGAATTCGGGACGCTGTATACAGACAGGCAGAAATTCGGCGAGATGCTACACAAGGTCGAACCCCTGGCCGTAGCTGACGGAATAGCAGCAGTCGCGTACGTTCGCCAGCATGCATCGGAATGGGGAGTTGGCCCGGACCGCGTCGGCATTATTGGATTCTCCGCTGGAGGAACGGTGACTGCCGGAGTGGCTCTTCATTACACGCCTGAAGGAAGACCGGCCTTTGTTGCCCCTATCTATGCGGGGCCAACCATGTTTAAAGACGCTCCCGTTGCTGGCGATGCGCCGCCAATGTTCCTGGCGGCAGCGAGCGACGATCAGCTTGGACTCGCGCCGCAGAGCGTTGCCTTATATGAGAAGTGGATCAGCGCCCATAAATCGGCGGAGCTGCATTTGTACGCCAAAGGCGGCCACGGCTTTGGGATGCGAAGGCAGAATCTTCCCACCGATCACTGGATCGATCGATTCGCAGATTGGCTTGAGCAACAAGGGTTGTTGAAGAAGTAACCATCCGCTGGGTTTTTTGGAAGCCCTCATTCGGCTCGGAGGGCGAGCATCGGATCGATGGAAGCAGCGCGGACAGCGGGAATCAAGGCAGCCAGACCGCCGCAGACTCCCAGCACCGCGCAAGCCCCGGCCAGCACCTGCGGGTCAAATCCACTGACTTGGTAAAGCAGACTTGACATCAGGTGACCGGAGTAAAGGCTGGCCGGAATGCCGAAAGCCAGCCCGGCCAAGACCTGCGTCACCGCTCCGCGCAGCACCATTTTAATGATCGTGGAGCGCGTTGCGCCGATCGCCATGCGTATGCCGATCTCGCTGGTGCGACGCGCAACGGAGTAGGACATCACCCCGTAAAGTCCGACCGAAGCGAGCAGAAGGGCAACGAATCCGAACGCGGATGTGAGGCGGGCAATCAACCGATCCTGGTTGAAATTTCCGGCTACAATCGCATTGTAGGGAGCGAATCCGAATACCGGCAGCTTTGGGTCAACCTCGGCGAGCTTCTTGCGAATCAGAGTTTCCGCGTCCTGCTGCGGATTCGCGAATTGAACGATCAGCGAGTTAAGGAACATCGAACTCTTCTCGCCGGCCACCATGTCCGACTCCTTGTACCCGCTGAATCGCTGCGTCACGGGGCGAAGGAACAGGGGACGGATCTCACCGCGAGCGTCAACCATTTCAAAATCCGCCGAAACACCGATGATCTTAAACGCGCTCGAGTACTGCACGGAATCGGTGCCGAAACGCCGGCCGATCGGGTCCTGGTCGTGAAAAAACATTTTGGCAAAAGTCTGATTCACGACGACGACCGGCTCCGAGGTCGCGGTATCTTGGGCCGTAAAACCTCGACCGCGAACGATGGGCACTCCCAGCGAATCAAGAAAGCCGGCGCTCACACGGTCCCAGTCACTGAAGCATTTTTCATTGGGCCCCGGGGCGGGGTGTCCCTGCTGGATGATGCAAGTTCCCCACTGATTTCCGCCTAGAGGGATGTAGCGCGAAAAACTCATGCGCACCATCCCCGGAATCGAGGAGAGGTGGTCTTCGATTTCCCGGTACAGCTCGGGAAGTTGTTCGACCTTGTAACCGGCGCCTTCAAGATCGATCTGCAGAGTGTACCGTTGCGCCGTATCGATGCCGAAGTTCTGATGACGCAGGTTTGTGAGTGATTTTGTCATCAGAATTGTTCCGGAGAGTAGGACGATGGATAGCGCCAATTGAAACACAACCAGCAAGCGCTGCGACAACGAGGCATGATCACGCGTGACATGCGTAGTTCCGCGAAACGCTTCGGCCGGCTGAGCATGAGACGACACCCACGCGGGAGCGGTACCGAAAACAACGCCCGTCAAGACAGAGACCGACAGGGCAAAGGCGAGAACGGGCAAGGAAGGAGTCGCCTCAACTGGCATGTTCCTCGCAAAAGGAAAAGCAAGAGCGAGGATCATGTGGCTTCCGAAGTAAGCGACGGCCAGTCCCGCGGCCCCCCCCATGAGGCTCAAAACGAGGCTTTCCGTAATGACCTGGCGGATGAGCCTGCTTCGCGCGGCACCGAGCGCCATGCGCATCGCGACCTGGGCCCGTCGTGTCGCGCCTCTAGCGAGAAGCAGGTTGGCGATGTTTGCGCAGGCAATCAGCAATACAACAGTCGAGAGAATCATAAGCATGCGAAGGCTCGCTCCCGTCTGATGCTGCAGCTTCTGAATACCGCCACCGGCGCGAGACAGGACAACGTGCTGCCTCGCGATCAAGGGAGTTTTGCCGTTCTCGTTAAATGCCGGCTGCGTGTGCATCCATTGCCGCAGCACCGCCGAGAGTTTCGATTCGAGCGTGCGCAACTCGACGCCAAAATGCACCCTCCCTACGGCGTACAGCCAAGCCGTCGCATTCTGCTTCACCGCGGAGTTCGCTCCCTCAATCACCGGCTCGGTTCCGAGCGGCATCCAAAAGTCCGGTGGAATGGCTATGATCCGATCCCCGAAAAATCCGGGAGGCGCAACGCCGGCGACGACAAACGATTGGGTCTGCACGTAGATGGTGGAACCAACCATCGCGGGATCGCGGGCAAAATCGGTCTCCCATGCCCGATAGCTGAGAACCACGACCGGCGCAGCTCCCGCTTGATCGTCGCTCTCAGTGAACACCCGCCCTACGTATGCAGGAATTCCAAGCGTTGCGAAATAGTTTCCAGATACGAATTCCGTTCGCAAAGGGCGGGGCGGTTCAGAGCCCCTGCGCACGCTGTAACCCGATCCGCCAGCCTGCACCGCGGCCAACTGCTCAAACTCCGGTGCGGCTTGTTTAAATTGTTGATAAAGGTCGTACGAGAACAGGTCGAAGTCGCCGGATTCATTTTCGAACCCGCCGTAGTAACAGCAAGTGGTCCGGTCGCCGATGCGATAGAGCCTCGACGGATCCGCAACTGGCAAGGAGCGAAGCAGTATTCCCTGCACCAACGTGAAGATCGCGGTGTTTGCGCCAATCCCGAGCGCGAGAGTGATGACCGCGATCAGGGTGAATCCCGGGGAAGAGCGCAGCTTTCGCATGGCATATCGCAGATCCTGGGCCAATATCTCCAGGAACGGCATTCCCCGCTGTACACGATAGCTCTCTTTGACCTGGGTCAGGCCGCCAAAAACAAGCAAGGCTGCCGTTCGCGCTTCAGCTTCGGTCATGCCACGGCGAATATTTTCGTGAATCGCCAGTTCGAGGTGGGCCTCTACCTCGTCGTCAAGATCGCGGTCAAGCCGCTTCCGTCCGAAAAGAGAGGCACACCGGCTAAACAGTTCACGAAGCCAATCCATAGTCGTCTCCTACTTCGACGCTTCGAAGAAGCGTGCCATCGTCGTGACGATTCGCGACCAATTCTCTTCTTCCTGCGTAATCTGTTTGCGTCCAATTCGGGTGAGCGAATAAAACCTGGCGCGACGGTTCGTTTCAGAGAGTCCCCACTCAGATTTGATCCATCGACGCTGTTCGAGACGCAAAAGAGCCGGGTAGATCGTGCCCTGGTTCAGGCTGATGCTGTCGCTGCTGACCTGCTCAATTCGGCGTGCGATACCGTAGCCGTGCAGCGAGCCCATTGATTCAAGGGTCTTGAGGATTATCAGGTCCAGGGTCCCCTGGAGAACATCCGATTTGCTTTGTGCCATGACTTCGAGTCGTCCTGTTGACATTCAACAGGTACATTGTCATTTTTATATGTGGAATGTCAACAGGGAAATCTTAGTCTGCCGTCACTGCCTTTACTGAGTGATGAAGGATCCTGCTCAGTTTTCTCGCATCAGCGTGGTGATGTCGACCCGCGCCGCTCTTCGGGCCGGAATCACCGAGGCAGCAAGTCCCGCCAGAAGCACGACTGCAATTGATACACCCAATGTCGTTGCATCTGTTGCTGATATGTCGAACAAAAGCGACTTCAGATATTTCGCGACCACAAGGCCTGCCACGGTCCCGATTACCGTCCCCGTCAGAGTCAAACGCATCCCGTCCGCGAGGATCAAAGCGAAGATGCGATCGGGACGGCATCCCAAGGCCATGCGGATTGCGATTTCCCCCGACCGTTGCAAGGTGGCAAAGGCCATCACGCCGTACACGCCTACAGCCGCGATGACTACCGCGACGCTGGCGAAAATGACCAGCAGTATGGTGCGAAAACGGGGCTGCGCGATGTTCTGTGCAACGTTCTCTTCCATCGTCCGGATCTTGACCACCGGTTGGTTCGGGTTCATCCGCTGCACGGTTGCGCGAAGAGCTGGAGTCAGGGAGTGAGGGTCGACTTCCGTGCGAAGCACGATCGACATGATGTTTATTGGAAGCAATTGATTCGCCTGCCGGAATGGAATGTACATCTCCGCCGGTGTATCGGCTACCACGGACTGCTTCACATTGCCAACTACACCCACGACCATCATCCACGGGACCGTCTCATCGGGTATCGCACCGATTTGCATCCGCCTACCCACGGGCGACTGATCGCCGAAGAAGGCCTTTGCCATCGCACGGTTGATTACAACAACGGATGGACTTGTCTCGCGATCCGCATCGGTAACCCAACGACCTTCGACCAATGGGATCCTGAGCGCCTGCATGTATTCCGAGCTTACCGCCCGGTAGTTTGCCATGATGTATTCCGAGGAGTTGCGGGGCGGGTGGCCGAAGATATTGAAATGAATCACGGCTCCCTGCCCGCTGACCGGCAGAAACGATGCGGCGGCGGCCGAGTTCACTCCTGGCAATGACCGAAGCTCGTGAAGCGCGTTTTCATAGAAGTCCACGTTCCTTCCCGCCGTGCTGGGGGCCTGCGGCGGGATTGGAAGATCGGCGATCAATATGTGGTCGTCGGAGAATCCCAGGTTGACGGCTCCGAGCCGGCCCAGGCTGCGCACGAGCAAACCTGCTCCGATCATCAGCAGTAGCGCCAGGGACACCTCAGAGACCACCAGGACGCTCCGCAAGCGTTTCGCGTGCTTGCCGACAGCACCGCGTTCGGTCTCGTTGAGAACCGCTCGCAGGTCGACGAGGCGAAGATGCACAGCGGGAACGATGCCGAAGATCACTCCCGCAAAGATCGAAACGAAGGCGGTGAAAAGCAGCACATGCATGTCAATGCGAACGTCGGCTGCCGGGGGAAGTGACGCCGCAGCGGCACGGAGCAGGGTTGGCATTGACACCACTGCCAGAGCAACGCCGGCGACGGCTCCCATGGTGGAAAGCACGATTCCCTCGAGGATGAGCTGCCGCATGATTTGCCAATCGGAGGCGCCCAGGGCAATGCGGATGGAAATCTCTCTGCGCCGTGCCGTCGCCCGCGTCAATAGAAGATTCGCGATATTGCCGCACGCGATGAGCAGAACAAATATGACCGCCCCAAGAAGCGTGAGCAAAGCGGGGCGCGCGTCCTTCACAAGCTGCTCATGCATTGGGTTGACGATGGCATCGAGCGCAATGTTGTCCGTCGGATATCGCTCCAGCAAGCGCTTTGCGATGATGGTCATCTCCGCACGCGCCGACGCCAACGAGACTCCAGACTTGAGGCGGGCGATGGGATAAATGCCCGGGTGCCACGATCGGTCGTCGGGCAGCGTATTTGCCCATGGTCCCAGCGCCACCAGGACGTCTGGTTTCTGCTGCAGGAGTTCGTAATTCTTTTCGAGCACGCCGATGATCGTATAGCTCTGGTTGTTAAGTCTGATGGACTGTCCGATGACGCTTGGCGAACTGTCATATTTTCGCTGCCACAATCCATATCCGAGAAGCGCAACGGCACGCGACGCCGGCTGATCGTCGCTCTCTGTCAACGCGCGACCAAGGTGCGGTCGCAGGCCAAGCAGATGAAGCAGATTCCCGGTAACCATCTGGCTCGGAATCTGCTCAGGTTCATCGTTGCCGGTGAGTGACATGGTGAGTGACCGCACTGCCCCGAACTCCTCAAAAGACGTGCTCTGGGCCCGCCAGTCTCTGAAATTCTGCCAGGAAGCTGAGAGGAGCGGAAAACGGTCGGTATGCTCCGAAACGAGGACCACCCGATCTGCCTCTGTGAAAGGAAGAGGCCGCAGCAGCACGGCATAAAACACGCTGAAAATCGCGGTATTGCAGCCGATGCCAAGAGCGAGAGTCAGAATAGCAACGGTAGTGAAGACCTTCGCTCGACCTAACTGGCGCAGCGCAAGTTTCAATTCCCTGACGAGTCCCAATTTCACCTCACTCTGGTTCATACATCCACGAATAGTCTGACTGCCCGGGGCGCGTCCCTGCCAGGTTTGTGACGAGATGCTGTGCCTTCATTGCTGCCGCAGCCCGATGCAAAGCAACATCTGGATGCGTCGTCAAACCGCCGCCGCCCTGGCCACGATTTGATCGTATTTTGCCAAATAATCGAATGCGGGCGGGGAGAAGAGATTGTCCAGGTTGTAGCCGATCAGTTCGCCATGATCGCCGGGCCATGTCGCTGGATCAAAGGTTCCCCACTGCGCCGAAGGGACAGGAACCATACCGTCATTTGCCTGGCCGGTTGCAGCGAAAATGTAGTGATGGAAGAGGAGAAAGGCGGCCGCCGTTTGGGGAAAGTCGGGACGTCCGGAGCCGGCACTGCTGAAATAGGCCACATTCGGGTTATCCGGATACTTTTCTGCAAAGGTCGCGCAGGCGCGCGTGGTAAGGTCTCGCATCCCATTGAGAGAGATCCCGAGAGTATTGAGAGCCGGCTCGATCAGATTCGGCGTCGAAGGAAACGGGAGATGAGGAAAAGGCAAAAGCTCAGCGGGATTATCCATAGCATCCGCAATTGGTGCGCCCCGGTGCGGGGTGGCAATTGTTGAAAGAGACCGGATTCGGAACTGAATCGGCCGCGGGTTTGCGGGCGACAGGATGTAGCGGCTGTCGAGTCCGCCCAGACTGTGAGCAATGATATGTGTTGTCTCGTTGGAATCGAGGTTTCCACCACTGAATGCGGCCTCGATTTGATCTTGCAGCTGGGTTCCGCGAAACTCAATGCCCTGGGTTGGATCGAGCTCGGGCACAAACACCTTTAGTTGTTGCTCTCGAAAGTGCTGGGCAACGCCACGGAAATAGTCAATTCCAAACTTTCTGCGAAACCCCAGAATTCCGTGAACCAGAATTATATTCATGGGATGGAATCATACCATCGCACGAGGAACATATCGCTCAATCAATTTGAGAGAAGTGCGGCGGCGCAGGCGTCAACTAATGTACGAGATCTGCCTTCTTCAGATTGTCCGTCCGGCATGCGAGTGTAACCATGCTCAGCCTGGACGCAGATCGCGACCAGCACCACCAGCAGCAGGATGGACGCCATGGTCGTAATAAGCGCAATGTTCTCGCAATGATCTGAAGGGGCGGATAGGTCACCGGATGTGGTGGTCAATTCGAAGCCTCGCGTTGCGGTAAAGATTCTAAAAAGCGAAGCGGAGAGAAAGCTGCGCTTGCCGCGGATCACCCACGCCAACGCGGAGAAAGCCGCTGAAATCGAACAACGCAGGCGAGCTGAGCGGATTCAGATTGTTGGTGTTGTTGAAGGCGTTAAATACCTCGACGCGCGGGATGAGCGCCAACCGCCCATCGTGGAAATGGATAGGGCGAGCCACGCCGAAATCAAAAACAAAGAACGCATTGTCTTTTCTGAGGTGATTTCGCCCGCAGTCGACACCATTCACGAACCGGGTTGCCGAATTGTTGAGGCTGCAAGGGGCTCCAGTCCCCGTCCCGTTGGAGTTGTCAGTTTCGGGCTCGGCGGAGTGTTGCTGAATGCGGAGGTTGCCGTCGATACCAAACGGGAGATTGCCCACAGCGTAGGCGTTGAATTTGTGGCGCTCATCGCGATCGGAGAGAGAATATTCTGCCTTCAGATCGTAGAGGTTGGCGTAACGGAACGTGAAGGGATCGCGCTCGTTTGAGTCGTCGTCGCGATCGATCGAGTAGGTGTATTGGGCCTCTGCCAGGAAATGATGCGACATGCGCTTGCGCAGGCCGATGGTCAACCCGCGGTAGAGCGACTTGGCGTTGCTGATGGTATTCGTGATCGATCCCAATGTTGCAAAGGGAGCGTCGCCGCAATAGGTCACAGTATCGGCATTGGCCGGTGTGGCCGCCTGACCGGGACAGGCTTGCCCTGGCAACGCGGCAGTGGGGCCTACATTGGGGTTCTCGAATCGTGTCAAATAAACGCCCTTCGAGTCAGTAAAGTCCACAAACGCAACAAAGTCCTCTGAGACCTGCTGATCGTAGCCGAAGTTAAACGTATAGATGCGCGGGTTGTGATAGTGCTTATCGAACACCGTTACACCAGCACCGACACAGCCCGTGGCGGGACAGTTAGTGACGGGCAGGATGCCGGGGTAAGTAGGATTGCCTTCGCCTGAGAACTCCGTGAGAGTCTGCTGTTGTACGCCGTTGGTGGTGATGGCGCCCACTTCGGTCAGCATATTCTGCCGCGCGTTGAAGATCCCGGCGCTGCCGCGAAGTGCCGATTTGCCATTGCCGAAAATGTCGTAGTTAAATCCGACGCGCGGCTGGAACTCGGTTGTTTGATTGGGAAGGTAGCCGGTAGACGGGAACCGCGGATCAGATAGGTAAGGGCCATACAATGCCTGAGAGGGCGCAATCTTCATCTTGGGGAAGAATTGCGCTTCCCAACGGAGACCGTAATTCAGGATCAGGCGTGAGGTCGCCTTCCAGGTGTCCTGCGCATAAACGGCGGGTTCTTCGTTGCTGATGTTGGAGTAGCCCGCCTGCTGAACGGTTTCGCCTGCCTGGGTGCCTGCGTCCTGCAGATAAAGGAAGAGCGGGCTGCCGAAGTTCGTCGTTCCCTCAGGGCACGATGTTATCGAGACATACGAGCCGTCGGAACACGATTGCACATTCGGACCGTACCCATCACCCTGGCTTGCAGGCGTGGCGTAGTGCAGAAACCCCGTTACGCTTCCAAAAATGTACCGGCCAAGCGCAAAGCCGTCGAAGACCTGCACATTGTTGCTATGCAGATATTCGCCGCCTACCTTGAAGGTGTGCTTGCCCGCGATCAGCGAGAAATTGTCCTTGAGGTCGACATGGTAAAAAACTTCGCTGGCGCCTGGTCCGAGAAAGAAAGGTTGCCCGAATCGAAATGAAGGAAAGAAGCCCATTCCCGTGTCGGGCACGGCGTTGGAGTCGATCGGCTGATCGAGGACGCGTCTCGTGGCCGTAGGTGACGTGCGCCTCATTCAGATGTCGATCGTTCAATGTTGAAACCAGGTTGAAGTTCAGCGTCTGAATATGAGCGGGACCCTCGATTCCGTTGGCGGAATTTCCATAAGTTGAAACATCGAAGGTCTGGTTGGGGTTGTTCGAGTAATCGAAGTTATAGGATGCGTAAAGGATGTTTTTCTGAGTGATGTTGTAGTCCATGCGACCGAAGAATGCGCCGTTGTGAACCACGTGATCAACGGGTTGCCCCTCACTCTCCTTGAAATTCGTTTTGTAGAAGTTGATGAGAACCTGCCGCTGGCAGTCCCCGCTGCCATCGATCTCGGTATCGGAAATATTGCCGCCGAAGGCCGGATTGGAAATCGCACACGGAGTCCCGATCGGCGCGCTAAGGTTGGGGCGGAGCAGGTTTTCATCGATGCCTTCCGCCGCCCCAAAGTAGAACAGCTTGTCCTCGATGATGCGACCACCGGCGCTGCCGCCAAACTGCTCGCGGTGGAAGTCAGTTAGAGGCTTGCCGTCTGACGTGTTGGCCGTCAGCGCTTCAAGTCGCTGGTATTCGAAAAGACTTCCATGAAACTCGTTCGTGCCCGACTTTGTGATCACATTGACCACGCCGCCGCCGGTCCGCCCGAATTCGGCGTTGGCGCCGCTGGCGACAACCTGGAACTCCTTGACGGCCTCAAGCGTAATATCGACAGCCGCGCGTTGACCGCCTGACTGCTCGCCGAAGAAGCCATTGTTATAGTCGCCGCCATCGAGACTGATGTTGTTGAAGATGCCGCGCTGTCCGTTGAAGTTGATCTCGTCGCCATCCGGACCTTGGACGATGCTTGCGCCCGGCGTCAAGGTAAGAAGATCCTCGAACTTGCGACCAAGCACGGGCGTAGTCGCGATGGCTGACTCGCCAAGATTCGACGTCGAAGAGGTCGTGACCACGTCCACCAGTGGAGTGGAGGTGACGATGACCGATTCACTCGTTCCCTGAACCTGCAGGGTCAATTTGAGCGAGATGGTGCGCCCAACCGTGAGGTCGAGGTTTTGCTGCACCGTAGTGGCAAATCCAGTCTTGGAGATCTTGACGACGTAACGTCCGGGCTTCAGAGAGAGGAATTCGAAGTGCCCGCCGGCATCCGTGACCGCACTATGAATCGTCCCGGTCTCGACCTCGTCGGCTTCAACAGCAGCACCTGGGACGGCTGCCCCTGCCGAGTCTGTAACATCGCCCTGAATGCTTCCGTTGATTGCCTGTACCTGGCCACTGAGTTCGACGGATCCAATCGCGAAAATCAGGGCTGCGAGAAGCACGAGTCTCTTGATGAGAATCGTCATGGCGGCTCCGTTAAGAGAAGTTCTTGTGACCGAATGCCACGATCTGCAAACCGGGTTTAGAAATGGACCAAATGTGATACAGAGAAGGCATCTATGGTGCTGCAGGATTCGATTCATTGATGGCACGCACATTAGGACAAAACAAGGACTTGAGTCTATCCCTCTGTGCGTCGACCTAACCAACGTTTGGGTTCACGTCGCTGTTCCAAGACATTATCACGGATTCCGAGAACGCTCTAAAGTTTCAAAATGCGCCATCCACGGAGTACCTGCATGCGGTGGGCACAGGCCCGCTCGCTCCGAGTCTTTTCGGGCATTCGAGCGAGGAAACGGCAGGATGACCTTGCAGTTATGTTGCCGGTTGCGGGAGTGAAGACATGGCTTGGACGCGTGGTCGATTTAAGGGACGAGAGGCCTGCAGGCTGGAATTACGCCGAGGTATCGTAGTTAAGGTTCTGCCCGAGCCATCGCTCGACCTCTGCGACCGTCATGCCTTTGCGTTGGTGATAGTCGGCGACCTGATCGCGGTCGATTTTACCAAGGCTGAAATATCGCGATTCCGGATGAGCAAAATAAAGCCCACTCACGCTCGACCCCGGCCACATCGCAAAAGATTCGGTGAGTATCATTCCAGTGTTGGCCCCCACGTCGAGCAGGCGCCAAAGCGTGCCTTTCTCAGTATGGTCCGGGCACGCGGGATAGCCTGCAGCCGGCCGGATTCCACGATACTTCTCATGGATCAGTTCCTCTGTACTCAGGCATTCTTCGCGACCGTAACCCCACTCATCCCGAACCCGCTTGTGCAGACATTCAGCAAAAGCTTCGGCAAGACGATCGGCGAGGGCTTCGGCCATGATGGCGTTGTAGTCGTCATGCTCGGCACGGAAGCTGTCGCACAACTCCTTCAGCCCGATCCCGCTGGTTACCGCGAATGCACCGATGTAGTCCTGCAACCCGGTTTCCCGGGGCGCGATAAAGTCGGCGAGAGACCGACATGGCTCGCTGCCTTCACGGTTCGCTTGCTGGCGGAGGAAATGAAAGCGTTTCCAGCACCTTTGACCGTGTGCAATCCGTGTAGAGTTCGACATCGTCGCAAACTGCATTTGCGGGGAAGAAGCCGTAGACACCGCGCGCGGTGATCAACTTTTCACGAATGATGCGATCCAGAAGCGCGTTACCTTCATCGAAGATCTGGCGCGCCTGGGCGCCATAAACTTCGTGGTCAAGGATGCGAGGATAGACGCCCTTCAACTCCCAGGTGTGAAAGAACGGCGTCCAATCGATGAATTCGCGCAGGGTGGCCAGGGGAAAGTCGTCAAGCACTCGCACGCCGGTAAACTCAGGCACGGGCAGATCTTCGGTTCGCCACTTGATGGGGGTCCGCCTCCCGCGAGCGGTCTCGAGCGAGACGACCTGCTGGCGCGGCGCAGCGTGAGATTTGCGGATGGCCGCGTACTCTGCGCGATGTTGCGCGACAAACTGGTCTTTGCCATCTTCGCTCAGCAGGCTGGTTGTCACGGGAACCGCGCGGCTGGCATCAAGCACGTGCACGACAGGCTCGCTGTAGTTCGGCGCAATCTTGACCGCCGTATGCGCACGGCTGGTGGTGGCGCCGCCGATCAGCAGAGGCAACTTGAACCCCTGGCGCTCCATTTCGCGGGCCACATGCACCATCTCGTCGAGGGATGGCGTAATCAGGCCGCTCAATCCGATCATGTCTGCATTTTCTGCGCGGGCGCGTTCGAGGATCTTTTCCGAGGGAACCATTACCCCCATGTCGATCACCTCGTAGTTGTTGCACGCGAGGACGACACCGACGATGTTCTTGCCAATATCGTGCACGTCTCCCTTGACGGTGGCGAGCACGATCTTTCCCTGCGCCTTGACGGTCTGGCCTGACGCTGCCATTGCCGCCTTCTCTGCCTCCATAAACGGAGTCAGGTACGCAACGGCCTTTTTCATCACCCGGGCAGATTTGACGACCTGGGGCAGGAACATCTTGCCGGCTCCGAACAGATCGCCGACCACACCCATGCCATCCATCAGCGGACCCTCAATCACCAGCAGAGGGCGGCCAAGCTTGGCGCGGGCTTCCTCGGCATCGGCTTCAATGAAAGTGTCGATGCCTTTGACCAAGGCGTGCGACAGGCGCTCCTCAACTGTGGTGTGCCGCCACTCTTCTGCCTTCTTCTCTGTGACTTCTTTGCCAACGTGCTTCAGCTTTTCGCCATACTCCACCAATCGCTCGGTGGCATCGGAACGGCGATTGAGCAGCACGTCCTCGACCATCACTTTCAGTTCCGGCTCAATCTCCTCATATACCTCGAGCATCCCGGCGTTCACAATGCCCATGTCCATCCCCGCCGCGATGGCGTGATAAAGAAAGGCGGAGTGCATGGCTTCCCGCACTTTGTTGTTGCCACGAAAGCTGAACGAAATGTTGGAGACGCCCCCGCTCACCTTGGCGTGGGGCAGGTTCGCTTTGATCCAGCGCGTTGCGTTTATGAAGTCAACCGCGTAGTTATTGTGCTCTTCCATCCCTGTGGCGACGGTGAGGATGTTGGGGTCGAAGATGATGTCTTCGGGTGGGAAACCAACCTCATTTACGAGAATGTCGTAAGCCCGCTGGCAGATGCGGATCTTGTCTTCGTAAGTCGCAGCCTGGCCTTTTTCATCGAAGGCCATCACCACGGCAGCCGCACCGTATTTGAGCACGGTGGCCGCATTGTGACGGAACTTTTCCTCGCCCTCCTTCAACGAGATGGAGTTGACGATTCCCTTCCCCTGCAAGCATTTGAGCCCGGTCTCAATCACTTCCCACTTGGACGAGTCCACCATGAAGGGAACCTTGGCTACTTCCGGCTCGCTCGCCAGTAATTGCAGAAAGCGATTCATCGCCTTTACGCCGTCGATCATGCCCTCGTCCATGCAGATGTCGATCACGTTGGCGCCATTGTCCACCTGCTGCCGGGCTACGCTGACCGCTTCCTCGAACTTGGCCGCCTTGATCAGCCGGGCAAACTGCGGAGAACCGGCCACATTGGTTCGTTCTCCGATCATGATGAAGACACCGGCTTGCTGTGTGAACGGCTGCGATCCGGACAGGCGAAGCGGCTTCGGCGGCGTAGCCTGGGCCACGCTTGTTTCTTCCAGAAGGCTCATGCTTTGCGCTCGCTTTGGACAGCGTAGGCTTCTTCGTCGGCCAGTGTGGCGCCCCACGTCCGTGGTGGCATGCCGTCGAGTGCCTTGGCGATAGCAGCGATGTGCTCCGGCGTATTGCCGCAACAGCCGCCGGCGATATTGATCAGCCCGCCTCGAGCAAAATCCCCCAGGTAACGGGCCATGTCTTGCGGCCCCAGATCGAATCCCGTTTCGGAGAGCGGATTCGGCAGACCGGCGTTCGGATAGCACGAGATCGCCACGTCCGCCTTCTCCGAAAGTTCAGAGAGAAACGGATACATCAGGTCGGGACCGAGAGAACAGTTTAGCCCCACAGAAAGCGGCTTCACGTGCTTCACGGCATTCCAGAAGGCCTCGGTGGTTTGGGCGGAGATCAACGTCTCGCCGCCACGCCCCACGGCCGCCGAGATCATCACAGGCAGTTCCTTGTGGCTAGCGGCCAGGCCGTCTTCGTCGAAGACCTCACGGATGCCCACCAATGCCGCCTTGGCGTTGAGCGAATCGAAAATGGTTTCGACGAGAAGCAGGTCAACTCCGCCAGCGATGAGTGCGCGCACCTGGTGTTTGTATGCGGCCTTCACCTGATCAAAGGTGACTACACGAAACCCCGAATCGTCGGGATCGGGGGAATTTGAGAGAGAAACCGTCAACGGTCCGATCGCTCCCGCCACGAAACGCTGACGCGAGGTGCCAGTACCAACACGATCGGCCCATTCACGACATTGGCGCGCCGACTGCTCGTTAATCTCCCAGGCAAGGCCGTTAAGGAACGGATCAACAATGATCTTCTCGTAGAATGCAGGATCCTTTCGACCGCCGTGCTCCCGCGGATCATCCACAAAGAATTCGCTTTGGGTGATGCTGGTTGCACCAAATGTGTTCGTCTCGATAATATCGGCCCCGGCGTCCAGAAAGCGGCGATGAATGTCCCCGATCATCTTCGGCTGGGTCAGAGAGAAGAGGTCGCCGTTGTTCAGCAAGTCCTTCTTTGCCTCATTGAAGCGGTCCCCGCGAATGTCCACCTCTTTCATGCCATAGGTGCGGATCGTCGTGCCCATCGCTCCATCGATAATGGCAATACGGGTGTCGAGAATTCTTTCCAGAGGATGTTTGGTATGTCTCGTCATGTCTCCCTGTAGTTCGAGCGGGGCTGTCTATCTAATATTCAAGGGAAGTAAGCGCATCCGGCCCGAACAAAGATGGCTCGGGCCGCCGTGTTTCGCCACCATCCTGCACGACTCGCAACCTCAGCGTACCTATGTTCATTATAGCGTTGCGGTCAAGGGCGCCTTAGTGGGCTGCTGGCGTCAATACGTTGGCTGCAGATGCTGGGACGAAATGGGCTCTTTCTACCGTCCTTCTCCTTTGCGGTGGTTGTATTTCAGTGAACGAGTGGATTTTCCTCGTGAGGCAGAACAGAGAACGCCGGCTTCCTCTAAAATTTCGCCCCGCGCGGAGGCATTCCGCAACTGCAACAAATCCGAACTGGTCACCTGCAAGATTCCTTCAGTAATTTCTGAAACGGCTGGCTGAGGACTGTAAACTCCGGCGGTGAACGCTACCTCGATAGGTGTCTCCGACCAATACCGAACTCCGATCGCAAGCACCGCGCCAACTCGATGATTTTGCGCATGAGACATTCAATCCATCGTCAGCCGGGATCCTCGGATCACGGCAATTTGATCGGAATTGCAGACGAAGAGCCGACACGCGAGCTTCCGATTTCGTTGCCGCAGAGGAAATACATTGACACTCCCCCTTTTGGCTCGCGTAGCCGGAGAGCAAATTTCGGGTCGTCGATGAAACCGCAATAAACCAAGCACCTTCGTTTGTTTCGGCCATAGAGTTGCTCCATAACTTCTAAATTATTTCTGACTATCGTTCGGAGCCCCATCGACTCTTCCCGAACAGCAAGCAGTCTTGGCGAAGAGAACGTTTTCATCCAATGGATTTCCCTAATTGCTTTTCCATGGCGCAAAAGAACGCCAGCTATTGAAGAATGAGGCACTTGAGTTCACGAAATTCACATCGAGCCACGTCGTTTTTCAGCGGCTACATCCCATCATCCTGCCTTTGGCACTTGCGTGGTTCCGATGTTCATTTTCGTTCGACCGCGCTGCACGGATAAACATTCAAACCGCCGTCATGCCATTTTCGATCTGAGAAAGCTCCGGAGATTCTTTGCTCTGGCGCAAATTCGAGTGTCTTTGATCCGCAAATACTCCGACACATTCATGAGTGGGCGGCAATTGGTGTCGCCAATGGAGATGTGACTCGCCTTGGGCGAGGAGGAGTGGAGCGCATGTCGAGCAAAATCGTAGGCACTTTGGTGCTGGCGCTAACAGGGTTTGCGGCGATGCCCGCGATCGCACAATCATTCAGGGTTCAATGTCCAACCAGCACGATCACTCATCCAACAGCGGCTAACAACAATGCCGAGCCGGCCTATACGGCGGTGACAACGCTAACTCCCGGCCCAAAGGGGTTCCTGGTACCCAGCGCCAACGTAAATGGGGCCATCAAGTGCCAGCAGATCTCCGGCGGTGACGGCTATGCGACCATGGGTGACGGCACCCAGACCTACATGTTCTCGTTCGGACCGCTGTCGGGGCTGGTCGACATTGCCAATGGGCTGCCGGGGACTCAATTTCCCAGCGTCTTTAACACCGTGTATACGGGGCCCGCGTTGCAGCCGGGAGATCCGGCGACAACTGGCGTACCCGCCTTCACTTACAACGGCGCGGTGGGACTCGTGAACAATCTCGATGCGCAGAGCGACGGACTGTGCGGTGGAACCACGGGTGTTTCGTGCATCGACGGCCACGTGGACCCGCGTCAGATCATGGACGTGGGCGTAATGAACGGGAATATCCCTGCTCCAATGATGGCCATCGATGAGGACGATGAGTTCTTCCTCACCTTGACCAATGTGGGCATGATCATGCGCCCCGACCTGTTCGAGCAGCACACCGTTCACTTCCACGGCTATCCCAACGCTTCGTCCTTCTATGACGGCGTGCCCGATGCCTCTGTAGCCATCAACATCGGCGGCAGCTTCACTTACTACTATCTCGCCCCCGACGCCGGCACTTACTTCTGGCATTGCCACATCACGCCTCCCGAGCACTTGCAGATGGGCATGGTAGGGCAGATCTATGTTCGCCCGCGGCAGAATCGCGTGCCGGCGACAACTTCCCTCTACACCGCGCTCCAGACCCAGCAGGGAGATCTGCGGACAGCCTGCAATCCGGCGGCCGACATTCTTTGCACAAATCCCTTGCCGGCTGTGAACACCGGAGCAGAGGGCGGCGGCAAGTACGCCTATAACGATGGTGATGGCACCACCGCGTATGACGTGGAGTATCCCATCCAGATTCACGGCTTCGATCCCAACTTCCACTTCGTCGGCATGACCTTCAACCCCGAAGGATTCTCCGACATGAAGGACAAGTACTTCCTTCTGAACGGCCGCAGTTACCCCGACACGGTCACTCCGGGGCCAATGCAGACGGTATCGGCGGACGGTACTAATCACTTCTCGCAACCGCTGCCCTCGATTATCAACATTACGGCGGGCCAGAAAGCCCTGCTGCGCATCTCCGATCTCGACGTCACCGAGTATCAGACGCTGGCTTCCCTGGGAATCCCGATGAAGGTCGTCGGCTACAACGCCAAACTGCTGCGCGACCAGGCCGGAAACAACCTGTACTACACCACCAATTCCATCACCCTGGGCGGAGGCGAATCGCTGGACGTGATTCTCGACACCACGGGTGTTCCAAAGGGCACCTATTACCTCTACACCCCCAACCTTGACCACCTGTCGAACGATGCCGAGAACTTTGGCGGGCTGATGACAGAAGTCCGCGTGAACTAGGAGAGCGACGATGAGGCCGACGAACATGAAGAATCTCTTTCTCAAGACAGGACTGCTCCTGGCGGTTGCGGCCGCAGTGGTGTCGTTCGCGCCAACGGCTAATGCTGCGGCTCCCGGCATCACTGGTCCCACTTTCAACCTGACAGCCCAACCGGCATACCTGACCCAACCCGATGGACAAATGATTTACTCCTGGGGATATGGCTGCAGCAGCGCGCCGGCAGGCTTCAAGCCAACCATGGCGAATCAAGGCTGTTCCACAATGCAAGTGCCCGGCCCCACGCTGATCGTCAATGAGGGTCAGACGGTCACAGTGAACCTCACCAACGGATTGCCTCCGGCGGCGGGCAATACATCCATTCTGTTTCCGGGATTCAACGTGGCGGCGACAGGCGGTGCAATCGGCCTGATGACCCACGAGGCAGCGCCTGGAGGCGCGGCGGTGACGTACACCTTCACCGCGACGACTCCGGGAACGCGCTCGTACTACAGCGGCACCCAGGGCGATCTGCAAATTGAGATGGGCCTCTACGGCGCCATCATCGTACTGCCAAACACGGTTCCCACGGGATGCACCGCCGTTGGGAGCGTTCCCGCACATTACGTTGCACCGGGCAACACGGCTGAAACGGACTTCCGTCTGGCCGCGTCCGCCTACGACCACTCCAAGACCTGCTACGACCGGGAGTACCTCTTCCAGTTCTCGGAGATGGACCCCCGGATTCACAGCCAGGCTCAGGCCCAGGTAGCAGCCATCCAGGCCAAGGGCACTTGCACTACGCCTACCGCTCCGGGCTGCAGCCTGGAAGTTCCCACCGAGCCGTACCATCCGGCTTATTTCATGATCAACGGGCGCTCAATGCCCGATGACATGGACCCGAATTATGCCCTTGAGTATCCGCACCAGCCTTACAACGGCAACCCGCACATGCATCCAGGCGAACAGGTCTTGTTGCGCATCATCGGCCAGGGCCGGTGGCAGCATCCGTTCCACGAGCACGCCAACCATGTGCGCATCCTGGCTCGCGACGGAAATCTGATTCTCAGCCAGACCGACGCGAACAGTCTCGCCGGTCCGGCGCTGTTCACCACGACCACTACTCCGGGGCTTGCCATGGATGGGATCTTCTACTACACCGGCCGGGGCCTGAACTGGGATATGTACGGTCATCATTCCGGGTCCGGTGATGCCCTTGCCAATCCTCCGTGCACTCCCGATGCCAATGGCTATAACAGCATCACCACGGCCATCAATTACTTCGAGTGGTGCCAGGACCACGATAAGCCGCTGCAGAGTGCTCCATTTGGTGACGTTGCAGGCAACGGTCCCGTCACCCTGCCGGATTCCAACATTCTTACCAACGGCGCCTGGTATGGAGGAAGTCCATATCTCGGACCCGACGCAACGACGCGCGCGACCGGGCCAACCGGAACCACGCCGCCCTCCGGAACCATCGCCAATCCGCCCGGTACCGAAGCCGGTTTCGCATTCATGTGGCATTCCCACAACGAGCGCGAAATCACGACCAACAATGCCTTTCCGGGCGGAATGATGATGATGATGCTGGTCGATTCCCGGGAATTCCAGATTGACGAATCCAACTAGGTCAGGAGAACAGAAATGCGACTCAACTCTCTCAAAGCGATTCTGAAGACGACGGTACCGGGAGCGTCTGTTCTCCTTCTTGGAGCGGGCTTGGCCTCCGCCCAGCAGCAGGTGAACCTGTCTGCGGGGCCCAGTACCATCACGCTCCCCGACGGATCTGCGGTCCCCATGTGGGGTTACTCCTGCGGAGCCGCGGCGACTGGCTCCACGGCAACCTGCGCAAGCCTGCATACCGGTGCCACGGGCTGGTCTCCAGTGTTGATCACCGTTCCCTCGGGACAGGCTCTCACCATCAATCTCACCAACAACCTTGCCTTCGGCGCAAACTCGATTCCCACTTCCATCACCATCGTGGGCCAGTTGGGCGGTGGCCTCGGAACTACGGCCACGAGTGACCCGAGCCCCGACCACAGCAACGCCCAGGGTGCTACTACATGGCCTATCGCCGGAGGTCCGGGAGCCTCCGCGCCTGCGCAGGGCAATCGCGTACGATCGTTCTCCACTGAGGTGGCGGCTACAGGAACCACGGCTGGGACCGGGCAATGCGCATCGCCCTGTGCGGTGACGTGGGGTTCTCTACGGCCCGGTACATACCTGATTGAATCCGGAACCCATCCTTCGATTCAGGGTCCGATGGGACTGTATGGAGTCCTGGTGGTTACCACTGCGCCATCGGGAACCACGCCTGGGACAGCATATCCTGCGGTAGGGACCACGGTGCCCGCGGTGACATATAATGCGGAAATTCCGTTGGCCTTCGGGGAGATCGACCCGGTTCAAAACACAGCTGTCAGCAAGGCAGTCGGCACCACGGGCTTCAGCGAGACCAATGTCTGGTCGGGGCAAAGCGGCGGATGCGGTGATCCAACTTCGGCCACCTACCGCACATGCTATCCACCCGCGGTGAACTACACGCCGCTTTACTACACCATCAACGGCGTCGCGTTCGACAAGACCAACGGGGCGTCTTCGCTGTTTGCGACGTCGCCGGCAACCGGGGTGACCGGCACAGTCCTGGTGCGCATGGTGAATGCCGGTCTGCGCATGCATGTGCCCTCAATCGTCGGGTCGCAAACCGGCACTGCTGCCGCGCCTGGTTTCTCCCTCATCGCCGAGGACGGCAATCCCCTTCCCGGTGCGGCTCGCGTGCAGAGCGAAGTCTTCATGGCCGCGGGCAAGACCTACGATGTGATGGTGAATGTGCCCGCCGCCGGTCCCGCATTGCCGGTCTTCGACCGCCAGTTGAGTCTGTCGGGCAACGCGATATCCCACGACACCGGCATGTTCGGCTATATCAGCGTCAATGGCGCATTACTGCCGGCGGCTGGCTCCATGGGTGCTGCAGTTGCGCGCGCCGATACCTACAATTCCCTCGTTCCGGGTCAGGCGCTCACGATATCCGATCCCGGCAAGGGTGTCATCGCCAACGACACCAACGTTTATGGAGTGCAGATTCTTGCCGCTCCCTCGGGTGGCACGGTGACATTGAACGCCGACGGCACATTCATTTATACGCCGAATGCCGGAACTACCTCCGACAGTTTCACCTACTGCGCGAACGGGACGGTTACCGGTACAACCTGCGCATCGGGAATCTCTGCCACCGTAACCGTGGGCGCGGCGCCCATCGAGGCGGCTTCCGGTATAACGTGCACCAGTCCCACTACGTTCACGTCCAACCTCGCAACCTATCTTTCAGTCAAGACACCCGGTGTTCTGGCGGCCTGCAAGGACGCCGCCGGCTATCCGCTGACAATTGATCCTACGAAGATTGTCGCGACCGGCGTAACTGTTGTCGCCGATGTGAACGGCGGCTTTGTCGCGAGCGGTCCCACCACGGCGGCCCCCAGTTTCACCTTCCAGGCCAAGAACTCGCAGGGAACGCTGAGCGCGGCCATGACCGTGAATCTGACCTTCCTTGCGGGAAGCGGTCTGCAGGTGAAGGTTGTTGACGGCAGTGACAAGACTACACAGATTGCCGATTATCGCTGGATCATTGAAGAAGATCGAACCTTCTACATTGATCCCAATTGCACCACCAATCCTCCGCCGGCAGGTTGTCTGACGACGACTAACTCCGTAAGCGGCGCCAACATCGTGCCGACCTTTGGCACTAATTTCCACACCAGTTTCATGCCGGTCGTAGCCACGGGCTGCACCGGGCCGTTGTCTTGCGAAAGCGGGCAGACTCTCGGCGGCGTGGCTGTCGCCTGCGATGTTGGCAACGGCTTCTGCAGAACGACGGCAACCCAGGAAACACTAGTCGATCCTAGCCAGGTTCATCTCGATCCGACCAAGCGCTACTACATCTCGGTGCTTCCGGGCGATGCCGCCGACCCGTTCAATACTGCCAACGCTTCACCAGGCCACGGCATGGGCGGGGCCCCCATTGCCGCCGTGTGCAAACCAGCCACCACGTGCACCGCCACCGTGGCACCGCCAGTCACGGTAATTACCCAGCCTACCCCTCTGCCGACTGCCAAACTTTCCGTGTTTGTATTTGAAGACGACTTCCCGCTCAACGGCGAGAACGACGCAGGCGGCCAGGTTGCCGATAACCAGCTCGGAACTCAGGAGCCCGGCCTCGGCAGCTTCAACATCACGCTCTTCGACGATGCTGGCGGCTCCGGCGATGCCACCGGGCAAATGACCTACGACATGTTCAACATGCCGTTATCGAACAGCCTTGCGGGAACGCCTGATCCTGCCAACCATAACGTGGATGCCTGCCCGGTCTCGACGAATTCCCGAACGGTTACCGGCACACCTGGTCAAAGCCCAACCGGCATCACCGGAACGATCGTGACTTGTCCTAAGTACGAGGCTGACGGAGTAACTCAGTCTCCGCTTGCGGGCCAGGCCGTAGTCGCCAACCTCATGCCCGGACGCTATGGCGTTGTGGCCACGCCCGCTGCTGACAGGATTGGAAGAGGGGAAGAGTGGCTCCAGACGAACACGCTCGACGGTCAGAAGGCTCACGATTCATTTCTCCGAGTGGGCGAGCCAAGCTTCTTCCAGGAGTACGGGCCGGCTTCGTACCACGTTTCCATAGGCTTCGCGAATCCCAAAATCATCAACGACCGTAAGGCCGCGATCTGCGGAACCGGCGACCCCAATACCGGTCTGACGGGCACTAACTGCACCAACAGCATCACCGGGTTGGTCTCCACCGAACGCATGAGCCGCACCCCGGATGAGAGACTCTACGGCAGCGGATCCAACGACAGCTTCGCATTCACGCAGTGCTACGTCAGCTTTGGCGATCCTGACGGCGAAGACTTCGCGTTCACCAAGTGCGCGGCCGATGGCACATTCACTCTCTCCGGTCTCCCTGACGGCGATTGGAGGATTACCGTCTTTGACCAGTGGAACGACATGCTGGTCGACGGTCTTTCCACGCCTGTCCGGCTGGCCGGCGGTGCAACCACTAACCTGGGTGAACTTGCCATCAACCAGTGGCAGGCGAACATCTACACCAGCACCTACTTTGACCTGAATAAGGACGGCGTCAGGCAGGATACCGAGCCCGGCCTCTCGCTGGTCCCCACCAACATTCGCTTCCGCGACGGCAGTTTCTCTAACTTCAACAACACTGACCTCAGCGGTAACGCGGGCTTCAACGAAATCTTCCCGTTGTTCAGCTGGTATGTCATCGAGACTGACTCGACCCGTTACAAGAACACCGGAACCCACGCGGTCTACGATGCCGGCGGCCCCGCCGATGGCACTTGCACCACAACCACTGCGCCGTGCGGCAGCTCCACCATTGCAGGCAATATGGCGAACACCCACGAGTCAGTTCCGTTGCCCGGAAACCTGCATGTCCCCGGTGCGATTTATTGCAATAACGCGGACTGCACCGGACAGTCGATCCAAAACACGCCGAGCGTGACCAACACTCCGGCAACTACAGCCCGCATCGATCCTCCGTGGGTCGTGAGCGAAGGCTGGCAGGGCTTCTCCGGCCAGAACAGCTTCCTCGAGTTTGGAAAGACTCCCTATATCCCCGGCGAAACCGGCGGCATCAGGGGCCACGTGGTCTATGCCTCCACCCGGCCCTTTGACGATCCGCAATTGCTTCTGCAGACCAGCTGGGAGCCGCTGGTGCCAAACGTCACCATCAACCTCTACAAGGAGAGCACCGCGCCGGACGGCTCCACGTCCCTCGCCCTGGTCGACTTCACGCAGACCACCAGCTTCGACGCCTGGGCCCAGGGCTTCCACACGGCTCCTGACGGTACAACAATTCCCAACATGAACTGCCCGGGCCAAGGCCGGGACACCGGTGCGAACGCCGATCTGTTCTTCTTCTCGCTGTTCGATCAGCCGAATTACCTCGACCTGTACAACTCGGAGCATGGGGGCGGTGCAGTCACCCAGCTTCCCAACGACTCCCAGTTCAAGTGCTATGACGGCATGCACAACTGGAATCAGCTGGAGCCGGCGCCATACGACGGCATGTACGCCTTCCCAAGCGTTACCTCTTTGGATCCCCTCACAGGTAAGCCCACCGGGTCCAACTGCACCGGTTGCACTACGAATCCCGACGCGACCGATCTCTACCGGTTCGGTACACCCATGCTTCCCGTGGGCAAATACGTTGTTGAAGTAGTGGTACCCCCAGGTTATGAACTGGTCAAGGAAGAGGACAAGAACATCCTCATCGGCGATAACTACATCGCGCCGGTGATCCAGCAGTTCGGAGGTTTGAGCAACATCTTTATTCTCCCCGACCAGGCCGAAGTCGGCTCTGCCTACAATCCCAACAACCCCCAGAACTCGACCACTGATCTGGGCCGAACCACGTTCCCAACCAAGGAGTCCGACACCGGCTCGATGGAGACTTTCTGGCCGTGCGTCGGCGAAATGCGCATCGTCCCCGACTTCATCAGCCTCTTCCCGCAGTCCGGGGAAGTGGCGCCGTTTGCCGGTGCGAAGCGCCCACTTTGTGACCGCAAGGAAGTGACTCTCGACGACCAGAGCGCTGCGCTTGCGAAGTTCTATATCTTCACTTCCACTCACGCGGCCGCCCACTTCACCGGGGTCATCACCGATGACTTCACTTCGGAGTTCGACCCGTTCTCCCCTCAATTCGGTGAGAAGTTTTCGCCGCCCGATCTTCCGGTTGCCATCAAGGATTGGTCCGGAACCGAAATCTCGCGCCTCTATGCGGACCATTGGGGAGCTTACAACGGCTTGACGTATTCAACCTGGGAAGTCAACCCGCCGAACCCCACAGGCTACGCCCCTACCATGATGATCACCTGCATGAACGATCCTGGAACCGGGACGGCTCCCGATCCGCTTTATAACCCGCAGTACAGCGATTTCTGCTACGAGATTCCGTTCATGCCCGGCCAAACCCAGTACATGGATACGCCGGTTACACCCACATCGGCGTTTGCCGGCGCTGGCTATAACAACCCCGATTGCGCCTACCCCGATGCCACGCCTGCAGTCAGCGAAGTCGATGGCGACGGCGTGGGACCGTGGGTCAGCGCCGCCGGTGCTACACACACGCTTAAGATCACGGCGCTGAGTGACCAGCTCGTGCCAAACAATGCGTACTCGGGGCCGTCGGCCACGGGTGCTCCTTACAATCAGAAGTTCATCACCCGCCACTACGGGTTTGGCGCCACTGCGGGTACAGTAGCCCTGGTCGGGAGCGATGGCGTTGCCCATCCGCTCACGGCTGTGAGTTGGAGCGACCTTTCCATCACCGGCACTGTGCCAACGGGCGTTCCGAATTGCCCCATCCAGCAGCAACTGCAATATGGCGGTTCAACAGCGCAGTGCGGTGAACTGATCATTACCGCCGCGAACGGCAAGCAATCCGTCGATTCCGTCACCGTGACCATCGGCGGCAAAGCTCCCACGCATGTAGCCGCTTCGGCCAGCATCCAGAGCACAATCGACTTGGCCAAACCGGGCGACATGCTCATGATCGACCCGACCTGCACCGCTGCAGGCGTATCAGTGGCGTGCACCACCGCCGGGGCGACGCATGCAAACGCCGCGCATTCCGAACTCCTGTTGATGTGGAAGCCACTCCGGCTTCAAGGTGTCGGTGCTGCCTCAAGCATCATCGACGGAAACACGCACCCTGCCGGTAAGCTGGACACATGGCGGGCGAAGGTCAATTGCCTGTTTGGCCTGGGACTCAGCGGCACGCCGAATACCTGGTCGAGTGCCTGCGGATCTGGACTTACGGGATTCAGCGCCACAGCCACCAATCCTCAAGTGGACCGCCTGCCGCTGGAAGCGGTGGTCGGATGGGATGCAACCCTCAACGGCAACCTGGCGCAGTTACTACAGGAACCCACGTTGATGGGAGCTCTTGAGGGCGCTGCCATCACCGTTCTCGCTAAGGGCGTCCAATTCCCGAATGGTTCCAATCCGTTCGCGGCAGACACCTTCCCGGTAGGAACGCTACTTCTTAACGGGACTACCAGCACTACGAGAGGGTGCGGAGCAAACACCGCAACAGCGCACAACCCGTTCCCCAGCAACTTCCTGTGCAACCCGTCGAGCATTGACGGATTGGGCATCCGTGATAGTTCCCAGGGCGGCGGCGGCATCTTCGTCCACGCATGGGGTCATGATCTCCAAATCGCCAACAATCGCGTCAACAACAACTCCGGAACGCTTTCGGGCGGTATCAACGTTGGCCAGGGTGAATTCCCACCGGCGTACCTGGGCGGCGCGGGAGCAGTGAATGCTGATCCAGGCTCTTGCCAAACCAGCGGTGTCACCAACCTGCAGCTTCCCTATTGCCACAACCTGAACGTCAACGTGCACCACAACTCGATTACCTCCAACTCCTCCACGGGCGACGAATTGTTCTCCGCCACTCCGGCGGGAGCGGGCGGCATCAGCTTCTGCACCGGCTCCGACTTCTACAAGTTCCAGTACAACTGGATTTGCGGAAACCTGAGCACCGGTGACGGCGGTGGCTTCGGTCACCTTGGCTTCAGTTACAACGGCGACATCGAGCACAATACTTTCCTGTTCAACCAGAGCACCAATCCGACCATCCCAGCCAACGGTGGCGGATTGATCGTCATGGGCGCACCTGATGCTGATCCGGTCTGCCCTGGCGCAGCGGCTGACACAGATTGTCTGGTGGCTCCAAGCGCGGTTACACCCAGCGATGGCATTGGTCCACTGCTCACCATTAATGCGAACCTCATCATGGGTAACTCCGCCGAGAGCGGCAGCGGCGGCGGAATTGCCTTCCAGAACGTCAATGGCTCCGATGTGGTGAGCTTCCCAACGAGTCCTTCACGGTGGAATCACGTGGTTCTCACCAACAACATCATCAGCAACAACGTAGCCGGGTGGGATGGAGCTGGAATTTCCCTTCTTGACGCGCTGAATGCTGACATCATCAACAACACCATCGCTTCCAACGATACGACCGCATCGTCGGGAGAACTCTTCAATACCCTGGGGGCGCCGTTGGCCAGCAGCCAGGGACCCACCTGCACCGCGAATTGCGGAACAGCCTCCGCTCCTCAGCCGGCTGGTCTGGTTAGCATCCAGAACAGTGCCATCCTGGTAGCCAATCTCCCGGCCACGATCAGCTGCCCCGCGGGACACTTTACTGGCGCCTCTTCGGCCAATGGGACTTGCAGGACTGCCTCATACCCGCTGCTCGAGAACAACGTGCTCTGGCAGAACCGCGCGTTCTACATCGGCGTTGGCGCACTTGGTGGCGGAACTTTGAACCAACAGAACATCGTGACTCTCTATGACGCCTTCACTACCACTGCGGCGCCGAGCCAGCCAACCGCGGACGGAATGACCGCAAACGGGAACGGCCAGATCATCACCGGCGGTACAGGAGCCTGCGTTTCCCCGGCCAGCTACTGGGATCTCGGAGTTCGCGGCGACACCGGCCCGACCAACCATAGCTCAACGATCACGCTCAACCCGACATACTCGGTGTTGACCAACACCACCGGGTACAGCGCCACCAATACGTTAGCCAACCCGACGCTCCTCCTTCAGTATTGCAACGGCTCGCGCATTCCCCCAGAGTTGGGACTGTCAGGCTACCAGGTGCCTCCGGGCATCTCCGACGCCACCGTTCCCAACCCGGTATTCAACCTGACCCCGGCCGCAACCGTCGACGAAGGCAACAACTGGATCAACCTGAGCTGGGGCCCGCTGGCCATGTCCAACCCCGTTTCGGGCGATGCACTATCCAACTACGGACCGGCGGCAGGCTCTTCGGTCATCAACTTTATCCCGTCCACGGCAGGCGCAAACTATACCGGCGCGCCAGCCTTGGACTTCTACGGAAATCCGAGGAAGGGAAACAACGCGGTTGACGCCGGAGCGGTCGAGTTCCTTAGCTCAGTAGCTGCCCCGACGCTTACATCGATAGTTCCCAACACCGGTTTGCGCGGAACAGCCGTTCCTGTCACTCTCACAGGAACAAATCTGACCGGGGCCTTTGCCGTTAACATCACTGGAACCGGCGTCACCGTGAGCAACCTGCTGGTAGTGAGTGCCACTTCGGTGACAGCAACCTTCACCATCAGCAACGCTGCCGCCACCACTGCCAGGAATGTCACCGTTTCCACTCCTGGCGGAGTCACCAACGCGGTCACGTTCACGGTGACGGCACCGCCGCCGCCAACGCTGACGTCGATCTCGCCCATCTCTGGTGCGCGCCGCACCAGCGTCACCGTAACCTTCACTGGAACCAACCTGTCCGGAGCATTCGCCGTAACGGGAATCGGTGCTCTGATTCCGGTAACGAACCTGACAGTGGTATCACCCACCACAGTTACTGCAACCTTGAACATCTCCGGTCTTGCACCGCTCGGAGTGAGAAATCTGGGCATTACAACCCCGGGTGGAACCAGTAACACGAGGCCGTTCACAGTGACCGCAGGCACACCGGCGTTCACCGGACCTACCCCGGCTTTGACCAGCACTCCGGCCAACGGAACCACAAAGACCGGAACCGTAACCCTCAGGAACTCCGCGGCCGGAGCGAACGCCGGCCCGCTCACGCTGACCGCCGCACCGGTGGTCAACCGGGCAACCGGTACAGGAGCTTTCACCGTCACCGGCGGAACTTGCATTTCCGGTCTGGTCCTGGCGCCTGCGGCCACTTGCACAATTACTGTGCAGTATGTTCCGCCGACAACGGGATCCCTGACATCAACCGGTCACGTCACGATTACCGACATCGGAACAACAACCGCAACCCAGAACTCGCCCAACTTCACTGCGAATTAGAACACCTCTCCATCAGCCGGACATTCAAACCAGGATGTCCGGCCTACCGGATGATGAACATGCCGGAGGCAGCATCGCTGCTTCCGGCAAGCTACTGACATCCCACACCTCAATCCTCATTTACACCTTTGTTACTGGCAGGAAGGTGCTGATGCGTAAAGTGCAGTTTGAGCCTTCGATCCACCTTTTATGGTTAGTGGCAGTGATTATCGTCGGATTGACTCACTCGCCCCTATGCGCTCAGCCTTCGGCCACAAACCCTGGACCGGCCACAAACGCCGCGCCAACGAGCACTCCCACCCGTTATCATGCAAGCCGCTTCCCCAAGAGAGCCGGAGAGTACTATGGACTGGTCTGGGGAATTGACTCACTCAGCGTCAAGGCCGTCGAGTCAGGAGCACTGATCAGGTTCGCCTATCACGTGCTGGACCCGCAGAAGGCGAAATCGCTTAACGATAAGAATCTTGATGCTTTTCTCAACTCGCCGGAACACCACATCCAGTTGGTGATCCCCTCGCTCGAAAAAGTTGGGAAACTGCGCCAGAGCGGTGATCCCGAACCAGGTAGGACCTACTGGATGGCATTCTCTAACCCACATAGGGTGGTGAAGCACGGAGATCGAGTGAATATTGTTATCGGCCAGTTTCACGCGAATGGGTTGGTCGTGGAATAGAGGCAGATTTTGGCGGGGTAAATCGAATCCGTGCTGCCAGGCCTGTTGATCCGGGCGGTTTGATCGCTCGATTCCGTGCGCTAGAGCTCCGATCATGGAACTGTTACGTACCGATCGCTCAAGAGGCTCCGGTTGATTTGAACTTTCCTGACGGTTGCAGCACTTATCCTTGGCCAAGCGACGGAGGGAGAAGTGAATCGAACACGGTCAAAACAACAAAGCGGCGCTGATCTCGTTGATCAGTTTTGGAAGCTTCAGAACCACGAGGATTTCCCTGAAGCGAATGACTCGACTGCCGCACTCCTGGCCAACCCAACAGAAATCGAGCAATCCGTTGTAGGTGAAGAACTCTCTCGCGGTCGGGAGCAAGTTGGATCGACGGAATATGGAAGATTCCTGGCCATGTATTACTCCCTCATTCAGAATTCCCGCGTGACATTCCGGGAGTTTGTCGGAACCAGGTTCATTCCAGAACATGTAGTATCGAAGGGCCCTGCAGGCCAGCGGCATTATCATGCAATCCTGAAGCATATTCTTAAGCCCGAAACGGTTGACGCACTCTTTGATGTCGGCACGGGGAGCCCCATCAGAAGGCTCACAGCGATTCCGGACTGGCCTTACATGGACAACGTCCGTCTCTGCGATCTCAAGCCCGATCACGTGCGAAGAATCATTTCAGCCGCGTTGGACAGAGGCTATTCGGTTCAGACCGTCAAACACGTTCGGAATGTCATCGGCACTATTATTAGCCATGCTACGAAGCGCCGCTCTTTTAGCGGCGATAACCCCGCATTCCAAGTGCCGCTTCCGAAAATGATTCGAAAGGCCGAGACAAATCTGACCCTGGCGCAAACCAGACAACTGCTTGGAGTAATGCGATATCCCGAAAGAGAAATGGCACTAATTGCCATGTTCACGGGTCTTAACATGCTGGAGATTTGCGGTCTTCAATGGAAGCATGTCAATTTGACCGCATCTCCAGTGCATGTGGACGGAACTCTTGTTCCGCCCCGATCGATTGCGGTCAAGAAACAATGGAATCGTGTCGATTTGGACAACGTGAGAGAAAATCGAAGCAGAGATGTGGCGGTTTCCCAACTGTTGCTATCTTTGCTCACAGAGCTTAAGCAGAAGCAGGCCTATGCGGGACCGAATAATTTCGTGCTTGTCACACGAGCCGGCACAGCTTTTTGGCCGAGTACGATTCTCCAAAATCGACTAAAGCCGCTAGGTCGTGAGTTGGGCATGCCCTGGATTTCGTGGCATCTGTTCACAAAGGCGCACAAAACCATAATGTCCGAGTCGGGGATGGACCTGACTGGGGATTTCCAGTTTTCATCGCATTGAAGAACGGCTCGCTCCAGTCTTCATCATAAGTGGCAGGTCGCGGCACGCATTTGTCGAGAAAAGCCTTACTTTGCTGCTCGACCAGGTTAGTTACAAATTTTGCAAGTAACTATCTTTGTTAAGATTCTCGCCTATATGCTTTTACAACTATGTTTGCTCTTAAGCAAGCAACGACCGACCCACACCACCTACCTTCTATTCTGGCGAGAGGATCAGAGTTCTTCTTACTCCTCAAACCCGTACGCTGTGGCTTGTCCATAACTTGCAGCGCTCTGCGAACAGCTGATATCTACCCCTGAGTTGCAGACGCACGCCCCGCTCCCGCCCAAGTGTATGCCTGCTGTTCTGTAACCTTCATTGCCGGGCAAGTTGGGCTCTCGGAGGCGAAATGGATCAATTAAAGCTTCCCCACAATTTCACCTTGTTTAAGGATGGCGAAATTTGGGTACTTCGATCGAACGAAGGCGCCCATCGCCTGCGTGACGGCGGCAATCATCCGGGCGGAATCTGATTCGCATCGGCTTCGCAACGGGTGCGGAAGCGTTGAAGGAAAGGGACGCGCAACACCTTGCCCGGCGATACCTCCTCTCCCAGATGGCACCAGGCACACAGGCAAAGCGATCGCAGACCACAATAGCTGAGTTCGTTGTGACTCGGTTCGTGCCCGAGTTTGTAAATGCAAAGGGCGTTGCGGCACGTTCCCATTATTATTCGATCTTGAAGCACGTGATTAGACCAGAAGAGGCGAATCATCTATTTCATGTCGAAACATCGAACTCGAACGTGAAACTCGCAGGGCACCCGGACTGGCCCTATCTGAGTAACCTGCGACTTCGCGATGTCCGACCCGATCACGTGCAGCGACTGATAACGGCGGCTTCGCAGAACGGCTACTCTCCTCAAACGGTAAAGCACATTCGCAGCGTCATCAGCGCAATTTTCTGCTACGCCCGACAGGAACTCGACTTCATGGGCACCAACCCGGCCCGTTCAGTGAAGCTGCCCGAAGCGGCTCGCAGAAACGTACTTGCCCTCAGCCTGCAGCAGATGGAGCAGGTTCTTCGAGCCATGCGATATCCCGAAAAAGAGATGACACTGATCGCATTGCTGACCAATATGAACGTGTCGGAGATTTGTGGTCTTCAATGGAAGCACGTAAATCTGACCGGTGCCTGCTCGAATGCACATATCGAGCCAATTCCGCCTATCTCGATTGCAGTCAGCAAGCAATGGTACCGAGGAGAATTAACCAACGTAAAGGAAACACGAAGGAGGAACATACAAATCCCTGAGACATTACTCTCCATGCTCCTTCTCATTAATGGCCGAAGCAGGTTCACAAGGCCGGACGACTTCGTTCTCACGTCCCGTTCTGGCGCTCCTATAAACGTCACCAACATCACGGCCCGACGACTGAGTTCGATAGCAAGGAAATTGGAAATGCCCGGCCTTTCCTGGCAGGTCTTTCGCCGCGCTCACGCAGCCATGAAACAGGCTTTCGGACCGCAGTTTCAATATCACGTGGCAGCGGTGGTATCCCCGGACCATCAATACCTTGCGCCAATACCAAGAATCGCTCTATAACATTCAGCATTCGTTTAATTCAAGACAGACGATACCCATCAACGTCACTCTCCAATACCAGGAATCTCTTGATTGGTGATACGGGAACCGCGATCGCGCCCGATGCAGCGAAATTCATTTCACTCGTTCCTCTTTCACGAGGTCTTCCATTCCAAGCGAGGTCCCCGATTAGAACTTCGGAGGAATATTTTCAGAGTGTTCGTGAAGCGCCGATAGGTAAACGTCAGACGAAGAGAATCAAAAGAAGATCCGGCCGATTGGAACCAGTATGCCGTAATTCACGTTCGCTGCTTGCAAATCGAGATACCCGGCCACCAATCCGGGACAACAAAATGACATTCGACCTTCTTTTGATGTGATACGCTGACGAAATTCCGAGCACGATAAACTAGGCGCTTACTTGCCGTGTCGGGCCACGTGGTCTCGATCATCCCCGGAGGTAGTAAAAGCGAATGACTGTCAGCTTGATTGGCTGGGGCCGGTTCTTCGACCGGAGCGGCAACCGGATTACCGTGCCGGCGCCGAGTACCGATCCTGGGAAACCATGGCTGTGGGACCTGCTGGCGGCCAAAGTGCCAAATCTCGCCGCCGTGGGATTCGATCGCATCCAACTTCCGCCCGCCAGTAAGGCGCAGGGCGGAGATGGCTCCGGCTGCGATGGCTACGGGATCTATGACCCGCGCGACCTGGGAACCAAGTCGCAACAGGGAAGCACACCGACACGCTATGGCACCGCGGATTCGCTTCGACGGCTGATTGCCGTGGCGCATCGCTACGGCCTCTCGGTAGACCTGGATCTTGTCCTGCATCAACTCATCGGCGGAATGAACGGCACTTATCGCTACCTTGGCGCCGATGGGAAGAGCCTGAACGGCCGCGGGGCCATGGATCCGGGGTGCTTTCGCGCATCACCGGGGGCAGGCACGCAGCCGATGGACGACGTTCCGGTTCCGCGGGACGACTTCTCGTTTGGTGATGAGAAGGTATACCAGCACTGCAATCCCGCTCGCTACACAATCGACGATGCGCTCGACTTCGGTGACTGGACCTTCCGAACGACCGGGGCAGACGGAGCAAGAATCGATGACACCAAAGGCTTGTGGGCGCCATTCGTCGCCGAATTCATGAACCACGACGCAATGGCCAACAAGCCATTCTACGGAGAGTACTTCGATGGCAACCCCGCCAGCCTGAACTGGTGGGCGACCAGTTACCCAATTAGCGGCCGATGCGGTGTGGAAGACTTCACGATGCATTTCGCAATCCAGGCCGCATGCAACAACTTGAGTGCGCATGCGCTCGATGGCGCTGGATACGCGCAGTGGAATAGCGGCCTTTCGTATATCTTCGTCGATAATCCGGACACAGACACCAGTCCCGGAGAACAGGTGATCGGATCAAAGCTGCTAGGTTATGCATTTGCGCTCACGGTCAGCTGCCGACAGGTGTTCGTATACGGGAAGGACTATTTTCCGACTGACGTCTGGCCCGGCGCGTATGGATTGGAGCCTTTCATCGACAATCTCATTTACGTCAATCGGACATTCGCGTATGGCAATCAAGCCACGCGATGGGTGGACGGTTCAGTGATCGTGATCGAACGGGACGGGAATGGCGGCCCCGTGGGAAACAGCCCGGGCCTGCTAACCGCGCTGAATTTCGACACCTTTAATCAGAGGCGGATCACCTGCGCGACGAGTTTTGGAAGCAACGTGCAGCTACACGACTATACAGGCAGGCATCCTGACATCTGGACGGACTGGCAAGGGAACGCAACATTCACGATTCCCTCGAATGCGTGGGGAGGCGGCCAGAGTTATCTCTGCTTCTCACGCGCCTGGAGTGACAAGCCGATTGTGCATGAAGGCTGGCGCACCACGCAGGAATTCTTTGGCTCGCCGGACCTTGACATCGGCCCGGCCGAGCCTGGGCCAATGCGGTCCATCGCCAATATCTACGTACAGGCTCAAACCACGGTAGTCTTTTCGACACATAACAATATAGAAGTCACATTGCTCCAGGGAACTACGCCCGTTGCCCACAACAAGCCCGCGAAGACAGGCTGGTACGGCATTGGCGTGAGTTCGCGTTCGAATACGCAAGTTTCTTTTGATCTGAAAGTCACCTATGAAGGCGGCCAGATCTAGTTACACTTTCCCGCAACCAAGGAGGATCACTTGAAGGAGAAATGCTCGAATACCGCCCTGAACCGCCGCGAATTCTTTGCGCTCGGAGCGGGTGCGGCGGCAACCGCTGCACTGGCGCCGGGAACCGCGCTAGCTCTTCCGCCATCGGGTATAGCCTCGCCGGTTCTCACTCGCGGGAATGATAACGATCGATCGTATTTCTACAACGACGCAGTCTTCACTCCTGAAAGTGTCGCGCAACGCGGAATCCGAAGGTATTTCAACCTCTACATGGAAGGGGATGCGAGAGGCGCAGAGGCGCAGGCGCTCATTCTGCCCAGCGTACAGTGCGAAGATGGAACCGTTCGGGACATTATCATCACGGCCTCCATGAACAACACCGTGTGGGCCTATGACTTCAACACGTCGGACATACTCTGGGTGAAAAAGCTAGGCATTCCGATCAGCGGGAGCAACAAGATCGACTGGCACATGATCAATGATCACTGGGGATTGTTGAGCACAGGAGTCATCGATCCGGAAACCAGGACGTGGTACGGAGTTACATGGGAGTCGTCTGACAGCAGCCCGGAAAAGGGCGCTCATTTCATTCACGCGTTGAGCGTTGCAAACGGGAGTCACGTTCATGATCCGGTGCCGCTCGCCGACGTGACATACCAGCCGCCAAACGGAGGCAAGCTGCAGCGTTGGGGCGATATTGCACGTAAACAGCGCTCGGCCCTTACACTGGCCAAGGTCAAAGGGGTAAAGACCATCTTCTTTGCGGCCGGCACAGTGCAGGAGACCTCAAACGGATCAGCGGGTTGGATCATCGCCTACGATGTGGGCTCCAACAAAGTTGCGGCGGGCCTGGCGATGAGCGCAGGGTATGGCGCAGGTATCTGGATGGCCGGATCGGGACTATCGGTGGATGACAACGGCGACCTGCTATTCGAAACGGGTAACGGCAGCTTCGATCCGAATCATGGCGATTTTGGCGAGTGCGTTTGCAAGGTTCAATATACGCCGGCTTCGGGTGCGACAAAGGCTTCGCTCAACGTGGTGGACTGGTGGTGCCCCTACACCGATGCCGGCCGCGAGGGAGAAGACCCGACGTTGCCGACGCCCCGCGAAGTGATGACAGATAAACTTGCCGGTGTGCACGCGCCGACCTCAGCAGGTCATATGCCCACGAACATGGCGTCCGAACGCGACATGAACGGGAAGGTGATTGCCGGACATCTCTTCAGCAATAAGCCGACACAGAAAGGCGCCGCGTACGGCGATGAGGATCTTGGCTCAGCGGGGCCGGCGATGGTGCGCAAATACCGCGTGATTCTCGTTTATGGCAAGGATGGCATCGCATACCCGGTGAAGATGGACGCCATGGGCAAGACGATGCCCGCCGACTTTGCCAATGCAGCAACGAACTACGCGAAGCTGGCGCAGCCGCCGATTTGGTACAGCTATTATCCCGGCAACAATGTGAATGCCGCGCCACAGGATCCAAGCGACCTGGATTTTCTCTTCGACGATAAGACGCAGCATTTGCATTCGACGTCTCCACAGTATTTTTCGCAGGTCCATGGCCAGATGCTTGCTTGCTGGGGCGAGAACGGTCGCTGCCGCGTGTGGACGATGAAGCCGGACGGGGAGATGGTTTTCCTGGCCGAATCGGATGAGGTAGCTTCGGTGAATTCCACACAGGCTCCGGGCGGCATGCCCGGCGGCTTCATGTGTATTTCTGCCAACGGGAACAAGCCGGGCACAGCTTTGCTATGGGCCATCATTCCCTATGGCGACGGAAACTCGACGGTTACGAACGGACGCCTGCTGATTTACGATCTTGAGAATTTCCAAACACGGCCCGACGGCAGTTCGAAACTGCGCGTCGTGTGGGACAGCGAGGCGCAAGCCTACGCGTTCCTGTTCCCCAAATTCAATGTCGGCGTGGTGAGTGGCGGAAAGTTCGTCCTGCCACGTTATGACGGAGGAATGGACGTGCTGGGACTTGCCTAGTCCCGCGAGTCCGGTACGCCGGATTACCGAGGCAACCGTCAGTAAGCATAAGCGGTGTCTCGCACTTATCGTTACGGCAGGTCCAAATGAATGGGAATGAGAATGCGCCGTGGAGGAATCAGCGGTGTGGTCCCCGGTGAGTTTGCCGGAAGGCCATTGGCGACGGCGAGCGCCGCAATGCTCACCTCGTTCTGTTCGGCGACGCTCGCCAGCGTGTTGTTCTTCACCGCTGCAACCCAGCGGATTCCCGGCACCTTGAGGCGCTTACCAGCTGCTATCGGCGCCGCCGGCATGATCGGCGTCCCAGTGGCCTCGTCCAGCACGCCTCCCGGGCCCGCGCCCGTGCGCGCTTGAACGCTGGCAAGTGTGTCTCCGGCTTGCGCAACAACAATTTCGGCATCCTTGCTATCCGTCGCAGTGAATCCCGCAATGTTGGCAGGAATCGCACCGCCGCTTTCGGTAGAGGTGCCGGCGCCAATGCCCATCAGTTCCACCTGGCCCAGGAAGAATGCCGCCTTCGCGTTCTGATGGCCAACCTTCGCATTGATTTGTGTTGCATCGGCCAACTGATCGTAATACCCATGATCTTTGACCACGTTGGGGTCATACGGAAGCGCGGCGCCTTCCACCTGCTGGCGCAGTGGAGCCATTTCCGGATTGCCGACTCGCGTGCTTAGCTTTCCCGGTCCTGACCACAGTTCCGTGCGCATCACCTCAGCAAATCCCTCGATAAGAATCTTTCTTCCGGTTCCTCCGATGGTGTCCGCTGCGGCGGCGTAGTTTGGGTGTGTGACAACGTGCATCATTTCGTGAATGAGCGTCGTGAAGAGATCCCACCTGTTTTCGCGCTTTTGTTTCGCCGTGGAGTTCACCTGGTATGGCTGGATGAAGACCGTCCCACTACCTGCCTCCGCAGGCCAGGAGTGAATCGTGTCATCCATGTCCTTTACGTTTGCCGCAGATGAGAGATAAACATTCGTTACGCGGTCCAACTCCGCGCTGTCCCGCGCGCCGAAGAAGTGATGCGCGTCGAGTATCTCCTGGCCACACGGCGCAGAGAAGCAATTGGGAGCGCGAAGAGTTTCGAAGTACCCTGAGAGCCACCCGCGACGGGTTGCGTCATTAACAGGTCGAGTGGACTCATCACCCAGTTTCGAAATCAATGAATAAGCTTCAGGATGGTAGACGTCAGCGGCGCCGCGGCCGGCATTTTTGATGTACGGGGCGAAGTAATGTTCCACTTCTCCCTGGGCGGCCTTGGCAATGTTGTTCGCCGAGGCAATCGGGAAGGATGGCTGGCCGGGAGTGGCTTTCAAATTGTTAAACTGCTTTGCCCAGCCTCCAATATTCTTTTTCAGGTAATCGAGAACATCATGCTCAAATGCGCCGCCGGGGCCAGCACCGGTGAGCGCTGGCGGAGGCGCAACGACCGGAGGTGGCGCGGGTACGCCAATCGGGGGTGGCGCGGCCGGGATAAGCATCGTTGTGGGATTGAGAATGTGCTCGATTTCGGCATGTTGAGTGGGATTGACAGCTCGTGTTCCCGTGAAAAGGTCGCGGCGAATTTCTCCGGCGACAAAGGACTTCTTGGCGTTGACGATGGCCCGGATCGTCTTTGGGATCAGGATGTCCGGCACGGATGCCAGCGCCCATCCCGTAACCATGGTGTGTTCGACGTTATAGTCAACCGTAGTTATGCTCCCATAAGTCAGGAGTTTGTCTTGCAGCTTCAGAATGTCACTCGTCTGATTCGCCTTGCCGGTGCCCATGTCCGCCGTTACTGGCAAGCCGAACGCCATAATGCCGGCAAGCATCGTCAAAGATGGGTCCTGAACCGCTTTTACCGCCCCAATGGTTTTGGGAATGCTGGCTTGCGGAACGGCGCTTGCGGCAGGAAGACCGAGCACAACTGCACGTTCAGTTCCATAGTCGGCTCCGGAAATGGCGCCCAGAATCAGGAGACGGTCCATCACCACCAGCACATCTTCACGCACATTGTCACCGGCGCCGGCCAAGTCACCCACATATGCGCCCGACACCAACTCGATATTCCCCGGTACAGCCAGCTGCCGCTGAAGGCGCGCACCAGTCGCAGGTGGGCGAGGAAAGCTTCGTGAAATGGCACGCGAATTTCCGCCAGCTTTGCCCCCGAGTGCCGGAGCCTCAGCGGCGATATGCTGGCTCATTCGATCGGCTTCGCGCTCATGCGCATCGTTACTCGGACCGATAGCGAGCGAATTGGAAGGCGTGCCGGTTGACACACCAGCCTGAGCGACTACATGTGTGAGCTCGTGGGCCAGCAACTCGCAGCCCCTTTTGGTTTCCGGCGCATACTGGCGTGAATCGAAAACAATGCTTGAACCGACCGTGTAAGCCAGCGCATTAACGGCACGTGCCGACTGCGCCGCATGTGCGCTGGTATGAACGCGAACCCGGCTGAAATCATGCCCGAAGCGCGATTCCATGAAGCTGCGCGTTCCACCGTCGAGCGGCTGCCCTTGCGACCTTAGGACTTCATGAACGATTGGCGGGGCAATCTGCGGCCCAGACCGTGTCTCCTTGCGGTGAAGCTGGTTCTTCTCTTCCTCTTCGCAGTGCGAGCATTTGCGGCGAAGCTTCTCATCCTCTTCGCATGACGCGCATTTTCTTTGTACTTGCAGGCTTGAATTGAATCCGCTCACTCCCTCAGTTCCATCTTGATCAAACGACTGCAGAGACACAGGAAGCGAAGTGTCCGGAGTTCGTGATGCACGGGCGAGAACTGGCACTGCATGAGAAACCAGATGATTTGGACGCGCTTGATCACGGGTGTTCGCTGGTTGAGACTGCCGGCTGATCAACGCCCTCGTCATTGCATCTCCGCAGGACCACCGCATACCAAGGAAACAAAATCACACCTTGCGGTGGCGTTCACGGGACGGAGGCGAATTTTTGATAGAACTCCCAATCCTCTTCATCCATCAGTCGCCGCACTTCTCCGTTTGGCAACGGTCGCCAACCAGGCGACCCGGTCCGTTTCGGGCTGGTGTTGCGCGCGTGAACCGTACCGACATAGAACGTATGGTCAGGATGAGCATGAACATTCACGTCATGGAGATTCCAGACAAATGTCGTATCGGCGCCCTCGTTCATGTCGGGAAAGTGGTTACGCTCAGAAAACCGCTTGTAATAACAGAAGGTCGATCCGATCACCCACGGCCGTCCGCCCGGATAGCGATACTCCCAAGCGTGTTGCGCTCGCGGATCATAAAACAGGATGCGCGACAGGCCGCAAATGGTTTCAGCCGGCTGCTCTCTAAGCTCCCGCACCTGGTAGGAGATCCGGCTCGAAGAGATCCAGTCATCGTCGTCCCAATGAACGATCACTTCACCCCGAGCCATTTCGCAAGCCAGGTTATGTTTCACCCCCATCGAGCGTCTGCGGTCCAGACGCAGGTAGCGGATGCGCTCGTCCTCTGGAACCAGGTCCGCGATGCAGTCTTTTCCGTCATCGACGATGATGAGTTCGCGATTCGGATAATCCTGGCGAAGAAAGTGACGAATGGCCTGTGGTACTAGGCTTCTTCTGTCCGCGGTAGGCATGATGCACGACGCCAGAGGAACGGGAGCACTACTCGCAACGGCAACCAAGGGAAATTGAATCACGTGGCCTTCGGGTTCTGCATTGACCGTCGCAGGTGCATCATGAGCGGACGCGCCCATGGATGACCCCGTCACCTTACGAACTACCAGGAGGCTCTGCACGCGAGACACAAACTCGAAATTCGGCAGGGCAAGCAGTTCGTCAACAAACCGCTTCACATCGGGGTAATAGTCGGCATAGTCGTGGAACGCAATGTATCCGCCGGGAACCACCCATGCTTCGAAGTGGTGAAAATCGCGAGATACATTGATGTAATCGTGCAGACCGTCGATAAAGAGCAGCGCGATGGGTTTTTCCCAGTTGACCACGTACGAGCGCTGCACCACTGTTTCGACAATCGGCGTCAATCCGTGGGCCGCGATGTTGGCGCGAAATATGTCCAGCGTTGAGCCTAACGAGCGAATTCCCTCGGGGCTGCCTGCTGCCCCAACGATGCCCTCGTGCGAATCCACCGCGTAGACTTTGGTCGGCGATCCCAGAGATTCGACCACGCTACCCAGTAGAACCGTCGAACGACCGCAGAAGCTGCCTATCTCAAGAACTGCAGATTGCCGTGGCAGAGACGATAGGGCCCGATTGCAAGTCGCCAGCAATAGGTCGGCCTCTTCCTCATCGAGCCAACCCTGAATCTTCTTGATACGGTTAAGAATCGGAAGAGACAGCACAAGGCCCGGATTCGCCGCCGTATCGGGATCGATCGATTCTATCCGTCGTTTCTCGGTCTCGGAATGCGCGTACCCCAGCCGTTCGCGGATACGTGCGCGCACAGGATCATCGAGCAAGCGCGGAACGGGATGCATCCAGAACACGTCTTCACGTTGAAGCGCGGCGTCGACCTGGAACAATGTGTAACTTGTCTTGTACTGCACATACTCGTAGCTGCAGGGATTCGCTGCGACCTCATATCCCAGCAACGCCAATAGCGTGGGCAAAACGAGTTCTTCGCTCGCCCAGATGTTAGACCGCGCCAGGATCGCGGACAATTCGCGGTCGGTGGCGAACAGGCGGGTGAGATCCCATGCGGCCTGATTGGTAAACACCGTGGAGGGCCAGAACGACCAGTGAACAAACTTTTGCTCGCCATATGGGAAACGCCGCAGATACGGCCGCCACAGGTCGATCTCCTGGAAGGCCGTCTGCGCCGGACCATGTTTCGTCGCGCTCGGCAGAACACCTGGAGAGTTCCCCAGCATCCCCAGTCGATCGCGGCCCTGGACGAATCGACGGAGATATTCGGAGTAGCCGCGGCGTGTCGCCAACTGGTCTGAATCCACGATGGTCAGAGTGTCAAAGCTCAATTCGCTCAGCGCAAACTGCATGCAATCCAAAGCGAAATCGTGTAGGCGTCCCCATTGCATCGGTCTTGGAGATGGATGCACGATCGCAGCCACTGACTCGAACGGGAATCGCTTGAGCAAGTCAGGATCGCCTCCACCGTTGTAGAGCAAAATGTGCGACGACGGATCGACAAAGCGAAGATTGCGGACCAGGTCGATCACGCACTCCCGGCTCTCGTGGACCAGGCATGCGAACACATTTCGCGCCGGGGAAGAGTTTGGGTTTCCGCTATTCACAGGGAAGCACTCCTCGAGAGTTCGAATTGAGATTCGGTCGCGGTGTCTCCCACCCCTTCTACCAGAAGAAGAGCCAATGCCTGGCCGATCGGCTGGCCCGTTACTTGTTCGTAATAGGTAAACGCCGGTGAAGGATTCACTTCAAAACAGAACCATTCTCCTCCCGGTGTGCGGCGCAGATCGAGACCTGCAATCGACAGATTCATATCGGCCGCCGTGGTCTTGCACCGATGCTCGATTTCCTCGGGTAAAGAAAAAGCCCGGATTTGAGGAGCCTCCGCTGAATAGCGATAATCATCGGCGCTCGACTTTACTTCGCATGCGAAGACCTTATCGCCTACAACATGCACGCGGCAATCGACACCGTCGATATATTGTTGAAACTGCGTTGGGCACCACGCAAGGTCGGCAAAGCGAGAAATGTGACTCGTGTTGAGCCGGCAAACGCGACTGCGGATCGCGCTGACAGACTTGTAGATGACTTCGCCGTGCCGGTGCCAGAAGGCTCGCGCTTCCTCGGGGTCGGTTGTGATCAGAGTTTCAGGGATGTTCCATCCAAGCTCATGGATCTGACGCAATTGGTAGGGCTTTGAGCCATTGGCGGCGGAAGCTGAGAAACGATTCACGACAAGAGCGGATGTAAGCTCCGACCACGATGCCAATATGTCATCCACCTGCTCCGCATGGTTCCATGCAGCGGATCCTGCTCCGCTCGCAGCGATTTCGTTCAGCCGGACTGATTCGTAAGCACGCACATACATCGCGGTCACATCAGCAAGGTCGATACTGTCGCCCCCGATCCGGAGAAAGCCCTCAATAGTGTTGCTAACGGTGATTTCGATCTCTGTTTCGAGAACTCGGCGCTGGTCGACAAAAAGCATCGGAACACCCAGCAATTCGAGTTGATCGCGCGCCTCCACAAGTGGAGGATCAGTTTCCAGGCCCCAGAGGAGAATCAGCATACGATTCTCCCCATGAAGCAAGACAGAACTGCATCTGCGATCTCAGGTGAACACACGTCAGGCCATGGACTGGCGCTCACCAATTTGCTATTGACGGTCGTGTCCGAAAACCGAACGGAGAGCAGATCAGTTCTAGACTTCTTCGCGAGTTGTCGTGCACGATCCGCCAACGTCCTATCGCCATCTCCGAAACAGGCGTTTCCTACCACAGTCAGCTCGCATCCGGGGTCATTCTCAACAATCAGGTTTGCCTTGAACGAATCACGGCGAACCGGCATAGTGGGGATTTCTATGAGACTCGCGAAATGCACCCATTGCTCGCCATGGAAGGCAGGACCGCCAAGACTTTGTGCAGTGGGACGATTCAAGACCGGGCAGGCAAGCCCCGAAAGCCAGGCTAGCAAAAATGCCGTCATCTCGGCGGCAACATAGGCTCGATCCGAAGGCACAATATGATCGAGATCCTCGGGGCCCACATTGGCCGCGCGTACGAGCACTCCACTTATATCCTCTTCTCTCACATCACGCCCGCCGATGCGCACTCTCGATGGCCGCTGCGAGCCGACGTAGTGAGTCCATCCGGGTTGGGAGAGATCGGCCGGCGACACTACCACGGCGTCGTGGCTCCCCCAGCGATCTGCAAGCCACGCGGCTCCGGTATCCTCGCGCTTTGCCAGAATGATCAGCATGCAATCCATCCGCGAAGACGCGATCACCGTGTACAGAATCAACCCGGTGACCGCGCCCGCCTTTCACAATGGTTCTACGGTTTCTTGTCGGGCGGCGGTGGATTCAGCGCCTGATCCCCCACTGCCGGGCGCTCCTCGATGCGAATAAACGGAGCACCATGCGGCGCACTTGGCTGGCTCGCTTCCGTTGCGCCTGGCACAGAAGGATTGCTGCCTGTTCCTCTGACAAGTGGAAGAACGTCTCTGGCCACCTTGTCCGAAACTTTTTCCAACTGAACCTTTTCGACGCTCTCCTTCCGCTGGACTTTATCGATGATTTCCTTTCCTTTTCTCTGCACGACCGTAAACAGCGCTGAGAGTGTATTCGTGGATGTCGCCGAGATCGTCGCATTCCCTGCCCCGACACCGGAGACCGTAAACGTAGCTGTCGTTGCGCCGGCCGGTACCGTGACGCTGGCGCTCGACAATTGGGCAACATTCGAGTTGTCGGTGCTTAAAGTCACGGGCAACCCATTCTGCGGAGCCGGCCCGCTGATCGTAACCGTGCCCGTTGACACTCCCCCTACAAACACTGAAGGAGGATTGAGCGACAACTGTCCAGTGAGTTGCGGCAAAGGCTGAACCACCAGTGTAAGCGCAACCGTCTGTCCTCCGAATGAGGCGGACAAATTCGTAGAACCAACCGACTTGCCGGTCGCAGTCACGCTCGCCGAGGTGGCTCCGGTCTGTACTGGCACGTCCACCGTAAATGCGGGCGGCGAAGTAGCCGCTTCGCCGTCAATAGAAATGCTGTCCGAATCCCCCGTCAAAGTGATCGACTTACCCGCCGGCGCCGGCGAACTCAGCGTCATCGTGATGGTCGTCGTATCGCCAATGTTGATAGGTCCTTGCGGATTGGCTTGGATCGCTGTGACAAACGACGGTGCAGCCACCACCCAGAACCACATATCGAAGTTTCCGCCGCGGCGCCGATCGCCGCTGGGGAGTAGCAAGGAGATATTCGTGTTGCCACCCTGCGGCGGCTGGCCAAAAGCCTCTCCGTCAAGAAACAGGGTGGGATCGTCCTTGGACCAGATGAAACTGCCTTTCACGATGAGGTGCGCAAGCAGGCCCCTCTCGTTGAGTGCGGCAGTCAACAACTGGTTAAGCAACGTCTGCGCCTGGTCCCCCGCTCTCCAGGAAATGACACTGCCGTTCGAACTCACCTCGCCGGCAAGGACGATGGGGAAATATGCACCTGCACCGGAGTCCGAAGTTGCAAGCGGATACTCGATCATCACGAAGCAGGTGGGCCGCGAAACGCTGCCTGGGTCCACATCCGCATCGCAGTGAATATCGATCCCCGCAAACGAGTTCACCTGCACATTGCTGTCATTGAACAACTGCGCTGCGTTGCTCTGGAAATCGACGGTCGACAGACCTACAACGTGAAAACCCTTGTCAATTGGAGGAAAGTTGATGAGCGCAGGGAAGACCGGCAGGCAGTTGGTCACGTTCATTGAAACCGTGCCGGCCGCCGCCGGTGGGCTGGTAGGAGGAGGCGGTCCCCACGTCACCAGCGCCAAAGGTGCGAGCGATCGGGTGACCCCTGCGGGCGGAGCATCAACCAGCGGTTCTACTGATCCATCAATAGTTCGGCTGGTGAATTGCCAATAGTCTCCCGGACGGAGATCGCTGCCTCCAAATTGGATATGCACCCCGTCGCCGAGATTCATCCCCGGAGTTCCAGCATCACTATACACTGCCGCGGGATCACCGATTCCGTCCCAACGGCGAAGCACCATGTGCCGATCGCCGGTTGATGAGGGCGGGCTACTGACCGATCCCGGCAGCTGAAAACTCGCCGGCAGTGGGTCGCTGAGGATCGCCGTAAAGCTATCGGGATCGGGATCCTGCGCCAGCGTAGTCACATGCCCGCTGCCTGCTCCCAGTTCACTGGCATCATCGGTGATTTCCACCAGGTCGCCGGCGCGCAACGCAGTAGCCACATCGTGACCGAGACCCGTGAGTGTCACCGTTACCCGGTCAGACTGAACACTTGTAACGTTCACCGCAAAGGAAGCATTGTTGCGCGACCATTTGAATCGTGCCACGCCTCCGTTGACGGATGCTGCATTTCCTGTCGTGTATGCATTCTTCAGCCTCTCCGCCAACGTGAGAGTCAGGCCGTCTGACGAAACGCCGTTCGCCGCGAGTGCCACTCGCTCCGAATTGCCTGAACTGTCTGAAACGGTGACAAATCCAGAACGCTGCGCCGCATCTGCCTGGGCCGAGCTAAGCGCTGTGGCCAACGGAAGCTGAGTCGCTCCAGAAGAAACGGACGCAGCAAGCGGGATGCTGAAGGCACCACCTTGAGTACTTCCTTCTACATCGCCGGAATTGTGAATCTCCACACGGTACATGTGGTTTTCACGCCCGGTAAATGTCGCCGCATCCGGCAGCTGGCAGGTATTTTGCGGTTGGGTGTTCGTTGGTTGCAATGTAGTGAGCGTTCCGCTCCCGGAAGAAGGCAGGAGTTGAGCTGCTTGCGAACAGGTGAGATCTCCCGAACTCGAAGACAGAACTTTGACCTTGATCTGAACAATGTTCTTCAAACGCGTCGAAGTGTCAGGGCCGCCCAAAGCAATCTCGCGGATAGAATCGTCTTCGAGATACGTGATCAGTCTCTGCCACGATTCGAGGTACACAAGCGCGCGAAGCGTTGATCCGTCAGTCGGAATCGGGATTCGCGGCGGATCGAGAAGATCGGGCTGGCTCAGATAACTGGTATCCGCGTCGAGCTGGCAAAGACTGCCGTTCACATAGCAATGACCGGCAGAGATACCGAAGTCGTCCAATGCATTCGAGTTGCTGCTCGCGCTCAGACGGAAACCCGATCCGGGCGAAGGCACGCCGCTAGGCCCGATAACATCGCGCAACTCAGCCTGGAGCAAAGCAAGGCGCTCCAGCACCTCCTCGTTCCAGTCCGAGTCGAGCCAAACGCGGCCTTGCTGGTGAAGGACTCCGGAATAATGCTTTCGCGGATCGAAAGTAAAGCGCGAGAAATCGCCTTTCATCACGTTCTCCTAGTTTTCGGCGACGATCACCGTTGATAGACCAACCGGCATAAACTCCTGCAACTTGATGCTGAGATTCCGTAGCCGGATGGTGTTCAGGGTTGAAGCGAAAACGCCGATTTCGCCCTGGTTTTCGGCGGCCGTCAAAATTGCGTCGGGACACGCTGCCGCCAATTGTGCATAGTCCGGACGCCCAAACCGTCGTGAGTTGAACAATGGCGCCGCACACTTGCCGGCTGGGCAGGCTGACGTTTGCGTCTGATCGGGGATGCAGCGATAGCGGCGGGGCAAAATCGATCCCATTTCGAAGCGGGAGAAACGTATGCAACCCGATTGCTGATCGCTCACGGATACGACATCGTTGAACAGAGTTTCGGAAGCGTTGAGCACGTCGCAGAGAACGGAACCGAACACCGTTACGCGCTCGAGTTGCACCGCGCGAGCCGAACTAGCAGGCGCGACAGGTGGGCTTGCCGCTCCCGGAGTTCCTGCGATTGCCACTCCGCCCTGCTGATCCACGATGGAATCCGCAATGGTAAGCTGGCCTACGCCTTCTCCAAGCCAGAGCCCACCGCAGATGCAGCGCGAAAGAATGTATTCTGCGTCGCTGTTCAGGTCGGAATCGCTCGTTACGATTGCGGGGACCGACGTGTTCGAGGGATCGAGAGTGCAGGCCGTGAACTCAAGCTTTTCAATCGCGCTGCCGATCGCGAAAGGACCTCCGCTGAATAGCAACCCGCTCAGACTTAGCAGTGACATCGGCGAGTTGACGATCAATCCGCCTGTGCTCGGCACGCCTTCAGACTGATACGACGTAAGACACGGGCGCTGACCGGCAGCCGCTCGAATCATTAGTCCTTGTGTCGATCCCGGAACGGTGATGCCGGCCGGGGCCTCGTAGGTGGAGCTGTCCGCAATCTCGATAACCTCTCCATCCTGGGCGGCGGCAACAGCCTCAGCAACGCTGGAGTGCACCGGGGCGCCGACCAGAGCATCCGCGGCCGCACTCGCAACATCACCCGAGCGGGACACGAAACGCGTAGCGGGAGTGCCATCGATCTCTCTCTGAACTGAATTCCATGCCCCCACCAAGTCTGGAAATGCCTCCACATAATCAACGCTGAGATTCGTTCGATTCAGCGCCAGACCTTGCTGCGATACGGTGAGTGCAGGGTCCTGGGGAGGCAGAGCAAATCGCCCCAGTTCCGGATCGATTCCGACCTCTCCCACTGCCAGCAACGACGCGCGTTCACTGCGGCACAAATTAAGCGCAACAGGAACTCGTTGCTGCAGCGGCCATCGACCTGGAATCGCAAGCGCCTGGCCCTGGGCGGCCCGGGCGAGAGGAAGGCCATTGAACGACTGCTGCTGAAGGACCGATTGCTGCACCGTCGCATCCGTCGGTGCGAAATAAGTGCTTCCGTCATCCGCGACAAGCACTCTTGCTCCGTCACCTGGAGCACTTGGTATTTCGGGCAGATAGACAAGCAAGCTCTGCCCACTGCGATTGGTCATCACCAGTTCTGCGGGAGGAATGAAATTGCCTCCCAGCGGGCGCAACAGGACACTCAACAGGCCTTGCTCGGGGATGCTTCCACTTAGTGCGTTTTTGCTGGGCGCGAACGTGTAGGCAGGCCACGGATCGGGAGTCTGAAGATCGGGATCCACGGCCGGCGCCTGGTCCGACGTTGCGATTCCCCCCAGAGTCTGGAACGTCGAAGGTCCGGTGAAGAGTGCCGCCTCAACCAGCACCGCGTCGTTCCCAAACCGTTGGGGATCGGTCAGCACCATCGCGCCCGGACGTCGATTCAGGTTCCGGAATGTCAATGCCGGATCTGTACTCGGGTCGGATGCGCGCGGAGGAAATACTTGCCCTTCTGCGGACCGCGCCAATGACGAAGTCTGAAGATCGAGCGACGTGTATGTGCTGCCGTCATCCGCAACAAAATACGTGACGACGTCCCCCGGTAAAACCAGTCCAGGCGGCAAGTAGACATAGAGTGCGTCGGCTCCATGAACCGCGCCAGTTCGCGCCGCGCGAATGGCCAGCACTGCCCCCGGGAAGCGCGCGGCGGGAGACGACGGCAATGCTGGTCCGGGCCATCCAATGCCATTTCGTCCTGTCTGAACCGTAATGGCAAGTTGCCCGGTACCCGAACCTGCGGCGCCCGCCTGGAAGGCTGGTTCGATTCCGGATGCGGCGAACAGGGAGCTGAGAAAACCCAGGTTCGTGGATGTGCTGCCGCTTTGCCAGACCGCAGTGATGAGAAAGTGCGCACTGCCGAGTTGAAATGGGCGTGATTCAACCAGGCGCATTTCGGCAAGCGACACGTTTGAAGTTGAGCCGAACGAAAATGGAACACTGCTGGAACTCGCGCGCACAGAAGGCGCCTCAGGCACTGCCAGCATCACCCCGAACTGGCGAACTGCGATATCGGATTCTTCTCCGAAATACGTCCAGGGACTGGCCGCAAATGCAGCGCGCGTTATGGCGGCGCTGTCTTCATGGAACAGCGGTACATTCCGAAACAGTGGATTAAACGTAAAAAACGAAGTCTTCGCCACGGCTGCACCGCCGGGCGCGACTGCCGCAGGCATGGCTCCTCGTATCGGAAAAGTCTTCAACCTGCGGACAAAAACTCCCAACTTATTGACCTGATAACGTCCCGGCGTTCCCCACTCAGCCACGCCCAGACCTAGAGAACTACGCGGCACTAGCGGGCTGTTGACAGCTTGCGCCGGCTTGAAATCGGCAGCGTGCGCGAAAGGATCCTCGGCTTGACCAATCAAATCGAGTTGCGAAGGATTGCGAAGGTCAGGGGTCAGCGCGCGATCGAGGCGCACATGATTAAGGTTCTGCGACCACCCGAGCGAAAGAAAGAACTCCGCGAGTCCGGTCGGCCAACCGCTCACCGCAGTCGACAAGGCCTGAAGCATTTGTGGAGTCCCTTTGCTTCGCCGCCACAACACGGTGTTCCATACATCGAGGCGATTGCTCTGGCCTACCGGCTGTTGCAGAAGATTGGCTCCGACTAGCGCTCCGATGTATGGCACCACCCAGTCATCGCATGTCTCGATGAAAAAGTTGTCCCACAGAGCATCGAGATCCTGGCGCAGGTTCGCAGCCTGCGCGCCCACCACGCGCATGAGCGCCAGCAACGGCTGCCCCCGCTCCGCATCGTAGACACGATAGTGCCCCGGCAGTCGCGAGTACAGCCGCTGTGCGAAATCTTCGGGTGAATTGCGGCTCATGAGTCGATGAATCCTCCGTGCCCGGTGACAACAAGTTGGCCCTGGCCCGCCCCGGGCGCACCGATCATCGCAATCTCCGTAGCACCAATGGAAATGTCATGCGGAGCGATTCCGGCAGGTTCAGCGAACCCCGGTCCCACGCGGCGCAGGCTGGATACATTTGCGTGGGCTACCCCGGGAATCCTTTGCAGCACCGCATACACCGAACTGAGAAAAATGGGCTGGCCGAATTGCAAATTCTGAAAGGCGAAATAGCCGAACTTGCCGTCGGCATTCTGATCGGGATTCAATGCCGCATTCACGGCGTCAAGCGTTGCATTCTGTGGAAAGCGGCCGTCGATCTCAACGTCCGCGATGAGCTCGATGTACACCGGATTGAAATCCTGAATACGCAGAGAAACGTTGGGATCGCGATGACTGTCCATGTAGCTGCGCAGGTTTGCCGCCAGCAAGGTTCCCTCGATGGGGGACTCATCGGTAGTTGCCACTGTAAGTTGTACATAGGGATGTGCAACAAGCTGATTAGTCACTGGATCATTCACTACCCACTGCGCGGCGGCTTTCGCAATCCCCGGGAAATCCAGTGCCAGCGCGGCGTAATCCGGTGCGCTCACCGCCCGGCTGAACGTGCGCAGGCTGGCTGGGGCGGCCGTTCGGATCCTGTCGGCGGGATCCGCATCGCTGCCTCCACTGGACGGTACCGGATTCGTCACCTTCTTCAGGTTGGGAATGCTGTCGACCAGTTTTTGTATCGAGTCGGCGGGCAGATTCCCGCCACCGCCGAGTCCCTTGCGATAGCGCGCATGAATGTTGTTGGCCCCGCTGGCAGGGCGCGCTCCATTCACTCCATCGCCGAAGACAACGGTTGTTTCGCCTTCGTCGTCAAGACTGGTGGTGAACTCCTGCGCATCGGGCGCGCTTGCTGCCAGGTTCGGTTGTTCGCTCCAAGCAACTCCATTCACTGTTACTGTCAATGTGCTCTTGACTGCCGACAAGCCCTCGGGATCACTTGACGGCAAATAAGTGACCGGGCTCTTCTTTAGCGTGTACGACTGAAAGGCGTTGCCATTGCTGCTGCCGAGAACTTCGTCCTTGACGGTCTCTCCCTGCGTGACTTCGACGATATTGCCGAACAAAGTGCAACTCGATCGCAGGTAAGTATGAATCAGCGGGGCCTTCAGCTTGATTCTCGTAATGTTGTTGGCTGCATCCAGCAACGGGGCGCCATCAATGACGCATGCCTCGGCCTCCGCTGTTTCACTTGCGCCATTGGGGTCCAGAACCGTCCCTCGGATTACGGCTGTCTGTCCGTCTTGAAGTTGGTCCTGCAACCCTTGAAGGATAACTTGATCGCCGAAAAGCAATGGCGAAAGCGGCAGATTGATTTGAAGCGGCAGCAACGCGTCGCCCGTCAGCACAACCGTATCGCGGATGGGAAACAGATTCGGACTCATATTCTCTGCGAACGTGAGCCGAGTTACTTTGGAACTCAGCGAGTACGCCACTTTTGCCGCCGTACGCGCGTCGATCGCGTGACAAACCTGGAACACCTGCCCGGTGAGCAACACCGCCCACCCAGGGCTCTGGATAGTAAAATTCAGCTGTCTATACGCTGCGTCCAGATAGAGCATATTCTGGTCCCCGGGGGTCGGCACGTAGAACCACGGGTTCGGACGGATGCGAGCAATGATCTGCTCTTGGGACGTGTGGCCGCTTAGTGAAACCCGATCTACTCGGGTAGCCGCGTCGATGATGAATTCCGATCCCAGGTTTTGTTGGTCCCAGTTTGTTGCTGCGAAAGGCGCATCAGGATAACTGGCAATGGGATTGTTGTTGCTGTCCTTGGGAAGATTGGAATTTGTCAGTGTGGGCGAAAGCGTGTTCCATGCGGGAGCATTTGCGCCAAATGGTGCGGCCTTTACGCGCAATGCATAGAGCGACACCTGCTTGCTGGCCTGCACGTATGGGCCATTACCTACTTCGCGATTCCACGCAAGGGTGGTTGTCCCGCCCACCTTGTCAACAAACACGGCGTCAATCTGCAACAGGTGAGTCTCTTCGCCCGCGGTTCCCTGGTTCTCTACCGCGAGCACGTAATCGTCCTCGCTCAGACCGCTGTTCACTCCGCTCAAGACGATAGTGTTGGGTGGAAACGGAACATCCGGCGAAAGCGGCGACAGCACGATCGAACTGTTGTTGCCTAATACCCTAGCCGCCGCCGATGTCTCGAAAACAAGCGGCGTCTGCCCAGGCGCCGGCTTGCTCCCCAGTCGGAATCCAGCGGGAACCGTCAGCGTTGTTCCTGGCGCGGCCGTGAATGCTGCCAGACCGCTCGCGCTCGATCCGGGCTTTGGCTTGTAGTCAATCAGAGTCACGAGTTCGAGCAGCGACGATCGCAGCGCGGCGGTTCCCAGGTACGATTCGTTTGCAATCCGTTCCTGGTAGAAGGTGAGAATGTCCGCAAGATATGCCCACAGCTCGACAATCGCCGTTAGATAATCGTTCGCCGTTCCTTCCTGCCATCCGGAAAATGGATTGGGCGGAGATAGCGTGACTGTTTCGCCAGCGAAATAGGAGTTGGGTTCTGCGCCTCGCAAGACCGTCCAGGTCGCAGTGCCCGCGCCATCGATCACCTGCAGATACTCACTGCGAATCTTGATCTGGAAATTGCCCGAAACTGGAAAACCGCTGTAATCGACGACGGTGAGCACTGTGTCGCCGGGCTCCACCGGGTTAGCGAGCGTGGTGACAGATGTGGCCAGCAGATCCGGCAATGCAATCGCGTCGAGCATTGCTTGCCGAAAGCTGGAAAACGTTCCGATGCGATACCGGATGGCGGGCAAGCCTGGGGGATTCGCAATCGGCTGCGGTACAACCGCAAGATTCGTCGTTTGCGAGCAACACCCGTTTTGGGAATTACCTGTCATGCCTGCGCTCCAACGATGGTCACGCTCAGTGTTCCGTTCTCAGGGAAGTTGCGGTCATTGTCGAGTCGAATCACTTCGTCCGTCCCCGCAGAAAGAAAACCTTGGGCCAAATTGGCGTTTGTTTCCGCCCCGGACTGTGCAGAATGTGCGCGCGCCAGCCGAGTGATTGTTACGGACTGCACTCCAGGAACCGCCGCAGCCGCTGCATAGATCCTGCTCGTGAATAAGTTGTCCCCGAACGTGAAATTATCCGGGTGAAAGAACCCGTTGGAACCATCCGCGAGTGTTCCGCTGCTGAACACCTGAAGCAGAGCTTCCTCAACATCATTCCGCTGGAACCCGGGCAGCACGGAGATTTGTAACGCAAGATCGACAGGCACATAGATAGGGCCGGAAATCTGAATATCGTATCCGGAGAGCCGACGCGAATTGAGAAATTCGGTAAGTTGCTCTTTCAGGTCGGCAGTCAAGCCCTCCCGGCCCAGTGGATCCACTGTCAGAGTGACAGTAAGCCAACTCCCAGTCCACAGAAACGTGGCGTTCGCGCGCTGAATGGCTCTTTTCCCCGAGGAATCCGTGAACGATGCGGCCGCTTCCTGGTAGTCGGCAGCCGTCACCGTGACGATGGGTCGATGGAAGCTGCTCGGTGCGACCCGTCTTGCGTGATCATGCGACTCCCAATCTCTTCCGCCCGCCGCGAGCAACGGGTTTGTCACCGAGTTAAGCCACGGAATGGGACCCGAAGGTCTGGCAAGTACCAGCGTGTCGGCGCCAACGTTTCCACTGCTGCCTCCGCCCACCCGATATGTCGCGATCACTGCAGAAGTCTCCGACGGCCGCGCGCCAAATACTCCGTCGCCGAAGACAACCGTCGCTTCTCCTGCATCATCCATTTCGACGCGAAACACGGTGTCATTTGGGCCGCTCTCGAGCAGGCTGGACTTCTCCTGCCACGCTTCTCCGTCGACGCTCAGTTGCAATGTGCTGATACTTTCCTGCGGACGCGCGGTGACGGTCGTCGCCGGCGCCTGGGCCGCCGATTCGAGAGGCTGCCCATAGGCGAGAGTGCCTGTGTCTAGGTGGGCCAGTGGAGCCTGGCGTAACGCAAGCCGCTCCCTGGGAACCCGGGACCCAGGTGTTCGCGCAGAAATCTCTGCACTCACCGAGGCTTTCTCCTGTTCAGACAATAGGCGCAGAGTTTCGAACACCGTTTCTCCGTGCGTCGCGGGTACCACGTTACCGCGCACCGTGGTGGCTCCGATGCAATAGTCATAGGTGAGCGGAGTATTGGTCCCCCACGTGATCACGGTGAGAATGACCGAGGAAGGCGGCGAGGTTGCCGGCCGTGCATCGATCTCAACAATCTCCGGCGCTTCCGTCAACCGAACTACATCGTGCTGGTTGCGGCCGCCGTCGAAGATGAGATAGTCACCAGCTTTCAGATTTTCGAAGCTCCCGGCCAGCGCGGTGCTGAAACTACCTTTGGACAGGCAGCAGTTCGCATTTCCCCAATCGTAGATCGACATCTGGTTGCCGCTGGGATCGAGCTGCGCATCAGCCAATGTTTCAAACACCACAACCGGATCGTCGCTTGCACTGGGATTGTTCGTAACTTTGAATCCTGTTGGGAGGGCATTCGGAGCATTCACCTGGAACTGCAGCCATGTCAATGCGGATGCGCCGTTGTCCATCTGGTACCCGATCAACGCAAGATGACCGGCCACGGAACGCCGCTGCGTGGCCGTGTTCAAGAATGCCTCGTTAGCGACGCGATCCTGCATGTAGCTCAGGCTGTCCGCGGTCGCGGAAAACAACTCCACCAACACCATGCCGAGATCAGCCTCGTTCTGCTCCGTCCAACCCGGCATCCGTGTCGGAATAAAGTCGAGGAGGGCCTTGCGGAATCCTGCGAAGTCCTTCGTCAGGTAATCAATCACGACCGGTATTTCCGGCTCCGGCGCAGGTTGTGCCGTCGGTAATGCACAATCGAACGGATCGTCGCATGCGAGTCGGAACCGGAACTTTGCACTGCTGAAGAATGGATCGATGTCAGGCCCGTTCACCGTAAGTGTGTAGATCGAGAAGTCGCCAAGCCCGCTTAAGGTGAGCACAACGGTTGGATCGCTCTCGGCGGGAGGGCTGGACGCCGCGGGTAGATTGACGGCGAGAATTCTCGGGAAGAGGCGTTGCCCACCAGTAAGCGAATAACTGAGAGGCTTACCAAGATACGCCTGCTGCGACGCCGTGATGGGCGCGAGAAAAGTTACCATCAGGCGTGCACTGGCGTCGTCGACAGCCACGCGTGCAACACCTTGCGCTCCCGCCGCAAGCGCTGGAGCCGGGCACTGAATTGTCGGCGAAAGCGTGTTTTGGGCCACAATTACACCTGAACCTGGAGGGATTGTTTCTGTTGCGTAGCCTTGAGCGTATAAGTGATTTCGATGGTTACAAGCTCTTCTTCACCCGGCTGACTTGATACGCTCACCTGGTTGACGTCGAGCCGGTCTCCGAGCCACCGCTGCAGACTATTGCTAATGAGAAACTGCGCGCTGGCACGAAGCATGTCACTGTTCGGCGCAAACACCAGTTGCTGCACACCCACCCCGAACTCGGGGAGATTCACTCGCTCCCCGGGAATCGTAAACAACACCTGCAGAATCAGGTCGCGCAAATGATCGTCTGGCCCGGTGAGCTTCGGCACTCCCGTGCTGCCCACGTTAAATGGATAGTCGAGGAAGCGTTGCGCCAATGGATCGGATTGAATCTGTTCTGCCATCTATTTCCTTTGCACCGCGTTCGATCATTATCTGAGTTGCGCTTCGTCGCGCCGGACGCACTCCGCGCTTATCCCGTATTCACCTTGGTTGACAGCAGACTCGAAGGAGGAGGCGGCATCGGTGGCGCGGGTGGCGCTGGTGTCACGGGCCCTACAGCGGTGCTCTCCCCGGGATGCATGTGCTGCTGAAATGCCTGAACCATTTGCTGCAGGTACTGCACTAACTCATCCCCCAGCACCACAGGATGTGTTGAATTTTCCACCAGTTCAATTTGCGGAGCATCGATGACAACCTTCGTCGCGTTGCCGGCTGCCACCTTTACCGTGCTTGAATCCATCGTCACCGTGTTGCCGTTGCTATCTGTCACCTCGAGAGTCCCGGCGTCATCGTCCATCACCAGCTTGTGTCCGCTCTTTGTCTTCAGTACTTTTTTCCCTGGCTGAGCGGATTCGGGAATTGCTCCACTGGTGTACCAGGTGCCGGTCCAGATCGGATAACTGAGATCGCCGCCCTCGAATTCAATCCATACGCCCGCGCCGATATCAGGAACCGCAAAAAATCCCTGCTCGCTCGCTCCTCCATAGATGAAAGCTGGGAGAGCCCAACCACTTACTTCAACTCCGAGCACTCGTGGAACAGTCGCCTTGATGCGCCCCAGGTTGCTGGGATCGCTGTTATCGGTCACCTGCCCGCGATACTTGCCGTAATAACGGCTTTCCACGCGCTGCACCAGGCGGGCCAGCACCTCGTCAATGTGAGAACTATCCATGCTAGATACCAGGTATCGGAAGACCTGAACCGCTTCCGCCAAATTGTTCAGTGCCGTCAAGATCTCTTGCGTTTCTGCGAGCTTCAAACCGTTGAATGTAATCGCCCTCATGATTCATTTCGTGCACCACCCGGGTAACGTAGTATTTGCCGCTGTAGACGCTTCCTGCGCCCTTTACCAAAACCAGTCGCCGTGGCCGCAGCACCGACTGGTATGCGTCGCTGTTGATTTCACCACTTGCCGTAATCAGCCACGCGGCTTCATCGCGTACCGCTTGCACGAATGTCTGCATTTCACCTGCATCGCTCGATGGAGGCCCGAGCACCAACATCTGCGCCTGCGCTTCCTTGGGAACCACCAGCGTATCCAATTGACTGCCGATCAAAGCGTTCGCATCGTTGGCTCCAAGCTTCGTCAACTGCGTATCACTCGCCGTGGCGACATTCGCGCTGTTGGCATCCACGTCAATCTGCGCGGCCTTTATGTTCAACGGCCTTTGCCCGCTGAGGTGTGCGCTGAATTTCTTCAGATTGCTCTGATCTCCGAACTGAATGGCGAGATCTGCCTGAGGGGTACCGCTTAATTGCGGCGCGCAGAAGTATGCAGTCAACGTCCCGGAGTCATCGGTCTCAAGATAGAATTCCATTCCATTCTTCTGGGCCAGATCCTGGACGAATTGAATGTCCGTACCGCGCTGCACAATTGTCGTGTTGGCCTCCTGGTGGACCGTCGCCGTGGGATCAGCCTGCAGAGGTAACCCGTAAGTGGACACGATTTGCTGCACGATATCGCCGTCCGACATATCAGGCCAGGTCGCGACTTTTTCTTCCACACTCATCATCACGCTTGCATCCATTCCGCTCAGGTTGATAAACGCGTTATCCAGCTCGCTGCCGAGTTCCACATCCACGTCGGTAATAAACCCATCAAACACCGTCTTTAGTCCATCATTGCTGTCACCGCCCCCCAATAGGCTTCCGAGCGCGGCCGCAAGTCCTCCTCCATCGGTGAATCCCACCTTCACGGTGACCTGGTTGAACAGCGCGAACCGGTCATCGTCGAGATACGTCCAGGTTCCGTCATCCTGAAGCCGAAGTGCGATCTGCAAATGCAACGTGCCTGCCGCCCTCGTGCTCTCCTCAACGCTCAGCAACACCACGTCGCCATAAAAATCCTCATCGACGGCCGTTCCGGAAAACTCGATTTGGAATGCCTTGTTGGCCATCTTTTCTCATAGAGAGCTGCATAAAACATTGGTTAATGCGTCGGGTGCGCGTCCGAATCCCAACAGTGCGAATCGCATTCAACTCCGGTTGGGTGGAATCGGCAGAGCCCGTCCAGGTTCGAGCAGGTCCTCCGGATCCATCTCGGTATTGGCATCGGCAATCAGCCAGAACTTCTCCGGATTCCGATAAAACTTGTAGGCGATGAGGTCGAGCCGCTGATCGGCGGTGTAGGTGTGGAAGAAGCCGGCCGGTGTTGGAGGAATAAAGCGCGTTTGCAGCGCGCTCACCGTGTTGCCATCCGCGTCCGTGGCCTGGTAAGTAGCGATGTTCGCGTAACGGCTGCCCTTGAAAATCATTCGCTGTTCCCTTTCGAAAACTGAGCCTACAACGAAAACGATAGAGAGGAACTGACGCCGAATTCCACGGCGTATGCAAGGTTGAGCGCGGCCATCACCTGCTTCACGCCCAGGGAATAGTTGTAAGCAGCCGTACCCAGCGCGTCTCCGGCAAGCTGGTTTTGTTGCAGCACATCCAGGTTCACTGAGACATCGGCGCGCACCGGGTTCAGCAGCGTATCGTATTCCGTTTCCGTTACGCTCAGGCTCGTTATTGCAATCGGGAGTATCCGATACGGACCCCAAAAGAACAGCACAGAAGGCAGCGTGGACGGAGGCGACTGGTGCGAACCCGTGCTGCCCGACAAAGAAAGAAGGGCCGATCCCAGCGAACTCTGGGGGACCATCAGCATCTCCAGCGCCGAAAGTGTAGGAAGAATGCCGCTGGCTGCCGCGATCGGATTGCCCTCCGCCAGCAGGTCAGTCGCATCAATGCGCAACGTAAAGTTCATGCTCTCCGTCGGTGGGCATGGCTGCTGGCGAGCATTCGTAGCTCCAGAGTTGGTGCACGGCTGCGGACGCCGTGGAATTGCCGGTGTGCGCGTCACCTGAGCGGGATTGAATTGGAACACCACAATGTTCGGCAGGACACCCAGAACTCCGGCGCCGAAATTGAGGAACGCTCCCTTCAGTGCCGCCATGTTGCCCTCCTGATCAAAACTTCATTCATGCTTCACCGTTGTCCTATTTCAGATTCAGAGTAAGTGCGCGCAACCACGCCCGCGCGATGTCCTGGGCCGCGTGCTCATCAGACATTGCGCGCAGATCCAGGTTGACTGGTGCTGCGTTTAGCACGTCTACATTTCTGTCGCCGTAAGCGCCTGAATTTGCCTGACAGTATGCGTCCGTCCTCTCCGCAAAAATACTCGCGGCGCGAGTGACAATCGGTCGAATGCGATGCTCATGGCCGGCCGCATTCGTAATCCGCAATGCCAGCGAGTCGATATTTAGGTTCAGCCTACTCATGCGCGCTGCTCTCCTGGCTCAGTGCGGGAATCACGTCCCACGCCGCGATTTCAGTCTCGGGGATAGGCCTTTCCATCTTCACGAACTCATGCCGCGCCGCTTGCGCCAGGTGTTTCATACACACCGGCGTACCCTCTTCCGCAGCGCGAAAGGCGGCGTTCATGGCGATGTTGCGAATGTTTCCTCCGGCAATGACCACCCGCGCGAGCTGGCTTTCATCTAGCCTTTCGACCGGCGTAGCCGCCGGGAATACGCGCTGCCAGATCTGTTCGCGGTAGTTGAAGTCGGGAAACGGAAAGTTCACCACAAAGCGAATGCGGCGGAGAAACGCAGGGTCCAGCGCGCTGCGCATATTGGTTGCAAGCACCGCCAGGCCGCGGTAAGACTCCATCCTCTGCAACAGGTAGTTGATCTCGATGTTTGCGTAGCGATCGTGACTGTCCTTGACTTCGCTGCGTTTTCCAAACAGCGCATCCGCCTCGTCGAAGAACAGAATTGCTCCGCCATCTTCAGCGGCGTCAAAAACTCGCCGAAGGTTTTTCTCGGTTTCGCCGATATATTTGCTGATCACGCTGGAGAGGTCGATGCGGTAGAGATCGAGATGAAGCGCGTTGGCAAGCACTTCGGCAGCCATGGTTTTGCCAGTGCCGCTGCTCCCCGCAAACAGTGCGCTAATACCGAGCCCGCGCCGGGAAATCGCGCCGAAACCCCAGTTCTCATAAACCTTCGACCGGTGCTTCACATGCGAAGACATCTCCTGGAGCACCGACTTCTCAGCGGGTGGAAGCACGAGGTCGTCCCACTGCGCTACCGGTTCGATGCGCTGGGCCAAGCCTTCCAGCCGAGCGCGCGCCTGCGAACGGCCCGCCTCCCACAACGCCCCGCTAAGACTTTCGCTATCGCCCGCGGACTCGACTGCTTCGAGCACAGATGCGCGGATCCCGGTGAGATTCAAGTTGAACTGCGCCACAAGGCTCGACACGTGCCCGTTGACATCAGCATTCAATCCCGTCAATAGGTCCTTCCATGCGTGTTCCTGCTCTTTGGCAGTTGGTTTGGCTATATCGAGAGTCTTCATTCCCCGGCTAAGAGGGCGCCAATGATCACGTGTGCTCAGAATGACCGGCCCCTGAACGGCGTCCACAAACCTGGAGACCTGTGCCGCGGATTTCGAGTCGTTCACATCTATGGCTTCCGTATCGATGTAGAGAGCGCTCGAGGTCAGCAATGACTCGCGCTCCCACAATCGCAGAAACGCTTCGATCTCTTGTGGATTCGTTGGGATCTGGTCGGCCGCCAGCGAATACATTCCCAACCCGATGTCCGCACACGCAAACGCTGCCACAGCGCGCTTCGTGAATTCATCCGATCCGCAGAGTTCTGCGACGGGCAGCGGACGCTGCGACCGTTTCCATATCGCAGGAACCAGGCGCGCCTGCGCCACATGCGAGGGAGCAATATGATCGGGCGGCTGAACCGCGCGCACCAGGCCCGCCAGGCGATCATCGAGATACTGAATTCCGGTCAGAAAATGCAGGACTCTCTCATCAATCGAAAGCTGGCTCGTAGTCAAAGAACTGCCCGGCTGGGCGCCAATCTCGATAAGTCTCCAGCGCCGCAATGGAGCCGCCGGACTCAACGCGCTCCAGTGCGGGTCAGGCAACGCTGCCAGGCCCAGGCTAAAGGTGGGATAAGTCCGCGCGGAACTTCCTTGCGCCGCAGCGCACAACGTCGCCAGTGATGAATCGAGTTCGATCCCGGCGCAAAGGACAAGAATAGCCCGCTCAAATCCGGATAACCCAAAGCTTCGGACCAGGACCTCCAGCGCGGGAAGCGGATCAAGGTTTTCAGAGTCGTTCGACGCCACGCCGGGTTCGCTGTCTTCCGCTATGTTTTGAGCAAGGCTTTCGCGCTGATTCACAAAGTGCTCCAGGCGTGCGCGCACCTCCGCGATCGCCGCCGCCAGGAAGCGCTGATTATGCTCGATCCATGCCGTATCAGTGGTCGCCATCTCAGGCCACCTCCAGGCCAGTGTCATGGGATCGGCTTCCGTCGATCACTACTGACACCGTGTGTTGTCCGGAGTCAAGCAAGCGTCCCAGCGCGAGAACCAGCTGCGCGACGTTAGCGTTAGCGGGCGCCTGGTGGCCGATCCCATCAATGACCACGCGAATATCAGTGCCTTTCAGCCTCGCTCCATTCAGCGTGAGTTGATGCACCTGCTGCCCCGACACGGTGATAACTGCAATTCCAATGGGAGCATTCAGCAGCGGAATCACTTCCAGAGTGCGAGCATTTGAAACGCCACTGGTCGGTCCTGCCAGCACGATTCGCACTTCATACAGGCCATTCTGCAGATTCGCTGGCAGCGTGACGGTTGCCTTTGTATCGGTTACGCTGCCTACGAACCCCGAAATATTGGTTGTGCCGCCAGGGCCATCCAATCGCACTCCCTGCGCCGTCGTGGTAAACCCGATTCCGTTCAGAACCAGCGAGGTCGGTGGTGTATCGAGCCCAGTGCGGATGGGAGTAACGAACGACACCCAGGGCGAGACCGTAAACGTAAAAGCTGACCCCGTCTTGCCGCTCAACGCCACCTGGACGCTTTCATTGGGGCCTGCATCAAGCGTGTCGGGCAGAACAACCGATAGTGATGTATCAGTCGGAGAAGGAGACGTGCTCAACGTGGCCGGCTGCCCGCCGAACAATACAACCGGCGTGCGCCCGGGAAGCGTAAAGCCCGAACCGGTGAGACTAAGCGTGTTCGCCGAAACTGCACCGCCCGCAATGCGCGCAAGCGCTCCCGATCCCGGCTCGACCGCATCGATTCGCGGGGCCTGCCACAACGCAACCTCGAGGCCCGTTGAGAGCACGATCCCTCCATTCACTGGTGGCGGAAGCGTGGGCGTAAGTTCGACCAGTGAGACTTCATATGCAATGGACAGGCGGTACGGTTGGTTGATGGTCGCCCATATCTTGGAAAGCTCTTCGAGGCTCGTGACCGCCAGCCTGATCTTGACCTGTTCAAAACTATTCAGGATGGATTGCGGCAGTACAGTATCCGCATCGAAGCCATTGATATGCACATCGTTCAGTACTGGAAACTGATGAAATGCCAGCATCGCCGCACCCAGCATCGTGTGCGCATCATCGCCGGCTGTGGAGGATGGATCGGGCGCTGTGGCAAACGGCGTGAGCAGGTACGAGAGTTCCAGTCCCAGCGCCGGCGTGGGCGATGGAGGCGTCGCCTTGTCACCCGGCCAAGGTTGGTTTTTTGTGAACGGACTTTCCATCACTCGATAGAGGTAAAGATTCACCCCGAGTCCCGACGGCAGAGGTTCCCCGGGTGGCAGCAGGCTTACTTGCGCAGTAGAACTCACAGCCGTAAGTTGACTCAAGAGCAGCATCTGCAGCCCGCGCGTCACGTCTTTGATTGCTGTACTGCTGCTCATACGTTTTGTGCTTCGAAGCTCGTGCTAAGGATTGAAAAGAAATCTGCCGAGATATCGCTGTTCCAGCGAGTTCATCCGCGCGGGAACCCGCGCCGTCTGCTGACTTGCGGCTTGTGGGGGCGCCTGGTTATTCACCTCAACATCTATTCTGCCGATTGAGATCTGGGTCCCGCGCCGCGATTCGGTGAGCGCCGGCGACCGTACACTTCGGGCTGAAGCCGTCGAGGGAACCTGGAGCCCCGGCGTTTCCGGGAGCGGCTTTTCCCGCAAGGATTCTCGACCCGTGGGTAATTCCGAATGCGTCTCGGTGTGCACAGGTACAGGCTTCGCCCTCCCGCGATCCTTCTTTTCATCTCCCGTCATTCGGACCTCGAGAGAAATGCGTGGCGATGCCTCTTTGTTCAGATGTCCAGGCTCATCCCCCTCCTGCGCACGATGAACCGTCGTGGGCGGTTCTTCGACCGGGACTGTCTGCGTCGTTAACAAAGGCCGCACCTTGTCAGCCGGAACAACCGGTTTCTGCTCCGCATCACGCTGCGGGCCCGAAACCGGATTTGGTTTGCGAAACGGTATCTTTGTTGCTTCACTCTGCGATTGGACCGGCTGATCGTTTGCGGTTCGATTCGCTAATGCACGCGGAGCGAACGCCCGAATTGTTTCCTCGACAACTTTGTGAACTGACCGCTCACGTGGAGTTGATGTCGCAGAGGCTCGCAGCGCCTCGGGAGCGCGAACAGAGATTCGAGGGGTTGCATTCTGCGGCGTGATCCGTTGTGGAATCGCGACCGGCGGTGGGACTGTCTTGCCGGGATCCGGTTTATCGCCACGCACCAATTCGCGCACCGGCTCAACAGGCGCTGTCGATTCCGGTGAGTCAGCCGCGGCCACCCGCCCAGGGATCAGCGGATCCGGTGGATTCTCAATTGGCGGTGTTTCTTCGCCAAACCCAAACGATGAGCTCCGCAGCAGGCCGACGGGAGGCATCAATCCACGCGCTGCGGCCGGCGGCTTCGCGATGGACGAAGTGCGTGCACCCGAGTTCGCAATCCGCTGGAGGTAGTTGGCCATAATGATCTTTTCAGTCCTGCCTCAACGCTTCATGCAGCAGTGCAAGATACGCGCGCCGCCGTTGCCGTTCCAAGCTCAGAATTTCGCTCTCGCTCCAGTGGTAATAAAATGCCAGCGCGTGAACCTCATGCAGCAGCTCATCGGCTTTCACCGCCACTTCGTCAAAGAAAAAAGCCGTTACATCGAATGGCAGCATGAATTCATGCGAGCACTCAGGACACGTGAGATCGAGTTCGACATCAATTTGCGGCGCAAGCTGTTCCATCTCGGCGACGATTGCTTCACGGTCCCCATTCGATAACTTTTGGCCTCCGTCATCTTCCACGCAGCGGTCGAGCAGTTCCTCAGCTCCATTCTCGTGATATGCCACCGATTCCTGATCGTCCCCGTTCGGCAAGCGAAACCGAACAGTGCGTCCCGACAGGTCCAGCGTGAAGGTGCCTTCTGTTTGCGGTCGCGCTTGAATCGGAATCTCATCCAGCCGAAAATCTACGTCCATCTTGTTTCCGCACCCCGGACAATTGACCACCGCCTGCACACGATCGCCGAGCGTGATGCGCCGGAGTTGCATCATCAGGAATTCCCGGTCTCCCACCAGCATTCGCTGCACCAACTCTCCACTCACAGGAGCACCATCCAACCCGACCAGGCATTGGTTCAGCAGCCAGGTTACGCGAATGGCGCTAGGCGTATCCCGGTGTCGCGCGAGCCACTCCTCATCGCGCCCCGACAGCGGACGCAGACACGCGCGACTCAGAATCTGATTCGGCTGCAGCATTAACCCGCCCGGCAACAAGAATGTGCTTTCATTGAACGACACGTTCGGCATGGATAGTTAGAGACGCGCCGGCCCCTGGCTTTCATTCACCGACTTGTCACGCTCGAACCATTCGAATGCCAGCTTGATCGTGGTAATTGCCACGGCATTCGCGCCCGCATCCAGGTCGGGAAGGGCCTGGTACTCGGCAACCCAGCAGCGGTACAGGTTATACGAAAGCGCCTTTTGTCCAGCCTCGTTGATTACGTCGATAGTGATGTTCTTCCGGAACTCACCCAGGTTGGTGATGCTGTGGCTCGCGAAATCGTTCACCAGGTTAGCCCAGTCCTCGAACGCGGTGTCGTAGGTGATACCGGCTTCGAGAGTCACATCCGTATAACTGGATTTGCCCGGCAGTTTGCGAGGAACGATGTTCTCGCCAGCCTCGCGAAACTCCACGATCTCCGTGGTCCGCTTTAGCGCGCCCATCTTGCTCAACCCAGCCACATACTGGTTATCCCATTTCACCTTGAACCGGAAGGTGCGATAAGGATCAAACCGGTTTGTCTGTGCAGTCATTCGTGCCATGGATGCCTTTCCTCCTTATTGCGTTGCAGCGCTCGGTTATGAGGCGGGCTGGTTGACTTTCTGGCTAAGCTTGAGGACAACAAATTCTGCCGGCTTCAGTGGCGCAAAGCCCACCAGGATGTTCACTACGCCGTTGTCAATGTCCTGCTGCGTTGTCGTCGTACTGTCGCACAGAACAAAGAAAGCGTCATCGGGCTTGCTGCCCTGGAAAGCTCCGGAACGGAATTGCGTCAGCATAAACGCGCGAATGTTCAGCCTCAGGCTCGACCAGAGCGGCTCGTCGTTCGGCTCGAATACGGCCCACTGGATTCCGTTGTAAATGCTCACACGAAGGAAGATCGCCATGCGCCGCACAGGGATGTACCTCCATGAAGCATCGCTGCCGATGGTCCGCGTGCCCCACACCACGAGCCCGCTTCCAGGAACAGAGCGAATCACGTTCACCAGGATGGGATTCAACTGGTCCTGCTCCACGTCGCTCACCGTGACGTAGGGAGCCAGCGCACCTGCCACTCCGGCTTCGGTTCCAGCGGGAGCCTTGAACACGCCGCGCGCATTGTCGGTACGCGCATAGATCCCCGCCATGAAACCTGAAGGGGGCAGCAATATCTTCGGATTGCGCCCCTGGCCGATTGGATCCGGCGCAAATATCCACGGGAAGTAGATCGCACCATAATCCCCGGCTGCCTTGTCGATTTGGCCGCCAATGCCCGTGGTCGCGAACGTGCGGGCGTCGGCAATGGTAGCAACGCTCGGACGGCCGTTGTCGGTCCGCGCTTGCGTCACATCCGGAAGCGTTCCCATGTCCCCGATGAAGAAGCAATCCTGCAGCGTGCGCATATTCTTGCAGTAGTCGATGCCCGCATTCACGGTCACCACATCGCCCTGTCCCGGAATAGCGATGAGGCTCACGTCGGTAATTTTGTCCAGGGCAAAAATGCCGGTGCCGGTCACGGTGCTGTCCGCAGCGGGTGCACCAATGAAGTTGACGGCGCTGGCCAGTCCATCGTTTCCGTGAGCCAACTGCGCCGGAAGCACAGGCGGCGTCCCCTTCAGGTTGACATTGATATTTGCCGGCCTGGCAGTGACGTCCGCAGTGATGGCGATGTATTCCGATGCAGCGTTCACCACCTGGCGCACGTAGGCCGACGGATTGGCCGCACCTGGCAACAGGGTAGGGCTGCCGTTGAAGGTGATGTTGTCGTACGTCTCCACAACGTTGCCGACGGCCTCGCCCGCGGTTGTCCCATACATCACTTGCAGTTTGAAATTGTTCGCATCGCCATCCGAACTGGGAGAGACGACGAGCCAGATGCTGTTTCCCCAATTCCCCTGGTTCGCCGCCGAAATGTTCAGCGTGCCTCCGCCCGTCCCTATCGTGGCGGTCGCGAATGCAGCGTTGTTCGCTGGCGGACTCCCGGGAGCCGGAATCACGCGGATCACGTACAGGCTGCTGCCTCCATTTTGAAAGAAAGCCTGCACCGCGTAGGTGAGATAACTATCGCTGCGGAAACCGCCGAATGTGCGCGTGTACTCCGTAAAACTGGTCACCAGTGGTGGTTGTGCCGCGCGACCCGACGGAAGAATCGTTCCGGGCACCGGCCCTTTGTCCGCAAAGCCAATGAACGCAGCCGTCGAACTGCTCACGCCGGCGATCGGCTTTACTGCTGAAGGTACTTCCTGTACATACACACCGGGGTGCAGGTACTGCGGCATAGAAAACCCTCCATGTCAGAAAACACGCCAGGTAGCTTTCATCAAGGACGACGAAGATACAGGTGACGTGCGTACGCGGCTAATTGCCACATCTATGCATTCATGCCGGGGTTGGCCGGCTGGAACCAAGGGCGTCGAGGAAGATTGAAATTAGACAAGCTGCTACTTCTTGTACTCGGTATCGTGCCGATTCCGGGGAAAACGTTACAAAGACCGGGGTGGAAAATTCGAACTGGACCCGTGCAGGCAGCGAATCATTACGCACTGACTCATCTCAAGTCAAGGAAATTTTTCGACAGGTCCTCTCCTGATTTCAACTGCCTTGCGCATCATAACCGCGGGCCGTCGAACGATTGTCATTTCTTTGTGAAACAAAGGTCAGTGAGCCTCATGATTCAGGAGCGCCGGTTGTAAAAATTTCTTGACGCTACTGCATGAGCCCTCTAATTGCCGCCGCCTAACTTTACAATTCTGCGCGCTGGGAATGTGTCGTCTTTACTTGTCCTGGCTGGGGTAATAACTACTTCGCCCACGTTGGGCACTCCCCCCGGAATTGCGCTGGCAATCTGGCGAACAATCGCTTCAATTCTGTCGAAGATATCCCGCAGGTCTTCAACATGCCGATAACTCGTCGGTATCGTCAACTCAACCGAGTATTGTTTCTTCTTGTTCGCGGCCGCCAGCATGTTCGCAAGGCTCCGCGCCAATTCCTTCGCACTGGCGAAATTGCCGGCGTTCTCGGTGTCTTTCGCGGCAGCCGGAATCAGGGAACTATCGTCCAGCCCCTGGATGATTGCGTCTACCGCTTTTGCATCGCTGGCCAGCGGAGCCTGAGGGAGGTTGGGCTTGGGAACCGCCTTGGTCGGAATGTCCCATTTGATCGGAGGCAGATTGAAGATATGCTCCCCGGGGACGGAAGCAGAACCCAGCGGAGGCTTCGTCGCTGGCGGCTGAACCGGTGCATACGGGCTGCCGGCTCCTTCCTGCTGACGATCCGGCGTCGATCCCGCTTTCTGCTTGATTAACGCTTCGACTGCGCTGTGAATCGCGCCCTTCTGCTGGTCATTCAAAGGCGACCCCGACAATGCCTGGTCAAGAATCCCCACCATCCCATCGGCCACAGCTCCTTTTGCACCATCCAGGATCGTCTTCTTCCAGGATTCCGGAATTGGAAGCTTCTTCACGATTGGACCGACCGTTGAGTCCACAACCACTTTGCCTGCGGCCTCACCCACCGACTTCGGACGGGTGTCGGGAATTTCCTTCGGCGAAAGAGTTCCCAGGTGCGCAACGCGCGAACTCGGAACGTTTTCAGGCAATATGTCTCCCACCGCCTTGGCAAATGTCGGCACATCGCCTGTGCCTGTTCCCCGCAGAATCCCCTCCGCGCGCGCCTGCGCCATCGGATCACCCTCAAACATCTTCAATACAGCGAACCGGACGGTTTCCGTCACGCGCAGCAATTGCCCTCCTTGCTCGGTCTGAACCTGGTAGAGAAACGTGGTCAGCGCCGCTACGGCCTGCGCCCGCGTTATGAGGTCCGGCTCATATCGCTTGGTGATCGCAAGCGGCGGAATATTCGGATTCGCCTGCGGGGCCTGCTGCACGGGCGGAATCTGCCCGCCTGTATCCCGTTGGATCGCCGGCGTGTTCGGTGCCGGAGCCACCATCCTTCCCGCATGCCCGGCGATCGCGCCGGCATGGCCTTGCTGCACCACATGCGCCAGTTCGTGCGCCAGCAACCTCCGTCCCTCGGTGGTCGCAAGATGATAGCGCCCGCGGTCAAATGCAATATGCGGTCCGGCGGTAAAAGCCAGCGCTCCAATGGATCGAGCCGATGCTGCCGCATCTTGATCGGCATGAATCCGCACCTTGCTGAAGTCATATCCAAAACGCGATTCGAAGAAAGCCGCCGATTCCGAATCAAGCGGCAAACCGCTCGGTGATGTGCTCCCGTGCATGCCGGAACCGCCCGGTGATGGAGTGCTTCGGATATCGTTTGCAGAGGATTGAAGAACTCGCCGAGCCGCTTGGTGGGCCTCCTGCTCCAGCGAATCGTCGACCGCTCCCACGGATACCTGATCGCGCAACTTATGCGGATCCGCGGGACGCATTCTGCGCTGCGGTTCATTCGGTTCCGACTGCTTGAGTAGACTCTGCCGATCGAACATGACATTCCTCACCCGCGATGGTTCAGCTCACTACGCTACCATCCGCAAATCCTACCAACGAATTCACCGCCAGGTCATCAGAAAGGTGTAACGATTTGGATAAGTGTTGCAACCATCTTTGCAAGATTATGGACCTCACATTAAGATGAGGTCTTTCGGGTCTCATTTCCCCGTTCCGATCGTGACAACCATAAAAGGTCTCGAGTCGATTCATACTACACAACGTAGGATCGGATCTGGACAGACTCCGGGCAGCGAAACAAGAGGTTCGAACCATTTCGCCGAATCATCTTCAGTTGAGGTGAACAGATGCCGAATTTTGCGTCGCTTCAACGAACCTTCGGAATTTCTGCCGAAAATGCGCGCTGCGATCTCGCGCTGGGGAAATCTGGTTTGCTGAAGACTCAAGACCGCGCCCGGCCGCAGAGTGCCATGCTCTTTGACATCGAGCGCGATCAACGCGATTCCGAAGCGCCGTGGTCTGCAGAGGAACCGAAGTCCCTATCTCTCGAACCTGCCGGCACTTCCCAGCTCAACTGGAGTTTTGCCTCAGTTTCTCTCCATCCTCTCCAAGTTCCAAAAGTACAGACAAAGCTCACCATAAACAAGCCTGGAGATGAATACGAGCAGGAAGCCGACCGCGCCGCTGAACAAGTCATGCGGCCCTCTCCGCTCGCAGCCATAGTTGCCGCAAAACCCGACACAAGCGCCAGCCTTCGTCGCGCATGTGGCTGTGGAGGCACATGTAACAAATGCAAAGAAGAAGAAGAGCACGGCACTCTGCACCGGAAGTCGGCAGTCTCCACGCAGACCGAGTCAGCTGCTGCGCCACCCATCGTTGGCGACGTGCTCCGCTCTCCCGGCCAGCCACTGGACGCGGCCACGCGGACCTATATGGAACCACGCTTCGGCTATGACTTCAGCGGCGTGCGAGTGCATGCCGATGATCGAGCCGCGGCCTCGGCGCAAGCTGTACACGCGCGGGCCTACACCGTTGGCCGTCACATCGTCTTCAGCAATCGCGAACCCTCGCCGCGCTCTCCCGCCGCCTGGCCGTTGATGGCGCATGAATTAACCCACGTTGTACAGCAGCAGGGCGCTTCGGGCAGATTGCCCATGGTGATGCGCGCTCCTGAAACGCACCCCCACCCCACTCCGCCTCCGCCCACACCGTGCACCATCAATTGCACCGACCCCGCATTCCTCGGCCTCTCACCGGCCGCGCGAGAGAGCCAATTCGCCACGCAGTGTTCCGCCGGCTACCCACTCGACACAACGTTCTTCGGTCAACCCATCCCCGGTGCAACCTCGGCGAAACTACGTGGCAAGCTCCTGGCGGCGGCAGCCCGCGCCAAACGCCTGATGTGCATCAACGGACAGGATCCGGCCGCGTATCAACTCGACAGAAAAGTGAAGACGTATGGCACGCATAGCCCCAGTGAGTCCCGTGCTGTTGACATCGATTACTACGGACAGACCTACATCCTTCACGAAGCCTACGCTTACAAGGAAGACGTTGAGAACCAGCTCAATCCGGTTTACAACCGCATTGCCTACTGGTCCAACGCGAGCCCCTCCATCATTCCGCGCGCAATCAAAACCGTTCAGAACGTGCCCCACGGCGCCGCCGACGCCAGAACGTGGACTAACCCCGCAACCGGCAACTCCGAATCGACCACCACCGGCGAACTCTACGATAAGCTCAACGCCGAGAGTGTGGCCATGACCGCTACTTCGGATTGCTCAACGTTATGGACACTGGTTTCGAAGCGCAGATCAAGGCATTCGTCGATGCCCATAAGAATGATCCCGAACCCGCCAAGAAACTGGGCTTGCCCGCCGCCGCAACGGCCGACGACATCAAGAAGTTTCGCCAGCGCATTGCCGATGACTATCGCCTCCTCGGCGGCAGCAAGGCCCAACTGAAGGACTTCGCCGGCCAGCCAGATGCCGACCTTTCTCACGCGCCGCCAAAAGTCAAGGACAAGGACCCAACCAAGACCGATCTTGTCGATCTTGCGCGGCCATTCCGTGGTGGAACGGTGTCCAGCGCGATGTCCGGCGGGCAACCGGACCCGGCGCGGTTGCGCCGGCCGGAACTTGGCTTCATAAGCTTGCCCAAGGAAGTCGTCGTCGCCCTCACACAGGAAGGCCTGGTCTGGGGCGCCATCGATTTCGGAGGCGAGAGCGGCGACGTCATGCACTTCGATTGTCGTCGCGACATTTCCGGCTGTTGAGGAGCGCTTGTCACAGCATGGCCGCGGAACAAATTTCGTTGCAAAGGGTTGCGCCAGAGACCGCCCAGCGCTCTGCGCGCAACGATAGCCCGCGCCTTGCTTCGTTCCAGCACGCGCCTCAATCGGCACCCTCCGTGCTCGATCGACGCGGACCATCTTTCCTTCACACACCCGGTCCATTGCTGAGCAGGCACGATGGCCCCGCTGAACGCGAAGCCGAAACAACAGCAGCCGAGGTCATGCAATCAATCGGCGCGCCAGCGCACTCTTCGACAGCCACGCCGGCCAAGTGCGGGTGTAGTGGACACAGTGCCGGCACTCCCTGCAAAGATTGCGCAAAGAAGCTTGCCGTTCAGCGCAGCCCGGCCGCCGGGCTCGCCGAAGTTTCAAGTGCGCCCGCCGTCGATGGGATCATCACGTCCCCCGGTCACCCTCTTGATACTGCCACGCGCATGCTGATGGAACCACGCTTCGGCTACGACTTCAGCAGAGTGCGCATCCACTCCGATGCGCAGTCGATGGAATCCGCCCGCGCCCTGGGCGCAAAAGCGTATACCCTCGGTTCACACGTTGTTTTCGGTCGAGGCAGATACTCCCCATCCGCACTCGAAGGACAGAGACTCATTGCCCATGAACTCACCCATGTGGTGCAGCAGGCGCAGGCTCCTTCAGCGACGATAATCCAGCGCGACCCGGAATTCCCATTGCCTCCGCTTCCCGACGTTCAACTCATTCCACCACCGCCGCCCGGCCACTATGTTCCGTGGCGGCAGCGAGTCTTACTCCCACCGCCGCGCCTGAATCTCAACCTCACCCTCGGATCTCCCCAAAAGCTCGACCTCAGTCGTCTCGATCAGGAGTTAACCAAGGGCGGCCCTCTGACTCAATCGCAAGGCGAGATCGGTTACGGCTCTCAGTTTTGTCCCGGACCCAAGCCTTCGAGAGGTTGCCAGACTGCTCCAGCCGCGCGGGATTCGCAACTTCCGCTGCAGGCCATCGTCTATCCTCGGAATCACACCGCACCCTCCGCCCCGGGCACAGTCATGCCGCCGACCACGAATCCGCCCACTTCCACGGGCTCCGGCGGTCCCTCGGGTTCGAGTACGAGCCAACCCCCGGCTCCCTCCACGGCAACGCCCGCTCCGCGCGCGATCGTGGTTGGCGGCATACACGGCGACGAGGGTGGTGCACCGCAGCATGCCCTTATCGCCGAACGCCTGCAAACAGAACTGACCGGTGGCCTCGCTCGCGACTTTGACACTATCCTCGTTCCGGTGATGAATCCCGGCGGACTCGCCGACAATCAACGCACCAATCGCCATGGGGTGGATCTCAATCGCAACTTTCCGGGTCTCCCCAATTTCCCCGCGTCCACTGCAACCATGGTGGAGCAGCCAGAAACGGAAGCGGTGAAAAACTTGATCCAGATCCTGCACCCGTCCCGCATCCTTGTGCTGCACGCGCAGGGCGATCCAAAAAAAGGAGGCGTCTACGCCGATCCCGTGGAAGGAGAAGCGCGCGAGCTCGCATGCCGCATGGCAATGAAAATGAAATCCGCATCGACCGGAAACGAAGTAGTTCCCGGCAATCAGCTCGACAAGAATATTTGCGAATCGCGCTACCCCTCCGCGGCCGAGGTCGAGGTCACTACGAAGCAAAGCAGCCTGGGTGCCTGGGGCTCGGCATCGCAATCGGCCGGCGGCGCCGGTGCGGTCGTCATCACTCACGAAATACCTGATAAAGATAACCTCAAAAATCCCCTTCCGGAACATGGCGCCGGACGAAGCGTCGACTCCATGATGCCGGGCATTCGCGAGTTTCTTCTCGACAACCATCGCGCTCCGTCTGACGCCGACGCTCTGCTCACCAAGGCGGTCACCAATACGTTTCTTTCCGGGCAGGACACCCCGGCCGACGTTCAACTGCGCGACGCAATCTCCAATCTTGTGAAGCGGCGCTTCGACGATATGAACGCGTACTACTCCGGCGTATGGTTCGGCAGCCAGCCCGCGCCCATTCGCGGCTCCTTACCGCCCGCACTTTCCATCGTCGCCAGCACCGGGGTGCGCGACTTCGCGCGCCAGGCGGGGATCGTCGACACGGAGTTAAAGAAAACTCTGACCGCCACCAGTTCGGAATCGGATATCGAAAAGGCAATTCTCAAAGTGATGGAAACCCGCTCCATGCCTGGCTTTTCACGCCACCACTGGGGAACCGACATGGACCTCGTCTCCGCCGAACGCACGGATTGGGATCCCTCCACCGGCCGCTTCCGCAACCTGATTCCGTTTCTGCAGGAGCATGCATTCCGCTTCGGCTTCTTTCATCCCTACACCGCCGGCTACACGCGAACCGGTGGACAACCCGCCCAGGCAGGATTCCCATCACCCACTGCTCTGCATTACCTGGAAGAGCCCTGGCATGTTTCCTACTGGCCGATCGCGAACGTGCTCCAACGCCTTTGGCTGCAAACGTTCACCGGTCCACTGCTCACCAATCTCATCGCGGAAACGGCGCGCGCCGTCCGCGGCAGCGTTCCCGAATCTACCATGGCTAAGGTTCTTGGGAAAATCGGACTCACATCCTTCCAAAGCAATGTAGCGCCTTCGCCATAAGTCTGATCGGAACGGACGAGCAGAAGGAGAGCGTAACAATGAGGAGATGTTGGTGCTAGTCGATCTCAAGCGATGCATCGTTGCTTTTGCCTTCTTGACCGCACTCGCTGGCGCAAACGACTCGTTCTCTCAGAATCGAGAAATTTCGCCCGCCGTTCGGATCCACCCTGTTATTGCGCAAAGCCAGGCTCCCGATTCACCAACCCGGCCGCTCTACGAAACCCGGGCCAACCATGACCTCAACGGAACTGGGAAGTTTTATATGGGCCGCGAAATCGCCCAGGTAATGGGCCCGGGCGGCATAGAGTGGCTGGACCGGCGCGAGCGCGAAGAAGAGGAACACCCCGGCAAGGTGCTTGACGCGTTGGATCTTCATCCGGGTGAGGTCGTCGCGGACCTGGGCGCGGGCTCTGGCTATTTCACTTTCCGGATGGCGCCAAAAGTTGGCGCAACTGGCAAAGTCCTGGCCGTCGAAATCCAGGAGGCGATGCTGAATACCCTCCGAGCGCGTGCGGCCGCAATGAAAACGATGAATGTGGAAGTAGTGCAAGGCACCGAGACCGATCCTCACTTATCCCCATCCAGTGTGAACCTTGTGCTCGTCGTGGACGTTTATCACGAACTCGCTTATCCATTTGAAGTGATGACAAACGTTCGTAAGGCTCTGAGGCCACGAGGCCGCGTGGTCTTTGTCGAGTATCGCAAGGAAGATCCCGCGGTTCGCATCAAGGAAGTGCACAAAATGTCAGTGAACCAGTTGGAAAAGGAAATGAACGCGGTCGGGTTAGTGCGAATACGCACAGTCGAAACACTACCCCTGCAGCATATCGTTATTTTCGAGAAGCGCGATTGAGCTCTGAAGATTGGTAAACGCGGCGCGCCAGTTATACAGCACGCCGCGGGTCCGCTACTGCAGCGTCAGCTGTTGGTGAAGGGGCAAATCCTGCGAAGAGCCTCCGGCCATGATAGTGTAGCCGCCGGGAACAACTTTCCATCCGTCCGTACCTTCATCAAAAACGGTGAAATGGTCGCGATCCACCGGGATTGTCACCACTTTCGACTCTCCGGCCGCTAACTCCACGCGAGCCCAGCCGATCAGGCGCTTGGGCGGCTCACCGGCTGCTTCCGGCAAAGAACAGTAAACCTGCGCGATCTCCGTGCCCGCACGCTTGCCCGTATTCTTCACAGTGAACGAAACGAAGATCCGATCGCCGTTCTTCACTGTCAGTCCGGAATAGGCGTAGCTTGTGTACGAGAGGCCGAAGCCAAAGGGAAAAAGGACGGGCTTCTTCTCCGCGTCATACCATTTGTATCCGACGTTCAATTTCTCGTCGTAGTAGGTTTCAAACGCCGGAAGACCCTTGGCCATCATGGCCATAAAACTGGAGATATCGGCGCCCGGTGCTGGACGCGCAGGCTGCGAGGCCGGTGGCGGCAGCACCAATGTTGGATGGGGCAGATCAGCGTCGCTCTTCGGAAAGGTAATGGCGAGTTTGCCGCTCGGATTCGCTTCTCCGCTGAGCACATCCGCCAGCGCCTCTGCGCCGCGGATGCCGGGATACCAGGCTTCCACAACTCCCGCCACCTTGTCGATCCAGGGCATCGTGGCCGGGCTGCCCGTTTCCAGAACCACGATGGTTTTCGGATTGGCGGACGCGACCGTTTCAATCAGCTTGTTCTGATCTTCACTTAATTCCAGCGATTTTAGATCCATGCCTTCCGACTCGTGCTGATATGCAAAGACAATCACGATATCGGCTCCCTTGGCCGCCGAGGCGGCGGCAGACAAATCGTCGCCGGAGACATAAACGACTTTGCTGGAAGGCAGCTTGGCGGTTAACGCGCGCAGCGGCGAACTGGGCAGCCAAACCTGGCGCCTGCCAAAGTTCGCCATAGGGCTCGCACCCGGCTGAGGCGGTGGCGGGGGAACCACAGAACCTCCTGGTGCATCGACCTGCGCCGAGCCGCCGCCAGTGAGCACACCCACGTCGGCATGTCCGCCGATCAATACAACGGAGCGCAGCGCCTTGCCTTGCAGCGGCAGAACATTGTGATCGTTCTTGAGTAGAACAATACTTTTCTCGGCCAGTCTCTGGGCGATCACGTAACCGCCCTCAACATCCGGAACCTGCTTGACCACTGGATTGTCAAACAGTCCAGAAGCAAAGATCGTGCGCACGATGCGATGAACATGGTCGTTAATCTCGTCCTGAGAGACCTCTCCGTTTTCGACAGCCTTTTTTAGTTCGTCGCCAAAGAAATTCTTGCCCGGTTGTTCCTGGTCGAGACCCGCGTGCGAGGCCTTTCCCGTGGAATGCGTCCCGCCCCAATCGGAGAGCACGAAACCCTGAAAGTGAAAATCCTTCCTGAGGACCTCGGTGAGCAAGTAGCTGTTTTCGCAGGCATAATCGCCGTTGACCCGATTGTACGAACACATGAAGGCACCGGCATCCGAGATCTTGAGAGCGATCTCAAAGGCGAGCAGATCCGTTTCCCGCATGGATCGCTTGTCGATGTTGGCATTTACCGCGTTGCGGCCGCTCTCCTGGTCGTTGATGGCATAGTGCTTCAGATCGCCGATCACATGCTGCGACTGCACTCCCTTGACGAAATTGCCGGCCAGCGTGCCCGCCAGCAAAGGGTCTTCTCCCTGGTATTCAAAAGTGCGCCCGTTGCGCGGCTCGCGCGGCAGGTTGACCCCGCCACCAAGCGACATGCTGTATCCCTCCTGGCGCAATTCCCGACCAATCAGGGCGCCGTATTCAAACGCAGCTTCCGGGTCCCACGACGAAGCTGCAGCGAGATTGTTGGGCAGCGCCGTGGAATAGCGTCCGGAAGCAGCACCACGTGTGACGCCATACGCCGAATCAGCCATCTGAATCGCAGGAATGCCGACCCGCGGAATCCCCACCGAATATCCGGCCCCGCCATTGGATTCGGTTGGACCGGTGGCGTTGAACGAGAAACCCTTTCCATGTAATAGGGATATCTTTTCCTCCAGCGTCAGTTCCTTAATCACCATGTCGGCACGCACATCGGGCGACAGGGTCGTGTCAGACCACGGATAGTGTTTCGGCTGTGCCATCCCCGGGAATTGGGCGAGAGCAAATGGTGCCATTATGAAAGACGCTGCCAGCACCAACACGCTGGTGCGTTTTATGCTTATTGAAGACTTCGTCACGGTGGTCTGCCTTTCTGGAAGAGAGAATTGCGGAATTGTCATTCTGACTAGCCAAAGCGAACGGGCCCCGCAGGTTCATCGGTAAAGAAGGATACACCTGGGCATCTCAACAGCTGATCCCCTATCCTTGCGGTAAAGGATTTGGTGCGTTCATAGAAGACGCCCTTTTCCCGCCTGCCGCAGTCTTTCTTTGTAACGGCTGGTAATGATTTGTAACAACGCGATGCGTCCGCGGGACCGATGAGGTTCCTGCTGATCTGGACGGCAACGATTTATATTAAGGTGCAAACAGCCAAAGGAGTGAACTATGTCAGATGCAACACAGTGCCCGGTCTCGAACGGCGCTCTCAGACCCAGAGTTGGAGCCGCAACGAACGCAGACTGGTGGCCTAATCAACTGAACTTGAAGATCCTGCACCAGCACTCGCCTGACTGTCCAATCCCATGGGCGAGGAGTTCAATTACGCAGAGGAATTTAAGAGCCTTGACCTCAATGCCGTGATCAAGGACCTCCGCTCCCTGATGACCACGTCTCAGGAATGGTGGCCAGCCGACTACGGCCACTATGGGCCGTTCTTCATCCGCATGGCGTGGCATAGCGCGGGAACCTATCGCATCGCCGATGGTCGCGGCGGGGCGGGCTCCGGAGCGCAGCGTTTTGCTCCCCTCAACAGCTGGCCCGACAATGTGAGCCTCGACAAGGCGCGCCGCCTGATCTGGCCCATCAAGCAGAAATATGGCCGGAAAATCTCCTGGGCCGACCTGATGATTCTCACTGGCAACGTGGCGCTCGAGTCGATGGGATTCAAGACCTTCGGTTTCGGCGGGGGGCGCGAGGACATCTGGGAGCCGGAAGAAGACATTTACTGGGGGCCTGAGGCCAAGTGGCTGGGTGACGAACGCTATAGCGGCGACCGTCAGCTTGACAATCCCCTCGGTGCCGTTCAAATGGGCCTGATCTACGTGAATCCCGAAGGACCCAATGGCAAGCCCGATCCGGTCGCCGCGGCACGGGATATTCGAGAAACCTTCGCTCGCATGGCGATGAATGACGAGGAGACAGTTGCCCTCATCGCCGGCGGGCACACGTTTGGCAAAGCCCATGGCGCTGCCGATCCGATCAAATATATCGGTCGGGAACCAGAGGGTGCCGCCATCGAGGAGCAAGGCTTCGGCTGGACAAGCAGGTTTGGCAGCGGCAGCGGCGTCCATGCGATCAGCAGCGGCCTGGAAGGTGCATGGACCACAAATCCCGTGAAGTGGGACAACAACTACCTCGAAAACCTCTTCGGCAATGAATGGGAACTCACCAAGAGCCCTGCCGGTGCTCACCAATGGACGCCCAAGAACGGGGCCGCTGCGGGTACCGTGCCGGATGCCCATGACAAGTCGAAGAAGCACGCCCCTATCATGTTCACCACGGATCTCTCCCTGCGGTTGGACCCGATCTATGACAAGATCTCGAAACGCTTCCTCGAGAATCCGCAGGAGTTCGCAGACGCTTTCGCCAAGGCCTGGTACAAGCTGACGCACCGCGACATGGGACCTCTCTCGCGGTATCTCGGCCCCCTCGTTCCCGCTGAGCCGCAGTTGTGGCAGGACCCCATTCCCGCCGTGGACCATCCATTGATCGGGGAGCAGGATATCGCCGCCCTGAGGGACAAGATCCTCGCATCCGGACTTTCCATCTCCCAGTTAGTCACGACCGCCTGGGCATCGGCTGCAACCTTCCGCGGCAGCGACAAGCGCGGCGGCGCCAACGGGGCCCGCATTCGCCTCGCCCCACAAAAGGATTGGGAAGTCAACGAGCCGGCCAAACTCGCGAAAGCCCTTCATGCGCTGGAAGCGATCCAGAAGGATTTCAACGGAGCCCAAAATCGCACCGGGAAGCGAGTCTCGCTCGCCGACCTGATCGTTCTAGGCGGCTGCGCAGCCGTCAAGGAAGCTGCAAAGAAGGCCGGCTTTGACGTGAAGGTTCCCTTCTCGCCAGGGCGTATGGATGCTTTGCAGGAGCAGACCGATGTAGACTCCTTTGCCGTCTTGGAGCCCACCGCGGATGGGTTCCGCAACTACCTCCGGAAGGGACCGGAGGGATCGGCAGGCTGAGCTGCTGGTGGATCGGGCCAACCTGCTGACGCTGACCGCCCCCGAAATGACGGTTCTGATCGGTGGTATGCGCGCCCTGGATGCCAACTTCGGGCAATCCAAGCATGGCGTCTTCACCACCCGCCCCGAAACATTGACCAATGATTTCTTCGTCAATCTCCTCGACATGAATACCAAGTGGCAAAAGTCCGCTACCACGGAAAGCGTGTTGGAAGGGCGCGATCGATCGACCGGCGAACCCAAGTGGACGGGCACCGTCGTCGATCTGGTTTTCGGTTCGAACTCCCAGCTCCGGGCCCTTGCCGAAGTCTATGCGTGCGACGACGCTCACGAAACCTTCGTGCATGACTTTGTTGCGGCCTGGAGCAAGGTGATGAACCTGGATCGTTTCGATCTCACATCGAAATGAGGACGTCTCAACGGGATTTTGCCCACAAACTGCGACCCCGCAACCGATTCGGTTGCGGGGTCATTTTCTCGACTCGGCAATTCCCAAAATTTATCTACAACAGATGTCACCCTCAAGCAACGAGCGGTCCGGGATCGTCGTCCGCCTGCGGGTCGACATCGTGCGCGGGCATTGTGTAAAGGCGATGAGACGCCGGATTGCTGAATCTCAGAATCTTAGCTTGCCGGGGACACGTCCGGCGCGTTTCGCGAACTGTACGTATGTCGATCACGGCCGGTCTTGGCTCCCGCCATGTAGAGTCGTACTCTCTCGGTTCAGAGTTGGAGCTCAGTACAACAAATCCGCTACGCGTTTGAAGAGACTGCCCTCGGCCGTGAGTCCGTACCTGCGATAAGGCGCGGTAGTCGGCAATATTAAAGGTCAATTCACTCATATCAACGGTTCCTCGCGAACAGAAAATGGCTCGGGCGTTTGAACGAGGAGGAATAAATGCCGGGTGGCATCCAGTCTGGTCCATGCCTCTGTTTGTTAGGATGCGCCTGACCTGATCGAGTTGTCTTACCGGTGGAACCGGCGCGATGAAACGTGTAACGAATTGCTATCACGGGACTTGCGTCATTCATCCGGCAAGAGTGGTTCACGAAAGTTTACAAGCCGCCGCCAGGAGCAGCGTGATGCTGAACGCGGATATCACTCCGACCGACTAACAATGACGCTCAGAGTAGGTAAGGACTTGGATTGTCGAACTTTACGATGGCCAGCGAATCGGGAGGAAGAATGACCGCCGACTCACGGATCTCAATTCCAGCACGTGACACAAGAAGCAGCGTGGAACCCTCCGGCGCTGCAAATGCACGATCGCTCTCGCCCAGGTTGCAGTGCGTGAGAATATCGCCGCGTTCCATGCTGAGCCATTTCTGCGCTTCGTCGAATGTCACTCGGACGTTTCCCGGCTCGCCGTTGTTCAGCGCAGGCGTAGACCGCCGCAGACGAATCAAGTCGCGGTACCAGGCTTGCATACGTGCGTGATCCCCCTGGCCCGGCTTCCTCCCAGTTCAACCTCGACCGGAGAAACGTTTCGCGCTTCTCCGGATCGGGAATCGATTTCGGGTCCCAGCCGAACGCTTCGAACTCTCTTCCTACGCCCCTCCGAAACTGCACGCGCCAACGCCGGATCCTGGTGATCGGCAAAGTACAGGAATGGCGAGGAAGCAGCCCACTCTTCACCCTGAAAGATCATGGGAACGAACGGGCTCATCAACACGATGGCCGCCGCAACCATCGCGCGATCAAAGCCGGTGTTCTCCTGGAGTCGTTCGCCGACCGCGCGATTGCCCACCTGGTCGTGGTTCTGGATGTAGCCCAGGAATCGATGCTGCGACAAGTTTCGCGGCGGCTTTCCATGCATGCGCTTTCTGTGCTTCGAATAGATGCCATCGTAGACAAATGTGTGCTCTATCGCTTTGGCAAGTTGAGCCAAACGAACCGAAGTCGACGTAATACCCCTCCAATCGGGCCGCGATTGAAAACCGAAAAGAGCGCGTGGTGGAAATCATCGCTCCATTGCGCATCGATTCCGAATCCACCCGCCTCGCTGTGCCGTTACGATGCGGGGATCGTTGGAATCGCTTTCGGCGATCAGGACCTTGCCCCGGCCCACGTGCGCTTCGAGCGAGCGTGTCTCCATGGCAAGTTGCTCCAGAAAATGAATTGCGGAGCGATCGACGTAGGCATGCACCGCGTCCAGGCGCAGGCCGTCGATGTGAAAATCGCGCATCCACATCAACGCGTTGTCGCAGAAGAATCGGCGCACTTCGTACGGCCCATTCTCCTTCAAGATTCACCGCTCCGCCCCACGGCGTTTGGTGCGCGTCGGTGATATAGGGGCCGAATTTGCCGGCGTAATTCCCCGAAGGCCCGAAATGGTTGTAAACCACATCGAGCAAAACGGCCAAGCCCCTTGCGTGCGCCGCATCCACAAACCGCTTGAGTGCATCCGGACCGCCATAGGTTCGTGCACCGCGAACAGCGCCACGCCGTCGTAGCCCCAGCCATGATTTCCGTCGAAATGCCGCGACCGGCATCAACTCTACATGCGTGATGCCGAGACCTCCCGAGATGATCCAGCTTAGCAATCGCCGAATCGAGCGTGCCTTCCGGAGTAAATGTCCCAATGTGCAGTTCGTAGATGATTGCACTGGAAAGCGGGCGGCGGCTGAAAGCCGGCATCGCTCCATCGAGAACGCCCGCTGATCGTAGACGCGAGAAAGCCCATGCACTCCGTTGGGCTGCCACAGCGAACGCGGGTCGGGCAAAGCGCGATCTTCGCCGTTGACTTGGAAGCCGTAGTCCGTTCCTGGGCCGGCATCGTCGACGCGCAAACGCCACCAGCCGTGCTCATCGGGTCCCTGCATCGGCAACAGTGAGTCATTCACCTTCACTGCCAACGCGCGAAACCAGCGGAGCCCAAATTTCAAATGTATGCATTGCTTAGTCCGACTCCTTGATGAGGAGGGCGACCGGGAAATCGCTGCAGGAGCGCCTGCACCCGCGATCCGTCCGCCGTCAACCACATCGCCTGTGAGCACATTGCGCCATCGGCCCGGCGGGCAGTTCAATAGTGGTCGAGCCCCAGTTGTCACCGACCTTCAATGGCCATCGCGGAACGATGCTGCCGCGCGACGGCGCGCATGAACGCGATCGTGTTTTCCGCCCTCGCGCCGGTTGCGAGCAGCGGTGTGTAGCCGGCATCGGCGCCGAACCACTCCGGGATGCTTGCTGCGCAGATCGAGCGCGCAATGACGCGACCCAGAGCTTTGGCATGCCGCTGTCGGCGCGACGCATGATTTCTTCCGGCGGCATTCCGCGCTTCAGATTCGTTCAACATCGCCGCGCGCTGCTGCATAATCGACGGGCGTGCGATTGTCGGGATCGACTAGGCGCAAATCCCATAATTCGCTGCCCTGGTAAGTGTCCGGCACGCCCGGCGCCGTGAACTTCAACAGCGTCTGGGCGAGGCTGTTGACTCGCCCCGCCTTGCAGAATGTGTGCCGACCATCGATTCCAGGTCCGTCGACAAAATCCCGCGACTCGAGAATCCGTTCAATGAAGTTGCGCAGCGCATCTTCGAATTCCTTGTTCTGCTGCGTCCAGCTAGTTTGCTGCTTGGCCTCGCGCACCGCCTTTTCCATGTAGGCAACCAGGCGTTCGCGCGAAATGGGCCATGCGCCGATCAGCGTCTGGTAGAGAAAATATTCGGTATTGCGGTCTGGAAAGTTGCGCGTTTTGAAGGACGCATTCATCCGCGACCAGCGATTCACTGCAGCTCTTCCATCGGCCGGGAATCTCAGTCAGTGCGGCGAGCCGTGCGCGAATATCTTCCCCGCGCTTGGTGTCGTGCGTCGAAAGCGTGGTCATGGTGCGCGGATGCGTTGCCTGCATGTGTTCGCAATAGCGATGGAACTCTTCGATGGTTATGCCATCGCGCTCGGGTGATCCGCCTACTTCGTTCAAGCCGATCATGCGATTGAAGCAGTAAAATGCGGTGTCTTCCACGCCCTTTGCCATGACCGGAGATGTGAACTGCTGGAAGCGAAGCAGGAATTCGCTCTCCCGCGCGCCGCGTTCGCGCAGCATGAGTATGTCGCCGATGAAATCGAAGAGCCCCGTATCGATATCCTGGCGGCGTTCCTTGCCGCAGGCCAGCGCATGCTCGATCTCGGCGCGGTCTTCGTCGGTGATCTCGTTGCGTTCCGCCACCACGTAGGTGCGGTAAATCGAGAAGCAGGCGGCGACTTCGCGAATGGCGCGCCGGATCTCGGCACGTGTATAGTCGCGCCGGTCGCGATTGTTTTCGCATATTTCGACGAACAGGCTCGCCAGGCGATTCACGTCGCTGCCCAGGGCCTCGTGTTCGACGCGTGAGTTTCTTCTCGTGCGCAACGATATCGAAATCGCCCGGTCTCCTGCGTGAATTCCTGATAGATCTCGGAAAATTCCTGGAGACCGTTGCCGTTGACTAGGAGCGCGTTGCACACGTTCATGAAGTCGTAGCCGGTGGTTCCATCGATGGGCCAGTTAGCGCGCAGAAATTCTCCCGGCTCGAGAATCTTCTCGCCGATGATCCAGGCATCGAGCGCGCGGTTCCGCAGGCGCTCAAAATATTGCTTGGGGTCGCGCAGACCGTCGGGGTGGTCGATGCGCACGCCGTCGAGGATGCCGCTTTGCAGCCACTCGATGATCGCGGCTGTGCGTGGCGTCGAACACGTGCTGGCGCTCCATGCGCAGTCCGATGAGCGAATTCACGTCGAAGAATCGCCGGTATCCCAGCTCCTGGTCGGCGGTGCGCCAATAGGCCAGCCGATAGTTTTGCTGATTGAGAAATTCATCCAGCGCATCGATGTCGGTGTTGAGGCCTTCTACTGTTCTTGCGATGAATGTGAGTATCTGCGGCTGCTCCTTCCACAAGCCGCTTCAGCAGTGTATAGATGACGTCCTTGTCGCGATGCCGCTCCTGGATGAGGCCTGAGTCAGCGGCATCGGGAGACGGCAATCGCGAAAGGCTGTCGGCCAAAAACCCAAGAGTGTCGTCGTTGGCCCCTACCGCCGCGTTGGTAAGAATCATAGCCAATGAGCGCGGAGATATCGGGAACGCGTGGTCCGTGTAGCAGACCTTGAAGCTTCCGTTCTTGAACTCGATGCGAATCTGGCCCGCCGCCAGCACCTTGCCGTACTGGTCGCCGAGCACCGGAATGAGCACCTTGTTCTGCAGCTTGACTTCCGCCGATTGCCAGTCGATGTCGAACCATGTCGCATACCGGCTTGAGGGGCCATTCTCCAGCACGTCCCACCAGTAGAGATTCTTGGGCCCAATCGCCATATGGTTAGGAACAATGTCAAGCACCTGCCCCATGCCCAAATCGCCCAGGCGGCGGCAGAATTCCTTGTGGCCTTGCTCGCCGCCCAGTTCCTCGTTGACGCGCTGATGGTCGACAACGTCGTAGCCGTGCATGCTTCCCGGCGCGGCCTGAAGATAAGGAGAACAGTAAACGTGCGAGATGCCGAGATCCTTTAGATATGCCGCGATGCTGGCCGCGTCTTTGAACGTGAATCCGGCATTCAACTGCAGTCGATACGTCGATGAGGGTATCCGTGGCATTCGTTCCTTTTGGATTGAATAGGTCGTGCGGGTATGTGGCATTACCTAAGATGCACATGCTGCAGCATAGGAGCGATTTTCTGACGAAAGGATTCGTGCGAAGAATGTAGAGGTGCTACTTCGATTCCGCAATCGACAGCCGTTGTTGCAGCTTGGGCATTTCCTTCCAGGGATCGCGGCTCAGGCGCTTTCGCCATTCCGGAAATTCCGCAACCCCGAAGCGAGGAGGTTGATCTGACTTCAATTCGATCCAACTGAGCGGCATGGCCACAGGAAGCCCTGCCCGCGCACGCGGCGAGTATGGAGCCACCGCGGTTGAGCCGCGCTCGTTGCGGAGATAGTCGAGATAGATCTTGCCGCTGCGCGCCGCCTTGGTCATTTTTGTCAGGAAGCGCGAAGGCGCATCTTTCTCCATCGCCAGAACAAATCTGTGTGCAAATTCCTTGACGATCGGCCACGGATGCTCGGGACGGATGGGAACCACCACGTGCAAACCCTTGCCGCCGGTGGATTTGACGAAGCTCTCGAGGCCAATCGCCTTCAGCCTCTTCCGTACCTCCAGTGCGCTCGCGGCGAGGGTGCTCCACGGAATCGCCTCATCGGGATCGAGATCGAAGATGATTCGGTCAGGCTGCTCCAGTGTTTCATTGCGCGAGCCCCACGGATGCACTTCGAGCCCGCCAATCTGGGCAAGTTCGACGACAGCCTCACGCGTGGAGAGCGTGATGTACGGCTCCGGCTTTCCCGATTTCTTGTCGACGATATCGATACTGTCGAAGCTGCCGCTCAGCATTTTGTTTTTGTGCTTCTGATAGAAACATTGTTTCCCGCTTCCGTCAGGACAGCGCACGATCGTCAATGGCCGGTCGGCTATGAACGGCAGTATCACGTCGGAAATGGCGAGGTAGTACTCGGCCAATGCCCGCTTGGTGACTCCGCTGCTTTCATCCAGTACCTTCTCAGGATGAGTGAGACGTATAGGCGATGGATTGGCCGGTGCCGGTCGCACTTGGCGTGACTTCTTCTCCGCTCCTTCCACGTCGACCGCGGGTTCTTCGCGCTGCACCGTCTGTGCGGGCTTGTCCTCGCGCAGGCCCTTGAACGCAGCCTGCCTGACAATATTGTCCGCTGTCCATGTCGAAAAGGCGACCTGCGCCACCAACTCGGGCTTGACCCAGATCACTCCGCGGCTCACACCTTCAGGGAGTTTCTCGAACGGCGAGTTGCCCGGCGTATCTTATCCACTTGATCTCGCAGCATGCCATGCGTCTTCTGGGTAAAACCTGTGCCGGTTCGACCCGCATAGATGAGTTTGCCGTTGCGATAGTAGCCCAGAATCAACGCGCCCACTCCGTGAATTCCATTTGATGGAAGCGTGAACCCGCCAATCACGAATTCCTGTTCCTGCCCGCACTTCAGCTTGAGCCAGTTGCCGCCGCGGCCCGGACAGTATTTGCCATCGCCGAGCTTGGAGATGATTCCCTCGGCTCCGAGTTTGCATGCGTTCGCAAAAATCTCTCCCGCATCGCCATTAAGATGTTCACTGACGCGAATGGTTCCGTCTTCCTCCGTTCCGGACAGCACCTCTGCCAGAATCTTCTTGCGTTCAAGCAGCGGCAGATTGCGCAGGTTGTGCCCATCAAGATGGAGCAGATCAAACAGGAAGTAGGTCAGCGAGTGTTTAGTTCCCTCCTGAAATGCAGCCTGCAGGTTGGCGAAACTCGTGGTGCCGTCGGGTTCGAGAACAACCACTTCGCCATCGAGCAGTGCCGCTTCAACCGGAAGGTCGAGGATCGCCTCGGCAAGTGCCTTCATCCGATGCGTCCAATCGAGGCCGGTGCGGGTTAGCAGTTGCACCGTCGATTTCTTTCGATCGATTCGCGCCTCGATGCGATAGCCGTCCAGTTTGAGTTCATGCACCCAGTTCTTGCCTACGGGTGGCGCCTTGGCCAGCGAGGCCAGTTGCGGCGAGACGAACTTCGGGAGCGCCTCGCTCGGCGCCGATGCGAGAGTGCGCGACCAATCCCGCTTTTCTCTCTTGTGCGCCGGCTTTGTCTTCCCATTGCCGCTCTTACTATTTATGGCAGATGGTGCGCCCTTCTCCGCACGATTCGATTGCCACACGCGATCTCCGGCGCTCGCAATGGCATCCATGGTCCGGCCGGTGAGCACGCTGTCGGGCGCCTCCTCCGTGATCGCCGCATCGCCGGGGCCACGTTCTTCCGCATCGTGCTCCTTGATGAGCAGCCAGTTCGGCTTGCTCTCGTTGGCCGCGCGCCCGCCCATGCGGACCAGCGCCCAGTTCCCTTTCATCTTCTCGCCGTGCATCGCGAACTTGAGCGAGCCCTTGCTCAGGCCCTCGTCCACGTCCACGTGCGGCTCCCAGGTGCCGCGATCCCACAGCATCACCGTGCCGCCGCCGTATTGTCCCTTGGGAATAATGCCTTCAAAACCTCCGTAGTCCATCGGGTGATCTTCGACCTGTACCGCTAGCCGCTTGTCGCCGGGAACGTAGCTGGGGCCCTTGGTCACCGCCCAGCTTTTGAGCACGCCATTCCACCCCAGGCGAAAATCGTAATGCAGACGCGTGGCGGCGTGCTTTTGGATCACGAATGGCAGTGCTTCTGCTGCTGCCGTCTTTCGGCCATGAGATTCGCTTCCCGACGGCTCGCTGGTGACTTTGAAGTCGCGCATCGAGCGATACTGCGCCAATTGTTTGTCGGTCGATGGCGAGGGCGCCTGTGAGGCTTTCGCTCGTGCTTTGGCCATGGGGTCTTCTTACCTAGGCGGATTTGCGCCGCTTTTCGGCATGCCTGGCGCGGGATGCGACCACATGCAGCCCATGCTTGCGCGTGCTCGCGGCAGGCTTATTCGCAGTTTCGCGCGGGGGTCTCTTCTCGTCTTGTCCATGGACACTCCGGCGCAACGCATCCACCAGGCTGATCACCTTGCCCCGTGGCGCAGGTTTTTCTTCAACGGGCAGCGGGAGATGTTTCAATTTTGCCTTGACCAGTTCGCGCAGCGCGGCTTCGTAATTGTCGGTGAACTTGCCGGGATTGAATTTGCCAGCCTTCCGTTCGATCAGTTCCCTCGCCAGCGAAAGCTGCTCCTTATCGATGTCGGAGGTTCTTCACATCAGCGAAATACTCCGCTGGTTTGCGCAGTTCTTCCGCATAGCGCAGAGTATAAGCCATCATGCCCCGCAGCTTCGGATCTGACGGTGCGCTGATGGCGATCAAGTGTTCACGGCCACCGAAGGCAATCTTTCCCAGGGCCGCCCTCTTTGATTCGCGCAATGCCTCGCGAACCACCGCAAACGCCTCGGCCTGCGCATCGTTCTCGGGAACCACGAAGTACGGCTTCTCGAACAACGCCGGATCGAGGCTGTCGACATCCACAAACTGCTCTACCTCCAAGGTGTGCCGCGAAGGGATCCGCAGGTGCTCGATTTCGCTCGGTTCTATCTGCACATACTGCCCCTTGCGATACTCGTATCCCTTGACGATGTCTTCTTTCTCGACCGGCGCATCGTCGCCTTCGGACACCTTATGATGACGGACGCGCTCGCCGGTTTTACGATCGATCTGATGAAAACGAATTTCGCTTTTCGCCTCGGTGGCCGGAAACAGCTTAACGCCGAACGAAACCAGCGAGATACGAATCTGTCCTGACCAAAATGGACGCGCCACGCCTGAGGCTCCTTATTGAGTCTGATTCCTGGCCGCCGGAGCGAGTTGCCCTTCCCACATTCAGGGACTTGAGTCTCAATAAGTTGTCCCAGAATGCGGCCTGAGCGGAACCGCAGATAACTCACTTCCGACTGGCTGCGTCCTAGCACCTGTGCAAGCAAACTCCACCGGAATTGAGAGGCCATGATGTTGAATGCTTCCGACGTGCTCGTCGAGCGCCTCATTGACTGGGGCGTCGACACAATCTTTGGACTGCCCGGGGATGGCATCAACGGCGTCTTCGAGGCCCTGCGCAAAAACAAGGACCGCATCCGGTTCATCCATGTCCGCCACGAAGAGGCTGCCGCATTCGCCGCATGCGCCTACGCGAAATTCACCGGCCGGCTGGGAGTGTGCATCGCCACCTCGGGTCCGGGTGGCATTCACCTGATGAACGGCCTCTACGACGCCAAGCTCGACGGCGCGCCGGTGCTGGCCATTACCGGCCTGCAACATTCCGATATGATCGGCACCTTCACCCAGCAGGACGTGCAGCTCGACAAGACCTTTGTCGATGTTGCCACCTATAACGAGCGTGTGATGAACGGCGCGCACATGGAAGCAGTCGCCGATCTCGCGATCCGCACGGCGCTGACCCGGAAATGCGTCGCGCACATCACCATTCCCGTAGACGTGCAGGTGCAGAGCGTGAACAAGGATCGCTCGCCGCGAAATCCGCCGCACCACACGGCCGCGGTGGAGGCGTATGCCGCCCACGTTCCCGCGCAGGCCGATCTCGATCACGCTGCCGACGTGTTGAACCGCGGCAAGAAGATCGTGATCCTCGCTGGCCAGGGCGCTTTGCACGCGACGGCGGAACTGGAGGCCATGGCGGAACGGCTCGGCGCGCCAATCGTGAAGCCCCTGCTGGGCAAGGCCGCCGTCCCCGACGACAGCCCTTACACCACGGGCGGCATCGGACTGCTCGGCACAGAGGCTTCGCAGGATGCACTGGAAGATTGCGACACCCTGTTCATTGTCGGTTCATCCTTCCCATACACCGAATTTCTGCCCAAGCCCGGGAGCGTGAAATGCGTACAGATCGATCTTGATCCGCAGCGCATCGCGCTTCGCTATCCCGCCGATGTCGGCCTGGTGGGCGACTCTCGCGTATGCCTGCACGCGTTGATGCCATGCCTCAAGCAGCACGATCACGGATTCCTCAAGAAGGCCCAGCGCAACAAGCAGGCGTGGGAAAAACGGATGGAAGAACAAGGCACACGCGGCGACCAGCCCATGAAGCCTCAGGTGGTCGGGTGGGAGCTCGGCAAACGCATTCCCGAAAACGCCATCGTGGTTTCCGATTCAGGAACGATAACCACGTGGTGGGCGCGGTTCGTGCCGGCGCGCAGAGGGCAGAAGCACAGTTGTTCGGGCAATCTCGCCAGCATGGCGTGCGGCCTGCCCTATGCCATCGCGGCGGCGGTCGCGTATCCCGACCGGCCTGTTTATTGCATCATCGGCGATGGCGGGCTGTCCATGCTGATGGGAGAGCTGATCACCATCGCGGCCTACAAACTCAACATCAAGGTCATCGTGATCAAGAACGACACGCTAGGCCAGATCAAGTGGGAGCAAATGGTCTTCCTCGGCAATCCCGAATACGGCTGCGACCTGTTTCCGGCGGACTTTACGGCGATCGCTCGCGGGTGCGGAATCAATGCGGTCCGCATCGAAGAAGCGTCCACGTGTGCAGCCCTGCTTGACCAGGCCATTGCCATGGCTGGTCCGATATTGATCGAAGCGGTGGTCGATCAGTTCACGCCTCCAATGCCGGCCAAGGTGAAGGCGAGCCAAGCGGCCAAGTTCGCTGAATCGTTGCTGCGCGGCGAGCCCAACCGCGGAAAGATTGCGCTCACGGCCTTCAGCGACACGGTGCGCGAGCTGGTCTGAGTGGTAGCGACCCGTGGCCCACGGCGGATCCCGGTCTCGTTTAGAGACCTGGGATCCGCCTTTGCTATGCGGCAGAACGATCTCTTGTGCTGGCTGCCTCCGAGCCGTGCTTCGCGTTCAAGTTGATGCGCTCCGCGATCGACGTCAGCAGATGATCAGCATGACCCTCTTCCTTCATGGTCTTGTCGAGCACGTCGGCAGCAGGGGACTCGCCCAGCACCCACGCAAACTGGCGAACCGTCCCATAGGCGGCGATCTCATAGTGTTCCACTCGTTGCGCTGCGGCGATCAGCGCCGCGTCCTTCACGAAAGCGTCACGAGAGTCCTGCATCATGTCTTCGGCTTCGGCAATCAAGGCGTGGATGGCTTTGCACTTGAGGGGGCCCGTGGAGGTAACGCTTGGGTCGACGCCCTTGATGCCGGCGAGCAGTTCTTCCAGCCGTTTGACATGAATCTCCGTTTCCTCGTAGTGGGCACGAAACGCCTCCTGCAACTGCTCATCGGTGGCCGCGTTCGCCATGTCCGGCAGGGCGCGGATAATCTGTTCCTCCGCTGAAAGCAATACGCGTAGCTGGTTCACGTAGAGGGCGCGCAAATCCTTGAAGTTCTCCGATACGATCTTCATCTCTCCTCCTTCCGAGGGTGTGGCGGTTTTCGTACGAGACACTCAGGTCAGATGCGGCGGGCAGTTTCGCGGGAAGCCCGGACTGCAAACTCAGCCTGGCGATCTACAAGCGTCGCGCGGCCGGGGCAATGTTCTCCCAACTCGCCGAGCCAAATGCCGCCGTGCCCTTGCACCCGGATCTGCATCCAACGCAATGGGCTCCGTCAATCGCTGGCCGCGCCACGCGTGTTGTGGAACTCCCAACCGCATCGCGTACTATACTTGTCGAGCGCCGACTCAAACTTTGCGATTGGACGGATAAGCATGACCAAGCCAACTCTTCTCGTTATGGCCGCAGGCATGGGCAGCCGCTATGGCGGCTTGAAGCAGATCGACCCCGTGGGACCCAGCGGCGAAACCCTGATGGATTACTCGATTTTTGATGCCATTCGCGCCGGATTCGGCAAAGTCGTCTTCATCATCCGCAAGGACATCGAGGCCCCCTTCAAGGAAATCATCGGCGCTAAATTCGAACAGCGCGTTCCCGTCGAGTATGCCTTCCAGGAGCTCGACAAAATTCCTGAGGGATTCAAAGTACCCGAAGGCCGCACCAAGCCGTGGGGCACCACCCAGGCCGTGCTCATGGCCGAAGACGTCATTCACGAACCCTTCGCGGTGATCAATGCCGACGACTTCTACGGGGCCGAGGGCTACCGGGTGCTGGAAAAGCATCTCACTTCCGGCAGTCCTGACTACGCCATGGTCGGCTTCGTTCTGCGCAACACCCTCTCGGACTACGGCTCGGTGGCGCGCGGCGTGAGCCAGGCCGACAGCAACGGCTACCTGCACTCGGTCGTCGAGCTAACCACAGTCGAACGCGACGGCAACGCCGCCAAGGATACCGATTCCTCCGGCAAGGTGACGCAATCTTACCGGCGACGAGCTGGTTTCCATGAACATGTGGGGCTTCACACCGCGAGGTCTTCCCGCGGTTGCGCGAGCGCTTCCGCGCCTTTCTCGAGCGCAGCGGGTCGGAGCTCAAGTCGGAGAACTACGTTCCCAGCACCGTGAACGAACTGGTATCATCGGGACAAGCCCGAGTCAAAGTGCTGCGTACCAACGATGCCTGGTTTGGCGTGACCTATCGGGAAGACCGCCCGCGCGTCGTGGACAGCATTGCTGCGCTCGTCCAGAAAGGTAAATACCCAGAAAAATTGTGGAACTGAACGGCAATCACAAAGTTGGCGCCGCTGCCGGGGCCTTCGCGATCGACGGTGAATTTGGCGGCGCCACGCCCTACGGCAGCGGCCATATCAACGATTCCTACTACGCGGTCTTTCAGCGCAACGGTTCGCAGTCTCGCTATCTCCTGCAGCGCATCAACCACCACATATTCAAGAATCCGGTCATCCTGATGGAGAACATCGAGCGGGTGACCGCGCACCTGGCTGCCCAGGTTTCCAATCACCCTGACCGTGACCGGCGCGTGCTCACGCTGATTCCCACGCGCACGGGGAGCGTCCTGCACGTGGATGAAGATCGAAACTACTGGCGCGCGTACCGCTTTATCGATAAGGCGAAAACCTATAACGCGGTGGAGTCGGCCGGCCAGGCATACCAGGCGGCCAAGGCTTTCGGGGAATTTCAGCGCATGCTCGCCGACCTGCCTTCCCCTCGGCTGCACGACACGATTCCCGATTTTCACCACACACCGAAGCGCTTCTCCGCGCTGGAGCAGGCGGTCGCCGCGGACGTGGCCGGGCGGGTCGCGTTGGCCGGACCCGAGATCGAATTCGCTATGGCACGCAAATCGCTGGCCAGCGTGCTGCTCGATGCGGGACTGCCGGAGCGGGTGACGCACAACGACACCAAGATCAACAATGTCCTGCTCGACGATGCGACCGGTGAAGGAACGTGCGTCATCGATCTCGACACGGTGATGCCGGGGCTGGCCGCGTATGACTTCGGTGACATGGTGCGCACCGCCACATGTCCCGCGCCCGAGGATGAAGTGGACCTGTCGAAGGTCGAAATGCAATTTCCCTTGTTCGAGGCCCTGGCGCGCGGATACATGACTTCGGCCGGCGGGTTTCTGACTGCCGCGGAAAAAGAGTCGCTCGCCGTGGCAGGAAAGCTGATCACATTTGAGATCAGTATTCGCTTTCTGGCCGACTATCTCTGCGGCGATACCTATTTCAAGGTCCATCGGCAGGGCCATAACCTCGAGCGCGCCCGTAGCCAGTTCAAGCTCCTCGAATCGATTGAGCGGCAGGAAGCGCAGATGCGGGAGTTGCTGCAGTCGATCGGCTGAAATTTCCTCTAGTGCCTATTCTTAATCAGAGGGACGTTCGCATCGATGCGCGGTGATCGGCGCGGCATGATACGATGCGCGCAAATGCGAATCTGGAACATATCCATCCTCCGCTTTGCGGCTGTTCTAATGGCGGTTGCGCTCCGCGTCGTTATGCATGGCCAAACCCCGCCGCAGGACCAATTCGACATCGTCATCGTCAACGGCCGCATCATCGACGGCACCGGCTCGCCATGGTATTCGGCCGACGTGGGCATTCGCGCTGGCCGCATCGCGGCGATCGGCAATCTGCATGACGCGTCGCGCAAACAGACCATCGACGCGCAGGGCCAGGTAGTCGCGCCGGGATTCATCGACATGCTCGGCCAGTCCGAGATGACCATGCTTGTCAATCCGAGGGTACCGTCGAAGATCTTTCAGGGCATCACCACCGAGGTCACTGGAGAAGGCGGTTCCGCGGCACCGCTGAACGCGGCGATGATCGAGGCGGACCGCGCCGGCTACGATCATCTCCTCATCCATCCCGACTGGACTACGTTCCATGAGTATTTCGCCCGCCTCGAGCGCCAGGGGATGGGCATCAATCTCGCCAGCTACGTGGGCGCCACCAGTGTGCGCCGCATGGTACTGGGCGATGCTGATGTTCAGCCCACCGCGGATCAGCTTGAGAAGATGCGAGCACTGGTGGCTGAGGCCATGCATGATGGCGCCGTGGGCGTGTCGACGGCGCTCCAGTATGCACCTGCGCCGTACGCAAAAACCGACGAACTCATCGCGCTGGCCAGCGAGGCCGCGCAGTACGGCGGCATCTACGCGACCCATATGCGCAGCGAAGGCGATGCCGAACCGGCCGCGATCGAGGAAGCGATTCGCATTGGCCGCGAAGGGCACATTCCCGTGGAGATATGGCATCTGAAGGCCGCGGGCAAATCGAACTGGGGCCACATGCCGCAGATCGTCGCGCAGATCGAGGCGGCGCGCGCCTCGGGTGTCGATGTCAGCGCCGATACCTACGCCTACACAGCGTGGTTCAACACGTTCTCCGCGTTTGTTCCGCCCTGGGCTCATGACGGCGGCGACACCAGACTCATCGAGCGGCTCAAGGACCCGGCGACCCGCGCCCGCATTCGTAAAGACATGCTTTCTACGGCGGGCGATTGGGACAACGAGTGGCAGGAAATTCCCGGCCCTGAAGCGATTTTGATTGCCGTAGTGCAGAATCCGGAACTTTTGCCCCTGCAGGGCAAACGCCTTTCCGAAGTGGCCGTGATGTGGAAGGAAGATGCGATCGACGCCCTCTGCGACCTGCTGATCAAAGACAAGGCTTTTACCGAGGTCGCAGTCTTCGGCATGAGCGAACCCGACGTCCTGCTGGCGCTGAAACAGCCGTGGGTTGCGCTCGACAATGACTCGCAGGGTACCGCACCCGACGGCCTGCTGGGCCAGGAGCATCCTCATCCGCGCGCCTACGGTACCTTCCCGCGCATTCTTCGCAAGTACGTGCGCGAGGAACATGCCCTTACGCTCGAGGAGGCCATTCGCAAATTCAGCGCCCTGCCCGCGCAGAGGATGCGCTTCACCGATCGTGGCGTCCTGAAAGAAGGGATGTGGGCGGATCTGGTGATCTTCGATCCGGCCAGGATTCGCGACCTTGCCACGTTCGAGCAGCCCAACCAACTCTCTGAGGGAATGGAATATGTGCTGGTGAATGGTGTGGCCGTGATCTCCGCGGGAAAGATGACGGGCGCCCTGCCGGGCAAGGTTCTGCGCGGGGCGGGGTATCGGCCCTTACTGGCGGCGTCGGCCAGCCAAAAATGAAACAACCTTTTGAAACTGAGACGATCGGGCGCCTCGGCAAACTTACGCTTTGCGTTTGCTCCGGGTGCGGGTTCTCTTGCCGGCGTGCCGTGCGCTCTTGCTGCTGGATGCCAGCCGCGTTGAACCCGCCGAACGTCCGTGGCGCCGGTGAATGACCGCGGGACGCAACACCGCACCGACACGGCGCTCTGCCATGCGCGGGTTCTGGTTGTAACGCGGATCGAGCATCGCGATCACTGAGATGGCACGAAGGCGGTAAAGCCTCGCCCACTGGCTCTGGATCAGCGACTGCTGCACGTTTTTCCAATAGTCCACATCCCGCGCCGCCACCTTCTTCACTATGGGCGCGGTGATGGAATCGCGATTTACTAGGTCGAGGAACTGGCTGAATTCCTCCAGGTTCATTCCCATCTGGAACACCAGTTGGCTGATACCCATCTGCTGCCAGGCGGTCAGCTGATCAAAGTTCCGGCAGTAAGCCTTCGCGTTGAGGATTGACTGCACGATGGCGACGCGAAGAAGCTCGGTAGCTTCCCGCTCATTGACCTGCGGCTCCAGTTCCGGGATGTGGCTGCGATATTCGCGCATGTCCCAGGCCGCCAGCTTACCGTGAAAGTCGTCGAGAATCTGGTTCAGCCGGTCGGGGTCCAGTCCGGCAGCCTGCCACAGATCTGCCGACGCCGCCTCGAGGAATGGGTTGGGGTTCGACGGATCACGCTGCGGATGTTCGCGAGCCGGCAGGTCGATACTGACCCCGGCGCCGATCAGCGGTTGTCCTGTCTTGGGGTCGGGATAAGCGGCCAGAACCCAGCCTTCATGGTTACGATCGCGCAGAAGGCTCATCAGGTGGTCCAGGTCAAATTTAACATCGCTGTTTTTGAAGCCCCTCAGCATCTGCAGCGCGGGCGTGGTGCTGGGGACCGGAATGGCAGCTGCATCCGGCGCGACGACCGTCATCGTCGATTGCGGAATAGTCGCGTCCGCGGGAGAACCTTCAGCCGTCTGGCCAAAGGCGGTAACGGCTGCCGCAAGAACCACGGCGGCAAGACCAAGGTGCGCTTGCAATGCTTCCATCTCGAACAGACTTCCTGACCTAAAGATTCCTGATCCCTTAAGAATGACGGAAAACGGGCTCACTTGCAATGGCCGAAAAGCATCGGGGCGCAAGAGAGTAATTAGCGTTCACACAGAGAGATAGACCCCAACCCGAAGAAAATTCCGCGCTCAGTTACCCACAATTATTCCGGTCCGACCTGGTCGATTGCCTCCACCGGGCTTTTGGTGGCGCGGACTTTGACGCGTGACGTGGTCAGCAGGAACACGGCGACCAGGATGGCAGCCATTCCAACAAACTCTTCAACGGCCGGCCGCTCATGCAGAAACAGAATGCCGAGCACTACCGCGACCATGGGGTTTACATATGCGTAGGAAGCGACCTTGGCGACCGGCACGTGCTCGATGAGGTAGATGTAACCGGTATAACCCAGCAGCGATCCGCCCGTGATCAGGTAAGCGAGCGACCCGACAGCCGCCGCGTTTACGTGGAATCGGGGCCATTGGCCCAGCACGGTGCCGAGGATGGTGTTGAAGGCGCCCGCGGCCAGCATTTGCCAGGCCGCGGCGACAAAGCTGCTCGCAGGCAGCCGGGTTCGCCGCGAGAGCAGGCTGCCGACGGTCCACGACAGCGCACCAGCCAGCACTGCCGCGATCGCCAGCAGGCGCGTGCGGTCCCCTGCGATGCCGTCGCGCAGAGAGGGCCACAGCAGCGCGGCCAGCCCCGAGAATCCCAGCCCCAGGCCCAGCCAGCCCCGCACGGGAAGCGGTTCGCCCCCCGGCAGAAACATCTCGATCAACGCGACATAAAGAGGAATTACGGCGAGCACCAGCGAGGCGAGCCCGCTGGGGACCGTCTGTTCGGCGTAGACCAGTCCCACGTTGCCGCCACTCAGGAGGAGAAGCCCGATCAAACCCAGCAGCATCATCGTCCGGCCAGGCCATACCAGCTTCAGTCCTCGCCAGCGGCACCAGATCAGCAACAGCGCGCCCGCGATCAGGAAGCGGGTTCCGGCCAGCAGCAAGGCGGGCATTTCCGACGCCCCGATGCGGATGGCCGTGAATGTCGAGCCCCAGAAGAAATACACGCTCCCGAACGCCAGCACGATGGTGGCTGTCTTCACCGGCGCATCAAGCGAGCGGGTTGTCGCTGCGGGACTCATGGATGGGGACTACGAATCCATCGTAGTCCGAGCCAGTGTTTCCGCGCCTTTCCGTTTTCTGCTTCGTCTTCGCAGCCCAACCAGCGGTAACCGTCAGTGTCGTAAATCCTTGCAATTGCAGCCAATAACACCAAGGTACCGGGCCATAACCGGGAAGGTTGGACCTCCAAACCATAGAATTCCGCATCAAAACACAGATGTTCCACTTCTGCCTTGGCTTGTGCGACACGCCCGCGAATTCGTCCACCCCGGTGTACTCCATCTCATGAAGCGCCCAGTTACCCCAAAAGCATCAACGGCCCAGAATTTCCTCCAAGAGAAAGACGCCCGGTACAGGCTTCTAGCGGAATCCCTACCTCAATATGTGTGGACGACAGACGCCGAAGGAAAGATCGACTACTGCAACCGCCACTTCCTCGAGTACTGCGGCTTGACGCTCCCGGAGGTCCAAGCCGGACGAACGCTTGAATTGGTCCACCCCGAAGATGTCGCCGGACTCATCGAAAAAGTGGAAGTGAGCCGGGCGTCCGGCGCGCTCTTCGAACACGAGTACCGGGTGCGCCGAGCCGCTGACGGCGAATATCGCTGGCACTTCGCTCACTCCGAGCAATTCACCGATTCCAGGGGCGGGAAGCGCTGGCTCGGCATCGCTATGGACGTGACTTCGCGAAAGCAGGCAGAACTCGAACTGCGCGACGCCAACGAACGCCTGAACGGGATTCTTAACTCCATCTCCGAGTGGTTCATTGTGCTCGACCGCGAGTGGCGTGTCCAGTTCGTGAGTCGGCGCGTTCTGGATTTCACGCACCGGGCCTGGTCGGATCTGCAGGGACAACTGCTCTGGGATGTTTTTCCCGAAGCCGCCAAGACCGAGTACAAGCCCGGCTATGAGAAGGCGATGCATGAGCGCGTCGCCCATACATTCGATGTGAACTATCCCATGGCGGACGGCTCCATCGGGCAATACCAGGTCCACGCGTATCCGACGCCTGACGGGATCGCGGCGCTTGTCTCCAATATCACCGAGAAGCGTAAGACGGAAATCGACCTGGCCGAGAGCAGGCGGCTGCTTCACCTGGTTCTCGATTCGGCGGGCGTGGGCACTTGGATGTGGAATCTCGCTACCAACGAGACTACGGACCTGGCCGGCACAGCCAACCTCCTGGGGCTCGCGCAGATCACCTCGCTGGAGCAATTCCTGCTCGTGGTACGCGCCGGCGATCGGGAGGCCGTGAAAGCCGCTCTTGCTGAGGCCCGAAGCACAGGACGGCTGGAGTCAGAGCATGGAATTGTGATGCCGGATGGCTCGCTGCGCCGCGTACGGGCCATCGGTTCCCTTCTCCGCGAACAAAAAGGGCTCCCGTTGCGCATGGCCTGCGTCATCACGGATGTCACGGATCGCAGCCGGTCAGAAGAGGTACGCAACCGCCTCGCTGCCATCGTCGACTCTTCCGACGACGCCATCATCAGCAAAGACCTGGACGGAATTGTGACCAGTTGGAATGCCGGGGCAACGCAGTTGTTTGGCTATCGGCCCGAGGAGATGATCGGTCAATCCATTCTCACCATCATTCCTCCCGAATTGCAATCCGAAGAGCCGGCCATCATCGCCAGCTTGCGCAGCGGCAAGAAGATCGATCATTACGAGACCGTGCGCCTCCGCAAGGATGGAACCCGGGTGCAGGTCTCGCTGACCATCTCTCCGCTTCGCGATTCGTCCGGGCACGTCGTCGGCGCATCGAAGATCGTGCGCGACATCGGCGAGCGCTTGCGCATGCAGGAGGCCATGATTCAGTCCGAAAAGCTGGCGGCCACGGGCCGCATGGCCGCCGCCATCGCGCACGAGATCAACAACCCCCTCGAAGCGGTCACCAACCTGGCCTATCTGCTCAGCACCGACCCTACGCTGAACGACACCGCCCGGAACTACGCCGAGCGTCTGCTCGAAGAAATCAATCGCGTCAGCGACGTTGCCAAGCAAAGCCTGGGTTTCTTCCGCGACAACAAGAAGCCCGGCTCCTTCGATGTATCCGCATTGCTCGATAACGTCGTCTCGCTCTATCGGCCTCTTCTCGATCAAAGAAATCTCAGGCTTGACCGGGATTACACCGGCTCGTGCCGCGTCTTCGGATCGTCGTCGGAAATTCGCCAGGTTCTTGCCAACCTGCTGCGCAACGCCATTGAGGCCGTAGAGCCAGGGGGCGTCATTCAGCTCCGTGTGCGGAGCACGCCATCGGGCATGCGGCGCATTCTTGTTGCCGACAACGGTCGCGGCATTTCTCCGCAAACCAGGACTCGTTTGTTTCAACCCTTTGTTACCAGCAAGGGAACAGCCGGAAACGGCCTGGGACTCTGGGTCAGCCGTGGAATCATCGCGAAACACGGCGGACGCATTCACGTGAAGACCTGCGATATTCCCGGCCGCTCCGGAACTGTTTTCGCAGTGACTCTTCCAGCCGACATGGGCGAAAAGTCCCAGGATGCAGGGCCGGGCGCGCCCGCAATCTTCGCCATTCCGCAGCGAATGGCGTCGTAGCGCTTCCCCGAGGTTTCTGATCCTCAGGATTGTTCTTTTCCGGATCGCCGACGGCTTGACTCTGATCCCGGCGGGCGTGCTCCCAAGTCTCAAAATCGAGACATGGGACACCCCAACAGGTGCAACGAACCCTATTTCACCTCCGCATTCAACACAATGAGGTTGGTGGGGCCATCGGTGAGGACCAGGTAATAGTCGAACTCGTGCCACCCCGGCGACAAGGTGATCTGTGTCTTCAAAGTGTTCGAACCGAAAGTGGAGTATTCCTTGACCCCATCGACCCACACCTCCATGCGGGTGATGGGACTGCCGGCGCCATTGGCTGCGGCCCACGCGGTGACGGGAGACGTTACCGTGCCGTTCCCCTGCGGGCTGCACACGACCAGTCCCTGGTAGCTGGGCGGCGTGCACGTAGTGCTGCCCACCGTCAGCGGAATCCGGTACGAGAGCACCGAATAATCCCAACCGATCGAGTAAACGTCCACGGTGTGCGTCCCCGTGCTCATAGGCACACTGGCGTTGATGAAGTCGTAATAGGAGTAGCGGTGCGAGTAAGCCTCATCGACCTTCTTGCCATCGACCCAGATATTCATGTCGCGCGCCGGCGATTCGTTTGAGGCGGCGAAGCTCAGATTCACCGGCGAACTCGCAACCACGGTGGATGTGGGTCCGCACACATTGATCCCCGTTGCTCGAAAGTCGAGGGACGTACAAGAGGGGAAGCCGCCCGACGTAGTATTCAGCAGAACGAGTTGCTGCGGGTTGCTGATCTGATTGTTCGAGTAGACCGACTGCCACACGGTAAGGTCGGGCTTGCTGGAGTGGCTGGACCGCAGCACGTGCCACTCCCAGATGTAATCGCTGGTTGAGTAGATCACCTCCTCCGGCGCAAAGGCTCCATTGTTCAGATTCCTGAGGAAGTTCAACGTGTAGGGGCCGTTACCCTTGCAGTCGGAATCCTCCGCCACGATGATGTCGTTCTGTCCATCTCCATTGAAGTCAGCCATCACTGGGTCGCCTCCAACGGCGCAGTGGGTCAACGTGAAGTGCTGGCTGGTGAACACGCGATTGTAGTGTCCATGCTCGAGATCCAGGGTGCTGGAAAAGCCGCTTGTAGCCGGCACTACGCCGATCAGCGATAGAGTTCCATCCGCGTCGATATCGGCGGGCGCGTAGGACTGATGAGGCCCAAAACTTGCACCTGGCGTGAAGTGACCGGTCCCATCGCCCCAGAAGACCTGGTTTACCACTTGGCTGACACCCAGGGAGAGGATGTCCGTGTGGCCATCGCCATCGAAGTCGCCCAGCATGAGCGCACCGGGCGGCTCGGAATTGGTAAAGGTCGTGGTGGGACCCTGGGTAAAGTCACCGTGCCCTCCGCCAAACATCACATGCAAGGTCTGAGTGTTGCTCGAGGGATTCGGAACGTCGTAAACAAGATCGATGTGGCCGTCGTGGTTCACGTCCGCAGCCACGATACCTCCGGCCTCGCCCGGAAACGAAAGCTCGATATTGATGATGAGAGTGCCCTTGCCATTGTTCAGGAACAGCCATGCATTGCCCACGTCGTTGGTCACGATCAGATCCATCGCGCCGTCGGCATTGAAATCCCCGACTGCAAAATAGAGGGCCACGCCGCTGGGGATGCTGTAACACACGGGTGCGGCATACGAGCCGTCGCCGTTCGACAGGGTGAGTGAGAAGGAACCGCCGCATCCGCTGTTAAAGCTGGCGTCGTTCTCATCTATGAAGTCTTCGCGCCCGTCCCCGTTCATATCGGCACGGACGTGGCCGTTGCGGCCGTTGTTGGAACTCCAGAGATTGTTATTGGCATAAGTGTGGGTAGAGAAGCTGACCTGGGCTGACGCGGTTACGGCACACAGCAGCACGGATGCTGCTGAAGTAGCAACAAAGCGCAACAACATGGGGACACTCCGAATGGCAGCGAACGAGCGGATGGTCTATCGAGTCTTATCTTTAAAAATCGGCTGGTAAATCGATATCTTCTATGCGAGTCTTTGTTCTGCGCGCTAATATGATGTCCAACGCCGATGTCAGGTTGGTTCTTTGGTCGGGAAGCGACATCGAGCGGCGAGAATAGAGAATCTATTGTAAAGCGTAATGATTTGGAAACTGCCTCCCCTGCTCGAATCTGCGTGAAGTAGTTGCCCTCTGGTTTCGGTTCATCGTATACATAGCAAAAAATCCTGAAACTGGAGCGAAGCCATGCAAGGGATGCGTCAGATGCTCGTGGGCGCCGGACTATTGCTCTGGGGATTGTTGCTCGAAGTAGCCATTCTCCCCGCGCAGGAACCGGTATTCATCAGCGGCGATCAAGCGGTTCGATTCGAACAGGCCCCCGGTTTTTTCCACTACGCGGCGATGTGCAGAACCGCCACGGAATTCAAAATCCAGATCCCCCCCAACAGATCGCCGCGAGAAATGACTGAGTCTGCGGTCTGCTGGTACGTAATGGGGTCGAAAACACGCACGACTGGCGGAGCAAAAGAGAGCTCGCAGCCGGCGAGCGGAAAGCTCATCATCTCGGAACACCATGTCCGCTTCATTCCCTACGACGCCAGCCTGGCCAGCCTTTACATGGATCTTCATCCTCAGGAAATCGAGATGAAGCATGAGCCGGGGCAGGCCTTTGCGTTGCTTGGAACCCGGGAGATTGAGTTTAATTTCCGATTCAGCAAATTGTGCCCGACATGCACTTTGGGCACGCCCACCCCCGCAGGCTTAAACCCCGCGCTGCTGGAGCAGGAATTCAAACTGGTCAATGACAGCCTCAGGAACTTCCACTCCGGGTGGGCCCGAATCTACGCATTGAGTTCGAAGATCCGCATCGAGGTACTTGCCGCGAACCAGCCCCGCCCGACTGACTCGCCGGCGGACCTTCGATTCTACGGTAACCTCAACCTGCAACTCGCGGAGTTCTGTTCCGAGCCGGCCAAGTCGTGCATCGGAAGCTTTGCAACGTATGAGACTTGCAAAGCTCTCAGCCGGGGCTCCGATTGCGGCCAGCAACCGAGTTGCTCCGCATCGTGCGCGGTGAGTCTCCATGACTTGCAGAGTCTCCAGGCCCGCCCGTGCGTGCAACTTGACCAGCAGGGAGCCAGTTTGTTGCCTGACTGGAGCCAGCTTTCGCGCCAGAATAACCCGGGTAGCCCCTCGGCAAAACCGCTCCCGGCTGGTGTGGTGGACATTCAGTACACGTCGGGGTCCAACCCTCCCCCAGGTGTGGGATGTACCCTGCAAGCCTCCTACCTTCGGGCTTCCAGGGCTGGGCCGGGAAACCCGAACCAGCCAGGCAGTGTTCTAGCCTCAAAATCGGGCCCAGCGGGATCGGCGAAACCTACCGACATTCCATCCGCAAGACCCAGCGGTGCTTCCTCCGCGAGCTCAAATGCTCTCGCCTCGGCAAGGCCTATCTCCCCGGCATCTGCGCAACCAAGTGCCTTTTCTCCCGCGAGACCCCGCGCCGCTACCGCTCCGAAACCCGCCTTCATTCCATCCGCAAAACCTGGCGGTGCTTCCTCCGCGAGTCCGACGGTTATCTCATCGGCGAGATCCACCACCCCGGCGCCAGCGAAACCAAATGCTCTTTCATCTGCGAGATCAGGCGCGGTCCCGGCTGAGACATCCGCCGCACTCACCAATGCGAGACCCAGCGACCTTGATTTCCCGAAATCAAGCGCCATTCCCTCCCCGAAGCCTGCTCTCGTCGCTTCGGCTCAACCTGGTGTCATTTCATCAACGACACCCGCAGCACAGCCTAAGAGAGAATCACGGAATGCTCTCAAGATTTCTCGCGAAACCGCCGTGGGGATGCTTGTAAAGAAAGTCTCACCCGCATACCCGCTCGAGGCGAAGGTCGCCCGCGTGCAGGGGACGGTAGTTCTGAACGCCACTATCTCCACGACGGGAGAAGTTTCCAGCGTGGATGTGGTGAGTGGGCCGCCGTTACTTCAATCTGCCGCGGCCGACGCGGTCAAGCAGTGGCAATACAAGCCCTTTTCGTTCAATGGACAACCAGTCGAGGTTGAGACCACCATCCACGTAGTCTTTGGCGAAGGCAGTTCTCCAGCCCCAACTCCGACCCATCCATAGAATCGACTCCTCTCTGGGATCTGCGCTATTCTGTGCGTCATCCAAGATGGCGAACGGTTGTGCTGTCCACCAGGCCCCGCGCTCTTGCTTCCGAATCATTTTGTTGACCGGCGCGAAACGAGATGGAATACTTGCCGCGTTCACTTCTTCCCATCGTGCCCCAAGCCAACATCTTGAGACAGGAGCGAAGCTATGCAACGAATGCTCTTGGGAACGGGTCTGCTGCTCATCGTCGTCTCAGGGCAGGTAGCCGTGCCGGCGCAGGAGCCGGCCTATTACCTGGGTAATCCCGGGATCAGGTTCGAGCAGTCCGCCGGCGTATTTCATTACCTGTATCGGTGCCAGACCGGCCGCGAGCTTCAGTATCCCTCGAAAATCTCCTCAAGAGCCACCGGCGCATCGGAGCGCGCAATGTGCTGGCCTGTCTGGGCCGTGCGAATGACCAAGAATGGCGCAACTTTCGACGCCTCGCCGTTGATCTATGGGCGCATCATGAGTTCTGCGCATAACGTCCGATTCATTCCCAACGATGATAAGGATTCCGACCTCTACTCCGACTTCCGGCCCGACGAATTGCAGGTCCAACACAAGGCGGGCGAATTATTCGCACTCCTCGTAACCAAGGATGTCTTTTTCAAATTCGGGTTTTCAAATCTGTGCAACTCATGCACGAGCGGGACACATGTGCAGCCCTCCACAAATGCAGCGCAACTTGAACAGGAATTCGGATTCGTTCAGGACAGCCTGAAACAATTCGACAGCACGTGGCAAAAGGTAAACGATCTCAGCGCAAGAATTCGAGTCGAAATCCGGGCGGCGAATCAACCGGGAGTCAGCGATCTTTCCGAGTCCCTGCCGCTTTATGCGGACCTCAATACCCGTTTCGCAGAATTGTGCTCGGAGCCCGCGAAGTCATGCGTCCGGGCTTTCGCGGCCTTTGAGAAGTGCAAGAGCGCGTCGTGGGGCGCCGAGTGCGGTCGCTGGCCGGCCTGCTCCGAAGCGTGCGCGATCACCATGCAGGATCTTCGCAAACTCGGCGCCGATGCCTGTGTGCAGTTTGATCAGCAGGGCGCCAGCCTCACTCCGGACTGGAGTGACGTAGTCAAAACCAAAAAGACCAGCGATCTTCCTTCGAGATCGTTTGTTCCGGGAGTTGTGGAGCTTCAGATGAAGCCTGGGCCAGATCCTCCTTCCGGCACCGGCTGTAGCGTGAATGCTTCGTTTGTCCGGGCATCCATGCCGGGAGGGTTCGGAGTTGCCGGCATGGAAGGCCTTGGCGGCAACCCTGGCGCACCCGGCACAATCGCTCCGCCGCCAGTAAAGCTGTTAAAAGCTCGAGGGCCGGAACCGGTAAATATCGCGGCTGGAGTCGCATTAGGGATGCTCGTGAAGAAGGTCCCACCCGAATATCCGCCCGTCGCGAGGGCAGCGCGAGTCTCAGGCACAGTGGTCCTGCAGGCCACGATTTCAAAGACTGGAACCATCGAGGATCTCCGCGTGGTTGACGGACCTCCGCTACTCCGGTCGGCCGCGCTGGATGCGGTCAAGCAATGGCAATACAAACCTTTTCAGCTCAACGGAGAGCCCGTCGAGGTGCTCACGACGATCAACGTCATTTTCACCCTGGGGAATCCGCCGGCGCCGGCCCCCACCGGGTTGCAGACGCCCGGGCAAGGCACCCCGTAAATCGCGCGGTCGGCGCTGGATGCGGCCAGCCGCCTGTCACATCCAGTTTGGCACCAGCACACGTTTGTGCGAGGCTGACTGTAGCTCCTGAACGCCGCCCGGCGAGGTGTTAAACATGGGCCATGCGCTTACGACGATCCTTCAGGATCTGCGCTATTCCGCACGCCAACTGCTGCGCTATCCCGGATTCGCCATCATTGCGATCGTCACGCTGGCGCTCGGCATCGGCATCGCCACGGCTGTATTCAGCGTGGCCTATGGTGTCCTCATCGATCCATTCCCCTACAAGGATGTGCGCACGCTGGCCACGCCCAAGCTATGCTGGCCGGAGATAGGCGAATGCGGCTGGCGGGCCTACACCCCGCGACAGTTCAACGAAATCGCACAGAAGACCGACATCTTCAGCGGCGTAACCGCGTCCACGATCGGCTATGTTGAGCTTACCGGGGCCAATGAGCCGGAACGGCTGCGCGGCAATTACATCACGCCCAACACCTTCGACGTGCTCGGTGTGCAGCCCCTGCTGGGACGCGCCACGCAGGCGACCGACGTGCAACCTGGCCACGAAGAAGTCGCTTTGCTGAGCTATCGCTATTGGCAGGCGCACTACGGCGGTAGTCCTTCCATCATCGGTAGCGTCCTGAATTTCGATCGCCATCCGCGGGTGATCATCGGTGTGATGCCGCCGCGTTTTTTGTGGCGCGGAGCGGACGTGTATCTGCCCGTGCAGATGACCAATGAGCCCACCGTGCAGGGGCAGCGCTTCTTTGCGCTGGTCGGCCGGATCAAACCAGGCGTCACCGACGCGCAGGCGGAAGCCGAACTCCGACCGATCTTTCGGGAATTCTCATTGGCCGCGCCCTACGTGTTTCCGAAGAATCTCGGCCTCGGAATCCTGCCGTTCGACGAGATGTTCAAGTCGAACCTCGCAAGCACCATTCACCTGCTGCTCGGCTCGGTGTTTGTGCTGCTTTTTATCGCGTGCGTAAATGTGTCGGGCCTGTTGCTGGCGCGCGCCGTCAAGCGCGAACATGAATTCGTGGTGCGCGCCTCGATCGGAGCCTCGCGGGTTCGGCTGGTTCGCCACGCGCTCACCGAATCCCTGATGCTCGCGGTCACAGCACTTCCGGTCGCCATCGGATTCGCATTCGTCGCATTGAAAACGATCTTGCGCATTGTCCCCACTGACACCATCCCCGACGAAGCCGTGGTTACGATGAACGTCCCCGTATTGCTGGGCTCGGTGGGCATCGCGCTCGCCACGGTGATCGTGTTCGGCCTTGCTCCGGCCTGGCACAGCGCCAATCCGCGCCTCGCCGCGGCCCTCAACAGCAATCGCTCTTCGGGCAGCCGTGCGCAGCGCCGCGTACTCAGCGGCTTTGTCGTCACCGAGATCGCCCTGTCGCTGGCGCTGCTCATGCTTGCTGGCCTCATGGTGCGCTCGCTGCTCGCGGTCGAGAACGTACCGGTCCCCTTCGCTCCCGATCGGACGCTCATGCTGCGTATTCCGCTGTCGGATGTGCGCTATCCCACACCCGAGAGCCACGCCCTCTTCTTCCGCGATCTGCTCGATCGGGTGCGCACAATTCCCGGCGTAAACTCCGCTACCGTGGATGCAGCCTTCCCCTTCATGGACATCTACGGCGATCGCGTGCAGATTGGCGGGCAGCTCACCGATCGCCGCATTGTGGCAATCCACCTCACCGACGCCGATTTTCTCGCCATGTCCGGCCGCAAAATGCTCCAGGGCCACTTCCTCGACGCACGCGAAGTCTCCTCCGCGGCGCATGAAGCTGTGATCACCGAGAACTTCGCCAAGCGCTACTTCGCCGGCGAAAACATCATCGGCCGGACCGTGCATCTGCCCGACTTCAAACCCGACGACAAGACAAAGCTCGCCAATGACGCATTCACAATCGTCGGAGTAATCAGCGACCTGCCTTTCTTCGTCGGCTTTCGCGAGAACTATCCGCACCTATTTCTGCCTTACACGACTGCTCCCCAGGCCGCCAGTACCCTGGTGCTCTCGACCGCTCTGCCGACAGATCAACTGGTCAACCCGGTGCGCCAGACCATTCACGCCATCGATAAGGACCAGCCCGTCACCGACGTGATGAGCCTTCGCCAGATGCTCGATATGTATGGCTACGCCGGGCCGCGCTTCTCGCTCGCGTTGTTCGGAACCTTTGCCGCGTCGGCATTGCTGCTGTCTCTCATCGGCATTTACGGCGTACTCTCCTTCATCATGTCGCAGCGCACCCAGGAGATCGGCATCCGCATGGCCCTCGGCGCGGACCGCAGGCGGGTGATGGTGATGGTGCTGCGCCAGTCCTTTTTGCTTTCTCTGCTGGGCATTGGCATCGGGCTTCCGCTCGCGTGGGTGGCCGGAAGGCTCGCGCAAAAAGAACTGGTGCAGACCTCGCAGCACGATCCATTCGCCCTGATCGGCGCCATCGGCATTCTCTTGCTGCTGGGTATTGCCGCCACCCTTCTTCCTGCACGCCAGGCCGCTGCGGTCAATCCGGTTTCGGCTCTGCGCAGCGAATAACCGTCGTCAGGCTTCCGAGATCACAGAGCTGTAAATTGCGCCCGGTCAAGGTCCATTCCTCGCGGCTGACCGAAAACCGTGGAAAATCCAGCAACTCCCGTGGTATCCTCTGCCCAAGCGGGTCCTCCATGCACAAGCATGCTTTCAACGGAACGATGACGATCCCGGCGTCCAAGCGCTGGTCGCGGTCGCGCGCCCGTTGCATTTGCCCGCGGCGGCATCTGCGCGTGCTGCCCACCCGCACTCGACCTAGCCTCTTCGGCGGCGACTAGCACCTGGACCGCCGAAGATACGCGCCTGCCCTATTCCCTTGCAAGTTGATCGATCCCGAAGAACAGGGATCCGCGCCGCGCTCCATCCCTGGCGGCAGCCGCACACGTCGAGGAGACACCAAGATGACCAAGCAAGAGATGCATGCCCAATTCGGACCCAAGCTGGTTTGTCCGCTGCCCGGCCCCAAGGCCCGCGCCGCCGTTGCCGCCGACGACCGGCTGATTTCGCCCAGTTATACGCGCTCTTATCCACTGGTAGCCAAGCGCGGCCGCGGCATTCGCGTGGAAGACGTGGACGGCAACGAGTTCCTCGACTTCGCCGCCGGCATTGCCGTGAACTCCACCGGGCATTGCCACCCTGAGGTTGTCGCCGCCATCCAGAAGCAGGCCGCCGAGCTGATCCACATCTCCGGCACCGACTTCTACAACGAGCCGCTTACCGACCTCGCCGAGCGGCTTTCCGCCGTGGCGCCCATGCCCGGCCCGCATCGCTTCTTCTATGGCAACTCGGGCGCCGAGGCCATTGAATGCGCGCTGAAGCTCGCCCGCTACCACACCGGCCGGCAGCAGGTGATTTCGTTCTTCGGCGCTTTCCACGGCCGCACCATGGGCGCGCTTTCGCTCACCGGATCGAAGCCGCAGCAGAAGCGCCGCTTCTCGCCGCTGGTTCCCGGCGTTACCCACATTCGCTATCCCTATGCGTATCGCGGATGCACCGGCGGACCGCAGGAAGAGGAAGCCTTCAGCCTGGGCTGCGCGCGCTTCATCGAAGAAAAGCTCTTCAAGACCACGCTGCCGCCCGAGGAAGTCGCGGCGGTCTTCATCGAGCCCATCCAGGGCGAAGGCGGCTACGTGGTCGCCCCCGACAACTTCCTGCAGGAACTGCGCGCCATCTGCACGCGGCACGGCATTCTGCTGGTCGCCGATGAAGTGCAGTCCGGCGCCGGCCGCACCGGCAAGTGGTGGGCCATTGAGCACTCCGGCGTCGAGCCCGACATGGTCTGCATGGCCAAAGGCATTGCCAGCGGGATGCCGCTGGGCATTTGCATGACTCGCGCCGAAATCATGGACTGGGTGCCCGGTTCGCATGCTTCGACCTTCGGCGGCAACCCGGTTTCGATCGCCGCGGCGCTGGCCACCATGGACATCCTGGAACGCGAAGCCATCGCCAACGCGGCTCACGTGGGCGCAAAGATGCTCGAGCGCCTGCAGGGCTGGAAGCAGACTCATCCGCTAGTCGGCGACGTACGCGGCCGCGGCCTGATGATCGGCATCGAGCTGGTGAAGGACAAGGCCACTCGCGAGCCCGCCACCGCCCTGCGCAATCGTGTGGAGACGCTGGCCTTCGAGCGCGGTCTCATGATCCTGGGCTGCGGCGAAACCTCGCTGCGGCTATGCCCGCCCCTGGTGGTCAACGAGCACGAAGCCAGCGTCGCGCTCGACATCCTCGAAGACGCGCTCAGCGCAGTCGAGAAGGAACACGCGCATGCCACGGAATTGGCTACGGCAACGGCGTAAGCGGTTCTGAAAAATCCGGGTGCCCCAGGTCTCGCTTCTGAGACCTGGGATGGCCCGATCACCTGACTTCGCCTTGATCCTTTATCTTTGAGCGCATGAGGAACTCCCCGCTCCCTGCGCTCTTTTTTTACCCCGCAATCCTCGTTTCCGCCCTCGTTGTAACTGCGCAGCAAGCGGCTCCGCCCGTTCCCATCCAGGTTCATGCCGCCGAATCTGCTGGCTCTTATACGCCTATCTGGAACTACTTCGGCGCCGACGAACCCAACTACATCTCCGCTCCCAACGGCGAAAAGCTTCTTGGCGAATTGGCTGCCCTGAGCCCCGTTCCTGTTTACTTTCGTGCCCACAACCTGTTCACCACCGGCAACGGCGAGGGCTCGCTCAAATGGGGCTCGACCAACGTCTACACCGAAAAACCCGATGGCACGCCGGTTTACGATTTCACCATCACCGATCAGATCTTCGACGCGCTCCTCGCCGCCCACGTGCGCCCGCTGGTCGAAATAGGCTTCATGCCGGAAGCACTCTCCACCCACCCCCAGCCGTACCGTCACACCTTTCCCAAAGGCGAGGTTTTCACCGGTTGGTCGTATCCGCCCAAGGACGAAGCCAAATGGTCGCAGCTCGTGCTCGTTTACGCGACGCACCTGCGCGATCGCTACGGAGCGCAGACGGCCAACTGGCTCTGGGAAGTGTGGAACGAGCCCGACATTCCCTACTGGCACGGCACCCCGGAGGAGTACGACCGGCTCTACGATCTAACCTCCGCCGCCATCCGCAAGGCTCTTCCTGAGGCGAAGATCGGCGGTCCCGAAGCCACCGGCGTAAGTGATCATTCGGAGCCGTTTCTGCGCCAGTTCCTCGAACATTGCGCGCATGGCAAGAACGCCGCCACCGGCGCAACCGGCGCGCCGCTCGACTTCATCAGCTATCACCCCAAGGGACACCCGAAATTCGTGGATGGCCACGTCGTGATGAGTGTCGGAACCCAGTTGCGCGCGGTTGAACGTGGCATGAAGGTGATCGCAAGCTACCCCGAGTGGAAGCACACCCCCATCATCCTCGGCGAGAGCGATCCTGAGGGCTGCGCCGCTTGCCAGGGCAGCCAGAACGGTTATCGCAACGGCCCGCTCTACGGGGTCAGCGTGGCGGAAGCGACCATGCGCACCTACGAGTTGGCCCGCCAATACGGCCTGACCGTGCAGGGCTCTGTCACCTGGGCTTTTGAATTTGAGGATCAACCGCCGTTTGCCGGGTTCCGCGAACTAGCCACCAACGGCATCGACAAGCCCGTTCTCAATGTCTTCCGTATGTTCGGGCTTTTGGGCGGCGGACCGAAGACCGATCTCAGCCGCGCCGTCTGGCTGAAAACCGACAGCAGCGGAGCTTTGCCCTTGGCCCAGATAACAGCCAATAGCGTCACCGATGCGCCCGACGTAAATGCGGTGGCCACGCGCAACGGCTCAGAAGTGGACGTTCTGGTGTGGAATTACCACGATGCCGATGTGCCCGCTGAGCCTGCCCCCGTCGCGTTGAACATCGATGGACTGCGCGGCGACTCCGCAATCGCCTCCGAATTTCGCATGGACGCAACCCACAGCAATGCTTACCGGCTGTGGCAGCAGATGGGCAGTCCCGCTCAGCCGAGCGAGACACAGAAGCAGCAATTGGAGCAGGCCGGCAGACTTGAACAGTCCGCGGCCGATCACCGGGTGGCAGTAAAAGCCGGAAAAACGACGCTGCACCTGGAAGTTCCACGGCAGGCGGTGGTGCTTGTCAGACTGCGGGAAAAGTGATTAATGCGCGGCGTGGCTCTTGTCCGCCGTGCTGCCGTCCGCTGTTCCGCCGGTAGCCCACAGGATGCATGCAAGGAAGACCATGACGATGACCGGGACAACGACGAACGGGGAAGAGATATTCATTTGAAAGAGCTCCCTGTCCCTTAGACTATCAAAGCCCGGAACAAATGCGGCCCCTTGCGAAAGCTGCGATCCGTTCCGGGCTTTGACACCCTCTAAATATATCTATTTTTTACGCGCGCTCGATCCGGCGCTGGTCGCAGGCTTGACGATCAACGGCCGCATCATGTCGTGCTCTTCGTGTTCCAGGATGTGGCAGTGCCATACATATTCGTGATAACCCTCCGGAAGGCCGGGACGCGTACTGGGCGGAACCTGGAACCCGACCGTCGGCAGATCGAACTTCATGATCACGCGGGTTACTTCGCCCGGGTTCATGCGCACCGTCTCTTTCCAGCCGCGGTAGTTCGGATCGGGCGCCTGGAAGGCCGAATCCGGCTGGAAGGTGAGAATGTTGGGAATCGAGTCATCGAAGGTAGCTCGTCCCAGCACCTGTACATTCACCAGGTGGAAGTGCATCGGATGGGTGTCGCCGGTGGTGTTATAGATGTCCCAGACCACCGTGTCGCCCTGGTTATACACCTCGGTTGCATCGTCCATGTAGTTCCGGCCATAGCTGTCGGCATACTTCGCCTGGTCGGTTCCAACGCGTTGGATCAGCCGCCCATACTCATCAAAGTCCTCGTTGAGAGTTTTGATCTCGTACTTCACGCCCGGCGCCGCGGGATCGAGGTCGAACTCACCGAATGGCTCGTGCGAATCGCGGTAAGCGCCCGGCAAGGCCTCGCCCAACGCGTCGAGCGTGGTTTCGAACGTCATCGGGTCGGCAGCACCGCTGAGTTTCCCAACCCGGAACTGCATCAGTGTGCGGGTGTTGGGGCCCATGCCGGGCTGGGTGCTCGGCGCGCCGCCCATGGCCGTCTGGTCGGGGCCGCCGGTGAAGTAATCGTTGCGCGGATCGCCCATCGGGAACGGTGCCGGCGCATCGTTGTAAAGGATCAGGTTCGAGCCCACCGGTACACTCGAAAAGTCGATGATCAGGTCGGCGCGTTCCGCCGGCGCCATCAGCAGGTTGAACGGCCCATCGGGATTCACTGAACCGTCGCATTCGGTCGGAATCTGCATGGGAGGATTGTTCAGAACCACTGGCTCCGGCAGCACGCCGCCTTCGCTGGCAATCTGAATGAATGCCGGTCCGGGCTGGCTGAAGTCCGGCTCGCCTGGATTCACCGTCGATTCGTAGTACAGCTGCAGGTGATAGAAGCGCGCCTGCGATCCATTCAACAACAGGAAGCGATAACGGCGCGGCTCAAGCTGCGCGTACGGATAGGCCATGCCGTTGATCAGAATGGTGTCGAAAAACGCTTCCGGCACGCAAGATGTCGCGGGGATCTGCTCCGCCTCGTTCTGGAATCCGTCGGACGGATTGCCGACATCCCATCTCATATCATTCCCATCGTGCTCGTAGACCGACGGATACCACAGGTCGCCGGCCTTTCCCCATTGGTCCGCCACTGTCTTGAATCCCTTGTCCTGGATGATCAACGGGATGGTGTGCGCCAGATCCGGAATCGCCGGATTGTCGCCGGTGGTCAATGCAGTGAGCACTGGATCAGTGATCAGGTATCCGGCAGCCATTCCCGCATAAGCATTCAGACGGGTAATGCCCATGGCGTGGTCGTGGTACCACACCAGCCGTTCGCTCTGGTTATTGGGATAGTAGTAATCCGCCGCGCCCGGGACCCCCGGCACGCCATTCATGAAACTTGCACCCGCCGAGCCATCCGTCGCGCCAACGATTCCAGAAGGCGTAAACCAGGTGTACGGACCGCCATCCATCGTCCAGGGCACCAGGCCGCCATGCAGGTGCACGCAGCAGCGATTCACGGGCACACCTTCCTCTGAACCCATCAGCGACGTATCGACCGGCAGAATGTGCTGGTCGGGCAGGTTGTTGTGCATCCGCAATACCACCGGCTTGCCGCGTTGCGCGATAATCAGCGGGCCCAGATAACCGCTCTTTTGGTAGCCATGTCCACATAGCCCCACAGATGCGTGGGATTGGGCAGATCGGGGTGCATCTGCTGCGTAAACTGCTGCGCGCTCAGCTCGTAGAAATCAGCGCCCGGCCAGGCGCTGTTCGTGGTTGCCGTCGCAACCGGAATCCCGTTCGGGCCAAGCCCGGGAAGCGGCGCGACAAACTTCCGCAGTTTGGGGCTTTGTGCATAACGCCCAGATTTTTCCTTCACTCCCGCGGAACAGGGCCAAGGCAGTACCGGCGACGATCGTCGTCTTGAGAAACTCTCTCCGTGTAACCATAACAATCTCCAATAGTGCTGGGATCGAATGCGCCTCGATGGGACGCTGATTTATGAACGAGTACCCGTCAGTTTGGCTCGGGCCGCCATACGCTTGCCGGAGTGGGCGCGGACTGCACCATGGGCCGCGCATGCGCCCTGCTCCTGAGAAACAGCTAGCGTCACCGTAGATTCCGAAGGCAGGCCTACTCCGGAACAAGTCAGCGTGTAGCTCTGTGCTGCCGCTCCCTGAAGCATGACCGTGATGGAACCTGACATGCCGAGCGTGCCTGACCAGGCTCCGCTCGCTGTGCACGTATTCGCATTGGAACTTGACCAGGAAAGAGTGGCGCTCTGGCCCGGCATGACTGCGCTCGGATTGATGGCGACATTGGCCGTTGCGCGCGGTGCCGTCTGGGTTGTGGTGATGGCCGGGACGCCTTTATTGCAACCGGAGAGAACCAAGGCAGAAAAAAGAAGCATGACGAAGACCAAAGAAAAAGTCTTCCAGGACCCTGTGGGCACTTGCATACGCCCCTCGTTCTATGGACCTGTCCGAGTCCATGTTGGATTAAAAGAATCCAATACAGAGTGACGGCGAACGAACATATCAATATGTGACCGCTGTCACTTATCAAAGTAATGAGTGAAAGTACCAACCCTTCATTACCCGGATAACTCGCTCTAAATCAAACGCAACAAACGCCGAAGTCTGGGAACGAATCCGCCTTTGTGGTTCGTATAACTCTTTTGTGTTATTCGATAGCTTGCTTACGGCGTGTTTCATCAATCGTTTGGAAAGGGTACGACTTTACAGGCTGCGGAAAAACTCCAGTGGTGAAGGGTACGGGCTTTAGCCCGTACGTTAACCTCAGCGAAATGAATGGGGCTTTAGCCCCTGAGGGATGTCTTCTGCTTCGATTCGCCTGCGGGTCGCCCTTTTTCCGCAGCCTCTGAAGCCGTGCCGCAAGCGACCCGTAATTACCCGGCTTCAGCCGCTGCGGGTTGTCTTTTGGGTCAGCCCTGACCGGATTTATGAAAAACACTGTAATAATTCTGACGCTCGGCACTCCTTCATAACAACAAAGGCGAGGCTCGCGCCCCGCCTTGCTGCACTGTCTCAATCAACCAATCGGAACCCCAAGTTACTCCTTCGGCCCTCCATTCGGGTAGTCAACCCGCACGGTCAGAATTTCGTAGGGATGGATGGGCGCCTTCACTGTGTCTCCGCTGACCTGTAATGCGCTGCCCTCCGGAGTCTCCTGAAGGTTGGTGACGGTGGCGCTGCTCGCCCCCGGCGGCACGTGGAACTCGACCGTGGCATCCTTGCCCGCCCACTCGTAGACGCGGAAGATCAGCCCCTTGGCATCTTCGGCCTTCTTGACGGCGGTAAGCACCACGTTGTCAGGACTGACCGAAGCGAACGAATGCTCCGCCGGCAGCGCACCCACATGCGCAGTGGTCACCGCCGCGGTCAGCGGGTAGTTGTACTCGTAACCATGCCGCACCGTCATTGCATCCTTCCACGTGCCCGCATGCGGATAGAGCGCGTACTGGAAATGATGGTGACCCATGTCGGCGTCGGGATCGGGCCACTTGGGCGAGCGCAGCAGCGTCAACCGCAGCAGGTTCCCCACGCCGTCGTATCCGTACTTGGTCTGGTTGATCACGCTCAGCCCGTGCTTGCCGTCGCCCAGGTCGGCCCAGCGCATTGCCGGCACTTCAAACTGCGCCTTCTCCCACGAGTTATTGCGGGTGGTGGGCCGGTCGATGGCGCCGTAGGGAATTTCGTAAGTCGCGAAGTCGCTGGTCGCCGCCAGCGGAAACGCCGCCTTCAGCAGGATGTGCGCCTCGTGCCAGTCGATTTCGTTGTCGACGTTCACCATGTCGCCCTCGGCGCTCAGGCTGAAGGTCTGCACGAACTTCGAACTCTGCCACTGGCGCGTGACGCGAATGCCCGGTTCCGCCGTCTTCACCAGTTCCACCGAATCCGCATGGTCGATGGTCGCCGGCGCAACATCGAACGTGCCGGGATCGACGTTCCACGCGTCGTAGTCTTTCGGATTGTCCTTGAAGAACTGCAGTTGGTTCCCGCAAGCGCCGGGAGCCAGCGTTTCGAAATTGGATTTCTTGTCGAACAGGCTGGTGATACACCCCGACTGCTTGTCGACGCTCACCCGCAGGGTCGCGTCTTCCAGCGTGATCGTGTTGCCGGAGTCCTTGGCCTGCGCGTCGCTCTCGGCGGCCTGCTTGCTGCGGGCGCCCGCCCCGACCCACACCACCTTGTAGCCCAACGCCGGCACATGCAGCACGTGGAGCCGCACATCGGAAACGCCCGTCTTGTCGTCGGTCCTGGCTTCCACGATCTGCGCCCCCGACGCGCTGACTGCGCCCTTCGAGCTTTGCACGTGCGCCGTGACTTCGCCGGACCGCTCCCAGGCCAGCGGGTTGTAGACCACCACCGGCACGCCACCTCCCGCGGTATTCACGCGCTCATCCACCGTCTCCAGCGACATCGATGAAATCTCGTTGGTCGAGTACTTGACGACGTCGTAGTCCTTCTGCGCGTCCTTGTAAATGATCCCGATGCCGGAGCCGGCCGCCAGGTCGTGGAACTGGTTGAACAGGACTTTCTTCCAGTCCTCGGTGATTTCATCGGCGGGATACTTGCAGCCATCAAGCCACGCCAGCGAAGCCCACTTCTCCGCGTTCAGCACTTCCTCTTCGCTGTCGCGCATGTTGCGCTTGTGGTTGGCCTGCGTGGTCATCACGCCGCGGTGGTACTCGAAATACATCTCGCTCTTCCACGTCGGAATGGCGACCTTGCCGGGCACCGCCGGCGGCGGCGTATAGCCCTTGGCGATCGACTTGTAATCCCATACCGGGCTGTCGGAAGCAATTTTTCCGCTCAGTTCGTCGAAGTACGGCTGCGCCAGGCCGAACTCGAATTTCGGCGTGACGTGTCCCGGCGCTGCCCAATGGAATCCTTCGTCGAGAATCGCGCGCGTCGGCCCCCCGCCGTGATCGCCGATACCGTACAGGTCCATGATCGCCGGCAGTCCCGTCGCCTGGTTATGCGCAATCGTGAAGTCGCGCGCCAGACGCACCGGGTTCAGATTGTCGTTGGCGTAGTCATGCGGGAAGTACGCCAGCACCTTCGAGCCGTCCGGCGATTCCCAGTAGAAATACTTGAACGGGAGTTGATTCGTGTCGTTCCACGCCATCTTCTGCGTCACGAAATAATCCACGCCGCTCTTTTTGTAGATCTGCGGCAAGCTGCCACGTGTATCCGAACGAATCGGGATTCCAGCCGATGTGCACGTCCACGCCGTATTCATGCTTGAACCAGCGCTTGCCCACCAGCAATTGCCGCACCAGCGACTCGCCGTCGGGCATGTTCAGGTCAGGCTCCACCCACATGCCGCCCACGATCTCCCAGCGCCCTTCCTTGATGCGCTGCTTGATCTCGTTGTTCATGTCGGGATACTTCTGCGCCATCCACTCGTTGTAGGCCGCCGCGCTCTGCGTGTAGGTGTACTTCGGATACTCGTACATCAATTGCAGCGCAGTCCCGAACGTGCGCTTCACTACGTCCACCGTTTCGGTCCAGGGCCACAGCCAGGCCGCGTCGATGTGCGAGTTGCCGGTCAGGTGATACGTCGCCTTCTGCATCAGCGGCATCAGGCCTTCGAGCTTGCTGTGCGAATCCTTCAGGCTGGCGTCGAACTTGCCTTGATCGTGAGCATCGAGCGCCTTCAGATCCACGGCGTCAATGGCGCCGGTCAGCGTGCTCATCTGCGCAGCATCGTTGGGCGCCAGCGCCGGAACCAGCAGCGCGGCGGAAAGAAATTCCTCGCGCAGATCCTCGGGATTGGGACGATTCTCGGGGAAATCGATCTTGAGCGTCGCCCCCATGAAGGTCTTTTCATCAACGGTGTGCAGCAGCTTGACCGCCACCGTCACCTTCTCGCCCGGCCTGGCGCTGTCGAACAGAACGATCGGCTCGAGATCGTCGCCCATCGCCACGCGCCGGCCGTTGAAGTAAAGTATCTCCGGCATGGGCCCGTTGGCGCCGGCATGGAACTCGAACCAGATGCGCGCGCCGGTCAGGTCGTACCCTTGCAGCGTTTGCGGAATCTCGTAAGTCTGGCGGAACCAGGCTGCGTCGTTCGGAGCCTTGCTCCTGGGAGCGATCGTCTGCCATCCCGATTCGTCCAGGTTCGCCGCTTCGCCATGCGCCAGGTCGCCGGCATGCATCTTCCATTGCCCATCGGGCAGTTCGCGCAGCATCGACAGACGGGCAATCACGTCGCGCGATGACTGCGGCAGTTTCTCAGCGAGTTTGGCGGCCTGTTCGGCATCCTGCGCGGCGGCGCCGCAGGTCAACAACATGGCTCCAAAAACAATCAGTGGGGCAATCAAGAAGCCCAAAATCTTGGTGCGGCTCGGATCTACAGTCGTCGGCATCGGGGGATTCCTTTCCCCGAAATCTTACGGCATCAGACCCGGAAAATGGTAACGATTCCAAACCCATTGGAGTCAATGCCGAATCCCTGATGCCTATTGCCTGTTCTCAGTTCCCTGCTCCAGGTACTCCACGTATCCCAGCAACGCGCCCCAGTGATAGAAACGATCGCTCGAATTCACATCGTCGCCGCCACCGGTGATGGCGTTGTAGTTCTCGTGGACGTGGCCGTTCTCTTTCCACTCCTTCAGGAACAGGTCGTACGACTTCTGCGCGAAGTCCTTGCGGACGGCGGAGTCGTCGTAGTTTTGCAGCCCGAGATAAACGAGAAAATTCATCGGCCCCCAGATGCGGCCGCGCCAGTAGTCCTGATCCTTGAAAGCGGGATCGTTGCGCGCGATGGAGGGAATCACCCACTGGCCCCAGAACTCATCTCGGATTCATCAGGTGCTTTTCGATCATCGTCCTGGCCTGCTCGGGAGTCGCTGCCTTGGCCAGCATGGGATAAAAATTGGTCGGCGAAAGCCGCGTGTTCGCCTGGCCCGTGTGCAGATCCTTGTTCAGGAAGATGCCGGCCTTGTCATCCCACATCGTCGCCAGTTTCGCGCGATACCGCGCCGCACGCTCCTTCAGTTCCTTGGCCTCGGCCGTCTTGCCCAACGCGTCCGCCATCTTCGCCAGCGCATCGCAGTCGGCGATGTACAGGCTCATCAGGCCGACATCGCCGTACTCCAGCACATGCGATTGCTGGTTGTAGAGTCGAGTCGTCGTACATGGGGCTGTTGTCGAGGCCCGACTCGAGAATCGCGCCCTGCGCGCGTGCCGCGCGAACCATCGTCGAGATTGGCCGGCTCATTTTGCCCATCGCTGCCCCACGCAAGATAGCCCTGGATATCGCGATGCTCCGCCCACCAGCGATTCCACTTCAGCAGCGGCTCGAATGCATCTTCGATAAACCAGCGATCGTGAAACTTCTCATACAGCCCCAGCACCGTGATCGCGCCCACGGGCGGTTCCGAGCGGTCGGAGCTCTTCCAGTTCCCGGCACGCGCGTAGTTCGGCACAAAGCCCTGCGCCGTTTCCTCGCGCAGAATCTCAAGCGCATTCGCATACGCCAGGTCCTTATCGCCAATGCCGGCCAGAGTCGCGGCGAAGAACGTATCCCAGTCGAACAGCACGTATCCACCCCAACCCACGCTCCACACGCGGCTCACCGGCGAGATGACGCGCTGTTTTTCCGGCTCATAAATCGTGTCCCAGCCGATGGTGGTCTCGATGGCGTCGAGGATGGGGCCGTTGTTGCCGGCGGCCTGAATGCTTTTCACGTACGCCGCACGCTGAAATTGAACGATCCTTTCGATCTCGGCCAATTCGCGCGGCTTCCCCGTGCTTACCCCCGAAGCCTGAGTGAAATCGAACGCGAAGTACGACCCGGGAAGCGGAACATCCAAGTGAATATCTGACCGATTCTCAGACTCCGCACATGCGCAATGTATGGGAAAGTTTGAAGAGCCAGTGCGAACTTCAATGTAGTTACCGTGTTTGAGTGTCGAGCCTGGCGAACTCCACAGAAAGCCGACAGAAAGCACAAGCGAGGCCGGCAGCGCTGACGAAGTTTTCGAGGCTGACGGTGTAAGCAGCATCACCAGGTCGTCCCCGTCATGCGCGCTCTCCACGCGCCACTTATGCCCCTTCCATTCAAAATCGGCGCGCGTGTAGCTTCCATCCCAGGAGTGCGGCCCCGGCGTGACCTTCTCGGCATCCTTGTCCAGGCGCCCGATCAGCGCATCGCCAAGATACGCGTCGCCGTTCAGAGTTGAATTGTGTTTCAACCCGACATGAATCGCCAGTCCCTCGGGCAACAGCACCTGTGTCGCCACGCTATGAACATCCCAGGTGTTCCATCCCCTCGCTAGCCGCTGCTGCACCTGCCCGTACTGCGCCGAGCGCTGACCGGGTTGGTTCAGATCCGGCGCTAGGTGCGACCTAACCGGCGCGTTCTGTGCCGCCCCAACGCTCGCCGCCGCTATGAGGCCCACGACGATCACCGCCAGATTCCCATTTCTGCCGCCCACTGGCACTCGCCTTTCTGTTCCCTATTCCCTGTTCCCGCCTTCGGCGCGCTACACCCAGCCCCCATCCACGATGTAGCTCTGATTGGTGATCGCGCTCGAATCGTCCGCAGCCAGAAACAGCACCAACCGCGCCACATCGTCGGGTTCGATGTCGCGCTTGAGCGCCTGGCTCCCCAGGATTTCAGCTTTGTACTCCGGCGTATACACCAGCCGCTTCTGCTTCTCCGTCGCGATCGCCCCCGGCAGCACCGCATTCACGCGAATGCCCGCCGGCCCCAGTTCGTGCGCCATGGTGCGCGTCAGCCCCACGATGGCCGCCTTGGCGGCAACATACAGCGGCAGCCCCGTCGACGGAATCATCCACGAGATCGAACTCATGTTGATAATCGAACCACGGCCCGCCGCTTTCATCGCCGGCAGCACCGCCTGGATCATGAAGAATTGCGGCCGCAGGTTCACCGCCATGGAACGGTCCCAGAACTCCGGCGTTACCTCGTCGATTTTGTGCCTCTGGTCGTTGGCCGCATTGTTCACCAGGACGTCCACAGTCCCGTGTGCGGCGATCACCTTCGCCACAACCGCCTGCAGCGCCGCAACATCGGTCAGGTCGCAATGGGCATACTCGGGCGCCGGGCAACCCTCGGAGGCGAGCTCCTCGGCCAGTGCCCCCCCCGGCTCATCCTGGATATCGAAGAAAGCCACCCGCGACCCCTGCCGCGCAAAGTGCCGCACCATCGACTCGCCGATCCCGGTCGCTCCGCCCGTGACCAGCACGACGCGATCTTTCAGGCTCGGGTAGTGTGCATACTTTGAATCAGAAACCTGCATCTGGTGTATCCCCAATAGAATTCAGGAAACCACCAGCATCATAGCGCCTGTCCGCGGACCGCCTGCACGCTATACATATGCGCGTGGAGGAACCTCACGAACTAACCGTAAAGGCCCCCGAATTTCGGAGCCGCAACCCATTTTCTTTCCTGCACGCGAATAAAGGGCACATATATACCACAATCCGGTACTTTGTCTCACGCCACGGGTAGATACTTGGAATTGGGTTGCAATGCGGGATGATCCCTCCCCCGGGAGTTTCCCCAGGGCATTGCCGCTTCTAGACTGATTGCAAGCACACCGCCAGGACAGAAATTTCACCTGGCATTCGTCCCGGATTTGGCCGCTGAAAACTGCGGCGCAAAGCGGAGGCTTCCCCCTGCCGCACCATGGCTAGGTCGACCCAAAATTGGATCGCTTTTTTGTGGCCCCTCGGGGACCGGCGGCCCTGGCAGCGAACCGGCTCAATGCAGCTCATTGCCTGAGCCCAGAGGCGGTTAGTAGAAATGGGGTTCCCGCCCCGCAACGCAATCGAAGCACGCAAGAGCAAGAGATCGTTCCAGGCACTGGAGGACTTATGAAGAAGTCAGCTCGTTACCCCGGTATCCGCGTCACTGCCAACGGCAACCAACTGGTCTCCTACCATACCGAGACCCGCATCGCGGACGCCGGCGTTTTCTATCCCATCACGCCTTCCACGGAGGGCGGCGAGCTCTTCCAGCAGGCCTATGCCGAAGGCCACCTGAACGTCTTTGGCAGCAATACGATAGCCATTGAGACGGAAGGCGAGCACGCGGCCCAGGGCGGCGCCATTGCCCACTCCGTGTGCGGCAAGCGCGTGGTCAACTTCACCTCCGGCCAGGGCGTTGTCTATGGCGTCGAGCAGTACTACCACGCGCCCGGCAAGGGCTCCACCATGGTGCTCGAAGTAGGCGCCCGCGCGCTCACCAAGCACGCCCTCAACGTCCACTGCGGTCACGACGACATCTACGGCGCCCTCGACACCGGCTGGATCATGCTCTTCGGCAAGGACGCGCAGCAGGCCGCCGACCAGGCCCTGATCCTGCGCCGCGTCACCGAGCTTTCCCTGACCCCCGGCATGAACATCATGGACGGGTTCCTCACGTCCCACCTGGAGCGCACCTTCTACAAGCACGAGTCCGAGCTGATCCGCGAATACCTCGGCGCGCCCGACGACGTCATCGACTGCCCCACGGAAGCGCAGCGCGTCCTGTTCGGACCCACCCGCCGCCGCGTTCCCAAGATGATGGACCTGGCCAACCCCATCCTGCTCGGACCCGTCCAGAACCAGGAACACTACATGCAGGGCGTGGTCGCGCGCAGGAACAACTTCGCCGAGCCGATTCTCGATTTCCTCGAAGCCGCATATAAAGACTTCGGCGACCTGACCGGCCGCTACTACGGCCTGGTTACGCAATACAAGTGCGACGACGCTGAAACCGTCTTCGTATCCCTCGGCTCCGCCGCCGAAAACATCGAAGCAGCGGTTGACTACCTGCGCGCCACCCGCAATGCGAGCGTTGGGTCGATCCATGTCAACGTCATCCGCCCCTTCCCCGAGGCCGCCCTCGTCGCCGCCCTTCGCGGCAAGAAGAACGTCATCATCCTCGAACGGACTGACGAAGCCCTCTCAGGCGACAACCCGCTCGGCCGCGACATCCGCACCGCCCTCTCGAAAGCCGTCCAGGGCACCGAAGGCATCCCCCACGTCACCCTCGAGGAAGTCCCCCGCATTTTCGGCGGCACTTACGGCCTCGGCTCCCGCGACTTCCGCCCCGAGCACGTCATCGGCGCCTACGAATTCGCCACCGCCGGCCGCGCCCGCAAGGACGGCAAAACCGCGGCAGACGACGCCAGCTTCATCGTTCTCGGCATCGATCACCCCTATTCGGTCATCGGCGATGAAAACCCGTCGCTGCTTCCCGAAGGCGCGGTCGCAGTCCGCTTCCACTCCATCGGCGGATGGGGCGCCATCACCACCGGCAAGAACCTCGGCGCCATCCTCGGCGACCTCAACGACCTGCTCTTCCAGCGCGACGGCCTTACCGACGAGTACGGCAACCCGAAAGAAATCATCCACGTCAGCGCCAACCCCAAGTACGGCTCGGAGAAGAAGGGCGCGCCCACCAGCTACTTCATGGTCGCCGCCAAGGATCGCATCCGCGTCAACTGCGATCTGCGCCATGTGACCACGGTCCTGTGCTGCGACCCCAAGGCGTTTACCCACACCAACCCCCTCGACGGCATGCAGGAGGGCGGCAGCCTTCTCTGGGAGTCAGACGCGGAAGGCGAGCGAGCGTGGGAGAACCTGCCTCTCTGGGCACGCAAGCAGATCATCGACAAGCACATTCGCGTCTTCACGCTGCCCGGCTTCGACATCGCCCGCAAGGCTACCGATCGCGGCGATCTGCAACTCCGCATGCAGGGCAACGCCTTCCTCGGCGGATTCTTCGCCGTCTCCAATCTGCTCGAGGAATTCGGCATTTCCCAGGAGCAATTTCGCGAAGTCGTCCGCAAGCAATATGTGAAGAAGTTCGGCAAGCTGGGCGAAGCCGTCGTCAACTCCAACATGGAAGTCATGCTGCAGGGCTTCGAGCGCGTGAAGGAAATCAAGATCGGCGCGCTCTCCGCGACCGACCACTCCAGCCTCCGCGGCCAGCCTCTGCTGCCAGTCCTCGAAATGGCCACGGTGGCCGGCGAGTCCTGCACCACCGGCGGCTGCCGTTCCACACCACCGCCAGTCGGCCAGTCCGCACGTCCGCCCGTTGCCTCGCTCGCGGCGTTCGACGCCGAGTTCCGCTCCAGCTTCGGCTACGATCAGCCCGCCACGCCGCTCTCCGCCCTGGGCGTGATCGCCGCGGCCACCGGCGACACGGCTTCGAAGTACGTTGCCCGCCGCGAAACTCCGCTCTACATCGCCGAGAACTGCACCCAGTGCATGGAGTGCATTTCGGTATGCCCCGACACCGCGCTGCCCAACACCTCGCAGGACCTGGCGACCGTCCTCGGCACCGCCGTCACCCGCTACGTTTCCGATCCCGCCGAACGCCGCAAGATGATTGGCAAGCTCCCCGAAATCGAAAAGCTTACACGCCAGCGCATGCTCGCCGAGATGAAGCAGGGCACGTCGATGCAGACGATCATCCGCGAAGTGACTGAAAGTGTGGATGGATTCTCCGCCGAAGCCAAGACACAGTTCTACAACATCATCGACAAGGTGCCGATGGCGTATCAGAAGACCAACGCCATCTTCTCTTCGCCCGAGCGCAAGGCGCCGGGAAGCGGCGGCATCTTCTCCATCTTTGTCAGCGATCTCTGCAAGGGCTGCGCGGCCTGCGTGACGGCCTGCGGCGATCACAACGCGCTCAGGATGGTGCAGGAGACGGAAGAAGTCAACGCCGAGCACGAAACCGGCACCGCCTTCCTCAACCTGCTGCCCGACACCTCGCAGAAGTACCTCGGCCTGTTCAACGCCGCCAACCCGGCCGACTCGAAGACCGCCACGCTGCGCAACATGCTCATGGTTCGCCGCAACTACGACGCGCTCGTGGCCGGCGACGGCGCCTGCGCGGGCTGCGGCGAGAAGTCGGTGCTCCGCTCCATCGCCGCTGTAACAGAGGCGTACATGCGCCCCGTGTACCACGCCAAGGCCGATCGCTTCGTGGCCAAGGCCGGCGAACTTGAAAAGTCCGGCGTCGCCAAGCTCGCTGTCCTCAAAGCCCGCAGCCTCCCCGAATACGAGCAGCTGCGCCAGGTGCTTGCTCACCTGATTATGGGTCTCGGTGGCGAAGATGACGCGGACACCAAGGCCCGCATCGCCGCATACGAAAAGCAGCACGGGCCCATCAGCGACGCGCAACTGGTCGAAGCGGTCGCCGCCGTCCTGCTCACCGAAGCCTTCAATCACAAGTCTCTGCAGCCCATCGACGGACGCCTGGCCAACGGCATGAGCGTCATGGCCATGGCAGCGCACACCGGCTGCAACACCGTCTACGGCTCCACTTCGCCCAACAACCCCCACCCCTACCCGTGGATGAACTCGCTATTCCAGGATGGCATCACCGTGGGCTGGCTCATGGGCGAGAGCTTCATCGTCGATCACGCCCGCCGCTCCGTCATTCCCGAGCGCTTGGCCGACATCATTCTTACCCGCATCGCGGACGCCACGGACGGCACCACGAAGAGCAGTGTCATCACCGACCGCGAATACTACGAGTTCTCCCACTTCACCGATGCCCTGATGACCGACCAGGAAATCGTCGAACTTCCCAAGGTCTGGGTAGTCGGCGGCGACGGCGGCATGGGCGACATCGGCTACCAGAACATGTCCAAGGTCATCCTGCAGAACCGCCCCAACATCAAGGCGCTCATGCTCGATACCCAGGTTTATTCCAATACCGGCGGACAGAACTCCGACTCGACCCCCATGCTTGGCGGCAACGACATGAACGTCTTCGGTGCGGCTACGCAGGGCAAGAACACCGAGAAGAAAACCGTCGCGGAAACCTTCCTCGCCGGCCACGGCTCGCCGTTCATCGCCCAGGTTTCGATGGCCAACGCGCCCAAGCTCTACCGGGCGATTCTCGACGGCCTCGAATATCGCGGCACGTACTTCATGCAGTGCTTCACCACCTGCCAGCCCGAGCACGGCGTGGCCGACGACATGGCGCTCCACCAGGCTCAGCGCGTGCGCGACTCACGCGGCGTCCCCGAGTTCGTCTTCGACCCGCGCAAGGGTGAGAGCTATCAGGAAGCCCTGGACATCAAGGGCAACCCCTCGATCGACCTCGACTGGTACGAAACCAAGTCCAAGACCACCGGCGAAACCACGCGCTACACCGTGGCTCACTGGTGCACGACGGAAGCCCGCTTCCGCAACCACCTCAAGAAGATCAAGCCCGAGGCGGCCGAAAAGCTGATTCACCTCGATAACATGCTGGTCCGCATCACGCAACAGGATGTGGTCTACCGCCGCTACCTCTTGCCCGAGCACCGGTCCTTCATTCCCGACTTCGGCGTGTACATCCAGTTCGAAGAAAACGGCAAGACCGAGTACCGCGCACTAAGCCGTCAGCTAGTCATGTTCTGCGTGGAACGCCGCAAGGCATGGCGCATGCTGCAGTCCAAGGCCGGCATCGTCAACCGCGAGTACCAGGCCCAGAAGGCCCTCCTCGCCGACGTCGAAGCAGGCAAGGTCACCAAGGAAGATTTCTTCGCTCATGCTCATGAAATGCTGGCGGAGAAGCTGGGGAATCTGGTGCCGGCGAAAGCGTAACGTTAGTTTGAAAGGGCACGAGTTCAGTCGTGCCGAAAGCCACCACAGTCAGACAGAACACGAACGCGGACCGCAAGGTCCGCGTTCGTGTATTTATCTGTTGATAAATCGGCTCACCCAGACGGCGTTTAAAGTGCGAACAATCAAAACGAGACTTGACATCTCAAAAGCCATTGAGCGTCATATGGAATATACTTCGAGCAAATGTCTGAAGAGCGAAAAGAAACAGGTCGTCATCGGCAGCGTGACTTAGGGGTCGTATGCTCAGCTATGAACAAGTCCTGAATACGTGGGAACGGGTGATCGAATCCGAGGTGCGTGCACTCTATTTCGGAGATCTGGCAAATCTCTACAGCCGTCGGAAACAATTCATAACTGGAGTCTCTTTCTTTCTTTCGTCGGGCGCCGCCGCTACCGTGCTCGCAAAAGCTCCTTCGTGGGTTCCGGTCACACTATCTGTGATTGTCGCCCTTGCGACCGCCTACTCAATCGCGTGTAATCTCGATTCGACAATGCGAACAATGGCTAAGCTGAGCCATTCGTGGAGTGAGCTTGCAGCCGGCTATGAGCGGATATGGTGCGATCCCTATTCAGAAGAGTCTGCGACGCTGTATCACCAACTCGGTGAAAAGGAGCGCGAACTATCAATGCTCGCAACCACTGATGCACCTAACGATCAAGAAAGGCTAAGGAAATGGCAGATTCACGTCTTCAGACTCAGGAACTTGCAGGAATCATAACTCTAAGCAGTCAGGATGAAGTTCGAAAAGGGGGATGGCCCCCGATGCCGGTGCGAACGCCGCCACCTCCGACCCCGCCCCCACCACCTCCGCCTCCGCCGCCCAAAAAATAACTCAAGGGCGCCCCGGTGCCCCAGGTCTCGCTTCTAAGACCGAGACTAAAACCTAAATCCCCCTCAGAATCTCTTCTTTGCTCACGCCTTTATGCGCGGCGATGGCGGAGAGAATCGCATTCAACGTCCCTATGCGCAAAGGCGTATGCGCCGGAATGGCGATCCGATGATGGGAGGGCTGCTCAGTCTGCAGAATGACATGGCTGCCAACCTGATGAAGTCGTTCGTATTCCCATCGTTTGCAAAGGTGCCTGATCAGCTCTTCCCCGCTCAAATCTCTCGGCAGCTTCATGCGACCGCCAGCACCTCATCCCGCACCAATCGCAGCCGGATCGAGGCGGGTGACGCGGAATCGAAGTAAAACGCCTGCACCGCCTCGCGGACGTTCTTGCGCAGATCATCCCAACTCTCGGCCTGCGTGAAGATGCTCTCGCCAATCGCCTCGGCGATATATCCGCCATCCGCCTCCTGCGTGACTTCAAAGACAATTTCATTCATACTTTGAACCTCCCGAGAGCACCACACCTGCATGATACAGTTACCAGCAGGCTGATGAACGCAGCACCGCCTGCGAAGGTGCGGGGTGCCCCAGGTCTCGTTTCTGAGACCTGGGAGGAACACGAACACCACGGCCCAAATCTTCTGCCTACTGCCCTTCCTGCACCACCACGTCTTGCGCCAGTTTGAACCGCACGATTGACTCCGCCGGAATGTCGAGGTCGCGATTGCCGGTAAGTCCCGCGGCTGCGGTGCCCGCTCCGCCGCCGGCCAGTCCGCCGATCAGGAGCCCCGTGCCTCCGCTGGCCAGTCCGCCCACCAGCATGCCCAGACCCGAGCCTCCGCCGATGAACGCCGCGGTCCGCTTGCCTTTGCCCTTCTTGCGTTTGGTCAGGTCGCGCGTGAGGAGCGGATATTCATGACCGTTCAAGTCGATCGCGGTGAGGCGCATTTCCAGAATCGATGCGCCCTTGAAGCGTCCGCGCCGGTGGGCGGCATCGATGACGCCCTTCACGCGCGATCCCTTCGGCACCAGCAGGCTGCCATCGCTGGCGGTGATCGGCTCCACGATTTCTCCTGTAAACGTCTCGCCCGCATGGCTGGTCTTTACGCTGATTCGCTGGTCGACGCGCACCGCCAGCGATGTTCCTGCCGGAATGTTGACTTCAGCCGGCGCCCCAGAGGCAGCAGGAGCAGAAGGCGGTTGCGGCACAGCCGACACGGCAGGCTCCGCCGGTGAAGGCTTCGGTGCACCTGCGGCCGGCGGCGCACTGGTCGTCACGATCGTCGGATCCTTCTGTCCTTGCGCGGGAGGCTGCACCACCGACGTGGTCGTAACGCCATTGTTGTCGACGCTGACAACCTGTTGCGGCAGGCCGGTTGCCACCGCCTGCTTCTTCGCTTGTTCGAGCGCCTTTTCCTGCTTCGAAGCACATCCGAACATACCGGCGCCTAGCAATACGGCAAGCGCGAATACACCGCTCCTGCGAATCCACATCTTTGACTGGGACATCTTCGTCTATCCTTCTCTATCTATGAAAATTGAGACTACGGGGGACCTGGCTCTATTTTACGTGAACCGCTTATGCGGATGATAGCTCTTTCGTTTCATGAGACGGTCAGTCACCGACCCGGGAAACGACCCGGTCTGTGCTACCGTGGAGACTGAACCTCACATGGCTGAGGCACGCGCAGTTCGATGAAGCCCAAGCCCGATCCCCCTCTATCTCGCCAGATCGCATCCGATGTCAAGATCTGGCTTTTGTCCGTGTTCAGTGCGATCACGGTGTTCTCCATTGCAATCTTCATGCAGTGGCTCATTTACAACGACTGGCTGCACGACAAGGGACCGCTGCGCGTGGTGGGAAGCCTGCTGGCCGGGGGTTTGACCTTCGCGGTGGCCGTGCGATGGCAGTTCGCGATTCGCTGGCGGAAGGTGGAAATGCTGCGCCGCTTCGAACAGATCCGGTGGATGAACGACCGCATTCGCAACTCACTGCAAGCCATCGAGTGCGTTACCTATGCGGCCATTCCGCATGCGACGGAATCAGTAAAGAATGCAGTGGACACGATTGAGGCCGTACTGCAGGAGGTTCTGGCTGAGTCGCATCCCGCCGCGCGAAGCGCTGCGATGAAGGACCGGCCTGTGCCAACTTCGGTCGAAGTGCCAAAGTGATGTCGCACTTCGCCGTCTGTCTGCTCCCGGACTTCATCAGGCCGGGAGCAGTTTCGTTTCCTACTTCGTAAAGGTTACGTACTTGCGTCCCGCATAGAGCCGGAACCCGCCGCCCGGATCGCTCGTGACCTGCAGCGGCATCGGCCGTTTCATTGCTTCGTCGTTCGAGGAACTCGCGGTAAGCACATCATGCCCGCCCACATCCGTCACCACGAACTTGTCGCCGGTGATAAAGCCTGCGCCATAGACTCCCGGCGCCAGGGCCTGGCCGCCGATCTTGATCGAAAGCTCGACCACAAAGTAGGCCTGGTATTTCGCAGCCACGTCGCTCGCATAGCCGCTGTTGTCCACCAGCGTTGCCAGCACAAACGAGCCATCGCCAAACTTCACGCCGCCTGAGTTGCGCTTCTGCGCCGGAGCGGACTGCCCCTTGTACCACACCGAATCCGGCAACAGCTTTTGCACCTCGGCTGCCTTCAGAACAGTGTCGCTCTGCGCCATCGCCGCTACCGGCGCAGTCATCGTTCCCAACAGCACCGCCGCCGCGGCAAACATACTTAGTCCATGCCAACGCATAGTGTGAAGCCTCCAGTGATTTCCATGCTGCGTCCGGAGTATACCGCACCAAGGTCCGGACTTACTGTGCCGATCGAACCTCAGCCGGCATGGGGCACGATTTAAGGAATGTAGAGGTCGACGTACTCGTTGACACCGGCCGCATCCAGCCTCTCCGGATCAAGCGAAACCTCAAGGATGCGTTGTTGCTGCGCCTCCGGGAAGCGCCGCCGCAGGTTGGTCTTGAATTTATCGACCAGCAGTGGCATGCCCTCTTCGCGCCGCCGGCGGTGGCCGATCGGATATTCAACCGTCTCCTCGAGCACGGTGCCATCATTCAGTTCGACGCGCAGGGAATTAGCAATCGAGCGCTTCTCCGGATCGTGGTAGTCGGAGGTGAAGCGGGGTTCTTCGACGCACGTCACCCTGGCGCGCAGTGCGTCGACGCGCGGATCACTTGCCACCGTGTCTTCGTAGTCCGCCGCGGTCAACCGCCCGAAGATCAACGGAACTGCAATCATGTATTGCACGCAATGATCGCGATCCGCGGGGTTCGCAAGCGGGCCTTGTTTGTCGATAATCCGCAGGCAGGCCTCGTGCGTGCGGATCGTAATTTTTTTGATCGCTTCGGAGGAGAGCCCGCGCTGATCCATTTGATGGCGCAGCGTCATGGCCGCTTCTACCGCGGTCTGCGCATGAAACTCCGCCGGGTAGCTGATCTTGAACAGCACGTTCTCCATCACGTACGAACCGTAGGGCCGCTGGAATTTGAATTCCTGCCCGCGAAACGACACGTCATAAAAGCCCCACGTCTTCGCAGTGAGCACGGAAGGGTAGCCCATCTCCCCGGCACGCGCCATTAGCGCCAGGCGCACCGCGCGGCTGGTGGCATCGCCCGCCGCCCAGCTTTTGCGCGATCCGGCATTGGGCGCGTGGCGATAAGTGCGCAAGCTCTGCCCATCCACCCACGCCAGCGACAACGCGTTGATAGTTTGATCGCAGCTAAGCCCGAGTAGTTCGCACACCACCGCGGTGGATGCGACTTTCACCAGCACAACATGATCGAGCCCTACCTTGTTGAAGGAATTCTCCAGAGCAATGCAGCCCTGGATTTCGTGTGCCTTGATCACGGCCGTCAGCACCCTGCGCATGGTGAGCGGCGTCTTGCCCTCGGCCAGAGCGGTGCGAGACAGCCAGTCCGCCGTGGCCAGAATGCCGCCGAGATTATCGGAAGGATGGCCCCACTCCGCCGCCAGCCAGGTGTCGTTGAAGTCGAGCCAGCGAATCATCGCCCCAATGTTGAACGCCGCCTGCACAGGATCGAGTTCATATGCGGTGCCAGGAACCCGCGCGCCAAAGGGTACGACAGTCCCCGCGATGGTCGGCCCCAGGAGCTTGGTACACGCCGGATACTCGAGCGCCTCCAGGCCGCAGCCCAGCGTATCAATCAGACAGGCCCGCGCCGTCGAGAAAGCAAGATCGCTCTTGATTTCGTAGTTCAGAGCGTAATCAGCGATATCGGTGAGAACTTTATCCGGCGCCGGCCGTTCGTTGCTGATATGCAAAGACACGCTTCCTCCACTACTGCTTGTCACAATGAGCGCAGGTCGCGGCAGCAACCGAAGTCCCAGGATCTGCGGTTGCTTCTCCTCGCCCACAGGCAAGACAACAGAGATATGGCACGACTCTATTGATTATTACGCGCAGCGCAGAAGGATCGCGTTACGAACGCTCTTCCATCGGCACGAATTTGAGCGGCTCGGGGCCGATGTAATTCGCAGAGGGTCGAATGATTTTGCCGTCGCTGCGCTGCTCCAATACATGCGCGCACCAGCCCGCCGTCCGCGCCATCACGAACAAAGGCGTAAACAGGTCGATGGGAATCCCCATCTGGTGATAGGCCACGGCGCTGTACCAGTCGAGATTAGGAAACATGCGCTTGGCATCCATCATCACCCGCTCGATGCGCTCGGCCACGGCGAAGTGCAGGCTGCCGCCCGCGTTGTCAGCTAGCTTGCGCGACACTTCCTTGATGATGTCGCTGCGCGGGTCGCTGATGGTGTACACCGGATGCCCGAAGCCAATAATGACTTCGCGTTCCTCCATGCGGCGCCGAATGTCCGCCTCGGCATGGGCCGGCGAGCTGTAGCGATTCTGAATCTCTAGCGCCACCTCGTTCGCGCCCCCGTGCTTCGGTCCCTTGAGCGCTCCGATAGCTCCCGTTATGCACGAATAAAGATCCGATCCGGTTCCCGCGATCACCCGCGCGGTAAATGTCGAAGCATTGAATTCATGCTCCGCATATAGGATGAGCGATGTCTGCATCGCCGCCACCCACTCTGCCGACGGCCGCTCGCCGTGCAATAAATGCAGAAAGTGCTCCGCAATCGAATCACCGCCGGGCTCCACTTCGATGCGACGGCCGTTGCGCGCATAGTGGTGCCAATAGAGCAGCATCGAACCCAGCGAAGCCAGCAGCGCGTCCGCAATCGCGCGAGCTCCCATTTCGCTGTGGTCCAGGCTTTCAGGACGCGCGCACCCCAGCATGGAAACGCCGGTGCGCAACACGTCCATCGGATGTGTCGCAGGCGGCAGCAATTCCAACGCCTGCTTGACCGCCGCAGGAAGGCTCCGCAGCGGCACCAGGCTTGTCTTATATGCCGTGAGCTCGATGTTATTAGGAAGCTTGCCGTGGATCAGCAGATAGGCAACTTCTTCATACTCGCAGTGCGCGGCCAGGTCGGCGATGTCGTAGCCGCGATAATGCAGATCGTTGCCGCTGTAGCCTACCGTGCAAATGGCCGTGTTGCCCGCCGGCGTGCCTGACAATGCTACCGATTTCTTTGGTTTGAAAACCGCTGGGGAAGACGCCAGCTCCACCTTGCTCATCGACACACTCCAAGAGCCCTGTAAGTCCCTCAAACCTAATAGATGCAAACTCGGAGTGTCTAGTCAGAAGTCAGTTTTTGCTCTTCATGAACAGTTCATCGAGTTTGCTTTCGTAGGAGTGATAGTCCAGATAGCGATAGAGATCGGCACGCGATTGCATCAGCGAAATAACATCGCGCTGGGTACCCTCGGCGCGAATGGTTTCATACACTTTCAGCGCCGCCGCGTTCATGGCTCGGTACGCCGCGCAGCAGTAGAGAATGATATCCACGCCGGCCGCTCCCAGCTCTTCGCGTGTGAAAAGCGGGGTCTGCCCGAACTCGGTGATGTTTGCTAAAACCGGCACGCCCACCGCCCGCCGAAACTCCGTGTACATCGGCAGTTCCGTCACAGCCTCGGCAAAAATCATGTCCGCCCCCGCGGCCACGTAAGCCTGGGCGCGTTCGATAGCGGCTTGCAGACCCTCATTGGCCAGTGCATCCGTGCGCGCCATAATGACGAATTGAGCATCCGTCCGCGCATCCACCGCGGCTTTGATGCGATCCACCATTTCCTCTGCCGGCACCAGTTCCTTTCCCGGCCGGTGGCCGCAGCGTTTTGCGCCCACCTGGTCTTCGATGTGCACCGCCGCCGCACCCGCCTTGATCATCGAGCGAATGGTGCGTGCGATGTTGAACGCGCTGCCCCAGCCGGTGTCGATGTCCACCAACAGAGGCAATGCTGTCACGTCGGTAATACGCCGCACATCGGTCAGTACGTCTTCCATCGTGCTGATCCCGAGGTCCGGAATCCCCAGCGAATTTGCCGCCACGCCGCCCCCGGAAAGATAAAGCGCGCGAAACCCTGTCGCCTCCGCAAGCCTCGCCGCATAAGCGTTGATGGCGCCGGCGACCTGCAGCGGCTTTTCTGCTTCGAGAGCGGCCCGAAACCGTCCTCCCGGCGATCGATGATCGTGATCCTGAGTCATGCCTATTCCTGCGCCGCATCATAACAGCCGGGTGCTCGTCCATTTCCCCAACCCCGCCGCGCGGTGCGACAATCAATCCCGTTGCAGCAGTTGCACCCCCAATCAAGGAGAAAATCCGCCATGAAGCGTTTTCTGATTTGTACGGGCCTTCTCGTAGCAGCAACCACCCTCTTCGCCCAAGGCAATCCCGCCAGCCCGCCCGACAAAGTCGGAGCCCAGATCGGCGGCAAGTCCATCACTATTACCTACTCATCGCCCCGGGTAAAAGGGCGCGAGGGCCACATCTTCACCAAGGATGGCCTAATCAGTCACAACCCCCACTACCCCGTCTGGCGCGCTGGGGCCAACGGCGCCACCACCCTCGAAACCGACGCCGATTTCCAGATCGGTAACGTCACCGTTCCCAAGGGCAAATACACCCTCTTCGTCGACATCTCCGACCCCGATAATTGGGTGCTCATCGTGAACAAGAAAACCGGTGAATGGGGCCTCGCTTACGACGCCAGTGCGGACCTCGGCAAGGTGAAGATGCAGATGTCCAAGCCGCCCTCGATGGTCGAGGAGTTGCGATACACCATCAACGACCTCGGCGGTGGCAAAGGCACCATCACCCTCTCCTGGGAGAACCACACCGCCTCGGTGCCTGTTTCTACCCACTGACGAAAACCAGACCCAGACAACCTTGATCATGCAAAGTCTGCGGGCGCGGGCACCGCCGCGCCCGCAGCATCTCGTAAAGGAAACAGCACTATGCACTCGAAAATGTTCGCGATTGCCACGCTTGCTCTTGTGCTTCCATTTGCAGTTTCCGCAAAAGCCCAGGACAGCGGCCCCTACAAAGTCCTCAAGATCCAGTTGGTCGGCGGCGACGGAGGATTCGATTATGTGACGGCCGACCCGGATGGCCGTAACTTGTACGTCGCCCGATCCGGCCCTGCCGGGCACATCGGCGTCTTTAATCTGGACACGCTCGCCCCGGTGGGAGACATCCCGGGCACAAGCGCGCACGGGGGAGCCGTAGACACTGCAACCGGGCATGGATTCGCCACCTCAAATCCGGTGACCATGTTCGATGCCAGGACTTTCGCCATCGTCAAGAAGATCGATGTGCAGGGCAATCCTGACGGCTACCTCAACGACCCATACAACCATCACTTCTACGTCCTCAGCCACGCCGCGCCGAACATTACCGTGCTGGACGACAAAGATGGGACGATTCTCGGAACCATCGACATCGGTGGCGCGCCCGAGCAGGCCGTTACCGACGCCCATGGCAAGATCTATGTCGACATTGAAGACAAGTCCGCTATCGCCGTCATCGACGCCAGCACCATGAAGATGGTTGGCAAGTACGACGTATCCAGCAAGGGCGGCGGCTGTGCCGGCCTTGCGCTCGACGTAAAGAACAACATCCTCTTCGCCGCCTGCCGCGACAACAAGAACATGATCATCCTCTCGGCCGCGGACGGGCACTTCATCACCGATCTCCCCATCGGCAATGGGTCGGACGGAGCGACCTTCAACCCCGCGACCATGGAGGCCTTCAGTTCGCAGGGCGACGGTACGCTCACAGTCATTAAGGAGGACTCGCCCACCACCTTCAGCGTGGAACAGACGGTGGCTACTCCGGCGCGGGCCAAGACCCTGACGCTGGATACCAAAACCAACCAGATTCTGACCATCACCGCAGAATTCGGTCCCGTTCCTGCGGCACCGGCGGCGGCAGCGGCTCCGCCTTCACCCACTCCGCCGTCGGGCGGTCCCGCATCGGGGCCTCCAGCATGGATGCGTGGACCGCGCGCGCCCATGATCCCCGGCTCGTTCCAGATTCTTGTAATCGGAAGGTAGTCCGGGCCAGCGGCGCCTCTTGCAACCACTAACCACCTTGCCGATTAAAATAGATCCAGGAGCGAGAGTTCTCGCCGGGTGAGTTAAGTTGCCGTTATATGCATATCGCTGCACGCAGTGCGGTCACAAGTTTGAGAAGATCCAGAAATTCAATGCCGAGCCTGAAGTCGTATGTCCCCAGTGCGGCGGCACGCTGGAGCGGCCGTTGACCGCGCCGGCTTTGCAGTTCAAGGGCGCCGGCTGGTACGTGAATGACTACGCGCCCAAAAGCTCGTCGAGTTCGGCCGACAAACCCGCCAGTGACGGAGCCGCCGCGCCGGCCGCAGACGCCAAGCCCGCCACCGAATCAAAACCCGCCGCGGAATCCAAGCCCGCCGCCAGCGAGTCCTCCCCCAAGCCTTCGTCCAGCACGCCCAGCACCACCACCTGATCACGGCGCCAGCGACAAACATGCCTGCCCCAGCCACCCAATCTGGGTGCCCCACCTTCGCGGACGTTTTATGTCCGCTAAGGTGGGAAGCCACTAAAGTCATCCCACCGCCCGCAGCCTAGCCCCGATCACATCGGTGTATTTGTTCCCCGACCCCGTATTGAACAGCACCACCCGATCCTTCGCGGTCAGAAATCCCGTCTCGATCAGGTGATCGTAAGCTGCCGTCGCCGCCGCTCCTTCCGGGGAAAGCAGCAGCCCCTCGTGCGTAGCCCAATCCTTCAGCGAATCGAAGATCGCGTCATCGCTCAAGGCCACGGCCACTCCGCCCGATGCGCGCAGAATCTCCAAAATGATGGCATCTCCATACGGCTTGGGCACGCGCAGCCCCGACGCGAACGTATGCGCATCCTGCCACATCTGGCTCACCGCTTCGCCCCGTTCAAACGCTCGCACCACCGGCGCACAGCCAGCCGACTGCACCGCAATCATCTTCGGCCGCTTGCCTTTGACCCAGCCCAACTGCTCCATCTCCTCAAAGGCTTTCCACATCCCGATCATGCCCACCCCGCCGCCGGTGGGATAAAACACAGCGTCGGGATATTCCCACCCAAGCTGCTCCACCAGTTCGTATCCCATGGTCTTTTTGCCTTCTACGCGAAACGGCTCTTTCAGCGTGGAGACGTCGAACCACCCTTCGGCAGCCTTGCGCTCCGCCACCATGCGACCGCAATCGGAAATCAGTCCATCCACCAGCGTGACGTGCGCTCCGTATGCTCTGCACTCCACCTGGTTCGCCATGGGCGTGTCCTTGGGCATAAAGATATGGGCTTCAATGCCCGCCGCCGCCGCGTAGGCCGCCAGCGCGCCGCCGGCATTGCCTGCGGTCGGCGCCGCCAGCTTTTTCAGCCCGTAGTGCCGCGCCATGGTCACCGCCAGAGCCAGTCCGCGCGCCTTGAACGTCCCCGTGGGATTCGCACCTTCCTCCTTCAGCCAGACGTTGGCATGGCGACGGCTGGGGAGCATCGGCGTCCATCCCTCGCCCAGCGTCACCGGCTCCACCTCGGGAAGCACCTGCCGGTACCGCCACATGCCACTCCAGCGCTTGTCCTGCCCGCTCGAGCCAATCGCATCGCGCTGTGCGGTGCCCGCCGCGGCGGAAAGATCGTAGCGCACGTACAGCGTTCCCGAACACGCGGTACACACCGTCTGCGGCGTCGCGGGATCGTAGTGAAGATGGCAGCGGGAGCACTCAAGAAAGGCGATGTTGGGCATGAAGATAGGATAATGGAGGCACTCGCGTCTCAAGCCCGGAACGATGACCACCAACGCTGTCCGCAATCGCGTGCAATCCGGTAAAACCACTCCGCGCTTGATTCTCGCAGCGTCGATCCTGCTGTTCGCCGCCGGCCTGGTCGCAGGCATGCTTCATGCCCCGGCCGAAATTGCGATCTCGCTGCGCTGGCTGGGGCTCGCCCTCTTCATTCCCGTTGCGCTCCGCCGCCGATCACTGCTGCTGTGGACCTTTTTCGCCATGCTGGCCGGAGCCGAACTCGGCCTCGACGCTCCACGCTTCGCAGCACAGGCCCACTTCATCGGCGACATCTTTCTCCGCCTCATCCGCATGATCGTCGCGCCGCTCATCTTCGGCGGCATCGTCACCGGCATCGCCGGCCATGGCGAACTGCGCGGCGTCGGGCGCGTCGCCGTCAAGTCCATCATCTACTTCGAAATCGTCACCACCCTGGGACTGATCATCGGCCTCGTCGCCATGAACATCTCCCACGCCGGCGTGGGCATCGTGCTCCCCGCTTCCGTTCAAGCCGCCACAACGGCAGCGCCGCACGAAAGCTGGCAGCAACTCATCGTCAACATCTTCCCGGAGAACATCGCCCAGGCCGTAGCCCAGAACCAGATCCTGCAGGTAGCCGTGTTCGCGCTTCTTTTCGGCGTGGCGCTGGCCACCATGCCCGAGGCGAAACGCGCACCGATGGTCAGCGTGCTGCAGTCGCTCACTGAGGCCATGTTCCGCCTCACTCGCATCATCATGTACATCGCGCCGCTGGCCGCGGGTGCCGCCATGGCATTCACGGTGGGCAGCATGGGCATGTCGACGCTCTTGTCCCTGCTCAAGCTCGTCATCACCTACTACGCCGCGCTTATCGCATTTGTCCTGCTCGCCGTTGTGCCCAGCCTGGTGCTCGGTGCGAGTTTCGCTCCGCGGCTTCGCCGCTGCCGTCGCAGAACCCGCCGCGCTCGGATTCGCCACCACCAGTTCCGAAGCCGCGCTGCCTCTCGCCATGGAGCGTATGGAGGAATTCGGCGTCCCGCGCTGGATCGTCTCCTTCGTCATTCCTATGGGCTATAGCTTCAACATGACTGGCGGCAGCGTATATCTCTCCATGGCTGCTCTATTCGCCGCCCAGGCCGCCGGTCTCCATCTTTCTCTCGGGGCGCAATTCGTTATGGTTGCCACCCTCATGCTTACCAGCAAAGGAGTGGCCGGCGTCCCTCGCGCCTCCCTGGTCGTGCTCATGGCGTCCGCAGCCGCGCTGCATCTTCCCGCCGCGGCCGTGCTCATCATCCTCGGCGTCGACACCCTCATGGACATGGGCCGCACCGCGATGAACGTCATCGGCAATTGCCTGGCCGCCGCGGTCGTGGCCCGCTGGGAAGGCGAAATGCACGGGATAAAGGAATAGGGATTAGATTAGGAGGCTGCGGAAGAACTCCAGTGGTGAAGGGTACGGGCTTCAGCCCGAACATTACCTGCAGCCAAATGAATGGGCTTTAGCCCCCGAGGGATGTTTTCCTTCACGAATTGCCCGCTGTTCTCCGCTTTTCCGCAGCCTGTTAGGGAAAAGAAAATAGGGAGCAGGCAAGGAAAAGGGGTGCCCCAGAGCCGGGTCCCGGCGGACAGGTCTTGGTCCGCGGGATGGAGAGCCTGCCCCGAGCCTGTCGAAGGGTCTCGCTTCTGAGACCTGGGGTCTCCATTCGTTATGCCATCATCGTTTGCTCTATCGGCGCCGCCACTTTCTTCGTTCTCGGCCGCAACAACCACACCGCCGTCATCCCCAGCGAAACATTCTGCGTCATGATCTCGAGAATGTGCATATACCGCTGCGCCGGCACCATCACCGTGCTTGAAACCAGCAACGTTGCTCCACCGCCCACGATCCATACCATCAACCCGACCACGACTGCCGCTTTCCAGCGCGGCAACCGCAGCGCGTAAATTACCGGCACCACCGCCAGCGTCATCAACAATCCGCGACCCAATTGATAAGCCCAGAACCAGAGACCCATGGCCGCGACCTGTTCCGTGGCATGGGGATAATACTTCCTGGTAAAGAACTGAAACGCGATGGCTCCGAAAATCAGGTAGTAGAGCACGTACGACGCACCGGAAGCCAGGATCAACGGAGCCACAGCAGTAGAGGAGCGATGCGGAACCTGCTCTGCCTCGCGGTCTGTCAGTTTGAGCAACTTCGCCAGCTCCACCAGCAGCGCAGCCGCCGCCAGGTACACAACCGTTCCGCCCGGCACGGCGATCATCATCTGCGCCTTCATTTCAGGAAAGAACACAATCGCTTCGGAAAAGGTGCAAGCCAGCCCGATCATCACCAGCACCAGGGCGATCGCCCCGAATTGCGCCCACATGCTCCGCGGTCCGAAGCGCACCAGCGGAACCAGCGCAGCGGAGATGACAACCCCGGAAAACCAATACCAACCGAAGTGTCCGACACCCAGGGCGGGCATAGTGAAGAACAATCCTCCGATAAGACAAAAGATTCCAACGCGTAGTTTCACGGCTGCTTCCTCTTTCCTCGTTCGTAGAGTGCAATCGGCGATTAGCTCGCTCAAAATGGACGGTGTATTGTGCTACGCCCGCCGAACGTCGCGCGTTCCGCAAAAACATCGTTCAGTCACACCCATCTGTGACATGTGCAGTCTCCGGAAATGGACCCGATCACAAAAAACCGTAAGATGGTATCTGCCCATGCCGCTGCTCGATCCCATCCCGTCGCCCGTCGCGCACGCCGACTTCGCCGCTCTCGAGTGGGAGCCGCTGCTGGCGCTGGTGGCCGGTTTCGCCGCTTCGCCGGTCGGCCGCGCGGCCATTCTCGCCCTCCAGCCCTCCACTGACGAGGCATGGATCACGCACCAGCATCAGCTCACCGGCGAAGTCCGCCTTCTGATCGAGGAGCAGATCTCCATCCCGCTCGGCGGCCTCTTCGATCCCACCCAGCTCGCCGACAAGGCGCGCATCCCCGAAGTCGCTCTCGAAGCTGCCGAACTGCAGGCCGTCGCCCGCCTCGCCCACGACATCGCCTCCTGGCAGTCGCTGCTGCGCGAACCGCCTGCACGCGTCGCCGGCCGGCTCCCGGGCCTGCACCAGCTTTCCGTGAATCTCTCCGGCAACCTGCGCCCGCTGGCCGAATCCATCGAACGCAAGATCATGCCCGACGGCACGCTCGCCGACGACGCCTCCCCCGAGCTGGGCCGCATCCGCCGCGAGCAGGACCGCCAGCGTCGTGTCATCGAGGAGTCCCTCCGCGCCGCACTGCGCAAGCTTTCCTGCCGAAGGCTCGACGCAGGAAGACGTCATCACCATTCGCGGCGATCGCTTCGTGATTCCGGTCCGCAGCGAGCTCAAGCGCCGCGTCGGCGGCGTGGTGCACGGCGCCAGCTCCTCAGGCCAGACCGTCTACGTCGAGCCCCTCGAAACCATCGAGCAGAACAACGAACTGGTCCGCCTCTTCGAAGAAGAGCAGGCCGAGATTCATCGCATCTTCGTCGCCCTCACCCGCCAGGTCGGCACCCATGCTGCGTTCGCTCGTCGACGGGCGCCCGCGTTCTCGCGCTGGTCGACAGCCTGCTCGCCCGTGCCCGCTTCGCCCGCGACTACGACTGCGTTCCGCCCAACCATCGCGGCCGATCTGCTCCGCCTCGACGACGCCCGCCATCCGCTGCTCGAGAAGCGCCTGCGCTCGAGCGGCGTCCGCCCCAATATCGCGCGTCGTTCCGCTCACCCTCGAACTGACCGGAGAACACCGCCAGCTCATCATCAGCGGCCCCAACACCGGCGGCAAGACCGTCACGCTCAAGACCGTTGCCCTGCTCGCCATGATGGCGCAGGCCGGCCTCCCTGTTCCCGCCACCGCCGCCAGCTTTCCTGTATTCACCGCATTTCTGGCCGACATCGGCGACGCGCAGTCCATCGAAGCCGCGCTCTCCACCTTCTCCGCGCACATCACCAATCTCGACCGCCTCTCGCGGCTTGCCGGCCCGCACTCGCTTGTCCTGCTCGACGAACTGGGCTCCTCCACCGATCCTGAAGAAGGTTCCGCGCTGGCGGTCGCCGTGGCCAGCTTCTTCCTCGAAGCCGGCGCATGGACGCTCATCTCCACCCATCACACTTCGCTCAAGGTCTACGCGGCCAACACCCCCGGCGTGCTCAACGCCGCCGCGGGCGTCGACGAAGTCACGCTGGTCCCCAACTACCAGCTGCGCCTCGGCGTTCCCGGCGCCTCGGCCGGCATCGCCACCGCCGAACGCCTCGGCCTCAACAAGAGCATCATTGCCGGCGCGCGCCAGCGCCTCGGCTCGCAACAGGTGGACATCGCCCGCTTCCTCGACCGCCTGCACAAGGAACTCACCCAGCTCGAAGAGGAACGCAAAGCCGCTCGCGAGCAGCAATACGCCCTCAACCAGGAACGCGCCAAAGCTTGCCCGCGAAGGCGACGTGGAACTGCGCAACCGCACCCGCGAACTCGAAGCCAAGCTCGCCTCGCTCATGAAGGAATTCGAATTCCAGATGCGCGAGAACGTGCGCGTCATCGAAGACCGCGCCGCGCAACAAAAGCTCTCAAAAGAAGCCGAGCGCCGCATCAACCGCCTGCGCCGCGAATTCCAGGAGAGCTTCAACCAGGCGGTCGTTGCCCACCGCACCGGCGCCGACCAAGGCGACGCCAACGCCCAGCCGCACGTCGTTCGCCACGTCGCCGCCGGCGACCAGGTTCGCCTCAAGTCCATGGGCAAGATCGCCGTGGTGCAGCGCGAGGTGGAGAAGGATGTCTTCGAAGTCGCGCTCGGCCCCATCAAGATGCGCGTCAAGCGCGACGACATTGCGGAGGTGGTGAAATCTCCCGCCTCCGCAGACCGCCGACCGCGCCCGATCCCGCTCGCCGCCGCCCGCCGCCAGAAGGACGTGCAGGTCTCCGTAACCAGCGCCAACACCGACGACATGCGCACGGAGATCAACCTCATCGGCCGCACCGTCGACGAAGCCACCGATGAACTGGAGAAGTATCTCGATCGCGCCTTCCTCGCCGGCCTGCCCCGCGTCCGCATCATTCACGGCCACGGCGCCGGCATCCTCCGCCGCGGCGTCCGCGAATTCCTGAAAGAGCCACCCCCATGTCGCCACCATCGCCGAAGCCCCCCAGAACGAAGGCGGCCAGGGAGCGACCCTGGTGGACCTGCGGCAGTAGACTGGAACCACCCGGCAAGCAGGCATCCGTACCGCCGCCCCGATCGCCCGCCTCGTGACATTTTTCTGACAAGCACCGTGGCGCTCAAAACGTATGATCATCCTGCAACCTGAGTTCGAGGAGGATTCCCCTTTGCGCAAATTGAGCCTGATCGTGATGCTCTCCATCGCCGCTATCTTCGCTGCCGCCCAGGCGCACAGCATTTACGACTTCACCATGAAATCCATCGACGGCCAGCCCGTCAGCCTGAAGAGCTACAGCGGCAAAGTCGTGCTGCTGGTCAACGTGGCCAGCCGTGCGGCTTCACGCCGCAGTACACCGCCCTCGAAGCGCTCTACGAGAAGTACAAGGATCGCGGCTTCGTCATCGTCGGCATCCCCGCCAACAACTTCGGCCAGCAGGAGCCGGGCACCAACGACGAAATCAAGAAATTCTGCAGTTCCAAGTACAGCGTGACCTTCCCCATGATGTCCAAGGTCTCCGTGCTGGGCGACGACGAGACGCCCCTCTACCGCTTCCTCACCGACAAGTCATCGAACCCGCAGATCGCCGGCGACATCAAATGGAATTTCACCAAGTTCCTGTTCGACCGCAACGGCAAGCCCGTCGCGCGCTTCGAACCCGCCACCAAGCCCGACTCGCCCGAAGTGCAGACCGCCGTCGAATCGGCGCTGGGCAAATAGCAAGTGCGACCCACTAACCGAACCTGGGTGCCCCGTCCAAGCTCCGCTTCGGCGGGATGAAACTCGTCCAGGACTCCCCGCTACATCCCCTTCAGCAGCTTCACCAGGCGCGCGAACCCTTGTTCGCGCGCCGTCTTGTTTGCCGGATTCGTATCGCCCGGATCCTCGCCGGCACGCATAAACCCGTGGCCCGCGCCATCATAGGTCACGGGCTCATATTTCTTCCCTGCAGCCTTCATCTTCGCCTGGTGAATCGGGAATCGTCGCATCCACGCGCGCGTCGTTCCCTCCATAGAACCCATACACCGGCGCAGTCACTGCCGAAACATCCGCCGGCCCAGTCCCGTAAAACACGAACGCCGCAGACAAATCCTTGCGATGGGCCGCAAACGCAAACGTCTTCGCCCCGCCCCAGCAGAATCCCGCCACGGCGATCTTGCCGTTGGCCGGCCGGCAGCTTCTTTCCGTAGTCGGCCGCGGCATCCAGATCCGCCAACACCCCTCCGGATCGAGGCCTGAAACACCCTTCACCCGCGCATCCTGGTCGGCGAACTCGCTCGAGCCGCCACCGTTCGGCCCGAACCCGCTCAACAGGTCCGGCGCAATCACAATGAATCCCTGCCCGGCCAGTTCGTCCGCCATCTCCTTGGCCCAGTCCGTCAACCCGAAGATCTCGTGAATCAGCACCACCACCGGCGCCTTGCCTTCACTTCGGGATAAACCACCAGCGCCTGAATGTGCGATTGTCATCGTTTGAGCTGCACATATTCGCGGTGCCGCGGCGAAGCCTCAAGCCGCGCCTTCGCCCAGTCCTGGCCATGAACCGCGACTGCGGTGAATGTGGACAGCAGAAAGCGCGGCAAATGTAAGTGTGCGGGGAAGCATCTTCTTCATGCGCAAAAGTCTAATGCATGCGACTGGGCGTGCGCGGCATTGAACCACATGAATTGCACCTGCCGAAAAAAGAAAGGCCTCGAAGGAATCACCCTCCGAGGCCCTCCATGCATACATCGCGTGGCCTAACTCCGCTAACACCGCTTCTAACTCCGCTGCCTTTACGCCATCGCCTCCCTGCCCATCGGCTCGAACCGCAACTGGTTCGAGTTGCGGTCGGCGTCGATGCGCACGTGCGCTCCATGCAGGATCTCGCCGTCCAGGATCTTCATGGCCATCGGGTCCTGCACCATGCGCTGCAGCGCCCTCTTCAGCGGCCTTGCGCCGTACGCCGCATCCGACCCTGCCGCCAGGATCAACTGCCGCGCGGGCTCGGTGAGCTCGATCGAGATCTGCCGGTCCTCGAGCAGCTTGCGCAGATCGTTGAGCCTGAGTTCCAGGATCTCGTTCAACTGCGCATGCCCCAGCGGACGGAAGATCACCATGTCGTCCACGCGGTTCAAAAACTCCGGCCGGAAGTGCTCGCGCAACACGCGCATCACGCTCTCGCGCGCCATGTCGAAATCGTGCTCGGTGCGCAGCTTGTCGCCCGCAAGCATGGCCGCGCCCAGGTTCGACGTCATGATCAGCACCGTGTTCTTGAAGTCCACCGTGCGCCCCTTCGAGTCCGTCAGGCGCCCGTCGTCCATCACCTGCAGCAGCACGTTGAACACGTCCGGATGCGCCTTCTCGATTTCGTCGAACAGAATCACCGAGTAGGGCCTGCGCCGCACCGCCTCGGTCAACTGGCCGCCTTCGTCGTAGCCGATGTAGCCCGGAGGCGCGCCGATCAAGCCGCGCCACCGCGTGCTTCTCCATGTACTCGCTCATGTCGATGCGCACCATGGCCTGCTCGTCGTCGAACAGGAACTCGGCCAGTGCGCGCGCGGTCTCCGTCTTGCCCACGCCCGTCGGTCCCAGAAAAATGAAAGATCCGATCGGCCGCTTGGGATCGCTGAGCCCGGCGCGTGAACGGCGAATCGCATTCGCGACCACGGTCAGCGCCAGGTCCTGCCCGACCACGCGCTCGCGCAGCCGCTGTTCCATCTGGACCAGTTTCTTCACTTCGCCTTCGAGCATGCGCGAAACGGGAATCCCCGTCCACTTGCTCACGATCTTGGCGATGTCCTCTTCGTCCACTTCTTCCTTCAGCATGCGCGCCACGCCGTTGCCCTGTTTCACGGCGCCGTCCTGCGCGGCATTGAGCTTGCGCAACTCGGCATCCAGCTTCGGCAGCTCGCCGTACTGGATCTGCGCCGCGCGTTCCAGTTGGCCTTTGCGCGTCTGCTCTTCGGCTTCGAACCGCATCGCCTCAATCTGCTTCTTCAGCTCGCTGATGCGGGTGATGGCTTCGCGCTCCTGCGTCCAGCGCGCACGCAGAGCCGTGGCTTTCTCCCTGATGTCGGAAAGAGCCCTCTCCACTTCCTGCATGCGCTCGCGGCTGTTCTTGTCGGTCTCTCGCTTCAGTGCGGCACGTTCGATTTCGAGCGAAGTCGCCTCGCGCTCGAGCTGGTCGATCTCCGTCGGCACACTGCCGATTTGAATCGCCAGCGAAGCCGCGGCTTCATCCACCAGGTCGATCGCCTTGTCGGGCAGGAACCGGTCCGAGATGTAGCGATGCGACAAAGTTGCCGCCGCCACAATCGCCGAATCCTTGATGCGCACGTTGTGGTGCGCCTCGTAGCGCTCCTTCAGGCCGCGCAGAATCGCAATCGTGTCTTCCACGTTGGGCTCGCCGACGTAGACGATCTGGAAGCGCCGCTCCAGCGCCGCATCCTTCTCGATGTATTTGCGGTACTCGTTCAGCGTGGTTGCCCCGATGGCCCGCAGTTCGCCCGCGCGCCAGCGCCGGCTTCAGCATGTTGCTGGCGTCGATCGCGCCTTCCGCCGCGCCCGCCCCGACCAGAGTATGCAGCTCGTCGATGAACAGAACGACCTGCCCGTTCGATTCTTCGATCTCCTTCAGCACCGCTTTCAGGCGGTCTTCGAACTCGCCGCGATATTTCGCGCCGGCCAGCATCGACCCCAGGTCGAGCGAGATCACGCGCTTGTCCTTCAGACTCTCCGGCACATCGCCCGAAGCAATGCGCCGCGCCAGGCCTTCCACAATCGCGGTCTTGCCCACGCCCGGTTCGCCGATCAGCACCGGGTTGTTCTTGGTGCGGCGGCTCAGCACCTGCACCACGCGGCGAATTTCTTCATCGCGCCCGATCACCGGATCGAGCTTGCCGCGCCGTGCCAGTTCCGTCAGGTCCTTGGCATATTTCTCCAGCGCCTGGAACTTCCCTTCCGGATTCTGGTCGGTCACGCGTTGCGAGCCGCGCACCGCGGTCAGCGCCTGCAGATATCGCGTCGTGGGTCGCCCCGGCCGCCACCAGCGCCTCGCGCGCCGGATCGCCCTTCTGATGCGCGGCGCCCAGCAGCAAATGCTCGGTCGAGATGTACTCGTCCTTGAAATTCGCGGCTTCTTTGAACGCCTGCTCGATCACCTTGTTCAGCGCCTGGCTGATGCCCGGTTGCGCCGACGCTCCCGCCACCCGCGGCAGCTTCTGCTCGATCTCGTGCAGACTGGCCTCCAGCCGTTCCGTGGGAACCCCGATCTTGCCCAGCACGGAAGGAATGACGCCCTCGCGGTCCTCCACCAGCGCCAGCAGCAAATGCACCGGCAGAATCTCCGGATTGCCCAGCTCCGCCGCGCGCTCCTGCGCCTGCTGCATCGCCTGCTGCGATTTCACGGTCAGTTTGTCCCAACGAATTGCCATAAAGACAGCTCCCAGCTGCTAGCTTCTAGCCTCTAGCTTGTCCGTGTCGAACGAAGCTGCAGCATAATTTCATGTGATTTGTGTTCTTGTTCAGATCGTGCATAAACGTCAGCGCCGGGACACCATATGGTGCGCCCGGCGCCTGATCCAAAGCCTCAAGACTCCACAGGTAATAACTCGAAGCTGGAGGCTAGCAGCTAGAAGCTGCTTTTCTACCGCGCGCCGACCAGTTCCGGCTCTTGCTTGTGCTCCACCGTGCTCTGCCCGCCCACGTTCACCTTGATCTGCTTGGGCTGGGCCTCAGGCTTCTTGCTCAATTCCAGCTTCAGCACGCCGGCATTGTAGTTGGCATTGATGTGCTCGGTGTCGACCGTCGAGGGCAGCGTAAACGCCCGATAGAAGGAGCCATAGCGCCGCTCGATGCGATGGAAGTTCTCTTCCTTCTCTTCCTTCTCAAACTTGCGCTCGCCCTTGACCGTCAGGGTGTTGTTTTCCACCCGGATGTCCAGGTCCTTCTCTTCGATTCCGGGCACTTCCAGCTTCAAAACGACCTTCTTCGAGTCCTCGTAGATATCGACTGCGGGCACAAAGCTGGCAGTCGTCAGAGGGCTGTCTCCTTCGTTCATTTCGCGGAAAAGGCTGTTCACGCGGTTCTGCAAAGCGACGACTTCACGGAAGGGATCCCAACGAGAGATTGCCATGACTGTGTTTCCTCCAGATGCAGTTTCAGAATTTGTAGTGGGGTCCGAGAGCTTGGCCCCCGACCGCTCACTTGATCTGATGGAAACTATAGCACAATGGATGCATAAAATATGAGTGTTTTTTACTCACATTCATAGTTTCGATACTTTCTCTTTCCTTTTAACGACTTACACCCACGGGTCCCTGCACCTTTACCATCGGATGAGAAATGATTCTCCTCACTGTCTCCGCCTCCTTCAATTGGCAATTGATCTGGCTGGTGATCGCCGCCTTTCTCGCCGGCGTCCTCAACGCCGTGGCCGGAGGAGGATCGTTCCTTTCCTTCCCTGCCCTGCTGGCCATGGAATCCTACCCGTCCAGGCCAACGCCACCAACACGGTCGCCCTCTGGCCCGGCCAGCTCACCTCCATCGCCGCCTACCGCGAAGACATCCGCAAGAACCGCCGCCTCGTCATCCCCATGGGCCTCGCCGGCCTGCTCGGCGGCACTGCCGGTGCTCTGGTCCTGCTCAGCACCCCGCAGACGACCTTTATGCACCTGGTTCCCTGGCTCCTGCTGATCGCCGCCACCATCTTTGCGCTCAGCCGGCCGGTCACCGGCTGGCTCGACCAGGTCAAGGCCGCCCGTCACCGGGATCCCGGCGCGTACGTCCCCCGCCCTCCCCGGCGCACTCTGGTTTTCTTCGCCACCATCCTGGTCTGCTTTTACGTCGGCTACTTCGGAGCCGGAGCCGGTTTCCTCATCATCACCATGCTGTCGCTCTTTGGCTTTGAGGACCTGAACGAGATCAACGCCCTTAAAGTGGTTTCCACCACCGCCGCCAACGGCATTGCCTTCGTCATCTTCTCGGTCGGAGGCCAGGTGGCATGGCGCTATTGCCTGCTGGCCATGGCGGCCTGCGCCATCGGCGGATACACGTCCGCCCGCTTCGCCCGCCTCATCCCCCAGCCGGTTCTCCGCGCCATGGTCATCGTCATCGGCTTCGGCATGGCAGGCTGGTTCTTCTGGAAGACCAGCTGAACAGTGGTAGCTAGCAGAGCATGATACTGCGGACGTTCTTGCCCTGCTGACACCTCTGACCACCTGTCTCCCCTGTAAACTGTACTCATGAGTCACGAAGGCATCCGCATCAGCACCCCGGAAGAGACCGCCCGCCAGGCAGAGGCTGAACGTCCCCTGTCGCGCATTGCCGTCACGCCAGAGAAGGTGCGCGTGCTGCTCACCGAGGGCAAGGGCCTGGAGATCGACTGGGCCGACGGCCATCGCAGCGCCTGGACTTTCGCCTGGCTCCGCGGCGGCTGCCCGTGCGCCACCTGCAATGAGGAGCGCAAGCTCGAAGGCCGCAAGCCGGGCCAGCCGAAAAAGAAGCCCGCCGCAGTCCTGCCCATGTACACCCCGCCGGCCAAGCCCGCCAGCGCCCAGGCCGTGGGCCGCTACGCCATCCAGTTCAACTGGCTCGACGGCCACACCAGCGGCATCTATTCCTGGGAATACCTGCGCCGCCATTGCCAGTGCCAGGAATGTACCTTCGCCGCCGCCGAAACCCCCGGCATCCCGAACTAGGCCGCTGATCCCTATTCCCTGTCTTCCTCTGGCTGGCATGCGCGCGCATACTGCGGATGCGGGCCGGGGAACGGACCAGCCGACAGATTGAAGTCCAGCCGCGCATTGTCCGACCGGATTCCCACCGGTCCTTTGAGATCGGCCACACCCGGCCCCACGTCGCCCTCCCAAGCCACTTTGCCGTCAACCGTAACTGTTAGTTCCGTCCCGCGCATCCTCGCATCCAGGTCGTGGGAATCGCCGGGCCGCACCGGCGGCACAGGCGCACTGCGAACTGGCTTGATGTTCTCGTAGCCGCGATTGCCGCATTCTGTGCTGGTTGATCTGCCCGGGATTCTTCTTTACCGAAACCACAATTCTCGATTCGGGCTCGAACCGCCACATCACGTACACCAGGTTGCACGCGTTCTGCGCCAGGAGCTTCAGCCCGAACTGGCGCCGAATCTCTCCGGACCCCAGCGGCGACTCCACCGTCGTCCTGCCGAGATATGTGAACTGGGTCTCCACCGCCTGCGATGTCCATCCGTTCACGTAGGCGCGCACTTTCGGATCATCGATCGTGAGTTGATGTCCCTCGCCGCTTCCCACTGTCCCCTCGGTCACGCAAAGACTTCTGCGCGACACGGGAACTTTCTCGACCGGTGTCTGCCCTTTGGCGCGCGAACAGCGATGCGATCAAAAGTGCCGCTGCGGATACGCGGCGTTTCCTGGCATTCATCCCTCTCCTCCTTGCGAAAGACTCCGGCACTACTCGCTCAACGGCTTTCAAATTTATTTTGCCCCGTCGAGAGAATTCTCGCGACTTTCTTCCAGCGCTCGTGTTCAAGCCGGTCAACGGGGAAAGTCCGGCCTCTTCAGAGACACCAAGTAAAGGTTTCCGCCTGCCTCATTCGCTCGTTCCTTTTCCTCGTACGTCTGCAGCACTCGCGACACCCCAGCGACGGAAGACCTGTCGCCCGGGACCCCGGATACCACCTGAAGGTAGACTTCTGCTCTCTCGCTTCTGAGCTGTTCTGACCTGGAGGATCCACCATGAAGAGCGCCCTTGCTCTTTCCATCCTGTTTTCCGCCCCGCTCGCCCTTTCCGCCGCAGACTACACCGCCGACCAGCTCCTTCCGGCCGGTTCTCTCATCCAATGCACCACTTCTGAACCCCGTCTATCTTCCAAAACCATGGCGATCGGTGACCCGGTCCTGTGCCGCGTGAGCCATGCCGTGCGGGTGGGACGCTCGGTCCTTCCCTACAACAGCTACCTTGTGGGCCGCTTTGAGGACTACCGCGACCCCGGCCACTTCGTCGGCAAGGGATGGATGCAACTCACCTTCGATCGCCTGGTGATCGAGCCCGACACCATCATTCCTGTGGATGCGAAAGTGGTCGACGTGCCCGGCTTCTCGATCGATCGCCTCGGCAGGATCCAGGGAAAGGGTCACGCCACCCGCGACACCATCCTGTGGATGATCCCTGTCCTTTGGCCGATCGATCTGTTGGAACTCCCCCGCCGCGGCCCCAGCCCCACGTTGAAGACCGAGACCCGGATGACCGTGAAACTCATGGATGACCTTCGAGTGCCGGAAGGACAGCCCCTCGATCGTGATCCCTACGGGCTGGCACACCGTCCTTCGGCCAAGGATGAGCCGCCCGCCCCGCCGTATGAGGACCAGCAGCCTCAGCCAACCGCCGCCGCTCCGCCGCCACAGCAGAACTACGAACCGCCCCAACCCACCTATGCTTCGCAGCCGTATTATCCGCCCCAGCAGCAGGCCTACGCCCCGCCGCCCGTACTCGTAGTCCAGCAGCCGGTCTACATGACGCCGCCGGTCTACATGTACGCGCCGCCCCCGCCCATGTACGTCTATTCGCCGCCGCCACCTCGCATTGTCGCTCCCACCATGTATGCGCCGATGCGCAGCGCCGTCGTTTACCGCAACGGCATGGCCTACCAGATGTACATCCCGTAAAAGCAGTGATGAGTGGTTAGTGATCAATGGTCAGAACTACCCCCAGTGACCTGTCTCAACCGCCAGGTGCCCAGGTCTGGATTCTCAGACCTGGGAAAGGCATTAACCCCAATCGCCTCCGCGACTGGATCACTGACCACTGACCACTGTTCACTGACCACTGACCACTCTCTCAACCGCTTCCTGCGCTGATCCCACCACGATCAGCAGCGCCCGGTTCTCCGGCTTAAGAAAGCCGGCTGTCACGGTGGAATCCAGAAACTCGAGCAGCCCATCCCAATACCCCAGCGTATTGATCAGGATGCATGGCTTGGCGTGCAGCCGCAGTTGCGACCAGGTCACGATCTCGAGCATTTCATCCAGCGTCCCGTAGCCTCCCGGCAGAATCAGAAACGCATCGGCCAGTGCCACCATGCGCGCCTTGCGCTGGTGCATGGTCGCGACCGTCTCCAGCCGCGTCAGCCCGGTGTGGGCAATCTCGCGCCCGGCGAGCACTTCAGGCAACACGCCAATTACATCCGCCCCCGCCTCCAATGCGGCATCGGCCACGGCGCCCATCAGTCCCACGTTGGCCCCGCCGTACACCACGCCCAGCCCCGCCGCGGCAATCGCTTTTCCCAGTGCTCGCGCCTCAGCCAGAAACGCGGGATCATTCCCATCCGCCGATCCGCAGTAAACGGCCACCCGGCGCAGTCTGTTTTGTGAAGTCATCGCAGGTCCAGCATAGCGCGGCACTATAAGCGCCTGATGGACGCGAGCACCATCCCCGGAACGGCGCTCTTCGTCGGAGTAGCGGCGTGAGCCACTCTCTAGCAATGTGCGTGAAGCAAGAGAGTCGAGCGCTAATTCAACCGTTACCGGGGGCGGGGATGACCCCGAGTTGCTGCATCAGGCTGAAGGTGTCCATCAAAATCCGGCTGTCCGCCATTTTGCCTGCGCTCAAACGGTCAATCACTATGCCGTGCACGGTCACGCCTTTGTTCGTGGCAAGGATCCCCAGAAATGCGCCGTTATGCGTGCCCGTCCATGTAAAGCGCGACACCACTTTATCTCCTGCCGCCACGGTTTCATCGATCACCCAATGGATGTCGGGAAATCCGGCACGCATCATGGCAATCACCTCTTTCAAACCTTCTCGCCCTTGGCGCTGGCCCGGTAACGGATCCAACTCGATGAAGTCTTCTTCGACGAGCTCGTCGGCTGCATCAAGGCGTCCCAGGTTGATGACTTCCTCAACGAATCTGCCGACCGTGGCGATGTTTTCTAATTCTGACAAGGCTCAACCTCGTGAACGAAATCTCCGACGCCGGCGATCATATTCCACGCTTGTCCGAAGCGATCCAATCGCCCTTCGCGGGTGACTCCCATCTTAATCAACCCAAAGAGGCCGGTGCTCTCACGCATATGATTTGAAACCTGGGAAGGTACCAGTCCTTATTCCGGTCCTTGGCAACGCACGAAGTCGATGCGTGGCAAATCTCCGATTCTCAGCGAGGCATCGGCCGCTGAATCTCGAACTCCGGGATATTTATTCCCCGGCATGCGCCCCCGGTTCCGTTGGACTACTTCGCTTGAGCGGCCGGAACAGCAGCACCAGTGGAATGCACAGCAGCGAAAGGTATCCCAGCAACCGGAAAGCGTCCACATAGGCCATCAGCGACGCCTGCTGCTGCATCATCCCGTACACCGCTCCCAGCGCCTTGTGCTGTGCGGTCACCTCATCGGAGCCACCTAGGATCATCCGGCCGGCCAGGCCCCGCGCCACTCCCGCCACCGGTGAATCCGAGCCAGTAAGATTGCCGCCCAGGTAGTTCTGGTGTACCTGGCCCATGTGCACCAGAAACGCGGTTGCGCTGGCAATCCCGACGCTGCCGCCGATGTTGCGAACCAGGTTGTAGATGCCGGCCGCGTTGCCCACTCTCCTGTTTGCGCAGACGGCTCATCGCTAGCGTGGTCAGCGGCACAAAGATGAATCCGCCCGCGAATCCGTTCAGGATATTCGGCACCACCACGGAACTCATGCCAATGCCCAGGTTCACGGAACTCAGCATCAGGGTGGAAGCTGCCCAGAATAAAGAAGCCGAAGGCCAGCAGCAGCCGGCTGTCAACTCGGTTGGCGATCATCCCGGCAATCAGCATCGACGCCATAGCGACCCGATGCCGCGTGGGCTTACCGCCAGCCCGCTGTCCAGTGCCGAGTACCCTAGCAGCGTTTGCAAAAACAGCGGCAGCAGCGCCGTAGTGCTGTAGAGGACCACGCCGTAGACCCCCGTAATCAGGGTTCCGACGGCGAAGTTGCGATTCAGGAATATGCCCAGCCGGACAATAGGTTCGCCATGCCGCAGTTCGCGGACCACGAACGCTATCAGTGCCACGCCGGAGACCGCCGCCGTCCAGCGAATCCAGTTAGCTTCGAACCAGTCGGCTTCCTGGCCCTTGTCCAGAACCAGTTGCAGAGTGCCCAGCCACAACGGCCATCAGCCCGAAACCCAGCGCGTCGATCTTTCCCAGAAACTTCGCTCGCAGGTACGGCGGATCCTCGATAAAGATGCTGGCCAGAAAGAAGGCCAATATGCCGACGGGCAGATTGATGTAGAAGATCCAGCGCCACGAATAGCTGTCGGTGATCCATCCGCCCAGCGTGGGCCCGATCACCGGCGCCACCACGATCCCCGTGCCGTAAACGGCCATCGCTTTGCCATGTTCGGCGGGCGGAAAACTCTCCAGCAGAATCGACTGCGCCAGGGGCTGCATCCCGCCGCCGCCAATCCCCTGCAGAATCGCGCGCCAGGATCAGCATGGGCATATTGATGGCCATGCCGCACAGCATGGAGGCGCCGGTAAACAGAATGATCGACAGCATCAGCAGGCGTTTGCGCCCGATCCTGCGCGTAATCCAGCCCGTAGCCGGCAGCATGATGGCATTCGAAACCAGGTAACTGGTCAGGACCCACGTGGCCTCGTCGGTCGAGGCGGATAGGCTGCCGGCGATATGGGGCAGCGCAACGTTGGCCACCGACGAATCGAGAACCACCATGAAGGTGGCAGTCATCACCGAGACGGCAATGGCCCATGGGTTGGCGGATGGCCTCCAGTGGGAATGGTCGGAGCCCGGAGCCTTCGCCGGGGCGTTCACGCCGCTCGCCGGGACACTTCCCTTCTCCTCCACGATTCCGGTGGCCATTGATTTTGAGTGTAGTTTTGGGCGGCCAGTTCTCAGGGTGCGCCAGATCACTCGGCGTGGTTGTGGTGTTCCCACCATCCGACATTGGGGTTGGAAACATCATGCCCCCGGTTGCAAATAATTACGCGCATCCGAGGCACAATAGAAATCGACGGAATGCGTGGCTTCGTTCCGATCACGCTGTCCGGTCCTTCTTCGGAAAAAAAAAAAACGGAAAACGACGAAAAATGTTATTAACCCTTGTAAATTCAATAATATACCGGCGTACAATGGCCCAAATCGGTTACATAAGTGGTTCAAAACAAAGCTTTTAGCGCGAGGGTACCAGATCGGCTAAAGACGCCACCCGCCGAAATTTCGATTCGAAAATCCAGGCCGGCGGGGCCAAACCGGCTCTTTGCACGCTGCGATTAGTTTCCGCTCGCGGCAGTCTGCACCTGCGGACCCTGAACCCGGTAGAGTTGGTCGCACCACGCTTGAAACTGCCTGCCGGATAATTCCACTGAACCTTGAACCCGGTTCGCTTCGACAGAGTAGTTCTGCAGCCGCTGCGTTACCCCGGGAGACGTCGATTCCGGGCTCGCCTCGTAGGCCAGGGCATCCGTAAAGAAAGCCGCCTTGCGACTGAAGAATTCGGCTCCCAGTTCAGCTTTGGCGTGAATCGAGAAATCAACCCGGATCTTTGAGCCGAAGCGCGCTCCGACCATGAGCACGTCGGCATCTTCTTGCAACTGCGCCCACGCACTGTGGGGCTGCGCGAAGTTAATGCTTTTCACGTTCGCAGGCGGTTCTACAATCACGTTCCACGAGGTTACGTCCGGATGCAGCAGGCTCAATCTCTCCTCCAGGACGGAATCAGGCACGGAATGATTGGTATAGCGCCGCAGAGCCTGCTGGACCAGCCAGGGCGTTCCCAGCATCCCGGTACGGTTGTCGAGGATTACCAGCCAACGGGTGTCAAGCATGTCCCCGTGCTCGCGCGCGAACGGCTGGATCAGCAGGATCCTTTGGCCTTCAAACACCGTGTCCTGAGCTCCATTCAGTTCCGCGGAACGAAAGATCCGTTCCCGGTCGAACCGGCCGGCAACCAGCAGCATGTGTTCGGAGAGCTTTCCTGCTGCAGGGGAGGCCGCAACCTCGATGATCTCGTCGAAGATGCGGTTATTGTCGACGCCCGTCAATGCCTGCCAGTCGTCCAGGTCGAGCCGGTTGTTGTGGGTGGTCAGCAACAGCCGACCATGGGAGTAGGGACCCGGATGGTTTTCAAATCCCGCTACGATCTCCACCCCGCCGGGAACCAGCGGAAGCAACTTGCTGCTCAGCGGCGATGCCAATCCGGATCCTGCCCAAAAGCCCGTCAATGCGACGGTGAAAAGGCCCTTTAGAAATATGGTATTCATGGCGCACTCCCCTTACCGGTGCGCTCGAAGCCGCCAGCAACTTATGCCTGGGTTACTGACCCTGGAAGCGCCTGGATCTCATCCCCTGGAATTCGTGGTGGGAGAGAAGAAGGCCTGAAGTGTCAGTCGGGTCTAGATCGGTCGCGCCCTTGAATGCCACAAGGGACCAGCACCAGTCCGATTCCAGTCCAATGCGGCGGCGCCCGGTTGGCGTCACCCCCCAGGACAGGTCAATGGTTTAGATCGATGCTGTTATGGATTTAGAGCGTACCCCGATATATCGCCTATCGGTGTGACCGGCATCACGATAGATGAGAGCCGCTTGGGCGAACAGGTTCAGGATCGTGCCGGCGCGATCGCGTCAGAGTCTTCGCGCAGGTAAACTAGAGTAGGATCCTTCCCGCCGGACGCCGCTCTTGTCGCATTCGCTCGTCGCCAAATTGAACCCCGAACAGCGCGCCGCCGTTGAGGTCACGGAGGGCCCGTTGCTCATCCTTGCCGGCGCCGGCTCCGGCAAGACCCGTGTCATCACCAGCCGTATCGCCTGGCTGATCCAGGAAAAGGGGGTTGCCCCCGATTCCATCCTCGCTGTCACCTTCACCAACAAGGCCGCCTCTGAGATGGCCGAACGCGTCGAGCGCCTCATGGGACACGCCACCGTCGCCAAGCCGCTCATCTCCACATTCCATTCGCTCTGCGTGAGGATCTTGCGCCGCGACATCGAAGCGTTGAAGGTCAAGGGAGAAGGCCTCACCCGGTCGTTCGCGATCTTCGACGAAAACGACCAGGCCGCCGTGGTCAAGCAGATCATGCGAAGGATGGGCCTGGACATCAAGCAGCTGACTCCGCGGACAGTATTAAGCCGCATCTCCTGGGCCAAGAACCACATGGTCGATCCCCAGGACTACTATCTCGGTTCCAGTGACCCCAACGGTGAGCGCGTCGCCCACATTTACCAGTCCTACAAAGCCGAACTGCGCAAGAACAACGCCATGGACTTCGACGACCTGCTGCTCGAAGCCGTGCGCCTGCTTAAGGTTTCGTCGGAGACCCGCGAGCGCTACCAGCGCCGCTACCGCTACATTCTCGTAGACGAGTACCAGGACACCAACCGCCCGCAGTACGAGATGATGAAGCTCCTCGGCGGAGAGCACAAGAACGTCTGCGCGGTGGGCGACGAAGACCAGAGCATTTACTCGTGGCGCGGCGCTGATATCCGTAACATCCTCGAGTTCGAAAAGGACTTTCCCAACGCGCACATCGTGCGCCTGGAGCAGAACTACCGCTCGACCCAGAACATTCTCGAAGCCGCGGGAGCGGTGGTGGCGAATAATCTCCGCCGCAAGGGCAAAAAGCTCTGGACCGATCGCCAGGGCGGCTCGCTGATCGGCTACTACGAAGCCCCTGACGGCGAGAACGAAGCGCTCTTTATCGCCGACCGCATCCAGACTTTTCTCAGGCAGGAAGGCTCGTCCGAAACCCAAGAGCCCGGAAGGGCCGCAGTTCTCTATCGCACCAATTCGCAGTCCCGGTTGGTGGAGGAGGCCCTGCGCCGCTACGGCGTCAAGTATTCGATGGTGGGCGGCTTCAGCTTCTACGAGCGCGCCGAGATCAAGGACCTGCTTGGCTACCTGCGCCTTGTCCAAAATCCCCACGACTCCATGGCGTTGAACCGGGTGATCAACACGCCGCCGCGCGGCATCGGGAAGACGACCCTGGAAACGATGGAGCGTCTCGCCCTCGAGACCGGCGCATCCACGTGGGACGCGATGGGCGCCGCCATCAACAACAAGCTCATCGCCACGCGCGCCTGGATGGCCCTGGATTCCTTCCGCCAGCTCATTCTCGACGCGCAGGCCATGATGGACCCGGATTTCGCGGGCAAACTGGGGGCCGATGTGGCGGAGACTGACGCCGATCTCGGTGACGCCGGGTTCGCCTTCGGTGCCGCGGCTCCGGGTGAAGAGGAGAACCAGAAAGTGGCGGAGGGGCTGGAAGCGGCAGCCGAAACAGACTTCAATTTCGGCGAAGATGCCGACCAGCTTCCGCTGCTCGACATGGCCAGCTTCAATCCATTTTCCGAAGCCCCCAAGCGGCCGTTCCTGAAAATGCCCAAGCCGGCAAAAGGGGCGGCGACCCCGGAACCCGATGCATCGCAGAACTCGCCTTTTCGCCCCGTCAACAACACGCCCGATCCCGACTTCGAATCGGACTCGGAAGAAGTGGCGAAGGACAAACTGAAAGAGGAGAGTGCGGCCTTCCGTAATCCCGGCGACCCCGCCACGCTCCCCGAGTTGATCCGCTTCATCATCGACCGCACCGGCTACATCAAGGCGCTCGAAACCGAGGGCACGCCCGAAGCCTTCAGCAGGATTGAAAACCTGAAGGAACTGGCCAACGCCGCCCATGACGCCGAAGTCCGCGGCGAAAGCCTGTCCGACTTTCTCGACCACGCCGCGCTGGCGTCCGACGCCGACCAGTATGATCCTTCGGCTCGCGTCACGCTGATGACGCTCCACTCCGCGAAAGGTCTTGAGTTCCCCCTGGTGTTCCTCGCCGGCCTGGAAGAAGGCCTCTTCCCGCATTCGCGCACCCTCAACAATCCCGAAGAACTTGAAGAGGAGCGCCGCCTCTGCTACGTGGGCATGACCCGCGCCATGAACACCCTCATCCTCACCCGCGCCAACTTCCGCCGCCGCTACGGCAACGACGCGCCGGAGATGAGCGTCCCATCGCGCTTCCTCGAAGAAGTGCCGCAACAGCTAATCGAAAACCTCGGCAGCACCCGCGCTCCCGCATGGGCCTATGCGGGCAACTACGGTTCGCGATATGGTGCCGGCCGCCGTCAAGGCTCCGGCGACGGCTACGAAAGCAGCCACTTCAACTACGAGGACGAAAGCCAGGAAACGCCGTTCTCGCGGAGTGGCGCTGGAAACAAGACCGCGGGCATTGGAAACGCAAAACCATTCACAGCCTCGTGGATGACGGTCAAGCCGGGTACGGCGAGACAGGCACCACCTCCGGAGAGCCAGAGCGGCGCGCACGAGCCCGAGCCTCAGTCGATCGATAACATCGCGCGTTTTTTCGGGGGCAAGGCGGGACCGATCAAGCCCGGTTCCCTAGCCCGCCCGGCGATGGAAATTCCCGCTCCCACCGGTTCGACGCGCCTCAAGAAGGGTGACCGCGTGCGTCATAGCAAGTATGGCGAGGGATCCGTTCTCATGCGCGAAGGCGACGGCGAAGACGCCAAGCTCACCGTTATGTTTCCACGGCATGGAATGAAGAAGCTGATGGAGAAGTTTGCAAACCTGCAGAAGATCTAGCCAATTACGCAAGGCATCCCGGACAACGGACCCAACCCGATCCCGGGATACCTCACGGCTCAAGGAAGAAATACCTTAATAAGTGAGAGTCACCTGCTGCTGCATGTATCCGCCGTAACTGCATTGTGGCGTCAATCCTCCGGACCAATTGGTTACCGACCAGTTCGGGCTGGGGATCAGCTGAAAGCTGTCGTTATAGAGATACAGATTGTGGAACGAAGTCGCGTTGCTGGGTGGGTAATTGCCGCACTGGTAAATGTTGTAGACCTCGAGCGCCCCGGCAAACGCCCAGTTGAAGGTTTGTCCATAGCTCGACGTGTTGAGCATTTCGCTATAGCCCCCGGTGGACAGGTCATAGGTGAGGATGTCCCAGGTGGGGCAGGACAATGTACCCGCAGCGCAGGTATCCCACATCGCTCCGTAGATCGTGTCTCCCGAATTCACCCTCACCGGCGTCGCTTCAAACACATGGCCGGCCACGCAGCAGTTCCAGCTGGCGATGCCCCAGGCTGCGTAGAAATCCGAGTTCCAGCCCAGCACCGGCTGAATGATGCTTACCACGTCGGCGTAGTCTTCCAGGCCCGGGAAAAGGTAGACCGTTTGTCCGTTGTTCACTGCCGGCGCGGGCGGAACCGTCCACTCGGCGGCCAGTTCCCCGTACGAGGTGCTCGTGGTGACTCCCGAGAATTCAACCCACGCATGGCCGATGGTAGGCTCCTTCACGGGCGTTCCTTTTTGAGCCGAGAGCTCGCCTTTGGCGTTGTACTGCGCAAATGCGCAGGTGTTGACGTTCTCGAGAGAACCGTCCGCGTGCTGGATGGCTTTGGCATCCTTCCGCACTGACTCTCCCCGGGCCAACTGATGTACGCAGCTGGGATGGAAGAAGCCGAATGGTGTGATCACATAGTTCGCCGGAACGGAGGCCGGGCGCCGCGCTCCCGCCGGGGTTAAAGCTTGCGCCGCGGTCAGGCCGGCGACAAGCATGGTGATGGCGATTAGATTGAGGATTCGAGGGTACGCTGAATTTCGGAACATGGGTTCACTCTCCTGTGGGGGGACAGGGGCCTTCGACACACGGTGCCTGAGGGAGATCCGTTGGGTGAGATGAAGCAGCCTGTCCGCTTTCGCGAATACCCAGTGGTGTGGCGTGTGAGAAAAACGTTTCACAAATTTGACAACGGCAGCGCACGCCATGTGCCCGATGCCGGCGCTTGAATGCAGGAGAATCCGCATCGAGATTGGTTCCGTCTTGTTGCGGGGATGGCGCGTGATGCATTATGGCTGGATGATTTCCACCCCGTTCCGAGTCCTGTTCACATGCGTAGCAGCGATCCTTCTGTTGACGACAACCGCGACGGCGCAGCGCGTCTTCGACGTCAAGGACTATGGGGCTACGGGGCGCAAAAGCGACGATGCCCGGCCCGCAATTCAAAAGGCTATTGACCAGTGCGGGAAGGTGGGCGGAGGTCGCGTGTTTGTTCCACCGGGCGAGTACACTTCAGGACAATTGCATCTGCGATCGGGCGTGCGCCTCTATCTCGAAGCCGGCGCAACCATCTACGCCACGCTTGATTCGAGCCAGTACGATGACGCGCGCAAGGCCGCGCTCATCTACGGCGAAGACCTGCACGACATCGCGCTCGAAGGCGCGGGTACGCTCGATGGCCAGGCATCGTATGAATGGCACCTGAACACCATCACCGATCACTACATTCTTCCCAACCAGCGCCAGATGGAGGTCGCCGGAAAGCCGTTGATGCGCTCCTTTCCAGTGAGCTTCGGCAAGGAAACCGTCTATCCGCGCATGGTATTGCTGCTGCGCTGCGTCGATGTGCGCATCGCCGGCCTCAAGTTTCTGCGCTCGCGAAGCTGGACGATCAATCCCTACGCGTGCAAGCGCCTCGTCATCGATGGCGTGTACATCTACTCCGCGCAGAAAGAAGCGGTATGGGCCGACGGCATCGATCCCGACGGCTGCCAGGATGTGCACATCTCCAACTGCACCATCGAGACCGGCGACGACGCGATCTGCTTTTATTCGACCGCTGCGTGGGGCCCGGTCCAGCCCACGGAAAATGTCACGGTCACCAACAGCCGCCTTTCGTCGTCCTCGGCCGCGATCAAGTTCTGCGACGGCAACAGCAAGGCGGTCCGCCACGTGACCATCAGCAATGTAGTGATTACCAACTCCAATCGCGGGCTGGCGTTCATGGTCTTCGATGGTGGAATTGTTGAGGACGTGGTGATCGACAACGTGACCATCGACTGCCGCCGCTTTGACTGGTTCTGGTGGGGCGACGGCGATCCCATTCATTTCAACATCAAGCGGAGGAGCGAAATCGACGGCCGGACTTATCCGGATGAGCCCGCCGCCGGCATCATCCGCAACGTGACCATCAGCAACGTGATCGCCCACGGCCAGGGAACTTCTGCGATTCAGGGCCACCCCGACAGTTGGCTCGACGGCATTCGCTTCAATCATGTCCGCCTGTTCGTGTCGCACGCGCCCGATGCACCGTACGAGAGCACAACGGCTGCGATGACGCTCAAGTATGCGCGCGACGTCGCGATGAAAGATGTCGAAGTCCGCTGGGAAGAGCCGCACGCGTCCACGTGGCAATCCGGGATGGAGGCCGACCAGGTGCAGAACCTGCTGCTCGAAGACATGAATCTTGATCCCGCCCCGGGTTCGAATCAGCCAGTGCTGCGTCTCAATGACGCAGAAGGCGTCATCGTGCGCCAGTCGCTCTTCGCATCCGTTCACGTCACGGGTGCGAAGAGCCGATCCGTGCACCTGCTGGACACGGAGGCGAAAGTCACAACCGGGCCGGGAGTGAGCCCGGTCGTAGTCAAGTGATTTCCGTTAGTCTAAGATCGCGGGTCATATACTTGCGAAGTGAAACTCCCATTCCATGGCCAGGAACTGGTCGCGCTGATTGTCGCAGTGTCGTTTGCCGCAGGACTCAACGTCTACGCCACCGTGGCCACGCTGGGGCTGCTGTCGCACGCGGGAGTGCTCCCCCTTCCGGAAGCGCTTCACCTGCTCGCCAGCTGGTGGGTCATCGCCGCCAGCGCCGCGCTCTTTGCGGTCGAGTTCTTCGCCGATAAGATCCCCGCCTTCGATCTCATCTGGAACGCGTTGCACACCTTCATCCGCGTGCCCGCCGCGGCCCTGCTCGCATGGCGCGCTACAGCAACTCTCGGGCCGCGGGAGCAGCTCGCCGTCACTCTCCTTGGCGGCCTGATTGCCCTTGCCGCCCATGGTGGCAAGACCGCCGCTCGCGTCGCCGTCACACCCTCGCCCGAGCCCTTCTCGAATATCGCCCTCAGCCTTGGCGAAGACGGGATGTCCATCGCGCTCACCTGGCTGGCTACGCGGCACCCTTTTGTCGCTGCTTCGATCGCCGCTGCATTGGTTTTCATCATCGTCCTGCTCATCCGCTGGGTCTGGCGCGCCCTCTGCGCCCTCTTCCGCAATGCCCAGGTTGTCCTCCAGGGCTGAGCCGCTGATTCTGCCAGCCGTGCCTTCGGTAAACCATTTCTGAAACATGTTCGGCTGCCACTTCCCCAGTGCCGGGCGGTGGCCGGGTGGATGGCTGCCCTGCAATGGATCTGCGAGAAAGATCCCTCACTCCAGCCCGATCACAAGCGCTTCGCGGCTCTTGTCGTGTTTGGGCTCTCGGCCTTCTTCCCACAGGCGTTTGGCGCGCTCCTCGCCGTCGAGTACGCGAAACACGCCTTCCGCCAGCGCCCGCAACTCATCTTCCCCTGGATACACCGCGATCGGCGCAATCCAATCGATATAGGTCCTGAGTTTGGCGACCAGGCGGTCGGAATATGCCATGCCTCCGGTCAGGAGCACCGCATCCACACGCCCCTGAAGCACGGCTGCCATCGCTCCTGCTTCTTTCGCCACCTGGTAGATCATGGCCTCGAAGACCGCTGCCGCACGCTCATCGCCCGTATCGATGCGCCGTTCCACTTCTTTCAGGTCACGCGTGCCTAGGTAGGCGAACAGGCCGCCATCGCCGAAGACTTTGCGGTCAAGCTGTTTCTGCGAATAGGCTCCGCTGAAGCACACCTTGATCAGCTGTCTCACTGGGAGTGATCCGGTGCGATCCGGCCCGAGCGGCCCTTCTTCGGGGGTGTTGTTGTCGATCATGCGCCCGTCGCGATGCGCGGAGACGGTGATGCCGCTGCCGAGATGAATGACGATCAGGCGCAGATCTTGATAAGCCAGCCCGTGTTCGCGGGCGTAGCGGCGCGCCACCGCCTTGGTATTGAGTGCGTGACCAACCGCGGAGCGCGGCACCAGCGGCGATCCCGAGATGCGCGCGCAGGGCTGCCATTCATCCACAGTGACGGGATCCACTATGTAAGCGTTGACTCCGGCTGCGCGCGCGAATCGCAGCGCCAACACCGCGCCGAGATTGCTGGCGTGCTCGCCCCTGAGACCGCGACGAAGCTCTTCCACCATTGCGTCATCCACCAGGTAGGTCCCGCACGGCAGAGGAGGCAGGAATCCGCCCCGGCCCGCTACCGCCGCGAATTCTCGGCCATCGAATCCTGCCTGTTTGAGCGCGGCGGCGATCAATCCCGCCCGAAAATCGGCCTGCGCCAGCGGCGACCGGCCGCGGAACTGCTCCAACTCGGCATCGCCATGCAGCACCGACGTAACCCACTCGGCCCCGGCCCTGGAAAACACGCCGAACTTGGTGGACGTCGATCCCGGATTAATGACCAGTACACGGGTCCCTTCATTCGACACCAAAAATCTCCTCGAGCCAGAGACGAGTCTATCGTCCTGCTGGGGCCCTCGGGCTGTGAGATACCTCACTCAACCTCGATCCCAATCGCCGCGCCAGTTCCAATCTGCCAGACATTCTTTGCACAGAGTTCACAAGTTCGCGCCAGTCTGCTGCGCGACATTGGTACTATTGTTGGGGTTCATTCAAGAAAGGAGATCGCAAGCGATGACCACCTATCGGGTTGTGGCGACCGCATTTGCTCTCGCACTTCTGGCCGGGTATTCCGGCAATTCCAAATCCTGGGCCGCACCACCGCCGCCAGCCGCGCCAGCCGCCTACGGCCAGGAACGCTGGGAAATGCCTCCCGGCGAATTCAACGAGCTCCAGCGCCGCGGCTTCCACGACGGCATTGAAGGCGCGCGCAGAGATTACGGCAATCACCGCAAGCCCGACGTAAACAACCGCGAGGAGTATCGCAATCGGCAATCCGGAAGCGCGCGAACCCTACCGGGCCGCATTCCGCCGCGGCTATGAGATGGCCGCGTCGCACCTGTGGAGCGGTGGGCCTGCTCAGCCGCCTCCGCCACCGCCGCCGGTTGCTCCACCTCCTCGTCAGGACTGGGATCGCTGGGGCATGCGCGGACTTGAAAACGACGCCCAGCGGCGCGGCTATAGCGACGGCGTGGAAGAAGCCCGACACGACGTCCAATACCACCAAAACCAGGACCCCGACGACCAGCCGCAGTTCCGCAACCCGCCGGTTCCCCCACCGATGGTGGATGAGTACCGCGAGGGCTTTATGCGCGGTTACGAAGTGGGCCTCTCGCAGCTGAGGGGCGAGGGTTCCTGGGAAGGCCGCGGGGATCCCGGCCAATGGCAGCCACCCGACCAATTCACAGAGTGGCAGCGCCGTGGGTTCCACGACGGCATAGACGGGGCGCAGAAGGATTTCGGAAACCATCGCCGGCCCAATGTTTTCAATCGCGACGAGTACCGCGACCCGCGTTGGCCGCGAGCATCTTGGCGTCAAAGCTGAAGATTGTGCCGGATCAACTTGCATCGCCACAGCGGCGCCAGGGTGGGACTGTTGAGCGGAACGTGACGCAAATGATGACGAGCACCACCATTCTGCGGTCGATCTCGCCGCCACTGAAGCAGCCGGACCTCGGGCCGAAGGGATCGAGTGCTGGCGACGTATCCTCTGTGGCCTGCAGCTTTGAGCGTCTACCGTTTTGCGTGACGGTTATTGGCCACGCTTTCGGCAGAAACTTTGGTAACGGCGCAGTCTCGATGTCCAACCCGAGCGTCCTTGACGATCGGCAAATCCGCTGCACCTCCGCAGCAGCGCGCTGCTCCGTCTCTATGTAAACCGGCTCAATGCCGAGCTCGTTAGGAGATCAAAGGATGCCGTGAGGTGTCATCAGGCAGAAGCTCATTGCGAATATCGTTCAGGTTCGCTTGCAGCTTTTGACGATCATCCGGCGCCAGATGGTCCAGACCCTCGACGACGAGTTCGCCGTCGGACACACGCTCCATGAAGGTACGCCTGCTTTTTTAGCGGCCGCGAGGATCGTCGTTAACGGGTCTGGATTTGGCTTGTCGGCGCGGGGATGGTCGCTGCTGCGGCGGCACATCAGGTTGCGAAGGGGGCGGTACGTGATCAGGCGGGCAGAGCGTCGCCGTTCCCCTGCGCCCGTCACAGGCACTTCGACCCCGATCGTTCGGAGTTGTTCGGAGATGGAAGCCCAGGAGAGCGCGTTCATGAGATGCTCTCCACGTTCGCTACAGTGACGTTTTCATTCTTGCGCGAGAACCGTCGCGCTTCGGGGTGACCGGTGGAACCGGTGGTACTGCAGGCAGTTTTGTTGATTTTGGTGGTACCGGCTGGTGGGACTGGTGGAACCACGTAGCAAGATTTCGCTCCCGGCAGTATGAGCAGCGCGAACGCCGGTCCCACCGGTTCCACGCGCCGGTCCCACATGGCCGCGCTGAATCCCGCGCAGTTCCACCGGTTCCACCAGTTCCACCAGAAAACGCTCCGGGAGCGAAGAAAATGGAATTTCGAATCATGGCGATGACTCCTTCGGCCCGGCGTCGGCCCCGTCATCGAGTATCTTTAGGTCGAGGACGTAGAAGCGGTCCGACCGAACGTCGCCGGCGCCCCGCAACACCTTCTCTTTGTTCTGCAACTTGCCACCCGCTTCGTCGGCCATCAGCAAGCCTTCGGTTCGTAGGTGCTTCGCTGTCTTGACGGGGTCATACCCAGCGCACAGCACGCCCCGCCATGCGGTAGGCTCGATCAGGATGCGCCCGTCTTTCACGTAGCCCAGCGTGTCCCGCTTGGTGGCGTCGGCCGCGTTGGCGTATTCAAGTTTCCCGTCACCATCGATGCGCAGGTGGATAAAGCGGCCGTGGAGGTCAGCGGCGAGAATAGTGCGAATTTGTTCGATCGCGCCGAGTACCTCGCCCGTGAGATCGAGGCGGCCATTCCTACTCGTGAGACAACGCGCCATGCAGGCTGCGATGCCGCAATCAGTTTCGTCGATGGACCAGGGGAGTAGCTTTGCCTCGATCGCCATCCGCAACGCTGCGGCAACGAGGGCAAACCGGTTGAGGATCGAGTGCACCTGGACGCTCGCCTTGGCCCGCACTGCAGCCACTGCCGGCAATTTCAGCCACTCGTCGCGGTGGTGCCGCACCAAGGCACCAACTTCTCTGCTCCGAGGTCAACGAGGTGTTGTAGCCAAGCCCGACCGACCGCCCCATGTAGCTCGCTGGTGAGTGGGTAGAATTGCTTTCCTAGCTCTTCAATCCGCTCGCGCGGGCAAGTCTCGAACGCACTGTCGGGTTGGACCTCGGCCGGCACATCAACGAGCCGCACCTTGAGGCCTGCTGGCACCTTCTCGCCGCCGGCGGAGAGGTAGGACGCCATGGTCGGTTCGCCAGTGGATATGCCGAGGATGCGAAAGCTCTCCATCGGCCGCAGGGTGATGTCCTGCGTGCCGCGCAGCTTCGTCGAACCATTTGCCAAGCCATAGACCGCAGGCCGAATAGCCTTCGGTGCGCCCTCGCCGATCTCGTCGAGATAGGCGCCCACATCGCTTCGCAACACGGCGTAACGTTCGAGGCCCACGGCGGTCGCCGTCCAACTCGCGCCGAAAGCATCCGCCTCGCCGGGCACCTTGGGTCGCCCCCAGACCGACTGACCGACCGCGCCGGCCAACGACTTAGCGATCTTCGACGTCCCCCAAAGGTGGAACAAAGCCGGGCGGCTCATGCGCAAATTTGAGCAGTGGTCCGGCGAACATCGTGCCGACGCACAGATGCACGTTGCTGTTGCCAGCCATCGGTCGGGCAATCTGCTCGATCCATTGCTCGACGGTCCCGCGCACGTCGAGACCATGCTGCATATGCAGGCTCGCTGTCTGTAGGACGGGCCGCGGGCCATCAAATCCAGCAGGCACGATGGTGTCGTCGGGGAGCACGAACAGCCAAGTGGCGCCGCTGCGATGCCAGCCGATCTGAGGCACCGCAGTTATGCGCCCCTTTACATCGAGAGTGAGAAACTGCACGAGGAGTTGACGAGCCGGGCGTGATAGAATGATTCCGACGCCGAGCGAAGCCAGTAGGCCGGCGATGTCCGCAACTTTGTCGGCAGCGATCAGGGCGTGAGGGACTGCGAGCTTTTTCTTCTGCCCGTCGCGGTTCGTGATGATGATATAGGTGCCCCAGTTCTCCCCGCGCGCGTCTCTGGTAAGGGCTTCTAGATCAATTCGCGTCGTGCAGATCTTGTCCCAAAATGGATGTCCATTATCATCGAACTTCCTAGCGAATACGCCGTGATCTGAAACCTTGAAGTCGGGGGAGTAGTATTTGACGTTGTCCTTGGCGTCGTTGGGCTCGGCGCGGCCGCGCTCTGCTTTAGCCTTTGCTTTGATTTTCCGAGCGGCGGGCGGCGATGATTCGCTTCAGGGCCGCCCGCGTCATCTTAAAATGCTTCACAGCATCGTCGAGCGCCAACTCCAAGTCGGCCTCATTCAGCCCGAGTACGCTGTCCGCCCAAGCAAACAATTCGATCTTTCGCCTGGTTTCCTCTGCCGCTACGTCCTCGGCGTTGCCTGCGAATGCGTCTTGCTCGTCCGAGCTTCACCGCTCTTGGCCTCGGCGTCGTCATCATTTGCTGGGCAAATGGAAGGCACTCCGGCCAGCAACGGCCGCAGCCTCTATTTCGCCGTCTGGCGATCCCATGGGTCCATCAGGGGTTTATTGCTGACATCACGCCCTCCTCAGCAGATCGTTGAAATCATTCTTTCCCCTGGCAGGGATTTTGATGTGCGCCTGCAGGCCGGCGCGCAGCGCGCGCTCAAGCAGCACGTCGGCGGCCTTCAGCCCCGCTTGATCATTGTCTGCAGCGATCCACAGCCGCCGAACCTGGGGAGGCCATCGCAGCGACCGCATGCCCGCCGCGCTGAGCGCCGCGACTGTCGGCAGCTTCGTAATCTGCATGACGGAAAGCGCCGTCTCGATACCTTCGGCGACGGCGAGCTGCTCGCCGATCTTTTCGACCGGCGTGAGCCAGACGCCGCCATGGCGAAGCTGCCCGAGTGTCAGCTTACAGGCGTCAGTAGCGGCTTTGACCACAGGGCCATCAGGTCCGCCACCCTGCAGGAACGTAAAATGTGCGCCCGCATCAATCAGCGAGGACCGCGCTCGGCAGGCAGCAGGGTCCTCGTCGCCGGGCACGCGCTGAACGAGCGAAATCATTGCCGGGTATGTCCCGCCGTCGCTCCAGTTTCGCTGCCGCGGAAGGAAACGGATCGAGGCCGGGGGTGGAAGTGTGATCCCTCGGCTTTGCAGGTAGCGTTCAGCCAAAGACCCGGCCGCGGGAGTTGCGTTGCGCCAGGCATTAAGAGCTCGGGCAACCTTCGATGGTTGCGCACTCGGCGCTATAACGATGTCGCGCGGAACGCCCATCATGGCAGCGATGCCGGCAACGTCACCGCAGGCGCTGCAGGAGACCGCAATGCGATCCTGCTCCACGGCGACCTCCAATGTAGGTTTGGCGTAGCCGCACGCGGGGCAGCGCCCGCGCCATTTGTTGTCACGTCCGCGGGTGAGATTGAGGCGTGCCGCTGCTTCGGTAGCGATGTCGACGATGCTCATGGCTCTATACCACGGGAAGGCGTGAAATCGGTACAGGATCCGCGTGACCAGCTCGCGCTCGAGATGTCGAGCAAACGGAAGGTTTGGAGCGTCTCGCGCTGCACGTATGGAGTGCTGGCGGCCGTCATGGCGCGCGTCCCACTAGGCGACGCTCTTGCGCGCCTAGCCATTTCTGCACGCTCGCTCGGCGATAAAGCACCTTGCGGCCGACACGCGTCCGCGGCGGCCCCATGCCAAGCACGTCCCATCGATCGAGCGTGCGCGCGTTTCGCCGCAGTTCGGCGGCTAATTCTTCCTTCGTTAGAAATTCTGAGAGGATCGGTTCTGTGCCAGACATGGCGATCTCCTACGCGAATGTTCGCGTTCGTGAGAAGACATGTCGTATGTGAGTATGGGGGGAATAAGAGCTTAAGAATCCGAGTAATTATTCCCGGATCTGACGGTCTTTCTTGCGTTTCAGCTTAAGCGCATATTTGACCACTTCGAGCGCATCTACTTTGTGGCCCTGACCTATTGCCGCGGCAAATGCGCCGACAAACTCTACGAAATGCTTGTCAGTCAGCTTGTCCAGTTTTAATCCGGTGCTCTCCTGATATTTGTTCGCCAAGGCATCAATTATTTCTGGTGATAGAATCGAGCCCGCCGGTCGTCCTTCCTGGGGAATGACCTCATCGCGCGCTTTGCAAGCCGCGGCTTTTAAAGTCGATAGAGCCGCGACTACCTTAAAAAACTCGTCCTGGAAGCGAACCAGCACCAGCGGCCCCTCCGGGTCGACGTCATCCCTAATATTTTGGTCACACCATGCCGAGTACAGGTCATTGATAAGCTCGTCCTGTTTGGCTTCATCAAACAAGCGGCAGGCTTCGCCCAAAACCTTCGCAATTTTGCGCAAGCGCTTGCTACGATTTGCAGCGAGCACTTCTTGTTTCACTCTCTTCCGCCAAAAATATCCAGAGGAACGGGTGAGATGACGCCACGCCCGGTCTGCGTCGAAGGACTCGGATTTAGGGCCGCGCTCATATGCGTTACGGAGGACAGCGAGAACATTTTCCTCGTGGGTTTCAAACGCGGTTACGCCCGAATCAATCGCCGCATGGATTGCTTCGATCTTCGCATCGGGCTCGGGTTCATAGGACTGGACGATACCATCCCAATGACTTACCCATTTGCCCCCCTGTGGCGCTTTCAGCTTAGATCCAATGACAATTCCTGGGCGGGACCTTGAGCGCGCCCCTAGAGCTGGACAATTTCATGCGGCTGTTTTGACCGTCTGCCGGGCGTGATGATCCTCGAATTGTGCCGGGCTTAGGTAGCCGAGCGCGGAGTGGAGTTTGCGGCTGTTGTAGACCTCATCAATAAAGCGTGGAAGATCTGCGGTGACGTCTTCGAAAGTTTCGTAATCCATCAAATAGACGGCCTCGACCTTAAGGGTCTTCATAAAGCTCTCGGCCTTGGCATTGTCATAGGGATTGCCACGTCGGCCCATAGAGCCGACGAGACCATGTTCGGCCAGCAGGTGGCGGTAGGGCTCGGAGGCGTATTGCGAACCACGATCCGAGTGGTGGATGCAGCCCTTCGGCGGCTGTCTTATTCGGATAGCCGCCTTCAGTGCCGCAACAGCAACGCGGGCATCGATCGAGCGACTAATGGCGTAGCCGACTACGCGGCGTGACCAGGCGTCAAGAATTGCGGCCAGATAGACGAACCCCGTTGCGATCGCGATATAGGTGATATCCGCCACCCAGAGCTGGTTCGGGCCGTCGACGATCCTGTCGCGGGCGAGATCCGGGAAGATCGGATTATCGTGGTCGCTGTCGGTCGTGGCCACAAACCGCCGCCGGCGCTTGGGCTGCAAGTCGTGCTCGCGCATCAGGCGGCGGATCTTCTTGGAATTGACGACCATCCCTCGATGACGGAGCTCAGCACCAACCCGGCGATAGCCATAGGCCTCAAACTCATCGCAGATCGCCGTGATATTGGCGACGATCTCAGCGTCGTCAGTCTTCACCGGCAGTGCGTCGTAATAGGTAGAGCGCGGCAGGCCCATCAGGCGGCATCCTTCGGCGACGGAGATGCCGTAGGGCCGGTGAAGACGGATGTAATCGCGCTTCTCGGCCGCGGTACGCTTTTCAGCGCCCCCTTTAGAAACTCGATTTCGAGGGCCTGCCTGCCGACCATGCGTTCGAGTGCCGCGATCTTTGTTTCGTACTCCTGAAGAAGATCAGCCGCGCGGGCATCCTCATCAAAGGCCCCGGCCTCAAGCTTCTTGACCCAGATTTGGATCAGGTTGCGCGAGATGTCGTGGCGTTTGGCGAGACCGTGGAGTGTCTCGCCCGCAATGAAGTCCTGGGCGACCTGTCGTTTGAACTCGATGCTATGGGTGCGGTGCTTGGCCATGGCTTTCATCCTCTGAAAGCCCGGCAGCGCCGGTCAATTCCCAACCTGCAAACTGTCCACCGTCAGGGGCGCATTCCACTCTACGGCTTTTCTTGCTCATGATTGCGACTTTGCGCGTCGTACATCAATGCCCGCGATGTTGGACGGAAGCGGCTCTAAAATGCGTTCGATCATCGCAGCAAGTTTTTCAAGAGCATCTCGCTTTTCGTCCGCGTAAGAATGCCGGTCATAAGTCCCCTCAACGCCGGCAATGACGTGGCCAAGCACGCGCTCTGAAATGTCCGGCCGCACGCCAGCGCGAACCATCAGGGTCTTTGCGGTCCGCCGCAAATCGTGCAGGGTCCAGTTCGGCAAGGATTCAACTTTGACGCCTTTCTTCGCGTGCTTCTTCATCGCTGCAAGCACGGCCTTGTCGAGGGCCGCCTTGCTCTTGCCGAAGCCCGAGAATGGTGTCTTAGCGCGCGACGGAAAGACATAGTCGCAATCATCGATCTTCGGCTGTGCGTTAATGACGGCGAGCGCGGCCTTTGATAGGGGAACGAAGTTCGGCCGCTTTGTCTTGTACCGTTCGGCTGGGATTTCCCATATCGCGTCCTCACCAATTTCCTTTCGGCTCATCTGGGCGATCTCATCCCGCCGCTGCGCCGTAAGCAATAACGCCTTGACCAATGCACCGAATGTTCCAGCCTCGCCGAGGGCCGGCCAGATGATGCGGATTTCGTCATCGGACAAGACGCGCGTGCGGGCACGTTCTTTTGGCTTGATCCTCGCCATCCCGCGCACGACCGGCACGTTGAATTGGTCGTCTCGGGCCGCGTACCAATTAAAGGCTTTCCGGAGATAGGCAAGAGTACGGTCCGCCATGACGGGTCCGTTTGCGTCCTCGATTTCATCGAGCATCTTGTTGATGTGCGAGCGGCGGACCTCATAAATGCTTAGCTTGCCGATGCGCGGTTTCACGAGCCGATTAAACGCGCTTTCGTATTCATCGGCGCTGCGCAGTGGTTGATTCTTATTACGGACATGTCGAGCCACGAAGTCATCAAGAACGGAGGCGACGTTTCCCGTGGCCGGCGAGGGCGTACGATCCTCGAGCGGATTCTCCCCGCGATCAACGCGTTGGCGCAGTCCGCGCGCATCGCGGACGGCTTTGAGCGCCGACCAATCTGGCCAAGCACCGATAGTGAAGCGATGTTCGCGCCCGCGCAGGCGGTAGTTGAGCACAAATGCACGAGCGCCGGCAGCCGTGACGCGGACACCAAAACCACGAGGTGCCTTGGCGCCTTGGATAATCGCACCCGCAAAATAGGTGACACGATTCCCCTTCGTCGGGATTGGCAGACGCTTGACCGTCTCTTCGTTAAGTTTCGCGCTTGTCATGGTGCCTGTGTCCGCACTATGTCCGCACAATCAATTTACTGGCGTGTCTGTCGAGATGTCCTGCATGTCATGTGGTGTCTGCAAGAGTGCCAATAGAATATGGCTAATAATGTGCGGACACGATAAATCGGCTTTCCGTCAAAGACTTAGCGGAAGCGGTGCGCATAACTCTTAATCAGCGGGTCCAAGGTTCGAATCCTTGTGCGCCCACCAATCATTTCAAAGGCTTAGCGGGGAGCAGACGTTTCATTCCGACTAGGCTTTCGGCTGTTATTGCCAAAAAATGGCTGATCATCGGTTCATCAACGGCGTTGCTGATGAAGGGCTCGCCGCCGCGGTGGTTTCTTCCGACTGCCGGAGACGTGTGGTCGAAGAGTTCTTTGGGCACCGAAACGACTGACAACTCTATCATGTACGCGGCGGTTCACTGAGCGGCAAAGGGAAGACTATGCCAAAGTGGCGCACCAAGGACGACGAAATTTTCCAGGGCCGTCACGACAATCGCCGACGTCGAGGCGCTCCAGCGATCGCCCTACGATGAGCTCATACCCGCGCGCAATCTCTACCAACTGTTCGAGGCCACCGCGCGGCTTCATCCCGAGCGGCCGGCTCTGACGGTCATGCCGGCCGGCGATCCTGATGAGAGCGCCGTCACGCTGTCGCACAAGGGATTGCTCGATGAGATAACGCGTGCGGCCAATCTTTTTC
>CAWDVL010000009.1:0-118274 GCA_963805695.1 uncultured Acidobacteriota bacterium | reverse complement strand
GCAAACGCTTTTCGAGTGGCCGGATTACCCCCGCCACGTCGGTGTTGAATCCATACAGCTTTCCATCAGCCCCGGTGCGCAATGTGTTGCATGCCCCGATCTTCGCGGTCAGCGGATCCATGTTGGCCAGGTGGGGCAGGATCTCCTGTTTCAGCGGCATGGTCACCGCCATCCCGCTCACCGGCAACTCCAGCACCAGCGTCAGCAGGTCGTTCAGGGCCTTTACCTTCAGCGGCAGCATCACCGCGTTCACATGCTCGCGCCGGAACGCGGCGTTGTGCATCAGGGGCGACAGCGAGTGGCCAATGGGGTTTCCGGCTACGCCGAAAATACGTGTCGCCGCATCGATCTGTTCCAGCCGGTAAAGGTCGCGAAGGGTCTTGGCCGTCACCTGCCCCGGCGCCGTCTCCACTCCGTCATCCGGCGAAGCAAATGTGAACGCCGCGCCGGCACGCGGTCCGAGGACGCGGCTCACCAGGCCCTCTTCGCCCATGGCGATGCCCACCACGTGCGCCGATCGCGAACGGTCCTCGATCAGGCGGAGCACCGCGAGGTTGTCGGCCAGAGTATGCGCCGTCGAAACCACCTTCACATAGTCCGGTTCGAAGGCCGCGATGCGGGCCGCCGCCTGCTCCAGCCCGCGGGTCCGCGCAAAATCGTGGAAGCTCACCAGCAGCGCCGTTCCCGCCGCGCGGAGTCCCCCGCGAAACCTCCCCAACTGGGCCCGCTTGGCTTCTTCAGCGGACTCCACTTCCAGATCAACGAGATGGCACCCCGACTGCGCGGCCTTGAGCAGCAGGTCGAACTCCGCCGTCAAAGACCCGGTAAACTTTCCGCCGTTGTTCTTCCGCCGGCACGTCGCAATGGCAATAACATCTCGATGAGCTGCCAGAAAGCTCTTCAAATCGGCCAGAGCCGTCGCCGGCCGCGTCAGGGAATCGAGCCGGAACTCAAGGAACTTCGCGTCCGCCAGCGCTTTTTCCGCGCGCGCCATCATCTCCGCCGGCGTTGCGCCCTGGATAGCCACACACATCTTGCCCAGGTGCAGCCGCGGGCGAACCGCCGGCGCCGGCGCGAATTGTGCCGCATTCGACATAGGAATCAATTGCGCATCTTAGATGGGTCTTCGCCCTGATGCAAGGGCGGATCGTGCCATGCGGGCTTGCGACAGCCTGGCAGCGGGCGGAAAGGTGCTTATGCATTGTTGAGCGATGGACATTTGCTCGCCGTGGCGATCAGGTGGGTCTGTCCTCGCACCAGCCCGGGGATCATGAATTCAGTAGTGACGCGCGGATGACGTCTCATCCATCTAATCCCGGGCCGCGAGACTAGCGCGATCTATGCCTCCGGCCGACTGCTTGCTTTTCGATCAGTTGATGAAGATATTGCCGTCCTTCCTCGGTGATACAAAACCAGTATCTTCGAATAGTTTCGGAGCTTGCGCCTACCTCGGTCGCATAAGGAGGATCTGCGTGGATCAGGTAAGCTGCCACTAAGTTATTGGCAATGGAACTTAGCAGAACTCGCTCAATATCCGTCACAACGAAATTGGTGATTTGCGATAGTTTGCTCACAACAGCTTCGAATGATTGGTAATCTTCCGATACTGCTTCGAGCACCACCCGATCGAGTTCGCTGGAACTTGCTTTCATGTGTGACTTTCTTACACATATCCAACGTGGGACCCGGAAGATCCTACTTTCGCTGTAGACAGAATCCTGTAGAGCAGTGACCGCGCGCTTTAAAAAAATGGCGATTGTGGCGTTAATTGCAGGGCAGGGCGGAGTGAGTAAACCCCTGCAAGTTATGGGGATTGTGCACCCTCGGCGCTTTGATGTCAAGGATAAGTGTCTCCGTTGACTGTCAGCACATCAAGTTATAGATGCAAGCAATCAATCAACTCGTAAGATACTCGAGGATATCCTCGGGGTATATCGGTTTTGTAAGTGAATTCAATCGATTGTTCTTTGATTCGAACGTCCGGAGCAGATTCTCCGTCCCAGCGCGGTTCGATTCGTGCCGCATCCCCGCGTCGCTGATCGGCACATGGCTTTCAATCCGGGGCGCAGTCTCGAGCGATTGTTCGCCGCGCCATACTGAACTGGTTGCATGGGCATGTCGGGCCCTTTCATGAAACTGCGCCATGCCCCGCTTTTTTCTGGAGCCGCTCGGTTTGCCAATCCGCCGACCCATTTCCTGGCGCTTCGCGAGCCCGGCCCGGGGGGATGCATCTAACCTATTGAGTTTGAAAGGTCCGAGTCCTTTCCCGTACTGCCGGGGAACCTTCAGGCCCTGATAAAACGGTTGCGCAGCGTTCCACAGTTTTTCGCCACTTTCCGGGTGTAGCCGGGTTACCATTTTTAAGGTTTTCTGTCGATGCTTGCATTTTCCGTGGACTATGCTCGTTGACCGAGATAAATTTCACGTCTCCGCCCTCCCGAAGTCGTCGAAGTCTGACCGGACTCACTCTCCTCAGGCTTTCGGCGCCATAAAGAAAGGAACACTCATGAAGCGAGGCTTTGCATTCCCCTTTACAAGATTTCTGCTGGCGGCCGCCGCAATTTGGCTGGCGCTGGTTCCCACTCCCTCCCGGGCGCAGGATGACGACCCACCCCAGCAGGCCGGGCGCCTTTCCATTGTCAACGGCAGCGTGTCCATTCAGCCGGCGGGAACCCAGGACTGGGGACAGGCTTACCTGAACTACCCCATCGGTCCGGGCGACCGGCTCTTTACCGACAACGACGGTCGCGCCGAGATCCAGGTGGGCCGTACCTATGTGCGTGTCGGTCCCAACTCCGATGTCACCTTTGTCGATTTCAGAAACGACGCCATCACCTTCGGAGCCGCCCAGGGAGCGGTGCACGTCAGGACCCGCGGCCTCTGGGACAACCAATCACTCTACGTGCAGACGCCCAGCGGCAGCACCACCGTAACCGGTCCCGCAGACTTCCGGGTTGAGGTCTACCCCGACCAGCAGACCGCCATCTTTACCAACTACGACGGAGATGTGTATATCTCCGGGGCTAACGACTTCGGAATGGATACCGGCCCCGGCCAGGCCCTCGAACTGGTCGGTACCAATCCGGTATACCCGCAGTGGCTCCAGCCCGGCGACCAGGACGATCTCGATCGCTGGAGCGAGCGCCGCGACCAGCAGATCGCTCAGGCAACGTCGTACCGTTACGTCAGTCCTGACGCCCCCGGCGCCGAGGAACTCGACGCTTACGGCCAATGGACTCCTGGCACCGAATACGGCGACATGTGGTTTCCGACCGTACAACCCGGGTGGGCGCCCTACCACAACGGCCATTGGGTCAATCGCCAACCGTGGGGATGGGTCTGGGTCGAGGATGAGCCCTGGGGATACGCTCCCTTCCACTACGGCCGCTGGGTCAGCTACCACGGCCGCTGGGGCTGGATCCCCGGCGCGCGCGAGGAGCATGCGGTCTGGTCCCCGGCTCTGGTGGTCTTTGCCGGCGGTATCCAGTTCGGTGGGGGCGGCGTTTCCGCCTGGTTCCCGCTCGGGCCGGGAGAAGCGTACCGTCCGTGGTACCGGTGCAGCCCGCAGTACGTTGACCGCGTCAATATCACCAACATTCGGGAAACCAACGTCGTCCACGTGCAGAAGACCTACGTGAACATCGTGAACGTCACCAACGTTACCAACATTACTTACGTGAACCGCACCACCGCGGTCACCGCGATGCGCCAGCAGGATTTCGCGTCCGGCCGGTCAGTGTCCCAAACGGCGGTTCGCATTGACCCGCAGCAGATGGCACGCGTCCAGGTGCTGGCCAAGCCGGATGTCGCCCCCACTCGCGAGGCCACCATCAGCCGTCCGCCGGTGCGGCCGGTCCCCGTGGCGGTCCAGCGTCCCACGATGATCAATGCCAAGGGGCTCGCGGTGGTCGCACAGCCAAGGGCCCAGGCAGCGCCCCCGCCCGTCAAAACCGCTCCGGCCCCGACCGCTTTGCCAAATCGGACGGTCGTGGCTCCGCCGCCCAACGTGAAAATGACCCCTACCGCTCGCCAGGCGCTGCAGAATGCGCCGCGTCCGGTAGCGCAGCCTGCCCGTCCCGGCCAACCGCCGGCGGCTGTTCCAGGGCGCCCCGTGGCGACACCGCCGGCAGCCGGGCCGCAGCCCGCGCCGATTCCTTCGAATCAACCGCGCCCCGCTCCGATTCCCACTCCCGGGGTCAGGCCTCCGGCTCAACCGACACCGCAAGTGCCGCCGCGTCCTACGGATCGCCCGGTCCCGACGCCCCAGCCCACGGCTCCACAGCGGAATGACGAGCGGCCTGCACCCAATCCACCCGCGCAGCAGCCCCCTCGTCCGACCTATCAGCAACCAACTCCGCCGCCGAACCGGACCCCGGACCGGCCGACATACCAACAACCCACGCAGCCGCCCAATCGCCAAAACGATCGTCCGGCGCCGCCACCACAACAGGCCCAACCTCCGCAAAGGCCGGTGGAACACCCGGCCCCTCCGCCGCCGCAGGCACAGCCTCGGCCTCTCACTCCACCTCCGCACGCGGCGCCTCCGCCTGCGCAACCTCACCCCAATGTCGAGCCACGGCCCGCCCCGCGCCAGCAGCCCCCTCCACCTCCGGACAAGAACAAAAAGCCGGAAGAAAAGGAGAAGGAGAAACCGAAGCCCGAGGCCTGATTCCTTCTTCCTGTCAAATCAGAGGGCCGCTGCATTGCGCAGCGGCCCTTTGCCGTTCCGTAACCCCGGCTCCACGCCGTTCGACTACGGTTTCACCTCAACTACCGAAATCTCCGTCAGGTTACGAACCCACCGCGCCGGCCTTCGCTCTTCGGTCGAAACCATCTTGAACGCGCCATCTTTTCCCAGTTTCTGCCCATCCACCGAGTCCGCCACGATCACATCTCCTGTGTGGATCGACGGGTCCACCTCTGCGAGCGCATACAGGACGCTATAGTGATCCGTGCCCGTCGCCAGCACCCCGGTTAGAAACAGCTTTCCCTTCACGGCTTCGCCTTGCGGCAAACCGACCTTGCTCAGCAGGTCGCTCAGAGGAACGCCGGAATACTTTTCATTGGCCTTGGTGTGACTGTTGAACACCGAGATCGTTTTGTGTGGCAGCGCCGCCAGGTCCTCGGGATGAAGTTCTAGCGACTTGCCGTCAAGTCCGTGGATGGTCAGCGTGGTCGAGGGCGTCGATGGCTCGTGATGCCCCATTTCCTGAACGGCCGCCCACGTGTTCCCGATCCCCACTGACAGCGCCGTAACCAGGCACAAAACACCAGTCAAAATGGTCGGACGAAAGTCATTTTTCATGCAGCCATTCTAACCTGCAAGCGAATCCTCCGCGAGGCAGTCCAAAGCATCAGGGAGGCCGGGATTCGGCCTGGACGCCCAGGTTCAGCCAGACCATCACCCGTCTGTACGACAAGCGTGTGTATCATGGCAGAGTCGCCCGGGAACCGAACCGATCGGCGCGAAATGCTCACTGCGGTTTCCCGCGTTTCCGGCCGTCCCCACATCTCCGGAGGTCCGATGTTCCAGGTCAATCCGCGCCGCACAGTGTACGACGTTTGCATCATCGGATCCGGCGCCGGAGGCGGCACTGCCGCCAAGGTTCTCGCCGGGGGCGGTCTCAGCGTGGTAATGCTCGAGGCCGGCCCGCGCCTCAACCCCGATAAGGATTTCAAAGAACACGTCTGGCCCTACCAGCTTCCTCATCGCGGCGTCGGCATCGGCGGCCGCCTGCGCGGCATCGGCGACGAGTTCATGGCCCCCAATGGCTTCTGGGACATCGAAGGCGAGCCCTACACCACCGCACCCGGCTCTTCCTTCCGCTGGTTCCGCTCACGCATCGAGGGTGGTCGCACCAACCACTGGGGCCGCATCGCTCTCCGCTTCGGACCGGCCGACTTCCTCCCCCATTCCACCGACGGCGTGGGCGACGACTGGCCCATCACGTACGAAGAACTCGCACCCTATTACGACAAGGTCGAAGCCTTCATTGGCGTCTTCGGCAGCAAGGAGAATGTCCCCAACGCGCCCGACGGCGTCTTTCAGCCGCCGCCCAAGCCGCGCTGCACAGAGACTCTGATCAAGAAGGCCTGCGATCTTCTCCACATCACCTGCATTCCTTCGCGCCTGGCCATTCTCACCAAGGCGTTGAACGATCGCGACGCCTGCCACTACTGCGCACAATGCGGGCGCGGCTGCCGCACCGCTTCCAATTTCTCGTCAAGCCAGGTCATGATTCCTCCCGCCTCCGCCACCGGCCGCTTCACCATGATCGCCAACGCCATGGCGCGCGAGATCATTGTGAACGACAGCGGCAAGGCCGAAGCCGTCTCCTACATCGACAAGACCACCCGCGCCGAGCAGCGCGTCTACGCCAAGGCTGTAGTGGTTGCCGGCAGCGCCTGTGAGTCAGCACGGATCCTGCTCAATTCGCGTTCGCCGCGCTTTCCCAACGGCGTGGCCAACTCTTCCGGCGTCGTAGGCCGCTATCTCACTGACTCCGTCGGCAGCGACCTTGCCGGCTACTTCCCCCAACTCGAGAAGATGCCCATCCACAACCACGACGGCGTAGGCGCCATGCACATGTATATGCCGTGGTGGCGCTTCGGCAAGAAGAACGAATTCCTGCGCGGCTACCACATCGAGTTCGGCGGAGGCCGCGACATGCCCGGCGTAGGCGGATTCGACTACGTATGCGAAGAGAACGAAGGCTACGGCGTCAGCCTCAAGCAGAAGTGCCGCACCTCGTACGGATGTTTCATCGGCTTCAGCGGCCGCGGCGAAATGATTCCCAACGCCGATTCCTATTGCGATATCGACCCCCAGGTAAAAGACAAATGGGGCATTCCGGTGCTGCGCTTCCACTGGAAATGGGGCGAGAACGAGCATAAGATGGCGGCCGATATGCAGCAGACTTTTCGCTCTATCATCGAGACCGCGGGCGGCACGGTCATCGCCGGCACGCGCCGTCATCCGCAGAAGGCCGCCGCCGGCGAGAGCAATGCCCAGGTCCAGCAGCCCGCCGGAGGTATCTCCGTGGGCGGCGCAATCATCCACGAACTTGGCTGCGTCCGCATGGGCAACGATCCGAAAACATCGGCGCTGAACAAGAACTGCCAGGCCCACGACGTGAAGAATCTCTTCGTGGCCGATGCCGCTCCATTCGTCTCCAACCCCGACAAGAACCCCACGCTCAGCATCATGGCCCTGTCCTGGAAAACTTCGGAGTATCTTCTCGACCAGGCGAAAAAAGGAGAACTGTAGGCGCATGCGCACCGATCAACCATCCCGCCGCACCATCCTGAAGTCGCTGACGATCGGCGCAACTGTTGGCTCGGTTCTGCGCGTGATTCCGCTTCAGGCCGCGGAGTACGCGCATCACCTGATCGACGACGAGAAGTCTGCCGCCCCCGCTTACTCGCCGAAGTTCTTCGATCCGCATGAGTACAAAACGCTGCAAGCCCTCTGCGAAACCATCTTCCCAGCCGATGCCGACTCGGGTGGCGCGATCGAAGCCGGCGCTCCGGAATTCATCGATCTCCTCACCAGCGAGAACGCCGATTTCCAGAAGAAGCTTGGCGACGGGCTGAAGTGGCTCGACTCCACCTGCACCACGCGCTATGGAAAGCCATGGCTCGACTGCCTCCGCAGCAGCAGAAAGAAATCCTCGACCTGATCGCCTACCGCAAGAATGCCGACCAGGACGAATCCCTCATCGAGCCCGTGGAGTTCTTCTCATTTCTCCGCAACTTCGCTGCGGACGGCTTCTTCACCAGCAAAATCGGCATCAAGTACCTCGGCTACAAGGGCAATACGTTCCTTACCGAGTTCCCCGGCTGCCCGCCGGTGCCGGGCGTGTAAGACCAAATCCCATCCGGCTTATCTCCTAAAGTTTTAGTTGACAAATTCCATCTGCCGGCAGTAATCTCCTAATCAATTAGGAGGTTCCGCCCCCGATGACTAGCCGTGAAAAGGCGCCTCTCACCAAGCTCGAACTGCAGATCATGCAGGTAATCTGGCGTCGCGGAATCAGCAGCGTGAATGACGTGCAGGATGCCCTTGAGCAGGATCTCGCCTACACCACCGTCCAAACCATGCTCAACATCCTGTGCCGCAAGGGCAAACTCAAACGAAAGCTGAAGGGCCGCGCCTACGAGTACAGCGCCGCCGTCAGCGAATCCAAGGCTTTGGGCCATGCAGTCCGGGACCTCGTCGATCGCATGTTTGGGGGCTCCAGCGAAGAATTGGTCATGAGCCTGATCAAGTCGCGCCAGATCGATCCCAGGCGAATCGCCGAGTTGACGCGGCGACTGGAAGAGAAGGAGAGTGGCGAATGAAATCCACCGAGTTATGGGCGTTCAATTACCTGCTCAATTCCCTCTGGCAGATCCCGGTCATCTGGTTCGCCGCGTGGATCACTTCGCGACTGGTCCGCAAGACTGGACCGCACATCGAACATCGCATCTGGGTTGGCAGCGTGACCCTCGCAGTTTTACTGCCCGCGTGCAATTTCCAACTTGGAGACCTGTGGCGATTGGCGCGGTCCGTGTTGCTGCCGGGGGCCGGCGTACATGGCGGCGAAATCAGGATTCTGCCGGGCTCCGCCGAGGCCATCGGATCGAGCCCCATCCACATGCCGCCGCTGCTTATAGCCATGATTCTGGTTGCGTATGCCGGCGGCCTGGCTTATTTCGCCGCGCGATTGGCGTGGGGCTTCTGGATAACCCACGTGATGCTGCGGCGATCGCAACCCATCGTTCCGGAGGGAGACTTGGCGGAAAGTGTCGCGCGATCGAGCCGAATCCTCAACGGCATCAAACGCTTTGCAGTTTGCCAGGCCGTAATTGCCGAGTCGCCAATGGTCGGAGGGCCAGTGACCGTGGGATTGCGGCGCAATGTTTTGCTGGTGCCTCCTGCATTTTTCCAGAACGTAGGTCCCGCCGATATCGACGCTTTGCTGACTCATGAATTTGCGCATATGCGGCGCCGTGACTTCGCCAAGAACCTTCTCTATGGAGTGCTGTCGCTGCCTGGGTGCTGCCACCCCCTGTCATGGATTATCCGCGCTCGAGTCGCGGAAACTCGCGAACTGATTTGCGACGCCATGGCCGCCGAAGCCGTTGCCGGACGCGAGAACTATGCGCATTCCCTGTTGCGCCTGGCTTCGATGCTCTCGACCTTCCCGCAACACCGCGCTCTGCAAGCCATTGCAATTTTCGATGCCAACAATTTCGAGAGGAGAATTATGGATCTGAAGCAGAAGAGAGTGGAAGTGCGCGGCGCACGCCGCTTTGCGATCGTCACGGTTTGCGCAGCGATCGCGTTGGGTGCCTGTGCATCGGCTCTGGCACTCCGCATGGAAGTGACCGATCCGGAAACGCAGAACCCCGCGCCCAAGCCGATGAAAGTGAATGTGAAGGAAGTCAAAATTTTGCACAAACAGCCCCCTGTTTATCCCGTGCAGGCCAAGGCATCCGGCGACACCATCAACGGCACCGTCCAACTTGACGTGGTCATTGGGATAACTGGGGAGCCGGAGAACATTCGCGTCAAGAAGAGTCTCCGCGAAGACTACGACAAGAGTGCCATCGATGCTATTCGCAATTGGCGCTGGGAGCCGTTTCATTTGAACGGCCAGCCCACAGAAGTCATCACCACCGTGAACATCACCTACTCCCTCAAGAAGTAAATCCTGCCTGCCATGCCGGCGGAACGTGGTCCGGCATGGCAGGAATGGTCCTGTTCCATATGACATCCACATCTTGACAGTCATATGGAAGCCGTTATACCGTCATCTCCCATGGATGACCAGAACACCGACGTAATCCAGGGAACGCTTGACATGCTTATTCTGAAGACGCTGAGCCTCGAGCCCATGCACGGCTTCGGCATCGCGCGGCGCGTAGAGCAGATTTCGCGCGGCGTTTTCAAAGTGAACCCCGGCTCGCTGCTCACCGCGCTGCAGCGCCTGGAGCGCGCCGGATGGCTCGATTGCGAGTGGCGTCAGACCGAGAACTCCCGCCGCGCCAAGATTTACAGCCTCACCAGGGCAGGGAAGAAGCAGCTCGACTTCGAGACTGCCGACTGGAACCGCCGCGCCGGGGCGATCGCGCGCCTCCTGAAAGCGGAGGGCTGAAACCATGTCGCTGTGGCGGCAACTTGCGCGGGGCATGCGCGGCCTCTTTCGCCAGGCCCGCGCCAATGATGACATCACGGCCGAGATTCGCCAGTACCTCGACGACGCTACCGCCGCCGGCCTTGCGCGCGGCCTCTCGATCGACGAAGCCCGCCGCGCCGCCCGCGAAGAACTCGGCAACACTGGCGCCGTCCAGGAACAGGTCCGCTCCTACGGATGGGAAAACGCCGTCCGCAGCCTCCTCTTCGACTTGCGCTATGCCGCGCGCCAGCTGCGCAACAACGCGGGATTCACCACCATTGCCGTCATCACTCTCGCGCTCGGCATTGGCGCCAGCACGGCCATTTTCAGCGCCGTCAATCCCATCCTGTTTTCGCCGCTGCCGTATCCGCATCCCAACCGCATCCTGATGATCTGGAACACCTGGCGCGGCGCGCGGTTTGAGCTCTCCTTCGGCACCTATCGCGAACTCCTCGGGCGTTGCCGCTCCTGTGAGTCCATGGCGATCTTCGAACCATGGCAACCGACTCTCGCCGGCGACTCCACCCCCGAGCGCCTCGAAGGCCAGAGCGTCAGCGCCAGCTTCTTCCATGTCCTCGGAGTCGCTCCCGCAGCTGGGGCGCGACTTCCTGCCATCGGAAGAAGCCTTCAACGGCCCCAAAGTCGTGATCCTCAGCGATCGGCTGTGGCAGCGGCTATTTCATCGCGATCCCGCCATTATCGGCCGCGCCGTCAAACTCGACGGCGATAACTACACCGTCCTCGGCGTCATGCCCGCGCGCTTTCGAAGATGTTCTCTCTCCATCCGCGGAGATCTGGACACCGGCTCAATACGATCCCAGCCGGCTTGGCAACGATTTCGAGTCCTGGGAATGGGGGCTCCACCTGCGCCTCGTTGCCCGCGTCAAGCCAGGCATCTCCAAAGCCCAGGCGGTGGATGAAATCGCGCAAATCGCCCGCACCCCATGGCCCGAGTATCCCCGCCCTCGCTGGGCCTCGCTCGAACACGGCCTCATCGTCGACCAGCTGCAGGATGCCGTCGCCCACACCGTCAAGCCCGCGCTCCTGGCCATCGCCGGCGCCGTGATCCTGGTGCTGGCCATCGCCTGCGTTAACGTGCTCAACCTGCTGCTCTCCCGCGGCACCCAGCGGCGCGGCGAATTCGCGGTTCGGGCCGCGCTCGGCGCATCACGCCGCCGCGTTCTCCGACAGCTCGATCACCGAGAGCCTCTTGCTCTCTTTGCTTGGCGGCGTTTGCGGCGTGGGCGTTGCCTTTGCCGGCGTGCGCGCGCTCATCCGGCTCAGCCCGCCCGGTCTGCCTCGCCTCGACGCCATCGCCCTTGACCCCTCGGCGCTTCTCTTTGCTGTCTCGATCACCGCCGTCATCGGCCTGCTCACCGGGATCGTTCCGTCGCTCCATGCCTCGAGGGCCGAACTCAATGCGGCACTGCATTTCAGCTCCCGCCGCGCCGCCGGCCGGCACAGCGTCACCCGACGCGCGCTGGTGGTTACTGAAGTCGCTCTCGCCCTCGTGCTGCTGGTCGCCGCCGGGCTCCTTCTGCACAGCATGCGGCGGTTGCTCGTTGTCGATCCCGGGTTCCAGCCGGGCCACATGCTCACTCTCCAGGTCCCGATTTCCGGCCATCAGTTCGACGAGCTGCCCTCCGCTCCAGGGAGAGGCGAAGCCGCGCGCCGGCGATTCTTCGAGCAGGCCCTCGATGCTGTAAGGCGCGTTCCCGGCGTCCGGCAGGCGGCTTTTACCAGCCTCCTCACCCTCAGCGACGATCCGCCCATGATGGGCATGTACGGGGCTCAATTTGAAAATGACGGCCCCCGAGGGAGGCCACACGGTCTTCCGCTACGCGGTCAGCCCCCGGTACTTCCAGACCATGGGCATTCCACTGCGCAGCGGCCGATTCCTCGATGAACGCGACACGGCTTCCGCCCCTCAGGCTGCGGTCATCAGCGAGTCGCTTGCCCGCAGCCAATACCCGCACCAGGACCCCATCGGCAAGCGCCTCCACGTCGGTCCCACTGACCGCCCCTGGTACACGGTCGTGGGCGTCGTGGGCGACGTCAAGCAGGCCTCTCTGGCAACCGGCGATCTCGCCGCCGTCTATCTCTCCACGCGCCAGACATGGTTTGCCGATGAAACATTATCGTTCGTCATTCGCACGGCTGGAGATCCCGCCCTCCTTGTCCCCGCGGTTAAAAACGCCATCTGGTCCGTCGACCGGAACCAGGCCATCGTCCGCGTAGAAACCATGAATCGCCTGGTCGATATCAGCGAGGCCGAACGCCGTTTCGTGCTTGTTCTCTTCGCGGCCTTTGGTGCCGTCGCGCTGGTCCTCGCGGCCGTGGGCATTTACGGCGTCCTCTCCGGCAGCGTGAACGAACGCATGCGCGAAATCGGAGTGCGCGCGGCGCTGGGCGCTTCCCGCCGCGACATCCTCACGCTGGTCCTGCGCGACGGCCTGCTGCTCACCGCGGTGGGCATCGCCATCGGCCTGGGCGCAGCCGCAACCGGCACCCAGGCGCTCCAGTCCCTGCTCTTCAACGTCTCCCGTCTCGACCCGGTAACCTATGCCGGCGTCATTGCACTCCTTGCGGCCGTGGCGATCGTGGCCTGCGCCACTCCCGCCTGGCGCGCCTCCCGCGTCGATCCCTCCATCACGCTCCGCGCCGAGTAACGGCATCCCTCGGCCCGACCCGCCTCGCCTTATCATTCTTCGGCGATAACTGTCGTTGGGGTCGAGCAAAAAGTCAGGCCGTCTGGTAACACCAACGGTAACTCTCCAAAGATGTAGAAGCTTGCGAGCGAAAGTGTGATTTATCTCACTGACTTATTAGCGCAAAGTCAATGCATCAAACGCGACTTCCCCTGATCGCGATTTCGGAAACTCTGTCGTTCTGAAACCCAAGGCTCGAAACCGCCACCATACGGGAGGGGAGCCGGAAGCCGGACCGACCCGGTCACTCCGAAATGCTGTACCAGTGAATTGATCCACTTGAGTTGCCGAGGTGAGAAAGTTATGGCGTCCACTACATGGTTGGGAGCGGAAAGAAATCCCGCCCCGCCCCCTGCGTTACGAGCTAACCCAAGTTTGCCGGAGCACCTGGTGCTGATGTGCGCCTCTGCTCTGTTCACTGGCCTGTCGGAGCGAGAATGTGCGGAAATCGTCTCCTGCGCCCGGGCCCGAACCTTCGCACGCGACGAACTCCTGTTTTGCCAGGGGCAACCGGTGCGGAACCTCATCCTTCTCCAATCCGGAAGCGTGAAACATACCCAGGTGGGCGAAAGCGGCAGCGAAGTGCTGCTCCGCATGAGCGGAACCGGCGAGGCACTGCATGTGCAGGGCTGATGCCGGAACCTGCAGCCATACCTGTTCTGCGCGGGCCATGGAACAGTGCAAAGCCATGGTTTGGGAATACAACCGGCTGCAAGCCCTCATGGGGCAATACCCACAGATCCGCCAGAACATCAGCAGGATTCTCGCCGGCCGCTTGCGGGAACTCGAAGAACGGTTCCGCGAGGTCGCAACCGAAAAGGTGGCACGGCGGCTGGCCCTCGTACTTCTCCGGCTGGTCAAACAGATAGGCAAGCCGGTAGCCGAGGGGACCCAGATCTGCCTAAGCCGGGAAGAACTGGCCCAGATGACCGGAACTACCCTTTTCACCATCAGCCGCATTTTGTCGAGATGGTCGGAGCAGGGAATTGTGACTCCCCGCCGAGAAGCGGTCATCATCAACGACTCCAAGCGATTGGCGTCGGTGAACGGCGACGACGAGTAGTCGGACGCAGGATGTAATTAACACGGGTGCCCCAGGTCTCGATTCTGAGACCTGGGATTCATCTCTTTGCGACGAGCCTTTGCAGGACGACCGCTTCATTATGGTCTTCGTCCTTCGCGCCATAAAGCAAAGTGACCGGTCCTTTCGCCACCTCCTGCTTTAACAGGGAGAACTGGTCCGGGTGCGAATTCAATTCGTCCTTATAGCGCGCCTGGAACTCCGTCCACTTTTTCGGATCGTGTGCGAACCACTTGCGAAGCTCGTTACTGGGCGCAATCTCTTTCAGCCAGAGATCGACTTTCGCCTTCTCCTTGGTCAGGCCTCGCGGCCAAAGCCGGTCAACGAGGATCCGCCTCCCGTCGGTGTCCTTTGGCTGCTCGTAAACGCGTTTGATCGCCACCTTCATCGCAGCCCTCATGATGTTGTCAACTCCCAGGCCGTTTTCTCGTACCAATGGACTGGGTGCCCCAGGTTCGGCGCGTCTTTGTTTTTGCGCCTAACCTGGGATGCCACCAACCTCAACGGGAACAACACCCACGGTCAGACCCGGTGTCCCGGATCACTGCGCTCCCTGCTTTACAAACAGCCGCGCCGCCAGCAGGATCATCGCGCAACCCATCAGCGCAAGCACCACGGCCTGCACCCACAATTCTCCGATGCCGGCTCCGCGCAGGATGATTCCCCGCAGGATCTGGATGTAATACGTCGCCGGAATCAGCCGCGCAATCCCGCGAAAGAACAGCGGCATATTCTCGATCAGAAAGATATAGCCCGACAGGAACACCGATGGCAAAATTGTTCCCATCGACAACTGAAATGCCTCCGCCTGCGTCCGCGCCCGCGTCGAAATCACCAGCCCCAGCCCCAGCACCGTCATCAGGAACGGCACCGAAAGCGCCAGCAACAAAAGGAAATTTCCATGAATCGGCACCTGGAACACCGTCACCATCACGATCAGAATGGCGCATAACTCGCCGAACGCCAGCACCCCGTAGGGAATCATCTTTCCCAGCATCAGCCCCAGCGGCGCCACCGGCGTCATAGTGAGCTGTTCCAGCGTGCCGCGCTCGCGCTCGCGCACCAGGCTCAGCGCAATCAGCAGAATGGTCATGATCTGCAGCAGGATCGCGATCAGCCCCGGCACGAAGAAATTTGCCGACCGCGTGGCCGGGTTATACAGCACCGATGGCCGCACCTCGATGGGCATCGCGCCCGTCGGCAGCACGCGCACCAGCGACTCCTTCAGCGCCACGCCCGTCGATGTGCTCACCGCCTGCCCGGCGACGGTCGAATCCGATCCATCCACCAGCACCAGCACCGTGGCCGCGCGTGCCATCCTCCAGCCGCCGCGCATAGTCATACGGAATCCGGATTCCGGCGCGCGCCTTCCCCGACCGAATCGCCTCGTACATCTCCGCCGGCGAGCCCGCATAGCTCTTCAAATCGAACACGTCCGAAGCCGCGAACCGCTCCAGCAGCCGCCGGCTCTCCTGCGTATGCGATTCGTCCAGCACCACCGTCGCAATCTGCCGCACATTGGTATCCACCGCAAATCCGAACAGGAACAACTGCACCATGGGAATCAGCAGCGCGAAGAACAGCGTCCCCGGATCGCGCACGATATGCAGAAACTCCTTGCGGCACACCGGAACCAGTCCATAGAAGAGGCGCTTCATCGCGAATGCTCCATCGAAAGCGACTTGCCGCGAAGTAGAGTCGCGCATCGGGCACAACATTTCCGTGCCCCATCCTTGCGATTTCTTTTTGTCGCAAGGGTGGGAACGGAGGTCGTCAACCCAGCCGTCTTCATCGCGAATGCTCCATGATCTGATAGGTCAGCGTCACGAACACGTCCTCGAGCGATGGCTCGATCACCTCCACCTTCGCTCCCGGCATCTTCTCTCGCAGCGCCGGCAGCCGGTCCGTCTCCGCCAGCGCGTGAATCGAATGCCCGAAGATGGTCGCCTCGCGCACTGCCTCGCATTTTGCGCACGCCATCCAGCATCTCCGATGGATTCGCCGTCGAAATTTGCACCCGCGAAGTCCCCGGCGGATTCGCATCCGGCAGCCGCTGCAACTCCGCCACCGTGCCGATCGCGATCAGCTTCGACATATAGATGTAGCCCACGCGCCCGCAGCGCTCCGCCTCATCCATGTAGTGCGTGGTCACGAAGAACGTCACTCCCTGCCCCGACAACTGGAACAGCAAATCCCACAGCGCCCGCCGCGCCACCGGGTCGATGCCCGCGGTCGGCTCGTCGAGAAACACCACCTCCGGCGAATGAATAATCGCGCAGGCCAGCGCCAGCCGCTGCTTCCATCCGCCCGAGAGCTGGCCGGCCCGCCGCTTCATATACGGCTCGATGCCGGTCAGGTCCTGCACCTGCCGCGTCCGCTCCTGCGCGCGTCCGCTGTCCAGGCCATACACGCCCGCATAGAACGCGATGTTCTCTCGCGACCGTCAGGTCCTCATACAAGCCGAACTTCTGCGACATGTAACCCACGCGCCGCCGGATCTCCGCCGCATCCTTGCGAATGTCCATGCCCAGGATGCGCCCTGTTCCCTCGGTCGGCCGCAGCAGCCCGCACAGCGCCTTGATGATGGTGGTCTTCCCCGACCCGTTCGGTCCCAGAAATCCGAACAGCTCTCCCTTGCCCACCGCGAAGCTCACGTCGTTGACCGCCGTGAACGACCCGAAGCGGATGGTCAGATGGTCGGCCTCGATAATCGCCGTCATTCGAGATGCACCGTAGCCGCCATGCCCGACTTCAGCACCTGCTGCGAATTGTCCACGAAGACCTTGGCGCCAAACACCTCGTGCTCCCGATCGCTCTTGGTCTGCACATTGCGCGGCAGGAACTCCGCCTGCGACGCGATCTGCCCAACGTGCCCCTCGAACGCCCGCCCCCCGAAGCTGTCCACTTTCACCGTCGCCCGCTGCCCCAGGTGCACGTGCGCCAGCTCCGTCTCCGGCACATATACCTTCACCCACAGTTGCGACGTCTCCAGCATCGTCATCACGATGCGCCCCGGCGGCACCAGGTCCCCTGGCCGTACGCTTACCACCTCTACCACTGCATCCGCCGGCGCCGTCAGCTCCGCCTCGCGCAGCCGCGCATCCAGCTCGGCCACGTGTCCCTGTGCCTCCGCCAGTCTTCCGCGCGCCGCCTCGATATCCTCGCGCCGAAATCCCTTCCGCGCCAGCACCGCCGCCGCTGATGCCTGCTTGTACCGCGCCTCCGCCGCATTCACGTCCTCTACGCGCGTGCCCGCCTGCAATAGCGCCAGCCGCTGCTTGGCCGATTCCGGCTTTCTGCGCCGCCGCATCTCGCTTGTCGCGCGCATCGTCGAACTGCTGCCGCGAAATCGTGTCCGTGGCTGCCAGCTTCTCCATCCGCTTATAGAAAGTCTCCGCATTGGCAGCATCCGCTGAAGCCGCCGCAAAATCCGCCTGCGCCTGCTCGATCTCCTGCTTTCGCGGCCCGTTGCGCGCGCTTTCATACGCTGCCTGCAGCGCCTTCGCCGTAGCCTCGGCCTGTTCGATCTCCTCCGGCCGATTTCCGCGCACCATTCGGTCCAGGTCCGCCTGCGCCTGGGTCAGCGCCGCTCCCGCCTGGGTCCGCTGCGCCTTCAACTCGTCGCACTCGAACCGCACCACGGTCGTCCCGGCCTTCACCAGCTGTCCTTCTTCCACCCCGACCTCGGTCACGCGCCCGCCCACCTTCGACCCGATCTGGATCTCGCGCGTCTCCACGGTGCCGGAGTAGTCGTTCCCGCCGCGCCTCCCCACCCACGCCGCAATCACCCAGATCGCCGCCGCCAGCACAACTACCCCAACCCCGGCCAAAATGAGCCGTCGCTTCATTCCATTCCTTTCCAAAAAGCCCACACCAGACCTTTGCGGGCCCCGCCGCGAAAAGGTTTCCAACCCTGGCGCATCAAAATGGAGAATCCGGGCTTTCCCCTACCCTACACCCGAAGCGAATCTGGGTGCCCCGTCCTAGCTCCGCTAGGGCGGGTTGTTACTCAACCGGGATCCCACCGCCCGCCGACGCTCACCACCCCTCCCCGCCGAAGACCGGACCCCGACACCCCCGCATTTGTTACCCTAACCAAACACGCATCCCACCCGTTGTGTGTACCAGCAAGGAGCCCCACCCCGCCCGCATGACCGAACCCGCCGCCGCCCGCCTGCTTTCGCTCGACTACCCCGCCGAATTCGTGCCCGGCGCCCGTTCCGCCGTCACCACCTGCCTGCGCATCGCGCCCGACGAGAAGGTCACCGCTCATCACCGACCGCGTCACCGAGCCCATCGCCGCCGCCCTCGCCGCCCAGCTTGCCGAGCGCGGATGCGCCTGGAACGCCTTCATCCTCGAGGACCTCGCTCCCCGGCCTCTTTCCGACATGCCTTCCGCCGTCCTCGCCGACATGGAAACCAGCCAGGTCTCCATCTTTGCCGTGCAGGTGCAGCCCAACGAGCTCCACTCCCGCATGCAGATGACCGACGTGGTCAACCGCCGCCGCATGCGCCACGCCCACATGGTCAACATCACGCCCGAAATCATGTGCCAGGGCATGCGGGCCGACTACGCCCTCGTCGACCGGCTTTCTCAACAAGTGTTAGACCGCGTCCGGCGCGGCCCGCCGCATCCGCGCCACTACCCCTGCCGGCACCGCCATTACCGCCGACATGAACCCCGGCTACAAGTGGTTCAAGACCTCCGGCATCATCTCCACGGAGAAGTGGGGCAATCTCCCCGGCGGCGAGTGCTTCACCTCGCCCGGAGAAGTCAACGGTGTCTTCGTAGTCGACGGCGTCGTCGGCGACTGGCTCTGCGCGCGTTACGGCCTGCTCGCTTCCACGCCCCTCACCATCCACATCGCCCAGAACCGCATCGTGTCGTGCTCCAGCGACAACAAGCAACTCGAGCAGGACTTCTGGGCCTACACCCACACCGACGAGAACTCCGACCGCGTCGGCGAATTCGCCATCGGCACCAACCTCGGCGTCGAGCGGGTCATCGGAAATATCCTTCAGGACGAGAAATTCCCCGGTATCCACATCGCCTTCGGCAACCCCTACGGCGAGCACACCGGCGCCCCCTGGTACTCCAGCACCCACATCGACGTCGTCGGATTGGGTTTCAACATCTGGCTCGAGTCCGACACCGGCGAAGAACAGATCATGGAAAACGGCCGTTTTCTGATCGCCGCCTGATATTCACTCAACGAGAATCCGCAAACGGGTCGTTCCATGGAACGGCGTCGCCGTGTGCCAGAAAATCAATGACTTCTCTTAGGACTCGCGTCGGATCTTCCCGATGGGGAACGTGCCCGCATCCTTCCAGGATCACCGCTCGCGATGCCCCCGAGGTGAGCCGCGCAATCCGCTCAGGATGTTCGATTGAACCGTACTCGTCCTGGTCGCCGTGCAGCGCAAGCGTCGGGCAGGTGACACCCCGCAGTTCACCGTCGAGGTTCCATCCGGCGAAGTCGGGCGCCAGCCAGGTCTCGGTCCATGCATCCAAAACCCAACCAGCCTTGGTCCCGTGATATCGCACCAGCCGGTCGAACCGATCCGGCCGCTTGAAGTTAGCTTGACCGGCGCGAACGCCTGCGAGGGTGCGGTCTTCAACAAAACTCTGTGCCGACTCAGTGATAACGGCGGCACACCTGCCGGGAAGTTGCGCCGACGTCGCCACCGCCATCGCTCCCCCCACGCTATGTCCGAACGGAACGATCCTGGTGAGCCCCAGCACCTCCAAAAGACGTGGCACGACGTTCGCTGCCTCGTCGCGAATAAAACTGAATGCCAGCGGCCTTCCTGAGCGTCCGACCGTCCGAAACCCAGCCGGTCATAGGACACCACGGGCCTTCCCGTTGCGACCGCAAGTTGTGCGGGGAAGTCCCTCCACACTTCCACGCAACCAAGCGAATCATGGAACAAGAGAATCGCTTCGCCTCGATTCGAAGGCTCCCCCGACGGTTCCCAACTTCTGGCAAACAGCGTCCCCTTCTCGGTGGCAATCCATAAATCGCGCACGGCCGGGTTCATTCCCGCTCCTGGATCATTTTGAGCCCTGCCCGGAAAACCGCATTGTCGTATCTCCTCGTTTGCTGAATTTTGCGGTCGGCGTCTCAACTGATCCTCGTTCCTCGGAGCCTCAGCGTGAATGCGCATCTGAGACTTGCCCGGTTCGGCTCTTGGATCTCGCCAGGCGCTAGCCGCTGTGCAGTAGTGCGATCTTCCCGGAAACATGACGGATTTCCCGGTTCTTTGCCGGTGGATTCTGTGTTCCCCAAATGTTCCATAGTGAAGTCAATAACTTGCCTGGTGGCAAGTCACTGCGGAAATCGCAAGTCGCTGCAAAAATCAAGGAGAGGTTTGATTTGTAGCGAGAATCGGGGTTGTCGGCGCAGCGCTGCTCGCGGTCTGGTCACCTTGTCAGAATCTTGACCCGCGAGAAAATCACGCAAGATGCCCCCCGAATCTCAGGTTTTTACCCAAAAATGGGACCAAACCGAAGAGTCCAGGGAACTCACATGAATAGAGGAAAGAGATTCAGGCTAGCGCGACAGAATCTTCTGCGCTACCGCTTCTTCATCGGTGTCGCCCTGAATGATTTTGTTGTGCAGGCAGTAGAGCGCCAGCTCCAGGCGGTCGGAGACTCCCAGCTTGTCGTAAATCTTGCGCAGGTAGTTCTTGATCACCTGTTCGGTAGTGCCAAGCTGGAACGCGATTTCCTTGTTGCGCTTGCCCTGCGTGATGCAAGTGATGATCGACATCTCTTTGGGCGAGAGGCGCGGCTGACTCTTGGGGCTGACCAGGGCGGCGGCCTGGGCGCGATACGCCTCGATCACCCAGTTTATTGACTGGTTGTCGATCCAGGTTTCTCCGGCGGCAATGCGGCGCACGCAGCGCACCAGCAGGTCCGGTGAGATAGAGCGCGAAATGATCCCACGGACACCCTTCCTGTAAAGCTCGACGGTATGGCTTTCGTCCGAAGACACAGCCTGGATGATCAGCTTGGCGTGGGGCGCAATTCGCAGAAGGTCCGGGACGGCGCTGGCTGAACCCGCCAACAGGGCGCCTTCCAGCAGGACAACGTCACTCGGGTAACGTTCGATGGCCGCGCGCAAGTTCTCCAGCGAGTCAGCCTGCGCTACCACGCGAAGATCGTCCTCGAGTGCGAAGATCTTGCGGATCCCCACGCGGTAAATGGCTTGCGAATCCGCGAGGATGATGCGGATGACTCCCGGCTTTGCCTGTGCCTCTAGGGAGTCGCCTTCGGCAGAATCTTCAATAAAATCCATACTCGGCTGGAGCGCTGCCAGGCCAAGTCTTATTGCTCCACAAACTGGTATTCGTCGATGGTGGCGGCGACCTGGGACTGGGATTGGCTCACTAGGCAGCGTACCACACGTCCATGACAGTGAATCAATACGTCGTTTGGGGTACCCAGGATCGGCCCCGGCATTCTCAGCGAAAAATCGATCCCCTCGCCCACCGTAAGCGGGCTGGTCATCTCAAATAGCACCCCGCTGGCACTCACATTGCTGGTCAGTGCAGAATATTCGCTCCTGCCCGTGGAGATCACCACCGGCAGATTCAGAGGAAATCGAACTGCGCAGCGCACTTCCTGGCTTGGGGAAGGGCTGTCGGCGACAGCCGCGTTTTTCATAGGGTACCCCTTTAAGATAGATTCCCGATTTCAAATTGGCCCGAGTCTTTCTGGGCATCTCTCTAAGACAAACTTTACGCTCTCAGGATTAAGGAATCCCACGGCACGAAAGTTCCCATGAAGGTAACCTCTTTTATGTCGGGTATTTAACTCAAGTAAATAGCTGTCTCTTTCGTGACGATCATCGGGGGAAGAACGCCGCCGAGGCGCCCACCCACTCCTGATTCTTGTTGTGGTCCACGCCCATCATCTTTCCTCTCCCCAGCCGTACCAGCGACAGCGCCGGCGTGAGGGTTCCGCGATCCGGCCACAGATAGAGAATTCGAATCTCCGCCTGGGTGAGCCCGTGGGGCGTCTCGATCGTAGGCACGAAGTTCATTCGCTGCTGCAAAAGATACTCCCCGCGGCTCTCCGCGGGAATGGTCTCGAGCTGCCCCTGCGTCGGGTCAAACTGGATCCCCTTGCCGGCGAAAGAGAACAGCGGCTTCAGCAGAAGATCGCGATAGACCGTGTCCGGACCGATTGCGGCCGGGAATCTCCACCCCCGCTTGCCATGAGTTCCGCCCGCCCTCCGCCCTCCAGGAAATCGCCCAGGAACACGGCGGGGGGAACCACCGGGTGGCGCACCGGCGGCCGCGACAGCCACGGCAGGGAAAACTTGCTGATCAGGAAATACCAGTTCGGATGGCCCGCCCATTCCACGTCCCACTCATGGGTCAAATCGAATGGCAGTTGGATTTTTCGCGCAATGAGCTCGTCCACTATGGCGCGGTTGTAGATGCGGTGGATTGGAACCAGTTTGCCGGTGCGGTTGCGATAGTGAAGTTTGTTTCCAACCGGCTCGAGAGAAGCGATGTCCACCACCGCGATGCCCAGCCGCTTCGCCGTGATTTCAAAGTCCGGCCGGGTCTTCTGGTGAAGCGGATCCACCTCGGTGAGCACCACGTTTTCAGGGTCATGGGTCCCCAGGACGGTGCGGCAGAGCAGGTCCCAATAACTTCGTTCCGTCAGCCCGGAAAGGTACATCCCCAGCCGTGGATCGAGGTCAAAGGTCTCACGATACCCGGCACCCAGCACGGATTGGTATCCGTACACAGACGGAAACGCCTGAATCTCGACCAGACGGGGAACAAGCTCGCCGCCGGCGTCCGCGTACCAGTGCGAAATCGGCGGTGAGGAAATTGGGATGCGCGGTCTCTCCGGCCACGCGGTAGCCGGCCGGGATCGCCTGGAGCGACGCTTTCAAGTACTCAGGCCAGCCAATCAGCGTCTTGGCAAGGTCTGCCCCGGTGGCTGCCATTTCGTCGAGCAGGGTGAGCGGAACGAAGATAGGCGTTTCAGCCACCCGGAACTCGACCCTTACCCCGCATCGCTCCTCAAGCCAGGCCAGGAGAGCCGCATAACGGTCGGGAGAAAACGTTCGGTTGAAATCTTCACGCAGGGCTGGGATCAAGGATTCCTCCGGAGCGTGATGGGATCGTGATGCGCAGCAGAACCAAGATATCCTGCCCGTATGTCCTGGCCTACGACAATTTGATGATTATGTCCAGCGGTGAACAATATTGTTTGTGCGTATGTGATTCGTCGCACAGATGATTGGGTAACAAGTTGGACGAAGGATTGATAACTAAACCGAAGTGCCGAAAGATCAACGTAAAATATTACTTTTGTCGTAGTGGCGATGGCGCTTCTGGGGTACTCTTTTCATTACGATCATTTACACCAAAGGGAGCACGACTCAAATGACCTCATCTCTGCTTAAGTTCCGCTTTGCCGCATTCGTCATCATTTTGACTGCTTCAGTTGCCGCGGCCACCCCGATCCAAGCGATCCGGTCCACGACTCACGACAATGTTTCTCCGATCTGGCCGGTTTCTCTTGCGCTGAACGGCAATACTGCGGCTGTGACTCCCATTTGGCGGCCCAAAAATGGCAACGTTACCACACCCATCTGGCCGGTTCCAGTGCCGCCGACGAACGGTAGCATCGCTGTCGCCACGCCCATCTGGCCGGTCCCGGTTCCTCCCACAAATGGCAGCGTCACCACTCCCATCTGGCCGGTTCCAGTGCCGCCGACGAACGGTAGCATCGCTGTCGCCACGCCCATCTGGCCGGTCCCGGTTCCGCCCACGAATGGCAGCGTCACCACTCCCATCTGGCCGGTTCCAGTGCCGCCGACGAACGGTAGCATCGCTGTCGCCACGCCCATCTGGCCGGTCCCGGTTCCGCCCACGAATGGCAGCGTCACCACTCCCATCTGGCCGGTTCCAGTGCCGCCGACGAACGGCAGCATCGCTGTCGCCACGCCCATCTGGCCGGTGCCCGTTCCTCCCACAAATGGAAGCGTGACCACCCCCATCTGGCCGGTTCCAGTGCCGCCGACGAACGGTAGCATCGCTGTCGCCACCCCCATCTGGCCCGTGCCTGTTCCGCCCACAAACGGAGGCGTGACCACGCCTATCTGGCCGGTTCCAGTGCCGCCGACGAACGGTAGCATCGCTGTCGCCACCCCCATCTGGCCCGTGCCTGTTCCTCCCACAAACGGAAGCGTGACCACTCCTATCTGGCCGGTCCCGGTGCCGCCGACGAACGGTAGCATCGCTGTTGCCACGCCCATCTGGCCCGTGCCCGTTCCTCCCACGAATGGCAGCGTCACCACACCCATCTGGCCGGTCCCAGTGCCCCCGACGAACGGTAGCATCGCTGTCGCCACCCCCATCTGGCCCGTGCCTGTTCCTCCCACAAACGGCAGCGTGACCACTCCCATCTGGCCGGTGCCCGTTCCTCCCACAAACGGCAGCGTGACCACTCCCATCTGGCCGGTCCCGGTACCGCCGACGAACGGTAGCATCGCTGTCGCCACTCCCATCTGGCCGGTACCTGTGCCCCCCACGAACGGGTCAGTTACGGCAGCTTAGCACTTTGCTACACTGAATCCCTGCTTACTAAAAGCAGCGCAGGAGAATGCCTTTGAATCTCGACACGATTCTCTGGCTCGTTGGGCTTTCAGCAGAGGCTGGAGTCGTTGTTCTTTGCATCCGGGGAAGGCTCTTTCGCATTACTCCTGTTTTTTGCTCCTACCTCGTCTGGTGTCTGCTGAATGACATTCTGCTCTTTTTCTTGAATAAGTACTTTAGTCAGAATTATTTTCAAATCTACCTCGTGGAAATGATCGCGGACTCTGTCTTCCAGTTCGCCGTGCTGGTGGAGCTCGGATGGGCAGTGCTTCGGCCGATCCGCTCCTCGCTCCCCCGATATTCGATCCTGATTCTCACCTTCCTGGTCGCGATCTGCGGAGCCATGATCTGGCCGATTTCGGCGCACATGATTCAGGGCAATCTCACCCCGTCTGGCGCCCTCCTTGTCCACGCCCAACAGACCATCGCGGTGCTTCGGGTGGTCATCTTCATGGCTCTGGCCGGATTCAGCCAGTTGCTTTCCATCGGCTGGCGCAACCGCGAACTGCAAATCGCAACCGGCCTCGGCTTTTATTCCATGTTCAGTCTGGCGGATATCGTTCATCCACGCGCACCAGGCCGCGGCGAACGTACACATTTACCATATCCCGGACCAGGTCGGCGTAGCGATTACGACTTCTCGCTGGTCTATTGGATCGTCAGCTTCGCCCAGCAGGAACAGGAACGCCAGGAATTCACCCCCCAGATGCAGAACTTTCTGCTGGCCATGACTGGCGCCGCTCGCAGCACCCGCGTCGCACTAGCCAACTCCGGAATCGGCACCACGCACAAGTCCGGCAAGCCATAGCCTCGGACTCGGTCTTCGAGAAAGGAGTACGCCTCCGATGATGGTTACGTTAGTGCAATACCCTTTTGATTACCAATTGTCGGGAAGTACTATACACAAACGAGGGATTTTCGTGCACAATAGCTTCATTGTCTGGTACAAGTAGTAACGACAACAATGGACAGCCGGGATGTGTTCGTAAAACCAAGATGGTTACTGAAAGCTCGGCTCGAGGGTCATTCATGATTTTGATCTTGCTCCAAGTTGCAGTAATTGCTGCCGTGGTGGGGTTCTTCCTTCGCTGGCGCGCCGGTGTTCGCAGACGAAATTCGCAATCATGGGATTCGCTTCTTGCCCGCCTGCGCCCGGAATGGAGCGCACGCGATCTGAGCGATCAGTTCCTCTGGAAAGAGGGCGTGAACGCGACGCCCGGATGACGCCTGGCAACGCATGGAAGGTCCCAAGGGCCTTTGGGTCATGTTCCAGAACGCCCGCGTCATGATGGAAATGGCCGATTTCGCCGCCCGGAACAGCAACGACGTCGACCGGGTTCTGCTGGAAACCCTGCGCAGCGACGCCATGCAGATTCGAGTTTGCGTCCTGATGGGACTGGCGCAATATGCGTTCAGCCAGGCCAGCGAAGGCGTTCGCGTAAATGCCTTTCGCGCCGCTTCGATGTATACGGCGATGGCGGCGCGGCTGACCCAGCTGCTTCAGGATCATGCAGCGGTGGTTCTCCCCGATTTTGTAGCGGCGATGTAGTCGCCCAACCTCCTCCAGCAAGAAAACCCCGGCCGCGGCCGGGGTTTTCTTCTTGATCTGAGTGTCTTGCCGAGCTTCGAGCCGAATTCTCGCATCACGCCGGATTCGCGCTCCAGAAACGCCGTTGATCCGCCCGTACTCCTCGTCGCTCAGCCGGAACTCGAGCGCCGGGGCAAGACCCTCCACCTGCTCGCGCGCTGCGGCCGCCCACGATCGCCGCGGTAATGGCCGGATGATGCAGCGTCCACGCCACCGCGACCACGCCGGGACTGACGCCGTGTCCCTTGCCGATCTCGCGCAGCAGTTCCACCAGCCTCATATTCCGGCTCAGCCGCGGCTCCTTGAACTCCACCGCGCGCCGCCGCCAGTCGTCGGCCGGCAGGGCAGCCACGCGCTCCGCGGTCATCTTGCCGGTCAGCAGGCCCGAAACCATGGGCGAATAATTGATCACCCCGATGTCGTTTGCCTGCGCAAACGGCAGGATCTCCGCCTCGATGGCGCGGCGCAGCATGGAGTAGGGCGGCTGCAGGCTGGTGATGGGCGCAATCTTCTGCGACGCGCTTCATCTGCTCCACGTTGAAGTTCGAAACGCCGATGTAGCGGATCTTGCCCTGCTCCTTGAATCGCGCCAGCGTCTCCCAGCCTTCTTCGATCTGGTCCGGCCGGATCGGGCCAGTGAATCTGGTACAAGATCGATCGTCTCCACGCCCAGCCGGCGCAGCGAGTTTTCCAGTTCCTCGGCCAGCGACTCGGCCTTGAGAGAGCGGTAGATCGAGCGGTCCGCATGCCAGCGCATGGAGCACTTGGTGAACACCAGCGGCTTGATGGCTGGTGGACTTCAGCGCCCTGCCAACGATCTCTTCCGAATGGCCCAGCCCGTAAATGGCCGCGGTGTCGATCCAGTTGATGCCCAGGTCGAGAGCGCGATGGATGGCGGCAATGGACTCCTTGTCGTCCTGGGGTCCCCAGGCGAATTCCCAGTTGCCGCCGCCGATGGCCCACGCCCCGAATCCGATGGGAGTGAGTTGAAGGTCGGAGTTTCCCAGTGTACGCAGTTCGGTCGTCGTCGCAGGTTGTGTCATAGCTCAACACGTAGATGTGCGGAAGGCGCGAATGGGTGCTGAAAAAACCGCAGAACGCAGCGGAATGCTTAGCAATCACGCTCAGGCTGCGTTGGCCGGCGAAGGCTCCTGCTCGGGACTGCACGATGGTCTCTGCCCCGCGAAACATCGACCGGGCCTGCGCAACCGCATCGGCCAGCGTAGTGGAAACGTGCACCGCATCCCCGCGGCTGATCTTTTGCGAGGCCCCGCTGGCATCGTCCATAAAACCCCATATGCCGATCATCAGCTTGAGGTGAGGGTAGCGTGCACGAAGGCTCCTGTACAGACGATGCGCTCGCGCCATGCCGAACGGCGGCAAGCCGGACAGAAATACCACCTCGGGACTCTCCGCCGCCACGGTTGCCACGATCTCGTCAACGCGCCGCACGGGAATCGACGCAACCTCCATCCCTGCCGCCTCGAGCAACTGCGCCAGCATCATGGTGCCAAGTTCGTCGGTTTCGTCGCGCACCGGCACGCACAGTACTTTGGGCGGAGGAGTCGTCCTGTGTTCCGGAATCGCGGTCGCCGCCTTCGCCTCCGATTCCGGCTCGGATGTATCCCGAATGCCGAGTTCGTCGATGAGTTCGCGCGTAGTCTGGAGGATGAATTCGCCCGACTCTTCGTCAAGATCGCCCTCGAGTCGATCCTGTTGCGACATCACTAGCGCCGGGACCAGCACGGAATCATACATATTCTGAAGATCGCCGTCCTTCAGGCAGGTCTCGAGGATTTCCGCGGCTTCGCGCTGATCATGCGCCAGCAGGCGCTGATAGAAGCATGTAAACGGCGGAACCACCGGCTGGTCTCCCAGCATCACCGTCAGAAATCCGAGCGCTGGGACGTGCCTGCCCATGACCACAAGGCAGACCGTCAGCGGCACAGACAAGACCAGCCCCACCGGTCCCCATATCAGTGTCCAGAATGCCGCCGCCACCAAAATCGCCAGCGAGGAAAGACCCGTATGCCTGCCGTAGATGTGTGGTTCGGCGTAATTGGCGGTGAACAATTCGAGCACAAGGAAAGTGCCCACGATCATCAGGGAGTGCGTCCATCCCGTGGAACACCGCTAGCGACAACAGCGTAGGCAGCAACACCGCGATGGGCGCTCCAACGTAGGGCACAAACCGCAGCAGCGCTGCCACTGCGGCGAACAGCAGCGCGTGCGGCAGGCCGATGAAATACAGCGCCGCAAAAACCAGCGAGCCATACGCGACATTCACCAGCAGTTGCAGCGAGAAATAGCGGCTGATGCGGGCGCTCGCGTCCTTCATGGCCTGTGTCATCACGCTCAGGTTGTGGACGCCGCTGAGATGGATAAGGCGGTTGCGCAAATCCTCGCGCTGCAGCAGCACGAAAAAAGTAAACACGACGCACAGAAACGACGTGGTCAGCGGTTCGACAATCCCGCCGAGCTGATCCAGGCGCCCGGTCGGCCGCGCCACTTCGCGCACCTGCACCGGCCGTTCCGGCGACGACCCCAGCTGCTTGTTGCCGGACTTCTGCGGCTGGGAATGAAGCACCGCGGAAGAGTTCGCCAGACCCAGCTCTTCGCTCAGCCGCTGCACCTCCTGCTCCGCACGAGAGAACGCGGAGTCGCTGGGACTGTGAATCGCTTCCATCTTTTGCGCGATGTTGTCGCGATAGATGGGCAGGTCGTTGGTTACCGCTACGAGTTGCGTAAACAGCATCCATCCGGCCACCCCAAGAAGCGTGGCAAAACCCAGGATCACCAGGACGGCTGCCAGTGCGCGCGTCAGCCGCAACCTTTCCAGCAGGCTCACCACCGGCGCAAGCAGAAATGCGAACAGAATGGCAAAGGCAAGCGGCAGGAATAGAACCTTGGCTAGATAGAGAATCGCGATGGCTACCACCGCGATGACGAGAAACCACAGGCGCGCCAGGATCCGCGCGGCACCAGAACCATTCATTTCGCGTCTCCTGGGGGAATGCCGGCGCCCGGCGCCCCTGTACCCGGTGTCCCCGGAAAATCCGCCGCAGCGCGATCGGCCGGCTTTTGCGCCGCCGAAGTCTCCTGTCGCAGACATTGCTCTGGGTTAAGCCCTGCGACGTACCCATCGGATTTAGATGCATACCGGAGTCAAACACCCTGCCTGATCCCTGCAGCGGTTTCGCTTCAAGTGCCTGCAGAACCGATGTGGCTGAGTGGCTTTTTCCGCAGCCATGCGCTCCGCCGGCAACGTCGGGGCTGATTTCGCGATTTTGAATCGGGACTAACTATTTGCTGAAACATGTCCCGCCTCTTATCCGGTGATATACGGCGGGTTGTCCACGGATTGACAGTATTCAAGCTGCTGTCCAATGCCTTAACTACGCGGAAACGCGCTGCCCGTCGTCCAGTTTGCGAGTGTTCCGCCGGAACTCAAATTCCTTTAGGTAGTTCAGCAGATGTTGCGGCTGACGCTGTGAAACGTGCCCATGATGCCGTGCCGAATCAGCGAGAACACGCCTTCGATTTTGAATTGCAGTCCAGCATGGGGCGCCGCCGCACTAGAAAGAATGGAAAAAAGCGGCCTATTTTTACTCAACTGATTTGAAATGAGTTAGCCGTTATTTTAACTGCAGAGAATTAACCCTTCCCGGGGCACAATAGAAACAGGAAAGAAAGCGAACCTCAGACGTCGACTGCCTGACGGCTCGCCGCACCGGATCCTTTGGAAGGTTCAGGTATCAGTTCACGGAGCGATAGACGCGGCGCTGACTCGCTTGCTTCCGGGCGAAAACTGCGAAGTTTGTCCGTGCCATCTGTTCTGCGCCCTCTGAAACGCCCACAAGCGGTTCTAAGGACTGCCCAGGCATGTTCCTCCGATGTATCTTCGCATTCTGTTCGCCCAACAATCAATTCGCGCACCATATACCCTGCCCCCCTCCACACTATGAAACTGCGAGACTGTGGAATTAAATCATTGAAAATAAAGGTAAAATCGGGTTTGATGACTCGGAAAACGAGGGAAATGGGAGGAAAATACCCCGTTTTTGACCCGGAATTCGGTCATTTTTACAAAAAACAGGGGAAATGCCCCGAAAAGTACCTCGATATTTCCTTTGCACTGGACCATCCAGGTGTGCGGACGGCGCGTCAACCTAGTCAGCACCGGTCGTCGTGTCGATCGGCAGGAAGAGCCGGAAGACGGTTCCTTTCTCTTTTCGACTTCGCACCTGGATGGTTCCGTGATGCTTGTCGACAATGCCTTTTGAAACCCACAGGCCAAGTCCCGTTCCCGATTCGCCCTTGGTGGTCACAAACGGATGGAACAGACGGCCGATGGTGTAGCGGTCCATGCCCGTGCCATTGTCGGCAACCGTGACGGCCACTCCTTCGCGCCCCGCTCGACCGCGCGCCGGGCTTACACAAAGCAACATACTGCCTCGATCCCCGATGGCTTCCAGAGCATTGCTGATGAGGTTGGTCAAAACCTGCTGGATTTCGCCGGCCAGGCAGAGCACCGGGGGCGCCGGCCGATAGCGCCGGCGCAGATCGATGGTGCGCAGCTTGATCTCGGTCTCGTGGAAGAAGAGCACCGACTCGATCAGTTCATCGAGAGCCGTCAAGGTCGGCGCGGTGCGCTGGCGGTAGAACTTGAGGCTCCGCGAAGTGATATGCGAAAGGCGCTGCAATTCGCGGTCGGCCACGTCGAGCAGGCCCCGGGAATGTCCCGCGATGGTTTCGTCCATCTTGACGAGATAGAGCAGGTTGGTGACGGCTTCCAGGGGATTGTTGATCTCGTGGGCGATGCTGGCGGCCAGCCGGCCAGCCGCCGCCAGTTGCTCCGAGCGGCGTAGTGCCTGTTCCGTGCGGCGTGCCTCGGTGGTTTCCCGCATGTAGACGATCAGACCCTCGCCGGGCTGCGGGTAGAGTTGAAACTGGTACCATTTTTCGGAATCTTCGGTACGAAAATACTGCTCGAATTCGACCGGGACGCGCTCTTCCATTACCCGCCGGAAGTGCTCTTCAACCGGCGTGCCGAGCAGCATCGGGTAGAGTTCCCACAGGCTGCGCCCAAGGTGGGGAACGCCCATCGCTTCGCGTGATTCGCGCCGCCGCCGCGTTCATGTAGGTCACTTTGTAATCGCGATCGAGCGTGGCAAACGAATCGGGAATGTGTTCGAGCGTCTCCCAGGCAAACTGCCGCGCCTGCTGGACCTCGCGCCCCAAGGCGGATTGCTGTTCGGCCGCTTCCTTGCGCAGCCGTGCCATCTTGAGCTGCGCTTCCACGCGAGCCATGAGTTCCCGGGCCGTGAAAGGCTTGGTGAGGTAATCGTCAGCGCCGGCGTCGAGCCCTTCGATGCGCGACTCCTCCCCGGCGCGCGCCGAGAGCATGATCACCGGCGTCATGCGCAACGTGGAGCTTTTGCGGATGGCCTCGAGCAGGGCGAAGCCGTCCATCTCCGGCATCATCACGTCGGTCAGCACGAGGTCGGGGCGAACGCGCTCGGCCTGATTCGAGGGCTTCCAAGCCATTGGAGGCAACCAGGACTTCGAAGCGGCCGCTCAGCAGTCCGCGCACGTATTCGCGCATGTCGGCGTTGTCGTCCACCAGCAGGACAACCTGCTTCTGTCTCGTTCCGCCGTCCAGGTTAGCCTGCAGAGGACGGTCGCCGTCCTCGGTGCGAGTGACTCTCGTCGGCGAGCCGGTCCTGCCCGGGCAGCCACCCGATGGCCTCGCGCAGATAGGCGATGGCGGATCCCTGCACCACCACCGGGTTCTCCGCTTCGACCGCCACGCGCTCGCGGGGAAGATGGCTCTGGCCGAATGGGATTCTGACGGTAAAGGCGGAGCCGATCGCCTGGGTGCTCTCTACTTCGATGGAGCCGCCGTGCATGTCGACCAGTTCCTTCACCAGCGCCAGCCCGATGCCGGTTCCTTCATGGCTGCGGCGGCGCGCTCCCTCCACGCGGCGGAAGCGCTCAAACAGATGAGGCAGTTCGTGAACGGGAATGCCGGTCCCGGTATCCGCGACGGTTAACCGGGCGGCTTGTCCATCGCTCGAAAGCGTAATGCGGATCTCGCCGTCGAACGTGGATTTCAGCGCGTTCGAAATCAGGTTGAGGACGATCTTCTCCCACATCTCCCGATCGATATACACCGGCTCGGGCAGCGGCGGGCACTCGACAATGTATTCCAGACCCGCCCGATCGATGGCGGAGCGAAAGACGCTGGCCAACTGCGCGGTGAGCAGGGAGAGATCGGTGGGCTCAAAGGTGGCATTTACCCGCCCGGCCTCGATACGGACGAAATCGAGTAGCCCGTTCACCATCTTCAAAAGGCGGAGAGCGTTGCGGTGGAGCATCTCCAGGCCGGCGCGCGTCGGCGGCGTCTGGCTGGTCAGCGCATCCTCGATGGGCCCGAGAATCAGGGTGAGCGGGGTTCGCAGCTCGTGGCTCACATTGCGAGAAGAACGACGTCTTGGCGCGATCCAGTTCCGCCAGCGCCTCGGCGCGCGTCTTCTCTGCCTCGTATGCCTCGGCGTTGGTGATGCTGGCGGCGATCTGCCCGGCGATCAGGTCGAGATACCCCGCGTAGGTCGCCTCAAGCTGCCGGTAGGGGTTCAAAGCGGCGATGAAGATGCCGGCGGGCGTCTCCTGGCCTTTGCGCGTGAAAGGAACAAGCCGGGCCCTCGCCGGCGGCCGGTCCCAGGATCCAGTGGGCAGATCCGAGAACAATTCCGGGCAGATTCTCTACAGTAACGGGCTGGTTCGAACACAGGGCTTCGACGGACCACGGGCAATCGCTCGAGCCGATGGTCAACCGGTCGCACGCGGCCGGATGGCCCTTTTCGATCCCGCAACGAGCTACCAGCCTGAGACGGGCGCAGTCCCTTTCATCGAAGAGGTAGAGCAAGGCAAAGGGGATGTCCTTCTGTCCCTCCAGGCCGCGCTCGATGGCTGCAAAAACCTCCGCCTTGGTGTTGGCGTCCACCAGGGCGGCGGCAAGAGCCCCCAGCGAGGCGAGCTGGCGTTCGCCGAGCACCCGGCCGGTGTCTTCCATGACCACGCAGAGCATGCCGGCATTGCCGCCATCCGGCCCCACCAGCGGGCTGTAGGAAAACGTGTGGTAGGTCTCCTCGGGGTACCCGCCGCGCTCGAGGATCAGGGGAAGGGTTTCGTCCCACGAAGCCTCGCCGGTCTCCAGCACCCGCTCGATGCGCGGACCGATATCCTTCCATATCTCCGGCCACACAGCGCTGGCGCGGCTTTCCCAGAGCCCATGGGTGCTTTTTGCCAAGGGTGGTTCGCGCATAGGCATCGTTGTAAAGAACCGTGAGCTCCGGACCCCAGGCCATCCACATGGGGAAGCGCGACGTGAGCAGGATTCGAACCGTGGTCTTCAGGCTGGGTGGCCAGAAGGCGGCGTCCCCCAGCGGAGTGGCCCCCCAGTTGAAGGCCCGCACCAGTTCGCTCATCGTTCGCGGCTGCCCTTCGGCCTGCAGGGCCGTCGGGCATCGGTATCGGCGTACTCACCGTCCATGGGTGTCAGAATCTCCGGTTTCATGGCACCACAGGGCTGCGTACGTTCGACAGCTGCAACGGGCACGCCGGCCGATTAAACATGTCCACAGGGAGGAAACAAACCTTTACGATGCCAGCTTGTGTATGTTCGTTGCCTTTATCCGGCTATCTGAGCTCGTGCGGGGGATGCTCTGGTGCAGGGAGTATCAAGTTATAGTTCTTGAATCAATCCAATCACATAGCCGGGCAAGACACAACCGATTTATTCTGAGTCCACCCCGCGAACGAAGAACCTGTTCGTGGGCCCCGGTGAGCCATGCGCGAGGACATTACCCAAGCCGAATCGAATCAGCTGGAACACGCGGCCTCGTCCTATCTTCGTTCGGCCCGCCACCAGCCGGTGCAGTGGCACCCGTGGGGCGAGCGCGGCCTTTGCCCGCGCGCAGGCGGAGAACAAGCCCATCCTGCTGGATATCGGCGCGGTGTGGTGCCACTGGTGCCACGTGATGGATCGCGAGTCCTACGAAGACCCGGAAATGGCGGCCATCATCAATGAGCATTACGTGGCCGTCAAAGTGGATCGCGACGAGCGCCCCGACGTGGATGCACGCTACCAGGCGGCGGTTTCGGCCATCAGCGGGCAGGGCGGGTGGCCGCTGACGGGCTTTCTGACGCCGGACGGCAGGCCGTTTTTCGGCGGCACCTATTTTCCGCGCGACGACCGCTATGGCCGCCCCGGATTTGGCCGCGTTCTGCTCACCATGGCGCAGGTGTGGAAGGACCGGCGCGACGAGGCGCTGGAGTCGGCAGCCAGCGTGATGGCGGCCATCGAGCACAACGAAAGCTTCTCCGCAGCGCGGCGGTGATCTTTCTCTGGCTCTGGTCGACAAGATCGCCGGCTCCATCCTTTCGCAATTCGATCCGCGCCACGGCGGATTCGGCTCGCAGCCCAAGTTTCCGCATCCGGCGGCGCTCGATCTGCTGCTCGAAATCGCCATGAACCGCGATAACGAACCGGCCCGCGATGCCTTTGTCACCACGCTCGAAAAGATGGCTCGCGGCGGCGTCTACGACCAGCTCGCCGGCGGATTCCACCGCTACAGCGTGGACGAACGCTGGGTGGTGCCGCACTTCGAGAAGATGCTCTACGACAACACCGAGCTGCTTGCGCAATTACGTGCACGGATTCCAGAGCTTCGTGCGCGAGGACTTCCTTGTTACCGCGAAGGAGATCATCGCCTGGCTCGACAGCACCATGACCGATCGCGAGCGCGGCGGCTTCTACGCTTCGCAGGACGCCGACATCGATCTTGACGACGACGGCGATTACTTCACCTGGACGCTGGATGAGGCGCGGGTTGTGCTCGATGGCGAGGAACTCGATGCTGCCTGCCGCTATTACGACATCGGCGAGCTGGGCGACATGCACCACAATCCGGCCAAAAATGTCCTGCACCGCAAACAGTCGATCGAAGAACTCGCCGCAGCAACCGGGAAACCGGTGGAGGCAGTGCGGCAACTGATCGGGTCAGCGCGCAGCAAACTCATGGCGGCGCGTACGCAGCGCCCCACGCCGTTTATCGACCGTACGCTCTACACCGGCTGGAACGCGATGGCGGTGACGGCGTATCTCGAAAGCGCGCGCGTGCTGCGCATGGATTCGGCCCGCGATTTTGCGCTGCTGACCCTGCGGCGGCTGCTGGCCGAGGCCTGGAGCGGCGAAGACCATCTCTTCCACGTGATCGGCTATCCATCGTGCAAAAGCGAAACCGCGACGCCGCAGGAGCGGATTCCCGGCACGCTCGACGATTACGCGTTCACCGTGCACGCCTGCGTGGATGGATGGCTGGCCAGCGGGCGCATGGAGTTCTGCCACGCCGCCACCAAGCTGGCCGACGCCATGATCGCGCGCTTCTACGACCGGCACGGCCGGGGCGTTTTATGACATCGCCGCTCCCGCTGCCGGAAGCATCGCCGCTGGGAGCGCTGACGGCGCGCCGCAAGCCGCTGCAGGATTCGCCCACTCCGGCGGGCAATCCCACTGCCGCTTCGGCGCTGCTGCGCCTGGAGGCGCTGACCGGCCGCAGTCAGTATCGCGAAATCGCCGAAGACACGCTGGCCACGTTCTCCGGGATCGTGGAGCACTTCGGGCTCTATGCGGGCAGCTACGGCCTGGCCCTGGAACGGCTGCTGCTCGATCCGCTGCAGGTGGTCGTAGTCGGGTCGGGGCCGGAAGCAGCGCGGCTCGAAGCCATGGCCGTAGCCCGCTACGGAGTGAACAAGACGGTCATGCGCGTGGCGCCCATTCCGGCTGGTTCCCGGCGGTATTCCCGAAGCGCTAGCGGAGATGCTGCTCAACGTCCCGAAACCGCAGGACGGCGCGGTCTACACCATCGTCTGCCGCGGCCGTACCTGCCTCCCCCCCATCACCGACGCGGAAGAGTTGCTCAGGGCTCTTGAAGACGACGACTAAGCGGGTAAAGAGCGCCAGGCTTTCCGCGTGTCTGCACCCACCCCAAAGCCGGGCTTATATCCAAACAAACCCATTGCCCAACCGATCCCGGTGCTTTAACTTCAAAGACTCACACCTCTGTTCGACTGGAGCGGTAAAACATGCCCCGCATCGTTCGATGTTCCATCCTTCAGGCGTCTAATGCGGTTCCGGCAACGGAGCCCCTCGCGGTGCAGAAGCAGGCCATGATCGACAAGCACCTTGGCCTCATCCGCAAGGCGGCGAGCGACGGCGCCCAGATCGTGTGCCTGCAGGAAATCTTCAATGGCCCCTACTTCTGCGCCGAGCAGTCGGTGAAGTGGTACGACTCCACAGAACCAGTCCCGGGTGGACCGACCGTCAGCCTGATGCAGTCCCTCGCCAAAGAACTGCACATCGCCATGATCGTGCCGGTCTACGAAGTGGAGCAGGAAGGCATTTTCTACAACACTGCCGCGGTGCTGTCGAGCGACGGCGCCTATCTTGGCAAATACCGGAAAACCCATATCCCGCATGTCGCGCCGGGATTCTGGGAGAAGTTCTATTTCCGGCCTGGTAACCTTGGCTACCCCGTGTTCGATCTGGGCTTTGCGAAGATCGGCGTCTACATCTGCTACGACCGGCATTTTCCCGAGGGCGCGCGCTGCCTGGGGTTGAACGGCGCGGAGATTGTCTTCAATCCCTCGGCCACGGTGGCCGGCCTGAGCGAATACCTGTGGAAGCTGGAGCAGCCCGCCCACGCCGCAGCCAATGGCTACTTCATCGCCGCCATCAATCGCGTAGGCACCGAGCCGCCGTGGAATATCGGCGAATTCTACGGTTCCAGCTACTTCGCCAACCCGCGCGGGCAGATCATTGCGCAGGCCTCGCGCGACCAGGATGAAGTGCTGACCGCAGACCTGAATCTCGACGAGATCGCGGAGGTGCGGCGCACGTGGCAGTTCTTTCGCGACCGCCGGCCGGATCTCTACGGGCCTCTCGTTGCATCTTGACTCTCATGCGGTTGACTCCATTGAAACAAAATTCTTATTTTCAATAGCGGTTTGAAAGCTGAAAAGTGGTCATCCTGAGCGACCCTGAGCGCAGTGAAGGGGAGTGAGAGGATCTGTGGTTCGGGATTTTAACCAAAAGTAGTCTTCCCCGAGGTCTCGATGAGCATCGCATCTGTTCCCGACGATCCGCAGATTCGCGAGCGTTTCCGCGAGATCCATCCGCCGCTCGCGCCGCAGGCTGCGCTGGTCGAGGCACATCGCTGTCTTTACTGTTTCGACGCGCCTTGCACCGCCGCGTGCCCGACGCACATCGATGTTCCGGGCTTTATCAAGCGCATCGCCACCGGCAATCTGCGCGGATCGGCGCTGCGCATTCTCGACGCCAACGTCCTGGGCGGAAGCTGCGCGCGGGCCTGCCCGGTCGACATTCTTTGCGAAGGCGCATGCGTGATGCACCGCTACAATCGCGAACCAATCCAGATCGGCTTGCTGCAGCGCCATGCGATCGACGCATTTCATGCCTCGGGTGAGGACCTGCTAAGCATCCCGCCGGTGCGCCGCGATCTGCGCGTGGCCTGCATCGGTGGGGGACCGGCATCGCTGGCGTGTGCGGCGGAGTTGCGGCGCCACGGCGCGTCGGTGACCATCGTGGAGCGCCGCGCCTTGCCGGGCGGCCTGAATACCTACGGCGTGGCCGAGTACAAACTGCGCGCCGCCGAAAGCCTGCGCGAGGCCGAGTTGATTCGCCGCATGGGCGTGGAGTTCCGCTTTGGCGTAACCATCGACGAAGCCGACGGCCCTGGAAAAGCTTGAATCCGAGTTCGATTTGATTTTTCGTCGGCGTTGGTCTGGGCGCCATGCAGCGGCTGGGAATTCCGGGAGAGGAGAACGAAGGCGTGATGAACGCGCTCGAGCTCATCGCGTCGTACAAGACCGGTCGCCTGCACAAGATCGAAGGCACAGTGGTCGTGGTGGGCGGAGGCAACACCGCCATTGATGCCGCCAACGCCGCACGGCGCCTGGGCGCCGAAACGGTCTATGTTCTCTACCGCCGCGGCGAAAGCGACATTGCCGCGTTCAGCTTTGAATACGAGCACGCCAAGCAGGAGGGCGTGCAGTTTCTCTGGCGGCAGGGCGCTGGTTGCGATCCGGCCCGATGCGCACGGCCGCCTGCTGCTCGACACGGTCCAGGTGCAGCAAGTGGGCGTGAGGCTGGTCCAGGTGCCCGATTCGCTGGTCGCCATCTCCTGCAACATGGTGGTGCCGGCCATCGGGCAGTCGCCGCTCAGCGTGCTCATGCAGGAATTTCGCCAGATCGAAGTGCGAGACGGGCGCATCGTCGCCGATCCTGCCACCGGCAAGACCCGCAATCCAACGCTACTATGCCGGGGGCGATTGCGTGAACGGCGGCCGCGAAGTCGTGGACGCAGTAGCGGACGGAAAACGCGCAGCGCTGGCGATGTTGAAGCAGGCGGAGGGTACACATGTCTAAGAGTGGCCCTGACCTTTGCGTTCGCGGCTTTGCCGGCTCGATCGATTCGCCGAACCCGTTCTGGCTGGCGTCCGCGCCGCCGACGAATTGCGGCGAGCAGATTATGCGCGCGTTCGATGCGGGCTGGGGCGGTGCGGTGTGGAAGACCATCGGCGAGCCTGTGACTAACGTTAGCTCGCGCTACTCGGCTACCGATTGGAACGGCCAGCGGATCATGGGCTTCAACAACATCGAACTCATCAGCGACCGGCCTGTTGAAGAGAACCTGCGCGAGATGGCCGAGGTGAAGAAACGCTATCCGCAGCACGCCGTAATCGCATCGCTGATGGTGGCATCGAATCGCGAAGCGTGGCACGAGATCGTGGCGCGTTCTGAAGATGCCGGAGCGGATGGACTGGAACTCAACTTCGGCTGCCCGCACGGAATGAGCGAGCGCGGCATGGGCTCGGCAGTGGGCCAGGTGCCGGAATACGCGCAGATGATTACCGAGTGGGTGAAGGAAAAAGCGCGCACGCCGGTGCTGGTGAAGCTCACGCCCAACATTACCGATATTCGCACCGTGGCGCGAGCGGCGAAGCGCGGCGGCGCTGATGGGCTTTCCGCGATCAACACCATCAACTCGATTACCGGAATCGATCTGGATACATTCACGCCGCGACCGAATGTGGATGGCAAGAGTTCGCACGGAGGCTACTGCGGACCGGCCGTGAAGCCGATCGCGCTGAACATGGTGCAGCAGGTGATGGCTGATCCGGAATCGGCGCTGCCGCTCTCGGGCATCGGCGGCATCGGCACATGGCGCGACGCGGCGGAGTTCTTTCTGCTCGGGTGCGGAACGGTGCAGGTATGCACGGCGGCGATGCACTATGGCTATCGCATCGTCGAAGACATGATCGAGGGGCTCGAAAACTGGATGCGGTCGAAGCAGCTTCGAAACCATCGAGGATTTTCGCGGGCTCTCGCTTCCGCGCGTGACTGACTGGAAGCACCTCAACCTGAACTACAAGATCGTGGCGCGAATCGATGAACAGAAGTGCATCGGCTGCGATCTGTGCCACATCGCTTGCTGGGACGGCGCGCACCAATGCATCCATCTTGATCGCGTGAGCGGGCCGGTGGACGGGCCATATCGATTGCACACCGTCCCCGGCGAACACGAGGCGCGCAGCCGCACTGCCATCACCAATACGCCGGTGACGCGCAAGGAGCGTGCATTGAGAATCGCGGAGCACGGACCTTATCCCACGCCGCTGGCGCGCATTCCGCGCGTGGACGAGACGGAGTGCGTGGGCTGCAATCTGTGTTCGCTGGTGTGCCCGGTGGATGAGTGCATCACCATGGTGCGTATCGACAGGGATGTTGTGCCAGAGTCGTGGGAAGAACGTACGCGTGGAGCGGTGTACGTGACCGATCCGAACCAGGTGTGAATCAACTCCGCTAACTCCACTCTTCAAGGTACTCGAAACCATGTCTTCAGTCCTCATTCAAAACGGAACGATCGTTAACGCCGACTCAAGGGTGAAGGCCGATCTGCTGATCGACGGCGCGGCGATCAAGGAAATTCGCGCCGGCATTCCTGCGAGTGCGGCGGAGACAGTGGTCGATGCGACGGGCCTGCTGCTGCTGCCCGGCGGCATCGACGCACATACCCATCTCGACATGCCGTTCGGGGGCACCAAGTCCGCCGATGATTTCGAGACCGGGACGCGGGCGGCGGCGATCGGCGGCACGACCACGATTGTCGATTTCGCTATCCAGGCGCGCGGCACGAAGATGCGCACCGCGCTCGACACGTGGTGGAAGAAGGCCGAGGGCAAAGCCTGCATCGATTACGGCCTGCACATGATCGTGACCGATCTGCCCGATGCGGGCCTCGAAGACATGGACGACATGGTGCGCGAGGGCGTGGCCAGCTTCAAGCTGTTCATGGCCTATCCCAATGTGCTGATGGTGGACGACGCCACCATCTTCAAGGCCCTGCGGCAGACGGCGAAGAACGGCGCGCTGGTATGCATGCACGCCGAGAACGGATCGGTCATTGACGTAATCGTGCAGCAGGCGCTGGCGGAGGGAAAGACCGCGCCCATTTATCACGCCCTGACGCGGCCCACGCGCGCGGAAGCCGAGGCGGTGCATCGCGCCATTGCGATGGCGGAGATGGCGGGCGTGCCGGTCTATATCGTGCATCTGTCCAGCGAAGACGCGCTGAACCAGGTGCGAGAAGCGCGCGACCGCGGCCTGCCGGCCTTTGCCGAGACGTGCCCGCAGTACCTGCTGCTCTCGCATCGAAGACAACATGGTGGATAAGGGATGGGAGGGCGCGAAGTACGTGTTCACGCCGCCGCTGCGCGAACGCCGCAACCAGCCGAAGTTATGGGACGGGCTGCGCGACCGACAACCTGCAAGTGGTATCGACGGATCATTGCCCGTTCTGCTTTGAAGATCAGAAGGCGCTGGGCAAAGACGATTTCACCAAGATTCCCAACGGCGGCCCGGGCATCGAGAACCGGCTGCAATTGCTGCATCACCACGGCGTGGGGCATGGGAAATCTGACATTGAATCGCTTTGTCGAACTGGTGGCAACCGCGCCGGCGCGGATCTTCGGCATGTATCCAAAGAAAGGGGTGCTGGCGGTGGGGAGCGACGCCGACCTTGTGCTGTGGGACCCCGCGGCGGAACACACGATCTCCGCGGCTACGCACCATATGCGAGTGGATTATTCGATGTTTGAAGGCTTTCACGTTCGCGGGAATGCGCGGGATGTGTATTCGCGCGGCGAACTGATTGTTTTGAAAGGACAGTTTATCGGCAGGCCGGGGCGCGGGAATTATCTGCGCCGCGAAGCACGGGGCGGGGCGTGGAAGTGATCAATTTGTTAGTCCAAACGCTCATATGATCTGCGAAGATCCTCCGCGCCGACCTGTCATCGCTGCCTTCGGAGAGAACCATTTGAGCGTTGTTGATCCCAGTCTTTCGAACCGCGACCTCGCGCCGACTACGCCTGCGCAGCGGACGTGGGGACTCTACAACTACGTTGCGCTGTGGTTCTCCATGTCGATGGAGATCACCACCTATCAGCTTGCTTCGTCGCTCATCGCCAAGGGGATGGACTGGAAGCAGGCGGTGGGCACGGTGCTGCTCGGCAATCTGATCGTGCTGGTTCCCATGCTGCTGAATGCGCACGCGGGCGCCAAGTACGGCATTCCCTTCCCCGTCTTCATCCGCGCGCCGTTCGGAGTGCGCGGCGCGAACCTGCCGGCGATCCTGCGGGCCATCGTGGCCTGCGGCTGGTTCGGCATCCAATCGTGGATCGGCGGTCAGGCGATTGACTCGATGCTGATTGTCATCTGGCCTTCGCTGGCGGGCGTCAGCGGGGTTCTGTGGGCCAGCTTTCTGCTGTTCTGGCTGCTGAACATGGTGGTGGTGTGGCGCGGAGTCGAATCCATTCGCCACCTGCAGGCGTTCGGCGCGCCATTCATGTTCGTGATGGCCGCGCTGCTGCTGATCTGGGTGCGGATCAAGGCGGGCAGCTTCGGAACCATGCTCTCGACGCCCAGCCAGTTTCATTCGACCCGCGAGTTCCTGGCCGTGTTCTTTCCTTCCCTGACGGCGATGGTGGGCTACTGGGCCACGCTGGCGCTCAACATTCCCGATTTCACGCGCTACTCCAAATCGCAGACATCGCAGGCATGGGGGCAGGCTTTCGGATTGCCTGTAGCCATGGCGCTCTACACGTTCGTCGGCATCTCGGTGACGTCGGCCTCGGCGGTGCTGTTCGGGCATCCCATCTGGAATCCCATCACGCTGATCGGCGCATTTCATCAGCCGTTCGTGGCCTTTGTTGCGCTCGATCGCGATCCTGATCGCGACGCTCAACGTGAACATCGGCGCCAACGTGGTCTCGCCGTCGAACGATTTCTCCAACCTCTATCCGCGGCTCATCAGCTTCCGCACCGGCGGGCTGATCACCGGTTTTCTGGGGCTGGCGATGTGCCCGTGGAAGCTGCTCGCCACGCCGGATGCCTACATCTTCGGCTGGCTGATCGGCTACTCGGGGCTGCTGGGGCCGGTGGCCGGCATCATGGTCTGCGACTACTTCCTCATCCGCAAAACCGAACTCGACGTGAACTCGCTCTACCACCGCGAAGGCGCGTACCACTACTCGAAGGGCATCAACCCGCGCGCCATTGTTGCGCTGGTTCTGGGCGTGATCGTCGCGCTGGTCGGGCTCGTCATTCAAGCCGCTGCATTTCCTCTATGACTACGCGTGGTTTGTCGGGTTCTTCGTCTCGGGCGGCGTGTACGTGGCGCTGATGCGGATGATCGGCCCCGGCAGTGGCGGGTTCGCTCGAAACATTGCGCGCCGGAGACGACGCCGCCTAGCCCATCCGGCACGATAAAATAGCTTTAAGGGATGACGGAACCTCCTCCAGCGGCTGCCGCGCAGGCTACCCGCTTTCAGCGGGACACCGGAGTCGCGGTCGGGACCGCAGCGCCGCCGATCCAATCATCCGTGTCGAAAAGCTCGAAAAGACCTACCACACCGCGCGCGGGCCGCTCACCCTCTTCCGCGATCTCGATCTCGAAGTGGAGCCGGCGAACTGGTGGCCATTGTCGGGCAGTCGGGCGCAGGAAAAAGCACGCTTTTGCACATTCTCGGTGCTCTTGATGCGCCCTCCGCGGGAACTGTATACTGCGCCTCTACCAACGTGGCAAGCTCAATCCCCGGCAGGCGGCGGCCTTTCGCAATCGCGAGATCGGCTACGTCTGGCAGTTTCATTACCTGCTGCCGGAGTTCACGGCGCAGGAAAACGTGGCCATGCCGCTGCTGGCCCGGGGACAAGTCGCGGCGCGAAGCCCTGGCGATTGGCGGCTAACTGGTTGAGAGAAGTTGGCTTGGAAGACCGCCGCGACCATCGGCCCGGCGAACTTTCCGGCGGCGAGCAGCAGCGGGTCGCGCTGGCCCGCGCCCTGGTCAACAATCCCCGGCTGCTGCTGGCCGACGAGCCCACCGGCGACCTGGACGAAACGACTGTCCGGGCAGGTGTTTGATCTACTTCAACGACTGCACGCAAGCTATCAGCCTAACTTCGATCGTGGTGACCCACAACATGGACCTGGCGGCGCGCTGTACGCGGGTTCTGCGGCTGGAAGGCGGCCGGTTGTCAATGTCAGCCGACGGTCGCTAAACGGAACCAGGCGTAAGAATTCGGACCCGGAAAAAGCAGCGTTACGGGGTCGAAATGAGTCTCATATGTAGCAGGGAATCGGCCCGGAATGGAACTTCCCCTCCACGCCGGGTTGAAAAGGTCAGATGGAAGCTGCCGGGACAGCAATCGTCCCGGGGCGATCGGGAAGTGAATCTCCCGAAGACCATCCCAAAGAGCTGTTCCGCAGGCAGGGCAGGATTTTTCATGAGGTGCCTCGGGCGGCGAATGTCAGAGAGGGCGCGAGCAGGCAGGGCCGAAGCCGGAAGCTGAGTTTCAGTGAACCGGACGGCCACTCCAGCCGATAGCCTGGGTACAAGGGAGAATCACTATGTTCGAACGCTATACGGAGAAGGCACGGCGCGTGATCTTCTTCGCGCGGTATGAGGCCAGCCAGTTTGGCTCGCCTTATATCGAGACCGAGCACCTGCTGCTCGGCCTGCTGCGCGAGGACAAGGCACTGACCAACCGTTTCCTGCGCTCGCACGCCTCGGTGGAGTCGATCCGCAAGCAGATCGAAGCGCACACCACCATCCGCGAAAAGGTTTCGACCTCGGTCGACCTGCCGCTTTCGAACGAATGCAAGCGGGTGCTGGCCTATGCGGCGGAAGAAGCCGAGCGGCTGGGCCACAAGCACATTGGAACCGAACATCTGCTGCTGGGCCTGCTGCGCGAAGAGAAGTGCTTTGCCTCGGAGATTCTGCAGGAGCGCGGCCTGAAGCTGGCGCAGATTCGCGACGAGCTGGCGCGCGTGACGCAGGAGAAGGCCCCGGCGCAAGCAGCGGCAGCGTGAGTCGAGCCTGCTGGCCGAGTTCTGCCGCGACCTGACCCAGGCCGCGATGGATGGGCAGCTCGATCCGCTGGTGGGCCGCGACGGCGAACTGGAGCGCGTGATCCAGATCCTGTGCCGCCGCACCAAGAACAATCCGGTGCTGATCGGCGAGCCCGGCGTGGGCAAGACAGCCATCGTCGAGGGCCTTGCGCAGCGCATCGCCGACGGCGAAGTGCCGACGTTCCTGGCCGACAAGCGCGTGCTGGGACTGGACCTGTCGCTCATCGTGGCCGGCACCAAGTATCGCGGCCAGTTTGAAGAGCGGCTGAAGACCATCATGAAGGAGCTGATGGAGAATCAGAACTCCATCATCTTCATCGACGAGCTGCACACGCTGGTGGGCGCGGGTTCGGCGGAGGGCTCGCTCGACGCGGCCAACATCCTCAAGCCGGCCCTGTGCCGCGGCGAGATTCAGTGCATCGGCGCAACCACGCCGGCTGAGTATCGCAAGTCGATCGAGAAGGACCGCTCGCTGGAGCGGCGCTTCCAGGCCGTGAAGGTGCCGCCTCCCAACGAGGCCGACGCCATCAAGATCATCATGGGCATCAAGGACCGCTACGAGAAGTTCCACGCGGTCAGCTACACCGATGCGGCGATCGAGTTTGCGGTGTCGCATTCGAACCGCTACATTCCCGACCGCTTCCTGCCCGACAAGGCGATCGACCTGATCGACGAAGCCGGCGCGCGCGTCAAGCTGCGCCAGACTTCGCTGCCCGAGGAGATCACCGAAGTCCAGAAGCGGATCAAGTTCATCGTGCACCGCATGGACTCGGCGATCGCCAATCACGAGTTCGAGAAGGCGCGGTTCTATTCGGACGAAGAACGCAAGGAGCGCGAAAGCCTGCGCGCCCTGCGCGACAAGTATCACCTCGACGACTCGGCTGCCGGCATTGTGGGCCGCGAAGACATCGAGGATGTGGTGAGCCGCTGGACCGGCGTTCCCGTACCAGCATCAAGGAAGAAGAGACGCAGAAGCTGCTGCGCGTGGAAGAAGAGCTGCACAAGCGCGTGATCTCGCAGGAGAAGGCGATCTCGGCGCTGGCGCGGGCCATCCGGCGTTCGCGTGCGGGCCTCAAGTCGCCGCACCGGCCGATTGGCAGCTTCCTGTTCCTTGGACCGACGGGCGTGGGCAAGACGGAGATGGCGCGCACGCTGGCGCAATTCCTGTTCGGGTCCGACAAGGCGCTGATCCGCTTCGATATGTCGGAGTTCATGGAGAAGCACTCGGTGTCGAAGCTGATCGGTTCGCCTCCGGGATATGTGGGCTACGAGGAAGGCGGCCAGTTGACCGAACGGGTCAAGCGCTCGCCCTACTCGGTGGTCCTGCTGGACGAAATCGAGAAGGCGCACCCCGATGTGTTCAACCTGCTGCTGCAGGTGTTTGAAGACGGCCAGTTGACCGATGGGCTCGGCAACACGGTCGACTTCAAGAACACCATCCTGATCATGACGTCGAACATTGGCGCGCGGCACCTGAAGAAGAAGCAGGGGCTCGGCTTCCAGAGCGACCGCGACGACCTGGTCAGCGAAAAGATCGAAGAGCTGGTGAAGAACGAGGTGAAGAAGACCTTCAACCCCGAGTTCCTCAACCGTCTCGACGAGGTCATCCTCTTCCAGTCGCTCAACGACGCCGACCTGATCCAGATCGTCGAACTGCTTGTACAGCAGCTCGAACGCCAACCTGGCGCAGAAGTCCATCACCATCTCGGTGACCGAAGAAGCCAAGAAGTGGATCCTCGACAAGACGCTGGTCGACCGCAGCTACGGAGCTCGTCCCCTGCGCCGCGCCCTGCAGCGCTACGTCGAAGACCCGCTGTCGGAAGCGCTGATCGCCGGACAGATCACCGACCGGCCGGCGTTCCTCGAGGTCTACCTCAACAACAACCAGCTGTTCTATCGCCCGGTCAGCGCGGACGAAAGCGGCACCGAGGAGAAGGCGGCGGGCATCCTGCTCTACAGCAACTGACACACTCTCTCAAAAATGGCCCTAACCCCCGGCTAAACCGCCGGGGGTTGCGTTTTTTGGCTCGTTTCGGGCTCATTTTGGCCCCAACAGGAACACTGAAATAGTTCCATTTAACTCGTTATTAATCAATACTATCGCGCTAAATGACATGACTTTTACACTCAACCTAGGCTGTGAAACTGTGAAGGGTTAATTTTGCTAAATAGCTGACTCTAAATAAGTTAGTCATAATCTCACACTTTCACAGCACAGACCGGGGGTTGGGGTATCCCCTTTCAGGTGTCCTTCCGGGGATGTCCGTTTGACCCGCGAACTCGAATTGGGCCGCGAAGACATGCCATTCACCTCTCCATCTCGATTGTGCTCCAGGCGGACTTAATTCTCTGCAGTCAAAATAACGGCTAAGTCATTTAAAATCATCTGAGTAAAGAATAAGCCGTTTTTTCATTCTTTCCGGGTGCGGCAACGCGCCATGCTGGACTGCAAACTTCCAGGGCAATTCCTGAAAGTCGGTGGTGAGAAACCTCCGTTGGCCTTAGCTTGGCTAAGCTGCTCTCGCTATCGCCGGGAGGCGGCGTGCTGGGCCACAAGGAAAAGGGCCACGCCGCGATTGCGGGGTGGCCCTTTGATTCGGCGGGTTGCGGGCTGTTACCGGGCCCCGGCCAGTGAAGGCCGCGGGTCCAGCTTGCCGCTGGCGTAGCCCTTGGCCATCTCCTCGATGGCGATGGGCGCGTAGTCCTTGCTGTGTCCCGCCTGGCCGAACTCGCGCATGCGTTCCGACACGACTTTCTTCATGGCGTCGCGTGCGGGCTTCATGTAGTCGCGCGGATCGAACTTTTCGGGGGTCTCCCAGAGAACCTTGCGGATGGCGCCGGTGATGGCGAGGCGGTTGTCGGTGTCGACGTTGATCTTGCGCACGCCGTTCTTGATGCCGAGCTGGATCTCTTCGACCGGCACGCCCCAGGTCTGCTTCAGCTTGCCGCCGAACTGGTTCACGATGTCCTGCAGGTCCTTGGGCACCGACGAGCTGCCGTGCATGACCAGGTGGGTGTGGGGCAGGCGGCGGTGAATCTCGATGAGCACGTCCATCTTGAGCACCGAGCCATCGGGCTTCTTGGTGAACTTGTATGCGCCGTGGCTGGTGCCGATGGCGAGCGCCAGAGCGTCAACGCCGGTGCGCTCGGCGAACTCGACCGCCTGGTCGGGATCGGTGATGTGCTCGAGGCCGGTGCCGCCCGCTCCGTGACCGTCTTCCACGCCGCCCAGCACGCCGATTTCGCCTTCCACGGTGATGCCGCGCTCGTGGGCATAGTCGACCACCTTGCGGGTGACTTCGACGTTCTGCTCGAATGTTGAAGGCGTCTTGCCATCTTCGAGGAGCGAGCCGTCCATCATTACGCTGGTGAAGCCGAGGGCGATGGCGCTCTTGCAGGTCTCAAAGCTGTTGCCGTGGTCCTGGTGCAGGGCCATGGGAATCTCGGGATGCAGCTCGTTGGCCGCCAGCATGAGGTGATAGAGGTAGCGATCCTCGGCAAACGCGCGCGCGCCGCGGCTGGCCTGGACGATGACGGGAGAGTTGGTCTCCACTGCCGCGCCCATGATCGCCTGGATCTGTTCCATGTCATTTACGTTGAAAGCGCCGACGCCATAGCCGCCCTTGGCGGCCTCATCAAGGAGTTGCCGCATTGTTACGAGAGCCATAGAAATTCTCCTTCTGGTGCTCGCTCCAGCCGGCTGGGGCCCTCAAAATGTTCCTGCCCGGCGGCGGGAACTGCAATCGTGAATATGGTAGCAGAGGGTCGGGGGGAAATTGTGTGGCGAACGCCACAAGAAACGGCGAAAGAGCGGCGGGGAGAGATTTTATTCCACGGGATGCTGTGCAGGCGGTGCCCTCAAGAAAAGCGATTTATTGTCTTGACAACCCTGCTTGCGGCAGCCTAATTTGCCTGCCGTGCCGCGCTTTCATGCTCCTCCCGTTAGAGGCGGCAAAAGGAATCATTCCTCCCCGGCTTCAAATATCGATTCCATGTCAGGAGCAAACCATGAAACGTCCCCCTGAGGTTTACCGCATCCCTTCGAAATCACACTCAGCTGCGAATTGGCACGGGGCTTTCGCACTGCCGGCGCTGTTGTTGACCCTTGTATCGTTTGTTTTTTGGATGTCCGCAACCACCGCCGCGGGTCAACCGAACCGCGGCTGGATCTCCACCTGGCAGGGTACACCCACGCCGGGCGGCACCTTCTATTCTCCGGGATGCCCATCCGATGTTGGGCTCGCCAACCAGACCGTGCGCAATGTTGTCCATGTCTCCGCTGGCGGCAACTGGGTACGGGCGCGCATATCCAATGAGTACGGCGCCAATCCGCTTTCGGTTGGTGCTGCCACCATCGCCCTGGCGGGAAGCGGCGCCGCCACCGCCCCAGGCTCTCTGCACCCGTTGCGCTTTGGCGGCAGCGCATCCATCCTGATTGCCGCCGGAGGCGAGGCGGTCAGCGATCCCGTTCCGCTCGAGGTCAAGGCGCTCGACAATCTCGACGTGAGCGTCTACCTCCCCGGCAGCACCGGTCTGGCCACGCAACATTACTACGCCGACCAGGACAACTTCCTTGCGGCGGGCGATCAGACGGGATCGGCAATTGCGGGCCCGTTCAGCACCACCATTTCCTGCTGGATGTTTCTCTCCGGCGTGGAGGTGATGGCGGCACCGACGGTCGGGGGCACATTGGTGGCATTCGGCGATTCCATCACTGACGGCTACCTCTCCACCAACGACGCCAACCGCCGCTATCCTGACGACCTCGCCCGCAAGCTTGCCGCGCGCCGGGGCCGCACGCTGGCGGTGGTGAACTCGGGAATCATCGGCAACGAACTGCTCACGGTTCGGCCCTTTCTGCAGTTCGGCTACACGGCGCCGAACCGCTTTGCCCGCGATGTCCTGACGCAACCGGGCGCGCGCGCGGTGATTCTGCTCGAAGGCATCAATGATATCGGCGATCGTTCCGCCAAGGCGGCAGATTTGATCCCGGTTTACGAACAGCTGATTGGGGCTGCGCACGACGCCGGGCTGCGAATCTATGGTGGGACCCTGCTGCCTTTCGCGGGATCGAACGGCACCTATGGCGGCGACTACGGCACACCGGCCGGCGAGGCGGAGCGCCAGAAGGTGAATGCCTGGATTCGCTCGAGCGGCGCGTTCGACGGCGTGATCGATTTCGACAAGGCATCGCAGGATCCGTCGGATCCGACCCGGCTGCTTCCGGCTTATGACGCGGATCATCTGCATCCCAACGATGCCGGCTACCAGGCCATGGCCGATGCCGTGAATCTGGGTGAGATTCTGGACGGGATTGATTGACGGTGGCTTTTTTGCCGGAGGGCGAAATCAAGCCGCTTTCCGGCATTCTCATTCTGGCGAGTTGGCAAGTTGGCAGGGCGATTTCTTTCCGAGGGATTAGCATTGCCTGCCCGGTTGCGTGTGGAATAATCGCCCGGTGATCTCGCAGGCCGCGCATCTCTACAACTGGTATCTGCCGGCGTGCGTTGCCGGAACAGTGCTCCTGCTGCTGTTGCTGATCGCTCGCCTGCGGCTGCATCCAGCCTTGGCTCTGATGATCGCGGCATTGAGCCTGGGGGTGGCGTCGGGGATGCCGCTGGCGCAGGTGCCGGTTTCGTTCACGGCGGGCGTCGGCAACCTGATGGGCCACATCGCGATCATCCTGGGCCTGGGCGCGATCCTGGGCCGGCTGCTCGATCGCTCCGGCGCCGCGGCGGCGCTGGGCGGATCACTGGTCGAACTTTTCGGAGCCCGCGGCGTGGCGTGGGCGATGCTCGTTCTGGGCATCGTGGTGGGCATGCCGGTGTTTTTCGAAGTAGGGCTGGTGCTGCTGATGCCCATTGTTGTGGCGGCGGCACGGCGCAGCGGGCGTCCGCCGATCCTGGTCGCCATTCCGCTGCTGGCCGGGCTGTCGATCATGCATGGTACGGTTCCGCCCCACCCCGCGGCCATGCTGGCCGCGACTGCTTACCATGCCGACCTGGGGCGGACGATCCTGTTTGGGCTGGTGGTCGGGGTTCCTGCGGGGATACTTGCGGGGCCGGTTCTTGGATGGTTCCTGACGCGCCGCTGGAAGGGGTCGGTGGGTCTTGGCGCTGCGCCCGTGGCGGCGGAGACGGTGCCGGTCGGCTGAAGCTTTGCAAGCGTCGGAAAGCGTCCCGCCTCCGGCCGGCGCGGTGCGCGCGGCGATCGCGATCCTTCTGCCCATCGCCCTCATCTTTCTGGGCAGCTGGGCCGATGCGATGTCCGCGCCGGGCAGCGTTCTGAACCGCGCACTGCACTTTGCCGGCAGCCCGGATGTTGCCTTGCTGATCGCGGTGCTTGTCGCGCTGATTACACTTGGGCCGCGCATCCAAACCGACCGCCACCATGGCCCGGAACTGTTGCGCAAGCTGACCGGCGAATCGTTCGGGCCCATCGCCAACGCGATCGTGATCCTGTCAGCGGCGGGAGGATTGAGCGGGGTGCTGCGCGAGTCGGGCGCGGCGCAGGCCACGGTGAGTCTCGCCATGGGCGCGCACATGCCTCCGCTGGTGCTGGCGTGGCTGCTGGCCGCGGTGGTGCGCGTCTCGATGGGGTCGGCGACGGTGGCCATGGCGGTGGCGTCGGGCGTGCTCGCGCCCATGGCCGGCAGCACGGGCATCCGCCCGGAACTGCTGGTGATGGCTACCGGATGCGGCTCGCTGATGCTGTCGCACGTGAACGACTCCGGCTTCTGGCTGGTGCAGTCGCTGTTCAACCTCTCGCCGAAGCAGACGCTGTCCACCTGGTCGGTGGTGGAGACGGTGCTTTCCGTCGCTGGTTTGGCTGCGACTCTTCTTCTCTCCGTCTTCATGCGGTAGTCTCAGAAGTCAGTTCTCAGTTGTCAGTTCTTAGTTCGCAGTGTTCAGAAATCGTCTGAAGCTAACTAGAAGCCACAAGCCAGGAGCCAGTTGCCCCGATGTCCTTCGTTCGCCGAGTTCTTCCGTTTGCCGCCATCGCTGTGCTCGCCGCCGCCTCCGCCGCGCAGAAGCCGCAATATCCCAACTATCCGAGCGAAACCCCGGCGCACCTCGAGCCGGCCACGCGAGGGCTTCGATTTTGCGCGCCGTGAAGTCATGATCCCCATGCGCGACGGGGTTCGCCTGCACACCGTGATCCTGGTGCCGAAGGGCGCCGCGCACGCGCCGATGCTCCTTACGCGCACGCCGTATGACGCCAGCGCCATGACCACCAACGTGCACAGCGCGCACCTGGGACCCAATCTTTACGGGTACGACAACGCCACCGAAGTGATCGTCGAAGGCGGATACATCCGCGTGACCCAGGACATTCGCGGCAAGTACGGCTCGGAGGGCGACTTCGTGATGAACCGGCCGCTGCACGGGCCGCAGAACCCGACGGCCGTCGATGAGTCGACCGATACCTACGACACCATCGACTGGCTGGTGAAGAATGTGCCGGAGAGCAACGGCAAGGTGGGCGTGCTGGGCATCTCGTATGACGGCTTCCTGCCGCTGATGGCCGTCGTCCATCCGCATCCGGCGCTGAAGGTCGCGGTGCCCATGAATCCCATGGTGGACGGCTGGATGGGCGACGACTGGTTCCACAACGGGGCGTTTCGCGAACAGAACATGCCCTACATCTACGAGCAGGAAGGCACGCGCGAGAATGACCCGAAGGCCAAGTGGTGGACTTCGCACTTCGACGACTACGACGAGTTCATGAGCGCGGGCTCGGCGGGCGAACTGGGCCGCCGCCACGGCCTCGAGCAGATGGGCTTCTGGAAGAAGGTCCTCGCCCACCCCGCCTACGACGCCTTCTGGAGCGACCAGGCGATGGACAAGGTGCTGGCTGCGGATTTTGCGCAGCGAGGGCATCAAGGTGCCCATGATGCTGGTGCACAGCCTGTGGGACCAGGAGGACATCTACGGCGCGCCCGCGGTCTACCGGGCCATCAAGCCGCTCGACAAGGACGGCGACAAAGTCTTCATGGTCCTGGGCCCCTGGCATCACGGGCAGGAGATCGAGGATGCGGCGTCGCTGGGCGCGATCCGCTTCGGGTCCGACACCGGCACCTGGTTCCGGCTGAATGTGCTGCGGCCGTTCCTCGATCACTACCTGAAAGACGATGCGCCCGCCGACAGCGACGTGGCCAAGGTGACGGCGTTCGAAACCGGCGTGAACCGCTGGCAGAAGCTGGATGCGTGGCCGGTGGCGCCGGCGATGAAGCCGCTCTACCTGAAGGCCGGATTCAAGCTGGGGTTTGAAGAAAGCGGAGTTAGCGGGGCTAGCGGTGCTAGTCGACAGCCCCGCCCAACTCCGCTAACTCCGCTGCCTTCGACGAATACGTTTCCGATCCGGCCAAACCGGTGCCGTTTCGCGCCCGGCCCAGCCAGCCGGTCGGCTATGAGCCGCCTTTCACGTGGACGCAGTGGCTGGTGGACGATCAGCGCGAAGCCTCGGGCCGTACCGATGTGCTGAGCTACACCTCCGACGTGCTCACCGCGCCGGTGCACATCCTGGGCCAGCCGGTCGCCAATCTGGTCGCTTCCACCAGCGGCACGGATTCGGATTGGGTGGTGAAGCTGATCGACGTGTATCCCGACGAGGTCGCCGGCCAGCCCGGTCTGGGCGGCTACCAGCTTGCCCATCGCCATGGACATCTTCCGCGGCCGCTACCGGGAGAGTTTCTCCGCGCCCAAGCCGATCGAGCCCGACAAGCCGCTGACCTATCGCTTCGCCCTGCCGCCGGCCAATCACGTCTTTCTGCCCGGCCACCGCATCATGGTGCAGGTGCAGTCGAGCTGGTTCCCGCTCTACGACCGCAACCCGCAGACCTATGTCGACAACATCTTCTGGGCGAAGCCGGAAGATTACAAGAAGGCGACGCAGCGCGTGTACCACGCTCCGGGCGAGGCCAGCGCGGTGGAGTTGCCGGTGGTAGAGAAGGACTGAAGCGGAGTTAGCGGAGCCGGCGGTGCTAATGATTTCGCCGCGATCAACTCCGCTAACCCTGCTAACTCTGCTAGCTCCGCGGATCCTTGACCAGCACCGCCCGCTGGACCGCGAAGATCTCCTTCAGCCCCGTCTCGGCCAGGTCGATGAGCGCATTCATCTGGGCGCGGGTGTAGCTGCCCTTTTCCGCGGTGGCCTGGGTCTCGACCAGGCCGCCGTCGGCGGTCATCACCACGTTCATGTCCACTTCGGCCTGGGAATCTTCCTCGTAGCAGAGGTCGAGCAGCGCGGTGCCTCCCACGATCCCCACCGAGGTGGCCGCCACCAGCTGCTTCAGAGGCGAAGCTTTCAGGGTTCCCGCCGCCACCAGGGCATTCAGGGCCAGGGCCAGCGCCACCGCGGCGCCGGTGATGGCCGCGGTGCGGGTACCGCCGTCCGCCTGGATCACGTCGCAATCGAGGATCACGGTCCGCTCGCCCAGGGCATGCATGTCGACCACCGAGCGCAGGCTGCGGCCGATCAGGCGCTGGATCTCGTGGGTGCGGCCGCCGATCTTGCCGCGCTCGCTCTCGCGCGGGGTGCGGGTCACGGTGGAGCGGGGCAGCATGGCGTATTCGGCCGTCACCCACCCGCGGCCGGAGTTGCGCAGCCAGCCGGGCACGCCCGGCTCGATGGTGGCGTTGGTCAGCACCCGGGTACTTCCCAGGGAAACCAGCACCGATCCTTCCGCGGTCTGAACGAAATTGGGGGTCAACGCGAGGGGGCGTAGCTGGTGGGAAGCCCGGCCGCCGGGCCGGAAGAACTCATCGGGCATAGGGGAATTGTACCGGGGCGCGGCGGGCCGAGGATTCCCATTCCCGGAATGGAAATCGATTCCCGGAACGGGTTCCCGAACGGGAATCCGATGTAAACAACTGAAAACGAATGACATCCCTTTATGATGCGCCGGGTCTGCCGTTCCGTTTTGGCACCGCTGCGTCTATGGCGGGCAATCCGGATCGGAATCGGCAAATCAGGATAACTCGCTGTTTTGCAGCGGCTTAGAGAAGGTGTGCCGGTTTGGTACCCGGCGTGTATTAGAAGAGGACAGCCGAAGCCCGGATGCAGAAATGGAACCGGGCCGGCAGGCGGCAAAAAGAAAGGAAAGCGGAAATGGGAGCAGCACACGCAGCGGCAACAGGCATGGCGGAGCGGAAACGGGTGGAGGCGGTGGCCGAGACACTGGCGGCGATTCACAATCACGGCGAGAGCCTGGGCGAGCTGGCGCACGATGCCCGCAATATGGTCACCGCCCTTTCGCTCTATTGCGACCTGCTCGAGGAGCCGGGGGTGCTGGCGGCGTCGCACCGGCACTACGGGAGCGAACTCCGGCTTCTGGCCGACGCCAGCCGGCGGCTGGTTGAAAAGCTCTCGCTCCTGGATCACCGTGAAGACGAGGAGCCGCTGCCGGAACGGCTCCCCCCTCCAGGGACGCCTGTTTGCCGAAACTCCCGAGCCGCGCTATCCGCTGGGCATTCGGGGCATCGAACCCGTGTCCATCGGCCGGATCGACGACCTGCGCGAAGAGTTGCTGGCCAGCCGCGATCTGCTGGCTGCGCTGGCCGGCCCTTCCATCTCCGTGACGGTGAACGCCTGCGGCGGGGCGTGGTCCGTTCAGATGACGCAGCGAAAGCCTGATCCGGGCGCTGGTGAACATGATCAAGAATTCCGCCGAATCGATCCGCGGCGCCGGCTCCGTGGCCTTGAGTCTGGACGAGCGCCGCGACGCGGAGGGCGCAGTCCACTCCCTGGTTCTGAGTCGTTGAGGACACCGGCTGCGGGATTCCGGAGGAAATGCTGGAGAAGGTATTCGAACCCGGCTTCACCACCCGGGCCGGCGAGCGGTCGGACGGCGGCTGGGTTTCGGGCCACAAGGGGCCTGGGCCTGTCCATCACCCGCTCGATTGTCGAGGCCGCCGGCGGCACCATTCATGCCGAGGCGCGCGAGCCCAACGGCACGCGTTTCGTGATCGAGCTGCCGGTGCGAACTTAATGATGTTTCAGGTTCATTAGGGCCGAACTGCGGCCCCAGGCTTCCGCTAATCCATCACGCCCGATTCCGAGCCCGGCCTACTGAACTCTTTGAATCCTGAACGTTGACACCTGAACCCTGACACGTGACGAACAGCACTCTCCAACCAGCCTCGAGGCGACTACTATGCTGGCAACAGTCTTTAACACGCGAATCATGGAGTTTATCCCTCAAGCGGCGGAGCCTGCGGTGCGTCTGCACGTGCTGGTTGTTGATGCCGATCCCGCGGTCCGGTCGGCGTGCGCCGAAATCGCGACCAGCCTGGGCTACGCGGTCGACGCGACCGGCGACCTGGGCCAGGCGCGCAGCCTGCTGCGCGGCCATGCGGCCGACATCGTACTGATCAATCTGCCGCGGGGCACGCAATCACGGCCTCGAACTGATCACCGAGGTCAAGATGCTTCACCCCGACACTTCGGTGATCGCCATGACCGCATCAGGGTCGGTGAACACGGCGGTGGAAGCGATGCGCTGCGGCGCCTGCGACTACCTGACCAAGCCGTTCGCGATGGACGAGCTCTCCAGCGTTCTGGACCGCGCCTCTTCCTCCCACGTCACCGACACCGGCACCCGCCGGCTGCGCGAACGGCTGCGCCTGTCGCAGGGGCTGGGATCCATGATCGGCCGCTCCGCCGAGATGGAGAAGCTTTATCGCATCCTTTCGAAGGTGGCGCAGAGCTCCCACCCGGTGCTGATCCTGGGCGAAAGCGGCACCGGCAAGGAACTGGTGGCGCGCACCATCCACGCCTACGGGCCCAATGGTCAAAAGCCATTCCTGCCGGTGGACTGCGGATCGCTGGTGCCCTCCCTGATCGAGAGCGAGCTGTTCGGCCATGTCAAGGGCGCGTTCACCGGGGCCAACCATGCCAAGGACGGCCTGCTGGTGGCCGCGGAAGGCGGCACGGTGTTCCTCGACGAGATCGGCGAACTCTCGCTCGATCTCCAGGCCAAGCTGCTGCGGGCTCTGCAGGAGCGGGAAGTGCGGCCCGTGGGCGCTACCCACCGGGTGCCGATCCGGGCCCGCATCGTGGCGGCCACCAATCGCGATCTCGCTGCCATGGTGGAAACCGGCAGCTTCCGCAAGGATCTCTTCTACCGCCTCAACGTGGTCAACCTGCGGCTGCCCTCGCTGCGCGACCGCCGCGAAGACATCCCCCTGCTGGCGGCCCATTTTCTCGATCGCATCTGCCGCGAGCGCAGCGCCAAGTTCACCCTCAGCGACGAAGCCCTGCGCATCATGATGGAGTACTCCTGGCCGGGCAATGTCCGCGAACTGGAACACGCGATGGAACGTGCCTGCACCCTCTCGTCGGGGCCGGTTCTCTACCTCGGGGATTTTCCTACCCAGCTGCAGCAGCAGGGTCTTGAAGCCCGCGCAGACTGTTCCCAACGGGCACGAGCCGGAGGCCGGCACCCCCGGCGTGATGACCCTGGCCGACCTCGAGCGGCAGGCCATTCTGGATGCCATTCGCAAGCTGCGCGGCGACAAGCTGCAGGCCGCCAAACTGCTGGGCATCGGCAAGACCACCCTCTATCGCAAGCTGAAGGAATACGGCATCGCCGATCCCATGCGGCAGGAATAAGAGGCAGCTATTAGCTATCAGCTTTTAGCTTCTTCTTGCCTATGCGAGGTCTGCAGATCGGCCGGTACTCCGCGCGAGTTGAGGCACGTTGAAAATTCAAAATCCAGCTAATAGCCGATGGCTAAAAGCTAATAGCTACGAAGGAGCTTGAAATGAGCATTCTGTTCGTCACCGGTATCGAAGGAGCGCGCAACTGCGCCGACGTGGTTGGAAAGCTGCTGGACATGGAAATGGTGATCGCCGAGGGACGCAAGGCCGCCCTGGCGCAGCTGCGGCAGCGCGAATTTGCGGCCGTGGTGGTGGACGACACGGTGGCGGCCTGCGATCCGGCTGCCGCCGAGGCCATCTGGGAGCGCGCCGGGCTGGCCATCCCTATTCAGCTCAATTTCGCGGTCTCCGGAGCGGCGCGGCTGGTGCGCGAGATTCGCGCCGCGCTGCACCGTCGCGAACGCGAGCAGGAACTGGCGCGCCGCGCCGCCGCCGCGGCGGTCGAGTCGGAAGTGAAGAACACCGTCGCCGGCCTGCTCCTGCAGTCGCAGCTCGCCCTTTCGAGCAGCGACGCCGCCTCGCCGGTGGCGGAACGGCTCAAGCTGGTCGCCAACCTGGCCGGGGATCTGCGCCGCCAGTTGAGCGGCAGCGGCGAGGCGGGAAACTAGCTAATAGCTGCCAGCTGGTTTCTGACTCGGACAAGAATTGTTCCGGTCGAGTCTTGTACTATCCCAGGTCAGGCGCAAAAAGTCGCCGCGGCTAGACGCGCCGAACCTCGGGCACCCAGAGTTCGGTACAAGAACAAGCGGCGAGACCTGGTAGCACCTGGCTCTGAGCCCTGCGGCTGGCAGTTCCGCTGTCATCATCCGGACCAACCAAGCTAAAAGCTAAAAGCTGCCTTCTGCCTTACCCTGATCTGGTATGCAACCATCGGCTGTATTGCTGATCGACTGCCCCGACCGTCCCGGGCCTGGTCGCGCGGGTGGCGTCACTGCTCTACGAGCGGGGCGCCAATATCCTGCACGCCGACCAGCACCAGGATCACGAACTGGGCCTCTTCTTCATGCGCGTGGAATGGGGACTTGCCGTCCCGGCGGCGAACCACGGCGCAGGATCATTCGATCTTTCCGGGTTCGAACAGCGCCTTCGCGCCGCTGGCCGAGGAACTCGAGATGCACTGGACGCTGACCTCCACGCGCCGCCGGCCGCGGGTGGCGCTGTTCTGCTCGCAATACCTGCACTGCATGGCCGACCTGCTGGAACGCTGGCACAACGGCGAACTCAAGTGCGACATCCCCGTCATCGTCTCCAACCATCGCGACGTGGAGAAGCTCGCCGCCTTCTACGGCATTCCCTTCGAACACGTGCCGGTTACGCCGGCTACGCGCGCCGAGGCTGAAGCGCGGCAGCTCGAACTGCTGGCGGCGCACGGGCATCGACCTGGTCGTCCTGGCGCGCTACATGCAGATCCTTTCGCCCAGCTTTGTGGCCCGCTACCCGTCGGCGATCATCAACGTGCACCACTCGTTTCTGCCCGCGTTTGTCGGCGCGAGGCCCTACCATGCGGCTCACGCCAGGGGCGTCAAGCTGATCGGCGCCACCAGCCACTACGTCACCGAGGTTCTCGACGACGGCCCCATCATCGAGCAGGACGTGGCGCGCATCTCCCACCGCGACCAGGTAGAAGATCTGGTCGCCCGCGGCCGCGATCTGGAGCGCATCGTGCTGTCGCGCGCGGTGCGCTGGCACATCGACCGCCGCATCCTCTGTTACGGGAACAAGACGGTGGTGTTCGACTAGAGGCAGGGACCAGGGACCAAGGGACCAAGGACTTGGGACTAAAACAGAAGGGCGGGATTCGCTGGAAGCGAACCCCGCCCGCACCGCGCGTCCGACGGCACCCGGTTACAGCGCCACGGTGACCGCCTTGATCTCGGTGTAGTTGTGCAGCACTTCTTCGCCCATCTCGCGGCCCCAGCCGGACTGCTTGTATCCGCCGAAGGGCAGCGAAGCGTCGAAGACGTTGTGGCAGTTGACCCACACGGTGCCGGCGCGGAGGCCGCGCGCCACCTTGTGCGCCAGGCTCAGGTTCTGCGTCCACACCGAGGCGGCCAGGCCATAGACGGTGTCGTTGGCGCGCTTGACGATGGCGTCGACGTCGGCGTCGGAGAAGGGAACCGCGCACACCACCGGTCCGAAGATCTCTTCCTGCACCACCTTCATGTGGGTGTTGGTGTTGGTCAGCACGGTGGGGCGAACGAAGTAGCCGCGCTCCACGCCTGACACCGGCCCGCCAGCCGCCACTCGCGCGCCTTCCGAGATGCCCGACTCGATGTAGCCCACCACCTTGCGATACTGCTCATCGCTGACCAGCGGACCCATCTGGCAGGAGGGATCCATGCCCGGCGCCAGCTTGATGTCGGACGCGATGTTGCTCACGCCTTCCACCACCTGGTCGAAGACCTTCTCGTGGATGTAGAGCCGCGAGCCCGCGCAGCAGCATTGCCCGTGGTTGAAGAAGATGGCGCTGGCCGTGCCCTGGACCGCCTGGTCGATCTTGGCATCGGGGAAGACGATGGCGGGCGACTTGCCGCCCAGCTCCAGCGTGACCTTCTTCAGGTTTCCGGCGGCGGCCTTCACGATCAGCTTGCCCACTTCGGTCGAGCCGGTGAACGCGACCTTGTCCACCAGCTCATGCGCAGCCAGCGGAGCGCCGGCGCCTTCGCCGTAGCCGGTGAGCACGTTGACCACGCCCGCCGGGAACCCGGCTTCGTCGATCAGCTCCGCCAGCCGCAGCCCGGAGAGCGGCGTCTGCTCGGCCAGCTTCAGCACGACGGTGCAGCCGCAGGCCAGCGCCGGAGCCAGTTTCCAGGCCGCCATCAGCAGCGGGAAGTTCCAGGGAATGATCTGCGCCACCACGCCGATGGGCTCGCGCAGCGTGTAGGAGTGGAAGTCGTATCCCGCCGAGAGCGGCAGCGTCTTGCCGGAGATCTTGGTCGCCCAGCCGGCCATGTAGCGGAACATGTCGACGGCCAGCGGCACATCGGCCACGCGCGCGACGGCGAAGGGCTTGCCGTTGTCGAGCGATTCGAGTTCGGCGAACTCTTCGAGATTCTTCTCGAGCAGGTCGGCGAGCTTCCAGAGCATGCGGCCGCGTTCGGAGGGCGACATGCGCGGCCAGGGGCCCTCGTCGAAAGCCCGGCGCGCGGCGCGCACGGCGCGATCCACGTCTTCCGCTTCGGCCTCGGGCACGTGGGTGATCACGTCGCCGGTGGCGGGGTTGTAGACGGGAAATGTCTTGCCGGAGGCCGCCGCGACAAATCGCCCGTCGATAAGCATGCGGTGATCTTTTGGACAAAGTCGGCGGTGCGGCCGCTGACGCGGGGATCGATGGAGACGGTAGCCATAGTGTTGACCTCGCTTGGTGCTTCCGGTTACGGCGCGTGCGGAACAGAGGAATGCGCCTTGGTTGGTTCTCCCGGCGCTCATCCAGGGCCGGGAAAACCGGAATTGCACCAAGGAACACTAACACCGGCGGCTGTGGATTGGCCAGTGGGGAGAAGCAGGGACCAAGGGACTAAGGAACTAAGGGATCGACGGAACAAGGGAACAAGGGAATGAGGGCCGTTCGAGATCGTTCCCGCTCAGCTTGCCTTACCCGCCTGGGTGGCTGCTTCTACCTCGATCAGCTTTCCGCTTTTTACGTCGTAGACATAGCCGTAGATGGGAATGGAGCGCGGCACCAGCGGATGATTCCGTATCCGGCGCACGTCATCGACCACCGCGCCTTTCTGGTCGGCAATGGTCAGCCAGTCGATGAATTCGCCCTCCCGCGAGCCCGGCCCTTGGCCCACGTCGCGAAATCCGCTGGATGTCAATTCGGCAGTCTCGAGGCTCTGCGCCAGCAGCCCGCGCATGACACCATCCGTAAAGAATTCCATGCCGCACTCGGTGTGGTGGATGACAAAGAATTCGCGGGTGCCCAGCAGTTTGTAGCTGATCACCAGCGATCGGATGGCGTCGTCGCTGGCCCGCCCGCCGGCGTTGCGGATCACGTGGGCGTCGCCTTCGGCGAGCCCGGCGTATTTGGCGGGGTCGAGCCGCGCGTCCATGCAGGTGAGGACCGCGAAGTGGCGCGCCGGGGGCAAGGCCAGACTTGCTTTTTCACCGAACGACTCGCTGTACTTCCGATTGGCGGCAAGGACTTCGTTCAGAATCGAACTCATGGATTTCCTCCTGTGGGGATGATCGCTGAAATTGGCTTCAATCGAGCCCGGGGGAACCGCTTTGACGGTAGCGAAGAATGGTCTATGAGGGAGCGTCAAATGCGGGGAATCTCGTCGGGCGAGGCGCTTTGTTCTCGCCGCTATAGGCGGGAGCAACAACAGCGGCAAATAGACGCAGGACGCACGCAAGGAGCCTAGCTCAGCCGTCCCCGGGCGTCAACAACCGTTTGTGCAAACCCGGCGCATCGGGTCCGATGGAGTGACGGGCTGCGCATGGAAGGGGCGAGTCTATCCCATGCGTATGCGAACCGATCTTTTCCGGATTTGACTTTCATGCTTGCAATCTGCAATCTTCACCAAACCCCGCGGATTTGTACCTCCGCGACCATCCCCACGCCATAGGAGACATTCCACCCATGAACCTGAAGCTACTCCCCCTCCTGTTGTGCGCAACAGGCATAGCTTTCGGCCAGGCCGACGCCAACTCGTCGCCCGAACTCAGCACCAAACCGCCAGAGAACCTGAAATTGCCGCAGACCGAAGCTCCTCCCATGCTCGGCATCCACTGGGCTCGCGACTTTGAGCCCAACGCCCGCTTCGCCAATGAAGCCGCTCAACCGGCGGCACGCGCGAGAAGAAGCCCCAATATGACCTACCACGGCGGGGTCATCATGACCACGGCCAACACCGAGGCTATCTTCTGGGGCACCAGCTGGGGCTCCTACAGCGGCGACAAGATCACCGGAATGGATACCTGGTACACGGGCTTCAGTAATTCCAACTACGCAAAAACCTCGGATGAGTACACCGGCTCCAACGGCCAGGTGGGCCCCATGATCACCCACGGCGGCCACAAGATCGACACCTCGGCTTCCGCCTCGGGAGGCAATACCACGACCATCCTCAACGAGGTGTGCAAGGTGATCACCAACCCCGATCCCACCGGTAACGGCTACTACGCCGTCTATGCCGACACGCCGCGAGGCAACGCTGGCTACTGCGCCTACCACAGCGTTGGCACCTGCAAGGGCATTCGGGTTCAGTTCGCCTACTTTTTCAAGCTCGACAGCGACGCTGGCTGCGACCCGGGGGATACCTCTGGTCTTCACTCGCAGGGTCTTGCCGCCATCGCCAACGTGAGCGGCCACGAACTCTCAGAGGCCCGCACCGATCCCTCCAACCCCGGCGCATGGTATGACTCGCAGGGCGAAGAGAACGGCGACAAGTGCGCCTGGACCTTCGGCGCCCCGCTGGTCACGTTCTCCAATGGTACGGAGTGGAAGATCCAGGGCGAATGGTCCAACGCCGCTTACACCGCGGGCACGGGCTATCCCAACAGCTCCGGCCAGAAGGGCTGTCTCTCTGGCAAGTAACTCCTCGACATCGCATCCAATCGGAAAATGCCGCTCCGAACACTCTCCCGGAGCGGCATTTTCTTATGTCCTGCTACCATTTTCCGCATCACGGGTACGGAAGGTGGAGCGCATGAAGAGGGCCGCTCTGGGATTCAGCGTTCATTCCGGCTGGGCAGCGCTGGTCGCGGTCGCGATCGAAGAGAGTTTTCCGCTCCTGCTTCTGCGCGAACGGCCTCACCTGGTAAAGACCTTCTCGTTCGAGTTTCGCCAGCCCTATCACACCGCGGAGAAGAAGCCCCTCGAGGAGGCCCGCGAATTCATCGCCAAGGTGCGGGCCGAGGCCAACGCCCTTGCTGACCACGCCATCCAGTCCGTTCATGCAACCCTGATGACGCTTGGCTATGAGCTCAGGCGCTCCGGACATCTTGCTTCCTCCGCGAAGGCGCTTCCCGAACTTCCCCGGATCCTCGCTTCCCATGCGCTGATCCACACCGCCGATGGAGAGCTCTTTCGCGAAGCGCTGCTCGGCGCATGCAATCGCCACGGCCTTCTCACACTGACCATCAAGGAGAGTGAAATAGTGGAGCGCGCCGCCGCGGCGCTGCATTTGTCTCGCGCCGAACTCCAAGGGCGGCTCACGACTCTCGGCCGTTTGCACGGCCCTCCATGGACCAGGGACGAGAAGCACGCCACTCTCGCCGCCTGCCTTTCCCTTTTGTAGCGAGGAGCAATTATCTGCGGGACGCGTGGACTACACTAACTTGCGGACTTCTCAAACAGCTTCAGAATTTCAGCATGCCCCGACTGCTCCGCCAGCGTCTTGAACGCTCGACCCTGTGTGTCTTTCGCGTCCCGCAAGGCAGGGAATCGCTTCAGCAAACGCGCTGCCCACTCGAGATCGCCTTTCTCAATGGCATAGGCAAAGTCCCTCAGCTCGATCCCCAGGAATCCGCCCATTTCGCGCAGGTATTCGATTGCCCACCCGGCCGGGGTCGCTCCGAATTGCCCATCGGCGGAGTTGATGTCGGCCCCGGCTTCGACCAGGATTCGAACCGCATCGCGATGTCCACCGAACGCGGCATAGTGGAGAGCGGTTGCGCCGGTTTCATCACGCGCGCGAACCAGTTCCGGATGGCTGTGAACCATCGCTTTCAGATCCTCCACCACCCCCAGCCGCGCCGCTTCGATCAGCCTGTCCAGGTCACTCATCGCGCTCACCCATCCCGCACCCAGCCTCGCGATCCGCAATGCGTCAGAGCATAATCCGGACGCCTCTGGTTCGGCGCGTAGCTGTTTTGCGCCTGGGGTGGTAGATGCCGCCGGATCAAAGCGGGTTCGTTTCCACCCAAGCTGCCAGCAGTGTCACAATCACCGGCCAACCCGAATTCCGCTGGCGCAGCGCCTCGCTGACCAGGCCCGAGTGCGTCAGCCGCACCGTTGTATACCCAGCGTTCTCGACGAGTTCCCAGCGAACCAGCGTCTCGGGATAATCTTCGTTTTCCCGGATCCACGTATAAGATAGGAGCCGCGGCGGTACAACGTCTCGGTATTCCCCGTACACGGTCGAAAGCGTCCCGTCTATCGCACACGGGCCGGCCACCCGCATCCGCCATTTGCCTCCCGGCTGAAGGTCGCACTCCGCTTCCATCACCCGGACCTTTCCTTCCGAGGCCCACCATTGCAGCAGCTCCTCGGGGCGGGTCAATGCGCGGAAGATTCGCTCCGCCGGCGCCTTGATCACGACTTCCTGCACAATCTCGTTTTCGCGAACAGCTATGGGACTCATCGCTTCTCCTCCATGTATTTCTTCAGGCCGGCCAAGGACTCGCTCCAGAACGTCCGGTAATCGTCGAGCCAGTCGCCCACCGCGCGTAAAGGCCCCGCGTCCAGGCTGCAGACGCTGGCCGTGCCCTCCTTGCGCGTCGCCACCAGCCCGGCGCGATGTAGTAGCCGCAGGTGTTTCGAAATCGCCGGACGGCTCACCCGGAAATGCCCCGCAATTCCTCCCACCGTCTTCTCTCCGTCGCGCAGGATGCTGAGAATCTCCCGCCGTGTGGGGTCGGCAATCGCCCGGAAGATTGCCTCTTGTGGCATGCATTTGTTCGTAACCATACGGTTACTAATAACCGTAACCAAATGGTTTCGAAGTGTCAAGCGAGTTTTAAGGATTGTTCGAAAACGGACATGCGGCGCACGGACGGACCGGAGATGAATTGCTGCGAAAGACGAGCCTTGCGGCTATGTCGATAGCAGCCGGAGATTTAGATCCAGAGGTGCTTTGGAACACTGCATGCAAACGGAAAGGGCAATACTCTCATTCCCCAGAGCAAAGTTCACGATAGGAGGCGGTCATGGCAGGACTGGTCCTGACAGGTCTGCTTCAGGATGTTCGCGTTGCCTTGCGGCAACTCCGCAAGAATCCCGGCTTCATGATTACCGCGACGGCCATGCTGGCGGTCGCGATTGGCGCTAACAGCACCGTCTTCAGTTGGATTGACGGCACCATGCTGCGTCCGATTCCGGGAGCGCGCGATACCGGCGACCTGGTGAGCGTGGTCCGCGGGGAGTGGAATATATCGCCCGCTCCGCCGCTGTCTTATCCCGATTATCGCGACCTTCGCGATCAGAATCACAGCCTCACTGGATTTCTCGCCTACAACCATGACTGGATCACGCTGACCGGCGGCGCACAACCAGAGCGGATTTACATCGCCAATATATCGTCGAACTATTTCGACGTGCTGGGCATCAAGCCGTTGCTGGGACGATTCTTCCTGCCGGAAGAAGAAACCCGCCCGGATGCCGTTCCCTATATGATCCTGAGCTACTCGTTATGGAAGACGCGCTATGGGGCAGACCAGGCGATCGTCGGCAAGTCCATCGAGATTGCCCGGCACCCTGTGACGGTCGTCGGCGTGGCCCCGGAGGGGGTCATCGGAGCCATGCCGGGGATTCGCGAGGACGCATGGCTGACGCTCAATCCCATCGGGTCAAATAACTGGCGGATGACGCACCGCAGCGCGGCCTTCCTCAACGTGCTGGGAAGACTGCGCCCGGGAGTGAACCGCGCGATGGCCACGCAGGATCTGGAGACGATCATGCGGCGCACCGTGGCAGCTTACCCCAACGACCACCTCGGGGTGAACACCATCACGCTCGACCCCATGTGGCGCTCGCCGTTTGGCGCCAACGGCTACATGGCATCAACGCTGCCCATTTTGCTGGCCATTGCCGGCGTGGTACTGTTGCTGACCTGCGCCAACGTCGCCACCCTGACGCTGGTGCGATTTGTGTCACGACGCCGCGAGATGGCGATCCGACAGTCGCTGGGTGCGAACCGCCTGCAACTGGTGCGGCAGATGCTGCTCGAGGGCGTGATTCTTTCCCTATGCGCGGGAGCGGTAGCGTTGCTGCTCACCTCGTGGACGGCGAACACCTTCGCATGGTTCATTCCGCCCAGTTCGAACCCCATCGCACTGAACGGGTCCATGGATCATAAAGTGGTGATCGGGATCGTGGTGTTGGCGCTATTGTCCAGCATGTTATGCGGCGCGTTTCCAGCCTGGCGGTCGTCCCACGTGCCGGCCGCGGAAGTGCTCAAGGAAGAGTCGGCCAGTGTCTCCGGCGGCTCGCGCAATCGGCATCTGCTCAGCGGCCTGGTTGTGGCGCAGATCGCGCTTTCGCTGGCGCTGCTGGTGAGTTCCGGACTGTTTCTGCAAACCCTGCGGAATCTCTCCGATGGCAATCCCGGGTTTGAGCAGGATCACGTTCTGACCGCGTCCGTGGGTCTGAATATCGCCGGCTACAGCAATGACGAGGCGCAGGTGATCCGTCACAAGATTCTCGATCGCGTGTCGGCATTGCCAGGCGTAACCGTGGCATCGCTCACGGACTGGGTTCCGATGAGCTTCACGCGAAAAACCAGCGACGCCTACCCGGAGGGGTATATGCCCCGCCCGCATGAGTCGCTGGAGGTGCGCAGGGCGGATGTGACGCCGCGGTATTTCGAGACCCTTGGAATCCCCATGATCGAGGGACGCGAATTCACGCAGAATGACAGCGAAAAAGCGCCGCGCGTCTTGATCGTGGACGAGACTGCGGCACGCCGCTACTGGCCGGGGCAGGATCCGCTTGGCAAGAGGCTCTCCATCTGGGGCCACCCTTTTGTCGTGGTGGGCGAGGTGAAGAATTCCAAGCATCAGTTCATGAATGAGCGGCCGGAACCCATGGTCTATATGAGTTATTTCCAGGAATCGGACAACGAGACCATCGTACAGGTGAAAACCAAAGGCAACCCCGTGGACACGGCTGCGGCGGTGGAGCGGGCGATCCACGAAATCGACGGTAGGCTCCCGGTGTTCGATGTGCGCTCCATGCGGGAGACAACCCAGATGGCGAGGATATTCGCTGTCATGCAGAGCACATTTGCGGGGATGTTCGCGGTGATCGCGCTGCTGCTGGCGGCTACCGGGATCTACGGGGTGGTGGCCTATCGCACCCAATTGCGCACGCACGAGATCGGAGTGCGCATGGCCCTGGGTGCTTCGCGCACCAATGTGCTGAGCCTGGTGCTGCTGCAGGGATTGTGGCTTACCCTCATCGGGCTGGTGTTCGGACTGGCCCTTTCGTTGGGGCTGACGCGCTTCATCGCGGGACTGCTGTACGGAATCAGCGCCAACGATCCGATGACGGTGGCTGGAGTGGTGCTGCTGCTGGGAGCGATGTCGCTGCTGGCATGCTACCTTCCGGCGCATCGCGCCATGCGCGCCGATCCGGTGGCTTCCATACGCGAGCTGTAAGCAACGGTTTCAAGCCTGGCGCGAAATCGTCGGCGGGTGCGGTGTCAGTCACAAGCGAGTTTTTGTCGCATACCAGCGTTGCCGCGAGAATTCATTTCTTCGCTTGACCTGTCTATAACTATAGGGTTGAGCATAGGTATGGACGATGTTGACGGTAACCAAACTCGCCCGGCGCTGCGGGGTCTCCCGCACTGCCCTGCTGTACTACGAATCGATCGGTTTAATGACCCCGCCTGCGCGCACAGGCGGGAACTACCGCTGTTACTCCGAGGCTGACGCCGAGCGGCTCAAGGCCATTCGCGCTTACCGCAACGCAGGGCTCAGCCTCGAAGACATTCGCGCGATCCTCAAGGCGACCGGCGGGCGCGGCCGTGCCGATGCACCCAATGCCTCGGGGGTCCTCAAACGGCGCCTGGTCGAACTGGACGCTGAAATCGAAGCGCTGCGCGCCCATCAGCATGCCATCCTGCAACTGCTGGGCTCGCGCGCGCTCGGAAAGGCAGAGATGATCACCAAAGAGAAGTGGGTTTCCATTATGCGTTCCTGCGGATTCACCGAAGAACAGATGAGCCGCTGGCACGCCGAATTCGAACGCTCCGCACCGGAGGAACACCAGGAGTTCCTGGAGTTCCTGCACATCCAACCCGCGGAGATCAAAACCATCCGCGAAAAGAGTCGCACCGGGGCGTAAACCCGAACATGGTCGGAACCGCGAGGGCGGTACGAAACCGTCCTCCGGTTCCGCGGTTCATGTCGTTTGGGGTCGCAGGTCAAATGCGGATTCATTTCCGAAGTTCCACCGAGATCACCTGGCCGTCCACGGTCTTATCCGAGCTTTCGGCGTATTGCACCCGCGCCTTCATGCCTTCGATGTCGCTGCACGGCTGGATCGCGCCCTCGGGTGTGAATCCCAGCGCCGTGAATTCGATCTTGTAGTAATTGTTGCTGTAAAGAGACACGGTTTTATTCGTGCCGTCGACGCGGAACTCGATTCCGGAGGGATAACTGCATTTGACTTCGCGAACCGAGCCGAGCGCTTCGTGCTTTGGTCCATCGGCCGGCTCCGTCGGGTGCTTCGGTCCCACATCCAATGCGACCGGAGTGGCGCCGGCCGCGGTCGTGGTCTGAGCCGACGCCGCAGCCGCGCGCTTGCGAGCGGCCTGAGCCTGCTGGATTTGGGCGATCCTGACTCGGGCCTTGGCGGCATCGAGCGGAGTGGCCGCCATCTTCTGCGCGTCCTCGAGCACGGCAATCGCGTCGGCGTCGCGATCGAGAGACGAGAGGACGGTGACCAGAAATTCGCTGGCCGGATAAAACCGCGGATTCAGTTTTATGGCCATCCGCAGACTCTTTTCGATCTCCGGATCATCGGATCGTTGGCCCGTCTCCAAGGTCAGATTGGCAAAATTGAAATAAGCGAAATAGTTGTCCGAATCAAGCTTCACGGCCTCGCCGTACTGCTTCAGCGCCTCGTCAAGGCGGTCCGCGTGGTAGGCGCGAGCGCCCATCGTTTCATGAGCCTGGGCATTCTTCGGGTCAGCGTTGAGGACCGCCTCGATCAGCGCCTGGGCTTCCTTTTCGCGTTGCACTCCCATCAGGACATCTGCCCGGACGGCATTGGCTTCGGTCTCCGTGAGCGCCCGTACTTTGTAAGCCGATTCGTCGATGGGCGCGGCGGCGCTGTTGAGGACGAATTGTTTGTAGCTGCTGGCGCGAATGTAAGACTCGAGAGCACCCTGGAACTGTTTCAGATCGCCAAACGCTTTTTCGGCGGCTGTGAGCGGATCCTCGTGCTGGCTCACCAGCCGGATGTAGTCATCCATCCGATGCGTTCCCTTTTCGCGATCGGTGACTTCCAGGAAGTGGGTCAGCGCCCACGATTCGGAATAAAAGACCGAGCCCTTTTGTTCTTCGTGATAGTAGGGCGAATTGTGATCGACCTTGAACAGGACCGGCAGTGGGATGAGCCGGTTCTGACGCAGGTAAAGGATGTCGTCAGGGCTGGGTTCTCCGAGCCACACATCCTTGTTGCGAATGTCGGTGTTCTGGATGAATTCGGCGAGTCCTTCGCTAAGCCAGAGAGGCAGCCACGCAGCATCGCCGCTGAACTGCAGGTGGGTGTACTCGTGATACACCGAAGCGAACGGATGCTCGAATTCGGCGTCGAGACGCAGCAGAACGTAGTTCTTGTCGTACACGCGCATGAACAGCCCGGCCAGCTTTAACTGCCCTTTGGCCAGGTAGGCCGCTGGCTCGAGGGCCTGGAAGCTTTTGGTGTTTTTCGCGGCAAGGACAACGATGGGCTCAACGGGATCGACGTTGGCCTTGGGAAACAAGGCGTGGAACATCCAGCGCATGCGCTCGAACTGATCGAGAACACGACGCGCCTGTTTTTCGTTGGAATCGGTGAGGACGCGAAAATGCTCACTGCGCGCTTCGATCCACTGCTCCGGAGCTGCAAAGCCAATGCCGCACGAGGCGGCCATCAGGACCGCAGAAGCCACAATCTTGCTGAGCATGATTGTGCGGAATTCTAGCAGACCTTCAATTCTGTTGCCATGCAGCCCGTCACCTCCGGAACAGCACAATCAGGTTGAACCGGCGTACGGCCATCCTCGCTGGCGGGTGGCAATCCGGGAGTTTCCGCTGCCACCGTTCGAGAGCCTCACGGCTACACTAATAAGGCGGAGGTTACCCGGTCTGAGCGCTCCACGGCAGATGGATGAAAGTCCGTTCGGGGAGGCGCCCGAAGAGACCGCGGCGGTCATCGCTGCCCTGCAGGAGGAAAAGACCGACGACTTCCCGCGCGCGATCAGGGCGCTGCGCAATCGCAACTTCCGCCTGTTCTGGACGGGCAATTTCCTCTCCAATATCGGCACCTGGATGCAGAATGTGGCCCAGGGCTGGCTGGTTCTCACTCTCACCAATTCGTCTTTCTGGCTTGGCGTAGTCGGATTCGCCGGCTCGATTCCATTTCTGATCTTCACCCTGTTCGGCGGCGTCTATGCGGACCGGGTGAACAAACGGCGGCTGCTGGTGGTAACCCAGACGGCCATGATGGTGCTGGCATTCCTGCTGGCCGCGCTCACCTATTTCAAAGTTCTCAATGTATGGGGCGTGGCGGCGATCGCCTTCGCCAACGGCGTGGCCCTGGCGATGAACGCGCCCAGTTACCAGGCCCTGGTGCCAAAGCTGGTTCGGCGTGAGGAACTGACTAACGCGATTGCACTGAACTCGGCGCAGTTCAACATGTCGCGCATCCTGGGACCGACCCTGGGCGGCTACGCGATGTTGTTTTTCGGCGTTGCCGGCAATTTCTTCCTGAACGGGCTGAGTTTCGTGGCGGTGCTCGTGGCGCTGGTGAGACTTCGTTTTCCAGAGGAGAAACTCGCGCGCCACGAAAGCGTATTACGCAGCCTGCGCGGCGGGTTTGCTTATCTCAACAGCGAGCCGCAGATGCGGGTGCTGATGGGGATGACGGCGGTGGTGAGTCTGCTGGGCATGCCGTTCATCACCTTCATTCCCTACTTCGCCAAGATTCAATTGCATGCCGGTGAGAGCGGGCTGGGGTGGCTTCTGGCTTGCTCGGGTTCTGGATCGGTAGTGGGCGCAGTCACCATCGCGGTACTGGGCAACATCCGGCGGCGCGGGATCGTGGTCACGGTGGCCGGCGTGGTATTTTTCGTGGCCATCATGGCTTTCAGCGAGTCGCATCGATTCGCGTTGTCGGAATTCCTCGCTTTTTTTGAGGGCTTCAGCGGGATCCTGATGATTTCCTGCTTCAATGTGTCGATGCAGCACCTGTCGAGCGATGCAATGCGGGGGCGGATCATGAGCATTTATGCGACCAGCTTCCTGGGGCTGCCCCCACTGGGTTCGCTGCTGGCGGGAGAACTCTCGCGCCACATGCCCACGGGTCACGTGCTGGCGCTGATGGCTGCCCTGGCTACGCTGACGTTTGTCGCGATGTTCCTGTCATCGCGGCCGTTGCGAGAACTGGACTGACGATTATTGCAAGTAGCTGTTGCGAAAACTAAATGGAGGAGGCCTGACGGGGGAGTTATTTGCTCCCCGAAGTGGCACCGGACGCGACCTGGGCAGCGGCTGCGGGACGGCGGCGCTGCAGCCCGGGGATCGAATCGGGCTGCGGTGTGAGGTAGTTCTTGTACACCGTCACATGGAAACAGGGCTGGCGGAATTCTTCTTCCACGTCGATCATGCCTGCCACTTGCATACCCAGCAGGTGATTGCGCATCCAGACAAGTTCCTGCCGGCTCATACCCTGCTTCACGATATCGACCGTGCCGCCAGTCACGTGCGGACTGACGATGTCGCCCTCGGCCGCCGCGGCATTGCCGTTAGTCCGCATCAGGCGCTGCTGGTATTCAACCGTGCGCACCGCGGAACTGATCTCGATCGGCTTGTGGAACATGGCAGCGTGGGTTCGCGACAGGTCGGCAAGAAAGTTTGCCGTCCACGGCCGGCAATAGCGGTGATTCTCAACCAGGTCGGAGTTGACCACCAGCGTGGACGAGACTGGCACAGGCACGAGCAGCTTTTGTTCGATGCGGCTGGCCAGATCGTCCTCGTCCAGGATGCGCTCCAGGCCGTCGGCTTCCATCCGTTCATTCTGGCGGGCCAGGGATTCGAAAGAGCCCTTCAGCGGGGACGGGGGCAAGGCGCGATAGCGCACCAGGGAAGCGCGCCGGAGGATGGGTCGGCCAGAACCCTGAATTCTGCGAGAGGTGCGCGAGGCGCCGGCACTGGCGCGGGGGTTGCGGTGAGCCGTTCTCCCTGAATCCGGTCGCGAAGAGTGGCGCGCACGAGCGCCTGCCGGGTGGCTGCCGGCGCGCACAGCGCCGCGATGGACACTCCGAGTTGGCGTGCTATGGACGGCTTTGTGATGGGCAAGCTTACGCGCATTCGCCGGAACAACCGGTGACGCGGCGGCCGATGTCGCGGCGAGTGCTGCCAGCACAAGAACGATATACACGTTCCGCAACATGAGTGGAGTAAGCGGAGAAACCAGAGCTAGTCCAGTATATTCGTTCCGGCGCTCGTGCTAGGTATCTAGCCGGGTACGGCTGAGTCTGATAATTGGACACGGATTGACCCAAAAAAGTTTTCCTGAAAATCTGAATGCGGGACAACCGGCAATCGCTTCGAGCGGACTTCACGGTTGCGGAAGTCTGTCCTCCCGAATTTCCTGCAAGATGAACCGTTTTCGGGTTACAATTCCCGGCAAACGCGCTTCTATCCCGGTTCGCACTCTGTTCAAGGCCGGGCGGTGCTTCGCCTGCCCCATCCGAACCGGTCGGAGAGGTGGTATCCGACGAGGCGAGAGCGCGGGAACGTGAAGCGGCCAATTCCTCGAGAGGCAAACATGAGTGACCTTGGCGTTCAACCCGTGGCTGATGTGGCCCCGGGCCTATCCCAAATGCAGCGCTTAACCAACACCTTCACGGCGCCTTCGAAGACCTTCGAAGATATCAAGCGGGGCAACAAGAGCTGGTGGATGCCGTTCATCATTTACGTCGTTCTCGGCTTCGTCTTCTACGGTGTCGTGAACGCCAAAGTCGGCATGCGCCAAGTGAGCGAAAACCAAATCAAGCTCAGTCCAAAGACTGAAGATCAGATGGCGCAGTTGACTCCCGAGCAGCGCGAACAGCGGATGAAGATCTCCACTTCGATCACGCAGGGACTTTTTCTGGGTACGCCGGTTGTTTTGTTGATCATGGGAGCCGTCATTTCGCTGGTTCTCCTGGGAACGATCAACTTCGGCTTTGGCGGCAAGGCCAAGTTCGGAAGCGTCTTCGCTGTTTGGATGTATGCGATGCTTCCATCCTGTATTAAAACGCTCCTGGGAGTTGTGGTGCTGTACGCGGGCACTGCGCCGGAGTCGTTCAACATCAAAAACTTTGCACCCACAAACCTGGGCGCATTCCTGAATCCGATAGACACCAATGCGGGGCTCTACAGTTTCGCTACCTCGATCGATGCCATCACCATCTGGAGCCTAGCCCTGGTGGGAATCGGAACGGCACTCGTGGCTGGGGTCAAGCGTAGCTCCGGCTACATCGCGAGCTTTGGCTGGTGGGCGCTGATTGTACTAGGCAGCGCGGGACTTGCCGCGGCCTTCAGTTGATCTGATCTAAACACCAACGGCGCGCATGCCCCAGGCTGCGCGCCGTTTGCGTTTCTCGGTGCCTCAACTCCCAGTCCCTAGTCTCTGCCTTCTTCCCAGCGGCGCATGATCAGCGTGGCATTGATCCCGCCGAAGCCGAACGAATTGGACAGCGGCCACATCGAAGCTATGCGGCACGGCCTTGTTGGGCACGTAGTCCAGCCGGCACTCGGGGTCGACGTTGTCGAGATTGATGGTGGGCGGAAGCATCTGGTTCTGCAGGGCCAGCACGGTGATGCCGGCTTCCAGTCCGCCCGCGCCGCCCAGCAGGTGCCCGGTCATCGACTTGGTGCCGCTGACCTTCAGCTTGCTGCTCAGAGCGTGCTCGCCAAAAACGAGCTCGATGGCCCGCGACTCGTTGCCGTCGCCGGCGGGCGTTGAAGTGGCGTGCGCATTCACGTAGCCCACTTCTTCGGGCGCGATGCCCGCGTCGTTGAGCGCCGCCCGCATGCTGCGCTGCGCGCCTGCGCCTTCCGGAGCGATGCCCGTCATGTGGTAGGCATCGGCGCTCATTCCGTAGCCGATCACCTCGGCCAGGATCTTCGCGCCGCGCTTGCGGGCAAACTCCAGTTCTTCGAGGATGACGATGCCGGCGCCTTCGCCGATGACGAATCCGTCGCGGTCCTTGTCGAAGGGGCGGCTGGCCTTGGCGGGTTCATCGTTGCGCGTGGAGAGAGCGCGCATGGCGGCGAACCCGCCCACCGAAAGCGACGTGACCGCCGCCTCGGAACCGCCGGCGATCATCACGTCGGCGTCGCCGTGCATGATCATGCGCACCGAGTCGCCGATGGAATTGGCGGAGGTGGCGCAGGCGGTCGCGGTGGCCGAAATCGGCCCCCGGGCGCCATAACGGATGCTCAACTGTCCCGCCGCCATGTTGATAATGGTCGCGGGAATGAAGAAGGGCGAGATCTTGCGCGGGCCGCCCTGCAACAGGTTGGCGTGCTCCCGCTCGATGATCTCGAATCCGCCGATGCCGGAGCCGATAAACACGCCCACCCGGTCGGCAATCTCCGGCGTGATCTGGAGCCCGGCCTGCGGATGGCTTCCTGGGTCGCCGCGAAGGCAAAGTGGATGAAGCGCCCCATCTTGCGCGCTTCTTTTTTGTCCACGAAGTTCAGCGGGTCGAAGTTCTTGACTTCGCAGGCGAAGGTGACCGGGAATCCGGTGGTGTCGAAGCCCTGAATGGGCGCCGCACCGCTGGCTCCAGCGACCAGCTGCCGCCACACTTCGGGAGCGGTGTTGCCCACACCGCATACCAGCCCCAGGCCGGTAATGACGACTCTTCGATTCACCGGGCTACTTGCCTTTCGCGGTCTTTTCGTTCTTCTCGATGTAATCGATGGCGTCCTTGACGGTCTTGATCTTTTCGGCGTCTTCGTCGGGAATTTCCAGGTCGAACGCCTCTTCGAACTGCATCACCAATTCCACCACGTCCAGCGAGTCGGCTCCCAGGTCCTCCTGGAAGCTGGCGCCGGGAGTCACCTCGGCCTCGTCCACCTGCAGTTGTTCCACAATGATCTGCTTGACTTTCTCTTCCACCGCCATGCGTGTGTCTCCTCGTATCGGTCGAAACTCTCAGAAATTTAAGGGCTTAATGCAAATCAGGCGGGGCCCGCAACAAGCTCGGCCTGTAGCAGGTTCCGCCTGCCTACAATACCGGCCCGCGGCTGGGGAACACAACTCATCCTGCGAAAAAATCGCGCAGACGCCCCGAATGTCCAAGTCTATCAAACCAAACCGGGTTGTGATGGTGCGGGAATACCGCCGGTAGCGTCGGTCACTGACAGAAGAGAACGGGATTTGATTACTCCTTGAATTCCGCCCCGAAATTGCACACCGAAAGGGCGTACATTAGGCGAAGAAGAGAAGGGGAACCTCATGCCGGAATTCATCGCCGCGATTGCGGCCCTCGCCGGACTTCTTATCGGGTACTGGCTGCGCAGCGCGGCCGCGAAACGGGAAAGGCAGCAACTCGATCAACGCCTGGGAGATGCAGCGGCCAATCTTGCCTCGCTGAGGACGGACCTGGTCCAGGCGCAGTCGCTGGCCGGGGATCGCGCGGGGTTCGAATCGCTCTGCGGGGAACGGGCGAAGACGATTGACCAGCTCACCGCCGATCGCGACAGCCTGCGCAGCGAATTGCAGGCCAGCGTGGAAAACGATCGAGTCCAATCGGTTCGGCTCAGCGCCCTTGAAGCCGAGCTAAAAAACGAGCGCCAGAATCTGGCCGAAAAAGTAGCTCTGCTGGAAAGCGCGAAGCAGTCGCTTGCCAATCAATTCCAGTCGCTGGCGAGCGAGATCCTCGACAGCAAATCAAAATCTTTTGCGGAAGGCAGCCAGAAGGAATTGGGCAACCTGCTGGCGCCGCTGCACGCGCAGATCAGCGAATTCCGGAAAAAGGTGGAGGAAGCGCAGAGCGATTCCAAGACCGGCGTCACGCGGCTGGAGACGCTGATCGGCACGCTGGGCAGTCTCAACCAGCAGCTCAGTGAAGAGGCCCGCAATCTCTCCACGGCGCTGCGCGGTTCCGCCAAGGCCCAGGGCGACTGGGGTGAATTCATTCTCCGCGACCTGCTGGAGAAGGCCGGATTGCGCGAAGGCGAGCAATACACCTTTCAGCAGTCGTTTGCCGGCGTCGAGTCAGAAGCAGGGGAACGCTCGCGGCCGGTCCGCACCGATGTGGTGCTCTTTCTTCCCGGTGGCCGCAACCTGGTGATTGATTCGAAGGTGTCGCTCAAGGCCTACACCGAATGCGTCAACGCCATCAATGACGACGATCGCAAAGCCACCCTGAAACTGCACGTCGCCAGCGTACGCGGCCACATCGCCAACCTCGCCGAGGCCGGCTACCATCGGCTGCCGGAGTTGGAAGCGCCGGATTTTGTGGTGATGTTTGTTCCTGTCGAACCGGCGTTCCTGATGGCTCTGCAGGCTGATGCGGAGTTGTGGGCCGATGCTTACAAGCAGAACATCCTGCTGGTTGGTCCCACCACGCTGCTCTACGTGATTCGCATTATCAATGTGCTCTGGCAGCAGGAACGACAGGCCCGGAACGTGCAGGAAGTGATGGATCGCGGCACCGAACTCTACGAAAAATTCGTGGGATTCGTTACTGACATGGATGTCTTAGGCGAGAGTCTTCGTAAGAGCGATCAGCACTACACCAACGCCATGAAGAAGCTCTCCGAGGGCCGCGGAAATCTCATCGGCCAGGTAGAGAAGCTCAAAAAGCTTGGCCTTCGCACGACTAAGTTGATTCCGAAGGCCCTTCTTGATCGGGCCGCAGTCGATCAGGCTGAGTTGGCCCTCGCCGCCAGTGCCGACGAGACCGATGTGTCGAAATAAGCAGCCGCTGTAAACTCCGGTGCACTCACTGGAGCTTCATTTCGTTTCCAGCGGGCGGGCCCTCCTCGCATGGGCCGACCGAGCGATGTGGCGCCACAAGCCATTAGTCGGACTTCCTCTTGCCAGGAAAGGATCCATGAGCAAAGCGATCGACAATCTCAGAACGGCGCTGGAGCGGGCGATGGCCACCCGGCCCAAGGTCGGTGGCTTTCCGCATTTGGCCGAGACCCTTCGGCTCGCAGGCGTGACGCGCAACGTGTGGATTCTGCCGGCGTGCGAGAGCATTTACCTGACCGATGATGGGCCTGTGGTAAGCCAGGGCACGCCGCTGGTGTCGGGAGAAGTCGATGTACCAACGTTCGACCGCGAGGCACTGATTACGGCGCTGCGAACTGACCAGGCCGGAAAGAGCACGTTTCCGGAGTTTCTGGCTGCGTCCTGGCGCGCGGGAGTGGTACGGTACGATGTCGACTTCGCCGCTCGAACCGTTGCCTACTATGGATGCAACGGCGAGGAGTACATAGAAGACTATCCCGCTGTGAAGGTTGAGTAGCTCCAGGAACAACGGATCTGATTTCGGAACCGTAAAGCCATACGCCTCACTTCGCGTTGGTGGTCTCCCACCCATTCGCCAGAAATAAGGCGAATGGATGGGGCACGGAAGTTTTGTGCCTGATCCGCGGGGTAAGACTTACTGAACTTCGAGCGCGACGCGGTCCCAATGCGCGCAGTTCGCGGCGGCTTCGTAGGTGGTTTGCAGGAATTCAAGCAGGGCGCTTGTCGGGATCGGCGGATTGGCGCATGGCTTCGTAGGGCAAAGACGAATTCGCCAAGCGCCCGTTAAACGATGCAGCCGCGGGGGCGATGGAATACTCCGCATATCCGGGCGGCTCGGGATAGGCATAGCTGTAGAACATGGCGTCCATTCCCGGCGCTCCGGGCCAGAATCCGCAACTGCTCACCTCGTGCGAATAGGCGTCGCGGGTCACGCGATCGGGCAGCCCCGGCATGCTGGGATGCTCGGGCGCGGTGCGGCCGGAGAAGCGCGTGCATGCCAGGTCGAGCGCTCCCCAGAACAAATGGATCGGGCTCACCTTTCCCCGGAACCGCGCGCGAAACACGGTGAACGACCCGCGTGACCTGCAGCAGAATGCGCCAGAAGCGCTGCGCGTATTCGGGGTCGTAGCTCTGGTGTGTGTCGTCCTGCTCGAAGGGGATGGGCTGCGCGATTTCCACCGGCACCGGCCAGATACGCACCGGACAGCGCCACGCCGTCGAGGGCGTGCATCAGCCGGGCGTAAAACGTCGGCCACCGTCATGGGCCGCAGAGGAATGACCGTCTGGTCGCCTTCGCTGGTTGCGATCACCAGCGCATGGTCCAGGAAATCGAAGTCGATCTGCAGCATGCAGGCTGCCATACGGCATGGGCGAGGTGGTCACGCCGCGAATGGTGGGTAGAGGGTGACGTTCCAGGTGTGATTGATGGGCGGCGTCAGCGCCAGGCGGATCTTGCCGACCATCTGCATCCAGAGCTGCAAGGTGGCGCAGGTGTCGCTCCATGCGTCAATGGGCAGGGCCGGCCACACCTCAGCGAAACGGGTCGGTCGGGTTGGATTGAGTCGTCATTCTACCTCCTCTCAACGAGCGTCAGTATGCCCTTACTCCCTTAGTGCCTGTTCTTGGAATGCTGCCCGCATGCGTTTCCAGGTGGTCTCCAGGTCTTCGGGCAGGACGCGGGTTTCGCCCACGGTGGTCATGAAATTGGTGTCGCCCACCCAGCGCGGCATGGCGTGCAGGTGCAGATGGCCGGCCACGCCCGCGCCGGCCGCCTGGCCCAGGTTGAGGCCGAAGTTGAAGCCATGGGGGTGATAGAGCTTCTCGAGCGACGCGCTCGGTTTGCTGCGCCAGATCCATCAATTCGTGGGCGGCGTCCGTGGTGAGCTTGGCGATGCGGTCGAGATGGGCATAGGGCATCACCATGACGTGGCCCGACGTGTAGGGAAAGGCATTCAGGCAGATAAAGCAGTGCTTGCCGCGCAAAATCAGGCCGCCGGCGGCCTCAGCTTCGTCGCGGCTCATGCCGTTCTCGATGGCGTAATCGATGGACGCGATCAGGTTGCAGAACACGCAGCCGGTATCGCCGGGAAAGGCCTTCGAGCAGGGCGGGTATACCCGGGCCGCGGAGCGCCGTCCGCCGACGTGACGTAGGCAAAGCGCCAGGGTGTCCAGAGAATATCCATAAAGCCAACAAAACCGCCGTGACTCAGTATAGGTGGGCAATGGCGGGTGAGCACGGAGCGGAGGCGAACTTCTGCACCGATGGTGCGACATGCATGCGAAGCTTAGATGACAGGAACTGTGACAAGCGAATCGAGGCAAGCCCTTGGATTGACGCAGGAAAGTCAAAATGCTACACTGTAAGCGTAGCTTCCTGCGCGGATTCCAGCAGTGAGCTGCGGCCGCCCTTCAGCCAGCAGTTGCCTGCCGGGTGTTTCCCAAGGAGATCAGTCGTTTCTCACGCCGCCTTCAACGGCGGGAAGCGCTGTCTCTCTGGTAACCCAACGGCTCACAAGCATCTTCGGGCGAGAGGTATTCGGCCATCGGCATCCCACCGCCCACCGCAGCGATGGATGCCAACCGGCTGGTACTTAGACGTGCAAGCGCGGGCAAAGGAATCCTGGAGCCAGCAGTGATGTCAAACGTCCTCAATCCTGAAACCGAGAGCATAACCCTGAACACCGAATTGGAAACCCCAACCCTTGAGCCTGCGACGGAGCTGGAGCAGCCGTCGTTCGAATCCACGTCCAACCCCGAGACCGCCGCAACCCTGAAGCGATCGCACCTCCCGCGCTGGACGCCGATGCCACAACCGAACCCGTAGCCGCAGCTACGCGGCCGCAAGCGCCGGAAGCTCGCACCCCGAGCGAGGCCGTGAAGCACGGCTGAGGTTGAGCCCGCTGCCACGGTTGAACCCGCGCCAGCTGCCGGAGTCAGTTGTTGTCGAGCAGGCTGTCGCCGAAGCAGAAGTCGCCGAACCAGCGATTGCCGAGCCAGTTGCTGCCGAGCCAGTCGTTGTCGAGCAAGCCGCTCCCGACGCCAGCTGTTCAGCACGCTGCGCCGCCCAAGCATGCCACGCATCCCGAGCACGGCTCTGAGTCCATGGAGGACTTCTCCGCCGCTCTCGAAGCATTCGAGCGCGAGCAGGCCGCCGAGGCTGCCGCTGTGGAAGCCTACGGCGACAAGGTCGTCTCCGGCACGGTCTCAAGCAGACCGATAAGCACCTGGTGATCGATGTGGGCCTGAAGTCCGAGGGGCTGGTGCCGCTGGAGCAGGTCGTGGACCACACCGGCGAAGCCAAGTTCAAGCCCGGCGACGTGATCGACGTGGTGATCGAGCGCGAGGAGCCGGAGGGCGGCTACCTCGTCAGCTACGAGAAGGCGCAGCGCCTGCGCGTCTGGGACATGATCGAGAAGGCAGCCAACGACAAGACGCCGGTGATGGGCACGGTGGTGAGCCGCGTCAAGGGCGGCCTCACCGTCGATATCGGCATGAAGGCGTTCCTGCCCGGTTCGCAGCTTGAGATTCGCCCGGTCCGCAACCTCGACGGCTATCTCGGCCAGCAGATCGAAGTCCGCGTCATCAAGCTGAACAAGAAGCGCGGCAACGTGGTGGTCAGCCGCAAGGAAATCCTCGAAGAAGAGCAGACCTCCAAGCGGTCGCACACCCTCGAGCAGCTGGGCGAAGGCGCGATTCTCACCGGCACGGTGAAGAACCTGACCGACTACGGCGCGTTTGTCGACCTGGGCGGCATCGACGGCCTGCTGCATATCACCGACATGAGCTGGGGCCGGCTGACGCATCCCCGCGACCTGGTCAATGTCGGCGACGAGATCCAGGTCAAGGTGCTCAAGTTCGACAAAGACAAGCAGCGGGTTTCGCTGGGCTTCAAGCAGTTGACGCCCGATCCGTGGCTCGACGCGTCGGAGCGCTACCCGGTGGGTGCGCACGTCAAGGGCCGCGTTCTTTCGGTCACCGACTACGGCGCGTTCGTCGAGCTGGAGCAGGGCATCGAAGGCCTGGTTCACCTCTCCGAGATGACCTGGTCGAAGCGGCTGAAGCATCCCTCCAAGCTGGTCAAGCCGGGCGATGAAGTGGAGACCGTGGTTCTCAGCGTGAATCCTGCCGACCGCCGCATTTCGCTGGGCATGAAGCAGCTGCTGGAGAATCCCTGGGAGCACCTGACCGAGCGCTATCCGGCCGGCACGGTGGTCGAAGGCCGGGTTCGCAACCTTACCGACTTTGGCGCCTTCATCGAGATCGAAGACGGCATCGACGGCCTGGTACACGTCTCGAACCTGAGCTGGACCAAGCGCGTGAAGCATCCGTCGGAAGTGGTGAAGAAGGGCGAAAAGGTGAAGGCTGTCGTTCTCGGCGTCGAGCCGCAGAACCGCCGCCTCTCGCTGGGCATCAAGCAGCTGCAGCCCGATGTGTGGGAGAGCTTCTTCGCCTCGCATCGCGTGGGCGATGTGGTGCACGGCAAGGTTCTGCGCACGGCGCAGTTCGGCGCGTTCGTCGAGATCGCCGAGGGTGTGGAGGGTCTGTGCCACATCTCCGAGGCGGTGGGCGATGACGGCGGACCGGCCAAGCTCGAGCAGGGCCAGGAGCACGAGTTCAAGATCATCAAGATCAACGTGGAAGAGAAGAAGGTAGGCTTGAGCCTGCGCGCCGTCGGCCACGAAGCCAGCCGCGCCCAGGTCGAGCACTACAAGGAGAGCAGCCACAAGCAGCCCGTCTCCAGCTCGACCACCACGCTTGGCGATCTGATCAACTGGCGCAAGAACGAGCGGTAAACGACAGTGGTCAGTGATCAGTGATCAGTTAGACAAATCGGCCGCCCCTTCGGGGTGGCCGATTTGCGTCTGGCTGAAAGCGCGACGTTGCGACACTTCCGGCTGTGATCGGCACACTTCTGATCAATCGCTAACCGGGTATATGATGTGTTTCTTCCCCGGAAGAGGTGAGTTGCATGACGTCGAAGACGTCTCGTCGCGCCTTCCTGTCGGCCGGGTTGATGGTGCCTGTTGCCGGTGCTGCTTCCAATTTCGGCTTGTTGAAGCCCTCGGACGAACCACCCCTCAAGCCGGTCAAAGGGCCTGTCAAGCTCCAATACCGTACCCTGGGCAAAACCGGCCTCAAGGTGACTACGGTGGGATTCGGGTGCATGATCACCTCCGATCCCAGCGTGATTACGCGCGCGGCCGACCTGGGGATCAACTACTTTGACACGGCGCGCGGCTATCAGCACGGGAATAACGAGCGGATGGTGGGAGCGGCACTCGGCGCCCGGCGCAAGGACGTTGTGCTCTCCACGAAGTCTCACTCTCCGGACAAGGCGACTCTTCTGAAGGACCTTGACACCAGCCTCGCCGAGCTTAAGACGGACTATGTCGATATCTGGTATCTGCACTCCAAGGACAAGCCGGAAGACATCCACGACGACATGATCGAGGCGCAGCAGATCGCCAAACAGCAGGGCAAGATCCGCTTTGCCGGGATGAGCACGCACGCGCTGCCCGTAATGGGCGGCTGGACCGTACAGAAAAAAGCGTTTGACGTGGTCCTGACGATCTACAACTTCGTCATGGACCCGACGATGGAGGAGGCTATCGCCGCCGTTGCCAAGACCGGGACCGGAGTGGTCGCCATGAAAGTGATGGCGGGAGGAACCCACGGATTGCGGCCCGGTGAGCCCGCCATCTCCCGCATGCAACGCGAGGGCGCCATGCTGGCGGCGCTCAAGTGGGTGCTGGCGGAGCCCAATGTTCACACCACCATTCCCAGCATGACCGACATGGATCAGCTCGATGAGAATCTGCGCGCCATGGCCGAGCCGTTCGCTGCCGGCGACGAGAAGATCCTCGCCGCACATCTGGAAAAAATCAGCCCGCTCTATTGCCGCACCTGCAATCGCTGCGAGGGAGAGTGCGTGCGCGGCCTGCCGGTTTCCGCGATGCTGCGCATCCTCACCTATGCCGATGGATATGGGCAATTCGCACTGGCGCGGGAGCGGTTCCAGGAACTGCCCGCGGAACATTCCGCGGTCCGATGCGGCGACTGCAGCGAATGCACGGTCCATTGCCCACACGGCGTGCGCGTGTCCGCGCGAATGGCTCGCGCGCAGGAACTGTTTGCATGATTCTTTTTCTCTGGCTGTGGATGAGCGTTGGGGCGGCCGCGACAACGGCCGCACCTGATTACCTGAGCTGCCATCTCGTGCCGGGCTGGCAACAGTCCGGGGCGACGCGCGAGTATACGCCCGACAATCTCTACGACTACAAGGACGGCGCGGCGGAAGGCTACCTGGTTTTCGGCTTCGCACGCATGTCGGGCATCGATTGTCAGTCGGGATCTGCGACGCTGGCCATCGATGTCTCCGACATGATCGACGCCGATTCGGCGTACGGCATGTTTACCGCCAACCGCGATCCAAAGGAAGCGATCGCGAAAATCGGCATGGGGGGACAGGTGCTGGCGCAAAGCGCGATGTTCGCCAAGGGCCATTACTTCGTGGAGATCGTGGAGACTGACGGGAGCACTACCAACGATCAGAGCGCGGCTCTCAAGACATTTGCCGCGAGGATCGAGTCGATGCTCGAAGGGCGCGACACGTCGCCGGATGCTCTACGGTGGTTTCCCAGCGAAAACCAGGTCTCCGTGAAACTTGTGCCCGAGAGCGTTCTTGGCCTGAAAATTCTCAAGCGCGGCTATGTGGCGCAGTACCAACACGGGCAGGCATTCGTGCTGAGCGAAGAGTCGCCGCAAACAGCTGCGGAAGTGATGAAAAAACTCCGCGAACGTTTTGAGGGAACCGCGCCCGCGCTGATCGGCGAGGAAGCGTTTCAGGTGAAGGCGCCATATCTTGACAGCGTCTGCGTCTTCCGCAAGGGGCGCTACATCGGCGGATACGCGAACATGGCGGATCCTGCCGGAGGCCGCGGCTCAAGCCGCAAAACTCATCGCGCGCATTCCATGATCGTGTAGCTTGTTGCGGTGGGGCCGCATCACAAAAGCGCAATGGAAGATCTTCTTGAGGCTGTCTTAGGTTTCATCCTCGAAATCCTAGCCGAGGCGCTCTTCGAGGTCGTGGCTGCGGCGCTCGCCGGGCTCGTCTCGCGAGGGTTGCGACGCTTCCGGGTAACGCTGCGCCGGTCGAATCCCGCTGTTGCCATTGTGACGTTCGCGCTTCTGGGTGTCGGTCTTGGTTTTCTGAGCGTATTTGTCTTTCCTCATCCCCTTGTTCATCCATCGAAGCTGCACGGGATCAGCCTGTTGATCAGCCCGGTTCTCACCGGGCTCGTCTTGGGTTTGATCGGACGCTCGATTCGCAGGCGTGGGCGGAACCCTGTCCGGATCGAGAGCTTCGGCTATGGATTCACGTTTGCGCTGGCGATGGCGCTGGTCCGCTTCTGGCTGATACGGTAGCCGGGCGAAATCAGTACGATCTACAACGCAGATGCTGGTTGCGCCCGCTGCCAGAGCACGAACGCAATCCCCAGCGACGCCAGCACGCAGATGAGCGCGAACAGAAACACGCTGGCATAGCCGAAGGCCCCGATCACCGCGCCGGCTACGGGGCCCGACCATGAAGAAGGACACATCGGCGAACACGGTGTAGATGCTCAGCGCCGTGCCGCGGCTTTCATTCGAGACGCGCTGTACAGCTTCGACGCCGAGCGCCGGAAAGACAAGCGAGTGGCCGAAGCCGGTGAGAGCGGCGGCGGCGAGGGCCATCCAGGGCGAATGCGCGGACCATAGCAACAGCAGCCCCAGCTGACACCACCGACAGGCACGACCATGGATACCGGGAAGCCGCCGAAGCGGTCGATGGTGTGGATGAACAGCAGGCGCGCGCCGATGAACGCCAGGCCGAACGCGGTGAGGCAGAGCGCGGCACCGTTCCAGTGGCGGCTGGCGTAGAAAAGCGTGACGAATGTGGCCAGGACGCTGTAGCCAACGCCGCCGAGCGCCAGCGCCATTCCATGCGGAGCCACGCGGCCCACCACGTGGCGGAAGGGCATGTGCTTTCCAGGTGCGACCGGGACCGGAGCTCTTGCGCAGCGGCAATGGCGAGGCTGACGGCCGAGATGGCGATGGTGAGCAGTCCCACCGAGCCGAGGCCGAACGAGTTTTCAAGCAGCACGCCCAGGGGGGCCCCCAGCGCCAGCCCGCCATAGGTGCTGATGCCGTTATAGGAGATGACGCGGGCGGTGTTCTCCGGGCCGGCGGCGCTGATGCCCCACAGAGTGGCGCCGGTGGAACCGAGGCTTTCTCCCACGCCCAGGGCCAGGCGGCTGGCAAGAAGACCGGCGAAAGCTGAGCCACGGAATGGAATGGACAGCGACTGCGGCGAGCAGCAAAAAGCCGCTGGCGGTGCAGGCGCCCATGCCCCACAGCACCGAAATCTTGGCGCCCCGGCGGTCGGAGATCCGCCCGGCCCAGGGGCGGCTGAGAAAGGTGGCGATGTACTGGATGCTGATGACCAGGCCCGGCCAGCACCGCGCTGTACCCCATGCGCAGATGGACATAGGCGGGAAGGATGGCGAGCGGCAGGCCGATGGCCAGGTAGATCACGAAGCTGAAGAACGTAAAGGTCAGGATCTGCGCGGCGTCGGCCTGCGCCGTTCGACAAGGGTCGCCGTCGAAACGTCCCAGGCGGGCGCGCCGTCGGCGGATGCCTGCTTCAGGCGAAGGGGAATGAATCTGCGTAACAACGGGGTCAAGGTTCAGTATACCGGTTTAGCGGAGTTAGCGGCGTATAGCGGAGCTAGCGGGAGTCTCCCGGCCGGCTCCGTTCACCCGTTCACAGTGCCGCATTGCGTAGACTGAAATCATGGCGCCTGCCTTCCACATCGAGAATTTCGGCTGCCGGGCGGCGCGCGCGGATGGCGAGGCCGTGGGCGAGCAGCCTGCGCGGCGCGGGACTGTGCGAACGCGACGCCCTCGCTGGCCGATGTGGTGGTGGTGAACACCTGCAGCGTCACGGCGGAGGCCGATCGGGCGGCGCGGGCTTTTATCCGGCGGGCGCACCGGCTGAATCCTGAGGCGCGGATCGTGGTGACGGGCTGCTATGCGCAGCGCGCTCCCGAGGAACTGGCCGGACTGGGCGGGGTGGCCGCGGTGGTCGGCAACAGTCACAAGGCGCTGGCCCCGCGGATTGCCGCTGGACCTGGCGCGGGGTGGGCTTCATTCGGCCGCGAGCCCGACGCGAGAGGCCGGGCTGGTGCCGGTCGCATCGTTGCTGGGCGCGGGCGCCGGTCTGGGCTGACGACCGATTTGCGCATTCGTTCTTGAAGAAGCGCAGGTGCTGCCGGGCGCGCAGACGCGGCCCAATCTCAAGATCCAGGAGGGGTGCGGCAACCGCTGTACGTTCTGCGTGATTCCGCAAACGCGCGGTCGTCGCGCAGCCTGGCGCGCGGATGCGGTGATGCGGCAGGTGGAGGGATTCGTCGCCGCGGGCGGAAAGGAACTGGTGCTGTCCGGGATCAACCTGGGGCGCTGGGGCCGCGATCTCGACAAAGTCGACCTGTCGCTGGCGGGCTGGTGCGGCGGATCTTCCGGGAGACGGAGCTTGCCCGGCTGCGGCTGAGTTCGATCGAGCCCATGGACTGGGACGCCGAACTGATCGGCCTGATGCGCGAGTTCGGCGGCAGGAGGCTGGCGCGGCATGCGCATCTTCCTCTGCAATCCGGGTCCGATGCGGTGCTTGCGCCGGATGCACCGCCGCTACCGGCCGTGGCATTATGCGGAGAAGGTGGCGGCCCTGGTGAATGCGGCCGGTCCGGAACTGACTCTGGGAGCCGATGTGATGGTCGGGTTTCCCGGCGGAAACCGAGCCGCGAATTCGAGGAGACGCTCGAGTTCATTCGCGCGTTGCCGTTCGGGTACCTGCACCTGTTTCCGTTTTCGCCGCGCCCCGGGCACGCGGGGATGGACGCTGCATCGCCGATCGCCGGTGCCGGCGCGTGGCAGTCGAGGAGCGCATGGCGGCTTTGCGCGCTCTGGCGGCGGAGAAGACCGAAGCCCATCGCCGGCAGTTTGCTCGGGCGGGAACTCGACGCCATCACGCTGCATACGCCTGCGGCGATCCAGGCGCACGGCAAGACCGCCGCGCTGACGGATAATTTTCTGCCGGTGGAGATCGATTCGGCTCTGCCCGCCAATCGACTGATTCGGTTGAGATTGTCGGCATGAACGCCGATCTCACGCTGCGAGGCGCACCTGCGAAACGCATCCGTCCCCGGAGCCTGCGATGGCAGCGTCGGCCTGACGGAAACACCGATCCGGCACGGGCAATCCCACGGAAACCACAACCAGACCAGTGCTATACTCAGTCGTGCGTTGGCCTGATCGAAGCCGCTCGTATTCACGCGAGCGAGCCGGGGCGAACCATTTGGGAGGAGTACCATCGCATTCGATAAACGTGCAGCCAAGTCTTTTACTCGTATCAACGACCGCATACGTGCCCGCGAGATTCGCGTAATCGACGAGAACGGCGAACAATTAGGAATTCTGCCGCCGTTCGAGGCGCTGAAAATCGCCCGCGAGCGCGGTCTTGACCTGGTGGAAGTCTCGCCGACTGCCGTTCCTCCCGTCTGCCGTATCCAGGACTACGGGCGCTACCTCTACGAGAAGGAAAAGAGCGAGCGCGCCGCCCGCAAGAAGCAAAAGGTCATCACCATCAAAGAGGTCAAGTTCTCGGTCACGGTGGACGAGCACGACTACCAGACCAAGAAGAACCAGGCCGTCCGCTTCCTGAACGAAGGCGACAAGGTGAAGGCCAGCCTGCGGTTCCGCGGCCGGCAGATGGCGCACCGCGAGCTCGGCTACGCCATCATCAACCGGCTCATCCAGGACATCGGCGATGCCGGGACGGTGGAGTTCATGCCGCGCATGGAAGGCACGATTCTGCACGCCATCCTGGCGCCGTCGAAGAAGGAACAGCCGAAGCCCAAGCCGGCTGCGCCTCCGCAGCAGCAGGCCGCTCCCGTCGCGCGATAATCTTCTAGTCCGCTGATTTGACATCGAAGGCCGCCCGATCGGGCGGCCTTCGTGTCTGCGCCTGCAGGTGAGCCGCGTCCCGCGATGGCGTGCGACGCCATGTATGCTGTTCGCATGCTTTTCCGGCGGATGTTCCTGCTTGCGGTTTTTGACCACTGCGATCCGTGTGCTCGCGGCCGAGGAACCGCACTTCCCCACCAGCGATGATCTGCGCCATTTGAAGGCGATCGGCGGGCCGCAGCTCTCGCCGGACGGCAAGTTCGTGCTGGTGACGATTACCGATTCGACCGCCGACGGCGCCAAGAGCCACTTGTGGCTGGTGGCGACAGGCGGTGCGGACAAGCCGCGCCAGCTTACGTTTTCGCCACCCGCGGAGAAGCGCGGAGAGCGCAACCCGCAGTGGGCCCCCGATGGAAGCGCGGTCTACTTCCTGGCGCATCGCGGCGAGCAGACGCAGCTTTTCCGGCTGAACATGAGCGGCGGCGAGGCTTCTCCCTACGACTTGAAGATGGTTCCGGTCGGTGGACCAGTCGAAGGAGAAGAATGCGATTCCGCCGCCGGGCGCGGAGAAGAAAGAGGGGGAGAAATCCGCCGAACCAGAAGGACGCGGAAAAGAAGCCCGGAGCACCGGAGCCGGTTGCCATCGACGTGGCCGGTTATGCTCCTTCGCCGGATGGCAAATGGCTGGCGGTCTGGGCCAAGGATCCGGAGACGCCCGGCGAGAAGAAGCAGAAGGACGCCAAGGCCGATGCGGTGTGGGTGAATCACGAGGTGCACCTGACGCGGCTCTACCTGGCCGCGCTTAAGCCGGACGGCTCGATTGACGGCGCGCTTGAAGCCGGTGGGCGTCGAGCCGGATGTGCAAAGAGCCGTCTGGACCGAGGCCGCGGACCGGCTGCTGGTGATCACGGAAAAGCCGAATGACGAGTCGGACCTGGGCCCGGCCAATGCCGCGTGGATCGTGGAAGTGGCCAGCCCGGACAAGGCCGTGAAGCTGAATGCGATTCCGGCGACGGTGGGCGGAGCGGCGTGGTCGCCGGATGGAGGCGAGATCGTGTTCTCCGCCCAGACGCCCGAAGATGCGCCGCCGGGATACGATGAGCTGTTCGCCTTGCCGCGGGAAACTTCGGGGACGGCGGTGGTTCCTCTGTCGAGCGGATTTGCGGGCCAGGTGAATGCTTCGGCGCTCTACTTTCCGCGGGACGGCGGGATGGTCGCCCAGGCCGGCATTGGCACTCATTCCGCAGTGGTGCGGCTTTCGGCGGATGGAAAGACTCCGCCGAAGGCCGCTGGATCTTGGGGCGCCGATGATCACGGGGCTGAATACGAATCGCAAGCAGACGGGCTGGGTGTGGCTGGCCGAGAGCGGCGGGCAGCCGATGAAGCTCTGTTACGCGCAGCATCTGGGCGACGGCTGCACGGCGCTTGCGATTCCGGAACTGGCGCCGGCGAATCTGCGGTCGATCGAACCGGAACTGGTGAGTTGGAAGAGCGGACCGTTCACGGTCGAGGGCTTGCTGTATATGCCGCCGGGCGCGGGATCGGCGAAGGTGCCGCTGATCGTGGATGTGCATGGCGGGCCGTTTGGCGCCTGGGAGAACCGCAACGATGCGTTTGCCGGTTTTCTGGTGGGGCACGGCTGGGCGGTGCTGCGGCCGAATCCGCGGGGGTCGTCGAACTACGGCGTGAAGTTCGCCGCGGCCAACAAGAACGACCTGGGCGGCGGCGACTACGAGGACGTGATGGCGGGCGTGGATGCGGTGCTGGCGAAGTACCCGCTCGATGCCGCGCGCATGGCGCTGATCGGCTACAGCTATGGCGGGGAGATGGCGGGATTCGTGGAGGGCAAGACCGACCGGTTCAAGGCCATTGTCAGCGGGGCGCCGGTGATCGACCAGTTCAGCGAGTACGGGACCGAGCGCGGCTCCTGGTACGACCGGTGGTATTTCGGCAAGCCGTGGGAGCAACGCGAAGACGCGTGGCGGCAGAGTCCGCTGGCCGGCGCGGGCAAGGCGAAGACGCCGTTCCTGCTGATCCAGGGGGAAAGCGACAGCACCGATCCGCTGGGGCAGGCGCAGGAGATGTACCGGGCGCTGCGGCAGGAGGGCGTGCCGGTCGAGCTGGTGACCTATCCGCGCGAGGATCACGGTCCGCTGGCGGGCGGCATGATGGGCCGGCCGGTGGCGGAGCCGTGGCATGGCTACGATGTGCGGCAGCGGATGATCGAGTTTATTGAGAAGGCCTTCGGGGCGGCGCAAGCGAAGCCGTAAGGCCCACGCGGGCTGCGGTGGTAAACTTCCCCCGCTATGCGAAAACAATTTTTCGCTTTTTCTCTGCGCGTGCTTGGGGATCTCTGCGCTTTCGGCGCAGCCGGCTGATCAGGCGCCGCATCTCGAGAAGCGCGGCGCCGCGACGCAGCTGATCGTCGACGGCAAGCCGTTCCTGATGCTCTCCGGCGAACTGCACAACTCCTCGTCATCAAGCCTCGAATACATGAAGCCGATCTGGCCGCAGCTGGCCGCGATGGGGATCAATACCGTTGTCACTCCGCTGAGCTGGGAACTGGTCGAGCCGGAAGAAGGCAAATTCGATTTCACGCTGGTGGACGGGCTTCTGGACCAGGCGCGCAACGAGCACGAGCGCATCGTGTTTCTGTGGCTGGCCACGTGGAAGAACGGCATGTCGAGCTATGCGCCGGTGTGGGTCAAGCGCGACACGAAGCGGTTTCCGCGGGTGGTCGAGAACGGCGCCGAGATAGAGGTATTGACCCCGCTGGCTAGCAGCCACAATGGAGGCCGACGCGAAGGCCTACGCGGCGCTGATGCGCCACCTGAAGGAAGTGGACGGCCGCGATCACACCGTGGTGATGATGCAGGTGGAGAACGAAGTGGGCGTGCTGGGCGATACGCGCGACCACTCCGATGCGGCCAACAAGGCGTTCGCGCGGCCCGGTGCCGGCGGAACTGACGAAATACCTCGCGGCGCATCGCGATTCGCTGTATCCCGATCTGCGGGCGCGGTGGGATGCGAATGGCAACAAGACTTCCGGAACGTGGGCGGAGGTGTTTGGCGATACCACCCGCGCGGACGAGATCTTCATGGCCTGGCACTATGCGCGATTTCATTCAGACCGTCACCGCGCAGGGCAAGGCGGCCTACGACCTTCCCATGTACGTGAACACCTGGCTGGCCGGAGACGATTCGACGCCGGGCAATTATCCCAGCGGCGGCCCGGAGCCGTGGGTGGTGGACGTGTGGCGCGCGGCGGGCACGGCGCTCGATCTCTACTGCGCCCGATCTCTACGACCCCAATTTCATGAGCTGGTGCCGGCGGTATCATCGCGCCGGAAATCCGCTGTACATGCCGGAGACGCGGGGCGGCGAGGCGGGGGCGGCGAACGTGTTTTATGCGCTCGGCGAGGAGGCGGGCATGGGATTCTCGCCGTTCGCGATCGAGGACGAGACGGACCCGAAAGGCGCGCTGGCCGCGAGCTACCATGCCATCGCCAGCCTGGCGCCGATGTTGCTCGAGCACCAGAGCGCGGGCGATCTGCACGGGTTCGTGCTCGATCGCAATCATCCCTCGGTGGACTTCACGATCGGCGGCTACACGGTCGCACGTCTCGCTGGACGAGATCTTTGGCGAGCATGCGCAGAATGGGTTCGGGCTGATCTTTCCCAGCGGGCCGGACGAGTTTACGGGCGTCGGGAAGGGATTCCGGGTGTCATTTACGCCCCGAACCGGGCGGCAAGTGGGAATCGCCGCAGTGGATGAGGGCGGCTTTGCGGACGGAAAGTGGGTGCCGGGACGCCGCCTGAATGGCGATGAAAACGACCAGGGGAAGACCTGGCGGTTCGATTCCAAGCAGGTGAGGACGGAGAAGGTGTCGCTGTACCGGTTTGAGTAGCGAAGTGAGCGGGGTAAGCGAGGTTAGCGGAGCCAGGAAGACCTGAATTCAGCGGCGCGGACGGCGCAGAATGGCGCTCCGGCTGACCCTCAGGTATACTGGTTGAGGCTCACATGAGCAGGGAAGTCCCTGTCCTTGCCACAGAAGCCAGTCCAAGAACGAGAAGAAAATGCCCAAGTTGAAGACCCATACGGGCGCGGCCAAGCGCTTCAGCAAGACCGGCACCGGCAAGATCAAGCGGGGCCACACGAAGACGCGGCACATCCTTTCATCGAAGTCGCCAAAGACCAAGCGCAAGCTCGGCAAGAGCGCGCTGGTTTCCGACGGCGACTACAAGAAGGTAGCGCGCATGATTCCTTACGCCTGATCGTTGCCCCTGCTCCTGACGGAGCGGGTGCTTCAGGGCCCAGGTCGAAGGGCCCCCGGCGAGCCGGTTTGAGGCTGCCGAGAGATCAAGGCATTGAGAGCGAGTGAAGAGGTTACAGCGAGCCCACCAGGTTTCGCCTCCTGCCTCCAGCCGCCTGACGACGCAACACAAACGGAGAACCAGATATGCCCCGCGTAAAACGCAGTACCAAGCGGAGTGACCGCCGCAAAAAGATTCTTGAGCGCGCCAGCGGTTATTTCCTTACCAAATCGAAGCTCTACCAGGCAGCCCAGGAAGCCGTAGAGCGCGGCCTGAAGTTCGCCTATGTTGGCCGCCGCCAGAAGAAGCGCCAGTTCCGCTCGCTGTGGATCGTGCGCATCTCGGCTGCCGCCAAGCTGAACGGCACCAGCTATTCGCAATTGATCAACGGACTCAAGAAGGCCGGCATCGAACTGGATCGCAAGATCCTGGCCGACATCGCCGTGCACGACGCCGCGGGCTTTACCAAGCTGGTGGAGCAGGCGAAAGCCGCTCTCGCCAGCGCAAAGGCAGCCTGAGCCCGGCGCGTAGTTGAGTAGTGAAGACGGCCCGGAGCTCAGCTCCGGGCCGTTTTTCTTGTTGCGTCACAAAACCTGATCCAAAAAGCAAAAGCGCGGAAGCGCTATTCTGGGCGATTACGCATGAAAAACGAATCGATTCCCAATCTGACGGCATACGACGATGCTGCGCTGGACCAGGCCTTTGCCGCGCTGGCCGAGCAGGCGGCCGAAGGACGCGGCCGCGACTCGACGGGCCCGATGCGGTCGAGGCTTTCCGCCTGGACTGGCTGGGGCGCAAGCAGGGGCGGCTGAACGAGGTCTCGGGGCGCTGGCTGAAGTCCGCGCCTGCCGAGGCCAAGAAGTCGATCGGCCAGCGCTTCAATGAGCTGAAGAAGAAAGTGGAGGACCTGCTGGAGCAGGCCAGCGGCGCGGGGCCGAGCGATGCCGCGCTGGCCGCGCGAGGCCATCGACATCACTCTGCCGGGAACGCAGCGGCTGACGGGCGCGGAACATCCCATTACGCGCACGTTGAACGAGATCGTCTCGGTGTTTGCGGCGCTGGGCTATTCGGTGGGCGTGGGGCCGGAAGTCGAGACCGACTTCTACAACTTCGAGAGCATGAATTTTCCGCCCGGGCATCCGGCGCGCGACACGCAGGACACGCTGGTGGTCGCCAACCAGGAGCGCCGGTCGTTGCGCGACCGCCTGCTGCTGCGCACGCACACGTCGCCGGTGCAGATGCGCACCATGGAACAGCAGCCGCCGCCGGTGCGGATCGTGATTCCGGGCAAGGTGCACCGCAACGATGCGGCCGGATGCGACGCACTCGCCGATCTTCCACCAGGTGGAGGGGCTTTGCGTGGATACGAACATCACCTTCAGCGATCTGAAGGGCACGCTCGACCACGCGATGAAGGCGCTGTTCGGGTCGTCGGTAAAGACGCGCTTCTTTCCTTCGTTCTTCCCGTTCACCGAGCCGAGCGCCGACGTGCAGATCAGCTGCATCTTCTGCGGGGGCAAAGGCTGCAGGAAGTGCAAGCAGTCGGGGTGGATCGAGCTGCTGGGTTGCGGCATGGTGGACCCAGCGGTGTTCGCATTCGCGGCGGAAAAGCAGCCTGCTTACGATCCGAAGAAGATTTCCGGATTCGCGTTTGGCATGGGCGTAGAACGCATCGCGATGATGAAGTACGGCATCAGCGAGATCGGGCAGTTGTATGCGGGGGATATGCGGTTTTTGGACCAGTTTGTTTAGGAGACAAGACCAGCAATGAAGGTGTTGACCAAATGGCTCCGGAGCTACCTCCCGGAACTCTCCGTCTCCGACGCGCAACTCGCCGAAGACCTGACGCTGCGCGGCATCGCCGTCGAAGGCATCTACGACCTGGGCGAAGGCAACGGCTCGCTGTATGAGATGGACATCACCACCAATCGCGTGGATGCCATGAATCACTACGGCATTGCGCGCGAGGCGGCGGCGATCTACGGGCTCGAACTTAAGCCGCTCGATACTTCGCTGCCTGCCGCGCCGCCTGCGGCAAAGGCCTTCCCGGTTCGCATTGAGGCCGAAGATGCCTGCGGGCGTTTCACGGCGCGCGTGCTGCGCGATGTGCAGATCGCTGAGTCTCGCGACTGGTTTGCCGACACGCCGGTGTCAACATACTTCGCGCTGCTCGAGCAGAAGAAGATCTCGAACGCCGTCGATGCGACGAACTTTGTCGTGGCTGGCGATGGGGCAGCCGACGCACGTGTTCGATCTCGACAAGCTGGAAGGCGGCATCATCGTGCGACGCGCGCGCAAGGGCGAGCGGCTGAAGACGCTCGATGGCGTGGAACGCATGCTCGATCCCGAAGATCTGGTGGTTGCCGATCACGTGAAGCCGGTGGGGCTTGCGGGCGTGATGGGCGGCTGGGACACGATGATCACCGCCGAGACAAAGAATGTCCTGGTCGAGGCGGCGTGGTTTGAGCCGATGGCGGTACGGCGCACGGCGCGCCGGCATGGGCTGCACACCGATGCCAGCCATCGCTTCGAGCGCGGCGCCGATTTCAATGCCGGCCCGGTTGCTTCGGCACTGGTGAGCCGGATTCTTCTGGCCAATGGTGGCTCGATCGAGGGCGATCTGGTGGATGTGCGGGTTCCAGCTCTCGAGGCGCGCACCGCCGAGCGGAAGCCCATCGCCCTGGCGCTGAGCGAAGTGCAGCGAATCCTCGGTACAACGATTGACAAGGAAGGAATCACCGCGGCGACCGTTGAATCTGTGCTCGGCGGGCTCGGTTGCGGTTTGAAGGAAGCAGGTGCAGCGCGGCTGGCAGGTTACGCTGCCAAGCTGGCGGCTCGATCTCGAGCGCGAGATCGACCTCATCGAAGAAGTCGCGCGCGATCTACGGCTACAACCGTTTCGCCAACACGCTGCCCGCGTTTGGTGAAGGCGTGCGTGCGCTGCCCTGGGCCGAAAGCGAATCTGGCCGTCCGGCGAACGATGCTGGCTGCGGGCTTTCACGAAGCCATCGGGAGCACGTTCTGCTCCGCCGCCGATGCCGCGCTGACCGCGCCGCAGCCGGGCCTGGTGGTTCCGCTTGGCAATCCGCTGAGCGAAGAAGCCGGCGTCCTGCGGCCCTCGCTGGTGCCGGGCATGCTGACCATGATTGCGGGCAACCTGCACCGCGACGTCAGCGATGTGCGCCTGTTCGAATTGGGCACGGTGTTCAGCGGTACGACCGACAAGGTGGAAGAGCGGCCTGCGCTGGCGTTCGGCGCCGTGGGAAGCGTGCCGGAACAGAGCGCTCTCCATCCTGTGCGCGCCATCGAGTTTCATGATGTGAAGGGCGCGGTCGAGCAGGTGCTGGGGCGGTTTCAATCGGGCTCGGTCTACTTCGATCGTTTTCCCGCGGAGGCCGGACTCACGCCGCGGTGGCTGCATCCCTACCGGTCGGCGCGTGTGGTGGTCGACGGGCTGACCGCCGGCTGGTTCGGGCAGCTGCATCCGCGCGAGGCGGCGGCGCGCAAACTGAAGGACGCGGTGTTTCTCGGCGAGCTCTATCTCGACCGGCTTTACAGGCTGCCGCTGCGCAAGCCTGTCGCGCGGGAGATCTCGCGATTCCAGCCCGTTCGGCGCGACTTTTCGTTGGTATTGGATGAGAGCGTTGGCTGGGAAAGAATCGACCAGGCTATCTGCCGCTCTCGATATTCCCGAACTGGTCGAATGGCGGGCTCGCGAAGTGTTTCGCGATGTAAAACTCGGCGCGCGCGAATACTCGCTGCTGCTGGGAGTCACGTTCCAGGCGCCGGACCGCACGCTGCGCGACGAGGATTTGCAGGGCTTTCACGCGCGTGTCATCGAGGCCGTTGGCAAAGCAGGTGCGCGGCTCAGGACGTAATATGGTGCATGGTCTCCAGGCGCTATACTGGCACGAATAGCGGAGGTTTGTGGATGTCGGAATTACCCTGGGCGCCTGAGGTAGCGGAACAAAATGAGACGGACCATCAGGCCGAGCATCCGGTGGGCGAGCCGGGCACGTTTGGCGCTGAGCCTGGACGATTTTTCTTCTCTCGAAGACCGGATCCTGCGGGCCGTGAACCTGGTGAAGCGGGAACGGCTGGCCCGGACCGCCGCCGAGGAGCGCGCTGCGCAGGCCGAAGCCAAGCTCAACGAGCAGATCGTCGGCGAGCGATCAACTGCAGAAAGAAGTGAATTCGCTGCGCGCGGAACGGGACCATATCCGGCAGCGGGTGGAGAAGCTTCTTTCCCAACTCGATGCTCTGGAGTTGTGAGGCGGGCATGGAGAAGAGCCCCTCCAACTACATAACGGTCGAGATCTACGACCAGACGTATCACCTGTCCGGCGAAAATCCCGAGCACATCCGCAAACTGGCTGCGCAGGTTGACGCCAAGATGCGCGCGGTCGCGGCGCAAGGCCGCACCGTGGACTCGCTGCGGGTGGCGGTGCTGGCGGCGCTGAACCTTGCCGACGAACTTTCGCAGGCCAGCGAGACCCCGTCCGGAGCCGCCGCGCGTGTGGGGCACGCCCGGGCCGCCAGTCTGCGCGGCCTGCTGGACGAGGTCCTCGAGGACGAGCGCAAGACAGGTTCCTAGCGGCGTCCGCGCGAAATGCGCCCCTGAATCTTGTTTTGTCATCTGATGCGACCCGTCCGAACGGGTGCAACCACGCGTGTGTACCGGCGGTCACACGGCTGGCTTCCGCCCTGTCCTAAAATGGGCCACGATTTCCAAACTGAAAATGTGCTTTGCCCTTTTGGTGCAATTACTTGAATTCTGCGCTCATGCTGCCCGGATGATGGCTGGCAGGGGAGGCGGAATCCGAACGGCAAATGCCAGTGACCCTTGGGCCCTGTGCACGAATTCCCAAAGCGGCCGGTATCCGCGACGCAACGCCATCGCTCGTCCCCAGTAAATGGAAAGAAACACGTTGTCGCACGCCGTAGCCAGCGGATGGCTGGGTTTGATTCTTCTGCTCGGCGCGTCGGTCCTGCCATCTGGCACAGGATCCGGCAACCAACTCAAGCGGCTCCTCAAGCGAATCTTCCGCCGCGCGTTGCGCAGGCCCAGCGGTTTCTCGCTCGCCGGGGTTTCGCACCCAACCGGCCGGCTCGGCAGCGCGCGAGGGCATACGGTCAATGCGGCAGTGGCGAGACCGCAGTCTACGAGCGCGGCCAGCTGTCCTGGCAACCGCTTGGGCCCACCGGCGTGATCACGGCGAACTACGGCCTGGTGACGGGCCGCATTTCCTCATTGGCGCTCGATCCGTCGGATGCGTACCGGCAACCGTCTCTTTGTGGGCACCACGGGCGGGGGAGTGTGGTTGTCGCAGAATGCCGCGACTTCGAATCCCGCGAACATCGTCTTCGTTCCCCTGACCGACAACCTGGCCGCCATGAGCAATGCAGTGGACGCCTCGATCAGTATTGGCGCGCTCTCTGTGCAGCCGGGCGGCACGGGCGTGATTCTCGCCGGAACCGGCGATCCCAACGACGCGCTCGATTCTTATTACGGCGCGGGGATTTTGCGTTCGACGGACGGCGGCACGACCTGGACCCTGATCCAGGCGGCGACGTCGAAATTTAACTTCCTGGGAGAGGGATTCGCTGGATTCGCATGGAGCACGGTCAATCCGCAACTGGTGGTGGCGGCAGTTTCGCAGGCCTGGGAAGGCGTGCTGGTGGGTGCGCAGCGGAGCCAGCAGAGTTACGAGGGCCTCTACTATTCGACCGATAGCGGAGCGACCTGGTCCCTGGCGCAGATCACGGATCTGAACGGGCAGGATGTGCAGGGCCCGCTGGACGCGTTTACCAACCCGGACGGAAATGCGGCAACCTCCGTGGTGTGGAACCCATTCCGCGGCCTGTTCATCGCGGCGGTGCGCTTTCACGGCTACTACCAGTCCACCGACGGCGCCCATTGGACGCGGCTGGCCGCGCAGCCCGGCTGCGGGGCTGACACTAGCCATGTGTCCCACTCGACCCGCGTCGACCGGCTCTCCCGCATGCCCGATGTATCGCGGAACGCTGGCGGTGAATCCGCTAACTGGCGATACCTTCGCGTGGAGTGTCGATGTGGCCGACCAGGATCAGGGCATCTGGCAGGACGTATGCGCGGCTGGCGGAAATGCCTGCGGCAACCAGGCGATTGCCTGGGGAAAGCAATGGAACACTTCGGCCCTTGAGGCGGACACATGGCTGGGCTCGGCGACCATCCAGGACGGAGCTTATAACCTCGCCCTGGCGGCAGTTCCATCCGGTCAGGACACGATCCTTCTCGCCGGAGACAACGATCTTTGGAAATGCAGCCTGGCGATGGGCTGCGCGTGGCGCAACACCACCAATGCCACGGCCTGCATGAGCGCGCAGGTTGCGGAATACCAGCACGCCGTCGCATGGGATCCTGCCAACCCGCTGGAATTGTTCGTGGGCAACGACGGGGGCCTGTGGCGTTCGAGCGATGGAATCGCCGAGTCGGGACCGGTTTGCTCGGCTTCGGATGCGAGCCATTTCCAGAATCTGAATGGCGCCCTGGGATCGCTTGCGGAAGTCGACAGCATGTCGCCGATCGGCGGTTCGCCCTACACCATGATGCTTGGCCTGGGCGCCAACGGGACCGCCGGCGTCAAATCGACGACGGGACCGACGATTGACTGGCCGCAGATCCTCACCGGCGAAGGCGGCCCCGTGGCTATCGATCCCACAACCCCGGCGAACTGGTATGTGAACAATGGCCCGGGCGTCTCGATTCACTTGTGTTCGCAGAGCCAGCCCTGCACCCCGGGGGATTTTGGCTCAACGCCGGTGGTCACCAATGCCGATGTGAACGGGGACGGGCTGATCATGCCGTGGCCGGCGCCGTTTCTGGTGGATCCGGTCGATTCGTCGCAACTGTTGATTGGCACATGCCGGGTGTGGCGCGGGCCCGCCAATGGAATCGGCTGGACGAGCGCCAATGCCCTCGGCCCCATGTTCGATGGAAACCGCAGTCTTTCCTATTGCAACGGAAACGCGCTGGTGCGCTCCATGGCGGCGATGGGGATCGCGGGCGGGGGCGAGGTCGTCTATGTCGGCATGTACGGAAGCCAGGACGGCGGAGCGACATTGCCGGGCCACGTGCTGACCGCGAGCATGGACCCGACCGGCATGTGGTCAGCGTGGCAGGACTTGACGCTCAATCCTGTAGTCAACGACCAGGTGGCCATGAACTTTCCCGGCTTCGACATCTCCAGCCTGTTCATCGACCCGCATGATCCGACGGGAAACACGATCTATGCGACCGTGGCGGGCATTCCCAACCTGGTGCAGCACGTGAGGATGGTGTATCGGTCGACCGACGGGGGAGCGCACTGGTCCGACGTCCAGTCCAATCTCCCGGCTTCTGCCGCCAACAGCGTGGTGGTTGATCCGCAGGACGCAAATACGGCGTACATCGCGACCGATGCCGGGGTATACATCACCCGCAATGTGACCACCTGCGGAGATGCCACTGCCTGCTGGTCGCCATTCGGGAGCGGGCTCCCAGATTCGCCCGTCGTGGCGATGAGTGCAGCGCCGGCCACGACTTCGCCGAACGTGCTGGTGGCGGGAACCTTCGGCCGCGGTGTCTGGCAGATTCCGCTGGCGACCGCGGGCACTCAATTGAGCACTGCCGGGATCTCTCCCGCGGCGCTCGATTTCGGTACCCAGGGTTTCGGAATAAGCAGCGGCGCCCAACTGGTAACGCTGACCAACACAGGCGGAATCGCGCTGCTGCCGGGGCCGATCACCATCACCGGGGATTTCAGCGAGACCGACAACTGTGCGAATTCGACGGTGAATTCGCAGGCAAGCTGTGCCATCCAGGTCAAGTTCCGGCCGACTCGGTCGGGCAGTAGAACCGGACAACTCTCCATTTCCGCGAACGTGGCGGGAGGAAAATTCACGGTCGCGCTGAGCGGGACCGGAGCCACGCCGGGCGTAGTCAATCTCAGGCCTCCTTCCATCGATTTTGGTCAGGTGCAGGTGGGATCCACTTCCAATTCCCTGCCCGTTACCGCGGAGAACACGCGGCGGAACCGCCGTGGCGATCTCGAGCATCACCACCTCCGGTCCATTTGTGCTGGCGAGCAATTCCTGCGGAACCACGTCCCTGGCGGCCAGCACCGACTGCCAGTTGCAGGTGGAGTTTGCGCCCACGGCAACCGGCCCGGCAACCGGCGTGTTGACGCTGGTGGACGACGCGGGAACGCAGACGGTGCAATTGACCGGCACAGGAGCGGCGCCACCGACCGACACGCTGTCGGCCACGTCGCTGACGTTCGCGGGAACAATCATCGGACAGTCTTCGTCAGCGCAGACGGTGACGTTGACCAACAGCGGAGATCTGCCGCTGACTTCAATTGCAGCGAGCGTCAGCGGGCCATTTCAACTGACGAACAACTGCACCGCCCAACTGGCGGCCAACTCCCACTGTTCGCTGTCGATCGTGTTTACACCGACGCTGGCGGGGACCCAGACCGGATCCCTCACAATCTCCGACAGCGTGAGCGCAAGTAGGACCGTTTCGCTCAGCGGTACGGGGCTGCTTCCCCCGGTGTTCTCCGTGACTCAGACCAATCTCAGCTTCGCTCCGCAGGAAGTCGGCATTGCCAGTACGCCGTCGACTCTGACCGTGACCAACAGCGGCGGAGCCGGTCTGGCGAATGTGGGGTTCCAGATCACCGGCCCGGCCGCGGGAAGTTTCTCAACAGGTGCCACTACCTGCGGGACGAGTCTGGATGGCGGAGCGAGTTGCACTGTGCAGGTCGTCTTTACTCCATCATCGTCTGGCGGCGCCGCGGCCACGCTTACGATTTCCTCTTCCACCGTGGGAGTGAAAGCGCTGACAGTCCCCATGAGCGGCACTGGCCTCCTTCCGCCGACTTTCTCAGTCAACCCTACCGGCCTGAGCTTCCCGGCAACGCAAGTCGGGTTGGCCAGTTCGCCTTTGACACTGACGGTGACCAATAGCGGCGAACTCCCCATGAGCCAATGTCACGTTTCAGATTGCGGGCGGGTTCGGCCGGCAGCTTTGGCATCGCAGCCACGACCTGCGGAGCGGTCCTGGCCGCGGGGGCGAGCTGCACGGCAGGCGCGGTGTTCACTCCTGCAACTACCGACGCCGCCGTGGCTATCCTCACGGTGAGTTCCTCTACGGACCGTGTGAAAGCCATCGACCGTTCCGCTCAGCGGCGCAGGGCAGGCGTCGGCCGATATCGGCGTGAACCCGGCGCAACTGAATTTCGGCTCGCAGCAGGTAGGCGCCGCCAGCACGCCGTCGACGTTGACCGTAACCAATAGCGGCGGAGTTCCACTCTCCAATGTGGGCTTTCAAATCACGGGCCAGTCTGCCGCCAGTTTTTCCCTTGGAACCAAGACCTGCGGTTCAGCCCTGGCGGCGGGAGCGAGTTGCACGGCGGACGTCGTATTCACTCCGTCGGTTTCGGGTGCAGCCGCGGCCATCCTTACCATCTCGTCCAGTACCAGCGGAGTGAAATCGGTTTCCGTCCCCCTGATCGGCACCGGGCAAGCTGCGGCGGCACTCAAAGTGAACCCGGCTCAGCTCAGTTATGCGGCGCAGGCACTCAACCAAGCCAGTCCCGCTCAAACGGTAACCGTCTCGAATACGGGCGGAGGCAGCGCGGCCGGGCTGGCGTTGACGGTCTCGGGGCCATTCAGCCTGAGCAGAACACCTGCTGGACCAGCCTTGCAGCGGGGGCAAGCTGCACGACAGGAGTGGTTTTCACGCCCGTGTCCCGCGGGAACTCTGACCGGCGACGCTGACTGTGAATTCGTCCAACGCGACCACGCCGGCGACGGTAGCGCTGAGCGGCATCGGAGGATTGACGGGAGCGGTCCAGATCACCCCGTCGCTGGTCAACTTTCCAACCACGGGGGTGGGGTCGACCAGCAGCCCCGTCACCTTGACGATTGCGAACTCCAGCGCGGCGGTTGAACTCGAGGATCTGAAATGGGCGGTTTCGGCGGGGTTCAAGCTGGCCAACAGCACCTGCGGCGAGGAGCTTGCCGCTGGCGCCAGTTGTACCGTGGATGTCGCATTCGCGCCGTTCACCGCGGGAGCCCAGAGCGGAACCCTGACCCTGACTAGCAGTGTGCTCGCGGCAGCAGTAACGGTGCCGCTTACTGGGATGGGATTCGACTTCCAGGCCACGACCTCGGGATCGTCGACCCAGACCGTCTCCAGCGGGCAGACGGCGACCTATTCGTTTACCTTGACGCCATCGCCCGGATTGCCGGCCACGTTCACCCTGCAATGTGGCGCGCTGCCCTCGTACGCAGCCTGTTCTTTCAGCCCGTCGAGCATTTCAGTCGCCGCCGACAGCACCGGTACCGCCACCTTGCGCATCACCACCAGCCAGGCGAGTTCGTCGGCGCTGCGTCCCGCCTCGTTGGGCGGATGGCAGGCGCTCCCGCCCATCTTCGCCATCGCGATGCTGCCATGGGCCCTGCGGGGCCGGCGGCGCATGATTCTGCCCACGCTGGGAGTTGTGCTTTTGGCGGCGGCCGGTTTGACGGCGTGCTCGTCGTCGGGCGGCGGTACGGGGGGAACGCCTCCTCCGCCGGTCACACATACCACCCCAGCCGGTACTTATTCGATCCCAGTTACGATTAGCGCGAGTGGCGTCCAGCATACCGTGACGTTGACGCTGGTGGTGGATTGACGGGCCGAATGCGAAAGGCGTACACGGTGGCCCGCGTCGGGCGGCGAGAGGCGGAGAACCGCTATACTCAATCATCGGATATCGTTGGAACTGAGCCGTTGAGAGCTCCTCAAACGAGGGCGAGGGATGACCCAGAGAGTATCGGTGGAAGATGTGGAGCGGGTGGCAGAACTGGCTCACCTCGAACTGGCCGCGGACGAAACCCCCGGCATGGTTCACGACCTGAATGCCATTCTCGACTACGTAGCTGAGCTGAATGGGCTGGACACTTCGGGTGTTGCCCCACTGGCGCAGGTGAGCGAACTCGCAGGCGCGGGCGGAGCAAGCTCGCTGCGCGAAGACCGGCCCCGGCCGTCGCTGGAGCGAACCTCCGTGATGCCGCTGGCGCCCGAGTCGAACGGCGTCTTCTTCAAAGTGCCGAAAGTGATTGAAAGATAGGGAACGAGGGAACAGGGAATAGGACAACGGACACCCTGAGAACTGAGCACTGAGGAATACAGATTGGCTGGCGATACAAAAACCGTTGAGAGTCTGGTGGAGAAGCCGGCGACCCTGGCCAGGCTGCGCAAGGACATTTCATCCGGCGCGGTGAAGGCCGCCGATCTGGCCGGCACGTACTACGACCGCATCGCCGCGCTCAATCCGCAACTGAACGTGTACTTGAGCCTGACCAAGGATCGCGCTCTCGAGCAGGCCTCGCGCGTGGATGCCATGGCTGCCAAGGGCGATCCCCTGCCGCCGCTGGCTGGAGTCCCGGTCGGCATCAAGGACGTTCTGGTGATGCGCGGGGCTCCGGCGACGGCCGGGTCGAAGATCCTGCAAGGGTATCGGCCGCCCTACGACGCCACCGTGGTGGCGAAGCTCGAGGCCGCTGGAGCGGTGCTCCTGGGCAAGTTGAACTGCGACGAGTTCGCCATGGGCTCGTCGAATGAGAACTCCGCCTACGGGCCGGTGCGCAACCCGGTCGATCCGGAACGGGTGCCGGGCGGATCGAGCGGCGGGTCCGCCGCGGCCGTGGCCGCCAATATGGCGGTTGCCACGCTGGGGAGCGATACCGGCGGCTCCATTCGCCAGCCGGCCAGCTTCTGCGGAGTGGTCGGGGTGCTGCCCACCTACGGCCGTGTATCGCGCTATGGGCTCATTGCCTTTGCGTCTTCGCTCGACCGCGTCGGACCGTTCGCCGGAAATGTCCGCGACGCCGCCACGCTGCTGAGCGTGATCGCCGGTTACGATCCCAACGACGCGACCAGTTCTCCGGCTCCGGTGCCCGACTATGCAGCTGAAAGCGACAAGCCGGTCGAAGGGTTGCGGATCGGGGTTCCCGCGGAATACTTCGGCGAAGGTCTCGACCCGGAGGTGCGAGCGGCTATCGAAAAAGGGATCGAATCGCTGCAGGCTGCGGGCTGCACGGTCAAGCCGGTTTCGCTGCCGACCACGAAGTACGCCATCCCCACTTACTACCTGGTCGCCACCGCCGAGGCCAGCGCCAACCTGGCTCGTTTTGACGGCGTCCGCTACGGATACCGCTCCCCGGCTTCGGACACCTTAAGCGACATGTATAGCCACTCGCGCGATGAGGGTTTCGGCGCGGAGGTCAAGCGGCGCATTCTGCTGGGCACGTATGCGCTGTCGGCGGGCTACTACGACGCCTACTACCTCAAGGCGCAACGGGTGCGGCGGCTGTTGGTCGAGGAGTTCCTGCGTGCGTTCGCCGAAGTCGATGCGATCGTGACCCCGACCTCGCCCGTCCCGGCGTTCAAGATCGGCGAGAAATCGGGCGATCCGCTGGCCATGTACCTGGCCGATATTTATACCGTGACCGCGAGTCTTGCCGGAATCTGCGGCGTGACCGTTCCCTGCGGCACGACGCGGGTGGGCCTGCCGGTGGGCATGCAGGTGCTGGCCGCGCATTTAAACGAGAGCACAGCGTTTCGAGTGGCGCGGGCGGTGGAAGCAGCGCAAGCGTAGAGGGGTCGGGTTAGGAGCAGTACCGAAATGTTCGCGGGCCGGAAGTTGGCAGTCGGGGCTCAGGGAGCCTTTCTCCTGGTTGCAATGGTTAGCGGCGCGGCGCCGCGCAAGCCGCATGTGGTGGTCCTAGGCGCCGCCAAGCGGGTGCCCTATTCGAAGGCCGGCGATCCTGCCGGCGCATCGGCTGCAGAAGAAGCTCTAAAGATTCGCCCCCTGGTCGTGGATGGCTCCGTAAAAGAGTGGACCACCGGCGACGCTCACGACGTGACCGATCGCAGTTTCGTGGTGCGGCGGGTTATGCGGCTGAATGATTCGTTACCCGCCGACAAGCTGGGGCACTGGGTATGGCAGCGCGGGCCGTGGCTGCTGGTCGACCGAGTGACGGGCCACGTGAGCCCTCTGAAGCTTCCGGACTATGACCCCGGCGTGAGCCAGGTGAGCTGGTTCCGCGATTACGGCGCCTACTGCGGCGTGACCGCCTCGGGCAAGAGCTTGTACGCGGTGGTTGCACAGCTGGCCGCGCGCAAGCCGGTCCTCGCCAAAAAGCTGGACGCCTTCGACCCCGATCCGAAGAGCCATCCGGAGCCGGTATGCGCCCCGCCTGAGTGGCAGCGGGAGCCGCTGCGGGTGACCTTTCATTCCGCCGGCAAGGGCGATCTGAGATTCGACATCGTACCGGGCTCGGCCGTGATGGTCGAGGATTCAGGCGACGAGGCGGAGACACCGGAAACAAAACCCGGCGCTGCGCAGAACTGATTACGAGGCCTTTCGGGTGTAGTCATTGCGCGTAGAGTTGATCGGTGCCGATCGTGATTGGGGCACGCTGGTCATTGTGCTGGATTCGCGATAGGTGATAACCCAGCGCCGTTTCCTAGCCCCGATCTCGCAGGACAGATTCCACAATACCCACAAAGCAAAAACAACGATGGCGCCAACAGGCAGAAGCAACAGCCATCTCAACTCGAACGTGAAGGACATCGACGCTCCCCTGCACACATACTCGTCCTCGGCTGCAATCTCCCGTAGCCGAAGCACGCGTACCTGCACGTTCAGAAGACATCTCCCGAAGTAAAACTGGAGCAGTCGAATCCTAAGGGAAACGTAAAAGCCTGCGGCCGACGGTGCGCGACACTGCCGCCCACGGTTCAGTTCGTACCTTTCCGGCCCCCAATAGCTTCGCCACCGCGCGATTCGACTCCCTGACTCACATCCGGGCAGGTGTCACTCCCACATTTGTGGGGTCAAGAACCGCGCGGAAGCGTGTTCGCGCACCTTGACATGCAAGCGGCTGCGCGTATCTTATTTTCCTAGGCCTTCTTTTGGGATTCGTCCGGTTTGAATGCTCTCGAAAGCCGCAGTCTTGCCGGATGCGGATTTCCATCGGAATGCTGTGTCGAACAGGAAAGCAGACGGTAGTTGGGCCATCAGCGTGGGACCGCGCGGGCAATAAAGAAGATAGCCAGCGCGTTAGCCGGCCCTCCCGCAGAGTCTGAGGCAAAGTTCGCGGCCAGGATTGGCTATCAGGATCCGCAAGCCAGGATCCCAAGTCCAGGAGCGCACGAGGACCATTCCCGGAGACAAATTTTTCAGGCGCCGGCAAGAGCCGGGTCTGCCTGTGCCTGAACCGGCCGCGCCAAGCGCGGACGAAGGCAGCAAAGGACGAGTGTGGCAATCAGTTTGGCAATGTTAGCGGCGCCCGCCGGAGGCGGAAGCAGTCTTCCCATGCTTCTGCCCTTGTTGTTGATCCCCGTTTTGTACCTGGTGATGATCCGCCCTCAGCAGAAGCGGCAAAAGCAATGGCAGCAGATGCTGGGCGGCATCAAGCCCGGGGATAAGGTGACCACCGCGGGCGGTATCCGCGGGACCATCATCTCCATCAAAGACGACGTCATCATCGTCAAGGTAGCCCCCGACGGGATCAAGATGGAAATCGCAAAAACCGCGATTGCCTCCGTGACCACGCAGGAAAGTTCGTCGTCGTCCTAGGCACACCGCGATTTAACTCTTTGAAGTAGAGAACTGGAACCATGAAGAAAAATCTCAGAGGCAGAATTCTGGCCATCGTTGCGGTGCTGCTCATTGCCATTTACGGCATGATCGGACTGCCGTCGGGCCTGTCAGGCAAGGCATTACGCGACGCCATTACCAGAAACATCCACCTTGGCCTCGATCTTCGCGGCGGGGCTCACCTGATCCTGAAGGTCCAGGTTGCGGACGCGGTAAATGCCGAAACCGACAACCTGGTGGGAACCATTCAGCAGGACTGAAAAAGGCGCATCTGGCTTTCAGCCAGGTGATCAAGCCCGACCCGACCGCCAGGCCTCAGCAGGTGAAGGTGGATGGCGTGCCTCCGGCGAGTCCGTCCGCCGTCGCGCTCCCTGCTCGATTCGAAGTACTCCAACGAGTACGACATCTCCGGCGGATCGGACAACAGCAGCTTCATCCTGACCATGAAGCCGAACGTTCAGGGGGCGCTGGAGAAGAAGACCGTCCAGCAGGCCATTGAAACCATCCGCGACCGGGTCGACTCCCTCGGCGTGAGCGAGCCGGTTATCCAGGAATACGGTCTGGGCGCCAACGAGATCCTGGTGGAATTGCCCGGCATCGACGACCTGGATCGGGTGAAGTCGCATCATCCAGTCCACCGCGCGTCTGTCCATTCATGCCGTCGTCGGAGGACCTTTCCCTGACGAACAGGCGGCCCTGGCCAGCGTGGGCGGCAACGTGCCCCCCGACCAGATGCTGATGCACGGGTCGGGGAACATGGCGACCGGTTCGGATGCCGACGCGGTGTACGTCCTGCAGCGGGTTTCGATCGTGGCCGGCAACGATTTCCGTTCCGCCGATCCGAGCACCGAACCAGAACACCGGGCAGCGCACCGTGGTCTTCACGCTCACCAACGAGGCCGGCGACAAGTTCTGGGACTACACCAGCGCCAATGTGGGCCGCAGCATGGCCGTGGTGCTCGGTGACCGGGTTCGCGAAGTGGCCAGCATCAAGAGCGCCATCCGCGACCGTGGTGAAATCGAAGGCACATTCACCGAGGACGAAGTCGCCACGCTTTCGAAGCTGTTGCGCACCGGCGCGCTGCCGGCGTCGCTCACCTATCTCGAGAACCGGACTGTGGGCGCGTCGCTGGGGGCCGACTCCGTCAAGGAAGGCGTGACGGCGGCCATCGTGGGCGTGCTGGTGGTGATGGCGTTCATGCTCGTCTACTACCGCGGATCGGGCATCAACGCGGACCTGGCGCTGATTCTGAACCTGCTTATCCTGCTAGGATTCATGGGGTATTCGAAAGCCACGCTGACGCTGCCCGGTATCGCCGGCGTAATCCTCACCATCGGTATGGGCGTGGATTCGAACGTGCTGATCTTCGAGCGCATCCGCGAAGAAGTACGCGCCGGGAAGGCGGCATCCGCCGCAGTGGACCAGGGTTTTGCGCACGCCTGGGTCACTATCGTCGATACGCACGTGACTACGATTGTTTCGGCGGCAATCCTGTTCCTGTTCGGCACCGGCCCGGTGAAGGGCTTTGCCACCACGCTGACGTTCGGCCTGCTGGCCAACCTGTTCACCGCGGTGTTCGTGTCGCGAGTGATCTTCGACGCGCACCTGAACAAGATGAAGCCCGGCGAACTGGTTTCGATTTAGTCGAGACGATGTGGGACGAATCAAGGTCTCCAGGTCTCAAAATCGAGACCTGGGGCACCCAGAGAATTGTGATGACGGGGCGGATGCGCTCCAGTTGCAGGAAGGCAGAGATTCAAGTGGAATTCTTTCGTGGCGTAAACATCGACTGGCTTGGCAAGAAGTGGTATTTCCTGGCCTTTTCTCTCATCTTCAGCGTGGCTGGCCTGGTTTCAATGGCCTGGCATTGGAAGACCATCGGCAGCCCGGTACCGCTGGGCGTCGATTTCCGCGGCGGCACCGAAGTGCAGGTCCAGTTCAAGCAGCGGCCTGATATCGGCGCGATCCGCCAGGCGGTGGATACGGCCGGCTTCAAGGATGCCAAGATCCAGAACTACGGCGGAACCGCGGCCACCAACGAAGTGCTGATCAGCCTTCCCGAAGAGCACAACGAAGGCTCGCTCGACGTGGGCCGGCAGGAGATTGTCACCGCGTTGCATACCCACTACGCAAGCAATCCCTTCGACGACTCCAGCGTGAAAGTGGACGTGGTCGGGCCGACCGTGGGACGGCAACTGGAGAAGCAGGCCGCGCTGGCCACGCTCTATTCGCTGGCGGGCATGCTGGTGTATCTCTGGTTCCGGTTCCAACTCATTTACGGCGTGGCCGCGGTGGTCGCCTGTTTCCATGACACCTTGATCACGATCGGATTTTTTTCGCTGACCAACCAGGAGATCAGCCTGACGGTGATCGCGGCGATTCTCACGCTGGTCGGCTACTCCATGAACGACACCATCGTGGTGTTCGATCGCATCCGCGAAAATCTGCGCCTGAGCCGGCGCGAGTCACTGCCCGACGTGGTGAACCGCAGCATCAACCAGACGCTGAGCCGGACGGTGCTGACTTCGGGTCTGACATTTCTGACAGTTCTGTCGCTGTATATTTTCGGTGGGCAGGTGTTGCGCGGTTTTTCGTTTGCATTGGTAGTGGGCATTCTGATAGGAACTTATTCGTCGATTGCAATCGCGGCTCCCATGCTGGTGGCATGGCAGGAATGGCGCACCAGCAAGGGCAAGGCGGTTGTTCTGCCGGCGGCCAAGCGCGCGCGCATCTGAGTGGAAAGCAACAGGTGGTCTTCCTGCACAGCAGTAAACTTTGGGTCGGATCCCAAGCATCCTTTGCAAGTCGGGGTATTGTTTGGTATAGGTGTGTAGCACGTCGTTTGGCGCAGTTTTGATGCTCTGGGAACAATAACTGTTCCCCTGGTGTCTAAGAGAAAGTAACCAACACCCGATTCGAGGCTGGCCATGTTTGAAGATTCCACATTTGAATCAGCAGGCAGGATCAACAAATCGAGCAAAAGCAGGTACTGGATGATGGTCACCTTCATCACCAACGGCTCCATCCTTCTGCTGCTGATCCTGATCCCGTTGATCTACCCTGAAGCCCTTCCCAAGGCCGCCATGCAGACCCTGCTGGTCGCGCCTCCGCCGCCCCCGCCGCCCCCGCCGCCGCCCCCGCCCCCCGAGGTGATCAAGGTGGTCCACGTGCAGTCGGAGATGATGAACAATCAGCTCACGGCGCCTACCCGCATTCCGCACGACATCAAGATGGTGGCCGAGAAGGAAGCTCCGCCGTCGAATAACTTTGGCGTAGCTGGCATGGAAGGCCTGAACGGAAGCAACAGCGGCGTTCTGGGAAGCGTCTTCGGCAGCGGCAACGGGCCCAAGGTGAAAGCCGAGGCTCCCAAGAAAGTAAACATTTCGGCCGGCGTCGCGGTCGGCATGTTGCTGCAGAAGACCCAGCCGGTGTATCCGCCGATCGCCAAGGCGGCGCGCGTTTCGGGCACGGTCGTACTGCAGGCGACCATCTCCAAGACCGGGTCCATCGAGAACCTGCGCGTCATCAGCGGGCCCGCCATGTTGCAGCAGGCCGCGATGGATGCTGTGAAATCGTGGCGCTACAAGCCCTACCTGCTCAACAACGAGCCAGTCGAGGTGGAGACCACGGTCAACGTGATCTTCAGCCTGGGCGGATAGAAACTCTTTTGCCCCTTTTCCGCATCCGCGGAAAGGGGCTTCGCTTTTTTGACCTGAATGCGAATCCAGACAAGAGCCGCATTCTGACCCCTACCGGTCCGTGGGCAGTTCGCTCCTGAGGCCGGGCCAGCCGCCCGTTATGCGGGCCATCACAGACCAAAAGAAAACTCCGCAGGAGGAACGATTCAGTGATTCTCGCTCAGCTCGCACATTTCGCTTCGCATACGGTGGCTCTTTTCCAAGAGGGAGAACAGACCGTCAGCTTCAGCCCCATGGGGCTGTGGAACCACATGGGATGGCTCGCCCGCTGCGTGGCAATCCTTCTCTTCATCGAGTCGATCTGGTCGCTCGCCGTCATGATCGACCGCTACCTGTACTTCTCCGCAGCACGCAAGCAGTCGCGCGAGTTTGCTCCCAAGGTTGCCGGCGCTCTGAAAGACAGCAAGCTTGAAGAGGCAATCAAGATCGCCGATCGCAACAAGAAGTCGCACCTGGCCGAAGTAGTGACCGCCGGCCTGCAGGAGTTCCGCGTTTCTGCCGGCATGCCGACTGAAGAGACCATCGAGAGCTCGCAGCGCGCTCTGGAACGCGCCGAAGCCATCGTGCACGCCAAGCTGAAGAGAGGCCTCAGCGTTCTGGCCACCATCGGCGCCACTGCCCCCTTCGTCGGCCTGTTCGGAACAGTCGTCGGAATTCTGAACGCCTTCCAGCAGATCGCTACCCAGAAGACTTCGGGCATCGGCGCCGTCGCCGGTGGTATTTCAGAAGCCCTGGTCACCACGGCGTTCGGGCTGCTCGTCGCTATCCCCGCCGTCATGGCATTCAACTATTTCACTGGCCGCGTTGAGGCGTTCGACGTTGAAATGGACAACTCCTCGAGCGAACTTCTCGACTACTTCATTAAGCAGAGCCACAAGCGGTAACCAACTGCCATCGCCCTGAGCGGGAACGATCTTGGGGGCAGGAGAGTGGAAACTCTCTCCTGCCCACGGTTTCGCAGCACGTACGCTGGAACGATGGAAACGGCAATACCGGAGGATCTCCGGAAGAAAATCGAAAGTACGGAGCCCCACTATGGGAGTTGCAGTTCGAAACGAAGGCAGTAAAGTAAACGCCAACATCAATGTCACCCCCATGGTCGACGTGATGCTGGTGCTGCTGATCATCTTCATGGTCATCACGCCCATGCTGCAGAACAAGGTGGCTGTCGACATGGCCAAGGTGGATAATCCCACGTCGATGCCGGATGCCGACAAGGAAGACGCAATCGTCGTGGCGATCACTCGCGACGGTGGTGTCTACCTGGGCCAGGACAAAATTGCCACCAGCGAGTTGGGCAACCGCGTCCGTGACAAGCTTGCCGACAAACCGGGCAAGACCATCTTCGTGCGCGCTGACGCACGTGCGCAGTTTCGCGCCGTTGAAGACGCCATTGATGCCGTCCGTACCGCCGGGGTGGATGAGGTCGGCTTGCTGACCCAGAAGCGCGAAGCGGCTGGCGGAGCAGGCGGGCAGTAGTTTTCTAACCAGAAGAACCGAGGAGTTTGAAGCCATGGCTTTTTCAACGGGTAGCAGTGGTGGCGCGATGGGGGAAATCAACATGACCCCGATGATCGACATTTTGCTAGTGCTGCTGATCATCTTCATGGTCATCGTGCCGGTAACACCCAAAGGCCTTGATGCCCTGGTACCGCAGCCGCCGAAGGATCCGCAGAAGCAGCAGCAGCCCAACGACCGCACTATCGTAGTTCAGGTGGTCAACAATCCTGGGCATGCGCCGACCTACAAGATCAACGAGACCGAGGTCAACAAGGTAGAACTGCAACCGCGTCTGACCGACATTTACTCAAACCGTGCCGAGCGCATCATGTTTGTCCACGGCGACGACAACGTGAACTTTGCGTATGTTGCCGAAGTGATCGACATCGGCAAGGCGGCCGGCGTCGACCACATCGGCTTGATGACGCCAAAGATCATGGCCGGGCAGTAAGACTACCATCATCGCAGGCGTCGCTCCGCAGCAAGAACGAAGACCATAGGAGATTTCGCCATGTCGATGAATGTTCCCGGTGGTCGCGGCACGAATTGCGAGATCAACGTCACGCCGATGATCGACGTCCTGCTCGTGTTGCTGATCATTTTCATGGTGATCGTGCCCGCCATTCCGAGAGGGGAAGCGGCCCTGGTTCCGAAGGCCTCGACTGGCGCGGAACTTCAGAGCGACGCGGTGGTTCTCGAGATTCTCAAGAGCCCCGCCGGAGATGTGAGTTTCAGCATCAATCAGCAGCCCGTTTCGCGCCAGGATTTGGCGGGGCGGCTGACCGGAATTTATGCCAATCGCGCCCAGCGTGTGCTGTTCGTGAAAGGCGATGACCAGTTGAAGTTTACGCAAATCGCCGAAGTGATTGACATTGGCCATGCGGCGGGTGTGGATCATGTCGGGCTGCTCACGCCGAAGCTGGCGGCGGGACTGTAGCAGGCCGGGAGAAAGGCTTTCGGCCGGGTCCGTAATCGCAAGTTCTTTCCCCGGAGGCAGGTCGTTCGGGGGAGTTACTCAAAACCAGAAAACGCATTCTTTGGTTTTGGCTTGACTGGAGTACAATTCTTTTTCGTCCTGATTTCGGTTACTCCCGCCCGATGTCAGGGTTATCAAGATCAAGGCGCGCGAACGATCGCCCGACCTGAAGGAGAAGATACAAACATGAATGGACCCGCACGTATTACGGCGCTGGCGATTGCCTTGACTGGCATGGTGCTTTCCTTAGGCGGGTGCAACCGCCTCGCAGCCCGTGACCAGCTCAACAAGGGAGTGGATGCCTACAAGAGCGCCCGCTACGAAGAGGCGATCGGGCACTTCCAGAAGGCCACCGAACTCGATCCGAGCCTGCCTATGGCGAAGAGCTATCTGGCCACCGCGCTGGCGCAGAACGTCGTCCCCGGCCTCGATACCCCGGAAAACCTGAAGACTGCGCAGCAGGCCATCAGCATGTTCCAGGAAGTCCTCGCCAAGGACCCCAACGATGTGAACAGTCTGAAGCAGATCGCGGGCATTTATTTCAGCATCAAGAAATTCCAGGACGCCAAGGAGTGGCAGAAGAAGGTGCTTGCTGTCGATCCGAAGGATCCTGAAGCTGCCTACACCATCGGCGTGATCGACTGGACGCTGGCGCACGAGAATGCCCTCAAGGCCCTTGTTCCGGCCGGAGTCAACGACGACGGCGAGGGCAACCTGAAGGCGCCCAAGAAGGTGATGGAGCAGATCCAGCAGGAGAACGGTCCGCTGGTGTCCGAGGGCCTGCAGTACCTCAACCAGGCCGTGCAGAACCGCGCCAACTACGACGACGCCATGGCCTACCTGAACCTGATCTATCGCCGCAAGGCTGACGTCGATTACGGCAACGCCGACGCCGTCAAGCAGGATGTGGCATCCGCCAAGGAATGGAGCACCAAGGCCATGGGAACTCGCAAGGAGAACGAGGCCAAGAAGGATAAGGGCCCAGGCGGAATCACCATGGACTCGAACGGCAATCTGAAGTAGTCCGCACTCAGGCTCAAGTAAGAAAACTGCCTCCGCCTTTGGCGGAGGCAGTTTTGTTTCCCCGTCATTCGCACTCAATAAGAACGAGAGCGGGAACCGGACTATCTTACTGCGCCCCCATCTTCAGAATCTGCTCGGCGAAGTAATTGCGCACCGTCGCCTGGTCGTGCAGCATTTCGAAATAGGCGTTCTGAAGGACTTGGGCTTTGCGATCTCGCAGGGCCTGCCGAATCTGCTGCTGCGTGCGCGGATCGTTGAATTCACGCTGTCCGGCAGCTTCGCGGCTGAGAAGCTTGTAAATGGCGAAGCCCGCAATCTTATGGCCTGGGCCGGGGTCGTAAACAGGGAGGCTGTCGGTAATCTGGCCGGCCTTGAGACGGGTTACGGCGTTGTAGACATCAGGATCGCCGTGCAACTGCGTTTCCGTCCAGAAGCCCATGTCGCCGCCATTTGAATTGGAGTTGGGGTTTTCAGAGAACTGCGACGCCAGCGCCCCAAAATCATCGCCGCTCTCCAGGCGATTATGGATGGTCTGGATTTCCTTGCGAGCATCCGCCTCATTGGGAGTCCGGTGGGTCTGCAGATTGCCGCTCTGTTGCGGAGGAGATCCGCTGACTACGATTTGCGCGAGGTGATAGCGCGGCTCGATATAGTTGAATTCCGCCTTGTTGGCCTTGTAGTAGTTCGCGATCTCCGCGTCGGTGATGTTGATTTTGGACTCGATTTCCTTGTTCAGCAGCTTGGTCCGCGTCAGCGAGCGGCGGATATCCCGCTTCAGGTCGTCGAGCGTCAGGTTCTTCTGCTTGAGCTGGTTGTCGAATTCCTCCTGGGTGTAGGGCGCCTTCCATTCCGTCAGCCGGGCGTTCACATCCTCGTCGCTGGCGGCAAGGTTGAGCTTCGCGGCGCGCTGCTGGACGATTTCATCGTCGATTAGTCCCCGCAGAATATTAAGGCGAACGATGTCAGCCTGTTCTGTCGAAGTTTCCTGGGGTGCATCGCCAACGGTGCTCTTGTAGTACTTATCCAGCTCCGCCCGCGTGATCTCCTTGCCGTTGACCGTGGCGATCACATCAGGTGCGGGCGGCCGGTGACAGCCGCTTGCAGCTCCCAGCAGGATTCCAGTCCCCAAAAACAAAATGCGTAAACGCGTACGGGAAAATCCTTCCACTTGCAACCTGATCTCTCCTCGGGAAAGAAAGCATTCCTGGCACTACAGAATAACTCTCCGGCGAGCGGCGGCGATGTGTTCTCGCGTTCACGCCGTTGCGCCGGAATGTCGCCCCCCGAGCCTATTTGCCTGAGCCGGCGGGCTTCTGTGCAGTGACCGGTGATTCCGGCTGGGTTGGCGGCGGTTGTACGCCGGCCGCCCGTAACGCACGATCGATCACCACCCACAGTTGCGCCTCAGGAAGAGCGCCCGGAATTCGTTCGCCATTGATGAACATCGCCGGGGTGCCTTCCAGCCCAAGCGATTCCGCCTCATGGGCCGATCCGCGCACCTGGGACTCATCCTGCTTGGCAAGGCAGGCGTCCAGTTTCGCCGAATCAAGCTTGCCCAGGATGGCCTCCTGACGGGCAATCCGGTCCAGCGCCTCGAAGCTCTTCTTCACGTCGCGGTTTTCGCCGTTCACTTCGTCGCCGTGGCCGTGCAGGTAATCCACATACGTCCAGTAAACATTCCCACTCTGCGAGGCCAGGCAGTTTGCATCCACGGCTGCATGCACCGCCCAGGGGTGAATTTCCTCCAGCGGGAAATCTTTGTAAACAAACTTCAGCAGGCCCTTGTAGTGCTCCACGGTGGAAGGAAAGAACGTCTGGTGCATGCGGGCGCAGTAGCCGCACTCCAGGTCGTCGAAGTTGATGATGGTAACCTTGGCGTCGGGATTGCCGCGGACAGGCCGGTTGGCGACATCGATATTGAACGAGGGATCCTTGACCAGGTCGAAGGTTTCCAGGCGCGCCAGCTTGCTGTTGTCCGTCGAGATCAGGAATTCCACCGGGGTGGTTTTTGAGCCGTGGGCGAGAATGACCGAGAGGCTGTCGTACCCCGCGATCTGGCTGGGCTTTCGCGGGCCGAGGAGCAGGTTGTAATCCGGCGGCACATTGAATTTGGAGCGAACCATGACTTCGATGCGGCGGGTGAGTACCGGGTCGGTCGGAGTAGGCGCGGAGGTTTGAGCCTTGCAGCCTGCGGCCAAAGCCAGGACAACGAGGCTTGCCAATAAGTGAGCGCGTAACAAATTCTGAATCCTCTTTAGAAAGGATACTCCAGTCGAGCTTCGTTCTCTTTGACCTAATCAGTGGACGCAGCCGGGCCGGAAAGGCACTCGAGACCCGGAGAATCGCCCCGGGGTCCCCAGTCGAAGATGCCGCAATGTGGATCGATATTGTCTTTCCCGAGCCTCTATCCACCCAGGTGACGCCGCAATTCCTCGGGGTGATGGGAGTGTTCGAACGCGGTCTCCCGGGTCACCCGCTCGGTCCGCACCAGTTCCGCCAGCGACTGCTCCATGGTCATCATCCCATCCAGGCGGCTGGTCTCGATGTGCGCGCGGATCTGGTGGTCGTGCCCCTGACGGATCAGGTTGCGGATGCCGCTGGTGGCCAGCATGATCTCGACCACCGGAAGGCGGCCGGCGCCGTTCGCCGCCGGCAGGAGCCGCTGCGAAATCACCGCCAGCAGGGCCATCGAAAGCTGCTGCCGGATCTGGGACTGATAACCGGTGGGGAAGATATCGAGGATACGCAGCACCGTCTGGGCGGCGTCGTTGGTGTGCAGGGAACTGAAGACCAAGTGGCCGGTCTCGGCGGCGGTCAGCGCCGCGGACATGGTTTCCGCGTCGCGCATCTCACCGATCAGGATGACGTTGGGGACCTGGCGCATGGCCGCGCGCACCGCCTCGGCGAAGCTGGGCGTATCGTGCCCAAGCTCGATCTGTTCCACCACCGAGGTGCGGTTGGTGTGCTCGTACTCGATGGGGTCTTCGATGGTGATGATGTGGTCGCGCCGCTTGGTGTTGACCAGTTCGAGGAGCGCCGCCAGGGTGGAACTCTTGCCACATCCCGTCGGCCCGGTCAGCAGGACCAGGCCCTGCTTCCTGTCGGCCAGCGCCGCAAGCCCCGGGGGAAGATGCAGGCTCTCCAGCGAGGGTACCAGTTCCGGCAGCACGCGGATGGCTGCGGCGATTGTGCCTCTCTGATAGTGGAAGTTGGCCCGAAACCGGCCAATCGATTTGCGCACAAACGAAAAATCAAGGGACCGGCGGGTCTGCAGCTCTTTCTGTTGCTCTGCCGTCAGGATAGGCAGCAGCAGCCCTCGCAGGTCGGCGTCGGACATCACCCGCCCCACCCCTGGGGTCAGGGCTCCATTCACGCGCAGCACCACCGCCGAGCCTGCCACCAGCAAAAGGTCCGAAGCGTTCCGCTGTACGGCCGCCCCCAGCAACTGGTCGAGAACCGTCTTGTCGTCCGATCGCTCGCGCCTGGCAGACCGGTTCAGTTCGTCGACCAGGCGGTTCAGTTCGCCTTCGTATTCACCCATGCAGGGAGAATATGGAGTCTTCGCCACAATCGGCAAACTGCAAAAAGGTCCAGATCCCTGTCACCCGCGCCAGCGGTTCTCGATGTGGGACAGTCAACTGCGAAATAGGGAATAGGGAACGGGGGTCGAGAAAGCAGGGCCTAATCGCTATCCCCCGACACCCTATTCCCCATCCGTTCTACATGCCGCCCCACAGGCGGTTGGCGGCCATCTCGTAGCCGCGGCGGAATCCCTCCTTGTACTCATGCCTGACCTGAGGCGGTAC
>CAWDVL010000008.1:0-713636 GCA_963805695.1 uncultured Acidobacteriota bacterium | reverse complement strand
GGAAGTGGAACTCATCCGTGGGCAGGCCAGAGCCACCAGCGCACTGAGCGCCGCATTTGCGCCGGGGATGGGGAAGACGGGAATGCCGGCCGCGATGGCCGCGGCCGCCAGCCAGCTTCCCGGATCGCTGATGCCGGGCATGCCCGCGTCCGTGACCACGGCGATGCGCGCGCCCGCCTGGAGCGCCTCGATCAGCCCGGCGGTGCGCTCGCGCTCGTTGTGCTCGTGGCAGCTTTCGGTGGGCGTGGCGATCTGAAAATGGTTGAGCAGCTTTTGCGTCTGGCGGGTGTCTTCGCAGGCGATGCGGTCCACGCGCCTGAGCACATCGAGGGCGCGCAGGGTGATGTCGCCCAGATTGCCGATGGGCGTGGCTACGAGGTAGAGGCCCGGCGCGAGAGGCGCGTTGGGAACCTGCGGGTTCGGCTGGTTTCAGTGGAGTCGAAAGACATATCTCGCTGTTGAGAACCAAGCTACAAAGCTAAAAGCTGAACTTCTAGCTTTCTGCCGCTTCTTCCCGTTCCAGGCGGCGCTGCTCGGCGAGCAGGGTCATGGAACTCATCAGGTTCTGCACGCTCACGATGCCCACCACGCGACCGCTCTCCGTAACCGGGATCAGCGACAGCCCGCGGCCGGCGGTGAGGCGCCGGATGGTGGTGCCCAGGGTGTCCTCGGGCCGGGCCACCTGGAATGCGCGCGACATTACCGACTGCACGTAGCCGTTGCCCTCGCTGCGCAGGGCATCGACGATCCGCTGCCGCGAAACGATGCCCACCAGCTGCGGGTCCGCGCACCACCGGAAAATCTTCCTGCAGGGAATGAACGCAACGCGACAGCGCGTCGGCCAGGGTGTCGGAGGGCGAGAGCGTGGCGAAATCGGTGAGCATGACTTCGCGCATGCGCACCGTGTCGACCACCGACTGGAAGAACACGCCCTGGTCTTCGATCTGGGCGCCGATCATGATGAAGAAGCCGGCGATGATGAGCCACGGGCTGTGCAGAAGCATGCCGCCGATCATGGCAGCCAGGGCCAGCAACTGGCCTACCCCGGTAGCCGCGCGCCCGGCGGGAGCGATGCCGTGCTTGCGGGCGAAACTGCCGCGCATCAGGCGGCCGCAATCGAGCGGATAGGCGGGCAGCAGGTGAAGAAACCCCAGCCCGGCCTGCATCCATACCAGGCTGCGCAGCAGGTGGGCGGAAGAAATCCAGGGTTGGCTGACCAGGTTGACATTGCCGGCGGAGCCCAGAAAGGTGGCCGCCAGCACCAGCGCCGCGGCGCCATTGGCCACAGGGCCCGCAAAGGCGAGCACAAACTGGCCCGCTCCCTGGTTGGCCATCTCCTGGCTTTCCGGATTGGCGTAGGCGAACATCCCGCCGATGGGAAGCACCAGGATCGCGCGCAGCCGCAGACCCAGCCACGCCGCAGCCACCAGCCGCACGGTTTCGCGCACCAGGATGGCCAGTACCAAAGTCATGAAAAGGCCAAGGCCCCGGCGTATGCCGTCGGAAGCGCCCAGCCCCAGGCACACCACGGCGAGAAGCAGGAAGAAGGTGTGGACGCGTAGTTCCACACCCATCCATCGGCCCAGGGGGATTGACCATCCGCGCATGTATGTAATTGTAGAGGCTTACGAGCCGAATGCCGTCAAGTATCCTTGCTGAGGTTGTCGACACTCGTTTCAACATGCGCGTGATTGCCGGATCATTTCGCTCGCGGCCGCTGCAGGCTCCGCCGGGACTGGCGACCCGGCCCACCAGCGACCGACTGCGGGAAACCCTGTTCAACGTGCTCGCTCCGCGCATCGAGGGGGCGCGGTTTCTGGACCTGTTTGCAGGGTCGGGCGCAGTGGGGATCGAGGCGCTTAGCCGGGGGGCGGCGGAAGTAGTGTTCGTGGAGCGCGCCGCACCGGCGTTGAAGGTGCTGCGCGCCAATATCGATCGGCTGGGGCTGATTGCGGGGTTTCGGATCGTGTCGGGAAGCGTGGCCGCATTTCTGCGCAAGCCTGAGGCCGGAGCGCCGTTTCGATCTGGTCTTTCTCGATCCGCCATACGATGCGGCGAATGAATACGCGGCAGTGCTGGGCTTGCTGGGCGGGACTGCGGCTGGGTTGCTCGCCGATGGAGCGCAAGTGGTTGCCGAGCACCGGCGAAAAGAAAAACTCGCCGATCGATATGGCGGGCTGGGGCGCACGCGTTTGCTGGAGCAGGGAGACGCAGCGCTAAGCTTTTATGCGGCAGCCAAAGTCGTTGCAGAGGGATTGGACGGGCAAAGATGAGGAAATTTTCGGGAATACTGGCAGTACCGCTTCTGTTTGCCGCGTGTTCGTATGCGCAGAACTTTCCGCCGTGGGTGATCGGCCCTTTCGCGCGCCCGGAAGCCGGCAATCCTGTTGTCACCCCCAATCCGGACTCGACATTTACTGATCCGATTCTCAACAGGCCGGCTCACTGGGAAGCCCTGCACACCTTCAACCCTGCCGCCATCGTGCGGGAGGGCAAGGTGTACGTGCTTTACCGGGCCGAGGACAACTCGGGGACGATGGATATTGGCATGCACACTTCGCGCCTGGGCCTCGCCGAGAGCGACGACGGCATCCACTTCACGCGCCGCCCCGAGCCGGTGTTCTATCCCGGCTCGCGACGACCAGAAGGCGCGCGAGTGGCCGGGCGGAGCCGAAGATCCCCGCCTGGTCGAGGGCGAAGACGGCACCTATGTGCTGACCTACACGCAGTGGAATCGGAAGACCTACTCGGTGGGCATTGCCACGTCGCCCGATCTGACCCATTGGACCAAACATGGGCCCGCGTTTCTAACGGCGGCCGGCGGCAAATACGCCCATCTGATGCACAAGTCGGCGGGCATCGTCACGCGTTTTGACAAGGACAAGGACCGGCTGATTGCCGCCAAGATCGACGGCAAGTACTGGATGTACTGGGGCGAAGGATCCATCCGTCTTGCCACTTCGGATGACCTGGTGCACTGGGCACCGGTTGAAGATGCGGGCGGCAAGCCGATCGAACTGCTGCGGCCGCGCGCCGGCCATTTCGACAGCAGCTTCCCCGAGACCGGGCCTCCGCCCGTCCTCACCGACAAGGGCATCGTCGTGCTCTACAACGGCAAGAATGCCGGCACTGGGGGCGACCCTTCCATGGGACCGAGCGCCTACGCTGCTGGCGAGGCACTATTCGATTCCAAAGATCCAAAAAAACTGCTCGAGCAGACCGACGCGCCGGTGCTGAAACCGGAACTGCCCTACGAGAAGACGGGCCAATACGCCGCGGGAACCACGTTTGCCGAGGGCCTGGTCTGGTTTCACAACCAGTGGTTCCTCTATTACGGCTGCGCGGACTCGCTGGTGTCGGTGGCCACGGCACCCGCCAGCAGCGGGGGCTTTTATCTGAAGGGCGGCGATACGGTCGTCTTCTACGGCGACAGCATCACCGAGCAGAACCTCTACAACCAGTACGTCGAGCTTTACACCACCACCCGCTTCCCGGATATGCGGGTGCATTTCTTTGACGCCGGGGTGGGAGGCGATCGTGTCACCGGCGGAGGCGGCGGACCGATCGATCAGCGCCTGGAGCGCGATGTGTTTGCGGAGAAGCCGACGGTCGTCACCATCATGCTGGGCATGAACGACGGTGGTTACCGCGCCACTACGCCGGAGATCGAGAGCACTTACGTCAAGGGCTACGAGCACATCCTCGACTCGATCCACGAACATGCGCCGGCGGCGCGGGTCACGCTGATCGGGCCGTCACCTTACGACGATGTGACTGCGCCGTCCACGTTTCCCGGCGGCTATAACGGGGTGATGCGGCACTTCGCCGGCATCGACAGGGATATGGCGGAGAAACGCGGCGCCGCGTTCGCCGACTTCAATCCATTGGTGGTTGCGGCCGTCGAGAAGGCGCAAGCGATGGACCCGCGCATCGCAAAGCTGTTGGTGCCGGATCGCGTCCATCCCGATCCGCTGGCGCACTGGATCATGGCGGAATCGCTGCTGAAGGCGTGGCATGCGCCGGCGCTGGTTGCGTCGGTGAGCATCGATGCCGCTGCCGGCAAAGTTGTCGATGCGCAGAACGCGACTGTCGAACAGGTTGCCAAAGATGGCGATAGTCTGCACTGGACTGAAACCGACAATGGCCTTCCCCTTCCGCTGGTGACGAGCAATGCCAACCAGGCGCTGCTGATGCAACTCACCGACATTCAGGAAGCCCTGAACCAGGAGCCGCTGCGCGTGACCGGACTCGCGCCGGGGCAATACAAGCTCTCAATCGATGACGCTGTTATCGGTATGTTTTCGGCCAACGCACTGGGCACGGGCATCAACCTGGCCGACTATCCCACCCCGATGCTGCACCAGGCGCAGCGCGTCGGCTGGCTGGTTCGCGATCGTGACGAGACGCACTACATCCATCTGCGCATGCGGATTCGGAATGCAGACACCGGGGCGCAGTCGGGCGGAACGGACAAGCTGCAGGCGTTTGAGAATTCGCTCGAAGACTCGATCTATGAGACCGCGGTCCCCAAGCCGCACGTGTTTACGTTGACGCTGCTGGGTCCAGAGCCCGAGCCGCCGCAGTCGAAGTAAGCGAGTTCAGGGTCATCGATCCCGCCCAAGCGGGGCTTGGACGGGGCACCCCGTCTTGCGCTCCTATACTGGGGCGATGGACAGTGCTCGGAAGATCTCGATTTCGCTTGAGTCTGTGCTCCAGTCGGCGGGCGGAATCGATGAGGTAAAGACTCATGCGCCGGGCCCGGCTGGGCAGTTGCCCATCACCGCCGAGATGCTGATCAATCAGCCCTCCGGCAACCTGTTTGGATTGACGCAGAGCGCGGGCATGGGCTGGGACCCGGCGCGGCTGCTCGATCCCGAATTCCTCATTCTCAGCACCCATGGCGGGATGCGCGCCGAGGACGGCACTCCCATCGCGCTGGGCTTTCACACCGGACACTGGGAAGTGGGCCTGCTGGTCGCAGAAGCGGCGCGTGAACTGAAGGCTCTGCACGCGGTGCCGTATGCCGGGGCCTGTACCGATCCCTGTGACGGGCGCACCCAGGGCACCACCGGGATGATGGATTCGCTGCCTTACCGCAACGACGCGGCCACGGTGCTGCGGCGGCTGATGCGCTCGCTTCCTACCGGCAAAGGCGTGCTGGGCGTGGCCACCTGCGACAAGGGCCTGCCGGCGATGATGATGGCGCTGGCTCCTCGGCCGGATCGCTGCCCGCGGTGCTGGTTCCCGGCGGTGTGACGCTGCTGCCCGAAGACGGCGAGGACGCGGGCAAGGTACAGACCATCGGTGCGCGCTTCGCCCAGCAGCAGATCACGCTCGAATATGCCGCCGATATGGGATGCCGCGCCTGCGCCAGCCCCGGCGGCGGGTGCCAGTTCCTGGGCACCGCAGCTACGGCGCAAGTTGTTGGCGAGGCGCTGGGGCTTTCGTTGCCGCACACCGCGCTCGCGCCTTCCGGTCACGCGATCTGGCTCGATGCGGCCAGGCGATCGGCGCGAGCGCTGCTGCGCATGCACGAATCCCAGATCGGGGTTCGGGATGTGCTGACCGATGCCTCCATCCGCAACGCCATGGTGCTGCATGCGGCGTTTGGTGGATCGACCAATCTGCTGCTGCATCTGCCGGCCATTGCCTTTTCCGCCGGCCTGCGTCGGCCGAGTGTGGACGATTGGGCGGAAGTCAATCGCCAGGTTCCGCGCCTCGTCGACGCGCTGCCCAACGGCCCGCGCGGCTTCGCCACCGTGCAGGTATTTCTCGCCGGCGGCGTGCCCGAGGTGATGCTGCACCTGCGTGCGGCGGGACTTCTGGACACAAGCGTGCACACCGTCAGCGGCGAATCGCTCGGCTCGTGTCTCGACTGGTGGGAGCAGAGTGGACGCCGGTATGAGCTACGCCAGAATTTGCGCGACCAGGACGGCATCGATCCCAATGACGTCATCATGAGCCCCGATCACGCGCGATCCCGCGGGCTTACCTCGACGGTCTGCTTTCCCATCGGCAACCTCGCCCCGGAAGGCGCGGTCATCAAGAGCACGGCGATCGATCCATCACTCATCGACGCCAACAACGTGTACCGCCACCGCGGGCCGGCGCGGGTATTCACCACGGAAGAGGCGGCCATTCGCGCGATAAAAGCAGGCGAAGTGGCGCATGGCGACGTGGTGGTGCTGATCTGCGGCGGCCCCAAGGGCGCGGGCATGCAGGAGATTTACCAGGTCACCTCCGCGTTGAAAATGCTGCCCCACTGCAAGCATGTCGCGGTGATCACCGATGCTCGTTTCAGCGGCGTTTCGACCGGGGCCTGCATCGGCCACGTTTCCCCGGAGGCCCTCGCAGGTGGCCCTGTGGGCAAGGTAATTGAAGGCGATCAGATCGAAATCGTCATCGACCGCGAGCGGCTGATTGGATCGGTCCATCTCGTCGGCGATTCTTTCGGATTCTTTGGGCCAGAAGAAGGGGCCCGGAGACTTGCCGGGCGCGCCCCGCGGCCCGACCTTCGGCCGCATCCGGCACTGCCGGACGACACGCGCCTCTGGGCGGCCCTGGTGCAGGCAAGCGGCGGAGTGTGGGGAGGGTGCGTGTATGACGCGGATCGGATTATCGCGAAACTGGAGGTTGGGTCTTGAAGTTTCCCAGGTCTCAGAATCGAGACCTGGGGCACCCGGCTCTGATAACGCTGCAAAGTCCGCTGCCCTGACCAATTACATTGGTTGGCATGAAAATCTTCAGGTGTCTTTCGATCCTGATTGCGGTTCTGCTTGTTTTTCCCGGCTTGGCTCGCTTCGTCTTTGCTCAGGCCGCCGCGCCTCAGTCCGGTTCCTCTCCGCAACTGACCATCATCGACACTGACATCGGCGACGACATCGACGACGCATTTGCGCTGGCCCTGGCGCTCAAAAGTCCTGAACTGAAGATCATCGGCGTCACCACGGCTTTCGGCGACACGGAACTGCGCGCCCGCCTGGTCGACCGCTACCTGGCCGCGGTGGGCCGCAAGGACATCCCGGTAGCGGCCGGCGTCGCGACGCCGCATGACAATGTCTTCACCCAGGCTGCCTATGCAGAGCGGGAACCGGCGCACAAGCATGCCGATGGTGTGGCCTTTCTGCTCGACCAGATCCGCAAACATCCCGGCGAAGTCACGATCATTGCCATCGGCCCGGAAGGAAATCTGGCCGCCGCCATCCAGCGCGACGCGGCTACATTTCACAAAGTGAAACGGGTGGTGCTGATGGGTGGAAGCGTTTATCGCGGCTACGGGGACGAACATCGCCCGCCGGAACCGGAGTGGAACATCGACCGCGATCCGGCTTCCGCGAAGGCGCTGTTTACGTCGGGGGTGCCGATCTTCATGATGCCGCTGGATTCCACCCAGGTGAAACTACCGATCCAGGACCGGGAAAAGATGTTTGCCTTTGGGTCGCCACTGACCGATCAGTTGACCCTGCTCTACCACCAGTGGGTCGCGCATTCCGATAACCGCACCGCCGACCCCACCCTGTTTGACCCGGTGGCGGTGACGTACGCGGTTCTCCCGGAGCTTTGCCCGGCCAAGCCGCTGCGGATCGAAGTGGATGACAAGGGGTCCACCAAGCCGGTCGCTGGCGAGCCCAACGCCCAGGTGTGTCTGCGGTCCGACGAAAGAGGCTTCCTTGACCTGTTGCTGAGCCGCGTGGCGACCGAACCCGGCGCCGGGGCCGGATCGGCAAAGTAGGCCGCGGATATTCACAGCCAGCCCCCGGGAATTCTGCTTTGTTTCTGAGGATTTGCATGGTTTTTGTTGCGAATACCGCCATGTGTGTCTTACATCACTTTCATTCTCATTGACATGGGGGAAAGTGAGGATGAAAAATGGCGGGTCGAATCAGTTTGAATCTTGGTGGTTCCATCTACAGGAGGACGTGTGAAAAAGGGTTTGAAATCTCAGTTTTTAGGCGCCTTGATCCTGATGGGCGCGGGCCTTTGGGTAACAGGGTGCAAATCGACGCCTGACTTGACCCAGGCGGACGCTCAGAAAATGATCCAGGCCGACTATGACAGCAAGCCGGCGGCGGGCGCGGGCATCTACATCAACGAAGTCGGGCTGAAGCAGGGGATCAACGACAAGTACTGGAAGCTGGTGAAGGTCTACCCCAATAATCGCTGGGCCGATTACCAGCTGACCGACGATGGGAAGAAGGTCCTGAAGCTGGATGCGGGCGGCGACATGATCCAGTGGCGGCCGGAGGAAGGCAATTCCTCCCACTTTTTTGTGACCACGCTGCAGACCAACCACTTCAAGGCCAAGGAAGTCGAGGCGCCGCAGGACGAGGTGGTTCCGGGTGTGGAGACGGCCAAGAGCGCGGCATTCAACGAGACGCTGAACCTGGATGGCGTGCCGCAACCGCTTTCCGACCTGGCGCACAATGCCGGGAACAAGCTGAGCAGCAAGAAGCACGCAAATTTCTCTTTCGAGAATGGGGCGTGGAAGCTGCATTCCATCGAGTAGTGTGAAAAAGCGGACAAGCGGGGTCCCAATTCGTTGACCCCGCTGCCCTTTCTTGTTATTGTAAGAAGGTTCGCAAGAACGTCCCTTTTGGTGTGTCTCAACCCCGGGGACGTAATTGGACTGCCGGCCGGATGGATCGGCGGGCAAGTCCAGTGGTCCGGTGAAGTTAAGGCCGGGCTTAGAAGTTCCTGAAGCTCTCCTCTTGCAGAGGGCAGGGACAAAGCGAAAGATCACGCTGGAAAGCGAACCGCGCGAAAACGGCGCGGGGGAGCGGGTCGGTCGCATGAGTCGCTACGGTGCTCGCGCGTTCTCCACCTTGGAGGGCTATGCGAGCCGGAATTGCGAAACGGAGTTGGCTTTCCCCCAGAGCTGAAGCGGGTGAAACGCACAGCCACCGTCGCGATTCTCGTCTGAGATCGGTAGAAGGCAGACGCGAAGCAGCAACCAAGGGCTTCTGTGCGTTCGGCTGTGGCCGGACCTGAACAGAAAAAGCCCGAAGGGCCTGCGCGCGGTTGTCTGGTGTGGATGGGTTAACGGTTCGCGCAAGGAGTTTGGTTTGCCTACATTCAATCAATTGGTTCGCAAGGGGCGTACGGCCCCCCGGTACAAAACGGCGTCCCCCGCCTTGCAGGCTTCGCCCCAGCGGCGCGGCGTTTGCACCCGCGTGTACACCCAGACGCCCAAGAAGCCGAATTCGGCGCTGCGCAAGGTGGCTCGCGTGCGCCTGACCAACGGCATTGAAGTTACGACGTACATTCCGGGCATCGGCCACAACCTGCAGGAGCACTCGATCGTGCTCATCCGCGGCGGCCGTGTGAAGGATCTTCCCGGAGTCCGCTATCACGTGGTGCGCGGCACGCTCGACTCGGTCGGCGTGGCCAACCGCAAGCAGGGCAGGTCGAAGTACGGAGCCAAGCGCGCCAAGGGCGGCGCGGCGCCGGCGAAGGGCAAGAAGTAAAGCAGTTGTCAGTGGTCAGTTGTCAGTGGTCAGCAAGACCCGGCAACTGAAAACTGAGAGCTGACAACTGAAAGCTGATTTTAGAGGAACTATGCCAAGAAAAGGGCACATTTCGAAGCGGGAAGTCGCAGCGGATCCGGTCTACGGATCCACGCTCGTCACCAAGTTTGTGAATTCCATGATGTGGGGCGGCAAGAAATCGACCGCGCAGTCCATCTTTTACCAGGCCATGAAGAACATGGAAGAAAAGGGCGGCGGCGAAGAGGCCATCAAGCTGTTCAAGAAGGCGGTCGAAAACGTCAAGCCGCTGCTCGAAGTGAAGACCCGCCGGGTGGGCGGCGCCAACTATCAGGTGCCGATCGAAGTGGGTCCCGACCGGCGCACTTCGCTGGCGATTCGCTGGCTGATCAGCTACGGGCGCGCCCGGGGCGAAAAGGGAATGATCGACAAGTTGTCGAATGAGCTGCTGGACGCGGCCAACGGGCGCGGCGCAGCCATGAAGAAGAAGGAAGACGTGCACCGCATGGCCGAGGCCAACCGGGCATTCGCGCACTACCGCTGGTAAATGCAGGGAGCTTCTAGTCAGCTTTGGAAGCAAGCGGACCGAAGCGCACCGGCGAAATTGAAGCAGGTTTTGAGCTGATCACTGGAATTAACCGCGGGCCGGGAAGCGCCCGCAAAGGAATCTGACTGTGGCACGCAACATACCTCTGAATCGTTGCCGGAACATCGGTATCATGGCGCACATCGACGCCGGAAAGACGACAGCGACAGAGCGCATCCTGTTCTACACGGGCATCACGCACCGCATCGGCGAAGTGCATGAGGGCACCGCGACCATGGACTACATGGAGCAGGAGCAGGAACGCGGCATCACGATCACGTCAGCGGCCACCACCTGCGTGTGGCGCGACTATCGCATCAACATTATCGACACTCCGGGTCACGTGGATTTCACGGCCGAAGTGGAGCGGTCGCTGCGTGTTCTGGACGGCGCGGTGGCGCTGTTCGATTCGGTTTCGGGCGTGCAGCCGCAGACCGAGACTGTGTGGCGGCAGGGTGATAAGTACAAGGTTCCGCGCATCTGCTTCGTCAACAAGATGGACAAGAACGGCGCGGACTTCGAGTACGTGCTCGACAGTATTCGCAAGCGGCTGGGCGCGCGTCCCGTGGCGCTGCAGATTCCGATCGGCGCGGAGGCCAATTTCAAGGGCGTCATCGACCTGATCGAGATGAAGGCGATCATCTGGCATGACGAGACCCTGGGCGCCGAGTACAACGAAGAGTCCATTCCCGCCAACCTGCAGAAGAAGGCCGAAGCTTTCCGCATGCAGCTGATCGAAGTCATCGCCGAAACCGACGACGTTCTGCTGGAGAAGTTCCTCGAAGGCGAAACGCCGACCATTGCTGAACTCAAAGCCGGCATCCGTCAGGCCACGATCGACCTGAAAGTATTTCCGGTCATCTGCGGTTCGGCATTTAAAAACAAAGGTGTGCAGACGCTGCTTGACGCGGTGGTCGATTATTTGCCCAGCCCGCTCGACAAGCCCCCGGTGGAGGGAATCAATCCTCATCATCCGGGACAGATTGAAGTGCGCAAGGCGGAAGACGCCGAACCTCTGGCCGCGTTTGTGTTCAAGCTGATCAACGATCCGTTCGGCAAGCTTTCGTTTATCAGGATTTATTCGGGTTCGCTCAAGACCGGCGACACGATTCTGAATCCGCGTACCGGCCGGACTGAGCGTGTCGGACGCCTGGTCAAGATGCATGCCAACAAGCGCGAAGACATTAGCGAAATCTATGCCGGCGACATTTGCGCATGCGTGGGCATGAAGGATCTGAAGACCGGCGACACGCTGAGCGCGCCTCATCATCCCATCGCGCTCGGAGCCATTACTTTCCCGGAGCCGGTCATTTCAGTGGCCATCGAGCCCAAGACCAAGGCCGACCAGGAGAAGATGGGCGTTGCGTTGTCGCGGTTGGCGGACGAGGATCCCACCTTCAAGGTGCGGACCGACGAGGATTCGGGCCAGACCATTATCAGCGGCATGGGCGAATTGCACCTCGAAATTCTTGTGGATCGCATGAAGCGCGAGCACAAGGTGGAAGCCAACGTCGGCGAGCCCAAGGTGGCCTTCCGCGAGACCATCCGCAAGAAGGCCGAGGCCGAAGGCAAGTACATCCGCCAGACCGGCGGTTCGGGCAACTACGGCCACTGCAAGCTGCGGGTCGAGCCCAATGAGCCGGGCAAGGGCTACGAGTTCATCAACGAAATCAAGAGCGGCGCAGTGCCCAAGGAATATATCAAGCCCATCGATCAGGGGGTTCAGGGAGCGCTGGAGCTAGGTATCCTGGCCGGCTTCCCGATTGTGGATGTGAAGGTGACTCTCTTCGACGGCAGCTACCACGATGTGGACTCGAACGAAATGGCGTTCAAGTTTGCCGGCTCGATCGCGTTCAAGGAAGCTGCAAGAAAGGCGTCGCCGGTGTTGCTGGAGCCGGTGATGGCCGTGGAAGTGACGGTTCCCGAAGACTTCATGGGGGTCATCATCGGCGATATCAACTCGCGCCGCGGGCGCATTGAGGGAATGGAGCACGCCGCCGGTTCGCAGGTTATCAAGGCGATCGTGCCGCTGAAGGAAATGTTCGGCTACGTGAACGACATTCGTTCGTCCACCCAGGGCCGCGCCTCCTACTCGATGCAGTTCGCGCGCTACGAAGAAGCGCCCCGCATGATCGCCGATGAAATCATCGGGCGGGCGCAGGGGAAGTGAACGAGTTGTCAGTGGTCAGTTTTCAGTTGTCAGTGTGATCGCGGAGATCGACGCGGCTGAGGCGGGCAAGGAAAAGACTGAGAACTGACGACTGGGAACTAAGAGCTGGTTTTTTGGGGCTGGAGCCGGAACGCCGGCGCCCCGAGGTCAAAACGGGAAGTTTTCGGTAGTAGGGGATCGGTTGCTGGCGGGTGAAAGAGCAGGATCCAGCTAAGAACTGTGAACTGAAAACTGTGAACTGCTTCACTACGAAAGGGATTTTGGACTTTTATGGCGAAGGAAAAATTTGATCGTTCTAAGCCCCACTGCAATGTGGGGACGATCGGGCACATCGATCACGGCAAGACGACGTTGACGGCGGCCATCACCAAGGTATTGCAGAAACACAATCCGAAGAATACGTTCCGTTCGTTTGACTCGATCGACAATGCTCCCGAAGAGCGCGAGCGCGGCATCACCATCGCCACGGCGCACGTGGAGTACGAGACCAAGAACCGGCACTACGCGCACGTCGACTGCCCTGGGCACGCCGACTACATCAAGAACATGATCACCGGCGCGGCGCAGATGGACGGGGCGATCCTGGTGGTTGCGGCCACCGACGGCCCCATGCCGCAGACCAAGGAACACGTGCTGCTGGCCCGCCAGGTAGGCGTGCCTTACATCGTGGTGTTCCTCAACAAGTGCGACGCGGTCGAGGACACGGAACTGATTGACCTGGTGGAGATGGAAGTTCGCGAGCTTCTGTCCAAGTACCAGTTCCCGGGCGACGACGTTCCGGTGATTCGCGGCTCGGCGCTGGGCGCGCTGAACGGCGAAGCGCAGTGGGAAGCCAAGATCGACGAGCTGATGGAGGCGGTGGACAAGTCGGTGCCGCAGCCGCAGCGGTCGATCGATCTGCCCTTCCTGATGCCGATCGAAGATATTTTCTCGATCTCTGGACGTGGGACGGTGGTCACGGGGCGCATTGAGCGCGGCAAGGTGAAGGTCGGCGAGGATGTGGAAATCGTCGGCTTCCGCGAGACCCGCAAGTCGGTTTGCACGGGCGTGGAAATGTTCAAGAAGCAGCTGGACGAAGGCCTGGCCGGGGACAACGCCGGCATCCTGCTGCGCGGCATTCCGAAAGAGGATGTGGAGCGCGGAATGGTTCTGGCCAAGCCTGGCTCGATCACGCCGCACACCAACTTCAAGGGCGAAGTCTACGTATTGAGCAAGGAAGAAGGCGGCCGTCATACGCCGTTCTTCAAGGGCTATCGTCCGCAGTTTTATTTCCGCACCACGGACGTGACGGGTGTGGCGGAACTTCCGGCGGGCACCGAAATGGTGATGCCCGGCGACAACGTGCAGCTGGTTGTGGAATTGATCACGCCGGTGGCCATGGAGAAGGGCCTGCGCTTCGCGATCCGCGAAGGCGGCCGCACTGTGGGCGCAGGCACGATCTCGGAAATCATCAAGTAAGCAGTGGACAGTGAGCAGTGAGCAGTGGTCAGTTGTACGCTGCCAAGTTGGCGCGAAGGCTAGTAAAGCAAGGCACAAACTGATCACTGGTCCCTGATCACTGATCACTGGAAGGAAGCCAATGGTAGGACAGAGAATACGCATCCGGTTGAAGGCATACGACTATCGCGTGCTGGACACCTCGACCGGCGAGATCGTGGAAACGGCCAAGCGCACCGGGGCGACGGTGGCCGGACCGATTCCCTTGCCGACGATCAAGAACAAGTATTGCGTGCTGCGTTCGCCGCACGTGGACAAGAAATCGCGCGAGGCATTTGAGATCCGCACGCACAAGCGGCTGATCGACATCCTCGAGCCGACCCAGCAAACGGTGGACGCGCTGATGAAGCTCGATCTGCCGGCCGGCGTCGATGTCGAGATCAAGGCGTTTGAAAAGTAGTGGTCAGTGAACAGTGGTCAGTGATCAAAAAAAACTGAGAACTGTGAACTGAAAACTGAGAACTGGTTTTTCCGGCAGTGCGAATGCAGATCGCTTCGCATGATGAGGTGAGGGTGACATGGCAGTTACGGGAATTCTGGGTAAGAAGATCGGCATGACGCAGGTGTTCGACGAGAAGGGCGAGGTGCATCCCATTACGGTGCTCCAGGCTGGCCCCTGTGTCATTACGCAGTTGAAGACCGCGACCAAAGATGGCTACGACGCCGCGCAGATCGGACTGGTCGAGTTCGTGAAGGCTTCGAATATCACCAAGCCGCAGGCGGGGCACCTGAAGAAGACGGAAGCGCCTCCGGTGAGGGTCATCAAGGAAGTGAATATCGAAGTCGCTGCGGAAGGGTCGGATGGCGTGAAGGCGGGCGATCGCGTGCTGGTCGATATCTTCTCCGACGCCAAGTTCGTCGACGTGATCGGCACCTCCAAGGGGCGCGGATTCGCGGGCGTGGTGCGGCGTCACGGTTTTGCCGGCGGCCCCAAGTCGCACGGACACATGTTCCAGGTGCAGGGCTCGATCGGCGCCTCCTCGTTTCCGTCGCGCGTGTTTCCCGGGCAGCGCATGCCCGGCCACATGGGCACGGACCAGGTGACGGTTCGCAATCTGCGCATTCGCGGCATCGATCTCGACGAGAACTTGCTGATGGTCGAAGGCGCGGTACCCGGACCTCGCGATGGGTACGTGATGATTTCGAAAGCCAAGGCTCCGCCGCGCGAGCGCCGTGGCTTCGCCGGATCCGGCACGGTCGATCCGCTGAAGGCTTCGAAGAAGGCGACCGCGAAGAGGAAGTAAGCGAGCTATTAGCCATTAGCTTTTAGCTGATTTGGCTGTCGCAATAAGGATCAATGCTTCTACCGATGAATCGGGGAAGCTAGGAGCTAAAAGCTAACAGCTAATAGCTCGCAGGAAGAAGACGATGGCACAAGTGGATGTAGTCAATCTGAATGGGGAAAAGGTGGGCTCGCTCGACCTGGCCGATGCGGTATTCGGGCAGATCAACGAGGCTCTGCTGTGGGAGGCGGTCAAGCACTATCGCGCCTCGCAGCGCCAGGGCACGCACAAGACCAAGAGCCGCACCGAGGTCTCCGGTTCGGGCAAGAAGCTGTGGAAGCAGAAGGGCACGGGCCGGGCTCGTATTGGTTCGGTGCGCTCGCCGCTCTGGCGCCATGGCTACACGGTGCATGGACCGCAGCCGCGCAGCTATGACTATGCGTTTCCGCGCAAGAAGCTGCTGGGTGCGCTGCGTTCGGCGCTGGCCTCGAAGCTGGCCGACGGCAAGCTTACGGTGGTCGATTCGCTGGAGATCAAGGAAGCCAAGACCAAGCTCTATCGCGGCGCGCTGGACAAACTGGGCGTGGAGCGGACCGCGCTCCTGGTCGAGAACTCGAAGACGCTGGGCCAGGGCCTGATGCTGGGCGCGCGCAATCTCAAGGGCGTGGAACTGGTGTTGAACAACGAGGTGCATCCCTACGATCTGCTCCGCTATGACCGCGCCATCTTCTCCAAGGCCGCGATCGAGCAGTTGAGCGAGGCCCTCCTCAAGAGCGTGTCGAAACGGCAGCTCGCCGCAACGGAGGCTGCATAATGCCGACACTGTACACGACGATTCGTCGCCCGCTGATTACCGAAAAGGGGTTGGGCGTAAAGGAGACCGAGGGGACGCTGGTGTTCGACGTCGCGCCCGAGGCCACCAAGACCGAGGTCAAGCAGGCCGTGGAGTCACTCTTCAAGGTGAAGGTCGCCGCGGTGCGCACCTCCAACGTCGCCGGGCAAGGAACGGCGCCGCGGCAAGTTCGCAGGATTCCGCCCCGACTGGAAGAAGGCTTATGTTCGCCTGAAGGCCGGCGAAAAGATGCCCGAGTACGTGAGCAATCTGTAAGACAGCTTTTAGCTGTTAGCTCTTAGCTTTTAGCTCTGGAAGTGCAAGAGTCAAGTTTGGAGCCCAAAGTAAGTTTCGGAAGTTTGTTGCAGCAGGATGAGCTAAAGGCTAATAGCTAACAGCCAATAGCACGTCAAGGAAAACGACGATGGCAATCAAGACATACAGACCGATCACACCGACCCTGCGGTTCAAGACCACGCAGGTGAACGACGATCTGACCACGGATCAGCCGCACAAGCCGCTGCTGGTTACGCGCAAGCGCACCGGCGGCCGCCGCAACTCCGGCGATATGACTATCCGGCACCATGGCGGCGGCCACAAGCAGAAAATCCGCATCATTGATTTCAAGCGGGACAAGGCCGGCGTTCCGGGCAAGGTCGCGACCATCGAGTACGATCCCAACCGCTCGGCTCGTATCGCGCTGGTGCACTATGCCGACGGCGAAAAGCGCTACATCCTGCAGCCGGTGGGCTTGAAGGTAGGCGCCACGGTGACTTCGGGTCCCGACGCCGACATCTTGATTGGGAACGCTCTGCCGCTCAAGAACATTCCCGCCGGCACCACTGTGCATGCCATCGAGCTGCGGCCGGGCAAGGGCGCGCAGATGGCGCGTTCGGCCGGTGCGCAGGCGCAGCTGGTCGCCAAGGAAGGCGATTACGCGCTGCTCAAGCTGCCTTCGGGCGAGACTCGCAAGGTGCTGGTGGAGTGCATGGCGACCATCGGCCAGGTGGGCAACACCGATCATGAGAACATCTCGATCGGCAAGGCCGGCCGCACACGCTGGCTGGGCATTCGCCCCACCAATCGCGGTGTCGCCATGAATCCGGTTGACCACCCGCACGGCGGCGGCGAAGGCAAGACCTCGGGCGGCCGTCACCCGGTCACTCCGTGGGGCCAGCCGACACGTGGTTACAAGACGCGCAACAACAAGCGGACCGATGCGTTCATCGTGGCCCGCCGGCAGAAGTAGCAAGGCAGCTGTTAGCTATTAGCTCTTAGCTATTAGCTGGATAGTGCAAACGAGAGATTGAGCGAGAGCCGGCAGTTAGCAAGGAAGAGCTAACAGCTGAGAGCTAATAGCTAGGAGCTAAGTTTTATGGCACGTTCGACAAAAAAGGGTCCGTTTGTAGACGCGCACCTGAGCGTGAAGATCGAAGTCCTGAATGCGGCTAACGACAAGAAGGTCGTGAAGACCTGGTCGCGGCGCTCGACGATCTTCCCCGAGTTCGTGGGCCACACCATCGCGGTGCACAACGGCAAAAAGTTTGTTCCCGTATATGTAACGGAGAACATGGTGGGCCACAAGCTGGGCGAGTTCGCGCCTACCCGCACGTTCAAGGGCCACAGTGCGGGCGGCAAGGCCGAATCGGCTGCGAAGCCGGCGGGGCCAAGGTAGCAGCTTCTAGCCTCTAGCTCCTAGCTCCCGGTTAGTTCGTGGAGCTCGGGAACTTAAAGGTTGGAGCGGAAAAGCTAGAAGCTAGCAGCTAGAAGCTAGCAGCTGATTTGAGGAAGAGACCAATGGCAGTCGAGACAAAAGAGTACCGGGCCGAGGCCAAATTCCAGCGCGTATCGCCGCAGAAGGCGCGGCTGGTGCTCGAGCTGATCAAGGGCCGCGGAGTCCAGGAGGCGCTGGAGACGGCGGCCTTTACCAAGAAGCGCATCGCCCCCGTGATTCACAAGCTGCTGGTGTCGGCGGTGGACAACGCCAAGTACGTGGCCGGCGAGCAGGGCACCGACCTGGACGTGGACAACCTCTACGTCAAGCAGGCCGTGGCCAACGACGGACCGCGCATGAAGCGCATCCGCCCCGCGCCCATGGGCCGCGCCTACCGCTATCAGCGCCGGTTGACGCACATCATCCTGTCGGTGGCTGAGCGCGCGGACGCGAGCCGCTCCGACCTGGTGACCCGGGTGGAAGAGCCCGCGTCGGCCAAGCCCGGGAAGAAGGCGAAGCCCGCGACTGAGAAGGCTAAAGTTACGAAGAAGGTTACGAAGAGGGCCTGACGCGGCGGGAAGCACGTAGCTGCGCTCGGGATGACAAGGGTAGTAGAGAGGTTTGAGGAAACAAGTATGGGACAGAAAGTCCATCCTTACGGATTTCGGCTGGGAGTGAACAAGCCGTGGCGTTCGCGCTGGTTCTCAGAGCGCGACTATGACAAGCTCCTGGTTGAGGACGTGAAGCTCAAGAAAGAGCTGCGCGAAAAGCTGAAGGCCGCGGGCGTCAGTTCGGTGGAGATCGAGCGTCCGGGCAACAAGCTGCGCTTCCTGATTCGCACCGCGCGTCCGGGTATCGTGATCGGCCGCAAGGGCGCGGAAATCGAGAAGCTCAAGACCGAGCTCGGCAAGCGCACCAATCGCGACGTGTTCATCGACATCATCGAAGTGAACAAGCCGGAGCTGGACGCCCAACTGGTGGCCGAGAACATCGCGCTGCAGCTCGAGAAGCGCGTCAGCTTCCGCCGGGCCATGCGCAAGAGTGTCGATTCGGCGCTGCGCTTCGGCTGCAAGGGAATCAAGGTGCGCGTGTCAGGCCGCTTGAACGGCAACGAAATCGCGCGCTCCGAGTGGTACCTGCAGGGCCGGCTGCCGCTGCACACGCTGCGCGCGGATATTGACTACGGCTTTGCGGAAGCGCAGACCACCTACGGCGTGATCGGCGTGAAGACCTGGATTTATCGCGGCGATATTTACGAGCAGAAGCGGCGCCGTGAGCCCGCTGCGGTTGGCACGGGAGTGTTTTAAAAGCAGCTTTTAGTTTTTAGCCATTAGCTCTTAGCTTTTTCGTGCAAATCGAAGAGGCTGGATCGAGCGACATGAAGCTGAAAGCTAATAGCTAAGAGCTAATAGCTGTTTCGAGGTTCTTGCTATGTTGATGCCAAAGAAGGTGAAGTTTCGCAAGCAGCAGAAGGGCAAGCGCCGCGGCAAAGCGTGGCGCGGGTCGTCGCTTGCGTTCGGCGAATACGGGTTGAAGGTGATGGAGTGCGGCTACATCACGGACCGGCAGATCGAAGCCAGCCGTATTGCCATGACCCGCTTCATCAAGCGCGGCGGCAAGATCTGGCTGCGGCTGTTCCCGGACAAGCCGATTACCAAGAAGCCCGCCGAAGTCCGCATGGGATCGGGCAAGGGTGCGCTCGATCACTGGGTCGCGGTGGTGCGGCCGGGCAAGATTCTCTTCGAGATGGAGGGCGTGTCGGTCGAACTCGCGCAGGAGGCCATGCGCCTGGCGTCGAACAAGCTGCCTTTGAAGACCAAGTTCGTGCAGCGGCCCGGAGCGGAGAAGACCGTGTCGGCGTCGGCGGAGAACCAACCGGCTGCGTAAAAACAGCTTTTGGCTATTAGCCATTGGCTTTTAGCTCTTTGATTGATCCGAAGAGCTGGAAGCGACCACGATTGAGCTAAGAACTAACAGCTAAAAGCTAGGAGCTACAGAGAGATGGAAATCGAAAAGATTCGCAACTTGAGCGACGAGGAACTGGCGCACCAGGAGAAGACCTCCGCGGAGCAGCTGTTCCGGCTGCGCTTCCAGGTCTCGATGGGGCAGAACGACGGAGTGAAGAAACTCCGCCAACTGCGCAAGGAGATCGCTCAAATCAAGACCATTGCTCGCGAGCGCTCGCTGGGCATCCGCGGCGCGGTGCCGGAGTCGGGCGCATCGGCGGGTTTCAAGAGCATAAAGAAGGGAGCCGGTAAATGACGGTGGAAACAGCACAGGCGCCGGCTTCGCGGCGTAACGAAAAGGTTGGCAACGTGGTCTCGACCAAGATGCAGAAGACCATCGTGGTCGAAGTGGAGATGCGCAAGGCGCACAAGAAGTACAAGCGAATCGTAAAGAGCTCGAAGAAGTTCTATGCCCACGACGAGCAGAACTCGGCTCGCGTCGGCGATGTGGTGCGCATTCGCGAGACGCGTCCGACCAGCAAGCTGAAGCGGTGGGCTCTGGAAGAAATCGTGCGCCGCTCGTCGCTGGGGCAGATTGAAGAGATTGAAGCGCCGCAGGTGGCTGCGAGCTAAGCGGAGAACGGAGAAAAGACCATGGCAGTGCAAATGAGATCCATGCTCGCGGTCGCCGATAACTCCGGCGCGCGCAAGCTGCAGATGATCCTGCCCCTGGGCGGCGGGTTGGGTAAGAAGGCCGGACTCGGCGATGTAATTACCGCTGCGGTCAAGGAAGCCTCACCCGACGGCACCATCAAGAAGGGCAAGGTGGTGAAGGCGGTCATCGTGCGCACGCGCAAGGAGCATCGCCGCCGCGACGGCACCTACATCCGCTTCGACGAGAACGCGGCGGTGGTGATCGACGATGCGCATGAGCCGGTGGGTACGCGCGTGTTCGGCCCCGTGGCCCGCGAACTGCGCGAGAAGAAGTTTTTGAAGATTGTGTCGCTGGCGCCGGAAGTGGTGTAAGAGTTGTTAGTTTTCAGCCATCAGTTGTCAGTCTCCGCGGGTTTGGCTGAGAACTGATGACTGGCAACTGAAAACTCTGGAGAGAATTCATGCCGAGTTTGAATATTCGTCGCAACGATACGGTGAAGGTGCTCGCGGGCTCCGATCGCGGCAAGACCGGCCGCGTGCTGCGCGTGTTTCCCGACAAGGGCACAGTGCTTGTCGAGCACGTGCGCGTGGTCAAAAAGACCGTTTCGAGTAAGGGAAGACAGCGGACCAAGGGTGGCATCGCCGAGCAGGAGTCGCCCATCGACGTTTCCAATGTAGCTGTGGTTTGCCCCAACTGCGGGCCGGCCAAGATCGGCTACAAGATGGACGGCGACACCAAGGTCCGGGTGTGCAAGAAGTGCGGGCAGACCTTGCCCACGAAGAAGTAGGGGAAGCAGCTATTAGCTTTCAGCTATTAGCTCTTAGCTTCGGATGCAACAACATCCAGCGCCCGAGGCAGAAAAATCCAAGCCTGTTCGTAGCTTGCTTAATCACGGAACAAGCTAACAGCTAAAGGCTGATAGCTAATAGCTGTTTTGAGAACCTTCCGCAACGGTACACGGTCGTCGCGGCGACCACTCCGACGACCGGGAGAAAGAGAGCAAAAGGAAATGGCAGCAAGGCTGAGAGAGAAGTATCACAAGGAAATCAAGCAGGCTCTGCAGAAGGAACTGAAGCTCGAGAACCCCATGGCGGTGCCGGAGCTCGAGAAGATCGTGCGTCAACATGGGACTGGGCGAGGCCACGCAGAACACCAAGCTGCTCGATCCGCTGGTGAACGACCTGATGCAGATTGCCGGGCAGAAGCCGGTGACCACCAAGGCGAAGAAGTCGATTGCGGCCTTCAAGGTGCGCGCCGGCATGTCGATCGGAGCCATGGTGACGCTGCGGAATGACAAGGCGTATGAGTTCCTGGACCGCCTGATTTCGACGGCGCTGCCCCGCGTGCGCGACTTCCGCGGCGTGTCGACGAAGAGTTTTGACGGGCGCGGCAACTACACGCTCGGACTGCGCGATCAGCTGATCTTCCCGGAGATTGATTACTCCAAGGTGGAAAAGCTGAAGGGCATGAACATCACCATTGTGACCACGGCGAAGGACGATAACTCGGCGCGCGCGCTGTTGAAGGCGTTCGGCATGCCGTTCCGCCAGGGGGCTGAGAACAGCTTTTAGCTCGTAGCTATCAGCTTTTAGTTTCGGTTGGGGCGGCATGAGCAACCGAGGCAAAACGAATTTTGGGTTTGTTCCGCGAAGGTAGTCAGCGAGGAACAAGCTAACAGCTAAAAGCTAATAGCTAATAGCTGCCGTAACGAGGATTCATGGCAACCACTGCAAAGAGAGTAAAAGACGCGCGGAAGCCGAAGTTCAGCTCCCGCAAGCACAACCGGTGCAAGCTCTGCGGGCGCCCGCGCGGCTATCTGCGCAAGTTCGGCGTTTGCCGTCTGTGCTTCCGTGGCCTGGCGCTCAAGGGCGAAATCCCGGGCGTCGTCAAGTCGAGCTGGTAGAAAAAGCAGCTATCAGCTTTTAGCCATTAGCTTTTAGCTTTCTCGTGCCAAGTCAAGACGGTGCGTATCAGAAAGAAAGAGCTAACCGCTAAGAGCTAACAGCTAAAAGCTGTTGTAACCCATTCTCGCTGGTTTCCGCCACGGCGGACGAACGGGGAATGAAGGAGAAGGAATGAGTCTGACCGACCCAGTAGCAGATTTTCTGGCGCGCATCCGGAATGCCATCCGGGCCCGCCATCAGAAGCTGGATGTGCCGGCTTCGAAGCTGAAGACCGAGATCGCCCGCATTCTCAAAGAAGAGGGCTACATTTCGAACTACAAGACCCAGGAAGAGGAAGGCAAGCTGGTCCTGCGCGTGTACCTCAAGTACGGCGGCGCGGAAGCGGCCATCCGCGACCTGGCGCGCATCTCGCGTCCCGGCTGCCGCGTCTACATCGGCCGCGACGAGATCAAGCGCGTCCAGGGCGGACTGGGCATTTCGATCATGACCACGCCCAAGGGCGTGATGACCGGCCGCCAGGCCCGCCGCGAAGGCGTGGGCGGCGAAGTGCTGTGCGAAGTGTGGTAACGGCAGTTGTCAGGGATCAGTTGTCAGTTTTCAGTAACTGGGTGTGATTCGCGCAATCCAGATATGAGAACTGAAGACTGAAACTGAGAACTGGTCGGGCCCGGCCCGACCCGGCTGCAGTGGAACCGCTGAACATCGCGGGGACTCGCAAGCCAACAAAGGATTGAACTCGATGTCGCGTATTGGAAAGAAACCGATCCCGCTGCCCGCGGGCGTGAAGTACAAGGTGGACGGCAACACCGTCCTGGTCGAAGGCCCCAAGGGCAAAGTCTCCGCGCTGATTGCCGAGGGAATCTCGCTCGAGACCAAGGATGGGACGCTCCACGTCAACCGTTCCGACGAGAAACAAGCTGCCTTCCACGGCCTGACCCGCGCGCTGGTGTTCAACGCCGTGCAGGGCGTGACCCAGGGCTGGAAGAAGGAACTGGACATCGTGGGCATCGGCTACCGCGCCGAGTTGAAGGGCAAGGGCACGGTGGTGTTCACGCTGGGCTATTCGCACCCCATCGAGTTCCCGCTGCCCACGGGCATCGAAGTCACCGTCGATCCCAAGCAGACGCACCTGACCATCACCGGCATCGACCGGCAGAAGGTGGGCCAGGTGGCCGCCGATATGCGTTCGCTGCGCAAGCCCGATCCGTACAAGAACAAGGGCGTGCGCTACACCGGCGAGAAGCTGAAGAAGAAGGCCGGCAAGACGGGAGCGAAATAAGAACAGCTTTTCAGCTATTAGCTTCGTGCCAGGTGAGAAGCTTCAATTGGAACGAAACAAGCTAGAGCTAATGGCTAACAGCTAGGAGCTGCATTTAACCCGAACGGCGCCGCAGGGCGGCTCCGCTGATAGGAAAAGAGACCAGATGATTACGCAGAACAAGAGAAACGCAATCCGGCAGCGCATCCACTCGCGCATCCGGGCCAAGCTGAGCGGCACCGGGGAGCGCCCGCGGCTGAACGTGTATCGCTCGCTGAACCACATCTACGCGCAGGTGATCGACGACCAGAAGGGCGAAACCATCGTTTCGGCTTCCACCCTGGCGCTGAAGGCGAAGACCGGCGGCAATGTGGCCGCAGCCAAAGAGATCGGCAAGGCCATTGCCGAGCGCGCCGTCGAGAAGGGCATCAAGAGCGTGGTCTTCGATCGCGGCGGCTTCCTGTATCACGGGCGCATCAAGGCGCTGGCCGATGCCGCGCGCGAGGCGGGACTGGAGTTCTAAGAGCAGCTATCAGCTGTCAGCCATTAGCTCTCAGCTTGATCGTGCGAAGTTGGGCGGTTTCAGTTGTCAAGTGGAGAAGCTAGCAGCTAAGAGCTAAAAGCTGAAAGCTCAAGAGAGACGAGAGAGCAATGACGATGTTGAAGAAGAAACTCGATGCCAACCAGTACAACCTGAAGGACCAGGTGGTGGCCATCAATCGCGTGACCAAGGTGGTCAAGGGCGGCAAGAACATGTCGTTTGCCGCGCTGGTCGTGGTGGGCGATGCCGCTTCGGGCGTGGTCGGCTACGGTTCGGGCAAGGCCAAGGAAGTTCCCCAGGCGATCCGCAAGGGAATCGAGTCGGCCAAGAAGAACCTGTTCCGCATCAACCTGACCAGCACCACGATTCCGCACCAGGTGCTGGGCCGCTACGGTTCCGGCCAGGTGCTGCTCAAGCCGGCTCCCGAAGGCACGGGCGTGATTGCCGGCGGCGCGGTGCGCGCGGTGATGACTTCGGCCGGCGTGCAGAACGTGCTCACCAAGAGCCTGGGCTCCGCCAATCCGCACAACGTCATCAAGGCCACCTTCGACGCCCTGATGCAGTTGCGCGACCGGGCGAAGTGGCCACCATGCGCGGCAAGCAGGTTGAGGAGATGTAATCATGGCCGAGACCAAGAAGATTCGCATTCAATACTTCCGCTCCAAGAACAACACGCCGTTGAAGCACAAGCTGATCGTGAAGGGCCTGGGCTTTACGCGGCTCAATCAGATCGTCGAGCGGGTCGATACCGAATCCACCCGCGGCATGGTGAAGGCCATTCCGCACCTGGTGCGGATTCTGGAAAACTAGTTCTCAGTTGTTAGTCGTCAGTTCTCAGTCAGAACCGTCAGGTCGCAATCGTGAACTGAGAACTGACAACTGAAGACTGACAACTTTCACCAACGCGAGTCGGCCCGATCCATCTCGGCCGGCGCTATAGCGAGGAAATCATGGCAAAGAATCTCTCCAATCTGCGCGCGCCCAAGAAAGCCAACACCGGGCGCAAGCGTGTCGGGCGCGGTATGGGCTCCGGCATGGGCAAGACCTCGACCCGCGGCCACAAGGGCCAGGGTTCCCGCTCCGGCTCCAGCCTGATGCGCGGTTTTGAAGGCGGCCAGATGCCGCTCCATCGCCGCCTGCCCAAGCGCGGATTCACCAACATCTTCCGCACCGAGTACACGGTCGTCAATCTCGACCGGATCGCGGCCCTCAACGTGTCCGAGATCGCTCTGGACGACTACAAGAAGCTGGGCCTGGCTTCGAGCAAGAACGCGCTGATCAAGATTCTCGGATCGGGCGAACTGACCTCGGCCATCACCATCCACGCCCACAAGTTCTCCAAGTCGGCCTCGGAAAAGATCGAAAAGGCCGGCGGCAAGGCCGTGGTCCTGGGCGGCGCGGTCGCGGAGAAGGCGTAAATAGTTGTCAGTTCTCAGTTTTCAGTTGTCAGTCTTGCGGGCTGGCGCGGTTCAGGCTTCGGGATCAACTTCCGCGCTGACAACTGAGGACTGACAACGGAATACGGAAAACGCTGTGACGGTCCTCATATCCTCGGTTTCTTTGCTCCAAGTAATCTATTGGAAATCGGGAGATGGCATAAGATAGAAGGACACCCATTCGAATGGCGACCTCGCCTGAAGCGGATACCCAACCATGCTTGAGAAGTTTCTAAATATCTTCCGGATTCCCGACCTGCGCAAGCGGGTGCTCTTCACCCTTGGCATTCTGGCCGTCTACCGCCTTGGCGCGTTCATCCCCACGCCCGGCGTGAACACCATCAAGCTCGCGCTGCTGTTCAACTCGCAGAGCGGCTCGGCGCTCGGCCTGATGGACCTGTTCGGCGGCGGCAACCTGCGCCGCATGACCATCTTTGCCCTGGGCATCATGCCCTACATCACGGCGTCGATCATTTTCCAGCTGCTGACCGTGGTGTATGAGCCGCTGGCCCGCATCCAAAAGGAAGGCGAACTGGGCCGCCGCAAGATCACCCAGTGGACCCGCTACATGACCGTGGTCCTGGGCGCGCTGCAGTCCATCGGCATCGCGGCCATTCTCACCCGGCAGGGCCTGGTCCTGCATCCCGGCATCGGCTTCAGCCTGATGACGGTACTCACGCTTACCACCGGTACGGCCTTCATCATGTGGCTTGGCGAGCAGATCACCGACCGCGGCATCGGCAACGGCATGAGCCTGCTGATCTTCGCCGGCATCATTGCCGGCCTGCCCCGCGGCGCCGGCGAACTGGTCGAGAAGATCCGCACCAATGCCTGGGGTTCGTTCACCTTCATCGGCGTGCTTGGCCTGCTGGCCGCCATGGTGGCGGTGGTGGCGTTCATCGTGTTTGTGGAGCGCTCCGAGCGCCGCATCCCCATCCAGAGCGCCCGCCGCATTGTCGGCCGCCGCATGATGGGCGGCCAGTCCAGCCACCTGCCCCTGAAGGTGAACTCCGGCGGCGTCATGCCGGTCATCTTCGCCAGCTCCATCCTGTCGGCCCCGCTGCTGTTCGGCCAGGTGGAGTGGGTGCAGAACAACCGCTTCCTTCAGCCCATCATCCAGGCGCTGCAGCCCGGCTATCCCTGGTACGAAGCGCTGTACATGCTGGGCATCATCTTCTTCGCGTACTTCTACGTGTCCATCGTGATGAAGCCGGACGACATCGCCGACAACTTCCGCAAGTCGGGCTCATTTATCCCCGGAATCCGCCCCGGCAAGCGCACGTCGGACTTTATCAACGACATTCTTACCCGTATAACGCTGGTTGGGGCGTTGTACCTGATCATCATTTCCCTGGTACCAACGTTTCTTATCTCGGGCATCCGTTTCGACAAGCTTTGGCTGATCGGTCGGGTCTTTGAAAACCTGCCGAACTGGATGACCCATGGCATGAACGTCAACTTCTACTTTGGCGGCACTTCGCTGCTGATCGTGGTTGGCGTGGCCATGGACACCGTCAACCAGATCGAATCGCAGCTGATCATGCGCCACTATGACGGCTTTTCCCCGCGTTCCGGTCGTATCCGCGGAAGGAAAACCTGGTAAATGCCGACTTTTGCAATGCAAGTAGAAACATGCCGGGAAACAACATTGACGACTACCATCCCGGGACCGATTCTTTTATTAGGCGCGCCCGGGGTGGGCAAGGGAACCCAGGCCAAGGAACTGGTGAAACTGTGGGGAATCCCGCAGATCTCCACCGGCGATTTGCTTCGCGCCAACGTGTCCCAGGGGTACACGCTGGGCAAAATCGCCAAGGAAATCATGGACCGCGGCGAACTGGTCCCGGATTCCCTGGTGAACGAGATGGTTGCGGTCCGCCTGCAGGAGCCCGACACCATCAAGGGCTACATTCTGGACGGTTTCCCGCGCACCCTGCCCCAGGCGGGCTGGCTCGACGGGCGCCTGACCAGCCAGACGATGTCCCTGCCGGTGGTTGCTGTCAGCATCCATGTGGACTATAATCAGTTATTGCGCCGGATTACGGGGCGCAGGAATTGTCCTGTCTGCCAGACCATCTATAACGTCTACTCCAATCCGCCTAAAGTGGACGGAATCTGCGATATAGAGGGTGCTGCGCTGGTCCAGCGAGCCGACGACACGGAGCAGGTGTTTGCGGAGCGCATGCGCGCCTATGAGGCACTGACCACCCCCGTCGTCGAGCACTACCGGGATTTGGGACGTTTCGTGGAAGTGGATGGAGACCGGCCGATCGATGAAGTGGCAGCCGGAATTATTCGTGCCGTCGAGCGGTTGCGGTCAGCCTGACGCAATTGGTCGGCGGATTGTGCGTTTGAAAGGCAAGTTGTCAGTTTTCAGTTCTCAGTTGTCAGCCGCAATGCTGCGACAACTGACAGCTGACAACTGAAAAGCTGAGGACTGTGATTGTGGCGGTCGTACTTAAGTCGTCCCAGGAGATCGAGAAGATGCGCCGCGCGGGCCAGGTGGTCCGCGAGGTGCTCGAACTGGTGCGCGGGCTGGTCCGGCCGGGAGCAACCACGCTCGACCTGGAAAAGGCGGCGGATAAGCGGATCGCCGAACTGGGCGCCAAGCCGGCCTTCAAGGGGTATCACGGGTTTCCCTGCGTGTTGTGCACGTCGGTCAACAGCGAGGTCGTGCACGGCATCCCTTCGTCGAAGCGGGTCCTCAAGGAAGGGGACATCGTTTCGGTGGACTGCGGGGCCATCGTCGACGGCTACTACGGCGACGCGGCCATCACGGTTCCGGTGGGCGAGAAGATCGACCCGGAGACGGCGCGCCTTCTGAAGGTGACGGAGGCGTCGCTTCAGTCGGGTATTGCCGCGGTGAAGCCGGGAGCCACGCTGGGCGATATCGGCGCGGCGGTGCAGTAGGTGGTCGAAGCCGAGGGGTTCTCGGTGGTTCGGGATTTTGTGGGGCACGGGATCGGCGTGCACATGCACGAGGATCCGCAGGTGCCCAACTTTGGCGAAGCCGGCCGCGGCATGAAGCTGCGCGCCGGCATGGTGATTGCGATCGAGCCCATGGTCAACGCCGGCGGACCGGATGTACGGGTCCTCGGCGATGGCTGGACGGCAGTCACCGGCGACGGAAGCATGAGTGCTCATTTTGAGCACACGGTGGCGGTTACCGCCACCGGGTCAAGGATTCTGACTGAGTAAAGCAGCTTTTAGCTCTTAGCTCCTAGCCTCTAGCTTCTCTGTGCTGAAGCGATGAGTTTGGTCAAGCAGGATGAATTAGAAGCGCGCAGCTAGATGCTAGTAGCTGAATTCGGTTCAACGTTGCCGGCTGGAAAACCGGCAGAAGGGTACACCGTTTGTCGAAGGAAGACGCGATTGAGGTCATGGCAACGGTCGTTGAGACGTTGCCCAATGCCATGTTCAAGGTGAAGCTCGAAACCAACCACGAAGTGTTGGCGCATGTTTCGGGCAGGATGCGCAAGAATTTCATCCGCATTCTCCCCGGCGATCGTGTGGCGGTGGAACTGAGCCCCTACGACCTGAACCGCGGCCGCATCGTGTACCGCTACAAATAAGTTTTCAGTTTTCAGTTATCAGTTTTCAGCTGGATGGGCTTGCGACCAGTCGCAATCGCAAAAGGATCCAACCTGAGAACTGAAAACTGACGACTGAGAACTCGAAGAACATCCCGCGTCGTCAGCAAGATGCGCGGAGAAGGGCAACAAAATGAAGGTCCGTGCATCGGTCAAGAAGATTTGCGTGAAGTGCAAGGTCATCAACCGCCGCGGGGTGGTTCGCGTGATCTGCGAAAACGCAAAGCACAAGCAGCGCCAGGGCTAGACGGCCTGGCAGTCGAAGGGAAACCTCCACGGCGAGTTTTCAGTCGTCAGTTCGTAGTTCACAGTTAAAACGGGGAACATCGGCAGCAGGGTCTTAACTGAAAACTGAAAACTATGAACTGAGAACTGCTTTTCAGGGGCTAGTTAGCCGCACAAGGCTTGCGATGAACCCCGGAGGATTTCCGAGTAACCCGTGCGAACCGGCGCATTGCCGGAGGCACAGAACCTGTAGCACCAAAGGAATTCGAATGGCACGTATAGCCGGCGTCGATCTGCCCCGCAACAAGCAGGCCCGGATCGCGCTTACCTACATCTTTGGCATCGGTAACCCCCGCGCCCTCAAGATCCTGGAGAAGGCCAATGTCGACGCCTTCAAGAAGGTCCAGGACCTGGGCGAAGAAGAGGTCAACCGCATCCGCCAGGTGATCGAGGACGAGGGTGAAGTCGAGGGCGATCTCCGCAAGGACGTCCAGATGCACATCAAGCGCCTCATCGATATCCAGAGCTATCGCGGCAACCGCCATCGCCGGTCGCTGCCGGTGCGCGGACAGCGTACCCACACCAACGCCCGCACCCGCAAGGGGCCCCGTAAGGGCACTATCGCAGGCAAGAAGAAAGCGACGGGGAAGACCTAATGGCGAAACCAGAACAGAAGACCGGCAAAGCCGCCAAGAACAAGAAATTCAAGAAGCGCGAGCGCAAGAATGTGCCGTTCGGTGTGGCCCACATTCAGGCCTCGTTCAACAACACCATCGTGACCATCACCGACCAGATGGGCAACACGCTCAGCTGGAAGAGCTCGGGCTCGCTGGGATTCCGCGGTTCGCGCAAGGGCACGCCGTTCGCGGCGCAGCAGGCAGCGTCGAACGCTGCCGGCATGGCCCGCGATCACGGGCTGCGCACCGTGGATGTCCGCGTCTCCGGTCCGGGATCGGGCCGCGAATCGGCCATCCGCGCGCTGGCCGCCGCCGGCATCGAAGTCAAGTCCATCCGCGACGTGACCCCGGTGCCGCATAACGGCTGCAGGCCGCCGAAGCGGCGCAGCGTGTAACTACAGGTTTCAGTCGTCAGTTTTCAGCACATTGCTCCTCGAGACAAACTGACCACTGATGGCTGACAACTTGAACTAGGGCCGGGACGACCTGCGCACCGTCGCACGTAAACCGGCCGTCATCCGAAGTCAGGAGAAGAAATGGCTCGTTATACCGGAGCAGTCTGCCGCCTTTGCCGCCGCGAAGGCACCAAGCTCTTTTTGAAGGGCACCAAATGTTTATCCGATCGCTGCCCCATTGAGAAGCGGAACTTTCCGCCGGGACAGCATGGCAAGGATCGCAAGGCCAAGATCGTGGGCTACGGCCTGCAACTGCACGAGAAGCAGAAGGCCAAGCGCATGTACTTCACTCTCGAGGGCCAGTTCCGCGCGTACTACGAAAAGGCCAACCGCGCCACCGGCGTTACCGGCGAACTGCTCATCCAGCAGTTGGAGCGCCGCCTCGACAACGTGGCCTACCGGCTGGGTTTCGCCATCTCGCGCCGCCAGGCCCGCCAGGTGGTCCGTCACGGCCACGTGCAGGTCAACGGCAAGAAGGTCAACATTCCTTCTTTCCAGGTGAACGTGGGCGACGAGATCGCCATCCGCGACGAAGCCAAGAAGCACGTCATCATCGAGCAGGGCACGCAGTATGCCGCCCAGAACCCGGTGCCGGCATGGCTCGAGGCGAACTTTGAAGGCATGTCCGGCCGCGTTCTCTCGCTGCCCGCACGCAAGGACGTCAACCTGCCCATCAATGAGCAGTTGATCGTGGAGCTTTACAGCAAATAAGTTCTCAGTTGTCAGTCCTCAGTTTTCAGTCGTCCTCCGGGGCGGCCGGCTACTGGGAACTGACAACTGAAAACTGACAACTCAACGCAAAAGGAGCACTTGCGCGGCCGCCGCAAAATGCATCGCGACGTACATGCCGCGCGGGAGAAGAGACAAACATATGTTGTGGAGAGGATTCCAGAAGCCGAAGCGCCTGGCAGTCGATGCCGAGTCGCTCACCGAGACATACGGCAAGTTCAGCGCCCAGCCCTTTGAACGGGGTTTTGGCACCACCATCGGCAACGCCCTGCGGCGTACGCTGCTCAGCTCCATCGAGGGCGCCGCGGTCACCGCTATCCGCATCGAGGGCGTGCTGCACGAGTTCCAGTCCATCGCCGGCGTGGTCGAAGACGCGACCGACATCATCCTGAACCTCAAGCAGGTTCCTTTCAAGCTCGCGGGCGAAGGCCCCAAAGCGCTGTACCTGCGCGCCGATCAGCCCGGCGTAGTCACGTCCGGCATGATCGAAGCGGATGGCGACGTCGAGATCCTCGACAAGAACGTTTACATCGCCACCGTCTCTGAAGGCGGCAAGCTGGAGATGGAAATGCGCCTGAAGCGCGGCCGCGGCTATGTCTCCGCCGACAAGAACTTCGACGCCGACCTGGGCCTGGGCTTCATCCCCGTCGATTCGGTCCACTCCCCGGTGCGCCGCGTCAACTATGTCGTCGACGCTGCCCGTCTTGGCCAGATCACCGACTACGACAAGCTCACGCTCGAAGTCTGGACTAACGGCGCCGTGCTTCCCGCCGACGCAGTGGGCCTCGCAGCCAAGCTTCTCAAAGACCACATGAACATCTTCATCAACTTCGAGGAGGAGATCGAGGCGGAATCGCGCGGCGAAGAAGGACGCGTCCTGCTGCGCAACGACAATCTCAATCGCTCCGTCGAAGAGCTGGAGCTGTCGGTCCGCAGCTACAACTGCCTCAAGAACGCCAACATTCAGACCATTGGCGAGCTGGTGCAGAAGACCGAAGCCGAGATGCTCAAGACCAAGAACTTCGGCCGCAAGAGCCTGAACGAGATCAAGGAAATTCTCGCGCAGATGGGCCTGTCGCTGGGCATGAAGATCGACGAGAGCGGCAACGCGGTACCGGGGCCGACCAGCATTCCGCCTGCCGCCGCGCTGGCCGCCAGCTATAACCGCTACGACGAAGAAGACGAGCCGCTGGATTCGGTTGATCTCCAGCTGCCCACCGAGACAGAGAATTTTTAAAGTGGTCAGTTGTCAGTTGTCAGTTCTCAGTCTTGGAAACTGACAACTGAAGACTGATAACTGACAACTCATTTCGAAAGAGAGTTACACCATGCGCCATCGCAATGCAGGATTCAAGCTCGGACGCAATACCAGCCACCGCCGCGCTCTGTTGCGCAACCTGGTCACGTCCGTTCTCGTGGAAGATCGTGTGGAGACCACCGTGGCCAAGGCCAAGGCGGTTCGCCCGCACGTCGAAAAGATGATCACCCTGGGCAAGAAGGGCGATCTGCACTCCCGCCGCCAGGCGCTCAGCTTCCTGCAGACCGATACGGCTGTTTCGAGGCTGTTCGAAACCGTCGCGCCACGTTACGGCGACCGCCAGGGCGGATACCTGCGCATCGTTCGCACCGGCTTCCGCAAGGGCGACGGCGGCGAGAAGGCGTTCATCGAACTCCTTGGCGCCGAAAAGCAGCTCGAAGCCAAGAAGCAGAAGCGCGACGAGATCAAGGCCAAGAAGCGCGCCGAACTCGAGAAGCAGCTCGAAGAGAGCAAGAAGGAAGAAGAAAAGGGCGGCGAAGAGGCGGCTTAACCCCCGTCTCTTCTCAACCCCGATTCCAAGGAAGACAACAACGGGCGTCCGCTCCGGCGGACGCCCGTTGTTGTGCTTTTGGGGGGGGATGCAACCGTCCCAGGGTAAGCGTCGGCATCTTGCCGTGTAGACGGAAGGCGCGACGAGGTCCGTGATGGCCTACGGCAACTCCGGCAACTTCGGACGCCAGGCAGAAGCGATCCTTTCCCGACTCATAACTGGCAACGATCATCTTTGACGGTCATCACAGTCATGTACATACAACCGATGGTACGTTTCCGAGTGGCCTGGTAATTCGGACCGGTTATCTGGCTCTCCAGGGGGACGTGCCGACATTATGTTCCGTCGTAAGTTGCGGCACAGGGGATCTCCGCTGGCTGCGGTGGGTTTATGCGGTATCGCCGCGTTCGCCGGCGTCGCGGGTTGCGCATCTGTCCACTACCTTATACCCACGTCACCCAACCCTGCCGCGCGCTTGGTGGGCTACGTGTCCTGCTATAACGGCAGCTATGCGACCCGAGCCGCCACCATCGACTTCTCCAGAATGACTCACCTGCTGCTCGCCTTCGGCACTGCGAAGAGGTGCAATCGCGTCTGCACCGCGAGCAGCGACATGACCCTTTCGCTCGACCAGGACGACGCCGCTGTCGCAACCCTGGTGGCCGCGGCGCACGCTGCCGGAGTCAAGGTGATGATCTCCCTGGGCGGTGGAAATTGGACAGAGGATGCCACCATCAGCCAGTTTTACAACGCCGGCCTTTCGGTTCCATTTGCCGCCGCCATCGATCAATACGTTGCCGCGCACAATCTCGATGGAGTCGACGTCGACATGGAGGACCCGTCGAACATGGGAGCGCGCTACGGAGACTTCATCCTGGCTCTTGCTGCCAGGCTGCACCCCGAGGGGAAGCTTCTAACTGCTGCCGTGGGGAGTTATCTGGGTTCAGTGATTCCCCATAAGGCGTTGGCGCAATTCGACTTTCTCAACCTGATGATCTATTCAAACTATGCCGACGCTTGCGGCGAACTCCAGTACTTCTCCTCCGTCAAATCCATTGCACCAGAAAAGCTCGTCCTCGGCGTGCCATTCTTCGGTTCCACGCGCAACTGGACGCGGGAGGAATCCTATGCCACGATCCTTGCCGCCTATCCCGACGCCTGGCAGAGGGACGAGGTCGGCGGCGGCTCTCTCGATGACGGCATCACGCTCGATTACGTGGGCGAACGAACTATGGCCCAGGAGACACAGCTCGGCGCTCGCTACGGTGGCATCATGATCTGGGAACTGACCCAGGACGTCGGCGGTCCACACTCCCTGCGGAGCGTGATCCAAAAGAATCTCTGAGCCTGGCGCTGCGAAGATGACCTCGCGGCCAGAGGCAGCTGGTGACTGGCTTACACCCGGCCTTGGCCAGAGCGTGGGCCGGACTCACAGGAAATCTGAGGCGGCTCGACAACTCGGCATTTACCCTTCCAGGACGTCGATGGCGGTATGGAGCATGGTGGCCTATGGTAGCACCGAGGCTTCCGTAAAGGAGAGGTGGCGAAACCGCTGTATCCACGCGCCCGTATCATAGGTGGGAACACAACAACGGGCATCCGCAATGCGGGACGCCCGTTGTTCCAACTCTGCCAAGCTGCTCAAGGCTTATAGGTGCTGGTGTACAGAATGTTGGTCGTGTAGTCGGAACTGTATCCGTGAAAGACCACCGCGGCCTGCCCGGCGCTGTTGACGGCCACGCCATCCGGTGTGCCGCCGCCCTCAAACGAAGAGCCCGCTGTCGCCGGCGCGTTCCATGGCTTTCCCGCCCCGGGTCGGGTGATGGCGCGCCAAGTGGTTGTGCCGCTCTGCAGCAGGAGGGGATAGAACGCGATCGCAGCTCCCGAGGAACTCATCGCGAAATCGAAGTAGCCCGGATCCTGGTCTGCACCGGAGATCGTGGCCGGCGCTCCCCATGTGTTCGTGGCGAGATTGCCATCGATGGCGGCCAGCGTGCTGAGATGAATGTCGCCCCAGCCCACCAGGGTTGCGTGCCCCGCCGAGTCGCTCGCATAAGAGCGATTGTCGCGCCCGGTGCCGGCGTAAAACTGGAAGGTCGAATCTGACACTACTACGACTGCGGAACTCCACGCGGCTCCATGTCTAACCACAGACACTACATTGCCGGAGCGGAGCGCGATCACGCCGAGGTCGCCAACCGCGTCGGCGGCCAATTGTCCAAAGTGCTGAGTAGCGTCGGGTCCGAGAAGTGCGCCGGAATCGACCCAGTTTTGCGCGCCGGCGGCCAGCGTCGAAACATGCAGAACCCAGTTCGACGTTTTGCAGGTGCGGGAACCACAAACCGAATCGAAGCTTTCCCATGCCACCGCCATCGAGCCGTCTGGGGCCACAATCGAACCATCAAAACTCAGATGGGGCGCGGCGGCGATGGTGGCCGGAGCACTCCACACCCCTCCCGCCGGGCGGCGGATGGCCACCACGGTGGATGAAGTGGGACGGGCTCCACCGGTACCCCAGGCGAGGCCTTCGTCGCCGTGATCATTGATCACGTAGAACTGATTCACCCCATTGGTTGAAAGAGGCGATTTCCATGCCCCTCCCAACGGCTTGTCGGCATAGGCTGCGCCGATGGTCGGGCTGGTGTAGATCGCGGTCACGTTTCCCGCAGAACTGCCGCGCACTGACGGATTGCCGGACGCTACACCAATGTTTCCGGACACGTCTACGGGCGCGGACCATGGCTGGCCGAGCACTGCGGTGCTGGCCCAGATCTGGTTTATGGCCGTACCATTGGGCGCGGCATTCTGGTACCAGACCGAAACCATATTGCCGGAAGCATCCAGCGTGACCGTTCCGTTGTATGCATTGTTGGCGAGGGTGGCCTGCGTCGACCACGACCCCGCGGAGGCGTTTATGCCCGCGACGAATGGCAGGGCGGTTAGAATCGCGAGAATTTTGCACTTCATTCGCATCTCCTTATTGCTGCCGGCGATACCAATCTCGATGGTTGGCCTGGCAGGTTGGAATCAGCAAGCCTATGCCGCGGGTCTTCTAAATGAGCAGCGTCACATGGTTTGAACCATAGCTCTTTCCACGGGGCGTCTTGGCTTGTGATCGGGGGTAATCGAAGTGCGGCTCAGTATTTCGGCAAAGCGGATAGAGGGAGTCGGCTGGAATCCCATCGAGAACGATCAAGTTCGGGTGCCTGATCCGTTTCACACTGCTCGGTACGCGCATGAGAGCACTGTCTCGTTACAGGGCTGTTTGCGCATGAGCAATGAGCCTGTAAAGTCTTGTAAACTCTGGCCGATCAATCCGGTGGGAAAAAGCGACGCATCGATTCGCAGTCGCAGTCCTGTGTTGTTTGATGAATCCCCGTCTGTCGGAGTGCGATGGCGCCTCTACAATTTGTGGAGGACTGCGCAGCCGTTTGAGGCGATGTGGTTCCGTTTCTGGAGGGCCTTGATGCCGGAGCGGGTTGTTCCCATGATTCACGTTCCCGACGTGAGAGCCACAGCCGAATGGTACGCTTGCATCGGTTTCGAAATCCGCAATGTCAATCGTGAGTGCGATGATGGCGAGATCGACTGGGCGTTGTTGCGACTGGGACAAAGTGAAATCATGCTGAGCCTGGGCGGACAGCCCAGCTCCGCCGCGCGCCGCGAATTCGACCTCTACATCCATGTCGATGACGTGGAGGCGTTCCGCCGCCGCCTCGATGGCAAAGCGGAAATCGTCGAAGACCTGCATGACGCGTTCTACGGCATGCGCGAATTCATCATCCGCGATTGCAACGGGTTCTGGATCACCTTCGGTGAGCCGGTCAAAGAGACATGATCGAGACTCCTCCGGGGTTGCACGGGTTGTGAAGGTTACGGCGAATCGTTCTGCGGTGCCCCCGTCACTTGGCGCCGGTAGTCAAGCAGGCATTTCCTTGAGCCCGGAGTGGATGACAGGAAACTGCAGGAACGACAGTCGCTAAAAGCTAAAACCTCACACCCAGGGGTACCTCTGTAAAGCGTTTTGCGGTGAACGGAGCGGCAATCTCCGCGCCCCATCCATGCGCTTTCTTTCTGGCGCAAGGGTGGGAGGCCAAGAAGGCTAGCTTTGAATCGTTAGAGAAGAATTATCCGAAAGTATAGATCAGCGTCGGCTGGGAACGTCAGAACAGCATCCGCGCCGACCGCTGGCGGATCAGGTCATAGGACAACCTTCCCTGGAATAGATCCGCGGGCAGGTAGTTTCGCCGCACTCCACACAACGGGCATCTCGCCACGAAGTATTGGTCGGGCATGGTCTCTACAGGCGCCGGGATATTTCGCCCGCACTGCTTGCAACGGATGACGTAGTCCCAGACATGTTCATTCGGAGCCTGAAACATTCACTCAGAATAGGCGAACAAAAGACGAATATCCAGCCGGTTCGTGAAAAACTTCTTCGCTAGAATGAAATAATGCTGTAAACTCCTGATTCTATGATGGTGTGCGGCTGCGGAGCCCCTTGAACACCGCGCCGCCTTCCCAGGAGTCCCCATGGCACGTCCCTATTGGTCAGGACAAATCCAGATTTCGCTGGTTCAATTCGGCGTCAGTCTTTACACCGCCACCGAGAGCAAAAGCCAGATCAGCTTTCACCAGATCAGCCGCAGCACCGGCGAGCGCATACGCCACCAGAAGGTGCTGCAGAGCGCGGCCGAGAGCGACGAGTCCTCGCCCGCCGTCGGCAAAGACGACATCGTCAAAGGCTACGAGTACAGCAAGGGCCAGTACGTCATCATCGAGCCCAGCGAACTCGACAACCTGCGAGTGCCTTCCAAGCACACCATTGCGGTTTCGCAGTTCGTCGACCTCCGCGACCTGAATCCGGAATACGTCGAGAAGCCCTACTACGTCGTCCCCGAAAACGACGCGCAGGCCGAGGCGTTCGCTGTGGTGCGGGAGGCGCTGCTCAAGACCGGCAAGGCCGCCATCGGCAAGGTGGCATTCTCTGGCCGCGAGCACATCGTTGCGGTGGCCCCCGCCGGCCCCGACAGCCGCGGCATGGTGGCCTACATCCTCCGCTACCCGAGCGAATTGCGCAACGCCGCCGACTTCTTCGGCGAAATCAAAGAAACCGCCATCAACGAAGATGCTCTCGAAATGGCCGAGGCCCTGATCGCCAAGAAAGCTGCGAAGTTCGACCTGAGCAAGTTTGAGGACGGCTACGAGACGGCGGTCAAGGAACTGGTCGAGGCCAAGATCAAGAACCTGCCGATTCCCAAGGACGAGGTCCCCGCACCACGCCCCAGCAACGTGGTCAACCTGATGGACGCATTGCGCAAGAGTATCGGCAGCGAGACGGCTTCTGCCCGTCCGTCGCAGGCCAAGAAGCCTCCGGTCAGCGAGAAGGAACCGGTGGCGAAGCCGATGGGCCTGGTTAAGCCACCTGCCAAGTCATCGCCGAAGCGGAAGACCGCGTAGATCCAATTGGGTTGGTTTCGTTCCCACATCTCAGGGTCGAGGTGGCGGGCGCCCGGCTCTGGTACGCTGGGGCGTCCCGTAAATGTGACCATTAGGGGGTCGAATGAACAAGAGGTTATGTGCCGCCCTTACCGGATGGTTGGCTCTTCCGGTCGTTCTCCTCTCACAACAAGCGCCCCAGGCGGCGACCGCGCCGCCGGCTAATCCGATCACAGCGAGCGAAAAAGGCCTCTACGGGTACTTGAGTAGTTCGGTCATCGCCGCCGCGGTAAAAATGCCGGAAGAGAATTACTCCTTCAAGCCCACGCCCGAGGTTCGCTCTTTTGGGCAGCTCGTCGGGCATGTGGCCGACGCTAATTACATGTTCTGCTCTCAGGCTGCGGGTGAAGCAAATCCCTCCAAGGGCATCGAGAAAACCAAGACGTCGAAGGCGGATCTGGTAGCGGCCCTGAAGGACGCCGTAGCTTACTGCAACAAGGCGTTCGATGGCATGACCGATGCAAAGGGCAGCGAGATGATACAGATGTTCAGCTTCCACCTGGCGAAACTGACCCTGCTTTCGCTGAATACCGCGCATACGGATGAACACTACGGCAACATGGTGACCTATCTGCGCATGAAGGGAATTGTGCCGCCGACAAGCGAACAGCAGCCTGCACAAGGGTCGAAGTAGCTGCGGTTTTTCGGTGGAACGAGCGACCGTGGGTTAAGCGCTTACGCCGCCCGCGCTAGCCGTTTCGGCCGGCTGATGCGCATGAACACATACACCATCAGTTGCAGCGTAATCGCCCCCGAACAATCGATCAGAACGTCCCACGGCGACGCGGTCCGGTTGGGCAGGAACGACTGGTGGAACTCGTCGAGGCTGGCGATCAGCGCCGTTCCCGTCAGCGCCAGCAGAGCGTCCGGCACAAATCGCGAATGCGGCAGCGTCATCCACCAGGCGCGCAGCCAGGCCAGCCCGATGAATCCGTACCCGAGAAAGTGCCCGGACTTGCGCAGGTAGTGGTGAATCAGCTCCCACTGCGCGTTGCTCACCTGCCCAAAGATCGCCTGATAAAGAGCCCGCAAGGGAGCGCCGGTATGGTCGGCGCCCATCCACTCGGTCGACTCCACCATGATCATGGCAATTCCGAGCAGTACGGGAAGCCAGGCGCTCACCCAGAACCAGGCGCCCTGGCGGTTACTCGACATGGTAGTTGGGCGCCTCGCGAGTGATGATGACGTCGTGTACATGGCTTTCGCGCAGGCCCGCGCCGGAGATGCGCACGAATTGTGCCTTCTCCTGCAGATCCTTGATGGTGGCGCAGCCGAGATAGCCCATCCCGGACCGCAGACCGCCAACCAGCTGATACACCATCGACTCCAGCGGCCCGCGATAGGGCACCCGCCCCTCGATGCCTTCCGGCACGATACTTTGCCAGCCGGTTTTGCCCGTTGCGTTCGCGCTGAACCACGCCTTCGACGCTTCCTTCGGGTCCGTTGATATCCGCAGAGCTTTGGAAGTAACGTTCGCCCCCGCCCTGGCTCATGGCGCTCAGTGAGCCCATGCCGCGATAGCTCTTGAAGCTGCGACCCTGGTAGAGAATGGTCTCGCCCGGGCTCTCGTCCACGCCCGCAAACAGCGATCCGATCATTACCGAGCTCGCGCCCGCGGCGATCGCCTTGGTCACCTCGCCCGAATACTTGATGCCGCCGTCGGCAATCACCGGGATGTCATGCTCGCTCGCAGCCCGATACGCCTCGGCAATCGCGGTGACTTGCGGCATGCCTGCCCCGGTAACCATGCGCGTGGTGCAAATCGACCCCGGTCCGATGCCGACCTTGATCGCGTCCGCCCCCGCCTCGATGAGCGCCTTCGCTCCTTCATATGTGGCCACGTTGCCCGCCAGCAGCGCTACTTCGGGGAAGGCCTTCTTTACTTCGCGCACTGCTTCGAGCACGCGGATCTGGTGGCCATGCGCGGAGTCGAGAACCAGCACGTCCGCGCGAGCCTTCACCAGTTCGGCGGCGCGCTCCAGAAAATCACCCGTGGCGCCGATCGCCCCGCCCACCCGCAGCCGGCCCTTCTCGTCCTTGCTGGCGTTGGGATATTTCAGCTTCTTCTGGATGTCCTTGACCGTGATCAGGCCCTTGAGCTCGTAGTCGTCGTTGACCACGAGGAGCTTCTCGATGCGGTGCTCGTGCAGGATCTGCTCGGCTTCTTCGAGAGTGGTTCCCACCGGCACGGTGACCAGGTTCTTCTTGGTCATCACTTCGCTGATGGGGATGTCGGTGCGAGTCTCGAACCGCAAATCGCGATTGGTGAGAATGCCCACCAGCCTCTGGCCCTGCGTAACCGGCACGCCGGAGATCCGGTAGCGCCGCATCACTTCGAGAGCATCGGCGATCATCTGGTCGGGTCCGATGGTCACCGGGTCCACGATCATGCCGCTTTCCGACCGCTTTACCTTGTCGATTTCACCCGCCTGGGCCTCGATGCTCAGGTTGCGGTGGACCACGCCGATCCCGCCCTGCTGCGCCATGGCGATGGCCATGCGCGACTCCGTCACCGTGTCCATCGCCGACGAAAGCAGAGGCGTATTGAGCGTAATGTCGCGGGTAAGTTGCGTCTGCGTACTCACCTGCGTGGGCACAACCTCGCTGTACGCGGGAACCAGCAGCACATCATCGAACGTGAGAGCTTCAGGAAGGTTTTTGACAAGCATAATGCTCAGATGCACCCCGGCTACCAGGGGTTCCACTCACTGGCCGGCGGGGTGCTTTTGTCTATTGTAGCGGAGAGGGCGGTCAGGGAGTGTTTGAGAGGGCCGCGATGCGAGCGACTATATGCTCTCGGATCAGCCGAACAGTCTCGCTCAAATCGGTCTTGTCGGGGGCAGTGAATTGAAAAAGCAAGTCATAACGATAGACAACAGCGAAATCCGTAAGGTCTCCCAAGCCCAACGGAGTGGTCGGCAATGTCTCTCCGTTGGCGACGAGCAACCTTTGAAGCCGGTCTAAATTGTGAGTCAGTGCATAGGAAACCGCGAGTTGAGACAACAGCGCTTTCATGAGCTTCTCAACCGCCTGTTGTGCATGAAAGCCGAGGATTGCTTCCGGAATGTTATCCGTATGGAGGATCTTCTCGTCCTCAGCGGCTTTGATGAGAAGTATCTGGGCTATGGAATACGGGCCGCTGCTCATACGCTATCTTTCCGTCCTTGAGGATGCGGTAATAGATCGAGTTGATCGAATCGCGGAATTGGTCAACTGTGCCCTCGGTAGTCAGCACGAGGTCGATCGTCATGGGTACCTCGTCCAACCTGTGCCGCAGATCGCGGCGAATCGCAGTTAAGTTGGACAACTCGGAATCCGGAAGCAAAACTGCCAAATCGAGATCGCTGTCCCAGCGCGCCTCTCCACGAGCCCACGAGCCGAACAGGATGACTCTTGAAGGTTGGGCGACCTCAATTGCCGCCTTCACCGCGAGATCCACCTTCTCCTGAGTCGGACTCAGGGTCTCAAGAACTGCACGGACTTGTTCCGCTGTCATCATCGCTTTAGACAGTTTAGATCGGATCACTCAGAGATCGATACGTAATGCCAAGATTGCGCGCCATGCGCTCCGAAATGCGCATCGGGACTCGTTCCTCGTTTCCCAGAATGAGGACCACAGACCGCCTCCATAGGAACTTGTTTCGGTCGAACTTGATTTCGTTCCATGGAACGCGCAGCGGCGGATGACCGGCGCGAAAAAGAACGAGCACGGACAGGTAGAGAACATCTTCCGCGGCGGCGAGGCAGATGACGCTGCTGTAGTGACCCCAGAACCGCATGTAGACCGAATAGAAAAATGGACCGGCAGTTTTGATCTCGCCGTATGGTGCAGTTTCACACTTGAATCGCTTCGCCAGGCTGCTCCAACCACTAACGAACCCAATGTATACGCAGACAAGGATCCATAGCCCAACAAATAGCAAAGGAAACAAAGGAACAAAATATCCTGGCAATGAGCCTGGCTCAGCGTTCATCGTGCATCGCCTCGTTCACAAATCCGGTATCAGACTCCCACCGGGAACGGCTTGGGACTTGACTCGTCCGTGGTGTTGGCCCCGCCTCCACGCCACCGCTCGAACCGGCCTTGCAGCAGGCTCATCAGCCCCGTGTACCAGTACCCAACCACAAACAGAATCAAAAACGGCGCGGTGAAGTAGTTGCGGTTTGAGAAACAGTAGATGATGGCCAGGAAGAAGTAGCAGCCGATGAGCAGTTCGATCCAGGGCGCCAGTTTGAGCCGCTTGCGGTATTTGGCCGCCTGCGACTTCTCGCCCTTCTTGGCCACGGCATACTTCGGGGTGCGGGCGAACGCGCTCTTGATGCCGAACAGCGCCTCCATCACCGCCTTCGAATTGGTCACCGTCAGCCCGATCCCCAGCGCCATCAGGAAGGGAAGGTAAAGGAACGTCTTCATCCAAGTCTTCGGGAAACAGCACGCGCTGGCTCATCAGGTAGAACACTGCGATGGAAAGGCTCGAGGCCGTGAACAGCGGCACGTCGATCAGCAGCATCTGGAACCAGCCCTGGTAGAAGCGCACGATCATGCAGGGGATCAGGAGCGCCGTCATCACGATCATCAGGGGATAGCTGAGATTGGCGGTCAGGTGATACACCGCCTCCACCTTGATGCGCCGCGGCACGTCCGAGCGGAACATCATCGGCAGCACCTTTTTGCTGGTCTGAATCAGACCCTTCGCCCAGCGCGCCTGCTGCGTCTTGAAGGCCGTCATCTCGATGGGCAGTTCGGCCGGGCACTCGATCTCGGGCAGGTACTTGAAGTGCCATCCCGCCATCTGCGAGCGATAACTCAGGTCCGTGTCCTCGGTCAGAGTGTCGTGCTGCCAGCCGCCAGCGTCGGTGATGGCCTGGCGACGCCACATGCCCGCCGTGCCGTTGAAGTTGAAGAATTGATTGGCCCGCGCCCTTGCTCCGTGCTCCAGGACAAAGTGCCCGTCGAGCAGAATTGCTTCAATCTGGGTGAGCAGGCTGTAGTCGCGGTTCAGGTGCGTCCAGCGCGTCTGGACCATCCCGATCCCCGGCTCGGCGAAGTGATGAATCACGCGCATCAGCCAGTCGGGCGGCGGAACAAAATCGGCATCGAAGATGGCGATGAATTCGCCGTTCGCCACCTTCAGCCCCGCGTCCAGCGCCCCGGCCTTGAAACCATGGCGGTTCTGGCGATGGATGTAAACGATCGGGTGGCCAAGGGCGGCATAGCGGTCCACGATCGCCGAGGCCACTTCGGTGGTCTCATCGGTCGAGTCGTCCAGAACCTGGATTTCGAGCTTCTCGGGCGGATATTCCATGGCGCAGACGGCTTCGATCAACCGGTCGATCACGAACTGCTCGTTGAAGATAGGCAGCTGGACGGTTACTCGCGGAAGCTCAGCAAACAATTGGGGCGGATCGGGATTGTGGCGCTTGCGGAACTTGAAGTAGTGGTAGCACATCGTGTAGCGGTGAATGCCATAGAGCGCCAGCACGATCATCACCAGGAAGTAGGGAACCAGGAGCGCCGCGTCAAAAGGGTTCCAGTGGTAGAGTCCCCGGAACGTCTGGTCGGCGTACTGCGTCTTCAGGTAGTGCTTCAGCCCCTTGTCGGCTGCAAAGGCCATCGCATGAAGCGGTTCCAACGCGAGCATCAGACCGGCAAAAGACACAGGAAACAGGGTCAGCCTCCCCGCAGCGGCTATATGCCATTGTAAGCGAATCAGTACTTACGTCATACCACTGTCGAACCGATGTCATTAGGATTCGGCGGCGCATCGAAGTACCTTGTACGCTGCCAGGAGCAGGACCAGCGGACCTTGATTCTCCTTCGGTACGTTCTCACCGAAGATTCCGTCAAATACCAGAACGGCGAATACGTCGTCAGGGCCGAAAACGAGGAATAACATTCACCGAAGTTATCCCCAGGGATCAGCACCATTGTTGTTGGCGACCGGATCGCCTATCCTCTTCGAGTACCTGCTTCGAGTACTGGAGAAAGCCTCATGTCCACCGTTGCCGTTTCGCCAATCGCCGCAGCCCGTGGCGGCAGTTTTCTGGTAGAGAGCCGCACTCCGGCCGAGGTCTTCACCCCCGAAGATCTGACGTCTGAACAGCGCCAGATCGCCGCCACTGCCGCCCAGTTCGCCCGGGAAGAGGTCGCTGCCGGCGACCGCCGCCGTTGAGGCCAAGGAACCCGGCGCGATGCGCGGGCTGCTTGCCAAGGCCGCGGAGCTGGGTTTCACATCGGTCGAGATCCCCGAAGAATACGGCGGCATGGGCATGGACAAAGTTTCGTCCACGGTGGTTACGGACCACATCTCCGTGTTGGCCAGTTTTTCGACCGCCTTCGGCGCACAGACCGGCATCGGCACGCTGCCCCTGGTCTGGTACGGCACCGAGGAACAGAAGCAGAAATACCTGCCCAAGCTGGCCATTGGCGAATGGGTCGCAGCCTATGCCCTGTCTGAAGCCAGTTCCGGCTCCGATGCCATGAACATCCGGACCCGCGCCACCTTGTCGCCTGACGGGACCAACTATCTTCTGACCGGCGAAAAGATGTGGATCACCAACTGCGGGTTCGCGGACCTGTTCACCGTGTTTGCCAAGATCGACGGCGCCCGGTTCTCGGCGTTCCTCGTGGAGCGGACGTTTCCCGGGCTGAAGATCGGCGCCGAGGAACACAAGCTTGGCATTCGCGGGTCGTCAACCTGCCCGCTGATTCTCGACAATTGCCAGGTGCCGGCCGGGAATCTGTTAGGCACGGAGGGCAAGGGCCACCACATCGCCTTCAACGTCCTGAATGTGGGCCGCTTCAAGCTCGGAGTGGCCTGTGTCGGAGGCGCCCGCCACGCCCTCGCGGCTATGGTCAAGTACGCCAAGGAGCGTCAAGCTTTCGGCAAGTCGATCGCTGAATTTGGCCTCATCCAGCGCAAGATCGCTACCGGCGCCGCTCGCCTCTATGCTGCCGAAAGCATGGCCTACCGCACCGTCGGCATGATCGATGCGGCCGTAAGCCAGTTAAGCCCGGAGAACGCCCACAATCCGCGCGAGATCCAGAAGCGCATCGAGGAGTACGCGGTCGAGTGCTCCATCCTCAAAGTCTATGGTTCAGAGATGATCAGCTATCTCGCCGACGAGTGGGTGGCGATCATGGGAGGCTACGGCTACGTGGAGGAGTACCCCGCGGAGCGCTTCTATCGCGATGCTCGCATCAACCGCATCTTCGAAGGCACCAACGAAATCAACCGCCTGATCATCACCGGCTGGCTGCTGAAGCGCGCCACGACAGGGGAACTCCCGCTCCTGAAGGCGATTCGCAGCCTCATGGACGAAGTCACCCAGCCGCCCTCTCTCGACGGCAACGGAGAACTATCCGAATTGCTGGGACGCGAAGGGGAGTTGCTGGCGGCCTCGCGGAAGATCGGCCTGTTCGCCGCCGGAGTCGCCAGCCAGCGGTTCATGGCCGCGCTGCAGGAGCAGCAGGAGATCATGGCCGACCTGGCCGACATCATTAGCCAGGTCTATGCACTGGAGTCCGCGCTGTTGAGAGGCCGCAAGCTGGCGGCTTCTGGCAAGTCTTCAGCTGAAGTTGCCGCGGCGATGACCGGCCTGCTGGCCGACGAAACCATTGCCTTCGCCGAGCAGGCCGGGCGGCGCGTGCTCGCCGCTTGCGGCGAAGGAGACGAACTGCGGACGCAACTGGCGATTCTTCGCCGGCTGGCCCGCTTTACGCCTTCCGATACGGTCGCCCTAACCCGTACAGTGGCAAAGAAGTGTATCGAGACGGAGAAATATCCGCTCTAGAGGAGGCATCGGGCCGGGTGCCCCAGGTCTCGACTTTGAGACCTGGGTTCCTTGTGGCAGGATTCTGCATCATGCCGCGCGCTGTCCCGTCCCACGACTGACGGCTTCGATAATGGTCTTGCTGAAGGCGGGAATGTCATCCGGCTTGCGGCTGAAGATGAACTGCCCGTCGGTGACGACTTCCTGATCGACCCAGTTGGCGCCGGCGTTCTTCAGGTCCGTTTTGACCGAAGGCCAAGACGTAACTTTCTTTCCCCGTACAACATCTGCCTCGACCAGCGTCCACGGCCCGTGACAGATGGCCGCCACCGGCCTGCCGGTCGAGACGAACTGCCGAACAAAGTTCACCGCCTTGGGCTCCATCCGAAGATGGTCGGGATTGATGACTCCGCCGGGAAGCACAAGAGCGTCGTAGTCATTGGGATTGGCGTCGTCGAGGGTCTTGTCTACCTTGACCTTGTCGCCCCAGTCTTTGAGCTTCCAGCCCTTGATCTCGCCGCTCTTGAGGGAAATCACTACTGTCTTCGCGCCGGCCTCGTCCAGGGCCTTGCGCGGTTCCATCAATTCCGCCTGCTCGAATCCGTCGGTTGCCAGGATCGCAATCTTCTTCCCATTCAATTTCGAAGCCATTCCGTTTCCTCCGTGATTGATTTTGATCCTGAGACGCGATCCCCTTTCATGGGGTTGCCGGACCGGCAAGGTAAGGCCGCTCGAAACCCTTTGATCTACCGCAAGTCAGCTCCACGGACAATCACAGTTGTCTGGTGCCTCGAACCTTCCGTGCGCTATATTCGCCCCATGCGTCGCTGTGTCTTGAAGTTTCCCCGGGTGCGCTTGTTCTTGATTCTGATGATCGGATGCCTCACTGCGGGACGCCTGTCGTTCGCGCAGCAGATGGCCCACAACATGGCCGACATGGAGATGATTCCTCCCCCCGAACAGCTCCCCGTGCCGGTAAAAATGGATGGCATCGGCAACAGCCACATCCCCATCAAGGCCACCCCCGAAGCCCAGGCCTGGTTCGACCAGGGTCTCAGCCTGATGCACGATTTCTGGGATTACGAATCGCAGAAGGCATTCGAGCAGGCCATTCGCGTCGATCCCAACTGCGCCATGTGCTGGTGGGGGCTGGCGCAGGCGGAAGGTTTCCGGAACAGCGATACGAAGGTCTACGGCAAGAAGGCCCTGGACGAAGCGTTACGTCTCAAAAGCCGCGCTTCCGCTTCCGACAAGCTCTACATCGAGGCTGCCCAGGCCGAATCGGCCTCAAAGGATGACGACGAGAAGCCGGCCGTGCCTATCTATCGCAAGCTGGTGAAGAAGTTCCCTCGCGACACCCAGGCGCGCATCTTCCTGGCCGAATCGCTCTGTGACGGGTACGACGACGCCGGCGAGCCCAAGCCGGGACAGAAGGAATGCATTTCCATTCTCGAAGGCGTCATGAAGGACGCCCCCAACGACTCCGCCGCCAATCACTACTGGATTCACGCCATAGAGGCTGGAGCCCACCCCGAGCGCGCCCTGAACAGCGCCGCGCTGCTTGCCAGCCTGGCGCCCACGTCCGGCCACATGGTCCATATGCCCGGCCACATCTACTATCGCGTGGGAAATTACCCCGAGGCCGAGCGCTGGTTTACCGCTTCGACCAACGCCGACGAAAAATACATGCGCGAGCAGCACGTGGGACCCGATGACGATTGGAACTACGCCCACAACATGATGTACGCCATCGCCAACCTGATGGAACAAGGCCGTCTCAAGGATGCCAATGCATTGAGCGATCATCTCGCCGCAGCGCGCGGAAAGCTGTCGAGTTCGCTCTACATATGGTCGGCCCGCGACCAGATGGCCCGCGTGAGCCTGCGCCTGCCCGTTGCCTTGCGCGTCGGTGACTGGGACGCAGTGCTGACCATGCTTGGGCAAGCGAAGTTTGAAGGCGAGAAGACCGCCAATCTGCGCGCCCTCACTACGGAACTCACCGACTACGCGAACGGCATGAAGGCGCTGGGCAACGGCGACCTGGCCGCCGCTGAAGCAGAGAGCGAACGCATGGACGCGGGCCTGTGGCGCGTCCAGCAGCGGCAGAAGGAAGATGCCGCCGCCAAGGCCAAAGCGAAACAGGAAAAGGCCAAGAGCGAGGACGCAAAAAAAGACGAGCCGCCCATGATGCCGGTAATGCCCGACGCGCTGGGCGAGCCGCTGATGAAGAGCATGAGCATCGAGTCGCTCGAGTTACGCGCCGGCGTTCTCGCCGCCAAAGGCAAGCTCGACGAAGCGAAAAAGATGTATGCGGAAGCCAGGCTCGAAGAAAAGAAACTTGGCTATCACGAGCCCCCCATGTACATCCGCCCCGTGGGAGAGACCGAGGCGGCAGCCCTGCTGAAAGCCAAGGATTACACGGGCGCAAAAGCCGCCTTCGAAGCCGCGTTGAAAGAGCGTCCCAATTCAGGCTTCGGTCTCTACGGCCTGGCCCGGGTGAAGGAACTCAGCGGCGATGCAAGCGGCGCCCGCGAAGCCTATGACGCATTCCTGAAGGCCTGGCCCGCAGCCGACGCCGCCTTGCCTGAGATCACCCATGCCCGCAAAGTACTGAACGGCGAAAGCGTCGCCGAACGATAGGCTCACCCAGGTTGTTTGGGGCCGCCATCTTACTTCACTGGTGTGACCGTAAGCACCAGTTGCATGCCGCCCTTGTTGTCGAGCACATCGGACGTAAAGACCACAGTGGCCTTGCCGATGGGGACCAGGGCACCGGCCTGCCACTTGTTCTGGCGGATCACACCTGCGCCGAGGGGACTCGGAGTTCCCGCAAGGCTGCTGACGTCGGCGTTCAGTGAAAGCGCCAACTTATCGCCTTCTTCCCGTGCGTCGCGCGCGTCGATGCTTACTCCTACATCGATGTACTGATACTGGACGGGCATACTCTTGTCATCTGGCGCAGGTCCACCGGTTACCACCGGCACTCGCGACCCGGTGCGCATCGAAAACCCGCGATCCGTCCGGCTGGTGCTCACTGTGCCCGAGTAGGTACGGCTGTTGGTGGGCTTTCCGTCGCTGCCCGTCTCCTGCACCACGAATTCAAGGTGATAGTAGTGTGCCGGCGGTTCGGCTGCTTTCGGCGACTCAGGTGCCTTGACGGTGTCCTGGGCAAACGCCTTCAGCCCCCAACCTAAGGTAAGGCACAGCAGGCAGCAGATCAGCGTGGTCTTGCGCATTGGGTTTCTCCTTAGTTCTTCCCCTCATCCGGAGGGGCAAGTGGTGGAATGTTGAGGTCGGCGATACTGAGCGGGACGTCGGCTGGTCTCTTCGATACCGCGAGCGCTTCGCGCTCCGCCGGCGAACCGTTGATGGCCGCGACCAGCACACGCTCTTCCGCGCTCAGTGGCTGCGGTGCCGGAAAAACATCGAGTTTCGGAAGGTGCGCGGCATTTGCGACATCCGCGGACACATCACACGCGTGCTTTGTAACAGGGCACGACTTCAGTCGTGCCGAGATTTGGGCAGAATTCGTTTGGGCTTTAGCTCCTGAGGGACGCACCGTTACCGCAGGTGGCTGCGTGGGTGCCTTCGAGCTCAGCGACGGTCCGGGCTGGGACGGCACTTGCGACTGCGTCGAGGGTGCATGTACGACCCTTGCGAGTGATACCCAGAGCAGGCAGATCGCAACCGGAACGGCAACAGCCCACGTCAGCCGCGGCCAGTCGAACCAACGCCGCCGCTCACCAGAACCGTGCGCAGCCTGGAGCGCCGCCAGCAAGCGGTCCTCAAGCCCCCGCTCCGGTCCGGGATCGGCGTAGGTCGCGAGCGCCGAGTCGAGCAGCAGATCGAGGTCGTCTTTGTCAGGCATGCTGGTTCTCCTGATTCGGAATCCGGCTGCGGGTGTTCATCTTTGCGAGCCGCTCTTTAAGCAACTGCCGCGCCCTCAACAGCCGTGTGCGCACGGTTCCTTCGGGAATGCGCAGAATGGCGCCGATCTCGCGCGAATTCAGTTCCTCTGCCGCCGACAGCACCAGCGGCAAGCGCAGCTCTTCCGGCAGAGCATCAATCATGGCGTGAATCACCGCGTGCTGATTGGCCTCGACCAGCGCCTGCTCGGGCCCAGGCTGAGACGCCGGCGGATCGATCGGCGCGTCCGAATCGGCGATGGACTCCGCAGGCCTGGCAGCTCGCCGCCGATCCACAGCCATCCGCCACGCCACTCGCGCAAGAAACGCCCGCTCGTTCTTCGCTCCCTGCCAGCCGCCATTGCGATAAAGCTTCAAGAAGGTCTCCTGCACCGTGTCCTCAGCGTCGTGCGCATTGAGCAACACGGCATACGCCACTCGAAAGACGAAGCGCGACTGGCGCTCGACCAGTGCCGTGAACTCCGCCTCTTCTGCCGTGGTCAAGACGTTTCCGCTCCCTGCTGCCGGTTCTTTCCGCCGCAGAAGCACAAAAGCATCGCCCGAGGCGGCAGCCTCAACTTAGCCGTTCACACGCTAAGACGGGAAGGGAATGCGGAGTGTTCGGAAACTTTTGATTTCGAGCTTGCGGTCCATTCGTCACAGAATCCGAAATACCTATGGACATTCCAAAGGAGAACACTGTACGCTCTTTGGGATGTCCAAAGGAGCGGGAACGTGGTCGACAAAAAATCAGACGTCCTGCAGGGAACGCTCGACCTGATGGTTTTGAAAACCCTTCATGCGCTTGGCCCTCTGCACGGATTCGGAATCGCGCGGCGCATCGAGCAGGTGAGTGACGATGTCCTGCAACTGAACGAGGGCACCGTCTACACGTCGCTGCTTCGCCTCCAGCAGCAGGGCTGGATCGCTTCTTCCTGGGGCGTGTCGGAAAACAATCGCAAGGCGCGCTTCTATTCAATTACGAAACAAGGTCTGAAGCAGCTTGCCCTCGAAACGGAAAACTGGGAACGCATCGCGGGCGTGATCGGGCGTGTGCTGCGCCTCGAAAGGCAGGGCTGAAACCATGGGCATGTTGCGATTGTGGGCCGCAAAGACGCGTGGATTGTTTGTGAAGGGGCGAGAGGACGAAGAACTCGATACTGAGATTCTGGCCCACATCGATCTGCTCACCCGGCGTTACGTTGACCAGGGGATGCCCCGGCAGGACGCGGCCATTGCGGCTCGCCGCCAGTTCGGCAATCTCACCGTGCTCAAGCAGCAGCAGCGGGCGCAACGCAGTTTTCTCTCGCCCGCGGAGCTGTGGGGAGACATCCGCTTTGGCATGCGCATGATCCAGAAGAAACCCGGATCGAACGCCGCGGTGGTTCTGGCTCTGGCGCTCGGAATCGGCATGAACACCGCCGTTTTCAGCTTCGTCAACGCGCTTCTGCTGCGGCCCCCCGCAGGTGTGCAGGCAACGGGGAGACTGCTGGAGATCTGGCTGCACAGTCGAACCTCGACCGGAGTGCAGAGCTACCTCCCGTTCACCTATCCCGATTACGCCTACTACCGCGACCACAGCCGCGCGCTCGAAGGAGTACTGGCTTTTGACGGCGACGGCTCTCAGGCCATCTGGAATCGCTCCGGAGAAGGCCAGGTGATTCAGGGGCAGCTTGTTTCGGGGAATTTTTTCTCGCTGCTGGGCGTGAATGCCGCGCTGGGCCGCGTGATTTCCAGCGCCGACGACCAACTCGAAAGCCCACGCTCCGTTGTTGTTGTGAGTCATTCGTTCTGGCAGCGCCAACTCGGCGCCGATCCCGGCAATTGTGGGACAGACGCTGGTGTTGAATGGCGCCGCATTCACTGTCATCGGAGTGGCGCCCGCGGGATTCGCTGGAATGCTGGTCGCGACCCAACCGGATTTCTGGGCCCCCGTGACGCATCCAGGAGCAGTTCACGCATGACCATGACCGGCTCGCCAGTCGCCACAGCAGCTGGCTGATTGTCTCCGGCCGCATGAGGCCTGGCGTAAACGCAGTCCAAGGCGCAGGCAGAGATGCATGTCTTCGCCGATCGGCTTGCCCTCGAGCATCCCGATTCCAACAAGGAATCTGGACGCGATCGTGTATCCCGCGACGCTGGTTCCAGGGCCTTATCGCGTCTACGTGACGGGCATTCACCGGGCTGCTGATGGCAGTGTTCGCACTGGTATTGCTGATTGCCTGCGCGAATGCGGCCAGCCTGCTGCTGGCGCGAGCAGCCAGTCGAACCCGCGAGATGGCGATTCGCTCGGCGTTGGGCGCGGGGCGAGCGCGGCTCATCCGGCAGATGCTCGTCGAGAGCCTGCTCCTCTCTTCATTTGCCGGCATCGCGGGAGTGCTGCTCGCGTGGTGGATCGCACGGCTGCTTCTCCAACTCGTTCCGCCCAGCCTCCCCATCACCCTCGAGGTTCCTCTGGACTGGCGCGTGCTGCTGTTCACCGTTCTGGTCTCGCTCGTTACCGGCCTGGTGTTTGGAATGGTTCCCGCTCTGCGCAGCGCCCGCGTCGATGCGGCTCCGGTGTTGAAGGAAGAAACAAAAAGCGCCGGCCTGCGCAAATCGCGGCTGCGCACCGTGCTGCTGATTGGCGAGATTGCCACCTGCGTGGTGTTGCTGGCCTGCGCCACGCTGTGCGTGCGCAGCCTGCTGCACGCCAACTCCATCGATCCCGGATTCGACACCCGCAATATCGCCATCGCCACGCTCGATCCCGGAACACTCGGATATTCGCCTGAGAAGGTCTCGGCTTTCTACCAGCAGCTCATCGAACACGTTCGCGCCTTGCCCAATGTAACTGCGGCGAGTTACGCAAGATCATCTCCCGCTCGGAACCTCGCGCGAACAGACTTCGGTGGGAAGACAACTCAGCAAAGAATCCGATCAGATTCCGGTGGACGTGTTTCGCGTGAACCCCGGGTACTTCTCGACCCTGGGAGTTACCATTCTGCGCGGTCGCGACCTGACGCAAAAGGAGTGCGACGATGAAGCGGCCGGCGCCGTTGTGATCAATGAAGTACTGGCGCGAAAGATATGGCCCGGCCAGGATCCCGTCGGGCAGCGCATCGCGTTCGGCGGAGAAAAAAACACCAGCGAAGTCGTCGGTGTAGTGAAGGCCGGAAAATACCGCACCCTGGGCGAAGAGCCCATACCGGTGGTGTTCCGCGGAACCCTGCCCCCCGCCAGAACTCTCGTGATTCGCACCTCCGGCGATGCGCGGCCCGTAATTGAAGCGGTGCGCCGCGAAGTGCAGATCGTCGATCCCATGATGGTGGCCACGGACTCGCAGACCATCGAGGAGTACATGGCGTTTCCGCTCTTCCCGGCGCGCACCACCGGGCTGCTGCTGGGAGCATCGGGCATTCTGGCCATGGGCTTGACCGCCATCGGACTCTTCGGCGTCATCGCCTACGTCGTCTCGCAGCGCACCCACGAGATCGGTGTGCGCATGGCGCTCGGAGCGCGCCGAACCGACGTGATGAAGCTGGTCATGCGGCAGGGTCTCTATGTCACTTTGATTGGCCTCGGCATCGGCCTTGCGGCGGCATGCGCGGCAGCACGCCTGCTATCGCCTTTGCTCTACGGCATTGGCGCGAACGATCCCGCCACCCTGGCCGGCGTGGCCATCGGCTTGACCGCCGTCGCGATGCTAGCGTGCTATCTGCCTGCCCGGCGAGCCATGCAAGTGGACCCCGCCGTCGCTCTCCGATACGAGTAGGCCCGCCCATTTACGACTGATTGCCCTGAACGGCGGTGATTCACCGCGCAATGAGCGGAGGGATCGGCAGTCGTTCTTGCTTTTGCTTCCAGTCGGCCAGCCACGAAGGGGGTGTGCCCGATGTCTCCTAATTCTGAAGACCTGGGATACCACGACTCAGCTTGCGGCAGTATCTCCGGCTAACTTTCGGGCTTTAATCAGTCGCAACAAAGAAGGGCCAGCGCAACCGCCGGCCCTTCTTATTCAGTTCTTGCTCTTTCGTCAGCGCTGATCGATCACTGACCACTGGAATTTAATTCGATCCCGAAGCCCCCGTCGCCGCCTTCTGGATCGACACCAGCTCCACTTCGAAAATCAGCGTCGCATTGGGCCCGATGTCTCCCGGTCCCTGCGGGCCATAGGCCAGATTCGAGGGCACAAAGAGCTGCCACTTCGAGCCCGCCGGCATCAGCTGCAATGCCTCGGTCCAGCCCGCAATTACGCCCTTTACCGGAAAGGTCGCCGGGCCGCCGTGCTTGTTCGACGCATCGAATTCCGTCCCGTTGATCAGCGTGCCTTTGTAGTTGCATATCACCGTATCGTCCAGCGTCGGCTTCTCGCCCGTACCCGCATTCAGAATCTTGTACTGCAGGCCGCTGGACAGCGTCACCACGCCTTCCTTCGTCTTGTTCGCGGCCAGGAACGCTTCGCCTTCCTTCTGCGCCGCTGCGCCCTTTTCCGCCTGCTGCGCCGCCTGCTTCTTCCGGATCTCCTGCGCCGCCGCTGTCAGAAGAGTTTTCATCTCCTCGTCGGTCATCGCGGTCTTGCCGCCGTTGAAGGACTCTGCGAGTGCCTTCGCAAACACGGCAGGATCCAGCTCCAGCCCCTGCTTGCGGAAGCTCTCCCCAAAGTTCATTCCCAGTGCGTAGCTTAACTTGTCCTTGTCCGTCTTGAGTTCAGGAGCGTCCTGTGCCGTCGCAGCAAACGAGGCCAGAAGCCCAATTACCGCAGCCAATATCCATTTCCGGTGGGCCATGTTTTTATCCTTCTCCAGCTAAGGTTTACAGGAGACGCGCTGTTCCTCTTTGATCCGCAGCAAAGCCGGGCGGGGCTTTCTCCGCGCGTGCCAAAAATTCAAGCGCCGGTACCTGCACTTAGATCAAAAATGAGATGCGACAAGCTGAGGCAGCGCCTTAGCAAGTCGAAGAAGAAAGAGCAGAGGCGGCGCGATGGGGGCTCGCAGCGAGCATCATGTCCAGGGTGGCGGGCTGCGGGCAATCCGGAAGCTACTGCAAAAAAGACCGCTTCTCGAAGAGAAGCGGGTCTTTGGTTAGTTCACCGAAGGTTTACGCTTTCGCTGACGTCAGCGCGCCCAGGTCGGCGGCCATCTTCTCGGTCGAGAACGCTTCGATGAGATCGCCTTCCTTGATGTCGCTGAAGTTGGCGATGCCGATGCCGCACTCCATGCCGTTGGTCACTTCGCGGGCATCGTCCTTGAACCGCTTCAGCGAGCCGATCTTGCCCTTGAAGACCTGTTCGCCGCCGCGCATCACCTTCACTTCCGCAGTCGCGCCGGATCACGCCGTCCTGCACGCGGCAGCCGGCGATCGTCGCCTACCTTCGGAATTCTGAAGACGTTGAGCACTTCGGCGCGGCCCACGTAGTTCTCCTTGAACGCGGGTTCGAGCAGTCCCATCATGGCCAGGTGCATTTCGTCCTGCAACTCGTAGATGATCGAGTGCAGGCGGATTTCCACGCCTTCCTGCTGCGCCAGTTCGGCGGCCTTGCGCTCCGGACGCACGTTGAAGCCGATGATGATGGCGTTCGACGCGGCAGCCAGCAGCACATCGCTCTCTGTGATCGACCCGACGCCGGAGTGGATGACCTTGATGCGCACCTTCTCCGTGGACATGCGTACGAGCGAACTCGCCAGCACTTCCACCGATCCGGTTACGTCGCCCTTGATGATCAGGGCAGATCCTTTCACGCCGGCCTGGCGGATCTGCTCGGCCAGCCCTTCGAGAGAGACGCGGGAGCTCTTGGCCAGCTGCGCTTCGCGCTCCTTCATCTTGCGGTACTGCGCGATGCCCTTGGCCTTGTCGCGATCGGCAACCACCAGGAAGGTGTCGCCGGCATCGGGCATGGCTTCGAGACCCAGCACTTCGACCGGCGTCGACGGGCCGGCTTCTTCGAGTGGCGCGGCCGCGATCGTCGAACATGGCGCGGACCTTGCCGAAGGTGTTGCCGACGATGTAGCTGTCGTTGAGCTTCAGTGTTCCGTCCTGCACCAGCACCGTGGCTACGGCGCCGCGGCCGCGATCGAGCTTGGCTTCGAGCACCGAGCCCACCGCCTTGCGTCCCGGCGTCGCCTTGGGCGCCTTGATATCCGAAACCAGGCAGATCATTTCGAGCAGCAGGTCGAGGTTCTGGCGCTTCTTTGCCGAAACCTCGACGAACACTGTGCCCTTCGCCGCCGCCGCCCACTCTTCCGGAACCAGTCCGCGATCGGCCAACTGCTTCTTGACTCGTTCGGGATTGGCGCCCGGGCTTGTCGATCTTGTTCACCGCCACGATGATCGGCACTTCCGCGGCCTTGGCGTGGTCGATGGCTTCGAGCGTCTGCGGCATCACGCCGTCATCGGCCGCCACCACGATCACGACGATGTCCGTGACCTTGGCGCCGCGGGCACGCATGCGGGTAAACGCTTCGTGGCCCGGGGTGTCGAGGAAGACGATCTCGCGGCCCGATGCCGGAGACCCTTCCTTGGTGAACCGCACCTTGTAGGCGCCGATGTGCTGCGTAATGCCGCCGGCCTCGCCCGCCGCTACATCGGTCTCGCGGATGGCGTCGAGCAGGGAGGTCTTGCCGTGGTCGACGTGGCCCATGACCGTGACCACGGGCGCGCGCGGCACCTCGAGCTCATTCGGTCTTCGGCGGCTTCGAGCACTTCTTCGATCGCCTGGTTGGCCAGCTCTTCTTCGTAGCTGATGACCGTGGCTGCGGCGCCGAACTTGCCGGCGACGTCCTTCACCATCTCGGCGTCGAGCGACTGGTTGACGGTGACGAAAATGCCGCGCATCAAGAGCGACCGCGATCAGGTCCTTGGCGCGGATCTCGAGCTTCTCGGCCAGATCCTTCACGCTGATGCCCTCGGTCACCGTGATCTCACGGGTGATGGGCAACGGCTCCTGGGTGAAGTTGGCTGCCCCGCCAAAACGTGGCGGCGGGACAAAGCCCTTCATCGGGCCTTCCTTGGTCTTCGGGTACTGCTGGCGCGCCGCGGCCCCTGGCGGCTGCTGGTCCACGCGACGGTCGCGGAGCCTCGCCCGTAGGCGGAGCTCCACCGCACCGGGGCCACCGAACCCACCTCCCGGACGCGGACCAAAGCCGCCCCGGCGCGGGCCCCAAAACCGGGACGTGCGCCGAAGCCGGGACGCCCTGCCGGGACCCCCGGGCGCGCCGCCCGGCAAAGCCGCCCGGCGTAGTACGTGTGGGGTGCTTGGGACGGGGACCGCCCGGGAATTGACCCTGACCGGGCGCGACCACCTTGCGGGCGCTGGAAATCCACCGCTGGGCCACCGGGAGCACCGGCCGGCCGGCGATCGAAGATCGGACGGTCCGCGCTGAATGCCTGTGCCTGCAGCAGCAGCGGGGCCTGAAGCAGATGCGGCAGCGGCCGGAATGATCGGCGCCTTGTAGACGGGCCGCGGACCGGTCTGCGGCATCACCACGCGGCGACGGGGAGCAACGGGCGGCGCCGGGCGGTTCGGGCGCTTCCTCTGCGGCCGGCTTGGGCGCTGCAGGAGCAGCGGCCGGTTCTGCGGCAGCAGCCACTTCCACCGTCGGTTGCACTTCCGGCCTGGCCGTGGTTTCGACAGCAACATGGGCCGGCGCAGCTGGTTCTGGAGCCGGTGGAGGCGCAACCGCTGCCGGGGTTGCGGCTTCGAGCACCGGAGCTGGCGAAGGCGCAACGGGAACAGGCGCAATGGGAGCGGAAACGGCGGGTGCCGCAGTGGCCGCAACGGGCGCCGGCGTGGCGGGCGCCTGGGCCTGCGGGGGCGCGACGGGTGCCGGCCTGGCTGGCACCTCTGCTGCCTTTGGCGGTGCCGGGGGCGCAGCCGGCGGCTTGACCACCGTGACAGCCACAGGCGGAACCACGGCCACTGCGGGACGCGCGCCTATGACCGCTCCCGCCGGAGCCTTGGCCACGACCGGCGTGGCAGGCGGCTTGGAGGCAATCGCCGGGACGGAAGGCGGTACCGACACAATCGGCGGCGCCTGCCGCACAGGAGGCATGATCTTCCGCGGCTCCGGACGCGCGGGCGGCGCGGGCGGATGCGCCACAGCCACCACCGGCGGAGCCGGCTTGGCTGGAGTCTGCTGCGGCGTCGCAGCGACGGCCGGCTTCACCGGAGCATGGCTCCGCCGCGCCGCCATTTCGTCTTCCTGCTTCTTCGCGAGAATCGCCTTCAGCGCATCGCCGGGCTTGGAGATGTGCGACAGGTCAATTTTTGGCTGTATAGTCTTGCTGGCCCCGCGATGACGCTCGAAGCCGTGTGCCGGCCCGCGGCTTCCGCCGCGTAAATGTGTGCGTACGCGTCTCGGCCTCGTCCGCTTCCAGTGAACTGGAGTGCGTCTTGCCTTCGCCCAGGCCGAGCTCCACCAATACGTCAAGAATCTGCCGGCTCTTGACTTCCATCTCGCGTGCGAGATCGTTGATTCGAACCTTGCTCATCCGCCTCTTTTCGATGTCTGCTACCCAAAGCCTTAAGTGCTCATAGTCACCTCATGGCATTGGCCGCTGCTTGCAAAACCATTAATTCTTGAGTGGCATTTCAAAGTGCGAAGCCGAACTGGCCCCGCACCAGGGTGCCCCCTCATTGTTTGCTGCCTGTTTCTTCTTCGTCCGCCGGCGGAACTTCTCGATCGCCAACTCGGCCGCGGTAAGGCTCTCGTCTTCCGCGTCGGCTTCCGCCAGAGCTTCGTTTCCTTCACTGGACGCGGCCAGCTCAGTCTCGGCCTGCGCCGAACGCTCCATCTCGGCTTCTTCCAGCACTTCGGACGCGTTTTCGATCTCCGCTTCCGCGGTTCCTGCCACAGCCTCGGGAGTTTCCACCTCGAGCTCTCCCGTAGCGAGATTTTCGGTGTCGGCCGCTGCCGATTCCGCAGCCTCTCCCTCCGGCGCCTCCGCTGCCTCCGGACCGCCTTCCTCGCCCTCTTCGAAGTGTCCGAAGTAGTGGCGAACCGCGACGCTGATCCGCTCCACCGTCTTTTCGCCGATGCCCGGAATCTCCTCGAGCTGTTCCGGCGTCATGTCCGCCAGGTTCTCAACCGTCGTGATGCCCGCCGCCACCAGCTTCTGGATCGTGGCGTCGCCCAGCTCCGTCACCTGCTCGATCGGGGTGGTCGGGCCGCCGGAAAGCGCCTGCATCTGCTGCTCCACTTCCTGGCGCTTCTCTTCCTCGCTCTTGATGTCGATCTTCCAGCCCAGCAGCTTGGCCGCGAGGCGCACGTTCTGGCCCTTCTTGCCGATGGCCAGCGAAAGCTGCGTGTCGTCCACGATCACTTCGAGCTGCTTTTCGCCAAGGTCGCTGATCGAAACGCGGCTCACCTTGGCCGGCTGCAGCGCCTTCTCGGCGAAGGTCGTGATCTCTTCCGAGAACTCAATAATGTCGATCTTCTCGCCGCGCAGCTCGCGGATGATCGACTGCACGCGCATGCCCTTCATGCCCACGCACGCGCCCACCGGGTCCACGTCCTTGTCCCGGCTCATCACCGCGATCTTGGTGCGTTCGCCGGCTTCGCGCGCAATGGCGCGAATCACCACCGTGCTGTCATAAATCTCCGGCACTTCCGACTGGAACAGGTTCTGCACCAGTTCCGGTGCGGCGCGGGAAACAATCACCTGCGGCCCCTTGGCGGCGCGATCTACCTTCAGCAGAACCACCCGCACGCGCTCGCCCACGCTGAATTGCTCCAGCCGCGACTGCTCGCGCTTGGGGCAGCGGGCTTCCGCCTTGCCCAGGTCGAAGATGATGTCCTGGCCCTCGATCCGCTTGACCGTGGCGTTCAGCACTTCCTTTTCGCGGTGCGCGTACTCCTGGAACACCGTGTCCCGCTCCGCTTCCCGCACCTTCTGGAAGATGACCTGCTTGGCGAGCTGCGCGGCAATGCGGCCCAGAGGAGTCGTGTCCCGGTACATGCGGATCTCGCTGCCCACCTCCACGCCCGGCGCCAACTCGTTGGCCTCCTCGAGCGTGATCTGGTTCACCGGGTCCTCGATCTCGTCATCGTCGGCAACCACCGTCTTGTAGATATAGGCGGTGATCTCGCCCGTTTCCTTGTTCAGTTCGCCGCGCATGTTTTCCTGCGTTTTGTAGAACTTGCGCGTAGCCAGGGCAATCGCTTCCTCTACCGCGCCGACGACGATCTGCGGGCTTCAATGCCCTTTTCCCGGCTCAAAAGCTCGATACTCTGATACAAAGCGCTAGCCATGCTTACTCTCTGCTTATGCGGTCCAGTGTTGCCCCCGGACCGGTTGAATGTGTCGTGAGGGAATGCGTGACACGGTGGATGCCAGGGATCACAGCTTCTGACCGCCTGTTCCCTGATCTCTGTTCCCTGCCTTTTCAAATCTCCGGGATCAGCTGCGCTTTTTCGATGTTGCTCAGCGCTATATCGACGGTGCTGACGCCGGCCTTCCGGCTCTTGCTGTTCTGCTTGACCGCGCCCAGATCTAAGGTCACGCCGGGAGTCGGATTAACTTCTGAATCGGGTGCCCCAGGTCTCGCTTCTGTGACCTGGGCGGAAACTCCGATAAGCCGCCCTTGCCAATGTCGATTGTTGCGAACAGGCTCAAACGTCTGAATCTTCACCAGACTGCCCGTAAACCTCTGAAAATCCTCTGGCTTGGTCAGCTTCCGGTCCAGCCCAGGGGAACTGGCTTCCAACGTGTACTCGCCGCCGGGAACAAGGTCTTCCACATCCACCAGCACGCCAAAATCCCGGCTGAATTCGGCGCAATCTTCATGTGTGATGCCCGAAAGCTGCTCAGGGCTTAATGTGCCCTCAATCAGCCGTTCGGGGAGACCCTCGACGCCGGCGGCAATTTCTGCTTTCAACCGCTCCCGCGCCTCGGCATTTTTCTCGAGATAAACGCGCAGCACGCGCTCCTTCACGGAGCCGGCAAACTCCACATCCACCACGTCCAGCCCGTGCGAAGCCGCCACGCGTTGCGCCGCCGTTCGAATTTCGTCCAGCCTGACCGCCATCGTCTCCAAACGCCGCAAATCGTGCGGCTTACCACCGCCTGACTGGCGGCATCCCGGCCCGATTCTGCGGCCAAATGCCCCTAAACTGCGGCGACTTTTCGCGGACGAATTTGCACCAAATAAAAAGTGGGCCGTGAGCCCACTCATCTCTCCGCCAGCCGGCTGACTCACGGCAAAAAGAAGGCGGACAAACTCGTTCGCATTCTTAGAATATGCCCAATCGCCGCGAAATTCAATGGGGCAAAAGAAGTGGGTGGCGCCGCGGCCTGTGCTAGCGAGCTATGTAGCCCTGTCAAACAACGCAATAATCCCCAGCTTTACCTTGACGCGATGCGGCTCGTACAGAACGCCATCCTGGGGATCGAAGACTCTCCACTCTCCCGTGGGGCTGAACGACATGTTGACGTAATGTTTGGCATCCGTGGATCCGAGAATAAAGTTGCCCTTCAATGACTTTTCAATCTTGTCCTTTTCGCTTGCAGAATTCGCTTTGCCCAAACGCTGCAATCGGTACCGGACAAAGTCATCACGCTTCCATCCGGCCTTCGCGAAGTCTGCGGCATATTCAACCAGAGAGTTCACCACCTGCTTGTCTTCGCCGCTCAGATGCAACTTAAAATGGAGGGCGACGGACCGTATGGTGTAGTCACTCGGAGTATGCCCTTTGGCTTGAAGCTCTTCGTAGTTGGGAGGCCACGGCGTCTTGTCCAGATCAATCTGTTTCGGGAAGATCAGCGTGCGGGGCACCGGGGTCGCCCGGGTTCGCCGATCAATGTCAAAATCGTCCATCAACTGGTTGTAAAGCCCATCTGCGTCCAGGATGATGCCCTTCTGCTCAAGCGCGTATGAAATCGCGCAGTACCCGCAGTTGTCTTTCAGTTTGCTGGGGTTCCATCGGGACATTTTGCCTTCTTTCGTTCTCCAACAGATTGTAGGTAGAGAGGGAAAGACGTTTCACAATTTTTCTGGTGTTCACCAGCGTACCCTTGTGAGGGGCTTGCTTTCCTTCTCACTGTGAGGGTTCTTGTCTGTGCAGGAGACGAAAATCCAGGATGCTCTATGAACAACTCAGCACTAAATATCCAACCGAGAAGCGCGTGAACCCCAAGCCAACCCGACCAAATCGCGGAGTCGCCTCCAGCCAGACGGCGCGCGCGATCAATCGGGAAATCGTCCTGCAGACCATTCATAGGCGCCAGCCGGTGAGCCGCGCCGACCTGGCCCGCCTGACCGGCCTCCAGGCCAGCACTGTCTCTCTCATCCTCGGCGAACTCATCGAAGAAGCCTGGGTGTCGCCGGGAATCCTCGGCCATCTTCCCCGCGGGCGCCGGCCCACCTTCGTCACTCTCAATGACCAGCACGTCGCCCTGGCCATCGACCTCCGTCCCGCCAAGGCCAACCTCGGCATCATCGATATCAACGGCAAAATCCTGCGCCGCGAAACCATCGAGTTTTCCGCGCAGGGCACATCGAAGCTCGACGCGAAAGCCACTGTCGCGGTCATCGCTAAAGCAGCCGCGCCCCTGAAAGCCGCCTTCCGCGGCCGCATTGATCGAGGGCGTGGGCGTGAGCGTTTCCGGCCGTGTCGACCAGGCCGCCCACAAACTGGTGTTTGCGCCCCATGCTCCCTGGGCCCAGGTCGATCTCGAGAGTGAACTCCAGAAGACCCTGAAGGCCCCCATCGTGATGGAGAACGCGGCCAATGCCAGCCTGTTCGCCGAGCGTTGGTTCGGCAAGCTTGGCGATACGCCCAATATGCTGGCTGTCTCGGTTTCCGACGGAATCGGCGCGGGCATCCTGCTCGATGGGCGGCTGGTCCGCGGGCGCGAAGGCATGGCCGGCGAATTCGGCCACATGCCTTTCGAAAGTTCCGGGCCGGAATGCGGCTGCGGCAATGTGGGCTGCTGGGAGACGTTCGCTTCCAACCGCGCCGGCCTGCGCTACTACGCCGAACTCGGCCCCGGTCGGGAGCTTTCCTCCTTCCAGCAATTGCTCGACCTCGCGCTCGCCGGCGACATTCGCGCCCTTCGCTCCATCGACAAGATGGCGACTCAACTGGCGCGCGGTCTCGCCATTCTCGTCGCTGGCCTCGCCCCCGAAGTTGTCATCATCGTCGGTGACTGCACCGCCTTGTGGCCGCGCATCAGCCCGCTAATTGAAAGTGAGTTGATTGCAAAGTCGTTCACCTCGCGCATCCCCCGCGTGGTCCCGGCGATGGACGGCGATGCCGCTCGCCTTCGCGGCGCTGCCGCACTGGCGCTCTACAAAGCCATGTTCCGCCACGCCGCCTTCGACCAGCTCGATCAGAGCCCGGCGCGCCACCAGGCGTAGACCCAGGAAGCCCAATCCGTACGCTACAATGAAGCAGGTTACGATGTTGTTGTAGTGCTGGTTATACAGCGCAATATCGACGTCGCCGCCCAGCATCTGCTTGAGAATGGGTTCCACCATTCCAAGCGCCGAACGATCGATTTAGTTGATCGTCGTGACGAGAAACAGGAGTCCGCAGACCACCCACCGCAGTTCCCCCTTCGTGGTCTGATCGTGCACGATGCCTCCTGTTCGTTCGCCGTCCCGGCAATCGCCCTTTCCCCTTCATCTCTGCCGTTCCCGCCCCCGGCGGGAAGGCCATTCCGCAACCAGATTCCTATGCATTCGCAGGCAGGAGTGCGCCATTTCCTTCACGTCTCGAAAATAATCTCTTCAATGAGCGAGGAAGCGGACGCAAATAACTCTAGTCCTTCGCGAACCTGCTAGCAACAAGGGAATGCTCCGGCTTAGAGCTTGATCGAATATAAGGATGGCAAACGCCAAGCCTGGCAGGGATGTTCATGACGTATTTTCCGGTTTCCATCCCAAGCCTCAATTCCTGCAAAGACCCTCGCCCTCTCAAGCCACAATGGGCATCGTGCCCGCGTCGCCGCTCATTCCAAATATCTTCCCGAAACGGTTTGACAATTCACATCTCGGGCCATATATACTTCGCGCACCAAAGTAGTGGAGGTCCCCCCATGCAATTCCTCGTAAGGCTCCCCGGAAAAATAATCACAGGATCGGGCCTGGCCTGCCTCGCGGCGCTATTTCTCTTCTTCGCAACCCCTGCACGACTGTGTCCCCAAGCGGTGGGCAGCGGCCAGATCCAGGGCACAGTCACCGACGCCAACGGCGGAGTCGTTCCGGGCGCCGAGATCGAGGCAACGCAAACCGAGTCAGGCTTGAAGCGCGCGGTCACCAGCGGAGCCGACGGCGGATACAGCCTCCCCAATCTCCCCGTGGGACCCTATCAACTCCGCGTCAGCAAGGAAGGATTCGAGGCGTTTGTGCAATCCGGCATCGTCATCCAGGTGGGCAACAACCTGCGCGTCGACGTCAGCCTGAAAGTGGGCGGAGCGGCCGAGACCGTCCAGGTAGACGCCTCGGCCTCCATGGTCCAGACCGAGGATCAAGCCGTGTCGCAGGTCATCGACTCGCAGCGCATGGTCGACATTCCCCTCAACGGCAGGCAAGCCACGCAACTCATTCTGCTGACTGGCGCCGCCACTACGGCGCCCTCCGGCGACAACGTCGGCTCCAAGAACTATCCCAGCGAAGTCACGCTCTCCGTCGCCGGCAGCCAGGGCACCCAGACCGAGTACCTGATGGACGGCGCCGACAACACCGACTCCTTCTCGAACGTGAACCTGCCGTTCCCATTCCCCGATGCCATTCAGGAATTCAGCGTGCAGACGTCGGGCCTCGCCGCGCAGTACGGCTTCCATCCCGGCTCGGTCGTCAACATCGTCACGCGCGCCGGAACCAATGCCTTCCACGGCACGGTCTTCGACTTCCTCCGCAACAACTACTTCAACGCCCAGAACTATTTCTCCACGAACCGCGATACTTTGAAGCGCAATCAGTTCGGCGGCGTCATCGGCGGCCCCATCGTCAGGAACAAGCTGTTCTTCTTTGGCGGCTACCAGGGCACCATCACACACCAGCAGTCCAACAACACCACCTACGTTCTGCCCACGCAGGCCATCCTCAATGGCGACTGGACGGCCTTCGAAGCGGCCTCCGGCAAGACCCTCAAGGCGCCCTTCGCCGGCAACACGATCGACCCGGGCATGTACAACGCTTCGGCCGTGCAACTGGTGACCAAATATCTTCCCCTCGCCACCAGCGCCAACGGGCACTATCTTTACGGGCCGCCCAATCCCAATACCGAGCACCAGTTCATCGGCCGCGTCGACTGGAACAAGAGCCCGAAGCAGACGCTCTTTCACTCGCTACTACATCACCCACTATTTCCAGCAGGGCTTCTTCAATAACAACCTGCTGAACACCACGAATCCGCAGCTCAACGACCAGGAGCAGTCGCTGACCCTTGGCCACACCTACTCCATCAGTTCCAACCTGGTGAACTCGTTCCATGCGGCCGGCACGCGCAGCTTCATCAACCGCGGCCAGGTTTCCAGCCTCATCACTCCCAAGACCATCGGCATCAATGTCGCCACGCCGGTGCCCAACTACATCTACATGGCCGTGTCCGGCGACTTCACCGTGTCTTGCGGAACGTGCGAAACCTACCAGGTGACCACCAACTCAGAAAACGTGATCGACGATATCTTCTGGACGCGCGGCAAACATCACTTCGGCATCGGCGGCAACTTCATTCACAACCACATGAACCTGCAGGGCACGAACAATGCCAACGGCCAGTTCACCTTCAACGGATCGTTCACCGGCGATGCGCTGGCCGACTTCATGCTGGGCGATCTCTTCAGCCTCTACCAGGGCAACGACACCGGCAGCACCTTCGCGAAAAACGCGTTCGCTTTCTATGCGCAGGACAGCTACCAGGTGACCCCGCGGCTCACCGTGAATGCCGGCGTTCGTTGGGAATCGGATCTGCCCGAGGTTGAAACCGCGGGCCGCGGCGACAGCTTCTCCATGGCGGCGTTCATGGCGGGAACCACGTCCACCGTCTTCAAGACCGCGCCTCCGGGACTGCTCTTCGCCGGCGATCCCGGAATCCCGAAGGGCTACATCAACAATCACTGGGACTCACTTCGAACCGCGCTTCGGCATCGCTTGGGATCCGCGCGGCAAGGGCCGCGAGAGCATTCGCGCGTCGTATACTCTCGGTTTTTCACAACCCATCGTTTACATGGAAGACCGCTTCGAAAACAACGCGCCATACGGCGACGCGATCACCATCAATCCGGCAGCGGGCGCGTTATCGAACCCTTATGCGGCCTATCCCGGCGGCAATCCATTCCCTCAACCGTTCCCGCCGCCCAAGAACACAGCCTTCTTCCCCACCGGCGGCTTCCTACTTCCTGTTCCCAGTCAACATGAAGCCGAGCTACACGCAGACGTGGAACCTGACCGTCCAAAAGCAGATCGGCGCAACTGGGAAGCCACGCGCGGCCTACCTCGGCAACCACGTGGTGCATATTCCGTCGGGCAATGAAGAGAATCCCGCGACCTACATTCCCGGCAACTGGACCGGTCCGGGAAGCTGCGGCGCTCTGACCATTGCGCCGGGCGCCAACGGGACGGCCTGCTCGTCAGGCAAAAACACCAACCAGCGCCGTGTCACCGCGCTTGCCAATCCCATCGCGGGCGCCTACTACTCCGAGATCAGCTACATGTACGACGGATCGAGCAGCGTCTATGACGGCCTGCTGCTCACCGTGCAGCATCGCTTCGCGCAACACTTCACCCTGCTCACCAATTACACCTGGTCGCATTGCATCACCGGCGGCACCGACGTGGGCGACCTGGGCGGCAACACTTTCCAGAATCCCGCCGACCCCGGCGCCGATCGCAGCAACTGCGGCGAAGACATCCGCAACAACTTCGTCACCTCGCTGGTCGCACGTTCCGATCTGAAGCATGGCGGCATCCTGCAGACGCTGCTGGGCGGATGGCAGGTTGCGCCTATTGTCACAGTCTGCTTCCGGGACGCGCGTGTCGCCCACCACGGGCACCGATGCGTCGCTTACGGGCGTGAATGTCGATCGCCCCAACCTCTCCGGAGATCCCTACGTGCACGGACAGGGCCGCACCACCTGGCTGAACAAGGCTGCCGTTCACGGCGAATGCAGCCGGCACCTACGGCAACACCAAGCCGTTCTCGATCGTGGGTCCCACGTACGCCGATCTTGACGGCGCCATCAGCCGCTTCTTCCCGCTGCCCGAGACCATGCAACTTGAATTCCGCGGCGAGTGCTTCAACTGCTTCAATCACCCCAACCTGCTGGGCCCGGTCGCGGCGCGCAACAGCTCGCTCTTTGGCCAGATCACCACAGCCGATCCGTCCGCGCATCCTGCAACTCAGCCTCAAGGTAGATTTCTAACCAGAATCCGGGTGCACCCATCCTTGCGACTTTTTTCTGTCGCAAGGGTGGGAACCACGAACGCACACGAGCCGCATCACTAACAGACTCAAGGAGTCACTCGCAGGAATGAACGTCGGCATCATCGGCACCGGAGCCATCGCCCGCAAGCACGCGCAAGCGTACCAGCAACATCGGCTTCCGGCTGGTGGCCTGCACCAACACCACACCCGAGCGCGGCCGCAAGTTCGCCGAAGAAACGGGTGCCGAATTTGTGCCCACGCTGATGAAGAACTCTGCCGCCGTCCCGACGTTGACTTCATCGACGTGTGCACGTTTCCCGCCTATCGCCTCCGCGCCGTTGAACTCTCTGCCGCAAGTCACAAGCACGTGCTCGTGCAGAAGCCCATGGCCGTCGATCTCGACACCGCCGCCCGCATGATCACCATCGCGCGCGATGCCGGAATTCAACTCGGCGTCGTCAGCCAGCACCGCTTCGACGATTCGGTGATGTTCCTCAAGCGCGCCCTCGCCGCCGGACGCCTGGGACGTATCCTGCAGCCGACGCCTACGTAAAGTGGTATCGCAGCGCCGAGTATTACGCCCGGCCCGTGAAGGGCACGTGGGACGTTGAAGGCGGAGGCGCGCTCATCACCCAGGCCATTCACCAGGTCGACCTGCTGCTCCATCTCATTGGCGCGGTCAACGAAGTTTTCGGATTTTGGCAACTGGGCAGAACCCACGCCATCGAATCGGAAGACTCCGTCTGCGCACTCCTTCGCTATGCATCGGGCGCAACCGGCGTCATTCAAGCATCAACATCATTCTGGCCCGGCTATCCCGAGCGCATCGAGATTCACGGGACCAACGGAACAGCCATCGTCACCGGAGACCAACTCACCACCTGGGACGTCCAGGATGACAGCGGCGAGCCCGCACCGATCGCGCAAGCGGGCGCCTCCGGAGCCTCCGATCCGATGGCCATCTCGCTCACTCCGTTCGAGCGTCAATTCCTCGATTTCGGCGAGGCATGCAGAGACGGCCGTACGCCCGCCTGTTCCGGCGCCGATGGATACCGCGCCCTGCAACTGGTGCGAAGCATTTACACATCCTGTGCCGAAGGACGAAAGGTAGACTTGTCGGCAGAGAATCTCGAAACCGTCAGGTGGCGGAACAATCAACCGCAAGGAGAAACGATGAACTATCAATCGAGGGGGCGGCGCGATTTTCTGAAGAGTGCCGGGATAGGTTCGGTGGCCATGATGACCGGGTTGCCGTCATTCGGCGCAGGCGCCCAGCCCATCATCGAAGACGCCGTCGTTCCCCAGCAGCAAGACGAACCGCCAAAGAATCACATCAAGTTTTCCGTCTGCGGCATGAGCCACGACCACATCTACGGCATGGTCGGCGCGGTCCAGCGCGGCGGCGGCGAACTGGTCGCGGCATGGGGCGGCGAAGAAGACAAGCTCGCCGTATTCACCAAGCGCTTCCCCAACGCGAAGATCGTCAAAACCCAGGACGAGATCCTCAACGATCCCTCCACGCAACTGGTGCTGAGCTCGCAAATCGCCAACGAGCGCGCGCCGCTGGGCGTCCGCGCGATGAAGCACGGCAAGGATTTTCTTTCCGACAAGCCCGGCATCACCACGCTCGAGCAGTTAGCCGAAGTGCGCAAGACCATCGCCGAAACCAAACGCATTTACGCCATCATGTACAGCGAGCGCCTTGAAGTGAAGGCCGCAGTCTACGCCGGCGAACTGATCAAGCAGGGCGCCATCGGCAAGGTGATCCAGACCATCAACATCGCGCCCCACCAGATCACGCAGAAGCATGGCGACGCCGGCGGCGGAACAGGCCGGCCCGACTGGTTCTGGAATCCCGAGCAATACGGCGGCATCCTCTGCGACATCGGCTCGCACCAGGTGGACCAGTTCCTCTACTACACGGGCTCGAAGCAGGCCGAAGTGGCCGAGTCGCAAATCGCCAACGTGCGCCATCCCGATCACCCCAAATTCCAGGACTTCGGCGACATGGTTCTGCGCGGCGATCGCGGCCTGGGCTATGTGCGCCTCGACTGGTTCACCCCCGACGGCCTTGGCACCTGGGGCGACGGCCGTCTGTTCATTCTCGGAACCGACGGCTACATCGAAGCCCGCAAATACACCGACGTGGCCGTGAAAAAGCAGGGCAACAACCTGTTCGTCGTCGACAGCAAGCAGGCGCGCTACATTGACTGCAACAACATGCCGCTCCCGTTCGGTCCAGATTTTGTCGCCGACATCGTCAATCGCACCCACATCGCGCAGGATCAGGAACAATGCCTGCTGGCCGCCGAACTCGTGATCAAAGCTCAGAACAACGCGAAATTCGTAACACTGAACGATTAGTGGTGAAACATGAATACGAAGCAAACAGGTAAGCACTCCCGCCGCCAATTCCTCAAGACCAGCGCGGCCACAGCCGCCGTCCTTGGCTTTCCCACCATCGTGCCCTCCAGCGTGTTCGGCCAATACGCGCCCAGCAAGCGCATCAACGTTGGCGCCATCGGCGTCGGCCGCATCTCGCGCGGCCACGACATGCCCGGCATTCTGCAATACGACAATGCCCGCATCATCGCCGTCTGCGATCTCGATGCCCATCGCGTCGAAGAAGGCAAGAAGCTCGTCAACGACTTCTACGGCAAAAAGACCGGCAAGCCCTACGACGGCGTCACCGGCTACGCCAACTATCACGAACTCCTGGCCAACAAGGACATCGACGCGGTCGTCGTCAGCACGCCCGATCACTGGCACGCGCTCATCGCCATTGACGCGGTGCGCGCCGGCAAGGACGTCTACCTGCAAAAGCCTGCATCGCTCACCATCGCCGAAGGCCGCGCGCATGAGCAATGCCGTGCAGGCCTCCGGCCGCATCCTCCAGATCGGCAGCCAGCAGCGCTCCACCGTGCAATTCCGCTACGCCGCCGAACTGGTCCGCAACGGCCGCATCGGCGAGCTTGCAGCGCGTCGAAGTCGGCCTGCCCGGCGATCCTCCCGGAGGCGACAAGACGCCAATGCCCGTACCCGACGGGTTCAACTACGACATGTGGCTCGGCGAAACCCCTAGCGTCTACTACACCGTCGATCGCGTGCATCCGCCGCAGGGCTACGGCCGCCCCGGATGGCTGCGCTGCCGCCAGTTTGGCGCCGGCATGATCACCGGCTGGGGCGCGCACCACATCGACAGCGCCCACTGGGGCATGGACACCGAATACACCGGCCCCGTCGAAGTCTGGGGCGAAGCCGCAGTTTCCCCGCGAAGGCCTGTGGGACGTGCACGGCCCCTTCAAGACCGAAGCCATCTACGCCAACGGCGTGCACATGAGCATCAGCGGCGACTATCCCAACGGCATCAAGTTCTATCGGCACCAAAGGCTGGATCTTCGTCTCGCGCGGCAACGAGCAGGTGACCAAGAGCGATCCCGTCGCCAAGCTGAACGACGCCACCGCGCTGGCCGCCAGCGACCCGAAGATCATCAAGTCCGTCGATCGGCCCCGACGAAATCCATCTGTACGAGAGCAAGGAGCAGCACGGCAACTGGCTCGAGTGCATCCTCAGCCGCCGTCAGCCGATTTCTCCCGCGGAACTCGGCCATCGCGCCTGCTCCACCTGCCTGATCCACGACATGGCCATGGTGCTCAAGCGCAAACTCTACTGGGACCCGGCCACGAGCGCTTCAAGAACGACGACGAAGCCAACGCCATGCTCTCGCGCCCGCAGCGCTCGCCGTATGTACTTGCCTAGTGCACGAATCTTCCGTGCCATCCTTGTGATTTCTTTTCGTCGCAAGGGTGGAGACCACGAAACCAAACCCGCATTCAATCGTTGTATGCCTTGCCGAGGGAGATTCAGATGGGAATGAACAGACGTGATGCTGTGATGTGCCTTCTGGCGATGCCCACGGCCATGAACGCCCTTCCCGCGGCCGCCGACGATCGAGCACATCATGGGCCCGACGGTTTTCAACTGGAACGACATGCAGCCCAAGAAAACCGCCACCGGCGAAGTGCGCTCGCTTTGCAAGAGCCCCACCGCCACGGTCGATCAGCTCGAAATGCATGTCACCACGCTGAACCCCGGCCTGGCCTCGCATCCTCCTCATCGCCACGTCAATGAGGAACTGATCATCATTCGCGAAGGCGACTGCGAAACCCTCTCTGACGGCAAGTGGGTCAAAGTCGGTCCCGGCTCGGTAGTGTTCAACGCCTCCAACAGCCTCCACGGCTTCCGCAACGTCGGCACCACGCCGGCCACGTATCACGTCATCAACTGGAGCCCGAATAAAGACGCCTCTCCGAAGAACTCGTAATTTCATCGCTGACCAAAAGCTCCGTGCCCCGTCCTCGCGATTTCTTTCTGTGGCGAGGGTAGGAGGCTCACCCCATCCTCCCCGCGTTTCTTTCCGTAACATGGCTCCAGCCAACCTTCCCGCATCTGGACGACTCCATCAAAAAAGGTGTATCTTCTTCTGGGAGCGTGAGATGCGGCACTTCGACTTTCCCCCTTCGCGCGGCGACGGCCTCTTGATCCTTTCTTTTTTGCTCCCGCAGGCCACAGCCGAATCCCGATAACCATTCCCAGACGTCCAAACACCTCAAGGAGAAGCGTGTGAAAGGGCTGAACTTTGAAATGGGCGAGTCCATCGCGCTGCTGCGCGACACCGTCCGCCGCTTCGCCGAAGACGAAATCGCTCCCATCGCCACCCAGGTGGATCGCGACAACAAGTATCCCCGCGAGATCTGGACCAAACTCGGCGACCTCGGTTTGCTCGGCATCACCGTCGACGAGGACTACGGCGGCACGGATCTCGGCTATCTCGCCCACGTCATCGCCATGGAAGAGATCTCCCGCGCTTCGGCCTCCATCGGCCTCTCCTACGGCGCGCACTCCAATCTCTGCGTCAACCAGCTCGCCAAGCACGGCACCCAGGCCCAGAAGCGCAAGTACCTTCCCGACCTCATTAGCGGCAAGCACGTCGGCGCGCTGGCGATGTCGGAAACGGAAGCCGGCTCCGACGTCATCGGCATGCGGCTTCGCGCCGAAAAGCGCGAGGGCGTCTACCTCCTCAACGGCAGCAAGATGTGGATCACCAACGGTCCCGAAGCCGACACCCTCATCGTCTACGCCAAGACCGATCCCACCGCCGCCTCGCGCGGCATCACGGCCTTCATCGTCGAGAAAGGCTTCGAAGGCTTCACCACCGCGCAGAAACTCGACAAGCTCGGCATGCGCGGCTCCAACACCTGCGAACTCGTTTTCCGCGACTGCCCGGTGCCCGAAGAGAATGTGCTGGGCCGCGTCAATGGCGGCGCCCGCGTGCTGATGTCGGGCCTCGATTATGAGCGCCTCGTCCTATCGGCGGCCCCCTCGGCATCATGGCCGCGTGCCTCGACGTCGTGGTGCCCTACGTGCACGAGCGCAAGCAATTCGGAAAAGCCATCGGCGAATTTCAGTTGATGCAGGGCAAGCTTGCCGACATGTACGTGGCTTTCAACGCCTGCCGCGCTTATGTCTACGCTGTAGCTCAGGCCTGCGATCGCGGCGACCCGGTGCGCAAGGATGCCGCCGGCGCAATTCTCTATTCTGCCGAAAAGGCCACGTGGATGGCAGGCCAGGCGATCCAGGCGCTGGGCGGCAACGGCTACATCAACGACCATTCCACCGGCCGCCTGTGGCGCGATGCAAAACTGTACGAAATCGGCGCCGGCACCTCGGAGATCCGCCGCATGCTCATCGGCCGCGAACTGTTCAAGGAAACGTCGTAACGATGCGAATTATCATCTGTAGCTTGCTGTCGTTGATTTAACCCCATTTTCCTTCGATCCATGACCGTTCTAACGTCCCAGATCCAAACCCGCACCGACGAATTCCGCTCCAACGCCGAGCGCATGCACTCCCTCGTCGCCGAACTGCGCGACAAAACGGCGCAGGTCGCCATGGGCGGCTCCGAATCGGCCCGCCAGAAATACAAATCGCGCGACAAGCTATTCGTTCGCGAGCGCATCGATCTGCTTGTCGATGCGGGGGCGCCATTTCTCGAACTCTCCCCTCTCGCCGCCAACGGCATGTACGGCGGCGACGTATCGAGCGCCGGCATCGTCACCGGCATCGGCCGCATCAGCGGGCAGGAGTGCGTCATCGTCGCCAACGACGCCACCGTCAAGGGCGGCACCTATTTCCCGCTCACGGTCAAGAAACATCTCCGCGCCCAGCAGATCGCCCTCGAGAACCGCCTGCCCTGCGTCTATCTCGTCGACTCCGGCGGCGCGTTTCTCCCCATGCAGGACGAGGTCTTTCCCGACCGCGACCATTTCGGCGCCATCTTCAACAACCAGGCCAATCTCTCCGCTGCCGGCATCGCGCAGATCGCCTGCGTCATGGGCTCCTGCACTGCGGGCGGCGCTTACATCCCCGCCATGTCGGATGAAGCCGTCATCGTGAAAGAACAGGGCACCATCTTTCTCGGCGGCCCGCCGCTGGTGAAAGCCGCGACCGGCGAAGAAGTCACAGCCGAAGAACTCGGCGGCGCCGACGTGCACACGCGCATCTCCGGCGTGGCCGACTACTTTGCCGACGATGATGCCCACGCCCTTGCCCTCGTCCGTCGCATCGTCGCCAATCTCAACCGGCCCACGCCTGCCGGGCCGCAGGCCGCTCCCGAAGAGCCGCTCTTCGATCCCGAGGAAATCTACGGCATCGTGCCCGCCGACACGCGCAAGCCCTACGACGTGCGCGAAGTCATCGCGCGCATGGTCGACGGCAGCCGCTTCGACGAATTCAAGCAGCGCTACGGCAGCACGCTGGTCACCGGCTTTGCGCATATCTGCGGCTATTCGGTCGGCATCCTCGCCAACAACGGCATCCTGTTTTCCGAATCGGCGCTCAAGGGCGCGCACTTCATCGAACTCTGCTCGCAGCGCGGCATTCCGCTCGTCTTTCTGCAGAACATCTCGGGCTTCATGGTGGGCCGCAAATACGAGAACGGCGGCATCGCCAAGGATGGCGCGAAGATGGTGATGGCGGTGGCCTGCGCGCGTGTTCCCAAGTTCACCGTGCTCATCGGCGGCAGCTTCGGGGCAGGGAACTACGGCATGTGCGGCCGCGCCTATTCGCCGCGATTTTTGTGGACGTGGCCCAATTCGCGCATCTCCGTCATGGGCGGCGAGCAGGCCGCCAACGTGCTCGCCCGGGTGCGCCGCGATGCGCTCGAAGCCCAGGGCAAGTCGTGGAGCATCGAAGAGGAAGAGAAATTCAAGACGCCCATTCGCGATCAATATGAAGAGCAGGGCAATCCCTACTACGCAACCGCGCGGCTGTGGGACGACGGCATCCTCGATCCGCTCGACACGCGCCGCGTGCTCGCCCTCGGCTTGGCCGCCGCGCAGAACGCGCCTCTCGAGCCCACGCGCTTCGGCGTCTTCCGCATGTGAGAATGCAACGTATGTCTGAGCCCACCCTTCAAGTCGAAAGCAGCGGCGCCGTCGCCTGGGTCTGGATGAACCGGCCCGACGTGCACAACGCGCTGAATGAAGCCATGATTGACGAGCTGGCCGAAACCTTCCTCGATCTCGGCGAAGATGCGGCGGTGCGCGTGATCGTGCTGTCGGGTCGCGGCAAGAGCTTCTCGGCGGGCGGCGACATCGACTACATGAAGCGCCAGGGCGCTGCGCCGGCCGTGGAAAATCTGGCCACCGCGCGCGGGCTCGCCGAAATGTTCCACATCCTTGCCACCTGTCCGCGGCCCACCATCGCGCGCGTCAATGGCGCCGCCATGGGAGGAGGCGTGGGGTTGGTCTCGGCGTGCGACATTGCGATCGCATCCAGCACCGCCATCTTCGCAGCGTCGGAGGTGCGACTCGGCCTGATTCCCTCTACCATCGCTCCCTATGTTTTGCGCGCCATCGGTCCGCGCCAGGCCGGCCGGCTGTTCGTCACCGGCGAACGCATCGACGCCGCGCATGCCGAGCGCATCGGCCTGGTGCACGAAATCGCGGAGCCCGATCAACTCGATTCGCGCATTCAATCGGTCATCGACAACCTTCTCCTCGGTGGCCCAGGTGCGCAGAGCGCTGCCAAGAGCCTGATCGAAACGCTCGCCGACCGCCCCATCACGCGCGAACTGATGGAAGAAACCGCGGTTCGCATCGCCGAAATACGATCGGCTCCCGAAGCCACCGAAGGCCTCAGCGCATTTCTTGAAAAGCGCCCGCCGGATTGGGTGCCGGAAAAATGAGCCCAGTCCATCTTCGATACGATCCTGATTGCCAATCGTGGCGAGATTGCGTGCCGCATCATTGCCACGTGCCGCCGCATGGGCATTCGCGCAGTCGCCGTTTACTCCGATGCCGATGCGAACAGCCGCCATGTGCGGCTTGCCGACCAGGCAGTGCGCATCGGCCCGCCGCCCGCGCGCGAAAGTTACCTTGCCATCGATCGCATCATCGACGCCGCGAAGCAGTCAGGCGCGCAGGCCATTCATCCCGGCTACGGATTTCTGTCGGAGAATGCCGAATTCGCCGAAGCCTGCGCGAAGGCCGGTATCGTCTTCATCGGCCCGCCCGCCGCGGCGATTCGCGCCATGGGCTCGAAAGCCGCGGCCAAGGAACTGATGCGCAAAGCCGGAGTGCCGCTGACCCCCGGCTACGACGGCACCAATCAGGATCCGGCGTTTCTTGAGCAACAGGCCGAACGCCATCGGCTATCCCGTCATGATCAAGGCCAATGCCGGCGGCGGCGGCAAGGGCATGCGCCGCGTGGATGCGGCCGCTGAGTTTCAGGCCGCGCTCGCGTCGTGCAAGCGCGAAGCGGCAGCCTCATTCGGCGACGATTCCGTGCTTCTCGAAAAATATGTCGTGGCGCCGCGCCATGTTGAAGTCCAGGTCTTCGGCGACACTCACGAAAACATCATCAGCATCTTTGAGCGCGACTGCTCGGTGCAGCGCCGCCATCAGAAGGTGATCGAAGAAGCCCCCGCACCCCTGATCACGGTTGCGCAGCGAGAAGCCCTCGGCAAAGCGGCCCGCGATGCCGCGCGCGCGGTCGGCTACGTCGGCGCGGGCACTGTCGAATTTCTGTTCGATCACGACGGCAACTTCTACTTCATGGAGATGAACACGCGCCTGCAGGTCGAACACCCGGTCACCGAAATGATCACCGGCCTCGACCTTGTCGAATGGCAATTGCGCATCGCCGCCGGTGAGCCCTTGCCGCTCAGGCAGGAAGAACTCACCATGCGCGGCCACTCGATTGAAGCCCGCATCTACGCCGAAGATCCCAACCACGACTTTCTTCCGTCGATCGGTAAGCTGGTTCATCTCAGCGCGCCCGCGACCTCCGAACACGTGCGCATCGACACCGGCGTCGAGCAAGGCGACACCATCACTCCGTTCTACGATCCCATGATCGCCAAACTGATCGTCTGGGACGAGACGCGCGAACTTGGCAGTGCGGCGCATCGAAAACGCGCTGTCCGAATTCCAGATCGTCGGCGTCACCAGCAACGTCGGCTTCCTTCATCGCCTCGTTACCAGCCCTTCATTCAGCGAAACGAAACTCGACACCGGCCTCATCGAACGCGAAAAGGAATGGATCTGGCCCAAAGCCTCGACAGCGCCCGATCGGGCCGTCATTCTTGCGGCGCTGGCCGTAATCCTTCGCGAACGAGAGGCGGCCACAGGCCAATTCCCCGTGGGCCACGCGGCGACGGCTGGCGCCTGAACCAAACCCAAATGCGCCGTCTCGCCTTTACGCAGGCCGATCACGAATACACCGCGGTCGTCGAATATCGCACCCGCGACCTGCGCATCACGGTTGGACCGGCCGCGCATGCAGTCTCAGGAGAACTGTCGACCACAGGACCAGCATCGACGCCACCATCGACGGCCAGCGCGTGCATGCAACCGTCATCCTGTACCACGGCCGTTCTCATGTTTTTCATGACGGCCAACTGTGCGTCCTCACCTATGTCGATCCGCTCGAAATCGCAGCCGAAGGCCACAGCAAGGAGAGCAGCCTGCTCGCGCCCATGCCCGGGCGCGTCATTGCGCAGGTGGTCCGGCCGGGCGATCCGGTTGAGAAGGGCGCGCCCCTGATGATTCTCGAAGCCATGAAAATGGAATGCACCATCCACGCTCCCGCCGCCGGAAAAGTCGAATCATTCCACTTCGCAGTCGGCGACCAGGTCACCGAAGGCGCGGAACTGCTCCATTTCAACCGCGACGACTCGCAAGCCGATGAGAACTGACATGAACATTCCCGCGAGTGTGCGCATCGTCGAAGTCGGCCCCCGCGATGGCCTGCAGAACGAAAAGCAAATCGTCCCCACCGACATCAAGATCGAATTCATCCGCCGCCTCGCCGAAGCGGGCCTCAAGACCATCGAAGCCACCGCATTCGTCTCGCCCAAGTGGGTTCCGCAAATGGCCGATCACGCCGAGGTGTTGCGCGCACTTGCCTCATGAAGGTGGCATCACCTACCCAGTGCTCGTCCCCAACCTGCGCGGTTTCGAATCTGCCGTCGCCGCCGGCGCCACTGAAGTCGCCGTCTTCGCCGCAGCCTCCGAGACCTTCTCGCAGCGCAATATCAATTGCAGCATCGCCGAAAGCCTTGAGCGATTCGCGCCCATCTTCGCCGCCGCCTCCGCCGCCAACATCCGCGTCCGCGGCTATGTCTCCTGCGCGCTCGGCTGCCCTTACGAAGGCGAAGTCAAACCTGCCAAGGTTGCCGACGTCGCCGTCGCGCTGTTCGACCGCGGCTGCTATGAAATTTCACTCGGCGACACCATCGGCGTCGGCACCCCCAGCCGCACAACCGATCTGATCGAAACCGTCGCTGGCCGCGTCCCCATCGACAAACTCGCCGGCCACTTTCACGACACCTACGGCCAGGCCCTGGCCAACATTTACGCCTGCTCTGCTTGCTGGCGTGCACGTCTTCGACGCCTCGGTCAGCGGGCTCGGCGGCTGCCCCTACGCGCCCGGCGCCGCCGGCAACGTCGCTACTGAAGACCTGCTTTACATGCTCAACGGCATGGGCATTGAAACCGGCGTCGATCTCGACCGTCTCATCGCTGCCGGCGACTTCATCTGCGAACAAACTCGCCCGACAGACGCAATCCCGCGTGGCGCGGGCGCGATCGTGTCTCTCAGTGAATCTCACCCAAGCCGCGCCTCCGTCTTTGCCTGCACCTCGTCCGCGGCTCACATCCGGCGCCAGTTCCACTAGCTTCAATCCATCGCCGGTCACGTCCAGTACGCCCAAATCCGTAATGATGCGATTCACCACGCCTGCTCCGGTCAGCGGCAGTGTGCACGCGCGCAGAATCTTCGCCTGCCCATCTTTCGACGTGTGCTCCATCAGCACCACCACGCGCTGCACGCCCGCGACCAGGTCCATGGCCCCGCCCATGCCCTTGATCATCTTGCCGGGGATCATCCAATTCGCCAGGTCGCCGCGTTCTGACACCTGCATCGCCCCCAGGATTGCCAGATTGACATGCCCGCCGCGAATCATCGCAAACGACTCGGCGCTCGAAAAGAAACTCGCCCCCGGCAGCGCCGTCACGGTCTGCTTGCCGGCATTGATCAGATCCGCATCGACCTCCTCATCGGTCGGAAATGGCCCAATCCCCAGCAGCCCGTTCTCCGATTGCAGCGTCACATGCACATCCGCGGGCACATAGTTTGCCACCAGCGTTGGCATGCCGATGCCCAGGTTCACATAGAACCCGTCCTTCAATTCCATCGCGGCGCGCTGCGCCATCTGCTCGCGAGACCATGCCATCGCTACACCTTCCTCCCTATGTCTTCCTGATCGTCCGCTGCTCGATGCGCTTCTCGGCCCCGGGATTATGCACGATGCGCTGCACGTAGATCCCCGGCGTGTGCACCTGGTCCGGATCGAGCTCACCCGTCGCTACCAGGTTCTCTACTTCGGCCACGGTGATCCGCCCGCACGTCGCCGCCACCGGATTGAAATTACGCGCCGTCTTTCTGTAAATAAGATTCCCGCTCGTATCACCCTTCCATGCCTTCACTAGCGACAGATCCGCGCGAATCCCGTGCTCGAGAATGTAAGTCTTGCCGTCGAAATCGCGATGTTCCTTGCCCTCCGCCACCGCCGTGCCCACGCCCGTGCGCGTAAAGAACCCCGGAATCCCCGCTCCTCCCGCGCGCATGCGTTCCGCCAGCGTCCCCTGCGGGCAGAACTCGATCTCCAGCGACCCTGACAAGAACTGCCGTTCGAACTCGCGGTTCTCGCCCACATAGCTCGAAATCATCTTGCGAATCTGCCGCGTCTCCAGCAGTAGCCCAAGGCCCCAGCCATCCACGCCAGCGTTATTGCTCGCGACGGTTAGATCCTTCTTTCCCGTATCGCGCAACGCAACAATCAGCGCTTCGGGAATGCCGCACAATCCAAACCCGCCCACTGCGATCGTCATTCCGTCTTCGACGATGCCATCCAGCGCAGCCCGCGCACTTGGGTAAACCTTAGAAATAGCCAAGCGATCTCCGCGTAAATCCCAATCTACAAACAAGCCCCAACGCCCGCAGAGTAGTATGCGAGTCCGCCCGCCCCGCGCGCAACATCTTCGCCACCCAACCTGGTTCTAACCTGCTACAACTGAATCCGAACCCATGTGTGGCCGCTACTACCGCCGATCCGACAAACAGAAAATCGCCGAAGCCTTCCGAACCGGTCTTCCCACATCCTTCGAAATCCTTCCCTCCTACAACGTCGCGCCGCAGACGTTCCAGCCGGTGGTCGCCTTCAACCGCAAAACCCTGGAGCGCGAAATTCTCGAGATGCGCTGGGGCCTCGTGCCCTACTGGGCCGGCGACCCCAAAATCGCTTACAGCACCATCAACGCCAAAGCCGAAACCCTCGCCACCAGTCCCGCCTTTCGCGAAGCCTTCAAGCGCCGCCGCTGCCTTATCCCCGCCGACGGCTTCTACGAGTGGCAGCCCATCGACAAGAAGACCAAACAGCCCTTCGCATTCGCGCTGAACGACCACGCCCTCTTCGCAATCGCCGGCCTGTTTGATGTATGGAAAGACAAGAAGACTGGCCAGGCGCTCTTTTCCTACACCGTCATCACCACCGATCCCAACGAACTCCTCGTATGAGTTAAGTGGAATAGAGCGCAGCGAAATTGTTTGAGCTGTGATGCTGCCGTCATCTGTTCTCCATGGAATGAAGAAGCGCCGCAGGTTGGCAAACGCACGGGGCAGTGCGTTTGCCAACCTGCGGCGCGGAGGCGGCTAGCGTGGCTCCCCCATTCAGTGTCCACCGGTATCGCCATCTGAACACCGTTGTCCATGCCTGCCAGTGGCTGACTATGAGGGAACAGTTTGGCCTAGCCCCCAACACCCTCGATGCATACGCACGTGCAATCGATTCTTACTGCTTCTTTCTTGAAAGCCGGGAGCATACCTGGGAGACGAGCACTCAAGGAGACGTTGCCGGCTGGATCAACGAGCTAAGAACCAGAGGTCTATCCAATGCGACATTGATCCAGAGGGTCACGGCAGTTCGGCTGTTTTTCGAGTACCTGGTGGAAGAAGGATTACGCCCCGGTAATCCAGTGTCCCGTGGAGGTACCTTTCGGGGCTATGGGTCCGCTGTCTTCCGAACGGCGGGACCCGTCAGAAGACTCCACAGGCTGCCCTGGATCCCAACCGATGAGGAATGGGAACGGGTGCTCCATGTTACTGCAGAAGACTGCATCCGTGATCGAGCCATGCTTGCCCTGGCCTATGATGGAGCATTACGCAGGGAAGAGCTGTGCTCCATTGCAGTGAGTGATTTCGATTTCGCACGTAAGTTGCTGACCGTTCGTGCAGAAACTACGAAGAACCGTAGCGGCAAGGTCGTGCCGTACTCACCGGCAACCTCGGTCCTGTTGTGCAGATATCTCAACCGCCGCCACACGATGCGGAGAGATCCGGATGCAGTATTCCTTTCAGAGTCTCCGCGGAATCGAGCTGCACCGATTACGGCTTACACATGGACCAAGGCGGTACAACGCATTGCGCTGCGGAGCGATCTGCCAAAGCTGACGACACACACGATGCGGCATCTTCGCCTCACAGATTTGGCTCGTGCAGGTTTGGACATGCACCATATTGCTACTCTCGCCGGCCATCGTGTTCTACAGTCCACTTTGATTTACATCCATCTCAGCGCCCGTGATCTTACCGCTGTTCTCGAAAAGGCAATGGCCGATATGGTGATTCGTCATCCGTCACTGAGACCAGAGGAAACATGATAGAGCTGCCGGCTGCCAGGCTCGACCTTAGCCGCTACGACAGATCTCCTACGCTCAATGAGTTAGAACGAGCACGGATCGCCGCCATCGAGGCGGGCGAGTTATTGCACCTCCGGCGCGACGATCCCCTGACCCGATTGATGGCGCCACTCAAGGCTTGCCTTAGCCTTACCCAAGCTCAGCCGTGTCAGTACTGCTTGCTTAGGCATTTGGTGGCTGAGATGGAAGCGCGGCAAAGCGCATTTTGGGCGTGGCGCGAGTTGGAGTGGACGAGCTTATATCAACGATGCAAAGGAGCCATGACCGCGGCCAACACGCTTCAGCATGTTATGGCAATGGCGGCGCTGCTTTGTGCAGTCGATCTGCCAGAACTGCGCAACCAGGAGCGGCGCATCATCCGGCGTCACTCCCTGACCGTCAAGATCTTCGGGCAGGAACGAGTCGACCGGTCGATTCACATGGTCCAGGCAGAACTGAAACGTCTGGGATACACCGGGTACTTCCACTCCGAAGTCCGCAATGCTCTCTGTGAACTCTTTCTGGTCAACCAGAGTGCCGAACTGGAGACTCTCACCTCAGAGTCCCTTGAGAAGCTGCGAGCGCAGGAGTGTGCGCACGTCATGAAGCAGGCGACCTTCATGCTGTCTCATGCATTTGTTGGCCTAGGCATCATGCCGCGCCCGCTGCGACCGTATATTGCGCCGTCTTACAGAAGGCGGAAAATCGAGACAGACAGCATTAGCCCGGAATGGCTGTCCTGGTGTAAGCGCTGGCATGAGACCTCCGTGCTGCGAGCCACCACTAAGCGCAGCACGCTTTACCGCCTGCTTGTGGTGGGCCGATGGTTGAAAGCTACGCACCCGGAGATATCAAGACCCGACCAATGGAGTCGTCAGCTCGCCGCGGAGTACATTGCTGCTGTCCGGTCGTTCCGCGTCGGGCAGTTTATAGACGACCGGCGAACTATCTATCCCGACAAACCGCTCAGCGCCTCCTCCAGGCTCGGCCACATCAGCGCACTACGCTGCTTCTTTGCCGATCTGCTGCAATGGGAATTAGTTCCGTATCGTTTCGATCCAAGACAGACCTTTCGCTTTCCCCGCTCGATCCACCTTTTGCGTTCGCCCAATCCACGCGTCATTGCCGAAGACATTTGGGCAAAGCTGCTCTGGGCCGGGCTGAATCTGGAATATTGCGATTTGCCGCGGAGCAAGAACTCCCGGGGTGAGGCGGCAGGGCCGCGATATCCCATCACTATGATCCGTGCTCTCGTGATGGTGTGGCTTTTCGCCGGCCTGAGAAAGGATGAAATTGCGCGGTTGAGGGTCGGCTGCGTTAGGTGGCAAGGTCCCGGCGATGCAAACCGGCCAAGGGACGGCTTGTCCGTATGCTTACTGGATGTGCCTGCGAACAAAACCAGTGGCAACTACACAAAACCCGTTCATGGAGCAGCCGGCAAAGCGATCGAAGAGTGGCAGCGTCTCCGTCCGGCGATGCGACCGGTGGTAGATGACAAGAGCGGCGAGATGTTCCATGTCCTCTTCGGATACCGTGGTCGTCCTGTCGGTAGCATCGTCCTGAACAGCTCGGTTATTCCAATGCTGTGTCGCAAGGCAGGCGTTCCAGGTTCCGATCTTCGCGGACAGATCACCAGCCATCGCGCCCGGTCCACCATCGCAACACAACTCTACAATGCCAAGGAGCCGATGTCGCTCCTGGCTCTCAAGGAGTGGCTGGGACACCGCCGCCTGGAATCCACGCAATGGTATGCGGCGATCACGCCCGACAAACTGACACAGGCCTATGTGGATGCACGCTACTTCGAGCGCAATGTGGCCGTGGTTCAGGTTCTGTTGGACCGGACCGCCATCGAAAGTGGTGCCGCAGGCAGGGGCGAGGCATATAAATATGTCCATCTGGGGCATGGCTACTGTGCAAACCCCTACTGGGCGCAGTGTCAACATCGAATGTCTTGCCAGCGCTGTGACTTTTACGTGCCGGGGGACTCAGCCAGAGCTCAGGCTCTCGAAGCAAATACTCACAATCAACGCCTCCTGGAGCAGATCCCTATGACGGAAACGGAACGGAAGGCCTTAGCCGGGGATCAAGCAGCGCTGGAGCGGTTGGCCTCCGGCGCTACTCAACCTGCATGAAGGGCTAGATTTCGAATCCGCGCCTTAGCCCGCCATCCTCTACACTGGCCTGAAATGTGTGGCCGTTACCGCAGACGTTCGGATAAACAACGAATCGCCGAGGCTTTTCGCGTCGGCATGGGCCTGGAGAACCTCTATCTGGAGCCTGAGGACGATATCGCTCCCGGCTCCATCCAGCCCGTCGTTCTTACCGGCGAAACCGGAGAACGCGAGATCGCGCTCATGCGCTGGGGCTTCAAACTGCCTGATCGCCACCTCTTTACGGCGCGCTCAGAAGGCATCGAGCGGGCCCAGTTCTGGAAGGACTCGTTCCAACAGCGGCGCTGCATCGTCCCTGCCGACGCCATCTTTGAATGGCAGGAGATCGAACGGGGAAAGAAGAAAGCCAAGTACGAGGTGGTGATTCCTGGCCGGGAACCCTTCGGAATCGCCGGAGTTTGGAAGCCTTGGAAGAACCCGAAAACCAATCAGTGGGAACGAACTTTCGCCGTGATCACTGGTGAGCCGAACGAACTCATCCAGCCCATCCACCACCGCCTGACGACGATTCTTGATCCGCGCGACTACGAGGAATACCTGACCGTGGCAGAACGGCCTCCTGTCCATCTTTTTCGTATCCTGCCAGCGGAAGCGATGCATGTGATGCGGGCCGAGGAATCGGATCCAACCGACCAGCAATTGGATCTATTCAATGCAGATCAGGAGTAACGGCGCAAGTTCTTTTAGGGCTCGAAGAGATCGTTTTCCGACAAATGGCAAGAGGTATCGAGGAAACCGAGACCGCCAACTATTCGAATCGCTTGACAGCACCTTCAATTCCACATAAAGCCCTTCCACAATCGCATGCCTGTCATCCTCATGCCCGCCGACTACGAACGCTGGATGGCACCCGCCGAGCCGCATCAGCTCCCGGTCGACCTGCTCCGCCCCTATCCCGACGAGCTCATGACCGCCTGGAAGATCAGCCCCGCGGTCGGAAATGTGAAGAACGACGAGCCTGGCCTGATCGCGCCCATCTGACCTCGCCCGCCGCAATCCCACAATCTGCTGTGCCTGCTTGCCACACCCCGCGGCGTTTTTGGATACTTACCTGAGGCCCCCTCGCGCGGGCCTCATTTCGTTTACCGCGAGGTTAGGCCTTGGAACGCAAGCTTTACGACGCGCGCCTCGAGCGCAAGGTGTGCATCTCCGAAATCGCCCAGTGCTACCACTTCAACTTCGTCATCGACGAACTTGAGAGCTTTCCTTTCGTGGCGGGCCAATTTATATCCACCGTCGCCGCCGATCCCAAGGGCAAGCAGCAAACGCGCGCCTACTCCATCGCATCGGCAGCCAGCGGCAATCGCTTTGACCTGTGCGTCAACCGCGTTGAGGGCGGCTTCTTCTCCAACCACCTCGCCGATCTCACCGATTTGCCTCCCGGCGGCATTGTCAAGATCCACGGCCCGCATGGTCACTTTGTTCTGAACCTGCCCGCCGCCGACTCCATTTTTATCTCCACCGGAACCGGCATTGCTCCCATGCGCGCCTACGCGCAGTGGCTGTTCCCTGAAGACGGGTCCGACCGCAGCGAAGGCCGCGACATCTGGATGGTCTACGGCACCCGCTACGAGAGCGAACTCTACTACCGCGACGAATTCGAAGCGCTCGCCGCCCGCAAACCGAATTTCCATTACCTCCCCACGCTCAGCCGCGCCGACGAACATTGGACCGGCCTGCGCGGCTATGTGCAGGAGCACGTTGCCCGCATCGTGGAGAAGCGCGCCGCCAGGCTCGGCATCAGCCTTCCGCTGCCGCCCGTCGATCCAGCCATCCCACCGGCTGAACTCCGCTTCGACATCCACGCCTACATTTGCGGCCTCAACAACATGGTCGCCGGCGTGCGCGAAAAGCTCGCCAACTTTGGCTGGCACCGCAAGCAGATTATCTTCGAGCGCTACGACTGAGTAGGGAAGGAAAGTCCGCTACAGATTGAACAGTTCCCGCAGTCTCTTCGTTTGCGACCGGCTCACCGGGATCTCTGTCTGCTGCTTGTCGTTCATGCGCAGCTGGTAGCTCGACTTGAACCAGGGAACCACTTCGCGGATGTGGTTGATATTCACCACAAACCCGCGATGCGCTCGCCAGAACACCGCCGGGTCCAGTTGCTCCAGCAACTCTTCCAGCGTGCGGCATTTCGAATGCCCTTCGAAGCTCTGCGTTACCACGCGAATGATTCCCTCATCGATGGCCGCGAAGCAGATCTCCGCCTGGTCCACCAGCAGCAGCCGGCTCTGCGCCTGCACAATCAGTTTGGCCGGCTGGTGGGTGCGCCCCGTCCCATGGTTCAGGAGCCGCAGCAGGGCGTCGATCTGCGCTTCAGCGCCCGGAGCCGCGCCGCCGCCTGACATGCGCGTCTTCGCCCGCTCCACCGCCTTCTCCACGCGCGTGCGGTCAAACGGCTTCAGCAGGTAGTCCACCGCGTTCACGTCAAACGCGCGGACGGCGTACTGGTCATAGGCTGTGGCAAACACGATTTGCGGAAGGGGTTCTTCCTCGCCCGGATGTGCTCGCGCTTTGGCTTCGCTGCGCTCTTTGAGGCGCTTGATTACCGCGAATCCATCCAGGCCCGGCATCTGCACGTCGAGGAACACCAGGTCGGGATGGTGCTCTTCGATCAGGTCCACGGCCTCAATGCCGTTGGTGCCCTGCCCGACAACGTCCACCCCGCCCACCGAATCGAGCAGGTATTTCAGCTCTTCGCGGGCCAGTTGTTCGTCGTCAATAATGAGCGCTGATAAAGACATGCGGAAGCTTGATTGTAGGAACCGGGGCTTAGGCGGTCAATGGAGGGTTAAAAGCAGCTGTGGGCCGTTAGCTCTTAGCCGTTAGCTCTTAGCCAAAACAGGCCAAAGGAAATTGCGCAGATCATCCCAGCGGCCGATGAACGTCTCAGGTACCGAATTAAGAGCTAATAGCTAAAGGCTGGCGTCATTACTCCGCCATCACCCGCAGGCGCGCGGGCATCTTGTCCGCGGCCAGTTCATGTCCGCAGCGAGTGCAGAACTGATCCGTCGCGCGCACCGTCCGGAAGCATGTTCCGCAGCTTGCGGTCAGCTGGTAGTCGCATTGGGGGCAGAAATGAAAGTCGCTCTGCACGAACGTGCTGCAGGCCGGGCAACGCGAAACCAGCGGCTGCCGCAACAGGAAATACAGCACCGCCCCGATCCCGCCCGGCATCACGAAGCAGATCAGCATCCAGAACCGGGCGCTCATGGCCCGTCGCGGCGCGTCCTTGCTGACGTACCCCACCATCAGGAAATACAACGACGCCAGCAGACCCCACGAGAGGTTGAAATAGATCCTGAACCCGATCGGAGGCCCGGGGTGATGGCGCTGCTCCGGCAGCACCAGCCACATGTAGTACTCGACGGCGACAAAGGCCGCGGTAGCGGTGACGATGGACCACCACGGGATCAGCCGGGCGTCTTCGTTCACGGTAATCAATTCAGGATCGCGCATATTCGTGCCCTCTGGGGGGAGGGGTTCAGTAGAAGTTCAAGTAGAGATTAACTTCTGTAGGGAATGACGGCTCGCTGCCTCGGGAAGTTGCGACCCAAGATCCGCAATTTCAACCCGGGCAGAACGATTTCTCAAAATCGGTCGATTCTGCCCCAAAACGGCTGAGATGAAATTGGGAAACTACGACCGATGCCGCAGCCATCCAGCCATTACGGCTGCGGCCAGCAGCGCGGGGCAAACGATGCATGCCCACAGGCTGAGCTGGCAGGCCAGATCGCCCAGGTGTTCGCCGGATATGAGATTATCGGCGGCCCACCAGATCAACGGTCCGAAAACAAGGAGAAAAACCAGGATGGAAGAAATGGCGATGGCGCGAACCCGTTTGCGGCCGGCCTTCTGATCCTTCATCACTCCCAGAGACGCCATCACCACCCGGCGCGCACCATAAGCGACTTCCCGCTCCCGGCCGGCATCCTGGCTCGCGACGGCAGTCCTCAGATCGCGCTCGCGAGATCCGTCGGCACTTCCAGCGGCCATTACTCCGCCTCGGGTCGCGGCGCTGACAGGCTTTCCAGCTTGGGCTTGATGGCCGCCAGGCCTCGATAGAGTCTCGATTTCACCGTGGAAAGCGGTGCCCGGGTCACGGTCGCAATCTCCTGCAGCGACAGCTCCTCGTGGAACCGCAAGACCAGCACTTCCCGATAGAGCGTGTCCACCTGGAGAAGCGCTTCGGAAACGCGCTGCCGGTCTTCGAGACTGGCGAAGTTCTCGAAAGGCGTCGGCTGGCTATCGGAAACCTCGAAGCTCATGGGCCGGTCGTCTTCGTTGGCGCCTTCAAACAATTCGTCCAGGCTGGCCACGGTCCGCTTGCGGCGATAGTCGATCACCAGGTTGCGGGCAATGGTAAACAGCCACGTGTCGAATCGGGCCTTGCCGTTGAACTGGGCGCCGCGCACCAGCACGCGCATCCAGACCTCCTGAAAGAGGTCTTCGGCCAGTTCCCGGCTGCTGGTCAAAAACAGCAGGTAGCGCAGCAGACGGTGCTGGTAGCGGACGATCAACTCGTCCAGCAGACCAGCTTCCTGGTGCTTGAGACCGGCGGCAATGGCAAGGTTTTCCTGCCGTACCGCTTCCTCCTGGGCAGCAGCCGAACCCTGGGCAAACAACGACTGTACCGACGCGAACGCCTTCATCTTGCTCTATTAGACGACAAACCCGCCCCCAAAAGTCGAAAAAAGTTAATCGATTTACTCGAGATTTTCGCTTTTTGCCCCGCCGTTGAGCCGCTTGGCCACCTTGAGGGCATATTCGATGGCAGTTCGGACCCGCCTCTCCCGGCCCTCCGCCGTCTGGTAGTAGAAGATGGCGAACAGGTGGTTCCGCCGTTGGATCGGCGTCATGGCTTCCCAGCCATCGCGCGCAGCGGGCTGGCGCTGGAATGCCGCGCGCAGAATCGGCGGAGGCTCCTGTTCGCCTTCCATGGCCAGAAACAGCCGCTCGGCGATCTGGTCGGCGCGTTTTGTACGAGTTTCAGCAGCTTTCGGCTCGCCGATCCAGCGCCCGATATCTCTCCGCGTCGAGGGGTTCAGAGCGTCATAGTAGCTCCGCAGCCCGCGGTCCGCCTTCAGGGCCTTGGCCAGTTCCACGGGAACAACCGCTTCGCGCTCCTCAAGATCGGGCTCCAGGCGGAACTGCGCGGTATCGCCGATCCTGGCTCGCGCTCCCTGCCTGCATCTTCTTGTTTACCAGCACGATATGTCTCTTGCCGCCGGCTTCAGGAAACAGGGAGGTCCGGAACGCGAACCCATTGATCTCCCCGCGCACCCGCCGGCCTTTCCGCACCGGCCAAACCTCCGCCGGGTCGAACGGCACCCGGGCAATCACCCAGTTCAGCCCCTCGCCCGACCGCTCCAGCACGGCGCGAAACGTCTTGGGCTTCGACCGGGCCATACAAACGAGTATGCATCGCTCGTCTCGATACGCAAGCCAAATTTCCAGCGAGGGAATCTATTGCGGGTGCCCCGTCCTAGCTCTGCTAGGGCGGGATGAATCTACGCGGCATGACCCTCTAAACTGTCCCTTATGGAAATCCTGTACGGTGTTCACGCGGTGGAAGAGGCGCTGAGGGCCGGGCGGCGGCGATTTGACCACGTGATCGTGGCCCGCGAGCGCCAGGACGATCGCCTCGCCCGGCTGGTCGCTGACTGCCGCCAGGCGGGTGTCCGCGTCCGTCAGGAGCCTCGTGAGCAGCTTACCCAACTCGCCGGAACCGCCGCCCACCAGGGCGTCGTTGCCATGGTCCGCCCCCAGGAATTCCTGACCATCGAAGACCTCTTTGAGCCCCTGCCCTCCTCCACCGGTTCTCGTCTTTTGCTCGCCCTCGACGGCGTCGAAGACCCCCAGAACCTAGGCGCCCTGCTCGGGTTGCTGACGGGGCCGGCGTGGATGGCGTTGTCCTCACGGAGCGCCGCTCTGCGCCATTAAGTCCCGCTGCGGTCAAGGCCAGCGCGGGCGCCGCCGAGCATCTGCGCATCGCCCGCGTGGTCAACCTTGTTCGCGCCCTCGAAGACCTCAAATCCCACAATCTATGGATCATCGGCCTCGACGAGCGGGGAACCACCGAGTACGACCAGTTCGACATGACCGGCAACTGCGTGCTCGTCATGGGCCGGGAGGGCGCCGGCCTCCACGACCTCGTTCGCCGCACCTGCGACCACCTCCTGCGCATTCCCATGGCCGGGGGCGTGAGTTCTTTGAACGTCTCAGCCGCCGGCGCCGTGGTCCTCTACGAGGCCTTCCGGCAGCGCCGCGCCGCAACCCGCATGGCGGCAGCGGGACCCTCCAGGAGTGCTTTCCCCGCCGCATCTCCCGCGTCCAAACCGGCAAAACGGAAAGGCCTCGGTTCATGAAGTTTTTGTTCGCGCTTGTTTTGCTTGCCGCCGTCGCCCCGCTCTGCCCCAACGCCCCGGCCCAGTCGACGACTCCGCCCACTCCACCACCCCCACAGACCGCCCCGCCGGCACCGGAGAACCCGAAAAGCAAGGTCATCTTCTCCCGGTCCATTGATGAGAACGGCCAGACCACGACCCAGTCCGGCCCCGGCAATTCTCCGCAGATGCTCCCCGCCCCCATCGCCGCCGACGGAGAACGCCAGGCAGTCACGTTTACGGCAATGGACCTTGACGTCCACCTTCGTCCTGAGGTTCACCAGATTGCAGTCCGCGCGTTGCTTACCGTCCGAAACGACGGCAAAACGCCCCTGGCGCATGTTCCCTTGCAGATTTCGTCTTCCTTGGATTGGGAACGCATCCGGGTTGAGGGACAGGACACTGCTTTCCAGGTTGCCACGCTCAACTCCGATTCCGACCACACTGGTCAACTCCACGAAGCGGTGGTTGCGCCGGCTCAGCCGCTTGCGCCGGGCTCCAGTCTCCAGCTTGATGTCACCTATTCCGGCCCGATCACCATTACCGCGCAACGGCTCACGGCCATCGGAACGCCGGAAGACGTGGCTCTCCATTCCGACTGGGATCGGATCGATACGGAGTTCACCGGCCTGCGCGGATTCGGCAACGTGGTCTGGTACCCGGTCTCCGCCGTCCCTGTAATTCTGGGCGATGGCGCGCGCCTCTTCGACGAGATTGGCGAGCATAAACTCCGTCTCTCAGGTGCGAGGATCCGTCTTCATCTCACCATCGAGTTCCCGCATGGCCAGGCTCCCACGGTGGCACTCATCAACGGACACCCCGCCGAGTTGCACGTCACGGATTCGGCCGGCCCGGGCGTAGACATTGCCGGTGTGGCGACCACGCAACTCGACGAAGCGGCGCTCGGATTCGAAGCGCCCAGCCTGTTCGTCGCAATTCGCAAAGCACACCCGGGAGCCAACGTGACCGCGTGGACTCTCCCCGACAACGAAGTCGCCGTTCAATCGTGGACGGAAGCCGCCGCGACAGTTACACCATTCCTGCAGGGCTGGCTGGGGCAGCGCCCCCGCGCGCAACTTACGCTGCTCGACCTGCCTGATCCCCAGGATGCGCCTTACGAAACGGGAGCGCTGCTCGCCACCAGCCTTCACGAAGCTCCGCATGAACAACTGGAGGGCCTGATGGCGCACGCTCTCACGCACGCATGGATGCAGTCGCCTCGCGCCTGGCTCAGCGAAGGTGTCGCTCATTTCATGGGCACGCTGTGGATTGAAAAGCAGCAGGGACGGCAGAAAGCGTTAAGCGCTCTTGAAGCCGGGCGCCAGGCGTTGGCCCTGGCCGAACCGGCAAGTCCCGGTGAGAACTCAGGCCAGCCGCTCGCCCTGGCCATCGCGCCTGTGTACTTTCGCACCAAGGCGACGTATGTTCTCTGGATGTTGAGAGACGTTGCCAGCGATACGACTCTTTCCGCGGCGCTGCGCGCGTACAACCCAGGCCCGGTCATGAGCAAGGGAAGCGGCAACGATTCTGGTCCGGGTGAGTTTGAAACTGAGGTTGAACAGGCGGGAGCGCGCCGCGACCTGGCGTGGTTTTTCAACGACTGGGTGAATGCCGATAAAGGCCTTCCCGATCTCTCCATCGAGAGCGTCTTTCCCACCGCGCAGCAGGCAGGCAATTGGCTGGTCGCAATCAACGTCGTGAATTCAGGTTATGCATCCGCCGAAGTTCCAGTAACGGTGAGGACCGATGCCACCTCCGTCACGCAGCGCGTACGCATTCCGGCGCGAGGCAAAGCCGTGCAGCGCATTCTCATCCAGGGTAGACCCACCGAGGTCCAGGTGAATGACGGGACCGTGCCGGAGAGCCAGGCCAGTGTTCATGTCACGACCCTTGACAATTCAGGCTCAAGTTCAGCGCAGCCGGCGCCCGACTCGTCAGAGCCGCATTGAATTCTTCGATAAGTGACGAAGAGCATCGTCAAAAAAATGATCTGTCATCGCGATCGCTTTATTGAGCTTTCTACCTCAAGAGACGCTCTGCCCGGCTCTCTGCCTGAACACTTCTCGAATTGCGTCGAGGAGGGACTCCGGTCCCGACGCGATCTCCAGGCCCCCTTCGCAGCGGCCTGACTCAGTTTCAAGAGGGCTGATACACAGAATCTGGATTTCCGGATTTGATTGCCGCAGCATGTCGGTAACCGCAGCGGCGCGTTCGGCCTCAACCGATCGGCAGATGAGTGCGACGTCAAACGATTCGGCCTGCGCAAGGGAAAGCGCAGTGGTGCTAGGGATCGATTCGATCTCGTAGCCGTCATTCGACAGGAGCAGCTCCCGCGAAAAACGCAGCCCGTCATCGTCGCTGATCGAAAGAATTCTGACAGGGTTGCTCATGCTCTTCGAATATCTCCTTCGGGTCCTGGCTAGATACGGGACAACTCGCGTGCCGCTGGTATGGCTGTCCCTCAATACAATCGGTTCCGCACGCAGAGAGGGATCGCTGCAGTACAGAATGGTTCGATCTGTTTCATTGAATGCGCCTGCTTTTAATCCCTTAAGAAATATGGAACCGGGCACTCAGTCGCTTGACCACGTCAACCAGAATAGATACAAGACATAATCGGGGAAATCTCCCCGGGATTCCCTGAGTATACTCTTCGAGCCAGCTACATTCTATGGGAGTTCCTCAACTGACAATGCCGCGCGACACCGCATACCGCGTCAGCTCCGCGGTCGTGCGCACTCCCAATTCGTCCATGAGGCTGTTGCGATGAAATTCAACCGTCTTGGGTGAAATATGCAGCGCCGCGGAGATCTCTCTCGTGGTCTTTCCCTCGGCAACCAACTGCAGAACTTCGCGCTGGCGCGGCGTCAATGTGCTCCCGAAGAATTCCGACGGGTTACTGCTCGGATCCAGCGCGGCAAGCTCCGCGGCCCTTTCTCCCACCAGCGGGGTGACGTAGTAGAGGTTCCGCAATGCCCGATGAATGGCTTCGACAAGTTCCTTTGACGCCGACTGCTTGGCCACGTAACCCTTCGCACCCGCCGTGAAGGCCGCATGGACATACGCCGGGTCGAGCTGCTGCGTGACGAAAACAATCTTGCAGGCCGGCAGGGATTTGTTCAGGCGCCGCGCTGCTTCAATGCCGTTCATTTCGGGCATCGCGATATCGAGTACCACGACGTCAGGCCGCAGGCGCTCCGCTTCGACAACCAGTGAGCGGCCATCCATCACCGTGCCGACAATTTCAAACTCTCCCGCCAGCAAACGAGTCAGTCCCTCAAGCATGAGGCCGTGATCGTCCGCCAGCAGCAGTCGTTTAAGCATGATGCTCCAATGGAATTGTGGCCCTCACAGTTGCGCTTCTTACTACTCAAGCGCGTCGTTACTGCTCGCAGGGTGCTTCGTTGCCCATGCACGCCTGGCCGCAACAGGGGCCGCCCATGCCGCACTGCGGCGCTGCATAACTTGACGCGCCCGTGTTGCCTTTAGTAATCGCGCCGGCGCCGCCGCTGATCAACCGCTTTACATGGCCGCCGCATTCCGGGCAGGTTTCCAGTGCCTGCTCCGACATCTTCTGGCGCCGCTCGAAGTGGCCCTCGCATGCATCGCATTGATATTCATAGGCTGGCATAAGACAACTCCGATTCCTTGATTATGTAAGTCCAGTATACGACGAGCGGATTTCGCCGCTCGTCACAACCATCTTGACGTCCACCTACAAGCGTGGTAACAATTACTACACATGTAGGAGATAGACCTTGCCGCCGAAACTCTCGAAACTCGAATTCCAAATCATGGAGACGCTCTGGACCAAAGGCGAATGCTCCATACGTGAGATCCAGGAGTCCTTCGCGCCCAAGGGGCGGCCGGCATACACCACCGTCCAGACCACCGTAAACCGGCTCGAAGTCAAAGAGGTTGTGCAGCGCGTGAAGAAGGTCGGCAACTTCCATGTCTTTGCCCCGGCCATCTCGCGCGAAGCAGCCCAGCGCCGCCTGGTTGACGAAATGCTCTCCATGTTCGGGGGCCGCAGCCAGCCTGTGATGGCGCATCTTATCGAGGCAGGAAAGCTGTCGCTCGACGACGTAAAAGAGGCTGAGCGGCTTTTACGAAACCTCTCCAGAGAGTCAAACAAGGAGAGCAAGTCATGAACATCCCCGAATTCTGGCGTCCCGCCTGGACAGCTCCCCTTTTCAACCACCTCTGGCAATCCACGCTTGTTCTGCTGGTGGCCTGGCTTTTCACGCTTGCGCTCCGGCGCAATCCCGCCCGCGTTCGCCATTCCATATGGATGCTGGCCTCCATCAAGTTCCTGGTCCCGTTTGCGCTGCTTTCGGAACTCGGCTCTCACTGGGTGAGTCCCGTTGCGGGAAGGTCGTTCGGCCCGGCGGTCTACACGGCCGCGGATGAAATTGGCCAGCCTTTTCAGCAGACCGCCGCGTCGGTCGCCCGGACCGTCCCTTCCGCGGATCCGACTTACGCGCTTGCTTATTTTTCCGCATTGCTCCTGGCCTTGTGGCTGTGCGGTGTAATCACCATGCTGGCCATGCAGATCGTGCGCTGGCGCCGGGCTGCCGCGATTACTAAAGCTGCTTTGCCAATCGAAGATGGCCGCGAAGTGGAAGCTCTGCGGCGCGCGGAGTCGAACGCCGGACTGCGCAAGCCGATTCCGCTGCTCGTCTCGCCCAGGACCATCGAACCGGGTGTTTTTGGAATCCTTCATCCGGTGCTGCTATGGCCCGCCGGCATCTCCGCGCAACTCGATGACGCACAAGTCGAAGCCATTGTCGCGCATGAAGTGGAGCATGTGCGCCGGCGCGACAATCTCACCGCCGCCATTCACATGCTTGTCGAAGCATTGTTCTGGTTCCATCCCGCGGTGCGTTGGATGAGCTCGCGGTTGCTTGACGAGCGGGAACGCGCATGCGATGAGAAGGTGCTCGAGATGAGCGCGCGCCCTGAGACCTACGCGGAAAGCATTCTCAAAGTCTGCACATTCTGCCTCGAGCTGCCCCAGCCGTGCGTGTCCGGCGTGTCGGGTTCCGATCTCAAGCAGCGCGTACTGCGCATCATGACGCATCAATCCGGTACAGCCTTGAGCACTTTGCGAAAAATCGCGCTCGGCGCCTCGGCCATATTCGCGATCGCAATTCCTCTGGGCTTCGGAATGCTGCATGCCATGCAGGCTCCCACCCAGATCATGCATCCTTCCGCCTCGCCCGGACCTGCTTTCGAAGTGGTCAGCATCAAGCCCAATCACGATACCGGGAAAATCCGCCGCATTGGCATGTTGCCTAGCGGCTTCACCGCGGTCCATGCCTCGCTGAAAGACATCATCGGAATGGCCTATGACCTAAGGGGAGATAGCCAGCTTAGCGGCGGGCCAAACTGGATGGACTCAGAGTACTTCGACATTGAGGCAAAAGCGAGCGAGACAGATATAGAAGCCGCCAAGAACCTCACCATCGATCAACGAAGGAAGCAGCTTTCCCTGATGCTTCAGTCGATGCTGGCGGACCGGTTCGCATTGAAGACCACGATCGAAACCAGAGAGCTGCCAGTTTATGCATTGGTCGTAGCCAAGGCCGGATTGAAGATGAAGCAGGTGCAAGTGGACCCGATGCCTCCGGCTGGAACTCCACCTCCGCCCGGCGCGCATCTTCCTCGCTTGATGAGCACCGACGGTCGCCAGTGGACCGCGACGGCCTTTCCCGTTAGCGAATTGAGCCATTGGTTGTCGCACTTCGAAGAGATGGACAACCGTGTAGTCGTGGATGAAACCGGGATTACGGGTAACTACGATTTTGTGCTGAGCGGGGTCTCAATGGGCCCGCAGCCTGGTGACAAACGCGACGCATCGGAAGAACCGCCGACATCCATCTTCACCGCTCTTCAGGATCAACTCGGATTGAAGCTCGAGCCGCAGAAGGCGCCGGTCGAAGTGCTGGTCGTCGAAAGCGCCCAGCTCCCTTCGCCCAATTGATGCAGTAATGTTCGAGAACTCCGCAGCGGCCTGGGTCCGATCGCTAACCAAGTCCGATCGGCGACGTCTTACGCGTGTTTTTCTCGATCGACTCCTCCTTGGCGGTATTCGAAAACATTTCTACGAATGTGAGGATCGTTCCATGATCGATGTGATTCGCCCCCGGTCCATTCCCTCTCTCACGATGTTGTTTGCCGCGGCCTGGATGTTGTTCCTCGTCGCGCCTTCGTTGAGCGCGCAGGCAGACGCGGCGAAGCCTCCGTCATCTCCATCGACGGATGGGTCCCCGGATCTACCCAAGTATGATGTTGCCACCATCAAGCCCACCACTGCATCCGATGGCCGCAGAATGTTTATGTTCACTCCGGATGGCGTTTCGCTTGCCGGTGTGCCCGTACAGATGATGTTGAAGGAAGCGTTCGGCCTGGAAGACGATCACATCATCGGAGCGCCCGGATGGATCAAGACCAATCGCTATGACCTGCAGGCGAAGGTGGCTCCTGACGACGCGCCGAAATTAAGCGCGCTCACATTTGAGCAGCGTCGTGCGATGCTTTTGCCTCTGCTTTTGGAGCGATTCAACTTGAAGTATCACCACGAGACCCGAGAGTTGCCGGGCTACACGCTGGTCGTCGCCAAGGGCGGACCGAAGATGAAGGCGAGCGAGGTCCCCCCTCCGCCGCCGCCTGATGCCAAGGCCCCGGATTCGGGCCCGAATCCAAACCCCGGCGGTCCCGGAGCAGCCAGGCCTCAACAGCGCCGCATGCTTCGGCTCATGGGCCGAGGACATCTCGAATCAGAGGGCACCAACACTGAGACGCTGGCACGCGTTCTTTCTGACCAGCTCGGACGAACTGTCGTTGACAAAACCGGCCTCACCGGCAACTACGATTTCACGCTGCAATGGACTCCGGATGATGCGCCCCCGCCCACGCCCGGGGGCGCCGATGGTGGAGCACCGCACAACGACAGCACGGCCGATGCCGTCGGCCCATCCATCTTCACGGCCGTGCAGGAACAACTTGGATTGAAACTCGAATCCTCGAAAGGTACCGCCGATGTCATCGTCATTGACCACATCGACCTTCCCTCCGAGAATTGAACGCAACCGTTTGGAGCGAATGCATGCGGCGACAACTCGGCACAATCCTGTTGCTGTGCTCCCTCGCGTGGATGGGCACGCCGCGATTTGCAGCAGCGTCGCCCTACTCGGGCCAGGTTACGTTCGGCGGTCTGCCCGTACCGGGAGCGACTATCACCGCCACTCAAGGAGACAAGAAATTAGCCATTACATCCGATGAGTCCGGACGCTATCGCTTCGACGATCTGCCCGACGGGCAATGGAAAATCGAAGTCACATTGCAGTGCTTTGCGTCAATTCACGCAGACGTGACCATTGCGCCGCAGACCACGCCGGGCAAGTGGGAATTGACGCTGCTCCCCAGGCAAGAACTGCTCGCCCTCGCCAAGCCCGAACGACCGGAGACACCTGCCCAGCCCGCACTTCAGGCCGCGGTAACCGAGCCTGCACCCGCTGCGAACGCGCCTGTCGAGATTCCTAAACCGCCAGACCAATCCGACGAGCAAAGCTCGGATGGTTTTCTGGTGAATGGGAGTGTCAACAACGCCGCCACGTCGCAGTTCTCGCTGGACAAGGCATTCGGCAACAAGCGTGGGAATTCAAGAAACCTCTACAACGGAGGGCTCGCGTTCTCCTTCGACAACTCCGCCTTCGATGCCAAGCAGTATTCGCTCATCGGAATTGATACGCCTAAGCCGGCCTACAACCGCATGACCGGCGGCCTCACGTTTGGCGGCCCGGTCAAGATTCCTTATCTGCTGCGGCGCAATGGCCCCAATCTTTTCATGGCCTATCAATGGACGCGCAATCACAGAGCGCAGACTGACTCGGCCCTGGTGCCCACGGAAGCGGAGCGAAGCGGCAACCTGCTCGACGCGGCTGGCCAGCCGACGACGATCATGAATCCGGCGACCGGCCTACCATATCCCGGCAACATCGTTCCTGTCAGTACACAGGCCCAGGCGCTGCTGCAGTTGTATCCGCTTCCGAATGTCACGGGCAATCCACTCTACAATTACCAAATTCCCGTTCTGAACAGCACGCATCAAGACGCGTTGCAAATGCGCCTGGACAAGACCCTGGGCCGTAAAGATCAGCTCTACGGCAACTTCAACCTGCAAAGCTTGCGCGCTGACGACGTAAGCCTGTTCAAGTTCGTCGACACTACGGACACCCTTGGCCTGAATACCAATATCAACTGGTCGCACCGTTTCAGCCAGCGCCTTTTTGTCTACGGGGCCTATCACTTCAGCCGCTTGCGCACACTGGTCCGCCCCGAGTTCGAAAATCGTCAGAACATTTCCGGTGCCGCTGGAATCGCGGGCAACGACCAGTCGCCTGCCAGTTGGGGGCCACCCGCGCTCAACTTCTCCCGCGGAATCGCCTCGCTCAGCGATGCGCAAAGTGCCTTCAATCGCAATCGCACCGATGGCTATTCAGCCTCAGCGGGGATCTATCGCGGCCACCATAACATCACCATCGGTGGCGACGTTCGCCGCCAGCAGTACAACGACTTCTTTCAACAAGACCCGCGCGGGACCTTCACCTTCACAGGCGCTGCCACCGGTTCCGACCTGGCCGACTTTCTCATCAGCGTTCCCGACGCGAGTTCGATTGCCTTTGGCAATGCCGACAAATATTTCCGTCAGACTGCCTACGATGCATACGCATCCGACGACTGGCGCGTGCTGCCGACCCTCACCATCAACGCGGGCGCACGCTGGGAATATGGCGCGCCCATGACCGAACTGCGCGGCAGGCTGGTGAATCTCGACGTCGTGCCCGGCTTCACATCCGTCGCGCCTGTGCTTGGCAACGATCCGATCGGCCCGCTCACGGGTGCGCACTACTCCAATTCGCTGGTGCAGCCCGATAGAACCGGCGTCGAGCCACGCATCGGCATCTCCTGGCGCCCCCTGCCGGCCTCGACCATTGTCATCCGCGCAGGCTACGGCATTTATCACGACACTTCGGTCTACCTCAATCCGGTTTTGCAGCTTGCGCAGCAGGCGCCGCTTTCCAAAAGCGTGAAAGAACAGAACAGCGCCTCATGCCCCCTTTCCCTTGCCAATGGATTCATTTCATGCGAATCCACAACCAGCCAGACATTCGGCCTCGATCCGCATTTTCGCGTTGGTTATGCGCAAAACTGGAATCTGGCCCTGCAGCGCGACTTGCCCGGCGCAATGCAACTGACCGCGACCTATCTTGGCGTGAAGGGCACGCATGGCGTACAGGAATTTCTGCCCAACAGTTTTCCTTTGGGCGCGCTGAATCCGTGCCCGGAGTGCCCGTCGGGATTTGTCTATGAAACTTCGGGAGGCAATTCCACGCGCCAATCAGGACAGTTGCAGTTACGGCGCCGGCTGAAAGGCGGCTTCACCGCACTTATGCTGTATACCTATTCAAAATCGATCGACGATGACGCCGCCCTTGGAGGCCAGGGACACACATCGAGCGGCAGTCAGAGCGGTCTCTCGGAGAATGAGCCACTAACGGTGTCAGCGGCGCCTGCGCAAAGTCCGGCGGTTGCGCAGGACTGGCGCGACCTTGGAGCCGAACGTTCGCTCTCGTCGTTCGACCAGCGTCATCTTCTCAATCTGCAGGCGCAATATACAACCGGGCAGGGCCTTGAAGGAGGAACGTTGCTGCATGGCTGGCCCGGCAGGCTGCTCAAAGAGTGGACCCTGCTAACCCAGATCAATGCAGGCACAGGACTACCGGAAACGCCCGTGTATCCTGCTGTGGTTCCAGGAACAGGCTCGATCGGGTCGCTGCGGCCCAGCCTCACCGGCGCTCCCATCTACACCTCGCTTGGGCACACGCACCTCAACGCATTCGCCTACGCCGCACCCGCGTCAGGCGCATGGGGCACCGCGCCGAGAAACTCCATCCGCGGTCCGAATACGTTCAGTCTCGATGGCGCCATGCAGCGCACGTTCCGGCCCACCGCGCGTTTCTATCTCGACGCTCGCATCGAAACGACCAATCTGTTGAACCACGTGGTCTTCAATAACTGGAACACCACCGTCGGCGACACGCAATTCGGCCAGCCCGTGGCGGCAAGCCAGATGCGCAGCCTGCAGACCACTCTGCGGCTGAGGTTTTAGACCATGCGGAAACTGCTCGCACTTTCGCTCGCGATCTTCTTCGCCGCTGCGGCATGCGCGCAACAGGTGGGCCAGAATCGCGATCCCAATGCGCCGAAAGACTACACGCTCTCGATGAAGGTGCAACTCGTTGTCGAGACGGTCGTCGTGAAAGACAAGCAGGGTAATCCCGTTCATGGCCTCACCGCCGCGGATTTTGCGGTAACCGAAGATGGCGCGCCGCAGATCATCCGTTTCTGCGAACACCAGGACCTGGTTGCAAATGCAAAGCCCCTGGATCCATCGAAACCCGCCGACGAAAATCTGAAGATCTACAAGCGGCTGGCAAAATCTCAAATCGCGCCGGATACCGCCAACAATGAGCGCTACAGGAACCGCCGCCTGCTTGTCCTCTACTTCGACATGTCAGCCATGCGGCCGGCAGACCAGTTGCGCGCATTACATGCGGGCGAGCAATTCATTCGCACCCAGATGACTTCAGTCGACCTGCTTTCAATCATGCGCTACAACAGCGCATCGGTCGATGTGCTTCAGGACTTCACGGCCGATCGCGACCGGCTGCTAAGCATCCTGCAAACTATGATCGTCGGCGAAGGCCAGGACTCCGCTGACGAGATCGACGATGCCAGCACCTCTGACACCGGAGCAGCATTCGGCCAGGACGATGCCGAATTCAATGTCTTCAATACCGATCGCCAGCTTTCCGCATTGCAGACCGCGGCGCAGATGCTGGGCCGCGTACCCGAGAAGAAATCGCTGATCTACTTTGCCGGAGGCTTGCGGCTCAACGGCATCAACAACCAGGCCCAGCTGCACGCAACCGTCGATGCCGCCATCAAGGCGGGCGTGTCGTTCTGGCCCATCGACGCGCGCGGCCTGGTCGCCGAGGCTCCGCTTGGCGATGCAACGCAAGGTTCGCAGGGCAACGCCAACATCTACACCGGAGCCGCAGCCAACGCAACGACAATCAACTTCCAGTTTTCGCAGGACACGCTCTACGCCCTCGCCGGCGATACCGGCGGCAAGGCCCTGCTCGATGCCAACGATCTCGATCGCGGCATCGTACAGGCGCAACAGGCCATCGCAGATTATTACGTCATCGGTTACTACACGACCAATGTGGAACGCGATGGGAAATTCCGGCGCGTGAAGATTTCTCTCGCTCAAAATGAGGAGGCGAAGCTTGATTATCGCCAGGGCTACTATGCTGACAAGGAGTTCAAACGGTTCACCACCGTCGATAAGGAGCGCCAGCTTGAAGACGCGCTGATGCTCGAAGATCCCATCACCGAACTCTCCATCGCCATGGAGATCGATTATTTCCAACTGAATCGCGCCGAGTACTTCGTGCCCCTCGTGGTGAAAATTCCCGGTCGCGAACTGGCCCTGGCCAAGCGCGGCGGCGCCGAACATACCCTTATTGATTTCGTCGGAGAGGTCAAGGACATAGTGGGCGGCATGACTGTCACCAATGTTCGCGACAACGTCAACATCAAGCTGTCAGATGCAACCGCCGCTGAACTCGCCCATCGCCCTATTGAATACGACACTGGATTCACTCTGCTGCCCGGCAGATACATGATCAAGTTCCTGGCGCGCGACGACGAAACCGGACGCATCGGCACCTATCAGATCGACATTTGTCATCCCCAACCTGAACCGGGAAGAGAAGCGAATCCCGATCAGCTCGGTGGTACTAAGCAGTCAGCGCGTCGAACTGAAGCAGGCGATCTACGATGCCGCAAAAGCGAAGGAACGAGCCAAGGAGGATGCGGTCAATCCGTTGGTCCAGGGTGGCAGCAAGCTGATTCCCAGCGTAACCCGGGTCTTCAATTCCGGACGGAATGTGTATGTCTATCTGCAGGCATACAAGCCGCCTGCGTCCGTGGCTTCCACGAACTCCCAGCCATTGCTCGCATTCGTCACGCTGTATTCGTCAGGAACGGAGGTATTCAAGACGACCCCGATTGCCGTGCAGCCCAACTCCACCACCCGCCTCGGCGTGACGCCCCTCAGCTTCGATATCGGCATCCATCAACTTCCAGCCGGCCAATACGACTGCCAGGTGACGGTGCTCGATCCGGACACCTCGAGAGCGGCCTTTTGGCGCGCTCCTATTGTCATCGCGCCGTGATGGTGATGGGCGCAATGGCTATTTTGCGATAGACTCGTGTTACGCGACTGCCCCCAAGCGCAAACATGCAATGAAAAAAAGCAGGCTTCCGACTCTAAGTGAAGTGGCCCGGCAGGCCGGTGTGGGCAATACGACCGTGTCGCGTGTCATCAACGGCGGCGATCGTGTCAGCCCCAAAACGCTGGCGCGCGTGCGCCGCGTAATCGAGGCGCTGGGTTACCGGCCTAACCAGGCAGCGCGCGTTCTAAAAGGCGATCGAACCAAGACCATCGGCCTCATCATTCCCAGCATGGCTGACCCGTTCTTCTCCAGCTGCGCCGAGGCTGCGCAGGCCGTCGCTCGCGCCAACGACTCGCTGCTCATCGTTACGGCCACGCAGAACGATCCCCACACCGAAATCGAAAACCTGAACATTCTTATCGGTCACCGCGTCGATGGTTTGCTCATTGCGCCCGCCAACTCGCGCAGCCAGGCACTCTGCGATCTCGTGAACCGGCTTTCCATTCCCATCGTGGCGATCGACCGTCCGATCTTCAATGCATCGGTTTCTTCGGTCGTCACCGACAACTTCAAAGGAGCGCGCAACGCGACCCAGCACCTGATAGAGCACGGTTGCGAACGCATTGCCTGCCTCACCGGCGAAAGCACGCTGTTCACGATCCAGGAGCGCATCCGTGGCTATCGCGCAGCGGTCAGCTCCGCCGGACTTACCTGCACGCTGAATACCTCCATCAAGGACTATCGCTCGGCTGAATACGCCATCGAAAGCCTGCTCGCCGGACCGAATCCCCCTGATGCGCTCTTTCCGCTCAAGAACAGCACCACCATCTACGCTTTCGAAGTCCTGCAAAAGCTGAACATCTCCATGCCGAAACCAATCGCATTACTGGGCTTCGACGATTTTGAACTCGCCACGACGCTGCGCCCGTCTGTCAGCGTCGTCCAGCAGCCGGTCGAAGACATTGGCCGCGCCGCCGCCGAGTTGCTCTTCGAGAAGTTCCTCGGCACATCGAATGGCCTGGCGACTCGTGCTATCCGAACGCGACGCATCCTGCTTGAAACGCAACTTATTCGAAGGAATTCCTGCGGTTGCTCGCCCCATCCCGCATAACCGCCGGCGCAGATATTACTCACCCCAGGGTTGTAGAATGAACTCGGTCTCGACGCGGTCGTGATCCCGACGAAGGAATTGCAATCAAAATCTCCTGACTTCGCCGCGTCGAGAAGCGAATCTAAATTGGCGATTGTGCTGAACTCCAAAAATATCTTATTCGCGTCGTCTCGCAAGTCGCTTGCTTGCGTGTCTGTGATCGTTGCGGTTCTTTGCGCCTCGCAACCGCCGATGGCGCAAAATGCGCCCAAATCCACCCCCAGCGCCGGGAACGTCCATTCGCCCGGAGCGCCGCCGATTTCTCCGCGCAGGACTCCCATTACCGAAAACGGCATCGTCGATTCGGGCCCCGTGGTCTTCCAGGACATCGCAAAAGCCGCAGGCCTCTCCGGCTGGTCGCACACGATGGGCGCGCCCGACAAGGCACTCATATGCGATGTCAACGGCTCCGGAGTCGGGTTGATCGACTACGACAATGACGGCTGGCTCGACATCTACCTCGTGAATGGTTCCAACTTCCCCGCACTGGATGGCAAACAGGAGCCTCCGCACGCCGCTCTATTCCACAACAACCACGACGGCACTTTCACCGATGTTGCCGCAAAGGCCGGCGTAACCAACGATCGCTGGGGCTTCGGCGTGGCCATCGCCGATTACGACAATGATGGCTGGCCCGACATTTTTGTAACCAATCTGGGCAAGAACCGCCTCTATCACAACAATCACGACGGCACATTTACTGACATCGCCGAAAAAGCCGGGGTCACGCTGGGAAACTGGTCGGCCGGCGCGACCTGGGGCGACTACGACGGCGACGGCCGATTGGATCTGTTTGTCACCGGCTACGTTCACTTCGATCGCGATAACCTGCCCTACGAAAAGACCAAAGCCGTGGGCTTTTCCTACTGCGAATTCCGCGGTGCGCCGGTAATGTGCGGCCCCAAGAACATTCGAAGGCGAACCCGACCATCTTTTTCATAACAACGGCGACGGAACGTTCACTGAAGTTAGCGCCAAGGCCGGAGTGTCCGACGAGACGAATCGCTATTATGGTTTTACCCCTGTGTTTGTCGATGTGAACAACGACGGCAAGGTCGACCTGGTGGTAGCGACGATTCCACGCTCAGTTATCTCTACATCAATCGCGGCGACGGAACGTTTGAGGATGCGAGCTACGCTTCCGGCTTCGGGCTCAATGAGGATGGACATGAAGTGGCTGCCATGGGCATCGCCGTAGGCGATTATCTGAATAATGGTCTAATCGATTTCGCCATCAGCGACTTCTCCGATGAGGCCAAGCTGCTTGTTTCACAACGATGGCAACGCCAGCTTCACCGAGATGTCGATGCGCTCGGGAATCGGGAAGAAGTCGATGCCGTTTCTGGGATGGGGAACGGGCTTTTTGGATTATGACAACGACGGATGGCTCGATCTCCTGTTCATCAACGGCCACATCTATCCTGCCGCCGACCAATTGGATTGGGGAACGTCGTACAGTCAGAGGCCGCTTCTGTTTCACAATTCCCACGACGGCAAATTTGAAGAAGTGCCGGCTGTCAAAGGCACAGGATTGGCACAGATATTCTCCGGGCGCGGCGCCGCGTTCGGAGACCTGTTCAACGATGGCAAAATGGACGTAGTGATCAGCCGCATCGAAGGACCGCCTGTGCTCTTGAAGAACGTCTATCCCGACCATCATCATTGGGTGGAACTAAAACTTGTGGGCGGGCCGAAAAGTCCGCGCGACGCAGTGGGAGCGACCGTCTACCTCAGTGCAAATGGAATGCGGCAAAGGCAGGATGTGATGAGCGGCGGCAGCTACGTTTCCACCAATGACCCGCGGCCGCATTTTGGTCTCGGTGACGCAACCGACGCCGGCACGGCCGAGATTCAGTGGCCCTCGGGCGCAAAAGAGAGCGTGAAACTCCCCGCCGTCGATCGCATCTTCACCATCACGGAGGGCCATGGCATCACGGCGGCAATGTGTGCCGGCCAGCCCTGTCCCACGCCCCCGGCACAAGAGCCTGCCAACTCGCCTCGGAGCAAGCCCTGATGCGGTTGCGGCCACATTTTGATGCCCTGCTCGCCGCGGCATGTCTATTCGCGTCGGTCACGGCTGCCGGGCCGCAGTCGACTGCTCCGGCCGCATCACACCATGCGGCTCCGCCCCCTGCCTCTCAAGCCATGGTTCCCGCCCGCCTGGTCGACATCACGGAAAAGGTCGGCGTCCACTTTCAGCACCAGGCCCTGCACACCACGCGCAAATACCTGCTCGAGACCATGGGTTCCGGCGTAGCGCTGTTCGACTGCGACAATGACGGCCGCCTCGATCTGTTCGTCGTAAACGGAGCGCCCTACTCCGATCCCACGCCGCCGGGGTTCATCCCGGAGAAGAAGTCTCCGCAGGACTGGAATCGCATGTATCACCAGAAGCCGGATGGCACCTTCGAAGACATCACCGAGAAATCGGGTCTCAAGGGCGTTGGCTACGGAATGGGCGTTGCGGTGGGTGATTACGACAACGACGGCAACGAGGATCTCTTCGTAACCGCCTACGGATCGAACCGTCTCTACCATAACAACGGCGATTGCACGTTCACCGATGTTACTGAGAAAGCGGGCGTCGCCGGCAGCGGCTGGTCGACGTCCGCTGCCTGGATCGATCTTGACAACGACGGCCGTCTCGACCTCGTGGTCGAGCGTTACGTCACGTGGGATTGGAACGACGTCTGGTGCGGCGAACACCGTGAGGGCTATCGTGGCATCTGTCACCCCGACGTGTTTCCCCCCATCGCCATGCTTGTCTATCACAACGATGGCAACGGCCACTTCACCGAAGTGGCGCACAAAATGGGCCTCGACAAGCCCGCCAAGGCATTGGGAATCGCCATCGCCGACTACGACCGCGACGGCCGCAATCGATATCTTCGTCGCCAACGACTCCATGCCCGAATTCCTCTTCCATCAGAAGTCCGACGGCGTCTTCGAGGAAGTAGGCCTCGAATCCGAGACAGCGGTCAACGCCGAAGGCCAGACCTTTGCCGGGATGGGGGTAGACTTCGCTGACTACGACAACGACGGATGGCCCGACATCGTGACCACCGACCTGGCCAACCAGCGCTACGCCCTCTATCACAACAATCGTGACGGGACCTTCGATTACGCATCGCTGGTCAGTGGCGTCGGCGCTATGTCTCAGCCACATTCAGGTTGGGGTGCGCGCTTTGTCGACTACGACAACGATGGATGGAAGGACCTGCTCATCGCCCAGGGCCACGACATGGACAATATCGATTTAGTCTCGCCCCAGTTCCACTACCGGGAGCCAGTCATGCTGGCGCGCAACGTGGGAGGAAAATTCGTCGATGTGTCCGGTGTGTCCGGAGACGTTTTCCACGATGCATGGGTCGGGCGCGGCCTGGCCATCGGCGACATAGACAACGACGGCCGGATCGACGCCGTGATCACCACCAATGGCGGCGGCATCCATATCCTTCACAACGAGACTGCCACTACCAATCACTGGATCACGTTGCGCCTGGTGGGTCACAAGAGCAACCGGGACGGGATCGGGGCTGTTGTCAAACTGGTTACGAATCAAGGCTCGCAATGGGTCACGGTCTCCACCTCGGGAAGCTATCTTTCGGCGAGCGATCCCCGGGTCCACTTTGGGCTAGGCACCAGCAATCTTGCAACCAGCATCCAAGTTCAATGGCCAAGTGGGTTGTCGCAAACCCTGACAAATATCAAGGCAGACCAGCAGATCCAGATTGATGAGCCGTCCGGATCCGATGCCCGTCCCGCTGCTTCGCAATAGCGCCTTTGTATTGAAGCAGTTCGATTGCCCGGTTCATCCAATGGGCTCCTCCCTGTTGCTTCCTCCTCCCCTCCCATGGGACTTGTCCGGGGCTTTCTCCTCTTTCTGTCAGATAACCAGCTCGCAAATCACTCCGGTGCGTGAATTGCAACTGATGTCTTGTGCTGAAAAGGCAGGGGTTACTCCAAGAATCCGCTTGACACTCAAGTTTCGCGGAAAGTATAGTTGCTGCGAAATGGTATCGATTCCATAGCCCGTGGTATCGATTCCATCAAGGCGATTCCAAAACTACAGCCGATTCAAAAAACAGTCGCTTCCCGATCGATTTGAAATCACGGTCTTGAAAGCACGTTTCAACCCCCCTATGGAGCACCATCAAGGAGACCCAGTGATCCCTACACCTCATTTTCAGGAGACGCCCAGAAGGTACTCGGCAATCCGTAGTCGTTGGATTGTCGTTGGACTATTCATCACATGTTTGGCGCTGTTCGCCCCCCGCTTCGTCGAAGCCCAGGCGAGCGCCGGCATCACCGGCACCGTCACCGATCCCAGCGGCGCAGTCGTTACCAACGCGCAAGTAACCGCCACCAACGTGTCCACGTCAGCTGCCAGCCACACGGTATCGAGCAGCGCCGGAACCTATTCCTTCAAGGGCCTCACTCCCGGCAAATACACCGTCACGGTTGAAGCGTCCGGATTCAAGAAGGCCGTTCAATCAGACGTCACCGTCGAAGTCAGCACCACCGCGACCATTGACTTCACCGTATCGACCGGAGCAGCAACCGAAACAGTCTCAGGTGACCGCCGATCAGATCGCGCTGAATACCACCGCAGCCTGAACTGGGAAGCACGATCGAGCCTGTAGTCGTGGCGGCGCTGCCGGTAGAAGTATCGGGCCGCGGCCGCCAGGTCGATCAACTGCAGTTCACGGCGCCCGGCACTACCGGCAACACCTTCTCGCACCGCGTCAGCGGCGGCGTCGATTTCGAACAGGAGATTGTCTACAACGGCATCCCTGCTCCGCAGCCGGAAACCGAAGGGTACACGACAAACTTCAATCCGCCCTTCGAACTGGTGCAGGAGTATCGCGTCGAGAGGTCCACCTTCTCGGCCCAGTTTGGCCTCGGCCAGGGCGCGCTGACGTACCAGATGAAGTCCGGCACCAACTCGTACCATGGCGACCTGTTCGAGATCAACCGCAACAGCTTGTTCGATTCGGTGGGCTTTTTCAACAGCAAGGGGGGTTACCCCCATCGGATCATGAGAACAATTACGGCTTCAGCATTGGTGGCCCGATCCGTATTCCTCACCTCTATGACGGCCGCAACAAGACGTTCGGCCACTACAGCCAGGAGTGGTACAAGCAGAACAACGAAGATACCGATGTCTCAACCGTGCCGACGGTGCTGGAGAAGACCGGCGACTTCAGTGATTATGTCGATGCCAGACGGCAACATGATTCCGATCTATGACAACGTCCCAGGCGATCCAGGTTACGGACAGCCATTCCCGGGAAACAAGATTCCTTCGAATCTCATCAGCCCACTCTCCCAGTCGCTGCTGCAGTACATTCCCGATCCTGACCGTCCCGGCTCCGGCCCCGGCGGCCTGCTCAGCAACAAGAGCTTCGCGCCGTTTATCAATCCAAATATTCAGCACGTATGGGGCTTCGTGGTCGACCAGACTCTGACGTCCAGGCAGAGCATCCACTACAGCCAGTGGCGCAACAGCTATACCACGCACAGCTTCGACTACCACCCACTGGTCCTCGCGCCCAATCCGCTCAACAGCCAGAAGTTCGAGCCCGCCGTGGGCAGTGTCTTCCTGCTGAACTACAACAACGCAGTCTCGTCCCACCTGGTGATGACTGCCGGAATCGGCTGGATTGGCGAAATCAACAACCAGTTCAACATCACCAAGGGCGCCACATTCCCGGCCGTGGCGAGTGAAAACATTCCGCCCAACATCACCTTTGGCCCCGACAGCGATCAGTGCAATAACGCCCGGACTTACACCTGCTGGGGCACGAGCGGCTCCTGGTTCCAGTCGATCAACCGCAAGCTGGGAATCGCGCTCGTGAACAACTGGCTATGGACGCAAGGGCGCAACACCTTCAATATGGGCGTCGAATTCCGCCGCGCCTACCAGGACGACAACGAAGAACAGACCGAAGGCGGACACTTCAACTTCAGTCAACGATGCAAACTTCGGCTACGAATCCAAACGACCCGAATTTCGGAAAATACGGCAACGCGTTCGCCAGTTTCCTGCTGGGCCTTCCGGATTCGGCGAATCGAAGCAATTCCCAGGAGTTGCAACTGCGCAACTGGGCACTCTCTCCCTATGTCCAGGACGACATCAAGCTATCTCCCAGGCTAACCTTGAACGTCGGGTTGCGCTGGGATATTCAGGCGCCGTTTACTGAAAACCACAACAATGTCGTCTTCTTCAACCAGGACAACCCGGGAACCTTTCCCGACGGCGGCATTCCTGGAGCGGCGAGCAAGTTCGGTAACTGCACCGGTTGCGCAGGGTTTACTCGCGGCGACATCCACCTCGGCCACTTTGGTCCGCGTTTCGGCTTCGCCTACCAACTGAGCAAGAAGATGGTGGTGCAGGGCGGCTTGGACGTTGCATTCCTCGACGGCGGCGCATACGAATACGGCACCAACAAGGTCGCGGTCAACTATGGCAACCTGCTGACTGGCTCATTTACGCGCGCAGTACGCGGCAGCTCTACTTCCTCGGTTGGAAGTTGGGACGTGGCCGCGAATGCGATCCCCGCCGTTAACACGACGGCCTTCAGCCCCAGCCTTGGAGCCGGAAACCAGATTAACGCCTTCAGCAAGAAGAAGGACGGATACGCGCCGTACAGCCAGCAATGGAATATCAACCTGCAGCGCGAACTGCCCTACAACATGTTCATCACCGCGGCATGGGTTGGTAATCGCATCATTCATCTGCCCAGCAAGCTCAACCGCATTAACCAGATGGATCCCAAGTTCGACGCCCAGTTTGGTTCCCAGCTGGCGGATGTATTCGCGCCCGGCCAGACCAGTCTGGATGGCGTTCCGCTGCCCTATCCAAACTTCGTGAGCGACTTTGGGGGGTCTGCCACCGTCGCCCAGGCGCTCGTGCCCTATCCTCAGTACTCGGAAATCATGAACAACTTTGAAGGGTCCGGGACGACCTACTACCAGGGCGCCCAGATCGAGGTCGAAAAGCGCTTCACCAACGGCTTGTCCTTCCTCGCGGGTTATACCCTCTCCCGCCTGATGGACAACACCAGCAGCGGATTCTCCAGCTTCACGTCGGGCGGCATCAACAAGTACAACCAGACGCCGGAGTGGGCGATTTCCCAATCCGACGAGCCGCAAACTCTGAAAGCCAGCGGAACCTACGAACTGCCCATCGGCCCGGGCAAGAAGTATGTCAACAACCACACGCTCGGCAACCTCGCCGGCGGCTGGCAGGTCGGCTGGATCCTCGATTATGAGTCCGGAACCGCCAATGGGCCTGGCGAAAACGGCTCGCCCTTCCCCAACGGCTTCGAACGTCCGGATCGGAACTCCTCAGTCGGTCTGAGCACCGCTTCGTACAGCCGAGTGCGCGACTACTTCGTTGGCAAAGAGGTCGTCCGCGCAGATGTATAACCCCGCCGCCTTCACCAAGACTCCATCGCAGTACGTCATCGGCAATGCCCAAAGGAACTACGGGGGAATGAGAAATGCCCCGTTGTTGCTGGAAAACCTAAATGCCAAGAAGAATTTCTACATTGGCGAGCGGTGGAAGGCGATTCTCTCGGTGGACTACTTCAACGCCTTCAACCGAACCCAGTTCAATGGTCCCGACAACAACATAAGTGACAGCTCATTTGGGCAGGTCACTTCACAAGGCTCAAACATTTCGAACCGGCAAGGACAAGTCACTTTCCGAGTAGAATTCTGACCCGGAACAGGCCCGCAGCCCCATCCTTTTCGCGCATTCTGGCGAAAGTGATGGGATACTGCGACGTTCAATCCTGACTTGGTTCATAACTTTGCCTCTTGGTTGCAGTACCTGTGCGTCTCCTGATCTTGCCGGATTGCCTTCGGGCAATCCGGCTTTCTTTTCTGATGCTCTGAACTATAATCACAATCCATGAGGATGGGCGTGTCCGCATTCTTCCCCAGATCCACACAATGCCTGCTGTTGTTCTGCATGGTCCTTTTCGGCCTTGCAGATGCCATCCCGCAGCAAGGCAACGATGAAGTCACTCCCGAGGTGCAGAACCTCTACGCCCAGGCCAAGGCCGCTCGGCAGCGGGGAGACAGCGCGTCTGCCATCGAGAAATACAAAGCCATCATCAAGCTCGCCCCCCACCTTGCGGCTGCGTACAACAATCTCGGCATGCTTTACTTCGACGGCCACGATTACGGCTCCGCTGCCAAGATCCTTCAACGCGGTCTCGAACTTAGCCCTGATATGCCCACCACCGAAGCCATGTTAGGCATGAGTTATTTTCAATTAGGAAAAAACGACAAGGCGGAGCCGCTTCTCGAATCCGCCCTTCGCGCCAACCCCAAAGACGACCAGGTGGCAATGGTGCTCGTCCACATCCTCATCAATGCGCGCAAGCTCCCTGAAGCTACGGCAAAGCTTAATGACTTCCTCGCCCGCAATCCGAAGAGCCAGGAGGCCTGGTATCTGCTCGGCAAGACCTATCTGCAGATGTCGGAGGATGCGCTCAAGAAAATCAACGAGATCGATCCCGATTCCGTCGTTGCGCACGAGATTGCCGGAGAGATCGACCAGAGCATGCACAACTACGATCTTGCGCTGGTCGAATTCAAGAAAGCCATCGACAAGGCTCCGAATGCGCCCGGCACACACATGCACATGGGCGACGCGTTCTGGAATATGGGCAAGTGGGAAGCCGCGCAGGAGGAGTTCCGCGCCGAACTCGGCAATGATCCCAACAACTGCCTCGCACGATGGAAACTGGCCAACGCGATGCTTGAAGCCAACGATTCCGCCGACCAGGCCTTCAGCGAATTGAACACGGTCATCGACCGCTGTCCCACGCTGATGCAGGCCCGCGTCGATCGAGCCCGCGCGCTTGGTCAGGCTTGGCAAGCACTCCGAAGCGCTCCCCGATCTCCTCATGGCCGAGAAGGAGAGTCCCCGCGAGCCGACCATTCACTTTCTTCTTGCGGCCGTCTATCGTGCGCAGGGCAAAAGCGCCGACGCGCAAACCGAGATGCAGACCTACGGCAAACTCCAGCGGGAGGCCAGCGCCGCCGTCGCCGGACAGGCCAGCGATGCCAACGCTATCAAAAGCAATGCGCACTGAGACGCGGCGTCGCTATTGGATCGCTCTGATCCCGTTGTTTGTGGCCCTCCAGGCACTGGCGGTACAGCCCACACCCGTGCCCCAAGCTGACGCCGTTTGCGCAAAGTGTCACGAGGAAATATTCCGCACTTACCTCGCAACTCCTATGGCCAATGCGAGCGGGCTTGCTATGGATAAATTGGAGCCTGGCACGCTCGCGCATACGAGGTCCGGGACTGAATACAAGGTCACGATAGTCGACAAACAGCCCCAACTCGAATATCGGTCTCTTCGCGATCCCAACGCCGCAGGCAAAGTCGCGCTGCTATATTTTCTCGGGTCGGGTCATCTGGGTATCACCTATCTCTATTCGACGGGCGGCTTTCTTTTCGAGTCCCCCGTTGCATGGTACGCGTCATCCCGTAGTTATGACTTGAAGCCCGGACTCGAGGAGATCGATCACATCCCGCCTCCTCTCCCCATGCAAAGTGGATGCCTGCGATGTCACATGAGTTCGGTTCAGCCCAGCGATCCGGGTACGATCAACCGATATCAGGGTTTGCCTTTTCTTCACAGTGGCATCACCTGCGAAGCCTGCCACGGGGACTCGCGCGAACACCTCTCTAATCACGGAAAAGGCAGCATCGTGAACCCCGCGCATCTCGCTTCCGATCGTCGCGATTCTGTCTGCATCAGTTGCCATCTGGAAGGAGACGTCACCGTCGAACGCGCCGGACATTCCGTTCTGAACTACCGCCCTGGTGAATCCATTTCGCTCTATCTGGCCTTCTATGTCCGGTCCGGCGCGAACTTGACGGATCGTGCCGTAAGTGAAGTCGAGCAACTGAGTCAAAGTGCGTGCAAACGGGCCAGCGGCGAGCGCATGTCCTGCACGAGCTGTCACGATCCACACTTCACACCGGATGCATCGCATCGGGTGGCATTCTTTCGTGGCAAATGCCTCGCCTGTCACAACCAACCGGGATTCGTCGCCAATCACCATCCTGAAAACCAGGACTGCACCAGTTGCCACATGCCGCGAACGGGCGCCCGCAACGTTCTGCATGTGGCTTGGACTGACCACCGCATTCGCCGGCAGCCGGCCAACCCAAACTCTGAATTGAAACCAGATGATAGCGCCGCGCTCACGCCAATCTTCTCGCCCGGAGCATCCAGGCGAGATCTGGCGATGGCCAATTACAAGGCCCTGCTGGAAGGCGACCGATCAAGCGAGGCGGTGGCGTGGGAGCAGCTGAACGGACTGCAAATGGAACTCGCGAACGACATGGACGCACTGGATGCCCTGGGTAATCTGAGCGCCGAGCGCGGAGATCTTGTAGCGGCGGAACGGGCCTTTCGACGGGTTCTCCAGATCGCCCCTGACGACCTTACCGCATTATCCAATCTGGGAACGCTCCTTGCGAAACAGGGCAAACTCAAGGAAGGGCTCCCGTTGCTGCAAACCGCGTTTGAACGAAACCAGGATATTCCCGGTCTGGCCAAGAACCTGGCGCGCGTGCAGTGCATGGCCGGCGATGCGCGCGCCGCTCGCACCACGCTTACCACCGCGCTGTTCTATTGTCCAAATGTTGACGATATGCGAGCATTACTGACCCAGTTGGATCACTGTGATCAGAAGGGCACGCAACAGGATCGATGAACTCAACGAGACCTACACGCATGTGGTGCGGCGCAGTGGCGATCTTATTCGCAGCGGCCGCTCTGTGCCAGACGTCTGCGGATCCGCTCGAGGAAGCTCGCGCGCTGCTCGATGCTGGAAAGATCTCCGAGTCGGAATCCATCCTGCGTAACTACCTCGCCGCCAATCCCGCCGCCGCAGACGCGCATTTTCTCCTTGGGTACGCGCTCTTTCGTGAACAGAAAGCCACCGAGTCGCTGGCCGAATTCACCGCCGGCGCGAAGTTCCGCCATCCCCGAGCCGACGAGTTGAAGATCGTGGCTGCGGATTATGTGATGCTCGGCGACTATAGCGACGCCGATAAGTGGTTCTCCCAGGTTGTTTCAGAGTCTCCCGCCGATTCCGACGCGTGGTACCTGCTGGGACGGTCGAAGTACAACGAGAACGAATTTGCGGCGGCCATTTCTGATTTCGAACACGCTCTGACTTTGCGCCCAAAGTACGTCGAAGCAGAGAACAACATCGGATTGTGCTGGAAGGAACTCAACGATCGCGACAAAGCGCGAACCGCTTTTCAAACCGCAATCGACTGGCAGGGCGATGCTCCCGTCGATGCGCAGCCGTTTCTTAATCTCGGTATCCTCTCCGTTGACGCGAATCAATTTGACGAGTCCCTTCCCCTCTTGAAGAGGGCACTTTCCATTGCTCCCAAAAATCCATCGATTCACGAGGAACTCGGCAAAGTCTACCTGGCCACAAGCAAACTCTCCCAGGCACAGTCCGAACTCGAACAGGCAATCGCCCTTGCCCCCGACACATCGTCGCTTCACTACAAGCTGGGACAGATCTTCCGCAAGCAAGGAAGAACCGATCGTGCACAACAGGAATTCGCAATCTGCGAGCGGCTGAATGGCGCCCATTCGTCCCCCAGGACACCCAATCCGCCTCCCTCGAGTAACTCCAATCCCAAATAGCAAAATCGCCCGCGCCGGAATCGCGGCGCCTCCTCGATGATCTTTGAAAAATGAGATGGAATCGTTTCCATCAGCGCGATCGACAGAATATAATCCGCTGAGACGTTTCGTTGATCTCGGTTCCATCCGCAATATGTCATGCGAAGCGTCGAACGAACCTCCCCCGCAGCCGAGACTAAGATTCTCCTGGCAATTTCCACAGAATCCGCGGCGGGTCCACTTCTCGACTGCCCAACAGGAGACTTGCCATGCGAAAACTATTCGCTATTGTTGTCGCTGCCTCGCTTGCCGCTCTTGCATCTTCGCGCCTGACACATGCGCAGGACTCGTCCCATCCTGATCTCGGCAAGGATCCCACCCTTTATGTAGTCGGCTATGCGCATCTCGATACCGAATGGCGCTGGGAATATCCGCAGGTCATCAACGAGTACATTCGCAACACCATGGAAGATAACTTCCGCCTGTTCGAAAAGTATCCGCACTATATCTTCAACTTCAGCGGCGCCAATCGCTATCGCTTCATGAAGGAATATTTCCCCGACGATTTTGCGCGGATGAAGAAATATGTCGAACAAGGCCGATGGTTTCCGGCGGGCTCGTCGATGGAAGAAGGCGATGTGAACGCGCCCAGTGCCGAAGCCATCATCCGCCAGATCCTGTATGGGAACGAATGGTTCCGCAAAGAACTGGGCAAGACCAGCGCGGAATACATGCTCCCTGATTGCTTTGGATTTCCTGCGTCTCTGCCTACCATCCTCGCCCATTCCGGCGTGAAGGGCTTTTCCACTCAGAAACTCACCTGGGGTTCCTCGGCTCCCGGCGGCGGCGTGGAGTCGCGCGAGAGAACTCCGGAAGGCACTCCCTTCAACGTTGGGGTGTGGGTTGGCCCAGACGGCGAAAGCGTGATCGCCGGCATCAACCCCGGTTCCTACAGCGGAGGAATCGAAACCGATCTCAGCGCTCCACTACCACCTGAAAATCCGAACGCGGCGCTTGAAGACACGCAGACAAAGATGGCCGATGTGCAGCACAGGCTCGCCCAGGCGCGCCAAAACAACCAGCCCGTTGATCCGAAGGATCTCGAAGAACTCAGCAGTCTAAGAGACAAACGCGATGCGCTGAAAACAGAAAAGCAGGACAGCGACCTGCGCAGATTCCAGGGCGACTGGGCAGCCCGCGTTGATAACAACGGCAGCGTCACCGGAGTATTTACCGACTATCACTATTTCGGGACGGGCGACATTGGTGGATCTCCCGACGAGGATTCCGTGAAGCGCCTCGAAGCCATCGTGACCAAAGGATCCGCAAGCCTTCCGCCGCCGGGTGCTTTCGTTTCGCGCCGGATGCCGCACCCCGACTGGCCCGCGGTCAGCGTCGGCAATGGACCTGTGCACGTGGTTTCGGCGACAGCCGACCAGATGTTTCGCGACATCACGCCGGCCGAAGAAGCCCGCCTGCCGCGCTACACCGGCGAGATGGAACTTACGAATCACTCCGCCGGTTCGCTCACTTCGCAGGCCTATCAGAAGCGCTGGATACGGAAGACCGAGCTGCTCGCCGACGCCGCCGAGAAGTCTTCCATCGCTGCCGCGTGGCTCGGTGCGCGTCCTTATCCGATCGGCCGCCTCAACGATGCGTGGACGCTCGCGATGGGAGCGCACTTCCACGACCTCGCCGCCGGAACCGCAACGCCCCGTTCCTATGAATTCGCGTGGAACGACGACGTCATCGCCATGAATCAGTTCGCGGACGTGTCTCACCGACGCCACCGAAGGCGTTGCCGCAGCACTCAACACATCCGCAACTGGCGTGCCCGTTGTCGTCTTCAATCCGCTCAATATCGCGCGCGAGGATCTGGTCGAAGCCGATGTGAAGTTCCCTGCGGGCGAACCCAAAAGCGTGAACGTCACCAGTCCTGAAGGCAAGGAAGTTCCCGCGCAAATCTCCGGCGGCAAGGTCATCTTCCTGGCGAGCGTGCCCTCGGTTGGTTACGCCGTCTACGATATTCACGCCGGAGCCGCATCCGCTTCCGCAGAAACGAAATTGAAGGTCTCCGAACATTCCCTCGAGAACGAGTACTACCGGGTTCAAATCAATGACGATGGCGACGTGGCCAGCATCTTCGACAAGCGCATCAACAAGGAACTGCTTGCCGCTCCGGCACGTCTCGCCATCTCCTACGACAATCCAATTCAGTGGCCCGCATGGAACATGGATTGGGACCAGGAGCAGGCTGAGCCCAAACAATTCGTCTCCGGCCCCGCGAAAATCCGGGTCGTCGAAAATGGTCCCGCGCGCGTTGCCGTCGAAATCTCGCGCGAAACCGCCGGCTCGCGCTTCGTGCAGACCGTAAGCCTGGCGGCAGGCGACGCTGGGAAGCGCGTCGAATTCGCGAACGTCGTCGACTGGAACACGCGCGAATCGAATCTCAAGGCTACCTTTCCGCTCGTCGCATCGAATGAGATGGCGACCTACAACTGGGACATCGGCGCCATTCAACGCCCCACCGCGGAGCCGAAGAAGTTCGAAGTTCCGTCGCATCAATGGGTCGATCTGACCGACATGAGCGGCAAGTTCGGCGCGACCATCCTGACCGATTGCAAGAACGGCTCCGACAAGCCGAATGACCACACCATTCGTCTCACGCTCATTCGCACTCCCGGGGTTCGCGGCGGATACCCCGACCAGGCAACGCAGGATCTCGGCCATCACGAATTTGTCTACGCCATCGCGGGCCATGCCGCCGGATGGCGCGACGCACAAACCGATTGGCAGGCGCAGCGCCTCAACGCTCCGCTCATCGCTTTCGAGACCTCGAAGCACGAGGGCGCACTTGGACGTTCCTTCTCGCTAATGAAGGTCAGCAATCCGCGCATTCGCGTCCTGGCGGTAAAGAGGGCCGAAGACAGCGATGAAGTGGTTGTCCGTCTGGTGGAACTGGAGGGCAAGCCTCAGCCTGACGTGCGCGTTTCGTTCGCAGCACCGATCACCGCCGCGCGCGAAGTCAACGGCCAGGAACAGATGGTCGGGCCTGCTAACTTAACTTCGGGCGCCCTGGTCGCGTCGTTCACGGCTTATCAGCCACGTACATTCGCTCTTCGCCTTGGTCCGCCTGCGGCCAAGACCGCACCCGTTCATTCCCAACCGGTTCCGTTGTCGTACGATGTCGCGGCCGCCAGCAACGACGGCCAGCACGCTGAAGCCGGATTTGACGGCAAGGGCAACGCACTTCCAGCCGAAATGCTGCCCCAATCCATCACCTTCAACGACATTGAATTCAAACTCGCCGCAGCTAAGTCAGGCACACCGAATGCAATGACCGCAAAAGGCCAGACCATCGATCTCCCCGCTGGCCATTTCAACCGCATCTATGTTCTGGCGGCATCAGCCGACGGCGATCAGAATGCATCCTTCGATATCGGCGGTAAGCACGCAGACCTCGACATTCAGGACTGGGGTGGTTTCATCGGCCAGTGGGATGACCGCCAGTGGAATGGGACAAAGCTCGATGTGGATCACGCCAATTATGGCCAGATGACCGGCCTGAAGCAGGGCTATATCAAGCGTGCCAATCTTGCCTGGTATTGCGACCATCATCACGACGCCGACGGAAAAAATGTGACCTACGCCTATTCCTACCTGTTTGGCTATGCCATCGATCTCCCACCCGGCGCGAAGACCGTCAAGCTCCCTCAGAACGACAAGATCCGCATTCTCGCGATCTCGGTGGCTGACGAAAACCCGGCAGTAAGACCGGCTCAGCCGCTCTACGACGTGCTTCCGTCACCGCATACGCAGCCGGGGACCATCACGTACTCCGGCTCCATTCCTGACACCACGCTAGCCGCCACCAGGAGCAATTGACGAGGAAGCCCAGCCCGCAGCGGAGTTGGCAGCAGCAGGGGTACGGTGAAAAGATGTTGGCACCAGCTCACTGCCTGAGAGAGGGATCTGTATGGACCGCCGTACTTTTTTGAGCGCCACATCGGCTGCAGTTGTGAGTCAAATCCTACCGGCGTCGTCCCTGTATGCCGAGACGAAATCCGCATCGCTCAAGCCCATGGCGGTCGGCCTTCTTATCAGTCCTTATGGTGCCCCCGAAGCCACGATTCGCAGGGTTCATGATCTCGGCTTCAGCAACTGCTTTCTTTCTCTCGACGGCTACATTGGAAATTTCACTCCAACGGCCGCCACGCAAATCAAGGACCTGCTCGACAAATATGAGGTGACTGCGACCACCGTCGAAGTAGTCGGCCCGGCGCCCCTCGAGTGGAACTTTCTGCGCGGCCCGGCCACGATCGGCCTGGTTCCTCCCGCCACGCGAGCAGCGCGCATCGATGCTCTGCGCCAGGTTTCCGACTTCGCAAAACTGATCGGCATTTCCCAGGTACAGACGCATTGTGGGTTCATCCCCGAAGATCCCGGCGACGCTCTTTATCCCGGTACCGTTGATGCAATCCGGACGGTGGCGCAGCATTGCCACGACAACGGACAATACTTCCTGATGGAAACTGGCCAGGAGACGCCCACTACCATGTCGCGTGTGATTCATGACGTGGCCTTGCCCAATCTCGGCGTCGGACTCGACACCGCAAACTTGATCCTCTACGGCAAGGCCAACCCGGTGGATGCCGTCGACATTCTGGGGCCGCACGTTCGCAGCATCCACGCCAAGGACGGCCGCTGGCCCACCGACCCCAGCCAACTTGGCGAAGAGGTGCTCATCGGAAAGGGTCTAGTCGACTTCCGTGCGGTGTTTACCAAACTGCATCAGCTCGGCTATCAGGGCGCTGTCACCATCGAACGCGAAACCTCTGGTCCGCAGCAGATAGAGGACGTGCGCCAGGAGAAGCTCTACCTCGAAAAGATTCTCAACGAAGTGCTCGCTTGATCGTTCCGAGGGAACAGTTGAAAACAACCGTCAATGAGTCGGTATTGTGAAAGGGCACGACTTTAGTCGTGCCGCAAATGCAGCATAATGAGCGTGGGCTTTAGCCCCTGAGGGAACACGATCCCGAGGGCTTCCGAGGATCCTATGAATCGTCGCCAGTTTATGCAGACAGGCTCTCAAGTAGTGGCAGGCATGCTTCTCGTCAAAACAAACACCGCGTTCGGCTACCAGGCGAATTCCGCGGTCAGGCACGGCCTGCTCGGATGCGGCAGCCGCGGCACTTCGGTGGCCACTTCGTTTTCGGAAAACACTTCCGCGCAGGTGGTAGCGCTCGCCGATCTCTTTTCTGATCAGCTCGCCGCCGGCAAGGATCATTTCGACAAGGTGAATGCCGGCCTCGGCCGCGCGTCCGTCGATCAAAAGCTCATGTTCCACGGCCCTCACGCCTTCGAGCAACTGGCCGCGTGCAAGGATGTCGATCTTATCCAGATCTCCACTCCGCCGTTTTTCCACGTGCAGCACCTCAAAGCCGCAGTCGATGGCGGCAAGCACGTCTATTGCGAAAAGCCCGTTGGCATCGATGTTCGCCAGACTCGCGAAGCGCTCGAGATTGCGAAGCGAGTCAAGCCCAACCAAAGCGTTGACGTCGGCTTCCAGTGCCGCGTCGCGCCTCCTATCGCGGCTATCGCCGAAAAGATCAAAGCGGGCGCGCTCGGAAAAGTCGCGACCGTTTCCGGCTACTACAACGCCCCTGCTTCAACGGAGAAAGTCCACCCAGGCGCCAAGCCCGACGAGTATCGCCTGCGCAACTGGCTGTGGGATCGCGCGCTTTCTGGAGACATTTTGGTCGAGCAGAACATTCACATCATCGACCTGAGCAATTGGATGGTCGGCGCCCATCCGCTCAAAGCAACGGCCACCGGCGGCCGCAATATTCTCACCCACTTTGGCGATTGCTGGGATAACTACCAGGTTGACTATAGCTATCCCGGCGACGTGCACTTTTCCTTCGCATCCACGCAATTCGGCTCTGACGGCCGCTTCGAGGCCGGTCTCAAACTTTTCGGCAGCAATGGATCCGCCACCGTTCCATATTCAGGGCCCATTCAGGTCACTGGCTCGCAAGCGTGGGAGTGGCAGGAGTCCACGGCGAGCGTACCGGGCGACGGAAAGTTCGCCGCCAACGGCGCATTCCTCGACAATCTCAAATTCGCGGATCGCGACAAGGACCGCGGCTTCGTCGACAGCATCACATCGGGGCCCGCGCATAATCAGATTGCCGCCGGCGTTGAAACCGCGCTCAGTTGCATGCTGGGTCGCATGGCGGGGTATCTACACCGCGAAGTCACCTGGGAAGACCTGCTCACTCACGGCGAAACCTACGAGCTGGGCTTCAACCTGGAACAATTCGCCTGACATCGTCTGCACCGATTCCATAGTCGAAACCTACTGGGCGAACCTGTGCTCCGCGTCATGTTTCCTATCTCTGATTCCCCGGCCCACCATCCGTCACATCTCCTTTGACAATCTATCCATAGATAATCTATGGTTCGCCCATTAGCCGCCCGCGCGGCGACCGAAAGCGCGTGGCGATACCTCGAAGACACGGAGGATTCTTGATGAGCGCGTTGGGCCGCTTCGCCAGGAAACTAACAATCCTTTTCAGCCGCAACCGTTTCCGCAGCGAACTCGACGAAGAAATGGCCTTCCACCGCGAGCAGGTCGAGAAGCAATTCATCGCAGGCGGAATGTCGGCGCAAGAGGCGCACTATGCGGCCATGCGGCAAATTGGCAACGTCCCACTGTTAAAGTCCGAAACCCACACCGTGGTCGGCTTCAGCTTCGAATCGGTCTTGCAGGATTTCCGCTTTGCCCTCCGTCAACTGCGCAAGAGTCCGGGCTTTGCCGTCACGGCCACCCTCATCCTGGCGCTCGGCATCGCATCCAGCGTAGCAATCTTTGCCTTCGTCAACGCTGCCCTTATCAAGCCCCTGCCTTATCGCGACCCGGGGAGCCTGGCCATCCTGTTTGAAAGCATTCCCATCGGCCCGGAATTTCATCTCTCTTATCTCGACTACCTCGACTGGAAGCGGGAAAACAAGGTCTTCAGCGCGCTCAACGTCTTTTCCAGCCAGGGTTTCATGGAGAAAACTTCCGACGGCTTGCGCCAGGCGGATGGAGCCCGCGTGAGCGACGGATTCTTCAAGACTCTCGGGGTCGTTCCGGCGCTGGGGCGCGATTTCTACTACGGAGAGGATCACCCTGAGGCCCCGCGCACGACGCTATTGAGCTACTCCGCATGGCAGAGGAGATACGGCGCCAATCCCAACGTCCTTGGCAAGACCGTTATTCTCGATGGAGACACCTACACCATCATCGGCGTTCTTCCGCGCAATTTCAGTTTTGCCAAGGCCGAGCCCGTCGATTTCTGGGCTATTGAGAAGCCTACCGGCGGCTGCGAAAAGCACCGTGGCTGTCACAACCTCTTCGGCATCGCGCGCCTGAAGGATGGAGTCACATTTGCCTCAGCCCTGGCCGACGTCAAATCCATCGCGCAACAGCTCGAAAAGCAATACCCCGACTCCAACCGCGATCAGTGGGGTTATCTGCGGCCTGTCAACGACGTGTTCGTGGGAGATATACGTCCCATTCTGCTAACCATGCTGTGTGGCGCAGGCTTGCTGCTTATCATCGCCAGCGTCAATGTTTCCAGCTTGCTGCTGGTGCGCGCCGAATCCCGCAGGCACGAAATAGCCATTCGCGGCGCCCTCGGAGCATCGCCGCGCCGGCTCACGCGACAGTATGCGACCGAAGGCCTTCTGCTGGCCGCCATCGCAACGACCCTCGCGGTAATCGGTGCCCAGGCCTCCATGCGTACGCTGACGACACTCATTCCCAAAGACATGCTGGCCAGCTTGCCGTTTCTGCGGGACATTGGTTTCGACGCGCGTGTCGCAGCGTTTACGTGCGTGCTCGGCCTCTTGTCCGCCGCGCTGTTTGCGCTTATGCCTATGGCGCGCCTCCGCCTCACCGAACTCCGCGAAGGGCTTTCGCAAGGCGGCCGAACTGCTGCAGGCATGGTGTGGCGGCGTTTTGGAACCAGGCTGGTAATCGTCGAATTGGCTACCGCCACCGTGTTGCTGGCCGGCGCGGGGCTGCTTGGCAAGAGCTTCTATCGCCTGCTTCACGCGGATATCGGCATCGTGCCGGAACATGTGGCTACGCTTCAGGCCGCCGGGCTGGGCGAGCGATACGACAAGGACGAGAAGAAAGTGGCCATGGGGCACGAGATCGTTAGGCGCGTGCAAAGTCTTCCCGGCGTAAAGTCAGTCGGGATGACCAGCAAGTTGCCTTTGGAAGATGGCGACCAGACTACGGGTTTCCGCATTGTCGGCAGGCCCTACCATGGTGAGCATTGGGAAGCGGCCTATCGTGCCGTGAGCGCAGGTTACATGCCCACCCTTCAAACGCAATTAGTAAGCGGCCGCTATTTCCGCGAGGACGACGATGCGTCCAGGCCCCGCGTTGTCATCATCAATGAGGCATTGGCGAAGCAATATTTTCCCGGGGAAAACCCGGTGGGCCGACAGATCGCTTTCGACGAAACCGAGAAGTCGCGCATGCTCGTTGTGGCCGTCGTACGAGACCTCCAGGAGGGTCAACTGGATGCCGCCCCCCGCGCAGCGATGTATGTCCCGTTCAACCAGGATCCGCCGAATTACTTCGCGGTCCTGGTACGGACATCGCAGGACGAGCGGACGCTCCTGCCCACGCTCACATCGACCATTCACGAAATCGATCCGGGAATGGCGGTCTACGCTCCATTGACCATGCAACAGAAGATCCACGACGCGCCCTCGACCTACCTGCATCGCTCTGCGGCGTGGATTGTCGGGGGCTTTGCCGTTATGGCGTTGCTTCTCGGCGTAGTAGGTTTGTACGCCGTCATCGCCTACTCGGTCAGCCAGCGTACCCGCGAAATCGGCGTGCGCATGGCGCTGGGCGCAGAGCGGTCCTCGGTGTACCGTCTCATTCTGACTGAAGCTTTGCGCTTCATCGCGGTCGGAGTCGGCATCGGGCTGGGCAGTTCCATTGCCGCCGCGATGCTTATCCGGAAATTGCTGTTCGGCGTGAAGGCGTGGGATGTCTCTACACTTGTCGTTGTGGCCGCTGTCCTTGCCGGTTCGGCATTGCTGGCCAGCTATCTGCCCGCGCGGCGCGCCGCATCCGTAAACCCGGTGGACGCGCTCCACGCCGAGTGATTCATTCGCAGCGGCGGACTGGCCGCTTCCCGGCTAAAGCACCGGCGTGAACATTCGCGTCCGAATCAGCGACACCGCATCCCGTGGGTCAACGGCCTGCACCGGCTGCTGCCGCTGGAACTGGTAGATCTGCCCCGTGACCCGGCCACGGATCTGTGCGGATCCGTTCCCGCGGTACTGCATCAGCACCGATCCAAAATCCACTACAAGTTCCGGCTTCAAAGGCAAGATTCTTGACTGAAACCCATGATGTTTCTCCTTCAGCGGTTTCACACGTTCCAGGCACCCGCAGACCCCGGAACCCTTGATGGAAGGCCGGAGCAGGCAGGCAGAGAGAGAACCAAGGCTTGATCTGGACCGTCGTTAACGTGATTCTGTCCGACAGGTCTTCTTTCGGGCAATGCCTCCCCGGCTCGGCGTTTCTGCCACTTACGTGCCATTCTGACCCGAGCCGTGGAGGTCGGTCTGCACTTAGTAGTGCGGGAACGCCGCAAAACGTTTCAACTCAGAGTTGCAAAAAATCTGCACACTCCTCATTGCGCAAAATCAAGGCCGAAAGGGACACGGCCGCCACCGCAATGTCTCCGATTTGTCATCTCATTGTTACTTCTGCACCTTGTCCCTCGGCAACGCGTCAAAAAAAGTGCACAATTGACTACAAAGCGGTGACACGGGATCTCCAAAGCGCCGAAAATCAACAGGTAGAAAATTTCATGGGTACGATACTGGTTATCGAAGATGACGCGCGGATTATCAAGGCCCTTCAGCGCCTGTTTTCCTCTGAAGGGTATGAGATCAGGAGCGCGAACAACGGCAAACAAGGCCTGGAGATGTTCGCGGCTCCGGGACTCGACGCAGTGGTGCTCGACCTGATGCTCCCCGGCATGTCCGGCCGCGACATCTGTCGATCGATGAAACAGGCCAACGCCGACATCCCCGTCGTAATCCTGAGCGCGATCTCCGACGTGGCGGACAAGGTCCTGCTGCTCGAACTGGGCGCCGACGACTATGTGACCAAGCCCTTCAGCCCGCGCGAATTGCTTGCCCGGGTCCAGGCCGCCATTCGCCGCTCCAAGCGCTCCGGCCTCCGTCCCTGCGTCACGTTCGGCGACGTGCAGGTGGACTTTGCCTGCATGCGGGCCACCCGCAGCGGCAAGCCCATCACCTTGACCGCACACGAGTTCAAGCTGCTGCGCTTCTTCCTCGACAACCCGGAGCGCGTTCTCAGCCGCGACGAATTGCTGAACGAAGTATGGGGATACAACGCATATCCCTCAACCAGGACGGTCGACAACCAGATTCTGAAGCTGCGTCAGAAGCTGGAAGGGAACCCTGCAAATCCGGTACATTTCTGCACCGTGCATGGCGCCGGCTATCGATTCGTACAAGCTCCCCAAGAGTAAGATCTGGGGTCTGGAGCAGGTCGGCGTCCGGCCGTTGGAGGCAAATCGGCAGTGGCTATTCGTATGCGCACTACGCTGCTTGTTTGCCTTGTCTCCATTTCCTTCGGAGTCATCGCCCTAAGCCTCACCATTGTTCACAACATCTTGCAGAAGCAGGTTCGCCGCGATATCTCCGCAGACCTTGAGCGCTCCATTTCCACGTTGCGCAATATCGAGGCGCAGCGCCAGCAGATGCTCTCGCGTGAAGCCTCCCTGCTTGCGGCGCTTCCCTATATCAAGTCGCTCATGACCACCTACGACGCGCGCACCATTCGCGACGGCGCGGCCGATTTTTACGAACTCAGCGGCGGGGATCTCTTCGCACTCGCCGATGGCAATGGCAAACCCGTGGCCGTCTACGAGGGCGGCGCCTCGCGTGATCCTTCCGATCTTTCCCAGTCCCTGATTCCGCAGATGCATGGCGCCACACAGCCCAGCTATCTCATGCTGCGAGGAAACCTGTTTGAGGTTGCCGTGCAGCCGCTCTACTTCGGCGCTGCCGCTTCGGGAACCCGCCTGGGCTATGTTCTTCTGGGCTACGCCGTCGACCGCCGCCTTGCAGAGGAGGTTAGCCAGGCCACTTCCGCCGAGGTGATCTTCTACGCCAACCGGGCCATGGTCGCCACTACTCTCGACGATCGCTACCAGGCCGAAAGCACAAAGCGCAGCGAAGATCTGCTCTCCTCCGGGTCGCAGGAAGGCGAGACGTCATTCGGCGGCGAACACTTCGTCCATGCTGCGGTCCTGCTCTCCGGAACCGCCCAGCCGCACGTTCAGCTGGTGGTTTTGAAATCGTACGATCAGGCCAGCCGATACATAACATACCTGAACCAGGTATTGGTTATCCTCGGCGCGGTCCTGTTGTTGTTCAGTGGAATGCTGGCCATGTATCTGTCCACCACCATTACGCGTCCTCTCGACCGCCTTGTGGCCGGAGCGCGCGCCCTTGGCGGCGGCAATTTCGATTACCACTTCCAACGCGCGGGAGCCCGCGAAATCCGCGAACTCGGCGAAGCTTTCGATCGCATGCGGTGCCGGCTGCGCTCGGCCCGCGAAGAACTTGTGGCTGCCGAGCGCCTCGCCACTATCGGACAAATGGCAAGCTCCATTTCGCACGACCTCCGCCACTACCTCTCCGCGGTCTATGCAAACGCCGAATTTCTCGGTTACGGCTCCATCGGGTCCGACGAACGCCTCGAGTTGCTCTCCGAAATTCGCCAGGGCGTTCGCGGCATGACCGATCTTATTGATTCGCTCCTGCTATTTAGCCGTACCGGGCAGTCCCTGCAGCTATCCTTTGAATCCCTTCCATTCCTCGCCGAGCGCGCCCTCGGTATGGTTCGCGCCCATCCCGAAATGCAAAACGTGCACGTCGTGCTCGAACCAATGGCGCAGGTTGAAGGTTGGATCGACGCGCGAAAAGTCGAGCGCGCCATGTACAACCTCCTGCTCAACGCCTGCGAGGCCGCGCGCCAGTCGTCCGGGGCTCCTGAGATTCACATCGCCATGTCTGAAAGCGATGAGCAGATCAGCTTCTCCATCACCGACAACGGTCCCGGCGTGCCCGAGGCAATCCGTGAATCTCTGTTTCAACCATTTGTTAGTGTGGGCAAACCAAGCGGCACCGGTCTCGGGCTCACCCTGGCCCAAAAGATCGCCCAGGAACATGGCGGCACAGTCATTCTCAGCGAGTCCCGCCCGGGCCGAACCGTCTTCCAGTTTTCCATTGCCAAGGCGAGTCTGCGAAAATTTGCAGAGACCGCCCAAAAGAGAGAAACCTCGGCGACCCCCGGCGGAACCGACGTTCACGTTATTTCCAATTCATGAGGATAGCGATATGAATCGCATTCCGGCACTATCGATCCGGTCGGCTATTGTTACGCTGGCGCTCGGGTTTTGCCCAGGCGCGGCGATCGCGCAACAGCCCGTAGACTCGCGCCAGCCGATTCCGTCATCTGCCCCGGATTCGGATTTCGATCGGCACCTCGATGAACTCACCCGAAAACTGGACAGCATGCGGCAGCAGTTGATCGAATCGCAAAACGAGATGGACGAACTGCGCAATGAACTGCGCAGCCTCCGGGCACAGCTTTCAGAGAAGAACCAGACCGAATCAGCCGCGCGCGATGCGGACGCCCTCAGGACCAGCGTCGCTCAACTTCAGGATGAAACCGAAGTCCTGCAGGCGCAGGTCAAGCTGCATGATCAAAGCAAGGTGGAGACATCATCGAAATTTCCCGTGCGCATCAATGGCGCGGTGCTGGTCACGTCGACCTTTAATAGTGCCAATTCCGACAACTTCAATCTACCCGTGGTCGCGGTTCCGCCCTTGCCCTTTTATCCGCATGGAAGCGTGAGCGAATCCGCCAGCCAGACCCTCCTCGGGTTCGACGCATCGGGTCCCCATTTCTGGGGAGCCCGGTCGTATGCCGATTTGAATGTTGATTTCTGGGGCGGGCAGACCTCCGCGAATTACTCCGGCGTTGGAAACCTCCGGCTGCGCACCGCGCATGCGCGCCTCGAATGGCCGACCCGTTCATTCGGTGTCGCACTTGATCGGCCCCTCATCTCGCCCTGGCAGCCAACTTCGTGGGTCACGATTGCAGAGCCTGCGCTCGCCTGGTCCGGGAACATCTGGTCATGGTCGCCTCAACTCGTCTTCAAACAGAACTGCCATCTTCCACCATTTCGAAGTGGATCTCGGCCTGATCGATCCTCCCGCCCCAACTGCCTATACCCAGGCACAATCCACTGCGGCAAGCCCTTCCCAACAGAGCCGCCAGCCCGGTTACGAATCGCGTATCGGGTTCGCGTCGTCCCCGGGCGATTCCACCATCAATTTCGGCGCAGGTGGATACTACAGCCGGCAGTCATACGCCTACGACCACTACGTCAATGCGTGGGCCGCTTCAGCCGATTGGGATCTCGCCCTTCATCGCGTGTTTCGATTTTCCGGCGAGTTGTATCGCGGCAAGGCCCTGGGAAGCCTTGGCGTCGGCACCTTCAAGGACTATGTCAGCAGCACCGCAGAACACTACCTCGATGGCTTGAATGATGCCGGCGGCTGGGCCCAGGCAAAGTTCACGTTCTTGCCCTCGCTCGAGGCCAACGTCAGTACAGGGCTTGACAACGCATTTGCATCCGACCTCCGCGACTCCGATCAGGCGATGGGGCAGGGATACTACGGCAGTCTGGCTCGCAATGAAACTCTCCTTGCCAACCTCGTCTATCGCCCCAAATCTTACTTGCTGCTTTCCACCGAGTTTCGCCAGATCAACAGCCGATCGATCGCCGGAAGGTCGTGGGAAGATCGCGTCTTCGGAGTCTCCACGGGGTACATTTTTTGATGACGAAGCACATGACGCGATTTCGATCCTCCCTTGCGCTCGTCTTGCTTGCCATCGCGTCGATCGCAACGGCGCCCGCTCAGGAAGTCGATGTGCAAGCCCGGATTGAATTGCTGCAGGGCAAGGCCCAGAAGCCCATCGATCACGGCAATATTGTTCTCTGGCTCTCCCCCGATCCCGGCGTAACCAGGGCAGCCATCGACTCCCCTGTGACTCCGGGGCATTTTCGCATGGAGCAGAAGAACAAGAACTTCAACCCTCATCTGCTGGTCGTGCCCCTTGGCAGCACGGTCGAATTCCCCAATCTCGATCCGTTCTTTCACAACGTCTTTTCCCAGTTCAATGGCAAGCGCTTCGACCTTGGTCTTTATGAAGCCGGAAGCACGCGAATTGTTCACTTCGACCACGAAGGCATCTCTTACCTGTTCTGCAATATTCATTCCCAGATGGCTGCCGTCATCATTACGCTGCGTACTCCCTATTTCACGGTCGCCAGCAGCAGCGGCGTAATCTCGCTGCACGGCGTCCCTCCCGGTGAGTACGAGATGCACATCTGGGCCGAGGGAGGCGACCTCAAGGAACTCCAGGATCTGACCCGTCACGTGCACGTCGGATCCTCGCAGGCAGACCTCGGAACCGTTCGCGTGCCTGTCACCAGTGGACTCGCCCCTCACAAAAACAAGTTCGGTGAGGACTACCGGCCCGACCCCGTTCAGACCTATTGACCAGCCACCAAAGCCCTGTGCCCCATCCTTGCGATTTCTTTGTGTCGCAAGGGTGGGAAACCACCAAACCAAACGCAAACTCTGAGGTTCTCACTCCGCTTTGCCCGCATCGCCAACCGGCACCAGCGCTCGCGTCTCTGCATGCCCCGCCATCTTGAACAGCAATCCAGCGGTCAGCGCAACTAACGCGATGATTCCTAGCCCCCGCGGATAACCCAGGTTCGTAAACGTCCAACCCGCGCAGGTCGCGGCAATCAATTGCGCCGCGCCCAGCACCAGCGCCATCGATGCCGACGCTCCTCCGCGGGACTCCTCGGGCACGATCTTCATCATCATGCTGTAGATCCCGGGTTCGCCCATGTACTGCATCCCCGTGAGCGTGATGTAAGTCATGCTGGCAGCCACAGGGTTTGCGGTGAGCGCGAGGAGCAGGAAACACGACGCCGTAGCCATCTGCATCGTGAAGACGCCGTTCGATAGGCCCAATCGCCGGAATACCAGGGGCGCGCACAGAACCGCGGCAACCTGGCACAACTGCGAAAGTGAAAACACCGTGCCCACACTGTGCAACGGCAATCGAAGGTGCCCCGCCAGAAATACGTTCCCAAACGGAAAGAACGATCCCGCAACCAGTCCCCAGATTCCAATCGCGGGAAGAATCCGCCGCACTGCCGGAGACCACAGCGAACCTGGCCGCGCCGGAAGGACGCTTTTTCCGGCGCGGAGCGCCAGCGCTGGAATAACCGCGATTGCGGCGATGCCGCATGCCGCAATCAGCGTCAATTGATCGGGCGCCAGCAAGTCGGAAAAAGCAAGATGCCGCGAAAACCATCCCGGCATTCTGCTACCAGCCAGGGCGCCGAGCGCTCCCACGCCAATCCCGAGCGAGAATACAAGGCTGAAGGCAAGCGGCCGTTCGCGTTCTCCAGTGATCGCCGCGACAAAAGGCGCCTGGCAAACGGCCCACATGCACATCGTCAGCCCGGCCAAAAATGCCAGACCCAACTGTAGAGGGAACGAAGGCGAAAGCGATCGCGCGCACAGCACAATCGGCGCGACGATCACGCAGGTGATCAGCGCGCTGCGCAAACCCTTTCTTTGAATGAAACGCCCCGCTGGAAACGCGCCCGCAAGGCTGCCGGCCGCCATGGTCCCCGTCAGCAGGCCCAGTTGAGATTCGGAGTAGCCATGCCCGCTCAAATAGAGATTGAAGAAGAAAAAGTAAATGGACACCCCGAAGTCAAAAAAAAACAGGCGCAAAGAAAAGTCCAGAATTGCGTACTCAATGCTCGTGTCGAAACCCAGAGACTCACGCCGTGAAAAAGAAAGGCGATGTTGGCGGCCGCGTTTGCAACCAGCTTGTTGCCCAGGAATTCCAGGTAGTTGATCAACCGGTTGTTGCTGATCGCCGCCCTGGCTCTGCGATACCGTATGCGCACGGCCTTCGCATTCGGACCCGGTATTTGTGCGGGAATCATTACCTTCTTCAGCACGGATTGCCGCGACGTCCGCGACCTTGTCAGCAGAAGTTGCAGCAGGCGGCCATCTTTGTTGTGGCGGAACATCACTTCCAGGGGAGCGCCTCCAAAACGGCTTAGCCAGCGCTTCTGCCCCGGTGGCAGACGATCGACCTCCAACCGCACCACCTCGGGCAGCGCACACGAGAACCAGCTCTGCGCAAGGCTGAATGCCAGGGTCTCCATCCTCCGCAAATTCACGCTGTGCGTCTCGTACCACTGACTCCAGAACTCCACATCGCGCGTGCGAGTGTGGAGGAACATTGCCAGTTCATAGACATGATGAACCACCCAGTCTCCGGAAAGAACGCCGCGAACAATGTGCAGTGCGAGATAGCCTAGTTGATCGACTGGGTGAAGCGCGCAGAATTCCATCTTGCCCAGGCGTCGCATCATGCGCCGTTCCCAGAAGTGCTCCACCTCCGGTAGGTCGATCAGCGAAACGCGCGCGTTCCACAAAGAATAATGCAGCTCGATTCCCGGAGGCATATCCGGATCGTACACATTGCCCCTCCATCGCCACTCTCCCAGCCGGATCATGGCCGGAAGATGATCGGCATAGTCATCGGATTCTTCCACTGGGGAATACCCGAGCTTTATAAGCGCTGACTGCGCCGCCTCAAGATGATTCGCTGGACAGTAAAAGTCAATGTCCGATTGGGTCCTGTGTCGCGGGTCGCTTATGTAGTCCGGAACCTGGCTGAATCCCTTCAATACAACATGCGCCACTCCCGCCCGGTCCATCGCCGCAGCCGCTTCGATGTACGCGGCTTTTACGCGCTCGAAGCGAGCCCCATTATCCGCGACATTTTTCTCCAGCCGGCGCACCACCCAATCCGGAAAACAGACCATATCCATCTGCGCCAGCGGCAATGCCAGGTGCGCGATGTCGCAAAACTCCAGCAGGCGGCGCCAGTCATCTTCATCCATTGCAAGCAGTGCGTCGGTATTCGAACCCTCCAGCTGCAGAGCTTCCAGCAAAGCCGCGACTTCGCGCGGAATGCGTGGCGACACAGTTCCATTGCCGATCGGATACGGGCGCATGCCGGCCTCAGTTCCCCTTCTTCACAAGTTGGTTGATACGGTCGATCGCCCATCCCAGATCTCTGTATCGAAGTTCGAATACCCCTGCGTCCAGAAGCCGCGAGAGAACGGCTTCCTGTGCGCCGCGCATTTCCGGCGGAGAAATAAAATGCTGCTCGAACCACGGCCTCACCGTCGACGTACGCAGGGGAATCAATTCCTGGGTGTCGGCGTACTTGCGATTCAGGAACACCACGTGTTCCACCAGCGTGGCGTTCGCCGTGGAGATCCCCGGCAATTCTGAAGTCCGAATTTCAATCGATGGCTTGCCGATCGCGCGCGGCGTAATCGGACGTCCCGCGAGTTCCGGAAAGATTTCTGTCGCCGACGGACGAAACCGGATCTGGTTGCAGTTACCGATCGCCAGCCGGTCTTCGCGATCGGTCGGAATGTAAGTTGAATCATCACTCACATACGTCCATCCCGCGCGCGCTCCCGCAAAGGCCAGCGTGGATTTGCCTTCCCCGGAGTCGCCGCATAGCAGCACTCCCTTGCCCGCCACGCGCACACACGCTCCATGAACCGGGACCGCCCTCGAGGTTGAAATCAGGCTCAGTACCGCGCTTTCCAGAAAGTGATAGCGCAAATACCGCGAATACCCGACGGTCGTTGGTGTTACCCGCCCCACTGCGCAACCCTTCCTCAGGTCGGCCATGAAGAAATTTTCCTTATCGGCCATCTGTACAAGGAGGGATCCATTTAACGTGTGTACCGGCGCCGGAGGCAATGCGCCGCTTCCCCCATCCTGTGCGGACACGTTAAACAGAATTTCCATCGGCTCCCCATGGAACACCTGATGAAAACAACCCCAGCTCTTCTCGGCAGCTTCAAGCAGCAGCGGCGAGTTGCTCCGCAGTTTCACGGGATATCCCAGCGGAAAGTACATCCGCTCATGCATGAGTCTTCTGCGCGAACTCGCAGGATCGCCCAACCGCATCTCCATCAGAGCGCCGTTGGCCGTCATATTCGCCGCATTGAGCCACATTGAATCCATAGGCAGGGCAACACCGGACTCTTCCATCGCTTCCTCTGCTTGCGCGTGCTCACTTCTGGCCGTCATCGTTCTCCTCGCCTGAATAGACTCGCGGCTCCCCTAAGCTGCCCGCCGGGGGAAGATGCCTGAGGAACACAACGATGGACCACATCTCGCCATCGTTCAGAATTCCATGGGACGCCGGCATCCCCGACGGCTCAATGCCGTTCTCGATGATCCACTTCAGCTGCCCATCCGTGTAACCTTGCACTTCTTTCGACGCCAGGGAAGGAACCGGCGGCGAGAGATTTTCCGCAAACGGAACGCCAGTGTTCTGTCCGTCGAGTCCATGGCAAACAATGCAGTAATGTCCGAACGCCTCTTTGCCGTCTTTCAAAGTCTGTGCAACATCAGGAAGCGGATTGTGATCATCCTTTCCCTTTACCGTCACGTGTTGCTTTGTCCATTGCGCCAGGCCTGACTCGGCTCTTCCCGGCGTCGTCACTCGGCAGCCGCTGGCCAAAATGCAAGCGGCACTCAAAATGAACAATGACATGCGCCGTAACATCATCAATTCCCCGTCACGTGCACCGCGATCGTCATCTTGCCATGTCCTGCTCCGCAGAAGTGTCCGCATTGGCCTTGGAAGTCCCCTGCCTGCTTGGCGGTGAACGTGACCTCAGCCGGTTTACCTTTCGTCACTACCTGGTTGATGCCCAGATCCTTGATGAGAAGACTGTGGGGCACATCATCTGAGATCAGCTTCAGCGTTACCGTTTCTCCCTGCTTTACGGTGATTTCTGATGGGCTGAACGCATATCGATGCGCATGGATTTCTATCGTGCGGTCAGCATCACTGCCGACCGCGCTGCCCAAGCAAAAAAAACAAAGTGCACCAAGTACTGCCAGTTTCATCGGGTTGTTCATTTAATGTCCTTCCGCTCTTAAAAGTCGGATAAGAGAAAACCAAGGCAACTAAGTGAGGAGAACTACTCATGGTGCAAGGTACTTCAAAAGTGCTTGTTCATCCTGTCGTGAAAGCCGCGCCCGCGTTCTCATGTGCATGATCACGGTCCCGGTAATTCGCGGCGGCAGACCCATCGGCGCCGCGTGGCATCGCGAACAGTTCGCGGCAAACGCGCGTTCGCCCGCATCGGTTTGAGTTTTCGAATTTCCTCCTGATGCGTGCCGCGCCGGCTCAGTCGCCTGCCGCGCGGGCCAGGCCACCAGCCCGAGAGGCACAAGGAATAGGCACGCTGACGCTATGGCAAGCTTCATTTCTTTTCTCCAAACCACAAGGGAATCGTGAACCGATAGGTAACTCCCGCGTTCCACACGTTCGCGTTCCGTTGACTGTTGAAATTCCGTCCATAACTCGAGATCAGGCGCAGATTGTCTTTCAAGTAGTAATTCAGACCTATGTCGAACCTCTTGTTCTGAATCTGCGGCAAACCGTTCCCGCCTCCGTGCAGCGGGAATACCTGCTGAATACGTCCGACAAATTGCACTTTCTGGATAGCTGCAAGCGAACTGGCGCGATCGAGCTTGTATGCTCCTTCCAGCCAATAACCCCGGCCAAAATAGCTGTAGTCAAACTCGCCCTTCACATCGCCTGATCCTTCCTGCGGTTGCCATGAAACGTAAACGGCGCTGTTGTTGATGCGATGATCCTGGAGGAAGCGCTGTCCCGATCCTCCAATTTCAAAACGCAGTCTGGGGAAAAATAGGCTGGCATCGCCGCCTGCCGTGCGTCCTGAGCCGAACTGGTTAATCCCGCTCCGAACCGAGAAATATGCTGAGTATTGCAGTGTCATGTCCGCGGTTTGTGCCGCGACGCCGCGCAGCATCAGTCCGTCGCCCGCCCCACTGGTTCGCGTTCCTATGCTCGCCGTAAATGGCGAGTCCTGCAGGTTGCGAATCCAGATCGGGCCCAGCCGCTCGTTGTAGAGGCCGAAAGGAAGCAGGTATCTTCCTCCAACCACGATCGCGTGCGAGTCCGCAAGCCAGTCCAGTTGCGCGTATTCGACATCCTTGAAGACCTTGCCCTTGAATGGTCCTGATGTGAGGTTCTGCCGCTCGAAGAATGCCGTGAAGTCCGTGCGCGACTCCAGGAGCAGGTGCCGTCCGAATGGGACCAGCAGCACCGGCTCAATCTGCGGCTCCAGCGTCGGTACTCCACCGCTCACGTTATGGATGTATCCCGCGCCCCCGGAAATAATCGGCACATACCCGGCCTCATTCTCGGTGTTTGGCGTGGTCTGCGCGAACAAACTCGCGCACGTGAGCATCCACAGGAGCAGCGTGTGTGCGTATGGAGCCCACTGGCGATGAATCGGCAACTGCAAGGATTCGCTCCTTCTGCATCGGGCCGGTCAAGGTGATCCCGATGCGGTATGTTGCGAATCTACAAGCTGCCCATACCCACATTGTCAGAGGTATGTCATCGAATCGTAAACTTATCCACTGTCCGCTCCTGGTCCACCAGGAGCCACATAGCGCCGCCGATACACCGCCAGCATCGCCGCGAACACAAATGCCGCATGTCCACCCCATTCGGCTCGCGATATACGGAGTGAGCGACGCCGTTACGGCTCCGCCGATCTGGCACCCCATGTTCATCACACCTGACACCACTCCCGACCGTGCGCCCGCAATGTCCGCGCTCACCGCCCAGAACGAGCTTTGCGATAGATACAGCGCCCCGGCCCCTCCCGCGAGGATCATGCTTGCCGCATAGGGCCCGCGCACATTAGATCCAACTACAAGGAACACCGCCGTAAGCGCAAACGAAACCACGGCAATTCCGCCGCGTCCCCAACGCAGCCCGATAGTCTTCGTCAGCCGGTCGCTGATGAATCCCCCTCCCAGGCAGCACACCGTCATGGCCATAAACGGAATCATCGAAACCAGCGCGCTGGCTTTCAGATTCAGTCCCCGCACCTGGGCCATGTAAATGAAAAACCAGCTGAAGAAGATCCACGCAACATAACCAAACGTGAAGTAGCTCAACGTAAGTGCCACCACGTTGCGATTCAGGATCGCGGCTGTCCACGAACCCTGATCTTCCGTCGGTCGAACCCTCTCCCCAGAACGATTCGCCTGAATGTACGCCAGTTCCTCGCGTGAAACCAGCGGATGCTCCTCCGGCGTATCGCGCGCCATCCAATACCACACCAGCCCCACCGCAAGTCCCACCGCCGCGCTGAACCAGAACGAAGCGCGCCATCCATGATGGCTCGTAATCCAGTTCAGCATGGGAATGCTCAACCCGGCCCCCGCACCCACGCCCGCAAAGATCCACCCGTTGGCGCGTCCTCTTTCCGCCACCGGAATCCACCGGGCGACAAATTGATTTGAAGCCGGATAGGTCACAGCCTCCCCCGCACCGAGTGAAAAGCGGATCACGATTAGGATCAGAAGCGCATGCGCCAGGCGCGGATTGGCAATGGTCGTTGCCGCCGTAAACAGCCCCCACCACAGCACGCCCGCAGCCAGCACCAGCCGCGGTCCGAATCGGTAAGCCAGCCACCCGCCCACCACCTGGAAGGCCGCGTAGCCCAGCAGAAACGCGCTGAACACCCATCCCAGGTGAACGTCATCCAGTCTCAGTTCGCTGCGAATCGCCGGGCCCGCGATCGAGATATTGGTCCGATCCATAAATCCCACGGCGCTCAACAGAAAGAGCCACAGAATCAGAAATGTCCGAACCCGGAAGCGTCGCGTCAAAACGGTCCTTATCCTCACAGGTGACTATAGCCGTACCGGGGGTGCCCCGTCCTAGCTTGGCTAGGGCGGGAAGGATGTCCCGGTCGCTGTCTTTGCTGAACGCTTCCGGGTATCCGAGAATTTGCCGCCCCACACAAGCCCGTTCAGGCTCATACTATTTATGTGAAGGAGGTCGCCTTCCCATGAAACCGAACTATTCCCGCAGAGATTTTCTCGGCGCCGTTGGTCTGACGGCCGGCGCATATATGGCAGGCCCTGCGCTTTTATCCGCGCTGCCGGCCCCCGCCAGCCGCGTCGCCATCGGGCAGTGTCTCGAATACAACCGCCAGGTTCGCGACGTCCTCTCCACCATGTTTGACCAGCTCGGCGGCCTGCAATCTCTGGTGCGCGGCAAGACCGTAGCCATCAAGCTCAACCTCACCGGCTTACCCAACACCAAACTCGCTGCCATGCCCAGCAAGATGACCCACTGGGTCCACCCCGAGGTAATCGGCTCTCTCGTCTCGCTCCTCGGCCAGGCAGGAGCCGCGCGCATCCGCCTGTTGGAGAGTGCGCCCTTTGGCACCAAGCCCCTTGAAGAGTTCATGATCTCCGCCGGATGGCAGCCCAAGGACTTCGCGTCCGCCGCCACCCTCGTCGAATTTGAGAACACCAACTTCCTCGGCAGCGGCAAATCCTACGCGCGTTTCATAGTCCCGGGCGGCGGCCTCATGTACGCCGGATACGACCTCAATCACTCCTACTACGACACCGACGTTTTCATCTCGCTTGCCAAGCTGAAAGAACACCGCACCGCCGGCGTCACGCTTTCCATGAAGAACTGCTTCGGCATCACGCCCTGCACCATCTACAGCGACGAGGCGCCCCAGGACGAGCCTTCCATCGTGCCCAAAGGTTTCCGCGGACCGATGCATTCCGGCTCTCGCGTGCCGCCCAAGAGCGCCCCTCAGCCAGTCGCCGAATCCAAGGACCCCGGCTACCGTGTCCCGCGCATTACCGCAGATCTCGTGGCCTCGCGCCCCATCCATCTCGCGGTCATTGACGGCATCTACACCATGACCGCCGGCGAACTGCCCTACACGCGCGAAAAAAGCAAGGAGTGGGTGAACCAGGCCGTACACCCCGGCCTTCTGATCGCGGGCATGAACTGCGTTTGCACTGACGCGGTCGCCACAGCCGTCATGGGCTTCGACCCCATGGCCGATCGCGGCACGCCGCCCTTCGAAAAATGCGACAGCACGCTCCACCTTGCCGAGAGCCTGGGCGTAGGCACCCGCGACCTCAGTCGCATCGAAGTTGTCGGTACGCCCATCACCAAAGCCCATTTCCGCTTCCCGCCCATGTCCCAACTGGCGACGTAGTGTTCCAGTGTTCCAGGGTGCCCCGTCCTAGCTCGCTAGGGCGGGTGGGACGCGTCCGCGATAGAATTGCCTCTTTGTGAAGCCATTCGCAGAAGAGGTCATCCATGCCCATCGCCCGCCGCAATCTCTTAAAGACTCTCGCCGCCACCGGCGGCCTCGCCCTCGCTCCGCGCCTTGTCGCCGCCCAGGAACAAGCCGTTCGTGCCACCCGCGCCATGCCCGCCCCGCGCATCAAGGACATCAGCGTCATCGAATGCGAGCCACAGGGAGTGCGCCTCACTGTCGTCAAGATCACCACCGATCAGGACGGTCTCTACGGGTACGGCTGCGCCACCTTCACGCAGCGCGCCGACCTCGTCAAGCCGGCAGTCGAGAAATACCTCAAGCCATTCCTTCTCGGCAAAACCACCGACCGCATCGAAGACATCTGGCAATCCTGCTACGACAGTTCTTATTGGAAGAACGGCCCCGTCCTCAACAACGCCATCAGCGGCATCGATCAGGCACTATGGGACATCAAGGGCCGCCAGGCCGGCATGCCCGTCTATCAACTCGCGGGCGGGAAGTGCAGGGAAGCCGCTGACACCTACGCCCACGCCAGCGGCGCCGAATTTGAAGAAGTCATCGAGAACGCGAAAAAGTACATCGCCCAGGGATGGCGCCACGTCCGCGTGCAGGTTGGCCTGCCCGGAATGGCCGGCTACGGCTCCCAGCGCAAAGAAGACGGCCGCCCCAAAGCCCTCCACGACAAGCCGCTCTTCGATCCCGCCGCCCAGTTCCGCCGCGCATTGAAGCTGCTCGAAGTCTGCCGCCGCGAGCTAGGCGAGGAGGTGGAACTCCTCCACGACATGCACGAACGCCTCACGCCCAACCTTGCCGTGCAGTTCTGCAAGGCCGCTGAGCCCTTCCGCATGTTCTTCCTCGAAGACCCGCTGTCGCCCGAAGACCTCGCCTACTTCCGCCAGATCCGTCAGAACTGCGCCACTCCCATCGCCATGGGAGAACTCTTCAACAGTCCCCACGAATGGGAGCCGCTCATCTCCGAGCGCCTCATTGACTATATTCGCGTACACGTCACGCAGACCGGCGGATTCAGTCCGGCGCGCAAGATCGCCATCCTCGCCGAGCAGTTCGGCGTCAAGACCGCGTGGCACGGCCCGGGCGACGTTTCCCCCATCGGCCACATGGCGAATGTAACTCTCGACTTAGTGAGTTATAACTTCGGCATCCAGGAATACTCGCCCTTCAACGAGCGCACCCAGGCCATCTTTCAAGGGTGCCCCGAAATGCGCGACGGCTACCTGTGGGTCAGCGAAAAGCCCGGCTGGGGCATCGAGATCGACGAGAAAGAAGCCGCCAAAGCGCCGTTCTCGACGAGCCCTTTGAACGGCGGCTGGGGCGAAATCCGCCTCCCCGACGGCACCGTAATAAAACAGTAAGTAAGTATCTAAAAGCTGCTTTCAACTAAACAGCTGATCATCCCATGATTGCGCCTCATCCCAGATCGGCGTCGGATCAAAGTAGCCCGTGCCTGGCTTAAGGTGCCGCTTCACCTCATCGTCATTGAGAGTGATTCCCAGCCCTGGCTTGTCAGGAACCTTGATATATCCCTGGTTCACAATCGGCTTTTCAATCCCGTTCACCAGGTCCTGCCAGAACGGCACATCGAGCGAGTGATTCTCAAGCGCCAGAAAGTTCCGCGTCGCCGCCGCGCAGTGCACGTTCGCCATGCAACTCACCGGCGTGCCCGCGAAGTGCATCGCCATCGGCACGCCGTAGCGGAATGCCATGTCGCCGATCCGGTGCGTCTGCAAAATGCCGCCCGAAGTCGCCAGGTCGGGATGAATCTTGTCCACGGCATGCTCCCGGCACAGCGTCTCAAAGTCCTCGATCCGGTAAATGTCTTCGCCCGTCAGCGTCGGAGTCGGGCTCTCCTGTGTGATCTCTTTCAACAGGTCGGTGTAGTACCACGGAATCACATCTTCCATCCACTCGAGATTGAATTTCTCGAACGCCTTGCCCAGCCGAATCGCGGACTTCACGCCGATGTGCCCCAGGTGATCCATCGACAGCGGCATGTCGTAGCCAATGTTCTCGCGCACTGCCGCCACATACTCGCACATCCGGTCGATGCCCTTGTCGGTGACCTCGGTCGCAACAAACGGATGCGGCTGGTTGCGCAATTCCCACTTGCTCATGCCCGGCGGCTGCATCACCATACCCGGCATTCCATCCAGCACATTGATGCCCAGGTCCATCTTCATCCACGTCAGGCCCGACGCCTTGCGCTCCTTGGCGCGGCGTCCGTACTCGGCCGGGTCCTCCGACTCCGTTGTGTCCGCATAGACGCGAACCGTATCGCGCCACTTGCCGCCCAGCATCTGGTACACGGGAATGTTGTAGACTTTGCCGGCGATGTCCCACAGCGCCATCTCCACCGCGCACACCCCGCCGGCCTGCCGCGCGTTGCCGCCGAACTGAGCGATCTTCTGAAACAGGTAATCGATCTGCAGCGGATTCTCGCCCACCAGGCGGCTCTTCAGCACCATCGCGTACTGAGGCCCGGCAATATCGCGCACTTCGCCCAGTCCGTAGACTCCCTGGTTCGTATCAATGCGGATAATCACGCACGGACTCGGTCCCGGTTTCACCACCACCGCATACCGCATGTCTGTAATTTTCAGAGTCGACGGGCTCGAAGCGGTATTCACGTTCTTGATTTCCGGTTCCGCCTCGGCCAGTCCTCCCACCGTTCCCGCGGCGAGCAAGGCGAGCGATGACTTCAATACGTTGCGGCGGTTCACGCGCGATTTGCTGGTGTCAGCCATTTTGGTGTACTCCTTCCGGCATCAATCCTGCGCCACCCATCTTAGTCCACGTCTACGACGCCCTTACTTCGGATGTTTCGCTTTCTCCAGCAGCTCGTTGAACTCGTCGCGCGGCATCTTCAGCTTCTCCGGATGCGCGTCAATCCATTTGGCAAACGCATCGTACTTCGCCGCCGTCCATCCCCCTTCAAACTCCGCGCCATTCTTACCCTCGCGATTCAATTCGAAATTGAAGTCATCCGTGAGGCTGGTGAATTCCGCCGTGCTGATCGCCTGTTCTGCCAGAATTGCCGGAACAAACAGAACGCCCTCCGGCTTGGCAATCACAAGGTCCCCCGGCAGCACAACCGCCCTTCCAATCCGCACCGGCACGTTGATCCCCGTCAACTCCATATCCGCCCATGCCGAAGGATCGTAGCCCCGATACAACCCGTTGAAGTCAGGAATCTCCCGGTTCTCCTCCTGGTCGCGAATGCCGCCGTCGAATACAAATCCCGTATGCGTATGCGCCGCCACCGCGTTGCCCAGGTTTGAACCAATCAGCGTTCCTTCGATAATTTTTCCGAACCCGTCCGCAACGTAAACATCGCCGATCTGCAGTTCATTGATCGGCCAGCTATTCGTTCCGCTAATGCGTCCTTCCGCTTTCCCTTCAGCGAGAATCGCCCGCTGCATATCAGGCCGCGTGGGCATATACTGCGCCGTCAGCGCACGCCCCGCGAACGGCTTGTCAGGATGCAAGGCCTGCCACCCGCCCTCGAACTGGTTGCGATATCCCCGCTCCCGCACGAACTCCCACACATCTTCGATCGTCGTTTCCGCCGCGCGCTTCAGCAGCGAATCCGGCAGCTTTGGCCGTCCATCCGGAAAGCGCTCGCCCTTCCAATCCGACGTGTAGAACAGCATCTGATCGTGCGTCATCTTCACCTGGCTGAATACCGGCGCGGCGCACAACAGTGCGCAAAACACCAAAGCCACCCCAACCGTCTTCTTCATGAAATCTCCTGTTCGAGAACGAATGCTCCGTGCCCCATCCTCGCGATTTCTTTCTGTCATGAGGGTTGGGTCGCCAAGACCCTTGATTCTTAAAGCACAGCCATTGTAGAACCGTCGCAAGCCGCTGCCTGCCTACAACGCTCCGGCGTCGCTAAGCGCCTGCTTCATCCCCGCCCAACTCACACGCGTGGACTCTTCCGCCGTGGCCGCACCGTGCCAGTGCGTCTCCAGACTGACCGCATCCATGTACCCGAGCTGCTTGAGCGCGCGAAACTGCGCAGTCCAATCGATATACCCTTTTGCCACCGGCGACCACACAATCTTTCCCGCGTCATTCTTGACGGCATTCTTGCAGTGGCAATGATGAATGCGATCCTTCGGCAGCGTCTCCCATGCCGCCGGGAAAGCATCGAGTTCGCCGCGCATCACCGCATTTCCCGGGTCCCAGTTGAGAGCCAGGTGAGGCGATTGAACCGCGCTCAGCGTGCGAGCAGCTTCGCGGCCCGTAGCGGTATTGCATTCGAACTCGTTCTCCACCACCAGGAGCACGCCTTCCTTGCCGGCACTCTCAGCCGCGGCCCGAAGCTTCTCATCAATCGCGCTTCGATACGGAGCGACATCGTCAATCCGCCAGAAATCGAAGCACCGCACCTTGTTCGTCTTGAATGTCTTCGCAAGCGCAATCGACTTTTCAAGAATCTCCTCCTGCTGCTTGAACGTCGTCTCCGCCGCACCGTGCATGTCTCCCTTTGCTCCGTAAGGAGAACGCGGTGCGCCCGGCCAGTCGGTTTTGAACAGCGGACTGGCGATATCGGTCACCTGCAACTTGTATTTGGAAAGAATCTTCTGAACTTCGCCAACTTGATCCGAGGAAAGATCCATCAGGCTCTTGCCCCACATCGAGCGGAGTTCGATCCAACTCAAACCAAACTCCTCGGCGGCCACATGGCACGCATGGTCAAAGTCGGGAGAAATCTCGTCGCTGATTACGGCGACCTTGAAGGGAGATTTTGAAGCCCATGCAAGCGTCAGGCAAGAATGCGCCGCCGCCGCGGCTGCAGCCGATCGGAATAGAAAAGATCGACGTGAAAGTTTAGACATAAGGCCCCTTTCGCATAAGTGTGCCGGCTATCAGCATAGAAGTTTTCGAGCGGCGCGCGTCACAGGGGCGCGTTAAATTCCGATGCAGCGATCAGGCCGCCGTCCACCACGTGCAGGATCCCCGTGATTCCTTCCGAGTCATCGGAAGCCAGGTACACCGCCGCCCGTGCCACATCCTCGGGACTGAGGATCTTTCCCAGCGGCACCCGTGAAAGCCGCGCCCGAATCCGCGTTTCTCCCTTTTCGCCATGTCCAAGATGTTCGCGCAGCATGGGCGTATCCGTGATTCCGGGGCAAAGGCAATTCACGCGAATCCCATCCCGGCCCAGGTCGAGCGCCAGCGACTTGGTGAGCAGGGCGATCGCGCCCTTCGAGGCCGAATAGGCGGGCGTGCCCACCTGACCCGTGAAACTCGCAATCGATCCCATGTTGACGATCGCGCCCTTCCCGTTGCGCCGCATATGAGGCACCACATGCTTGGTCGCAAGGAACGCGGCTTTTACGTTCACCGCCATCACCCGGTCCCATTCCTCTTCCGACATCTCCTCCACCGACTTCACCAGCACCACGCCGGCATTGTTGAAGAGAATGTCGATCCGGCCCCACCGCGTAACCGCCTCTTCCATCATCCGCGCAACTTCAGATTCCCGCGTCACGTCCGTACTCGCGAAGAAGGCCTCATGGCCCTCGGCAAGAATCGTTTCGACGGTTTGGCCGGCGCCTCTCTCGTTTCGATCGACCACCACCACGCGCGCTCCTTCCCGCGCAAAGGCGATGGCGCTCGCCGCTCCAATGCCGCTCGCCGCCCCGGTCACGATGGCAACTCTCTCGTGCAGTTTCACGACTACGGAAACTACGTTTGGCCGCTGCAACCTGTCAAGCGCACGTTTCCATGGGTAAATAAATTCAATTTGCTTGACAGCTTTTCCGCCGCCGCCTGATCATCGTTTGGCCGTTGAGTCAGTAGTTTCGAGCGTTCCCCGGAGGGATCGAACGATGTCCGACTTCATGTCGAGGCGCACCTTCGTCAAAGCCGTCACCGCCAGTGCTGTAGTCACCTCCATCGCCAAGAACGCGCCCGCCGAGGAGCGCACTGCCACTGCCGGCACCCCGACCGAGTGGTCCTGGACCAGCGGCAAGCAGTATGACGATCCCTTCAACCAGGTCGATGTCGATGCCGTCATCACTCTCCCCGCCGGCGGCGAAGAGCGCGTTCCAGGATTCTGGGCCGGCGGCTCCACGTGGCGAGTCCGCTATGCTCCGCCCGCTCCCGGTTCTTACAAAGTGCGCTCTGTCTGCACCGACGCGAAAAATCGCGACCTCCATGATCAGTCGCTGACACTCCATGTCGAACCCTATGCCGGCTCCAACCTGCACTACAAGCACGGCCCCCTGAAAATCGGCGCCGACGGCCGCCACTTTCAACACGCCGACGGAACCCCTTTCTTCTGGCTCGGCGACACCTGGTGGATGGGCTTGTGCAAGCGCCTGAGCTGGCCGGACGGCTTCGAAACCCTCGCCGCCGATCGCGTGCGCAAGGGCTTCACCATGGTCCAGATCGTGGCCGGCCTCTATCCCGACATGGAGCCGTTCGACGAGCGCGGCGCCAACGAAGCGGGCTATCCCTGGGAGCGCGAGTTCGCGCGCATCAATCCTGCCTACTTCGATTTGGCCGACGTGCGCATCCAGCACGTTGCCGATCACGGGCTCGCCGCCTGCATCGTGGGCTTCTGGGGATACTTCATTCCCCGCATGGGCATGGACAAGGTGAAAAAGCACTGGCGCTATCTCATCGCGCGCTGGAGCGCTTATCCCGTCGTGTGGTGCCTCGCGGGGGAGGGAACCATGCCCTACTACCTGTCCAAAACCCCCAAAGAAGACGCCGAAACGCAGAAGCATGGCCTCACCGAACTGGCGCGCTACGTTCGCGCCACTGACCCGCACCATCACCCCATCACCATCCATCCATCGAGTGCCGCGCGTGAATGTGTCGACGACCCCTCGGTGATCGATTTCGACATGCTGCAGACCGGCCACAGCGACCGCGCCAGCGCGCCCAACACCATCGAGACCGTCAATCGCGAACTCGCCGCCACCCCGCGCATGCCCGTCCTCATTGGCGAAGTGTGTTACGAGGGAATCCAGGAAGCCAGCCGCCAGGAAGTGCAGCGCTACATGTTCTGGTCGGCGATCCTCAGCGGCGCCGCGCGGCCACACCTACGGCGCCAACGGCATCTGGCAGGTGAACACGCGCGAGAAGCCCTACGGTCTCTCGCCGCATGGCCATTCCTGGGGCGGCCCCGCCTGGGACATCGCTGCCGCGCTCCCCGGATCGGGTCAACTTGGAATGGCCAAAGCCGTCCTGATGCGCTACTCCTGGTGGAAACTCGAGCCCCAGCCGGATCTGATCGAACCGCGCTGGAGCAAAGAGGATTACTGGAAGCCCTTTGCCGCGCACATTCCCGGCGAGGCGGTAATCGCGTTTACGCCTGCGTCCTACTCGGGCGCATCGTTCCGCAACCTCAAAGCCGGTTCCTATCACGCTTTCTTCTTCAACCCAGCGGACGGAAGCCAAACCGACATCGGCCCCATCACTCCCGACGCAAGCGGCTCGTGGAAAATCGCCGAAGTTCCCATCTTCCAGGACTGGGTCGTGGTGCTCGAAAACCGTTCATGACTGCGTCAACTCGCCCCCAATCCGGCACTCGCGCGGAATTGTTCCGCGTGGGCTTCTCCGCCGATTTCCTCCGCGACGACGGCGCGCCTCGCTTTTCCTGATATTGGCTTGTCCCTGCTCGATGGCATCGATGGCCTCGAACATGAATTTCTCCGTGAATACCGCCCCGAGTACGTGCCCGAACAACTTGCAGACTACGACGCAATAATCTCCCTCAAGCCCCGCGTGACGGCGCAGTCCCTCGAAGGCGTCTCGCGCCTGTGCGCGATAGGCCGCTGTGGCGTCGGCTACGATAATGTCGATCTCAACGCCTGCACCAATCACGGCATCGCTGTCTACATCACGCCCGCCGGCGTGGTCCGTCCCGTCGCCGAGTCCATCCTGCTTCTCGTCCTCGCGCTTTCCCACCGCCTGCTGCAGAAAGACCGCCTGGTGCGCCAAGGCCGCTGGGCGGAAAGCACCCAGCCTCTGGGCCGCGAACCGCGCGACCGCGTCGTCGGCACCATCGGACTCGGGCAACATCGCCGGTGAAGCCATTCACCTTCTGCGCGTCCTCAACGTGCGCCGGTTCCTCGCCTTCGATCCCTATGCATCCCCCGATCGCGCCGCGCCAACTCGGCGTTGAGATGGTCTCGCTCGATCAATTGCTTCGCGACTCCGATTACGTCCTCGTCAACTGCCCCCTCACCGACGAAACCCGCGGCCTGCTGGGCAAAGATCAATTCGCCCGCATGAAGCCCGATGCGGTTCTCATCAACACCGCGCGCGGGCCCATCGTGAACGAGGCGGCTCTCATCGAAGCGCTCCGCAGCGGCCAGATCGCCGGCGCCGCCCTCGACGTGTTCGAGAAGGAACCGCTCAGTGCTGACTCCCCCTTAACCTCGATGGACAACGTCATCCTCACATCGCATTCCATCGCCTGGACCGAAGAGCTCTTTCGCGACATGGGCCGCATCGACTGCGAAGGCGCGCTGGCCGTCTATCGCGGAGATCCGCCGAAACACATCGTCAACCCGCAGGTCCTTAACCATCCGCAATTCATCGGGAAACTCGCCCGACGCAAAGCAGCTAAAGGAGGCGCGATGACCGGCATTCGCCACCGCCTGAAGCAAGGCGAGTTGCTCCTGGGCCAGCTTGCCCTCGAGTTCTTCACCCCGGGCCTCGGACCGATCCTCGATGCCGCCGGCCTCGATTTCGTCATTTATGACATGGAGCATGGTCGCTGCGACATCGGTCTCCTCGAGCAGATGATCGCGTCCTGCCGCGGCTCGCGCATTGTCCCCATGGTCCGCGTCCCCGACCTGAACTTCGCTCCGCTCTCGCGAGTTCTCGACCTCGGCGCCCGCGGCGTCATGGTTCCCCGCGTAGAAACCCGCGAGCAGACCGAGGAAATCGTGCGCGCTCTCAAATACGGCCCCATAGGAAAGCGCGGTGTCGCCACCGGCATTGCCCACGACCTGTATCGCCCCGCCGGCGCGGAATTCTTCGCCCAATGCAATGAAGAAATCCCTATCATCATTCAACTCGAAACTGTTCGCGCATTTGAGAATCTTGACGCCATCGTTTCCGTTCCCGGCGTCGATGTTGCATGGGTCGGCCACTATGACCTGACTGTGTCCATGGGGATTCCCGCCCAGTTCGATCATCCGCGCCTGCTGCAGGCCATGGATGATCTCGTCTCGGCATGCCAACGGTACGGAGTCGCTCCCGGCTTTCTGCCGCCCACGCCCGAGTCTGCCGCCCACTGGATCGGCAAGGGGTTCCGCATGATCAGCCTGGGCAGCGACATCGGCGTATTTCTCGATGGCATGCGAAAATTCCGCGCGTTCGTCACCCAGGGAGGTCCCATAGCATGAAGTATTCCGTGCGCGCATTTAACGGCGGCACCTTCTGGGTGCCCGGCCCCGAAGTCTACTGGATGGAGGCCTGGAACCAGCGCGAAGAAATGAACGCGATCCTCTACCTCATCCAGGGCGGCGGCCAAAACATCCTCATCAACACCGGTCCTCCGCAGGACCTCACCGTCATCAATAAGGCATGGCTCAGCTTCTTCGGCTATCCCGAAGCCCAGATCGTTCGCACCGATGCCCAGCTCCCGCAGAACATCCTGCGCTCGCAGGGCCTCACCCTCGACGACATTTCCCTCGTCTTCGTCACTCCCCTTCAGGCCTACGCAACCGCCAACATTCCCCTGTTCCGCAACGCCAATATCGCCATTTCACGGCGCGGCTGGATCGAGGACTTCCAGGCCCCCTTCTACCATCTTCATGTTCCCCGCCACCTCCGTATTCCGCCCGACGTGAACCACTACCTCCAAAACGAGGGCTGGGAGAAGCTGCGCCTGCTTGCGGATGAGGAAGAAGTTCAACCCGGAATTCGTGTTTTCTGGGCCGGCGTCCACCATCGCTCCTCTATCGCTATTGCCATCGATACGGAAAAAGGAACCGTCATCCTCACCGATTGTTTCTTCAAATATGGCAACATCGAAGCCGGCCGCTACCTGGGAGTAATGGAGAGCATGATGGAAGCCGACGCCACCTGGGCTCGTATCCGCAAGGAAGCCACCATCTTCGCATCCATCTACGATCCCGAGGTTTTTACCCGCCACCCTGACGGCATTCTGGCGTAAAAATTCCGGACGGAAATTGTCCTTTCATACAATCCAAAATCCATTAGGGAAATCATTTATTTTTCTTGACACCCGCAAATCCCGGCTCCTATAGTTCGCTCGTTCTCGTCTGAGTGTGTGCGCCGAGTCCAATTCTGCGCACACCTCTGCCCTTTTCACGACGCGATCAGAACGACCGCCAACTGCCAGGAGAGAGAAGACATGGTGTGCGCATGCAAGAAATTTCTCACAATTACATTTGCTCTGCTGGTTTTAGGTGCTGGAGCCGCGTGGGGGCAGGCTTCCGCCGATCCGCTCAAGAGCGGCTTCGAAAATCCCCCCAATGGCGCGCGCCCTCGTGTCTGGTGGCACTGGATGAACGGCAACATCACCAAGGAGGGCATCACCCTCGACCTCGAATGGATGCATAACGCGGGCCTGGGCGGATTCCAGAACTTCGACGCCGCACTGCAAACCCCGCAGGTGGTCGAAAAGCGCCTCGCCTACATGACGCCCGAGTGGAAGGATGCCTTCAAACACGCCATCCTGCTGGGCGATCAACTCGGTCTGGAAATGGCCATCGCCGGCTCTCCCGGGTGGAGCGAATCGGGCGGCCCCTGGGTGCCCGGCCCCGAAGGCATGAAGAAGTATGTGTGGAGCGCGACCGTTGTCCACGGCGGCCAGCCTTTCAGCGGCGTTCTGCCTCATCCGCCATCGAACACCGGCGCCTTTCAGAATGAAAGCGTTCACGATCAGCAGCCCCCGCCGGGTGCGCTCAAGATTCCCGAGTTTTACGCCGACTCCGTGGTGGTTGCCTACAAGCGAAGCGCCACCGACAAGCCCGTGGAGGAGCTCAACGCGAAGATCACCGCCAGCGGCGGGTTCGCCTGATTTCGCCGCCCTGCTCACGACGGCGACCTCGAAAAGACCACCAAGCTGCCCATTCCCGAGCCCGGCCAGGACGCATGGATTCAGTACGAGTTTCCGTCTCCGCAAACCATTCGCTCCATCACATTCGTGACCAAGGATCCCGACTTCATCGCCAGGATGGTTGGCGGAATGGGCGTGCCCGCAAAAGACCTTGAAGCCAGCGACGACGGGCAGACTTTCCGGTCGGTCGCCCAGATGAGCTCCGACGACGACGCGCCTGAACACACCATTTCGTTCCCCGCCGTCACCGCGAAATATTTCCGTGTCATCTTCAAAAGAACCCCTCCGCCGCCTATCCCCGACTGGGCCACAGGCCTCGATCCCGAGTCCTTCGGCATCAAGCTGCCGCCCAAGCCTACGGATTACGAAATTGCTGAAATGGTTCTGCACGCCGGGCCGCGCGTGAATCACTTCGAAGAGAAGGCCGCGTTTGTTCCCGTGCCCGATCTTTACCATCTTGCGACCCCTCCAGTGGGCGCCGATGAGGCCGTTGCCAAGTCCGACGTCGTCGACCTCACTTCGAAGATGACCCCCGACGGCAAGCTGGACTGGACGCCTCCCGAGGGCGACTGGGTCGTTCTGCGCTTCGGCTACTCGCTGCTGGGCATCACCAACCATCCCGCCACTGCCGAGGCCACCGGGCTTGAAGTCGACAAGATGGACCGCCGCTTTGTGAAGAACTACATGGAGAAGTACCTCGACAGCTACAAGGAGACGGTAGGCGCCGACGAGATGGGCAAGAAGGGCATCCGCTACGTCATCAACGATAGCTGGGAAGCCGGCTCGCAGAACTGGACCGACAACATGATCGCGCAGTTCAAAAAGCTGCGCGGCTACGATCCGGTGCCGTGGATGCCGGTCCTCGCCGGCCAGGTTGTCGAAAGCTCCGAAGCCAGCGACGGTTTTCTCTGGGACTTCCGCAAGACCATCGCCGATCTTATCGCCAACGAACACTACGGACAGTTGGAAGATACGCTCCATGAGCGCGGCATGGGCCACTATGGCGAATCGCATGAAAGCGGCCGCGCCTTCGTCGCCGACGGCATGGAAGTAAAGAAGTTTAACGAAGTACCCATGAGCGCCATGTGGACGCAGACCCCAGGCGTTAACCACATTCAGTTCGGATACAACGCCGACGATCGTGAATCGGCTTCGGTGGCCCATATCTATGGCCAGAACATCGCCGCGGCCGAATCCATGACCGCCGCCGCCGCGCCCTGGGGTTGGTCCCCCGCGACGCTCAAGCCCACGGCCGACCAGGAATTCCTCAACGGCATCAACCGCTTCGTGATTCATGAGTCGGCGCACCAGCCTCTCACCGACAAGACCAAGAAACCCGGCATGACGCTCGGGCCTTTCGGCCAATGGTTCAATCGCAACGAAACCTGGGCAGACCAGGCCGGCACATGGGTCAATTACCTGGCGCGCACCAGCTACCTGCTCCAGCAGGGCCACTTCGGCGCCGACCTGCTCTACTTCTACGGCGAAGACTCAGACCTGACAGCGATCTTCGAGCACACGTCGCCCGATATTCCTGCTGGCTATGGGTTCGACTACATCAATGCCGACGCATTGATCCATGAACTCAGCGTCGACAGCGGCCGCATCACCACCAAGGCCGGAATGAACTATCGCTTGCTGGCGCTCGACCCCTACAGCAAACACATGTCCCTCCCCGTCCTGAAAGGCATCGAGAAACTGGTCAAGGACGGCGCCACAGTGGCGGGGCCCAAGCCGTCCGACGACCCAAGCCAGGCCGACGATCACGCCGAGTTTGACCGCATCAACTCCGAGCTATTCGGCGATGGCACCGGCGAACACACCGTGGGCAGCGGCAAGGTTTATGCAGGCCAGGGCCTGGGCGATGTTTTCAACGCGCTGAAAGTTTCGCCCGACTTCGACTTCACCAAGCCCGAAACCGATGCAAACCTGCTCTTCGTTCATCGCAAGACCGCCGACGGCGATATCTATTTCGTCGACAACCGCAACGACCGCGATGAGACCGTCGATGCCACCTTCCGAGTCGCCGGAAAAACGCCCGAACTCTGGTATGCCGAAACCGGAACATCCAAGCCCGTCTCCTACAAAATCGCGGATGGGCGCACCACCGTTCCGCTGCACCTCGAGCCGTGGGGGACGGTCTTTGTCGTCTTCCGCAAATCGACAACCGAAACTTCGCACACCGTTCCCAAGGTCACTGAATCCAAGGTGGCCGACGTCGAGGGACCATGGAAGGTTAGCTTCGAGCCGGATCGCGGCGCTCCTCCCTCCGCCACGCTCGACAAACTCATCTCCTGGACTGACAGCGCCGACGCGGGCGTGAAGTACTTTTCCGGCGCCGGCACCTACACCAAGACGGTCCAGGCTTCGGCCGACTGGTTCAAGAAAGGCTCGCACCTCTGGATCGATCTCGGCGATGTCAAGAATCTCGCCGAGGTAACCGTCAATGGCAAAAACCTCGGCGTCGTTTGGCACACGCCCTATCGCGTCGATGCCACCTCGGCGCTGAAGCCCGGGGCCAACGAGGTCAGCATCAAGGTCATCAACGCCTGGGTCAATCGCCTTATCGGCGACCAGCAACCGGGCGCAACCAAGTACACGTTCGCCGACGTGAAACCCTACAAAGCTGACTCGCCGCTGCTGCCATCAGGACTGCTCGGGCCCGTGGCCGTGGTGCGCGCAGACACTGAGAAATGAACATAATCGTGGACTCGCTACCAAACCTGGGTGCCCCATCCTAGCGGCGTCTTTTGCCGCTAGGGTGGGAAACCACAGACCCCAAATGGCCACTGTCATCCTGAGCGACCCTGAACGCAGCGAATGGGGAGTCGAAGGATCCGCAGTTGTTCTTGGCCGAACCATTCCGACCTAAGCCGTGAATTTGAAAAGCCGATGCAAAGACGCACATTCATGAAATCGACTGCGGCCGTGACACTGGCCGCCGCCGCCCAACCCCTCCTTCGCGCCGCTGATTCCATGCCCGTGATCGACGCCCACATCCATCTCTTCGATCCCACGCGCCCCGGAGGCGTTCCCTGGCCGGAAAAGACAGACTCAACCCTGTATCACCCTGCACTCCCTCCCCGCTACGCTCAGCTCGCTCAGCCCCACGGCATCGTCGGTGCAATTGCCGTCGAGGCAGTCCGTGGATGGTCGACAACTTCTGGCTGCACGATGTCGTTGAGAAAAGTGAACTCATGCTGGGCTTCATCGGCGATCTAATGCCCGAATCTCCGGATTTCGGCGCCACTCTCGACCGCCTCCATCGCAGCCCGTTATTTCTCGGCATTCGCTACGGCAATCTGTGGGACCGCGATCCCGGAGCCGCCGCGCACAATCCCGCTTTCCTCTCCGGCCTGAAACTGCTCGCGCAAGACGGACTGGTGCTCGAGACCGCCAATCCCGACGCGGCCCTGATCGCGGCAGTCGTCGAAATCAGCGATCGCGTTCCTGACCTTCGCATCGTGCTCGATCACTTGCCTCACGCCGATCCGCCCGCTGATCCGTCCGCCCACGCCAAGTACGACGCCGATCTACGCGAGCTCTCGCAGCGGAAAACCATATTTGTAAAAGGCTCGGAGATCATCCGCCGCATCGATGGGAAGGTCTCTCTCGATAACGCGTCCTACAAGGCCGGCCTCGACCGCATGTGGGACCTCTTTGGCGAGGACCGCATCTTCTTCGGCAGCGACTGGCCCAACAGCGACACGCTCGCCGGCTATGACGACACCTTCGCAGTGGCGCAGCGATACATCGCTACTCGCAGCCCAACCGCCCAACAAAAGTACTTCTGGAAAAACTCGATTTCGGTGTACAAATGGCAACCGCGCGCGCCGGCACAGACCCGGCTCAAGCATGCCTAGTCAACCAAACTGGGGTGCCCCATAGCCTGCCCTGAGCTTGTCGAAGGGTCTCGCTTTTGAGACATGGGAAGGACTCCAACAAGCCAACTCGATCTTGGATATGGATCGCACCAAAGCACGTAAGCACGGAGGAGCATGTGACCGAATTATTGCTTCACATTTCGAAAATGTCGACATTGTTTGCATCCCTGACCATCGCAGCTTGCGGAATTCTCGCAACCGCTCAGGAACCGCTGCAAAAGGTCGACATCAACTGGGACAAAACGGTGATCGTATCCAAATCGACGGCGACCCTCCAGGTGGTCACGAACCCGATGCTCAATCCCGGCGCGCCCATTCACGATGGTTCGTTCTCGGCATTGAAAGATCTCGGCGCCGACTACGTGCGTTACGTCCCGTGGTTGCCCTACCCGAAGATTGCTGTTGCCGAGCTCGATCCGCCCACCAAGGACAAAACTTCGTGGGACTTCACCTACATCGATCCGGTGACCAAAGACTTTCTCGCTGCCACCGAGGGCCACTCCACCATCATGAACTTCAGCACCATCCCCGCCTGGATGTTCAAAACCGATCAGCCGGTCAAATACCCCGAAGACCCCAACCAGGTGTTCTGGAAATACACGCAGGGAACCGTGCTTCGCGACCCCACGGGCAAGGAACTCGGCGACTATTTCGGTCGCCTGGTGAGCTGGTATACCAAAGGCGGCTTCGCCGACGAAAACGGCAAGCGGCACGAGTCCGGGAACCACTACACCTTTCCTTATTGGGAGGTGCTGAACGAGATTGAGTCTGAGCACACCACTACCCCCGAGGACTATACAAAGCGCTACGACGCGATTGTCGATGGAATTCGCAAAGTTAGCCCAAATACGAAATTCATGGGGCTTGCGCTGGCGGCTCCTGGCGACAACCCCAAGTACTTTGAGTATTTCCTCAATGCAAAGAATCACCGCCCCGGCATTCCGCTTGACTTTATTTCGTTCCACTTCTATGCCTCACCGGCTCGCGACGAAACACTGGACGGATGGCAGCACACCTTCTTCAACCAGGCCCGGGGGTTTCTGGCGGTTACGCGATACATTCTCGCCATTCGCGATCGCCTCTCGCCGCAGACCAAAATCGATACCGATGAGTTAGGCGTGATTCTGCCTACGGATAACACCCCCGCGGACAAAGTGCCTCCACCGGCCCGCTATTGGAACGCGGCGGGCGCATTATACGGATACCTGTTCGTGGAACTGTCCAAGTTAGGCGTGGATGTAATCGGCGAATCGCAGTTGGTGGGCTACCCCACGCAGTATCCCAGTGTGTCCATGATCGATTACACCAACGGCAAGCCCAACGCGCGGCTGTGGGTGCTAAAGCTCCTCAAGGATAACTTCCATCCCGGCGACAAGCTGGTTGCCGAAAAAGAGCAGAAGGATGATGATGGCGCGCCCTCTGACGTGACGGTCCAGGGCTTCATTACTCCGCAAGGCAAAAAGGTGCTTCTCGTAAACCGTGTCAACAGCGAAAAGACTGTCATGCTGAGCCAGGATCTGCAGAACGCGTCAACCCTGACTGTGGACGAAGAGACCGGCGACGAGGCACCCCGCGCCGGCAAAGCCGAAGGCGCCAACCTCAAACTCGCCCCCTTTGCCGTGACCGTCTTAAGCGTGCAATAGCGACCAGCAGGCCCGGCGGATCAGCAAACCTGTACGAAGGGGATCTCCAGCAGCCGGGCCAGCTTGTTCAGCTTTCCGCCCAGGTGTCCCACGCCAACGGCGCAATGATGCGCGGGGCCCTGGGCGTTCCATGCTTCCACGAACCCTCTCGCCCCAATCGGAAACCGATAATGGCTATTGGTATTTCCGATGCGCAGAATTTCTCCCGCAACGCTCTCCCCATGCGCCCCAAGCAGTTTGAACCCGTGCGCTGCGTCTTCCACCACCGACAGCAGCGTCACCGGCCCGCGCTTCACGCTCATCTCCACTGACAATCCTCGCCCCACCTTGCCGTGGTACACCGCGAGCGGACGCACCTTGGTCTTGCTCTCGGCAATCGCAATGTGCCCCGGCCCGTCATGCCCCATCAATACGTGATCGAGTTTCAGATCGAGCGCATAATACTCCGTGAACGATCCTCCTGCCCCGAAGCAATCCATGATCTTCATCGCCAGCACATTCTTCACTTCGTACTCGCCCGCCACCGCAATGCCCCGCGCCGTCAGCAGCGATGTTCCCAGGATGATCGAACTCATCGTATCTTCGTTGGCCGCCACGCCGCTGCCCATGTAGTAGTAGGCGAGCGACTGCAGATCGTGCGCCGCCGCGAACCTATCCAGCGCCACCGATGTCCGCGCCGCCCGCGCCAGCTCCTGCGCGGAGCAATCCGCCTGCACGTCGAAATGATTCCGAAAATCATCCACACGCGCGCGAATCTCGTCCTCGCTCACGCCCTCGCGCAACGCGCTCAGCTCATCCACTTCCACATGCTCAGCATGACTTCCAAACGTGATGGCCACCTGGGTGAGATCGGTCTGAATGTCGAGCATCCCGCTGTAATAGTGCCCCAGCAATCCCATCCGGTTGTCAGCCAGCGCCTTCTTCACGCCTGCGGCGGCGATCCACTCCTCAATCTCCGCCCACACCGCCTCGTCTCCCAGCACTCCGGTCACCTGGTGGAATCGAATCCCCGCTCGCGACAACACATTGGCGATCTCCGGCACCGGGCACGCCGAACAATACGCCAGCCACTCGCCCGTCATCGCCGTCCGGTCCGGCAGGCGATTGAACGCCTCGTAGTCGATGGCCGCCTCCGGCTGCAGATTCAGCACCAGCACCGGCACCCGCGCACGCTGCACCATCGGCAACACCGTTGTGGAGAGCGCATACGTCGTAACGTAAATCGCCAGCAGGTCCACATCGCCACGCCGGCACGCGTGCCCAGCCTCACGCCCGCGCTGCGGCGTATCCACCATGCCCAGATGCTCCACCGCTGCGCCGGCCTTCTCAAACCGTTCCGCCACGCGGCGCACGTAGCCTTCCAGCCGTGCCTGCAAGCCTTCGAACTGCGGCCAGTACGCATCCAGTCCAATCCCGCACAACCCGATCCGCAATCTTGCTTCCGCCATCAACCGCTCCGCATACTTCAACGCAAATAGAAAACTTCCTGCATCATAGGAAACCGTTCGCCCTCGCGCGCTTCCTGCTTTGGCATGAAGTAGGCGCTCATCGCCTGCTGCCATTTGAGATTCACCGGGTCCGGATCGATCTTGTCCCACACCGCATCGAAGTCGCCCTCGATATGCATGTAGAGAAACAGCAATTCATCCCGCCGAAAAATCGAGTACTCCGAAATGCCGGCCCGCTTCAGCAGTGCCAGCATATCGGGCCACACCGCGGCATGGGCCTTGTCATAGTCTGCGCCCGTCCCGGGCTTGAGACGTAAAAGAAATGCAACTCTTTCCACGTGTCCTCCACTTTAAGAAAAATCCGATCCGTCTTCTGTGTTCGTCCTAACGCGCTGGGCCGCTCTCAACCAACGTGACGTGTCCCAGGATCCCTGAAGGCAGCGGCTGAAGATCGTGCATGCCCTGCGGCTCAAACAGCTTGCCGTAACGCGCATAAAGCAGTCGGTAGTTGGGCAGTGATATTCCCGCAAGCTCGTTGATCGCCGTGTTGCCGACCACGATCCGAAGTTCGTTCTTGCCCGGCTTGACATACGGCGTCAAATCGACCCGAAATGGCGGATGCCAGACATACCCCGCCAATTGATCGTTGACATACACCTCGGCGGCCTCGCGCACCGGACTGTCCAGGTAGGCGCGCATGTTGAACTCAACAGGCATGGTCGGCAGCGGCACCGGCGTCCCTTCGTCGAAATCGACCGTGACCGAGTGTCCCGCCCGCGCACCAGCCGCTGCAACATCGATGCTCTTCCGATACGTTGCCCGTCCTGAATAGTAGCGGCGCTGCGCATCCTCAGGCCACGACGAAAGCGTCGTCATCTGCACCGGCTGGGACCCGTCCTCGAAGCTCACGCTCCAATCGGATGAAATGTCCGTCTGCTTGTTTTCCACACGAACCTGCGCCGCAACCGGACTTAGCGGGGTATTCGAAAAGAAGATGATCCGCGATTCGTAGGGCTGCAAGTCCAGTCTGACCTGCTTTGGATCAGCCACTCCCGCCGCTTTTCCGGTGAACGGATCCCACGTCTCCGCGTGCGCGGCGGAATCGCGAAATAGAGCCGCCACATTCTGCGCGCGATTGCTGGTATTGGCTACAAAGTAGACATCGCCGTTCTCGAGATGCCGATGGACAAAGCCAATCTCCGGAGTGGCCGGCGTCGTCACGAAATCCGGTTGCGCCCACTGCTTGAGCTGCGCGCCCAACTCCTGTTCATTCTCAACAAAGTGCGCCGTCGCAACCTGGCCGTGAAACAGCGTCTGCGATAGCTCCTTGATCCGCGAAGAGATTTCCGCGGCGCGGCTCAAACCCGGCGCCGTCGCGGGCAGCCTCCGCGTCGCGACCACGATCCCGCCGCGCTGCGCGAAGGCCGTAATCTTCTCCAGCGTCTCCGGTGGCAGGCGATCCACGCCGGGCAGCACCAGGACCTTATACGGAATGCCGACGGTATTGATCGCATCGGCATCGATGAAATCGAGATTGAATCCCGCATCGAGAATCTGCGGGATCACCTCGGTCTTCAAAAACTTCGGCAGGTCTTCATCGATCGTCACGTTCGACCCCGACTCATCGAAACCGAGCGCCGACGTTGGCGGCCTGTTCTTCTGAATCCCCGCCACAAACGATGCCCACACATCGTCGTTGGGCAGCAGCAGGGCAACATCATTCGCCGGCTTGCCCTGCCGCATCGCATAACTCACGCGCTGCAGATACGCGGTGACATCGGGCATAACGTGAAACCACGGATTGTGTGCGTCCCACGCGCCAGCGGCGTACATGCGCCAGCCCGGCTCTCCCGCGGACGCCGGCGAGTACGGCCAGCCATGCCCCACCAGTTGATTGATGCCCTGCAGGAAATGCAGGTCCGCCTCGGCCTTCATGTCCAGCGGCGTGGCGCGAAATGACGGCGAGTGAAGCCACGTCCACGTTTCCGACGAAACAACATTGTGATCGAACAAATGCCCGGCCGACGCCGCCCAGCGCGTGTCGGAAAATTGCCGCCACATTTTTGTCGTGGCCTTTCCTTCGCCCTCCGGCAGGTCCTCGTAGCGATTGCTCGAGAGCGTCACCGGCGGGAATCCGTAAGTCTGCGATCGAAACAGCGTGTGATGTTCCTGCGCCCATTTGTGGATGGGCTCGAGGAAGCGCTCGTTGGCAAGCTCGGTCAGCGTCAGTCCCCAGTCGTGGCGGATAGCCGCCGTGTCCGGGCCGAAGTCCCCCACCAGTGCCGGAAGCTTTGGCGTCAGATCGTAGCCGCGCCGTCGCTGGAACTCGGCAAGCAGATCCGGTGTCCAGTTCGACGCGTAATCCTCGAGGCTGTCGCTGAACACGGCATACGGCGGATGATCGCCGAATGCGGAGAGCAGGCGATCGCCAACCGCATGAAGGTGGTTCTCAATCGCAGCACTGTCGTAGTGATCGAGCACGAATCCTGCCGCTCCTGCCGCCGGCCGCTTCACCATCATTCCAGTGCGGCTTGCAATGAAGAAGAGCACTCGTCGATCCGTTTCGGCGCCATTGGGAAGATCGACCCGCGAGCCCGCCGGCATGGGCAGGGATGTGGCCCCTTTGAGATCCGGGCCCGAACTCGCCCGCTGAAGCGACAAAGACGGCCATCAATTTCTCGCCCGCTTCGAGCGCTGGCACTGCTACCGACGAGCTTCCCGCCGCGACAGGAACCGCTTCCACACGCAATGCCCCGGCCGCTTGCGTGACAGGAATGTGCGGACCTCCGAATGGCCAGCCGCTTCCCAGCGTCACGTCCACACGTAGCCCCAGCCGCCGCGCCTCATTGGCAGCAAAGCGCAGGCGCTCAACATGCTCGTCCGAAACGAAATCGAAGTTATGAAATCCGCTGGCGGGATCGTCGAGCGCCAGCGGATAGAGCGATGCAATCTCGACCCCTCCAATCCCTGCCGACTTCATCTGTTCGAGTTCGCGCTTCAATTCCGGATTGGTCGCCGACGGGCCGAACCACCACCACCGCATCATGATGCGGCAATCGTCCGGCGGATGTGCGAACGAATCATGCAGGGCAGCGATGGAGCCGACCTGCGGCGAGGCATTAGGTTTCTGCGCGGGCGCGATTCCAGCAGCGACAACACCGAAAACCACGAGCGCTTTACGACTCAGTAACTGACGGCAGAGTCGAGTTATCAAGAGGCAGGGCTGCATGGTTCGGTTGGAATCGCAAGGAATTTCCAGGCCGTTCAAGGCTGAACTCCGCGATCAAGTTGCTGCGGCGTGACCTCATCGCTGGTAACTGGTTTGTGCAGAGGCTTAGCGCTGTGGAGCTTCTGGAAGATGGCCAGCGCTTTCTTCTGCCCTTCCATGTTTCCGGCGGCACGCTCCGCCCGCGCCAGCCGGTACCAGGCGATTTCGTCGTCCGGTTTCAGCTGTGTCGCATGTTCCAGCAGGGCAACAGCCTGCTCCGGCTTATGGCTGTCCGTGTACACGCCCCCCAGGCCGACCAGCACTTCTTCGAAGTTGGGAAAAAGCTTCAGGACGTGTTCATACCCCTTTTGAGCGTCTTCCAAATTGCCAAGTTCCGCCTGGATATCAGCCAGTTCGTAGCCGGCATTTCCGTTGCCGGGATCGATGCCCAGTTCGGCCGTAAACTCGCGCACAGCGGCATCCCTGTCCTCGATCTTTTGCCCTTCTTTGTAGCGCGTCAGGTAGATGCGTCCCAACCGGTAGTGCACTCCCGGACGCCGGGGTTCGATCGACAAAACGTGATTGTAAGCGAAAATTGCTTCATCGTAGGCCTTCTGGCTCTCGTTCATTTCACCCTGGGCCTCCAGCATCCAGATGGAGGCCGGCGCCTTATCATGCAACCTCGTCATCACGATGAAAGCGAAGTTCCCGTAGATTCGGCCCGTATGATACAGAACCTCCGGGTCGTCGGGATAAAGCTTGTTCAGTGCCAGCGCCGTTTCGACGGCATCGGCATCGCGGCTGAGTCCCGTATAGGCTCGCAGGAGTTGAAGCCCGCACATGCGTCTTACGTCGGCGTCGCCGGTCTGATGGAATCCCTTCTCAAGGTGAGGTAATGCTTCGTCAAACTGATTCAATTCCGATAACGAAAGTCCCAGCAGGCTATCGACCCTGGGCAGGCTCGGCTTGAGCTTCTTGGCGGTGCGAACTTCCTGAACCGAGAGTTCATATTGGCCCTGTTTGAAGTAGATTGCTGCAAGGGTCGCGTGGACTTCGGCGATGCTCGGTTCCAGTTTTACCAATTTCTCAAAGTTGTCTTGAGCCTCCGCAATCTGACCCGCGGCCAGAGCCTTCTGGCCTGCCTCGGCATACTTTTCCTCATCTTCCTCGTTGCCGGTCTGCGGCCTGGCAGCGGAGAACAAACAACCCAGGAACGCAAGCGCAAGAGCCAGCTTCAAATGAATGCGCATCATTGTAAGAGTTTATCTCCGGCAGACGAAAAACACCGCCACGCCCGAAGGCGTGGCGGAATGGAAGTAAATCAACGATTGATCGGGCGGGTCAGAATTGAATCTTCCCACCGAATTGCAGGATACGGGAAGACGATGCCCCGTAAAGCAGGCCCGCGTTGGCGCTGCCCACGCCGGCCGAGACGGGCTGGTTGCCGCCCGATCCCGCCACCAGCAGGCCGCCCACGTCCCCGGAGAATTGGTGTTTGTTGAAGGTGTTGAAAGCATCCATCTTGAACACGAACTTGGCATGCTCGCCAAGCGCAAAAGCCTTGCCCAGACCCATGTCCCAGTTGTTGATGCCGGGCTGGTCGAGGGTGTTGCGGCCTACCGTTCCATACGTTCCGAAGGCCGGTCCCGTGAAGCAGTTCATGTTGAGCCAGAAGAACTTCTTCAGGTCGCCCGAGTAGGTGTTGTTGTGGAGGTTGCAGCCGGGCGTATAGTTCGCGCGCATGCCGCCGGTGCCGGTTATGCCCTGGATATCGGGCGCGGTGACTTCATAGGGAAACCCCTTCTGGAAGGTCGCAACGCCGGTCAGTTGCCAGCCGCCGATGGCTTCGTCGGCTAGCCTGTTGATGCCGCCGAGAACCTTCTTGCCGCGGCCGATTGGAATTTGGTAGACCCAGCTGCTCAACAAACCGGAGCGGTACGTTGAAGTCCGACCGGCCGTAGTCCAACTGTGGCCTGGAGTTGTCCATGTAGCCTTCGAAGCCGGTGGCGCTGGCTCCCGCTCCGGCGGTTGCCGACTTGTTATCCATGCTCTTGGCCCAGGAAAAGACCGAGGTCACGGCCAGGTCGCCGGCGCGATGCTCGAATTTCGCATTGCCGGCGTGGTAGATGGAGTAGCCGTGGAAGTCGCTGTCGATATAGAACCCGTTGAAGTTCGGATACGGCAGACGGCTCGCAACGCTGCACGGGGCAATCGCTTGAGCGCCAGTCGCGGGATCGCCAAAGGCATTGAAGTAGACGCCGTCGCCGTTTGGGCTCTGCTGCCGAGCACAGCGACAGACTTGCTGCCGGGATATCAAGCTGTTGTGCGATATCGTGCCGGTTCAGCAGGTGGGTGCCCTTGGTTCCAACGTAGTTCAATTCCAGGGTAGTGTTCCTCGCAAGCTCGCGCTCGATCGACAGTGTCCACGACTGGACGTAAGGATTGAGAGGTTGCGCCGACTCGATGACCGCGAGGAAGCCGAGTGTCGACTCCGGGAACGGTCCGAGTGTGGAGAAAGACGGCAACAGATTGTTGCCGAGTTTGAGCGTGTCGAGGCCGTTTTGCGTAGCGGGGCTGAGACTAGTTACGCACGCTGTAGGGATAGATGTCCGCCGAGTCGTCGATCTCACGGCCCTCATACGAGGTGTAGAAGATCCCGTAGCCGAAGCGGATAACCGTCTTGTCGTTCAGGCGGTAGTTGAAGCCCAGCCTTGGCGCAAAGGGATCCTTCGGGCCCGGGAACGGCACCGATCCGCAATAGCGCAGAATGGGACTGACCCCGTCGATGCCGACGCCGGGTGCAACCCCGTTGGTAGTCAGCTTCGGGTCGGCATAGCACAGGCCGCCCTGGGGGTTCTTCAAGTCACGCCAGAAGAAGTGGTTCTGCGCCTCGGAGGTCGCGGCGCGATAGTCCCAGCGCAAGCCGATGCTCATGCTGAGCTTCGGGGTGATCTTCCAGTCGTCTTCCGCGTAGGGGGCAAAATAGTGGTAAATGTGGGTTTGCGGGTTGCCGGCCTGGGTCGTCGGGCTCAGCGGACCCGGGACGAATCCGCCCCAGCCCGAATAAAACCCGAGCATCATGTCGGCGACGGCGTTGCCGGTGCCGCATTTGCCGGAGGGAGTGGTGCAACTGGATGCGGAGTTGGTGGCCGAGACTGCCTCGCTGTTGGTACTGAATCAGTACTCGAGCTGAAGCCCCAATCGCCGTAGAAATCGTCGTCCAGGTTGCGGGTGATGGTCCAGTAGCGATAGTCGATGCCGAAGCCGAGCGTGTGCTTTCCGTGAACCGAGGTGAACGAATCGGCGAATTCCCATTCGGGAATATACGAACCGCTATAGGAGTTCACCGGCCCGCCGCCGCTGCTATATCCCGTCATGCCCACGTTCGGCCAGGTCTCCTGCAAGGGCCCGAACTTTGTGAAGATGCCGGTCTCGGCAAGATCCGTGGCCAGCGAAGACGGCGGCGCAGCAGAACCCTCAGGCGCGTTGGCCGAGAGATAGCCAAAGCGGAAGTTGTTCACGTTCGACTGTCCGATGTTGATGGTGTGCGAAACCTCCCACGACTTGCCCTGTTTCGAAATACTGCTCGAGCCCGAGGACCGCCGAGCCGGAGTTGTAATTCGCCGAGTTCACGTAGTTGGAGTAGGTGAAGCGGCCAAAGACCGAGCCCAGCTTGCCCAGGTTCTGGTCGCCGCGATAGGTCTGCTGGTTCATTTTCAACGGGCCGGGGATGTTCTGAATGAAGTTGGTGATCGCCCTCAGGCTGGTTTGCAACCGTCGGTGCCCCCCAGAAGTTGTTTTTCACGGCAACCAGGCCGATGCGGGAGGTGAAGTAGCTGGCGGGAACCTTGTTTCCCGGAAAAGCCGGTAAGCCCGCCTGCGTGGGATCTACAGGCATGCAGTTGCCGCCATTGGCCAGCAGCGCGGTGCAAGTGGCTGTTCCATAGGCAGGCAATGGGCCGCCAGGCAAGGTGGTGTCGTTAACGTGCGCGTACGTCTCACGCCGAGAAATCGCCCGGTAAGGACCGCCGGGTTGGGAACTGTTTCCTGCAGCTGGGAGCCGTTATTCATTCGCCAACCCTCGTAGTTGGCCATCCAGAACGACTTGTTGCGGCCGTCATAGAGCTTGGGAATGTACACCGGACCGTTCGCGACGAAGCCGAACTGGTTCAGTTTCAGAACCGGCAGCGAAGTGGCCGTTGACGTGAGGAAGGTGTTGGCTGTAGTAAACGGCTTGGCATCGAACGCATTGTTGCGGTCCGACTCGAAAACCGTGCCGTGGAGCTTGTTGGTGCCGCCCTTGCTCACAACGTTGATTTGGCTGGCGGAGAATCCGTACTCGGCCGGATAGATGCCGCTCTCCACCTTGACCTCCTGGATCGCGTCCTGCGACAGGATCACGGCAGGGGTTTCCATGGCCTGGTCGGTGTTCACCAGCCCATCCAGTGTGAAGTTGTTGCCCTCGGGACGGCCGCCGTTGATGCTGATGGCGTTGCCTTCGCCCTGGCGCATCGTGCCCTGTTCGCCGCCGACCGTGACCGCGCCTGCGCCCAGAAACAGCAATTGCACGAAGTTGCGCCCGTTCAGCGGCAGTTCTTCCACCTGCTGCTGGCTCACAAGTTGCGACAACGCCGCGCTATCGGTGTCCAGAGTGACGGCTTGCGCGGTCACTTCCAGCGTCTCGCTCACCGCGCCCGGCTTCAGCGCCACATCCACGCGCACCTTCTGGTCAACGCTGAGCGTGAACGCGTCCGTTGCGGACTTCTGAAATCCCGCCGACTCAACCGTAACCTTGTACGACCCGGGGTTCAGGGATGGAGCATAGTAGTCGCCGCTGGAACTGGTAGTGGTGCGAAAGGGAACGTTCGTGGCCGTGTTGGTTACGGTCACCTTGGCATTGGGAACAATCGCGCCCGATGCGTCCGTGACTGTTCCGAGAATCGTGCCGGTGGCGCCTGCCTGTGCGAACAATCTTCCTGTCAACAACAGCAGGACGGTGAAGCACAGAGTAATACGAAGTGATCGCATCTCCTGAACCTCCTACAATTCTTTCCTTTGCGCGGCTTGCACTGGTTTGTCGTTGGATGTTTGCACGCTCTTGCTTCGGTGTGAAGAAGGGCGGGGAACGGCCTGATCCAGATGCACAGCGACGCTAGACATCCAAGAGAACGGTTGTCAAGTAGAATTTTGTTTCTCATTTGAAAATTGTGCCCTGCTGCCGATTTCGACTGATACACCGTTCTCTACCCTCTCCGGAAAACGGGATTTAGTCATCTTTGTTCTTCGTAAAATGGTAAAAACCAATCGAGGTTTCTCGGCAAATCGTGTGTTGAATCACGGGTCCGCACGCTTCCTGCCTTCGTCCTGTCAGCGAATCGCCCCCCGGCGCAACATTGCAATCCCCATTCAAATTCGGATAGAAATAAGTTGCATTAGACAAATGCATCGTTATTGCGCTAGGATGCGGAACCCAGCGGAGCAATGTGGCTGAACCTGCCACCTTGTACCCGCCGGCTTGGCCCGATTTTCAACCAACGGAGATCCATTTCGTAGCCACAAAATGCGCTTTTTCCCTTCCTCGGATCACTACCACAGGGGCCGATTGGCCAACTTTCGCTGCCATGTTTCACAGCTTGGCGAATTCTGGAAAGCCAGGCTTCAACTCAGCGCGGAATCGAGTGCTCTGCACCCGCGACCGGACCGTAACTCGTACCCGAAACCTGGATATGGAACGTGGATTGACATTCCATGGGTAAGGCAGGAAACAACATGAAATCAGGTCTCCAGGATTTAGCTTTTCAGGCACTCGATTCCTTTCAGATCGAGATCCCGTCATGGGGATTCGCCAATACCGGCACCCGCTTTGGAAAATATCTTCAGCCTGCGGCGGCCTCCACGCTCGAGGAGAAATTCAGCGACGCCGGCCAGGTCCACAAACTCACCGGTGTCACCCCCACCCTGGCCCTCCACGTTCTCTGGGACCTCCCCAACGGGATTTCCGATGCCGACACCGTTCACAGCCTCGAGAGGCAATACGGCGTCACCTCCGGATCCATCAATCCCAATCTCTTTCAGGACCAGGAATTCAAATTCGGTTCGCTCTGCAATCCCTCCGCGGAGATTCGGGAGAGAGCCGTCGCCCACATGCTCGATTCAGTCGCCATCGCACGCCAACTCGGTTCGCGCGATGTTTCGCTGTGGCTTCCCGACGGCTCCAACTACCCCGGCACGCAGAGCATTCGCAAGCGCATCGAGTGGCTGGAAGAGGCCCTCGAGCGCACCCACGCCAAACTCGGGCCCAACCAGCGCCTGCTGGTCGAGTACAAGCCCTTCGAGCCCGCTTTCTATCACACCGATATCGCCGATTGGGGCATGTCCGCGCATCTGGCGCGGACCGCGGGACCGCAGGCCCGCGTTCTGGTCGACACCGGCCACCACTACGCCGCCCAGAACATCGAGCAGATCGTGGCCTGGCTCCTGCACATCGACATGCTCGGTGGATTCCACTTCAACGACCGCCGCTATGCCGACGACGACCTCACTCTGGGTTCCATCGATCCCTACCAGATCTTCCGAATCTTCCACGAGATCCACCTGTCGGGCCGATCAGCTCTTCAGCAAATCGCCTTCATGATCGACCAGAGCCACAACCTCAAAGGCAAAATGGAAGCCATGGTCCAGACCGTTGCTGCTGGCCAGGAATTGTGGCTGAAGGCAGCCCTCGTCGATCGTGAGCAACTCGAACGCCTGCAGGACAAATGTGAACTGGTGGCCGCCGAGGAAGCTCTTCCGCGGCGCGTTCTGGCAGGACGTGCGGCCAGTCGTCAAAGAATGGCGTCAGTCCCGCGGTCTTCCCCAAGATCCGCTTGCGGCCCTGGCCGAAAGCGGCTACGTGCAGCGCATTAGTGCCGAGCGCGGCGGAAAGTTGGCAGCCGTCACCTCCTACGCATAACACAACGCCGTAGCAATGACTCGAGACCCTGCGGAAATCTAGGGTTCAAGGTCGCTTGGCAGGCTCGATCCGTCGACTCCAAACCGCTCTTGATTGCGGGTGGTCTCGATATCACCAAGAGATCATTTCGACAAACCCCGCCTCTGCGAATGCATGTTTTGCATTACGATGGTTAAGTCCGAACATATCGACGAGGCGACGGCCATCGCACGGAGGAACGGCAGGTTGACCAAACCCAAGATCAAGCGGCTATACCTGATTCCGATTCTCTCCAAGGCGCTCGATGTTCTGGAACTCCTGGAGCAGACGAACGGTCCCATTGCGCTCGAAGACGTCTATCAGCAGACCAATATCTCTAAAACCAGCGTCTATCGAATCCTGAAAACGCTGGTGCACCGCGGCTACGTGGCCCAGGGCCAGAGCGGCCAATACCGCCTCGTTTCGCGTCCCCGCCGCCTCCGCTTCGGTTTCGCGGCGCAGAGCGCGGAGATGCCGTTCAGCGTGGCCGTTGCCGCCAGCATCACCGCCGCTGCCGCCGCGGCCGGGGTGGAACTGCTCCAGCTCGACAACCGCTACGATCCCGACATTGCCATCAAAAACGCGGAAGACTTTGTGCGCCAGCGCGTCGACCTGGCCCTCGAATTCCAGGTGGAGGAGCACGTAGCGCCCCACGTCGCCCATATCTTCAAAAAAGCTGAGATTCCCCTCGTCGCCATTGATGTGCCCCATCCCAATGCGACCTACTTCGGTGTGGACAACTTTGAAGTCGGCTATGAAGCCGGCGTCCTGCTTGCGCAATTTGCCGTCAACAAGTGGAAAAGCAAGGCGGATTGGGTTCTTGGCGTCGGATTCTCTGAAGCTGGCAGCTTTGTGCAGAGCCGGATTGCCGGCGCGTTCGAGGGCATTCGCGAGCGCCTCGACCAGATTCCGTCCGGGAATTTCCTCCGCCTCGAAGGACGCGGCATGCGCCAGCCCAGCTTCGTCGCCGTTTCCGATTTTCTCCGCAACCATCGCAAGGGCCAGCGGATCCTGGTAGCCGCCTCCACGGATTCCAGCGCCCTCGGCGTGCTCGACGCCGCGCGCCAGTCAGGCCGCGAACAGGACTTTGCCATCGCCGGGCAGGACTGCATCCCCGAGGTCCTCGATGAGCTGCGCAAAGGTACCAGCGCTATCATCGGATCGATCTCCCACGGCGCCGAGACCTACGGGCCGCGCCTCATTCAACTCGGCATCGCGCTCCTCCGCGGCCACATCGTCCCGCCTTACAACTACGTCCGCCATCATGTAGTCACCGCCGAGTCCCTCGCCGCCAACGACGGCCGCGTCGTCACCGCCTGAGAACTGGTTTTACGCTGATTCGTTAAAAAGAAACAAATGCTCCGTGCCCCATCTTTGCGACTTTTTTCTGTCGCTAAGTTGGGAGACCACGAACCATCCCGTGGGTGCCCCAGGTCTCGATTTTGAGACCTGGGGAGTCATCACGGATGGATCGCCAAATAATTCCCATATCCGACAATCATCGTTGATCCGACCAGAGTGAGCAGCGTGAGAAACACCAGCGTCTTCGTCCGCATGCTGGTGCCGCGCCATTCCTTCAAAGCCACCCCCCAAAGCATGCTGAAGATGATGATGCTGGCCATGTGCAGCGTCCAGCTGGAGAATTTGTACCGCCCCATCTGCGTCTCGCCCATGGTGTAGAAAAAGAACTGCATATACCACGTAGCCCCGGCCAACGCCGAAAACAGGTAATTCCAACTCAGCGACGGCGCATGCCGCGGGTGCGCTGCATATTCGAGCGCCATCTCCATCGAAGCCGCATCAGTCGGATTCTCCAGTGGCGGATGTTCGCCCTCGGCGCGATTCGCCGCTCCGGCGGGGATGCGCAGATACTCTCCGTAACTCCGGTTGCGCGTGTTGAGAATCGCGCACCAGATGAAGTTGGTCGTAAATCCGCCGGCCAGCACCACTACCAGCACCGGCAGTCCCTGCCACATCGTGCTGGTACCGTGCGCCAGCGTCAACGCCTTGATGGGATTACCCGCATCCAGCCCGAACGCGAAGCAGGAGCTCATGATGCCACAGAACGTCGCCACTCCCAGCCCCAGTTTCAGGTTGAATTCCTTGATGCTCGCCAGCTTCTGTTCGTGCGAAAGTTCGCGTTCTTTTGAAATGCCCGCCGCTCCCGCGAACACGATCCCCAGCACGCAAATACCCACGCCAACCAGGATGATCACCCCGGACCGCTGCGTCAGCAGTTGCATGAACTGGCCATGGAAGATGGGTGGGACCAGCGTGCCGAACACCGCCGTATACCCCAGCGCCGTAGCCATCCCCAGCGAGAGGCCCAGGTAGCGCATCGTCAGTCCGAAGGTAAGCCCGCCCAGCCCCCACAGAACGCCAAAGAAGTACGACCAGAAAATCGCCGAGGAAGGGGCGGCATGAAGAACCGGCAAAAGATCCTGTGTAATCAGCCCCGCCAGCAGCCATGGCATCACGATCCAGCTCACCACGCCACCCGCCAGCCAGTAGGTTTCCCACGACCATCCCCGCACCTGCCGATACGGCACATAGAAGCTCGCCGACGCGAGCCCGCCCAGCCAGTGAAGGAAGACTCCCAGTAACGGATTCGCGCCCAAGCTGATCGACTCCCTCAGTGCAGATTTTCGGTACTTAACTGGGTGCCCCAGGTCCCGGCCCCCGCCGATAGGTCTTCGTCGGCGGGGTGGAGATCTCGCTTTTGAGACCTGGGATCGAAATCTGCGGTGCAGAATTTCTACGGCACTTCCACCTCGAACGTATAGCTCCCCGCGGGAATCTCAAAGCCCGGCTGCTCATCGTGCGTGGCGGCCTTCACCTGCTTGTTATCGCCCAGCGCCACACCATCAAGCTTGTACTTTGACGTATCGCCGCCCAGCCACCCCGTAGTATTCGCCGGAATCGTCACATGCCACGTCGCGCTCTTGTCCTGCACCGTCCAGTCGGAATGAATCGCCCCGTACGACGAGTCATAATCGAACGCAATCGACCCCAGGCGCGCATCGAACACCGGATGCAGCGCAACGGTGTGGAATCCCGCATCAAGCGGCGTGGCATCGATCCCCGCCGCGTAGCGATAAATCCAGTCCGCCACCGCGCCGTACGCGTAGTGGTTGTACGAATTCATGCTGGGATCGCCCTTCATCTGGTCGCCGTTCCAGCGCTCCCACATCGTCGTCGCGCCGTGTTCCACCAGGTAGCCCCACGACGGATACTGCGTGTTCAGCAGAAGCTTGTACGCAAGAGCCGCCTGGCCTTCCTTGGTCAGCTCTTCGAGCAAATAGGGCGTTCCCAGAAACCCCGTCGCCAGCAGTCCGTGATTGTCTTCGATCTTCTTCACCAGCTTTTGCACCGCTGCGAGCGCGCAGCTTTTCCGGGCAGCAGGTTCATGTGCAGCGCCAGCACGTAGCCGGTCTGCGTATCGCCGCCCTTGCTCTTCGCGTTCGGGTTGTTGATCTGCCCGAACGGCGACGGGCTGTTATCGGCGCCCGGCGACAAATCCATCGTCATGCACGAACTGCTTCTGGAAAGCCGCGCGAATCTTCTCGAACAAATCGCGGTAATGCTGCTCATCAGGAAAATCCGAAATGGCATGCGCCATCTCGCGCATCAGCGTCACGTCATACGCCCAGTACGCAGTCGCCACCAGTACCTGGTCGGTCTTCCCTTCGGGCGAGAGCCAGTCGCCAAACGGCGTACCCGACAGCTTCTTCCAAAGCCCATCTGGATTCGCCTCCTCGATCGCCGCCAGGTATTTCTGCATCCCATCCCAGTTCTGCTCGATCACGCTGGTGTCGCCCGTCTGCACCCAAGAGGTCCAAGGGATAACGACGCCCGCATCGCTCCAACCCGCACCCGAGCCCGATGCGCTCGCGACCGTCCCCGGCGCATAGATGCCGTAGATCGCCGTCCCTGCCTGCGTGCCCCTCATGTCCGCCGAGTACTTCCGCGAGAATGCAGCCAGGTCCATGTTGTAGGTGGCCGTCCGCCAGAAGACCTGCGCATCCGCCATCCACCCCAGCCGTTCGTCGCGCTGCGGGCAATCCGTTGGCACCCCAACGAAGTTCGATCGCTGTCCCCACAGGATGTTGTTCCATAGCTTGTCGATCATGGTGTTGCCGGTCTTGAGCTTCGCATCGAACGGTGCATCCGTGTGGATCACTTCCACGGTGAGCCAGTCTTTGCCCGGCTTCGCCCGCATCCCCGTGATCTCCGCATAGCGGAAGCCATGAAATGTGAACTGCGGCGTGAATTCCTCCACGCCGCGGCCGGCGAGAATAAAGTGATCCGTCACCTTCGCGGTGCGAAGATTGTCGGTGTAAAGCGTCCCGTCGTCATTCAATATCTCCGCGAAGCGCAGCCGCACGTTGGTGCCTTCGGGGCCAGTCAGGTGCACCCGTTCGACTCCGGCGAGGTTCTGCCCGAAGTCATAGACATACACCCCGGGCTTGGGCTCCGCCATCGACTTCGCCTCCACTGTCCTCTGGACACGAATGGGCTGAAAGTCCTGCGCCACAATCTTCACCGGTTTCGGTTCGACCACGATCACGGCCTTCCAGTTGCTCGCTGCAAACGCAGCCCTGCTCCACCCGGGCTGCAACAGGCGCGCATCCTGTGTCTCGCCGTCATAAAGTTCTGAGCTCACAATGTGCGATGGCGAGGCTTGCCACTCGGGGCTGGTCTTGATCCACTCGATGCTTCCATCGCTGTGTTCGATCATCAGCTGCGCGCGTAGCGCGGGCGGCGTGTCGCCGTAGTTATTCGGCTGCTGGAACCACTCCAGCGGCGTTGAATACCATCCCGGCGCCAGCAGTGCTCCAATCGCGTTCCTCCCCACCACCAGCAGCGGGGTCACGTCGTAGGTCTGATAAACCACGCGTTCGCGATAATCCGTCCACCCCGGCGCAAGGACATCTTCGCTCACTCGCTTGCCATTCAGGAACATCTCGTACGCGCCCAGCGCCGTCGAATACAGCCGCGCCGATTTGATTCCTTTTCCAATCGTGAATGTGTGGCGCAGCGATTTTACTGAATCGGGAACCCACGGATTACCCAGCGGCTGCGCATCGGGCCCCGGAGCGGGCTCCCACGCAACCGCGCTCTTCCACTGCGAATCATCGAAGTTGGTCCCCCGCCAATCGCCCGGCGGATGGATCGCCGTCTTCCACTTTGGCCCGCTGGCAAATGTCGCGTTGCTTCCGTCTTCGTACTCCACGTAAAGCGTGGCGTTCAGCGGCGGCGCTTCGCTGCTCGCCATGCCGTTGGGATTGACAATGTAGTGAACGCAGTCCAGAGCCACCGCATTCGCGCCCGTGTTCAACTGCTTCCCGACCGTGGCGCTCACATACTTTTTCCACGGCATCTGCTTATACGGAGGCAGCGGATCGGCCAGCAGCACCTGGATTCCATTCACCCACGCCGACACCGTGTCCTGGCACGTCGCGTAGAGCGTAGCGTTGCGCACCGGCTTGTCCAGCGCGGCCATACCCCGAAACGCGAAATGCTGTTCCGCACCTTTCTCCGCGGCCAGTTCTTTGTACTCGGGACTCACCATCCACTGCGCCTTGGCGTGGCGAACGGCGGCCTCCTCCGGCGTCTCGTAGCCGATCCAAGGGGCATTCCACGCATCCTGGATCAACAAGCCCGTCTCCCACCAACTCGTTTCACTTTGCGGATAAAGCTTGCCTGCCGCATCCCACACCTTCACGCGCCAGTAGTAACGCTTGCCCGCCGTGAGAGCCGGACCGTGATAACTCACGTTCATCGACTGCGCCCCATCGACGCGCCCGCTTGTCCAGACGTCGGCTTTGCCTTGCGCCAGCGCGGCGGTACTTCCGGCAACATCCACCTGGTAAGCGCTCTGTCGCGCGCCCTGCGCGGGGTCCCGCAATTGCCACGAGAAGCGCGGCGCGGGATCGTCAATGCCCAGCGGCGTGCGCAGATTATCGACGCGCAATTCAACCGGACCGCGCGCCGCCGGAGCCTGAGCTCAATGAAGCCAGTGGCGCAAAAGCGAGCGCAACACCCCATGCAAAATTCCGAATGATTTTTCCGTCCATGCAGTCCTCGATTGATCCGATCCCAACATCCTAGTGCATCGACCAATCATCGGGCGGCAGTTTCGCTCCGCCAAACCGTCACCGGCCCCAGAAGCCCCGATTCGAGCAGCGGTGAATCCGCCTTGAACGGCCGGAAATCCGTCCACGTGTAAGTCTTCGCAGCGCCCGGCTGCAAATCGCCGATCATGCGGTTCGGCCACAGGTTCGTTACCTTCACACGGACTTCGTTTGCACCCGGCTTCAACGCGGCGGTTACATCCACTCGGAACGGCGGCTTCCATAGAATCCCGCCCACCGGCTTCCCATTGACCTCGACCTCGGCTATCTCTTTCACCGTTCCCAGATCGAGCATCACCTTCGCCCCCGGCCTGAACCAGTCCTTTGGCGCGTCCAGTTGCTTGTGGTAGGTAGCCGTACCCGAGAAATACTTCACGCCCGCATCGCTGCTTTGCGTCCACGAAACGAGAGAAGAAAAATCGGCCTCCGCCGGAGCCCCGAGATTCGCCGGAAACGTCAGCTTCCATTCCCCATCGACCGAGCCAAGTTTGGTGGGTTGTGCTTCGGGCACTGTACGTGCAGGCGCCGCACCCGCGCCATCGAACACCACGAACACCGATCCCTGCGCATCGAAGTGCAGAGGCACCACTGTGCGTCCCTGTTCCGTCGTGTAATTGACAGGCTCGGTGTCGCCGCTCTCGGGATGCCACAGACGCGGCGTCTTGCCGGTCACGCGAAACGCCGCCTTCACATCGAACCCATGATGCTTCTGCGTCGAAACAAAATAAATCTCGCGATCCCCATCGCTGCGATGAAGGAACAGCAGGTCCTCATCCGAGTCTGCCCCAGGCAGCGCGTAAGGAACCTGTTCGCCAACGTTCTCCGGCGTACTCCATGACAGGTCCGGATCGGTATTTTCCGCGGCCAGCACTTCCTCGATGCTCTTTCCCGAATACACCTTGCCCTTGCCGCAGCGATGGCCCGCAGCCGCTTCATCGCCCGCGCCCCACAGGTCCGCGGCCAGTTTCTCAATCTGCGCCGTCGCGTCCTGCGCCATCCGCCAGGCTCGGCGACCCCACCGGCTTCGGCCCCAGCAATATCGCTCCCTGGTCCACCAGCGCATGAATACTGCGCAGCAGCGGCAGCGAGATCAACCGCTGATCATTTGGCAGCACCAGCAGCTTGTATTCAATTCCGCTCGCCAGCCGCAGCTTTCCCGCGGTCGCCGTCGCCCCATGCAGCAGCACGTCGGCATTCACGAAGTCGGTGTCGTAGTGCGGCGGCAACGCTGGATCGTCCTTCTTCCAGAAAGGCACCGTCGCCGGCGCATCCTCACCATAGAAGTACGCCACATCGCTTACCGGCTTGCCCTGCTGCAGCAGGAACGAACACCGCGCCAGGTACGTGTTCCACGCCTTCGCCTGCTCGGCCCATGTAATGTTGCGCGTGTAGTCTTGCCCGAACGGCCCCAGCGTCATGCCCGGCCGGTGCGCGTCATCCACGAATGGCTGCAGATCGCTGGTGTGAAACACAATGCGATTGATGCCGCGCGCAAAATCCTGATCGGCCATGGACTTCAGGTAGAACGGGCTCTGGCCCCACGGCATCACATTGGGCCGCGTAGTAAACGACTCCGTGGCCGCGATCGGTTTCCCGTAGATGTGCGCCGCCGACCCGGCCTCCATCACATCGGCAATGTGCGCGGGCGTGTCTTTCTGATCGGGATTGGGCGTCCAGAACTCGCCCATGGGAATCGTGACCTGTCCCTTGTTAAGAAGCCCGTCGCCGGTCGTCGGCATGTTGGTCCCCATCGCTTCCGCGTACAGTCCCACCCCGAACTTCGCAAAATACTTCGTGGCGACGTCGTAGTGATTCTCGGCCAGCATGTCCGCCTGCGTGCGCCGGAAATCCCACAGGAACGCTTCCGACTGCGCGCGGCTTCCGACGACTCTTCCCGTCAGCACCGGCAGATACTTCGTCATCGCGTATCCCCGCCGGCGCGCGAACTCGGCCATCATCTCCCCGGTCCAGTTCTCCTGCCCGGCTTCCCAGCTATCCATCAGGAAATAGCGGAAGCTCTTGCCGAAGTATGGCCCGGCCGCACCCGAAATCATCTTGACGTACTCCTCCACGTAGGCCTGCACGTCCTTGCTGCTCAGCTTGTCCACTTCCAGGCCGGTGGCCGCGGGCGTCGCCGGATGATTCACTTCGCCCGTCAGCGAATAGCCCAGCCGCAGCACGATCCATTTTCCTGCCGGCGCATCCCAGTCCAGCGTGCCGTCGGGGCGCAGCTTGCTGGTCAAGTCGATCACTTTGCCCGGATCAATGGCTTCGCCCGGCTGCACTTCGCCGCCCTGCGCCTCACTGGTCGGCGTGTAGATGCCGAAGCTCGCCTTGTCTTCCCAATGCTGCACGCGCGGCGCCGCGAGGAACTCAACCTCGGTGAGCCGCACCGGTGGCGGCCACGCCGCGCCCGCCGGCGCAGCCCGCAGTGGATCGCGTTGCGGAGCAACAAACGAAAGCCGGTAATAGCGCGCTTTCACCGGCTCGATCGAAAACGTGCGCACCGCGAAGTTGACTGCCCCGGATGTCCCAGGCAAGCTGCACCAGCGGCCGCCAGCTTTGTCCATCCTCGCTGGCTTCAATGCGGCCCGACGGCATGGCGGGGCCGCTGAACTGCACCGCGGCCGCGGCTCCAAACACAATCGATTCGACCGGCTGCGGCTCGGCATACGCGAACTGCACCCACGCATGGTTGTCTTCCGCATAAGGCACCTGCACAACCTTGGCGAACGAACCATCCGTGAGCGCGGCTCCATCGATCGAACCGCAACTGCAAGTGATCTCAGGTTTCTGCGCGGATTTCTCTTCAGGGGGAGCAGGGAAGGCGACCACCGCCGCATCCTCATACAATTCAGGCGTGGGCTCCCGTTTGGGCAGCGGCGGCTGTGCGTGTGCGCCCGGCAGTGTCAGGTCGGGATGCATCTCGCGCGGCGGCGCTGGAGCCAGGTCCTGGAACTTGCCCACCGTCGCCGGCGGCTTGCGCAGGCTCCCATTGAACCGACCCGGCCCTTCCACGAGCGTCTCGCTCCATGCATATTTCTTCATGCCCTGCTCAGGCTTGACCCATGGGCCGGCGGTCTCGCTCCACCCGCCCGATGCAGCCATCGACATCTCCAGGTGCAGCCGATCCGCCTCGCTCGCGGCGTGCCGCCATGCCGACTTCCATTCCGGCGACATCCAGATCACCGGCTTGTCCACAAACAGCGGAGCGCCCATGTCCCCGTCGAACATCTGCATGCCGCCGATGCCCACCCGGTGCATCCATTCCAGATCGGCGGTGATGCCCGGCTCGGTGACGTTGCCGCTCATCCAGTGCCACCACACGCGCGGCTTGGCGCTGTCAGGAGGATTGCGGAACTGCTGTTCCAAGGTCGACTGCCCCCAGGCAAACGCACTCATCGCAGTCATCAAGGCCGCCGCCGCTGGCCAAGCCAATACTCTTTTCATCAGCCACCCCGCTCGATAGAAATGGAATGGGCGAACGAGCAAACCCTGCTCCCCAGACTGAAACAATTTACAGATTGAAAACCTTATGCAACGCGCATATGCGTTGTCAAAGGGGTCGCGGCGCGAATCCGCGGGCTTTGTGAGAGCGGACCAGCCACAAAACCTGGGTGCCCCATTCTAGCGGCGTCTTTTGCCGCTAGGGTGGGAGACCACTGACGCAAGCCAGCCGCTATTCGGCGCCGCACTTTTGATTCGGGACATTCCTGGTCGCGATGCGAAAAGTGAACGCAAGCTCATCGGGTTTGGTACCCGGTAGCTTGATGTGAAGGCCATCGTCTTCAAGCGTCCACTGAAGATCGCCTTCCGTTCCCAGCAGTCGAACCGAACAAACTTCGCCCGATAAGTAAGGATTGCCGCGATAAAGCGAATGCAAACGCAGTTCACCGCCAGCCGGCCAGCCGAGCGCAATCGCATACAACGCACCGTCGTGCGTCGTATAACGAATATCCTCGGCGGTGTACTCCTGCCGATCGGTGTCCAGCGCAGAGCTTGTAACCTTCGTCGGTCCCTCGCCGAAAATCAGCCATGGCCGCGAACCGTAGATAGCCTCACTATTGGTCTTGAGCCACGCGCCAATCTGCAGCAAAATCGTCCGCGTCTCTTCCGGAATGGTTCCATCGGATTTGGGGCCGACATTCAACAGCAGGTTGCCGTTCTTGCTCACCACGTCGACCAGTTCATCGATGAGCGATTTCGCATCGCGGTAGGTATCGTTGTTTACGTACCCCCACGACCGAATGCTCACCGACGTATCCGTCTGCCACGGCAGCAGGCGGATCGCGTCCAACTTGCCGCGCTCGATGTCGAGCACCGCCGCGTTTTCGGGAAAGTCATTCATCTTGTACGTAAGGACAACGGGCTGGCGTCGCACCGCCGCCTGGTTGTAGTAGTACGCGGCAAACCGCTTGAGATATGGCTGGAACGCGGGCTGGCCGATCCACCAGTCGAAATACATGAAGTCCGGATGATACTTGTCCACGATTTCCGCACTGCGTGCCAGCCAGTCGTCCATGAACGCCGAATCGGGAGCCAGCCATTTTTCCAGATGATTCGGGTCCGGCTCTTTCGTCGCGTCGTCGCCCGGAATCGCACGCGGTTGTGCCGGCCCGTAGAGCACTGCGAACTGCGGATCGCGTACGTCGGAGTCAAATGTCATGCCTCCGTCGTACCACCACCAGTGCTCGGCACGATGCGAAGACACGCCGAAATGCAGGCCGCGCTTGCGGACCGCCGCAGCCAACTCGCCCACCACGTCGCGCTTCGGTCCCATCTTCGCCGCATTCCACGGATCGACGTCGGAGTTGTACATGGCGAACCCGTCGCAGTGCTCGCCCACGGGAACAACGTAGCGGGCCCCGGCGCGCGCAAACAGATCCACCCACGCGTCGGGATCGAACTTCTCGGCGCGGAACAAGGGGATGAAATCCTTGTACCCGAACTTCGACTGCGGTCCGTAGGATTCCACGTGATGCTTGAATTCGGAACTTCCCGCCAGGTACATATTGCGCGGGTACCATTCACTTCCAAACGCCGGAACCGAGAAGACGCCCCAGTGAATAAAGATTCCGAACTTGGCATCGCGATACCACGCAGGCACGCGATAAGCCCCGAGCGAATCCCAATCCGCGGTGAACGGGCCCAAGGATGCTTCCTGCACACGTGCCAATTGTCGGTGGACTGCTTCCGTGGGCGATTGCCCGAAGACTTCCACGGCAGCCAGAGAGATAGATGCCCACGCGGCAATCTTGAGGCATCGGCTCTTCCGGGCTGCTCCATTGCGCCAGACCGCTCTGCGCTGAGTCAAAGCCGTCATCGCTTGCCTCTTGGATTTGGCGCCGTAATACGATAGTTACCCGAGCCGAGAACCAACTCGACCTCATCGGCTGCCGTCTTGTTGCTGATCACGCCGGGCGCCTTGCCGGGCTTCTGTCCGTCGATCATGAGTTCTTGCGGCGCTGCCGTGCTCACCACCACGGTTGCCTTCGCATTCGCGGGAATGGTGAAGTCATATTCGGTTTGCGTCGCGCCTCGCCGCCAGCTGCTCTCGACAGGTCCCCATGCCGACACATAGCGTGTTTTCACTTCCGTTAATTTGCCCACAATCTCCGGCCGCAACACCAGCTGGTGCGGCGCTTGCGCAGAGAAATCAACGCTGATTCCTCCCAGCCCGCGATAGAACCACTCTTCCGCGTGGCCCAGCATGAAGTGATCCTGGGAACTGCTGGGATTCGCGTCCCAGGCTTCGGTCAGCGCCGTTGCGCCCTGCGCCAGTTGATAGCCATAGCTCGGCGAATCGGTGCGCTCCAGCATGTCATACAGCACATCGGAGCGCCCTCCATCGAGCAGCGCATCGACAACATAATGGAACCCGATGTCGCCGGCGGTTACATGATTGTTGTGAGCGCGAACATCGGCGATAAGTGCATCGAGCACGTGTCCACGCTCGTCCTCAGGCGCTAACCCGACCACGAGCGGCATGGCCTGTGCCGTCTGGCTGCCCTTGTCGTAGCGATGATTGGCGGCATCGAAGAAGCGCGCGTTGAAGTCCCTTCGCACCGTGTCAGCCTTGGCGCCATAAGCCCGGCTCTCGTCATCGCGTTTAGCCAGGGACAAGGTCTTCTCGACCACGCGCAGATCCTGATAGTAGATCGCGGTGGCTGTGACACCCGGCGTGGTGAGTTTCGAAACGCCCGGTTCGCCGGGGCCGATGTCGTACCAGTCACCCAGGCCATACGCAATGATGTTGTCCTTAGCGCGCGAGGAAAGGTAGTCGACATAGCGCCGCATCACTTCAGTGTGCGACAGCAATGCGGGCAGGTTGCCGTCGCGCTGGTACACATACCATGGCGCCAGCACCGCGGTGCTGCCCCATTCCGGCGAGTCGTCGAAGATGCCGCCATCGACGCCGAAAACGACATACTGCGGCGCAATCTCCGCTACTCCGCCGGCGTTGGGTTCGTCCTGCTTCTGCGAATCGGCGATGTTGCGTGCCGTAGCCGCATACAGGCCGCTGAAGTCGAAGTCGTAAAGCATCGCGGGAGCCAGCAGGTGCGCCTCTTCGAGCCAGCCCAGCTTTTCGCGGTGAGGACAATCGGTGAACAGGCTCACCGCGTTGTTCTCGATGGCGCGCACGATCAGCGTATGGATACGGTTCAGCAACTCGTCCGAGGAACTGAAGCTCCCAATCAATTCCGAAGACGTATGCACCGCTTCTCCGCGCAAATCGAGGATATGCGGACGGCCGGCTTCCGAACTCGCCGCGGCGCCCTCCACCTGCACATACCGGAATCCGTAATAACTGAATCGCGGATGCCACTTCTCCGCCGCGCCGCCCTTGAGCGTGTACGAGAACCATTGCGGCTCGCCGGAACTTCGCTGCGACACCGTCCCGTCCGCATTCAATAGTTCGCCCGCGATCAGCTTTACCGTCGCCCCCGCAGGACCGCTCATCGTGATCGCCGGCCACCCCGCAAAATTCTGCCCGAGGTCGTAAACAAGGACTCCCGGCTTCGGCTCGCTGCGATGTACGGGCGCGTATGTGTGCATCACCCGAATCGGAGGCGCGAGTTCTGGCCGCAGCACTCCACCAGGACCATCGCCCACAACTACAGGACCCCATTGCGACTCATCGAAGCCGGCACGGTCCCAACCGGTCATCTCCTGGCGCGCATCGTAGTCTTCGCCTCCATACGTCGAAGAAAAGGTGATCGGCCCCGCGTGAGTCTTCCACGTCTCATCCGTCACGATCTCCATGCTCTTGCCGTTGACGAACTCGATGTGCAATTGCGCAATGCACATTGGCGGCCCATAAGTGCCGGTGAATTTCGTATAACGCCCCGGCGTCTTTAGAACCCGGTACATGCCGTTGCCCAGCATGACGCCGAGCGCATTCTCTCCACCGTGCACCATCGCCGTCACATCATAGGTGTCATAGAAAACCGTCTTGTGATAGTCGCTCCATCCCGGCGTAAGTTCGCCATCGCCTACTTTGGCGCCGTTGATGTGGAATTCGTATTGGCCTAACCCCGACGCATACAGCAACGCCCTCTTGATCCCATCGCTCACACCGAATTGTTTGCGGAACAGCGGCATTGGTTTCGATCCCGCCGCCGCATCGGTGCTGTCGGCCGCAATCCAACGGGCGCGCCACTCGGGCGCCTGCGTCCAGTGCGAGGGCCGGCTCCAGTCGGTCGCTTGGTCTTTCTCATCCCACACCCGCACCTGCCACACATACTCATGCTGTGGTGCCAAAGCCCGCCCCCGGTACGAATCTCCTGGCGCCGCGTTTGCGCGGCCCGCCACTTTACCGCTATCCCACAGGAGAGCCCGCCCGTCTGCGAGGTCAGTTTCGGTGCCGGCCATCCGCACCTGGTAGCTGGACTGACTCACCGAATGCAAGAAAGGCTTGGCGGCTGCCACCCTCCACGAAAAATCCGGCCGAGCCTCGGTCACAGCCAGCTGTTCAGACACGCCCCCGATGCGCAAGTCGATGGGAGGCGCGAGATTGGAACCTGGCGCGGCATATGCACTCGGGCTTGCACCGCAAATCATGCACGCGGCTGCGATGGCTGTGATCAATCTTGGGAAATTCATGCCGGGAGTCACGCCTCGGTGATATACCAGACGGGACGCCCATGGCAAACTTGCCACTCGAAGGTCTCCGACCCCCTCCGCCACGCTCGCCTCAACATGACTACTTGCGCGAATCACAGAAGGTGTTATGATCATACGTTGTCAAATTGATCAAAACACTGAACACGACATGCTAGTTAGCTCGCCACGGTCCGACGTTTGCGCGAATGGCGTTCAAATTTGCACACGCCGTGTAGAATCGTTCCGAAATGTCTGACAGCTCTCTAAGTCTTCGCTCTGAGCGGATCGTCAAATTCCTTCTCCGCACCGGCACCGCAACCATCGAGGAGATCCTGGCGGTAGCTGGCTCTTCGGCCCCCAGTATTCGACGGGATCTGGCGCGGCTTGAGAATCGCGGACTGATCCGGCGTACTCACGGCGGCGCCACGCTCGTTGAGCCTCTTCTTTACGAGCCATTTCGATACGACAGTTCCTTCCTGGCGCGCGAACAGCGCCACGCTGAAGAAAAACGGCGCATCGGTCTCGCCGCGGCGGAACTGGTCAAAGAAAACGAAACCATCGGGCTCACTGCAGGCACTACGACGACACACGTCGGACGCAGCCTGCGCCATCGCGAAAAAATCAAAGTCATCACCAACGCCATCAATATCGGCATGGAACTGTGCAACCAGCCCGGCATTCGCACTTATATGACCGGTGGTGTCATTCCCTGGGCATGGTCCTTTTCACTCACCGGCAATGCGGCTCTCACCTTCCTTGACGATGTCTACATGGACAAAGTCTTCCTCAGCGTTACCGGCATCGAGGCCGAACGCGGAGTGACGTCGCTCGAAACCGACGAAGCGCTGGTCTACCGCAAGATGGTGAAGCAGGCCAAAGAAGTGATCATAGTCGCCGATTCAAGCAAGCTGGGCAAGGTCGGCCCGGCGTTCATCTGCCCGCTCAACGAAGTGCACACGCTTATCACCAACAGCGGCGCCGGCAATGAGGTCCTCGCCAACTTTGAGCGTCTGGGTATCCGTATCGTCCGCGCCTGAAAACCCATCGATCAAAATTCAGCACCCGTCCTGGTGCAATATCCTCTATTCAATCAACAAGGCTTGCGTCCCCGGAATCGCCGTGGCCCGGAATTCTTCGACATGTGTTGGTATAAATAGCTTATTTTATTGCATTTATTCTGCTATAACACCCTCGATTCGAGGCCGGATGAAAGATATCGTGCGCAACGCTTTCAATCAATCTTGATCATTTTGGCCTTAAATGTTCATTTTTTACTTGTAATCTTACGCGATCCATCCTATTGTTGCTGTCAACGAGATTTGACCTGACTTTTAACTGAGATCAATCCGGGGCCATTACCGGAAACCGGGACCGCAGTTAAAAGAAACCGGCAACACTTATCTCCCCCAGAGTCGCCTTGCTTGCACGAAGTCAGGACGTCCGTATCGAGTCCTGAATCGGGATCGTCCGTTTGAGTACTGGTAGATCACACATACCGAGTCACGACCACGGCACGTTGTTTCTATCGACCGTCACGCGCAGGCTTTCCAATGCAAGGCTCATCCGGTGGCAAAAAACGCCCTCATACGAAAATCGCAGGAATTCAAATCGAAAGGTGCGATGGCAATGACTGATGCAAAGCAGGTTTCCAACAGCCGGCTTTCATTTGCTGGACTTAATGGGGTACTCGAAGGCCCATGCGCGACCGGACTTCGACCCCTATGCTGGCTAGTGATGATCCTGCTCTTGGTGTGCCCGGTAGTTTCGCGCGCACAAGAGCTCGCAGCAACCCTTAGCGGAACGGTGACCGACTCGAGCGGTGCCGTCATCCCCAACGCCGCCATTACGATCACCCAGAACGGAGTCAACGGAGTCGCGCGCGTCACTGAATCCGACGCCAACGGCCACTACGTCGCTCCCAATCTCCCCGCCGGAACCTACGGCGTAAAAGTCGTTGCGAGCGGCTTCGAAACCTATGTCGGCAAGAACATCGAGCTGAACGTAGCCGAGAAGCACGCCTTCAACATCGAGCTGAAAACCGGCTCTGTCACCACCACCGTGACTGTGGAAGACAACCCGGTCTCGGTTGACACGGAGAGCAGCGCCCAAATGGCCACCATCTCCGGCCAGCAGGTGCGCGAACTCGAACTGAGCAGCCGCAGCTTCCAGCAACTGGTCGGGCTGCAGCCCGGCGTCGTCAACCAGCAGGGCGACGAAGTCGGAGCCGGCGGTACGGCGATGGCGATCAACGGCGCCCGTTTGAACGCCAACAACTGGACCGTGGACGGCGCCGATATCAATGACAGCGGTTCGAATGGGACCATCACCAACGAGCCCAGCGTCGATGCCATTCAGGAATTCACGCTCCAGCGTGGCACCTACGACGCCGGCTACGGCCGGTCCGGCGGCGGCCAGATCGTAGTCGCGACCAAAAGCGGTTCTAGCTCCTTCCATGGCGACGCCTACGAATTCGTACGCAACACCGCTCTCGACTCCAACGACTTCTTTAACAAGCAAACCCAGATAGCGAATGGTGAACCGAATAAGAACGGCGTAAATCACCATAACGACTACGGCTTCACCATCGGCGGACCGATCTACATTCCCAAGGTCTACAATGTCGACAAGAACAAGACCTTCTTCTTCTGGTCGGAGGAATGGCGCAAGATCACCTCGCCGGGTAACACCGTGATGGCCGTCGCCAATCCGGCTGACTTGGCTGGCACCATTCCCGACACGCTTGTCGATGGCGCCTACATTCCCTACGTCCCGTCGGGGCCCAACGGGGCCGGCTGCCTTACCCACGATGCCACCGCTCACACCACCACCATCTCGTCGAGCTGCTACAGCTCGAACTCAAAGGTCTACCTGACCAACATCTTCGCCAATCCAAAGTATGCAGCCAACAGCGGCGGAAACCTGAACTTCGCTTACTCGCAGAAGAACGACCTGCACGAGGACATCGTGCGCATCGATCATTACTTCAACGAGAAGGTCCACTTCTACGCGCGCGGCATGAACGACGACATGCCCGTGAATGCCCCAATGGGATTGTGGGCAGGGCCCAACTACCCCGGTCTGGTCAACACCTCCGTCGATTCGCCCGGCAAGAATGTGGTGGGGAACCTGACCTGGACCATCTCTCCGAAGATCGTGAACGAGGTCGAGTTCGTTTACGCCCAGGGCACTTACTTCTCGAGCATTGACAAGGGCCAGTTCGCCACATCGCCTACCTTGTTTTCGGCAATGACCAATAACTGGGCCTATACCGATCCTTACGGGCGCATGCCCTCCCTAAATGTGACCGGCATCCAGGGATTCTCTCCCGGTTCCGCACCTTGGAACGAGCGCAACCTCGATCGCAGTTACTTCGATAACCTCGCCGTCACCCTCGGCAGGCATACACTCCGCGCCGGATTCCAGTTCCAGCAGATGATCAAGACTGAGAATGCGGTTTCGGGCGGCCCCACCTTCTCATTCGACAACCAGAATGCCAACGCCACCAACAGCTGGAGCTTCGGCGACTTCCTTCTGGGCGACGTATTCAACTACAACCAGGGCAGCCGGGATATCATTCCTGACCTGCATTACATCAACAGCGAAGCATACGTCCAGGACGACTGGAAGCTGAACAGGAAGCTCACCATCAATCTTGGCGTGCGCTGGAGCGCGTTCCCGTCGCCGGCGGACGTTAAAAACACTCTGAACAACTTCGACACGCAGCTCTATAGCGCATCGAAAGCGCCGGCCATCGATCCAGCTTCCGGAGCGTTCGTCGCCGGCCAGACCATCAATGGCACACCACTCATTCCTGCCACCTACGCCAACGGCGTCATCTTCCCCAAAGGAAGTGCGTGCTCCGCGGCGCAGGCCATCTCCCCGCAGGTCACCTGCTCGCCCTTTGGCAACCACATCAATCCCGACAAGAACTCCAACTTCGGACCGCGCATCGGCTTTGCCTACAACCCTGATGGCCGCGGACTCACCTCCATTCGCGGCGGCTTCGGAATCTTCTATGACCGCCTTCTGAACGGCATCTGGGAGCAGAATGCATTCCAGGATCCGCCGCTGCTCCAGACCACCACCATCAGCAACACGTCGTTCGATGCCCCCTCGGGAGCGAATGTCATTTCCTATGGCCCCAACGCGCTCACCGCTACCGGGACCCCGACGTTCCGGGCGCCGAACTACGCCAACTACAGCCTGTCGGTCCAGCGCCAGCTCCTTCCCACGACCACTCTCGAAGTGGCTTACGTCGGAAACCTGGCCCGCCACCTGCTCGGCGAATTCGATCTGAATCAGCCGACCATGGCCGCCCGGACCGCCAGCCCCAAAGCCGACGTGAATGCGGTTCGTCCCTATCTGGGATATTCCTACATCCACGATCGCGGCCCCCTCTTCACCAATAACTACAACTCCCTCCAGGTTTCTTTGAGCCATCGTTCCTCGAAGGGCCTCACTCTGGGAGCGGCTTACACCTGGTCAAAGGACCTGACCACCAACTCCAACGATCGCGGCACCTCGGCAACAAACTCCTATAACTTCCTACAGGATTACGGTCCGTCCAGCTCCAACACCCCGCAAATGCTGATCGTTAACTACATCTACGACCTTCCGTGGATGAAGTCCCAACACGGCTTCGAGGGTCACATCCTTGGCGGCTGGGAAGTCTCCGGAGTTTCGTCCTTCATTTCCGGATCTTCCTTCTCCGTGACCCAGAGTACCGATCCGTTCGCGGGGATTTACCCCAATGGGCTGGGAATGAAGGTCAACCAAACCACCTCAATTCGTGGCGACATGATCAGCTCAGTTCACAACACCAAGACTCTGGCCGAATGGTTCTCGCCCACCTCGTTTGCGCCGGCGGTCGGACACTTCGGCACCGAAAGCTCGAATCCGCTGATTGGCCCCGGTGTCGAGAACTGGGACTTGGCTGCGATCAAAAATACCAACCTGGGAGAACGCATGAGATTCCAGTTGCGCGGCGAGTTCTTCAACGCATTCAACCACGCCAACTTCAGCGGAGTTGATTCCGTCCTTGGCGACGCCAACTTCGGCCAGGTCACCAGCACCCATGCACCGCGCAGAGTTCAGCTTGGCGCCAAACTCTACTTCTAAGTCTGTGGCCGTTTGTTGATGTACCAACATTTGGGTGCCCCAGGTTCGGCGCGTTTTTGGTTTTGCGCCTAACCTGGGATGCCCATCCCTCAACCAGAAGGAACCACGGTCAGAAAACTTCAGATCTAGGTGGTCTCATTTTTCGCTGTAGTACTCCAGCGGGCCGGGGTAAACTCCCCGGCCCAATCTTTTGGGAGCGAGTTCCAACCGCATGTCATCGGGAAATTCCGTCCTTGGCGATTGCAGATAATTACCCGCATCCGGCGCACAATGTTCTCAGAGGGTCGAAAATCGTCTGTCACCACCCTCTCAGGAGCCAATATGCGCAACATCACCGTAGCCATCGACGACAAGACCTATCGGAATATCCGCATCTGGTGCGCCGTGCGGGATATCTCTGTCTCCCGCGTCGTTCGCACCTTCCTCGAAGACCTTCCCCGCCTGGAGAACGTTTGCCGATTCCCCCTCCCCGGTGCGCCCGCCGAGGATTCGCTGGCAGCCGAATTCGACAAACTCGACCCTTACGATCTCGAACTGATCCGGCATCATTTCGGAAAATGAAAAGATTCGCGTGGGATGAAACTGTGAAAACCAACCTAATCAACACGGAATCATAGATTTACAGCAACCGCACCTGCACAGCTTCACAGTTTCCGTGGTGAAAACCGGTCCTTTCGCTTACTTCTGGGGCCCAGCCTCGCTCGCAGTCTTGCGTTCGCCATTCGGAATCGTCGACATCACCTTCAGCAGCCTTTCGTCCTCAGCCTTGTTCAGGCTGTTCGCCTTGTCCAGTTCCGCCTTCGCCTCGGCCGGCTTGTCCATCGACCGATAAAGCCGTCCCAGCCTCCAATGGGCGTTCACATCTCGCGGCGCCAGTTTGATCGCAGCTTGAAACTCGCTCAGCGCCTCCTGCTTGCGGTCCTGATCGGCATAGACGATGCCCAGGTCGCGGTGCGCCATCGCATTCGCCGGACTGAGCTTTACCACCTTCTCCAACAGCGGTCGCGCATCCTCGGGCTGATTCGCCTGCATCTTCGAATCGGCCAGGTAGAGCATCGCCTGCGCGTGCTGGGGATCATTGTCAATTTCCGCCTGAAACTCCGCGGCCGCTTCCGGATATTGACCCTTGGTCCACAACAGATAGCCCAATCCGAAATGAACATTCGGCTCCTTCGGGTTGGCCTTCACCGCGGCGCGAAACTCGCGGATCGCTCCTTCCGGATCCTTCATCTCGTCCAGCGCCTCGCCCATCAACATGTCGGCTTCGGCTGACTCAGCATTCAACGCGATGATCTGGTGAAACGCGTCGAGCACGCATGGATACTGATTCGACAGCAGGCAACTATGCGCCAGCGTCAGCAGCAACGTAAGGTTCTGCGGATCGTTTTTCACCGCCTGCTTGAGATAGAGTGCCGCCACCGCATAGTGCGCCAGTCCGTAATGCGACATCCCGACCAGCACGTTCAGCCGCTGATCGTCGGGTTGCGCTTTGAGCAGAGGGGCAAACATTGCGATCGCCTGTTCGTAGTCGCCATTCTTGAAGAGCGACAGGCCCAGGTTCAAACGAAGTCCCGGCATCGCCGGCGCCAGCGCAAACGCCTTGCGATAAGAACGAATCGCTTCCGGGTAGTGCTCCTGCCTCGCCTCCAGCAGCCCAAGATGCGCGTAGGGTTCCGGATTCGATGGCTGTTGCTTCGATATTCCCTCCCACGCCGCTTCGGCTTCAGCATTTTTTCCTTGCCGCTCGAGCGAAATCGCCGATTGACGTGGATCGTCCTGGGCAACCGCCCGAATGGACAATCCGGCGAGGATGAGTGCCAGGCAGAAAGCGAATTGGTGTGCCCGGAGATGCAGCATGCTGATGTCTAGATTCTCGCTTGGTGGCTTGCCGCGACGCAACCGTGCCGCCATCGATTCAGTTTGCGGAGCCTGAACTGTTAACGTGAACTTGCAATCGAGGAGCAAATGCGTGGGGCTCAACACGGCGGACTTTCTGGTGATTGTCGCCTACCTTGCAGCGGTAACGCTGTTCGGCCTGCGCTTTCGCCGCAAGCAGTCCACCCTGAAGGGTTACTTCCTCGCCGACAAGCAGATTTCCTGGTGGGCCATTTCGCTTTCGATTGTCGCCGCGGAAACCAGCACCCTCACCATCATCAGCGTGCCGGGGCTCGCCTACGAAGGCGACTTCCGTTTCCTGCAACTCGTGATCGGTTACATCATCGGCCGCATAGTTGTTGCGTTTTTGCTCGTGCCGCATTATTTTCGCGGCGACCTCATCACGGCGTATCAATTGATCGAGCGGAGATTCGGCAACCGCCTGCGGTCGCTCACGGCCGGCTTGTTCCTGGTCACGCGCGCCGCTGCTGAAGGAGTTCGGGTCTTTGCCGTCGCCATCGTGGTAAGGATCGCCCTCGGCGCGTTCTTGACGGGAATGAGCGATTTCGGACGCGACGTCGCCGCCATCGGAATCGTAACCATTCTCACCCTGATCTACACCTTCGAGGGCGGCATGGCCGCAGTCATCTGGACCGACGTGGTTCAACTCGGCGTCTATCTCGCCGGCGCGCTGGTCGCGGTGTACGTCCTCTGGCATTCGGTCTCGGGCGGATGGCCGGCCATAACTGCCATCGCCGCTCATGCCGGCAAGTTTCGTGTCTTCGATTTCTCGTGGAATCTATCCTCGACTTACACATTCTGGTCGGGCCTGATCGGCGGTGCGTTCCTCACCACCGCCAGCCACGGCACCGACCAACTCATCGTGCAGCGCCTGCTCGCCGCGCGCAGTGAAAGACAAGCCAAACTAGCAATCGTAAGCAGCGGAGTTGCCGTCTTCTTTCAATTCGCGCTCTTCCTGCTCATCGGCGCAATGCTGTTTTCGTACTACGCCGCATCCTCCGCCGCGCAGCGCTTTTCGCGTACTGACACCATCTTCCCGACCTTCATTGCGACTCGCATGCCCCACGTCGTGAGTGGATTTCTCATCGCGGCGATCCTGGCCGCAGCCATGTCGAACCTGAGTGCCGCGCTCAATTCCCTCTCCTCCACCGCTATCGTCGATTTCTACGCACGAATCGCGCCGCGATCGACAGAAGAACGCCGCGTCCGTCTCTCACGAATCGCGACCATTGGCTGGGCCCTCCTTCTCTTCGGTCTCGCCCTTCTGGCGCGCCATGGCGGCAAAGTGCTGGAGATGGGTCTCTCCATTGCCTCCGTCGCCTACGGTTCCTTGCTCGGCGTCTTTCTCCTGGGAGTGCTGTCGAAGACGGCATCGGAACGCGGCGCCATGGCCGGCATGATAACTGGATTCGCTCTGAACGTATACCTATGGCAATTTACCCGCGTCCCGTTCACTTGGTACGTTGTTTTTGGAAGCATCACGACGCTGTTGATCGGATATGGCGCAAGCCGGCTGATGCCTGATCAGCACAAACTGAGCAGACTCGAGGCTGAACGTTGATACGGAGGCTCATGGCAAACATCCCGCGCGATTTACAACGATGGGTCTGTCATCTCCTGCTCATGCAGTGCATCATGCTCGCCGCAGCATGCGCCCAGCATGCCGCGGCCGCCTCCCATCGGGATATCGGCTCGCCGCGATTGCGCGCCCTCCTCGATCCCATCATGGAGAAGGCGGTGGCCGACGGCAACATTCCCGGCGGCGTCCTCGTGATCGGCCACAATGGCCGCGTGGTCTATCGCCAGGCATTTGGATTCCGCTCGCTCGAGCCCGACCGCGAGCGCATGACCATTGACACGATCTTCGACTTGGCTTCGCTGACCAAGTGCGTGGCGACCACCACCTCCATCATGAAACTCGTGCAGGACGGCCGCGTGCGGCTGAACGATCCCGCGGCCTCTTATCTGCCCGAGTTCGCGCAGAATGGAAAGCAGGACATCACCATCCGCGAACTCCTGACGCATTACTCAGGACTGGCGCCAGATCTGGATTTGCAGGCTCCCTGGACCGGCCGCGACACCGCGTTCGCATTGGCGATGGCGCAAAAGCCGGTCAACCCGCCTGGCTCCCGTTTTGTCTATAGCGACATCAACTTCGAAGTGCTGGGCTTTATCGTGGAGAAAGTGTCGGGCCAACGCCTCGATGACTTCACCCCCAAGAATATCTTCACTCCGCTTGGCATGAGCCACACTCGCTATCTGCCGCCGGAGCAGTGGATCCCGCGCATCGCTCCCACCGAATACGACGAGCAGCACAAAATGTTGCGCGGCGTGGTTCACGACCCAACGGCCCGGCGCATGGGAGGAGTGGCCGGGCACGCGGGCCTCTTCTCCAATGTTGACGACCTCTCTAAATTCGCTCAGGGCCTGCTGAGCGGGTTCGACGTGCTGAATCCTGAGATCGTGGAGAAAATGACCACTCCGCAAACGTCGCCCAATGCGGCAAGCGTGCGCGGATTAGGATGGGACATCGATTCTCCGTTCGCCAGCAATCGCGGAGAACTGCTTCCTGTCGGCTCCTTCGGCCACACCGGCTTCACCGGCACATCGCTCTGGATCGATCCCGTTACCAATACCTACATCATTCTTCTCACCAACGCCGTGCACCCTCACGTCGGTAAATCTGTGGTGTCGCTGCGCAGCCGTGTTGCCACCGCAGTGGTCGAAGGACTCTCGCTCACCGTCAGGGAGAAAGACAAACTGCGTCTCGCGCGCATCACCGGGTACAACGAGTCGCTGCTAGCCTCACGCCGCATTACTGCAAGGAACGGTGCGGTCAAGGCGGGAATCGACGTACTCGAAGAACACAACTTCCGCGAGCTGCATTTGGACGGCGTCGACAAACTGAGGGTCGGCCTGGTGACCAACCAGACCGGCATCGACTCGCGCGGGCAACGAACCATTGACGTACTCGCGCATGCACCCGGCGTTCAACTGGCGGCGATCTTCAGTCCCGAGCACGGCATCTTCGGCGCCATGGATTCGACCAACATTCAAAACTCGCAGGATCGAGCCACCGGCGTTCCAGTCATCAGTGTTTACGGCAACAGCGACGCCAGCCGGCGTCCATCGATCGAATCGATCTCGGGCCTGGATGTGATTGTGTTCGACATTCAGGATGTCGGTGTTCGCTTCTATACCTATGAAAGTACGCTCGGGTATTTCCTTGAAGCGGCGGCCAAAGCCGGCAAGCCCATCGTTGTGCTCGACCGGCCGAATCCCGTTGGAGGCGTCTCTGTCTACGGCCCAGTTGCAGATGTGGGCAGGGAGGCGTTCGTAAGTTACTGGCAGACGCCCATACAGCACGGTATGACGATGGGCGAACTGGCGAAGATGTTCAACGCCGAGCGCGCTATCAATGCGAAGTTGACGGTCGTTCCCATGGAAGGATGGATGCGCGGCGATTGGTTCGACTCGACAGGCGGGTTATGGATCAACCCCTCGCCGAACATGCGCAGCCTGACAGAAGCCATCCTTTATCCGGGCACTGGGGTGATTGAAACAACGAATATCTCGGTGGGCAGGGGAACAGATACGCCCTTCGAGTTAGTCGGAGCACCGTGGATAGTTCCGCAAGACCTGGCGCTCTATCTCAATGCCCGCGAAATCGGCGGTGTTCGCTTCGTGCCGCTCTATTTCACCCCGGCCAGTTCGATGTATGCAGGAGAGAAATGTGGCGGCGTCAACATCATCCTGACCGACCGTAATGCCCTGGACGGCCCGGAGCTAGGCATCGAAATTGCCTCTGCTCTTCAAAAGCTTTATCCCAGCCAGTTCAAGATCACCGGCCTGGATGCGTTGATGGTAAACAAACTCAGCGTCGACGGTCTCCTGGCCGGTGAAGACCCTCGCCGCATCGCCGACGCCTGGCGCGCCGCGCAGGATCAATTCAAAACAATCCGTGCACGATATCTTATTTACTAACTCCAGCCTTCTATTTAGAAGAACGTCTGAATAACTTCGATGACATTAAATTCCGAGTCAACTATCGGCAGGGCTCGCCACTTATCGAAGGTCAGGCATGGATGACAGATATCGAAACCTATCATGTCGCCCACCTGGATATCATCGCCGCCACCAATCTTCAAATACGCATGCTGATCCATCAGTTTCGTGGTTTGCCAATGAGCGGGAGCCGCCTGCGGCACTTGGTCGCCGGGCCGATAATGCAATGCAGGAACGGGCAGCCCTGAGTCGAATGCCGCATCGCGCCGCCCCATGCCGATGATGGCCTTCTCGTTTTCGGGAATGGATTGCACGTAAGCCCAGACATGCAGAGCCGGAATCAAGCCGGACGTCATGCGGTGCGCGATCGGGTTGTTTTCGAGAATCCGCTGCTGGGCCTTGCGGTAGGAGCCCACATCGTGGGTCAGATAACATCCGGGTCGGAGAACGATCTCAACAGAGTCGCCAAACCCCGCAGAAGAAAACACCTCCGCCACCACGTCATACCAGGCCGAGCCCGCGCCCGAAAGCAGGAATGGCTCGCGCCGGAACTGCTTAGCGTTGCCGAGTTTGCGCGCGACCGCGACCGCCCGCTTCAGGAATTCGCGAATGGCCGCTTCGTCGTCGAGCACGCCTTCATACAACTCCACGCCGTCCAGCGAAACCGTGTCCTTCCAGCGCGCCAATGCGTCCAACACCGATTTCGAATTGGTCGTCATTGCGAATTCCGGCGCGTCCGCCCTGCACCCCTAGTTCCAGCAGCACGTGCAAGCGTTGACCCTGCCTGGAAAAATACGCGCCCAACTGGTCAACCTGCGCTGCCGAATCGACCAGGCAGTAAAACTCAAACTCCGTATCATTCAGCAGCCGGGAAACGATCGCCATGTTCCCCTTGCCCACCAATTCGTTCGCCATCAGAACACGGCGGACGCCGTGCGCATAGGCGACAAGTGTCTGGTGCGCTGTCGCCAGGGTGATGCCCCACGCGCCTCCTTGCAATTGCATCTCGAACAGGCGCGGAGCCATGGTGGTCTTTCCATGTGGGGCTAACCGCACCCCGTACGCTGCGATGAAGTCCTGCATCCATCTCAGATTGTGAATCAACCGATCCTGGTAGAGGACTGCTGTCGGCAGGCTCAGATCTTCGCGCAATAGGTTCCAGTCGAGCTTTCGAACTTCGGCTGGTTCGAGGGCGCCGCTCAACACGCCAAGACCTTTATTCAACCAGCCAATCGACGCTTCCAGTGCTTCGCGAGTGGATACGTGATACGCCACTTGGACCTCCGGAGAATCCACGATTTGCCGCGATTCTCTGCAAACGCGCAATGGCAATAGTCTATAGTTTGAACCAGCCGCCATGGTGAATTGTGACATCCTCATCCGCAACGCGAACGTTTTCGATGGCACCGGCGCCGCTGGACAAACGCTCGATGTCGCGATCCGCGATGGTCGCATCTCAGCAATCGGACCTTCGTTACCCTGCAGTTCCAACGAGTTCGTCGATGCCGAAGGTCTCGCCCTTGCGCCGGGCTTTATTGACGTTCACACCCACGACGACACCAGCGTGATTCGTGCCCCGGAAATGCTGCCCAAACTCAGCCAGGGAGTGACGACTGTGATTGTCGGCAACTGCGGCATCAGCGCCTCGCCCGTGCAACTACGCGGCGAACCGCCCGATCCCATGAATCTGCTCGGCGGAGCCGAGGCGTTCTGCTATCCCACGTTTGCCGACTACGTGGTGGCGATCGAACAAGCGCGGCCCGCCGTGAACGTTGCCGCCCTCGTGGGCCACACCGCACTGCGCAATAACCACATGGGCCGTCTCGACCGCGCAGCCACCGATGCGGAGATCGATGCCATGCAGGCGCAGCTCAACGAATCCCTCGATCACGGCGCGCTCGGATTGAGCACTGGCCTGGCCTATCTGTCGGCGAATGCCGCCACGACCGAGGAAGTGATCCGACTCGCACGCCCTCTTGCCGCCGCAGGCGCTGTCTACGTCACCCACATGCGAACCGAAGCGGACGCAATCCTCGATGCGATGGATGAAACATTCAAGATCGGCCGCACGTGCGGAGTGCCGGTAATCGTGTCGCACCTGAAATGCGCGGGCATCGCCAACTGGGGCAGAAGCGATGAGGTTCTGCATGCTCTGGACTCGGCGCGCGGCACGCAGGGGGTCGGCTGCGACTGTTATCCCTACGCAGCCGGTTCGAGCACACTCGATCTGCGCCAGGTGGATCCGCGCGTCGAGATCACCATCACCTGGAGCACGCCGCATCCAGAAATGGCGGGTCAGTCCCTGGCGCAAATCGCAAAGACCTGGGATGTGACCCAGCATGAAGCCGCAGGCCGCCTTAGGCCTGCCGGCGCGATCTATCACAGCATCTCGGAGCAGGATATGCGCCGAATCCTTATGCATCCGGCGACCATGATCGGGTCCGACGGATTGCCCAACGACCCCCGTCCCCATCCGCGCTTGTGGGGAACGTTTCCGCGCGTGCTGGGACGTTACAGCCGCGAAGAGAAACTGATCCCGCTTGCGGAAGCCGTCCATAAAATGACGGGTATGCCGGCGCAGCGGTTCGGGCTCGCGCAGCGCGGTATGATACGCGAAGGTTTCGCCGCCGATCTCGTCCTCTTTGATCCCGGCAAGATCATCGACATAGCGACATTCTCTGACCCCGTGCGCCCGGCCGAAGGAATTATGAAAGTCTGGGTCAACGGGATCCTTTCCTACAAGGTGGAAGGAGCAACCGGACAACGCGCGGGACGCTTTCTTCCGCGCGGGTCGACGCAGTGGGTCCAGTAAACCAGTCGCAGAAAGTCCGGCGATTTTCCCTAACTACTTCAACACAGATCGCGAGTCGCATGATCGATCCTCACAGCATCTTTCTGCTTGTCTCCACGCTGGTCGCGGTGATCGTCCTCATCCTGCTGATCTCCGTAGCCAAGCTGAATCCATTTCTCACCCTGTTCCTGATTTCGCTCTCACTAGCGATGGTGGCCGGCATGCCGTTGGCCACCGTGATCCATTCGTTTGAAATAGGAATGGGAAATACTCTCGGACACATTGCCATCGTGGTCGCACTGGGAACCATGCTGGGCAAGATGATGGCCGAATCCGGCGGCGCAGACCAGGTGGCGCACACGCTCATCCGTCTCTTCGGCGAAAAGCGGGTGCCCTGGGCGATGATGGTGATCGGCCTCATCATCGGCTTGCCGGCCTTTTTCGAAGTCGGCTTCGTTCTTCTCATCCCCATCGCGTTCACGGTTGCGCGCCGCACGGGAACCTCGCTCATCCTGGTCGCACTTCCCATGGTGGCTGGCCTCTCCGTTGTGCACGGCCTCGTACCGCCGCACCCTGCGGCATTGTTGGCCGTAGCCATCTACAAGGCCAACGTCGGGCGAACCATATTCTATGCCCTGCTGATCGGAGTGCCGCTAGCCATTATCGCCGGACCTCTGTATGCGAAGTTAATTGCGCCGCACGTTACGCTGCCTGCCGAAAGCGGGATGGCTGCCGATTTCGTTGATCACGGCGCCGAGCGCAGCCTTCCCGGCTTCGGGATCACCATCCTCACTATTCTGTTGCCGGTCTTGTTGATGGTAATCGGCAGCTGGGCAGACGCGATTGCTCCAGCAGGCACCGTATTCAATCAGGGCCTGCACCTTATCGGCAACGACGATCTTGCCCTATTCATCGGCGTGCTCTGTAGCTTTTTCACTCTGGGAAAATTGCGCGGCTTCACACGCGACACTATCCTGCGTTTCAGCAACGAATGCCTCGCTCCCACAGCGACTATCACGCTGCTTGTCGGCGCGGGCGGCGGCTTCGGCCGGGTGTTGCAGGACAGTGGAGTTTCTCAGGCGATCATTGGAATCGCGCTGAATTCCCACGTCCCGCTGCTACCGCTCGCGTGGTTGCTTGCAGCGCTCATGCGCCTGGCGACCGGTTCTGCCACCGTAGCCATGACGACCGCCGCCGGCATCGTTGCCCCTATTGCTCTCCACAGTGCGGGCGTGCATCCTGAACTGCTGGCAATTGCGACCGGTGCGGGTTCGCTTATTTTTTCGCACGTAAACGATGGCGGATTCTGGCTCGTCAAGGAGTACCTCGGCATGAGCGTCACCCAGACCATGAAAACGTGGTCGGTGTGTGAAACTATCATTTCGATAGGTGGCCTCGTGCTTGCAGTCGGCTTCTCCGCTGCCCTGTGAGCGGCGCGCGCTGCGTCAAACGAAATCCCGGAACAATTCCTCGCATGGCGCCGGAATCACGCAGCGCCCGACCAGCATTCCGTCCGTCGCCGCGACTTCTGATCCAGCCGAAACTGCGGCCTGAACGCTGGAGACATCGCCGGCCATCAGCAAAAAGCCCTTTCCGCCAAGCGCCATGGCCAGGTGCACTCGGAGTAGCGTTATATTTGCCGATTTCACCGCCGCATCTGCCACCTCGATGATGCTTGCCGCAGAAAAAGTCTCGATCACCCCGATCGACCGCAGCTGTTTCGGATCGATATCGACAGCCTGCGAAATCCCGGCAAGCACGGCCGGGTGCACGCGCGCAATCTGACGCCTCTCGATTAACGACGCTCCTGCCGCCGCCGCGCCAGCGAGCAGCGCCGCTTCCACCGATGTCACGTCGCCTGTGATCACGATGAGGAACTTTCCCGAGCAAATCGTGCGCGCCAGCAGCAGGCGAACTGCGCCCGCCTTCAACATGCAATCTTCGACCATGTAGCCGGCGGCCACGCTCGAAAGCTCAATCAGTCCGATCGAATTGATTTCAGATCCCACGTTGATCCCTCCGTCCCCGCACCAGTTTCTCCGTCCTATGCCTCGATCGCAATTGAGTTCTGCAGCACCGTCACCACGCCGTCGATGCTGGCGTGTATCCGCGCGCCGAGTTTGCCTGGTTCCGGAACGGCCAGGAGATCGCCCTCGCGCACCCGGTCACCGCACTTCACCACGGGAACAGCCGGCGCGCCGGCATGTTGCTTGAGCGGAATGTTCACCCGTCGCGGCGCGAAATCGTACTCGACTAGAGGGCCGACGTTGTTGAATTCGCCGAGACCCAGTTTGGCAATCAGCCGGCGCATGGGGACGCGCCGAAACTCGGCCATCGGATGCGGTTGCACCGATTCCTGCGAGCCCTTGAAGGTCAGTCCCCGCTCACGCGCCACTGGCTTCGACTGCACGCACACGTTCTTCGGGTCAAGATCTTCCGGGCACGAGAACAACGTACACAGGTTGCACTCGCAACAGTAAAGCGTCCCTGCCACCATGGAGTCAGCGCCGCTCGTGAATCCGAGTGATTGCATTGCCCGATGCGGCTCGATGGGATGGCCGAGCAGAAAGCGCGGGCAGAACTCGGTGCAGAAGCGGCACTGGTCGCAAGCCGCGCGCCCGATCCGCTGGACCTGGGCCCACGGCGCATTGTGGCGACGGATGAGCGCATGCGAGGCTGGCAGCACGACAATGCCGCCGGTCGTCTTGGTAACCGGAACGTCGAGGCTCGCGGCCGGCCTTGCCATCATTACGCCGCCCAGTAGAATGCCAAAATCGGGAACAGTCCGTCCGCCGGCCGCCGCGAGCACTTCGCCAATGCTGATGCCGATTGGAACGCGGACAGTCACGGGGTTCGCGACCGCGCCGGCCACGGTCAGGTACTTATGCGTTACCGGCCGGTCGAGTCCGATGTTCATCAGCGTTTCCACGTTCGCGACAACCGTGTCGACGTCCTTCGGCAGACCTCCCGGTGGAATAACTCGGCCCGTAACCATGTGGACGAGGATGAATTCGTCCCCTGCCGGGTAAACGTCGGGCAAAGGAACGACACGAATGCCGGCAGGGGCCTGCCCGCTCGATCGCCTCGATGATCTCGTGGTACTTCTCCTTGATCCCGACGATGCCTTCGCGCGCGCCAACCATTTCCATGGCCGCGCGCATGCCCCGCAGAAATGGCTCGGAGTGATGGAGAAGCAGTTCCTTGTCCTTGTGGAGCAGTAGGCTCGCATTCGGCGGCGTTGGCGATCACGGTTGAGACCGGAGTGCGGAGCTTTGCCGCGGTCGGGAACCCTCCGCCGCCGGCACCGACGATGCCGAGCTCGTCGATGCGATCGGGAGTTGACTGCTTCGCCGGCAACGCGGAGATGCTCTCTTTTGCCATCATTTGAGGTAATCCTCAAAGTCGGTCAAATTATGATTGACTTTGATCGAAACTATACAGTATTATTCATTTACTTTCAAGAGTAATCAAAATGAAGTGCCTGATACCGAATATCGGAAGCACCTCGTTCAAGTTCCGCCTCCTGGATATGCCCGGAGAGACAATGCTGGCTGCGGGGCGGGTGGAGCGGATCGGCCAGCCGGGCGGCGAATGCGCCGACTATCCCGCCGCCATTCGGAAGTGCATTGCTTCGATTGCCGGGAAGGGCAAGGCGCTCGCGAGCCTCGCCGAAATTGATGCCGTCGGGTTCAAGGCCGTCCACTCCGGAACGCTTTCCGAGCCGCAGTTGATCGGCGACGAATTCCTGGCCGCCATGGAAGAATTTTCGTTCCTGTGCCCGGCGCACAATCCGCCCTACATCGCCGCGATCCGCGCATTCCGGCAGGAACTTCCCGGGGTGCCGCTGGTGGCCGTGATGGAAACCGGCCCGTATCGGTGGATGGACGAAGCAGCGACAACCTACGCGGTTCCATACGAGTGGCGGACGGAACATGGAATCCGGCGCTACGGGTTCCACGGCGCGAGTCACCGGTCGGCCAGCGAAAGGACACAGGCACTGCTCGGCCGTAACGATCTGCGCCACATCTCCTGCCATCTGGGCGGCAGTTCAAGCGTCGCCGCGTTCCGCAACGGAGTGGCCATCGACACCAGCTTTGGCACTTCACCGCAGTCAGGCCTGCCACAGAATAATCGCGTCGGCGACATCGACGTCTTCGCCGTGCTGCACATGATGAAGAAGCTTGCGCTTGGTCCTGACGAGATGGCGAAGCTGCTGGGCAGCAAATCGGGCCTGGCGGGAATCAGCGGGACCAGCGGCGACATTCGCGACCTGAGCGAAGCTGCGGCGGCGGGCGATCGCCGGTCGCGACTCGCGCTCGACGTTTTTGTGCGCGCCATTCGCCACTACATCGGAGCGTTCCTGCTCTCGCTGGGTGGAGTGGATGCGATTACATTTTCGGGCGGCATCGGCGAAAACAGCGCGGAGATTCGCGCGGCGGTCCTGAAAGACCTCGCCGCATTTGGAATTGAGTTGGACGCAAACAGAAACCGAACGATAGCAGGTGAGGGCGCCATCTCCACGGCCGATTCGCCGGTAAGCATTCTCGTCGTTCCAGCAAATGAAGAAATCATCGTGGCTCGCGAAACTGTCGCCGTAGTGGAACGAGCTAAAGCGTCTATGCCGGCATTAGTAGGCCAGGCAACCTGGCAGGGATTGTGATGGCAAGCGCATTTGCGACAGCAACGAATGAGCCCCTTTCGATCGACCGATCGATGGTGGAGCAGATCGTTCGCCAGGTCGCCCTCGAGTATCTGCAGAAAGGAAAGAACGGCAAGGCTCCCGTCCTGACGGTGCAGACCTCTTCGCGCCACATGCATGTCTGCCGCGAAGACATGGACGTTCTTTTTGGACCGGGAACCGAGCTTACGTTCGACCGCCCGCTCTTCCAGGAAGGCAATTTCGCCGCCAGGGAAACGGTCACCATCGTCGGCCCGCGCAATCGCCTCATCTCCAACCTGCGCATCCTCGGCCCCATGCGCAAGCAGTCGCAGGTTGAGCTCGCATTTACCGACGCCATCATGCTGGGCTTCACTGATATCCCCATTCGGCTCTCCGGCGACATCGCGGGCACGCCTGGCGCCATCATCATCGGGCCGAAGGGCGTAGTCGAACTGAAGCAAGGCGTGATTCGCGCCGCCATTCACGTACACATGAATCCCGGGGAGGCCGCGCATTTCGGCGTGATCCCGGGCGACCGCATGCATCTGCGCATCGGCGGTCCCTCGGGTCTCACATTCAACAACGTTCACGTGCGTATCGATCCAACGTCACGCCTCAATGTCCACATGGACACCGACGAGGCCAACGCCTGCGGATTGCACCTGACCAAAGACATCGAGCTGTTTAAGTAACGCCAAGCAATAAGAGAGGAAGCGATGAAACAAGCGCTCGGAATGATTGAGACGAAAGGCCTGGTTGCGCTGTTCGAAGCGACTGACGCCATGCTCAAATCTGCAAACGTAGACTTCGTCGGCTGGCAAACGGTAGGCGCCGGCCTGGTCACCGCGTTTGTGGAGGGAGACGTGGCAGCAGTCAAGGCGGCAACCGACGCAGGCGCGGAAGCGGCAGCCCGGATCGGCGAAGTGATCAGCGTGCAGGTGATCTCGCGCCCGCACGACGAACTGCCATCGTTCGTTCAACAAAGCACAAGGACAGCTGAGCGCGAGCCGGTTGCCGTCTAGGGAGAATGAAAATGAGTCAAGCAATCGGATTGATTGAAACCCGCGGCCTGGTGGGACTGGTGGAAGCCAGCGACGCGATGGTGAAAGCTGCCAGCGTGGAACTCGTGAAGACCGTGCAAATCGGCGGCGGATACGTTACCGCGATCGTGCGCGGCGATGTGGGCAGCGTTCGCGCCGCGGTAGACGCCGGCGCGACGGCCGCGAAGGCCGTGGGCGAACTGGTTTCGTCGCACGTCATCCCGCGTCCTCACGATTCGCTCGTCGACAACATGTTGAACTAATCTGCGGAGAATTGAAATGGCAAATGAAGCGATTGGAATGATCGAGACCAAGGGACTTGTGGCGCTGGTCCAGGCGACGGACGCGATGCTCAAGGCAGCCAGCGTGCGGTTTGTGGGCTGGAACAAGGTGGGCAGCGGCCTCTGCTCGGTTTATGTGAATGGCGACGTAGGCTCGGTGCGCGCCGCGGTAGATGCGGGAGCCAATGCCGGCCGTGCGCGCCGGCGAAGTTGTCAGCGTGCACGTAATCGCGCGCCCGCACAGCAATCTCGGCGCCGTGTTGCCGAAATAGTTGCCGGTATCGCAAGTCTGCGCGCTCTTGCGCGCGAGGTGACGCTTATGTTCATCGCGAAAGTCATCGGCAACGTGGTCTCCACGCAGAAGATTGCGAAGTTCCGCGGGATGAAGCTGCTCCTGATCCAGCCGTATATCAGCAGGGAAGGAAAGCTGCAGGTCTCGGGAAGTTCCGTTGTCGCGGTCGACAGCGTCGGAGCAGGCGAGGGCGAATGCGTGCTGTTTACGCAAGGAAGCTCCGCGCGCCTGACGCCGACTACCAAGGATGCGCCGGTCGATGCGGTGATCGTCGGCATCGTCGATTCCGTCGAAGTGGATGGCGCCGCATTGGAGAAGCCATAAATGCCAGTTCAAGAATTGCCCAATCAGGATCAATTGATTGCCGATATTGCGCGAGAGGTTGTCGCCCGGCTGCGTGTTCAACTTCAGCAGCCGGCGACTGCTCGAAACGGCTCAGCCTCGCAGGACGGAGTCTTCGCGACCGTCGATGAGGCCGTCAACGCTGCGTACGAGGCTCAGAAGAAAGTAGCAGCCATGAGCCTGGCGGAGCGCGGCCGCATGATCGATATCATCCGCCGCATCTGCAACGACCGCCGCGAAGAGCTGGGCCGCATGGAGATGGAAGAAACCAAAGTCGGCCGCCTCGATCACAAGATTCTCAAGCTGCAGAATATGCGCTATGTGCTTGGAGTGGAGGCCATGCGCAGCGATGCGCGCACCGACCAGACCGGCCTGTGCATGATCGAGCGCGCGCCGTGGGGCGTCATTGGCATGATCCTGCCGGTCACGCATTCGGTTCCCACCATGGTTTCGAACGCGATCAATATTCTTGCCGCGGGAAACACCGCGGTGTTCGGACCGCATCCGTCGGGGCAAAAGGTTGCGCAATACGCCCTGCAGTTGTTCAATCGCGAAATTCAACGCCAGTGCGGCGTTGCCAACGTCATCACCACCACGCGCGAAGCCACCATCGAAGCTGCCGGACAGATCTTCAATCATCCCAAAGTCGCTCTGCTGTGCGTCACGGGCGGGGCAGCAGTTGCGCAGGTGGCCATCAAGTCGGGCAAACGCGTGATCGCCGGTGGTCCGGGAAATCCGCCGGTCGTGGTCGATGAAACGGCCGATCTCGACCGCGCCGCCCAGTGCATCATCGACGGGCGCGGCATTCGACAACAACCTTCTCTGCATCGGCGAGAAAGAAGTCTTCGTTGTCGCTTCGGTCGCCGACGCGTTCATCGCCGCGATGCGCCGGGCCGGTGCGCATCAACTGGACGTCGCGGCCATCGATCGTCTCACCCAGGCCGCGTTTACCTTCGACGGCGGAGGTGGCGGATGCGCGCGGGCCCACGTTAAGAAAGACCTGGTGGGCAAGGATGCTGCCGTTCTGGCGAGTGCGGCCGGCGTGCGCGTTCCCTCCGGCACCGAGCTTCTCTTCGGCGAAACCGATGAGGGCCATCCATTTGTTGTTGAAGAGCAGATGATGCCGTTCATTCCCGTCGTGCGCGTGCGCAACGTCGACGCGGCGATTGAAGCCTCCGTCAAGGCCGAGCATGGCTACCGGCACACGGCCATCATTCACACCCAGAATCTCGAAACCGCCACCCGCATGGCGCGGGCGATGAATACGACGCTGTTCATCCAGAACGCCGCATCGCCGGCTTCCTTGGGCGTCGGCGGCCCGGGCTATTTCAGCCACACCATTGCGACTCCCACCGGCGAAGGCGTCACCACGCCGCTCACTTTCACGCGCGAGCGGCAGATGATCGTCGGCAACGCGTTGCGGATTATTTAGGGAGCGTTGAAAAACCTCGTGTCTTGCAGGGGCACGACTTTAGCGTTACACCGGCCGGAAGATTGAGGAAGTTAGGAAAAAATGTTTCTTGCGCGCATCGAAGGCACCGTGGTCGCCACCGTCAAGCACGCAACGCTGGGCGGATGCCGCTTTCTGATCGCGCGGCGGATCGAGGCCGACGGCCGCCTTGCCGAGGAACCAAATGTCGTGGTCGATTGGCATGGAGCGGCAATTGGATCAACGGTGATTGTCTCGACTGATGGCGACATTGCGCGTGAGTGTCTTGGCAACACCACGCCGGCGCGCATGGTGGTCGCCGGCCTTGTCGATGCTGTGCAGATGCCTGATCAAGCTGAGATGGTGAACGCATGAGACTGGGAATTGTTCGCGGCCAGGTGGTTCTCAACCCGCGCATCGAGTCGTTCGCGGGCAAGCGGCTCGTTGTGCTCGAGCCTGTAACCATGGAGAATCTCAGGCCGGGAATGGAGCCGGCGGCGGCAAATCGCTGGTGGCCGTCGATGAGTTAGGCGCGGCCAACGGGCAGATGGTGGCCTTCACCGAGGGCCGCGAAGCATCGAATCCGTTCTGGCCCAATGGCGTGCCGGTGGATGCGTATTGCGCGTTGATCGTGGATTCCATCGATCTCCCGAAAACGAAGTCTTCATCAGATTTGAGGTGCGGAAGTGACTCAGGAAAATAAGACCGTCGATATCTCGAGCCGCAAGGTAGTAACGATGCGCGATGTGCAGGACGCGGCTACAGCCGGAGCTAGTCGGGTGGTTACATCAGCAAATTGTGTCATCACTCCCTCGGCCCGCGATTTCTTGCATCAGCGGAATATTCAAATTGTGACGAACGCTTCCGCGCCGGCGAAATCCGGGAACGTCAGCGATTTAGTGCCCAAAAACGGCAGCAATGGTATCCACAAGTCAACGAGCCCTGCTAATCCGCGGCTCTTTTCGACGCCCGAAGCGGAACAGATCAAGAAAGAGATCTGCACCGTCGGCAAAAAGCTGTGGATGCGCCAGTTTGTCGACGGCAACGGCGGCAATATCTCCTATCGCATCGGGCCTAACGAGGTGATCTGCACGCCCACGCTGGTGAGCAAATTTGACCTCACGCCCGACGACCTTTGCCTGGTCGATCTCGAAGGCAACCAGGTGGCCGGCGCCAGGCCGCGCACCAGCGAGATCTTCCTGCATCTCGAGATCTACAAGGCCGTGCCCGAGGCAAAAGCGGCCGTCCACTGCCATCCGCCGCATGCCACTGCGTACGCGATCACCGGCAAAGTGCCGCCAAACCTGGTGATTCCGGAGTTCGAAGTCTTTATTGGCAAAGTCGCCATCTCTCCCTATGAGACGCCGGGGACACCGGAGTTTGCGCACACGGTCCTCCCATATGTGAAGCAGCACAACACGGTCCTGCTCTCGAACCACGGCATCATCTGCTGGGCCGACACGGTCACGCACGCCGAGTGGTATGCCGAAGTGCTCGAGACCTATTGCTGGACGTTGATGCTGGCGTCGCAACTGGGTGCTCCGATATCCTACATTTCGGAAAGCAAAGGCTCCGACCTGCTGGCGATCAAGAAGCGGCTGGGCCTTCCCGATGTTCGCTTCGATACTTCCGCGATGAAGGAGTGCCAGCTTTCGGAACTCGAAATCCCGAACGCAATTGCGCTTACTCCGGCGCCGTGCGATGGTGGAACCGGCTGTCCAACCGATGGCGAACTCGACAAACTGGTCAAGTCAGTGACGGATGCGGTCATGCACGAGATTGCGCGCCGGTAAGTCATATCGATCTCTCGCTCGAGTCCAGAGGGCTGACACGTATGAAGGCCGCTGAACGGCAACTCCGAATCCGGCAGATGTTCGATTCGCGCGACTTCCTCGACGTGGAGACCCTCTGCCGCGAGCTGAACGCTTCTGAATCCAGCGTCCGCCGCGACCTGGCCATTCTTGAAGACCAAAGCGCGCTGAAGCGGGTGTACGGGGGCGCCATTCCGGTGCAGGTCGCCGGTGACTACGCGCTTGAGAGCGTGCGGTCGAGCGACGAAAAAAGCCAGATCGCGCGTATGACCGCAAGCCTTATTGAGGACGGCCAGACGGTGATTCTCGATGGCGGCACTACCGTGGCGGCAGTCGCCCGCGAACTGGCAGCGAAATCGATCCACGTCATCACCAACTCCCTGCCGATCGCCGAAGTGCTTGAATCGTATCGGAATATTGAGCTGACATTGACGGGCGGCTATCTCGATCCGCGCATCCGGGTGATGCTTGGCACCTTCTGCGAGCAGATGCTGGGCGCAATTCGCGCCGATGCCGTGATCATGGGCATCGGCAGCGTGACGGAGAGCGGTTTCAGCAACAACAACACGCTGGTGGTCGGCTCGGAAAAGAAGATGATCGAGGTTGCCGACCGGATGATTGTGGTAGCGGACCACACCAAGTTCGGGCGCGGCGCGATGTTTGCCGTCGCTCCCCTGGACGCCGCCGATGTGGTGGTCTCGGACCATGACCTGCCGCAGAAGTATGTCGAACTGTTGCAGAGAAATCAGATCGACGTGCGCCTGGCGTGAATCGACGCCTCCAAAAATCGATCGAGGGAAATCTGGCGACGCGGGCCAAGAATGCAGACTAGTATGGATGGGATGAGGTGTCACAGAACTGCCCTCCGAAGTAACTCCGCAATCCTGATTGTTCTTGGACTTATCGCGATTTCAGGACATCCACTTATGAGCCAGACTACTCCGGCCCCCGTATCGGCGCCCCGCCCGTGGGACCAGAATCCCGACGGCATGCACATCTACATTTGGGCCGGGCTCAAGTCGCACTTGCCCGGGCAGCACGACTATCCGCAATTCCTCGCCGATTGGAGCAAAGTTCTCACCGAGCATGGTGCGGTCGTGGATGGGGCGCTCCATGCGCCGCGCGCGACCGACCTGGAACATACCGACGTTGTGATCCTTTATAAGGGCGACGCGGGTTATCTCGCTGACGACGAGAAAGCCGCGCTGGAGGCGTTTGTGAAGCGCGGCGGCGGTCTGGTGAGTTTTCACGATTCGCTGTGCGGACCCGACCCCGTACATTTCGCCGGCCTGGTAGGCGGCGCCAAGAAGCATGGCGAGGTGAACTACACGCTGGACGCGCCGGTCCCTTACACCGTGGTCGATGGCGCCAGTCCCATCATGAAAGGCATGTCCAACTTCACCCTCTACGACGAAGCTTTCTACAACATGACATGGGCGAAGGATCAGGGCATTCATGTGCTGGCGACCGCGGCGATCGCGGGTACGCCGAGCGCGGGCGCGCACAAGGGAGAAGTGGTGCCGCAGATCTGGACTTATGAACACACGTTGCCTGGCGGTGAGCCGGCGCGGGCCTTTGTCTGGATGCAGGGGCACGAGTACGCCAATTTCGCTAATTACCAGATCCGGCAGATGCTGTTGCGCGGGATCGCGTGGGCCGCGAAAAAGCCGGTGGATACGCTGGTGGATTATGTGCCTGCGCATCCGCCGCGGGCGCAGGGGCCGGGTCTGAACCAGTAGGGGTGAATTTGTGGTTCCCACCCTTTCCGCAGAAAGAAGCGGAAAGGATGGGGCACGGAGCATTTGTTTCTCGTTTGCAGAGTCAGAACGGGGCTAGCGCGCGGTCCAGCCGCCGTCGATGAGGATGTCGGTGCCGGTGATGAATCCGGCGGCTTCGGAACACAGATAACATGCCAACGCACCAATCTCTTCCACTTTGCCCCAGCGGCCGACGGGCAGGTTGCGCGAGGAACTGTGCATTGATCTCCGGGTTGCTCATCAGGGCACAGGTTCATGTCGGTTCCGATGGGGCCGGGGCTGATTCCATTCACGGTGATGCTGTCGGCGGCAAGTTCGAGGGCCAGGGCGCGCGTGAGCCCGAGCAGCCCGGCCTTGGCCGACGAGTAGGCGCTGCGGCCGGCGATCGACACGTGGCTCATGATCGACGTCATGTTGAGGATGCGGCCGTAACCCGTGCCTTTCATCCCCGGCACGAATGCGCGGCACAGCAGAAACGTTGCGATCAGGCTGGCATCGATCACGCTGCGAAATTCATCGAGCGAGAAATCCACCAGGTTCTTGCGGATGTTGATGCCGGCGCTGTTGATGAGGATCTGCGGGTGGCCGAATTCTGCTGCACGGCGTCCGCCACGGCGGCGACGTCATTTTCCTGGGTGACGTCGGCAGTAAAGATTTCGGCCGTTCCGCCCCGTTGCGCAATCGCATCGCGCACCTGCTTCAGCCGCTCGGTGTCGCGGGCAACCAATGCGATGGTCGCGCCCGCTTCGGCCAGGGCCTTCGCCATAGCCTCGCCCAGGCCGCGGCTGCCGCCGGTAATCACAGCGGTCCGGCCGGTCAGATTGATGGTCATCTTGGATCTCCATTTACTCGTTGCAAGTTCTTAAGACGCTCTCAAGGCGTCAGGGTATCAACGCTCACCGCAGCAGGCTCGGTGAGCAGCCCGGGTTGTGGTCGAGCGGATTTCGGATCGAGATAGAGCCAGCAGAGCGCCGAAATCACCGCCAATGCGGCCATCACTTCGATGACAAGATTCCAGTTTCCGCCGGTGTGCGCCAGGATCACTCCGCCGACCACCGGCGCGACAAAGCCGCCAAGGTTGCCGAGCATATTCATTGAAGCCGCGACGGTGGCGCAATAGGGGCCGCCGATTTCGACGCACGCATCCCACGAAATCGGCATGGTCAGGTCGCTCGAAAAGCTTGCCAGGCCCATGGCCAGCATGGCCGGGACTACCGAGTGGATGCGGGTGACGACGACCAGAAGGATGGCCGTCGCGAGGAAACCACAGAAGGCAATGGCGCGGCGGGGCAGGCGTTTCGGAGCCAGGCCTGTGGTCAGCGAACCAATGCCTCCAAACAACAGGGGCAAAACGGAAAGAGCGGCGGCGCGTTCCGGGCGACTGCCCCCGGCCTTCGCGCAGATAGGTCGGCAGCCAGGTGATGTAGAAGTACCAAACATAGGAGAAGCAAAAATACTGCAGCCCCAGCATGAGCACCTGCGGTGTGAGCAGAACCGAGAGCCAGTGTCCCTCTCCCGCTCGATGGGTGGTGAGGACGCGCGAGGCTTCGAGCAGATCTCTTTCCGCAGCATTAACCGCGCGGTGTTGCGCGGGGTCGTCGCGGAACCAGAACAGAAAGACGACGCACCAGACCACACCTGCGGTAGCAAAGTGCACAAACGCCCACCGCCACCCGAAGAGCCGTATGGCAAGCAGCGCCAGCGGCGGAGTGATGGCGCCGCCCCAACGCGCAAAGGCCCACATCATGGCTTGCGCCGTGACTCGTTCCCGCGCCGGCATCCAGGCGCTCAGCATGCGCGTGAGGTTGGGGAAGCATCCGGCCTCTCCGGCTCCAAACAGGAAGCGGATCACGACCATGGAAGTGACGTTCCACGCAGCGCCAGTTAGCGCGGTGCACACCGACCACGCCAAAACGATTTGTGCAAGCACGCGCCGAACTCCAAGCCGGTCGCCCAGCAGGCCCATGGGAATCTCGAAGAGGGCATAGGCCAATCCGAAGGCGCCGAAGATAAGCCCCATCTGCTGCCTAGGAATGTGCAGGTCGTGCGCGATGGGTTCGGCTGCCTGCGAGATTGCCACCCGTTGCACATAAGAGAGCACCGCGAGGCTGATGGCCAGCAGGACCACGAAATAGCGAGCGCGGGTGGGTTTCGCGGAAGGTCCGTTTTGTTCGATTTCCGGCGCTCGGCGCATAGATGAGACTCTACCGCATTGCCCTCGCTACGGGATATCTACGGCGCGGGGCTGAACGCATACAGGCTGTCACCCGCCCCGAATACGATGTATTGCTTTCCATCGAGCAGGTAGGTGATGATGCCGCCCGATTCGCTGGCGCCCAGTTCGCGATGCCACAATACCTGCCCCTTGTCGGCGCTGTAAATGATGGCGTTCTTCTGGTCGTCGCCGGTGATGACGAGGTTGGCCGCGGTAGTAAGGATGCTGGGTCCCAGCGTGCTGGGCGCATCGTTCAGGTTGGGATAGGCGTGCTTCCAGGCGGCATTGCCGGTGAGCGGATCGATGGCGTGGAGCACTCGCCGCTCGGGGCCGATTCCGACGCCGGTCCCGCCATAGCCGGAGGGTTTTTGGCTGTCGTCGGTGAGATAGTAGATCGCCTTGCCTTCGACGGCGTTCACATACACGAGGCCGGTTTGCGGATTGTAGGCCGGGGCCTGCCAGTTGGTGGCGTTCACGATGTTGATGGAGCCGCCTACGCTGGGATCCTTGTCGGGGATGGGGATGGGCTCTCCCTGCGGCGAGAGGCCCGATGTGTAGTCCAGAGGCACATAGGGCTTGACGACGAGATGCTCTCCGGTCACGCGATCGAGGGTGACAAAGAAGCCATTGCGCGCGGCCTGCGCCAGCAGTTTGCGCGGCTTGCCGTCGACCACGGCGTCAAAAAGAATCGGAGCCGTGGTGTTGTCGAAGTCGTGGGTGTCGTGCGGCGAGACCTGGAAATACCACTTCAGTTTTCCGGTGTCCGCATCGAGCGCGACGATCGACTCGGTCCACAGATTCGCCCCGGGACGGCCCTGGCCGGCAAACACCGGGTTGGTGTTGCCGGTGGGCCAATAGAGCAGGTTGAGCTCGGGATCGTAGGTGCCCGGCATCCAGGTCATTCCGCCGCCGTGATCCGATGCCGCCTCGTTGGGCCAGGTCTTGAGTGCGGGATCGCCTTTGCGCGGCGTCGACCACCACGTCCATTGCAGGTCGCCCGTCTCCGGATCGAAGGAGTCGAGAAAGCCGGGCATGTCCATGGCGTCGCCGCCCACGCCGACAATGACGTGGTTCTTTACGATCAACGGGGCCGCAGTGGAGAAGTACTGCTTGCGGGCGTCGGCGTAATTCTTCCGCCACAGCTCCTGGCCGGTGTTCGCGTTCAGTGCGATGAGCCAGTTGTCGGGTGTTAGGAAATAGACGGTGGTCTTCCAGATCGCCGACGCCACGCTGGCCCACCAGGTGGCCGCCGTGATCGACCCAATCGTAGTGCCAGATCTCTTTTCCGGTGCGCGCATCGAGGGCCCAGACGTGATCGGGAATGGTTATGTAGAGAACGCCATCGACGAGCAGCGGCGTGCACTTGATGACTGGAACGGGGGCGCCTCGCTGCGCGCCGACGTTCGCAATCTTGAAAACCCAACTCTGCGCGAGGCGGTTCACGTTGTCCGCTGCGATCTGTGTGAGCGTGCTGTAGCGCTGTCCGGTGTAGTCGCCGTTGAATGTGGGCCAGTTGGTGACAGCGGGTTTGCCCATCGCCGTCGGATCGAGCGAAACATGCGGTCCGTCGCCGGCTGCGCATGCCAGGGCGACTGCGGCAATCGCCGCGCACATCCAGGCCGCCCGCTGCATTGGTTTGAGTCTCATTTAAGCGTCTCAAGCCAGGCGGTCACGTTGTGCATGTCGTCGTTGTCCAGGGTCATGATCAGTTGCTGGTGCGGGGCGAGGGGGTCCTTGATCTCGACCTCCACCCCCGGCTCGCGCTCGATGGCGTGCTTGTTGCCGTCGGCGTCGACGAGCGTAATGCGGAAATCGCTGATCTGGGTTACGCGGCCGGAGATGGCGGCGCCGTCCGTTGTCTTGACCGTGGCAGTGACGGCGAGAGAGGCTGCGGACGACCGCGAGGGCCAGATCCAGCCGCGCTGCAACTGTTCCGGCGAGCGGAACCTGCTGGCGATGTGCGCGAAGGTGTCGGTTGTATGGCACGGCATGCAATGTGCCGCTGCGTATGCCTTGCCCTTGGCCTGGTCGCCCACGACGATATTCAACACGTGATAGGCTCCGCGGTTGGCGACGATCTTCGACCTGCTGGTGAAGGAACTCGGCAATATCTTTCAACTGGGCGTCGGGCATATCTGCGAAGGAGGGCATGCCCTTGTCGGGCCGGCCCTGCTTGACGTAAGGCGCCAGGTGCTCGCCGTGGTCGTCGCCCAGTACCACGTCCGAAGTGATCAAACTGGGTCCGGTGGCGCCGCGGGCCTGCGGTCCGTGGCAAAATGCGCAGTTCTGCTTGAAGACCGGGCCTCCGCGGGCGGCGGCCTGCTTATCTGGCTGCGCGCCGAGGCCCAGGAATTCGCGAGTGGCGGCGGCGCGTTGTTCGGGCGTCATGTTCTGGTAGCTGGTCTGGCGCTGATCGGTGCTCGGACCTTCCTGGCCTATCGCCAATGCCGCCACGACCAACAAGCCGCCCCATACCGGACCGTGCATGTGCCTCCGTCCTTAATCTGTTCCGGACCCGATTCCCCAAACCTTCCCTGTATATCAGGAATGCAGGCGATCGGTGTTTTCTGCATCGCGAGGGCATGTCCGGAAAATACTATTTTACAAATAGGTATTCTTTAACTATAGTCAGGCGATATGGCTCGGAATAATGAACGTCGCGACCTTTTTCCCGGCGCGCTGGAGATGATGATCCTCCAGTCGCTCCGAGTGCGGCCCATGCACGGATACGGGCTCGTCAAGCACATCAAGCAGGTTTCCGACGACCTGCTGCAGATCGAGGAAGGCTCGCTCTACCCGGCGCTGCAGCGCATGCTCAAAGAGGGTTGGCTGGAATCGGAGGCAGGAACGTCCGCCAAGGGGCGTCCCACTCGGATCTACCGCCTGACGGACGAGGGTCTTCGCCACCTTGAAGCGGAAGTCTCGAGCTTCGAAAAGATGTTTGCCGGAATCACGAGGGTTCTGGCGGTTGCCAACTCCTAGCCCGGAGGCTTCCCAATGCAATGGTTCAGTCGCCGTCGCCGTTATAACGATCTAGCGGTCTCCATCGAAGAGCACATGGCGGAGAAAGTCGATGAGCTGATGGAAGGGGGCATGTCGCGCAAGAACGCGGAGCAGGCCGCGCGGCGCGAGTTCGGCAATGTGGCGCTGATCCAGGAGCGAAGCCGCGAGATCTGGCGGTGGTCGGTGATTGAGAGCATCTGGGCCGACTCTAAGTTTGCACTGCGGCAGTTGGTCAAGTCGCCGGCATTCACGGTGACGGCCGTCGTCACACTGGCCTTGGGAATCGCCGTGAATGCGACGATCTTCAGCCTGGTGGACGCGTTTCTGCTGCCGCACCTGCCCGGCCACAATGCCGATTCGGTAGTGGTTGTCTCATCGATCAATCCTGATCAGAACTTTTTGGGGGATACTAATCAGGTTTCTCCGCCGAACTACTTTGCCTGGCGCGCGGATACTCATTTGTTCGCGGAAATGTCTGCCGCGGATGAGTACCGGGCAGGCAGCCTGGCGGGAGAAGGACAACCGGAAGCGATTCAGTACGCAGCCGTGACGCCGAACTATTTCGCCTTGCTTGGGGCGTCGCCTGAACTTGGGCGGTCATTTGTGGAGGGCGAGGATCAGGCCGGAAAAGACCATGTTGTGATTCTGAGCCACGGTCTTTGGGAGCGTCGCTTCGGTTCCGATCCTTCGGTGATCGGGCGGGTGGTGCGGCTCAACCGCGAAGACTGCACGGTGGTTGGAGTGATGGGCGCAGATTTTCGCCTGCTCGGCTTTCCGCTGCAACTCTGGACACCACTGGTTTTCAGCGCGGCCGATCGAGCGCCCGACGCCCGCAAAACCCGTGATCTGTTTTTGTTCGCCCGGCTCGCACCTGGAATGACTCTGGATGGTGCGCGCGCCGAGATGAACGTGCTGGCGGAGCGCGGCCGGCAGGAATTTCCGGCTACGGAAGCACGGTGGGGCGCGGCGGTCAGAACCCTGCCTGACTTTCTGGTGTACAACTTCGGCATTCGCACCGCGCTGGCGGTGTTGATGACGGTGGTAACGATGGTTCTGCTGATCGCGTGCGCCAATGTTGCGGGCCTGCTGTTGACGCGCGCGGTCGGACGCCAGCAGGAACTGGGAATTCGCATGTCACTGGGCGCGAGCCGCGTGCGCGTGGTGCGGCAACTCTTGACGGAAGGCCTGGTGATCGCGCTGCTGGGAGGCGCGGTCGGGGTGTCTTTGACTTACGCGGGGATACGGCTGGTCCGCGCCGGATTGTCGTTCAATGAGGCGGTGCAGGCGGTTCCGGTAAGCCTCGACACCAACGTGCTCCTGTTTGCGATGGCGGTCTCGCTGGTATCAGCGCTGCTCTCCAGCGTGGCGCCGGCGCTGAAAGCTTCACGCACCAGCATTGGCGCAGACCTCACGAGCGAAGGCAGGACTGCTTCGGGAGGCCGTTCGCAGAGCCGGCTTCGTGCGGTTCTGGTGAGCGGCGAAATCACCCTTGCGTTCCTTCTGCTGGTGGGAAGCGGGCTCCTCATTCGGGGAGTCTATGTTCTGGAGCATCAACCGGTCGGTTTCCGGCACGATCATCTGCTGACAGCCGGAATGTCACTCGATCACGCGCGATATAGCGATGCGTCGAAGCAGATCCAGTTTATACGGTCCGTTGTTCCGGGCGTGCGCCAGATGCCCGGCGTGGAGAATGTCGCGATTACATCCGATCTCCCCGCCACCGGGCCGGGCAGCGTTCCTATCCACATCAAGGGACAACCCGAGTCGCCGTCCAATGGGGCCCGTAACGCCGCGGATGTGGTGGTTACGCCGGAATACTTTGCAGTGACCGGCATTCCGCTTCTGCGCGGCCGCACCTTTGCCGAGAAGGACGATGCCGCGGCCCCGCGAGTCGTGGTCGTGAATCACGAGTTTGTGCATCGCTATCTTCAGGATCGCGATCCGCTGGGAATGCAAGTTCAACTGGAGATCGGCGGCTCCGCTCCTGTATGGAGTGAAATCGTGGGCGTGGTGAGCGACGTGAAGAGCTTCTCTGAAGACACGCGCATCGACCCCGAGGTGTACGAGGCATTTTCGCAGCGCCCGGTGACCTCGCTTTCGCTCATGGTGCGTACCAGTGTGGAGCCGAACAGCCTGATACCGGATCTGCGCCGGATGGTCGCGGGGCTTGATCCCGAACTGCCGCTGCTGCGCGTGATGAGCATGGATGGCGTGATCGGGACGCAAAGAAACGGAAACGCGCTGTTCACCGGCCTGCTGGCGACATTCGCGGCCCTCGCTCTCCTGCTGGCATCGATCGGGATTTACGGGCTCATCTCCTACTCGGTGGGCCAGCGAACCCACGAGATCGGCATCCGAGTCGCGCTGGGAGCCGACACTAAGGATATTTCGCGGATGATCCTGAGACAAGGGTTCAAACTCGCGGCGATCGGATCTCTCATCGGGCTTTTGCTGGCCCTGCCGTTGCCCAAGGTATTTAATTCGATATTCATGGGCATCCTGTTTTCTGCGCCAGGTGTGTATCCGGTAGTGCTGGTGGTCATCGTGATGGTGTCCATGCTCGCCACATATGCGCCGGCCCGACGCGCCAGCCGGGTGAACCCGGCCGCAGCCTTGCGCAACGAGTAATGAAGCTGTTCAATATGGAGCAGGCATAATGAATTCGATCCGCCAGGCCTTCAGCCGCCGCCGCCGTTATGACGATCTCTCCGTCTCGATCGAGGAACACATCGAGGAGAAGATCGAAGACCTGGTGGAGAGTGGGATGTCGCGCAAGGATGCGGAGAGAGCCGCCCGGCGCGAATTCGGCAACGTGGCGCTGATCCGGGAGCGCAGCCGTGAAGTGTGGCAGTGGCAGGCGATCGAATCGATTCTCGCCGATCTGAAGCTCACGCTGCGCCGATTGCGAAAGTCGCCAGGGTTTGCCGTCACTGTGATTCTCACGCTCGCGATCGGCATCGGCGCCAACACTGCGGTGTTCAGCGTCATCAACAGCATTCTCATCAAGCCGCTTCCCTATCCTCACTCAGAGCAACTGGTCGCGTTGTGGCTGAATGCCCCGGGAGCAGGAGGGTTGGCGAACTTCCAGAGCGGCTTGCGACTCTCGCCATCGATGTACTTCACCTTCCGCGAGCATAACCGGACGTTTGAATCGCTGGGCATCTGGGCTACAGACAGCGCCAACGTCACCGGGCTTGCCCAGCCCGAACAGGTGCATGTCGGGTTGATCACCGATGGAGTATTGCCGTCGCTCGCTGTTCCCGCGGTTGCCGGACGCTTGCTTTCCTCCGCCGACCAGGATCCGCACGCTGCGAAGACCGTCATGCTCAGCTATGGATACTGGCAACGGCGCTTTGGCGGGGACCGCGCGGCGATCGGCCGCAGCATCGTCATTGACGGGCAGACTTGCGAAATTGTGGGAGTAATGCCGCGCGGCTTCCGGCTTGTTGATAACGACTTCGACATTCTTGCTCCGCTTATGTTCGATCGCGGCCGCCTTAAGCTTGCGCCGTTTGGTTATCAGGGGCTGGGACGTTTGAAGCCCGGAGTCACCGTAGCCGAGGCCGACGCCGACCTTTCGCGATTGCTCTCTGTCTGGATGGATTCCTTCAGCAATGGTCCAGGCACGAATCCACACTTCTACGAGAAGTGGAGGATCACGCCTGCCTTGCATTCGCTTAAGCAGGACGTTGTGGGAGATGTGAGCAGCGTGTTGTGGGTAGTCATGGGCACCATCGGTCTTGTCCTGCTGATCGCCTGCACCAACGTCGCGAACCTGTTGCTGGTGCGAGCGGACGCACGCCAGCAGGAGCTTTCGATTCGCGCCGCGCTGGGCGCCGGGCGCGCGCGCATCGCGCGGGAACTGCTGGTAGAGAGCGTCCTGCTCGGCCTGATCGGTGGCATACTGGGTGTGGGAGTCGCGGACGCCGGACTGAGGCTTCTGGCCGCGATCGGCCCGGCGAACTTGCCGCGCCTTACCGAAATCTCTCTCGACGGGCGGTCTCTCCTCGTTTACTGTTGTTTTGTCTCTGTTCTCGGGCTTGTTCTTTGGTTCGATTCCGGTGTGGAAGTACGCGCGGAATCGTATCACTGCCGGTCTCGGAGCCTCCGGGCGAACTGCGAGTCTAAGTCGCGAGCGTCACCGGTCGCGCAACGTGCTGGTGGTGGCGCAGGTAGCCATGGCGCTGGTCTTGCTGGTGAGCGCTGTACTGATGATTCGCACTTTCCAGCAACTGCGGACCGTCGATCCCGGATTTAACGATGCGCCTCACCTGCAGACCATGCGTATCTCGATTCCCGACTCATTTATTGCGGACACGCAAATAGCGACCCGGATGCAAAACAACGTTCTCGATAACCTTCAGGCGATTCCCGGGGTGACTTCAGTTGGATTTGGGGAGGCCGTGCCGATGGAGGGAATCGAACCCAACTGGGACCAGATTTTTGTGGAAGGTAAGCGCTACGAGGGTGGCGACCCGCCGTTGCGTTTCTACAACTATGTGTCTCCCGGGTTTTTCCAGACGCTTGGTACGCACATCGTCGCCGGCCGCGATTTCACGTGGAACGAGATATACAGCTTCCGCCAGGAGGTGATTGTCTCCGAGAATTTTGCTCGCGAATCCTGGGGTTCTCCCGCAGCCGCTATCGGCAAACGCATCCGCCAATTCTCGAATCTTCCCTGGCAGGAAGTTGTCGGTGTTGTGCAGGATGTTCGTTATGAGGGGGCGGATCAGGTAGCGCCTGCGATTGTGTATTGGCCCGCGATGATCAATAGCCCTTATGTTGCGAAAACTGTCTACGGGCCCCGCTTCGTCTGCTTTGCCATTCGCAGCAACCGTGCCGGTACCCAGGGTCTTCTCAACCAGGTTCAACAGGCCGTGTGGTCAGTGAATGCCAGCCTGCCTGTAGCCTCAGTGCGCACCATGCAGGAGATTTATGGCAAGTCGATGGCGCGCACTTCTTTCACCCTGGTTATGCTGGGTATTGCTGCAGCCATGGCGCTCGCGCTCGGCATCATCGGCATCTATGGCGTGATCTCGTACGCAGTCTCGCAGCGGACCCGCGAGATCGGAATTCGCCTCGCCCTGGGTGCCCAGAAGCGCGAACTGCGCTGGATGTTCGTCCGCTCCGCGCTGATCCTGACGGGTGTAGGCGTGGCCATCGGACTTGCCGCCGCAGCTGGATTGACCCAGCTAATGAAGTCGCTGCTATTCGGCGTCAGCCCGATCGACCCCTTTACCTATCTCGCCATTCCGGTTGTGCTGGCCGGATGCGCGATGCTGGCAAGCTATCTGCCCGCCCGCCGCGCGGCCGCGATCAACCCGGTCGAAGCCCTCCGGGCCGATTAGCGAGAGAGGATAGGGCACGGGGCGTTGCTCGCTGGCGCGGTGTTTCACGCGGGCAGTCCTTGTTAAGTGTGGCGACCGAAACGACCGCATGCGAAGGGGCTAAAATTCCCCCAGCCCTATGAATGCTCTTTTGAAGCAACTCTGCGTAGTTCTCCTTTTCTTGATGGCCTTGGCTCTGCAGGCACAGGACCCCGCGCAGCAACAGCCGGACAAGGGTAGCGTTCTGCAGATACGCGTGGATGCCGTGCTGGTGCCGGTGGTGGTGCGAGATGCGCAGGGCCACGCCATCGGCGACCTCAAGCAGGAAGACTTCAAGGTCCTCGACCAGGGCAAGCCGCGCAACATTGCCGGCTTCACGCTACAGCAGGGAGCGGCGCCGGCGAGCACCGGGCAGAGTGCTGCACAGGCCGCGGCCGGTTCAGCCCAGCCCGAGACCGCAACTGCACAGGCGCCCGCCGCAGTCGAGCGGATCATTGTGTTTCTCATTGACGACAGGCATCTGAGTGCGGGCGACCTGGAAGGGGTGAAGAAGGCGGCGGTTGCCATGCTCAATCAGCCCTTTCCCGATGGGACCCGCGGGCTGGTGCTGTCGTTCCTGGGAGTTAACTCCGGGCTGACCCACAATCGCGCGGTCCTGCAGGCCGCGATGGAGAAGATCAAGTTCCGCCGCGCCTATCAGCAATCCCCGAGTGCCTGCCCCGGCATTGACTACTTCCAGGCCGACCAGATCCTCAACAAGCACAACGGGCAGGCGTATGGAGTTGCGCTGGACAAGACCGCCAACTGCATGCATCTGCCTGCAGCGGCGAGTAACTCCGGCAACATCAGCGTCGATGACATAAGCAAAGACCCCGCCATCTTGCAAAATGAAACGCTCACCAAGAACGCGGCGATGCTTGCCTTGCAGGACGGCGACCAGGACGCTGTCGATTCGATCAGCTTTGTGCGCGACGTTGTGCACACCATCTCCGGGCTTCCCGGCCAGCGTACGCTCATCCTGGTCTCTCCCGGCTTTCTCTCCCTCTCGCAGGAATCGATCGCCGCGGAGTCGCAGGTCCTGAATCTGGCGGCGGCTGCCGCGGTCACCATCAGCACTCTCGATGCCCGCGGGCTCTACTCGGCGATGCTGAGCGCAAGCGCGAGCGGAGGGGAATCGATCCAGTCTCTCGTCACCGGGCAAAACCTGGGAGATCGCAACGATGCCAACCGGCAGAACAAGCAGGTGATGGCTGAATTCGCAGACGGGACCGGGGGAACGTTCTTCCGCAACGATAACGACCTGAAGGGCGGGTTAGCGAGCCTGGCCGCCGGACCGGAGTTCAAGTACCTGCTCGAACTCTCCCTCCATGACGTGAAGCAGAATGGCTCGTATCATGCATTAAAGGTTCTAGTTGATCGAAAGGACGTGAAGATCCAGGCGCGCGAGGGTTATTTTGCGCCGCAGCCGCCGAAGAACAAAAAGTAGGCAATGGAGACGCAGGAGATGAGAGTTCCGCAAGGACGCATGGTCGATCTGCTCAAGGTGATGGTGATCGGTGGCCTGGTTGCCGGGACGTCTCAACTGGCCTCAGCCCAGGCCGAACTGAGCCCATCGTCAGGCCCGCATGGGACCGGATCGGCAGTCCTTGGGGCGCAGGAGGCGACGACTTACCTTAATTTCCCTATCCGGCAGCTCAAGGCCCTGGTTCCCGCGCTGGGCGGCATCAAGTACGACAATCGCCAGGAGCAACTGCCCATTATCCTCAATGGCGTGGCCAAACACATTGAAGATGTGTTGCCGCGCTTGCCGGACCTGATTTCCCGCGAGGATGTTTACCATTTTCAGAGCAGGGCGGACAGCGATGCTCCGGGGGGGCTGGCAGCGACCCAACCGTGGGGCCGCAAGTACAACTACCTGCTCCAGTGCCAGCGCAATCCCGATGGCAGCACCAGCATTGCCGAGTCGCGCATCGACGGCGCCGGAAAGCCGGTGCGCGAAGGCGGCGGGTTCACGTCGGTGCGCGGTTATGGATTCAGCTACCAGTGGCTGTTTTTTACCGCCGCCAACCAGCCTGAGTTTCATTTCCGCTACCTGGGGCAACAGGAAAAGAGCGGCCGCAAGACGTATGTTGTGGCCTTTGCCCAGGAGCCGAAAAAGGTAAGCGCTCCGGCCTTCTTCCAGGTGGATGCGAAAAGCGTGCCCTTCTATTACCAGGGGGTTCTCTGGGTCGATCAGTCGAGCTTCGATATCGTCGCCCTGCGGACCGACTTGCTGGCGCCGCTGCCGCTGCTGAAGCAACTGACTACGGTACTGACGTTCCGTTCGGTGCCGATTCGGGGCTTCGATGCGGTTTTCTGGCTGCCTAGCGAGGTCGACATCTCGAGCGACCAGGGCCGCGGCCCAAGCGAGGAGAGTCATCGCTATTCGGATTACCATCTCTTCCACGCCCAGGCAAGGATCGTCGATACTCCCTAAAGGCGATTCCATCAGTCCTCGTGCGTATCCAGGTTGTTGACCTTAGCGTCGCCGGTTTCCTTGTCCTCATCGCTGCCGGTCGAATCCGCCGTATCTACCGTTCCCAGCGAATCGTTCACCACCTCGTCTTCCACTCCCTCTGGATCCTCGAACCCGCCGGGCTGTGTGTGAGTAGGCTTCAGTCCTTTGCTCATCCGTGCCTCCTGTCAAATGGGATGCGCAACAGCACCGACCTGTTGGTGGAATTTATTCGTGCCGCAATGCGCGCATCGGATCCACGCCTGCCGCCCGTCGCGCGGGAATCCAGCTTGCTCCCAGCGCCACCACGACCAGCAGCACCGCCGATGCGAGCATGGTCGGCGGATCGTTTGCCTTGACTCCATAGAGCAAACTTGTCACAACCCGCCCCAGCCCCAGCGCGCCAAGCAGGCCGGACGCCACACCAATTGCCGTCAACCACGAAGCCTCGCTCAGAACCATGCGCTGAACACGTTCCGGCCGAGCACCCAGGGCCATGCGAATCCCAATCTCGTTGGTCCGCTGCGAAACGGCGTAAGCCATGACGCCGTAGATGCCGATGCACGCCAGCATCAACGCCAGTGCGCCGAATCCTGCGGTGAGATTTGCGAAGATACGTTCGTTCCGGACGCTGGCCTCGATTTGCTCGTCCTGCGTGCGCACATCGAGCAGCGGCAGATTGGTGTCCACCGATCGCACCGCATCCCGAAGTGACGGCAGAATGGCCGCTCCCTCCACGCGTGTGGCTACGGCAAAGGTCGGGTCCGTCAGGCCGGTGGTCTTCTGCGTGAATAGCGCGTAGTAGGTCGGTTCCGCATTCTTGCGCATCGTGTAGTACTTTGCGTCGGCGCAAATCCCCACGATCTCCATCTGTATCGGGTGATTCCATCCGGCCATGAATGTGCGCCCGATGGGATTCACATGGGGGAAGAACTTCTTCACCAGGCTCTGGTTCACGACCGCCACTTTGCGCGACGTGGGCGTATCGGTTGTGTCAAAGCCGCGCCCGGAGAGAATCGAGATGCCGAAGATGCGGAAGAAATCCTGTCCCACATCGTTGACGAGCACACTTGGCCGGTCTTCAGGCTTGTAGTGCTCTCCCTCCGGCACAAAGGTGCCGTTCCCCGCGTTGCCCGAGATGAGCGGGACGCGGATCAGCGTCGACCCCTCCACGCCCGGAGTTGCGTTCAGCTTCTCCTCGACCTGGCGCAAGACCGGAAGACTCGCCACTCCCGGATAGCGCGTTTCCGGCAGTTGGATGGTGAAGAGAAGGAGATTGTGCGAACGGAATCCGAGCGGCGCATGTCCCAGGCGCAGCAATGTTTGCACGAATAAACCAGCGCCGAAAACCAGCAACATCGAGAGCGCCACCTGGACGACAACGATTGCCTTGCCCGCCAGTCCGCGTCGGCGCTGGGTCACGGTTTGGCCGGAATCCTTCAACCCGCTGCTCACGCGAACCCGGGTCGCCTGCCACGCCGGAGCCAGTCCGAAGATCAGGCCGGTCAGCAAAGAAATTCCGACTGCAAATAGGAAGATCTGCCAGCTGAATCGCGCCGAGAACGCGGGTGGATTCCAACCGGCCGCGAGCAGTCGCGGGATCGCATTGCGTATGCCCCACGCAAGCAGCAGTCCGGCCAGGCCGCCCAGCAGCGATAGAAGCAGGCTTTCGGTCATCATCTGCCTCAGGATGCGCGCTCGTCCCGCACCAAGGGCCAGTCGAACGCTCATTTCGCGTTGCCGCGCTCCGGCCCGTGCCAGCAGCAGGTTGGCGAGATTGGCGCAGGCCAGCAGCAGCACAAATCCGGCAAGACCCATAAGCACCGTGACCGGTTTGGCCAGACCCTCGACGTTGGGATTCTGGCCGCGGCTGCCGTCCATCATCAACAGCCGCGGAATCTGGTTGTCCTGCTTCACCGGCATCGTAGCGCGCACAGCCGTGTTCAGTTGCACGTTCATCGATGCCAATGCACTTGTGTCGGAAACGCCCGGCTTCACCTGTCCCATGACGAGTACCCACCACAGCTTGTTATTCACCAGGAGGGAACGGGGAAAGTCAGGATCGAAATTATCCGGCGCAACCTCGGGCTGCATACTGAAGGGCAGAATTACATCCGGCGCGTTCTGCGCCGAATAGGCCCCCGTAAATCCCGGCGGGTTCACGCCCACGATCGTCATGGGCTTGGCGTTCAGCAGGACAGTCTTTCCGATCGCGCTCGGCGAACGCCCGAACCGGTTGGTCCAGAACTTGTCGCTTATCACGATCACGGGACCGCTGCCTGCCGCGCCGTCGTCCTGTTCCTGAATACCGCGCCCCAGTTGTGGCCGTACGCCCAGCGTCGAGTAGTAGTTGCCCGACACCATTTCCGCTTCAGCCGCGTCGGCTTGTCCGTCGATGGTGACGGTCATACGGCCGAAGGGCTTGAACGCAAAAATGTCCGCAAGGACGCGATTTTCGCGCCGCAGTTGCTGGTACACCGGGTAGGAGAATGAGGTCGATTTCTCGCCGCCTTCGGACAGGCTGTCAAACCAGCCCCACATGTCTTCCACTACGCCATCGCGCGCCTCCGACCACGCAAACAAACGCAGTTGTTCGGCACGGGACACCTGCAGCCGGTCGAGCAGCATGTGCTGAGCCGCCGTGAAGATGACGGTATTCACTCCCACGCCCAGTGCCAGTGACCCCACCGCGATGGCTGCAAATCCCGGGCTGTTCACAAGTCCCCGCACCGCGTAGCGTAGATCTGCGCGCAACTCATCCCACCATCGCGTTCCCCACGCCTGCCTTGCATTCTCTCGGCAGGCTGCCGCACTGCCGAGTTCCGCGCGCGCGCGCCGTATCGCTTCTTCGCGCGACCATCTGCCGCGCACCAGGTCGTCCGCGTAGCTCTCAATGTGGAACTGCAACTCTTCGTCGAGCTGGGAGTTTACTTCCACGCTGCGCGCTACACCGCGCCACCATGTCTTCAACCGGCTGCCCAGGCTCATAGTGCCTCCGGCGAAGTGTTCATGATGGCGCCCACCACCTCGGCGAAATGACTCCACTTCCTGGTCTCCGCCTCCAGGCGCCTTCGCCCCGCGGCTGTCAGCTTATAGAAACGCGCGCGGCGCTTGTTCTCGCTTTGGCCCCATTCGCCGGCGATCCAGCCCTCGTGCTCCAGCCGGTAGAGCGCCGGATAAAGCGAGCCTTGCTGAATCTCAAGGCGGTTCTGTGAGATTTGCTGAATGCGCAGCAGCACTCCATACCCATGCAGAGGCCCCAGCGAAACCGCCTTCAGAACCAGCATGTCCAGGGTGCCTTGCAGCAGATCGATTGGCGTTTTGTCGGCCATGTTCGCTCATTCTCCCAGAATGTCTAGGAGAGTAAATCCTCTCTCCCAGAATGTCAAGGAGAGTGGCCTTTCGATGTGTCAAGAAAAGCGGGGGACTGGCTCAAGATCGCGAGGGGAAAAGCGGCTTCATGGGACGAAGTGTCGGGTGAATCTCGAGGAAGGTCGTACCGGAGTTAATCGCTTAGACCAGGCACTGTTGGAGGCTGCGCAAAATCATGTCATCGGGCAACTCGATGCCAATGAAAACGAGTTTGCTCACGCGCGGCTCCGTATCTCCCCACGGCGAGCCGAGATCGTGGCTCATCAATTGATGAACGCCCTGCAGGATGACACGGCGGTCGCTGCCCAGCATGTTGAGAATGCCTTTGTAGCGCAGCAGTCGCGGGCCGAGGCTGTTGATCATCGCATTCATGAATTGGCCGAAGCGCCCGCCGTGAATTGATCGCTCCGACCGGAAGACGAAACCCTTCACGTCATCGTGATGATGGTGCTGAGCGCAGCTTGCTTGCGGCAGGCCATCCGAATCCGCCGTGAACTCCTCGTTCAGATTGAATCCGCCCACATCGAAGACTTCTGCAAGCGCAACGTTGCCGAAGGGCACGAGAGATTGCGGAGCCCGTGGATTCATCTTCCGAACACGGTCTGAAAGCACGCGAACTTCATCGGGTTCAACGAGGTCGGCTTTGCTGATGAACACTCTGTCCGCGAAGCCAACCTGGCGCCGGGCTTCCCATCGCTGGTTCAACTGGTCCATTCCATGGCGTGCATCCACCATGGTGAGAATCGCGTCGGGCCGGTAGCGCGAGGCGATCTGCTGGTCAAGAAAAAACGTCTGCGCCACCGGCCCCGGATCCGCGAGACCGGTGGTTTCGATCATCACCTGGTCAAACTGGAGTTCGCCCGTGTTGCGCTTCTCAGACAAGTCGAGCAGCGTGGCGCGAAGATCGTCGCGAATGCTGCAGCAAACGCAGCCGTTGCTCATCCTCACGATCTGCTCCGTGCCACCGGTGACGATGATCTCGCTGTCGATGTTCTCTTCGCCGAATTCGTTCTCGATGACGGCGATCCTGCGCCCGTGCGCTTCAGTCAATACGCGGCGCAGCAGTGTGGACTTGCCCGAGCCGAGGAAACCAGTGAGAACCGTTGCCGGAATTCGTGACATATGTTTCCTATCCCAAAAGGACGATGGTGTACCCGCCGAAGATAGCGCCGCCCTGCGTGGCGCTTACGCGGTAGACGTGGGCCTCGCCGGGCGCGGGCGCATTGTCGGTGGTGCTGAACGCCAGGTTCTGGTCGTCGCCGTGCACGTGTTGTTCGGCGCCGCTCGGACCGGTGGGGAAGCCGCCGCCGGCTGTGGTGGGCGGAGATAACGTGGGCACGCCGGTGGGCACGGCCATGGCCGGAAACACCCCGCGCTTGCCGGTATGCAACTGCAGCCAGGGGACGGAACTGGGGGAGACGCGTTCAACCGCTACCTTCGCCGGGGCTCCGTAAAGCGGGCCGACGCGAAGCATCAAGGGCTGTGCCAATGCAGCTCGCGGCGCGCCAGCGCCCGCTCCCGCGAGGAGCATGTGAAGCGGCGGCGGATTCACATGGATATTGCGCTGCGCTACGTGGCGATTGATTGAGGCATCGACCTTGGGTTCGCCGGGCAGATCCGAGGGGTTGTCCCACACGCGCACCAAAAGGCATTCGTGCCCGCCGTTGACGAAGGTCGGGACCCATGCCTCGGGACACTTGACCACCGCATGGGCCCGGCCGCTGCCCTTAGCACCCAGCGACATCACGGTCTGCGCGATGAGATTCACCGAGCCCGGGCTGATTCCGAGCGATGGGTTCACCCAATAGAACTCGACTACCACCTCGTTCGCGGCGGCATTCCCGAAATTCCACACGTGGGCGTAGATTGTGTTTGGCTGGCCGGCAACCGCAATCTGCCCCAGCTGCGACGGCACTGGCGGCGCCAGCGATGGCGCAACGCCGGCGAGGATGAAGATATCCGGACTCTCCCAAAAAGGCGCGCCGACAACCGGCCGCGCACCGATATCTCCGGGGTTTGCGCGCATGAACAGGTAAGGCAGATCCATCTGCGCGCGCGGCCCGACCCACACGCCGGGAGGATTGGGATTATTGATATCGCCCGGGGTCAGGGGACCGCCCTGGCCCAGCCTTCCGGTGCTTACGCCCGGCGGCCGAGTGGGACGCCCCGGCTGGCCCCCCTTGCCGTGATGATGGCAAGGGCAGTGGCACTGCTCGTGTTCACGATGGTGCGCATGGCAGTGGCAGTGCTCGTGCTCATGATGGTGCTGATGCTGATGATGATGGTCATGGCAGTGGCAATGTTCATGCGGGTGCGCGGGGCCATCGTCGTGCTCATGCTCATGGCAGTCACAGTGCTCGCGGTCCCCGTGATGGCGCGCATGTTCATGTTCGCCGTGGCAATGGCCATGTTCGTGCTCATGACAATGATCGTGTTCCTGTTCGTTGTCATGATCATGGCAGGAGCGATGCTCATGGCTGTCTTCGCGGCAACAAGGTTCTTCGCGCTCTTCTTTTTCGAAGTACCACGTGCGCTCCACGATGCGCGAGGGGGACTCGCAGCAGCAGCATTCGTCGCCGTGTCCGCACTCGTGGCCTCTTTCTTCGTGCAGATGCGGAGGCTCCGGAGCGTGATGCGATGGATCCTGCTTCCTGGTTTGAGACTCTGCCGGCGGATGATGCTTTTTGTGCGGTGTCAATTCTCACCTCCGAGTGATTGCCCGGGATCAGTCGATGAATCAGTGAATCGGCGGAGGTTTCAACACCACCGGCGGATCTTTGTACTCGAGCAACAGCGGAGTGGCGCTTGCCCAGCCAGCCTCTCCTTCCGGCGGAACCTGCGGCGTTTGATATTGCAGGCCGAGGATTCCGGTCGCTTTACCACTCTCGGAATCGGTTCGTATCCAGTCCCAGGTCAGGTAGGCAAATGCGCGATCGCTGTCGAGATTGAACTGCGTGGAGTAACCCGTATCGTTGGCGAGCTGACCGATCAGGTGCGAGGAAAACGGAATGGGATCTCCGAGCGGACTGTAGCGCAATTGGCGCTCATTCAGGAACTGCATATTCAGCATGTCGGTGTCCCACGGTGTCTGCGCTTGTTCATATCGCCCTCGCACTTCGTCCTCGACGGGCGCATCGAGGCGGAAGAAGACGTTGGGCATGGTCGAGATCGGGTATGGGCCGGGTTTCAGCGGCTGGAATGCGCCATCGTGGCCTTCGCCAAAGGACTTGAGCGGATCGTAGGTTTCGGTGGGCGTCGTCTTGAGTGCGAAAGACCCGTCGCTCAATTGCCTCTGGCTCTCGTCTGGCCACGCCCACGGGCGATGGTACTCCCACTTCTCTATGCTCCCATCGTTGTGATAGCGCAGCACGGGATAGTAGGGATAGTTGTAATCGGACACCGAGTGGCCGGTCCCGATAACATCCTGATCTGTGTCCAGGTGTCCCAGCGGATCGATAGCCGCCGCCAGCGCTGCGCGAAATGCCTCGTCGACAGTGCCGCCCAGCGTGATCAGCGGAATGTCAATCTCGTTAGGCAAGCGCAGCTCGCCATCGGGATAATGCTGTTCGGAATGGGGCGAAACGTAGCCCGTGTGTGCCAGGACCTCGTGGAACTTCATCACCAGGTCCCAGATCATCATCGCCAGTTGGTACAAACCCAGGCGAGGCAGATAACTGCCCGGGCTTGCGACCGCCTTGATCAGGTCATCGGCCAATTGGCCCGCTGCGGCGAGTTCCTTGAGACCCCACTCCACCAGGGCGATGAACACCGCGCATATGTCTTCGGCGGGATTGGAAGAATCCGCGCCGCTCAGATCGGGCGGCTGCAGCAGAGCCTCGAAATCCGAAGCAGGCGGGAAGATGATGATGTCCGGCTTTTTCGGCTTCTGCAGTTCCCATGTGCCGTTGTAGACGAACTTGTAATAGCTGATCATGATGCGATAGATGGTCTTGACCTGCCAGGGAAGGGGAAATCCCTTGCGTACCGGAAAAGGCGGGGCAGGCGCGATGTCATGGAGCAATTCGGGGAAGGGACGGTCGGGGCCGCTTCCGGTCACTGATTCGATGATGCCGGTCAGCAATCCTTCGTCGATGGCTGCCTGGAATCCGTCGCCTTGGAGAATCTGCGGATGTTCATTGGGATCCTTGAACGTCTCCATCATCGCCAGCACAATCGACTCAGCCATCCAATCGGGCATCTCGCCGTCCACATCGAGAGCTTTCTTGCGGGCGACAGGATCGTCGGGCAGCGGATCGGGACGCTGCTTTCCTTTTGGTCCGTCGGGATCGTCATCGGTGGCCGGCGTCATTTGAACCTCGAACCACAGCGCCGACATCGAGACATCCGGGTAGGTACCGCTGAAGCCCCATGGATCGGGTGGATTCGCTCCGCCCGCCATGGTCTGGGAGTAATTCCACGAATCAATGTGGTTCTCAATCAGGTGATGCCGCTGCGGGTGATTGCGGTAAGGCCCGCCGCACTGCTCGTTCACAAACGAGTGAGCCACGGTATCGGTGCCCAGGTGCGTGATGTAACCAAGCGCGAAAGCCAGGAACTGTTCGGATTCATCCTGCATGTCTCTCGCCGCGAGCGCTTCGGCCTGCCTGACGAAAGCCTGGCATAACGTCGACGGGCGGCGATAGTGGCTCATGTCGCTCCACAGAAAGAGCTTCTCGTCGAAGCCTTTCTGCACGCAGGTGTCAAACATGGTGAAGATATCAACAAAGGTCAGCAGTTCCTCTTCAGCGAATCCCTTAAGGGCGAGTTGCAGCTCGTCCAGAACCACCTTGAATTCGCTGAGCAGCCCGCCGGTTAGAGAGTCGGCGAGGTTGTCAATGTCAGCCACGATCGGGCCGATTGTCTGGTTCCAGCCATCGACAAACGATTGCCAGATCTTCTGCAACTTGATGAGGAATCGCAGCAGGGCGGCCATGGTGGAATTCACCTGGTCGAGGATGATGAGCAACGGCTCCCAATCGTCTTCCTTGGCGGCGTCGAAGAAGTAGTAGGTCGCGAGCATCAGCATCAACTCGTCGCTGGCCGGGCCCAGCACCGGGTTGTCGTTGTAGTCCTGGCAGAAATAGAAAAGATCCGGGCCGATCGCGCCGATGGCAGTGAATTTTTCCCACTTCTGCATGATCGCGCCGCAGGTTTTGGGATCGTGCCTGAGAAGTGCCGAACCGGCCTGCGGCCAGTCAGGAAACTCGCCGGTCAGCAGATGCTCCGCAACGCGGCGGGCGGTGTAAATGTGGGTGAAATGGCCTGGCATGACTCTCCTCGCACGTATTCGGGATAGGAATCGAGCGCGCCTGTTTTGAACTGGATCGGAACCGGCCTGCGCGCACGGAGGGTACAGATTCGGCAACCGATGGGGAACGATGAACCCGCGCAAACCAGCAGGAATGCGAATGCGACAAACTATACTCCGGTCCGTTTACATCGTGTGCAAATTTCTGGAAAGCCAGTTGTCTGCCCATCAATCGGCGGTTCTTGCCGAAATTACAAACTCCTTAAGTTTTCGTAATCATTGCTAATTAGCAAAGAGACATGCCTTGATGGGGCGGGATGATGCCATTGTTGTAAATAATTTTTGCAAAACGATCACGTTGTAACGTAAGAGCAACGTACAAGAAGGAGCATGCAGTGGCCAGCGGAATTCGGCGTAAGCCTTCGGTGATGTGGAAAAGCGCGGCTATGGGAATTGATTTTGTGGTTCATGGGTCAGGTGACCGTGGATACCTCGCTCCTCTGGACGATCCCAGGGTTCCTTTAAAAGAGCGTTCGAATGAGTCGTTCTTGGTGAGCGCCTCTTCGATGGCTGCGTACAACATTGCAATCCAGGATTCCAGGATGACCTTTGCATTTTTCGTGGAGAGCAAGTTCATTCCAGAGCATGTGGAACACAAGACCCTTGCCGGCAAAACCCACTACCGCTCAATCCTGAAACATCTACTGAAACCGGAAACTGTAAACCGCATGTTCCGCTCGGAGAATCCAGCGAATCCGAAGTTGAGGTCGGTGCCTGACTGGCCGTATCTGGACGAAACCAGACTCTGCGACCTTAAAGCCGATCATATTCGATCGCTGGTTTCATCTGCAGTCGCACGCGGATATTCATCCCAGACAGTCAAGCACATCAGGAATGTGACCCACGCAATCATCTCTCATGCCCAGAGGGAGGGATGTTTCACCGGCAATAACCCGGTATCTCTCATCAAGCCACCTCCAATGATTCGTAAAACAGAGCAGAATCTGACCATTGGTCAAATAAAGGCAATACTCTCTCTCATGCAATATCCCGACAAAGAGATTGCTCTCATGACTATTACCACGGGCATGAATATTGTGGAGATTTGCGAACTGCAGTGGAAACACGTGAACCTGACAGATAGCGACTCCTACATGGATGGAGAGCTGATCCCCGAACGGAGCATTGCGGTGAGGCCCCGATGGAATCGCGCCGGCCTGGAGGACATGCACCGTGGCAGGAATAGGTATATCCAGATTCCTGAACCTCTGTTTCTAATTCTCGAGGGGCTCCGACGGCGAAAAACGATCACGAACCCTGACGATTTCGTTCTGGTTTCAGAGAGTGGACTTCCCCTTCTCGCCACCAGTTACCGCATCTCGCGACTGAAACCGATCGGTCGGAAACTAGGAATGCCCTGGCTGTCCTGGCACGTTCTCCGGCGAGCCCACTCGGCGTCCTCGTCAGCATTCAGATCGCAGTTCAACTACGAGATGGCCCACGCGGCGGGGAAAGAGTATCAAATGGGTTCTGCCGGTGCCAGACGAGTTTGTTTGCAGGAAATTGCTGCCGCAATCTGAATCAAGCAATTGTTTTTTTGCCGCTCGTTGCAGCGTCGTGTCCATAAGCCAACCATGGTGCCCCATGCGACTTTTACTTGTAGAAGATGAACTCGAGATACAACGGTTCCTACGGTCTTCGCTTACCGAAGCAGGCTACCAGGTAGAGGCTGCCGGGGATGCCAGAACCGCGTTAAGACGTGTGGCCGAAAGCAATTACGACATATTGATCGTGGACCTGGGCCTGCCTGATCAGGATGGCATCGCGCTGATCTTGTCGTTGAGACAGGTGGGAGTGATCGCGCCAATCTTGATCCTGTCAGCTCGAAGGTCGGTCGATGAAAGGGTCAAAGGTCTCGAGGAGGCTGATGATTATATGACCAAGCCTTTCGCCCTGGGTGAGTTGCTCGCAAGACTCCGAAACCTCCTCAAAAGGGATTCGTGTCCGCAGCAGAACGCCGCTAGCCTTCGCGTGCTCGACCTTGAGTTGGATTTGATTCAACGAGAAGTAACTCGGTCGGGGCAACAAATTCGGCTAACATCTCAAGAATTTACGCTTTTGGAGTTTCTTTGCCGCAATGCCGGCCGGATTGTTACGCGCTCGATGATTCTCGAGCGTATTTGGGGAATCCGATTTGAACCAAAAACGAATGTTCTCGACGTTCACATGAGCCGATTGCGAGGAAAAGTCGACGGCGTCGGACGACAGCCACTGATCGAGACCCTGCGAGGAAAGGGTTACGTGCTGAGAAACTCACACGCCAGCCAGTAAAGAGTGCTACTGCCCCTATATATTGATCCGTAAGCCTCGCTGCCTTTGCAGCCGCGGGCCATTACCCCTGCTCGCCTGTTCTCAGGGTCGCGGGCGCATCTCCATTTCTCACCTGCCGACACGGTCTCTGGCTGCCTCAGTGTTTTTCGTCCAGGACCGTTGTCTCCAAAAGTCATTGCGGAATAGTGATTGTCGACGATAACACGAGAGTTAGAAGCGACGGCTTAAAGCCCATCTACCCGCTCTTACATTACTTAATTCGCACACGAACCGATTAAATCACTCGAGGCTCAGTTGCGCCGCATTAGCTCATCTATCTATCGATTGATGAATGTCTTAGGAGCTTGTAAGTGCCGGCTATACCGTGGCCCCAAGTGCTCCCATCGCCGTATTGCTAGTCGATTACTTTCCAGTAATCTTTGCGCAATAGCAAAAAGGTGAGGTAAAAGGAGGCTGCATTCTTCAGAGGCCTTCAAAGTTTGTGTGTACCGGGTTTACGTTTGTAACGCCTGAAGCCCGGGCAGAAACTCGATGAAAGCATTTTAGGAGGGGATTGCATGGGCGGCAGAGCACTGCGCAAGTTTTTTGTAGTGTCAATTCTAGTTGGCCTTACCACCTGGGCACGCGCCCAATCGTTCCGGGTTCAATGTCCAACCAACACCGTCACTCACCCAATGGCGGCCAATAATAATTCGGAACCACTTTACAACGGTCCGACAGCGTTCACCTGCACGGTGGCAAATGGCTGCGGGGGAAGTGCCGGCAACGTCGGTTACCTGATCCCGAACGCCAATGTGAATGGCGCCATCAAGTGCCAGCAGATCTCAGGTGGAGACGGCTACTCCACAATGGCGGACGGCACCCAGACATTCATGTTTTCGTTCGGGCCACTTTCAGGACTGACTGACATTGCAGCTGGAAAGCCGGGGACTCAATTCCCGAATGTCTTCAACACCGTGTACCCAGGCACCCTGGCGCCTGGCGATCCTGCCACCTTCAATGGCGCCGGCGACGCCGGCACCTACTCCGCTGGTAGCCCCAATTTCAACTGGAATGGCGCGGTGGGTCTGACGCCGGATCTGGACGCGATCGGCGATGGCACGTGCGCCTCTCCGTGTCTCGATGGCCACGTAGATCCCCGCCAGATCATGGACGTTGGCGTGATGAACGGTAACATTCCGGCCCCATTGATCGCTTTTGATGAGGATGACGAGTTCTTCCTTACCCTCACCAACGTGGGCATGATCATGCGCCCCGACCTGTTCGAGCAGCACACCGTCCACTTCCACGGCTATCCCAATGCTTCGTCGTTCTATGACGGCGTACCCGACGCATCGGTCGCCATCAACATCGGAGGCAGCTTTACTTACTACTATCTCTCACCGGACGCAGGAACGTATTTCTGGCACTGCCACATTACGCCTCCAGAGCATCTGCAGATGGGTATGGTGGGGCAACTCTATGTGCGCCCTCGTCAGAACCGCGTCCCCTCCGGCGCCAGCCTCTACGCAGCACTGCAGCAACAAAACGGCCTCGGAACGACAGTCGATTTGCGCACCGCTTGTAACCCCGCCGCCGATATCCTGTGCTCGGCCACAATGCCTGCCGTCAATACCGGCGTCACGCAAAGCGTGGATAAGCTTGGCAACCCGCAAAAGTACACCTACAACGACGGCGACGGCTCGACGGCCTACGATGTCGAGTACCCGCTCCAGATCCATGGTTTTGATCCCAACTTCCATTTTGTCGGCATGACCTTCAACCCCGAAGCTTTTGTGGATATGAAGGACAAGTATTTCCTGCTCAATGGACGCAGTTATCCCGATACCGCCTCACCCGGTCCTCAGGCGACGCAAACGTCAGATGGGAGGATGCATTACTCGCAACCGCTTCCTTCCATCATCAACATTCCCGTGGGCGGAAAGGCGCTTCTGCGCATTGCCGACCTGGATGTCACCGAATACCAGACGCTGGCCTCCATCGGGATTCCGATGAAGGAAGTCGGTTTTAATGCCAAGCTGCTTCGAGATCAGGACGGAAACAACCTCGAGTTCTACACCAACTCGATCACCCTGGGCGGCGGCGAGTCGCTGGATGTGATTTTGGATGCCAGCGATGCGGGTTGTGGTTCTACTGGCTGCGCGGCCGCTCTCTATAAGCCCGGCAGCGTGTTTTATCTGTACACACCCAACCTTGACCACTTGTCCAATGACGCCGAGAACTTCGGCGGGCTTATGACAGAGGTCCATATCTGCAGCAGCGTAACTGGCGGCAACACATTCGGGAACACCTGCAACTAGGAGAGCAAACGATGAGGCCGATGATGATGAAAAACGCGTTCTTCAAGATCCGACTGCTTCTGGCCGCGATGGCTGCAGTAGCGTCGCTCGCGGCGACGGCTCATGCTGCGGCTCCCGGCATCACTGGACCGACATTTAACCTGACGGCGCAAACCGCCTTCCTCAACCAACCTGACGGCTCGGCGGTTTACTCCTGGGGATATGGCTGCAATGGCGCGCCCACCGGCTTTGCGCCCGCTGCCATCACAGGCGCCACTTGTCCAACCATGCAAGTGCCCGGCCCGACACTGATCGTCACAGAAGGACAGACGGTGACGGTGACCCTGTCGAATGGTCTTCCCGCCGCAGCGGGAAATACCTCAATCCTTTTCCCCGACTTTCAAGTGGCAACGACGGGGGGTGTAACCGGCCTGCTGACCCAGGAGGCGGCGTCCGGCGGCACGGTGACGTACACATTCCCCACTGCCGGCAGGGCCGGAACGCACGCATATTACAGCGGAACGCAGGGCGACCTGCAAATCGAAATGGGGTTGTACGGCGCAGTGATTGTGCTGCCCGCCAACGTGCCCGCGGCCTGCTCGACCGGGCTTCCGGCGACGGCTCCCGGAAATAACGCTGCGGCGAAGGCGCACTGGGGCGAAGCCGACTTCCGGCTAGCGCCGTCCGCCTACGACAACGACAAAACCTGCTACGACCGGGAATATCTCTTCCAATGGGCCGAGATGGATCCTAAGATCCACAAGGCGGCGCTGGCGCAGGTGAACGCCAGAAATGGGTGTACTGCCGGGGCTCCTGGATGCAGCCTGGAGGTTCCGACCGAACCCTACCATCCCGCGTACTTCCTGATCAACGGGCGCTCGATGCCCGACCTCATGGACGCCAACTACGGGGCCGAATATCCCCATCAGCCCTACAACGCCGATCCGCACATGCATCCCGGCGAGTTGACGCTGGTACGTTCGATCGGCCAGGGTCGCTGGCAGCATCCCTTCCACGAGCACGCCAACCACGTGCGCATCCTGGGCCGGGACGGAAACCTGATTCTCAGCGCAACGGCCGAATTCTACCGATCTCGCGGGGCCTCTGATGTTTAACACCGATACCACTCCAGGGCAGGCCTTCGAGGGGATCTTCTATTTCACCGGCAGGGGACTGAACTGGGATATGTACGGTCACAACTCTAATTCCACCGACCCTCTGGCCAAGCTTCCATGCACGCCGGATGCGAATGGTTACAACACCGCTAGTCCCACGGCGGTCAACTACTTCGAGTGGTGCCAGGACCATAACAAGCCGCTTGAAGTTGCGCCCTTCGGTGACGTCGCCGGCGGTGGTCCTGCAACGCTGCCCGATCCGGACATTCTGACAAATGGAGCCTGGTATAGCGGCAGTCCATACCTGGGGCCGGACGCGACCGTTCGCTCAGCCGGGACCAACACCGGCAATTTTCTGCCGGCCAATTCACAGGCCAACCCTGCCAACGAGCGTGGCTGGGCATTCATGTGGCACTCGCACAATGAGCGCGAGATCACCACTAACAACCTTTTTCCCGGTGGAATGCTGATGATGATGCTGGTCGATTCCCGAGAATTCGTAATTGACGAAACCAACTAGAGGAGAGCAGAGATGCGATTCAACAAATTCAAGGCAATTCTGAAGAAAGCGGCATTCGCAACGACTGGACTCCTCCTCGGAGTGGGCATGGCGGCCGCCCAACAGACCATCAATCTATCCGCGGGGCCGGCCACAGCGACCCTGCCGGATGGCTCCGCAGTGCCAATGTGGGGCTACACCTGCGGTGCACCTGTCGCTGGTTCCACCGCGACCTGCGCGGCATTGAACTCCAGCGTCGGGACTGGCTGGGCTCCGGTTGTGATTACCGTGCCATCGGGCCAGAGCCTTACCGTCAACCTGACCAACAACCTGTCTTTCACGGCGGGCACGGGTACGAACACCATCCCCACTTCGCTGACAATCGTGGGACAGGTGGGGGGCGGTCTGGGAACGCCGTCCAGCGTAGCAAGTCCGTCCCACGCCGACCTTACCGTCACCTGGCCTACCGCGGGCGCGCCGGGATCGTTTGTGCCTCCGACGCAAGGTGCGCGTGTACAGTCTTTCGCCACAGAAGTTGCGGCGGGAGCGACCACAGCACTAACCTGGAATGCCCTGCGACCGGGTACTTACCTGATTGAGTCCGGCACGCATCCGTCCATCCAGGGCCCTATGGGCCTCTATGGAATCGTAGTCGTGACCACCGCGCCAACGGCGACAACGACGACACCCATCACCGAGACGGCCGCAGGGACCGCCTATCCCGGTGTAACCTACGATGCCGACGTCCCGGTACTTCTCAGCGAAATCGATCCAGTTCAAAACAAAGCGGTCCAGGCCGCGGTCACCACGGCGGGATTCAAAGAAACAACCGTATGGTCCGGCCAACCGGGCGGCTGCGGTAATCCCAGTTCCTCGACCTACCACACGTGTTATCCGCCGGCAGTGAACTACACACCCCTCTACTACATGATTAACGGGGTGGCATTCAACAAGACCAACGCAAATGCCTCGCTGTTCGCGGCTTCGAACTACATTGCTTCTCCGCCCGCGGCAACAGCTACCGGAACGGTATTGGTGCGGCTGGTAAACGCGGGCGTGCATATGCACGTTCCTTCAATCGCCGGATCGTTGACCGGGACGGCCAACGCTCCAGGCTTCTCGATCATTGCCGAAGATGGACATCCTCTGCCGGGCCTTCCCCGCGTGCAGCACGAAGTATTCATGGCCCCGGGGAAGACATACGACGTAATGATCAACGGACCCGCCGCCGGCGCCACGGCCATTCCGGTCTATGACCGCGAGTTGAGCCTGTCGGCTAACGCCATCGGTCGCGATGCCGGCATGTTGGCCTACATCGGCGTGAACGGCTCCGCACTCCCGAGCGCGGGCGTCATTGCTTCGGCCGTAGCCCGCGCGGACGCCTACAATTCCCTGGTTTCGAGTCAGACGTTTACGGTGTCCGATCCGAGCAAGGGCGTGATTGCGAACGACACCAACGTTTACGGTGTTCAACTCCTCACAGGGCCCACCAATGGCACTGTGACGTTGAACGCGAATGGTACGTTCACATATGTTCCCACCGGAACCGCCACTTCAGACTCGTTTAGCTATTGCGCTAACGGTACCGTCACGGCAGCCTCGTGTTCTTCAGGTATAACCGCGACAGTAACACTGGGCGCAGCGGCTATCGAGGCGGCTGGCGGAATCACGATGGGCAACATCACCTTCAACTCCACGATGGCGACCTACATCAAGATTCCTCCCGCCGGCGTTCTCTCAGTTGATAGCGACGCAGCGGGTTATCCGCTTTCAGTTGCAGCGGGCAGCGTGACACCCTCGGCGGGCCTGACTGTGAATATGGATGCGACCGGCGGATTCACTGCCTCCGTTGCCACTCCGGGCACCTATACATTCACTTACAAGGCGCAGAACTCCCAGGGGACTCAGAGTGCCTCGGCCGCAACTGTAACTGTGATCTTCCCGCCAGGGAGCGGTCTCAATGTGTCGGTTGTGGACGGGCAAACGCTCGCTCCTCTCGCCGGGCAGGACTACCGCTGGATCATTGAAGAGGACAGAACGTTCTACGTCGATCCTAAATGTGCGTCGAATCCTCCGCCAGCGGGTTGCCCCGGTGCGAGCGCTGGGATTGTGCCAACCTTTGGGGTCAATTTTGCTACCAGCCACATGCCTTTCATAGCTCAGGGTTGCACAGGACCAAAATCCTGCGAAGGTGGTCAGACTGTATTGGGTAATCCAGTGGTCTGCGATCTGGGCAATGGTAACTGCCGGCCGGACGCCACAGGAAACGGCCAGACGCCGGTTCTTCCCAGCCAGGTACTTCTCGATCCGACAAAGCGCTACTATATCTCGGTTCTGCCGGGCGATGCTGGCGGATCCGTTTACAGCCGGATATGCTGGGGCCGGTTGCGCGAATGGAACGCCGGGAGCTGCCGCTGGGGCCGTTTGCGGTCATACAATGGGTGGCGCTCCGATCCTGTTCCCGCAGCCAAACGCTAAAGTCACGGTGTTGGTGCAGCCCGGTCCACTTCCGCCAGGAAAACTCTCGGTGGCCGTATTCGAGGATGACTTCCCCCTGAATGGTGAGTAGGATGCCGGTGGCGGAGTCGACGTGCTTGCGACCAATGAGCCCGGGTTGGGTGGTTTCAACCTCGAGCTTGTTGATCAGGCTGGCCGCTTCGGTGACGTGACCGGGCAGATGACCTACGACATGTTCAACCAGCCGCTCTCCAACAGCCTGGCTGGGCAGAAGGATGCGGCCACGGGCCTGGATGCCTGCCCCATCTCGAGTCAGGACACGAACGATCCGACACAAACCGGTATTACAGGGCAGATCGTTACATGTCCCAAGTATGAGTCGGACGGCAAGACGCTCTCCCCGCTGGCAGGCCAGGCTGTGGTTGTGAACCTGATGCCGGGCTTCTACAGCGTGATCGCTACGCCAGGAGCCGACCGGATCGCGAGAGGCGAAGAGTGGCTCCAGACCAACACCCTGGACGGCCAGAAAGGCCACGATGCCTTCATCAAAATCGGCGAGCCGGCGTACTTCCAGGAATATGGACCCGGCGGGATATCACGATGTTATCGGATTTGCCAACCCGGCGATCATCAATAACCGCCATGCAGGCGTCTGCGCCGGCACGGACCTCAATACCACTGGCACGAACTGCAAAAATTCGTTGACCGGCAAGATTACCGGTGAGCGCCTGAGCCGCACGCCGGATGAGAGGCTCTACAGCAGCGGGTCGCACGATACTTTTGCGTTCACCCAGTGCTACGTGAGCTTCGGTGATCCGGACGGCGAAGACTTCGCGTTTGCCAAGTGCAACGATGATGGAACGTTTACCCTCACAAATCTCCCCGACGGCAATTGGAGACTCACCGTATTCGACCGGTGGAACGACCAGATCGTGGACGGACTCTCCACGCCGGTCTTCTTGTCCGGCGGCAAAGCCACCAATATTGGAGACGTCGCGGAACAGCAGTGGCAGAACAACGTCTATACCCGGACGTTTGTTGACGACAACAAGGATGGTGTTTCCCAGTCCGCCGAAGCGGGAATTCCCCTGATCAACACCACGATCCGTTTCCGTGACGGCAGCCTGGCCAACAACCAGCTTACCGACTTCACGGGCACTGCCAACTTCAACGAAAATTTCCCGTTGTTCAACTGGTATGTCGTGGAAACCGACACCACTCGCTACAAGACTACCGGCATCCACACGGTCTACGACGCCGGTGGGCCGGCCGACGGTTCCGCGGCCTGCGGACAAGCTGGCTACCCGCCGTGCGGCAATTCAGTAATTGGCAAGTTGATGGCCAACACGGCCGAGCCGGTTTCCCTGCCCGGGAACCTGCGCGTGCCGGGCGCAGTCTATTGCACCAACGCGGACTGCACCGGTTTCTCGATCAATCCCACCTTTACCGGCAATGGAACTACCAACGTCAGTCCGACCTGTACCTACAATACCGGTGGTACCGTTTCTTGCTCGACTCCCCTTTCGACGGGTCGTATCGATGCTCCCTGGGTTGCTGCCGAGGCTTGGCAGGCCTTCATCGGGCAGAACAACTTCATCGAGTTCGGCAAGACGCCCTATGTGGCCGGCGAAAACGGCGGCATCCATGGCCATGTCATCTACGCTTCAACCCGGCCCTTCGATGACCCGCAGATGCTGGTTCAAACGCAATGGGAGCCACTGGTTCCGAATGTCACCATGAACCTTTACAAGGAGAGCACAGCGGCGGACGGTGTTACGCCACTTCTCACGCTGGTTGATACAACTCAAACCAGCAGCTGGGACGATTGGGCTCAGGGCTTCCGGTCCGATGGCATTCCCAACATCAACTGCCCAGGTCAATCGACTGCCGACCTGTTTTACTTCACGCTGTATAACCAGCCGAACTACCTCGACCTTTACAACTCCGAGCACGGCGGGCCGGCAGTGACCGCGCTGCCGTACAACTCTCAATTCAAGTGCTATGACGGCATGCACGACTGGAACCAGTTGCAGCCGGCGCCGTATGACGGGATGTACAGCTTCCCCAGCGTGAAGGGCATCAATCCGACGACAGGAAAGCCCGCGGGCACAAATTGCACTATCTGCACAACGGATCCTGATTCAACAGACGCTTACCGCTTCGGTGAGCCGATGCTGCCCGCCGGCAAGTACGTCGTAGAGGTGGTGCCGCCTGCCGGTTATGAAATCGTGAAGGAAGAGGACAAGAACATTCTCATCGGCGATAACTTCATCGCGCCGGTGACGCAAGAGTTCGGTGGCCTCGGCAACATATTCATCCTTCCCGACCAGGCGCAGATCGGGAACGCCTATAACCAGAACAACGCCCAGAATCCAACCCAAAGCCTGGGTGCCACCCCCAACAACGGCATCGTTCCCGGGTTTACGCCCGAGCCAACCTGGCCGTGCGTGGGCGAGGCGCGTGTCGTGCCCGACTACATCAGCCTCTTCCCCCAGTCTCATCAGGTGGCGCCGTTCGCTGGAGCTACCCGCAACCTCTGCGATCGCAAGGAAGTGACGCTGGATGACCAGGCGGGAGCCATCGCCAAGTTTTACATCTACACCTCGACTCACATTGCCTCCAAGTTCACGGGGATCATCACAGACGATTTCACTGTGGAGTTCGATCCCTTTGCGCCCACCTTTGGCGAGAAATTCTCGCCGCCGAACATGCCCGTATCTTTCAAGGATTGGACTGGGGCTGAGATCAGCCGCGTGTATTCCGACCAATGGGGAGTGTTCAACGGCTTGACTTACTCCACCTGGGAAGTGAACCCGCCCAACCCAACCGGGTATGCGCCGACCATGATGATCACCTGCATGAACGACCCCGGGCCGATTCCCGACCCGAACAACCCAGGTCAGATGATCACCGATCCGTTGTACAACTCTTACTACAGCGATTTCTGCTACGAGAATCCATTCATGCCGGGTTCAACCGACTACATGGATACTCCTGTCGTGCCCAACTCGGCCTTCGTTTCATCCGGGTACAACAATCCCGATTGCGCCTACCCTGATGCCACGCCCGCTGTGAAAGAAGTGGATGGCGACGGAGTCGGTCCCTGGGTGAGCGCGTCTGGCAAGACCATCAAGATCAGCGCTCTGGGCAACCAGACTGTGAATAACTATGGGTACGCCGGACCGTCGGCCAATACGGCTCCGTTTAACCAGAAAACCGTTACCCGGCACTACGGCTTTGGCAGCCAATGCACGAGTCCAACTGCGGGTAGCGCGACTTGCAACACCAAGTCCAGTGTCACCATTGGTGGAAAGACCGCGCTCGTCACCAGTTGGAGCGACACCGCGATCACTGTCACAGTGCCGACCGGCGTGCCGAACTGCGCCCTGCAACAACAAGCGCAATACGGAGGCTCGACCGCACAGTGTGGTGAACTTCAAATCACGGCCGGTAACGGCAAACAGTCGATCGACACCGTGACGGTGACCATTGGCGGCAAGGCGCCAACCCGCCTCGCGCCAGGGAAAACCATTCAATCCGCGCTTGACGCTGCAGCCCCGGGTGACTTGATCATCGTTCCGCCCGGCAACTATCAGGAACTGGACATCATGTGGAAGCCGATCCGGCTGCAAGGCGTCGGTGCTGCTTCCACCATCATCAATGCAAATACCCATCCCGCGGGCAAGCTGGATCCGTGGCGCCGGACAGTCGAGTGTTTATTTGGATTGTCGATTGATGGCCAACCCTACACCACCGCCGGTGGCACCAATCCTTACGATTCCACTGGCGTCAGCGCGTGCCCAGCTACCGGCTGGAATTACTTCGGCGGAGGGCCCAACAATCCCCAGGTGGACCGTGTACCGCTGGAAGGAATCGTTGGCTGGGACACAACGGTCAACGGCAACCTGGCAGAACTGTTGCAAGAGCCTTCTCTGATGGGAGCCTACGAAGGAGCGGGAATCACCGTTCTATCCAAGGGTGTCAATATTCCGTCCGGATCGGCAAATGTGTTCGGAAACGGTTCGGAAGCGGAATTCCCGACGGGATCCACCCTTCTCACCTCTGCCAACTGCGGAGGTGGGACCCACAACACACCGAATCCGTATCCCAGCAACTTCCAGTGCAACCCGTCGAGCATTGACGGCTTGACGATTACGAATAGCTCCCAGGGAGGCGGCGGAATCGCCTTGCACGCCTGGGCGCATAACATTCAGATTGCCAACAATCGTGTGACTAACAATGCCGGAACGCTGTCGGGTGGCATCTCGATCGGCCAGGGCGAATTCCCGGATGCGTACCTTGCACCCAATAGCTCTGTCACTTCTCCCGGCTCCTGCCAGGACAGTGCGATCGCGAATACGCAGCTGCCTTACTGCTTCAATTTGAATGTGAACATTCACAACAACATGGTCACGTCGAACTCCTCGACCGGCGACGAATTGTTCTCGTCCACACCGGCGGGCGGGGGCGGTGTCACCTTCTGCACAGGCGCCGACAACTACAAGTTCAACTACAACTGGGTCTGCGGAAACGTCAGCTCCGGTGATGGCGGCGGCGTTGTTCAGCTCGGGTTCAGCTACAACGGCGATATCGAGCACAATTCGATCCTGTTCAACGAAAGCATCAACCCGACCATCCCCACCAACGGCGGCGGACTCCTGGTCATGGGAGCGGCGCCGGATGGCAGCACTCTTGTCAACGGGGTTGCCACCGAGTGCGGTATCCGTCACCGACAACGATTGCGTCCCTGGCCTTAGCGACGGCGCCGGTCCGGGACTTGGTGATCAATGCCAACTTGCTGGTGGGCAACGCCGCGGAAAGCGGCAGCGGCGGCGGCCTGCGCTTCCAGGCGGTGAACGGGGCCGATGTGCCGCGCTTCCCCTCCAACCCGGAACGCTGGTACGGAGTCACGGTCACCAATAACATCATCACGAACAACGTTGCCGGCTGGGACGGCGCCGGCGTATCGCTGGAAGACGCGTTGAAAGTAAACCTCATCAACAACACCATTGTCTCCAACGACACGACCGCTTCGGCTGGAGTGCTTTTCAACACCCTTGGCGCTCCCCTGGCCAGCACTCAGTCGCAGCCCTCTCAACACCACTGGCAACGGCACAACTTCGCTGCCTCAGCCCGCCGGTCTGGTGACGGTGCAGAACAGCGCACAACTGACGTCGTCACTAACCGACATCTGTCACCTGCCCCGCGAACCACTACTCAGGCACGACTGCTGTCAATGGCACCTGCAGGAAGTTCTCGTTCCCATACCTGGCGAACGATGTCTTCTGGCAGAACCGCGCGTACTACATCGGCGTGGGCGCGTTAAGTAGTGCCTATCAGCAGAACATCGTCACGCTGTACAACGCGTTTACCGGGACCGCCCCCGCCAGCCAGCCGTCAGCGGGCAATAGCGCGGCCAACGGGAACGGAGCCATCGTTACCGGGGGCACCGGCGCCTGCGTACCGGGCACCAGCACTTGGGAAATTGGTGTTCGCGGCGATACGGGACCGAGTAACCATGACTCGGGGATCACGCTCGCCCCGATGTATTCGGTGTTGACGGATGCCACAGACTATCCAGGCCTGAATAACCTGGCGTCTAACCCAACGTTTGTCAGCCAGTATTGCAACGGCTCTCGGATGCCCCCAGAGAATGGTGGTATGGGGTATCAAGTGCCTCCGGGTATATCGGATGCCACGATTCCCAATCCGATCTTCAACCTTACGCCCGGTGCAACGGTGGACGAGGGCAACAACTGGATCAACATGAGCTGGGGCCCCCTGTCGTTGACGAACCCCGTCACCGGCACGACCCTCGGCAACTACTCGCTGGCGCTGAATTCACCGGCCATCGATTACGTCCCAACCAGTGCACCTACCTTTGCGGTGACACCAAGTACCGACTTCTTCGGCAATCCGAGACCCGACCCGGCTGTTCCAACCCGGTTCGATATCGGCGCAGTTGAGTATCAGGGTAAGGACACGATCGCGGCTCTGGGCGTAACCGGCGGACCATTGGCATTTGGCAATGTTGCAGTCGGCACCACCAGCGCGGCACAAACTCTCACCCTGCGGAATTTCGGCGGTGCCACCGCAACCGCGATTAACGTCGTTGTTACTGCACCGTTTGCCAGGCCAGCGGGAGCGGCAGGCGGTACCTGCGGCACAACGCTAACTGTGGCGACAGGAACATGCACAATCAACGTGGTGTTCTCGCCAACCGCAGCGGTCGCGTCAACCGGAACCGTTACGATTACTGCCTCCGTCGCGGTGGACGGATCGCCGGTTTCGTTGACCGGAACGGGCTTTACGCCGATCATCAGCGCAGTTCTCTCACCGGGCTCACACAATTTCGGAAGCGTTACCCGAAACTGCCCTGCGACCGGGAATCCTTCGCTGGCCTGCCTTCTCGATCCGGCTCAAATGTTCACGCTCACCAACACCGGCAACGTAACCCTGTCGGGTATCGCACAGGCAACACTGGGAGGTACCAACTCGAACGAATTCGCGATCGTCCGATTGGGATCGACCTGCGGACCGGCGGGGGGTGGACAGCTCGCTGGCCAAATCACCCTGGCGCCCGCAGCAAGCTGCACGATCACTGTGCAGTTCAGGCCGATCGTGGCGCCACAAACCACGGGATTGAAGAGTGCAACCGTCTCCGTCACCGACGCGGCCGGTACGCAAACGTCAACCCTGACCGGAACTGCCAATTAACAGCAGCCAACCAGCTGCTCAGCATGCTGCTCGCGGTTTCGGCCGCGGGCAGCATGGCCATACCGAACGGAACGAGCGTTAAAACATCACGGAAACAGCTTGAAGCCGAGCACGAGAAAGATATGTGCAGGTGGTACTTCATCTGATCCAAATGACTCTTCAAGGAGAAACACCGTGAGCCTTAGGTTCTCAGCAGTTCTGGCCATGGGGACAGTCTTGTCTGTTTCCTCGATCTCACATGCAACCACAGCACCGAATTCTTCCAAATCACCAAATAAACCGGCACCGCCCGGCCCAATGACGATTGAATCCCTGGCGCGGGTGGAGGGCATCTTCAATTACTGCGCAACCATCGATTCGCAATCCGCAGGCAAGTACAAGCAGATTCTGAGCAACATTATCTCCGGTTATCCGGCGTCGGAAATCAAGGATGATGAAAGCAGCTCGCGATACACGTATGCGCTGGGCGTTGTCGATACGGAGATTGCTAAACTTGCTCTCAGCACGGCGTTGAGTGCTTGCCGGAGTTCTCTGGCGGGGAAGTAGACAGGCGGCCGATGACAACCAGGCAGGAGACGGGTCCGACGCGGAAGATGTGGCGCTCAGGGGAGGGCGCCACTCAATTGCACGGCATTGGACCAAGAATCGATTAGCTGCAGGAAAGAGGTAAATGGAATGTTTCGTGATACGAGGGTATTGGATCGCCCGTTTGCTGGTGCGGCGGCAATGCTGCTGACGGGTATTCTCATCGGGGGAGTTTCGACTGCGATGATGCCGGCGCAAACACTGCCGGCAGCCAAGCCCGCAACGGCCGGCAGTGCACCAAGCCACTACGCTCCCAATCGAATGTCGCAACATGCCGTCACATATTACCGGGCGGTCTGGGGAATCGATGGCATGGCGGTCAAAGCCGCGGAGTCCGGCGAACTGATTCGCTTCAGCTACCAGGTGTTGGATCCAAGTAAGGCCAAGACGCTGAATGACAAGACAATCAATGCCTTTCTGATTTCCCCGGCGGCGGGCATCCGTCTTTCGGTTCCTACGCTCGAAAAGGTCGGGCAACTGCGCCAAAGCAGCACACCGGAAACCGGCAAAGTCTACTGGATGGCATTCTCCAATCCAGGCAGAAGAGTGAAGCGTGGAGATCATGTCGATGTGGTGATCGGGCAATTCCACGCCGACGGACTCGCGGTTGAATAACTTACATTGACTTATCAGATTCCAACAATCCCACGGTCAAGTGGATAGGCGATATCCCCCGTTTTTAAGCCACTGAGTGACGCCTGATGCCATCGATGCCTTTGATAAGCGGACAGGTCCTGAATAGAGCATGTTCTGGGTGAACGCACCTCGAAACTGGCGCGACCGGTAGATGCTTGCGTTTCGAAGACGCCCAACTTCAAGCTGCGCCGGCGCCATTCCGCTTTCGCGGCTCCGGACCCAAAAGTGTTTACAGACCGCAGATCTTCAGATCTTCGGATCGGCCATTGCCCGAAAACGTCAGAAGAACTTCAGAATCTCTTCAGGCTTATTCATGGTTTGATCTATGCAACAGTTCCCCTCATGACGGATTTGTCAGAGCTCTCGCGAAGTCACGAAATGGCGGTCTCGTTTTTTGTGAATTCGAATGGTCGTGGGTTCAGAACGAGAAGGATCAGTGGCAAACATTTCATGATGATCCAGATTTAAGGACGGCGAGCCTGAATAGAAGGCCTTTATTGAGGTGATGGATGCAGAATGGTCAGGTCCCCAAACATTCAGCGGAATCGGGTGTTCCCATGCCTCAAGCTTTACGGAGGCCTAGAGTTTCAGTTGTAGATGACGAGCATATCGTCGCGGACACGCTGGCTGAGATCCTGCGTCTTCATGGTTACGAATCCAGATCTCTATACAGCGGTGAGGCTGCCGTCGAGGATGCTAAGGAGTTCATGCCAGGGACCGTTCTGATCGATGTTCGAATGCAAGGTATCGATGGAGTCGAGGCGGCAATCCGGATCAGGAAACTGCAGCCGGCGTGCAGGATTATTTTGTTCACGGCGTCGCCGGTCCGCCAGGCAATTCAAGCCAGGATCAGCATTCTTGGCTTTGAATTTCTTCAGCGACCGTTGCACCCGTGGGACGTGCTCTCTCTGCTTCGGAATGGTGTCAAACCAGCGGAAGTCGAATCGTAAAGGCGGAACCCTTCCCTGGCTCGGAGTCTAGAAGTATCTCGCCGCCATGGGCTTCCACCGACCACTTGGCGATGGCCAGACCCAAACCGGCTCCGCCTTCTTCTCTGGTCCGTCCCTCGTCGAGCCGATAGAAACGGTCAAATACGCGGCCAGCCTCACTGATGGGAATTCCGGGTCCCTCATCGGCGATTTCGAGTTTGACGGTTCGTTCTTCCTTTGACGGCTCCAAGCGTACGTGAATCGCGCTGCCCGCTGGAGAGTATTTGACGGCGTTATCCAGGAGATTGATGATCGCCATTCTGAGAAATCCGCGATCTGCCGAAACGGAAAGCGCGTTGTCTCCGGCAATAGAGATGGTTTGCTTCTTGTCCTCGGCAAGGACTCCCACTACACCCACTGATTCCTCTACGAGCTCCATGATGGGAAAGACGGTCCGATTCAGCGCGACTGATCCGGAATCGGCATGAGAGATGGTTAGGAGCGTATCGATCATCGAGGTCAGCCTGGCCACTTCTTCAAGCATGCTTCCGATGATGTCTTTGTATTCGGCATCGCTATGGTGATGCTGCAGGCCGACTTCGCCAACGCTTCGCATCGCGGTGAGTGGAGTTCGCAGTTCGTGGGACACATCGGATGTAAAGCGCTGCAGTTTCTGGAAAGCTTCCTCAAGCCGACCCAGGAGACCATTCAAAACGCGTGCCATGCGACCGAATTCATCGTGGGGGTTTTCGACAGGAATACGACTGCTCAACCGGGTCGCTGTGATCTGCTCGGTTAAATTCGTCATCGCGGTAAGCGGGTTGAGCGCCTTTCCGGCGACCCGATATCCCGCAAAACCCGCCGCAATCAGTGCCAGGGGCAACACCACCATCAGCGCGACCAGCAACTCGATCATGCGCCGCTTGAGCGACTCGGTGTCGTACGCCAGCCTGATGAGGACCCGCTTGCCTTGAACGGGATGATAATGGCTCACCACGAGAACATGCCGTCCGTCGGCCAAGCGCATCCTGGTGGCAAAGTGGCTGACCGATGATTCTTGCGGAAGAGGAGGACCCCCGAGGGCAAGACCGTTCAGTTTCTCATTTCGAAACAGTACGCTGCCCTTCGGATCAAGGACTTCCATAAAGCGGTCGAGCAGCAGTCTTGATCCGGGATGGCTATGATATTCCTCGTGCAATAGAAGCCGGCCATCCTGGTTGAAATAGAGAAGACCCTCGACCGTTTCCATGTCCTGCACTTCGGCATGATAGAGCTGGTCGTTCAATTCCCAGTACTGGAAGGCGCAGGCCGCGGAGACGTACAAACCCATAGTGAGGCTGAAAATAGCGATGTACCACAGGGTCAGACGAGTTCGGATGTAAGTGGGCCGAATGCGCACCTAATCCTCCTCGCTCTCTCTCAGGACAAATCCGACGCCGCGAACCGTATGCAACAGCTTAGTCGGAAACGGATCGTCTACCTTGCGCCGGATTCGCGCAATGTGGACATCGATCACGTTATCAAGAGAGGTGTAGCGAATGGTGGTCTTCCAGACATCGCGGGCGATCATTTCACGGGAAACCACGGTGCCTCGATTCACCAGTAGATATTCAAGCAATTCGAATTCGCGCCCTGTAAGTTCAAGCGAGGTGCTGGCGCGCGTGGCGATGTGCCCCCGAGTATCCATGGTGAGATCGGCAAGTTGAATCATCGCTGGGGACTCGGGATTCGCCCTTCGATGCAGTGCTCGCAGTCGAGCAAGAAGCTCCGGAAAGGCGAACGGTTTGGTCAGGTAATCGTCGGCGCCGGAATCGAGTCCACGGACGCGATCATCAACCGAGTCCTTCGATGTGAGGATAAGCACGGGAAGCTTGAAACCATTTCCGCGGATCTCGCGCAAGACCTCAAGACCGCCAACACGCGGCAGCATCACGTCGAGGAGGATCAGGTCGACGGCATTACCGTGGAGATGCCTGAGCCCTGCTTCGCCGGTGTGAGCGAGGCTGACCTCATACCCATTTCCTTGCAAGCCCGCACGAATGGCCTCGGCAAGTTTCCGCTCATCTTCAATGATCAGTATCCGCATCCTGTTCGTTCCGCGACCGCACGCTCCGGCCATTGTCGTTGAAGCTTAACAGGAAACGGAATACCACTGAAATGTCAGAAGGAATTCAGAATTCCTTCAGGTGGTTTCATGATGTCATCTCAAAAGAAGGAACCGGATTGCGAAGACACGCATCCACTGATTCGCTCAATAGTCGATCTCGAATTGAGTCTGCTTTGAGCATGGACGGATATACGAACGACGACGATCACTCGGGGGGGATGGCACATGAACTTCAATCATCACGAAGGAATAAATGCGGGGGAATGTTGCGACAGCAGCCAGCAGCAGCGAGCAAGGCCAATGATCGTCTTGCAAGAACTGTTTGAGTTGTTGGAGGACTACGGGCCCGCCTGGTACACCCAGGAGTATCATGATCGCGCTGTAGCCGCATTGCAGGGGCGCTCCTATTGAGGAGCGCTCGTGAGATCAATACCGTTATCAACGGTCTGGTTTAAACAACGAAGACTCCGTTGCCTTGAGTTCGAATCACGTCAGGACACCGCAGGTTAAGGGTAGTTTCAGCCAAGGTGGTTGACGTCGGCGGATTGGACCTTTCTACTTTCCGGGTCGGCCGAACAGGCCTGCACGGAAAGAATTGATGAGAGGACTTGTTCCGCTGATCCTGCCTCCGTCCACCTTGGCGGGGCTCGCGTAATCCACAAACGACATCGAACGCTCTGCTGGTCCTGACAAGCCAGTCTCCAGCGACACCTTCAAAGGATCTTGGATTGATCCGACCGAAGGGGTCGCTGGTGGCCCGCGAGTGCACGCGGACTCACGGTCGAACGTGCCTGCAAATTTGCCGCAATATTTGATCAACATTTTGCCCTAGACCTGGAGCAAGGGAGGCGAACCAGGCAGGACTACCCTTCGAGGAGGCCCAAAGGGGGCGGGATAAGGGTTTCGCGGAGTAATTAAAAGGGCAGGTTGTTCCGGATACCTGCTAAACCGCACAAAAGAATGGTGGCGGGAGGCAGGATCGAACTGCCGACCTACGGGTTATGAATCCGTCGCTCTAACCATCTGAGCTACCCCGCCGGGAAGGCGCGACTCACCTGCACGCGCCAAATTAAATGATACGGGGGCTTGGATTTGAGGTCAATGTTCCGGGTCTCGGAACCCTCGATTCTACCTGCCTCTGGACAGGACCTGTTGGGCCTTGGCGGCAGAGGACCAAAGTACCCCGCCCGGCCCCTGAACGGCCATGCAACCAATTTCATGATCGTGCATCGGATAGAACGTAAGCGGCCCTCCCCTTCCTTCGCGAAGCATTTGGGTCCGGCGGTCGGTGCCGGACCTGGATGCGACTATTGAGCCTTCCCCGGTACACTCGAATTCAGTGAAATCTCCCTCTATCGCCGGTGTGATTCCGGCGCGGCTGGCCTCTACCCGTTTGAGTCGCAAAGTGCTTCGTGAAATCGCCGGCAGGCCCATGGTGGAGTGGGTGTGGCGAGCAGCGATGGCCAGCGGCCGCATGGACCCCGTAGTGGTTGCCACCGATGCGGATGAAGTGGCAGCCGCATGCCGCCAGCGCGGTATCCCCGTGGTGATGACTTCCGCCGCCTGCGCCAGCGGGTCCGACCGGGTTCGGGAAGTGGCGCAGACCCTGGACGCCGATATTTTCGTCAACATCCAGGGCGATGAGCCGACCCTCACTGGAGACTTTTTCGCGCCTTTGCTCGCGCTTTTCGACCGGGCCGAGGTCCAGGTCGCCACGCTTGCGGTTCCGTGTCCTGAAGCGGAGATCGCGAACCCGAATGCCGTAAAAGTGGTCACAGCCAGCGATGGCCGCGCGCTCTATTTCTCGCGGGCTACGATTCCGTACGATCGCGATGCCACTGGATTTGCAGGGTACCGCAAGCACCTGGGCATCTACGCCTATCGCAAGGCGGCGCTGGAACGGTTCGCGTCGCTGTCCCCCGGCCGGTTGGAGCAACTCGAACGCCTGGAACAACTCCGCCTGCTCGAAAACGGGATCGATATTTATGTCGCCGATGCCCCCGCGGATACCATCGGAGTCGATACCGAAGAGGACCTGGCGCGGGCGGAAGAAGTGCTGCGGGGCAGGGAAGAGGCAAAAGGGAATAGGGAATAGGACGTCGGAACTACGGGAAGAAGAATCGAATTGCGAGCAAGAACCGGGTGGCAGTGAATCTCAACTATCGGCGAACATCACTTCATGAACAGCACCACACAACTCGCTACCAGTCCATCTCCCGCCATCGACCTTGAGCAGGCCTGGGAGCAGGTCGTCCGCCGCGATCCCGGCGCGACGTTCTTCTACGCGGTCACAACCACCGGGGTAGTCTGCCGGCCCGCGTGCAAGAGTCGGCTGCCATTGCGCACCAACATCCGCTTCTTCAGTTCGGTGGAAGAGGCGAAGGCTGCCGGATTCAGGCCCTGCCTCCGCTGCCGCCCGACGATGGTGCGCGCTGATGCGGTGGAGACTGTCCGGGCCTATATCGAGCGGAATCTCGACCGGCCGGTGCGGCTTGCCGACCTGGGCCGTGTCTCCTGTCTCAGCCCGTTCACGGTGCAGCGCCTCTTCAAGTCCGCCATGGGGGTCAGTCCGCTGCAGTATCAGCGCGCGTTACGGGCCGGGCGGCTGCGGTCCGCGCTGAAGCAGGGCGAATCGGTGACCGACGCCATCTACACGGCCGGCTTTGAAGCGCCCAGCCGCGCCTACGAAGGAGCCCAACTGGGCATGACACCGGCGCGCTTTGCCCAGGGGGGCGAAGGCGAGGAGATTCGGTGGGCCCTCGGACAGTCGCCTTTCGGCTGGGTGATCGTGGGAGAAACCGGGCGGGGCCTCTGCTGGCTGTCGCTCGCCGGGACGCGCGTCGAAGCCGAAGCCAGCCTGCGCGAGGAGTTTCCCGCGGCCACGCTCCGTCCCGATCCGTCGCTGTCGGGCCTGGTGGACGCTGCGCTCCAGAGCGTGCGCGAGGGTTCCGATCTAGAAAGCCGCAACCGCATCGGTTCACTTGACCTTCGGGGAACCGTCTTTCAACTCCGCGTGTGGCAGGCACTCAGGCAGATTCCGCGCGGCGAAACGCGTAGCTACAGCCAGGTCGCGCGGGAGATGGGCGATCCCAACGCCACTCGCGCCGTGGCGCGCGCGTGCGCGACCAATCGCGTCGCGCTGCTTGTGCCATGCCATCGGGTGGTGGGCGCCAGCGGCTCCTTGACCGGCTATCGCTGGGGCGTTGACAGAAAGCGCCAATTGCTTGAGGCGGAGCGCTCGACGGCAGATGTTCGTAGTTCATAGTTCGCAGTTGCGACCGCCCGTCGGGCACTACGAACTAAGAACCACAAACTCTGAACTAGACCAAGAACTTCTTTAAGAAACCCATCGACCGTTCCCGCGCCAGGCGCGCAGCTTCGGCGTTATAGCTTGGGCGGGGCTCGCAATTGAAGGCATGGCCGGCGTCGTACCAGAAAATCTCTACGTCGGGGTGTGCTGCATGTACCTTCTCGACTTCTTCCGCTGGGATATGCGTGTCCTTTCTGCCGAAGTGCAGCATCACCGACGTTGATGGATTCTCGGCGGCGTAATTTCCGATGCGACCTCCGTAGTAGCCAACCGCTGCATCGGGATGGAGCCGGGTGGCTGTCAGCCATGCCAGCGTTCCGCCTAAGCAATAGCCGATGACGCCCGCCTTTTTTCCCGTGGCTTTCTTCGCGTAGTCGAGAGCAGCGCCAATATCGATCACCGCTTGGTCGATGTCGAGCCGGGGAATGAAACTCATCGCTTTTTGCATATCGGCAGGATCGTAGCTCAGTTCCACGTTGCGCTCCACGCGGTCGAAGATCGCTGGAGCCACCGCCAGGAATCCGTCTTTCGCGTAGCCGTCCGCGACCGACCGGATGTGCGCGTTCACTCCGAAAATTTCCTGGACGACGACCAGCCCTGCGAACGGTTCTCCGATTGGTCGCGCCACGTAAGCCCCGAGTTCATGTCCGTCCGCCGCATGCAACGTGATTCGCTCGCCCATTCCAGCAGCCTCCCTTCGCAGTATCGGCGGCCTGGCTTAGGTGGTTCAACCGCTGGAAAAGATAAATCGCTTTGGATTGGCGCGCCTCTGTGGTCTTCTTGAATCACCCGCCTATGCTCAAAAAGCTTGAAAGCTATTTTGAATTCAGCCATCTGGGAACCAACTGGCGCACCGAAATCCTGGCCGGAGTCACCACCTTCCTGACCATGGCCTATATCGTGCTGGTGAATCCAGCCATTCTCGCCGACGCCGGCGTGCCTCTGCCTGCCGTCACCGCGGCGACCTGTCTTTCAGCGGCGTTCGGGTCCATTCTTATGGGCATCGTAGCCCGCTATCCCATCGCGCTTGCGCCGGGAATGGGCCTGAATGCTTATTTCACTTACACCGTCTGCATCAAGATGCATATCCCGTGGCAGACGGCGCTGGGCGCGGTGTTTATCTCAGGTGTGATTTTTCTCGCGCTGACTGGCGCCGGCATTCGCCAGATGATTCTGCGCGCCATTCCTCACGAGCTCTACGCCGCGGTGGCCAGCGGTATCGGCCTGTTTATCGCCTTCATCGGTTTTCAGCATGCGGGCCTTGTGGTTCGCGATCCCAACACGCTGGTTGGCCTGGGCAACATCAGGAACCCCACCGCGGTCCTCGCGCTCTTCGGCCTGATCCTCATGGTGGCGCTTGAGGTGAAAAAGGTGCGCGGCTCCATTCTCATCGGCGTACTCAGCGTCACGGGCGCCGCCTGGGCGCTGAGCAAGGTGCCGCAATTCGCCGGCCTGGTTCACTGGACACCGGCGCCCGGCGGTTTCCGCTCGCTCGAGCAGACGTTATTTCAGCTCAACATTCGCGGCGCGCTGTCCAAAGGGCTGCTCGAGATCATCTTCGTATTCTTCTTCGTCGACCTCTTCGACAACCTCGGAACGCTCGTCGCCGTCACGAAACGCGCCGGCCTGATCTCCGCCGACCACTCCATTCCGCGCCTCAATCGCATCCTGTTCGCCGACGCGACCTCAACTGTGTTCGGCTCGCTCACCGGCACTTCCACGGTCACCAGCTACGTCGAATCCACTGCCGGCGTGGCCGCCGGAGGCCGCAGCGGCATCACCGCCATCGTCACCGGGCTGCTGTTTCTGGTAGCCGTGGTGGCCGCGCCGTTCGTCGGCGTTGTGCCCCAGGCCGCCACCGCGCCCGCGCTTATCCTGGTCGGCTCGCTGATGCTTGCCACCATCACCGAAATCCGCTGGCATGAGCCCCTGGTCGCCGTTCCCGCATTCCTTACGCTGGTGCTCATTCCGCTGACTTACTCCATTGCCAACGGGTTGGGGTTTGGAATCATCGCCTGGGCGGTTCTCCACCTGATTACGGGGAGATTCCGGCGGCAGGACTGGCTTCTCTATACGCTGGCCGCGCTCTTCCTGGCGCGTTTTGTTTACCTGGGCGCAAGCTGAGTACAGTGGTCAGTTGTCAGACGCCAGCCATTCCCCCGCCTGACTGACGACTGAAACCTGACGACTGAAACCTGACAACTGAAACCTGACAACTGACAACTGACGACTGACAACTGTCCCCCGTTGCCAACCTGAATCCCTCCTTTCCCCGATGGCCCGAAAGTCGTAAACTCTGTCCAGCACAGCCCTGTACTATAAGTGGGAACAGCAAGCCCTAGATTCTACGTACGCGTGCGCTTATTGTTGCGCCGGAGATGCGCATGGACAAACCCCGGAATCCCTGGTCTGGCGGCGCATTGGCGGCTGCGGTGGCCGTCTCTCTCGTCGCCGCCCTGGGGCTGTCTTCCTGTACCAGCGTTTCGGGTTTTTCCCAACCCAGCCTAGTGCGCGTGATCGACGCGTCGTACATTGCCCCGGCGGTAAACGTCTTTGTCGAGAACACGCTGTTTGCGGGCAACGTTGGCGAGGGTTATATCTCCAACTACGGCACCGTCAAGCCGTCAGGGGCGGGGATCGTCAAGGTTACGCAGGCCACCGGCGGAGCGACGCTGGTAACCGCGGCTGCCACCCTCAACGCCGGCGCGCAGCACTCCGTATTTCTGACCGACAACGGCGCATCCCCAATCGCGTACATTGTGACCGTGCTCGAGGATCAACAGACTCCCGCGGCCTCCGGACACTCGGCATTCCGGTTCCTGAACCAGGCTCCGCGCACCGGTCCTGTCGACGTGTACATGGTTCCCGGCGCCACAACCCTGGCGAACACCATTCCGCTGTGTAGCAGCCTGCCGGTGGGCTCCACCTGCGGCTACATCAGCTTCGCGTCCCAGTCCGTCACCATGGTCATCACCCCGGCCGGAACCATCACGCCGAAGTTCACGTCAACCGCCCTCGGGCTCACCGGCGGCGAAGTCCGGACGGTGGTCATCGTTGACAGTCAACTCACCAACGATCCGCCGGTCCAGGTGGTCATCGCCAAAGACGTCAATTAGTCCTTTACCGCTACAATCCCTCAAGATGCGCCGTATCTTCCCCGCAATCTTGATTTGGCTGGCCCTGTTCGCGCCAGCCTTCGCTGCCGACGCCTATCGCATTGTCCACACTTATCCTCACGATCCCCACGCCTTCACCCAGGGACTGGTTTTTGTCGACGGCCATCTTTACGAGAGCAAGGGAATCAACGGCCAGTCCTCGCTGCGCATGGTCGATCTCGAAACCGGCCGCGTCCTCCAGGAGCAACCCGTCGACAGCAAATATTTCGCCGAGGGTCTCACCGCCTGGGGAAGCACGCTGGTGCAACTCACTTGGGAATCGCACGTTGGGCTGGTCTACGACCGCTTCAGCTTCCGCCTGCTGCGCACGTTTTCCTACGCAGGCGAGGGCTGGGGACTCACCCAGGACGGCAAGTCTCTCATTGTCAGTGACGGTACGCCCACTCTGCGCTTCTTCGATCCGGCGACGTTCGCTGAAGTCCGCCGCGTCACCGTGAAAGACCACGGCAAGCCCGTCACCGACCTCAACGAGCTCGAATACATCCAGAGGCCGGGCCTCGGAGAGATCTACGCCAACGTCTGGCACACCGACCGGATCGCGCGCATTTCCCGACGGACCGGAAAGGTCCTGGGCTGGATCGATCTCACCGGGCTGCTGCCCGAAAGCCAGCGGTCCAGCCCCGAGGCGGTTCTTAACGGCATTGCCTGGGATCCCGGCCGGCCATCGGCTCTTCGTTACAGGCAAGCTATGGCCGAAGCTATTTGAGATCGAGGTGGTTCCCCGGAGTCCCAAATCGGCCCCGGCCCGACACGGTCCGTAGCGGTGCGGAACGGGCTGTCTCGAACCGGTCCGCCGTCACATTCCAGGGTTTTGATCGGCAGTTATACTCGTCCGCAAGGCCAAGCCCATGGATTTCTCGGTTCTTTCGGTTCCCACCATTCTGCAGAACGCGGCCATTCTTACCATCATTGTGGCCTTTGCCGGGTATGCCTTCACATTCCTCAGCGCCCACATGCTGGCCCGCCGCCGCGACAAACTCGACCTGGTCAACAAGCGGCTGAACGAGCTTTACGGGCCACTCTATGTTGCTTCCGAGGCGGGCAATATCGCCTACCGCTCGCTGCTCAAGAAGCAGGGCAAGACGCAGAGCGAACCGATTACCGACGAGGACCTGAAGGACTGGATGCTGTGGATGCGGACCATTTTCGTTCCGCTGAACGACATCCGCGAGAAGATCATTATCGAGAATGCCCACCTCATCATCGAGGAGAAGATGCCCCAGTGCCTGCTGGACTTCGTGACCCACGTGGTGGGCTACAAGGCGGTGTTGCGCAAGTGGGCGGAAGGCGACTACAGCGAGCGCCGCTCCACCATCGGCTGGCCTCCGGAATTCGATGTCTATGTGCGAGACTCTTATGCCCACCTCAAAGCCGAACAGACACGCCTGATGCACTCCGCTACGGCGATGGCGTGGCGGCGGTTGATTGGAAAGAATGGGAAAGCGAAAGAAGCTCCCATAGCGAGCCATCGAGAATAGCCCCGGATGAAGCGCAGAGAATTCTGGGGAAGGCGCCTTTTAGGAGTGCATCGCCACCCGGATTGCAAAAATCAATCCCACCATCAACACCGATGACGCCGGAATAAGCAGCAGCGCCTTTTTCAACCGCAATGGGTCGCCGCCCGCAATTCCGCCGATGATCCTCGAGCTCACCGCCAGTCCCGCCCAGCCGCACGTGATCACGAAGCCGATGGCCGTCCCGGGCAGGCTGGAGAACCCCTTGCCGGCCACTGCCAGCGTGGTGGGAAACACCGGCGCCATGGCCAGGCCCGCGACAAACACGAGCGCGGCGGCAGCCCCAGGCTTGTTGGTCTGCAGCATCAGGTAGGTCGTGATGGCCATCGCAACCGACGCGGCCAGCAGCACGCGCAGCGGCGAGATATGAATCAGGATTGGGGAAACCGCCACACGGCCCACCAGCAGTCCCAGCGCGAATCCCAGCGACAAAATATTCAGCGCACGCGACTCGGGAATGCCCTGTGCGATCAGGTGGCGCACCAGCCAGTTCCACACGCCAACTTCGCAGGACACGTACAGAAACAGGAGAAAGCCGAGCAGGAACAACAGCGGCCGTCCCAGAATCGGAGCGGCCTGGGTGAGAACGAATCCCGAGCCCGGCGTAACTCCCGGCATGGGCGCCGCCACCTGAACCCCGATGGTCACGATGGTGAGTACGGCCACGGTGTAGCAGAGCCGCACCCAGTTGCGATTGAACAGATTGGCCGAGATGAAGGGCGTCACCAGTCCGCCCAGCCCGAAGAACAGGTTCACCAGGTTCAGCACGGTTGCGCTGTGTTCGCCTGCCACGCTGTTGGCCAGCGCATTGGCCCCGGTGACCACGATGCCGCCGCCCACTCCCAGCAGGAACATCATCGAACACGATGCTGCCGTATCCGGCTGCGCGCGGCAGCAGAAACAGCGAAACCGCGATGAACACCAGCCCCAGAATCAGGCCGACCTTGTCGCCCTCGCTATCGAGCAGCGGTCCCACCGCCAGCGAGGCGATCATCAGCCCCAGCGCCTGCGCGGTGGCGATGGTCCCGTTCTGGGTGGGCGAGAGATGGAAGCGTTCCGACAGTTCGGGCAGGATGGTGCCGAGCATGGCGGCGATCATCCCATAGACAAAAATCGCGAGAATGGCAGCGAAGATCAGCACGGTGCTCGGGTCCTTTCTGATACGTACGCAAGCATAAGTCACCGGCTCAGACTCGGGCTCCGGGAAGCTGGGAAAATCCTCAAACGAGGCACCCACATTGCTACTCATCACAAAACAGGCGCGTTTTGGATGACGGTACGGCTCGCGCCGCGTCTACTGAAGGAACGAAAGTGTACCACCCGATCCTGCCAGAACAACCCAGGCCGACGACTCAACCTCCCACTTCGCTGTTCCGTCCATTTCCGATTCGGAGCTGATCCATGGCTGATTTCTGGAAAGACGTCAAGCATGCGCTGCATCTGTTTTTCAAGAGCCCGGGGTTTACCATCGCGGCGGTTTCCGCGCTGGCATTGGGCATCGGCGCCAACACCGCCATCTTTACCGTCGTAAACACAGTGCTGCTGAAGCCACTCAACTACCCTGACGCCGACCGCATTGTCCAGCTCATGAACGTCTTTCCGCAGGGAAACTTTCCCGGCGCCTCCTCCACCAAGTTCATGGTCTGGCGCCAGCAGACCAGCGTCTTCAAGGACGTGGCCGCCTTCGACAACGCCGGCCCCGGCTTCAACATCACCGGCGACCGGCCCGAACTGGTGCACGGCCTCCACGTCAGCGAAGCCTACTTCCGCGTCTTTGGCGCCCCCATGATGCTGGGCCGCACCTTCACCCCCCAGGAAGACCTCCCCAACGGCGGCAACGTCGTGGTGCTTAGCTACGGGCTGTGGCAGCGTAAGTTCGGCGGCGATTCCTCGGTCATCGGCAAATCCCTTCCCCTCGGCGGCGAGCCGTACACGATCATCGGCGTCACCAGCCGCGACTTCGTCGCCGAGTCTCAACGCCGAGCTGTGGGTGCCCTTCCAGTTCGACCCCAACACCACCAACCAAGGGCCACTTCTTTGGGGCCGCGGCCATGCTCAAACCCGGCATCACGCTCAACCAGGCCAACGCCCAGATGAAGCTCGCCTGGCAACAGTTTCTGCGCAAATTTCCCAAGGCAAATCCCCAGGGCAACTTTGGCGTTCGAGCCGCTGCGCGACACCATCATCGGCGACGCCCGCCGCTCGCTCCTCGTCCTGCTCGGCGCCGTGGGCCTCGTTCTGCTCATCGCCTGCGCCAACGTCGCCAACCTGCTGCTGGTCCGCGCCACCGGCCGCAAGCGCGAATTCGCCATCCGCTCGGCGCTGGGCGCGAAGCGCTCGCGTATCATCCGCCAACTCCTCACTGAGAGCGTGATGCTCTCGCTCGCCGGCGGCGTCCTGGGCCTGATACTAGGATTCGCCGGCGTGCGCGCACTTCTCGCTGTCAGCCCTGCCGGCCTGCCCCGCATCGGTGAAGACGGCTCCGCCATCGGCATGGACTGGCGCGTGCTCGCTTTCACCCTCGCTCGTCTCCTGCCTCACCGGTATCCTCTTCGGCCTGTTCCCGGCCTTCAGCATCTCCCGCACTGACCTCAACTCGTCGCTCAAGGATTCGCAGCAACCGCGCCGGCACCGGCATCCGTCACGGCCGGGTCGCGTGCCGCCGCTGGTCGTCAGCGAAGTCCTCGCTCGCCGTCGTCCTGCTGATCGGCTCGGCGCTGCTCATCCGCACCTTTGTCGCTCTCCACGCCGTCAATCCCGGCTTCGACTCCCACAACGTCGTCACCATGGAAATGTCGTTGACCGGCTCGCGCTTCGAAAAGACGGCGGGGGTCGCCCAGCTCTCGCACGACGGCCGTCAGCGCCTCAACGCCATTCCTGGCGTCGAAGACTCAGCCTTTACCTGCTGCCTTCCCATCCAGGGCCAGTTCGGCCTGCCGTTCACCATCGTCGGCCAGCCTGTCGATCCATCCAAGGGACCGCCGGGAGCCGGTTGGATGTCAGCCTCCCCCGACTACTACAAGCTCTTCCATATTCCTGTGGTCCGCGGCCGCGAATTCACTGACCAGGACACCGCCGGCGCGCCCCTCGTTGCCCTCGTCAACGAGGCCCTGGCGAAGCAGTTCTTCCCCAACGAAAACCCCGTCGGCCAGCAGATTGTCATTGGCCACGGGGTCGGCCCCGACTTTGAGGAGCCTGCCCGCCAGATCGTCGGCGTAGTCGGCAACACCCACGACGGCGGCCTCGGTCAGGATCCTGGCTCCCTCATGATCGTGCCCGACGCCCAGGTCACCGATGGCATGACCAAACTGAACGCCGGTATTGTGCCTCTCCGGTGGGTGGTGCGGACTCACGATGATCCGCGTCTGCTGATGAACGAAATCACCGAGCAACTTCGCCAGGCCAGCGGCGGATTTCCAGTCGCCGCGAGTTCGCCTCATGGACGAAGTCATTTCCCTGTCCACTTCGCGCGAAAACTTCAACATGCTGCTGCTGACCATCTTCGGCGTAGTCGCACTGGTGCTTGCCGCCATCGGCATCTACGGCCTCATGGCCTACTCGGTCGCGCAGCGCACCCAGGAAATGGGCATCCGCATGGCTCTCGGCGCCGACCGCTCCAACATCCGCAAGTTGGTTGTGTGGCAGGGCATGCGCCTCACCATTATCGGCCTGGTGCTGGGCATTTGCGCGGCGTTCTGGCTCACGCGTTTCATTGCCAGTTTCCTTTTTGGCGTCAAATCCTGGGACCCGGTGGTGTTCGTGTCCGTGCCACTGATCCTGGCCGCCGTGGCGTTGCTAGCCGTCTGGCTTCCCGCCACCCGCGCGTCCAAGCTGAACCCGATGGTGGCGTTGCGGGTGGAGTGAGAAGGGCAGGGAATAGGGAATAGGATCGGCCACCAAACTCCGCGTGCCCCATCCTTGCGATTACTTCCTGTCGCGAGGGTGGGAAATCGCGGACCGACCGCCCATCAAGATCGCGTCTTGGTCGGTGCCACCTTACCCGCCCGGCCTGATTTCCGCAATTCCTGCCAATCCTTTTCCGTCTGATTGGCGTACGCGACCCCGAATCGCGCCAGGCCTTCCGCAAAGCGATTGCCGGTCCCGATGTACCCCGCAATCATCAGCGGATCGCCCGAGCGCGCGTGGCCGCGCGCCAGCAACTCGCCGCAGACCTCGGCGAAGGCCTCCAGCCCCTTGCCGGCCAGGTCTTCGATTGCGATGCTGCCCTTGTGATCGTTGAGTTGCCGCACCAGGAAATCGCGGCCACCCATCTGCGTCCAGCCCAGGAACGGGTCCGACTGCACCTGCATGGCGCGCTGCCCTTCGACCGCGCGCTGCCCGTTGTGGTGCGGCGGATGCGCGTCGGGCAGATACGGCGCGTAGCCCGATGCCGGCTCCTCCTTGATCTGCAGAAACAGCGGATCATTGGGTCCGTTGCCTTCGAAGTAGATGCAGTAGTCGCGCGTGCCCACTGAGCCGGTGCCCACCACCTTGAACGCCACGTCGATCGGCCGGTAGAGCGAGAGCAGATGTTGCCGCTGCGGCTCGAGCATCGCGCGGTAGGGCCCCAGCGCATGCAAGCACCTCCTGCGCCTGGCGGCCGGTCACCCGCGTGAGAGTGGGCTTGATTTCCTTGAAGCGCCGCGGCGCTCCGGGCTTCGTCGACGTCGGCTCGGTCAGCAGTTCGAGAATGTGGCACGGGCGTCGCGCGCTCGGCCTTCAGCAGCGCGTCGTGAATCGGCACCATGTTGCCGATGCGGTGCACCTGGTGCCGGCCCACTTCAAGCAGCGGCATCTTCGAGAACGCGCGCATCTGGGCGGTGTAGCGCCCGATGCAACGTCTCCACGGCGGCCAGCGCGAAGACATCCTTGTGGCCCGACTCGCGCCCCGCCAGCACCAGCGACGCCGCCATGCGCTTCAGGTCCCACTCGAACGGGCCGCGGATGGTCTCGTCGAAATCGTTGATGTCGAAGACCAGCCGGCCGTCGGGCGCCGCGAATGCGCCCAGGTTGCGCACGTGCGCATCGCCGCAGATCTGGGTAATGATGCCGGTGTTGGGCAGCACGGAAAGATCCGCCGCCATCACCGGCACCGCGCCGCGGAAATAGCCGAACGGCGATTGCGCCATTAGCTCGTACTTCAGCTTGAGCAGCGCGGGAACGCGGCCCTTGCCCGGCGCGATCGAGCAGTGTGAGCGCCGGGGCGGGCCGCGCCTTGGGTTTCAGTTCGTCGTGCTGCTGGCGGCCGACCTGCTTGCGCCGCGCCTGGCCCCGCGCGCGCCGTTCTTCCGGAGTTGTCCAGTGCATGTGCGCACCATACAACGTTCGGGCAGTGCAGTGGCCAAACAAGATTGCGCGTGGAGTCGAACAATTCCTGTCAATTCATATTTCCGAACCCGGCGGCCCGTTCCTGCTTCCAATAGACTGAGCTTTGCCTATGAGCGCCGCAGCGGCCGACGCCCGGCCCCTTCCCCAGCCCGCTCCGCTAGCCGCCTGGAAGCCCAGGCGGAATCCCTGGGTCATCGCCATCACTGTCACCCTGGCCACGTTTATGGAGGTGCTCGATACCTCCATCGCCAACGTGGCGCTGCCCCACATCGCCGGCGGCCTGGGCGCCAGCGAGGACGAAGCCACCTGGGTGCTCACCAGCTACCTGGTGGCCAACGCGGTCATCCTGCCCGCCTCGGCTTACCTGACCACGTTCCTTGGCCGCAAGCGCTTCTACATGATCTGCGTGGTGCTGTTCGGCATCAGCTCGGCGCTGTGCGGCCTGGCGCCATCGCTGGGGCTGCTTGATCTTCTTCCGCGTGCTGCAGGGGGCGGGCGGCGGCGGCCTGGCGCCCAGCGAGCAGGCCATCCTCGCCGATACGTTCCCGCCCGAAAAACGCGGCCAGGCCTTCGCGCTCTACGGGCTTGCGGTGGTCGTGCGCGCCGGCCATCGGGCCGACCCTGGGCGGATGGATCACCGACAATTTCGACTGGCGCTGGTGCTTCTTCATCAACGTTCCCGTGGCTATTGTTTCCCTCTTCCTCACCAGCCGCATTGTCGAAGACCCGCCGCACATTGTCGAGGAAGTGAAACGAGTGCAGAAGCAGGGCCTCAACCTCGACTACTTCGGCTTCGCGCTGCTCGCGCTGGGATTTGGCTCGCTCGAATTTGTCATGGACAAGGGCCAGGAGGACGACTGGTTCGGCTCGCCGCTTATCACCACGTTTATCGTTCTCTGCGTGGTTTCGCTGCTTACGCTCATTGCGTGGGAAATCATGCCAGATCAGGCGCAAGCATCGGCCAATCCTCGACCTGACCCTGTTCAAGCAGCGGAATTTCGCGATTTCGTTCGTGCTGATGTTTGTGCTGGGCTTCGTGCTCTTCGGGACCACGGTGATGATCCCGCAGTTTGTGCAGACGCTGCTCGGCTACACCGCAGAACAGGCCGGCCTGGTGATCTCGCCGGGCGGCTTGATGGTGATGGCGATGATGCCGATTGTGGGCTTCCTGGTTAGGCGCGTCGACCAGCGCTGGATGATCGTCTACGGCTTCGCGATCTCCTCGCTGGCGCTGTTCACCATGCTCAATCTGAACCTGGGCGTGAGCTATGGATACGTGGCCATGCTGCGCGTCTTTCAGGCGGCGGGGCTGGCGTTCCTGTTCATTCCCATCAATACGCTTTCCTATACGTCGGCATTCCCATGACCAAGAACAACGATGTCAGCGGCCTGACCAACCTGGCGCGCAACATCGGCGGCAGCGCGGGCACGGCTTTCCTGGTCACCATGCTGGCGCGCCGGCAGCAGTTCCACCAGGACCGGCTGGGTTCGTGGATCGCGCAGAGCAGCGCAGCTCTTCAGACCCAGGTGGACGCGCTGGGCCGCTACCTGGTCGAGCACGGCGGCCAGGCCTTCTCGCTGGCCCAGGGCAAGGCGATGGCGCAGGGCAACATCTACAGCCAGTTTTTGCGCCAATGCACCATGCTGGCCTATCTTGACGTCATCAAGGTCCTCGCCATCGCCGTGCTGTTGCTGATCCCATTGGTGTTCCTGATGAAGCGCCCGCCGAAAAGCAAAGGCGGCGCTCCGATGGGACATTGAGAAGAGCAGGGAACACGGATTTAGGGATCAGGGAATGAGGAAGCGCACCAGCCGTTAAAAACTCCCGTGCCTCATCTTCGCGACTTACCGGGGTCCCCGGCGACAGGTCTTCGTCGCTGGGGTGGTCGGTTGCAAGGGTGGGAGACCACAAACCCTGATTGGGCACCGTTACCGATCCGGCACATCCAACGCCGTGGTGCGTTAGACTTTCCGCTGGACGCCTTGCAAAGAAAACGCGCGGGTCGAGGACCCTCTCGATCCTGAGACCGGAAAGGCTGCGACCCCAAGGCTTCCGGGAGGATTTGCTTTTGTTGACGCGCGCCGCCGCACGTGTGTTGCCGGTTTTCCTTGTCGCCGCCGCGGCAACCTGTCCGCTCGCCGCGCAACGCGACGCGGTTCCGCTGACCGTCGAAAAGATCTATGGCCACGGCCCGCTGATCGGAAATCTTCCCGCCGCCATCACCTGGTCGCCCGACGGCAAGCACCTTACCTACCTCGACGGCGGCGAACTGATCGACCTCGATCCAGACTCGGGCAAGCCGCATGTGCTGGTGAGCCGCGCCAAGCTCAGCGCCCTCGGCGAGGTCAAGCGGCTCGGAGCAGGACCGCGACCATCGCGAGCGCTACAACATGGCCAGCTACCTGTGGGCGCCCGACTGCAATCATCTTCTCTTCGATTCCAACGGCCGGCTGTGGCTCTACGACCTGAAAAACGGCACCGGAGTCCAGGTGGCTTTCACCGACATGGCCTCCGGCGACGATCCCAAGTTCTCGCCCAACGGAGAAACCCTTTCCTTCGTGCGCGATCACGACCTCGCCGTGGTGCGCCTGCGCGAGCCCGGCAGCCCCATGTCACTGGTCGGCAGGAACTCCAGGCGCTGGCATTATCAATGGCGAAGTGGACTGGGTGTACGAAGAAGAGCTGGACGTGCGCAGCAATTACTTCTGGTCGCCCGATTCGAAGAACATCGCCTACCTGCAGATGAATGAAGCGAACGTGCCGGAGTATCCGCTCGTCGACTGGATTCCGGCGCACGCCCGGATCGGCTCTGCAGCGCTATCCTCAGCCCGACGACCCGAACCCCGAGGTGCGCGTTGGCGTGGTGAGCGCGGCCGGGCGGCAAGACGACCTGGGTGCATGTCCCCATCCGCGAAGGCCAGGACTACATTCCGCGCTTCGGCTGGGTCGATCGCAAAACACTATGGGTGGAGACCCTCACCCGCGATCACAAGCATCGCGACATCTACTTTGCCGATGCCGGCAGCGGCCAGTCGCACCTGGTCCTCGAACTGATCGACGACAAGTTTCTCGACGAGAACTACGATGTCGCGGTCGATGGCGGCATCCATTGTCCTCACCAACTGGTCGGACGGCCACAACCATATCTACCTCTACAGCTACGACGCCAGGAACCCGGGTGCGCGCCACCGCGAAGCTCGAGAAGCAACTGACCAAAGGCGAATTCGAAGTGGACGGCATCTCCTCCATCGACTGGGCGAAGAAGCTCGTCTACTTCGCCTCCAACCAGGGCAACGTGCTCGAGCAGCAGTTATGGCAGGTCGAGCTTCGACGGCGAGCTGAAGCCGCTCACCACGACGCCCGGTTATCACGACGGCAACTTCGCCGATCGCGGGCGGTGCGTATGTCGACACCTTCTCCACGCGCATGACGCCGCCCGCAACTCAGCCTGTGCCAGGACAGGCGGAGAGTGCAAGACCTTCTGGTCGACGCGCGCGCTCGAGCCCTATCGCCTGCGCGAGCCGGAACAACTGGAAGTGAAGGCCAGCGACGGCACCACGCTTTATGCGACGCTGATGCTGCCCGAGGGCGCATGCCGCTCCGGCCAGCGTGCCGCTGATCGTGAATCCCTATGGCGGCCCGGGCGCGCAGACCGTGCTCAATCGCTGGGGGGACAACGCGTGGGCCGACCATCTGCTCTTCGACGAACTGCTCGCCCAGCATGGATTCGCCGTGCTGCGCACCGACAACCGCGGCATGGGCAAGCGCGGGCGGGCCTTTGCGCAGGCGGCCTATCACAACTTCGGCCCGGTCCAGCTGAGCGACCAGCTCACCGTCCTCGACGCGGCGCTCGAGAAATATCCGCAGCTCGACAAGCAGCGCCTGGGCTGGTGGGGCTGGAGCTGGGGCGGCACCTTCACTCTCTATGCCATGACCCACTCCGATCGCTTTCGCGCCGGAGTCGCCGTGGCTCCGGTCACCGATTGGCACAACTACGATTCGATCTATACCGAGCGCTACCTGGGCGTGCCCTCAACGAATCGCAGCCGGCTACCGCGATTTTTCTGTGCGTGAACTCGGCGCCGCGCCTGAAAGGGCAATCTGCTGCTCGTGCACGGCACGGGCGACGACAATGTGCACATCGAAAACTCCATTCAGTTTATCCAGGCGTTGATCGAGGCCGGCATTCCGTACGATTTCCAGGTCTTTCCCCGCAAGACGCATTCCATCTCCGGAAACGAGGCGCGCGTTGCGCTATTCAACCGCATCCTGGCTCACTTTGAGCGCATATCTCAAGCCGGCGGTGCAATAAAGTAAAGCAATCTCTCGTCTAAAGCAAAGCAATCACTCATCTCAAACTCCGACAGAACGGGATCATAACTTGATGGATAAGATTGCCGATCTCCTGCTTTCGTCCGAAGAAGCTCTTCTCGATCCCCGGGTGCGCCGCAACCCCGAGGCAGTCGCGAGACTTCTCACCGATGATTTTGTTGAATTTGGTTCTTCCGGGCGGGCGTGGACAAAGGGCCAGATCATTGAACTGCTCGCAGACGAGTCGTTTTCCCCCGTCCACATCGAAGATTTCCGCTGTGATCTGCTGGCTGAGGATGTGGCGCTGGTGACCTACCGGGCGGTACGGATCGACGCCCAGACAGCAGATCGCACCGCCAGCCTGCGAAGTTCAATTTGGACAAATCAACGGGGAGCATGGCGCGTACGGTTTCACCAGGGTACGCGAACCTTCTAATGGACGGCTGAAGCCTTAAACTTCGTGGCGGCTGAAAATATCATCCTTCTCGCGGCATGGGCACTTCGAACAACCCAGGCAGCAGACCAGCAGGACCGCAACCCCGGCGGTGACGATCAACGCCAGCAGGCTTCCGCTCGTCGTGAGCCATTGAAGAAGTGTGTGCATAGGTAAACCCGGGCACCTTAGCCTGACCAAGTTAGATGCAGATTTCCGCGGGTTGGCCGTCAACCGGAAGGAGCCCAAGGAAATCTGAAGTGGACACAGTGTAGCACTAGTTAAATTCGACTGGCCACTGGCAATTTGTGATATCTTAAGCGAAGAAAGGGCGAATATAGACCAGAATGGATTTCGAGCCCATTCCGGATCAACCGCTCGACGTCTGGCTGGCCGAGACCCCGCGCCCGCCCCACCCTCCCGATCCTCCCGATCCGCCATCTGGCCGCGCCCCGGCGCTGAACTGGCTCTTCGTCGATCTGAATTCCTATTTTGCCTCGGTGGAGCAGCAGGACCGTCCCGAACTGCGCGGCAAACCGGTGGGCGTGGTCCCCATGCTGGCCGACACAACCTGCTGTATTGCCGCCAGTTACGAGGCCAAAGCCTACGGCGTGCGGACCGGCACCATCGTGGCCGATGCCAAACGCCTGTGCCCGGACATCATTCTGGTCGAGGGGCGGCACGAGCTCTATGTCGAGTATCACCACCGGGTGGTGGAAGCAGTGGAAAGCTGCCTTCCCGTCACCGCGGTCTGCTCCATCGACGAGATGGCCTGCCGGCTGATGGGCCGGGAACGTCCGCTCCTCGCCGCCATGGAACTAGGCCGGAAAGTAAAGGCGCGCATTCGCGAACGGGTCGGCGAATGGATGCGCAGTTCCGTGGGCCTGGCGACCAACCGCTACCTTGCCAAGGTGGCCAGCGACATGGAAAAGCCCGACGGCCTGGTGGCGCTGCCGCTCGACATCCTGCCCGAGGCCCTGCGCCGCCTGACGCTGCGCGATCTGCCCGGCATCGGCGCAAGGACCGAGAAGCGCCTGAACGAGCGCGGCATTCACACCATGGACGATCTGCTGGCCCTCGATTGCGAGCAGGCCGGTCAGTTGTGGGGATCGGTGTGGGGCGAGCGGCTGTGGCACTGGCTGCGCGGCGAAGACTTCGAGATGTCGGAGACCGACCACCTCAAATCCATCAGCCACTCGCACGTGCTGGCCCCCGACATGCGAACCAAGGAGAAGGCCTGGGCCGTGGCCCACAAGCTGCTGCACAAGGCCGCCATGCGATTGCGGTCGGGCGGGCTCTGGGCGGGCAGCATCGGGCTCGCGGTCGGCTTCGCCGTGCCGCGCGGCGAAAACACCCCCGTGAGCCGGTTCGGCGTTCCCTCGCGCGGATGGCATGGAGAAGTGAAGCTCACCGAGTGCCAGGACAACCAGACTCTGATTGCCGCGCTGCGCAAGCTGTGGGAGTCGCAGCCCAGGGGAGCGGAATACGAGCATCCGTTTTTTGTGGGCGTGCAGCTGGGCGGCCTGGTTCCCACCGCCTGCACACGCTGAGCCTGTTCGACGCGCTCGACGCCGAGCAGAGCCGTGCGCGGCTGCTGACCGCGATGGATGAACTGAATCAGAAGTACGGCCTGAGCACCCTGGCTCCGGCGACCATGCTCAGCGCCTACAAGGCCGCGCCGACGCGCATCGCGTTCCACAGCATTCCGGAACTGTTCTGAAAGCAGTCCACAGTTATCAGTTCTTAGTTCGTAGTTGCTACGAGTCTAAGAGCTAAGAGCTAAGAGCTAAGAGCTAAGAGCTAAGAGCTAAGAACTAAGAGCTAAGAACTGTGAACTGCGCAACTACCACCGATAGACGGATAAATCATCGAGGAAGAGCGTGACCGATCCACTGGAGCCAAGCCCGTCCACCTGCACGTTGGTCAGCAGCACCGGAGCCCATCCCAGCGCGTAGGCAGAGGGTGCGGTGGCATTGATCGATTCTGTGTGTCCGTCCACGGTGGCAGAGTGGTAGGTGACTACCCCCCACTCGGTGCGGGAGTAACTCAATTGCAGGTGGTGCCATTGATTCCTGCCCCAACTACGGATATTGCACGGAGCAGAAGAGTGCATCCACACGTTTTGCGGACTGGTCGGCCCCGTCCAGTTGGCGTTGTAGTCCCACGTGTTGGTGTAGCCATCGCACTGCATTCCGAAGAGCGCAGTCTGCCCATTGGGCATCACCTGGTTCAGATCCAGCTCCAGGTTGCCGATGTTCGCGGCTGAGCCAGTGAGATAGATCCACACGTCATACACGAAGTTCGTGGCGTCCTCATCGTCGGAGAAAGCGGCGTGGTAAAGCTCCCCTCCACTGTTTCCGTATACGGTATATAACTCGCGCGCGGCCCCGCTCCGCGAGGGGTTACTGGTGATGCTCATTGCACCGCTGGACCATCCGCCGGTTGCGCCGTCATGCACGGCGACCCAATTGCCCAGGGTCTGAATGGCGCCGACGCTGGTTGCAGAGGAGGGAACCAACGACGAGTTGGCCGCCACATTGACCGTCGCATCCGTGACGCACACCGCGCCGTTCTGGCCCCACGCTTTGACGTGCACCGTGTGGGTGCCGCCTGCGGTGGAGATCTGCGTGTTCAGGTTCTGCCCCTTCACTGTAGCCGTATAGGTGCTGCTGTCGAGCGAGTATCCAAGCGTGGTCACGCTCTGAGTGCCGCACCAATTGGCATAGGCCGAAAGAGCAAACGGCGAAGAGACATCCGCGCCATTCCCGGGACTGTAGACGATGACGCCCGCGAATGCGGGAACGGACAGGGCCACAAGCAGAACGGGGAGGAGAGAGAGCTTTTTCAGAGTAATCATGAAGGACCTTCACGGCTCAAATGAGGATTCGTCGTGCTGTGCTTGCATTTTGAAATGCCGCTTTTGACAACGGCAGCGTGCTGATATGCATCTACACCTGGACCAAATCAGGTGCGCTGCTCGCATATATCACAATTGCGATCGATGCGGGGCTTATGATCCCGTAGCTATCCCGGGAACATTTCTTGATTGCTCGTACTGGTACTTTCGTGAAGGCCCGTTCTTGCACACGTATCTTTACTGGGCACAGGGATTCGTCGCTCTTTCTCGATGAGAGCGCGATACCTGTTCATTTGTGCGTTGGGCTGTTCTGAGTGACAAGAGACGGAACGGACTCGCCTGGAGAGAACTACTCAGCAACCTCTTGATTGAGTTTTGGCGGGGGGCAGAGAGCGCGCCTTACTTCACCGCATTAATCTACGATTCCGATACAGAGCCCTGACCGTGCGGAGAACTCTTGCCCGGCTGTTCAACCGCCCGATCATTTCTTGCCAGAACAGATGGTCAGGCAACCTGTTCAGGAAACAAGGCAATACTTACACGTTTCACCAGGGTCCACAACCCCTTGGTAACAAAAAAATCAAAGAAAACCTCACATCGCAGGCAGCCCGGAAATTAGTACGTGCATCTGGAAAAAACTTTCCACCCGGCAGGTAAGAATTGCGCGATTTTTCGTCGAATCAGTAAGTCGCCATCCCGGTCGGGTTCCACGATGCAGGATGGCGCCTGACTAAAAGTTTCTTCCGGCCAACCTTCGTGACCTCTCTCTTGTCGCAAAAGCGCCGGAGCACGAATCTCCGCACCCAATGAACTTTTCTTTCCCGCTCGCGTAAATCTCTGCATCCTCGACCCGCTTCCCCTGCGGATAAGAAAGTAGAAGCGAAACGCATGGCGCAAGAATGGCAGCCGGATTTCGAACAACTCGTGGACGAGCATCAGTCCATGGTGTTTTCGCTCGCCCTGCGGATGAGCGGGCGATCGGGGGCTGGCTGAAGAGATTGCGCAGGATGTATTTCTGGAACTGGATCGCAACCTCGGCAAAATCGAAACCCCGGAGCATGCGTGTTACTGGCTGCGCCGGGTGGCGATGAGCCGGTCGGCAGACGCACTGCGGCGCAAACGGGTACGGGGCATGGACCTGTGGGTGGACATGGATGAGGCGCATGGCGCGCGGCAGACAGAAGAATCAACTTCTCCCCTGGGAGCGCGGCTCGAGTACCTGTTGACCACGCTTCCTGAAGCGCAGCGGGCAGCGCTGGTGCTCCGCTACCAGGAAGACATGCTGCCCGAGGAGATCGCGGCAACGTTGGATGCGCCGCTGGCAACGGTGAAAAGCAATCTGCAGCGCGGACTCAAACTGCTGCGCGCCAAGGCCACCAGTCACCTGCGGGAGTTTATTCGTGGAGTTTGAACACATGGACGACTTTGAAAAGGAACTCGAGCAGGCTTTGCAGCGCCGGCCGGCTCCGCCCAGCCTGAAGCGCAAGGTGATGGAGCGCCGGGGACTGCGGACCATGGAACGGCGCCACAGCCAGTGGCTCATCTGGCAGCGGGTCGCGGCGGGGCTGCTGTTGGCCGCAACGCTGGGGGGCGCCATGGAGTGGAAACTGCGCCGCGCCGAAGAGCAGCGCCAGGGAGAAGAGGCGCGCCGACAGGTATTGATCGCGCTGCGTATCACCGGTCACGCATTGAACGAGGTGAATGAGCACCTCACGACTCACAACCGCGGCGGAGAGGAATAACTGGGAATCCTTATGAACAAACGAACGATCTGGATTGCAATGGGTGCGGCTTTGTTCGGGGCGGCGCTGGCATTACCCTTGCCGGCTCAGAACTCGCAATTGCCCCTTCCGCCTGCCGTCGAAAAAGAACTGGCCGCGCGCGCTTCCAACGTCACCGAAGTGACGCTGGGAAAGAACATGCTGGGCTTTGCCGCCAAGTTCATGACCGGCAAAGATCAGGACGAAGCGGCCACCAAGCACCTGATTGAAAACCTCGACGGCATTTACGTCCGCTCTTACGAGTTCGACAAGGAAGGCCAATACTCGATGGAGGAGATTCAGAAACTGCGCTCCTACTTCGAAACTAGCGAATGGACGCCCATCGTCCACTCGCACGAGCGCAAGTCGGGCGAGACTACTGACGTTCTGTTCAAAATGGTGAATGGGGAAACGCACGGCATGTTCGTTCTTTCTGTCGAGCCGAAGGAATTGACGATCGTGCTCATCCTCGGGCCGGTCCGCATGGAAGACCTGGGCAAGTTGAGGGGTATCGGAGGACTGGGCGCGCTCGGCGACATCCAGTCCGACCACATGAAGGACAAAGACAAAGATAAGGACAAGCAAAAGGATAAAGACAAGACGAAGGGAGACCCGGAATGAGGCGGCTTCTGTTGATCCCGGTTTGCTTTGTGGCATTGCTGGTGCCGGTAGCGTTACTGGCCGGCGGCGGCGATGGCTTCAACGGCGTGGTGCGAACCATCGAGAGCAGGTATCACATTCACGCGACGCGCATCCCCTTCCTCGGCCTCATCAGCTTCGTGTCGCGCAAGGCAACCCACGGCGGCGTGAGCGACATCCACGTGGCGCAGTTCGAACGCTTCTCCGGTCCGATGGATGGAGAAGAACTGAACCAGATGGTGGAAAACAAGCTCGGACCCGCGTGGGAGCGCATCATCCGCGAGACCAGCCGCAATGGGGAATCGCAAACACTGATCTTCATACATCCCGAGGGATCGCGCATGGGACTATTCGTTCTCGACGCCGATGGCCATGACGTCAATGTGGTCCAGGTGTCGGTGAATCCCGATCATCTCGCCGAGAGCGTGAATCAGTACGAACATCACCATCAGGAAAACTTCGCAGCCGATGGTAACGATTCCGACTGACTGCCGGTTATCTCTTCGGGAATACCCGATGGCACCCCGTAGCCGGTGCCCGTAGCGCCATTCACCCGTATCCAACCTGCCATATCCCGCGAATTCGCCGTTTACTAAAATGAATGGCGAACGTGGCTACGATTGTTTCCATACCGGTGTCCGATTATCGCGGCAGGCTCGCGCCCTCGCCCACCGGTTATCTCCATGTCGGTCATGCGCGCACCTTCTGGACGGCGTGGCAGCGTGCTCGCGATGCCGGCGGTGCGCTGGTCATGCGCATGGAAGACCTCGATCCCGATCGCAGCCGTAGCGTCTATGCCGATGCGGCTCTCGACGATCTGCGCTGGCTCGGAATTCGCTGGCATGAGGGGCCAGACCGCGGTGGTCCCTTCGGACCCTATGTGCAGAGCAAGCGGCGCCAGGTGTATCTCGAGGCATGGCGCAAACTGCTCAACGGCGGGTTTCTTTTTCCCTGCAAGTGCTCGCGCAAGGATCTTGATGCCGCGCTGGGCGCTCCGCACGAGGGCGCCGCGCGCACTACGGCCGTGCCGAGGCCCTTCAAGCTTGAAGCCCTCGACGACGAGCCGATCTACCCCGGTACCTGCCGCCATGAATCGTGGCATGCCCCGCAGCTGCCCGGTCCCACTGGCGTGGACACCGAACGGCCCGAAGGAATCAATTGGCGCTTCCGCGTACCCGATGGCGAAGTGGTTGAATTCGAAGACCAGAATCTCGGGCCGCAGCGGTTCGTGGCCGGCGTCGATTTCGGCGACTTTGTGGTCTGGCGTCGCGATGGGGTGCCCAGCTACCAGCTAGCCTGCGTCGCCGACGATGCCGCCATGGCCATCACCGAGGTGGTCCGCGGCGCCGACCTGCTCAAGTCGACGGCCCGCCAGATTCTGCTGTTTCGCGCGCTGGGGGTGGCTCCTCCGCGCTGGTTCCATTGCCGCCTGGTTGTGGATCACAACGGCCGCCGCCTTGCCAAGCGGCACGATTCCCTCAGCCTGCGCGCCCTGCGCCAGAGGGGTCTCACGCCCATGAAGATTTTGTCGGCCGAACTCCCCATGATCGCGTAAATTGCCCGGTACCACGCTTGAAATAGGCACGACTCGCCCTGAGAGGGTAATCTGATTCGGGATTCCCGCAACCAGGACTCGCACCCCTCAGGAGATCTTCCCCCATGGAAGCCAACGAAGCTAGTGAATTGCAGGAGCACGCCGAGCACGGCGCGCACGAAGCCAGCATGCGTCCCGTCGCGTTCACCATGGCCGTCCTGGCCGTGCTGGTTGCGATCACCACCGTACTGGGCCACCGAACCCATACTGAGGCCGTGCTCGACCAGAACCGGGCCACCGACCAGTGGAACGAGTACCAGGCCAAGAAGATCCGCTCTTACAACACCAGCCTCTCCGCCGATCTGCTCGGCGTTCTCTCGGTTGCCGACAAGGACAAGGCCGCGAAGGTCGCCAAGGGCTACTCCGACCACCAGGCCAAGTGGAACGATGACCTTGAGAAAGACCAGGAAAAGGCCAAAGAATTCGAAAAGAAGGTCGAAGAGGCCGAGGCCCGCGCCGACCGCTTCGATCTGGGCGAGGCTCTGCTCGAGATCGGTCTCGTTATTACGTCGGTTACCCTGCTGACCCGCAGCCGCATTTATTGGCTCCTGGGACTGATTTTTGCCGTCGGCGGCATACTGTCGGCACTGTCTGTGCTCCTGCTGAAGTAGTGTCCCCCAAGGTCCCTCGTCATCGCGGGCCAAAGCGGCTTCGTGGTAGACTCTTCGCGCATGAAAGCAATGTCTTTCATCCTGGCGCTGGGCCTTTCCGTGGTCGTATCTTCGGCCCAGTCGCCTTCGCCAGCCCAGCCCCCGGCGGCGGTTCAATCCGCCGATCTGGGGTTCAGCTACAGCGTGCCCCACGATTGGGAGGTACTCGGTGCCCCGCCCACGCTGGACCAGAAGAAGTCCGAAGGCAGCCAGAACGCCGCCACCGACGTGGAAAAGAAGGGCCTCGCCTGTCTTGAGCCGGTACTCACAGCCCGCGATCGCAAATCGGGCTCCGTCCTGAGCGTGGAAGCGCTGCCATTCGCGTGCTTCGGCCACGAGATGACCAATGACGACCTGCCCGGCTTCGCCGCCGGGGCGCCCGAAGTTCTCAAGCAGAGCTTCGATCTCGGCGAACCAGTCTTCGCCACCTACGTCCTGGGCACGCACAGCATGTGGATCGAGCGGGCCCACGCCACCCTGAAGGGCCATCCTGAAGTTCCATTCACAGTCGAAATCGCCTGCGGCCTTCTGAAGAAAGCGGCTGTCTGCTGGCTGGCCGTGGCCGGCGACGACGATGCTCTCCGCGCCTTCGAGCGTGGAGCTGTCACCCTCGACGGCGAGTCGTTGAGCGCCCTGGTGCCGCCGACAACCTTCGACAAGAAACCCTCCTGAACGGCCTCGAGCCGGCCAGTCCCGCTACTCGAAACGTCCCGCCGCAATCGATGAACCTGCAGCCCCTTGAAACGAATCTAAGCTGAGGAATAGAGTTTTCGCGTTCGCTGTTCGAGACGCGCGCCTTGACCATGCAACAATCAGGCTCAGACCCGTTGCGCCGGCTTCCCCGCACGTGACCAACGGTGCATGGCGCCTTCGTTCCAGGCCTAAGTTCCAGGAGAGATCGATTGGCTGACTTCGAAACGACTGCCCCGGCTCCGGTCGCCGCAGTGCCCGCCGCAGCACCCCCCATGCCGCTGGTGCAGGCCATGTGGAAGCCGCGCACCAATCCCTGGCTCATTGCGGCCACGGTGGCGCTGGCGGCGTTCATGGAAGTGCTCGACACTTCCATCGCCAACGTAGCCTTGCAGCACATCGCCGGCAGCCTGGGGGCCAGCACCGACCAGGCAACGTGGGTCCTTACCAGTTATCTTGTGTCGAACGCCATCGTTCTGCCCCTCGGCGCCTGGGCCTCCAGCGTGATGGGCCGCAAAAATTTCTTCCTGTCCTGCATCGTCATCTTCACCATCGCCAGCTTTCTGTGCGGCGCGGCGCTCTCGCTTCCCATGCTGCTGCTGTTTCGTGTTCTGCAGGGAGCCGGCGGGGGCGGCCTGCAGCCTATGGCGCAGGCCATCATGGCCGACTCCTTCGAACCCCACAAGCGCGGCCAGGCTTTCGCTCTTTACGGCCTCGTCGCCGTGCTGGCGCCATCCATAGGTCCCACCCTGGGCGGCTGGATCACCGACAACTTCAGCTGGCGCTGGATCTTCTTCATCAATATCCCGGTCGGCCTTTTGGCGTTCGTGCTCGTGACCCGCCTGGTGGAGGATCCGCCGTGGATCAAGCCCGACCGCTCGCGCATTTTCAACGTCGACTTCCTCGGCCTGAGCTTCCTCTCCATTGCTATGGGCGGCATGCAGATCATGCTCGACAAAGGCGAGGAGAACGACTGGTTCGCATCCGGTTTCATCCGCTTCTTCTGCTTCCTGTTCGTCGGCGGCATGGTCGCCCTGGTCCTGTGGGAGCTGCATACCGACAAGCCGATCATCAACCTGCGATTATTCCGCTACAAGAACTTCGCCATCTGTTGTTTCCTTATGATGCTGGTGGGCGGGGTGCTCAACGCCAACACCGTACTGCAGCCAGAGTTCATGCAGCAACTCCTCGGCTACAACGCCACCACCGCCGGACTGGCGCTCACCGCAGGAGGCATCGCGCTGGTCATCGTCATGCCGCTGGCGGGCTTTGCCACCAGCAAGATCTCAGCGCGCACGCTCGCCGTCTGCGGATTCGCCATGTTCACGTTCACGTTTCGCTATGCAGCCTCGGTCACCAGCCTCGACATGAGCTTCACGGAAGCTTCTTGGCTGCGCGTGATCCAGATGCTGCCCCTGCCCTTCTGCTTCATCTCGATTACCAACGCGGCCTACGTGGGTTTGCCCAAGGAAGAGAGCAACCAGGTCGCCGGCCTCATCAACTTCGCGCGCAACATCGGCGGCAGCATTCTGATCGCCCTCACCAACGCCCAGGTGACTTCGCGCTCCCTGTGGCACCAGCAGCACCTGCAGTCCAGCATGCAGCCCGGCATGCCAGGATACGACCAGCATCTGAACGCTTTGAAGGGTTTTCTGGGCAACACTTTCGGCGGCCCCAATGGAGGCGGCCTGGCCATTGCCTCGATCTATAACCAGCTCAATCTGCAGGCCGCGACCCAGGGCTACCAGGATGTCTACATCGAGCTCTCATGGATGTCGGTGCTTCTCATCCTGTTTGCATTCATGCTGAGCAAGAACCGACCCGGGCAGGGCCCCGGCGCCTCAGCCATGCACTGATACCAAGTCAGAGTCCTCTGGCGGAGGTCGACTCCGTCAGAGGGCTGGCCACCGGTTCGCACCTGCGCCGCGAGCGATTTCCCTCGAACCTACTGGCTGATATTGGCCATTACACCCAGGTAGCCCGGCCCCACGATACCGTTGGTACCGAGAAAGAACAGGCTGGGGAGTTCACCGGTCTTCAACGGCGCCAGCATCACCCCGCCCCATTGCCCGTTGTAGATGTATTGCGCCGGCCCGAAATTCAGTCCGCCCTCGCCCGGCTGCACGCGCACCGCGCCGCTATCGATATTGAAATTCAAATCGTCGAGTTTGCCGTCGCCGTTCAGGTCCGCCAGCGAGAGATAGGTTAGCCCCGCCGCCACATTCCTCGAACCCGCCCAGTAGAAACCGCTGGTCTGCTTGGCCAGCAGGGTTGCAATCCGCCACGGATAGGCGCTGGTATTGGGCCACAGGGAAACCAGCAAGTCGGCCTTCCCGTCTCCATTCAAATCGGCCGTGGCCATGGAGTTGATCAGCTGACCCGCGAACGTATAGGTCACCTTCGCTGGAATCGTGAATGTGCCGTTTCCCTGCCCACCGAGAACGGTGAATGCGTTGTTGGATGAGGCAATCAGGATAAGGTCCTGATCGCCGTCCCCGTTGTAGTCCGCGGCCGGTCCCAGAAATTCATACGCATTCGCATGGTGAATGGACTGAGTGGGCAGCAGGGTTCCGTCGCCTTCGTTTCTGAAGATGTCAATGTAGGTGTCGCTGCCGGACACGCTTCCACCTATTGAATTAGCCGTCAGCACCACCAGGTCCTTCTTTCCGTCGTGATTGAAGTCGCTCAATTCCGCGGTTATGGTTCCCACCGGCAGAGGATAGCTGTGCGCTTTCGTAAAGCCTCCCTTCCCGTTCCCGATCCAAACCTCCACATTTCCCTGGTACGCGGGATAGGGCGGCGTGTTGTATCCGCCGTATATGTAGAGCAGATCCGGTTTTCCGTCGCTGTTCAGGTCGGCAAGCAAGAATTGCGAGAACGGATGCGGGGTGAGAGGAATATTGCTCGACGTAAACGCCCCTGCTCCATTTCCAAGCAGCAAGGTCAGCTGCGAGTTATACGGCACCGTGCTGTCGAACGTCTGCGAAAACAGCAGCAGATCGGTATTGCCGTCGCCATTGACGTCTCCCGTGGTGAGGGCTGCGGGCGCGTAACTTGTCTGGCTGGGAAAGGGAATCGCGAGCGGGGCTGAGAACCTGATGTTTTGCGAGAAAAGCTGGGGTGAGATCAAGGCAACCAGGACGAAAATCCAGATTGAAATTCTATTGCCGCGTGAAGTGAGCATGAGGGCAACTCCGAGGCGGGCCGTTGAGAAACATCGTTCGAGATGTGAAGTTTTTGGCTGGCCCCGACCGCGATTACAGATGCGCATCTGCCGAGTAGGGGTTGCTTTTTGATTCTCTGGCTTTATCGCCCTGATTGTTTCCCGTGTTGATCCAAAGAGTAAGCCGCGCTTTGCTGCCAGTGGGACTTTATTTGCGTCCCCGGACGCAGCATGGCCAGCACCGGGCACAGCTCGTCCTCCGCGATCCGCACTGCCCGGTCGATCAGGGCCGAGTCCAAATGCTCGCCGTCCAGCCGGTACACCAGCTCGATGTCGGTGAGAACCGTCGGATGCTCGGCTCGCCTCTCCGCCCGCGCCTCCACTTCGAGTGAATCGATCCGGATGCCCATCTTTTTCGACAAAGCCAGGTTCAAGGTATTCGCCGCGCAGGCGGCAAGGCTGGCCATCAGCACTTCGAGAGGTGTGGGATTGCGATCTTCTTCCGCCGGATAATCCATCGCCAAAAGATGTTCACGGACATGCACATCCACGCGCATTTCACCGTGGTGGACGGCACGGACACACAAATCTGTACGCATGCGACCCTTTCGTTGGGAAAGGGAAGATCGTATCAGGATTCTTCTTGCGTGTCGGTGACACCAAATCCGGGCCGGCTCCGTCAGTCGCTATCTCCGGCCTGGCGGAGGGATAAAGGCCCCAAAAAACGAAAACGCCAGAAACCTTGCGGCTTCTGGCGTCTTCCGGGTGCCTCATAGCTCATCGGTCCAAACACCATCCAGTGTTGACCCGACGATGAATCTTCAATCGCAGCGGTTCTTTTCCGTCTTCCCGCTAAGCCCTCGGTGCTTTTTCCAACCTTAGTTCGGATCTCGCATCCCGGCCAGGCCGTCGATGAAATCCCCGGACTTCGATTTTCCACTGCACCTGCTGCTAAACCGTCGGCGCTTCTGTCGTCATCCTTCGGCGACCACGTCTTCGACCGAAGCCGTTGACGTTATCTCCGCTCTAGGGCGGCCTCCGCACCTTCTGCCAGGCTCTTGTTCCCGCTTTCGACTTCTTTCGGCTCTCCCGTCCCCGCTCTAGATTCGTGGACGAAATCTCCGCTTTCTGTCGAATGCCTTCTCTTGAGCCAAGCCGGTGAAGTAACCCTCAGGTTCCGCTCTGCAGTCTTGTCTTCGACCGAGGCCGTTGACGCGTTTACTTTGCTTTCCCTGCCTGTTACTTCTCCTGCTGAGCTGCGCCTCGCTCTCAGTTTCCTTCGGATCTCTTTCTTCGGCCTGGCCGAGGATCAATCTCCGTGATCCGCTGAATGCTGCCGCGCCTGCTCAACCGGCGACGAAAATCCTTCTGCTACCGAACTTTGCATCGCCTGCCCACACCGGGGATGAGTTTTCCGATTTCCCTCGAATCTTGCATCCCGCGACTTGCGCCGCGAGGCGAATTTCCGACTTCTATCGAACCTTTCATCTTCCTGCGTGGCAGGAAATGTTCCTTCCAACTCACTACTCAGCTACCAACTGAAGTGACTGTAGGATTAATGCGCCTGTGGACGCAAGTGCAAAACTTGACGAAACTGTGGATATTGTGGTTATATTGCCGAATCCCTGAAATTAGTTGATTTATAAGATGTCGGCCGAGTGTATCTCCGCGTAAAACCCGCGTTGTCATTGACGATTGCATCACTTTCGGTGCAATCTAATCTATCTTCCGTGAGTAGAAAGTTTGCACCATGATGGACCTTCACCGCTTGCAACTCCACTTATCCCTGAGCAGATACCTTCACTTATCACGGATGCTCGTTCTTGGCTGCGTAATCTCCTCATCCCAGGCTCAACAACCGTCAACAGCCGGAAGGGCCGACTCCATCCTGATCCTCAAGAAGGAGCACCTTCTCGAACTGCTCTCCAGTGGCAAGGTCATTCGCACCTACAAGGTCGCACTCGGCCAGGGCGGTCTCCCTCCCAAGGAGCGCGAAGGCGACGCCCGCACCCCCGAGGGCCGCTACATTGTCGATTCGCGCAATGCCGCCAGCCAATATCACAAGGCTCTTCATATTTCCTATCCCAACGCCGACGACCGCAAGCGTGCCGCGAAACTCGGCGTCTCTCCGGGAGGCGCGGTCATGATTCACGGCCTGCCCAATGGCAAGGGCTGGGTCGGCGCGGGGCACCGCCTCTACGACTGGACCCTTGGCTGCGTCGCCGTGACCGACGACGAAATCGACGAGATATGGAAGTTGGTTCCCGTCGGCACCCCGGTCGAGATCCGCCCTTAAACTCGTCCAATCCTCCTCTCTGCGAAAATAGAAAAGAATGCTCTCCCTGCAAAATGCCGGCAAGCGCTTCGGGCCGCGAATCCTCTTTCAGGAGGCCAGTTGGCTGATCCGCGCCACCGAAAAGACCGCGCTCGTAGGCGCCAACGGCACCGGCAAATCCACGCTCATGAAGGTCCTGGCAAGCCTGGAAACCCTCGACTACGGCGAAATCCAGCGCACTCGCGGCATGAGCATCGGGTACCTGCCGCAGGAGGGCCTGGCCTTAACCGGTCGCAACATCTTCGAGGAATGTCTGACGGTCTTCGACGAGATCCGCGACATGGAACACGAGATCGAGAGCCTCAGCGCACAACTCACCGAACTCGACCATGCCGGCACGGAGTATGCGTCGGCCGCCGAGCGTTTTTCGCTCCTCCAGGATCGCTTCCACGCCCTCGACGGCTATGCCCTCGACGCCCAGGTGGGCGCCGTGCTCACCGGCCTCGGCTTTACCAAGGAAGACTGGTCGCGTCAGACCGATGAGTTCTCGGGCGGTTGGCAGATGCGCATCGCGCTGGCCAAACTGCTGCTCGCCAAACCGAACCTGCTCCTGCTCGACGAGCCCACCAACCATCTTGATCTCGAAACCCGCAACTGGCTTGAGGACTACCTCAAGACCTATCCGTTCGGCTACATCCTCATCTCCCACGACCGCTACTTTCTCGATGTCACCATCGACCGCACTGTGGAGATATGGAACAAGCGCCTCACCATCTACCAGGGCAACTACACCAAGTACCTCTCGCAGAAAGACGAACGCCGCACCCTGCTGATGGCGGCCTGGCGCAACCAGCGCGACCAGATCGAGCACCTCGAATCCTTCATCAACCGCTTCCGCTACAAGGCATCGAAAGCCAAGCAGGTGCAGTCGCGCATCAAGGAACTGGAAAAAATCGAGCGCATCGAGATCCCCAACGAAGAGCCCGTCATCCATTTCAAGTTTCCGCAGCCTCCGCCTTCGGGCCGCATGGTGGTGGAAGCCGAAGGTCTATCCAAAAGCTACGGCGAAAAGCCGGTACTCAGGAACGTCCGTTTCAACATCGAGCGCGGCGACCGCGTGGCCCTGGTCGGCGTCAATGGCGCCGGCAAATCGACACTCATCAAGCTCATGACCAGCGTCGAGCTTCCAACTTCGGGCAGCGTGCGACTCGGCCACAACGTGGTCAGCGAATACTTTGCGCAGGACCAGTACAAGGTGCTCGACGGCGATGTGCGCATGCTCGACGACATCAGCCGCGCCGCGTTCAAAGTGCCCGAGTCCGAACTGCGCTCGCTGCTCGGCTGCTTCCTGTTTTCCGGCGACGACGTGTTCAAGCCGCTCGGCGTGCTCTCCGGCGGCGAACGGAATCGCTACGCCCTGGCGCGCATTCTGGTTTCGCCGTCGAATTTTCTTCTCCTCGACGAGCCCACCAACCACCTCGATATGCGCGCCAAGGACGTGCTGCTCGAAGCCATCGCGGCCTTCTCTGGAACCGTGATCTTCGTCTCCCACGATCGCTACTTCATTGATCGCCTCGCTACCCGCGTCCTCGAAGTCGAAAACGGCGCCGTGATCACCCACGAAGGCAACTACGAAGACTACTTGCGCAAGAAGGAAGAACAGGCCGCCAGCGTGGTCCCACAACTTTCTCGTGCCCCATCTTTCTGACAGTCTCATCGTCCGAAAGGTGGGAGGCCACGAAACTCCGCCTGCCGAGGAAAACGGAAACGGACGCAGCACGGAGGCGTCCCCAAAGGAACGCCCCAAGCGCCTCAATCCCATCAAGCAGAAACAAATGGAAGATCGCTGTGCCTTCCTGGAAGAAGAAGTCCCGCGCATCGAATCGGCGATCGCCCACACCGAGCAGCAACTGGGTGTCTATGTCTCCGCCGACGAAACCCAGCGCCTGACAAATCTCGCGGGAGAACTCCGCAATCAACTAGCCGAACTCACCGCCGAATGGGAAGAGCTGATGATGCAGTTGGAGAGCGCCTGATGCGACTGAGCCGCGCAATGATTTTCGTGAAGGATCTCGGGCGCATGGCCGATTTTTACAGCCATTCTCTCGGACTCGAGCCCATTAACGAAGCGCGCACGGAAACGTGGGTCGAATTTGAGGCCGGCGGAATCGGCTTTGCCTTGCATGCGATTCCCACGAATCTTGCCAACGCCATCGAAATTGCCCAGCCCCCAAGCCCACGCGAGGAAAATCCGATCAAGCTCGCGTTCGAAGTTGACGATCTTGCCGCCACGAGAAAGCGGATTCAGGCGCAAGGAGCAATGATTCTCGATCGTTCCTGGGGAGCATGCGACGTCATCGATCCCGAGGGCAACGTTTTCCAGATCGTTCCGTCGAGCCTCAAATCGTAACCGCCTTCCCAAGTCCGTGACGATCCCCTGACTCACGCCGCCGGTCGTGCATAATCAAAACAACGATGGCGCTCTTGTGGAATCCCGAAAGCTGGTCGCAGCGGCTGGCTGAACTCGAAGCCCAGTCCGGCGATTTGAAAGAAGCCCCCCTGCGCCGCGATGTGCGTTCGCTGGGCATGCTTCTGGGCGAGGTGCTGCGCGAGCAGGCCGGCGACGACCTGTTTGCGCACGTCGAAGCGTTGCGCCAGGGCACCATTCGTCGCCGCGATGCCGAAGCGCGCGGCAACCAGGACGAAGCCGCCCGCCACGGCGCCACCGCCCTCGAACTGGTCCACTCGCTGCCCGTCGATCGGGCCATCCTGCTGACCCGCGCCTTCGCCTTCTACTTCGAACTCATCAACCTGGCCGAGACCAATCACCGCAAGCGCCGCCGTCTGGCTCTGCAGTTGAGCGGCCAGGCTTCGCGCCAGCGCGGCTCGCTGGTCGGCACGCTGTGTGAAATGCGCCGCGTCGGCATCACCGCCGACGAAGCCATGGACTGGCTCAAGCGCGTGCTTATCGTGCCGGTATTCACGGCGCATCCCACGGAAGTCGCGCGCCGCTCGGTGATGTTCAAGCGCCGCCGCATCGGCGATTTCCTGGCCGAGCTCGATCGCATTCCGATCCCGGAACAAGACCTCGCGCGCCTCGAAGAGCAGGTGCTGGCCGAGATCACCAGCCTGTGGCAGACCGACGAAGTCCGCTCCCACCGCCCCACCGTCTACGACGAAATCAAGATGGGACTCGACTACTACGACGTCTCCATCTTCGCTACCCTGCCCGGCCTTTACCGCGAAATCTCAGACGCACTGCGCGCGGCCTATGAACTCGAAATCGGGCCGCACGAACTGCCGCAGGTGCTGCGCTTCGGCTCCTGGATCGGCGGCGACCGCGACGGCAACCCATTCGTTACGCCGCAGGTCACGCGCGACGCGATTCAACTCGCGCGCGGCCACCTGTTGCTCTATTACCAAAGCCGGCTCGAAGAGATCATCGACCTGCTCACCACCAGCGGCCAGCAGATGCCCGTGAGCGAAGAACTGCTCGCCCGCCTCGAAGCCTATGTCGCGCAGGTCCACACGCCGGAAGCGCAGGTTTTCGGCGAGCAATATGAATTCGAGTACTACCGCCGCTTCGTCATCTGCGTAAAAGCGCGTATCCAGCGCACGCTGGAGCAACCCGGCCACGGCAGCACGCAGCTGCCTGTCACGCCGTACACGCTGGCGCAGAGCCACGACAAGCTTACCCAGGCGCTCGCTCCCTACTGTTCGGTGCTTGAATTCATCGGCGACCTCGAAGCCCTGCGTGACTCCCTCGCTGCCAATCGCGGCCTGCGCATCGCGCGAACGCTGGTTGACCCGCTGCTGCTGCAAGTTAAAACGTTTGGCCTGCACCTGCACACGCTCGACATACGCCAGCACGCCCGCGTCCACGCGCAGGCTCTCAAGGAAGCCATCGCCGACTCCAGCGCTCCCACGCTGCCCGGCGGCCTCTCGGCCGAGACCTCCAGCGTGCTTGAAACCTTCCGCGTGGTTTCGGAAATCAAAACCGGCTGCTCGCCCGAAGCCATTCGGCAATACGTGATCAGCGGCGCCTCTTCAGTTGACGATGTCCTCGCCGTGGTTCGTCTCGCGCGTCTGGGCGGCGTGACCGTCGAAGGAGCCGGATCCGGTATGGGGAGCGATCCGGGCATGATGCCCGTCCCGCTGTTCGAATCGATCGAAGACCTCCGCCAGGCGCCCGCCGTGTGCCGCGAACTGTGGGCGCGCGAAGACTATCGCAAGCTCCTTGCCACCTGGGACAACTGGCAGGAAGTCATGCTCGGCTACTCCGACTCCAACAAGGACGGCGGCATGCTCACCAGCACGTGGGAAATTTTCCGTGCGCATCGCGACCTGCATGTCGCGGCCAGCGAGGCTGGCGTGAAACTGCGCCTTTTCCACGGCCGCGGAGGCACCGTCGGCCGCGGCGGCGGGCCCACCCATCGCGCCATTTTTGCGCAGCCCATGAATTCGTTCGAGGGACAGCTTCGCATCACCGAGCAGGGCGAGGTGCTCAATTTCAAATATGCGGATGAAGTACTGGCCGAGCGCAACCTCGAACTCATGATCGCCGCTGCCGTCGACGCGCTGGCGCGGCCCAATGCCCGCGATCCCAAGGGGCACTTCACGGGCATTCTCAAGCCCGAGTGGGAAGCTGCCCTTGACGAGCTTTCGCTCGTTTCCTACCAGTTCTACCGCAAGCACATTCAGAACGACCCCGGCGTCGTCACGTACTTTGAGCAGTCCACCCCGGTGGGCGAACTCGAACAAGCCAAGATCGGCTCCCGCCCCGCGCGGCGCAGTGCATCCCGTCAGCTTTCCGATCTGCGTGCCATTCCCTGGGTCTTCGGGTGGACGCAGTCCCGCTTGCTGGTTCCCGCATGGTTCGGTGTGGGCTATGCGCTTGAAACCTATCTCGATCGCGCCGGATCTCTCGATCTGTTGCGCTCCATGGCGCGAGAATTCCCGCTGTTCATCGATCTCTTGCGCAACGTGGAGATGGCGCTTGGCAAAGTCGATCTCGCTACCGCGAGGCTCTACTCCGCGCTCGTCGAAGATGCCGCGATTCGCGAGCGCGTTTACGATTTGTTCGAAGCCGAATTCCACCGTACAGTGCGGGCGGTACTGGCGGTGACCGACCAGGCTGAACTGCTCCAGGACAACCAGGTGCTCGCGCGCTCCATCAAGCTGCGCAATCCGTACGTCGATCCCATGCACCTGATCCAGGTCGACATGCTTCGCCGCAAGCGCGCCGGCGAAGACACCCCCGAGGTCAACCGCGCCATCGCCGCCACCATCAGCGGCATCGCCGCGGGGCTGAGAAATACGGGCTGATGGGCGAATTCAACAATTCAAGATAGCGAATGGGATACAACTCCAACTACCGGCCTGTGCCGCACATTTGATGCGACTCGAGTCAGGTATTCCCGATCGTTGGTTGACAAGGTCTCCAGGTCGCCGCCTTCGAAATACGTGAGCGCCTTCAGGGCCTCGCTTGACTGGAAGGCGGGACTGTACATCGCAGTTGCTGCAACCAGCCCGTGATCGAGTTCCTCGCCGCTTCGCAGAATGGCCGCAATGTCCTGGTAATCCTTCGCTTCGATTCTCTGCAGGATGACCTTCAGCTTCGTCGCAAGTAAATCAAGAAGAGAAGCGACCTTGACGACGTTATCGGGAGTAAGGTCCGGAGTGCCGACCCTCCCGATCCCGATGTCACCGAAGAAAGACACTTTGACGTTACTGTCCTGAACAGGGGCCAGCACGCTCAGTGTGTTCTTTTGCTGCTGAATGACTTTCGAACTCTTGATAAATTCGAATTCGCGCTCCATGTCCACGGGATCGATCGGTTTCTCGGTGAAGAAATCGAAATCAAGCGAGGTCCGATGGCCGAGCCGTAAAGCCGCAGCCGTCCCACCGTACAGAACAAGCCCTAGTCGGACGCTCGGCGCCAAAAGCGGCCATAGTTCACGCTGGGCAGGCGGCAGTACGTTCCAGGGCAATTTGAATCCGCTCACGCCAGCTTCCTCACTGGCATAGGCGGCACCGGCCTCACGCCATACTCGGCCATTCCCAGCCGATAGTGCCAGTAGTGCCAGGAGCGCGCATTCAGCTGCCCGGCCTCGGAATCTCGCAGCACGTCGCGAAGGTAACGCTCACCGGCAGCGTCAATCAGTTCCAGGACGTCGTCCCAGTCGCCGATGTTCATCACCTGTGCCGCCACCCGCTCAGGAAACCGCATCGCTTCTTCGGGCGGCTTCCACCAGACGTAACGTCCGGCCATTCGGTGCAGACACTCGAACCCGGCCGGAGACAATTCCGGTCCGTGATCGGACGTCGGGCCCGATATCGCCGATGCGTTCATGAGCCTCTACTCCACGACTGATTCTACAACCCAATCGAAACGGGCCAGCGATCCCGCATCACAGATTCAATCACTTACCCAGCATTCCCGCTTGCCACACCCAGCCTCGGCGGTCTACTCTCTTGTCATGCGTCGATGTCGCTAACACCGCCTGGTGCGAGCTCCGATGCCCGGTGTGCGCCCTGATTCGCGCGCGATGTTTCCCGCCTGAAAGCTCCACCACTTCACCCTAATTCTTCTCAAACATCTCTGCACAAGGAGACGATCATGGCGCGTATTGCCGCGAATGTGACTGAACTGATTGGACGAACCCCCCTGGTGCGGCTGAACCGCGTAGCCGCTGGTCTGCCCGCAACCGTTGTAGCCAAGCTCGAAAGCCATAACCCACTGGCCAGCGTCAAGGACCGCATCGGTCTGGCGATGATCGATGATGCCGAAAAATCTGGCAAGATCAAGCCCGGCCATACGGTCCTCATCGAACCCACCAGCGGGAACACCGGGATCGCCCTGGCCTTTGTGGCCGCTGTCAAGGGCTACAAGATCATCCTCACCATGCCCGAGACCATGAGCCTCGAGCGTCGCGTGCTGCTGAAAGCGTTGGGCGCCGACCTGGTGCTCACCCCCGGCCCCAACGGCATGAAGGGCGCCATCGCCAAGGCCAACGAAATCCTGGCTAGCACCCCCAACGGCTATATCCTCCAGCAGTTTGATAATCCTGCCAACCCGGCTATCCATTTCGCCACCACCGGCCCCGAAATCTGGGAAGACACCGACGGCAAAGTGGACATACTCATCTCCGGAGTCGGCACGGGCGGCACCATCACCGGCGTGGCCCGGTACATCAAGCCGAAGAAGCCCGAGTTCAAAGCCATTGCCGTCGAACCCACCGACAGCGCCGTGCTATCCGGGGGCAAGCCCGGTCCACATAAGATCCAGGGGCTCGGTGCCGGCTTCATACCCAGCATTCTCGACACCCAGCTTATCGATGAGGTAGTGCAGGTGACCAACGACGAGTCCGTTGCGATGGCTCGCCGGCTGCCGCTCGAAGAAGGGCTGTTTGTCGGCATCTCTTCCGGAGCCGCCGTGGTTGCGGCCCTCAAGGTAGCTGCGCGGCCGGAGAACGCGGGCAAGCTGATCGTTGTTATCATACCCAGCTTCGGTGAGCGCTACCTGTCCAGCGTGCTGTTCGACTCGCTGCGCCAGGAATCCCTGGCCTTGCCCACCCAGCCGGTAACGCTTTAGGGCGTGATTTCAAAGATGACTGTTCATTCCGGACCAGCGAAGCGAATCGAGGGACCTGCTTCATCTGATCCATATGGGTCCACCAACTTCCGTGCCCCATCCTTTCCGCTTTTTTCTGCGGAAAGGATGGGAAGCCAGGAACCTGAATCTACCGTATCGGCCGATATGCCCTTCCTTGAACGCATCCGCGAAGACATCCGCTCCGTCCTGGAGCGCGATCCGGCGGCGCGCTCAAAACTCGAAATTCTCACCTGCTACCCCGGCCTCTGGGCAGTCTGGATCCACCGCATCTCCCACGCGATATGGGGCGCAAAGCTCTACCTGCCCGCCCGCATGCTCTCGCAAGTGGCCCGCCTTCTGACCGGAGTCGATATCCACCCCGGCGCTCTCCTCGGCCGCCGCCTCTTCATCGACCACGCCACAGGAGTGGTTATCGGCGAGACAGCGATCGTGGGCAGCGACGTGACGCTCTACCAGGGCGTTACGCTCGGCGGAACCGGCAAAGGCCACGGCAAGCGGCATCCTACCCTCTGCGACGGCGTCTTCGTCGGCAACAACGCCAACATCCTGGGGAACATCACAGTGGGCGCCAATTCCCGGGTCGGCGCCGGCTCGGTCGTCCTCAACGATGTGCCGCCCAACTCAACGGTCGTCGGCGTCCCCGCGCATATCGTCTACCGTAACGGCGAGCGCGTGCTCATCACCGATCCCCACGACATCAAGGACCCGCTTTCCGACGCGCTCATCGCCCTGGCCGCCCGCGTCGAGGAACTCGAGCAGCGCCTCGGCGGGCCCGAACCGTGCGCCGAACCCTTCGCCGCCGAAGAGGCCGACCGAACCGCCTACCGCGAAGAACTCGAACGTCTCACCCACTTCGTCTCCATGGGCGAAGGCATCTAGGAATCCAGTCCTGATGCAAAAGAACCGCTGTGACGACGGGCGCTGATGTGCCAATTCCGCCGGTGCTACATTGAATGGGTCTTCAAAGTCCAGACTCAGGGGTTGTTCTCTTGTTCGGCATTCGATTCTGTGTTGCATCCGTTCTTGCCTTCTCCGCTCTCGTTCAAGCTGCTACGCACGTTCAGTCCGCGCCCGTTCCCACCGAAATGCGCTCGACCGCGTTCACGGTTACAGTGAATGGCAAGCCCGTCGACGTCGCGCATGCGGCTGCCAATTACGACTATGTGAGCTTCGACGTTACGGGGCCGGTCAACATTGAAATCACTGCCGCCGAGCCGCACTTCTGGGATCGTGGCGTGGACATCCAGCCGTGGCGGGTTGGGCTTCGCGCCAAGCGCGACGGCCAGACCATTCGGTTCGGGCTGTCGTCCCCGGCCAAGCTCGCCATCTCGCGCCCGCGCGATTTCCTCAACCATGCCACGATGCTGTTCCTGTTCGCGGGCAGGTCACCGCTGCCGCCGCCGCGCGATCCGGGGGTCAAGGTCTACAAGCCCGGTGTCTATCACCAGAGCCTGAGCCCCAAGAGCGGAGATACGCTCTATCTCGCGCCCGGCTCCTACTTTTACGGGAGCCTCAATCTTTTCAACGTCGAGAGTGTTAAGGTCCTGGGCCGCGGCACCATCATCTACGACGGTCCGCAGGATCCCACCGGCGACGAAGGATGGATGAAAAAGCCCGACTGGCACTGTGTTGCCGCGTCGGAATCGCACCACATCGAGATCGACGGTCTAACCTGCATCATTCGCTCGCGCACCTGGTCGATCCAGATGACCAACTCGACCGGCATGGTTTACGACGACCTGCGCGTCATCGGCGGCAATCCCGGCAATGCCAACCAGGACGGCATGGACTGGATCGGGTCGAGCGATGGCGCGGTGCGCAATTCGTTTTTCCGCGCGTCGGATGACGTGATCGCGCTGATGGGCAACTGGGACGGCTACACCGATGAAGACATGCTGCGCCCCGGGCGCGACGTGCAGAACATCGTGGTCGAAAACAGCGTGCTGTCGACTAGCATCTCCAACATCGTGCGCTCCAACTGGCCGCGGAAGGTTTTCAACTCGCGCAATTTCACCTTGCGCAATTCCGACATTCTGCACGGAGGGATCGGCGCCTGTGGGCAGACATTCGGCGTGCTCGGGTTCTGGGGAGCGAACGGTTCGCGCGGAGATCACGGCAACTACACTTTTGAAAATCTCTTTCTCGACGACTGGTATTCGCTGGTGCAGATGGAGCAGGACGCGCCCGCCGTGCACGATTTCACATTCCGCAACATTTGGGCTCTCGACCAGCCTCCGCTGGCGGGGTCGCTGGTGTCGGGCCACATTTCGAACGTCGTATTCGACAACGTCAAGTACGGGCAGAAGGTGGTCGCAACGGATGAAGATCTGCCGCTAGTGAACGATCGCGCGGATGCTCCGAAGTTCAATGTCACGCCCGGGCCCGTGGCTGCGTTCACGGTAGATCCGCCCGTGTTTGGTGCTGGCGACAAGGTTACGTTCACCGCGACGGCATCGCCGCACGCGCAATTTTCCTGGTCATTCGGCGATGGAGCCGAAGCGCACGGGCAAAAGGTGAAGCACCGCTTTGCCGATGCGGATGGAACCCAGCTCGATGGACCCAACGGCGCTGGCCGCTTTCGGGTCATTCTTCATGCGCGCGACGATCAGGGCCGTGAGGACTGGGCGGCGCAGGGTGTGGTGGCGGTTGCGCAATGGCACGACGCAGTTCCTACTCCGGGGCCGATGCTCGCCGGGCTCGACTTCAAAATCTATCCCGGCGCCTGGACCGAACTGCCGGATTTCTCCGTCGAGAAGGTGGTGATCGAAGGCAACTCCCCCAGCCTGAACGCCAATGCGCAGGGATTTACGAAGTATGCGTCCGTATGGGACGGCTTTATCGATATTCCTGCCGACGGCGGCTATACCTTTCACTTGATGGCGCGTGATGGCGCGCGAGTGCTTATCGACGGCATCGAGGTAACGAAGACCGGACCGCCATTCGCGCAGGTCTGCGGTTCTCCGGGGAACGCGATTCGCTATGACCGTGGTTCGCTGGGGCTGCACGCGGGCCAACATGCGTTGCACATCGAAGCTCTCCACTTCGCCAGCGACGGTGCGCCGCGCCTGCTGTGGGAAGGGCCGGGATTGCCGATCACGGATGTGCCGATATCAGCGTACAGCCGTCTGCGGCTGGACATGCTGCACGGCAACTGACCCTTCTTATTTCGGAAGCTGCGAAGAATCCCATCCGCCGCCGAGGGCGCGGATCAACTGCACTGTGGCAGCAAACTGCCGGGTCTGCAGATCCGTCAATGTGCGCTGGTTGGTCAGCAACGTTGCTTCCGCCGTGAGGACTTCAAGGTAGCCGGTAACGCCGCCCTTGTAACGCTGATTGGAAGTGTCGAACGAGCGCTGCGCCGCCGCCACGGCTTTCTGTTCCACCGCGGTTTCCTCGTCGAGAATGCGCAGGCTGGAGAGCTTGTCTTCCACGTCCTGAAAGGCCTGAAACACGGTGTTCCGGTACCCGGCGACCTGCGCTTCATACTGCTGGCGGGCCTGGTCGGTGAGCGCATGGCGCTGGCCCGCGTCGAACAGCAGTTCCGTGGCCTGCGCGCCCAGCGACCACAACGCGCTGGGGCCCTGGATCCAGGTTCCGGCATGGGTGCTTTCAAATCCGCCCGGTGCCGCTGAGAGAGATGGTGGGATAGAACGCTGCCACGGCGATCCCGATGCGCGCATTGGCCGCGGCCGCCTGGCGTTCCTGAGAAGCGATGTCAGGCCGGCGTTCAAGCAGTTGCGATGGCACGCCGATCGGAACCTTGGGCAGCGGCAGGTCGAGCGGCGAAAACGGAATGCTGAAGTCCGGCAGGTTGTAGTTGGCGATGGTGCCGACGGCGTGTTCGAACTGCGCGCGGCCCACGCTTACGTCCACCAGTTGCGCGCGCACGGTTTCCAGCTGGGTCTCGGCCTGCTCCACGTCAGCCGCGGTAGCTACGCCGCCCTTGAGACGCCGCTGGGTCAGGTCGAGTTGGTGCTCGAGATCGCCTACCGTCGATTTCAGCAGCTTGATCTGTGAATCGAGGCCGCGCAGTTGAAAGTAGTCGGCGGCCATTTCGGCCTGCAGGGAAAGGTCGACGTTGGCCATGTCGGCGGCCGACGCCTGTGCACTAGCGCGTGTGGCCTCAACATTGCGGCGGACGCGGCCCCAGAAATCGGGCTCCCATCTTGCCTGCCCGCCGATGGTCAGATCGTTGTAGCTGGTCTTGGTGCTGGAAGTCGCCAGCGGCCGATTGCGCGACGATCTGGGTGTGCGGACACGCCAGGCCAAAGGAGAGGGTGGGGAACAGGGTGGACCGCACCACCGCAACCTGGTCGCGCGCGGCCAGATAGTTCTCCATGGCCTGGCGCAGCGCCTGGTTGTTGGCGATCCGCTCTTCCAGCTGGTTCAACTGCGGATCGCCGTAGACCTCCCACCACTTGCCGCGCAACATTCCGTCGGAAGGATTGGCGGGCGTCCACGAACCGCCCTGCGGGATTCGGCGGCGGAACAATCGATGGCGCCCCGGTTTCCTTGTAGGCGACGGGCGCGGTGTACGCCGGGGCGATTGTAGTCGGGGCCTACGGGCTTGCAGCCGCTGAGCAAAAGCGGAGTGATCCAACCAAGCGAAAGCAATATCCTGCGTGTCGTCCTGAGCGAAGCTCCGCACAACGGGGCGGATTCGAAGGATCTGCGGTTCTGTCCGCTGTTCCTGGAAGACATGAGGGAGATGTGTGACCGGAAGAGCACCTCTACTTGCCTCCCGGCGTTTTGCCCTTGCGGGCTTTCGACGTAGAGCTTTTCGCCTTCGATGAGCGAGTCGGGCGGATCCTGGATGACGCGATCGTTCGCATTCAATCCCGAAACCACTTCAACGGTCGCGCCGTTGTCCTGGCCGATGACGATCGGAACCAGGTGCGCCACGTTGCCGCTCACCACCGTCGCAACGCGCAGGCCTTCACGGCGGAAGATCAGCGCCGACACCGGGACGATGAATGTCTCGCCAACCGAAGTCGTTTTGAAGTGGACCTGCGCCAGCGAGCCGGGCATCAGCTCGCCCTTGCGATTGTCCACGTCGATCTCGACCAGCAAGGTGCGATTGGCCGGGTCGATGGCATCGGCGGTGCGCACCAGCGTGCCCTGGAAGATCCTGCCCGGGTGCTCGGGAAAACCGAGGTCGATCTTCTCGCCGCGCTTGATGCTCTGCGAGTATACCTCGGGAACGTTGGTGTAGACGCGCAGGGTTTCGAGCGCCTGCATGTGGAACAGCTCCGCGCCGCCGCCCTGCGTGATCAACTGGCCGATGTCGGTGCCGCGCGCGGTCACCACGCCGTCGAATGGCGCGTAGACCTTTTCGAACGCCTGCAGTTCTTTCAGCCGCTGCACATTGGCCTGCGCGGAGCGAACCGCCGCCGATGTGGCTGCGGCCTGGTTGACGAACGTCTCGGTATCCTGCTTCGAAACGGCGTCGGACTTCACCAGGTCCTGGTAGCGTTCGGACTGGGTGCGGGCGTTGTTGGCGGTGGCCTCAGCGGTGGCCAGGTCGGCCTGGGCCTGCGCCAGTTGCTGATCGAGTTCGGGCGTGGAGATCTCCGCCAGCAGCGCGCCCTTCTTCACCCGCGCGCCGATGTCGAAGTACCACTTGGTCAGATAGCCGGAGGTGCGGGCGTAGATGGGCGCATCGGTGAAGGCGGTCACGTTGCCGGGCAGCACGAACGTGTCAACGGGCGCGCCCGGCTTGGGCGGAATCGCGATCACCGAGGGCGCGGCCAGTTGCTGCGTGGTGTCGGCCAGTACCTCGTCGTTGTGATGGCGCTTCCAGATGCCGTAAATGGCCAGGGCCACAATCGCGATCAGCAGAATGGCCACGCCGACCAGCGCGCCCTTGCCCGACACCGCCGGATGGTCGGGCGCGCTCTCATGATCGTGCGCCGCGCGCGGGCGCCATTGGCTGCGCCGTTCGCGGCGGGTTGCTGATGCGAGCTTGGAATCGTTCGTCATGGCTGCTACTCCGGATGCTGGTCGAATTCGTCGAAGGCCGGCGCCGATGCGGCCGCGTAGCCGGTTTGCGTTGCCGCCGTCCCAGCCAGCCATGCACGACCGAGAAGAAGACTGGAACAAAGAATAACGTGGCCACCGTGGCCAGCAGCAGCCCGCCAATCACGGCGCGGCCCAGCGGCGCATTCTGTTCGCCGCCTTCGCCCAGGCCGAAGCGCCATGGGCACCATGCCGATGATCATGGCCAGCGCGGTCATCAGCACCGGGCGGAAGCGCACAAAGCCCGCATTCAGCGCGGCCTTGCGCGCATCGCCCACCAGCACTTCCAGCTGCTCGCGCGCAAAGCTCACCACCAGGATGGAGTTGGCCGTGGCCACGCCCATGCACATGATGGCGCCGGTGAGCGCCGGAACGCTCAGCCGCGTATCGGTGAGGAACAGGAACCAGACGATGCCGGCCAGCGCCGCCGGCAGCGCCGAAATGATCAGGAACGGATCGAGCCACGACTGGAAGTTGACCACGATCAGCAGGTAGACCAGCAGGATCGACAACGCCAGCCCGCCGAGCAGGCCGATGTACGACTTGCGCATGGTGTCGCTCTGGCCGCGCAGAATGAACTGCGATCCGCGCGGCAGTTCGCTTGTGGTGCTTGTCGACGATCTTCTCCATCGCGCGGGTCACCGTGCCCAGGTCGGTCCCGTTCGACGTTGGTGTAGATATCGATCACCGGCTGCACGTCGTAGTGGCTCACCGTGCCCAGTTCCGCGCCGGGCTCGATGGTGGCGAGGTTGCCAAGCACCTGCACGGCGCGCGGCGACGCCGGGCGCCGTGGTCGCTGCGGCTGCCGTTGGTCGCGGCCATGCTCTGCTGTGCTGCAGCCGACGACCGGTGATCGGGCAGGCTCTGCAACGCGGCCATCGAGTCGAGCCCGTACTGCGGAGTCTGGGTGGCGATGTTGTAGGTGACGCCGTTGCGCGGGTCGAGATAGAAATTCGGGCGCGGTCTGGAAGCTGCCGCTGAGCGCGACCAGCATGCTTTGCGCCACGTTCTGCTGCGTCAGGCCGATGGCCGAGGCGCGCGTGCGGTCCACGTTCACCGTCATATTCGGATAGTCGAACGGCTGCTGGATGCGCGCATCGGCGGCGCCCGGGAGTATGGCGCACCTCGTCGAGCATGCGCTCGGCCAGGGCGCGATTGCCATACAGGTTGGGACCGATGATCTGAATGTCGATCGGCGCGGAGAGGCCGAAGTTCAGAATCTGCGTGACGATGTCCACCGGCAGCACATAGAACGTCACGCCGGGATACTGCGCGCGCCAGTCACTGCGCGAGCTGTTCGACGTAGGCCTCGGTGGGATGGTGCTTCTGGCGTCAACTGCACCTGGATGTCGGCATCGGCGGGCCCGATAGGCGCCGAGGTCGAGTAGGAAAGATTCAGGCCCGAGTAGGGCAGGCCGATGTTGTCGACGATGTTGACGATCTCGTTGGCGGGGATGTGCTCGCGGATGGTCGCATCGACGTGGTCGCAGAGCGCCGCCGTCTCTTCGATGCGCGTGCCGGTCTGCGCGCGCACGTGAATCTTGAACTGGCCGGCATCGACCGAGGGAAAGAAATCCTGGCCCAGCGACGGCGTCAGAATGCAGCACCGACGCCAATGCGACCACGCACGAAGACGACCAGGAAGACGCCGGCATGATCGACACACAGCGTGAGAAAGCGCAGGTAGCCGATGCGAATCTGCTCAAACCGCCGCTCGAATCCAAGTTGAAACCGCATCAACGGATTGCGGCTGGCTGCTTCTGCCTCACCTCTTCGTCGTCGTGCTCGTTCAGCAGGTAGCGCGCCATGGTGGGCACCACGGTGCGCGAGAGCAGGTAGCTGGCCAGCATGGCGAAGACCACCGCCTCCGCCATGGGCACGAACAGGTAGCGCGCCACGCCGCTGAGGAAGAACATGGGCACGAACACGATGCAGATGGAGAGCGTGGAAACCAGCGCCGGCGTGGCGATCTGCGCGGCGCCGTCGAGGATGGCCTGCTCGATCTCCTTGCCCGTTTCGAGATTGCGGTTGATGTTTTCGATTTCGACGGTGGCGTCGTCCACCAGGATGCCGACGGCCAGCGCCAGGCCGCCCAGCGTCATGATGTTGATGGTTTCGTGCAGCGCCGACAGCAGGATCAGCGAACACAGAATCGAAAGCGGAATCGAGACCGCGATGATGAGCGTCGACCGCCAGCTGCCCAGAAACATCAGGATCATCACGGCGGTGAGGCAGGCGGCGATGATGGCTTCGCGGACCACGCCCTTGATGGCGCCGCGCACGAAGATCGACTGATCGCTCAGCGCGGAGATCTTCAGTTGCGGCGGAAGCTGCCCCTGCATCTCGTCGAGCTTCGTGCGGACGCCCTCGATGATGTCCAGCGTCGAGGCCGAGCCGGTCTTCATGATGCTCATCAGGATGGCGCGCTGGCCGTCGACGCGGACGATGTTGGTCTGCGGCGGGTTGCCGTCGCGCACGTGGGCCACGTCGCGGATGTAGATCACCGCGCCGTTCACCGTCTTGATGGGCAGGTTGTTCAGCGCCTCCACCACGCTGGGCGCGGAGTTGGTCTCGATGGCGTACTCGAAGCGGTCGATCTTCATCGGTGCCCGACGGCGCAATCAGGTTTTGCGCGTTGATGGCGTTCACCACGTCGGCGGGCGACAGCCCCTTGGCCTGCAGCGCGGCCAGATCGATGTCCACCTGGATCTGGCGCTGCTTGCCGCCATAGGGATAGGGCGTCTGCGCGCCTTCGACGGTGGCCAGCTGGGTGCGGATGGTGTTCTGTGCCGGTGTCGAACAGCTGCTGCTCGTTCATGCCCGGCTCCGGACAGGCCCAGCAGCAGCACGGGCACGCTCGAGGCGTTGTACTGAATGATGAAGGGCGGCGTCGTGCCCGGCGGAAGGCTGCGCAGCTGCACCTGGCTGATCGAGGTAATCTGCGCCACCGCCGAGGCGACGTTCACGTGCGGCTGGAAGAAGACCTTGATGACGGCGACGCCATTGAGCGACTGCGACTCGATGTGCTCGATGTCGTTGACCGTGGTGGTCATGCCGCGCTCGCTGTTGGAGACGATGCGGTTGGCCATCTGCTCGGCGGAGAGGCCGGCATATCCCCACACCACCGTGACGATGGGAATATCGATGTTGGGAAAGATATCGGTGGGCATCGACTCGATGCTGAAAACGCCCAGGATCAGAATCAAAAGCGCAAAAACGACAAAGGTGTAAGGCCGTCGCAGCGCAAGCCGGACAATCCACATCATAGGTCGGTTTCTCGCTCCTGCGGGTTAGTCCCCGCGTACGTATACATAAGCCGGATCAATGTCCCCGATAGGGATAGCCCTTGCTGCGACGCCCGAACCATTCGTCAGGACCGCCGCAGAGGTCGATTTCTGGTATTTGCCTGAGTCTACCAGCGGTAGACAAACTAGAGAACACACCTGGAATGCGAGCCAGGCAAGGGCGTTGGCAATCTCGAATCCCTTCTTGATTTTAAGACGCCCAGGCGGGGAGAAATGACGCAGTTTTCGCCAACCGCTGTCTCGCCATGCAAACTACTTCGAGTTGGTCCAAGCTCTGTTCAGAGCTGCGGCCGAGGCCCGTCGGTAGCAGAGTACGGTCGGGGCGATATAGTGAATCCCGACAGTATTTTTGGTGCAGCGAGCCGGCTTGGCTCGCCGTCGCCCTATCGAAAAGGTGTGAGTTATGAAGACCGAATCGTCCGAACCGCTTGGTCACCCCTCTCGCCGGGATTTTCTGCGCATCGGCGCCGCTACCGCCATCGGCGTAGGCATGGCGCAGCTTCATGGAGAGCCTGCCGGCGACGACGCGCCAGCCCTCGCACGCAGCCACCATGATCAATGTGCCCTTCGAGAAAGCCGCTCCGCGCATCGGCCTCATCGGCACCGGAGGGCGGGGCACTAACCTGCTTGAAAACCTGCTCGGCGCCGACGCCAAAGTGCTTGCGCTCTGCGACATCGTGCGCGAAAAGGCCGAGCATGCGCAGTCGCTGGTGGTCAAGGCAGGGCAGGCTTCTCCCGAGCTCTACACCAGCGGCGAACACAATTTCGAAGCGCTGGTGGCTCGCGACGACCTTGACCTGGTCATCATCGCCACGCCCTGGGACTGGCACGTGGAGATGGCGGTTGCCGCCATGAAGCACGGCAAGCATGCCGCCGTCGAAGTTCCCACGGCCACCACCATCGAGGACTGCTGGAGGCTCGTGGACACATCGGAAGAGACCCGCCGCCACTGCATGATCCTCGAGAATTGCTGCTACGGCGCCAATGAAACTACCGTCCTGCGCATGGCCCACGCCGGCCTGTTTGGCGATCTGCTCTATGGCGAAGGCGCCTATGTGCATGATCTCCGCGAGGAGCTCTTCTCCAACAAGGGCGAGGGCCTGTGGCGCCGCGACTTCCACACCCGGCTCAATGGCAATCTTTATCCCACCCACGGTCTGGGCCCGGTGGCCAACTACATGGGCATCAATCGCGGCGACCGATTCGATTACATCGTTTCCATGAGCACCCCGCAGCGCGGCCTCGACCAGTACCGCAAAGCGCACTGCGCCGATACCGATCCGCGTTGGGCCGAGCGCTACATCACCGGCGACCTGAACACTTCGCTCATCAAGACCGCCAAGGGACTCAACATCACCCTCAAGCACGACACTTCGAATCCGCACCCCTACGACCGGCTCAACGTGATCGGCGGAACCAAGGGCGTGTTCGTCGATTACCCGCCGCGCATCTACTTCGACGGCCAGGCCGGGGAGGAAGCGTGGGGTTCGCTCGACCAGTGGAAGCAGTACCAGCATCCGCTGTGGGTGAAAGAAGGCGAGATTGCCAAGAAGCTTGGGCGGCCACGGCGGCATGGACTTCATCATGCTGTATCGCCTGCTCCAGTGCATGCGCGAAGGACTGTGCCCCGACCTGGATGTCTACGATGCCGCGGCGTGGTCGGCTCCCGGGCCGCTCAGCGTGGCTTCGGTCGCCAACGGCAGCGCACCGCAGAAATTCCCTGATTTCACCCGCGGCTGCTGGCGTGATCGACCTGCCTCGCAGATCGCTTTGTAAGAGAGCCGGTACAGTGTATCTATGAATTCAGTCTCCGATCGGGGTGCGATCGGGTTTGCTCTTGCCGGGTTCACATTCTGGGTATTGGCCGACAGCTCCATCAAGCTGGTCGGCCAGTCGGGCCTCCCGCCGTATGAAATGGTGGCGTTCCTGGGCCTGTTTATGGCGCTCTTCCTGGCCGCCTACGGCATTTGGCGCAAGGATACGCAAGCGCTCCGGCCGCGCAAGCTGAAGCGCCAGGTGGCCCGGGCCTGTCTCGACATGGCGAACAACATCTGTGTCGTGATTGCCCTCCGCCACTTGACGCTGACCCTGTTCTACATCTTGGTCTTTACCGCTCCCATGGTGATCGCTCTGTTGTCGGCGATATTCCTGCGCGAGGGACTCCCGTGGCGAAAGGGGCTGGCCATTGTTTCCGGTTTTGCCGGGGTAGTTATCGCCGTCAATCCATGGGGCAGCGTGCGGCAGGGAGACTGGATCGGCTTCGCCGCCTGCATGGTGTGCGTGGCCTGCTTCTCGGTGAACATGGTGTGGTCGCGCGTGCTGACGCGCACCGAGCCGCCCGAAAGTCTTGCATTTTTCTCAGGCCTGGTGACCGCGGCGGTGGGGCTTTGCCTGATGGCGTTCCACGCCGCGCCTTTGACCATGAGGCAGCTCGCGGGGCTGTTTGCGATGGGCCTGTTCTGCGCCCTGGGAACGCTCTGCTTCTACATCGCGGTGAAGCATACGTCGGCTGCGAACGTATCGCAGTATCACTACACGCAACTGATCACCGGCACCCTGGTCTCTTACCTGGTGTGGCACGACAAGCCAGGATTCTTCGTTCTTGCGGGAGGGGCCCTGATTCTGGGGTCGGGGCTCTACATCGCTGTAACTGCGCAGAGCCATGTGCCGCTGACAGAAGGCAGCTGAGAATCGCGCAACCAGCTGTAGTCATTCTGACGGGCGGAGTCGAAGGGTGCCCCAGGTCTCGCTTTTGAGACCTGGGATACGATGAACCAACACGTCGACGAAGTCGGCGAACGTGCCACCAACTGACCCGCAGGTCCGACTTTTAATTGCAGCTGTTCCTCAGGATCGGCGCTCCCGCGACCACCGTGTCAATGCAGGGAATCGCACTCAGATACTCGTATATCGCCCGAATATCGTGATCCGTCATGCTCTGAAAAGTCGGCCACGGCATCACCTGGAGCAAATCCCCATTAAACGGAGCCGGAATGCAGGTCCCGTCGGGCGCCCCGGTACACGTCGGGTGCAGATGGTCGTAATCCTTTCCCGTGCGGATGACGGTCAGGAATTGCTTGTAGGTAAGCCCCCCGGCCGGCCTGCCCGTCTTGTCCGGAGTCAGGTTGCGCGAGTAAAGATGCGCCAGCCCGGGGTACGGCCCGAAATCGCTGCCCCCGCCCAGGTAGGTTGCCGGATTCACTTGTCTCATCCCGCTAAACGGTCCCTGCGGAGGACGCAACATGTACGGACTTCCGGTAGCGGTGTATTCCGTCTGCGGGCTCATGGTGTGGCAGCCGTTGCAATCGGCCGATGCGTTGACGATGTAACTGCCGAATCCCACCAGCGCCTCGTTTTTCCCCTTGAGGTTGAGAGGAACGGGCGCGATTGAGAAACCGATCGCAATCTTCGCCTTGTCCTGATCGTTGTCTTCGCTCGCGTGAATGCGCGGCGTTTTCAGCGCCATGGTCAGGACAACGGTGCCAGCGATTACCGCAGATATTCCAAACAAGCTAAGCAGTGGCCTCGAGCCTTTGTGAATGGTCAAGCGCGCGAGTTGCCGTCTTCCGTTAAGCATGTGACCTCCTCCAGGCCGTCTGGCCTGAGTCGAGTGGGGAATTGAATTGAGTGCATTGCTGCCCCGAAGCATTTGGAGCAGACACCCGGTCGTGCAGATCTCTAATAACTAGAGGGAAAGTCCTGGACAAGCGACCGGCCCGAAGCATAGGGGACTTATATCGGCAATGTCAACAGGAATTCGCTTCTACTATTGCGCGATGGCGACTTAATCTGCGCAATAACTGGGTCTCTAACACTAACCGTTGATGTAAGTTACAATTTACAACGCAAGTTAGATAGTTTGCTTTTTGTTATATCGCAGTGGCCATCCGACAGTTGTCACGAAGTAAGAAAATAACCGCCCATCCGTTGACTGGCGGCCCGGTCAGTGAAGCACAACAAACTGGCGGATCTCATTTGAGATCCGCCCGCTGTTTCGGCTTCGACTTGTTCAGCTGCGCTGATCGGCGAACGCGTCTTCTTCCACCACTGAGTTTTCCACCAGCTTTACGGGGTAGTAAGCGTTGCGGTTGTACTGCTTCACCATGCGGTTGGTGTTGAAGTAGGAGCCGTTGAAAGCCAGGGTCGTGCGCATGATGCGGGCCCACTTTTCGGGCGCCTGCAGATACAGCGGAACCACGGCATTCTCGAGCTTGTTGTAGAAGATGGCGGCTTCTTCGGCATCGTTGGCGCCGTCTTCAATGGCCCAGCCGGTCTACGCCTTCGATGCAGCCCTCGATCCACCATCCGTCGAGAATGGAGAGGCTGGGCACGCCGTTCAGGGCCGCCTTCATGCCGCTGGTGCCGCTGGCTTCGTAGGGGCGCCGCGGCGTATTGACCCACACATCCACGCCCGCGGTGAGGATGGCGCCCAGTTCCCACGAGTAGTTTTCGAGATAGACGATTTGCAGCAGATCGCTGGACAAGTGGCCGCCTTGTCGAATACCTGGCGGATCAGCGCCTTGCCGGGCTCATCCTGGGGATGGGCCTTGCCGGCGACGAGGATCTGCAGCCCGCCCGCCTTGGCGGCAATGCTGGCCAGCCGCTCGGGATCGGTAAACATGAGGCTGGCGCGCTTGTAGGTCGCCACGCGGCGCGCAAAGCCGAGAGTGAGCACGCGCGGATCGAGCACCAGCCCGGTACGCGAACCCACTTCGGCCATCAGGTTTTCCTTGGCGCGGGCGTGCGCGCGAGAGGATGGCCTTCTCGGGCAGATCGATGGCATTGCGCAGATAGAGATTGTCGCGGCGCCACGCCGGGAGATGCGCGTCGAGCATCTGCTGGATCGGCTCCGAGGTCCAGGTGGGCGCGTGCACGCCGTTGGTGATGGAGTCGATGGGAAACTCGGGGAACATGTCGCGCGAAACCTTGCCGTGCTGCAGCGCCACGCCGTTGGCGTAGCGCGAGAAGCGCAGGGCCAGCAGGGTCATGTTCAGCAGGCCTTCGTGGAAGCAGTTCAGCTTCTGCAGGCGCGCGGTGCGCTCGCCGCCGAGAATGCGAATGGCCTGCTCGGTGGAGAAGCGATCGTGGCCGGCGGGAACCGGAGTGTGGGTGGTGAACACGCACTTGTTGCGCACCACCGCGAGATCGGAATCGGTGGCCGCGCCCAGCGGGCCGCCGCCCAACTGGCTTTCGAGCAGCGCCAGGGTCAGCAGCGCGGCATGGCCTTCGTTCATGTGATACACGTTTACATGCAGCCCCAGGGCATTGGCCATGCGCACGCCGCCCATGCCGAGGACGATCTCCTGCTGCAGGCGATAGTTGGTGTCGCCGCCGTAGAGATGGTCGGTGAGGCCGCGGTCCCAGCCCGAATTCCCGTCGAGGTCCGTGTCGAGCAGGTAAATGGGAACCACGTGGCCGGAGCGGCCTTCGAGGTTGTACCGCCAGGCGCGGACGGTTACGGTGCGGTCTTCAACCGAGACCGTGATGCGCGCCGGTTCTTCGGTGCAGAAATCCGCCGGGTTCCAGGGCTGAACTTCCTCGGTCTGATTGCCCGTCTTGTCGAGATGCTGCTGGAAATATCCTTTGCGATGCAGGAGGGTGAAGGCGACCAGGGGAATGCCAAGATCGGCCGCGGAACGCAGCGTGTCCCCGGCGAGAACGCCCAGGCCGCCGGAGTAGGTGGGCATCGCGGGGTGAATGGCGATCTCCATGGAGAAGTATGCGACCAGGCCGGAATGAGGAAGCGCCTCGTAGGAAAATGGCTTCGTTGTTGACGGTTGCATGATTTACCTTTTGTGCCTCCGGCTCCCTACCTGACTTCTGGCAGCCACCTTTAATTAAGAAAAACACGGCCCACCACAAGGGCGTCCTGCTGGAATATACGGGGTCAATTTCCCGATTCTAGCAAGGAACGCTCTCAAAGAAATGCAACTTTGGCACCACTACGGAAAAGGGAATGTTAAGCCGGCGCTCAGATTTCTCTCCCCATCGCCGACTGCGTAATAAATAAGACGCCCCCCCAACAAAACCGATTTTGCGCAAGATCAACAACTGTGGCCGGGAAATCCGACTACCTGACTGCTTGGATGCGCGTCATCCACCCGGTGCGCGCCGCCCGATGCATGACAAATGTGGATTTGGGGGACGATGCCGGTCCTGGCGGCGTAGCGTTCGCCGAGCGCCTCGGCAAACTCGGGCGCATGCGCGGCCTCGACCAGGTTCACCGTGCAGCCGCCAAAACCGCCCCCTGTCAGGCGCGCGCCGATCAGGCCGGGCAGGTCCTGGGCGAGTTCGACCATGGCGTCGGCCTCCACGCAGCTGGCCTCAAAATCCTGGCTGTAGCTCTTGTGCGCTTCGGCCATCAGGCGGCCCAGTTCCTTGAGGTCGTGGCTGATCAGGGCGTTCGGCGGCGGCCACGGTGCGCAAGTTCTCCGTGATCACGTGGCGGGCGCGCTTCAGGGCGTTGGGGCTCATCTCCGCCCCGTATTCGGCCAGGTCCTCGACGGTTGCGTCGCGCAGGAAGCGGACCTCCGGACGATGGCGCGCGATGACGGCGGCGGCTTCTTCCACCTCGGCGCGGCGGCTGGTGTATTCGCCCCCGCTGACGGCGTGCTTCACCATGGTGTTGGCGATGACCAGGGCAATCGACGAAGGAATGGGCGCCAGTTTGAAGCTGAGGTCGCGGCAATCCAGCAGCAGGGCGTGGTCCTTGGCCCCGTTGGCGGAGATGAACTGGTCCATGATGCCGCAATTGGCGCCCACGAACTCGTTCTCGGCGCGCTGGCAGAGCCGGGCCAGCACCGGTCCCGGATACGTGACCCCGATCAGAGAGGTGACGGCAAGCGCGGTGGCGACTTCGACCGCTGCGGAACTGGAAAGCCCCGACCCCAGCGGAACGTCGCCCCAGAGGCTCAGGCTGAAGCCGGGAATCGCATGGCCTTCTGCGGCGAGGATGGCGATCACGCCGAGCGGATAATCGGTCCAGTGACTGGCTCGCGGCGGTCGGCAGGGCCGCGGCGTCGAAGACGCGTTCCTTGCCATAATTCTCGGAGTAGATCACGATCTTGCCGTCGGAGCGCGGCGAGATGCCGGCCAGGGTGGCGAAGTCGATGGCCGCGGGCATGACAAAGCCTTCGGCGTAATCGGTGTGCTCGCCGATCAGGTTGACGCGGCCCGGAGCGGCGAAGATTTCCGGTTCGGCATGGAAACGGGCTAAATGCAAAGAACGCAAAGCTTCGGGATCGTGCATACGGCTCCAACCTACATCAATTCAAAATCCACGTGCATAGTCCATTCGGACGCATTGCGCCGGGCGCGAGCGTCGCGCGACCAGGGGCCGGTTTCGGCGAGGGAATCGACCGGCGCGGTTGCTGGTTCCATGGCCACGCAGGTCTGTTTCGGTCCGGGGCGGTCCGGCCAGCCGCCGTAACAGATCCACAAGCCCAGGTACGGTGTGGCGGCGGTGTCGAAGCCCACTTTGATACGGAGACGTGCCGATGGCCTCTCCAGGGCGCACCAATTTCTGCCCGGGCGAGCGGGCCGGCGAAGAGCTTGTCGCCGATACCGGAGTCGGGCGCGTGGGCGACGCTGAGATCGGTGATGCCGCCGCCGGCGAGCTTCGCGATCGGCCAATCGACCGTATCGCCGCTCTTGCCCAGCCGGTTCCCGCCGGACCTTCCACGCGCAGAGAGTGGATGGAATCGGGCAGAATGATGCGGTCGCCGGCTTCCGCAGCGAAAAGCGGATGCGCCGCCCAGGACCACGGGACGGGCGATGGACCGGTATTGGTCAGCTTGTAGCCGAGGTCGAGCCGCCAGCCGCCGGCTTTTCGGAAAGCTGCAGCGTTCGCTCCAGGAGCAGCGGCAACGAGAAACACTCGCCGCGCAGAGTCACCGAATCGTTCTCCGGTCCCGTTCGATCCCTTGGTCCCTTGATCCCTGTTCTTCCCAGGCCACGCGCCACAGGTCGCCGTGGTCGGGAATCTGGGCCTGGCCCGCGCCTGTGGAGACCGTGCAGGCGGCGACGGAGGGAAGACACTCATCCCAGCCGCTGGCGTCGCCGGCGTCGAAAGTCATGGTCTGGGTGCGGGGCGCGATCGGGGCGAGCGGCGCCTGCAGCAGTTCGCGGCCATCCGACCGGATGGAAGCGATTTTTCCCCCGAATTGGGGCACGACGGTGACGGAGCAGTCGCCGGCCTGGATGAGAACGTTTTCTTTCTGCCGCGCCGATAAACTCCGTCTCCATCCTGTCACCTCTGCTATTTCAGGACGTCGTTGCAGGCTCGCTGTATACGCCTCCCAAATGCGATCGAGCCAGGCTTCATGCTCCGGCTTCATCAGCACCGATCGCAGGCAGGTCACCTTTCGGCGGCAGGGAGCGGCACAGCTCGCCGGCCGGAACCAGTGTTGCGGCAATTGTACTAGCGCCAAGATGCAAATTCCGTCGCGGCACATGCCGCAAAGATTTGCTGGGCCAGGTCCGAGGCGCTCTCCGACGGTCCCGGCAGCCAGCTTCCAGACCACGATGTCGAGTTCGGGCGGACCGCGCGGCGAGGGGCTGAAACGGCTGCCGTCGTCGCGCGGAGCCGCCGGTCCAGCTCGAGGGCGGCAGCCCGCCCGCTGGCCAGCCCCTGCGCAAATTCGCCTCCGGGCTACGAGCGGCAATAGCCTGCTGCGTGGCCCACAGCGCCACCGCCGCGGCCCCGGCGCGGGAACACTCCAGGCTGATCTCGCCAAGATGCAACTCATTGGAAGTGAAGTAGGTGTACGGCGAGTCGTGCTTGTAGAAGCGGCCCACGGCGGGGTCGCGGAAGAGCACGCAGCCGCATCCGTAAGGCTGCAGCCCGTGCTTGTGCGGGTCGACGACGATCGAGTCGGCCTGATCGATCACCGCAATAGGCCCGCCGCGCCGGCTCGTCCAGGGCCTCCGGAATCAGCCTGAAATAGCCGCCGTACGCGGCATCGACGTGGATGCGAAAACCGTACTTTTCGCGAAGGGCGAGAATCTCGTCCAGCGGATCGACCGCCCCGATCGCCGTGGTGCCCAGGGTCACCACCACGGTCCCGACATCGCCCTGTGCGCAGTTCGGGCTCGAGCGCATCGAGGCAGATCCGGCCCGCGGTCGTCGCTTTCCACGCCCTGATAGGGCAGCTTGAGCACCGCGGAGATGCGCTGGTGGGTGTAGTGGGCCTGCTCCGAGCCCAGAATGCGCTTGCCTGGCGACAATCTGGCCGGCAATCCAGAGAGCTTCGAGATTGGCGATGGTGCCGCTGGAGGTCAGGTGCCCGAGGTAGCTGGGCCCGGTCCAGCCGAACATCGCGGCGATGTCCGGCCACCGCTTCGATCTCCATGGCGGAACTGGCCCGGCCGCCGTCGCGGGCGTGGTTGTTGGGGTTGATCGCCATGGCCAGCGCGTACGCGGCCCGCGCGACGGGGTGGGGCGGCTTCAGCATCTGGCCGGCGTAGAGGGGATGGAAGTAGGGATAATTGTCGCCCAGCCGGTGAGCCGTCTCATCCAGGACCTGCGCGATCGCGGTCGGTCTGGGCGGGATCGGACAGCGAGGAATCCCGACCGCGGAAGATGCCCGAACTCCTCGCCCAGGCGCTCGGTGGCGCGCGCCAGCAGGGCCGGTACCGGATCGTCGATCATAGCGGACCCTTTACCCTATCACAGCCCGACGGGGGGGCAGTATGCTCTTCATTTGAAACAGTTCGCAGGCCCGGAGATTCTCAAAATGGGAAGGCGGAAAAGAAAAATCTGTACCCTTTTTCGAGGAGGCAATGGTACACTCACGTCAGCGTTAGAGCCGAACCGGGCGTGTGCAGTAGCTCGCCCAACCAAGCAAGATTCTGCCAGTGGTCGCTCCGATTCATCCAGCGCAATTCAATCCAGGAAACACGATCAAATGGAACAAGGTACTGTGAAGTGGTTTAATGACGCGAAGGGCTTCGGCTTTATCTCGCGTCAGAACGGTGAAGATGTCTTCGTGCACTACTCGGCAATCAACTCAAGCGGTTTCAAGAGTCTGCAAGAAGGTCAAGCCGTGCAGTTCAACGTAGTGAAGGGCCCCAAGGGATGGCAGGCTGCGGACGTTCAGCCGCTGTAAACCGATAAAGGCCGGATTCCCGGCAGAATCGAGCAACCAAACGGGGACTGGACCTAGCGTCCGGTCCCCGTTTGTGTCTGGAAGAAACAGGGACCGAGGGACGAATGCCCCAAGGGAACAAGAAAGCAGGGGAGTAAGGGAACACGGAGCGAACGGACGAGGGCCTAAGGGAACCCGGGAATAGGAAACGGGAAACACCTGCTAACGTCTACGACCGCCTGCGATTACATTGCCAGAGCAAGCTCTGAAGATTACCCATATAGTGACTCACCTCAAGAAGCCGGGGGCCATGCCAGCTGTGGACAAAAGCGATCGGAGGCCATGCCATGAGGCGCAGAGATCTGTTGCGGGGTGCGGCACTGGCCAGTGCCTCGGTGGCTTTGCCTGCACTGGCCTCTTCCGCCGAATCTGAGATCACCGCCCGCAAGCCCCTCGGCAAGATCGCGATGGAAGAGCACTTCATGGTCCCCGATTTCATGGAGTACTTCGCGGAGACTTACCCGAACATCAACACCGACATCGCCAGGCTTGCCCCAGGTGCGCTGATGGACTTCGGCGAGCGCCGCCTCGCAGTCATGGACGAGCATCACGTCGACTTCGTAGTGCTCTCGCTGGCCGGCCCCGGCGTGCAGGCGGAGAAGGACGGCGCCGTTGCCGAGCGCAAGGCGCGCACCGTAAATGACTTCCTCGCGGGAGAGATGCAGAAGCGTCCCGCGCGATTCGGCGGATTCGCTCATCTGGCCATGCACAGCCCGTCACAGGCCGCCGCTGAACTGGAGCGCTGCGTTCGCGACCTGGGTTTTCAGGGAGCGCTCATCAACGGCCAGACCAACGGCGAATATCTCGATCTCGACGAGTACTCCGTTTTCTGGGAGCGCGCCGCCGCCCTCGAGGCGCCCATCTACCTTCATCCGGGCAATCCGGTCGATCACCCCGGCACCTATGCCGGCCACAGCGAGCTATGGGGCCCGGTTTGCAGCTGGGCCTTTGAGACGGCGACGCACGCCCTGCGCCTCGTGTTCGCAGGCGTCTTCGAGCGTTACCCCAAAGCGCGGCTCATTCTCGGTCACGGCGGAGAGACACTGCCGTTCAGCCTATGGCGCTTTGATAGCCGCTGGTTAGTCTGTAATCGAGGCGGACGCTCGCTTGCCAATCCGCCCTCTTACTACATCCGGCGGAATATTGCCGTCACCACCTCCGGCATGTGCTCGGACCATTCGCTCCGCTGCTCTCTCGATGCCATGGGCGCGGAGAACGTGATGTTCTCCATCGACTATCCGTTCGAGAAAACTGAGCTCGCCGCGCGGTTCATCGAAACCGCAAAGGTCACTGAGGCGGAGCGCACGCAGGTAGCCTCGGCCAATGCCACCCGAATCCTTCACCTTGACCGCCGCCGTGTCGCCAGCCATCAAGAAGGGTGAATGGCTCCATCGATCCTCTTCTTGCTTCATCCCTGCGCAACGGTTGCAAGCAAGCGGAGTCGCGGGCGAGTGGTGGCCTATCGGAAATTTCGCGTGAGTCAGATCAAGCCTCCAGCCTGGCTCGCCCTGGGAAGACGAAAGGTTTGCAACAGCGCAGTATCGGCGGTCATGCGACCGCCGTGCAGCTCGATCGGGGACCTGTAGATCGCAGTCATCTTTCATCGGCACTAACCACGGGAACGAATGGGTGTGTGTGGACCCTGCATTTTCGAAATATAGACTGTGCAACCTTCCATGAGGTTTCGCTCCCGCATTTGAGTTCTTCCCAGACTTCTCGGAAGGAACATGAACGCTTGAGATCGTTGTCTAACCGTACCTCAGACGCTCTCTGGAGGCGGCGGCAAACCACGGCCATATTCCCTGCTCCTGATTGTGCTAGAGCTCTTGAGCGTCAAGTCCTTCAAGCAGCGATGCCCGGTTCAATCCGATGCTGTTATCGAGTGCGGATCTTTCGTCAACTGGCGACGCCTTGAACTTGGACGATCAGCTGTATTGGCAATCAGTTTCTGGAATTGAACATCCACGGTCAGCCTTTCTGAACGTCTCGTGGCGACTCGGAGCTTGGACGAGTGTTCACCCCGGTCCACTCTTTATCGCCAACTATCGAGCGATGAAACAATCGACTCCATCTCCACGAATACCCCAAGTTCCCAAGCCGTATTCGCCGGCCACGTAAGTGATACATCTCATCAACTGGGTCGAATACAAGAACGTACCCCTCGTCTTCCGCCATCGTTACGCACATGCGCTTCACACCGCGCCAGTCTGCGATTCCCCAGGGGTATAGCAGATGTTGGCTCGCTCCCAATGAGGTGCAACAATACAGCGGCGCATTGAATAAATAAGCGCGAACCACTGGAAGGAAGGAGACTGTCCTTTCGAACGCCGCAGGAATCTGATATACCTTGCCGGATATTTCGATTCTCCAGCTCACGACGGAGCCGATGGAAGAAGTCTTTCTCGCCGGCGTCCAGAAAGAGCCTGGAAATGGCGTTCTGCATTGGCGATATCGTATCCCGGGGCCAAGTGTTCAGTTCTTTGCGGTCGAGTTGTGGGCAACTCGGCAGTTACGACATGGAAGATATGCCGGGATTCGCACCGCCGATCCTGAATGGCCGAAGGACATCGCGTCGGCGAGTGGCAGCGTAGGTGGAATGACTGCCGCCATTCCGAGTATCCAGCAACGATGGCGGATCAGCTGCCGCCTGTTCCCTCAGTCGCTCAGTCCCTCAGTCCCTGCCCCCAAAAAGTTGATGCTGGCTGCGATGACCTCGGAGGGTGTAATCGCTGGCCAGCATCGGAACGTCGTGACAATAAATGGTTCTTGCTCGTGCCCAAAGCTACGTAGAGAACCAAGGTAACGAACTCAAGGGACCGTTTTTTTACTTATTCTCCGGCAGAGTCGTCGTGCCGCAGGGTCCCGTCAAACCAACTTGCTGTGCGGAACCGTATCTTCGGCTCTCGCGATTCCTGTCTTGCTGGGGGCCTCGAACCATGCGCGCCCCAAATCCATACCGGTAAGATGCTTCAAAGGGCCCAACTGGGTGCATTGCCAAGAATCGCGGCCCCGGAAAAAGCGATTGGGCCTTTCCATTCCGGAACAAGGAACCCACGGTTGGGGTGAGCTTCCGGGCCAGCCTGGTTATAGTGATGGCCGCGGAGGGTCTTTTCCACTTCGCGAAGAGCCTGCGCCCGCTCTGCTTTTGTCTGCCGTTCCCAGTAGAGGGCGAAACCCTGGCCGCACACACTGCAGCATGTTTCAACTTGTTCCTGGCTGCTCTTGCAAAGTACCTGCATTTCGGACCCCCTCTTGCCGTCCCCAAACTGTTCCGGTGTGTTGTAGGAACAGTAGCTCCGTTCGATCGGCCTGGGACATTCCCAATACCGGTGCGACGGGCGCTCGTTGGGGGTACGGGCCAATCCCACTCTCGTGTTACAGAAAACCTTTTACCAAGGCCAATTGCGGTTGTCTTTGAGGAAACGCAAGGCCCATTTACTGCGCGCGTACGCGCCCTGGGTCCGCTGCCGGTATATCCTGAATGGTTCCCACCGCTTACGCATATCGTGGCCGGAACATCCACAGCGTTTCAAACCAGGACTGTTTTCCTATGAGCTCGAATTCAATCGCTATTCATCTGCCCGACGGAGCTGTTCGCGAGGTTCCTTCCGGCACGACGCCCCTGGAGATTGCCAACTCCATCTCGCCGCGCCTGGCCGCGGCCTCGGTCGTCGCCCGCCTGACGCCCCTCACCGGGAACAACTCATCCGAAGCCAAATCCGCAGAATCCGGCGAAGCCGCCATGTATTCGGCCGAAGACACCTCGGCGCCCCGGCTGGTCGATCTCAGCACGCCGCTGAACGAAGACGCGCGTCTCGAACTGGTGACCGAAAAGGATCCCGAGGCTCTCAAGGTAGTTCGCCACTCCGCGGCGCATGTGCTGGCGACGGCGGTGCTCGAGCTCTTCCCCGAAACCAAGCTGGGTCATGGCCCAGCCACCGACTCCGGCTTCTTTTACGACTTCTATCGCGAAAAGCCTTTCAGCGAAGAAGACCTTTCCGCGATCGAGAAGAAAATCGCCGAGGTGGTGGCGCGCGACGAGCCATTTGTTCGCGAATACGAACCGCGCGAACGGGCGCTCCAGGAATTCGAGCGCGACGGCGACTTCATGAAGACTCACTTCGTGACCAAATTCACCCAGCCGGGCGCGAACGTCAGCTTCTATCGCAACGGAAAGTTCGTCGACTTCTGCCGCGGACCGCACGTGCCCTCCACGGGCCGGGTGAAGGCGGTCAAGATCACCAGCCTGGCCGGCGCCTACTGGCTGGGCGACGAGAAGAATCCCCAGTTGCAGCGCATCTACGGAACCGCCTTCTTTTCGAAGAAGGACCTCGACGAACACTTCGCGCGTCTCGAAGAGGCCGCCAAGCGCGACCACCGGCTATTGGGCAAGCAACTCGATCTGTTCAGCATCCAGGAACTTGCCGGTGCCGGCCTCGTCTTCTGGCATCCCAAGGGCGCCATGGTGCGCAAGGTGATGGAAGACTGGATGAAAGAGGAATGCCTGCGCCGCGGCTATCTGCTTGTCAGCACGCCGCACGTGATGCGTCGTGACCTGTGGAGGGTCAGCGGCCACGAGGGTTTCTACGCCGGCAACATGTACACCCCCATGGAACTGGATGATGCCGAATATCGCCTCAAGCCGATGAACTGCCCCGGCCACATCCTCATCTACCGCAACTCGCCCAAAAGCTATCGCGACCTGCCCCAGCGCTATGCCGAGTTGGGCAACGTCTACCGCTACGAGCGCTCCGGCACCATGCACGGCCTGCTTCGCGTGCGCGGCTTTACCCAGGACGACGCCCACATCTTCTGCACGCCCGGTCAGATCGAAGAAGAAGTTGTTGCCTGTATCGACTTCGCCGAGGCGGTGCTTAGGACCTTCGGCTTCTCCGAATTCAAGGTCGAGCTCTCCACCTGGGACCCGAACGACCGCGCCCACTACGCCGGCTCCGACGAGCACTGGAACATGGCGGTCAATTCACTGCAAAGCGCGCTCACTCGCAAGGGCATCGGTTACAAAACCATCCCCGGCGAAGCCGCGTTTTACGGGCCCAAGATCGATGTCAAACTCGTCGATGTGCTGGGCCGCCTGTGGCAGCTGTCCACCGTCCAGTTCGACTTCAACCTTCCTGCCCGCTTCGAACTCGAATACGTTGGCGAAGACGGTGAACGCCACCGGCCCGTCATGGTCCATCGTGCCCTGTTCGGATCCCTCGAGCGTTTCTTCGGCGTGCTCATCGAGCACTATGGCGGCGCTTTCCCGCTGTGGCTTGCGCCCGTGCAGATCGGCCTGGTGCCCATCAGCGAACGGCACCTCGGCTATGCGCAAAAACTCGAAGCGGAACTAAAGGCGGCTGGCCTCAGGATTGAAACCGACGCCCGCAACGAGAAGATGAATGCCAAGATTCGCGACTTCGCCAACCAGAAGACCCCGTACATCCTGGTCTTCGGCGACAAGGAAGAAGCCGCCGGAGCGGTGAGTGTCCGCACCCGCGGCAAAGGCGACCAGGGCTCGCAGCCGTTAGCCGACTTCATCGCCAAGGCCAAATCGCTGGTGGCAACCCAGTCGACCGAACTCTAACCAGCCAGGAAAACAAACGCAGCGTGCCCATCCTTTCGCCTTCTTTCTGCCGAAGGGGTGGGACACCATTGAACCCGAATTGCCTCCGGACAGCTTACTCCGTGGTATAGCGAATCTCGAGCGTCCTCATTCGATAGCAGGAATAGGTCAGCACCACCGCGATCAAGCCGAGCAATCCCAGCGTCGCCACCCATCCAGGCACAGGCTCCGTCGGTACCGTCAGCAGCGCGAAAATATCCGCGCCCCGAACCGTAATCGGCATCAGGTGGCGCAGATACGCAGCCACGCTTATCTTCTGCAGCAGCGAAGGCATCACTGGATTGATTGCTTCCCATCCGAATACCAGCAACGCGGCCGGAGTGGGGTTGCGGAACATCATGCTCAGCAGCAGAAACACCGATCCGTAGCCGAGGCAGGCGAGCACTACGATAGCAAGATAGGCTTCGAGTTCTCCCATGCCGGCGCCATTGAAAACGTAGTCGTATCCGGCCGGACCGAAGGCAACATAGATCAGCGCGAAATTGGCGATCATGGCGCTGCCGAACAATGCCAACGCGCTGATGGACCCGGCCGCGAATTTCGCCAGCAGCAGCACCTCTCGCCGCACCGGCGACAGCAGATAAAAATGCAGGCTGCGCTCGATCATCTCTCCGCGAATCAGCCGCGAAAAAATTCCCAGACACCCAAAAAATATGCCCAGCCGGATGTAGTAGAACTGAACGATCCCGGCCAGCACCGTAGTGTCTTCCGCCATCGCATACTGCGGGTGCCGTGCGAACAGCGTGTGAATCAGGAGGATGACGGTCGGCACGAAGGCCAGGAAATAAACCCACCACGCGCGACGGGAAAAAAGATTGCGGCGCACTTCGATCCGGGCCAGGCGCCGCGCCTGCAGCCACCACAGGCTCCACGGCTGCTGCCGGAGGATGTGAACGAATGTTGTCGCCTGTTCGGTCATCGTGCGGCCCCTCCTTCCGACCCGATCAGATATTGGTAAATCGAATAGGCATCGTCGTCCGCCGGCGCGACAGCTTCAATCTTCACCAGTCCCTCCACCGCGATCTCGTTGATGAGCCGGTAGAACTGGTCCATGTCGCCGGTGCGCAGAAATACGCCGTGTCCATCGGCGTGCAGGCGGGCCTCGACGCAGTGATTCACTTCAAACATGCGGGAGGCCAGCAGTTCCGGCCTGTCGCAGCGGATCAGCACCTGCATGGGCTTGTCGCGCACTTCCTGCCGCACCTGGTGAATATTGCCTTCGGCGATCAGGTACCCGCCGGTGATCAGCACCACGCGATCGGAGATTCGGTCGACCTCATCGAGAATGTGGCTGGAGATGACGAGATGCATTCCCTGCCGGCCCAGCTCCTCGAACAGCGCCAGCGACTCGGCACGCGCCATCGGATCCAGTCCGTTGAGCGGCTCATCGAGAACCAGCACGCGCGGATGATGCGCGATGGCCTGGGCCAGGCGGATCTTCTGGCGCATGCCCTTGCTGTATCCGGCGATTTTGCGGACAGCGGCGTCGGTGAGCTTTACGCGGTCGAGGGCCTCCTGCGCCAGCCGGAACGCATCGCCGGGATGCATGCCGTGCAGCATCAGGCTGTCCATCAGGAATTCCCACCCGGTGAGCCCGCGCGGGAACGAATCGAACTGCGTGCAGTAGCCCACTTCGCGGAAGAACTCGGTCGCATTCGCCGGGATTCAATCCAAGCACGGAAATCGATCCGCTCGAAGGCTGCACCAGCCCCGTCATCAGGTTCATCAGCGTGGTCTTGCCCGATCCGTTGGGACCGACCAGCGTGGTCACACCCGGCGGAATGTTGAGCGAGATGCGATTCACGCCCAGCACTTCGCCGTAGAACTTCGACACGTTGTCGAAGATGATCTGATCGTTCATGGCCAGTCATCCCCGCACCACTTCCCGCGCGCGGATACGCGCATTGAGCATGGCGATGCACACCAGGCTGACCAGGACAAGCATGGTAACGATGGCCGCGCTGGGCATCGCGCAGTTCGCTCCCCATCCTCTCGGGCGCGCCCAGCAAACGCTGCCACAGCTGCGTCATGCTCGACCGGCACATTGAGCAGAAAGCCCCACCGGGTGCGCAGAATCCCGGTAATGATTCCGCCCACGCCCGCTGGCACAAATACCGCCGCGATGATGATCCCAGTAGCCACCACTCGCCACTTGACCCACGAGGAAAGCGCCAGGCCAAGAAACGTAAGAAGCCCGATCCACAGCAGCGAGCCAATCAGTAGCCCGGAAGCGATCTGCAGATTCGCGCCGGTCCAGCCCTGCGGCGACGCATAACCCTGGTATGTAAATAGCAGCAGGCAAGGAACCCACGTGACCAGCGAGAGCGAAGCGAACAGCGCCATGAATTTACCCACCACGTAGCCGAACCGCGAGATGGGATGACTGAGCAAAATTGGAAGCGCGTTGTCGGCCAGATCGAACGTGATGAGGCGCGGCGCGATCCATGCATTGATGACTAACGCGGCCCAGCACTGGATCTCGAGAATGACCAGGAAGAACTCGGCCGTGATCGGCAGTTCACGCTGACCGTTGCCGCGCATGATCAGCATCCGCGCCACCGGGTTGTTGGCAAGATAGATCATGATCAGGAACACGATCGAAGGCAGCATGGAAAGCGTGAACAGCCCAATCGTGATCTTGGAGGACCAGATCTCGGCGAGCCCATAGCGCGCCAGCACCAGGACCCGCGACCAGAGCGGGGTCACTCTGCCGGTGTAGGCGCGATAGTCATGCTTATAGACTGACAAGTTCCCCCCTCTTCCATTCACTCTCGTGGTTGCCGTCCATCGCCCGCAGGAAAATGTCTTCGAGCGAGTCGCGGCGCTGGTTGATGCGGCGAATCTGCACTCCCTCCTGCGCAGCCGTCGCGTAGAGGTCGCGCGCCTCAATCTGGTCGGGCATCACGATCTTCACGCGCCCGTCCGGGAAGCAGGCGCATTCGCAGCCGCGTTCGCGCATCTTTTCGGCGAAGCGCTCGTTGGCGCCGATGGTTTCCAGCTCGATGAAGTTGCGATGCGAGCGGCGCTCTTCTTCGATGTTGCAGAGCGCGGCGATGCGGCCGTTCTTGAGGATCAGGGCTTCGTCGCAGGTCTCGTCGATGTCGCGCAGCAGATGCGAAGAGATCAGCATGCGGATGCTGCCCTCCTTGCGAATCTCCTTGATGGTCTGGATCATGCGCTGGCGGGCCATGGGATCGAGGCCGTTGGTGGGCTCGTCGAGAATGAGTAGGCGCGGTCCGTGCGCCAGCGCCTGGGCCAGCTTGACGAGTTGCTTCATGCCCAGGGAGTAGGTGCTTACCTTGCGGTAGCGCACTTCGCCCAGGCCGACATAAAACAAAGCCTCATGCGCGCGTTCCAGCGCTTCATTCGCGGGCAGGCCGGCCAGCTCTGCCATGTAGCGCACGAAGCGAACGCCGTTCATGTTGCCGATGAACGAATCGTTCTCGGGCATGTAGCCTATGCTCTGGCGGATTTGCGCGCGTTCCCGCACCGCATCCATGCCGAAAACGCGAGCGGTTCCACGGGAGGGCGAGTGGAACCCCAGCAGCGTGTTAATCAGGGTCGATTTTCCGGCGCCGTTGGGGCCGAGAAGACCGATGGCGTTGCCGCGCAGTTCCCCGGTGAGCCCGTCGAGGACCACGCGGCCGCCAAGCCGTACTTCCAACCGGTCTAGATCGATTACGCCCATGTCATTGTCTTACGTTCGCGCCCGGCAACTTGTTCCGGGAATCGAGCAACGCTCCGAGGGTCACGAAATCAAATCCGAACAGGCGGCTGTCGCTCTCCACTTCAATGCGGCTTTCCTTGCCGAATGCGCAGATCGCGGTGGGCCGCGAGTCGGCCGCCAGCTTGCGGATGGCTTCCGCGGACTCGCCGCTGAATTGGCTGAGCAGCGGCGAAAGCACCGGGCTCAGGTTCTGGTAAGCCACGGCCGAGTAATTCTCATTCTCGTCCTTGGGAAGCAACGCGCGGAAGGCCGCCGAACGCCCCAGCGAATTGCCGGCAGCGTGAGTTTTCAGTGCATCCATGAGCAATGCCCGCGTGGGCGCAATGATCATGTAGCCGTCAGAGAATGTGTAGTTCGCCACAACGGTTCCGGAGGTCACGTCGCGGACTGCGTAGAAGCGCTGTCCGTTGGTGTCGCTGGGGTCGATGGCGGCCTGGTGCGCTTTGGGACCCTGCTCCTGACTGTTGATGGCCTGCACCAGGTGCTCGAGAGTGTACTCGAGCTGGTTCGCGTTGTTGACTTCGATCACGGCTTTCCACGACGGTGTAGGGAGAACCGGCCCGTCGAGAGCGACCAGGAAATCGCCGCCCAGGTTGGCGATCAGGTCCTCGCGGATATTGATCTGCAGCTTGGCGTCCAATTCGTCGAATCCCGAGTTGCCGGTGCCCCTGGCGGTCATGGCGATGATGTCGTCGGCGATGGCTTTCGGGTCCTTGGAAAGCCCCGCAACAGCAATGGCCGCATTCGGAGTGACAAAGTCGAGCGACCCGATCGGCGCAGGTGCCGCAAGCCACGACGCAACGCGCTGGCGGGTCCCCGAGAACTGCAGGTTGAGATGGTTCTGCGGCATGCCGTTGGTTTCGCGGTGTTCGGCGATCAGGTAGCGGAGCTCTTCGATTCCGCTGTTGGCCACCGCTGTGGCGCGCTTGCCCGAATGAACGGCGACATTGGCCATCATCTCGTGCAGGTCCGCCGCCAGGATGATGCCCGCGCCGCGATCGTAAGCGGCCGCAATCTGCTTGCCGAAGTCGCTCGCCGCGAAACCGCTGGCGCCCGCACCCAACTGGGCGTTCAGCTGCTTCAGGAGCGCGATGTCATTCGAGAAAACCACTTCCTGAGGCCGTACCAGCGCATACGCCGCATGTCCGTTGCCGCCTCCGCTGAGCGATGCCAGCGACTGCTCATCGAGTACCGTAAGTGGCGCCAGCCGCGCCGGCATCTGCCGCTTCCTTCTTGAGCAGATCGGCAAGGCCGCTCTTCGCGACGTCGGCGAGAACCGCAAAGCCGGGATGATCACCTTGCTTGACGCCGACCACGACCGCTTCATCGCCCAGGTATTGGCTGAGGTCGTGGATCTTCTCGACCAGCTCGTCAAACTCGGCGCCGTTATTGTGGCCCTGCGACCACCACTGCTGCAGCTGAGGGCTCTGAGTCAGCTGATCATGGAAGATCTGGTTTGCCTGGCTGAGAAACTCGCCGAGGTTAGGAATGCTGACATAGAGAAGCGTATCGGCGGGCACCCGCGGCAGCAGATCGCTCGAATACCGAGGCTGCGGGAAGGGAATCTGGCTGATGCGATGCTCGATCAGCGCCAACTGGGCAAGGATGCCGACGTACTTCGCGCGATCCGGGCTCCAGGATATCTGTTCTTCGAGCGGCTCGGGCGCCAGGTTGTCGCTGGTGGTGATCTGGTCGCCGGGATTGAGCATGGAGTGAATCCCGGAATGCGTCACCTGTACTGCGCCTTGCAGCACCGCCACGCGCGAACCCTTGATGCCGGAATTGACGGTGAACACCGTCCCTGTCACCGCCACGCGGCAATCGGGAGTCTTGACATAGAGATGGCCGGAGGTCCGCTTGGCGGCCTGCACGATTACGTCGCCGCCGTCGAGCGCCACGGTCATGTTGCGGCCGCGCGCGCCCACTTCAAGGGCAGTGCGCTCATTCACTTCGACGGTCGAGCCGTCAGAAAGACGGATCACGGCGCGCGATGCCCCGGAGGTACGCAGGCGGTCTCCTTCGCCGATTGAGGCTCCGGCCGTTAGCTTGTGGTCCTTTCCGTCGGAAATCAGCCATGCGGTGCCGTCGATCGATTGCACCTCGGCGCGAACGCCGGGCGGCACCTCCCAATACGCCCTGTAGAGAAACGCGAAACATACCGCGAGGGCAAACGAGAAGGCAAGTGCCCATCCAAGTGTCCGCGGCGCCCGGGTCGGACGCGAACCGGCGCGGCCCGCCGCCGGCACTGACCAATCCACCGTCGCCGCTTTTGACCCTTCGCGGAAGTAGCGCAGGCAGGTGCCGCAGTCGCCCAGGTGAGCCTTCACCAGCAGGGCGCGCGCCTCGGGCAGCGTGCCTTCGCGATAGGAAGGCAGTAGCCGCCGAACGTCTTCGCAGCCGCGGATTTGCTCGACCGCCGCGTCGGTGCGCATGGCAACCCCCAGGCGATCGGAAATTCTTGCTGCAGATGCATGGATGGCTTCGGAGCCGGGCTCATCGTCCCGCACCGCCTGGATGGCCTTATTCAGCAATTCGTCTTGATGTTTCATGACTTCCCCCGTTCTAGCTCCGACCGTCAGTTTTGTACCAATCCTGGGTGCCCCAGGTCTCGATTTTGAGACCTGGGATACCACGATGCTTCAGATACAAATTCATGCGGTTAGGGACCTAGTGCCCGCGTTCCAGTTCAAGAAGCCGTTTCTTCAGCTTCGATCGTGTTTGATGGAGCGTGACCGCCACTACCGCCTGCGAAGTTCCCATCAGCGCGGCGACCTCGCGGTTTCCTAATTCCTCGATGTAGCGCAGCGTGAACATCTCGGCGGCCCGCGGAGCCAGTTCGCTCACAGCCTGGCGCAGCAGCCCGGCGAGTTGTTTTCCGGAAGCCTCTCGTTCCGGAGAATCGCCCCATCCCGCCGAAGCGATGCCGGCCGCGGCATCGAGCGGCTCGATTGCAGCCACTTTTCGCCGGCGAAGCAAGTCCAGGGCCCCGTTGATGGCTGCACGGTAGAGATAACTTCCGGCGCTTTTCATGGGGACGGTGTCGCCATTACCCAGGCGCAGGAAGACCGTCTGGGCTACATCCTCCGCATCGGCCATGCTGCCCGTAATGCGATAAGCGGCGAGCAGGATGCGCCGATGATGGTCCGCGAAAAGCTGTGAGAGCTGATCACTCTTAAATAGCTGATCGCTCGTATTGGGCATCGGAATGGCTGCGGCTGCGGCGCTCACGGGTCCACGCTCTCTGAGGAAAATGTTGTTCATAGGGATGACGCCCCATTCGTCGAATTATTAATCGGGTTGAAAAGAACTACGGGCAAACGCAGAGCGGTGTTCCGGGATTCTAAAAAGCACGTCAAAGTGCGTGCAGCAAAAATCGTTGCAGAAAATTAGCCGTGTTTCCGGCACCATGAATTGAGAGCACCGGAATCCGCGCGCCCATGTGGCTCGAATCGTGGCGCTTTCGGAGCCCGTTCAGGACCATTTAGCCTCGGTACGGAGCCATTCCGGCACCCCCTTAAACTGGCATAAGTCTCAGTGCCGCAATGATTTGAACCGGAAGCGGCCGGAACCCCTCCCCCCGGGTCGTTTTTTTGAATTGAGCTGTGAGACTGTGAAGCGAGTCGAACTGGTCCCCCCGAACGAGAGGAACGGACATCCCTCAGGCGTACCGGAAAAGCGCCTTGAATCCGTAGTCCATGTGCTGCTGGATATGGCAATGGAAGAGCGATAGCCCCGGCTGATCGGCGGTGAAATCGACTACCGCCCGCCCAAAGTACGGCACCACCACCGTGTCCTTCATCAGGCCGGCGGTCGTCTTGCCGTTGATCTCAATTAATTCCCAGAGATGACGGTGCAGGTGCATGGGATGCGCGTCATCGGTGCGGTTGCGCATGGTCAGCCGGTAGCGCGTGCCCCGCTGCAGCACGAATTCCCGCTCGTGCGGATAGGGCTTGCCATTGACGAGCCAGAGGTTGAATTTCCCCGCGCCCCCGGGAATCTTCTCGAAAATCAACTCGATATTCTGCTGCGGAGCCGGCGGACTCGCCCTCTGGCTGCCGAAGATCGTGTAGTCCCAGCGGGCTCTGGGCGGATCGACCCACTGCGGGGGATGATGCTGGCCGGCGTACTCCACCACCACACCCAGCCCCGACTCGCGAATCATCTTTTCCGTCGACCCCAAGATCCATACCCCCGGCTGGTTCATCTCCACCACCACGTCAACCCGCTCCCCCGCCCCCACAAAGACCGAATCGAGCGCCTGCGGAGTGGGCACAGGGTTCCCGTCCATGGCGATCACTTTCATCTTGTGTCCGGCCAGAGCCACGCGGCGATTCTCGATAGCGCTGGCGTTGAGGAAATGAATCAGCAGCCGCTGCCCGTCGCGCACCCGGATCGGATCGCCCGAGCCAAGCGCCTTGTCATTGATGGAGTAGGTCGCCGATCCCACCTCGAGTCCGTCCGGGTCGGTGTTCATCACCGCCGGCTTTTCGAGCAGCGGCCCATCGTGGGTGTCGTCGTCCATGTCGTCCATGGTGCCGGTGAAGAAGGGCTCCCAGTCGCGCAGGGCCAGAAACAACTCCTGGTCATAGTGACCCGGGTCGTTGCCCCCATCGACGTAAACGAAACCGAACTGCCCCGTGTACGCGCCCTTGTGCAGGTCGTCCATGGCCATGGCGTGGGAGTGGTACCAGCGGCTGCCGGCCGGAGTGGGCGTGAGCTGAAACCGATGCCGTCCATGCGGCGGCACAAGCGGCGAGCGTTCCTCCTCGGTGCCGTCCACGTCGGAGGGAATCAGCATGCCGTGCCAATGCACGAGTTCCGGCGTATCGGTATCGTTGATGACCTCCACCGTGACCGGCTTGCCCTCGCGCATGCGCAGCACCGGTCCCGGTGCAATTCCGTTGTAGCCGGTGGTGGAAAGGATGTGGGAGCGATCGAGCTCGACCGTGACGGGGGCAATGCGCAGCGTGTAGTCCGGCTTGATCTCCGCCGCCTGAGAACCGGGCCCCCCCGCCTGCCCCCATGACCGCAGACCGCCCAGACCGGTTTGTGCCATCGCCATCCCGCCGAGCTTCAGGAGATTGCGCCTGTTCACTTTATCTCCTCCTGCCCCGGCGGGCTGTACCTCGATGGTCTCACGCGATTATTGTTGGGACAAGCAGCGCTGTCCGCGGGGCGAAGGACTGCAACCAACCCAGGGGTGCCTCCGTCTAACGGGCAAGCGTCACGGCGTTCGGGTACTCTTGCGCACATTCCCCGTCGCGGAGGTCCTCACCATGAGATTCTCGCGGTTGGCTCTGCCGGCAATTGCGGCCGTAGCCTGCTGCGCCGGAGTGTGGGCCTTTCAGCGGACCGCCGATTTCGGGTTTGGGAATGACGACTCGCCCTCCAATGTGAAATCCGAGTTCTACTGGTCGCGCCTGGCGTATCCAACCACTGCGAGCGCGATGGGAGGCGCCTGGGGAGGTCACCACGGCTGGTGGGGTCCCTCCTGGTCGCGCGATTACCCCAAGGCCGACCGCCAGTTCCTTATCGCCATGCACCGCCTCACCCGTATTGACGGCCGGCCCACGGAGCAGGTAGTCACCCTTGATTCGGATGAGATCTTCAACTATCCATGGATCTACGCGGTGCAGGTACAGACCTGGTCTTTCACTGACGCCGAGGCAAAGCGTCTGCGCGAGTACCTGCTCAAGGGCGGCTTCCTGATGGTGGACGACTTTCACGGCACCGAGGACTGGGAAAACTTCATGAACGGCATGCGCCAGGTGCTGCCCGACCGGCCCATCGAGGATCTGGAGAGCAGTGACGAGATTTTTCACACCCTCTACGACATCGACGACAAGATGCAGATCCCCGGCGAACAGTACGTCTGGACCGGCCGCACTTATGAAAAAGACGGCTACCAGCCCAAATGGCGCGCGATCCGCGATGACAGGGGCCGCATCATGGTCGCCATCTGCCACAACATGCACCTGGGCGACGCATGGGAGTGGGCCGACGATCCCAATTACCCGGAGACCTTCGCATCCATGGCATTTCGGGTGGGCCTGGACTACATCCTGTACGGCATGACGCATTAAAGCCCACACGGTATCAGAGGGGCTCGCAGGCAAACTTCAACAGTTCGTAACTGCTCCATTCACGACTCGCAGGCGTGCATGCTTCAGTTTCTCCTCAAGTACCCGATACCGGTATTCACGAAAGGCCGATTCGTGCTGCTGAGCACGTGGCCGGTTTGGCTGCTGCCGGTTCTCGTCGTGATTGCATCGGGTGGCTTGGCGCTGCTGATCCGCCGTCGATGGACGCAGACTTCGCCCAACCTGCGCGGTTGGCGGACGTGGATGATCTGGGGTATGCAGTCGGCGCTGCTCGCGCTGCTGTTGCTGCTGCTGTGGCAGCCGGCCGTCACCATCGGGGAACTGAGTTCTCAGCAGAATATCATCGCCGTCGTGGTGGACGACTCGCGGAGCATGGCAGTCGCAGACAGCGACGGCCGCACCCGCGAAGCGGCGGCTCTGGGTGCACTGAACGGAGGTGTTCTCGCCGGGTTGGAGAAACGCTTTCAGACGCGAGTCTATCGCGTCGATCGCGAACTTCGCCGCACGGAGGGGACCAAAGGCATTGCGCCCACGGGCGCGGCCACGCATTTCGACGATGGACTAAAGCAGTTGCTCGCGGACACGTCCGACCTGCCCCTGGGCGCGATCGTATTGATGAGCGATGGCAGCCAGAATTCAGTGGGACTGGGCGGCGCGGGCATTGCGCCGGACACCCTGGAAGGGCTGCGCAATCGGCGCATTCCCGTCCACACCGTCGGATTCGGGCGTGAAGAACCTGCACACGATGTCGAGATCGAAGATGTCAGCGTCGCGGAAAAAGCCTTTGCCGGCACACGGGTCGCCGCCACCGTCACTCTGACGCAGCACGGATACGTCGGTGAAAAGGCCACACTCACCGTGCGCGATGGCAACAAGATGCTTGGATCGCGGGAGATCACGTTTGGGCCGAACGGACGGGTTCAGGCGGACCCAATTTTCTTTCCGGCCGGGGCCGCAGGCGCAAAGAGTATTGCATTCGGCGTGGAGCCGTTGGACCGCGAAGAGGACCTGGCCAACAACTCTCTGACCCGCCCATTATTGGTCTCCGAAACCAAGAGAAAAATCCTTTACATCGAAGGCGAGCCGCGCTGGGAATTCAAATTCATTCGCCGCGCCGAGGAGAACGACCCCAGCGTCCAGGTGGTATCGATGCTGCGCACCAGCGAGAACAAAATTTATCGGCAGGGCATCGGCAGTCCGAATGAACTGGCCGACGGATTTCCGGTGCGGCCCGAAGATCTTTTTGGCTATTCGGGCATCATCATCGGCTCGGTCGATGCCGACTACTTCACGCCCCTGCAGCAGGAACTGCTGCGCGAATATGTCGACCGGCGCGGCGGAGGCGTTCTCTTTCTCGGCGGACGTTCTTCGCTGAGCGATGGAGGTTGGGCCGCGTCAACGTTGAGCGAACTGCTCCCTACCTTCCTTCCCTCGGGGAAGAACAACTTCCACCGCAACCCCGCGACAGTGGAGTTAACGGCAGCCGGCGTGGATTCGCCGATTATGCGGCTGCTTGATGATCCCGATAAGAATGCCGCCCGCTGGAGAAAGCTAACCTACCTCGCCGACTACGAAGACGCCGGCGCGCCCAAGCCGGGAGCAACAGTGCTGGCGAGCCTCAACGCTGGTCGGCGCAAACTGCCGCTGTTGATTACCCAGAGCTACGGGCACGGTCGCACAGCGGTGATGGCAACCGGAGGCACATGGCGGTGGCAGATGAGCGAAGCGCTGGGCGACCCATCGCATGAACTCTTCTGGCACCAGCTCCTCCGCTGGCTGGTTACGGAGAGTCCCGGTGCGGTGTCGGCAACCATGCCGGCCCGTGTTTTGATGGACGAAGGACACGTGCAACTCATAGCGCAGGTGCGCGACCGCCAGTTTCAACCTTCTGCCGATGCGCACGTGAGCGCGCATGTGGTTGGCCCCGAGGGAGTGAATGCGTTCATCGATCTAACACCCTCGCCGGAGACGCCCGGAACTTACCAGGCGGAATGGACCGCGGAGAGGCCAGGTGATTATCTGGCCGAGATCACTGCGGAATCCGCGAACGGGCAGCCGCAGGAACTCGGCCGTGATGTGGTCACGTTTCAGCGAGAAGACGGCATCGCCGAGAATTTTCACACCACACAGAACCGGCGGTTCCTCGAGCAGCTTGCTTCGCAAACCGGCGGGCGTTATTGGAAGCCCTCGGACCTGAGTAGTCTCCCACGCGATATTTCTTACTCCGAGGCCGGCATCTCGGTGCGCAACACCAAAGAGCTTTGGGATATGCCCATCGTTTTCGCGCTGCTAGTGGGTTTGCCTGCCGGCGAATGGCTGTTGCGCCGCAAGTGGGGTGTGGTATGAGGGGCGCTCTCCTGCTGGCAGCAATGTTCGTGTGTGCCATGCAGGCGGGCGCGGCCACCTACTACGTCATCGTGGCCGGCCTGGGCGGTGAGCCCGACTACGAGCAGCGCTTCGCCGCGGCAGCGAAAGATCTCGACAAGACTTTCAAAGCGTCGGCCGAATCGGCCCATGTATTCACGCTGAGCGGCGCGCAGGCTACTGCAACGCAACTGCGCGATACCCTCGGCACGGTTGCCCGCGATGCGAAACCGGAAGATGATTTCGTACTCATTCTCATCGGCCACGGATCATTCGATGGCGTCGAGTACAAGTTGAATCTGGTCGGCCCCGACGTCACTGCAGCGCAAATCGTGGAGATGTGCGATCGCATCGCCGCTCACCGCCAACTTGTGGTGAATACGACCAGCGCCAGCGGCGGATCTATAGCTGCGCTGGAACGTCCCGGCCGCGCCGTCATTGCGGCAACCAAGTCAGGCACCGAGAAAAACGCCACGGTCTTTGCGCGCTACTGGGTCGAGGCGCTCCAGGATCCCGCCGCCGATACCGACAAGAGCGACTCGATCAGCGCCATGGAGGCGTTCGCTTACGCGGCAAAGAAGACCGCGGCCTTCTACGATTCGCAAAAGCGCCTGGCCACGGAACACGCGGTGTTTGACGATGTGGGCCATGGCGATCCGGTGCGCGAAGCCGGCAATGGGCAAGGGCAGTTGATGTCGAGCATGACGGTGCTGCGGCTGGGCGCGGGCCTCGCCGCGAACAACGATCCGGCCAAGCGCGCACTGCTTGAAACGAAGGAGGAACTGGAACAGAAGATCGACACGCTGAAATACCAGAAGGCCGCGATGGATCCGGCGGACTACAAGAAGCAATTGACGGCCGCGCTGTTGGAACTGGCCAAAGTACAGCAGGAGTTGGACAAGTGAGAACCGCGCCCATTGTTGCTCTGCTGTTGGCGTGCGCCGCGCTGGCGCGCGCTGCCACGCCGGCTGATTGCTGGGCTCAGCGCAAGCACGGGCATCGCGCGGAAGCACAAACCTGCTTCGAAAGCCTCACGCGAGGGGGCGATGCCTACATGCGTGCCGAAGGCTACTGGGGGCTGGAGCAATGGGAGCAGGCCAACGAGCAGTTTCGTCTGGTAGCCCAGCCCGAAAACAGCAAGCCGCTGTACAAGGTTCGCTGGGCCATGCTGCTCCATGAGCGCTTCAACGATGGCGAGGCGGCGGACCTGTTTCGGGAAGCTCTCAGCAAGGATCCATCGAATGCCCAGGCCTACGTTGGCCTGGCCGCCGTTTCGGCCGAAAGCTTCAACAGCAAGGCCGCCGCTTATGCGATGAAGGCCATCGAGCTTGATCCCAAACTCGCCGAAGCGCACGAAGTGCTCGCCGACCTCGCGCTTGCCAATGACGACCAGGAACTCGCGGCGTCCGAGGCCGACAAGGCGATTGCGCTCGAGGGAGACGCGCTCGATGCGATGGCAATTCATGCCGCGCTCGAACTGATCGCCAACCGCTCGCCCGACATGTGGCTGGCAAAGATGCGAGCAATCAACCCGAATTACGGCGAAGGCTATGCGCGCGTGGCCCATCAGCTCGAATTGCACTATCGCTTTCAGGATGCAGTCACCTATTACCGCAAGGCGATCGAGGCCGATCCGCGCCTGTGGGCGGCACATTCCGCGCTGGGAATCGAATTGATGCGTCTTGGCCAGGAGCAGGAGCCCTACAAAGAACTCCAACTCAGCTATGAAAACGGCTTTCGCGACGCGGCGACCGTCAACAGCCTGCGCCTGCTCGACAGCTACAAGAACTTCGTCACCATTCGCGACGACGCGACTGTTTTGAAACTCAACAAGAGCGAGTCTGAACTTCTCTTGCCCTACATTCAGTCGGAGCTGCACACGATTCTCGCCAGCTACGAGAAGAAGTACCAGATGAAGCTTCCCGGTCCGGTGCAGGTTGAGGTCTATCCGGACCATGAAGACTTTGCCGTGCGCACCATGGGTATGCCTGGCCTGGGCGCGCTCGGCGTCACCTTCGGCCAGGTGGTCGCGATGGACAGCCCCTCGGCGCGAAAGCCCGGGGACTTCAACTGGGGCTCAACGTTGTGGCACGAGATGAGCCATGTCTTCATTCTCACCGCAACCAGCTTCCACGTGCCCCGCTGGTTCACGGAAGGGCTCGCGGTCCACGAAGAAGGCAAGCACTCGCCCGAATGGAAAAATCAACCGACCCCCGAAGTGCTCGCCGCCATTCGCGACAAGAAGCTTCTGCCAGTGGCGCGTCTCGATCGCGGATTTGTGTTTCCTGACTATCCAGCCCAGGTGATGGTTTCTTATTTTCAGGCGGGCAGTATCTGCGACTTTGTTGAGGAGAAATGGGGCGAGAACAAACTCCTCGACATGGTTCACTCTTACGCGCAGTTGAAGACCACGCCGCAAGCCATTCAACAGAACCTCGGCGTTGCGCCCGAGGAATTCGACAAGCAGTATCTTGCCTGGATCGATCACAAGTACGGAGCAGAGGCCGCCCACTTCGACATGTGGCGCGAGAAGTTGAAAGCTCTTTTCGAGGCCGCGCGGCAGAAACAGTTCGACGCCGTATTGCAGCAGGGACCTGCGATCTTAGCCATGTATCCCGAATTTGTGGCCGATGCGAGTGCCTACGAGTTGATCGCGGATGCAGCCCAGATGCGGGGTGACGCGAAAACCGAAACCGCGACGCTAACCGCTTACATGCACGAAGGCGGACAAATGCCGGCTCTGCTCAAGCGCCTCGCCGCGCTCCAGGACTCGGCCGGACAACCTACCGAAGCCGCCGCGACGCTGGAACGTTTGAACTACGTTTACCCGGTGAAGGACGAGGATCTGCACCGCCGCCTGGGTGATCTGCTCTTCGCGCAAAAGAAGTTCGACGGCGCGATTCGTGAATACAACGCTCTCGTATCATCGCACCCCGTGGACAAAGCCGGCGCGGAATTCAAGCTGGCCCAGGCCTATCTTGGCGCAGGACAAAAAGACAAGGCGCAGGAAAGCGTACTGGCCGCTCTCGAAACGGCTCCCGGTTATCGCCCCGCGCAAAAGTTGCTGCTCGAATTGCAGGAACCATCGCCAAAAACGAATTGACAAGGAAGGAAATGGATGGCTTCAGTCTACGAATTCGATAAGGATGCGGTTGAACTTCAGGAGCGAATCGAACGTTTCCACGGTGTGCGCGATGGAATCATGAAGCAGGTGCGCCAGGTGATAGTAGGCCAGCAGGATGTGCTGGAGCAGATGCTGATCGCTCTATTTGTCGGCGGCCATTGCCTGGTCACCGGCATGCCGGGAACCGCGAAGACGCTCATGGTGCGAACCATCGCCGACGCTCTGGGCCTGCGCTTTCGCCGCATCCAGTTCACGCCCGACCTGATGCCGTCCGACATTACGGGAACCGACATCATTGAAGAAGACCTGACCACCGGCCATCGCAAATGGACATTCGTCGAAGGGCCGATTTTCGGCAACGTCATCCTCGCCGACGAAATCAATCGCACCCCGCCCAAGACCCAGGCCGCGCTGCTTGAAGCCATGCAGGAACATTCCTGCACCGTGCGCGGCCACGTCTATTCGTTGCCCGAGCCGTTCTTTGTCCTGGCGACACAAAACCCGATCGAACTCGAAGGAACGTATCCCCTTCCTGAAGCACAGCTCGATCGCTTTCTGTTCAATGCCAAGCTCGGGTACCTGACCGCCGAAGAAGAATTGACGGTCGTGGATCAAACCACCATCAACCGCGCCCCGAAAATCGAAGCTGTAACCTCGGCCGACGAGATGCTCGATTTTCAGCGCCTGGTGCGCATGGTTCCCATTGCCGATTCGCTGGCGCGCTATGTGGTGGGCCTGGTCCGCGCCACGCGGCCCGAAGACGGCGGCGCCCCCGACTTCGTGAAGAAGTATGTGAACTACGGTGGAAGCATTCGCGCGGCGCAGTTCATCGTGCTCGCCGCCAAGGCGCGGGCACTCTCCCGCAAGCGCTATCACGTGGCCTACGACGACATCACTTCGGTGATTGTGCCGGTGCTGCGCCATCGCATCCTGTTGAACTTCCATGCCGAGTCGGATTCGATCGACAGCGACGAGATTCTCAACCGCCTCGTGGCCCAAGTCGCGCGGCCGAAGGAGACTTAGTGCAGCGATTCCTTGAACCCGCAGTGCTCGCCGGCATCTCTTCGCTGGACCTGGTCGCGAAGACGGTGGTGGATGGCTTTGTCGCCGGCCTGCACCGTTCTCCCGACTTCGGCTTCAGCCAGGAGTTCGCGGAGTACCGCGCCTACGCGCCGGGAGATGATCTGCGCCACGTCGACTGGAATCTCTTTGCGCGCACCGAACGCTGCTACCTGAAACGCTACCGCGGCGAGACCAACAGCCAGCTCACGGTGCTGCTCGACGCGAGCAACTCCATGGAGTACACCTCCGGTCCGCCCAAACACCCCAACGACCAAGACCTATCCTCGGGGACCGCGTTGAAGAAAATGGACTACGCACGCTTTGTCGCGGCATCGCTTTTCTATCTCGCCATTCACAACCAGCGCGATGCCGCGGGCGTGATTGTCTTCGACGAAAAAGTGCGCGACGTGGTGCGGCCATCGACGCGGCCCGGCCAGCTGGCGCGCCTTTTTGCGGCGCTCGAACGCGCGGAGCCACATGCGCGCACTGATTTTGCCAAGCCGCTGCATCATTTCCAGGAACTGCTCCACCGGCGCGGCATTGCGATCGTCATCTCCGATTTTTACGAAGATCCCGAGACCATTGTGCGCACCGTTGAGCCGCTGCGCTTCCGCGGGAACGAAGTCGTACTCTTCCATATTCTTGACCCTGAAGAAATTCGGCCTGTCCTGAAGAGCTCCGCGATCCTTGTCGATCTCGAGACGGATCAGAAGATCGAAGTCGTTCCCGAATACGCCAAGACGTCGTATCGGGCCAAGATCGACGCCCACATCGAGCGGCTGCGTTCGCGCACCCGCGCCGCGGGCATGGACTATCAACTGCTGGTCACCGATCAGCCGCTCGATGCCGCGCTGCGCAGTTATCTCGCGCTCAGGAAGGAGCGGAACTGATGGGCTTTCTGGCTCCATGGTTTCTGGGCGGCCTGTCGCATTGGGCGTGCCGGTGTTTGTGCACCTGCTGCGCCGCCACGTTACCGTGCCGCGCCCGGTAAGTTCGCTCATGTTCTTCGAGCGGGGCATTCAGAGCTCGACGCGCCACCATCGCCTGAAGCATCTCATCCTCTTCGCTCTTCGCGCGGCGCTTGTGCTTCTCGTCGTGCTGGCTTTCGCCAATCCGTTCGTGCGGCGCGTGGCGGCAAACTCCAACGGCCACCTGCTGCTGATCGTGCTCGATAACTCGTTCAGCATGCGTGCTGGAACCCACTTCTCTGATGCAAAACAGCGGGCACTTACTCAATTGGCCGCAAAGCCCAATTCGCAGAAGGCGCAGATCATGGCGCTGGGCGGACAACTGCAGATCCTGACACAGCCGATTTCCGACAGCGCGCAGTTGCGCGCGGCGCTCGAGAGCGTCCAGCCCGGCGACGGCCATGCCAGCTTCGGCGACCTGGGCCGCGCTGTACGGGCCCTGGTTGAAACGGTGCGCACGCCAATCGATGTCCACCTCTACAGCGACATGCAGCGCACCGCCATGCCGGCCAACTTCGCCGACCTCGTGCTGCCTGCAAACGTCACGCTCACGCTTCACCCCGTCGCGAACGGCTCTCCGGCGCCCAACTGGACCGTTGAGAGCATCGACGCACCGGCCGACCTGTCTGACCCCAAGGATCCGCATCATTCCCGGGTTCGCGCCGTTGTGGCCGGCTTTGGCACCCCGGCGGCCACCAAGATCGTAAGCCTGGTTGTGAACGGCAAGACGCTGGCCACGCGAAGAGTGGAGGTGCCCGCCAACGGGCGCGCCATCGGTGGAGTTTGCGCCGCTCGACGTGAATTACGGCTTCAACCGCTGCGAGGTGCGGGTCGAAGGCGGAGATGGCGTTGCCGGATGACGATGCGGGCCTGTTCGTAGTCCGCCGTTCCGATCCCGAACGTGTGCTGTTCGTGCACGCCGGCGGGGACACGCGATCGGCCGTATATTTTGGCTCCGCCCTAAAAGCGGCGGCGAAGTCCTCCTTTGTTCTGCAATCCATTTCCGAGGAGCAGGCCACGGATTTCGATCCTTCGCGTTTTGCATTCGTCGTCCTTTCCGACAGCGTAGCCCTGCCGGCGATCTTCGAACATACGCTGGCGCAGTATGTCGCCAAAGGTGGCGATGTCTTTATTGCTCTGGGCACCAGTGCGGCCAGGCGCGCGCGCATTCCGGTGTGGGATGGCAACGTGGCCGAGGTGCACAATTACGCTCGCGACGGCGGACTTGCGACCATCGGCCAGGTGGATTTCACGCACCCGGCGCTGCTCGATCCTCAACCGGGCCGCGACAATGGCGGATGGGCGGACACCAAAGGTTTTCTACGCCGCCGTCGTCGATCCGCGCGCAGCGCGCGTGGCCATGCGGCTTAGCGATGGTACGCCGCTGTTGCTGGAAAAGCAGATCGGCGAAGGGCGCGTCCTGCTGCTTACTTCCGGACTTGAAAATCTCACTAACGATCTGCCGCTTCATCCGGTCTTTGTCGCCTTTGTCGATCATGTGGCTCAATACCTTTCGGGAACCGCGCGCCTCAGCGGATCGCGATTGGTTGACTCGTTTGTGCAACTTCGTTCGCCGGCAGAATCTGCGGCAACGCAGGGTAGCGTCGAGGTGATCGGGCCTGATGGACGCAGGGTGCTCTCGTTGACTGAGGCCCGGACTGCGCAAACCCTGCGCCTCGATCGCGCGGGCTTTTACCAGGTACGCCTGGCTAGCGGGCGCGACATGCTGATTGGGGTCAACCCCGACCGGCGCGAATCCAATCTGCAGCCCATCGCCGACGACGTGCAGCGGCTGTGGAGCGGAAGCGCGGGAACCAGCGCGTCGCAAACAGAAGCAGTTTCAACCCGGGAAGAAAAATATCGACCCGTAAGTCTGTGGTGGTATGTAATGCTGCTTGCTTTTCTAACGGCGATTGCGGAGACAGCGTTCGCAAGCCGGTACATGGGCACGCAGCGGGAGGAAATATGAGCAGGCAGAGCGAGCTCAATTCCTATATCGAGCGCATTCAGCAAAGGCTGAAGCTGGGCGCGTGGATGCGCGGAACGGCGATTTTCACGGGCACTGCGCTCGTGGTCACCGTCGTGCTCGTGTTGTTGCTGAACAAGCTGGCATTTCCCGCGAACGGAGTGACCGGGGCTCGATTCGGGCTGTTTGTCGCATTAGCCGCGGCTGCCGTCCTGGCTCTGGCCTTGCCGCTGGTCCGGCTCACTCGCGAGCGAGCGGTACGGAAAGCCGAAGCCGCGAATCCTGAATTGGAGCAGCGCCTTACTACCTTCTATGACAAGCAACGCGATGGCAGCGATCCGTTTCTCGAATTGCTGGCCGGCGATACGCTCGCCCTGACGCAACATGCGCAGCCTGCGTCGCTGGTGGAAGACAAGCGGCTGTTTGTGCTTGGCGGCGCGGGCGCGGCGTGTCTTATCGTGCTGTTGTGGATGATTGCCGCGGGGCCTGGCTATCTCGGTTACGGCGCTTCGCTGCTCTGGACCGGTCCGCCGAAGAATTCGCAGCCGTTCTATTCGATTTCAGTAACACCTGGCAATATAGCGGTTCGACGCAACAGCGACCAGTTGATCACCGCGCAAGTAATGGGCATGCAGCCGGCCCGCGCCCAGCTCTTTGCGCGCTACCAGAGCGCCCACCGCTGGGAACAGGCCGCGATGCAGACGCAGCCGAACGCGGGAGGCGCGGCGAACTATCAATTCGTGCTGGCAGGTCTGCCGGAGAACGTAGAGTACTACGTGGCCGCGGGGCCGCTGGAATCGCCGCACTACACGGTGCGCGTCGTCGATCTGCCGTCGGTCAAGGAGATTCACGTCACCTATCACTATCCCAAGTGGACTGGGATGAAGCCGGTGACCGAGGAACACTCGGGTGATCTGCGCGCCATTGAAGGCACTGACGCAGCCATCGAGCTTGAGACGGATCGTCCCCTGAAGGACGGGCAGCTCGCGCTCGATGACGGCCAGCCGATTCACCTCACAGGCGGCGAAGGCAATCGTTATCACGGCACAGTGCACATGGAGAAGGACGGCGCCTATCACGTGGCGGCGATCGATGAAGGCCAGCCGGTGCGGCTTTCCGAGGATTACTTCATCGCCACCGACAAGGCGCAGCCTCCGGAGATTTCTCTCGATCGTCCACGCGGCGATTATCGCGCCAGCCCCATTGAAGAAGTCACGCTGGGCGTGAAGGCCGCAGACCAGTTCGGCTTGAATGATGTCCATCTGCACTACTCGGTGAATGGCGGCCCGGAGCAGTCTGTCAGCCTGCTCGACAAGCCGGGCGCGAAGAACGCCGATGGATCGCATACGCTGGCGCTCGAAGATTTCAAAGTGTCTCCCGGCGATGTGGTCAGCGTGTATGCCAGCGCGCGCGACGGCCACGCCGAAGCCCACACCGATATTTCCTTCATCCAGGTGGATCCGTTCGAGCGCGAGTTCTCGCAATCGCAGCAGAGCGGCGGGGGAGGAGGCGGTGGCGGCGCAGGCGCGAACAATCAGACCGAAATTTCCAAGCGCGAAAAGGAACTGATCGCGGCCACGTGGAAGCAGCAGAACGACAAGACAGCCACTGCGAAGGACGCGGCCGTGGCAGGAAAGTTCCTTTCCGACGCGCAGCAAAAGCTTCGCGACCAGGTGATGGCATTGTCGGCGCGCATCAACAGCCGCGATCTTTCCGCGGCCACCGAGGAGTTTTCCGGTTTCGACAAAGATATGCAGGCGGCGGCTGAAGCCATGGCACCTTCAGCGGATAAATTGAAAGCCACGCAGTGGAAGGATGCGCTTCCCCTGGAGCAGAAGGCGCTGCAGGCGCTGCTGCGCGCTGAGGCTACATTCCGCAAGATCCAGGTTGCGTTCGGCCAGAGCGGTGGAGGTGGAGGAGGCGGCAATGCGGGACGCGACCTGGCCAGCCTCTTCGATCTCGAGTTGGACACGGAGAAGAATCAGTACGAGACAGCGCAGAATGTTTCTCCCGCGGAGCAGCGCGCGAAGAGCATAGAAGACGCGCTCGCCAAACTCGATGCACTAGCCAAGCGCCAGGAAGAGCAAGCCAATCAGCGTAAGCCTGAACAAAGCTTCGAGCAGCGGTGGCAGCAGGAAATGTTGCGCCGCGAAGCCGAGCAACTACAACGGCAAATGGAAGAAATGGCGAGGAACGAGCAGCAAGGGCAGCAGGGATCGAGCGCATCGAGCGGCTCTCAGTCCGCACAAGGGAACTCGCAGCAGCAACGATCGTCGGCCCAGAGCGGCTCGCAGGGCGGCTCTGGTTCGCAAGGGCAGCAATCGCAGCAGGGACAAGAACAGCGGGTTCAGCAGGCGTTGCGTCGTTTGCAGGAAGCCTCAGACGCCATGAAGCGCAGCGGCGGTACCCAGCCAAATCCTGAAGCCGCGCGCCAGGCCGCCGAAGCACTGCACCAGGCCGAGAGCCTGCTCGGCAGTACGCAACAGCAACTTGCCTCGGGCAAGCTGGATTCGATGGCCCACGAAGCAGCGCGTCTCAAAGAAGAAGAGCGCGCGCAGTCAGAACGCATCGACAAACTGGCCGGCCAACAGCAGAACAGCAATCCATCTGACCTGACTGACACGATGGCCCGCATGCGTGAGCGCGATCGTCTGGCGCAGGACCGGCAGGAATTATCGAACGATCTTTCGAAGCTGCAGAAGAACATGCGCGATGGCGCGCGGGAGATGGCTCCGAACCAGCCGGGCGCCGCAAAGCAGTTGCGCGATGCGCTCACCGAGATGGACAATGCCGATCTCGATAACCACACGCAGCGGACCGCCGACTGGCTACGGCGCGGAATCAATCCCAATGCCAACGGTACCGAAAGCCAGATCGCCCAGGGACTCGAAAAGCTGAAACAGCAATTGCACCAGGCTCAGCAAGCAATGAATGACGAAAAGGGAGGACAGCGCGGCGCCGGGCGTGAACCCGGTCAGTCCGATCAGACGGCGGCACTCGAGGCTGTCGAGCGCCTGCGCAACCAGGTTGAGTCCATGGCGCGCGGACGCGACGGCGGCCAGCCAGGAGGAGATCAGCAGAATGCGCAGCGCGATGGTTCGCGGCCGGGCCAGGGCGGCCCCCGCGGTGGATCACAGCCGGGCCAGTCATGGCAAGCCAACCCACAACTGAGTCGCGGCGCAGGTGCACAGACCGGGAAGCAACTCCGACGTCCGTGGCGGAAATGCGCTCAGCCGCTCCGGCGATGTAGGCGGCGCGCGGACTGACACTCGCACTGGCGGCCAGGTTGGCGACAGCACCGTGTACGGCAACATCAACACGGGCAACAACACATACGGCCCGCGCGGGCAGCCCGGATCCGATGATCCATCAGCCAGCTATGCAGATACCGAGCGCGCATTCCAGCAGGAATTGCGCGAGCTGAATCAACTGCGGCAAATGGTGAATGGCGATCCAGAGGCCGCGAAGGAAGCCGAAAAGCTTGCCCGTCAGATGCAGCATCTCGATCCGCGGCGCTTCCCGGGAATCCCGCAATCGTTGAGCAGATGCATCGCGAAGTGCTCGGTTCGATCGACCGACTGGAGCTTGCGTTGCAGCGCAGCGCATCGGCCACGCTCGACTCGCGCACCGGCAAGCCGCACGCGGTCCCTGAGGGATACCAGGATTCGGTGGCGGAGTATTACCGGCAGCTCAGCAAGAATCAGTAGCTATCCGCCGATTCGATCGGCCTCGCTGTGATCGCGCAGCCAGTTGAACTGCCTGGCGAATCGCTTCAAGCAGGCTGCGCTCGTCTGCCTTCCCGGTTCCCGCGATGTCGAAGGCGGTGCCGTGATCGACCGACGTGCGCACCACGGGCAGGCCGATGGTGATGTTTACGCCTGACTCCAGGCCCAGCACCTTGACCGGCCCGTGGCCCTGGTCGTGATACATGGCGATCACAAGGTCGAAATCGCCGCGTTGCGCACGATAGAAAAGCGTGTCGGCCGGGCAGCGGACCTTCCACGTTCCAGCCTCTCTGCCGGCACGCAGTTGATGGCGGGAATAATCTTCTGTTCCTCTTCCCCATGACCGAATAGGCCATTCTCTCCCGCATGAGGATTGATGCCGCACACGCCTATGCGCGGGTTTGCGATCCCGCTCTTCTCCAGTGCGGCATGACCGCGAGCGATGGTGCGTTCCACCAGTCCGGGCTCGATTTTCGCGATGGCATCGATGAGCCCGATGTGCGTGGTAACGTGCAGCACTTTCATCTTCGGAGTGGTGAGCATCATCGACACTTCCGGCGTTCCGGTCAGGTGCGCTAGAAGTTCCGTATGCCCGGGAAACTTGTGGCCGGCGGCGTGCAGCGCTTCCTTGTTCAGTGGAGCGGTACAGATCGCAGCCACTTTGCCGTCAAGCGCGAGTTGCGCCGCGACCGCGAGATATTGATACGCGGCCTCGCCTGCCTGTGGTGAGAGCCTGCCCCATGGCAGATCGGGTTCGATTAGACCCAGGTCGATGCAGTCGACGGTGCCAGGCTCATAGTTGGCATCTGCCCTATCTCTGCCGATAGGCCGCGGACGCCGAGCGCGCTTGCACAAATCCGTCCCGCTTGGCGCAGTCGTTCCGCGTCGCCGATTACTAGAGGGCGGCTCTGCTCATAAACTTCTCGATGGGCGAGACACTTCATGATGATCTCGGGGCCCACCCCTGCTGCGTCTCCCATCGTGATGGCAATGATCAGTTTCTCCATGTCAGTCCTTCCAGCTTACTCAAGGGGTGTTGCGATTCCGCCGCATTCGAGTCGCGCCCAAGTTTGCACAGAAATTCCCGGCAACGCACAGCGTGTCCCGCATTCCAAAGCCGCCGGCTTTCGTTAGTGTAAGGATTTCGCGGTTGCCGCACGTTGCCACAGAATATGGAAGGCCCGGTTCGACCTCGCCCAGCAGAGTCAGCCGTTCAATTTCCCATCGATCTAGTATCGCGCGGGCCGTGTCGCCGCCCGTGGCCACCAGCGCGCCAACGTGAGCCGCACAAGGCGCAAGCATTTGAGCCACCGATCGGGCGACACTGCGGTCCTGTGTATATTCGCATGTCTTAATCGGATCGAGCCGCACCAGAACATCACGGCCATCTGCCAGATTCCTCATAATCCGTGTTGCGTGCTCGTCCCATTCTGAGAGTTGTTTCGCATCTAACATCCTTGCCGTAATTCGGTAACAAGCGAGATCAGGGGCGGCTGCAAGCGCATCTGCTTGTTCGCGCGACGCCATCGCCTGGCTTCCCACGACGAATAGTGCGGGGCCCTCCAACCGCCGTTCGCAAATCTGTGCCGGAGTTGAGCGAACTGCCTCCGAGATTCCTGCGGCGTTGGCCATATGTCGGGCCAGGCCCGCCGATCCGGCCCATATCGTTCCCACGTCAAGCTCCATGGCAGCTTGAGCGACGGCCTGTAGGTCGTCTTCAATCTCTGCATCGCAGACCAGTACATCAACTCGATTCGCCTCGCGAACCATCGCGCTCTTAAGCACGTTCATTTCCCCCCGAACCAGCGCCAGATCAATCGTCGAGCTCGTAAGCCCGGCTTCGCCAAGCATCTGCGCTATATCCTCATGAGGACGCGTAAGTTCGTTGCTCCACAGTTCCGTTTCTCCCAGAGGTAGTCCATTCAGCAACTGGCGGCCGTTTAACGTAGTTCGGCCGAGGGCAGGGAAGGCGGGCGCGAACAAAACCCCCACTCGTGCTGGCGGCGAGATCATCTCGCGTGTCGTTCTCAGCGCGGCCGCCAGTTCCACGGCAACGTTGCCGCGCAAGGTGGAATCTACTTTCTTGAACAGCAGCGGACGATCGCCGCCAAAACCGGTCCAGGTGTCGCAGGAGAGAAGCAATTGCCGGACAGCGTCCTCCGCCTGGGCGGCGCCGAGGCAGCGCGTGTCACCATCGAGAGCAACAACTTCCGCGCTTCGCAATTCCGATGCATCCATCGCGTTTCGGCCCGGATTGCAGAGTACGACCATAGCTTCCACGCCGCATTCTCGAAACATTACGCCACAGTCGGCGGCGCCGGTTAGGTCATCGGCGATAATTAGCACTCTAGCCACGATCGAATGATTCCACCCGCGGTTGGGATCAAGGCAGCGCTGAGTGTAGCACGCTGGTTTGCGGCGCTCAAAACAGCGGGCCATGCTTTGAGAACCGCTCCCCAAACTGATGAAACCCACCACGGGGCGCCTCGACTAAAATGGGCTCAGTGATGAATACATCTATTACTCGAAATGATTGGGTCGGTCGAGTAATTGACGGGAGATTCCTCCTCCTTGAATGGCTAGGCAGCACGGAGCAGGCCGGCGTTTTCCGTACAGAACTCAAAGGACCTCAACCTCAGCGAGCCGTGATCCGGCTTATGCCCGGGAATGCAGAGAATGCCGAAAAACGCTTGCGTGACTGGGCCTGGGCCGCGAAGCTTTCTCATCCCCACCTCATGCGCATATATGAGAGCGGACGTACGCCGGTCGGCGGCGCGGACCTTCTTTACGTGGTAACTGAATATGCGGAAGAATCGCTCGCGCAGGTGATACCCGAGCGGCCTCTCTCGGCCGACGAAGCACGGGAGATGCTGGTTCCCATGCTCGACGCACTGTCCTATCTTCACGGGCAGGGCATGGTGCACGGCCGTATCAAGCCGTCGAACGTGATGGTGGCCGGCGACTGCCTGAAGCTGCCGATCGAAAATATTCAATTGACAGGCCGGTCCGCCAAGCCCTCCGCCAAACTGGCGATTTATGACGCGCCCGAGATCGCGTCCGGTGAGATTTCGCCCGCAGCCGATCTTTGGTCTCTGGGCATCACGTTGATCGAATCCCTCACCCAGCATCCGCCCCAGTGGGACCGATGGATAAAAAAGGACCCGGTTGTGCCTGCCAATTTGCCCCAGCCGTTCGCTGAGATCGCGCGCGGATGCTTGCGGCATGACCTGGCAAAACGAGCGACACTGCGCGACATCAAGGCATTGCTCAATCCGCCGCCTTCCCTTGAGGAGCCGGCCAACGAATTCGATCAGATTGCACCGGCCGACATAGGTGATCGGACAGAGGCGATCAGCGAAGCTACGCGATCCAAACGCCGCATGGCTGCCATGATTGGCGGAGTGGTGCTGGCGCTCTTCGTCATTGTTTTCGCTTTGACGCGTTCGCACAAATCGCAGCCTGCATCACCGGTGGCGCAACCACAGGCGCCCGTCGTAACACCGGTTCCTGCGCAATCGAGCGCTCCACCCAGTTCACCCTCAAATGGCCAAACGAGCAAGGGCGAAGTCGCAGAACGAGTCATGCCTGACGTGTCGGCAAACGCGAACCGCACCATTCATGGCAAGGTGGACGTGAATGTCCGGGTGAATGTGGATGCGAACGGCAGTGTCGCGAACGCGCGGTTTGATTCCCGCGGTAATAGCCGCTACTTCGCCGAGAGGGCTCTCGATGCGGCGCGAAAGTGGAGGTTCAAACCGCCACAACGGAACGGACAGCCGGTTCCAAGCGTATGGATCCTGCGATTCCAGTTCAGACGCAATGGGCCCGAAGTAGCAGCTTCCGAGGCAACACCATAGTCGAGGGCGACCCAAACCCCGAAGACTTTCAAAACTCGTTCAAGACCAGCACAACTCGACCCGTGATCAAATCTCCCGGGGTTTCCCCGGGAGAAATCTCAATCAGATCAACGGGGACCGCCAGGTTGTACGGACGCAGCACCAGGCGATTTACGACAAAGTCGACATAGCGCAATGCGAGGCGGTTTCCGTTGCGCATCGCATAGAGATTCGACCGGTTGGGCCTGTAGGGGTGGAGCGAGTTGTAGTGCCGGTCGACGAGAACAACGGCGTCGGGCATCACCAGCGGCTCCATCGCCAGCGCGTCAACCGCGGGAATCCTGACCGCAACGAACCTTTGCCACGTCCGTCGATTGTGCGATACGCGCGCGCGCGTAGCGCTCAGCAGTCCGAATGGGACGTGAAGCATTGCTTGTACCGAAGACGGCCGGATAAAAGGCTCATACAGGGCCGCGGCATGAGACACCACCGGGACGGCGCTGCCGCTCTCGTCGGAAGCTTCTGCCCGGTTGTAGTTTACTGGCAGCAAATCCCACGCGTTCATGCGCTGAGAAGAGAGAACCCGGTCCAGCGCTTCGAGTGAAAGCTGGCGCCGGCTGCGCAGAAAGTTGGAAATGTGTGATTGGCCGAAGCCTGTCTGGCGCGCCAGAAGCGAGACACTGAGCGTTCCTCGCTGTATTCTGCGCAACAACTCCAGGCGGAGGCGCTCGTGCATCTGGGTGAAATTCATGTGTGGAAAATCCGCCACGAGCAATATCCCCAGTTGCTCGCTCATTGCCAACAGCAAAATGAGTTAGGCAGACTTCCCTTAATTCTCATGATTTGTTGCGTACTTGAAAAGATAACTAACCTGATTTGGCATGCAGACGTTGACCCTGGAGATACCTATCCCTACATTGGTTCTACTTACCTCGAACGGTTTTGTGGGAGATACCTGGAAACGTTTCATCCGGGAAAGCGGTCGAATGGGCGTTTCTTCCCTTTCGCCATCCGATGAATTCATCGCGGACTTTTATCCGCGCCAGGCTTGCACTTCCCGGCGTTAAGACGCTCAGCAGAGGCGTCGACGCCAGACTGCGCGAGATTTTCCAGGATCTGCGCGTCGACAGCATGACACAGAACGAAGGAAATTGCCGGAGCATCCTCCATCGGGGCACAAGAATCCCGAATCGACCGGCCACTTTCTTTTCACCCCGGCACCACAAAAAAATCAATGAAAACAGCCGGGTATGCCTTGGGAGAGCGAGTCATGGAGTTGCGCGTGCAACTGAAAGTTTGCGAAGGCTGCGGTTGTCTTTGGTACCGCGCCCAGAACCACTGCAGTGTTTATTGCCAACGGTGTGTTGTAAAACTGAGTGACTTTCCGTCTCCGGAGAGCCGAAAACGGCGCGGACGTCCAACGCGTAAACCGGTTATGAAGGTTTGGACATTGGCTGCAACTGCTGGAGGTGCGGAATGAGTGCAGCCCTTCAGTTGCCGGTGCTCTGGGGAAGCGCCGGCGCAGAGACCGTCTGGACCCCAATCACGGAGGAACAAAAACAGGATGCGAATGCGGCGCAGAGACGCACTGTGCCGTCGCAGACATGTACTGCGGAGCCGGATGCCAGCCTGGCCTTCTACCGCAAGCATACTGAAAACATGTTGAGGCGTTACCTGTATGCCTCCATGCAGGTGGGTCGTTCGCCGGCGATGCTGAGCAATTCGATCGGTCGAGGATGGGTTTCAAGCCGTCCAGTCCGTACCTTTGAAGATGCCGTCATCTTTGTCCTTGACATCGAACGTTGCCTCGACAAACTGAGCCACCTCGACCGGGAGATGCTGAGCCGCATTGTCCTCCAGGAATACACCCAGACTGAAGCTGCGGACTTGATCGGAATGGGTGTCCGCACCATTTCCTACAAGTTCCCGCAGGCGCTGGACCGGTTGACGCAATTATTGCTCGATGCCGGATTGTTGGTGCTACCGCATTGATTTGTAATTTCTGTAAAACGAAGAGGGCGCGCAAGCGTCCTCTTAGTTCTTGAACGCTGCTTCCTGATGTCCGATCGATATCAGGCCTCACCTGTCAGAATTTCCTCGACCACTCCTTCGGCCATCTCTCCACGATTACTTTCTTGTCGGTAAAGAATTCGATGGCGTCGCGCCCTTGTGCGTGCATCACCCCAAAGAAACTCCCCTTCCACCCCGAAAACGGAAAATAGGCCATAGGCGCAGGTACCCCGATGTTGACGCCCACATTGCCCGTAGAAACGAGAGTGCGGAACTTGCGTGCCGCGGATCCTGAGGACGTGAAGATCGAACTGGCGTTCCCGTAGGCGGACCGTTCGATCATGTTGATGGCTTCGTCCACTGAATCGGCATGGACCACGGAGAGCACCGGCCCGAAGATCTCCGTCTCCATCAGAGGACTCGTCGCCGGCAGGCCATCCAGCACGGTTGGCCCCACGAACGACCCGTTTCCACCCGATTGGAAGCCGCGGCCGTCGACAATCGGCCGAGCCCCGTGATCGGCACCCTGTCCAATCAGTGAGCGCACCCGATCCTGGCTGGCGTGGGTGATCACCGGCCCCATCTGGGTAGCCGGATCGAGGCCGTTGCCAACCTTTAGACTCGTAGCCGCGGAAGCGATGGAATCGCGAAACCAATCCTTCGCCTCGCCCACCGTGACCGTCACGCTGACCGCGAGGCAGCGCTGCCCGGCGCACCCGAACGCCGAGTCGGCAATGATTTTGGTCGTGGTTTCCTGGTCGGCATCGGGCAGCACTACCACGTGGTTCTTCGCGCCTCCCTGGCACTGCACGCGCTTGCCGCTCGCCGATCCGCGCGTATAGACGTACTTCGCCACCGGAGTCGATCCCACAAAGCTCACGGCCCGCACCAGGGGATGATCGAGGAGCCCGTCAACGGCGTTCTTACCGCCGTTTACCAGGTTCACGACACCGCCCGGCAGCCCGGTCTGGTGGATCAGCTCTACCAGGCGCAATGCGCTGAAGGGCACGCGGTCGCTGGGTTTCAGCACTACCGTGTTGCCGGTCGCAATCGCATAAGGCAGGAACCATAACGGGATCATGAGTGGAAAATTGAATGGCGTAATCACGGCGCATACGCCCAGCGGCTGGCGCACCATGATTTCGTCGATGCCGGGGGCTACGTCTTCGAGCGAATAGCCCTGCATCAAGACAGGAGTGCCGCAGGCCACTTCGACATTCTCGATTCCGCGCCGCAGTTCGCCCTTCGATTCGCCCAGCGTCTTGCCGTTCTCGGTTGTGATTAAGGCGGCCAGTTCGTCCAAATGCTCCTCGAGCAGCGACTTCAGTTTGAATAGAAACTGGACGCGATCGACCGCAGGCGTGGCGCGCCAGGCCGGGAAGGCGGCGTGCGCGGCCTGGACAGCGGCGTCCACTTCGGCGGCCGAACCGGCGGGGGCGCGTCCCAGGGGTTCGCCGGTCGCAGGATTGGCCAGTTCAAGGGCCGCGTCACTGGTGGGCGCAACCCATTTGCCTCCGATGAAATTGCGGATTTCGGTCGTAGTCAGCGTGGTCATAGGACCTTCAATGTACCGCACCCGGCGCGAGTCCGGCAGCACCAAAGTGCTCCGTGGGCGCGACCGGCTAGAATCGACTTGCTCCACGAGGGATTTCACCCATGCTTGCCAAAATCTGCTCTGCCGCCCTTGTTTTAACTTTTTCGGCTGTCGTCAATGCCCAGGCTGGTGAGTCGCAAGCAGCGCCCAAGCCCACCACCGCGACTGAAGCTCCGACCCGCGATACCAGCTACATCGATGAGAAGGGCACGGCGCATGTGACCCGGGTGGTGCCGGTGCCGGAGGGTCTGAGCCCCGAGGCACAGAAGTCACTGAGCCGCGTCGAGCCGGACCAGGGGCCGCCGCAATCCCTCGAAGAGCGCCGCAAGGGGACAGATGCGTATACAGCGCGCGCCCGCGAAGAGTGGCAAAAGATCTGTCCAGTGACCATCACCGACCAGGTCATCGATGGCGTGCCGGTGCGCGTGGTGACTCCCGAGAACATGCCCATGTCGAGCCACAACCGGATCCTTCTGAATTTGCACGGGGGCGGCTTCAACTCCGATTCGGGCTCGTTCACCGAGTCGATTCCCATGGCCTCTTACACCAAGGTCAAAGTGGTGGCGGTGCTTTACCGGCTAGCGCCCGAGCACCCATTCCCCGCGGCGGTAGACGACTCGATTGCCGTCTACAAGGCCCTCCTCAAGGTCTACGAGCCGGATCACATCATCATCTACGGAACCTCGGCGGGAGCAATTCTTACTGCCGAAGTGGCCGTCCGGTTGAAGCAGCTAGGGCTCCCCGAGCCGGCCGGCCTTGGCATTTTCAGCGGCATGGGCGACTTTGCCCGGGCGGGGGATTCGCTGGCGATGTACGCGCTGCGGGGGCTTTCCGGCCACCTCGATCCGCCCCAACCGGAAGCGCACGATCCGTACTACACCGGGTCCACCGATCCCAAAGATCCAGTGCTTTCGCCCCAATATGCCGATCTGCACGGTATGCCGCCCACGCTCTTCGTTACCAGCGGGCGCGACCTGCTGCTGAGCGGTACGGCCAATCTGCACCGGGCGTTTCTGCACGCCGGAGGTGACGCCCAACTCGTGGTCTTCGACGCGCTCCCGCACGCCTTCTGGTATGACCCCAAGCTGCCTGAAGCCATTGAAGCCAACCACATCATGGCCGACTTCTTTATCAAGCAGTTGACGCCGAAAAAGGCAGCGGCCCCGGCAACGGCTCCCGAAGGGACAAAATCTCCCGAAGGGGCAAAATAGGAATCAGCGGCCCTGGGGCAGTGGCGTCACCGGAATGTGCAGGGCGGTGTTCATGCGGGAAAAGAACTCAAACGCGCCAGCGACTGCGGTAAGTTCAACGATCTCCTGCGAATTGAAGTGCTTCCTGACCGCCGCGAAGGCCGCGTCATCGACCGCATGGCCGGAGACGTGGAGCAGATCGGCATAGCGGAAGCCGGCTTTCTCCTTTTCCGTAAAAGGCCCGGTCTCATAACTGTCGTAGTTCGCCACCTGCTCGGCTTTGGCCCCGCGCTTGGCGGCCAGGTGCCGATGCGCGCTGACGCAGTATTCGCAGTCGTTCAGCGACGCGATCCGGGTGGCAATGAGTTCCTTGTACCAACCATGGAGCGAGCTATCCCCCATCAGGCCGTGGAGAAAGGCGGCAATGCCAAGCACCAGGTCCGGCACATTGGAAAGCGCTTTGAACATGTTGGGCACTATGCCCCGATTGGCCACAAGCTTGTCATAAAGAATGGCCACTTCGACCGGAACTTCGTTGCGCTCGGCAAGCGGAACGCGGGACTCGCTGGAAACGGTTGTCATGGAAACGCTCTCCAAAGATCCACGCCAGTGTAAATGGGTGAGCCGCGTAGTCTGTGCGGGCGCTCACTCGCCCAGGGGAACTTCTATCACGGCGGGAGTGGCGGAGGTCTGCAATTCCCCGCGCACCCGCTCCATGATGCCGAGGTAATAGGCAAGGTTGTGGATGGTGTTCAGGGTACCCGAGAGGGCCTCGCCCGCCTGCATCAGGTGGCGCAGATAGGCGCGCGAATAACGCCGGCAGACCATGCAATCGCAGGCCGGGTCGGGCGGACCCTGGTCCTCGGCGTAGCGCTTGTTTTTGATGTTCAGGCGGCCTTCGCTGGTGAACAGAAGCCCGTGCCGCGCGGCGCGCGTGGGCAGCACGCAGTCCATCATGTCCACGCCCATGCGGGCGTACTGCTCGATCTCGTCGGGATAGCCAACGCCCATCACATAGCGCGGCTTGTCAGCCGGCAGCAGGGGCAGAACTTCGCGCGATCATCTCGAGCGTGATTTCGCGCGGTTCGCCGACGCTGAGGCCGCCGATGGCGTAGCCGTCGAAGTCCATTTCGACCAGGCGCTCGGCGCTCTCGCGGCGCAGGTCGTGGTACATGCCGCCCTGCACAATGCCGAACAAGCCTTGCGTGCGGCCACCGAACTCATCGTGCCACACGACCTCATTCTGGTGCGCGCGGAAGTGATCGAGCGAGCGCCGCGCCCACGCCATGGTCAGGCGCAGGCTCTCCTCGGCGCGGCTGCGCTCGGCGGGATACTCGGTGCACTCGTCGAAGGCCATGGCGATGTCGGCGCCCAGCGCGATCTGCACATCCATGGAGTGCTCGGGCGTGAAGAAGTGGCTGCTGCCATCCAGATGCGAGCGGAAGCGCACACCTTCGTCCGAGACCTTGCGCAACTGGCTCAGGCTGAAGACCTGGAAGCCGCCCGAATCGGTCAGCATGGCGCGCGGCCAACTGATGAAACGGTGCAGCCCGCCCATGCGGCGAATCGCTTCGTGGCCCGGGCGCAGATACAGGTGATAGGTGTTGCCGAGGATGATCTGCGCGCCCAGCGATTCCAGCATGTCCTGCGCAACGGCTTTCACCGAGCCCGCGGTGCCGACCGGCATAAACACCGGAGTTTCCACGGTCTGGTGCGGCAGATCGAGTTGCGCGCGACGGCCGCCGTCAGCGGTGGCATGGATCAGGTTGAATTTGAGGCTCACCGGACGATTCTATCGGGCGGTCGTTTGCATTAACGCGCCGGCCCCAGCTTCAGGTTCACTCCCGCGCGCGCCACTCGCCGCATGACCAGCGTCGTGGTCGGCGTCTTGGCCACTTCGATCGTCGCGGTCGAACAGGTTCTCGCCGGCGGCGAAGAACTCCAGCCGCGAGCCGAAGTCGTGCGAGCCATACGCGTCCAGCTTGAAGATAGCCGTGCAGCATGTTGGCATTGGCGTCGTCGTCAAACTGGCGGCCGCTCAGCCGGCTCTGCAGGCTCAGGGTGCCGAGCCGCGGCTTGAACGCCCGCACGTTGAGCGTGGCCATATTGCGCGCGACTTCCGGAATCCAGTTGCCCAGGTCGATGGCGCCGCGCGTGACCGTGGCGTGGGCATACTGGTAGCCGCCATCGACGGCCAGCCAGCGCCGCGGTGCCAGTCCAAAATCAAGAGAAAGCCCGCGGCTTTCGATCTGGCCGAGGTTCTCGCGCAGCAGCAGGATGGGCGACGAGTTCGGATTGACGGTGACAGCCGAGATCGGACGGTTGATCTGGGTGAGGAAATAGCTGCCCGCGAACCGTGCCCCAGCGCCATTGCGAAGCCACCCCGGTCTCCCATCCTGTAGCGCGCTCGCTCTTGAGCAGGCCGTTGGGCTTGGTGAGCTGGTTGCCCACCTGGGTCGAGCGGTACAGTTCGCTGGGCGTGGGCGCGCGGAAAGCCCGGAATCCCGACGCCGAGACCGCCCAGTGAGTCCCGAAGCTTGCGCGACAAGCCGAGGCGCGGATCGAAGACGGTCTGCTCCCATTGCGGAGGCTGAGTCGAAGAGGGAGTCCAATCGGTTCCGGTCCACTGCCGCTGGTTGCCATCGTAGTTCTGGAACCAGTCGACGCGCGCGGAACCGGCCACCGTCCATCCGCCGTGCGTCCACAGCAACTCGCCATAAAGGCCGGAGTCGCGCTGATGCACGGATAGGTTGGTCAGCGCGGCAGTAGCGCCGAAGGTCTGCTCGCGATCCCAAACCCGCACATCGTGCACATCCGCGCCCGCCAGCGCCAGCAGGCCAGCGCCGAAAGGCTGGCTCCAGTGCGCGGCCGCTCCCAGCTCGTTGTCGGGAATCAGGGCAAACCGCGAAGGAGTTTCACCGCAGCGATACGAGCAAGTCGGGTCGCCGAACTTGGGCAGATTGGAAATGCTCGAAAACGTCTGCCGGTAGTGTTCAGCCGAGCCATACCAGGCGAAGGGCGAGAGCTGCCGTCGCGCGGACCGTGCCAGTCGGCGCCGGTAGCATAGCGCCACAGCCGCGTGCCGTTCACCTGGTAGGGAGTGCCGTTGGCGCGCGCTTCGTTGAATCCGCTGGCGCGGGCGAAGAGCCGCAGCGGTCCGCGATCGTGCTCGACCAGCAGCAGCCCGTTCTGCGCATGCACGTTGGAGTTGATGTCCACCGGCCCGCGCTGCCACGGCGCTTCCTGGATATATCCGTCGGTGCCCAGCGCGCCCCCCGCGCCCATCAGGCCCCAGGGGCCGATCTTGGTCTGCGCCAGCAGGCTCGCATCGTACGTGCCCAGCATGCCGTAGCTCGACCGCAACTCGGCCAGAGTGGCAGACGGCCGCAGCAGGCCGACGTTCATCACCCCGCCGATGGCGCTCGATCCGTAAAGATCGCTGGCGCCGCCGCGCACCACGTCGATGCTCTTGACGGCAAGTTCGGGCTGCTCTTCCCAGTGAATCCACCCGCCCACCGGGTCGTTGAGCGGAACATCGTCGGCGGTAAGCAGCGTGCGGCTGGCAGAAGTGGAGCCCAGCCCGCGCAGGCTCATACCCTGCGACGAAGGATTCGCGACCAGCGAACTGGAGCGCCGGAACAGCTCGACGCCAGGCAACTGACGCACCCGTCCATCCATGGAAATCGGGGCGGCCGTCTCCAGTTCTACCCCCTGGAGCGTCCGCGTAGTCACAGGGCTCTCGAGTTCTCCCAGTGGCTCGCGGTAGGCGGTAACGGTGACACGTTCAGAAGCCCCGGCCGGCTCAAGCTGAACCGTGGTGTTGGCGCTTACCTCGATGTTCGTGCCTTTGAATCCCTCCGCGTCTATGCGGATCTGGCAAGGCGCATCGCACTCGAAGGTCACGCGGCCGTTGGTATCGGTTCGGCCCAGCAAGGCCCCGGATGCCTGCTTGACCGAAGCGCCGGTGATCGCCGCTCCCGCGCTGTCCTCCACGGTGACGGTCAGGGGCGCCGCGGCTCGCGCCCTAAGCGGCGCCGGAAGGATGGCCCCGGCGGAAACCGCGAGCATGCCAAGCAGCGCTTTGGAAAGGAACGACCTCATGCGATTGACCTGGGGACCTTCTCGGAGACGTTTGGAGCAGTTGCGTGACCGCTTTCGGCCTGTTCGGGGATTGATCCGTGGACGCCAGTTCCAGGAGCGGGATCAGGACAAACTCGCGCTCTTCCATCCGCGGATGAGGAATTTCCAGGCCCGGCTCGCTGATTCTCTGGTCTCCGAATACCAGAATATCCAAATCCAGGGTCCGCGGCCCATTTCTTTGGCCGGCCGACCGGTCTCGGCCAAATTCCTGCTCGATCCGGAGGAGAGCCTGAAGCAGCGCGTGCGGGCTGAGGTCCGTCTCCAGGGCTACCACGGCATTGAGGAATCGTGGTTGATCGGCAAACCCCACCGGCTCAGTGGAATAGAGCGACGAGCGACCTGTGAGCCAGCCCAGCGACTCGAGCCGCTCCGCCGCAGCCGCGAGTGTCGCTTCCGGATCGCCGGAGGGGCTGGCCAGGTTCGAGCCCATGCCGATGTACGCCGTCTCCATCCTCCACAGACTATCCCGTTGTGCTCAGCGCGCTACTGGCTCGCCGCAACCGCACAGCCTGGGCCGCCACAGGAAGCCTGAATAGTTCCTATTAAGCTCAGACAGTTTCCCCTTGCTTTTGTCCGCCATGCGACATAGTCTCCAGACCACGAGCAGTTCGCCTCGCGTACGGTGCGCAGGTGCTCAGGGCAGGTGGTTATGGGCACAGTTGTGTTGCGATGTGGCGTGGTGCGCGGAAGCCGGTACGAGGCGAAATGCGAGATCCTCGCCCGCAGGCGATCCCCAGACCTCGCCTCTGACTACATCGAAGGCTTCATCATGAACGCCCCGGCCTACCTGCCCGATGGCGAGTACATTGTCGTATTCGACAGCCACACCATGGCGGCTACCAAAAAGCTCGGGCTGTGGCTCTCCTCCGCCCCCAATCGGACTTGAGTCAGCGTGGTTTTGGTTGCGGCCCTCGCGGCCCTGTCACCGTAGCCGACCCGTCTGCCACGGGTAAGGGCCGATTTGGTAGCATCGTTCTTCGGAGAACTACCTGGGAGATTTCACAATGGACGCGCTCAGCAACGCGGGCCTTGGCGCTCGCCGCAACGAAGATATCGCTCTTGATCTGCTCAAATTCGTGGCCGGCACGGTGGGAATGGGACGGCCCACGACACCTTCGACGGGATTCATCAGCGCCGGGGGCTCCAAACCTGACGAGCACGTGAAGGAACTGCTCGAACTCTATGGCCGCTGCCTCAAGGCCGTGGAAGGCAAAGGGGCATAGAGATCGCCGGCGAATCCATTGTGCGGGTAGCGGTCGCCGGAACCGGCGCCTTCGGCCGCAACCATCTTCGTGTCTATCGCGAACTGGAGTCAGCCGGTGCGGGTGTGGCTCTAGCCGCCGCCGTCGAACCGAACCCAGCGCGCGCCGCCGATACCGCCGCCAAATACGGCATCCCGGTTTTTCCTTCAGTCGAGGAGCTTCTCAGCGCCGACCTGGGACTCCACGCGGTCTCGGTCGCCGTTCCCACCGTGCACCATCACGCCGTCGCCGCCGAGTTGCTCGAAGCCGGCCTCGACCTGCTGATCGAAAAGCCCCTGGCCGCTGACCTCGAGGAAGCCGACGACCTCATCCGGTGCGCCGAACAAGGCAAAAGGATCGTCCAGGTCGGCCATCTGGAGCGGTTCAATCCGGCGGTGCTGGCCGTGCAGCCGCGGCTCAAGCGGCCCATGTTCTTCGAGGCGCACCGGCTGTCGGTGTTTACGCCGCGCTCGCTCGACGTCGACGTGGTGCTCGACCTGATGATCCACGACCTCGACATCGTGCTCACCTTCGCCCATTCTCCCGTCCGCGAGGTACGCGCCGTGGGGCTGCCCATCCTCTCGCCCAAGGTGGATATCGCCAACGTGCGCGTCGAGTTCGAGTCGGGCTGCGTGGCCAACTTCACCGCCTCTCGCGTTTCCACGGAACGGGTGCGGAAGCTGCGCTTCTTCGAGCCGCGCCAGTATGTTTCGATCGACTACGCCCGCCGCGACCTGCTGGTGATCAAGCTCGATGCCGAAGTTCCGGGAACCCTGCCGCCCGAGATTGCCGCCATCCTTGCGTCGGGAAAAGCCGACCCCGCCATGCTCGCCCAACTCGCAGCCGCGAGCGGACACCCCAGTCCGGGGCTTTCGTTCGTGAAGCCGGAAGTTCCTCCCGGCGAGCCGCTGCGCCTGGAGATCGAATCGTTTCTCGATTCGGTTCGCACCCGCCGAGAACCGCGCGTCACCGCGCGCCAGGGCCGCGATGCGCTTGCGCTTGCGCTCGAAATTCAGTCCACCATGGTCGCCCATGCCCATCGCGCCGGGCTGCAGAACTTCTTCGAAAGCTAGCGGCTAGAAGCTGAGAAGCTGCTTCTACGCAATCTCCAGCGTCCGGTTCAAAAAAGCCCACAATGTACTTCCACGCCAGGTAGTAGCCGGCCAGCGCGCCCAGAAAGAACGGCGCGATGTATACGTAGGGAACATAGAGAGTGTGGAACCACGTCACTCCGTTCGCGCCCAGCGTCAGGATGCCCAGGCATGTGGCGAGGGTGGCGCCGCCAGGCACCAGCAGCAACGGCAGCAGCGCCCCGTGAACGCCAATCGGCAAATCGGTGCGCGCGCGAGATCCAAGCCACAGCATGTTCCAGAGAGCCCAAAGCGAAGGAACCAGCGCCATCGGAAATATCAGGCCGCGCTCGATGGGAAGGGAAACCTGGAGCACCAGTCGCAGAACGATAAATCCCAGTAGCAGGATGGGCAGAATCAGGGTGGGCACGAAAGCGCCGGCGAGAAATGCGCGCAGGTACGGGTGCGAGTTCATCGGGAATCTTCCTTTCCGCGGGCGCCTCGGCCCGCGAGTCACAGGTAATAGAGCAGCACCGGGATCGCCGCCGGAAACGCCACCAGAAGCAGCGCCAGGCCGCCCAGCCAGCGCCCAGTCGAACCACGGCACGCGCACCACTGCGCGCGGCACGGACGCTTCCGCACGCAACTTGCGCCGCATGGCTGGCCACAGATCGTGAGACGACTCCGCGTCGTCTCTGGCGGGCAGCAACGCCTCCCGCAACAGTTGCTCGACTGCTCCCTGTTCGCTGTTCCCTGCTCGCTGCTTTTTCATGGCGTGATCCCCTGTTGTTGCAAATCTTTTCTCAGCAAGCGAAGCGCGCGAAACACGCGCAGTTTTACCGCCATCACCGAGATCCCCAGCGCCTCGGCGACTTCCTTGTGCGGCCTCTCTTCGATCACCGCCAGCGTCGCCGCAACCCGCAGCCCCGGCCGCAATCGTCCGAATGCCAGCGCGGTCTTATGGCGAATCTCGGCCGACACCGCCGGGTCCCCGCCGCCCCCTGGCGAAGGCAGATCGGCGAAAAACTCATTGGCCACCGCATACTCGGGCTTCTGCGCGCGCAGCCAGTCAAGCGCCGCGTGAGTAGCGATGCGGCGCGCCCAGGGCTCGAATCCGCGCTCCGGCTCAAATCGGTCGCTGGCGCGATAGATCCGCCAGAAGGTTTCAACCGTCAGTTCGTCCGCCGACGCCGGATCACGAACGATGCGCAGAATCCACCCGCGCACCGCGCGCTGATGGAGACGAAAGAGCACCTCGAATGCCGCCTCGCGAGCCTCCGCGCTGCCCCGTCGGAACTCGACCAGGTGTTCTCGCTCGCTTTTGGCGGCGAGTTCCAGTTCGCGGCTCGCGACGTCCCGCATCCTTCTTCTGCCTCTGCCCACACTTACGGCTGGATACCCGTGAAGGTTACACCCAATAAAGAAACGACTGCTCCGTGCCCCATCTTTGCGCCTCTTTATTGGCGCAAAGGCGGGAAGCCACTGAAGCCCGCCTTACCGACAGTAAACCGATTTTTCACGGAGGATTACGCAACTCCATGGCGCTTGACGAGACCACCCCCAAGACATTACCGTTGCCATCCGGAGAGCGGGCAAACGATTTCTCGTCGCGTAATGATCCTTAACAAACATGCCCGTCCCGCGAGGAACCTTATGAAGAAGTTTGTATTCGCAGTTGGCAGCGCAAGCTTTGATCGGCTGCGGCTTGTTGTGTGTAGCCCTGGCGCAGGATGCCCAGAAGCCCGCCTACCTCGACCCCAGCCTGTCGCCCGAGCAGCGCGCGGCCGACCTGGTGAAGCGCATGACGCTGGAGGAGAAGGCCACCCAATTGGTGAACCAGGCGCGCGCCATTCCCCGCCTCAACGTGCCCGCCTACGACTGGTGGAGCGAGTCGCTCCATGGCGTGGCCGTCAACGGCACCACTGAATTCCCCGAGCCCGTCGGCCTGGCCGCCACCTTCGACACGCCGGCCATTCACGAGATGGCCATCGCCATCGGCACCGAGGGCCGCATCAAGTATGTCGCAGTCTTTGAAGGCCAACGGCGGATACACCAAGATTTTCCAGGGACTCGATTTCTGGGCGCCCAACATCAACATCTTTCGCGATCCTCGCTGGGGGCGCGGCCAGGAAACCTACGGCGAAGATCCATTCCTGACCGGCCGCATGGGCGTTGCATTTGTGACCGGCATGCAGGGCGACGATCCCAAATACTTCCGCGTCATCTCCACTCCCAAGCACTTCGCGGTGCACAGCGGTCCCGAGCCCACTCGCCACACCGCCGACGTCACGGTGAGCAAGCACGACGAACTTGATACCTATCTACCTGCGTTCCGCGCCACGGTCACCGAAGCCAAGGCCGACTCCGTGATGTGCGCGTACAACAGCATCAACGGCCAGCCCGCATGCGCCAACGAATTTCTGCTCGAGGATCAGCTGCGCGGCAAGTGGGGCTTCAAGGGTTACGTCGTCTCCGACTGCGGCGCGGTCATCGACATCTTCGAGGGTCACAAGTTCAAGCCCACCCAAGCTGAAGCTTCGGCCATCTCCCTCAGGCGCGGCATGGACAACGAGTGCGTCGACTTCACCTTCAAGGTGGACGACGATCACGACTACAAGCCGTATATCGATGCCGTGAAGCAGGGCTTCCTGAAGGAAAGCGACATCGACGTTGCCCTTACTCGACTGTTTACCGCGCGCATGAAGCTGGGCATGTTTGATCCGCCGGAGATGGTGCCCTACACCAAGATCGACGAGAGCCAGCTCAACAGCGCAGGAGCATCGCGCCTGGCCCGCAAAATCGCCAATGAGTCGATGGTGCTGCTTAAGAACGACGGCGTGCTGCCGCTGAAAACTTCGGGCACCAAGATCGCGGTGGTCGGGCCGCTGGCCGAACAGACCAAGGTCCTGCTGGGCAACTACAACGGCATTCCGACCCACACCGTTTCGATTCTCGATGGAATCAAGGCCGAGTTCGCCGGCGCCACTGTCAACTATGTTCCCGGAACCCAGTTCCTCGGCAACGACGCCGAGCCGGTGCCGACCTCGGCGCTAAGCACCGATGGCAAGCCGGGCGTGAAGGTCACCTACTCCAAGTGGGACATGACGAACATCAATCGCCCCACGGCGGCGGCTCCCCTCGCCAGCGGCGTTGAACCTGATATCAATGCGGCGGAGACACCGCTTCCGCAGGAGGCCGCGAATGTAAAACCGCTTGCGATCCGCTACGAGGCGAACCTGACCGCGCCCGAAACCGGCGACTATAACCTCGGCCTCCAGGCAAGCGGATTTTTCCAGGTGAAGCTCGATGGCAAGGACGTGACCTCGGGCTGGGACGCGGTCGGAATCACCAAGCTCGGCCGGGTGCATCTCGAGGCCGGCAAACCCGCTGAACTGGTTGTCCAATACACGCCGGGTGAGAATGGAACGCCTTCGGCTCGCCTGGTGTGGTCGAAGGTCGATCTCAAGCCGCAGCCCGCCGCGGTGGAAGCCGCGAAGAACGCGGATGTAGTCGTCGCCGTCGTCGGCATCACCAGCGAACTCGAAGGCGAAGAGATGCAGGTGCACGAAGAGGGCTTCAAGGGCGGCGACCGCACCAGCCTCGACTTGCCCAAGCCGGAAGAAGACTTGATCGAAGCGCTCGCCGCAACCGGCAAGCCGCTGGTGGTGGTTCTCACCAACGGCAGTGCGCTCGCGGTCAACTGGGCCAAAGATCATGCCAACGCCATTCTCGACGCGTTCTATCCGGGCGAAGAAGGCGGCGCGGCAGTGGCGGAGACTCTTTCCGGCCGCAACAATCCTGCCGGACGCCTGCCTGTCACTTTCTATACCAGCGTCGACCAGCTTCCGCACTTTGAGGATTACGGCATGAAGGGCCGCACTTATCGCTACTTCGAGGGCAAGCCGCTCTATCCGTTTGGCTATGGCCTCAGTTACACCACCTTCAGTTACAGCGGGCTGAACGTGCCTGCCAAGCCGATCAAGGCCGGCGATCCACTTACCGCCGATGTTATGGTGACCAATACCGGCAAGTTAGCCGGCGATGAAGTGGCGCAGCTATATCTTGAGCTTCCCGGATGTGAAAGGTGCTCCCATCCGCGCTCTGCGCGGGTTCCAGCGCGTCCATCTCGAGCCAGGCAAGTCGCAGACCATACATTTCGAGCTGAAACCGCGCGACCTGAGCATGGTGAGCGAAGCCGGAGAGCCGATCATCGCCGACGGACAGTACAAGATCAGCATCGGCGGCGGCCAGCCCGGTACCGGCGCGCCTGCCGCGGCCGGAACGTTTCAGATAAAGGGAACAGTTAAACTGCCCGAGTAAGTCCACGCTAAGTCGCCCAGCCATATGGGTGCCCCAGGTCTCGATTTTGAGACCTGGGATAAACCTATTTCGCCGCCGATGCCACCTGCTTCCCCATCACCTGCTTGTTCTTGAGATACACCGCGTTCGTCCATCCGAAGCCGATCACATTTTGTTTGTAACCCGTGCTTACCTGGACATTGGCGTTGCGCGAGACCACGTTGTATTTCTCGCGGATGGTGCCGTCTTCCGCGAATCCCTGGTCGATGGTGGCGTCGAAGTGTTGCGCGATGCGCGCCGCGTCTGTATGAAACCCTTCGGCGTCCAACCCGGCGATCCCGATCCAGTTGGTCGGCGCCCAGCCAAAAGGCTCATCCCACTGCAGGCCGGTGTTGGTGTTGCTCATCGACAACCCGCCGGGCCGCTCGAACAGGTTGAGCTTGTCCACCACCTGCTTTGCTTCTTCGCGCGTCGCCACTGCGGCCCACAGCGGGTAAAGCGATGTGATGTAGGCATAAGTGGAAGTGCGTGCATGGACGAAATCGTAGTCCGCAAAGACGCCGTCTTTCGCACGCCACAGATAGCGATGAATGGCCGTATTCCGCGCCTGCGCGCGGCGGTCCCAATGGGCCGCGTCCTTTGGTTTGCCCAGCAGATGCGCGAGGTGCTCGAGGTCGCGTTCGTAGCGATAGAGCAGGCTGTTCAGGCACACCGGCGCGAAATGATGGGTGGCGCCGGAGAAAGGACCGAAGCGATTGCTGGGATCGAAGCCCGACTCGCGCATGGCGCGATCGCCGACATAGAAATCCTTGCTGAGCCGATAACCTCCGGCCCAGGCATGCATGCACACCACGCTGGCATGCACATCGCAGCTGGTCTGCTTCAGCCGCGCTGCTTCGGCCGCATCGGGATGCTCGGAGCCTTTCACCAGGAAAGCATAAGGCGCGCCATCCTTGGGGTGGTCGATCAACCAGCGGATCACGTCGGGATAATAAGTGCTGTCGTCGGCCATCTCCGGCACCGGCCCGCTGCCGTAGTCGAAATAGCGCGCCAGGCCGGTTGTGCCCGCCAGGTGCTCGGGCCGCGTCCATGTGGAATAGTCTTTCTCAGCCAGCGCGTAAGCACGCTCCAGCCATGCGCGCGCTTCGGTTCGGCCCGCCGAATTGGCGGCGAAGCTCGCGGGGTTTTCATAGACGGCGCGAATCATCGAAGTTAGAAATGGCGGCTGCGAGCGGGTGAGATAGTAAGTGCGATTGGCATTCAATACGCCGCCATAGTGCTCTATCTCGAACAGGAAGTTATCCACCATGCCCTTGGCCAGCGCTTCCCTGTGGTCTGCTTCCAGTCCAAGAAGAATAAAAAAACTGTCCCAGCCATACATCTCGTTGAAGCGTCCGCCGGGCACGACATAAGGAGAGGGTAGATAGAGCAGCCCCGCGTTGGGTAACTCCTCGGGACGCACATCGCCGAGCTTTTCAATGCGCCGCGGAAGCGTAGCGATCTTCACATGGCATTTCTGCTCGAGATCGGTTACCGCGGGCGGCGCAGCCACATCAGCCGGCAGATACAGGATCGGGTTGGCGGTGACCTTGATGTCGACCAGCGAATGGCAATCGGTCATGGAGCGCGTCAGCGTATCCCACGCGGCGTGAATGTAATTGAGCGTGGCTTCGGGATTCGGCGCGCGGGATGGCGGCTGGGGCTCCTGGGCGCAGGCGATCGAGATTGCGGCAAATGCAAAGAAAAGCAAACGAAACTGTCTCATGGGATTCTCCGCGGGGTTGGGCTCGCGATGCTCTGGAGTGTAAATCAAGGCGCGTGCGGAAGGCCCGCACAAACTATCGAAACAATTTGCGCATAAGCCGGGAACACTGTGCAGCTCCGTGGTGTCTACACAAGCACAGTGGTTCCGAACGGGATGAACGAAAGTCTTGGAGCCCCGCGCGAAGTTGCCTTTGGAACGAAGATCTATTCCAAAGCCAATGAAGAAACTTCGCGGAAGGGGCTGCGCCGTGCCTTGATCGCCTTGTCGCGCCGGCGCGCGATGGCGACTGAGCCCATCGTGCGCCAACAGCTTTCGCCTCCCGGCCGGCGCGGCTGAATCGATGTTTCGGAGGCAAGCCATGTTTGAAGACTCCACTTTCGAATCCACAGGCAGAATTCGCACGCGCAGCCGTGGCTGGATGATGGCTGCCTTCCTCTTCAACGGATCCATTCTGCTGGCGCTGGTCCTGATTCCGCTCATCTATCCGGAAGCGCTGCCGCACCAGTTCATGAATATTCTGCTGGAAGCGCCGCGGCCGCCGGCCCGCCGCAACCAGTGGTCAAGCGAGCTTCCCACGCGTGCCGACACGCGACAGGACAGAGATGCAGGATGGGCAGATCCTCGCGCCGCCGGCGATTCCCATCAGCATTCGCTATATCGCGACGGCCGGAACCACCCATCGGCGATGGCTGTTGCCGGTGCGTCCGATCTTGGCCAGGGTGGCCCTGATCGGGAATGCATCCATCTTCCAGGGTCACGCGCAGCCGCCCGTGGTTCGCCCGGCCGCGACCGGCCCGGTGCGTTTGCCCTCGACGATCGTGGCGGGAATGATGGTGCAGAAGACGATCCCCGCTTATCCGATCATTGCCAAGGAGACGCGGACCGAGGGCGTGGTGATACTGCAGGCGACGATCTCGACATCCGGCACCATCGAGAACCTGCGCGTCGATCAGCGGCCACCCGATGCTGCGCCAGGCCGCGCTCGACGCGGTGAGCAACTGGCGTTATCGGCCCTACCTGCTGAATGGACAGCCAGTCGAAGTCGAGACCACGGTCAATGTTGTTTTCAAACTGACCCAGTGAACGCATCGCTCGATGTGGAGAGCGCGGCTGAGCGAGACCGTGCCTCCCGCTTCGCTCCGCCGCAGGTGCTCCGCGGCGGAGCGAATGTAGGGTGCTCTTCCGGAACAACGCTGGGGCGCGATTGCTGGCGCAGGCCGGGTGCTATCGGCGACAATCGCTCTTGCCATGGAAGAACATTCTCGCCGCACTTTTCTCAAGACCGCCGCGGCGTCTCTGTCGCCACTGCAGCGTCGCGATCGTTTTCGCAGGGCAACCGCCAGCGTCGTGTTCATCGGCTCCAACAAGCCCGACGGCATCCTGGCCTTCGACTGGAATCCGGCGTACCGCGGAACTGACGCCCGCCGGCGTCGCCGCGAAGATCGCCAACGTCGACTGGATCACCTATTCAGCCGACCGCAAATATCTGTTTGCCGCTTCGGAGGTCGACAGCTTCAACGGCAAGCCCGACCGGCGAAGTGGCCAGCTTCGCGGTTGAGAACGGCAAGCTGCGGCCGCTTTCCGGGCAGAACTCGGCCTCCAAGGGTACGTGCCATGTCGGTCTCGATCACACCGGCCGCACGCTGCTCTCCGCCGACTACGGCGGCGGCAGCGCGGCGAGCTTTCTGGTCAACGAAGGAAAGCTGAGCAAGGCGGTCTGGAAGGAGCACTACACCGGGCACGGACCGGTAACGGACCGGCAGGAGGCGGCGCACGCGCACTTCGCGTCGTTCTCGCCCGACAATCGCTTCGCCTACATCAACGATCTCGGCGGCGACTGCATTCACATCTACTCGCTGGACGCGGCCACGGCGCAGTTGAAACCCGCCGGGAAATACGACAGCGCAACCGGGCTCCGGGCCCGCGCACGCTGCACTTCCATCCCAACGGCACGACCGCCTACTCGATGAACGAACTGAACTCGACCGTGGACGTGCTCAAGTGGAACAAGGCGGACGGAAGCCTGACCTATGTGACTCGCATCGAGCTGCTGCCCAACGATGTCGCACGCCAAATCGACCGGCTGCGACACGGTGATTACCAAGGACGGCCGCCACGTCTACTTTGCCAATCGCGGCGACGATTTCATCTTCGCCTTCACCGCCGACCCCGAGAGCGGTGCGCTCTCCCCGATCGGCCGCACGGCCAGCGGGGGAAAGACTCCGCGCAACTTCGTGCTCGATCCCACGGAGCGATGGATGGTGGTGGCCAATCAGAACTCGGACCAACTGAGCGTGTTCTCGCGCGATCCGCAAACGGGCGAACTGTCGAGCGAAGGGAAGAGCTACCCGTGCCCCGCCCCGATGTGCATTCTGTTCGCGTGAACTGAGGGTCAGACCTTTTTCGGTTTGCCGAACGAAGCAAAGATCGCGCCGGCGATGGATCCGATCACAGGTCCGATCAGGAGGAAAACCTGAAATCTTATCGAGGGAATGCACCAGGGACTGCATGGCTGGGGTGCCGATGGCCAGCCCCTGGTAGTCCTTCCATGGATCGCTCGATTCCCCCATTCCCGCGCGCGATAGGTTTCGCCCAGCACCGCCGCAACCCCCATCAGGCATGCCACTATCGAAGCCCAGATCGCACACACCGTGGTGAAACCCAGGCTGAAACCGCCTTTGGCGGTGCGAATGCCGGCGATTCCGATGAGAATTGCGGCGCAGACGATCAGCCCGATCTGCGCACGGTCCAGTCCGGCTGCGGGATCGGCGGCGGCCTGCCGCGTCGCAATCACCACCTAGGCAGTCAGAAGCAGCCCGGCCACAACCCCCATCCAAGCCGCGGAAAAGAGCGATTTCCGGCTGGCATCCGTGCGTGCGGATCCGATCCAGAAGCCCAGACCGACATAGCCGACAAGGCTGATGGCTGGGTCAACGCCGGTGGTGCCTCCGCCCGGCAGGTTCATCACCTGCTGCCACGGCCAAAGCCTCGCTCCCAGCAGCCCCAGGTCGAAAAGGGCCAGAAGAATAATGGGAACGCGCAAGGTCGGTTGCCGGCTCGATTCCATTCGGTGATTGCTCTCCTGCCCCATCTTTTGGCGAACGCATCCCATCCCGGGAGTACCGGCCCAGCCGTGAGCGTTCCAAATCCACCAATTGAGGCGTATTGAGTGTGTATCGATTTGAATCAATTCTAAACGCGGGGGTTACGCCAGGCCGGCAATTCCCTGGAATATATTCGCAGGGTTTTGTATCCCGATTGGGAAGGTCAGACACTCTGGAGGGCGGGACGCGCGAAGCCTTCGACGGCGGCTCCGGATTCTTCTCCGTCATGGGTTTCGATGGGTACCCTTGCCAGTTCCCAGGCCGAGCGGTCTTTGAGCAGCCGCGAGACGAGCGCAGTGTGCATGGCGTGGCCGGCGCGCTCGGCGACCACGTGGCCTTCGATGCGGCGCCCGGCGAGAGCGAGATCGCCGATCAGATCCAGAACCTTGTGGCGGACGTACTCGTCGTCGAAGCGCAAGGGGCCGTTCTCCGGGCCCGTCTTGCCGAGAATGATGGCGTTTTCGGAGCCCGCGCCGCGGATCAGGCCCATGTCCCGCAGGCGCTGCTCATCGGCCTTGTAACCGAACGTCCGCGCCGGCGCAATCGACGTGCCGTAGGTCTCGGTCGCCAGGTCCACGCAGGTGCTCTGCCGTCCGATCGGAGCAGGGAAGTCGATGGTGTACTGGATGCGGTAGCCCGATCCTGGATAGACGCCGATGAACTTGTCGCCGTCGCGCACCTCTACGGGCTGCAGCACGCGAACATATTCGCGGCGGCGGCGCTGGGTATGAATTCCCCCGCCCAGGAAGGCTTCGACATAAGGCAGCGCGCTGCCGTCGAGGATCGGCAACTCCAGGTTGTCGATTTCGACGATGACGTTGTCGACGCCCATGCCGATGAGGGCCGAGAGAAGGTGCTCGGTGGTTGAGATCAGCACGCCCTGGCGCATCAGGCTGGTCGCGTAGCTGACCTTGGCGACATTGCGGCCGATGGCGGCGATTTCGAAATTGTCGAGATCGGTGCGGCGGAACACGATGCCCGAACCCGCCGGCGCGGGCAGGAGCCGCATATTCACCGGGGCGCCGGAATGAAGTCCCACTCCCGAAAAGGCAAGCGGCTCGGCGACCGTTTGTTCCAGATGCGCAGGTTGGGGCAAAATCCCTTTCTCCAAAACTAAATAATGTACCGGGAATCGTACTGGTAAGATTAGACGCAAAAGTCAATTTCGCTGTGTGGTTGTTTTGCCACATATTCCGTCCCCAAATTGCTGCATTCATGAGCTTTTTGGACGGCAGAGCCTGAAAAAAGGATTGGTTAGGGGAACCTTTCGCCAGAGTTTCTCCTGTGTCAGTTAGTGGGACGACTGCCGGGGAAGCGTCGCCTGGGTCGGTCGATGGGTTCCTCTCCGTCTGCAAATTCGTTACCACTGCTTGCCGATTCGCTTCGCCATCGTAGAATCGGGAAGTTCCGCACGAGGAGCCCCGTGGAGGATTTCGAAAAGTCTGCCTCGCTCAACGAAGCCGTTCCCATGCGAGCGCTTGCTGGCCGGGGCGCGTCGCAAGCAAGCCGCGCTTCTGAAACTGATTGAAGTCCTGGTCCGCGCCGAATCTCCCTCCGACGACAAGGCTGCTGTGGATGCATGCGGAGCCCTGGCCGCCGATCACGCACGCAGCCTGGGCGGACGCGTGAAAGTGTATCGACAGCGGGCCTTCGGCGATGTGCTTGAAATCCGCTTCGGGCCGCGCCGTCCGAAAGCGGCCGACAAGCCGATCATGCTGCTGGGGCATATCGACACTGTCTGGCCTGTAGGCACGCTCAAATCCATGCCGTGCCGGATCGGTGAAGGACGGCTGTGGGGCCCGGGAACGCTGGACATGAAGGCCGGCGTCGCCATGGCTCTGACCGCCATCGAGATGCTCACCGAAGCCGGCCTGTTCGATCGTGAGATCGTGCTGCTGCTCAACAGTGACGAAGAGGTGGGCAGTCCTGTTTCGCGCCCCATCACCGAGAGGCTGGCAGACGAGTGCGGTGCCGTCTACGTGCTCGAGCCTGCCCAGGGGTTGGCCTACAAGACCGCGCGCAAGGGCACGGGCAATTGGCGCATCGAGATCAAGGGAGTGGCCGCCCACGCCGGCGTCGACTTTGAAAAGGGCGCGAGCGCGATCCGCGAACTGGCGCGCGTCGTGGAGACAGTGAGCGGCTGGACCGACCTGAAGCGCGGCCTCACCGTGAGCGTGGGAGTCGCCGGCGGCGGTTCGAAGACCAACGTGATTCCCGGCCGGGGCCTGGGCTGACGTGGACGGACGCATCGCCCGCAAAGCCGACGGTGCCCGCATCGAGCGCAAATTCGCCGCCCTGAAAGCCGCGGACAAGCGCTGTTCGCTCACCGTGACCGGCGGCATCAATCGCCCGCCGATGGAACGGACCCGGGGAACGGTCGCACTCTTCCAAAAGGCCCGTGCGCTGGCAGCCGAATTGGGCTTCACGCTCGACGAGGCTGCGACCGGCGGCGCCTCCGATGGCAACTTCACGTCAGCCCTCGGAATCCCGACCCTCGATGGAATGGGCGTGGTCGGCGAAGGGGCGCATGCGCGCCGCGAATCGATTTTGCTGGGACACCTGGCCCCGCGCACCGCATTGCTGGCGGGGATGTTAAGTACAGCGACCAGGGGATAGGAGGAATCCGATCGATGAAATGGAGTCTGAAATTCGCTGCGTTCTCATTCGCAATCGCCCTAAGCCTTACTGGTTCGGCCGCGGACAAGCCCACCGGCATCGACGCTATCCGTGTCTATGAAGGCACGTGGGACGTCACCATCGATCATTTCGACACCGCACAGAGCAAGGCCGCGCACGAAAAGACCACCCTGCACAACGACTGCTGGAAGAGCGGCGCCTATTTTGCCTGCAACCAGTATGTCGACGGCGATTCGAAAGTGCTGGTGGTCTTCACCTACAACGAGAGCAAGAACGAGTACACCAGCTACCAGATTCCCCAGGGCGGCGGTGAGCCCGGCTCCGGCAAGCTGCTCATCGACGGAAATGTCTGGACCTTCCCCTGGCAGATCGGCGAAGGAGCCAAGATAACCTACTTCCGCGTGGTGAACGTCTTTACCGGTCCTGACAAGATCGATTTCCGCCAGGAGTTCTCCAGCGACCAGGAACACTGGACCCTGATGGCCAAAGGAACCGAACACAAAACCGGCTCAAAGTAAGTACCGCCACGCAACCGACAAAACCTCAACGGCTGGGTGCCCCCATCTGCGCGGACGCTCTGTGTCCGCGGGCCGTCCCGTTGACAAAGGGCACTTCCCTCAGGCTTTTCAGCAATATTGACCAGAATTATCCAGTTAACCCGGACTAAGCTGGTGATCTTGAGGTGCTCGCCCGCGCCTTGGGGGCGTCCGAGAAGCTGCCCGGTCAACCGGGCTCGAGCAGGAATCATGGCCTTATCGGGCAGGCAGATCCGCGTCTCAGTCGTAATGACGATTACTGCATCGCATCGAACCTCGCGTTGATTCTTTGTTCGCATGGATACCGGGTCACCTTCTTTACTACGCCGCTCGAGGCGTTACAGCCGCTCGGTTGGATGCTCCTGACCTCCTCCTTTCCGAAGTGTCCATGTCTTTGTTATCGGGGATCGAATTGGCGATTCTAATGCGAAAGCAATGTCCGGATTGCAAAGTCCTGCTGTTTTCCGGACAACCCGATACAGCCAATTTGCTCGAGACTATCCTGGTTCGCGACGAGCCCAGCGCCAGTCGCATGGCCACTTCTCTTGACCGGTCCGCCGTGTGGGCTGCAAACAGCCCGCCCAGGTTGGCGCATGCTGCCAGGAGAATCATGAAAGCGAGTAATGTCAGCCCGGCAACAAAGCCTCGAATGGCGCCGCCAAATGCCGTTAGTCCCACTCGTCCGACAGAAGTCCTTTCGTGACACACCTCTTTGGGGTAGGTCCTCTGGAGGGTTTCGCCGATCGTGTTCGCGTCCGCTTCCGCCTCACGGATAGTCACACCCGGCCGAAGATGCCCAAACACTTGAACACACCCTGGGTGTTGCCGCGCTCGGTAAACGCATTTCCGCCGCCCACTTGCTGTTGGTTCACTATGGGCAAAAAGAAATCAGGGGAAACAAAGAATACTGTCCCCCTGAATTCAGGCGCCGCGACACCAATGACGGTGAAAGGATGCCCATCAATCTGGACAATGCGGACCAGAACGCCGCGATCACCCTGAAATCGGCTGTGCCAGTAAGCAAAACTCAGCACCACATAGGCCGCGCTGTCTTGGCCATGTTCATCCCGAAACATGAAAAAACCGTCCGATATACGGGTGCAGCTGGAGAACATCGAAGTAGTTTCCACTGATCGCGAGCCGGTAGAATTCGACGGATCATTGCCCGGGTCGAAACCCACGAGGGCAAAGTTGAAACAGGCCAAATCTTCGAAGCTATGGTTGCGATCACGGAGATCGATGTAGTTGGGATACGATTGGAAGCCCGATCCGTCGCCGTAGTGCGTTCCATAGAGACTCTCAAACCGTGGCACTTGCAGCGGCCGCAACAACAAAGCGTCCATGACTCCAAAGACCACCGCGTTGGCACCGATTGCCAGCGCCAAGGTAAGAATGGCAGCAATCGTGAACGCCGGAGAACGGCGCAATTGCCGTAAGGCGAACCTCAGATCCTGCGCGACCTGCTCCAATCGCTCCCAGCCCCATACATTCCGGGTAACATCTTCAATCAGCGGGATATCGCCCATCTCGCGCACCGCGGCGGCGCGCGCTTCATCCGGATGTTCGCCGCGGACAATGCGATCTTCAATATCCAGACGCAGATGGGTGGCCAACTCGTCGTAAAGTTCCTTCTTGTGGCGCTCCCAAGTGAGCCATCGGATCATGGCTCTTCCCCCTCGGGCTCCATGACTGCACCGATGGCTTGCACCATTTGCCGCCAGCGATCGTAATCCGACGACAGCTGCTCTTTTCCTGTGGCGGTAATTCGATAAAATTTGGCGTGCTGGTTGCTCTCAGTGAGTTTCCATTCCTTCTGGCGTTCCAGCCGATGGAGCGCCGGATAGAGCGACTCGGTCTCTATCTGTAAGACATCGCTTGATTTGAGATGGATGGAACGGGCAATGCCGTAGCCATGCATTGGTCCCCATTGCAAAGCCTGGAGGATCATCATATCCAGCGTGCCCTGCAAAAGTCCAATCCGATTTCGATAGGACTCGGTCTGCTTCATATCCGGCGTAGACAATCTACTCCCTTGGGGGTAGGTTGTCTACATCCTCTTTCAGGGACGGTTTTAAGTGCGAGATGGTATCCGGGCAGATCGAAGTGCCTGTCCGAAATGTTGAACAAGAGTATCAATCCTTGGACAAGAAGGGACGATGAGCAGGAGATATCCCCCACTGGTCTCCGTATTTGACCACAAAACGCGCAGAGTTGAATGGCGCAATACGTGCCACTGACCTAAGAGTGAGATGGCCGGCATCCACAATGAGCCGCCGTCTCGATCCGATGTCGCGAGGCCCGCGAGGTGCGCATGAAGGCGAATCATCTTCGCAAATGGTGTAAGCCCAGGATGATCCTGGTAATCAGTAACCTTTCTGAAAATCCGGCCCATACACTTGAAGTGGTCACCCGGATGCGGGCAACAGGAGCGAGAGTTTTCCCGGTGCAGTTGCGTGGCCCGGTAAAGAACCCGCGGGGAACCGTCTGCGACTTTCCATTTCTGGTTACGAATACTCTGACGGCTGCTCAAGAGCAATCAGTGAACGGCGCACGCCAGGCATTTCTGTGGGCGGAGATCCTGAGTGAAGTAACAATTGTGAAGAACACGCTGATTGAGCGAATTCCCGCACTTGCAGACTCGCTCGGCGTCGAACTCGTGGTCCTGACGACATCTGCGGTTGGCCTGATGCGATTTCGCAACCGGAATGGCTTCGAGACCGATCTGTTCGCCTCGCTGCCGCTTCCGATCCTGATCTTCGATCTTCGGATGAGCATGAACACATGGAACGGCACGGAGTTCCGAAGGATTCTTCTGCCAATCACATTTGGGCCCGATCTCGGACTCGAACTCCGATTTGCGTGTCGATTCGCGCGGCGATATCACGGACGCCTGACTGTGTTGCATGTATTTGAAGGCCGCGGAACGGACGAACAACCCTGGGAACGAACGCCGATTGCGGTCGAAGCGAGGCTTCCGATTTCGGAGCTAAAGCACGAAGGAATTCTGTGCCCGATGGAAATCGCAGTGAGCGAGGGGTACCCCGCGAGGCAAATTCTCAATTTCCACGAACGGAAGGGTTGCGATCTGATCATCATGGGAGGTCCTCGCCAGGGAAGTCCTGTCCGAGGCCTGGGACATGGCGTTCCGGTCTGCTCCACACGAACAAAGTACTTCTGGTTGTGCGAGACGTGTTCTCGTCTCTTCACGATTCGAAAGTGGAATTCATCGGGACTGATACTAGAGCCTCAACACAAGGATGGGGGCCGGCTGCCTGAACTACAAGCTGGGAGAAAACCCGCCGCGACGGGAATTCCAGACGGGCCGCAACGCCCACGGAGACTGTACGGTGCTGCGTGATCGAACGAGAATGAGGTTCATCCTATCGAAGCGTCGGCTTTCCAGTTTTTCACTGCCGTCCGCGACGAGGGAAAAGGATCTTCGCCCTGATTTCAAGTGGCGCGTGATCTTCGTAGTAATTGTAGTTGCGGCGATTCTTACCGGAATGGCTGTGGTGTGGGAGGCGAGGGTCATCCTGCTGGTGCTGTTTGCCGGGTGCCTCGGCGCACTTGTGCTGGCTACGTTGACGTCGCTGCTTCAATCGTGGCTGCGCATTCCGCGAATATTTGCTTTCGCCGCGGTCCTGGCCGCGCTCGGACTTGCTGTCGCGCTTGGCGTGTGGCTTCGAGGACCTGCATTGGCACAGCAATTTGGTCAGCTACAGGTGGATGTGCCCGATGCGGCCAAGCGACTTTACTTGTCTCTCGAAGAGAGCAACTGGGGACAATGGATCATTTCCAACGCGCCGGACGATGGCCAATGGTCAAACTGGCTGTCCTACGCGGCATCAGGAATCAAGGGCGCGGTCTCGATGATCGTGTCCACCCTTGCCTGTCTTCTGCTGGTTATGATGGCGAGCATTTACCTGGCCGCGGAACCGGAATTCTATCTGCGCGGAATGCAGCGGATCCTGCCTTCCTCGATCTGGCCGCAAGTTAGAGCCTGCCTGGGGGGCGCCGTCCGTACACTGCGCTTCTGGCTTCTTTCCAGGCTGATTTCAATGACCGCAATTGGCGTGATGGTTTTCGCCGGTCTGTGGTTGGTCGGCATACCGCTCGCAGGCACTCTGGGCATCATTGCAGCGCTACTCACGTTCGTTCCCAATATTGGTCCTTTTGCTTCCGCTTTGCCTGCCACGCTCATCGCGTTCGCCATCAGTCCGCTCAAGGGGTTTCTCACCGTCGGAGTATTCTGCCTGGCGCATTTCATCGAAGGCAATTTTGTGACGCCCGTTGCAGATCGGCAGATCGTCAAGCTTCCTCCATTTCTCACGCTGTCGTTGCAACTGCTTTTAGCTCCAGTGGCCGGAGCGCTTGGGGTTGCGCTGGCTGCTCCGCTTCTTGCCGCGACGCTAGGCGTGGTCAGAGTGCTGATTCCAGCGAAGGACGACTTTGCGTCGCGGATGAAAACCGGTCAAACAATTTGACACGGCGTCAGAGGAACTGTACACATCCTCGTACCAACGGGATTTCGGCGCAAGATGGGGTTTGTTTTGATGCCAATCATTGGCATTGAAAATGCATTGAAGAATGACGTACAGGCGGATCCAGTTGCAGTATTGCTTACTCGGAATCGACGGATGGAGCCGCCTGCCGTACCGGAGGAATCATTCTTCCGGACGAGGAGGAATTATGAGGTATCTATCCCCCGCTAACATTCTGAAAGGAGCCGCGGTATTGGCTCTGCTTCTTTTCGGTGCTCTAATCGCGTCCGTACAAAACACCGATTCGAAGAAGGTCTCGAATCTGTTTGCCCAAGTCAAGGAACACGCAACCCTTGCCGAGGACGACGCACAAACACTCGAGGCGTACACGCGTTCCGGCACGAGTTGGCAGCTCCATGCCAATCAGTTGAGAATGATCAAGGAACATGTCAACGACCTGTTGGCCGATTACAGCGAGATGACGGGTGTGCGGGACGAGGGCTCGCCATGGCAGCAGGAAGCCATAGACCAGCTCCGCCCGGTTCTGAAAGCGATGGCCGATCACCTTAACGCGACCATTCTGCACCAACGCGAGAACCCGACGCATGTGAAAATGGGACCCTTTGTGAATTACGTGCACGGCAACACTGAGTATGTGGCCAAAGCGGCATCCCTGATCCACGATCTTGTCGATTACGAGACCGCGAGGTCCACTGCCGAAAAGCTGCAAAAGGAACTGGATATGCCATCGACACCGGAGCGGGAATAGAGCGGTGTGGAAGGACGGCGACACCAGGCAGGATGTCTCTTTGACTTGCGGGCGAACGTCGAACTGGGCCAATGGAACCGGCGGTGACGAGGCTCAGTCGGCGTTCGCTCGCGAAACCGCAGGCAGTGCATACTTTCCCACCTTGTAACCGAGGTCGCTGCGAGAAATCTCCAGGTGGCGGGCAGCTTCGGCCTGCACTCCATTGGTCATCACAAGCGCACGTTCGAGCAGCGCGCGTTCGAAGCGGGCCATGACCTCGCGTAGATCGAGACGCTTGGGAAGCAGCCCCACTAGCTGCTCGACCGCGAGTTCGCCTTCGGGCGCGCGGGACAGCTCCGGCGAGGTCTGCAAATGGAAATCCTCGGGCTGCAGTTCAGCGTGCTGGCCGAGGATCAATGCCCGTTCCAGAAGGTTCCTCAATTCCCTGATGTTTCCCGGAAATGCATACGTCTTCAACTTTGCCAGAGCTCCGGCGCTGATCGGTCGTGAAGGAACCTTCATCTCTTCTGCAATGCGCAGGCAGATGCTTGCGCACAGCTCCTCCACGTCGTCGCCGCGCTCTCGCAGCGAAGGCAGATGTACAGGAACCACCGCGAGGCGATAGTAGAGGTCCTCCCGAAACAGTCCCTCGCGGATCCGTTCCTGGAGATCGCGATGGGTTGCCGCCAGGACCCGTACATCCACTTTGCGAGTTGCCGTCGAGCCCACTCTCTGGATCTCTCCGGAGGCAAGCACGCGCAGAAGCTTGGCCTGCGCGGCCGCGGACATCTCCGCCACTTCGTCGAGAAACAGCGTACCTTCATGTGCGGCTTCAAACAAGCCGCTGCGCGCCCTGTCGGCGCCCGTAAACGCCCCCCGCTCATGGCCAAACAATTCGCTCTCCAGAAGGGTTTCGGTGACGGCTGCGCAATTGATTGCGATAAATGGCTTTGGGCGCGCATGCTGTTTCTGTGAATCGCGCGCGCTACCAGTTCCTTTCCCGTGCCCGTCTCGCCGGTGATCAGAACGGTGCTGTTCGTGCCCGCGACCCGCGCCACAATGTCGCGCACGGCACGAATCTCCGGACAGTGGCCGAGAATCTCATCCGCCCCTTCCAGTTTGCGCATCTCTTTTTTGAGTACGGCGTTTTCGCGCAACAGCGCTGTGTGCTGGCTTGCGCGGAGGATGGCTGCGCGGACGACATCGGGAATGAAGGGCTTGGTAATAAAATCGAACGCGCCCTGGCGCATGCTCTCGACGGCGAGTTCCAGTGTGCCCACCGCGGTGAGGAAGATGACAGATGTGGTCGGATCATCGTCCTGCGCGGCCCGAAGCACGTCGAGTCCGCTTCCATCAGGCATCTTGTGATCAGTTACCACGACGTCGAAATCCTCTCGCCCCATGAGGGCAATGGCTTCGGTCGTGCCCGATGCTTCAACAACGACGTGCGAATCCCGGCGCAGGTTCACCGTGAGAATCCTGCGCATGCCGGGCTCATCATCAACTATCAGTACTTTGGCCATCGGCGGCCTCTCCGTTCTCGTCCTGGCCGGCTCGGATCAGGAGCATCATCGTGAATACCACCGTTCCGTTCAGGTTCTGGCTCACCCACAAATCACCTCCATGTGCACGGGCCACGGTTCGCGCGATCGCCAGTCCCAAGCCAGTACCACTCGGCTTGGTCGTGAAAAATGGTTCGAAGATTCGTAACAGGTGAGGCTCAGGAATCGAAGTGCCCGAGTTCTCGACGTCGATCATGAGCATTGAATCATCGGTCCGGCTTCGAAACGTAATCTGGCCCCCATCGGGTGTGGCGTCGATGGCGTTGAAACTGAGGTTGACCAGTGCGCCTTCCACTTGAGGCGTGTCAACTTCTGCCATAAGCTCATCCAAGGGCTGGTACAGGACCTCGATCGATCGCTCGGCCGCACGCATCCTGGTCATATTCACGACATGATTGAGGATTTCGGTGATTGGGAACAGAATGCGTTGGGGCTGCGACGGGCGCGCATAAGTAAGAAAATCATTGGTCAGGAATTCGAGTCTCTTGGCCTCACGAACGGCAATGGCAAACATCTCTTCACGTTCGGCAGCGTCCGCCGAAGGGTAGGTGGAGGTGGCCAGGGCACTCGCGATCATAGCTACCGGGTTACGGATCTCGTGAGCAACCCCGCTCGCTAAACGACCCACGGCAGCGAGGCGTTCTTCTACGACCAGCTTCTCTCGGGTTTCTTCCAACTCCATCATGTTGCGGTAGAGCTTGGCTTGCTTGATCTCCAACTGGTGCACGAGGTACCAGACCAGCGTACCCATTACGCAATACACCAGGCAGATCATTCCCGATTCGAGGAATTCTGTGGGACGCGGTGGCGGATGCGCGGCAAAGAAGTGCAGGGCCCAGGTGAAGATCAAGCCCACTGCCGCAGCGATGGTCAATTGTGTCGCGATGAAGCCGAAACGATAAGCGCACTGCAGTATCGGAATAGACAGCAGCACGAAGTATGGGACGTCGTCGCGATCGGTGAGTATGGCCAGGACTGCGGCAAGCAAGAAAATCGCCGGCATCGAGATGGCGGTTGCAATCCGTGCCCCCCCTTTCTCTAATGCCGCCTTTCTAGCGCCACAGCCAGATCCATTCCGCGACCTTGAGTGAGAAGGCAAACCCGAGGACAAGAATCACGCCTTCAGAGGGTTCCCCCAGAAGGGATGAGAAATAGATGTGGAGCAGAAGAAGCGCAGCGATGACGAATGTAGTAAGAACGCAAAAGGCGATCTGCTGCCTTCGCAAGGCCTGAGCTTCGATTCGCTCAATGGAGGGAGACTTGCTCATCACCTGCTGTTCACATCTATGTGTGTCATCATTCTACGCCCGGCGCGCATTCATTGCGAACCTGCTATTCCCCTTACCTGCGCTCCAATGTGGCCGAGTCATGAAGGACACCTCCTTGCAGGGACACCACGCAACACTCCAACCGGATGCACGTGCATGGCCATGGCGGTAACCGATATACGAGCTTGAATGGCCGCGAAATCCGCGGCGGAACGATAGTCTTCGCGAGGCGCGGCCGTTCGAAGATTTTGACACTTGTCAAAGCTTTAGGACAGATGTTTCCCGGATCTCGTGTGCCATCTTGACGGAACCAGCGCGCCCCTCGCGTGCCCCCGTCTCTTTTCGTGATTTCAGAAAACGCTGAGCGGTTCCGAAACGGTTGTGGAATGTTGCGATCCGGCACATTGGATCGGTTCGGCAACCGTCCAAGGGACAACGTTCACACTGCATGTTCCGTGTCGAGAAGCGGCGAGAATTGGTACCTCGTTTGCTATCCAGCTACTTCCGGATGGCGTGTCGAACCTTGAAAGGCGGCGATATGCACAGCCGTATCGTCATCTGAATGTGCACCAACCACCAACCGTGTTGACACCAAACCACGCGTATTGGAAAGGAACAGTCGCATGACTAGGCGTACGAATCACGCAGACTACAGATTCGTCCTGATATCAATGTTCATTCTCGCGTTTGCATGTGTGGGAGCATTCGCACAAGCGAACTCGAATATGACGGGGATCGTGACGGATCAAACGGGGGCCGTCGTTTCGGGCGCGACCATCGCGCTCACTGATACCGCAACCGGAACGGAAAAATCCACCGTAAGCAGCGCCACCGGTCTCTACGAGATCGCCGGGCTCAACCCATCCACTTACAACATGACCGTAACCGCGCAAGGCTTCCAGACCGTTGAGAAGAAAGGCATCGTCGTCAACGTGTCATCTACGGTTCGAACCGACATAGCATTGACGGTAGGATCCGAGTCCCAGACAGTGACGGTGGAAGCAAACGCCCTCGCCGTCCAGTCAGACTCCAATGTGGTCAGCACGCTCATCAGCGAGCAGCAGATTACGGAATTGGCGACGAATGGCCGCAACATCGTGGGCTCGCTGCCCTGGGCCTGGGAGTCAGCGCCAACCTGCCGGACATGAATATGCCCACGTCGGTTGGCTCGCAATTCCAGATCAGCTTCAATGGCCTCAACCAGGCACACAACATCTGGCTGATCGACGGCGGCGAAGCCTATGACCGCGGCAGTGGCGGCAAAAGTTCGCTGATGCCTTCGCAGGATGCCCTCTCGGAGTTCCAGGTGCTGGCCAGCAACTATCCGCCCGACTATGGGATCTCGTCCGGCGGCACCATCAGCATGGCCCTCAAGAGCGGATCGCAGGCACTTCCACGGTAACCTGTGGGAGTTCGGCCGCAACGATGCTCTGCAGGCGCACAACTACTTCGACAACAACAACGGACAGAACGGGGCCAAGCCGAAACTGCGGATGAACATCTTCGGCTATAACGGCGGCGGACCTGTATTTATCCCTAGGATGTACAACGAAGACAAGAAGAAGACCTTCTTCTTCTGGAACCAGGAATGGCGCAGAATCATCCAGGGCACATCGCCCAACCCGCAGAATGCCATCCCGAAAGTCGATCTGCCCACAGCCGGACAGGACTTCACTTATACGCTGCCTAAATTCAAGCCCTCCGCAGCAGACGCAGATTTACGTACCCGTGGTGGGAGATGCAGCGTTCAACACCAAGCTGGCCGCAGCCGGCCTGACTCCCGGCCAGCCGTTCCCGGGCAACAAGATCCCGGCTTCACTGCTCGACGCCAACGCTATCCTGTTTGCCAATGCGGGCGCCGTCCCGGTGGCCAACACCAGCAGCGACCAATATTCGCAGTCGGTGCCGGCGCCCACCTACGTTCGTGAGGAACTGTTCCGCATCGACCACAACGTGAATGACAAGTGGCAACTGATGGGACACTTCATTCATGATGCGGTCAGCCAGGACTATGCCGTTGCCATGTGGGGCAACAACAGTTATCCCACCGTGGGAAACACCTTCAATAATCCGTCATACAGCACGGTCATCAAGCTCACCGGAGCGCTGACCCCCAATGTGCTGCTCGAGACGGCCTTCAACTACAACGGCAACAAGATCAAGATTGACAACACCGGTACCTTCAAGCAACCCACTGGATGGAGTGCGGGTTCGTATTTCACCGGGCAGAATGCTAACAGCCGCCTCCCGGTAGTGCAGCTTGGCTCCTGGAATACCTGGTACGACGCGTCGTCGTGGCCCTGGAAGAATGCCGCGGAGGACTACAACCCCACGGCCGGTATCTCTCTCACGTATGGCAAGCACAACCTGAAATTCGGAGGTGGTTACAACCGCTATACGAAGAACCAGCAACTCTTTGGGCGTTCGCAGGGACAATATCAATTTGGCGATTCGGTCGATTCCAACGGCATCCCCACGGGCGGTCTTACTGGCGATTCGTATGCCGACCTGCTGCTGGGCCTGGCCACCAACTACCAGCAGATGCAGAACCAGGACATCCGCCACTATGTAAACCAGACTCTCTCGCGTGTACGCGCAGGATAACTGGCATGTCACTCCGCGCCTCACCTTGCAGTTGGGCGCGCGTTTCGACGCATTGCCCCACGCATGGGAGCGCAACAATCGTATTTCTAACTTCGATCCGACAACCTACCAGGCAGCCCTGATGCCCACCATCCACTCGGACGGCTCTCTCGATCCAGCCGGGCCGGGATTCCGGATCGTGGAGGGAACCCCGTTCTACATGAATGGCGTGACCATTGCCGGCAGCGGAAACACCCCACGCGGCCTGGTCAAGAACGACTATCACACTTATCAACCCCGCGTGGGCTTCTCGTACGATCTATTCGGAAGCGGGAAGACCGTGCTGCGCGGCGGCTTCGGCACGTTCTTTGAACGTATGCAGGGCAACGACATCTACAACGTTGCTCCCAGCCTGCCGTACTCCAATACGCCCGCCGCAACCAATGTGGAATTCAGCAATCCCAGCAAGAACTGGGTTACCGGCGGCACTGCTGCCATGCCCACGTTCCCGCAGAACATGACCGGCCTGGCCACGTATTATCCTCCGCCGGGTGTGGCACAATACAGCGTCGGAGTTCAGCACGAGTTGAAGCCGTCGCTCATCTGGGTCACACAGTACGTCGGCAACATGGCGTGGCATCAGAACGTCATCGTTCCAATCAACAACTACAGCCTTAACACTTCTCTGGATGACCGCTGGCATGCGGCACAGCAGCAGAACTATGCCGAGGCGCACGAGGGCGCGGCTCCGTTGTCGCCCGGATACACGGCCAGTCTTGCCAATTATCCAGGGTTTGCCAATATCCAGATGCAGACCAATCCGGCAACTTCCAACTACAACAGCTTCCAGAGCGGCGTTCGTCAGCAGAGCAAGTTCGGTCTCAGCTTCGAGGTGGATTACACCTACGCCCACCAGATTGATTCTCAGATCCAGAGCGTCGACCTGGTGCGGGTGAGCAACCCCTGGAACCTCAAGTACGACAAGGGATCCGGCGCTCTCGACCGGCGTCATATGCTCAACATCAATTACGTTTACAAACTGCCGTTCTTCAAGGACGCCGGCCCGCTATTGCATAGCGCGCTGGGTGGATGGACGATTGCCGGTACAGCCATCGCGGAGTCGGGCCTGCCGTGGTTTGGCGGCAGCAATCCGGGACCTGCGGGTGGCTATCCTGACACCGTAGGCTTGGGCGGCACTTATACCATTCGCCCCAATGCGAGTGGAAAGCCTGTCTACCCCAAGAAGAAGGACGCAAATGGCAACTATCAGTGGGTAAGCAACTCGGTGTTCTCGGCTCCTACTCCGTCATGGCTGGGTGGACCCAATCTCGGCTTTGGTAATGCGGGACGCGATATCGTCGTCGGACCGGGCCGCACCAACTTCACCACCTCGCTCTACAAGACGTTCGACTTCGGCGACCGCGCCAGCTTCGAATTCCGCGCTGAGAGTTTCAACACCTTCAACCACACGCAGTTCAACAGCATGCAAAACCGGGCCGCGAACAGCAACTTCGGTGTAGTCACCGGAGCGTTCGACCCGAGAACCTTCGAACTTGGCGGGAAGTTCGTATTCTAGAATTCCAGCCATTGCGCGATGAGGCCCGGCGGAACAATTTGCTGGGCCTTTTCGCATCTGCGGAGCGGTTTTAAGACGGCGAAGATATACAACCGGGCATCCGCATGAGAAGTATCTGCAGGAATAGCAGGACCAAGACAATGAACGACGGAGCCGAAGGCATACCTCTGTACTAGACAGACACGCTTTGATCGTCCAGTAATTAGAATGCGATGTCTAAATTATTTGACGCATGCGCGGGAATCACCGATCGATAAGGCCAAGGGAAGGTACTTTGAGCGCGTCGGCTTTGGCGAGCAACATGCATAGTTCGAGGCATGTTCGCACTCCCGGGTTCGGTCACGACGACGGGTCCGTCATTGTGAGGTAGTTGATGACGCAGAGCACCGCTTTCCGTTGGAGCAGTCCCGAGTTGATCCTTGTCGCCACAAATCTACTTGAAGGACAATCACTGCTGCTCCACGCTATTTTCCAGGCCAGGCTCAGCAAAGCCAAGGTTCTCCTCGTCCACGTCATTCCACCGTCGCACCTGAGAAGGGATATCCACGATCGCGCTCCGTCCTTTCTTCCCGGCCCCGCGGTTCGGGCCATAAAGGCAAGCCTGGATGAAGCCGCGAGGGAATTTCAACAAGCGGGGGTGTTGTGCGAGCCGATTGTCCTTACCGGGAGCCCAGCGCAACAGATCGCTCTCCTCGTCAAGTTACGACCTGTAGACAGAGTCATTGCCGGCACAAGATACGCATCGGGGGTCGCACGTCTGGTTGAACCTTCTGTCGCGGAAGAATTGATAGCAACCCTGGAGGTCCCCGTCTGCATTATCGGCAGGCGCACTCACCCGAAAGCAGGTTGTGGCGTCTCGCTTGGCAATGTCCTCTTGGCGGCGTCACTTCATGCAGAGAACTCCATGCTCGCGAACTTTGCCAGTACACTCGCAGAGGTGAATAACGCACGGCTTACCCTGCTGCACGTTCTTGAGCCTAAAGGAATGGGCGAACTGGAACGAGAGATAGCAACATTTGCGGCTCGGCAAAAGCTATCCGCCTTAGTTCCCGATGCAGCCAGGCACAAGTACCAGCCGGAGTTTGTGATCCGCGAAGGAGACCCAGCGACAGTCATACTCCACGAAGCAGGCTATTTTTCGCAGGATGTCCTTATTCTCGGCTCAGCTTCTTCGATGGCGCCCCGCCTGTTGACCGACAGCGTAGTGCGGCGCGTCATTGTCGAATCGCAATGCCCGGTCATCACGATCAGAGCCAACCGCTCGACTGTTAGCGAAGCGCCAGACAAAAGCGCCAGGGTTGAATCTGCCTTCGTTCACTCCTGACTGCCATTTGACACTCCTGTCCGGTCGCAACGGTGCAAAGAAAGGAGCTTGGGGGAGAGATGATTCCATTTGAGATTCGTTCCAGGGAATGTGCTACGGATGAAATACGGGAGTATGCGGAACGGCGAGTTTGCTTTGCGCTCGATCGCTTCCGGGATGTCAAGAGGGTGGTTGTCTCCCTCGATGATCTCAACGGCCCCAAGGGAGGATTCGACAAGTTCTGCCGTATTGTGGCCGACTTCGGTTTTGCATCTGTGGTAGTGGAAGAAGTCCAGATGGACTGGCATGCGGCCATTGCGCGCGCAACCCACCGGCTGGCCCAAAAAGTTGCCCGGGAGTTGAAACGGGCTAACCGCCCGACTGCTCGCGCGATGGCGCCTCCTCGAGAGGACACAAGCGAGGGTCACGATCTTCAGGCGGCGCTATGATCGTAACCTCTCAACTGGGCGGCGATGTAAAGACGCGCCTTTCGGATTTTGTGAAAGTCGGCAACATCGCCGGACTCTCTGAAGCTGAAGCAGCCGAGCGCCTGAGGATCGAAGGGCCTAACGAGCTTCCGTCTTCAAAGCCACGCACCATCTGGGAGATCGCGTGGGGAGTGGTGCGTGAGCCAATGTTTTTGCTCCTGCTGGCAGCAGGAGGAATTTACCTGGGACTTGGTGATTTGGAAGAGGCGCTGCTCTTGCTCGGCTTCGTGTTCGTCGTGATGGGGATAACCCTCTATCAGGAACGAAAGACGGAGCGAGCGCTGGAGGCGTTGCGAGACCTGTCGAGTCCCCGCGCACTTGTAATCCGGGACACGCAGCGACGCCGAATTGCGGGTCGGGAAGTTGTTCCCGATGACATCCTGGTAATTTCCGAAGGAGACCGCGTCCCGGCCGATGGAGTCCTGCTTTCAGCCGTGAACCTCTCTGTCGATGAATCCCTCCTCACGGGTGAGTCCGTTCCCGTGCGAAAGATTACCGCGGATACTGGTGCGGCCATCGGTTCCCCGGGCGGAGACGACCTCCCATTCGTGTACTCGGGAACGCTGGTTGTACAAGGGCAGGGAATCGCGCGCGTGCAGGCCACCGGCCTTAAGACAGAGCTCGGCAAGATCGGAAAGTCCTTGCGGTCGGTCGAAACGAAGGACACCCCACTTCAGAAGGAGACCGCTCGGCTGGTCAAGATCCTCGCGATCGTGGGAGTGTCGATGTGTGTCCTCGTCGCCCTCCTCTACAGTCTGTCGCGAGGAGACTGGCTGCAGGGCATTCTGGCGGGAATCGCTTTGGCAATGGCCATGCTTCCCGAAGAGTTTCCCGTTGTTCTGATGATCTTCCTTGCTCTTGGCGCCAGGCGTATCTCGCAGAAGCGGGTGCTGACCCGTCGCATTCCTGCCGTAGAGACCTTGGGCTCGGCGACGGTTCTCTGCGTCGACAAAACGGGTACATTGACGCAAAACTGGATGTCTGTCAAAAGGCTCGCGGCAAACGGCTCGGTTTTCGATTTGTCAGGACACACCGCGGGTCCATTCCCGGAGGCATTCCACCAGGTCATTGAGTTCAGCATTCTTGCCAGCCAGCAGAATCCGTTCGATCCGATGGAAGTGGCGTTCAAAGAATTCGGTGAGCGATATCTGGCCGGCACCGAGCACCTCCACCCTGACTGGCAATTGATCCGCGAATATCCGCTCACACGCGAGTTGTTGTCGATGTCCAGGGTCTGGCGACCGGGTTCTGACGCGGAGTTGATCGTTGCGGTCAAGGGAGCGCCTGAAGCCATCTCGCGACTATGTCGCCTCGACCACGCCAACCGCGCGGCTTTCGCCGAACAGGTTCGCATCATGGCCGACGAAGGGCAAAGAGTACTCGGCGTGGCCGCTGGGCGCCACTCGGCAGGCGAACTTCCTTCCAGTCAGGACGGATTCAATTTCGACTTTGTGGGACTGGTGGCGCTTGCCGATCCGATTCGACCATCTGTGCCGGAGGCCATACGCGAGTGCTACAACGCCGGTATCCGGGTGGTTATGATTACGGGCGACTACCCGGCAACCGCGCAGAGCATTGCAGCACAGATCGGGCTCAGTCCTCGCAATGAAACGATTACGGGCTCTGAACTGGCTAAAATGGGAGCCGAGGAACTGCAGAGGAAGATCGCAACGGCCAATGTATTCGCCCGCGTTGTGCCGGAACAAAAGTTAGGTTTGGTGAACGCACTCAAGGCCAACGGGGAAGTCGTCGCCATGACCGGCGACGGGGTTAACGATGCGCCCGCACTCAAGGCCGCACACATCGGTATCGCCATGGGCGGGCGAGGTACCGATGTCGCGAGAGAATCGGCGCCGTTGGTCCTTCTGGACGACGATTTTTCGTCCATCGTTCAGGCGGTGCGGATCGGCCGCCGGATCTTCGACAACTTGAAAAAGGCTATGGCCTACATCCTTGCCATCCACGTGCCAATCGCGGGCATGTCCCTGATTCCCGTTCTCTTCAATTGGCCTCTTGTACTGCTTCCAGTGCACATCGTATTTCTCGAACTCATCATTGACCCGGCGTGCTCGATCGCCTTTGAAGCCGAGAAGGAAGAATCCAACGTAATGCGCCGACCACCGCGCAGTCCAAAGGAACCCATATTTGGATTGCGCACCACATTGGTCGCACTCATTCAGGGTTTCAGCGCGCTCGCAGTAGTGGCAGGCATGTTCTGGTGGGCATTGCACGGCGGGAAGTCCGAATGGCATGCCCGCGGACTGGCATTCACCACCTTGATCATCGCCAATCTTGCGTTGATCTGGACCAACCGCTCCTGGACGGGAACGATCGTTCAGACATTTCGATCGCGGAATGTTGCGCTGTGGACCGTTACAGCTGGCGCGTTGACACTGCTTGGATTGGTCCTGAACGTTCCTTTTCTCAACGGCCTGTTCAGAATCTCGAACCTGGGTATCCGAGATGTAACCCTGTGCGTTCTGGCCGGTTGCGCCAGTATCGTCTGGTTTGAAGCATTGAAGCTGTTCGTGCGGCTATCCCATGGCCCCGTTGGGAAACCTGCCTAGGAGTACACGGAATGAGCCGGCCTCGCAATGTCTGGCTCTTGATTCCAGCCTCGAAATGGCAATGAGAGGAGTGCCTGCATGCAATCTGAGCTACGGCTACACCAACTCGTAGTGGGCATCCTCGTCGTGCTATTGGTAATGTTCATCTCTATCGTTCTGTCCCTGTACCCCGTAGTTCTCGCTTGTGCCTCGGTCCAAATTGAAACGCAACTACCCCTTCTACCGTTCCAACCATGATGAATACTGATGCCGCTGCGATAACCAGGGCAAGCGATACGATGGCTTCAAAACGTTGATGGGCAAGACTACCTCTTGCTCGCCCTGGTTTCGCTTGCCTCAGGTCTATTCCTCGCCATCTCTGACAAGGCTTCAATACAGACAATAGCGCTTGTGGCGGCTCCCCACCCCTTTCTTTTTGGGATTGGGGAATTGCGTCTTGCCGCGCACGTGCGGCGCCATCCCGCGAAAAGAAGGGACTTATTCATCGGTGGACTCTGTGAAGTCGCGCTGGGAGTTGCACTCGTATGTGGACATTGCTTGTCGAGTCAAGGCGCGGCTACGCTATTGGGCTGCGCTGCAATTCTCTCGACTGTCCAACTCGTTCCTTTTCTTTTCTTCAAGCACCAGACTTCTTCCCGGTAGCGCCATCGAAATAGGTTGTTGCAGCCCACGTCTGAATGCGAACCAGGCGTTCAAGTGTCGCCGTGCCTTCAAACGAGGTGAGTTGTGTCCACCGGAATAACCACAAAGTGCCTCGACAGCGACACATTTCTGTCTTGAGAGTCCACCGTTGACATAAGTCATTAAAAGTCAATGCATTACATAGGTATAGGTGATTAATTTAGTGTAAACTATTGAATATAAGCTGCTTATTTTCCGATGCAGAAAGTCGAGAAGATCAGATTCAAGATGTCATCGGGAGTGGTTTGGCCGGTAAGAGAGTCGAGGGCCCACAGAGCACGATAAAGGTCGATCAGGATCATCTCGTGGGGAATGTCGGACTGTTCGCTTTGGCTGCGGCGGCTCAGCGCTTCGATCGCCGTGCTGACGGCCTGGTGGTGACGAAGGCTGGTCAGCATGCCGGGCTCCGATGCGGCGCCTCCAGTGGCCAGCTCCAATATACGGTCGCGCAGCGCCGCGATTCCTTCGCCGGTCAACGCGGAAGTGCGCAGCGCAGGGACGTTCGATATTCCGGCGGCGATCGAGCCGGCTGAGACGTCCGGATCAAGATCGCTTTTATTGATAGCAATAAGCGCGGGCCGACCCTCCACGGCGGAGAGCAGCCTTCGCTCCTCGTCATTGATTGACTGGGTGGCGTCCAGCACCACCAGCACAATAGCGGCATCGGCCAGGGCTTCGCGACTGCGAGCGATGCCCAATTGTTCGACCTCCTCAACGGTTTCGCGCAGCCCGGCGGTGTCGACCAATTCGAGCGGGATTCCGTCGAGCGAGATCCGTTCGGTGACTAGGTCGCGGGTGGTGCCGGGCGTTGCGGTCACGATGGCGCGATCGCGCTCGACGAGGCGATTGAACAGCGAACTCTTGCCGGCGTTGGGCCGGCCGACGATCGCGAGCGTCAAGCCGTCGTGCACGATGCGGCCGCGCGCGAACGAAGCCTCAAGAGCTGCCGAGAGGCGGCGTGAGCTCGTCGATGCGCCGCGCGATCTCGGTGCCCGGCGTCACCTCCACGTCGTCTTCCGCGAAGTCGATGCCGGCTTCGAGCAGGGCAATCAGTTCCACCAGCGACTGCTTCACGGGCGCCACTCGGCGGCTGAGCGCGCCGCCCATCTGGCTGGCGGCCTGGCGGGCCTGGGTGAGTGTCTGTGCTTCGATCAGGTCGCGCACCGCTTCGGCCTGCGTCAGGTCGAGCCGGCCCGCCAGAAATGCGCGCTGGGTGAACTCGCCGGGCTCGGCCAGGCGCGCGCCGAGCTCGATGGCGCGCCGGAGCAGCAGATCGAGCACCACCGGCGACCCGTGCGCGGCGATCTCCACCAGGTCCTCTGCGGTGTAGGAATTGGGGCGCCGCGAAAAACGTCACCACGGCTTCGTCGATCCGCGCGGCCTCGCGCTCCGCTGGCGTCGGGATCGACCACATCGGCCAGCCGCGCGCGCGCATGCTCCAGCGGTTGGCGCAGCCGCACAAGTTGCTCGGCGATGGTTCTGGCTAGCGGCCCGCTGAGGCGCACAATCCCGATGCCCCCCCGCCCCGGCGGCGTGGAGATGGCGGCGATTGTGTCGGTTTCGGGCGCGGTTCCCGTCATGGCTTGAAACAGTGTAGAGGCCGGAGTGCGCCGGTACTTCGCGGCAGTCGCGCCCGATGCAGCAAAAACCTTTTAGCACGGGACTCCGGCGATATAATCCATCTCAACAGACTTGTCTTATTTCCCGGAACTTTTAGGGCGCCGCAAACGTTTACAAATTTAAAAGGTTGAAACAAGTGAAACGTGACATCAGTGAATCTACCGGGCCCTTGTCTTTTTAGGCGCCTCGAACGGCGCAAAATCGATTCTGGCTTGTTGTGTCTGGCGACGTGGTTTTCGTTTGGTGTGTGCTTGCATGCGCAGGAACCCGCTGCCTTGCCTGTCGTGGCAGGGGATCGCTGCACAATGCGGCGGGTGCGCCCGTTTCCGGTGCGCAGCGTAAGCCTTGCCGGCAATAGCGAAAGCGCCGAGGCCACGACCGGCGCGGACGGGCAATTTCACCTGAAGCCGCTGCCCGCCGGGCAATACAAGCTGACCATCGTTGCCGAGGGACGCAACATCGAGTATGCGCAGCCGATCGCGGTTCATCAGGGCGTTCCGCCAGCCAACATTGAGGTTTCGAGCCGCGGCGAACTTACCGTAACCGGCGCCGCGCAGGCCGCCGGCACCGGTGGCGAAGCACTTTCGAGCCAGGCGGTGAGCGAACTGCCGCTGAACAAGCGCGACTTCAGCCAGTTGCTGCTGCTGGCTGCCGGCACCATGACCGACGCCAATGGCGCCACCAACTTCACGGCGCAGTTTGCGATCAACGGACAGCGCGGGGTTGAAGCGACCTTTGCCATGGACGGCGCCGATATCAGCGATCCGGAGATGGGCGGGTCCACCTTCTCCAATTTCAATGTCGACGCGGTGGAAGAGATTCAGTCGAGCTCGGGATGGATGCCGGCCGAGATCGGCCGCGGCGCGGCAGGATTCACCAACATCATTACCCGCTCGGGCGCCAGCGGATTTCACGGATCGTTCTTCGAATTTGTGCGCAACTCCGCCTTCGATGCGCGCAACTATTTCGACCATCCGACGCCGGCGTATCCGGGAAGGATTCCGCCGTTCCGCCGCAACGAATTCGGATTCACCAATGGCGGGCCTGTCTTCATTCCTCACGTGTATGACGGACGCAAGCGGACCTTCTACTTCACGCAGTACCAGGGCTTCCGGCAGGTGCTGGGGACAACGCAGGTGATGCCGGTGCCTACAGCATCCGAGCGCGCCGGCATCGACGTTGTGCAATATAAAGACCAGACGGGAAACCTCTCGACGGACACGCTGACGGTTCCCGTTGATCCATCGATCGCGGCGGTGCTGGCGCGATATCCGATGCCGAATTACACGGCGGGCACCTATGGCGAGCGAACCTATGCCACCGCGTCAAAGGTAGTCACCGACGCAAACCAGTTCTCCGCTCCGCATCGATCATAAGTTCTCTGACAAGGATCAGTTCTTCGCGCGCTTCAATCTGAACAATCTGACCGGCCCGACAACGAATCCCGACCAGACGGCGATCGATCCCAAGTTCGGAATCCAATACATTGATCGCCAGCGGAATGTAGTCGGCACTTATACGCGTACCGTTTCGCCGCGACTGACTCTCGAGTCATCTTATCAGTATCATTCGTTCCACGCCGGGTTTTCCTACCTCCGACCCCACTGATCCGGCCATCAAGTTCAACGACGGGCTGTTTGAAGCCTTCAACGCTCCCGGCGGAACGGTGATGCAAGCCTACGGCAACCTCTTCCAGGGCCGCCAGAACGTTTCCTATACCACGCGGCAATCACGCCTTCAAAGCGGGCGCGGAAGTTCGCATCAATCGCGACACCACTTACTTCGGCACGCAGCCCAACGGCGAGTACGACTTCGGCGGCGGCCCTGCCTGGGCCACCGAGGCCATCCTGTCCGACAGCGGCACGCATGACATCAAGCCTGGCGATCTATTACCCGACACGCTTTCCGCATTTCTTGCCGGCAATCCGTTCTCTTATACCGTCGCCATTGCCTCGCCTGGCATCTCCGGCGGCGAACACATGGGCCCCGCCGCCATCAGCCGCAACAACGTCAGCGCTTATGCCCAGGACACGTGGAAGATCAACCCGCGATTGACACTCGACTACGGTCTTCGCTGGGATCTTTACATGCCCATCACCGAACGCGCGCATCGCACCGCCTCGTTCAGAACCGTCAATGGCAAGCAGGAGTATGTTATCAATCCGCAGCCGGGATATGAGACCAACTGGCACGCCTTCGAGCCGCGCGTACAGATCTCATGGCAAGCCACCAGCAAGATTACGGCGCATGCCGGCGGCGGCCTCATGGCGATCCCCCCCAACATCTGGGCGGATAACTTCCTCACTGGTTCTACTCCCTTCGCTATGAATCCGCGCGTCGTGGCTGTGTCAGGTTCTCCCATTCGTTATGGCACGCAGATCACGTCGGACCAGTTACCTCACGTCTACACGCCTTCTGGCCAGGATGTCTTCTCAACCTGGAAAGCAACGCGGATTCCCGCCAACACCATCATGGACGTCGACCGCTATGAGAAAGACCTCGCCTCACTAACCCATCAGTTCGCTGCCCTGAACCTAAGCGGCATCGACGCGAAATTCAATAACGCGACCATGTACACCTGGACGCTGGGACTGGAGCGCAAGTTCGGCAATCTCACCGCCGACGCAGCCTATGTGGGAACGGCCAGCGACCATCTTCCGCACTATACCTTCCCCAATGCATTCGCCGGGGCATCGCTGGGCTTTGCGCCGCACACCGAGTTTGACAACGCCGGCAACGTGACCGGCGGCTTCGGCGTGGAAAACATCATCTCCAATAATTCGCATTCGACTTACCACGCCCTGCAAACGTCGCTGGCGGGAACGATCGGACATGGCGGCCCCGGCGTGCAGGCAAGTTACACCTGGGGTAAATCCATCGACGATACCAGCTTCGTTCTTCCCGGAACCGGCTCCACCGGCGCGGTCGCTGCCGGAACCGCGCAAGACCCTTTCGACGATCATCCCGAAAAAGGTCCCTCTTCCTTTGATGTTACCCATGGTTTCGGTTTGAGCATCGCACAGGATCTGCATCTCGAATCGGTAAACTTCCTGCGGCCGGTCTCAAGAAAAGTTACGGACGGATGGGAAATGCTCAGCATCTCCAGCATCAGCTCCGGCTCGCCCTTTACGATCTATTCGGGAATTCAACAAACCGGGTACGGTGCCGGCGGCGTCGACCGTCCCGATCAAATTGCCAGGCCGAAACTCTCCACCGCGCGCAAAGTTCGGGAAGACTACTTTGGGCACGGCGGCGACAACGGCGTCGATTTCTTCTCGATTCCTGTTCACCTTGCCGATGGGACCGGCCCAAACCAGGGTCGCTTCGGCACCTTGGGGCGCAACACCTTCCGCGGTCCAGCGTTCTATAACTTCGATTTTGCGTTCATCAAAGACACGCCGTTCGGCCAGCGCAAGAGCGGCGCGGAGCGCATGGACCTGCAGTTCCGCGCGGAGCTCTTCAATCTTTTCAACATCGTCACCATGGGCCTGCCCTCGAATACTCTCCAGGTCAATCAGAAAACCGGCGAGATTCTTCGCAACACGGGTTTTGGCGAGATCAGTAAAACCGCCGGTAACTCGCGCCAGATCCAGTTCTCGCTCAAGTTGATCTACTGAGTCCCACAAGACTCCCGTGCCCCATCCTCGCGACTTTTTGCTGTCGCGAGGGTGGGAGACCACCAAGCCTCTTATTTGCACATTCACGACCGAAGCCGCACAATTGCCAGTTACGCCTATCGCTTCGGGAGTGCATGATGAATCTCCGCCCCGCTTCGTTCGTGCTTATTGCTTTAGCCCTTGTTGCGGCGCCAAGCATCGCGCTCGATAAACCAGAGGGAACTCTTGCCACGACGATCTTCACAGGAGCCGATCGCCGGCCCGCAGTTTCGCTCGATGGAGACTGGGCCTCCATTGTCGATCCGTATTTCTCCGGGCTCTTCAGCTTTCATCACCAGGAAAAGCCAAACGGGTGGTTTCTCAATCGCAAGGCTGAGCCCGGCGACCCGTTCCCTACCGAGTACGACTACAGCAAGACGGCAAAGCTGAAGGTTCCCGGGGACTGGAACACACAGCGGGACTCTCTTCTCTTTTATGAAGGGCCCATCTGGTACGAGCGCGATTTCGACTACCAGCCCAGGGAACATACGCGCATCTTCCTTCACGTTGGCGCTGCGAACTACCGTTCATGGTTCTGGGTCAACGGCAAGAAGGTCTGCGAGCACGAGGGAGGTTTCACCGCTTTCCATTGCGATGTGACTCAGGTAATCAAGTCGGGGGCGAACTTTGTGGTTACCGCAGTGGATAACACCCGACGCGAAGATAACGTGCCCACGCTCGAAACGGACTGGTGGAACTATGGCGGGCTTACGCGCTCAGTCTCGCTGATCGAGGTGCCCGAAGCTTTTATCGACCAGTACGACGTGCATCTCAGCCGCACCGAAAATACGATCGAAGGCTGGGTTCACGTGTCAGGAAGCAATCCAGGCACATCGGTGGAAGTAGAAATACCGGAGTTGCACGCCAACGCCAGGGCCACCATCGATGATACGGGACGCGCTCAACTTCACCTCGCTGTACAGGGCCTGCAGCGCTGGTCGCCGGAGACACCGAAACTTTACAAAGTCACTTTGCGCGCAGGCGATGATTCGGTCGAGGATCTCATCGGATTCCGTACGATTGAGACACGCGATACCGAGATACTGCTCAACGGCAAGCCCATTTTCCTGCGAGGAATTTCCATACACGCTGAGGCGCCTTATCGCACTGGCCGCGCTTATTCCGACAAGGATGCTGAGACTCTCCTTGGATGGGCGAAGGAACTCGGCTGTAACTTTGTCCGCCTGGCGCATTATCCGCATGACGAAACCATGCTGCGCGCCGCTGATCGCATGGGTTTAATGGTCTGGTCGGAGAACCCTGTTTACTGGGCCCTCCAGTTTGATAACCCGAAAGTGCTGGCCAAGGCCGAACAGCAGTTGGACGAAGAGATCGAAGCTCTGCGTAATCACGCCGCCATCATCCTGTGGTCGATGGCCAACGAAACACCCAATAATGACGCGCGTACGCGCTTCATCGAAACCCTCGCAGGCCGCGCACGCTCACTCGATTCAACCCGGCTGATCACGGCCGCATTGCTGGTGCGCGCCGACGGCCACACCAAGATCGTTGACGATCCCCTCGGCAAAGCTCTCGATGTTATTGGCGTGAATGAATACATCGGCTGGTACGAGGCGCGTCCTGAGACTGCGGATATAACCCAGTGGAATATCGCCTTCGACAAGCCGCTCATCGTAAGTGAATTCGGCGGAGATGCAAGGGCCGGCTTGCACGGCGATGAAAACCAGCGATGGACAGAGGAATATCAGGCGAAGATTTACCGGCATCAGTTGCCCATGCTCAATCGCATCCCGCAACTTAGAGGCATGAGTCCCTGGCTATTGATGGACTTTCGTTCGCCGAACCGGGTGCTGACCGGTATGCAGGACGAGTTTAATCGTAAGGGACTTATTTCCGAGCAGGGCCAGAAGAAGTTGGCATTCTATGTCCTGCAGAAGGCCTACAAGGAACAGAGTGTAGGAAAACCATAGTGAGGACAGGCATTACTTTCGATAAGTTGCAATGATTGTTGCCCAACCTAGGCAAATCTGAGTTGAGTGAGTTATTCTCAAGGCTATGGCGATTGAATCCATTCTTGCCCAAATCGATTCGGAGATTGCGCGGCTAACCCAGGTTCGCTCCCTGCTTGCCGGCTCCGGTTCCTCGAGCGCAACTGAGCGTAAAACCCGTAAAGCTCCTGCGAAGTCGCGGAAGTCTCGCGTGCTCAGCCCCGAGGCTCGCAAGCGCATCGCTGATGCGCAGCGCAAGCGTTGGGCGGCACAGAAGGCAAAGAACAAGTAAGTGCAGCCGAGGGGCAGCTTCATCGCGATCGAATGATTCGCGGCTTTCGCGCATCTTCGCCGTATCATGGGTTGCCACGGCAGCTTTATTGCTTTGTCGGTTGTCCAACGTCGTTCCTAAGTTTCGGAATTCCTGTGAGAGAATACTGTCTCGTGGGTTTCCTGAACAGGCAAGACTTGGTGCGAGGTCGTTTGTTTAGCTTTGTAAAAATGTCGTTACATTGATGCAAGGATAAGAAACAGGCCGGCAGAGCTACCGCCGAATCACCTAACAATCGAAATTCGTTTTTGCCAGTTCATGGTCTCATTGAAGATCGAGCAACTGCGCCGTACGTGTCTCTGCACTATTGCGTTATCACCCACGCTATCCGCACCACGCCGGTCTCTAAAATAAAACCCAGTGGTCTTCACAGACGGAAATTCGTCTCTGGCGTATTGCCTTTGTCGTTCGCCCCACACGGCACGATCCTTGACCTGACCAATTTCACATCCCGCAGGTCGTCAATCCGGGTGAGAAACTAACATCACATTTCTGCTTTCCCATCGGCATACCGCGTGGTCAAGGTCATACAATTTGCAGGAAGGAAACCGTCATGTCGGGTACGCGCAGAGAGTTTCTTACCTACAGCTCGCTGGGAATCTTGACTGCCGCACTTGAAGCCGCATCTGCGCAGACGCCCGGCTCTTCCAGCCAGGAGCCGACGCCAGGCGCACCGCCTGCATTCGGAACGGCGAACGCAGTCGGCCCTGAGGTTACAGCCGCCACCTTCGCCCAGGCTGAAAAGCTGGTCGCAAGTGGAGATGCGGCCCGCGGACCGCGAGCAGGCGGCAAGTAACTGGCGCATGCAGATGGCGCCCAGTTACGAGTTTCGGGTGGGTCCGCGCAAAGTCGTTCTCGAAGACACTTTGGCGCCCGCCACGTTGTGGAATCCGGCACAGCCCGGCATTGTCGAGCGCAACGGCGATAGGGAACGCGATAGCGAAAAGGAATCGGCATTCGTTCGCAGTGCAGCCAGTGAAGCTCCGTTGCCATCAAGCGACGAAGCCATCGCCTACGCAACCGTGGCCCAGCTTTCACACTGGATTGAAACCAGGGCATTGACCTCCGCGCGCCTCACCGGCATCTATCTCGATCGCCTGGAGCGTTTTGATCCCAGCCTGCATTGCGTCATCACTCTCACGCGCGATCACGCGCTCACCCAGGCGCGCCAGGCCGACGAAGAGATCGCGGCCGGCCATTATCGCGGCCCGCTGCACGGAATTCCCTGGGGCACCAAGGATCTTCTCGACACCGCGAACATTCCCACGACTTACGGCGCCGAGCCATTTCGAAAGCGCGTGCCCAAGGCCAACAGCACCGTGGTGGCACGCTTGGATGCCGCTGGCGCAGTGCTGGTGGCCAAACTCAGTCTCGGTGCACTGGCGCTGAACGACATCTGGTTCGGCGGTCAGACCATGAATCCCTGGCTGCTTGAAGAAGGCTCTTCCGGTTCGAGCGCGGGCCCAGGCGCGGCAGTCGCCGCCGGGCCTGGTCGGATTCGCCATCGGCAGCGAAACCGAAGGCAGCATTGTCAGCCCTTCCATGCGTTGCGGCATCACCGGCCTGCGCCCCACATTCGGCCGCGTGCCGCGGACTGGCGCCATGACCCTGTGCTGGTCGCTCGACAAACTCGGCCCCATGACACGCGGCGTCGAAGACACCATGCTCGTCCTGAAGGCGATCTCAGGCCCCGATCCCGGCGACCTGGCCAGCGTTCCCAGCGAACTCTCGTTCCACGCCGGAGCCAACGTTTCCGGCCTGCGCGTCGGCTATTTTCCCAAGTGGATGAAAGAGCCCCCCGCAACCGACGTGGATCGCGCCGCCCTCGCCATGGTGAAGAAACTCGGCATGACGCCGGTCGAAGTCTCGCTTCCCGACTGGCCCTACGACTGCCTCAACCTGATCCTGTTCAGTGAAGCGGCAGCGGCCTTCCAGGAACTTGACCCTGAGCCACAAGGTCGACCAGCTCAAAAGCGCAGGTTCCCGACGCATGGCCTAACGTCTTCCGCCAATCGCGATTTCTTTCCGCCGTCGATTTCGTGCAGGCCGATCGCTTCCGCCGCAAGGTCGCCCAGGAGATGGCGCACATTTTTTCTAAAGTCGACCTGTTGCTCGTGCCTTCGTTGCGCGACGAGACACTCACCATCACCAACTTCACCGGCCATCCTGCGCTGGTTCTGCGCGCGGGCTTTGTGGAAGTCTCCGAGGCGCGCAGCGACTGGGCGCCCGATCCCAAGCATCCGCTCCCCAAGTTCTCGCCCCCGCGCCGCGTCCCGCACGGTGTATGTCTCATTGGCCGATTATTTGAAGAGGGAACCGTGGCCCAGGCCGGCATGGCCCTGGAAGCGGCATTCAACGTTGCCGGCGAACATCCACCCGGGTTCTAACCAACGTCAGTCCGCGGCCCGAGCCAGGTCCAGGCGTCGCATAGCGCGGCGTGCTCGCCATCAGATGCTCCACGTCGCCCACGGTGCGGATGCCCCCGCGCGCTCCCGACGCCGTGCAATTCAGACGCCGCGGCGGCACAGGCAAAATCGAGCTGCTGCTCGAGCGTCCACCCCTGCAGCAAGCCATAAATAAACCCGGCGTGGAAGATATCGCCCGCCCCCGTGGTATCCACCACAGATACGCGATAGGCGGAATGTAGATATGACCGTCTTCCATCCCATGCCAGCACGCCATCCTGGCCGAGGGTCGCCGCCGTCACCGTGCACCCGTAACGCTGCTGCATTCGCCGCAGCGCCCTTTCCAGGTTGCGCTCGCCCGTCAGTCGCCCAGGAAAATCCCGGCTCACGATCAGGTAATCGACATTTTCAATCAAGTCATCCACGCCCGCGTAGGTCTCGTCGAGATCGGCAACCACAGGGACGCCGGCTTCCCGCGCCCACCGCGCCGCCTGCGTGGCCGCCGCAGTCTCATAGCCATCCACGTGCAGCGCCCGCGCATTCACAATCCAGTCTCTGTCCAGGTCAGCAGCCTGCAGCAGCAGGCGTTCATCGCGCCGGCAAAGCACGGTGCGCTCACCGCCGCCATCCACCACGATCAGCGATTGCGGACTGGCCGCCCCGGCCACTTCCACAAGGCGCGCATCCACGCCGGTTCGCGCAAACTCGCGCCGGTGCAGCCGCCCCGCATCATCGTCGCCCAGTTTGCCCACGTAGCGCGTATTCAGGCCCCAGCACTGGCAGGCCACCACCGTCGACGCTGCCTGTCCGCCGGGCATTACGGAAACCGAGCTGTATTCGACTTTGGACCCGCGCTCTGGATAGCTCGCGAGAGGGATCAGCGTGTCGGTGGCGTTTAATCCAACTCCTACCAGATCCACCATCGACACTTCTGCCATATCTCTCATTGTACGGCGGCGTCCGTGCCTCGAGCGTCCTGCCGATGCCTCGCCGGATCCATTCGGCCACTCTCCCGCGTTCTTTTCTCTTACGGGAAACTGGTCTGTCACTTCCCTGAGTCGCACACTTGTTCGTCCTGCTCTAAACTTGGAACACCGATGAAGTACGGTCCGCGAAGCTTGCTATTTCATTTACGAAGAGTTGTTTGCCGGGTCCTGGCGCTGTGCGCCTGCGGCCTTCCCATGCAATGGGCCCCAGCTCAGCAGGCTCCGACAAACCGCGCCGGCATCGTCCGCTGCCAACATGGTTCCGGCCGGCATGCACGGCGTAGTTCAGCTCGATGGCCCGTGGCGCTTCCAGATGGGCGACGATCCGCGCTGGGCCGATCCGGCTTTCGACGACTCCGCATGGCCCACCGTCACGCTGGGCAAATCGCTTGCCGAGCAGGGCTTCGAGTCCTATGCGGGATTTGCGTGGTACCGCCTTCACATCCAGCCGCAGCAACTCCAGGTCGGCGACGGCGGGAAATGCCCCCCTGCACCTGCTGATTGCCAGCCATAGCGTCGGTCAGTTGGCCGTCTACGTCAATGGCGTGGAAGTTGGCCACAGCCGGGGCATGACCGATTCGCCCAGAATGTATCTATCTCCGCCGTTCGACGTTGTCCTGCCCCAGTCCGGCAGTGCCCCGATCGAAGTCGCAGTGCGAAGCTGGGCTGCACCAGGATTACCCATTTCGCACGGTCTCCTGGAGCGGGTGGAGGCCGGCGCTCCCGACGACATCGCCGACCGCCTTGCTCTCGCCATCTCGCGTCACTGGGATCAGCATGTCATCGCCGAAATGGTGATGGCGTTCCTGTTTCCTCGGGGTAGCCGCCCTGGGCATGATCCTCTACCTCGCTCAAAGGCACCATTCCGAATACCTCTGGCTGGCGCTACTCTGCTTCTCTGCCTTCCTCATGGCCGCGGTCGAACTAGCCAATCAATTGGCCGTGATCCCGGCCGGAATCTTTGACGTTCTCACTCTCTGGACGGGACGGATTTTCATGGCCGTGACTGTCGAGTTCGTGCTGCGCTTCGCCGGGACCAGCCGGCGGCAATTCGCACGTGGCTTCCAGATTGGCGTCCTTCTGCTTCCGTTCCTGTCCCTGCTCAATCTGCAAACCATCTACCAGGTCCTCTCCATCTCCGCGGAGGTCATCTTCTGCGGCCTTATTTCGCTTTTACTCTTCCGCGCCTGGCGCCGTGGCTTCCGCGAAGCGGGCATCATGTTGGTGCCTTTCTTCCTCGCCGCCACGGCCGACTCAATCGATTCCGTCCTCGACTACATGTCGATGCGCCATTGGGTCTCCGATCAGTTCGCGTCGCATCACTTCCATTTCGGGCCCATCGATTTCACCACCGGCCTCGCCACCTACATGATCTTCCTCTCCAGCCTCATCGCCGTCATCCTGTACCGGTTTGTGCGCGTGAGCCAGGAGGAGCAGCGCTCCAATGCCGAGATCGCCGCGGCCCGCAGCGTGCAGGCCATGCTGATCCCCACGCAGCTCCCTCCAACAGCTACTTCATGCTGGAGAGCGCCTACGTCCCCGCCAACGGAGTCGGCGGCGACTTCTTCCAGGTGCTTCCCGTGGAAGACGGCTCCCTGCTCATCGTCGTCGGCGACGTCAGCGGCAAGGGACTGCAGGCCGCCATGAATGCCAGCACGCTGGTCGGCGCGTTCCGCAACGAGCTCTCCCACGATCCCGCCACCATCCTCAGCCACCTGAACCATGTCATGTTCGGCGCCGGTTCGGGACTGGACGCGCTGATGGCCAAGGATGCGGTTGCGACCTTCGCCACCTGCCTCTGCGCCCGCATCTACCGCGACGGCGCCATGGAGATCGCCAACGCCGGCCACCTCAGCCCCTATCGCGACGGCCGCGAAGTGGAGCTTGCCCCCCGGCCTGCCGCTCGGCGTTATCCCCGGCATGACCTACGAGCAGACCACGTTTCCAGCTCGAACAGGGCGACGCGCCTCATCTTCCTCTCCGACGGCGTGGTCGAAGCCACCAATGCACGAGGGCGAACTGTTCGGCTTCGAGCGCACCCAGCAGGTAAGCAACGAGCCCGCCCGCTACATCGCCCAGACCGCCAAGCGCTTCGGCCAGAACGACGACATCACCGTCATCTCCATCTACCTGGCATCGCGCGACGCGAAGCACACCGAAAAACTGCAACCCGCCTTCAACCGTTAGTTCTCGCCCCAATCTTGTCGTCACTCAACGAATGCCCCGTGCCCCATCCTTTCCGCTTTTTTCTGCGGAAAGGGTGGGAGACCACTAAACCCCCAAGTCCCCACATTTCGAACCACGCGGTTGGTGATCCGTGCCGCCATTCAAGCCCCGATCGACTCCCCCAGTAGCTGCCTCAGCGCCTTCACATACTCCGCCAGCGCCTTCCGCCCCTCATCCGTCATGCGATAAAGGGTCTGCGGCTTGCGCTGTACAAACTTCTTTTCCACGGCCACGTATCCCGCCTCTTCAAGCTTCGCAAGCTGCGCGCCGAGGTTGCCGTCGGTCGACCCCGTTCGCGCGCGCAGCCATGTGAACTCCGCCTCCTCCACTGTCGTTAGCAGGGAGAGGAGAGCGAGGCGCAGCTTCCCGTGGATCACGGGATTCAAGTCGGGCAGCTCAGGCATGCACCACCCCGCCCTGTTTGCGCCGACGGGATTCAAGGATCATCGCGTAGATGCCGAACACGATCTGGCACACGAAAATCGCGGTAAGAAAAACAACCCCCAATTGCAGGTCGGACCCAAAGCACGCCACCGCCGAAGCCACCCACCAGACCACCGCGCACCCGAACTGCAGCTTCCATCGCAGCAGAATGCCGGACGCCCCGTTGGCCGCGCCGAGCATCCCCGCAACCAGGGCCACGAATACGTGCTGGTCAAGCCTTCCGCTGATGGCAAGCGATGGAAACAGCACCAGCATCGAAATGCCCACCGAAATCCAGATGGCAAACACAGCCCGGCCCAACGTCGTCTCCGGATGTCCTTTCCCTCTTCCGATCCCGATCGCCATCGTCAGCACGCACGCCGAGATCATCGTCACCGGCCAGGCCAATGCGCTGCTGCCCCAGACCGAAAAATGCTGGCCCCATCCTGCCCAGGCAATTGCCACGTAATAGGCCACACCCCACAGCAGGAACGTCCAGCCCCAGCTTTCCGTTCTCCGCCGCCCCTCGGCAATCATGCTTTCGATCAGCGCCAGTCTCTCTTTCAAATCCTGTTCGCTCGTCTCTTCTTGCATTGCAATTCTCCTTTCAGCGTGGCCGGGGAATCCGGCGAGAGGTATTCCTCGCTCGGGTGCCGCGGCTATGTCCTTGTTCTTCTCGCTTGAACGAAACCAACGCGCCGTGCCCCATCCTTTCGCCTTTTTTTCTGGCGAAAGGTTGGGAGAGCACCGAACCTCACACGGCCGCGGTTTCTCGGCCGCGACTCATGCCCTCCCCATCACGGCAATCGGTCGAGCAGCATGTCCACACTCTTTTGCGCAGGATGGTCGCCCATCGTGACCTCGGTTGTCTCCTGCCATTCCCCCTTGCCGGTCAGGTGCATCGTGTTCACAATGTGCGCCGGCCCAGCCGAGAATCCCCATGAGAACCCATCCTTTAGGACCGATAACTCGGTATCGAGATAATGCCCGCCGTTATAGGCGCGTATGCGGTAAGTGTGCGTCGCATCATCGTACGCAATCGTGCCCAACGCCTCGAATTGCGCCTTGCCGGATGCGTCCGTGCTCTTACCCTCGATCAGCAACACCAGCCCACCCAACTTGTACTCGACATTTTCTGTCTGGGTCAGGCGAATCGGCTCCCCGGGTCCCCGCACAATGCTGACCGGTCCCGACCACTGCCCAGCCAGGAAACTCAACGTGCGCATGGCCTCGCGCTGAGCTTCAGGGCCGTTTGCCGGCGCTTGCTGCGCGAAAACCGTCATGCTGAAAAGCACCAACGCTGCTGTCGCTGCTGCTCGCACCGTACCAGGCTTCCCAGATCCCGATTCAACCAACAAGCTTGTCATTGAGTTCCTCCGCCGCGCCTTGCACTAATATAGAGTACTCTAAGAGATAGAGTATAGCTTGTCAAGTGAATCTTTTGAAGCCTTAAAGGTCAATAGCTGCGAACAGCGATTTGTTCCACAGAACGGACTGAAAACTCCATCAACGCGCTGGGATTTCGGCTGATTTGGCTTGCGGTTCCAGGATTGCCGGCAAGACCCGCCATCCAGAACATCGCATCCCAGGCCTCAGATCGAGACCTGGGACACTTAAACACCTTCCCACTACTGGAGCAGTGTGCCTTGCTCGTCGTCCTTGCCGTTGACCTCGTCGGGCGGGATGACCACCGCCGCCGCGATCTTGTCGTCGGGCTCGAGGTTGAGGAGGCGGACGCCCTGGGTGGCGCGGCCGGCGGCACGAACGGTCTTGGTGTCAATGCGGATGATTTTGCCGAACTGGCTGATGACCATCAACTCCGACGTGTCGTCGACCAGTTGAATAGTGTTGACCTTGCCGATTCGATCAGTGACCGCCATGTTCTTGACGCCGCGGCCGCCGCGGGTTTGCAGGCGGTATTCTTCCACGTTGGTGCGCTTGCCGAAGCCATTCTCGGTCACAGCCAGGATGCGGTAGGCGCCCTCTTCGTGCTCCTTCGGCGTGATGGCGACGCCAACCACGTAGTCGTTCTTGGCAAGGTCGATGCCGCGCACGCCAAATGCCGGCCGGCCCATGGAGCGGACATCGCATTCGTCAAATCGAATCGCCATGCCCAGATGGGTGGCGAGGAACACGATCTGCGAGCCGTCGGTGATGCGGGCGGCGACCAGTTCGTCTTCATTGTCGATGCCGATGGCGATGATGCCGCGCGCCATAACGTTGGAGAAGTCCTTGAGCGGGGTCTTCTTGACGGTCCCCTTCTGCGTGGCAAAGAAGATGAACTTGCCTTCTTCTTCAAGATCGCGCACCGGGAGGATGGCGCGGACGTTTTCGCCCTGCTGCAAGTTGAGCAGGCTCTGCATGGACTTGCCCTTGCCGGCGGCGCCGACGTCGGGGATTTCGTAGACCTTGAGCCAGTAAACGCGTCCCGCGTTGGTGAAGCAAAGCAGGTACGCGTGGGTCGAGTCGATGATGAGCTGCGCGACAAAATCCTCTTCCCGCGTCTTCATCCCCATGCGGCCCGTGCCTCCGCGCCTCTGTTGCCGATAGATGCTGATCGGTGTCCTCTTGAGGTAGCCCTGGTGGCTCACGGTCACGGCCACCTGCTCGTCGGCGATGAGATCTTCGAGCTGAATCTCGGCGGACTCGTCGACGATCTGGGTGCGGCGCTCGTCGCCGTAGCGTTCGCGAACATCTTCGAGCTCTTTGACAATGACCTTGCGCAGCTTTTTGTCGCTGCCCAGGATCTCTTCGAACTCGGCGATTTTTTTGCGGATCTCGGCGAGCTCGGTGAGGATTTCATCGACGGAGAGCTGGGTGAGGCGATAGAGCTGCAGTTCGAGAATTGCGTCGACCTGGCGAAGAGTGAGGCCGCGCTCTTCCGTGGCTAGCCGTTCGCGGTCGAGGTTGATGACGATTTCGTTGCCCTTGCCCCAGGCGTAGAGGTTTTCGCGGGCTTCGGCACGAGAGCCTGACGCGCGAATGATGCGGATGACCGTGTCCAGATTGTCGAGGGCGATCTTGTAGCCTTCGAGGATGTGCTCGCGTTCGCGGGCCTTGCGGAGAAGGTAGACCGTGCGGCGCTGAACGACGTCGACGCGATGATCGATGAAAGCGCGGATGGCCTGGTCGAGGCCGAGTTCACGGGGCTGGCCGTTGAGCACGGCCAGGAAGATCATCGAGAAGCTTTCCTGCAACTGGGTGTGCTTGTAGAGCTGGTTGAGGACGATCTCGGGCTGGGAGCCGCGCTTGAGCTCGATGACGATGCGCATGCCGTCGCGATCGGACTCGTCGCGGACGTCGGAGATGTCGTCGATGATTTTTTCATTGGCCAGCTCGGCGATGCGCTCGATGAGCTTGGACTTGTTGACCTGGTAGGGGATCTCGGTGACGATGATCGCCTGTTTTTCCTTGGTGATGTTTTCGAGGCCGGTCTTGGCGCGCATGAGGAAACGGCCGCGGCCGGTCTTGTAGGCCTGGGCGATGCCGGAGCGGCCATAGAGATAGGCGCCGGTGGGAAAGTCGGGACCCTGGACGTACTTAAGGACTTCAACCAGGCCAGCCTTGGGGTTCTGGACCAGTTCGATGGCGGCGTTGAGGACCTCAGTGAGATTGTGAGGCGGGATGTTGGTGGCCATGCCCACCGCAATGCCGCTTGAGCCGTTCACGATGAGGTTGGGGATGCGCGTTGGGAGGACGGTGGGCTCGAGAGTGGACTCGTCGTAGTTGGGTGCGAAGTCCACGGTTTCCATGTCAATGTCGGCGAGCAGTTCGCCGGCAAGGCGGTCCATGCGGCACTCGGTGTAGCGCATGGCCGCTGGGGGATCGCCGTCCACGGAGCCAAAGTTCCCCTGTCCGTCGACCAGGGGATAACGCAGCGAGAAGGGCTGGGCCATGCGGACCAGGGTGTCGTAGATGGCGGAGTCGCCGTGGGGATGGTAGACGCCCATGCACTGGCCGACGACCTTGGCGCACTTGGTGTACTTCTTGTTGTAATCCAGCCCCATCTCGCTCATGGCGTAGAGCACCCGCCGATGGACGGGCTTGAGTCCGTCGCGGGCGTCGGGGAGCGCGCGCCCGATGATGACAGACATGGCGTAGTCGAGGTAGGAGCGGCGCATCTCCTCTTCGATATTGATGGCGATGAGGTTGGTGCCGCCGGGCGGCGTACCGCCATCAAGAGGGAGCTGGGGGTTCTTATTGTCTGCCATAGAAGTTTTCAATTACGCAGAAGGACGGCAAAACTGTTCCGGACAGAAGGAGGGCCGGGTTCTGCGGACTGTAATTCTATTTTACTCGCCGGAAGGGGTATGAGGCAAGCCGGAGTCGGGTAATTAACCCCTTATTTTTGTTTGCTTTATTGGGGCGATTTGGGTGCGCAGAAAAGCCTCGGCCGGAGACAGGAAAAGTGCGGTCGCAAAGAGCCCGGCGAGAGTTTATGTTCGAGTCTCGAACGCATTTGTTCTGCAGCGATACATCAGGTGCAGGCCACAGCGCAGAAGTCGATAAGGCTGCCAGGATCGGTGGCCGTCGATCCGGGAAAGGGCGCGCACTTGAGCCGTTCGTGGCACTTTGCCTTCTGCTCTCCGGCGATTTTCATTTTCGTCCTGGCAACCGCGGCTGGCTTTGGGCAGGACGCCCCCGATGCGAGGGGCTTCGCCGATATTCAACTCGGCGCGCCGGTTTCAACCATTCCGTTCCCATGCAATCATCCCGAGGTGTGCGAATCACCGGATGAATTTACTTGGGTCCGCATCTGGCACAGGGAAGGATTGATCTGGCGTGTGGACGTAATCTACAGCGGGCGGGCTTTGGATATTGAACAAGAGATCCAGTCCTCGCCGATCACCCTTCCTCAAGCCATCCGAAGCCACAGCATTCGATACGGCCGCAACGCGCCTCTTCTGGGACTCGCAGGAAACGATGCGGGGCTACGGATCATTGTCGACACGGCGAACGGCATTGCGTATTTCGCCGAGGGTGCGTATCCCGGAAGCCTGGTGAAGGAAGTTCGCTACCTGCCGGCGGCCGATTCCCTGGCGGAGGCGGCGTCCCGGAGGCCATTGACCGAGCACGGCAAATGGCTGGTGACGGCTGCCTGGTCGGCTCCGCGATACAAGAATTTGAGTACAGATTCGGACACAATCGGAAGGGAACGAGCTCCGGAGGATAAGCTGGGGCACGGCGATGCTCTCATTGCCAGATTGCAGGAAAGAGTCATAGAGGACAGGTCGCTTGCGGCCACGACGCTGATGTTGTCAGCACGCGTCTCGGAATCGTTGAAGAGGCAGGAGAAACCCGACCATGCGGTTGCGGCACAGCTCAAGAAAGCGGTCGTGCTGATGAGCGCGGCGGAGAGGGACGCGCAGTTCCTGATCAAGGATCATTTGAGCGAAGTCGCGCCGGCAGCCATGCCATCGTTGCCGCTCGACCTGGCTTTGGAGGCTAAGTCGCGTATGCAGGAACTGGTTCGCGAGGGTTTCGTGGAGTAGCGCTTCGTCGTGGCGCTCAAAGCAGGCCGGGCAAACTCAAAATGCAGAAGACTGCCTGCAGAGCCACGATGGCTCCGCCGGCGGCGATAGCGAGCTTGGGGCGGGTTGAGTCGTACGCGTCCGCGAACACGCCTCCAATGAAGGTGAGCAGGAATGCCAGCGCCCAAAGCCACGGCGAGGCATGAACTCCTGTAGCGATCACCAGGGCAACAAGAACGAACGAGAAAAGCGGAGCGGTGTTGCCGAAGTAGCGCGAACGGGGCAGGGCGAGATAAAGCAGCGCGCCGGCGCCCGCCGCGATGGTGATGCCGGCGTTGCCAAGCGATGCCAAAAACCGTTTCGCCGGGTCGAGAGAGAACCAGAGAAAGCCTACCGCGGAGCGAAAGACATAGCTGAAAGCGTCGGGCGAGAAGTTGTAGCAGGCGAACAGCAGCACCAGCGCTCCGCCGACAGCCGCCAGCACAATGGGCAGGACCTGCGAACGGCGGCCTTCGGCTACCCAGTACATGAACACCAGGCCCAGCAGCGCGGCGATGGGCAACGCCGCAATGTGCGAAGCGGCGACGACGCCGAAAATCACAGTGAGAAGTACGATGCGCGGGCGCCACTTGCGGCGCGGTCCCTGCATGGCGTGCGCAACCCCGATGCAGGTATAGACACCGCCGTAAAGACCGAGGGCCGTGAGGATCTCAGGATTGGGAGCCGTGCTCGCTTTGAGGATCGCTGGAGAAAAACAGTAAAGCGCGAGCGCGGTATAGCCACCGAAGTTGCCATAGAGACGGCGGGTAACCCACCAGAGCGCTCCGCCCAGAACCGAGCCGGCAAAGAGAAACGGGAGGCGCAGAAGAACCGAGGCATGAGTGAGCTGGTGGCGCAGTTCCCACATGCTGAGTTGCTCGACACCGGATTGCACCACGCGGTCCTCGGGTTTGCGGAACCGGTCAAGGCCGCGCTGGACGAGCAGGTTCAGGGTGAGCGGAAGCCCCGCGGCGCGATAGGCAAGGATGCCGTCGTGGATGTTGCCGCAGGTGGTGAAGTAGCCCGCGAGGGGCGAAGGCTTTTCCCATATCTCGCGCCCGCAGCGTGCGTACTGGTAGTCGCTGTCGCTGAGCGACTGATGCGCGATAAGCCAGAATCCCTGGATGAGAAAAATCGCAAGGAGGCCGGCCGCAATGCGCTGCGGCAGGTTGAAATGGAAGCGGCGGAGACGGGCAAACCGGTGGGTCATCACGATAACGAGAGCAACCCTTAGTCTAAATGGCGGAGGCGGGAGGAAGATGAAGCGGGGATGATGCGACGCATACACTGGATCCCGGGATTGACATGCATGCGTACGAAACAAGCAACGGACATCTATAAGCATTGGATTCGCGCAAAAGAGTGCCAGCCCATCGCACAACAGCTGAGGCTCGCGCAGGATTTTGCGCCGGCTGGCGGCAGAGGCTACACTTCTGCTCAGCATGGCGATTGCGCGCGACAACTCTCCAGATCACCCCAGAAACAAAGACCCGTTCCTGGGGACCCCTCCGGACAGGCTGGTCAGCGCTTCGCGCGCTGAAGAAGAACAGAATTTTGAGCTGAAGCTGCGGCCGAGGTGGCTCCGGGAGTTCATCGGCCAACCGAAGGCCAAAGAGCAACTCGAGATTGCCCTGCAAGCCGCGAAGTCGCGCGGTGAGGCGCTCGATCACGTGCTGCTTTTCGGTCCGCCCGGGCTGGGCAAGACCACGCTCGCCACCATCATCGCCAACGAATTGGATGTAGGGTTCCAGCAGACTTCGGGACCGGCGCTGCAGATCCAGGGCGACTTGACGGCGATCCTGACCAACCTCCGCGAGCGCCAGGTGTTGTTCCTCGACGAGATTCATCGCATGCAGCCGGTGCTGGAGGAAAAACTCTACACCGCGCTCGAGGACTACAAGCTGGACATCATCATCGGGCAGGGGCCGGCGGCGCGCACCCACGTAATGGAAATCAGGCCGTTCACGTTCATCGGGGCGACCACGCGGCCGGGATTGCTGAGTTCGCCGCTGCGATCGAGGTTTGGGATTCTGCTGCGCCTGGAGTTTTATACCGAAGAGGATCTGCGCATCATCGTGCTGCGCTCGGCCGAGGTGCTGGGCGTGCCGATCGATCCCGATGGAGCGGCGGAGATCGCGCTGCGCTCGCGCGGTACGCCCCGCATTGCCAACCGGCTTCTGCGGCGGGTGCGTGACTATGCCCAGGTGCGCGGAACGGGATCCATCGACCGGCCCACCGCCAACGCCGCCCTCACCATGCTGGAAGTGGATGCCCACGGATTCGACGAGATCGACCGGCGGCTCCTGCTCACGATCATGCAAAAGTACGACGGCGGTCCCGTTGGGCTAAGCACCCTGGCGGCCACGCTGGCCGAAGAGGAAGACGCGCTCGAAGAAGTGTACGAACCTTTTTTGATTCAAATCGGATTCCTGGACCGGACGCCCCGCGGACGAGTCGCGACCCGCTTGGCGTACGAACATTTCGGGTTGAGCATGCCCGGGCGTCAGCCCGGGTTGTTTTAGAGAAAGCTTTTAGCTATTCGCTATTAGCTAAAACTGTTTGGGTGCCCCAGGTCTCGATTTTGAGACCTGGGATTCCACGACGATCCCGGCACGAATTCAGGCGGTCAGGACCAGGCTGCCAGCTGAATCATGGAGAGCCACAATGGCATTGACTGAATCGACGATGCAATTGGAACTGGGCACCGACGCGCCGGACTTTGCGCTTCGCGATGTGGTGACAGGCAAGACCGTGCGCCGGAATGACTTTCGCGGGCAGAAGGGCTTGCTGGTGATGTTCATCTGTACCCACTGCCCCTATGTGAAGCACGGAGAAAAAGGGTTGGCATCTCTCGGCATGGACTACGACGGCGAGCCGGTCAGCATCGTGGCCATCAGCAGCAACGATGCGGAGAGCTATCCGGATGACTCCCCCGATGGCTTGAAGCAGCAGGCGCAACGTATGGCGTTCCGCTTTCCGTACCTGTATGACGAAACCCAGGAGGTTGCGCGCGCCTATCACGCGGCATGCACGCCGGACTTCTTTCTGTTCGACGACAACATGAAACTCGTATATCGCGGCCAGTTCGATTCAAGCCGGCCGGGAAGCGGTGTTCCGGTCACAGGCCTGGATCTGCGCGCGGCGATGGACGCGGTGATTGCCGGCAAGCCAGTTCCCAACGACCAGCGACCCTCGATCGGCTGCAATATCAAGTGGAAGGGCAGCTACTGAGCCCGGCGAGCCAGGCATCATTTCTGAAAGGTTTCGCCGGCTTGGACGGATAAAGGCTGGCTCCGCTAGCTCGGCTAACTGCGCTAAAATGGCCAGCCCCGGCGGGTAGGAACCCTGCCGGGGCTGTTATTGTTTGAATTCGGCAAAAGGACCTGTAAGCCGAATTCTGTCGTGTGCGGTCATTCCTCTAGGCGCCGCGTCACCGCGGACACTCATCAGCGACCTACCCGGAGGTTTCGGCAATAGCTCGAACCGCCTGAAGCGCATCGGGCCGATACGCAGCGCCGCCTGGCTCTTGACGGCTGCTTCCCTCCCTATTTGGTCTTGCTCCGTGTGGGGTTTACCATGCCTCCGGTCTTACGATCGGAGCGGTGCGCTCTTACCGCACCTTTTCACCCTTACCCCCGCACCGAACCCGGCCGCCAAGTAAGTTCAGGCGAACCGGCTCGGGGATCGCCCTTCAAAAGAAGGGGTTAGCGGAGGCGGTATGTTCTCTGTGGCACTAGCCGTCTACAGGCCTTGAAGCCCGCATCCCGGACGTTATCCGGCACACTGCCCTGCGGAGTTCGGACTTTCCTCCCCCGGAGTGCTTGCGCCCTCCGGCAGCGACCGCCCGGTCCTCCTGCCATGATCCAGTCTACTCTGAATCGGCTTCACCGTTCTTGCTTTGGGTTCTTGCGCATGGCTTTATGGATCACTTTCCAGCGAGCCTTCGTCGCGCTCATCAGGCGCTTGTCGGTTTTACGGTCGAGATAGTCGAGCTCGCGTTGCAGTTTCTGGTAGTTTCCCAGGCGGGCTTCGTCGAGTCCGGCTTCAAGCACCGCACAGCCGGGCTCGCCGCGATGGGAGCAGTCACGGAACCGGCAGCCGGCTGCGAGCTCGCGCACATCGTCGAAGCTGGCATCGAGTTGCTCCGGCGAGGCCCACAACTGCACCTCGCGAAGCCCGGGCATATCGATCAGCAGCCACCCACCCGGCATGACGAACATCGACCGCGTCGTGGTCGTGTGCCTGCCCCGGTCGTCGCCTGAGCGCACCTCGTGCGTAGCCTGGCGCCGGTCGCCGAGGAGCCGGTTCACGATCGTCGATTTACCCACGCCCGACGATCCGATCAGCGCCGCAGTTTCTCCCGCCGCCAGCAGACCTTCGAGCCCGCTGACACTGTCGCTGGAGAGCGCGCACAACGGCACAACTGGCGCGCGGCTCCATAGCTGCAGTCGCGCCATCGCGTCCGCAAGATCGATGCCGTAACTCTCCGCCAGGTCCGCCTTGTTCAGCAGAATCACCGGACGTGCGCCGCTTTGCTGCGCGACCACCAGGTAGCGCTCGATTCGGCGCTCGTTGTAGTCGTGGTCGAGCCCGCTGACGATGAACAGCACGTCAATGTTGGCCGCCAGCACCTGCTCTTCGATCGCCCGCGCGGCCTGCCTCCGCGACAGCACGGTCTTGCGCTTGAACACCTGCTCAATGACCGGCGCGTCGTCGTGAAGCGAAACCCAGTCACCCACGGCCGGCCACATGGTTCCGGACCTGCGGAGGCGCCCGCTGACGCCGGCCTCCACTTCCCCGTTTTCCGTCCACACTTGAAAGCGCTCGCGAATCGCCGACGCCACGCGCCCCGGCACACCTGCGCACACCTGGCCCGCAAAGAAGCCATTCCATCCCAGCATTTCCAATTGCACTTGGATCATCCTCTCCGTTAGAAAACCTCGAGAGACACCCCACCTGATCCTTCGGCGAGGCGAGAATGAGAGGACGAATTAGACAGTGACCGTCAGCGGCGCTCCGGTAACCGGGTCCCACGAAATGGCTTTCGCGGGGAAGCGGCGTGCTGCCAATGTAACAGAAAATCAGGCGGCAGGATTCCTCAAAGTGAATCGAAGTTCGGACGAATACAATCTACTGCTACGAAGAGACTGGAGAGACGGGTATGCGCTCCCGGCGCGTTCGCCAGCTCGTCACTTACCGTTGACTTCCGCACGAGGTGAAAACGAATGAAGATTGTCGCCCTGATCGCCCGCATCCTGCTCGGCCTGATCTTTGTGGTCTTCGGCACCAACATTTTTCTGCAGTTCATTCCCTCTCCGCCCATGCCGCCGGGGGCGATGAAGGACTTCTCTGGTGCCCTCTTCGTTACCCACTACATCCACGTGGTGGGATTTTTCCAGGTTTTGACGGGCGTAATGCTTCTGGCAAACCGCTATGTGCCGCTGGCGCTCACCTTGCTGGCGCCCGTCATTTTCAATATCATCCTCACTCACGTCCTGATGGCGCCCAGCGGTATTCCCATGGCCCTTTTCGTCACGGTTCTCTGGTTTATCGTCTTCTGGAGAGTCCGTTCCTCATTCCAGGGACTGTTCGAGGCGCGCGGCTGCGCATAAGTCCGGCGCACCGCAACCTGCGGCCTTCTACAATTGACGCATGATTCAGTATCTCTACCTCGGCCGCGTTGCCTACGATGAGGCGCTTCGGCTGCAAGCCGAGCTTGTCGAGTTGCGCTACCAGGGGCGCGTCGAAAACGTTCTGCTGCTCCTTGAACATCCCCCGGTGCTGACCCTGGGTCGCAACGCCGACCGCTCCAACGTTCTGGCTTCAGACGACATGCTCGCGGCCCGCGGTGTGACCCTTCACCAGATCAACCGCGGCGGCGACGTCACCTACCACGGCCCCGGGCAGCTCATCGGTTATCCCATCTTTGACCTGCGCACTTTGCGCAACGCCAGCGGCACCCGCATGGGGCCGGTCGATTTTGTACGCCAGATGGAAGAGGCATTGATCCGGCTGTGTGGGATCTATGGCGTGCGCGCCGGCCGGATTGCCGGGCTCACCGGTGTCTGGTGCGGCATACCTGAGCCCCAGGACGCCGCAGGGGGCCGAAAAATCGGGGCCATTGGTATACACGTTTCGCGGGGCATCACTTCGCATGGATTCGCCTTCAACGTGACGACCAACCTCGACGACTTTCGCCTGATCAATCCATGCGGGATCACCGATCGGCCGGTGACCAGCCTCGAGCGCGAGGTGGTGAGCGACGATCGGGTTCCTGAACTGGAATCGATCGCTGAACAGGCCGCGCGCCAGTTTGGCCTTATATTCAACGAGCAGATCATGGCCTTCGAGAGCCTGGATGCCCTCCGCGGGCACGCCAATGCATCCAACCCAGGGCAGGTTCCGGCCGAGGACACACCGCTCCAGGTTCCTCGCGAAGTGGAGCACCTGAGGGGCGAGGCGGAACGTCCCGTTCGTGCCTGAATGCCCGGCCTGTTCGCGCCTCATTGGCGGGCTCGAGATTTATAATCCGGCAGGAAACGAGAGATATAGCGGAGAGAACGATCCATGCCAGTTGACGTCGTGATGCCCCAGATGGGCGAATCGATCTTTGAGGGCACCATCACCAAGTGGCTCAAGAAGACCGGCGACGCCGTGCAAAAGGACGAGCCTCTCTTCGAAATATCCACGGACAAGGTGGACGCTGAGATTCCCTCGCCGGTGGCCGGGGTGCTCACCGAAATCAAGGTGCCCGAGGGGTCGACGGTCGAAGTGAACGCGGTAGTCGCAGTCGTGGTCGAAAATGGAGAGCAGACGGCGACGCAAGCGCCGGCCACCGCCGAGAAAGCCATCGCGCCGGCTTTAGAGAGGCCTAGCCCCGAAAAACGCGAATCCAAATCGCCGGAGCCAGCGGAGGAGAGGACGGCGGCGGGCGGTGTGGAAGTCGTGATGCCGCAGATGGGCGAGTCTATTTTTGAAGGCACGATCACGCGCTGGCTCAAGAAAGCCGGTGACCACGTCCGCAAAGACGAGCCGCTGTTTGAGATCTCGACTGACAAGGTGGACGCCGAAATTCCCGCACCCGTGTCGGGCGTGTTGACGGAGATCAAGACTCCCGAAGGCGCGACCGTGCAGATCAATACTGTAGTTGCGGTGATCGGCGGGGAGGCCGCAGTCGCTCAACCCGATGGTTCTCCCCGCAAGCAAGCCCCGGCGGTATCTCCCAGGGCGGACGCCCGTGCAGCCGCGCCGCCCTCGCCTGCCTCTCAGCCGGCGCCCGCAGCACCTGCCCAGCCCGGCCCTTCCGTCAATCGCGAGCACATCCGCTCCTCGCCACTGGTCCGGCGCATCGCGCGCGAAAACAATCTTGACCTTGGCCAGATCTTGGGAACTGGTTCAGAAGGACGCATCACCAAGGAAGATGTGCTTCAGTACATGGCCAGGCGCGGAGCTGCGCAAACCGTACCAACTCCGGCGGCCGCAACTCAGACCTCGCCGCAACGCCCACCCGCGGCGGTGCCGCAGGGTTTGGTGCCGATGTCGCGGATGCGCAGCATCATCGCCCAGCGTATGGTGGAGAGCCGCAAGATCAGTCCCCACGCTTACTCCGTCTACAAGATCGACATGACCCGCGTTGTACGCCTGCGGGAACGGGAGAAGGCCGCCTTTGAACAGCGCAACGGCGTCAAACTTACGTACATGCCGTTTATCGCGGCCGCGGTGATCGAGGCGCTCAGCAAATTCCCCATCCTCAATGCGTCGCTCGAGAACAATTCCATCCGATATCACCAGAACGTCCATCTCGGAATTGCGGTTGCACTCGAATGGGGCCTGATCGTTCCGGTCGTGATGCAGGCTGAAGAACTGAGTTTTATTGGCATGGCGCGAGCCGTCGCCGGTCTGGCCGAGCGCGCCCGCAGCAAAAAGCTGAAACCTGAAGAGGCATCGGGATCGACTTTTACACTCACCAATGCCGGCGTATTCGGCGGCGAGTACGGCACGCCCATTATCAATCAGCCCGAGGCGGCCATTCTTGCCATCGGCGGCTTGCGCAAAGAGCCCGTTGTGCTCACTGACATCGAGGGCAACGACACGATTGCCATCCGCTCCATGCAGCACTTTTGTATCGGGTTCGATCACCGTCTCGTCGACGGCGCCGATGCGGGCAAGTTCATGCTCGATGTGCAGAAAACGCTGGAGGCGTGGGACAAGCCCATCGGCTGAGATTATCGGCATTCATCGAACGAGAACGTACCGCTTGCCAGGTCGCGGGTCGCTTGCGCGATGTTCTCCGGGCGCCCCAGGTCACGCCAATAATATTCGTCCGCGCGAAAGGCTACGATCTCTTCTCCCGTGCCGGCCAGGCGCACATAGCTATCGATAATGGAGAAGGCGCCTTGCTCCGTGATCTTCTCGAAAATGCGCGGCGAAAGCACGTGAATTCCTGAAAATGCCAACGCCTGCACGCCGGGTTCTTCCATCGATCCACCCTGATTGGCACGCCCGCGGAACTGTCGATTCTGATCGAAGAGTAACGGCCGCGATGTTGGCCGCGCCTGTAAAGCGAGAGTCGCGAGGGCTCCCCTCCTGGTGTGGAAGCTGACCATTCGCGCCAGGTCGATGGTGCTGATGACATCCACGTTGTGGAGTAGGAACGGATCCTGAAAATTTTCGGCAAGAAAGAAATGAGACGCCTTCTTAAGTCCTCCGCCAGTATCGAGCAATGTTTCTTCGCGCGATATCTCAATTTTCATTCCGAAATTCTTCTTGGCCTCCAGATAGCCTTGCACCCTGTCGGCGAAATGATGCGTGTTAATGATCACCTCGTTCACGCCGAATTTGCGCAGGCGTTCGAGCGTAATTTCGAGCATGGTGCGCCCGCCCACCTCGACCAGAGCCTTGGGACGATCGTCGGTGAGCGGACGCAGACGCGTGCCCAACCCCGCCGCGAGAATCATCGCCTTCACTTCGTCATCTTCTCCAATTCGGCGTGACGGACAACCACTTCGACGCCGCTGATCGCGCGCAGATGCCGGGCCAACTGTTCGGCCAGGAACACGGAGCGGTGCTGGCCGCCGGTGCAGCCGAAGGAAACCATCAAGTTCCGGAAGCCGCGGCCCTGGTAGCTCTTGAGGGTGGCGTCAACGAGCGACAGGACGTTGGATAGATACTGATGAACGCTCTCCTGCTGGTTGAGGTATTCGATGACGGGCGCATCTTTGCCGGTCAATGGCTTGAAGCGATCCTCGCGCCCTGGATTGGGAAGGCTGCGGGCATCGAAGACGAATCCGCCGCCGTTGCCGGACTCGTCGCTGGGCATCTGGTGATGAAAGGAGAAGCTGAAGATGCGAACGGTGAGGACGTCCGCCGAAGAAGCCAGAGCCATCAGTTTCTCCGAGCCAAGCATGCCCTGAAACGCCTGCATCAAGGCGGGCAGAGCGATGGGCAGGGTGGCATTGTGGGCGAGCCAGCGAAGATTCTTGAGGGCATAGGGCACGCTCTGCAGGAAGTGGGCCTTGCGCTCGTAGAAGCCGCGAAATCCGTAGGCGCCGAGGGCCTGCATGATGCGGATGTAGACGAATGCGTAATAGTGCTCCATGAACGCAGCGCGGTCGATGAGAGTGTAGGCAGCGAGGCGATCGAGGTAGTAGTCAAGCAGTTCCTGGCGCAGCTGCGGGGGCAGGTCGGCCTTGCCGTCGTAGAGGAGCGAGGCAATGTCGTATTGCAATGCGCCTTTGCGGCCGCCCTGGTAATCGAGAAAGTACGGCTCACCATCGCACAGCATGACGTTGCGCGACTGGAAATCGCGATAGAGAAAGAAATCGTGCGGCGCGGCGAGAAGGAGCTTAGTGAGCCGGGCGAAGTCGTTTTCGAGTGCCTGCTCGCTGAAGGAAATACCGGCAAGACGCAGGAAATAGTACTTGAAGTAATTCAGGTCCCAGGAGATCGACTGGCGATCAAAGCTGGATCGCGGATAGCACACCTTGTAATTCACGTCACGGCCGGCTTCCACCTGGAACCGTGGCAGCACGGCAATGACTTTGCGATACGCTTCCACCGCGTCCGGCGCGATCGCATCTCCGCTGCGATGGCTTCCGAGGAAGTCGAACAGCGTGGTGTCGCCAAGATCTTCCTCAAGGTACGCGCCCTGGTCCAGATCTACCGCGTAGATTTCCGGTACCGGCAGTCCATGCCGGCGAAAATGCCGGGAAAACTCAAGGAAAGCGATATTCTCCTCGCGCACGGGGTATACGATGCCGATGGCGGACGAAGCTCCGCCCGATAGGCGGACGATGGCGCGCCCCGAGCCGCCAAGTTGCCCCTGCAGGGGCGTGATGTTCTCGGCGGGAATATGAAAGTGATGCTCAAAGAGCCGCTCTAATACGTCCATGACCGTCTTTCTGAAAATTGCCCAAACTGATCTCACCATATCCACCCTGGCGAAGAGGGTGCAAGGCGCGGGTGTCGGAGTTACGACAGATTGCTGTTTTAGTTGATCGCGTGCGGTGGTTCGGGTAGTGTGGTGTTGATTCCGTTTTGGATGGATAGACGGGAAAGGCCAGATGATCCGCCTTGGCGTTCAGGGATGGGAACTGCATCGCGGCCCCGCGTGCAACGGCTGCACGCCGGTTCCTGGCTTGCGCGACCGGTTCTGGGCGCGTGCCTGGCTGCAGCAGTTCAAGAGCGATCAGGCGTCCCTGTTCGCGATTCGGCACCTGGTTTTGGAGTTCAATACGCGCTGGGCGCTGCCCAAGGCGACCACCGACCAAACCATTGACTGGATGGCGAAACTGCTGGAAGACGGCGAGTGGCACGTCCATGCACCGGTTTTGCACGACGGCGGCGCGGCCGGGGGGAGCGACGCGGCGCCCCTTGAAGAAGAGGATCTGGCGGAGATTGTTTCCGCGCCGTCGGCTGCGAGCGCCCGACCGGCAGCGCCGCCACCGCCAGTGGAAGAGGGCGCGCTGCCCCGCAATGCGGATGAAGAGGCGATTGCGCAGGCGATGAAGCTGGCGTCGGTGCTGGGGATTCCGTTCTGCGAGGAATGCGCGCGGGCGGCGCTGAAGCGAGCGCGCGAGGCCGCCCATGCCTGATTCGGCTGCGATGGTGAACCGCAAGAATCTGGCGAATGCGCTATGGCCGCCCGACGCGTGGTCGTTTATGAAGACCTGGGCGATCCTGGACGCAGCGCGCGACGAGCGAATCTACAAAGCGGTCGATCGTAGTTACCAGGAGAAATGCTGCCTGTTCGCGGGGAACATATCGCCGCAGCTAAAGGCGGTGGCGCCTTATCTTGTGCGCTCCGACAAGGAGGACGAGTTAGCAAACTTCGTTTTGGAGAATGGCTGGGGAAACGCGTGGGGGATTTTTTTCTCCTCGCAGGCGTCGCTAGAGACGCTGCGGAAGCACTTCCGCAAATTTCTGCGGGTGACGGATGAAGCGGGGCGGAAATTGCTGTTTCGCTACTATGATCCGCGGGTGCTGACGATCTATCTGCCGACTTGTAATAACGAGGAACTGACGACCATCTTCGGGCCGATTGATCGGTTTGTGGTGGAGGCGGAGGAGGGAAGTCAGGCAATGGAGTATCGGTTTTCGGGGGTGAGGTTGAAGTTGGCGCGATCCAATCTCATGTGATGTCGTGATTCTGCTAGGGAGCCTTGACCGAAAAACACAGACTTGAAGGTTGAATAAAAAACTTCTGACTGAATAAGCGACACAATAAGGCTTGAGACGACCAAAAATTACGTTTGGCCGGACTAGAGTCGAAAGGTTAACGTAACCTGCGGAACCTCGGGTGATCCGGTTCTCTTCAAGGAGACGCTAGCGCATGGCTGCCAATGATCCACTATCGATTGTCAACATCAGCCAAAACTGCGACCAAAGCCAACCTCCGGATGCAGAAGGGCCAAAGACACCCCCGCCAAAATTGCCAGACGACCCTACCTGTGAGGAACTTAAAGCCCGGATGGACTGGATAATGCAAGAGATCGAGCGGAGAACGCGCGAACAGTTGAGCGGCCGGCCCCCCGGTGCGGTTTACAAAGAGGGCACTTTTCATAAGGGGAAAGATGTTTCAGGCAAGAGTGTCTGGGATGGGCACGACCAACCGATAACCGACTTGAAGAATGGATTGAATAAACTCCGGAACCGCTACAAGAATAAGCGCCCCGACACGAAGAAGCCTTGCGACGACCCGCCCGATGATCCCGGTCTTAAAAAGGTATCCGACGTTCTCGCAAAATCAAACCCCACAGCTGAAGACTGGGAGAGGGAAAATAAGACGACTGTGGAAGAATGGCTCAAGAACAATCCGAACACAGTAAAGGTGACGGCTGCTCTAACTGCTTCTTACGTTGTCTACCGGGTTCTTCGTTTTATTCCATCACTTCTTCCCCCGTTGTGGCCAACTATCCCAGAGAACCTTGCGATCCCATGACCCGAACTATTAGCGCTAATTCGAATCCGGAACGATGGGGAGCGTGCGGAATTCTGCTCAGCCTAGACTGTGTAGAAACCTTGATTGGTCCGATGGGCCTTCGCCTGGATCCGCCGCAGCTCAAAGACGCCGTTCGCGAAGCGGTCATTGCCAGCCGAGCAAACTTCGAAAAGGGAAACACTGAGCCAGTTTTTTCCACTCTTCTGCTTCATTCTTTGCGTTCAAGGTTTGCTAAGGACGCGGTAGCGCACTTTGAGTCGTGGTTTGCATCGGATTTTACCCTCGACGTGCACGACCATAAGCCTTGGCGAACTTGGTATTTGGCCCTCTCAGGATTTGCTCATGATTCCATCAGTTGGTCTCATCTCGGATTGTCGGCCGCGTCCTCAGCCCGACTCTACAATCAATATGACAGCATCATGTCACAAGCCGACATATGGGGACTATGGAAAGAAGCTCGTGTGCATCCTCTCTCGGAATGGGACTTGGAAATGTACGCAATACACGAGTTTCATGATGACACCAAGGATCCGTTCGACTTGGTTGTCCTTACATACGAGACTCATTGTTTTCGACAGTTCTGGTCGGAATTTAAGTTGACCCTCGCTGACAGCGACCTCAATGCCCTATGGCTGCGACTGAAGAATGATCCGGAGTTGACCGAGGGAAGCTTTATGCGCCTCCTGCCCGAACCCTCGACCCTGAATGATGAGGACGCTGCGTGATTATCCGGTCGGAGCAAATGGATGCTATGCGCGCGCAACTCTTCAAAGTGATGTGTGCTCGTCTCACCCAACGCCTCCAATCGGATTCTGAGATACGAGGCATTGACCCGGCGCGAATTGCCCGCGAGGTTCCTCAAATCCTGGAAGATGCGGGCCCACTCGCAATCAGAGGGGAAGAAAGTGCATATCGCTTGCTTCGCTTTCGTTTCCTCGTAGACCCATTGTTGCCCTCTCCACTGATACAGAGCGTAATCCTCCGAGTCCTCCACAATCTTGCTTGGCCCGCTGACAAGCGGCTGGGATTTCTGGAGGAACAATTGCTTCCGCGGTTAAAGTCTAAGGAGTGAGCGTCGCCATCATTCGTGGGGATTGTCCACGAAGTCTCTTAAGCTGCCCGGGGCGTGTAGGTGAGGGCGCACCCGTAAACGATCGAAACACTGGATTCAGGGATATCTCGCCTGCTGCAGTCGCCGCACGAAAGTCGCACGCGTTGAGCTAAGGTAACGAGGTTGCAAAAGCCACACTCTCTCGATGCGATTCGGATTGATTCACATCGCCCCTTCCGTTACTGTTAGGCCGGAGTTGCTTCTTGAACATCCACCTCATCGACGGGACGTACGAGCTCTTCCGGCACTACTTTGCGGTACCGTCCGCGCGCGATAAGGATGGGCGCGAGGTGGGCGCGGTTCGGGGTGTGCTGGCATCTGTGTTGAGCATGATGAAGGAAGGAGCCACGCATGTCGCTGTGGCTACTGATCATGTGATCGAGTCGTTCCGGAATGGGTTGTGGGCACGGTACAAGACTGGCGAGGGCGTTCCGCCTGATCTGATGGAACAGTTCACTCCGCTTGAAGGAGTGCTGGCTGCGGCGGGAATTGTCGTTTGGCCGATGGTGGAGTTCGAGGCGGACGATGCGCTGGCGGCCGCGGCGGCCAAGGCGGCCGAAGATCCGCGCGTGGAACAGGTGATCATCTGCACGCCGGACAAGGATCTTGCGCAGTGCGTGCGCGGCACGCGGGTCGTGCAATTGAATCGACGTACGCGGGCGATTAGCGATGAGGCGGGAGTGGTGCAGAAATTCGGCGTAGGCCCGGCGTCGATTCCGGATTACCTGGCACTGGTGGGGGATGCAGCCGATGGTTATCCGGGGCTGCAGGGATGGGGCGCGAAATCGTCGGCAGCGGTGCTTGCCAAGTTCGACCACATTGAAGCGATCCCAGCCGATTTCCGCGAGTGGCACGTGAATGTGTCGGGGGCAAGTACGCTGGCGTCCACGCTGGCGCGCGACATGGAGCACGCGTTGTTGTTTCGGACGCTGGCAACGCTGCGTACGGATATTCCGCTATTCGACAACGTGGACCAGTTGCGATGGAAAGGGCCAACGGCCGGCTTCGATGAGATCGCGAAACAGTTGGACGCGGCGATAGCGGGCAGCCGCCGATTTCCGCGCGGACGCCGCACGCTGACCGCCCCGGCTGCTGAGCCGGAGACGCCGACGCTGGATTGATCGCGAACCGGTTCTACCGCTGAGCCCGCGCTTCGGCCTGTTCGTTTTCGGTTGGGGCAAATCCGCTCGTCAAGGGCACAGTTACAGCGAGATTTGAGTCTCCCGTCATAAGAGACGCGCTTTGCATCGTTGGAGCCGTCGGCAGTCCGCGCTGCGCCATCAGTTCCATGGCGCGCTCGACCGGGATTCGCACCGTGCCGGGCCTGGAGTCCACACGCGTGTAGTTGGCAAGAAGCAGGTCTTCGCGGGCGTGAAGCTGGGCGATATCGTCATTGACATCTTCAGCACGCATGGCGGGCTTGGGGAACGGCTGTGTCAGCTCGGCAAGCTTGCTCTGCTGGTCAGAGGCGGCTGAGACTCTGGTTTGCGCGTGCGCCTGGGTAGCCGTCTCGTTCCAGAACAGCATCAGGACCAGGGCAACTACGAAGAACACGGCCATTGCAACCACATAGACAACAACACCGGCGACTTGCATGTCGTATCTGCTGAGTTGTTTTGCCGAGTAGCTTTGCTGCGGGTGGTAAGTCTCGGGATCGTACTTAGGCTGTGGCATGTTCGGGCTCCAGGATTTCTGAGAGGTGAGGGTCGTTGGTTTGTACGAGGGGTCTGGTCTTGAGCTGGGTCAGGAAGTAGGCGATCCAGAAGGCGACCAGGGCGGTGGGGACGGCGAGGTACTCGAGGATGCCGAAGGAGAAGTGAAGATTCCGGGAGGCGTCCTTGAAGTTGGGTTCGATGAGCCAGAAGAGGTCGAAGGCCTTGGCCAGGATCATCCACTGGCAGACTCTGCACCAGGCGCTTCTTGTTGCGCTTGATGTCGCGCGACAAGAGCAGGGAGAAGGGGATCACCCAGTGGAAGATGAAGTCGAGGGTGATGATGATGCCCCAGTGTCCGCGGATGCGGTCGAGGTACCAGTTGATTTCCTCGGGCAGGTTGCCGGACCAGATGATGAGGAACTGTCCGAAGGCGAGGTAGATGTTGAGCATGACGAAGGCGAAGGTGAGCTTGCCCAGGTCGTGCTGCTCGGTGGTGCGCAGGATGGTGGAGAAGGGCTCGTAGCGGGCCAGCGAGATGGCCACGATGATGGAAAGGGCCAGCACCGAGAAGCCCTGTCCGACCAGGAAGAGCAGTCCGTAGACGGAGGAGAACCAGGTGACGTCCATCGACATCACCCAGTAAATGACGGCGGCGGTCATGGTGAGGGAGTAGACCACGATGCCGGGCCCGGAGAGGTTTTCGAACTTCTTGATCCACCAGGGCGTGTTGGCGGGGGAATCGGCCTCGCGGCGGAGAGCCATGGAGTTGAGGCGCCAGGTGTAGAAGGCCCAGATGGCGAAGCAGAGGATGCCGGCGACCCAGAACATGGTGGGGTTGAGCATGGGGCGCTTGAAGCCGATGGCGTGGTCGATGGCTTCGACCTGGTCCGGCGTGATGCGTCCCAGCTTGAAGTCGTTGTCGACGATCGAGTGGTTGGCCCACTGGTAGAGGCGGGTCTGGCTCAGGGCCACGACGATCCAGTAGGCGAACACCAGGGGCAGGGAGCGGGTCATGGCTTCGAGAGGCCGGCGCAGCAGCAGACCCCACTTGCCGCCCGAGCAGTACTGGACCATCAGGAGGGCCAGTCCGCCAACCGACCATCCGAAGGTGAGCATCAGGCCGAGCACCCAGGCGCGGAGCACGTGGTCGATTGAGTGGTCGAGGAAAGCGAGCAGGGCGGCGATCACCGAGAAGACCACGCCGACGATCAGCGCGCGCGTGCGCCACTGGTCCACCACCGGCGGGGCCGAGAGGTCGGCGGGAAGGATGCGCGCATGAGATGTGTGAGCCATGTTCCTTATTTCCCTGTTGCCGGTTTGGTTGGGTTGGGGGCCAGTTGGGCGGGATCCGCCGGGTTGGCCGGGGCCATGGCCGGCCAGCCCTGCTTCCAGTCGTGCTGGTAAGGCTGCACGGCGGTGGCGGGCATCTGCCAGGGCTCGGCGAACGACGGCGAGAGGCCTTCGCTGGTGGCGACGTCCTTCAGGCTCTGCAGCTGGACGCCGGAGGGCACGTCGCTTTCCCGGGCGGCCTGGCTCAGCTGCAGGGCGCGGATGTAGGCGGCGACAGCCCATCTGTCTGCCGGCGCCAGCTGCGCCGAGTAGTCGGGCATGGCCCCGTAGCCGTTCGACATCACGTAGAAGTAGTGCGACAGGGGCTGGGCCAGGCGCACCTGGTCGTGGAGGTTGGCGGCGGGCTTGTAGCCGCGCTGCACGATTTCGCCCAGGCCGTTGCCGACGCGGGAGTGGCAGGGGGAGCAGTAGATGTTGAAGCGCTCCTGGCCGCGCTTGAGCACTTCGAGGGTGGCCGGGAAGGGCAGCTCGTCGTGCTCCTCGCGGTAGCCGTTGGCGGCCTGGGTGACGCCGGTATAGAAGTAGGAGTCTTCGCGAAGCTGGCCGCGGGCCACGGTGTTGACCACCTGGGGGCGCGCGCCGCGATGGTCGCTGAACAGGTTGGAGCCGCGCTGGGGGATGATCTTGGGCTGGTCGTGCATGTCCTGGCGGCAGCCGGCGATGAGGAAGAGCGCGGCGGTTCCGGCCAGCGCGGCGATGGTGTTGAGGCGGACGGGCATCAGTACTCCACCTCCACCACGGAGTTGGGCTCGAAGGTTTCGAGATACTTGCGCGACTCGGCCAGGTCGAACTTGGGGTCGAGGGCTTCGAGGCAGAGGAAGAACTTGTCCACCAGGGCGCCGGAACGGAAGTTGGGCGCATTGAACAGGGGGTGATAAAGCGTGGGCATGTGGTTGAGCGCGACCATGCCGAAGGCCGCCGACAGGCCGGCCCACAGGATGGTCCACTCGTAGGCGGGCACGACGAACGCCGGCCAGGAGTAGAGCGGCCGCCCGGCGATGTTCAACGGATAGGCGATCACCGAGACCCAGGTCTCGAGCGAGAACATGGCGGCCAGTCCCATCAGCCCGCCCACCAGCGTCAGCAGGGGCACGCGGTTGGTGTGGAAGCCGATGGCTTCGGCGGCTTCCTCGACCGGGTAGGGGGTGTAGCAGTCCATGCGCCGCCAGCCGTCCTGGTGGGCCTGGCGCGCGGCCCGGATCAGGTCGCCGGGGGTGTCGAATTCGGCTAAGAGTCCGTAGGTTCCTTCACGAGGCGGCATCAGCGTCCCACCTCCCTGGGCTTTTTGGGCAGGATTTTGGCTCCCGGCAGCAGCATGCGGATTTCGTTCATGGGGATCATGGGCAGGAAGCGCACGAACAGCACGAACAGCGTGGTGAACAACCCCAGCGTTCCGATGAAGGTCAGGTAGTCCCACTTGGTGGCGCGATAGGTGCCCCACGCCGAAGGCAGGAAGTCGCGATACAGGCTGGTCACGATGATCACGAAGCGCTCGAACCACATGCCGGTGTTCACGATGATCGACAGGATGAACATGTAGGTGATGCTGGTTCTGAGCTTGCGCGACCACAGCGTGGTCAGGGGGATGGCCAGGTTGCAGGTGATCAGCACCCAGTAGCTCCAGCCCATGGGACCGAACATGCGGTTCCAGAACATGAACGCTTCCCAGTGGGAGGCCGAGTACCAGGCCATGAAGGCTTCCATGCCGTAGCCGTAGGCCACGATGAACCCGGTCGCCAGCATCACCTTGCCCATGTTGTCGATGTGGCGCTCGGTCACCAGCGCTTCCAGGTGATAGAACTTGCGCAGCGGGATGGCCAGGGTGAGCACCATGGCGAAGCCCGAGTAGATGGCCCCGGCTACGAAGTAGGGCGGGAAGATGGTGGTGTGCCAGCCGGGCAGGATGGCCACCGCGAAGTCGAAGCTGATGACGGTGTGCACGCTGAGCACAAGCGGAGTGGCCAGGCCGGCCAGCAGCAGCGATGCCGTCTCATAGCGCATCCAGTGGCGGATTGAGCCGCGCCACCCCAGCGAGATGATGCCGTAGAAGTACTGCCCGGCTTTGGACTTGGCGCGGTCGCGGAAGGTGCCGAAGTCGGGGATCATGCCCACGTACCAGAACACCACCGAGATGGTCGCGTAAGTCGACACCGCGAACACGTCCCACTCCAGGGGGGAGCGGAACTGCGGCCACACCGTCATGGTGTAGGGCAGGGGGAGCATCCAGTACCCCAGCCAGGGGCGGCCCACGTGGATGAGCGGGAACATGCCCGCGCAGACCACCGCGAAGATGGTCATGGCTTCGGCGAAACGGCTGATGGAGTTGCGCCACTGCTGCTTGAACAGCAGAAGGATGGCGGAGATCAGCGTGCCGGCGTGGCCGATGCCGATCCACCACACGAAGTTGATGATGGCGAAGCCCCACGCCACCGGCTGGGTGATGGCCCAGATGCCCACGCCCTTCAGAAACAGCCAGGTCACCGCCACCAGCAGCACCGTGGCCCCGGCCCCCGCCAGGGTGAAGATGGCGAACCAGCCCATGGGGGTGTGCGGGGTCAGCACGATACGCGTGATCTTGTCGGTGATCGACTTGAAGGTCTGCCCCGGCTCTATCACCCGGTACTCGCCCGTAGCCGGATCCACCCAGCGCGCGTACTCGGGATCGGTCGGTTTCAGGTTGCTCGTCGCCATTTTTTCCTTAGTCCTTAGTCCCTGGTCCCTCTTCTTCACCAGCTCTTAGCTATTAGCTTTTAGCGGGCTCTTCCTCATGCCTAATCCCTAATGCCTGTTCCCTATTCCCTTAGTCCCTCGGTCCCCGTTTCATCCATGTTCCGCCGGTCCCTCTTCCAGTTCCTTGTTGGGGTTGATCACCGCGGCCACATAGGTCGTGCGCGGGCGGGTGTTCTGGTCCGCCAGCACTTGATACGTGCGCTCATCGGATCGCAGCTTGGCCACCCGGCTCGCCTTGTCGTTGATGTTGCCGAAGGTGATGGCCTGGGCCGGGCAGGCCTGCTGGCAGGCGGTGCGAACTTCGCCGTCCTTGATCGCCCGGTTCTCCTTGTCGGCCTCGATCCGCGCCGCGGTAATGCGCTGCACGCAGTAGCTGCACTTCTCCATCACCCCGCGCGAGCGCACGCTCACGTCGGGATTGCGCATCAGCTTCAGGCTCTCCGTCTCATAATCGGAGAAGAGCAGGAAGTTGAAGCGGCGCACCTTGTAGGGGCAGTTGTTGGAGCAGTAGCGGGTGCCCACGCAGCGGTTGTAGACCATGGTGTTCAGGCCCTCCGGCGTGTGCACCGTCGCCCCCACCGGGCAGACCTGCTCGCAGGGCGCGTTCTCGCAGTGCTGGCAGAGCATGGGCTGGAAGTGCGCGCGGGGGCTGGCCAGGTCGCCTTCGAAGTAGCTGTCGATGCGGATCCACTGCATGTTGCGCCCGATCCTGACCTGCTGCTTGCCCACCACCGCGATGTTGTTCTCCGCATAGCAGCCGATCACGCAGGCGTTGCAGCCGGTGCAGGAGTTCATGTCGATCGACATGCCCCAGGCGTTTTCCGTGTAGGTCCAGTTGGGGAACATCGAGGTCCCCATGCTGGTTTTCTCGTGGCCCTCGCCCTCGTTGGCGAACCCCGGGTTCTGCTTATACTCATCGAGAGTGGCGTAGCGGATGATGCCGCGCGGGCCCAGCGCTTCCACTGCTTCGAGAGACCGGTTCTGGTCGCCGTAGTCCGAGAAGGTCTTGGAGCGGTGGTCCTGGTAATGGCTCTTGGTGATGGCGATGCCCCACTTGCCGTCCACCTTCTTGATCGAACCGGTCGCATAGAACGGCGCCCAGGTGGGACGGATCTGGTAGGCGTTGAAGCCCGTTCCCGAGCCCACCCGGCCCGCCGCTTCGCGCCCGTAGCCCAGGTACACCGTCACCGAGTTGTCGGGATGGCCGGGAGCCACGATGACGGGAGCTTTTACCTTGCCGCTGCCCACCGTGATCTCCACGATGTCGTCTTCTTCGAGCTTCAACTCGGTCAGGGTCGCGCCCGAGACGATGGCCGCGTTGTCCCAGCTCAGGCTGGTCACCGGCTTGGGCAGCTCCTGCAGCCAGCCCACGTTCGAGAAACGGCCGTCGTAGATGGTGGGGTCGGGACGGAAGATGATTTCGATATTTTCTTTGGGGGAAGGCGCCGGAACGTTGATCGCTGCCGATGCCGCTTTGCCACTGCTATCGAACTTCGTGTCTTCTATCCAGCCCGCGTGCAGAGCCTTCCGCCAGCCAGTTTCAAAATCCCCCTTGATGGCCGTCTTCCACGTCTCGCGCACCGCCGCGTAGGAACTCAGCAGCGGCTCGGCCAGCAGCATCTGCAACACGTCGTGCGCGGTCCTGCCGCCGTAGAGCGGATCGATCAGCGGCTGCACGATCGACACCGTGCCGTCGTAGGACCGCGCGTCGGACCAGAACTCCAGCGGATGCGCCGAAGGAATGTGCCAGTGCGCGATCTGCCCCGTCTCGTCCTGGTGCGGGCCCAGGTGCGCCACCATCCTGGCCTTGTTGAACGCCGACGGAAAATCAAGATCGGCGGGCGAAGAGTAGATGGGGTTCGAGTTCAGGATGATGAGCCACTCGACCTTGCCCGCGTTCAGGTCCGCCACCAGCGCCTTCATGTCCGCGATCTGGTCCGAGGGCAGCGGATTCAGAGGCTCGGATGATACTGAAACCGTCTTGCCCACGTTGCCGAGGGCCGCGTTGATCGCCGCCGCCAGGACCGTCACCGATGCATCCTGGTAAATGCCCGGGAGCACCGCGCTCTTGCCCGCGTTGGCCTTGAGATCCTTGGCGAGGGCGGCTAAAAACTTCTGCTGCTCCGCGGTCCACGCGTAGCTGGGCGCCTGCACGCCCGATGCGCCGACCGCCGCGGCCAGGGCCGCCGCAAACGCCGGCACTTCGCTGGCCCTCAGGACGAGACGGTGCTCGGCCTTCATGCCCGTGGTGGTGGGCGTCGACTCGATCGAGTACAACCGGTTCAGCTTCGCAGGATCCTTGCGCCGCGCCGCATACTCCCGCACCAGCTTGTGATGGCCCGGATACGCCGCTCCCGACAGGAAGTCCGCATCGAGCGACACGATCACGTCGGCGCCGGAGAGGTCGTACTGCGGGATCGCGCTGTTTGCGAGAGCCGTGCCGGCGATGGCCGGGTCGTACTGCACCAGCTTGGCCTGCGGATACGCCGCCTGCACCGCTTTCCACTGCCGGGCGAGGGTCGGAGAAGTAATCGTCGTCGACAGGAAGTAGATCCCCGTCCCGCCGTTCGACGCCACCACCGCGTCGCGGAAAGTGCGCGCGAACTCACTCCACTCCCGGTTCTCCCCGCGCAGAGTCACGCGCTTGGACCGGTCCGGATCGTACAGCGCCAACAGCGACCCCTGCGTGAACACGTCGGACGAGCCCTGGTTATAGGCATGCTCCGGGTTGCCGTCGATCTTGATCGGCCGGAACTGGTCCGCCTTCACCAGCGTCGGCACCGCGCCGGTCGGGAACGGGTGCGCCGTGGCGAAGTACATCGGCTTGCCCAGGATCAGGTCTTCGGGCTGCTTTATATAGGGGAAGATCGGCTCGTCGGGCTGCTTGGTGCAGCCGGCCAGCCCCGCCAGCGCCATCGAAGCGCCCATCAGCTTCATGAACCCCCGCCGCGACACCGGGTCCACCCACTCCTGCGCCGCGGACGGGAACTCCTGTTCCACCGCCCGCTCGAACTCCGCCGTTCCCGCCAGCTCGTCCAGCGAGCGCCAGAACTTCTTTCCCCTGGTTCCCTTCAGCTCCGCGCGCACCGCGGCCAGCGTCAGCGGCCTGCTCTCGTGGTTTCCGTTTCCGTTCATCTCTGGCGCGCTCATCGGTGGCAGACCTCGCAGCTGATCAGATCTTTGGGCGTGCGGATCTTGTACTGCCGCAGCAGAAAATGACCCAGCTCATCCTGGCTCGTGAACTTTTTGTAGGTCTCGGTCGAGGCCTCCACCGCCGGCCGCACATCCCCGGCCAGCCCCTTCTTCAACGGCAGCGTCAGCGATGCCACCTGCGCACCCTCGCCCGAGGGATCCTTCATTACGCAGTTCACGCTCTGGGCCGTCGGCACCCCGTCCTTCGTCTCCCCCGCCGTGCACCACACCGGGCGTTCGCTGGCCGGCGCTTCCCACGCCATGTTGTAAATCTGGCTCGTCGGGCGAAGGTTCTTGGCCGGGTTGCGGTGGCAGTCCAGGCACCACTCCATCTGCAGCGTGTTCTCCGCGAACATCAGCGGCATCTGGTCCACCCGCCCGTGGCAGGTCGAGCAGCCCAGCCCCTTGTTCACGTGGATCTCGTGGCTGAAGTAAACAAAATCAGGAAGATCGTGAACCTTGGTCCAGGCCAGCGACTGCCCCGAAGCCCAGCTGGCCCGCACCGGCTCCAGCAACTGCGCGTTGGTCCAGATCTGCGCGTGGCAGTTGATGCACGTCTTGGTCGGTGGAATCCCCGCGTAGCTCGACTTCTCCACCGTCACGTGGCAGTACTGGCACTGCAGCCCCAGACCCTGCACATGATGCTTGTGGCTGAAAGGAACCGGCTGGTCCGGACGCTGCCCCTGCCGCGTCACCCACGGCGACCGCTGCAACTCGTCCAGCGTCACCCCCACCGCGATCACCAGCAATCCCGTCAACACCAGGCTCATCCGTGCCAGTGCATTCGAGCTGCGGTCAAATATCTGAGCCATAGGTCTAGTCCGGCCGTGGATTTGCGCAGAAATTGAGCGTGAGTTCGCAGCGTTACTGGGACGCACTTACTTAGATCAACGCTGGTGCGACGGTAGTCTCTTGCGTGGCTTTACGTGCTTGTTCGCAAGCAACGACCTTGTAAACTAATGTAAAAACTTGTAAATGACATAGTCGCTTGCTAGTGGGCAAACCAGATAGATGGTACAGTCCATCATCGATACTTAGGCATGCGAATCGGCACTCACTAACTCAGAGATTCCTGTCACACTTGGGGAGATACCATGACACGGTTGCTTAACACAAATAGCAATTCCCTCACAAAGCATGGCGTCGCGATAATCATTATCGGCACAACCGTTTGCTCGCTAGGCTCCATCATGTCGAGACCGGCTCGTGAAGAATTGGGTTATGTGCTCGCCGCGGCTCTCACTGCCATGTGTTTGCTCATCACTCTTCTCTCCCTGGGTTCCCGACATCAATGGGTGCCGCAGCGGCGCCTTGTCCCTGCTTATCTGGTTGGCGGAGCATCGTTGATAGCTTGCTATCTTATCTCCTGGCTGATTCAACCTGGATTAATAGACATACGCTTGATTGGCATTTTGGCGGGCTTGCTCGGCTTGGTGTGGGGTTCGTGGTATATGAAACTCGCGTTCCATTTCCAGTCGAACTCATTTCAGGCCTGCACCATGAGCGTATTGGCGGCGGCTACTTCATCGCTAGGGATCATGCTCGCAATCAGAACCGGCTCTAGTAAGATCACCGCTGTGGTCTCGGTCGGATGTTACATGATTATTCTTGGCGCTCAGGTATATCTAACTGCGGCCTACCTTCACCGCGAACTCATGCGAGAACGTGCGCCGGAACGCAGCTGAAATCACTCACTATTCTGTCTCGCCCATTGAGTCCATCTTTGCGTTCTCCTGTTGTCGGAATGGTCGCATCCGAAGTCTGGATACGCACGGTTTCCTAATCTTGTTAATCCAGTACTTATAAGCCTTTACAACACTTTACAGATACATTGATCTCGAACAAACACCCACAAGCACGATGACAGCTACGTTTTACGAGCATCCGAACAGAAAGCTATGAGAGGAATCGCTCTAACGCTTTCTTTGTAAATGCCGAAGAGATTGCCCTGTCGACCCGGGCATCTCTCAACTCGACACAATCGGTTGAGCGACGTCCTAAGGAAGGTACAAACGATGTTGAATCGGACTCCAAAATTGCTGATCAAATTGCCCTTGGTTTTGCTTGGCTTGATTGTGCTTCAGAATTTGACGCCTCGCCTCATGGCAATCCCGGCATTTGCGCGCAAGTACCACACGGCATGCGCGACCTGCCACAACAATTGGCCGGAACTCAATGACTTCGGCCGTGCTTTCAAAATCAACGGGTTTAAATTTCCCAAGGACGATGAACAATTCCTCAAGGAACCCCCGCTGATGTTGGGAGCTCAGGCCCAGAAGGAATCCTTCCCAAATTCCATCTACCCGGGCGAACTCCCGATCCTTCCCATCGCGATCCGGTATTCGGGCTATTTCAATTACACCAGCCAGCAGCCGGCGGCCTTAGCGGCTGCGAATGGATACGTTCCGCCGACGGACCTGTTCCAGCCCAATACAGTGACGCTCCTCGCGGCGGGATCTTTCGGGCCCTCGGTCTCGTTCTGGATCGACGATGATCTTTCCACCGGCGGTTCTGGAGCAGACGGCGGTTTGGGAGACGGCTGGATCAAGGCAAACAATTTCCTGGGCCACGCCTTTCACATTCCTCAGAACGATTTGAATGTTCGCTACGGACAATTCGAACTCGATCTTCCCTTTACGCAGGCTCGGAGCATCAACCTGTCGGATTATGCAATCTACGATCAAGTGGCAAACGTAAATCCTTCCGGTTCAGGGCCTCTTCCCGGGACGGTCGCAAACCCATTTGCGTTTGCGGATGGGCAGCGAGGAATCGAGATTGGCGGTTATCCGAATCGCGGGTATACATGGTGGTCTCTGGCAGCCATCGATGGCGGTGACTCTTCGGGCACCGTCAACGCCAAAGACTTGTACTTCCATTTCTCGCAAAGGTTTGATCTCGAAAAGAATCCCGAAGTGCGGAAAGAGGTACAAGCTCAAGACCAGAGCGGGGTTCACGACCATACTTCGATCCGGTTTGACGGGTTTGGGTACTACGGCAGGAACGAACTGAATCATGCGGGAGATATCGCCGAAGGCCTGCCGACCTTGGTCGAACCATTCTACCGAGTGGGCGGAGCATTCGACTATAAGTTCCGCAGCAAGTTCGAACTTTGGGGACTGTATGCGCACGGCCATGACACCAACAAGGTCCTGAACGATGATGGCACGGCATTTGTAACGACCACGCCGGTGACCTTTTCGGGCGGCTTCCTTGAAGCCGAGTATTGGTTCTATCCGTGGCTGATTGCAACCATGCGCTATGATGGCGTGAATTCTCCTACCGACCGGATCAACGGAATATCACGTCGCGATACGCGGAATACTTTCACCCCTGCGCTCGATATTCTGGTACGTCCAAACATCAAGCTCGAGTCGCAGTTCACATTCAATTACGAGCAGCCAGTGCCCGATTCAACCAACTTCTACCGTGCCAACCAATTCTTATCCGGGGTGGACTTCCTGTTCTAGAAAGCTACGTGCGGTCAATTCTTCATTCAAGTCCAGTAGATGCTTGCTTTCGCGGATTCTCAGGAATCCGCGAAAGCATTTAGTGCTTTGTATGCGCACGAAGGAACTTTACAAGACTTTACATGATTTTTGACAGTAAACAAACAACTGCCAATTCGCTTAATCGTAGGATCACAGAACGGTGTCGACAAAGCAGACTATCGCACCAGCCACTCGATGTATTTCACGTTCGTTAGGAGAAAGTAATGTTACGGTCAAGGACTGTTGTGCTTCCCGCGATTGCACTGATTGCACTTGGATGCGTTGCCAGCCGTGGTTGGGCAGGCGAAGTGAAAGGAAAGGTCGCCGCGGTTGGACTGCGTTCCGCTGAGAACATCGCCGTGTACGTCGACAGCGTGCCGGGGAAGACATTCACGCCTCCGACCCAACATGTGACTGTCGACCAGTCGCACCTGGCCTTCGCGCCACACATTGTGGTAATTCAGCAAGGCACGACCGTTGAATTCAAGAACGACGACAACGTGGGTCACAACGTGTATTGGCCGGCAATTCATCACGACAAGAAACTGGCTCATAACATGGGCACGTGGCCGCAGGGATTGTCGAAGCCTTTCACATTCACTGAAGTTGGTGACGTTCCGCTGCTTTGCAATGTGCATCCGGAGATGTCGGGAATCATCTTCGTTGTTCCGACTCCTTACTTTGCCGTAACTGATAAAGACGGCAACTTCGTCATCAAGGATGTTCCTCCTGGGCAATACACTCTCAAGACCGGCAGCGAGAACGGCAAACCGGCTTCGCAGAGCGTGACGGTTGCTGGAGCAACTGTCAGCGTCAACCTTACCGTGACGAAATAGGGACTAGGCGGCGAGCGCGCCGGCAGTGGGGCGGAGGAGCTATGTCGGCCAGGTCAATCCTTAAAAGGATTTCACAGCGTCCGTATCTCGTGGCAGTTTGCTGCGCATTTGCCGTATCGCTGGTCTACTGGCAGATCAGAACCGACTGGCGTGAAGTCGGACAGCTCATACACGGCCACATCCTGTTCGCAAGTGCCCAGGTGCGCGACGCTCTCGTGGAAGCAGCCAATGGTTCCGGCGCAATTCGCGCAGGCCAGTTGTGGCGCTTGCCACCGGGCGGATCTGGCTCAGACACCGCGCTTGAATCACGGCCGCCAATTGCTGGTGAAATTCAATTGCACAGGCTGCCACCAACTGCAGGATATCGATCGTCCAGCGATGCTGGGACCGGACCTGACTAACATCGGGACGAAGGTCACTCGCGAGTGGATATATAAGTGGCTGAAAGAGCCGCGAACGCTCACGGATGCTGATGGTAACGTAACCGTAAACGGTGTGGATCTAGACCCGCGAATGCCGAAGTTCGAACTTAGTGATCTGGAACTGCGGGCGCTATCGGCATATCTAAGCTCCCAGCACACTAAGTCGCCCGCCCCGGCAAGGATTTCCACGATTGCGTCCAAAGCTGGAGACGCCGCGGCGGAAGAGGGCCACACTCGATTCAACCAGATGTTTTGCGTTACTTGCCACGCCATAGCCGTGGAGCGCGGGGGTGAAACCAAACTCATCGGCGGCGATATCGGGCCCGAACTGACCAAGGTCGGAAGCAAGGTCAAGCCGGAATGGCTGGTTGCGTGGTTGCGCGATCCACAAGGCTATCTCGAGCACACCAAGATGCCGCGTTATCAGTGGTCGGACAAGGATTTGTCCCAGGTTGCACAGTACATCCTGACTAAGCTGACCGATCCGGACCTGCTGAAGGATGTGCCTCAGTTAGGCACTCCCTGCGGAAGAAGAAGTTCAGCTCGGCCGGCAGTTATTTGTCGAAAAGGGATGCGCCGAATGCCACGTGATCCAGGGAGTGAAGCCCAAGCCGGACTTCGCGCCCGACCTTTCCGCGTTGGGCATGGCGGCGGGGCCATACACGATCGAGGTGAAATCTCCACGCAAACTGCCTGCCGCGTTTCACTTCGTAAAGGGGAATGTGGAGAGACTTGACATCCGCGAGTCGGTCGTTCCCCGGTCGATGATCGCCTACTTGCAGACTAAGATCACCAATCCTGCGTCTGTCACTCCCGACACGCATATGCCGGCGTTTCGCATGAGCAAGTCAGACCTTGACGATGTGACGACGGCGCTACTTAGCATGACCGGCCCGGCGATTCCGAATCCAGGCGAAAAGCCGGTGATCGTCGAACGTCGACACCAAGAATTTCACCCTGACGGCGAACCCGGGAAAGTATACCAGCGTTACAAATGCTATGTATGCCACAGCTTCAAAGGCTACGGCGGTACGCTCGCGCCTGATCTCTCGTATGAAGGAAGCCGCTCAAAGCGGGAATGGTTGATTCAATTCCTGCAGAATCCGCCAACGCTGCGTCCGACGCTTACGGTCCGCATGCCACGCTTCAATATGTCGGAGCAGGATGCGACCACTCTGGCCGATTATCTATCAGCAAACCTGCGAAAGCGGCGATGTGAATCCAGGCGCCGTAGACGAAGGCGTATTCACATCTGCAAATGGCGGACACGGGGCAAGCAACTCTTCGAGACGAAGTATCAATGCCAGTCGTGCCACACCATTGGCTCTTCGGGCGGCTACGTCGGACCGAGTCTCAATAATGCCGGCAACTGGATGACCGCGGCGTGGATCGAGGCATGGCTGCAGAACCCGCAAGCGCTGGTCCCCGGAGCCATCGAGCCGCGGCATTCCTTCAGCGACGACGAAATCAAGGACCTTACCGCCTATCTGCTTACGCTGAAGCAAAGTGCGTCAACGGAAACCGCCGGTGCCGGCGGTGGAGGACAAAAATGAAGCTCCTGCTGGTTTATTTCTCGGTTCTGGCCGCATCCGTTGGCGTCGCTGGCGGTGGCACGGAAGAGCATGGTCGACAAGCTCTGCTGGTGCTGGTCCGGCGATCAGCACATGGTCGCCGGACCAAAGCCGCAGATCGAAAAGAGCGAGTACGTCTCCTACGGGTCATATGGATCTGAGGTTGACTGGAACAATCCCGATCGCATTCTGCCGCTCGACTACAAGCAGGACCAGGGGAAGCGAGTCTTTTATCAGCAATGCGTTTGGTGCCATGCCGACGCAACGCCCGCCGGCCCCTCCAATCGTTCCAATGTGAGCTCCCGATCCACCGCTGATGAACGACGGAAACATCCTCAACAAAGAAAACGATGCGTCGCTCAGGAAGATCATCGCGATGGGCGGGAGCGCTGTCGGCAAGTCGGCGATGATGCCTCCCTACGGTTCGACCCTGAGCGAGGAAGAGATCGACGACCTGATCGCGTATATGCGGGTGATTGCGGTGCCGGAATATACAAAAGCGCCCGCTAAGAACAACTAAGATTCGAGGAGTAATTTGTTTATGTATGTTGCCTTGAAAACACTGAATCTTTCACGAGGGCTTCTTTTGGGCAGCGCGATTGTTGCAGCGGCGACGAGCGCCTTTAGCCAGGTGAGCCCGACAGAGGTCTCAAATCCGAGGGCAAAAGCGGATGAGCAGAAGTATCTTCCGCAGTTGGTATCGATTCAAAGATCAATTGGAGGAGCTCAATTTCCCTTCACACTCAGGCTGGCTAGATATCTCGACGCGAAGCCGGGCCAGCGCGCGGCGCTTGATTCCAATGGCATCGAATTTGTGTATTTTCAAGATAAGGTCGTATTAAAGGTCTCAGCGTTCTATCGGGTGGCGTTCAACTCCATGCAGGTGACCCAGAATGGGCGTGCCAGCCAGACCCTGCAGGACGCAGTCCTTCCCCTTCTGCGACTTATCACGGAACAGATGCCGCAGAACTACGACTACGACGCAATCGGCTTTGAGATTCTGTATGACGCGCGTGACTCCAGCCGGTCGTACGACTTTGAAGGACATGAGGTGCTGACCATCGTTTTTGGAAGAGACGACGCATTTGCACTTGCCAAAGCTACTTCCAATTCGGAGCGCCAGGACATTCTGAATCGTTCCGACATTTTTGTGAACAGCAAGACGCTCGAATTGGCGCTGGACCAGTCCGATCCGCTGACCAACCAGGCTCCTGACCGGCCCGCAGCTCGGCCGACCTTGGAACGGACGTCCTATTCTCCAGCACGCGTATCTCACGTCGCTGCCGCTCCTGTCGGCGTTTCGCCAGATGTTTCCGACGCGCAGGCTGCGCAAATTGCCGACTCCTCTTCCCCGGAATTGAACGCTACCGGACTGCAGAGGAAATTGCAGGCTGAAGTGAATGCCGTCAGAGATGGGCAGAGCGCGAGCGCGCAGCCAGATGATACATCGCGCCCATCGCTTGAAACAAACGGCAGCCAGAAGGAGTTGCACTATACGATGCAGAACGCCCTTTCGTTCGAGAGGGTTCAGAGTTCAATCTACAAGAGAGCAGCGGAGAGTTTCGATCTCTTTCTAGCGCCCGAACTGAAAGATATCTCAAAGAAGGTTCCCGCGGATGCACCCGTAGACGTGCTTCATTTCTCGGTGCTCAACCGCCTCGGCGCGAAGAAAAGCGAGACCATCGAATACATTTGCCCCATGGATGCCATGCGCTCATTCGTTGATGACAAGATCACCACTCAGGATCTGATCAACAAGAGCATTGTGCTGGTGAATGGGGTGCGCATCGGGGTGGATCTGGAGAAAGTGGAATAAGTAGCAATTCAGTGATTCCGAAACCGAGTTAGAGCACGCCATTGCATCACTCATCACGATGAAGATCGGGTGGCTGCCAGAAGTGCGTCCCATCCAACTTTGCTCATTTTCAAGCGGCGCCCGCTGGCGAGCAGTACCCATCCTTCGCTCCGGCCGCCGCGTAGAATTTCGCGCACCTGAGCGATGTTTACGATCGCAGAGCGGTGGACGCGAACAAACTTGCGCGGATCGAGAGTTTCCACCAGTTGCTTGATGGTTTCACGGAGCATGAAACTCTTTGGGCCCACATGCAGACATGCGTAATAGTCCGCGGCCTCAATCCATTCGATTTCGTCTACGTTGACAAATGAGTCTTTGGTCCCGTTGGAGACGATAATTCGCTTGGGGAATTCTTTTCTTTCGCAGGCGGTCTCAGCCAGCGCGGCCAGCAATGATTTTAGATGTTCCTGCGTCTGCAGCGCGCTCTGTAAAGCGATCCGCTCCTTGATGCGTGCGAGCGTCGCCTTCAGCCGTTGCGGTTCGACGGGTTTCGTCAGGTAGTCAAGCGCGCGGACGTCAAAGGCTCTCAGCGCATAGTGGTTGTGCGCGGTAACAAACACGGTCGCGGGCATTCGCGCTATTCCTTCGTGCTCGATGATCTCGAACCCGGTTCCCCCAGGCATCTCGATATCGAGAAACAGAACGTCGCACGGGCAGTCTTTGAGGGCTCTGATAACCTCCCTTCCGTTTCGACATTCTCCGGCGATCTCAACCTCATCGTCACCGGCGAGCAAATATCTCAACCGCTCTCGAGCAAGCGGCTCGTCGTCGGCAATAAGTGCCTTCAGCTTCATTCAGGCTCGCTCGTAGGGTATGGTGATGGCTACTTCAAATCCGCCCGCATCCAACGGTCGCGCCACCATTTCGTAGGCCTCATGATAGAAATGCGCCAGCCGTTCGCGCGTGTTCTTGAGCCCAATGCCGTTGCCAGGTTTGGAGCTTCCGTTGAGAGACGAGCCGGTATCGCGAACTTCGAGGCGCAGTTGATTGCCATCGCGTCGCGCCGTCGCCTGCACGATTCCGTTTTCTTCGCAATGGGCGATACCGTGGCGGATGGCGTTCTCGACAATCGGCTGCAGCAGAAAGCACGGCACGAGGCTTTCGAGGGCACCCGGATCAACTTTAATTTCGATGTGAAGGCGATCGGCAAACCGAACCTGTTCGATTGCCAGGTAGTTTTCGACGATCTCCAGTTCTTGCGACAAAGGAACCTTCTCGGGCGTTGTCCGCTTCAGAGTGCTCTTGAGGATCGCATTCAAGTGAGCCAGCATTTCCAGCGCCTCGCCATCCCTGCCCAGCTCAATGAGAGTCGTGATGGCATTGAGAGTATTGAAGAGAAAGTGAGGTTCCAACTGCATCTGCAGGGCGCGTAATTGTGCTGTAGATAGCTGCTTCTCCAGATCGAGGGCCTTCATGGCGTCACGTTGCGCGCGAATGTGAAACTGGACAATTCCAACCATGCCAAAAATAAAGCCGTAAGTCAGAATCTCCATTCCGAACCGATTGGCGAACGGCCTGGATGCGGCATGCCATTCCTCTGTGGTAAAGCCGACGGCCCCCAGGAGCAGAAGGTGAACGAGGGCCAGGGCAAATCCAAGGAGTACATGCAGGCTGATGCTGTGCGGAGAGAACCGCAGAACCGAAGGCTTGCGCGATCCTAAAGTCCAGAGGCCGCACGCGATGCAGCCCCACCACCCCCAAAGCACGATGCCATAGATGAGTGACGGCAGGTGGGTAATGGAGTGGCATTCGCTCGCGGTGACGAGCGCAAGTGCACCGCAAAGCAGCGAGATGGCGCCTGCACCGGCATAGCGAAACCGGGGGTGGGAAGACTTGAGTTCACGTGATGCATTCTGGACCGGCATTTCAGTCTCCAGATGTTAAGTAGATTTGGACTCCCAGCGTGGCCGGAAAAGTGCCCGATACCAGGATGACCGGCGGCATTCCCCGCGGTTGAATGCTATACAGTGTACGCTGGAGTTTTTGCAGTCGACGACAGGATTTTTGCAGGGAGGCGAAACCAGGATCTCGACGTAGTTTGTTTCGAGCCGCTGAAACCAACTCGTCGTGCAGGTGTGCACCATCAACAAGCCGGGGAGTTCAGGACCGCCACTGCGAGACTATCGCCGTTTGATCGCATCTAATAAATATCTGCATGGAAAACACAGCTATTGAATCGTCATCCGCACCATCAGCGTCCAGGAACAACCCCGGTCCAGCGTTGCTGCGTATGGACGGGGTGGTGAAGTACTACCATACAGATGGCGAAGCCGTGCACGCGCTCAATAATGTTTCTCTGCAGGTTCGCGCCAGCGAGTTCGTTGCGGTCGTCGGACTCAGCGGCTGCGGGAAATCAACGCTTCTCCACCTGGCCGGCGCTTTGGATTTTCCGACAAGCGGCCACGTCCAACTCGACGGGATTGCGACAGACTCGCTGAACGAAGCACAATTGACTGTCCTTCGCCGCGAAAAAGTGGGCTTCGTCTTCCAGTCGTTTCAACTGCTGCATACGCTAAGCGTGGTCGAAAACGTCGAGTTACCTCTGCTGTTGGCGGGTCAGCGTGATCCGCGCCCACGGGCGCTCGATCGGCTGGCCACGGTGGGGCTGGCGGACCTCGCACATCGTATGCCCCATCAGCTATCCGGCGGCCAGATGCAGCGCGTCGCCATTGCCCGTGCCCTGGTTCACTCGCCGCGCATCCTTCTCGCGGATGAACCAACCGGGAACCTCGACTCGGCGACCGGGGAGTCGGTTATCCAGTTGCTCAGACAAATCTGCGATGAGCACAAGATGGCAATCGTGATGGCGACCCACAGCGCCGAAGCGGCTGCTATCTCTGATACGGTCGTTCGCATGCGCGACGGTCAGATTGTGCCTTCGTGATATGGCCGCACTTATACTATTTTTCCGACTTATCGCCCGCCCGGCGCTTCGCGAACGCGCAAGGTCGTTACTGGTGGTGGTGGCAGTCGCTCTCGGTGTAGCCGTCGTACTTGCCATTGACCTGGCGGGCAACGCCGCGGCCGGATCGTTCCGTTCGTCCATGGAAACTCTGGAAGGCGACAACGATCTGGAGGTGACTGCCGCAGGAGGAGTTCCAGAGGCAATCGTGGGCTCTCTGGCAAGGGTGCCCTATGCCCTTCGCATTAGTCCGCGCATCGAGGATCACGCAACCATAATGGCGACTGGCGAAGCAGTCCCTCTGATAGGAATAGACATCATCGCAGAGGCAAATAGCCGGCAGCAATCGAGGCTCGAAGCGGCCTCCGCCAGCGATGCATTCCAACACATCAACGATTCCGACGCTATCTTTATTACACGCTCGCCGGGCAGGCGAATTGGGGACCGAATCCGTCTATTGATCAATGATCAGACCCACGACTACATCATCCGTGGTTTCATTCCTGATTCCGCGAAGGTAAGTGGAAACGCAGTCGTGGTGGATATCGCCACGGCACAACTGGCCACCGGCAAGAGCGGCCGCGTGGATCGAATTCTTTTGAAAGTGCCGAATCAACCGGATATCGACACGTGGGAGCAGGAGTTGCGGCTGGTTCTGCCCGCCGGCGTCGTCCTGAATCCGCAGGGTAGCCAGACAGCAGCCAATCGACGCATGCTTGCGGCTTTTCGTTGGAATCTTCGCATTCTCAGTTACATTGCGCTCCTGGTGGGAGCCTTTCTCATCTACAACACCATTTCGGTTTCGGTAGTGCGCAGGCGTGCCGATATCGGAATTGTCCGTGCTCTCGGCGCGGGCCGCAAGGCCGTGCTTATCGCGTTTGTGGCGGAAGCGGCATTGTTCGGATTGGTGGGAGCGGCGATCGCCATCCCGCTGGGACGCCTGCTTGCGTCTGGTGCGGTGCACCTCCTGGCGGCGACCATCGACGCGCTCTACGTCTCCAGCCGGCCCGGGTCGCTGGATCTTTCACTACAGTCAGTCGTCCTCGCTTTTGTGGTGGGAATTGGTGTGGCAGTCGCGTCGGCTCTGGCGCCCGCGCGAGAGGCTTCCATGGTGCCCCCAACCGAAGCCATGTCTCGCGGCAGGCGCGAATTCGCCATTCGCGTTGAACGGAACCGGGATGCGCTTATCGCTCTCGAGTTGGCGACAGCCGCAGCGGTTGCTTCACGCGCTCCCGCCGTCGGAGGCAAGCCATTGGGCGGATATCTCTCGGCGATCCTCTTCATCGCAGCATCAGCGCTGGCCATTCCGTCACTGGTGCATTTGTGCACTACCGCTACCTCGCGAATCCTGCGCAAGCTGATGGGTGTAGAAGCCCTACTCGCATCGCGCAGCCTGGTGGGATCGCTGCGGCGCACCTCGGTGCTCGTGGGAGCCCTCTCGACCGCGATCGCGATGATGACATCCGTGGGCATCATGGTCGGGAGCTTTCGCCAGACGGTTATTACATGGATGGACAATGAGCTTCCCGCGGACCTTTATCTCAGGCCGGCGGGCGACCCGGCGGCCGATCGTCATCCGACCATCGCTCCGGATCTGGCGGACCACATCGCTCATGTGACAGGCGTGGATAGTGTCAGCCGGTTCCGCGCCTATGAGATTGAGTACGAGGGCCTGCCTGTGACTCTCGCAGGCGCGGAATTCAATGCGAATCGCCCCCGTGAATTTTCCAACTTCCTTTCCGGCCAGCGGCCGGCACGCGTTATCAACGAACTTTCAAAAAGCGATTCCGTGATTGTCAGCGAGCCGTTCGCCTACAAGCACCACGTTAAGGCCGGCGATACCGTTACGCTGCCGCTGGGCGGCAAAGTCGTCAAGTTTCGAGTCGCGGACATCTTCTACGACTACGGCAACGAGCGCGGATACATTCTGCTCGATCGCGCCATCTTGCTTCGCTATCTGCCCGATCCCGCACCCTCGAATCTTGCCGTCTACCTCCAACCGGGGGTCGACCTCGATTCCGTACGCGAGGCGATCAAGCGGGTAGCGGCGCACAATGATGTGCTGATCTTCTCCAATCGTGAGATTCGCCGCGAAGGCGTCCGCATCTTCGACCAGACCTTCGCGATTACCTACGCGCTCGAAGCGGTCGCGGTCATTGTTGCCGTCATGGGAATCGCCGGCGCGCTGATGTCGATTGTCATTGACCGGCGTCGAGAATTTGGTTTGCTCCGTATCCTCGGCGCAACCTCGGCCCAGGTCCGCAAGCTGATCCTGGTTGAGGCGGGCTTGATCGGCATGCTTGCAAATATCGCCGGCCTTGCGCTCGGTATCGTGCTCTCGCTGGTGCTTATCTTCGTCATCAACAAGCAATCGTTCGGCTGGACGATTCAATTCCATTGGCCCGTTGCGGTTTTGCTTGGCGCCCTCAGCATCGTCTACGCGTCCACGGTGCTCGCTGGGCTCTATCCGGCGCGCGTTGCGCAGCGGCTGAATCCCATCGAGGTGGTGCATGAAGAGTAGAATCCTGGCACTCCTCGTCGTCCTCCTCGCGTTGAGCGGCGGGGCGCAAGACTACAAGCAGGCGCTGCCCGGTTATCGTTATGAATTTCCGCGCGACCACTTCAATCATCCCGACTACCAAACCGAGTGGTGGTATTACACCGGCAATCTCAAGTCCTCTGACGGGCATCGCTTCGGATTCGAACTCACGTTTTTTCGCCAGGGTGTTGCTCGAGATCAGGATCAATCCGCCTGGCACATTCGCGATGTCTACATGGCCCATTTCGCCCTGAGCGATATAAACGGCCGGCGCTTCTACCATGACGAGCGCATCAATCGCGCCGGGCCAGGCATCGCGGGCATCGACGAGCGAACGGGGCTGATCTGGAATGGCAATTGGCAGGTTCAACTCACTCAGGCGAAGCAGACGCTGCGTGGACTGAACGATAAATTTGCGATCCAACTCGAGATCACTCCTGCCAAGCCGCCGGTGATCCACGGACGCGATGGAATCAGCCGCAAGGCGGAGGGCGCGGGCCACGCATCGCATTACGTCTCCTTCACGCGGCTCGACACCTCGGGCACCGTCGAACTGAATGGTACAAGTTACGCGGTGCAAGGCGCCTCCTGGATGGACCACGAATTCTTTTCGGAAGCTGTGAATACGGCCGAAAGGGGCTGGGACTGGCTAAGCCTGCAACTCGACGACAATACCGAGGTGATGCTCTATCGCCTGCGCCACAAGGACGGCAGCGTGGATCCGTATTCATCGGGCAGCTACATCGACGCTCAGGGCAAATGCATGCTTCTCTCGATGAGTGATTTCACCATGACGCCCGCCGGCGAGACCTGGACCAGTGGGCAAACAAAGGGCGTTTATCCAATTCGATGGCACGTCGCGATTCCCGGCCTTGGGTTGGACATGGACATCTCGACGCCGCTCCCCAACCAGGAACTCTCCGGCAGCATCGGCCCAAGCTATTGGGAAGGAGCTATCGATGCAAGGGGAAGACGGGGAGGGAATGAGCTGCGTGGTTCGGGCTATCTTGAGATGACGGGATATGCGGCGATTCGTCATGACTAAGCGGCAGCTTTGCGTGAGTGCCGGCGATTGAGCAGTGATACTCTGGCGTGTACCTCAATCGGAGCCTTTCATGCCATCGTCAAAGAAGCCCACGCGCCGCGACTTCTTGAAAGTCACCTCATCGGCTGCCATCGCCGCGGCAGCCACGCCTGCGTTGAATGCACCGGCCGAATCCCCGACCGCGGAAATGGAGTTGGCCCCTTTCTCCCCGGCCGAACTCTTCGTCAGCGGCCCCCAGCGAACCTACTCCGGCGAAAAGACGACCCAAATTGCAATGCCGATCGGCGGTATCGGAGCGGGATCCATCTGCATGAACGGCTATGGTGGCCTGCAGGATTTCTCCATTCGCACGCGGCCCGAGAACACCGCGATGCCGTCGGAATTCAGCGCCAACTCCCCTGAGGCGGCCTTCGCCATTCTACATATCAAGGGTGAATCCCCGGTTACCAAGCTCGTCGAAGGTCCCTTCCCGGCGTTCAAGATTTTCGACCAGGGACTACAAGGACAGGGCTTGCGCCGCGGCGGTTTCGAGGGTTTTCCGCGCTTTCAGAATTGTGCATTCAAGGGCGAATATCCGTTTGGAGAAGCAACTCTCAGCGATGCGTCGGTGCCCCTGGAAGTGAAAGTCACGGGCTGGAATCCGTTCATTCCTCTCGACGACAAAAACTCCGGTATCCCGTGCGCGATTCTCGAATATACGCTGCGCAATTCGTCGTCGCACCCTGTAGAGTACGAGCTTTCCTATCATCTTTCGCACCTCGCGCCTGGCTGCAAGCCCGACCAGTCAGCCAGCGTCAATGCCACGATTTCAGGCAAAGGAATATTTCTCAGCAATCGCGAAGAAGTGAATGCCGAGGCATTCGGCAGCGCGTCTCTCATCGCGATTGGCGGCACGCCACGCGTCAAGGCAATGTGGCTGCGCAGCCCCGGTTGGGAATTCGATTCCTTATCGGCATTGTGGCGCGAGGTGTCCACCGGACACTTCACTTCGAACGATGGATCGAACGACGTTGATAAGGCTGGCCGAAATGGAGGGTCGATTCTGCTTGAGGGCAGGTTAACAGCGGGCGAGGCCCACACTTATCCCATAGTTATTACCTGGCACTTTCTGAACTGCTATCTACGTGAAGGCCTCAAGCTAGAGGCGGCCAACATAACTGGCAATCCAGGTTGCCGCACGATGGCAGGAGAAAGTGCTCCGCCGTGGCGGCCCTATTATGCTTCGCAATGGAAGGACGCGCGCGACGTGGCGCTCTATGTCGAACAGAATTATGTATCGCTGCGGGCACGCACGGTGCAATTCAAGGAGGCTCTGTTTTCACCCACTCTTCCCTCGTATGTGCTCGATTCGGTTTCGGCCAATCTTGGCATTCTCAAGTCGCCCACTGTTTTGCGCGAAGAGAACGGGCATTTGTGGGGATGGGAGGGATGCTTCCCTGACAGCGGTTGCTGCCACGGGTCGTGCACGCATGTGTGGAATTACGCCCAGGCGTTTCCGCATCTGTATCCGCAGCTGGAACGGACCCTGCGCGATCTGGAATTGGTGCGGTCGATGGACGAACGTGGACACGTGACTTTTCGTGGCGCTATCCCCGACGGCCCCGTCGATCACTCGTTTCATGCCGCATCCGATGGTCAGTTGGGCGGCATCATGAAACTGTTTCGCGACTGGCAGATCAGCGGAGACACTGACTGGTTGAAACGCATGTATCCGCTGGCGAAGCGCAGCATCGATTACGGCATTCGAACCTGGGACCCCGATCACAATGGGGCACTCTTCGAGCCGCATCACAATACCTACGACATTGAGTTCTGGGGCGCGGAGCCAATGTGCAGCAGCATCTACATAGGCGCGTTGTCGGCAATGGCGCGAATGGCAAGCGCTGTCGGCGAAGCGAGTGATGCCGAGTTCTATGGTGATCTCGCCAGCAAAAGCGGCAGCTACATTGACGAACATCTGTTTAATGGTGAGTACTACGAGCAGAAAGTGCAATACCAGGGACTGCGCGACACGTCGTTTGCGCAGTCTGTTGCGAACGTAGACGAGCAAAGCAGCGAGATGCAGAGACTGCTCAAGCATGAAGGGCCTAAATATCAATACGGCTCCGGCTGCCTGTCTGATAGCGTGATCGGCGTCTGGATGGCGAGACTCTATGGAATCGACGTGCCTCTGAAGCCAGCGAACGTACATTCGAATCTGCGCGCCATTTTCAAGCACAATTTCAAAACCGACCTCAGCCAGCATGCGAACGCGCAGCGGCCGGGATACGCGATGGGGAGCGAGCCCGGACTATTACTATGCAGTTGGCCGCGCGGCAACAAGCCTACATTGCCATTTGTCTACTCCGACGAGGTATGGACGGGAATTGAATACGAGGTCGCCTCGCATCTGATTCACGAGGGATTGGTGGAAGAGGGGCTGACGATCGTCAAAGCCACGCGCAGCCGTTATGACGGGCGCACACGGAATCCGTGGAACGAGTATGAATGCGGCAACTGGTACGCACGGGCGATGTCGAGTTACGCACTGCTCGGCGCGCTGTCGGGATTCCGATATTCGGCTGTCGAAAAGACTGTTTGGTTTTGGCCGCGTTTGAAGGCGCGGCCCTTCCAGTGCTTTTTTTCTACAGCGTCAGGATTCGGTACGATTGCGCTTCACGGGCGAACTGTCAGTATTCGCATCATCGAGGGAGAGCTTGTTGTCGAGAAGATGATTTTTGAGGACACACAATCGCCGTTGGAGTGGAGAGTGACGGTGCGACCGGGCTCTGTCGCTACAAAAAATATCTAGCTGCGCCCGCAATTCCATGTCGTCCCACATCAACGCAGAGCCACAATTTCGACCATGCCGATGCGGCGCTCGATGTTGACGCCAACGGTTTCAGCGTAGCGTTCGAATGAGAGATCGACAGATGCGCTACCCACGCGCAGGTTGCGGATGTGAACTTCCTCGAGCGATTCAGGCAGTGCCGAGTGATGCAAATAGATGCGCGCTTCCTGGGCACGAATCTCCAGCCCGAGGCACGCCTGCAGGACCATGAAGATCGAGCCAGCCGCCCACGCTTGAGGGGAACACGCTACTGGATAGAGCGTTGGCCCTTTTCCCTTCCGCCTGGTGAACCCGCAAATGAGCTCCGGCAGCCGGTGCTGGTTCACGTTTTCTGATAGATCCATCAAACCCGACATCACGCGAAGAGCCAGCATCTTGTCGGCGGAGCGGAGTGCGCCATACGCAATCATGGCGTTGTCGTGGGGCCACACTGAGCCGTTGTGATACGACATTGGGTTATAACGCTTTTCGCCAGTAACAATGGTTCGAACACCCCATCCGGAAAAGAACGCCGGCGACAACAGCAAGTCGGTCACGCTGCGATGCTGCGCATCGGAGGCGATGCCTGAGAACAGACAATGCCCCGCGTTGGAGCTGCGCACCCGGCATTGCTTCTTCTCGCCATCGAGCGCCAGGGCAAATGTCGAAAGCTCATCGGACCAGAAGGCCGCGGAAAATCTCGAGCGAAGTTCCAGCGCCTGCTCGTTCAACTGGTCAGCCAATTTCAGGTTTCCAAGATCCTTCGCAACCGCAGAGATTCCCTTCTTCGCCGCATAGACGTACGACTGCACTTCGCACAAGGCGATCGGCCCTGCCGCGAGCCGGCCGTCGCTGTAGAATACAGAGTCGTTCGAGTCTTTCCATCCCTGCTGGACCAGGCCGTGATCCGTATGGCGCGCGTACTCCACGAATCCGTCACCGTCGCGATCGCCGTATTTGTCGATCCACTCCAGCGCTACGAGAATGTTCGGCCACAATTCACGCAGAAATTCGAGATCGGCGGTTCGTTCGTAGTAGGCTGCGGCGAGCACGATGAATAAAGGCGTTCCATCGATGGTTCCGTAATAGCGGCCAAAGGGCACTTCGCGAAGCTCGGCCATTTCGCCCTTGCGCATCTCGTGAAGGATCTTGCCCGGCTCCGCGTCTCGTTCAGGATCAAAGCTGGTCGCCTGCGTAGCGGCGAGATAGGACAGAACTCCACGCGCGACCGAGGGCGCCACCCACAACAACTCGAGAGCGGTAATGATTCCGTCGCGGCCAAACACCGTGCTGAACCACGGCACGCCGGCATAGGGATAAGGGCCGAATGGAGTGCGGGCAAGCATCATCATCAGGTCGGCATGGGAACGGCGAATCCAGTAATTGAATTGTTCGTTGGAGGTGCTGATATCCACGTCGGCCAGCGGGTTCGCACTGCGCAGCTGATTCATCCGCTGCAGGGCTTCGTCGTAGGAGGCGGGCTGCGAATCAGTTTCTTCACGCCGGCATTCGATGGTCAGCGTGAATTGGGTCTCGCCCTGCGGCTCGAGATGGATAGGAACCGAGATTCCGCCTTCGTAGGTACTGCACGCGCTAGCCGAACACTCCACGCGTGTGATGCGGCGGATATGGTCGAGCCCTTCATACTCCATCACCACTGATGAACGTTCCCTGATCTCGGGCAGCATCTCGCCGCGTCTCGAACGCTTTTCTCCGCGCACTTCAAAGATGTCGGCAAAATCGCCTTCAAAATCAAAGGACAGATCGCCATCGATTGTCACCTCTCCGTAGTTGTGTAATGTGATCTGGTCATATGCCACTCGCTCGGTTAGAAACTTGGTACGGTAGATGTGCAGCATTCCGCGAGGTAGTCTGTCGCCGGAAGACATGACAAGGTCGGGGTTGGTCAGGTCGATCGCGAACAGGACGTTGTCCTCCCGCATGGTCGAACTTAGAAGCAGGGGCCGCTCGCCGCAGAAATGCATCTCCATACGAGACAGGTGCCGCGTCTCCTTATGAAAGATCCCCTGCTGGCCAAATCCGACCGGCTGAATGTCGCCACCGCGGTCGAATACCGCGAAGGTGTCTCCATTCAGCAGCACCCGGGTGCGATCGTCGGCCAGGGACGATGACGCGCGGATATAAAACTGCTGACCAACTTCAATTACGTCTTTGCTGAGAGCACTCTTCAATGAGGTCATGGTCGACTGACTCCCTGATGCTGCTTAGATTCAGGCAACGGCCGCCCGGCCGAGTTGCAGGCCGTTGGCGTCTTCGGTGTCTTCGATGGCGCGCTCGTAAACGCGCAGATAGTCGTTGCACATGCGGCGGGCGCTAAATCGTTCTTCAAACGCTGCGCGGCATTCACGGCGGTCGATCGAGGGGATGCGTTCGACGGCTTCGACGGCCTCCTCTATGCTCTCCACGATAAACCCGGTCACGCCATCTTCGATAATCTCGTCCACCGATCCGCCGCGAAAGGCGATTACCGGCGTACCGCACGCCAGGGCCTCGATCATGACCAGGCCGAATGGCTCTGGCCAGTCGATGGGGAACAGCAACGCCGCAGCACCACTGAGGAAGGAGCACTTATCCTTGTCGCCGATTTCGTCAAGAAACTTAACGTGGGGTTCCTCAAGGAGTCCCGGATCCCTGCAAAGTATTCGCGATCGGCAGCGTCGATTTTGGCCGCCACATGTAGCTGCATCCCGGTGCGACGAGCAATCTCCACGGCACGATCAACGCGCTTTTCGGGAGAAATGCGGCCAAGAAATGCGAGATAGTTCTGCCCGCGGCTGCAAGGTGTATAGCGTTTTGCCGGCAGGCCATGGTGAACCGTCCCAATCCAGTTTGCCCAGGGCATTGATGATCTCTGGGCATCGGAAATCGAAACCAGGTTCATGTCGTCGAATTCACGAAAGAGCGGGAATTGACCCGGGATATCCTGACGACCATGCAACGTCGTTACCGCCACCATTCCCTCGCGCCGAATAACGGAAAAAGGCATGAAATCGAGGTGGAAGTGCACGATATCAAACCGGTAAGCCTGTTGCGCGACCATTTCGATGAGGTGCAGATGTTGCGCGAGAGCAGACGATGAAGGAACAGCGCTGAGACGTAAAGCAACATCGCACCCGGGCCACAGTCGCGCCGATGTTACCGAATCGCCACTGGCAAACAATGTAACGTCGTGTCCTTGACGCACAAGTTCCTCGGTCAGGAACGACACAACTCTTTCAGTGCCACCGTAAAGTTTTGGAGGCACACTCTCGTATAGAGGCGCGACCTGCGCAATCCTCATAGTTTTGGTTCTCCCTGGTAGCACCTTCTGGGCGCCTCTTGCTATGGATGCGTAATCGCGGGCAGGGTTAGTCCGGCCTTTCATCCGCGAGCAAACTTCATTGCAACATGTGCACCACCGCAAACCAGAGAGCGCCAGGGTCTCTCAATGCGGGATTTTCAGATTTACCCGAATGTCTCAGTGGCCACGAATCGCAGATTCCACCGTAGATTCGCTCTTTAGGTGCACACCTTGACGCCGGAACCTCCAAATTGCGTAAGCCACTCCCACAGCGACCAGGATTCCAAATACGACGGCCATGGGTGTCGAGTATTTATCCAGGGCCGCAGACCACAGGCGGGCGACACGCCTCCCATACCGCACCGCGAGCCAGGCAATGAAGCCATAACGTAGCGCTCTGCCCAAGGCGAATACAGGCATGAATCGTCGCAAAGGAATCTTCAAGGCGCCGGCGGCGAGGAGAAATGGCGACAAGGGGATGGGCGGGGGCAGAATAGCGGGAAGAAATACGGCGAGGGCCGGATGTCCCTGTGCCCACCGTTTGATCCGATTAAGTAGACGGGAGGAGACATACCGATGGAGAGCAGCGTCTCCGCCTTTCTTCCCGATGTTGAAGGTAATGTATCCGCCAAGCATGCTGCCCGCCACCGCGCATGCAAGCAAGGCCCACGGATTGCCGCGGTGCGACACAAGCCACAACAGCAGAAGGTCAGTACTGCCGGGCACCGGCATTGGAATGACAGAAGAGTCAACGACCGCAACCCCGAAGACCCCGGGCATGCCCAAGTGCACAAGCCAGCCAAGAGAGTGGTGAACTCCCGGTGAAGACGGGTGTGACGGCATCGCGGGGTAGTGGGCTCCAGATTGGTCTTGAGAAGTTGGCGGAGCTTCAGTGCGGCGCCTAGATAACCTTGAGTAAGAGAAGAATGAGAATGATGGTGAGAATGAGGCTGATGCCTCCGCCGCCATAGTATCCCCATCCGGGTCCACCCCGATAACCACCGTATCCAAATCCGAAAATAAGTATCAGCAAGATGATAATCAGTAGCATGTTATCCCCCTTTGCCGGTGAACTTACCTGGACTTAGATCTGCTGGACTTAGATCTGCAGGATGAACACAGGCTAGCTTTGCGAGTCGGAATGGCAACCATTCACGCTGCGTTAATTCGATGCAATCCCGTCCCTGAACGGCTGTATGGAAGTTCATTTTTGGTGCATTCGGCTTCTGAATTCAAGCAGTTGGAGGAGAAAGTTTCGCTATATTCCCGAGGCGAACAACCATAGTTCGATACATGCGCGTCCAAGCCTGTGTTGTTGGGTTGGGGCAAGAAGCTTTTAGCCTCAGGAGGTATTTAAGATGCTTTGGACCATTTTTGTGATCCTCCTTGTTCTGTGGTTAGTGGGACTGGTGAGCAGTTACACCCTGGGAGGATTTATCCATCTGTTGCTGGTAGCGGCAGTTGTAGTGTTGATCCTGCAATTGATCTCCGGCAGACGAGCGGCGCTTTAGACTCCGGTAGAGTTTCTTTCCTTGAGTCAGACAGCATGAGGCAACCTATTGCGCTGCCCGATCGACGCAGTGCACACCTAAGTGACCGGCTAACAAGTACGATGCCTAAGTTAACCACGAGTAAGCGTGCGGGCAGACTTCCACGGAGGTGGAGTAAATGGACAAGGATAAAGTGAAGGGCACCATTGACGACGCAGCAGGCCGGGCCAAACGCCAGATCGGCGAGTGGACAGGCGACACCGGAGCGCAGGCAGAAGGCGCGGCCCAACAGGTGAAGGGCAAGGTTGAAAAGGCGTGGGGCAATGTGAAGGATGCCGCCCGCGATGTCGGAAACCGGTCTGACAAGGGTCGTGATGTTGTGGTGGATCGGGAAGGTCGTGACCGCGAGTCCGACGATCTTGAACGCCCGTAGCCTTGGCACGACTTTGAACGCTGCCTCGTTTCCCGCGAGGTAGCCTTCGAGATGTATACACGCCGGCGGCATGGAGGGTTCCAAGCCCTCACATTCAGCCGTCGGCGTGTCAGGCCCACCGCTTTCGGTTAGCGACCCTCCCATTACCGGTTCAGGTTCACAGGTTCAGCCTTCTTATTCATCCGTCGCGGTATTCCGTGCTACACATGCTGTTGTAGGCAGAAATCTCATGAAGATCTTTGGGGTAATTTTGATTCTGGCGGGCATACTCGCGCTGGCCTATGGCGGCTTTACCTACACCACTCACAAGCGCGCCGTCGACATGGGACCGGTGCAGATCGAGACCAAATCCCGGCACCGGGTTTTTATCCCGCCCGTGCTCGGGATATGCGGAATCATCCTGGGTGGGGCACTGGTGTTTGTCAGTTCAAAAGGTCGCTGATTCTCGGTTTTTGGCCATGTTTTCACCGGCTCTGGTTTGCTATGAAACCTGCGAACGCGTATAGATATAGACAAGGGGAAGTGGCAATCGATTTGCCATAGGCCGCCCCCTTAGGCGAGGTGCGTCTTCAGCAGTGACCGAAACTCACTGACGCTCGACGTTCCACCATCGGGAGCTTCCGCGTGGCGGGCTGTGGCCCGCGTACTTCGAAGTCCAATGGACGCATCGAGTTGTGCTTTGCTTCCCTCCGATTGTGCCCTCTGCGGCTCCCCTCTGCCGCTCCTCTCCTATGTTCCAATTTGCGAAGTGTGCTGGGCTGACTTCCCAACCCGGAAGGATCCGGTGTGTCCGCGTTGCGGCGACCTTCTCGACCTTCCGAACTCTGCCTCCAATCACTGCCGCGCATGCCGTCTGGCTGCCCCTCCATTCGTGCGCGCCGTTTCGTACGGACCCTATGAAGGCAGGATGCGGGAAGCAATCCACGCGTTGAAATATGACCGGTTACTGGGAGCGGGCCGGCGCATGGGCGGAATGCTTGCACAGGCCATTGCCCAACTGGCTGCGGACGCACCGGCCGAAATCCTCGTTATTCCGGTGCCTCTGCACCGGTCGAAGCATTCCCAGCGCGGCTTCAATCAGGCACGTATGCTCGCGAGCCAGGCCATTAAGGTGCTGCGGACAACGCATCCCAAGTGGCAACTACGACTTGCAGCGAGCACGGTTATCCGGCAACGTCCTACTGAGAGCCAGGCCGGCCTGACAACCCGGCAGCGCCGGCTAAATGTACGCGGTGCCTTTATCGTCTCGAATCCAGATTCGGTGAAGAACAGGAACGTGCTCGTAGTCGACGATATCTTTACCACTGGAGCTACCACGCGGTCGGTTTCACGGGCTTTATTACGGGCTGGCGCGGCAAATGTTTGGGTGGCGACGCTGGCGCGTGCCCGACGGACATTCGATCACCGGATCATTTCGGACGCAGTCTATTCAGGTAGCGGGTTGGAACGAGGCGAGATCAAAGAACCACCGGCGTGCGAAGGTCATTCCGCCGAGTTGGAAACGGCAACTCTGCAATGGACAAAAAGCCAACCATCTTTTTGACTGGGGGAGAAGAGATGTCGCTGGGAAAAGCCATGATTCACGCACGGAAGCAAAAGTCGATCGCCCGATCAGCGGCGCACGCCGGCGACATCGCCGTCGTGCAGTCAAATCATATCCTGCAGATGCCGGTACTGGTGCTCAATGCATCCTACGAACCTATTAATATCTGCGGTGCGCGGCGTGCGCTGGTGCTCGTGCTAAAGGGAATTGCGCGCACCGAGGAGGAGCACGGCCTGACCCTTCACGCCCAGAGGAGTCTGATCGCAATGCCGTCGGTGATTCGCCTGCTCGAATACCGTCGTATCCCCCATCAGACCCGCGCACTGTCGCGAAAAAACATCCTTTTGCGCGATCGCAATACCTGCCAGTATTGCGGCGAGGTTTTCGCCCCGGGCGAACTGACGCTGGACCACGTCATTCCTCGTTCCCGCGGAGGCAATTCCACATGGGAGAACCTGGTCGCATGTTGCCACGGATGCAACCGCCGCAAAGGCAATCGCATGCTGAGTGAAATTGATGACATGATTCTGTTGCGCGATCCGCGACCTTTTTCCCTGCACACGAGCCGTCAGATTATGCGGATGCTCGGTCGCGGCGACGACCGCTGGCGTAAATATCTCTTCTATTAGGGGAGACGCACGATCGCGTCACCCCGAATACCCGGTGAACAGTTGGAGCTTAGGCAACTCGGTGACACGATGAGGATGGTGATCGGCGTTCCCTGATGCAAGCGAATCCTCCGCCGAACAGGACAGGCATGCGCCAAAAACGATCGCGGCAATAACCTTCCCCTTCATTGCCGGGAGAATAACACTCGTGTCGCGCTGCAGGAATGAAGAGTGGATGACGGACGCGGAGTGTCCGACCATCGCCGATCCGCAGGGCGGCGGTGCGAATCGGCGAGGACGGAGTTTTTGAGAGAACCAAGGAAAAGAATCAGAAGCGGATGACAGGGCCCGTCGAGATGCGCCCGTTGGAATTGAGGATTTCGCGGATATTCTGGTCTGTCGCCTGATAGTGGGTGTTGTAGTAGTCGCCCGTGACGCGCCAGGCAAGCCAGCGTGAGAAGCCGGCATCTAGACCCGCGCCGACGGCCAATGCCAGCGTGTTGTCGGAGCGCAGGTTGGGAATGGCGTTTTGGCTCACGTGGGCGCTTCCCACCATGCCATGCGCAAACAGGGTCGACCTGCCCAGGTGGACCGACACCTGCGGACCCAGCAGGAAGAAATAGGCCTTGGGATTCAGGTTGGGGTCGTTGGAGTTATTCAGGTAGCTGCCCGACACGTCGCCCTTGACTCCGAGGAAACTGCCGAATACTGGGACCTTGAACGAAGCATCCCAGCCATTTCTTCCAGTGGTGGCGATGGTGGTACTGGTGGGGTCATAGGTACGGAATACATACGAATAGCCGCCGTACAACTCGAAACTGGGAGTCCCACCATATCGCGTGTCGGGGTGGGCTTGTGCGTAAGCGCCCGCCGGCACGGCCAGCGCACTGGCAACCATCACAAGGGGAAGAATTCGTCTATACATTGATTCACCTCACGAACCTGAATTGAAATCCAGGGCAGAGGAGCACAACCGGAGCATTCGAAATCTTATATCTGTACGCGTATATCAATTTTAGGATCCAACCGCGTCTCGCTTCCTGTGAGACGCGGCGGGCCGGTCAACGGTTTTCTGGAGATTACTTTGGGCCCGCGGTGAGTTTAAGGGTATACGCGTATTTACAGGCGGTACCTGGTGGTAGGGTGATTTCGAGGGCATCGGCCGACTGCCTCCACGCCACTTTCTCCTTTGAACCCAGCAATTCGACAGAAGTTACGGTGATGGACGCTCCTTCGTGTCCGGACCCCAGCGAATGGATGGTCGCCTTGCCGTCGGAGGGGCACGCCATGCCGATCGCGTAGACCGTGTCGCCCTTGGCGGTGAAGCGGAAATCCTCCGCAGTGTAGGGCTTGGTGTCGGTGTCGTGGAACGCGCCGGCGACTACCTTGGTCGGACCCTCGCCATACACTTTCCAGGGTGTAGTGCCGTAGATTGCTTCTCCATTCACCTTGAGCCAGGCGCCCATTGCGAGCAGCCGTTCCCGAATCTCGTCCGGAATGGTTCCATCAGACTTGGGACCGAAATTGAGCAGCAGATTCCCATTCTTGCTGACGATGTCGATGAGCTGGTGGACCAGGAATTCCGACGACTTGAACGTGTCGTTGTCGATGTAGCCCCAGCTCTTGTCGCTGATGGATGTGTCTGTCTGCCAGTGATCGGCAATGATCCGATCCTGCTGGCCGCGCTCAAAGTCGCGCACCGCCGCCTTCCAGTTGAGCGAGTAGTCCTTGAAGTCGATCACCCCGGCGTAGCCGTGGGCCACCGCGTAGTTGTAATAGAACGCGGCAAACTCAGCCACCGCGTGGCGGAAATTGGGCTGCCCGATCCACCAGTCGAAGTACACGATCTCCGGCTTGTACTTCTCCACCAGCTCTGTATCGCGAGCCAGCCAGTCGCGAGTCCACGCTTCACTCACCCAGGTCCAGTCGTTGAGCAGGGTTTCATTTTCCCCTTTGGCTTCGAACCATTGGTGCGCCGGGCCGTAGAGCGAGGCATACTTTGGATCATTCACATCGGAGCGGATCGCGCGGCCGCCGTCATAGAAAAAATTGTGCTCGGCGCGATGCGAACTCAGCCCGAAGTGCAGGCCCTCGCCGCGGACTGCCTTGGCCAGTTCGCCCAAAGTGTCACGCTTGGGGCCCATCTTGACCACTGTCCAGTCCGACAGACCGGAGTCGTACATCGAAAAGCCGTCATGGTGCTCAGCGACGGGGACCACATATTGCGCGCCCGACTCCTTGAACACTTTGGCCCACGCAGCCGCGTCGAAGTGCTCGGCGCGAAACAGTGGAATCAGGTCCTTGTATCCCTTCGACTCGTCGCCCTTCGCGAAGTGCTCGCGGAAGTTTTTGTACGCGCCTTCCTCAGGCCGGTACATGTTGCGCGGATACCACTCGTTCTCCGCTGACGGCACCGAGTACACGCCCCAATGAATGAAGATGCCGAACTTGGCGTCCTTGTACCATTGCGGCTGCTGGTACTTGTTAAGCGTGGCCCAGTCAGGACGATATAGCCCATCATGCGCCTGCTTGTCCGCATCAGCGAGAAGCCGGTTACGCTCTGTATCGTACTTCGCCACCGACTGCTGCCATTCGCGATCGATGTCCGCAGCCGACTTGGTGTCGCGCGTGGGCGCCAGCGGATCGGTCGATCCCTGCGCAAGAACAGCCGGCGCAACCGCAAAAAGAAACAGAGGAAGGCAAGCCACAAGCTTTTTCATAGGGCTGCATCGTAAATGCCTGCCCGGCGCACCTGCAAACGCTTTCAGGATCGCCGATAATCAACCGAACCACGCCAGTGATGCCGCCCGCCAATCTCCTACTCGCCGCTGGCCAGTCCACAGATGGTTTCCGGCTCGAAACCGATTGGATAAAAAGTCGGCCTCAACTCGACATATTGCTGCAGGTGCACTCCTGGCTGCCTCTGATTTTCCGGCTGCCCTTGAGCACCCGCCCGCCGCAACGGTACGCCGGACTTCAACCGTTCGATCAGTCCTGGAATGAGCTTGGCGTCGTACGGGCGATCGGTCGCCATCACCGTGCCGGCTATCCCATTCTCCAGCAACACCGAAGTCAGCGAGCGCGTGTCTGCGGTTCTCGCTCCCGTGCTGCAGGCCGCCAGGATAATCACCCGGCTTTTCGCGCCTGGATCATCGCGGACTATCTGCTTTATCTCATCGATACTTATGCTCCCGCCGTGAGCACCGGGCATGTACAGATGGCCATCGGTAAAGTGCGCATAAAGGATCATGGTGCTCGAGGTCCCCGTGCGGAATTCCTCGAGAACCTCATTCCGGGTGGCCGTCTTGACTTCTCTAAAACCCTCTGACTGCTTCTGAATCTCCTCGTTGAGTTTTCGCCAGGTTTCCGGTGTGCCCCCGATTAACATGCGGTTCTGCTCGGCAGTGAAGTTGTGCAACTCCCGCTCCTGCGGCAGCGCATTGAAGATCTTCACTGTGGCCGGATCGAGAGGCCGGTCGCCAAGCGCAACTGCCGCCGAAATGCTCTGGCTCGTCTTGTTAGCCGATTCGGGTTCATGGGTGATGATCCGGTCAGCGTACTTGTCGTTCAATGCCCGCCATTGCTGCCGCAAAGCCCGATCGGCCGGCAGCGCGCCTATGCTGATGATCGTCCTGCGCGCGTCCGATCGGAGAAAATCCTCGACGTCCTTCACCGCGGGAACGCGGCCATCATTCCATCGCAGCTCCATCCGTAGTGCCGGGCTATTGTTCGACGGATGCATCAGCGCTCGAAGCTCTTCGACAGAGAGCTCACTGTGTGAATCCAATTTGGGCATGTCTTGCGGAGTCCGTTCGCGTTCCCTTTCCTCCCTCGGAATCTCACGTTCGACCGGAGGACGTGGAATCTCCTGGGCGAAGACCGGGGCGACGCCAAGAAAAATCGCCAGGGCAAAGATATGTCGGGAAGTGGTTCGGCGGTCCACGAACTATGCGGCCTCCTGCACGGTTGAAGAGTCGGAGGCGGGCGAGATAAGAGCCCGCCGGGCGCTTCAAATTATCACAGGCGTTCCTGAGTAAATCTACTCATTGAGCGCTTTTGCCCATAGCGTGTTTCATAAGTCCTTTGAAAGGGCCCGACTCTTTAGTCGTCCCGCAAAGGTCCGACACTCGCGCGGCGCTAGATGTTATGGGTGCCCAAGGTCTCGATTTTGAGACCTGGGATGAAATGCGGAATGTATGGTCCGCCGCCGTTTTGCAAGCGAAATGTGAGATTGACATGTTGGGTTGCGCGAATGTATCCGGCCTTTGTTGGAGTAGATCTCCAGGCCTGAATGGAATGCGCTGCGCCCTCGTCCTATTTAGTTTCGCGGCCTTTGAAGGCTGTTTCCGCATAAAGGTTTCGAGAGCGCCGGGATCGACCGTTGTGCCATCTCATGCTTCGCCAGCAAACCTGGCAGGGATGTCAAAAAGTCATATGATTCAGCCGTCGTCGTTGGTCTGCAGATGTGGGAATCGCGGATGCGATTTCCAAGCCTGGCGCTTTTGCCAGGCGTCATGTGCAGGCCAAGCATTTCAGGCGGCGGCAGTTTGTGGCACCAGTGGCGGGCGATAGGCTTCGCCCTTGGCCAGTACCGCCCAGACCATGCGCGCCATCTTGTTGGCCATAGCGACCGTGGCCACATGGATGCGCTTGCGTGACGTGAGTTGAGTCAGCCACGTGCTCAGGCCGGTAGACTGCTTCGTCTTTTGTAGCAAGACAGAATGTGCTCCCTGCACGAAGAGCTTTCGTAGATACTTGTTCCCGCGCCGGCTGGTTCCGGTTAGTGTTTGCTTGCCTCCCGTCGAGTGCTCACCGGGAACCACTCCCAGCCAGGCAGCAAATCCGCGCCCCTTCTTGAAGGCCGCTCCGTTGCCGATCGCCGCGATCGTGGCAGTCGCTGTTAACGGCCCGATGCCGGGGATCGCAATCAGCCGCCGGCATGCTTCAAGATCGCCGGCGATGCGCAGGATCAGCTTGTCGGACTCGTCAATCTGTCTGTGCAGGTACTGCATCTCCAACTGGAGTTGTGCAAGCAGCACTCGCAATGCGCCCGACAGCTTGTTGTCGGCGTCTTCAAGGATCCCGGGCAGCGACTCTTCGATATAACGGCGTCCCTTCCGGATCGTGATACCCCGTTCCAGCAGCAACCCACGAATCTGGTTGATCACCGCGGTGCGTCGACCTACCCAGCGTTCACGAACCCGGTGAAGGGACTGCAGATCCAGCTGATCATCCGTCTTGATCGGAACGAAACGCATGCTTGGCCGTCCTACCGCTTCGGCGATAGCTTCCGCGTCGATGTAATCGTTCTTGTTCGTCTTCACGTACGGCTTCACATACTGGGCCGGCATCAGACGCACATCATGCCCCTGCTCGCGCAGAGCACGGCCTAGGAAGTGAGCTCCTCCGCAAGCCTCCATCCCGATCAAGGACACACGCAGGTTCGCCGTGAAGCGTAAGATCTGGTTCCGCGAGCACTTCTTGCGCACCACCACTTCGCCGCATGGGTTGAGACCAACCAGGTGAAAGACCGTCTTCCCAAGATCAATGCCGATCGTGTGAATCTCCATGGGACGCCTCCTGTGCACCACTTTACCTCCGGAGAGGATTAGGCGGCGGACCATGCCAGTAATTTCGATCCAGTCCACTTGACATATTCCTATATGGGCATGTAATGTCTTCATCATGGCGCGGGCCGCAACCACCTCCGACGTTTTCAACGCAGTCGCCGAACCGCGGCGCAGGGAGATTCTGACGCTGCTGGTGGTCAAGGAGTTGCCGGTCGGCGACATTGTGGCGCTGATGAAGGTCGACCAGCCGTCGGTGTCGAAACACCTGCGCGTGCTGCGCGACGTCGGCCTGGTGCACGTGCGCCGCAACGGCCGCCACAAGCTATATCGCACCAACGCCCAGGCCATCCAGCCGCTGCACGAGTGGGCAGAGACGTTCGAGCGCTACTGGACCCACCAGTTGAACCGCGTCAAGGAACGCGCCGAAGCCAAAATGAAACGTATTGCGGAAGACAAAGAATCCTCAAAGGAGAAACGATGACGTCCACCCTTCCCGAAATCGAAAACCCCACGCTTTCCATCACAGCAGGAAATCCGCGTCAACGCCTCGCTCGAGGTCACGTTTGAATCGCTGCTCGAACAACTTGTCGAGAACGAAATGCCCGACGGCACGCCGATGCCCATGAAGCTCGAGCCCTGTGCCCGGCGGGCGCTGGTATCGCGACCTGGGCAACGACAACGGCCATCTCTGGGCGCATGTGCAGGCCATCAAGCGGCCCACGCTGCTGGAATTTGCCGGACCGCTGTTCATGTCGTACCCCGCGCGAACAATGTGCAGTACCGGCTGAGCGAGGCCGACGGCGTCACCGTGATCAAGTTCCGCCACTCCGCCTTCGGATTGATAATGGACGAGCACAGCAAAGGCGTGAGCCGGCGGCTGGGGCCACATCAACGAGCAGATCCGGCAGCGCGCCGAGCGAAAAGCGTAGCCGCAAGTTGCTCGATCGCAACCAAATCCACTTCCCCATCCAGTTCCCACTCAAGGAGGATCAAAAACGTGCCCGTTGCAGAATCAGTCGTTACCGACTCCATCGCCCAAACGTTGCTCGCCGAATTCGAAACCCAGGCGCCGATCACACGCCGCTTCCTGGAGCGCTTACCCGAAGACAAGCTGACCTGGAAGCCCCACCAGAAATCCATGACCGCCGGCCAACTGGCGCTTCACCTCGCCCTGGTGCCCGGCGGCGTGGTTCGGTTTGCGCAAAACAATCCGGCCCAGGCTCCCGATTTCCACTTCCCCCAGCCCGCCAGCCGCCAGGAAGTGCTCAAGGCGTTCGACGAGAGCATTGCGACGGTACGCGAGGTGCTGCCCACCTTCGACGACGCCGCCATGAACGAAACCTGGCGCCTGTTCGGCCGGAGGAAAGGAAGTCTTGGCCCAGCCGCGCGGTCTGTTCCTGCGCGATGTGATGCTCAGCCACTGGTATCAGCATCGCGGCCAGTTCAGCGTCTACCTGCGCCTGCTTAACATTCCGGTACCCGCAAGCTGGGGACCGAGCGCCGACGAGCCGCCGCCCTTCATGCAAATGGGCTAGTTTGTGCCAAAAGTAAATTGGGTGCCCCGGGTCTCGCGTTTGAGACCTGGGAATGCATTTCCCCGAGGTGATTCATGTGCCCTGTATGTCTCGCCACCGCGGCCATCATCGCCGGCAGCGCCACCGGAACCGGCGGCCTGACCGCGCTGGTGGCGCTCACCCTTCGCAAAACAACGCCTGAAAACCCATTCCTCACCACCACCAACAAGGAGGATCACGATGGCCACGAGCCTGACCGAAGTTCATCCCCACAAGACCGTCTCTCACGATGAATGGATCGAAGCCCGCAAGCAATTCCTGGCCAAAGAGAAGGAATTCACCCGGCTGCGCGATGAGCTCAGCCGCCAGCGCCGCGAACTCCCGTGGGAGCGCGTCGAAAAGCAATATGTGTTCGAAGGTCCGCGCGGCAAGGAGACCTTCGCCAGCCTCTTCGACAACCGCAGCCAGCTCATCGTTTATCACTTCATGTTCGGGCCGGGCTGGAGCGAGGGCTGTCCCAGCTGCTCCTATCTGGCCGACCATTTCGACGGCATGACCATCCATCTCGCCCATCGCGACGTCACGTTTGCCGTCGTGTCGCGCGCGCCCTACGCGCAGATCGCCGCCTACAAGAAGCGCATGGGCTGGCGTTTTCACTGGGTGTCGTCGTTCGGGACCGATTTCAACTACGACTTCCACGTCTCGCAGACCGAGAAGGAAAAGGCCGCCGGCAAGGCGGAGTACAACTACACCACCGTGGAGTTCCCCAGTGAGGAACGGCCGGGCGCCAGCGCGTTCTCGAAGGAAGCGAACGGAGACATCTTCCACACCTACTCGACCTATGCGCGCGGGCTCGACATCCTGGTCGGCACCTACAACTTCCTCGACATGGCGCCCAAGGGCCGCGACGAAGACGGCCTGAAGCACTCCATGGCCTGGGTTCGCCACCACGACAAGTACGACGGCGGCTACTTCGTGGACGCGGAAAAGGAGTACGAGCAGCCGAAGATGGCCGAGGGTGTGGCCGGCCACTCCTGCTGCTCCGGCGAACATCACGGCTAGCTTGCGACCCACCCTTGCGAAAAAGAAACCGCGAGGGTGGGTTCTGGTCTTGTGTGGGATCATGAACCAGGCATGAACTTCTCCTTTGCCGCCATCCCCTTAACCCGCATAAATCCCGGTTCACGATAGAATTAGATGAATGTCGTGTTACTGGGCTGGATTCTCAGGAAAGTGCGGGTATCTCCGACCTGCCGCGCTGATAGTGTTGTGCGTGGCTGCGGTACTTTCCGCCCAAACCGCCCTCCCCGGGTCGCCTGTTCCCACCGCCACCCTCGCCTCGACAAAGCCTGCGTTGACCTCCTCAGAGATCGTGGACGAAATGCTTCTCCACAACCAGGCGCGCGCCCAGGGCCTCAAACACTACCAGTCCGTGCGCCATTATGAAGTTGAATACAAAGGGTATTCGGCCAAAATCGGGGCCAAGCTGGTGGTCGAGGCAGATTACGACGCCGCCTCCGGCAAGACTTTCCATATCGTCTCGCAGAGCGGCAATAAACTGCTGATCGACAAGGTGCTCAAGCGGCTCGTCGAAAGCGAAAAGGACGCCGAACACAACAAGTCTTCCACAGCGCTGACACCCGCCAACTACAAGTTTCGTCTGGCCGGGATCGAAAGCGTGGCCGGGCGACCGGCGTATGTCCTTGACGTCACACCACTGTTCGACAGCAAATATCTGTATCGCGGCAAGATATGGGTGGACTCGGCTGATTTCGCGGTGGCCAAGATCGAGGCCGAGCCAGCCCAAAATCCTTCCTTCTGGATCTCGAGCACGGCCATCAATCACGAGTACACCCGCACCGACGGCTTCTGGCTGCCTGCGCAGAACCGCAGCGAAACCAAAGTGCGCGTGGGCGGGACGGCAGTGCTGACCATCGACTACGGCAAGTACCAGGTGGTACCGGAAAGCCCGGTCGCAGGCGGCGGCTCGTAGGTCATCTTACCGCTATCCTCGAACTCGAAATCGTGGCCCCCCAGCCAGATGACCCGCTAGTCACTCATCACTGGGTTACGGCAGCAAGCTTCCGAATCGCCCACATCGTTGTCCGGCGCGCCAGTTTCTTTGTCCAGCCCCGCAATCCCGCGGGCGCCGGGCCGCTTCCAGGAACAACATTCTGCGCCGCGCATGCCGCCTTGTAGTGTTCGACGAGCTGCACGGTCGCTGCCTTCCAGCTGTGCTCCGCGGCGTGAGCCCGGGCCGCCATCCCTGCCGACTGCCGTTTCTCAGGGCATTGCAGCAACGAGCGAATCGCCTCGATAGCCTCGCCTTTCCGTATCGAACAGGGTCCCCGTTACGCCGTCGACGATCATCTCGGGGACGCCCCCGGCCCGCGCCCCCACCACCGGAAGCCCTGACGACATCGCCTCCAGTACAACCAGGCCCAGCGTCTCTGTCCGCGACGGCATCACGAACACATCGGCGGAGGCGTAGGCCGCGGCCAGTTCCTCCCCGCGAAGAAACCCCGCCATGTAAACCGGCAATCCTGCGAAGTGCTCTTCGAGAGCCTTGCGATTCGGGCCGTCGCCGATGAGCGCCAGGCGCGCGCCCGGCAGCCCCTCGAGGATGGGCTTGAGCCGCTCGATATCCTTCTCGGCGGAAAGCCGGCCCACGTAAACCAGCAGCGGGCTCTCCGGATGGCCGCCGGTCAAGCGCGCGCGCATGGCCTCCGAGCGGTGATCGGGATGAAAGCGCGTGGTATCGACTCCCCCGGGCCACAGCGCCACCCGCCCGATGCCGTGCTGCTGCAACTGCTCCATCATGGCAACGGATGTGCACAGGTTCAGAGTGGCGCGATTGTGGCGGATGCGCATGATGCGCCAGATGTGGGGCTCCAGGAACCCCAGCTTGTAGTAGTGCAGATAGGCGGGCAGGTCGGTGTGGTAGGAGACCACCAGGGGCAGGTGCAGCGCTCCGCCGTTTGTCCCGCCCCCGTAGTAGAGCGCGGCAATCCCCAGCAGCGCCGGATCGGCCACGTGCAGCAGATCGGGCTGGAATTCGCGGATCTGCGCCCGCATCGACGCCCGCGGAAGCGAGAGCCGCAATTCCGGGTAGAGCGCAAACGAATGGCCCTTCATGCCGACAATGCGCGTGCCTTCGAAATCGGCGACCCCGCCGTCCGGAGCGAACACCAGCACTTCGTGGCCGAGGCTTTTCAGCTGGCGAACAGTCTCTGTCAACGTAGTGACGATGCCGTCGATCTTGGGAACGAACGTCTCGGTAAAGAGGGCGATGCGCATCGTCTTGGACCAGCGGTGATTTCGCGGGGTTGCCACAAAGCCTATCACGGTGGACCCGCGCCGGTGGCAGTCTGACGGGGGCCTCGCCGCGACTCTTGATTGCCCAACTTGAGCCGGAGTATCGTTTGGTCGTGCCCGATTTGCAGGGGGGTGTCTAATGCGAGTCGCTGCCGGTCTTGGTTTTCGTTCGTGTTCGACGGCGCAATTCGCCGCTCCGGTCAACGCGCAACCCATCCACCTGTTTCACCGATCGCCGGCAGGGTCACGATGGAACGGACTCCGTCCTGATGTCGTCCGATCGCTGCCCGATCGACATGCATGTGGGACAGGGAATTGGCGGCGCGATGGTGGCGGTGGACGAGAGTGGCGTCAAGCGACAGGTTTTCGCGCACAGGCTGCGGCTGTTCCTGAATGACCTGCGGACGAGTAAACCCAGCCAGCGGATCGTCTCGGCCGCCGTCACGGTTCACGGAAGCAAACGGAAGAGCGAACGGCTCCGCCCAATCGATACAGAAACGGATCGAATTCGGCGAATATGGAGAGAACTCTGAACGTGAGTCTTGCCGAACTGGGGCGAGCCGGGGGTCTCAGGCGATTTCCGTCTTGCCGGGTTCACGTCGGCCAACCGGGTCGATCTCCAATCCGTAACCTACGACGATGGAAGCATCTGGAAACTTTCCGGGGGGCAATCCTGCCGTGTGGCTCCGGATCCGTTGATGCTCGTAGGTCGTTGAGGCAAAGCCAGCCCTGGCCCGCAGCCGACCGCTCGGCGTCCCTGCACCGTCGCGGAACCTCGCCCTGTGATACCGTTTGAATAGCTGTCCTCGAGCCCGGTCGCAGTCTTGCATCTACGTAGAGACGTGCGAATCGAGCCAATCGCCGACGGCAAGTGAAACGACGGAATGTCCCAGCAGCCGGAAATGACATCGCCTCCTATCAACGCGAGCCCGGCTCCTGTGTCCGCGGCGGTTATTGACCCTGTGCCCCAGCCCCCCTCCCCCCTGCGCCCTCCCGGCCCGCTCCGCAGCGCATTCCCCGCTGGCTGGAGCGCGGCGAACTATTCCTGCGCGTGCTTCTGCGCATGTATATCGGTCTGGCCGTGTGCTATGCTCCGTGGTCTCACATGTTCTGGGACCAGAACCCCCTGTTCCTGCGCTACCCGACGCTGGGCGATTTATGCGGCCCATGGAGCGGTGCGGGGCATCATATCGGGTCTGGGACTGTTGAATCTCTGGATTGCGTTCCGCGACGCGGTCCGCCACCGGGACGGGTAAGACATGAAAGACAATGGACCAAGGACCACGGAACAGGGATCAACCGCCCACGCCAGCAGGTTGCTGACGCCGCAGGAGACCGTGATCCCGCCAGGCAACGGTGCCCGCCGCCCCTCGATCGCGCTCCGCTGGCCTACGAGAACTCCGCCTTCCTGAACAGCGCCGACGGGCGCCTGATCCGCATCGTGGCCGAATATGTCGAGCCGCTGGCGCGCTTCCGCAAAGAGCAGATCCAGGACACGGTGGTCTTCTTCGGTTCGGCGCGTTTCCGCGGGCGCGAAGAGGCCGACCACGCGCTGGAACTGCTCGACAACACCGGCTCCAGCCGTCCCGCGCCCAGCGAGGAGCAGCCCGCCAGCATTCCCGAGATCGTCGAAGGCACGGCCACCGACCTGCAGCGCAAGCGCGCCGTGGCCGCGGTGGAGATGGCCCGCTACTACGAAGATGCGCGCCGCCTGGCGCAACTGCTCACCAATTGGGCCAAAAGCATTCCTTCCGCGGCGCCACCGCTTCGTGGTCACCTCGGGCGGCGGCCCGGGCATCATGGAAGCGGCCAACCGCGGCGCCCATGAGGCCGGCGGCAAAACCATCGGGCTCAATATCCGCCTGCCCTTCGAGCAGTCGCCCAATCCCTACATCACGCCGTCGCTCAACTTCGAATTCCACTACTTCTTCATGCGCAAGCTGTGGTTTGCCTATCTGTCGAAGGCGCTGGTGGTGTTTCCCGGCGGATTCGGCACGCTGGACGAGATGTTCGAGATCCTCACCCTGGCGCAGACCCAGAAGCTGGCCAAGAAGATCACGGTCGTGATCTACGGCTCCGACTACTGGAAGAAGGTCTTCAATCTCGAGGCGCTGGTGGACACCGGCGCCATCTCGCCCAAGGACATCGAGCTGTTCCAGTTCGCCGACACGCCCGAGCAGGCCTTTGAATTCCTGCGCGAGGGCCTCACCGAGAATTACCTGACCCCGGAATCCGCTGCCGGCAAGGCTGCGGGAAGCGGCTCCGGCAGCACCAGAACCGGACCTGATGGCGGGCGTGACCATTGAGGATTTTCTCGGGCCCGAGATGGCCAAGACCCGGAAATAAATGAAGAGAACTTCATCAAGGCCATTTGCAGTTTTGCAGAAAATCACGCGTTTGTAATGGTAGTCTGACTTCGAGGCACCCGCATTTTTCAACTTTTTCATTTACTGGAGTGAAATGCACGCGCTCGATGAATTTCGGGCATTCTTACCATTTTTCTAGGCTTTCCGGTTGACTTCTTTGATTCCTGTGGAAATTGAAGGTGTATTCGTCTCGTTTTCACCTGGCATTTATGGCCGCCATACAACACTAAGGCGAAAGAATCAACGTCAATCAGGACCCAGAAGGGGGAAGAATGGCCAATTCGACCATCTCGTACCTGTGGCGCGACCGGCGTGCGGCCCAGGGCTTTCGCACCGGGGTTTCGCTGCACAGCCACACCAACCAGTCCAAGGAAACCCTCGATTTCTCGCCAACTGTCGGCAGCCAGTATCCGTTCTTCGGCCCGCTGCTGGCGCGCCTGGAGCACCGCTCCGAGATCAACCACGGGTGCGGGTCAACTATGCCGCCGCTTACTGGACGCCGCCGATGACGCCCGAAGCTGGCCTTCGATCTGGAAAGCACGCAGATTGAAGAGCTCGACGTCGCGCCCATGGTCTCCATCACCGATCACGACAACATCAAGGCGCCCATGCTTCTGCGCACCGTGCCCAGCGCGCGCCAGATCCCGGTTTCGGTGGAGTGGAGCGCTCCCTACGGCGGCATGCAGGACTTCCATCTCGGCATTCACAACCTGCCCAGCGCCAAAGCGCAGCGAGTGGATGGCGACGCTCGAGGAGTTCACCGCCCATCCTGACGACGCGCGCCTGACCGAGATCCTGGCGGCTCTGAACGACGAACCCAACGTGCTGGTGGTCTTCAACCATCCCATGTGGGACCTGTTCATGGTCGGCGAGGAGAAGCACCAGTTCTCTCGTGAACGAGTTCCTGCAGAAGAACGGCGCAGTTCCTCCACGCGCTGGAACTGAACGGCCTGCGCAACTGGGATGAAAACCGCGCCGTGCGGCAACTGGCCGAGCAATGGAACATGCTGCTGATCTCCGGCGGCGACCGCCACGGCGTCGAGCCCAACGCCAACATCAACCTCACCAACGCCACCAGCTTCACCGAGTTTGTGCACGAGATCCGCCGCGAGAAGCGCAGCAAGGTGCTGTTCATGCCGCAGTACGCCGAGCCCTGGAAGCATCGCATTCTGCGTTCGACCATCGATGCCATCCGCGACTATCCCGAATTTCCGCAAGGCTCGCGCACCTGGGACGAGCGCGTCTATCACCCCGACGCCAAGGGCGTGGTACGCCCGTTGTCGCGAACTGTGGCCAAGCGGAGTCAGCGCCGCTGGCAGATGCGATGGTCGCTGGCAATGGTCAGGCTGCTGGGCCGGCGCCCGGTCTCAAGCGGCCTGCGCATGGCCTGGAGCGAGTCGCACCAGTTGCGCCTCGCGCTGGGCGAGTTTGAAGGATAGCGCCAAAGCGGAGTTAGCAGCGTTAGCGGCGCGAGCGGAGTTATACGTTGACCGCCTCTTCTTGCGTCGCAATTTGGGTGCCAGGTTCGGCACGTTTGTGCCTAACCTGGAGGTGAATCTCGACTTACCTCGCGCTTTCCTAGATCCGCTTTCTCCGCTAACGTCGCTAACTCCGCCAACTCCGCCTCCATCAATGACTTCACCTCCGCCCCGCGTAGCCTACTTTCCCGACTCCTTCCACGAAGTGAACGGGGTCGCGCACACCAGCCGCCACTTTGAAGCCTTCGCGCGCCGGCGCAACCTGCCCTTTCTTTGCGTCCGCGCCGGCGACCGCGCCCAGGCTCTCATCGAAGACGGCAATGTGTGGACCCTGGAACTGCCGCGCGGCTCTCTCTCCTTTGCGCTCGAAAAAGATCTCCGCTTCGATCCCGCATTTCTGCGCCACATTCCGCATCGATCGACGAAGTGCTGGAGCGCTTCCAGCCCGACCTGATTCACATCACCGGCCCCAGCGAAGTGGGCATGCTGGGCGCGGGCCTGGCGGCGCAACTTCAACCTGCCGCTGGCCGCAAGCTGGCACACCAACGTGCACGAGTACGCGGCGCGGCGCTCGGACTGGTTTCTGCGCCTGCTGCCCCAGCGGCAGGCCGAAGCCACCGGGCAGACCATCGAAGACCTGACCATGGCCACCGCCGCCGCGCTTCTACAGCCAGGCGCAGGTGCTGTTCGCGCCCAACCCCGAACTCTGCCGGCAACTGGAGCGACACACCGGACCGCCCCTGCCACCTGATGCCGCGCGGCGTCGATGCCGATCTCTTCCATCCATCAAAACGCAACCGTCCGCGCAACGATCGCGACCAGGTGCTCGGCTTTGTGGGCCGGCTTCGGTGGAGAAGAACGTCGCCCTGCTGGCGCGCGTGCAGGAAGAACTGGAGCAGCTCGGGCATCGCAGACTTCCGTTTCCTGATCGTGGGCCACGGCGCCGAGGAGGCGTGGCTGCGCGAACGCTTGCCGCGCGCCGAGTTTACCGGCGTGCTGCGCGGCGAAGCCCTCTCCGCCGCCTACGCCAACATGGATCTGTTCGTCTTCCCCTCGCACACCGATACCTTCGGCAACGTGGTGCTGGAGGCGCTGGCCAGCGGCGTCCCCGCGATCGTCACTCCCGACGGCGGCCCGTGCACGATTGTTCGCGACGGCGAAACCGGCCGCATCGTCCCCGACGAAGAGTTCGCCGCCGCAATCGCCGCAGCCTTGCGCGACCCGGCGAAGCACGCTGCGATGCGCGAGGCCGCGCGCGCCTATGCGCTCACGGCCAGCTGGGATTCGGTGTTTGAAGGCGTGTATGGCGCATACGAGACGATTTTGCATCGCGTCGAGGCGGGGCAAGTTTAGCAATCAGCGTGCGTCATGCCTTCGCGCTGATCTCTTCCAGCGCCCGTACCAGCTTGTCCACATCCGCGATCGACGTGTATACATGCGGCGTCACGCGCACGCACTTGATGTTCTCCCACACGATCCCCACGGTGTGAATCTTGTAGCGGTCGAACAGCGCATTCTCCAGTTCCGACGGCGTCATGCCGTCCACGCTCACGCCGCAGATGGCGCATGAATACTTGAGATTGAGCGAAGTGTGCAGCTTGACCTTGGGCATTGCCTGCGCCCGCGACGCCCAGTAGTTCTTCAGATATCCGATCCGCGCCTGCTTGCGCGCCGGCCCGATGCCGTTATGAAAATTCAGCGCCTCGCCGATCCCCTGTTCGAGCGGGAAGCTGCGCGTGCCCAGCGTTTCGAACTTGCGGATGTCGCCGGATCGCGGCTTGTCGTTGCAGGTCAGCGGCCAGATCTTCTCGATCTTGTCGGCCTTGATCCACAACATGCCGGTGCCGATTGGCGCGGAAAGAAACTTGTGCAGGCTGGTGCCGAAGTAGTCGCACCCCAGGTCGGGAATCTTGAAGTCGAGCAGCCCGAACGAGTGCGCGCCGTCGCACAGCACATCGATGCCGTGCGCGTGGGCCATGTCGGCAATCTTGCGCACCGGCATGGTCTGCCCCACCCAGTTCACCATGTGCGTCACGTGGATCAGCCTGGTGCGCGGCGTGATCGCATCCTCGTAGGCCTTCACCATTACCGCGTCGTCCTCGATGGGAAAGTCGAAGCTGAGCTGCTTGTAGACGACGCCCTCGCGCATCGCTCGCTGCCGGTAGGCCGCGATCATGTTGGGATAGTCCTGCTTCGAGCCGATCACTTCATCGCCGGCCTTCAGATCCAGTCCGTAGATCACCGTGTTCAGCGCCTCGGTGGAGTTGCGATTGACCGCGATCTCGTCGGCGCGCGTTCCGGCCAGCGCGGCCAGCTTCTCGCGGAGCGGCTCGCGACCCTGGTCGAGAATCCGCCACATGTAATACGACGGCCCTTCGTTGGCAAGCTGGTTGTAGCGCTCCACCGCCTGCTGCACCACGATGGGCGCGGGAGAAACGCCGCCATTGTTCAGGTTGATCAGGTTGGGATTCACCGAGTAAGCGCGCTGGATCACCGCCCAGTAGTCCTCGTCCTGCGCCGCCTCGAGCGCGTTCAGTCCGGCGATGCGCGCACCGGCTGCGTGGAAATCCGCCGCATGGGCCTGGTGAAAGAGACTGCTCGCGGAAAAAGCGCCGGCTAGGGTTGCGGCCTGGCGGAGAAAGCTGCGTCGGTCATTCGACATCATATCGAGGACGATAGGCCATTCGGATCGAAAACGGCAACCGGAAACCGCCGGTTCATAATGAGAAGAATGCCGTTCACTCTTGCCCACACAGCCGCGGCTCTGCCGTTTCGGCGGCTTCGCCTGGTTCCCTCGGCCGTCGTAGTGGGCACGGTGGCCCCGGACTGCGAGTACTTTCTTCGTTTCGCGGCGCGCGGAGGATACGGCCACACCATCCCCGGCGCCTTTCTTATCTCGCTGCCCCTCGCCCTTGTTGTGCTTTGGATGTTTCACGCGATCGTAAAAGAGCCCGCCGTGCGCCTCTTCCCCGAGGCCATCCGGCTGCGCCTCATTTCACAGACAGGCCGTTTCCGCTTCGGGGGAATCGAGAGATTTTTGCTGATCGTAGTTTCCGCGCTGGTCGGCATCGCAACGCATCTTCTCTGGGATTCGTTCACCCACGATCACACCTGGCCTGTTCGCCACTGGCTGCTTCTGCGGCACACCGTGTATGTGCCTGTTCTCGGCGGCATTCCATGCTACCGGCTTCTTCAGCATGCCAGCACCATTGTGGGCACGTTGCTGCTTTGCGTGTGGTTTGTGGGCTGGTACCGCGCCGCCGAGCCGCACCCCGACCGTGAACAGCCAGCCATGCCATCGCTCCGGAAATGGCTCATTGCTTCCTCGATCGCCGGCATCGCGATAGCTGGCGGAATCCTGCGGGGCATTGCGGTGACAGGAGACCTGGGATTGGACCCCACCCGCGAGGAACAACTCGGCGAGGGCGTGATCACCGCGATCGCGCTGGCCTGGTGGCTGCTGGTTGCGTACGCGATTGTGGCCTCAATACGGCGGCGACCGTCTCGAGTCCATGCTTAGGCGGGTTGTCCCGTGCGAAGATTGAGCGCAAACGATTTCTCCCGATCCGCGATCATCTCCCATCCCCGCCCGCGCAGCACTCCGTCCGCAATTCCGGTAATCGCAACTCCCTCGTCGGAAAGCTTTGCCGTTTGCCATGCCTGACCCTCTCGGCCCCAGGCCAGGATCGAGTGGTGACCGACAAAAAGGATCAGGCCATCGGCCAGCGCCGCCCGCACCTCCAGCACCGGCCGGTATGGAATCATCGTGAAGCGCTCCGGCGCGCCCGTGTCGATGAGGTAGGCATAGCCTCCCGAGACGGCGCAGATTTCTTCAGCGTTGGGAGCCGACCACAGGCCGGTGGGCACCGCGGGGTCTCGAAAGCCCAGCGCGCATGTCGCCAGAAAAGGGTGCGCGTCCTCCCCGCTGGGCCGGATCAGCACCTCCAGGGCTCCTCGCTCCACCTCTTCCGCTTCGCGCGGATAAGCGAAATGGCGCGGAGGCAGGATCAGCGGCCGCGCTGCGAGGATCTCCGCTTCCCACCGGCGCGGAAAGCTGAGATCGACGACCGGAGCAGTCACCGCCCCGCCTCGTAGGCCATGATCCATGCGCGTTGTTCTTCGGTATCGGGCACGGGGCAGCCGCGCGTCTCTTCCACGGCATTCAGGGCATCCCCCGGTTTCCAGCCGAGATGAATCAGCATGCAAGCCGCCGTCACGGTCGCGCGCCCGATGCTTCCCCGGCAATGCACGCCGATGCGCTCGCCCTTGCGCAGGCGTGCGGCCAGATCCGCGACAAACGTCCGGAAGCTCGCAATCCTCGAAGGCACATGCGTATCGGGAATTGGATACGATAGAAACTCGATTCCGGCTCTAGCCGCTTCCACCGCTTCGCTTCCAAGGCCCAGCCAGTCCGCCTCGTCTTTTTCGAGCAGTGAAACCAGCGTGTCGATTCCGCCGCTCTTCATGTGGGACATTTCATCCTCCAGCCAGTCCCCGCCGCGCGGCCGCGCGACGATCGCCAAGCCGGGACGAGGATTTCCGCCGATCCAGAAAATATCTTCCATTCCCGCTCACACCTCCACGAAGCACTCCACACGTTCGCGGACGCCAGGAATTCCGAGTCCGAGCGCGGATCCCTCTTCGATGAGCGGCAGGATCTTGTCGAAATCCGGACCCGAGTGGAAGCCGGTCAGCGCGATGCGAACCGGATGAAAGAGATCTTTTCCCTTGATGCCGGTGGCCGCCTTGATCTCGTTCATCCATGCCTTGAAGAGGTCGGGCGCGATGGGCTGGGAATAAGTGCGTGCGCGCGCGCCAATTTCCCCGAGCACGGTGCGCGTGGAGTCGGCCGCCAGCACTTCCGCGTTTTCGGGATTGGCGCGGGCAACATCACAGTCGTAACTGATCACCGGCGCAGCCTTCTCCGGAAGCTGATCGAGACGATCTACATGCGGCACGAATACCGCCAGCAAGCTCGTCAAACCATTTTTTCATTCGCTCCGGAGCGGAGTCGCGCAGGGGCAGACGCTCCCCGAAATATGCCCACGCGAGGGCCGCCAGGCGTGCCCGGTCCGCCTGCTTCAGATAGTGCCGGTTCAGCCAGTTCAGCTTGTCGAAGTCGAAGATGGCCGGCGAAGGCGTGACCCGCTCCAGCGAGAACGCACGCGTCAACTCCTCGAGCGTGAACGTCTCGGTCTTTCCGTCTTCCGCGCCCCAGCCCAGCAGCGCCAGGTAGTTGACCAGCGCCTCGGGCAGATACCCCATCTCGCGAAAAGTCGAGATCGAAGTGGCGCCATGGCGCTTCGAGAGCCGTTCGCGGTCGGCGCCGAGAATGGTGGATAGATGCGCGAACTCCGGCACCGCCCAGCCGAACGCCTCGTAGATCGCCACCTGCCTGGGCGTATTCGAAATGTGGTCGTCGCCGCGAATCACGTGGGTGATGTCCATCAGCGCGTCATCAATCGTGACCACGTAGTTGTAAACCGGGATGCCTTCCGACTCGCCGCCTTCCTCGGTCGTGGCCGAGCGCACGATGATAGGATCGCTGACCGCCTCAGGCGCAAACTCCACCTCGCCGCGCACCAGGTCGTGGAAGCGCAACGCGTGGTCTTCGATCTTCAGCCGCACGGCGAACGGCTTGCCCGCTGCAAGATTCGCATCGACCTCTTCGTGAGAAAGCCGCCGGCATCGTCCCGAATAGATTTGCGGCCCATGTTCGGCAGTCGCCTGCTTGCGTTCCGCCTCGAGTTCCTCAGGCGTGCAGAAGCACGGGTATGCCTTGCCTTCGCGCAACAAGCGCTCGGTGTGCTCGGCATAGATGGCCAGGCGTTCCGACTGGCGGTACGGGCCGTGTCCTCCCACCTCCGTGGTTGAACCATCGGGGTTGGGGAGCGGGCCCTCGTCCCAGTCGAGGCCGAGCCAGCGCAGGTCCTCGATCAATTGCGCTTCGTAGCGGGCCTCGGAGCGCTCCACGTCGGTGTCTTCGATGCGCAGAATGAAATCGCCTCCCATGCGGCGGGCAAAGAGCCAGTTGTAGAGGGCTGTCCGCGCATTGCCAACGTGCAGCAGCCCCGTGGGAGAAGGAGCAAAGCGAACGCGGATCCTTTTGTCGGTCATGGCAGTAATGATGATAGAACGGTAGGGCGGCGCCCCATCGATTGCTGTATACAGCAATTAAGAAGACGCCTCCGCCGGTCTTGCTTCCCCCGAGGTCCTTTCGCATGCATAAATCTCGCTCGCTCTTTGTTCGCATGGCGTTGTCTGTTTCGCAACCGTGCCTGGGCTCGCCCTCGCCGCCGACGCCCCGCAGACCCTCACCCAGAAAATCGCCGGCATGGAGCGCAAGGACGGCTTCTTCCCGCTCGACTGGGACGCGAAGGCGGGCAAGCTGTATCTCGAGATTCCGCGCCTCGACCAGGATTTTTTGCTGCTCGATCAATTGCCCCTACGGCCTCGGCTCGAACGACATCGGCCTCGATCGCGGCCAACTGGGCGAAGGCCGCGTGGTTCATTTCTCGCGCGTCGGCGGAAAAGTGCTGCTCATCCAGCCGAACCTGATGTATCGCTCTTCCGCCGCCGATCCCGACGAGCGCCTTGCGGTCACGCAGTCGTTCGCGGAATCGGTGCTATGGGGATTTCCCATTGACGCAGAAGAGAACGGCCGCCTGCTCGTTGATGCAACCGCCTTCTTTTTGCGCGATGCACACGGTGTTGCCGAGCGGCTGCAACGAACAGAGCAGGGCGCCTACAAGCTCGACGCCACGCGCAGCGCATTGGCCATGGACAACACCAAGGACTTTCCCAAGAACACCGAAGTCGAAGCCATGCTGACCTTCGTGACGGAGGCGCCGCCCAAGGGAGAATTCGTCGCCGAGGTCACGCCCGATCCCCACGCCATCACGGTGCGCGAACACACCTCGATGGTTGAGTTGCCCGGCCCGGGCTACACGCCGCGCCGCTATCGATCCGCGGTCAGGATTCTTCGCTGTGAATTACCGCGACTACTCCGTGCCGCTCGGCGAGCGTCTCGATCAGCGGTTCATTGCGCGCCACCGGCTGGAGAAGCGCGACCCCAAGGCCGCCGTCAGCGAGCCGGTCAAGCCCATCGTCTACTACGTCGATCGCGGCGCGCCCGAGCCCATTCGCTCCGCGCTGGTCGAAGGCGCCAACTGGTGGGCGCAGGCATTTGAGGCTGCCGGTTTCAGGAACGCCTTTCGCGTCGAAGTCCTGCCCGAAGGCGCCGACCCCATGGACATCCGCTACAACATGATCCAGTGGGTTCACCGCGCCACCCGCGGCTGGAGCTATGGCGAAGCCGTCACCGATCCCCGCACCGGCGAGATCATCAAGGGCCAGGTGACGCTGGGCAGCCTGCGCGCGCAGCAGGACTACCTGATCGCCGAGGCGCTTCTCGTCCCTTACGTCGAAGGCAAGCCGATCCCCAAAGATATGGAAGCGATGGTTCTCGCGCGCACCCGCCAGCTCGCCGCGCACGAAGTGGGCCACACGCTCGGTCTGCAGCACAACTTCGCTGCATCCTCGCTCGGTCAGGGCACCTCGGTAATGGACTACCCCCATCCGTGGATCACGCTCGATGCATCCGGCAAGCCCGACCTCTCCCACGCCTACGCCGTGGGCATTGGCGCGTGGGACAAGGCCGCCATCCGCTACGGCTACTCGCAGTTCGCGCCGGGCGCCGACGAAGCAGCCGCACTCGACAAGCTTCTACGCCAGAACGATCGCCGACGGCCTTCGCTATATCACCGATGCCGACGCCCGGCCCTTCGGCGGCGCGCATCCCTACGCCCACCTTTGGGACAATGGCGGCGAGGCGCCAGCCGAACTCACCCGCATCCTCGCCGTTCGCAAAGCCGCCCTCGCTCGTTTTGGCGAGCAGGCCATCCGCCCCGGCGAGCCCATGGCCCGCCTCGAAGACACGCTTGGTGCCGCTCTATCTCCTCCACCGCTACCAGACCGAGGCCGCCTCCAAGTGGATCGGCGGCCTCAACTATACCTATGCCGCGCGCGGCGATGGCGAGATTGTCACCGAGCCGATTCCCCGCGACCAGCAACTGGCTGCGCTCCAAGCTGTTCTCGAGACCCTGAACCCGGAAAACCTGACGCTGCCTGAATCGCTGCTACGCCTTTTGCCGCCCCGCCCTCCCGACTACCCCCGCACCCGCGAGTCCTTCGCAGCTCACACCGGCCTCACCTTCGACGACCAGGGCCCGGTGGAAGCGGCTGCCGGTCTCACTGCATCTCTGCTCTTGAATCCGAGCCGGGCCACCCGCCTGGTCGAGTTTCATGCCCGCGATCCGAAACAACTCGGCCTCTACGAAGTGCTCGATGCTTTAATGGCCGCCACATGGGCGGCTCCGCGCCTCACTGGTTCAGAGGCCGAGACCCAGTTCACGGTTGAAGACATCCTCCTCGAACATCTGATCGAACTCGCCGCAGCCAAGGACGCCTCAGGCCAGGCGCGGGCAATCGCCCTCTCCACGGCAGCGAAGCTCGAGGACTGGCTCAAATCTCAAACCAGCAAGCATGCCAGCCCCGAAGCTGATGCACATTGGGCAGCGGCAATCGCGACCATCGACCGCTTCCGTGACGACCCGGCCAAGTTCGCGCCCACTCCGGAACTCCCCACCCCGCCCGGCCAGCCCATCGGAGTTGTGGAAGAAGACGCACCCTGGTAGCCTGTCCGCGCATCTTGAATCCGGGGGATAAGTGATGAAAGTTGTTCTATTTGGTGCCTCAGGCATGATCGGCAGCCGCGTTCTCGGCGAATTGGTTCGGCGGGGACACACCGTTACCGCCGTCGTTCGCCATCCCGAAAAAGTCAAGGCCGAACCCGGCGTCAACGTTGTTCAGGGAGACATCACCGATCCGGCCGCCGTCGCTTCCGCTGCCAAGGGAGCTGATGCCGCTATCAGCGCGTATTCGCCGCCGCATACCGATTCCGGCCTGCTCACCGATGCCACGCGATCGCTGCTGGCCGGCCTCGCGGAGGCAGGCGTTCGCCGCCTGATCATGGTAGGCGGAGCTGGAAGCCTCGAAGTGGCTCCCGGCGTGCCATTGATCGATACGCCGTCGTTTCCCGCGGCCTGGAAGGCAATCGCCCTGGCGCATCGCGACGTGCTGCCGGTGCTCAAGAATGCGGACCTCGACTGGTCCTATTTCAGCCCCGCCGCCATGATCGAACCCGGGAAGCGCACGGGCAAGTTCCGCCTGGGAGGCACGCGCCTGGTGGCAAGTGACCAGGGAGAGAGCAAGATATCGGCCGAAGATTACGCGGTCGCGCTGGTCGACGAACTCGAGAATCCCCGCCACGTCCGGCAGCAGTTTACCGCCGCGTATTGAAAAGACACACTCTAGGTATTAGGCGCCAGGCCTTAGGAAAAATGCTCCCATCCGCGAGGCGCGAGCGGCTCTAATGTTGAGCCCTTGGCGAGCAAGACCGCAGCCTGCCGGGCGCGGGCTTTCGTCACCGCGCCAATCTTGGCTATGGAAACCCCGCCAATGCTGCGCGGTATGCGAACCGTCGGGCGCGCCGCGAACAGCAGTTCGTAGTCCTCCCCGCCGTGCAGCGCCTGTTCGAGCGACGCTCCTTCGGCCACCGGCACCATATCCGCGTACACCACCGCGCCAACTCCCGGCTCCTCGCACAAGTGCGCCAGGTCGGTCGAGAGCCCGTCGCTCAGATCGATCGCTGCCGCAGCCAGCCCACGTCGTTGCAACACCAACCCCTGCCTGATACGCGGCTCGGGATAGAGATGTCGCGAAAGCTCGCCTTTAACCGCACCCCGCCTCAGCCGCCCTCCAGCCACCGCCAGCTTTGCTAGTCCGGCGGCCGCCCCGCCCAGGCTTCCCGTGACGTAAAGCAGGTCCCCCGGACGCGCACCCGTCCTCAGCAGCGCTCTGCCCACCGGCACCGCCCCAATCAACACAATGTCCGCCAGCGCGATTGGCGATTCCGCCAAATCTCCGCCAGCTAGCGGAGTTTTGTTGGACCGGGCCAGCCGAAACAGCCCATCGTAGAACCGCGTCACCCACGAACTGCCTCCGTTCGCGCCGCCCCGTCCCCTGCTGACTGTCAACTCACGCGGCACTCCCAGCGACAGGAACGCCGCCACCGGCCTGGCTCCCATCGCAGCGAGATCGCTCAACCCGCGCGCCAGCGCCCGGTGCCCGACGCTCTCCGGCGGGTGCCAATCCATCCGGAAGTGCCGGCCGGCGATCGACAGGTCTGTAGTAATCGCCAGTTCTTCGCCATTCTTTACCCCCAGCAGCGCGCAGTCGTCGCCAATCCCGAGTTGGAGACTTCCTCGGCGAACACCCCTGGAGGCCCTCTTCCGGATCCCGCGGAGCAGGTCCAGTTCGCCTCCTCCTTTTCCGACGCTGCTCGTTTTTCCCCGCATTTCTTGAGAATAGGCCAGCCGCCAGACGTGGCTGAAAATGATTTCAAATCCCACGACCGCCGTTTTTCACCAGTCAAGTCATGGAATCAAAGCACGTTACCCTCCGCGAATCGCCCCTCGCATCCTTTTTGGGCATTATTTTCCTCTACTAAATTCGTTGACCCCCCGGAGACCCCTTTGTTAGCCTTAGCAAACGTTCCGTTTACGGCGCGCGGCAGCGCGCGTGTATCGGGACGCATCATAATCAGTTGTCCTCATTCAGTACGAGTTAAGTGGACGGCGAATGCGACCCTGCCCAAGGCAGGGATGAGAGACAATGCATGCTACGCAAGCGCTACTACATTCTTTTTGTTGCCCGGGATGAAGACGGACGTGTGCGCAAGATTCCGCTTCCGTTGCATTACGCCTACGGTTTCGTGGCCGCTGCTCTTATCGGTGCTTTCACGATCGTCGGACTGGCGGGTTCTTACACCCGCATGCTCCTGAAAACAGAGAGCTTCAACCAGGTCCGCGAAGAGCGTGAGACGCTCCGCAAGAATTACAAGCAGATGGCCCAGATCGCGCATGATCGCGACGTCCAGGTGGCATCGCTCGGCGCGCTGGCCAGTGAAGTGACTGCGCTCTATGGGATGCGCCAGAACCGCATGGTTTCGCACCCCGCGACAGCCGCCAAGGCCGCCGCGGCACCCACCCCTCAGACCCTCGCCCTCACCGATGAGGTGAGTCCGCAGAACGTCAAGCTATCCCTCGACCAGTTTTACGCCCTCCGCACCCAGGCCATGTCGGGCCGCATTACCCGCGCCATCGAGGGTGGCCTGTCGTCGGGATTCACGGGTGACTGGACCGTTCTTGCCGACGCACCGTCGCTCTGGCCTCTGGAAGGCCGCGTGACTTCTAGCTTCGGTGAGCGCGAAGACCCCATCAACGGCGAAGGCGCATTTCACGCCGGCATCGATATCGCCGCTCCCTACGGCTCCGCGGTGCGTGCCGCCGCCGACGGCGATGTGTCGGCGACACGCATGGGCTCCGGCTACGGCCGGGAAGTAACCCTCGACCACGGGCATGACCTGATCACCGTCTACGGCCATCTCTCCGCCATGATCGTGGTGCCGGGGCAGCACGTGACGCGCGGCCAGGTCATCGGCTACGTAGGCCAGTCGGGGCGTTCCACCGGACCCCACCTGCACTACGAGGTCCGCGTCCACATGGTGCCGGTCAATCCGCACAAATACCTGCGCGCCAGTTACAACCAGATCGCAATCGCGGACAGCCATACCCTGGCGTCCGGCGGCGGCAACTGACCCATATTCCAGCCTGAATTAGAAGACAACTCCCCATCCGGGAGCCGTTCTTGTGTGAACGGCTATTTCGCCGCCAGATGCGTCCGGCATCCATCCATCGTCAGATCAAATATCCCTGTCCCCACCACTTCCATGTTGAGGTTCGACGGGATGGGAAGGCCGTCCACCGTGGCATAGGAGACCTTGACGTGCATTTCCTGCGTGGGCACGGTCGCCTGCCCCACGGGGTCGATGTGCGCGTCAAACTGGTTCACCAGCAGCCCCTTTTCCGTAGGCTGGTACGACGGAGCGAACTTGATCGATACCCCGCTTGTCACCACGTCGAAATGCTGCAGGACGAGTTCAGTGGAGAAAATCTCCGTCACCTGGGCGCCGTTGTGCTCAATGTGAATGGTGTAATCGGTGGTGGAATGGGTGATCTTCATCCCCCCAGAATTGGCCGGGACCACCGACCCATCCACAAACGGCGTCCAGAACTGGAGAAAGCCCTGCACCGTCTGCTCCGTGGCTCGGTGCATCTGGTCGAGCAGGCTGGTCGCGTCCGCGTCGAGCGGCATGTCGGGGTCGGTCGTCTGTACCCAATCGACCGAGGAGCCGCCGCCCATGCGCGCGTGCATGGTGACCTTAACCGGCCTGAGAGTGTTGAGGCGGGGGTCGTCGTCGGCGATTGCCGCCCCCTGCGTGGCGCTCGAAAACAGCTTGCGCCAGTCGGGATGAACCTCGCAGTCAAATCCGTCCAGCCCCGCCTCCTTGGTGGAGTAGTAGAGTTTTGCCGCCTTCGCCAGCAACTCGTCATTCGCCTTGTTGTCGGCGGAGGCGTCCTCTGGCTTGCCAGTTGCGTCCTGCGCCGCGGAAGCACCTGCACCCGGCGCCGCGGGTGGTCCTTGCTGCGCCCAGGCAGCAGCAATTGCAAATGCCAGAAAAAAGACGAACGAAACCGGCCGGCTGCCGGGAACAGAGCCGAACTTGACCATGCGGAAAACCTGCTTTCAGAGGGACCCAGCCATTCTGCTCGTTTTGCGCATCACGGCGCAACCGCGGCCCGCGCTCGTATCATGCGTTGGTTCGGAATTTCTCGTTGGAGAATGTCGTGGCTATACGCTCTTTTCGTCTCGCCGCCGTGCTCTTGCTCGCACTTCCAGCCTTTGCCCAGGATCGCAACGCCGATGTGCGGACCGCATTTGCCCGCGCTCAGCACTTGAAACACGGGATCAACGCTTCGGAGTGGTTTGCCCAATCGGCCCGCGACTATTCGGCAGCGCGCACCGATCGCTACACCGACGCGTCCGACATTGCGCTTATGGCAAAGCTCGGCTTCGACAATGTGCGCCTGAGCATTGACCCCGTGCCTCTGGAGCAGCCTCCCCGCAACAACGAAGGTTTCAATGCCGACTTTCTCGCGCGTTTGGACCGCGCCGTCGACGCCATGCTGTCCAGCGGCCTGGCCGTCCAGATCGATATCCATCCCGAGTCGCCGTACAAGCAGCAAGTCAAGAACAGCAACGAAGGCGTGGAGCGCTTCACCATGCTGTGGCGGCGTCTGGCGGCCCACTATGCTTCCCGGGACCAAGAGAGAATCTTCTTCGAGATCATGAACGAGCCGGAGGTCAATGATCCCTATCGGTGGGCGGGCATCCAGTCCGCTGCGGCGGCCGCCATCCGCGAGGCCGCGCAGAAGAACACCATTATCGCCACCGGTCCGAACTGGTCAGGTGTCGCCGACTTGCTCACCCAGCACCCGCTCCCCGACGGCAACGTCATCTACACCTTCCACTTCTATGAGCCGCACGAGTTCACCCACCAGGGCGCGAGCTGGGGCCAGCCGTGGTGGATCTACACCCACGGCATTCCCTACCCGGCCAATGAGAGTTCGATGGAAGAGTCTGTGAAGCAGGTTCCCGATCTGGCCGACCGGTTTCAATTGGAGCGCTACTGGCTCGACCACTGGGACGCGCATCGTATTCGCCTCGAGATCGATGCCGCCGCAGACTGGGGCAAGACGTACAACGTGCCGCTGATCTGCAACGAATTCGGCGCCTATCGCCGCGTCACCGATCCGTCCTCGCGTATGAACTGGATCCGCGATGTCCGCACCGCCCTCGAAGCGGACAATATCGGCTGGACCATGTGGGACTACCGCGGCGGGTTCGGAGTGGTCTGGAAGCAGGACGGCCAACCCGCCAAAGTCGATGACAAAGTCACGGAAGCCCTGGGCCTTAAGCGAGAATGACGTCAGGTGCTGGCGAGAAACAACAGAAAGGAATGGTCAAATGGCGACTCCCGACCCGAATCTTATCCTGGCAAGCGTTTTCGAAAGCGATGATCCTGTGGCGCTGAGCGTGGCACAGGCCCGCCTGGCAGAAGCCGGTGTCGAATTCGTTGTCGTTGAGGAAGCCTTGCAAGGCTACGGCTTCAGCCCGATGATCAATCCCATTTCCAGAATCCAGGTGGCTCAAAGCTGCGAGACGCAGGCGCGCGAACTGTTACAAGGCTTGTTCAGTCCGCTGGAACCTGAGGGCAGCGATGAGAGCGGATCGGGCGAAGCTGAGATATTGCCAGGCGGCGACGATCCGAAGTGACACAGAAACAATGCTAAGCGCTTCAGCCAGGTCTCAAAATCGAGACTTGGGGGCACCCGGCTACCCGGCGAATTTCGTTCTTTGAGCTACAAGATTTGACTCAAAAACGAGGCAAAACAACCGTTTTTGCACCATCTTTGCGACAGTTTCTCGCAATAATTTACCCGTAAATATATGATTTATAGCAAGTTAAGTTCAGTTTCACAGTTTCACGGCGCAATTTTTTTTTGCGCTGAGCCCTCCCAAAACGGCGAAAGACCGCAGAGGCAGAGTGAGCGCAGTTCCATTGTCTCCCAAGGCGAGTTAATTCTACGCAAGAGAGTGGCGGCTAATTCCGCTGCCCCGCAGGCCACGCTAACGCCGCTACTTCCCCATCCAGCTCACGTGCCAGATTGAATTGGTTCCATCGTCGGAGACGAACAGCGATCCGTCCTTGCCGACCGTCACACCAACCGGCCGGCCCCAGACCGCATCGTCGCCAACCGTGAAGCCGGTTAAAAAGTCCTCATACTCGCCGGTAGCGCGGCCGTTCTTCATAGGCAGCCGGATCACTTCATAGCCCGAACGATTGGCGCGGTTCCATGACCCGTGCTCGGCCGCAAATCCGTCGCCCTTATACTCGGCAGGGAACTGCGAGCCTTCGTAGAACAGCATTTCCAACGACGCGAAGTGGGGGTTAACCAGGATGTCAGGCGTAATGACCTTCGCCTGCAGTTCCGGATGCTTGCCCGGGTGGCGCGGATCCTGCACGCCGCCGTGCGGTCCCATGTAATACCACGGCCAGCCGTAGAAGCCGCCTTCCTGAATGTGAGTCACGTAGTCGGGAACCAGGTTGTTGCCCAGCGCGTCGCGCTCGTTGGTGGAGCACCATAGCTCGCCGGTGATGGGGTTGATCGCCTCGCCCACGCAGTTGCGGATTCCGTAGGCGTAGATCTTCACGAACTTGCCCGTAGGCTCGAACTGCAGCACGTCGGCGCGGTCCTTCTCCTCGGAATGGGTATCGGGGTCATCGACATTCGAGTGCGATCCCACCGACGCGAACAGCTTCGATCCATCCTTGGAAAAGACCAGGTCGCGCGTCCAGTGGCCGCCGCCGCGCAGCCGCCCGCCGCCGGGCAGCTCGGCGAGATTCTCCATCTTGCCGCTGGCCTGCATGTCGCCGTTCTTGTAGGGGAAGCGGACAATCTGGTCGGTGTCGCCGACGTAGATGTATTTCGGGTCCGGCCCCAGGGGATAAAACGCGATCCCGAACGGCTGGTGCAGCCCTTCCGCGAACACTGCAGTCTGCTGCGGCTTGCCGTCTGGCCCCACGCCGCGAAATACCCGGATCTTGCCTGTCTGGCTCTCGGCCAGGAAGATGTCCCCGTTGGGGGCGGTGCGCATCAGGCGCGGGTTATCCAGCCCTGTGGCGTACAGCTCCACCTTGAAGCCTTTGGGAGCCTGCGGCCACGCATTGGCCGGCCTCGGCACCACCGATGGGCCATTGTCGACCGACTCCTCGGGCATGGGAACCGGCAGGTCGGCTGCGGTCAGGTGGCGGCGCGTGCCGGGCGATTCGTGGGCGGCATCGGTGAATGCGGCTTTACCAGTCAACACCGTGGGCTTGCCGTCGGCGGCGCACGCAAGGGAAATAAATGAGAGGGCTAGCGAAAGGACGAACGCCTTCTGAAAACGATGCATGGGACCTCTTGGAAGAATGGTTGGGGAATCTCGAGTTCGAGCAAACTCTTTGGGCTACAGCACTATAGGAACTCGCCCGTGTTTACTTCGATGCACTGGATACGGGAGCAGCTTCACTTTGAACCGCAGAATCGTTGCCGCCGGAGAGCCCGGTAAACATGGCGACGGGAACATTGGCTTTCACCACTACCCGATTGCGTGTCTGGGTCACTTCCGCCGATTTCAGCAGTTCCTTCAATCCCTTGTTGGCGGCGTTTCCGGTCAGCGGCTCGGTGAAGGCCCGCGCCATTGTCACCAGTGTGGCCAGCGATGCCGCCTGGCTGGCCGCGGCTTCATTGGTAGGTGCGAATTCCTCGACCCGCAGCCGCAGAATGCCCTTCAGACTGAGTTCGGGACTGAGGCTGGCAACGATGGTGGAATCGGACTGTAAGGGAAGCTTGAACCCGAAGACCGAGATGGCGCCATTTTCGTTGAAGGGCAGCCCGATCTGGCCCACGCCCCACGCCAGCGAGAGCAGTGGAACATCGCGGAAATGCTGCGACAGCAAGGTCGAGCCGGCGAAGGGAAGCGCGGCGGTGCGGTGCCGGTCGAGGATAGAGTGAATCTTTTCAGTGGTAGGGTAGTTCGACACGGCCACCATGTCGTAGCCCACCTGGGTGACGCGGACAGTGCGGCCCTCCGACGGCACGCTGAACACGGTGTGGCCGGCGTAGTTTTCGCGGCCCACGGCGTGCGACTCCAGCCATCGATTCAGGTTGACCCCGGTCAGCTTGCCGACCAGCACCATCGAATAGGCCGTCGGGCCATTGGGGCCATTGGGGTCAGGCATGCGGTGCAGGGCTATAGCCACCTGGTCCAGGTCGCGTTCCCAGTCAATGCCGGTGGCCCGGACGAACTCTTCGTACTCGGGCACCCGCTGCGGCGGCTTCAGGTTGGCTTTGAAGAAGGCCCGCACAGGCCGCAGGTTCAAGTAAACGATGCCGTCGGACTCGGGCAGCAGGCGCGCCGCCTCGGGGGGCGCTTTGGAGCGCAAAAAAACCGCAAGCGCCAGCAAGACCACCACGGCTGCCACAACCAGAAGCGTTCTGCGTGTACGCCTGTTCATTCCTCACGGCCAGCGAAGGCCGCTAGAAATAACCCTAACACCTCAACCTTTACGTGGCCGGGTGAGCAACCCACAGCATCGGCAGCGTATCGAGTGATACTCGCGGCAGGCGGATCAGTTCTTCACCGTCATTGCGTCTGAGTTGACGGCTTTCTTCCCAGTAACGCCTTCCAGTCCGGCGAGGAGACCGCGATAGTCGTTCTTATCGGCCTGAAAAGCAAATCCACCCTTCTTGCCGCCATCATCCCAGGTGATGCCGATAAAGTGCTTCTTTGACTTTGTCAACGCAAGCAAAGCGCCAATCCCAAGAGAGAAGACCGCCACTCCAATCGCCGCTCCCACTCGCCTGTGGACGTCCTGTCCATAGCTGATTTCCGTGACGGCCGACGCAGGAACTACCACGATCTCAGCCTTGTCCTTGATGAGTCGGACATTACTGCCGTCGATGACGATCCGAAGGTCAGTCCCAGCTTTTAGATTTTGTATTGATCCACCGTCGTATGCGATTTTGTAGCTGTTGTCACCGGCAAAAGCGCTGATTGGAAAAAAACAGCAGAGAAAAAGTGCAACCAACCTCTTCATGGTCTATCCCCCGGCCGTTACGGTACCGATGCCAAACAGCCTCCGGCGGTGATAGCGCGCACACTGCGCCAAAATCAAACGGAAACGGCGCAACGCGCGGCGCCTACCCGTCACCATATCCGGGAGACGGACGAAGGCCGCGTTTGCCGATTTGCGCGCGCACGGTTCTCGGCGATTCGAGCCGAATTCTTCGTGCCGCCAGCGCCGAATTGGCGTAGACTCGGGTCGTTCCACAATAAAGCTCTCCTCTACCCGGCAAGTTCACCCCACTCACCCGGAGGCTTCAATGGCAGAAACTGGTCAGCGCGTCGGCGACTATGAAGTGATTGCTCCCCTTGGTGCGGGCGGCATGGGGCGCGTGTACAAGGTTCGCAATGTCATTTCCAATCGCGAAGAGGCGATGAAGATCCTGCTGCCCGACTTCGCCGCCGATCCGGATCTTGCCGCCCGGTTCATGGCCGAGATCCGCACCCTGGCTGGCCTCGAACATCCCGGCATCGCGCAGCTGCGCACGGCGTTCCAGCACAACAACCAGTTCGTCATGGTGATGGAGTACGTGGAAGGCACCACCCTTGAGAAACTGGCCGAGCAGACCAGAATTCCCCTCGACCATGTCCTGGACTTCTCCATGCAGGTGCTGGCAGCGCTGAGCTACGCGCACGGCAAGGGCGTGACCCACCGCGACATCAAGCCGGCCAACATCATGATCACCACCCACGGCGTGATCAAGCTGATGGATTTCGGCATCGCCAAATCCACCGGCGACATGCAGCTGACCCGCCCGGGAAGCACCATGGGCTCGGTCTACTACATGTCTCCGGAGCAGGTGCGCGGCGACACGGTGGACGGGCGCTCCGATCTTTACTCGTTCGGCGTCACGCTTTACGAAATGCTCACCGGCCGCAAGCCGTTCGTCGCCGATACCAGCTACACCGTGCTCAACGCGCAGCTGAACCAGGCGCCCACGCCGCCGCTCGAGTTGAATCCTTCCGTACCTCGCGCGCTGAACGACATCGTGCTGCGCGCCATGGCGAAGCGCCCCGAAGACCGCTTCCAGACCGCCGAAGAGTTTCGCGGCGCCCTCCGGGCATCGGCCGATCCCCAGACCGCCGCGATTCCGCAGCCAATGATGCCTGCTGTGGCTCCCATGCCGCAGCCCGTGCAGCAGGCTCCGCAGTTCTCCACCCAGCCGCCGGCCTACGCGACGCAGCCGCCTTACACCGCGCCCCAACCGCCGCCGTTTACCCCGGTGGCCATGCCGACGCCCCCGCCCAACGCGGCCCGCCCGCGTCGCGGCCTGTGGATCGGCCTGGGTGCCGCGGTCGCGCTGCTTGCGCTCATCGCAGTGGCGTCGCTGCTTCCGCGTATCTTCTCGACCCATGCCAGCCCGAAACCGCCGGTGGTCGCCACCGACACGCCAGCCGCAACACCCACGGCGCCGCCCGCCACGTCCACTCCAACTTCGACTCCACTCGCCGACACGACGACTCCTTCGTCCCCTGTGCAGCCGCCCGTATCCAGCCCCTCTGAAACGGCGTCCAAGCCCGCCGCGTCCAGGCCGGTTGCTTCGTCCGGCCCGCATCAAGGCGGGGCCAAGCCGGCGCGAGAGCCATATGTCTCTCCGAGCGGTACCACACCGGCCGGTGCAGCGTCTTCGCCTGGCGACTCGCCCACAGCGACCGCCGCAGGCCCGTCTCCGCGCGAGATGCGCGAGGCGCGCGATCGCTTCGCCAACCTGGAAGCCAGAGCGGATTCGGCGCTTTCCGGAGTCGAGCAGATTCGCAGCCAGCAGCGCGCCCAGGGTCTGGATCTGCGCGGCGACATCGTTACCGCGATCAATCGCCTCCACCACCAACTGGACCAGGCACGCCAGGCGCTGGCGGAACGCGACCTGGACACGGCCAACGAGTACATGAACCGCGCCGACGGGGACACTTCCCGGCTGGAGAAGTTCCTGGGCCGATGAGCGCCGCGCAACGAAAAACGCCCTCCGCAATTGGTTGCGGAGGGCGTTCTCTTGTCCACCCGTATTCGAACTATTGCGTGACGGTCTTGATTTTGTCTCCGATCTTGAAGCCCGAGCCTGATACCGGTTCACAGATCGTCGAGACGTCGTCGACGTCGGTGGCCTTTACCACCCCAACGGTGGTCGCGAGGCGGCGAATAACGTTGCCCGTGGTCGGATCCTTGATTTCCTTGGTCACCCGCTCCACGTTGAACTGGTCGCCCACCTTGATGCCGGCTTTGCCGCCCACGTTGAGGACGATCTGGTTGCCTTCGACCGCCGCGACCATTCCTTCCACAGTGATGGTGTGAGCGGCGATCTTGGGCACGTCCGACACCAGGTTGGTCGTCAGCTCATCCACGGCCTTCTTGGTGGCCTCGCCGATGATCGTGTTCTGGAAGTTGCTGGAGCCGAAGTCGGCATGCCCGCCGCCGAAACCGCCCCAGTTGCCGCCGCCGCCCAGCAGGTTGGTGCTGGAGCGGCGGACTGGCCCTTGCCGTCGGCGACGCCCAGGATTTCGGCGGTATCCACGTTGATAATCGCGCGCGGTAATGGCCACGTTGGCCTTGGAATTGGAGTGGCCGACGCTGCCCAGGCCAACCCCATGCCAGTTGCCGCCGCCGCCGCCGAGGCCGGTCTTCTTGGTCTCATTGCCGAACTCGGTGATGCTGCCGACGATGATGGCGTCCACGCCCAGGATCTTTCCGATCTTGGCGGCGCTGTTGGGGTCGGCGCGGTTGGAGTTGGAGAAGTTCTGCTCGGCCAGGATCTTGTCCAGGGCTTTGCGCTCGATCACCGAGTAGGAGCCGTCCTTCACCAGGCCGGTGACCAGCAGATCGACGATGCCTTTGCCGACATCGACGTTGGTGCCGAAGACCGCCGCGGAGACGGTCTGCACGGTGGCGTAATCGAAATCCATGACGGCGATACGCGGCCTGCGCTTGGGCGGCGGTCTGCGCATGTGTGGGAACGGCCAGCGTTGCGGCGAAGAGGGCCATTCCGGCCACGCAGGCCGGGATAATCCGATAGGTTTTCATAGGGACTCCCTGAAGATGAAGAATGACTCGCTAGAAGGTTCCTTCCGGGGAATAGTTCTGTCAAGTCAAATCGCGTTTCAAAGCGACTGCGGAATTTTGCTTTTGCACAGGCGCGATGTTTGCTCGCCGGGGCCCCTGTGCTAACCTTGGTTCTGTGCCGTGGTACGTGCGCAGTAAGAGTGTGTCCGTACATTGGTTTCAAAGCCGCCGGAGTTTTTCCGGGTGGGAAGGCGGTTCCACTGAGAGGTGAAATCGCCGCTTCAGGGCTGGCGTAGCTCAGCTGGTAGAGCATCTGATTTGTAATCAGAGGGTCGGGGGTTCAAATCCCTTCGCCAGCTCCACTCAAAGGGAACTGAGGCGGAGTTTGAAACAGCGGCAAGCGAGTTTTACCGGGGCCTGCGGTTGGGGGCGCCGGGCCTGTCCTCTGCGGTAATCCCCATGAGGTGCATGCTCCGAAATGCCGGGCGATTCCGGGTTTTGCCGGAGGCTTCCGGACGGAGTGGAATGCGCGAAAAGGGTGTTCGCCGGGCAGGTGCGGGATCGCCGCGGATGGTTGTGATCCGAGGGGTGCTTGAGCACAGGTGGCCGAGCGGTTAATGGCAGCAGACTGTAAATCTGCCGCTCCTTGGAGCTACGGAGGTTCGAATCCTCCCCTGTGCACCAGGTTTTGGGTTTGTGGTTGAGAGGTTTGGCAATGCGCGAAGAACAGCCGGGAACGCGCACTGGTTCGGATTTGCAGCGGCGTTACCCGATTGCTCTTCTGTTGTATGGTGTTCTGGCGGTACTGGTCTGGTTTACATTAGGCGAGGGCAAGGTCATCGTCTTCGGGAAGGCTGTAGAATTGAGACTGATCCCGATGTTGATCCTGGCCACGTTCGCGCTCCGGACGGTTTTGGTCCGGCAGGCGGACAAGATTCGGCACGGCGGCGAGTAAGCGGCTCCGGCCGCGATGGTTTAAGAGGGCTGATGTAGCTCAGTTGGTAGAGCACTCCCTTGGTAAGGGAGAGGTCACCAGTTCAATCCTGGTCATCAGCTCCAGAAATGCAAGCTGATCAGCGTTCAGCTGTTCAGCTCTTAGTTGAGTCAGTGGATGGATTCGCCGCGGCGTTCTGAACCGGCAAGATAAAGCTGATCGCTGACGCTGACAGCTGATCGCTGTTTTTTGCGGGAGTAACTCAGTGGTAGAGTCACAGCCTTCCAAGCTGTTGGTCGCGGGTTCGATCCCCGTCTCCCGCTCCAGGTTCTAAACGCAGAGAAGGTTTTCGGGGACTCAGGAACAATGTTTGAGCAGGCAGCGATCGCCGTTCAGGATCAGCAGACCTACAGCCAGCTGCATGCGCTGATCGATGCGGCGTTTGATGCGCGTGACGTTGAGGTTCTGTTGAACCGCGTGGTGCGCGCCCGGCTTCCGATTCGCGATTTTGAAGCGGTTCTCCAGCGCGGATATCTGGGCAAGGACGCGATCCGGCTCTACGCCGCGCTTCCGGTATCGGATCAGGGATTGACCCGCGAGCGCTATCTGCGGCTGGTGGAAAAAGTGCCGCAGGAATTGCGGCAGCGGTATTTCAAGGCTTACGCGTATTACTGAGACGAGTTGTCAGTGGTCAGTTTTCAGTTGTCAGTGTGATCGTGGAGATCGACGCGGCTGAGGCGGGCAAGAAGAAGACTGAGAACTGACGACTGAGAACTGAGAACTGGTTTTTTGGGGCTGGAGCCGGAACGCCGGCGCCCCGAGGTCACAACGGAGCAGTGAACGAGCTACGAAAGGGATTTTGGACTTTTATGGCGAAGGAAAAATTTGATCGTTCGAAGCCTCACTGCAATGTGGGGACGATCGGGCACATCGATCACGGCAAGACGACGTTGACGGCGGCGATCACCAAGGTCTTGCAGAAGCACAATCCGAAGAATCCGTTCCGTTCGTTTGACTCGATCGACAATGCTCCGGAAGAGCGCGAGCGCGGCATCACCATCGCGACGGCGCACGTGGAGTACGAGACCAAGAACCGGCACTATGCGCACGTCGACTGCCCCGGTCACGCCGACTACATCAAGAACATGATCACCGGCGCGGCGCAGATGGACGGGGCGATCCTGGTGGTTGCGGCCACCGACGGCCCCATGCCGCAGACCAAGGAACACGTGCTGCTGGCCCGCCAGGTAGGCGTGCCCTACATCGTGGTGTTCCTGAACAAGTGCGACGCGGTCGAGGACACGGAACTGATCGACCTGGTGGAGATGGAAGTCCGCGAGCTTCTGTCCAAGTACCAGTTCCCGGGCGACGACGTTCCGGTGATCCGCGGCTCGGCGCTGGGCGCGCTGAATGGCGAAGCGCAGTGGGAAGCCAAGATCGACGAGCTGATGGAGGCGGTGGACAAGTCCGTGCCGCAGCCGCAGCGCTCGATTGATCTGCCCTTCCTGATGCCGATCGAAGATATTTTCTCGATCTCGGGACGCGGCACGGTGGTGACCGGAAGGATCGAGCGCGGCAAGGTGAAGGTCGGCGAGGATGTGGAGATCGTCGGCTTCCGCGAGACCCGCAAGTCGGTTTGCACGGGCGTGGAAATGTTCAAGAAGCAGCTGGACGAAGGCCTGGCGGGCGACAACGCCGGCATCCTGCTGCGCGGCATTCCCAAGGAAGATGTGGAGCGCGGGATGGTTCTGGCCAAGCCCGGCTCGATCACGCCGCACACCAACTTCAAGGGCGAAGTCTACGTGTTGAGCAAGGAAGAGGGCGGCCGTCATACGCCGTTCTTCAAGGGCTATCGTCCGCAGTTCTATTTCCGCACCACGGACGTGACGGGTGTGGCGGAACTGCCGGCGGGCACGGAAATGGTGATGCCCGGCGACAACGTGCAGCTGGTTGTGGAATTGATCACGCCGGTGGCCATGGAGAAGGGCCTGCGCTTCGCGATCCGCGAAGGCGGCCGCACCGTGGGCGCGGGCACGATCTGGGAAATTATCAAGTAAGTCGCAGTTGTCAGTTCGTAGTTTCAGTTGTCAGCTGGACACGGGCAGAACTGAGAACTGACGAACTGAGAACTGACAACTCGCCGGCGAAGAGCCGGCGAAGCTCAGAATCGGTTAGGATAAGAGATGCGGGAAATTGTGACATTGCAGTGCACTGAGTGCAAGGAGCGGAACTACTCGACGACCAAGAACAAGAAGACGACCACCGGCCGTCTCGAGTTCAAGAAGTTCTGTAACCGCTGCCGCAAGCACCAGCCGCACAAGGAAACGAAGTAACACGACAGTTTTCAGTGATCAGTGTCAGTTGTCAGTCGCAGACGTTGCGGGAGAGGCGAAAGCCTGGACCAGGCTACCGCAGAACTGATAACTGAACACTGAACACTGACGCTGCTTTTAGGGGCGTAAGCTCAACGGTTAAACTGTCGGTCTCCAAAACCGAACTTGGGGGTTCGAATCCCTCCGCCCCTGCCAGTTTTGGAAGGCAGTTTCCAGAGACGCCCACCTGCGTGGGATATACACCGTGGTGAAGGGCTCTGGAAAATGTTCTGAGTATGCGGGTAAATGTTCCCGGCAGACGCCGGGAACCAAGGAATGGAAGTATGGCATCAAAGGCAGTAACAGTGAATGGCGAAGAGCGTCCGGCGCAGATCAAGAGGCAGGAGCCCAGTGCCGTCTCAAACCTCTCCGGGAACGTGGTCGGCTCCTGGCAGAAATTCACCAGCTTTCTTGAGCGACGTGCGCGCGGAAACGCGCAAGGTCGTAACCCCCTCGCGCAAAGAAGTGCAGGCCACCACCTCCGTCGTGCTGGTGGCTGTGTTTCTGTTCGGGGTCTTCTTCATGGTCACGGATTTCGTTTTCAACCGGGCGATTGCACGAGATCCTCACCAGGCTGGGTGGCGCGCAGTAAATATGCAGGAACCCCAGATCGAGAACATGAATGGCAGAAGAAGTAGTCAACAGACCGGCGAACCGCAGCCGGAGCGCAACGAGCGCTTCAAGTGGTACATCCTGCATGCCTACTCGGGCTTCGAGCGCAAGGTCAGGGAGTCGATCCAGAGCCGTGTGCAGGCCTTCGGGCTGACTGACCGCGTCGGCCGCGTGATGATTCCCACGGAGCCCGTCACCGAGATCGTCAACGGCAAGAAGCGCACAGTCGAACGCGTGTTTCTGCCCGGCTACGTGCTGGTCGAGATGGAACTCGACAACAACCTGTGGCACGTCCTCAAGGACACGCCCAAGGTGACCGGCTTTCTGGGCACCGGCGACAAGCCGGTAGCGCTCTCCGAGGAAGAAGTGAGTTCCATCCTCTTCCGCTCCGAGGTCGCCAAGGAGAAGCCGCGGCTCAAAATCAAGTTTGAAAAGAGCGAGCAGGTCCGCATCACCGATGGACCGTTTGCCAACTTCAACGGCGTGGTGGACGAGATCAACGAAGATCGCGAGACGCTCAAGGTCATGGTGACCATCTTCGGCCGCTCCACGCCCGTCGAACTCGAGTTCGGCAAAGTCGAAAAGATTGAGTAGCGACAGCTTTTAGCTATTAGCTTTTAGCTTCTAGCTGGTTTGCCCACCTGGCGGGCGCCGGTTAAAAGGGAACGCTGATTGCTGCGCACCAAAATTCAAATGTCGCATGGACAGCAAAAGCTAACAGCCAGGAGCTAAGAGCTGTTTCCGAAGGAAACCCATGGCACCTCCGAAGAAAATTACCGCGCAAGTCAAGCTGCAGATCGAGGCCGGGAAGGCCACGCCGGCGCCTCCCGTAGGACCGGCTCTCGGCCAGGCCCAGGTCAACATCATGGAGTTCTGCAAGCAGTTCAACGCGCGCACGCAGAACAAAGAAATGGCCGGCCTCATTATCCCGGTCGTGATCACCGTCTACGCCGACCGCAGTTTCACCTTCATCACCAAGACCCCGCCCGCGGCTGTGCTTCTCAAGAAGGCCGCCGGCGTAGCCAAAGGCGCCGGAACGCCCAACAAGGACAAGGTGGGCAAGGTAACCGAAAAACAAGTGCGCGAAATCGCCACCCAGAAAATGCCCGACTTGAACGCCGCCTCCATCGAGACGGCGATCAAGAGCATCAAGGGCACTGCCCGCTCCATGGGCATTGAAGTCGTGGCATAAGCCCGCATGGACTCATTACCCCATCCTCTCCGCGCCGACCCGCGAAGAGATTGGGGAACGAAAGAGCTCGGCAGCTTCTTCAAATCTGAAGTCACATCCTTGGCGGCCGCGAGATTCTCTCGCGGCCGCCTTGCTGTTTCTGGCCACCGCCGCATTTGTTCTGTGGCAGAATTCGCGCGTGGCCGTGCTCTGGGATGTGGGCTATCTGCTCGACACCAGCTGGCGCATTGTCCTGGGCCAGATGCCGTATCGCGATTTTCCCCTGGTGCATGCGCCGCTAACGTTTCTCATCCAGGCCGGGCTGATGTGGGTAGCCGGCCGGCATTATCTGCTGGCAGTGGTGTATGCGGCGGTTGCGGGTGGGCTCGCAACCCTGCTGGCGTGGCGCATTGTGCTGCGCCTGCTACGGGCGACCTCGCTGATCGGCCCCATGAACTGGATGGCCGCACTCCTGCTGGCCGCACCGCTTACGGTCCTCGGAATCTACTCCGTCTATCCGCATCCCATCTACGATTGCGACTGCGCGCTGGCGATTCTGCTGGCCATCGTGCTCCTGGTCCGTCTCGGGGACTCAAACGGATTCCGGCCCGCATGCCGCCGAGGCGCTGTCTGCCGGGGCAGCAACCGTTCTGCCGCTGTTTTTCAAGCAGAACATGGGCCTTCCATTTCTTGCTGCGGTCGCCGTGGGCATGCTCCTCCTGCTTGCTGCGGAATGGGTGCACACCCGTTCGGTCCGCGCAATCGGCCGATCGCAGCCCGCTCTTGTACTCTCAGGAATCGCGGCCGCTGTACTCATCGCGCTGGCTCTGATCTCCGCGACCGCCGGCCTGGGCAACTACCTCCACTGGACGGTCCAATTCGCCGCCCAGCGCCGCCTGCCAGGGCTTGGCTCGATGCTGGCCGTCTACAGCCAGCCCGCGTTCGTATGGACAATTCCCACGCTTGCTGCCGGACTGCTTCTCTGCCACACACGGCTAATCTCGCGACTCTGGGCGCGCGCCGCGGCTTTCTGCCTGATCGCTGCGCCATTCGCGGGCAGCCTGATCTTTCTCTTTCTCGACGATGATGCCGACGAGCGCGCCGACAACCTGCTTGCGCTATGGCCGCTGCTGCTCCTTGCCGCAGCTGTGATGGGGCTGCTCGAACTGCGCCGCGGCATCACGCTCGCCCGGTTCATTCCGTTCTTTGTGCTGGCCGCGATCCATGGCACGTTTCTGTCGCAGCAACTGTGGGGATCGACCTACGCCCTGTGGCCGCTATTGATGGTTCTCGTCGCCTGCGTGTTCGCCACCCTTCCAAGGCCCGCTCGGAGCGTCGCCATCGCCGGCACAGTGGCCATCTCCGCGACGTTTGTCATCTGCGGCACCCTCTACGCCGCTTCGCTCGAACGCCTCAGTTACATCAAAATCCCCGACGAGCTATTGGAGCGCTCGTCCGTTCCCGCCTTGCGCGGAATGGCGACGCGAGGGAATTTCCTTTCCAATTTCGAGGAGCTCGTGGAGTTCACGGCCCGCGAAATCCCGCCGAACGATGCACTGGTTCTGTTCCCCGGCGAAGACCCGTTCTACTTCGCAACCGAGCGTACTCCGCAATTCCCAGTGACTCTCTTCGACCCCACCACCGATCCGTACTCGGCGACGGAAATGCTCGCGGAAGCGCGCCGCCGCAACGTCCGGTGGGTGATCATCAAGCGGGTCCTTCAGATCAACGAGAATCCGCTGCCCGAGAGCGGGCTGACAATGGAACTGGTTGCGCAGGATTTCGCTCTGTACCGCCGCTTGAAAGGGTATGACGTGTATAGGCTGCGATGACGGTCAGCCCGGGCGCACAACACTCCCCACGCCGCTCGAGCCAGCGAATGCCTGAAGACCGATTTGCCCCTGAACGCAGAAAAGCCGCTCCCATGGCTGCGAGCGGCTCTCGGCAAATTATTTCGGAGGGGCAGGCGTAAACACTTCCGGTCTGCGCCCGGGTTCCGGTTTCGGCTTGGGCTTGGGAGCTTTCTTGACTTCCTTCTTGCCTTTGTCCTTGTTTCCCATGTGTCCAAGTTTGCCACAGATCAGTGGTCAGTGAACAGTGGTCAGTGGTCAGCCTCGAACCGAAGCGGTTACTTCTTTTCGTCCGGCGCGTGCGCCAGCCGATCGTGATTCAGTATGGCGTTGAACACCAGCCCGTAGGTTCCGATCGTTTCTCCGCGATAGATGGGGTTGATTCCGAACAGCAGCACATTTCCGTGGCCGAGGTGCGCATCCACCACCACGGCATGCTCGGCAATCGATCCAGCCTTGTCGAGCAGGCCAGAGAGCAGCATCGTCTTGGCGTCGCTGAAACGCAGGATCACGTCGGGCCGGTACTCGGCAGGGATCACCGAAGGATTGTTGCGCATCTGCTCCTCGTTCAGTTTGCGGGCTTCCCAGGGCTGCTGCTTCTCGAGAGGCTCGGCCGGGGCGACCTTGCGGCCCTGCGGCTCGTCGTTCTCTTCCATGGTGCCGCGGCCCGTCGGCCTTTCGGCATAGGGATCCATCAGCACCCTTCCACCCGATCGGCCAACCGTGTTGCTTATATTGAATGCCATGCCATTGGCGCTCATCACCGGCACGTTCAGGTCGTAGCCGTTGGCGATGGGATTGTCGCGCGCCACGAAGACCGTGTTGAGCACCGTTCCCACGACGCGCGCGTCAGCGGCCGGTGCGACCGTCACCCCCGGCGCAAGGCCGGTGTCGATTGCGAACTGCGCCGTGTCCTCGCAGGTGATCAGCAGGCCGCCCGCTTCGACAAATTTCCTCAGGTGGGCGAGCCCGTCGTAGCCGAGCCCCGGACGAATATCATCGGTCGAGTCGATGACCAGGTTGGGGGTCAGATCGGTCTTCTGCCACGGCATGGCATTGTGCCACTGGGGCACGCCGTTGAGGATATCCTGCGCGGAGACGCGGCTCACCGGCGCGAAAACAATCACGTCGTATTTCGCGCGCAGGTCCTCCTGCCTGGCCGCCGTCTGGGTGCTGATGTAGTCATAAGGCACGCCCGCCGCATCGAACGCATACCGCCACCATCCCTCGGTCTGCGTAGCCAGCCACGTATGCATCAGCGCGATCCGCGGAGCCGTGACCGCGTGCGAGGCCACCATCGGAGCGACGCTCAGGTGCGTGCCGTCGAGCGCCAGGTCGCGCAGCGTGCTCTTGAGCGTCTCATCGGCAACTCCGCTGATCAGCAGCGACCCGGCCGCGAAGTGTTTGTCCCCTGCATCAAAGGGCTTGTCTGTCGCTTGAATGGTCGCGCCCTTCAGCTTGTAAACCAGCGCTAGCAGCGTAGTCTGCCCGGTGTTGGCCACCGCCACCAGCGCGCCGTCGCCGTCCAGCCGGCCCGCAAGCGTGGTCGGATCGTCCACCGGCTTCATATCGGATTTCAAAATTGCCGCGTCGTTCACGCGCGTGACTTTGAGATTGAACAGCTGGCTGAACGACCAGCCGGTGTCGTCATACGGATGCTTCTGCGGATCGTCCGGCGCCCAGAACTGGCGATCCAGCAGCGCATCGGCGGCACGCGAATAGGGCTGATCCATACGCACTACGATCGAGCCCGCCGCAAATGTCTCCTGCTTCGGCTTGTCGCCGCGCTTCTCGCCTGGAACCTCGCATGCGGCCGCCGCGGAAAGCTGCTGCACCTCGACGTGCTGGCGCTTGAGCACCTTCACCAGTTCGGCCAGGCGATTGGCATGGGCCTCGTCATTGCCGATCACGTAGGCGGCAGGTCCTTCGAGCGACGGCTTCTGTGCCGCCCGCTTGCTCTTTACGTAGAAATTCTCGAGGAAGTGGTGGGTGTGCTCGGAAAAATACGAGAGCGTCGTCAGCAGCGCGGTCTGCTCATAGTTGTTGTTGTCGCGCTGCGACCAGGTCACCACTGGCAGCGGTGGATTCTGCCGATACCAGGTGCGCGAATATTCTTCGGGCGTGAGGATGCGCTTCTCGGTATCGGCGCCGCCATTGCCAAAGGTCTCGTAAAGGCGGCTGATGCCGTTGTGCATGCCGGCGAGAAACATCAGGTAGCCGGGGCTCCACGTATCGAAATCGCCGTGGGTGAACACGCCCGGCATGCCGAAGCTCTCCATCTGCGCCACGTTGTTCCAGCCCAGTTCGGCCCACTCATCGGCGAGCGCCGGATCGACCCACGCGTTGTAAGGCCCATCGCCCACGGTGTTGTCGTAGAGGAAGGGTACCGACTCGTGCAGATCGTGCAGGACCTGCGCGTGCCAGTCGATATACGTATCGAGCACGTTGCGCGAAAGCGCCAGCGTCATGCCCATGGCGTCGCGGTTGTTGTCGTGCGCCACGTAATGGCCCCAGTAGAGCAGGTGCGGCCAGTCCTTGCCGGGGTTGGCCTTGTGCCACTTGTAGATGTCCACCATGCGGTCGCGGCCGTCCACCTCGACCACCGGAGTAATCAGCACGATCATGTGCGAGCGGATGAACTTGATGTAGGGTGCATCATCTACCGCCAGCCGGTAGGCAAGTTCCATCAGCGCGGTCGGCGCGCCGGTTTCCGGAGAATGGATGGTTCCCGTGATGTAGTAGACCGGGAAGGAGTGATCGATCAGGTCGCGTGCCTTCGCATCGTCAAATTTGATCGTGCGCGGATCGGCCAGTTGCGCGAGCCGAGCCTTGTTCTCGTTGGCGCCTGCCAGTAATTCAGGATCGGCGATCGCCGCGGCAGTCATTTCACGGCCCTCTTCGGTATGGCCGATGGTGAAGACCTTCACGCGCGGGCTGGACGTCTCGAGCATGCGGAAGTACTTGTAGACATCTTCCGCATAGGGCAGCATGTCGGGGGCGCCCGACACGTCCCCCAGCACCTTGGCTGGCGTAGGCACGGTCTTCGAAGCGGGCAGATAGTCCACCAGCGGCGAGTTAAACGACGGATCGGTGGTGTATTTCTTGATGTGCTCGGTGTACTGCGGATCGACCGGCTGATTGGGATCGCGGGCGTAATTGCCATTCAGCGACTGGCCCTGCGCGACAAAGGCCGCGCACACCATGGCTGCAAAGAACAGCGTCGAAGGACTCAGGGGCCTCAATGTCACAAGGATTCTCGCCGGGATAGAAGGTGTCACGAAGACATCGCGTGAATAGCAACACGTTACACGGGCAACGCGGCGGGTTACAAATGCGAGAGCCCTGGCGAATTGTCGCAGCGATCGGATCAGAAACATTCGCTGAGTGTAGAATTGCTCCCGATCGGGGAAAACGGAATGAAGGGGATTCTACGGAGGCTTTCGAAATACCGCGTCCGCATCCGCGCTGTCCAACATTCCTGGGCTCTGGGACCGAACCGGCTTGGCGGGGGTGAAAGTGGGAATGCTCACTCGCGGTTCGCGGCAGGGCTGACGATTGCTCTCGCGCTGTGGTGCCCGGCGGTCTTTGGCGCCACGGGCGCTGTCCAGGGCATCACCCCGGTTCAGGCTGAATTGATGGCCGACATGAACGCTCACCTGTTGAAGGAGGGCGCAACGATCTTCGCCCGCGTCACTGTCGACTGGAAGGGCACAGATTGTGTTCTCCGGCGTGGTGCGATGCTGGAAGGGCATGTGCTCTCCTTTACTCCTTATCGCCAGAACGCCAAAGTCTCCGAAGTCGATGTGGCCTTCACCCGGGCCCAATGCGGAGACGTCAAGATGGGCGCTTTCGAACTGCTCCTGGCCGCCATGGCCGCACCGCCGCAGGACAGCGATCTGGGCATCATCACCTCGGCCCTTCCGCTTTCTACCGCCGGCTCGACATCGGATCGCTCGATGGGAGGCATTGCCGCTCTCAAGACCATGCAAATGAGCACCAATATCAACATGCAGCTGGAAGAGCCGATTCATCAATTCCCCTTGACTCCGGGCCTGAAGATGGGCGATGTTTCCGGGATCAGAGGATTAAAACTGAGTGTTGGCATGGGTCCTGAAAACAGTTCAGTTCTGAGTTCGAAGGGCCACGACGTTGCGCTCGAGAAGCACACCCTTCTTTTGCTGGTACCCGCGCAAGGGACATTTCCGCGCCCGCCGGCCAGCCCCGGCGCCGTACAACCGCCAGGGGCAGGCGTTTCCGGTTCCGCTCATACTCTGCCGTCCGCCGCAGCCGCCGCAGTGTCGATGCCGCCGCCCGTCGACGACCTCGAAAGTTGCGGGCCGCCGCAATGCAGCGTCGCGTTGCCACCCGGCACTGCCGGCGAGGGCGCCAGGCCGAAGGCCTCCATCTCCATCAGTGAGCTTGGTTATGCCCCGCGTCCACAAAGGCGAATGGACAGCTTCGATCATGACGAGGGTCTGGCCTATCTCAGTTCCAGGGAACTGCTGGTCACCTTCAACCCTCATATTCTTGTGCCCAGGCATCGGCTGGGACGGTCTGGATGGACCATCCGGGTGATCCGCGCTGCCTTGATTGACACCCAGACACAGCGCGTCCTTCGCACCGCGGACTGGGACTTATCCGACAACCGCGATTACCTCTGGCCACTGACCGAGGGACGAGTTCTGGTGCATGTTGGTTCGGAACTTCGGGTTTATGGCGAGGGGCTAAATATCTCCAATCGGATTCCCCTGGAGGGGCCGCTGAACTTTGTGCGGGTCAGCCCCGACGGAAGTTTCATCGCCGTCGGTGTTACCCATGAACGTCACTCGCCCGAGTTGCATGTCCAGCTTGCTGAAAGTCTTAACGGTGATCCGGAAGAAGACGTGGATGTGTTCGTTTTGAATCGAAACTTCGAGGTCATCGCGAGATCGTCGACAGCTTCCGGGGTGATGGCGCCCACGCTTCTTGATGAGGGTCAGGCCCGGCTGCTGGCGCAGCCCAACATGCGCTACCGGGTTTCGATGTTGACATGGGATAACCAGGCTTCGACCCTGGCTCGCTTCAGCTCACGCTGCACGCCTGAACTCTCCAGCTTCGCGCCGGATCTCATCTTCCTGGTGAGCTGCGACAAGCAAACCGGCGTGCGTGAGTTCCGTGTGCTGCGATCCAACGGGAAGCTGGCGCTGAAGGGTGGTTCGAATCCGGATGATTTTGACCACGTCGCCAAAGGGAGCCCGAACCGTCAGACCTTCGTTGTGAAGACCGTGCAGTCCACCATCCCCCAGGGCGGGAACGACCGGTTTCTTGAGGCGGATTTGTCCACTGCGGAATTGGAAGTCTATCGAGCGACCGATGGCAAGCGGCTACTCGGCGTGCGCGTCGGGTCCCCGTCCGCGAGCCGCGATGGGTACGCCCTGGCGCCCGACAGCTCGGAGCTCGCCGTCCTGACCCGCGGCCAGATCTCGATTTATTCCGTAGCGAAGAATTGATCCCGGGGCATTTTCGCTTTCGTGTGCCGATCAGAGTCTCTTCAAATAATTAATTCTGGCGTCGGCTCTTAGGGGGCTGTTTGGGATCCCGAGCGTAATTGCCATTCCGCGACTGGCCCTGCGCAATCAATGCTGAGCACACCATGGCTGCGAAGAACAGCGTTGAAGGGCTCTCAGGCCACAATTTACGGAGATTCTCGCCAGGATAGAAGATGTCACAAAGACATCGCGTGAATAGCAACACGTCACATGGACATGTAGCGGAATTCAATCTCCGTCAAGGCGAGGTATCGACTTTCACTGGACGCGGCTCGTTCCTAGCCGTTGTTTGTGACCTGGCTCACTGATTGAAAAGAATAGAGAGGCTGACCATGGAGTCAACGCCGGCATTCGAATTCCAAAATCACGCTCCGGTCCGGACTGCGCCATTCCATGTATGCAAGATCTGTAGTTCTGCATTCTGCCACACTTTTGTTGCTTCTCTGTTGCGCCTGCGGGGTTTCAAATCAGCTCACTTCAAGCTCCAGCGGAGTTTCTTCCGCTTCCAGCGTGATCTATGCGCATACCGGCGAGACGGTCAAACAGGCAGTTGACAGTCTTCCTCCAAGCGGAGGTACTGTCGTGTTGGGGTTGGGAACGTGGCCCAGCGGTTTTAACTCCTCGAACTCTATCGACAGGCCCACGATTACAATTCAAGGTTCCGGCATGTCGGGATACAACGATGGCTTCACAGCCATGACCGGCGGCACCATCATTCAGGGAACGCTGCCCGTCACTACAGGGGCCGACTACTTTATCCTGAGCGATCTTGGAGTCGATGTCGGATCCGACTTTATCAATGCGAATAACGCGGGCGTGCCGCTCGACGGATTGGCTATCTACAACTCCGGCCAGGTCGTGGGCGCTCCGCCACTACAGTCTCCCCACGTGGAAAATGTCTCCTGCCTGGGGTCGGATCCGTTGGCCCCCGTTCACTGCATGCTGCTGGAGAACGTGAAAAACGCGCGTGTCAGGAATGTCGCAACGGTAATGAATATGCACGGTTTTGTCCTCAAAGGAACAGATTCAGTGGTAGATGGTGTTTATTCGAGGGGGCACGGCATCGACTCGATCATCCTGAAATCGGACGACTATGCACCCACGAATTCCGATGAGATTGGAAATGTGACCATTCACTATCTGCTCACTCCAGGCGATACGAAGGGACTGGTCATACAGGGAGTGGAGAGCGGTATAAGCAACATCGCAGTTCACGATGCCACGATTACGGGGGTCGTTGGTTGGGGTGTATACATTCAGGGTGCCGGCCCACGGTCTGCTGCTACCAGCGTTAGCCTGGCGAATATCAGGGTCGACTACCCTGGCAGCAGTCCAATCTCCGATTACTGCCTGCAGTTTGTGCAATACGTGAGCCAGGTCAGAATCAACGGCCTTCAGTGTTCGAATATGTGGGCTGGAATCGCCCCCTATCTTCCAGTTCCCGGCGCCTTTTCTCAGTTCATCGTAACGAACGCCTTATTCAGCGATATCGCGACAAACGCTGTGCAGACCTTTGGTGATTGGACGGTGCACGACTCGACCTTTCGATCCGTCCAAGGAGACGGAATTCTGAATACGTTTGGCGTTACAGATGTTTCAGGAAACACATTTATCAATATTGGCGGCAAAGATCTTGACGCTGAGGACGGCGCGAGTTTCACCGGCACGCCGTGAGGCTGGTTTCTGCACCGGTTCAGGCGCAAAAAACGCGCCGTCCGCAAAGGACGGCGCGCATTGCCGGGCTTCAACTTACTGGTTACATCCCTGAGCGGGCCACGAAGACCTGCTGCGGCGCGTCCACCTTGCCGGAGATTCCGTTCACCTTCAGCTTCATATTCGCCACGTCGGGCTTGCCTTTCAGCGGAGTGGTGAAGGCGACTTCATACTGGTTTTCGAGGCGCCGTTCCAGGTCCTTGAAGAAGGGCTGGAACGAAACCGGGTTTCCGTATCCCTGCCAGTAGCTGTTGCCGCCCGTCGCCTGGGTGACGTTCAGCATCAGGTTTTGGCCGGCATCGGTTCCATAGCGGCTGCGGTCAAACCGGCCCTGGTTCTGCCAGTAGATCGAATAGACCACCAGTCCCGCACGTACCGAGTCGGTGATGGAGGCCTGCATGTAGGGGTCTTCAGGATCGTAGCGCGGATTGTAGTAGTCGATGCCGTCGCTGATCATCACCACCACGCGGCGCGCTCCGCGATCGTTCGAAGGCCAGTGCTGCGCCAGGTTCGACAGGGCGAAGTACGGGCTGGCGCTGGCGCCGGGGAAGCCGGCGGGCAAGTGGATTCCCTTCAAGGCCTGCTGGTGGTCGGTCGTCAGCGGCGTGGCCAGCTGCGCTGTCCCATTCACCATCCATGCGATCGACACCTTGGCCGACGCCGGGAGGTTCTTCACAAAGCCGCCGATCTCACTTAGCTGGGTTCCGATACTGGCGCGCGCCGACGAGTCGATCAGGACGACCAGTTCCAGCTGGTCGTTCTGCCCCCTCAGCGGGGTCCAGTTGGTAATCGTCGTATCCTTGCCGTTCACCTTGAGCTGCAGGTCCTGTTGCGACAGGGAAGCCGGCGCGGCTTCCGAGTTGTGGGCCGGCAGGACCGTAATCACCGCCTGCCCGCGGCCCTGGTTCTCATTTTGGGGAAATGCCGGCGCCGCGACCATCAGTGCCCCGGCAGCCAGACTCATTGCAAGTGCCATTTTCTTCATCTCAGTTGCTCCTCTGAGGCGTCTGTTTTGGCCCGGCAAATTGCCGGCGCTTCGCCTCGTACCACAACCACCGTTCCAGCAGATTGGACACAGGCGGTCGGGATTTGTTGCTCGAAAAGGCGGGAATTTCGCCCCGTTAAGCTTCCCTCGAAATGAATGTAACTTTTTGATGGGATGGAACATCTAACTACAAGACCTCTCCCAAACCAGCGCTGCGGGGTTGCCGGCATATTGCATTCCGGCAACCGCTCCTATATGATCCAAAGATGTGTCCGGACCCACATCCGGACCGTCAATAGCACCACGGCTGTTGGACCCCGGCTTTGAGGCGACAGTTATGTTTGCCCGGGCAAGCGGGTTTCTCTGAGAAGAGGCTGGCATCAGCGGTGGGAGACGAGGGAACATGGCCAAAAAGGTCAGCAAGAATATTGCGAAGGCGCGCGCTGCTGTCACGCAGCCTGCTTATCCATTGCCCGAGGCAGTCGGGCTCCTCAAGAAAGTCAAGTACGCCAAGTTTGATGAAACCGTCGATCTGACCATGCGTCTGGGGGTCGACACCCGCCACGCCGACCAGATGGTCCGCGGCACAGTGGTTCTTCCGCACGGCCTGGGCAAGTCGAAGACCGTGGCCGTGATCGCCACCGGCGACCGCCAGAAAGAAGCCCAGGATGCCGGAGCCGATTTCGTAGGCGGCGAGGAAATGGTTGAAAAGATCCAGAAGGAAAGCTGGACCGCCTTCGATGCCCTGATCGCCACGCCCGACATGATGAAAGTGGTGGGCCGCCTGGGCAAGATCCTCGGCCCCAAGGGCCTGATGCCGAACCCCAAGACCGGGACCGTGACCATGGACGTGGCCGCGGCGGTGAAGGAAATCAAGGCCGGCAAGGTGGAATTCCGCGCCGACAAGACCAGCCTGGTACACGTGCCGGTTGGCAAGCTGAGCTTTGACCCCCAGAAGCTGGTCGACAACGCCACCACGGTAATCACATCGATCGTGCGCGCCAAGCCTTCGGCGGCCAAGGGCAAGTACATCAAGAGCCTGACGCTGAGCTCGACGATGGGCCCCGGGGTACCGCTGGATTCGGCGGTCGCAGACGCGGCCGGCAAGCACTAAAGGCAGTGATCAGTGGTCAGTGATCAGTTGGCATCGTGGGACAGCCGGCATTTGTGCCTGACCGTAGAGATTGAGAAGCGAATTGGAAACCGACGCCCATTCAAGGCGGAAGAAGGGGTCATGACAAAGATCGTGGTTCAGGATTGCTGACCACTGATTACTGATCACTGATCACTGTTTTGCGGAGCACACAATGGCGATTACGAAGAAAAAAAAGCAGGAAAAGGTCAAGCTGCTCGCCAAGGAGCTGGAGACCTCGACGACGGCGATTATCGGCACGTTTGCCAAGCTGACGGTGGCGCAGGATTTTGCGCTGCGCAAGATCGTTCGCGAAGCCGGCGGCAAGTACCGCGTGGTGAAAAACAAGCTGGCCGCGATCTCTGGGGAAGGCACCAAGGTTGAGGGCGCGCTCAAGGGGCTGAAGGGCGTGAGCGCCGTGGCGTTCACTTCGGGTGACCCGGTCGCCCTGGCCAAGGTTTTTGCCAAGTGGGTCGGCGAGAATGCGGAGTTTCAGTTCAAGCTGGGTATCGTTGACGGCAAGCTGCTGAATGTCGAAGAGGTTAAAGCGCTGGCGACCATGCCGGGCAAGGAAGAGCTCTTTGCCAAGCTGCTGTTCCTCATCAACTCCCCGGCGCAGCGCCTGGCGACAGTGATCAACGCCACCGGCCGCGATCTGGCCGTGGTGCTGGGCCAGGGGGTGGAAAAAGAAAAGTTTGGTGCGGCTCCCCCTGTAGCGACCATTGCTGCGGCGCCTGCGCCAAGCGCGGCTCCTGAGCCTTCGGCCATGAGCGAAGCTGCGCTGCCTGCGCAAGTGAGCGAAGAGTCGGCCCCGGCTGGCGAAACCCCCGCGGCTGGCGCTGAAGTTTAAGCAAGAGTCTTTTTTTGGCTGTAATGCGGTTCGGAAGGGCGCTGGTCTGGGCGCATCGGAAACTTCCAGCTTGGGTTTACGGCCGGGTATATCAAATTTCAACGGTTCTGAATGGAGAAGAAAATGGCGGATCTCGCACAGTTGGAAGAACAGATCGTAAGCCTGAGCCTGCTGGAAGCGGCGGCCCTGGTAAAGAAGCTCGAAGAGCGGCTCGGCGTCTCGGCCGCGGCAGCGGCCCCGGTGGCCGCGGCTGGCGGCGGTGCGGCAGCGGCTCCCGCAGTTGAGGAGAAGACCGAGTTCCAGGTCATCCTCAAGGATGCGGGCGCCAACAAGATCAACACCATCAAGGCCGTACGCGAGATTACATCGCTCGGCCTGAAGGAAGCCAAGGACCTGGTCGATGGCGCTCCCAAGGCGCTGAAGGAGAATGCGACCAAGGACGAGGCTGAGGCCATCCGGAAGAAGTTCGAAGGCGTTGCCACGGTCGAAATCAAGTAGATCGGAACACGCAGTCGGGCAAAATGGCCCTACACTTGCAAGCCTGGACAAGACGCGCTACCATATGAAGTGCGCGTCTTTCCGTCTTGTTCCGGTTTTGAACTTGGAATAGGCGGGTCCGGGCTGCGCGTTTGTTTTGAAGTGGTGATGGGACCAACAGACTCAGTTGGCCGGAGTCAAAGCCAAGCACTCCGGCGGCGGGCATCGCACGAGATTAAAGTGCCTTAGAGTCAATGGGTTAGGCGGAATCCATTGACGGTGGCGTTGACTTGTCGGGCGCGAGCGGCAGAATACGACCTTTGGGATTGGCGAGAGCAGGGATTGAGAATTCGGATGGGAGCACTGGCAGCCAGCCACGCTCGTGAGGCATTGTGCCCTTGCGAGCTTTTCGTGTCTCCATAGCGGCGGAAGAGGCCTTTCGGGCCTGATTCGCGTCTTTACGCACAGCGTTTCCCGTGGCAGTCTTGGGAATCTGCGCGTTTCCTGCTCTCAATAGTGCGCAGTCTAGCGCACATCCCGAATGGTCTTCAATGCCCCAGGTCAAATTTCGCTGCGAATTCATGAACCCCTGCTTGGCATGGATTGAAGCGGATGCATGCGGCTTGTGCAAGGCAAGCCGGCGCATTGGCTGTGAGGCTGGCTTTTGGCGGTGAGCCAGCCCGATTTATCGATTTACTACCGTACTTTGCCGGCGCTCCGAGGTTCGAGCCGCCGGCCCGGACCCGGTCCCATCAGTGACCAGTGCCGGAATCATGAGCCTCAGGAGTGATGCATGCCTAACGAGAAGCGCGCGATTCGGAGCCGGCTTGATTTCTCAAAGATTCCAACAGCAACGCAAATACCCAACCTGATCGAAGTCCAGCGCCGTTCCTACGAGCGTTTTCTGCAAATGGACAAGCTGCCCAATGAGCGCGATGACTCGGGGCTGCAGTCTGTGTTTGTTTCCGTTTTCCCGATCACCGATTTCCGCGGCATCTCGCAGCTGGATTTCGTTGACTTTTCCATCGGCAACTGGGAGTGCAAGTGTGGCCACTTGAAGGGCCTCCACCACCTGCGCACCGCCTGCGTCAACTGCGGTTCGATGGTCATTACTGACCCGTTCCTGCCCGGCGACGTGCTCTGCCCCAAGTGCGGCCACTACAACAAGAACACGCCTGACTTCTGCAACAAGTGCGGCGACCCGGTCAGCCTGCAGCTCAAGTACGACCAGCAGGAGTGCGAAGAGAGGGGCATGACCTTCTCTGCACCGCTGAAGGTCACGGTGCGCCTGACGATTTACGACAAGGATCCCGAGACCGGCAACAAGACCATTCGCGACATCAAGGAGCAGGAAGTCTTCTTCGGCGACATTCCGCTGATGACGCCGAACGGCACGTTCATCGTGAACGGCACCGAGCGTGTAATCGTTTCGCAGTTGCACCGGTCACCTGGTGTGTTTTTCGAGACGGCCAACAACCGCACTTACTTCCTGGGCAAGATCATTCCCTATCGCGGATCGTGGGTGGAGTTCGAGTACGACCAGAAGAACACCCTGTACGTGCGCATCGACCGCAAGCGCAAGTTCCTGGGCACCATCTTCCTGCGCGCCCTCGGGCTGCGCAGCGACGAGGAGATCCTCAAGACCTTCTACACGGTCGATCGCCTGCACATTCAGGACGGCAAGCTGTTCTGGGCCGTTCCACAGGACGCCAAGACGGCAACCCACCTGGTCGGCGCCAAGCCGGCTCATGCCGTGCTGCACAACGGTGAGGAAATTGCACACTCCGGCCGCAAGATTACGCCCCATAGCATGAAGGCGATTCGCGCCGCCAATATCGACCGCATTGAAGTGGAATCCGCTGAACTCGATGGCACCCTGACCGCCGCGGACGTGGTCGATCTCGCTACAGGCGAAGTCGTGGTAGAGGCCAACGTCGAGCTCACCGCCGACCGTCTGCACAAGGTGCTGTCGAGCGGCGCATCGAGCTTCGAAGTATTTTTCCCCGAGCGCGACGACGTAGGCAACATCATCACCAACACGCTGAAGCGCGATTCGATCCGCAAGCCCGAAGAGGCACTGATCGAAATCTACCGCAAGCTGCGGCCGGGCGATCCGCCCACGCTGGACACGGCCACGGCGCTGTTCGAAGGCATGTTCTTCGACGCGCGCAAGTACGATTTCTCGCGCGTAGGCCGCCTGAAGTTCAACATCAAGCTCTACGAGAACCAGGACGCCACTCCGCTCGATCACCGCACCCTGACGCCGGAAGATTTCTACTCGACCATCCGCTACCTGCTGAAGCTGCGCAAGAACATCGGCATGGTGGACGACATCGACCACTTGGGCAACCGCCGCGTGCGCGCCGTCGGCGAGCTGATGGAGAACCAGTTCCGCATCGGCCTGGTGCGCATGGAGCGCGCCATCAAGGAAAAGATGAGCGTGTATCAGGAACTCTCGACGGCTATGCCGCACGACCTGATCAACGCCAAGCCGGTGATGGCCGCTATCCGGGAGTTCTTCGGTTCGTCGCAGCTGTCGCAGTTCATGGATCAGACCAACCCGCTGTCGGAAATTACGCACAAGCGCCGCCTGTCGGCACTTGGGCCGGGCGGTCTGTCACGGGAACGCGCGGGATTCGAAGTCCGCGACGTGCACCCGACCCACTACGGCCGCATCTGCCCGATCGAAACGCCGGAAGGTCCGAACATCGGCCTGATCAGCTCGCTCTCGTGCTTTGCGCGTATCAACGAATATGGTTTCATTGAGTCGCCCTATCGCAAGGTGAAGGACGCGCGCATTCTCGACTTCGTTGAGATCACCAACGCCGGCGAAAGCGGCCTGCGCGTAGGCGATCACATCGAGAAGGAAGAAGCGGGGCGCCTGAACGCAAACCTGAAAAAGGCCGGCAAGCGGACCATCGACCACATTCCGTTCAGCTTCTACCTGTCGGCGTGGGAAGAGGATAAGCACACCATCGCCCAGGCCAACATCGAGTTCAACGTGGAAGGCGTCATCACCGAAGACCTGGTGAATGCGCGCCGGCAGGGCAACTTCGTGCTGGTGAACAAGGCCGAGGTTGACTACATCGACGTTTCGCCGAAGCAGCTGGTTTCGGTGGCTGCGTCGCTGGTGCCATTCCTTGAGCACGACGACGCCAACCGCGCGCTGATGGGCGCCAACATGCAGCGGCAGTCTGTGCCTTTGCTGGTGGCCGAGGCTCCCCTGGTGGGTACGGGTATGGAAGGCGTCACGGCGCGCGACTCTGGCGCGGTGGTGCTGGCCAAGCGCAACGGCATCGTGGATTCGGTCGACTCCGAGCGCATCATCGTGCGCGTCGAAGGCGAGCATCATCCCACGCAGTTGTCGCGCGAAGTGGGTTCGGACATTTACACGCTCATCAAGTTCAAGCGGTCGAACCAGAACACCTGCATCAACCAGAAGCCGGTGGTTCGCGAGGGCGACCGTGTGGTCAAGGGGCAGGTGATCGCCGACGGTCCGTGCACCGAGCAGGGCGAGCTGGCGCTGGGACGCAACGTTCTGGTCGCCTTCATGCCGTGGCGGGGTTACAACTTCGAAGACGCCATCCTCATCAGTGAGCGGCTGGTGCGCGAGGATTACTACACCTCGGTGCACATCGAGGAATTCGAAATCGAAGCCCGCGACACCAAGCTGGGGCCCGAGGAAATCACGCGTGATATTCCCAACGTCTCCGAGCACGCGCTGCGCGATCTCGACGAGAGCGGCGTAATCCGCATCGGCGCCCAGATCAAGCACGGCGACATCCTGGTCGGCAAGGTAACGCCCAAGGGCGAAACCCAGCTGACTCCGGAAGAGAAGCTGCTGCGCGCCATCTTCGGCGAAAAGGCCGGCGACGTCCGCGACGCTTCGCTTACCTGCCCTCCGGGTATCGAGGGCACCGTGGTGGACGTCCGCATCTTCAGCCGCAAGGGCCAGGAGAAGGACGAGCGCGCCAAGCTGATCGAAGCCGAGTATGTTGCCAAGCTCGAAAAGAACCTCGGCGACGAGATTCGAATTCTGACGGACGAGCGTTTAAAGCGTCTGGAATCGATCCTGGGCGCCAAGGAAGTGCTGGCCGATCTGCACGACGAGCGCACCAACAAGCGTCTGTTGACCAAGGGCGTGCTGCTCGATCGCGAGACCATCGAGCGCATCTCCACCAAGAACCTCAAGCGCATCCGCTACGCCGACAAGGACCCCCGCGTCAACGAGCAGATCGATGAGATCGAGGAGATGACCTCGCGCCAGATCGAAGTGCTGCGCAAGATCACCAACGAGAAGATCGGCAAGCTGCAGAAGGGCGACGAACTGCCTCCCGGCGTCATCAAGCTGGTCAAGGTTTACGTTGCCATGAAGCGCAAGCTGAGTGTCGGCGACAAGATGGCCGGACGACACGGTAACAAGGGCGTTATCGCGCGCATTCTGCCGGAAGAAGACATGCCATATCTGCCCGACGGCACTCCGGTCGAGATCGTTCTCAACCCGCTCGGCGTTCCTTCCCGTATGAACGTCGGTCAGATTCTCGAAACGCACCTGGGTTGGGCAGCGCACGGACTGGGCAAGAGGATCGCCGCCATGGTCCGGGAGAACAGCGATGTCCAAGCCACACGCGAACTGATGAGGAAAGAGTTCGCCGGGACGGCGACCCTGCGGCAGCTCGAAGAACTCGACGACGAAATGCTGCTGCGCGTTGCAGCCGGCATGGAGCGCGGCATCTGGTTCGGAACCGCGGTGTTCGACGGCGCCCAGGAAAGCGAAATCAAAGCGTTGCTGGCCGCAGCGGGCCTGCCGTCTTCAGGCAAGACCGCGCTCTACGACGGCATGACCGGCGAACAGTTCGAACAGCCGGTTACGGTGGGCTACATCTACATGCTCAAGCTGTCGCACCTGGTGGACGACAAGATTCACGCTCGCTCCATCGGACCGTACTCGCTCATCACCCAGCAGCCGCTGGGCGGCAAGGCGCAGTTCGGCGGGCAGCGATTCGGCGAAATGGAAGTGTGGGCGCTCGAAGCTTACGGCGCCGCCTACATCCTGCAGGAACTGCTCACCGCCAAGTCCGACGACGTTTATGGCCGCACCAAGATTTACGAGGCCATCGTCAAGGGCGAAGCCGCGATCGAACCTGGCGTGCCGGAATCGTTCAACGTGCTCATTCGTGAGCTGCAGTCACTTTGCCTTGATGTGGAACTGATCAAGCGCGCCGACCTGATTAAAAAGGTCCCCGTGCCGGAAGTGGCAGCCGTAGCAGATTAGCTCTTAGCTTTTAGCCGTCAGCTTTTAGCTCGAATGTGCCGACCGGGAATTCCACGGTGATCCGGTGCAAGAGCAAAAAGCCAATAGCTAACAGCTAGTGGCCAAAAGCTATTTTTTGTTCAGGGTCCTTCCTGAAAGCGGTAACCGCCGCCTCCCGGGAAGGAAGGATCCTCTAGGAATCCCGGGAAGAGCCGCGGCGAGGCCGCGAAGGCCCGCCAAGGAGGGACACCTTGTTCCGTTCGAACCCATTCGAGCTCACCAGCCCAATCACCGACTTCGACGCAATCCGCATCATGCTAGCTTCCCCGGAGAAGATCCGCAGCTGGTCGCATGGTGAGGTCACCAAACCCGAAACCATCAACTACCGCACCTTCAAGCCGGAGCGGGATGGCCTGTTCTGCGCCCGCATCTTCGGACCGGTCACCGACTGGGAGTGCCTCTGCGGCAAGTACAAGCGCATGAAGCACCGCGGCGTGATCTGCGACAAGTGCGGCGTGGAAGTCACCGTCAGCAAGGTGCGCCGCGAGCGCATGGGCCACATCGAGCTGGCTTCGCCGTGCTCGCATGTCTGGTTCTTCAAGGGCCTGCCCTCGAGGATCGGCCACCTGCTCGACATCTCCCTGCGCGACCTCGAAAGCATTCTCTACTTCGAGTCGTATGTCGTAGTCGATCCGGGCGACGCGCCGGTGCGCGAGCGCGAAATCATCAAGGACGAAAACAAGTTCCGCGAACTCGACCAGCAGTTCCGCCCCTCGGGCTTCAAGGCCATGATGGGCGCCGAAGCCATCAAGGAACTGCTCAAGCGCGTCAGCATCGACGAGCTTGGCCTGGAACTGCGCGAGCGCATGAAGAGCGAAACTTCGGCGCAGAAGAAGATCAAGTACGCCAAGCGCCTCAAGGTAGTCGAGGCCTTCCGCAAGTCGAGCAACAAGCCGCAATGGATGATTCTCGACGTGCTGCCGGTCATTCCTCCGGAACTGCGTCCGCTGGTTCCGCTGGATGGCGGCCGCTTTGCCACGTCGGATCTCAACGATCTCTATCGCCGCGTCATCAACCGCAACAACCGGTTGAAGAAGCTGATGGACCTGCACGCTCCTGAAGTGATCGTGCGCAACGAAAAGCGCATGCTCCAGGAAGCCGTTGACGCGCTGTTTGATAACGGCCGCCGCGGCCGCGTGCTGAGGGGCGCCAACAACCGGCCGCTCAAGTCACTCTCTGACACGCTCAAGGGCAAGCAGGGCCGCTTCCGCCAGAACCTGCTTGGCAAGCGCGTCGACTACTCGGGCCGCTCCGTTATCGTGGTCGGCCCCGAGCTCAAGCTGCACCAGTGCGGCCTGCCCAAGAAGATGGCGCTCGAGCTGTTCAAGCCGTTCATCTATCACCGCCTGGAGCAGACCGGACACTGCACCACCATCAAGCAAGCGAAGGAAATGGTGGAGATGCAGGAACCGGTGGTGTGGGACATCCTTGAAGAAGTCATCAAGGACCACCCGGTACTGCTGAACCGTGCGCCAACGCTGCACCGCCTGGGCATTCAGGCGTTCGAGCCGGTGCTGGTTGAAGGCAAGGCCATCAAGATTCATCCGCTGGTCTGCACCGCCTTCAACGCCGACTTCGACGGCGACCAGATGGCCGTGCACATTCCGTTGTCGCCGGAGGCGCAGATTGAAGCCAGCGTGCTGATGCTCGCTTCACACAATATTCTGTCGCCGGCTTCCGGCCAGCCCATCACCGTGCCCACGCAGGACATGGTGCTAGGTCTCTACTACCTGACGAAGGCCAAGAAGGGCGCCAAGGGCGAAGGCCGCGTATTCGCCAACGTGGAAGAGGTTCTGATGGCCCTTGAAGCCAAGGAACTCGAGACCCTGTCGCCCGTTCGCCTGCGCTACACCGGCAAGGTGCTCGACATGACCACGGCGTACGACGACCAGGACCTTACGCACACCGAGCCGGTCGACTTCAACAAGGACTACATCAACACCACCGTTGGCCGCGTGATCCTGAACGACGCTCTTCCCTCCGGCATGCCGTACATCAATGGCCTGCTCAAGAAGAAGGGCATCGGGCAACTGGTCAACTACTGCAACCAGAACCTCGGCCTTGAAGTCACGGTCCGCATGCTCGATCGCATCAAGGAACTCGGCTTCCAGTACGCCACGCGTTCCGGCCTCTCCGTGGGCCTCGACGACATGGTGATCCCGGAAACCAAGTACGGCGTGGTTGAAGAAGCCGACAGGAAGGTGATCGAAGTCCAGAAGCAGTACATGGACGGCGCCATCACCAACGGCGAGCGCTCCAACAAGGTCATCCAGATGTGGTCGGCGGTTACCGATAAGGTGGCCGACGAAATGTTCGGGAACATGAAGCGTGCCGACGAAGAGGGCGCCATGAACCCGATCTACATCATGGCCGATTCCGGCGCCCGTGGTTCGAAGCAGCAGATTCGCCAGCTCAGTGGTATGCGCGGACTGATGGCCAAGCCTTCGGGCGAAGTCATCGAGACGCCCATCACGGCGAACTTCCGCGAAGGCCTCACGGTGCTCGAGTACTTCATCTCGACCCACGGCGCGCGCAAGGGCCTGGCCGATACGGCGCTCAAGACCGCCGACTCGGGCTACCTCACCCGGCGCCTGGTCGACGTGGCGCAGGACGTGATCGTGACCGAGTACGACTGCGGAACGGTCGAAGGCATCTACGTGGGCTCGATCGTCGAGTCCGGCGAGATCATCGAACCGCTGCGTGACCGTATCATCGGCCGCGTCTCGCTCGAGCGCATCAAGGATTACGACGGCAACGTGGTTGTCGAGGTGAACAAGGAAATCGACGAGGACATCGCTTCGGCGATTCAAGGCGCGGGCGTGGAGAAGGTGAAGATCCGCTCCGTGCTCACCTGCGAGTCGCGCCGCGGCGTTTGCGCGCTGTGCTACGGCCGAAACCTGGGCTCGGGCCGCATGGTCGAACTCGGCGAAACCTGCGGGGTCATTGCCGCGCAGTCCATCGGCGAGCCCGGCACGCAGCTCACCATGCGTACCTTCCACGTGGGCGGCACTGCCAGCCGCGTGGCTGACCAGTCCAGGCTCGACGCCAAGAACAACGGCGCTGTTCGGTTTATCAACCTCAACACCGTCGAAAGCAAGGACGGCGCCCTGGTTGCCATGAACCGTTCCGGCTCGATCGCCATCGTGGACGAACGCGGTCGTGAAAAGGAGCGCTACGTGGTGGTCTACGGCGCGCGCCTGCGGGTAAAGGACGGGGAGCCGGTCAAGCTCGGTCAGTTGCTGGCTGAATGGGATCCGTACACCTACTCGATCCTTACTGAAATCGGCGGCACCGTTCAGTTCAAGGACCTGCAGGAAGGCATCACTCTCAACGAGGAAGTCGACGAAGTCACCGGCCTTTCGCGGTGGGTGGTTGCCGACTCCCCTGATGAGAAGCGCCAGCCTGCTTTCCAGGTGAAGAACGCCAAGGCGCACAAGCGGTACCTGTTGCCCCGCGGCGCTCACCTCATGATCCAAGACGGCGACGAAGTAGGTCCGGGCGATGTGCTGGCCAAGATTCCCAAGGAAAGCACCCGCACCAAGGACATCACCGGCGGTCTGCCGCGTGTTGTGGAATTGTTCGAAGCCCGCAAGCCTCGCGAAACGGCCATCATCAGCGAGATCGATGGCGTGGTCCGGTTCGGAGAGGTGGTCAAGGGCCAGCGCAAGATCTACATCACGGCCGACAACGGCGACGAGAAGGAATACTCGGTGCCGCGCGGCATTCACGTCAACGTGCAGGAAGGCGAGCGCCTGAGCGCCGGCGATCCGCTGATGGATGGACCGCTCAACCCGCACGACATTCTCGACGTACTGGGCGAGAAGGCGCTGCAGGGCTACCTGGTGAACGAAATCCAGGAAGTCTATCGTCTGCAGGGCGTGGCCATCAGCGACAAACACATCGAAGTGATTGTCCGCCAGATGCTGCGCTGGGTGCGGATCGATGAAGTGGGCGACACCAACTTCCTGCTCGAGCAGCAGGTGGATAGGTTCCGCTTCCGCGAAGAGAACGATCGGATACAGGCCAACGGAGGCCGTCCGTCAACTGGACGTCCGCTGCTCCTGGGCATCACCAAGGCCTCGCTCTCGACCGACTCGTTCATCTCCGCGGCCAGCTTCCAGGAGACGACTCGTGTGCTCACCGAAGCCAGCATCAACGGAGCGATCGACAACCTGCGCGGCCTGAAAGAGAACGTGATCGTCGGACGGCTCATCCCGGCCGGCACGGGCCTCGAGTACTACCGCAACGTCCAGCTCTCACCGGAACTGGAAGAAGCGGCCGCCCGTGTCCAGCAGGAAGTGTCGGCCGAAATCGAAGCCGCCGAGCGCGAACTGGAGCTCATGCGCCAGGAAGGCGAAGCGGAAGAGATGGCGGCGGAATAACAACAGTGGTCAGTTGTCAGTGATCAGTGTCAGAAAAGGCCTGGCGCAAGCCGGGCCTTTTTTGTGTTCAGAACCGCATTACCGGTAAGGGCAATAAGATTCTATGAACGGAGGTCTGGAAATGCTCGAGAACCGGTCGATTCAGCACGCCACGGTCATTCCTGTCCTGGCTTATCCCGACGTGAACCATGCTGCGGACTGGCTGTGTGCAGCATTCGGATTCAGCGTGCGCTTGCGTATCGGCACCCACCGGGTGCAGTTGAATGTTGGAGATGGAGCGGTGACCCTAAGGGAACTGCGAGAAAACGAAGCAGGAGGAGCGCTGGGCGCGGGGCACTCGGTCACTATCCGGGTGGAAGACGCGGATGCCCATTGCAAGCGGGCCAAAGATGCCGGAGCCCGAATTACTCAGGAACCGGTGACTCAGATGTACGGCGAGCGGCAGTACAACGTTGAGGACTTCGCCGGACATTCGTGGACGTTTTCGCAGTCGGTGGCCGACGTGGATCCAAGGGAGTGGGGCGGCACTCCCGAAGAGCTGTAACGGCGATGCAAGTCTGGCTGCCGGGACTATCGGCGGAGAGAGGGCGGCCCGGAACGTGTTTCTCTACTTCTTGGGCTTGCCGTAGACCATGTCCCCGGTCAGGGTGCTGCGATAGTACCCGGTCGGCTTCTTCTGCTTCTTGGCCTTCAGGTAGTCGTAGGTGTTGGCGTTCTTCTTCATTCGCTGAGCCTTGGGCGCCTTGGACCCGTGCTTGCCAAACAGGGCATGAGCGCTCGGCGCCAACCCGCCAAACATGGTGGTGACTCCAAGGACGGCAACCAGAATCCGTGCACGAACCTGCATATTGCTCCTTCCAACGCCTCAACGCCCATCGTGGCATGGTGAACCGGCCGTGCGCATTGACGATGCGCAAGGATGGGAGCGTCCAAGCGCAGTACACATTTCGGCTGACTCCAAACCCGCCCCAAAGGCGTCTAATGATCGGATTTGAAATCAGTCCTTGGCGAGGGAACAGGCACCCATGAAACACGAATCTATTTCCAGGGCGCGGGTTTGGCGGGCGGGAGCCGTGGTACTGGCTCTTGTCCTGGGATTGGCGGTTGGCTGCAAGAACCAACCGGCGTCGCGCACTGACCAGCAGATCAGCACCGACGTTCAGGCCAAGATCAACGGCGAAGGCGCGCTCAACGGCCAGAATATCCAGGTGAGCGTGGCCAACGGGGTCGCCACCCTGAGCGGAACTGTCACGGACGAGGCCTCTCGCGCGCTCGCAGGAAACGACAGCGGCACGGTCGACGGCGTGAAGACGGTGGTGAATAATCTCACCGTCCAGCCCGCGCAGCAGACAACAGCCGCTCCGGCGGCGCCGCCTGCGCAAGCGGCGGCACCGCCGGAGGATCGTTCCGCACAAGGCAAGCGGCAGCGCCACGATCGGGATCGGGATCAGGCTCGCGACCAGGCTCGCGACGATCAGCCTGCCCCGGCCCCGGAGCCGCAGGAGCAGGTCGCGCAGGCCGCGCCAGCGCCGCCACCTCAGCCTCCACCCCCTCCCCCTGCGCCGCCCAAGCCGGTGGTCAAGGAAGTCACGCTGCCTGCCGGAACGGTCATTCCCATCCGCATCACGGAGACGCTCGACTCGAAGACCGCGCAGGCCAATGACGTGTTTCACGGCTCCCTGGCGGGAGATCTGGGCACCCAGGGCGTCATTGCCATTCCACGTGGGGCCCCTGTGATGGGGCGTATTGTCGATGCTCGCGAGGCGGCGCATTTCAAGGGGGCCTCACTGCTGAGCCTTGAACTCACCGAACTCAACGCGCGGGGGAAACAGGTCACCCTTGTTACCGATGCGTTCAGCAAGGAAGGCGCAGCGCGCGGCAAGAACACCGCCGAGAAAGCCGGCGGGGGCGCCGTGGTTGGCAGCATCATCGGCGCTCTGGCCGGGGGCGGCAAGGGGGCCGTCATCGGCGGGCTGGCCGGCGGCGCGGCGGGCGGTGGTGTGAATGCCGCAACGCGGGGGCAGCAGACGGTGATTCCCACCGAAACTTTGATCAACTTCCGCCTGCAGTCCCCAGTCACCTTTACGGTCACCATTCCGCCCCTCGGCGGCGACGACATTGGCGTGAAGGACCCGGAGCTTCAGCGTCGCTGAGGTACCATTCCCGTTCCGCTCTGATTGCCTGTATCCCAGCGGCGCGTCGGCGTCTGTGGTTTCCCGCCCTTGCGATAGAAATAAATCGCAAGGACGGGGCACGGGATGTTGGTGGCTGGGCGCATTCGTCGAAGGCCTGCAGCGCGTGCTCTGACAAATGCCGCTCATCGAAATGAACGTTTTGTTACGATAAAGATGAGCCAGCCCCTAATCAGTGCCCAAGATGCCTAAAAAACCTGTTGCCGCGTCGTCTTCCCGTGATCGCGAGGTCGCCCAGCCGCCCATTCTGATGGAACGCACCCAGCCTGTGATCGAGCGCCTTTCCGCGCTCCTGGGCGAGCCGGTGTTTACCTACTGGAACTCCACCAAGGGCGCGATTTGCCAGAACGACGTGGCCGGACTCTATGCGCTGGTGCGCTCCACGGGCAAGCTCGATCGGCTGTCGCTATTCATCAAATCGGACGGCGGCTCGGGGCAGGCCGCGCTGCGCATGGTCAACCTGCTGCGCCGGTATGTGAAGCATTTGACGGTGCTGGCGCCGCTCGAGTGCCAGTCCGCCGCCACCATGCTGGCGCTGGGAGCGGATCGCATCATCATGGGGCCTCTGGCTCATCTTTCCGCGGTCGACACTTCGCTTACCCACGACCTTTCGCCCATCGATCGCGACAACGACCGCGTAAGCGTGAGCAATGATGAGTTGTTGCGCGTGATCCGCCTGTGGACCGAGCAGGCCAAGGACTCAACCAAGAACCCTTACGAAGCGCTGTTTCCTTACGTGCATCCGCTGGTGATCGGTGCGGTGGACCGTTCCAGCGCGCTGTCCACTCGGATCTGCGAAGAGATCTTGTCGTACCACATGCAGGACCAGGACCGGGGGCGGGAGATCTCCAACATCCTCAATTCCGGCTACCCCTCGCACAACTATCCCATCACGCTGCGCGAAGCCAAGCGCATCGGCCTGAACGTGGAGCCGATGGAAGACTGCGTCAACGGTCTGCTGTTCGAGCTGAACGAGATCTACTCGGAGATGGGCCAGAGTGCCACGACCGACTTCGATGAGAAGAACTCGCACGACAACAGCATTCTCAACGTTCTCGAGTCGAATGGCCTGCTGATCTACTTTCAACTGGATAAGGATTGGCACTACCGCGCCGAGGAGCGCCGCTGGGTGGCCTTGAATGACAAGAGCTGCTGGCGCCGCGCCGAGATCGAGAAGGGGAAGGTCTCCATCTCCCAGTTGCACGTGCGGTAAGAGGCAGGTTGCAGTTCACAGTTGTCAGTCCCTGGTTACCGAACTGAGAACTACGAACGAAAGACTGAAAACTGAAAGCTAAGAATTTGGCTCGTGCCTGCGCGAAACCAGCGGGTCCGGGTTCGCGGTCCCGGTTTCTGCTTCGTCGTGCTTCATATGCTTGGCCACGTACATCGCTGCGTCGGCGGCGCTCAACAGGCTGTCCTTGGTCGATCCATCTTCCGGGTAGAGCGCTATGCCCACGCTTGCAGACCCGTGCAGCGTGTAACCTTCGGCTTGGAACGGTGTGTCAAAACACGACTCCAGGCGGGATGCAATTTCCTCTACGTCAGCACGGCTGTGCAACACCGGAACCAGCACCACGAATTCATCGCCTCCCACCCGTGCCAGCAGGTCGGCAGTGCGCAGCTGGCGTTTCATGCGCCCCGCAACTTCCTGCAGGTAGAGATCGCCTACGCGATGACCGTAGACGTCGTTCACCTGCTTGAATTCGTCGAGGTCAACGTAGATCAGGCCAAATATGGTTGCGTCTTCGCGCGCCCGGGCGATCGACGCCTCCAACTGCTTATCGAGCGAAAAGCGATTATGGATATCGGTCAGCAGGTCGAATTCCGAGCGGTGAACCAGGTCTGAGTAGAGCCGGCGGTTCTCGATGGCCAGGCTCGCCAATTGCGATCCCACAAAGAACGCCTCCTTCAAAGCGACCGCGGGAGTGTGCGGATAGATGGCCGCGAAGACTGTTCCCAATGGCGGCCCGGATCGCGCAGGGATTGCCTCCTGGACCAGGCGCGCGCCTGGCTGGTTGGGGGCGTATCTTCCCAGGCGCGCCCCATCGGCGATTTCAAACCAGCAGGCAGCGCCGTTCAACTGGAAAGTTACCAACTCGGTGATTTCCCCTAGCACTTCGACCAGGGGGCGCGAACCGTTGATATCCTCCAGGATCCCGCTGCGCTGCTTCTGCAAGTGCGCATTCCGCCGCTCCATTTCGGCTTCGGCCGCCGCACGGGCTGCCAAAACGGCAGTCTGCCGGCGCACCTTGCGCCGTAACGTCCAGCCCCACGCTGTCACGCCCAAGATCATAACCACCATCGCGCTGATCACCACGACCAGGTTGCGCACCGTCATCCACGATGGCCGGGCGATCACCGCAATATCGTCGTAAGAACGCATCACCAGGTTGAACGGGACATTGGCGTCGAACGGGTTTGAATCTTCCTGGATGCAAATGCCCTTCACCTGCACGGTGGACCCCAGCGGAATGGACTTCATGGGAGGCAGGGGAGGGGGCGTGATGGAACCGAAGGTTGCACTGGGATGGCGCACTATGGCCGAAAAAAGCTGATGCTCGGTGAGCAGCACGTACTCATCCTGCGCGCCTTCGCGAACTGCGGCCACCACTTCGCCGCGGACCGAAACCAGGTCAAAGATGCGACGGCTTTGCGTGAGTTCGCTCCATGTCGATTCACGCGGCGTTATCGGGTCGCGAATTCCTGTATCCCGCACCTCGGCCTGATCGAGAGCGAGAAATCCATCCTGGACGTCAGGGATGCCGGTCGCGTCGGCCAGGTCACCAATACGCAATTCGCTGCGCCCCTGGATCGTGATCCAGAGACTCCTGGCGTCGCTTTGCAGCACCACGGCGGAACCGGGCTGGTAGTAGGTAATAGTGCCGTTCACCCGAACCCGCGGCGTCAGGTTGTTTATGTGGTACCGGGTGAGGATCTCGTTCATGGGCGTGACCGGCAACGACCAGACATTCATGGATGCCGGCTTGAGCACGCGGATATTGTCAATCGACGCGACATGAAGGAGCACGCCGGTCTGCTGCATCTTTCCATCGAAGCGACCCGAAGCAGCGCCGGTAACTTCTACTTCGGCGTCCGGCAGGCCCTTCAACCCATTGGCGTTGTCGGTGTCGACGGTGGCATCGACGTTCCCCCCGTCGGTGACCATCTGCAGGCTGGAGTTGCGGGAGGCGAAGTTCAACACATCGGCGCTGCGTACGGTGGCACGCAGGGTCACAAGGCGGCAGTCGTATCGCGCCTGAATCAGGTCGTCGTAAGTGGCCGGTACCGCGCGAGGCAAGGCGCCGTGCCCCAGCCGCTCGATCGTGATGCCCTGGACAAACGGCCGAAAACTCTCTCGCGTCATTCCCTGGACCCGGATGCGGTCCCCGGGCATCAGCTTGAGTCCAGTATTGGCATTGACATAGATTGCCGTGTCACCGTCCTGAACAAACATCGTCCGCTCGTAGTCACGGTAATACGTTACGGTGGCTTCGAAGTCCACCGGGATGTGCCGGCTGGCTTCGGCATTCGTCAGCGCATGAATCGCAGGCAGGGAAGTCAGGAGATTGGTCTGCGCCGGCATGACGGCCGCGACACATCCCAACACCATCGCCACTGCCAGGATCGACCTTTTCATCGGGAGATGACTCTAACCTCTTCGCACTCTTGCGATCTCGTTTGTTTTATCGGCGCGCCCCAAAAAATAATCACCGGGACTCCGTGGAGCCTCGGTTCATACCCGTAAGTTCTCATTGGATCTGTGCGTACATGATATGCGCGCCATTGCGCGCCTCACACTCCCCTTTTGGTGGTACGGCGCGGGGTCGATCCGGGTCCTGGTGTGCGGTCCGACGGCCCTCGAGCAACCACTCAGTCGGGCCAGACCTCGGGCGAGTTCATTACAATGCATGGGGTTGTGATCCACAGCCACGCCTCATACGGAGCAGCTCGTCATGACGAACGTCGTTGAAGTCCCCAATCCCGGGGCTGGTACCCCCCGCGGCACGCAGGGTCTGCCCACCCGCAAGATTCGCGTTATCGGGGTTCCGCTCGATATGGGAGCCAGCCGCCGCGGAGTGGACATGGGTCCCTCGGCAGTGCGCGTGGCCGGCCTGGAGGCGCGGCTGGAGGCCCTCGGCCACCGGGTCACCGATGGGGGCAACATCCGCGTGGAAATCGCCGAAACCCAGGCCGCCGGCAGCGACAAGGCTCGCTACCTGAAGCAGATTGCGGAAACCTGCAACCGCACCGCGGAAGCGGTGGTGAAGACTCTCGAGGAGGGCATGACTCCGCTGGTCCTGGGCGGGGACCATTCGCTGGCGGCCGGGTCCATCTCCGGTGTGTCGGAATTTTTTCGCCGCAAGGACCAGAAGATCGGTTTGCTTTGGATCGACGCTCACTCCGACATCAACACGCCAGAGACCTCGCCCTCCGGCAATGTGCATGGCATGCCGCTGGCGGCGCTGCTCGGTCTGGGCCCCGAGCCGCTGGGCAACCTGTTCGGCTACTCGCCCAAGGTCTCGCCCGAAAACACCGTGCTCATCGGAGTCCGCGACATCGACGCCGCCGAGCGCGAGAATATCCGCCGGGCGGGAGTGTCCGAGGTCTACACCATGCGCGATATCGACGAGCGTGGCATGCGCGCCGTGATGGAAGAGGCTCTGCGCGCGGCCGGCCGGGGAACCGCCGGCTACCACGTTTCGCTCGATATGGACTGGATCGATCCCGAGGACGCCCCAGGCGTGGGTACGCCGGTGCGCGGAGGGGCCACCTATCGCGAAGCCCATCTAGCCATGGAGATCCTGGCCGACCACGGCCGCCTGCTGAGCTTCGAAATCGTCGAAGTCAACCCGGTGATCGACGAACACAATCGCACCGCCGACCTCGCCGTGGAACTGGCCTGCTCGGCGTTCGGGAAAAAGATTCTTTGACCAACCCGGATTCGTACCCTGTGGCTCAACCAGGTATTAGACGCTGCGAATCTCCACCCGAAGCCGCTACGTCAGTTCCAGCGGCACGACGGTGAACCGGTAATCTTCCTTGCTGCCCCAGTAGCCGGCTGTAATCGCGAACACCTGGTTCTCCGACTGAAACTTGGGGCAGATTTCGGGGGAATACAATCCCGCCGGAGCGGAATCGTATGCCCCCACCTGCTTCCACGGTCCCCAGGGCTGGGGCGATTCGTAGAAATCCCAGACCGTGTGCGTGCCTGCGTCCTTCATTTTTCCGCCGCCCGCGGGATAATACCACCCCACCATGAAATACCTGCGCCGGGCGGCCAGATACACCGCTCCTGTCATCCCGAATTTGCGGGGCGCGAGAATCAACTGTTTGCCCGCAGCCATGTTTGACGACCAGGCCGCCGCCTGCATCCCGTCCCCTCCGATGTAGTACTCCCAATCCTTCCCATTCAGGAGGCTTAGCTTCGATCGCGCCACCCGTCCCAGGATCATGTCGTCTCCGCAGTCCCAGAATCCGTTATTAGAAGTCGCGTAGACATAGGCATTGGAGTTATCGGCGGGGACTTCCCCGTGGCCGTAGCCGTATTGAATGAAGTAGGGAGTGGAAAAACGCCGCCCGGGAAACATCGGTTTTTCATAGTTCTCCTGGGCAGAGCGGGTCCAGGTCTTGCCCAGATCGGTGCTCCGGATAATGCTCGCGTTTTGCGCGGTCTGGCGGCGGTACAAATCCCCACTGTCGTCTCCGTAGAGATGGCGCCCCACCGACAGGTAGAGAGCGCCATCGATCCACAGGCAGCCCGTTGATTTCCAATTGCATGCATCCGCGCCCAACTGCGACATCTTGCCGTATTCTCCCATCGGGTTGATGGTGGTTCCTCGCAGGTGGAGAGGGTCGGATCCTTCCAGGCGGTTGAAGGCCACATTGGCGTTACAGGCTTCGCGGAATCCCGTGGTGTCGTCGGAGGGCGAATAGAGATTGTCGTCTTCCGCCCATGCGGCGCACCATGTGTCGCCTACGCTGTCAAGGGCTCGAACGAGGGTGCCGACTTTTACATGAGCGAGCGGTCGCGAGGATTCGTCACCGGCGAATAGACCATGGATGGTGCCGGGAACTTGCATTCTCCCTGCCAGGGATGCGGCCGCCGATCCAACGAGAAAATCGCGTCTGCCAATCGTCATCTTGAGGAAGGCCCCTCTCTCTTCGCAAAGACTCGCTCAGGTTTGCCGGGACTAAGCATACACCGGCTCAAAATCTCGGCATGGGTCAGGAGTCGCCGTGCGTGGCGTTGATGGTTCCTCGCGCTGATGCAAACGGCTGCGTGAGCGACAATGGAATAGAAATGGCCAGGAAACTTCGCGTAGGCATTTTGTTTGGCGGGCGGAGCGGCGAGCATGAAGTTTCGTTGCTCTCTGCGGCTTCCGTCCTGAAGGCAATCGACCGCAGGAAATTCGACGTGGTGCCAATCGGGATCACCAAGGAAGGGCACTGGCTGGCGGCGGCCGACGCCCGCAACCTGCTGGATGGCGATCCGATCGTGGCCGCGCGCCGTCTCCGTGCGGGAGACCCCCAGGCCACACTCGGCGCACAACTGCTGCATCAGGGGATCCCGACTCTTTTCCCTCCCGAGCCCACGGAGGGTCCGGGCACAGAAGTTGCTGTTCCCGACGGAAATCGGCGCATGGATGGCAAGTCGCTCGATGTCGTGTTTCCGGTTCTACACGGCACCTTCGGCGAAGACGGCACGATTCAGGGCCTGTTTGAACTGGCCGGCATCGCCTATGTCGGTTCGGGCGTGCTGGGCTCATCGGCGGGCATGGACAAGGACGTGATGAAACGGCTGTTTGCCGAGGCCGGTCTTCCCATCGTGAAGCATGTGACCCTGCTGCGCTCCGACTGGGAGAAGTCGCCGCGCAAGGCAACTGCGCAGGTCGAGGCGGCGCTGAAATACCCGGTCTTCGTGAAGCCGGCCAATCTGGGATCGTCGGTGGGCATCAGCAAGGCCCACGACCGCAGGGAACTTGGCCCGGCGCTCGATCTGGCTTCCCGATATGATCGCAAGCTGATCGTTGAGCAGGGAGTGGGCGGTGTGAAACTAAAGGCCCGCGAACTCGAAGTCGGCGTGTTGGGCAACGATGATCCCAGGGCCAGCGTGGTGGGGGAGATCATTCCCGGCAAGGAGTTCTACGACTACGAAGCCAAGTACCTGTCCGAGGGGTCGGTGCCCGTAATTCCTGCCAAACTCAGCCGGTCCGAGACCAAACAAATACGCGAAATGGCGGTTGCCGCCTTTCGCGCCTGCGATCTATCAGGACTGGCCCGCGTGGACTTCCTCATGGAACCCGACGGCAGGCGCCGGATATTCCTCAACGAAGTAAACACGCTGCCCGGTTTCACCCAGATCAGCATGTATCCCAAGCTCTGGCAGGCGACCGGCGTTACCTATCGCGACCTGATAACGAGGTTGATCGAACTGGCACTCGAGCGCCACCAGGAGAAAAACCGGACGATCTACAGCCGGCAAGAATAGGAAGACAGGGAATAGGGAACAAGGGTGGGGAACTACCGGCAGCCGATCGGTGTCTAAACAAACAGGGGAATCATGAGAAATCAGTCAACATCCTTCGCGGCGCCACCAGCGCGGTTTTCTATTCCCTGTTCCCTACTTCCTATTCCCTGTCTCTCCCGTATGCTATCCACTGAGGACAAAGACCAATGACCCTGCTCGATGCACCAAAATTTGACGCGGTACGCGATCGCCACCAACGCCAGGTGCTTTGGGTCAGCGTGGGGACTCTGGTAGTCCTATTCATCGGGTATTGGATTGTGGCGGGACGGCCGGTCGACTGGCCCTGGAACTGGTTTACGCACTTGCGCGGGCGCTCCACCATCAACACTTTCCTCAAGGATGTGGAGCATAACGACCTCTCCGCCGCGTACGGCCTCTGGATCCATGATCCCGAATGGCAGAAACACCCGGGACAAAACGGCGGTTATGACTTTGCCCGCTTCCAGCAGGACTGGAGTCCCAACAGCCCCGAGAACGAATACGGCTCCATCCAGAAGCACGACATCCTCGCGGCGCGCATCTCGGGGAACGTGCTGTTGGTGGGCATCAGCATCAACGGGCTGAAAAGCAAGCACCTGTTCCTCAACTACGATCCGCAGACGAAAAAGCTTGGCTTTTCGCCGGTCGAACTTTATCTTGGGCCGTAGCGGGGCCTTCGCGGAGTTAGTTGGCCGAGACGGCCAACTCTGCCAGCGTTTTCTCAAGGCTGGCGGCGTCCTCCACATTCAGTGCCTTCTGCCCGGGATCGATCTGCTTCATTAATCCTGAAAGCACCTTGCCGGGGCCTACCTCGACGAATACCTGGGGTCCAGCCTCGACCAGCGCCCGCACGCAATCCACCCAGCGCACCGCGCCCGTGACCTGGCGGATCAGGGCATCGCGCGCGGCATCGGCGGTCGTGACCAGGGTGCCGGTTACATTGGCGGCCACCGGAATCCCCGGGTTGGCGATCGAGATCTGGTTCAACACGCGCGCGACTTCTTCCTGCGCTGGCTGCATCAGGGCGCAATGGAAGGGCGCGCTCACCGGAAGCATCACGGCCCGGCGCGCGCCTTTGGCCTTGGCGATCACCGACGCCTTCTCGACCGCGGCCAGGGCGCCGGAAATGACTGTCTGCCCCGGGCTGTTCAGGTTGGCCGCTTGCACTGTCAGCCCGGTCTCGGCCGCGGCCTCGGCGCACGCTTCGGCCACTTGCGCGGGATCGAGCTGGAGCACTGCGGCCATCGCGCCCTGACCCGTGGGGACGGCCTGCTGCATCGCCCGTCCGCGCGCCTTGACGGCCCGCACCGCATCGGCAAAGCTGAGCGTTCCCGCGGCAACGTGCGCCGACCACTCGCCCAGCGAATGCCCTGCAGCAATCGCCGGCTTCACGCCTTGGCTAGCCAGGACACGCCATGCCGCGACGCTCATGGTCATAATGGCAGGCTGGGTGTTTTCAGTGAGCCGCAACTCCTCTTCGGGGCCCTCAAAACACAGCTTTGAAATCGCGAATCCCAGGGCCTCATCGGCCTCGGCAAACGTCTCGGCGGCAACCGGGAAACGCTCCTTGAGTTCGCGTCCCATGCCCACCGCCTGGGAGCCCTGTCCGGGAAAGAGAAAAGCAATCTTCATGTTCATTTCAAACGAGATTGTATCCCAGCGTGCCGCGCTTACAGGGTGGTGACGAACACGGACTTTTGAGCGGTCAGTGGGCCGGCCGGCTCATTGCTCTCCGGCCGCCGGTTTGCGGGCAAAGATATAGGCGCGCTGGCTCTGGTACTCGACTTCGGGTGCGTAGGGTCCCCGCTCCACGATCTCTTCCATGCGGAATCGCGCTTCTTCAAGCAGGCGCTCGATCATGGCGCGATCGAAGTGGTAGAACTCCATGCCGACCTTGGCGCCGAACAGTTCCTCCGGGCGGAGGACGTCGCCGCCAATATGAAACGCGAGCAGCAAAAGGCCGTCCGGCTGGAGCACGCGCATCATTTCGCGAAAGGCCGCAGGCAGCGATTCCTGCGGGATGTTCACGATGGCGTAGAAGGCCGCGATTCCAGCCAGGGCGTTGTCTGCCAGGGGCAGGGAGAGCAGGTTGCCCTCGCGAAATTCGAGATCGGGATTGAGCCGCTGCGCATTCGCGAGCATTTGTGGGGAAAGATCCAGGCCGAAGACCCGCACTCCGGCATCGTGCAGAAACCGTGCCACGTGGCCGGGGCCGCAGCCCAAGTCGCAGACTGCGCCATGCTCCTCCACACGAGATGCAAATCTCTGAAGGAGTTCTCGGTCTTTGGGCTTCCGATCCAGTTCGCCGAACATCCGTCGCGCATACTCGTCGGCAATGCGGTCGTAGTCTTCGCGAACCTGCTGGATTTGATTCGATGGCATCCGGTTGGCCTTTCAACCCAGGTCTCAGGAGCGAGACCTGGGGCACCCCAATAGACACACACGACAACGACGGCCGGAGATTCAGTTCCACCGGCTCCGGTCATTCGGGTCGTCGTCAATGGGGCGGCCCTGGTTGTCGAATTTCACGGTGCGGCCCTGCTTGCGCATATAGACCTCGAACTTGCGCCCGGCCCGGCGGCGCTTCCAGCGGTAGTACTGGTTGCGCAGCCCGTACAAAGTTTCGCTCATTGCGAATGAGACGCCGCGGCGCGGCGCCGTCCTGATGTAGATGATTCCGGCCAGGGCGCCTCCCAGTTGCGCAAAGGCGTACATACGCTGGTCTCCGAACAGCCATGCCACCGTGATGAGTGCATAGATGATGGCGATGTAGCGGGCCTTGATGTTGATGGGCAGCGGGAACAGCATGAATTCCGTGTCCCCGTAGAGAATTCCGATGGCCGCGAGCAGCCCGAACGTGCCCCCGAAAGAGCCGGTCAGGGGAACCTGCTCCACCGGAAAGCGCAGCACGTTTGCAATGACGTAAATCACCACCGCCGATAGCGCCGTTCCAAGCACAGAAACGGCGTAGAGCGACATAACCCAGCTGTCCCCCCGGTAGCCCTCCAGAAAGCCGGATAGAAACCAGAGGGAGAGCAACGCAAACAGCGTTCTGCCGATTCCCACCTGGACAAGGCTGTAGGTGAACGGCTGCCAGATCCATCCATGCAGAAAGAATTGAGGGACAAAACTGCAGTGGATCAGCAGGGACTGGTAGAAACGGGCGTCAGCCAACTGTACCAGCAGCAGGACAAAGAATGACCCCAGGTTCACCAGGATCAGCCGACGCGTGGCGCCGCGAAACTCGGGAAAACTAAAAGACATTGGCCCCATGCGTGCCATAGGTGTCCTCAGGTTATATCGTGGGCCGTCTGCGTGTCATTGCGCGGCCGCGTATCGGCGCGCGGCGGCGGACTAACGCGCTGGTGGTTCGGGCGCGACCACCAGGCTACGGTGGCCGGCGGCGTCAACCGCTCGCACCCCGAAAATCACATTGTCCTTGGAGACGGGCAGCGTAACCGTGACGGCTTCGCCGGCCGCCTGCGGAGCAACATCCAGCGCATACTGCCAGTCGGAAACAGTGGTCTCCCGCCACAGAACTTCGTAGTGATCCACCTTCGCGGGCGCCGGTTCCCAGCGCAGGGTAGTGCCATTTTCCAGTTTCTGGGCATCGATCGCGACCGAGACAGGTTGGCCAGGCGAAGCTGCCAGGGTAGCCAGAACCGCGGCATTGAGCCGGGCAACCTTTGCCACGTAATTGAAGTCTACAAACTCCGGAAGGTCGCCCAGGACAGGGTCGCTGGAACCCTGTGTCGGGTGTACGACATTCTGGTGCTGGTGGTGGAAGTCCTCCCGCCACTCGGTAAATCGAACCGCGGCGAATCCCTCGCGGTTGAACGAACTGTGGTCTCCGCCCCGGCCATAGCGATCGGGCCGGGCAACCGGAAATGCGATGAAGGGAGAATTGGTGGTGGACGCAAAGTAGGTATGCGCGGTGTCGGCGACAGCGCGGGCAAGCTGGCGGCTGGGCGAGTCATTCTCTTCGCCCAGGCCGCGAATGCGGCGCGCCTGTTCGGGCGTTGCCGCTACCGGAACGCCTTCAGAAAACACCCGCACCCGGTCCTTCAGCTGCAACATATCTCCCGGCGTAGTGTTACCACCCACGATGTCGTTGTTGAGAACAGCTTCGAGTTGCCAGCCCTCTTCGCGGGCCAGGTGCGCCAAGTGAGCCGACCCGACCAGTCCCTGTTCCTCCCCGGCTACGGCTGCGAAGACCAGCGTAGCGGGCAGGCGCAGCGTGCTGAGGGCGCGCGCACACTCCAGCGAGACGGCCACTCCCGAGGCATCGTCATTGGCACCCGGGGCCGCCCCGGAGGTGTCGGCCCAGTTCTTGAAGACGTTGGAGTTGATCGAATCGTAGTGGCCGGTGACCAGGTACATGCGTCTCGCCTGCGCCGGGTCGCCCCCGCGCAATATGGCATAGACGTTGCTAATCCGCGTAGGCCGCGGAATGCGTTTGGCCCACGACTCGTGGCTCGCTTCGCCGCTGGCCGGGTCGGCCGTAAACGTATCGCGCTTGACTTCGAGGCACCCGCCGCAGGTTTTCGAGATCTGCTCAAATTGCGCCGCGATCCAGTCGGCCGCGGCCTCGATCCCCTGCCCAGGCGCGAGCCCTGTGTCCATACTGGTGAGCGTATTACGCGTTCCGAAACCAACCAGCGTTTGGATCGTCTGTTCCATGCGTGAGGGATCGATGGTGGACAGGGCCTTTATGATTGCCGCATCGGCGGTAGCCGGTCCCGCAGCCTTCCCGTGCTGCTGGAAATCCGGCTGCGCGGTGCACACCGTTCCGACCAATACCAGACACAACATCAGGGCCATGGCGCGAAAAATCATACTGGTTCTCCCCACGCAAAAGTTGTACTCTTCCTTCGCTGCGCACCTCTTGACCGAAGGCCGCATTGCATCTCAAACTACGAATATCATCCCAAGATAACGGAGTCGTACCAGAAGGTAACGGCATCCCAAACCGTGAAACATGAAATATCGTGCTGAGAGTGAGGAGGCTGCCATGCCCAGTTGCCCCGAATGCGAAAATGATCTAGACATCGAAGTGGATGAAGTCGAAGAGGGCGATGTGGTCGCCTGCGAAGAGTGCGGGACCGAATACGAGATTGTCGGAGTCGAGCCCCTGGAACTGTCGCGTGTAGGCGATGAACTTGACGAAGGCGAAGACGAACTCTTCGAGGAAGAGGAAGAGGAAGAATGAAATTGAACCGCGCACGTTTGGCGGCGATCGTACTCCTTGCGTTGACCGTGGGGCTCACCGCCTTTGGGCCGCAAGGGATGGTGCCGCAGGCCCAGGCCCAGAACCTGGGACAACGCGTCGTGATGGGAAGCGTGGTCAATGCCGACGCAGCGCTCATCCCCGGCGCGACCGTTTTCCTCCGCAACACCAAGACCAAGTCGATCCGCAGTTATACATCTTCCAAGGATGGGCGGTTCCGCTTCGCCCAGGTCAACATGGCGGAGGATTTTGATCTCTGGGCCGAGAAGGACGGAAAGAAGAGCGCCACCAAGACTGTGAGTTCCTGGGATGCGCGCAAGGAATTCGAAACAGAGTTAAAGATCAAGTAGGGCATGGCAGGGTTTGTGTTGTGAATGAGACGAGAGGGCGCGCGGTGCGCGCCCTCTCCCCAACTTCCTATAGCCTGAAATTACAATCCAGCCGTTAGGGTTTCTTCCTCCCGTTGCTCGACAGCGCAAACTGGTTTCCGTCCGGATCACTGAACACCGCGATCGATCCCCACGGTTCCGTGGTCGGCTCTTTCGTGAACACCACGCCCTTCTTCTTCAGAGCGCCGGCTGTGGCGAATACGTCGTCGGCCCAGAACGAAATCGACTGGAACTCTCCGATGCGCCGCTCGTGACCCTCCGGGGTGAACAGGGCGATTCCGGTGTCGGCCCCCGGGATCATCAGCTCGATCCACCGTTGCTTTTCGGTGAACGGCTGATCGGTGACGACCTTCAGTCCTAGCGACTCGGTGTAAAACTTCAACGCCACATCCTGATCAGTGACGGGAACTCCGACGAACTTGATGCCGCGTATCATGCTTACTTCCTCCCAGTGTGGCGAGCATAACCGGACCATTTGACTGAAGCAATCATGCAGTGGATGCTATAGTAACGGTTGAAATAGCTATGCCGGTCTTCGACGATTACATCATCGACGTGCTGATGCGCGACCTGGTTGGCCATGACCGCAAACCGGCCTGTTTCCTGGTGTATTTATGGCTCACATCGGAGCAAGTGCGCCGGCACGGCGAAGTTCGCGTCGGCTATGAAGAAATGGCGGAGTCGATCGGAATCTCCAAGAGTTCGGCGCAATCCGCTGTTCGCTGGCTGCTCAAAAGAAAGCTGCTCACCGTCAAAAAGCAAAGCGTGACCGCCACGCCTTGCTACATGGTGCGCAGCCCATGGCGCGATGCCGCCCGGCGACTCGCGGCACGAACGCAGTGACGCTCCGATTGGGGCGGCGATCAGACTCAATAGTGAAGATCCGCGCACGATTCGAGGTCCTCGGCCTTTTGGCGCGCCGTTTCAATCACCGCCTGCGCCCATATGGTTCGCGTAATTTCGGCGATCACCCCTTCGCGCGCATCTTCGCCTTCCGGCGAGTCCTCGATGAGAACTGCGACGGCGAGCCGCGTTCCGCACGGCAGGGTGATCAGTCCCACGTCGTTGGTCGCATGCGTGATGCCGCGATCCTCGCCCGACGTTCCGGTCTTGTGCGCTACCGTCGTGCCCTGGGGCAATGAGCCGGGGATGCGGTGCTCACCGCTGGGTGTATCCGTCATCCACTCCAGCAGCCGTTCCGTGTTCGCCCGCGACAACGGCGAGCGGTCCGCGATTAGTCGAAGCAGCGTCACCAGCGCCTGCGGCTCGGCATAATTCCGATACTGCGCGGTCATATCCCGCCCCATAGCTTTCTCAGTGTCCACAATGCGGATCCCGTCGATGCCCAGGCTCCGGATGTAATCGTCCGCAACCTTGGGGCCGCCGATGACGCGCAGCAGTATGTCCGAAGCCACTCCGTCGCTCTGTTGCACCGCGAAGCGCAGCAACTCCTGCAGCGGAGCCTCCACCCCGCCCTGCGGATGCGCATCGCGCAGCGGGCTGTGCTGGCGTGGAGAAATCACGTCGCCGGGCTGAAACCGCACGGGCTGCGCGAGGTTCAGGCGCCCCAACTCCACCTGGTGAAGAACGGTGATGGCAATAGGCAGCTTGTACACCGACTGCATAGGCAGCCTCGCGTGCTCGTTGGAATCGCAGTCCAGCTCCGTTCCGGGCAGCGCGCAGGCCACGCCCACCACCTTGGCCTGGGCGCGTGCCGCAATATGTTCGATGTCGCTGCGTAACTGGGCTGAAACTGAATTGCCAAGAAGACCGAAGAAAAGAGCAATGAATCCGAGGCGAACGATCGTTATCCCTCCAGCTTTTTCGCGACCAGCTCATTGAGCAGCGCGGGATTTGCCTGGCCTTTGGTTGCGCGCATCACCTGGCCGACGAAGAACCCCGCCACCGTTTTCTTGCCGGCGCGATACTGTTCCACCTGCTTAGGGTTGGATGCAATCACCTCGTCAATCAGCTTCTCGATGGCCGAAGAGTCCGTAATTTGCTGCGGCTTCTCGCGCTCGTAAACAGCAGGGAAGTCCTCGCCCTTCTCGAAACAGATGTCCATGAGCTGCTTCATCTGCTTCGAGCTGATGGTGCCTTCGTCGAGCAGATCGGCGGCAAGCACGATGCCGGCCATCGATACCGGAGAGTTCTCCGGCTCGATGCCTAGGGCTTTCAGACGCCCGCCAACTTCGCTCAACAGCACATTGGCCACGCGGCGAGGATTCTTCGCGGTTTTGGCCGCCGCTTCGAAGCGGTCAGCAAATTCGCGAGAAGCCGTCAGGGTGCGGGCGTCCTGCTCGTTCAGGTCGTATTCCGAGATCATGCGGGCGCGGCGCGCTTCAGGCAGCTCCGGCATTTTCTCCCTGGTTTTGGACAAGAGTTCCGGCGTGATGATCAACGGCGGCAAATCCGGCTCGGGGAAGTAGCGATAATCATGGGCCTGCTCCTTCGAGCGCATGGAGTAAGTGCGGCCCTCGTCGGCGTTCCAGAGCCGCGTCTCCTGCATTACGCGTCCGCCCGACTCGATAACTTCGATCTGCCGTTCGATTTCGTACTCCAGCGCCATGCGAATGAAGCGAAAACTGTTTACATTTTTAACTTCTGCCTTGGTTCCTAACTTTTCCTGCCCGCGGGGGCGAACGCTGACATTGGCGTCGCAGCGCAGCGAGCCTTCTTCCATGTTGCAGTCGGAGACGCCGGTGTAGAGCAGGATCTCCTTGAGGCGCGTGAGGTATTCGAAGGCCTCATCGGGCGTACGGATATCGGGCTCGGAGACGATCTCGATCAGCGGCGTGCCGCAGCGGTTCAGGTCGAGATAGGTGCGAGTGGCCGAGTCGGGAAAGCCATCGTGCAGGCTCTTTCCCGCGTCCTCTTCCATGTGCACGCGGGTGATGCCGATCTTTTTCTTGGTCCCATCCGCCGTCGGCACTTCGATCCAACCGTGCTCCGCCAGCGGCTTGTCGTACTGCGAAATCTGGTAGCCCTTGGGCAGGTCGGGATAGAAGTAATTCTTGCGCGCAAAGATCGACGCTCTCGCACCTCGCAGTGCAGGGCCAGCGAGGCCAGCGTGGCAAACTCGACGGCCTTCGCATTCAGAACCGGCAGCGCGCCCGGCAGCCCCAGGCACACCGGGCAGATATTGGTATTGGGCTCCGCGCCGAACTTATTGGCGCAGCCGCAAAATGCCTTGGTGGCGGTGAGCAGCTGCACATGGACCTCGAGGCCGATGACAGGCTCATACTTGGCCAGGATTTCAGGTGAAAGACCAGCAACGGCGGGCATAGATAGATTTTACGCGAAACGCGAAAAGGTAGGATTTCGGCGCGGCCCTCCGGAGACGCGAAATTGCGGATTGCCAAGCATGTGGGCTTGCCATGGCTGTTCTTAGTTGTAACAATGAGAGTATGGAAGCAGTTGTACGCACTTATAACAGCCTCAAAGAAATGAAGGCCGATGAATACCGCTACTGGCAAAGCCGGCCCGATCACGAGCGGATGAGTGCGGTTTCCGAGATGTCGTGGGCCGCGTATGCGATGAAAGACGTGGGTCAGAATGTTCGACGACTTCAAAGAACTCTTGTCTGCCTTCAACGCCCACCGCGCCCGACTCACGCTGAGCCCATTTGAGCGCTCAGCCTCAAGCACGCTCGACCTCGGCATGGATTAGAATTGGTCTTCGCAGTCAAAAATAGTTTGTGTGTCGCGAGCGCGGAAGTGAAGCCATGCCGATTCCGGATTATCAAACCCTTATGCTTCCTCTTCTGCGAGTTACCGCAGACGGAAGGGTACACACAACTGCGCAAGCCGCCGAGATTGTCGCCCAGCAATTCAACTTGACAGATGCCGAGCGGGCAGAAATGCTTCCGAGCGGAGGGGCATTGAAATTGTTCAGCCGGGTCGGATGGGCGAGGACATACATGGCCAAGGCTGGTCTGCTTGAGTCCGTTGGTCGTGGCAAGTTCAAAATAACGAACCGTGGCGTTGCCCTGCTGAAAACCAATCCGACCAAAATCGACGTTACTGTCCTAAATCAATATCCAGAATTCATCGAGTTTAGAGAACGTTCCAAACCAAACAAGACAGATTCTGCCAATGGTTCTGAGCCCGAGGTAACCGCGGGACAACAAACGCCCCAGGAACTGCTCGAGAGCAGTTATCAAGCTCTGCACGCCCAAGTTGCGGAGGACCTGCTCGATCGCATCACGAAGGTCTCCCCGCAGTTCTTCGAGAAGCTAGTAGTGGACCTCCTCGTCGCCATGGGTTATGGCGGTTCGAGAAGGGACGCAGGTCAGGCAATGGGCAAATCAGGAGACGATGGCATCGACGGAATCATCAAGGAAGACCGTCTTGGGCTTGACGCGGTGTACATACAGGCGAAGAGATGGAAGGGTACCGTTGGCCGGCCCGAGATCCAGTCATTTGCCGGTAGCCTCGAAGGTCAGCGGGCGCGCAGGGGAGTATTTATCACAACCTCCAAATTCTCCGCCGAAGCACGGGAATATGTGAACCGGATCGAAAAGAAAATTATCCTCATCGACGGCGAACTGCTCGCCAATTTGAGTCTTGAGTACGGAATTGGCGTTGAACCCGTAACTACCTATAAGGTCCAGAGAATCGATTCAGACTATTTCGAAGAGGAGTAGTCCGCGAGCCAAATGCTCACTGCTTCGTATCCAGCGGATGCTGCGTCTTCTCGAAATACTCATTCTGTATGCGCAAGCTCTCCGAATCGGCCTTGATCGCTTTGATGGCTCCGGCAATCTGGCTTGACCAGGTCTTCTGGTCGAACTCGCCCAACTCCCTGGTCGCCGCGGAGCCGGTGCCTGAGTAGTGATCCGGGAAGCGCGCGTACCACCAGATGCCCGTGTACACGCCATCGGGCAGATTCAGCCGGTGCTGGTCCGCGCCGGATTCGCTCTGCGCGCGATCCATGTGCACGAGGTCAGGGCGCGCCGCCAGCATGGCCGAAGTTTCAGTTTCGCCGGCGTGCATGTCATTTTTCGGATCGCTCTTCATGGTCGGCCGCCCCGGCACATTCTCGCGCGGCAGGCCGAACACGTACACCACGTAGTCGCGGGGGGTGGCCAGCTGCGCCTGCGCGAACAGCGGCAGCAGGGAATTGTTGCCGCCGTGGCCGTTCACGATCACGATCTTCCTGCAGCCGTTGCGGGCCATTTCCTTTGCGGTTTCCTGCAGCAGGGTGAGCTGTGTCGTCAGGCTGTAAGCGATGGTGCCCGGCTCCTGCTGCGCTTCGAAAATCTGCCCGAAGTAGTACTCGGGGAACACCACGGCGTATTCCTGCGCAACCGCGTTCGCGACCGCGTAGCGCACGTCGAGCAGGTCAGTGCCTATGGGCAGGTGCGGCCCGTGCTTCTCCAGAATCCCAAAGGGCAGCACGCACACTCCCTGCGACTGGTGGATGGCCTGCACAAAGTCGCTCGCGGTGAGCTCTTCCCATTTCGGCGAGAGTTTCTGCGCTGTTGCTCCAGCCCAGCTGCAACCAATGATCAAAACCAATAAAAAAGTTCGCAACATGGTAGGCCTCATTCTGCTGGATCCTGCGCGGTGAACTCACTGCAGCACGGCTTCTCGGTGGCATGGAAGTTCATCAGCTCCGAGCGAATCTCATCCGGGTCATACATATTGAACTGCCCCTTGCCGTCCTTGCCGATCTTGGTGCCCTGGTCGCATTGCACGCCCTGGAGACGGCCCGCATCCTTGAGCGTTTTGTAGGCGGCGTCTACAGAGTTTTCGCCAATAGAGAAGTGGTCGAGCACGCCCAGAGTGTGCTGCGACATGCCTGCGGGAATTCCCGTCCCCGGCCCGCCGGCCAGCATGTATTCGATCCAGTCATGCCCATCGGGAACCTGCTGGCTCACCCAGTCGACTTTATCGTCATGCATGCCGCCCCACCAGTAGGGATTGAAGCCGAGAATCGCGCGATAGAACGTGTCTTCCTTCGCGCGATCGTGGACCAGAAAGCCGACGTGGATGATGTGGTGGCCGATCGCGTTGGGCGCGTCTGCCTTGGCGCCGGCAGGAGGCTGCACAAACTGGATCTTGTTACCCTCCGGATCCTGGACTTCGAACGCTTTGCTTCCGTCGGATTCTTTCGTCGCGGCAGCCGGCACTTTCCATCCCTTCGCCGCCAGGTACTTGCGCATGCCTTCTGCGTCTGCCGTGTTCAGCGCGGCATGATCCATGCGGTTGATGCCTGCATCCGCCGGCAGCGGCAGCACCTCGATGAATTGCGTCGAGCTCAGTACATAGCGGACGCCCTTTGGGTTTTCGGGATCAGCCTGCTTCACCGCGCCCACCGTGACCGTGTAGTAATGCTCGGTAGCCGCCGGGTTCGACGTATAGACCGCCAGGTGCGAAATTCCCGTGATCTTCGGCCGGACGGGAGTGGACTGCGCGGCAGCCGCCGTCCCCGAAAGGAGCATGACCAAAACAAGAAAAAACATCATCCACCTCAAATTGATTGCGGGATCACGATAAAACGGTTTGCCTGGGGCGCGCAACATTCGAGCCTGCACAAACCTGCCGTCCCGTTCGCCTCGCGGCGCAGGCAAGCAGCCAGCGCAACCCCGGACGATACAATGCGCTCATGCGTCTGAACGCGGTTCGCGTCTTCTCCATACCCCTCATTTGCGCCCTTTCCGTCCTGACACCAAGCTCCATTGCTCAAGCTGGAATCGTTCCGGCTTCGCGTTCCGATCGCTCTGAAGCCCGCGACATTTTCAAGCAGCTCATCGAGATCAACACCACCGACACGCCCGAGGGCAACGTCACCACCGGATCCGCGGCCATGGAGAAGCGCTTTCTCGACGCCGGTTTCGCGCGCGAAGACGTCCACCTGGTCGGCCCCGACGCGCGCAAGCAAAACCTTGTCGTCAGGTTCCGTGCTGCCGAGCCTTCTTCGGTGAAGCCCATCCTTTTCCTCTGCCACATCGATGTCGTCCAGGCTCTGCGCTCGGACTGGCACACCGATCCGTTTCAGTTTGTCGAAAAGGGCGGTTATTTCTACGGGCGCGGCACGCAGGACATGAAGGACTCCGACGCCGCGCTGGTCGCTACCTTCCTGCGTCTCCATGGCGAAGGCTACAAGCCCCGGCGCGATCTTATCCTTGCCCTCACCGCCGACGAGGAAGGCGGAAAGTTCAACGGCGCCCAGTGGCTGCTGGAGCATCATCGCGACCTGGTCGATGCGGCCTACGTCATCAATCCCGACTCGGGCGGCGTGGAACTCGATCATGGCCGCGCGGTGGTCGCGGATGTCGAAGCCACCGAAAAGGTCTACGCCGACTATGAAGTCATCGCCCTCAATCCCGGCGGCCACAGCTCGCGCCCGCGCCCGGACAACGCCATCTACGAACTTACGGTTGCATTGAGCAAACTCCAGGCCTACACGTTTCCTTTTGAGCTGAACCCCATCACGCGCACCTATTTTGCGAACCTCGCCAAACAGGAAAGTGGACAGACGGGCGACGACATTCGCGCCATTCTTGCGCTGCCCCCCGACCCGGCCGCGGCGGCGCGGCTCAGCCAGGAGCCCAGCTTCAATTCCAACTTCCGCACCACCTGCGTTCCAACCCGTCTGTTCGCCGGCCACGCCAACAACGCACTCGCGCAAACCGCCCAGGCCAATATCAATTGCCGCATTTTTCCCGGCCACTCGCCCGAAGAGATTCGCCAGCAACTCATCACGGTCCTCGGCGATACCAGGCTTACGGTGCGCTACGTGTCTGACGCCGGCCAGGTCTCCGACTCTGCTCCCGAACGCAAGGCCATCGCGCCGCCGGAACCGATCAAGGAGGTCTTTGAGCCGCTCACGCGCTTGACCCAGGCCATCTGGCCGGGCATTCCGGTCACGCCGGTGATGGAGAACGGCGCCAGCGACTCGATCTACTTCGCCCAGGCCGGCATCCCCTGCTACGGCTACTCGGCCATCGCACTCGAGCGCGACGACGACCGCGCCCACGGCCAGGATGAACGCCTCCCCGTCGAATCCTATTGGAAGTCGCTCGACTTCTTCTATGCCTTCGCCAGGGAGCTGGGCGGCAAATAACGCCTTTTGTCCACCCGTCCCCTTTTCACCAAAGTAATCCCCGCATGAACTTCTGCCGTGCAGTGCCGATGAAGTAGAGAGCCCTGTTCGGAGAATCATGCCCATCACCGCAGTCAATTCGCAAAGCAGCCTCGAAGTCAATCGCCCGCGCCGGGGGAATGACGAGCGCTGCCTGATTCGCCAGCCGATTCTGGACAGCCGGGGCAACGTCTTTGCCTACGAGTTGCTGATTCACGAAGATGTTTCCGAAGCGCAGGCGTCTACGCCCGAGCCCGCCGCGCACCCTATCCTCGACACGCTTTCGCTCTTCGGGCTTGAGCATTTCACCGGCGGCTCGCCGGCCTTCCTGCGATGCACTGCGCGCGAGATCATCGACGGCCTGGTCCTCGATCTTCCTGCGGCGTCGATTGTTCTCGAAATCGGGAAGGATGACGATCCATCTTCGCGGCTCATTCAGTCCTGTCGCAAGCTCAAGGAATCCGGCTTTCGCTTGGCCTTCCGCGATTTCTCCACCAATGAAATCCCCCGGTTTCCGGTTCAGTTGCTGGATTTTGTCAAGGTAAATTCGGATTGTCTCGAAACGCCGGAATGGGTTCGCCTGTGCCGGATGCTGCAAGGCGCGCCGGCCGCCATTGTGGCGGACCGGGTGCACTCGCATGACGCCTGCCGCAAAGCCAGGGCCGCCGGAATCCGCTACTTTCACGGATTCTATTTCTGCACGCCCGAATTGATCCGGAAAGGCAGAATTCCTGCCAACAGCCTGTACCACGTCGAAATTCTCAAGGAGCTCTTCAAGGACCCGCTTGATTTGAAGGCGTTGTGCCCCCTGGTGATGCGCGACGCTTCCTTGGTTTACCGCGTTCTGCGCTTCGCCAATTCGCCCCTGTGCGCCATTCGTAGACCGGTGAATTCCCTCGACTCGGCCATGATGATTCTTGGCGACGACGCGTTCCGGCGCATTGCCACCCTGGCCATCGAGTGCGCGCTTAACCAGAACCAGTCTCCCGAGATTGTGAACATGGCATTGGTGCGCGCACGCTTTTGCGCGACAGCTGCACCTCGGTGCGAGCTGAACCCCAACGAACAGTACCTGCTGGGAATGCTCAGCCTGTTGCCGGTCATGCTGCAGGCGCCCATGGAGACCATCGTGCCGGAGCTACCGTTGCGTGCCGCGATTTGCCAGGCCCTGCGCGGAGAGCCCGTGAAAGAGCGCTGCTTGCTCTCCTGGATCGAGCTGCTCGAACGCAACCAGGTCAGCGGCTGCGAAGCGCTGGCCCAATCGTTTGGCCTGAAGCAGCGCGAGTTGAACGAAATCTACATGAACGCCCTGGATACAAGCCACCGGTCCGCTCTCACGTTGTGAGAAGAATCTCAAAAACGGTTCTATGCAACACCAGGAAGGATAAACCGATACTTACCTTGTGCTTATACTTATGTTTGAAAAGCTCCCGCCCCATTCGTCACAATTCACGACCTGACGATTTGTACCAAAGATTCTGAATCCGATCATTGTGAACCCCCGTGTTGAACCGATTCAAGGACGATTTAGGCCTCCTGCCATGTACCTTATTTCGAGACAGGTGACTATTTTGGGGAGGCACAAGACTCAATCCAAGTCGTTCGCTCGCCAGGCACGGGAATGATAGAAGAATCGTATATGTCGTCCTGCCCAAAACCCGATGTATGGGTGCCCTTCCGCAAGCCAAACGCCAGGTCGCGCGTCAGGCTATTCTGTTTTGCGCATGCGGGGGGAAGCGCATCGTTTTTTGAACGCTGGAGTGCGGACCTGCCGCCTGAAGTGGAGCTGTGCTCGGTTCAGTTGCCGGGACGGGAGACTCGCCTTGACGAACCAGCGTTTCAGGAAGCGCACGCGGCAGCAGACGCGGCAGCGGACGTCCTGGCCCAGTTTACGGACCTTCCTATGGCGATCTTCGGCCACAGCATGGGCGCGCTCATCGCATACGAGGTCGCGTGCCGATTGAACCGGGGTTCGCTGCGGGCGCCCACGCACCTGTTTGTGTCCGGGCAGCGTGCACCGCATCTGGAGAGCGACGGCGAACTCTCGTACCTGTCGCCCGCACCGCAGTTCCTCGACAAAGTGAAACGGCTCAACGGTACCGCAAGCGCGGTGTTCGAACACCCCGAACTGGTTGATTTTCTGCTGCCGATTTTGCGCGCCGACTTTGCTGTCGCAGAAACCTACACCTATCGGCAGTCCGAACCCCTCAATTGCCCGCTTACGGTATTTGGCGGGCTGGCCGACGATGTGCCGGAGTTCGAACTCGCAGGCTGGCGCGACCGCACCCGCGGCCGCTTTCGCTTGCAGATGTTCCCGGGAGATCATTTTTTTCTGCTCGAAGCGAAGAAGCAACTATTGAATGCGATGGTCGGAGACCTCCGCCTGTTGGATCCCAGGCTTCCGCCCCGATAGCTCGCCGCGTGGTCTTGAGAACACCTGATTGTGCGAAATTCACTCGGGCAGCGGCTTGTGGGCCACAACCGTGTAATACGTGGGATAGTGCTCCAGCACGCGGGCAAAGTCGCGGAGCACCGTGCGATCCAACCTTGAGAGCGGCTGAGAGTTCGCATAATCGCGCAGGCATTGCGCAAAGCGAGGGTACACGTCGCGAGTAATATTAGAAATTTGGATGCTGATGAATCCCAGGGATTCGAGATGCCGGCGGTAGCCGTCCATGTCGTACTTGTTGGCTTTGGGAATTTGCCAGTAGCGATCAATGGCGGCGAGCAGGAAGATTTCGCGCATCAGGCCGAGACCGCGACTGCGCAGAAATGCACCATCGATGTGGGCTGTTCCATAGCCTACATCCGTGGTCACTAATCGTCCACCGGGCTTGAGCGCACGGTAGGCCTCGCGGAAAAAATCAACGCGCGTGTTGAAGTGCATGGCGGACTCGAGAGCGATCACTTTGTCGAATTGTGCGTCAGAAAATGGCAGGCGCGTAGCATCGCCGGAGAGGAATGAGACTCTGTCCGCTAAGCCCTCCCGGGCAGCGCGGCGGTTGGCGTCCTCGACATGGATAGGCGTGATGTCGATTCCTGTGAGCGACCGGCAGCCGAACTCTCGTGCCCATAGGAAGTCCTGCTCGCCGAAGCCGCAGCCCGCGTCGAGCACGTTATCTCCAGGAACCAGGTCGGCCAGACGGCCCACAAGCCGGACCATCTGATCGGCGGCGTCGCCGGGGTTCGTCTCGCCATCCGTCCAGTAACCGTAGTTCAGGTAGCTCTTCCCGCCGTAGAAACGCGACAGGTCGCCCATTTTGGTGTAGATGGCGGCGGGTCCGCCGCCGAAGGCCGTGCGCACGGATTGAAATACGCTCATGACTCCCGACCTCGCGGAGATGGTGTGTCGTAATCCCGGAAGAACCCTGCATGGCTGAAGTAATCGAGATAAGTTCCGATGAGGCGATCGTTGAGTTGCGGACAAGCGATGGATGTGCCAGAGAGCGCCCTGAGGGTATTCTCCGCATCGAAGCGCGAACTGGCGCCCTGGGATACGCTTGTCTCACCCTTTTCAAATAGAGGGAGGAACGGCGCGAGCGCCGTTTCCCGGCCGGACTTGTGATGCTGGTGAAGGCGTTCGAGCCACGCGTCGAAGGGAATCTTCTCGATCGGATATCCGCGACGGCGCAGCATGCCGGCGAGAGAAGACAGCGAAAGTGGTTCCGGTGCAACCAGGTTGAAAGTTCCGCCTATCTGAGAAGGCTGGAGTGAGATGGATGCAATAGAGCGAGCGACGAAATCGACAGGAACCATCTCCAGGTCGAAGTCGACCGCTGGTACGGCGCCAAGCTGGATGTAGCTCTTGAGCGCGCGGGAGAGAAAGCTGTTGTGATCGCAAACACCGGAGTGGCTGTGCCCCGTCACTCCGCCGGGACGGTAGATCGAAACCGGAAGACCGCGGCCAGCGGCGATACGGACCAGGCTTTCCGCCACCCACTTAGTTTGCGAGTAGCCGCCCAGCAGAGCCTCCCCGTGTTCGAGCGGGTGATTTTCGAGGAAGACGCGGCGGGCCCCCGGCATCCAAAGGGGGAAGACAGCGACACTCGAAATATAGTGAAAGGATTTGGGTGCCCCGGCGCAGGCAAGGCGCAGTACTTCCCTGGTGCCATCCACGTTTGCCGGTTCGAGGGCGGAGTAGGGATAGACAAAGTTCACGCTCGCGGCAACGTGATAAATGGTTCCGATGCACCCTGCGAGCAAGGAGAAGTGGCTCGGCGAGAGTCCCAGGCCCGGCTCGCAAATATCTCCAGGTACGGCGTGCAGGCGAGACTCCAGTTCGCTGGACCATAGCCCGTATGACGCGAGCGCCCGGTGCAACCGTTCCAGGCCGTCCGCAGCATCGCGCGCGCGGACGAGGCAGTGGATGCGGGCCCTGGTGCGATCAAGCAGTTCGTGCAGCAGCCATGCGCCCAGAAAACCCGTGCCGCCGGTTAAGAAAATTTCGCCATTGGATGGTGGCTTCCCTTTGACGGGAACGATGGCTGCATCGAGTTGAGCACGTTGCGCGAGAACCGCGGTCGGGATGCCACTTGATTCGTCCGTGTCCCCTCTGATAGCGATTCTCTCGCCCCGCGTTTCGGTCGGCAGAGCGCCGCCCACAAGGCAGTGGACCAGTTCGTCTCCGTTTTCGAGATCGAAGAAGGAGCGAATGGAGTCGAAATCGAGGCTGCCGATATGGCACAGGCCGATCCCGCATACGCGAGCGGCATCATCAAGCAACTGGCTGATGAGGCCCGCTTCAATCGCGGCGAACCTAATGCTGTGTTCGCCGTAGATCGGTTGAATGGCCTGCGCGCGCATCACCAGGAAGAATGTTATGGCGGCATGCGGGGCAAACGGCCGGTTGACAAGCGGGTCGTGAATCGCGGGATCAAGCTCCACACCAAGCGTAACCGAGATCAGCGCGTGCTCGACGGGGTGGTAGTAGTAGATTCCGGGAGCGACGTCGCCGAACGAGTCGGCGCGGATGTGCAGGTAGATCTGAACCGGGTAGAGACCGCCTGCGGACGCGTAGCGAGAGCGCGGTTTTCCGTCGATAACAACGCGGCGAAGGGGACTAAGGAGTTTGCCAAGTGCGGCAGCAGACAGTGGATCAGGTGCGAATCTCCGCTGCGAGCTACGCTGCAGAAATTCGAATGGGAAGGAGTGTCTGGCCGGCGAATCCAGAAACGCGAGCCGAGGCAGCCCGTCGAGATTGCGCCGCAGGCCCGGCGTGCTTGCTTTGATTGCGGCCCACGCGGCGGGGTCGGCGACAAGTCCATTTGAAGATGCCGGCATCTGCGTGTGCGGCCCGCTGCACAATGCACTGAGTCCACGCAAGGTGGGCTTGCGGAAGATATCTTCAATGCGGATGCGGAACCCCAGCGTGGACTCGAGACGAGCGGCGATACGGATGATTTCAATAGAGGTGGCGCCGAGGGCAAAGAGGTTCCGGTCCGGCTCGATTGCGTCAATTTTCAGCAGTTCGCAGATGGTTTGCGAAATTCGCGCATCGATCTGCTCATCCTTGACGGTAGCCGCAATGGCTGCGTGTGGGCCAGGAAGTGCGCCGCGATCCACTTTGCCGTTGGCTGTCACGGGAATATGGTCGAGGCTGGTGAAGATGGCCGGGATCATGTAGGCGGGAAGCGACTGCGCAAGAGCAGCTGCGAGTGCTTCGGGAGCCGGTGCGGGCTGAGCATAGGGCACGATGTAGGCGGCGATCTGTTTGGCGCCCGAAACGGTGGGGTGCACGGTTGCAATCGCCTCGCGCACATTGGGGTGGCGGAGGAGGGCGGCTTCGATTTCGCCCAGCTCGACGCGGTACCCTTGCACTTTCACCTGGGTGTCCTGGCGGCCCAGGAACTCGATCACGCCGTCGGGACGATAGCGTCCCAGATCGCCGGTGCGGTAGAGACGGCCGTATTGAGGATGGGAGATAAACCGTTCGCGGGTGTGCGCCTCATCGCGCCAGTAGCCTCTGGCCAGTCCGGCGCCGCCGATGTATAGCTCCCCGGGGACGTAGTCCGGGCATACTTCCAGCGCGCGGTTCAGAACATGGAACTGCTGGTTGGCCAGCGGCCGGCCGTAGGGAATGCTCTTCCAGCCGGGATCAACAGGACCGATCTCGTAAGCGATCGACCAGATGGAGGCTTCCGTCGCACCCCCGAGGCTGTGGATCTTCGCTTGCGGGGCCAGGGTGCGAATGCGCTCGGGAAGGCTGACAGGAATCCAGTCGCCGCTGAGCATCACCAGGCGAAGGCTCGAAGGCAGGCCGCGCGGGTCTGCCGAGGCAGCTTCCACCAACATCTCCATCAGAGCCGGAACCGAGTTCCAGATGGTGATCTGTTCCAGATGCATCCAGTCCAGCCAGCGCAGCGGATCGCGCGCCGATTCGGGCTCGGGAACCACCACCGTGCCGCCGGCGGCGAGCACCCCGAACAAATCGTAGACCGAGAGGTCAAAGCTCAATGAAGACAGGGCCAGGATCCGGTCGCTGGGGCCGACGGCGAAGCGGCGATTGATCTCGGCGATGGTGTTGAGAGCCGAGCGATGATCGATCATCACCCCTTTGGGCTCGCCCGTTGATCCTGACGTGTAGATCACATATGCCAGGTCGGCGGGGTGCTGCACCGCATTCAGGGAAATGGTGTCCTCAACCACGCCCAATTGATCAACAGGGATGACCTGCACGCCTTCGGGCCAATGAAACGCCGTCGCGGATATCGAATCGGTGACAACCAGGCGGACGTTCCCGTTGGACAGCAGATACCGTACGCGCTGTTCAGGAAGCGCGGGATCGATAGGGAGATAGGCAGCACCAGCATCAAGGATCCCGAAGGCGGCCACGGCCTGCTGCACCCCTTTCGACATCACGATGGCCACCAACTCGCCGGGGCGCGTTCCGTGTGATTGCAGGATGCAGGACAATTGACGCGCGTGCATGTGGAGTTGCCGATAGCTCAGCCTCACCGAGGTCGTGACGATTGCGCCTTGCCCGGGGCATTCCCGGGCGCGGTCCCAGGCAGGCGCGTGCAGCAGGACCTCGGGAATCGGCGCCTCGGTGCCGTTGGCGGCCTGGCGCACCGCGGATTGCTCTTCCGGCAGCGCCAACACCGCAGGCAGGTCGCTCCATTTCTCCGGTTGCGCGCTCAGGGATTCGAGTAACCCTGTGAACGCCGCGAACATCGCGGGAATCATGCCCTCCGGGAAAAGATCCTGCACGGCGTCCCAGTTCACCGTCAACGCACCGCCGATCTCCGCAACCTGGCAATCGAGCCAGACCTGGGGCGTCTGGCTGATACCGTAGACAACCCGCCCCTCGATGCCGTCGGCCGCAGATTCTTGACGGGGGCCGTCGAGCGCGCTGGTGAAGACGACGGGCATGCCGGCGGTGGAGGGTTCGGCCCTCTCCGCATACAGGTCGCGTAGTACTTCGACACCGCTCATGAGCGAGTGGTCGAGGTCCTCCCACATGCGGCGCTGCACGTGCTCGGCGCAATCACGGAAAGAGGATTGCGGAGAAATCTGGATGGCAACCAGGATGAGACTGGTGAAATCACCGACGAGAAGATTCACGTCGGCGTGGAGCGGCAGCCGGTTGAACAGAGTGACGTTGAGGGTCAGGCCGGAGCTCTGGCTCCAGCGAGCAAGGGTGCACGCATAGGCGGTCAGCAGTACCGCGGAGGGGGTGAGGCCGACACGGGATGCCGCCGATTTCAGGCGACTCCAATGCACGCCATCGAGAGTTGTGGTCAGGCGGACAAATCGCGGCCGGGTGACCGACACCGCGGCCCTGGCCAGAGGCAGGTCGGGCGCCGGAGGGAGGGTAGGCAGGCGCGCGTGCCAGTAATCGCGCGCCCGCTGCCATGCCGGCGAGCCCCTCAGCTCGCGCTCCGCCAGTACGTAATCCCGGAATGAAATCTCGATGGCCGGGAAATCTCGAGATGCGGAGTAGAGCTGGCCTATTTCATATGCCAGAAGCTGCAGGCTGTGGCCGTCCGCGATCAGAATGTCAAAACTGACATGGAGGCGAAGGACGCGATCGCTAATGCGCGAGGCGCGAATCTCGAAGAGCGGCCAGCGGTCTGGAGCAAGCACCTGATGAGCCATGCGCCCACGCAGGTTGTCGAGGAACCGGCAACGCTCTTCTTCAGAGCTGGCGCGAAGGTCGACTGTTTCGATCACGTATTCGGGGACCTGCGCGAGGATGCGCTGCGTGCCGTCCGATTGGATGATGGCGCGCAGCATTCCATGCCGTTGAACCAGGCGGCGCCAGGCCGCAGACAAGCGCTCCAGATCGAGATTTTCTGTATCGACCTCGATGTAAGTGTGCGTGGCCACGTTGCCGAGTTCTAGGAAACTGCCGCGACCGACCCAATAGGCCCGCTGGATGTCCGTGAGTGGGAAGGGCTGCTGCTCGTCTTCGCGTTTCGGAATGAGAACCGGCGCGGTGGACGCGCCTTCGCTGGTACGCCGGCGTTCCTCCAGCAGGCGTGCGATGCCGCGAGGGGAAGGCGAGGCCAGCAACTCGGATAGCGTGATCGCAACGCCGCACGCGGACTGCACACGCGCAAGCAACTGCGCCGCCACCAGTGAATGTCCGCCCATCGAAAAGAAATCGTCTTCCATCCCCACCGTGTCGAGTTGCATGACTTCGCGCCAGGCGCCGAGGACCCGCTCTTCGATATCCGTTTGCGGTCCAGCCGCAAGCGTCGAGGGAACGGCGGCGGACGTCGTGGCCGGTGTCTCGCAGTCGCTGTCAATGGCGACTTCGCCACCCTCAGCGACGGTCTGAAGAAGCCTCATGTACTGGCCCAGCAGAGACTCTGCATTGGCACTGTTCAAGCGATCACGGCGGTAGATCAGATCGACCTCGAGGTCTCGCGTGACCCGCAGCATGACCGGCACGGGAGTGCGAGCAACGCGGGAGGCGTGAGGATCGATTTCGATGGTGAAGCCCGCGCGTCCTGAATCGAAGCGCAGCAGGTTGGAAGGGAGGTTTTCAAACACCACCACGCTGTCATAAAGCGCATGCGCGGCGGGGACGCCGCTCCATTGGTGAATCTGGCCGGCAGAGTTGAATTGATGCGCCAGGGTCCGCAGCTGCATCTGGTGCAACTTGCGCAGCCATCCCCAGAATGGCTCCCGCGAGGAAACGCAGGTGCGCAGCGGCACGGTATTCATGAAGAGCCCGAGCATGCTTTCAGCGCCCGGCAACTCTGATGGGCGGCCGGACACGACCGTTCCGAAGATCACGTCGTCTGCGCCGGCCGTGCGGGCAAGCACTATGGCCCACAGTCCATGGATGAGTGCGCCCAACGTCACGCGCTCGCGGCTACAGAGCTTCTCGAGAGCCGCCGCGACGGCCATATCCGCGGCGCTCGAAACAAGACCGTGAGCGACGGTCGAACCGGACGCAACATGTGGCCGCAAAAACGGTGTAGCGGGTTTTGCACCTTTGAGGAACTGCTTCCAGAACGCCTCATCGCCGGCGGAATTCCGGTCGCGCAACCATGCGAGATAACTCGCGTACGGTTGCACCGGCGACAGTTTCTCCTCCCGGCCCTCGACAATCGCGCAGTAAATCTCAAACAACTCGCTGAACAGCACGGGCCAGCACCACCCATCGATCACAATGTGATGGTGACTCCACTCCAAGCTCCATTCTTCTTCTCCGAGGCGGGAGAGAACCAGACGAAACAGCGGTGCCCGGGCGAGATCGAAGGCGCCGTTTTGAATGTCGCCATTCGATCCCTGTAGCCTCCCATGGTTCCCCCCGTTGCCATTTTGGACCAGATCGCGTGCCGTGAAAGGCAATGGCGCATGCCGCAGCACCACCTGCACCGGCTCGGCGCGCGACTTCCAGGCAAAGCACGTGCGCAGCACAGCATGGCGCGCCTGTACGCGCGAGCAGGCCTGCTTGAGGGCAGCGGGATCAAGGCGGCCGCGAATCTTCCAGTAAGTGACCTCGAGGAACGAGCCGGAGTCGGGAGCCGAGACGCTGGCCAGCAGAATCCCTTTCTGCGAAGGAGAGAGCGGATAAACGGCTTCAATGGCGCTCTTATCCATTGGAGGACTCCGCAGCGATGCCCAACTCGGCCGCGATGTCGTCTAGTTCGGCGGAGTCGAATACGATTTCGATTGAGGCGGAGGCTGGCGGCGCAGCGGATTGGTCCGCTGGGGCCACGGTTTCGGAGTCCGCCAGCGCCTCGGCGAGGCCCGCGATTGTCTGGCACTCGAAGATCTGCTGCGGTCGTACATTGAGCCCATGTCGGCCGGCACGCGTGACGATCTGGATAGCAAGCAGGGAGTCCCCGCCAATTTCGAAGAAGTTGCTGTGAATACCGACTCGCTCCAGTCCCAGTACCTCGCTCCAGATCTCGGTGAGCGCCGATTCGACAGGGTTGCGCGGAGCGGCATCGGCGGAGACCGCGGTGCGCATGCGTTCGGGCATCCGTAAAGCCTTGCGGTCGATTTTGCCGTTCGCGGTATGAGGCATTGCCGGAAGTTCGATGAAGCGCGCCGGGATCATGTATGCGGGGAGAATTTCGCGCAAAAAGGCAGCGAGGTCCTCTTCCCGGAAACGGCGCACAACCGGCGGTGCGGCGGCGACAATGACATGCTGCGCGAGCGCGGCTCCCCGCGACTCAGGATGCGGAAATGCGGACGTTGGACCGAACCCGCATTCCTGCAGCAACCGCTCCCATTTCCGGGGCGGAAGCAGAGGCGTGCCGGTGATAAGGCGCTCGTCCGCGTATTCACTGAATCCCTCGAGGAAGCCGACGGTGATCATCTGCAGGCGACTGTAACGCGAGGACTCGACCATCAGCAGCATGCCCCCTGGAGCCAGAAGCCGGCGCATGTGATGCAATGCGGCGCGCAGGTCGCGCGCATCGTGGAGAACCTGGTTCGCCACGACGATGTCGAAGGCGTGCGCCGGCCAGCCTTGCGTTTCCGGGGCGCGGTTGATGTCCAGAAGCCCGTAGTCCACGAACGGAAAACGGGAGAACTTTTCCTTCGCCATGGCCAGGAAGTATGGAGAAACGTCGGTATAGGCGTAGCGGGTGCGGTCGGCGGGAAGATGGGGCAGCAGCGCGGATGTGCACGCCCCTACGCCGGCTCCCACTTCGATGGCAGTGAGGCGTTCGTCCAATTTCACTGAATTCGCAAACGCCCCTACGGCTTCGGCGGCGATGCTGTTGAAGTAGCGCGCGGCGAAGTTCAGCTCGTAGATGCCCTCCGCAATCTGCGCCGCGCCGCCGGGAAAAAGGATTTCGAGAGGATCGGCTTCGCCGCGCAGAAGTGCGGGCAGGCTGTGCACACTTCTGCGGAGATAATCCAGCAGGCGTACGCCGCTCTCGTTTGTCGATGCGAAATGCTGGATTTCTTCCCACAGCCGGTCGGGATCAGCGGCGCCAAACGAATCGACAGCTGTGAATTGGTCGCCTTCACAGACCAGCGCTCCGTCTTCCACCAGTGCGCCCAGCCACTGGCGGAACAGCTTGCGGCAGCGTGGCGCAAGCCCGATTTGCTTCTCGATCGAGTGGGCGGTGTGCCTTTCGCCGGCGCTCAGAAACACCCCCAAGTCGGCGAGCGAGCGGCGCATCCACGCGGAACTGAAGCGCTCTCCGTGTGCCGTCGCGGCCATCGCCGCGTCGAATTCCGCGGGGAGATGGAGGGAGCGACCGTGAGCTGCCGTGACGAGTTGATGCCACCGGGCTTCGGCAGTATTGGCGTCGAATTGCTCTTCCTCAAAGAGCGTAGATCCAGGTTCATCACTGGCAACCACGAACCCGACCAGATGACGGTGTCCCGCTTCGTCTTCAGGAGCCTGCACCACCGCCTCGCGCACATTGGGGTGGCGGAGGAGGGCGGCTTCGATTTCGCCCAGCTCGACGCGGTACCCTTGCACTTTCACCTGGGTGTCCTGGCGGCCCAGGAACTCGATCACGCCGTCGGAACGATAGCGTCCCAGATCGCCGGTGCAGTAGAGACGGCCGTATTGAGGATGGGAGATAAACCGTTCGCGGGTGCGCGCCTCATCGCGCCAGTAGCCTCTGGCCAGTCCGGCGCCGCCGATGTATAGCTCCCCGGGGACGTAGTCCGGGCATGCTTCCAGCGCGGCGTTCAGAACATGGAACTGCTGGTTGGCCAGCGGCCGGCCGTAGGGAATGCTCTTCCAGCCGGGATCGACAGGACCGATCTCGTAAGCGATCGACCAGATAGAGGCTTCCGTCGCCCCCCCAAGGCCGTAGATCTTCGCTTGCGGCGCCAGGGCGCGAATGCGCTCGGGAAGGCTGACAGGAATCCAGTCGCCGCTGAGCATCACCAGGCGAAGGCTCGGGGGCAGGCCGCGCGGGTCTGCCGAGGCGGCTTCCACCAGCATCTCCATCAGAGCCGGAACCGAGTTCCAGATGGTGATGTGTTCCAGATGCATCCAGTCCAGCCAGCGCAGCGGATCGCGCGCCGATTCGGGCTCGGGAACCACCACCGTGCCACCGGCGGCGAGCACCCCGAACAAATCGTAGACCGAGAGGTCAAAGCTCAACGAAGACAGGGCCAGGATCCGGTCGCTGGGGCCGACGGCGAAGCGGCGATTGATATCGGCGATGGTGTTGAGAGCCGAGCGATGATCGATCATCACCCCTTTGGGCTCGCCCGTTGATCCTGACGTGTAGATCACATATGCCAGGTCGGCGGGAGACTGCGCCGCATCAACCGGAATCGTCTCGTCGAGAGCATCTTCGGGGCCAACCGTGACGATGCGGAGACGCTGCGGCCAGTCGATGGTGGATGCCAGCACCGGCAAGGTCAACACGATCTCGACTTCACTCTGGAGCAACAGGCCGTGCAGCCTCTCTCGCGGCAGGTCGGGATCGATCGGAACATAAGCTGCTCCCGACCGCACCGCTGCGAGGGTGGCGACGACCTGCTCCCAGCCTTTTCTCATTGACACGGCCACACGGCTGTTGGGGCGCGCACCCAAACGGCGCAGCTCCGTCGCAAGCGTGGCCACACGACGCTCGAGTTCTGCGTAAGTCAGGCGCATGGAGGAGAAAACCAGGGCTGTGTGTTCGGGCCGGATAAGTACCTGGCTCAATGCACCGTCCGTGAGCAAGCCCTCGGGAATGGGCGCATCTTCTGCGCCGGTATTTCGACCGGCAAGGTCCTCAGCGGAGATTACCGGGACCTTTGCGCCGTCACGCCATACGGCTGGATCTTCTGACAGACACTCGAGCCACGCGCAGTAACCGGCGAACATTTTCGCCAGCATGTCGCCGGGAAAGAGGCCATCGACGACGTCCCAGTTGAAGATGAGCGCCCCGGCCTGTTCAGAGACCTGGTGGTCCAGCCAAACCTGTGGTGTCTGGCTGATGCTGTAAACGACCTCGCCGGGGAGACCCGGCCCCGAGACAACTGGAGAGCGCGCGGAGGCCGATTCCAGGTGCATGGCGCTGGTAAACACAACGGGCATATGTGCGGCCGCCGCGCCTTTGAGCCGCGCCAGGCGGCGCAGCACCTCGATGCCGTTAAGGTCGCGGTGATCAAGGCCGTCAAGAAGCCGGCGATGCAGTTCAAGCGCGCGATCCTGAAACGCTGCCTGCGGCGAGTCGACGGCCAACAGCAGGGTCCGGGTGAAGTCCCCAATGAGTTCCTGTACCTGGGGGTGCACGGGAAGCCGTTCAAATACGGTGAGGTTCAGGGTGAAGCGCGGACTCGTGCTCCATGCCCGGAGAATGTCGGTGAAAGCGGTGAGCAGCACCGCCGATGGGGAGAGCCCGATGGTCTCCGCGCGCTTCTTCAGCGCATGCCAGGCTTGAGGTTCGAGGCGCGAACTGACTCGCTTGAAGAGCGGCAAACGCAGACTCTCGGGGCGTACCGCCAGCGGCAGTTCCGGCGCCGGCGGGAGATCATCGAGCAGGGCCGTCCAGTACTCTTCCGAGCGCGATAGGTTGCGACCCGGCCGCTGGGCTTCGGACAGCATGTAATCGCGGAATGTGATCTCGAGCGAAGGAAGCATGGCCGCGGGATCGGTATAGAACAGGGCCAGATCGCGGAAGAAGATCTGCAGGCTCCACGCATCCATGACCAGTAAATCGAAGCTGAAGTGGAGGCGGTCGCGGTCAGGCAGCCGGGTGATCCTTATATGAAAGAGCGGCCATTGAGCCGTGTCGAAAATCTGGTGCGACAGGTGGCGGCGAGCGCCTGCGAGTTCTGCCTGAATGTCGGCGGCGCCGGCAAGGCGCAGGTCGACCGCTTCGATCTGGTAGGGCGGAACCTGAGGGAGAATCCGCTGCGTGCCGTCGTGCTGTACGATGGCCCGCAGCATGGGATGGCGTTCGATGACGCAGTGAACGGCGAGGCCCATGCGTTCGGCATCCAGGTTGCGGGTCTCGACCTCCATGTACACGTGCGCTGCGACGTTGCCCAACGTGAGCCCCTGGCTGCGCCCCAGCCAATACGCCTGCTGCACTTCGGTGAGAGGGAAAGGGTCGTGGGCCGCGGCAGGGTTCGGCTTCAGCCATGCCTCTTGCTCCGATGGCTGAGAAGCGGCTAGCGACTTGCCGCGCAGCCGCTGTTCGAGGAGCTCCTGCTTGGCCAGCGTCCATCCCGGGCGCGAGGTGGCCGTGATGCCGGCATCAGCCATGCAGACGCTCCTGTTCGAGAAGCCGGAGAGCTTCCTCGTCACTCATCTTTTCGATCTCCGCGTATAGGAGCTCTTCAACGGCCTCAGCGAGATTGGCGATGGATCCGGCCTGGAAGAATCGGCGCAGCGACAGGTCGACCTCGAACGAGGTCTTGATCTTGGCCACCAATTGCACGGCGAGGAGGGAATCTCCTCCGGCGGCGAGGAAAGGCTGGTGGATATTGATTTGTTCCTGGGGGATGGCGAGGGTTTCCGACCAGAGGCGGGCCAGTTCGCGCTCCACGGGGGTGCGCGGGGATTGGCAGTTTTGGGTGGGGGCCGCTGCCCCCGGCTCCGGCAATGCCTTGCGGTCCACCTTGCCGTTGGCGGTCAGAGGAAGACGGTCGAGCAGCACCCAGTCGGCGGGAATCATGTACGCGGGCAGCTTGCGGCCAAGGCCCGCGCGCAGTTGTTCGGCGGTGGCGCCGGGCTCGGCCACCACGTAGCCGGCCAGCCGTTTGTGCCCGCTGGCGCCGCTGCGGACCGTGACCACGGCTTCCCTGACTCCGGCTTCGGCGGCCAGGGCGGCTTCGATTTCGCCCAGCTCGATGCGGTGGCCCTGGATCTTGACCTGCGCGTCTTCGCGACCTAGAAACTCGATCACCCCGCCGGGGCGGTAGCGCCCCAGATCGCCAGTGCGGTAGAGGCGGCCGTATTCGGGATGATCGATGAAACGCTGGGCGGTTTTCTCCGCGGCGCGCCAGTAGCCCCGCGCCAGGCCCGCGCCGCCGATGTACAGCTCTCCCGCAACCCACATGGGGCAGGGATCGAAAGCTTCGTTGAGCACGTGGAACTGCTGGTTTTGGAGCGGCCGGCCGTAGGCCACGCTGCTCCACTCGCCCGGCGGCGGTTCATCAATGGTGTGCCAGATGGACCAGATCGAGGCTTCCGTGGCCCCGCCCATGCTGATGGCTTTGGCATCGAGGCCGGCGGCGCGCATGCGCTCCGGCAGCCGCAACGGGATCCAGTCCCCGCTGAGCAGAACCGCGCGCAGCGAAGCGGCGCGGGGCCCGGCCTTGCCCTGCGCTTCGATCGACTCCACCAGCAGTTCCATCAGCGCCGGAACCGAGTTCCATATGGTGATGCCTTCCTGCACGATCAGTTCCAGCCACCGCTCCGCATCCCGCTCGGCGCCGGCTTCAGGCAGCACCAGCGTGGCGCCAGCCGTGAGCGTGCCGAAGATGTCCCACACCGACAGGTCGAAGCTCAGCGACGACAGCCCCAGAACCCGGTCCCCCCGGCCCAGGGAAAGACGCCGGTTCACCGCCGCGATGGTGTTCCTCGCGCTGCCATGCTCGATCATCACTCCCTTCGGCTGGCCGGTTGAGCCGGAAGTGTAGATCACATACGCCAGGTCTCCGGACCGCGCAGCGGGGATGGCATCCATGCCGGGCTCGGCTTCGATCCCGGAGGCTTCGATCCCGGAATCGACGGCCAGCACCTCCACCCCCTCGGGCCAGGACAGCGTCTCGACGAACTGCGGCTGGGTCAGAACCAGCCGCGCCTGGCCGTCGCCCAGCAGGTAATCGATGCGCGCCTGCGGCAGTGCCGCGTCGATGGGCAGATAAGCCATGCCGGCCTGGAGCACTCCCAGCGCCGCCGCCACCTGCTCCCAGCCCTTCTCCATCACTACCGCCGCCAGCCGGCCGGGTTGGGCGCCATGGGCGCGCAGCCAGCTTGCGATCCCCGCCGAGCTGCGCCGCAGTTGGCCATAGGTGATGCGATGGGGGCCGCATATCACCGCCGTCCGGCTGGGATCGAGCGCCGCTTCCTCAAGAAAGCCCTCGTGCAGCAGGCCACCGGGCAACTCCGTGGCCGTGGCGTTGGCCAGTTGCCGTTCGGCAAGCTCCGCCGGTGGTAACTGCGGCCGCGCGCTGCGTTCCCAGAGGTTCTCGTCCCCGGCAAGCTCGTGAAGAAGGCCGCAGTAGGCCGTGAACATCGCTTCGATCATCCCCCCGGGGAACAGCCCCTCCACCACATCCCAGTTGAATACCAGCGCACCCCCCTGCTCCATCACCTGGTGATCCAACCACACCTGCGGCGTCTGGCTGATGCTGCTAACCACTTCTCCCATCCGGTCGAGAGTATGCGGATTGTCCCTGATCGATTCGAGTGGCAGGCCGCTGGTGAAGACCACTGGCATCCCGGAATATGCGCCCCCGTCCGGTCCATGGGCTAACTCGCGTAGCACGCGAACTCCGCTGAAGTGCCGGTGCTCGAGATCCGTCCAGAGTTGCTGTTGCAGGCAACGCGCACGGTCAAGGAATCCTCCGTCCACAGTGTTGTCGACGGCGAGCAGAATCAGAGAGGTGAAATCACCGACAATGCTGTTGACTTCAGGATGGATGGCCGGACGATTGAAGATGGTGAGATTGAGTGTGAAGCGAGGCGATCGCAACCAGCGGCCGAGCACCTCGGCGAACGCCGTGCAGAGCACGATGGAGCTCGTCAGGCCCTTGCGCCGGCCGGCTTCCTTGATGCGCTCCCAGGCGCGAGTGTCGAGCGAAGCCGAAATTCGCGTGAAGGACGGCTGCTTAATACTTTCCGGACTGCACGAGAGCGGCAGAGCCGGCCCCGGTTGCATCGTGGATAGCCGTGAAAGCCAGTAGTCGCGGGCTCGTGTATAGAGCGTCGTGTTTTCCAGGTCCTTTTCCGCGAGGACGCAGTCCCGGAACGAAAGCGTGAGCGGAGTCAGATCGGCTTCCGGTTCCAGGTAGGTCTGTACCAGTTCGCGCACCAGCAACTGCAAACTCCAGCCGTCTGCAATCAAGAGATCGAAGCTGATATGGAGACGGGTTTCAACGCGATCGATCAGAGATGCCCGGATCTCAAACAGCGGCCACTGATCGGCCGGCCGCACCTGGTGCGACAGCGCATGGCGAGTGCGCCCCAACTCGCTTGATACTTCGAACTCCGGACGCGCTCGCAGGTCGAGAAGCACGGGTTGATAATCCAGAACGTGCGCGAGAATTTGCTGGGTGCCGTCGTCGAGAACGATGGCGCGCAACATGTCATGGCGATCAATCAGCGTTTGCCACGCGCGGGTGAACCGATCCAAATCGAGATCGCGGCAGCTCAATTCGAGATAGATATGTGCCGAGACATTGCCCAACGCGAATGAGGCGCTGCGGCCAATCCAATAGGCATGTTGCACGTCCGTTAGGGGGAAGGGGTCATGCCGGCCTTCGCTAGACGGCAGGATGTGCGCCAGCCCGACTTCTGTAGCGGTCTGATCGGTTTCATTGCTGGTGGAGAGTGGCTCGGACAGGCGCGCGACCATTACATTCTGCCCGATGACCTCAGCCGGAGAACCGGCTTCGGGGAACATCGTGATGTCTTGGAAGCCATGTTCACTGAGTACTGTTTCCCAGTCTTCGCGTGCGAGCAGCGGCAGGTTATCGTCCACTCGCCCGTCCTCGAAACGGCTCCAACCTTCGATGAGGCCGACGGTGAAATTGTGCAAGCGGTCGTTGCGCGTGCCTTCGAGCAGGAGAAGCGTTCCTCCCGGGCTGAGCAAGGAGCGCACATGTTCAACCGCCGCCGCGAGGTCGCGTGCGCCATGGAGGACGTTAGCCGCGACCACGATCTCAAAGCTGCCCGGCGTAAATCCCTGCGCCACCGGATCGAGTTCGACATTGAGCAGGCCGTACTCGACGAACGAATACGCCGAGAACTTGCGGCGCGCTAGGTTCATGAAGTAGTTGGAGAGATCGGTGTAGGTATACGAGACCCGACCGGCGGGCAACTCAGGGAGTAACCACGCGGTGGTGCCCCCGATGCCCGCTCCCACCTCCAGGATGCGGAGCGGCCGCTCGGCAGGCCACGACTGCGAGGCGGAGCGAAGAATCGAAGCAGCAACCCCGTTGAGGTAGGTCATTCCCGGGCCGTGCTGGTAGAGCCACTCCTGCACTTCGGTGGTGCCGCCTTCGAAGAATACCTCGAGCGCATGAACACGCCCGGAGACGATGTCGCTGAGGCTCTCGCCGCTGCGCTTGAGATAACGAATCACGGGTTCAGGCACTTTGAGCGCCAGCGCTGCGCCTTCCATCCAGATGGCTTCGACCGTACCTGCGGATAGCGGGCCCGTGGACCCATATTTTTGGCCATCTCGCATCAGCAGGCCGTCCTCGGCCAATGCATCGAGCCAGCGCTGCAACAGCTTGTAATACGCAGGCAGGACCTGGCCTCGTTCGGCGACCTGGTCGGCGGTGTACCACTCATTCCCGCTGCGAAATACGCCCAGCGAGAGAAGCGCACGGCACACGTATGCGTTACTGAGCCGGTCGAGAAAGCGAAAGCCCGCACCGAGCGCGGTGAAATCAATATCGGGAGGCAAAGCGCAGGCCTGGGTGCGGCCGGATTCGACGACTGTTTCCCAGAGGGTCTTGCCGGCTGCGAGCGAGAGCGGCGAGGCGGCATGGTGTATCAGCGCGGGATGGCCAGTGTTATGGAAGCCGTCTTCGTCCATATCGGGCGAGCGGCCGGAAACCGGTGTTGGAGTGTGTTCCACGATTTGCGCGAGTGCAGCAATGGTTTCGCAGCGAAACAGGTTACGCAGGGAGAAGCGCAGGCCGTGCTGGGCAGCCGCGGCCACCAATTGCACGGCGAGGAGGGAATCTCCTCCGGCGGCGAGGAAAGGCTGGTGGATATTGATTTGTTCCTGGGGGATGGCGAGGGTTTCCGACCAGAGGCGGGCCAGTTCGCGCTCCACGGGGGTGCGCGGGGATTGGCAGTTTTGGGTGGGGGCCGCTGCCCCCGGCTCCGGCAATGCCTTGCGGTCCACCTTGCCGTTGGCGGTCAGAGGAAGACGGTCGAGCAGCACCCAGTCGGCGGGAATCATGTACGCGGGCAGCTTGCGGCCAAGGCCCGCGCGCAGTTGTTCGGCGGTGGCGCCGGGCTCGGCCACCACGTAGCCGGCCAGCCGTTTGTGCCCGCTGGCGCCGCTGCGGACCGTGACCACGGCTTCCCTGACTCCGGCTTCGGCGGCCAGGGCGGCTTCGATTTCGCCCAGCTCGATGCGGTGGCCCTGGATCTTGACCTGCGCGTCTTCGCGACCTAGAAACTCGATCACCCCGCCGGGGCGGTAGCGCCCCAGATCGCCAGTGCGGTAGAGGCGGCCGTATTCGGGATGATCGATGAAACGCTGGGCGGTTTTCTCCGCGGCGCGCCAGTAGCCCCGCGCCAGGCCCGCGCCGCCGATGTACAGCTCTCCCGCAACCCACATGGGGCAGGGATCGAAAGCTTCGTTGAGCACGTGGAACTGCTGGTTTTGGAGCGGCCGGCCGTAGGCCACGCTGCTCCACTCGCCCGGCGGCGGTTCATCAATGGTGTGCCAGATGGACCAGATCGAGGCTTCCGTGGCCCCGCCCATGCTGATGGCTTTGGCATCGAGGCCGGCGGCGCGCATGCGCTCCGGCAGCCGCAACGGGATCCAGTCCCCGCTGAGCAGAACCGCGCGCAGCGAAGCGGCGCGGGGCCCGGCCTTGCCCTGCGCTTCGATCGACTCCACCAGCAGTTCCATCAGCGCCGGAACCGAGTTCCATATGGTGATGCCTTCCTGCACGATCAGTTCCAGCCACCGCTCCGCATCCCGCTCGGCGCCGGCTTCAGGCAGCACCAGCGTGGCGCCAGCCGTGAGCGTGCCGAAGATGTCCCACACCGACAGGTCGAAGCTCAGCGACGACAGCCCCAGAACCCGGTCCCCCCGGCCCAGGGAAAGACGCCGGTTCACCGCCGCGATGGTGTTCCTCGCGCTGCCATGCTCGATCATCACTCCCTTCGGCTGGCCGGTTGAGCCGGAAGTGTAGATCACATACGCCAGGTCTCCGGACCGCGCAGCGGGGATGGCATCCATGCCGGGCTCGGCTTCGATCCCGGAGGCTTCGATCCCGGAATCGACGGCCAGCACCTCCACCCCCTCGGGCCAGGACAGCGTCTCGACGAACTGCGGCTGGGTCAGAACCAGCCGCGCCTGGCCGTCGCCCAGCAGGTAATCGATGCGCGCCTGCGGCAGTGCCGCGTCGATGGGCAGATAAGCCATGCCGGCCTGGAGCACTCCCAGCGCCGCCGCCACCTGCTCCCAGCCCTTCTCCATCACTACCGCCGCCAGCCGGCCGGGTTGGGCGCCATGGGCGCGCAGCCAGCTTGCGATCCCCGCCGAGCTGCGCCGCAGTTGGCCATAGGTGATGCGATGGGGGCCGCATATCACCGCCGTCCGGCTGGGATCGAGCGCCGCTTCCTCAAGAAAGCCCTCGTGCAGCAGGCCACCGGGCAACTCCGTGGCCGTGGCGTTGGCCAGTTGCCGTTCGGCAAGCTCCGCCGGTGGTAACTGCGGCCGCGCGCTGCGTTCCCAGAGGTTCTCGTCCCCGGCAAGCTCGTGAAGAAGGCCGCAGTAGGCCGTGAACATCGCTTCGATCATCCCCCCGGGGAACAGCCCCTCCACCACATCCCAGTTGAATACCAGCGCACCCCCCTGCTCCATCACCTGGTGATCCAACCACACCTGCGGCGTCTGGCTGATGCCGTAGACCACGCGGCCATCGAGGCCGGACGAAAACAGATCACGCTCCATGTCGTCCATGCCGAGGGCGCTGGTAAAGACCACCGGCATAGCAGCGCGCGGCCTGCCCCCGGCGATGCGCGCAAGCTCACGCAACACGCGTACGCCGCTCACGATGCGATGATCCATTGCCTGCCATAGTTCATGTTGCAGGCTGCGGGCGCCTTCGCTGAAAGACCGCTCATGCGCAGCGTCGACCCCTACCAGGATGAGCGCCGTGAAGTCGCCCACGATACTGTCGATCTGCGGATGAAGCGGCAGGCGGTTGAACAGCGTTAGATTGAGGGAAAAGCGCGGGCTCCGTGACCAGAGAGCCAGGACCTCGGAGAATGCGGCAAGCAGCACGGCGGAGGGCGTGACATTGGCCGCACCCGCCCGCTGGCGGATCGCCTGCCAGCGCTCCGGTGCTAGTTCGGCGGCAAATCGCGTAAAACGCGGAGACTCGAGCGTGGCGGGATTGGCGGCAAGCGGCAGATCCGGTGCGGGCGGCATGGTGGCTGCGCGCGATTGCCAGTATTTCTGCGCGCGGTTCCAGGCACTGGTGTGCGGCATGTGCTCGAGGGCGAGAACGTAGTCGCGGAAAGAGAGCTCGAGATCCGGCAGGGTGCGGCCGGGGTCTTCATACAGAAGTGCGAAGTCGCGGCTCAGGATCACCGCGCTCCACGCATCGCCGATGAGAGCGTCGTAGCGATAGTGCAGGCGCGCGCGGTTTTCAGCGAGCAGCGTTACGCGAATCTCAAAGAGCGGCCATTGATCGGCAGGGCGGGTTTCGTGTGAGAGCTGCTCCCGCATTTCGAGGAGGCGCGCGTCCGTTTCAGCAGCGGGCATGGACCGCAAATCGAGTGTCTGCACGCGGTAAGGCGGTACCGTCGCGAGGATCTGCTGGGTTCCATTGGAATGGATGATCGCACGCAACATGTCATGACGGTCGATCAGTCGATGCCACACTCGGACGAAGCGGTCCAGATCGAGGTAGACGACGTCGATCTCCATGTAGTTCTGTGTGGCCACGCCGCCCAGTTCGAAGGCGTTGGTGCGGCCCAGCGCGTAAGCCTGCTGTACGTCAGTGAGAGGAAAGACCTGGTTGCGGTCGGCCGGGTGCAGGATTGCGCGGGGAAACTCCTCCTCTTCATCGGCATTGTCATTGCTCCGCCCGTCCGGTTCGTCGGCGCGCGTCGCCGCCAGCGCCAGCCCAGCAATGGTCGGGGTCTCAAACAGGCGCCGCAGGGGCACCGCCAGGCCGCATTCTTCGCGCGCTTTGCGCACCACCTGCATGGCCAGCAGAGAATCGCCGCCAAGGGAAAAGAAGTTGCTGTGGATGCCGACAGACTCGACACCGAGCGTTTCCGCCCAGACGCGGACGAGACTGGCTTCGAGTTGGTTGCGCGGTGCAGCAACTTCGGCATGCTCCTCCGCGGTCTCCGCACTCATCGAAGAGAGCGCCTTCCGATCGACTTTGCCATTGGCCGACAAGGGCATGGCTTCGAGGGCAAGAAATGTGGGCGGAATCATGTAGGCCGGCAACCGCTCGCTAAGGAATTCGCGCAGGGCCAGGGTGCTGAGACGGCGCACAGCGCGCGGCGCACGACCCACGATTACGTGCTGGCCCAGATCGGCATGGGAACTGTCAGGCTGGGGAAACCATGTGCACTCGGCAAAGCAATTTCTGACCAGCGCCTCCCGCCATTGCCCGGCCCCCAAGAGCGGAAGCCCCGTGCGGCCTGCTTCGGCAAACCCTTCGAGGAAGCCTACTGTGATCATCTGCAGGTGCGTATTGCGGGTTCCTTCCAGCAGCAACAGGACGCCTTCGGGAGTCAGCAGGGAGCGGACCCACGCGAGCGTGCAGTCGAGATTGTGCGCGTTGTGGACCACGTTGGCGCCCAGCACGATGTCGTAGGCATGCGCCCTATATCCCTGGCGGGCAGGATCCTGGTTGATGTCGAGCAGGTCGTAATGAATCCACGGCTCATGGCCGAACTTCTCTTCCGCCTGGCGGGTAAAGAACCCCGATACATCAGTGACGGTGTACTCGGTACGTTCGGGCGCGAGCACGGGCAGGATACAACTGGTGGTGCCGCCGGTACCGGCTCCGAGTTCGAGGACGCGCAGCTTCCGATCGGGCGGCCACTGCACGGCAAAGCCTGCCACGGCCGCTGCGGCGATTTCGTTGTAGAAGGCCGCCATCGGATTGGCCTGGTACCAGCTCTGCGCCCGCTCCCACGATCCGCCGGGGAAAAACAGTTCCAGCGGGTCGGCCTCACCGCGCAGCAATGCCGGCAAGGAGGCGCCGCTCAGACGGACATAACCCAGCAGATGCGCCGCCTCCCCGGCCATCTTGTTGAGCCCGGACAATTCGGTTTCCAGTGCATCCCGCGAAAGCTCGGGAAGCGGTTCAGCACAGGTAAAGGTTCCATCGGCACCGGCGCTCAGCAGGCCCTCAGTGGAGAGAGCGATCAACCAGTTTTCGAACAACCGATGATACCCAGGCAGAATACCGAGTTCGCGGCACAGGGCGGCGGCGGTGTGACTCTCGCCGGCGTTGGCAAACATCTCCATCGAGCGCAGAGCATTGCACATGTAGGCGCGTGCGATGCGGTCCGCCGCGTCCAGGGCGCCTGCGGCTCCATTGAGGTTCTCAGGCAAATGCTGCGATCTGGCGCGAGCTCCATTCAGCAAAGCCTGCCATGCGAGGTCATTGCTCTCCGTGGTGGATTCTTCAGTGAAAAGCTCGCCGGAGCCCATCGCTGATGGCACAACATAGGCCACCAGTTGCCGCTTGCCAGACGGCAGCAGCGGAGCCGCTGCCACCGCTTCGCGAATGTCGGGATGCCGCACCAGGGCTGCTTCAATTTCACCAAGTTCAATGCGATGCCCCTGGATCTTCACCTGGAAGTCCTCGCGGCCGAGAAACTCGATGTCGCCCTCCGGCAGCCAGCGCCCGAGGTCGCCGGTGCGGTAAAGACGCCGGCCGGTGCGCGGATGGATTACCAAGCGTCTTTGGGTCTCCTCGGGATTGCCCCAGTAGCCCAGCATCAGGCCGGTTCCGCCGATGTACAGTTCGCCGGGAACCCAGTCGGGGGACGGATCGAGTTCGGGAGTGAGTACGTCAAACCGCTGGTTGGCCATAGGGCGGCCGTAGGGAATACTCTTCCACCTTGGATCGACCTTTCCGATGGAATAGAGAATCGACCAAATCGAAGCCTCGGTCGCTCCGCCCATGCCAATGATTTCGGCCTGCGGCGCCAGGGCGCGCACGCGATCCGGAAGGCTGACCGGAATCCAGTCTCCGCTCAGCAAGACCAGGCGGAGCGATACGGGCAGGGGCATGGTAGAGCCTTCGCTCGCCTCAGCCAGCATCTCCATCAGTGCCGGTACGGAGTTCCATATCGTGACTCGCTCGCGATCCATTTGTTCGCGCCAGCGGTCGGGGTCGCGCAGGTCATCGACAGAGGGAAAGACGATCGCGGCTCCGACATCGAGCGCACCGAAAATGTCGTAGACCGAAAGGTCGAAGTTAAGAGCGGAAACCGCAAAGACTCGGTCATGGGGACCCACCGCAAAGCGGCGATTGACATCCGCAATGGTGTTCACGGGTCCGCGATGATCGATCATCACGCCTTTTGGAAGTCCGGTTGATCCGGATGTATAGATGACGTAGGCCAGGCTTTCCGGCGAGACCTTGGATTGCGGCCATGGGGCGAGGTCGTGCGGTTCGTCCGCGCGGACCACGATGCGTCCAATCGATTCCGGCCAATTGAGCCGGCCGTCCAGATGCGGCTGCGTGACAGCGATGCGGACCGCGCTATCTTCAAGCAGATAGGCGATGCGTTCTGCCGGCAATCCCGGGTCGATGGGAACGTAGGCAGCCCCGGTGCTCAAAATCCCGAGGACGCCAACGACCTGCTCCCAGCCTTTCTCCATGACTACCGCGACCAGTTGTCCCGAGGCGGCGCCGTGCGCTTGGAGCGCGGCGCCCAGGGAAGATGCGCGGCGGTGGAGTTCGCCATAGGTAAGGCGAACCGTGGGTGTGATAACCGCTTCCGCCTCGGGACGGTTCTGAGCGCGGTCCAGGAATCCGGAGTAGAGAAGCCCTGACTGAGACTCGTCCTCGCGAAGTTGCGCGGATGTATCGTTGACCTGCCTGCGTCGCTCGAGCTGCGCCGCTGGCAACTGCGGTCCGGCATTCTCGTCCCACGCCGCCGCATCCCTGGCGAGCCGGTTCAGCCACGCGCAGTAGGACTCGAAGATGCCGTCGAGCAGCCCGGCAGGGAAAGCTTCTTCGACGGCGTCCCAATTCCAGACCAGGTCTCCGTCCGAATCCATTACCTGGTGATCCAGCAACACCTGCGGGGTCTGGCTGATGCCAAATACCACGTGGCCCAGCACCGCCCGCGAATGGGCTTCCCAATCGGAGGTTTCCCCCCGTAGCAGGCTGGTGAACACGACAGGCAACGATGCCGAGCCTGTGCCCCGCAGCCGGCCAAGTTGTCGCGCCACTTCTATGCCGTTCACGGAGCTATGTTCGAGGTCTTCCCAGAGCCGGTTCTGCACTGCCCTCACCCGAGCGAGAAAGGAACGTTCCTGGTTTTCAGTCCCGTAATCGATAGCCAGCAGGGCGGTTGAGGTGAAATCTCCGAGAATGAGATCGATGTGCTCGTGCCACGGCGGGCGGTTGAATACGGTGAGGTTGAGGGTGAACCGCTGGCTCCGCGTCCAGAGCGCCAGTACATCGCCAAAGGCAGTCAGCAGCACTCCGGAAGCGGTGACGCCTGACTGCCGCGCGCGGACGTGCAGGCTTTCCCAGAACGGCCGGGCCAAACGAGCCGAGCGGCGGATGAAACGGGGATGAGCGATCGTCGCCGAATTTACCGCAAGCGGAAGCTGCGGAGCCGGCGGAAGACTTTCAAGACGCCCGCGCCAGTATGCCTGGGCGCGACGATAGCGCCCTCTTTCCGATTGTGCGTCTCGTATTCTTTGAGAAGCAAGCACGTAGTCGCGGAAGGAAATGTCAATGGCAGGAAGGCTGGAATCAGGATCGCGGTAGAGCGTTGCCAGCTCTGAAAAGAAAATCTGAAAGCTCGATGCGTCGCAGACGATAAGGTCGAAACTGATGTGCAGGCGGATACGGTCGCGGTCGAGCAGCGTCGCCCGGATCTCAAACGGGGGCCAGGTTTCGAGAGGCAGTGCCTGGTGGCTCATCTGCTCCCGGATCGCGTGCAGTTCCAACTCCACGGAGTCTCCCGGCAGATGACGCAGATTGGTGCGCGGAATGTGAGCACGCACATCGCTCAGGATGCGCTGTGTTCCGTCGGGCAGGATGATCGAGCGCAGCATCGCGTGCCGCTCCACCAGCTTCTGGAGAGCGTTCTCGAGGCGGTTGATGTCCAGCCCCTCGCGCTCCAGTTCAACGTAGGAGTGCGCGGCCACATTGCCCAGCTCAAACGCGCTTCCGCGCCCGATCCAGTAAGCCTGCTGGATGTCGGTGAGCGGGAACGGCTGGGTGAGATTGGCGGGATCGGGCGCCAGCAGCGGCTCTGCGGAGCCATTCACAGGCTTGCGGTTGAGTAGCGAGAGCAAGTCGTCGCGATGGGCGCCGAGTTGGTCGCGCAGCTCGGCCGTCAGCACGCCCCCGGGAGAGCGAAAGCGCAACTGGTCGCCTTCTGTCCACAGTTCCACGCCCAGCCGGGAGAGATCCTTCAGCAGATCGGTTGCGCTCACAGTTGACCCTCCTCCCAATTCGCAGCAGCCGCGGCCGGTTCCTCGGCAGCTGGTTCCGGCAGTGGGCCGCCGAGCAGCGCATGCAGATAGAAATGCGCATCATCGAGATGAAATAAAGACCGAATTGCGTCAAAGCTCACGTTGGCTGCCTGGCACAAGCCGATGCGGTAAAAGGGAGCATTTGATTCCAGCAAGTGAGCAATACCTCCCGCCTCGATGAGGCAGAACTGCACCGTTTGCTCGCCGTACATTGGCTCGATGGCGCGCCGGTCGGCGATCAGGAAAATCGAGAATGCCGCGCTGTCGAAGGTGGACTGGTTATTCCAGAAATGCACGTCGCGTCTCATTAGCGCGCCGGGCTCCAAGGCGAAAAGCTGATGGTGCACCGGGTGGTAGTAGTAGGTGCCGGCGGCGATCGACTCGACGCGTTCGGGCTTGACGTGCACATAGACCTGCACGGGGTATAGGCCGCCGCCCGAGGCCCAGCGGTATTTTGGTTCCCCTCCCAGCGAGATCTGCCGCAGGCACGCCAGCAGGCCGCCGAACTCACCAGCCGAGACCGCGCGATCATCGAACTTTCGGGTGCTGCGACGGTCACGGAACAGCCGGATCGTTTGCGGATCAAGTTCGCCTCCCTGGAGCGGGAGGGCAAGTTGCGCTGTGAAGAAGCGCCGGATGCCGAACTGTCGGTGCTTGAAATCGTCGCGTGCCGCGGGGTCGAGGAGGACTTCCGTCTTCGTTCCCTGCGGATTCGGCATGCCCGTCTGCTGCTCGGCATAATAAGCGGCGATGGCGGCGACATTCTTGAGACGCACGAGCTGATTGATGGCAGGGCGGTGGCCGAACTCCTGCTCGAGAAGATTGGCGATGCGCACCACTTCGATCGAGGTGGCTCCCAGGGCGAAGAAATCGTCGTGGGCGTCGAGCGCGTGAAGGTTCAGCACGCGGGCAGCGACAGCGGATATGCGCCGCTCCAGCGGATCGATTCCAGCCAGCGGCGCCGGCGGAGATGCGGATCGTGACGATTGCGGCGCGGGCAAGGCTCCACGATCCAGCTTCCCGTTACGCGTCAGCGGCAGAGAATCCAGCGGAACGATCGCCTTCGGCAGCATGTGCTCGGGAAGGCGTTTGGCCAGGTAACGGAGTAGCTCTTCCGATTCCAGATCGGCCGCTGCCGGCCCGACGACATAAGCCACAAGCCGCCGGTGGCTGCCTTCGCCAGGCGCTGCTACGACGCACGCGCGGACACCTGGGTACTGCTGCAGGACGGCTTCAATCTCGCCCAGTTCGACGCGATGACCCTGGATCTTGACTTGAAAATCGGTGCGCCCCACGAACTCGATGTCGCCGGAAGGTAGATATCGCCCCACATCGCCGCTGCGATAAAGCCGTTCGCCGGTCGTCGGATGGGAAACGAAGCGCTCCGCGGTGAGGCGTTCGTCGCGCCAGTAACCGCGAGCCAGGCCGATGCCGCCGATGTAGAGTTCACCCCGCACCCATTCCGGACGCGGCTGCAGTTCTTCGTCCAGCACGTGATAGCTGGCATTAGCCAGCGGTTTACCGTAGGGAATGCTCTTCCACGCGGGGTCGACCCTGTCGAAGGGGAAGCAGATGTCCCAGACGGTTGTCTCCGTCGGACCTCCCAGGCTGGTAACGCGCACGTCCGGCAACAATGCCTGGAGGCGTCCGGGCAGAGTGACCGGTATCCAGTCGCCGGCGAGCAGCGCGTGCTTGAGCGAAAAGGGCAACTCCCGCGACCCGTCCGGCCGATGCTCCAGGTAGTCCACCAGCATCTCCAAGAATGCGGGAACGGAGTTCCATATCGTTACCCCGTGGGCCTTTATGATCTCAACCCAGTGGCCAGGCTCCCGGGAGAGATCGTGCTGCGGGATCACCAGGGCGGCGCCCGCCATCAGTGTGCCGAACAAGTCGAACACCGACAGATCATGATGCAGTGCCGTCAGTGCGATCACCCGGTCGCGTTCCCTTATGTCGAAACGCCGATGGATGTCGGCCATCCGGTTGATCACGCTGCGCTGTTCGATCATCACCCCCTTGGGCAGGCCGGTGGAACCGGAGGTGTATAGGACATACGCGAGATTGCGCGGGAGCGACGCCGGCGGACAGACCTCGGCGGCAATCACCTTGTCGACGTCCCATGCTTCCCGGTCGACCACAATACGGATCAGTCCCTCGGGCCATTCCATCCGGCCATCGATACGATCCTGTGTAAGAACTGATTTCACCTGCCCGTGATCCATGAGCCAGCGGATGCGGTCGGCAGGGGCATCCGTATCGATGGGTAAATAGGCTCCTCCAGATGCAAGGATGCCAAGCGCCGCGGCTACCTGTTCCCAGCCCTTCTCCATCAGGATGGCCACAGGAGCATCGGACAAGGTGCCGAGTGCGCGCAAACGCTCTCCCAGTACGGCGGCCATGCGCGCGAGTTGGCTATAGGTCAGCTCCCGGTCTGCATCGATGACCGCGGTGCGGTCGCCCCACTTCGCCGCAGACTGAAGAAACAACTCCCAGATGGTCGGCTCGGGGAAATCCTGCCCAGTGTCGTTCACGCGCAAGCGCACGCTGCACTGCCTTTCGGGCAGCAGCGCCGGTACGGGCCGGTTCCAGGCAATTTCGTCGACGGCGGCCAGATCGCGCACTAGGCCGCAATATGCTGCGAACATGTCGTCGATCATCCCTTCCGGGAACAGTTCTTCGACCGCGTCCCAGTGGAACACCAGCGCTCCGTTCTCCTCCATCACCTGCTGGTCGAGCCATACCTGGGGAGTCTGGTTGATGGCGTAGACGAGTTTCCCGATGCCGTGAAACGGGAACGTGCTTTCGCCCGGCCCGGAGTGGGTAAGGTTGCTGGTGAATACCACCGCCATGGGGCCGCCCGCCGCTCCGCCGTGCAGGTTGGCGTACTCGCGCAGGACGCGCACTCCGCTCACGGCGCGATGACTCAACCCCTCGAACAGTCCGGCCTGGGCGCGGCGTCCCTCGTCGAGAAATGCCTCCGGGCGTTCATGTTCGATGGCCACGGGGATGAGCGACGTAAAGTCACCCACGATGCGCTCGATCTGCGGATGCAGCGGCAGCCGGTTGAACACCGTGACGTTGAGGGTGAAGCTGGGGGATGCGCACCATTGCCGCAACGTCGCCCCAAACGCGGCTAGCAAGGTGGCCGACGGAGTGATCCCCGCCTGGCCCGCGCGTGCCTTCAACCGTTCCCACTCGACCTGGCCGAGGTATCCGGTGTGCCGTGTAAATCGCGGCTGCCGGATTTCGGCGGGCGCCTTGGCCAGCGGTAGATCCGGGCCCGGCGGAAGCGCCTCCACGCGCTTCTTCCAGAATTCCAGCGACTTGTTAAAGTCATCACTCCCGCGCAGAGCGGCTTCGGCGAGAACGCAGTCGCGGAATGCGAGGTCCAGTGGAGGCAGAGTCGCAGCCGGGTTGCGGTACAACTCGCGCCATTCCTTCAGCACCACGATCAGGCTGGCGGCGTCGGCGATCAGGCCGTCGATGCTGAGCAATAGCCGCGTGCTCCGCTCGTCCGCGCGAATGGCGCGAATGTCGAACAGCGGCCAACGATTGCTGGGCAGCACCTGGTGCGAGAGCTCTGCGCGCATCCGGGCAATCGCTTCTTCGGCGGCTTCCGGGCCTGCGCCGCGCAGATCCTCCACGGCGATTTGGTATTGCGGAGGATCGGGTAGCGTGTGGATGAGCCCTTCTTCGGTGATCACTGCGCGCATCATCGAGTGGCGGCGGATGAGCTGGTTCCAGGCGCGTTCGAGTTCCGCGATTTCGAGTTCGGTTTCGAGCTCGAAATACACGTGCATCGCGACGTTGCCGAGTTCGAATTCAGGGCGCCGGCCGATCCAGTAGGCCTGCTGAATTTCGGTAAGCGGAAATGGGTCAAGCCATTCCTCGGGCCGAGCCACAATTGCCGGCAGTTGCTCTACCCCGCCGCGGTCGCTATCCGCGCGGCTGCTTCGCAATCGCAAATCGAGCAGAGCTTGTTTGGCAGGCGAGAGCAGCGCCCGCCGGTTTTCCATTGACGGCATCGAAATGGTTCTCCTCTACCTGCCCGGACGGGAATACTCTTCGCCGGTCTGCGCGAGGCTCTGTTCGGCCTCCTCTTCGGTCAATCCTTCCAACTGGTCGATAAGGCTCTCTTCGAGCAGCCGTGCCATGTCGCACAAAACCGGAAGACCGAATATCCGGTTCACTGGAAGGTCAATCTGGAAAGTGCGGCGGATGGAACCCGCCAGTTCAATGGCGCGCAGCGAATGGCCCCCAACCTCGAAAAAGTTGTCTTCCCTGCCGACGGTCTCAGTTTGCAGCACCTGGCACCACAGCTGCGCCAACATCTTCTCGGCGGGTGTCGCCGGCGGCGCGGATTCCCGGCGCCCGGGTGCGGGTGAGGAGTGTGGCGCGGGCAGGTGCGCGCGGTCAATTTTCCCGTTCGGCGTCAGCGGCATCGATTCGAGAGTCACGAACACCGAGGGAACCATGTGCGCCGGCAGCCTGGCCTTGAGATAGTCACGCAATGCGTCCGCCGTAACGTCGCGGACCGCCGGCTGCTCTTTGAGTTTCTTTCTCGCTCGGGACATTCGGGACTTGGTTTCGGGTTGAACAGCATGGACCATGAAGATGTTCACCTGGTTCGTGCTGAAGACGGAATCAATCTCTACGTGAAAATTGTTCGCGTCGAGGATCGCTTTCACTTCGCGCAGCAGTTCGAGGCTGTGCACTTCCATGACAATCTGCGCAATGCGCGTCCAGAGATCCTCATCGATGCCGCACAGCACCAGCGCTTCGCTACGCTCCACGTCGATCTTGAGCAGATCAATACGGTCGATGTCCTGCTCGCGGATCACGCTTGAGAGGGTGCGCAGCCGGCAATTGTAAGTCTGCTTGCGAGTAAAGTGATCGTCCAGCAGGGCCTGGGACTCATCCGCCGGGTCGTGATGTTTGCGATGCCTGTCGAGGATGGCGGCGGTCTCTGCGCGATCACGCTGCTGGTCGGCAAATCTACCGGACAGACCCGAGGCCTCGGGGTAAAACAGGAACTCGGCTTCCTCCTCCCTGTCAGAAAGGCCATAGGAGAAGACGTGCGCCGCCACGCCGTTGGCCTGGAGATTCTCTTGAAGTAGTGCAAACGATGGCGGTATGGGCTCGAAGCAGTAAAGCTCCACATCGCGGGCCTGCCGGCTCACCCACAGGCTGAAGAGCCCGACATTGGCGCCGGCATCGATGATGCACGCGCCGTCTGCAATTTTGATTCCGTGACGGAGATACATCTGGTCCTCGAAGATCTCGCGATAGAGAATTCGGGTTTCGAGAACTCCGTTGTGCCGGATCGTAAGTCCGTTCGGCAGTGTCATCGCATGGGCGCCAGTCCCGTGGGTGCGGTGCTGAGCCACGTATGCCGCAAGATATGGATCGCCGGCTCGATCCTCGCGCAGAGTAACGATGGCCTCGTGAATTTGCGGATGCTGGCGGAGGGTGCTTTCGATCTCACCCAACTCGACGCGATGACCACGGAGCTTCACCTGCTGATCGCGGCGGCCGAGGAAACAGATGGTGCCATCGCGGCGGAAGCAAGCCAAGTCTCCGGTGCGGTATAGCCGCGCGCCCGGTGCCCGCGAGAATGGGTCGGCCACGAACCGCTCCGCCGTGAGCTCGGCTCGATCCTTGTAACCCCGGGCGACACCTTTACCGCCGATCCATAGTTCGCCGGCGACGCCGGCTGGCACCGGTTCCGCATTGTTGTCGAGGATGTAAGCGGCAGTGTTCGCAATGGGCCTGCCGATCGGTACCGACTCTTCATCCGCGTTGACCTTTTGAGCGGTGGACCAGATGGTGGTTTCCGTTGGGCCGTACATGTTCAGCAATTCGCATGAGCCCAGGATGGCGGTAAGTTGATGGGCGAGGTCCGGCGGAAGAGCCTCACCACCGATCAGCAGCTTGTGCAATCGGCCAAGCGCCGTCACTGCTTGCGCATCCGCAGTGAGCATCCGCGCCAGCGACGGAGTGCACTGCAGGTGGGTTACGCCGTGCCGCTCAATCAGTTCGGCAATAGACGCTTCCTTTCGATCGTCCTCGCTGTCCGCTCGCCTCTCCCATCGCTCGCGAACTTCGTTCAGACGCTCAAGGCCCGCGGCCACCTCCCTGGCGTCGATCCCGAAATCGATCAGGCAGGCAACTTCATCGACGCCCAAACCGGCCAGCCGGGTAAGCATGTGCTCGCACGTGGCGGGCGTGCCCATCAAGGCGCCATCGTTGAAGTAGCGTTCATATGCGCGGTCGATGAAGCGATCCAAAGCCTCGCCCTCTAGTTCGGCCGGATCGATCCCGCTGCCCATACTGCGCGCCAGGTTGCCCACGAGGTCAAGAGAGCTTCGCAGATATTGACAGAAGGGTCCGCGCGCCGTTTCGCGAACACTCTCCAGGTCGTCACCCACGTAGGTGTGCAGCATGATTGCGACGCGTCCCGATCCTTCATGCCCAGCCACTCGCCAGGCTTCCCGGTACGCCTTGATTCTGGAGTCGAGCGTGTCCAGGTTTTGACCGAGCAGGTGTGTGAGAAGGCCAGCGCCCAGGCGGCCCGCGAGCCGAAACGTCTCCGGATTCCCGGCCGCCGTGATCCAGAATCGCAGCTCAGGCTGGACTGGTCGCGGCAGGCTTCCAACTTCGACAGAGTTGCCGGCGCCGCCACGGTAGGCAACATGCTCCCCCCGCCACAGCCGCCGAACTTCATCGATGGCACGCAGCATCGCGTCTTGCCGATTGGAGTACTTCTCTGGCGCAAATACAAAATCATCGCTGTGCCAGCCGGAGGCAAAGGAGATCTCGGTTCGCCCGCCGGAGAGATTGTCGACTACGGACCATTCCTCGGCGACGCGTATGGGGTGATGGAGCGGCAGCACCACGCTGCCCGCGCGAATCTTCACCCGCTCGGTGGTGACGGCCAGCGCCGCGCCGAGTACTGCGGGATTGGGATACAATCCGCCGAAGGAGTGGAAATGCCGCTCCGGCGTCCAGACCGCGGCAAACCCATGCGTGTCGGCAAAGCGGGCGCCCTCCAGCAGCAAGTCGTATTTGTTCTCGCCCGCATCGGCCCCATCGCCTGAGAAATAAAAGAGGCTGAAATCGATCGGCCGCCACGGAGTTGAGCGCGCGGCTTTGGTAGATTTCCCCGGTGCGGAGTCGTCGTGAATGATCACGCGATAGCCACGCGTCAGCGTCCATACCAGTTCCAGAACGGAGATGTCGAACGATTGGCTAGTGACGGCGAGCCACACCCCGGGCCGGCCCTGGCCAAGAACCCGATCCATGCCGGCAAAGAAGTTGACCACGTTTCGATGCTCGATCATCACGCCCTTGGGCTGGCCGGTCGAACCCGAAGTGTACATCACATACGCCAAATCCTCGGGCTTGGCTGGACAGGGGAACGGCGCAGAATCGTTGCTCGCGTGGTCGGTCCAGAACCGATCGAGCGGCAGTTCCACACCATCCCACTCCGGTAGCCGGGTGCGCAGATCGTCGTGCAGAATCACGATACGGATGCCCGCGTCGGCCATCATGAAAGCCAACCGCTCGCGGGGGAACGCCGGGTCTAAAGGCACATACGCGGCGCCCGCCTTGAGCACGCCCAGGATCGCCGCGGGCAGATCGGAGGTGCGATGCAGGCAAATGCCTATGAGTTCTCCAGGGCCCGCACCCGCTCCCGCCAGATGCCTGGCCAGCCAATCCGCGTGGCGTTGCAACTCCACGTATGTGAGAGACCTGTCGGGAGCCACAACCGCGACGTTTTCGGGGAAACTCGCTGCCTGCCGCTCGAATTGGTCTGAAATGCGATCCGCTGCGGGGAATGCGAGAGCGGTATCATTCCAATCGCACAGCATGGTTCGCCGCTCGTCTTGTGAAAGCAGGGGCAGCTTGCTGAGCGTGCATCCGGGGTCTTCCACCATACCTTCCAGCAGATTGGCCAGATGCCGCGCCATGGCCTCCGCCGTTTCCCGGTCGAACAGGTCTGTGTTGTACTTCAACGTGCCGCGGACACGGCCTTCGAACATTGCCGCTTCCAGCACCAGGTCGAGTTGCCCCTCCTGCTGCGGCTGGTGGAATGGCGCCAGCATCAGGCCGCCGAATTCTCGCGGCGCGCTTTCGTAGGCTTCCAGAAAGTACCCCGCAAACTCGCTCAACACATGCGGCTGCTGGAAAATAAACAGTACGTCGTAAAGGCCCGATCGGCTGGCGTTGCGCCCCTGCTGGAGCCGATCCACCAGCAGCCTGTACGGATAATCCTGATGGCCGACTGCCCCCAGAACCTCCTGCGCTGTATTGCGAATGAAATCGGCAACGCTTATCCCCACGGCCGGCCTCGCGCGCAGTACAACGGGATTCATGAAATGCCCGATTGTGCCGGCCAAGTCCGCCCGCGGCCGGCCATTCGTGAGCGTGCCGACCACAAAGTCCTCCTGGCCGGTGTAGCGATGCAGAAGGATCTGGAAGGCAGCCTGCAGCACCACAAAGAGGTTCGTTCCCGTGCTTCTGCCCAGTTCCTCGACCCTCGCGCTCAACTGCGCAGGCAGGGAAAACGGCAAGCTGGCGCCGCGGAATGTCTGCACGGCCGGACGCGGACGGTCGAACGGCAAATCCAGCGGCGCTAAGTCCCCTGCCAGGTGTTCCCGCCAGTAGTTCCATAGGAGCGCGCCCTCTTCTCCAGACAGGTCTTTTCGCTGCCGGCGCGCGTGCTCTGCGAAGGTGGGCCCGCGCGGGATCTCCACCTGTCCGCCGGCCAGCATAATCCGCACCTCGTCCAGCAAGACCAGCAGGCTCCACAGGTCGCAGGCAATGTGGTGGACGACCACCAGCAGGACGGCATCGGCATCGGCACGGCGGAACAGCCGGACCCGCAGGAGCCGGCCGCCGATCAAATCAAAGGGCCGCGCGTACTCGCGGGCCATGACCTCGCGCAGCTGCGCATCGGTCATCCCCGTCGAATCAATTTCGGCGAAATCGACGCTGCCAGGTTCGCGCGCCTGTTGCACCATCTCGCCATCCCGCTCAACCACCCTGGCTCGCAGCACCGGGTATCGGTCTTCGATCGACTGGAACGCCTCCACCAGCTTGCGCGTCACGAATGGCGAACAGATCCGCGCCGAAAAGCTTACGTGATAGGCGGCGCTGCCTGGGGCAACATTCTCGAAAAACCAGATCGCCTGCTGGCCGTAGGTGAGCGGCCACCACGATTCCCGTTCCGCGCGCTTGCGCAGCAACTCGGCAGCCATGGCCCGCTTTTCTTCGGCAGAAAGCAACTTTGGTTCGGTCACTATCTTCATCACCCTTCGGACTCCTGTTCGCTCAACAGTTCCGCCAGGAGCTCATCGATCTCACCAATGGGCAACTCTTCCAGACGCTCGATCAGATCGGGATCGTGGGCGAGAGAATTCGCGCGCCCTCTGGTGGTAATCGCCGTTGCGCGATTCGGCTCCATCTGCTCTGCGATGATCGCGGCCAACTGGCGCACGGAGGGCCCTTTGAGAAATTCAACGATCGGCAGCACCACCCCCAGTTCCCGCTCCACTCCGTTCTTCACCTCGACCGCGGCCAGCGAATCCAGGCCATAAGCGCTCAGCGGCCGGTTCGGGTCCAGCGCTTCGCCGTTCAGGCGAACGTATTTGCTGAAGCGGTCGATGAGGAAAGACTCCACCGCTTGGGGTCCATCCGGCTTCGCGATTCCGGTCATCCAGCGGCGCACTCCCTTCGGTGCGGACGCAATTCTGCCCTCATCGTGTTTCTCATGCTTGCACCGGTCAAGGAACGGATCGGAAGCCGCTCTGGGGTTCAGCTGTCTCCACCGCGCCCAATCGATAGGCATCACCGCGATCTGCTCGGGGTTCCTCTCGAGCACGCGACCAAGGACTTCGAGAGCAGTTGCGGCGGGCATGGTTTCGATTCCGCGATTGGTGAATGCGGCCCTCATCCCGCGCGCCATGCCGACATCGCCCCACGGCCCCCAATTGATGCTGATGGCCGGCAGCTTGAGGCTGCGCCGATAGTGCGCCAGCGCGTCGAGGAACCGATTCGCTGCGGCGTACGCAGCCAGACCCTCGGCGTGGCTTCCGAGCACCGCAGCCGTCGACGAAAAAAGCACGAAGTGGTCCAGCGCCTCGTCGCGCATCAACGAGTGGAGCAGCCACGCGCCTTTCACCTTCGGGCGCAGGACGGCTTCCAGTTGTTCCGCATTGAGGCTCGTCAGCATCCCCGGACCGGGAATGCCGGCACCATGAAAGACTCCGCGCACCGGCGGCCACTGCTCCGCCCGGAATTCGTTCCAGAACGCGGTGAGGGCCTCCTCATCGGCCACATCAACCGCGCACATTTGGATGCTGGCTCCCTTGCGCTCCAGCCCCTGCACCTTCGCGATCTGTTCGGCACCGAGGCTGCCGGCGGGGATTTCAGCCCACTGGCGGCGCGGCGGCAACGCGGATCGCCCCATCAGAACCAGCCGGCGCACGCCCTGGTCGACCAGCCACTCGGCCAGCGCCAAACCCAATCCCCCAAAGCCACCTGTGATCAGGTAAGTTCCGTCGCAGCGCCACTCCGCGCGTTTCCGGGAAACCGCCGATGAGGAACGCATTAGCCGTGGCACCAGCCTCTTTCCACTGCGATACGCCGATCGCGGCTCGCCCGCGTGCCCGGCAATTGCATCCAGAATCCACGCGGCGAACTCCTCCGGTTTCGCCGAGAAGGGAAGATCAATGAGGCTGTGCGATGTGTGGGGAAATTCCTCTTCCGCGGCGGCAGCCAGGCCCCATAGCGTCGAGGCCGCGATGTCGAGAGACTCCGGGCCGTCGCCGCGCACCGCCTGCCCCCCGCGGGTCGCAAGGCAAAGCCGTGCCGGCCGTGTACCGGCCCGTTGAAAGGCCTGGATCAATTCCAAAGCCTCTGCGCAGAGCTTCTCAGCGCGCACTGCGGGTTCGGCCTCACGACTCGCATTCGCGGGCAGGTAGATGATCCCATCCCAGCGGCCATCCTCAATCACGCGAAGCTCGCCGGGCAATGCCACCATGGCATCTGCGCCCATGCTTTGCAGTCCGGATGCAAGGCATCGCGCCACGGCGGCGTCTTCGGTTACCAGTGCCCAACGGCTCCCATCGATTACCGAGAGAGCGGCCGCCGGCGATCCGACATCCTCGATCCACTCCATCTCGTAAAGCCAGCGATCGAGGTCTGCGGCGCGATCAGTTACGGTTCTCGTGGAACTGATGCGGTCGAGCCGTCGCGCGTGCAGCCCCACAACCTCTACGACCACGTTTCCCGACTCGTCGAAGAACCAGGCATCCCCGCGCAAGGAATCGGCGGCGACAGCGGTGAGCGCCGCGTGGCACCATAGCGGCCCCGTTACCGGCGGGCACACGCGCACGCACTGCGCGGTATCCGGCATGAATGCGCCGCCGCCGGTTTCCTCCCACGCGTCGGCCGGCAGCGCGGCGAACAGTACCTGCATGCTGGTGTCGAGGAGTACCGGGTGAAGTTCACAGCCGTCCGTCACCAGATCCGGCCGCAGGCTCACCCACGCCACTGCTTCGCCCTCTCCCTGAAACAGCGTGCGAACGGCCTGAAAAGGAGGCCCGTAGTCGAAGCCCCGCCGCCGCAGCCCAGCGTAGTGCCGCTCGACATCCAACTCCTGGGGACAACGGCGCCGCACCTCTTCGAGCGGCTCGCGCACGCCGACCGAATCAATCGTCCGCACCCGCGCTTCCACGTGGGTCTCCCACGCGCTTTCCTGCCGGCTGGCGATTCTGAACCCGGCCTCGTCCCGTGCCCCATTCACCATTTCGAGAACAAGGCGCAATGGGATTTCGCGGACGGGCTCAAGAAAGAGCGCCTTGCGCAGCCGGATATCGGCGATCTCGAGCGGCCTTCTCCCCAAGCGCCTCACCGCTGCTGCGATTCCCATCTCCACAAACGCGGCGCCGGGCATGACCACTGCGTTCTGGATCCGGTGGGCCATCATGTAGTCGCTCGCCGAGGCGTCCAACTGCGACTCCCATATGATTCCTTCGCGCGCGTCCTCGATCTCCCGACCCAGAAGCGGGTGGTCAGCTGCCGGTTCCTCCCTAGATTCATGCGGCAAGTCCAGCCAGTACCGACTGCGGTCCCACGCATAATGCGGCAGCCCATGTACACGTGCACCGGGCGACGACACGGCTCTCCAGTCGGGATCAAATCCGAGCTCATAAAGCGCCGCCAGACTTTCCAGCATCACCCGGGAAGCATTCCGGGTGCGCTCCAATGAGGCGAGAACGGCGGCCTGGCGTCCGCTGCTATCAAGACCGCTGCGAATAAAACGAGCCAGGGTGGGGTGCGGTCCGAGTTCGATGATTGCGTCAGGCCCGAGTCCGAGCAAACCGGCCAGCGCGTCCGCAAACCGTACCGGCTGCGCCAGTTGTTCAGTCCAGTGCACGGCTCCCAGTTTTTCGGTATCGACTTGCCCGCCGGAAACAGTTGAGAACAGCGGCACGACCGACGGTCGCGGATGAATTCCCCAGAGGGCCTGCCGTAATTCCTCCTCGTATGCCGCCATCTGGGGACTATGAAATGCGAATTCAACCGGAAGCATCCGGTGGGCAATCCCCCGGCCTGAAAGCAGCTTCAGAATCGCCGCGAGGCGGTCCGGCTCGCCGGAAAGGACCACGGAATCTGCGGCGTTGATCGCGGCGACGGCTACCTGCTCCGAGTACGGCGCCACAACTTTGAACGCCTCGTCCGGACCAAGGTTGACGGCGGCCATGCGGCCTCTCCCGCTGGCCTGCTGCATCAGCCGGCTGCGAGCCTGAACAATGCGCGCCGCGTCTGAAATGGTGAGCGCGCCAATCGTGTACGCCGCCGCAATTTCGCCCAGGCTATGGCCGATCACTGCCGCTGGCTCAATTCCCCATGCGCGCCAGAGCGCGCCGAGCGCGCACTCAACAGCAAATACTACGGGCTGGGCAACGTCGGTCCGGTCGAGCCGGCTGCGCGATTCCGCAGCGGTCAATTCAGTGATGAGATTGATCTCGCAAATATCTGCGAAAGCCTCGTGACACGATTCAATGGTTCCTCGAAAAACAGGTTCGCGCTCAAACAGGCTGCGCCCCATGTTGAAGGAGTGCGCACCCTGTCCGCCGAACACGAAGACCGCGCGAGGCCGGTCGCTCCATCTCCGATCAGTAGATGCGTTGCGTTGGTGGCGGCTCTTGCGCATCGGTCCCGCAAGAGCTGCGATGATCTCCTCGCGCGACTCGCCCACCACCGCTCGGCGATGCGCGTGATGCGAGCGGCCCACCGCCGCCGTGTAGCAAATATCCGCCAGGTGCAGGTCCTGCGAACGCTGGAGGACCTGGGCATACGAGGCGGCCAGCGCGGCAAGTGAGGAAGCCGTGCGCGCCGACAGCGGCAGGATGTGGCAGGGGCGGTCATCGCCGACGTGGTCCCTTCGGGATAATGCTGGCGCGCTCATCACCAGGTGAACGTTGGTGCCGCCAAAACCAAAGGAACTCACCCCCGCAAGCTGCGGAGTATCCGCCGCCGGCCAGGGTACAAGCTTCTGCTGCAGCCGGATCGGCAGCCTTTCCAGGGAAATGTGCGGATTTGGCGTCTCATAATGCAGGCTCTGGGCAATCTCCCGCCCATCGAGCATCAGCGCGGTCTTGATGATTCCTGCAATGCCGGCCGCGGCTTCCAGGTGACCAATGTTGGTCTTCACCGAGCCCACCGCGCATGTGCCGCCCTCCGGCCTGCCCTCTCGGAGCACATTTCCCAGCGCTCGGGCCTCGATCGGATCGCCGAGGTGTGTGCCGGTTCCATGCAACTCCACGTATTGAACAGACCCGGGCGAAACGCTCGCGCGCCGGTACGCTTCGCGCAGCAACGCCTCTTGCGCAGGCCCGTTCGGCGCCATCAGCCCGTTGCTTCGGCCGTCCTGGTTGACCGCGCTCCCCAGGATGAGCGCATAAATCGGATCACCGTCGCGCACCGCCTCGCAGTGCCGTTTAAGCACGACTATCCCCGCACCCTCGCCGCGCACGATGCCCTGGGCGCGCGCATCAAGCGTGTGGGTTCGCCCATCTGGAGAGAGAATGCCGGCTTTGGCAAAGAAGATGTGCGGGGAAGGTGTGAGCATCAGGCTCACGCCGCCCGCCAGTGCCAGGTCGCACTCCCCGTGCCGAAGGCTCTCGCATGCCGTATGCACCGCCACGGCCGACGACGAACACGCCGTGTCGATGGCCATGCTGGGCCCCGTGAAGTCGAAGAAATATGAAATCCGATTCGCGGCTACCGCCAGGCACACCCCCGTCCCCATGAATGAGTCGATGGTTTCGGGATGGGCCATCTGCAGGTGACCGTATTCGAAATACATGATTCCCGTGAAAACGCCCGTCCGGCTTCCTTCCAGCGTCTCGGGGATCAGACCTGCGTCTTCCAGCGCCTCCCAACTGACTTCCAGCAGAAGCCGCTGCTGCGGATCCATTTTCTCGGCTTCGGCGCTTGCGATCTGGAAAAAGCCGGCATCGAAACCATCGATCCGATCCAGAAAGCCGCCCCAGCGGCTGTTCGTCTTCCCCTTGGCCGCCGGATTCGGGTCATAGAACCTGTCGATGCTCCAGCGCGACGCGGGTACCTCACTCACGGCGTCGCGGCCCGCCCGCAGCAGTTCCCGGAACTCCGCGGGCCCGTCCGCGCCGGGGAACCGGCATCCCACTCCGACGATTGCAATCGGTTCCATTCACACCTTCGTATCAATCGCGCCCAGGTGCGCGCTCAGCTTGCGAATCGACCCGTAATCCCACAACACCGTGGCCGGCACTTCGTATCCCAGCCACTGCTCCATCCGGCCCGTCAGTATCAACGAATCCACTGACCCCATCCCGAAATGTGCGAACGGTGCGCGCACGTCGATTTGTTCGATGGGCATCTTCGTCTGCTGCGCCACGGCGCTCACCAGCCATTGCGCAATCTCCTCGGCGCTGCGCGAATGGCGGTTGTTACCAATCCCGGAATGCATAAGGTCCGGCATAACCTCCGATCAGCTTCCTACTTCGACTTCCATCGCCTTTCCAGCACGCCGGCCCGCAAACCATCCGGCTAAAAAACGCTCGCGGCAGAGCCCGCGTTGAACCTTTCCACTGGTTGTTCGGGGCACGTCCGCAGGCCGTACCAATTCCACGCTCGCGGCGCGCAACTCGTGCACTTCAGCCACTCTCGCGCGGATCAATCCAACCAGCTCAGGCCCGGCACTCTCTGCCTGCAGCCGCGAGTCGGCGACTCCGGCCACTACCGCCAGTTCCTCTCCCATCTCCCCATCCACCGCGAAAGCCGCCACGCAGCCGGAGCGAATGGCAGGGTGGCATGCCTCAACCGTCTCCTCGATCTCCTGCGGCTGAATGTTCCGGCCGGCAACAATAATCAGGTCCTTAAACCGGCCCAGGATGTAAAGGTGGCCATCGGCCATCGCCCCCAAGTCCCCCGTGCGCAGAAATGTTCCTCGCCGTGACAATAGGCGGGCCACGAAGGTCGCGCGTGTCGATTCCGGTTTGTTCCAATACCCTTTCGCGACCCCCGGCCCTGACACCCAGATCTCGCCGGGCAAGCCAGGCGCGCACTCCTTGAACGTTTCCGTGGAGACGATTGTGATCGTCGTGTCGAGCGCGGCGCTACCCACACTTACCACGGCGCCCGTGCCCTCGCTGAGTTCGCCAATCGGCTGCGCCTCACCCAGCATTTCCTGATCCGCCCGATACCGTCCGGTTGGAACGTCGCCGGCCCGGCAACCTGCAACCATCACCGTGGCCTCGGCAAGCCCGTAGCCTGGGCAGAAGGCCTCGGAGCGGAATCCCGCGCTCGCAAATGCCGACGAGAATCGCCGCAGGGTCGCAGCACGAATGGGTTCGGCGCCGTTGAGTGCGACACGCCAGCTCTCCAGCGAGAGAACCCGCTTCTGCTCCTCCGAAACCTGGCGCGCACACAATTCGTATCCGAAGTTAGGTGCCGCGCTGTGTGTGCCTCCATAGCGACTGATGGCCTCAAGCCAAGCGGCGGGCCGGCGGAGAAAAGACTGCGGCGACAGCATCACACAGCCAAACCCGCCATAGACCGGGCCGAGCGCCGTGTAGATCAACCCCATATCGTGGAACATTGGAAGCCACGTGACCATCACTGAATTTGGCTGATGGTCGAAACAAGCGGCCAGCGCGGCCGAGTTCGCGCGCAGGTTTTCGTGCGTCACCATGACACCTTTCGGCTCCGATGTCGAGCCCGAGGTGTACTGGATCAAAGCGAGATCGGACCCACGTGTGCCGGGACATCGCCAGCAAGATTCCGCACCGTCTTCGATCAAGTCAGTCGCGATGATGGAGGGCAAATGCGTCCCTCCGCCGTCCAGTCCAGAAACGTATTCCGCTGTGGTCAGAACCGCCGACGGGGACACATCCGCAACAATGGACTCCAGCCGGGCAAATCCCGCGGTCGTGCGCGGAATCGGCAGCGGCACCGCCACCACGCCAGCATATGCGCAGCCAAAGAAGCCGCACAGAAAATCGAGACCCGAAGGGTAAACCAGGACCGCCCGGCCTCCGTCCAGACCGCGCCCGGTAAGCTCGGCGCCGATGGCCTTGGCACGCAGGTCCAGGTCGCCGAAGCTCAATCGCGCGCGCTCCATTCCACCCATCGCCAGGTAGGTAAACGCGCGGCGCTCCGGTTGATGCTGGGCCACATCTAAGAGGGTCCGGATCAGGGTCGGCTGCTCGAGTCCTGCGCTCATATCAACTCGCCCCGCCCAATGACTTCCTTTTGCAGCAACCGCCGCCGCAGCTTGATGCTCATGAAGAAGAACGAGATGAGGAAGACTTGTGCGATCACCCACTCCATGCGGTCCAGATGCACGAACCAATCGGCAAAGTGCCGGAAGTTCGATCCGATCCAGTCCGAAACCCGCGTGGTGACATACTGGTGCAGGAAGAGCAGAAAGACCACGATGTTCCCCAGCACCAGGACAAATTGAAATCCGCCGAACAGGGTGGAGAACAGCGCGCTCAGCTTGCTTGCCTGCGCCTCAAAGTTGCGCAAGTTTCGCCGCACCATTTCGCCGCCGTGGGCAATCAGGTCCGACATGGCGTCGGGTACTTGTGCCAGTAAGGGCACAACCTGCTGCAACTGGTGCACCACAGCACCAGTGTTGAGAACCTTGCGCAGGGTTCTGCCCCGGTAGGCACGCCAGTACCTCGCCGACATCTTCATGAAGTTGCCGTTAGCGTCCAGCGCCATCAGTGAAGAATCAAACGCGAGCCACGTGCGATCGATGCGCAATAGTTCCCATGCTGTGGGGACTCCGTATGCGGTGAGAATGCGTGACAACCGCCCCATCGCCGCCGTGAGCGATCTCTCCTGGAAAGGGATGTTCTTCGCATCCGCCTTCGCAAACCAGTCCTTCAGCCAACGGATGATCTTGGTCTTGACATCCTCGAGATCAATGGGCGGCAGTGACGGCGAAAGGAGCAGCAAAAGATCTGCGGCGCGGGTGAAATCCCGTCCCGCCATGGCCTCGCTGAACCCCGAGTACTTCTTCATGAAGTTCACATCCAGCGAGCCAACCGACCCGAAGTCGATCAGACCCACGCGGCTGTCGCGCAGCAGCAGGATGTTGCCCGGATGCATGTCTCCGTGGAACAGGTTGTCCTCGAATACCTGGCGGCAAAGAGAGTTGAACAGGCGTCTCGCAACCTTCCGGGGCTGCACGTTGTTCTCTTCGCACCATAGTCGCAGGCACGCCGGATCTTCGCTCGTCATTCTGATGTAGTCGGACATGAATACGCCTTCGATGAAGTCCATCACCAGTACGCGAGCGCTGCAGTAATCGAAGTAGACCCTCGGCGACACTACGTGATGCCTTCGCAATGTCTTGCGCATGCGCCGGATTGAGGCTGCCTCCAGGCGGTAATCGAGCTCTTCCTCAACCGTGGATTCCAGCTCCGCTATCAGGTCGGGCCACCGCATGTACTCCATCAGCGACAGCCGGTAAAAAGTCATCCCCAGCAGGCGAATGATCTTCAGATCGCGACGGAATTGTCGATCAATTCCCGGCCGCTGAACCTTGACTGCCACCGTCTTCCCTTCCATGCGAAGACGCGCTTTATGCGTCTGCCCGATGGAGGCCGCCGCCATCTGAATCGGATCGAACGAGTCAAAGATTGCCTCGAGCTTCTGTCCCAGGTCGCGCTCGATGATTTCCCGTACGGTCGTAAATTCGAAAGCCCGCGAGTGATCCTGCAGCTTGGCCAACTCGACGCAGAATTCGTCGCCGAAGACATCGCGCCGAAGGGAGAGAATCTGCCCCGCCTTGACCCACAGACCCGATAATTGCTCGATCAGGTCGCGAAGCCTTGCCGCCTTTTGCCTAGGCGTAGGTTTGCTCGTCAACCTCAGCCACACCGAAACGGCGACCCAGCGCGCAATTGCCAGGAGCGGCCGGACGCGCTTGGTGGGTGGAGCTGGGGCTGATTCAATGGGCGGACTTTCACCCAGTAGAGGAGTGGGAATTAGGACGGTCTTCATCACTTGGAACGCCCCGCAATCGGGCCCATCGAGGCCTCACCGACAGCGGGTATCAACCCCAGAGTGTAGGCAGGCTTTTCCTGCGGCTTTCCACCACGACGATGACCGGCTGCGAGGTTTCGGAGACCTGATTGTTCTTCTTGAGTTCTTCCAGTGTCTCCAGAACCGTATCCACCAGCTTGCCCTTTCCCTTGCGAAGGTCCTTCACCTGCTTGCGCTTTTTCCTGCCGAGATCAATGATCAACGGCGCCGCCGCGGTGGGATCCTCAGTTGCGGTTTCCGACCCATTATCCGGGGAACTCGAAGCAGCTTTCATGCACACGCGTCCTTTCGTCTTGTCTGCGAGACAAGAAAAAAATTTTCCTGCGCCGCACTTCACGAGGCGGACAGGGGCAATCCTGTTTTTCTAGATCTGGGACCGGGGAAGGGAGCAGCCTGTGAACAGGCTGGACCTAGAACTAACGCAGCTGCTTGTGGGCCTTGCTACTGGCCCGAAGAACATTTACGCCGAAATCGCGCAACCACCCGTCTTTCTTTTTTTTGGAACGCTCATGACGGGCCAGGTAACTATCACTGAACGCAGCGTGCGCTTTGGCAAGCCGGCGCACACCCTTTTCCATCGGTCTCAGGACTTTCGAACCTTTCTTTCGCGACTTGCTCTTGTAGACGACGATCGTTGAATGCGCGCCGTGCTCGTCTACGTGCAACCGTGTGATCCGCTCGACTTTGTTGCTAAGCATCTGTGCCCTCTCGCAACGTCAAGGCGATGGTACCCTGACTTACTCGTTACGTCAATTGTCCCTTCATCCCGCATTTGCCAGATGAATCGGTAGTTTGAGCGCACTTCAGTTTGGACGGCGAACGAGCAACTCGTCTCCTGTCATCCGGTGACATGATTCTCGGGGGATAACAATTAGATGAAGCGCGCATTGGGGACCCGGTCGCGACTCCTCCGTGCATTGCTTCTGAGCCGCTCCGGCCGCGCTCTCGACCATCGGCATCAAACCAATCCGCCGACCGGCCAGCTGAATTGTCGAATTTTGCGTTCCGCGGCATTTTCATCCATGCTGCTGACGGCCAGTGCAGCGCAATAACCCGGAGCCGGAAACAAGTTATATAGACTCCAACGCGCATCCTCCCCAGAGTGGATCCGTAACTCGACTTTCTCCTCGGGAAAGAATGTCACATGGAACCCGTCCAGCGCGTACGAAAGTCCCATGCCGGTTGCTTTGATGTATGCTTCCTTGCGGGTCCAACACTCGAAGAAGGCACGCGATGATTCCGGCCGGCGTTCCAGTTTCCGCAACGCATGCAGTTCCCTTGCGGAAAAGAAGCGCTCCGCCAGCGCAACCGCATCCTCCAACGGATGAATCTTTTCTATATCGACTCCTATCTCACCTTCCGCGGTTACCGCGACTAAGGCTAACTCGTCCGAGTGAGATAAGTTGAAGTGAAGTTCCCCCGACTCAAGATAAGGCTTGCCGTAGGCGCCTGTTGTAAACCTAACATCGCATGGCGGAGAGTCAATGTAACCCGCGAGGATTCCACGCAGCGACGCATGCGCGACCACGAATCGTCTCTGATCCCGGGGGAAGTGAAAACTGTTCGCACGTGCCAACTCGTCGGCGGAAAGCAACTGCTGGGATTCGCTTGTCACTGCCTCCGGCGCGTCCAGCCTGATGCGCCACACATCTATACCTCGCGATCGCAGTTTCACAAGAGCATGCGGCTCATGCCATATCATCGGAGTGGATTCCTCGGTATTGTAACCCGCTCCCAGCCATCAAAGAGCGAGTCGCCGTTAGGCCCTTCCGGGCTGAGGCGGCACGATTCCCAGATATTGAGAAGCTCCGAATCGAAGACCAGATTCAATTCAGAACGGTGAATGTTGAGAACGGATCACGGGCGCCTCGGAATCCCGAGCCGGCGAAGCGTCTGCATCATCGTATTGAACGCGAAACGTGAAGATGGTACTTCACGCCGGCTGCTCTGGCTCAACATGATCGAGCGCTTCTACCTGGACCTGACTGAGAACCGCCTGCGCCGCGGCCTTCCGCAGCGTCGAGGAACTCATCACCGGCTATCGACGAGTACATCCGACTAATACAACGATCATCCCAAGGCATTCATCTGGATTGCCAGGCGGCCGTCATCCTGGAAAAGTCAAACGTGCCGCGCAACCACCCATCATCGGTAATCTCCATGCAGTACGGGATCTGATTGAGGAATCAAACCAACCCGATCCGAATTATTGGAAGGGCATTGTCAATCTGATCCTAGAAAAGCTCGAAGCCGAATGGCTCGCCCATCCCAAGGGTGCCTCACCAGATTTTGTCTCGGCAGGGCGCAAAGGCAAAAAAGCAAACGAGATGATGCTTTGTTCTCCTTTTCCCGAGGGACACGTCGACCGAGATGCTTTTCTAGAAGGGAATATCCTCGTCGGAGATTTCGGTGGATTGGGCAAAGTCGTCATGCCCCGCGGCCGGGCGCTGATCGAAGCTGGCGGTTGACGTGGACGGTCCTGAACTGCGGCTGTATCCGCCGGAACTTCCTCCCTCATCCCGTCCCGACAACAGCGACAGATCGTTGACGATGATCTCTGTCCGATAGACTTTTCGGCCGGCATGTTCCTTGTCGTCCCAGTTGCGCGTAGTCAGGCGCCCTTCGATGAATATCTTGTGGCCCTTCTTCACATAGTCGCGGATAATTTCGGCCACCCGCCCATACGCCACAATGTTGTGCCACTCGGTTTTGTCTTGCCAATTGCCCTGCGCATCCTTTGCGCGCTCCGTCGTGGCCAGTCCAAAAGTCGCGACCATGGTCCCGCCGCCGGTAGAACGGATCTCGGGGTCCTTCCCCACATTTCCCAAAAGGATGACTTTGTTAACACTTTTGGCCATCTGTTCTTGTTCTCTCTTGTCCGCGGGTTGTTTCTGGTGTCACGATCGCGACGCCAAGGGCGTTCCCAGCCCGTCGGTGAGCCTGCCGCGGACTCCTTTCTTTGAAGTTTTCCGCATTCTCAGAAAGTATAGCGGTTCAGTCGCCCGAGTGCCCGAACAAGGCCGAAATCCTGGACTGCGAAAAAACTTTGACTTGGTTATGGGCCGCGTGTTTCTCCAAAAGATTTGGATTCAACCGCTTATGCGCATCCGCGTTTTTCTGAGTACGAAATGGAAGATGGGCCGAATTGATCGTCAGCGAATCGACAAGTTGATCTGCGTTTCCGGCGCCGAATTCCACTCTGTGCAAGGCACGACGCGTTGTCGTAGATCATTGCCGCATCTTGGGCAAAGTTGGTAAGCGTTAGTCCATGCTCGGTCTCTGCTCAGGCGTCGAAACTTCGGTTTCTGAACAACCGCATTTGTCTGATGAACGAGCGACTGTCCGAACCTGGTTGGAAAACAAAGCAACCGGTTGACCCTTCGATGGAAGCCGCAGTGTGATGGAAATCACGCGCCATGCCGATTCACGTTGGCCAAACCTTCTCGATTGTGCAGAGGCTTGAATTATCTTCGCTTTGATCGGTTGCCTCCAGCCCCCGTGTCGCAAAAGAGCGATTTCAATTTCAGAACTTTGTTTAGTATCGGACTCATTGAAACAGTGGTACACTTTCGCCGTACAAGACCGGATGAATCGCAAGTGTATTCATCGTTTTGTACGGGTTCCGATGCCTTGCTGTCCGCGAGGTTTCTGGCCATGGAAACCGCCGTCCTCCCGCGACTATCCCACCTCATACGAAATCTCAATCTTCAATCATTCTCAGCAAGCTCGAATCGGGTCCCTCCAGGCACGGCTTCTCCACGCATGGCAGCACGACACGATTCCTCAGCGGTTCGAGTTGCTCCTGCACGACGCAGCGCCATGATGGACCATGAGCAACTGAACTGAAGAAAGGAAGCAACCATGACCAGTCCAACCCTTCTCATTTTGGCTGCGGGAACCGGCAGCCGCTTCGGAGGCCTGAAAGCAAGTGCCCCTCTTGGTCCCAATGGCGAATCGATCATGAATTATTCCATCTATGACGCACGCCGCGCCGGGTTCGGCAGGTTCGTTTTCGTGATTCGCCCCGAAATTGAGAAGTCCTTCAGAGATCTGGTCCACGAGCGTTTGGGAAGGCGCGTCGATGTCGAATTTGTTTTTCAAAAACTCGCCGACCTGCCCCCAGGCTTTCACGTTCCGCCTGGCCGAGCCAAACCGTGGGGCACCACCCATGCCATTCTTTCCGCGGCAAGCACCATCCATGAGCCGTTCGGGGTGATCAACGTGGACGATTTCTATGGAGCGGATAGCTATCGGGTTCTCGCCGATCATGTGCGCTCCGGAAGCGCGGATCACGCGGTGGTTGCTTTCATCTTACGCAATACATTGCCGGAGGTCGGACCCGTCGCACGGGCCGTCTGCCATGTCAATGACGCCGGCTTTCTGGAACGGATTAGTGAACTGAAGAACGTTGAGAAGGAGAAGGGTCGGATCAGAACTTCTGACAAAGATGGACAGGAAACAGCATTGCACGGAAACGAACTCGTATCGATGAACATGTGGGGATTTACGCCGCACGTTTTTCAATCGCTTGCCGGGCAGTTCAAACGCTTCCTCGAACGCAGTGGAACGGACCTGAATGCGGCATGCTACATTCCCGACACGATTGGTGAACTTCTGACGAGCGGCTCGGTCCGCGTAAAGGTCTTGCAGTGCGCTGATTCGTGGTTCGGCCTCACCTATCGTGAAGATCACACACGTGCTGCCGCGAACATACGCCAACTTACTGAAGCTGGCTATTATCCGAGAAGGCTTTAGGAGTATGCGGCTGGTAAGTGTCGACCTCAACACTGGGCGCTACGTCGAACGGGTTCGAACCCAGCACAAAAAGGCGTGTAGGGGGGCCTGTAACGGAGGAGAGAGCCATGGTCGATCTGCTGACAACGCGCATGGAAATTCCAGAGGAAGCCAACATCATCATTGGCCAGTCTCACTTCATCAAGACCGTGGAGGACATCTACGAAGCAGTTGTGACGACGGCGCCGTATGCCCGGTTTGGGCTGGCCTTCAACGAGAGTTCGGGAGCCTGTCTCACTCGCTCGGACGGAAACGATGAGGGTCTTCGTGAATCCGCGATCCGGAACGCTCAAGCTCTGGCTGCCGGTCACGTCTTTGTGCTGATGATTCAAAACGCTTATCCCGTCAATCTTCTGAATGCACTACGTAATGTTCCAGAGGTGTGTTCCATCTTCTGTGCCACGGCCAACCCTGTCGAGGTCGTACTGGCGGAGAGCGAACAGGGAAATGGCGTACTGGGGGTTATCGACGGGAACAGTCCCAAAGGGACTGAGGGAGAAGCGGACAGGATCTGGCGGCATGATCTGCTGCGCAAGATCGGTTACAAGCGATAGGCAGGCGAGAACTCAATCGGCCTGGGGGCCGCGGCGATGATGGTGAAAACGTGGGATCCGCATCATCGCGCTCATATCAACTCGCAGAGTAACCTGACTTGGAAAAGGAGGAGCTTATGGCGCTCAAGAGCTTAACGGAATATCTCGATGCGCACAACGTCCCGTACGTTGTCATTTCCCACTCGCCTGCTTATACGGCACAGGGGATTGCCGGGTTGGCGCATATTTCAGGAAAGGAATTGGCGAAAACAGTGATCGTGCGGCTGGACACTGGTCTGGCCATGGCGGTCCTCCCTGCAAAATTCCATGTAGACCTGGAGTTGTTCAGGAAGACGGCGCATGCGAAGTCCGCTGTGCTGGCGACCGAAGATGAGTTTAAGGATCGATTTCCTCAATGCGAACCCGGTGCGATGCCGCCCTTTGGGAATCTATCCGGGCTCGATGTCTTTGTCGATGACAACCTGGAGAGGGACAAAGAAATCGCATTCAATGCGGGCACACATCGGGAACTGATTCGCATGGGCTGGGAGGAATTCAAAAAACTGGTCAGACCAAGGATAGCGAGGTTCGTAGCGGGGCGTTGCGCTGAGGCTGCGTAAATCGAGGAGATTCATGCCACGCGGCCGCTGGCTGGAGCGTGGCCGTCGTCCTCGTGCGCGACAATCACTTCCGTTGCCTGTGAACGAAAGAAGGTAGGTGTGATGTCTCTGGCCTTGAAAGCAACCGCGTTTGCAGATGGTGGCGAGATTCCAAAGAAGTATACGTGCAGCGGAGCCGACGTGTCGCCTGCGCTGAGTTGGAATGGCGTGTCACCCGGAGCGCATTCGCTGGCGCTGATCGTGGATGATCCCGATGCGCCCGGAGGTACCTGGACACATTGGTTGATCTGGAATATTCCTGCTCATCTCACGGCTCTGCCCGAGGGAGTACCCACGCGAGAAGTCCTCGAGAATGGCGCGTGTCAGGGAACCAACGACTTCAATCGAATCGGTTACGGCGGCCCATGTCCGCCTCCCGGCAAGGCGCATCGCTATTTCTTCAAGCTCTATGCTCTCGACACTTCCCTGAACCTGAAGACAGGCGCCGGCAGACAGGAATTGGAACGCGTCATGAAAAGTCATGTTCTGTCCCACGCGCAATGGATCGCCACTTACAAACGCTAACCGCGCAGTCTCCGGTCTGGATAAAACGATCTTGCGGTGCTCCCCCGAAAGATGGTCGGATACGAAGAATCCAACGGACGCCACCACGATGGTGGCGCCTGGTCCGGCGAAGATCAGGTTACGCCAAGTTCCATGTCGGCGATCGGAAGGGGCCGCAGCGGGATCAGGAGGCCGGAATCAGGGACAACGAAGGCCGCCATTTTTTCTTTGGCAGTTCAAGACAAATGTTGACGCCGCATGAATCCAGAGGTAGATTGGTCTCGTACACGGAAGGAGGGCAGCCCAAAAGATGCAGAGAAACTCTTCCGACTGTAAAGTACGCAAGGTGACTGTGACCTAGGGCATTGCGTCCCGGACACCAAGGCTACCCCAGCGAAGAAATTCAATCGCGTGGGCCGTTACCGCATCCTTTCACGTTTGCAATGTCATTCTCGGCCCGATGCGGAGGGTGATTGTTCATCTCATGGAGTGACTGCTTTGTCGCCCAACTAGCCCGGTTAACCGGGTAACATCACCCAAGATCGGGAATGGGAAGCATGAGTGAAAATGCTCGAGTACTCCCGACGGCGCTATCGTTCTAATCAACAATCACAGTTCACCGCGACGGCCTGGGCAAAGCGCTTGGGCCGTCGTTATTTTGGAGGGGAACTGCGACTTGTCTCTCGCAAAAAACCATCGAGGTCTTTGACCGCTTGATCGCGTACTAAGGTTGGGCACCCAGGCTTGTCTTTCGCTCCCAGTCGGACTTGCGCTCGGAGCCGATTAATGGGAATTCTCCAGCGGATTATCAAATGCGAACCCGAACAATCTTGGATTCTCTCCGATTACGGCAGCGGATGTGATGTAAAAGACGTAGTCGTAGGTCTCCTGCGGGATCTGGCTGCGATGGTCGGCCAGGAGTCGCCAGAAGTTGCGCTCCTTCGGGTTGAGGGGCAGGCTTCTGACCAGCGGCAAGACTTGTCCTTCGCCCCAGTTGTAGCAGGCCATCACCAGCAAGCCGGATGCTTGGGCGTCGGTGCTGTAGAGCATTTGAATATACTGAGTCGCGGCATCGGTGGCTTTTTCCACATGGTCTCGCTCGTCGCTCGGGTCGGGCCGGTTAAGATCGACGAGCGGTCCGAGATGGAGGCCGTATTTCAAGGCCGTCTCGGGAATGAATTGCCACATCCCCTTGGCATAACCCTTCCGCGTCATCGGCCCGCTGCGGTATGGATCAAAGTCGCTTTCCTGCATGGCGAGGTAGAAGAACTGGACCGGCAGGCCCCGATTCAAGAGGGCCTCGGGAATCGTACGCGTGTAGCCCTTCTGACTGGCGGTTTGAATGTCGCGTGCGAAGCGGCCCGTAGATTGCCACATCTTGATATATCGAAGCACCTCGTTTTCAAAATCGGGCGGCATATCCAGTTCGCCTTCTCCGAAGATGCGCGCCACCCGCAGGATAAGCCGATGCTGCTCGGTGCTCTTCGGGTCGTAGATATGGAGCGTCGCGAGGAATTGATCGTAGTTCTTCTGCATCTCCTTGCGGCGGTCCTCATACTTCTTCACTGCCGCCTGGCCGCTCGCCTTATCCGCAGTGAGAGCAACTTGCTCAGCCGCGGCAATCTCTACATCAAGCGATTTCATGGCATAGAACAGGTTGCGAGCTAACTCGCGCTGGTGGCGCGCCTCGCGCTGCAGCCGAATTGCGTATGCGGCAATCAGCAGGCCGACAATCGCCAGGCCGCCGATCACTCCGAAGAGTATTCGCTTCTGCCGTCTGTGCGTCTGCTTCTGCTGTGTCTGGATCTGGGTGAATGCACGCCGGATGTATCCCGTGTGTTCTCCGACTACCTCGCCTTCGACCGGTGCCCGGAAGTAGCGTTTGACATACTCCTCCATATCTTCCGGGCGCGCACTTCTAAGGGGTCCAGAACTGCCATGCGAAGCCGGTTGAGGGGCTACAGTTTCCTGCGACACAACTCTAACGAATCCAGAGCCGCCATACGAGGTCGGTTGCGGGAGCGCAGGCTCCGGCTGCGCGTTTCTAACCGGTACTGAACCGGCATGCGGCTTCGGCTCCGGGACAACAGGCTGCGGCTGCTCCTGAACATGAAACGAAAGCTCAGGACCCTCGATGCCCAGCCGAACCACTTCGTTCGAAATAATGAAGAGACTTTCAACCCTGCTGCCGCCGCAGTAGAGTCCATTGCTGCTGTTCAGGTCGCTGACCCGCCACCCGCCAGGCTCGGGTGTAACTTTGGCATGCACGCGGCTGACAAACGCGTTCGGGATACTTACCTCGCACACCGTGGCTCTGCCGATGCGAAAAGCCGAAGAGAAGACCACGGCTTGAGCGCCAGTCGAAGCATCAAACTTCACTTCGATCGGACCCGGAGCGACAGAACCCTCCACCGAACTCACGTACATAGAACGTAAGACCTTTCTTTACGTGACTGAACTTCGGGTGCCAAGCGTCGCCCGGCCGTTGGGCGATTTGATGGGCCGTTCCCGTTTGCACATCAGCATAAAACAAAGCGCTTCTCGATAAACACTCCGGAATCTCGGCAAGTTGTATGCGACCGTGGTGGATCTCAGCAGTCATCCTCCAATCAGGACCGTCAAGCATTTAAGCACAATCACCTCCTCTTACGCGGTTTGATCGCCGACTCGGGCCGCCGGAATCCGATGTTGACCGAGGTTGGTTTCAGAACGGCTTGAGCGTTCCGGTTACGAAGCGACGATCAGGCTTGAGCAAGACATATGCGATTGCAATAGACTACGTTCAGTCCAATTGTGATGACCCAGCTCACGCCTCGCGAACGGACTCGCCGTGCACTTAATCGCGAAACCGTCGACCGCTTGCCTACCCAGACGAACTTTACGTCGCTCATGGGACAACGGCTTGCCGCACACTTCGGCGTGACCGAAGAGCAACTCGACGATGTGCTGGGCAATCATCTGCTTCGCCTCGATCTGAGCATCCCCACCAGGTCAAATGACGACGGAAAGACAGCCTACGACTGGTGGGGTGCAGGCTGGAGCACCGAAACGGAGGGATACTTTCATACCTTCGCGCCGCTGGCCGTTGACGACAGCCTGGATCGGTTCCCGTGGCCTGACCCCGCCGGTCCAGGTCTGCTGGATGAAGCGATGCGCAGGATAGCCGCCGACAATGGCCGGCATTTTGTGGTCCCGAACTTCGGGATTTGCTTATTCGAACGGGCGTGGTCGCTGCGCGGCTTCGAGGCCTTCCTCATGGATATGGCCGAGCGCCCCGACTGGGTGGAGGAGATCCTCGACGGCATCACCGAAATCCAACTGGCGCTCGTCCATCGTTTCATTGCCGCCGGGGTGGACGGAGGGTATTTCGGCGACGACTACGGAGCGCAGCGGTCCTTGCTCTTTTCCGTGCGCATGTGGCGGCGCTACATCAAACCGCGGATCGCCAGCCTTTTTGCACCTTTCCGCAAAGCCGGCCTTCCGGTCATTCTCCACTCCGACGGAGATATCCGTGCCATCCTTCCCGACCTCGTAGAGATAGGCCTCACTACGCTCAATCCGGTTCAGCCCGAAGTCCTGGATCACAAATGGCTTTTCCAGGAATTCGGAAAGAAGCTGAGCTTTTATGGAGGCATCTCGACCCAATCTGTCTTGCCGCGCGCGGGTGCCGAGGAGATTCGAGAGGCAACCCGGGCATGCATCAGCTCACTCGCACCTGACGGCACCGGACTGCTGCTTGGCCCATCGCATCGGATGCAGAGCGACATTCCTCCGGCCAACGCCGAGGTGATGCTGAGGAGTTATCCTGCATGAACTCGCGCATGCAAGAGATTGCCGCGGCCTTTGACCAGGCGTTTGGCGGCCGGCCGGATATCTGGGTCCGAGCGCCAGGACGCGTGGACCTGATGGGCAGTCACACGGATTACAACCTCGGGTATGTTCTGACTCTGCCCATCAGCCGTGATACGGTGATTGCCGCGCGCCGCCGCCATGATGCAATCGTGAGGATGCGCTCACTCACGATTGACCAGGAGGATCGCTTTGCCCTCGATTGCATCGAACGGGCGGGCATTGGCAACTGGGCCAACTATGTGCGGGGTGTGGCGTCGGTTCTGCGTCAGCATGGTTTTAGGCTGATCGGGTTTGATGGAATTGTCGACACCAACGTTCCCATCCGCAGCGGTCTAAGCTCATCGGCGGCCCTGGAGTGCGCTGTTGCCATGCTTTTCCGCACCCTGGGCGACTTGTCCCTCGATCCGGTGCTCATGGCGCAACTTTGCCAGCGTGCCGAGAATGAATTCGCGGGCGTAAGTTGCGGCATTCTGGATCAGTACACATCCTGTGCAGGGCGGGAAGGCTGCGCGCTTCTCCTCGATTGTCGCGACCTGTCGAGCCGCGCCATCAAGATTGCGCCGGGGCTGAGCATTGTTATTTGTGACACGCGTTCCAAGCGGGAACTTGCAGGCTCAGAGTATGGAACTCGCCGGGCGCAATGCGAGGAGGGCGCAAGAATCATGGGAGTCGCATCGCTGCGCGACTGTACCCTGGAGCGTCTCGAATCTTTAGCGGGCAATCTGGCGGATGAAACATTTCGCCGTTGCCGGTTCATCATCGAAGAAAATTCCCGTGTCCTCGCACTTGCCGGCGCACTGCCCGCCGGGCATCGCGAAACCATCGCCGCAGTTTGTGCCGAATCGTTTCGCGGCGCGACCGAGCTTTACGAGATTGTGGCGCCTCCAATGACGGCGATGATGAACGCCATGATGGCCGCGCCCGGAGTGGTTGGAGCACGCCAGGCAGGGGCCGGATTCGGCGGATGCATGGTGGCGTTTGTTGAAACCGGAAGCGTAGAGGAATTCGCGAGAGCCGTCGCGTCCCATTACCGCAAAGAGACAGGCATCGAAGCGCAGATTTACCCGGTGGAAGCTGCGCCCGGAGCATCCATCATCGACGCAGTTTCGCTGGAGGTGCAGGCGTGAATCTGCCCGAGCTTTCCGGAACATATGCGCTGGCGGCTGAGGACGTGGCGCGCTTCCGCCGCGACGGCCTTGTGGTGCTGCCTGGCGTGGCGTCTCAGGAGGAGATCGCCGACTGGCGACCGGCGATTCTTGAGGCCCGCGATTTACTCGGGCCGGAGGCGGTTCCGCTCGAGCAGCGCGACACTTACGGAAAGGCGTTCCTGAAGGGCCTCAATCTCTGGGCAGGCGACGAGCGTGTCCGTCGCTTCGTCACATCGTCCCGTTTCGCACGCATCGCCGCGGACCTGCTTGGCGTGAATGGAGTGCGCATCTATCACGATCAGGCGCTACTGAAGGAACCCGGCGGAGGCATTACTCCCTGGCACCAGGATCAGCATTACTGGCCGCTGGACACGCCGAATACGGTCACCATGTGGATGCCGCTCGTCGAGGTTACGCCGGAGATGGGAACCATGCGCTTTGCCTGCGGGTCGCACCTCGAGGGATACCTCGGCGATGCGCCCATCGGCGACGCATCGGAGGCGCGCTTTGAGCAATACATCTGCGAGCGGGGCTACCGCGTCGAGCAGTGCTCTGCGATGCACGCCGGCGATGCGAGCTTTCACTATGGATGGACTCTGCACGGCGCGCCAGGCAACAGTACCAGCCGAACCCGCGAAGTGATCACGGTGATCTGGTTTGCCGACGGAACCCGGGTGCTCGCGCCCGACAATCCCAACCGGCAGCGCGACCTTGCGCGCTGGCTTAACAGCATTCGTCCCGGAGAGTTCGCGGCTGGCCCGCTGAATCCCGTCGTGTTCGATCGTACCCAGCGCGAATAACGCTGACCATAAGCCTGAAGTTTGTTCACCCCTTCGAGACCGCAGTCAGCTTCTGGCGGATCTACTCTCCCTGCAGCACAGCACGCATCGTAATCGGCGGCAGGATGCGAATGCCGTACCTGCCCGCCACCTCAAGAAAATGCTCTGTACCGCCGGGTCCGTCGCCGGCCTTCCCATCCCACAGCGCCAGGAGAGCCCGCTCCGGCGCCCGCCGACGAGCCTCTTCGATCATCCACTGGTTGGCGCGCTGCCAGATATTGATGGTCGCGCCTTCCAGTAATCCGTCTCCGCTCTCCATCACTTGTAGCTCATCACCGGCCTTTTCGAGCCGCCCACGGAACCGGTCAACCCACCGCTGTCCGCCAGGCGCAACTGAGCTCTCCACAAACTGTGGGGGAGGCAGTGCCAGCAGCACCCGCGTTGGAATCCCCAACTCCTCGCAGCACTCATGAAACAGCAGGTCGCCTCCGCTGGCGCCGCCTGCCAACCCCACTGTTTTTCCCGGATGCGCCCATTCGATCGTGGCAATGGCCGCCTTGATCGCTTCGCGCGCCCGTCCTTCGGCCCAGGCCGGAAAGCGAGCCTGCTGGCGATCTGCCTGATCGATCATGTGCCCGGTAAAGAGAAGTGCGTGGGCGAATTCCCAGAGACCTTCTCCACCTGATCCTGACGTCTGACTGACTGTTCTCGACTCACCCATGCCTGCGCCTCATTGCGGAGCGAGCGCGAGAAATCGCCACAGCCGCCTTAGTTCCGTCTCAAATTCAGGATCGAGTTCAACCTTGGCTCCATCTGTCGATCCCATCCCCAGTTTTTCTAGTTCCGATCGCGCCTCCGCCAGGCGGCCTGCTATCCAATTCGCATTCGCCTTCTCATACGTGAATGCGCGGCGCAACCGGTCGCGATGCTCCACGGGAAGATTCGAACCCTGCAGTTTATCGATGGCCAGGTCGGCGACGCTGTGCATGCGCGCGGTTTCGCGCGTCTCCGCGAGGCAATCGAAAAGAACTTTCATTGCCTCGCCCCATCCCCGCCAGTTCTTTAGGACTTCGAAAAGATTCGCGGAGTCGACAGCGTTCTGGATCGCTTCGCTGAAGCGCCCGCCCGTAAGAGCGATGCGCGCCGCCGTATCGAGACAATACGCTATCTGAAAACGCCGCCCGTGAAACGAATGAATCGCCATAGCGCGATCGAGCAGTTCGCACGCCTTGTCCAACCGCTCCGGCGACGACGCCAGAAGGTCGGCCCAGTCGCGCAGCAACCTTCCCAGGGCTCCGTGCCAGCGATAGTCGTGCTGCTCCGGAGAACATTTTTCCAGGTCGGCCAATGCCTGCCCATAGAGCAATTCCGCCACGTTGGCCTTGCCGAGCGACTGCTGTAGATAGCCCAGTTCGTGCTTGGCGCGTCCCGACTCGCGCAGGGGAGCCTCCGTTCCCGGATCGCTGATGACTTTGCGAAAGCAGTCCTCCTGGCAGTGCTGCTGTTGCAGGTTGGTGAGCTTGCCGTCGGGATGGCTCAGCATCCAGTCCTGGCGCGGATTGGGAATCACTCCCCGCCGGCTGATGAAATTCGCGATCAGCAACAGCATCTCCGGCTGGCTCGAAATCCGTCGAATGAACCGCAGCGATGCCTCCTCGTCCTCGGCGCGGGCAAAGGCGAAATACGCCGCCGAGAGAAGGTCGTCGCTCGATGGGTCGGGCAGCGCTGCGCACGCCTTCTGCGCCTCCGCCAGACGGTTCTCATTCACCAGGTCAATCAAAGTGGGCTCAGGCTGCGGTCCATACATCAGCAGAAACGTCAGTGTCGAACTCGGCTCGATGGTCCGCAAAAACGCAAGGTGCCGCGCCGCCGCATTAGTCCACACAATCAGCGGCGAGCCATACCGTTCGATCTTCTGAAAAAACCACACCAGCCGCTCCGCGGGATCGGTGTTGGGTAGATCATTGGACACCACGTTGAGTTCATTCAGCGTGGACGCATCCAATGGTTCTTCCGCACCGTCCAGCCGGATGACGTTGCCGCGCCACGCCTTGAATGCCGATACCGGAAGCTTTACGGTGGCTTCTCTGGGCAGATTCTCGAAGCCGTGAAAATCATTGAGAGTCCCCGGCTGTAACTGGCTCAGAGCCGCTGCGAGGCTGATCCACAAATCAGCGATGGATGAGCCCGTGCTGGTCCCGGGAGCCGCGTTTGCGGCCGATGTATCAGCACTCGGCGCGACGGGTGCATCGCTTGACGGCCCGATGGCGGCCGCAATGGGAGACACATCGGGACAGGTGCATGCTTCCGTGGAGTTCGGCGCATCGTCGGCGGTCCACTGCGTCCGCGGCACCCTCGGCCCGTTCAGCGGCAATGCGCTCAGGTCGAGCGGATTGCGCATGTAAACCGTCATCGAGGCCCAGTTCGCAAAAGGGAATTCGTTGGCGAACTTGTCGGCGCGAATCCTCACCAGCGCGGTCTCCGGATCGCGGCTGGCGGCCGGCCCGAACACTTCGCGATAGAACGCAGTGGAGATGGACTGCGCATCCTGATTGTGCAACTCGGCCAGAAACGACAGCACAAATCCGGTTCCCTGGCGATGCAGGCAGAGCGCCGGCGACTCTCCCCACGAGTTCGTGGCCCCGGAACAACAACTCCACAGCAGCGCGATGGGCACACTCGCAAACGTATTGGCCAGCGCGGATGCAAACACATCGCCGATCTCGTTGGTCACCGCGCTGCCGTGTTCTTCGAGATGCAGGATGTCGACATTCTCGACCCTGGTGCCGGCCTGAAATGCCGCGGTTCCATCGACCGTCTGGATTTCTTTCGGCAGCCCTTCGAGCGACGCGGCCGTAACCTGGTTGGTATCAGTTCCCAGCACAGTCATCAATTGCAGCGTGTTTCCCGTGGTCGATTCCATCAGGGTGAAGTTGGCCCAGGAATGGACCACCGACAGATCGCCCGCCGCAAGAAACGCCCCGGTATCGTCGATCATCGCCGCCCATGGCAGCAGGTGCAGTTCCGGGCGCGTGGTTTGAATAACCAGGCGGCGCGGATCTCCCGCGCGTCCCAGAAAATCGCGCAACGCGGGGCTGATCGTTACCAGGCTTGCGTAGAGATCATGCGCCAGGCTGCGTATTGAAGCCGCGGCGCGATAGTTTGCCGATTCGCGGTTCGTATTGCAATCGCGCAGGCGCCGGTCAAACTGACGCCACTGCTCGTCGTTGATCGGAGATCGGAAATTCTGCGCCGGGTAGGTGACCCCATCAACGCTCAGGATCACTCCAAAGTCGCGCTCCGTGGCCAGGGGAAGACTGCTCTCTGTAGCTCCGCTGAATAGCTCAAACTGAACGAGCGCAGTTTTCCGGTAGAGATGCATGCGAATACGCTACCACACGTGTGGTACGCTTCTGCAGGCAGCATTCTGGCCGCTTGCAGCGACCATTTCCCCGCCAGTAGAACGAGGTGCAGATGTTCCCGGTCCCCAAGAAAAAAGACCCCAGCATCACCTTCCTGAACAAGTTTGGATATAACGTCATTCGCCTGCCCCGCACCGGCATCGAACCGCTCGACGTGATCGGCCGCGACCAGTCGATGCAATGGCTCGGGCCGTTGAGCAAGGTGTGGACCAGCACCACCCCCAAGCCGCTGCCTGGGCCTCCGCATCCCGCCGCCGCCGTAAATGGCCAGCGCACGGATGCGCTCGATCTCTCCCTGGGCCTCAGTGTTCTTGCCAACACGCTCGCGGCCTTCGGCATGTCCGCTCCTTCGCTGAACACGGCATACAAGAACGCGCACGCGGTGCAGTTCACTTACACCAACGTGACGTCCACTTCGATTTCTCCCTTTGATGCCGGCAACTATCTTGCTGCGGGAACGCTGCGCACTGACAACCCGGTGGTGAAGAATTATTTTGCCAGCGAGAAGGCCAAGGCATTCCTGATCACCGAGGTGCTCAAGGCCGATTCCATCACCGTGACCGCGACCGATTCGCACGGAATTGAAGTGGGCGTGGACCTTCCCCACATCGAGGGAATCGTCGATGCCAAGGTTGGCGTGAAGCCGTCCGGCAGTTCCAACTCGACCCTCACATTCACAGGCCCGGTTCCCGTTACATTCGGCTTCGCCGTGCAGCAAATCGGCCGCCAGGGAGACAGTTGGATTCTGCAGGGGGCCGCTCCCTCCGCCAATCTCGCCTTCGCCGTATCAGGCTTTGGCATGGGCCCAAAGGCAGCAGAAGAGCCGAATCCCATGGTCTTCGACACCGGCGACTTCGACTGCCGCCTTGAGATTTGAATCGATCATCATCATCAGATTTGAACAGGAACCGTTCTATGCCTGACACTTCGTCCGCGAATCTCCCCTATCCCCTCCTGGTGAACGCCGCTAACGGCAACGCAGTGCCCCCGCCGCCGCTCCAGAACATCGCCGCCCTCACCGGCGATCTTCCCGGAGCCGATCAGCGTATCGCCAACTCCACACACCTCGGCACCGACTATAGCGTCGACGATCCCAACGATCTTACTCAGACCGGATGGGGGATCCTCTTTGCGTCCGATGCAGACCCGGCCATCCAGGTCCAGCTTCAGCCGTTGCTCGACTTGCGCAAGCAGCAGGTGCAGGACCCATCGCTCTTCAAAATCTTTTCCGGAAACACGGGCGTGCTTCCCGGACAGAGTGCCGCAAGCTGGGCGCAGCAACACGGCGTAGCGCTCACCGCACCAGTCGATCCTTTTCAGGGTGTACCGTACTATCTGCTGATTGTCGGCTCGCCCGAACGAATCTCATTTGAGTTTCAGGCGCTGCTGAAAATGCAATGGGCCGTGGGCCGCCTCTACTTCGACGACATCGCAGACTACGGCCGCTATGCCCAGGCCGTCGTGCAATACGAGAGCAAATCATTCACTCCGGTGCAGCGCAAGAATGCTGCCCTCTGGATGACGCGCAACGAAGGCGACCTCGCCACCGCCATGCTTTCCGGCGCTATCTGCCAGGATTTTCTTGCGCCTGCAAATCAGCTTGGCTCCAAAGGTCAGTTCACGCTGGATGCCTTCCCCAACGAGAAAGCCACCAAGGCTCAATTTATCGATATCCTGCGGGGCAAGCTGCCCGGCGGACCGCCCGCCGTCATCTTCACCGGCTCGCACGGCTGCAACTACTATCCCGACGATCCCGTCACACAGCGCCTGATGCAGGGCTCGATGCTATCCCAGGAGTGGACTCCCGGCACTCCGCCCGGCCCTGCCAATCAGATCTCCGCCGACGACATTCCCGCCGATGCGCGACTGCAGGGGACCATGGGATTTCTATTTGCTTGTTACAGCGGAGGCTGTCCCGCGCAGAACAGTTATTACTTCAACGACGATGGTTCGCGCGTGACAGTCGCGCCCGCGCCGTTCATCACCCGCCTGCCGCAGGCACTCCTCGCTCACGGAATGCTCGCCGTCATCGCCCACGTTGACATGGCCTTTCCCTTCGCGTTTCTCGATATCAACGGAACCCCGCAGCCGCAGGCCGTCCGCACGCCCCTTGAGTTGCTGATGCGCGGCAAGCGCACCGGCCTGGCCGCCGACACGCTCAGCATCATGTGGAGTTCGCGTTCGTCGCAGCTGGCGCTGGCCCAGGCCCAGGCACCGCCGCCGGCCCCCGCGGCCGCTGCTGCGGCAGTTCCAGCCGCGTCCAGCGCAACGCCCGTCACGGCAACGTCGGCAGCCATCGTGCAGATGACCATTGCCCGCGACGACGCGCGCAACTATATCGTGCTGGGCGATCCGGCCACGAAGTTGCGCATCGACGCTCTCAGTTAGCGGTTCTTGCTTCGCGCCATCGAATGGCTTACTTTCCCTTGATAAACGGATTGTCTTGCAGCACTGGCGTGATGGAAGGGAAGTCAGTTTCGAACTGCATCTGCTGCGACATTCCGCCGGGGAAACTTGAATTGGGCGATTTGCCCTGAGGCTCAAAGAACACGCTGTACGCGCCCGGCGCGGACGACTTGAACGTGAACGAAGCTTTCTGCCCGCCCGGAATGGAGTGGGGATTCGCGGATGTAGGCGAAAGTACCGACAGCGCATCTGGTGAGAAGTACAACTGAACCGGGCTTCCGTCGCTCGTGAAGAAGGTAATGGTGTCGCCGCTGACTACTGGAACCGAGGCGGTCGCGGGGATGTACACACCACCCTCGCTGTTGAAAACAAGCTTAATGTCGGTGTTCGCCATAGACCGAAACTAATGCACCGCAAAAGTCGCCGTCTACTTCTTTTTTTCTTTCTCGCTGTTGAGCGCTGCGGTGAATGCGGGATCGGCACGAAGCGCGGCCAGCCGGGGATTGCGTTCAAATTCGCGCGCGCGGTAGCCCCTGGCGAGCGCCTTCGCGATCAGCGGAATCGCCTGCTGGCGCTGATGGAGAGTCTCGTAGGTTTCGCCGGCGATGTATTCAACTTTGGGATTGCTCTCGTCCATGGCAAGCGCCTGGCGGGCCAGGGGGGCGCTCTTGGCAGCGTTTCCGATCTGTGCATAAGCAAAGGCCAGGGTGACGAGCAGTTCCGGATCGCGCGGCCGGTTCGCATGTTGTGCTTCTTCGAGCTCAACCGCTTTGCGGAAGGCATCTGCCGCTGGCTTCTGTTGGCCGCTCCATCCATACGCATCGCCCAGGTTTGCCCAGGCTTCGTAGCTCTTGTCGTCGAGTGCGATGGCTTCCTTGTACTGCGCAGCCGCATCGTCGTACTTGCCGTCGAACAACAATAGCGAGCCCAGGGCGGAATGGGCGCGGCTGGTCGCTTCATATTTGAGCGATTGCTCCAGGTCCGTGCGCGCTGCCTCCATCTGACCAGCTTCGGAATGCACCAGGCTGAGATCGTAATAGGTGAGCGCGTTATCCTTGGCCTCTTCGGTGGCCTGCTGCAGATCTTTGATTGAAGCGGCAATGTCACCCTGGCTGAATTCCACCTCCGCGCGCGCCACCGGCCAGCGCCAGTCTTCCGGCGCCAGATCGATCGCCTTGTTGTATTGCACCAGCGCATCGGTCTGCCGTCCTTCAGCCTCGAGAACTTCTCCCAGTGCGCCGTAGCCTTCGGCATCGTTCCCGTCAAGCTGGATAGCCTTCTCCGCCTGCTGTGTAGCCATCTGCGTGTCGCCCTGCATCGCGGCGATAAGACACAACGTCACGTAGGGAACTGCCAGGTTGGAATTCAGATGCATCGCCAGGTTGGTCGCATCCTTGGCCCGGTCCAGCAGTTTCGCATCGTGGCTGTGCTTGTATTGCACCAGGTACGCGGCGCCCAGCCGTGCCTGCGCCAGCGCATAGTTCGGGTCGGTATTCGGCACCGCCTGGAATCGCTTCACGGCCTCCGCCACATTGGCGTCCTTGTACGAGTGCACCAGCAACTGCTCTGCCTCTTGAAAATCATCCAGGTTGCCGGTGGTCACTTTGGAATCAGCCGTGGTAGCTTCATGCGGCGGCTTCGGCCGGGTGCCGTACCAGATCAGCGAAGCAGCCAGGATGACGGCCGCCGACAAGAGGCCCCCTAAAATCCACCAGGATCGAGGCTTCGAACGGCTCAACGGTTCTGGCGCAGACGACACCTCTACCGGCGCATGAGTCCCCAGCGATTCGGCCAGAGCGTTCGCCAGTTGCCCCGCGCTCGTGAATCGCTTTGCCGGAACCATCTCCATCGCTGTGCTCACCGTGTGCAGCAGCGATTCCGGCAGATCGGGCCGCAGGTCCATCAGCGGCTTGCGAGTGGGAATCGCCTCCAGCGCCTCTTGCGTCGTCAGCCCGCCCAGGTGCACCGGATAATCGCCCGCCACCAGGAAGTAGAGCAGCACCCCCATGGCGTAAATATCGGTTGCCACGGTGGCCTTGCCGCCCTCGAACAACTCGGGCGCCATGTAGTTGGGAGTGCCCGCGATGTTGGTCTGGCGCTGCTCGAAAGCGCTGAGCCCGAAATCCATCAACAGGATTCGGCCGCCCTCTTCGCGCATCACGTTCTCAGCCTTGATGTCGCGATGCAGCAGTCCCGCGCGATGCACCGCGCTCAGCGCCCGCGCCACGTCGAGCCCGATCAGCGCTGCCTCGCGCGCTCCAAACGTGCCCTGTTCGCCCACCAGCGCAGAGAGCGTCTTGCCGCGCACAAAATCGGTCCAGAAGCCGACCCGCCCGTCGTGCCGGTCGATCCCATACACCGGAACAATGTTAGGGTGGCGCACCGACGCCAGCGCCCGAGCCTCGCGCAGCATGGCTTCGTATTCGGCCTCGCCCCCAACCGCTCCGGGCAGCAGAAGCTTGAGCGCGACCTCGCGCTGCAGGTTCGGGTCCCACGCGCGATACACCTCGCCAAAGCCGCCGTGGCCGACGCGCGCCAACAGCGAAAAGCTGCCCCACCCCGCTCCCGTGGCAGGCGTGTCGGTGAGCGCCGCCGGCATTGCCGGGGCAAGCCCTCCAATCGGAATTGTCGGATCTTCATTCATCGCAGGCGAAACCTGCCCCGTGCCCCATTCATTGCCCCCGTCTTATGAATTGGTGCAAACGGCTGTCCGGACTTGTCGCAAATATAACTTCGAGTGCAAGTCGGTGGTACTATCCTATACACAACTTGCACCATCTGCGTAATCCCCGGCAACCTGATCCAATTTCGATAAGACCAATGGCCACTCGACAAGGTTCGAACGCCCGTCTGACTCTCCAAGGGCTGCAGCCAGGCGATTCCCCTCGCATCGTCGCCATCGACCACCTCCCCTTCACCCTGGGCCGAAGTTCGGAACGCGATCTGTGCATCGCCAGCCCTGAAATCTCCCGTGCCCATGCACTGATCGATCGCGATGCCGACGGCTTCTTCGTGCGCGACACCGGCAGCCGTCACGGCACCTTCGTCAATGGCATGCGCATCACCACCACCCGCCTGCGCTCTCAGGATCAGATCGCTCTGGGCACACCCGACCACACGCTTCTCTTCGAGGTGAACGATGGCGGGAGCGCAACTAAATCCTTCATCACCCAGTTTTCGCAGACCGGAATATCGCCCCGCCCGGGCTCCGGCAGCGCCTCCGAACTCGATACCCTATCGCTCTTCCTCAAGGCCGCGCAAAGCCTCTACCAGCATGGAGCCCGCGCCGACGTGCTTTCCACCATGCTCGAGTACACCATCCGTCTCACCGGCGCCGAGCGCGGGTTCGTGTTTCTTGGCGAAAGCGCCGAGACACTGCACTTCGAGTGCGGGCAGGAGCGCAACGGAAGCCCCATCGCCACGCCAACCAACGTATCGCAATCGGTGATGCGCGAGGCCGCCAATTCGCAGCTCGCTTTCCTCTTCTCCGATTCGCTGGAACCCGCGGCGATCGGCCAGCAGAGTCTCATCATGAGCGCCATTCGCAACGTGGTGGCGATCCCGCTGCGGCGTCAGAATCCCACCCAGTTTCTCGGCCTGCTTTACCTCGACAGCCGCGCCGCCACCCACGATTTCACGCGCACCCGCCGCGAGATTCTCGAAGCCATCGCCAGCCAGGCCACCACGCTTTTTGAAAACCTGCGCATGCTCGATGCCGAGCGCGAATTCGTCCTCATCCGCAAGGAACTCGAAATCGCCGCGACCATCCAGCGTCAGATCATCCCCCAGAATCTGCCCGAGTTTCCCTATGTACGCCTAGGCGCACGTACCATTCCCTGTACCGGAATCGGCGGCGATTTTTACGACGTGATCCCGGTCGCGGGCGGCTTTGCGGCGATTGTCGGCGACGTATGCGGCAAGGGTGTACCGGCCGCGCTGTTGGGCGCCATGGCGCAGGGCATGTTCCACGCGCAGATCACTTCCGGCGCTTCGCTGGTGGATGCGGTGCAGTGTCTCAACAGCTTCATCGTCGCGCGCGCACCGTGCGAAAAATACGTTACCCTGGCTGCGCTGCGCTATTGCGACGGCCAGCTCGAGCTCGTCAATGGCGGCCACGTTTCTCCCCTCGTTGTGCGTGCCGGCGGAGAGGTGGAGACCATTGCCGATGGCGACCCGCCCGTCGGCCTCTTTGGTTTTGTGCGCTTTCATTCCATTCCGCTTAAGCTTGAGGTGGGGGACCGCATCCTTCTTCTTACCGATGGAATCACCGAAGCCGAAGACCAGCAGGGAGCCCAATTCGGAGCCGACAATCTCGCCCGCTACCTTCAGCAGCCCAACGCCGTCGAGGCGCTTTTCGCTGCCCTCGAGCAGTTCTGCGTCGGCACCCGGCCCCAGGACGACCAGACCATCCTGACCATCGACCGCGTGTAATCCCTCCCGACCGGCTCTCTCTACATCTCACCTGATTTGCCTGTCTTTGCGAATTGTCATGGATTTCTCACGGCTCGATTTGGTATGAATGAACTTATTCGGGCAAAGCTTCTGAAGTAACTGGGTCCAGGCAGGACCTTTAGTTTCGCGTCGACTCTCAAACAGGACCATCAGGCAAAACCAAAGTAACGATCTTGGTGTGCCTTCGGTCACATACGGGCATGCGGCCTTGGTAAACACTGCTGAATAAGCACACAGATAAATCCAAGTGCAGTGAATTGATCACCCCACACTTTGCGGGAAGGTGGTCGTTCAACTCTTTTGCGCCGGCGTCACCGCTTCACCCGCAGATGTACGTCAGGTGATGCCCCATGGGCTCGTATGCATAGTCTGAAAGCCTTATTTGTTCTCTTCCTTCTCTTTGCGACTCTCGCTGTTACAGCAGGTCGTGTGAGTGCGCAGGCAAATATTGTCGAAAACCAGAGCACCTATATTTACGTAGACGCGAAAGTCGGTTCCGACAGCAACTCCGGCGCACAGACCGCACCATTCAAAACCTTTCAGGCCGGAGTCAACAAAGCAATCGCCCTGAACCAGCAGAACACTGGCGTAAAACTTATTTTGAATTCGGGCGTTTACCGCGAATCTGTCCAGATCGGCAACTACAAGGCCACCAGGGCTCCGCTCACCATTCAGGCTGCGGTCACCGGAGGCGCTGTCATTTCCGGATCAGACGTTGTCACCGGTTGGACCCAGCAGAACTCCACCACCTGGCAGGCCCCCTTCTCGGATAACACCGGCTTTTGTGCGATTCCCTCCGGCTGGCCAACTACCTTCGCGCCGCTCATCCAGCGCACCGAGATGATCTTCGTGAACGGCACCCCACTCACCCAGGTAATGGCTTACGCCGATCTGAAGCCAGGCACGTTCTTTTTCAGCGATGCCTACCAGATGCTTCATATTTCACCGCCGACTGGCACCAACATGGCCACCGCTGTGGTTGAATCCGCGGCGCGCCCCACCACGCTGACCGCGATCGGCCGCTATAACTTCGTCCTGCGCGGGCTGGTGTTTCGCCATGCGGCAAACTGCATGAACACCAGCTCGGTAAATATCTTCGGCAGCACGCAGGTACTGATCGACTCAGTGCAGGCGGTCTGGAATAACTGGGCTGGTTTGGGCGTTTACACCTCCAATAACTTCACCGTGCAGAATTCGGTGGCCAGTTACAACGGCGGCGCCGGCATTCTCGGCGATCAGGATTCCTACGCGCTCTACAGCTTCAACGAGACCGATTACAACAACTGGCGCGGCGCGCAGGGCGCCTTCTACGACTGGGCCATGGGCGGCACCAAGCTCTTCCAGATGCGCACTGCCACGGTGCAGAACCATTTCTCCTATAACAATCAGGCGCAGGGCCTGTGGTTCGACACCGACAACCAGAACGTCACGGTCAACAACGCCACGCTTGTCGGTAACATGATGGCTGCCCTGCAGGTCGAGCGCGACGAAGGCCCGGTTACCGTCCAGAACAGCCACTTCTGTTCGAGCGGCCAGGGCATCAACGTACTCACCAGTCCCAATCTGACCATCAAGAACAACACGTTCTACAACAACGGCGGTACCAGCAAGTACCCGGCCGAGATCTTCATTGCCGGCCAGGCCGGCGGAAGGATCATCAACGACTACCTCACCGGCCAGGCCTATAACCTGTTCACCACCGGAATGGTTCTCAGCGGAAACACCTTCGACAACGCCTCTTCGGGTCAACTGGTCTTCGGAACCTATCTCGGCGGAACCGACTGGACCCAGTTCGCGACCACCCTCAACGCCAGCGGCAACACCTGGTTCGACTCCACCACATCCACTGCATTCAAAGTGACCAACGGCAAGATCGTGAACCTGGCGGGATGGCAGAGCGCGGTCCAGACTGACTATAGCTCCGTCTGGAAACTTCCGGTCACGTCGCCGGTCGCTTCCTGCACGCCGCCCACGCCAACGCTCACTGATTTCAGGGTGAACCTCGACAGCAACACCTACACCATGTCCGCAGCCAAGGCGGTCGCCACGGCACGCGTGAACTCTTTCGGATTCGGCACCGTGAACCTGCAGGTTTCCGGTTTGCCGGCCGGGGTCACCGCCACCCTCAGCCAGTCAAGCCTGGTTAGCGGCAGTGTCACTTTGACGTTCACCGCCAAATCCACCGCAGTCAAGCAGACCGTGCCCATCACGCTGTGGGGCATCAGCGGGTCGCGCGTGCACAACGTGATCTTCTATCTCAATGTAAGTGCAACCTAGAATCCCGATGAACCGGGGTGGGGGGCGCAGCATCAGGGTGCCCGAAAACGAAAAGCCTGCGGAGCAATCACCCCGCAGGCTTTTTTGTCGGATGTAGAGTTGTGCCTCTTCACTCCGTCCGTGCGGAAACATCCATCGCACCGAACGCAATTCCCGTCGATTTCAGGAAATCGGTCGGGGGAATGCCCCCCGCAAAGATCCACACATACTCATTGGGTAATTCGCGGATCGTTCCTTCCACATCGATCAGCACGCTTCCCTCGCGGAATTCCGTGGGCATGGAGTTGAACAGTACCTCCAGCTTTTTCCCCTTGATGTATTCCTCAATGCGCTTGGTGTTTCGATCTTTCAGCCGGCTGAACTCGCCTTTGCGGTAGGAGATCGTCACCTTGTTGCCGGGCTGATGGGCCAGACCCATGGCCGCTTCCACCGCGCTGTCTCCGCCTCCCACCACCAGGATCTGGTTGTTCGTATAGTGGTCGGCCTCGATGAGCCGGTACAGGACGTGCGGCAGATCTTCCCCCGGCACGCCAAGTTTGCGCGGGGTCCCGGCACGGCCCAGGGCCATTACTACGGCCCGGGACCGGTAGGTCCCGTTGCACGTCTTCACGCCGAAAATGCCGTCGTCCTCACGCAGGACCGAATCCACACACTCGCCGGTCTTGACGTTGATATCGGCGCGCGCAATCACCTTCTCCCACAGGCCGAGCAATTCTTCCTTGCTCAACTGGGTCTTGTTGAACTTTCCATACAGGGGGAACTCGACGGGGCTGGTCATCACCAGCTTTTGCCGGGGATACTTCGACACCGTTCCGCCCACCGACTCCCGTTCCAGCGTGAGGTGGGAGATGCCCTTCTCGGTGGCTCGCAGCGAGGCGCTGATACCCGCCGGCCCCGCCCCGATGATGATCACGTCCAGCACATCGGAGTGCCCGTTGACCGACGGAGTCGCGGCCTGCATTTCCGGCAGCCGCGCGGTGATCAGGTCGACGCAGTCCCGCCCTTGATTGACTGCGTTCTTGATCAGCGCCAGCCCGCCCAGTTCTCCGGCAATGAACAGGTTGGGAATGCTGGTTTCATACTCGGGCGTGAGCGCCGGCATATCCGCGCTCGCGCTGGCCTTAGCCATCACCATGGTGATGGCGCCTACCGGGCATACGTCGGCGCAGATGCTGTGCCCGATGCATTTGTGGCCCTTGACAATGGAGACCTTGCCATTCAACAGGCCAAGGACATCGCCCTCGGGACACGCGTCCACGCAGGTGCCGCAGCCGATGCAGGATTCAAGGTTGATGTGTGGATGCTGTGCTTTGGGCCCGTCGGAAAAAAGCTTGCCGTGCTCCGCCGCGGCGATCGCGGCACTTTCGCGCTTTCGATGACCTACCCAGTAACGGACCACAAAAAACAGGACCACAGCGGCCGCAATGAGCCAGCTGAAAAGATTGTCCATTGGTTAGAAATACCCCAATCGAATTGCGTTGACGATGTGAACCACGGCGAGGACAGCGAAGGCATAGCTGAATGGCCGATGAATCACATGCCAAAGGTGAAAAACGCGCTCCGCTCGATCAAGGAACAGGATCCGCTTGGAGAGAGATGCCTTCTTCCTCACCAGCCTTACGATGTTTTCGATCTCCGGGTTGCCGGTCGAGAAGAGACCCCCGACTGAGCGCACAATTTGTCCAAAGCTCGACCCCTGCCGGCGCATGGCCGCGATCTGAAAGGGGCGCCGCATGTCGAGAAGGATCATAGTCCCCAGCGAGCCCAGCGTCGAACTCTTTCTCACTTTATCGGCGGATGGCATGGCGAAGATGCGCGCGATCTTCTCCTCGGAGTAGACCGACTGCTCTTTCAGCGCATCGGCAAGCTGATATTCGTTCGATTCCAATTCCCCGAACGACGTCTTGGCCGCGCTTAACGACTGGGGAATCTGCGCATACAGGTAGCGTCCGCCGATCCCGCTCAGGGCGACTGCCAGCATGATCCAGAAGGCCACGCCGGCAATGTTGTTGAACTTGAAGGATGCATGGAAGGCGATAATGATCGGCGCGCTCACACCGCAGACGATGTGAAAATCCATCCAGCGCTTGGCCGTCCCCATCCTCCCCAGCCAGGGAAACACCTTGCGCAGCGCGTACATGAAGATGATGAAGAACAGCAGGGTGCCCAAAACGCCAAGATTGATTCCGATCAGGCCGCTCGGCCGCAGTAATTCATGCTTGTCGGAAAATGGCCGCAACTCGCGCGGCAGCCGGTAGTAATCGAATCCATAAATTCCGATGGCCGCGCAAAAAACGAGCGCGACCATCCATGCAATCCGGACGCGAATCCGGTGCGCCCGTTCCGCTTGCTGGCGGGTTCGGGCAGCGGCAGAGATAACGACAGTCGAGTGGGCCATGATTCAGGACTACTCCTTCAGTTTTGGGGTGTTGCACTCGAAGGTGCTGAGGTTGAAGGCGCGGCATTGGGATCGGCCTGGTTCTCCGTGGCTGCCTTGACCTTTACGGCCGGATCCTGGGTCGCTTCTGTCGAGAAAAGTTTGTAGTTGCGAAACGTATGCGTGTTCCTCCAGTGCTGGCGGGGTGTCTGCAGTTCGACCACTGCCTTGGCTGGAACCATGAAGTGGTCGGTCGGCTTGGGGGACGGAATGTAATCGACCCGGATCTTCAGGGCCTTCATTCCCACGTCCTCCATTTCGTGCTCCAGACCGGCGTCGATGCGGACCACCTGCCCGGAACTTGCATCCAGCCACGCCGTGCCTTCCAGATCGAGCGGGAACTCGCGCCCGCGGAGCGCCAGGGCCGCCGGTGTGCGCGCACCCTGGATATGCGCAAAATGAACCGGTACCACGGACCGGCCATCCAGGCTCTCCGCGGGTCCCGCGGTGAAATCGAATGCGTTGCGGTAGTACGGGTGAAACACCAGGAGCAAGGTCGAGAATCCGTTCGTCAACAGCAGCGGCTGGCGCGCCTGCTTCTGGGTGCCTACCTCCAGCCGTGACTCCGATAACTGGAAGTCGTAACTGTTCCCCTGCATATAGAGAAAATAGTCATACTGGCTCTTGCTCGATAACTCGGTGCCACCGTTCGGTTTCAGCTTTTCCTGCAACACATCTTCGGTGCAATGCAGGTCGGCCAGTTTGGCAACGTACGCTACCACCTGCTTCTGCGCCTGGTCGACAAGATTGACGGGAACCACCGCCTGTGCCATCGCTAAATGGGGCACGACCGCAAGTCCAAAAACAATAAAAAACGCGCTAGGGTTTCTGCGCATGTGCAGCCGTCCTTTCGCGGGAGCGGTTATCGAAACGGAAGCCGAAGGTGGTCGTGAACTGATTGTACTGGTCCGTTCCGCCTCGCTGCGTTGTATAACTGCTCTCCAAAAAGTATCGCGATCCAAGATTGGTTTCCACCAAGGCGTTCACAAAGTAATCGCCGCTGTCCTTCGACACCGAAGAAGTGAACGATTGCTTTCCGCCTTGCAGACTGAGGCGGAACCGGTCGCCCAGGTCGCGGGAAACCGTTACGGTCCGATAGACCCCCGACGCAAACGAACTATCAAACTTCGAGTAACGCGCATCTACCGTTAATTCCGTCTTCCAGATGCGCGACATCGACGCTCCGTACATGGTGTTCCACGAATCCTTCTTGTCGGTGGACGCATTGCTCCGCCCGACACTGAAGTATCCCGTAACATGAAGCGGCAACTGGATGCGTGAGCCGCCGCTCACACCCTGAAAGAGGTATCTGTCCAACAAACCGGTGCCCACAAGTGCAGCGTCATAGGTGGGGACATCCCGGAAGTAGGTATCCTGCAGCTCGAACTCTATACGTGGGTTTGCCTGAGCGCGAAGAGAAAGCAAACTTTGGCCCACGCCGAAATTAATCGTTGGCGAACCGGGATTCGCCGTTGGCCGATCTATCTGCATTGAATGATACAAGGAAAAAACGCGCTTGAACGATAAATCGTTTTCAGAAAACAGGAAGGGCTTGTCCACCGACCAGCCAAGTAATTCTACCCCAGCACCTTCCGTGCTCGAATAGCGGAAGTTATCCCAGTCTCCCCCATGGAAATTCATGAATCCGCCTGATAGCTTGCGTTGCGGATTGTAATTCCATGCGGTCGGATCAGGCGTCGATCCCATGAAAACGCCAACAATGCTGGTGGCTGACATAGACCGCGCCACGTAGCCGCCGTCGATCACTTCCAGGCTGCTTGCCCAGGGGAGATATAGCCGGCCGATTCCCGCCGTCCAGTGCGACTGCGGGTTCACATAATTCAGACTCATCTGGTAGGTGCGATTGATCAGGTCCTGGATCGACGACTGCGCCGGAGCGCTGCTCGATCTGAATACGCCCCCGCCAGTAGCCGTTCAGGTTCCAGTGCGTTCCCCCCATGCGCGAAATGTCGGCGCGAGCCACCACGCCGAACACCCTCGACGTGAAGCTGTTAGCCCCCAGTCCCTGCAGCATGCTTACGTCGAACCCGATCCGGCCGCGCGACTGGTTGATCTCCGGCAGCGGCGGATGGGGAACGGCGTCGCGCACCTCCTCGTCCAGCGGGATCGCCCTCGCTGAAACTCACCACCATGGGATACACGCGCGTGGTTCCGATCGCGTTCTTCGCGACCATCTGCTCCACTTCCTCGTCGGGCAGGCTCAACACGTCGCCGACCACCAGGTCGCGCGACGTCTTGTCCACCTGGCACACCGCCGAACTCGACGCCACGGAAACCACCGTCAGCCTGGCCACGATCCCTGGCTCACCGGAGCCGTCAGTGTCCTCGGACTTGGCAGGCGCCTGCTTCAGGACGACCTTGGTGCCCTCATCCAGGCCTGCGTTACGGCCCGCATCGATGTACACGTTGGTTCCATTCACGTACTTGACGTGGAACTCGGTTCGCATCGGCGCGGCCTGCGAGGGCGCAGGGGAAGCGTCCGCTCCACCTGTTGCGCCCTCATTCCCAACGGTGCAGCCAGGAGCAGGGAAATCATCAGGAGACGCATCCGTGTCTATCCTCCGCCACCGTTCTTGTGGCAGGCGTAGCAGTTCACGCTGTTGTAGACATAGCCATTGACGCCGGGTGCCGCTGATCCATCGACGTCTTGGCATGGCAGTTGGTGCAGGTGAAGACCGAGTAGTCAGCCGAGTTGGTGTGGCAGGTTGCGCAAACGCCGTTGGCGCCGCCGTGATTGGTCGGGAACCAGGTGTGATTGAACGTCGCGCCGGCCCACGATGTCGTGGTGTGGCACGTCGCGCAGGTGGTCGGGAATCCCGCCGTGGTGTGGTTGGGATTGGTGGTCCCGGTGTAGTCCGTCTTGTGGCACGAGTAGCAATCGGTCGGCGTTCCCGCAAACACGTTGTTGATGTGGCATAGGGCGCAGGCGACCGTTATGTGCGCGCCCGTGAGCGGGAACGGCGTCTTGGAGTGATCGAACACCGCGCCCGCCCACGAGGTAGTGGTGTGGCAGTCGCTGCAATGGTGGGGAATCCCGCCGGGCCGTGAGTTGGGATTGGTGGTGCTGTTGTAATCGGTCTGGTGGCACCGATAGCAGTCCGTCGGCACCGTCGTGTAGTTGTTGTTGGTGTGGCACTGCGCGCAGGCCACGGTCAGGTGCGCGCCCGTCAAGGGGAATGTGGTCTTGGAGTGGTCGAACGTCGAGGGGCTCCAGCCGCTGTCGAGTGGCAGATCGAACAGTCGGTGGGGAATCCCGACGACACGTGGTTCGGATTGGTTGTGCCCGTGAAATCCGCCTTGTGGCAGCGAGTAGCAATCCACCGGCGTGTTGGTGTAATTCCCGTTTAAGTGGCATTGCAGGCAGGTGAGCGTCGCATGCATGCCCGTAAGCGCATAACCGGTGTACGTCGTGTGATTGAAGGTCGCGTTCAGCCAGTTGGCCGTGGTGTGGCAAACGGCGCAGTTGGTCGGAAATCCCGCCGACACGTGGCCGGGATTATTGGTGCCGGTGAAGTCGGCCTTGTGGCACGAATAGCAGTCCGTCGGCAGACTCGTGTAGTTGTTATTGACGTGGCACTGCGCGCACGCCGTCGTGAGGTGCGCCCCGGTCAAGGAAACGCCGTCCTCGAGTGATCGAACGACGATGGACTCCACGCGCTCGTGGTATGACAAATGGAGCAGTTGGTCGGCATGCCCGTAGCCACGTGATTCGGATTGGTCGTGGCTGCGAAGTCCGCCTTGTGGCACGAGTAGCAGTCCGTCGGCGTGCTCACATACTGGTTGTTCACGTGGCACTGCACGCACGTCAGGGTCGCGTGCATTCCCGTCAGCGCATAGCCGGTGAACGCGGTGTGATCGAATTTCGCGTTCAGCCAATCGGTGGTCGAGTGGCATACTGCCGCAATCGTGCGGCAAGTCGCCCTGCACGTGCGGCGGGTTGTTGGTCCTGGTGAAGTCCGCCTGGTGGCACGTAAGCAGGCCGACGGCGTGCCCTTGAATTTGTTATTTGCGTGGCAGGCGGTGCATTCAAGCGTGGCGTGCATGCCCGTCAGCGCGTAACCCGTCACCGCCAGGTGATCGAACTTGGCGCCAAACCAGTTATCCACCGAGTGGCACGAATCGCACGTCGTGGGGAAACGTCGAGTGGTCGATCGGCGCAGTCTTGGCATCCTGCGCATGGCACGAATAGCATTGCGTCGACAGTCCCACGAACTGCCCCGTGGCCGCGCCCTTGTGGCACTCGGCGCACTCCACCATCGCGTGGGCGCCCACCAGCGGAAAGCGATTCTGGTGGTTCTGGATCTCGCGCGTTGAAACCTGCCAGCCCTTCACCGAGTGGCAACTTTCGCAGTTGGCCCCGAACTGCCGCATGTGAATGTCGGCGTGACAGTCGGAGCAATGCGTGCTCACGTTCTTGAACACCATCGACGTGTGGCACTTCGTGCAGCCCACGTCCTGGTGCATGCCCTTGCAGCGGATACCGCGTCTGGTCGTGATTGAACTCCGGCATCGACCGGATAGGTTTCCAGCTTGTATAGGTGTGGCAGTTCTGGCACGAGCCGATCGTCGGTCCATGCGGGTTGGTCACCTTGGCGCGCGGGCCCTGGCCGGCATCCGAGCCTGGCCCCGCCTGCGAAGCCTCCATGCAAACGACAGCGCATGCAAACGCCAGCGCCAGCACGGCCGTCATCGCTGATTTGCCAGGTATCCGCGAGTTCCTGAGGAAAGACGAGCGCCGTAGCGGCTCTCCCTTCGAGAAAGAGCCTGCCCGCGCCATGAACAACCCACCACGCCTTCTGAGGAACTGCCGTGGACCTGTTTTACAAAACCACCGCTCGAGAAACATCGTCGTAATCTCTTTCAAACGCCGAACTCTCTTCGACTGCGTTGTGATCTGCAATCCAGATTCAGGCAATACAAATCCGCTGCCCTGTGGTGTGAGCGAAATCACCAGAGCCTCGGAAAAATTTCTGATCCGTCCTCCGTAAGACGAATCAAAAATGCGAAATCATTACAGGTTTGCGGCGCTTGAGAAGATTTGATGACGCGCCGGACTCGCCTATTTGCCGAGCCTTATTAGCAAGCTATCGGCGTTGCGGCTGCACAATAAGGCCCGATCGGAGCGGACCCGTTGTGAGGTCCCTATGCTCCGAAGTATTTGTCAACAAGACAATGAATTTTGCAATCAAGTTCTACCTTGATTTTAGACAATATGACTCCAGATTTAGGAGAGCAGGATTTCGCAAAGAATCGAGTGTTTGCTATAGATCAACCGATTAGTTCATCTCGGCGTCATCTAACTTTGCTGTTATGGACCCACTTAGCCGACTTATGTGATCTAGTCTCACATTTTACCTCGAGTACTCCTCGTTCTAGAACTTTGGATGCACCCCATCGACGCTCCCAACGACAAAAAATGCGAACGTTAGTCTGCCCACACCACGCGGGTGCCCCAGGTCTCGGTTTTGAGACCTGGGATCTGACATATCAGAAACCCGGCAATACTCAGGCAGGTTTATTGGTCCCCGGCGTCGTCACTTGGGCACGCCATTGGAGTGGCACGCCTCGCAAGCCTTGGGAGTCGGCTTGTAGAACAGCACCTGCTCGCCATTCACTTCCTTCTTGAGCTGGTGGCAAGCGCCGCAAGCGACGTTCTCGTGCCCGCCCTTCAGCGAGAAGCCGGTCGTCTCGTGATCGAACAGCGACGGCTTCCACTTATTGGTGTTGTGGCACTGGACGCACTTGAGAGCGCGATCGCCGAACTGGTCGGCATGCGGATTCTGGTGGCACTCGTTGCACTCCTTCGGCGCCTCGGCGAAGTTCACGTGCAGCATGGTCCGTTCCAGGTTCGGCGGCTTGTGGCACTCGATGCACTGCACCGCGCGATGCGACCCGTCCAGCGCAAACTTCGTCGTCGAGTGATCGAACTTGGTCAGGTCGTGCCAGTCCTTGGTCTGGTGGCACGCCTCGCAGCCCATCGGCTTGTGCGCCGGAGACAGCACCGCCATGCGCGTGGCAAACTCGCCCTTGTGAATGTCCTCATGGCAGGTGGTGCATTCCACGCTCTTGAAGTGGTACAGCGCCACCGGCGAGCCCAGCATCGGCTTGTGGCAATCGTTGCAGGCCACCGCCACGTGCGCGCCGGTCAGCGGATACTTGCTCTTCTGGTGCAGCGCCAGCGTGAAGTTCGATGTCTTCCACGTTGCGCCGGCGTGGCACTTCTCGCACTTGTTCAGCCAGGGCGCCGCCGCAAACTGCCCCTTGTGCTCGTCCTCGTGGCAGTCGAGGCACTTCGCGAAAGCCATCTTGTAAACCGTCTTCGGCCCGCCGGCTTATGGCATTTCGCGCACTCCACCTTGGCGTGCGGATACACCAGCGGGAACCCGGTTCGGGCATGATCCGCGGTCGAGAACGATGCTCGGCTTCCAGCCCTGCACGGTGTGGCAGCTTTCGCATTTGCCGCCGTCGGGCCGCTTCAGGAACTGCCCGTTGTGTTCGTCCTTGTGGCAGTTCGAGCAGAGCTTGTACTCGATCGGCGCCTTGAAGTCCGCGGTCTTGTGGCAGGCGATGCAGTTCACGTCCTTGTGCTTGCCCAGCAGCGGAAACGCGGTCTTCGAGTGGTCGAACTGCGATTCGAATCCCGACTTCTTCCACGTAGATGTGGTGTGGCACGAGGAGCAGTCCTGCTTGAACTCGCCCTTGTGAGGATCGGCGTGGCACGCCGCGCAGGTGCAGAACTGCAGGCCCGTATACCGCGGCCGTCCGTCCGCCCCGGCGGTGTGGCACTTCTGGCAGGCCACGTCGTTGTGCCGCCCGGTCAGCGGGTAATTGGTCTTGGAGTGATCGAAACCCTTCTCTTCGACCTTCGCGTTCTTCCAGTCCGAAGTGTTGTGGCAACTCGTGCAGGTGGTTCCGAAGCGGCCCTTGTGGTGGTCTTCGTGGCAGGTGAGGCACTGCGTCGACAACCCGAAAAACGTCCGGCTCAGATCCTTTTGCTGCTGTTGCAAAAATCCGCGCGAGGACGCCTGGATGTTCTTCGCCTGGTGGCACTGGCGGCAATCCACGGTCGCATGTTTGCCATCCAGCACATATCCGGTCTTGGAGTGATCGAAGCCCTGGTGGGTCGGCTGCCAATGCAGCAGCGCGAAGTTCTCCCCGTTGTGGTCCGAGTGGCACTTGACGCACGCCTCGCCGGGCCGCCCCGCATTCGGATACGTGCTGTGCAACCCGTGGTGTCCCTGCAATTCCGCCGCTATTTCGCGATGGCAGTCGACACACTTGAATGAGCGCTCCCGCACCGACTGCGCATGGCACTTTGTACAATTGGCAGGCCCGTCGAGTTGGTGGTGGGCCCGCGCCAGCGGTCCTGGCGAAATTTGGGCATGCGCCGCCTGGGCAATTCCCATCGCCATCAGCAGCGCCACCGTGAACAGAACTGGCTTTAAGAATCCGCTAAAAATTCGATTGAAGCGTCCCCCTGCGAATCGGCTTGCTCTAGTCACGTACCTGCACACATCGGGGGAAGAGGTCGTTCTACTTTCGCACTTAACCATCCGTCGAGCACCATACCGGTTATAGATAAGTTTGTGGCGAGTATAGACGCTCACCACCCCCCGGCACAATTTACGCCCCACTGGACAAATCTGCGATATTACAAGATGCGGAACCTGCTACTTGTGTTGTCCCATTCGAATATATGGGCCTTGGTAACACGAAACATCTATTTGGTCTTGCATTGATTACTGATGAATACAGGCAACGGCTCCCGCTCGTCAACATAAACGGACGATGAATCCCCACGTCACGTCGACTGCGTTATCCTGTTTGATACGCGTTGATCGTGCCGCTTCATGCGGAGGTTCCCATGCCTGAGTATGTTTTGAACGTCAACGGCGCGCGTCTTCCCGTCACTGCTGCCGCTGACGAGACGCTTTGTCAGTCTTGCGCAATCGTCTCGACCTCACCGGAACCAAGTACGGCTGCGGCGAAGGCCAGTGCGGCGCCTGTACCGTGCTCATCGATGGAAGCCCCACGCACTCCTGCGCCATTCCGGTGGCCGCGGTCGAGGGCGCCAAGATCACCACCATCGAAGGTCTGGAACAGCACGGCGTGCTTACGCCCGTCCAGCAGGCTTTCCTCGAAGAAGGCGCATTCCAGTGCGGCTACTGCACCTCCGGCATGATTATGAGTGCCACGGCATTGCTGCGTGATACGCACCATCCCACCGACGACCAGATCCTCGCCTACATGAACTCCAACGTCTGCCGCTGCGGCACCTATCAACGGATTGTTGCGGCAATCAAACGCGCCGTGCAGCAACCGGTCGGAGGTGTGAAATGAGCCCTGTCGATCCGGGTCTCTTCATCCCCGATTCCGCAGTTCTGCCTGAACTCGATCGCCGCGACTTTCTCAAACTCCTCGGCGGCGGCCTTCTCATCTGTCTCGCGCCGCACTCGGCCCTGGCGCAGGAATCTGGCCGCGGCGGGGGCGGGCACGAACTGCCCAAAGATCTCAGTGCCTGGATCCACATCGACGCCGACAGCAAAGTGAAGGTATTCACTGGAAAAGTGGAAGTCGGCCAGAACATCCGGACCTCGCTTGCCCAGCAGGTTGCCGAAGAACTGCGCGTGCCGTTTGACTCCATCACCATGATCATGGGCGACACCGACCTGGTCCCATGGGACATGGGGACCTTCGGCAGCCGCACCACTCCCACCATGGGACCGCAGCTTCGCATCATGGCCGCCGCCGCACGCGAGATGCTCGTCGAAATGGCCGCCGAGCGCTGGCACATCGATCGGGCCGCTCTGACCTGTGACGACTGCAAGATCGTCGATCCCAAGACTTCGCGCACCATCTCCTACGGCGAACTCACCCGCGGCGAAAAACTCGTCAAGACCGTCAACGGAGAACAGCATCTGACGCTGGCGACCCAATGGAAGATCGCCGGTACACCCGTCCCCAAGGCACAGAGCCGCGACTTCGTCACCGGCAAACACAAGTTCCCGTCCGACATCACGCGCCCCGGCATGCTCTTTGGCGCGGTGCTCCGCCCTGATGGGTTCAATGCCACGCTGGCATCCCTCGACACAGCGCGCGCCGAAAAGATCCCCGGCGTGAAACTGGTCCACGACGACGAGTTCATTGGCGCGGTCGCCCCCGACGCGTACACCGCGCAGCAAGCAGTCGCCGCCATCGATGCGAAGTGGACCGTGCCGCCGCAGCCTTCGAACGATGGCCTGTTCGAATACCTGAAAGCCAATCCCGAACCCGGCAGTGACAGTACGCCGCAGCATGTCTCCGGCTCCGTTGCCGATGCTCTCGCCTCCGCCGACATCAAGCTCGAAGACCGTTACACCGTGGAATACATTGCCCACGCCCCGCTCGAGCCGCGCGCCGCGGTGGCTGAATGGACTGAAGTTCACCCCAGCGACGAAAGCCTGTCGCCGGGGACCCCGAAAAGCAAACTCACCGTGTGGACCGGCACCCAGCGCCCCTTCGGCGTCCGCGACGAACTGATGCAGGCCTTCCATCTTCCCGCATCGCAGGTCCGCGTCCTCCAACCCGACATGGGCTCCGGATACGGCGGCAAGCACTCCGGCGAAGCCGCCATCGAAGCTGCCCGCCTCGCCAAAGCCGCAGGCAAGCCGGTCAAGGTGGTGTGGACGCGCCAGGATGAATTCACCTGGGCCTACCTGCGTCCCGCCGGGCTTATCGAGATCAAAGCCGGACTCAAGCGCGACGGCACTCTCATCGCGTGGGAATTCCACAACTACAACTCCGGCCCCGCCGCCATCGGCACCATGTATAACGTGCCCAACCAACTCATCCAGTTCCACCCTTCGAAGTCGCCGCTGCGCCAGGGGTCCTATCGCGGACTCGCCTCCACCGCCAACCATTTCGCGCGCGAATCGCACATGGACGCCCTCGCCCACTCCGCCCACATGGACCCGCTCGAATTCCGCCTGAAGAATCTCACCGACCCGCGCCTGCGCGCTGTCCTTCAGGCCGCGGCCGACAAATTCGGCTGGGCTCAAGCCAAATCCACCCAGGCCCTCGGCCACGGCATCGCTTGCGGCTTCGATAAGGGCGGCTATGTCGCTACCTGCGCCGAAGTCGCCATCGACCCCGCGACGAAAAAGGTGAAGATCCGCCGCGTCGTCCAGGCCTGGGAATGCGGCGCCATCGTCAATCCTGACGGCCTCAGAAACCAGCTCAGCGGAGCCATCGTGCAGGGCATCGGCGGAGCGCTGTTCGAGAAGATCCTCTTCGCCAACGGCCGCATCCAGAATCCCTATTTTGCGAAATACCGGCTCCCCCGCTTCAGCGACACGCCTCAGATCGACATTGTCCTTCTCGACCGCAAGGACCTGCCCTCTGCCGGCGCCGGCGAAACCGGGCTCGTCGGCCTTGCCCCCGCAGTCGGCAACGCCATCTTCGCCGCCACCGGCAACCGTCCCCGCAGCATGCCCATGGTGCCAGAGAACAGTTGAGGGGTTGACTCCGAACCAACCACGATCTTTGGTCGGCGCATCAGTCAACGTGGATTGGAGATGCGCATGAAGACCATGACATGTAAATCCCTCGGTGGACCCTGCGAACAAAAACTGTCCGCCTCATCCTGGGACGGGATGGTGCAGACGATGACGAAGCATGTGATGGAAAAGCATCCTGACACCGCAAAGGAGATGGCGGAGATGCACAACGCCGACCCCAAGAAATGGGGCAGAGAAATGAACCCGAAATGGGAGGCTACCCCGGATCGTTAGAGCCCGATGCCGCAAGTCTGGCTTTTGAGCGGGAAGCCCAGCATCTGGGTATCTAAGTGCGATATCGAGCCTGGATTCGAAGTCGTCGACCCTGAGTTTCATTTCGAGGCAAGAAGTAGCTAAGCCCTTTGTTTTCGCAGTATTTTGCGGTACTTTTCGGCGCTAAAATCGTTGCAAACAATTGAATTAAAATAAGTTAATTCAGTTTTTTGGTTCCGCCGCGGAATTTTTTTGCAGCGAGTGGAGATTCACTAAACGAAGGGCGAATATCCCATTCGCAATTCCGAACCAAGCCATGGAGGTTCTTCCCTTCAATCCATTATCCTCCTGGCATGGTAAATGATCTGCAACAAGTTTAACGATTAAGTGATTTAAAATCATATATTTAAAAGTGTACTGTCTTGCCATCGCTTGGGCTGGGCTGAGACAGTTTGTAAATTGCAAGTTCGCAGTTGGCGCCCTAAGATTCAGTTCTCACGCTGCAACAAGGTCCAGAACGGATATTACTTTAGTTACTCGATTTTCGCGCACGAATGGTGTGGGAGGTGATCCTGATCACTTTTCCAGAGTGCATGGATCGAGATACTACGTTTACCAAAAGGAAAATAGCTTCGATCTAGAAAAGCTATAGATAACCCATTTTTTGGGCATAGGATTTGTGTGCCTTCCAGTTTTCGCCTTGGATGTGGAACCGAGAAACTGCTCCGGGCCTATCGGGACCTGCGCTGTTCCTCACTCGAACGGTCGTTCCATTTTGCTTTCATCCGAGGTACTTATGAAGATTACGCGTAGAGAATTTTTGAATTACTGCACCGGGTCGGCCGCCGCTCTTGGCCTGGCCGCAACACTGGGTCCTCTTGAAAAGGCGCTGGCTGCGAGCAGCGGTCCGCCCATCATCTGGATCAAGGGCTCATCGTGCACAGGGTGCACGGTTTCACTGGCCAACCGTATTTCGAGCAGCGCGCCGGTAGACCTGGCTGACCTGCTGATTCACACCATCGACCTTGTGTACCACCCCACGCTGATGGGCGCGGCCGGCGATCTGGCCGTGCAGAATCTGGCCAACGCGGCGGCCGGCAAGTTCATTCTTGCGGTCGAGGGCGGCATTCCCACCATCTATAACGGCAAGACCTGCACGATCTATACAAACAATGGCGTGGATGTGACCGCGCTTGCGGCGGTGCAGACATTGGCTCCGCTGGCGTCCGCTGTTCTTTCCATCGGGACCTGCGCATCGTTCGGCGGGATGGCTGCAGCCAGTCCGAATCCAACCCAGATCAAGAGCCTGAGCGCCGCAACTGGCGTGTCGACGATCAACATTCCGGGCTGCCCGCCGCATCCCGACTGGATTGTGTGGACCATCGCGCAGCTGCTTTCGGGGGTCACGCCTACGCTGGACAGCAACAATCGTCCGACGACGCTCTATGGCAGCACGGTGCATAGCAAGTGCTCGCGCAGGAACGCGGCATGGGCGACTTCGTTGTCCTCGACCGGACTCTGCAATGGCAACCTGGGGTGCAAAGGCCGCCAGACGCATGCCGACTGCCCCACTCGGCAGTGGAACAACAACACCAACTGGTGCGTGGGAACGGTGTCGAGCAGCGGCAACGGAGCGGACTCGCTCTGCCAGGGCTGCACGGAACCCGGATTCCCCGACAAGTATGCGCCGCTGTTCAGCACGTACGGGGCGACGCCGTCCGGCCACAAGGTGGTGGACAAGGCCAGCTGCATGACGTGCCACACCAGCGGCAGACCCGACTAGGTTGTCGCGTTCTGCGATCCCAGGTCTCAAAAGCGAGACCTGGGGCACCCAGCACCGGTCCGGAACCCGGATACCCGTCTTCCCAGGAACCATGGAGATTAAAAATGGCACAAATTACAATTGTTGATCCCGTGACCAGAATTGAAGGACACATGAAAGTCCAGGTCACGATCGATACCGTCGGCGGCAAGCAGCAAGTGACCGAGGCACAATGCACCGGGACGCAGTTCCGGGGCTTCGAGAAAATCCTCGTGGGGCGCGACACCAAGGACGCGCCCTACATCACCCAACGAATCTGCGGCGTGTGCCCGGTTTCGCACGCGACTGCGGCGGCGATTGCGCTGGAACACGCGGCGGGGGTTACGGTTCCCACCAATGCGCGCATCCTGCGCAACCTGGTGCTGGGCGCCAACTTCATCCAGTCGCATATTCTGCATTTCTACCTGCTGTCAGCGCTGGACTACATCACGCCGCCGGCATCGGCGCCGTGGACACCGGCGTGGAACGTAGACCTGATGCGCAACCCAGCGATGTCGCAGATCGCGACCAACTTCGTGACCGCGGTGGCGATGCGGCGCCAGGCGCATGAAATGGCGGCGATTTTCGCGGGCAGGATGCCGGGCCTCTCAGCCATTCAGGCGGGCGGATTCACGACCAAGCCCAACAGCACCATGATCAGCAAATTCACCGGGTATCTGAATACGCTGATCAACTTCATCAACAACAATTACGTTCCCGACGCGCAGCTACTGGCGAGTGCGTATCCCGACTACAAGCAGATCGGCAAGGGTACCGGAAACCTGATCGCATTCGGCGTATTCGACCTCGACAACACGTCCAATCCGCAGCGGCTGCTGAAGCGGGGGGTGGTGTACAGCACCAATCCGACTTCAGTGCAGACGGTGTCGACCACGAACATCACCGAGATGGTGACCAACTCGTGGTACGACAACTCGACCAACAACCTGAATCCCACCAAGGGCTCGACGGTGACGGTCGATCCGGCGACCAAGCCGGCGGCGTACTCCTGGCTGAAGGCTCCGCGCTACAGCAGCAAATCGTGCGAAGCCGGGCCGCTGGCGCGCATGTGGGTCAATGGCGATTACCGCCAGGGCATTTCGGTGATGGATCGTCACGTGGCCCGGGCGCAGGAGACGCAGAAGGTCGCCAACGCAATGCTGAGCTGGACCAGCCAACTCGGAGTGGGCGGGTCGGAATACACGCCGGTCACGGCGCCCTACAGCAAGGCGGGCGAAGGATTGACAGAAGCTCCGCGCGGCGCGCTTGGCCACTGGATGAGCACCAACGCGAGCACCACGCTGGCGCCCAACGGCATGCCGTCGATCGCGCAGTACCAGATCATCACGCCGACTTGCTGGAATGCTTCGCCAAAGGACACCAGCGGAGTGCGTGGACCGCTGGAGCAGTCCCTGATCGGAACCCCGGTTTCGAACGCGTCACAGCCCGTGGAAGTGCTTCGCGTGGTGCACTCGTTCGATCCCTGCATGTCGTGCGCGGTGCATGTAATGCGGCCGGATGGAAAACCCGTAACTGTCGTCAACGCGCAGCCCGAGTTCTGACGATGCATACGTTGATCCTTGGCCTTGGCAATCTGCTCCTCTCCGACGAGGGTGTGGGCGTGCATGTCGCGCGCGCTCTCGCGGAGCGGGAATTGCCGCCGGATGTTTCGGTGGTGGAGGCGGGTACGGCGTTTCTCGATGTCCTGCCCGATATCGAGAAGGCCGATCGCATTGTGCTGATCGATGCGATGGAAGGCGGCGGGACGCCGGGGGACGTGTATCGCGTGCCGTTCGATCAGTGCATGCATCCGGACATGCTGGCGTCGCTGCACGGGTTCGATATGTCGCGAGTGCTGTTCATGGCGGGAAACACACGAGCGCCGGAGGTGACAGTGTTCGGCGTGGAACCGGCACTCATCGAGTGGGGGACGGAGTTGTCGGCGGCAGTGCAGCGCATGGTGCCGGCAGTGGAGAAAGCTATATTGAACGAACTCGCTCAATAAGACCGGGCATCCACACATAGAAAAAAGAGGGCGAGACTCGACGAGAGTGTTCGCCCTGATTTGTCTGGAATGCATTCGCTGGGCTCATGAACGGCCTGGGCGAGTGCATTCTCGATGACGACCGCAAAGAGCTGATTCGCACAATGGCCGCGGCTTCCTCATCCACAGCGAACGGCGCGTAGCCCGTTATCCGCAGTGAGGCTACTTGGCATGCCGTGTACCCCTTCCAGGGGGCATATTCACCCCCTCTGAAGGTGCATTTTCCGTATAGAAACAAGAGAATCGACTAGTCCTCTTCCTGGGGAGGCTTTTGGTCGATGATCGGGGAACGCCCTCCTCCTCCTCCTCCTCCTTCTCCTTCTCCATCCAGGCCATCGCCCGGAACGCAAACGGGTCCGCCTACTGGTGGGTCGTCTACCGGCGGGTCGCTCACTGGCGGGTCGCTTACTGGGGGGGCGACGATGGGCGTCGGGGTCACTGGCTGAGTCGGCGGGTCACTAAAAATCCACGAGAACAGATCGCTTAGCACGGACGCGCCTGCGCCGCCCGCGCAAGCGAGCAGCGCGCCCGGTCCTGTCTCGGATGCGGCCAGGGCGGCGCCCCCACACCAGGCAGCGGCTCGCGCTGCAACGCCTATGCCGGAGGAGGATTTGTCATCTTTGTGAAATCTGCCGCCGGTACCGGTCGTTGCTTTCTGCGCCGCGACCATAGTGCCGGCAAGCGAATTCCCGAGGGGATTGAAGAACGCCGCCTGCTGTAGCTCGGATGCGAACGCGCCCTTTGGCCACCCCGCAATGGGGTGGGTCACGAGCGGGTTCGTCGTGAGATCGGCATGACCGGTCCAATGGACGGCGGCTCCGTTCCATGTGCCGGAAAGAGTTGCGGTTCCCGATGTCGCCTGCGCGTCGATACCCGCAATCGCGAGGGTGAGCTGCGACGAACCTGCCTTGATCGTGAACTCGACCGTGTGCCCGGCCACGTCGCAGATTAGATCCATCGTGAGGTACGACGGGCTCCCGGTTCGTGCGTAGTAGGAATGGCTCTGCCAGGAGCCGTCGCTCCCGTTCTGATGGGTGATGGTAAGTGTCTGACCGCCACCCTGGGCACGGATGGTGCCGTCGGATGACTGGTTCCAGTTGATGGGACCCAGTGGTGTCGTGAGCGTGCTGTTCCTCACCACACCAAACTGTGTACCGAAGCCCATTGAAATTGGGATCTGAGTAGTCATGGCATTCTCCTTGGGACGTGAAGCGATGATGCTCAGCCGTACCACCACAGGGCGTCATATACAGCCCTCCTGCAAATGCAGTAAGCCTGCGCCAGTTACGCTTTTCGGGTTGGTGCGAGTCGTTGCAAAGCGTCATTGAGCTTCGCTGAGCCGCAGTTGAGGTTGACTTTTTCGCCGGGAGTTTCGGCACCAGTGATCTGGTTGCCATCCACTCTGCAGTAGGCTGGAGGAACAAACAATTGTCTGGATGTGATTTGGAAGTGATTTCAGGATGATTCGGATGGCCGGATGGAGGAGAGCTGCGCCACGCGATCGCGACGGCGCTGCTTTTAAAGAGTCACCTGCGTTGCATCATTGCCAACCTAGCGAAGGAGATCCTCGAGCGTGGTGCTGAGGCCGGTTTTTTCGTCGCGGTACTTCACGATCACGGGCGCGTAGAGGCTCAGGTCCCAGCTTTGACTGTTGGCGTGGCCCTTGGTCTTGTTTACGGGTCGTGATCCCGGAACCACAACGGCGTTCTCAGGAATGATGAGCGGACTTTCCTCAGTGGCGCGCAGCACTTCGCCTTTGACCAAGTCAAATACGGGCGTGCCGCGCGTGAGGATTGTCCCGGCGGCGAGCACCGCACCGACGCGAACGATGGTGCCCTCGTACACGCCGCAATTACCGCCTACGAGCACGTCGTCCTCGATGATGACGGGGTTGGCATTGACGGGTTCGAGCACGCCTCCGATCTGCGCCGCGGCGCTGAGGTGGACGCGTTTACCGATTTGCGCGCAGGAACCGACCAGCGCGTGGGAATCCACCATCGTGCCTTCGTCTACCCACGCGCCCGCATTGATGTACATGGGGGGCATGCAAACCACGCCGCGCGCCACGTAGGCCCCGGCACGCACCGACGACCCGCCCGGCACTACGCGCACCCCATCGGTCAAGGCAAAATGGCGCACCGGATAGGTGCTCTTGTCGACGAAGGGAAATCCGCCAATGGATGCATCGGCGAGCGCGCCAAGTCGAAACCCCAGCAGGATTCCTTGTTTAACCCACACGTTCACGCGCCATCCGGCCGGCGCTTCGGGATCGGGCGACGCGGAACGAACTTCGCCGCGTTCCAGTGCGCCGCGAAATTCCAGGAAGACATCCATCGCCGAAGAGTCGCCGATCGCGGCCGGACCGGCGGAGAAATAGCGCTCGATCAGTTTTTGCAGTTGAGAAATGTTCATTGCTTTCAAAGTCTATCAATCCGTTGCGGCGGCGATTGCACGTGCGTTGCGAGACGGACCAGAGCCGACTTTACCGAGCGGGCCGGATCTATCTGCTTAACTGATTCACTTCCGATCCGGCGAGCAGGAAAGCGCCAACCCCGAACACGTAACTGGTGCCCGGTGTGTAAGCTCCAGGTGCGGCTCCGATGGGCTGTATGCTTCCCAGCCGACCGTCATCGTAAATATGCTGGACCAGTCCGTTCCAGCCGCGCTCGATGACCGGCCGATACTGCGTCTTACTCAGAAGGTCGTGATGAAATCCCCAGGCGAGCGCATAGACGAAGAACGACGACCCAGAGATTTCGGGGTAGGGATAATCGGCCGCATCCAAAAGGCCGGGACGCCAGAGCCCGTCGTCACCCTGGATGGAACGGATCTTTTCCGCCATCTCGCGAAACTTCTGCACATAAAATGGCCGACGCGGATCGTTCATGGGCAGGTAGGTGAGCACCTGGACAAGCCCGCCCATCACCCAGCCGTTGCCGCGCGACCAGAAGATCTTCTTGCCGTTCTTCTCGCGCTTGTCAAAGTAACTCTTGTCGCGATAGAACAGGTGCTCGTCCGCGTCCCAAAGCAAGTTGGCCGTGATGTGCCACTCACGGTCCATATAGGCGAGGTATTTTTCTTCGTGGGTAACGGACGCGAGATGCGTCCACACGGGCGGCGCCATGAACAGTGCATCGCACCACCACCACACGGGCTTCTCCGGGTCGTCCGGCTGTTGCGTCACTTCGTCGAATTGCCGGCGCGTCGGCGCGATGTGCTGTGGATCCGTATTGCGGCTGTAAAGCCAGAGATACGACTGTCCGATCGCCTGGTCGTCGGCATGGGTTTTGCGCGGGCCGAGCGTCCAATGATAGTGCGCGGCGACCTGCTTGATGTAGTCCTGGTAGCGCGGATCGTGTAGTGTGTTCGATGCTTCCAGCATGCCGAGATAGAGCGTGGCGAAGGTCCAGTCCTGGCTGGCCTCATCCTTCACACGCGCAAGTTGCCAGTCGGCCACCTTTCGCATGGCGGCTTTGACTGCAGCGTGCTTGAGCTTTGGCGAAAGATCGTGGGCAAGTGGTCTCGGGCTTTCGGGGGCATCGCCCGCTACGTGCTCGTCCACGTCCCGGAGTTCCTGGGCGTGCCCGGTGAAGCAAACCGCGGCCACTGACAGCCACATCAGCGCGAGCGCAACACGCCATGTTGTCGATTTATGGAGAATTTTTGAAGGCATCATTTCTCAGGTGATGATTGTGTCACATTGCCGTTTCGGCTGAGAAATTGCGCCGTTCCTACGCTGGCCGCTTCGGGTGCGGGCGGACTCTTATACAGTCATAGGCGAGATGGAGAGACGGGAAACGGCGCTCATGTATGACAAAGTTGTTGCCCCTGCCGCCTGGAGACTTGCGGCCAGCGCCGGGATCCTGGGATGGGTGCTGGACGCATTCGACTTCTTCGTCATTGTCTTTCTGTTCGACGCACTGGCACAACACTTTCACGTCTCGAAAGCATCGATCGTCTTCACACTAACTATGACGCTGGCAATGCGGCCGGTTGGGGCGGTCTTGTTCGGCATGCTTGCGGACACGGTCGGACGCCGTCGCCCGCTCATCTTCTGCGTGCTCTACTTCTCGCTCTGCACAGTGTTGAGCGGGCTGGCGCCGAACTACAGCATGTTTGTAGTGTGTCGCGCGCTGTACGGCATCGGCATGGGCGGATATTGGGGCATTGGCGCCTCATATGCGATTGAGAGCGCTCCGGTGCGATTACGGGGGATGCTCTCCGGGTTGATCCAGGCCGGTTATCCCGTGGGCTATCTAATGGCCGCGGTAGCCATGCAGACGCTGGCTCGCGGATTGGGTTGGAGGGCGGTGTTCTTTGTGGGCGCGCCGGTCGCGATCGTGATCGTGATTTTGACCTTGTTGGCTCCGGAGTCACGGGCATGGACGCAGCATCGTCCCCAATCCGGAGGCAGGGTATTTGCCTCGCTCCTCGCGAATCGAAGGATGTTTGCCTACCTGCTTCTGATGATGACCGTGCTGATCTTTCTCTCGCATGGTTCCCAGGATCTGTATCCGGATTTTCTGCGTTCGCTTCCGGGAATCGCTGCGAAAACAGTGTTGGGCATGCGGCCCGATCTAGGCATACCCGTTTTGTTTAATGTGGGCGCCATTGCGGGCGCACTTTTATTTGGTGTTCTGTCGCAGCGGACAGGCCGGCGGAAAGCGGTGCTGCTGGCGCTGGTGATTGCGCTGCTTGCCATTCCAGCGTGGGCGTTCGGGGCTTCACTTGTCGCGCTTTCGGCGGGATCGTTCCTGATGCAAACCGGCGTACAAGGAGCCTTCGGAGTCATTCCGGCTCACTTGAGCGAGCTTGCACCGGATGAGGTGAGGAGCCTGTTCGCCGGAAGCGTGTACCAGTTGGGAGTGTTGCTGGCATCGCCCGCGCCGGCTGTGCAATTTCTGCTGCGGCGCTACATGGGCTACCCGTGGGCGTTGACGATCTTCGAGGCAGGCTTGATCATGCTGATGATGATCATCATCTGGTTTGGCCCGGAGGCGAGGAATCGCAGTTTCCTCACCACAGCGGAGAGCGACGCATGAACCCTCGGCGGATCGGAATCATCATGAACGGCGTCACCGGGCGCATGGGCTTGAACCAGCACCTGGTTCGTTCCGTGCTCGCGATCCGCAACCAGGGTGGAGTTGAGCTGAGCGATGGCTCGCGTCTTGTTCCCGATCCGATCCTCGTAGGACGGAACGGCGCAAAGCTGGAGCAGATCGCGAAGGAAAACGGCCTGACCCGCTGGACGACAGACCTGGGTGGCGCATTGGCGAACGCAGAGGACTCAGTCTATTTCGATACCCAGTTGACGAACTTGCGCGCTGCCGCCGTGGAGGCTGCAATCGCCGCGGGCAAACATATCTACTGCGAAAAGCCTCTCACCACAAATTCGGAATCGGCGATGCGGCTGCTGGCCAAGGCTCAAGCCGCGGGAGTCAAACACGGAGTTGTGCAGGACAAGTTGTTCCTGCCGGGGATTCGCAAACTCAAGCGGCTGATCGACAGTGGATTTTTCGGGCGCATCCACTCGGTTCGCGGCGAGTTCGGCTACTGGGTCTTCGAGGGCGACTGGCAGGCTGCGCAACGGCCATCCTGGAATTACCGCAAACAAGATGGCGGCGGGATCATCCTCGATATGTTTTGCCACTGGCGCTATCTTCTCGATCACACCTTCGGCCCAGTGCGCGCGGTGCAATGCGTGGGAGGCATCACCATTCCCGAGCGCGTTGACGAGCACGGCAAGCCTTACCAATGCACCGCGGACGATACAGCTTACGGAACGTTTCAGCTGGAAGGCGGAATCGTCGCGCAGATCAATTCTTCCTGGTCGTTTCGCGTGTACCGCGATGAACTTTTCAGCATGCAGGTGGACGGCTCACTGGCAAGCGCCGTGGCCGGGTTGCGCGAATGCCGCACGCAGCACCGCGTGAACACACCACGGCCGGTGTGGAACCCCGACGTCGAGAACCCGTTCCACTTTCGAGAGCACTGGCAGGACGTGCCCGACAATCAGGCCTTCGACAATGGATTCAAAGTGGAGTGGGAATTGTTTCTCAGGCATGTGGCGGAGGACGCTCCGTTTCCCCATGATTTTCTCGACGCGGCGCGGGGAGTGCAATTGGCAGAGCTTGGACTCAAGTCGTGGCAGGAGCGCCGCTGGATCGATGTGCCGGAACTGAGAGCGTGACTTTGAACAAGACATTGAGGCTGGTGCGGAGCGATGGATCGTTGTACGGCTACACTCCTGTGCATGAGCCGCTGGTCGCACCGCAGCGGGGCCGATTCGCTTCGCGCGTTGCGTTTGCGGCGGCGCATGTTGTGATGGATTCGCTTCGCACTGCCGAGCCGATTACGAGTCCTGTGATTGACTGGGAGGCAACGCTAGCGTATCGCGATTATCTCTGGTCGCTTGGATTCGGGGTCGCCGAAGCCATGGATACCGCTCAGCGCGGAGCGGGACTCGATTGGCCGCACGCCCTCGATTTGATCCGGCGCAGCACCGCTGCGGCTGGGGCACACGACGCGTTGCTCGCTTGCGGCGCGGGAACTGACCACTTAGGTGCAGGGCAGGCGCGTTTCGTACACGATGTAATCGATGCCTACCTGCAGCAGTGTGAGCAGATAGAAACTGTCGGCGGAAGAATCATCCTTATGGCAAGCCGCGCCCTTGCTGCCGTGGCGCGCCATCCGGATGACTACGCCGGCGTGTACGATGCCGTCCTCTCCCAGGTGCGGCAGCCAGTGATTCTGCATTGGCTGGGGCCCATGTTTGATCCGACTCTCGAGAGCTACTGGGGTGCGCATGACACTGCCGCCGCGACCGAGAACTGCCTCGGAATTATCTCCGCCCATTCTACAAAGATCGACGGGATCAAGATATCCATGCTTGACGCGGACCTGGAGATCGCGATGCGGCGCAGACTTCCGCCCGGCGTGCGCATGTATACCGGAGATGACTTCAACTACGATCGACTTATCCTGGGCGATGACAGCGGCCACAGTGACGCGCTGTTGGGGATCTTCGATGCAATCGCGCCTGCTGCATCCTTAGCGCTGGCCGCGCTTGATGCCGGGGACATTCCGCGTTACCAGGAACTGCTTGCGCCTACCGTCCCGCTCTCCCGACACCTGTTCACGTCTCCCACGCAACATTACAAGACGGGCGTTGTTTTTCTCGCCTATCTGAATGGATTTCAGTCTCATTTCCGCATGGTGGGAGGGTATGAGAGCGCACGGTCGACGGCCCACCTTTGCGATCTATTCGTTCTCGCAGACCAGGCGCGCGTCCTGCGCGATACCGAACTTGCCGTCCGGCGCATGCAGAATTTTCTGGCACTCGCAGGTGTCGCATGAGCGTTATTCAACGGCTTAGCTTCAATCAGATTACTGCCGATCCATGGTCGCTAGAACAGGTCGTAAGCAACTGCGCGAAGAGCGACACTCGGACCATCGCTGTGTGGCGCCACAAATTGGATGGAGATGTAAAGAAGGCATCGCGACTGATTCGCAGTGAAGGGCTGCGCGTCTCGAGCCTGTGCCGTGGCGGCGCGTTCTCCGCGCCGACGGCTGGAGAACGGAAGGAGAGGATTGCCGACAACCGCGTTGCTATTGAGCAAGCGGCGATCCTAGGAGCGCCCGTTCTGGTCATCGTTTCAGGGCCGCCCAACGGACAAACCCTGAACGACGCCCGGGCTACGGTGTTCGATGGATTGCGCGAATTGTTGCCGGACGCGGAAAAAGCCGGCATCCTCCTGGGAATTGAACCGCTTCATCCCATGTATGCTGCCGAACGCTCGGTCGTCGTGACGTTGAAGCAGGCTAACGACATGGTTGAGCAGCTAGCGAGTCCGGCTGCGGGGATCGTAGTCGATGCATACCACGTGTGGTGGGATCCGGATCTGGCCCAACAGATCGATCGCGCCCGGGGAAGGATCGTCGGCTTTCACGTATCGGATTGGCCGGTACCTCTGCCTGGTATTCTCATGGGCCGCGCGATGATGGGTGATGGGGTCATCGAACTGCGGAAGTTGCGCCAGGCCGTGGACGCTACGGGTTACAACGGGCCGATCGAAGTAGAGATCTTTAATGAGGTCGTTTGGAAGACGCCCGAAGATGAGCTTCTCGAGATCATGCAGCGACGGTTTATTCAACACGTCGATGGCTAGAGAAGCAGCGAGACCTGCGGATCGTCGCAGGACTCGCATTTTGCCTGAGCACAACGAAGAGGGTGCGCTACAACCGGCATCCTATCCGGGAATCACAGATCGCCGATGGCACCACAGATCGATTACGACGCTCGGACCTTCAAGGTGCAGTCGGCGTGCGCCGTTTCGCCGATGATCTCGATCTCATTCATCTGCGCCTCGAGCGAAAAGCACTGGTCGACACCCGACAGCGCAAGCACAACCTTGCAATTTTGGCGGATATGCGCAACCTTGCCTTCCACGCCGGCAAAGATGCCCTCTTTCATCCGCACGCGCATCCCTTTGGAGATAGCTGGGTGCGGCTGAAGCAGGTGTCCGTTGGTCAGCGCTGCCTGGATCCTTTCGATCTCTATGCACGGGATGAGGCCCGTGGTTCCTTTCCCTAATAAATGGAGAACTCCCGGAGTGCTCAATACCGAGAGTCTCTCTCCGGGGGTAAAGCGAATGAATACATATCCGGGAAACAGAGGGCGATCCAGGGTGACGGTACGATCGGACCACTTCGATCGCTCGGAATAAACAGGCAAATAGTGTTCAAGTGAGCGGCACGACAGGTGTTGTGTAACCCGCTTTTCGTGATTTGTCAGTACTTGTACAGCATGCCAGGGGCTATCCATTTGACCTGCACCTACACCTAGTTCGTTCCCTTTGGCCGTCGACTCATCGATCCTCGCGGGCGGCGAGCTACGGCGTAGTAATCGCAAATCGTTCCGGGGCACGCAAATTTCCAATCAAACGGGAGCAAACCGTGAATCTCTATGCTGGGAATCTCCACGGGCCGCGGACTCTCGCTGTTGGCAGAGTTGACGGCGCGCTTCAGTTCTCGCATGCATCGCCAGGTAATCAGCTCTATCTGAGTCTGGGACGGCAATCCAACACGGGACGCCAATACCTGATTCCGGCGGATTTGTGCCTGGTGATGCGGAACCAGTATCCTCCGACTGACAGCCCTTGGGGTGTGATTCCTGTCACGTTGGGCCGTTCTCGCGTCCCCATCCCGCGAAAACGGCGCAACGGAGTCGTGCGGGTCCAATCGAACGGGATTCCGGTTAGGCCATCAGCAACGAAAAGAAGTCAGGTTCATGGTTTGAGGAGGCCGCATCCGAGGTGAAGTCATCTTGCTCAAAGCAGAGCCCGCTCCATGCCAATCAGGCCCACCGCGAAGATGGCATCCTGAATGTTCGCTTCACACCAATGCCCTCTCGAGACAGCGGTTAACATCTACATATGCGAATCAGAAAAGCCGTGATAACGGCCGCAGGTCGAACCCAGCGCACCTTGCCGATGCAAACGCTCTTCGATCAGGAGGGTGTTGAGCGTTCGGTACTTAGCCTGGTGGTTCGGGAAGCCCTGCGCGCCGGCATCAGCGACGTTGCGATCGTGGTATGGCCCGGCGATGAAGAACCCTACGAGAAGCTGCTGTCAAATGACGCAGTGCGACTGACGTTTGTGCGCCAGACCGAAGCCAGAGGATACGCGCATGCGGTCTGGTGCGCTCGCGATTTCGTCAAGGACGATCCTTTCCTGCACCTGGTTGGTGACCATATTTACGTGGCGACTGAATCCGCTGGTTGCGCGCAGCGGCTGGTTGAGGCTGCCAGTGCCGAAGGCAGCGCCGTATCCGCGGTCCAGGTAACCCGGGAAAATCTTCTGCCACTCTATGGGACCGTGGGCGGGCAGCCTGTTTCGGGAAAGCCAGGGCTCTATCGGATCGAGACGGTGGTGGAAAAGCCCACGCCCACGGAAGCCGAGCAGCGGCTGGTCGTCCCCGGCCTGAGAAGCGGGCAATATCTTTGCTTCTTCGGAATGCACGTGCTGACACCCTCCATCTTCGATATTCTCTCGACGATGCTGGAGGACCCGGCACCGGGACGGGTAAGCCTGTCGTCGGCCTTAGCGATTTTGGCGCAGCGCGAGCAGTACCTGGCCATGATTCAAAACGGCCGCAGGTTTGACGTGGGCGTGAAATACGGCCTGTTCACTGCTCAGCTGGCGCTGGCCCTGAGCGGGCAGGATCGCGACCAGGTACTCGCCGAGATGGTCAATCTCCTCGCTACCCGCGAAATACTTGGAGGGAAAGGGGCGGTGGTGTGAGCGAACTCTGGTCGATCATCACCGCGACTGATCCTGAAGTCCGTAACCGCTCACTCGACTCAATCTGCCGGCGTGCTGGCGCGGCTCAATTGCAAACCGAGGCAGCGGAACTCGAACGGCTCCGGCACGACAGCGACAATCTTTATGAACGGGTTCGGGCGCTGTTCTTTTTGTATGCGATTTATCGCTTTCATCTGCCGGAGACAGTGGAAGTTCGATCGGCCGGAACCCTGATCCCGTTTGGCGGCTACGAGAAATTGTTGAGCCGCCGCTACGAGGAGGCCATCGCTGCTTTTCTGGCCGCGAAAACCACGCATGGACTGAGCGACGGATTATCGAGCGCGCTGGCGGTTGCGTATCGCGGACTTGCCTTCCAGACCCTGGCTGACCAAGTGCGGCGGAGCGTTCGCCTGGTGCGCGGCAATCAGTGGATGTTTCGCACCGGGCATTCCGGAGATTATGCCCTGCGCATGCGCCCCGAATTGCTGAATCGCGCGCCGGGCGGCCCGTTCCCCATCCTGCACGAAAGCACGCCAGTGCGGATGGACCTGAGCCACAGCGGATGGAGCGACATTTTTTTTCTCGGCATGGACCTGCCCGAACTGGCGCGAGTGCTAAACGTCTCGATTGATCTCGCCGTTCTCGGTTCGGGCTCCAGGGCGCCAAAACCGCCCGTCGAAGCATACCTGCGCGTCATCGACCGGCCCGTAATCCGCCTGGTGAGCGTGGATCTTGATGCCAGCGCCGAGATCAGCGACCTGCAGGAGATGTTTGATTTTGGGCGAGACTATCTCGGGCTGCTTAAGGCGGCGGTGATTGCGGCAGGCATTATCCCGCCCGGTATGGAAAGCTCGGGCCAGCCCCTCGCCGACATCCTGCGCGAGTTGATGGGGCAACCCGGGCTGGGGATCGAAATCGTCAGCCATGTGAATAACATCCCCAAGGGATCGCGACTGGCCGTCTCGACCAACCTGCTTGCATCAATGATTGCGGTCTGCATGCGGGCGACGCGGCAGGCCGCTTCGCTGACGGGCGAGTTGAGCGAATCCGAACGCCGCCTGGTCGCGGCGCGCGCCATTCTGGGCGAATGGCTGGGCGGTTCCGGCGGAGGCTGGCAGGATTCCGGAGGCGTTTGGCCCGGCATCAAGCTGATCGAAGGCGTGCGCGCCTCCGAGGGCGACGCGGAGTTCGGCATCAGCCGCGGCCGCTTGCTGCCCAATCACCGCATCCTTACGCATTCTGAAGTGAGCGACGAAACACGCCGGCGTCTGCAGGAGAGCCTTGTCCTGGTGCATGGAGGCATGGCGCAGGACGTGGGGCCCATCCTCGAGATGGTCACGGATCGGTACCTTCTGCGCTCCGACGCCGAATGGACCGCCCGAATCGAAGCCCGCTCGATCCTCGACGAGATTCTCGCTGATCTGCGGTCCGGCGACGTGCGGGCTATTGGCAGCGCCACGCAGCGAAACTTCGATGGTCCGATCAAGACCATCATCCCCTGGGCCACGAACCTCTACACCGAAACTCTGATTCAGGAAATCCGCGCCGCCTATCCCGATTCGTTCTGGGGATTCTGGATGCTGGGAGGAATGTCGGGCGGAGGCATGGGGTTCATTTTCGACCCGAGCGTCAAAGCCGAAGCTCAAAAGAAGCTCGCCGACGTGATGCGCGACGTCAGCCGGCGCCTTTCCGGCGGGGTGCCGTTTGCGATGGAACCGGTGGTTTATGACTTTGCCATCAACGAGCGCGGAACCTGGGCCGATCTGCTGGAAGGGGGCGATGCAGTCTTGCCCGACGGCTACTACAACCTGATGCTCCCGGGAATTCTCAGGAAAGATCAACGGCTGTTGACGCAGACGGAGCGGTACGATCTGGAGCGTTTCAGCCTTTCGTTTCACGGTGGCCATGATGCCCAGGAGCGAACCCGGCACTTTCTCGATCGGTTGCTTCCGCACGCACTCACGATTGAAGACAGGACTGGGACACTGGACGCGATGCTTGCCGAGAATGGTTTCGATCCGATCCAGCATGAGCGCATCCAGGCAGAGCTCCGTGCCGGACAAATCGGTCTGACCAAGAATAGATTTCCAGCTTCTGTTCTGATCGATGATGTTTCGCAGAAAGATGTATCCGATGCGCGAACGGATATGGGCGCGGAGTTTCGGCGCATCGGGGAAGAGGCCCTTGCCTCAGGCGCGGTTGCGGTTGTAACGCTGGCCGGCGGCGCGGGCAGCCGATGGACACGCGGAGCCGGCGTGGTGAAGTCTCTCAGTCCCTTCTGCCGAATGGCGGGGAAACATCGCACTTTTCTTGAAGTGCACCTGGCCAAAAGCAGGCGAGCGGGCCGGCTTTCCGGGTCTGGCGTTCCCCACATTATTACCACCAGCTACCTGACCCACGCGCCCACGGAAGAGCTATTGCGTCGGGAAGGGAACTATGGATACGAGGGACCGCTCTATCTTTCACCGGGACGAAGTGTGGGCTTGCGGCTGGTCCCCATGGTGCGCGATCTTCGCTTTGCCTGGGAAGAGACTCCGCAGCAGTTGCTGGATGCGCAGGCGCAGAAGGTTCGCGACAGTTCGCGGGCGGCGCTGATTGCCTGGGCAAGTCAATCGGGTGAAGGAAGCAATTACACCGACAACCTTCCGTCGCAGTGCCTCCATCCCGTCGGCCACTGGTACGAAGTGCCGAACCTGTTTCGCAACGGAGTCTTGAAGGCGCTTCTGGGGTCGCGGCCGGGCTTGCGTTACCTGATGGTGCATAACGTGGACACGCTCGGGGTGGATCTCAATCCTGGGATTCTCGGCCTGCATATCGCCCGCGGCAAAACCATGAGTGTGGAAGTGATCACTCGACGCATTGAAGATCGCGGCGGCGGCCTGGCATCGATCGATGGGCGCGCGCGGCTCGTGGAGGGCATGGCCCTTCCGTCGGAAGAAACGGAATTCAAGCTGTCGTACTACAACTCGAATACGTTCTGGATTGACATCGACGCGCTTCTGAAGGTATTCGGCCTGACGCACGATGATTTGCAGAACGAGGAACGAGTCGCCAATGCAGTTCGCGCCATTGCCAACCGCATGCCCACTTACATCACGCTGAAAGATGTCAAGAAACGCTGGGGCAAGGGGCAGGAGGATATCTATCCCGTTGCGCAGTTTGAGAAGCTCTGGGTCGATATGACCGGCCTGCCCCAGATGACGACAGAATATGTCGTGGTGCCGCGCGTGCGCGGACAGCAATTGAAAGAGCCCGCGCAGTTGGACGGCTGGTTACGCGATGGCTCGGCGGATTATGTAACTAGCCTTTGTGAGTTCGGCGCCAATTTGTGACGGAGATCTGACAGGTTGCCAAAACACCCTCGCCTTGTAACGGGCGCGACTTCAAATCGGTATGTCCGTGAGCCGTGAGGCTCACCCAAGGTGATGAAACCCGTACGACCGTGTCATTGCTGGAGAATCCGTCGGCCAAGTTGGTTGCGGTACTGAGTTGAAATCGTAGCCGTATCTGCTCACCCAACGGCTCCTTCGACGCGGACCTCACATCATTTCAACTCCGTTTTAAGTGACGATCGTCACATGTCAAGCTACACTCGCGGCACCATAATAATTTCTGGTTGCGGTGTCCTTCGATCAAAGCGATTGGAACGCGCTCCATCGACGCCCACGCATTCTTCGGTGCACCGAGCCGGAATGAAGTACCGTCCATACAGAATCTGCGGATGAACCGAATGCCGGACTCGGCCACCGTTCTCTTTCCAAGAATTGCTCAGCATGTCGATACAACGCTAAGTGAAGAGGGTGTTAGGGATTTTCATTTGAGTTAGAATAGATGTATTACATCTGTCATTTACGACAACGCAAGTTAGATAGAAATATTCTCGGTATGACTATCTGAAAACCAGTGAATCAGTTGACATTCTTTCGGGATAATCGCCCAACTAATGCCAAATCAACGTATTTCATTTGTCTCACATATTTAACTTGCGCGTGCCGGGACGATTCTGATATCTTGAACTCAATTTTCAATCACTAAGTAAGTGAGTAGGGGTTTGCTCCCCATATTCACGAGCAGAGTTCGCAGGGTTCATTCAGCGGAAGTGCCAAGTGCAACCGCTTGATCTGTACCCTTGTCGAATTTTGTCGGTCAGGCGAATGGGACCGATGGGGGCGAAGCCTACCCCTAACCCTTCCAGAAAGCAATCACCTGCATTATTGCCAAAGTCTCGAGTCCTGCCATTTCTCTGTCTATTCCCATTCTTTAAACCGAACTACAATCGCGCTTACCCTGACAGCGATTTTTTGAACAGAGTGCGGGGATCATATGGCCGTTCTGAAACCGCGGACCCGAACAATTAGCATCCGTCTCTCCGAAGACGAGTTCGTAACTCTCAAACAGCTGTGTTCAGTAACCGGTGCTCGCAGTGTTTCCGACCTTACGCGCGACGCAATGCGTGTTCTTTTGAACGGCGTCAATCAGGGCGATGTGCTCGGCCTTCGCATGGACGAATTTCGTTCGCTTTTGAAGAACCTGGATCGAAAGATTGACCGGATTGCAGCCGGAATTAGCGGCTTAAATAGTGACAAATAGCGAGGGACCCTCTGGCAGACGTGGCGGTGCCACGGTTGGTTCGCCTCCAGTTCCCGGTTTACGCGTCGGATTTTTCGACAGGACAAGTCACAATGCAAAAGAGAATCAAAGCTGCTGCGATAAGAAGCAATGCCATGCGCTGGATACTCCTGGTGGTAGCGCAAACCTTGATGTTTGGCTTAGCGGGACTGGCAGCGTTCATGCTGAGATTCGATTTCAACCTGCCGTCGATCGCGATGCACCAGATGACATTTGCACTGTTGATCTGGATTGTGGTTGACAACATTGCATTCCAGATTGCAAAACTAAACCGCCGTGGCTTGCGCTATGTATTGATAACGGATGTGTACCGTCTGCTCATTGCGAACCTGGCAGGATCGGCCGCCAGTGGTATGTTGATCATGCTCGTGGTGCCGGGCTTTCCGCGTTCGATCTATTTGAGTGACCTGGTGCTGTCAATTCTGAGCACAACCGGGCTTCGTATTGTAGTTCGCCTTGCATTCGAGGCTGGGCAGAACGGCCAACCAACTGCTCTAGAAAAGCGAACCTTTATATACGGCGCGGGGGACGCGGGAATTTCCCTGCTGCGAGAAATTCGTAATAATCCGCGGTTGGCGTATGAAGTATGCGGCTTCCTGGATGACGACATCCACAAGATAGGGATGGGAATCGCCGGTCTTCGGGTATTGGGAGAAGGGGACGAAGTACGGCGACTGGTTCAGGAGCATGGGATTCAGCTGGTCTTGATTGCCATTCCTTCCGCGACAGGCCCGCAGATGACGCGCATCTTAGGGCTTTGTCATGTGGCAAGGGTGGAGTGCAAGACTGTGCCCGGGCTTGGCGATGTGATTGAGGGAACTGGCCTCGTAGGCCAAATTCGCGATGTCGCAGTCGAGGATCTTCTCGGCAGAACTCCCGTGCATTTGCAGGAGACATTGATCCGGCGATCGCTTGAGGGCAAGGTGGTGTTGGTGACGGGAGCCGCCGGCTCTATCGGTTCTGAACTCTGTCGGCAAATTGCCAGATTTCACCCGGCGGGAGTGGTCGCATTTGAAATTGCCGAGTCGCCGCTGTTCGAGATCGATAGAGAAATGCGAGAGACTTTCCCGGAAATCCCTTTTTACCCAGAGATCGGTAGCGTTCAAAACCGCGCTCGCCTGGATGATGTCTTCAGGCAATACACACCATCTGTGGTTTATCACGCCGCGGCGTACAAGCACGTTCCGTTAATGGAAGCACATGTCTTTGAAGCTGTAGAGAACAATGTATTCGGAACTTACAACGTAGCTATTGCCGCCGCCGCACACAAGGTCGATGATTTCGTATTGATCTCGTCAGATAAAGCTGTCCGTCCGACAAACGTTATGGGTGCAACCAAACGGATTGCAGAGCTGATACTTCAAACGCTGCAAAACGGCGGCACTCAATATGTGATGGTTCGCTTTGGAAATGTACTGGGTTCAAGCGGAAGTGTAATTCCAATTTTCAAGAAGCAGATCGCGGTCGGGGGGCCGGTAACCGTGACGCATCCCGAGATGCGCCGATTTTTCATGACGATTCCTGAAGCCTGTCAGCTTGTTCTGCAAGCAGCGGCAATTGGCGAGGGAGGCCAGATCTGTGTTCTCGATATGGGGCAACCGGTCAGAATTGCCGACTTGGCCAGGGATCTGATCCTGCTTTCTGGCCTCAAGCCGGATGAGGACATTGAAATTGAGTTCACTGGCATTCGTCCGGGCGAGAAGCTATGTGAAGAACTAAGCACGTTGCTTGAAAACACGGTGCCGAGCAATCATCGCAAGATTCGGATCTATGCTGGGAATGGCATGCTTCATCAAGATCTTGGAGACTTGGCTGGATTCGCTCCACGAGACTTGTACGGCTCGGGATCTGGGGCGACTGGTGATGGCTCTGAAAGAAGCCGTTCTGGACTATAACCCCAGCGCGGATTTGCTCAAGCGGGTCATAGAACCTCGGGGTGATCATCTCCGCGCCGTAGTACCGCGTCTAGCTAAATCCCTGGCCTGCCCTCCTTCGGTCATGCTTTGAGGGCTTGCTCGAATTCGTAGTAAGTACCGTACGTGCTGCGGGGAAATGCTTCATCGATCTTCGCAACATCTGGAATCGAATTCTTTAAATGACAAAAAGGTTATCTCTATTTCTTCTGCTGTCGGTTTCTCTATGCCGCTCACAATCGGTTCCGACTGCGGCCGTCGACCCGACGGTTCCGAGCGTGGGTACAACTGCAACATCACCAACGAATCGTATATATGACGGCATGCAAACGACCGGGCTGTATCCGTATGAGGATCCTCTGGCTGTGCCGTCCAATGTGCCCGTCTCATCTCCTCAACTCTCGGAGCGCTTCTCATCCAGGATTGCAGGACCATTGACGACAAAATCCGAGTTCCAGTCGTTTGCGGAGGATGCAGCAGGACATGTGCTGCTGGTGTATGGCAGGCAATTATTTGATGAGGTTCCCACTACCTTTGCTCCCATGGATCGCGTTCCGGTTCCGGCTGACTATGCCATTGGTCCGGGGGATGAACTCCTGGTTCGTGTGTGGGGTAAGGTGGAACTCCAATCCCGGGTGACGGTCGACAGGAACGGGCAGATATTCATTCCCAAAGTCGGCGCCCTGAGCGTAGCCGGTCTTCGCTATGATCAGCTGCAAGGGTTTATCCACGCGGCGATTGGAAACCTATACAAGGACTTCGATCTGAATGTGACCATGGGACAACTACGGTCAATTCAGATCTTTGTATTGGGAAGTGCTCGCCAACCCGGCGTATACACCGTGAGTTCTCTGAGTACATTAGTCAACGCACTGTTCGCCTCCGGCGGACCGTCAGCTACCGGAACCATGCGCCACATTCAACTAAGGCGTGCCAATCAAGTATGCACCGAGTTTGATATATATGACTTGCTCCGAAACGGCGACAAGTCCCGCGATATCCAGTTACTTCCGGGTGATGTTATCTACATCCCTCCAGTCGGCCCGCAGACGGCGATTCTTGGCAGCGTAAACGAACCCGGAATCTATGAATTGAAGGGCGATGCCACCATTGTTTCCATTTTGAAGGATGTGGCAGGGTTAACCAGTCTCGCCAGTATCGACCGAGCATTGTTGGAGCGGGTTGAGAACCATCGCCGCCGCCAGGTGGACGAATTCGCGTTGGATGTAGCGGGCCTGCAGCGGTCGCTCAAGGATGGTGATATCCTGCGGGTGTTTCCGATCTCGCCTCGATTTGGGAATGCAGTCACGCTGCGCGGAAATGTGGCACAACCGGGCCGCTACCTCTGGCATGAAGGCATGCGCATCTCCGACCTGATCCCCACCCGGGACACCCTCCTGACCCGTGACTATTGGTATCAACAGAATTTCCTGGCGAGCACATTGCCGCCAGTCTCGACAGACTCCCAGGAAGGTTTAACCATCGATGGCAACCCGAGCCGGCAGAACTATTTAGCGCAGCGGGATTCTCCCAATCAGCTGTACGCAAACCTCGCCCCTAACCGGAACGGTATCCGTCAACCAAACCCGATTCAAAATAGCAATCCCATTCAGGTTAGTGAACACTGGGATCGGCCCAAGCCGGCAACGGACACGCCGAACCGAGATGTCATAACGGATGTGACGCAAGCCAGCACGGAGGTCAACTGGGAATATGCCGCCATCGATCGGCGTGATGACAACGATTTGACTACAAGGATCGTTGCATTCAACCTTGGCAATGCGATTGACAAGCCCGCATCCGCTGATAATCAACCTCTGAGGGCGGGCGATGTGATCACGATATTTTCACGGAAAGATATTCCGCTGCCGCAGGATAAACATGCCGCGTTCGTACGCATCGGCGGCGAGGTGAACGCTCCGGGCGTGTACCGCATTCAGCCGGGAGAGACGCTTCGCCACTTGGTGGAACAGGCGGGAGATTTCACAACGCACTCCTATCTTTATGCCTCGCAGCTTACCCGCGAATCGACTCGCAGGGCACAAGAAGAGGAGCTGCGTTTGTCAGCGGCGCAGATGCAAAGAGAACTCTCGGCGCGCTACGCGACGGGCAACTCGCTGGCCCCGACGAACACTGCTGAGCAACAGAATCAGTTCAACGCCCAGCAGGCGCTCATCAATCAGTTATCCGCGGTTCATCCCACCGGCCGTATCGTTCTCGACATGAAACCCGATGCGGCAATCGTGGATGACATTCCGGATTTCCCCCTGGAAGATGGAGATTCCTACTATGTGCCAGCTACGTTGGGAACTGTCCAGGTGGCCGGCGCGGTGTACAACCAAAACGCGTTCCGTTATCAGAAGAACCAGCACCTTTCAACTTATTTGGATGCTGCCGGAGGGCCGACACGTCAGGCCGATGTAAAGCGCGTGTTCCTAATCCGTGCCGATGGAACGGTGGTCAGCAATCAGCATCACCATGGTCTGTGGGGCGGCGGTTTCGCGAGTCTCACGCTACTGCCGGGAGACTCTATCATTGTTCCAACCAAGCTAAAGTCGCCTACAAGTTTCATGCAGCAACTGCCATTCCTGACGCAGATACTCTCGCAAACGGCGATGACCGGCGCCGTGATTGGAACGACTCGTTAGTATGACCGTACAAGAGACGCAAATTTCCGCGGTCGCCACGCCTGACGAGGAGGAGATCTTTCCTGCGTCCCCGGCCCAGTTGGGGGGCGTGCCGCTGATCGAGTTGTTTATACACCTCTTGCGGCGGAAGTGGTTCGTTGCCAGGTGGACGGGCGTGGCGGCCGCGGCTGGCATCCTCACCAGCCTTATTCTTCCTATACGCTTCACGGCTGTCAGCCGCATCATGACGCCGCAACAGACCCCTTCCTCGGCAACTCTGCTCATGAATCAACTCACCGGTTCGGGAGTGGGAGCCCTGGCCGCTGCCTCGGGCGGACTAGGCCTGAAAAGCCCCAACGACCTCTACATCGGGCTTCTCCAGTCGCGGCCTGTGGCCGATGGCATCATCTCCAGGTTCGACCTGATGAAGGTATACCGCGCGCGGGAGATGACCTCCGCCCGCAAGAGACTCGCGAACAACACCAGTGTCATGTCGGAAAAGAGTGGCCTGCTGGTCGTCGAGGTCACCGACAAGGACAAGAACCGGGCGGCCGAGATGGCCAATGCCTATACCGAGCAGCTTCGCTTATTGACCAAGGGTCTCGCAATTACCGAGGCATCCCAGAGGCGCGTGTTTTACGAAGAGCAGTTGGCGCACGCCAAAAATGATCTGGTGAATGCGGCGATGGCTTTTGAGCAAGTGCAACGGCAGAAGGGCCTTGTCCAGCCGGATGCGCAGGCCAAGGCTTTGATCGGCGGAATCGCCGATCTGCGTGCGCGGATCGCCATCAAAGAGGTCGAATTGGAGACACTCAAATCCTTTTCGACGGAGCGAAACCCCAACGTTGAAATCGTAAAAAGCGAAATCGCCTCGCTGCGCCAACAGGTCAGCCAACTGGAACAAAAGAACGGCAACGCAACCTCTCCTGAATTCGACCTGCGGGACCTGGCGGGATCCGGGCTGGACTACCTGCGCGCCGAACATGAACTGCAATACCGGCAGACCATGTTCGATCTCCTGCTGAAGCAGTATGACGCCGCGCGGCTCGACGAATCGAAGACCGCCGCGGTGATCCAGGTGGTGGAACCGGCGATCCCGCCCGATCTGAAGTCCTCCCCGCATCGTGCCCTTATCGTCATGATTTTCACAACCCTGGGATTCGCATGCGGGTGCATTTGGATCGTTCTTGCTGAACTCTTACGGCGGAATCCCGCCGGCGTGCAAGCGATTGCCGGGCTTAAGAGCGCGGTCCTCGGCCGCTGACCTCAATTCAAATTCCAAACGGCTTCTGAGCTAGGCGAGCGCCAGCCTGATCGAGATCTCGCTTGAGCCGGGAGATACCAACCATCAAGGATCACCTATGATCACAGACATTTCCTGTTCTCATCTGGAAGAGTTCATCAGCGGAGTGGAGACGCGCAGCCTCACGGCGGGGATCGTAGGCCTGGGCTACGTCGGCCTGCCCCTGGCAAACCTGTTTACCGGCCAGGGATTCAAAGTGCTGGGGCTGGACGTAGACCGGTCGAAGACAGACAAGCTGATGCGAGGCGAAAGCTATATCGGCCACATTCCTTCGTCCCTCGTCAAGCAGATGCGCGTTGGCGACCGGCTTTTCGCTACGTCCGATTTCTCCTTTGTTTCACGCGCAGATACGCTGAGCATCTGCGTCCCAACGCCCCTCGACAAGTACAAGCAGCCCGATCTCACGGCGGTGCGCAAGACCGCCGAGTCGCTCGTCCCGTATCTTCGTTCGGGGCAACTCGTCATCCTGGAAAGCACTACCTATCCCGGAACCACCAGTGAAGTGGTGATCCCCATCCTCGAGAAGTCTGGACTCAAGATCGGAGAGGAGTTGTTCGTGGCCTACTCGCCGGAACGTGAGGATCCGGCCAACCCGCATTTCACTGCCAAAAGCATTCCCAAGGTAGTGGGCGCCAACGACGAGAATTCCCGCCGCGCGCTCGAGGCGTTCTATGGCGCCGTCTTCGACCAGGTTGTTCCCGTGTCGTCGTGCGAAGCCGCGGAGATGGTCAAGATCCTGGAAAATATCTATCGCTGCGTGAATATTGCCCTGATGAACGAACTCAAGCTGCTTTGCCAGCGTATGGATTTGAACATCTGGGAAATCGTGGATGCGGCCAAGACCAAGCCTTTCGGATTCCAGGCCTTTTATCCCGGGCCGGGCCTAGGTGGCCACTGCATCCCCATCGACCCGTTCTATCTATCGTGGAAGGCCAAGGAATATGACTTCACCACACGATTCATCGAATTGGCGGGCGAGGTCAATACCAGCATGCCCTACGAGGTGATTGGTCGGGTCGTCGAGTATTTGAATGCCAACGGCATTGCCACCAATTCGGCCCGGCTTCTGGTGCTCGGCCTGGCCTACAAAAAGAATGTGGATGACTGCCGCGAGTCCCCGGCCATCAAGATTATTAGCCTGTTAGCGGATCGGGGTATGCAGATCTCCTACTTTGATCCGCATGTGAGCGGATACGTCTCGCACCGCTACGGCAGGCTCCCCGGCACCGAACTGGCGGAACTGTCCGATGACGCGTTGCTCAATGCGGACGCCGCGCTGATCCTCACCGATCACGACGCTCTCGATTATGAACGCATTGTGCGTTTATCGAGTGTCGTCATCGACACGCGCAATGCGACGCGGCTGGTTCGGACACAACGGGAAAAGATCGTTTTCGCTTAACGGCTGGAGCAGAGATTATGGCGCCAAACATCGCAGTGGTAGGGGGCGGATACTGGGGCAAGAACCTGATCCGCAACTTTAACGAATTGGATGCGCTTCGCAAGGTGTGCGACGGCAATCCGCTAGTGGAAATGATTGTCCGCCAGAAGTACCCAGAGGCCGAACATTGTGCGGATTATGTCGATGTTCTCAAGGACGATCAGATTGCCGGAGTGGTTCTCGCCACTCCCGCGGTCCTCCACTTCGAGATGGCTAAACGGGCTATCCTCGCCGGAAAAGACGTGTTTGTCGAAAAACCTCTGGCGCTGACCGTGAGCCAGGGCGAAGAACTGGTCGAACTCGCGCGCTCCAACCGCCGCATTCTGATGGTTGGCCATATCCTTCAATATCATCCCGCGGTGCGAAAGCTGAAGGAATTCATCAAAACGGGCGCACTGGGACGGATTGAATACATCTACTCGAACCGGCTCAACATGGGAAAGATCCGGGCCGAGGAAAATATTCTCTGGAGTTTTGCGCCGCATGATATCAGTGTGCTTCTGGCCATGCTCGGCGAGGAGCCGCAGGTCGCCAGTTGTGAAGGCGGTTACTATCTGAGCCAGGACGTGGCCGATGTCACGCTCAGCCACTTCATCTTTGCCAACGGAGTCCGTGCGCATATCTTCGTGAGCTGGCTTCACCCGTTTAAGGAACAGCGCCTGGTGGTCGTCGGCTCGGAGAAGATGGGCGTCTTCGATGACACCGCGACCGACAAGTTGGTCCTCTATCCCCATCGTGTGGAATGGAAAGACCGCATTCCGACCGCGGTCAAGGCGCAGGCCGAGCCTGTAGCCATCGATGCCTCCGAGCCGCTCAAGAACGAGTGCCAGGAATTCCTCCGCGCCATCGACACGCGCAGGGATCCCCTCACCAATGGGACGGAAGGCCTTTCCGTCCTGCGCGTCCTGAATGCCTGCCAGCGATCCATGGAAACACACATGCCCGTGTTTCTATCGGGATCGCGGGCGCCTGCACCGAAGCCCTACTTCGCCCATCCCACGGCCGTCATCGACGAGCCTTGCGAGATCGGTAGCGGAACGAAGATCTGGCACTCCTCCCACATCCTGAAGGGAGCCAAAATCGGCCAGCGGTGCATCTTCGGCCAGAACTGCCAAGTGGCGGAAAACGTCATCATCGGCAACGACGTGAAGGTTCAGAACAACGTTTCCATCTATGCAGGCGCCATCATCGAGGACGATGTGTTTCTGGGGCCGTCGTGCGTGTTGACCAATGTCACTAATCCCCGTTCGCAGGTCAACCGGCATGCCCTGTATGAGAAGACGCTCATTCGGCGCGGGGCAACGGTGGGCGCTAACGCAACCATCGTGTGCGGAATCGAGTTGGGCCGCTATAGCTTCATCGGCGCCGGCGCGGTGGTTGCCAAGCCGGTTCCCGATTACGCGCTGATGGTCGGAAATCCCGCCCGCCAGTCAGGCTGGATGAGCCGCCATGGACATAGGCTCCTTCAACCGGATTCCGAGGGCGTGATGCGCTGTCCCGAAAGCGGGCTTCGTTACAAGGAAGTCCAATCGGGCATTCTCAAGTGCCTTGACCTGGACGAGGAAGCCCCACTTCCCGAGAAGCTTCGCATTGGCACCGTGACCTACGACGAATTCAAAACGGAAGAAACCCTCCAGGAAGCTCTCATATGAAAGTTCCATTACTTGATCTGAAGACGCAGTTCGCTTCTCTTCGAGAAGAGATTCTCACCTCTGTCACTGAAGTGCTGGAGTCGCAAGTCTGCATCGGCGGTCCGAAGGTGGCCGAACTCGAGCATAAGATTGCCGCCGTCAGCGATTTGAAGTGCGCTGTCGGCGTCTCCAGCGGTACAGATGCGCTGCTGTGCAGCCTGATGGCGCTGGGGATCGGGGCGGGGGACGAAGTGATCACCACTCCGTTCACGTTCTTCGCAACGGCGGGATGTATCGCCCGTGTTGGTGCGACTCCGGTGTTCGTCGACATCGATCCGCGCACCTTCAATATCGATCCCAACCTGATCGAGGCTGCCGTCACCCCGCGCACCAAGGCGATCATGCCCGTCCATCTGTTTGGCCAATTGTGCGACATGGATCCAATCATGGACATAGCGACGAGACGGGGTCTGCACGTCATTGAAGATGCCGCTCAGTCCATTTCGGCGACCTATCGCGGTCGCAAGGCAGGGAGCACCGGAACGGTCGGTTGCTTCAGCTTCTTTCCCAGCAAGAATCTGGGCGGGGCAGGCGACGGAGGAATGATCGTCACTAACGACGAGGATCTCGGCAAGCGCATCGCGCTGTTCCGGAATCACGGCGCGAAGCCCAAGTACTACCACAAGTTTGTGGGCGGCAACTTCCGCCTGGATCCCATCCAGGCTGCGGTGCTGCTGGTCAAGCTGCCTCACCTCGACAGCTATTCCGAGGCGCGCCGGAAGAATGCAGCCTATTACAATTCCTGCTTCCGCGGAGAGAACGTGGTCACTCCCTACATAGCTCCCGAGTGCGTCTCCATTTACAACCAGTACATGATTCGTGTGTCCGCTCGCGATGAGCTACTCGCGAAGCTCAAGGCGGAAGAGATCGGAACGGAGGTTTACTATCCTGTTCCCCTTCATCTGCAGGAATGCTTCCGCTCGCTCGGCTACCGGCCCGGGGACCTCCCCGAATCGGAACGGGCCGCAGCCGAAGTGCTGGCCCTACCGGTGTATCCGGAACTTCCTGAGGCGAGCCGCCGTTTCGTGGCGGAAACCGTACTGGCATTCGTAGCTTCTGAGAAGGCGTGCACTACCCACTAACTGGTGCACCGCGAACAGACCAGGCCGGCTGTTCCACAGGCGAGCCCGGCCTGTCCATCTCGATCGAACGTTTGTCACATGGCGTATTCTCTTCGACTCAAGAAACCTAACCGTATTCGTCATAAACTGGCCGTAATGAGTTTCCTGCTGCGGTCGAAAGGATTGCTGAACGTATGCGGCGGCTAATCGCGCAGATACTTCCTCGCAATCAATTCGCGCGCAACGTCTCTATCGTTGCGGGCGGCACCGCAATGGCGCAGATACTGGCCATTGCGAGTGCGCCCATTTTGACTCGTATCTACCGCCCGAGCGACTTTGGCGTGCTCCAGGTATTCGTTTCCGTCATGGGGTTAGTCCTGGTAGTGGCATCGGGCAGATATGAAATCGCGGTATTGTTGCCCAAAGACGACCAGAGCGCCATTGAGATTCTTGTTTTATCCATGGCATGCGTTTGTATGAGCGCCATATTGTGTGGTGGCGTCGTCGTCATCTGCCACTTTCACTGGATTCTCCCATCGAACATGCTCGTACTGCGAGAGTTGCTCTGGCTTCTGCCCTTCAGCATACTTGGCGGAGGTCTATATGAATGCCTGAACTACTGGGCTATTCGCCGGGGCGATTACAAGCAGATCGCGAAATCCAAATTTTCCCAGGTTGCTGCACAGATAAGCACCCAACTCGCCGTCGGGTGGGCAATACACGGCCCGTTTGGTTTGCTCCTTGGCGATGCGGGAGGGCGCATGTGCGGGAACGGGCGATTCGCTCGCGACCTGTGGAAGAACTTTGCGTGTAAGCTCCGCGCGGTCCGAGTCCAGCGCGTATTCCGCCTCGCCCTTCGATATCGGAAGTATCCGCTCATCTCCATGTGGGGTGCGCTTATTAATACTTCCGGACTTGCCCTTCCGACATTGTTTCTTGCACAATACTACGGTCCACGCGAAACCGGCTGCTTCGCCTTGGTGAACCGCGTGCTCGGAATCCCCATCGCCCTCATTGGCGTCAGCCTCGCGCAAGTCTATATATCGGAGTCAGCCAAGTTGTCCAGGTCAGATCCGAATCGGCTGATGCACATGTTTCTCAAAACCACGCGCCACATGATCTATGGCGGCCTCGTCCCTTGCGGCGTTTTCACCCTTATGGCTCCATGGCTCTTTGAACATATATTCGGACCCGCATGGCGCAATGCAGGCGAGTATGCGCGGTATCTGGCATTCATGTTCTACGCAAGCTTTATCGATTCTCCAGTGACTCAAACTCTCAATATTCTTGAACTACAAAGGGCACAGTTCAGTTGGGACCTCGCCCGACTGATCGTGACTGTTGCCGCTATTGCCATTCCTCACTCCCTGGGTTACGGGGCGAGTGTTGCCATTCCGGCATACGGGGCCGCAATGATTTTGATGTATTGTGTTCACTGGACGCAATCTTATTTTGGAATCAGCCGATGTATACGCAGGAGCCTCGGTTCAGTCGTGGAAGGAGTGCCCGCGTCGTAATGCTCTCCTGCATAAACTGATTTCGCTTCTGCTTGATCTTTGCGGAATCGGAGAATCCGAGATCACAAAGTTCGTGCTGCTCGATGGTGCCGCGCTCGGCTTTCTTACAGCGAACCCCCGCGATCGTTTCTTAAGGTAAACAATTCCCCTTCATGAGTGCTTCTGTTAAATCGAGAATGAATAGCACCGCCCCGTCCATAGTTCGTCGCCGGCCCTTCCGTGCACGGCTGATCAATTGCCTGCTCATAGGCACATTCCTGACGGCGCTGATTTGGTGCTACGAGAATCTCATTAGCCCCCTCTTCAGTTACCTGGGTTTGGTAGACCAACTAAGTTCCATGGGATCGGTGGTTGCCGGCGGAGCATTGGTCATCGCGCTGTCGTTAATCTTACCCATTCACTGCCGGCGGGTATCTGATTATGGTGTCTGGGTGCTCTACCTGGGTGTGGTTGCGCCCCTCTCTGTGATTCCGTTCTATCTCGGCCTCATGCCGGATCGAAAAATATTTCAGATACAGGCGCTCATAGTTGGCGCGTTTCTTGTTCTAGAACTCTTTCGCCGCCGCCCGCCTCTTAACTTACCCGTGCTGGGGGAATCTAGACTTCTAGTGCGAACCGTGCTCCCGGTCGCGGTGCTCGCGACGGTAGCCATAGTGTTCGGGATGCGAGGATTCAAGGTCGACATGTCAATCGGTTCCGATATGTATGCCCGCCGCGTCGAGGCACGCTCACTGCTGCCGGCGGGTTCTTTCTTAGCTTATGCCCGTGCGATGGCTGCTAAGTCTGGCGTGCCCATTCTAGCCGCTTTGACCGTCGTGCATCGCAAGTTTATCTACATATTGATAATTGCCTTCTGCATAGTCGGCCTGATCTCTTTTGATGGGCAAAAATCTTTCCTCTACGGGCCCATTCTATGTCTCGTCTTCGGATGGACTGCCAAACGCCACTCGTACCAACCGCTTAACAGTTCGTTCTTCATAGCAGCCTGTGCCGCGCTTGTTGGGACATCGATAGCCGAGTATTACATCTGGGGCACACCGTTCCTTGCAATCGAGTTTGTCCGGCGCTTGTTTGTCATACCTGCGGAGCTAACGATAGACTACTTCGATTTTTTTCAGAGCCATCACCTGGCTTGGATGAGAGACGGAGCCAGTGGGATATTTCATCTAGCCAGGCCCATATACGATCTCCCTGTTCCCCAATTGATCGGACTCAATTATTTCGGCAACCCCGATAATAATGCAAACGTCCATATATGGGCCGCTGCGTACGCTAACTTCGGATCTATCGGGGTATTGATTACGAGTGCGGCAGCCGGGTTTCTGCTGCGGTTGATTGATTCCATTGTCGCGCAACGGCCGACCAAGGACCGATTCACCGCCGGCGTGATTGTCGCATTTATGGCGGCTTTCACTTGGACGGAAGGAAGCCTCCAAACCTCGCTTTTGTCTGACGGCGTCCTGCTGTCGATGCTCTTACTGGCCATCTTTCCGTCCGACGAGCCGATTACCAAGCATACAGTGGTAGAACGCAAACGTGCATTGATGATTCCTGCCGCCATCAACAAGCCCGCGAGACAAGCATGAGAGTCTGTCACGTTTGTCTTAGCCACCCGGCGGATGATTCCCGCGTGTTTTCCCGGGAATGTGTTTCTTTAGCTGCCGCTGGCTACGAGGTACACTTGATTGCCCGTAGCAATGAAACCAAGGAGTATTGCGATCACGGGGTGATTGTACATCCCTGGCCCGCGTTTACCTCCCGTGCCAAGCGCTTCCTGGCGGCACTTCGAGTGGCGCGCCAGGCGCGCGCCATCGGAGCGGATCTGTACCATGTGCACGAGCCTGAACTGCTCGCGCCAACCTTGGCCGCAGTTGGTCGTCGGCCCGTGATATGGGATGCCCACGAGCCGTATCAGGATAAGGTCTTCGAGCGTCAGTGGATTCCTGAGATTCTGAAACCTGCCGTGTCCACTGGTTGGAGAGTGGCGGAGTGGCTGCTCCTGCGTCGGTGCGCCGCCGTAGTGACTGTGAGCGATTTGATGGCCAAGCTCTTCGCGCCCATGCACCGACGCGTGTGCGTGCTCTACAACTACTCACGGCTTAACATCCTGGCGACGGGCGTGGACCTGGTTGCTGGGCGGCGGCGGAATCGTTGTGTTTTCGCAGGATCGCTTTCCCAGCCAAACAACATCATAGGGATGATCAGGGCGATAGCAATCTTGAAAAAGCGAGGACTGGAGATCGGCCTTGACCTCGCGGGGAAGACCGAAAGCCAGGCGTTTGTGGACGCCATGAACGAAGAGGTACGCACCCTGGATATTGGGGACCGAGTGACTTTTCACGGCCTGCTCTCACGTCACGATGCTTTGCAACTGCAGGCGCGGTCCGGGATCGGCCTCACGATCGAGAATCGCAATGCGGGCAACAAGGTGGGATATCCCATCAAAATGTTCGAGCTCATGGCATTGGGAGTACCCCTTGTGTACTCCGACCTACCCACGTTTCGTGCGGTGGCTGGCGAGTCGAAGTGCGGGGTGCCCGTCGAGCCAGACAACTTCGAGCAAGTAGCCGACGCCATCGCCCGGATCGCCACTGATGAGCAATTTGCCGACCGGCTGGGAGCGGCAGGCCGCACCGCCATTGAGCAGAGATTTAATTGGGAGCTTGAGGAGTCAAAGCTTCTCAACTTATATAGTGATCTTATCGGTGCACCTTGTGGGGGCGGTCGCGAGAGCCAGTAATGAGGAGAAATCAATGAACGACGGATGTCGCATCCTGGTCTTGGCCCCGCACACCGATGACGCCGAACTGGGCTGCGGTGGCACGATAGCAAAGTGGCTCCAAGCGGGAGCTGAAATTCACATCGCGGTGTTCTCCACTGCGAAAGAATCGCTCCCGCCGGGTTCCCCTGAGACACTGCTCGCCGACGAGTTCTATGCGGCCATGGACACTTTTCCGATTCCTCGCGAGCGAACCATTGTACTGGACTACCCGGTGAGGCGATTAAGTTACCATCGCCAGGAAGTATTGGAGGAAATGGTTCGGATGCGAGACCGGATCAAACCGCAACTCGTGCTTATTCCATCCGTCGAAGACGTACATCAGGATCACCAGGTCGTTCATGCCGAGGCGGTTCGCGCCTTTCGGAACTGCGGTCTATGGGGTTACGAACTACCCTGGAATCATTTCCATTTTTCCACCCAGGCTTACGTATCGCTGTCAGAAGACCATATCGGTGCCAAACTGCGTAGTTTGCAGGCGTATCACTCGCAAATCAGCATCGGCCGGTCGTACTTCAAGAGCGATTTCGTCCGTGGGCTGGCCAGGACGCGGGGGGTTCAAATCGGCGAGGAGATGGCAGAAGCTTTCGAAGTAATCCGCATGAAATTTTGATTTTCCATGAAGCCAAAGTTGACTGATGACAAGCCGAAGCGAGTAGTAGCGATCCACCAGCCTAATTATGCGCCGTGGTGCGGCTACTTCGCTAAGATGCGGCACTGCGATGTGTTTATCTTTTTGGATGATGCGCAAATGCCCGGCGGCCAGAGCTACGTCTATAGGACAAGGATAAGGACTCAGTCGGGTACGCGCTGGCTCTCGGTTCCCACCCGCTATCATCTCGGCGATGCGATCTCGCAGGTTCGGTTCGCCGATGACCGGTGGAGCCGCAAGCACCTGGGTGCACTGCGTGCTGAATATGGCAGATCTGCCTCCTTCAAGGAAGTGTGGCCCATCGTCGCCCCGCTCTATGACGATGCGTCTGATAGCCTCTCCGATTTCAACCAGCGCTTGATTGTGGAACTGGCCAGATATCTCGGCCTCACTTGCAGCATTCTGCGATCAAGTGAACTACTGGCTCCGGGCGCCTCCGATGAACGGCTGATCGCGCTTATCCAGGCCGTCGGCGGGACGCGGTATCTGTCTGGCAAGGGCGGCCAGAATTACCAGGATTCCGAGAAGTTCCGCATTGCCTGCATCGACTTGGACGTGTGTCCCTATCTTCCCAAACCTTACCACCAGATTCACGGCGGTTTCACCTCAGGTTTGAGCGTGTTGGACTCGATATTTAATTTAGGGAAGGATGCGGCAAGGTTATTGACATATGACAGTCCGACATTGGAGCCGGAGAGGGAAGGGCCTGGGACTGCCGACGGAGCTTCGCTGATTGCGGGAAACGATGCAGGCTGTCGGCAGATTGAGCGCGAACTTTGACGGCAGGTTCATTCTCGCGGGCCGATCGGGACTCCTGTGTCATGCAAGCTCAACATGGCGGAAAGCTATCCGAACAGGTCTTTGAATACATGGCCGCCGGTCTGCCGGTCGCGCTCTATCGACAGATTGGGCGTCAACCCGCACCGCGCGAAAGAGAGACAGTCGTTTCAGATCAATTCCTTTAGCTGCCGATGCAGAAACCAGGGCTTTTTGCCGATAACATCATTGAACGACAGGGCCAAGAAGCAGGGACATGAAATTGCAAGCGAAGAAATTATCAACTGGTCGATCGGAATCACGACGGGATCGCGTGCCGAATCGATCCGTGGGCTTGGTGCATTCTCAGGTTGAATGCGACGCTGCCCTGCCTGATCCCGGGTTTACATATGAATGGTGGCGCCCGACCCTGGGTCATCCTATTCCGCCGACCTTGCCGTTGATCAACGTGGCCTGGGCGGTCTTTCACGTGTTCCGTATTTTCGCCAACCAGCATTATTCGGTTCTGTTCATCCGCCATGGGGATACGATCGTTCACCGGTCCTGCGTCCTGCCGCGGTATTTCCGCTGGCCCTTTATGACTGGCGATGATCTGCAGATCACGGCCGTGTGGACCCATCTGGAATTCCGCCGGCGGGGACTGGCCATGTTCGCGCTCGCAACCATCCTCAAACGATTCGCCGACGGCAAGAGGATGGTCTGGTATCTCACGTGCTCCGATAACCCCGCCTCCCTGAGACTAAGTGAGGCTGCGGGCTTTCGTCCCGTTGCAATGATGCAGCGCACCAACCGGTTCGGATTCCGCCTGCTGGGGCATTTCCGAATTGTCCACTAGCGGAAAACGCCGGTCGTCGATCGGCATTCTGCCTCGGTTTCCGGATGGAGACCAGCCGTGTCGTTCTTGCGGCGGCTTTTCTTTACGAACACGGTCAACTAACGCTGCCACTGAATTCGTAGTTTAGACCTCGTCATTATCCGGAGCGGAATTCGGGGAGAGACGCCCCTCACTGATGACATAACCAAGATCGCGCAGGACGTGTCCCGCTCGAAGCTTGCTCGTCCTCTCTGCCCATCATCACTCAGCAAGGTGGAACCATCGCAGTGAAAATCTGGATTGTCACCATCGGCGAACCTGTTCCGATCGGTGCGGGAACCCAGGATCGTCTGGATCGATCGGGCGCGCTCGCCCGCGCGTTGGCGCAACGGGGTCACCAGGTCGTCTGGTGGACATCGGCATTCAGCCATATCCGCAAGCAGTTCATCGAATCGCCGTCCTCAGTCGAAATCAACCCGAATTTGCGCATACGCTTATTGCGCGGGTGCGGCTACCGGAAAAACGTTTCCTTCTCGCGATTCCGCGATCATTCCCAAATCGCACGCAAATTCAGGCAGGAAGCCCGGACGGAATCTCAACCTGATATTATCGTCACTGCCCTTCCCACCGTGGAACTCTGCGTCGAAACAGTCAACTACGGCTTGGAATTTGGCACTCCCGTAGTGCTGGACATGCGCGACATGTGGCCCGACATCTTCGTGGATGCCGTGCCTCGCATTGCCCGGCCCGTCGCCCGTCTTCTGCTCCAGCCAATGTTCAGGCGGGCACGCTATGCGTGCTCGCACGCCACCGCGATCATCGGGATAACCGACCAGTTCGTGGCATGGGGACTCGAACGCGGCGGCCGACCCCGCGGTGCGCTTGACGTGAGTTTCCCTCTCAGCCATGAGACGACATCTCCGGATTCCGCGCAGTTGGAGGAGGCGTGCAACTTCTGGGTTCAGCAAGGCGTTTCTCCCTCCGATCGGGTCGTCAACATTTGCTACTTCGGGAATGTCAACCGGCAATTGGATCTCATGCATGTGATTGAGGCAGCGCGCACTCTGCACCTTCAGCGCGTTCCCGTTCGCTTTGTTCTCTGTGGCAAGGGCGAGCGGCTGGATGAGTACAGGCGCGCGGCCGCGGGCCTGCCGAACGTCCTCCTCCCCGGCTGGGTTAACCAGGCGCAAATAACCACGCTCATGAACTGTTCGCTGGCCGGATTGGATCCGCTCCCGGACCGGTATGATTTCCTCGCCACCATCAATAACAAGGCGATCATCTACCTGAGCGCGGGCCTGCCGGTGATATCCAGCCCCCGGACCGGCACTCTTTTTGAGTTGGTCGCGCGTCATCAATGCGGAGTGAGTTACGACGCCCTCGATTCGAATGGGCTGGCGGCCATCGCCGCAAAGCTCGTATCAGACGAATCCGCGCATGCTCAAATGAGCGCCAATGCCCGCAGGCTCTATCGAGAACGATTCTCGCCGGAGATGGTTCTCGATTTCATGGCGGAATATCTTTTACAGGTTGCCTCGCCTAGCTTGGCAGAGGCGAATGCCGAAACGCCGGCTTGCGTTCCTGGCTGAGCGTTCTACCGTTTCACGGTCACACGTAGCCAAATCATGCCACCTGACGCAAGCGCTTCGGCTGCTGTCAGCGGTATGACTCATACTTCCGTGGGCCTCGATAAAACAACGGAAATCGAGCGTCGGGCCTCACGTTCTTGACTTTGTCCAACATTCCAGGAGTTAAATGCAGGATATTAAACCGCTAAGAACCCAGGTCGAGAGTGACTCAGCTGCGTCGGTCGCGAGGATATTTGACCGCTGTACGGATTCCACCCAGGTAAAACTCGAGAACTTCACTAAGTATGTGCGGCGCCAGCACCTGAAGCGATTCCTTGCACTGTACGAGGTATATAAATTGGCGCTGCACGTAAAGGGATCCATCGTCGAGTGCGGCGTCTTTCGTGGATTTGGCTTGATGGCATGGGCTAAGTTAAGCGCGATGCTCGAACCGGAAAACCTCACTCGCCAGATATATGGTTTTGACACCTTCCAGGGTTTCCCCTCGATACAAGTGGAAGATCAGAGCTCTTTTACGGATGCGAAGACCGGAGACCTATACGCCAACTCGTATGACGAGCTGAACGAACTCATACGCGAGTATGATCGCGACCGTTTTCTCGGGCATATTCCCAAGGTCGAACTTGTTCGCGGAGATATTTCGGCCAAGGTCCCTGAATTTGTCGCCACTCATCCCCACCTCGTCGTTAGCCTCCTATATCTGGACGCAGACCTCTATGACCCGACTAAGGTCGCTCTCAAGGCATTTTTGCCGAGAATGCCGAAAGGCTCGGTCCTCGTGTTTGACGAACTTGACAATCCCATATGGCCGGGCGAGACTGCGGCGGCGCTCGATGTCGTAGGACTCTCGAACCTTCAGCTGCGACGGCTGGAGTGGGACCCCTATATTTCATACGCAATCCTCTAGAAGAGTGGACTTGATGGCTACAATGTATAACATCCCTTTCTTCAACTATCCGGCACTGTTCACAGGACAGGAAGCCAACTTTCAATCGATCTTTATCGACGTAGGCCGGCGGGGCGCTTTCATCAAGCAGAGAGACCTTGAAGACTTCGAGCGTAGTCTTGCGGCGTTTATTGGCGTCTCTCATGCACTAGGGGTCGGCAACGCGACCGATGGGCTTGAAGTTGCCGTGCGGGCTGCAGGCATTGGGCAGGGCGACGAGGTCATCATCAGCTCCCATACCATGCTGGCAACTGCAGTCGCGGTACATTTTGCGGGAGCGACTCCGGTACCGGTGGAATGCGGGTCTGACCATCTCATCGATCCGGCCGCGGCTGAAGCCGCAGTCACTCCACGCACCCGTGCCATTATGCCGACGCAGCTCAATGGCCGGACCTGCGAGATGGATGCACTCGCGCGGGTTGCAGAGAAGCACGGACTTATCCTCCTGGAGGATGCGGCACAGGCCCTCGGATCGCGATTCAAGGGCCGGTGCGCGGGCAGTTTTGGGACTGCAGCTGCCATCAGCTTTTATCCTGCCAAAGTTCTCGGCTGTCTCGGAGACGGTGGAGCGGTCGTGAGCAACAGCGCATCTGTCTATGAGGTCGCATCCGAACTCTGCAATTTCGGGAAAAACGTGTCTGGGGAAGTGGTTCGATGGGGATTCAATTCAAGGCTCGATAATCTTCATGCCGCCATGCTCAACTATCAATTGAGCAACTATGAGAGCGTCATGCAGCGGCGGCGGTCGCTCGCAGGGATTTATACAGAACGCTTGAAAGACGTTCCGGAAGTGGTTTTACCGCCCGGACCGGATTCCGATCCCGACCACTATGACATCTATCAGAATTACGAAATTGAAGCCGAGAGTCGCGATCGGTTGAAGCAATTTCTTCAAGACCGGGGGATCGGGACCCTGATTCAATGGGGCGGCGTAGCTATCCACCAGGCGCATGCGCTCGGATTCACTCAGGTGCTTCCCTATACGGAGCGCCTTTTCGCGCGGATGCTCATGCTTCCCATGAATACGTCTCTCTCGGACGATGATGTTCATTCGGTATGCGACGAGATCCGCTCATTCTATGGGTACCAGAAATGACATTCGATACCATCGTTGATACTGCTCGGCTTGCAAACCGCATCCGGATACACGCGTTGCGAATGACGAGTCTCGGGGGCGCATCACACGTGGGCGCCGTCTTCTCTTGTGCCGACATACTGGCGACGCTTTATGGCGGAGTTCTCACCGTTGATCCACTAATGCCCGATGATTCCAGGCGGGATCGCTTCGTCTTGAGCAAGGGTCATGCCGGTGCCGGTCTCTACGCTGCCTTGGCGGAGAGAGGATTCTTTCCTGTCGAGAAGCTGCTTACGCATTACCAGGATGGATCGGACTTATGCGGGCACGCATCCCATGCATTGGCCGGCGTCGAAGCGTCGACCGGAGCACTTGGACATGGATTGCCGATCGCCGCGGGCATGGCTTATGCGGGCAAACTTCGCCACGCCGGTCACCGGGTGTTCTGCCTTCTCAGCGACGGGGAATGCGACGAAGGCTCAACGTGGGAAGCCGTTCTCTTCGCGGCGCACCATGGTCTTTCGAATCTAGTTGCCATCGTGGATTATAACCGGATTCAGGGCATCGCACCCGTTTCGGACGTGCTCGAGTTGGAGCCCTTCGCCGATAAATGGAGCGCGTTCGGCTGGTCGGTTCAAAGTGTGCCCGGCCATGACCATGCGGCGTTGCGAGAAGCATTTCATCGCATTCCCTTTACTCCCGGCAAGCCCTCGGTTGTCATCGCGAACACAACCAAGGGAAAGGGAGTCAGCTTCATGGAGAACAGCGTTCTTTGGCACTACCGAATCCCGCGAGGCACTGAGTTCGATGCCGCCTTGGCGGAGTTGGAGGCACAGCCGTGAGAGATGCATTTGTGCGCGCTCTAGCTCAAGAGGCTGCGAGCAATCCGCACCTCGTACTCATCACGGGCGACCTCGGCTTTGGCGTCCTCAACGACTATATGGCGCGGTTTCCGCGGCAGTTTCTCAATGCCGGCGTCGCGGAACAGAACATGACCGGGGTTGCGGCGGGATTGGCCATCGAGGGCTTTACCGTATTCACCTATTCCATCGGTAATTTCCCCACCCTCCGCTGCCTGGAACAGATCCGCAACGATATTTGCTATCACAATGCCAATGTCAAAATTATTTGCGTTGGCGGAGGCATGAGCTACGGGCCTGTCGGCATGTCGCACCATGCCACCGAAGACCTAGCGATCCTTCGCTCGCTTCCAGGAATGCGCGTATTCGCCCCGTGTGACTTATGGGAAGCCGCCGAGGTCGCGCGCTATCTTGCCTCCGATGTTGGTCCCGCGTACGTCCGCCTGGATAAATCCTTCGCGCCCTGCTCCAACAAGGATGGAGAGTTTTTTCGCCCAGGGCACATTCGCACAGTCCGGGAGGGAAAAGACGTTACGCTGGCGGCGACCGGGGGCATTCTGGGCGAGGCATTCCGTGCCGCGGAAACACTTGCGAAGGCAAGCATCCAATGCCGCGTCCTCAGCGTGCATACCATTGCACCTCTCGATCGCGAAGAGCTTGTGGCGGCGGCTCGACAGACCGGCGGGATTGTCACCATTGAGGAGCACAACGTGAATGGTGGATTGGGCGGGGCCGTGGCGGAAACGCTGCTCGAAGCGGGAGTCTGTCCGGGGTTCTTCATTCGCATGGGCCTTCGTGGAACATTCTCGTCCGTGGTGGGGAGTCAAGCCTACCTGCGACGGATCTATTCACTCGATGCCCAGGCGATCACGGAAACAGTGACCGCGAAGCTAGGAGTGCCGGTATAGGTGTTGCGATGAAGAGAACATTCGATTTTATTGCGGCGCTTATTGGACTGCTGGTAACTTCACCGCTGTTGTTGGTGGTGACGCTTGCCATTTGGCTGCAAGACCGGCAGTCGCCGTTCTATATCGCTCCTCGTGCCGCACGTGGCGGTTCGGTTTTCAGCATGGTCAAGTTTCGCTCGATGGTAGTAAATGCCGACAAACTTGGAGGCTCCTCAACCTCTTTAACCGACCGCCGCATTACGCCCGTTGGCAGATTCGTCCGGACATACAAGCTTGACGAACTTGTCCAGTTGTGGAACGTGGTCATGGGTGACATGAGCCTGGTGGGTCCACGACCCCAAGTGTTGAGCGATGCCAGCATCTACACAGATGCAGAAAAGAGAATGCTCGCAGTGCGCCCCGGGATAACCGACGCCGCGTCGATCGTATTCTCTGACGAGGGAGAAATCCTCAAGGGAAGTACCGATCCGGATCTCCTCTACAATCAGATCATACGGCCATGGAAGAGCCGACTTGCGCTGGCGTACATCGATCATAGTGGTCTCTGGGTGGATTTGCAGCTAATTGGGTTGACAGTGACTGCTATCCTATCCAAGGGTTATGCTCTGCGCCGGCTAGTCAAGATACTGTGCGCTTGGGACTTGGACCCTCTCCTTATTCGAATGGCTCAACGACAAGAACCATTGCTTCCGTATCCACCGCCTGGCGCCTCTAGCGTCGTACAACGCACGTAGACGGCAACTGATTTTTCGGATAACTCAAGCAAAAGATTAGAGAACAATTCCATTCTTACACGCGCGATTCCGAGTGAATTCAGCGAGACTCGGAGATGTCCTCCTCCCCTGGGGAAACACGTCGACCTCAGCATATGAGACGACGGAGCTGACTCGTTTCAGGAGCGACGCGTTATCATCTGAGCGGTCTGACAGCCGCCTGTAACTAATGACAAACCCCACCATTTTCGGTGGGGTTTGTTATTTTAGCCCTGCATGATTTGCCGCGTGGGATCTGTAACTCCTGTTCATATCGTGGTGAGGAGAAATGATGTCGTTGTGTGTACTCTGATTCCCTCGGCCGCTGCTTTGCTGGTTCCGATAAAGAAGTTCCCATCGTCCGAATAGCCGATGACCGTGGCTTATCGGTGCGGCGCATGGCCGCGGTTACATTCCGTTACAGTCCGGAAAAACGGGTGACACTTGTTTCGCCGAGACTGATGCTGCGCTCGGAAGGTGCGCACTATGCGCAGCATCCTCATTGGCGGTGTCGTGTTGGGGCTGGTTGGCGTTGGCGCCGCGGGATGGATGCGGTTCGAGACGGTGCATTCGCAGCAAAGCGTGCGAAATCAGGAAGTGGTACGGGTGACGCGCCGCGATGTGGGAACCCAGGCCAAAGCGACCGGAATCATCAAGCCGATGATCGGCGCGGAAGTCAACGTGGGATCGAGCGTTTCCGGCGTGGTGACGCGCCTGTTCGTGCAGATTGGGGATCACGTTGACAAGGGACAGCCGCTGGCCGAAGTCGACAGCCGCGCGCTCAAGGCGCGACGCGATGCAGACGCTGCGGCCCTTCAGGTTGCGCAGGCAAACCTCGACTATGCCGAAGTTGACCTGCGCCGCAAGAGGCAACTAGGCGCGGCCCAGATCATTTCGCGGAGCGAACTCGACCTCGCGGAGAAATCCTTTGCCGTAGCGGAACAGCAGCGAGACCAGGCCAGGGCAACGCTGGCAGACTCGACAACGCAACTCGGATTCACGCAAATCGTCGCGCCCATTGCAGGAGTGGTTTCCACTGTGACGACGCAGGAGGGCGAAACGGTGGCAGCCAGCTTTGCTGCGCCGACGTTCGTCACCCTGCTCGACCTATCGAAGCTGGAAGTGTGGGCGTACGTCGACGAAACCGATATCGGTCATATCCGAATCGGTCAGCAGGCGCGATTCACGGTCGACACTTACGGGGACCACGAATTCCGCGGCACGGTTACGTCGATCCACCCCAAGGCGGAGATTCGCGACAACGTGGTTGACTATGTGGTCGTGGTGCAGTTTTCGCCCCCGCACAATTTTGTCCTTCGGCCGGAGATGACCACCACGGTCACAGTCGATCTCGAGCGACGTGCCAATGTACTGGCGCTGCCCATTCGCGCCGTGCGTCGCGAAGGAAGCCGTGCTTTTGTATTGTGCCGGAATAACGGAAAGACGGAACAACGCTGGATCAGCACCGGCATGCGCGACGACAGCTATTGGGAGATTGCCGGAGGTCTTCGCGAAGGCGAGGAAGTGCTGGTCGGGGACGCAAATTCGCAGTGAGGGGTTAGTTGACATGATCGAGATGCATGAAATCAGCAAGACTTATCGGCGGCCTACCGGTGAATCGGTTGACGCGCTCATCGATGTATCGCTGGAGATTGACGACGGGGAGTTTGTGGCAATCGTGGGCTCGTCCGGATCGGGAAAATCAACTTTGATGAATATCCTTGGGCTCCTCGATGTTCCCAGCGCGGGCAGTTATCGCCTGCGTGGTCAGGAAACCGCCGGCTTCTCGCCGGCCGCGCAGGCACAGTGGCGCAACAAGCGGATTGGCTTCGTGTTCCAAACCTTCCATCTGCTCCCACGCACCAGCGCACTCGAGAATGTCGAACTCCCACTGCTTTACTCTGAGCGAGGCGACCTTCGCGGGCTTGGCCGAAGAGCGCTGGATATGGTTGGGCTGAGCGATCGTGTTTCGCATCGGCCATCGGAATTGTCGGGCGGGCAGCAACAGCGGGTGGCGATCGCGCGAGCGCTAGTGAATGAGCCAGATCTTCTGCTTGCCGATGAGCCCACCGGCAATCTCGATCGCGGATCGGCGAATGAAATCATGGCGATCTTCCAGAACCTGAACCGCGCCGGTCGCACCATTGTGCTCGTAACTCACGATGCGGAAATCGCGAATCATTGTCAGCGCATCGCGCGCATCGAACGTGGCCGGATTGTGGCCGACGAAAGAGTTAGCGCGCCCACGGTTGCTCTCGAGGAGGCTCTATGAACACGGTGCGACTGGTCAGTCATAGCGCGGGCATGCTGGGCCGCCATAAAGTGCGTTCCGCTTTCATGATGGTGGGCAGTTTCATTGGCGTCGCAACTTTAACCATGGTGATCTCCGTCGGCCAGTCGGCTAAACAAAAGATGCTTACTATGGCGCGACAAATGTTCGGCGAGTCCTCTGTCATGGTGATGGATGGCGGGGCACACATGATGGGCGGTCCGCGCAATCCGGGAACGCGACTGAAGCTCGATGATCTCGAGGCGGTAGCCAAGGAAGTTCCGGGCATCGAGAACTGGGAGCCGCAGCAGGGCCTCACCACGAGCGTACGTCGCGGCGACGCAGCGGATACGGCGCAAATACTCGGCGAGTCGGAACGATATGAGCAGGTGTGGGGCCGGAGCGCGATTCGCGGCGCTCTATTCGATTCCACCGCGGTGAAATCATCGTCGCGCGTGGCGATCATCGGCCAGACCGTCGCCAACCGACTGTTCAAGAACGAAGATCCGCTGGGTTCCGACATTCAGATCGGTTCCGTGCTCTTTCGCGTGGTTGGCGTCCTCGAGCCGTGGGGTACCGATCCCCACGGAATGGATCGCGACAACGAAATTGTCGTTCCCATCTCCACGCTGATGCGGCGGCTCACCAATGTAGACACCATCACCGGAGCGAAGCTGGTGGTTGCGGGCACGACAACGGAGGACGAGATGATGAAGGCGATCCGTGGAGTTCTGCGCAGCCGCCACGCACTTTCCGCAGATCAGCCCGATGACTTCTCGATCCTGACCGCAACCGAAGTGCGCCAGATGATGGGCGCCATCGAGCGCGTTCTGTCGCTGTATCTGCCCATGGTCGCGGGGATTTCTCTGTTGGTGGGCGGCATCGTGGCGGCTAGTCTGATGGTCGCGTCGGTGAATGAGCGCGCCGGCGAGATCGGCCTGCGTCGCGCGGTCGGTGCGCGAACGCGAAGACATCCGGATGCAGTTCCTTATCGAAACAGCGGCTACCACGCTGACTGGCGGCGCGGGAGGAATCGTGGTCGGATATGTTCTGGCACAGATGAGCGCAACCAGGTTACATCTCGACGGCGTGGCGCCGTGGAGCGCGGCACTGTTGGGGATCGCCGCTTCCATCGTCGTTGGCCTGGCTGCCGGCCTGCTCCCGGCGCAGACGCGCTGCACGCATGTCGCCCATCGATGCGCTGCGATGAAACTACTGCGCGGCCTCGGAATTTCCGCGCGAGCTCTTTTTGCGCACAAGCTGCGCGCATGGCTGGCGCTGGCAAGCATTGCGGTGAGCGTGGCGGCGGTGGTGGTGGTCAGCGCCATCGGCACCGGCGCGAAGAAGGAGATCCTGCGCCAGACCGAAAACATGGGGACCAATCTGCTGGTGGTGCGACCCGCGCAGGTCAAGAACTTCGCAGCGCGCAAGCAAATTCGCGGCGTCGTCACGACGCTTACCGAATATGACTACGAGGCCATTCATGAGTCTGGCCGACGTGAGCGCAGCGGTGCCCGGACTCGAGAATTCACTTGAAAGCCAAGGCCGGCAACCGCGCCCTCTCCGTTCGCGTGCTGGGCACGACGACGCCTTATCTCGAAGTGTGCCGGTTTCAGATCGAGCAGGGCCGATTTCTTGACGACGATGACAACGGGCACGCGCGACGGGTGGCGGTTCTTGGGCGCGCGAGTCGATAAGGAGCTATTTCCCAGTGGGAACGCAATTGGCCAGGACCTACGCATTCGCGGAGTTCCGTTCGAAGTGATCGGAGTGTTGAAGCCCAAAGGAATTCAAGCCGACGGCTCTGATCAGGATGACCAGGTAGTGATTCCGATCCGCACCGCGCTGCGGCGCGTCTTTAATCTCACCTGGCTCAACCCCATCTTCGTGAGCGTTCGCGATCAAAGCCGGATGAATGCAGCAGAGAGCGGCATTGTGCAAATGCTGCGCGTACGGCACCGGCTCGAGCCCGGCGGAAAGCCCGACGATTTCTCCATTCAAAACAAGACCAGGACTCTCGCCGCGCAACAAAAAATCGCCGATTCGCTCACCACGCTCGCGCTGGGCCTGGCCGGCCTTTCTCTCATCGTTGGCGGAATCGGCATCCTGGCGCTGATGTTGATGTCGGTAAAAGAGCGCACCAGCGAGATCGGTCTTCGCATGGCAGTCGGCGCCCGGCCCGCAGATATACTCATTCAGTTCCTGTGCGGAGGCCACAATGCTCGCGCTGGGAGGATGGCTGGCCGGGTTGATCGCTGGTCTCTCGGGCGCGGCGATGGTTCTGTTTTTTGCGCACTGGAAGGTTGCCATCTCCGCGTCGATGCTGCTCGCTTCGCTAGGTACGGTGCTCTGATTGCGGGTATCGGTTTTGGGACCTATCCCGCGCGGAAAGCATCGCTGATACCGCCAATCCGCGCGTTGCAGGTGGAATAATGATCGCCAGAGCCGACTCCATGACCTCAGCCAGCCCTCGCAGGACCAGGGTTCTCGTCATCGACGACGATGAGCGCCTTAACGCTCTTCTCACGCGGTATATGGATCGCTTCGGTTTCTCCGTGCATTCCGCCGTTGATCCCAAAGCCGGCCTGCGCATGCTCAAGAGCGATCCTCCCGACATCGTCATTCTCGACGTTATGCTTCCCGAGACGGATGGATTCGCGGTGTGCCGCAAAGTCCGCGAAACCAGCCGCGTTCCCATCATCATGCTTACCGCGCGGGGCGAGGTGATGGACCGCATTCTGGGCCTGGAACTTGGCGCTGATGACTATCTCGCCAAGCCTTTCGAGCCGCGTGAACTCGTAGCGCGCATGCAGGCCGTGCTGCGTCGCGGCATACCCGCCGATAACGACGAACGGCTTCGGATCGGTCCGCTCGATGTGGATTGGGCCACCGGATCCGCTCGCCTCGCGGGCCGCGACCTCGGTGTGACCACCGCGGAATTCGAACTGCTGGGCCTGCTCGTGCGCAATCGGGGACGCGTCTTGAGCCGGGAGCGAATTCTAGATGGAACGCGGGGAATCGATTGGGAAGCGTTCGACCGCTCCATCGATGTGCTCATAAGCCGCCTGCGCCAGAAACTCGGCGACGATCCCAAGCATCCGAGTTTCATTCGGACCGTTCGCGGAGCCGGATACATCTTCATCGGAGGCGAAAGTGTCTGACCGCAGCCCGCGGGTGCGCGTTTCGATTTTTGCGCGCCTCCTCACCATCATGATCCTGATGGCGGTCGCATTGCTCCTCATCGTGGGCAATTTCTTTGTCTTCTTTGTGTTTCCTGGCGCCACGGCAGAAGCACGCCGCGCATTCGAGCAGTTCTCTCGCGGCATCACCGCTACTTCTCCCGACCTGCAAACGGCCATGGCTCTTGCCCATCGCGTCAATGTTCAGATTCGCTATGAGGGCCCTGGCGGATCATGGTCGACTGACGCCAGTGTTCCCGCCATCGCCGATGTGCGCGACGGAAGGGTCCTCTCGTGGCTGGGCCATGAGTTCCATCTCGAGGACGCCGCGGATGGCGGTTCCTATCTTTTTGTCTGGGACTACGGATCACACGTGCGCAGTCTCCACGCCAAGATGCTCTGGCTGCTGCTGTTTCTGGTCACTGGCGTTGTCTGCACTTCTTACGTTTTTCAACGGCGTCTTCTGCGGCCGGTGCGCTTGTTGGACGATGGCGTGAAACGGTTGAGCACGGGAGACCTCAACGTGGCGGTTCCGGTGGTGACGCGCGATGAGTTCGGCGCGCTTACCGATGCATTCAACAAGATGGTAGGCCGCGTCAAGCAGATGATCCAGGCGCGGGACCAATTGCTTCTCGATGTGAGCCATGAATTGCGTTCGCCTCTAACCCGCCTCAAGGTGGCCCTGGCGCTGCTTCCTGAAGACGAGAACCGGATCGGCATGGCGGGCGACCTGAACGAAATGGAGGCGATGATTGCGGAACTGCTCGAATTGGAGCGCATCCGCGAGGGTCGTGGAATCCGTCGTCAACGCCACGACCTTGTGCGCTGTTCTTCGCGAGATGGTCGACGTATATAAAGATGACTCGCCCGGAGTCGATCTGCATTTAGCCCATTCGGAAGTGTGGCTCGAGATCGATCGCGAAAAGATCAAAACCGTGCTGAGAAATCTGCTGGAGAACGCCCGCAAGTTCTCGCTTCCCGACAGCAGGCCTGTCGAGATCGCCGTTGAAGAAAATGGTTCCGCAATTATCGTTCGCGTTTGCGACGACGGGCCTGGCATTCCCGACGCCGATCTGCCGAATTTGTTCGAGCCGTTCTACCGGGTCGATCGATCGCGTTCCCGGAAGACTGGCGGCTACGGACTCGGCCTGAGTATATGCAAGCGAATCATGGAAGCACATGGTGGAAGCATCGCGGTCACTAACAATGCAGAGCGGGGTACAACGTTCGTCCTGACGTTTCCAACTGCATTGAACGATCAAGGTCAGTGATCGCACGCGTTCGTGTCCCTGAGTGCCGCCATCCCAGGTTCAAACTCGAGACCTGGGGCACCCAGCAGTCTCCGGGTGATCTGCTTCGCCCGTTGTGTCGCAGTGTCCCTAAAAACGCGAACTAGCCGCAATGCGCTCCAACTCAACTCGCGCGGAGTCGGCGATGATGGAAAACACGAAAAGCCTCGGCGCGGGGGGAAGGGTGCGCGTGTTCGCGGTTAGAAGGTCGCAGATGATAGCGGCGGTTTGGTCCAGCCCTCGGGCCCAGCGCGGCCGATGGGTGTCGCGCAGCACCAGGAGATCGGGGCTGACGCCAACGGCGGCAAGCATAGTGCGCGCGGTGGTCAGGAACTCCGGCCAGTGCGATACGACTCCGATCAACTGGTCCTTCAGCGAGGGAAGCGACGGGCCCAGCCAGGCGTTCGCCGAGCGGATCTGCAGGGTGATCAGTTCAATGCCCGCCGGCAAAATCGCCTGAACCATATTCGTCTTGCTTGGGCGGCATAACGGAATTGCCGCCCGCAGTGTCCCCGGAGCCCCGCATTCTTCGAGAGACGCGCCCCTGACCGGGAAATCGGTCAGTTGGCGAATCTCGGTGAGGAGGATGTCGCGCAACTCCGGGTCGGGGTCGATCACCAGAAAATGATCCGGCGACGGAGAGGCCAACCATTCGGCAACACGGCCACGCACTTCCGCGGCGGGAAGATCGAGTTCCCTTACCGCGCGAAAGAATGCCGCAATATGTTTATCGAGGATCCGCGCGGGCGTGGAAGGCGGCGCTGCATTTGTCTTCACATAAACGCCGCTGCCGTGACGGTATTCCGTCCAGCCCTCGTGCAGGAGCTGGCGATAGCCGGCGCTGATGGTGTTGGGGTGGACACGAAACCGTCTGGCAAGCTCCCGTGTGCTGGGCAGGCGGTCGCCTGGCCTGAGGTCGCCGCTCAGGATGGCAAGCACTATCTGCGTGACCAGCTGACGATAGATGGGGACTTCGCTCTCGGGCGAAAACCACAGTCGCACATTGACCTCGCGGCAATTCGATTGGACAGGAGATTGAGTCGTTTTCGATTGTGAAGATCAAGTGGGCAAATGCGCAAGTGAAAGTTAGGTAGCCGGCGGAGGGCGCGGTTGCGACCCGGTATCAAACCGTCGACGAGTCTCAGGGTCTGCTGGCTCATTGCGATGAATTGAAGAGTCTCTTCGTCATTGAAAAATAAGGATTTATACGCCGAGTTAGCCGGACAAACCGGCCCAAACTTTGGGGTCATCGATTCCGATTGGTGGGGGTGCACAGATTTTTTCCCCTCGGGGTTCGGACTCTGGGATGATGAGACAGGCAAGGGAATCGCATGTCTGGATCGGGAATACCCGAACGGACTGCGCCTGGTTCCGGCTGAACCAGGCGGTATGGAGTAAGGGTCCTCCTCGATCCTTTCGCAACGGACTTCTTATTTCCCCAACTCCTTACTCGAACGGCGAACATGGCGAACGATTCTCAACTCGTCACGCGGTTACTCCACGAATGGAGAGATGGCAACCGCCATGCGCTGGATGAATTGACGCCGCTTGTCTATGACGAACTGCGCCGCCTGGCGGCGCGTTCTCTTTATGCCGAACGCCCCGATCACACCTTGCGGGCGACCGCCCTGGTTCACGAAGCCTACATGCGTATGCTGGGCGCCAACGTAGAGTGGAACGATCGTACTCACTTTTATGCGGTAGCCGCCCGCATGCTGCGCCGCATCCTGGTGGAGTATGCCCGGAAAAGCAAGCGGGAGAAACACGGTGGGGCAATCAAGAAGATAGAACTGGATGATGCAATGGTCGTCAGTCCCGAGGCCTCCGACGTGGTGGTGGAACTGGACGAGGCGCTCGACCGGCTGGCACAACACGACCAGCGGAAGAGTGAGATTGTGCAATTGCTCTATTTCGGCGGGATGACTTACGAGGAAACCGCTGATGCGCTGGGCATCTCTGCTGCCACCGTCCATCGGGAGATGAAACTTGCCAAGGCCTGGCTTTACCGGGAGCTGGTTCAGACTCCTGCATAAGGACGGAGTATCCGATGACGGAGACTGCCGGAAACACGCGCTGGCAAGAGATTCAGCAGTTGTTCTACGACGCCCTCGAATTAGCGGAGATCGAACGTTCCCGGTTTCTCCAACAGCAATGCGGTCGTGATCCCGATATGCTGCGGGAAGTCGAGTCTCTGCTGGCGGCGTCCGGCCAGACGCTTGGATTTGCCCGGCACGCGGTCGTGGAAGTCGCGCGACGACAAGAGGAACAGCCTTTGGTGGACGGTGCGCGGATCGGGCCATACCGGCTGCTGCGGCCGATCGGCGAAGGAGGCATGGGACGGGTCTATCTCGCCACCCGGGCCGACGAATTGTACCGCCAGGAAGTCGCGATCAAGCTCATGAACCCGGCCGCAGGGCAGGGAAGCGCGATGTTGCTGCGGTTCAATTCCGAACGCCAGATTCTCGCCAATCTGAATCACCCCAATATTGCCCGGCTGCTTGACGGGGGAATCACTGCGGACGGATTGCCGTACCTGGTCATGGAATACGTCCCGGGTGTTCCGATCGATGCCTACGTTCGCGACTACAAGCTGAGCGTGGAAGATCGCCTCAGCTTGTTCGGCACCCTCTGTGCGGCGGTGGACTATGCACACAAGAACCTCGTCATCCATCGCGACATTAAACCGGGCAACATCCTGGTTACAGCTGACGGCATCCCCAAGCTGCTGGATTTCGGAATCGCGAAGCTGCTCGATGCAGAGTCCGGAGCTTCAGCGCCAACGCGCACAGTGGACCGGATGCTGACCCCGGACTACGCCAGTCCGGAACAGGTGCGCGGCGAAACCGTTACCACTTCCGCCGATGTCTATGCACTAGGTGTTTTGCTTTACGAACTGCTGGTGGGAGAGCGCCCATTTCGCCTGGATTCGCGAAGCCCTCTCGAGGCGATGCAGATCGTGTGCGAACGCGACCCTGAAACTCCGAGCCATGCCATCCGCGCGCATCGCGAATCGGCAAGCCCGGATGCGTTGCGCAATGTCAACAGCGAACTCGACAACATTGTGCTGATGGCGATGCGCAAGGAACCGGCCCGCAGGTATGCTTCGGTTTCAGCCCTGTCGCAGGATGTGCAGGCTTTTCTTCATGGCTATCCGGTCCATGCGCGAACGGATAGCTTCGGTTATCGCAGCCGCAAGTTCGTTCGCCGCCACCGCGTTGCGACGGCCGCCGCCGCGGTTGCGCTGGTTGGGTTGGTTGCGTTCAGCGTCGGTATGGGCATCCTCGCGCGCCGAGCGGAAAAAGCACGCGCGATCGCCGAACAGCAGCGCCTTACCGCGCAACATGAGGCGGATTTTCTCGCCAGCATCTTTCAGGCGGCGACGCCTGATGAAGCGCTTGGACGCGAGATCACGGCACGCGACCTGCTCGATCAGGGTACGAAGCGCATCGACGAAGAACTGGGCACCGAGCCGGAAGTGCAATCCACCATGCTCGACAATGTCGGATATGCCTATTTCCGGCTCGGAGCTTACGATGAGGCGCAGTCGCTGCTGGAGCGCGCGTATAACCTGAAGAAGAGTTCGAGCACGACCGATCGCCTGGGCCTCGCGACCAACGCATTCAATCTGGCCACAATCTATCGCATGCGCGGAGAGTTCAAGCGCGCCGAGCCCTACTTTCGCGAATCGATCAACATTCGCCAACAGATGCTCGGGCCCGATACGGGACCGGTGACGGAGCCTCTCGACGGGTTAGGTGAGTGTCTGTACGACGAGGGCCGCGATGCGGAAGCCGAATCCATCCTGCGCACCAGCCTCAGCATCGCGCGCAAACAGAAGATCGACCAGGGCGATAACAGCAGAGACTATCTTGCCCTCGTTTTGGAGCGCAAAGGAGCTTATCCAGGAGGCGCGGCAACTGCTTCGGGAAGCTGTCGAAATCAGCCGCCGATTCAAGGGCACTGAATCGGGAAGTTACTTCGTCCATCTTCACAATCTGGCGGGAGCGTCCATTGACGCCGGCGATCTCACCGAAGCCGAAACGACGGAGCGCCAGGCGCTCGCAGTCCGTCGCCGCATCGTGGCCGCCGACCATCCGGATCTCGGCTACCCGCTGAACAACCTGGGCTGGATTCTGCTTGCAAGAGGCGATTGGAAAGATGCGGAGCCGGTGCTGCATGAGGCTCTCGAGATTCGCCGCAAGGCTCTCGGAGAAAAGCATCCGCTGTTTGCCGCTTCGCTTGCCAACTGGGCGCGGGTGCTGCAGGCCCGGGGCGATTACGCGCAGGCCGAACATGATTTTCGACAGGCTCTCGAAATCGTCCAACAGGCCAATGGACCGGAGAACTGGACCGTCGCCAAGATTCTCAGCTACCTCGGGGTGCTGCAACTTGATCGCGGAGATTTTGCCGGAGCGGAACAATATGCGCGCCAGGCGCTCGTAATGCGGCGCAAACTGGGTGGAGACGAGCATCCTGACGTCGCCACATCGCTGATCGAAGTTGCGGTGGCACGCGAGTTTCAGCGTGACCCTGCCGGGGCCGAAGTTCTCTTTCGTGACGCCTTCGAGATCCGCAAGAAGAAACTCTACGCCGGCCACCCGGATACGGCCGCCGCGGAAGTGCGCCTGGGAGCAGCGCTGGCCGAGGAAGGCAAGGCGAGCGAGGCGGAGCCTTTGCTGCGCGAAGCTGCGGCCACCCTGGCTCGTGAGCCGTTTCCTTGTGCAACCCTGGCAGTTGGCCGACGCCAACGCGCAACTGGGAATTTGCCTCCGGAAACTGGGACACGCGCGCGAAGGCGAGACCTTGATCAAGGCGGGCCTCCCCGGATTGGGATTGTATCCCGAGCCGGCTATGCGGCGCAGGTTGCTTGGCCTGGCGTCCGCGTCTATCGCGCATCGCTGACGGGGCCCGCGCGTTTTCCCCTTGAGAAACTATCTCAAGTTCAAGTCCAGGAAACCGACGACGTTTTAAATCCACACCTTCGATTGGATTGCCGGCTTCCTGTGTTCCTTACCGCCGTCCTCCTCCCCGGGGTAGTCGGGAGGTGGCCCCACACGGTTCATTCGCGCGTAATTCGGAATGGCCGATAACTCCGATCCGTCGGCCCATTGGCCTTTGATCACCAGCACTCCGCCGAGCAGATCCGGGTTCCACTGCGTACGAAGCGGGCCCGCGGCGAGTCCCTGATCGATGGTGTGATTGTCGGCCGCTTCGACGTTGTAGACCAGCGGACCGTACATCAAGGCCGCAAGTCCGGTATTCGCCTTGATGCGTGGATCAGCGACCACGCGCTGGGGCTCCATTGGCAATTCCAACTCGATGCGGTCGCCGGCTTTCCACTCGCGCGTCACTACCGCGTAGCCTTTCTGGATGGTGGGCGTGACCTGCTGGCCATTGACCGCAAAGCGCTTCACTCCCCGAACGACGGGCGATTCCACGTAGAGCTTGCTGGTGGTGCGATCGGGTACGCGAACGTAAACGGAGAAAGTTTTGGCCTGCTCGGGATTCAGCGTGATAGAGATCGCGCCACTCCAGGGGTAGTCTGTCTTCTGCACAACCTCAACGCCTGTGCCGGCCACCTGGCCGACGTGGATCCGGCTGCCCACAAACATGTTGACGTAGAGGCCGGTCGCGTCCTTCACGTAACTCCAGGTGGGGATCATCAGCAGAGTGCGCGACAGGTTGCCGACGCAGCACGGGCAAACGTGCCACAGGGCGCGCTCTGTATTGATCAGCGGATTGGTGTAGCAATAGCTCTTGCCGTCGAGAGCGACACCGCCGAGCAAAGCGTTATACATGGTCTGCTCGTAGAGATCGGCGTATTTGGCGTCGTGATACGCGAGGTTGAGCTTGTACTGAAAGAAGACCAGCCCGCAGCTCGAACACGTTTCGCAATAGGCTTCGTTGCGAAGCGAATAGTTCGGCCCGAATCCTTCTGAAGTTTCGCCGCTGCCAATGCCGCCGGTCAGGTAGTACTTGCGGTTGACCATGTTGTCCCAGAGCGAGATTACTGCGCTCTGGTAATCGGGGTCGTGCGTCTCGGCGGCGATATCGGCCATGCCGGAGTAGAAATAGGTGGCGCGCACCGCGTGGCCTACAGCCTCGTACTGCTGGCCCGGCGGCAGATGGCTCTGGTCGTACTCGGAACCGCCGCGGCGGGAGTCGAGGAGGAACTTGCCGAGCGAGATATAAGCGTCTCCTCGATGATTCCCCTCCTGGTCGTTGACGAAGCGCCCAAAGCGCACCAGCGCCTGCTCCATCTCCTGGTGGCCGTCGAACCACTCTTTCTTGCCGGGTCCGATATTGGCGACCCAGCAGTTGGCCAGCTTCTTCGCGGCGTTGTAGAGGCGCAGATCTTTGCCATCGGTAAGAGTGTAGTGATTAATCGCCGACTCGATGAAGTACCCGGAGACGTATCCTTCGTGATTGCCGCGATGATCGGGCGACCATCTTTCCGGCCAGCTCGCGCGGTCGGCAAGGATGTAAGCCGTCTGCAGGTATCCATCCGGCATTTGCGCCGCCAGGATGATCGGGATCCAGCGTTCCAGCGTCGAACGCATCAAGTCCTGCGCCTGCAGGATCTCCGCGTCGCCCTGGGCATCCACCATCAGGGCTATACACATTGACTCAACGGTCTGGTGAACCCAGGCGTTTGAGAACACATAGCCCTTGTGTTTGCCGTGCGGCTCGCCGCGATTGGCCTTGCCTGCTTCAACAAAGTTGTCGATTCCACCGTCGCCTCGCATGGCGGGGATATCCGTTCGCTCGCACATCTGGATGCAGTGGGGAATCCAGTTCACGATCAGCGTTTTGGCGCGCTGATTCCAAAATGGACTGTCAATCGAATACTTCCGCGTATAAACAACATCCAGCCGATCCTTGGGCGGCTGCGGTTCCACGTGGACGGAAACAGAGTGAGAGCGGTCGTTGGAGCCGGAGGCGGCAAGGGTCAGGACGTAATCCCCTGGAGCCGAGAACCCAGCCCGCGTAACCGGAGAGGTCGTCTGGTCAAAAGTTACGGCTCCAGGCCCGGACTCCTTGACCCATCGCGCAGTATTCTTTGGGGAATCTTCGAGCCAGGTTACCTTGCCAGCCAGATAAGTCCGGGCGCCCATCACCACCGACCGATCCACTCCGGATTCAATCACCGGGGGAAGAGACGGAGCAGGCCCGAAGTTGTAGACCCGCCACTCGAGGATGCCGGCCGGCTGACCCTTCTGCGGCGTGACCTGGAGGCGCAGTTTGCTGGTTTTCACTGGTGCGAACGTGGTTGGGTTAAACGCGTCTGCACCTATGCCCAGGCCCTCGGACTGAGTCACCTCTACGAAGTCCGACCCGTTCCAGTAGAGAAGGCGGTAGCTCTGAGGAACGTGCATTCCGTGCAAACTGCTGCTGCCGGGCAATGCACCCGGCCTGGGGCGGTCCACCGCCCAATACACTTCAATTTTGTTGATACTGACCGGCTCGCTCCAGTCATATTGCACCCATGACTCGCCGCTTTCGCTTGGCCACTCCCTGTGCAGAGCATAGAGCCCGTGGGAGCGATCGAATGAGTTCTGCGGCGCAAAACCGTCGTTCAGAGCAGAGATCTTGTTCTCGCTCATGACGGTGAGGCTGGAGGGAATCGCTACCCGGGCAATGTTGAGGATACGATCCGGGGACTGGGCCGTTCCCTTTTGGCTGGTAACGGCTGCCACAACCGCAGCCCCTGTCAATCCCGCAAGAAACTCCCGGCGATTCGGTTCAATTTGATCGCGCTTTTCACTGATCTTTCCTGACGGAATCGTTTTCGCAAATTTCCGTTTCCTGCCCATGGGAGTTGCTCCAATTCTGCGCTGATGGTGCGAGTTGCTTTCCAGTGAATCCATGCTTCGACACATATTCCGAGGACGGCGACGGAGTCTCCCCGGAGTATTTCAAGAGGTCAAGAAAACGTTTGCTTACCTGCCCAAACTGAACGAAAACAGTTTATCCGACCTGAGCCAACCCAAGCCAGTACTTTGGCGCACCGACTTGGGATGCGGTGGAACTTCTAGCTGTGAAGTTGGCTCAAACCATCCCCTCCTGATCGGTGGAGCGGCCGGAGAATGAGCCCCTCCATCGTTTCGTTTTGGACCAAGCCAAAGCAAATAGGTTGGGATATTACGGTGGTAGCCTAGGTATTGCGAAGTGGTCATCCATTACACGATCAAGCCAGGCACAACATTGCGAATCGCCGGCGCCGCGATTGAGCTGACGCCTGCCCTTGTGATCTACGTGGGGTTAAAACGCGAGCCCGCGTCACGCAGAAATCGGGGCCCCCGGACGCCATCATTTCTCATGACTATCATTTGCATCCTGCTGTCACTCGCCATCAGCGGCTCTGCACAGACTCCGACTCCCACCACTGCGAACATTATCGAAGCCATCCAAAAAGGAAACTACGACGAAGCCCTTCGCTTGTCCGATGGTTTACTTCGAGCAGACCCGAAATCCCCTAAACTCTGGACTCTGCGCGGTCTTGCCTTGGAACGCTCCGATCATCCGCACGAAGCACTGAAGGCTTATCTCGAGGCGCTGAAGTCTGCCCCGAATTATCTGCCTGCTCTCGAGGGCGCGGCGCAATTGGAATACAAGGCGCAGTCGAGGGACGCGATAGCGCTTCTGCAGCGCATCCTGGCGATTCAATCTGCGGACCCAACCGCGCACGGAATGCTGGGCGTGTTCGAATACCGCGATCGGGAATACGATAAAGCCGCACAGGACTTTGCTGCGGCCGGCGATCTGGCGCGTTCGGAACCGAGTGCCTTGATGGCGTATGCGCTCTCCCTTGCCCATCTGAATCGCGAGCCTGAGGCCATTCCCCTCTTCAAGCAATTGCTCGAGCTTCGCCCCGCGGACCCAGCTCCCCGCTATGACCTCGCGCTGCTCCAGTGGCGGGTCTCCGCCAAGGATGACGCCCTGTCCACTCTTCAACCGCTCCTTGATGGGCAACCTCCCGACTCCGCCGCGATGCGCCTGGCGGCGGAAATCCACGAAGCCAATGGAGAAACGCCGCAGGCGATTCAACTGCTTCGGTCAGCAATCATCGCCCATCCGGATGAGCCTGAGAACTATCTCGATTTCGCCACACTCTCTTTTGCTCACGGCTCATATTCCGTGGGCATCGACATCATCAACAGCGGGCTTAGCAGGCTGGCGAATTCCGCCGCGCTCTACATGGCCCGCGGAGTTCTGTACGGGCAGAACGGCGATTACGAGAAGGCCATGGCCGACTTTGAACGTGCCCACTCTCTTGATCCGGCTAATTCGATGGCCGCATCGGCCGAGGGCATTGCGCAGTCGCAGCGGCACAACAGCAAGGAGGCCCTGGCGAACTTCCGCAAGCAGGTCCGTGAGCATCCAAAAGACGCTTTTGGATACTATCTGCTGGCCGAATCACTCTCCTGGTCCGGTCCTGACGAGGGGAGCAGTCAGCCGAACGTAACGGAGGCGATCTCCGCCGCGGAGAAGGCGAAGGAACTGGATCCACACCTGGTCCAGGACTACGATTTGCTTGCTTCTTTGTACCTTCAGAACGGTCAGTTGCAAAAAGCGATTGATACCTGCCGCGCTGCGCTAAAGCTGTCGCCTAAGGATCAGTCTGCTCTCTATACTTTGATCCTGGCTCTGCGCAAAACCGGCCCGAAAGATGAACTGAAAGAGCTGGTCCAGAAACTGACCGAGCTTCGCAAGGAAGAGCAATCGGAAAACCGGCAGAAACAGCGATATGGAATGCTCGTCGAACAACCCTGATCGGGGGATGATTGGCGATGCGGGCGCGGCCCGGGGGCCGCTTAGCCAGCCTACGATTTGATATGGGACAATATGCTGTCTGCCAAATGAGTTGCTGAAGACTGCGCGAATGCACAGGCAGCGCGTAGCGGGACGGTATTTTTCCTCAGCGTAGTTGCGAGGCAACTGCGCTGAGATGGGAAAGAGCCGGATTAGCTGCAAATCTGTTCAATCCGTTGGAACCAGATATAGGCGAGGGAAAAAGATGCTGGTCGCTGGTGTGGATCTTGGTGGAACTGCGGTTAACTATACGTTGCTCAACGATCGCGAAGAGTTTCTCATCGACGGCCTGTGTGAGTATCCAGCCCGCTCAACCGAGGGACCGGCAATCTGTCTGAAGCAGATTGCGGAGGGCCTCAAAGTGGCGTTGGAGAAGACGGGAATTTCTTTTGCCGATGTGGCGGTTGTAGGCCTCGACACACCGGGCCCGGCGAGCGCGACGGGAGTGCTCAGCGCCAAAGGCTCCACAAATTTTGTACATGCCGATTGGGCGAGTTTCGATATGTGCGGCAACCTCGCCCAGGTTCTGGGGAAACCGGTCGTCTACCTCAACGACGCGAACGCTGCGGCCGTCTGGGGCCACTTTGCTCTGTTCGGCACCAGCAAGGGGACCACCTCGATTTCTTGCATCGTCGGCACCGGTCTCGGCGGTGGAATCATCATGGATGGCTCGGTAATCAAGGGCCGGAAGGGGTTCGGCGGAGAGCTTGGCCACGTCCTCATTCCCTACCAGTCGATTCCCGACATCGAGGGACTGCTTCCGGAGTGCAATTGCGGCCGCATGGGAGATCTGGAATCGCTATGTTCTCTCACTTCGATTAGGAGATATCTGCTGCCGCATTTCCTGAAACAATATCCCGACCACGAACTGGCCAAAATTGAAGATCCCCACAAGGCTGCCTATCGCGTACGCGGGATGGCAGAGAAGGGCGATCCGATGTGCCGCGACATCTTCCGCGTTGAGGCGCGGGCGCTCGGACTGTTTTTTGATCAGATGGTCAACACCTTCGACCCGGACGCCCTGATCGTGGGCGGCGGCGCGGTTGAGACGAGCCCCGAATTTCAACACTGGTTCCTGGATGAAATTCGCATCGGGATGGGAGTTCAGAGAGAAGAGCAGGCCGACATACCGATTCATGTGATCCCGAACGGCGACACCGCGGGCGCGCGTGGTGCGGCTCTCGAGGCGCTGAAAGTTGCGCGCGAGTCCGATCTCCTGCATGGCGCCAGCTAAGTGGATCTGCCTGGAGCCGTTAACTAAAAATAGCCCCCGATTCCCGGTTTGTTTCCGCAGGTGAAAAGCGGAACTCAAAGGGCGACTAGCTGTGTACCTTCGAACAGAATTCGGATCCGGAATCGTGCTATAGTAGGACCACTTTTCAAAGAAATCGGCTGTTATGGAACGGCTTGCCTCAGAGTCGCACGTTGAAGTTGTGACTGATATCACCACGCTTCTAAGCGAAGTGGGAGCGGGACAACCGGAAGCGCTAGATCGACTCGTAGAGGTTGCATATCCGGAACTCCGCCGCATTGCGCATCGGCACTGCGGCCAGGGGACGCGGTCCGCTACTCTGCAATGCACGGCAATTGTTCATGAAGCATGGATACGCCTGGCTCAGTCGCAGAAAACCACATGGAAGGACCGCGCACACTTTTTTGCGTTTGCTTCCCGGCTGATGCGGTCCATCCTGATTGATTACGCGCGCGCCAGAAACAGTCTGAAAAGAAACGCGGGGACACCGACCCTTGCCTTGATTGATACAGACGCGGTTGCGCCACCCCCGGATATCGATGTTCTCGCGCTCAACGATGCGCTCAAGGAACTGGAGATACTCGACCCGATGCAAGGCAGGATCGTGGAGCTTCGATATTTCAGCGGGCTCAGCATTCCCGAAACCGCCGAAGCCACCGGGGTCTCCGAGAGCACTGTGAAACGGGAATGGATCGTCGCCAAAACCTGGATCAGGCGAAGGCTGCTTGAAGGCAAGAACGTACGGTGACCGCAGACGAATGGAGTAGCGCTAAAGACCTGTTCTCGTCTGCGGTAGCTTTGGCGGACGCAGAGCGAGAGCCCTTTCTGCAATCCCAGGCCTGTTCCTCTGAGATCGTTGCAGAGGTTCGCTCCCTTTTAGCGGCGTATGAGGAATCGCCTGACTTTCTCGATGAAGCGAGTTCCGAACTGCGGGATCAGTTCCCCGCGAGTTCCACCGACGAAAACGTACAACAAAAGGTATTGCACAGGCTGGAGGCGTTACTGGAGCATCGGGATCAACCTTCCAATTCTTCAGCATGGAGTTGGGACAATACTGGCCCTGATGAATCTGCTGATTCAAACGGGATCGATCACGGACTTCCCCCTGGGCATATCGGTCCTTACAAGATTCTGCGCACCTTGGGCGAAGGAGGTATGGGAATCGCCTATCTTGGCGAGCGCGACGATGGAGCGTATCAGCAGAAGGTCGCCATCAAGGTGCTCAAAGACACGGCGCGCTATCCCGGCCTCGTAAGGCGTTTTCACAATGAGCGCCAGGTTCTCGCCGGGTTGGATCATCCCTACATTGCCCGCTTGATTGACGGCGGCACCACAGCTTCCGGACAGCCGTTTTACTCGATGGAATATGTGGAAGGGGAATCGGTCATTAAATATGCCCGATCGCATAGCATCGGGTTGCGCGAACGCCTGGAACTGTTCGGGAAGATCTGCGATGCGGTTTCAGCCGCACACCGCCACCTGGTTGTTCATGGGGACATCAAGCCGGCCAACATTTTCGTCAACTCTGAGGGTTTGCCGAAACTGCTCGACTTCGGGCTCGCACACATCATTCAACCCGGCACGCTGGATGTGACCCTGTCGATGGTGTTGTTGACTCCCGGCTATGCGAGCCCGGAACAGATTCGCGGCGAACGTCTTTCCACTGCGACGGACATCTACTCGCTCGGGGTTCTGCTGTTTGAACTTCTTACGGAAGAGAGCCCGTATGGAAGGGCCACCACCTCGCCGCTCGAACTCTGCCGGGCGATCTGTGAGGAGGCTCCCTGCAAACCTAGCGCAGCGGCCAGGACTGTCACTCCCGGGTTCGGCCCGCGGCAGTTACGAGGCGACCTCGACCACATCGTATTGAAAGCTCTGCGCAAGTCTCCCGACGAGCGTTACGCGACCGTAGAGAAATTCCACTCCGATATTCAGCGTTATCTCGATGGGTTTCCCGTTGAAGCTGCGCGCGGTTCAGGGCTATATCACTTTCGCAAATTTGTGGTGCGGCGCCGCTGGCTGGTTGCCTTTGCCGGCATCGTTCTCCTTTTCGCCTGTGGCGCGATCTGGCGAGTCTGGCGCGCAGAACGAATTGCGGAGTTACGGTTCAACCAGGTAAGGCAACTGGCCCATTCCGTCGTGTTTGATATGCACGACGCGATCCAGGAACTGCCGGGCTCGACCATGGCGCGCAAAATGCTGATCGAGCGCGCGCTGGAATACCTCAAGGCGCTGGAGGCGACGAGCGGGCGCAATCGCGACCTTGAACTTGAACTGGCCCGAGCTTATACGAAGATCGGAAGTCTGCAGGCCGCATCCGCCAGCGCCAGCCTGGACGATTGCGCTGCCGGAATCCAAAATCTTGAGCACGCAAGACAATTGTTACGGAACATACTGGGGCGTTCCGGCAGCGACGAGGAGGCCATTGCCGCCATGGTGGACGCTGATCTTGAGGCGGCGAATGTCCACTCGCGTCGCGGCGAAATGACGGAATGGAGGACATTGCGCGCCGAAGCTACGCAGTTGTTGAATACGATGTCGGTGCGCCACAAGGACGACTACAAATTACATCTCCGCGCATTGACTACCGTGGCTGCCACTCTCGATGGCGAACATAACGCGCCTGCCGCCCTTCGTGCTTACCAGGAAGTCCTGGCCGCGGCCGCACAGGCGCCTGCGGATGCCGACAACCGGCTGCTCCAGGGTCGGACCGAACGGCAAATGGCGGATGAACTGCAGGCTATGGGGGATAAGCACACGGCATTGGGGCTTCAGAAAGCCGCCCTGGCGATTTTTCAGGATCTGCTCGCAGACTCTCCAACCAACACGAGATTCAGACTGGAATCAAGCTGGTCGCACGCGGAAACGGGTTGGCTGGAGCACGAATTTCATGATGAGAGAGCGGCTCTGGCCGACTTTCGCAAGGGGCTGGAGTTGCTCCGCGCCATTGCGACTGCCGACCCGCGAAACCAATTGGCACGTCTCGAAATCGGAAAACTGGAAATGACAGCATCGGAAACGGTGGAACTCGCGGTAAGTCCGCAGCGCGCCGCTCGGGATCTTCGCCATGCAATTTCCATCTTTTCCGAATCGATGAAGCTGGATCCGACCAACGACGACGCGCGCATTCATATGGCTCAGACTGAGTTTATGTACGCCAAACTGCAGGTCCGGATGGCGCGAGGAGAATGCTCGGCAGGTGTTGAGGCTTATCGGCACTCGTTGCAAATGGCATCCGCGGTGAAGCACGACTATTCGGCCACCAGTGTTTTCAACATGCATCAATTGCGTGAGGAACTTCGGCGCAAGCTCGCTGCGTGCCCGTCTGGCTCTGCAAAATAGTGTTTTGACCTCCGCCCGGCACTTCGACCCACATCCCAATCCGTTCCGACAGGCGGCCTCGCCTGTTGCCGAGGCATCGTTGCATCCCGGCGAACCATGCCTTGGATCGGCACGCGCCGGCCACCGTGGCGCCTGCGTTTTCGAGTTTTTCCATCGGCTTTGACCCGGTTTGGGTCTGAATTCCGTTTATGCCTTTTGAAGGGCTGCGCCTTCGCCGTAATGGCGGCCCCGCAGAGCCTTCCTGATTGCTTTCATTTCTCGAGTTGCCGTTTTGATCGCGGCAATCGCCCGTTTATCAGTTGGACTTGGTACGGGTTTGCTTGAGCGGCTCCAAAAAGATCGTTGTTTTGAGGGATCCTAGATGGAATTCACCGACAAGATATTGAAATGTTCCGATTGTGACGAGACGTTTCTGTTCTCCGCGGATGAACAAGTATTTTTTCACGACAAGCAGTTCGTCCACGAACCTAAACGCTGCAAGTCGTGCAGGGCGAAGCGTTCAGAGGAGCACCCAAAGCGCCGCGTGGAATGCCCGGCAATATGTGCGGAATGCGGACGCGCAACGACCGTTCCTTTCAAGCCGACCAGAGGTCTACCGATCATGTGCCGCGCTTGCTTTCAGAAACGCGGGAGCGCCGTTCCGCCGGATGCTCCGGCTGCCGTAACGCTCTAGGGAACCCCAGTTCGCCTTCATGTATTCGCGTTTCCGCGGTAGGCATGAACGCGGTCGCAGATCAGCCGCAGCATCGATTCAAGATCTCCAGAGGCGGTCTTGAAGGATTCGGGATCGATGGAGAGCGGCGCGCCAAGAACGACCAGAGGCGCTCCATATTCCGGGGTGCGGATGGCTTGTTCGACGGAGAGGCCTCCCACGGCCTGGACTGGAACTCGAACCGCGTTGACGATTTCACGCAACTGATCGAGCGGGCTTGGGAACGGTTTGCCCGCTGCCGCAAGGCCCCGGCGTTCATCGTAGCCGATGTGATGAATGACGAAGTCGCAGCCGAGATCCTCGAGCCGCCTGGCGGCTGCAACCTTGTCTTCCGCTCCGAGGTTGTCGCCCATGACCTTGACGCCGAAGTCTCTTCCCGCCTTGCACAACCATTTTCACGGTCTCGGGGTGGGCGCGCTCCATGACCACGACGTGGGTCGCGCCGGCCGAGGCCATCAATTGCGCCTCCAGCCATCCGCCGTCCATGGTTTTAAGGTCGGCCACGATGGGAACGCCGGGAAACTCGGACCGCAAGGCGCGAACCCCGTTCATGCCTTCGGCGATGATGAGAGGGGTCCCGGCTTCGAGCCAATCGACGCCGCAACGGATGGCGAGATGGGCCGTGTCGATGGCTTCAGGAATGGAGGTAAGATCGAGCGAAATCTGGACGATGGTATTCATTGCGGCTCCAGGGGCTCAGGGAAATGGAGATCGATCTTCGAGCGAAGAAAACTCGCCGATTCGCGCAGTTCCTCCATGCCGTTGACTCCGTCTTCAATCGAGATCCAGGAGTGGAAGCCGACCGAACGCAGCACAGTGAAGATCGCATCGTAATCGTTCAGGCCTCTGCCAATGACGCCGTGTGCGAGTCGGGCTGGCATATCCGGCTGCGTTCTCTTCGCGCCGCAGATCCTCGATGGTTCCGCTCTTGAGGATAACGGTCACTCGCGTGCATCGTGACCACGCGGTCCTTCACGCGCTCGAGCAGGACCAGCGGCTCTTCGCCGGCGAGGAGCGTGTTCGATGGATCGAAGTTGACGCCGAACCACGGCGAATCGATCTGATCGACGATCTCGACGAAGACATCCATCTTCTGCGCGAATTCGGGGTACTCCCAGTAGTTGTCCTTGTAGTGGTTTTCCATGGTCAGGACGACCTGGTGTTGTTCCGCGAAGGGCAGCAGGCCTTTGATCACCCGGACGACCTGCGCCACTCCGGCGGCGCGGTCGAGCCCGGGGCGGCGCTGGCCGGAGAGCACCCGGCAATAGCGGCCGCCGAAGAATGCTGTCAGCTCGATCATTCTTTTTTCGCGTTCAATTTCCTTGGCAAGAAGAACCGGATCGGGCTGCGTGAAATCGGGAGAACAGCAGAGCATGGGCATCGCCAGTTGATGGCTCTCGAGGGCGTCCCTGACCTGGTGAAGGAAGACCGGATCATCACGCAGAAAGCCGGAATAGAATTCCAGCCCGTCGACACCGAGCGTGGCGGCGAGTTCGATCCATTCGAACAGCGTCATCGTGTGATCGACGCATAGCTGATCCATGTAGCATTTGGGGAATGCGGCGAGCCTCGGCTTCACGACGGGATGACCTTGGGTGGATTGCGCCCGATCATGGGATATTGCTCGAGGTCCAGCACCGCGCCGTTCACGAGGGCGGCTTCGTCGGAAAGGAAGTACACCGCGGCCAAGGCGACGTCGTCGGGCGAGAAGAGGCGGCCGCCGGGCGCGTACGCCGTGGGCAAGCGCGAGGGCCAATCCTCGGGCAATCCTTCCGTCGCCTTTAACACGCGTTCATTGGGCGTGAGCGTCCAGCCGGGGTTGATCTGGTTGACCCGGATGCCCTCGGCCCCATGCGCATCTGCCAGATTGCGCGTAAGAGTCATCAGAGCGCCCTTGCACGCCGAGTAGATGCACTGGCTGATTTCGCCGCAGTAGGCGTTGATCGAGCCGATGTTCAGGACGCGCCCGCCACCCTGTTTGCGAAAGTGCGGAATGCGCCGCGCGGATGAGAAAGAACGGCGCTTTCAGGTTGACGTTGACGGTGCGGTCGAAGGCATCTTCATCGGTATCCACGATGCCTCCGCGCGTCTTCACCGCGGCATTATTCACCAGGCCGTCGATCCTTCCGAAGTGAGCAACGGTTTGTTCAATGAGCTTGGCGGGAATCGCGGGGTCCTCGAGGTCGCCGATCACATAGGATGCGTTCTCTCCTAACTCACGACGCGAGAGCCGGCAGTGCGTCTTCCTGTTTGTCGTGGAGCATCACGCGCGCGCCTTCGGAGATAAATCGGCGCGCCATGCCTTCGCCGATCCCGGTGCCCGATCCGGTCACCAGGATGACTTTGTCCTTCAGACGCGTGCCTTGCGGCGCCATTGGCGGAGTCATGGCTTCAGTACACCTTTCACGATTTCGCCCGTATGCATGGCTTCAAACGCCTGTCGCCATTCAGTCAGCGGCGAGACCTGGTTGAGCACCGGCGCGAGATCGATTTTGCCCGCGGCCAGCAGAGAAAGCACTTCTTCCCAAACCGGCCAGTTGTGGGAAAAACTGCCCTGCAGCGTCACCGCTTTCTGCACCAGCGGATCGAGCGAGAAGCCGAGCGGCTCCGGCCCCCAGCCCACCTTGGTGATTTGACCTGCCGGACGCACGATTTCGAGGGCAAGCTTGAGAGATGCGGAGACACCGGCGGCGTCAATGACGAGATCCATTCCGTATCCATCTCCGAAGCTTTTCACCCACGCGGGAATATCTTCGCCTGCGCGCCCAGGACCGTGTCGGCACCCATCTGAAGGGCGACGGCCAGACGCTTCGCATCGACCGGGGCGCCGATGACGAGAAGATGGCCTGCCCCGGCCAGCTTCGCCATGGCTGCGCACAGCAGTCCGATGGGCCCGGGACCGATGACGGCGACGCTTTGGCCGGGACGTATGTGGGAATTGACGCAGACCGCGTTGTAGGCCACGCAACAGGGCTCGGTCAGCGCGGCTTTTTCCTGAGTCACTGCAGAAGGCACATGGTGAAGGCAGCGGGCCGGAACCTTCACGAACGTCGCCATTGCGCCGTCGACCCCGTAGCCGAACCCGAGCCTGCCCGGCTCGAGGTTGTACAGGCCCTGGCGAATCAGCGCCGAATCGCGCGGAAGCACCGCCGCGGTTTCGCTCACCACGCGATCTCCCTCGCGGAATCCGTAGACGCGGCTGCCGAGTCCCGCCACCACGCCGGCGAATTCGTGGCCCAGAACCACGGGATAGTTCACGCGCCAGCTGTTCTTGCCGTGGTACTGGTGCAGATCGCTTCCGCAAATCCCGACGGCATCCACTCTCAAGAGGACATCTTCCTCGCCGATTTGCGGGACGGGAATCTCCCGAAGCTCAACCGAGCCTGGCTCCTTGGCGTAGTTGACCAATGCAATCATCGACAGCCTTCACAAAGTTAGCCAGCTAGCTCATTGGACACGACGTGCTTTATGGTCCGTTCCAGCCTGGTGCAGTATAAGGCCCGTTGCCCGGCCCTGGCTGTCGGTTTCGAAGGTAATTTGTGCGTCCACTACTTTCAGGAAGAAGTCATGATCGCTCTCGGGAAATACCTCCGCCTTCTCCTGGCCGGTTGCCTGCGTAAACAGATGGTCGCCCTCGCGGGTCACAGTCAGAATGAAATTCGGCGCAAGTTCGTAGGATCCGACGTAGGCGTCCAATATCTTGGGATCGATGGGTACCTCTTTGTGTTCCCGGGGCGGCGGCGGTCCGGCCTCAGTACGCTTTGCAGTCTGGTCTCTCCCGTTCTGGTGGAGAACGAGGTCAGTGACTTTGCCCTGGCTGTCGGTCTCGAAGGTCAGTTGCGCGTCGACAACTTTCAAAAAGAAGTTCGTCTCGCTCTCGGCAAACACCTCGAATTTCGGCTGGCCGGTGAGTTGCGTAGACAAATGATCTCCGTCCAATGTCATGGTGATAAAGATGCCAGGCGCCAACTCATAATTCCCAACATACTTTGCCATCACTTCCCGCGGAACCTGGATCTGCTTGCGTTCCGACTGCAGCACCACTTTCTCGCCATGAGCTACGGCAGCGAGTTTGCCTGCAATATCTCCGGGCGCACCTCCGTTAAGATTCGCAAGCACGATTACCGTGAGCTTGTCGTCAGGGTAGTACGCCATCTCCGTGTTGAACCCCTCGATGCCGCCCCCGTGTTCATACTGCAGATGTCCTTTCACGGTGGTGATCATCAGGCCGCAGCCGTAATTCTCCTTGAATGGCGTGGTCATCTTTTTCAACGACGCGGCCGAGAGGACCTTGCCACCATAAAGGGCCTGTTCCCACAGGAGCAGATCATGGGTGGTCGAATACAGGGCTCCCGCCGAGAAGGGTATGGTCATATCGATGTATCCGGCGTTGACGGGGCCGTTTGGACCCGGGGCGTAGCCGGTGGCGCGATTAGGAATGACGGCCGAGTTTGAATCGTACCCGGTTTCCTTCATCCCCAGAGGCTTCAAAATGTTCTCCGAAACGAAATCCGCATAGGTTTGTCCGCTGATTTTCTCAAGCAGATACCCGAGAAGCACGTACCCGGAATTGCTGTAGTTCCATTTCTCTCCCGGCTGGAATTCGAGGGGTTTGTCGCGGAAACGGTCCACCAAGCCCTTGGGGGTGGTCGGCGTCGCTTCGCTGGCATGGTAATCGGGAAAAGAAGTGAAACTGGGAATACCCGAAGTATGGGTCAGCAGGTTGTAGATCGTGATTTTGTCCCAGGCAGGCGGGGCATCGGGCATGTACTTCTTCACGTAATCGTCGGTGTTGAGTTTTCCGCGTTCCTCCAGCAGGAGGATCGAGGCCGCCGTAAACTGCTTGGTCATCGAGCCGATCCGGAACTTGGTCAACAAAGAGTCGGGAACGTTCCACTCCAGATTCGCGTCTCCGTAACTCTTCTCGAACAACACGTTGCCGCCTTGGGCAACGAGAACCGATCCCATGAACTCGTGGTTATCAGAATACGAGCGCGCGACTTGATCCATGCGGTCTGCGGGCGCCTGAGCGAATCCATACGAAGACGCGACAATGCTGAATAGGGCTGCGAACCACGCCGCAAAAAACGTGCGGATCATGGGAGGACGTTGATCAACCATCCAAGACGGCATGATTATCACGCGGGCTCCGAGAGCACTCAACGCAGCAACAGAAGTGCCTTCAACATTCGATTCCATTCGGGACCTGTCCTTTCCGCTCGCTCTAAAGACGTGCTTAAGCATTGCATTTCGCCAATACTGGCGATTTTTTGCATGCTGCGTTTCAGCACAAAGAAAAGAGCGTGACGGCTTCACCGGGAAGTATAACGGCGGACGACTGACTCTGGATGTGTCGAGGCAACCCAGGTGGATCGGGGATACCATTTGGCTCTCATTTTCGGCAGTAACCTGTTCAAGCGCTGCACTGCATCTCGGATACCGAAAGACTCGAAGGAATAATCCGTCCGTTTTCATGGAAACTCTTTCGGTACATGAATCACTATCTTCCGATCAGGACACCGGTTGATCAGCCGGCATCTGCAACTGGAGGCCATCCATGGGCTGGAATCAATTCGTTTTGGACATTGCCGGGAGCGGTGCGACATCTTCTTGTGTTGCCGCCGTCTCGCGGATCCCCAACAGTATGGAATTGTGGTACGTCGGGGAACAGGGATCGATCGAAGATTCTTTCTGGTACGACGGCGGCTCGTGGCAGCACTTCCAACTGGCTGCGCCGGGAAGTGCTTCGACCACCGGCGGGATTGCTGCCGTCTCGCGCATCCCGAACAGCATGGAGATGTGGCATGTCGGCGCCCAGGGTTCTATTGAGGATCACTACTGGTACGACGGTGGCAACTGGCAGACATTCCAGCTGGCTCCGCCGGGAAGCGCGTCGCTGACGGGCGGCATTGCCGCCGTTTCCCGGATTCCAAATAGCATGGAGCTGTGGTGGATCGGCGCAGATGGATCCATCCAGGGCGCCTTCTGGTATGAAGGCGGCAACTGGCAGCGCTACCAGCTGGCTCCGCCGGGAAGCGCGTCGCTGACGGGCGGCATCGCCGCCGTCTCCCGGATCCCCAACAGCATGGAACTGTGGTACGTCGGTGCGCAGGGATCCATCGAGGATTGTTTCTGGTACGAGGGAGGCAACTGGCAAAGTTTCCAACTCGCTCCGCCGGGAAGCGCCTCGCTCACCAGCAGCATCGCGGCCGTCTCCCGGATCCCGAACAGCATGGAGTTGTGGTACGTCGGAGCTAGCGGATCGATCGAAGATCATTACTGGTACCAGGGCGGCAACTGGCAGGGCTTCCAGCTGGCTGCTCCGGGAAGCGCGTCGCTGACGGGCGGCATCGCTGCCGTGTCTCGAATCCCCAGCAGCATGGAACTGTGGTACGTCGGCGCCCAGGGATCCGTCGAGGATTGCTACTGGTACGAAGGCGGCAACTGGCAGCATTTCCAACTCGCTTCGCCTGGAAGCGCGTCACTGACGGGCGGTGTCGCCGCAGTCTCCCGAATCCCCAGCAGCATGGAGCTGTGGTGCGTTGGCGCCCCAGGATCGATCCTCGATGAATACTGGTACCAGGACCCCTCCCAGTTGCCCACCCTCAGTAGTGCCAACAACTCGCTCCTGATCAACAACTGTGCGAATCTCCAGAATCTGTCGGTGAGCCTGTCTGTTTCGCAGGACTTGGTCACCTATCAGGATGTCGGCTTCTCGCTGCAGTTGAATTCCTATCCGCCGCCGGGGCAACTAAGTCAGGGACAGACTCTGAATTGGCTGCAGTACATCATCTATGTTCAGAACGGCAAGCTTTGGTACGAGATTCAGTATTGGTCGATTGGCGCGCCTTCAGCCTGGCCGACCGGCTATGTCCCAAATCCCCCCAACTCGACGCCATGGCTGCCGGTATTCTCGAATGACTACTTCCTCACGCAGTTTGGTTCCGCGCCTTCGAATCGGATTCCGCGTGGCTCGACACTCGCTATCCAGTTGACCACCGACACCAGCGGAAACGTGGTGAACGCGCTGTTCAGCGTAACCGACGCGGCAAACCAGGTGCAAAGCGCCAATTTTGCCTTCCCGCAAGGCACGCAATACCCGATCAGTGCCTTCGAGGTGAACGTGGTGGGCCCCGGGAACTTCTCCAACGCGACCTTCATTTCCGGCGCAGGCGTCCTCACTTATGTGGTTTCTCCCGGGAATATGACCGTCCAGTCGGGCGGTCCAGGCGCGGCCTGTGGCGAAATCTCCGCGGGCACGGGAGAGGGGTCGAATATCACCTACGGCGCGGTCACCCCGTCGTCCGGTGCGACCGTTACCCAGACTCTTTCGTTCATATGGCAGGGCACAGCGGCGGCTTCGGGCAGCGCACTCGATGGGTATTGGGGCAGCGACAGCAGCCAGCATGTCAACTTCGTCAGCATCGATGGTCATGTGCACGAACTGTACATTCACCCCGGCGGTACCTGGGCCGATAACGACCTTACCGCTTTCACCAATGGCACGCCGGCCGTTTCCGGTAGTGCGCTCGATGGGTATTGGGGCAGCGACAGCAGCCAGCACGTCAACTTCATCGGAACGGATGGCCATGTGCACGAGCTGTACATCGCTCCCGGCGGTACCTGGGCCAACAACGATCTCACCGCGTTCGCCAACGCTGCTCTCCCGGTACCCGGCAGTGCGCTTGATGGCTATTGGGGAAGCGACAACAGCCAGCACGTCAACTTCATCACCACCGACGGCCATGTGCACGAGTTGTATATTCATCCCGGCGCCGGCTGGGTCGACAACGACCTCACCGCCTTTGCCGGTGGCACTCCTGCTTCGACAAGCAGCGAACTGGATGCCTACTGGGGAAGTGACAACAGCCAGCACGTGAACTTCATCAGCGAAGACGGGCACGTGCACGAGCTATACATCCACCCGGGCGCCGGTTGGGCAGACAACGACCTGACCGCCTTCGCCAAAGGCATTCCGGCAGCCGTTACGCGTTCGAATCCTCGAGGGCGATTCCACAGCGTTGCCACGGGCAGCGCGCTCGATGGTTACTGGGGCACCGACAGCAGCCAGCACGTCAACTTCGTCGGTACCGACGGACACGTGCACGAACTGTACATTGCTCCGGGTGGCACATGGGTGGACAACGATCTCACGGCATTCGCCAGTGGCGCCCTCCCTGCGCCAGGCAGCGCGCTCGATGGTTACTGGGGGAGTGACAATAGCCAGCACGTCAACTTCATCAGCAGCGACGGGCATGTGCACGAACTGTACATTCACCCTGGCGCCGGCTGGGTCGACAACGACCTCACGGCTTTTACCAACGGCACTCCGGCAGCCGCGGGCAGTTCCCTCGATGGCTACTGGGGCAGCGACAGCAGCCAGCACGTGAACTTCATCAGTGTCGATGGACACGTGCATGAGTTGTACATTGCCCCCGGAGGCACGTGGATCGACAATGACCTGAGCGCACAAACTTAGCGCATCGGATCTGGACGTTTGCGGCTCGCAGACGTCTAGTTCGAATTGCTATCGAGCCAGATAGTTGCTTTTAGCAATTATCTGGCCGTACACTCGCCCCATGGCAATCGGCGCCGACGTCCAGCCCAAGATAGAAGAACAGGTTTCCGCGGTACGTGAGTTTAACCGGTTCTATACAGCCCGGCTAGGTCTCCTTCGCAGGCATCACCTTGACGGGGAGTTCTCACTGACCGAAGCTCGCATCCTCTACGAGATTGGGGCTAGTCCCTTGACGACGGCATCAGTCCTGCGCGGCAATCTCGGACTCGATGCGGGTTACGTCAGCCGCGTGTTGGCTGCACTGACGAGACGAAAGCTGGTACGGCAAGTAACGTCCAAAACCGACGGCCGGGAAAAACAACTCACGCTTGCGACATTGGGAAAAAGGATGCTCGCGCAACTCAACAAGCAGTCCAACGCGCAGTTACGAACAATGCTGGCAGACGTGAACGCAACCGATCGGCAAGCCCTGGTTGCGTCGCTCCAGAAAGTCCGCGCGATTTTGACTGTGAAAGACAACCGGGCAGTGCGGATCGAGCGATTGACGACCATTCGTGCCGATGCGCTCGCGATTCTAGATGAGTATTACGAAGCCGTTCATGTTGTGCAGCGTGACAGCCGGGAAAGTCTTTCTAGCATTGTTCATGAGCCAGCCTCGGGAATTTGGCTGGCTTACCGCGGAGATGAGGTGATGGGCTGTGTGGTCTTGCGCAGGCTTGCATCCATCCCGCACGCCAGTGAGTGTAAGCGCCTTTACGTTAAGCCAGCCGCACGTGGAAACCGCATTGCCGATGAACTTCTTGACGCACAGGAAGATTTCGCCCGAAACCACGGCATTGAGTGGATTTACCTTGATAGTTATGACGATTTGAAGGCCGCCATTGGCCTGTACGAGCGTCGGGGATACCAGCGGTGCGAACGCTACAATGACAATCCACAGGCGACGCTTTTTATGCGGAAAAGGATTCTGTAAGAAACCAAATGCGTCATAACATCTATGGCGCTACGTTCGCGTCGCTCTGGGACTCGTGAATGCCCGGCGCAATAGGAACGTCTTCCATTCGAGGAATAAGGATGATGCCCGAATTTCAGTGAAGGCGAGCCACTGTCAGGCGCCAGGGTGAGTCCGCCTTTTCTCGCCAACTCGTATGATATGCCTATCCCGGCCACTTCCAGTTTCGAATCTCTTCTCTGTCGATGCCTTCGGCGTGAGCGTAGTTAATGCTCGCGATGATCTGACCCTTCAGCCATTCCTTTACGTGGGCGCCGACGGAACGCATGCGTGGGACACGATCGATGACGTCAATTGCCAAATTGAAACGATCGATCTGATTGAGAATCGCAAGTTCGAGCGGAGTGTTGATGCTGCCCTTTTCCTTGTATCCGCGCACGTGTATGTTGTCGTGATTCTTGCGCCGGTAACTAAGTTTGTGAATGAGCGAAGCATAGGAATGGAAATTGAATATGACCGGCTTGTCGGTGGTGAAGAGTGAATCGAAATCGCGATCGGAGAGCCCATGGGGATGTTCAGTCTCCGGCATGAGACGAAAAAGATCCACGACGTTGACGAATCGTATCTTCAAATCGGGGAAATGCTCCCTTAAGATTGCGACCGCTGCAAGGGACTCCATGGTTGGGATGTCTCCGGCACAAGCCATCACGACGTCGGGCTCTTCACCGTTATCGCTGGACGCCCAGTCCCAGATTCCGATGCCCTTGGTGCAGTGAGTGACTGCCTCTTCCATGGTGAGGTACTGAAGATGGTCCTGCTTATCCGCGACGATCACGTTAACGTAATCCCGCGACCGAAGGCAGTGATCCGTCACACTGAGCAGGCAGTTTGCGTCCGGCGGTAAATAGATTCGCACGACATTCGGACTTTTGTTGGTGACCACGTCGAGAAATCCCGGATCCTGGTGCGTAAAGCCGTTGTGATCCTGCCTCCACACCAGAGATGTCATGAGAAGGTTGATTGAAGGCACCGGTGCTCGCCAATCGAGCTCCATCTTGGACTTCTCCAGCCATTTGGCGTGCTGGTTGAACATGGAATCAATGATGTGGATGAAGGCTTCATAACTTGAGAGGAACCCGTGGCGGCCAGTCAGAACGTAACCTTCAAACCAGCCTTCGAGCGTGTGCTCACTCAACATTTCCATCACGCGCCCGGAGACATCGAGTTCCCCACCGTCAGCGTCTTCTGGCTTGAATTCGGCCAGCCAGGTTTTCTTTGAGGCAGCGTAGATGGCTGTGAGCTTGTTGGACGCAGTCTCGTCGGGTCCAAACACGCGGAAGGAACTCATGTTACGGCGCATCACTTCGGCCAGAAAGTGTCCGAGCAGGTCGGTGGGCAGCGCGTGGGCCGCACCCGGCGCTTTGACCTCGACGGCGTAGTCGCGAAAGTCCGGCAGTTCGAGTTCCTTTCGCAGCCGTCCGCCGTTTGCATGAGGATTAGCGGAGATACGGCGCGCCCCGGAAGGCGCGAGATCCTGCAGCTCTGCCATGAGTTTCCCGTCGGCGTCGAATAACTCTTCGGGTTTGTAGCTGCGCAGCCACTCTTCGACAAGCTTCAGATGCTTCTCATTCGTTGCCGGGTCGGACACGGGGACCTGGTGCGCTCGCCACGAACCCTCGACTTTGTGGCCGTCTACGATCTTCGGTCCTGTCCATCCCTTGGGAGAGCGAAGTACGATCATGGGCCAGCGGGGACGCGTGGCATCGCCGGTTAAGCGGGAGTGCTGCTGGATCGAGCGAATTTCCAGGATGCATTGCTCCAGGGTCGAAGCCATCTTCTGATGCATCGCAGCCGGGTCATCGCCCTCGACGAAATAAGGTTTGTGGCCGTATCCGATCAGCAACGCCTCCAGTTCATCGTGCGGAATGCGCGCAAGAACTGTGGGATTCGCGATCTTGTAGCCGTTGAGGTGCAACACCGGCAGAACGGCTCCATCGCGAATGGGGTTCAGGAACTTATTCGAATGCCAGGAGGTGGCAAGCGGACCGGATTCGGCCTCGCCATCTCCTACAGCGACGGCAACGATGAGGTCGGGATTGTCGAAAGCCGCTCCATACGCATGGGAGATGGAATAGCCCAGCTCGCCGCCTTCATGAATCGAACCGGGTGTTTCCGGCGTGCAGTGCGAGCCGATCCCGCCGGGAAACGAAAACTGCTGAAAGAATTTGAGCAGGCCAGCTTCGTCACGGCTCTTGTCGGGATAAATCTCGGAATAATAGCCTTCAAGGTAGCAGTTGGCCAGCGTGGCCGGCGCGCCATGACCCGGGCCGGAGATGTACATGACATTCAGGTCATATTTCTTGATGAGACGGTTCAGGTGAATCCAAATTAAAGACTGTCCCGGATCCGACCCCCAATGGCCAAGAAGTCGATTCTTGATGTGCTCTGGCCGCAATGGATCGCGAAGCAGGGGATTCGCGCGGAGGTAGATCATTCCTGCCGCTAAATAATTGCAGGCATGCCAGTAAGCATCGATCTTTCGCAACTCGTCGGGAGTAAGCGGCGCCAGGATGTCAGCCGAGACTTCAGTTGTGCTACCCATTCTGTTCTCCTACAACTCAAGACTTCGCCATCCGGAGGATGACCTGCATTGCAGCATAGACCTGTGATGCCGCGGGCTTACCAAAAAGCGTATGAATTTCAGATTCGCCCCACTCCTCTGTCGCTGCACCAAGTGCAAATGTGTCGGCGGATACCATCGTCCAATAGATTCTTCACCCCACTTCTGGCCTAATAGCAAATAATGCGAACGTGGGCATTAGGCCTGCGGGCTCGCCGTGGCGATCGGGACGTGTGCCCTATTTCTAAGGCTCTCGATGAGGAAACTAATTTGGCCCTTGGTGGGCGCGAACAGCAGCCGAAACGCCACCGCGTAACCGATCGGGTTTTCATCCAGCCGTTCACTACTTGGAGATGAGTCATGAAAGCAATTGTTGTCCACGAATATGGTGGCCCGGAAGTCCTCAAGTTCGAGGAATACCCTGATCCGGTTCCGGGTCCTGGCGAAGTACTGGTGCGAGTCGCCGCGGCGAGCGTGAATCCAATCGACTACAAGCGGCGAGCCGGATTAACGAAGGATTTTTATCCCCTCCACTTCCCGGGCCTCATAGGAGTCGATATGGCGGGGACCGTGGTGGAGGTCGGACCGGGAGTTGAGGCCTTTACTGCAGGCAACCGGGTGTTCGCAATGGCGGACAACACGTACGCCCAACTCTGCGTGGTGAAAGCGGACGTTCTAGCGGATATTCCCGAGGGCCTCGATTTGATCCAGGCGGCGGCGCTGCCGCTGGTGACGACGACTGGCAACCAACTCCTTTCAGCGACGGAAATCAAAGCGGGCCAGACGGTTATGGTCGTCGGTGCTGCAGGAAATGTCGGGCGTTCGGCGGTATTCACTGCGAAGGAACGCGGGGCGACTGTGATCGCGGGGGTTTTGAAGAGGCAGATGAATGAGGCGAAGACCGTGGGTGCAGATCAGGTGGTCGCGACCGACGACGACACCGCGATTGCGAATCTTCCTCCGCTCGATGCGGTGGCGGATGCGGTCGGTGGAAGCACTGCCGAAAAGCTGATCGCCAAGGTCAAGCCGGGAGGAGTGTTTGCCTCGGTCCTTGGGGCACCCCAGAACGCTGTGAAGTACCCATCTGTAAAGGTGGTGCCAGTATTCTCGAAATCCGACAGGGAAACGCTCCAGTTCATGGCCGAAGCGGTGCGAGATGGCAAGCTGATAATCCCGATTAGCCTGAAACTGCCGCTGAGCGAAGCGGCCAAGGCTCAAGCAACTGCGGAGAAGGGCGGCGTCGGGAAGATCTTGCTGTTGGCATAGACTCCTTACTGGACGTGCAACTGATTAAGGAAAATCGAAATGAAGAAAAATCAGCGCGGAATCAATCCCGCGTCAAGACCAAGTGGCCATGGATGTCTGGAATGCCTGGCGTCGCCGGGAGGTTGGTGGCTTCATCTCCGTCGGTGTGCGGAGTGCGGGCACATTGGATGCTGCGACAGTTCTCCGAGTCAACATGCATCCAAGCATGCGGCGGCGACAGGGCATCCGATCATAGCCAGCTTCGAGCCGGGTGAGGACTGGTTCTACGATTACGAGAAACGGGCGATGGTCAAAGGTGCGGCGTTGCTTCCGCCGCACGCGCATCCCGAGAGTCAGTCCACACCTGGACCCGCCGGAAGGGTGCCAGCCAATTGGGAGTCGCTCCTGAACTAGCTGCCCGATATCGGCAGCCAGCAGATAAAGCCCTTCCTCTAGACCGTAGGCGTTTCCGGCCGTATCCCAATTTATCTTGCAATAGGAGGCACCGCATGAATCTACCTGACGCGCCAATTGCACAGGAAGGCTTCTTTGCAGCTCACTTCATCACCGTGAACGACCAGGAAAAGTCGAGGGATTTCTATGTCCGAATTCTTGGCGGGAAGCTGATCAAGCCAGACAATCCCTGTTACATCAAGCTGGCGAATACGTGGATCATTCTCAATTCCGGCGGCGGCCCGACTCCCGACAAGCCAGAGGTCTTTCTTGAAACGCCGTCGGATTTAAACAAAGTCAGTAGCTTCCTTAATCTGCGTGTCGCCGACATCTGGGCCTGCTACCAAGAATGGGGCGACAAAGGAGCATTTTTTCTTACTGAACCATGGGCCAATACTGACGGCTGGGAATGGCGCTGCTACATGCGTGATCCCGATGGCTACCTTATCGAGGTCGGCCAATATACTCAAGTCGCCCTCGACTGGTTTAAGAACCACAGTTGATCCGGCAAGGGCACAACTTCAGGACGCATGATTCGACTCCTTCCCGCTCCCTCAAAGATCTAGAATGACAGCCCCGTTTGGCCGGGAGCAGCATACGAGCACGTTCCCGGGAGCGGGCCTCTCCAGCGGCTCAGGGTTATAAATAATCGATCCGCCAATCAGACCAGTCATGCAGGTATGACAGACTCCAGCCCGGCACGACCATCTGACCGGAACGTCGCAGGCTTCCGCCAGTTCAAGCAGACTTCCGAATTTCGGATCCCAAGGGGCGGTTATTCCACTACGCGCGAATGAGACTGGGGGGCCAGATCCGGACGGCCCTTGTGGCAGGTGAGGAGTATGAACAACCTGCGCCATACCTGGGGTAATAGCCTCCAGAGAACCGAAGATTTCGGTGTGCACATTCGCGGTGAGCACACCCCAGTTTTGCGTCGCGTAGAAGTCCGACGTTTACCGAAAGCAATCGAGTCATTTCTACCTCAGACGTCCTTCGCGTCTTCTTTCCCGCTAATACCTCGACTGATGCTACGACCGATAGATATCCCGGCGCGATCTCATTTACAGTTCAATTTCGTGCCTGTACGACCAGATGGGCTCGAACTAGCAGGATCGAAATGATGGAAATGCTACTTGAAAACAGGACCCTGCTCCCGGGGTACTTTGAACGATGATAGTCGCCTTGTGTTGCTCGGCGACCCATCGCGCGAGTGCGAGACCCAATCCGGAGCCGCGCTTTTCACGATGTTGGGGCTCCTGGGCCCGATAAAACCGGTCGAAGATTCGTGGCAAGTCCTCTTCCGCAATCCCTATGCCGCTGTCGCGAACCGTGATGACCACCTTGTCCTCGCAGATTTTTCCACCGAGACTTATTTGACCTCCCGACGGTGTATAGAGGCACGCATTGTCGACGAGGGTTCTGATAATGCGCTCGACCAGGTTAGAGTCAGCCAGTACCCAGAGGGGTTCATGGGCTTCGTCAAAGTGAAAGTTGAGGGAGAGGCGTTCGGCTGTGGGTGTCCATTCATTAGCGGCTTTTCTAAGAAGCCCATTCAGTTCCACTGGCAGTAACTCGGTTTGAACCGCATCCGCGTCGTGCCGAGCCAGGGTGAGGAGGTCATCCACCAGCGCTGTCATGTGAATCGTCTCTGACAGCATCTCTTCGAGCGCGGTCTGGTAGTAGTCATCGGTACGGGGGAAGCACAACGCGATTTCGATGCGGGTGCGTAACAGAGAGAGGGGCGTTCGCAACTCATGCGACGCATTTGCCGTCAATACCCTGACGCTTCGGAAGGATGCGTCTATCCGTTCAAGCATTTCATTCAGCGTCTCTGAGAGTACGGAGAGTTCGTCTTTCGGTTTCGATACCGGAAGGCGAGTGGAGAGATTGCGCTCATTGATGCGCCGCAATTCGGAGACCACCGATTGCACGGGATCGAGCGCCTTCCGACTGAGGAAATGGCCTACTGCTGCCGCCGATATGATGACCAATGGAACGAGCAGGAGGAGATCTTGCTTGAATTGTGCGAGGATGGCAACCGATCGATCGGCTGAGATGGCCATCGAAACGTGATAGGTCTCCCCTCCTACGAAAAACTCTCGGTTGAGTGTTCGAAGAAAATGGCCGCGTAAAGGCACGAAGGAAATGAGACTCGAAGTCGCGGGAGGCGGCGGCAGGGGGATGGCCACTCTGGCACGCGAGGAAAAATAAAGCCAGTTGCCTCGACCATCGATAATCTGCAGCCATTTGCCTTCGTCTTTCAGACGATATTCGTGCATGAGATCGGCACGCAGTTTTTCAATGTCGCTGCCGGGCGGGCGCGAAGACAGAGATGCTTGAAGATCATCCATGCGCTCGTCGAGTTCGTGGAGCATCAGGTCGGTAAGGCTGCGATCGAGCAGAAACCAAGACGCCAGGCTGAGCAACCCCGCCGCGACGGCGAAGAAAGAGAAATACAGGAGCGTGAGTCGAAGCCTGATTGTAAGGTTCATGACACCGTGCCGAACTTCGAATCGTGTACGGAAGGTTCGTCAACACGAAGAACGTACCCCACGCCTTTCAGGGTATGGACCAGGCGATTTTCGGATGGCAGGTCGACTTTCTTGCGAAGCAGGCTGATGAAGGCATCAAGGTTGCTTCGACTCACGACGGGATCATGTCCCCAAACCCACTCAAGCAGAGCGGCACGACTGACAGGCTTGCCAGCGGACATGGCCAGGCAGTCGAGAAGCGCGAATTCGGTTCTCGTAAGGCAGAGGTCTTCTTCGCCGCGATAAGCCGTACGGCGAACATGGTCAAGACTCAACGTATCGATCGAGAAGGAACCATTCCCGGAGGATTGCTGGGCTCGGCCCAGGCTCGCGATGCGCGCCAGCAATTCACGGAACGAGAAAGGTTTGGTCAAGTAGTCATCGGCGCCTGCTTCGAATCCGGCAATGACCTGCGGCTCGGCGTCACAGGCCGTCAGCATTAGCACCGATACCGCGCTCCCGCCCTCGCGAATCTTCCGCATCACCTCCCATCCATCCATATCCGGCAACATAAGGTCGAGCAGTACAACGTCAAAACGATGGTCACGAGCGAGGGCCAGGCCATCCACTCCGTCGAAGGCAGTCAGAACGGTGTGGCCGTGTTCGCGAAGTCCATCGCGGAGCAGATCGCGCATTCGACATTCATCTTCGATTACGAGGATTCTCATTTTTTGCCTTTCGCCCACCGGGCGAGTGGGTGTCGGTGTTTTCAAGGGCCTTGGCCGATTCGGGAGGCTTTGCCCCGGTCTCAATCTCAAAATTCTTTCATCGAATTGTGAACGTGGCTTTAAAGCGGGCCTCCTATGGTTGGTTCAGTCAGGGATTGTCGGGATACATCAGGGTGTGGGCGAGCGAACAATTACCGCCATAAGGAGTTGCCATGTTGAAGAAAATACAGCTCTACGCAATGTTGTTGTGCTTCCTTGCCGTGGTCACCGCAGCCCAGGGTCAGACCGGCAAAGGCGTGATCGTCGGACAGGTGCGAGACGCTGCCGGTTCAGCATTGCATGGCGCCAGAATCGACTTGCAGCCCCAGGTCCAGCCGGTGACTTCGGACGCCCAGGGTAACTTTTCGCTTTCCGATATTTCTCCCGGCAACTACACCATCACCGCATCCTATGTAGGCTTCGCGCCTTACACCGGAAGCGTGACCGTTGCTGCGGGCCAGATCGCGAAAGTTGATGCTGTGTTGCAGGTCGCCAGTCGCAACGATGCCGTTATCGTGACCGCGGAACGTCCTCACGGGGAGGCCGAGGCAATCAACGAAACCCGTTCCGCAGAGAACATCCTGCAGGTGCTTCCCTCAGAGGTGATCACCTCTTTGCCAAACGCAAACATCGCGGACGCACTGGGGCGCATGCCTTCCGTCACGATTGAGCGCGATGAGGGCGAAGGGAAATATGTCCAGATTCGAGGAACAGAACCTCGTTTGAGCAACACCATGGTCGATGGAGTAACCATCCCTTCGCCGGAGTCGGGTGTGCGCCAGATCAAGCTGGACACGATCGCTTCCGACCTGGTGGACTCCGTGGAAATCAATAAGACGCTTCAGGCGAACATCGACGCCGATGGGATTGGCGGCTCGGTGAACCTGGTGACAAAAACAGCTGGACAAGGCCCCGCGGTGACGTTCTATGGGGTTGGAGGACATACACCCGTTATCGGCGGACGCTCGGTAGAACAGATCGGCGGAACCATCGGACACCGTTTCCTCGACGATAAAAAACTGGGCCTTCTGATCGGCGGTACGTATGACTACAACGGGCGCGGCATTAACGACATTGAGCCGGTGCCCACGGCGGGAAGCGCGGTGCCCCATTACGACAGCATCGACTTCCGCGATTACATCTATAACCGGACTCGCTGGGGCGCAACCGTCACGGCGGACTACAAGATCAACGACGGCTCCAGCATCGCTTTGCGCGGGCTTTTTTCCACATTCCGCAACTGGGGCAACAAATGGGTCTACACATTGAATGATGGCGACGTTCCGCAATATAGCCAGGATTGGCGGCGTCCGAACATGGCGATCGGAAGCCTGTCCCTGCAGGGCAGCCATACCTTCGGCGCCAATACCGTGCGTTGGGATGCCGCGGTTGCCCGTTCCCGCTCACTGGGTGGGAGCGGCGGCGCGAGCTACCAATGGACGGGCGATCCTGACATACCGTGCGTGAACGACCAGAGCCGCGCGGCCAGTGTCTATCGCCCTGGATGGAGCACGGGGTGCTTTGGCGCCGGCGCCGACGACGCGTTTGACAAAAATAACTATGGGCTGGTCGAGTGGGATCCGCCAACGTTTGGAAAGAGCGTCCAACTCAATCTGCAGGCCTCAGGCTCCTATGCACGCCTCTATCAGTTCGGCCGCCGCTTCGGAACCTTTGAAATAGGCGGAAAGATCCGTAATGCCCACAAATTCGATGACACTTACGACGAGGCATACGTGGTAAACGGCGTTGACGAATCCGGAAACACCATTCCAATTCCCAACGCGTCGCATCCGGAATGGAACAGCACCTTCAACGATCCGGATTACTACAGCGGCACCTATGGCGGCAGGTACCCCGCGGTCACGGACTGGGCGAAAGTCAAGGGTTACGTGATGGCGAATTCTGCTCTCTTCGACTTGCAAGGCGGCCCGGGAATCAATTCGAACAACTACGACCTGATCGAGCGCATTCCTGCCGGCTATCTAATGAATACCATCGAGCTCTTTCCGCACGTACGCCTGGTTACGGGAATTCGCTTTGAGGCAACGCACGTCAACACACTCAGCTTCGACGGAAGCCTGCCAACGCCACCCACGACTCTCACGTTCAAGGCCGGAGGCGATTACCTGGACGTGCTGCCCAGCGCCTCGCTTCGTTTCGCGGTCGACAAGGATTCCGATCTGCGTCTCGTTTATGGGCGCGGACTCGCGCGTCCTGATCCGCAGGATATTTCAGCGGCCGTCGGTCAGCCGGACAAGACGCAAAACCCGCCGACAATCAGTATCGGAAATCCTGATCTCAAGGCAGAGAGAGCGAATAATTACGATGTGCTCTACGAGCGTTTCTTCAACCCCCTTGGCCTGATCCAGGCCGGCTACTTTTACAAGGATCTGACCGATCCCATCACCACGGTGGACACGAATCCGACAACTGGACCCTTTGCCGGCTACCGCGTAACCCAGCCCGGGAACGCCGGAAGCGCCTACGTGCAGGGAGTGGAATTCGGCTTTCAGCAGAGGCTCTCGTACCTTCCCAGTGTCTTGCACGGCGCCGGCATTTCGGCTAACTACAGCTACACGACCTCGACGGCGCGGGATCTCCCGGGGCGCTCCGATCACCCCGCGCTGCTGCGCCAGGCTCCGAATACCTGGAACGTCAGTCCCACCTATGACACAAAGAACTTTTCCATGCGCGTGGGCATGACCTTCGACGACGCGATGATCTACGACTACCAGTGGAAGGACGGGGCAGACAGCGTAGGAGTAAAGGGACCGGTAGGCGATATCTACCTTTATTCCCACTTTCAATTCGACGCTCAGGCCAATTACAAGCTGCCGCTGGGATTCTCGGTATACGCGTACGGCCTGAACCTGAACAATGAAGTCTTCGGGTTTTTCAATGGCAGCCCGCAGTACGTGTTACAGCGTGAGTATTATCACCCGACTTACGCCGGGGGAATTCGCTGGTCGCCTGCGCGCGAGAGATAAAGGGATGTCGTGCGTACATCCCAAGGGACTACTGGAGACCTGTTTTTCGTGCTCATGGGAATGGATCTCAATCACAACGGCAGAGAGAGTTGAAGAATGATACGCAAAGCGATTTTTCTTGTGTTGGTCGCAAGCCTCGCCCCTTTGGTTCGGGCGGAGGCTGAAGCTGGCCTCAAGTTGACAAAGACGATAGTCCTCCCATCGGTAGCTGGCCGGTTCGATCACTTTGCTTTCGATGCCGCCGGAGATCGCCTCTTTGTGGCGGCAACCGGCAATCACTCGGTGGAAATCGTAAATGTCAAAACCGGAGCGAGAATCGATAGTCTCACCGGCCTCGGAAAGCCCCACGGACTGGCATGGGTACCCGATCAAGGCAAACTATTCGTGGCAGATGGTACCCTGGCTGCGCTGAAGGTATTCGCCGGATCGCCGTTGAAAGTGATTGCCTCCCTGCCGCTTTCCGACGATGCAGACGACATGGTGTATGACGCGCAAACAGGTTTGCTGTATGTGGGCCACGGCGGCAGCAGTCCATCGGTCCCCGGGCGCATCGCGGTCGTGAATACGCGCAACAACTCCGTGATCGATAACCTGCCTGCTTCGGCACATCCTGAAGCGCTTGATATGGATCAGGAGGGCAAACGGATTTTTGCGAACATCGCGGATTCGAGCGAAGTTGTCGTTATCGATTCCACGACTCATTCCATAAAAGCAACCTGGAAACTGTCCCGCGCAAAAGATAATGTTCCCATCGCGTTTGACCGGGATGACCACGCTTTGCTGGTGGGCTGCAGGACACCAGCACGCAGCGTTTCCCTCGATGATGCGACCGGCGTGGAGATCAGCGATCTGCCTTCCGCGGCCGGAGCCGATGATCTTTTCTACGAGCCTCAGCGTCACCGCGCTTACCTCATCAGTGGAAGTGGCGCCGTCGACATCTACGAAGTCGCACCGGACAAATCCCTCAAGGCCGTCGACTCTGTCAAGACCGGACCTGGCGCAAAGACTGGTTTACTCGTGCTTTCGCTAGAATCATTATTTGTGGCCGTCCCCGCAACCTCGGCACAGCCTGCGGAAATTCGAATGTATTCGACGGCGCCTTAGGATGCGCCGGAGATCTTTTTGAGAGCACCAAACCGGAAACGCCCGGTGATACTCGCGAGGTGTTTTGGATGATTACGCGCAGGTCGATTTTGAGCGCTCTGCCCGCGCTCGCTCTGCACCGATGGCTCAGCCAGGCCCAGGAGGCTGACGCACTCGCCGATCCCGACTTGACGAGAAATTTGATCAGCACGCCGGGACCTACGTTCCAAGTGGATGACAAATCCCTCGAAAACCATTGGACTCTGATCGCATACGGAGATATGCGATTTACTGATCCCACCAACGAGAAAGTTACCAATCCAAAGGTGCGCCGCTGGCTGGTCAATCGAATCGCCGCGGAACATCCTGATGCCGTGTTGCTTTCCGGAGATGTGCCTTACGATGGATCCGTCGCCAACGACTACGAGGTGTATCATCAGGAGACTGAGGCTTGGCGAGACGCGAAGCTGCGCGTCTACCCTGCCATGGGAAATCACGAATTGCATGGCGATGAGGTGCGCGAACCCAGGAACTGGTGGCACGCATTTCCCGAGTTGAAGGGCCGACGCTGGTATTCCGTCGCGATGGCCGACGCGTACATCATTTCACTGGATTCCAACTTGTCGTTGGTCGAAGGCAGCCGTCAGCATGAATGGCTCGTCGATCAGCTTGCCCACCTTCCTCCCAAAGCCCAATTCATATTCATTTCAATGCACCATCCGCCGGTAGCGGATTCGATTGAGAACAATCATTCGCATGATGTACGGCCCAACGAACATGCGCTTGCGCTGCTCCTGGAGGCACAGGCTAAAGTCTCGCGCGCGAAGTTCGTCGTCGCCGCGGGGCATATTCACAATTACCAGCGTTTTCTGGAAGGCGGCGTCGTTTACCTGGTGTCTGGAGGCGGCGGAGCAAAGCCGGTTCCGGTTGCACGTACGCCTGCCGATCTTTACCAGGATGCGAACTTTCCCAACTATCATTACGTGAAATTCACGCGCAACCAGCAGGGACTTAATGCCGAAATGTACAGAGTTCAAGACCCGCAAGGTGCCCAACCTGCCTGGGAAATCAAAGATAGATTCGTTGTCTCTTGAGTCACAGGGCCCAATATCCATACTGGCGTCCGGTCATCTGTGCCGTTCCTCGCCAAAGCGTTGCCACTCGCAGAGGCAGGGATTTTGGCCATTGATACGCAAAGCGATAGGGATTAGATGTCGTCCTATCCCGGAAACTCTTGATTCTCGATGAACGCATCTTCGCAAATGCGCTCGTCGAACCACATCCGGCGAGCGCACCCGCTTCCCAGTCCACAAATGGATATGGCGCTATACGAATGTAATCCACTTGGACGAAAAACCGCCCATCATTCAGCTGATATGGAAGCGCTGCGCGCTGTGCACCCCGGAGCGTCGGCGCACGAAATAGACTTTGCTACCCGGAGCGTGATGGAGCGCTTTGGCTTCGGCGGAGCATTCCGCCACGCCACTGGCCACGCCGTCGGTTTCGCTGCGGCCAACGCCAACGGCCTCCCCCGCATTCATCCAAAGTCTTCCGATGTGCTCGAAGAGGGAATGACGTTCAATATTGAACCCGCCGCATATTTCGACGGCTACGGTGGTATGAGGACGAAATTACTTCTCAAATATCGGCATCTATGAAAGCGTCGCCGTTGTCAAGGGAAAGAGTGATCTCCACTCCGGAGGAAACGGGAATCCGCTCTCGCCTCATTTGGCCGAAAAACCGCCTAATGTGAAAACGTGGATCCCAGCGTTGCTCTGGCTGGTAAGTGTACGACACGCGCCGCTTTTCATCAACGATCCCGGCAATAGCAATTCGCACTTCGAAACCGTCATCTAAATTAATCACGCAAGCTCAGCCGTGGGGAAATAAATGCTCACCCAACGATAAGGAACCGTAGATAGACTGTTTCCAGATCTTTCATGCCGGGCGACGGTCGAACGCGAGATCGCCGCAAGGCGTTTCAATACGGTCGTGGGGGAATTGGACAATGTTGCCAACGATCAATACGCCTGACCGGCAAGCCGAGGCTTTTCCCGTGCTTACGCCGGCGCAGATAGAACGTCTCCGGCCCTATGGCAATATCCGATCGGTCCAGGCTGGAGAGGTTCTTTTTGAACCAGGCAAATTGGGAATGTCCTGTTTTGTAGTGCTCTCAGGAAAGCTTGACATCGCAGTATCCGGACTCTCCGGCGAACAGGTGTTTGTAACATACGGCCCCGGCCAATTCTCTGGTGAGGTTGTCCTGATCTCCGGTGCGCGCGCCCTTTCTCGCGGGCGAGTGGCCGAGCCGGGGGAATTTCTGGAAATCGGCGCAGACGCGTTGCGCACGTTGATTGCAAAAGATGCTGAGCTTAGCGATATCTTTATGCGCGCATTCCTCCTGCGCCGTGTCGCGATGATTTCGGGAGGCCTGGGCAACGTGGCCGTGCTGGGATCGCAGCACTCGTCCAATACGCTGCGCCTGCGCGAATTCCTTACCCGTAACGGCCATCCTTATCGCTATGTCGATCTCGATAGCGACAAAGCATCGCAGGAACTTCTGGATCGGTTCGAGATCAAGCTGGAAGACATTCCCGTTGTGATCTGCAGCGGGAAGAGTGTATTGCGAAATCCGACCAATCAGAAACTGGCGGAGTGTCTGGGGTTCACGGGCCAGATAGATGAGCACCGCATCTATGATGTAGCGATTGTAGGCGCTGGTCCGGCAGGATTGGCCGCGGCCGTATACGCGGCTTCCGAAGGGCTGGACGCGCTAATGATCGAATCGGAATACCCCGGAGGCCAGGCGGGCGCGAGTTCAAAAATCGAGAATTATGTCGGTTTTCCCATGGGCATTTCGGGGCAGGAGCTTGCCGGCCGTGCGGTTGTGCAGGCAGAAAAATTCGGCGCTCAGATGATGGTCGGTCAGAAGGTGGTGAAGATCAGGTGCGACCAGCGGCCGTACCAGCTTACTTTGGAAAATGGCAGTCGCGTCGACGCGCGAAGTATTGTTATTGCTGCCGGCGCTCAGTACAACAAGCCGAAAGTTGAGAATTTGGGACAATTCGAGGGACAGGGCATCTACTACGCCGCCACAGCCATGGAAGCACAACTGTGCACAGGCGAGGAGATCGTCGTGGTTGGCGGCGGCAACTCTGCCGGTCAGGCAGCAGTCTTCCTGGCAGAGACTGTACGCAAGGTCTACATGCTGATTCGCGGCAAGGAACTATCCGAAACAATGTCGCGCTATCTCATTCAGCGAATCGTTGAGAATCCAGGCATTGAACTGCACCTCCAAACCGAGATTGTCGCATTGGCAGGTGATTCGCGCTTGAATCGGGTTACCTGGCTGAATCGGGCAAAAGGCGAAGAATCTGTGCATGAGATCGGCCATGTGTTCGTGATGGCAGGTGCTTCGCCGCGTACAGATTGGCTGCAAGGATGTCTTGCGCTTGATGAGCAAGGGTTCATCCTCACAGGACGGGATTTGGACCCGATTCTGGACGAGCGCGCCAGTGAAATGGCCGCTCAGCCGGCCTCCGCAGATGCTGGAAACCAGTCTGCCCGCAGTTTTTGCTGTCGGAGATATTCGTTCCGGCAACGTCAAGCGCGTTGCATCTGCCGTGGGGGAAGGTTCAATCTCGATCCACCTCGTGCATCGAGCGCTGGTGGAGATATAAGGTTCCACTAGCTTTTATGGACGACCTCAAACGAATACCCGTCCGGGTCAAGTACATCGGCAGCGTAGTATCCCGGATAGTATTCCACCCTTGCCCTCGCTGAAATATTATCTCTAGCCCCAGCGGATATCGCCGCCCTGTAGAATTCATCGACTTTACCATTGTTTTCGGCGGTGAAACCCCAGTGAATAGAGGCTGGATCAGGCTTCCCTTCCTTGATCCAGAAGAACGCCCTCTTGCCATCACCAAATCCCCACAGATCCGGATGATCGCCTTCGCCCTTGTAAGGTAGGAAGAACTTGATATCAAGAGGCTTCAAGGACGCCTCATAGAAAGCCAACGAACGTTCGACATTGCTGACAGTCAGAATCATGTGGTCGAGCATTGTTCTCTCCTTCAAATTGCAGAGGCCAGCCGCCTTCCATTTGTGAGTCAGTTCGTCGCCCGTGATTGAAAGCGGCTGAAAACCTCCCACGGAGAGAACCGAATTCGCGGCTACATATGGCTCGGAAGGTCGAAGAACATCGTGCGAAGGCGATCGTGGAACTGACGGTGTAATTCTCCCGCGTAAATACAGATGGCGTGATTGCGGGAGAAAGCGGGCCGGACCAACTTCAATCCGGCCCAATTTTATCATTCTGAGATTTGAGACGCGGGTTTCGGTTACGGTCCCACGTTGACCATCTGGTGGAAGCCATTGCCGGGGTCGATATTGGAGTTGATCCGCACGCCCGCGCCATTGATGTAGTAATTCGACTTGGGTCCGGTGAAGTCCTGGAAGTGCGTGCCTGTCACCGGATCGACGAGGTTGGTGACGCCGGTGAGGATGTTACCGAAGCTCGTCACCTGGTCTGCCTGCTGCTGCATCCGCTTTTCGAATTGGGAGACCTGCGTGTTCATGGCCTCGGTGCGCTGCTGGTGGTAAACCGCCATCTGCTGCATGAACTTCTGGAACTCCGCCTGCATCTGTCCCATTCCGATCTGCGTCATCTGTTCCTGGTGGGTCTTCCATTGCGGCGTTTCCTGCCAGCTGTCGATCATGTGCTGCGTCATGCTCCGGGCCTGCTGCAGACGGTCCGGGGTGGCCAGCACAGTAATAAGGACGTCAACCATCCACAAACCGTCGCGGCCATGGATCGCGGTGGCAGCGTAGACGTTCGCGATGCGGGGACCGTCGGAGGTGTCGCAGTTGAATGCAAGGGAAGCGTCTGTGATCCGTACCGGCGGCACTTCTTCATGCCAGGCAGGCGGCATGGTTGGGGTCCAGTCTGACTGAGCAGGCGTCAGCGACGTGCAGGCCGAGGCAAAACGACGCTGGGCGTACGACTGGGCGTAAGGCTGCGCTTCCTGATAGTTGTCCACCACCATCTGGAACATGCCCGGGCGAATGGCGGGATGGCCGGCAGGACCGGAATGCGGGCCGGGCAGCACATACGGCGGGACATTGGGATCGTTGATGCGAATGATCACTTTGCCGTCGAGGGAGCGGATGTCCATCATCCACCGCACGTCGAAGTAGCCGAAGCGATACATGCCGCCCTCGACCTGCCAGCCGACCGGGACCTCCATGGAGAATGCGCCCTCCGCATTGTCGGTGTAGCGAACCCAAAGGGGGCTGCCGGTGGCCTTTGGTTGGGTGGCGGTTTTGGGTTGGCTGGCCATGTTCTGGTTGCCGATGGTGATCTGGGAGCCGGTTGCTCCCTGGCATCCGGTTGCGGCTATCAGAATGCTGATTATGAGTGGGACGAGGCGGGCGATCTTCATGGTCTTCTCCTCTGGAGCGGTATTTTGGAGGTTCTGCTGCGTTGCAGTTCTGGGCGGCAGGATTACTGGCGCCGGATGGCAATCAACGAGGCGTCGAACTTATCCACCAGGTGCTTCATTGACGAGTGCGCGGCGGAGCCGAGCTTGGATGGGGGAGCAGCGGCCGCGAGGACCTTCGGGTCCCAGAGATCGTGGTTGTCGACGGCTAGATTGACCAGGCGCTCGAGATACCCCTTGATCTTGGCTTCGCTCATTTCGTTATTGGCCAGCGGGGAGGAGATGCGCACCCAATTATCGTTGACGGAGAAGAAGACCGGGCCGAGCTCGGTGTTCTTTTTCAGCAAGTTAGTCAGAGCGGTTGAAGAGGCATGGGATGGCAACTCGACCAAGTCGATCTGAAGCCAGATGACGTTGGCATTCGGTGAGAGGCTGACGGTCACGCTGCTCTTCCAGGAGTCGTGGCCGCAGACGACTGAGTAATAGGTCCTGCCGTTGTCATTCACCGTGTTCTTTCCGTATGAGGTTAAGGCGTCGCCGACCTGCTGGATGTTGAAAGGGGCGGATTGGGCGTTGGCCGCTGCTCCGAGGCAGAGCACAAACGAGACGATTCCCGCGATGATCACGGAAAGGACGAAGGCCTTGCACTGGCGGTCTGAAGACCAGGTGGAGACGCTGGCGCTGTGCCGATTCGGGAGAAGCATGGGAAGAACCTCCTTTTGAGTTCGGATCTGTTTTGGTCTGGTGCTGGCCCGGGGGAGCAAATTCAGCTGATTTGAGTGGTGCTATACTTGGCCCGCTCGGTCAGCCTGACTTCCACCCCCCGGGGCTCTGCCTGACCATGTATGGATGGAACCGCACCGCGATTCTTAAAGTCCTAAACAAACCCTTAATTAGGTCTAAAACTGCGCGGGTAGCCTATGAATCGGCTGGAAAAGCCAATTTGGGAGTTCGGATCGTTTCGGCTGGATGCTGCGCAGCGCCTTCTCTTTTGCAAGGGGGAGCTCGTCGCCGTGTCCAGGAAGGCGATGGAAATTCTCGCGCTCCTCATTGAACATCATGGTCAGCTCGTTGAAAAAGAAGAGATTATGCGCCAGGTTTGGCCGGATGCGTTTGTGGAGGAGTCCAACCTGGCGGTCCACATCTCGCAGCTACGCAAGACTCTGGGAGAGGAAGACGGCTACAGGATCGATACCATTCCGCGCCGAGGATACCGGTTTGTGGGGAGCGTGCACGCCCGCCTTCTAGGCGAGGAGCCCGCGGCTCCCGCGGCTGCGAGCCAGGATTCGGCTGCGGTTGCGACACCGTTAGATACGGTCGAGGTGTCGGTCAACCCTGCGCCCGCACCCGAAACCGTGTCCCTGCGACCTGAAAAAACCAGGCGCGGAAAGGTCAGGTGGGTGGTTGCGGGGGTGGCAGTTGTCCTGATTGGCGGATTGGTAGTCTTCGCCTTGCACCGGCTGTGGAATGGCACGGGGACGGGGCAGCAATCAGAGGGCGCCGGTAGACCGGCGGACCGGAAACATCGAGTTGTACTGGCCGAGATTTCGAACAACACCGGCGACCCGGTGTTCGACCTCACCCTCCGGGAGGCGATAGCCATCGAACTGGAGCAGTCTCCCTTTCTGAGCCTGATCCCGGAGACGCGTCTTCAACAGTCGCTGAAAATGATGGGAAAACCCGTGGATGCGGCGATGACGCCGGAACTGTCCCGCGAGCTTTGCCAGCGGAATGGTGGCGAAGCGGTGATCGACGGATGGATCGCGAGGTTGGGAAGCCAGTTTGTACTGGGCGTTCGGGCCATAAACTGCCGCACTGGCGACCACTTCTCTGACTTGCAGACTACGGCGGCGAGCAAAGAGCTGGTGCTGAAGGCTGTGGGCGACGCCACCGGGCAGCTCCGGGCCAGCCTGGGCGAATCGCTGATCACCGTACAGAAATTCGATACGCCCATTGAGGAGGCGACTACGTCGTCGCTCGAGGCGCTGCAAGCCTACAGCATGGGGCGGCAGACGATGGTACAAAAAGGAGAGTCGGCTCCCGGTATTCCATTCTTCCAGAAGGCGATTCGGATCGATCCGTCGTTTGCGGTTGCTTATGCCGCACAGGGCAACGCCTACGCCAACATGGGAGAAACGGGACAGGCGGCTGCCAACATTCGCAAGGCCTACGAGCTGCGCGCGCAGGTGAGCGAACACGAGCGGCTCTACATTGAGTCACATTACTACCAATTTGTTACCGGCGACCTGGTTAAGGCGAGCCAGGTTTACGAGACTTGGGCCGCGACGTATCCGGATGACGAGGCCCCGCGGACCAATCTCGCTGCCATTTACAGCGAGATGGGCAAGTTCGACCGCAGTCTGGAACTGGCGAAGGAAGCGGTTGGGATCTCGTCACACGACGGGCAGACCTATGCGAACCTGGTTAACGCGTATGTCTCACAGAACAAGCCGGACCAGGCAAGGACTGTGGCAAGAGAGGCCCAGTCGGAGAACCACGACTCGTCGACGCTGCGGCTATACCTTTACGACGCGGCTTACCTGCAGCACGACTATGCCGAGATGCAGAAGCAGTTGAACTGGGCTTCGGGCGAGCCGGGGGTGGAGGATGCTTTTCTCGACGATGAGTCAAATGTGGCTGCCACGACTGGGCAGCTTCAACGAGCTCGCGAGATGAGCGATCGTGCGGTGGAGACTGCCAGGCGGGCCGACGAAAACGAGGCGGCCGCAAGCTACGAGCTGAACGAGGCCCAGCGCGAGGCTTTATTCGGGAATGATGCGGAGGGCCGAAAGGCTGCCCAGGCCGCGCTTTCGCTCGCCCGGGATCGCGACACGCAATACGGGGCGGCGGTTGCGTTTGCGCTCAGCGGCGATGTTTCCCGTGCGAAGGCGATTGCCGGCCAGCTTGATAAGAATTATCCCAACGACACCTTCGTGCAGCTTTTGTTTCTGCCGACGGTTCGCGGTGCGGTGGCGCTGCGGGAATCAAGCCCCGATAAAGCCATCCAGATATTGGAACCGGCGAGCGGGTACGAACTCGGTGTCGAAGGTGGATTGCTGCCGGTTTACGTGCGTGGCCTCGCTTATCTAAAGACAGGGGACGGCCGCAAAGCAGAGGGAGAGTTCGAGAAAATCATCGATCACCCGGGGGTCGTGCTGAATGCGCCGATCGGGCCGCTGTCAAGGTTGCAGATGGCGCGGGCGTTGGTGATGCAAGGGGAACTCGCGAAGGGCAAATCGACGTATGAGGATTTTCTGACTCGCTGGAAGGGCGCCGACGCCGAGATCCCGATCTTCCAGCAAGCGCAGAAAGAGTATTTGGCACGGTGGGGCTCGAGCCAGACATCGGCCGCGCGCTGATTTCATCCGTATTGCAGCCGACCGCAGTTCCGACCGCTTAGCACGTCCAGACTGGAAATACGCATCGGCGATTTGGCGCGAAGGGAAGGTGTTCCGGAGGGGATCGGGTACCCAAATCAGTCGTCACATGTGTAGACAGACCGTTGGCTGAATTCCGGCGATCAGCTCGAGATGATCCGGCACGCCGGCTCTATCTCTTGCCATTAATTTAGCCTAGGCTCTGCGCGAGAATTCCAAAGCCACGCTATTGAACAGCGCAGCGAGTTTCTTCATTGCCTTATTTTCGAGGGTAACTTCCCCAGCCTCTCGATTGTGCAAAGCTATCTCTGCGGCGATTGAGCGACCGAGAATTCGCTGATCAATATTGCCAAACGGCCCAGGAACCAGTCTTCCCAACCAACCGAACCAGGCCGGGGTATGAGCGTTGCCGACAATGATGCCGGGGCGAAAGATTGCGAGGCGGGTAAAACCGATGCCGCGTACCGTATCTTCCTTCATGCCCATTACGCGGACATAGCGAAACCGGCTGCGGGCAGTGCTGCCTGCCGCAGAAAGAAGGCAGAACTGGGCGATTCCGGCGTCATGGCAGCCACGCGCAAAGGCACCGACGACGCCGAGTTCAAGTCGTTGCAATTCTTCTTCGCTCCAGCGCATCGATCCAGAACCGACACCCACGCAGCTCACCGCGCTCACGGGACCTTGGCTCAAAACTTCGCGGGCAAGGGCGGCAGTGCGCTCGGCAAAGTCGGCAGCGCCGGTATCAAGAACGATGCTGCGCACCCGCGATCTCGCCGTAATGGGCTTTCTGGTGACCATTACAACTTCCCGGCATTCCGGAATTGCCAGCAGCTCCGCGACGGCTGCACCACCGACCTGTCCGGTACCACCAAGGATAATTGCGGCGAAATTCCGTTTCATGAATAGGACCTCTACTTAGGCAAGAATGCGACAGCTCTATTCACCCAAGAAGGAAGCATACTGCTGTCAACATTGTCGAAACACCGAAGTCTGACTGCCAATTCGTTCGTTCTTTGATTGCGCCGAAGACGTCGCGACCTGTGTCGCCCAGCCTTAAGTGCCCTCTATGGTTTCAATGTTTAGCTTTTCGCCACCTGACCAAAGGTCGGCCTTCTCGAGTCTTGAGATGTGATCGATCGGAATTCAGACTGTCGCAAATGAAAAAGGTCAGCCGGGAAAGCACATGATTGATCGATTTAGAGATATCCGGGTACTCTCCCCTGAAAAACCAGGCAGCAGTAGAATCAGCCGAAAAGATGGTCGATTAGCGGCAAGCCTAGCTGGCACAGCAAAAGACCAAACTTCAGCAGTCGCGCAATAGTGCGCCTCTGCGACTCGCGATTCGCGAGGCAGACATATCTCCAGTATGGGAGTATTGTCGCGCCCGTGTCCGGCGTGGTGACACAAAGAAGCGCGGAACCTGGAGCCAGGGTTTCACCGGGTGAACAACTCCTGATGATCGCCCAGACAGAGAACCTGTGGGTTACCGCCAATTTCAAGGAGACACAGCTCGAACACATGCGTCCCGGGCAACGCGTCAAAATACATGTGGATGCGGTACATCAGAACTTTGCGGGAACCGTTGAAAGCATGCCGGCCATTACTGGCTCGCGAACGAGTGTCCTGCCTCCCGAGAACGCCACCGGCAACTACGTGAAGGTAATCCAGCGCATGCCGGTGTGTATTCGTTTCAATCCAGGCCAGAAGGACGTCGATAAGTTGCGTCCTGGAATTCGGGATGGGATTCATCGTAGTCGGAGTTGGTCTCCTGCAATTTGTTCTCGACAAGGAAGAACAGAATGACTGGCTCTTTTCGAATGTGATTTCGGTTTGTCTGGCTATTTCCGTCGTGGCCCTGGTTGTGCTTGTGATCAATGAGTTCCGGCATGAAGATCCCATCATGGATCTTCGCCTCTTAAGGAATCGCAATTTCGCCACTGCTGTGTCGTTTAGCTTTGTGCTGGGGATGTCCTGAACGGAAGCACAATTCTGCTTCCGTTGCTGCTCCAAAACAGCCTCGGGTATACGGCATCACTTACCGGGCTTGCCCTGTCTCCGGGAGGGATCGTGCCGGCGGTAATGATGCCGGTAGCGGGCATCCTCGCGCAAAAATTCGCCCCCCGTCTGATCATTGCAATTGGTTTTGTGGTTACGGCTATGGGTCTTTTCCATGTCACCGGGATTTACTATGGCATCGACTTTGGAACACTAGTGTCGTACCGGATCATCCAGGTTCTCGGTATTCCTCTGATCTTTATACCCATCAGCACCTTGAACTATGTTGGCGTGAAACGGGAAAAGTTCAACCAGGTGTGAGGAATCAGTAACTTCACTCGCAACGTGGGCGGTGCAATCGGTGTATCTCTCCTGAGCACCTTCATCAGCCGGCAGCGTCAGATCCAGCGCACGAACTTCAGTGCTCATACCGGCAAGGGAAATCCCTTCTTCGTGCGTGAGCTAAATGGGCTGACGCATAATCTCATGTCGTTGGGCATGAGCGCGACAAAAGCGTCTCATAAAGCTCTCGCACAACTCTCCGCCCAAGTTGATTTGCAGGCGAGTGTCCTCGCCTTCAAGAACTCATTCTGGGTGATGGGGGCTGTGGTTCTACTGCTGACTCCGTTGCCGTTCATCATGCGGCGCCCCAGCGCAGAAGAGACTGCCGCCGCTGCGGAGGCGCACTAAACCCGATGGAGAGCGGCCCGTGCCGTTGCAGCTGAATCCAAACACCCGGGTTCGGGGCCAAACCTTCCATAGCTGCCAGATCACAGATCCTGGAGGAGGACCCGCGTCTCGTCCAAACCAGTTCCGGTCGTTAATTCGGGCCAACGAATCGCTAAACCTTGGCGGGAAGACTTGCAAACTCAGCTTTGGCTTTCCTGAGAATCGGCATCTATGGACGGGCTGCTCGAGAATTTCTAGGCTTCTCGAACTTGCCACTAGACGTGAGCCACATTCGGGGTCCCGTGCTGGTGGATATCGCGCTTGGATAGCATGGCTCTCCTCGGCACTAGCAGTGTGCTGAAAAAGTCACTCCCATTTCACAGCGTGTTCGGTTAAGAAGGGAACATGCCAGGAATCGATCATTGGCTTCCAGAAGCGTTCCGTCTACTGTAAAGTGTTCGTCGGAAATCAGCCCCGCCTCTCGTGCACGCTCCACCACCGCCGGACGATCCCGGCAATCCGACGGTGGACTTTCACGGAGAGAAGCGGTCCAACCAGACGCATGAATCGAAAACCGATCCAGATGCCAAGCTGGCGCGCAAGGCCAAGGGCAAGGAGGCGAAGTTGAGTTACAGCGGCAATCTCCTGGTGGAGAACCGCAATGGACTGATCGTCAACGCCGAACTGCTGGAAGCCAACGGTCGCGCCGAGCGCGATGCGGCGCTGGTGATGCTGGAACAGATTCCGGACAATGGGCGCATCACCGTGGGCGGCGACAAGGGTTTCGACACGCAGGAGTTCGTCGAAGAATGCCGCCGAATGAACGTTACGCCGCATGTGGCGCAGAATGACGGCAGACGGGGCGGCAGCGCCATCGATGCGCGTACCACGCGGCACACCGGCTATCCCGAGAGTCAGAAGAAACGCAAACGGATCGAGGAGTGTTTCGGCTGGCTGAAAGACATCGCGCTGCTGCGCAAACTGAAACATCGCGGCATCCTCAAAGTGGGGTGGATCTTCACCTTCGCGGCAGCGGCCTACAACCTGGTGCGGCTGAGAAAACTGGTTCCAATTCAATCTGCGGCCTGATGGGGCCGTGGTGTCTCCGCGGACGCCTGCAAAGCTCTGCGGAACGAACACATATCCGTGGTCGAGTGCTCTGAACACCCGAAAATGGGCGAAAACAAGAAATTCAGCAGTGCCATACATGGTTTTTCAGCACACTGCTAGGTCAAGGTGATCCGCATCCCGGCGGACGACCAGTTGACAGCTCGCGCTGCGGAAAATCGCTGCAGCGCTGGCCGCGGTTTTCTTTGCGCGTGCCAGCGCTTTGTCGATTCCGTCCGTGACAAACTGGAACCGTCTTCAGGGGCAACGACCTGCCTCCGCCGCTGCTCGCTTGCCTTGATGACTTCATTCATGTCCCCGGCGGGCCGAATCTCGAAAATGTTGCCATACGTCAGAGCCGGATGCTGGCCATGAGCTGTACAGCATGATTCATGTCCCTCGCCTCAAGGACGAGTATGCCGCCGAGTTGTTCTTTGGTTTCGGCATAGGGGCCGTCGTCGTTGCCACCTTACCGTTCTTCCAATGCAGGGTCAGGGCGGTCTCCGGCCCCTGAAGGCTTCTCCACCGGCCCAGTTCCCGCTGGCGCGAAGATGGTCGTCATATTCAAAGCATGTATCGAACATGGCGTTTCGCTCGCCCTCAGTCATGCCATCGAATTTGCCTTTGTCATAGTAGCCAAAACAGAGGTATTTCATTGTTCTTCTCCTCTTCCTTCCGGGTGGGAGCTACAGCAAATCCTGAGATGCTGTAGCCCGAAACCACAATACTGAAGTTGACGGCGACCACTCCGGCGCCCCCGACGACAGGTCTTCGTCGTTGGGGTGGAACCATCAGGGAGCGGCAACCTTGCACCACCACTTAAAAGGACACACCTTCTCAGGATTTGCTCGAGAGGCGTAGCTTCGCGCTGGCTCGTTGGGGGGTCCCGGTGGGCGGGTCTTCGTCCGTGGCGTGCATCA
>CAWDVL010000007.1:0-549462 GCA_963805695.1 uncultured Acidobacteriota bacterium | reverse complement strand
CAGCTCCTGGAATTTGATCATTTCGGGGTCGTCCGGATCGACGAGCCCTCGGCCGGGAAGATACTTCACCGATAAACGAAGTCCTCCGATGGTGACCGTGTAGATGTGGTGCTCGATATCGAAAGCCTTCCAGGTTCCGCTTGAACCGTCTGATCCTTGCACAGTGCCATCCGAAAGAAACTTGGTGGCGCCATAGCTGTTCAATTTAGCCAGGAATGTCTGGATGATAGGATCGCCGCCGGCTTTCGCCGGCTCAAACTGGACCGCGCCTGTAGCTTCGATCTCATATGCACCGCCCGTGCGAACCAGGGCGTCTGAGGGCGCTGCGATGCTGATGAGCGTCTTCAATTTCTTGTCCAGTTTTCCGGTGAAGGTTTGTTCGGCCATGTCCTTCTCCGAGGTCACAACCTTGGTGACATGCCAGGTTCTTTGCTCGTCATAAAGGGTGGCGGTCAAGGGAGTGCGGATCGGGTTGCCGAAAAGTCCCATGGACTTGAATCGCACCACGACGTGCACGTCGCCCGGACCCCCGACGAAGTACCAATAGTGTGGGCCCACAAAATTATCGACGATTCCGCTGTTAACTCCCGACTGGAGTGGGGCGGGGTCCTGGGACTTCAACGACTGCGCCGCCGCGCAGCTTACCGTCAAACCGAATCCAATAATCACAAGCTTATTCACCATGCTTAAAGTCCTCATTTCTGCGTAGTGCGACGGTACATCGAATGTTGCGATTAAGTGCATCAGCGACTCACCTGACTTCCCTTGGGTTCACCCAGACCGAAGCAACGAGTCCAGGCAGACCTGTATTGATCCGTCCACGTCTTCCAGTACGTGCCATCTCTCCGTCTCAGCGCATTCCTTGAGAACGAACTGCGTCATCCCGATCAACTGACCGGCTTCCCAGATTGGCGCCACTTCCACTTCGCGAGCACATTTTCGGCACCAGCGGCGTGAATGGCTCGGGCGGATGATCGTCATCGTGTGGGTTTCGACCGTGATCTGCCTCCGGCGGAAGTCATTCACCGGAGTGCGATGTACTTTCACCCAGCCAAATACCCTGTGATAGACTGCTCGCCACATCGACTTTCGGGTCCCGACACCCATCGAACGGGATCATGTTGCGTCAGGCCGGGATCAATTGTCTTCAATCGGTCCTCAATAAATTCTCAAGTCTTCTCAAGCGGTAGCTATGAGGCAGCAACTCAAGCACTTGTACGAGTTCGGCCCCTATCGGATCGATCCGGGAAAACGAATCCTGTGGCGGGGCGATGATACGATTTCGCTTCCCAACAAGGTCTTTGACACACTCCTGGTGCTGGTGGAGCAGGGTCAGGAAGTGGTGTCTAAAGACGATCTGATGAAGGCCGTCTGGCCAGACAGCTTCGTCGAGGAGTCCAATCTAAGCCAAAGCATCTTCCTGTTGCGCAAGGCCCTGGGGGAGACGGCCCAAGACAGTCGCTACATCGTCACGGTTCCGGGTCGAGGTTATCGCTTTGCGGAGACGGTGAGAGAGATTTCCCAGGGCGACGACGTGTTCGTCGAGAGCCACTCCGTTCACACAGTGACGGTCGAGCAACCCGACATCGCGCCCAAGAAAGCCGCTCTCACCACTCGCCTCTCTTCGCGACTGCGTCAAACACCCTGGAATTCGCTCCTGGGCGCCGGCGCCATGGCGGCAGTAGCGGGCGTCGCGTTGGTCGCTTATCTGCGAACGCATCGGCCGCCAACCCTGAACGAAGCGGACCTGGTTCTGGTGGCTGATTTCGTAAATACCACGGGAGAGCCAGTATTTGACGACGCGTTGAAGCAGGCACTGACTGTGAAGCTGGCGGAATCTCCCTATTTCAACGTTGTGCCAGACAGCGAGACTCGAAAGACGTTAGTCCTGATGGGCCGTTCAGCTGACGAACGGGTCGTGCCACCCATTTCGCGAGACGCGTGCCAGCGAGCGGGAGCGAAGGTAGTGGTCGGCGGTTCGATCCTCGGTCTTGGAGACAAATACGTACTCGACCTCGATGCCATCAATTGCCTTACCGGCACTCAATTGGCCCACGAAGAAATCAAAGCACCCAGCCGGGAACAAGTCCTGCGACAGCTTGGACAATTGATTCCGCCGCTGCGGAGCAAACTTGGCGAGTCGGTCGGCTCGATTCAAAAGTTCGACACGCCCATCGAACAGGCCACTACCAAATCGCTCCCTGCCCTCAAAGCGTATGCCTCTGGTGACAAGAGACGGACTCAGGGCCAGGAAGCGGAGAGTATTCCGTTCTACAAGATGGCAATCGAGCTCGATCCGGATTTCGCCATGGCCTACGCCAGGTTGGGTACGGTTTTCGGCAACCTGAACCAACCCGATCTAGCGGGGGATTATCTTCACAGCTCCTTTGAGCGGCGCGAACACGTGAGCGAAAGGGAGAAGTTCTACATTCAGGCGCACTATTACGAAGATGCGACCAGGGAAACTGACAAGGCGAACGAAACTTTCAGGCTATGGACAGAGGTATACCCACACGACTTCTTGGCCTTCAACAGTCTTAGCAGCGGGTACGTAGAAATTGGCCAACTGGAGAGCGCGATCGAGGCAGGCCAGCAGGCCTTGCGGCTGAACCCTAACCACGCGCTTGGCTATGCGACGCTGAGCCGCGCCTATGAACGAGCCACACGTTTTGCGGAGGCAAAGGCAATCTGCGAAAGGGCCATTGCCGAAAAAATCGACAGTTCGTGGACTCATCAGGTGCTCTATCGCATTGCGTTTGTTGAAGGCGATGACGCGGTCATGCAGCTGGAGATCGACTGGTTTAAGGGCAAACCTCAGGAAAGCGCTAACATCTATTTCCGCGCCAAACGCCGCTCTAAGTTTGGGTGAACTGCGAAATTCTCGAGACCTGTTTCAACATGCGCGAGACATCGCCTTAGACCGGCAACTCAAGGAACTGGGCGTTGCTATCATCAACGGGCAGGCGCAATTTGATGCCGAAGTGGGCGATTCCTACGAGGCCCGCGCGTTGGCGGATCTGTCTCTCCGGACGATGCCGGCCTCCACCCGTCATAATGCCTTTGCAGTACTCGCGCTCGCTCGCGCCGGGGACTCACGCCGCGCGGAGATTTTGCTTAACGACCTGAATAAACGGCCGAACCTGGGTACAGCGCTCGACAACGTGGTGTTCCCAAGCGTTAGAGCGGCCATCGAGTTGGACCGCGGGAATCCCGCCGCGGCGATAAAGGAACTCCAGCCGGCACTTCCTTACGATCTCGGCACCGACGCCGGTGGCACCACTCTCTACTATCGTGGCTTGGCCTATTTAGAAATGAAATCCGGGAAAGAAGCTTCGGCACAGTTCCAGAAGATCCTCGACAACCGCGGAGTCGTCGCAACAGATGTCTACTGGCCGCTGGCTCATCTTGGCCTCGCGCGTGCGTGCGCGATGATCGGAGATGTTGACAAGAGCCTCGCGCATTATCGGGAATTTCTGAGTCTCTGGAAGAACGCTGACCCGGACTTGCGCATTCTGACGCAAGCCAAAACTGAATACGAACAACTAAAGAAGCACGCCCACTGAGCCAGCGTCGCGCCGATGAAGAAGCCATCCGGCCACCGACAAGCCCCCAAGCATTGTTGGCATGCCTCGTCCGTGGCAAAGTCGCCATGAAACGGGCAAAGCGTCCTCGGGTATGGCGGGCGCGGCATCCGTCAACACTACCTGTTGGGGCTTGCTGAAACAACCGGATTATCAGATCCCAACCAGCCGAAACGCATCACCGCTGCGTAAGAGAAGTTATCTCCCTGGATAGATCCGGAAGGTTCCGAACTCGTACAAGTGCTTGATTCGCTGTCTCATGGCTACTGCTCAAGAAAACATGAGAATTTATTGAGGACCGATTGAAGACAATTGAACCTAGCCTGACACAACATCCTTCCGTACGAATCTTCAATTACGGAGGAAGCGAACATGGCACTGACTGCATCCGGCCTCAACAACGGAGGCAACTCCCTTTACCACTACCGATTTCAATATGACGACTCACTGTCTGCCCCGATTAACCCCGGCGGACCGGAGCCGACACGCACTAACGCAGTGATCGCCAAGTGCGAGAACGACTTTAACCTCATGTCGGGGTGGTTCCCCAACATTTCCCTCGACGTTAATTTTCACATCCCCGTCAACGTCACGCAGTACGGCCTCAGCGCAGGCTGGAACCAAACCGGCGGCAACCTGACCGTCACCATCAACCCGGTCAATGGCCAGGCGAGCTTCGTTCGCTATCTCCTCGTCTCGGAGATGGTCGAGCAGTTCATGCGAGCACAGGGACTGGGCTGGTTTGGATCGGGCACGGAGGGCAGCGAGGGCGAAGGTCTGTCACGTTTTCTGGCCGCCCAATTCCTCCTCACAAACGGATTGGGCAACTCTCCTTCGGAATTTGCCAATAGTTATAAATGGCTAAGTAGCTCCCGTGCCGACTATGTGAATAACATTAACCCGACGGATGATGGCCCAGATGCAATAACTGGGTGCTCTCTTCTTTTCATTTACTATCTGTATAGCCAACTCGGGTTTACCATCAATAGCATCGTTGCAGCGGGGGCGCCTACTCCTGCCGGGGTCTACAAGAATCTCACCGGAGACGACAGGGATCCATTTCCATTTTTCAAGCAACTACTCGACAGCTTTTTCCCTGGAACTTCAACGATACCCGGTCCGAACCCTGACAACCCCTTTCCCTTGATTCCGTTCAAACAAGGCACTGGGTCTTCGTTCTCGCTCAGCACCGCAACTGATGCCATCGAGGTGTTCTGGATTCGATCGGATGGCATGGTCTTCACTAATGGACGGGACCCGAATTTCAACCAAGGCAACTGGAACAATCCCATCAACAATGTCGCACCACTGGCCGGAAGCGCCGATCCCCGCAGTGGCGTTGCCGCCGTGTCCACCCAGCCCGGCGACGTCGAGGTGTTCTGGATCCGACCGGACGGCATGGTCTTCACCAACGCGCGGAACCCGAATATCAACCAAGGCAACTGGAACAATCCCATCAACAACGTCGCACCGGCGCCCGGCAGCGCCGATCCCCGCAGTGGCGTTGCCGCCGTGTCTACTCAGCCTGGTGCCGTCGATGTGTTCTGGATCCGTCCGGACGGCATGGTCTTCACCAACGCACGGGACCCGAATTTCAACCGAGGCAACTGGAACAATCCCATCAACAATGTGGCACCGGCCCCCGGCAGCGCCGATCCACGCAGTGGCGTTGCCGCTGTGTCTGCCCAGCCTGGTGTCGTCGAGGTGTTCTGGATTCGGACGGACGGCATGGTTTTCACCAACTCACGGGACCCGAATATCAACCAAGGCAACTGGAACAATCCCATCAACAATGTCGCGCCAGCGCCCGGCAGCGCCGATCCCCGCAGTGGTATTACCGCCATGTCCACCCAGCAAGGTACCGTCCAGGTGTTCTGGATTCGACCGGATGGGGTGGTCCTGACCAACGCGCGGGACCCAAATATCAACCAAGGCAACTGGAACAATCCCATCGGGATTGGATCCGGCGCGGATCCGCGGAGCGGAGTCGCTGCCATATCCCGGCAATTTGGTTGCGTCGACGTGTTCTGGGTAAGTGCCGTAGGAGAAATTATGACCAGCGCACGGAATCCGTTCAAGAACAATGGCGATTTCACCAGCCCCACAGCTATTGCACCGCCCGGTAGTGCTTATTCTTCCAGCCCGATAGGTGCTGCGTGCACCTCGCTGAACGCCGTCGAAGTGTTCTGGATCCGCTCTGACGGAATGATCTTCACGAACGCGCAGAACCCGAATATCAACGGGGGCAACTGGAACCAGCCCATCAATAATGTCGCACCGCTGCCCGGCAGCGCTGCGACGCCTCAGCGTTAGGTTCTCTGGCGGCGGGCCGGAATATAAGGAATAGGGACGTGAGAAGACATGTATGCCCAGCGCTGGGTCCGGCTAGCTTTTTGGGGCGGCCTGGAGAGATGTCAGGCAGCACCACGCCGATCGAGAATCCCATTTCAGGGAAGAAATGATCGCACAAGAGTATGCGGAAAAAGCCCAAGCGTGACGTAGAGGCCAAACATCATCGACAACGCAGGGTCTTGTCGCATAACTACCACCGTGTTTGTGGATGACATGTATCCTGCGCAAAACTCGTTTCTTACGACCCACTGCGCTGTCGCCGTGCCACTTCGACGACCGCACCTTCACCAGGCTGACGTTCGTGGCCTCGCACTACAAGCGGCCGCGCGTGATGCCCTCGCCTGAGCTGTCGATCTGCCGGACATCCTATAGTCCATACTCCGCATCCAGGAGTCCGGGTTTGAATGACTCTTCGATCCATGCCCGATACGATCGATTCGCTTCGAGTCCTGCTCGAAGAGGTGGAGCAGACCACGGACGCTGCCAAGGACCCAGCAGATTTAGCCGAGCTAAGACGCCTCCTCGTCCATCGAATCTCCGGACTTGAAATCGCCCAGGCACGCACTCAAGAGGGCACAACTACACAGCTAAGGAAAAAGGCCGACTACAAGCTTGCAAGTTGAAGTCCGCATCAAACCCAGCTGCTGAAAGCCAGCCCGCATTTGCCCCATGACGCCGCCCCCCTCTTGCGTTCGCATCATGCCACATCTGCAGCAATAATCTGGAGCGCGCTAGCCCGCGAGCGCGTCGGACTGATGTGCCATGAAAGCCGCACGTTCAGTGCCAACCGACTTTTCCTATCAGGGATAAGTCCGCCGACCAGCTTATGATCACCAAAACTGTAGCCAGTACAATCTGCAATCGCGCTGGGGTGCCTTTAGGAGCTTTGGTATATGCACCGACGAGCATAAGAAAGACGCCTACATGCACAAGAACGAGTATTATCCAATTGCTCGACGTAATGTGCGCCACTAAAAGGGACCAGTTGTCAGAGATCTCCCATCCCCATGAGATGAGAACCAGGCAGAGCGAAGCCAAACTCAACTTTTCTGTCCACTTCATGAGCGATTACCTCCTTGTGCCATCCGTTGCACCGACAACATTTTTTCCGCATTCTTTACCTTGCGTTCATGCGAATGAGTCAATATACACGCAATCTCCCGCGCCGGCTCGATTTCTTGCCTTTCACCACAGTTCGCACTTTGGTTGCGGCTTAATATCCGACAATGTGTGCGTCTTCGTAGGTGGGTTTTCGTCCACATGGATTAATTCTGGATAGGCCGTGAATGCGATGAAAGCCGGAAACTGGAGACGAGTCGGCGTTCGTGGTTCAACGAGCGCACTACGAGGCCGAGCAGGATCGCCTGCGGCGCACGGTGGGCCTCAAAGTTATCAAGTCCGGTCTGGGTGAATCTCAGGGTGGTCCGGCGCTTCTAGCACGAGTTGCTCGCGCTGGGCCGGTTGCAACATCCGGGCATTGCACAAGTCTATGAAACGGGCACTGCTGATAACGGGCGGGCCGCAGCCCTATTTTCCGATGGGAAGTTTTTCATGGCCAGCCGCTGCTTGCTGACTCCGACGAACATCAACTGACCATTCGCGAGCGGGTGGACTCATGGCGAGGGCCTGCGAAGCAGTTCACCACGCGCACCAGCGATGTGTTTTCCACCGCGACCTCAAGCCTGGAGATATCGTCGTAGACGAGATATACCAAGCCCAAAACTCTCAATTTTGTGTGGCGCGACTAACGGATAGCGATGCACGAGTGACTCATCAGACCGACCTGGGGCAGATCGTCGGGACCTTGCCTGCATGAGTCTAGAACAACTGATGGCCGATCCATTGGAACTGGATACCCCGGCTGTTGCATGTTTGTTTGCAAAACAGATCGGGTAGCAAGGTCGAACTGTTGCGGTTGCCTTTGCTTTTCTCTGGTTGCGATCAGGCCCCATTTGAGGGGTCCGCAACCGAAGCCTCCGGCTCTATCAGAAAACGTCACTGGGTCGACTTTGATTGCCTTGAGTGCGGGTCCAAGGCTCGCCATGAGAGAAACCACAACCAGAAGGTGGTGATGGCGAAGAATGTGAACGGGTCGTAGAAGCTCACTCCGTGGTGAAAGTCAATCGAACCGGGGAAAGCGAGCGGATGGTGCAGCTGCATTGAGAGGCCCGCGACGCCACCGAGGCCTACGACCATTCCGATCAACACCGGGCGGAGTCCTCCGAGAGCAATGGATTTGAGCACGCTGCCGGCTGTTGCGCCTCCCGCTCTCCGAGTCAACGCGAGCTTGGGCGAGTTCTTCGGCACCATCCAATGACCCACTTTTCCCCAGATTTGACGCCCTATTTGCTGAGCGTCAATGCCGAGCGTTTGCTTTTGGGGAAATGTGTTAGGAAGAAGAACCATTCCCCCGATTGGCTCCTGCTAGCTCACCGATTCCATCTCTTCAAGGTTGGAGGTGAACCATGACCACTCCATCCGTCTGCGATGGCTCGTGCCTCGCAAACCACAAATCGGGGGACGAGATACAGTGCGAGGACGGTGAAGTCCTAGTGTTCTATCTGTGCACCCATGACGACACCTGGTTCCTCGTAACACTCGCCCCTCCCGTAACCGACTCCAAAGTCGTTAAGGAGGAAAGATGAAGCTCACCCAGGAACCATGTCCGACCTGTCATCACATCACCAAAGTCTGTTGATCTGAAATCGGGCGCACAACCACTCACCGACCCCCTCGAAGGGGTAGTGGTTACCCCGAAAGACTGTCGACAATCCGACTTTCGAAGACTAATCAGCAGCAAGAGCCGGTGCGATTCTCAGGTGCTTCTAGAACTGGTTGCATAAATGGATTCGGCCTCAAGCAAGGCACTTATGCATAAGACAGGTTAATTGTTGAGCTTCTTCTATGAAGAAGCGGCAGGAGTTGCTGAGCGAAGCCCAATGGAAAATTCTGGAGCCTTTGTTTCCCGAGCCCAAGCGTCGCAAGGACGGCCGCGGACGGCCTTGGGTCAGCAATCGCGCATGTTTGGAAGGTATTCTGTGGGTCCTGCGCACCGGAGCGCGGTGGCGGGACATGCCCGAAGGGTTCCCCGACGGGTCGACCTGTTGGCGCCGGTTGCGAAGCTGGGAAGAACAATGCGTGTGGGTCAAGGTGTGGCGGAAGCTATTGTCCATGTTGGACCAGAGCCGCTTGCTGGACTGGGAAGAGGCCTTCCTGGACGCCACTTTCATTACCGCCAAAAAGGGGGCTCCGCAGTCGGCAAAACACGTCGCGGGAAAGGTACGAAGTGCATGGTGGTGGTCGACGGCAACGGCGTACCTGTCGGAGCGCAACTTGCGTCCGCGCAGCTGGCCGAGTGTCGGCTCGCGGAAAGTACGCTCGCAAACGTGAAGGTGCCCCGCAAAGGTCGCGCGCGGCCGCGCTCCCATTTGAATCGCGTCATTGCCGATCGCGGCTACGATTCCGACGCCTTGCGGATGCGATTCCACAAGCGCCAAACAGAGCTGATCGTCCCCTACCGAAAGTACATCCGTAACCGCCGCTTTGAGGACAAACGCAAGCTGCGCCGCTACCGCAAACGCTGGAAAATCGAGCGTACCAACGCCTGGCTGCAAAACTTCCGGCGCATCCAGGTCCGTTACGACCGCATCCTTACCGTATTTTAAGGCTTTTTCCATTTCGCTTGCCTCATCATCGCTTTGAGGCATTTATGCAACTAGCTCTAGCAGTCTGTGGCGTAAGTGACTGCTACCCGGCATGGCTTGGATCTCGCCGTAAATGAAATTGCTTCGGCTCGAGCGGTTCGCGATCTGACAATCATGCTTCGGCAGCGCCGGTTGTGCTCCTGTCGGCTTGTGAACAGGCCCAATAAGAACAACAACAGCATTCTGGCCCGGTTGTTCCACTCTCGCGGAGTACCCGCGCCCAGTAGACGGCGGAAGATCAGGCTCAAATTGAACCCGGCCACATGGATCAACTGCCGCTTGAGGATGTTGTGGTGCTTGCGCAGATGGGTGCGCCGCATTCCACCGGTGTCGTAGCAATGGGCGAAGCTGCGTTCAACCAACTCGCCGCGCCGTCGCAGCAGGCTCTTGCCATAGTTGCCTTGGACCCGCCGCCGGTTGGCGTACACCGCCTGTTGCTGGCCGGCCTTGCCTTCCCATTTGCGCTGCCCTTTCTGCTGCCGCTCGGGAATGTAGCTGCGCACCTGGTAATTCCTTACCCGCTCCAGCGCCGCGCCGGAGTGGTATCCCTTGTCGGCCACCATCTCTTCGATGCCCTGGATGTTGACCTTGGGCTTCACATCGGGATGCAATACGGCTTCGCGCCCGACCAGCTCCGCCACCGCTTCACCGGCTTCGCACAGCGTTCGGTCCAATGTCGTGGTGTCGCCCTTGTCAGCTTCACGCAAGGTCACGGCCACCACCGCGCCCGTGTCCAGATCCACCGCGTGCTCTGCCTTATGGGCCAGATGCGTGCGTCCATCCTTCATCTTCGTGACCCGCGCATCTGTGTCCGTGGGGCTCATCCACTCTTTATTCGAAGTACGCTTCTTCCTCTTACGGTCCAGGCGCGCCAGCTGCTCACGCGTCGGCGTCGCGATGCCCGAAGCTTTCGCCAGACCGGTCAGGAATTCCTCGTAGCTCGCCCCTGTATCCCGCCGCACGATCGAGCGCATGGCTGCCGAGGCCTCCAGCGTCGTCGCATCCACGCCCACCCGCTTGCCCTTCAGCAACCCGCGATCCGCCAGCAATCCCAGCACCCAACCGAATACTTCCCGATGCGTCTCCACGTCGATCAGCCGCCGCGTCCGCGAGATCGTCGAGTGATCGGGCGTCGTCTCCGTCAGAGAGATGCGCACGAACTGCCGCAGCGCCAGCGAGTCGGCCAGCCGCCAGGCGATGCCGCGCTCGCTATCGATCCCCTCGAAGTAACCGATCAGCAGCGCACGGAAGTAGATCCCCGGCGCCAGGCTCGGCCGGCCCATCCTCGGCCGCGTAGAACTTCCGGCAAAGCCCTTCCACAAAAAGATCGAACTTCTCTCCATCCAACAGCTCGTTCAGCCGCTGATAGAAAGGATGACCCGGCGAACGCGCCAACTCCACGTTCGCGATCCAGATCTCTTCCTGCTGCTCTTGCGACTGCCGCGTCCCCATCCCCATACCTGAAAACTACCGATTCATCACCGCCAACGCCATGCCTTCTCGCGTCGGAGTATCAAGACTTGCACCACGGGCTGCTAGGACTGGACCTACTTCGGTTCCTTAGTGATCGCGTCCGCAGCATTGCCGGCCACGACCCAGCTTGCCGACCCGGCCACCACGGCTTCATCCTCGAACCAGAGGAATCCGAAGTCGTCGATGCATTCCGGAAAATCCGGCTTAATGATGATGTATCCCGGAATCACGGCGCCCGGAATGTAGGCGTTGTCGGCGCGGTTGTTGCTGTACGTCTTTGACTTCGAGACTGTACCGACTCCAGCTACATACGAAGTGCTGGATACCGGGTGCGTGCCGAGAATGTAATTGACGGCGCGAAGCGTATATTCAGGGCCGACAAGATCAGGAAACGCCTTATGCAGGAAATACATCCGGATGGCCATGTCCACCACCGCGCCCGAGCCGCCCCAGGTGCCCAGGCTTGGGGGCACGCCGAACGGGGTGGCGTCCAACTGCTTGTCCAGACCCGCCATGTAGGTCTTCACCGCATCCCGCATTTGATCCTTCGCGCTAGCGTCCAAATAAGGCAAGGCGCGAACTGCTGTCCAACCACGGATACCCATCTGCTGCGGGGTGACCATCTGAGGAAACAACTCCTTCAGGCGAGACTTATACGGCTCGGCGCCATTTGTGGCAATGGTCAATTCCAGAGCCGCAGCCCACTCCAATCCGACGTTAAACGCGCCACGAGCCGCCGGGGCTGCTTGCGAGGCAGTAGTGCCAGCACTTGTCGGAGTGCCCGAGTTTCCCTGTCCGTTATGAGTGCCTTGAACGCCGGAGACCGCACCCTGAGACGCGGCCAGCACACCGCCACCTCCAGGTGTACCCGCCGGATTCTGCGTTGGGTGAGCCTTCTCGTCGTTCCATGCCTTGATCGCGGTCTCGAGGCAGTCTTTCGCTAACGCATCGTCATAGCCTTTCAGCGTATCGGCTGCCGCGGCCAGCGCCGCGATGGCGTTCCACTGAAAGAAGGGGTTGTTCGTGGTGAAGATCCAGCGGTCGTCGGGGCGGCCGGAGTAGTCGCCCTTGACTTCGTTTCGACCAAGCTTGGGGTCATAGATTCGGCCGTCGGTTTTCGACGCTCCATCGCCAACCTGCGTGTACTGCCGCAGATCCGGTTCGTGCGTTCCGCGGATTGCGTGGCCGATATTGTGAAACTGCGCCAAGATCAGCAATGCGCCGTGCTTGACTTGCTCGACCGTATCGGGCACGCCATCGGGACGGTGCATCTCAACCTCGCGCGCGACTTCATCTACGGTAAGCTCGTCGTACTTGATGTTGAATTCGCGATACGCCAGAGCCAGGCTCTGAATCACGCTCAGTTGCGCAGGCTCCTCGAGGTCGAAGTCGCCGGCATCATACCAGCCGCCCACGTTCATCCCCGGAATGTGATCGCCGCCCTTCCACCTTCCGTCCGTGGTCGTGGCCTGGTTCCAGCCGTCGAATTGCTCCCCAACCACGGGCGCCATACGGCCATCGTCCAGGTGCGAAGCGCCGTGCCAAACGTGGTAGCCTTCGCGCACGGCAACGTGATCCATCTGCTCCGCAAGGTGATGATCCAGGCTGTCTTGCCAGATGTTCGCGTAAGCGTCGTTGGAGATGGGGAATGGCGCGGTACGCTGGTCGGCGTACTCGATGACATAAAGGCCAGGGTCCTTGACCGGCGTGAAATCGAATTTCGAATAGACATACCGCAGCCATGGGGTTGAAGGCGTGACCGGGCCATCGAACGCCTGCTGGTACGATCCATCTTCCATGAGGCGCAGCACTTTGGCCGTCTTCGGGCCGTTGTACTTCGGGTCGAGTTCGAGCACCGCCACCTTGGAGAAGCCCGGCGCATAACCGACCTGGCTGTGCGCGATCATCGGGGGCCGCGTCCAGTTCGGAATCACGTCCGGCCTGATGTGCCACACGATGGCGCCGGTGGTCTTGCCCGAAGGGATCAGCGAACGCAGCACGAACCAGCCGTTCTGCGCGCGGTCGCGCCCATCGAACAGCATGAGGTCGGCCGTATCCGAACTGACGCTGACTCGGGCCAGCGCGTCGTCGACCCCCAGAGTGATGCTCTTGCCCTCGGCGAATGGCAGCGGCTCAGTGTATCCCTTGGCCTTGTCCCAGTCCTCCAGGTAGTACGCCTTCTTTGGTTCATCCGGCAGCGGCAACACTTTCACCATCGGATCATTCGGCGTTCGCGGGAAGATGCCGGCTTTGGTTCCATCCACCAGGTAAGCCTTTCCCATGTAGATCGAGGGCAGGAACTCCAGGTTGAAGCCCGCCCGCCCAGCCAGTTTCTGCGATAGCGGCTTGTCAAGATTGATGCTGACCTTCACGCCGCCTGGTTCCGCTGCGACTTCGAGGGTGTAGCTGAGATCGAAAGTTGGGAAGGCGAGGTCAGCGGTGAGCCGGTTGTTCGCCCTATCGGCCTGCCGCCCTTTGAGGGTTGCCACCAGGTCCCACTGCTCGGGGGTTGGCATCAGGCGCACGTCGCCGTTCGTAGCGTTGCGTTGGCCGTGGAGAATCATCTCCATGGCCGTGTTCTTTTGGTCTACGAAAACGGGATGGTACGTGCTGTCGTAGAGAAACACGCTGAAGCCTTGAGTGTCGAGATAATTCTTGTCGGTCACCTTCATGGCGAAATCGGCGCCGAACATGTTTGTGCCGGAGGTCAGGGCTAAGAGAAGACATACTCTGAGTCGGGTGAGCATAGATTGCAATCCAACTACTCCTTTGCGTGAACCTGACATGACATGTAGACCGTCTGGGCGCCGCTTGTTACTCACGCGCGGGGATCCTTGAGCGGCACCGCTAAACGATGATTAATCGAAATCATTGCGCCTGAATCTCTAGTACAACAACCGTGTGGGGCTCGAGATCGACCTCGAAGTTCTTCGCATACTCGAATGGCCTACTTACCGGGCCGATCTTGTTCGGCTGCTCAAGGGATGCCGAATCCGTCAGCTCTGCGGTGATGGTGTGCAAACTCGCGACAGCCTTCTCAGGAACTGCGGCGCCCTCAAGCCGTACAACCAGAACATTCCGCCTGGCCTGATAGTTAACCGCCTTGATCACGATTCGACGCCCATGGGTGCTCATCGTAGCAATCGCATCGACGGACCCTGGCCCCCAATCTTCCGGAATGAGTGTCGAGATCTTGTCGAAGAAGCGCTGGCGATCGGGTATATCGCGGAAGGCACCAGCTGCGGAACCGAGATAGCGCTCTGCGTAATGTTCTCGAAAGAGCTTCTCGACAACATATCCCGCTCCTGGAAACCACGAGACGTGATCGTGGTAGATAAAGGAGGTCCATTTCGGATCGTCTGTAGTGTTTCGCATGAGCAGGGCAGGACAAGCCATGCTCAGTCCCGGACTGAGTTCCTCATAGAGGATGAGGCTGCCGGCAGTGTGGAGTCCCGCCCGCCAGTCGTAGGTGTGCTGCAGGCTCCATTCGAGGACTCCGATCTCTATGTGCGCGTGCTTCGAGGCACGCACGTAATCCCGCAGTTTGGTGAGATAATCGCGGATTCGCTGCAAGCCAGTCTCGAAGTTCTGGGGTTCGTACTCGTAATTGTGACAGCCGAGTATGTGAAAGTTCTCTCCCGCGAGGTCAATGACCTTTTCGCTCCAGTCCATATCGTTGGAGCGCTTCTGCCCGCAGGCCACGATGCGTGCCTGAGGGACAATGCTGCGCAAGCGGCAGCCGTAGACGTTCACAATTTCGGCATAGGATTCCGGCGTGAAGTCATTATTCATGGGCTCGTTGTCGATCTGGAAAAGCGTCACCCCATAAGGTTCGGGGTGTCCGTTGGATGCTCGTCTTTGTCCCCACTCCGTTGACGGCGGGTCGTTGAGGTAGCGAACCCAATCCATGGCATATTCGACCTGCTCTGATTTCGATCCGGGGGCAGGAAGCACGATGAGGGGCTGGGCGCCGAGTTTGCGGCAGAGTCCCAGGAACTCATCTGTCCCGAAGCCGTAGTAGTCTGAGTAGCCGCCCCAGTAGGTGTTAGGGTGGTAACCCCGCGCAACGTATGGGCCGATGCCCTCGTTCCATTTATATGTGGAAGCAAACGAGCCGCCAGGCCAACGGATGAACCGCGGACGGAGACCGCGGAGGGATTCCAGTAGGTCGGGACGGAGCATAGCGTCGCGTCGGACATCGGCGCGCATCATAGAGATGAAATCGAGCAGGACCGAACCTTGACCGGTTGCCGTGATTTCAATCGATGCTTGCGTATTCCGCACCGGGCTGGTGAACGCGAACGGGACCTCCTGCCAGTCTTCGCCCGTGAGAGCCAGCGGTACCGACGCGATCTGCCCCCCTTCAGAGCTTTTTACGAGAAGCGTCAAATGCGGAGATCCCCTCTCGCGTTTCAGCCACAGGGAACCCTCATACTTCACGCCGGTGTCGAGGAACACGCGTCCTTGCCGAATGGCCGCGCGGCCGCCATCGACGCGGAGGCGTACGCTTTTCGAGCCATTCTCGAATTCGACGTTCGCGAGCTCAACTTCGCCGCGTTCTGCAAAGGACTCCCAATACGTTTTGAAGTCATCGCCCTCGAATCCGGCGCCGCGAATCTGCTCGGCAAAAAGCCCGTCCTCCACGGAATGATTGATGTGCTCGAGAAACTGCCCATAGATTCGCTCATCGATGGCAGTCGGGACTCTATCGGTGTCAACCAGAAGGGCGGCGATCCTCGGTTCGCTCTCTGCGTGGGTTGCGCTGAATACAGACGGATTCGCAACGGCTGACAAGGAGAAGGAAGCAGTCGTCGCGATCGAGTTCTTGAGGAATTTTCGCCTGTTCATGTACGACACTTTCCGGACTCAAATCAGCATACAAATAAATTGTTGCTCACGATGGAGAACATGATCGGGATGAGCTTCAACGGAGCCTTCGAACCGTGAATCAGCCTTCGATTGCCTGCCGCTAAGGCAAGTTCTGTGCCACGGGAAAGCGATAGACGTCCACGCTGATCGGTGGTACTGACAGCGTGGTGGGCGCCTCTCTGATCGCGCTTTCTTTTACCTCCACCTCCGGTGCCCGGCCTACGTGGTTGGCAGCGCCGACGTCCTTGCCGGTCAGTTGCCACAGCATTGCGTTGCCGGCCAGGTGTACGCCGCTGACGTTGAGATCGAACTTCTGTTCTGCGTCGGTCGCGTTCACGACCGCGAGGGTGAGGAACTTGTGGTCTACACTGAACGCGGCCACCATGTCTAGTGGGTACGTAGGGCTGCCAGCGCTCGTCCTCTGTAGATCGCCAACGATATGTTGCGTGGGGGCGGGCTGTGGGGAATTGCCCGTAAGCGCAACAGGAATGGAGCCCGGCGCCGAGGTGCTCTCCGTAAAGCTTGAAAAGCAGGCCGTTCGTGTTGAGAGTCGCGGCAGTCTGGTTGTAATCGAGCGTGGAGACGCCCATGGTGAACGCCGTCATGCGAAGAAAGTCGGTTTCGCGGAGCATTTCGTTGAAGACCATGGCATAGGCGAGAGCCAGTTTCAGATCGGTCTGTCCGCCAGTATAGGCATATTCGTCATTCGACATAAATATTTTCTTCGTCTTCATCTCGGGGTAGCGCTGCTCGTACTCCTGCCACTCTTCGCCTTTCAGGTGTACGCGATCCGACGGACGGCGCACCCACTCGAGAGCTGTCTCCTCATCGGGCACGTATCCGGCTTCGAGTCGCCCGATCTTGATTCCTTTCTCGGCGCGCTCTCGGTCCCATCGCACGCCTGCCCGTGTGTACCAGTGCTCCGTGACTCCGTCGAAATCACCCATGTCCTGTTTGAGGAAGCCGCACGTCCAGTCAGCGTCGGAGCAGATGCCGGCCTGATCGAAAGGGATGTGCCAGTCGGCGGCGACGCCTTCGAGAATGGCTTCTTCCGGCATGGAGCCCGAGGCCAGCAGCGTGATCGACGGATCGGCCGCGCGCATGGCTTTCGCGAACTCATTGTGCTTGAGCAGGTAGTACTTCAGGTCGGTGCGGCCGAGTTGCCATTGCCCGTAGGGCTCGTTGCCGATGTTCCAGAACTTGACGTGATACGGCTCCGGATGACCGTTTCGTGCGCGCATCGCGCCCATCGGCGTGCTGATTGCGCCGTTCATGTATTCGACTTCTTCGGCGGCCGAGTGCGCATCGCCGAAACCTGCGTTGACGGTGATATAGGGCTCGACACCGATGAGTTTGCAGAACGTCATGAACTCATCCATGCCAACGTCGTTGGTCTGCATGGCGTTCCATGCGTAGTCGAAATCCGGCGGCCGCTTGTCGCGCGGGCCAACCGAGTGATACCAGTTGAAATTGGAGATATAGTTGCCGCCGGGGAGGCGCCAGAACCCGGAGTGCAACTGCTTCAGCTGCGCGATGACTTCCGGGCGGAAACCGTCGAGATTGTCGGTGGGCATGAGCGAGACGGCGCCGATGTGGAAGTTGCCTTTGCCCGTCCCGGTGATTTCGAGCGCACCGGTGTCGGTGTCGGCGCCGGCGGTAAAGGTGAACGGCATTTCTTTATAGGTGCTCGGCGGGCGTGGAAAGCGCGACGGTCTGGCGATCGTCTCGCTCCTTCACCCCAGACCAGAGCGAGATTCACCTTCGCGCCGGGCGTGGTGCGAAGCCAGATGTGGCCGGTGTATTTCTTCCCTTTCATCAGAGCGAAGCCCGACTGGCGGATGCCGTGCGGCGTGGTAGGCGTCGAGTTCGATGCGCGGGCTCTGTTCGCCGACGAAGGGCTGTCCTTATCCATCACCACTGATTCGGCGGGACCGAGGGGGCGCCATTTCCGCAGTTGCATGTTGCGGAAAGGGCCGCCCTGGGCCAGCGCGGCGGGCTGGGGTTCTTCGGGCTTGATCGGAAAGTAGAACTTGCGGTCATCGAGCATCTCGGACCAGAGGCTGCGATAGATGAGCTGACCGATGTGCTCGATGAACATGCCATATTCGTACGGAGAGACGGGCCGGGCGGTTTGTTTCGCGTCGATCGTGACTTTCAGTTCCTGCGGTGGGTTTGGTGCGCTTTGCTGAGCCGCTTGGGGTCCAACTGTGCCGGCAAATAAGAGCGCGGCGATCGCAACCACCACCCCTCGATTCTTCATGCAACACCCCCGGGTTGATACGAGTGGAAAATCATCGAAAAGTCACTCGGTAGGAGGTACCGCTCTCAAGCTGAATCATGCCATCCGAGCCTAGAGGAATTGTTCGTCCCGCCGCCGTCGTTACTCGCGCAATGGCCTGGCCTGCTGGCGGAATCATCCGCAGTGCCCCACGTGCTGTGGCGAGCAGATCAAGGCTTTCCACCTTCCCCTCCTTCCAACGCATGTTTACCGCAGCGCCGCCGCGCACACGCAGGCCTTCGACATATCCTTCCGCCCACTGTTGAGGGAGCGCGGGGAGGAGCTCGATTTCCGCGGCATCGGGCATCCAACGCGACTGCACCAGAGCCTCGAGCATTCCGTTCGCCGCACCGAGGTTGCCATCAATCTGGAACAAGCCCGGCGGATGCGTGTCCATCAGGTTTGGAAAGCTCGATTGCCGGATCATGACCTGCAGGCTATCGTACGCTTGCTTGCCATCGTGCAGGTGATCCCAGAAATTCACGACCCATGCGCGAGACCATCCGGTCTGACCGCCGCCGAAGGATAGTCTTCGTTCCAGCGAGATGCGTGCAGCCCTGGCCAACTCCGGTGTGCGCTCTAGAGTAATCTGCGTCCCTGGAAAGAGAGCCCAGAGGTGAGAAATGTGCCGATGTCCAGGCTCGGCTTCGTCATAGTCGCGCTGCCATTCCTGCAACTGCCCGAGCTTCCCGACTTCGAACGGCGGCAGTTTGCCCAGCGAGGCCTTAACCTGTTTTAGAAACTCCGCGTCTTCCCCGAGAATTCGTCCCGCATCGAGCGTGCGCGTGAATAGCTCGCGCACTATCTCGATGTCCATGGTCGGTCCCATCGTTAACGAGTGGTCGGTCCCATCGGGCAAGCGATAACGATTCTCTGGTGAAATCGACGGCCCGGTCACCAGGTGCCCCGATCCATCGTCCACGAGGTAATCGAGGAAGAACAGCGATGCATCGTGCAAGATAGGCCATGCTCTCGTACGCAAGAATTCTTCGTCGAGCGTAAATGCGTAGTGATCCCAGGCGTTCAGTGAGAGCCAGGCGCCACCCATGGGCCAGATGCCCCACTGGTATCCGTCAATTGGGTCGGCGTCCCCCCACAGGTCGGTGTTGTGGTGGATGACGAACCCGCGCGCCCCGTAATAAGTCTGCGCAACCTTCGTTCCGGTACCACTCGTAGCCGTGCGCACCATGCCAATCAGGTTGATCAGCGGAAGTGTCGTATTGCTCATCCCGGCCGGCTCGGCCAGCCAGTAATTCATCTCAGTGTTGATGTTGATGGTGTACTTCGACCCCCAGGGATTGTCGATGGCCGCGGCCCAGATACCTTGGAGGTTCGCTGGCAGTCCGTCCGGGCGAGACGAACTGATCAACAGGTATCGCGCAAACTGAAAGTAGAGTTCCTGCAGGCCAAGATCGTCCGCGCCTTGGCTCACGCGCTTCACGCGCTGATCGGTGGGCAGGTCATCGCCGGCCGCGCGGGGAGCGCCCAGGTGCAGGGCCATGTGCCGGAACTGCGGCTGATACACCGCCTGTTGGCGGCTGAGGATCTCGTCGGCGCTTCGCTTCCGTGCATTCGTCAATGCGCGTTCGCATTGTGCCTCAGGATCGCCGCCGGCAAACGGGCCGCCCTTAAAATCTGTCGCCGCGCCTATGAGAACCGTTACAGCATCCGCATCGGTGACGACGATCTCCGAGCCATCAGCATGCACAGAACCGCCCGTAGGAAGAATTAGCACTTCACCCGCAAAGCGGATCTCGTCCTTATGATCCGTTCCCTCGCGCAGAACCAACGTGTCCTGACCGCGTGCAGCCACGCTGAAGTCCGCCGGCCGATCCATGTTGGCGCGGAAAGCGATGGACTCCTTGCGGTCCGCCGTCAGCCGCAATACGATCACCTCATCCGGGACTGAAGCAAACATTTCGCGCGTGTAGCGAACGCCGTCCATTAAATACGTGACGCGCACGATTCCAGTGCCAAGGTCTAGCTGTCGACGATAGTTGCTGACCACCCCGTGTTTCGCCGCGCGCAGATACAGATCGCCAAGCGTGCTGTAGCCCGGCATCCCCGGCGGGATGCCGATCATATCCTCCTGCGCCATCTTCTCGGCGGCTGAAATCTTCGCGCCATCAACCCCCTTGGAGTCGAGCAGCAGTTTGCGAATCTGCGGGACGGCGTCATGAGCGCGCGGGTTGAGCCGATCGGCGCGGCTGCCTCTCCACAAGGACGACTCATTCAACTGCAGATGTTCATCCGCACCTGAAGTCTGCGATCCGTCCATCAATGGCGCATTCTTAGGCGAGGCTTGGAGATCTCCGTTGTTCGAGCCTGGATTCGCGCCGCCGAACACCATCGCGCCCAGCCTTCCATTCCCGATCGGCAGCGCGTTGTCCCAGACCGGCGCTGGAGTCCGATACCAAAGGACCTCGCGCGGGTTTGCGGTCTGTGCCCGCGTGACGGGACCGGTGAGTCCAGCCGGAATGAGAAAGCCGACAATCGCAAACAGCTTAGCAATTCGCATCATCGTGTCGAATGCACCGGGAAGAACAAGCAGTGGATTTACTTTCCATGCGCCTCGGAAATCTGTTGACCGGATCCCTGGAAAAGCCGTGGTGCGAAGTCTTTCAAGTCGCGGCGCCAGGTTTGCCATTCGTGATCGGTCCCGGGCGATTCATAAAACACGTGCTGGATTTTGCCTTCGTCCAGAGAAGCGTGCAGGTTCTCGAGTCCGGTCTTCATCCGTTCAGGCTCATTGGTTCCGACTCCGATCCACAGCAGATGTACCCGTTTGGCAAAAGCCGCAGGATCGGCCATTGCTCCGTGATATGCGGTCTTCGTGTCCAGTTTGTTGTTCCCCGCCACGAATGGATTGGCCGCTCCGCTGAATCCGCCGATATACGAGAACAGGTCAAGATGATCGAACGTCACCTGGAACGTCTGCATGCCTCCCATCGAGAGACCGGCCATGGCGCGGTGATCACGATCAGGAAGCGTGCGGAACGTCTTGTTAATGAATGGAATGAGCGCCTGCGTCATGTCGTCTTCGAAGGCACCCATTCGCTCCTGCATCACCTTGATGAATTCCGGCGAACCGAACGGTTTGCCCGTCAGGTCAGGAGCGACATACCCGGCGCGGCTTGCATAGCCGTTGGCCATTACGATGATCATCGGCTTCGTGCTTCCGCCGGCGATCAAGTTGTCGAGAATGAAATTCGCCTTGCCCTGCCGTATCCAGCCGGTCTCATCTTCGCCGCCGCCGTGCTGGAGATACAGCACCGGATAACGTGCCTTTGAATTGTCGTAGTCGGGCGGGAGGTATACAAAGGCGTGCCGCCACGTGCCTGTCACGCTGGAGTGGTACCAGATCTCGCGCACCTGCCCGTGCGGAACGTCCTTGGGAACGTAGTAATCCGCACCGGCTTCGGGCACCTCCACGGCGCTCGCCCACTTGTTTCCGCCAAAGTACGCAGTGCTGCCCGGATCGCTCACCTCCGCGCCATCCACGATGATTGTGTAGTAGTGAAGCCCCGGAGCCATGGCAGGCGTTGTAAACGTCCAAAACCCGTCGGGCTGCTTCTCCATGTCAGCCTTGGGGCCACTCCAGAAGTTGACTCGAACCTTCGAGGCATCGGGCGCCTTGAAACGGATCTGCACGCGCGAGTTGCTGTCGACCCTGGGATACTGCGCATCCAGAACATTCGAAGTCGCGGGTTTGAAGTCGCTCGAATCCTGACCAAAACACAGACTTCCTGCGAGTAGCGCGACAATTCCAGCCAACCTCATGCGTACCTCCCCTCGATGCCATGCGATTTGGGAACCGAATCATCCTGCACTCGGCAACCACGAGCATATTAATCCGGTGATTCAACTAAATAAAGCGATTTATTTGCTTGCTTGTCATGGCCGGACCCCGTTATATTCGAAAATTCCCTGAGAAGCCCGGGAAAATCCGCGCGCTCGTCGCCTGCCGCTTTTTCCGGGCCATCTGCCGTTTTTCTTCAAAGTCAGCAGGTGATTGCAACCCGATGCAGTATTCAGGGTTTTCGGAGATTAGATCCAGATGAATCGGACGAAGCTATTCTTTGTATGCATTGTCATGCTGTCTATAGCATTAGCCTCGAACCTCCTCGCGCAGGTTGAAACCCAAGTTCCCCAGGTCGTGGCAGGCGCAAAACCCGCCATTGTGGAACACATCAAGGTCCACGGCACAGCGCTGGAAGGCAATCTCGAAGGCGACACCGTCGATCGCGACGTCATCGTCGTCCTCCCGCCCAGCTACTCGACAGAGAAGAAGCGCCGCTATGCCGTGGTCTATGCGCTCCACGGTTATTCGATTGGTGCGGAACAGTGGACGCACGAGATCCACGTGCCCCAGACGGTTGAAGGAGCGTTCGCACTAGGGTCGCAGGAGATGATCGTCGTCCTGCCCGATTCCAAGACCATATATAACGGCTCGATGTACTCCAGTTCCATCACCACCGGGGACTTCGAGAAGTTCATCGCGCAGGATGTGGTTGCCTACATCGACGCGCACTACCGCACGATCCCCGAGCGAAGCAGCCGCGGCCTGGTGGGTCACTCGATGGGAGGGTATGGAGCCAGCCGAATCGGCATGAAGCATCCTGACGTGTTCGGCGCTCTTTACATCATGAGCCCCTGCTGCCTATCTCCGATGACGGGTGGCGGACCGGGCCCGGCCGATCAGATGAAGGAACGCGCAATTGCCGGAGAGAAGAAGGCTGAGGCAGCCAAGTCACCCGCCGATTTGGCTGCGCAATCGCCAGGCTTTGCAGCCGCACAGTTTGCAACGGCGGCCGCTTGGGCGCCTGATCCGAAGAACCCTCCGCTGTACTTCGACCTGCCGACCAAGGGTGGTGTCCCGCAGCCGGAGATTGTGGCGAAACTCACAGCCAACGCTCCGCTTGCGTTCGTCGACCAGTATATTGGCAATCTCAAGCAGTACCGCGCCATATCGATGGATGTGGGCGACCAGGACGGCCTTCGCTTCGATGCCATCAAGCTTCACGAGATATTCGACAAGTACGGTCTCGGGAACACCTTCGAGGTCTACTCCGGCACGCATACCAGCGCAGTTGCCGATCGTTTCCAGAACCATGTCCTGCCGTTCTTCAGCAAGAGTCTTTGTTTCACCGAGAGTTGCAAGTAAGACCGCTGTTTACCGCCCCGGTGTCTGAGAGTGCCTGATTGAATCCAACCTGGAGAAAAGCATGAAACCCCGCGTGACGCGAATTGTCGACTGCATGCTCGCTTGTGCGGCAGCGGTCTTCTTTGGTCCTTCTCTGCAGAATGCAGTTGCCCAGGACTCCGCGAATCCTCCCTACCTGAATCCTCAGCTTTCACCCGAGCAGCGCGCCCGGGACCTGGTGCACCGCATGACGTTGGCTGAAAAGGCCACCCAGATGCAGAACAACTCCGCGGAGATCCAGCGGCTCAAGGTCCCGGCCTATCAATGGTGGAGCGAGGCGCTGCATGGGGTCATCAACGAGGGCGTGACGGAATATCCTGAGCCGGTCGGCCTGGCCGCCACATTCGACGCGCCGGGCATTCACACTATGGCGGCGCAGATCGGCATTGAGGGCCGCATCAAGCACGTGCAAAACCTGCGCGAAGGCCATACCGGCATTATGGGCGGCCTCGATTTCTGGTCGCCCAATCTGAACATCTTCCGCGACCCGCGGTGGGGCCGTGGACAGGAGACCTATGGCGAAGACCCCTTTCTAACTGGCCGAATGGGTGTCGCCTATGTCACAGGCTTGCAGGGGAGTGACCCGAAGTACTACCTCGCCATCGCCACACCGAAGCACTATGCCGTGCACAGCGGACCCGAACCCACGCGCCACTTCGCGGATGTGGACGTCAGCAAGCATGACCAAGTGGATACATACGAGCCAGCATTCCGAGCGGCTGTGGTCGAAGGAAAGGCCGGATCGGTCATGTGCGCCTACAACGCGATCAATGGCGAGCCGGCTTGTGCCAACCAGTTTCTGCTGCAGGACCAGTTGCGCGGCAAATGGGGTTTCCAGGGATACGTCGTCTCGGACTGCGACGCGGTGAGAGACGTTGCCGCCAATCATCGCTATCGTCCGACGCAGGCGGAAGGGGCGGCGATCTCCGTGATTCGCGGCATGGACAACGAGTGCGTCACCTTCACTTCGCGGTTTGGCGAACCCGTCGAGAAAGCGTATATCGATGCCGTTCAACAGGGATATTTGCCTGAAAGCACTCTCGATACCGCACTCATTCGCCTTTTCACCGCTCGGATCAAGCTCGGCATGTTTGATCCTCCCGACATGGTCTCTTTCACAAAGATTGATGAAAAGGAATTGGACAGCCCGGAGCATCGTGCCCAAGCGCGCAAGCTCGCCAACGAATCGATGGTCCTGCTGAAGAATGACGGCCTGCTTCCGCTGAAACCGGGAATCTCGAAAATCGCCGTCGTCGGGCCGCTTGCCGACCAGACCAGGCCGCTTATCGGAAACTACGCCGGTCAGCCCACGCATATCGTATCCGTCATGGATGGTCTCAAGGCCGAGTTCCCCAACGCGACCATCACCTTCGTGCCTGGAACCCAGTTCCTTCGGACGGATGGAACCCCGGCGCCTGACGCCGTGCTAAGCACGCCTGATGGCAAGCCCGGACTGACGGCTGACTACAACGAAGGCATGCGGCGAGGTTCACCAGCGCCGGGAGCGAACACGAAGCCGATCGTGAGCCGAACGGAATCCAACGTCAATCTCTCCGAAAGCAACTTGCCGCCGGAAATTGCGGCCAGGAAGACCTTCGGCGTGCAATGGTCCGGATTCCTGACACCCACGGAATCGGGCGACTTTCTCATCGGCATTCGCTGCGAGGGATTCGGAAGGCTCGCCGTCGATGGCAAGCAGGTAGCAATGGCGTTTGGCGGTGGCACGCGCGGACTCTCATCGAGCGTGGGTCGCGTCCACCTAGAGAAGGGCCGCAAGGTCGCGCTCGAAATCTCCTACGGAACCAGGAATAGCAAGCCGCATGCAGAACTCATCTGGACAAAGTTCACCGGCGCTCCTTCACCTGAAGCAGTCGTCGCTGCGAAGAATGCCGACGTTGTCGTTGCTGTAGTTGGCATCACGAGCCAGTTGGAAGGCGAAGAAATGCCAGTCAGCGAACCCGGTTTTCTCGGTGGAGATCGCACCAGCATCGACCTGCCTCAGCCGGAAGAAGACCTGGTGGAAGCTGTAGCAGCCACGGGCAAACCTCTCGCGGTCGTTCTCATGAATGGCAGCGCTCTCGCGGTCAACTGGATCAACGAACATGCCAATGCCGTTCTTGAAGCGTGGTATCCCGGCGAAGAGGGCGGCGCAGCAGTGGCAGAAACGCTGAGCGGAAAGAACAATCCCGCCGGCCGGCTGCCAGTGACCTTCTATACCGGAGTCGATCAGTTGCCCAACTTTGAAGACTACGGGATGGCGAACCGCACCTACAGGTACTTCACCGGCAAGCCGCTCTATCCGTTTGGATACGGGCTCAGCTACACGAAATTCAGTTACAGCGATGTCAACCTATCCGCTTCGGCCGTCGCTGCCGGACAGCTGGTCGGCGCCGATGTGACTGTGACCAATGCCGGAAAAGTCGCGGGTGACGAGGTTGTTCAGCTCTATCTCAAGTTCCCGGACATCAAGGGCGCTCCCCGCGTTGCTTTGCGTGGATTCGAACGCATTCATCTCGATCCAGGGGCAAGTCAAAAGGTTCATTTCGATTTGAAGCCGCGCGACCTGGGCATGGTGACTGAGGATGGGGACCCAATCATCGCGCAAGGGGACTACACCATCAGCATCGGTGGAGGCCAGCCCGACACCGGAGCGCCTGGTGCGACTGGACACATCCATATCGATGGCCAGTATGCTCTGCCCGAGTAGAGTTGGACGCGAGTCTACGGTGCGGGCCGTAAGCAAACGAGAGGCATTCATGTCTGAATCTTCGAAACGCAATGTTCTTACTCGCCGCGAAGCGCTGCTTCTCTCGGCTACGGCTGGAGTAGGCATGGTTGCGGGTGAGTCTGCACTCGCTTCCGACAGCATCAAGACTGCGGCACATCAGGAACCCGGCAACTGCTCTACGCCGGGTTCGGCGGTTGCGAAGACGCAATACGGCAAAGTGCGCGGCTTTCTGGACGGTGGTGTTTTCACCTTCAAGGGTGTCCCCTATGGTCAGACGACCGCCGAGGCGAACCGCTGGCTTCCGGCCAAGCCTCCGGCGCCTTGGATGGACGAGTATCCGGCACTCGCTTATGGGGCAAATTGCCCACAAAACCTGCACACCTGGACGAGCCCTGAACAAACGTTCCTCTTCGATTGGGACGATGGCTGGCAAAGCGAGGACATGCTCAAGCTGAATATCTGGACGCCCAGCCTGACGGGCAGACGGCCCGTGATGTTTTACATTCACGGCGGAGGATACAGCTTCGGATCATCATACGAATTGCCCTCGCACGACGGCGCGCAGATGGCGCGACACCACAACGTCGTGCAGGTCTCCGTCAACCACCGCCTTAACATCCTTGGGTTCTTCGACGTCTCGGAGATAGGCGGGTCTGCTTACGAAGGTTCCGCAAACGTCGGCATGACTGACCTGGTGGCGGCGCTGCACTGGGTTCACGAGAACATCGAGAACTTCGGTGGCGATCCGGACCGGGTGATGATTTACGGTCAGTCCGGCGGCGGATCGAAGGTGACCACACTGATGGGCATGCCCTCCGCAGCTGGGCTTTTTCATCGCGCGGCGGCGTTATCGGGCGGCGGCGGCAATATTCCCACACGGGAGCAGCAAACGGAAGTCGCCCGGCTGGTGATGAAGGATCTTGGCCTCGGGCCGAATGACATCGACTCGCTGCAGAAGATGGAGTGGAACAAACTGATCGCCGCCGGCAACTCGGCCGCCTCTAAGATTAATCCACCGGGGCCGCCCATGCTGGGTCCGGGCGCGCCGGGCAAGCCGCGTGTCGGGTGGTCACCATGCGTTGACGGCAAGATCATCAACATGCGCTCGTTCTTTGACGCTGCTCCGGAGATATCGAAAAACGTGCCGATATTGATCGGGTCTGTAACCGAAGAAGGCAATCGAATGTCCTCCCGGCCCACAGAACAAGAGTGGCATTCCAACCTGGCCAAGACCTACGGCGAGGAAAAAGCGACCGCGATCGTTGCCGCTCTCAAGAAGGCATACCCGAACAAGAAGATCCAAACCTTGTCGTACATGTGCAGCGGTAGCCCCGGATTGAACGGCCTTTCCATGCGCAACAACGTGGTGAAAATGGCGCGGCTCAAACACGAACTTAAGGCTGCGCCGGCGTACGCGTACTACTTCACTTGGCAGACGCCGATCCTCGATGGCCTGCCTGGCGCGTGGCACACCGCCGATCTCCAATTCTGCTTCGACAACACCAGGCGCTGCGAACAGGGGACGGGCAATACACTCGAGGCGCAGGCACTAGCAAAAAAGATGGCCGCATCCTGGGCCGCTTTCGCTGCAACTGGAAACCCGAGCATACCTGGCCTGACCTGGGAGGCCACAGACCCTGAAACCAACAAGACTATGATCTGGGACAACGAGTGCCGCATGGTTGATGACCCCGACGGGGACGTTCGTAAGATCATCTTGACTTGAAGTTCCCTATGTCGAATTTTCCGCCAGCCGTCGCATTGCGATTCAATGCAATGATTGACTACATTTGCGCTTCAAGTCATGGATTAGGTACCGAAACGGTTGGTTGCGACTTCCTTTGTGGCCGCCGATATTGTATCGGGACTCGGGCGAGCAAAATCCAATCCTCCTCTTGTACAGGCTTAGAACAGATTGGGTGCGTTTATACGGCTCAGGGATTTGAGTTTGACTTTGTGCTGCGTGATTTTCGGTCTGGACTTGCGGTCCTACCTGAATCCGAGTCTTGGAAGGGTGATCCATACCAAGTCTTTCGACTCCATCGTGAAACGATCCGGAGAACGATTCACGCAGATGGTGTGGTGTTTTCCGCGGCGAACGCACCAAAGCCCGTGTACAGGGCGCGTAGAACCACCCAGTGCCTCTTCATTATTCCCAATCTCCCAGCGCACGTTTAATTCAAATCATGATAACGGCGACCGGTGCGTTGTCGGTCGAAGTCCGCGGAAAAGACATGGATCAAGCATGATCCAGCAGCGAATGCAGAACCTTGTAGTCAGCTTCTGCGGCTTCCATGGCGGGCATTTCCTTGAAGGGCGGTTCCTGCTCCACAAACATATGCTTCACCCCGGCCTTGAGTCCCGCTTCGATAATGGGCTTGAGATCGATGCTGCCGCGGCCAAGTTCGGTGGGCGCCGGCGCATCGGGCGACATCAGCGCTGTTACCGGCTTGGTGATGCTTTTGAAATCCTTGATGTGCAGCATGGCATAGCGATTGCCATGTTTCGTGAGATAGTCTACCGGATCTTTGCCGGCCACTTTCATCCATCCGCAATCGGCCTCGAACTTGACCAGCGCCGGGTCGGTCTCCTTGAGGAGAATGTCATAGCCTGTCTGGCCATCTCCCATGTCGCGGAATTCGAAGTTGTGATTGTGATATGCGTATTGCAGGCCGGCCGCTTTGGCCTGTTGCCCGATTTCATTGGCCTTGGCGGCCGTGCGCCGGAAATCGTCGGCGGTGAGCGCGTTCAGCATCTTGAGAAAATCCTGCATTCCCTTCTCGGGCGCCTTCGCGGTGAGCACGGAGCTGACGGCATATTCCGCGCCCAGTGTTTTGGCATCATCGAGCAGTTTGCCGGTCTCCTGCATACCGAACATGAGATGAGCGCTTGGCGCACGCAGGCCGGCGTCGCGCAGCAGATCGCGGAACTGGGCGGCGGCCATTTTGCCGAAGCCGGCAATCTCCACTTCGGTGTAACCGATCCGCGCGATCTTCTTGAGAGTTCCGGCGGGGTCATTCATCAAGTCGGCATTCACTGTGTAGAGCTGAATGCCCACCGGAAGCGAGGCATTCGCCCACGCCTTGCGGGATGTTTCTGCGGCCGCGATGGCACCCACGGCCAGCGGGAAGAAACGGCGCCGAGATAGAATCATAGGTCTCCTAACCTGAGGACGCTACTTGTCGCGCGGCCCTGCATCAAAGTCGCGCGGTCGAATCAATGCGAATCGGCAACGCGAGCAAACACCAGTCTTTGCTCCGAATCGCCGAACGAGGTGCGGCCAGTAATGATTTCTATCAATTCCGTGCTGTCTTCGGAAAGGAAATACCGCCGCGAGTTAGTCACAGGCCCGATAAAGCTCTGTCCGGATTCCTGCACCACTAGGTTATCGCCCTGCCATTCCACCGTGACGCGCATGGGGGTGGGTGGCATGCCGGGGAAAAAGCTGGGAACCTGGATGGTGTGCTCCTGGCCATCGGGCACAAGTTCCGCGCTGGAATTTCTCTCGGGCAAAGCCATGCCCACGATGTCGATGTTGACCTCGTGATCTTTCTGCGCGATCGTCGAGCCTTTCAGCTCGAATGTCTTGGTGAACCCATAATTGGCGTCGGGATGATCCGAGCCCATGTAGCTCTTCGTCAGGTCGAGGCGCCACGTGCCGGCAAACCCGGCGCGGCGAGCGGCAGGCGGCTGCGAGTTCTGTCCCCAGGCCGGCAAGAGCGCCGCCAGGCACGCCGCAACAATCCATGAATTGCGCATAGTGATTCCTTTCATTGGTGGCGCTCCTTTCATTTCGCAAATTCCAGCAGGGCGATCCCGTTGGGAGGCAGCGTGATCGAAACCGGCACGGAGTTTCCGGCGGGCAGCGAGCGAACCTCGGGCGCGGGAAGTTCCGCTGCCCCGCGCAGCTTTTCGATCTGATCCCGGCTGGGATACTTTGGGCTGCCCATGGCCTTCCACGCGGGTTGAGCGCAACCGGTCTCCCCGTTCACCTGGGTAATCTTCACGCTGCGCGCGCCCTTGTATCCGCTGAGAGAGAGCCGCACGTCGAGCGGGCCGCCGGCAGCGCCCGCCGTGCCTCCTCCGGCAGCAAATGGATCGCCATTCGCGAACAGGCCGCCGTTCTTCGTCGGGATCAGGTTCCACACCATGATCGCCGTTGACCCGTCCGGGCGCTGCGTGGCCAGCACCGGGCCGTCTCCGGCCGGAATGCGGTCCTTGCCCATCTTGTGCAGAAGCGAGAATGCGTGCAGTGACGGCCGAGCGATACCCCACTGGTCGAGCATGCCGAAGGTGCTGTTGAAGATTCCGCTGGGCACTCCCATCTCTTCAAAAACGTTGCTGAAAGTCCAGTAGGACATGGCCTCGGCGAGACCGATGCAGTTTTTGATGGTGTCGGCGATGAAGGCCGGGTTCTGCGAACTCCACTCGGTGAGCCAGATCGGCAGGTGGGGCATCTTCGAGGACTCAACCTGGTTCTTGATGTGCTCGAGCCCGCGTGGGATCACCTGCTCAAAGGGGTACATGTTGGCTTTCCCGAAGATCTTTTGCTGCGGGTCGCTAGGGTAAACGTGAGTGCTGACAAAGTCGATGGGCACGTCGTTTTGGCTGCAGTACGCGATGAGGTCGGGGATCCAGGCCAGTTGCGCGGTTGACGGCCCGCCCACCTGGAGTTCCTTGTCTACATCCTTCACCGCCTGAACGGACTGCTTGTAGAGTTCGAAGTACTGATCCTGCGTGCCGGCCCAGAAGCTTATGTTGGGCTCGTTCCACACCTCGAACTTCCAGCCCCGCACTTCCTTGAGACCGTAGCGCTTCACGCAATGGTCGGTGAAGGCCCGCACCATGTCGTACCAGTTCTTCCAGTCTTTCGGCGGCGACACGTTGCCTTTGTAGGCGAAGATACGGTTGCCGGAACTGGCGAGGCCCTCTGGCATGAAGCTCAGCTCGACAAACGGCCGCACTCCGTGATCGAGCATGAAGTCGTAGATCTGGTCGACATACAGGAAGTTGAACTTTCCCGGCCCCTGGGCAGCGATGCCCATCTCGTCATCGAAAAGGCCATGGCAGCGAACCGACTCGATGCCGGTCTCGCGCTGGCAGCGGACCAGGTCCTGCCGCCACTGCTCGCGCAGTCCGACCATGGTGCGATCGGAGCCGGCAGCCTTTTCCCAGAAATGCGGCAGGGAACTGGTCTTGCCGCCCAGGTCGATGGTGATGGGTGCGGCTGCATCATCGGCCGCGAAAAGGCGGCTCGGATTTCCGGCCAGGCTTCCCGCCAAAGCTGCGCTCGCGCCGGCCACAAATTCCCTTCTGTTAATCACGTTGGCTCCGTTCTCCTGATTTCTTCGACGACATCACCGAACGCCCCGCACCCGCGTATCATTGCGAAGTGGATGCGTGGCCGTTGTTCGGCACGCCGCCGGTAGCTTGGATCAGTGCGTACCTACCCTAAGCCACCCATCGGAATGAAGCTAGTGATGTACCGTATCGTCGCTTTTATCTCTACTGCTTGCAGCGATTTGACGAGGACGCGGGGCCTGTAGCGTACAGCCAAATTGACAGGCCTGAGGCCGGGTGTTCTGATGAAAGGAAGTTTCCACGGCGGTATGGGTCCATGGGCGCCGGGCGGCGATTGCCGCATCGCGGGCCACGCATCTATATTGTCTTTTGCCTCAAAAAGGCATGTCGCAAACCGATCAAACACGGGCGCGAGAGGGTTCAACCGAGAGCCCGTGGAGTTCCTCGCAACGCAGCGCAATTTGGACGGAAGCCGACCGGATTCTCGCCGATCCTTCCTTTAAGAAGAGCCGGCGATGCGTGATCCTGTTTCGCCGGCTGGTCGAGCATGCGCTTGACGGAGGCGATGAAGGCAGCATTAAGGAACGGTCACTGGGCATCGAGGTATTCGGACGCGAAGCCGACTACGATACCAACACCGATCCCATTGTGCGCATGACCGCCAACGAGATACGCAAGAGGCTGGCGCAGTATTATCAATCGTCGCCCCGTCATCACGAGGTGAACATCAGCCTGGTACCGGGCAGTTATCTGCCCCGATTTGCGTTCGGATTGCGCGTCATCTCACCGGAGGCAATTCCTGACGCGCCGACGGAGACGGATTCCCTCCAGGAAGCTGCAACGGAACTTCCCGTTGCCATCGTGCCCGAACTCCCGGTCAAACCCGCAGAGCCGCACCCGCATCGGCGGACTGCACGAAGGATAATTGCCGCCTTCATCGCCCTGTTGTTGCTTGCCGGCGTCGTTTCCGCCGCGCTCAAGTGGACGGACGTCTTTCGTTCCAACCAATACCTGCTTTGGGCTCCACTGTTGAAGTCGCCGGATGGTGTCGCCATCTGCGTCGCCGACGCCACTCCATCGCGCATGCGCGACGAGAATTGGGCCTCTTATCTTGCCGCTATCATCGCAGGAAAACTGACCCCGAGCGTCACGGTGGATCAGGCAGAAATGCCTTTCACGCCGTATGTGGATGCTGAAGTTTCGGCCCGCCTCGGCGGCTGGCTTCAATCTCACGACAAGCCGTTCAGAATCACCCGCAATTCCTCTCTGAACCTCGAGGATTTTCGCCACGGCCCCGTTGTGCTGATCGGAGCTTTTGACAATTCCTGGAACCTGGTCCTGCTTTCAAAGCTTCGTTATCACGTCCAGGTCGATCCGGTGACCAAGGATGAATGGATCGAGGACTCCCAGAACCTCCAGCAGCGAGATTGGAAAGGGAGCGGAAAGCTCCTCTATTCGGATTCGTCCACGGACTACGCGCTCATCACCCGCTATTTTGACCGCGATACCGGCAATTGGATTCTGGCTGCGGGCGGGCTTGGCATGCACGGAACAGAAGCTGCCGGGGACCTGCTGAGCGACCCCGAATTGTCGCGATCCCTGCCCGAGGCGGTTCGCTCGGGGACTCAGAACGTCCAGATCGTTCTGAAATCGACCGTGATTGCCGGTCACGCCGGAGCGCCCCAGATTCTCGCTGTTCACACCTGGTAGTCTCTTTCGCCGGGTCAATCCTTTCTCTCCCGCCAATCTCCCGCACTCGCCCCTTCTCACGCGAAGGTATGTACGCTACGCCCGGACGTTATATCGATTTCTCCCTCTAAGTGCCCGCAGATCAACGCCAACGCCTGAGAGTACTGTACGGGACCTATTCACCTGATTTCTCGGGGAATAGCTTGGGGCTGCTCCATCAAGAGCAGACTTTTGCGCTGTGAAAAGAAAGAGAGGTCCCAGATATGAGGACTCGAGTCGCACCTTCCTTCCCGGGCCAGTGGATCCTGAAAGCAGCAGTATTGATCGTTAGCCTGGCAATTCTGGCGCTAGCCGGCCGACGCGCGGCCGTGGCGCAAGCAATCACGGGCGACATCGTGGGAACCGTAACGGACTCCACGGGTGCGGTGGTTCCCAACACTACCGTCATCATCACGAATATCGGCACACAGGAGAAGCGGCAGGCCACTAGCGGCGCTGCCGGCGACTACACGTTCTCGGTGTTGCAGCCGGGCTCGTACATCCTGGTCGCTGACGCCCAGGGCTTCAAGACATACAAGCTGACCCCCTTCAAGGTGGGCGCAGGCGACCGCATCCGTCTTGACCTGCCTCTCCAGCTTGGGGCCTCAACGGAAACCGTGGAGGTGCGCAGCGACAGCGTCCCCGCCTTGCAGGCCGATAGCGCCACCATCCAGGACGTGGTCTCGGAGACCTCCGTCCAGAATCTGCCGCTCAATGGCCGCAACTTTGTCGGCCTGGTGCAGATTACGGCCGGCGTCAACCAGGGGTTATCCAGCTCCATCGCTTCGGGCAATCGCCCCGACGACCGCCGCCCCACGTCTTCGTTCTCGGCCAACGGCCAGCCCGACACCCTGAACAACAACATGGTCGATGGCCTGGACAACAATGAGCGCGAGCAGGGATTCATCGGCGTGCGGCCATCAATCGACGGCATCTCCGAAGTGCGCGTGATGACCAACGACTATACCGCCGAGGTGGGCCGCTCCACCGGCGCCGTGGTCAACGTGTTTACCAAAGGTGGATCGAACGAGTTCCACGGAACCTTGTTTGAATACGTGCGCAACGACAAATTCGACGCTCGCGACTACTTCGCGACCACCGGCAACAAGCCGGAGTTCCGCCAGAACAATTTCGGCGGGAGCCTGGGAGGCCCGGTCATCAAGAACAAGACGTTCTTTTTCGGCGACGCGGAATGGAACCGTCTGATTGCCGGGAACACGTACGTGGTAACCGTCCCCACCGCGGGCCAGTTGAACGATCCGACCACCCTTCCCGGTTTCCCCGCCGGCGTGCCCATCAACGACGTGGCTCTGCGCTATTTCCAGATGTATCCTGCTGCGAATCTACCTGGCTCCATCAACAACTTCGAAGCCGCTCCCAACAAGACACAGTTCTCCACCACCGTGGATGCGCGCGTCGATCACCACTTCAGCGCCAATGATACGTTCTTCGGTCAGTACACGTGGAATCCGGTGACGACCACCATGCCGGGCGCTTTGCCGTCCGTTTCGCCAAGCTGGGCGGGTGGCGCGAAAGTCAGTCCCGGCGGCAGCCTGTTTTCCTTCGCCGGACCTTCGAAGGCCAAGTCGCAGGGTCTGCACCTGGATTACGTGCACATCTTCAGCCCCAATCTGCTGATGGAACTGCGCGCCGGCTACATGGGGATCCGCATCGATACTGAGCCTCTGAATTACGGGCTAAACCTCGACAACAAGATTGGCGTCGTGAACGGAAACCTGGGTGACAAGTTCAGCTCTGCGCTGACCCCGATCAACTTCCTTGACGGTTCGGCAGCGCTCGGCGATGGCGCATTCGTGCCCATCCTCGACCACAACAACACCTACCAGTACAACGGCGTGGTTACGTGGATTCGCGGGCCGCAAACCCTCAAAATCGGCGGTGCGCTCATCCGCCGCCAACTCAACTACTACCAGAGCCAATGGTCGCCGCAGGGCGAATTCTGGACCTACAACTGGACGCAGTTCCTCCTCGGCGGCACGCTCTTCACGGTGCGCGGAAATCTCTCCAACCTGCAAGGCTTCCGGAGCTGGGAACCAAGCGGCTTCCTCCAGGATGACTGGCGCCTGACCAACCGGCTCACTCTGAACGCGGGTCTGCGTTACGAGGTGTTCTCGCCCTTCACTGAAACGCACAACATCTTCTCGAACTTCGACCTGTCGACCCTCGCGGTCAAGGTAGCCGGCAGCGGCTACAAGACCGTCGGAGTCAACGCCGATTACGCGAACTTCTCGCCCCGCATCGGCCTCGCCCTCTCCCTGCCGCGGTCCATGGTGCTGCGCGGTGGCTACGGAATTAGTTACTACCCGCAGGACATTCAAAGCCAGATTCAGAACCCGAACCCTCCGTTCAACTTCATCTGTTCGTTCGGATCCTGCCCTTACACCGCATTCCCTGTGTTGCCGACCCCCACGCCGTTGGCCGATATCTCGCTCACCAACCCCATCGGCAACCTCACCTACAAGCCGCATGATTTCAAGCCCGGCTACTTCCACCAGACCAACCTGGTGCTGCAAAAGGAGTGGGCCGGCAACGTCATCAGCGTGGGGTATGTGGGGTCCATCGGCCGCCGTCTGCTGTTCCAGGACGACATCAATCGTCCTGCACCTTCGACGACCGCGCTGCTCGCCGGGACCGCGCCGCCGGCACGCACCTATGCGAGCAAGTTGCCGAACGTAGGCCAGATCCAGCGCAACTCCAACCTCGGCGATAACAACTACAACTCCCTGCAGGCCACGTTTGTCCGCCGTTATCGCGCCGGCCTTACGGTGAATTTCAACTACACGATGGCGCGCGGGCTCGGCGACGCAGTGAACCCCAGCGGCGACAACAACAATGGCCTGTGGACCAATAATCCGCACTACGACTACGGCAACACCGCCGTCGACATCCGCCACCGGGTGGCGTTTGCGGCCAACTACGATCTTCCGTTCGGCAAGAACGCTTGCGGGCGCGACCGGGGCCTTTGTCAAAGGCTGGAAGCTGAACTCGATCGCGTTCTGGCAGACAGGCTCGGCCTACGGAATCTCGAATGGAGTCGCGCCGCAGATCAATCTTCCCGGCGTCTCGTCCGATCGGCCAGACCGGTATGCGAAATACACCCAGATTCCTGCAGCTGCGATTACCGGTGGAAAAGTGCAGTGCCTGGGTCCGAACAACACCGGGGCGTGCTTTGCTCCCCAGGCCTTTGGCACACCGGGCAACGCGCGCCAGTTCTCGGAATATGGACCGCATCAGCGCCGTGTGGATCTCTCGCTCTTCAAGGAATTCGATACATTCGAGAAATCCAAGCTGCAGTTCCGGGCGGAGACTTTCAACATTACCAACACGCCCAATTTCACGAGTCCGTCGGGAGGATTCGAAACGGCGACGTTCGGGCTCACCTCGTCCACCGCGCCGAATCAGAACCCGCGGCAACTGCAACTGGCGCTGAAACTGCTGTTCTAAGATCGGCGACAGAATCGGTTCTCAGGGCCAGTGCCCGGCACTGGCCCCATTGATGTAATTGCTCAAAAGGGGGCAGATTGAAAGTAGAATTTCGAATCTCAAGATTTCCCGTCCTCGCCGCGGCTTTCCTTTTGCTCGCCGCGGCCGCCGGCTCCGCACAGTCGGTCCCGGTAGTCACCGGCGACGCGCGCGTTGACAAGCTGCTCAGCCAGATGACCCTCGAAGAGAAGATGAAGCTCATCGATGGGACTCAGGAAGATCCCGCCGTCTACCAGGGACAGGCTGGCTACATCCTCGGCGTGCCGCGACTCCACATCCCGGGCCTGCGCTTTGCCGACGGACCGCCGGGTGTGCTCACCCGCCACCCCTCACACGCTGAGACCGCCACGATGGGCGTAGCCGCCACCTTCAGCCGCAAGACCGCCGAGGACAACGGCGTGGTGATCGGCCGTGAGGAGCGGTCGCTGGGCATTGACGTTGCACTTCAACCGTTTGTTAACATCGTGCGCGATCTCGAATTTGAGCGCGCCTTCAACACCTTTGGCGAAGACACGTATCTGACCAGCGAGATGGGCGTTGCCGAGACCAATGGGATTCAGTCGCAGCACGTGATGGCGCAGATCAAGCATTATGTGGGCTACGATTCGGAGAGTTTCAGCACCTGGATCGACGACCAGACTCTGCACGAGGTCTACGTGGCCCCGTTCGAGGCTGCAGTAAAGCGGGCCGACGTGAGCTCGATCATGTGCTCGTACAACCAACTCAACGGCGCCTTCGCCTGCGGCAACAAGTCCTCGCTGCAGAAGATCCTGCGTGACGAGATCGGGTTCAAGGGCTTTGTCACTTCCGACTGGGGCGCCGTGCATTCGGTCGACTTCATCAACCAGGGCCTCGATATGGAGATGCCCGGCGAGCCCGGTCCGGGGCCGCTCGGCTTCATGCCGACTTTCTTTGATTCCCAGCCGGTGAAGCCTACTCCGCCTATGAGCGCGATGAGCGACATGATGGAAGGCTTCTTCGGTCACCTGCCCGAGGAACCCATCCCCGCCATGGGCGACTTCGGGGCCTTCGGAACCAAGCTCGATCCTCGCAAAATGCCCGAAGCTCTCAAGGATGGCCTGGTCACCGAGGACACCATCACCCGCGCCGCCGGCCGCGTGCTCCACGAGATCGTCCACTTCGGCTACATGGACGGTCAGCAGAAGCACTCGATTACTGCGCAGGCCATCGACGAGAACGCCAAGGTCATCCAGCGCACCGGCGAGGAAGCCGCGGTTCTCTTAAAGAACGACGGTGCCCTCCCGCTGAAGCTCGCCGACCTCGACTCGACAGTGTTGATCGGACCCACGGCGCTGCAGGTGGACTCAATCGGCATGAGCGGCGAGCGCTCCGAAGGTCTGCCCCAGCGGCAGGTTGGACCCTACGAGGCCCTGAAGAAAATCACCGGCAACACCAAGATCCAGATTGCCGTTGCCGACGACATGACAGGCAGCACGATTCCGGCCGGCATGTTGAGCCATGACGGGCAGCGGGGCCTTGTCCGCGACGACGGCAAGGCGGATGCGCAGATCAACTTCACAACCAAAGGCGGCAACGCGCTGCCGGCCAACTCCAAAATCACATGGAAAGGCACGCTGACCGTGCCGGCCGATGGCGAGTACTGGATGTACCTGCAGGCGCTGGGCACCAACGCCGGCCTCAAGATCGACGGCAAGCGGGTGGGCCACACCGGCGCGACGCAGGGCGGTGTGCATGGCGACATTCTGCAGGCCAACAAAGACAACGTGGTTCCCACCACCGACCTACTCGATAACGTGCGTCGGCCGCTGGAGCTCAAGGCCGGCCCGCACGCTATCGAAGTTGCGGTCGATCCCGACACGTCTTCCGCTCCCGTGCAGGTACGCCTGAACTGGTACACACCCGAGCAACGCAAGGCCGACCACGAGGCCGCCGTTGCCGCCGCAAAGAATGCCAAAGTGGCGGTGGTGTTTGCATGGACGCGTCAGCATCCGACCTTCGGACTCCCCGGCGATCAGGACAAGCTGATCGAAGAGGTGGCAGCCGTCAACCCGAACACGATTGTGGTGTTGAATACCAGTCTGCCCGTGGCTCTGCCCTGGGCGGACAAGGTGAAGGGCATCCTCGAAATGTGGTGGCCGGGCGATGAGGGTGGTTGGGCGACCGCAAACCTGCTCACCGGCAAGGTAAGTCCGGCGGGACGGTTGCCGATCACCTGGGGCAAGGCGCTGACCGATTACCCCGCGACCGATCCCAGGCACCCCGAGCGCTCCAAGAAGGGTGTCGATGGCAAGACCACTTACTCCGAGGGAGTCAACGTGGGCTATCGCTGGTTCGATAAAGAAGGTATTGATCCGCTGTTTCCCTTCGGATTCGGCCTGAGCTACACCACCTTCGAGTATTCCGGGCTCGCAATCAGCAAGACGCCCGACGGCGGTCTCGACGTCAACGTGACTATCAAGAACACCGGCGGAATGGATTCCGATGAGGTGCCGCAGGTTTACCTCGGCGCGCCTGCCAGCATACCGGATGGCGTGCAGTTCCCGCTGCGCGCTCTCGTCGCGTTCGATCGCGTGCACATGAGGAAAGGTGAATCGCGCCAGATCACTCTTCACGTCGCGCCGCGCCAGCTTCAATACTGGTCGACAAAGGAAGGCAAATGGATCACTATTACCGGCAAGCGAACTGTGAGTATAGGCGCATCATCACGTGACCTGCGCCTCAAACAGGAAATTGACTAACTGATCCTTCCAGAAAACAACCGCCGGAGCCCCCGGGCTCCGGCTGCCACCGAGCAGTATTCCATCTACTACGGTGACCGAACTCTCCAAACTGTAATCGGTCGCGCCAACTCCAATAGTGGCATAGCCAGTGCGCGAGCATCGCCGTGTAGATGTCTTCCAGTTCGAGATGCACACTGGCACATCTTTCATACCTGTCCACCACGTTGGCAATCCGCTCATCGAGCCCGTCTAGACCCTGACCTGCCTCCGCAAACCTCAACCAGTTAAAACTGGAGTTCTCTCGTAATCTAAGCGGGAGGACGGAGTATGAAGAAGAGCCGGTATACGGAAGAGCAGATCATCGGGATATTGAAGCAGCATGAGGCTGGTGTGAAGACGGCGGATGTGTGCCGGGAGCACGGGATCAGCGCGGCGACATTCTATGGCTGGAAGTCGAAGTACGGCGGGATGGAAGTGAGCGAGGCGCAGCGTCTGAAGGCGATGGAGGATGAGAACCGTCGTCTGAAGCTGCTGGTAGCGGAGCTGAGCCTACACGGCGAGGCGCTGAAGGCAGTCATACGAAAAAACGGGTGGAGCTTGCCGGTCTGAGAGAAGAAGTGGCGTTCATCTCAGTCGAGTTCCGTCTGAGCGAACGCACGGCCTGCAAGCTTCTGGGCGTGGAGCGGTCGAGCTATCGATATGAGCCTCGCCCGGACCGCAACATCGAACTGCGCGAAGCACTGGTGAAGCTGGCTCGGCAGAAGCCGCGTTACGGCTATCGAAGGCTGCATGTCTTGCTCCAACGTAGAGGCCACGAGGTCAACGTGAAGCGTATTTACCGGCTGTATTTGGAAGAACGATTGGCGGTTCGGCGCAGGAAACGCAAGCATTTGGTGCGAGATCGTGCTCAGACGCCGCGACTGATCCGACCCAACCAGGAGTGGGCGATGGACTTCATCGTGGATGGCCTGGCAACCGGGAGGATGGTGCGGATCCTCAGCGTGGTGGATGCGTATACACGTGAGTGTCTGGCGCTTGAGGCCGACACCAGCCTGGGCAGCGGACGGGTGACGCGTGTGCTGGATAGGCTGATCGATGAGCGCGGCCGGCCGGAGAACGTGCGCTCGGACAACGGACCTGAGTTCACCTCGCGTCGCATGCTGGGTTGGGCGGAAGACTGGAAAGTAGGGCTGGTGCATATCCAGCCAGGCAGGCCGATGCAGAATGGCCATGTCGAGAGTTTCCACGGAAGGTTACGGGACGAGTGCCTCAACGCGCACTGGTTCCGCACGCTGAATGATGTAAGGAGCACCTTGGCAAGCTGGCGGAAGGAGTATAACTGCGAGCGTCCGCACAGCTCACTCGAATACAAGACGCCGGAAGAATTCCGGCGAAATGCAGGCTATGTAAATGTGGAAAGCAAAGAGCGCTTCCCACATTTACACAGCCTCGACGGCGGCTGCGAGATAATCTCGGAGCTAAACAAAAACCGGGAAACTCCAGCTATCAGTGGTTGAGAAATTGGGGGCAGGTCAACCCGACAACATGAGCAACGTGGAGCAAGTATTCGCAAGATCCACGTGAAGGGGAGCCAAGGACGTTGCTTCAAAGTCGAGGACGGCGGTGAGACCAAACGGCTGATTGGCACGATCGAAAACGCAGGCGGGCGAGGTATCGACGGTATGGCCAGTAACCTCTATGGGCCTTGGTGCGTCTCTACTGTGGGCTTGTAATGGGAGGTTTCATGCGTTCACTGGTCGGCCGTGAAATTTTGATTTCAGCACTTCTGGTCTCTGGGTTCAGCCAATTCGTAAAGGCAGAGACCCGGACGGGGATACCAGCCCCGCAGGCCGACGCTCCTCTCGCCCAGAAGTCGGGGAAAGAGACCGCCATATTCGCGGGAGGCTGCTTCTGGGGAACCCAGTCCGTCTTTGAACGAGTCAAGGGAGTTGTTGCCACGACTGCCGGGTACGCTGGCGGCTCCGCTTCAACCGCTACCTACGCTCAGGTCACGACCGAAACTACCGGGCATGCCGAATCGGTTAAAGTCGTCTATGACCCCTCTAAAATCACATACGGAAAGCTTCTGCAGATTTTCTTCTCCGTCGTTCACGATCCAACTCAGCTGAATCGACAGGGACCGGATGTGGGAACGTCCTACCGCTCCGCGATCTTCTATACCAACGATGAGCAGAGGAACATCAGTACCGCATACATCGTTCAGCTAAATGATGCAGGCGTTTTCCGCAAGCCCATCGTAACGCAGGTGACGCCGTTGAAAGGCTTCTACGATGCCGAGTCCTACCACCAGGACTACGCGCTCCACAACCCTGACAACCCGTACATCCAGGTTTGCGATCGACCAAAGATCGACGCATTGAGGAAGGAATTTCCCGAACTCTTCCAGGAATACAAGGGCCGATAATGCCCTGTTCCAGTTACCAACCGCGAAGCGGGCCGGCGTAGATCGCCGAAGGGAAACGGCGATGATCCAGCTTTGATTCCCATCCGTTCGAGCTCTAAGTCCTACCTCCGCCTAAAAACCAACGGTATTTCGTTTCGCTTGGTTGATATCATTCCATCGTTGCTCAGGAGAGTTTTATGCGCTCGATCGCGTCGGTCAGACTCCTCGTCCCTGCGGCCATTGCCTTAGCTGTCTTCACTGCTCTCTCGGTCATGGTTGGCTCTGTGCCGGCCCATCCAGACCATTCCACGGTCCGCGCCGCCAGCGGCGCGTGCCCTAGCGATGACAGCGGGCTAAAGCTGCCGCCCGGCTTCTGCGCCACGATCTTCGCCGATGGCATCGGCCACGCCCGGCATCTTGTCGTCGCCGCCAACAACGTCGTCTACGTCAACACATGGTCTGGGGGCTATTATCCCGCTGGAGAAGCCGTCCACGAGGGCGGATTTCTTGTCGCCCTTCAGGACAAGTCCGGCACGGGCAAGGCGGACGTCATCGAGCGCTTCGGTGGAACGGCGCAGGACGGCTCACACGGTGGCACAGGCATCGCTCTCTACAAGGGTTCCCTCTACGCCGAGGTCAATGACCGCATCATCCGCTATACGCTGCCGGCCAATGGCCTCGTTCCCAGTGATCCGCCAGTCACGGTTGTTTCGGGCCTGCCTCTCGGTGGCGACCACCCCATGCACCCCTTCTACATCAGCGACGACGGCATGTTGTACGTTGACGTTGCCACGGCCACTAATGCCTGCCAGTTGAAGAACCGGACGCTACATTCCCCCGGCGCCGATCCCTGCAAAGAACTCGAAGCGCGAGGAGGCATCTGGCGCTACGACGCGAAGAAAGCCAATCAAACTTTCTCACCCTCAGAGCGCTACGCCACCGGCATCCGAAACGCTGAAGGTTTCGGCGTCGATAAGGCAGACAACCGCGTCTACTTCACGCAGCATGGACGCGACCAACTCCACGCCAACTGGCCGGAGATCTATAAACCCGAAGAGGAAGCGACCCTGCCCTCGGAAGAAGTCATGCTGCTGAAGAACGGCGGTGACTACGGCTGGCCCGAGTGCTATTACGATCCTGGTCTCACGCGCCTGGTTCTTGCCCCCGAATACGGCGGCGATGGCAAAAAGCCCGGAGTGTGTTCCACCAAGATCGGCCCCGCCGTGGCCTTCCCCGCGCACTGGGGACCCAACGGAATGGTCTTCTATGACCAGAAGCAGTTTCCCCCGGCTTACCGCAACGGCCTTTTCATTGCTTTCCACGGTTCCTGGGACCGCGCCCCTTATGTCCAGGGCGGCTATAACATCGTCTTCCAGGCTCTCACCCGCGGCGGTAACGCCGGACGCTGCGAGATCTTCGCCGACGGCTTTGCCGGCAGTGTCATCACTCCGGAAGGCGCCATCCACCGCCCATCCGGAGTGGCTGTGGGACCAGACGGCGCGCTGTACGTCGCTGACGACATGAAAGGCCGCATCTACCGCATCACCTATGGGGGCGGAGTTGCTGCGGAATCAGCGCAGCCTGAGTACACTCCCTGTCCCAGCCTTACGGCTCCGGCAGGAGAACTCGCGCGCGGCGCCGCCAATCCTCCTGAGGGAACCAATCCCGATGCCGGGGACGCCGCTCTCCCCGTGCCTCCCGGAGCTACGCACGAGTTGGTCGCGCTCGGAGATCGTATCTATCATGGCGAGGTCGGCGGGGCCCCTTGTGCCGCCTGCCACGGGGCCTCCGGCGCCGGAACACCTCTTGGCTCGGACCTGACTAAGAAAGAGTGGCTCTGGAGCGACGGTACCTGGAAAGGACTCGGCAAAACCATCGCTGAGGGCGTTCCGGTTCCCAAGCAGTACCGCAGCCCCATGCCCGCCATGGGCGGCGCGCAGCTCACCACCGCCCAGGTTGAAGCCGTTGCAGCGTATGTTTGGGCTCTGAGCCACCATTGACCCCGTAGACCCTTTAGTGGAGACAGTAAATCGCGCAGTGAGGCTGCGGCGGCGGACGCTACGCGTGTTCGTGCACCGATAGTTGAGGAGCTGCCGACTCAGGCGATGCTCTTCAGCAAGTTGAAGTTTGACCCGAACACCGTCGGGCGTCGGCCAACCCGGCATGGGACAAGCTGTAATTCGGATAGAGAGCAGGGTTCGTAAGCTATGGAAGTCATGGAGGCGTACGTGCGGTCCAGCATCTCCGCCTTATCATGTCCGAGGTCGCCTATTCCTCTCGAAGAGCTACGATCGGGTCTACACTGCTAGCCCTCCATGCTGGGATGACAATCGAACAGAATGCGACCACCGCTAACAACGCGGGCACCGCCAAGAACCTAGCGGCATCCGTGGTGCTTATGTTGAACAACAGTGAACCGATCACGCGAGTCAGGGCCGCCGCTCCTATTAACCCCGCGACGATGCCGATCAACGTTAATTGCATCCCCTGCCGGACGACCAGAGCAAGGATGTTTACCAGAGTCAACCCCACGTTCTTACGAAGCACACGAAAGGCATAGCGAAGATCCTGTACCCAGAGATTCATCAACCCTCCCGTATTGAATAAATGATCATATGAAGGTTCCGCCGAAGCCGCGCAGTTTTTGTGTCCGCTTTCAGAGATCGGTAGCGTTCATTTTCGAACCGGCATGCACAGCCACGAACATGCGCGAGGTGAGCACGCTTGTCGCTAAGTGGAATTCTATCTTTGTCTCGACTTCTCTGGAGCTATAAGTCGAAGATTCATGCTCTGGCGGCGCCGTTCTTCTGCACGGCATTGAAGCAGTCAACGCACTACGTCCGGGTAGTCCTTCAAGGTCAAATCTGTTCGAAGTAGCGTCGCCGCTCCCAATCGGTCACGGAGGCATCGAATGCCGCCTGCTCCGACCGGAAGAAATGTGCATAGTGTGTTACGACCTCAGGTCCCAACGTGTCGCGAACGAGTGGACTGGCTACAAAGAGATCGGTGGCTTCGCGCAGCGTGGCCGGAATGGACGGTATTTCGGTTGCCGAGTAGACGTCCCCTTCAAAAATGGGAGGCGGCTCAGTCTTGCTGGCGATTCCTTCCAATCCGGACGCGATTGCGCCGGCGATCGCCAAGTACGGATTGCAATCGGCCCCAGGAATCCGGCACTCGATTCTCAAGCTCGGTCCCGCGCCTACGACCCGGAAACTGGCGGTGCGGTTGTCGTAGCACCATGCCAGGCGAGTAGGGGCCCAGGATCCCGCTCGAAAGCGCTTGTATGAGTTGACCGTCGGAGCGTAGAACACCATGAACTCGGGGACATGCGCGATCCATCCGCCCAGAAACCAGCGGAAGGTCTCGCTGCACAGCACCGGCCCCAACTTGCTCTCTCCGGCCATCGCATTCTGTCCGTCCTTCCAGAGACTCAAATGCAGATGGCAACTGGAACCGGCCTGGCCGGCATCGGGCTTGGCCATGAATGTGACGCTCATGCCAAGGCTGTCCGCCACTTCCTTGAAACATTGCTTGAACACGGCGTGGCGATCCGCCATGGTCAGAGCGTCGGCTATACCGGACGTTCAGTTCGTGTTGGCCTTTTCCCCACTCCCCCTTCGAGCATTCCACCGGGACACCGGACTGCGTCAGGTGCCGGCGTATAGCGCCGTTCAGCTTCTCTTCCCGCGTGCCCTGCAGCACGTGATAATCCTCGAGATACCAGCCTGCCGCCTCCAATCCATCGTATTTAGCTTCCGCAGCCTCCCGATAAGAATTGTTGAAAATGTAATACTCCAACTCGGTGCCGGCGGCGGCCTCGTAGCCCATTTGCGCAGCCCGTTCGATCTGGCGGCGCAGAATTGTACGCGGCGCCTGTTCGACCAGTTCATGCGAGGAGGAGTGCAGCAGATCGCAGGTCACAAGCGCAGTGCGGTCCAACCAGGACGCGATGCGAAGAGTCGACAGGTCGGCAAGCATGTGAACGTCACCATAACCTCGCTCCCAATTCGCGAACTGGTATCCCGGGACGGGGTTCATCTCCATGTCGGTGGTGAGAAGATAATCGCAGGCATGCGTTCCCGGCTCATCATTTTCCAGGAAAAACCGCGCATCCAGCCGCTTTCCGAACGGGCGGCCATAGAGATCGGTGAAGGTCAGCAACACCGTGTCGATGCGCGATTCGTTGACCATGGTCCGAAGTTCGTCCACGGTCAGCATTCCGTTGATCTTCATCGCATGCCCTCAACCTGCGGTCTGTGTGCGGAGATGGAAGCTCTTGGGACGGGTGAGGTAATGAAATCCCAGCCGGGATAACGTGCAGCCGTGGCCGCTGTCCTTGATTCCAACCCAGGCGAGCTCTGGATCGAGGTAGTCGCAACGATTGACATAGACGGTCCCCGCCGCCGTCCGGCCTGCCAGAGCTTCCCCACGTTCCGCATCCTCGGTCCAGATTGAGGCGGTGAGGCCGTATGGGCTGTCGTTCATCAATCGTATTGCTTCGTCCTCAGAATCGACCGCCATGATACCGATGACCGGACCGAAGCTCTCTTCAGTCATCAGGCTCATGCTATGGTCCACGTCCACCAGGACAGCCGGCTGGAAAAAATACCCTCGGCCCGGCGCCCGTTTTCCCCCGGTCAGAAGCTTCGCACCTCGTTCGACCGCCTGGTTGACCTGGTGCTTTAAAACGTCGAGGGCCTTAAGCTGCGCCAGTGGCCCGATGCCGGTAGCGGGATTCTCCGGATCGCCCACGGTGTAGTTCCGTACTTCCGCAACGAATGCGTCAACGAACCTTTGAAACAGCGGACGCGCGACGTAGATTCTTTCCACAGCGCAACAGCTCTGGCCGGCATTGTAGAAGGCCCCGTCCACCAGGTTGGCGACGGCAAAATCGAAATTGGCATCCTCGCAGACCAGGGCCGGATCCTTTCCGCCGAGTTCCAGACCCATATCAAGCAACTGTGCCGAGGCATGGCGGTAGACCTCGCGGCCTCCCTCAACGGAACCTGTGAAGGAGATGAAATCAACCGCGCGCCGCGCAATCAAGCGGGTTATCGTGTCGTGATCGACGCGTACGGAAGAGACCAGATCCGCCGGCAAGCTGGTCTGGCGGAAAGCATCGATGAACGCATCGCCGCACAGGGGAGTGAGGCGAGCGTGTTTGATCAGCACGGCGTTGCCTGCCAGCAGGGCGGGAATGACGACGTTCACGGCGATCAACAGCGGGTAGTTCCACGCCGGAATATCCAGGACAATTCCGAGCGGCTCGTGGCGGATAAAGCGGCGGAGACCCGGCTTAGGCTCGAGTGTCTCGTCCGCCAGGCCCGAGGGCGCGAGGCGCAACATGGTGTCGGCGCGATCCAGCATTGTGTCCACTTCTCGCTTGGACTGCACGAGCGGCTTTCCCATCTGGCGGGTGATGTCCAGCGCCACGGTCTCACCCATGGACCGGAACGCATCCACGAAGCCACGGCAGATCTCGACTTTTTCGTTTACGGGCACCTCGCGCCACCTCTTCTGAGCCGCCCTCATGCGCTCGAGGATGGCGCCGAGTTCCGCTTCCGAAGTCATTTCGAGAGTTCGGAATGTTTCCTCCGTCGCGGGGTTCACCAGGTTCATCGTAGGGGTCGCGGTCATCATTACCAACTCTCCTGGTACAGCTTGAGCAGATCGTCCTGAGTGCACGGGCGGATATTTGTCTTGTGACACGAATCGGCAAAAGCGCTTCCTGAAAGTGCTTCAAGACCCTCCCGGGGCACGCCGTGATTGCGCAACCCGCGCTTGATGCCAAGGCGATCAATCATGGCTTCGACCATCTTGACGGCCTCGGCGGCCTGTCGATTCTCCGGCTCATTCGAATCATGGTCGCCATAGAGGCGGGCCAGGCGGGCATAGTGCGGCGCCGCCGCATCCTGATTGAATGTCATCACCGCCGGCAGGCACAGTGCATTCGCTAATCCGTGGTGCAAGCCGAATTCGGTCGAGAGCGGATGGGCCAGCGAATGAGTCGCCCCGAGATCCTTCTGAAATGCGATCGCGCCCATCGACGCCGCGACCAGCATGTTGCCGCGTGCCTCGATATCCCGGCCGTCGCGCGTGGCGCGCTCCAGGTAACGGATGATCAGTTCCAGGCCGTGAATGGCGATCGCGTCGCAGAGCGGGTGGTACACCGGGCAGGTGAGCGACTCCAGGCAATGGGTGAATGCGTCCATGCCTGTTGCCGCGGTCAGAAATGGCGGCAGGCTCACGGTAAGTTCGGGATCGAGAATCGCTCTTTTGGGCATCAGCCACGGACTGAAGATGATGATTTTTCGTTTCAGCTTGTGCGACGTAATCACCGATGACCTGCCCACTTCGCTCCCCGTGCCGGCAGTCGTCGGGATCGCGATGATCGGATCGTAGGGCCCGGTCATGCGGTCCATGCCGCCTGCCTGCGCTTCGAAATCGGCGAGCGTTCCCTCCTGCCGGGCGAGCACCACCGTAGCCTTCGCCACGTCAATCGCACTTCCCCCGCCGACACCGATCACGCCATCGCAACCTGCCGCGCGATACAATTCCGCGGCCTTGACGACATCCTCCTCGATTGGATTCGGGTGGACGCCATCGAACACTTCGTAGCGGACCCCACCATCTTCGCAGAGCGGACTCAATCGCCTTGAACGGAGGCGCGGCGCGAAGACCGGGATCAGTCACCACCAATGGCCGGCGAACGCCGATCTCCTCCAGGCAAGCCGGTAACTGGCGCGTCGCTCCCACGCCAAAAACGATGCGGGTGGGGAAGGAAAATGTCGTGATCTTGTCGAACATGGTCAGGCTCCTGCCTCGGTAGGTAGCACGATCGTGTCAATCCCATTGCTGCCGGGAGACCAGATTAGCATTGTGCGCCCAGGGCATCCGACTCAGCATCCGGGCAGATAGCGCACGCGCAAAGTCTATCCGTTTGCGGGCGATCTCCTCCCGCCCGGTCTTGCCCTCGCTTTCGATCATAAGGAAGCGGTTAGATGTGCGATTAATCGCGCGTGACCCCGAGTGCCCGCTGCCCGGCGGCGGGGATGGGCCGCCGTTCTAAGACCCATCCGGGAGTCACATACTTGCGGCGCACTTCGAAGACGTAGATGAGGGCAAGCGCCGCCAGTACGCCCGCCAGCGTTTTGGCAGCCAGTTCATTCGGCGGCATCATCAGCACGACACAAATGAAGAAAGTGTACACGACTGCGATGCCGTTCAACGCCGCGCCCCATCTGCCCAGGGTCCACTTCGCCAGCGTGGGCCAATCCGATCCGCGCAAACGCGCCCGCAACCCCAGCGCCACGGGGATAACATAAGCCAGATACAACGCCACTGTGCTTAGCGAGGTGACAATGGGGACCGCACCCGTCCAGGCCATTGCCGCCAGGCTAGCTATCACTGTGGCCCAGATCGCCGCGACCGGGGTCCCGTGCTTTGCACTGACCTGCTGCATGATACCGGCGAATGGCGTTCCGTGATCGCGCGCCAGAGAGTAGATGGCGCGGGAGGCCGAGGTCACGCACGAAAGCCCGCAGAACCACATCGCCATAGAGGCGATCGCCGCCAGGGCATTGCCAAAGCGGTAGCCGAGACCAGTCTGCAAGATCGCGATCGCTGCGGGCACCGCGTTTCCCTGCGCGTCGTGCGCCGCCAGCACCGCCGGAACCGAGCGGATCGCCAAAGTGACGGCAAGCAGCAGAATGTATCCCACCACACCGGACACACCTACGGCAATCACCATGCCCCACGGGGCGACGCGGCGGGGATCGCGCGTCTCCTCTGCCATGTGAGCCGATCCATCGAATCCGGTATACGTCCAATGCGCCTGGAGCAATCCCAGGAGAAACGCCCACACGTATGGGTGGCCGCTTGAAGTGCCGCCGCTGGCCAGGAATGAAATCGGCTGGCGCGGCGCGAACCAGAAGAGGATCCCCGCGATCGCAAACACGCCGATGATATGGATTACCACGCTGGTGTTGTTTAGCAACGCTACCAGCCGTACGCCGTAATGGTTGATCAGACCGTGCACCACCAGGGTGAACGCGAACATCAGGAATATGTGGGTAGACGATGGGGAGATACCCAAAAATGGCAGTACGAACTGAGCGGCACTGAAGTTGATGCCGGCCAGCGCCGCGATCAGGCCAACGATGTTCAGGGCTGCGACAAACCATGCCGCCGCGCGTCCGCCGAGTGCCGCGGCCCAATGGTACATTGCACCCGAGGTCGGATATGCCGAGCACAACTCCGCCATGCTGGCAGCCAGCAACAGTGTGAACAGGGTGGCGATCGGCCATCCGAGCGACATCTCAAGAGGGCCGCCCATCTTCAGTCCATATCCGTAGAGCGTCACCGCGCCCGTCAGGATGGAAATAATCGAAAAGGAAATAGCGAAATTCGAAAATCCCCCCATGCTGCGGAAGAGTTCCTGAGCGTAACCGAAGTGTCCCAGATCCTGCTCGTCGCGCGATGGAGATGTGTTCGACATAACCGACTATGGCCGCTTTGACACCCGCGTTGCTGCAATTAACGGATCAGCGCAGTTCGTTTTGACAGACTAGTTCAACCTTTCGACCGTGACTGGAAACAGATTTGTCCGTCAAGCCGAAAGCAAAAAAGTGTGGTTATTGTAGCTGCAGTTCCGCGTCGACGCAAACGCATCGTGATTAGTGGGTACGAAGATTCAGCAACGCTGGAACCTGGGCCTATGTTGTCAACATGAAGTCCCCCACCGGCGCGAATCCCCACGAATGCAATGCCTACGGTCCGGCCGGATACCCAACTTGCATGCCTTCGGGCGAATACAATCCACAACTTACCAAGGGTGGCTTGCTCAGTTTCCCACTTGCCAGCGTCACCACCAACCTTTCCGATTTGACGGACAGAGTCAATAAGAATAACCGGTTCGCCACCCCATTGACCGCCGGTCCCAACATATCGGCGGTGCGACAAGGCATCCAGCACGTGAGCTACATCCTTAAGGAAAACCGCACCTACGATCAGATCCTGGGCGACCTGGGACGCGGTAATGGGGATCCCTCTCTGACTTTGTGTGGCCAATCGATCACACCGAATCAGCCCTGGCGCACAAGGGAATCGGGACCGCGAAACCGGCCGAAGACTGATCTAAACCGGCGGGTCGCGCGCGACATCACATCGCCCGCCGCGCGCGACCGATCCACGGCGGTGAATACTGACGTCATTCATTCCCCGCGAGTCCCTGCTTTAATTCACGGTAAGACGGCTCGTTGGCACTGCTGTCAGATTTGCATGTTTAGGATGGGATTCTCGATGGAGAATCGCCCAACGCGGTAACTCATATGCTTTCTCGTTCTGCTTCTCGCACGGGCCTATGGCATTGCGAAGATTGATCGCGCCAGATTAAGCGGAACGGTTCGAGAAAGCGCAGGTGCGCGCCTGCCCGGTGCGCACGTGGCCGCTCTTCAAATCGCAACCGGTTTTATTCGCGAGATGGAGTCCTCTGCGAACGGCGTATATGTGATTCTCGAATTGCCGATCGGTCTGTATAGAATGACCTGTTCCGTGCCCGGTTTTCAGCGGGCAATGATTGACGATCCGGAGCGGCAAAAACATCGTCGTAAGCACCGCCCAGACAGCCTCACAGATTGGGCGTGGGAAGCAGGGGAAGATGGCGAATCGTGTTCAACAGTACCTGGATGCAGTCTCGCAATTGCACGCTGGTGCGATTTCTCTTGTGAGCGTAATCCTCTTCGGTAGTACAGCGAGCAGTACCTCCTCGGAGTCATCCGACGTTGATCTCATTGTCGTGATCCCGGACGAAACATCGCAAGAGGACAGGCGTTTCTTTTGCGGTGCCGTGACGGACCTCGAAATCAGGCATGGTCTACGATTGCCCGAAGGACGCCCCAAGAACCCGCTGGAGATATTCGCTGAGCACGCCGGGGGCCACGCGCACTCCTGTTTTTTCTGCACCCGCGGCGACCTTATTTCGGGAGATGCAGCGCGAATCTTCGGGCTGCGGGCAACGGAAGAAATGTTCCTCGAACGCATGTTTCTTGGCAGCGTGATTGTTTCAGCCAAGACTGTCTGGGGCGAGGACCTGTTGAGCCTTGTGCCTTTACCCTCCCTGAGATATCTCGACGTGTTCAAAGCGCTTTTTCGACTAACAGGCTTGGTCCTGTTCAGCGCGGCCGCGTTTCCGGTGCTCTCCGACGCGACCAGATATGCAATGGGTGCGCTCAAGCACTCGCTACACAGTTGCTATTTCTGCTATCACCTGAGGACAGCGTCCGTCGACGAAGAAGTCGCATTCTTCAACTCCCGAATGGATCGCAGTAGGGTCCTCTTGGAATTGCTGAACCAGCGCCAAGAGCACCATCGGTCATTCGCTTTTGTGCTGCGCTGTGTGCCGATGATCTTTCGGCTGCACCTGCGGACCGTGTTGGATAATCGGTTCCCTCGCACCGTGCCTAGAGCAGAGGCCGCGCGTTGAGCCAGGAGAAGGCGGTGTTCCGGAACGAGTTCCCTGGCGAACAAGGATACTCCGCCCCTATTGCCTTATCGCACTGTTGAAGTCGTAGATATGTCGCCGCCTGAGGCGCCCCATGAGAGAAAAGCGGCGCACGAGCCGAATTCAGATACGCGTCATTACAATCTGACCGCCCCGCGGACAAAGCTTCGTGGGACGCCGAAAGGAGCTTCTCGACCTGCAAGATGTGCTCGCGTCCTCGCGAGTGCTGTCGTTGACGGGCGTCGGAGGCGTCGGCAAGGCGCAGGTGGCATTGCAGTTGGCGCGTGAACTTCTAAGCGACTTCCCCGATGGCGTCTGGCTGGTTGATCTGGCCCCGAGCCGTTCCTGTAGGGGCCTTCGTCACGCTTCGCCAGTGCGATCTACGAGTTCAATTCGCTCAGCTTCTTACCAACCGCGCCGGGGCCAAAATTGATATGAGCGTCTTTAATCGACAGTCCGACGACTTCGATACGCTTCAGGTCCCGTGTCCCGATCCCGGCTTCCTCTGCTAGACGCAGCGAGTTGTCGCCTCGGATGAACGGAGAAGTGCCGCGCTCCGCATACGGATCGTAGCCCATCACTGCCATCCCGACAGCGTCCACGCAGACGGCGTTACGGCCGGCAATGATCACGCCCGGTGTCATCTTTTCCAGGCCAGGAAGCCACGGACCCTCGCCTCCCCGCACCGTCTCGACGCCATCCACGATCGCGATATCGATTGGCCGAATACCGTTCTGATCAACCAGAATGCGCGGAACCCGATAGCCTGGATCGCGCGGCGAGTCAGGATGCAACTCGGCATCTACTCCCGAGGGGGCAGGCGTCGTTCCGTCGTGCAGCACCTGTCCGCGCTCCTTTGTCGGCCGTTCGTTGCCGCTAGGCCCGCAGTCCCCGCCATAGAGCGAGCAGGGCGTGTTGCCGAAGTTGTTCTTCATCGTCATGGTCACGCCTGCAATCCAATGGTTCTTCAACTTCGCCATCGACGCGTACACGTCGCACTGATAGAACGCCGGGGTCAAGTGGTATGCCGGATAGGCGTACCCGCCCCAGGGCACCTTCATGCGCATATATTGCTTGTAATTGCCCAGGTTCTGCACGTTTTCCCAAACCACCGGCACGCCCATGTTGTTAATCGCGTTTACGTCCAGGCCGTAGCGTGCCCACAGCGAGAGATCCTGATTGGCCGGGAAGAAACTCTCAATCATGCGAACGCGCCGCGCACCGGCCTTGGCAAACAGATGCACCGTCGCCGCCACCGACTGCGGATTCGTCCGATAAGGAAGCTCGGGCGTCAGCGGGAAGTTCTTCGGATTCCCCGTGAGATTGAGCTTGAGCGCAACCGTCTTTCCGCGCACCAACTTCTCGATCCCCCCGATCTGGTCGAACGCGCTCGAGAGTTGCTGCCCATACTGCGCGTAATCGCGGCAAGGCACGATCGCAACCCGGCTCGCTGGAGCCTCCGCCTTCATCAGCTTTGGCATGCAAAGTCCCGCGAGCGTTGCAGCACCCGTGGTGGCCAACATCTCTCGCCTGTTCATATCTTCCACCTCCTCAAAGCTATGCTACCTCGGATATGATCGACTGCGCGTGCCTTATTTGATATCCAGACGATCGTTTGTTAAGCTGGTCGCCGCGGCCCCGCTCGCCAGGGCTTTCGCCCGCGAGCGCAACATGTTCCTCTCCCTGAATAGCGTCCTATTGCAAGGTCGTGTTCCCTGGCCGGATTTCGCGCGCCTGGCCGCCAAAATTGGCTTTCCCGGCACGGACATTATGCTGCCCCCGGCTATGCAAGCCGGCGTCAGCGCGACCAACGACCTACTTGCCGGCCTTAAGATCAGGCCAGCCGTCATCGATTTTCCGGTCGAATTCCGCAAAGACGACGCAACCTTCAATGCCTCGCTTGCCCAGCTTGACGCAGCCGCCCGGTTCGCAGCCGCAATTCACTGCCCGCGCATGATTACGTACATCATGCCGTCGAGCGATACGCCAAAAGACGAACTGCAACAAACCTATAAGCAGCGGTTTACCGAAAGTGCCCGCATTTTGGCGCGTTCCAAGGTTCGCCTCGGCCTCGAGTTTCTAGGTCCGCTCGAATTGCGCAAAGCGCACAAATACGAATTCATCTGGCGCATGAACGATATGCTCGCATTCGCCAAGGAGTGTGGTCCCAACGTCGGACTGCTTCTCGATTCATGGCACTGGCACCACGCCGGAGCCACCCCAGAGGACATCATTGCCGCCGGCCGCGATCGAATCGTGCACGTCCATTTCAATGACTCGCCAAACTTGCCTCCAGAGCAGATCCACGATAATCAACGTCTGCTACCCGGCGAAGGTGTCATCAACTTGACCGGCTTCTTGCGTGCGCTCCAAAGCATCCGCTATAGCGATGCGCTCAGCGTGGAGGTCTTCGGGCGAACCAAAGACATGACACCGGAAGCAGCCGCGAAAGCCGGCCTCGATAGCTCACTGGCTGTCTTTCGTAAGGCTGGAGTTCCCGAAGGCTGAAGGGGCCAACAACGAAAGCTGTGTCGTCCTCGGAGTCGATCGCTTCTTCTTCCTGTCATCGAATACCGAACGGCCTTCTAGGCTCGCCGCTCCTGCGATCCAGGCATCTAAATCGATCGATCTTCTCTGTCTCGCCCAGTCTGGCCACATCGAGTGAGCGTCGCAGGACCGCGTTCGGCAAATCGACGGGCGGGGAAATCCTGGGCGGAATCGATCTGGGCACCGCGGACATGTTTACCTGCGATTTTCCACGGCGACTGGAAATGAAACCCGGCCCATTCCGGGTGTGGCGGCCTTCAGCAGTTTCTCGCCCCAGGAACGTATTCAGAAGAGAGTAGTTGGCCCTCAGAACAGTGGGCAGCCTCGCCTAAACACTCGATCAAATCAGGTTGATCGTTGTACTATTTGGTTGATGCGCGCCTGGTTTGAAAAGGTTCGAGAGCCCAACGGATCCTTCACGGCATACGAAAGGGTCGAACGGGAATTCCCGTTCAATTGGCATTACCACCCTGAGTTTGAACTTACTCTCATTGTGGATAGTGAAGGGAAGCGCATCGTGGGAGAGAGTTCTTGCGACTACAAGCCGGGTGATCTGGTGCTGCTCGGACCCAACTTGCCTCATTCCTATCGATCCCTGCCGGCCAATTCAGACCACTTCAAACAGCATCGAGCCATCGTGATCCAATTCTCCAAAGATAGTTTCGGCGGAACCCTGTTCGACCTTCCCGAAATGACTTCGGTTGCTTTCATGCTGAAGCGCAGCGCAATGGGCCTGGTCTTTGGAGACACGAGAGCCGCAAAGAATGTCGAAGGCCGGCTGCGGGAACTACCCTCGCTTCCTCCCGCCCGGCGCCTTGCCTCGCTGTTGTCGGTGCTGGTCGAACTCGCTGAGGAATCCCAGGCGCAAACCATCGCGACAGAGATATTGCAGCCTCCGTGCCGAGTTGAAGATCGCCGCCGCATCGATCAGATCTGTTTCTATCTCCATCAGAACTTCGATCGCGAAATCGACTTTACTGAATTGGCCCGGGCGCTGCACATGAGCCAGGCATGTTTGTGCAGGTTCTTCCGACGTGCCACGGGAAGGACGATGACGACCTATATCAATCAGCTCCGCATCGGTGCCGCCGTTCAACTTCTCGTGAACAGCGATCTGAGCGTTCTCGACATCGCATTCAACGTCGGTTTTGGAAACTATTCCAACTTCAATCGCCAGTTCAAGAACATGAAGGGAAGCACGCCGCGTTTTTTGCGCCAGGAGCTTGCTCAAACCAGGAATTCCGCATCCCTGTAAAGCGCCTTGGTTCAACGTGCAGGCGCATGCTACGGCGTAGCTTTGGACGCTGCATTGTGTAACTTGAGGAACACGGATAATTCCCGTTGGAACGCTTCTGTATTTCCAACCTTCTTATATAACATCGCCAGGTTATACCTATAGTGTTCATCCTGCGGCGCCAACTGAACAGCATGACGCAGCGCATCCAGTTCTTTGGCGTCGTCCTTTTGCTGTTCGTAAACGAGACTAAGTTGAAAATAAGCTTCCGGCAGTTGCGGAGTCAGCCGGATTGCTTCCTTCAAGGTCGGAATAAAATCTTCGGGAATGGGACTATTGGCGGAATAGCGGTTGGATATGACCATCTCATAGTCGAAAAGGATGAGTCCGTCTTGCGGGTAGCGGCGACGCAGTTGCCGTAAGCCATCGGCTACTTTCTCCGAGAGCGAAGCCGGTATATGTTCGGTCGCAACTAGGAACTCCAGAGGGTGCGGATCCGCGGGGGCAATCTCCGCCGCGCGGCAAAGTTCTTCTGCCCCCTCGTCGGGCCGGCCCTGCGCCCACAGTGCGCTCGCCAATCCCGCATGCAGCCGCACGGAATCCGGATACTTGCTGATTCCAAACCGATAGATCTTTTCCGCGGAAGAATAGTCCAGTTTCATAAGGCTGGAAGCATACAGAAACAGGTTTGCTTCCGACGGATCCGATTCTGCTTTCTTTTGCGCTTCGAGCGCCGCTTGTTTGTGGGCGTTTGACTGCGGATCCGCTTTTTCCGCCGTGCCCGCTGGTCGCGGCTCGCCTTCCTGCATGTCCTGGGCTCCGGCAGGCGCTATCTGCCAGCACGCGAAAACCGAGTATAGGAAAACAACCCACAGGGTTGGCATGCGAAGAACCGTCGTTGTCGCATGCGATATCGGCACCATGAGAGGATACCAAAACAATGGCTGGCGCCTTGGCAGACGCCAGCCATTATGACGGTTAGCAAATGACAATTAGAAATAAAGCTTGAGTGCAAACTGAAGCACCCTATAGAGCCCGCGTTCGCCAGTGATCTGGCTGAAGTTGCTGGCGCTTGTATAGTTCAGGTTGGTCGGATTGTCGAACTGTGCGTGGTTTGCCAGGTTGAATACTTCGGCTCTGAACTGCAGCTTGGTTTCTTCGTTGAAGCGGAAGTTCTTGAACAGCGAAGCATCAAGATTGATATACCTCGGTCCCCGCGCCTGTCCTCCTTGACCGCCCAGCGAAGCGATGGTTGCCGAACCGGCGGTGGCGATCGGTGGCGTCGTAAACGCCGCCGGGTTCAACCATTGCTTCTGCGTGTGACCACCGGAGTAGAGACCCTGGCCCTTGACCACATCGGCATTGCATCCGAAGAACGATACCGTCGAGACCGCGCATGGCACTGTGAAGGGTTGCCCACCCTGGTCGGTGAAGATGTAGTTTGCCGCCCATCCGCCCAGAACTAGATCGGCGGCCTTGCCCGCGTTTGCAAGGAATTGACGGCCGCGGCCGACAGGCAGTTCATACGACCCCGACACGTGGATTACATGGGTTGCGTCGGTGTCGCAAACCTGGGAGTCGCCCGCCGGCCCAAATCCCGGAAGCCATTGGGCGCGGTAGCTCGAAACGCCCTGGCCCAGGCCTAACTGGTCCTGTTCGCACCGGCTGTAGGTCCAATTGGCAAGCATTGTCAAGCCGTGGCTCAATTGGCGGGCGTAAACAACCTGCAGCGAATTGTAGTTGCTTGCGCCGTTGGTGCTTTCATAGTTCGAGTTCGGTGAAAAATCCGGGTCGGGAATATACGCGTAAATGTTGGCTCCCGGCGGCAGCAGCACCGACGGTGAGTTATGCGCTCCCAGCACATCTAGATGGCGTCCAAGAGCGCCGACGTACGCGGCCTGGATCGCATCCACGTGCGATAACTCGTACTGAATCGACAGGTTCATCGTTTGTGTGTAGGGCGTCTGGAAATTGTATTGCCGTCCATAGAGACCAATGCCTTCGGTGCTCACGTTAGCCGGGTCCTGCACGTTCAGATTCAACAGGGCATTCTCAATGGTGGCCGTTGCTCCCCCGGTTCCGGTCGCTTGCAGTGGCGAAACGGAAGAAGGCGCGCCGAGAAAGATATTGAAGGAATATGGGTAGTTCGTAGCCAGGGTGCCGCCGAAGCCGATGTTACCCAGAGCGCCGTAGGCAATGCCGTAACCGCCGCGCACAACCGCCCGCGGCATAAACCGATAGGCAAAGCCCACCCTGGGAGCGAAGTTGGCGATCTGATAGTTACCCGTATCCAGACTCGAGACGCACTTCGTGCTGATCCCATCTAGAGCTAATTGCGCATTGAAAGCAGCCGACACACCCTTACCGCATGTCTTGGTAGGAACGTAGAGAATGCCTCCGGGGCCGTTTCCATTCCCGCTGCCGATGAAGTTGGACTGCCGTCCATCGTTTTCCGCATAAGGAGTCGTCAGGTCCCAGCGCAAACCCATGTTAAGCGTAAGGCTAGGAGTGACCTTCCAGTCGTCCTGGACGTAAGCGCCCATATAGTAGCGATGCTCGTTCGCCGGCGCATAATTCGAGGCGTTGACGTTGGCAAGTCCGCCCACGTAGTTGGGTCCGCCGACGGTGGAAGACTGAGGAATCAGCACCGCGTCGGCAAGCGCAGTAATGTTGCTTCCGATGGCCGGTATGGTGGTGAACTGGCCGGTATAGTAAAACCCGCCCCGTCCCCAGCCGGGCTGCACCAGGTCCCCCTCGAGAATATCCAACTGGTAGCCGGTCTTAAGCGTCTGGCTGCCGTAGACCTTGGTCACGTTGTCAGCCAGTTCGGTTGACTTTACAGTTTCCAGCGTAGGTGTCCAGCCCCCTACGCCCAGTTCGGTCAGCGATCCGATGCTGATAATGGGAAGCCCGCCGTTTCCCGGGTTCTGGGCCACGCCCGGGATGCCGTATTTCGCCGGCAGCCCGTACGTATAGGCTTCGTCGGCCACGATATTGTCTTCACTATGGTTGATGCCAAAGTGAAACTCATTCACCAGGCTTGGCGTGAACACACGCGAGTATCCCACTGCGACTGCCCAGTGCGGGTGATCCTCTACACCTAGTCCATAGGATCCGCCGTCGGCAATCCCAGGCAGCGGCGTGGGCGTGTGCTCATGGAAGTGGCTGTAGCTGTATACGCCGAAAATCGTATCTTTGGTGCCAAAGTTCTGATCGATGCGCACATCGTACTGATTCGTGTTCCGGTTCCCCGACGCCGATTGGTAATAGTTATTCGAGATACCCGAGGTGGTCGGCACGGGAAATAGATCCAGCAACTGAACCATATTCGGATCGATCAAGTTGGTCGGAAGATGATTCAACTGGCTCTCGATTGCCGCAGACGTAAAGTCCGTGATGCCGGCCACGCTATTGCCGTTGAAGAAGGGATCGCGTACCGAAATGGGCACCCCCGTCGTGTTACGCAAACCGGAAGTCGTATCGATTGCGCCGGCTGCCACCTGCCGCGTTGTCGATGGATCGAATACAGTGCCGAGAGGGAAGTTCCGGCCCAGACTGTCCTGTTGCGGTGCTGTGCTGGCGTTGTTGCTATAGGTGATCATGTCTGACAGGTCGCTGAAATTGCTGCTGTTCTCGAGCGCCGTCGGCACGGTGTTGGTTGAGGAGACCGGCACAATAATCTTGGTGGCCTGCAGGTCCACAAAAAAGAAGGTTCGGTTCCGCCCATTGTAGATTTTGGGAAGGAAAACCGGACCGCCGACTGTGCCTCCGTATTGATTCTGATGATAAGGAGCACGCGGCAGGCCGGCCTGCTTTGAAAAGTAGTCGTTGGCGTCAAAGTCAGTGTTCCGGACATATTCCCACAGGTCGCCCCGAACACGATTTCCGCCCGACTTGACCACGGCATTGATCACGGCGCCCGTTGAGTGGCCGAACTCGGCGCTGTAATCGCCGCTCTGCAGCTTAAACTCCTGGATGGCGTCGGGAGGAGGCGTAATGGAGGCATTCGATCCCGCCTGCGACCCGCCATAAAACTCGACGTTGTTGTCCATGCCGTTCAGTCGGAAATCGTTCTGCCAGTAGCTGGTGCCGTTCACCGCAAACATGGTGCTGCTGGCACTCCCGGTGGGGTTATTACCGGTGGCCGCGGCGGTGGTGGCGGTAGTCGTACCCGCGGCCAGCATGCCCAGCGATGCCCAGTTCCGGCCGTTCAGCGGCATATCGTCCATCGAATTCTCATTGACGGTCTGGCCCAGGGTCGCATCCTCGGTTTGAATCACCGCGGGATCCGTGTTGACGGTCACGTTTTCAGAGATCGACCCTACCTCGAGATGGATATCGAGAGTGTCGGTCTGCTGCACGTGAATCTCGATTCCGTTGGCGTTGAACGTCTTAAACCCCTTCTCGATCGCAGTCAGCGAATATGTGCCCGCGAGCACTGCGCTGAAGACATAGGTGCCCGTGGAAGTTGAGACCGACCTCATTGCAACGCCGCTGGTAGTGCTGGTCAACGTGATCGTAGCGCCGACAACCTTGGCTCCGGAACTGTCCGTCACCGTGCCGGTAATACCTCCGGTTGCAATTTGCGCACGGAGACTCAGGGGAACTCCCACGAGAAGAGCCAACGTCATCACTGCCAAAACGCCGATCACTGAAAGAGCTTTTCCCCGATCATCTGTACGGTGAGTCATTGCGCTCTCCTCCTCAAATATGGCTGTGCGACAGTCCCGAATTCTCTCAGGCTTTTTGCTGTACTCTCCGGGCTGAATGCGGTGTCGCCCGGTTCCTCATTCGAGGGCCCCGCGGCGAATCAAGGAAACATCGGGCCGCCTCGACCACAATCGCAAAGACTCAAGCCCCGGCACGCTGATCGGATCTCGCTCGCGCGCGCCGTCCCCCGTACGCACCGCCTCAATAGCTGAGGGAGGTGATTCACCGGTAATCCATTCTGCAGCGGAATTGAACCAATTGCACGAATATCTTTGCGGGGAGCGAAAGACGGTCCTGATTGCCACCCGCTCCCGAATCGCTGCTTTGGCCGGGGTTCGCAGCCTCAAGAAGTGTCAGGGCACGAGACGAAACCACCCCGACTCCGTAGTCGACTACGAAAACACCGAAATTATGCGCTTCGGCTCTCCATCTGTCATCGCTTCAGTTGACCGGTTTGTGTGATTCATTTGCATTCGTACTTTCTTTTGGACAGAAGTCAGTCCCTCTGACAAGCGGGGCATGAACGCCGAAGCCACGCCAGGAATCAACTCCTTCCGCCACTCGCAGTTAGGCGATAATCTTGACCTCCATTCGTCGCGGCGGGGCGAAGATAAGCCCTGGAGCAGCCAAGTAGAAATCGGTACCGTTCGGCCGGCAAAAGTGGATTCAGCTAAAGCCGTCCGAGGGCGAAGTTCGCTCAACTCGCTGAGCTCACTTCAAGAACCTCCACCGGGCTTGCTTCTCGAAACTTGATCTCTATCCCGCGCACCCAATCCGATTTCTCGAAAACGCCCAGGTCCTGATCGCTGATGAACGGATCGCAGCCGGAATTTTCCCGCAGGCATCAACGGCAACTGCACCGTGGCCGTCGCCTCTTGCGACTTGTTCCGAAACACCGCAATCACGCCGTCGCCGCTCTTCGCCAGGCGCGCGAAACCATCCCACGCCGCGGGCGATGGCTGCATCCAGTTGCCCAGCGGAAAAAAACTCTCGCTGATTCTGGTCCTCTTGCGCAGCGCCTTGAACCAGCTGATCTTCTCGTGGTACCACTGCCGGTCGGCCGCACTCAGCTTGCGCAGATCGCCCAGCAGAAGCGGCGCCGAACCGATCGCCGTTGCAAAGCTTTCCTGGATGGTCGGAAGTTCCGCATGAATATTGCCGATCAGCATGCTTTCCACGGGCATCGAAGCGGAGCGCTGATAAAGCAATTGCCGCGCCTGGATCGGCCCCGCCGAATCCGGATGCCGGTCATCCACATTGCTCATCCAGTCCAGGTCGCCCGCCGCGAGTAGACCCGCATCGATCACATGCTTCTGGCCCCAGAGTTCAAAAGTCAGGTCCAGCAGAACGTCCGGATGTTTTGCGTAGATTCGGCCCGTCATCAAGCGCGATGCCTTCATAAATCATGTTCAGTGATTCGGCCCAGTTGTGATGATCGTGGCCTTTCGCCCAGCAGCCCGGCGCCTCTCCATAGGCATTGAAGATGGTGGTGATGTCGAGCTTCACATACGCCAGGTGAAACCGCTCGATCGCATCGATGATCCGGTCCGCCGCCGCGTCGCGAAAGGCCGTCGCCATGCACATCACAACTTTGTCGCCTGCCCATCGTCGAGGTCGTCTTGGCATTTCCTTCGCCGATCGGTCGAAGCCCATTCAGGATGCTGGCGATACTCCGCTGTCGATCGGCCGATCGCGGCCACCGGAATCCATAAACCGAGCCGCATGCCTTTCGCTTCCACCGCATCCAGGATCGATTTCAGGCCGCCCGGAAACGACGTGAGATTCACCGCGTTTTCCCCGTACTCCTGTTGCCACCCGTCATCGATGGTGAAGATATCCATGCCCATGGCGCTTGCGGCGTCGAGCAGTTCAGCACCGTGTCGTGATTGATACCCCGCTCGAACGGTTCCCATGTGTTGTAGATCCACGGTGGTCCCTGCTCGTTCACCCGCCGCATCAGCACGTCCGACGTATACGACGGCAGCCGCCAATGCGGATCCTGAAACCCGCTGCCGTTCCGATAAGTAATCAGCGAAGCGCTGGCGGTCGTGAATTCTTCTCCGCCGCGCAAGCGTCCGCTCGAAAGGCATCAGATCCGTGTCGTAAAGAACCCCGATGCGCACCCGATCCGGATCGTCCCAACCGCCAATCTCCGTGCGCTTCATGTATCCCGGAACTTCGCTGATGATCGCAAGTCCTGTGCCTGTGCGGCCATTCGCCACCAGCAGGCCGGCATCCTCCGAGCGCCCGGTATAAAAAATCTCGCGCGGAATCGTCCCGTATTGTGTCAGCAGAGTTGTTTCATTCTCCGGGCCCGATCGAAATCCCCAGCGCTTCGATGTTGAGGTGAGACAAATGCAGCGCGTCGCTTCCCGCATTCCTCAGAACGAGATGTTTTCGGATCGCGGCATGACCGTGATACACGCTATAAATCACCGACACTTCAAGAGCCAGCCTCTTGTGGCGCAGCTTGATGATCAGCGATTTTCCTTTTTCAGCCGGCTCCTCGTGCGCACTCACCAGCTCGAAATCCGGGCCCGTTTCCGTGGCAGCCCTGGTCGTTGCACTGGAACGAAAACTCGTGCGCCATGAAACCCCAGTCCTCCGGTTTGTCCATGTGCATTGACTCCGGGAACAATGTAATCGGCATGCGTCGACAGGTCAGACAATCGTTCCGTGTAGAGTCCCTTGCCGGGCTGAAAGACAATCGTTCTCGCGATCTCTTCGTTTCCAATCACCCAGGATTTCCGTCCATCCTCATCTACTGCCGCCGTTGGCTCGCAGCGCTGAATGCCCACGGAGTCCAGGCAATGTTGGTTGCCACCAGCAATCCGTTGCGGATGAGCCTTCTTCTGCTGACCAGCGCCTTGCCTGATTGGGTCATCGGGTCCTCTCGATCGATTGTCTGTTTCATTGCTCCAGAATTCTATCGCAGCTATCTCGCTTCGTGTCCCTTGCTGGCAAGCGGATCGCGTTACTCGCTCAGCGTTCTCAAAGCGCGTCGGCCTTCTCTGCATGATTTGCAGATTTGTGTATTCCATTTGCGGACCGTACGCCGGACCGCAGCCATTGTCCCGAGAGGGAATACAATGAGAGCCGTTCTCGCTTTTCAAGAATGATAAAAATCCTGAGAAGGACGACTCCATGAATCGACGGGAGTTTGTATCGCAGAGCGTGCGCGCTGTCGTGGCTGCTTCGTTGCCGGCCGATGCGGCGTTGCTTGCTGCTCAATCAGCCGTCGCTCCTTCCCCCAAGCTCAACGACGCTCCCGTTCATTGGACCCTGAGCGGCAATGCAAATCAGAGTCAGTCTCGCCGCCAATGGAACCATTCAAGCGATGGAAATGAAGTGCGGCGGCCAATGGGAGAAAGTAGAGTTTCGCACCGGAACGCTCGCCGGCCCGTCATGGGCCGATGTGAAGCTGCAAAGCGTTGCAGGATCGTCTTCAAGTTTTGCCGCCACAGTGGACGGCATTCACCATTCGTTGCAATATCGGATCGAAGGAAATCGGCTGGCCATCCAGGCCGGAATCGAGAATCGAGGAACTAAGGAATACGCACCCCGGGCTGCTCGCCTCGTTCTAGGCATCAACTGCGAAATGAAAACCTATCCTTCCTGGGACTTTCGCTATTTCCCCACTCTGCTGCGTTGCGAGAAAACTCATTTCTGGGGATATCTCATGACCCCCATGGGGCGAATCCTGGCCGTCGGGTCGCCTGATCCTATCGCGTCTTACAACATCAACTACGATAATTCGGTCTGGAATCCGGGCGACGGTGGTGACCTCGCTCCACCCTGCGTCCCGCGCAAGGATGCGGATTGGTCGTGCGACGGCGGCCACCTCATCTTCACTTGCAGTCTCGATCTGCTGCACATACTTCCTCTTCCGCCGCGCCATCCCCAGAATCTCGTTTCGCTCCATCCTGGCCAGAAGCGCAACTGGACCATCTATCTACAGCCGATTGCAACTCTCGAAGACATCAAGCCGGCACTCGCGTCGTCTTTGTCCGCGCCCATGATTGAAGCCGACCGCTATACCATCGCGTCTGGCGAGAGCAGTCATATTTCCCTCTGGGCGCCGCAGCCGGTCACCATCACCGTGACGGCTCCGGATGGCGGTCTCACCACGCTGGCGGCGCACAGTGACTCCGCCGGCAAGTCGGCGGCAAAGTTTACGCCCTCTTCCGGTCCCGGCCTCTATCGCCTTTCGGTCGCTCAAAATGACGGCCACGTCAGTGAAGCCTCCGTTTCCGTTCGACACCCCTGGTCCTGGTACATGATCCAGGCCCGCAAGGAGTCTCTGGTCCACAAGCAGTATGCATCGAGCCACCTCGAACAATGGCTGGGGCTGGAAACGGATGCTTTGGCGCGGCTCTATCTTCCCGATCCCGAGCTCGACACGCAAACCGATAAGCGCCTGAAAGAAATTCTTAACCTGCAATGGGACCTGGTTACCAAGACGCCCAGCAACATTCCCATCAAGTACCGCTATCTTGTCAATACCGCGCAAATGGCTGGCGTTCTTGCCTATCGTTATATGGCCGGCCGTGATCCTTACTGGATCGATCTCGCCAGCGGTTTCGCCGATTATGTCGTTTCTCTGCAATGGCCCGACGGCAACTATGACAACTACACGTCGGTCGCGTATCCGGTTAAATCCGTGATGACGGTGATGGCCGCGGAGAAACTGGCCGCAGTTACCGATGAGCGCTACAAGACCGCTTACGAGCGCCACTACGCGTCCGCGAAAAAAGCCATGGACTTTCTCGTCCGCTCCCAGGACAACCTCACCACCGAAGGCGAGAACACCTTCGAAGACGGAATGATCAGTTGCTCCGGCACGCAGTTGGCGATGTTTGCGCTGCTCCAGCAAGATCCCGGCGAACGGCACCGCTTCGCGGAGGCATCCAGAAAGATGCTTTCCTCGCATCGCTGTCTCGAGCAGCTGTTAATCCCTGATTCGCGCATGAACGGAGCCACCCTCCGTTTCTGGGAAGCGCAATACGATACGCTGATCGGAAAATCGCGCAACATGATGGATTCTCCGCATGGATGGAGCGCGTGGCTCATCCCCGGCTTGTGGTTCCAGTACCTGCTCACCGGAGAGGAAGACTGGCTGCGCAAGGCCATGAACTCCCTGGGTAGTTGTGCGCAGTTAATTGATTCCGAGACGGGTAAGCTGCGCTGGGCTTTCGTTCCTGATCCGTATCGCGAAGTCACGATGTTGGTGCCCAATCCCGACAATCCCATGCGCGGCTTGCGCGTTGACCGAACCATCGGGGAGGAATATGTTCCGATGATTGGCGCGTTCCACTATCCCGAAAAGGAGCCGGTCCGCGGCAATGGATGGACTTCCGGATGGACATGCTGCAACGACGTACATGAAGTGTTCACTTCTTTGGCTGAAGTCGCACTTACTTCCGCCTTTGTCATCGAACGAGATAACGGAGAATTGGTCACGTGGAACGCAAGCGCCGCGCCGGACGCGGACGGCACTATCGTCATTCAGCCATACGAGGATGTCGTCAGCCGCGTGCATGTCAACTTCCAGCGCTCCCATCAGGTCAGTGCCGCGTTTCGCAATGTCTCCCCTCTGCGCGTCCATGCGGAGGGCATGCAGTGGATCGGCCCCGGAGGAACACCGGAAATCTTGAGAGCGTAATCGACTTTTCTTTCATTCGCATATCGACCGTACTCGACTGGACTGCAAATTCTCACCGGTGGCGCCGTTCGCAATGGCGCCCCTGTAAAGCCAGCCTTAAGGTTGCTCAAAGATTCACCGTATAGACGATGATCTGGGCCAAGGTGAATGACAATGAAACGCAGCTTCGTAAGGACAGTCATCATCAGCGCGGCTGTTCTCGCCGTGCTCAGCAGCAACGCGGCGACCGCACAGAAGGCCGGCGACCTTCAACCGGATGGCTACCTGGCCAACAACCGTGCCCCCGATCCTCGCCTCAAGGCCGACATCCTGCTTGTGGTCGCGCATCCCGATGATGAAACCCTGGTCGAAGCCTACCTGGCGCGCGAAATATATGACCAGCACAAGCGCGTTGCCGTGGTATTCGGAACCCACGGCGAAGGCAGCATCAACGAAGTTGGCCCCGAGCAGGCCATGGCCATGGGCGACATTCGCGAAATCGAAGGACGCCAGGCGGTGGGCTATTTCGGAATTACGAACGTGTGGTTCCTCACTGGCCGCGATACGGTCAGCCAGAATGTCCTTAACTCTCTCGAGCACTGGGGACACGGCTCCTGCCTTGACCAGTTGGTGCGCATCGTGCGATTGACGAGGCCTTCCGTCATCCTCACCTTCCTGCCCGACTTCACCACCGGAGAGAATCACGCTGATCACCAAGCGGCCGGTGTGCTTGCAACCGAGGCATTCGATCTGGCGGGCGACCCGACTGCGTTTTCCGAACAAGTCTCCCCTCCCGCCAATCCGGATAAGAATATGAGTCTCACTGAAGGCCTTCAGCCATGGCAGACTGCAGAAAGATCTATTACTTCTACAACTCCACCTACGATATCTTTGCCGGCCGCGGTCCGCAGTACTCGTCGAAGGAAATTTCTCCCTCGCGCCATGTGAGCTATGGCAGGCTTGCTGCCGAGGCCTATGCTCATCACCGCACGCAGGGTGGCGATTATCTCACCCGCGCCATCGAGAACAACGCCCTCGACAATTCCACTGATCCTCACGTGCAATTGGCCACCGAGGATGTCAAGTTCATCCTGGGAAAATCACTGGTGCCTTCCGAAGTTACCGATGACGTCTTCACCGGTATATCGAACGACGCAATCCCGCTTCATGCCCACCCCGGGTTTCAACCCGGCACGGACGCAACGCCGTCCGTTCGCATCGGTGACCCCTGGAACTTCTATCACGAATTCTGGCTTGCGCACGGACTCGACCATTTGGCCGCTATTGTTCCAACTGAAGTAACAGTAAAGGTCAATGGCACCTTGATCATCCCACTCATCATCCAGAATCCTCTTGACTCGGCACTCCATGTAGATCTCTCCATACAGGCGCCGCCGCAATGGAAGGTAAAACCTTCCGGCGCGATTTCGATCGATCCGCATACTCGCTATGTTGTCCGTGTTCAAGCTGATGCACCGGATACGGCATTGCCGGGTTGGCAGAATTTTGTGGTCACCGCTCAATCAGATGGTCACACCATCGGCACTGTGCCGCTTCGTGCCCAGCTATCCAGCGGATGGGTAGCGCCTCAGTAACCTTGCACGACAGAAATCATGAAGGGAGCTTGGCCCGCAAATGGATATCAATTCTCCCGGGCGAAGAATCGTTTGTCGCATATTTGTTGTGCTTGATCTGTGCGCCAATCCTTGCTGCCCAGTCGCCCAGGCTTCTGGTCAAGAATGCACGCCTCTTCACCATGGCGCCACAACAGCGAGATCCGTTCACAGGGTATCTCCTCGTTGCGCAGGACGGAACCATTCTTACCGTGGGTTCGGGCGATCCTCCTCGCCGGCCTCACTGCGACGCAGGTATTTGACGCACGGGGGCAAATGGATTATTCCGGGCTTTATCTCTGCGCACAGCCATCTCTGGCAGGCAGCCTATCGCGGCATCGCGGCAGATAAGACCCTCTTGAGCTGGATCGATGACCTGTATGTTCAGCGAGCAGCCAAAGCCAGTGCGGAAGACATGTATTGGTTCTGCCTGCTTGGCGCATTGGATCATCTGCAGAATGGAATCACCGCCGCCTACAACTTCAACTACACGCGCATCTATTGGCAGGGAGACGATAACGACTTCGATAAGGCAGAATTCCGAGCTGAAGAGAAATCCGGAATTCGTTTTATTCATGGCTATGAGCCGGGCATGATTCACCCTGGAGTGTCGATAGCCCAGGCGCGAAGTCGGTTGGGTGCCTTTCTCCATTGGGTTTCCACCCAGCATCCCTCGCCGGACTACTTAGGCGTGATGCTCAATGGCGGAACCGCCTTCAATAACACATATCAACAGTCGGTGATGGAGAAGGCGCTGATGGATGAGTTCTCCTTATCCAATCAGAGTCACTATCTCGAACCCCCCGAGCCTTCCACGCAAAATCAAGAAAGAGCTGAATTCCGCTGGTTCACGGATAGCGGACTCCTCTCCAACAAACTCATCTTCGGCCATTTCATCCACACCGACGATGCCATCCTCTCCCAAACGGTGAAGTCCGGTGTGAGCATGACCTGGAATCCGCTTTCCAACGGACGCATGGCATCGGGAGTTGCCGACATTCCCAAGTACGTCAAGCTGGGGATTCGTGTCGGCATGGGAATCGATGGAGAGGCCAGCGGCGACCTCGCTGATCCGTTTGAAAATATGCGGGCCGGCATTTATGCCATTCGCGACAATTACCAGGACGCAACCGTCATCAGCCCCTACCAGGTGTTGATGTTTCACACCCTCGGCAGCGCGGATGTCCTCGGTGTAAAGAACAAGTTGGGAAGCCTCGAACCCGGTAAGTATGCTGACTTCCTCGTGATCGATCCGGCCGGCCTGGGAGCCGTGCTTGAAGACCCATACGCAAATCTCGTGCTGGCCACTTCCGAGCGCGACGTTGACCGTGTTTACGTCGGAGGTGAACTTCAGGTTGAACACGGTCGTTTGCTGCAACAGGACCTTGCCAACGTACAGAAGGAAGTCAGTCGGCGGGTATCCAATACCAATCGCTGATGCTTCGCACCCAAGGCTCCGGAGGATCTAAGCCAGCCCGTTCGGTACAGACTTGAATGGAGACGGGAAGCCCGATCTTATTACTTACGGAAACCAGCCCGGCCGCGGCCTGGCCTTCCAGCCCGAACTACCGCACGCGCAGATGTGAGAGTAGCTGGGTCTTGTGTGGCGGGCAGTTTCGATTCGATCGTTTGAAGTGAGCCGCTGTGGTTTTCGGCGGACGCGGTGATCTACCGGGCATGGGAATTCAATAATTCCAAGTTGCTTCCGTACTACGCACGATAATCCATTTGCCCCAGCGTAGATGGCTCGGTCACGGATTTTGCGGACTTCTGATTGAGGGGCTGACCTGAAGGCGCCCCATACAAACCGCTGCGAGCAGGATGAACAACCAGCGGTGAGCCAGGCAATCCACAGCCTTCAATCGCCTCAGGGGTGGAGAGAAAAGTTCCAAATTCGTCCAGTAACCCCGACCATTAAAAGCAATCGTTTAAAGATTCCAGCCGAAAAGAAAACCTCCAAGTGTAGTCGGAATTGTGGACGCTGGATTGACCAGGACTGGAGTCCCGTGGAACCATGCCGGGCATTGCACTCCTTGAATCGCGACGGGTACGGCTCCAATACCCGCACCGAGCTGTATACGTGGACGAGCGTGGTTTGGCATGGTGTAGTTTGGTTCGGTTCGGCATCGCAGGGTTTACACGGTTTGGTGCGGGCCTGGCGAGCTAGCGCGGATTGACCGGTCGCTTCGGAACAAGGAACTCATGGACCTCGGATCTAGGCATTCTGGATGGATCTTGTTTCGATAGGACTTCGGCCAGTTCTTGGACTTTCGCTGGCCCACCCGGTTCCATGCTAGCTTGGATCGGGGTTCTCCCTTCCAACTCCGAAAAACTGCGGCTTAACCAGCCGGACTCGGCGCACAGAGGGTACATGAGGTCCAAAAGGTATGTGAGTTCCTCTTGGGTCCCGTGTGGTCTTCCCGCTCGGCAGCATTCCTGCCAGAGTGCCTGGTGCAGAAGGGATTCTGCCAAATGCTGGGCTCGCATAGCCTCGAACACAGTCACTGGGCGTTTCCGTCGTCTGATGCCGTGCGCTGAAGTAGAATCCCTAAGCTCCTGTAAGCGGTATATCTCCTCACCGAGTGCCATTCGTCGAGAGCCTCGGAAGCCGACTCGTTCGTCGAAATCCAGGCCCTTAGAGGCCATCCGCCTTCGAAATTTGTCTCGGTCCTTGCCGGGCTCGCCGATGATGGCTTCAACCACTCTGAACGAGTTCAAAACGATTCTTTCAAAATTCTGCCTATCGCGCTCGAGATCAGCGACTTTGTGCCTATGTAGCAATACGTTTGTGATGGAATCTCCAACGAATGCGTAGTCTGCACAGCACGATTGAAAAAAGGCAAAGGCTGAAAAAAGCGATTCCGATTGAACCACCATAGGAAGCTGATACAGCACGAACGCGTTGACGATATGTGCGAGCTGACAGAAGGATCGAATGCGGGAATCTGCAGATCGCTGAAGAAGCAAATCTCCTGCCGCCCCGCAGCGGACACAAACTTTGAGAATCGTATTCTCCTGCCGTCCATGGCGATGCCTGGCAGAAGCTCCAGAGAAAGGTCGTCAATACGTCCGTGGTTCACATGGGTCAACAGAGCTTCGAACGCGCTGAAGATCCGCATTGCGGTCGACCGATCATTCGAATTGACCTCTATCGCAAGGCGCCATTGTCCAAGATTCTTGAAGGTGTGCGGTTCTTCGTAGGGCAAGTCCAGAGCGATGATTCGGGACGCACTGCCAATCGTGCAAACAACCGCAGGCGGAGGATTCCGCTGTCCGTCAAATGCGGTATCTAGAGAGAAACCCAATATCAAGTACCGGGATTTTCCTCCTTTCCTCGTGATGGTCAGTGTCATCTCGGTTCCCTAGTGCACCGTCTCCGGCGCAGCCAACTTGGCCATCGCTTGCCGTTTCGGCTCCTGCTCGATATGAGTGTAGAGGTCCTGCATCTGCTGTGTGCTATTGCCACTGATCGCCCGAATGACCGCTACGGGGATGCCGCTCACAGCCAATTTGCTGACCACGCTATGGCGAAGGTCGTGCATCCGGCATTCGACTTTGGCCAATTCCCTTGCCGTGCGCCAGGCCGTCTTCCATCACCCCAGCGGTTTACCCTTGTCCACTGCATAGGAATCCATCACTGTGCGCCCCGGTGATCCCGCGCCTCGGAAGACCAGCTTCTCGGTGGGAAAGATGTGCGTGCACGCCGTTTCCAGTTTGGCGTATCTCGTTGATTAGCCCATAAAGATCTCGGCATCGTCTTTGGGCCTACTGTTCTCCACAAAATCAAAGATTCTGAGAAGTGCTTATCGTCACGGCACAGTTCTTGAAGTTATAGCAGTTCAAGCTCACGGCTGAATCGGAGCGCTGGGCGTCACTGGTTGGAAATAAGCACCTCGCTCGCGTTGTTTGTCGAGTGCCTCATTGCGCTGCGCATCTACCAACTCGTGGGTTTGCCGCGCCTCTTGTTCGGACTTGGAGTTCAGTCCTAAACGCGCATAAACCCGGCTCAACTGGTAATGAGCGGGCGCGAATTGCGGGTTCAACTGGATGACATGTTCCAGCGCCTGGCGAGCCTGCTGCCATTCTTGATGCGAGTTGTAGAGCTTGCCGAGTTCATACAATGGATCCGGGGAATTCGGCTCCAACTGCGCTGCCTTTTCAAGCGCAACAATGGCCTCCTGCTCCCGACCCATGCGACTGGCTACCAATCCGAAATAGTATTCCAGCAGGTAATGGTCAGGGAGGTTGGCTCGTGCTGATTGAAGGATGCGAAGGGCTTCAGCATCATTGGCCTCGCGGGCAAAGGTCTGCGCCATGCCGACGTAGGCAGCATCGAGTTGCGGATCAATGGCGAGCGCCGCGTGGAAGGCCTCGCGCGCCGCGTCGTAGTCTCCCTTGACCATCTCCACTGCGCCCAGACGCAGTTGCAGCGGCGCAGTCGAAGAAGCCTCGGCCATACCGATGTGAACAACCTGGATCGCCTCGTCGTAGCGATCCATATCCATCAGCAGGCGTGTGTAATCAAGGGTTCGGTCGGGATTGGATGGGTCGGCGGTTATCGCAGCACGATACGCCTCCAAGGCCTCTGGCATTTTTGCCTGCATTTCGAATGCCGAGCCAAGGAACATGAGTGTGTCCGCATGTGCGGGCCGTTCCTTGTGCAAAGCGACGAACAGCGTGGAGGCCTCGCCTGGTTGCCGGTCGTACAGTAATGCCAGGGCGAGGTTATAACGGTTTTCCCAGGACGGATCGAGCGCAACGATTCGCCGAAAGCAGTGGACCGCCTGGCTATAGAACTTATGCTGGCTTAGTAGAATCGCAATCTGATACTCGCGTTTGGACGGGAGTTGGTTTGCGCCCTCCAAACGCTCGATGCGGCTCGTCGCCTCATCCCCATGGCCCATGCGGACTTCGGCTTCGACTACTTCAGCCCCAGCCTCGGGATCGTTGTCAACCAGGTCGCCCGCACGAGATGCCTCCACTTGGACCTCGGCGTCATGCCCGGTCGCAAGCGCCAGCAATAACAGATAGAAATGAGCAAAGCGATCCTTGGGATCGAGGCGCGATGCTTCGCGCAACTCATGCTCCGCCTGTACATAGTCCTTTGAGTTGAGCAGATTGACACCCAGGTTGCGGTGCGGCGCAGCTTGCGAGGGGTCGAGGCGAATGGCTTCGTTAAAGCGGTTGTTGGCGTTCTCGATGTGACCAAGCTTGGTCTCGGAGATGCCCAGCAGGTTTTCGATGGTGGCGTTACCAGGCGCCATGCGATGCGCCTCTTCGAGCTTGACTAAGGCCTGCTCAAACCGCCCCTCGCGGATCAGCCGTACCCCTTCATCCAACGCCGTCGATTGCGCACTCAACCAGGACGCCAACGCAATCAGAACCAACGCGCAGGCAAGCATCCGACGCCGTATCATTGCTTTGCTCCCTGGCTGGTTGATTCCTGATCTGCCGCATCAACCGTGGAGGTCATCTGTTCGTTCTTGATGGCTCGGACCTGGGCAAAGACTTGTGCCGCTTGGGCAGTCTTGCCCTCGGCGCGAAGGACCAATCCCAGCTGATAGTGAGCGGAGCCATCCGGATCATGCAGCAGCGCATGCTTAAGCACTCCCTCGGCCTGCAGGTACTTCTTTTCGATCGCATACGCACGTCCCAGCTGCGAATAGGCAGGCCAAAGATCGGGCTTGTTGCGAATCGCGGACTCAAGATGCGGTATTGCTTCTGCAGCGTGCTCCTCGGCCACCAGAACAGTGCCAAGCTCTGCGTTGGCCTCGGGATGCCCGGGACTCAATTCCAATTCACGCGTCAGTTCCGCTCGCGCATGATCCGCGTCTCCGTGCTTCCAGTAGAGATGCCCGAGCCAGAAATGGATACCAGGGAGGTCGGGTCGAGCCGCGGCAACGGCGAGATACTCCGCCAAGGCTTTGTCGTCCTCCTCGGCATTGACATAAATTTGGCCGAGCAACTGGTGGACATGATAAGAGTCCGGCGCCACAGCGAGTAGACGGATAACCTGCGCCCTCGCGACCTGACGGCGCACCAGGATCAGATCGTAGAGCGCAAGACGGTCGGTGAGATGCGCTGCGAGCCAATGCGTAAGCAGCGACTCGGCATGCTCGTAACGATGCTGATGCATGGCCGTGATTGCTTCTGCGAACCCGTTGGCGGGCGGACTCTGGCTTGTGCGAGCTGGGCCAATCCGTCTATATGCCCGCATCGAGGCGTCCTCGTCCGCGGCAAGAGCATACAAAGCCGCAAGCACAACATCTCTGGCTGGGTTTGTCGTCGGATCGGCCTCCAGCGCCTCCACGCTTTTCCTGCACATGGTTGAGACTTTTGCGTTGGCCCCGTTGTGATCGACTTGCTCGAGACTGTCTTCAACGGGAAGCCCTAAAGCATCGAGAGTCTCGCTGGAGTCGATTTCCATGGCACGCGCGATGCGCGATAGACCCTCAGCGGTTTGCTCCGTAAGTACCAGTAACTCTCCGCTACGGGCCAGCGCAGAAGCGGATCGCGGCGCCAGCACTAAAGCCTGATCCAACTGCTCCTGCGCGGCCGGCAGGCGCGCCTGCTCAAGAAATGCTGCGGCAAGCTTCAAGCGCGCATCGAGGAGGCGCGGGTCGCGCTCGATAGCACGCCGCAGATGGCCTTCGGCCTTCACCCACTCGTGTTCCTCGGCGTAATGAGTCCCATAGATAAGGTCAGATAGAGCTGTCCCCGAAGATTGTTCAAGAAGCTTCTCAGTGAGTTGAGTGGCTGCCTTGCCGTAGGCCTCGCCACGGGCGAACAGCAGGTCGGGATCGTCGGGAAATCTGGCGCAGGCCTTGTCCAGTTGGAGTAAAGCCGCGTCGATCTGCCCTTCATCCCACAGCGCAGTCGTCAGCCAGCTTTGCGCCAATTTGTCCGCAGGGTCCGACCGTATAGCCTCGCGCAAGAGCGTGGCGCCCTGTGCCGGCCGATGCAATTGAACGTCGTCAATACCAAGCCACAAGCTCACGCCACGCATGCCGGGCTTGAGCCTGGCGGCGACAGACAACGCGCCGGCAGACTTATCGAACTTTGCCTGTGCGTAGTACACCAGGCCGAGGTTTACGTAAGCTTCGGCCAAATCGGGCTGAAGGCGCAGTACAGCCTGATATTCCTGCGCGGCGGCATCCAGCTTTCCCTGTTGCTGATCCTGCTGGGCGGCGAGGAAATGTTCCTGAACCGGGGTATCGGTTTCCTGCGCGCTGCACCAGGGCGGCAAAACACCGGCAATCGCGATGAGGCGGGGAATCAGCGAGTGCCGCCCAAATGCTTTGCGGAACATACATTGATCCTAAATCTCCCGGACCTCGACGAAGAAGTCCGGGAGAGTTGGGTTGTTTTTACAACGCGGGACGTATCAGGGCTGGTTCTCCCGTGGCCATCAGAAGGTGAGCCGCAGGGAGCCCTGGATGTTTCTCGGGCCATAGGCAAGGCCCCCAGCGTTCCCGAAGTTTGAATTGGTGTTGACCAGCGGGCTGCAGGTTTCTGTCGGCGAGGGGCTACAACTCACTGAAGTGTCAAAGTTGGTGAAGCGGTGCCGGTTGAAGAGGTCGAAGAACTCCACGCGGAAGTCGGTGTGGACCCGTTCGGTGAACATGGGGATGGCCTTGGTGACGTTGAAGTCCTCGGAGTTGTTGAAGAACTCGCGGATCCCAAGGGCTTTGGGGGCGTTGCCAAAGGTGAAGTTGGCGGCTGGAGCAAAGGCATTCATGTTCAGGAGGCGGCTCGTGCCCCAAACATATTTGCCGTGGAGCGCGCCAACTTTCTGTCCGCTAACGATGTTGGGACGGCTGGATGATCCGGTTGCGCCCTGGTTGCCGGCGAAGATGCCCGAGGTCCAGTTCGACGAGGATACGCTGAGTGGGGTGCCGCTTTGGTACTTCTGGACGGCGGCAATTTCCCATCCACCAGCCAGCACGTTGACGACTCCGCCATGATTGGCAAACTGCTTGCCCTTGCCGAAGGGCAGATCGTAAGTCCAGGCCAGGACGACGCGTTGCGGGATGTCAAACGAGCTGAGAGCCTTCTCGACCTTGAGATTGTAGACGTTCAGCGCGCCGGCATTCCCATTCCCTTCCCAGCCGGCCTCGCTCGGATACTCCGAGTCGGCATTGGTGAGGTTTTTTGACCAGCTGTAGCTGGCCAACACGGACAGCCCGGCGCTGGTCCGCTTGGTTACCTGAACCTGCATGGCGTTGTAGGTGTAATCGCCGAAGGGATCGTCCATGGTCGCTGAATCCACCGAGACGGTTCCATACTGCGGGAAGGGCCGCAACGCCTGGGAAACGGTCCCGCTGAAACCGGCATAGGGTGCCGCAACCACGCTCTGGCCAGCACAGGCCGGGTTGCCGACCTGATCCGTGATGTCCACTTGCAAACATGCGCCTCGCGACAGGTTGGCCGGATTGCCCTGGTTGGGGTCATGCAGGAATGCCTGCAGGTGGTCGCCATGACCGCCGACGTAGCCCACGTCAACAATGGTCTGCCCGGGCAACTGGCGTTGCACATCGAGGGTCCAGTTTTGGATGGTGCCGGGGCGGTCGACCTTCGACTCGATGAAGAGTGCGTTGCCATTCCCGTTCATGACCGTGGGGTCGATGAAGGGCGGCAGCTTGCCGGGATAGGCGCTGATCTGCGAGAGCACTACGACTGGCGTCTGCGTGCTGGCCGCGGTTGGGTAATTGTAGTTGGAGAAAAAGCCCTGGCTGTCGTTTTCGGCGAAGCCTCCCACGCGCTGGGTGGAGAAGTAAATGCCGTAGCCGGCGCGAATGACGGTGTTGGGATCGACCGAATAGGCGAGGCCGACGCGAGGACCGAAGGCCTTGTGGAAGATCGACTGCGGTGAGCTGCCGCCGAGGCGTCCGGTGCCGCTTGCCTTCGAAGACGTAAGCGCCGGGAAGGCCGCCCGCCCCCGGGTTCGCCAGGGTTGGATCCACAAAAGACATGCGGTCTTGCGCCTCGGTCACCGGGATTGGAATGTCATAACGCAGGCCAAGGTTGACGGTAAGCTTGTTGTTGAGCTTCCAGTCGTCAGCGCCGAAGAAGGCAAAGTACTTGACGCGCCATCCGTTGATCTGGGGAATGGAAATGTACGCGTTGGAGGCTGCGCCAAGATAGAAGCTGGCGAAGCCGAAGCCGGAGTTGGTGTCAGACGGAGTGCTGGTGGGGCCCTGGGTGAAGTTGAACTGGCCGGCGCTGCCGGTCAGAATGTTCAGGTTGAATTGCGCGGCGCGAAATTCGCCGCCGAACCGGAAGCTGTGACGGCCCTTCTGCCACGAGACCGCGTCGTCATATTGAAAGACGTTGTCGTTAAAGGTGCTTGCGCCATCGCTGGGGGTGTTGATGCCATCGCCGGGATAGTTGTAGTTGAAGCGAGGGAAAACCGCGTCGCCTACGCCCTTGAGGCCGAACTTGCTGGCCCAGTTGCCACCATATCCGCCCTGGCCCGAACCCTCGACGCGATGACGGCGAGTGAAGCCGGCGTTGAAGTGGTTCAGCATGGTGGGCGAGATGAAGTAGTCATAGCCCAGACGCACATACTTGTTGCCCTGGGTGTTGCCGCCGTCGTAAAGCGACCCGAGGCTTTGGGTGCTGATGTAAGGCATGTTGCCGGTGAAGTAACTGGCTGAGATCTTGTTCTGCGCGTTGATGTTCTCGTCGATGCGGATGGACCACATGTCGGCTTGCTCGTGGTTGGAACTGGTGTCATTGATGTTGAAGTACGGGCTGGTGACGCCGGAGGGGGCGGAGGGCATGACCTTAGAAGCGGCGACAAAAACCGGATCCGGGGACTGGGTGATTTTGTTGTCTGGATAAGCCTGGCAGGTCTGTCCCTGGTTGGCGCCAGTGCAGGTCGAGTAATCATAAAGGATATGGGCCTGGAAGGTCTGGCCGTTGATAGTCGTAGGCGTTAGCAGGGACGAGAAGTCCCCGCCGAGCATGGCCTGCGTGGGCGCTGAAAGCAGCGATTTTCCGCCATTGACCTGCCGGAAGCCCTCGTAATTGAAGAAGAAGAAGGTCTTGTCTCTACCGTTGTAAAGCCAGGGAACGCGCACCGGCCCTCCGACGCTTGCGCCGAAATCGTTCTGGGTGTCGAGTGGGCTTGGGTGCTGTGTTGGCCCCGAAGACGGCGTTTTTGTAGTTGTTGAGCCAGCTGTTGGCATCCAGGTCGCGGTTCTTGAGCAAATCGTAAGCCGAGCCGTGAAAGCTGTTCGTTCCTTGCTTAGAGGCGAGATTGACCACGCCGCCGCTTGCGCTTCCAAATTGGGCGTCGAAGGTGTTGGTCATGACCTTGAATTCGGAGACGGCCTCGACGCTGAAGCCATAGGTGACCTGCATATTGGCCGAGGCGAGCTCGGTGGTGGCGCCGTCGAGCAGGATGTCGCCACCGCCCTGTTGTCCGCCGCTGAGCTTGAAGGCTCCGGACGGGTGGCGAGGAGGGGTTGTTGCTCATGGTGCCGGCGAATCCGGGCGAGAGCGCCGCAAACTCGAGCGGGTTGCGGATCTCACCGCCGAAGGGCAGCGGAAGCGATTCCAGTACCTGAGGCGACATCGTGAAGCCGACGTCAGAGGATTCGGTCTCCAGGTGCGAAGCGTCGCTGGTCACGGTGACACGTCTGCGTGGCCGTGCCCACCTTCAATGCGACTTGACGGTGGCAGTGCTGCCCACCTCCACGGTGATGCCGACTCTGCTGTGATATGACTCGAAACCCGGCATAGCGTTGACTGCAAGGCTATAAGTTCCCGGGCTGAAGCTCGGGGAATGTGAACAGGCCCTCGGCAGCTCGACGTGCTGGCGTATACGCTGCCAGTATTTGTCTCTGTCAGATTGAGGGATGCGCCTGGAATATCAGAGCCGGTCGCAGTCCTTCACTGATCCGGTTAGAGTTCCTCTGGCCCGATTGGGCCAGGCCGGGGACGCCGGCGCCAAGCACAAACGCCACCAACAGCCAGTACCGCCAGACGCCAAGGTCTTTGCGCGCCGTTGGACGTGTCGTGGATCATTGTGTCTCCTCCTTTTCAGCATGGTTCTCAGGCCTCCGAATTAGTTGCGGCAAAGCTTGCGGCGGAGGAGGTGTTTTCCCGCCGCTGTCCAGACCCCTGGAGATCTGGCCAGCTACCCGGATGGACAACAACTGCAGGAGCGCAATTACAGGCAGGGCATATTTGAGCGCGGCAATTCCAGACCCCCAGTACGCGATCCCGAGGAATAAGCCGCATCCCAGGCATCGCCCCATGAAACAGTCCGAATTCGTGGTTGAAGATATAGGCGTACTCGTTGCGCCCTTCGATCCGGGAGACCGCATCGATCACCTGCAACTGGATCGGATAGTAGGCAAGATCCAGCAGCGGTTTGGCCAGCAGAAGGCACCCGATGAAGATCAGCACGCCCACGGCGTTGAAGAGCAGCGTATTGGTGACTGCGCCGAGAAAGAACAGCAAGAAGCCCGGCGGAAAAGACGAAGATGCGATGCCTGGGCGCGGCGATTCGGCCGGCCGTATACATGAGGCAGGCAGTGAAGACGCCGCCGATGGCCTGGGTAGCGCCCAGGGTGCCTTCCTGGCCTACCAGCAACATGATGAGCATGGCCGGAGCAGTAACGATGTATCCCTGGGCCAAGCCCTTCAGCAGAGCCAACTCGAGCATCCGCCACCAGAGCGGATGGAATTGGAAAAACACGAAACGGGTGTGTTGGGAGTTGCGGAATGTGCCTCGTTCGAGGATGACCGGCAGCAAGAACCGTCAGGCCGAAAACCACCATCGCAATGATGTGGTAAGCGCGATTGGGAATCCCTCCCAGCCAGCCATACAGAGTAGTGCCGCTGATAAACCAGCCGATGAGTGCGGGAACCGACAACCGCGGCCAGGGTGGCAACGAAGTTCTCCACGCCGTAGTAGTAGTTCCGGTTGCTGTCGTTGGTTGCGGTCAGCGCCAGGAATCCGCGGTTTGCCCAGAAGAGGCCCGTGGCCAGCCCCATCGTGAAGCCCGGAGCTCGCAACGCCGATGGGAGTGAGGATGCTCAATTGCATCATCAGCATCATCGCCACACCCGACAGCAGCATTCCCGCGGCGTACAGGTGCTTGGCTCCAACCCGGCCCAGCAGTTTGCCATTCAGATAGAACGCCAGCGGCGTGGCCGCGTAGATCGACAACTGGTAAGTCACCACTTTGTCGACGGCGCTGCGAGTTCCGCATGACATAGGCCGCCACGAAGATCTCGATCACCGGAAGGACCAGGGCGTAGATCATGTTCGACACCATCAATACCTGCATGGAGTGCGGAGCAACGAAGGAAGACCTCAAACTCCTTGCGCAGGCGGTTCATGGCTTCGCTCCCAGGGCAACGAGGCTGGGGACGGGAGCGAGGCTGGCCAGGATATCGCGGATCGAGAATTGCGCGGCGCAGATCACGCTGTCGGCCGCGCCATAGTACATCGTCATGCGGTCGCCATCGACCAGGTGACCATTGGTGAAGATCACGTGGCCGAAGAAGCCCTCCTGCTCGTAAGGAGTTGAGCGGCTCCATGATGGGCGTCTCGGAACGGGCCAGCACTCGCCAGGGCTCGTCCAGGTCAAGCAGCAACGCGCCCAGGCAGTAGCGATTCTCCTTGGTCGCGCCGTGATAAATCTCCAGCCAGCCCTTCGGCAGTCCGGATCGGCGCCGCTCCCGCCCCGACACGGGCGCTGTCCCAGTACCCCTCACGGCTATGGGCCAGGCAGCGATGCCGGCCCCAGTGAACCAGGTCGGGCGACTCCGCCAGCCATATGTAGTTGCCGCCCAATTCCGGACTGCTGGGCCGATGCAGCGCATAGTACTTGCCGCCGATCTTCTCTTCGAAGAGCGCGCAATCCTTGTTGTGCGGAGGAAAGATCATGCCCACGTGCTCAAAGTCCTTCCAATTGCGCGTGGTTCTCAGCCCGACCCCGACACCGTGGCTCGACACCTGGGTATAGGTCAGGTAGTACGTCGCGTCGATCTGCGCAACGCGGCAGTCTTCGATGCCGTAGGTCTCCAACTCCCCCGTCCCCATCAAGGGGCTGGCCGTGCTCCGGTTCGGTGAAGCTGACGCCGTCGTCGCTCGCCAGCAGACGAAGATGGGAGAGGGTGGTGAGATAATCCTGCCCGTCGAAGCTGATGACGCGGGGATCGCTCAGATCGAGCCTGGGATCGCTCGAGTCGAATTCCAGCACCTCAAGCCGACCTTCGGGACTCAGGATGGGAAAGGATGTTTTGCCCGGGACCTGCGCCGGCCGTTCCGCCACTCGCACCAGCAACCAGGTCTTTTCCTGAAATCGAAAGACTCCCGGATTCAGCAGGCATGTCACTTCCATGCCTTCCACGCTCGGACGCAGGTCCCGCGGCCTGAGGATTGGATTCTCGCCGAAGCGTTGCGCCAGATCGTTCATCATGAGCCTTTCGAGATTCGGGAGGGGATCGGACTTCGCACCGGCGTTTCGGTACGAAACAAACCCGGTTGGGAAGCCGGAGATAACCCTGGATGAAAGCCCCTGCCCATCTGAAAAGGGCTTACTGCGAAAATCATTGAGAATCAATGCGAACTACATGTGATTCGCATAGAATTACAGCGAGATGCCCGTCGGCCCGGTGCTGGCTAAGGCCGGGAATCTCGTCCGGGGAAACCACCTTAGGGAGACCTCAACTCAGGGCAGTTGAGTCGGGCAATCTCTCCGATACTCAGTCATTTCTGAGAAAGCTGGCTGTCCCGGGTTGACCTTCCACCTGTGCATGCGTTGTGCTACCATGCGGCGAGCAGGCGGTGCTTTCGGATTGTGGCGGTTACCACACGACCTGCCTGAATCGGGCAAAGATGGGATTAAGCACGGGCAATGGAAGTGGATCCGGCACTTCGGGCAGACGCCCGCTGGCAATTGATCGAAAGAATCACCGCCAGCCCGCCCTTCCAGAAGTCGGCGCGGCTTAGAGATTTGCTGCGCTTCATGGCCGAGACGATCCATCCATGGCCAGACTCCAGGACCTGACCGAGCACCGCATCGGCAGCGCCGTCTTCGGCAAGCCCAAAGACTACAGCGTCGTCGAGGACAGTTCTGTCCGCGTTCATGTACGCCAGTTGCGGCTCAAGCTCCACGAGTATTTCGATGGAGAAGGCCGCGACGAAACCTGCGATCGTCGAAATTCCCAAAGGGGCATACACCACCCTCTTTCGCGCCGTCGGAGAGCGGGCTCCCGAAAACCCGCAGCTCGTTGCAGCACCCCATGGACTACAGTTCATGGCTCCGCGTCGCTCCCTGGGCGTTGGCCGCTCTCTTTCTTGCCACCACGATCGCAGCCTGGTTTCTTCCGTCACGGCGGTTGTAACGCCGCCCCCGCCGCCGTGGCCGCTGGCTGCGCTCTTCAATCCGGCCAACCGCCCCGTCCAGGTTGTGGTTGCCGACGTCAACTACGGCATGACGCGGCTGGTCGATGAGCAGCCGGTGACACTGGAGCGGTATCTGAGCCCCTACTATCGCAGCGGCGCAGGATCTCTCCAACGCTCACCCCACCGGCCGCGAAGCGCGCATGATGAAGTACTTGTCCGGTTCGCTGCTCACCTCGTATGCGGACCTCGTGGTGGTGAACACGCTGATGCGGCTGAGCGGAAGCTCACGCGACTGGCTCGCGATTCGCTCGGCCCGGGAATTGCGGCCACGCGACCTTGAATCGGGAAACTTCGTCTTTGTCGGCAGCCCCAGCTCAAACCCCTGGGTTTCCTATTTCCAGGACAAGCTCAACTTTCAGGAGCGCGAAGGCGTGGTCGGCGAAAGCCTCAAGTTCTTTCAGAATGTCCATCCCAAGACCGGCGAGCAAGAGACCTACCAGGGACTCGCCTTCACCGGCAGCTCGGGCGAAGACTACGCGACCATCTCACTGCTTCCCGCTCGCCGACGGACGCGGCAGCGTTCTCATCCTGCAAGGACTGCAACAGGAAGGAACCGAGGCGGCCGGACTTTTCCTTGCGGATGCCGGCAACCGGCAAAGACTTCAGGAGGCTCTCGGCTTCTCCGGCACTCCAGCCCAGCCCGTCTACTTCGAGGCCCTCATCCGAACTCAAGCCGTCGCGGGCGCTCCCAACGCCACCTCTATCGTTGCAACGCGCGTGATTCACCCCTGAGCTAGCCGCGGTCGCCGCCACATCGGCGTTCCAAAATTCCGAATCAGCTTCAGGTTCGAATCTCGATGACCGTGCGCCTCGAACGGACGCAGCATCAACTCTACTTTGTCCCGCGTGGGTCTGCAGTAGCTTGTTGCGCATCAGATCGTGAATATGGCTTTGCCCCTTGGCTGTCTCGACCGTGACGCGCTTCTCTTTCGGCCACGGATTGTAATAGAGAAATGCGGGCGGCAACTCTGGATCCAGAAAGTCTGTCTTGCCCAGATCCCAGCGCAGCAGCCACGGATCTCCCTGCGGCTGAATCATCTTGTCCAGCCACATCACGTATGCGCCGCCATAGATGGAGCGGTGCCCTGCAAAGTCGCCGGTCGCATAGGGACTGTGCCCCTTTTCTTCGCGGCTCAACCTCTCGTAAGGGAACATCGGCGGCAGGTCCGGACGGCTCTGATTTTCGCGCGGCAAGTACTCCGGATAGAACCAGCGCATGTTCGCCGCCACGTTCAGTGCATAGCGCGCTACCTCGCCAGCCAACTCGGGACGGAATCGCACCGCAGGCAAGAGATACGGCAGCGTCACCATCGATTCCATGCTGTAGGTCTGGCCGGCGGGCTCGGTGCGGAACCCCGCCATCAGCCCGTTGACCTCGCGTCCGCCCCATCGTCCCGTCGCCATCAGTCCGACCTTTGCGATCGAGCACAAATCCCAAGGCCTTTTTCGCATTCGTTGGATAACCCATCGCCTCCAGCCGCGCAGCCGCCAGCACCGCCATGGCCCCGCTTGGAACCTCATACCAGGGGTTCGCGGCAAAACTCAGATAGCGATCGATCGCGGTCTTGGCTTCCGCCAGAAACAGCTTCCTTCCCGGTCAGCTTCCACGCCAGCAGCATCACGTAGCTGTATCCGCCCACGGCGTCGGGTTGCCGGTAGATGTCCTGGTTGGTGAAGGCTGCAGCCTTGGCAAAGTCGTAGCCCTGGCTATTGAAGTCGTAGCGCAACTGCTGCGCCATATCCTTCAGCCGCGTCGCGCTCTTCTCCACCCGCGCCAGCCATTCGCGGTCCTTTGCAAAGCGCAACCGGATCAGCCCATAAGCCATCGCGGTCACATTCATCAGGTACCAGTACTCGCAGAGCGTTGCACCGGCCCCGTCAAGAAACAGCCCATACGGCTCGCTGAAGTAGCCCTTCAGTGATGCTGCCAGGCCTGGCAGACCCTCTCCGCGCAGTTCCTTACCAAGAGCCATCGGCGCGTAGGTTGTCAGTCCACCGTCCTGCTCGCCTTCCAGCGCCGAAGGAAACACCTGGCGGCCATCCTTCGCGAGCGTATTCAATCCATGCGCCGGGTCCATCACCCAGGCGTCAAACGCATTGGCCAGCGCATGAAAATCCAACGGCTTTTCCTCTGGCCGATCCGGCAGTCCGCTCCAGCCATTGGTCCGCGCGGCCGCTCCGATCGCCCGACTTGTCCAACCGGCCAATCCGACGGCAGAAATTCCAGCCAGGAATTCCCTGCGGTTCGGCATCCAGCCGCCATCGTCGACTGCGCGCTGCTCGCTGTTCATGGTTTTCTCGTCCATACTCTCACCTCGAGCCAACGCGCCTTCTCAATGAACCATGGTTCTATCATTCTTTTAGTATCAGACACCAAAACCGCGCCAGGCACCGGTGGCCAGGGATTGAGTTCAGGGAGCAAACATTATCAAACTTCACGTGAACCGATTACGGCTTGCCCCACAAACCCCAAGGCCAACTCTCGTGGATGTGTCGGCGCAGATGTGAGGCGACTTTGGGTTTGTGGGCTATCAGCGAGGATCGGCGTTTATCGACCTGAATAACGATGGGTATTTGGATCTGGTAGTGACATCGCTCGGCCAGCGGCCGCGGATCCTGATGAACAATGCCCCGGTCAAGAATCACTGAATCATGCTGGACCTGCACGGACACAAGAGCAATTACGACGCGATTGGAACAAAGATCAAGGTCGCCTTTGTTGCTGAAACGGAGCTCATGTGGTGCGCCAGGGCGTCCGACGGTGTGAAGTCGAACGGGTGAACACGACACACCTGTGAACCATCCGGATTCTCTTCGTCACAGTAGCAATGGAATTCTCGATCACCCGAGAATCGCACGCGTTATAATCCGGACGGATTAGAACGGGGTCGGAAACCGTAACAGCACGCGCATCCCCAGGAATAGACGGCGATGCAGGGAGGTACGACCTGCATCGCATATTGGGAGACCCTGCCCAAAAGGACTCCCGTTTCAGATTAAACAATTTGACAGGAGACGCTATGCAGATCAGGCGACTGTTTTCCAAACAAGCCTGATGCTGGCACTTCTTGGGGTTTTTCTGTTGGCCGGGACGAGTGTGACCTTCGCGCAGGACACGAATGCCTCACTCGGCGGTACGGTCTCAGATCCAAGTGGAGCAGCCATCCCGGGCGCCAAGCTGACGCTCACCAACGAGGCCACCGGGTTTCAATCCGAATTCGTTTCGGATGCCACCGGCGGTTACTCTTTCCGGAACCTGACCCCCGGCAAGTACGACCTGAACGCGTCGGCGCGCGGATTCAAGACGCAGGATCAGAAAGGCATCGAACTGGCGGTCAACCAGACGGCCCGCGTGGACGTGCACTTGCCCGTCGGCCAGACCGGCGAAACCGTGACCGTAGTTGCCGACGCCTCCCTGATGAACTACGAGAACCCGACCCTGGAAGGCGGCGTATCGCCCGAAGCGCTGCAGAGCTTTCCACTCACGGTGAACGGCGCTCCGCGCTCGTCGGTGGCTGTGGCCATCATGATGCCCGGCGTTACCACGGCAGGCAGCGGAAACGCCTTCAATGCCCGCATTAACGGCGGCCTGGTCACCGGTGATGAAGCGGTTGTCGACGGCGCAACGGCCATTGAAGGCTTCATGAACCAGAGCGGCATGGTCAGCCTGCAGACCGACTTTGGCATGTCGCCCGACATCACCTCCGAAGTGAAAGTGCTGACCGCCAATTATGACGCCCAGTACGGCGACACCACTTCCGGCCAGTTGATCATCCAGACCAAGAGCGGCGGCGAGCAGTTCCACGGCGCCGGCTATGAATACCTTCGCAACGACGCCTTCAACGCGTTCGTGTATGGCGTCGACCCGGGATCCAAGAAACCCGGCGACAAGGAGAATGATTTCGGAGCCAATGTTGGCGGCCCGATCCTCCTGCCCAAGCTGCATGGAGCCAACTCCTGGGCCAAGGGGTATTTCTACTTCAACTGGGAGGGTTTTCAGGATCACGGCAGCTCCACCTCTTCCACGCTGTCGATCGCTTCTGCCAATGATCGCCAGGGCAACTTCAGCGCGGTGACCAACCAGTTGTATTACCCCAACGATCCCGCCAAGTACGGAGCGGACGCGGGTCAGCCGATCGCTTACCAGGGCGTGAAGAACCAGATCAACCCCGCGTATCAAGATCCGATCGCCAAGGGGTTCATGGATGCGTTGCCGACACCCACAAACGGCGCCGAGACCAGCAACTATTTCGTTCCCCATTCCGGACAGGGCTCGCTGACCAACAGCGAAAACGTGTACTTCTGGCGGGTCGATTTCAACCTGGGCAACAAGGACCACCTCTACTACACCTATTGGTGGCAGTATGCCGGAGTGAACGCCCAGAGCGATCTTCCCCTCGCGCTTTCGACGGCAAGTCCCGCCAACCCCGAGAATGCTCCCATTCAGCGCCTGAATTGGGAACACACCCTCTCCGATAGGATGACCAACCACCTCACGCTCGGTTACCTGAACCGCAATGAGGGTTACTACGCCCTGAACGGGAAAGCCAACTCTGCCCAGGGTGCCGGGAGTCGCCGATGCGACCTTCAATCCGCAGATGAACATCGACGGCTTCAGCCAGCTCGGCAACAGCGGCGTGCCCGATTCGTCCCTGGACAAAACCACCCGTGGAACCTACGCGCTGAACGAAGTGCTTACCCGGATCATGGGCAGGCATACGGTGAGAGGCGGCTTTGAGTGGCGCCTGGCCGGCACCGCCATCCACCTCGGCGGCAACCAGGGCGGCACGTTTACTTTCAGCGGCGATACAACCGGGAACAGCAAAGCCGGCGACCCCGGAGACGGCATGGCCAGCTTCTATCTTGGCGCCGTTTCCAATGCCAACGTGAGCTTCTACAACGTGAAGGCCGAGTATCCACGCCAATACGCGTACGCGGCCCACCTCGGCGACTCGTGGCGGTTCACGCCCAAGCTGACCCTGAACTACAGTGTTCGCTGGGATTACATCGCGCCGTTCAAGGAGAAATTCGACCACCTGTCGTTCATTGATCCGCTGGGCACGAACCCCGGCACGGGCAGCGCCAACCTTCCCGGACGGCTGGCCTTCGCAGGGAACAAGTACGGAGCAGCGAGTTATGGCGCTGACTTTCCTGAAAAGCCATTCAAAACCGGATTCGCTCCGCGGGTCGGCTTTGCCTACACGCTGAACGACAAAACCGTGGCTCGCGCAGGATATGGCAGTCTACTTCGGCCAGGCGTTTTATCCCGGCTGGGACGGCGGCATGAGCCTGGAGGGCTTCAACAAGACGGTAAACATCGGCGAGACCCAGAGCGGAATCAACGAGCTTCCGGTGATCTATCTGAATTCCGGCCTGAGTCCAAGCCAGGTAGGCGTCACCCAGCACATCGCCTCTGACTTCGACAACGGCCAATATCCCGCAGAAGTATCGACCGCTGGACGGAAATCGCAGGCCCTACTCGCAGCAGTGGAACCTTACGATTGAAAGGCAGCTACCCAGCAACTTCTTTGCTGCCGTCTCGTACGTGGGCACCAAGGGAACGCACCTGCCCTCGTCCATGAGTCCGCTGAACGTGCTCAATCCCTTCAATTCCTCCATCTCCGGTATTGGAGCCGATCTGACGGCAGACTACAACACAGCCGCCGGCCCCGCGGCGTTTGCGGCTCACGGCGTCAGCATTCCGTATCCTGGCTGGGATTCGCAATTAAACCCGGCCAATGGAGCAGCCTGCTCGGCCACCATTGCCCAGGCCCTGCTTCCCTACCCACAGTACTGCGGAGTGCTGCAGGGACAAAACGAGCAGCACGCAACGTCAATCTACCAATCGTTCCAGGCCCACGTGGAACGGCACCTCACCGGCGGTTTCTACGTCCTGGGTTCGCTCACGGTTGCGAAACTCTACACCGACGCATCCGATACCACCCAGTCAACCAATGACAACGGCACAGGCAACCAGGGAAACAACGGCCAATTCTCGCCCTACAATCTCTTTCCGAGGGCCTGGGCAATCGCTCCCGATAACGTGCCAGTCACCGGTCAGCTCGCCGGCGTGTACGAACTGCCCTTCGGGAAAGGCAAGCCGTTCCTGAACAATGCCGGGCCTGCCAATGCTCTCATAGGCGGATGGCAGGTCAGCCCGCTGTGGCGTTATGAGTACGGGACGCCCTTCTCGTTCTACTCCTCGTCATGCCCAACCGCCACGCTGGTTTCTCAATTCCGCGAGGGCTGCGTTCCCGGATTCAAACCGGGCGTGCCGGTTCAACCGCATGGACGTAACGGATTCAATCCCGCGAACGGGGCTACCTACTTCAACAGAGATGCCTTTGAAACTGACTTCACGGCATTCGGATACACCGGAACCGGAAAGGCAGTCACGACAATCTACGGGCCGGCCTTCCAGGATTTCGACATGTCGTTCACCAAGATCACCAAAATCACTGAAAAGCTAAGTTTCCGGTTCGAATCCAACTTCTTCAACGCGTTCAACAACCACTACTTCCTGGCCACCCAGGGTGGAAACTACGGCGGCCCATCGGTGGCCTTCGTGACCGATGTCAACACCACCAGTTCAACCAATCCCTTCGGAAGCTGGACCCACTCGGTCACGCCGCCGCGAACCATTCAGTTTGCAGGACGAATCGAGTTCTAGGCCTTTCGAGGTTGAAGTAATTTACATCGGAGCCACCTGGCCTTCCCAGGTGGCTCTCCTTTTTTGGCGTGATGACGTTGTCGCAGGAGATGACCAGCTACCCTTCTCAGTCAACGGAATTTCCCCCGCTGGTGCATTCTGCCGTCTAGCTGATTTTGAGGGACTCATCATTGCAGAGAATTATGCATTTTTCGTGGACAATCATTACGTGAGTGAAGCCTTGACCCTCGGTCGCCGCTTTCTCTCGGCCCCATCCATTTCGGTCCATCAGGAGCCGTTCAGGTACGCTTATGAGCCATTTAGCCGCATCCAAAATTGCCATTACCCACAATGCATCATGCTGTTACGGCAGAATGCTGGCCCTCCCCACCCCGAAAAAAACATCGGCTGTGAAACTGTGAAAACATCCCTAACCGAAGCTAATTCAGATCCTTGCATTGGTTTATAGCGCTGAGAAGTGTCGCAATCATGGTGCAAAAACGCCTTCTTTTGCCATTTTTTGAGGTCTTTTAGTCTCGCAGTGACGCCTCACAATAGTTCGGCAGATTCACGGAATGGAGTGCGGATGCAGACGCTGGTAGACCTGAGCCTCTTCACGAGCCTGTGTTTCCTGTCTGAGTTTGTGCAAGACCCGCGCCATGGCCATGTGCGGTTCAGCGTATGCGGGATCAAGGCGCGCAGCTTCACGAAGTTCCTTTAAAGCCTCCTCCGGCTGCTGACGGTCTTCCAAGACACTTCCAAGTTGGAAATGCGCCTTTGCGAACGCAGGATCCAGGCGCAGAGCCTCGCGCAGATTTCGCTCTGCCTCGTCGAGGCGGTTCAGGAATTGCTGCGTGACGGCAAGATTGAGGTACGGCCACGGAGACGGGTGCTCCGATCCGTGCCCAAGCTCAATGGCCTTCTCGTAGTTCTTCACCGCGAGTTCGTTCTCGTTCTGGTAGTAATAGCAAAGCCCCAGGTTGTCATACGCCCGAGCCATCTTTGGGTCCAATTCGATGGCACGCTGAAATTGTCGAATCGCATTGGTATACAGATGGCCGTCGTAGTCCAGACGCCCGAGCCAGTAGGGATACAGAGGGTCCTTGTCATTCTGCGCAGACAGCGATTCGAGAACCGGCCGTGCCCAATCGGGATGTCCCATGCGTATGTAGGCCATCGAAAGCAGAAACCGAAGTTGGGCATCAAGCGGCGCGATGGCCTCGGACTTCTTCCATGCGATTGCCGCATTCAGATAATCCTGATTGAGAAAATAGACTGTCCCGGCAAACGCGAGCAGCCGTGCGGCCCGCGCCGAATGTGGGTCGCGTTCGATCTCAGCCAGCAGCAGTTTCTCCGCCGTAATATAGTCATGTTTACTCATTGCGTCTTTCAAGTGATTCGCGGCCTCAGGAGAGATCTGAAGCGAGTCAATCACCGGCGGACTTGGTGCCGTCTCGTCCGAGCCGGATTGTGCCCGCGCTGGTGACAGGTGAAAAACTGCTGTCAACGCAAGACAAGCGGTGCAGACCCTTATTTTGGGCGGCGGGCTCATGGAGTTTAGTCTATTGCAGTTGAGAAACGATCCGATCGAACAAAGAGATTACCGAACCGGGCGAGGGCGCGCCCTTCGATGGCTCCGGGATGGATGCGCCATATCGTTTCTGGCTGCGTCGGCACATGCGCCTGTCCACGGTCTTCCCAGTCAGGATGCCTCGGCATACCAACGCACCGTTCTCGAGATTCAGAAGCAGATCGAGGCTGGTAATCTCTCCGAGGCTCGCACCGAAATCGCGGAAGCGGCCCGCAGATATCCCCATGACGGAGGAATCGAAAATCTGCTTGGAGTGGTCGAGATTCAGCAGGGAAACACGACCGAAGCCAGCAAAGCTTTTTCCCAGGCGATTGCCGACAGCCCTAAATTGATCGGCGCATATCTCAACCTCAGCCGCCTTAAGATGCCGGTTGCGGCCACCGACCGCGCCGAGCGCGCCGAAACTCTGCGCCTGGTTTTGAGAGTCCTCCAACTTGACCCGGCGAGTGATGAGGCGCACTACCAGGCGGCAACGATTCTTTCCTGGAACAAGGAATATCGTTCTTCTCTCGAACATCTCAAACAGCTCAGTTCTGAGTCCCGCGCCAAGGTGGGAGCGCAAGCGCTTCTCTGTGCCGATACCGCATATTTGGGTCTTCGCGAGCGAACCGACGAGGTCGTTAAAAGCCTGGCGGCCAACCCTGACTTTGGCGAGCAGGATACGGAAACGTGTGTGCCGTCGCTTCGCGCCGCCAGAAGAGCGGACTTGATCGAGATCCTCCTGGCCGCCGCGGCCAAGCGCCAGCCTCTCTCACCCGGCGGCGAGCGCCTCCTCGGACTCGCACAGGAGGCTGACGGCAATCTGCAGGCCGCGCGTACTACTCTCGAGAGCGCATTCACGAGCGATCCTAAATCAGTCGCGGTGCTTGAAGACCTGACCCGGGTGGCGAAGGCCGCCAACGACAACCAGGGCGCCCTTGGCTATCTTGCTCACGCACGCGACATCGAGCCAGGCAATCCTGCCCTTGCCTATGAATTTGGAGCGATCTGCGTGCGCATGGGTCTCTTTGCCGAGGCTCGCAAGGCCATCGGCGAAGCACTCCGTCTCGAGCCCGACAACCCCGATTACAACTTCGGCATGGGAGTGGTGGTCTCGTTTTCAGCGGACCCGCCCCAGGCTCTGCCCTATCTCATGCACTATCACGCTTTGCGGCCCAAAGATCCCCGGGGAACACTTGCGCTCGGAGCGGCCAACTTCCGTGCCAAAGACCATGAGACCGCGGCACGCTGGCTTCATCAGTCCGCGCTCTCCGCCAAGACCGCGGCAGAATCGCATTATTACCTGGGCCGTATCGCCCGCCAGGAAGGCCGCCTCGAGGACGCGACGGCCGAACTGAAGAAGTCGCTTGCCATCGAGGGCGATCAACCCGACGCGCTCGCCGAGTTGGGCCAGATCAGTGCCCAAAATCGGGATTTCCCCCAGGCTTCTTCTTACTTCGAACAAGCCTTACGCAAGGACCCTGAGAACTACGCCGCAAACTTTGGTCTGCTCCAACTCTACGCACGGACCCGAGACCCACGACGCGAACAGCAGTCGCGCCGATTCGACGAACTTAAAAACAAGAAAGAGGAGCAGGACAAACAGATGATGCGTATGATCGAGACTCGTCCCGACGCCTCGCCCGATACTCGGAAGTGAGCCGCAAATCCGGTCTTCTAAGTTTCTGACCGCCAGTTTTTGTACGAATGTTGGGTGCCCCAGGTCTCGATTTTGAGACTTGGGATATCAAGATGATTCAGGAGCGAATTCACGCGGTCCGGGACCTGGCCGGGAAATGCGTCGCTGCGCCAGGCTACCTTCATTTGTTGATGCGCATCACCCGTTCGAGTCATTGAGGACAACCATCGGCTGGTGACAAGATTCCCTGCATGCGAGTTAATCTCATCACGCAGATGGCCGATACGTTGGAGTTTGGCGCGAAGACTGTTCCATTGACTCTGACGATTCGCCCGTCATGCGGGCTACCGGGCGACTACCAATACGCAACCGATAGCGCTGCGTTGTTACGATTGCTGCACAAGAAAACAGATTTGTCCTTTGACACGATCAAGCAATTCGAAGGCGAAATCTACTCCTATCCCAGTGCGCGCCTGTTGAGTGTGGAACTCAGCGAAAGTGTCCTGACGGAAATTGGCTATTTTATCGACTAGAGGCATGCGCGGCCGGCGTTGCGGCCTATGTGACGACCCTGCGAATCGCGTTGGTTACCGCAGCCAGCAATGCGGCCTCAAGTTCCACCGGAATCTCTCCCTGGGCGAGATCCGGTGATCCACCACCCCGCAACCCCAATTGAACCAGCGCCTCTCGCAGAATCTTGCCGCAATCAAAACCCAGGTCCGAACTGCGTGCCACGAACACGCTCACCTTGTTAGCGTCTTTAGCGCAAAAGATCACGACGGTTGAAGGAGCTGCCGCAGCGGTACGCGAAGCCAGCAGCCGCACTGAATCGCGGTCTCGGTCCTTCCATTCGCGCACCACCAGTCGCAGCCCGTTGTCGATCGGTACTTCCCTGGCCAGCGCCGCAGCCTGAAATGCCGCCAGTTCCTCACGCAGCTTTTGGCGCTCCTTCTCACTTGTCTTGACCTCTGTGAGCATTCGCCCCACCGCTTCTGGCAGATCAGCTGCCCCGGTTGAAAGCAGCGCCTTGGTGCTGCTCAGGATCGAAGCATCTATGCGAGCAGCGCGCACGGCCCGAAATCCGCAGACGAACTCTATCCGCACGCCCCGGCTCACTTTCTCGACACTTCGCAGGAGCAACCCGCCGATTTGGCCGGTGGAGCGGACATGCGTTCCCCCGCAGGCATTACGGTCACAGTCTGTTATCTCGATGAGGCGGATCGTGCCCTGCCGATCGGGCAGTTTTCGCAGGTCGCCTGCCGCCTGCATGGCCTCGGCCTCGTCGCGGCGCGCATAGCTTGTCATCACCGGGCGATCCTCAAAAATGATCTCGTTCGCTATCCGCTCCACCCGTTCCAGGCTATGGTGCGCCGGTAGTCCGCCCGCAATGTCGATCGTCGAAATGCTTTCCCCTAGATGGAACGACACCGTCGGCATCTGCAATTCCCGCAAAAACACAGCAGACAGCAGGTGTTGTCCCGTGTGCTGCTGCATGTGGTCAAAGCGTCGATCCCAATCAATTTCGCCTTCGACTCGAGTGCCCTTCGCAAGCGGTTCCCGTACGAAATGCCACACCGTCTCTCCCTCGTCCTCCTCGACTTGTTCCACGCGAATCTCCCGTATCGCCCCGGCGGGAGAACTCGCCCTCAACATACCCCTATCGAAAGGCTGTCCGCCGCTCGTCGGATAGAAGGCTGTACGGTCCAGTGATACCTGCCAGATGGTATCGCTATTGCTGTGGGCGAGTTCCCGGACATCGGTTACCGCACCGCTAAACGTCCGGAGAAATGCATCGGAATAATAAAGACGCTCAGGCGTAGACACCCTCAAACTCCCATTGGCGTTGGGCGGTCCATCGCGTTGGAACGCCAGCAACAATCCGGATACAGTGTAGTTCGACCACCGCGGGTCAGCACTAGTGGCGCGTTGTATCCGAGTACGGTGCACGCAATTTACGATGGGACCACTCGGCATCTTTTTCACTGCTGAAGATGAATTTCAGTTCGCCCCCCTGCATCAATTCCTCGTGTGTTACGTAGCTGCGATCGAGCGAGTTGCCATTCAGCAGAACGTCTTTTACAAATCCATGCGTCTCGCTCAAGTTCACACTTTCGATGGTAAGCAGCTTGCCGTTCGGCAGATGGAGCACTGCCCGGTCAACGAAAGGACGGCCTAACACGTATTGGTTTGAGCCCGGCGCTACCGGGTAAAACCCCAGCGAGGTGAAAATCAGCCATGCAGACATCTGTCCGAGATCGTCATTGCCCACCAGCCCATCCGGTGAGGGCTTGTACTGGGAGTCGACAATCTGCTTCAGGCGTGCTTGGGTCTTCAGCGGCGCACCGGCATACATGTAGAGATAGGCAAGGTGATGGCTGGGTTCATTCCCGTGAATGTATTGACCAATCATTCCGGAAATATCTTCGACGTTTGCATACATCGCCGGATCCACCTTCTGGTCAAACATGGCATCGAGTTTTGCGATCAGGCGTTCATTGCCGCCCAGCAGTTCTATCAACCCTTGCTCATCCTGCGGTTGATACCAGGAATATTGCCACGCATTGCCTTCAGTAAAACCGCTCCCCGTGCCTGCTTTTGCCGGATCAAAGGGCTTGCGGTAATCGCCATTTTCGAAGCGCGGCTCCACGAACCCGTCCGCAGCGTTGAAGTTGTTTCGCCAGGATGCTGCTCGTTTGTCGAACCTCGCGGCGACTGACTCCTTTCCCATCGCCTTGGCCATGCGCGCAATCGTCCAATCATCGAAGGCATACTCTACCGTCTTGGACGCAGCTTCGTCGTCATGGTCGACCGGCACATAGCCACGCTTCATATAGGCTGCGAGATTCCCATATGGCCCATAGGTCGCGCTCGCCACCATCGCGTCAAGTGCGGCACCGGTATCGTACCCGCGAATTCCTTTCATGTAGGCATCGGCGATGATCGGCACGGAGTGGTAGCCGATCATGCACCAGGTCTCCAGTCCTTCAAACTGCCACACTGGCAGAATCCCGAACGGACTCTCCTGTTGTGAAGCTACCAGCGATCGCACCAGGTCATTGGTGCGCTGTTCCGGCTCGAGCAGAGTCATCAGTGGTTGTTCGGCGCGATAGATATCCCACAACGACAGCGAGGATACGAAGCGGAACCCTTCGGCACGATGCACCTGGTTGTCTGGTCCGCGATACTCGCCGTTCGTATCCATGCTTGTGCTCGGCGCCATCATCGTGTGGTAGAGCGCCGTATCGAGCGACTTCTCCATTTCCGGCGAAGTCCGGAACTCCACGCGTGACAATTCTTCGCGCCACATCTGTTGAGTCCTGGCGCGAACGCCGTCAAAGTCAAAGCCCGGCACTTCCGAATCCATGTTCGCAATTGCGTTTTGTTCGCTAACCGGGGAAAGCGCAACCTTCACGATAAGCGAGTTGGACGAAGGCGCGAAATCAAATACCGCCTCCAGTCCCCGGCCCTCTATGCTCTGCGTATCCTCGGCCGAGTTTCCCGGCGTTTTGAAGCCGTGATACGGCGGCGGATCTTCTTCCCTGTTGTAGAGTGCATGGCCGGACATTGGCGCGGAGAATCGGATCGCAAAGAATAACTGCCTCCCCGGCGCCCACCCGCGAGTTTCCCGCATTCCCGTCACTGTACCGTCGTTGCGAATCCTTATTCGCGACCAGAGCACTTTGCCGGGATAGTTATAAATACTGCTCCGCAGGTCGAGCAGCAGGTGGCGTTTCGCTTCATTCACAAACGTGTAGCGATGCACCCCAACGCGTTCGCTGGCGGTCAACTCTGCCTTAACTCCAGAGTCCTCAAGATACACAGAATAGTAGCCCGGTTCGGCGTGCTCATTCGCGTGCGAAAAACGCGACCGATAACCCGGATTGGTCTTCTCCGCATCGCCGGGCTCAAGAGATACATTGTCGCCGCTAACTGGCATGAGCAGCACATCGCCAAGGTCGCTGTGACCCGCGCCTGAAAAATGGGTATGCGAGAACCCCAGAATTGTCGCGTCTTCGTATCGATAACCGGCAGCCCACTTGTAACTTTGCTTGAACGGCCGAATTTGCGTGTCGGGCGATAGCTGCACCATGCCGAACGGCGCAGTTGCCCCCGGAAACGTATGCCCTTCCGGGCCCGTCCCAATCAAAGGGTCGACAAGCCTGAGGGGATCAGGCACCTGGGCGAAAACTGCAGTCGCCGAAATCAGCACTGCGAAGCTGAGCCATTTCTCCATGACTCCACACTATAGCAACCGTCTTCCCTGCCCGGGCTCACGCATTCAACAAGGCTGACAAAATCCGATGCGATCCGGCTTCTAACCTAAGGCAATTTGGGGTATCGTGAAGCAGAAACGAAGGACTGCGAAATTTCACATCGATTGCAATCTTGAATCCCGGAGGGAGCTCATGGATCCAAATCTCGGAAATGGACTCGTTCACATCAGCAGCCATTATTCGGTGCCGGAAACGGTTGAGCGGCTGGAGTCATTGTTGCACGCCCAGGGAATCACATTGTTCTGCCAGATCAACCACAGCGCGGAAGCTGAAAAGGTCGGCTTAAGGATGCGCCCCACGCAAGTGCTCATCTTTGGAAGTCCAAAATCTGGAACTCCCTTAATGATTGCCGCTCCCTCACTGGCAATCGATCTGCCACTGAAAGCCCTGATCTGGGAAGATGTTGACGGACTGGTTTGGGTATCTTACAGTAGTCCGAAATATCTCCAACAACGGCACGGAATTCCTGATGAGTTGTTGAGCAACATCGCCGGCATTGGAACGCTTTTACAGAAAGCGGCGTCCTGATCGTAGACCGGCATTCCCAGGTTATGGCAGCGGGTTCGAGAGGCCAAAGTTGAAGGGGTTCATCAGACCCCCATTCATTGCACGGGATCTCACGGGCTTTCAGTTCTCTCCACGTGAGGTGGGCGTACTGGCCGGAGGATTCGCTCAGCCAGCATCGGGTTTGTCACTTTGCTGCCAGATGAACCCCTTCCGGATCAGCCAGGCGCAACATCAGTCCCCATCCGAAGAAGTTGTCCGCAAGAGCCACCGCGACCTCATTATTACCCTCTTCCAGAGGCAACATGAGGGAGCCATTCTCCAGCGAGCATCGACCGTCGGGAACTTTTCTGGCTTCTTCCGAATCAAACAGGTTTTTGTCGGCGTACACCAGTTTCCCGTTCACGAATACCCACATCTCGCGCGTCCATCCAATATCGACTCTCTTTGTCTGCTTGCTATCTGAAGTTATCGTCGTCTTCAGCCATGCAACGGCTCGGTTCGGCTCGTGCACCGGCAGGCCATACTCGCGGCTGAGATTTACCAGCCCGTTCCGCTCCGTGCTGATCGTCTTCCATTTCTGCGAAGCGCCGGGCATTTCGTTATACGTGGGGTCCCTATCGTTGGGCAGCGCTGAAAACGCTGAGAGATACCAGTTCCGGACCAGGCCACGGTCCCCATCCAGCGGATCACTGGCCGGCTCCGGAGAAAGACCGTCCACTGCATCGGGAGTTATCACCATGTTTGCGAAAGTGGCTGGCCCTTGCAGTCGCAGGCCGCCTTTCATTGTATCCCCCTCTAACCTGCCAACCTCCAGAGTCGGCGATGGGGTATCGTTTACGAAAACATTCATCCGTCGGCCGGATATAACCATCCTGATGTGGTTCCAGCCGTTTTCTCGAAGCGGTGCCCGCGTTTGATATTGCGGAAAAAGGTCCCACAGAAGGACACCATGAGTCTGCGGCGCATACTGTATGCACGCGCGGAATGCCGGACAGGCCGGATCAGGCCGAAGGTATAGGAGTTCGAAACTATCTTCGTCTTGCTGACGAAAGGCAATTCCGGGTGCGCCCCGACCGATCGTATTGACGTCGAATTCGATCGTTCCGTCGCTGAACGTTATGCCTTTGAGTACCGCGTCGCCGCTGTTCAGTCGCATCAATCCGTGATAAAAACCCAGCTGCCGGAGGAATTCCGCGTTCTCCTTGGTCTGCCAGTGGTCAGCAGTCATGGCAATCGTGATTGGTTCCGCACCCTGGGCAATCGGAAACGCTGACAGGCAGAATACGCAGAGTGCAATCTTGTTCAGTACGCCTTTGCTTACAAGTGTCTTCATGTCCCCAGCGTATGGACCAGGCGCCCTCTTTGAAGAGCTAAAGGTGACGAGACGGACAGGAGTGTTACGAGGCGATCTCGGACGTTGCGGGTTGGTTCTTGACGACGTTCGGAAAGCGGCCTGCACTCATCCAGCGAAACAAGGCATGTCTTCCTTTCATTCGCAACTTACGCCACTAAGTCCTAACTTCCGTGATCCACTGTCTCATCTCACAACTGTGCTCCCTCATGCATCACCGGACAAGACCGTCTCAATAGTCTCAAGTTGCAAAATCGCGGCGCTGCTGGACTGCGTGCCCACCGCGAAGGTCCACGTTTTCGATGCGGACACTTGCGCTCGATGCGATCTTGGTAAGTGGACTCAGGGTGCGGAAGTGAGAAGACGAGTGATGAAGGCGCCACGGACCTACGGTGCGAAATCCGTTTCCGCAGCCCTCCTCAATCGGGAGCCACTCCCGACATCATAGCTTCTACTTTTCTCGCGATCGCATCCCGCGCATCTGGCACAAACAAGACATCGCACTCAGAGCCCACGATGTACGGATGGCCACAAGCTTTCATCTTGGCGATCGACTCTGCGGTGCGGCGGACCACTTCAGCAATGGGCATGGCGCCATCGGAATAAAAAGACTTGGACGGGAGATTGCCATAAAGCACGACGTCCTTGGGCACAAGACGAGCGTCTTCCCAAAGCCTTCTGGAACTTCCAAGGCTGAGGATCACCGGATGAAGGCGTTGCGCGAAAGCTCCAACCATCGCGTCGATCAGTTCGCCGCAGTCGTGGAAGATAAGGTCGCAGCCAGCCTTCTCAAGCATCCCTTTCAGTCGCAGATTCGGCTCCATGACCAGGCGCTCAAACACATTGGCACCTGCCTTGAGTTGCCGGGGCGAAATGAAGGCGGTGCATGCCGTGGGCTCGCAAATCATCATGGCCTTGGCTCCATGTTGAATCTGGCTGCGAACGGAACGTCGAACGGCGGCTTCGGACATGCGCAAGCATTGCCAAAGCAGCCGCACCTCTTCGGACTCTTCAGCTGTCACGCCGGATCCAGACATCGCCACAACGGTAATCGGATCGGCCAGCAGTCGCGTGGTCAACGAAAACGGCCCAATCGCCATACCAACCGGAACAAGATGCTCCTTCGGAGAAATATAGGCGAGCGCTTCGTTGCGAGCGAGGCTCCCCGCGCACATCGGCGAAGTGGAACCTCCGCATATTTTCACCAGTAGGCTTTCCTCCAACGGTGAACTGAAGTGAAACTTGTCGGCGTCAACCGGAGCTAATCCCGACAGCGTGAGCAACATATCTATCTTTTCGAGGCGGAGGTCCATAAGCGGAAAAGCAAGCGGCGTGCCCCAACGCTGGGCCGCCCGTTCAATCACTCGCGCCAGTGAAGGTCCATCGTTACGAACCTTCTCTGGCTCGTGCTCCTCGCCTAAGACCAAGTCAGTACCAATCGGCATGCGCAAACCACGTGCCGCGAGTTCCAGGTAGAATTCACGCGTCATTGGGGTGCCTCTTCATCGCCGTTTCATTCTTATTTAAGGCGAGATTCCTCTTCCGGCCAAGCATTTGCTTGCGCTCCATTTGTAGCCACCGCCGAGAACAGGGAACCGCTTACTTGTTGGTGAAGGCCAAACCAACGAACGAGCGTCGACCTATGCTTCGTATCTCCCATTAGTTTGTTAAAACGAGTCAATACACAATTGAACTCATTGTCAAGTGCGATTGCAAGCAACTGCGTATTCTGCTCTTTGAGAGACATCCGACATTTTGCACGCAATCGTTTAGAGAATCGAAACGCCTCGAAACAAGGCCCGTCGTGATCGAAGAGAGAACGACCTATCCGTATTCAGGCAACATAAAAATCGCGCTTCGCCCAAACTATCCGCGCACGTTCTGCCTTTGGTTGTGCGATCCGGAATGATCCTGTTCGTGCCTTGCACTTCCAACTGAAACGGGCCGCGGGCAGCGCCAGCCTTCAGATAGAGACTCCATCGCCCCAACTCGTCCTCGACAGTGCGTTGCGTATCGCCGTGAAACGTAACGGCCACCGCTTCTCCCGCTGAAGCGGTTCCTCGGACATGCATCGGTGAATCCCGCTGAAGACCATGTGGTCCGCGAAGATGGCCGGCAACCGCATTTCGGCACGGGCCACAACAACAGGAAGAAAAGCAAAAAATACAAAGGCCCGATTGAGTCCGCCGAAATGCCTCAAGGTACTCATCACTTCCCTTTACCGGATATGGGAAGTTCGCTAGGAATTTCGCCGGTCATACATTCTTCGCCCGGGGCCATTCATTGCTATGCGGATAAAGACCGGTCCAGATCGCGGAGCGCGATGGGGAGCAGACGGGCTGACAATTGTATGCTCGCTCGAAACGCATTCCTGCAGCGGCGAGCCGATCAAGATTCGGAGTCTTCAGGCCCGTCTGCCGATAGCAGTTCAACATATCCCGGCGAACGGATTCTCCAAGAATCACGACCACCTGGCGCGGAGCATTGCCATTCTCCGCGGAGACAGCAGGCGCAACGGTAAGCGCTGTCGCTGCGCCCACCGATTTAAGGAATTCGCGGCGTCTCATGACAACCCATGGGCCTTCGGATCGAAGAGAACCGGGAAAAACTGGCCGCCCATCGTCGAATTCACAGGTATCGGAGGAACTCCCGTCAGCAGTTCCTCATCGCTGGCCGATAGAGTCCCGTCACGAAATACGTTCACCAGGGTTGCACGCCTCGGCTGGCGAGAATAATTCGCGTAGGAGCCATGCACCATCAGCGGATGATGAAACGAGCACTCTCCCCGCTTCAGTTCGATGGGGACCGGATGGAATGCCGCCGTTTGTTCCGGCGTCAGTACGGTCCGGATCTCGTCCATGTTTCCCGTCAATCCAGTTCGCGGAAGAAGATTCCACTTATGGCTGCCGGGCACGTAATACAAGCACCCGTTGTCGCGCGTACTCTCATCGAGTCCGATCCAGCAAGTCAGGTGCGCCATGGGTGTAGTACGAGTCCAATAGGAATAATCCTGGTGCCACGCGACAACTCCTCCGTGCTCGGCAGGCTTGCAAAACAGTTGGTCGTGCCAGAAACGGATGGGACCGCGAAGCAACTGCGACATCGCCATCAGAATCGCCGGGCTCCACAGCACATCATGGAATCCGGGCTCGATTCTCCACGCGCCCAGCGCATGGAAAAGCGTTGTCTTCGAATCCTGGGACTCATTGGTGTGGTACTCATAAAACAGCGGATTCCCGGGGTGGGACTTTTCCATCAGCCGGGCCAGTTCCTCCCGCAGGATCTCGATTTGTTCGTCATCGAGAACGCGGATCCCGGCAAGATACCCCTGACGGTCAAATTCGGCAACCTGGTCGTCGGTGAGTCGATACTTTTCCCACTCCTCGGCGTTCTTTGGAAGACTGCCCAACTTACCGAGAGGCTGATGGATCTTCGATAGATCCTGAATCATCAAAGTCTCCTTTTTGATCAATTCACGCTACAGTCGTAAATCCCGGGCGCTCGTACGAATTTCAGACGATACCCCTGCCCTCCACGATGCGTATATAACGATTGAGAGCAACATTGCTGAGCTTCTCGACGTGCTGACTTGGAGCTGGCCAATGAATCTCCAGTTCGTCAATGCGCGGCGCGGCGCCGATGCCGAGAATCTCCCGCGGATCGTGCGAAGAAAGATAACTCCCTCCATTATTCTTTAAGCGTGATCTCAGCTTGCCTCCTGCCTTCCAGACAATGCGGGCGCCGATGGCGTCGCGATTGCAGGTGACGCCTTCCAGTTTCAATCCCAGCCAGTTGTTGCCGCCTGCAGCTGTGTTCTTCAAGAGAACGGGAGGTCCGCCGTTGATGCCGATAATCACGTCGAGGGCCCCATCGTTGTCGAAGTCTCCCACTGCGAGGCCGCGCGCAGCGAAATCCTTTTGAAATGCGGGTCCGGCATTCTCGCTCATGTTGCGCAGCTTTCCGTCTTCGCCCTGGTGATAAATCAACAAAGGCTCCTTGTACTTCACCTGCATCGAGTACGAGTCGATCATATCGTCGGGATGCCCATTGGCAAGGATCAAGTCTACGGCCCCGTCGTTGTCGTAGTCGAAATACTTCAATCCCCACCCGCTCATGAGCCTGGTATCGCGCGCCACTCCCTGCTTTTCAGCGGCGTCGCGAAAGGATTCGTCCTTGTTGTTGATGTAGACCGAATACATCTCGTGATCCACGTTGGCGACGAACAGATCCTGCCACCCGTCGCCGTCGAGATCGGCAGCATCCACGCCCATACCCGATCGCGTGCGCCCGTTGGCGCTGAAGCCGACCCCGGACTGCAACGCGATCTCATCCCATTTCCAGCGGCCATCCGATCCAGCACCACGGTTCACAAAGAGAAAATTCTGAGTGGTATCGTTGGCAACGAACAAGTCCATGCGGCCGTCGTTGTTGATGTCGGTGGCTACCACTCCCAGTCCTTTGCCGAGTGCGGTCGCGATGTCGGTGCCCTTGCTGACTTCAGTGAACGTGCCGTTGCCGTTGTTGTGGTAGAGGAAGCTGGTTGAGGGACTGAACACGCGGGGAACACAGTAATAATTTCTGCCAAGTTGATTGTTGCCGCACTGCAGTTTGCGCACGCCTGAGTAATCCACGAAACTGCACACGAACAAATCCAGGCGGCCGTCATTGTCGTAGTCGAACCATACTGCGCTGGTCGTCCATCCCGGAGTCGCAACCCCGGCGTGCGCGGTCACGTCTGTGAAAGTTCCATCGTGGTTGTTCTTGTAGAGGATGCACTTGCCGTAGGCGGTGACAAACAAATCAGGCCAACCGTCGTTGTCGTAGTCCCCAACCGCCACTCCCATTCCGAAGTACGATCCGCAGACACCCGCGTTTTCCGTGACGTCAGTGAAAGTTCCGTCGCGGTTGTTTTTGTAGAGGGCGTTGCGAATTGGTTTGGCCGGCTTCCAAAAATCGCTTGGGCCGCTGTTGACCAGAAAGATATCCATCCACCCATCGTTGTCGTAATCGAGGAAGGCGCACCCCGGTCCCAGCGCCTCGGGAAGAAAGTGGCTTTCGGACATGGCATTGTCATGGACCCAGCGGATCCCCGAGACAGCAGGCGGCACCTCACTGAACAGCGGCGCATGGCTCGAAGCTTGAGCGAAAACCTTTGCAGCGGCGGCGGAGACACCGAGTCGCAAAAACCCTCGCCTGGAAAATGTCCTCATCCCATTCCTTGGAGCGACTCGATCCAACTACTGCCGCTGAGATTGCCTTCGGTACTACGACTATATGGGTTCAGTTCTAACCTGGGTACGGTTCATTGGGTTTCACAATCCGGATACGATGATCAGAGAACTTGTAGTGGGCGCCTGGCAAGTCGATTTTGGGCATGTGACACTTCACGCAGTTGTTCTTCGAAACGGTGCACGCCCGAGCAGCCGACTTCCCTCCTCCGTGACACGCCTGACACTTTGCATCGTAATCTACGGGCTGTGCGCTGGATTCCACGTGCGGGTCGTGGCATGCCAGGCAGCTGATGCGAGCATCGTCAGGATCGTAGCATTTGCTTTCCGTCAGGCGATAGGGCTGGAACCGGACATTCGCAATATTGGGATTATTCTGCATGGCAATCTCCGCCCAGGTCCGGTGACACTGTCCGCAGAAATTGGCGGCCTGCTCCGCGGAGAGATCATGCAGATCCGCCAGGCCGGCCGGGATTGCGGGCTTGCCGCTGCTATGCGTCATCGCGGCAAGGTGCGCCTCGGTGGCCTGGTGGCAGTGGGCGCACTGCACACCCGGGGTCATTTTGGCGAGTGTCAGGTCGGCACGTTGGGCAGCATTGGTCGCGTGACATCCGAAGCAGTGCAGCTTGTCATCATGGCTCATCCGTCGGCCGGCCGCTTCGTTCACATCCGCGGGAAGAGAGTTGCCGCCGCCCAGCGTGGGGCCGAGTCCGTTGAGTTCCCGGAACCAGCTGATGCGGCTCTCATAGAGCTCGCCGTTGCTTTCCAAAATGTACGTCTGGCCCATGGCCGAGCTGGCGCCGAGTGCCCAGCGGATGGGCATCGTGATGTTCGTCTTGCCGTCGGCCACAGAGTAGAGGCTTTGATCTCCCTTGCGCTCGATCCGGTAAGAGAACCTTCCGTACGTGGCCGTCAACAACGGATGATCGATCAGGATCCTGCACTGTGCGACCGTTTCGAGGGCGCGCGCCATGTTCGTGGACGGCTGCGACCGGGCCTCGGTGTGACACTTCCCGCAGGCCGCCGGGTCTTGCGCTTCAGTCATCGCCGGGACAACCAATGACAGAATCAGCCCGATCAATAGGTGTTGTCGAAAGGTCATCACGATTTCAGAAAGATGGGGCCACTTACGGCAGATACCGTCTCCGCATTACTGCAACTTGTCCGCGCTCTGTTTCACGCCGGGCTGTTTCGCCTGCGCTTCGGCAGTGAGTTTCTGCACAATCTCGCGTTCCCGCTTGCTGTCTTCGGGCCGCTTCAACCGGTAGTAGACCAGCGCCAGGGAGACGTGCGCTTCGAGAAACTGCGGCGACTCTTTGATCAGGCCTTCCAGCATGTCGCGAGCCTTGTCGAGGGATCCGTCTTCAACCGCGAGCAGGGCCAACTGGTAGCGGACGCCGGGATCGCCGGGCCGTGTCTCCCCTGCCCGTTCGAAATACTTCCTGGCCTTGGCGTAATCCTGTTCCTGTTTTGCCAGGGCGCCCAGTTGTAGGTTGGCTTCGAAGTTGTAAGGGTCCTCGTGGAGTTCGGCCAGAAATTCCTTTTCGGAAAGATCGGAGTCACCGGTAAACATCAACGCATTCGCATACAGTGCGTGAACGTCGGGAAGATTCGGGTTCAGGGCGACGGCCTTGGAAAACTCGTTGCGCGCACCGGCATAGTCGGACACGCCCATCTTTGCCGTGCCCAGCATAAGATGCGCCTCGGCCGAGTCGCCATTGCGCAGAATGCGGTCGACCAGGACTTGCCCCTCGGCGACACGCTTCTCCCGGATCAGCGCAGTTCCGAGGAGATATGCGATTGCCAGGTCATCCGGGTATTTCGTCTCTTCTGGTTGCAGAATTCCGATGACGTCCTTCTCGCGCCCCAAGCGCATATAGCAATCGCCGAGCAGGAGTACGGCCTGGGGGTTGTCCGGTTTTTCGTTGTGAACTTTTTCCAGTTCGGTTGCAGCATTATCAATCCGGCCCATTTTGTAGTAGCAAAGCGCCAGATTGAGCCTTGCTTCAACCAGCGACGGAGATTGGCTAAGGGCAATTTTGTATTCGGACGCGGCTTCTTCAAATCGTCCCAGCCCCGCCAATGCCACGCCAAGATTGGAATGGATAGCTGTGGCTTCTGGATGCATCTGCAGGAACTGCCGGTACTCCCCTGCCGCCCCCTCGAGATCGCCTGCCCGCTGTTTCTGCTGAGCGTCCTGTATCAGTTCCTGCGGCGACTGTGCGCCAAGAGCCGTAGCCACGACAAAGGCAGGGATAAAGAAGAGCTTCAACATTACTTGGAATGATACCGAAAACAAGAACGACGGGGTTCGCCGACCCCGCCGTCCGGTTATTGGATCTTCGCAATCGGGCCTAGAAGAAGAACTTGGCCGCGAACTCCATGATACGGGCGCCCTGCTTCTCAGTGGTTTTGCCGAAATCGGCGTTGGTCTGGGTGATTTGCTGCGTAACCGGATCCTGCTGGTATTGCAACGTGAGATTGCTTCCGTTCGGGAACGACCATAGCGGATGGTTGAGGAAGTTGTAGGCCTGCACACGGAGTTGGATCTTCCTCTTCTCGGTAATGTCGAAGTTCTTGAACACGGCAAGATCCGAGTTGAAGTACGCTGGGCCATATGAGACCGGCACCATGTTCGGCCCATTTTGGTTAGCAGTAGTCGGCGCGGCAAAACAGCTTGGATTCACATACTGGTGCGCACCCACATGGTTACTTGGATTGCAGGTTACCAGCGGATTGAGCTGTTGCGCATTGGTTCCCAGGATCGACTGGTTGTTTATAGGAATTCCAGGATGCGTCTTGTCTAAAGAACTGTTCGAACCGGATCCGGGAATAATCGCTGCGCCCGTGTTACAACCGATGTTATTTGCCACTTCATCCGCGCTGGGCGAACAACTCAGTCCCATGTTGTAGTTCGTGTTCACATTGTAGGCGCCGCCGTATGTGATGTTGGCGCCGCTCTCTAGCTGTGTGATACCCGAGAACTGCCATCCGTTCAGGACGCCGTTTACAAGCGGATTCACCCTCAATCGATTGCCTAGATCAATGGAATACGCCGCGTTGAAAAGCTGTCGCCTGTCCGTGGGCTCGGCCGCGTAATTGGCTGCCAGATTGAAGGGGTTCACGGTAGGCGAAACAATACCCAGCGCTTTCTGCCAGGTGTAGTTGGCCTGGATAGTATGGAGCCCCGCATGGCGCGCCCAGGTTACCTGCAGCGCATTGTAATTGCTATACAGGTTGTTGGTGGCCAGGTTCAGGTCGCCGTAACCGGACAGAGGCCGATACTGGTTGGGGTCCGCAAGTCCAGGGTTGCTCGCCTTGAACATTGAGCCAGCTGGGACGAGATTGATATTGCTTCCGGCCCCTCCCTGGGTGTTTTGCAGATCGCGGCTGCGATTGCCCACGTAGGCCATCTCCAACAGACCCTGCCAAGGTGTTGCCTGGTCAATCGTAGCGCTCCAACTATCGGTGTAAGGCTGCTTGTCATCCTTGCCGTCCACGGCTGCAGGGGAAGCAGGCGTGGCAGCAAGATTGAGGCAGGATAGATACGTTGTGAACAAAGCGGACCCGACGGAGGGAACATTGCTGGGGCAGCCGGGGCCTCCCACCCAGTTGGTAGGCGACAAGCCGGCAGTGGCTACACCTGCGGAGGCGTCAAGGCCGTTGGTGAACTGCCCGGAGTGGTAGTAGAAGCGTCCCCAGCCGCCACGGAGGACTGTTTTGCCCGAGCCATGAACATCGTACGCGGCCCCGAGGCGGGGCTGATAGAAGAGCGTCCGCGTCGGGAATCCTCCGACCGGCACCGAAGAGTTTCTGGCGTGCCACTCGAAACCGCAGAAGGTGGGAGCGCCCGCGCAACCGGGCTGGAATTGTGAAACGTCAAAGATGGAATACCCGAATCCCAGGCCGTCGATCCATGGCGAGAAGTGGGTGAAGCGCATTCCGAATTCCAGGGTTAGTTTCCTGGTTGCCTTCCACGAATCCTGGAGAAAGAACTCGTAGGTGTTGTAGTGAATGTCGTTGATGCGATTCTTGTTCGTCTCGGTGTAATTCGACAGATTGCCGGTGAGCAGGTCGGCGTACTCGTTGCCCCAAGTGTACGTGTTGCCCGCCGACACCTGCAGCAGGCCGTTGGTATCGTTGTTCGCCGGCTGCGAATTGCGAATCCACTCGTAGAAAACTCCCGCCTTGAAGGTGTGGCTCGCGATCACCTTGGTGAAGGTATCGCTGGCGCTGGGCATCCATTTATCGGCATACAAGCCCGCCGACGGACCGCCCGCCTCAAAACCGCCCGGATTGAAAACCAAGGCCGCTTCGCTGGGTCCGTACTGCCCGAAGGACGGAATCTGAATAACTCCGTTCTTGAACAGTCCCGCATACCCGTACCCAACTTTGCCGCGATCTACCTTGGAGGGGTCGGCAAAAACGTTCGGGAACCCGACATAGGTGTAGGCGAGGATAGTTTCGTTGGTCATGCTCTGGCTGAATACGTGGGTCAGGGTACCGGAAATGGAATCCGACTGGTTCCTGCCCTGGATGGCGGTCGGGTACGGTACCTGGTCGCCATTCCGCCACCACAGTCCAACCGGGAAGAGCTGAACTTCGCGCTGGTAGTTATAGCGGACGAAGACCTTGGTGTTGTCGCTGAGGTTCCAGTCGCCGCGAATGGCCCACTGCCGGTTGTTCTGGTTGAAGATTTCAGCCTGGACGTAGTTGTAACCACCGGTGGCGTTCGGGTCGGCGTTGGCGGCCGGATAGAGCTTGGCCAGGGCCTGCATGTTGGGATCGATGCACGCACCCGTCGGAGTGCCGGTACACGCTGGTATCGTCGTTCCCCCAAAGGCCGCGACAGCCGCTGGAGACAAAGAACCAGGCTTCTTGCCCGACGCCGTAACCGCGCCTTCGCCGCTGATGGATGACGGTGAGAAATCGCCGGTAAGCTCTGATGGGGTAGGTACTGTCGCTCTCAACAGTCCCGTGTCGAGCGTCTGGTAGTAGTACTCGAATCCCGTCCAGAAGAACAACTTCTTGCGCTGCTTGTTAAAGCCGGTACCAGGAAGGATAACCGGGCCGCCGATGGTGCCGCCGGGGTAATAGTAGGAATTTGCCGGCTGCTGAACGCCACTGAAATTGTTCAGCCAGTCGTTAGCATTCAGGGTGTGGTTGCGGGCGGAAAAGAAGCCGCTGCCGTGAAACTCCGATCCGCCGCTCTTGGTGACCGACGTGATCACGACCGGGCCTTTCTGTTGCTCGGCACTGAAATTGGAAGTCAGCACCTTGAATTCCTGAACGAAGTCCGAGTTGGGATTCACCGGCGTATCGCAGTTGCAGCCCGGGTCGGACACGTGCGCGCCATCGGCCGTGATATCCAGCGAATTCGTCGGCAGGCCGTTGTAGCTGTACGCGGCATTCAACGGACTCTGGCTCCCCGAATCGCCGTTGGCATTGATCCCGATTGTCTGTCCGTTGTAATTCGACTTGTTTTGGGTGCCGTTGGCGATGCCGAAACCCGGAACGATCTTGATGTATTCCGCGGCATTGCTGCCGACCTGGGTGAAGTTCTCGAGCTCTTGTGTTTCGAGAGCGAAGGACTTCTCTCCGGAGTCGGTCACCGCGAGATCGATGTTCTCCGCATTGACCTGAACCGTCTCTCCGGCCGCGCCCACTTGCAACTGCACATTTACGTTGCGCTTCTCGCCGCCGCCCAGGCTGATGCTGCTGGCTTTGTACTGGCGAAAGTTAGCCGCCTCAACCGTAAGGTCGTATGTGCCCACCGGCACAGAGGCAAATGTGTAGTAGCCTTCGCCGTTGGTGGTGGTATCGCGCGTGGAACCTGAGGTCGAGTCCTTCAGTGTGATCTTGGCATTCGGGACCACCCCGCCGGACGGGTCGGCCACAACACCAGTGAGGGTTGCGAAGATTCCCTGTGCAAAGGCTGGATAGCCGCCCAGGATAAGTGCGCACAGTACAACCGCAGGCCACACATGTCTCCGTAGCATCACGAATGCCTCCGAAGTGAGATCAAGTTTTCTTGCCTTACTGATCAGGGAAACTGGGATTTTGGAATCTCTGATAACTTCGAATCGGGGAACTCAATCGTTTTTCTTGCGGCTCAAGAAAAATGCGGGACAGTACAGCAACGATATCTAACGCCCGCCTTAGAGGCGATGTCAAGCCAAATGTGTACTCCTGAATCAACCTAATGATGGAGCGTCCGTTATCGTGACCATCCGCGGCCCGCGTGCGGAAACGCAATGTGCTTGATGTTCAATTTGGACGCGCTAAGCAATTGCGATAACCAGTGAGTACAGCCAGGCAAAAGTCCGAACGGACTCCACTCTTTGCGTATATTCGATTAATAGAATATAGTACAAATGTGCAGGACATGCTGCGTAGGTACAAGGCCAGCATCTTTCAGGCCCTTTCCCATCCCACTCGCGTCGCGATCGTCGAGCTATTGCGCGACAACGAGTATTCCGCCCGAACCATCCAGGAAAAGCTTGGTCTCGAACAGGCAAATCTTTCTCAGCACTTGGCGATCCTCCGAAGCCGCCAGATTGTGGTCAATCGCAAGGAGGGCAACCAGGTCTTCTATTCCATTCGAAATCCGGTCCTCGTCGAGGTGCTCGACCTCATGCGCAATTACTTCCACTCCAACCTGGCGGACGCCATCCAGATGCTCGGCGAATTGGAACGTGAGGTCCCTGCCCAGTGATAGCCGACTTGTTCCTGGGCGGAATCGTAGTTTGGCTGGCGGGCGCGGTAGCCAGTCTGGCTCTTTGGCGCCGCCCGGCCGCAGCCCGACGTGTAGCCTGCGGATCGGCACTGGCTGGCTCTCTTCTCGACGGGGCTGGTTCGGCCGCCGCCATCTTCTCCCCGGGTCCCATCGCCATCGGCATTCCCTTCGGCAACCCAGTGTTCTCCTGGGCTCTTCGCATCGATCCACTCTCGGCATACTTCTGCGTAACTCTCGCGGTGCTCTCCGCAGCAGTCTCGCTCTACTCTTTCGGATACCTGCGACACATGGAAAGACGTCGCAACCTGGGCGCTTTCGGATTCTTCTTTAATCTGCTTCTACTCAGTGTGGCGCTAGTTTTCACCGCGTCGAACGCATTCTTCTTCCTGGTGGCGTGGGAAGTCATGGCGCTCTCCGCATACTGCCTGGTCAGCTTCGAACACGAGAAGAAAGAAGCACGCAGCGCGGGTGTGCTCTTCCTTATCATGTCGCACGCGGGCACAGGTCTGCTGCTCATCGCCTTCCTTCTCCTCGCAGCATTCAGCGGCACCCTGGATTTTTCCGGCTTCCATCTTCTGGCGTCGCGGATGACGCCCGTCGAGCAGGGGATAGTCTTTCTGCTTTTCCTGCTCGGCTTCGGTGTGAAGGCTGGCCTGGTCCCGATTCACATCTGGCTTCCTGAAGCGCATCCGGTGGCGCCCAGCAACGTCTCGGCCCTGATGTCGGGTATCGTGATCAAGACCGGCATCTACGGCATCGCGCGCGTGTTTTTCGATTTCTACGGCCCGCCTCCGCTGTGGATGGGGACCTTGGTCCTCGGTCTGGGCGTGGCGTCCGCGCTGCTGGGGGTGCTCTATGCATTGATGGAACACGACCTGAAACGCATGCTCGCATGGTCCACTATCGAAAATGCCGGCATCATCCTCATGGGCTTTGGCGCCGCACTGATGTTTCGCGCCCTGGGACAGGGGAATCTTGCCGCGCTGGCTCTCATCGCCGCCCTGTACCACATCTTCAACCACGCCACATTCAAGGGTCTGCTGTTCCTCGGCGCTGGTTCCGTGGTTGAAGCTACGCATACCCGCAACATGGAAAAAATGGGCGGGCTCATCCGGCGAATGCCGGTAACCGCGGTTTGCTTCCTCATCGGCGCGGCCGCCATTTCCGGACTGCCTCCATTGAACGGCTTCGTGAGCGAGTGGCTAACTTACCAGGCCCTGCTGGCCGGCTTCGGCACCACCCAAAGCCTCACCCGATTGATGTTCCCTATTGCCGGATCTCTGCTGGCGCTGACAGCGGCCCTCGCAGCCGCATGTTTTGTCAAAGCCTTCGCCATTCCGTTCCTCGCACTTCCTCGCAGCCGGGAAGCCGCGGATGCGCGCGAAGCCTCGTTTACGATGCGGGCGGCGATGTTGATATTAGCGGTGGGATGCGTCGGTCTCGGTCTCGGCGCCACATTCTTCGTGTCGATATTCGATCCGATCACGCAGCAGACCCTTGGAGTCCGAACCAGCGCTCAACTGGTGATGGCACGTGGCCTGGCGCTGTCGCCGGGAACACCGCATGGTGGCACTATATCCACTGCGGGAATCGCGGCCCTGTTCCTGTTTGCCGGGATCGCCTTCGCGCTTCCGCTGGTCTGGCGCTGGAAACGCCGCACCGTCAGAGGCCCGGCTTGGGATTGCGGCCTGCCCGGGTTGACCGCCGAAAACGAATACTCCGCCACCGCATTTTCAAAACCGCTGCGTATGATCTTCTCCGTCCTCTATCGCCCGCGGCGCGAGATTCAGGCCGAGTACGAAGTATCGCCGTACTATCCCAGCGCCATTCGCTTCGAGAGCGAGATCGAACCGACCTTTGAAAAACGCATCTACGGCCCGCTGCGGCAGCGCATCATGGCCATCGCCAACCGCATGAGGGGCATTCAGGCCGGCAGCATCAACATCTATCTCACTTACATCTTCATCACTCTCATTCTCCTGTTGTTGTTTGCGGTGCGCGGATGATACAGCGCCTCATCGAGAACCTCGCGCAACTTATCCTGCTGCTGGCTCTGGCGCCGCTGGTGACGGGCACCATCCGCACCCTCAAGGCGCGCCTCCAAACCCGTCGCGGCCCCGGCATCTTTCAGCCCTACCGCGATCTGCGCAAGCACTTCGGCAAATCCATGGTGATCCCCGAGACTGCCTCCTGGATCTTCACCGCCACGCCGTGGATCGCATTCTTCAGCACCGTGATCGCGGGTCTCATGATTCCCATGGTTGCCGCCGATGCCCCGCTCGGATTGTTCGGGGGCGCTCTGGCCGTAATCTTCCTGCTCGGCCTGGGTCGTTTCTTTGTTGCGCTGAGCGGACTGGACAGTGGCAGTTCGTTCGGCGGCCTCGGCAGCAGCCGCGAGATGACCATCTCGGCGTTGGCCGAGCCGGCCATGATGCTGGCGATTTTCACTGTCGCCATCGGAGCCGGCTCTACCGGCCTTACCGAAATCGCCGGCGCCGCGATCGGACAGAACTGGCGCTTTCTCGCTCCCGCGCAGATGCTCGCTTTCGCCGCGCTCGCGCTGGTGCTTGATCGCGGAGACCGGCAGGATCCCGGTAGACAACCCCGCCACTCACCTCGAACTCACCATGATTCACGAAGCCATGATTCTCGAATACTCCGGCCCGTACCTGGCGCTGATCGAGTGGGCCGCCTCCATCAAGCAACTCGTCCTGATGACCCTACTGATCAATTGTTTCTGGCCGATTGGCCTGCAGCCGGCGTGGTTCGGCTTCGGAGCCCTCAAGGGAATCGCGTGGCTTCTGGCAAAGCTGTTTCTCTTAAGTTGCGCGATTGTTCTGTTTGAAACCGTAAACGCCAAGATGCGGCTCTTCCGCGTTCCGGAACTCCTCGCCGTGGCCTTCACTCTGGGTGCATTGGCTCTCGTCTCCACTTTTTTGTTCTGATGCTCATGAGACCTTTTCTCACCATGCAACTCGGCGATCGCATCATTACGTTGATGGCGGCGCTGGTGCTCGTTCTGCAGATCGCGATGGTGGCCCAACGCTGGATCGTTACCCACATTCGCATCTTCGCAGCGCAATCGTTTTTCCTCGCAATCATCGCGGCCACCATCGCCTGGCTCAACCACGCGCCACATATTTACGTTGCCGCCGTCCTCACGCTGGTCGTGAAAGTGGTTCTGGTGCCGATCCTGTTCGAACGCCTCGTCGATCGCATGCAGATCCACAAGGAGATTGAGCCGATCGTGAACGTGCCCCTTTCCGTCCTGATTGCGGGAGGGCTCACGCTGGTAGGTTACGTAGTCGCCGAATCATTTTACCGGCCCGACGAACGCGGCTTGGGCCACAACGCGCTCGCCGTCGCCATCTCTCTCTTCCTCATCGGCTTCTTCACCATGATCAACCGCCGCAAGGCGCTCACCCAGGTGCTGGCTCTCCTGTCCCTCGAGAACGGCCTGTTTCTCGCCGCCATTTCACTCACCTACGGCATGCCCCTGATTGTGGAACTGGGCGTCTTCTTCGATGTGCTGGTGGCCGCAATGGTCCTCGGCATTCTGGTCTACCGCATCCGCGAGTCATTCGAATCCATGGACGTAAGCCGCTTGCGGAGGCTGCGAGGATAGATGCTGATCATCGCTCTATTGCTGATTCCCATTGCCGCCGCGGCTGCGTCGTTCCTCGCTCGCCGGCGCGCGTCGATGGAACGAGTAAACCTGGCCGGGTCAGTCGCCGTCTTTCTGGTAGCGATTGCACTGGCTGCGCGAGTGCTGGCAGCGGGCACGATCTCCCTTGGGAATGGTTTCTTTTTCGCCGATTCGTTGAGTGCGCTTGTGATCCTTCTTACCGCTTCCGTCGCGCTGGTATGCTCCACCTACTCCATCGGCTACCTGCGCGACGACCAGAATAGCGGTGCGCTCGGCAACGACGGAGCCGGCGACGAGCAACTCAACCAGCTTCGCATGTACTACTCGCTCACGCCCCTGTTTGTTTTCTCCATGCTGTTCATGGCGGTGGCCAACAACCTGGGAGTGATGTGGGTAGCCATCGAAGCCACCACCCTCGCTTCCATCTTCCTCGTCACCTTCTACGGCAAAGTCACTTCGCTTGAAGCGGCCTGGAAATACGCCATCATCGGCGGCGTGGGATTGTCGATGGCTTTGTTCGGCACCATTGTGGCCTATTACGCCGGACATAGCCTCGCCGGTTCCGAGGCGCTCAGCGGATTGAACTGGTCGGTGCTGGCGACAGCACGCCGCTCAACTCGACAAGACATCGATGCGCCTCGCCTTTGCATTGATCCTTCTCGGGTACGGAACCAAGGCCGGGCTCGCGCCGATGCACACCTGGAAGCCCGATGCCTACAGCGAGGCGCCCGTTCCCTCCGCTGCGATTCTTTCCTCGGCCATGCTCAACTGCGCCCTTTACGGCCTCATCCGTTTCTACATTCTTACCAGCCGATGTCTGGGCGTGGAATATCCCGGCCGCCTCCTGCTTCTCTTCGGATTGCTCTCCATGGGCATCTCCGTTCCCTTCGTGCTCGTGCAAAAGAACTATCGCCGCCTGCTGGCCTATCACACCATCGATCATGCCGGCATCATGGTCACGGCGCTGGGAATCGGAGGCGCCCTCGGCAGCCTGGGCCTCATGCTGCACATGACGTATCACACTCTCGCGAAATCCTTGTTGTTTCTCTGCGCGGGCAACGTGCAACAGCACTTCCGCACCGACCTGTTCTCGGGCATCAAAGGCAGCGTAATCCGCGCCATGCCCCTCACCGGCGTGATCTTTCTCATGGCCATGCTGGCGATCATCGGCATGCCGCCCTTCAGCCTGTTTCAGAGCGAGTTCCTCATTGTGCGCGCTGCGTTCGATGGCGGCCATGTTCTTACCGGCAGTGCTCTTCGTACTGTTTGGAACAGGCGTGTTCGCAGGCGCGCTGCTCCACGTAGGCGGCATGATCCTTGGCCCTGCCGGTGATACGCCCGTCGCCGGTCGTCGTCCCTGGCGCAATGGTTCCCTGCTCGCGCTCGCGGCCGCGCTGGTCGTAATCGGCTTCTGGGTGCCAGCTCCGTTGTTGCAACTCGTGCGCGGTGCGGCGCAGGTGGTGAGCGGACAATGACATCTCTCTACGAACAACTCCGCGAGCGTTTTGCCGAGAAGGTTAGGCCTGCACAGGAACAGGTTCGCGGCCAGGTCACGCTTTCGCTGAACGCCTCCGACATCATCGATATAGCCCGTTATCTCTCTGCTCGAGCGCGGGGCCCGACTCGTGACCGTGCTCGCCGAAGATCGTGTGAACGCCGAAGGTCTCTTCTACATCTACTATGTCCTCGATCGCCGCGACGATCCATCCTGGTTGATTCTCAAAGCCCGCATTCCCGCGGACAACCCATCGTTCCCCTCGCTGGCCGCGGAGTTTCCCGCAGTCAACTGGCAGGAGCGCGAGATTCAGGATTGGTTCGGCCTTGAAGCAACCGGGCATCCCAATCCGCGGCGGGTCGCGCTTCACGATAATTGGCCTGACGTGCATCCGCTGCGCAAAGATTTCCCGCTCGACACCGTGTTGCCCGCATTTGAAGGAGAACAGCACATCTACCGGCCCACGCTCGGAGAGGGCGTGTTCCAGATTCCGGTCGGCCCGGTTCATGCCGGCATTATCGAGCCCGGCCACTTCAATTTCGCCGTCGCCGGCGAGCCCATCCTCTACCTGCAACTCCGCATGTTCTACACCCACAAGGGAACCGAAAAGCTGTTTGAGAATCTCCCCATCCACCGTGCGGTGTTTCTAGCCGAGAGTATTTCCGGCGATTCGGCATTTTCCCACGGCGCTGCCTTCTGCCAGGCAGTCGAGTCCGCTGCGGAAATCGAAGTTCCTGCGCGGGCGCAATTCATGCGCACCGTTCTTCTCGAATTGGAACGAATTGCCAATCACATCGCCGACGCCGGCGCCATCGCCACCGACGTTGGGTTCGTGATTGCCAACGCCCACGCCGGCCGCATCCGCGAAATCTTGCTCGGCCTGAATGAAATGCTCACAGGAAGCCGCGTGTCCCGCGGAATGATCGCCATCGGCGGAGTCCGCAGAGACTGGCAGAGCACTCAAATCGAAGCCATCGCCGGCACGCTCGAAACTGTCGAGCGCGAATTCCGCAACCTTGTCGTAATCATCCAGTCTTCTGATTCCACCCGCGACCGCTTGGAACACACCGGAATCCTCCGCCCCGACAAGGCGTTAAAGCTGGGAATCGTAGGCGTAGGGGGACGTGCCTCCGGCGTCGATCTCGACGTCCGCCGCGATCATCCCTACTCGGCGTACGGTCACCTGTCTTTCAAGGTACCTGTTTATCAGGCCGGAGATGTCCGCCACCGCATGCTGGTTCGAATTGAAGAAGTAGGCGAGTCGATCGACATTATCCGCGCGGCCATTGCCCGTTTGCCAGGCGGCCTGCATCGGGCACCGGCTCAGCCCATTCCTCCCGATCGGTGCGCCCTCGGCGCAGTCGAAGGATGGCGTGGCGAGATCCTTCATTGGGTCCGAACCGGCGAGGACAATCGCCTACAACGCTGCAAGGTGAAGGACCCATCCCTCAATAATTGGCCCGCCATCGTCGAAGCCGTCGAAGGCAACATCATTGCCGATTTTCCTGTGATCAACAAGAGCTTCAACTTGTCCTACTCGGGCACGGATCGATAACACCATGTTCAAGATCCTCCAAAACTCGCTCCGCATCGGCATCGCCACGGCTCCTTATCCGCGCGTTGCGCCTCATCTCGCCAAGCAATTTCGTGGACGCCCGGAGTTCGACTTCAATCGATGGAGCGACGCGCGTCCAGCTGCCGAAGCCTGCCCCACCGGAGCCATCGCCGTTCGCGACCACGACGGTTCGCGTTCTGTAACGGTCGACTACGGACGATGCATCTTTTGCGGCGAATGCGCCGAAGCCTCTCAGGATGGAGCGGTGAGCATGACCCACGATTTCGAGCTAGCTGCCACCGATCGTCGCGACCTGGTTCTTACCGCCGAATATGCGCTCCGCCCCGATGGCACCCAAGCGGGGCTCAAGTCATCCATCGCTGGGCCCGGCGCCGAGTCTCCTGCCCGGCGCGTCGCTGCGTCCATCCAATCTCTGCTTGGCCGCTCACTCGCGATCCGCCAGGTCGATGCCGGCTCATGCAACGGGTGCGAGCAGGAAATCGTTGCATTGAACAACCCTGTTCACGATATTGAACGCTTCGGCATTCATTTTGTGGCGTCTCCGCGTCACGCTGACATGCTGCTGGTCACCGGCCCTGTCACGCGCAACATGGAACTGGCATTGCGCAAGACCTATGTCGCCACTCCCGATCCAAAGATCGTCGTAGCCGTCGGCGCCTGCGGCATCAGCGGTGGGATCTTCGGAATCAATTACGCCTCGCTCGGCGGCGTGGACGCGGTCATTCCCGTTGACGTCTACATCCCCGGCTGTCCTCCCCGTCCCGAAGCGCTGCTCCATGGCATTCTGCTGGCACTCGGCCAGCTCCGCTTGCGCGGTCATTCCTCATAGATCAAGCTCGGTGCCACACCGCTAATCAGCCCCAGACTTCGCGCGCCGTATCGACCACAAGCTGCAACTTGGCCCATTGTTCGTCTTCCGTCAGCAGATTACCCTCCATCGTGGACGCGAACCCGCATTGCGGACTCACCGCCAGTTGTTCGAGCGGAAGAAACTTGGCGGCCTCATCAATACGCCTCAGTAAGTCCTGCTTGTGTTCGAGCCCGGGCCGTTTTGTGCTCACCAGGCCAAGCACAACGGTCTTGCCTTTGGGCACCAATCGCAGTGGCTCGAACGTCCCGGAGCGCTCGTCATCATATTCAAGCAGGAAGCGATCTACCGCCAACTCATGGAAGAGCCGCTCTGCGATTGCCTCGTAGCCGCCTTCGGCATACCAGTGGCTGCGATTGTTTCCCCGGCATAGATGAATCGCCGGCACCACACCAGGCTGTCGCGCCGCCGCGAAGCAGGTATTATCCGCATTCAGCGAAGCCGTCAGCATCTGGGCCGGATCAACACGAAGCTCTCTTTCCAGCCATGCCGTCCACTTGGGGTCGAGATAGTAACTGTAGCGCGGTGCGTCGATTTGAAGGTACGAGATTCCGCTCGCCGCAAGAGTCCGAATGTCGGCAGCCATGATCTCTGTGACCGCATGCAGCAGGGCGAAAGGATCGTGATAAACCTTTTCCGTAATGCCGTATTTGAACGAGATCGCCGGAAATTGCGTCGCGCTTGGCAGCGTGATTTTGATGGGCCCCGGGGCGTGCTCGCGCAGAAAGGGGAGTTCGCGTCTCGTGAGGGGTTGACGCTGCCTGAGGGGCGACGTAACGATGCCGCTGATGTTACTCACTGCCGCCGGGGCCTCTTCCACCTTTTGCGCATCGTCCTTCCAACTGCGCGCCACCGCATCGCCGAAGTCGAACCCTTCCACCGCGTCGGTGAAATCGCTCATGAAATTGGTCCGTCGCAGTTCGCCGTCGGTAAAGACGCCAAACCCGATTTCCTTCTGGCGATTGAGAATCCGCAGAATATGTTTGTCCTCCACGGCTTGAAGATCCTCGACCGGCATCTTGGAGCGGCGCGCATTCAGCAACTCAGCGGGACGAAGGAAACTCCCAACGTGGTCGGCGCGATAAGGCGATTGCATATGTAATCCCTTCCCTGACAGGCAATTCATCTGTCATTTCAAGAATCAGACCAGAACATTGCGAAGCGTACGCGCTCCCTCCTGCAGGGCGGGCAGGCAACGGTCGATCAGCGTGGCGCGGTCAACCCGCAAAACATGTGTGCCCACGTTGATGGCCGCCACAACACGGTTACTGCGCGCATAAACCGGGACCGCGATCGATCGCAGCCCGGCCTCCAGTTCCTCGTCCACGACGGCATAGCCGTCTTTCCGCGCTTGGAGAATTGCCTTCTTCAGTTGCGCAATCCTTGTGATGGTTTTCGGCGTATAGGCTTTGGGCTTCAGTTCGCGAAGGTAGGCGTCAAGCTCAGCGTCCGGCAAGGCCGCAAGCAATACTCGCCCCATCGACGTGCAGTAAGCGGGCAGGCGACTGCCCACCGACAACCCGGCAGCCAGGATACGGCTCGCCGCCGATCGGGCCACGTAGGCGATCTGTCCGCCGTCAAGCATACTCATCGAAGAAGACTCATGCAGGCGTTCGGTGATGTGTTCCAGCACCGGGCGCGCCGCTTCAACGACCGATGAAGAGGAAAGAAATGAGAAGCCCAGCCGCAACACCTGGGTCTTCGGTCGATACACCTGCCGCGATCGCTCAACGTAGCCAAGCAATTCCAGAGTCAGCAAAATGCGCCGGATCGCCGCCCGCGAAAGTCCCGTCGATTGCGCAATCTCGACGATACTGCGTCCCTCGTGATGTCCTTCGAAGCTCTCTATCACGCGCAGGCCGCGGGCGAGCGAAAGTACGAAATCGGGATTCCCCGCCTGTGCGGCGAATTCGTCCGCCAGCCTGCCTTCCGGCTCGCGCGGACCGGATTCTGAAACTGTCCTTTTCACCCAGATGCTCGATGGGCGATTATCGCACATCTTGTACAACCGTGGTCAATCAGGTAATAATGCCTATCTCCATGGAGGTCGGATGGCTGAGTGGGTCAGTTTGGCGGAAGCCGTCGCCGCAAACGTGCGCGATGGCGACACCGTCGCGATGGAGGGCTTCACTCACCTTATTCCGTTTGCGGCCGGTCACGAGATCATTCGCCAGCACCGCCGCGACCTGTCTCTCATTCGCATGACCCCGGACATTATCTACGATCAGCTCATCGGGGCCGGCTGCGCTCGAAAGCTCACCTTTTCATGGGGTGGTAATCCCGGTGTGGGCTCGCTGCACCGTTTTCGCGATGCCGTGGAGAACGGCTGGCCCAGCCCGCTCGAAATCGAGGAACGCAGCCACAGCGACCTGGCCAACGCCTACGTTGCCGGAGCCGCCAACCTGCCGTTCGCCGTTCTGCGCGGTTATACGGGGTCGGATCTCGCACGCGTGAACGACAAGATTCGCAGCGTCACTTGCCCCTTCACTGGCGAGGTGCTTGCGGCCACCCCCGCTGTGCGCCCTGACGTGACGGTGATTCACGCGCAGAAGGCGGACTGGAAAGGCAATGTGCTGTTATGGGGAATCTTGGGCGTACAGAAAGAAGCAGTACTCGCGGCCACGCGGACAATCGTGACTGTGGAAGAGCGGGTGCGCTCGCTCGATGCTCCGCCCAATGCGTGCATCCTTCCCGGTTGGGTAGTGACCGCGGTGTGCGAAGTGCCACGCGGCGCGACGCCTTCGTATGCACACGGCTACTACGATCGCGATAACGTGTTCTACCGCGCATGGGATCGGATTGCGCGCGAGCGGGACCGCTTCACGGCATGGATCGATCAGCATATTCATCAGGCGCAGGATTTCGCGGAGTATCTGCGACTGCAGGGCGATCAACGCGTACAGGCAGTGTATCAATGAGCGCGGGCTACACTGCTGACGAGATGATGACGATTGCCGCGGCCCGCATGCTTCGCGACGGAGCGGTGTGCTTCGTCGGAATCGGGCTTCCCTCCACTGCGGCGAATCTCGCGCGCCTCACCCATGCGCCGAATGCAGTGCTGATGTACGAGTCCGGTCCCATCGGTGCAAAGCCACCCGTGCTGCCACTCTCTATCGGAGACGGAAACCTGGCGGAAACCGCAGACACAGTGGTCTCCACGCCGGAAATCTTTCGCTACTGGCTTCAGGGCGGACGCATCGATGTAGGCTTCCTCGGCGCCGCTCAACTCGACCGCTTCGCAAATATCAATACCACTGTCATCGGCCCATACGAAAAGCCCAAGGTACGTCTGCCGGGCGCAGGCGGCGCTCCGGAGATCAGTTCATCCGCGAAAGGAGTACTCATTGTTGTCAAGCAGTCGAAGCGCACGTTCGTCGAAAAGCTCGATTTCGTCACATCGGTTGGCTTCCTCACCGGCGGCAATTCACGCGAGCGAGCCGGCCTGACCGGCAAAGGGCCCGTCGCGGTAATCACCGACCTTTGCATCCTGCGGCCTGATCCGCTATCGCGCGAGCTGACGGTGACAAGCGTGCATCCCGGCATCAGTCGCGAGACCATCGTCGCGAGCACCGGCTGGCCCGTCCAATTCACAGAAAACTGCGCTCAGACCCAGGCACCGAGCGCGGACGAACTTGAAGTCCTTCGCGATCTGAAGGCGCGCACCGCCGCAGCGCACGGCGTCGAAGGAGAAACCGCATGAGGCCTGCATTTATTTGCGATGCAGTGCGAACGCCGATCGGGCGCTATGGTGGCGCTCTCGCCACAATGCGCGCCGATGATCTCGCCGCGGTCCCCATTCGCGAACTCGTGCGGCGCAACCCGCAGGCTGACTGGAGCGCGCTCGACGAGGTGATGCTGGGATGCGCCAACCAGGCCGGCGAAGACAACCGCAACGTTTCGCGCATGGCGCTCCTGTTGGCCGGTCTGCCCGAAACCATCCCGGGAAACACAATCAACCGCCTCTGCGGCTCCGGCATGGACGCCGTCGGAACCGCAGCGCGCGCGATTGCGTGCGGCGAAGCCGAATTTGTGATCGCCGGTGGAGTGGAGTCAATGTCGCGCGCGCCCTTCGTCATGGGCAAAGCCGAATCCGCATTTCAGCGATCCGCGGAAATCTACGACACCACGATCGGCTGGCGGTTCGTCAATCCTCAAATGCGCGCATTGTACGGAACCGACTCCATGCCGGAGACCGGCGAGAACGTCGCGCGCGACTGCGCCGTAGACCGTGCCGAGCAGGATGCCTTCGCGTATCGAAGCCAGTTGCGCACCGCCCGCGCAATCGAAAGCGGATTCTTCGCAGAAGAAATCGTGCCGGTTGAAATCGCCGGCAGGAAAGCTACGATCACTGTCGCGTGCGACGAACACCCGCGCCCCGATACCACGCCGGAAAAGCTCGCCGCTCTTAAGCCGCTGTTTCCCGAAGGCACCGTAACAGCAGGGAATGCATCGGGGATCAACGATGGAGCCGCCGCGATGATCATCGCTTCAGAAACTGCAGTCGCTCGCCATGAATTGCGCCCGCGCGCGCGAATACTCGGCATGGCCACCGCTGGAGTGCCGCCGCGCGTGATGGGCATCGGACCGGTGCCCGCAACGCAGAAACTGCTCGCGCGGTTGCAGAAGAACATCGCCGACTTCGACCGCATACAACTGAACGAGGCGTTTGCCAGCCAGTCGCTGGCATGCCTCCGGCAATTGGGCCTTCCCGACGATGCCGATCATGTCAATGCGACCGGCGGAGCGATCGCTTTGGGTCATCCGCTGGGGATGAGTGGCGCGCGCCTGGTAATAACGGCGGCACACGAGCTTGAAAAGTTCGGCGGCCAACTGGCATTGGCGACCATGTGCATCGGCGTAGGCCAAGGTATCGCGATAGCGATGGAGCGCGTCTGAGGAGGAAGTGTGATCGACCTGTCCACTGTTCAAACGGCTGTCGCGGGCACGCAGCCTGACTATCACTTCCCGCCCTATGTCTCTTCCATTGCGAGGTCTCCGCGTCTGCCGTTAGTGCTCCTTCCCAAAACGCTCACCGAGAGAACGGGCCCCGTCTTCGGTCACGGCCTTCTACGCGAGCACGATAGCGATCTGACCGCGCAGCATGCCGGTGATCCTGTCGGCGAGCGCATCTATGTGCATGGCCGCGTACTCGACGAAGATGGCCGCCCTGTTCGTGGGGCGCTCGTCGAAGTGTGGCAGGCGAACGCCGCCGGCCGCTATCGCCACAAGGTCGACCAGCACGACGCGCCGCTCGATCCAAATTTCTCTGGCGCCGGCCGACTCCTTACCGACGAGCATGGTCGCTACTGGTTCAAATCGATCAAGCCGGGCCCCTACCCGTGGGGAAACCACCACAATGCATGGCGGCCGGCCCACATTCACTTCTCGCTTTTCGGCGCGGGCATTCTCTCGCGCCTGGTCACGCAGATGTACTTCCCCGGCGATCCCCTGCAGCCCCTCGACCCGATCTTCAACAGTATTCCTGATGAAGCCGCGCGCATGCGCCTGGTTTCCAGACTCGACATCAACCGCGCGGAACCAAACTACGCGCTCGCCTATGAGTTCGACATTGTGTTGCGCGGTCACAACGACACACCGTTTGAGGGGGACCGCCGATGAGCGGACACCCAAAGTTCATACCGGCCAGCTCGCAGACAGTGGGCCCGTTTTTCTCCATCGGCCTCGACTATCTCGTCGAAAAGGCGCCCGCGATGGATGCCGGCGCGGCGGGGAATCTCGCGATTCGCGGCCGGGTATTGGACCGGGATGGCGCTCCGGTGCCCGATGCAATACTTGAATTTTGGAATGGGGGAACAACACGCGATTCGGCGGCAAGCCAAGATGGATTCCCCGACGGATTCCGACGCACGGCGACAGACGAAGACGGTACATTCTCGGTGGTGATGCGTCGGCCTTCCGAGGTCGAATTGGAAGATCGAAGAATGCAGGCCCCGCACATGTTGGTGCTGGTGTTTATGCGCGGCCTCCTTCGCCATCTGATCTCGCGCGTCTACTTCGAAGGTCATGCTGAAATAGGGACGGATCCGGTGCTGCTTGCAATCCCGCCCGAGCGCAGGCGCACACTGATTGCTCAGCGCGATGGGGAGAATTCTTTTCGCTGGGATGTAATCCTGCAGGGAGTCGATGAGACCGTCTTCTTCGCGTGGTGAAATAATTCTGCTGATATGACTGAAAGTCTGAACTCGTTTCTCTTCTCCACGCCGGAGATGACGCGCATCTTTTCGCCGCAGGCGCAGGTGCGCGCCATGATGCGTTTCGAATGGGCGCTGATCTGCGCGCTCGAGAAGCATGGACTGGCCGAGCCGGAATCAGCCTCCGTCCTTGAATCGTTGCTCGATGCGAGTTTCGTGGACGTCGATTCGCTGCAGCGCGAAGCGAGAAACGCGGGCAACATTGCCATTCCATTCGTCCGGCAACTTACCGCCGTTGTGAAAGCCCGCGATGAACGCGCATCTCGCGCGATTCATCTTGGGGCCACAAGCCAGGACGTCCTTGATTCGGCCCTGGTACTGCAAATGCGCGACGCCTTAAACCTGCTAAACGACGAAATAGGACGTTTGGATCGGGCAATGATCAGGCAGGTCCGCGCGCACCGCGACACACTTCTCACCGGAAGAACGTGGCTGCAGCCCGGTCTGCCCACAACGTTGGGACTCAAGTTGGCCGGAACTCTGGCCGCCTTGCGCCGTCATCACGGTCGCATCGACGCCTCGGCTCAGCGCGCGCTGGTGCTGCAATTCGGAGGCGCGGTCGGCACACTGGCATCCCTGGGAGCCTCAGGAGCAATTGTCTCAGCTGAGTTGGCGCAGATTCTCGGCCTGCGCGAACCGGACCTGCCATGGCACACGCAGAGCGATAACCTCGTCGAAATAGTGCAGGTACTCGCAGTCCTGACTGGCTCACTGGCCAAGGTCGCCCGGGACATCGCGCTTCTCATGCAGGCAGAGGTAAGCGAACTGTCGGAAGGAAATGCCGAGGGACGCGGCGGTTCCTCCACGATGCCACACAAGCACAATCCAGTCGCATGCGCAGCGGTCCTGGCTGTTCATCAACGAATGCCCGGCCTCGTCACGACCATGCTCCATGCGATGCCGCAGGAACACGAGCGGGGACTCGGCTTGTGGCAGGCCGAGTGGGAGACCGTGCCCGATGCCTTCCGGCTGGCTTCGGCGGCGCTTGCCTGGTCAATCGATATTGCCGAGAACCTTCAGGTCGATGCTGCACGCATGCTGGCCAACTTTGACGACCTGCGCGGTTTCACCTTGTCAGAGGCGGTAAGTACCGCGTTGGCCCCTAAGATAGGACGTACGGCAGCGCATGAAGTCCTCCGCAAGGCAACCGCGCACGCCACCCACGAGAAGCAACACCTTTGCGATGTTCTCAAGCAATTACCCGAAGTTACGGCGCATCTGAGCGGCGACGCGATCGACCGGCTCATGGATCCTCGCGCATATCTAGGAAGCGCTCAGCGATTCATTGCGCGTGTTCTTGGAGACGCAGATGCCGAAAGCTGAAACCGAGGAGGTTTGCCTTCATTACGAGTTGAGCGGTAAACGGGAAGCCGAAACCCTCGTCCTGTCCAACTCGCTTGGATCGAACCTCCACATGTGGGATAAGCTTCTACCGTGGCTTGAAACGAGTTATCGCGTCCTGCGTTATGACATGCGCGGTCACGGCGAAAGCAGCGTGCCACCCGGCCCATACACCATTGCTCAACTCGGCGGCGATGTGCTGCACCTTATCGACCATCTCGGCCTCGACCGTGTGAACGTCTGTGGATTGTCTCTCGGAGGCATGGTGGCAATGTGGGTGGGTACTCATGCGCCGCACCGTGTCAGCCGCTTGGTTCTGGCGAATACGGGCGCACGGATCGGTACACCGCAGATGTGGGACGAAAGAGTCGCAACGGTGCAAAGCTCAGGCATGTCGTCCCTGGCTTTGACGGGATTGCAAAGATGGTTTACGCCGGGTTATCGCGAGCATCATCCTGATGAAATGGAGACCATCCGATCCATGATTGCGGCGACTGACGCGCACGGCTATGCATCCTGCTGTGGCGTCCTGCGTGATACGGGTCTGCGGCATGAGGTTCGCGCGATAGAAACCCCGTGCCTGGTCATCACGGGCACACACGATCCAGCTACGCCGCCGTCGGATGGTCTCGCACTCCACTCGTCTCTCCGTCATTCGAGCTACGTCGAGCTTGATGCATCGCATCTCTCCGCGTGGGAACGAGCTAAAGAATTTGCCGATGTGGTTCTCGCATTCCTCGATACCCAGGAGCGCAACGATGGATGAAACCGAACGCTATGACGCGGGAATGCGCGTCAGGAGAAACGTGTTGGGCGATGAGCACGTGAACCGCGCGGAAGCGGCGAAAAGCGAATTCGATGCGGAGTTCCAGGATTTGATCACGCGTTACGCATGGGGCGAAATCTGGACGCGTCCCGGTCTTCCGCGCCATACCCGCAGCCTGCTGACCATCGGCTTGATGGTCGCGCTGAATCGCGGCGAGGAGTTGCGTCTCCATTTACGCGCCGCCGTCAAGAACAGTGTCAGCACGGATGAGATTCGCGAGGTGCTGTTGCACTGCGCCATCTATTGCGGTGTTCCCGCCGCGAACGCGGCGTTCCATGCCGCGAAGGATGTCCTGAAAGAGCTCTCGACACCGGAGTAGAACGCCGCCATGACACGCTTTGACACGGAAGTCGGCATTGTGGGCGCGGGCCCTGCGGGGCTGATGCTGTCGCACCTGCTGCACTTGAACGGAATCCATTCCATCGTTCTTGAAGCCCGGTCGCGCAGCTACTGTGAAGAACGCGTGCGCGCCGGCGTGCTGGAACATACCAGCGTCGAGATGATGTACGCATCAGGCGTTGGTGAAAGACTCGGTCGCGAGGGGCTTCGCCACGAAGGCATTGAGTTGGGCATCAACGGAGTCCGTCATCGCATCCCGTTTGTCGAGCTCACCGGAAAATGTGTCACGGTATACGGCCAGCAGGAAGTAGTGAAGGACCTGATCGCCCGGCGCCTCGCCGATGGTGGCGACTTGCGATTCGAATGCGGAGAAGTGTCGCTACACCAGGTCGACAGCCCCCGCCCCTCGATACGCGTTGAGAAAGACGGACATGCCGATGAGATCCACTGCGACTATATCGCCGGCTGCGACGGGTTCCATGGCATCTCGCGCTCGTCCCTGCCCGAAGGAGTCCTTAGCATATTCGATCGCAGTTATCCGTTCGCCTGGCTCGGCATTCTCGCCGAAGCAGCGCCCTCGCGCGAAGAGTTGCTCTACATGCATCACGAGCGTGGATTTGCGCTTTACAGCATGCGCTCGCCGCGCATCACACGCCTCTATCTGCAATGCCGTCCGGATGAGGACATCAACGAATGGAGCGATGATCGCATCTGGAGCGAACTTCACCAGCGACTGAGTTGTTTCGACGGATGGCGCCCGACTGAGGGGAAGATTCTCCAGAAGGGTGTGACAGGAATGCGCAGCTTTGTTGTCGAGCCGTTGCAATATGGGCGCCTGTTCCTGGCCGGAGACGCGGCGCACATCGTGCCGCCCACCGGCGCCAAGGGCATGAATCTCGCCTTCGCCGATGTCTGCAACCTGGCGCAGGCCTTCAGGGCAGTCTACCGAGACAACAATTGCACCAGGCTGAATGACTACTCACAAACGTGTCTGCGGCGGATCTGGAACGCGCAGCGCTTTTCCTGGTGGATGACTTCCCTGTTGCACCGTTTCGAACAAGATTCGCCATTCGACCACAGGCGCCAGATTGCAGAACTCCAATACGTGACGAGTTCACGTGCGGCCGCAACGTCGCTTGCCGAAAACTACGTAGGCCTTCCCCTCGATCACGACTCATAGATCAGCGTGCAAACCGGCGAACGGCACGATCAGTTTAGGAGTGCTTTTTTGCCCGCCCATTCGCCCCAATCCGCGAACCACTCTCGTCCGGTCCTTGCACGCGGTAGTAGCTGAGAAAAACATCCACCGCATGCTTTACATGAGAGCTCGGCTGCTGGGCCTGCTGGCTCTGACCTAGAACAACCGCTGTGATATAGCGTGCGCTGATCACCAGGTCGAGAAAATCGCTCGCGGCCTGCAATGGGTCCGCCTTCCGCAAATTGCCTGCTTGCATGTGGCGCTTGATGAATCCCGCGGTGCTGTCGCGCCCCATCCCCGGTCCGAGCAAATAGAATTTCCGGGCGGATACCGGGTCCCGGAAAGTTTCAGCGGCTACGATGCGCAACAGTTTCCCAAATCTTTCCGAATGGACGAATTCCAGGATTCGCGTTCCCGCTTTCGTAAGCACAGTTCTCAACTCGTCGCTCGACGACCAGCTGATATTCGCCTCGGCCTGGATCTGGGCCTGCAACTCTGTAATGACCGCGGCGAGGATGTCTCTTTTGTCACTGAAGTTGGAATAAAGTTCCCGTTTCGACACTCTTGCTCGCGTTGCGATTTCAGCCGTGCTGGTTTCTTCAAAGCCCTTCTCGAGAAAGATCGCAGTGGCAGCATCGAGTATGCGTCCCTGATGGTGGCTCTTGTCAGCTATAGCGGATTCGGGCATTCGATCTTCTCTCTCTCTCTCTCTCTGTAATTTTACGCAAAGGGCTCTCGTGAAATTGACGTTGATTCTCACCGTCGGGACTCAATGTCTCCTACCCCGATTGCCCCTTCGAGTTCACTCAATGTTTCTTCAATCGTCTCCAAATCAGCGCTTCCGCAATAAACGTAGTGATCCGGCCGGACGAGTGCGGCCTTGCAGCCATAAGCATCAAACCAGGCCGTGGCTACTCCGTCTGTCTCGTGATAACCGTCCTCTCCGATAACAATTTTCTCAATACGCATTCCTTTGAGTATGGGAATTGCAGTCCCCCTGCGGCCGTCCACAACCAACCGCCATCCCTGCCCGAAAACCTCATCCATTCGTTCCGCTCCCCCTGCAGTCAGTAGCCGAGGCTGAGGAAATATGGTCCCAGCAGCCGGCCCGAATTCCCGCCGCACGAGACCGGCCTGAAGCGGCGGCACGATTTCCTGGCGCGTTACCACGGGAGCCTTCCCGCCGCCTTGCTGGATAAGATTTTCATCGCGCTCAGTCGCAGCCAGGGGATCGCGGACGCAGATTGACGCGCCAATTTTCTTGATTCGTTGCGTCAAGGTTGCCACGTGTTGCTTTCGTTCCTGCTCATAGGTAGCGAGCAATGTCTCTCTCGATTCGCCGCGCAGCACCGAGACAATCTTCCAGCAGAGGTTTGTCACATCCCTGACACCCTGGCACATTCCCTGGCCGAGGAACGGAGGCTGCTGATGTGCGGCATCTCCGGCGACGAACACACGCCCATCTCTCCACCTCTGCGCCACCAGCGCGTGAAAGCGATAGCTGCTTGCCCGCCAAATTTTTCCATCATCCGGCTCGAGCCAGCGCGAGAGCAGTTGCCACACGCGCTCCTCGCGCTCCACCTCGCGCGGGCCTTCTCCCGGGTTCAACATGATTTCCCACCGGCGATGATTGCCCGGGCCGATGATGTATGTGTAAGGCCGTTCCGGGTCGCAGTACTGTGCACAGACCGCGGGAAGCTTTGACAAGGCTTCGTCGTGCACCATCACGTCAACCACCAGCCGCGGCTCGTCGAAGCCGAGGTCGTCGAGCGGAATGTCCAGCAGGCACCGCGCTGTGCTTGACGCGCCATCACACGCGATCACAAACTTCGCCTTTACCGAATCGGGCCGGCCCTCCTCGTCCTGCATCTCCACTATGACGCCATCTTGTTCCTCAACCAGACCGGTTAATTCCAAACCGAGTTTCACCGTCACGGAAGCATGTTCCGTGGCGCGATCGCGCAGTGCCGCCTCCACCGGCGGCTGCGTGAACACCATGTTTGGCAGGTAGCCCAGCGGATACGGCGGAGCTACCACGTCGATGCGTCGGATAAGTTGTCCCCGCGCCCCAAAGTGCTCCGAAGCACCGAATGGAGCGGTATACGGCAGCACCCGGTCGATCACTCCGATGTTCTGAAACACGCGCAGGATTTCATGGTCGAGTGCAATGGCGCGCGGAATATCCCAGATAGTCCGGCTCTTCTCCACCACCAGCGTCTTGATGCCCGCCTGGCCCAGCCAGCAGGCAGCAATGGCCCCGGCGGGGCCGAAGCCCACCACCACAACCTCATACTGCAACTCGCCTGTCATTCCGCGGTCGCTGCGGCATTCGGAGCAGCGAACAAAATGGCAAGCTGCGCATGCTTCACATAGTCAGGTTTCGGCGGCGCAATGCCCCAATGATCAGTACGGCCCGCAGGCCAAACCCAGTAATCCGGGCCATGGGGTGCGTAGTTATCATCCACTTGCAGCACTTCGGCCGTGTACTCGATCACGAATCCGAACGGATCAACGAAGTAGGCGAACACATTGTTTCCCGGCCCGTGTCTGCCGACACCCCACCCAATCGGATAGCCGTGGTCGATCATGCGCCCTGATCCGCGCATCACCGATTCCCAATCCGGCATCATGAAGGCGACGTGGTTCAGCCCATCCATGCCTGAATCCGCGAGCACGATCGCATGATGATCGTCATTGCAGCGAAGAAATGCCATCGCCTTCGATCGATCCGTGAGCTGAAATCCAAGAGCCTGTTGAAAGAACCGCGTAGTCGCTTCGATGTTTGCGCAATTCAGATTTACGTGCGACATGCGCAGCGGCGATGCACAACGCGCCTCCTCATCATGATGAAGAGCATCGCCATGATGGAAGCGAAGAACAAATCTTTCCCCCGTCGCGATCTTCAAGACGAGCCCGCCGTCGGGCTCCTGGTTCTCAATCACCGGCTCAATCAGCCTCCCATTCGCGGCAATCACCTTCCGTGCAATGTGGGCGAGCGAATCCTCGTCGCGAACCCGGAAGCTGATTGACAGAATCTCGGCGCTCGCATGCGCTCGCAGCGCGAGCACGTGATGGTCTGTGCCCGTAGCCCGCAAATACAGCGTCCCGCCCTGGCGAGTCGCTACGCTAAGTCCCCAGACGTCTGCGTAGAACGCCTCTGCGCGAGCCACATCCGGAACCCCCACTTCAACGCTCCGGATCGCAATCACCGGAAACTCACCCATAGGATCTCCCGCTGCGTCCCGTTTCATTCCACGCCGGCGCCATCAACTTCATCCGCAATTCCGTTTTGCAGCATGCCGATTCCATCAATCTCGACCTCCACCACATCTCCGGGCTTCATCCACAGCGGCGGTGTCCTCTTCACCCCCACTCCGCCCGGCGTCCCGGTCACAATCACGTCGCCCGGCGCAAGCGGGTTAAACGAAGAGCAATACTCAATCAGTGTCGGAATGTCGAAGATCATTTCGCCCAGGGTGGCCTGCTGCACCGTCTCCCCATTCAGTCGAGTCATGATCCGGCGCGTCCCAAGTTGCGTGAACTCATCCTGTGTCACCATCCACGGTCCAAAGCTTCCCGTACCCGGAAAGTTCTTGCCCGGCGTGAACTGGTGGGTATGATGCTGCCAGTCACGCACGCTGCCGTCGTTGTAACAGGCGTAGCCGGCAACGTGCTCGAACGCCTGGTCACGCGGAATATAGCGACCTGCCTTCCCAATGATTACGGCGAGTTCCCCCTCAAAGTCGAGGTTCGTCGAGACCCGCGGCCGAACAATATTCGTCAAGTGGCCCGTCTGAGTGTTCGCGAACCGCGCAAAGATGGTCGGGTGTTCCACGATCGCTCTTCCCGTCTCCTTGCGGTGTATTTCGTAGTTAAGCCCCACACAAAAAATCTTCTCGGGATTGGGAATCACCGGCAGCCAGGCGATCTCGTCCATCTCGTATTCAGGTGCGGATTTGCTCGCAACTCGCGCCGTCGCGAGCGCTCCATGCGCGAGGCATGTTTTGATATCCGGACAAGAGTCCCTCAACGCGTCGCCAATATCCAGCACCTTTCGGCCATCCACGACGCCCCATGTTGCCCTGTCCTGAATGCGGAATGAAGCAAGTTTCATACGGAGTGCCGGCCCCGGGATTGAAGCCTCGAGGGCTTTGTCCTCTCCATCAAGATCCACTTTGTTCTTTCTGAGTGGGGAAGTGCAGGCTTTGATGGTACTACCAAGTACCAAGCGATTGTCAATGCCATTTTCAACAGGATTCGGACTTTACAATGCTTCCTCCCATTTGATATTAATTTCGTATCGGTTTGGTACGCGTGAGTACCACCAGGATGCCTTCACCTGAAATAGCGAGACGCGATCCCCGATGCATTCCCCGGCACGATTAGCACCTATCCTTCCGCAAGTTTCTGAAAAGAGGTCGATCCGATGCATAAGAACGATCTGCCCGCGGTGCAGGCGCCCTACAAACTCGATGCCGGGGAAGGCGCCCGCTACGCCTTTGGAAGCCATCTCGCTACGCGCATCGCGACCGCCGCAGAACTGGGTCAGCCCGCCGGCGGAACCATCCTCACCGGCAGCAAAGGCGCCCGGTTCCCCGTCCACCACCACGCCGCCACCCATGAGGCGCTCTTCGTCCTGGAGGGTGTGGTCGCCTTGGAACTCGCCGGCCATTCTTATCTGCTCACTTCCAGCGACTATGTCAACATTCCGCCGGGCACGCCGCACGGCTATGAGTTTGTTGATCATCGCGGCAAGCTTCTAAGCTGGACGTTCGGAGGAAATGCGGCCGAAGCCTATGCCCGGTTGGGCACGCCCTATGCCGGCACCGTTTACGGCGAAAGCAATGACGCCATCGATTGGTCCGCGCTCGACAGCTCAGTCGATACCGAGTTATTCGCGACAGAGAGCGAGCCCGACTGGTCTCACAAGCTCATCGTTGCACCCCAGGGCATGCACCCGTTTGTGCTCGCCGCGAGCGAAGGCGAGCGAATGATCGCAAGCGACCAGGTCTACACCATCCTCGGCAATCAAACGCACAGCAATGGAGTATTCATCGCGCTCCTCACTGAGGGCCCCATCGGAGCTGCCATCCCGAAGCACAGGCACGAAAAGGTCACCGAATTATTCCACTGCCTCAACGGACAAATGGAAATGTTCGTGGCCGATGGCTTCCTCACCCTGGCCCCTGGCGATTTTCTCCACGTTCCGCCCAAGACCGCGCACTCCTTCCGGCTGAAAAAGCACGACACGCGCTTTCTGGGATTTATCACTCCCGGCCACTTCGAGTCGTTCTTCCGCTATCTCTGCGATCCATTCGACGGATATCGTTATCCGCTCGTGCCTCCCCCGTTCCGTTTTGATCGGGTGATGCAACACCTCGGGGAATTGGACTTGACCATCCTCGAACGGCCCGGCGGACCGCCCCCACAATTCGCGAACGTTGAGCAATGAACGCATGACGGATATTCAATTCATAGCCGATCAGGTGTACAGCCGCGTCGGTGGAGTAGACCGCCTGGCGGACGTCTACCTCCCCGGCGGGCTCAATTCGTCACCCCCGGTTGTGCTATGGCTCCATGGCGGCGGCTGGCGGTTCGGAGACCGCCGCCTCGCTCCCGACCTCGCCCACTTTGCCCAGCAATCGCAATTGGCCGTCGTCAGCATCGACTACCGTCTCAGCGATGAAGCGAAATTCCCCGCGCCCGTCGAGGACGTAAAGACCGCGGTGCGCTGGATCCGCACTGTCGCCTCCAAATTCGGATTGAACGGCGAGCGTATTGGATTGTGGGGCTCCTCGGCCGGAGGACATCTTGCCGCCTGCGCCGCGTTATCCCGAGAAAACGAGTTTCTCACCGATGAGCACCTGGAACATTCATCCGCAGTGCAGGCCGTCGTCGACGGCTACGGACCTACCAATTTCGCTCGCATCGATGCCGCCCGTGCGTCGTATGCCTCGCTCGGAACCGACGCCGAAAGCCTCGCGATCGGCAACGTTCTCCCCGCCGGCCACCCGGATTCTTTCGAGTCGCGCTTTCTCGGCACTCCAGTCAGCACTTCCCCCGCACAAGTGGAACTCGCCGACCCCGTTCACTATATGCGCAGCGGAGCGCCGCCCTTCCTGATTCTTCATGGGGAAGCCGACACCCTGATTCCGTCCATCCAGAGCCGGTATTTGTTCGATGCCCTGATGGCCGCGGGAAACGAAGCGGTTCTCGTGCTATTTCAGAATCTCAGGCACGGGTTCTTCAACAATCCGCGCCTGGCCGATGAAGACTACGGAACCGTCGTAGTCCACCAGGCACTCGCCGGCACCCGTGAGACCCGCTGGTCGTGCAACCCTTCGACAAACATTCCGTCGATGGTGACGAGCTTCTTTCAATCCCGCCTGAAATCCTGAAAGAGCGACGCGCTCGACTCACATCAGTTCCAATTCAATCTTGCTCACTGACGCCTGCGGGAACTCCAGCGTCAACAGGTCCTGCGCAATCGACACATCCAGCTTCGCTGTCCGCACCGCATCCGGCTGCGCAAACGTATTATGCGCATGCAACTCATTCGACCTCAGCACCGTTCCCGACGCACCTCGCGCCTTCGCTCCGCGAAGCGCAATCTGCGCCAGCCGCGATCGCTGCAGGTCAGGATTCACCACCGTCAGCGTGACTCGACTCTCCTTGCGCGATGCCGACCCCTTCAGTCCCCAGAACGTCGCCGCCTTGCCATCGCGCGAATAGTGAACCGCCGGACTGGAAAATTCAGCCCGCAGCGCCTGCGCTCCCTGGTGATCGGCATACATCGCGAAGACCTGAAAATTCGGAGTCGTAATGAATTGATCCTCATGCGCCAGAAACAAAGTATTGATGTTATTAACCAGTTGTGCCGACGCCGCCATCGCCACCTTCTCCGCATTGCGATTGAACGTATCGAGCGTCAAAGCCGTTGCCAGCGCATCGCGAATCGTAATCTGCTGGCCGAACAAGTGCGTAACATCCACCTCCGATCCTTCCCGGTACCAGGGCCCATACTCATCCACCACCAGCTTCACCTGCCGCGCCGTGTCGTACGCGCCCATCGCCGTCCAGTGATCGGTAATGATCCGCTCCATCCGATCGCTCTCGCGCATCAGCTCATACCAGTCCACCGCATCGAACTTGAGCGCATCGCCCTTTCCCTCTACCCAATCCGGCGTCTTTCCACGACTCAGGTTCCACGCGTAGTGATGCACTGACCACCCTGTGAAGTTCGTATTCGAATACGCGTGTTTCCCCGCGAATATCTGTTCGAAGAAGCGTTGCGTCCAGTCAACGTCGTCACCGTTCGGCCCTGATCCGATGAACTGCAGGTCCACCCCATAGCGCGGAACCCACGTCGTAAAGCGGCGAAACTCCGTCGCATATTCCTCCGGAGTGAAGTTGCCGCCGCAGCCCCAGCTCTCGTTTCCCACGCCCCAATAACGCACTCCAAACGGATCAGCCGATCCTCCCGCCGCCCGCATCTCCGCCAGCGTCGTGCTCCCCGCCGGAGAATTGCAATACTCCACCCAGTGATCGAAATCCATCGGCGAAAGGCTGCGCAGATTGGCCGCCACATACGGTTCCGCCCCCGCGAGCTTGCAGAACTGCATAAACTCGTTGGTACCGAATTCATTTGTCTCGAAGACCTGGCGACCCTTGTCGTGCAGCCGCGCCGCGTCCGGATCGACTTCCCAAAAATTAGTCCGCCGCGGCCGATTCCCCGCCGGCCCGATTCCGTCGCGCCAATCGTAGCTGTCTGCCGCGCAGCCACCCGGCCAGCGAATCACGGGCACTCGAATCTCGTGCAGTTTCTCGACGAGCGCCTTGCGGATGCCATTGATATTCGGCACACGTGAATCTCGGCCTACCCACACCCCGTCGTAAATCACACCGCCGATATGTTCGGTAAATTGGCCGTAAATATTCCTTGATATCTGGCCAATCGGTTCCTCCACAAGAATCTCAATTCGCGAATCCGCCGACTGCGCCCACGCACTTCGTTGCGCAAACGCAACTGCTATCCCCGCACCACCCGCACACTGAAGGAACTCTCTCCGCCGCATGTATCCTCGCCTTCTTCTCGTTAAAAACACAAACTTGGCCGGAACCCTTTATAACCTATAATCTCTCCGCATGGTAAGGTGGCGTCTCTTGCCTGACTTCCTTTGAAAGGCTGGTACACATTTTGCAGATCTCTCTTGCAGGCAAAGTCGCCGTTGTCACTGGAGCAGCCTCCGGCATCGGCCTCGCCATCACCCGCAAATATCTCCAGTGCGACGCAGCGGGCGTGGTCGCCGTCGACCTCCACCAAGAACCGCCGCCAGAATTGAACGACCTTCTATCCCTCCACCCCGACCGCCTGCGATACCTCGCCGGCGATGTTGGCCGGGAAGCAACCTCGATCGCGTTCGTCGAAACAGCAATCAACAATTTCGGCCGTCTCGACATCCTGGTTGGCAATGCCGGCATCAGCGTCGTCAAACCCATTCACGAGCACACTCCCGAAGAGTGGGACGCAGTCTTCAACACCAATGTGAAAGCTGTGTATTGGGCGACGCGCCACGCAATCCCGGTCATGATTCGGCAGGGCAGCGGCCTTATTCTTCTCACCGGCTCCATCTCCGGCGAAAACGGCATTTCCACGCAGGGAGCCTATGCGCCATCGAAAGGCGCCTTGCATCAGATGACGCGCCAAATGGCTGTCGAGTATGCGAAACACAACATCCGCGTGAACACCATCGCATGCGGCACCGTCGATACTCCCATCGTGTATCGGTCCGCGGAGGCATCCGGCAACCCGGAGGCCTACTGGAATATGCTTCGCAACAACCATCCCATCGGCCGCATCGCCAGTCCCGACGAAGTCGCTTCGTTTTTCGCGTACATGGCCAGCGACCACGCCACGTTCTTCACCGGCTCAATCCTCATGATGGACGGCGGCTACACGGCGAGATGAATAGCCAGTTTTTCGCTATAAAGAGCCAGACGCTCCGTGCCCCACCTTTGCGACTTATCGGGGTCCCCGGCGACAGGTCTTCGTCGCTGGGGTGGTCGGTCGCAACGGTGGGACCACCGACCCTCAAGGCGCCGGATATTTATCTCCGTCTTACTTCGACAAGAAGCACGTACTCGCAATGGCGACCTTCGGCCGGTTCGCAATCGCCTCCCGTACAGCCGCCTGCGTCGCCGCCAATTCCTCCCCGGTAACTTCCAAGCGCGGCCCTCTCACCCGAGCGCTCCCCACGCCCAGTTCCTGTTGCACCTGCTTGATGAGCTGAATGAATTTCGGAACCGTATCCATGCGCAGCAGCGGCAGGAACCATCGATACAATTCAAAGGTCTCGTTCGTCTTGCCCTCCGTGGCAAGCCGGAACAGTTCCACGCTCTCCCGTGGCAAGGCGTTCACAAGTCCCGCCACCCAACCCACGGCCCCCGCGGCAATACCTTCCACGATCGCGTCGTCCACTCCAACACAGACAGACAATCGATCCCCAACCAGTGCGCAAATCGCAGTCACGCGGCGCACATCGGTGGACGACTCTTTCACCGCGGCCAGGTTCGCAAACTCCGCGGCCAGTTCCTGGATCTGTTCGGGAAGAAAATCTGTTCCATACGCTACGGGATTGTTGTAGAGCATGGCCGTCAGCGAAGTAGCCGTCAGCACCGCGCCCACGTGCGCCTTCATCTCCTGCCAGTCACCCTGGTACACATAGGGCGGAAGAATCATCAATCCGCCTGCGCCATGGGCCTCCGCGGCCTGCGCCAGCGTCACTGCCTCGTCGGTTGAAAGCGCCGAAATGGCGGCCACTACGGGGACCTTGCCATCCGCTGCTCGCATCAGTGTGTCGATCACTGAGATCTTCTCGTGCATCGACAAGGTTGCCGCTTCGCCAAGCGAACCGAGCGCGATTATCCCCGTCACGCCGTTCTCAATCTGCCACCGCGCATGTCGCGCGACAAAGTCGTGATCGATCTTCAAATTCGCATCAAACGCCGTCGTCAACGCCGGCATGACTCCAGTCCACTTCATGTTTCTCCTCTTTGTTCTGCTTTCGATCGAAATCCGCATAACGCGCCGGAAGGTATGGCTCGCGCGCAATGGCTGACGGCTGGTCAGTGAGCATATCCGCGATAAGCTCGCCAGTCGCCAGCGAGGTCGTAATCCCCAGTCCTTCATGCCCGGTTGCCAGCAGCAGCGAAGCATCCTTGCGATCCGGTCCGATGAGCGGAAGCTTGTCGGGCGTCGATGCGCGGAAACCGGTCCACACTCGAATTGCGCTCAGTTTCGCAATCCCCGGCAAGTATTTCACCGCGCGCGCCAGCATCGAGGCGAGAATCGGTTGATCCACTTCCGTGTGTTCCGCGCCGAACTGCCGTGATGATCCGATCAGCAACTGTCCCGTCTGCCGCGGTTGCACGTTGAACGCAACCGAATCGGCGCTGGTGCTGTGTGCGCTCTTCAAGTATCCGAGTTCGACAAGCTGGTGACGTACATATCCCGGGTACCGATCGGTAATCACCAAGTGTCCCTTGCGCTTTCGAACCGGAATATCTGGTCGGAGCCTCACCGAGTCGGCGCCCAGCGCCAGCACGACATGGTTCGCGCGCACCTCGCCGCCGCCTTCGAATTCCAGGACGCCATCCCCAATCCGGGAAACAGCACGGCCAATCAGAAGCGATGCTCCAGCCCTCTGCGCTCTGCGTGCCAGTTCCAGCGCCACGGTCGGCGGATAAACCACGGCGTCTTCCAAGACAAGCAACCCGCCCGCAAATCCGGAAGCAAGGTTTGACTCTTCCCTGCCCAACTCGCCAGCCGTCAGCAATCGGCACGGCACTCCGCGCTCGGAGTACCACCCAAACTTGCGTTCCGCTGCGTTCATCTCCTCGCCATCTGCGGCGATCCACAGTGTTCCGCGCTGCTCGTACTCCGCCGATGCGGGCAGCTCCGGAGCAATCTGATGCCAGAGCTGTTGCGAATAGCGTGTCAACTCAAACTGCGCATCGGAATCATCCATCACCACCACGTGTCCCATGCCGGCTGCCGTGGCTCCGCTGCCCAGCACGTCCCGCTCCACCATCGCTACCCTTAACCCGCGACGTGTGCATGCATACGCGCAGGCCGCGCCAACAATCCCGCCGCCGGCAATGGCAACATCAAAGGTCCCGCCCGCGCTCATGCCCCAAATCCTGCAGTCGCCGGGATGCCGTTGCGAAAGGGGTCGCCGTCCTCAAAGACAAGCGTCGAAACGGCAGTCACGTAAGCCGAGCCGCGTATGAACGGAAGAATGCGATCGCCCTCGCGCAGAATACTTCCCGTGAACACGGTACCCAGAATTCCCTCTTGCCGCCACAACTCGCCCGGAGAGAACTTCCCCACTGCGGCGAGGCATGCCATCTTCGCGCTGGTGCCCGTCCCGCAAGGCGAGCGATCGTAAGCCTTACCCGGACACAAAACAAAATTGCGGCCGTGGTTCGACGCGTTCTCCGGCGGGGAAAAAAGCTCGATGTGGTCGATCTCCGCGCCATTCGCACCCGTAATCCCATCTGCCTGTAGCGCCAGCCGTATCTTCCAGGTGAATTCCGTCAGTTCGTCCACATGGTCGAGGTCAAGAGGGAACGGATGCTCCTCGACGAGAAAAAACCAGTTTCCTCCCCAGGCTACGTCGCCGCGCAGAAGACCGTATCCTGAAACTTCGACCGAGACATTGGCTCGATAGCGATAGGCGTCTACATTGCCGATCATCACTTCGCCGTTCTCGGCAATCGATACGCTCACTTGTCCTACCGGTGTTTCAATCTGGTGTTCTCCAAAGCCGATGCGCCCCAGGAACGCCAACGTGGCCGCCACACCAATCATGCCGTGGCCGCACATACCCAGGTAGCCCGTATTGTTGAAGAAAATCACACCGGCAGCTGCTGCCGGGTCCACCGGTTCCAGCAGGAATGCGCCCACCAGCACATCGGACCCGCGCGGTTCGCACAAAATCGCCCGTCGGTAGGTGTCATACTCGCATCGCAACACCTCCAACCGGTCGGCCATCGAGCCCGTGCCCAACGGCGGCCCCCCCGACAAAACACATCGCGTCGGCTCGCCCGCGGTGTGCGAGTCAATCACTTCAATCCGGTGAGGCAAAGCAAAGTTCGTCATCGCTTCTCGAATCAGAATACAGCCCGTGGTCTTGTCTTTTCCCGATCGTGAGCGAAGTCGGAGACTTTCCTCCCGGATGCTCAATGTCTTCGCATCAAAGCGCAATCAATAAAGGATCACCCTTGAAGAGGGCAGTCGACATGTGATCCGATCCCGCGACCCTGGCTTCGACAGCAATCCCCGTCGGCCGCCGCATCTGCGCCCCAGGCGCAAGCCGCAGGGTCAGCCTTCGTGCCGCATCGTCCCACCGCATCTCCATGCGCATGAAATCCCCGTTGTGGAAGTCAAAGCTTTCGCCGCTGTCCTCATACAGGGAACACACCCCATTCGCACCCGGAAACACCGTCATAGTCAGCGGCCCATCCACGACTTCCGCTGCATATTGTTTCAGCGGCCCCATCGGAATGACCGCCCCCGCACGCACGTAAAGTGGCAACATACTCAGATCAACCGGGCGCGTAATCTCCCGCCCACCCTCCTGTTTCTCATTGGTCCAGAAGTCATACCACGTCCCGCGCGGCAGATAGAGCGTGCGGCTTGTCGCACCCTTTTCCACGACCGGCGCCACCAGCAAGTCCCTGCCAAACAGATACTCGTCTCCGCGAGCGACAGCAGCAGCATCATCGGGATAGTGCAGCCAGAGCGCGCGCATCATCGGCAGCCCGGTCTCGCACGTTTCTTTGACCGCGGTATAGATATACGGCATCAGCCGATAGCGCAGTTCCAGGTACTTCTTGCAGACTGGCTCGATCGCCGCATTGTGCAGTTCCTCCGCCGCCGGATGATATCCCGGCGTTTCCGGATACCCGATCTCTCCCGTGTTCCATCCCCACGGCCGATGCAGCTTCCAGTCCCGCCCATGCGACCGGAACAACGGACAAAACGCCGCAAACTGAAACCACCGCGCGAACAATTCCCCCGTATACTCCTCGGTCGGAACGAAGCCGCCTATATCCGTTCCCCAGAATGGAACTCCGCTCAAGCCTGTGTTAATAGCCACCGGTACATGGGTCTTCAACGTCTCCCATCGCGACAGTATGTCGCCCGACCACAGAAACGCGGAATACCGCTGCATGCCCGCATAACCATTGCGATGGAGCGCGTACACCCGCTGGTTAGGCCGATAACTCTGCTGCCCTTCGAAGTACATCCGAATCCGCGCCAGCCGCGACGGCGCATCCAGATCATCGCCCTGGTCCGGCCACCATCCATCCACACCCAGATCCGCGAGCCCCTTATGAACCGGCCAGTAACAGCTCACCTGACGATCCGGCGGCCACTTACCCTCCGGCGTTCTTCCCGACGGCAGTGCAGCGGCAGTGCACGCATCCTTCACCGTCCCTCTCAGCCGCCGCCCTTCCAGCACCACGTGCAGAACCACCTTGAAATGATCCCCATGCAACTGCGCAATCGCTCGCGCCGGATCAGGAAACGCCCGCGCATTCCACGTGAACTCCCCATTATTCGTATTCCACCCATTGGGGCAGAAGCCCGTCCCCAGGTAGATCATCGCGTCGCACGGCAGCCGCTTCTCGCGAAACAGCCGCGCCTCCGCCAATATCTCCTCCGGCGAATCCAGCGTGCGATGCGACTGCTGGTACCCGAACGACCAAAGCGGCGGCATCTCCGGCATCCCCGTGATAGCGGCATACTCCCGCAGAATCTCAACCGGCTCAGTCGCCCCGATCACAAAAACATCCAACGGCAGCGCAGCCTCCTTTTCGAACGCCCGCAACCGCCCCTTCTCACCGGTCAAATCAAACGTCCCCAACGGAGCGTGCACGAACAATCCCCACCCGCCCGTGCCAATCAAAAACTGAATCGGAACCCGCGCTCCATGCGTGCCAAGGTGGTACCCTCCCTGCCCGCTGACCATCGCATCCGTTTGCCCTCGCCGATCGAACTGCGGTCCGCCCTGCCCCAGCCCCAGCACCGGCCCTCCGCCGATGTTGAATCCCAGCTCGCCCGACCTTTCATCGACCACAAACTCCTGTACAACCACCCCATCTTTTCGTTCTACGCGCACCGTCAGCGGCCGTCCCGAAACACGCACCTGCAGATCCCCCGACTTCACCGTGCGCGGCCCGGCCAACGTCCGCATCGCCGTCGCCGGCCCCCACTCCTGCTCCACCACCGCACCATCCGGCTCCGACTCCACAGCCTTCCCATCCCGCAAGGCTCGAACCCGCACCCGAACCGTGCGCGCAGTCACCGTAACCACCTCGACCTCAACCGGAGCCTCCCCAACCAGGAGCGCCGCCTCCTCTGCCACAGCACTCGCCGGCTCAATCATCGCCATGGTCCCCGCCGAGACCACCGCTTTCAGCGCCTCTCTGCGACTGAATTGATCCTTCATCCGAATCCTTTCCGCCCCGCCCGCACACGTATCCCGAGCCCGAAGTATAGCCGGTCGTCGTCCTCGTCTCCGAGCGCCTCCACCGTCCAAGAATTCTGTTGCCATTCCGACCAGCGAAATGAAATATCAAGCTGTGCCTCCGAGCCCCGCAACACCCGAACATTTCGACGTGGTGATCATGGGCGCCGGCCTTTCCGGCATCGACGCCGCCCATCACCTCAACACCATCTGCCCCGCCAAAACCTACGTCCTCCTCGAGCAGCGCGAACGCATCGGCGGCACCTGGGACCTCTTTCGTTATCCCGGCGTTCGTTCCGACTCCGACATGTTCACCATGGGCTACTCCTTCCGCCCCTGGACCGGCGCCAAAGCGATCTCCCCCGGCGCCGAAATCCGCGAATACATCGTCTCCACCGCCCGCGACGAAGGCATCGACCGCCACATCCGCTTCCGCCATCGCATCGTCCGCGCTTCCTGGTCGTCGCAGCAAGCCGCCTGGACCATCGAAGCCGAGCGCACCTCGCCAGACGGCGCCGCCGAGCCCGTCAGCCTCACCTGCAACTTCCTCTTCTCCTGCGCCGGGTATTACCGCTATTCCCAGGGCTACACGCCCGACCTCCCCAATCTCTCCCGGTTCACCGGACCCGTAATTCATCCCCAGGCCTGGCCCGAAAATCTCGACTACTCAGGCAAGCGCATCGTAATCATTGGCAGCGGCGCCACCGCCGTCACGCTCGTCCCCGCGCTCGCCGAAACCGCCGCCCACGTAACCATGCTGCAGAGGTCGCCCACGTACATCGTTGCCATGCCCGCCCGCGATCCCATCGCCAACTGGCTGCGCCGTGTCCTGCCCGCAAAACCCGCCCATCGCCTCAGCCGATGGAACAGAGTCGCCCTCACCATGTACCTCTATCAACTGGCGCGTCGCCGCCCCGGTACTCGCCAGAGCCGGACTCCTGAAGCGCGTCCGCGCCGCCCTCGGCCCCGATTACGACATCGCCACCCATTTCAACCCGCGCTACAACCCCTGGGAGCAGCGCCTCTGCCTCGCCCCCGACGGAGACTTTTTCCAAGCCATCAAGTCAGGCCGCGCCTCCATCGTCACCGGCGAAGTCGAAACCTTCACCGCCCGGGGAATCCATCTTCTCTCGGGCCAGGACCTCGAAGCCGACATCGTCGTCACCGCCACCGGCCTGGTCCTCCAGCAATTCGGAGGCGCCGAGTTGCGCGTCGATGGCCGCCTCGTCGAACCCGCCAATGCGCTGTCCTACAAAGGAGTCATGCTCTCCGGCGTGCCCAACTTCGCCTCGGTCTTCGGCTACGTCAACGCCTCGTGGACGCTCAAAGCCGACCTCATCTGCGCCTGGGTCTGCCGTCTCCTGAACTTCATGGACCGCAAAGGCGTTCGCCAGGTCACGCCCGCCAGCGGCGACCAGCCCGCCGTCGCCACCTTCGTTGAGCACTTCAGTTCCGGCTACATCCAGCGCAGCCAGGCGCAATGGCCCCGCCAGGGGTCCCGTCCGCCGTGGCGAGTCCACCAGAACTACATCCGCGACATCCTCAGCCTCAGGCGCCCTCACGTTGACAACGGCGCCCTCCAGTTCTCCAACCCAACTGGGCGGGAGACCACTGCCCCAAACCGGTCGGGCAAATAGACCTTAACCAGAAAACCGTTTTACTAAATTGTCGATTTTCGCAGACGATAACTTGCGTGGCGAATCGGGTGATCGCCGTCACACCTGTTGCTGTAAGTCCATCGAATTACGCGTTAATAGCATCAACCCGTGATACTCTCACCTCAAGTAGCCGGATATAGGTCGTGCATAACTTCGGTCCATCTCCTACATGGATTCATTGTGCACCGGTTCCCACGATCTGCAGCCCTGGCGCGATCCGAACCATGCCGATGCGCTGATCGATGCGGCGGGCCTTTTTTTGAACAACTGAGAAGCCTTCATGGGTGCGATGCGTGAAGAACGCGTGTGTGCCTGGTGTGTGTTCGCTCGGGCCTCAACAAAGAGAAGCAGGCGAGGTGAATCATGGTGGTGAAGACTTATAGAGACGGACGCGATCGTACCGGCTTGCATATCGGCACAGCGAATGCGCGGCGCTATTTCCGCAAACAGGCGCAATCCATCGATCTCAAACTCGACGATCTCCAGATCCAATGCACCTTGTCCCCCGACTTCTGGAGCGACCGTCCCGAGATTCATGACCCCCGCCTGAGTGAATGGCTGAAGTTCAAGGCAGGTCACGGTGGGTCCGGCCGTACACCGATGCTGCTGACCATGGTCCCATCCGGCGCCGGCACATTTGTCGTCCGCGCAAGGCCAGGCAAGAACGATGAATCCTTCGGCGCCGAAATTTCGCCGTCGCGCAAACTCCCGCCCGAATCCGTTCTCGTGCTGAGTCTCGTGCCCGCCCTCCAATCCCGCTCCGTCGCATAAGCCTGGGTGGAGCTTCGGGTTAGGGTCGCAATGGGGACGTTCGGAGCTTAAAATCGGTCTAAATACAGCCAAAAATTAGGGTATTTGCACCACTGTTGGTGCGAATTTCGACTTTAAAAATAGCGTAACTATAAGAATCTAAATTTGTTAGATGGGGTTTCACAGTTTCACAGCCGAAATTTTTTTTAGTGACCAGGGCTCCAAGAGGCGAATAAAAGAAGAATATGTGTCCCGTTAGGAATGAGAGTCGCAAGTTTTCTGACGGAGCCATGGATCCTGCTTTCCTCGATACCATTCTCCTCCGAATACCCATAATGTTCTGCAAATTCAAAAACGAAAGACGGGACGCCCTCCCCTGGGTCCGGAATTGGTGCTGTGCTGCTCGTAGTGCCATGTGTATAGCCACCCCAGCGGCGAAGACCTGCCGCCGGGGACCCCGGAGGGAGGATGACGATGGTGAAGAAATCATCCGCATCATCAGCGCGCGGCGCGCTGGTCCGAATGACGTCAGAAGATATCAGGCACAGGAAATGGAGTAAGTCAGAGATCGAGGCTGTACGCCGCGCGGCCGAGAGGCAGGCCGGCCGCGAGGAACTTCCTGAAGCAGAATACGAAGACATCCCCCGGCTGACCCCGGAGCAGCTTGCCGGCATGGTGCGCCTGCGCGACGTGCGTCGAAAGGTTCCAGTGAGCGTTCGCCTCGACCCGCAGGTGCTCGAATGGCTGCGCTCCAAAGGCGAAGGCCACCTCACCCGCATCAACGATATTCTGACCAATCTGATGGAAGCGGAACGCCGGGCGGGGTCGGGGGATTAGGACTATTCCAGTCTCAGAAGCGAGACCTGGGGCACCCGGCCAAGCGTTTTACGAAATTTCCCGTACGGTTCGATCGAACAAGTCCTGAAGATGGCTCTCACTCTTCTTGCCATTTAGGGCTTGGCGGAGAAAGACTTCAAGATCCCGTTCCCCAAGCAGCAGAACTATTCCACGCCGGTCAGAGCCAATACGACGGATATGCTCTAAGTAAGTCTTCTTTAGTTCGGAAGGTCCACGATGGACAAGTAAGGCTGCTCGGCCGATTGCGTCGTTCATGTAGTACGCGACTTGGTGAAAGTCGTCTGCCGACAACTCTTCATAATTCTTGCACTCACATATGATCTGCGTGGCGCCGTACTGTTGGCGGAGCATTTGCCAAAAAGGAATGCTTGAATAGTTTGCAGCGATGATATCTCTGATTACCCTTCCCGACACGTCCCTTGCCTTGAGTTGAAGATTAGTAAGTGCCCTGTGGAAACAGAGTCGCAGCAATTCCTCGACGATTTTCTCGAAATCTGCTGCGCCTTCATCCCCAAGCGTGAGGGCCTTGAGTTTTGATTGCAATGAAATCAGCTTCGCGTTGTACACGCCGAGCGTAGTGGACTCTGGCAGGTCAGCAACGATGCCCGATTGCCTAAGCTCAACTTCGTCGCTAATCCGATTCATTAATGCATCATGCAAGCTCAGAGCATCGGTATATGTGGGATGGATGACAATGGTACTCTTATCCGTGATAGTAGGCATTATGGCCAAAGTGGATTCACTTGACTTGAACTTAATCGTTATTCCATCATTCTTAATTCCGACGAAACCTAAGTTATACAAAAGCTTGATCAACAGCTCTGGCGAGCTATGGCCATATACCCAGCTCTGGCAAGCGTCCCTAACCTCGGCGTCCATAAGCAGCTTCTTTGAAAAGTCATCGATTGCTCTGACACTATACTCCGTTGCGAGTCCGTAGAACTTCGATAGCACAATTCCAAGCCGAGAATAGTTGTCAGCATACTCATCCCCCAAATCCTTCAGACGACCATCAGAGAATTTTTTCTTCGCCGCCTTCAAATCCTCCAGTGTGATCTTTGAGCGGAGATGAGCTTGTGCGGATTCCAACGCAGAAGCCACGTAAATTAGGACATCACGTGGTCGATACTGGCAGTAGGCAAAAACCTCTTCCTCGCTGTTGCCGGTCGCAGGCTGTTCAAAAAAGGCATTCCAAGTGGGCCCGCCAAGGGCCGGCTTTGCGACGAGGTTGCGATTTAGGCGCCGCTCGATAAATTCCCGCAACATTTCCCGTGTCCATTCTAGGGACACGACGGCGGTTTCCAACCTAGCCGACTCGCGATCGATACTTCGCACCTTATCAAATACGTTTTCCGGAACAAATACCAAGGGTTGAACGCAAGGCACTGTAGCATTTAATTCCATGCAAGCATGCATAAGGGCCGTCACGAGGACGACCGCCTTATCGGACCCGTTCCACGAATCATCGAGGCGACGATCAAGACTACAAAGTCATGGCGCTGGGTAGTAGCCTCTGGGATCATCTCATCTGCAATCTGCTTGGGCCGGTTGATGAATTTGAGTCAATCTTTTGGATTTGAATCCAGGCTCTCGAAACCAGTCGAAATGAAGTTCAGCAACCTTATATGAATTCCTGCTGTTCGATATCATTCTTCTCCCTTGAATTGCGCTCGAGGAGCGCGGCTGGAAGAGGCCTGTTCAAACCATCCGACAGAACTTCGTCGAGAATGGCTCGCTTGAAGCTGCAAACTAAGTCTTGAATGGTTGTTGATGTACATCTGCTGACGCAGTCGGTGGGGATAAACTCATCTGCCGCCGAGAGGAGCTGAGGGATCGCAAAAGTGTGTTCTTGGAATTCTTTGATTGCACGTAGAACGTTACTGCGGTCTTCCCAGTACCCCGGCGTCCAACGAAAAACGACTTGGGTCGATTCGGGTCGAGGGCGGCACGCATGGCAGGAGTCTCGACGAACAATGCGGGATACGCCTTGATCAAATCGTATTCAGCGAATGACTGTCCAATGATCGCTTTTTTAACAGCATCCTTCGGAAGCTGAAACGTCGCATTCGAAGCGGATTTCGACACAATGGGCCTCAATTCTCTGGCTCTAATAGTTGTATGGAAACCTATCTCACATCGTACGGCGATGCAACTCTTCCTAACTTTCATGTGCCACTGTCGATAAGACCCCTAACGACAACCGTTCTGCAGGACGCGATGGGCCTCGCAGCGATCGGACGTGATGCTGAGGACATCTGATGCGGCATCTCTTCCGTGAATGGAATCTCGGCATTGGCCGGGTGCCCTAGGTCTCGCATTTGAGATGTGTTTCAATAGTAATAGATGGCCATTCCCCGGAGATCGACCCTGCGCGGCCGCTGGAAAGCAGCCAACCGCAAGGTCCGCGAATACGCGATGGTGGCGCGCGCCCTGGCCTCCACCGGCCACCCCGTCCTGGCCCAGATCGTCCCCGCGCGCTTCTGCAACCTGTCCTGCGCCTACTGCAACGAGTACGACAAGGTTTCCGAGCCCGTCCCGCTCGAAGAGATGTACCGCCGCATCGACCACCTGGGCCGCCTCGGCACCGCCATGATCGGCATCTCCGGCGGCGAGCCGCTCACCCATCCCCAGCTCGACGACATCATCCGCCGCATCCGCCAGCACCGGCGCCATCGCCGGCATGATCACCAACGGCTACCTGCTCAATGTCGAACGGATTGAGCGGCTTAACCGCGCCGGCCTGGACCACCTGCAGATCTCCATCGACAACGTGGTCCCCGACGAAATCTCCAAAAAGAGCCTCAAGGTCCTCGACAAGAAGCTCCAGATGCTGGCCGAGCACGCCGAGTTCCACGTCAACATCAACTCCGTCGTCGGCGGCGGCTTCAAGGACCCCAACGACGCGCTGGTCATCGGCCAGCCGCGCCCTCGAGCTGGGCTTTGACATCGACCATCGGCATCATCCACGACGGCGACGGCCAGCTCAAGCCCCTGCAGCGAGGACGACGCCCGGGTCTACTTCGAGATGAGCAACCGCAAGAAGACCAACTACGCCCAGTTCGACAAGTTCCAGGAAGCCATCGCCCAGGGCCGCCCCAACGACTGGCGCTGCCGGGCCGGGTCACGCTATCTCTATATCTGCGAAGACGGCCTGGTCCACTACTGCTCCCAGCAGCGCGGCTACCCCGGCGTGCCCATCGCCGACTACACCACCGCCGACGTCAAGCGCGAATTCCTCACCGCCAAGAGCTGCGCCCCCAACTGCACCATCGGCTGCGTCCACCGCATCAGCCACATCGACCACTGGCGCGCCCCGCAGACCACGACCGTCTCCCCCGGCCCCGGCGGCCTGGTCCAGATCCAGCCCGCTGACTGAAAACAAATGATTGAGTTTCCGCGCGCGTGGGTGTCGCGTGCCTGGAGCATCGTCGAGTGCGCGCAAGTATGCCCGCCGCGCAGCACCCAAAGCCAACTTGCAGGGCCAGCGACGCGGCAGAGCGGCCGCCCGGTGACGGACCGAGGCAAGCCAAATCCACGAATCTATTTCGGGACGACGGCTCCAAAACACGTCATCCGGCATGGAATACCTTACTGTTCGGCGTCAACCGAATCAGGTTGCCAGAATCAAACTCCGGCCGCACGGTCTCCGGCAGGCGCCTGCCAGAAACCGATCCGCGAGCCGCAGCCCTGCGGACTCATGCATTTGGCTCTTAGGAGGCCTTTCCGCGCAGAAGTTGCTCGGCCCGGAACCAGTCGTCGGCGTCTTTGCCATGCTGGCGTCCACGCTCGTTCCAGAGCTTGTGAGCCAGTTGCGCGATCTCGTCCTTGGAGATGTCGCGGGTGACGGTAATCTGTTCGCGCGTAATCGAGGTAACATTCGACGGCGTGTCGGCGGCCTTCTTCTTGGCTGCGGTCTTACGCGGCTTGGGGGCGGTGGTCGCTGACTTAATCTTTTCTGCCATTTCTTAAAATCTCCTTCAAGATTGCTTGGTTGCGGTTCGGGTTGCCAGGCGGAATGAGAGCGAAGACAAAATGCTGCACCCGGTTGTCGATTTCTCGCATGTGCTGTTGCATCCTCGCGAAGGGTCATGCGCCCTGCGAAGATATGCCCCTTTCGCGCTCAATAAAAACCCATAAGCACGAATGCTTGGGAACGCGGAACTAGGGCCCCAGAGGAACCAGCCAGCCGGGAACTCGTTCGGTTCAACTTCTGGCTCAGCCGATCCAGGGTGCTTACGCCTGCCTTCGACGCCAGCACCACCATCTACAGGATACTAGTGAGTCAACAGGACCCCCAAGCGGAATCATGACTGGCGAACCCTTCGTTTAAACCGTCAATGAAAACAAATGGCTTAGAAGGGCGGGGCGGATTGCCCATCTCGTATTGTGAACCGGCGGGAAGGCGTGCGGCAGCCGTTGATCGGGTACGAACAGTGGAGTGGCGACTTGAGGCCAGCGATGCGTCGGGTATGCGATGATGACTTCCGGACGCTGCGGCGGGTTTCCGCGGGCCCTTAAAGACAAAAGGAGCAATGGGATGGCTTTTGCGGTGGCGCCGCCCAAAACGGGTCAGGACGATAGTACCCCTCTCTTTCCCAAGCACAACATGACCGCCTTCCTGCTGGTTACGGGGTTGTTTTTTCTTTGGGGAATCGCCAACAACCTCAACGACATCCTCATTCGGCAATTCATGAAGTCGTTCGAGATAAGCCGTTTGCAGGCTGGGCTGGTGCAGTTCGCGTTTTACATCGGGTACTTTGTATTTTCGATTCCAGCGGCGCTGGCCATGCGGCGGTTCGGATACAAGATGGGCCTGGTGACAGGGCTGCTGCTCTACGGGGCGGGAACGTTTCTGTTCTGGCCGGCGGCGATCGTGGGCAGTTACTGGCTATTCCTGATTGCGCTGTTCGTGATCGCCAGCGGGCTGGGGTTTCTGGAGACGGGGTCGAATCCGCTGATTGCGCAGATGGGCGAGCCCGAAAGCTCCGTACGGCGCTTGAATTTCTCCCAGGCATTCAACCCGTTCGGCTCGATTGCCGGGGTGCTGATCGGGACTGTGTTTATCTTTTCGGGCGTGGAGTTGACCAAATCGCAGATTGCCGAGAAGAAGCTGGCAGGGACGTATTTGGCATATCTGCACACCGAAACGTTGCGCGTAGTTCCCCCGTACATCGTGCTCGGGGCGGTGGTGCTGTTCTGGGCAGTCCTCATTTGGCGAACGCCGTTTCCGGCGGTGGCGGTGAGCCGTTCGTCGGACTCGGGAGAACCCCAGGGAAGCTTCCGCAACCTGCTTCACTATCCCCATTTCCTGTTGGCGATCGTGGCGCAGTGCTGCTACGTGGGGGCGCAGGTCAGCACCTGGAGCTACTTCATTCAGTACGTGCAGGACTACACGCATCTGCCCGAAAAGACCGCGGGGTACCTGCTTACCGGGAGCCTGGCGGGATTCGGAGTTGGCCGGTTCTTTTCGAGCTGGGCTATGAAGCGCGTCGAACCCGGGAGGTTGATGGGCCTGTTCGCAATCATCAATGTACTGCTGGTGACGATCGGGATCCTTTTCCCCGGGTGGGTGGGGATGTGGTCCATCTTCGTGACCAGTTTCTTCATGTCGTTGATGTTTCCGACCATCTTTGCGCTGGGATTGCGGGACCTGGGGCCGAATACCAAGCTGGCCGCGTCGCTCCTGGTCATGTCCATCATCGGAGGCGCCTTATTCACCCTGGTTCTGGGCCTGATGGCGGCGAAGAGCATGGCGGTGGCCATGCTGGTGCCGCTGGTGTGCTATTTGTGCGTTGCCCTGTACGCGTTCTGGGGAAGCCGGATTCCGCCGCGTGTGCCGCTCGGGGGCTAAAGCCCCAGCAATTGGCTGAAGTTAATGTACGGGCTGAAGCCCGTACCCCTCACGACTGGAGTTTTTCCGCAGCCTCAGGAGTCGTGCCTTTTCAAAGCTGCGAGTGTTTCCGCGGCCTGCAATGTCCATCCATCACACCTGATTGTGATTTGACTCACATACAGTCGTATCCCTCAATCTGCAATCTTGACCCTACTTAATGATCTGGATCACATGAGGTGGCGTGCGCAGTGTTCGGTGCGCTTCGCGAGGAAGTCTGGTCAAGATGAACTTTTTCAAAGATGCAGGACATCTGCTCCGATTTGCGGGCTTGTTTGTTATCGCCTTTCTCATCTTCTGGGGCATCCGCGGGTACGTTGTGCCAAAGACCTTCGGGCAATACGGTCATTACCGCGCCGCGGCCATGACCGAGATCGCGGCTCACCCGGCTAAGTTCGCGGGCCACGAGGCCTGCGAGACCTGCCACTCCGATGTGCTTGAGGTCAAAAACAAGGGCAAGCACGAACAGGTGAATTGCGAGGCCTGCCACGGGCCGCTGGCGGCGCATGCGGCCGATCCCACCGTGACACCGGCCAAGCTCGATACCGCGGTCCTTTGCGTGCGGTGCCACGGAGCCAGCGCGGCGAGGCCGAAGACATTTCCGCAGGTGGTTGCAGACGAGCACTCGAACGGCGTGCCCTGCGAGACCTGCCACCAACCGCACAGCCCCGCGATCGCTGATTCCGCCACCGATTCAGCCGCGGCACCAAGAGGTGCAAAATGAGGCTCGATCGACGTCATTTCCTGGTGTTGCTGCCGGCAGCGGCGGTGGCGTGGAAGGCGGTGCTGGCCGGCACTCCCGACGAGGCGCCCAACTACAAGATGTCGGAGCACTGGTGGGGCATGCTCATCGATGTTCCCAAATGCATCGGCTGCGGCAACTGCGTGCGCGCTTGCCAGGCAGAGAACGATGTTCCCGACGGGAATTTTCGCACCTGGGTCGAGCGCTACCACGTGAACGACGAAAACATGACCAGCCCCGAAGTGATCTCGCCCGATGGCGGCAAGGAAGGATTTCCGCCGGCCAAGGAAGACGCGGGTAAATATTTCTTTGTACCGAAGCTGTGCAATCAGTGCGCCGATTCGCCGTGCACGCAGGTGTGCCCGGTGGGCGCGACGTTTGTGACTCCCGACGGCGCGGTGCTGGTGGATCAGACGTATTGCCTGGGTTGCGCGTATTGCGTGCAGGCTTGCCCCTATGGATGCCGCTATATCCATCCCGTAAAGAAGGTCGCGGACAAGTGCACTCTTTGCTACCACCGGATTACCAAGGGCCTGACCACGGCGTGCTGCGAGAGCTGCCCGACCGGCGCGCGGCAACTGGTGGATTTGAAGAATCCTAACGATCCCATTCATGTATTCCTGAAGACCCATAGCGTGCAGATTCTGAAGCCGCAGATGGCGACCGGCGCAAAGGTCTTCTACAACGAACTGGATGGATCGGTGCGGTGAGAAAAGCAGTCATCAGTTGTCAGTTCTCAGTCCTCAAGCTGGCTGCTCGAGGGCGATGTGGAGACGAGATTGCTGGAGAAAACTGACAGCTGAGAACAGTTAGCTGGGAGCTAAGTATGAACGGTGTTGAAGGCTTCATGTATCCCAACGAAATCGGGCTCCAGTGGAGCGTGCTGATCGTCCTGTATCCATTTATTACGGGACTGGTGGCGGGCGCATTCATCCTGGCCTCGCTGGAACGCGTGTTTCGCGTGGACGCAGTGAAGCCCACCTACCGACTGGCGCTGCTGACGGCACTGTCGTTCCTGATTGTGGCGCCGCTGCCGCTGCAACTGCACCTCGGGCATCCGGAGCGCTCTCCCGAGATGTACTTCACGCCGCACAGCACGTCGGCCATGGCGATGTTCGGCTACGTGTACCTGTGGTACCTGATGGCGGTACTGGTGTTCGAGATCTGGCTCGACTACCGGCGCGACATCGTGATGCAGTCAAGGCAAACGAAGGGCCTCGCGAGGCTGCTCTACAAAGTCATGACGCTGGGCTCGGATAACATCAGCCCGCGCGCGCTGCACATCGATGAACGCGTGGGCTGGATTGTCACGCTCATCGGCATCCCATCGGCATTCATGCTGCACGGCTATGTGGGCTTTATCTTCGGCTCGATCAAGGCCAATCCCTGGTGGTCGTCGCCGCTGATGCCGGTGGTGTTCATCTTCTCAGCGATGGTTTCGGGGATCGCGGCGGTGATGCTGATCTACATGGCGACCACGAAACTGCGCGGGAAGGCAATCGACATGCGCTGCGTGGACACCATCGCAATGTACCTGTTCTACACGTTCATCATCGATTTCACCTTGGAATCGCTAGACCTGATTCACCGCATTTATGAAGCGGACGAGTCGTTCCGCAGCCTTGACTTCATGGTGCACAGCAAGCTCTACATTCCGCATATCGTAATCCAGATTTGCCTGGGCACGCTGGTGCCGCTGGTGATGCTCGGAATTACGCAGGTGATTAAACTGCCGGAGAACACGCGCAGACGAATGTATGGGATCGCCGGCAGCCTGACGATGATAGGCATCTTTGCAATGCGGTGGAACGTGGTGATCGGGGGACAACTGTTCTCGAAAAGTTTCCTGGGGTACACGACCTACAAGATGGCGCTGGTTACGCGCGAGGGGTTGCTACCGGCAATTGCGCTGACGCTGCTTCCGTTCGGGATTCTGTGGGTGCTGGTAAAGGTGCTGCCGCCGTGGCAGGACGGGCAGGCGGCAGAAGGCGCGGCGGGGGACTAGAAGAGGACTGCCGGCGATCCGGAGTTCGGTGGTCTCCCACCCTTGCGACCGACCACCCCGGTAAGTCGCAAAGATGGGGCACGGAACATTTGCTTCTGGTTGGCAAGGCGCTTGAATCGGTTGCGACTCGGGGGAAGTGATGGACGATCTTCCCGAAACTCTCGAACGGCTATCTTCGCGTGTGGACGCGCTGGAAAAGCGCGTGCACGACCTGGAAGAGGCTTCCGCGGTGGTGGTGCGGTCCGATGCGCATCCCGCAGAGGTCGCGGCCGACGCCCGGCCGGCGCCGGATCTGCCGTCCGGGGAACAAGTCAGCGGCGCCTTCCTGCTGCTGGGCAAGTCGATGCTCGGCATTGCCGGGGCGTATTTGTTGCGGGCGCTGTCGGAGTCGGGCGTTCTGTCGCGGCAGTTGATTGCCGCGGTGGCCATCGCTTATGCGGTTGCGTGGCTCGCGGCCGCCTCGCGAACCACCGCACGGATGCGCTTTGCGTCCGCGCTGTATGCAGGCACCTCGGCATTAATCCTGGCTCCCATGCTGTGGGAACAGACGATGCGTTTTCACGTGCTGGCGCCGGTAGGGTCAGCCGCGGTGCTGGGATTGTTTGTCGGCGCGGCGACGGCGCTGAATTGGCGTAAAACCGGTTCCGCCGATTTGGTGGTTGCCTATGGAGCGGCCGCAATCACTGCCCTGGCGCTGTCGGTGGTTACGCACGAGATGGTCGCATTCCTGATGTTGCTGCTGGCGATGCTGGCGATGTGCGAGTACAAGTTCCTGCAGACGGGCAGGCAAGGCGTCAGGATGCTGGTTGCCGCAATCAGCGATTGCGCGATGTGGTTTTTGATCGTCGTCTATCGTGCGCCTGCCAACGAGCGGGCCGATTACCCGGCGCTGGGAACCGCGATGCTCGCCGCACCGGCGTCGCTGCTGCTGCTGGTCACCACGGCGAGCGTGGTGTTCAAAACGGCAAGGCTGCGGCGCAGAATCACCGTGTTCGAGACTGCTCAATCCGTGATTGCGTTTCTGCTATGGGTGTTAAGCGGATTGTTTCTGCTACCCCATTTCAGTACGCGCATCGTCGGGATTGCATGTTTGCTGTTGGCGGGGGGGTGTTACGCGATGGCGTACCGCATGTTCCGCCCCGCCGCCGAGTCACGCAATTTTCACGTGTTCGCGTTGTGGAGCGCGGCCCTGGTCCTGGGGGGTATCTATCTCACCTTGCCGCCCGCGTGGGCCATCGCCTGCCTGGCGATGGCGGCGATGGCGAGCGCGACCCTGGCGGTGCGCATCTGCTGCACCACGCTCGAATGCCACGGCGCGATTTATCTGGCGGTGGCTGCGCTTGGCTGCGGACTCTTTGAGTATTCCTTTCATGCGCTGGCGGGAAGCATACCGGGGCAGGTGGCGTGGAGCGTTCTGCTGGTCGCGGGCGGCGCACTGGTATGTTCCATTGCGGCTCGCGAGAGTGAAGGCGAACGATGGCAGTTGCAGGCTCTCCACCTGGTTCCGGCGCTGTTGACAGTCTGCGCGGTCGCGGCGCTCACGGCACACGGGGCGCTGTGGCTGGCGGCCCGCTGGATCAGTCGAGGCTTTGTCCACCCGGGTTTCATCCGGACGCTCATCCTGTGTGCCATCGCCCTGGCAGTGGCCTTTGCCGGATCGCGCGGTCGAAGGCTGGAACTGAAGCGGATCGCCTATGCCGTGCTGGCCTTCATCGCGGCCAAACTGGTGTTTGAGGATCTCCGCGCCGGGCATATGGGTTTCATCGCGGGGTCGATCTTCGTATTTGCGCTGACGCTGATCGGGGTTCCGCGGCTGGCCCGTTCCGGCAACGGCAGCCGGCCCAAAGCCACTGCCGCGGTTTGACACAATTATCCTTGACTGAATATGCAACGGATGGAATATTAAGCTGAGCAAAAGTTGTGTACGATCGTGTATTTACCAATACTGGTCCCTGCGGTACACTTCGGCTAACGCGAGACTTCCCGCCCAAACCATTGCAAGTACGAGGAATAATGACCCGGATCCTTGTTGTCGAAGATCAGCCGAGCGACCTTCAAATTGCGGCGCAAACGGCGCGCGCGGCGGGCATCGATGAGGTCGAGGCGAGAACGTCTGTCCAGGCCGCCATGAGTTACCTGGAAAAGGGCCTCCATAACGAGATAGCTTTACCCGACGGCATCGTGCTCGATCTGGATCTGGGGTACGAGAGCGGATATGAACTGTTGCGCTTCTGGCACAGTACTCCGGGGCTGAATCACATTCCGCTGATTGTGTGGACGATTCTCGGCGAGGAGCAGCGCGAGATCTGCAATCTTTTCAAAGTATCCAGCTACGTATCGAAGTGGGAAGGCGGAGCCGCCCTTCGCGAGGCGCTGAAAAAGATGCAAACGCCCAGTTCTTCTGTGTAGAGCGCGTTTGCAGCGGTTTCTAATTGGGCTCTCGGATCTTTTGTCTTCGCCGCCGGTTTCGGCATCCAACAAAGTTTGCAGGACCCGCACATTTCCCTTACCCACCCCAATTTCCGTGTGACATATTAGGTGACGGGGCAGGTGATAGCGCCCCTGTGTCGCCTGGAGGACGAACTGAATGAATGAGTTAGCGGACATTATCTCCCAGAATGAGGAGCAGATTCGCACCGAATGGCTCCGGGATATGGGGAAATCGCTGCAGCGACCAGACCTGATGAGCAAGACGGAACTGGAGGAGCAATCGCGTTCGGTCTTGAACGCCGTGGTGGCTGGAGTGAAGACCGGCGGAATGACCGACCTTTCCGCCAAGGGCTGGAACGCTGCCCGCGAACTCCTGCAGGAGATTTCCGGGTCGCGCGCGCGGCAGGGGTTTTCGCCGGGCGAGGTGGCGACCTTCGTCCTTTCGCTGAAACAACCCGTATTTGCCGCTGCCCGCCGGGAACTGGCGAAGAGCCAGGACAAGCTCTTTGAAACTGTATGGTCGGCGACCGAACTATTTGACCGGCTAGCGTTGCTGACGACCGAAGCGTTCATGTCTGCGCGCGAGGAGTTGATCGCGCGCCAGCAGCAGGAGCTGATGGAACTCTCCACGCCGGTTGTCAAGCTGTGGGAGGGGATCCTGGCTCTGCCAATCATTGGCACCCTCGACAGTTCGCGGACGCAGGTGGTGATGGAGAACCTTCTGCAGACGATTGTGGCCACGAATTCGAAGTACGCGATCATCGACATCACCGGCGTTCCAACCGTGGATACGCTGGTTGCTCAGCATCTGCTCAAGACCATTACGGCGGCGAGACTGATGGGCGCGGAATGCATCATCAGCGGGGTGCGGCCGCAGATCGCGCAGACCATCGTTCACCTTGGCATCAACCTCGAAGACGTGGTGACCAAAGCGCGGCTCTCCGATGCGCTGGCGCTGGCGTTGCAGAGGAGCGGACGGGCGGTGGTGCGCGTGAATGCCGAAGGCAGCAGCCCCCGCCGCGGCAGCGTCGCCGACAAGGAGGCCTGAGTGGATCGCATTCCTGTTCTGCGCATGGGCTCCCTGCTGCTGATCACCATCCAGGTGGATATGCACGACAAGCTGGCGATGCAGCTGCAAGAAGATGTGACCCACAAGATCTCGGAGTGGGGCTCGACCGGGGTGCTCATCGACATTTCGTCGCTGGAAATCGTGGACTCGTTCATCGGGCGCATGCTGGCCAATATTGCGGCAATGTCGCGAGTTCTGGGAGCGGACACGGTAGTGGTTGGCATGCAGCCGGCGGTAGCGATCACGCTGGTCGAACTGGGGATGTCATTGCCGGGGGTGCGCACGGCGCTCAGCGTGGAAGCAGGCATGGAACTGCTTTACGGCGCGACCGCGGGACTGAGGCCGGAGTCCGAGGATGAGTTTGCCGAAGCGTGATGTAGTTCCCCTGAAGAGTTCGAGCGATATTGTGCTGGCCCGCCAGAAGGTTCGCCAATGGGCGATCGATCTGCATTTCAGCCTGGTCGATCAGACCAAGCTGGTGACCGCGGCCAGCGAGTTGGCGCGCAACGCTCTCGATTATGGCAAGGGCGGCGAGATGACGATCGAGACGCTCAACTCTGGCCCGAAGGTCGGACTGCGGCTCACATTTGAAGATCGCGGCCCGGGCATACCCGATATCGAGCAGGCCATGCGGGACGGGTTCACCTCCGGTTCGGGCCTGGGGCTCGGATTGGGCGGCAGTAAACGCCTGGTGAACGAATTCAACATCGAATCAGAAGTGGGGAAAGGAACCCGGATTACGGTGACGCGATGGAAGTAGCCTTCACGGAGTTTGTTCGAGTGACGGATGAGAGTTCTGTCGGCGAAGTTCGCCGGGCAGCTCTGATGGCCGCGCAGCGCCTGGACTTCAACGAGACTCAATCCGGCGAGCTCGCCCTTTTGGCAACGGAAGCGTCGCGCAATGTCCTGGTGCATGGGGGCGGAGGGCAGGTGGTGCTGACCGGCTGCCGTGTACGGAACGACGCCGCCGTGCGAATTCTAGCCATGGACAAGGGCCCGGGGATCCAGAACCTGGCCCAGGCGATGAGCGACGGCTATTCGACGGCGGGCACCATGGGCGGCGGACTCGGCGCAATGAAGCGCATGGCCGGGGTGCTGGAAGTGTTCAGCGGACGCGGGGGCACGATCGTGCTGGTCCAGGTGGGAAAGACGGCCGCCAACGGAACGTTGCAGGTGGCCGGGATGGCAGTGCCGTATCCTGGAGAACGCCTCTGCGGCGATGCATGGATATGCGACTGCGGGCCAGAACGGACCGTATCGTTGCTGGTTGACGGGTTGGGCCACGGCTGGGAAGCCGCGGAGGCCGCGCAAGAAGCAGTGGCGACATTTCGCAAGCGAGTGCAATCGCATCCCGGTGAAATCCTCACTTATATTCACGAAGCGCTGAAGAAGACGCGCGGAGCGGTGGCGGCGGTGGCGGAGATACGCCCTAGTGAAGGCACTCTCGTGTATGCCGGCGTGGGCAACATCTCGGCGGTGGTGCTGAGCCAGGGCACAACGCGCAGCCTGGTTTCGCATAACGGCACGCTGGGGGTTGCGACCTCACGCGTCCAGGAGTTCAAATCGGAATGGCCGGCTGACGGCGTGCTGGTGGTCCATTCCGACGGACTGCACTCAAGGTGGGATCTTTCTTCCTCGTCCTACGCGGGTTTACTGGCTCGTCACCCGGCGCTGATCGGAGGCGCCTTGCTGCGCGATTTCCGTCGCGAGCGCGATGATGCCAGCGTAGTTGTAGTCAAGGCTGCTTAAACATGACGTCCTATCCCCTACTTCAAGTCTCGCTGCGCACGGAACGTGATGTGGTTCAAGCGCGGCAGCGGGCCCGCGAAGTGGCGGCGGCGCTGGGCCTCGACAACCAGGACCAGATCCGCATCGCCACTGCGACCTCGGAGATGGCGCGCAACGCCTTTCGATATGCACGCAACGGGAAGGTCTCGTTCTCGGTAGCGGTCGCGCCACCGCAGAGATTGCAGGTGACCGTAAACGACTCGGGGCCCGGCATTGCCAATCTTGAAGAAATTCTTGAGGGTCGGTATGTTTCGCAAACCGGCCTCGGCATGGGCATTATCGGAACCAAGCGCCTGATGGATGAATTCGACATCGAGACGACGCCGAAGGGCACCACCATCCGGATGGCCAAGCGCATTCCTGTGGAGCAGACGTGGACATCGCGCGCCGTGGTCGAGCTAAGCGAGGAGATGCAGAACCGCACTCCGGAAGGTCCCTACGAGGAAATTGAGCAACAGAACCAGGAACTGCTGAAGACGCTGCAGGAACTGCGCGCCCGGCAGGAAGAGTTGGAGTTGCTAAACCGCGAACTCGAGGACACGAACCGGGGAGTGGTTGCGCTCTACGCCGAGTTGGACGAACGGGCTGATTACCTGCGCCGCGCCTCGGAGCTGAAGACCAAGTTTCTTTCCAACGTGTCGCACGAATTTCGGACGCCTTTGAACTCGATCATCTCGCTGGCGCGCCTGCTGATGAGCGGGATGGACGGCAGTCTCGGGACGGAACAGTTGAAGCAGATACGCTTCATCGAGTCGTCGGCGCGCGACCTGCAGGAGATGGTGAACGACCTGCTCGATCTGGCCAAGGTGGAAGCTGGCAAAACGCGCATCCGCATCAAGCGGATCGAGGTGCAGGAGCTGTTCAGCGCACTCAAGGGTATGTTGAAACCGCTGCTCGCCGACAATACCTCTGTCGAACTGGTTTTTGAGGACAGCAGCGATCTGCCGGCACTACACACGGACGAAGGCAAGGTCTCGCAGATTCTGCGCAACCTGATTTCGAACGCGCTCAAGTTCACGCCGCGCGGCCAGGTTGTGATTTCCGCGCGCATGGTGGAAGATCAGGTGCTCTTCACGGTGGCCGACACCGGCATCGGGATCCCGCGCGAGCACCACGAGACCATCTTTCGCGAATTCAGCCAGATTGAAAATCCGCTGCAGGACCGCCACCGCGGAACTGGTCTCGGACTGCCGCTGTGCCGCAATCTCGCCATGCTGCTGGGAGGTCGCCTCTGGCTGGAGAGCGAAGAAGGCCAGGGCTCAACGTTCTACGTGCAGATTCCCGCGGTCTACGTGGGCGAATCGGTGCGTCCCGACCAGTCGAATGAACTGCCGGCCCCGGAATTCCATCGCATGCCCGTTCTCTTCCTTGAGGACAACCTCGAGACCGCGCACCTGCTCGAATCATTCGTGCGGAATTCCGAATTTCAGCCGATACTTGCCTCCAACGTCCCCCAGGCCGACGTGTGGACGTCGCGGCACAAACCCGCCGCCCTGGTGTCGGACATCTTTATCGGCGACGACCAGGCGTGGGGATTCCTGGCCCGCATGCGCGAGAAGTGGCCCGAACTTCCGATTATCGTGACCAGTATCTACGAAGAATCGAGCGCCGCGATCAATGCGGGCGCAAACGCATTTCTTCCCAAGCCGCTCGACCAGGAGATCCTGTTGCGCGAACTGCGGCGGCTAACCATGCAATTCGGAACCAGGCGCCTGCTGCTGGTGGACGACAACGATGTGTCGCGCTACATTCTGCGCGAACTTCTCGACCAGCCGTGGCTCGAGATTTCGGAAGCCAGCAACGGAACAGACGCCACCAAGCAGATCAGGGAGAATCGCCCCGATGGCGTGATTCTCGATCTGCTCATGCCGGATATCAGCGGCTTTGATATTCTGCGCCAGATCAGGGCCGACAAGGCCACAGAGAATTTGCCAGTGCTGGTGTACACGTCGAAGCCGCTGTCTGAAGGTGAAAGGGCGCTGCTGGAGTCGATGCGCGCCAGAATCATTCGCAAGGAAGATGTTTCGAGGCGGTTATCGGCGCAGCCGTTCCTGGATTGGCTGAAGTCCGCCGGGCTTGCGCCCGAAGCCGCGTCGCGGGAACAGAATGTCTGAAGTCAAGCCCCGTATCCTCATTGTCGACGACCGGGAAGAAAACCGGTATGTGCTGTGCCGCGTTCTGCGCCAGGCCGGCTACGACTGCACCGAGATGGGGAGCGGACGCGAGGCCCTGAAAGCCGCGCAGAGCCTGCCTGAACTGATGATCCTGGATGTGAATCTGCCGGGAATATCGGGATACGAAGTCTGCCGGCGACTCAAGCAGGACCCGCAAACCTCGCAGATTTCGATCCTGCAGATCTCTGCGTCGTTCGTTTCGAGCGAAGATCGCGTGCGGGCGCTCGAAGCCGGCGCCGACGGTTATCTCACGCATCCCATCGACTCGGTTGTGCTGGTGGCGACGGTGCGCGCGTTGCTGCGGCTGCGGACGGCAGAGAGCGTGGCGCGCAAATCAGCCAACCAGTGGCAGTCGACCTTCGATGCGCTCTCAGAGGGACTGGCGCTGGTGGACGCGGACGGCCGCCTGCTGCGATGGAATCTTGCCTTCGGGGAAATGTGCGGGCCATGCATCGACGACGGAGCAGCTGCGCTGCTGGAACGAGTGCTCGGCAGCAGTGAAGCCCTGAGCCATAACCTGCCCGAACGATTTCAGGCGGAATATTCCATTGGGCAAAGAACGGTGCAGCTCACCGTAAACCAGGTGGATTGGGAAAATCACGAAGCGGGCAAGGTGCTAGTGCTTGCCGATGTCACCGATCGCCGGCTGGCGGAGTATGCCCTGCGCACCGCGGAAAAAATTGCGGCGACCGGCAAGCTGGCGCATGCCATCGCGCATGAGATCAACAATCCGCTGGAAGCGCTGACCAATCTTCTTTACCTGGCTCGCACCAGCACCTGCCTCGACTCCATTCAGCAATTTGTTTCCCATGCCGCCACCGAGGTGGAACGGATTGCACGCATCACCAAGCAGAGCCTGTCGTTCCAGCGCGACACCCAGCATCCGCTGGTTCTGGATGTGGGCGAACTCGTCGAGGACGTTGTGGCGGTGTATCAAAAATCGGCGGCCGCGCGACGGGTGCGCGTGGTGTGTCATCGCAAGCCCACTCTGGCGATCCGGGGATTTCCGGGACAGCTGAGCCAGATCTTCAGCAACCTTGTTCGCAATGCCGCGGAAGCTGCGCCGGCGGGCAGCGAAGTGGTGGTGCGCGTGCGTTCCATTTGCCGGCGCGGCCGCGAAGGCGCGCGCGTGACGATTCACGATCGGGGCCACGGGATTCCGCTCGACGTACGCCAACAAATGTACGATCCTTTCTTCACGACCAAGGAATTAAAGGGCTCGGGACTGGGCCTGTGGGTCTCAAGGAACCTGGTGATGAAGCACGACGGAACCATTCGCTTTCGCTCGTCAACCCGGGAAGGCGCTAGCGGAACGACATTTGAAGTCTTCCTGCCTGTCGGCGGGGTATCGGTGAATGGGTATCATCCGGGAGAACCGTAGGATTTGGACCGCCGTTGTAGCACTACTTCTTGCCCCAACCGCCGCCGCCCGGAGATTCAACTCGCAAGCGGCTTCCGGCGCGCACCTGGCGCGTGCATTTTCCAGGAAGCTTTTCTTCCACTCCATCGATGACCGCGACGGTCGCTCCCGGTGCGCCGGGTTCGCCGCCCGCGAGGCCCCATGGCTGCGTGGTGCGCCGATCGGAGAGCAACGTGACTTGCGCATCGCCCAGCAATTCAATTTCGCGCACCAGGCCGTCGCCTCCTGGATGCAGTCCCGCGCCGCCCGATCCGCGCCGAATCGCGTATTGAATCATGCGAAATGGATAGGCATACTCGAGCGCCTCCATGGGCGTGTTCAGAGAATTGGTCATGTGCGCGTGATGGCCGCTCGCGCCGGGACCGGTGGGCGATGCACCGAGACCGCCGGCAATGGTTTCGTAGTACGTGTAGGGCAGGCCCGAGCGCGGATCGATGCCGCCGATGGTGAGGTTGTTCATGGTGCCGGAGCTGGCGGCGGGAATGCGATCGGGCAGCGCCTGCGCAAGCGCGCGCAACAGGACGTCGACAATGCGTTGCGAGGTCTCGACGTTTCCGCCCGCAACCGCGGCAGGAGGAGCGGCATTGACGACAGTGCGTTCGGGCGCGATCACGCGGACGGGTCGCATCAGACCCGCCGTCGCGATTGCTCCGGGCGGAAGCAGGCAGCGAAAGACATAAAATGCCGCGGCCCACGTGACCGCGAAGACTGCGTTCACGCTGCTCGGAACCTGCGGATCCGTGCCCGTGAAGTCTACCAACGCGCGACGGCGCACGGGATCGTTGCGAACTGACCACGCGGATCGCGATGGGCCCGGGACGCACGCCATCGTCGTCGAGAAAATCCTCGGCGCGCCATTCGCCTGCGGGAAGCCCGGCAAGGACATTCTGCATCAGGCGCTCGGAGCCGCTGATCATCAAGCCTCGACGCCGCGCAGCAAGTGAGCATGGCCGAAGCGATGCGACGAGTTCGCGTACGCGCTCCACGCCAATGCGGCACGCGCCCATCTGCGCGGTGAGATCGCCTTCGCGCTCCCGTGGAGTGCGCACGTTGGCGAGAAGAATGGCGAGCACCTGCCGATCCATCGTGCCACGATGCATCAGCTTCACCGGCGGAATGCGGATGCCCTCCTGCGCGATTTCGCGGCACAGGCCCATCGAGCCGGGGAACATTCCGCCCACGTCGGCGTGATGAGCACGGTTGGCAACGTAGAAAGCGGGCTTCGACCTCCGCGCGAGAAACACCGGGGCAACCATGGTGATGTCGGGCAGGTGAGTGCCGCCGCGAAAAGGATCATTGAGCAAGGCCACGTCACCGTGAGCGAGGTCGAGCGAATCGAGTACGGCTCGCACCGACATGGGCATCGAGCCAAGATGCACGGGCATGTCGTCGCCCATCGCGATCAGGTCGCCCCCGGCGGAAAACACGGCCGACGAATAATCGCGGCGTTCCTTGATATTGGGAGAGAATGCGGTGCGGCGCAAGGCCGCGCCCATTTCCACGGCCACCGAGTGCAGCGCCTGGCCGAGCACGGCGATTTCGGCGGGATCGAGTGCGTGCGCGCTTCATCGACGGCCTCTCTGCATTGGAGATGATTTTCGCGTAAGGACGAGATTGCTGAAGCCATCGACTGTGGCCGTCCATCCAGAAGGCAGATATGTGGTCGCGCTCAATTCAATGATGACGGCAGGACCAGCGATGCGATCGCCGGCGTGCATAAGAGAGCGATCGTACAATGCTCCGCGACACCAGCGGCCATTCTCGAAAATCTGGCGTGCGACCGATGCGCGCATATCGCCCATCGCCGCGAATGATGGGTGCGGCGGTTTGCCGCGGCCTGGGCGTTCGCGCGACAGCTTGCACGCGCAGTGTGACCACCTCGACCGAGCGCGCGGGATCGGCATAGCCATACGACCGCTCGTGCATCGCGTGGAATCTGGCGATGACGTTAGCGCTCCAGTCCACGCGCAATTCGAAGCCCTGGCCTTCGTAACGCAGATCGGCTGCGCGCATCAGAGTGGGATTGACGCCCTCGCTTCGAAAGGTTGTGCGAGCTTCAGCTTCCAGTTCGGCGAAGACTTTTGGAATTCGCGGAGAGCCGGGCGCGAGCATCACGGTGCGCGAGAATTCGCGGCGCAGGTCGGCGTCGAGAATACCGAGAGCCGAGAGAGCGCCGGGAGCAGCGGGAACCAGCACCTGGCCAGATACCGAGCGACGACGCGAGCGCGCAGGCGTGCAGCGGGCCGGCGCCGCCGAAAGCGAGAAGCGCAAAGGAACGTGGATTGTGGCCGCGTTCCACAGAGACCTGGCGAAGCGCGCTCTCCATGCGGGCGTTGGCCACGCGAACCATTCCTTCGGCGAGGGCCTCGGTATTGGCGAATGTTCCACCGGCGCATACACGGTCGAGAGCTTCGTCGCGCGCGTTGAGGATCGAGACGCATTGCGCCCCCAAGAAAGTGATCGGGGTGGAGGCGGCCCAGCACCAGGTTGGCATCGGTCACGGTTGCGCTCTCGCCGCGCCCGTAACACGCGGGACCGGGGTCGGCTCCGGCTGACTGTGGGCCCACCTGCAACGTGCCGGCCATGTCCATCCATGCCAGCGATCCGCCACCCGCGCCCGCGGTGTGAATGTCGAGCATGGGCACGCGCACGGGCAGGCCGCTCACCTGGCCCTCAATGGTGACGGGGGGCTCGCGCGTGGTGTCGAGCAACGCGACGTCGGTGGAGGTTCCGCCCATGTCGAAACTGAGAAGGCGTTCGATGCCTGCGCGCCGGGCAACGCTCAGCGCGCCGGCCACGCCGCCGGCCGGACCGGAGAGAATGGTCCGCACCGGCTCGCGCGCCGCGGCCTGCGCGGAAAGAATGCCCCCCGAAGACTGCATGATGCTGAGTCGGGCTTTACGGCGGGTGAGGCTGCGCTCGAGCGACCCGATGTAGCTGGACATGCGCGGCGCGAGATATGCGTTCAGAGTAACTGTGGCGGCGCGCTCGTATTCGCGGAACTCGGGCAGCACCTGGTGTGAAAGCGACATGGGCAGGCGCAGCGATTGCAGCACGGCCGCGACGGTGCGCTCGTGTTCGGAATTTGCGAATGAGAACAGCAGCGAGACCGCGATTGACTCGGCGCCTCGACGCTTTGATTTTTCTGGCGAGGTCTTCGAGCGATTTCTTGTCGAGAGCGCAGACCACAGCACCGTCGGGTCCGATGCGCTCTCTCACCCCGAAACAAAGGTCCGGCAGTGCCAGCGGCTCGGGGCGATGCGTGTTCCAGTCGTAGAGATCGGGACGCGCCTGGCGTCCAATGGCGAGCGTATCTTCAAAGCCCGCCGTGGTGACGAAAGCGACACGCGCGCCCTTGCGTTCAAGCAGCGCATTGGTCGCGACTGTAGTACCGTGGCGGATCTCCAACTGGTCGGCGCCGGTCTGGCTGGCGATGGTCGTGATTGCTTCGAGAATAGCGCGGCCAGGATCCTCTGGCGTTGAACGCAGCTTGAGGACCTCGAGCTTTCCGCCGGCGCGGTACACGCAATCAGTAAACGTTCCGCCGGTGTCGATGCCGATAACTAGCTTTGCCATTCCTTTCAAAACATATCAGGCCGTGGGGCTTGGCCATTGTGCTGGACACGTTATGCCGGGGAATGAGAGATTCAGCCTCAGGAGATGATCCCCACTCACACATCTGCGCCCCCGTTCCGATGGAGCGCTGCCACTCCAGCGCAGCGCCGGGTCGTGATTGCGGCGAGCCTGGGGTGGATGCTCGATGCGTTCGACGTGATGCTTTACTCGATCGTGCTGACGCACCTGATGAGCGTATTCAGCATGAGCCGCACCAAGGCCGGACTGTTGAACGCGCTCACCCTCGCGGCCTCGGCGGTTGGCGGTCTGCTGTTTGGATTGCTTGCCGACCGGTACGGGCGACGCCGCATGCTGAGCGCGAGCATCCTGTTCTACTCCATCTGCACGTTCGCCTGTGGACTTTCGACGAGCATCTTCGCGCTGGGCGTTTGTCGTTTTCTGCTGGGATTGGGCATGGGTGGCGAGTGGAACACTGGCGCCACGCTAGTATCGGAAACCTGGCCGGCGGAGTGGCGCGGGCGAGCCCTCGGGATCGTGCAAAGCAGCTGGGGCGTGGGCTACGCGCTCTCCGCCGTAGTCGCGTGGCTCATCCTCGCGCACGCCAACTGGCGGTGGGTGTTCTTTGCCGGCATCCTGCCCGGGCTAGTGGTGTTCTGGATCCAGCACAGCGTGCCCGAACCCGAGATCTGGCGGCGCAGCCAGATCGCGCATGTGGCGGGCGAGAAACGGATTGCCCTGCGCCGCTCGCTGCGCCAGGTGGTGGTTCTTACGCTGGTGAACACGTTCGGCATGTTCGGCTGGTGGGGTCTCTTCACCTGGATTCCGGCCTACCTTGTGCTTCCCGCGGCGCAGGGCGGACGGGGTCTCACTGCCTTCAGCCTTACCAGTTTCCTGGTGACCATCAACCTGGTTGGCATGGTCCCGGGATATTTGCTCTTTGGCGCGATCGCCGACCGCTTTGGGCGCCGACGTGCGCTGGTCGCCTACCTAGTCGCCGCGGCCGCAGCGGTGCCGCTGCTCGCGTCAGCGCGAACACCGGTGCTGATCCTGGTCTTTGCCTGTGTTGCGGGGTTCTTCGGCACCGGCTTTTTCACCGGGTCGGGGCTGATCGGCGGCGAGTTGTTTCCTACTCCCATCCGCGCCACCGCGCTGGGAGTTTCGTACAACGTGGGCCGCGGCCTGAGTGCGCTTGCTCCGGCGACGATCGGTGCTCTCAGCGAGCGGCACGGGCTGGCGGGAGCGTTCACGGCCAGCGCGGCAGCCTTTGGCGCAGCCGCGGTTGTGGCATTGTTCATCCCGGAGACGTTGGGGAAAGAGCTAAGCTAGAACTTGTGGCGTATGCGAAGTTCGATCGTGGAACTCATTGCATTCCAACCTCTTGACGAGTGGAGGTTCCTAAAGAAGCCGTGAAACTGCAGACGAATCAAGTGGAAAAACCTTTCGTGAAATTGCGCAAGCAGTTGAACGAATTTCCTTCCAATGCCCGTCCCGAAGATGTGCATTCCCTCCGCGCCCAGACCCGCCGGCTTGAAGCCACGATCGCCGCGCTGCTGCTCAATCGGGAGAAACAATCGCGCCGCCTGATCAAAGCGATCACTCCGGTGCGCAAAGCGGCGGGCAAGGTCCGTGACATGGATGTGCTGATCGCGGATGTTCTCGCGCTGTCTCAGCTGCATGGAAGCGAGGCGCTGGTGCGACTGGTCGAATACCTGGCAAAGATTCGGGTGAAGAGTGCGCGAAAACTTCGCGAGGTCGTGAGCGCGCAGCAGCGGGAGGCACGAAAGCGCCTGAAGCAGTCGGCGAAGCTCATCCGCAAAAAGCTGGAGAATGATTCAGAAACGATGAGCGGCGAGGCCGCGCCGCAGATCCTGATGACAGAGCTCAGTCATTGGCCCAAACTCGACGCCGGCAATCTTCATTTATTCCGGATCCGCATCAAGGAACTACGCTACATGCTTCAACTCGTCCCGCAAGCAGATGGAAAGCTGCTGGATGCCCTGGGAAGCGTGAAGGACGCGATCGGAGACTGGCATGACTGGGTAGAGCTGTTGAAAATTTCCCGGAAAGTGCTGGATCCCAAGTCGGACGGCCATCTGCTGCAACGTATTGATGAGATCGGCAGCGAGAAGCTGCAACAAGCGCTGACGGCTGCCAACCAACTGCGTGAACTTTACTTCAACGAGAGTGGCGCCGGCCAGAACGGGAGAAGAGTGCTACAGATGGTCTCGTGAGGCGACAACTTCGCTGGGATCTCACGGCCTATCGCGGCGACCGGTAACGCCGCTCCCTGACCCTGTTCTGTTTTTCGCTCCTAGATCACCTTAATCCGATAAATGCATTTCTTGCCGCCGCGAAGGATCGATTCCTCCAATTCAGCCTTGACAGGCCGTCCAAGAATCTCAGAAGTACGCCGCTTCCTGCCATCCCAAGGTGCAATCACAAAAGCTCGGAGGACTCACGCCCTCCTTCACCATCGGGCAACTGCAATGCGGACCCTTGTCAACGATGCGAATCGAGCCGCTCGTTTCATCGTAGGTCGCTTCGGCCATCCAGTTGCGCCGCCCTTCTTCAAGGAATCCCCTGATATCGCCCTTGTAGCGATTGATCAAGCTCGAGCGATAGGTATCTGCGCATTTGCCTCCCAGCACATGCAGAACCTTTCTCCGTTCGTCTTCGGGCAATCTCGCTTCGAGGACTTCGATCAGTTTGGAAAAGCGAAGCCGAGCGGCATCGGCGCGGTTTTGATTATCGGCCAGCTCTTTTGGATCGCAAGTCTGGTTCCTGTCGTTGGACGACTGCGCTTCAATCTTCATTACGCCACAGAGCCCTGTCGCGCAGGCGGCGACAGCACAACTTTTCAGAAAATCCTTTCGATTGGTCATGACCGTAGCTTCTCCTTTCGAGCTTCGGATCGAGTTTCATGCCCGCCTAGATCCACACCTTCGAGTCAATGGATGGCGTGGATGTTGGCGCGTGATCAGCCTCGTCACCCCAGGGATATTCGCGCGGCGGGCCCACCCGGTTCATGCGCGCAAAATCGGGGACCACCAGCATCGGCGAGCCATCCTCCCACGTGCCGGACGACGCGCGGTAAAACGCTTGCCCGCGTAAGAGGCTGGAATCCTCCGGGCGGTTTGTAGAGCAAAAGGCCGGGTCCAGAGCAGCTTCTGCATAAGCGAGAGAATGCGCCGTATAATGGCCCGAACAAGCTGCAAGCTTTGGTTGAACTACTCTACCGAGTTCAATGCGCGCGAAATATGGTCCAGATGCACCATACGCGTGGGACACGCCCATCTGCTAAACAGATATGCAGGTCCAGTTGAGATTTGAAGCATAGGAGTCGCGTAATATGGGGCGGCTCAATTCGCGCCTGAAGTGTCGTGTTTTGTTTTCTGCTCAAAGCGTTGCTCTGCCACTTGGAATGCTGTTGCTGACGGCGTTTGGCGGAGTGGGATGCAGGCGGACGCCCGCGACCATCGCTGTGATTCCGCGCACATGCGGAACAGCGATGTAGGAGCCAGAACACGCGGGCGCCGCGGCGGTGGCTCGTTCCATCGGGGTGAATCTCTACTGGAACGCACCCATGCGCAATAACGACGTGCAGACGCAGATCTCTCTGGTCGAAAAGTCGCTGGATCGCGGTGTGGCCGGCATCATTGTCTCTCCGATTGCCACCCTCCCCATGCGGACGCCCATGCGGCGTGTGCTTGCACGGGGGGTGCCGGCGGTGGTGATCGATACCGAACTCGGCATCCCCCCGGGACCCAAGCTTGGGTATGTTTTGAACGACGAGGACGAGGGCGGACGCATCGCGGAACGCCGGATCGGCGCGATTCTTCGCGGCCAAGGAACCATCGCGATTGTCGGAATCGATCCGCAGCTCAAGAGTAATCTCGCCCGCGAACGAAGTTTCGAGATCACGCTGAGGCGGGAATTTCCAGGCATTCGCGTGGCGGAGCGCAGGCTTGGCCTTTCCAGTGTTCCCCAGGAGCAGCACGGAGCTGAGGAACTGCTTGTCGGCGACGACCGATCGATGCCATCGTGGCCCAGTCGCTGGCGTCCACCCGGGGAACTTACTACGCTCTGGTGGAGTTTGGGAAAGCCAACATCATCAAGCTGGTCGGCTTCGACCAGGACCTGATTCCACCTATTCGCACCGGCGGCATTGATTCGGTGGTGGTGCAGAATACGTTTGAAATGGGCCGCATCGCCATGGATATGGTGGATCGCGAAATACAGGGGACGGCCGGTTCTGCGGAACGGTACGTCCAGCCGGTTCTGATGACACGCGAGAACGTAGATTCCGCAGAGATCCGCCAGATTCTGAACCTGTCGTGGTGGTCACCGCAATGAACCACTCTCGCCAAAAGCGCAGAATCGCCATGGCCATCATTGCCGGCGTCATGCAGGATCATCGTGTCTGGATCGCCGGACTAAGCGATGAAGCGGGCGCCGGCTCGTGGCTAGCCGCGGCCATGAAAGAGTACAGTCAGCCCGACCCGAAGCAGATTGAGAAGCTGGAGCAGTTCGTCGACGGAGTTCTCTGGGGGCGGCTGCAGCACAAGGATGGCCCGCAGAAGTATGGCGTCCGCAAAAGCCTGTTTTACTACCAACCCGACAAAATGCCGCCCGGCTTTTATCGCACCGATACTGACTGGTCCACCGGGGAAAGCTGGAATCAGCAAGGGAGCGAGCTGCTTACGCGCTCCTATGACTATCCGCACGTCGCAGCCGTATATTGGGCGCTTTACCGGCTGGCGCGCGATCATCAGGGCCTGGTGACTCATCACGACTGGCGCTGGTATCTCGTCCAGGCATATGAAACCTCGCTGGCAATGCCGCGCTACGCCGCGGAGATGTCCCAATTCGGCCAGATGGAAGGCAGCATCTTCGTCATGGTGCTCGACGATCTGCGCCGTGAAGGCATGATGGACGAAGCCGCTAAACTCGAAGCCGCAATGCGAGCGAGCGCCGAGGTGTGGTCGAAGCTGCCTTTCCCATACGGGAGCGAAATGCCGTGGGACTCGGCCGGGCAGGAAGAGGTTTACGCCTGGAGCCGCTTCTTCGGCATGAACGAAAAGGCGCAAGTGACCCTGGATGCCATCACCAGCTACATGCCCGCCATTCCCAGCTGGGGCTACAACGGCAGCGCCCGGCGTTTTTGGGATTTTCTCTACGGCGGAAAATACGAACGACTCGAACGGCAGCTTCATCACTACGGCTCAGGCCTCAACGCCATTCCGGTCTTTGATGCTTACCGGCGCAATCCGAATGACCTGTATCTCCTGCGCGTCGGATACGGCGGAAACATGGGCGCCCTCACCGGCATCGACCAGGACGGCTTTGCATCGGCGGCCTTTCATAGTTATCCGGACATGATGTCGTTCGATCCTTACACCGGAGACTACGGGCCCAACTTCTTCGGCCATGTCTGGACGGCGGGAGCCTATCTTGCAAAGGACTCCGAGTTTGGCTGGCCGGCCTTCGGCGCCAACCTGGACGTGCATGGCAGCGTCATTGCCCTGGAACCGCGCGACAGTCTGCGCCAGCGGGTTTATCTTGCACCGAGGGTTTGTGGCTAACGTTGGATAGCGGGCGCTTCGCGCGGGTCATATTCGACTCCTCTGCCTGCACCGTGCAAATCGAGCTCGACGCCGCCAATGCATTCACTTCGAATGCACTGCTGCGTATTGAGCAACCCGCAAAAATCACCGGTGTGGGCGTCGTCCGCCCTGACAGGGAACTGACGACGCTGCGGGGCGCCATCGTGATTCCACTCGGTTCCGCGCGCGTCTCCATTCGTCTTGCCCCGATGAACTAGAGTCAGGTCGCCGGCAGCTTTTCCTGGGCTGGATCGATACGCAATTGAGAACCATTCGACCTAGTTGACCGGGAAGTGTCGATTCTCTCCTAAACTTGACATTTCGCTGGCATGCTCCTACGATTTTGTTGCTGAGGTGAAGGAGTTCACCTTTAACCGCTGTCCATTCCAATAGGCCGGACAGATGATGACTCCTGACAGGGAAGCCTGTTGCGGAGTCATGTCCCGGCCGGGTTCCCTGAACGACAACTTAGGAGTTCGTACTCATGACGAACACTTGGGACCTTTGTGCGCTCTGGGTGGGACTTGCTTTGGCAGCGACGCTGTTGGCGATCTGGTTCAAGATCTCGACGGCGCTTTCTGAGATTGTGGTCGGCTACGGTGGCCCAACTGGTCATTGGCGTGTTCCTAACCGGGCTCTTCGGTTTTGCGCATGGCGGCCTGGCGGGAACAGGCGCCATCGTACTGACATTTCTTGCCGGCGCGGAACTCGATCCGACGATCTTCAAAACCAAGTGGCGAGAGGCCTCTGTCATCGGTCTGCCTGGGTTCTTTGGCCCATTCCTTGGATGCACAGCGATCGCGCATTACATCTTGCATTGGGCGATCATGCCGAGCTGGCTGTGCGGCGTTGCGCTTTCCACGACCTCGGTTGCCGTGGTCTATGCAGTGATGCTGGAGCTTGGCTTCAACGTCACGGAATATGGCAAAGCAATTCTGGCGCCGATGCGACGACTTCGCCCGAACTCGAAGACGATCTCTTGCGGCTACTGAACTGGGACATGGAAACGAACACAAAGACGGCAGAAATACGAAGCTGAACACGGAGGTTGGAAATTGGAGAAATACTTTTTGATCGCGGTTGGAGGTTCGCTCGGTTCGATCGCTCGCTATTGGGTCGGTTCTTCGGTCTCCGGCCGCCTTGGCGCGAAGTTCCCATATGGGACCTTGGTTATCAACATGACAGCGTGCGTCATCATCGGGTTTGTGCTCACATATCTGGGCAAGCGCGCCGAACTGAATCCGTCGTGGCGTTTCCTGATCTCGGTTGGTTTTGTAGGAGCCTACAGCACGTTTTCCAACTATGAGTGGGAGACGCTTTCGACACTTCGCTCAGGCGCGTTCCTGCTCGCTGCGCTTTACGCTGTCGGCAGCTTGCTTCTAGGCCTTGTCGCCGTGTGGGGTGGTTCAGTTCTTGCGGAGGTACTGGGGTGAGAACTCATCGACGACTCGTGCGACGAAGCTTCGGCGCCAGGTGCCGCCTGTTCTCGCCTCTCGGCTCGATACAATGGTGCAGAATTGTCGTCGGCGGCTGAAAGGGGAAATGGATCAGTTGCGCAACGAACTAAGCTTGGATCGGAGTGGGTTGGGGCGCGCTTGGACGGGCTGCCGAGTTTCTAGTTTCGCAACGCGGATTAGGAGTGTGAGCCGCGAGACCGCGTGGCTCAGTCACGCTTCGGCGGGCCAGGGCAAGGTGAGCGGATATAAGACACAATTCAGTCCGCATTGCAAACGCTCGGTCTCGGAGCAGGGGAGGGTAAATGCTGAAAGCAGGTAAAGCACTCAAGGTTTCAATCTACATCAGCGAAGGATCGAAGCACCACGGAATCCCAGTGTATTCCAGCATTCTTGATTTTCTGTTCTTTCGCGGGGTATCTGGAGCCACAGTCGTAAAAGGCATCGCCGGCTTTGGCGCTGATCATCATATGCACTCCGCGAGCATTGTCGAGATCTCGGATCACATGCCGCTCAAAATCGAGTTCATCGAGACGTCCGAAAGGGTGAATGAGATCCTCGGCAAACTGGAGGAGCTCGCCGGAACGGGCATGATCGAGGTGCAGGAAACGACTGTTGCGAAGCCGGCCCAGATCTCGAAGCCCAAGAAAGCCACTTCTCCTGCTCATCTGAAGATGGAAGGCAAGGCAAAGATGATGCGCATCTATATCGGCGAAGCCGACCAATGGAAAGACAAACCTCTTTACAAAGCCCTCGTCGAAGCCATGCGCGCCAACGATATTGCCGGCGTAACGGTCTATCGCGGCATCCTCGGTTATGGCGCTCATCGGAGGATGCACAAAGACAAGGCTCTGCATCTCTCGCATGATTGTTCGATCATGCTCTCGGCCGTAGATACGGAAGAGAAGCTGAGATCCTTTCTTCCACTTGTGGATCAGATGGTGGAAGAGGGATTAGTCGTTCTATCCGATGTCGACATCATCAAGTATTCTTACCGCGCTCTGGACATTGACCAGTCGGAGCCCGCAGCGGGAAGCGCTTCTGTATGAGCGGAGGCTCAACCATGAAAGATCAATTCCAAGCGCGCATGTTGCGTATTCACTTCGGCGAAGGCGACAAATGGCAGGGCAAGCCTTTGCATGAGGCGATTGTCGCCAAATGTATGGAACTGGGAATGGCCGGCGCCACCGTGTATCGGGGAATCGAAGGGTACGGCGCCAGTACCAGAATTCACCATGCCAGTCATTGGACTTTCTCCAAGGATGCGCCGATCATGCTGACCGTTATCGACCGTGAGGAACAGATCGAAGAGCTGATTCCCCATCTTGACGTCATGGTCGAGGATGGTCTCATCGCGATGTCCCGTGTCGAAGTCATTCGATACTCGAGGACTTCACCTAACGAACCGGCGAAGGTCTAAGAGAGCCGTAGATGGCTTCCGATTAAAGGCGTCTCGACAGATGCAGGAATTCAATAGCACTTCGACAGTGCAAGACTACGGCAGCCTTCCGACCGAGACATCCGTGACTGAGGATAGCGCCCCCCCCCCGTTTGTTGCAGCTTGCCGATCTGGCGCAGGAACTCGGAGCTGAGGCTGTGGCCGAGGAAGCGCGTGAGCTCACTGCGCGGGTTCGCGAACCCTGTCGATGTAATCTATCATGACGTCTCTCCCTTTAAAGGATTGTTGGTTGAGCCACTCAGACGATGGCAGCGCGAGTTACTTCCGATTGACGGCGGAGGAGCAAATAGAATGATACGAAATGCGTAATCATCAACAGGGGCACATATACAATCACGATCGCGTAGGTCGCGCCCAGCTCTCCTGATAGCGCCGGGAGACCTAATCTGACGCCATGGTAATAGTCGACGATGATGTCAATGGCTCCCACGAGATTGAAGGCAACGACGAGAGACCAAAAGAGCGGACGCACCCTTATCGTGAGAAGTGCCAGAATTGCCAGCAATCCGGTGGCCAGGTCGCCGTACGCAGCGAACGTCGCGAAATCCTGAAGGCAGATTGTGGCCGACGACGCCTGGAAGGATAAAGACAAGCCCGAAAAATCGAAAACTGTGCAGCGTAGCAATGGCGCGTTGCGCATCGATCCGGCTCATTGCCTTGAGCCTGGGCAGAATGTACACGTTGGTGCAAAGCAGCCACGCGACATAACCCAAGACGAGATGCAGATTGAAAATGATTTCGGGCGACATTTCAGCTCTCCTTCAGAAGTTGTAGATCGCTGGCGAGGTTCGAGTGCTCGAATTAAACGACGAGGACATCACAACGATTTCATCGACCAGAATGCCGATTGATTTCGTATTCGCTCGAAAGAACTCTTCCAATGATCGTGTCTTTCTAAGGTTCCTCCCGCAGCAGCCCAATCGCGAGGAAAGTCACTGCTGCGCGCCTGGGCCATCAATGCCCTCAGCGGCATCAAGGGCCCGACGGGAATGTACTCGGTATCCATCAACTGTTCCTTGGCGAGTGGCAGCGTTTCCATAATCGTTCGTGCCTCGTCCTCGGTCTTCGCGTCAACCAGGAAGATGACGCCTTTGCCATCGCCGCGGGAATACCACTGGCGGATTTTCCCATCGAGGTAGAGGTTCACGGTTGCCCGAATCTCTGCCGGGATAACGGCCATGACTTGTTGAAAGGTCACTCCCTGCCTGGGAGTCTGAATGACCAGCACTTCGGTGGTTTTGGGTATAGCCACGCTGGGCAGGCCTGGCGCTTGCCCGGGTTGTGATTGCGCGACGGCCGCTACGGGCAGCATTGCCATGAGAAAAGGGATCATCAGTTTCATCGGTTCACCTCTCGATTCAGCCTGGTGTTGTTACGTTTTCGGGTTGAAGAGTACGCTCGTACTCTTATGGGGCAAAAAATTATTCTTCAGCGAAGCACTTTATGAAAAAGTTCCTCGCCTCCATCAACATCTGCTCACGGCTTTGGGGGGACAAGGTCATCCGGGCCGCAGTCAGCACTCCAGCCATACTGGGGAACAACAGCTGAAACTTCGCCACTTTTTCTTCTCGTGTCTGACCAGGAACAAATGGCAGTAGCGCGATCACGATACGCTTCTCGCGCTACCTCAATCCGTTTTCGCACGGACAAGGGCTTTCGCGCGAGCTCCGGTCCGAGGGCGGAGACCACACAACCCATTCCCGGCGAATTCGCGTGGCGTGGGCTCAGATAGTGTTCGATGATGGCGCGCAGAGCCTGACCTTCGGGCGCGGATCTTGCAACTTCCAACATGCCTCTTCCCATCTCGTCGAATGCCCGTGCCACCGCTTCGACGAACAGGTCGTCTTTGCTCTTAAAATGCCGGTAGAAGCCCCCTTTCGTCAGACCTACCTTCTTCATCACTGTCCCGATGCCGCTGCTGTCACCGCCATGCTCGCGGAAAGAGCGAGCGGCGACGGAGAGAATGTTCTCGTGGTTCTGCGCTTTGTGCTCCGCTGAGTAACGCATGGTCTATAGAGTACGCTCGTACTCTAATGTCTGTCAAGTCCTTGATTCTGCCTTGCTGGTAGACGGTGCTGGAATGCGGACTGTTCCAAACCTTCAACGGCAACGAATCTCCCGGAATACTCGCAGATGCCGCCAGGGGAATTTGAAGCAAGAACCGGGATGTAATGAGACCCGAACTCGAAGACCATAGATCTATGAGGAACAACCGCGGCTTTGACGATTAGCCCGCGGACCGCCCTTAATTAAGGCAGAGGTGAACATGAGCAGCAGCGGATACGAGAGTGAAGCGATTTCCATGGCGGAGATTGATTCGCTCCTCCCAGATGCAGCCAATGTGGACGCGCGCATTGCATCGCTCAATTGGCCCGCGGTCGCGAGCGAACTGAACGAATCAGGCACCGGCTTGCTGAAGGATGTTCTCACCGCGAGTGAATGCGAAGCTCTCGCGAGCTTGTATGCGACCGAGGAACCATTTCGCAGTCGAGTTGTGATGGCGAGGCATGGTTTCGGCCGCGGAGAATACAAGTACTTCCGCTACCCGTTACCGAAGCTTCTTCAGCAATTGCGCACTGCGCTGTACAAGAGGCTTGCGCCGATTGCGAACCAGTGGAATCACTCGATGGGAATCGATACGCACTACCCGGATAAGCACGCGGACTTCATCGAGCGCTGCCACAAGGCCGGGCAAGTGCGTCCAACGCCGCTGCTTCTTCAGTATGGCCCGGGGGACTACAACTGCCTGCATCAGGACCTGTATGGCGAGCATGTCTTTCCGATCCAGGTGGCGTTCCTTCTCTCTGAACCAGAAAGGGATTTCACAGGCGGTGAATTTGTGCTGACCGAACAGCGTCCCAGGATGCAATCCCGGCCGGAAGTAGTGTCGTTGCGCCGGGGAGACGCGGTCGCCTTTGCGGTTCATCATCGTCCGGTGCAAGGAACACGCGGCTTCTACGAGGTCAATATGCGCCATGGCGTCAGCCGGCTGCGTTCAGGCAGACGCTACACCGTCGGCATCATCTTTCATGATGCAAAATAGATGAATCATGGGCACACCACTTTTCGATAACCAACCGCTTCCCACGCTGCCAAAAGATGCTCTCGGCACCGGAACCGCGGTTCTCGCCGGATTCGCACTCGATCGAGAAGACGAATTGCTCTCCTCGCTCAGGCTGGTGACAGATCGGTCGCCGTTCCGGCATATGGTCACGCCGGGCGGATTCCGCATGTCAGTGGCCATGTCAAACTGCGGCCCACTTGGTTGGGTCTCAGATAGAACCGGATACCGATACAGCGAGATCGATCCCGAAACGAACCACGCCTGGCCCGAGATGCCGCCGGCATTTCGGAGACTCGCCGAGTCTGCGGCGGACGAAGCCGGATTCGTGGATTTTGTTCCTGATGCATGCCTTATCAATTGTTACGAGCCGGGAACCAAATTGTCGCTTCATCAGGATAAAGACGAGCGCGATTTTACTCAGCCCATTGTTTCTGTCTCGCTTGGCTTGCCTGCCACTTTCCTGTTTGGTGGATTGGAGCGGGGAGGCAAGGTGGTCCGCATCCCGCTGGTGCATGGCGACGTGGTGGTTTGGGGCGGGCCTGCCCGGCTGCGCTATCACGGCGTCGCACCATTGGGAGAGGGTGAACATCCTCGGCTTGGAAGGGTTCGATACAACTTGACATTTCGGAAAGCGGGATAGGCTCCAGTTTCTCGCACACGTCGATGTGCTCACTGACTTGAGTGGCTCCTGGCTCTGAAGCGGGCTAACCTGGCTGGTCTACCCCGTCGGCGGTACTCTTGCGTAATGCGACCTCTTCGGTATTCCATCAACGTCACATTGGACGGCTGCTGCGATCATCGTGCAATCACACCGGACGAAGACCTGTTTCGTAACGTAGTCGAGAACCTTGAGCAGGCCGATGCGCTCCTTTTTGGCCGGGTGACTTACGAAATGATGGAGGCGGCGTGGCGACCGCCGGCGCAGATGGGAGCAAGGCCTGACTGGACGGAACCCTTCGCCCGGACGATCGATGCGGCAAAGAAGTACGTCGTGTCGAGCACCCTGGACCGGGTCGACTGGAACGCGGAGCTCGTGCGCGGGGATCTGGAAAAGGCCGTGCAGCAGCTCAAACAGGCGCCGGGTAAGGGACTGTTCACGGGAGGCGTGAAGCTCCCGCTGGCGTTGGCGGAGATGGGATTGATCGATGAGTACGAGTTCGTGGTTCATCCCAGGCTGGCGGGCCACGGGCCGACGTTGTTCGCGGGGCTATCGAAGCATGTCGACTTGAGGCTCATGAGCCGTCTGGAGTTCGGCTCGGGGGCAGTGGCGATGCGATATGAGCCGAGACGATAGCCATTGAACTTGCTACCCCGAGTCGGCCGCGTCGTGGAGCAACTCGGGCAGATCGAGTGGAAATATTCCGATCCGACCCGCCGCATCCGCAATAACGTTGTTTCTGCGACATGCCACTGGTAGGCGCGAGACGCTCAAAAGTGTTCAGAGAATTCGGGTTGCGCACTTTCTTACGCGAACGCGTCTGGTTGATTTTTGCCCGTGGTGATCAGCTTCTGCAAGTTGCCCTCGACGAGCGTCCCCAGGCTCCTGAGCAATCGCCGTAGCTCTGGCGATGCACCTACCCGACAAATATGGGCGAAGGCTTGGCCTCGATCTGTTATAAGGTAATCCTGCTTTCACGATTCCAGAGGGGAAGGAGCTGTTCCCGTGGCGCGCCAGAATCATTCCGGAATCGTGCGACCGATTCAGGTATTGCTCTCCGCCTTTCTCCTGACTCTTTGCGATCCGTCGAAGGTCTGCGCGGCTCCATCGCAGGCCGCGCGGATCGCCTACGAGCTGCGCTATGCCCCCGCGGATGATCTTCGCGTGAGCATCCGCATCACTCCGGAGAGCCCGCTTCCTGCTCCGGTCGCTCTTGTAATTCCCAGGTCATACCCAGGGGGATACTCGTTTGTTCGTTACGATGACTTTGTCGAGGAGGCTCATGCCTCTTCTCCGGACGGCAAATCCATCGAATGCAAGAAAGACGCCGACGGACCACGCTGGGCAATCGGCCACGAGGGTGAAAGGATTTCGCGGATCGAATACCGGGTGAATGTCGGCCGAATGGAGGATCGAATCCGCGGTTCTGTGGATTCTTCAAAGATTCGCAAGAACTACGTCGGGCTTCTCGGCTACTCAGTCTTTGCCTATATCGACGGTTTGGAACAAGCCCCAGTCAGTTTGCAAGTGGATGGACCTGAGGATTGGCCTGTCCTGAGCACTCTCGAGCCACGCGTTCCTGTGCAGAAAGGGACTGCGAAGGCGCAAGCCGCCAATTACGACATTCTTGCCGATTCTCAGATCGTCATGGGGCGGGGCGTGCAGTTCCGGGAACTGGCCGGCAAGATTGACCTGTTGGTGGCAGTGTATTCAGAAGGAGACGAGGATGTGGATGCCGAAAGCAAGCTGGCGCGCGAGGCCCTTGACCGCGTTCAGGAGTACTTCGGCGACACGCCATTTCCGGCCTATACTGTGCTGCTCGAATTGCTGCAGCCGCGCGAAGGCCACGACTACGATTTCAGCCAGGAACACGATACCAGCGGCACGTTCAGCCTTTCCGTCGACCGGGCGACGAATGCACACTCAGCGGACTCTCACGATTATTCCGCGCTCTTCAATTATGCGCACCACATGGCGCACTCCTGGGTGCCGAAACGTGTCTGGGGCGTGGGCTATCGGCCGTTCAACTGGGAATTGCCTCCGGTCATTGAGACCATCTGGTTTAACGAGGGCTTTGGCCGTTATGCGGGGATGCAGGCGCTGGCCGCGGGACTGCCGGACGAAGAGCGAAAAACTCGGCGGGAACGCGAGATGACGCGGACGCGAGGCTTCCTGGACGCTGCCCCGCCTTTTATCAAGCGAATGCCGCTGACCCTGCTCTCGCAGGAAGCCTCGTTCCTCTATGCCAACGATTTCCGCACCGGCATGAACATATTCGGGCGCGGCTTCCTCATGGCAGCGGAAATGGACGACCGCATTCAGGCACAAACAGGAGGTAAAAAGAGTCTGCGAGACGCGTTTCGTGCATTGCTGGCCTGGAGCGCCAAAAATCAGCGCGCGCTCCAAGTGGAAGAAATGACGCGGATCATCTCCGAGTCTGCGGGTGTCGACGTCCACGACATCGTGGCGCGCTGGATGGAAGCACCGTTGCGATAGACCGCACTTCGAGCAAACGTGTGGCTCGCGGTCAACACTCCGTTCAGCAGTGTCTGTATTTACTGGGCCAGCGCTCCAGCGACGATCCCTTTATCAAGACTGAAGGTGGAACCAACCGCGCCCACGACGGCAGTCCGGCGTGTTAACCCCGCGCGCTGCCGCAGCCGGTACACCGCTTCGATGCCAGTGCAATGCGCGCCCAGCAGGTTGGCGACTTTAAATTGCTTGAACTCGTCACCGGTCCAGTCCAATTGCTCGTCGCTTGCCGGGAACAAATGCAAACCGCCGATGACCGCGTCCACCGCGCGCCCTGGAAATTTCGTCGCCGCATAGGTCAGGATGTTGACAATTCCGGCATGCCCGCATCCCGTCAGCACCACCAGGCCTTGCGTGGTGTCAAGCACCAGCGACTGGTCTTCGGGTATCGTGTCCTCGACCAGGCCATCCGGAGTTTGCACCTTTCCGCTTACACTCCAATTACGCTCCGGGTACTTCCGCGGAACAGGCCCGGTGAGCCACGCGCCGGGGAAGATGTCCGCGCCGTCGGAGTGCTCGATGAATCGCCCTCCTGTGGCTTCGTACGCCTTTCGAATCGCAATCATCGGGTTGCTCTCGCCCTGGGCCGACGGCCGACTGTAGAAGATTCCCTTGGCGACGTGCACTACGGACAAGGCGGCGGGGTTCTTCTTCATCATCTCGCGACGCAAGGTGAGCAATCCGGTCACGTGGTCGTCGTGGTTGTGTGTGAGGACGACTTCCTGCACGTCCGAGAGATCAACTTTCAGATCGTGGGCATTTTGCAATACAGTCTCGGGATGCGCGCCCGTGTCCACTAGAATCCGATGACCATCGGCCTCGACTAACGCGGAAAATCCCCACTCGCCGAAGCCCGCCGGTTCTGCTACCAGCATGGTGGAAAGCAACGTCACTTTGAGCGCATGAATCTGCGTTCCAGAGGTACTCGATGCTTGGACGGAAGATCCGATCCATCGGCCCCGCGTCATGGTCGCAGGATTACAACCCAGCAGAAAAGCGGTAATGACGACGACTCGACATAGATTGTGTTTCATGTCTGACCTCAACCCCTTGTCTCAGCCTGACCAGCTTACCAATGACAAGCTGCACACGAATTTCACACGAATTTCGGAAAGTGACAAAGGCGCGTTTTGATCGACGAGAGATCAGACTGAGCCTGCTGTAATATTCAGCCATAGAGCCCTAATGGACGCTACGCGTGAGCCCTCTCAAATCCCCTAATCTCCGGCAGCCTCGCTGCTACGGGATCAGGCGCAGTCTATTCAAGTTCACCAGCCTCCCGCGGGCCCTTGCGCGGCTGGGCTTTGTGGAGGCTGACCCGAAGCGCGCGCCTGCTCGCGCCCATGATCTGATCCTTGCACACAGCGTGAAGGACTATTGCGCTGCCGAGTTGGAGCGCCGCTAGCATCCAGCAGGCGCTAGCCCCACAAATCGAACCACCTGCTCCGCGACACGAACTAGGCATCAGCAATGATATTGGATTGAGTATTTAGGCAGAATGGATAGAGGAGAGGTCGAACGCTCGTGTTCGCGGAACAAGGCCCGACCTCTCATAGCCAGCACAGCGCACCAACGAGCTGTCAGCTACTGGTTCTCTCCACTCTTGGTCGCCGCTTTTATGGCCTCGGCGAAGGGCTTGGCGTCCCTCGTGCGGTGAATCCGCCCATTCAACACGTCGTCCCATGTGATGTAGGGATAAAGATGATGTTCTTGGGCCTGTTGTTCGAATTCGGCCTTTAGTTGAGTCAGCTTCTCTGGATGTTGCTTCGCCAGATCAATCCGCTCAGTTGGGTCATCATTCAGGTTGTAGAGTTCCCAAGCGTTTTCATTAAAGGGCGCTTTGCTGGCCGCATTTCCGGTGATAAAAGCGTTCGGGTACGCTAGTTCAGCCTTCCATCCATGGTCATAAATGGATCTCGAGCCAAAGATGTAGTAATACTGCACCGTGTGGCGAGAGGGCGCTTTTGCATCGTCTATCGAGTAGGCCAGCGAAGTTCCCTCAATCGGTTGCTGCTTTGTTCCCTCAACTTCTTCAGGAGCCTTGATGCCCACGAGATCGAGCGTGGTGGGAAGAATGTCAATGACGTGGCCGTACTGGGTACGAACTTCTCCTTTGTCTTTAATTCCCTTGGGCCAGAAGACGATCAGCGGATTGTGTGTGCCGCCTTCGCTGTTTGCATCTTCCTTCCAGTACTTGAATGGTGTGTCCGCGGCTTGTGCCCAGCCAAGTGGATAATTTCCTTGGGTAGCTTCAGGAGTGCCGATCTCCCCAATCTTGCTCAGGTTGTACTGAATGTTTTCCCGTTCAGTGAGCGGCTTGCTCTGCAACGAACGATCGATGTCCCCATTCAGGGTTCCCTCTTTGCTGGCGCCGTTATCGCCGATCATGACATAGATAAGGGTGTTGTCGAGCTGCCCGATCTCTTTCAAGTGGTTGATCAACCGGGCAACTTCAAAGTCCGTGTAGGTCAAATAACCGGCATAGACTTCCATGAAACGCTCATAGAGCTTCCTTTCCTCTGGTGACAGCTGATCCCAGGCTTTGATGTCCGAGTTACGGTCTGGCAGCTTCGCGTCGGCAGGGATCACACCGAGTTTCTTCTGTCGTTCGAACACCTCTTCGCGATAAACATCCCAACCTGCGTCGAACTTACCCTTATATTGATCGCTCCAGAACTTGTCGACCTGATGCGGAGCATGGGTTGCACCCGGCGCGTAATAAAGGAAGAAGGGTCTGCTCGGTGCGACCTTTTCATGCCGGTCGATGTAGGAAATCGCCTTGTCGGTGATCTGATCGCTCAGGTGGCGGCCATCGGGACGCACGTGCACCTGATCTTCTACCAAGTCTGGATGATACTGATCCGTCTGCGAACCGAGGAACCCGAGAAAGTGATCGAAGCCCATTCCGGTAGGCCAATGATCGAAGGGACCAGCATCAGTCGCTTCCTCGACGGGCGTCACGCCCCACTTGCCCACGGCGAATGTGTTGTAGCCATTGGCGCGAAGAATCTCTGCGATCGTTCCCGCAGTCGGCGGAATCCTGCCATCCCACCCGGGGAAGCCAGCAGACAGCGCCTTATGCGAAAACCCGGATTCGTGCACGGATGCGCTGTTACGTCCAGTCAACAGCGCGGCACGAGTCGGGGCGCAGATGGCGCAGGTATGGAAGTTCGTGTAGCGAAGGCCGTTATTGGCCAGGTAGTCGAACGTCGGTGTCTGGATGAGTCCTCCGAATGTGCTCGAAACGCCAAAGCCCACGTCATCTAGCAGGATCCAGACTACGTTCGGGGCTCCTGCAGGGGCTTTCGCGGGTTCAGGCCACCACTCTTTGGACTCAGCAAGAGTCCTGCCAACCACTCCTTGATACGGCTGTGCCTCTTGAGCCTGTAACGGAAGCTTCGCGCTCAATCCAAGGATCAAGGACGATGTCAACAGCTTCAGTACGCCTTTTTCTTTCACGAGTTCTTCTCCTCAAACAGGTTAGAAACATTTAGAACGACTGCAGTCACAATCTCGCTGAGCAAGTTTTTATTGGAGCACCGGGCGGGGATTGAACCCGCGTATGCAGGTTTTGCAGACCTGTGCGTTAGCCACTTCGCCACCGGTGCTCGGCCCCCTGCCGTTCCGACACTTTCATGCGAGGCGAGGAGGGAAGGATTGTCGAAAACCACGATTCGTCGTTGATCATCGCCAAGACGTCGAATAAGTCGGCTGAGTCACCGCTGCGGAACCTGCTGCCCCTCTTCGTGAACGCGCCCATTCCATCACTCGCGCCGGCGCGCGGTTGTTTCTCAGCTCATTCGCCATGAAGCGCATGTAAGGATCAATGTGATGGAAGAAATGCTTATATCCGGCACACAGGTAATTCAGCCCGTACTCACCCGACGCGGTCTGCGTAAAACGATGCTTCGGGCACTCGCCATTGCAAGCAAAGCGCACATCGCACCTCTGACAATCGGAAGGAAGTGCGGTCAACTTGGCGTGGCCAAACCGCGCCTGCTGGGGTTGAGTGATCAACGCGTCGAGCGCGCGGTCCATGATGTTGCCCAGTCGGTTGTCCGGATAAACAAAATGGTCGCAGGAGTAGAGGTCCCCGTTGTGCTCGACTGCCAGTGCCCGCCCGCATTCCGGAGCAAACACGCAAAGCGATTGGGGCAAGCCAGACCAGGATTCCAGCGCAACGTCGAAGATCTGCACAAAGATGCGGCCGACGTCGTGGATCACCCAGGCATCGAAGACCTGCTGCAGAAAGCGCCCAAATTGCAGTGGTTCAACGGACCACTCCGAAACCGACGTTGGTTGGCGTGCGAACGGCTTAAGCAGGACGAGGCCGTTGGCATCAGGCTCACTGGCGACCTGCTCCACAACTGGAATGAATTGCAGAAAGGAGCTGCCGATCTGTTTGAGGAAACGGTATACTTCATTCGCCCGATAGGAGTTCTTGCGGTTAATGACGGTGAGTGTGTTGAACTGTACGCCGTGCTTTTTCAGGATGCCGAGACCGCGCATAACGCGCGCGAATGTTGGCTGGCCTCCTTTGTCCACGCGATAGACATCGTGCAGTTCTTCTGGCCCGTCAATCGAAAGACCGACGAGAAATTTGTTTAGCGCGAAAAAATCACCCCATTTGTCATCGAGCAGCGTGCCATTGGTCTGGAAAGTATTCTCGATCTTTTTGCCGCCGGAGTATTTCCTCTGCAACTCGATCACTTGCTCAAAGTAGGAAACTCCCAGAAGCGTCGGTTCGCCTCCTTGCCAAGCGAATTGGACTGAATCCAGTGGGTGAGCAGCGATGTACTGACGCACATAGTTCTCAAGCACATCGTCGCGCATGCGGAAGTCGCGCCCATTTCCGGCGTACAAGTTCTCTTTCTCGAGGTAGTAGCAATAGGTGCAATCCAGATTGCAGATAGGGCCGTGTGGCTTGGCCATGATATGAAATGGCTTCATCTTGAGTGAGTTCCTGATGGCGGCAGGAGACAGCTCAATCAAACTGACGAGTTCTTTCGTCCGTTCTCTTTCACTGTCTATTCAAAGTTTGGCGGGCAATCGGCCTGCCTGACATGCTTCCGCGAGATGTCTCAACTGTCTTAGAGGGAGACAGGGCGACAACAACAAGCGCGAAATTTGAAGCCGTCAGTCATCCACTTACTCTCAAAAGGAGTTCTGGCGAACTCGGAGTAGAGTTATTCCGATTTTGCACGGAAGTCGATCATGTGTCAACCGCGAGTGCAAAGGAACGGCGCCGCATTGCACTCTGTGAGACGCTGTTGACATTTCCTGAGTTCTATGGCCTCATAACGACCATGCAAGGTCGATTGCACATCAACACCGGCACTTCCCGCACCGCGCCAGCATCCCGCCAGGCGCTTGGTTGTTGTTGATTCCTGCGCATTCGATCTCCCCATTAACAAACTGACAAGGCTTTCGCAGCTGATACTGCACGCCGTCCGAACTTCACTTTCGGCGAGGTGCAGCACTATCGGTAATTCGACTAGCCTAAATTTCTTCAATCATCCAAGGAATACGCCAGATGCACTCTGCCTATCACATGTCGTGTTGTCGCTGATCAATACCGACTCTTAAGCGAAAACAGCGAGTCATCTCACGACTGTTTTTGAAGCGCATTCATTCGACGCGCGGGCGTTAACCCGTCGCGTCTCGTGTGCGGGCGCCCCCGTACGCCGTTAGCTATGCGATTGCGTCGCGCTCGCATTTTGGAGGTAATGATGTCAGGCACGAAAATTCTTACGGCTGGTTACAAGCGCCGGCTTTTGCTTGTGCTGTATGTTCTGGCAGTGATCGGATTGGCGTCGCCCTTTGCTCCTGCTCAGGTAGAAAAGGGAGTGATTACCGGCGTTGTGAAAGACTCCGGCGGGGCGGTGCTTCAGAACGCCCAAGTCACTCTTCAGAACCTGGCAACAAAATTATCGATTCAGACCATTACGAATGGCGAGGGCATCTATGTTTCTCCGCCCCTGAATCCGGGAATCTACAGCGTGAAGATTACGGCGAACGGTTTTAACAGCTTTGCGCAACGTGTGCAGCTTGAAGTGGCACAGCGCATGGAAGTGAATGCTGCGCTCAGCGTTGGCTCTGCGGCAGTAGAGAGCGTGGAGGTAAATGCGTCAGAGGCGCAGTTTGATACCGAGACCGCAACAATTTCGAATCTGCGCACTGAAGAAGCTGTGCACAACTTGCCGCTGAACGGCAGGAACTTTGCTGAGCTGCTGGGGTTGGGCGCCGGTGTTGTGCCTGGCCAATCGCAGTTGGCCGGCAGCATTCCTTATGCGCAGCAACGCGGTCCGACAGCCTATGCCATCAATGGGCAGCGCCTGACCGACAATCGTTTCCTGCTCGACGGCATCGGCGACAACGAAAATCATAACGGTCTAGGCGTAGTGGTCTTTCCACCGATCGATGCGGTCGAGGAGTTCCGTGAACAAACGACAGATGCCGATGCGCGCTATGGACGCGCCGCCGGTGGCGTCATCAACCTGGTTTTCAAATCGGGTACAAGTCAGTTTCACGGAGAAGTCTTCAATTTTCTGCGCAACTCCGCCCTCGATGCCAAGAATTACTTTGACTCCAGCAAGCCGTCCTTCCGCATGAACTCCTTTGGGGCGACCTTTGGCGGTCCTGTTTTTTCCGGCAAAGACCCGAAGACATTCTTTTTCGCTGACTATGCAGGCCAGCGCATAAGTCAGGGCCTCACCAATCTCGATACAGTTCCCGCCTGGGGTCCTCAGGGAGTAGGCGACTTCTCGCTTTACCTCCAAAAGGGCATCGTTGTCCACGATCCAATCACGAAGGTTGCGTTTCCAGGCAACGTGGTTCCGGCCAGCTATTTGGGCAGCCAGCAGGCGCAGGTCGGGCAGAATATTCTGGCGCTTTATTCAAGCAATGGTGTAACCCCGAACGTGGCCGGCGCGACGACGGCGAATAACTTCCGCTACAGCCCACAGCGCATTGACAACGGAAATGCTTTTGACATCAAGGTGGATCACCAGATTAACGATCACGACAGCGCATTTCTCCGCTACAGCTACGCGCACGACAGCATTCTTCAGCCTGGCATCCTACCTACGCCGCTGGTGGGAGCAAACATCTCCGGTCCGGCCGATCAGCCGGCGCATCAGGCTGTGTTGAGCGAAACGCATATCTTTTCTCCGACGCTGCTGAACACTACGCGTTTCGGCTGGTCGCGGATCTTCATCACGGCAAAGAACTTCGACAATGGGCTCAACCTGCCCACCGAACTCGGAATTCCGGGTGTGATTGCTCCGGGCGACTCCGCCAATACCGATGGTCTGCCGGTTTTGAGCATCTCCGGTGCAACCTCTATCGGCGATCCGGGAAATGCCCCGACGCAGATTGGTACGAACAATTATCAGGTGAATGACAACCTGACCATTGTTCGGGGAAAACATTCGATCGATGTTGGCGCGGAACCCGTTAGGCTGCAGTACAACATGTTCCAAACGGCTTCGGAACACGGTTCGATGTCGTTCACTGGTAATTACACCGGTCTTGGCCTGGCGGATCTGCTGCTGGGCGCACCTGTTTCGGGGACCCGCCAATACCAGCAAGGCACTCGCGGATTCCGCCAGTTCGATCTCTCCTTCTACGCGCAGGACAGTTACAAAGTGAATGACCGTTTGACGCTGGGTCTTGGCCTGCGTTATGACAACTTTCTCGGCTGGCCTTGGATAGAAGTTCAAGACCGGATGTACAACTTCATCCCGTCTCTTTCGACAACGCAGGATTTCCAGGTGGGAGCCAACAACATACCACGCAGTGGCGTGAACGGAAAGAACGCCAACTTCGCGCCGCGCCTGGGATTCTCCTACAAGGTGTTCTCCAAGACGGTTTTCCATGCTGGATATGGAATCTACTACGAGGCTCCGAATGTCACAAATTCGTCAGGCCTCGGCGCCAACTCACCGGCAATCGATTACTGGTCGTTTAACAACTCCACCTATGGCTCCGCGGGCTTCAACTGGGTTTCGAATGGCTTCGTGCACACGACTGCAACAGGCAGTGCTCCCCAAGGCGCCCCGCTTTATGCTGCAGACCTAAATGCGAAAACTCCATATTCAGAGCAGTGGCATACCAGCGTACAACAGGAGATTGGACAGTCGAACCGCGTCACAATCGCTTACATCGGCAATGTCGGCGTCCATCTCAATGGGCTTCTCGACATCAACCAGGCAGCGCCGGGCACAACCGCAACATCCACCCGACGTCCGTATCCGTACTTTGCGCAGATCTGGCAGATGCAAGACAGCCTCATCTCGAACTACAACGGTCTGCAGGTGACAGCAGAACGACGTTCAAAGAATCTGAACCTGCTGTTCTCGTACACCTACAGTCAATCGCTGGATGAGAATTCGAATAACATCGGAACCATTGTCAATTCTTATGACAAGCAAGATGACTGTGGAAATTCCGACAACAACATTCCCAATCGGTTTGTTGGTAGCATCAATTATTCACTGCCCTTCATTGGTTCGGGCCTGTTCCGGCCGCTGATCAAGGGCTGGCAAGTGAATGGCATCCTCACCTATTCGGATGGCATTCCATTCTCCGTACTTGCCGGCGTGAACCAACTCAACATTGGCGACGGCATTACGCCGCGAGCGCTCTTTACAGGGACGAGCGGCAATGGCTCCCTGCCTTCGGGTCAGCGCGCTTTAAGTAAATGGTTCAATACCGCCGCTTTCACCAACACTGGCGGGAATTGGAACACCGTCTACGGCTCCGCGACAACAGCGCCTATATCTGGACGCAATAACCTTCAAGGCCCTGGGACCAAGAATGTGGACTTTTCGGTCTTCAAGACGATCCCGTTGCGCGAGGCTGGGAACCTGGAACTTCGGTCTGAGTTTTTCAACCTGTTCAACACACCGCAGTTCAATAATCCCGGCAACTCCGTAGGGACTTCTGCTTTCGGCATCGTCTCCTCGGCGGGTTCGCCCACAACGCTGCAGAGAGTCTCCCGTGAGATCCAACTCGCGGCAAAAATCACCTTCTGACAGCTTCCGCAAGGGCACGAACATAGCGCCCTCGTGGATGAATTCTCAATTTACGTGGAGTTCGAAGATGCAACTTGCCGATGCAAATTTGCTCATGAAGAAGATCGCAGTCGGTGTAGTGGTTGCCGCGATACCTCTTCTCATCATCATTGGTGGCCTCACGCTGACGCGGGTTGTGCTTGAGCGGCAGCCTGGCCGCCAAGTTTCTGTACCGACACAACCCAACGCCCACTGAGGAATATGTCCAATGAGAATGGATCTAGCCGTCAAAAAGCGAATCTTTCGGAATGCCGCGTTAAGTCTGGTTATTTATGCGCTTCCTCCAGCCCTCATGTTTGCATGGCTTTCTTTGCACAGTCAGACACCTTGGAGCTACCCGGCGGTAGCCGGCCATTCCACAGGGCTGTTTTGGAGATTTTGCGAACTGCTGCGTGGCAATGGTTTCGTAGTATTCATCGTCTCTCTTGGCCTGATCGAGTTTTCTCTTGGTCGCTACACAGAAGAGTGGCGCGGAAATGAAACTGTTCTCGACATCGTCTGCTTCGCACTGCCACGGCTGGTTTTTGCACCTTTCTTCGCGTGGTTCCGTCTTCATGTGCTCCCCTCAGTTGCACCGCGAGAACACAATGCCTTCAGCTGGGTTCCCCTCTTTTGGGGGATTCTCATGCTGTGCGTCGCCGACGACCTGACCCACTACTGGTACCACCGCCTTCACCACGAGATTCCGCGGCTCTGGCGATTTCACCGCACGCATCACTCCGCACCATATATGGGCATGTCGATGGCCAGCCGGCAAAATGCCTTCTTCACCATCTTCTTCTCTCAGACTTACGTGACCAGCATTTTTGTCTATCTTGGTCTGGGACCGGCTGCGACTGCCGTGCTCACAATCAAGTCGATCATCACGACAACGGCACACTCAAGCGTGCCATGGGACAAGCCGTTCTACAGTCACAAAGCACTTCACCCGATCGCCTGGGTACTGGAACGGACCATCTCCACCCCTGCGACGCATCACGCGCACCACGCAGCAGCAACAGATGATGGCGTCGGTTATTACAAGGGCAACTTCGGAAATATGTTCTTCTTGTGGGACGTTATCTTTGGGACGGCACATATTGACCTTGCCCCCGCAAAACGTACCCCTTAGCTAGCTGCTTTAATAGCGAAAGGGAAACGACGATGAGGAATGGTAAGCGGGGCAGGTACACGCTTGAGTTCAAGCTGGAGGCGGTTCGGCTTGTGGAGTCAGGCCAGACGATGGCGGCAGCGGCGCGGAGCCTTGGAGTGGTTGAGCAGACCCTGAGCCACTGGGTGAAGTTGCATAGAGCCGGTAAGTTAAAAGGCGTCATCGGTAAAAGCGCAGTGACTGCCGAGCAGATGGAGATCAGCCGCTTGCGAGCCGAGTTGGCACGGGTGACGATGGAGCGCGACATCCTGGGAAAAGCGACGGCATTCTTCGCAAAGGGCCAGAAGTGAAGTATGCCTTTATTCAACACCACAAGCGGATCTGGCCGATCCGGGTGCAATGCCGCGTGCTCGGCGTAAGCGTATCCGGATATCACCAACACCTGGCGCGACGCAGGGAGATAGCCCGACGCCGCCATCTGAGCAACGAGGCACTGCTGGCACACATCCGTGCGGCTTATGCAGAAAACCGCGGAGCCTACGGCTGGCCGCGGATCTGGCGGCAGCTTCGAGCTCAAGGCATTCGTGTGGGCAAGCAGCGTGTGCAACGGCTGATGCAGCAGCACGGTATTCGGGCTCGCAGCAAGCGGCGCTTTCGCGTCACGACCACCGACAGCGGGCACAATCTGCCGATTGCGCCCAACCTTCTGAATCGCAACTTCACCCCTGCTGCGCCTAACCAGACGTGGGCCGGCGACATCACTTACATTGCTACCGATGAAGGCTGGTTGTTTCTTGCGGTAGTGATCGATCTGTTCAGTCGCCGTGTGGTGGGCTGGTCGATGCAACCCGACATGCGGCGCAACCTGGTGATCGACGCCTTGGAGATGGCCTGGTTCCAGCGCCGTCCCGATCAAAACAACAAGCTGATCTTCCATAGCGATCGCGGCAGCCAGTACGCCAGCGACGACTTCAACAAAGTGCTCAAAGAATATGCCATCCTGCCCTCGATGAGCGGCAAGGGAAACTGCTGGGACAACGCCTGCTCGGAGACACTGTTCGGCTCGCTGAAGGTAGAACGGCTGCACGGCCAGCGCTTTGAAACGATCCGTCAGGCCAAGGATGAAACCATAGCCTGGTTGCTCTGGTATAACCAAACACGCATGCACTCGACACTGTGCTATGCCAGCCCGATTGAATTTGAAAACGAATGGGAAAATACTCTGGCCAAAGCTGCGGCCTGAGTACGGTCCCGACCGAAGCAGGCGCGGAAATGCCGGTCCATGGAAAGCATGGGAAAAACGATGAAGCTGTTTTTCCCACCCTTGTATGTTGCTTTCAGAGGCGTGAGGATGTTTTCACGTTTCGGCGGAGAGGCCGTTCCCACCCGAGGCCAGCTTTGATTGAGCCTGATGCGAAGATCGGCCGCCGTCCCTCTCTTTTAATGCTGTGGAGAATCGGAGGCCTTTGGAGCCTGCATGTTCAAGGTCAGCAACAAGAGCAAGTCCGTGGACGCGGACAGGGACGGCAGCTGAAGCCCATCCTAGTGCCGAAGGAGGTCTATGGGCAAGCAGATCGTTGCTGTTGGTCAGACGGAAATTCCTCACGTGAAGAGGTTGTTTTGCGGTATTGATGTAGGCGCGGAGACTCTGGCAGTTGCTGTAATGGAGTGGGACCATCCGTGCATCCTACGCGAGTTCACCAACACAATTACAGGGCACAAAGCGCTACTCACCTGGCTGAAAAAGATGAAGGCCCAGGTGCGGGTGTCGCTGGAGGCCACCGGCATTTACTCAATGGACTTGGCCTTGGCTCTGGATGCGACCGAGTGTGTAGAGGTAGCGGTGCTGAACCCGAAAAGGGTTCACGACTTTGCGCGAACACTTCGGCGGTCGAAAACAGATTCAGCAGATGCTCAAGTGCTGGCCGAGTTCAGTCTGCGCATGCCCTTTGCAGCCTGGCAAAAGCCCAGCCAAAGCGCCCTCGCCCTGCGCGCCCTCAGCCGGCATCTGGAAGCGCTGGTGGTCCAGCAAAGGCGAGAGGCCAATCGCCTGTATGCCGCCGAAAGATCGATAGCCACGCCGCAATGCGTAATCGCAGACCTGAAGCGTTCGCTGGCCGGAGTTGGCCGACGCATCGTGAAGCTGCGCCGTGAGGGTATGGCGTTGATCGCTGCCGATGCCAACTTGAGGGAGCGCTTCAAGCTGTTAACAGGCGTTCCCGGCATCGCGGCCGTCAGCGCGCTGCAGATCCTGAGCGAGCTGGTCCTGTTGGCACCGGACATGAAAGTGCGTCAATGGGTGGCGCGAAGCGGGCTGGATCCGGTACACCACGACTCGGGCACTTCGGTGCATAAGCCGTCGCGCATTAGTCGCGCCGGCAGTCGCCACTTGCGCCGCGCCCTTTATATGCCGGCTCTGGCGGCGGTACGCTGGGACCCACACCTGAAGGCCTTCTATGAGGCCTTGCTCGCGCGACATAAACGCAAACTGCAGGCACTGATCGCGGTCGCCCGCAAACTGCTTCATGCCATCTACGGAATGTTCCGCACCCGAACTCACTACGATGGAAGGAAGTTGTTCCCGCATCTAGAGACCGCGTGAACGATACACTTACCTCACCAAGCGAAACGGAAGCGGGCTCTGCTGGGAAGCAACCATGCCGAGGGATAACTTGGTGGGCTCATCCTGACGATGAACCAAGGCCGGGCAGAGAAATCCTCGCCCGGCCCACAACATCGGAGGGATAGACCCCTCATGCCTTGAAAATCCAAACCCGCCCTACCGAAGATGCTTGACTACTAAGAGAGAATCTTCCCACAGGACCTTGGAAATCGACAATGCCGATTTCCACATTCCCGCGCCACGACTACGACGAGGATGAATAACTCCTCAAACCCGCAGGGCTAAGAGATACGCATTCTGAGGGCAAGGTCATATCTCCCGCCGATATCCCAAAGCCTACGGGATCTCTCACTACGAGGGTGATCCTTGGTACGCCCAAGTGTTCTGGCCTGTCTTCAAGTCAAATGTGCCCGGCAGCGAACTAGCGTCCGATGGCCCCATGGTGCGAACGGATGACAGCCGGCTGCCTGTGAGTGCCGAAGGTGTCATCGCGGTCCCCGCTACCTCTGGCGGCGACTGAGCGCCAGTCTGAGCGGCGGTGAGCACTTTGGTTGGAAATTGGACCGCTTCCCGAAGGGGAATACTCACATTCCCCGGATATTTGGATTGTGTGTCGAGGCGGAGAGGGTAGTGTCAAGGGTCTCGACCGCGCGGCGGCGGCGCAGCCGCCCTTGACACCGCCCGCGCCTCGGCTATACTCCGTCTATCCGGGGAATGTCAGCGGGTTTGTCCAGTGCAAGACTGGCTCGAAATCTAATTTCGCTTTCATAAAATCGAAAAATCGCTTCCTTCAGGTTATGGAAGAAATCTCCTTCTAGAACCTCCAGGTACCTGCACGCTCCGATCGTTCCTCTCCGCTCCGAAGAGTCCCGGATGATTCCCACCATGAGATGAAAAACAGCCCTATTTGCTGGACGGAGTATTCGAGAGAGACGAGGATTGGCTTTTTGCCAATCCAGTCACAGGGAGGCCGTACCACCAGGAGAGCTTGCAGAAGTCGCAGATCAAACGGGCTGCGAAACTCGCCGGCCTTGGAGAGGATATTGGATGGCACACTTTTCACCACAGCTATCGCTCCTGGCTCGATGAGACGGATGCTCCAATGAAGGTGCAGAAGGAACTGATGCGTCACGCCTCAATCCAGACGACGATGAACGTCTACGGACGGGCCATGACGGAAACAAAACGCCGCGCAAACAGTCAGGTAGTGGGACTGGTTTTCGGCCCAAACTCGCAGGAATTGCCCGCAGATGCGGCCACTGCGAACGTACAGTAAATTGCAGTCTGTTCCTATTGGGGGATAACGGGGACTTGCCGGAAGTGACCTAATCTCGTAAGTGGTTGAAAGATTTGGTTGCGGGGGCTGGATTTGAACCAGCGACCTTTGGGTTATGAGTCGTTAAATTGCTGATAACACAAGGAATCGCTCGGAGCGGTTGGCACCTATTTGGAGCGATACGGCGCATGGTGGAAGTCATAGAGTGGGGTAAAAGTGGGGTTGTCGTGCGAGCCAATGCGGATCTGTCCGTCCCGACTTTTTCAAGGCCTACCGAATAGCTAAGCGGTAATAGCAGGAACGATTAGAAAACGAACCCTTATTGATTGGACCAAGCAACTGTTGTAAGAAAATTGCAACATTCTTCTTACATAATCTTGGTCGTTTTGGAAAGAAATTTGCTACAATTTTCTTACAGAAGGCAACACATGCCGGCTTCCGCGACCAGTATTCACGCAGCCATTCAGAGCCGTATCCGCGCTCCGAAGACGCCGCACGTCTGGGCAGCGGACGACTTTGCCGACCTTGGCTCGCGTAGTGCCATCGATCTCTCCCTCCACCGCCTCGTCTCTACCGGTGACGTGCGCCGGATCGCCCGCGGTCTCTATGACGTTCCCGGCATCAACAGTCTTACCGGAAAGCCCACCTCTCCCGATCCGCGCGACGTGATCGATGCGCTGACCCGGAAGGGCAAAGTGCGCATTCTCGTTGACGGCATCACCGCCGCCAACGACCTGGGACTGACCGATGCCGTTCCCGCACGCATCGATGTGCTCACTGACGGGCGGATGCGACCCATCAAGCTCGGCAATCTGACCCTCAACTTTCACTACGCCGCGCCAAGCCGTCTCTACTGGGCGGGCCGCCCCGCCATGCGCTTTGTGCAGGCGATCCATTGGTTGCGCGACATGCTCCCCTCCGACGACGGACAGACTCCGGCGCCGGCTTGTCTCGATTCTCCGAGACCCCGATCACGGGCGAGCAATCCGTGACGATCTGCGCGCTGGCCTCTCAGCCCTCCCCGAGTGGATGCGCGAGATCGTGCGCGACCTGCTCCGCCAGGCCGAAACCGCTGAGCCAGCGGCACAAGAAATGCCGCCCGCTGTCCGACGAGCGACGCGACGCGCGCCGGCATCGGCCTCACCGGACGCACCTATGATGAAAAGCAAGGGGCAGGCAGCCGCGCAATGACCGAGGGTTTTCAAACTGTACTGGCGGCAAGCGAGCGGGAACGCCGCGATCTGTTTCTCGCCGCCGCAAACCGGCTCGGCACCGCCGAACAGAATATCGAGAAAGATTTCTGGGTATGCTGGACGCTCGACGCGCTCTTCAACGGCCTCGAAACGGGCGGCCCGCGATTGCTCTTCAAGGGCGGAACATCGCTGTCGAAAGGCTACGGCCTGATCGAGCGCTTTTCCGAAGACATCGACATCACCGTCTTCCGCGAGGACATCGGCCAACCGGCAACCAGTCGAGGAGCTGGAAGCGCTGAGCGGCAAGAAGCGTGCAGCCCGCCTGGACGCCATCCGGGCCGCTTGTCAGGAGTACATCCGCGGACCTTTGTTGGCCCAGATAGAGACCCTCTTGCGGCAGGCGCTCGACCGCGGCGGGGCTGCCCACCGACCGGAAGCGCGTGGAGCTAGACGCCGACGACCCAGACGGCCAGAGCTTGCTGCTCCGGTATCCCACGGTCACGGCAGTCGGGAATGACTATATCCGCCGGACCATCAAGATCGAATCGGGAGCGAAATCGGCACTCGACCCTCACGCTCCACTGACCCTCCGACCATTCATCGCGGACGATCTCGCTGGCGGCGACCTCAGTGTCCGCAACGTGACCACCGTCGATTCCAGCCGCACCTTTTGGGACAAGGTGGTAATCCTCCATGGTCTGCGGAGATGGTTTGAGCGGCGCGGCGAACTCAAGGGCGGCGGCCAGCGCGTCTCCCGCCACTATTACGATGTGTCTCGCCTGCTGGCCTCAGAACCTGGCCGCAGAGCGGCAAATAACCTTGAGATGGCCCAGGATTGCGCTCGGCACGCGAAGATGTTCTTCAACCGGCCTGACCTGGATTTGGCTTCCGCTGCTCCTGGACGCTTTGCCCTGACGCCGCACAATGCAATGGTTGACGTTTTGAGTCGAGACTACGAGGCCATGGCGGGGATGATTTTCGGCCCAATTCCTCCCATCGACGAGATTCTGGCCGCTCTCTACGAGTTCGAGCAGCGCCTCAACCAGCCGAGCTGAACGCGACCTCTCCCTCAAATAAATCGGGGAACCTCAAAAGTGAATTCGCATGTTTTCCTGGAGTCTCACGTGCTCCGGTTCGCGTCAGTGCCATCGGGCATCGACATTGGTGGCAAGGTAAGAGGGCGCGGCCAGGAAAGAAACGCGCGGCTGCCAAAGATTTGTGAAGACCTGGCAGTCGGCGTCCGTCAACAGCAACGCATTCCGATTGGCGAAGGACCAGTTCGGCCACTCGCTCGCAGCCAGTCTCACGGGATTCACAAAATTGTCGCCGCCGTTGTCGCGAAAGTGCTTCTGTTCCGCCACTAGTTCTATGGAGTCAATAGAGGTCTCACCAGATGCTACATGTCATGGTGAATTTTCGATTCCGCAAGAGTCGGTGGCAAACGAATGGAGAATCCTTCTGCTACATTCTCGAACACACCTCTACCTCAGCGAGCGGCGCAATACGTGCGCATGTCCACCGAGCATCAACAGTACTCCCCAGAGAACCAACTGGACGTGGTCGGCAAATACGCTGCCAGCCACCAAATGGAGATCGTTCGTGAGTACTCGGATTTTGGGCGAAGCGGACTGAATATTGCGGGGCGCGAGGGCCTGAACCAGCTAATGGCGGATGTGGAGAACAGGCGGACGGATTTTTCCGCATTGCTTGTCTACGACGTCAGCCGCTGGGGACGCTTCCAGGATGTAGACGAAAGTGCCTATTACGAATACGTGCTCAAGAGAGCCGGCATTCGCGTGCACTATTGCGCGGAGCAATTCGAGAACGATGGCAGCATGTCGTCTTCCGTTCTCAAAACCTTGAAGCGTTCGATGGCGGCCGAATACAGCCGCGAGCTGTCGGTCAAGGTCTTTTCTGGTCAGTGTCGCCTTATTGAACTGGGTTTCCGTCAAGGTGGGCCGGCAGGCTTTGGCCTGCGACGGCAATTGATCGACCGGGACAAGAATCCCAAGGGCCTCTTGAGCAAGGGTGAGCGCAAGAGTCTGCAAACGGACCGGGTCATCCTGGTTCCCGGGCCGGAAATGGAAGTTGAAACCGTTCGTCAGATTTACGAGCTGTTTGTTGTTCAGGGCAAAACGGAACGGGAGATCATGGAGGATTTGAACCGTCGCGGCGTGTTGGGAGAACTCGAACGCCCATGGTCACGCGCGTCAGTCCATCAGGTGTTGATTAACCCAAAGTACACCGGCGCGAATGTCTACAACCGGCGTTCCTTCAAACTGAAATACAGACGCGTCAAAAACCCGGTGCAGATGTGGATCTGGCGAGACGGCGCTTTCGAACCTCTCATCTCGGCCGACCTATTTGCTCAAGCAAGGGAAATCATCGAATCTCGTCATCGCCATCTTTCGGATGAGGAACTCCTAGAACGACTGAGAGAATTGCTCCGGGATCGCGGCCGGCTTTCTGGCATCCTCATCGATGAGACCGAGGATTTGCCCTCCAGTTCCTGCTACTCTTCGCGCTTTGGCAGTCTCACTCGCGCGTATTCACTCATTGGATGGGCTACCGATCGGGACTACGCCTACATTGAAATCAATCGCAAACTCCGCCGGCGACATGCCGATCTGATTGCTTCCATATTTGACCAGATCTTGGCCCTCGGGGCTACGGTTAGCGTCGACCAGCATAACGACCTGCTCACCATAAACCTCGAATACACAGCATCCCTGATTCTTGCCAGATGCCGAGAGAGTCGAACGGGAAACCTCCGCTGGCAACTCCGATTTGATGAGAGTCTGCGTCCAGACGTAGTGATTGCAGCCCGCCTTCAGCCCGGCAACGACGAGATCCTTGACTACTACCTCCTGCCCCGCCTTGATGTCCTGGCAGAGAGGCTGACCTTCAAGCCGGAGAACGGCCTCGTCCTGGATGTTTATCGCTTCAATAACCTGAACTTCTTTATGGAGATGGCAGCAGCGTGCGCGGGTGGAGAGTGCAGCATGAAGGAACAACACATTGAACGGATTCCAATCGATCAGATTCACATTGCTAATCCCAGATCGCGCAGCCGGGGAAAATGGCAGATGATCGTTGCCAACATCCGCGAGGTCGGGCTCAAGAAACCCATTACAGTTGTGCGCCGCAAGGAGCCCACGGGATGGGAAACAATTCGATCTCGTCTGCGGCCAAGGAAGAATTGAGGCATTCGTCGCCCTTGGCGAGACGACCATCCCAGCAGTCATAACTGAGGCATCGCGCGAAGATCAGTTCCTAATGAGCCTGGTCGAAAATATCGCAAGGCGACCGCCATCCAATAGGGATATCATCCGCGAGGTTCGAACCCTGCGCGAGCGTGGATACAGCGTTGGGGATATTGCAAAAAAGCTCGGCACAGATCGCATGTACATATCGGGTATTGTGCATCTGGTCGAACACCAGGAACTTGCACTCATTGACGCTGTCGAGGGTGGAAGGTTGCCCATCAGCGTTGCGGCACAGATCGCGAGTGGAAAAGATGCTGAGATTTCCGAGGCTCTCTCAGAAGCATACGCGACCGGGCAATTGCGAGGAGCGAATCTGGCCGCCGCGCGACGCCTCATCACAAAACGGATTGAGAAGAGGCAGAAGGAGGGCAAAGCAGAAGAGAATCGCCGCAAGGTCACGGGACAGATGTTGGTCCAGGTATACAAACAGCGAGTTCGCGAGCAAAAGGCCCTAATCGCGAAAGCGGAACTAACAAAGGAGCGGCTCCTGTTAGTTACATCCGTGATGCGCCAACTCATTAGCGACGAGAACTTCGTCACGCTGTTGCGCGCGGAAGGTATCTCCGACATGCCAAAGCAACTCAAAGACAGGCTTGATTAGGGGAACGAACGATGTCGATCAGCGCGATAAAGGCGGCCTTTGACAATCAGATTGTCGTGTTGCCCCTCGACATCATCGTGCCTCAGAAGGATGCCACCAAACGCTATCGGTACGCAGAGTTTTATAAGCAACTCATAGCCTCGCTAAAGCATGTCGGGCTGATTGAACCGTTGGTGGTTTATCCGAGAGGACCAGCTGATTATCTTCTCCTCGACGGCCATGTGCGTCTGGAGATTCTGAAGTCGATGGGAGTGAAGGAGGCCAAGTGCCTTCTTTCGACGGATGACGAAGCCTACACCTACAACCGGCATGTCAACCATATTCCCCCTATCGCGCAGCACTTTATGTTGCTGGAGGCGCTGAAAACCGGTCTGACAGAGGAACGCATTGCGGCCGCCCTGAATGTCAGCCTGGAGGCCATTCGCACCAAGCGCGACCTGTTGAATGGGATCTGCCCGGAAGCGGTGCAAATCCTGATCAACAAGCAGGTAAGCCCGAAGGTCTTCTCCATTTTGCGCAAGATGAAACCTGTCCGCCAGATCGAAGCGGCCGAACACATGGTGGCTGGGGGAACATATACCGTTCCCTTCGCAAAGGCGCTTTTTACGGTGACGAAACCGGAAATGCTGGAATGTCATGCCGCGTCATCCAAAAAGCTCCAGGCGACGTCCACCGCCGCCCGATCAATGCTGGAAGATGAAAATGAGTTTCTCTTGAGAGATCTGAAAACCGTGGAAGAATCTTATGGCACAGACGTCCTTACGTTGACCGTAGCCTGCGGCTATCTTGATCGTTTGCTTAAGAATCCCAAAATTGAACGGTATTTGGCTCGGAACCACGCGGATATTCTTCAGACGCTGCAGACGCTTATTGTCCGACAGCGGAATCCGATCTGTCGTTTCCGCAAACGGTCATCGATAAGGCGCCAAGCCGCTTTTTTTTACGCGTCACCATCCGCACGCCCTTTGCATCCTCGGATGATGCTGAAAGCTCCTGGCCGATAGCCGCTTCACGATGTGAGCCGGCCTGGACGAACAAATTTCGCACAGGCTGTCGCTAAAAGCACTGAATTCTGACACTCCTAGACAGCGAATTTTTGTCGGCTGGCTAGGTACGTGAACGAATCTGATGCAACCGATCTTGTGGCGGCGCTCTTTGATTGTTGGTACGTGCCGCTTGTGCGCTACGCACTTCGCACGACATCCAACTACGAACTCGCTGAAGATCTCGCCCAAGATGCATTCATGCAGCTTTATCAAGCGCTGAGAACTGGCAAGAGGATCGAACACCCGAAGGCGTGGACGATTTGTGTATTGCGGCGAGCCATGAACAGGCAAATGAAGGATCGAAGTCTCCATGAGCAGCTTGATGAAACGGATTTGCCAGGAGAGCCCGCCACAGAAATATCCAGGCTTGCCGAGATCCGAAGTCTTCTTTCGGTGCTCTCCCCCCGGGAAGAAGAAGTTCTGCTGCTCAGACTCGAGGCACTGAAATACCGGGAGATCGCCGATCAGTTAGGCATAAGCATCAATTCCGTGAACACCCTTTTGGCGCGTGCTTTAAGGAAGCTACAGGAAGCGGTGTCGCAGCAGCAGACGAATGAGGAAAGGACTAAGGTATATGCGAATTAGCCGATCACGCGAGCATCTTGATGATGAAGTCCTTGTCGCGTATCTGGATGGCGAGATGTCCAATGCGCGAATGCGTGCTATTCGAACCCATCTTGATCTTTGTTGGAAATGCCGTTCAGCACTGGCAGAGTTGGAGTCTCAGGCAGAGACCATTTCGCGCCTCCTGGCCGAGAAGTCGAAGGATGAAATCGATCGTTCTCTTCGGGCACGGGAGAAATTCCTGCGATGGCGGACTGTATTTGAAGGCTAGACAGAGGTTCTTCTTCAGGTGCCAGCCGCCACAATTGATGAGGAATGTCGCGGGCGCTGTACTTGCATAGAGCGAGCGCCTTGCACTCGGTCAACGCCAGTAGCCCGACGAAAGTCTGTCGCGCTTTACAAAGAACAATGTGAGCAAAAGACGACATGAAGAAGAAGACCGCACATAATCCATGCAGTCAGCCGACACGTTGCGCGATCTACGCCCGCACCGCCACCGTGAAGAAACCCAATGAAGACAACTCCATCACTCGAGCAGGTTGCCAGGTGCAAGCGCTTTGCCAAAGGAAAAGAGTGGGTTGTTAGGGAAGACTGCATCTTCACTGATTCTGGACAGTCCGGATTAAAGGTGAACTCAGGTCTTAAGGATTTGATACGTATCGCCGCCGCCAATCCGAAACCGTTCGAGTCTTGCTCTGCACTGCAATCGATAGGATCGCGCGCGACATGATCTTGTGATCCGAATCCATGAGACTCTCACAACATTCGGCGTTGATATCCGTTTCGCGGAAGCTTGGCCATCCCCCGCTTTGAACCAGGAGAACCTGATATGCCTTGTAAAGGGGATGCTTACCCGCAACCGCGCCGTGGTCACGGGGCCTATACAATGCGGCTGAGCCTGAAATTTCGCATTGCCTCCCGATACTGCGAAAGGAACTCCCGAGCGGCAAGCCGCATTCCTTCGCGGCAGCCGGCACGTTCGGCTTCCGATGTGCGCCACGGTGTGCAGATAGTTTCTTTCGCAAGTAGCACGGCTACGGCCAACTTCATTTCTTCGAGGTTGATTGCCTTGTCCGTGAACCGCCCTTCCAGGGCGGTCACGGTGATGCGATAGCCTTCGACGCGGGCATAGCGATACTGTTCCGATTCACATTTCATGGGTTCCTCCGATTCAATTTCAAGACAAACGAAAGCGCCAGCCATCGGGCGAGCGATGGCTGGCGCAAGCGTGGTTTACTTTCAAAGTCAGGCCACAGGGGATGTGGCCCATAAGGGTGAGGGATTCAGCGAGTCAGAAACAGTTTGCCGTTCTGATTGAAAGCCTGGCGGAGAATGATCCGGGCCTCGCGCAGATATTGGTGCACCTTTGCTTTGTTCACTCCCATCGACCGAGCGATTGCCTTCGGGTCGAGGATCGGCCTTCTGCCCCGCTCGCGTTTCCACGCGTCCGGGTCGCCCGATGCAGTGAATGCGTGATCCTTGAGAGCATTGTCGGGACCAAGAGAACGAATGCACTCAAGGGTTGCCCGCACCGGTGGCCTGAGCTGGGGAAGGTTCATCACGTGGTCCAGCAGTTCCCATGTGATGATCTCCTCTTCAACTTCATTCCGAGAAGAAGCTCGTTTCTGGACCGCGAAAGCCGCGAGATCGGCTGCCGCGCGGATGCCGTCGTTCTCCCCTCGCCGGAAATAAGTTGCGCATGGCTCCCCGCGCCATAGCCCGTAGCAGATAGCGCCGAAAAGCATCGTCCTCCGGCTTCAAGACGCATTTTGATTGAAAAGTCTCGATGACAGCTTTTACAGCACCGTCGTACATCAGCTCGATCTGCCAGTCGGAGGGATGAACAAAGATCTTTCCCGCCCGATTGCGTGCAGCCCGCTCTGCCAGTGGCAGGGCAGAGGCAAGATACACGTCCATCGCGCGCGGATGGCCGGAGTCGTACCGGTAGGCAATCTCGGCCACCTGAATACAGACGGCCCTGGGCGTGGCAGTGAACAGATGGTGCAGGAGTGCCTCCATCTGTGGTTCGTCGAGAACAGGAATCTTTCTCTCAGAAATCAAATTCGTCACCATGTCAAACATGAACTAGGCTCCTTCGGGTGGATTTGCCTCTTTCTGGCCGGAGTGGGCCAAGAAAAAGACATTCGACTCATGGCGGCGAAGGAAGAGCGGAGAGAGGCGCTGTCAATCCCGAAGCCCGCAGGGGCGCGGAAGCGAGCACGGCGCGCTCGGTTGGGGCCGCCCGGAGCTGCACAAGCGGGATGGACAGAAGGAACCGAACGGAGCCTATAGTTCGCCCGGAAAAGAATGTCGATAGAGGAGTTCAGCCGAAGGCTGCACGGAAAGAGTTTCGCAAATCGGTGTTACCTGAAGGGAATGGTTTCTGACTACAAACAAGCCTATCTCTTGAGGACTGCGAAGGAAGCCTCCGCTCCCAAATTTGATTTACAATGCACTTTCAACATTTGAACGGGCGCGGAGTGGCACAATATGGCCTTCAATTGAGGCTCGAGGTCCCTTGTCATCGATCATCTGAAAACGTAGTTCTCTGAACATCCGCCGGAATTGAGGATATTCTTGATATCATCCGCGCCGCAGGCGGCATCATCAATTAAGCATCCCTTTGGGCAAGTCGAGGTATCGCATCCCAATGGAGACGTAGGCAGATGCGCCCGGACGGGCCTGGCAGGGTAGATTCCGTTGAGATATGCCACGTCCGAACCCGTTCTCCGAGTGCGTCAGCGTCACGCCTGCCGCGCCATCTTCTTCGTCTGCAGCTCTTGCGACCGCGGGCAACGCTATTGCCGTCAAGAATCCAGGACCTACGCCCGGCGGCAGCAGTTGCGTGCCGCCAATCGCCATTACCAGTGCAGCACGGCAAGCACGAGCAGCTTACCGATGGTCGAAGAACTAATCAATATTCGGTTTGACAGGCTGAACTAGACGGAGTGAGCCAAGACTCGCGACTAAGTGCAAGATTCGGGACAGGTTATCTTGCTTTACCCTTCTCCGTTTGGTCGGGCATTCTTGCTTCCGGCAATCATGAGAATTTCGAACGATTTAGATGGGTGAGGCGGGTCACATCGACTCGAATTAGCTGCGGACTACACTGAGGGGAATCTTAACAAAGGTCGCAGACTGACATTTAAGTTCGCAGTGGTTCCGCGACACGCAACCTGTTGCGAGTTGTTGATGCTCTCCTCTGCCATGAAAGCGAGGCACTTGGTAGTAACACCGACTAGCAAATGCAGATTTCCCGGCGTGCTCGGAGGCACGTTGCTTACTCTCTCTTTGCTGGTCGCGTGCGGAGGGAGCGGAGCTAGTGGAGGAGGAACCACTCCCGAACAACAAGTAGTCACACCAACGTTCTCACCAGCGGGCAAAACGTTCTCTTCTGGTAGCACGGTGAATGTCGCCATTCTGGATAGCACGCCGAACTCGACCATCTATTACACAGCCGATGGTAGCAACCCTTCCACCGGTTCAAGTCAGTACATCAATCCCATCTCGATATCAACTACCGAAACAATTCAGGCCATTGCGGTCGCTAGTGGTTATACCACAAGTGCCGTCGCAACCGCTACTTATAGTACGACTCCCCCGGTGACCACCGTCAACATGTCCGGCAAATGGGAATTCTTAAACGGTATGAATGTCAACCTGCTACAGAACGGCACCTCGATTACAGGAAATAGCGTTTATCAAACGCATTTCAGCACAGGACCAAGTCCTTTACTCATTGAGCCTTGTTTCCCAAATTCTGTGGTTGGGAATATAAACGTCCTCACGGTCACACTCCAAAGCGGGAACTGCGGCGTAGCCCCGGCAGGGGGATATTCGACTACAACGACCGTAAACTTGACTGCAAATATCATGAGCGGAGGCGCTTGGGGAGACTCATTTCTAGTGGGAAAGACGACTGGGCAATACTCTGGAACGATGACGTTCTACGGCAGCGCTGGAATTGTCGGAACATCCGAAGTTACGTTAACACTTCAAGAAGGTTCCGCATATAGCCTAACTGGAACACTAAATATTACGAATGGCAGCACTCTAAACGGCTTGACCGGGCAAGCGGTCGGCGGCACGATAGACCTTGGGCAGGGGGAGGTTGTAGGAGTTGTGCAGCCACTGGGTGGCATGAATGTGAGCGTCTTAACGAATACTGGAATCTTTTGCGAGAGTCGGTGTGCAACAGTTGGCATCGGAACACTTAAATGAGCGCGGAAGTAAAGAGGTAACGGGGATTGAAGCCATTCAACCCGCGCAACGGAGCGCTTTGAATGTCGATTGTGAGGATGAAAAAAGAAATGGATATGAGCAAGAAGGCATGGCCGGTAAGTTACCTGAACGGCATTCGGACAACCATCAACACCAATCCTGACTACCAGCGTCCAGCGGTATGGAGTTCAGCACAAAAGCAATTGCTCGTTGATAGCATCCTGCGCGGGTATGACGTACCTAAGTTTTACTTGCGGCAAGTCAGCAAAAAGCCTGAGAAATTTGATGTAGTTGACGGCCAACAAAGGACTCGGGCTATTTGGGAGTTTTTCGATGGAGGGTACGGACTGCCAAAGGACGCTGATGAATTGGATGGTAACCCTGTTGCGGGACTCAAATACCAAGAGCTTCCTCTCGACATTCGACTCAAATGGGAAATATACAACCTTGATGTGGTCGTTATGGCTGAAGCGGATGAAGAAGAGACCCGCGAAATGTTCTTGCGTCTGCAAAATGGCACGTCTCTGAAGGCGCAAGAAAAGCGCAACGCCATGCCCGGAAAGATGCGTGATTTTGTGAAAGCAATTGCTTCACATCCAATCTTTTCCGTGTGTAACTTCACGAACAGCCGCTACGTGTATGACCAAGTAGCCGCTCAGATGGTCTTGCTCGAACTCACTGGCGGACCTTGCAATGTTAAGAATGCAGACCTCAACAAAATGTACAAAAACAATGAGGGCTTTGACTCGAATTGCGTTAAGGCAAAGAAATGCCGAAAGGTGCTTGATTTCCTTTATTTGGCGTTTCCAAGTAAAACCCCGGAGCTTGAGCGATTCAACCTAATTTCACTGTATGGTGTTGCTTCGCAGTTGCTCGAAACCTACGTCATCAAAGACAGAGCCGCCGATTTGGCAAAATGGTTCATCAAGTTCGAGACTTTTCGGCGTGAACAGGACAAGCTGCCCGAAGGGGAAGCAGACAACGAGATGCTCAAGTACCACGAGAAGACAAGCCATAGCACGGATGCAGAGGATTCCCTCTCTTCGCGTCATGTTTTTCTTTTGCGGAAGTTTTTTGAGGCCGTGCCCGATGTGGAGTTGAAGGACGACCAGCGGCTCTTCTCATATGAGCAAAGGCTGGCAATCTATCGCCGCGATGAAGGGCTGTGCAGAGTCGGTATCAAATGCCAAGGCAAGAAGTGCGAATGGGACAACTGGGCTGCTGACCATATCAAGCCGTGGTCAAAGGGCGGAAAAACAACCGTCGAAAATGGGCAAGTTGCATGTGTCCCCTGCAATTCAGCCAAGCTCGATACTCTAGCGTTAGTTGCTCTTGCGAACTAGCCCACGGAAGGGCGTGACGGTACCAGAAGAATCTCGTCAGTATTTGCAATTGGGTATATACCCAAAGCAGAAGAATGGAGTGCATCCGCGTGAGAGACACGAAATATGCTCAGGAACTGTGCGAACCGGGAATTCGACGATTTCCCAGCGGGACGAAGCTCGTTTGAGAAGCTTCACATCAAGGAATCAGGAGAAGAAGAAATTCGCTTCTCGTGGTGGAAAGACGGCAAAATGGTGCCACGACCCCTTGACCTGTCCGAGGACCGACCTCATTGCCCTTTTCCGGGATGCCGTGGAGAAGGACGTTTTCACTCCGCTTTCAAGCTGACACTTCGTTCACTGCTCTGAAGATTCGAGGCAAATCTTGCCCGAAAGCCGTCATCTAAGCGAAGGCAGCGAGCAAGTGTTCGACCAATCCTCTCTCAGTTCTGAAGCTGCCTTTCCAAGGGTCCATGCGAGTTCAGCATTCGGCGACCACAGTGGTATGCACGATGCAGCGTCGTCATTTCACCGACTCGAAAGCCGTCCTCGGTCTCGACTGCGACCTTGAACGGCACAGTGCAAGGCCGTATTCGACCTCGATTGCCCTGTACGCGGATTCACTGATGGTGACTAGGACTTTGGGGTGAACAATATCAACGGGCGGCTTCAGAAATCGCTTCCACAGATTGGAAAGCTGCCGCGTCAAACCTCGTGACTGCATTCCATCCGTCATCAGGCAGAGAATCGCATTTGTAAGGGACAGCGTGCCGCTTCCGTCATCGTGTCGTGAAGGTGGCTCGATGCGGATTCCGATTCCGGTAAGCAAATTCCACAGCGTCTCATTCGTACGGTTGTTGAACGGCTCACACCCATTGTTATTGCGGCAGCATTCGGTAGCTCCCTTGCAAGTGAATCCATCAGGCCAGAAACACTGCTTGCCGGCAATCCAGTGGAGCGAACCTGAGTGACCAGAAGGGACGGCTAGTCAGTTGGAAGGCGGCAATTCCGAGATGGACACGTTGTGCTTTTCATTCAGGCTCCCCGCCAGCAGCCGAACAAAAAGCGATATGAAGAACATCGACTGGCCAGAGCACTCCGAGCGCGGGTGTTGCACGTTCGACTGCCCAGAATCAGGGCGACAGGTCACAGTTTTTCAACCCACTGCTTGGGCAGCCGCCACTGTGCACAGCCCCCAGCAACGCACCTGCAATTGCAGCGTTTGTGTCTGTATCCCCGCCTCGCATAACTGTATCCACGACGCCTTCTTGCAGCGTTTTAGCGTGAAGGAGCTGCCAAAGCGCATTCTGGAACTCGATTATCACCCAACCTTGCTGGGTCAAGTAGTCGATGGGTGGTTGGTCGGCAGCATCGAGAATCGCCTTCATTAGTGGCTTTTCAACCGCCATCTCCGTTGCCCAGTTCCTTATTTGTTCGTAGATTCCTCCCCACTCTTATACTGGCTAATCGCCTCCGCGATTGCCATAACGAATAGTGAATTGGCTTGAAGGCAGGTAGGGTTCGGGTGCGTCAACGCTGCATCCTGCTGTGCAAAATCGGATGTGCGCTCACGGTCCCGATTGCAACAGAATATGCCCAAAGGGCTAATCCGCATCAGCGCACCATTTGCTTGGCTCTCACGATTCGGTTTGCCCGCAGTCCGGTCGAAACTGTACCGCCGCAATCGAACGGAGAAGAGTTCAGCCAAAAGATATATGCTCTTCGCGCTTCCTCCGCGTCATAGCGTCTATTCTTTATCAACATTCTTGCAAGCATCAGAGCCATTTCGGAGTCATCGGTTGGCTGTCCAGCTATTGTCCCCCAAGTACCGCCGTCGGCCAATTCCTGAACTCCGTCTGGATACTGGCGACGAATCTGTTGCGGCGACTGGAACTCTACAAGACTCCCGAGTGAATCGCCAGCCAGTTGGCCGAGCAAACAACCTTCTGCACGCAATCGGCCTTCAGGAGGAACGTGCATGACTTTGACTCCGTTCGGGAAGGTTGAGGCATTCGCGTCTTTTTTCATTCCACTGGAGAAGCCGCTGACGGTTGCTTAATGCCGACGCCGTAGTGACAGTCAGGATTTCGTTTGCTGTGCTCAAAATGTGCCTTGTACTTTACCCCCGCCTTGTCTTTACCTTTGGAAACAACTATTACTGGTTGGTTGCATTGAGGGTTCGGGCAACGATACTCTAGTCCTACGCCCAACTCCCTAAGCGCAATTGCCTGTTTCGGTGTCAGTGCGGCAGTGCATTTCAACATTTGCTTGGAAATATAGATCGGCATGTGATTTCCTCTCGAACTGACGTATCGAATATCGAGAACAATGGCGGTGTAAACCGAGGAACTGGTGCCGTGTCGCCGTGATGCGGTCGGGCTGACATTGCGAAGTGTTTTACACCGCGTCTGGGCATCGCCTTTCATTTTCCGTGGGCGAACTATAGAGTTCGAAGTAACGGCGCTCAAAACGCAATCGGCTTTCCAATCTTAAGTGCGACCTTAACCAGTCTCGCTGAGTTGACAAAAATCTCGCTAACCCACTTTACATCGCCTTTCGCAATGCCGAGGTCTTTAAGTTTCAGCTTTCGTAGCTGTTTCAGTTCCACATCCAGCTTCCGTACTTGCGTTAGGGTCAGGAAGTCCCCAGTGGACCGCTAATAAAAGACCTTGTTCAAAAGGATAGGAAATTTTGTCCGTGGCGGCTTCTGAGTGCTTGATAGAGCCTCATGAATGACGCTCACCCCACCCGCATTTCCCAGCGAACAGCCATCGAGTAGCATTTCCTCATGTTTGCATGGGGGTAGTTTCATCCACGCTTCATGCGCTGCAATCTTCGCATCATCCTGGAACGAATCTCCGGACAGCCATTTTTCCCGATATGCAGCAAACGCGGAAAGGGTGTGGCACCTTGAGTTTCTCAGTTTCGACGCAGTTACAGAAAACCACGGCATCCAATCCCATACACGACCTCAACTCCCGATTGCTTCACAATTCAGCAGTTCAGTCAATTGGTAAAAGTTTGCGTCCTGCGTCTCAGCAGACACGGATAACCTCCGCTAGATGCCCCGAAGCAAGTAGAAGTTACTTAGGACCACTGGACCGATACCGTTCACCGGCTCGAGAAGACGCTGGATTGGCTCTCTCGCTTTACCGCTGATTACATCGTTGTAGCGCGCCATTCCTTCTCTGAATGAGTTGACCCAGCGCGGATAGTCTTCGTGCGAAGAGCTTCGTCATGAACTGGCCTCTATCGCATCCACCGGCCTTTAGTCGTCGCTCGATTTCTTCTTCGGTCCAGCAGACCAGATTTGCAGGTCAGTAAACTTCTGGTCCTGTAAGCCGCGCTTTGCAGCATAGGTGCGTTCCAGCGAGTATTGGTTGATCGACAGGATCGAGATGACGAGATCATCCCACGGCGAATCATCCGGTGGCGGCCCTGCGGTATCGGGATTGACCATGTCCAAACTCCAGAGGAATTTTCCAATTGATTTTCCCCAAGCAATATTTCGAACTCGACTTCCTTTCGTTTGTATCGGGCCGGATCGCCGCGAACTGTCGAATCTGTGAAACCCAAGTGTAGCGTGCTGCCCTGATGTTGGAAGATCGGGCGACCAGTGGAACCGGCCCCAGTCGAAGGGAGCAACTTGCAGCATTCAACTGCCATGTTGGCAATCGTGCCCGCAACGCTTCATCATCTACCAAAGTCGGTCGGATGTTGAACATCCGCCTGTGATCCACAACACCTCCAGTCGTCTGCAAATGCGCGTAGGCTCGGGCCGAATCTCGTTTACTTTATGCCTGAAAGCCTATTTTTGGCGGGACGTACCGGTGCGCCCGGTTCAGACCGCAATCTCCAGCGCTTTGCCAAAAGCGAATCTCTGTCTCGGACATGGCAATCCACCACTCGAAATTGTCTATTCGAAAAGTTCGAGCCTTCTAAGCAAAGATGCACTACGCAGCGCTTGGAAGACCCGCTCGGGCGGACGCGCCGCGCCGGTCTTGTTGGTGGTTCTCTACGCCGAGAAGGCCTCTGTGGCTGGTCCGGGAGGTGATCCAGAACACATCGTGACGGATGTGGATCAGGCGCAGATGGATGGTATTTGCCGTCTGCGCTAGCCGCTCCTGACCAGCACGCGGCTCGGTATCTCCTCAACCAGGCCTTGACTGACCTGGAATCCGGATCTACCGGACTTCATAATTCGGGACTATTTGCCACGCACTACCTTCGGTCCGGCGTCCCAAAGTTGGAGAGCTGGTCCGCTGCGTGCAATCGAGGACAAGCAGTCAGAAACCTCCGCAAGCGCCCCCTGCTGGAAGGTCTCGGTCTGACAGTCGATGAAGCAAACCGGCCCAGCATTGATCCTGCGCGCTGCTGATGCGCGAGTTGCATTGGCCGTGCTGCTGGATGCCTCTGAGCTTCCAGAGATGGCGCAGAGTCGCTTCAATCAGCTTTCTCCTATCTCATACGCGCTGGCTAAGGCGGAAGCCTACAACCTTCAATATGTGCTCCTGCTTTGTCCAGATTCGCTGCGGCTCTATCCAGTGGGAACTGGGGTTGGAGCCGGACAGCGCGGTCGATCAGAGACTTACCTGGAGCTCGACTTGAATCTGCTCGCAGCCGACCAAGCAGGAGACCCGTGGATGATCTTCTCCGCGGAAGCCCTTGGAAAGGGCGGAACGGTGGAGCGATTCCTGGGGGACTCGAAGCGCTATGCCGCCAGCTCGGCGAGAGATTACGTGATCGGATCTATACGGACGTCGTTCCCCCGTTGGCTGAAGGGCTGATGGAAGCCGCGCTTTGCGCCGACCAAGCGCGAAGGATCTGACAGAGACCTATGAGATGGCCCTGACCATCCTGTTCAGGATGCTATTCATCGCCTATGCCGAGGACCAGGATCTCCTGCCATTCTCAACTAATCAGTTCTATCGGGACCGCTCCTTAAAAAAGAAGGCTCAGGATTTCACGGCCATGCTCAAGGCTTCCCGGCCGGTCGGTGGCCAGGGTAGTGATCATTGGGATGAGGTGAAGCGCCTTTACCGCGCTATAGATAAGGGGCATTCCGAATGGGGTATCCCCGCATACAATGGTGGTCTCTTCTCCTCTGACGACTCTAACCCTCTTGGGAAGAAGATCGCAGCTCTCACGTTGCCGGATCGAGTCTTCGCGCCGGTCCTCGCGGCTCTACTGGTCGACAGGACCGACGAGGGGTGGGGTCCAGTAGACTTCCGAAGCCTTGGAGTGCGCGAATTCGGCACGATTTATGAGGGTCTTCTCGAGAACGAACTCTCGGTCGCTGAAGCGGATTTAACCACGGACAAAGAACGAAACTATCGCCCAGCGAAGGCGCGAGACAAGGTTGAGGTCCAGAAGGGCCGCGCGTTTCTTCACAACACCTCGGGGCAAAGGAAGTCCACGGGCTCTTACTTCACCAAAGATTTCGCAGTGGAGCACCTGATTGATCACGGGCTACAGCCTGCTCTCAAGACCCATTTGGAGCGACTAGACTCTTTGAATGAGAGGAAAGCTGCCGAAGCTTTCTTCGACTTCCGCGTCGCTGATATCACGATGGGGTCCGCGCATTTCTTGATCGCGGCCGTGGATCGTATTGAGCGGGCATTCCTTGGCTACTTGGCGCGTCGTCCGTTGCCCGAGGTGGCCCGAGAATTGGGCAGACTACGCGACACGGCACGGGTAGCCTTGGGGCCTGAAGGCGCGCAGATTCGGATTGAGGATGGTCAGCTTTTGCGGCGTCAGATTGCACGCCGCTGTATCTATGGAGTTGACCTCAACCCAACGGCAGTGCACCTGGCTCGATTGGCCATTTGGATTCACACCTTCGTGCCCGGCTTGCCCTTGTCCTTCTTGGATCGAACTCTTGTGGCCGGCAACTCCCTGATCGGCGTTGCAACCGTTGCCGAGGCAGACGACTGGTTTAGAACGGTGGCCGGTCCTCTCTTTCATCTCGACGCGGAGATGCTAATCGGGAAGGCGCGCGATTCACTAACCGCGGTTGGCCGGTTGTCCGACGCATCGGCTGCGGAAATTCAGTCTGCTCGTCAGGCTTTCCGCACCGCGCACGAATCGGTTGCAGGCGCCGAAGCCCTGTTCGATGTGCTAACTGCGGCTCGCATTAACGAAGAGGTTCGGGCAAAAGTTTTTCAAGATGCGAGTCACTGGAATGGCGAGGTTGCTTTTCTGGCAGGCTCGCCTTTACACCGGCTCGCGCGCCGATGCATAGAAGCCCTTCCGCCCTTCCACTTTCCCATCGCCTTTCCTGAGGTCTTCTTGCGTAACCGGCCTGGCTTCGACGTGATCCTGGGCAACCCGCCCTGGGAGGAAGCTACGGTCGAGGAGGATCGTTTCTGGGCGCGTCACTATCCCGGGTTTCACTCACTCAAGCAGAGGGACCAAGAAACCAGGAAGAAGGCACTGCGCCGTGAAAGGCCGGACTTAGTACATCGGTACGAACAAGAGAAAGCAGAGGCGGAGCTGCTGCGCCGGTTGCTTCTAAAGGGGCCTTTTCCGGGGATGGGGACCGGCGACCCGGATACATACAAGGCAGCCGCATGGCGTTTTCTGGCGCTGGCGCGGGAAGCTTCCGGACGCGTAGCCGTCGTGATGCCTCGTTCTGCATTCGCAGCCAAAGGGAGCGAGGAATTTCGCCGACAACTGTTCGCCCGTTACCAAATAGAAGACATGACTATGGTTCTAAAATCGAGCGGGCTGGGTCTTCGATGATGTTGAGGAACGAGATACGGCTGCTCTTTGTTCTTGGCTCAAGGCAGATCCTGTGCCTGACGCAACCATGCCTCTGCGCGGTCCCTACAATTCGCCAGACCGTTTTGCTGTTGGCACTTCATCTCCATCGCCACGCTATCTCGTTAGATCCGTTCTCTCGTGGACAGATTCGGCAGCATTTCCCTCCTTGCCAACAGATGAATCGCTGGAGGTCTTTACGCAATTGCGGCGTGCACCGAGCCTCAATCTAGACGATGGCGCAAGCTGGCGGGCAAGGCCACACTCTGAACTCCACGCAACCAATGACAAACCGCTTATGAAGTTCACGGATGATGCACCCACGGGATACTGGCCGGTCTTCAAGGGCGAGTCCTTCGACCTTTGGGAGCCGGATACGGGCACATATTATGCCTGGGCCAGTCCGGCCGAGGTCCGCAAGGATCTGCAAAAGAGCCGCGTGCGCGCCAACTCGCGCTCAGTCTTTCTGGGATTCACACCACAGTGGTTGCGGGACTCAGCCACGTTGCCCTGTAATCATCCGCGTCTTGCATTCCGAGATGTCACGCGTGCTACGGACACGCGGACAGTACGTTGCGCATTGTTGCCGCCACGCATCTTTGTTGCGAATACCGCACCCTACTTTCTTTGGCCGCGTGGTGATGAGAGAGACCAAGCTTACCTTTTGGGCGTATTGTCTTCCGTGCCATTGGACTGGTGGGCGCGCAGATACGTGGAAAAGCACCTCAACTTTTTTGTTCTAAATCCGCTTCCAATTCCCAGGCCTCAACGCTCCGATTTGCGGTGGAAACGCGTAGTCAAATTGGCTGGCCGGTTAGCGTGCCCAGATGAACGGTTCGCTGCGTGGGCTCAGTCTGCTGGGGTTGAGTGCGGGCCGCTCACCGCGGACAAAAAGGAAGATCACATCAACGAACTTGATGCGGTGGTCGCGCACCTCTACGGGCTGACAGAATCCCATGTGCGCCACATCTTTGAGACGTTTCACGAGGGCTGGGACTATCATCAGCGTTTGGAAGCCACCCTGGAGCACTATCGCAGATGGCAGACGAGACTCTGATCTCACCGAAGCCCGTGCCCCCTCAGAAGGCGGAGTTCGCAGATAACCGCGAACTTACGCTGGCTGACGCGCTGTGTGCGCACATGGATTGGCTTGCCGCGACGCATATCGCTCCTCAGAAACTCGATATCGCGACCGGCTACTTTAACCCTGAAGGCTTCTCAATACTCGCGGATCGGCTTGACGATCTAGCGGAGGTGCGGCTTCTGCTTGGAGCCGAACCCGCGTATCCGCCCGTGCGTCCGTTACGCATCCCCGGTGACCCACTCGGCACAGGATTCGAAACCAAGTTGGTCCGGGATGCTCTTAGCCGGCAGACCGAAGGAATCGAGCACGACCGGAATCTGTTGGAGTTCTCGGCGCCGGTCGAAAAGGCCGTCCGAACCCTGCTCGATTTCCTGAAGACGGACCGACTGAAGGTCCGCCGCTACGAGAAAGGCTTCCTCCATGGGAAAGCTTTTCTCTTTTCGACCGATGACGAAGGTGTGATTTCCGGCTCTTCAAACTTTACCGCGGCCGGGCTGACTCGAAATCTCGAACTCAATATGGGTCGCTATGATCCCACACCTGTGTCAAAGGTGCGCACATGGTTTAACGCACTATGGGAAGACGCTGCTCCTTTCGATCTAGGCAAGGTCTACGCGGCGCGGTACGAACTGTATTCGCCGTACCTGATCTACCTGCGGGTGCTCTGGGAGCGCTACCACGATGAGTTAGAGAGAGAAAAATCGGAAAAGCGCGAGGCCCGCATCCACCTTACAGGCTTCCAGGAAGACGGCGTTTGGCGAGCCAAGCGCATTCTGAGTCTTTTCAATGGGGTGTTGATCGCCGATGGGGTCGGCCTTGGGAAGTCCTTCATCGGTGGAGAGCTGTTGCGCAGTGTGGTCGAGGATTACCGCCAGCGTGCTCTTCTCATCGCCCCTGCCGCGCTACGAGACGGAACCTGGGAACGCTTCCAGGATCGCCATCAGTTTTACATGGAGTGCATTTCCTATGAACAGCTTGCTAGCGAAAAGCAGTTGGGCATGGGGACCACCGCGTACCTGAAACAAAAAGCCAATGATTACTCGCTTGTGGTCATTGATGAGGCTCAGGCCTTCCGAAACCCAGCATCTCAACGCGCCCGTGCCCTTCGAGTGCTGCTCCTGTGTTCGCTACTCTGACCTGGCCCCTTTTGATGGCTTGATTTGGCCCCACCTATAGCCGATTCTGTTCATCTTGTCTTGGGCGGCGCTCTTTGGCCCGGAGGGACGAGCAGATTGTCGAACAGGGGGACCAAGGTGGAGCTATACGAGCAGATCCGGCGGGAGTTTGAGCATGGCGCTGGTACCGTCCGTGGCGTATCGCGGACGTTGGGAGTTCACCGCCGAGCAGTGCGACAGGCGCTTCTAAGCGCAGTTCCAACGGAACGAAAAGTTCCAGAACGAGAGCGGCCTAAGCTGTCGGCGGCGATCACGTTCATCGACGAGGTCCTGGAAGCTGATCGCAGGGCACCGCGCAAGCAACGCCACACGGCCCATCGGATTTGGATGCGTTTGCGCCGGGAGTTGCCGTTGATCGATGTCGCAGAGTCGACGGTGCGCGCCTATGTCCGAGAGCGCAAGATCGCCATGGGCCTTGCCGGGCATGAGATCTTTGTGCCGCAGTCCTATCAGTTTGGCGGCGAAGCGCAGGTAGATTGGTACGAGAGCTGGGCTGAGTTCGATGGCGAGTCCTGCAAGACGTATGAGTTCTGTATGCGCTCGATGGCCTCCGGTGGCGCCTTTCATCGGGCCTATCCGCACGCCACGCAGCAGGCGTTTCTGGAAGCGCACGAATTGGCATTTGCCCATTTTGGTGGAGTCTTTCGTGTTCTGCGCTATGACAACCTTAAAAGCGCGGTGAAGAAGATTCTGCGTGGGCATCAGCGGGAAGAGACTTCCCGGTTCATAGGTTTCCGCTCGCACTGGGGCTTCGCATCGGAGTTCTGCACGCCCGGCGAGGGCCACGAGAAGGATCAGGCTTCATACTGCACCTCGTTGGGCATCCTGAACGCAAGCCGAGGATACTGCCGGCGATCTCGGAGTCGTTTGCCGGGCTCGGCCTTTGGCAAGGGGCCACTTTCCGGATCGAACAGCAGAAGGCCGCTATCGTCGGCACGTACGGCGCGGAGTACGCCCTCGCGGGCGAAACGTTTGGCGGTGCTGAAGTGTACGTTCATCCGTGCTGCGATCTCGGGCGCAGTGAGCCAAGCATGGCTGCGAAGATGTTCGGAATATGAGGCGATGCCAAAGGAGCATCGAATGTGCCGAACAATTGGGCGGGTAAATGCGTGTTTCCTGCCGGTGCGAAGCCAACGCGCGTTGAGTGTCCGAGCGATCTGTGCATCGGTTTGTTCGGTTGCCAGAGCGCGGATGAACTCCACGATCTCGGCGGGCGTGCGAACCAGGTCGGGGGCACTCAAGGGCAGCGGCCGTTCCAGCGAAGTCGTAGCCCCGCCTTTCCAGCGGATATGAATCTGGATTGTGTGTCCCTTCACAAGAGTCACGTCTTCGATCAGCAGCCTCAACATCCGCTTGCGATCTCGCGCCGAAGTGTGGGAATCGTTCCACACACGGGGTAGATCGGAAGCCAGATCCTGAATACGCTCGCGATCTTCCTCTGTGAGTGCTGAAGACGAGGATTTTCTCAGGCGGCCATACTCTTCCTCGGCCTCGGCCAAACGCATGAGCTTCTCGTTCCACTGTCGTTCCAGATTATCCACGACCAAGCGGTTCTCCGGACGTGCCAATAGATACTGGCGTTGTGCAAGTTCGGCCTCCTGGTGAGCCCGTTCTACTTGCGCGCGGCGCAAACGATCCACTTCCGCTTGTCGGGCCCTCAACTCTTCAAAGACCTGCAACGCAACTTCCAGGGAAGCCGGGGTAACGGCCTCGAGCACAATTTCCGTGACCGCCCGATCGACGGCCAAGCCTGACACTGTCTGGCACGATGGTGTAGCGGTTTGGATACCGCGTCGCTGGCAAACATAGTTTGGAATCGGATGGCCGTGGTCGGTGTGATATCTCATGGTCATACGCAGGCCGCACACGCCGCAGATGACAAGACCTTGCAATAGGGCGGCGCCTTCACGCGGAGGACTCTTGCGTCGATCCTCTCCAAATCCGTTGGCGTTCGCAAGCAGCTTGGCTTGGTTGGCTTCAAACTCCTCCCAAGAGATGTATCCCGGATGCATGTTGGGCAGAAATACGGTCCATTCATCGCGCTTCAGACGCCTGTAGCGCAGCTGGCCTCCTAGGCGAGCCTGGCGTTGGCGGGTCCGGCCGTAGACGAATGCTCCGGCATAGCGCGGGTTATGCAGAATGCCCAGCACGCGGCTGTGCTCCAAAGGGCCAAACAGCAGTTCTCCCGCGTGCGCGCCTTTTCTGACGCGCCGTGGCCAGAGAATGCCTTCCGAGTTGAAATGGTGGACCACACGCATGGCGGAACCGGTGCGGCGGAAGGTCTCGAACAGAAGGAGCACTGCTCGTTCGACCTGCTGGTCCGGGTCGAAGATGATCCGCCCGTTGTCGTCATACACGAAGCCCAGCGGCGGTCTGATCCACAACTCCCCCCGGCGCGCCTTGTTGAGTTGTCCGCCGATGAGCCGCGCCCGGAGCAAATGTAACTCGGCTTCGCTCATCGTCCCCTTGAGTCCCAACAGCAGGCGATCGTTGAAATGGCTCGGATCGTAAATGCCATCCTCGTCGAGGATGAGTGTATCGGCCAAAGCGCAGATCTCCAATAACCGATGCCAGTCGGTCGAACTGCGCGCCAGACGGGAAACCTCCAGGCCCATGACCACGCCCACGTGGCCCAGTCCAACCTCCGCCACCAGGCGTTGGAAGCCATTTCGGTCGACAGCGGTGGCTCCCGACAAGCCCAGATCCTCATCGATCACCACGATCTGTTCGCTCGTCCACCCCAAGGCTTGTGCCCGCCGCTTCAGATCGTACTGCCGTGCCGTGCTCTCGCAGTTCTCGTGGACCTGGCGGAGTGTGGACTGGCGGACATAGAGATATGCCGAGCGGCGCAGATGATCAGCGGTAACTTTCGACGGCGTATTCATGCTCCTCCTTTCCCATGCACGACAAAACCATGTCGGCCAGCAATGTCGTCAGATCAGGCTGCAGGACCGGCGGTAGATCGGGGGAACGCTCGAGTTCACGGCGGGGTAAAGGCCGCCTTGATCTCAGTGCCGCAAAAGCCCCGAGCCAAGCCATCATGCCGCGCGACAGGAACAGGGCCAGACCATGACCTCGGCGTGTGTTCACATCGAGCGCTTCCTGGCGCAGAATTTCGTACTCCTGCCTCCAATCGTTCCCTGGATCCACATGCTTCATCGGTGACCCTCCGTCAATGTTGGTTTTTTTTTCGCCGGGCCAGCGCACGGGCCAGAGAGCGCGGATGGATCGTGACCCCAAAGCGCTTCTGGACCGCTTCACTGATATCCCCACCGGCTGGAGAATCCGCGTTCCACCCCTCCGCGAAATCCAGGATCTCGTTCGTGCACTTGTGTGCACGTTGCGGGCCTCGCGGGCGAGGCAGGAGGCCAACAATGCCCTTCTGCGCAAATGTCGCCTCTGTCACATAGAACGCCTGCCGGCTTACCCCAAAAGCGGCGGCCACATCGGTTACTGGTTGCCCATCAACCTGGCGCCGCCGCAGCATCTCATAGCGCACCTGCACCAAATCGCGGGGATCAAAGAACTCATTCCGCTGGAACGCTTCGTCCTCTACATGTTCCGGGTGCGGATGAAGGGCTCCGTGTTGGCCGAGGACAGCGGTCTTCGCATCGATGGCTCGGCGGGGTGTGCTTGCTTTTGCCTGCTTCATATATGTCAACTGTATTATGTGCAAGTATAAATGAATGTCAAGACAAAACCATAAAGATGCACCCATGAGGGCCCCAACATAATCAACACGAATACGCATCACATCTGGGAAACCAAATACAGCATCGCTCGGAATGCAAAGCCGGCGCGCTGGCGCAAGGACATAATAAACATGACATGATGGACGAAATCTGCTTGACATGGGATAGGCGGGTGTCATGCCTCCCTCCTGAGCGCAACCACCAACTCGGCCAAGGACAACAAGTCCTCTAGCCGGAACTGCGAGCGGCCACCACCCACAACGAGGTAGGCGTCTGCGGGAACCGCGTCAGTCCAACTGACGGGCACGGAAAGCGGAGATCCATCCGCCAACTGAATCGTCACTCGGTCTTCGCCCCAGAGCTTCTTCGAAACAACGAATCGAAAAGACTGGCCGCAATGCGGATGGAAGGGATGCGTGATGCAAATCTGCTGTGGATCGACCGGATCACGTGTAGTCGACAGCTTTAACCAAGGGTGGCGTGGAGGGCGAAGGGGGCCAGTTCCGGCGGAACTATCTGGTGCCGGTGCCGAGCGTGCAGCAACCTGGAAGAACTGAACCTGCTGCTGGCGGCGGGATCGCGGGAGGAGCAGAACCGGGTGATCGCAGGCCGCGCGCAAACGATCGGCGCGGGGATGATCGCCGAACGGGAACATCTTCTGCCTCTGGCCGAAGAGGGCTTCGATCTGGCCTCGTTACATTTTCCGGAGATCAACGCCAGCGGGTGCGCGAAGGCGCTGACGAACTTCTATTCGGCGCCATTGCCGGTGGGCACCTCGGTCCAGGTGAAGGTCTACTCGGCCTACGTGGAGATCTGGCATCAGGCCAAGTGCGTAGCCCGGCACGAGCGCTGCTATGAGCGGCATAAGAAGGTGCTGGAGCTGGAGCATTACCTGGACGCGCTGACGAAGAAGCCGGGAGCGCTGGCCGGTTCGACGGCACTGGAGCAGTGCCGCGCACAAGGACGCTGGCCCGCCAGCTACGACCAGTTTTGGGGAGTGCTGAAAGAGCGGGAGGGCAAGCAGGCCGGAACGCGAGCCATGATCGACGTTCTGCTGCTGGGCCGCGAGTATGGCGCGGCGCGAGTGCGGCAAGCGGTGGAAGAGGCGTTGGAGCTGGGCTGTTCGAACGTAGGGGCGATCCGCTATCTATTGAACGTCGACAACCTCGAGCAGCATGCCAACGGCCCTGCCGATGATCGGGGCGCTGAGCCGTTATGACCGGCCGCAGCCGAGCCTGGAGCACTACGAACGGTTACGGCCGAACTGGCCGGCGACGGAGGTGATCCAATGAGCGCCACCAAGCCGGTCCTGCAGGCGGCGATCCAGCAGTATGCCAAACAACTGCATCTGCCCACGCTGGGCGATCAGTTTGCGCGCCTGGCCGAAGAAGCGGTGAAAGAAGAAGCAATCGCACCTGAGTTATCTGGAGGCGCTGCTGGAAGCGGAAATCGAGGAACGCGATCACAGGGCGATGGCGCGGCGGATTCAGGAAGCGCGCTTCCCGGCGGTGAAGACGCTGGAGGAGTTCGACTTCCAGGTGCGCCGCACATTTCAGTGGCGCTGCTGAGGAATCTGAGCGAAGGCGGATATCTGGCGCGCAAGGAGCCGGTCATTTTTCTGGGTGAAACAGGGACGGGGAAAGACGCACTTGGCAACGGCATTGGCGGTGGCCGCCTGCCGGCAGCGCAAGCGGGTGCGGTTCACGACGGCGGCGGAAATGGTGACCGAGCTGATCGAAGCCAAGAATCAGTTGGAGCTAACGCGCGTGCGGAATCGCTGGACGCGCTACGACCTGATCGTGATCGACGAGCTGGGTTACGTGGTCATGCCGGATGCCGCGGCGGAGTTGCTGTTTCAGGTCATCGCGGGACGCGCCGAGCGGGCGGCAGTGATCGTGACAACGAACTTACCCTTTTCCGAATGGACCACCAAGTTCCCCAATGCGCGGTTATGCAAGGCGATGCTGGACCGGTTGACGGACCAGGCCAACATCATTGAGACCGGGGACGAATCCTACCGCTTCCGGAGAACGCTGGCGAAGAAAGGCGGCAAGGCATGAACAGCAGATATCAGCCGGCAACGGTCTTTTGACCACCGAGGCCATGGAAATGACGATCTATGGAAAGAGTGGAAAAACGATGAAGCTGTTTTCCCACTCTTGTATGTTGCTTTCAGAGGCGTGAGGATGTTTTCACGTTTCGGCGGAAAGGCCGTTCCCACCCGAGGCCAGCTTTGATTGAGCCTGATGCGAAGATCGGCCGCCGTCCCTCTCTTTTAATGCTGTGGAGAATCGAAGGCCTTTGGAGCCTGCATGTTCAAGGTCAGCAACAAGAGCAAGTCCGTGGACGCGGACAGGGACGGCAGCTGAAGCCCATCCTAGTGCCGAAGGAGGTCTATGGGCAAGCAGATCGTTGCTGTTGGTCAGACGGAAATTCCTCACGTGAAGAGGTTGTTTTGCGGTATTGATGTAGGCGCGGAGCCTGGCAGTTGCTGTAATGGAGTGGGACCATCCGTGCATCCTACGCGAGTTCACCAACACAATTACAGGGCACAAAGCGCTACTCACCTGGCTGAAAAAGATGAAGGCCCAGGTGCGGGTGTCGCTGGAGGCCACCGGCATTTACTCAATGGACTTGGCCTTGGCTCTGGATGCGACCGAGTGTATAGAGGTAGCGGTGCTGAACCCGAAAAGGGTTCACGACTTTGCGCGGACACTTCGGCGGTCGAAAACCGATTCAGCAGATGCTCAAGTGCTGGCCGAGTTCAGTCTGCGCATGCCCTTTGCAGCCTGGCAAAAGCCCAGCCAAAGCGCCCTCGCCCTGCGCGCCCTCAGCCGGCATCTGGAAGCGCTGGTGGTCGCAGCAAAGGCGAGAGGCCAATCGCCTGTATGCCGCCGAAAGATCGATAGCCACGCCGCAATGCGTAATCGCAGACCTGAAGCGTTCGCTGGCCGGAGTTGGCCGACGCATCGTGAAGCTGCGCCGTGAGGGTATGGCGTTGATCGCTGCCGATGCCAACTTGAGGGAGCGCTTCAAGCTGTTAACAGGCGTTCCCGGCATCGCGGCCGTCAGCGCGCTGCAGATCCTGAGCGAGCTGGTCCTGTTGGCACCGGACATGAAAGTGCGTCAATGGGTGGCGCGAAGCGGGCTGGATCCGGTACACCACGACTCGGGCACTTCGGTGCATAAGCCGTCGCGCATTAGTCGCGCCGGCAGTCGCCACTTGCGCCGCGCCCTTTATATGCCGGCTCTGGCGGCGGTACGCTGGGACCCACACATGAAGGCCTTCTATGAGGCCTTGCTCGCGCGACATAAACGCAAACTGCAGGCACTGATCGCGGTCGCCCGCAAACTGCTTCATGCCATCTACGGAATGTTCCGCACCCGAACTCACTACGATGGAAGGAAGTTGTTCCCGCATCTAGAGACCGCGTGAACGATACACTTACCTCACCAAGCGAAACGGAAGCGGGCTCTGCTGGGAAGCAACCATGCCGAGGGATAACTTGGTGGGCTCATCCTGACGATGAACCAAGGCCGGGCAGAGAAATCCTCGCCCGGCCCACAACATCGGAGGGATAGACCCCTCATGCCTTGAAAATCCAAACCCGCCCTACCGAAGATGCTTGACTACTAAGAGAGAATCTTCCCACAGATCTTGGAAATCGTTGCGACGATTACCACATTTCCACGGCCACGACGACTACGGGGATGAATGAATTCTTCCCTAAATACAGCCCGAAAAGAGGTGGGGCCAAATCAAGCCATCGAAAGGGGCCAAATCAAGTTGACGAAACCAATTTCGACCAGACTCATGGGCACATCCTGCGAGATGGGATATTTGGCGCCGGAAAACTGGCCCCAGCGGGTGCTCAATCTCGACTCCCGTAGAATCAAATCAGCTAGGATTTCAGTCAAATAGGCATTCTCTAGTACCGCGACCGCGTGACTTTGTAATCAAGCCGATGTACCTGGGTGCCCCAGGTCTCGCTTTTGAGACCCGGGAAACCACCAATCTTCGCGGTCGCGGTACTAGTAAGCTTTGACCCATCGGCTGGAACGCTCGATCCGCGCCGGAAAGAGGGAACGAATGAGGTAGCCCTTTTCAGGGCTCTAGGTTAAGCGACGTACGAGGCCAACGAGCCAGCGTTTACCTTGACCAGAGCATCCTTGGACTGGATGCCCTTGAGGTACACCATAGTTGATTGGATATCACGGTGGCCCATCCAGCCCTGCAACGTGCGAACGTCGATCCCGTGGCGCAGGTGCTCGGTGGCAAAGGTGTGGCGGAATTTGTGCAGGTAAAACCGTTGGCAATATGGACCCTCAGCGCACTTGTTGCCATGCTTGGTCACACATTGCCCGCAATTGAGTTTCGCCCGATATGCCACACTTTTCACGATCTCAATGTGGAGACTGTTCGGCTTTCCCTTCGTGTTCGGAAAAACCAAGTCCGCTGGAGTCGCATTGCGGCGAGTCCTCAACTCTTGTAACTGCTGGACCATCGCGGCCGGTAGGGGCACTGCTCGTTCCTCATAGTTCTTCGGTCTGAACTTCCAGATCGGTTTTGCGGTGACTCTTACTACCGAGTTTCGGAAATCGACGTCTCTCCAGATCACATACCTGATCTCGCGATCGCGGAATCCAGAAACCAAGCAGAACTTGATGAGCATCGTTTCATCGGGATCGGCATACCTGAGCATCGAGACAATCTCTTCCGGCTCATAGATCGGCCGGATCGTCTCAACATAGCTTGGCCAGTCGCTGGATTCGACAAGGCCCTTGTGTCCGTGGCGCTTGAAGAGTTGGAGTACCGTCACCAGCCGGTCATAGACAGTCCGCGGCACGAGTCCGAGATCAAAGCAATCACTTGTGAACTTGAGGATGTCCTCGCGGGTCACTTGGTCCACGTAGGTCTTGGTATATGAGTTTCGAAACAGTACACCGAGGATCGGTCGGTACGTCCTGTACGTTCGCAGGCTGCGATGCTTCCTGATGTAATCCAGGTAGTCGTCGATGGCCGCGTTCATGGTGAGCCGTGCGGGCTCGGGAGCCACTGGAGCATCCGTGGAGAGCAGGAGACCGGCTTTCAGGGCATTTAGTTCGATCGATTTCGAGCGAGCGGCCTGGAGAAGATCCTCGAATTTTGGAACTGGCTTCCGGCGACGCTTTCCCGCTTCATACCACTCTAAGTAATAGCGACCCTCGGGATGGTGCTCGTCACGTCCCGCGACCCAGACGTGATCGCGAACGATCCTGCCGTTGTGTTCAACAACGGGGGCGAAGGGCCACTTCGAGCCTATTTTAATTCGCTTGATAATATTGACGCGTTCCGCGTACTGCTTCGCTCTGGCCATGGTTCCAAGCCTCGTAATGGGACTTGGCATAGATAACCTGAGCGGCTATCCCGGTCAAATGGACAGCACGTCGGACAGCATATTCAGTATGTTTAGGAAAAGAAAGGAATTTATTGCGAGGGCAGCGCTCTAACCAACTGAGCTACGTCCCCAGATTGTCTTTCAACAACTTGGCTTTATGTCACATAGAATGAGCGACTTTCGTATGTTTCGCTCAATCCTGCCTACTCGCCGGTTTGGACTCAAATTCGGACCTCTGGATGGGCACCAAATCGGCGCCAAATCCGGCCACCCCAACAACGAAATCCAGTTTATCAGATGGGCAGCCGTTTTGCAGTTCTAAGAAATGCGAGGCGGCGTTTGGACTCATCGGTTAAGCGCCGCATGGTTAGGCATGGAGTACTAGCGTTTTCAACCGCATAGAGAGGAGCCTCGCGCGGAACAATCGGGGCCTTTTCGCGGCTCGGACCATTGAGGGGAATATGGCTGACGGGCAAGGAAATGGCGTGATTGCCGCGCAAGCTGTTCTCCGCAGTAAAACCGACTTCCCAGTTTCAATCAGAGATCTTCTGGTGAGTGAGCCGCAAAATTTCGCTTCGCGCTTCACTCGCCGTGGAAGTGTTTCGGACAGCATTATTGAGTTCGCGGACTTTGGCGCCCACGAGGAATCGATACCAGAATCCCTGCAGCACGTGGTACACCAGCCCTTCGCTTCCGTCGAGAAACCCCAGGCGAATGATGTAACGATAGAGGAAATAGGCGAGCGCGGAAATTTGAAACGGGACGCGGTTGTAGATTCTTTCCTTCATCCAGCGTTTCAGTCCGTTCGGTCGCATTCGAGATTCGGCGGAAGCTGATTCGAACGATCCGAGTTGCCACAGATTGAGGCGTCGATTTACCACATCGAGGGCTTCTCGGCTGGCGTATTTGTTGTGTTTTTCAGTGAAGTAATCAAGGTCATTCAGATTGTAGTCCGCGAAACCGCCGGAGAGAGTAACGGACCTGCCCTCCAGGAGATAGATGTGCTCGTCCATCCATCGGTCTTCAATGCGTGCTTTGCCTCGACGCCAGATGCGAAGCAACAACAAGGGGTACCGGCCCCCGTGGCGGATAAACCTGCCCTGAAAGATGGTTTTGCGATTGAGATAGACCCCCGTGACATCGGGGGGAAGGTTGGGCAGGCGGGCGTTGATTTCGGAAGCGAGATCGGGCTCGATGATTTCATCCGCATCGAGGCGCATCACCCACTGCGTGCTAATGGGAGCATTGTCGAGAGCCCATTGAAACTGCCTGGCCTGGTTCTGAAAGGGATGTTCAAGCACCTGCGCACCGAAAGAGCGGGCGATGTCGAGCGTATCGTCGGTGGAGTAGGAATCGATAACGAAGATCTGTCGGGCGAAGGCGGTGATGTGCCGCAGGGCACGAGCCAGATGAAGAGACTCGTTGTACGTGAGGATAATGACCGCGACATCGGATTGCCCTTCCATCTCGTGTACCTCATGACGATTGAGTCCCGGCGACAAATCATCAGGCTGAAGACAAAAGACTACTAGGCCTGGGCTTTCGATTGATGAGTTCTCAACGCAGTCTACTTAGAATTTCCTACGGAATCTATCGACGCCTGGAGCAAAGCTGTTCGTGACTCCCGTTCACTGAAACAGGATGGCTAAGCTAAACACCAATATTATACCGTCGCAGAATCCTCGGTAGCGAGTGCCGGAGATCCACTCGCGCAGCTCCGGCGATGTGGGGACGAAGAATCTACCCAACTCATTAGCGGCGACCAATCCGAGCAACGCTTACAACATTGCATACGTGGCTGGAAAAGCAATGGGGAATCCTATAAAATCGGGGTTAGCCAGTGCTGGGAAGAAAGGCTCAGCCGATAATGCTTCGTGCAATTCCCCTTTAACCTTTGTCCTTCACCTTTCAACGGCCGGGTCTCGTGCCAAGGAATTTCATTTCAACCATTGCCCGGATTCGTCACGGAGTGCGCGATGCAACGGATGAACTTCGTAGCAAGAGTCTTGCTCAACTATGGAACGGACAAGGACTGTCCCTACTGCAATTCGAAGAATACGCAGCGTACAGGAAGAAAACATTTAGTACTTGAGCTTCGGCGATGCACAGATTGCGGCCTGCGATTCCGGTGGCCCAAGCAAACTCCAGAGTTTAGCGCGAAATATTATCAGAGAACTTACAAAGAAGGCACCTATACCACGGAACTTCCCGACAAGGGGACGCTCGCAGAGTACATCGCGTCGGGATTTGTCGGATCGCCCAAGGATTTTTCTCATTCCATTGGCATTCTGAAGGGCCTCCTGCCGAGCGGCCGAGTACTGGACTACGGCTCCTCTTGGGGATACGGGACCTACCAACTCCGGCTGGCCGGATATGAAGCTGTGGGGTTTGAGATATCGAAACCGCGTGCCGAGGAGGGCCGCAGAGCGCTGGGCGTCGAGATTGTCGACAATCTTCAGAGCTTGGATGCGGTACCCAACGCATCTGTCGACGGGATTTACGCGTCTCATGTGCTTGAACATCTACAATCGCTGAAGGAAGTCTTTGCCTTCTTTGCGCGCGTGCTGAGGCCTGACGGTGTTGCCATGGTTCTGGTTCCGAATTGCGGTGGCAAGTTGGCCCGTGAATTGGGCACGGGGTGGGGTCCGATGATAGGCGAGAAGCATACGCTTGCCTTGGATGCGGATTTCTTCCAGAAAAACATGCCGCAGTTTGGCTTTCGTGTGCTGACCCTTTCAGAGCCATATGAGTTGGCCCAGGTGGAAGCTGCGTCTCGGCAGGCGTCTTCCCTCCCGGCTGACGGCCAGGAGTTGATGGTTGTCGCAAAACGTATTTCTGGGTAGCGATCGTAACTCTTTGCCGTCGTGCCAGCAAACGACGGGCTCGCTTGTAGGCTCTTTGATTTTGCTCCTTCTGGCCCATGTTCAACCGGCGGGTAAATTAGGAATGGCCCGGACAGTCCGACTGGGAATCCGGGCCGATGCAATGGTTACTCAATTCATTGGAATTCCACCTTCAGGAGACTATGGGCCTCAAACGAGTCGCAAAGACACTTACCGCCTCTCTTGGTGGCCAAGCCTTGAATGTCCTCAGTCAACTTCTACTTCCGCCTATTTTCTTGCGCCATTACAGTGTGGCCACGTACGGCGAGTGGTTGACTCTCAGTGCGACCGTGGGTTATCTGGGAACGCTGAATTTCGGATTGCAAACCTACGCGAACAACCAGGTTGCAATTTGTTATAACCGGGGAGATTTGAAGGAAGCACACACCGTTCAGGCGACGGCCTTGGCTATACTGCTCGGCATCGTTGGAGTCGCGGCCCTGCTTACTGCTGCGGTCTTTCTGGTGCCCATTAATCGGTGGCTTGGTCTGAAAGCCAGCTATGCGGTCGTCTCCGTAACCATCTATCTGCTCGGGCTTCAGGTACTGGCGAAGATGATCTATGGCTTTCTAGCCGGGACGTTTTTGGTCGTCGGCGTAAGTTACCGGGGCCAGCAATGGAACAACGCCCTGCTCCTGACTTCTACGCTGGCAACTGCGACGCAGGCCATGCGCAACGTCTCGTTCTCATGGATCGCGGCGCAACAGCTGGTAACGCTTGCCGTGTTTTCCTTGATCATTCTGATTGATTTGCGAATCAAGGCTGCGCCGATTTTTCCACGTCTCCGCTACGTGGATCCCAAACGCTTTAGCGACATCTTGAAACCCAGTGGGTACTTTGGAATGCTCTTTTGCGCCAACTTCCTGGTGTATCAGGTGCCCGTGATTCTGATACAGCGGATCCTTGGACCCACGACGGTCGTCGTATTTTCTGTCACGCGCACAATCTACTCCATGGTTCGCCAATCGTTGACAACTTTGACAACTGCAATCGGGCCGGAGATCAACGAACTCTATGGCAAGCGAAGTTGGTCCCGCCTTTTCCGTCTTTATGAGTTGTCCGAGCGCGTCGTTTTCGCGGTTGTCCCCGTGGCGAGTATCGGAACGATGCTCGCCACCCCGGTACTCATGAGTGTTTGGTTGCATAAGCCATCGTTATATGACCCGACGGTTTGCGTCATCATGGGATTGACTGCTGGCATCATGGGGATCAAGGACCACAAGTACCAATTCCAGTCCGCCAGCAATGAACACTCCGATCTCGCCCGCATGACACTCTGGAGCTATCTGGCGATGGTTGCGCTTTCCGTGCCCATGCTCCACATGTTTGGAGTTCTCGGCTTTCTTATACTGTGGCTTATTACCGAGGTTTACCAAACCCTCGTTATTTTGCGCTTGAACCTTCGTCTTTTTGCGGGCGCTGCTTCGCTGGACTTCTCCCCTGTCTACAAGCTGTTTGCCTTAATGGTGGCGGCTACCTTACCCGCAAGTTGGTTTGCCTTTGCGGCCCCTCACAGAACACTGCTGCAGGTGTTTTTGACGTCTCTGGCATTCGCAATCGCGCTCGCGGGCATCTGCTACCGGCTCTTCGGATTGAGCGAGGTGAGGAGAGACATGCGAGCCCGATTTGGAATCGTATAGCTTCTGCGGTTGGTGGGCGAAGGATAGTCTAAAAGATGCCTGGCACTCTTGGGGCGCAATCACTTTTTATGCCGGTGTGCAAAAGTTACCGGGACGGCATCCATCCGCAGAGACGCGACACCTCTTCCGCCCAGCTTTCCTCAGTAGGCAGATCGGGAAGAAGGGTACTATGATGTCGCCCGCCGATGGCCCCTTCGATTGCTTCACGGAGCGGACCTGTCATTTGCTCCGAGCCCCCTGCGAACACGGTGGCCCACGGGGTGCGAAGCAGGATGTCACTTACTCCGGATTCGCGGCTCAGTAGAACCGGGATGCCGCGTTGCAGCGCCTCGACTGCGGGAATGCCATAACCCTGCCTCGCCGGCATCAGGAAAAGATGAGCTCGATTGTAGAGCGTCTGGAGCTGATCGTCGTTCACGAAGCCATGGAAGCATACACGGTTGGCCAGCCCGAGGTTCGCAGCCATCTGCCGCAACGGCTCCAGCGCCGAACCCGTGCCTGCAATGTCGAGCAACCAGTCTACGCGGCTCGAGAGCGGCATTCCGTTGCGCTCCAGTTCGGCAAGTGACGCTAACATCCAGTCGATACGTTTGTTCGGCTCAACCCTTGAGACGCTGAGCATACGCAGTTTGTCATGAACAGGTCTTACCTGAAATGTCGAAGACGGCGGCAGACCACCCATGCGGACGATCCGAGCTTCCACGCCAAATATGCGCCGGCACTCGTCCCTGAGGTATTCGCTGGTGACAATGGTGTGCCCGCCTAGCTTTTCTGCACGTCGCAAGCCGAAACCGACGATCGCGTTCGAGACCCGCCCGCGCAGTTTCTCGCGTCCGCTCGGCTTTCTTCCTTGCCCGATGAGGCTGGGTGTATCGTGCATCAGCGTGCTGAAGCGGGTGACCCCCGCCAAGGTAGCGTGCAGCGCTATCTGATAGCCAGAGAGCAGCGGAGCATAGCGGCCAGGTGGGTGAGCTTTGAAATACCGGCGCAATGCGACGATCTTACTTCTTGCGCCGGGCCGCGGCGACAATTGCACGACACCCAGGGGATGACTGGCGTGGATGCCAACGCCATAGGTATCGTGATACAACACGAACTGCCGACGCAGGCCTCGAGCGTGGAGCCAATCGACCAAAGCTATACAACTGCGCTCAGCCCCACCCATGTTTCCGATCTCCGTCATCAGAAGCGTGCAGCATTCCGCTGAACTGGCAGGGCTTTCCAAATCAACTTCGGCATTTCTCCCGAATGTTTCCATAGCCGTTCGATCTCGGAGAACAGATCGCGTATTCCCCGTTAGGTTGTGCCGGGCTTTGCCCTGTCCATTGCAGCCGTGATGAATCACCCTGCAGCAATTCAGACCGACGTTGACTGCGTCACGGGGCGGGCGAACAAGGATTCCGACAAATAGGCGACGATCTTGAGGCACGCAACGAGGAAAGCAAAAATCGCGAGGAATTGCTCAATGAATACGATTGGAGTGGATGGGAAAAAGATGCCCGAAATGTAGGCGGTGGCTCCGATCATCATCATTCCCCAAATGCTTTGCGTTGCATTACCGACGATCGATCGGAGAACAAAAAAGTACAACAGAAAGTCGAGCACAGTGTAAACGGGAAGTCCAAGCCACCCCCCAGCGTCATAGAAAAGTGCGGGGCTGGAGATGGCGATGCCGGTGGTCGTGTCGTTTGCCCCCATTTTGAAGCCCGCCTTGTGACCAAGTTCATTCGAAGCGATAGGGACAGGACGATTCGGCCAGACAAAGTGAGGCACGATTGCAAGAAAGGCCGGGAAATAACGCTCTATGCCGGTAAACCCTTCTATGTTATCCGCGTTGACCAGCATGCCCGCTGAATTCAGCAGGGAAAAACGCTGGACGATGCTGAGTTTTGTGCTGCTTTCTCCAAATTCGCTTGTATCCGGATCGATGTTCGACGCAGTGTCCTCAACAGTCGCCGGGTTGCGGAAATACGCAACGATGACGGCGATTCTCTCCGGAAACGATCTGGCACTTCGTACTACGTCACGGGCATTCTGGGAATACGGATAGACAAAGACCCAGACAACGACCAAAAATCCCGCCAGGACTGCTACTTGGGGCCGGGTAAAACGGTACCGGCCGGCGGCACATACCAGCAACCAACAGAGCGGCGGAGTCAGCATCCCTTCCTTGGAGGCGCCAAGAACACCGGGAATGATTGCCGCGGCGAGAATCAATGCTACATACCAGTTCATCGCCGACCTGCCGTCGGTCGATTTCAGTCGGACGTATGTTGCCGTGATGACCGACAGGGAATTCAGAAGCGGGTAGAAGTGCTGAAGAGCCGCCAGGATGGTGCCGTCCCGTACCTCTCCCGCGGCCAGGGCTGCAGTCATGATGGCCAACGAAAGGATCGCGGAGAGAACACTTACCACTCGCAATTCGTTCAATGAGAATTTGACGCGGTCGAGAAGTGGCGGCGGATGTGGAAGCATGACTACAAATCGCGCCACAAGATAGATACTGGCATAGAAGATCGCGCAGACGGCCGATGTCTTCAGGGGTTCGAGGATGTGATAGTCCCCCGGCTGACGAACGATTGCGTGGGCAATCTCAGGCACCGTCACATTGGGCAGGAGTGAGAACAGGCAAAATGAACCTGCAACATCCGGCATGCCGCCGAGCGCATTGAACGCCATTACGGCAAACACCTGAGCTATCAGCATCAACATCGCGAAAGCTGGATCGGTGCCTTCGAGCAATTGCACGGCCAGAAGGCCGCCGAAGAAGAGAAGCGCCTGCATCATCGGGATCGAAGTAGGAAACGGTATACGCATCGGTCAGCTCAAGTAAATGATACCTGAATCGCGCAGCTCTTAGTGCGTGCGAGCCGGCATTAGGCATCACGGCATCCACCCGGAAGAGTGGTTGAAGGTTGATGTTATCCTTTGGCCAGAATCGATCGGCGCCCGCAGGTTCCCGCGACCATGCGCAAGATCGCTTGTGTAGTGTCTCTATTTTGAGATTTGTGGACAGGCCATGGTGGCTGCGATGAACAAGTATCTCCTCGTAATTACGGCATGTGTGGATCCGAGCAAGGGGTCGTATGCCCTGAAGAGAGCCGATCCGAAGGTTCGACTCATGGACTACATTACTTCCCTTCGCTATTGGCTAAACTACCCTGATGAACGCATTCGCAACATCCTGTTTATCGAGAATTCCAATTATCCTTTGGACGACCTGAAGGCGATTGCCCGCGACGAGAACCCGCGGCAGAAGTCTACTGAATTCATCGGCCTCGACTGCAACTGGTATCCTCCGGGAGGGCACTACGGTTATGCAGAATTGCGCATGCTCGACTTGGGGCTGCAGCAGAGTCAGTTGCGTACAAGCACCACACACATGATCAAGGTCTCCGGCCGGCTTAGGTTCCCGGCTCTCAGCCGGCTCCTGGACAGGTTGCCGCCCGACTTTGATGCCGTCGCTGACGCTCGAGGTTGGCAATCCCTGTATAAGAGGAGAGAGCGCCCCTATGTCACAACGCAGATCATTCTGTTTGCCCACGGGTTTTATCGAGAGTTTCTGCAGGATTGTTATAAGGACCTTGAAGCCGGAAAGGACACGCATATGGAGGGAATCTACTACCAGAGGCTGGCGCCATTGGCTAAAGACCACAAGGTGATCTTCCGGTTTCCTTGCAATGTCGCTCCGGTGGGTTTCCCGGCTGCCAGGACCAGGTCTTATACCCAGCGGTCACAACTGGCCGTGAATGCCATCAGAGGCGTTGCGCGACGCATCCTGCCAAACTGGTGGATATGATAGTTGTCGCCTGAACTTCAATGTCAAAATCAGGTCCGGTGTCGAATTGTCAAGCTTGACCCTGGCCAACGTTTGGCGCGCTCGCAGAGCATCCGACCGCGGAAAGACTTGAAATTGAATGGACATGGCCGTTTCATCTTCTGACGGGCGAGGCCAACCTTTTTCAGGGCAAAGCACTGCGGCCGGCAGCCTTGGTGTCTCGCCGTCGGGTCTAGCTATTGACCGCTGCTACAATAACTTTCGTATAAATGCAAATGTCGGGACGCCAAGAAATGCTTACGTCAGGAGATGGTTCTGATTAACAGGTCCTTTATTCGACAAGTTGGCCTATTTAAATGGATGATTCGATATGGAACTCTCCAGTTCCGAAAGCGCGTGCTCAAGCGCGACAGCCGTTTGCGCTTGCCGACAGGGATCACCATGGTCCTGACGCGATACTCCGGTAACGCAAGTGAGATTTACGTGACCAACGCCAATACGGACTGGGGTGCCGAAGCCATCTTCGCGCGGTTCTCAGACCCCACCCGCGACTTCCTCGACATCGGATCCCACATCGGGTACTACGCGCTCTATCTCGCTCCGCTTGTGCGCCGAGCCTACGCTTTTGAGCCATGCCCTCGAAACCTCCCGTATCTCCGCGACAACGCCAGGCGTGCGGCCAATGTCGAGGTCGTGGAGATGGCCGTATCATCCTTCGACAGTGAGGCCGACTTTTTTTCAGGACGAGGCACTGCTGTGGGCAGCCTTGAGAATGTGGGAGGAGACGTCGTGCGAGTTATGGTCACTTCCGTTGACAGTTTCCTCGCAACTCACAGCGAGATTGAACCAAGCCTCATCAAAACGGATATCGAGGGGCACGACCTTAGCGCCCTGCAAGGAATGGGAGCAACGGTGCAAAAGTTCCAACCGCTCATATTGTCGGAAATTACGCTGTCAAAGGAACTGAAACTTCTCTGCTCCAACTGGAACTACACGATTTTCGGCTCCACACGCGACCGGCAAACAGAACAGACGAAGTTCTGCGAGTTGTCAAACAACAACGAGGATTCGTGTTGGCACAAAATGCTTTTCCTTGTGCCTGAATCTCTGCGGCCCGCTTTTGCCGGACTTGTTCAGCGGTGAGCGCGTCCGCATCCACGGTTTACCCCCTTCCCATCTCACGCCTACCTAGCTGACCCATTCATCGTGAATCCCAGTTGTTTCTGCTCGTAGATGCGACTGCGGACCGAGCAGCCGGCTATGCCGGAACCGCACTAGATGTAGCCCGAGAGAAAAGACTGAGTGGTATTGTCTGGCAGATCCAGCTTCGCTCTAAGGCTTTTTGGCGGTACCGATGATGATCACCCGGAAGGTCTCAAGGAAGCCAGTTGAGTTCACGATTCTTTCGTATGCCATCATGGGGTAGAACAATGCAGCGTGGGCACGCCCATACGCCGGTTCCGGCTCAATCATCGTCAGGTTTGCCGGGGAGAACCCAGCTCGCTCGATAAGTTGCTTCAGTCGGCCGGGCCGGTTCGCGCGGTAATAGGTCGGCCAGGGAGGGTGCGCCTCCGGGGACATCTTCCGTAACCGGTTCGCCAGCATCAAATGGACAGAGTGAGGCAACAAGCGCGAGCCGAGCATCACGTAGTGAAAGAGATTAGGCGTGCGAAAACAGTACACTCCTCCAGGACGCAAGACCCGTGCCACCTCGCAAAAGTGAGACACGGGATCGGCGACGTGTTCCAGGACCCAGTTAGATACGCAGGCATCAACTGAGCTATCGGGAATGGGAAAATGGACCCCATCGAACACCATGGACACCGTGGCGGAGGAGTTATTCAGGACGTCCGGGTCAACGTCGATGGCGGTCACTTTTCCCAGCGTAGCCAACAAATTCGTAGTGTCATTCTTTGCGCCTGCGCCGATTTCGAGTATGTCCGCGCCCTTTGGGATGTTTGCAAAGCAGATGTCGAAGAATGGCAGCGTGCCACCTCGAAAGCCCGGTTTGGCGCGGTAGTACTTCTGGTAGAGGTGCTCAGTCATAGGTCTCCGGAGAACTCAAAGACAGCCATTTCCATGCCTGATTTGAGTGCCAAAAGTAACGAATCGGGCGGCAGCTGCATCTTGCGTTCAGGTGGACGCTTCAATCAACTGATCCTGCGGCGACAGTACGCTTTGACCGATGCGCCATGCATTTAGTTAACCGTTCATTACCAAGGTATGCTTTGTGAATAAATCCGATCGCCGCATGAGAGGGCCTCATCATTTACTCGGCCACGACTCGATTCTCGGTCGGTCATCGGAGGCAGGTGGCGGCAGATTCAGTGGTAGCGCGTAAAAATCAGTCTCTCCCAACCGCAACCATCCGGTCGAAGCTGGCGTCCTCCCCTTCATAGCCCCAGGATCGAAGTTCGCTATAAGCACCTTCGCCCCCTGCCCCTTCAAGATGTCATAGACCTCTTGGCGGTTGGGGAGCGCCTCAAGTTCCGCTTGCAAATTCGACCTCGAGGGATTGTATACCTCAGTCAGCACACGCACTTCCGCCAGGCGCGGTAAATATTGTGAATTCAAACACGTTATGTTTCCCAAGCAGGCAATTTCGTCCCCCGGCTTCAATCCGATCGACTTGAGACCCAGCGCAGCCCCGTGAATCTGCTTCGAATACCAGGTATGTGGCAATCCTTCAACGTTAGCATTGCGTCGTGCCTCCGCCGCGAGTCGCAACGATTCTCCCAGAGCAAGAAATGCGAACGCCACCACCATCGCCGCTGCTATTGATTGCCTCCACTGTTCTCCGCTCAATTCGCCACCTGTGAACTTCGTGGACGGCGACCGCAATGCCGCAAACACGGGCAATACAACCACCAGATAGGCGCCGGTTACATAACGTTCTTCGATCAAGATGATCCCGTAGAGCAACCACATCGCCAAGCCTATCGCGATCATCGGCAACCAAAAAGCCTCTCGCCACCTGGTGAACCCGAATTGCGCTCCGATTACGAGCAGTAGTGCCAGCAGAATGTCGGCCTCTGGATGATTAACAACATAGCGGAACACCAATACCGCGTTGCGCGTAACGCGCGGAGCCAGTCTCTTTAAATCGAGATGAGGCACAATGCGCTCGTTAAAGTAACTGGGATCGAACCAGTCCGGATATGTTCCATATGGCAGGGCGCGATAACTGTAGATTTCGGGCATTGGCAACAATTGGGTTGCCGGATGTAGCAGATGTACACTCGCCGCTCCGAAGCGGTCTGTCGACCACGGCTCGAGGTGCATTTGGGTAGTACCGTCTGATTCCCACGCGTAATTTATCGGTCCCGAATCGCCAAAATCAAAACGGTGCTTTTGAAGGGAGAGAACTGCTATGTATGGTCCGGCCACCGCCCCAAACGCGACCAACGCCAATGCTCCGCTGGATGCTGCACGAGTGAGTCGCCGACGTCGGAAACACAGTTGAAAGAGAATCAGCGCAACAATGCTCAACAACCCTACAACGAACGCAAATGACTTGGTGAGATAGGCCAGGCCGAAAAACGCTCCCATCAATGGAGCAAAAACAAACCGTTCGCTCGCCAGCGATTCCAGTAACATCGCGAACGCAAGCAGCATTAGTGTTAACAGCAGAGCATCGGTCCGCACCTTTCCCATGGAGAGTTCACGCTGGGAGGCGATTACCACCAGTCCCACGCCGAACAGCCGCAACACATTCAATGTCAGCAACGGATCGTGGCCGCCTGTATTCAGTTTTGTCCGGAGGCGGCTCAATGCATTCACGAAAAGCAACATCGCCGCAACCTGCGCAAGAAAGATCACGTAGTTGATCGAATAGTAAGCGCCCAATTCGTTCATTCGCGTGGGATGAAATACGGCCTGCGCCAAGAACAAGCACGCTGGATAAAGGGGATGCCAGTATCCGTTTACTACTCCCCCCCATCGGTGCGCGTGAATCAGGTCGGCGATATCCATATACGCAACCGCGTCGCCATCGATCTGATATCCATCGAACCGCGCCGCCAACCACGCGATCGGGGCTAACAGAAGGAGATAGACAAAAAGAAGTCGTCGAAGAACAATTTGACTCATCGAGCAAACCCCAGGGTATTGAGCCGAGAGCCTTGAAGACCCTGCCGGTACCTTGCTCGCCAGTTTGAAAGCGAATCGCGCCGGGTCAAGACGTGTGAAGCGCTGTCGATGTTCGCCAAGTTGAATCCCTTCCAGAGAAAAGCTGCAAATTCACGGCCTGACTTGAAGAAAGCTAAATCGCGATGCACAAAGCTAACTATCTCAGGTGTATATGAGGAGAATTCCAAATCCCTTAGCTCGCCTCGTTCTAATGTGAAAGCCCTTTTGACCAGTCATCCTGTCGGTGCTGAGTCAAGAGTCAAAAAAGATACGAAGTGCAGCTTTCTGCCGAAGATGAGGGAGAAAGGAGCCGGGTAGAGCGGAACCGCCCGGTCCACTTTTCGCTCGGTGAGGCCAACCTCGCGATAGAGTTTTTCCCACTGGTTTCCGGAAAGGTAAGCATACGGCAATACAACACCATGCGGCCGATTGCCAACCCAGTCCATAAGACGCAATGTCAAGTGGTCCAGAGCATTCTCCGCGAGATGGTCCTTGATCAGTATGAAGCTTCGGCAAACCCGCGAAGCGTCGCGCAGAATAGAGAGCGGATCCCGTGAATGATGTAGAACGTCAACGAACATGCAACCATCGAATGACTTATCCGGAAACGGCAAATGTACCCCGTCGAATCCAGTGCATGGAATCACGCAGCTGGCGCGAGGAGCGTACTCGACTCCGGTCACTGAAAGTCCGGAAACCTTCTGGGATACAAGGTCTGAGATGGTTCCATCTCCGCATCCAACATCCAGCAAGGTCGTCGACGCCGGAAGCATGGCTGCCAGCCGCTCTGCTAGCACCACGACACGGCGTTGATGGACTAGTTTTCCGTGCACTTTGCCAATCATCCGGACAGGGCTGCTATTGGTCGTTGTGTTATCCATTTTAACCATTTTATGTTTAGTCTCCATCTCACTTGGAAGCCTTGGTTATGCGAGGCACCATTGCCATGCGCTTATTGATGGCGCATTCCCAACAGACTCAGAAAGAAGCTGGAAAAGATAACCTCAACTCCCAGCATGAGCGAAGCCGCAGTTGGCAACGTGAGCCGGAGCATTCGCGTCGGGGATAGAGGACCAAATCCTGCCCGGTGCCAAAGTTCTACGGAATAGAGCATCGTTCCAAACCCCGCAAGAAGTAAAATGCTTCCGAAGGCCAGCCCAGTTTCCAACGTTACATATTGGAATAGCCTCTCGAATTTCGGGTTTGGCGGTAGCAGACCTTCTCTTGTTCCGAATACCTTTGCACTCACCGCGAACACGCATACATGGACGCCGATGATCATCAACCCTATCGCATAGGTTAACGTATCAACGTCAAAATGGAATCTTCCTATCGCTCGCTGAGAAGGTAAGAGCCACAATGTAAGTAGAAATCCAACAAGACTTGCCGCCAGACCAGGATAAAGAAAGAGCCAACGGGGACTATAAAGTAACAGGAATCGAAGGTGCCGCCAACCGTCCCGCCATGTGCGAAGATGAGGCGCACGGGTTCGTCCATCTGGGGACAGGGTCGTAGGAACCTCTCTGATCTTCAGTCCCATGAGGCTCGCTTTCACAACCATTTCGCTTGCGAACTCCATACCTGTCGTCTTCAGTTTCAGTTTCAAGATGGAGTTTTTACGGAATGCGCGAATTCCGCAATGGAAGTCTCCGGCCGGAATACGAAAAAAGAGCCTTCCTATGTAGCTCAACACCGGATTGCCGAGGTAGCGGTGCAATGGAGGCATGGCCCCCGGTTTGATACCTCCGCGAAAACGATTGCCCATTACAAGATCAGAACCCGCATCCAACGCTTCGAGGAATCGAGGCAGATGACTAAAATCGTAACTGTCGTCCGCATCTGCCATGAGGACATACTTGCCTCGTGCGTCTTCGATCCCAGCAGCAAGCGCAGCTCCATATCCCCGCACTGGAACATTCAGGATACGGGCACCTTCTGCCGCTGCGATTTCCAAAGACCCATCCGTACTTCCGTTATCGGCCACAAGAACCTCGCCCGGAAGCCCCGCTGCCGCTATTGCAGAGAAAGCCTTTCGAATGCAAATGCCGAGTGTCTCCGCCTCGTTCAAGCACGGCATCAGGATCGTGACGGAAATTGGTTTCATTCGTATAAAATATCATCAGACGAGCGGGCTTGCTTCTGGTTCACGAAGATTGCGATGGGCGCGCAGAATGTACTCAGCGCAATCGAGGGCGTGCCCGGAGTCAGCATTAAAGCACATCGAGCCCCCCTTGCTCAGCCAATCGGCGCAACCCGCCCGTAAACTACCGAACCGCTCGCAGTAAATGATCTGTAGACCGCCATTTCAACGAACACCGCTGAACATCGCATGTCAAATAAGTTCACCACCGCGAATGCCTCTTAAAGATGAGACATCGATTGCTCCACGCCGAAAGGCGCCTGTTTCGATAAGCACTGAGCGCGAAACTAGAGTCAAAGCATTCATGTAACGATTGTTCAGGGGTGTCTTTTTGCTTCCTATCCGCTGATCCAGTTGATTTATCGTCTCGTTATGTTCGCCGACTGCCCTTTGGTATCATCCGTCCAGGAGAAGAACCTTTCCGAGCATGCGGATCGTTCAAGCCACGTGGGGCGTGTTCCACCACTTTGACCTCGCGCGTGAGATGGAGCGACGTGGGCATCTACTCCAAATTTATTCAACCTTCCCATGGGCTCGATTGAGACGCGAGGGCCTGCCGCACTCTAAGGTCCGGACCTTCCCGTGGTTTCACCTCACTCAGATGGCGGTGGGTCGATATATGCCAGGTTGGCGATCGTTTCAAGACTGGCTGGGATATCTAACAACCATGACCTCCGATGAGTGGCTTGACCGGTGTATCCCGCACACCGGCGTGGATGCTTTGATCGCCCTCTCCGGAGCGGGTTTGAAGGCCGGCAAGCACCTGCAGGAACGAGGCGGACTCTATATCTGTGACCGCGGATCAACGCACCAGTTATACCAGGAGCGACTCGTCAACGAAGAACTCCGCCGCTGGGGTGTCAGTCCACCGAGCAGCAGTTCGCGAGACGCTCTCTACCGTCGCGAGGTCGTCATTTACGAGACTGCCGATGCAATCACGGTGCCTTCCAGCTTTGCCGCGAGATCGTTCGAAGAGTCAGGTATCGCCAGGGACAAAATCCACGTTATCCCGTACGGAGTTCGGCTGGAGAATTTTCATCCTGTAGCGGAACCGGCCACCGACAGATTCGAAGTGCTGTTTGTCGGTCAGGTCGGCTTACGCAAGGGCGTGCCATATCTGCTTCAGGCCTTTGCCGGATTGCGGCACCCGCGCAAGAGGCTGCGCGTGGTTGGATCGGTCCCGTCTGATTTTAAGTCGATTCTGGCCCGGTTGCCGCAGAGCCAGGTTGAGATGGTGGGTCCGCAGCCACAGGCTGAGGTCGCGCGCTACATGAGTTCAAGCCATGTGATGGTTCTGCCCAGCATCGAGGAAGGCCTGGCGCTGGTGCAGGGCCAGGCGATGGCTTGCGGGTGTCCGGTATTGGCGAGCACGAACACCGGATCTGAAGATCTCTTCACTGACGGGGTCGAGGGATTCATCGTGCCGATTCGCGATCCGGAAATTTTACGGGAACGGCTGCAGCAACTCGCCGACGATCCTGGTTTGCAGCGGCGCATGCGCGAAGCCGCGTTGCTGCGCGTTCGACACCTGGGAGGGTGGACCAATTACGGAGACCGTTGGGTCGATCTCCTGAACCGATTGCTGTTGGCTAGGCGCTGATATTTGTGCCGACTCCTAACTATGCGTCGACTGAAACTAAACGACTTATGCGCTCCCTTCCCGCTCTTGTTGCGAATGACTCTCCTTGACACTGCGCTGCCGTGATCGATATATTCAGTAGAAAGGCGTCCGAATAAAGAATGAAGTGCCTCTCCTGCTCCGTACGCTGATCGCACGGCAACACCACTAACGCCGCTTCAATCCGAAGCTCTTATCTGAATCTGACGAGTGCATTTGACTGAAGCATGGAGCCCCGCGATATTACTTCCACCACGGTCGGGAATTGTCTGTTACAACTTACAGGCCTGTTCAATCCTGGCTTGGGTGCGGTCGCACGACCGCAAACCTTTCGGGCCCGCCAGACTGCCGTTCGCGTTGATCTCATTGCTGCTATTAGCCTGCGTCGGACTGGCTGGAGCTCAGACGCTTCGCTCCTCTGAGGCTGGCACTCAGGTTTCCCCCAATAGTCTGACGGGTGGCCATAGCATTAGCCGTAACAGCGTTGCTTTCGGCAGCGTGAACGATGCAGCGCCGAGCGCTATTGATGCGAGCGTGCCGGGTTTTACGGCTATGGTTGGCGAGGACTCGAGCTCTGGGTCTATGCGCGCCATGACCGGCTCAGGACAAAGCGGTAAGGGCAAGGCATCTCTCTCAAAGCTGCAACCGGCCGGTTCCGCGACGAACATGTTATTTCATCAAATGCAAGGCATGAGGTTGCCAGAGATAAGTGGTCCGAACGGTGCTGCGCAGAGGCCGATCGCCAAAACTCTTCTTGAGGGGGTGGCCAAACCGCGACCCGCTGTGGGTACCGTGGTTCAGTCTAGGATGCAACCCGGTTCGGTGCCAGACGTCTCAGATATCAAGGAGCAGGGAGCCATCCAGGAGCAGGGAGCCCCATCCGGGGACGTGGATGCGACTGAGTCGGGCGTTACTGCTTTTGAAACAACTGCATTTCCGGAAGACCTCGAAGACATCAGTGATCCGTTTCATGATTTGCTGGAAGCCTCGTTTGAGGAGCCTTGCAGCCAAAATTGCGGTTCTCTGAGCAATCTCAGTGTGACTGAGAGGGGACCAGCCAGCGCCAATGCAGGCCGAGAATCGAAGAACAGACTATCAAGCCCCACGACTCGCCATCGCTTCTCCAATATGGCCGGGGATGAAGAAGCGCGAAAGACTCTTAGTGTCCGTGACGCGCGAAAGGCGAGACTCGAAGGGGGGCTTTCCACCCACGGCCATCTGAGTCTCCAGGGTAGATCGAGTGATCCCCACTAGGATCCATCCGTATTCGATCTGCAGACGTGTAAAAGCAGAGAGACGCATGTGGCTTTGAATTAACTGCGGCTAGTGCAGACCATCCAGAAAGTGCTCGCTGGTCGCGTCGGGGCTTCACGCCACAGTGGAAGCTGGAGCAGGTAGTTGAGATGCCGGTAAGTGTGCATCACGCTTTCTATTCAAACTGCACCCCGCTCAGTCCGATTCCCACGGTGTGGCAATTCCTCGCATCGAAAGGGAGGTGGACGTCAGGTTGGTGCGAATGCGGGCCGCGATTCGAAGTGCTGATTACCATCCGGGCATGAGCGGCCTTCTGGCCGAGGGGGCTGTCTCGGAGATGGGTATCGTTTGTTTCTCTTCCGGGTTCAATCACTGTTTGGGTTAAACTGGGACAGACTCCCAGATTGATTCTGACCTTAGCTAATAAGGGTGCGATTCAGTCTCACGATTTGCTCCGTGGGCAGGGATTCGCCCTGCTACGAGGTTAAAATGAATGAAATAGGTCAGATGACTTGGCAAATATATGATTAAGGAAGAGAACCCAGCGGGACAATTCAAAGACCGTCGACTATGCCGATAAACGATCTCAAATTGCAAACGAATGCCAGTCCGAGCGAAATTCCTCCCCAGGGAGGCGCGGGCCGAACGATGGCGACCACGTCCGCTGTCGATGTTCGTCGGGTCTTGTTCAAACGCAAGTATTTGATCATCGCTATCGTCGCCGTTGCCGTGGTTGCCTCCTTTTTCTATGCCAAGACCAGGATCCCGCTTTATGAAGCGGCGGCTATGTTAGAGATTGACCCGTCACGATCACAGAGCCTCGGCGTAGGTGAGGCTCTCGGCGGCAGCTTCGATCAGAGCTCGACCGCATTGCAAACAGACGTCGTTCGTCTGAATGGGGAATCGCTCATTTTTCGTGCCGCAGGTGAACTTGGCCTTCAGCATCGGGGACCATTTCCCGACGCCTTCAAAGGCGCAAACCTACCCATCACCGATGACGTTGTCAGTCCTCAGCAACGTGTTGCAATTGTCAGTGCAGTCAAGGGCGGACTTTCAGTTTCCATTATTCCTAAAACAAGCGTCATTCGGGTTTCTTACCGTTATCGAGATCCAATCATCGCACGGGACATGGTGAATGCCCTTTTAGCTGTATTTACGGCTCGCAGCGTGGAGGACCGGCTCTTGGGCACCCGCCAGGCCACTGAAATGCTGTCGTCGCAGATGGACGAACTCAAACGGCATGCGGCTGACGCGCAGCGTGAACTTTCAAAATACCAGGCAGGGCACAATCTCATTGCTTCAGAAGCAAGCAGTGAGGGCTCGGTCAATCTGACCATAGACGGGCTGAAGATACTGAATCAACAATTGGCCGAGGCCCAAGCCGACATGATCATCAAACAGGCGCGCCTTCACATGGTGCAGTCGGCCAATCCTGACTCAGTGCTCGCTGTTGCTCCTACGGCAGCGCTGCAGGCGCTTCGTACCGAGGAAAACGACGCCAAAGCTAAGCTGGCCCAACTGACGACGAAATATGGCCCCGGATACCCGCAGGTGCACCAGTTACAGGAAGAGATTGCGCAGGTCGACAAGTCGATTGCAGCAGAATCGAATAATGTCACGCGCCGCGTCCGAGAAGAATATGACACTTCCGCCGGGACTGTTCAGGCGATTCAACGCCGGTTGGATGATCAAATGCAGGAGGCATTCAAACTCAATTCGGGCGCAGCCGATTACGCCGTTTTGCGTGAGGATGCGGAGTCGTCCGCCGACCTGTATAACACTTTGCAGCTTAAGTTAAAGGAATCCAGTGTTACTGCTGCCTTGGATGCGGCGTCGTTCAGTGTAATTGATCACGCTGTTATCAGGCCGACACCGGTTGAACCTAATATACGACGATTAGTGATGACCGGCAGTCTGGCTGGTCTGCTCTTCGCCGTCTTTCTCGCGTTCGGGATGGAAGCCCTTGATGACACACTCCACACATCTGAGGACGTTGAGAGTAACTCAAGACTGCACACCCTGGGGGCTGTCCCCCATTTCCAGATGCAGGATAATCTGCAAAAGGACTTAGTCCCAGGCGAGTTCAGGGTGTCGCCGCGGTTAATCACGATAAATGCGCCAAAATCGATCGCAGCCGAGGCTTTCCGCGTCATTCGCAGCGCCATATTGCTTAGTTCCGTCGAATCAGACAAAAACGTTATCCTCGTCACGAGCGCTTTTATGGGGGAAGGGAAGTCAACTCTCTCCACCAATCTGGCGGTCGTGCTGGCACAACGGGGAGCGCGCGTGCTTTTGGTGGATACGGATCTTCGGCGCCACACCTTGAGTGGTATCTTTGGTCTGCAAAGGCCACTAACTGGTCTTTCCAATATTCTAGGGCGACTGGAAGACGGCGACCCCTACATTCAACCTATTCCCTCGATGCCCAATCTAACCTTCCTTCCTGCCGGGGTCACAGTTCCAAACCCCGCTGAGCTTTTGGCTTCTAACCGAATGGCGGCGCTAATCGCTCAATGGAAAGAGAATTACGATCACGTTATCCTCGATAGCGCTCCCATTCTCATGGTCTCGGATTCATTGTCAATCGCGGCGCAGGCAGATGGCGTGGTGCTCGTGGTGCGCTCGGGCGTGTCACGCAAGAAGGCGCTACTCCGCTCCTGTGAACTGCTCGTCAGGTCGAGCGCTCAAGTCTGGGGAGCCGTCGTGAACGATGTCGACCTCAAATTGGAGAATTACTACACGTATTCTTACAAGGGATACGGATATGGCTACGGAGGTTATAACAGCTATCGCGGAGCATATGGAGAAAAACCAGATGAAGAAGAAGAGTACAAGGGGGACCATGTTAGTTAGGTTGATGAGCGCGCTGATGGTCGTGATTGCAGTCATGGACATGCAGGCCCAGGCAGTCAATCAGCAGTCGGCATCCGCGTCCACTGTGAATCTACCGCCAGCTCCGCCCTCTCTCCCTATCTCCTACGGCGACCTCATTGAAGTTACGGTATTCGACACTCCCGAACTGTCGGGATCGTTTCGGGTTAACCAAGAAGGCGAAGTGGTGTTACCCCTCGGCGGCGGTGTGCAGGTCAAGGGAATGACCGCTGCCCAGGCGGGAGCAGCCATCGCGGAGCACCTGAAACAGACCCAGATCCTGCTTGAGCCGCATGTCAGCGTGATGATCGTGGAGTACCAGTCTCAAGGCGTAACTGTGACCGGCGAAGTGCGCACACCCGGCATCTACCCGATGCTGGCCAACCGCACTGTTATGGATATGATTGCCCTTGCCGGCGGGCTGAATGAAAATGCTGGTAAAGTTGCAAGTGTTTTTCATCGCGGGGATCCTGAGCACGTGCAACAGGTTGTCTTAAATGTCTCCATTCAAAATCCGGCATCGGCTATCGCAAGCAGTGTGCAGCTCGAGCCCGGGGACACCATTTCGGTCTCCCGCTCCGGAGTCATTTATGTTGTCGGTGACGTTGGGCGGCCTGGTGGCTTTCTGGTGGAGCATAATGATCGTCTTACAGTCCTTCAGGCACTATCACTCGCACAGGGCGCCAATCAAACGGCTTCGCTAGGCAAGTCTGAACTAATTCGCAAGGCCGAATCCGGGCGCTTGGTTTACAACCTTGATCTGAAACGGATACTAAAAGGCGACGCTTCCGACCTTCTCTTGGCGGATGGAGACATCCTCTATGTTCCTGTAAGTTACAAGAAAGTGTATACTCTGCGCGGCATCGAAGCAATGATTGGAGTCGGGGCGCAGACGGCAATTTACAGCACCCAACGATAGTTGAGCATAGGGACTGCGATACCAGACATACCTGTTCTTGTCCTGGTTACCAATCTTGAAGCGGCTGGATTCACACCAGCCGTGTGTAGTTTCCGATAACCATATCGCGGCTTTTCGCGGGTTAGATTCGCCAGTTCCGGACGTGCCGCATGCGCTGATGAAACCACGGCGCATCACTCACGGATATCGTGTCTGAATTCGCGGTATTCTAGGGTGATGAACACGGTTTTCGACAAGCGAGCCAACAACTTCGATTTCCTTCGACTTTTCTTTGCTCTACTTGTTCTCTATTCCCATAGCTACGCTATTGCGACAGGGGATCAAGCGCGAGATCCCATTGTCTCTTTGACGCGTGGACAAGAAAGCGGGGGGTCCATCGCAGTGGATTCGTTTTTCATCATCAGCGGCTTTCTGATTACTGCGAGCTTCGAGCGCTCTAAAACGTTATTCGCCTATTTCAAAAAGCGAGTCTTTCGCATCTACCCTGGATTCATTGTCGCGATGTTGATTGAGGCTGTCTGTGTCCTTCCGCTGAGCGGTGGTGCGTTTCTTAATAAATCTGGAAGGGGAGCGCTTCTTGACTTCGCACTCCAGACGACTATTCTAAGGGAATTTCATTACGTTCATGCCTTTGCCGCCAACGTGTACCCGGACCACATTAACGGCTCGACCTGGACGGTGCTGTATGAGTTCCTGTGCTACATCGGTCTGGCGCTGTTTGGCCTGTGTGGCATCCTGCGCGCCAACCGGATTCTGCTCGGATTCCTGCTTGCTCTCATACCTGTAAGCCTGCTGTTTGCCATTTCGCACTCGACGGTGACGGGTCACCATCTCCCTCGCTTTGCTCCGCTCTTTTTGGCTGGCGTTGTCTTCTACCGTTTTCGTCATCGCATCCAACTGCGAACTGGGTGGATAGTAGGAGCGGTTCTGCTGTTGGGGGCGGCCTCTCAGCTACCTCCAGCGTGGATTGCGGTATTTCCGTTTGTTGGCGCTTACCTGATTCTTGCTGTAGCTTTCCATCCATCGATTCATTTGCACGAGGTGGGCAGATATGGGGATTTCTCCTACGGAACTTACCTTTACGCCTTCCCGATCCAGCAGCTAATCATGCGCTATATCGGACGACCGATATCTCCGCTTCTGCTTTTTGCGCTGGCAGGCTCCGCGACTCTGTGCGTCGCAGTGTGCAGCTGGTACGGTGTTGAGCGATGGTTCCTTCGCAACTCGCATGGGCCAACGAAAGCATCTAAAGCGGTTCCGAGCGGCGCGGAAGTCTGCGACCCCGGCTAAGATAATGCAGGCCGTCGGGCCAACCGAGGATGAGCCGCCCGACGCTTGGTTCAACCGCGCAACAGTCCTCTCTCGCGCAATTCCGCAAGCGAGCGCTCATAGGAGCGATGACTCAGATCCTGCGTGGTAGCCCACTCGAGAAATTTCTGGATTCCCTCATCGAACCCTTGCTCTGGAACGAAGTTGAGCACCTGTTTCAGGCACGTGGTGTCAGCGCAATTGTGACGGATATCGCCTTCCCGAAAAGTGCCGGAGATCGATACCCTCGACTCACTACCGAAGTAACTCACGATCTTTTCTACAACATGGGAGACGGAGGCTGGGTAGTGTAGCTTTAAAAAGCGGAGGACTATGAGGCTTTTGCATGTGATCGAATCCGTCGATCCTGCCGTTGGCGGTCCTATTGAGGGCATACGACAGTTGGCGGTGGCCTACAAAAGCATGGGGATAGATGCGGAGGTGGCTTCGTTGGATGACACGACGAGCAAACATCTCCGCGACTTCCCGCTTCCGGTGCATCCACTGGGCCCAACTCTCCTGGGCCGATATGCCTATTCAAGCCGTTTGCCTCCCTGGCTTCGTCAGAATCATGGAAAGTACGACTGCATCATTGTGAATGGATTATGGCAATACCATGGTTTTGCAGTGCGACGCGCCCTTCGCAAGACCAAAAAACCATATGTCGTTTTCACGCATGGCATGCTCGATCCGTGGTTCAAGCACGAATACCCGCTGAAGCATTTGAAGAAATGGCTCTATTGGCCTTGGGGCGAATACCTGGTACTACGCGATGCGGCCGCGGTAATCTTCACTAGCGAGGAAGAGATGCTGCTGGCGCCCGGGTCATTCTGGCTATACAAAGTGAAGCCGGTGGTCGTTGGATATGGTACCCGGGGACCGAATGTTGACCTTGAGTCGGCCTCGCAGACCTTCCTCGATAAATTTGCACATCTTCGCGGCAAGCGGGTAGCGATCTTTCTCGGGCGCATTCATCCCAAGAAGGGATGCGATCTGCTGATTGAGGCGTTCGCTCGGACGCTGGCGCGTGACGCGGCTTGGCATTTGTTGATGGCGGGGCCCGACCAGGTGGGCTGGCAGGCGCAGCTTATGGACCGGGCCCATCGCTTACAGATTGCAGATCGCATCACCTGGACGGGGATGTTGGAAGGAGCGCGGAAGTGGGGAGCTATCGGCTGCTCTGAGATATTCGTCCTTCCGTCTCATCAGGAGAATTTTGGGATTGTGGTTGCGGAAGCATTGGCGTGCGGCGTGCCAGCGCTCATCTCCAACAAGATCAATATCTGGCGGGAAGTGCAGAGCGAAGGGGCAGGACTGGTGGAGAACGATACCCTGGAGGGAACGGAAGCGCTGCTCAAACGGTGGATCGATTTCTCGCCTCAGGAACGCCAGGGAGTAAGAGATCGAACCCGCGTAGCCTTTCAGCGGCATTTTGATTTTCATACCAATTCAAAGTCGATTGTCGCTGTAGTCAAGAGAGTCGCGGAAAACGTTCGAAATGCCGCGAGTAATAACTCTTCCAGCATGTGACGTATGCGACATATTAGTACATAACACGGTGGAGAGATTTCCGAATCTCGGACGGCGGGCGTAACGTGGTTGCGGCGCAAAATGCCAGAATTGATGCATGTTACGATGTAGCCAATGGCGAGGCGACACACAAACGTCCCAACTGTTGCACCGAAGCCCGTTCACTATAAAGTCTTGGATGGATTTCGCGGCTTGGCCATCCTGCTCGTGTTCGCATATCACGCCTTCCATTCAACTCACCTCTCATCATTCCCGGCGCGCGCCCTGGAGTGGTTCGGCGGCGGCGGCTGGATGGGAGTAGATCTCTTCTTTGTCCTTTCTGGATTTTTAATCACCGGCATTCTCATTGCGTCCGTGGGACTGCCACGGTATTTCCGCAACTTTTATATTCGACGCTCACTCCGCATCTTTCCGCTGTTTTATGGTGTTCTGCTGTTACTGTTAGCCCTCACGCCGGTGCTCCATCTGGAGTGGCACAGAGGCCATCTGGCTTACCTCGTCTATTGCCAAAATATTGAGGTGTTCCTGAGTCCGATTGGGATCGAGCATGTGCTGCCGTCCATAAACCTGTCACATCTCTGGTCGCTGGCCGTGGAAGAGCAGTACTACTTATTGTGGCCAGTAACCATCTGGCTGATCCGTGATGAACGCAAGATCATGCGGCTATGCCTTCTCCTTGTCCTTGCGAGCCTGGTTCTGCGGCTCGTTCTACTGATCGCTCTTCCTTCGGAAGTTGCATGGGGATGGGCGTATAAGATGCTGCCTACTCATTGGGACGGTCTGCTACTGGGGTCATGGCTGGCGATGGCCAGACGACGATGGACGGTGGATGAGTTAGTGAGGCGCACTCGTTGGCCCGTTGCTGTTTCGCTCGGCATCCTTGCGGTCGTTGTGGCGTCAACGCGAACGCTCGACTATCACACCAATCCCATGGCGGCCATTGGCTATCCAGCAATCGCAGTGATCTTTACCGGCCTGCTATTGCGCTGCCTTGCGGCCGGTAGCTGGGAGTTTCACTTCTTCAGCCTGGGTTTTCTTCGCTTCATGGGCCGCTACAGCTATGGCTTCTATGTCTATCACCTGTTATTTTCGCCGATGATGACCCCGGGGCTTTATTGGCTCGAGGTAAAGCTACACTCAAGGCTCGGCGGGGCGGCCCTTTATATACTGCTTTGGTTTGCTGGATCGATCGCGGTGGCGGTATTGAGTTATAAGTATTTTGAAACACCATTCCTGAATCTCAAGGACCGCTTCGCTAAGGGAAGCAGCGAGCTGCAGCCAAGTACCTCGGCGGGTGCGCTTCGCACAGGATAAGCGGGCACTATTCGAAAGCTGCCTTCAGCACGGTTTCCGCAACGCGCATATTGGTCCACCCGTTCTTCAAATATCGCTCGTGTCCCTTGCGGGCAATCGATTGCCGCCAACTGTCATTACTTAGCAGGGCATAGCATTTGGATGCGCATTCGTCAGGGCTACTCCAGAACGCGGCTTCTTCGCCTTCGTTGTAAAGCGCGACATGTTCGCGCGTTCGCTCAGCGCAGAATACGCCTCCAAGGGAAGGTATTTCCATGGATCGCGTGGTATGTAAATCGCGATTCTCTTTCGCCAATAGGCCCAGCGAAACCTTGGATGCCAGGATCGCGGTCGAGTAACTGTACGCGTCTTCCAGGCCTGGGCCTCGCCAATAGGGTTGAATCGTCTTCCATTCCCTTAACGAGTCCCAACTGTTCCCGTAGATTGATAGCGGCACGCCGAGACGAATGAGTTCAGCGAAAAACGGGCCTCGATCGGGAAATCCTGTTCCAACGAAAAGAACCTCAGAGGCCCATCGCTCTTTTTCCTCGACAGTCAGCACGCGCATTGCATGCGCCACTTCATCGGCGGAGCGAAAAACATGCAGTATCTTCCTTGCATGCAGGCGGCGTGCTTCTTCAATGTTCTCCTCCCGTACGACAACCATCAAATCGTAGACACGCACCGCCCGCCGGTACTGCAGCCAATAGTTCATGTCGCGCGGACCAAACGGATCGTCTACGTTATAGTTGATCACCCTGCGAGCAGATTTCCGAAGGTCGCGCACCAGCTTGCGGGACACAAGCGGGCCTCCGTCCACCCACACCAGATCAAATGTCTGTCCGGAAATACTTTGCAGCACATAGGCGCCTGCCAGGGACGCCAACCCCACGGATCCCAGGTACCTCCGCCACGGGCCGTTCAGGGGAATCCTTGATACACCTTGGGACGGGTTCACTATAGTGACGTCGTGTCCTAGCCGTCTCAACGCATTCGCGCGATGTCCGGCCGTACCTTGGTCACTTCCCAGATAGAGAATCTTCATTGGTGTGCGAGTAGATTATAGGTGGTCGCCGCGCCTCCTCGCCTCCAGCCTTGAAACGGAGGAGTGGACGTGATTCGCCGAATGAAACGCACCCAACTGTTGTACACCAGTTGAGTCTTGGATTAGCTTTGAAGCTCGGCAGGGCAAGAGCGGTGACGCTGGACTTCACGACTCAACGAAGGTTTCGACCATCAGGGTTCGGCGCTCGCCTTTCGAACCGTGATGGTTTGCATCGGCGGGAGTTTATCGCGATACCGCCAAAGGAGCGGAGCCAGTTTTCCAGCGGACCAATAGCGCGGAATGTAGCGGCCTGGAGCGGAAACGCATCGGAACAACCAGCCCAGGTACAACTTGTCAGCCCAATTCGGGATCTTCACCTGGTCCCCGCTCAAGAACGCAATGGCCGCTCCGATGCAATGAATAGCAGGAAGATAGTCCAGATTGCGCTTTATGTATAGACCTAGCCGTTCCTGTGTTCCTCCTCCGATTGTAATCACGATATGCTTTACGCGATGGTGGCGCAGGCGAGCGATCAGCGCCGGATCTTCGATTTCGCTGCTGTAAATCGGCGCTTCGTAAACGCAGTGCGGAGGAATCGTGATCCCCTCGGATGCAAGCCAATGAATGTTCCTTCGCGCGCTTTCAGGCCCCGCCATCACCCAGAGCGTATTGCCCGGAGTACAAAAATCGGGCATCAGCAGTAATTGACGTAGGTACTTCAACCCCGACAGCCTCTTCAGCGAATCTCGCGAGAGCCAGTTCCACAGAAGCACCATAAACGACGAATCGGTAATGACCATGTCGGCGTTCATTAGAGCTTCCCGGTAGGACTGGTTCGAAACGATGTCCTTGAATGCCGGCGCGGCAGGTACCACGAGCAGTCCACCCCGTGACATCAGTTCCACCGCCGTCTGCACATCTCCAGCGAAGAACTTGATGCCCAGAACCCAGCGCGCATCGCCGGTCATATTGTCGCGTCTCTCCATTTTTCTTAATCCGCTCGACCGGGCTGTCGCGAGTCTCCTAGGTCCCTTACGCTATTGCGATTGCAACCTCTCACGCGTTTTGAATTGTGGTCGATGTCATCGACTAAAATGGAATGTAGGTTGCTATTTCTATCCAACCATGCATCCCCGCGGGAATTGGCTCGAATCGTACGGAACCACGCGGTGAAGCAAAAACGTACCGGGGAGTCTGCGAACAACGTCAGGATAGCACACGAGATTGAGCCAACTCATTTGTCCAGTAGCATGAAACGGATAGTAATGCAACCAGCGGAGACCAAGGATACATCGTGCCCACGCCGAAGAATGGTGGGCGAAACCGTAATATAAGTATGATAGTTACAAGTCGTCCGTGGTGGTATCGGGTGGAATGAAGCGGATACCGACCTCCTAGATGTCATTCTGTGTCCGGTTAATTCGAAAAGGAATTCTCTTCCAAAATGTCAAATCTCGAAACTGCCTCACCCATGGACATTACTGAAGCGTTGATCGAACGACCGCAGTGTCCGCTGTGCGGCGGCAGTGAACGCCAGACTCATTTGGGCTTTCGCGACATTCCAGTAGTGCGGTGTTCTCAATGCGGATTCCTGTTCTCCAGCCGCATCCTGAGCAACGCCGCGACGCGGGAATATTATCAGGGAAATTTCGGAAGTCAGCGTCATCTCGACGGCCAACGCGTGAATGCGCGAACCAACGCCGTTGTTCTCAAGCAGCTTCTCGATTTACGCGAGGTTAAATCGTGGCTCGACATTGGTTGCGGCTACGGATTCCTGTTGAAATGGCTGGTCAAGCGCGGCATTGTTGCCGAGGGCGTGGAACTCTCCACCCAGGAAGCCAACTATGCGCGCGCCGGGGGCCTTTCGGTCCATAACTCTGTGCTCTCTGAAGCGGGACTTCCGATCAACCACTTCGATGTGGTGTCGAGCTTCGAAGTCATCGAACACATCTCCGATCCCCGGGCCTTGCTGGCAGAGATGGCTCAGTATGTGCGCCCGGGCGGATTCCTGGTGGTTATGACAGACAACTTCGAATCGGCCGCTGCACGAAAACTGCGCGGTGCCTTTCCCAAGTGGATTCCCCACACCCATGTCAGTCACTTCGGCCCAGAAAGCCTGCGCGCATGCATCAACGGCATTCCCGGACTGACCATCGAGCAGGAAGCCGGGTATACCCCCTGGGACGTAAGCGGCCGGCACCTTCTCGCCCATTTTTCTCCCGCCGTACGAGATGAGGATGCTTTCGACCTTCGCGCCACACTTTCCACCGAGATGAACAAGCACTACAAATTGTTTCATCTGCGTTACTATTCCAATCCGATGTGGACGCGATTGACGCTCGGCCGCAAGATGGAATCCGGCGCGCTGATGTACGCGCTATGCCTTAAGCGGCCGGCATAACGACTCAGGTCCAATGATCTTGCACACAGGTAGCAGAATCGCCTAGACTCAAGGTTAATGTCCCCGCTTTAACGGGCCTATTGCTACTTCAAGAATATTGTGAGCTTCAAGCCCCTAAACCCCTGAACTGCCAGGAGATGGCCTTATGAGCGATATAATAGTTTGCCTCGCGTCCGACCATAACGGGGTGGGATTGAAGACGAAAGTAAAAGCCTCGCTAGTTTCGGCAGGATACCGGTGTCTGGACCTGGGTCCGTATTCCTCGGAATTCTCCGTCGACTATGTCGACTATGCGCAGTTGGTGGGCACCTTGATCCAAAACGGGGACTGCGACCGCGGCATCCTCATCTGCGGCACCGGCATTGGCATGAGCATCGCGGCGAACAAGTTGCCCAAGGTACGTGCAGCAGTGGTGCATAACCTGGATAGCGCCAGCAAATGTCGCGAACATAACGACGCCAATGTGCTGTGCCTGGGTTCATGGATCCTGACGGACGAAGAGAACCTTGAGATCAGTCATCTGTGGGTGACCGAGAAGTTCGGGGAGCGCCGGCACGTGAAGCGAGTGGAGCGTATCGCGCCCGATCCTCGCGGCAAGGTAGTGTTCACGAATGGCATTTTCGACATACTCCACCAGGGGCATCTAGACTTGCTGGCGTGGGCGCGCAATCTGGGGGATCGGCTGGTGGTCGGCATCAATTCTGATGCCTCAACCCGCGCCCTCAAAGGCGAGGGCAGGCCGGTCAACTCGCAGGAGAATCGCAAAGCGGTGCTGCAGGCCTTGCGTTTCGTCGATGAAGTGGTCATTTTCGAAGATCTCAAGCCGACCGGACTGATTGATTCGCTTCGGCCAACGATTGTAGTGAAAGGCGGTGAGTGGCTCGCGGATCAGGTGCGCGAGCAGGACGAGATTCCAGCTGACGTGGAAATCAAGATCTTCCCGTTGGTGAAGGGCTACTCCTCCACAAACGTTATCCGCCGCATCAGGGGACAAGAATCGTTGCCAATCACGGCATAGATTTTCTGCTCCTATCACTTTGCAGAACGCGATACGCTTTCCCATCCGCGTTCGAGCACCGCACCTTAACATAAAAGCGAGTTACAGGAATAGTGGTACTTGACTGAATTGCAGAAAATCGTGGAGAGCTTCGCCCGCGCCCGCGTGTTGGTGCTGGGCGACACAATTTTGGATATATACACTTACGGGTCGGCGATGGGGCTGTCGGCTGAGACACCGACGATCGTGGCGCGGCGAAAAGAAGTAAAGTATTCGCTTGGCGGTGCGGCACTGGTATGCAGAAACCTGCTGGAGTTAGGCGCCGCGGTTCAGTTTGTCACCCTAGTGGGAGCCGACGAAGAAGCAGTTCACGTGCGGGACCTGACCGCGCCGAAGCTCACCATGCTCGCTGTGACTGATCCTGGCCGCCCAACTACGGTGAAGCATCGATTTTGGGTGGACGGATATAAGCTCTTCCAGCTCGATCAGCGCGACGACAACCCGGTAACTGATGAGATTGCCGAACAGGTTCGCGCGCAGGTTAGTAAAGCCCTGCCGCAGTCGGATATCGTCGTCATCTCTGATTATCGCCACGGGTTGCTATCTGCAGCCGTAGTGTCTTCATTGCTGCCTGAACTTCATTCAACCGGCAAGTCTGTGTTTGTGGATTCGCAGGTGTCTCAGAACGCCAGCAATCACAAGCAGTATCGCGGCGGTTGTGTTGTATGTCTCAATCTGAAGGAAGCGCGCTGTATCGATCCGGATTTTGTTCCGCAACAGGATGCGCAGGCGTTCGCCCGCCTGAATCGCGAGCTCGACACCGACAAAATCATCATCAAACTCGGATCGGACGGAGCCATGTTTCAACACGGTACTCACGTCGCTCATGCTCCGGCGAATCAAGTTCCGGTCGTGGATACCACTGGCGCCGGGGATGCATTTCTCTCGGCATTTTGCCTGGCCGGTCCGGGTGACCCGGAAATCGCTTTGCAGCTTGCCAACGCGTGGGCGGGCCTCTCCGTGCAGATTCATGGCACCGTGCCTCCCAAAAAATCCGATCTGCTGCGCGTGGTCGGTGCTTGAAGACAAAAGGAGTTAGAGATATGCCGTATGGACTGACGCTCGATCAGGTCAGCAAAGTAAGTCAGCCTTTGCCGATGAAGCGCGCATGGGGAAGCCTCACGTCATTAACGGAGATGCCGCAGTATTCCATGTACCGCATGGATATCTCCGCCGGAGTTGCGCAGCCTCTCCATTTCTTCACAGAGGGACAGTACCAAGCGTTCCTTGAATCCGGCGATCTTGTGGTGCGGAGCCTGGATGAATCCGGGCGGTTAACCGCTGGCCTGGTCGATGGAGGAGCGGTCCTGTCCCTGCCGCGTTTTTACGTGCATGGATTTGCCAGCTTCTCTGGTGCCGTCGTTTACCTTTTCGGGCCGCGAGGCGCCGAGGGGTTGAGAGAGATTCTCGTGGAAACTGAAGAGGAAGCGTCGGCAGCGATTCGGCGCGTTGACAGGGAAACAACTGGGCCATCTCGGGCATCCCACGACCGACGTGCGCGAGAAATATTGGGGACGCATCGAAACTATTCTCAGTTCGGACGTGGCAGCCAAGCGAATCCTGATGCTCAAGGGTGGTCAGAGCAGCCTGGAGTTCCATGTTGAAAAGCACGAGAGCTACTACATTCACTCCGGAATGCTTCGAGTTGGGCTGCGCATCGGCCGCGCCGAAAATCACAGTATCGTAATGAAAGCCGGTGAGAGCTACGACGTGGGGCCAGGAGTGATGCACATGCGCATGGGCCTGGAAGACACGGTAATCATCGAAGTCTCCACGCGCGACTCAGATTCAGACTCTTACCTGGTCGAAGACGGCCAGACCTACCGCCATATCGATATCACTTTGCAACCATCCGCAACCGAAAAACAGGAGCAACCAGCGTGAAGATATTTCTCGACTCAGCCAATCTTCAAGACGTAGAAAATGGATTGGCGCGCGGCCATCTGTCAGGCATAACCACCAATCCATCGTTGCTTGCCAAAGAGCCGCGAGCAAATTTCCACGAACACATCAAGAAGATCGTAAAGCTCATTGAAGCCGATGGCCGCGGGCTGCCGCTGAGCGTAGAAGTCTTTGCAACCAAGCCGGACGAGATGATCGCCCAGGCGCAGGAGATTCTGCAAAAGATTCCTTATCCGCATCTGAACATCAAGGTGCCGATCGGCTGGGAAGAACTCAAGGTCATTTACGCGCTGGCCAAGCTTGGAATCAAAGTCAACTGCACCTGTATCTTTACGGAAGAGCAATGCGTAATGGCTGCTGCCAGCGGCGCAAGTTATGTTTCCATCTTCCATTGCCGGCTGAAGGATATCGGCGGCGATCCGGTGCGTGTAATCGCAAACACCCGGCGCATCTTCGATCAAGCCGGACACAAGGCCGAGATCATTGTTGGAAGCATTCGCATGCAAAGCGACATTCTTGAAGCTCACCTCGCTGGCGGACATATCGTGACTGCGGGCGCGAAGATTGTCGAGCAGATGGTTAGTCACCCGGCCACCGACAAGTCTGTCCAGGGGTTTCTGAAGGACTTTCACGCCTGGATTGCCGAATGACGATCTGCTTTGATATTGACGGAGTGCTGTGCGGCCAGGTGGAGGGTAACTACGAGGACGCACAGCCCCACCGCCCAATGATCGACCTGTTAAATCGGCTCTACGATCGAGGATGCAGGATCGTGCTCTATACCAGCCGTTTCATGGGCAGAGCGGGCAGCGATCGCGCCGAGGCGGAGCGCATCGGACGAGAATTCACCGAGCGGCAACTAGCCGGATGGGGCGTAAGATACCACGAGTTGTGGATGGGAAAGCCGCGCTACGACTATGTTATCGACGATCGTTCCGTGTTCTACGATCCCGATTGCGTCCGCATCGAAGCCTTTCTGGACGGGCGCATCGGCCAAGGGTAAGAGTCAGGTAAATCGTTGAAATCACCCGGATCAGTCCCTCAGTTTTTTTCCGGGAGCGCCGCCCTGGCGATCAGTTGGGAAGTGCTGAAACCCTCCACGAAGGGAACAATCTTGACCCGCCCGCCCCAGGAGCGCACCTCCTGCGCACCTACGATTTCATCCGCGACATAGTCGCCGCCCTTCACGATGACGTCGGGACGCAGGTCGATCATCATGGCAAGGGGCGTGGCTTCATCGAAGATCGCGACTGCGTCTACTGCCGCGAGCCCGGCAAGGACGCGCGCTCTGGCGTGCTCCGGCACGATCGGCCGCGAAGGTCCTTTAAGTCGGCTAACCGAAGCGTCGCTGTTTATCCCGACTATCAGTCGGTCCCCTTCACGGCGGGCGTCATCGAGCAACGTCACGTGGCCTATGTGCAGCAGGTCGAAACAGCCATTGGTGAAAACCATGCGCAGGCCCTGCCGTCGCCACTCGTCCACGCAGGTGCGAAGCTGCTCGCGAGACATGATCTTTTGCTCCGGTCTAATGAGAGCGTCGGCGCTCACAGCATTCATCTCCAATCACAAATTCTATTTTCGTCGGATCGCTTGCAGGGCAGCCTGAAGCATTTCCTCTACGCTGATGGAGTTAATACAAATCTTCTTCTTCTCGATGCAAACCTCCAGCCTGCATTTCGAGCACTCCACATCGTGATAGATCAACTGATGGTGATCGCCGACCGGGAACCACCGCCCACGGCGATCCACGGACGCGAAAGCAATGGCGCACGGCACTCCATAAGCCGCCGCCATGTGCATCGGCCCGCTGTCCGGGCCCAGAAACAACTCGGCACGCTTGATAACCGCGGCTGACTCTCGTGGCGTGAGCTTGCCACATAGGTTCAGGACGGGACCGCGCCATCCAGCCGCCGAGTAGTCGCTCACCGTTGCGTCATCCTTCGCTCCTATCAGCACCAGCGCGTGTTGCGGGAGAATCTCGCTAAGTTGTGCAAGTAGCGCACGCCATTTCTCCTGGCCCCAATCCTTCGACTGCATCTTTGTACCGGGTCCACAGGCAATGATCGACCTGCCCTTCGCCCCGGCCAATGCCTCTCCGGCTTTGCTCATTTCTTCATCAGTCAGCCGCAAATCCCAGTTGCACAAATCATTCACGTCCGCGTGGCCGAGAGGGCTCAGGCAACGCAGGAGTCGTGAAGCCTCGGTCTCCCAGAGTGCGCGCACGGGATCATATCGATTAGCTGCTAAATCCCCCGTCGGGAGACCCACAATCCGCCGAATCCCGCAATAACGAAAGAACCGGGCATCCCGACTCACGGCCTCTTCACCGCGCTCAGATGTGGTCAAGTAAACCAGCACATCCGCACGAAATCTGAGTAACTTCCACCAGAGCCGGATAAGTTCGCGCCAGCTGCGGGTGCCAACCGGATAACTAATGTAGCCATCGACCAGACCGGTTCCCTCTAAAATGGCGGAGGCGGTTGGAGCCTTGGCGTGGATCGGAACATTGGTCAGCATGACCCGGGTTGCGTGTGGAAAGCTTCGTGCTACAAGGTGCAACGACGGCACTGCGGCAATCGTGTCGCCGAGGCTGCCCAGACGGTAGATCAGTACCTTCCTCACGCCTTTTCGGTCGAACTCCTGCGGCGATCGGTTCCTGTTGATGATTTGACTTTGCGGTTCCAGATTGCCTCCGGATCATGTGCGGAGCAAGCCGCACTTCTATCCGAATTGAGCCGACGCGAAACCTGCCAAGCGTATGCGTCGGGTGCGTGAAGATTCACCACAGGCGTGGGGATGAAACAGCCAGGTCACAGAACCCCGGCCTTTGCATTTAGGCTATCGTCAACTTCGCTTCATGTTATCACGGTGTCGCTCTTGTCAGGCCGCTTCTCTTATCGCTCTCCGGGTGGGCCGCATGTGCCACCACTTTGAAGTGATGCGGTCAAACGCCTATACTTTATCCATGCGAGCGCGAATGTTTCTTTTCATCCTCTTGATGGCGAGCCTTCCGCCGCTGGCATTCTCCCAAGCTTCGCCCGTCGCGCCTGCGGCCCAACAAGGCGCATTGACCGCATCACCAGCCGATGCGGCGGTTCCTGGCCCCCGATATGCGGCTAGGTATCAAACTGGACCCGGAAGCAACGGGATCGCCAACGCAGGCGCTCCCAACCGGACGGTCGTAGCCGACCCCTCCTATCCGAGCACCGAGCAGTACACGCCGAAAATCTTTGTTGCTCCGAATCATTTTCACTTTGAATACGATCGCGGTGGGCGCAAGGTTGATTACTTCCACAATTGGGGATTCTCGCCAACGTTCGGCGCCTACAGCCCTGCCTCAAGATTGAGGGAGAGCCTCATCATAGCTCTCCCTAGAATCGCAGCTTAGCGCATCGTACGAAGTGGAGGCTCTTCGAGGTATTCCGTAATCCATGAATCATACGTCAACTCTCAACACAACCGTGTACTCCGATCAGCGCAAGCTCCGGCTGGCCTACTTTGTGACTCATCCGATTCAATATCAAGCACCGCTGCTGCGACGAATTGCGAAAGAGGAAGACATCGACCTCAAGGTGTTCTTCAGCTCCAATATCTCCGTTCGAGGATACATAGACAGTGGATTTGGAGTTTCCGTAAAGTGGGACGTCCCTTTACTTGAAGGTTACAATCACGAATTTCTGCCTGCGATAAGAGACAAAAATCAACTCAGCTTTTCGCGACCCATAAACTATCGAATCAAGCAGATCATTCGCGCACATGGTTTTGATGCTGTGTGGGTTCATGGCTATAACACGTTGACTAACCTCCAGGTTATTCAGGCTGCAAGTTCGATGAAGATCCCCGTCTTCCTGCGAGCAGAATCGACCTTGACCGATCGTCCCCGATCCCGCAATACACTTGCGGCCAAGAGAATGTTTTTTTCTGTGCTGCGCAGGAAGATCTCGGCGGTGCTGTCGATCGGGGAGGCAAACGAAGCTTACTGGCGGCGTTATCTGGGAGAACAGGTTCCTATTTTTCCATTTTATTACACCGTGGATAATGAGTTCTTTCAGCGCGAGTGCGCCAACGCATCGAGGAGCCGCGATGAATTCCGACAGTCGCTGGGCCTTGACGCGGACAGGCCGGTGATCCTTTATGCATCAAAGCTGCAGGCCAGGAAGCGTTGTGGCGATTTACTGGAGGCATATCTTAAATACTCCAAATCCGGCATAAAGGGACGTAAGCCTTATTTGCTCATTGTGGGTGACGGGGAGCAACGTGCTTCACTCGAGAATCGGGCCAGGGAGGCCGGGGCGACGGATGACATTCGCTTTCTGGGCTTCCGCAATCAGACGGAGCTTCCGCGGTTCTACGATCTTTGCAACGTCTTTGTGCTCGCGTCAGTGGACGAGCCGTGGGGCCTGGTTGTCAACGAAGTCATGAATGCGGGGCGAGCCGTGATCGTCAGCGACCAGGTGGGCTGCCAGAAAAACCTCGTGCAGCACGGCGTAAATGGTTGTGTGATCAGAGCACGAGACATCAGTGGCCTGGCTGATAGCCTGGGGTTCGTCCTTGCCGATCAACACAGATGGCAAACAATGGGAGAGCAGAGTTTGCGCATCATCCAAGGCTACAGCTTTGAGCAGAATGTTTCCGGACTTCGACAGACGCTTCAGCATGTCGTGACTGGGTTCCAGGCAGTTCATGCGAAATGAATTTACTAAACTAGAGGCTGGAAGCCAACCCCATCGAGCATTAACGAACTCCCGGCTTTGCACCGAAACAAGGCGTCTATTTGCTATCCTGCCCGATAAACTTGTAACCCACTCCGGAAACGGTAAAGATGAATTCCGGCTGCTTCGGGTTCTTTTCCAGCTTCTGGCGAAGGCTTGCGACGTGCGTATCCACGGTTCGCGTCAGCGTGTCGCTGTCATAGCCCCACACCGATCGCAGAAGTTCATTGCGCGGGACGGTTTTTCCAGCCCGTTCGATGAGGTATCGAAGGAGTTGGAATTCGCGCGCCGTGAGATATACCGGCTTGCCGTCGCGAGTCACTTCAGCTTGCCGGACATCGACGCGAATCGATCCGACGTTGAACGTCCCGTGGCCGGAATGGATGGGGACACGCCGCAACAGCACTTCGATGCGCGCGAGGAGTTCGGAGGCCTCGAACGGCTTGGTCACATAGTCGTCCGCTCCCAGTTTGAGCCCGACGACTTTATCCACTGTGTCATTTCGGACGGTAAGGATGAGAATCGGCGTTGCCATCCCGGCTCCACGAATATCGCGGCATACATCGAGACCGCCGCGACGGGGCAGCATCAGGTCCAGGATGATCAGATCGAAAGGCTGATTCGTGGCTTTCTCCACGGCCTCGACCCCGTCTGACGCGGTCTCGATCATGTACCCTTCGGTGCGCAGACGATCGCTCAAAGTTGTCCGCAGGGCCTTCTCATCTTCCACTATAAGGATGCTCTCGTTCATTCCATCTTCACCTGGATACGGCATGTGAACCTGCTGTTGAGAGATTCTGATTCTCGCATTGGGCGAGTTTCAGGTGCAAGGTAAAGATACTACCTAGCCCCGGTCGACTGCTTACAGATAATGTGCCTCCCATGGCCTCGGCCAGATGCTTTGCCAGCGGGAGACCCAAGCCGGTACCGTGGATTTGCGCTGCGGATGCTTCTGGACTGCGGTAGAACGGCTGAAATATTTGTTTCAATTCTGCGCTGGCGATTCCCATGCCATGGTCTTCGACTGAAATCGTAACTTCCTGGGTATTGTCCGGATGTCTGAGCAAACCCGCGGTAAGGTAGATGTGGCGATCTGCGCCGCCGTATTTCACCGCATTCGTGATCAAATTCTCGAGGCACCCGCAGGCTGCAAACATGTCGGCCAAAACCGGAGGGAGATGCGGCTCCACGTGTTCTTCGAGCACACACGATTCTTCTGCCAGCAGCACTGCGAGGTTCTTGCGGACCGTCTCCACAATCGCACTGACCTCTTGCGGTCGCAACGTGTACCTGTCTTTGCCGCTGCGTATGGATGCAAAGAGCAGAATTCGATCGACGTGATTCATCAGTTGCCGGCTCTGGGCGGTGACGATGCCCCCATATTCCGCCAGCTCTGATTTATTTCGAATGAGGCCGTCCTTGATATTCTCACCGGCCGAGAAGATGGCGGTCAACGGGGTACGCAGTTCGTGAGAAACCGAAGCCACAAAGTCCATCTGCAGCTTTGCGAAATTCTGAGCACGATAGCCTGCAAAAGCAAGAACGGTAATACTTAATGCGAGAAGCAGAAGCACAAGGGCGCTTACCGCCAGGTTGTTTCGCCGCACCCTCTCAATGGCCAATTGCAGCGGCCCGGCGCGATGTTGAAGCTCCAGCAGCCACGAGTCCGTCGTCGCACCGTATTGAATCACGGGAAACCAGACCGGCGCGGTAAGGTTGTGCCATTCTGTGCTTCGCAGCGATGGGCTGTACCGTGAGGGACTCTCGGTTCCATCGATGAAGCGCTCGGGAGGAAACCCGAAGATATTCATCGTGGAATCGGCGGCATTCAGCTGTTCGATGCCAAAGGCTGGATCGGACGAATAGATTGTTCCCGACTTTGCCCCCTTCTTCACAACCGCAACCTTGTAATCCAGTCCGTCGAGACCGCCGAAGTGGCGCGCCGAGAGCTCGGGCAGAACCCGCTTCCTCAGAACACCAACATCGACCGTGATTACGATCCAGTCCACGGGGCTGCGGCTGCTCAGTGACTTTTCAGCAACGCGATGAAAGATCGGATGGACGATGGCAGGAACGTTCTCATCGAATTGCCAACCGGCGGCGCTGTCGCTGCCAACTGGTATTACCGCCGACGGGGCATCATCTCCGTGGCTGCTATCCGATGATCGGTCGGGCAGCTTCCATGCGTGAAGTGCCATCGACAGGCTGGCGGAATTGGCTTGCAAACGGCTCAAGAGAGTCGAGAACTCAGGAGGCGGAGCCATTGGCTCAATTCTTCTTGTGTCCAGGTTGAGCCAGAACAATTGCGGTTTCGCCTGCTGGTTGGTTTCCCAGATATAAATCTCTCCCACCAGGTCAGGGTTCCGGTAAACGTACGGCAACGATTCATGCGGAAGAGCGTAGTTCCACTCGACGTAGCGCTCCAGGTAGTCGTTCCAGGTGTCGCGCGCTCCTGAATCCGGTCCAACCTGAATCGCAGTGCATATGGCTGAGAATTCGCCGTAGAGATCGCTGTGCCACTTCATCATCTGGGATTCGAGTTCTGCCCCGATACGAATCTCATCCGCGCGGCTCGCCTCATTGGTCCAGCGGTACTGCAGTACAGCAACCGCTGTTAACAGAACCACCATCCCCAGGAGTGCAATGGGCCAGAACCCAAGCATCGAACTGGATCTTCGTTGTCGCAGGGTGAGTCCAGATGTTGTCTTGTTCAACAAACCCAAACTGCACCCCCACCTGATGAATGAACGCTTTCAGCCTTCCATGCCCGGTGATTGCTTCCACTTTTTTGGGGGGCGAGGTGCCTGCGCGCAGACAACGTTCAAAATTATTTGCCAATTGGCCGTATTTTCATATGCTCCAGCACAACTGTCAAGCAATCAAAGTAGGTGTGATGGGATGAGTGTTTGTCGAATGGCAAGCAGAGCATTGCACAGCGAACAGCCCTCGTCGAAGCACCGATGCAGTATTCGTATCGAGGGTTAGGAATGTAAATATAGCAAGGTAATATTGCAAAAAATGTAATGCAGAGCTGATGGGCCAGGCTCACTAGACGCCGAATCGGTCAACAGCTCTGCCCCTTGTTGATTTCAGATCTACTCGACAACTAGTCCGTTGGCGTGGAACTTGCCTATGACTACATTGACGTGATCCCCGCGTTTGACCGTCCGGCGTGGATTCGAGAACGCCATCCAATAAGACTTCCCCGATTCCTCGGTGGTCGCCTGGCGAAGTTGCCCTACTTTTTCCAGTGACGGGATGGAGAGGCGGACATTCTCTGCCGGTGACTCCAGGAAGGCCTCGACCTTCTTGTCGTTCAGAATCTTGGCCTTTTCCGGATCGAGAACCCGGTAGGTGAACCGGATCAACGCGCCGGACTCAACTGCCTTCACGCTGAGCGTGCCCAGCCCCCAGACGACTCCGTAGTACGATTGCGCGCGCTTGGGAAATCGATTGGGGCGATAGCGGCTGGGCGATCCAGTCCTGACAGGTTTGGCGGGGGCAACCGCGGGCGATTGCCCGTGAAGCTGAAATGCGACGGCGCTGCTCGCGAGAAGAGCTGCCAGCATGATTGCCTTGAAGCGCGAAACCGAAAAGCGATCCAACAGATTTCTGGTCCAGATCATATCCAACCTCGATGTAATGAAATGCCGGGCACCCTGGTTGGAGTGCCCGGCGGAACTTCCTTTTGGTTAGTTAGCGGTGATGTCCCCTGAGTTGAACGGATTCGGATTGAGCCCCGTCCCCGATACGGTAACGTGCACCGTCGAGGTTGCGCTCGCCGGAGCTGCTGGTGGTGTGTAGGTCACAGTCACCGTGCAGCTTGCGCCGATTGCCAGGGTCTGTCCCGAAGTGCAGGTTCCTCCGGTCTTGACGAACGTGCCGTTACCGCTGGTACGGGCGATCGTAGGCGTCGCTGACAGGTGGAGAGCAGCTGCATTGGCTCCGGTGTTGTTGGTGATGGTGATCGTTCCGTTCTTGACATTGCGATTCGCCGTGCCTGTTGTCAGGCCTGTCGAAGTGAACGTCAAGGTGGAGCCGACTACGCGGAACGTCAATATGTTGGTGGTGCCATTAGGCGTGGTCACCGTCACATTGTGGGTCCCGGTCGAGGCGTTGATCCCCGGATTGATCGTCGTGGTGATTTGCGTTCCGGCAGCATTCACCGTGAACGATCCGATAGTGATGTTCGCTCCCACGATGTTCACCGAAGTGGCACCGGTGAGGTTCGTGCCCGTCAGCGTAACCGAGACCGGACCGCCACCACGAACACCCGAGTTGGGAGTGATTGAGGTGAGTGTCGGAAGTGCCGGCGCCGTCACCGTGAAGGGAACCGTGTTGGTGTTGCCGTTGGGGCTGAGGACCGAGACATTCCTGACGCCGGTGGCTGCGCCCGTTGCGATTGCCAGGTTTGCAGTGATGGTCGTGTCGTTCACCACCGTAAATCCGCTCACGGTGATGTTTCCGCCCTGGCCGAATAGTCCGGTTGCACCGGTGAAGTCAACACCGGTCAGTGTCACCGGTACCGTCGTGCCGCGAACGCCCGAATTCGGAGCGATCGAAGTCAGTGACGGAGCGATGATCGTGAACGCCGCGTTCAGCGTTACCGTTCCACCCGGAGTGGTTACCGTGATGCTGCGCGCCGGTGGCTGAGAAGATGCCGTTCCGGAGATGGTGAACGTCGCGGTGATCGAGTTACCGTTCGCCGCAGGCGTGACACCCGAAACCGCTACGCCGCTTCCGGAGACCGTGAGCGAGGTGGCAGGGTTCAGATTCGTCCCGGTGATCGTGACCGCTACCGCGTGGCCGCGCTCGCCAGAGGCGGGTGTGATTCCAGTCACGGTCGGAGGAGGAATGACCGATGCGTACTCAACCGCACCCGCATCGACTGCAGGGTTAGAGACCGTCTTTCTCTTGGTACCGAAGAAGTCGATCGACGGCGCCGCGGAATACGGATTGAACTGGTTCGTATTCATCGGCGGAACTTCGTTGATCGCCGACGAGGTTACGGTAGGCGCCGCGTTGATCAAAGCGCCACCGGATACGGGGTTCGGGAGGTTCAAGGACAGCGGGCCCCAACGGAGGTTGATCCAGTTGTTGCCTTCGTCCACAGTTGCCGCCGCCGCGAGCGTAAACGCCGGACCCGGCAGAGCATTGGATTCGTTGGTTCCCGGAGGAGCCAGCCAACCCAGGAAGGGGGTGCCGGAAGCAGACGCCATGGCCGCCGCAGCTTCCACGGGTACGCGGGAGCCGTTGCAGTACGTGGCGGTCAGGGCCGCGTTTCCAGCCAGATCGTTGCTGCCGCCGCCGAACTCGGTGGAAGCAGTCAACAGGGAGTACGTCGGAGCCAGGCTGCCACCGGTGTGGTCTCCAGGCTGCACGTCGCCGCGGACGCCGATGTCCCAATAGCTGGCAGCGGCATCGTTGCAGTCACCGGTTTTCTTCTGCGATACGGCCCCAACTGTTCCCAGGGTCGTACCGAAGATCGGATTGAGGATGGTGACCGTGTTCTGCTGGTTGGTGAAGCCGCTGTCTTTGCCACCCACGCCAATCACGAGAGCGCGGTTCTGCCAGAACAGGTCGTTATACAGGACTGGAACCGAGTACTTGGTGCAGTCTGAAGTTCCGCCCCGTGTCCCATGGTTCGATGGGCACGAAACCGAGTTGATCCCGTTCGGGGTGATTAGCTGCATGTTTGCGACCAGCACTTCGCTGTTCTGGACGCTGACCAGGCCGGCGACCTGTGGGCAAGACTGCCCCGTGCCGCAGTTGGCCCGGAAGCCCCCTGGACCAGAGCTTGCCAGAGGCGCAAACAGGGTCTGCAACAGCACTCCCGAAGTGGCTGTCGAGTTGTTGGAGACGACCGTGTTGTTGACGATGTCGGTGGCCAGTGCGTCAAGCACCGACACGCCGCCGCCGTCAATCCCGGCTACGTTGTTGGCAATGATGTTGTTGGTCACCTGGACCGCATTCCACGGAGTCCGTGTCTGGAAGTCCGGCTGTCCGGGATGTCCGGGAAGGCTTGGCCAGTTGGTACTGCGGTTGCCCCTTGGGAAATTCAGTACGTCGGTTCCGTTCACGTGCTGCATTCTCAAGCCGCCGCCGCTACCGCTGTCTGCGGAGTTGCCCAGAATCAGGTTCGCGTTGATGACCAGGCCAGGGCCGGTCCCGTCGCTCGGCAGAATCGAGCCGGCAGGCGAAACGCAATCTTGGTCGTTGGTCGCGCACGGAGGATCCGGATCCGGAGCGCCCATGATGAGCAAGCCGCCGCCGTTGGTCACGATGGTGGGGTTGGTGGTCTCGTTGTACAGGATGGCATTGTGCTCGACGTCGCCATCGTAGCTGAAGCCGATTTGGGCAAAGCCCGCACCGTCACCAGTGCTCATGTTTCCGCACACCCAGTTGTAGTTGAACTTGTAGTAGTCAGAGCCGTTGCAGAAGGTTACGCCGCCGGCTCCGGCAGGGGTTGAGGTGAACAGTTCGTCACCGAGCGAAGAGTTCTGCACTACCTTGTTGTGATGAACGTTCACGTCAAGGTCGTAGCAATAGGGAAGGCCCAGGTTGGTGGGCGAATTCCCGGTGTTCGTCAAGCAAGAGCCCGGTGGGATGGTGGCTAAGCCGCCGCCCACGAGGGGCACATCCGTGTGCTCGCCTTGGCCGACCGTGATGCCGCCAGACAACGTGCCCTGGTTGTTGTAAACGCGGTTGTTGGCAATCTGGAGGTTATGACCCCAGGCGTGAACGAGGATGCCGCCGCCGCCCTGCGAGCTGTTCTTCACAGTGAGACCATCGATACTCGACGGGTTGCAGAGGAAGTTGCTCGGATACGGATTGGATCGGTTGGATGAGCTTCCGGCTAGGCAATCACCGGTCGTCAGTGGTACTGTGCCGGTCGGGAATGCCGATTCAGAGCCGCTACCGAACAGATCGGTCGCGTTCCGCGGAATCTTGACGCCCTTGGCCAGAACGGTAATTCCCGCTCCTTCGTAGGCGCCCAACAGACTGGGTTCGATCAACTGTTCAGCCAGGTTGCCGTTGACGGTGGTATCCCAGCCGAGGATGCCTTCCATGGGGATGCGATCCACCACCATGGACGGATAGTTGGGGCCGCCGGAGAAGAACTGCATCTTCCCGGGGCAAGTGAATGTACCGCTCGGATCATACGGGTTGGTACCGGTTGAGCCTGTGTACGGCTGCCCGTTCAGAGCCAGTCCGAACAAGCACACCATCTGACGACGCCATGGATCCAGCTTGCCGGCAGGCTGCGGGGTAGCGTCAATGATGCTCGACACTGCACCCACACCCTGCAGACGGACCGGCTTCCACATGATCACCATTTCCGAATACGTTCCGGGCTTGACAATGATCAGGTCGCCCGGCGCGGCTGCATCGATCGCCTGCTGAATTGATCCGACATCGCTCCCCGAACTGGGAGTGTTGCCGCTGACGTAACTAGGCAATTTGCCGCCGACTGTGACGGTCACCGTGTCCACCGACTGTTTGCCGTCGGCCGTGGTGATGACGAGTTGACCGCATTGTGCCGTTGAGCCTCCATAGATTGACTGCTGCTGCACGGCGCAATTCATCGAGCTTGGCAGGGTGGGCACGTTGCCGGTGATTGTCTGGTCGCTCCAGCCGACCCCCGTCAACGCGTAGGAAGTGCCATCAGGAGCGATGAGGGCCACGGTGCCGGTGGTTGAGCCGAATCCGTAGTGACGCGTCGCCTTGAGCAGGTTGAACGGGGCGGCATTGCTTTGCGGTCCCGAGTATTCGTAGTTATCCACCTTCTGATCGCCGAGGGCGGTGATGGTGAGTTTGTTACCGGTCTTCTGGACCCAGGGGCCGATACCGTCGCCATCCACTTCAGCAATGGCCGGGGTGGCGTCGGGATAGGCGCAGTCCGGAGGGTTGTAGCCGCCGGCGAAGGCGGACGTGGGCACTACCGGCGTATCAAAGTAGCCGGTCTGACCTGGCATGAAGGGCAGCTCGTAGCAGAACTCGCTGTAACCGCTCTGGTAGAGCGGATCCGCCATCGTTCCACCCTTGCCGTCGGAAATCGGTCCCGCGTCGTTCATGCAGCCAACCATCATGGTGGGGCCGTACCCGGTCGGGTTTGGCGGATTCACTTCCCAGGTGGAGTAGTTGAGGCCGTTGTAAGCGCCCCACGCATCCGTGTACACGCGGTCGATTTCATTGCCGGCCCAGTCCTTGAACGACACCGGGATGTAGGCGGGTCCGAACTTCTCACCGAATTGCGGCGAGAAGGGATCGAATTCCGCGGTGAAGTCATCGGTAATGACACCGGTGAAGTGCGAAGCGGTGTGCGTCTCGGTGAAGATGTAGAACTTCGCCAGAGCCGAAGCCTGATCGGTAAGGGTGACTTCCTTGCGGTCGCAGAGGTGACGTGTCGCTCCGGCAAACGGAGCAACTTCACCCGAGCCGGGGAAGAGGCTGATGAAATCGGGAACTACGCGCTCCGCACCGACGCAAGGCCAGTAGGTTTCCACGTTGCCCGTGTCAGCTTCGTGACTGGGAAGCGTGGTGCGTCCCAGATCCGACGTTTGATTCTGCGGATTGTTGGGGTTGGCGCCGGTGCCGATTGTGGCCTGGTCGGGCAGGATGAAGATGGAGCCCAGCCCGCCGAATTGCTGTGTAACCGGTGCGATGAAGTTGTCGCCGATGAGGATGTTCTTGTCTTCTTCCTTCACCAGCTCAAAGCCTTCAGGGACGACCACTTCGACAACGTACTTTCCAGCCGGCAGCATGGGCGTGCCTGCGCGGTAAGGATCGTAGTTGGGATCGGTTGCGGTCCCGTTGGTTGTGGTCGGGTTCGTAGTGCACGCCGTGCAGTTGGTGCCAGCCGGCTTGCCGGTGGCAGGATCGATCGCCGTAACGCTAGGGAAGCTGTACATGCCGTCATAGGGCGCCGGCTGTAGCTGGTTCCAGTTGTGCATGCCGTCATAGCACTTGAACTGGGCGTCATGCGCGATCGGATGAATCGGATGTGCCGAGGTCCCATCGCTGTTGTACATGTCCAGCCACTGCGGCTGATCCTTCAGTGCGAACCAGAAGTAGGGATCCGCCATAACGCTGGTATCGGTTCCCTGGCCGGGGCAGTTCATGTTCGGGATGTAGTTTCCAGCCGAGTCGGTGACGAAGTTTCCAAGCGCGTCCTGGCGGAAGCCCTGGGCCCAGTCATCGAAGCTGGTGGTTTCGGTGTGATCGACAAGCGTCAGAGTCGTGGTCACGCCATCTGAAGCAAGGCCCTCTTTGTAGAGGTTGAGCTTCACATGCGGAACCAGCGGTTCCCAGCTGAGTTGGAGAAGCAGCTGCGGATCGTCGAACGGACGGGTGGAAGCATACACGACGTGTCCGTGAATGCCGCCGTTCTCGCCGTCGCCGAAAGGCCTCTTGCCGAATTCGAGGAAGTTGTTCTGGCCGGAGTAACCCTGCCATCCATAGGAGTTGACCCACGCTGGATCGATGCGGCCCGTGGACATGCCGGTGAGCTGGCTGGCCTTGGGTCCGCCCGCGATCGATTCGCCGGTGCAATCCGCGGTGACCGCAAGAGTGCAATAGACCGCGCCTGGAACGGAGAGATCGCCGGGAAGCGGATTGAGCTCGACCGTGTTGGCCATGTTTCCTGCGATGTCGGACTTTTCGCAGGGCTTGGAGGTGGGGCTCGCACCCGAGCAATTCAACCCGGTAGCCGCGGTGGGATCGGTCGGATTGTCCACTGGACCGCCCGAGTCGTAAACCACGTGCGTTCCGGTGTTCTTGTAGCGCGTGGAGTCGGTCTCGATCACGTACCAGTTGAAGAGCGGGAACACCTCGTTGAAGCCGGCATACCCATCAAGATCGGTGCTGTTGAAGTTGGAGAAGCTGCCGTCGCGGAAGCGAATGTTGGTGTCGACCAGCGCCAAGCCCCGGCTTATCCGTGGTGGAAAGACCGCTGTAGTCCGTATCGAAGAACGTACGGGTATAGATGTTCGCTTGCCACTGGTGAACAGCCACTTCGCCTAGGTCCACCATCGCCTTGCAGTTGGTCACCGGGTTGGGAGACAGGGACGATTGCGGGTCGCACATTCCGACCGCCGTCGAAATTCCGTCCACAACCTGGTCGTTCCATTGGTCGAAGGTCGTGATCTTCCAGTTGCCGGCCGGAACCTTCGGGAAATCGAAGTTGCCGTCCGCATCGCACTTGGTGAACAGGAAGTCGGCTCCATCCGGGTCGCCCAGGCTGATGTAGCACTGGGTGAACGCGTAGGAGTCGTGCGTACCGCTGCCATAGAGACGCTCGTCCGGAGTGCGGCTCATGCGAGCGGTGGTGACGTGGCCCTTGACCTCATGCGCGCAATCCGCCCCGGTTGCGTTGCACAATACCGAGCCGCGATCGTTGATGATCTTGGGATTCGCAAAACCGATCGTGACGTGATATCCCGCCGGGCCGAATTCCTGGAAGTAAGCCGGCTCGCCGATGCGCATGAACGAATCGTGGGCCTTCTGACCGTCCAGCGTATTAGTCTGAACCCACTCCTCGCCCCTGGCAATGCGGTCAGCGCTCGGGTTCGCCGTAACGCCGTACCGGCCTTGATAGAGGTTCTTCACCATTGCCTGGCCTGCGAGCGGCGAAAGCGTCTTGCCATCCGACTCGTAGGTGGGGCAGGTGATGATCATGCCGACGATGCCCTTCTGGCTGCCGTCGCCCTTCTCGTTGTTGTTCGTGTCCTGCACCGAAATCGGGCACGCGTCGAGATGCGTGACCGGATCGAGAGTTCCCACCAGGCTGTTGCTCAACGGCATGTTGAACATGTCGTAGGTGGGTGTACCGGTAGCGTCACCGGTGCCGCCGGCGTTGTCTTGAAGGGTGATCTGGAAACCGCCCAGACCTGGCTCGTTGGGCGAGAGAACGTCGATGCCGCCGCCCGCATCGTGCTCGCCGTTCAGCGGAAAGTCGTCCTCGAAGACGAATACCGACAGTTGGGCGGGCGGATAGGGGCTGGGTTCCGTCATTACTGTGATGGATTGGCCGCCGTCATGCGGGCCCTTGGCGATGGGAGCGCCGCCCATGCCGTGTCCGCATGTGCCGTCAGCAGATCCAGTGGTGGAGCAGTTGAGAGGCGCTCCCGCGTAGCCGGCGATGAACGGTTGTGCCGCATCGCTTGGCAACACCGAGATGTAGTAGCGCTTGTTGGGATCCAGGCAACCCGTCGTCAGGGTTCCCGAGCACAAGGCAACATCACCTGGCTTCGAGATGGGCCTTGCCTGCACGGGCGAACCTAGTACGGTCTGGTTGTTTGCGCAGGAAATGTCATCCGTACATCCGCTCGCGATTACCGGCATGTAGCTGGTGTGGAAGTTCGTGCCGAAGTTAGGAACCACTCCGGACGCGCTTCCCGGGCAGCCCGCCGGCGGCGGATTCGTCGTGCAGTTCGGATCGCTGAAGAACGTACGGTCTTCTTCAATGATCCAGCGATAGCCCGTGATGACGGTCTTCTTGTCCGAACCGTCGAGCACCGTTACATTGAGGCCGCTGCCCGTCGGGAACGTAATGTGCACCGTCGAAGTGGCGGTCGTGCCCAGCGAGTTAGTCGCCGTGAAGTCAAACGAGTACGTTGAAGCGGAAGCTGCGGATGCGGTGAACGAGCCGTCGTTATTCAACGAGACGGAGAGTCCGCTGCTCACGTTTGCGATCTTGGTCGGGTCGATCGACAAGGGCAGATTCGCCCCGTCGGTCGCGCCGGCCAGGATGCCGGGTGCCTTCACGGTGAGTGCCGTGGCCACGTTCGACGTGTAGTTGCAAGCGGAGGAAACTGCGCAGAGAGTGATTCCGCTGTCGGCTACATTGGTGACGTTCAGCGTTACCGTGGTGCAGGCAGCGCCGCTGGTTGCGCCGTTGCCGCAGTACTTGAACAAATCCGTGGTGGTCGAGCCCGCCCAGGACGCATCGGGTACGTATGAGAACGTGCCGTTGGCATCGAGAGTGAGCGCGCCATGAGTAGGCAGAGTGATCGCCTGGACACCGAAAATATTGGAGTCGTTGGCAATCACGCCCTTGGCAGGGTCGGATATCGTCAGGGTCTTGCCCGCGGATATCGCATTGTAGGTGTCGGGAGCGGCGACCGCGGAAGCCCCGGTGGCCCCCGCCGGCACGCCGTTGCCATTCACGCTGACGTAGGCAAGCATGCCCGCATCGCGCGAAATCGAGTTAGCCGACAGGCTCAATTGGCGATCGAACACCGGCAGGGCTTTTCCCCCGGCAGCCGGCGCATCGATCATGACGTCGTAGGTCTTGCCCGCCGCCATGAAGACTTCGCTCTGGATCCGCGCAATTCCTGGAAGTGGGTTTCCGTCTTCCGCAATCAGAGAGAAGCCGCCCGCGGCAGCAGAGTTGGTGGTTGATCCAACGATGGACGGAACGTGCATGCGCGATCCGGCATTCACCATGCGGACCAGAACGTTGCCGGTTAGAGTGGTGGAATTCGGCGTTACTTTGAACAACGACGCGGTGGAATTTGTCCGGTCGAATGCAACACCATTGATCTGGTAATAGAGTGGCGTGTAGTTCACCACCGACGGATAGCAGGCAGCTGCGCCGCCGCTGCACTGCCCGGCAGTATTGAGTGCCAGGACCGTCACAGCAGTAGCGGTGGCGCCTGCGCTAGTCGGAGGAGCAATGTTGACCGAGGGTGTCGCCGCATAGCCGACGCCCGCATTGTCGATGTCGATTTCGGTCACCTGCCCAAACGTCGCGCTGCTTGAATCGGTGTCGATGACAGCGTGAGCCGTGGCGTGGGTAGTGGGAGTTCCGCCTCCAGAGATCGTGACCGCCGGTGCGGAAGTGTAACCCGCTCCGCCGCTGGTCACGTTGATGTTCTGGATCGGACCGGAACTGGAAATGCCGTGTGTTGCTGTCTCGCTGAAATTCACAGTGTTGACAGCCCCGTTGACGGCGTTATTTTGTACCGGATCGATCTCGCTGAAGAGCAGAGGCAATTCGGCGTTGTAGTTCACTGCCGCCTTGCTTCCAGCGCTTGGATAGGCCTCGCCTGCCGAACTTCCCGGAGCCTTGGTAACAACCACCATGCCGACCAGGCCCATTGTGGCCTGGATCGACGGGTGTGTTCCGGATTCCAGAAGATAGGTTCCCGGCTTGAGCCCGGTCCACTTCAAGGATCCTGGCGTTCCGGCAACTACTTCTTGACCGAACGACTGCACGCGCGGTCCCTGTGCGGGCGGCGTGAAGATAGGACCGGTGCTGGCAATGGGCCAGGTCGCTCCCTGGTTGTCGTGCGACGGACTCGCCTTGGATGTTGGTGCGCCCAGGCCGCCGCCGAGTTGTCCTACGATCACCATCGACGTCGGAATTGAGTTCGCGCCGAAAGTGAGGTTGTTGGTTAGGCTGATTGTCAGGTCCGTGCCGGTGGGCACCGTGATTACCACCGGGGACCATCCCCCTCCCGCGTTCGAGTTGAGGGCGCTGCAACTCACAGTCGTACCAGCCGGCTGTATTGTGTTGCAGCTATACCCCCACATCGGAACCGAAGTACCGTCAGGGAGCCTGGCGGACGTCGGCGCGGCGGTCAAGTTCACCTGCTGCGCTGAAGCTGATCCGACTCCCAGGAGGAGAACAGCTGCTCCGCTTACAGCGGCTTTCAGAATCGCCTTGAGTTTATGGATTCTCATTCCCATTCTCCTCGCTACTTTGATTCATCAATCGCGAATTCACGAGAGTCGACGAGCATCATCATCATCATTCCCCCGGGAAACGCGTTGTTGGTTGTGATTTCACGTTCATTGTGGGAGTGCCACATAAACGCAAAGCCTGCTTCGCCGCTCGGACTGTTGGCAATTGTTCCTGATGGCGGCGTAGTTCCGGAGCCGCCGCACGAGGTGGTGTTGTTCACGCCCGTGCAGCTTCCAAACGTGGCACGCGTGGTCGCATCCGGACCGAGGTACGGGCTTCCACCAAACCACGCGCCGTTGGTGAGGATGTTCGGATCAGGCAAGGTGACCGGACCACCGCTCGCAACGTCGCCGAAAGGAGCAACTTGCAGCGCTTTGTTGTGATCCTGGCACCACTCGAAATAGTTGATCGCCGTCGGTGCTCCGCTGTTGTACCCTTCATCGTCCGGCGTGCAGGTCAGTTTGGCGTTCTGATCACTGGAACCCGGATTGTGTCCATACATGTCCCAGTTCAGACCTCTCCCCGAGTAGTAGAAGATCCCATCCATGGCCAGGCCCGGAGTGGTCGTGGTTGTGAACAGCGCCGGTCCCGCCAGCGAGGTGCCATCCGGAGCGAGAATCAGGTTGCCGTCTCGCGCGAGAATGCGAACGTGGTTGGCATGTTCATGGAACGGATGCTGCCATCGTCCCTGGCCGATAATGCGAAGCAGAACCATTTCTCCCGGATGCATATGCGGATTGCCGTTGTATGGCTGATGTGGATACTCCACCGCATAATTGCTATCCATGTCATCCGGCATCGAACGGCCGTTGATCATGAAGTACGCCGGGTGATACGGCTCGGTCGGAACGTGCAGCGTGCACGGCGAAGGAGCATTGGTTCCGGAGCATTGCTGCACCTGGTTCATAGCCTGATCGTGGATGGCCGGATCCATTTCCGAGAACTGGAACAGATACTCGCGGTCGTAGCAGGCCTTGGGATTGTTATAGGCAGCCGGCGCCAGGCGATAGTCGTTCTCTCCCCAGTACGCTTCTGCTGCGGCGTTGTTGCCGGAGGCGATGCCTTTGAGTATGGGCAGGCCGCCGCTCCCGGGACCAGTCCCGGACGTCGAAACCGAACCGCATACAGAAGGCGTATTGGCCGGCAGCACGATGAGGGCTCCGAACAAGCCCATCTCGATCTGCAGATCGCTCTGTGTGCCGCTGTAGTAGGAGTGCGTGCCCGGAGTCGTAGCTTTGAATTGGTACGTAACCGTACCGCCGCTCGCGGCCTCTTGCGTCATCAATCCGGGAACGCCGCCCGAGGGCGCGCACGTCGAACCGGTCAGTGTCCCGGCGCAAACCTGAAACCCCGGAAACAGTATCGAGGTGTTGCCGGCTGCGGCGGGAAGATTGTTGGTCAGAGTTACAGTGACGGTATCGCCTTCCTTCACAATCAGCGTCGGTCCCGGAACCTGCATGGTGTTGCAGAAGGTTCGCCGAGATGCCCGCCGGTGCATACCCGACCGGGGTACCGGTACAGCCATACCCCCACGAGTAGATCGATTGTCCATCCGGCTGGGTCAGGTAGGCCGGCGCTGCCGTCAGGTTGAATGTCGGACCCGTAATGCCCGGAGCAGCAGCATGAGCCGTCGCCGCGAGCGACGCCACTGCCATCATCAAGGGCAGAAGTCGTCTGGTCTTCAAGAACGCGTTTTTGAATATCGGCTTCATCGTCGCTCTCCTAGAGGGTGCAGGTTTTGGTTGTCGGATCCACCGAACTGCAGATGTGGACCTCGGTCATGAGCCCACCGAAGTTCTCCGCATCGTTCGCAAGGTGGTCGAGATTGGGCGTGTACAGGAAGAAGATCTGGCCCGACTTGTACTTGGAGATATCGCTGGCGTCCAGGATCACGTCCAGCGACTCGCCGCCGCCAAGCGTGATGGAGTTGGTGTAGTAGTCGGTGTTGTTGCCTTGCTGGTCGCGAAGCAACTTGGCGTTGTACCCGATCACGTGCATCGGGATGCCCAGCGAAGCCAGCGTCTGGTACTCGCTCACATCGAGGTCGGAGATGCGCAGCAGACGCCTTTCCGCCGGCCGGAATGTTGATGTTTGCCGACAGGGGCTGCGAGAAGTGGCTCGCGCCATCCGCCGACTGTGTCTGCCATGGGAGCGGAAGTGGGCGTCAACGAACCCGAATAAACAGTGTCGGGATAGCTGCGGCCGTTCAACAGGAAGTACTTGTCCTTCATGTCCGCAAAGCCTTCCGGATTGAAGGTCATGCCCACGAAGTGGAAGTTCGGATCGAAGCCGTGAATCTGAACGGGTACTCAACATCGTAGGCCGTCGAACCATCGCCGTCGTTATAGGCGTACATCTTGCCCGTTGGTGTCGAACGTTCCCGGCATCTGTGTTGTCGCCGGCCGCCGGCAGCGGATTGGTGCAGAGAATATCCAGTTGTCTGTTGCAAGCCGTGCGCAGATCGCCTTCTCCTGCGCCTGCAGCGCCTGCATATAGAGTCGTTGCTCGATCGGAACGCGGTTCTGTCGCGGACGCACATAGATCTGGCCAACCATGCCCATCTGCAGGTGCTCCGGCGGAGTGATGTGGCAATGCCAGAAGTACGTCCCGGCATCAGGCGCCAGGTAGTAGTAAGTGAAGCTGCCGCCGATGTTGATCGCCACCGACGCGTCGGGCACGCCGTCATAGAACGCCGAGGCGTTCGGGTACCCATGGAAGTGAACCGTGTGCTGCTCGAACAGGTCGGGCCGCATGATCATGCCCACGTTGGTGAGAGTCAGAAAGAATTCATCATCTTCATCAATTGCCATCAGCGGAGCAGGAATGTTGCCGTTCATTACACCCACGTCCATGATCTGCCGTGCATCGACGTGACCATCGAGGGCGCCCCCATTCTCGAGATCGGGAGCCAGGCCCACTGCGCCGTTGAAGTTGATCCCGGATGTGGCGGGATCTCCCGGCATCAAGGTTGCCGGAGCCACGGTGTTGAATACGCTGGGAAATTCTGTTCCCGGTTGCCCACTGGCGATGTGGCTCATGCCAGACAACGGTCCGAACGAGAACATGTAGGTCTGCGTGCCGTCAGCCATCGTGGCGTACCCATCGCCGCCCGAGATCTGCTGGCACTTGATGGCGCCGTTCACGTTTGCCGACGGCTTCAGGAATCCAGCCACCGGATTGGCGGCATCGGTGTTCTGGAACGTAGTAGACCCGGTGTACGCCGGTTCTGCATTGTTGTTGGCCTCAGTGGGGTGAGTGATAGTACTGGTTGGACATTGAACTCGGAATGACTGTGCTGTCGCAGTCGTTGCTGCAAGCCCGATCAGGGCTAGGACAACCGTGCCCATCCGTCGTCTCGTCATGCGCTCTCCTCCTCCGCGCTGCGCCGTTAACTGCTCCGGGGAACTATGCAGGGCCGCGGTGGTCATGTAGCGCCAAGTATTCATTTTTCAGGGGTTCAGCTTTGTTGCTCCAGAGCAAATCGTCATCCGCGGTCAGAGTAATTTTCGCAAGTATTACAATTATTACAATCAAGGGAGTTGTAAGATGTAAGTCCTATTTAGTCCTGCAAGTTACGGTCTGACTTAGTCGTGATAACTACCGGTTAGTAACTGCCATCTAGAGCAAATACGCCTGTATCGGCAACAGATTACACGGTTCTTGAATTGCAGCAGGAGACGAATCACGCAGACACGAAATCGGACATTACAAATCGCCATTCCTGCAAAGCAAACATTCAAAAGCGGTCAAAATGCGAGGCAGTGCCCACCGGTCCTTGGTCTGTTAGCAAACTTCTCAGACTGGCCTCGAAACACACATCGTGTCATGTTCCGCTCTCGCCCGCTCATGGGTAATTGCAGAGAAAAACGCGATCCCGGAGCACGATGGAACGATCGAGGGTTGAGCCGTGTTCCGTGCCCCCGATGGCCGCTTTTTCCAAGTCAAATCACACTGAATCAGGGTCCAAAAAGGGATAGCCCTACCCCTCCTCCCTGTGAAACCCTGACATTCGGCCGTTTTTCCGGAAAAACGGGCAAAAATTACGGCCGGCAAGCAATCGTTACCAATGTCACAGACGCCCACCGCTGCGATCGAAAACAATGATCTTCGTCGACGAATTCCAAGGGGAATGCCCGTGAAGCTTCTAATCTCGTCTCTTCTGCTCTCCGCAGCGGCGCTCGCGCAGACACCCGAGAGTCCCAAAATCATAACTTTCAACCGCGCGGACACGGATCATTGCAAGGTCGTAATAGTCAACTCCAAGCCGCTTCTCGAAACCACATACGATGGCACCACCGTGGCGATTAACCTGCCCCAGAACTGGGCCAACGGAGAGTTCTCCGTCTTTGTCGCAGTCGTCCAGGTCGGGACCGGCGAGGCTGAAATCAATCCCAAAGAGATCTCGGCCCTTTACCCTGACTCTGCCCACACCCGCTTCCGGTGGTTCGACAAGGCTCACGATCTGGATACGGAACTCAGCAGGCGCGACGCCGGGCTCGGTCGCCCGGATGGCGGTCCTGCCGGGAAATCGAACCCCATCGGCGACAGCAGAAGCGCCGACCCGCTGCCCAACCACCCCGAAATGATGCCCGCCCCAGCGCCCGATGCCGGCACCAGATCGGAAGAGGAGATGCGCCAGCTCCAATTACGAAATCAAGGAGGAAGCACTCCCGCAATGCCACAACTTGATCCGGCCCATCCGCCGGTGTTCTTGCGGCCGACCATCGTCAAGCAGGGATCAAGAGTCTCCGGCTATGTATTCCTCCGCAGGCCCAAGGGTTCCAGAGTTGAGGTGAATCCCGCCGCCATGCTTGATGAAATCGACATCCCCGTAAACGGCGTCATTTTTCGCTTTTGATCCAGTTCCCAGGATCATGGGCAACCGGTTTCCAAACCGGCACGCTCTAAGGCCTGACGATCATCTTCCCAACCCCGTCGCGATAATTGCTGGCGATTGCGAAGGCCTCATCAACGTGTTCGATTTCTCTCGTGTGTGTAAGCAGGGGCCGAAACCATCCGGGATGCGCATGGAGCAGTTCCAGCGCCTCTTCGGTCTCGTTGTTCGATCGCCGCACGTTGAAAATGGTCAGTTCCTTACGCCTCATCGTTGACCCATCCAGCGAAACCAGCGGCGTTGAATGAATACCAGTCAAAGCGACGCGGCCGGCACTGCGGGTCAATTGAATCGCCTGACTGGTGGTATGCTCTCCCGCCGCGCAGTCAATTGCACAGTCAACTCCGCGTTGCCCCGTGGCGCTGAGGATTTCTTCCGCGGCTTCCCCGGGCTCGAACGCAGCGTCAGCGCCAATCTCCCGGGCCAGCTCGCGGCGGTGTGTCAGCGGTTCCACGGCCCAGATGCGTCCGGCCTGGGTGGCTCGCAATGCCGCAATCGTCAGAAGCCCGATTGGTCCCGCGCCAATGACCATCACTGTTTCTCCCGGACGAATCGACGCCAGCCGGAGCGAATGAATCGCAATCGCAAGAGGTTCGGCAAGGGCCGCTTCGCTGAACGACATCCCGACCGGGATGGGAAGAAAATTGGCGACCGGCAAGTTGACCAGTTCCCGAAAGAAACCGGGATGGTGCGGGTTGCTCAGAAAGCGTATGTTCGCGCACACATTATGGTGCCCGCTCAAGCAGAACTCGCAGTGATAGCAATACAGCGCAGGCTCGAGCGCCCCGTGATCGCCCGCTCCCAGCCCGGTGACCCCGGCGCCAGTCTTCACAATCGTTCCCGCGGGCTCGTGCCCAAGCACCATCGGGTAGACGTTGGGAGTGCTGCCGACGGCACCCTCGGTATAGGCATGCAGATCGGACCCGCACACTCCTACAGCCTCGACCCGAACCTGCACCTCGCCCGGTCCGGGATCTTCAATCGACATGTCAATAAGCCGGAATGTCAGGGGAGCGATGAGTTCCGCTGCTCGCATCGAAGGTTCTTTCTCACCCACGATGACCATCATAGACGGAGGAGCGAAAGAACGAGCTACCCCGACGGAAGGTCATTGGTGCGGAAGGCTGATGGCGTACAGGTACCATGCGGCGTGCGGTAACCAGCCCTCGGTCCATCGCCAGTCTTCGTCCTTGCCGGTTACAGCGAATCCCTGATTGAAGGCGATTCCGTCTTCGCTCTCTGCCGAAGCCGTGATTCCGTTTACGATTGCGCCCGGCGCGTTGGCGTATTTGTAGGAACGGAAGAACATATACGCGGCATCGCCGTGGCCGCCGCCGATGAGCAGACTCACGTCGAAAGGATTGCGACCGAGGATCCAATGAATCTGGTTCCAGGCATAGGCATTGAGTTCGGATTGAAGATCCGGCTCATCGACAAACAGCGGTATCGCCATTCTCGCCGCCGCCGCAAGGGATGCGAGGCGGGCATCTTCGCCTTGCCACCAGGGTGCGGCTTCGCTGTCATGAGGAAAGAAGAATGCCGTGCGCGCTGCGCCATCACTCATGCGAATCAGCTGACGGGCGTATCCGAATGGATTGTTTTCTTCCTTCGTCATGGCCAATTCAAATCGAAAAGACCGCTCGACTGCCGCTCGGATAGCTTTCTGCTCGTCCGGCGCAGCCAGTCTGAAGTAATTGAGGAGGCTGATAACAGGCAAGCCGGCATCGGAAGGGTGAAAAAAGGGTCGCGTTCCGGAATCAGCTCTCCAATAGTCGTGCCACTTGCCGGTATGAGTGAGCCTTGCCATCAGGCTTTCGGCGCGGGCCTTAGCGGCGGCGCGATATTCTTCTGCATGCGTGGCCCGGTACAATTCGGTGGCCGCCATAAGGGCGCAATAGTCGTCGACGATGTTCTCCGCACCATCGTTGAGCAACTCGCGATTGTGCTGTTTGAGAAAGTGGAATGCGTCTTCGGCTCCAGTGCGATATTGGTGCCGTGTTAATTCGCCATCCTCAGGCATCGCCGATGCCAGAGCGAGCGCCGCGATTGCCATCCCTCCGCCGGCGCGGAAACTGGCTTCATACGTGTGAGGCGTTGCAGTATTGACAAGGCTCTCGGTCGAGTCTGAAGTGCTGCTCTTGATCTGGGTCCGCCAGTTCGGATTGCCAATGACCCGGTCTTTCGCAAGTTTCTCTTTGCCGGGCGCGGAGATGGTCTCGAAGAACGAGCCGTTGGGTCGCTTGATGCGGACCAGGTAATCGGCGCCAAAGAGCCCTTCATCGAGCAACCGGCGCTTGTACTCGCTGAAGTTGTCGTCCCCTCGAGCATCCAGAATCCGATAGCTGCTCAACAGGCTCCATGCAACGAGTGGCACCTGCTGCGGATTGAAATAAGAGGTGAGATTCTGATGCGAGAGGTGGATTCCATAATCCCCGGTGGCGTCGTACCATCCGCCGTGTGCGTCGATAAATGTGCTCGGCTGATCGGGAACCTCGAGATGCCGGTCAGCCCGGTCGAAGTCGCCACTTGCTCGCTGTCCCTTGAAGTAATAGAGGACATTCGAGAGAGTCTGCCGTTCTAGAAGGTCCGCATCGATGGTAAAAGGACACGAATTGATTTCCGTACCGGAAGTCGAAACACGGACAGCATAGTGACCAGGCTGGCGCCAGGAACTAAAATCGGCACTCCAGAAGATCATGCCCTTCCACGCGTAGACTTCACCCGCGGATGTCACCCTTCCATCTACGACTGTCTTGCCTGAGTCCACATCGACAAGGGAGAACTTCTGCGGCGCCTGATCGTCCCTGGTACCGACGATGAGGGCCTGCTTGGGGGACTGCGACTCGTAACCGACGTGGTCTACGAGCACATGAATTGCGGCTGTCGCGGGCGTGCAGAGAGAGACACCCATAAGAATTACGAAGTAAACGCGAAGCTGGGTAATTAACGAGCAGCGTTTCCTGGGTGTTGTCATTGCGCCCTATTGTACGCAATCGCTCTCGAACGAAATGATGTTTAGCGGGCCCTCGTTGTCAGGAGGCAAATTGCCTGCCGATTCCGCTCCTTGTGCAACGGCAGGCACAATCGGGTATGTTTTCCTGTTGACCAAACAAAGTCGCCGGCAAGTCCCACATTTCCTTTTGAGTTGGGCGTCATTCGCCGTATATTGGCGTCGTGATCCAAGCCGGCAATGGGAGAATCGGCATGATGGACCGAACCGCGTGTTTGAATCGATGGCAAGCGAATAGTGCGGCAGGAATCCCCATCGTAGGCGCCGGGGCGGGCACTGGAATTTCCGCCAAGTGCGCGGAAGCTGCGGGAGCGGATCTCATTATCATCTACAATTCCGGGCGCTACCGCATGGCCGGGCGAGGATCTTTGGCTGGTCTTATGCCCTATGGGGACGCGAATTCCATTGTTATGGAGATGGCTCGCGAAGTACTGCCCATCGTGCGCGAGACACCCGTACTGGCCGGCGTCTGTGGAACCGATCCTTTTCGCGTCATGGATCTGTTTCTTCGCGACTTGAAACATGTCGGCTTTTCCGGGGTGCAGAACTTTCCCACGGTGGGGCTAATCGATGGTCGCTTCCGCGAAAGTCTGGAGGAGACCGGCATGGGATACGCTCAGGAAGTTGAAATGATTGTGCGAGCCCATGACCTGGACCTGCTCACGTGCCCTTATGTCTTCAATGAAGAGGAGGCGAAGGCCATGGCAAAAGCCGGCGCAGACCTTTTGATCGCGCACATGGGCCTGACCACTAAAGGGACCATCGGCGCCAGGACAGCCCTTACTCTCGATCAATCGATTGACCGCATTCAAGCCATCCGGGAAGCAGCCATCTCCATCCGCCCGGAGATCCTGGTGCTCTGTCATGGCGGGCCGATTGCCGAGCCCGACGATGTACAGTACGTCCTTAGTCGGACTCATGGCGTGTGCGGATTCTTCGGCGCCTCGAGCATCGAGCGCCTGCCCACCGAGCGCGCCATAACCCAGCAGGTCAGGAATTTCAAAAATCTAAACATCCAAACGAACCATAGATAAGGAGCAAGCATGTCTAGGCTCGCCGGTCGCCGTTTCGTAACACCCGCTGATGTCGAAACGCAGGTCTTTGATTGGGGAACGATCAAGTGGCTCAGCGAACCGCGCGTCACCAGCACGGAGCGATTCACCATGGGTGTGGTGCTCTTGCAACCTGGGAAAGGCCACGCGCGGCACAATCACCCGGGCACTGAAGAGGTTCTGTACATCGTCTCCGGGCAAGGCAAGCAAATGATTGATATCGACGGCGAGCAGTGGGAACCGGTCGGCGCCGGGGATATGGTTCACATTCCCGCCGATATCTACCACTCCACAGTGAACACTGGCTGGGAGCCTTTGAAACTGATTGCCATCTATTCGCCGCCGGGTCCCGAGGCGCTTCTCCGCGCAATGCCGGAGTGTCGGGTGCTTGCTCCCGGAGAGTTGCCCCAAGGTTGATGCGATGACGAACAAGACCATTGCGCTAATCGGCACGTTTGATACCAAGGGGGAAGAATTCTGCTATCTGCGTGAGCAGATTGAAAGCGCGGGCCTGCGAACCCTGATGATCGATGTGGGTGTGCTTGGTGGTCCAACGTTTCAAGCCGACATCTCGCAGGCAGAAGTGGCCGCAGCGGCAAATGAGAAGCTGGCTGCGCTCCAAACGGAGAGAGACCGAGGTCGAAGCGTTGCCGCCATGGCGGTCGGCGCGAAGGCGATTCTCAAGCGGCTTTTTGAACAGGGCGCCATTCATGGAGTGGTCTCACTGGGCGGTTCCGCGGGTACCACCATTGCCACCGCAGCCATGCGTGCGCTCCCATGCGGCTTCCCAAAATTGATGGTTTCCACACTGGCCTCTGGCGATATCAAGCCCTTCGTGGGAACGACCGACATTTGCATGATGCCCTCGGTCCTCGACATCGCGGGATTGAATCACGTCTCTCGCCGAATCATCAGCAATGCTGCGGGGGCGATTTGCGGCATGGTCACATTGGAGCCAGCCAGTGCCGCCGACGAAAAGCCCGCCATTGCGGCCACCATGTTTGGCGTTACGACACCTTGCGTCACGGCCGCGCGACGCTCCCTCGAGGAGCGAGGCTACGAAGTTCTGGTCTTTCACGCGACGGGAACCGGCGGACAAGCGATGGAACGGTTGGTCGAAGACGGTGCATTTCGAGCAGTTCTTGACATGACGACTACCGAACTTGCAGACGAACTGGTGGGCGGTGTCATGAGCGCGGGTCCGCACCGGCTGGAAGCAGCAGGCCGCAAGGGCATCCCCCAGTTAGTTTGCCCGGGCGCGATCGACATGGTGAATTTCGGGTCTCGGGAAACGGTGCCGGCACAATTTCGCGGGCGCACCCTGTACGTCCACAATCCCAGCGTAACTCTGATGCGGACGACGCCGGAAGAGTGCGCGGAAATTGGACGCATCACAGCCATCAAGCTCAACAGGGCAATCGGCCCTGTCACCGTTCTGATTCCTCTGCGAGGGGTTTCCGCGATCGACAAGGTCGGAGGGCCGTTCTACTCGCAAGAGGCACTCAACAGCTATCGGAGCGCCCTCAAAACGTCGCTTAGCCCAAACATCCGGCTGGTTGAACTTGACGCGCACATCAACGATGAAAAATTCGCTCTTGTCGCCGCAGATCTGCTGGCGCAAGCGCTCGGCGACTCAATCGAAACGATAGCGGAGCAGTCGTCGCGATGAAACCGGCCGTTCCTTGATTTGCCTTGTGGGCGACGGCCCCGATATATGAGAATGGCGCGGCAAGGAAACTCGGGATGAAATGGAGTTCTATGCGCCAATCTTTGTTTCGGATGATTTCTGCGGCGGCGGCCTTGGCTTTTGCGGCGGCGATCTTTACAGGTCATCGCCGCGGCGCAGCCGCCGGCGCAAGCCCACTACCAGCACAACCTCAAGCGTGGATCTGCTCCGGGTGGCGTGGAGCAGGCGACGTTCTTTGTTCATCGCCTGGGTACCGATCACGCCGAGGGTATTACCACGCTGGACATGAACGGCGACGGGCGGCCTGACATTCTGAGCGGGGCGTATTGGTATGAAAACCCGGGTCCGCAGGGCGGCGAGTGGAAGCGGCACCAATATCGCGAAGTGGGCGTGATGAACGAGTTCGTCTCCGACTGCGGCGAGTGGACCGTCGATGTGAATCACGACGGACTGCCCGACGTGGTGACCGCCGGCTGGATGACCAACGGCATCTTCTGGTGGGAGAATCCGGGGAAGCTGGGCGCGGAGTGGAAGCGCCACTTCATTACCGACAGCTACGACACTGAAGGCGGCTGGATGGCCGACATCAACGGCGACGGCAAGCCCGACCTGATCTTCGGGCACTACGGCCATATGGGTGTCCTGTGGATCGACTTCGCCGGACCCGAGCCCAAGGTGCACCACGTGGGCGGGCGCGCTGAGGATGGGCACGGCATCGGCGTGGCCGATATCGACGGCGATGGCAAGGCGGATATCCTTACGCCCGAACGGGTGGTTCAAGCAGATTGACGCCGACAAGGACCAGTGGGAGTGGCATGGCGACTGGAAGATGGAGGACGCGGGCTTTCCGATCATCGGCTACGACGTGAACAACGACGGCAAGATGGATGTGATCTACGGCCAGGGGCACAGCTACGGGATCTATTGGCTTGAACAGCAGGGCAGTGGCGCCAGCCGCACATGGGTCAAACACACCATCGACGAATCGTTCTCGCAGGTGCATGCGCTCAAGATGGCCGACATCGATGGCGACGGCGAGCCGGAGTTGATTGCCGGCAAGCGCTACCGCGGGCATGCGGGAGACGATCCCGGCTCCTACGATCCCCTGGTTGTGTACTACTACAAGATCGATCGCAAGACGGGGACCTTCACGCGCTATCCGATCTCAGTGAATGGGACCGCCGCTGCCGGAACGCAGTTCGTGGTGGAAGATCTCGATGGGGACGGCGATCTCGACATTGCTACGGCGGGCAAGACCGGCGTGCACTTCTTTGAGAATCTTCGCGATCGATAACGTGCCGAAGGCCGAGCGCGAAAAGGAGATCCTGCTGGACAAGAACTGGCCGTTCCCCGGCGAAGGACCGGTCGTGAAGCAGGATCATGAGCCGAAGAAGTAGAGGGTCCGGCCTCATCCTTCGGGATCAGGCCTGACCAGCCTTTGTTACCATCCTCGGGACTGCAAGATTCACAGGAGTGCCATGACCTACATGCCCAATCGTCGCAGCTTCCTCATCGCAGGAGGACTTACCGCGCTCGCCTCCACAAGAGCCTTCGGGGCAAATGAAAGACTTCGGATCGGTGTGATCGGCGCAGGGGGTCGCATGCGGCAACTGCTCAACTCGGCCGAGAATACGGGCGTCCCGTTCGAGATCGTGTCGGTGAGCGATGTGTACACGCCGCGGCGCGAAGAGGTGAAGTCGCGGACCAGCGCGGCGGCCGCAACGACGTGCGTGGATTACAGCAACGTGCTGGACGATAAGAGCATCGATGCAGTGATCATCGCGACCCCGGACCATTGGCATGTTCGGATCGCAATAGCGGCGCTGGCCGCGGGCAAAGATGTGTACCTGGAGAAGCCGGTGACGCATACCCTCGAAGAGGGCGAGGCGCTGCAGAAGAGCGTTCGATCAAGCCGGCAGATCCTGCAGTGCGGAATGCAGCAGAGAAGCTGGCCCCACTTCCGCAACGCGGTCGACCTCATCCAGGGCGGCGCGCTCGGGCAGGTAACACAGGTGCGCACATATTGGTGGCAGAACTACGGCTCGAATTGGGTGCCGAAGCCGATTGATGTGGCGCAGCTTGACTGGAAACAGTGGCTCGGCGGAGCGCCGGACCAGCCTTTCAGCCTGGAGAAGTACAACCGCTGGCGGTGGTTCTGGAACTTCGGCGGCGGTGCGATGACGGACTTGTTCACACACTGGATCGACGTCGCGCAATGGGCGATGAAAGCGGACCAGCCGACGATGGCGCTGATGCTGGGTGACAAATACGTGTTCAAGGAATGGGAGTGCCCGGACACCATCCAGGCAGCCTTCCGCTATCCGGGGTTTGATGTGGTCTACGAGGGCATGATGAGCTCGTCGATCGACGATGGAGGGCTCGAGTTTCGGGGTACGGAGGCGACGCTGAAGATCAACCGTGCGGGAATGAGTATCTTTCACGAGAATGTGAAGGGCGATCGAAATCCCGTACTGAAGGAAGAAAGCTTCGAGGACGGGACAACGCCGCACATGAAGAACTTCTTCGACTGCATCAAGACACGCAAGGAGCCGAACGCACCCTGTCGAGACAGGAATCGCGGCAGCGAGGGCGGGCCATATTGGAAACCTGGCGTACCATCGCGGAGGCATGACGCCTTGGCCGGTGAAATGAAAAGCAATCGGCGATTTCTCCGTCATCGTTTCGCGACTTTCTGACCTGGGTTCATACGGCGCCGGGTATACGGGGAGTCGGCGAACGGGCGCCTGGAGATCCGCATGGAACGCCCCGGAGCGATTGCGTCAGACCGACGGCAGATCGAGCTTCGTGGCCAAAGCCGCCGGAAAATCCTGCTCATCATCCGCCACCGCGACACCGACATCAGCGTCATTAAGGAGCCGACCGGCGCTCCGTCGCCCGCGAACCCGCCAATCATCGGCCCGGCGCTCGCTTGACGCCGGCGGTATGCCTGTACTACAGTCGATAATCGATATATCGATCATCGGAGACGCCATGCCGAAACGCAAGCTCGATCCACTTCCCGCCGCTGCATTCCAGATCCTCCTTTCCCTCACCGAGGAGGATTTGCACGGATACGCCATCATGCGCCAGGTGGAACAGCAGACTGACGGCAAGGTGCGCCTTGGCCCAGGGACCCTCTACAGCTCCATCCAGGCCCTGCTCGAAGAGCGATTGATCGAAGAGGTGGACCGCGGTGCTCTCCTTGCGGCGTCCGATGCGCCGCAAGGGCGTCGCCGCTCCTACCACCTGACCTCCGCCGGAAAGAAGGTCGCCCGCACTGAGGCCCAAAGACTCGCCGAGATCCTGCGCGTCGCCCGCACCAGAAAGATCCTGAGGGGGGATTATGTCTGAGAAGATATTCGCCTGCCTGCTTCGCCTCTACCCGGCCCGTTTCCGCCGGCACTACGGGGCCGAAGCGATGGAGCTTCTCCGCGACCGCCTGCGCGACGAGCGGGGAGTTGCGCGGAGGCTCCGCCTCTGGTTTGATCTCCTGCTCGACTTCGCAGTCGGCCTGCCGCAGGCCTACAGCAACAGCTATGCCATGGTCAACACCGCGCCCGTACCCCAGGACGCAAGCGGGCTGCCCGCTTTCCGGGTCCTCGATCAGGAGCCGCTCCGGCCCGCGTCCGTCGCGTTGGGTAGCGTTCTCGCCATTGCCGCGCTCGCTGCGTTCGTCTTTGTCATGAATCATGCATCCGCCTACCATCCGTTCTCGAGCCTGAGAGGACTGGCGGGGCATTCCACAAGCCAGGCCAATCCCGATGTGGAGCAGGTTGCCAGGGCACTTGATGACCAGATGCGGGCTGCCACCGCCCAACAGAGCTGCGGATTCGAAAAACTGGAACTGCATCCCGGCAACATTGGATATGTGAAGCTCAACTCGTTTCCGAACCCTGCGCAATGCCGCGAGATTGCCGAGGCGGTCATGGAGCGGTTGAACGAAACCGACGCGGTCATCTTCGATTTGCGCGACAACCGGGGAGGCTACCCGGAAATGGTGCGGCTCATCGCCGACTGGTTCTTCGACCGTCCGACTGCCTGGTACAACCCGCGTGCTGTATCCCAGGATGAATCCGTGACGCACTCGCCCGTGGCCGGAAGCCGGCTCACTCGCAAACCGGTATTCATTCTCACCTCTTCGCGCACGTTTTCTGCTGCCGAGCACTTTACCTACGACCTGAAAACGCTCAAGCGGGCTACCATCGTGGGTGAAACCACCAGCGGCGCCTCCCACGGCAGCGCTCCTCCACCGGAGGGCGCAAAACCCATCTGGGAAGGCCCCGGCGTGGAACCGGACGTGAAGGTAAGGGCTGCCGATGCATTGTCAACCGCTGAAAGACTGGCGCTAAGTGCACTCCACAGCCACTAGATCCCAACACCGGGTTTGGGCCGGACATCGGTTACAATCCAGAACGACTTTGCGCTGTTGACGGAGCCCGCACTCATCATTGTCGCGACCAACATATCGGTTGCCATGCGGGCGTGAGGACGGTGTAGGAAGTGGTTGGCGCGACTTCCCGGACTGAAACGTATATACCCTGAAGCATGACCCTCAACCCGGCTCAGCCGGCTTTCTCGGTCAGCTCCGCCCAGCGGGCGTACAAAGAGTCGGTCTCCTGCTGGGCCAGTTCGAGTTCCGCCAGCGCTTCCTGAAGGGCTGCGGCATTGCTCGCAATGGCGGGATCGTCCACTCGCTGCCGCGCGGCCGCTAGTCGCGCATCGGCCTCCTCCACCCTTTGCTCGATAGCGGCGAACTCCCTCGCTTCGAGATAGGAAAGCTTCTTCTTTCCCGGCTGAGCATTCACCGATACCGATCTGCCATTCTGTGTCGCGCGGTTCTCTGATCCCTGATCCCTGTTCTCGATTTCCTGTTCTTCCACCCAGGCTTCCCATTGCGCGTAATCAGCGAACTTGCCGATGTGCCCCTGTCCGTCGAGACCCAGCACGGTGGTCGCCACGCGGTTAAGGAGATAGCGGTCGTGGGTCACCAGCACCAGGGCGCCGGGGAACTCCAACAGGTTGTCCTCGAGGATTTCGAGGGTCGGGATGTCGAGGTCATTGGTTGGCTCGTCGAGCAGCAGCACGTCGGCCGGTTCGAGCATCAGCTTGGCAATCAGCACCCGTGCCCTCTCGCCGCCGCTCAGATTCCGGACCGGCTGATTGAGCTGCTCGCCGGTAAACAGAAACCGGGCGGCCCAACTGGCCACATGCACGGGACGCCCCAGGTGGATAACGGAATCGCTCTCGGGCGCCAGGGCCCGGCGCAGAGTGACGTTCTCATCCAGTTCGCGGGTCTGGCTGAAGTAGACCAGGCGCAGCGCGTCGGCGCGGCGGATGGATCCTTCGGCAGGCTCGATTTCTCCCCGCAGCAGCCGCAGCAGGGTGGTCTTGCCGCTGCCGTTCGGTCCCACCAGGCCCACCTTTGCACCGGCCGTCAGGACAAAGTTCAACCTCTCGAACAGTTTTTTTGCTGGTTTTGGACTAGCGCCGGTGGCAATGACACAAGCCACATCCTCGAATTCGACCAGGCGCCTGGTCTTGCGCTGGCTGGCGGCAAAATCGATGCCCGCCGAACTGGCCGCGGTCCGGGTGTCCATCTCGGCCAGCTGCCCGATCATGGCGTTGGCGGTATCGATCCGAGCTTTCGACTTGGTGGTGCGCGCCTTGGGACCTCGCCGCAGCCATTCGATCTCGGTCCGCACCCGGTTGCGCAGGCTTTCCATTTGCCGGTTCTGCGCTTCGAGATAGGCCTGCTTTTCCTCGAGAAAACGGCTGAAATTGCCTTTCACGCGCAGCAGGCCATCGGCATACACGCGATTGAGTTCCACGATCTGGCTGGACGTGGATTCGAGGAAATAGCGGTCGTGGCTTACCGTGACCGCCGCAAACGGAGAAGACGTCAGCAACTCCTCCAGCCACTCGATTCCGGCAAGATCGAGGTGGTTGGTGGGCTCATCGAGCAGCAGCACGTCGGGCTCGCTGACCAGCGCTTCGGCGATGGCGAGGCGCTTCCGCCAGCCGCCAGAGAGGGAAGCCGCCTCGGCTTCCAGGCTGTCGAACCCGGTCTTGCCCGCCAAGGTTCGGAGCAGGCCTTCCCGGTCCACCTCGTCGGCATGGGCCACGGTCATGGCCCGCTGGAGCACATCCCGAACCGACAGCCCGGGGGCAAACTTCGAATCCTGAGGCACATACGCCGCGCGAGCCCGCTTGCGAACCGCCAATTCTCCCGCGTCGGGTTCCACCTGCCCGGCCAGAATGGCCAGCAGGGTGGATTTGCCTGCCCCGTTCGGCCCGATCAGCCCGATGCGGTCTCCGTCTTCTACCGTCAGCGAGATGCTCTGGAAAAGAGGCACCGCGCCGAACTGCTTGGTGACCGATTGGGCATTGAGTATAGGAGGCATCTTCTCCAGAATAATTGGCCCTCAGGACTCGGCGGACACGGAGAGGTTGAAACCAAGGCCGACCCTGATCCACTACGGGGATGATCGTGATGCGAAAGTGGGATTGTTGAGCGCGTGAGCCGTGATTCTAATCACATCATCATCCCCGGGAACTTCCTACACTTTCCAGAATGTCAGAGGAGACGATCCCCAATGGGCCCTCAGCCTTCCCAAATCGCCAGTTCTCTCAGCCAGAAGTACCAGGCTCTCCATGCAGCCTTTACCGATCTTGCGGCAGAAGCTGCACAGTTCCATAACTCCGTCCCGGTTACCGACGCGGAGCAGCGGGGCCTGTTCAATTCCTTGTCGAGGATTGTAGCCTTTTCTGACCATGTGCACGTGGCACTGAACCTGATGGGTGAAGATGTGCAGGCGATCGAAACGACCTTCGGCGAGGAAGACTCTCTCCAATTCGATGATATGGAAGACTGCTTCGACGAATGGTTCACGACGATCAGCGTCGCCAACGCCAAGGTTCATTGATCTGAGCAGCGCGGCGACCGGCGGGGGATGCAGCGAATCCTCCGGCGCTTACAGGCGCTTTTCGTTCTTCTGGTTCGGGCAGGGTCAACGGACGCGGAGAGTCTCGTAGCGGGCGATGGAATAGCCGAGGGCCGCTCCCAGAAAGACGTCCGACGGGAAATGCGCCGCGGTGGTGATGCGCGAAAAGCTGACCGCGGTCGCCAGCGTGTACGCCGCCCAGGGAACCCACTTGTGCCGCTGGTAGCGGTTTGCCACGACCGTTGCTACAGAGAATGCGCCGGTAGCGTGGCCTGACGGAAAACTGCTGCCGTGAAACGGGGACTTGCCGCCGTTGAAGAAGGTGTTGTGGAAGTCGCCGCCAAGTGGAACATCGGTGGGCCGTTCTCTGCGGGTGATGGCCTTGATAGCGAGGTCCACAATGGCGCTATCCCCATAAGCCTGGGCGCAGAGCAAGGCCGAACTCACCGTACGCTGGTCGTGCCGGATGTACCCGGAGACGAGCAGCGAAGCCGGAACCAAAATCACTTCACCAGTGGTGATCATGGGATCGAAGCCGTCGTTCAGCTTGTCCAGGTTCTTGGCATGGGTGCGGAAATAGGGCATCGCGTGGGGATCGGCAAAGATGAGCCCAGCGGTAATGCCCGTGACGGCGAGAGTCGGCACCCAGTGGCGGCCGCGGGCCAGTTGAGTGGGGAACAGCCAGATATCTTTCTGATCGCTGAGAAAATTGCCGGGCAGAGTTCGCCAGGTGGCCTCCCGCTCCGATGGAGAGGCAGGTACCTGCCGCTCAGGACCCGGGGACGCGTCGCCGTATTCGGGGGCGGGAGCAGGACCGTCAAGGAAGGTGAGAGCAGCTGGAGCAGGACTGTCAGGGAGGGTGGAGGCGGCTTCCTGCGACCAGGTTTGGATCGAGAAACCGCCCAGGCCCGCAACCGAGGCAAAAACCAGAAATGCAAATCGACCAGACATCTTCATCGAATTGTTACGATGCGGGATGGTGGAACTTGGGACGCTTCGCCATTGAAATCGGCTGGTTTCCGTAAAATGGCAACATGCTGGATTATGAAATTTCGGCCAAGGAAGCCGCGGATCTTCTCAAGGCGAACACGGCCCGGTTGATCGATGTGCGCGAGCCGTGGGAGTTCTCGGCCGCGCACATTGAGGGAAGCGTGCTGATGCCGATGGGCGATGTGCCCGCGCGCGCCCACCAGGAACTCGATCCCGACGAACGGCTCGTCATTCTCTGTCACCACGGACAGCGCTCGCTGAACGTGGCGGCATGGCTCCGCAACCAGGGGTTTGACCAGGCCCAGTCGCTGCGCGGCGGCATTGAAGCCTGGGCTGCGCAGGTCGATCCCACGGTGGGCCGCTACTGAGTGGCGAATCAATCGATTCTGCCAGCGGTTTCCATCAATCCCGCCCAATCAGAATCCTGCAACTTGGGAGTACGAGGCAGTTGCAAAAGGTCATCCACGCCGGGAGGCGTGGCCGGCTGTTATTTTGAAAAGGCCTTAGCCGCGCTCGCGGGCTGCGTGTGCCCGACTTCTGTCGAGATCAGGAATTCGTCGAGCAATTTGTGCACGCAACTCTCCCCGCACAGGTGCTTGGCCGCGATATCCAGGGAATTGGACGGGGTCAATCCGCTGACTCGAAATTCACCTCCCTGGTCATAAGCCACAAACCAGTGGTTGGTCTGTTCCTTTTCTTCTCCGCAGATGTCGCAGGAAACAATTTGCCGGATCATCCTGTTCCTCTTTCCGGGCTAGTCCTCGACCGACGTGAGTATTATGACCCTATAAAGGGCCCATGATCGCTTTTTATTTGCGTTATCAATTTGTGATGTTCGCGTATTTCGTTAGCCGCCCGAGCAATCGTAAGACCTGAGGTCAGGGGCCGAACAGCCTACGCAACTCCTGATGCCTGCAGTCCGGCGATTTCGATCCCGAGTGTCCCAGGGGCCGGTCGACGGGCCAGCCGCTTCGTCAGCCCTACCGTGTCGCCGTGGCCGCGAACTTCTTCACCATCGCCAGCAGCAGCTTGCGGTCGCTGTCATTCAGATTTGTCGAATAGCGCTTGATCTGGGTGAGGAAGCGCAACTCCTCGTCGGAAAGCTTCTGCGAATTCAAGTAGCGGCCCGCACTGTCATCGGCGAAGAACTGCGCGATCGGCAGGTCGAGCGCCATCGCGATTTTCGACAACGTATCGAGCGACGGCACTGTGTGGCCGTTCTCGACCCGCGAGAGGTAGCACCGCAGCAGCCCGGTCTTCTTCTCGATATCACCCTGCGAAAGCCCGCGCTGCAGGCGATGGGCGCGAATCGTGGTGCCAATCTTCATCACTTGGGTATCCTGTCGGGCCGCTGCCCTAGTTTACTTTTCAGGCAGCACCTGTTTACTCAAGAGTTAACAGGTGCCCGCCCCCCGCACAAGCGGAAAACTTGGCAATGTTCACTCTTTAGTTACCCAGTTGCGTGGCGAAGAAGCGGTCGATTCGCCCTAGCGCATCGGCCGCATCGTCGGCCCGATACCCGCCCTTGTTGTTGGGATTCTCGAAGGCATGTCCCGCATCGGGGTAGATCTTTGCATCTACCGGCTTGCCCAGCGACTTCATCGCTGCCTCGAACGCATGCACCGCGTCCGGCGGAATCCCCTGGTCCTTTCCCCCGAAATTGCCCAGGGCCGCCGCATGAATCTTCGCCAGCGCATCCTTGTCCGTGGCCAGCGCGCCGTAATTAATCGCCACCGCTTTCAGCGTGGGCGCCGCTATCGCCAGTTGCAGCGCAAATCCGCCGCCCATGCACCACCCCACCGCGCCGATCCGGTCCGCCTTCACGTCCTTGCGGCCCGCGAGGTAGTTCATCCCTGCCACCAGGTCGCGCACGCCCTGGTCTTGCGGCAGCCCGCGCATCAGCTCGTGAGCCGTGTCCGGACTATCGGCCACCTTTCCGTGATAAAGATCCACCGCCAGCGCCACGTAGCCTTTCGCAGCATAGCCCGCCGCTTCCTGCTTGATCCAGTCGTTCACGCCCCACCATTCCTGGATCACGATCAGCCCCGGATGCGGGCCGGTGCCGTGCGGCAGAAACAAGAAACCCTGCGCCGTGCCATCTCCACTCGGAAAGGTGACCGGCTGTTGCGCGTGTGCGGACAACGTGCATGCCACCAGCAGCGCGGCGGTCAAGCCATGCAGAACCCCAAAAGCTTTCATCAGTGCGACCTCGGTTTTGAATGTGGCAGGCTCAGGGGAACCGCCGCTCAAAGATATTTCACGAGATACGCCAGTCCGTCTACCCGATTGTCGTTACATATCCGCGTAAACCTTCCCGGCTCCGTGGCCGTCTCCATGAGTACGAGCGCGAACGACAGGAGACGGGATGCGGCGAAGGGCCTGGGTATCGGTGATGTTGACGGGAATTCTGTGGGCTGGCGCCGGTGCCGCCGCGCAGGCCCCGTCTCCGAATCCTGCTTCCATCCCGACCAACTCCTCGACCGTGCCGTCCCAGTCCGACGCCACGGTCACCGGCGGAAAGCTGCACGGCGTGGTGAAAAGCGGCAACATCCCCCTTCCCGGCGTCGCCGTGACAGCCCAGAACACGCTGACCGGGAAGCGCTTCACCACCACCACCGACATCACCGGCGCCTGGTCCATGACCATCCCGCAAAACGGGCGTTACGTCGTTCGCACCCAGTTTGCCGCCTTTGCGTCCGGGTCGCAAGAGGCGCTGATCAATGCTTCGAATCATGATCAGACATTGAACTTCGAATTGCTCCTTGCCTCCCGAGCCGCCGAGCAGGAGAAGCAGCAGGAAGGCCAGTCCGCGCAGGTGCAGCAGGCGATCCGGCAACTGGCTGGAAACGGGGCGCAAAGCCTGAGCCTGATGAGCGCACTCACCGGTGATACGGAGTCCGGCGGAGCGAGCGGCGGGTCGGGGTCAAACGGCGCGTCGCTTCCTTCCATCGCCGGCAATTCCGAGTTCAGCAACGATTCGGTCTCGATCACCGGACAAAGCGGATCCGTCAGTCCCCTCGCTGGCGTGGACATGGATCGGGTGCGCGACTTTGTGGAGTCCATGCGTGCCCAGAACGGCGGCCAGGGTCCCGGAGGCACACCCGGAGCCGGTCCCGGGGGCGGCAACTTTGCTGGCGGCGGAGGTCTGTTCGGCGGCGGATTCGGCGGCGATGGCTTCGGATTCGGCGGTGGTGGCGGAGGGGGCTTCGGCGGCGGCCGCGGTGGCGGCGGTCGCGGCAATTTCCGCGGCTTCAATCCCAACCAACCCCACGGCTCCTTCTTCTGGACGGGCAGCAACTCGGCCCTCAACGCCGAGCCCTTCAGCCTGCGCGGTCAGCCGCAGCAGCAGCCCGCTTCCGGCACCAATCGCTTCGGCATCACGCTCATGGGCGCGCCATACATCCCCGGCCTCTTCAAGCCCAGCGGCAAAGACACCGTGTTTCTCACCCTTTCCGGCGTGCGCAACTCCAGCCCGCTCGATGAATACGCCACCGTGCCCACCGACGCCGAGCGCTCCGGCGCCATCCCCGGGCTCGCCAACCCCATCACGCCCGTTCCCCAGGCCGCGGCGCTGCTCAAGTACATCCCCGAGCCGAATCTGCCCGGCGACGTGCAGAACTATCATCTACTCACCACCGCGCAATCCAACACCACCCAGGCCGGCATCCGGTACATGCGCGGCATCGGCGCCAACGCCTCCCCATTTGGGGGCCGCGGTGGCGGCGGTGGCGGCCGCCGGTCGCAGCAGACCACGCAGGGCCTTCGCCAGAGCGTCAATTTCAATTACAACTGGGCCCACACCGCCACCGACAACGTCAACATCTTCCCCGAACTAGGCGGCAAGACGGCCTCCGATTCCGACTCGTTGCAGGCCGGCTACACGCTTGGCTACCACAAGCTGACAAGCATCTTCAACGCCAACTGGAACCGCAGCGACAGCCATGCGACCAACTTCTTCACCAATGGCGAGGACATCGCCACGCAGATCGGCATCCTCGGACCGGGTGGCAATCCGCTCAATGCGAGCCCGCTCAACTACGGCCTGCCCAGCGTGACCCTCAGCAGCTTTACCGGTCTGAACCAGGACCAGCCCAGGTTCACCATTACGCAGACCGTCACCCTCTCGGAAACGCTGGCCTGGATACACGGCAAACATAACTTCCGCTTCGGCGGCGACTACCGCCGCGTGCATCGCGACTTCCTCGGTGGCTCAAACTCCACCGGCAGCTTTTATTTCACCGGCTTCTATACGGGTTCCTCCCTGGGTGATTTTCTGCTTGGGTTACCGCAGGAGACAGCGATTGATTCAGCCGCTTCCAAGAGTTATCTCCGCGACAACGTCTTCGAACTCTACGCACAGGATGACTGGCGCGTGCGGTCCAACCTCACCCTGCATCTATGGCGTGCGCTACGAGTTCTTCGCGCCCTACACCGAGAAGTACAACCACCTCTCCATGATTGCGACCAATCCGGCCGGAGGGTTTACCAGCGTCGCGCAGGCGCAGGCGGGCAGCAGCGGACTTCCTGACTCTCTTGTTTATCCCTTCCGTGTGGCGTTTGCGCCGCGGCTGGGAGCGGCATTGCGCCTTCCTAAACAGACCGTCCTGCGCGGCGGCTACGGGATGAATTACACCACGAACTCCTACGCCAACTTCGCCGGCGTCATGGCCCTGCAGCCTCCGTTTGCCAATCTGCAGACGAACGTTGCCGACAGCGGCTGTCCCACCACCGGCTCCGGCTGTCTTTCGATTGCCGACGGATTCCCCGCGCCCAACCCGTTGGGCAACTACGCCGTCGATCCGCATTACCGCCTCCCCTACGTGCAGGTCTGGAACGTCGATATCCAGAAGACTCTCCCATGGGGAATCGTGATTGAACGCCGGCTACAACGGCTCCAAGGGCAGCAACCTCGACGTGACCATTGCGCCGCGCGCCACCGAGAGCAGCCCGCTGACCAATCCCGGCAACGTGCTCTTCAATTACGAACAGGCCACAGCGTTCTCGCGCTTCAACGCCGGCACGCTGCGCGTGAACAAGCGCCTTTCCAGCGGCATCGCGGTGGGCGCCAATTATCAGTATTCGCATTCCATCGACGACGCCGGTTCGGTCGGCGGAACGTCCAGCGTGGTCGCGCAGAACTGGCAGGACATCCTGGCCGAAGAAGGGAACTCGAGCTTCGACGTTCGCCACAAGGTCTCAGGTAACTATCTCTACGAGCTTCCCTTCGGCAAGGATAAGTTCTGGTTCACCACCGGTAAGTCATCGCACATACTCGAGGGCTTTTCTATCTCCGGCACCTTCACCTTTGCCACCGGCTCGGCACTTACTCCGAGTTATCAGGCAACCATCAACGACGTAGCCCGCGGCACCGCCGGCACCGAGCGCCCCGACCGCGTTCCGGGAGTTTCGCTCACCGCCGGCGGCGGCTCGCTGAAGCACTGGTTCAACACCGCCGCGTTTACCGCGCCCGACCGTCGACAGATTCGGCAATGCTTTTGGCAGCGCCTCGCGCAACTCCATTCCCGGCCCGGGCACGATCCAGAACAACATGTCGCTCTCGAAAACCATGCAACTTGGCGAAACGCGCAGCTTCGAGATGCGCGCCACCGCCAGCAACGTCTTCAACACGGTGCAATACTCAGGCGTCGATACGACGCTCTTTACTGGCTTGGAAGCCACCCGCACCAATCCCTTCGGCCAGGTAACATCGGTGGGTGCCATGCGTTCGTTTCAGTTCAATGCCCGATTCAGGTTTTGATGACTTAGTGCGGTAGGGAACAAATGGGTGCCCCAGGTCTCGCTTTTGAGACCTCGGATATGGCCGGAAGGCTAACGGCCAAAGTGTCGAAAGGAAGTTGATGGCGAGTTGGATCCAACGGACCGTGGCGATATCAATAGCACTGGCACTCATCGTGCCGGGCACAGATTCGTTGCGCGCGCAAAATCCAACTCCCACTGCCCCCGACCAAAATTCCTCTCAGCAAGGCAGCTTCGTCATGAAGGTCAATGCCGACCTGGTGCTGACCAACGTCGTCGCCCGCGACACCAAGACCGGCGAAGTAGTCCGCGGCCTCAAGCAGAGCGACTTCACCATCTACGAAAACGGCAAGCCGCAGCAGATCGCCACCTTCGACTTCCAGAGCGTCGACATGGCCACGCCGCTCAACGAGGCCACCGTGAGCGGCCAGGCCGCGGGCACCAACGCCAACGGACAAAAGGCCGCAGTCGTCGCGCGTCCCGAGGACCTGCGCAACCATCGCCTCATCGTGATGTTCTTCGACCTCACCTCCATGCAGCCGGAAGATCTCGATCGCAGCGTGGACGCCGCCCGCAATTTCCTCAACAAGAAAATGCAGCCCGCCGACCTGGTCGCGCTCGTCTCGCTCGGCGACACCCTCACGGTCGACCAGGACTTCACCGCCGACAAAGACGCGCTGTCGAACGCAGTCAGCATCTACACCGGCACCGAGGGCCAGGGCTTCGCGCAGGGCGCGACCACCAACTCCAACCAGGTGGAAGACACCACCGGCTACACGCCCGACGAGAGCGAATACAACGACCTCAACACCGACCGCGAGCTCTTTGCCTTCGCGCCATTTCGCAAGTCGCTCGCGTACATCAACGAGAAAAAATCGCTGCTCTATTTCTCCGGCGGCATCTCGCGCGACGGCATCGAGAACCAGGCCTCGCTGCGCGCCGCCATCAACGCCGCCGTGCGCGCCAACCTGGCCATCTACAGCGTCGACACGCGCGGCCTGCAGGCCATCTCGCCGCTCGGCGACGCCTCCACCGGCAGCCTGCGCGGCAACAGCGCCTACAACGGCGGCGCGCTGCAGAACAACATGAACGCAAACTTCAACACCCAGGAAGTCATGGCCACCTCTCAGCTCCGACACCGGCGGCAAGGCCTTCTTCGATTCCAACGATTTCGCGCCGGCCTTCGCGCAGTGCAGCGCGACACGTCGGCCTACTACGCCATCGGCTTTCGCTCCACCAATCCGGCGCGCGACGGCAACTACCGCAAGCTCACCATCAAGATCAATCGTCCCGGCATCAAGCTCGAATACCGCCCCGGCTACTACGCGCCCGCCGACTTCAAGCACTCCGGCAAAGAAGACCGCGAGCGCGAACTTGAAGACCAGCTGGCCAGCGATCTGCCCGCCACCGACGTCGCCGTCTACCTCGACGCCATGTACTTCCGCCTCGACGAAAACCGCTTCTACGTGCCCGTTTCGCTCATCGTGCCCGGCTCGCAGATCCCCTTCGTCAAAGGCGGCGACAAGGACAAGGCCACGCTCGACATCATCGGCGCGGTCATCGACGAAGTGAAGCGCCCCATCGGCCGCGCGCGCGAAACCGTCAAGCTGAACCTCGACCAGTCGCAGCAGGCGCGCCAGAAGAACATCCAGTACACCACCAGCTTCACCCTGCCGCCCGGCAAGTATCATCTCAAGTTTGTCGTGCGCGAAAATCAGACCGGCCGCATGGGCTCGTTCGAGGCCGACATCAATCTGCCCGACATGAAGAAGGTCCCGCTCAAGATGAGTTCCATCGTGCTGGCCTCCATGCGCCAGCCCAGCAAGCAGCAGAAGCCCGCTCGTCCGCGACGGCGAGGAATACGTGCCCAACATCAGCCACGTCTTCCGCCAGGACCAGCACCTCTATCTGCTCTACGAGGTCTACGCCCCCGCGCGCGAAAAGCCCGCCGAGAATCAACCCAAGGGAACCAAGCCGGGCATCAACCTGCTCAGCAGCCTCGAACTCATCCAGGGCTCCACCAAGGTCTACGAAACGCCCCTGGTCCAGGCCAAAGCCGTCAACGTCGAAGGCCGCGATGCCGTTTCAGTTGAGCTCGACGTGCCGCTCGCCGGCCTCAAGCCCGGCTCCTATCTCTGCCAGTTGAATGTGATCGATGACGCCGGCGGCAGCTTCGCGTTTCCGCGCTTTGCGGTGCTGGTCCGCGAGCCCGCAGACCCGGCGCCTCAACCTTCGTCAGGTGCGGCGCCGTCCGGCGGTGCAGGCTCCGGCCGCTGATCCGCTTTCGGGACCGCCTCCCATCCATACGGGCAATGCCGGCACCGCGATCCGCAGCAATATCCACGCTTCAGATGGTAGGCCGCTGTGAAGACCATGTACGGCCCTTCCATGTAATAGTCTTCGGGCTCGAGTCGGCGGCGCAGCCGTCGCGTGGGGTCTCATGCATACCTCCATTGTCGCGGATGCGCCCCCGACCGCGGTCGCCATCTAAAATCAAACCATGACCCTGACCGCGCACGAACGCGCCCGCCGCATCAAGATCATCCTCTTCGACGTCGATGGCGTTCTCACCGACGGCACCATCTGGCTTGTTCCCGCGCCCACGCGCCAGGACGCCGATCACCCGATGCACAAAGCAACTAGCCGGCAAAGACGGCCAGATCGGCTTCGGCATCCACTCCGCCACCATGATGGAAGCCAAGGGCTACAGCGCCCACGACGGCGCCGGCATCTCGCTGGCGCGCATCGCCGGCCTCAAGTGCGGCGTCATCACCAAGCGCATCAGCGAAACCGTCGCCACCCGCGCCCGCGATCTCCGGCTCGAATTCGTCTACCAGGGCCAGGCATTCAAGATGCAGGCGGTACGCGACATCATGCAGAAGGAAGGCGTGACCCTCGACGAGATCGCCTATGTTGGCGACGACGTCATCGATCTTCCCGTCATGCGCGAGTGCGGATTCGCTGTCGCCGTGGCCAACGCGCGTGACCAGGTGAAGGCCGAGGCCCACTACGTTACTCGCCATGCCGGCGGCTGCGGCGCCGGGCGCGACGCCATCGACTTCATCCTCGAGTCCAAGGGCATTCTCAACGACTGCATCGAAAAGATGATCGACGAGTCCAACCCCATCTCGCCATCGATGGACATCGGCAACAGCGGCGATGCGGCCTAGGACTGCAATCATCTTTCCTTCGCATACGCCGGAAATACCGATTCAATCAACACTCCCCGCAACGTCTGGCGCAGATCGGTGTGCGGATCGGGCTCGGTGTTCGACTCCGGATGCAGCGCGTCCGCCGCGCGGCGCCCCGGTATCCGTGGTATTCACGACCAGGATGCTCGCGCTTCTCCCCGCCGGATCGACCAGCAACTCCGACGAAAACCCGCCCTGGTCGCCATCGTGATAGATGTATCTGCGGCCTTCCGCTTCCATCACAAAGAAACCCAAGCCCCATCCTCGGCTGCGCGCCATGCGGACCGGAAGTATACGGCGTTGGCGCCTGCCCCGGCTCGGTCGCCGGCAGCACGCCCTTCCATGCCTCATCGAGCGAACTGCGCTTGAACACCACTTCATAAATCGGATTCGCCGGATCGCCGATCAGAAAGCGCGCGTACTTCACCATGTCGGTGATCGGCGCTTTCAGTCCGCTGTTTGATGTCGTAATGCCGGTATCGAAATCGAACGGTTGCGGCGTGAGTTTCGTCGCCCGCCCGCAGATAACTCGCCGCCACATGGCTCTCCAGAAAATACGGCGCGCGATCGAAATAGCTCGCCGTCATGCCCAGCGGCTTCAGGATGTTCTTGTCGATGTAGACTTCAAAGTCATCGCCGCTGAGCCGCTCGATGATCTGCCCGAGAAATACATATCCAAGATTCGAATAGCTCCACCGGCTCCCGGGCTTGAATGCAATGTGCGTGTAAGGAAGCATCGCCGCCACCTGCGCCCACTTCGTCGGCTCAAACGGCTGCCAGTCGCAGTCCTTGGCGTCGTCGCAGTCCCACGGCCACGTGGGATTGCGAAAACCCGCGCTGTGCGTCAAGCAAATGCCGAATCGTGATGTCATCGATGGCACCATACTCATCGTGCACCTGGCGCAACTCCGGCACGTAGCGCACCGCCGCATCGTCCAGCGAAAGCCGCCCGCGATCGCGCAGTTGCAGAATGGCGATCGCCGTCATGGTCTTGGTGATCGACGCCCAGTTGTAAGCGGTGTCCGCATCCACGCGTTGATGGTGTATCGTTTCGCGCTTCACCAAAGAAGTATTGAGTCGCCGGCTCCGTCCCGTGCACAAACGCGAATCCGCCGCCCACCACTCCATGCTGCGTCAGCATGGTCTCGAACTTCGCATGAAACGCCTCGATCTGCGCACCCGCCGTTCGCGGTACACAACCCACCGTCAGACTCAACCCAAGCACCAGCAAACGCGGCAACATGCAGCCCATCATACAAGGCCGCTGATGCGTCAGCCTTCATCGGGCAGGCAGCGAAACCCTCCCGAATACACCACAAATCGCCGTCCGCGCAGAAAGCCCACCAGCGTCAGCCCCAGTTCGCGCGCCAGCTTCACAGCCAGGCTGCTCGGCGCTGAGACCGATGCGACAATCGGAATCCCCGCGGCCAGCGCCTTCTGCACAATTTCAAATCCGCCCCGCCCGCTCACCATCATCACGTGCCGCCTCAAGGGCAATCGCCCATCCAGCAGCGCCCATCCGATGATCTTGTCCACGGCATTGTGCCGGCCGATATCCTCGCGCGCCGCCAGCAACAGGCCTTTCTCATCAAACAGCGCCGCCCCATGCAGGCCGCCGGTTCGGCTGAATATCGCCTGCTCCGCCCGCAACGTCTCCGGAAGCGCGCAGAGCAATTCAGGATCGATCCGGAACCCTCGCTCGAGCGGCGGCAGATCTCTCCGGCGAATCGCTTCGATCGAGGCCTTTCCGCAAATTCCGCAGCTCGAAGCCGCAAAGAAATTCCGCCGCAGATCTCCCTGGTCGAAGTGCGTCTCCTTCAACTCCACTTCAACCACGTTGCTCTTCGCACCATTCCGCGGGTTCATCGCACGGATACTGCGCGATCTGCTCGCGAGAGTGGATGATCCCTTCCGTGAGCATGAACCCTGCCGCCAGTTCTTCATCGTGCCCCGGAGTTCGCATCGTAACCGTCAGCGGCTCGCCGTTGATGCGAATCTCCAGCGGCTCCTCGCCGGCCAGCGAATCCTGAACAGAACTCACCCTGCCATCGTCCCACTCCGTCACCTGCGTCAGCTCGACACTTCGCTGCGGTGGTCGCATCCCACGTCCTCGAATTCGAACTTGACGCACGCGATAAGACGCTGTCAAGCATGCTGCGATCGAACGGCTTTGAGCAAAACGCATTCCATTCGATAGCATCTATGCAGACGCCGGTATTGGATCGCCGTCCGCAGTCATCACAAGGAAGAACCATGAAGCTTCGCATAAAAGGAAACTCGCTGCGCCTCCGGGTATCTCCGTCGGAAGTCGCTCGCCTGCTCGAGACGGGACGGATCGAGGAGACCATCCACCTTTCTTCAGACCAAAACGCGAGCCTCACCTACGCGCTGGAGCACACATCCGCAATCCCCAGCCATAACCGTCCGCTATATGCCGCAGCAAGTCACCGTTGTGGTTTCATCGAGCGCAGCGCGCCAGTGGGCTAACGGGCAAGACGTAGGCATCTATGGAGAGACCCCGACCTCCGGCGGATCTTTGCAACTCGCCGTCGAAAAGGACTTCGCCTGTCTCGATAAGAGCGACTGCAGAGAATAGGCGATACCTTTCCCAATCCAAAGCAGGGATCCGCGTGTTGATCAGCTTCCAGTGCCGGGGTTCAATTGAGAAGGAATTTCGAAGGAGGGATGAATACGCTTTCAGCAGGGAGTAAGAAACTTAGAATTATTTTTCTTGCCGAGTAGCGTCGGGATCGTTTTCCTGAATCCCATCGCTACTCGCGCTATCGCTCGCGGAAAAAACACATGAGCCGCGGCTCAGGCCGCGGTTCGGGATTGGGCCCTTGTCCGCTCATGCGCGTCCACCGAGGCCGGCTGCAGCCGAAATGCGTTCTTGCCCGCGGGAACCATGTTCAACGTAACTGGATGACGATCGTGACTCGCATGCATGTGCTTGGTTTCAAGCCACGCGCACAGGCGAGGGTCAAAAATTTCCGGCTGGCCCTGCCAGAAATCTGGCGCCAACCCGCACTGGATCCGGAGGTGATCTAACTGCAATTCGATTGAGGAGACGTCCTTGGGAAAGTACCGCCGTACGTTATCCGTACCGACGAGCAATCCCGAGAGTCCCCGGCCTTTGCTTTGTGCTTTGACTACCATATGGCACCTGCTCTTCAACGGGGGATTGTGTTTCAGTCTAGGGAGTCAGGTAACGGGGAAGCCGCCTGTCGATGTCCGAGAACTATCCCGCAGTCCTCTTTTGGAACTCATCGACCTGGAAAGTCAGTCTGGGAATTGCGTTGCTGCTTTTTTGGGCCCTGTCAAGTACCCACCCCAGCTATCCACAGAATTGGTTTTTGAAACCTAAGCTGTGATGCAGAGAAAACTGGAGTGGTTGCCAAACCTGATCTAACTACAAGAGTAACATTTTCCTCTTACTTATGGAATCCCTGAAGAATGAATTGTTCATGAAGCCTCGGTCTGAATTCTCTGCAAACCGTGGGTCGCTTGGACTCTCCATATCCAGTGGGCACTAATTCGATTCATTAAAGGAATTGCGCGCTTTCCGCCTTTCAACGGTTGTGGGTGGGCCCGTTGCCATGCGCGAAAATGTTTCGTGCCATCAGTATCTTTTCGTCCTGTAAAAAAATGTAATGTCTTTCTCCCGACCCACGATTCAAATTGAACTTCTGCCCTACGTGGTGGTAACTCATCATGGAATACAACGTGAAGTGAGCGAACCCGTGCATGGGAGTTTCACTTGCCGATTGGAACCTGGGCTGTTTGGGATAGGAAATCGCCGCGTTAGTCTGGGTTCGTGGCCGAACTGCAACACCAATGAGTCTACGGAGCGACGGAATGAGTGGCTCAACCAAAGATGAACACGTGGAGGTCCTTTCGATCGAAGGACGCGAGGTGCGGATCTCCCATCCCGAAAAGCTGTACTTCACGAAACAGGTCCAAGTATCGAAATTCGATATCGTGAAGTACTACCTCGCCGTTGCCCCTGGGGCACTGCAGGGCATTGAGAATCGTCCCATCGTTCTCAAGCGTTTCGTGAATGGCGCTGAATCCGACGCCTTCTACCAAAAGCGCGCGCCCGCCGATCGCCCCGCCTGGCTTCGCACCGTCACGCTCTCGTTTCCCTCCGGCCGCACCGCCGAAGAGGTGGTCGTCGATGACGCCGCCGGCCTCGCGTGGATCGTGAACCTCGGATGCCTGGAACTCCACCCCCATCCGGTGCGCTCCGAAGACCTCGATCATCCCGACGAAATGCGCGTCGATCTCGATCCCGGCCCCGGCGTTGGCTGGGACGACGTGCGCCGCGTGGCGATGGAAGTGAAGGCGCTGCTCGAAGAGGTCGGCCTGCGCGGCTGGCCCAAGACCAGCGGCTCGCGCGGCATGCACATCAATGTCCGCATTCATCCCCGCTGGGGATTCGACCAGGTGCGTCGCGCCGCTCTGGCCCTGTCGCGGGCCATCGAGCGCCGCATCCCCGCATTGGCCACCTCCAAGTGGTGGAAGGAAGAGCGCCACGGGGTCTTCCTCGATTACAACCAGAACGCCAAGGACCGTACCACCGCATCGGCGTACTCGGTCCGCCCGCTGCCCGACGCTCGCGTTTCCGCGCCGCTCGACTGGGACGAGGTCGAGTCCTGCGAATCCGGCCGACTTTACGGTTTTCACCATGCCCGCCCGCTTCGCCGCCATGGGCGATCGCCACGCCGGAATGAACGATGCAGCCGGCTCTCTCGACGCCCTGCTCGAAATGGCGGCCCGGGATGAAGCCGAAGGCCTCGGCGATGCGCCATGGCCGCCCCACTTCCGCAAGATGGAGGGCGAAGCGCCCCGCGTCGCTCCCTCGCGTGCCAAGTCGGCCGCGAAAAAGCCGCCCCGCGAGAAGATGCCGCTGATCGTTGTCGCCAATTCTCAAAGCAAGGACGAAGCGCTGGCCGGCCTGGAGCGCTGGAAGAGCCGCCATCCCGAAGCCGCCCGCCACCTGGCTGTGGACGATGTGCTGGTGGACGCAATGCGCGGCCGGTTCTCCACCTGGACACGCATCCGCGTGAATCTCCGCCACGTTCCGGAGGACGAACGCCCGCCCCAGGAAACTCCCGACCCCGACGCGCCGCCCGAGTACAAGCCACCCACCCGGCGCGCGCAGGCGCCGCCGGAGTGACGGCGGTCCGCAGTTTTCTACGGGAATTTGCGGCCCGACGGAACTCCGAAAAACAACCTTGCGGGCCTGCCTACCGATACCGCCGCGTCGCCTTCACCACCACCGAGAACACACTCCGATTCGTCGCGCGTCACCAGCAGCGACACATGCCGGTTGATGGCGATTTCCGCCTGCAGCAGCTGCTGCGCCGAGGTATCCACGTTGGTGGCGTAGGTCAGCGTCACATTCTTGCCCAGTTGCTCGTCCACGGTGATGCGGGTGGTCGAGTTGCCGAGCGCGCCCAGGTAGCTGGGGTCCACTTTCACCGATCCCGCCCCGAAAAGCTTTTGCACCCGGCTGCTCACCGTGGCGTTCAGCGCCCCGCCCAGCAGCACGTCGGTCGAGGGCGAAAGCCCAGCCGACTGCTCCTGCTGCTGCGTGTAGAGCCCCTGTTCGCTCTGCGTGCGGCCCAGCGCCAGCAGCGCGACCACGTCGCCCTCGGGAAGCGGAGGATCGCTGCGATAGGTGATGCCCAGCTTGTCGGGCGTGCCGTGCAGGCCCAGGGTAATGTCGTAGTCCTGCACGCGCGCGGTTGCGTTCAGATCGATGGAGGGTTGAATCCGCACCGGGTTGGTGAACAGAATGTCGCCGCGCTGCAGTTCATAGCGCGTGCCCGCAATGGTCGCATTGCCCTCGGTGATTGAAATGCGCCCCAGCAGCGACGGCGAGGCCAGGGTGCCCCGCAGCCGCAGGTCCACGTCGCCGGCCAGTTTGGCGTAGGCGTTCTGGAAATTCAACTGCGGCGACGACTGGATGCGCACGTCCAGCCGGATGTGATTCGACGGCGCATCCGGCGGCACCACCGGCTGCACCGCGTTGGCCTGCGCCGCCAGCGCGGCGATATCGAGATCGGGACTCACCGAAAAGCGCGTGAGCATCACGTTCCCCGACAGCAACAGGCTCGACTTGCGTTCCCTGCAAGTGCAGCGTCGTATCGGCCAGGGAACTCACGCCCTGCGGATAGCGGATGCGGATCGACTTGCCGGTCACCGAAAGATCGGCGAACAGGCCCTGCTGATAAGCCAGGTACCCGCCCAGGCTCAACTGCCCGCCGCCCGTCATCGCCGTCAGGCTGCGCACCTCCAGCCGGTTCTGGTTGAACTCCAGCGTTCCGTGCAATTGGCTCAGCCCATTGGGCAGGTCTTCGAGCGACAAAGACCCGTTATTGAAGTCGATCCGCCCGCGCAGTCCCGGGATTCGCCAGCGTCCCGTGCGCTTCCACCTGGAACGTCGTGGTGCCGCCCGCGGTCAGGTCGCTGTCGACCATCTCCGCGAGCTTCAGGTTGATGGAGCCGCTGGCCGCGAAATCCAGCCGCTTCGACTCTTTCAACTCCAGGCTTCCTTGCGCGCGCAGGTCAGTTTGATCGCCGGTTACGTGCAGCGGATCGAGGCTCACGCGGGCATTGGCGAGCGCCGCATGCACTCCGCCTTCGCTTTGCAGATGGACCCCCGCCACCGTCACCGCCATCGTTCTGCAGGCGCGCCTCGCCCTGCAATTCATCCACGCGCGCCAGCGGGCCGCGAATGGTCGCCGTGCCCGACAGATCCGATTCGCCCTTGATGCGCTTCCAGATGGGCGAGCCTGAAAACGGCGCCGATATTGAAGCGCGAGAAATCGAGCCTTGCCTGGGTCTGGTAATCCCCGCGAAGTTCGGTCTGGCCGTGGAGAGTGAGCTCGGCGGCTTCCATGCGGCTGGTGGCGTCGTACACCAGGTCCCGGTTCACGGTGTGCGCGCTCAACTCCAGCGATCCCATGGGCTCGCGGTCAACCGCCAGATCCGGTGAGCGTTGCGTGGGCTTCCACGCGCGGATCATCCTTGGTGCCCGAGGCCGTGGCCGTGAACCCCAGCTTTCCGGCAACCGTCTCGCCGGCGGTGTGCAGGTGCTCGATATTGGCGATATCGAGCCCGGTTCCCCGCGCCTCCGCCTGGAAACGCTGCGCGCGAATGTCGTAGCTGCCCGAACCGGTCACACTTCCTGCCTTGCTCGTAATGTTGATCGAACTCAGCTTGACCACCTGGTCGGCAATCGCGCCCTGCGCCCGAACGCTCGACAGCGGCTCGCCGTAGGCCTCGCCATCATCGAGTTCCAGCCATCCTGAACCGCCCGGCGTGCCCAGCGGCCCATCGGTTTCAAAGTCGGCCTGCAGCGTGCCGGTTACCGGTTCCTGAATTCCGAGCAGGAGGAACACGTCCTTCAGATCGACCTTCGTAGCCCGCACATGGGCCTTCAGAAGGGAATCGGAGTCGAAGCCGGGCATCTCGTCGCGCCCGCTCGAGCCCGGCCCTTCCGCGCCCGGCACGGAGAGCGTTCCGTCCAGCGTGATCTCCTCCTGCCCGTGCGTCGAGCCGCCCGTGGAGCACGGCGATTCGCTCGGCGTCATAGCTGCCATTCGCCTCGATCGAATCCCATCTGACGATTTGCGGCGCACGCGATGCGTCGTTCGGGTTGGGCGGAAGTTCGACCGCCACCTGCGTCGCCTTCAGGTTGCCGGACAGGCGCGGCGAGATGAGCGAACCGCTCCCACGTCCCGTGGAACTCGGCCTCCCCGGTCAGAGCCACGGGCAGAGCGGCGCTTCCGGATTTGCCATTGCGCTCCAGTCCCAATCGCGCGAAGGGCCGTATCGAATTCGCCCAGGTTGTGGGAGCGGAAATCGATGTTCATCGCGGTTGGGCTGGTCAGCGGGAACGCGCCCAGCCGCCCGTGCGCCTGGATCTGGCTGGCGGGGAGGCTCAGCTCCAACCGCCGCAGATCCACCGACTCCATCGCGCTGCGTATAGGTCGCGTCGATGACTCCCAGTCCCCGGCGCCTCACCCGCGCACTCCCTGGGTCGAGGGGCTCAGCGCCAGCGTGCGCTCCCACGGCCAGCGTTTTCACGTCGCCATTCACCCAGTCCGCCGTCGCGGGCCCGTTCAGCAACGTATCGACGCCCAGCCGGTTGAACGGCTTCTGACCCACGATGTCCAGGATCGTGTCCAGCGCCACGTTGTCGAAGGTGCTGGTGATCTTGCCCTTTCACGGTGATGACTTGTTCCGGTTGCTTCACCAGGACGTCTCGCGCGATGGGCGGCGGAGACGGCGGCGCGGGATTCTTGCGGCGGTTCCAGAAGTGCCGGGGGCGGGAAGCACCGGACGGATTCGCTGCCGCCGGCGCCGCCTCGACGATGGCGTGGTCAGGCGGGTGCGGCGCCCAGTGGTCCAGTTGCAGGTCGCCGTCCACCTGGCCGCCCTGCGCGAAACGCACTTTGACTGCGGCGAAATGCATCAGGGTGGGATCGGTGTGCACCAGCGTATCGACCTGCAGATTGCGCGCATTGATTCCGGGCGCGACGAAAGCGCCGTTGTCCACGTGCACCGGTCCGTCGATGCTGAAAGTCTCCCATTTCGCCCGGCCGCGGTCAGGTTCATCCGCGCCAGGCCGTCGGGAGTGAAGGGATATCCCAGGATGGGATCCAGCAGGCGCATGTCGAATTCGCCGCTGATCTTTGCCTGCCAGCGGGGATGCGCGAAGTCAGACAGCGTGCCCGAAATGTCCAGCACGCGTTCCTTCGTTCCTCTGGAATTGGCGGTGACTCGCAGAGAGCGCAGCACAGCGCTGTTGCGGGAAAGGTCGAGCGATGCCTGCATATAAGCGTGCAGTTTCGATGCCGAAGGCGAGTTTCCTCCGCGCGCCAGGTTCAGATCGCGCACCCCGGCTTCGACGTGGTAACTCTCCGCGTTTCCTCCTGCAGCCGGAACATATTGCAGGATCAGCGACGCATCGCTGGCCTCGAAGTCGAGCGGCAGGTAGCGGGGAAGAGAATCAAAAGCCGCGGCGCGATCGTCATATTCGATCACGCCCTGCTCGATCGCAATGTGTCCCGCCTTCAGATCGAATAGCGTATCGATCGCCGATTTCCGGATTTCTGTGCGGTTGCGCGGGATGCGGCTGGTTGGTCGTCTGGTTGCGATAGACGATCAGGTGGAACTGCGGTTTGAGCACTTCGAGATCGCGCAACTCAACGTGCGGACTGAACAAGCCCAGGATGCTGATGCGCGTGCGCAGGCTTTCCACCTGCGCGTAGGGCGCCTCGCCTGGATCTTCGAGCCCATGAATCACCACTCCGGAAGCTTCGGCTTCGAGATTCATCAGCCGCCAGTGAAAACTGCGAATCTCGACGCGTCCCCCCGTGGCTGTTTCGAGTTGTGTAATGACGCGCCGGCGCACCAGGTTTTCAAATTCGCTCGAATTGACCCAAAACAACAAGAGCGCCGGCGATCGCCGATCAGGGCGATCAGGAGCCCTGCGCCATTCCACAGCAACCGCCGCTTCCGCCGCGGCGGAGCCGAACTGACCGGCCGCTGCTCCACGTGGCTCATTCGACGTGCGCGCTCCCGCTCGACGAGTCCGACGCCGGACTCCAGTTCGCTATCCATCACCTCAACGTCGCCCTGCTTGCGAAGATTGTCGAGCCAATTGCCGAACATCACGTTCACTTGCTCTTCCAGAAGAATCTCCTCGATGCGCGAGGACACCGCACTCAAGGGCGGCACTTGCGGTCCCTTTGGCATATTGCGGCACCAGCTTGTCGCGATAGTAGGCTGCGATCTCTTCGGGCGAAATGCGGATGCCCTGGCGGAATCGAATCTCGATGAAGCGAAGCATCTCGAGGCGCAAGCGAAGGTAATTTTCGATCTGCGCGGATGTGAGTCCGTTGGCCTGGAGAAAAGCCTGCCAGCCGGCGTCGGTCGCGCAATTGAGCCGCACGCACGCCGGCAATTCTTTACGCACCTCGGCTTCCCGAGCCTGCACTTCGTCATCGCTGGGCTGCGCTGCCGAGGCATCCTCCTGGCGGATCTGCTGCTGGATCAGGGTACGGCTGATGAGTTGCTGCAGAGCTCGCTGCGGAGTCAAGGTCCCGTTCACTTCTTCCGGATCGAGAACCGCAAACCGGATTTCGCTGGAAAGGTCACTCCACAGAATGGGGTGGTTGTTCACCACTGCGACAACGCGGTCGAGCACCTCCGGAGCAGGTCGGCGTCTGACCGCGCGCTGCTGCGGCGACCGCAAGCCACCAGCAACGCTGCGCCCCGAAATGAGTTCCGCGCGTGCATCAGAAGGTTTGCCCCAGGCTGAAGAAAAAGTTGAAGTGGCTGGCTTCGCCCACGTGCGGTACATCGTTCGGATGGGCATAGTCATAGGTGACCGGATAGATCGGCGGGTTGAGGTTGTAGCTGAAATCCAGCCGTATCGGTCCGACCGGCGTATGGTAACGCACCCCCAGTCCCGGCGCATGAGAAAAATAACTGAAGCTGCAGGTACCCACAGGCCCGGTTGAGATAGTCGGCCCGGGCGGATCGACCGGAGGATTCGTCTTCGCCTGCGGCTGCCTGCATGCGTCTCGATCGGGCTGATGCAGGCGAATGGCGCTTACCCATGCGTCGCCCGCATTTCCGAACACGTTGCCCATGTCGTGGAACAGAACGAAGCTCACCGAATTGCCAAAGTAGGGAAGCGTCGGCGGTGGCAGGCGCAACTCGGTATTGTTGATCAGCGCTCCCGCTCCGCCGATCGGAAAGCCGGTCTGCGGATCGCGCGGCCCCGCGGCATTGATGGAGAAGCCGCGCATCGACGTGGCCCCGCCGGAGTAGAGCCGCTCGGGCAGCGGAAGCAGTTCCGCGTTGCCGCTGCCGAAGGCCCGCTCCTGTCCATAGCGTGTATTGCGCGCCAGCACGAAGCGGTTCTTGCTGAAACCGTAAAAGCTGGAATTGGTCAGGTCGAGGCGGTTGAAGTTGGCCTCCGCTCCAAACGGCGTGGCCGACAAAAACTCCTGGAAACTGGTGTAGGTTCCGCGATGCGCGTCGATGGGGCTGTCGCGGGTGTCGCGAATCCACGTGAATCCCGGACCGCCCACGCGTACCGCCGTGGCCAGCTGCGTGATGAAATTGGGAAACACCTGCAGGCTGCTTTCCGCCACCTTCACGCGGCGAAAGTCGTATTCATAAATTAAGGTGTTGGCGCGCGAAAGGGCCGAGTTGGGAGCAGTGAAGCTCTGAGTGAGACGGAATCCGGCGTCGAGCCGCGATGCCACGTACGTGGTTACGTCCTGGCTGTTGGCGTAGCCGCCGTTGAAGGTCAGGCCGAAATTCCGGTTCCCATAGAAATGAGGGTTCTGATAAACGAAGTTCACCTTCTGCTCGAGCAGGCCGTAGGTCCCCTGCACTGAGGCTGATTGCTCGCGTCCGAAGAGGTTGTTGCGCGTTACGCTGAGCAGGCCGCGCGGGCTGATGCCGGTGTGCCCGTTGGGCGTACATGGCGCACCGTTGGCGATCAGGCCGCGGCAGTTATTTTGCGGTGTGCCGGTCTGCGCCTCGAATCCCGCGCCGTAAGTGAGCGTCCAGCGTCGCGCCTCGACCGCCTGCAACAGAACCGTCTTGGTGGTTTCCCCGCCATTGGGATTCTGTACCGCCAGGTTGACTTCGTTGAAGAGGGCAAATTCATAGAGATTGCGCTGGGTCTCAAGCAGAGCCGTCTGGTTCAGGGGGTCGCCGGCATGCACCGTAATCGCGCGCTCAACCGTATCGGGTCGCGTGAAATGCAGGCCCGTCAACACCACGTTGCGCACAAAAATCTGCTGTCCCTCGGTGATGTGGAAGACCACATCGACCTTGGCGGGATCTGCCGGATCATCCTGCTCCTCCAGTTCGACGCGCGACCTGGTCAAAGCCTCGGGTCAGGTACTCGGTCACCAGAGCATCGCGGTCCCCGGCGAGATTGCGCGGCGAAAGCAACTGGCCCGATTCCGTATTCAGCAGCGGCAGGAGCTTTTCGGCCTCCACATGTTCATTCCCATCCAGTTTGACGTTGCCAACCCGTTGCTGTGGTCCTTCGTCGATGTGGTAAACAACCTTGAGCGCCGCCGGCTTGGGATGCTTCCTTCCCGCATTGCCTGGGGGCTCTATCAGGCTCGTCTCGGGAGTGATCTTCGCCTTGGAGAACCCGTTGTTCTGGTACACCGCCTGCAGCGCGTTCACATCGGCCGACAACAGCGCCTGGCTATAGGCTCCGTGCCGGTCCAGCACATTGGCCGCGTGCACGCTCAGCAGTTCCTCCAGCGTCGCGGCATCGAAATAGTGGTTTCCATCCACCGTCACCGTCTCCACGTGGCGCCGCGTGCCCAACTGCACGACAAAATTGATCGCCACCTCGCCCGGCCGCACCGTCTGCTGGTTATGATCCACCTTCACATCGAAGTAACCCAGCGTCTGGTAATAGTCGCGCAGGCGCCGGTTGCCTTCGTTCAGCAGATCATCGTCCACCGTGCCTTCCTCGAATATCGGAATCAGGCGCTTTACCCGTTCCGATTCGAGCGGCGCGCCTGTAATCAGCACCCGCACGATCGGTCCCTTGTTCGCGGTGAACGTGTAATTCATCTTGTTCGCCGCATACGATTGCGACTCGAGCTTGATTTCTGCTTCCAGCCGCTTCTGGTCGCGATACTCCTTTAGCATGCCGTTGAGCGCGCGATTGACGGTTTCGTGGTCCACTCTTTGGCCCGCTTTCAAGTGCGCATGATGGCGAAACGACTCCAGGGTCATTCCCGGATCGCCGGTCACTGCCACCGCGCCCACCCTCGCTTGCGGTCCGGAGACTACATGAAACGCGATATCCACCAGTTGCTCGTCCGGGTGCTCCTGCAGTTTGTAGGTGATGGTCTCTTCGTGGTAGCCATTTTCCGCCAGAGCAAATTTCATCTGGTCTAGCGCCTGGCTCATCTTGGCCTTGGTGAAGCGCGTTCCTGAATTCAGCCGGCTGGCGCGCTGCAACTGCGTGTTGATGGTCGCGCCCTTGGCTCCATCCACGGTCACCACGCCGATGAACATGCGCGGGACGCCGCGGAACAGAATCGCAACTCCGTCTCCTTCGCGTGCCGCCCCCACTTCCACTGAATCGAACAGTCCGGTAGCAAACACCTGGCGCAGGCTCGCCGCCACCTTTTCGCGATCAAGGGGAGAGCCCACACTCTGGGGGAGCCTTCGTTCCAGCGACGACAGCCGATCCGGCGACACGCCTTCAAACGCAATTTTGCGCACCGGCAGTCCCTGCCACTGCGTAATTGCTTCTTCGCTGGTCGAATACGATTCTGCCCTGGTAGCCAAATTCCGCTGGCTCGCAGCATCACTTTGCGAAATATCTGCGGCGCGGCTTGGTTGAGAACGCTGACACCACCCCGTGTCCCCGCGAGGGCCGTCATGATCAAGAGACTTGAAAGCAAGTTGCCGAAGCCGCACCCGTACCCGCACTGCTTCGGAGGAATAAACCGCAAAATCTTTCTCCAGATCAACCGCGCAAATGACACCTGCTCGAAAAACTTGCATCTAAACGATTATCAGCGAGGGCCTGTTCGGCAGTTGACAGCCGAGTTCCGCCACTCCACCCGCTGCACCTATACTAACGAGGAATAATGAGCGGCGCAGCCAGTCACCAGTCTTCAACTTGATCCCCCAAGGAAACGAATGACGCAATCCAGGTATTCCGTCCCCGCGCCTGATGCTTCGCCGTCACCGTCTGTGCGGTCATCCGAACCCGCAGTGCAAGATCCCCCTGTCACTCCTGCGGCAAGTCCATCTACCGCAAGCGATGACGTACTTGCCCGCGCCCAGGCCGGCGATCATTACGCCTTTGCCCAGCTTTACGCTCTCCACAAGAGACGTATCTACTCGCTCTGTCTGCGCATGGTTGGAAACGTCGCCGAAGCAGAAGACCTCACCCAGGAAGCGTTCCTCCAACTGCACCGCAAGATCGCTACCTTTCGCGGCGATTCGGCCTTTTCCACCTGGCTGCACCGGCTGGCCATCAACGTGGTCCTGATGCACCTGCGCAAGAAGGGCCTGTCGCTCATCTCCTTAGACGAAGCCATGGAGCCGACGCCAGAGGAGGGTCCAGGCCGCAGCTTCGGAGCGCCCGACCTGTCCCTGGCCGGTTCCATCGACCGCCTGGCCCTGGAACGCGCCATCTCCGACCTGCCGGCCGGATATCGCCTCATCTTCGTTCTGCACGACATCGAGGGATACGAGCATAATGAAATCGCCGCGATGCTCGACTGTTCCATCGGCAACAGCAAATCGCAGTTGCACAAAGCACGGCTGAAGCTGCGCGATGCCATGCGTACGTTTCCCCGAAGGGAGGGGCGGCGATGATCCATAACTGCAAGGACCATGTCATGCGAGGAGTTCAGCGCCTGGATGGCGGAGCTGATCGCTGCCGGACGAGGATATCTTTGCCCACCCCCACGTGCGGAAATGCAGGCTGCACCGGGCCCTCCTCGAAGACCTGGAGGCGATTGCGAAGGCGGCGCGGGAACTGCTTTCCCGATGTCGATCCTCCCGATACCTGTGGGAAGGAATCCAGGTCCAGATTGGCGCAGGAGAACCGATCTCGACTCCCATGGTTTCCGACCGTTTCGCCGGGTTACCGGGTCGTCTTTGCCATGAAAGTGATCGAGACAATTCAATCCGCGATGCAAATCCGCCAGCTCTCGACGGTCCTTGCGCGGAGGAGAAATTTGCCGATCCGGCTCCCAGATCATCGGCGCCAGCGGCACAGTCTCCCCGAAGGGAGGGCGGCGATGATCGATAGCCGCAAGAATATGTCGTGCGAGGAGTTCCAGGCGCAGATGGCCGACTTGATCGGCTCCGGGCGGAGATGCGTCTGCCCATCCCCACGTGCAAAATTGCGACCTTTGCCGAGCCCTGTTCAGCCGATCTCGAGACCATCGCGGCGGCAGCACGCGAACTGTTTCCGGTTGAGGATCCGTCAGATCGCGTGTGGGAACAGATCCAGTCCGCCATCCAGGAGGAAGAGGGCAAAACCAGCGCCAAGATGACCTCCTCTCGCGGGCCCTCGTCACTCCTGTTCCTGACTTTCAGGAAGGAACAATCGATGCTCCCCCGCCGCGTCCAGTTCCAAACCCGTACCGATCCTGTTCGGCCACGCTCACCTTTCATGGGGCGTGGCCGATAACGTTTGGGGGCTGTTTACACCCCGCCGTCGGAGCCAGGGCCGGAGGCAGCCGGTTCTCCTCCGGCGGACATCTCCGTGGGATTCCGGGTTGAAACAGACTCCCAGGAAAGGGAACCATCGGGCCAGGGACGGCGTAATGCGATCAGTGGACGGCGTAATCCGCTGACAAAAGGAGGTTTGGCGCTGTCATTGTGCCGCCGGACTTTCCTGCAACTTTTGACATCCTGCGCTGTCTAATGTAAGAAAAGTTGATAAAAGGACACTCAATGGCAAACCAGACCCCGTAAGTCCCTCACAGATTCTCAGCCCGTCCGATCCCAAGCCGAACGTTCGGCGAGTGCCGGTTCTCCCTGTTCGCGATACCGTCTTGTTTCCCCATGCCGTTCTGCCTCTGACCGTGGGCCGCGAAAGCTCCATCCAGCTTGATTGAGTCGCTGGGCGAGGAGCGGACCATCGCGGTCACCGCGCAGAAGGACGCGCGGCTCGACACGCCCACTCCCGACGACATGCACACGGTCGGCACCCTGGCCACGGTGCACAAGATTGTGCGCATGCCCAACCAGAGCCGCTTTGTGTTTACCGAAGGCGTGGAGCGCGTGCGCCTGGTCCGTTACGTGCAGACCGAGCCCTTCATGATGGCCGAGGTGGAGACGCCTGAGGCCGAAGAGGCCGCGTCAACTGCCAACGTTGAAGCGCTGGTGCGCAGTCGTGATCGGCCAGTTCCAGCAGATCGTCTCCGAGTCGCCCACCCTCTCCGATGAGCTGCGGACCATCGCCGCCAATATCGAAGAGCCCGGGCCGCCTGGTCGACTTCGTGGCCTCGTCGCTGCCGTTTCTGACCACCGACAGACAAGCAGCAGCTGCTGGAAACGCCCGGCATCGCCGACCGGCTCGAACTGCTCAACAAGCATCTGGCCAAGGAGATCGAGGTGCAGCAACTGCGCGCCAAGATCCAGAACGAAGTCCAGGACCAGGTGCAGCAGTCGCAGCGCGACTACTATCTGCGCGAGCAGATGAAGGCCATCCAGAAGGAACTGGGCGAGCAGGACGAAGGCCAGCGCGAAATCGAAGAGCTGCGCAAGAAGATCGACGACGCCGGCATGCCCGAGGACGTGAAGAAAGAGGCGCTGAAGGAACTGTCGCGCCTCTCCCGCATGTCTCCCATGGCGGCCGACTACTCGCTCACGCGCAACTACATCGAGTGGCTGGCGGTGCTGCCCTGGGCCAAGAGCTTCGGGCTCGAAGATCGACATCGGCAAGGCCAAGGAGATTCTCGACGAGGACCACTACGAGCTGCGCAAGGTGAAGGACCGCATCCTCGACTACCTGAGCGTGCTCGAGCTCAAGCCCGACATGAAGGGGCCGATCCTGTGCTTTGTCGGACCTCCGGGCGTGGGCAAGACCAGCCTGGGCCGCTCGATTGCGCGCGCCCTGGGACGCAAGTTCCAGCGCATCTCCCTGGGCGGCATGCACGACGAAGCCGAGATTCGCGGCCACCGGCGCACCTATATCGGCGCGCTTGCCGGGCCAGATCATCCAGAGCATTCGCCGCGCCGAAACCAACGACCCGGTGATCATGCTGGACGAGATCGACAAGCTGGGCCGCGACTTCCGCGGCGATCCGGCCTCGGCGCTGCTCGAGACGCTCGATCCGGAGCAGAACAACACGTTCCGCGACAACTATCTCGACGTGCCGTTCGACCTGTCGAAGGTGCTGTTCATCTGCACCGCCAACATGCTCGACACGGTGCCTCCGCCGCTGCTGGACCGCATGGAGATCATTCCGCTGCAGGGCTACAGCGAAGAGGAGAAGGTGCACATCGCCAACCGCTACCTGATTCCGCGCCAGATCAAGGAGAACGGAATCACGCCGGAGCAGATCGAGTTCCCGGAGGACGCGGTGCGCCACATCATTCGCCACTACACGCGCGAAGCCGGCGTGCGCAAACTGGAGCAGGTGATCGGCACCGTCTGCCGCAAAGAAGCGCGGCGCGTGGTCGAAGGCAAGAAGCGAGAAGCTGGTCGTCACCCGCGAAATCCTCAAGGAGTTCCTGGGCAACATCCAGGTGCGCGTCGAGACCGAAGTGGCCGAGCGCGTGAAGCGGCCGGGCGTGGCCGTGGGCCTGGCCTGGACGCCGGCGGGCGGCGACATCCTCTTCATCGAAGCCAACAAGATGAAGGGCAAGGGCTGGTTCACCATGACCGGCCAGATCGGCGAGGTGATGCAGGAATCCATGCAGGCCGCGCTGACCTGGGTACGTTCCAATGCCGGCATGCTGGGACTGGCGGAGGACTTCACCAAGGAGATCGACCTGCACATCCACGTGCCCGCAGGCGCCATCCCCAAGGACGGCCCTTCGGCCGGCGTCACCATGGCGACGGTGCTGGCTTCGCTGCTGACCGATACGCCGGTGCGTCCGCTGACCGCGATGACCGGCGAGATCACGCTGAGCGGCAATGTGCTGCCGGTGGGCGGCATCAAGGAGAAGTTCCTGGCGGCTCGCCGGGCCGGAGTGGAAACCATCATTCTGCCCGCCGACAATCGCCAGGACGTGGAAGAAGACCTGACGCCGGAGCAGTTGCAGGGCGTGACTGTCCACTACGCCCGGCACGTCGAAGACGTGCTGGCAGTGGCTCTGCCGCTGTTCAAGGCGCAGCCGGTCGCATTGCCCCCCGTGCAGGAGAAACCAGCGGCCAGCGCGGCGGCCTGACCCGTCAAAAAATCCCCTGCAAAAAGGCCGGCGAACCTGCCGGCCTTTTTCTGTTGCCGCGTAGGCGCAACCTCCGAACAAGAGCGGCTACTTCACGTCCAGAGTGAGGGCATAGATGTCCTCGCTTCCAATGTCGCGGAGCAGCAACGGCGCGTCGGTGGGGTCCAGTCCCATATACCTTCCAAACCATCCAGCGTCGTGCCAATCCTTCAGATCGACGACCTTCTCCGCTCTGCCGCGGCTGGGGCGGACTCGAAACAGTCCTATGTCGCCGCTGACGCGCCTGAAATAAATGAACTGGCTATCTGCCGACCACTCAGGACAATCCACCGGTCCCCCTTGCGCAAGTTCCGACCATTTTCCCGTCTTGAAATCGAATACTCTCAGCTCGTCAACGTTGAAACCAGCGGCGGCGAGAAATCGGCCGTCCGGCGACCAGCGGGGTTCAAACAAGTTATCCGATCCGGGAATGATTGTGTCCTGACGAGTGTCGAGGTTGAGGATGACCACAACGAATTTTCCGTCCGCGGAGGTCGAAGTGCCAGCCATCCGATGCCCATCCGGCGACCAGGTAAGAAACCCATCCAGATGTTTGTCCTCGGCGAGGAACTTCCGCGGGCTTCCGCCGTCTGAAGAGACGATGTAGAATGCCCCATTCGGTCCCGGATAATCGCCGGCAAAGGAGATCTGCTTGCCGTCCGGCGACCAGCGGGGCAATAAGGCCTGGAGCGGAGGGTCGGTCAGTTGCACGGGGTTGCTCCCATCGCTGTTCGCCTTCCACAGGATGCCTTCGGGGTAGGAGACGTAGGCCATCGACTTGCCGTCTTTGGAGTAGGAGACGCCTTGGGCGGAGATGCCTCCCAGGAAAGGCTGGAACTGTCTGGTCTTCGAATCGAACCGGGAAAGCTCCCCTCGGGGCGATAAGCCCAGCGCGAATATCCTGTTTCCGTCTTTGCTCGGAACTGGTCGTCCCCAGAATTCCCCCGGAAAGTACTTGCCCGGAAGTGGTCCGCCCCAGCGGACGGGACCTTGAGTCATTTGAATCGGCTCCGATGGCGGCCGGTGGAACAGACCGCTCCGCTCGTCGAGAGCCCAAATCTGCTCTCCCGAAATGAACAGGAAGAGTTTCCCATCAGGCGTCCACTTGCCACAGCATTCAGGGGAAGAGCCGTGCCAGCCGTGCAACACCTCGTGGAGCCCGGATCCACTCGAAGACATCTCCCAAATCCGATCCTTCATGGTAAACCGGATCGCACCCCCGTCCGGAGACCAGGCGATGTCGCTGACCGGAGCGATGCCGTTGACGGTGTCTCCAGCATGCGCCAGTTTGTGGGTTCCAGTCCCATCGCTCCCCATGACGTAGATGCCACCATCTGCCGCGGAGAAGGCCACGGAGTTCCCGTCCGGTGAAAAGGACGCGTCAGCGCTATCTGCCAGGTGGCGAGCGTGGCCTCCCAGGATCCGCACATTCCACAGTCCTGTGTCCGCACCAACGATAAAGCTGGACCCATCCGGCGAAACGTCGACCAGGAATGGGTTGGGTGGTGCAACTGGAACCGGTGCAATCGCTCCGCCCGAGATTGCGATCTGAGCGACTGATTCGGGCGTTGTCGGACCCGACATCCGATTGAAGTAGAGTCGGCTCCCGTCCGTTCCGGCGAGAGTCTTCTGGCGGCCGTCGTGGGTGATCTGGAGGTATCCGGTGATGCGCGGTGGCGGCAGCGGGCGGTGCATGTACCAGATTGCTGCGGCGAGGAAGAGAGCCAGCACGCCGCCGCCAACCAGCGCCCAACCCCACAACCGGGTCCATCGCTCAATTTTCCCGCCGCTCATCAATTCAGGCGTTCGTTCCGCCAAATCCATATTTCCTGAAACTTCGCCTGAAACCTCTACCGGACAAATAAAGCGATACCCGACTGTGGCAACGGTTTCGATGTACCGCGGGGTGCGGATGTCGTCTCCCAGCACGCGGCGGAGCAGCCAGATGCAGCGCGTGAGGGAACCGTCGGTAACGGCGGCATCACCCCAGACGGAGTTGAGCAGCTCTTCCTTTGAGACCACTTTCTGGGGATTTCGGAGCAGGAACAGGAGGGCGCGAAAGGCCTTCGGCTCCACGGCCAGCGCCTGTCCCGCCTTCGTGAGCGTGAACTCCCGCTCGCGAACCTCAACGTCATCGAATTTGAAAACAAAGGACTTACTCTCCATCATAAATCCATAATCCGGCCCTAAGAGAATCATGATCCGCGTTGGGAAACTGATAAGGAGGCCATCAAGACCAAGGAAAGCTTCCCGCCCAGAGTGACCTCAGCCTACCCGGCTGAGGAGCTCTCGCAATGACAAGTTTCAAGTGCCTCGCCTGCTTTGCACTCGCTATCGCCATGTTCCCCGCGCTACCGGCGAAAACCCACTGCCCTGGGAATGTCGCAAGTGTACCCTTCCATCTTCTAAACGGCTACCAGATGATCGTGCCCGTTTCGATCAACCATTCCGGTCCCTACCCCTTCCTGTTCGATACGGGCACGCAGACAACGACCATCGACTCCTCCCTTGTCGTTGATCTCGGTCTGACGACTCAGGGAGTGAACGTGGTTGCCGGCCTCGGGTTTCAGGAATCTGTCTCCTCCGTGCATCTCGATCTCCTTGAAACCGGTTCCCATTCCGTCGTCAACCATACGGTGCTCGCCTACGCTCTCCAGAATCTCCAGTCCATGGGCCTCAGCGTGCGAGGAGTCCTCGGCGAGGACTTTCTTGAGCACTTCGATGTGCTGATCGACAATGCGCACGGTTTGCTCTGTCTCGATGACTCGCGGGAAATGCGCGCTAGCGTGAAAGGATCGCATATCGCGATCGTGACTGCCGCCCAGACTCAGGACGGAGCGCTTTTGCCCAGGTCGCTCATCGTGGAAACTCGCCTGGCAGATGTGAACAGGCCCGTTCGCTTGTGGCTCGACTCGGGTACGAATGCCTCGTTCCTGTTCAACCCCTCCGGCTACCTGCCGCACAGAACGTCGCAGAATGCGCTCCAGCCGGGCACCGGCGGGAACGGACGGCAACGAGCGTATGTGGCCCTTCCCGCGCAGGATTTGAGGATCGGGCCGCTCGAATTGCCGAATGTCGCTTTCTTCACGTTCGCAGGTGGCTCCAACGATTCTCGCATTTCGGAATTCGATGGACTTCTGACGACGGGGCTCTTCGGGCGCGTCTTTATCTGCCACACAGATCACTTCGTTGTCCTCGAACCGCGATAGAACGAAAGGTGGTGTGGCGGCAATCCGTTTTTTTAAAGAACTGCCTTGCTATTCCGATCGAAGTGCTTTTATCGGATCGACCGAAGCGGCATGCCTGGCCGGAAGAAGCACGGCCACCATTGTCACAGCCAGGAGCAGGAGTGGAACAGTGCCAAGCGTGATCGGGTCGAAACTCTTCACGTGATAGAGATGGGAGCGCAGCAGGCTGGTGCTCGGCGCGGAGAGCAACAGGCCGGCCAGACAGCCCGCCATTCCCAGCACGAACCCTTTGCGGGCGATCAGGGTGAGGATTCTCCTTCGATCTGCACCCAGCGCCATCCGCACTCCGAATTCCCGCTCGCGCTGTTCGACCAGGTAAGACATCACACCGAACAAACCGACCATCGCCAGAAGGACGGCGCACACGGCAAAGGCGCCCAGGAGTTGAAGTGTAAACCGGCGTTGTGCGAGAGATTCCTCCACCAGCGTCAAAAGACTGGTCAGGTTATAGAGTGGCAAGTCGCGATCGACAGACCAGACAGTTTTCTGGATTTCCGGAAATTGCACAGTTTGATTGCCGCTGCCGCGAACCAGAAAAGCTGTCCGGCTGCTGGCTCCGAATTCAATCTGGAACATGGAGTGATACGCCATCGGTGGCGGATCAGCATCGAGCGCCCCGATATGCACATCCGCTGCAACTCCGATAACGGTAAAAAGAGCGCGGTCTCCCCAATAAAAACGCTGGCCTAGCGGGTTTCCTGCGGGCAGGTATTGGTTGACGAATGTCTGGCTGACAACGGCCACCGGAACCGAGTCCGGGCGATCCTGGTCGGTGAAGTCGCGTCCTCGCAACAATGGAATGCCCATGGTTCTGAAGTATCCGGGACTGACCACAGAATTCGCGGCCCAGTGGAAATCATCTGGAGCCGCATGTTCCAGACGAATTCCGATCTGGCGTTCATCGCTCAAAGGCAGATGGCTTGCTGCCGCCACGCTGGTCACGCCGGGCAAATGCAAGAATCGCTCCAACAACTCCCGTTGCACCAGGCCTCGCCGAGCGCCTTGCGGATAACGTGCCCGATCAAAGTTGGTGCGGATCACCAACGTTCCCCTGGGGTCGAAGCCGGAGGGTGTTTCCAGTAGATTCACGAAACTGCGCAGAAGCAGACCACCGGCGATCAGCAGGACCATCGCCAGCGCAATCTCGCTTATGGCGATCGCGTCGAGCAGTCGTTGTCCGCCACGACCGGTTCCGACCTGGCTGGTGTCCTTGAGCGCTCCCTGCGGAGATACGTGGGACATCTTCCAGGCGGGGATCAGCCCGAACAGAATTCCGGTGCCGATGGTGAGCATCAGGATGAACAAGAGCACATATGGATTGAGCACCGCATCCTGGAGGCGTGGAACATTGCGGGGTCCCCAGAGGCGCAGCGAAAACAAAATCGCTTCCCCAACCAAAACCCCCAGCGCCGCCCCTCCAACCGCCAGCACCATGCTTTCTACCAGGCACTGGCGCATCAGCCGGACGCGGTTTGCGCCCACCGCGGCGCGAATAGACATTTCGCGTTTGCGCCGGCTCGCCCGGGCCAGCAGCAGGTTCGCCACATTTGCGCAGGCGATCAGCAGCACACAGGTGACCGCGGTCAAAAGCAACAGTACCAGAGGCCGCGCCTTCTGCATGGAGTATCCAGCGAATGCGTGGGTGTGCGGTTCCACGCGGAGAGTGCCCGAGTAAACGTCGGGGTGCTCTCGCTGGAATCCGGCAGCGATCTGCGTCATCTCGGCTTGTGCCTGTGCCTCGGTAACGCCAGGCTTCAGGCGTCCGATCAGGCCGACCCCAAATTCCATCAGGCGGTTTTCGGGATCGAGGCGGGCCGGGGCGATGGCGTCCGGCACCCAAAGGTCGGCCCTCTCCGAGACTGGTTTGCCATCGAATGGAAACCGGAAAGAACCAGGCATGACCCCGATGACCAGGTAAGGTTTCTCATCCAGCTTGATGGTCTTGCCCAGGATGTTGGGATCGCCGCCATATTTGCTCTGCCAGAGTTGCATCGAAAGCACAGCCACGTGATCGTTTCCGAAACGATCTTCTTCCGCGGCGAAAGTTCGACCCAGAAGCGGAGAGACGCCGAGCACGGAAAATACCGAATGTGAGACTAAGGCCGCATTAACCCGTAAAGGCTCTCCCTCATCGGTGAGATTGAAATCGCCCGATTCAAATGTGCCTGTCTCGGAAAATGTTCGGTTTCGGCTCTGGTAATCCTGGGCTTCCTGGATCGCGACCCCAAACTCATCCGGCCCCTGGCTTGGTTCCACCTCTGTGACGATCATCAGGTTGCCAGGATCCCGGTATGGAAGAGGATGGAGCAACACCGTATCGAAGAGGCTGAAGACAGCCGTATCGGCGCCAATGCCCAGCGCGAGGGTGAGTACGGCGGCGACGGTGAACCCCGGGGATTTCCCCAGTTGCCGCAACGCAAACTTCACGTCGCCCCAGACAGACTCAATTGCCGGCCATTGCCATACTTCCCGGCCGCGCTGCTCAATCAGGGGTACATTCCCGAATTCGCGCCTCGCCGTGCGCATCGCCTCGTCCGCCGACATGCCCTCTTCCATCAGGTCTTCGAGCTTTTCTTCAAAATGCTCTTGGATCGAGACCGACAGATCCTCGTAGCGATGGCGGCGGACTAAAAGTTGTTTGAGCCATTTCATCGTGGATTCCTGCCTACCTGGCGAGAGAATGGCATCAATCTATTGGGAAATACCTATTTTTACAATAGCTATGTGACCATTGGTTAAGATTATGGGCTTCCCAAGAGGGGACTTCATCGCATCTTTCGTTACAACTTTCGTACCAAGTGAGCACCTCCGATCCTTGATTCGGAGCAAGAAGCGACGTTCCCTGCGCCTCTATCCTTAGGCGAAACAATGGATTGGAGGCGCACGGTGCGAAGTTTGCCTTTGTTCGGCACTGTATCGGGCATCCTCCACGATGTGTCCGCATTGTGCGTCTAAACCAAGTAGGATTACGAGGGGGAGTCGCTTCTCCGAACATAACGCTCCCGTTTCAAACCATTTTTCTGTTCAGTGCTTCACTGAAGTCTTTTTGCTGGTAAGTTCGCGGTTACGAGTGAGGGTATGGCTGCGCGCGTTGATGCCGCTCGTTGCATCGGTTTCGTTCGCTTTAGACCTCTTCCGGCCGCCCCGCAGACTAGCGCTGCGGTGAATTCCGATTGCATTTTTAGCCAGGGGGGTCTGTGAAATACACACTGCGTTGCCGTTTGGGTCTTTTTGTCTTGCTCTTGGTTTCCAGTTGCAGTATCGTCCACGCACAAAACATCTCCGTCAGCCCCAAGCTGATCGCGTTTCCCAACCAGGGCATCAACTCCACCAGCGCCGCCTCTTCTGTCACGGTCCTGAACAACCAGGCCGGTAGTCTGACCATTTCCAGCATCCAGGTTTCGGCACCCTATTCCCAGACCAACAATTGCGGAACGAGCCTGGCGCCCAATGCGCAGTGCACCATTTCGGTCAAGTTCGCTCCGACTGCGAAGGGGTATTTCCCCGCGACCTTGGTCGTCACTGATTCCGCCGCGAACTCGCCGCAGAGCGTTTCGCTGACAGGCAACGGGGTTATTCCGGTCACGATTTCGCCGGCTGCGATTAACTTTCCCAACCAGGCGATCAATACCAGCAGCGCTGCCTCGAACCTCACGGTGACCAACAACCTCTCGGCTGCCGTCAGTATCGCGAGCGTCGCTGCGGGAACAGGGTATGCGCAGACCAATACCTGCGGCACGAGTCTTGCTGCCGGAACCAGCTGCACGGTGAGCGTCACATTCAGCCCCACCGCCGTTCAGTACTACTCGTCGGCCGTCACCATCACCGACAGCGCGGCCAACTCGCCGCAGACGGTCCCGATCACCGGCAACGGCATCGCCGCGGTGGTTTACTCGCCCAAGTTGATTTCCTTTCCCGACCAGGGCATCTTCTCGACCAGCGCCGCCTCTCCCATCACCTTTACCAACAACCAGCCGACCGCTGTGAACCTGAGCATTCAGGCTACCGCTCCCTTCGCGCAGACCAACAACTGCGGCGCGAGTCTTGCCGCCGGCGCGACCTGCACCATCAATGCCACGTTTGCGCCCACGGTGGTCCACTTCTTCTCGTCGGCGCTCACCATCAGCGGCGCGACCAGCTCGCCGATCTCCATTGCCCTGGCGGGCAACGGCATCATTCCGGTCTCCTTTACGCCTAAGGTAGGCGGCTATTATTTCGATCACCAGATCGTCAACACGCCGAGCACACCGCAGACCGTAACCATCACCAACAATCAGCCCACGGCCCTGACGTTCACGTCCATGAGTTCTTCCGCGGCGTTCCCGTTCAGCACCAACTGCGGCAATGGCGCGGGCGGCGGCACGCTGGCCCCGGGCGCCACCTGCTCGGTGCAGGTCGCATTCGATCCACCGGCGGCGATTGCCTATACAGCCAATTTGCTGGTCTACAACAACGCCTATGGAAGCCCCATCAGCATTCCGCTGCAGGGCACCGGAATCGCGGGAACTCCCGGGAATCAAATCACAGTGAAGCCCACCGCGCCGTGCATTCTGCCCTCGGGTGCAGAGCAGTTCAACGCCAACGTGGTCGGCCTGAGCAACTCCGCGGTGTACTGGTATGTCGACGGCGTCAAGAACGGCAACGCGACGGTGGGCACCATCTCTACCACCGGTCTTTATGCGGCGCCGTCGGTCACCGCCAACCACACCATCAAGGCGGTGAGCCAGACTTCGTCCACGGTGTCCGGGTCGGCGCTACTGACCATCAGCACCGCGCCCAACTACGAGATCTACCCCTTCGTGGCGTCGATTCCAGTGGGCGGCCAGCAAACCTTCCAGGCGCAGAGCTGCAACGTTCCCGACACCGCCAATGTATCGTTCACGGTGGATAACATCGCGGGCGGCAACAGCACCGTAGGCACCGTGTCGAGCACCGGTGTCTATACCGCACCCAATGCGGCGGGCAAGCACACCGTACGCGTGACTGATCCGGTTCTGAACAAGACCAGCGGGGGCGTGGTGACGGTGTTCTCGAGCATTACGGCCGACTTTGGTTCGCGGGCCAACAACACCGCACAGGTTCCGGCCAACTTCTTCGGCTATGGCCGCGGCGAGTCGATCCACAACAACGGCGACCGTGCCCTGCTGACCCAGGCTGGCGTGACGGTTTCGCGCATGTCGGCGCAGATTGCCACCGTATTCGCCAGCGAGGCGGCGCCTGACTGGACCAAGATCGATCCCATGATCGCGGACGCGCAGGCCAACGGCCAGACCGTGTTGCTGCAGCTGAATCAATCGCCTCCGTGGCTGCAACCCGCAACCGGCGGATGCGCCGGCAACATGTACGCCGCCCCTATCGACAACACCCAATGGGCGCAGGTAGCGGCCGCGATCGTGTCCCACATGGACACCTCCTTCCCGGGCGTCGTGACGGATTACGAAATCTGGAACGAGCCCAACGCCACCGGCATTTGCACCTCAGCCAACCACATGACCGCGTACATGGCTCTCTACGCAACCGCGGCTCCGGCCATGAAGTCCCAGGCGGCCCAGGATGGCCAGACCATCCGCATCGGCGGGCCAGTGCTTTCCGGCTACTCGCAGCTCTGGATCAGCACCTTCCTGACCAACCCCGGCACCGCGCCCTATGCGGACTTTGTCAGCTATCACCAGTACTTCTTCGGGTCCACGCAGTTGCAGGCGCAATGGGACACATATTCGGGCGACGTTTCGCTCTACGAAGCCAGCCAGGACCCCAGCAACGGCGTCTTTGCCATTTACAACAAGGTGCTGGGACAGGTAGCGCTTGGTTCGCAGCCGGGCGGCGCGCAGACTCCCATCTACATCACCGAGTTCAACACCAACTGGGCGTTCTTCAAGGACTGCTGCCGCAACGACGCGAATTATGCCCCGGTGTGGAACGCGCTGTACGCGACCGACCTGCTGAACTCGGTCTACAACGGCAGTTCCCACATGCCCGCCAAGGCGGTCTACTTCGCCGGCTCGGCGTATCCGTGGTTCTGCATGATCGGCGTGCAGGATGCGGGTTCAGATTGCCTCTACTCGGAAGGCGCGACTCCGGTCCCATATCCGCAGTTCTATTCGTTCCAGATGCTGGCGGCCCCGGCATACCTGGGACTGCAGGGCGGCGGCTACATGGCCAAGAGCATCTCCACTCCGAGCGGCGGCGGCGGCCTGGCAACGACGGCGTTCTACACGACTAATGGGGACGCTCTGGTGATCACCAACCCGACCTCTACGTCATACCCAGCCATCAACGTGACCTTCGCCAACCCGGGAACTTCGGCCACCCAGGGCACGCTCTACACCGTTGCCAATGGAGCGCCGATCGCCACATCCAACATTTCGTTTGCCATCCAGGGGACGAGCCGTACAACCACGATCGCGGTTCCTGCGTACTCCGTGCAGGCCATCTCTCTCAAGTGAAGATATACGCCAGACGAACACGGCGAGCCATGTAGACAACTTGGAGAGATTGCAACTGGCGGCGAGCCTGCGCAGGAGAGGGAAGGATTTCCTGCGCGTTCGCCGCATTCTTATTTGGCATCGATTTCGATCCGGCGCTGCCGGGGCACAAACCTCTGAACCACGTCCCGCCCTTCGCTGCGTCTAATACCTGCAGGCGGTATTCTCATTTCTGATGCAGGTACATATTCTCCCTTTTGGCGTATTGAAAGACTGGCTGGGCTCGTCCGGCTCGACGATCGAATTGCACGACGGCGCGACGGTCGCCGATTTGCTGGCGCGGCTGTCTCACCAGCATTCCGGCCCAGGCGATGCCCTGCGTGGAATCGCGGTGAGCGTGAACGCCGAGTATGCCCTTGCCGCCCAGGTGCTGCGCGATGGCGATGAGGTCGGGCTGCTTCCGCCGGTCTCGGGTGGCTCTATCTCCACGGCGGATGTTTCCGAACCACCCGTAGTCACAGCCCTCACCCGCGACGTTATTAACGCCGACAAGCTGGTAGCCTCAGCCAAGCGGGGCGACGACGGCGCGGTGGTGGTGTTTGACGGCATCGTGCGCAACCACACCCGCAACCGTCAGACCCTATACCTCGATTACGAGGCCTATGAAGAGATGGCCCTCAAGCAGATGGACTCGCTGTCTCGCGACGCCCTTGCGCGATTTGGTGTGCGCCACGTAACCCTGGTTCACCGCCTTGGGCGTCTCAATGTGGGCGAAACCAGCGTGTTGATCATTGTGGCTTCTGCCCACCGCGCACAGGCTTTCGACGCCTGCCGCTGGCTGATCGACACCCTCAAAAAGACTGTGCCGATCTGGAAGAAAGAGACCTTTGTGGATGGCGTGGTGTGGGCCGCGGGCGAGCCGTTTCCGGAAGGCATATCAGTCCAGAGCCCGGAGACAACCCATGGTTCGTAATGCCGAGAAAGGTCCGGGCTTTACAGACAGCGGAGAAACTCTGTGTGTGAAGGGTACGGGCTTTACAGGCTGCGGAAAAACACCAATGGCGAAGGGTACGGGCTTTAGCCCCGTACATAAACCTCAGCAGAATGAAGAGGGCTTTAGCCCCTGAGGGAATATTCTCGATTCGCCTCTGCTTCTTTTTCTGCATGGCTCTCTTCTTATCTCCTCTTATCCTTCCCGCCCAGGACACCACCTTCCGCATGGACGTGAAGCTGGTGAACCTGTTCGTCAACGTGACCGACAAGACGGGCGCCATCGTCGGCGGTCTTGCCAGGGACGATTTCCAGGTGATGGAAGACGGCCGGCCGCAGAAAATTGCGGTCTTCGAACGCCAGTCAGAAATACCCCTGAACCTGACCCTGGCGATTGACACCAGCGGCAGCACGTTCAAGGATCTTGGGCTCGAACAAAGCGCGTCCAAGCGATTCATTCACGCCCTGCTCCGCCAGCAGGACCAGATGAGCCTGATCGAATTTGCCACCGACGTGCGGCAACTTGTGCCGTTCACCAACAAGGTGGCGCAGCTCGATCATGGCTTGGGCTCGCTGCGTGTAGGCGATGCGACCGCCCTCTATGACGCCATCTACCTCGGCGCGGAGGGACTCGCGAAGAAGGAAGGGCGCAAAGTACTGGTGCTGGTTTCCGACGGCGGCGACACGGCCAAGAGCACCTCTTACGCCGAGGCGCTGGAACAGGCTCTGCGCTGCGAAGTGATGATCTACTCCATCATCGACGTGCCTATCGAAGCCAGCGCCGGTCGCGACCTCGGCGGCGAGCATGCGCTGATCACTCTCTCCGAGCAGACTGGCGGCAAGAGCTTCTACGCCAGCGAGGGCGGGCTCGACAAGGCCTTTGAGCGAGTGAGTGAAGACCTGCGCACCCAGTATCTGCTGGCCTACTATCCCCACAACCAGGAGCCCGGCAGGAACTTTCATCGCGTCCAGATCACTGTTCCCCGCGCTGCCACCGACTCCTTCAACATCCGCTACAAGACCGGCTACTACGCCGACAACCCAGCGAAATAGGTCTCGCACCGTCAGGGTGCCCCAGGTCTCGATTTTGAGACCTGGGATGACTTCCGACAACCCACCCGTTTCACGTCGGTTTTGCATCCGCGACACGCTGAGCCCGGTTTGCATCTAAAATGCAAATATGACTCCGCCATTGTCTTCCCGTCGTCGCTCCAAGACACCTCCGCCGGGCGAGACCGGCCAGGAAGCGCTCTACCTGCGTTCGCTCAGCGACCGCCAGGTACAGGTCACCATCAAGCTGCGTGACGGCGAAACCGTAAAGGGCTGGATCGAGTATTTCGACGACGGCATGCTTCGCTTGACGCGCGAAGGCAAACCGAATCTGTTTATCTACAAGCACCAGATCCGCACCATCACCGAATCGGGCAAGCGGCGCGATGTGCTCACCTCTTCAGGCGGGGGACTGTGAGCAGCCCCGCAACCCCTGATTTCGTCTGGATTCCGCGCGCCGAGGAGATCGCGCGTGAGGCTGGTGCTCGCCTGCGCGAATTTCTGGCCGCCGGCGTGGAAACGGAGTACAAGGGCGATGTCGACCTCGTCACCGTGGCCGACCGCACCGTTGAGAAACTCATCCGCACGCGTATCGGCGAGGCATGGCCCGACCACGGCATCTACGGCGAAGAGGGAACTCGCGAAGGCATGGAGCGGCAGTTTCGCTGGTATGTCGATCCGCTCGACGGCACCACCAACTTCGCCCACGGAGTGCCGCAGTTCTGCGTGTCGATGGGGCTCGAACAGCGGACCTTCCAGTCTGGCGCAGACGAAGACGGGAAACTGGTTGCTGCAGTCATCTACGACCCCATGCGCGACGAACTCTACTGCGCCGAGTCCGGCCTGGGGGCCTTCCTGAATGGGAAACGCATGCATGTCTCAGCGCATCCCCGATCTGGCCGAGTCTCTGGTCGCCACCGGCTTCCCCAGCCGCAAGCGCCACGACAATCCGAACATCCACTTCTACCACGAGTTCACGCTGCGGTCTCATGGAGTGCGCCGTGCCGGCTCGGCCGCGCTCGACCTTGCCTACGTCGCTTGCGGCCGCTATGAGGCTTTCTGGGAGTTCAACCTGAATCCCTGGGACACCGCAGCCGGCATTCTGCTGCTCGAAGAAGCGGGCGGCCGCGTGTCGGACTTCGCCGGCGGCCCGTTCCGCCTCGACAGCCGCGAAGTCCTCGCGTCCAACGGTCTGATTCACGATGAACTGGTCGGGCTGTTCAAGGAGATGTTCGCCGGGCGAGATTTGAGCCCCATTCCCACCCCGCAGGAATACGCCGCCCGCCGTCTTGCCCGCACGGCCGGATAGCGTCGCTTTGACGCCGGCCCGTCCACCAAACTCCCGTGCCCCATCCTTGCGGTTTTTTTCTATCGCAAGAGTGGGAGACCGCGAAAGCAAACGCTCCGCCGTCAAAGGATCCGCGGTTGCTTTTCGCTTTCTTCACCCTTCACACGCCTTGGCCGCAAAGCCGGTCGCGCATTCCGGACGAAGCGTCTCAGATGCGCCACACTAAGACTGGGTGCCCCAGGTCTCGATTCTGAGACCTGGGATTTACCGCCTCATTCCAGCCGCATACAGCTTGCCGATCCTCCCGTGCGGCCCCACCACAAAGGGAAGGGAAATCGCATTCCAGTTACGATCCGCATCGGGAGCCTCATGCCGCGCCGGATCAGGCCGCAGTGGCCGCCAGTTTTTGCCGTCGTCCGTGGAAATGTCCGTACCGTTGGGGCCGACCGTGATCCATGTTTTGGTCGAAACGTCGTAGGCGACGGAAGAGCGGTAACCATGGGGTGGGGCTTGCGCCAACTTCCACGACATCCCTCCATCGGTTGATAAAGCCGCCGTCCGGACGCTGGCTTCGGGCTTCTTGTAATCGCCCCCGACTGCAACTCCGATCAGATCGTTACGGAACTCGAACGAGAAAATCCCCGCACTTTCACTGTTTTGAGCCATCGGGGTCTGGGTTCGTGATACTTCCTCGCGGCAAGGTTCGCACGCAGGAGTGTGCTCAACACGAACGATAGAGATATAGGAATGTTCGGCAGTCCCCGAGGCAAATCTTATCGCGTATTTCCAAATCGGGTCCACCTGAGGTGTCTGAACGATCTGCAGCACGGAATTGCTCGCTGCGAAAGACCCTTCGCCCGGATCGCTCTTACCCTTGATCTGAAAGCTGAGTTCTAATTCTCTTTCCTCCCAGCCTTCCTTCCACTCCCAGAGCCGCAACTGGCCGTTGACAGAATCACCCAGGATGAGTGCGCGTTCCTGTGCCTCATCGAGGCCGTTGATGTGTTTGGTATCCTCTGGATCGCCTGCCTGCATCGCGTCCCAAAAACCCTCCGGATCAGGATTCTTCGCGACCAGAATCCATGTATGGCATCCATCCGTCGTCTTGTAGAGCCGTGACAGGACGCCCTTTCCGGACGACATCACGATGGCGGTGTTGGCGTCGAAGGCCTGGATGCCGCGGAAGTCGAGGTGCTCGGCCCCTGGCGGCACCGTACATGACTGCCACACGTAGCCGCCGTCCTCGGTGCGCAGGACGGTGCCGTTCGTCCCCGAAGCCCACGCCACTCCATTGCCGACCGAGTGAATCCCGCGCAGGTCGGCCGTGGTGTTCGAGGTTTCCGGGGTCCATTGCGCGTGGGCAAAGCTCAGTTCAACGACCATGAGTGCCGTAAAAACGAATGTAGACGAATACATGGGTGCCCCAGGTCTCGATTTTGAGACCTGGGACGTGCGGCGTCAAAGTCTTAGCGCGCTACCCGGTCACGATCTCGCTGAAGTCGGCAATGGTCGAGAACCCGCGCAGCACTTCGTCGATCAGGCCGAGGTGAGCGCCGCGCACGTTGGGATCGGGGTCGAGCACCATCACCTTGTCGAAGAATGTATCGACGACGGGACGAAGCGAAGCGATCTCGGTGAGCGCCGGAATGTAGGCGCGCTCCTCGCGCAGCTTCGCTACCCGGGGCGCCAGAAAGGCCGCTGCGTCGTGAAGCTCCTGGGCTTGCGGCGCCAATTCGATCGAATCGGCTGAACCAATAAGAAACTTCTTTTCTTCGGCTTGGCGCAAAATATTCTTGATTCGCTTGAAGGCTGCGGAGATGGCGGCGAAGTCCTCTGAGCCGCGCACAGCGGTGAGAGCTTCGGCGCGAGCGATGGCGTCGCGTATGTCGTCATCGCCGGCAGCCAGGACGGCATTGACCACGTCGTAAGCAAACCCCCGTACGTCCCTCAAGTAGAACTGCAGGCGCTCGCGGAAGAACGCCGAAACCTGCTGTTCGATGGCCGGATCAGCCGGGCTCGCCTTCACGACGTCGTTGATGGTGAGCGGCAGATCGGACTCGGCGAGGATCTTGACGATCGCATTGGCGGCGCGGCGCAGCGCGAAGGGGTCCTTCGATCCGGTTGGCGCATTGCCGATCCCGAACATGGCGGTGATGGTCTGGATGCGGTCGGCCATGCCCAGCAGCTGGCCTTCGACCGTCTTCGGAATCGCATCTTCCGTCGCGGCGGGGGTGTACTGGTCGTAGATCGCCTGGGCCACGGTTTCGCCCAGGCCCTGCGCGCGCGCGTAGAGTCCCCCGACAATCCCTTGCAGTTCGGTGAATTCCTTGACGAGTTCGGTGGTCAGATCGGTCTTGGCGAGTTCCACGGCTCCGAGAAGAGCCGCCTCATCGACCGCCACCCCACCTGCCTTAACGGCATCCGTGAGCGTGCGAACGACTCTGATGTTCTGTTCGCTCTTCCAGTAGTAGCTGCCGAGCTCTTTCTGGAAGGTGACCGACTTGAGGCTTTCGACGCGCTGGGCGAGCGGCATCTTCTGGTCGAAGTCCCAGAAGAAGCGGGCGTCTTTAAAGCGGGCGCGCAGCACGCGGGCGTTGCCGTGGCGAATCACCGCGTTGCCTTCCTCATCGGCCTCGGTGTTGAGTACCGCCAGGAAGTGCGGCGCAAGTTTGCCGGCCGCGTCTTCGACAGCGAAGTATTTCTGGTGGTCGCGCATCACCGTTACGAGGACTTCTTCGGGCAGGTCGAGGTACTCTGGCTCGAAGTTGCCGAGGATGACCGAAGGCCACTCGGTGAGGTGGACGACGGTTTCAACCAGGGGTTCGTCCTCGCGCCAGCGGGCGCCTGAGACTGTCCGTGTCTCCGCATCCAAGGCTTTGCGGATCACGTGTCTACGTCCGGAAACTTCAACCAGAACCTTCGCCTTGCGGAGAGTCTCGGCATAGTCCGTTGCCATCTCGATTACGACTGGGGCGTCGCCGTGCAATACACGATGTCCGCGACTGGCGTTCCCGGAGGCGATGCCTGCGATCTCCAGGGGAACTACTACGGAATCGAGCAGCGCCACCACCCATCGCACCGGCCGAACCGAGCGCTCCGGCTTGCCGGCGCGCCAGTACATGTTCTTGGCCCAGTAGAGAGCGAGCGCTTCTTTCGGGAGTTCGGCGGCGAGGATCTCGGTGGCGGGACGGCCGGTTCGCTTGACCGTTGCGGCAACGTACTCACCCTTGGCCGAAGTGGCTTTTTCAAGAGCTTCGACCGGTACGCCGGCTTTCTTGGCGAAGGCCAGCGCGGCGGCGGTCGGCGCTCCATCTTTGAACGCCACTTTCCACGATGGGCCGGATAGCCGCTCTTCGGTGTCGGCTTGGGCAGCCAATATTCCCTCAGCCAGTACAGCAAGGCGGCGGGGCGTGGAGTAGGTGGTGACTTTCGCGCCGTCTTCGAGGAGCCGCTCGCGGTTGAGCAGGTCGCGGACACGGCGCCCGAATTCTTCTTCAGCACCAGCGATCATGCGGGATGGAATTTCTTCAAGGCCGAGTTCAAAAAGGAAATTGGACATTGGATCTTTCTCAAAGGACCATCGATTAGCTCTTAGCGATTAGCTCTTAGCGTTCGTTGGAACAATCACTTAATTCGAATGTGGCAGCTCTGAGCTAAAAGCTAATAGCTGTTTCTTATGCCTGCTGCAGTGCGTACGCTTTGGCGACTCCCACGGCCAGAGCGCGGATGCGGGCAATCACGCCCACGCGCTCCGTTACGCTGACGGCGCCGCGCGCGTCGAGAAGGTTGAAAAGGTTGCTGCACTTCAGGGCCAGTTCGTACGTCGCCAGCAGCGGGAATCTCTTTCTATGTGTTGGACTGGCATCCTGATCGGCCAACACTGCACCAGCCTGATCGAGAAGGGCTTTGGCTTCGGCTTCATAGGAATTGAAGTGTTCCCATAAGCGCGGCACGTCGGCGTATTCGAAGTTGTAGACCGAGAACTGCAGTTCCTCCGCAAGGCGTACATCGCCATACGTGATCGGCGCGCCGGTGTCGGGGTCGCGGGCCCAGACCACGTCGTAGAGAGAATCCACGTCCTGGATGAAAGCCGCAATGCGCTCCAGACCATAGGTAAGCTCGGCGCAGATCGGGTCAAGGTCCATGCCGCCGCACTGCTGGAAATAGGTGAACTGGGTGATCTCGAGTCCGTCGAGCATCACCTGCCATCCCACGCCCCAGGCGCCTCCCGCCGGCCACTCCCAGTTGTCCTCTTCAAACTTCAAGTCGTGCTTGCGAAGATCGATGCCAATCGCTTCAAGGGACTGGAGATAAAGTTCCTGCACATTGACCGGCGGCGGCTTGAGGATGAGCTGGAACTGGGTGTGCTTGAAGAGCCGGTTGGGATTCTCGCCATAGCGGCCATCGGCGGGGCGGCGCGAGGGTTGCGCGTATCCGACCCGGTAGGGCTTGGGGCCGAGGACGCGCAGAAACGTCTCCGGGGCCATGGTGCCGGCGCCGACTTCCACGTCGTAGGGCTGCTGCAGAACACACCCGCGTTCGGCCCAGAAGGACTGAAGGCGGAAGAGCAGTTCCTGGAATGTAAGCCCGGACGCAGCCGGCGCGGAGGAAGTCAAGGTTGAGGACACGGGCAATTCTCTCTGAACTCGATCGAGGACTATTTCGGAACTGAGCTCGATTTTAGCAGTCAGCCCGAATGTGCCGATTGTCGGATGCTGTGGTTTCCCACCCTTGCGATAGAAATCCGCCGCGGCGAATCGCAAGGATGGGGCACGAGAGTTCTGTGGTTACGCGCCGAGGCGGGCGAGGGCTTCGGCCGACCGCAGCTTGCGTTCGAGATGGCGCTCCAGAACCTGGATGGCAAAGCGCCGCAAATCCTGCCCCCGGCGGCGCGGCCATGGATCGGCTGTGAACGTCGATGCCGGCGCGCGCAGCATGCGCAACGCGAGTTGCCAGGAGTCCGCGGAAAGGGAACTGGCGCTTCCGTTACGATGGACCGCGCAAAACAGCCCGTCGGCGTGCGGGTTGAAGCTGACTTCGCCGGCGCGCAGAGGCTCGCCGCAGGCGGTGCAGTGGGCGATGTCCGGCAGCAGGCCCATGAGCCGCGTCATCCATAGGGAGAAATAGGTAAGCGGCATCCAGGGTTGAATGGTTTCCGATCGCGCGGCGGTGGTGTGCTCGAGCACGGATACGAGCAATCGAAAGATGGTCTCCTGGGAATCGCGTTCGGGCAGCGCTTCCTCGAGCACTTCGGTGAAGAAGCTCAGGACGGTTAGGCGGGCAGGATCTATGGGTGAGGAGAGCGGCGAGCGGATGATTTCGAGCTGATCGAGGCGAACCAGTTCCTGCCGCGGCCGCTCAACGAACCAGGCTCGCGCCAGAGTCATGGGCTCGAGCGCACCGCCGAAACGCCTACGGCTTTTCAGGGCGGATTTGGCTACTCCGCGGAGTTTGCCGTAATCGCGGGTGAACAGGCTGACGATGAGGTCGGCCTCGTGCACGGGCCAGGTGCGCAGCACTACGGCTTCTGAAGTGAGGACCGGCATCGCGATTCAATCATCGCATTTGAAGGGGGACGAAAAGGGAGGTGGAATGGAGGTGCAGACACAAACGTCCGCCGCGGGGCCGCGACGGACGCGTGGGTAAGAGCTCGAGGCCGGCTTAGCGACCGAAATGGGCGGCGTTCTTCTCGGTGTAGTGAGCCCATTTTTCGGGCAGGTCGTCGGCCGCAAAAATGGCCGAAACCGGACAGGCAGGAACGCAGGCGCCGCAATCGATGCACTCGACCGGATCGATGAAGAGCTGCTCGGCTTCACCGTAGTCGGCTTCGTCCTTCTTGGGGTGGATGCAATCGACCGGACAGGCGTCTACGCAAGCGGTGTCCTTCGTGCCGATACAAGGTTCTGCAATGACATAAGCCATGTCTGATTTTCTCCAGAGACTCCAGCGGTTTCCCCATTACACAATCCCGACGCACGTGCTGTCGAGGTGCTTGTTTCCAGAGCGTGCCACGATACGGAACGCGGCGTGGTGCTTGCGTTGGGAACCGATCTCTCGACGCTGATAGTAGCACACGAACCCCGCGCCCGAAGTCAACAGATGGTATTGCGAAGACAGGCAACGAGGGAACAAGGAAACGAGAAAGCAGAAGTGCCTTCCTGGTCCCTTGTTCCCCCGGTCCCTGGTTCACTGCCCTTCGAGAAATGCCTTCACTGCCGGATACATCTTTGCCGATTCGCAGCCGGGCGCGAGGTGGCCGCAGTCGGATTGGAGAACCAGCGTCTGCGCGTGGATCAGCGGAGCAAAATCGAGCGCGGGCTGGGGATTCACCATGTGATCCTGGGCGGAGGCGACCACCAGCACCTTTGCCTTCACCTTCTTCGCCGCGGCCTCCATCGAGCCTCCGTTCGCGACATCGTGGTGGATCATGGCTTCAAGTTGCGCCACCCAGTCGTTGGCGTCGAAGGGAAGAATACCCTTCCTGTAGTACCCTTCCTGCTCCTTGTCGTAGTCGTCGCGGCTGATGGTGCGCGCGTAGTGAGCGGGTGTAGACAGGTTCATGGTGTGAATGAACTCGACCAGCGGCAGCTTGGGTGCCTGTGCGTAGTTGCCGCCTTGAAACAAGGGATCGTCCTGCGCCGCTTCCACCTCGGACTGCCACAGCAGCAGGTCGTAGCTGGTCAACCGTGGCGAGCCCACGATGGGAACCGCAAGATCCATGAAGGCCGGGTACTTCACCATCCACTCGAAAGTCTGCATGCCGCCCATGGAAATACCCATCACCGCGTGGAGATGCTTGAGGTGAAGGACCTCCGTGGCCAGGCGGTATTCCGCGTCGACCATGTCGGCGATGGTAATGGCAGGAAAGTGGGTGCCGTGCTGGTCGCTCGAATTCGATGGCGAAGACGATACGCCGTCGCCCAGCGCATCGACGGCGACCAGGAAGAACTTCGCCGGATCGATCATCTTGTCCGCGCCGACAAAGTTGGCGATGTTGTTGCTGTTGCCGGAAAACCAACTCGGGAAGAGAATCGCGTTCGACTGCTGCGCGTTCAACGTGCCCCAGGTGCGGTATCCGATGAAGCAATCGTCGATCTGGCGTTTGTTCGCCAGTTTGCACGTGTGGAGTTGGCCGATCTGCTGATCGCCGTCGGCCGCTCGAGCCCACCCGGGAGAGAAGAAGATAACCGTCATCAGGGCAAATAAAACAGGGCCGGGCGCAAAGGATAACGCGGATTTTCGCATGGCCCAAAGTGTACATCGCGAGCTTTGGCCAGGTTTGCCGCGTTTCTACCGTGGTTGACATCTGGCGCCCGCTAACGCATATTGGAAGTCGCGCAGAAATCGTAAGTGCCTTCTGCCATACCTTCCTCAGACCCACTCAGCACAGTGCCCGCGTTACAAAGACGTCCGTCCGGGGTTCGATCGGCGGCGAGACGTTAGCGCTGGGGCACCCAGCATCGGACGAGCTTGCTCGTCCCGGGATTCCCTGCGAGGTGAGTATGGCTGTTCTTTCCGCTCAGCAATTGAGGTGTCTTCAAAATCATCCGCGGTCGCGGGACGGGAAGCTCGTCCCCGGGGCCGACACAATGTTCAATGCGGCTTGCTGGAATTTTGCGCTCACCGGAACCGAACTGGCCATGTCGCATGCAAACTCTCCCAACAGCATCGCCAACCTGATTTTCGTTACCAATCCCGAATTCTTCGACCAGCCAGGCGGGATTCTCAGGGGATTCAATGCCGGCAGCTTTGCACTATTTCCCGCCAACTGCGCCGTCTTCCTTACCCAGATTCAGAACAACTGGCTGACCGCCCGGGGAGGAAGCCTGGCTGCCGAGACCACCGTCGCCACCGCCCTGTTGAACATCTTCGTTCTGCGCAACGGGCTTCAGTTTGGCGGAGGCGGAAACTACCGGATTCATATGAGGACCAGGAGTTTTTTCGGCTGGGATCATTTCGCCCTGAGCTTTCCCCGGCCAGGCGGCCGCGTATTCGTGCAAACCGTGACCGGTTCCAGCTCGGATCCGCATGAGGATGAGGTTGCGCGAGCAGAAAATAGGCAGAGCCGGTACCAACCCCTTCAGCATGCCTGCAGGGACATTTGGGACGAGGGTATCATGGAAGTCTACCTGGACCTGGTGGACCTGCATGCCGAGCAGGTGGCCCTGCTGGACGGCATCACCAGGCAGTGCGTTCGGTGCAGCGCCTCCCACGGCTGGCTTTGGAGTAACCCATTGAATGCCTGGCACCGCTGCACGGTCTGTTCGGCGGTCTATTGCCCCACCCACGGAGCGGCGCTGGGAGGCTCGCGAACATCGCTCACCAGCCTTACCATCGACCGGACGCGGGATTGCGGTTTGAATGGTTGTGCCGGGCGCACCGAAGTTCTCTCTTCCTTATAAGGTTCTATTCGTCGCGAAGAGCGACGACAGGATCGACGCGGGAGGCGCGGCGGGCGGGCAGGTATCCCGCGGCCAATCCTGCGCAGAGCAGCAGGGCGATAGCGGCGCTCAGGCTGAACGGGTCGAATCCCTTCAACCCATAGAGCATGTTGCGCACCAGCCGGATTCCAGCCATGGTGACGGGCACGCCGATGACAATTCCGACGACGACCAGGATTCCGATTTCGCGCATCACCCGCCAGCCCACTTCGGAGCGGTTGGCGCCCAGCGCCATGCGAATTCCGATCTCGCCGGTACGGCGGCCAACAAGGTACGACATCAGGCCATAGAGGCCAATGCACGACAGGAACACGGCCACCAGTCCGAAGAATGCGGAGAGTTCGGCGATGATGGTCTGGTTGGTGAAGGATTGAGCCACTTGCTCATCGAGCGTGGTGATGTGGCTGATGGGCAGGCGGCGATCGATGGAGTGAATCGCCTGCTGCACTTCGCTGGAGATGGCGCCGAATTCTCCCGAGTAGCGAACCTCAAGGTTGCCGAAGCCCCACTCGCGCTGGCTGTAGGGAAGGTAGTCGATATAATTCACCGCCTCGGTGAGATCGCCAAACTTCACGTCCCTGGCCACGCCGATCACCTGTTTTGCGGAGGAGTACCTATCCCGTCATCGGTGCCCAGGAAGTAGGTTCGTCCGATGGGCGAACCGGATGGAAAAAGGTTCCGCTCCATGGACTCGCTGATGATTGCCACTTTCTGCGATGTGGCCGTATCCTGCGGGCCGAAGCCGCGTCCTGCCACAAGCGGAATCTGCATGGCCTTGAAATAGGCGTCGCCGATGATGTTGTGGGCAACGTTGATGTTGCGATCCAGCGGCATGCCGGGCACGCGGACGGGGCCGTTCCAGCTTCCCTCGTTAAAGGTGAACGCGGAAAAGCTGGCAGCCTGGACGCCGGGAAGCCCGTTGATGCGCTCCTCGATTTGCTTGAAGAGCACTTTGAGACGCGGATCTTCGTCCTTGTAGCCGGTGATGGCGGAGTCAATATTCAGGCGCAGCACATTCTCTTTATTGAAACCGGTGTCGACATGATTCAGGTTGACGAGCGTGCGCAGAAAGAGGCATGCGGCTACCATCAACACCAGCGAAAGGGCGACCTGGGAGACCACCAGGATCTTGGCCAGAGGGGTCCGGCCGGAGGAAGCGGCGCCGCGGCCGCTTTTGAGGTTGTCGATGAGTTGCAGACGGGTGGCGCGCAGAGCCGGCAGCGTCCCGAACAGCAGCGCGGTGCATACGGTTACCGCCAAGGTAAAGCCAAGCAGGCGCAGGTTGAGAGACACGTCGAGCGGAACCACGTCAGAGCCCTGCGAAATCATTTTAAGGAGAACCCGGTTGGCAGCCGCGGCGAATCCAATGCCCAGCGCCCCGCCGGCCAGCGCCAGCAGCATGCTTTCGGTGAGGAGTTGGCGGATAATGCGCGATCGTCGCGCCCCCAGCGCCTGGCGGACAGCCAGTTCGCGCGCCCGCGCGGTGGAGCGGGCCAACAAAAGATTGGCAATGTTGGCGCAGGCGATGAGAAGAACCAGCCCCACGATGGCCATGAGGACGTTGAGCGGCTCAGAGTACGTTCGGCGCAGATCGGAGACGCCGCGCGCCAGGGATTTCAGTTGCACGCGTGTGCGCGCCAGGCGGGCTACATTGTCCTGCGTGAGCTTGGCGTCGGGGAAGCTATGGAGGATCTGGGGGAAGAGAAAATTTGCGTTGGCGATGGCCTGCTCCATGGTTACGCCGGGTTTCAGGCGGCCCAGGATATAGAGCGATTCCGAAAAATTGTCCTTGTAGCTGCCCCAGCCCGGAGGAATAAGCCCGGCCATCGATAATGGCGCCCAGACGTCGGGCAATTCGCCGACTTTGGTGCCGAAGAACTCGACTGGCGCGACGCCTACAATGTCATAAACGATGCTGCCCAGTTTCAGCTCGTGTTTGAGGACCGACGGATCGGCGCCCAGGCCACGCTTCCAGAAACCATCGCTGATGACCACTACTGGATGATCGCCTTCACTCGAGTCATCGGCGTCGTTGAGAACGCGGCCAATCTGGGCGCCCACGCCGAGGGTTTGAAAGTACGTGCCGGAAACGGCCTGAACGTGGATCAGCTCCGACTCCTGGCGGTTGTCCACAAAGCCGTGAACATCGTTCATCAGGCTGAAAATTGCCGCGGTGTCGGAGAAAACGGAGTTCTTCCGCTGGAACTGGCGGTAGAAGGGATACGAATAGAGTTCAGTGCTTGCGTAAGTGTCGGTGATGCCGTTCCAATCCTTGACCCCGAGTTTCACCAGTTGCTGCGGATCCTTAACGGGAAGGGAACGCAGCATCATGGCATCGAGAAAGCTGAAGATGGCGGTGTTGGCGCCGATACCAAGGGCCAGCGAGATGAGGGCGACAATCGTGATGGCGGGTTTGCGCACCATCGAGCGCAGTCCGTAACCGGCGTCCTGCAGAAATGTTTCCAGCCAACTCCAGCCCCATGCCATATGGCTCTTCTCCTTCATGCGGGTAATGTTGCCGAAGCGTTGGTGCGCCGAGCGGCGAGCCGCCTCGGGATCAATGCCGGACGTGATCTGCTGCTGGCGGCGCAGTTCGAGGTGGAGGCGCATCTCTTCCTCGAGCTCGCGCTGGAACCGGCCGCGGTGGAACAGCATGTCGAGTCGTCGTCTCAATTCGCCCGCGAGGCTCATGTCGTTTCCTCAGGCTGTCTGGATAATTCGGGAAATGGCACCCATCACGCGCTCGAACTGCGAGACCTCGATGCCAAGCTGCTTCTCGCCATCGCGAGTGAGGGTGTAATAGCGGGCCCGGCGATTGCCGGTGGTTACGCCCCACTCGGCCGTGACCCAGCCTTTGATCAGCATCCGCTGCAGCGCCGGGTAGAGTGATCCTTCTTCCACCTGCAGCACTTCTTCTGAGGAACTCTGAATCGATTCGGCGATCTCGTAACCGTGCAGCCGGCCGCGGACAGCCAGCGTTTTGAGAATCAGCAGGTAGAGGGTACCCGGCGGAATTTCGTCGCGGTCATTGTCGGGATCGGGTTTTCGACGGATGAGCGCGGCCATGAATCGTCTCCGAAAGGGCGCTGGCATAGTTTAACTATGTCAGTGTGGAATGTTGACCGGTTTCTGTCAACAGGAGAGGTGCGAAATGCCATGAAAAGTTGTGGCGGAGGGACGAAGGCGGCGAAGAGTCAAAGGTTTTCGCGCTCGAATTCTTCAAGAGTGTGTGATTACCCAAACTAGACTAAGGTCTCGTCGCGAGCGAAGGAGCGAGCATGAGTGACATTGTGTGGACCCTCGAACATTCTGTGGGGGCAGCGGCACCTTCCGGATTCTCGTGGGCCTATATGACCGACGTGAAGAACTGCGACGATCCTCCGGCAGAGTTTCACTTGCAGGGATCATTCGCCACCGGGTCACACGGCACTACCGAGATACCTGGGCACCGGCGCGGCAGTGGCGGTTGAGCGAAGTGACGCCGGATCATTCATACACCATCGAGATCTCCCTGGAGGGATCGGTGATTTTATGCAAGTGGATGTTTTCAGAACTTGTCGGCCCTCGCACTCGATTGGTGCAGCACATCAGCCTGGAAGGCGAAAAGGCCGCGATTTACAAGGACGATGTGGAGCGGGCGTTCGCCGCCGGACTTGCGCCGGGAATGAGCAGAATCGCAGACGCCATCGGCCGGGCCTATGCGGGCGACAAATTTCAACCCGAGTGATTTGAGCTGATCGCAACGGCCTGGCGCGCCGACAAAGCCCCGGCTCGCTGAATTGCCGCAGAAATGAGGGTTGAATTCGCTGTACGGCCAGCGTCGGGCTACCCGTCTAAAATCATGACAGATGTCCGACGCACTTTATTTGAGTTTGTGGTATCCGAATCTTCGCCTCGAAGGCCTGCCTGACAAGCTGGTCGCGGTCCTGGACGAGTTTGCGAAGCATGGCGGGGAGTCGCTGGTGTACTCGGCTACCGTGTGGCCCGTGAACTGGAGCGAGTCCCCCGTGTTTCAGCAGGTCTATGGCCGCAGGGTTGGTTCCGGTCCGGCCGGCGGAAAGATGGGCGTCGAGCCGCGCGCTGCCGTCGAAGAGACGCTCCAAACACTTCACGAGGACTACGCCTACGAGTTCCAGATCGGGTGGAATCTCTGGGAACTCGAGATTCGGGAAGGGCTGCGATCCCCGCTGGGTTCGCGGAGCGCGCCTGGTGCGAGTCACTGGATTTGGGCCGATGTTCGATGAGGGCGCCTACGAGCAGGACGGCCACGTCCGCATCGATTTCGGCAACGACACGCCGTTCCTCGAAGAAGAGGCCGAACTGAATTCGGTAGCCGCACACCACATGGAAGAGAACATTCGCCAACTGGTGGAATTGACCGCGGGGGTGGAGAAGGCGTCGGGGGCCACGGCGCGGGTTCTGTGGAGCGAACTGGGCGAAAGCCTTGCGCAACGCCTGGCGGCGCGCCTGGGACAAAGGAACTAGTTTGTGCGCCTGACCATTGAACGGATGCGGACGCTGGTGCTGGCGGCCGGAGCCCTTCTGGTCGTCGCGCTCATCGCATTTCTCGCCGTGGCGCGCTGGAAGACGCATTTCATCCTGCGCGAAATTCCCAAGCGCCTGGGCGCCAACATCCAGCAGGAAGCCAACGGCGTGACCTATACCCAGTCACACGGCGGCCACACTCTTTTCAAGATTCACGCGTCCAAGGTCGTCCAGCTGAAGCAGGGCGGCCGCGCTCTGCTTCACGATGTGCAGATCGAGCTCTATGGCGAAGATGGCGCGCGCGTGGACCGGATCTCCGGCGACGAATTCGAATATGACCAGAAGAACGGGACAGCAAAAGCCGCGGGCCCGGTCGAGATTACACTGATGCGGCCCGGCGAAGCGCCTCGCGGTCGCGCCCCAGGCAAAGCGGCCGGATCCGGGCAAGGGCTCCGCTTTGACCAATGCCGCTCGCACCGCGTCGCAGGGACGAGATTCAGGTCAAGACCAGCGGCCTGACTTTCGATCAGAAAAGCGGGGTGGCCACCACTGCCGAGCGTGTGGAGTTCGCTATCACCCAGGGAAACGGCAGCTCGGTCGGGGCCATGTTTGATTCGGAAAAAGGGCAGCTCGTGCTCGATCACGCAGGTAGAACTCGATGTGCACCGCGGGCCGGAGCGGGTCGTGCTCCATGCTCGCCACGCCGAGTTTGAGCGGGACAGCCTGCAATGCCGCATGCAGGGTGCGCAGGGAAGTTTTCGCGGCGGGGAAGCAACCGCGGGCGAGGCCAATCTTCTATTCCGATCGGATGGATCGGCGGTGCGGCTGGACGCGACCAATGGATTTTCGCTCACCACGGCGACCTCGGCCCGCGTGGCCGCGCCGCGCGCCGCGCTCGAATTTGACGAGCACAATCAGCCTCGCCACGGACGTCTCGAGGGCGGCGCGACGATCGACTCGTCAGATAAGGGTCGACAGGTGCACGGCTCCGCACCGACGGCTGACCTTGCGTTTACTTCGCAAGGACTTTTGCGGCATGCGCATCTGGAGCGGGGCGTGACCATCCACAGTGATGAAAGCAGCTCCGCGCAGAACGGCGAGACCGTACGGGTAAGCCGCGACTGGCGTTCGCCGCTGGCCGATGTGGAGTTTCGCGACGCCGGCAAAGGGCAGGTTGAACTGGCCTCCGTCACCGGCTCCGGCGGAGTGGTGATTACCGGCCAGACGCAGCGCGGAAATGGCCCGTTGATTCCTTCGCGCATGGCGGCAGACCAGGTGACGGCCTCGTTTGGCGACCGGCAGGTGCTGACCACCGCGATTGGAACTGGTCACGCAAGCATGGAGCAGACAACGGCTTCCGGCGCGAAGCAGAATACCACCGGCGACCGCATCGAGGCGCGTCTTGCGCCGTCATCGACGGGAGCGGCGAAACGCGCCGGCAAAACGCAGAGCAGCGCGCCGCCAGCCTCGATGGGCGGCGAGCAGATTCAATCCGCAACCGTGGATGGGAATGTGGTCCTGGTGCAACAGCCGGCAGACAGCGCGCAGGCGACAGCAAAGCCGGGTGCGCCATTGCGCGCCACCGCGGGCCGGGCCGTGTATGAGGGCGCCGGCGAGTGGCTGCACCTGATGGTGAATCCTCGCGTGGAGACCGGCGGCCTGCAACTGACCGCCGACAAGGTGGATGTTTCGCAGGGTTCGGGGGACGCTTTCGCCCGCGGCAATGTAAAGGCCACCTGGACCGGAGGGGCCGCCGCAACGGCGAAGCCCGGAGCGAGCCCGGCGATGGCTTTCGGTGGGCAGGGACCGGCGCACGTGATTGCGGCCGAGGCCCAGCTTCGCCAGGCTACCGGCGAGGCGACGTTTCGGGGCCAGGCGCGCCTGTGGCAGCAGGCGAATTCCATCAGCGCCCCGGTGATCGTGCTCGATCGGACCCGGCAGACCCTGGTGGCGCATGCCACGACCGCGGCCGATCCGGTGCGGGTGGTCATGCTGAGCGCGGGTGGCGCTGAAATGAACAAAGGCAAACAACCAGAGACTCCCACTCCTTCGCCGAAGGACGCCTTCAGCACCAGGCACGGGACGAACCCGGCTCAGGGAGCGTCGTCTGTCATCCGGCTCCGCGGGGGCGACCTGAAATATTCCGAGGCCGAGCGCAAAGCGGTGATGCATGCGGGGACATCGGGGAGCGTGGTGGCCGATACCGCATCGGCGACTGTGGTCTCCAACGATCTCGAACTCCTGCTGCTGCCGCCTGGCAACCATGCGGGGCCGGACGGGAGTCCCGCCCAGGTGGACGGCGTGACGGCGACCGGACGTGTCACGGTCAGCTCTCAGGGCCGCCGGGGCACCGGTGAGCGCCTGGTCTATTCGAGCCAGACCGATCAATACGTGCTTACCGGGACCGCCGCGAATCCTCCCCGGTTGACCGATCCGGTGAAGGGAACGGTCAGCGGCACGTCTTTGATTTTCAATAGCCGCGATGATAGCGTCAGTATCGAAGGCGACGGACGCAAGACCTCAACCGAGACCGTCGCGCCGAAGTAACGCGGCGGTGGGCGGCAGATTAACGAAGGCTCGATGGAAACACTGATCGCCGAGGGGATCGGCAAGTCTTACAAGGGGCGGCAGGTTGTCAGGAGCGTCAACCTGAAGATTTCGCGCGGCGAGGTGGTGGGCCTGCTGGGGCCGAACGGCGCCGGCAAGACCACCAGCTTTTACATGATCGTGGGACTCGTGGTGCCGGAGTCGGGACGGGTGATGGTCGACGACACCGACATCACGCGCCTGCCCATGTATCTGCGCGCGCGCAATTTCGGCATCAGCTATCTTCCCCAGGAGCCCTCCGTCTTCCGCAAGCTGACCGTGGAAGAGAACATCCTGGCGGTTCTCGAGGCGCAGCCGCTGGGAAGCCGGGAGCGCAAAACTCGTGCGGAACGGCTGATCACCCAGCTCAATCTCGGCCACATTCGCACCACCCGCGGCTACGCGTTGTCGGGCGGCGAGCGGCGAAGAGTAGAGATCGCCCGGTCGCTTTGCATTCAGCCCAATTTCATCCTCCTTGATGAACCCTTTAGTGGGATTGATCCCATTGCCGTTCTGGAATTACAAAAGATCATCTTCGATCTGAAGGCGAGCGGCATCGGGATTTTGATCACCGACCATAACGTGCGTGAAACCCTCAGCGTCACCGACCGCGCGTACATTATCGCGGAAGGGCGTATATTTCGAACGGGCACCCCGCACGAACTGGGGAACGACGTGGAAGTCCGGCGCGTCTATCTGGGTGAGGGTTTTTCGCTCGCGTAGAGCCAAGGGAAGGAACGGCGGCCGCGGGCCGGGTGGTGCCGCTGCCGGAGCCGTTCGCAACAATAATTTTGACCGGCGTCGTTCGCGGCGGAAGAGCCCTGCATCCTAGTGCAGCATAGGCATTTCCGGATCGGAGTTTCGTCCGTTCCGGCACCATGGGATTGCGAGAGGGCGTTTTCCGCTTCCGGGCTCTAGCCATTTGATTACACTGGATGTAATCCGCAGCGGAATCGGAATCCTCTTATGGCGTTGTTGCAGCCAAAACTGAGCCTCAAGGTCGCGCAGCGCCAGGTCCTTACCCCGGGCCTGATGCAAATGGTGAGCGTTCTGGCGCTCAACAAGCTCGAGCTTAAGGAGATGATCGATGCCGAGATGGTGGAAAATCCCGTCCTGGAAGAGATCGACGAATCGGTTCCGATGCTGGATCAGGTGGCCGGGCGCGAAGAGAAGCTGGAGCGTCCCGTTGAAGAAGCAGCGGCCACCCCGCCCAAGGATTCGTTTAACGAGGTCGATTTCGGATCGTACTTCCAGGAGTATCTTGATCCCGGCTATCGTACTCAGCCGGAGTATGAAGAGAGCGAGAAGCCTTCGTTCGAGAACTTCCTTTCCCAGCCGACGACCCTGGCCGATCACCTGGCGTGGCAACTGGGGGCTCTGACGCTGGAACCGGCGCTGGCCGACGCCGCCGAGTTCGTGGTCGGCAATCTGGACGAGGACGGCTACCTGGCCGCCAGCGAGGATGAATTGGCTGCCGTTTTTGGCCAGATCCTTGACGAGCAGACCGGGAAGCCGGCACACAAAGATGGCGCGCAGAACGGCGCCATTCCAGGAATCGCGGCCCATTCAGAAAACGGAGCTATTTCAGAAAATACGCTCATTTCGGAAAACGGAGCCATTTCAGACAACGGCGTTGAACCGAAAGCTGCCAGGGCGCTGGAACTGATCCGGCGGGGTATCGACCTGGTGCAGCATCTTGATCCGGCCGGGATTGGCGCGCGCGACTTGCGCGAATGCCTGATGATCCAGATCACCGCCCAGCAGCACGAGTTTGCGCAGATTTACTCGCGTCAGCACGGAGAAGAGCAGGACGAGGATCCGCACGGCAGTTTCCGCAGCGAAGCCGAGACCAAACTGGATGAACGCCGTCGCGCGATGGAAGTGGCCGCGCACATCGTCGACCACCATCTGCACCTGCTGCTGAAGCGGGATCTCAAAGATCTCTCCAAGGCGGCCCAGGTTTCGTCCGAGGAAGCCCACTCCGCGCTTGAGTTCATCCGCACCCTCGACCCGCGCCCGGGCCGCCAATACAACCGCGAACAGACGCGCCTGATCGAACCCGACGTGGTGTTTGTGAAACGCGGAGGCGAATGGGTGGTCTCGATGAATGAGGAAGACCTGCCCAGCCTGCGGCTAAGCCGCCGCTATCGCCAGATGCTGGTCGCCAGCGACACCGAGCGCGAGGTCAAGGAGTACGTCAAGGAGCGGTTCCGTTCCGCGCTGCAACTGATGCGCAACATCGCCCAGCGGAAGAGCACCATCCTGCGCACCTGTGAAGTGATTGTTCGCCGGCAGCAGGATTTTCTCGAGCACGGCATCGAAGCCCTGCGTCCCATGATGATCAAGGAAGTGGCCGAAGAGATCGGGGTGCACGCGTCCACCGTCAGCCGCGCGGTCGCCAACAAATACGCGCACACGCCCCAGGGAGTGATCGAACTGCGCTTCTTCTTCTCCGAAGGCTCCAACGGGCCCGAAGGCGCCGATACACCGCTGCTGGTGCTGAAGCGCAAGGTTCGCAAGCTGATCGACGACGAAGATCCCAAGCACCCTCTTACCGATGATCAGCTGGCAGCCATGCTGCAGGCGCAAGGCATCCAACTCACCCGGCGTACCGTGGCAAAATATCGCGAAGACATGAATATTCCATCGACGCACCAGAGAAGGAAACGGGACTAGAAGTACAGTGGTCAGTGATAGTGGTCAGTGAACAGAAAAAATCAACGACCGGCGTTTTGAGAATCAGAATTGACGCAGGACCATCCCGAAATGAATATCCCACCTCAAAATCAGGACCTGCTGCAGTATTGGGCCAGGTGATTCGTCTCTGGGAACACGAATCTCATACTGATCACTGTTCACTGACCACTGATCACTGAAATGCTATAGAATCCACAAATTCACCCTGTCGCGAAACGCGGCGGGAAAAACGAGAGCGGAGGCTGACCATGGAAGTGGAGTTGACCGCCAGACAGGTAAGGATCCCCAAAGCCCTGCGCGCGCAGGTGGAGGAGGGGATGAACCGCATCGCCCGGATTTTGGGCAGAACCACCACGGCTTCAGTTACGTTTCGAACCCAGCGGCATCTTCAAATCGCTGAATTGACGGTAAAGGCGCGAATGCAGACCATCGCGGCCTGCGGGGAGGCCGATACCCAGGAATCGGCTTTGCGAGCCGCCCTGGCCCACGCCGAACACCAGGCGCTGCGCTATCGCGACAAGAACATCACCCGCAAACGGCTGCCCAAAGAAGAAAAAGTGATGGAGGCGCCCCCGGTGAGCAGAACCAAGGCGCGCGCAGCCGAGCCCGAACTCGACGCGGAGAACGGGCGACCTGCCAGGGCCGCAACCAAGGCGCGAGCGGAGATTGCCGTCCATTCCTTCCCCGCGTCCGGCGACCGTTGTCGAGCCCCATATCGTCCAGAGTGGCGAAGCCATCGCCATTCGGCCCATGACGGTTGAGGAGGCAGTCAAGGAAGCCGAATTCCGCGACCGCGATCTGTTGATCTTTCGCAATTTGAGCGGCGATCTGTATGTCCTGCATCGCCGCCGCGACGGCCAGATGGAACTGGTCGAGATTCCCTAGAGAAAGCCAGATTGCACAAGTCCGCGGCCGGATGGATTTCGGGCCGCGGACTTGTACCATCGCGGGACCCGCTCCCCAACTTAACTTCGTGTACCAGCAAATGCGGCGGATGGCGGAGCCATTTCAAACGCAGGCGATTTCTTTGTCCGCCATGGTGACTCTTGCAGATAATTACCCGGCCCCGGCGCACAATGGAAGCATTGAGGATGAATCCATGACTTTCGGTGCAGACGTTCAAATTCCCGGTCGAACCATAACTCAAGCATGGCTTTCTTGTTTGTTTTCTTCACACTACCCCACTTCGCTGCCAAAAAAAATTTGGCTGTGAAACTGTGAAAACCTATTTAACTAATTTATTTTCAATTCGTTACCCGGATTTTCAAGCTGAAAACTGTTGCAACAGTAGTGCAAATACCGCCCTTTTTACCTGTTTTTGAGGCACTTTTGGCTCCGAAATGGATTGATTCATTCTCCGTCCGGAACACACCGGGGCGTCGCTCTTATGTTCGCGCCGCTACCCGTTTCTGGGGATAGCGGTCGTTCCCGCACGCGGCTAGGATGCAGGAAGACTGCTTGCTCAGTCGCGAAATGAGTTGGTAGTTGACGAAACGCATGGAAGGGTCCGGCTTCGGAGAGCACGCTTCTTGAACTGAAGACGCGCACAGATTCGGCAACCGTAGCGGTCGCAGTGAACGAAATGAACGTGAACGTGCCCCAGAACTGGGATTCTCCCCAGCAGCAGGACATCCTTGACGCACTGCCCGCGCTAGTCTTCCTGGAGCGGGCGGGGCGCATCGTGTTCGCCAATGCCGAAGCCCGTCACCTGCTGGGATGGCCGGAAGAAAAGTGGGCTTCGCGACCTGTGGAAGAAGTGCTCTGGGGCCTCTTTCCCGGCACCGCCGAGCCGCAGACCGTGTTGACCGGCAGCCGCACCAGCAGCCCTTTCCATGCCACGCTAGCCACCCGGGGCGGCAGGCTCCTTCCCATTGAAGGCACCTACTCCACCGTGAACAGCGAGTTGCGCGATGCGGTGATCGTGGCGCAGACCGTCGGCCGGGACCGCACCCCTCGGCCGCGGCTGATGGAAGATGTGCTGGCCATGCATCCCCGAAGCGGTGGCCCTGGTTCGCGGATCGCGCGTGCTCTATACCAATGCCGCCTTCACGCGATTGTTTGGCTATTCCGCCGACGAAGTGAGCGGCGGCGACCTGCGCGAATTCATCGTGCCCGAAACCCGGCTTTATGAACACAGCATGCTCGAAAAGGCCGTCGAGGACTATGGGCACGCGGCCCTGGAAACGGTGCGCATGCACAAGGACGGCCAGTTTGTGGACGTAGCCATGCATGCTGCGCCGCTGCTGGTGGGAGGAGAGAAGGCCGGGTACGTTCTTACCTATCGGGACATCGGCGAGCGCAAACAGGTGGAAGCCAAACTGCAGCACGATGCCATGCACGACGTGCTCACCGGCTTACCGAACCGTGCTTTGTTCCAGGACCGCGTCACTCTCGCGCTGAGCCGCCGGGCGCGCCGTCGCGACGGTTGCGGAGTGTTGTATCTCGATCTCGATAACTTCGAGACCATCAATGCGACCTTCGGCCACGCTGCGGGCGACATGCTGCTGGTTGCGCTGTCTGACCGCTTGCGCGCCTGTCTGCGGCCGCAGGATACCGCCGCGCGCCTCGGCGGCGATGAGTTTGCTGTTCTGGTGGAGAACGTCCTGACCGCGTCGGACCTCGAGGTGGTTGCCAAACGCATCCTGGCGGAGATGGACCGGCCATTTGAGATTCTGGGCTGCTCCTGCCCGGTGAAGGTCAGTATCGGCGTGGCCATGGCCGGCTACGGACGATGTCACCGCGGATTCACTGCTGCGCGATGCCGACCTTGCTCTCTATCACGCCCGGCAGGCGGGCGGCCAGCGCTACGAAGTATTCGACCGTCACATGGGTTTGAAAACCAATTTCCTTCAAGAGAGGGAACGCGATTTGCGCCATGCCCTCTCCAACCGGAAGTTCGAACTCTGGTACGAGCCGATCTTCCGCCTGGCCACCGGCGAACTGGAGGGATTCGAATCGATATTGCGCTTTCGTCGTGCAGACGGATCAATCGACAGTTTCAATGACCTGTTGCCGGCAGCGGAAGAAACGGGCCTCTCCATCAGCATCGGAAGGGAAGCGCTGGAGACAGTGTGCGGCCAATTGCGCAACTGGAGCAACACTCTGCCGGGAAACACGCTGACCTTGACCGTGAACCTGACGCACCGGCAATTCTTCCACGAAGACATGGCGGCGCACCTCAGGAAGACGCTGGCGCTCACCAAGGCCGATCCATCGCGACTCATTCTCGAGATTCCCGAGGCTGCCGTGAACGACCGGCCCGACGATGCGCTCGCGATTGTGCAGCGGATTGCGGATTGCGGCGTACGCGTGGCTCTCGATGACTTCGGCTCTGGCCTGGCCGCGTTCAATCCCCTGGTACGTTTGCCGATCGACCTGGTGAAGATGGACGCGCAACTCTCCATCGCGGCGGTAAAGACGGGAAGCCAACTGGCTCTGCTCGAATCGGTGATCCGTCTGGGAAAGACCATCGGCGTGCAATCGCTGGCGCAGGGAGTCGAGACCCAGGAGCAACTGAATGCGCTGCGGCGCCTGGGATGCGAATTGGGTCAGGGGCCGCTGTTTCGCGCCGGCAATGGATGCCGAGAGCGCGCTCGAGATCGCCGCGGAACGCCAGCGCACATTACCTCCGACCTTGTGACGGAATGGGCACCCGGCACCGTCGGTGTAGGATGAGCGCATGACTCCTTTGCAGCAGCCAGGGCCCGGGCCTTCGAGTCACGCGCGGGGCGAAAACAGTCATGGCAAGGAACTGGTGATTGTCACCGGCATTTCCGGCTCAGGCAAAGCATCGGCGTTGAAGGCGTTTGAAGACCTTGGCTATCACGCCGTGGATAATCTGCCGCTGGAGTTGCTGCCTGACTTTGCGGAACTGGTGGGCAAATCCAGCGAGATCGAGAGTGCGGCGATCGTGGTGGATATCCGCGAAGGCCAGACGCTCGATCGCCTTCCCGAAATATTGAAGGGCGTCAGAATGGTGCTGCCCACGAGCGTAGTCTTTCTTGACGCCAAGGACGAAGTTCTGGTGCGGCGCTACTCGGAGACGCGACGTCCGCATCCGCTGAGCCGCTGGGAGACGGTTTCGCGCTCCATCGTGGAAGAACGGCAACTCCTGGACCCGATCCGCAACGTTGCCGATACACTCATCGACACTTCGAATTTCAATGTGCATGAGCTGCGCGCCAACATCCAGTCCCGCTTCAGTCATGACGACAAGGCCAAGCATCTGCTGGTTTCGTGCCTGAGCTTCGGATTCAAGAACGGAGTGCCGCTGGATGCGGACATAGTATTTGACGTGCGGTTTTTGCCTAATCCGCACTTCGTGCCCGAGTTTCGCAACAAAACCGGCAAGGATGCCAAGGTTGCGGAGTTTGTACGGAGCTTTCCGCAGACGACGGAGTTCCTTGCGCGCGTGACCGACCTGATGCTCTACCTGCTGCCGCACTATGTGGAGGAAGGAAAGAGCTACCTGACGGTGGCGTTCGGATGTACCGGGGGACAACATCGCAGCGTGATGATGGCCGAAGAGATGGCACTGCGTTTGAAGGAAGCCGGCTATCACGTGAAAGCGCTGCACCGGGATATGCCGCGGCAAAGCTAAATCTGGGGGCAGATATTCTCTACCAGGTCTTCTTGATGATGGTGTCCATGGCGAAGCCGCCGTTGGGATCGCGGGTGGCGCTGATGGCAACGCGCGGTGACACCTGGTACTGGCCCTGAATCACCTGGCTCTGCGTCGATGCCACGTTGCTCGAGAACGTAATGAAGAGATTGCCGGTGACGCGCTGCTGAATGGTGATGTTCGCTCCCGGCGGTCCCTGCGACGTGCTGTTCGCGAGTACGGGATTGATGGAAAGCTGCGAGATGCCGGCGATCTTCGACACGCGGCTGGTGACCTGGGACGAGACTTGCGACGCGATCAGAGATTGAGCCGCCTGGGTGGTGGTTGTATTTGCGGAGGCCTGCGCGCTCGCTTCCGTAGTCGAACCGAACGCGAGCAGATGAATGATGTCAGCCTCCGGAAGCGCCGGGTCCGATGTGTACTGCGTCTGCAACTGATCGGCCGGGCCTCTGAAGCGGAGGCCGATGTTGTATTGCTGAACCGTGGTGCTGAGATCGAGGTTGACTACCGGCTGCGTCTGCGACGGATTCACGAATTGCACGGTGCCCGAGTTCAGTACGAAGCGCTCGCCGTTCACGATGGCATCGCCGCCGTTGAGAATGACGCGGCCCAGGATCACCGGGTCGGAAGCGGTGCCCCTCACCTGCAGGTTGGCGGAGCCGTTGATGCTGAGCGTGCGGCTGACCAGGTTCACGTTGTTGGTGGAATGCACAGCGAGGTTGAGATTGACGTTCTGGCTGAATCCGCGTGACGGCGGAGAGGCGACTCCGGAAAACTGACCGACGAAATCGGACAGGTCGAAGGCGGGCGTGAAGGAAAGATCGCGGAGGCCCACGGTGCCGCCCAGGTTGGCGTTCTCGGTGTTGCCAGTGAAGCGCAGATTGGCGTCGATGCTTTCGCGCATGCCCTGCGGGTAAAGCATACGAATGCCCTTGGCCGCGAGGCCAACATCGAACTGAATGGAAGGACGATAGGCGACGCCGCCTTGCGCAGTGACCGTTCCGCCGCCGACGGTGCCCTCGAACTTGGTGATGTTCACGCGATTGCTGGTCAGGGTCAGCACGCCATTGCCGTGCTGCAGTCCGACGGGCATATCGCCCGATGCAAAGCTGGCGTCGACCACATCGATCTCGCCGCCGAGGTTGGGGCCTTTGCCGTTGGAGTTGATATTGAACTTGAGTTCGCCTGAACTGTGCACGTCCGGCTCGAACAACTGGGCCAGTTGAAGATTGACCGTGCCTTGCAGCAGAAGAGACATGGGCGCGTCGCCGCTGACGGGAATGGACCCCTGGAACTCGAGATTGGTATCGGTGCCACGAATGGCGCTGCGCTGCACGTCAACGACGTTGTTCTTGTAATCGACGTGAATGGGAGACGCGGCGGCAAGCTGGATGTTGTTGTTGTACGCCACTTTCAAATAAGGCACGGTCAGGTGGGCTTCGATCGCGTTCTTGTTCTTGAGCGGGCCGTGGAGCGTCGCATGCAGTTCGGTCTGGCCGGTGACGGCGTCGGCCTGTTCAGGCGCATACGCGGCAACCAGCGGCTGCAGAGGAATGCCCTGTGTGTCGAGTGTCGCGTCAGCCGGATAGTCGCCGGTGAGACTGACGTGGGCCTTGGCATTGATCGCCGTATGCACCGCGGAGGACTGCAGCGTTGCGTCGGCAGCGTGGTTGGCCATGTTCAATTGCAGATTGATTTGCTCGATGGTCTGTTTCTGAATGACCAGCGAGGGAATCTGAATGCTCGCGGTGACTTGCGGATTGTCGAACGATCCCTGGCCCCTGGCGTTGAGGGTAACGACGCCGTTGGCATCGATGTTTTTGGTTTTCAGGTTTTGCACTTCGTCGAGGCGAATGCCGTTGGAGGTGAGCTGCGCGGTGTAGGTCTTCTCTTTGGGACGGATACTCACGTTGCCCTGCAGATTGCCGGCAGGCAGTTGCACGGAGAGATTCGCATGGGCTTCATCGCCGGTGCCGTTAAAGTCGACGTTGACCGAGTTGACTGGCTCATCATAGGCGGTCACTTTGGTGAGCGCGAGGTTGCCGCTGCCGATGGGGTTGAGTTCGGTTCCGTGCAATGAGACGTGCGTATTGAGCGTGCCGGTCACGGGAATCTGTTGGCCTGTAAGTTTGGTGAGGTCCGCGATGTTCATCTGCGAGGCGTTGAGTTCGACCTGGACTGGACTGGTGTTGGTGAATGCCCATTTATTCAGGCCGGTGGTTGCGTTGAACGTGATACGGCCGCGAGTTGCGGGCTCCAGATCGGCATTGCGCAGACTGGCCGACGAAGGGCTGGCATCGACGCCGGTGCGGAAGACTTTCCAGTCGGTTCCGTTGACGTGAAGGTTCGCGGCGGAGAGTTGCCCGGTGAGATGAGGCGCGGACATCGAGCCTTGCACGTTGCCCTGGAATGTTGCCGAGCCGGAGAGATCGAGAGGCTGTGGGGAAGTCCGGCTGGGCTTTGAGAAGAGGTTGGCGATGGTAGCCACTTCACGCAGGTCGTTGGCTTGCAGGCGAACAGCGAGGCTCGATCGCTTGCTGATGGTTCCGTTCATCGTCAGGTTGGTTTGTGGAGTACGGAGATAGCTTTCCGCCAGCGCCAGTTGCTGATTCTTGCCGGTGTAGGTGGCGTGAATGGCGCTGTCGATGGGAATAGACGAGGGAGCGGGAGCGCCGGCCTGCGCGGGTGCATGGCTGCCCCTTGGCCTGGCCGTTGATGGTGGCGTCCGCCTTGGCGATCAAGATCGTCAAATGTCTTTCCCCAGGAGGCCTTGGCGTCGGCGTTCAGCTGGCCGCTGAGGCCAATGTTGCCGGTCGAGGCCGAGGGGCCCATCATGTTACGCGCTTCGGCGAGGGACACTCCGCGGATCGATGCCGTGGCTTCGGAATGGGAGTTGCCGCTGATGTCTTTCATCGTGCCCTGCGCGGTGATTTCTCCGCCGAGCACGCTGGCACGGAAATCGTGCAGCGTGGCGTTGCCGTTGGCGAACGAGTAATGCGCGGCTATGTTGCTGACGGCGGCTTTTACCGATGACGTTTTGACAAGAAGTTGCTGGCTGGCCAGATCGCCATGCACAACGACAGCCTGGAGGGTGGGCTGGTTGGGTACGGACTGGTATTGCGCGGTCCCGGAGGCGCGAACGATGCCTGTAGGAACGGAAGGATTATTCAGGATCTTGGCAAGCTGCGTACCGTCCGCGACTACGTTGTAGGTCGCCTGAACCGAGGGATGAGTGCTGTAGTTATTGGCGATTGCGGAAACGTCAATCTGCGCCGCGCCGCCGAAGATCTTCGCGTGGCTCAGATGAAAGGTGGAGGGCGTGGCATCGAATTCCGCTTCAAGATTGTGCGCGAATGGCTGGAATGTTCCGTATACGATGCGTCCCTCGGTGTAGGCGAGCTTTCCGGAGTATTGCTTGATGGCTTCGTTGAAGACCGAATGGAAGTCGACGTTATGCAGGTCGAGGTTCAAAGGAGTGGGCTGATCGTTGTAAAACACTTCGCCGTTGTTGAGAACCGCGTGGCGGATGCCGAGATCAAAGATGCTGGTGTTGCTGTTGCTATCGCTGCTCTTCGACGGTGGGGATGTTGGAGTGGCCGTTCTTGTCGACATAGATCTGTATGACGGGATGATCGATTTGAATGTTGTTCAGATACCACTTCTTTTCGAGGATCGAAACGATGCGCACGCTGGCCTGGGCATGCTGCAGTTGCAGAAGGGGCGGATTCGAATAGGGACTCGCGCCATCGACGGTGACGCCGTAGATGTCCAGCCTGAGATTCGACAGATTCGAGGGCGAAGTTCTGCAACTGAACGCGGACGCCGAGGGTTTCCTGAGCCTGCTGCTGCGCGGTGCGGATTAGGTAAGCATGAAAAGCGGCGCTATGAAGAAGGATGAAGGCAATCAGCAAAGGCAGTATGGTGAGAACGGTCGAGATGGCCCAGAACCATCGAACGATGCGAACCAGCTTGTGCGGCCGGCGCGGAGGAACTGGATCGGGTGCGGGTTCCGGAGGATAAGAACGAACTGTCGCCATGATGGCCTCTTAGAATGCTTGCCCGATGCTGATGAAGTATTGCGTTGCGTTCACGCCCTGGACGGGGTTCAGGTTGCGGCCGATGTCGATGCGGACCGGGCCGACAGGTGTGGCATATCGCAAACCAAAGCCCACGTTGTTGGAGTACAGGGAAGTGAACTCATGAAACCCGACCAGGGGGAACACGTTGCCTCCATCATAGAATGCGACCACGCCGAGTCCCTGTTTGATAGGAACCGGCATGCGTGCTTCGGCGTTGAGGATCAGCATCTCGCGGCCCCCGGCGGGAACGTTGATGGTGGTGCCGCAGTCCGAGGCGCCGTCGGGGCAAACCTGGATCTTGCGCTGCGGGCCCGCGCCATCGAGGGGGAACCCGCGCAGCGAATTGCCGCCCCCGGTGAAGAACTCTTCGCTCAGCGGCACGCGGCTGTTGGCGTAGGGTTGGGCCAGTCCGATGCGGATGCTGTTGGCCCACACGATGTTATGGAATGCCTGCTTGTAGTAAGCGATCTGGCTGGTGAGCTTGGCGAAGTTCACGCTCGATCCCAGCTTGGTGGAATTCTCGTCGAGTTCGATCGACTGCAGCCAGCCGCGGTGTTCGTCGAGGGCGTTATCGCGAGTGTCCCGCGTCATGTTGACGGCGAAAGTGGACAGTTGCACGTTGCGATCTGCGTCGGGCACCAGTTGATCGATCAGTACCTGCGGGATATTTGTCTGGCTGAACTGGTAGCGAAGGAACAGAGCGTTCTTCTGCGACTTGTCGATGTAGCGCTGAATCTGGAAACCTCCGATTTCCTGCTGCGACGAGAAGATCGGATTCTCCTGGTTGTGCTCGGTGGAGAACGATGTGGTGGCTTTCCAGTTGGTCCAGCGGAAGTAGGGATTGATGTAGTAGATCGCGAAGCGCTGATCGAGGCGGCCGCCGAATCCGGTGACCGATATTGTCTCGCCCTTGCCGCGAAAATTGTTGCGCGTGTACTGGAAGGTGCCGCGCGGTCCCCAGAAGGTCTTCTGGCTGGTTTTGAAATTGGTGGGCAAGCCGACGGGAGGCAGGTTGGGAAGGGCAACGGTTCCGCTGGGAATGCTGCCGCCGCGATTGATCACTTCAAACCCGAAGCCGTAGGTGAATTCGTTCTTCTTGGCTTCGTGCACCTTGACGAGAACGTCTTCGGTGGTCTGCGTTGTGACCTGAGTTTTGGGATCGACTTCCGCCCAGTCGAATACGCCGGTGAGATCGTAGAGCTTGCTGCCGGCCGTGAGAAGGTCGGTTTCGGTCAGCGGGCTTTCGGGCTTGAGCATCGAGACGTCGCGGTCGATCAATCGCTGCTGGGTGTGATCGCGGCCGAGGGTGATGACGTCCCCGGTGATGACTCGCGGGCCTTCATAAATGTGGTAAACCACGTTGATGTGATGAGGGTCGTTTTTTGAAACCGAGTTGGCAGTCTCACGAAAGCTCGAATTGAGATACCCGGCGCGCAGATAATTGGCAACGATGGTGGCACGATCGTTTTGTACATGGGTCTGCGAATAAGGCTGGCCTTCCGCGAGCTTCAGCCCTTGCGGTGCATATTGCGAGGGAGGAAAGGTGTCGGCGCCTTCCACCTTGAGCGAGCTGACGACATCGCGCGGGCCTTCGGTTACGCGAAACGAAACCGTGATGTCGCCGCCGTGGTTGACCACCGTCGGGACCACCGTCACGTTGCTGAATCCCTCCGACTGGTAGACGGCCTTGAGATTCTTGACGCTCTGGTTCACCAGCTGATCGCTGAATTTGCCGGCGGAGAAGAAATGCTTTTCCTCGACGGCGATGTGGGGCGTCAGCTGATCGGCATGGAGCTGGGAGTTGCCGGTCAGCTTGACTTCTTCCACTTTGTGTTTCTTCTCTTTGGTGATGCGATAGAGGACGGTATCGCGTTTCTGTCCCTGGTCAAGGTGGGCGTCGACCTTCACGTCGAAGTATCCCTTGGCCTGGAAGTAAGAAGCGAGCGCCTGGCGGCCTTCCTCCACCGATTCATCGTCTACGCCGACTCCCTGGTACTCGGGCAGAAGCGCTTTGCGGGTCCAGGGCCAGACCCGCGCGCCTTTGACATCCACTTTGATCACGTTGCCGGGAACGATATGGAAATGAATGTCGGCGCGATTGGTATCGGCGTGGTATGCGGCACCGGCAAGTTGCACGTCCGCGTCGAGCAGGCCACGTTTCTGCAACTCGGTCTGCAGATAGTTGGTTGCCTTGGTGATGGTGGAGTAGTCGATAGGGCTTGCCGGGACGGATGGCGACGGTGCGGGCACGGGCGAGGAATGTTTTCAGGCTGTGCTGCAGGCGCTGCTGGTCAGGAGGCGGCATTCCGTCGATGACGATCTCGCCGAACTTCGCGCGATGGCCAAGCGTCACGGGAAACGAAACGTTGGCGATGGCGTGCTGCGGATCGACTTGAACCTCGGATCGCACGTCGGCCTGGAAGAATCCAACCTGCCGAAAGAAATTGAGCAGCGCCTCCCGGTCGGTCTCAACCTCGACCGAGTTGAATGGCGCCTGGATCGGGTAATTCGAGACCTGGACCAGGCGTGAGTACGGGAAACTGCTCTGCGCCGGGGAATTTGAAGATCCCGAAGTAGACCGCGGGCTGAACGACGTAGATTACCCGGACTCCATCGGCTTCGGGATTGACATCGACCCGCACGCCGTCGAATTTTCCGGCAGACTTGATCGCGTCGGCGGTCTGGTTGACCTTCTGCTCGGAAAACGGCTGGGCCTGTTGCTGAACGAATTGCGGCGCGAACTTTGTGGCATCGATATCGGTACGGCCGGCCACCTCAATGGAAGAAACATTCTGTCCCTCATAGGAGGCAAGCAAGCCGCTTGGCGATCCGGGAAAATTGGGGACTGAAGTTGCTACAGGGTGCGAATTCTCTCCGGGTGCTGATTGCGAACTTTGTGTGGAGGACTGAGGATTTTTGGCGGGCTGCGAATTCTGTGCGGAAAGGAAGGCAGGACATGCAGCCAGCCCTACCACATAGAGAACAGAACCAAAGATTGACCAGCCGCGCGCGTGCGCCCGGTTCTTAGCCAGTTTCCGGTTGGAGCGGATACGCCAGGCCTTTTGGAATCCCACTTCGGATGTGATGCTCCGCCGGGGGGCTTGGTTGGCCCAGTTACATGCCCGAAAAGACCGCAAGCCAGTCGATATTTCTTTTGCTTGCAAGACCATCGCGCCCAACATACCATGCATCCATAACCGCGTGTGCAAGGCTTGATTGGGCGTGGCGCATACCGCGTCGACCCAGCCGGCCTATTCGAGCGGACATTCCCCCGATCCATCCCAGGAGGCGCTTATTTCTGCCGCTGGATCCAACTTCGATTTCCGATTGAGCCGTTATGACCGGCGCATCTGGGAGTTCGTTTCCAATTCCCCGCTGAGATCCCTGTGGAATCTCCAGGGCGTCCCGTGCGGGATGGTTGTCAGGCGCACGTGGAAGGCGATCGTGGACGATCGGATATTCGGTCATGCCGCGGAATTGGGATTTTATTTTCTGTTTGCGATGTTTCCGACGCTTTTCACCGCCAGTTCGATTCTGGGCATGATTGCGCGTTCGGCGACAAAGATTTCTGACCGCTTGCTCGACTACCTGGCGCTTGTCATCCCTGCCCAGGCCTTGGGAATCGTGCAACATACATTCAACGAGACCACAGCCCATTCCAGCTCCGGCAAGCTCACATTCGGACTGATTGCCGCGATTTGGTCAGCTTCGGTGGGTGTCTCGGCACTCCAGGATACATTGGACGTTGTCTACAACATCGAGGATTCGCGCTCGTATCTCAAGGCGCGGATCCAGGCGATCGGCCTCACGATTGTTCTGATTGCGATCGTCTCCAGCTGCCTGGCTTCCATGTTCGGCGGGGACTTTTTCGCTGCCCTTGCGCGGCACCAGATCCACGAGGGATTTTTGCGAACATCTGCGATCATCTCGGCGCGGGTGGTGGGATGGACGGTGGCCACTGGCCTGCTGGCGCTGGCCTTCGCAGTGATCTATTACTGGGCGCCCGATCTGAAGACCCGCTGCTGGCATTGGCTCACGCCGGGGGGCGCCCTCGGCATCGTGGGCTGGCTGCTGGCGTCGCTCGGGCTGCGAATTTATCTCAATTTCTACAACAGCTTTTCCGTGACCTATGGATCGCTCGGCGCGGTGATCATCCTGATGACGTGGTTCTATATCACCGGCCTGATGCTGCTGGTGGGCGCCGAAATCAATGGCCAGATTGAAGCCGCGGCTGCACAGATGCGGGTGGGCGAACTTTCCTCTTCGCCGTACGAATCTGACCAGGCAGACATCCCGCTTCCGGGCGCCGCGGCCGATTAGCGATCAGATAAAGCCTCAGCCGCGATCGGGTGATCCAGGTTCTGTTCGAGCGTGCTCACGGGCAAAGTCTGCAACTATTCGATTTCCTGCTCCGTCATACAGGAAGTATTTGATAACGTGGAGTTTGGTTGAGGAAATCGACAGGGTGTTGCCCTCTCGGCGCGCGATCCTGATCACGGGCTGAACCACGAGTCGGGCGGGTTGGTACCGCTGTCATCACTCAAGGCGGATTCAGGTTCGCCGGGAACGCCGCCCTCCACAAAATCCACGTAACCCAGCAAGACGTCAAGAGAAAAAATGGACCAGCAATCTTCTGTTTCGCACGTTCCGCCGGCGAGTCAGCCGGCCGGTGATTCGCCCGCCCCGGTTAGGAAGCGCCGCCACTGGTGGGTGTGGGTGCTCGTTCTGCTTCTGTTCGGCCTGACGTTTTATTGGGTCATTGCCCACCAGCAGCGGAGCGCGGCGGCTACAACAGGCGGCGGCCGGCGCGCGGTGGGCGGCTCCGTGCCTGTGACCACAGCCACGGCGCATAGCGGGAGCATCGGCATTTACCAGGATGCGATCGGCACGGTAACGCCCCTTAATACCGATTCCATCACTTCCCAGGTCACGGGTGTCGTCACGGCGGTGCACTACCGCGAAGGCCAGATGATTAAGAAGGGCGATCCGCTGATCGATATCGACTGCGCGGCAGTATGAGGCCCAGCTTGCCCAGGCCGAGGGCACCCTGGAGCGCGACCAGAACCTGCTGGCGCAGGCAGAGATGGACCTGGAACGCTACAAGCAGGCCTGGAGCAAGAATGCCATTCCGCGCCAGACGCTGGAAGACCAGGAAAAGCTGGTGCTGCAAGACCGGGGCACCATCAAGAACGACGAAGGCATCGTGGCATATGACAAGGTCCAGGTGGGGTATTGCCATATTACTTCGCCGATCACCGGCCGCGTCGGGCTAAGACTGGTGGACCCGGGAAACCTGGTCACGGCGAATTCGACGACGACGCTGGTGGTTGTAACCCAGATGCAGCCGATCACCGTGGTGTTCACCCTGGCCGAGGACGCATTGCCGGCGGTTCTGCAGCAGACGCGCCACGGGCAGCAGCTAAAGGTGGAGGCGCTCGACCGGGCGCAGCAAGGGCATCTCGCCGCGGGGAAGCTTACCTCGATCGACAACCTGATCGATACCACTACGGGCACGGTGAAGCTGCGCGCGGAATTCGACAATCGCGACGGCGTGCTGTTCCCCAACCAGTTCGTGAATACGCGCCTGCTGGTGAAGACGCTGGAGAACCAGACGATGATTCCGTCGTCGGCGATTCAGCACAACGGCAACCAGGACTTCGTCTATGTTATCGAGGACAACAAAGCCTCGATGCGCACCGTGAAGATTGGAGATTCCGACAAGGGCGAAACCGCCGTATTGCAGGGAATCAATCCGGGAGATGTTGTGGCCAACAGCAGCTTTGAGAAGCTGCAGAATAATTCACAAGTCACCATATCGAAGATCAAGCTCCCGTCCACGTCATCCGACACGACCGGGAGTCCGGCTCAATGAATCCGTCTCGCCCATTTATTTTGCGGCCGGTGGCGACCGCTCTGCTGATGGCGGCGATCTTGCTGGTGGGGATCGTCGCTTTCCTGCAACTGCCGGTGTCCGCGTTGCCGCAGGTCGATTACCCGACGATCCAGGTGCTGACGTTCTATCCCGGCGCCAGCCCCGATATAACGGCAACGACGATCACCGCGCCGCTGGAACGACAGTTCGGCCAGATGCAGGGCCTGAACCAGATGACATCGACCAGCGCCGGCGGCGTGTCGGTGATCGTGCTGCAGTTCGACCTTGCTCTCGAACTTGACGTGGCGGAACAGGAAGTACAGGCGTCGATCAATGGCTCAGGGACCTTCCTGCCCTCGGACCTGCCGTCGCCTCCGGTGTACAACAAGACCAATCCCGCGGACGCACCGGTGCTGACGCTTGCCATCACGTCCGACACCTTGCCGCTTTCTCAGGTTGAGGACCTGGTGGACACCCGCCTGGCGCCGCGCATCTCGCAGTTGAGTGGCGTGGGACTGGTGAGCATCAGCGGCGGGCAGAAGCCCGCGGTTCGCGTGCAGGTGAATCCCACCAAGCTGTCGGCGCATGGCCTCAACATGGAAGACGTGCGCACGGCGCTTACGCAGGCCAGCGTGAATGCTGCCAAGGGTAACTTTGACGGGCCCCGGCAGGACTACCAGATCGACGCCAATGACCAGATCACTGACGCCGAAGGCTACAAGGACGTCGTGATCGCCTACCAGAACGGCGCGCCCGTTTTCGTAAAGGACGTGGCCAACGTTGTGAATGGAATCGAGAACACGCGCCAGGCGGCGTGGATGAATAGTACGCCGGCGGTCATCCTCAACATTCAGCGGCAGCCGGGCGCCAATACCATCACCGTAGTCCACAGGATCCAGGCGATCCTTCCGCAACTGGAAGGGAACCTTCCCAAGTCGATTCATGTTACGACCATGACCGACATGACCACCAGCATTCAGTCATCGGTGAACGACGTGGAGTTCGAACTGATGCTGACCATTGGGCTGGTGGTGATGGTCATCTTCCTGTTCCTGCGCAATCTGTCGGCAACCATTATTCCCAGCGTGGCGGTGCCGCTGTCGCTGATCGGCACATTTGCCGTGATGTACATGCTGGGCTACAGTCTCGACAACCTGTCGCTGATGGCGCTTACCATCTCCACGGGATTCGTGGTGGACGACGCCATCGTGATGATCGAGAACATCTCGCGCTTCCTCGAGCAGGGCATGCCGCCGATGAAGGCGGCGCTTACCGGCGCAGGACAGATCGGATTCACCATCGTTTCGTTGACGGTATCGCTGATCGCGGTGCTGATTCCGCTGCTGTTCATGGGCGATGTGGTCGGGCGGCTCTTTCGCGAGTTCGCGGTCACGCTGGCGGTGACCATCATCATTTCCGCGGTGGTCTCGCTGACCCTGACGCCGATGATGTGCGCGCGCATCCTCAAGCACAATCCCGAGCACCAGCAGACCCGCTTCTATCGCGCCTCGGAGCGCGCTTTCAACTCCATGATCGCGTTCTACGGGCGGACGCTGAAGGTGGTTCTGCGCTACCAGGCGCTGACGCTGCTGGTCGCTCTGGGAACGCTGGCGCTGACCATCGTGCTGTACATCATGATTCCCAAGGGATTTTTCCCGGTGCAGGATACGGGCGTGATCCAGGGCATTTCCCAAGCCTCGCAGTCGATCTCGTATACCGATATGGCGACCAAGCAGAAGGAACTGGCGCGGATCATCCTGCAGGATCCCGCGGTGGAGAGCATTTCGTCGTTCATCGGGGCCGACGGCATCAATACCACTTTGAATAGCGGCCGCATCTCCATCAACCTGATCCCGATCGAGAAGCGGCACATGAGCGCCGCCGATGTGATTCGCCGATTGCAGACGAATCTCGCGCAGGTGTCGGACATGCACCTCTATATGCAGCCGGTGCAGGACATCACGGTGGATGACCGCGTGAGCCGTACGCAGTACCAGTACACGCTCGAAGATCCGGATTTCAACGAACTGAATGAGTGGACCGACAAGTTTGTTGCGGAGCTGAAGAAGCTGCCGGAACTGGAGGACGTGGCCACCGATCAGCAGACGGGCGGTCGAGCGCTGCACTTAAATATCGATCGCGTGACGGCTTCGCGCCTTGGCATTGCGCCGACCACCATCGACAACACGCTGTACGATGCTTACGGGCAGCGCCAGATCAGCACGCTCTACACGCAGTTGAATCAATACCACGTCGTGCTTGAGGCTGCGCCGGAGTGGCAGAGAAATCCCGGGAACCTGGGATCGCTGTATATCCAGGCGAATGGGTCATCTGGCGCAACCGGTGCGGGCGCGGCGACTTCGTTCTCGTCGTCGGCATCGGCGGCCGCGGGCTCGAACGCCCTGACCACCTCAGTGAAATACACCCCGGCGTCAGGCGTGCTGGGCGTGCCCGCCAGTGTGCTCGCAGGGACCGCATCCACATCGGGCTCGTCGGCAAGCGCGGGGACAACTTCCGGCACGACGCCTAACACCACAACTTCGTCGGTGGGTGCGAAAGCGATACCGTTGAGCGCGTTCACTGTGGCCGAGCCGACGACAGAAGCGCTGTCGATCAATCACCAGGGCCAGTTTCCCGCGGTAACAGTATCGTTCAACCTCGCTCCGGATGCGTCACTGGGCACGGCGATTACCGACATCGACAAGGTCACCAAACAGATCGGTTTTCCGGCCACCGATTCAGTCGGACTTTCAGGGAACGGCGGCTTCGTTCCGCAATTCGCTTTCCAACGAAGCGCTGCTGATACTGGCCGCGCTGGTGACCGTGTATATCGTGCTGGGCGTTCTGTACGAAAGCTTCATTCATCCCATCACGATTCTTTCCACGCTGCCGTCGGCCGGTGTGGGCGCGCTGCTGGCGTTGATGATCTTCAAACAGGACCTGAGCGTGGTCGCGATTATCGGCATCATTCTGCTCATCGGCATCGTGAAAAAGAACGGCATCATGATCGTCGATTTCGCTCTCGAGTCGGAGCGCGAGCAGGGCAAGTCGTCAACCGATGCCATCTATGAGGCCAGCCTGCTGCGCTTCCGTCCCATCATGATGACCACCATGGCGGCGCTGCTGGCCGGGATTCCGCTGGCGGTGGGCACCGGGCTCGGGTCGGAACTGCGCCGCCCGCTGGGCATCGCGATGGTGGGCGGATTGCTGCTGAGCCAGATTCTCACGCTTTACACCACGCCGGTGATCTACATTTTCTTCGACACACTGGGCCAGCGTCTTACCGGACGGCGGCCCTCGCACACGGCTCCGCGCAATGAGCCGCCACAAGAGCAGCCTGCATGAGTCTGTCGTCTCCATTCATCCGGCGGCCCGTCGCCACCACGCTGCTGACCATCGCGGTGGCGATTGCGGGAGCGATTGCGTTTACGGTGCTGCCGGTGTCACCGTTGCCGCAGGTGGATTTCCCCACCATCAACGTGAACGCCGGACTGCCCGGCGCCAGCGCGGAGATCATGGCGGCGTCCGTGGCCACGCCGCTGGAGCGCCAGTTCAGCCACATCGCCGGCATCACGGAGATGACCTCCTCGAGTTCGCTGGGCACCGACGGGCATCACGCTGCAGTTCGACCTCAGCCGCGACATCAACGGCGCCGCGCGCGACGTGCAGGCGGCCATCAATGCGGCGCGGACGTATCTGCCTGCCAACCTTCCGTCGAATCCCTCCTACCGCAAGAGTCAACCCGGCCGACGCGCCGATCATGATCCTCGGCCTTACGTCGGAAAACTACGACGTGACCCAGGTTTATGACCAGGCGTCCACTGTCATGGCGCAGAAACTCTCGCAGATGAACGGCGTGGGCCAGGTGTTTGTCTTCGGCGGCGCCACGCCGGCGGTCCGGGTGGAGGTCGATCCGAAAAAACTCGAGAGTTTTGGCCTAACCCTCGGAAGCGTACAGTCCACTCTGAGCCTGCAAAATTCGCACTCGCCCCGAGGGCAGCTTTCCGACGGCACTATCACGCAAGACATCATCACCAACGACCAGATCTCGGAGGCTGCACAGTACAAGCCGCTGGTCATCGGCTATCGCCGCGGCGCCGCCGTCCGGCTCGAGGATGTCGCGGACGTCATCGATTCGGCCCAGGATCTTCGCAATGCCGGTTACCTCGACGGCACCAGGGCTGTGTTCGCCATTGTCTTCCGCCAGCCGGGCGCGAACATCATCGAGACGGTCGATCGTATCAAGTCCCAGCTTCCGTTCCTGGAAGCCGTGCTTCCCCAGGGCATCAAGACCACCCTGGTAATGGACCGCACCGTGACCATCCGCGCGTCGGTCCAGAATGTGGAAAGGACGCTGATCGGATCCATCATTCTGGTGGTGCTGGTGGTCTTCGTCTTTCTGCGCAGCCCGCGCGCCACGCTCATTCCCAGTGTTGCCGTGCCGGTTTCGCTGATCGGCACGTTCGCCGTGATGTACCTGTTGGGCTATACGCTCGACAATCTCTCCCTGATGGCGCTTACGGTCGCGACCGGGTTTGTGGTCGATGACGCGATTGTGGTGATGGAAAACATTACCCGCCACCTCGAGAACGGCATGGAGCCGTTTGCCGCATCGCTGCAAGGCGCCAAAGAGATCGGGTTTACGGTGTTTCTCGATCAGCATGTCGCTGATCGCGGTGTTCATTCCCATTCTCATGATGGGCGGCATCGTCGGGCGGCTGTTCCGCGAGTTCGCAGTCGTGCTTTCCACCGCCATCGTGGTCTCGATGGTGATTTCGCTGACCACCACGCCGACCATGTGCGCGCACCTGCTGAAAACGCGCCGGCCGGGCGAGCGGCACAACGTCTTCTATCGGGTGAGCGAGAGATTCTTTACCGGGATGCTCGCCATTTACAAGCACTCGCTTACCTGGGTGCTCGACAATCCGGCTTTGACCATCATCGTGCTGGTGCTGACGATCGCGCTGAACGTGGTGGTGATCGTCAGAATTCCCAAAGGATTCTTTCCGCAGCAGGACACCGGGCGCCATTCATGGGCGGCGTGCAGGGGCCGCAGGATGCATCGTTTCCGTTCATGAATTTCTCCATGCAGCAACTGGTGGCCATCATCAAGGCCGATCCTGCGGTGGAGCATGTGAACGCCTACACTGGCGGCCGCGGATCCTGAGCAACGGCGGTTCATCTATATCGCGCTCAAGCCGCTCGGCGCAAGGAGCGCAAGGTCTTCGGCAACCGACGTGATTAATCGCCTGCGGCCCAAGATGAATCGTCTGCCGGTTGCGTCGGCGTTTTCTGCAGGCAGCCCAGGATCTGCGCATCGGCGGGCGCGGCGGCAATGCGCAGTACCAGTACACCATCCAGACCGAAAACATTCCCGACCTGGCGCACTGGGGACCGATCCTGATGCAGAACATGCGCCGCCTGCCCGGTCTGCAGGACGTGAACAGCGACCAGCAGAACGGCGGACTGCAGGAGATGCTGACCTTCGACCGCGCCACGGCAGCCCGCCTGGGCCAGACCGCGCAGTCGCTCGATCGCGTCGCTCTACAGCGCCTTCGGCCAGTCGCAGGTCTCGGTCATCTACACAGCAACTGAACCAGTACTACGTGGTGCTGGAAGTGGCGCCGCAGTATTGGCAGGATCCCTCGGGCCTGAACAACATCTATTTTTCGCCGACTTCGAATTCGACCAAGGCAGGCATAAACACGGTTACGCCGCTGACCAGCCTGATGAAGCCGAAAACCAGCACCACGCCCCTGCAGGTGAACCACACCGGCCTGTTCCCGTCAGTCACGGTTTCATTCAACCTGGCCAACGGCTATGCGCTGAGCGACGCGACACGCGAGATTACGGAGATGGAACAGAGCCTGGGCATGCCGGCCACCGTGCATGGGTTCTTCTCCGGAACGGCGCAGGCCTATCAGCAATCGCTGGACTCGGAGAAATATCTCATTATCACAGCGCTGCTGGCCGTTTATATCGTGCTGGGCATTCTCTATGAAAGCCTGATGCACCCGCTGACCATCATTTCCACGCTGCCGTCGGCCAGCGTGGGCGCAATGATGGCGCTGATGCTGTTCAGCATCGACCTGAATGTCATTTCCATCATCGGGATTATTCTGCTGATCGGCATCGTGAAGAAGAATGCCATCATGATGATCGACTTTGCGCTCATGGCCGAGCGGCAGGAAGGGAAGAACACGCGCGACGCCATTTTCGAAGCATGCCTGCTGCGCTTCAGGCCGATCATGATGACCACCATGGCGGCGATCTTTGGCGCGCTGCCGCTGGCATTCGGGACCGGCACTGGATCGGAACTCCGCCGGCCGCTGGGCATCACCATCGTGGGCGGACTGGTGATGAGCCAGTTGCTCACTCTGTTTACCACTCCAGTGGTTTATCTGATGATGGATCGCCTGCGCCTGTGGGTGCTGGGCCGGTCGCACGACACTATGCCGGAAGAAATCGCAGAAGCTGCTTCCTGACATGAGAGAGACGATGATGTTTGAATTCAATAAATCCGAAACAATGGTTGCAGCCGCTGCCGCCGCGATGTTGATGACGGGGTTGCTCAGCGGTTGCCGGATGGGACCGCGTTATAGTCCTCCGGCACCTCCGGCGGTGACTGCTCCAAATTACAAGGAGTCGACCGTTAACTTCCAGGACCAGGAGGGGTGGAAGGTCGCCAGCCCGCAAGATGCGATGCTCCGCGGGAAGTGGTGGGAAGTCTTCAACGAGCCGGAGTTGAATGCCCTGGAAGAGCAACTCATCGTCAATAACCAGAACATCAAGGCGTCTTTCGAGAATTTCATGGCCGCTCGTGCACTGGTAGCGGAGGCGCGCGCGCAATACTGGCCAACTGTCACTCTGGGGCCGTCGTGGAACCGATCAAAGAGCTCGGGCAATCTGCGCAATTCGTCTACTGCTAACACGGGACAGGCGTCCACGTTGTGGGCGGCGCCGCTCTCAGTTTCATGGACACCCGATCTGTGGGGGCGGATCCGCAACCAGGTGCGTGCGCAAGAATATGCGGCACAAGCCAGCGCCGCCGATCTGGAACTAGAAAAGCTCACGGAGCAGGTGTCTCTGGCGCAGTTCTTCTTCGAGATTCGCGGCCAGGACATGCTGCAACAGCTTTTGAACCAGACGGTGGAGGCGTATCAAAAAGCCCTCGATGCCGCGCAGGGCGCGTATGACGTGGGCACGGGTGATTACATTTCCGTTGTGGAGGCGAGAGCAACGTTGAAAGCCGCGCAATCGTCGGCGATCAACGTCGGCCTGTCGCGCGCGCAATACGAACACGCCATCGCGATGCTGGTGGGAAAGGTGGCTACCGATTTCTCCATTCCGGCGAAGCCCATGCTCTACGCCCCGCCGGCGATACCCACCGGCGTTCCAGCGCAGCTTGCGGAGCGGCGGCCGGATGTTGCAGCAGCGGAACGGACGCTGGCGCAAGCCAATGCGACGATCGGTATCGGCTATGGCGCGTTCTTTCCACAGATCACCCTTTCGGCTGGCGGTGGATTCGAAAGCTCGACTCTCAAGCACCTGTTCGACATTTCCAGCCGCTTCTGGTCGATCGGGCCATCGGCCTCGCAGGTGATTTTCAACGGAGGCCTTTACCGGGCTGCATTGCATCAATATGAAGCGATCTACAACGCCGATCTCGCCAACTACCGGCAGACGGTCCTGAGTGCGTTCCAGCAGGTAGAGGATGCACTGGCCGGAACGCACACGTACTCGCAGCAGATTCTCGTGCAGCAGGAAGCGGTCAAGGCGGCGCAGCAATTCCTCGATCTGGAGATGCAGCGATACCAGTCAGGCGTGGATCCCTACGTAGATGTGGTGACCGCGCAGACAACATTGCTCAATGACCAGGTCACGTTGAACACGCTGCATGTTCAGGCCATGATGTCGGCGGTGCAACTGGTCGAAGCCCTTGGGGGAGGGTGGGATCGCTCGCAGCTTCCCACTGCGGCGCAAACCGCGGTGAAAGTGCCTGATGCCGATTACAAGATGCAACAGTAGAGTTGGCGAGGGGTTAATGTGCTGATCCGGACCGGATGTATTTTAGGTCGGCAGCCAACGGACAGCCGGTGCATCGAGCGATCTTGCCGCAATGCGCTTTACCCACGGCCACAGCAAGCGCGTGAAACTCGTTGAAGAATTGAGCATGGCCGATAGCGGCTTCGCTTGAGAAAGCATCGCGGGTGAGCTTGACCAACGATTCGTAGCCTTGACGGTCCTTCCTTGGTGGGGGTTGTACGAGCTTATGGCGTTCCGCGATCCGGCGCAGGTATTCGTCGGCTACCGGAACGGCATGACCAAGGGCATAGAGCAAAATTGCATCGGCCGTTTCCGGCCCTACTCCAGGCAGCGCCAGAAGGCGCTCGCGTAATGCGGCCGTGGGCTGGGCCCCAAGTACATCCAATGAGCCCTGGAACTCCGCATCCAGCATCGCGATGAAGGCTTTCAGCGCCGGCGCCTTCCGCGTCGGGAAGCCCGAGGGGCGGATGAGTTCCTTCAATTCCGCGAGCGAGACGCGGCGCAAGCCCTCGACCGTAAACGCGCCCGCTTCGCGCAGATTTGCGAGCGATCGTTCAACCGCTGTCCATGCCGTGTTCTGCGTCAGGTATGCGCCCAGAATCACTTCGAACGGCGTCTGTGCCGGCCACCACGCCTGCGGTCCGTAGGCGTTGACAAGGTTGTCGTGCATGGTGCGGAGACGTTCCGCCTTAGTAGGCTTTTTCGATCGCCGGGTTGACTTCACAGTTTCAGGCCTTGGCTGCTCGCTGCGTGTGCGGGACACGACTGTGATTAGGATAAAGGGTGTGCGGTTGGGCCGGGGAGTTTGACGAATTTGCGATCACGGAGGCATGAGTGAAGAGCCACACCGAGTACCTGGTTTTCGAAACGAAGAAGCGCAGGGAGATGGTGCATATCACCGATCAGGTTGAGCAGATTGTGCGTCGCAGCGGCGTGAAAGACGGCTTGTGCTTTGTATCGCCGATGCATATCACCGCGGCGATTTATGTGAACGATCTGGAGAGCGGACTCATCGAGGATATCGGGAAGTGGTTGGAGGAACTCGCGCCGGCCCGGCCCGACTACAAACATCATCAGACCGGCGAAGATAACGGCGACGCGCACCTGAAATCGCTGCTGCTGCACCATGAAACCACGTTGCCGGTCACCGGCGGCCGGCTCGACCTGGGCACCTGGCAGCGCGTGTTTTATGCGGAGTTCGACGGGCAGAGAAGAAAGCGGGTGATCGTGAAGGTGCTCGGGGTGGAGTGAGAAGTGAGCGGAGTTGTGGAGCTAGCGGTGCTGTTGACTATTTTCCATTGTCGCCGTCAGTGATCTTCCGCCATGCGCCGTCGGTGTGCTGCGTGCCGGGAATGGAAAAGTTGATCACGGTGCGTGGCAATACAACAAGATCCACGCGGCGATTTGTGGCTCGTCCTTCGGAGGTGGCGTTGCTAGCTACGGGATGGAACTCGGCGTAGCCGGCTGCCGAGATCCGATCGGCAGGGAGGGCATGCATTTCGAGAAAGAGCCGTGCGATGCGGGTTGAGCGCGCCGAAGAGAGTTCCCAGTTGGAATCGAAGGTCAGCGTGTGGATGGGAACGTTGTCAGTGTGGCCTTCGACGCGCAGGTCGTAGGGAGTGCGGGCCAGTGAGGCGGCAATCTGCCGCAGTGTGGCCAGCGTCTCCTGCCGCGGTGCGGCGGAACCGGAGTCGAAAAAGCCGGCTTCTCGGAGGCTGATGACGAGGCCGTCGCGGCCCATCTGAATGGAAACCGTGTGTTGCGCCACCTGGTTGGAGAGACGCTGGGTCAGATCGCGGCGCAGACTCTCAAGGTCGTTCTTGACCCGGGCGGGAGACAGCACATCTTCGCCCATGACGATGTTCATGGGAATTTCTGGTTTCTCTGTTCCACTGGCGGCGGTCAGGTTCCTGGTGGGATTGCGGGTTGCGTCGGGGAAGATGCCCAGGGATTTGAATGCGGAATCGATGGCTTCCCCCATGGCCATCTGCTTTTTCTGATCGGCTTTGGCGGTCGCGAACAAAACCACGAAAAACGCGAACAGGAGGGTGATGAAGTCGGCATAGGAAACCAGCCAACGGTCATGGGTCACGCGAGTTCTTGGAACTCGGACTCTCATGCGGCGCGCTCCGCCTTCCCGGGCTTGGGTTGATCGATAAATCCGGCGAGCTTGACCTCGAGCATGCGCGGGTTCATGCCCTCGAGGATCGAGATGACTCCTTCGAGCATCATTTCGCGGCGCAGGTAGTCTTCGCGGACGCGAAGGCGCATCTTTCCCGCCAGGGGAAGAAAGAAGAGATTGGCGATGCCCACTCCGTAGATGGTGGCGACAAAGGCTACCGCAATGCCGCGGCCCACTTCGGAAATGTTATCGAGATGCTGCATCACCTGGATGAGGCCGAGCACCGCGCCAAGAATGCCGATGGTGGGCGAGAACCCGCCCGCCGATTCAAACACCGCGGGGAGCCGCTCCTCGCCTTCAGTGGTGGAATCGAGACTGACCTGCATGATCTTGCGCAGGTCCGAAGGCTCGGTGCCGTCTACCGCCAGCATTACTGTCTGTTTCAGGAATGGGTCTTGGATGGTCTGCAGGTCGGCGTCAAGTGAAACCACTCCGTTGCGGCGCGCCTTGTTGGCAAAGGCAATGAGCAGCTTGATGAGTTCGTCATTGTGCTTGCGGGGAGCGGCGAAGACGTGGGTCATGCGGCGGAACGCAGCGGTGACGGTGGTGAGCGGGAACTGGAGGAGCACTGCGCCCATGGTGCCTCCGAAAACGATCATTGCCGCGGTGGGCTGCAGGATCTGACCAAGATTGCCGCCTTCCATCAGCAGGCCTGCCACGATGCCTGCGATGGCCAGAAGCACGCCGCCAATACTCGCCTTATCCATGGAACAGTCCTCGAAAAATTGCGCCTCGAATTATGTCGATGATCCTCAGCGGTTGGCCCTGAGCCTTTTTTCAGGCTCAACGAACAGATCGTACTGGTTAAGGTCGTGCTGGTTCGACAGGTCGAGGCTGACTAACGCCGCGACACCTTCAAGACCGACGGAGGACTTGAACTGCAGGGCGACGCGCGCCAGAAGACGGGCGCGATAGACGAGTCACGCGTTCCATCACTTCGGCGCAGGTTTCGCGGACGATCAGCTTTTCGCCGTTGATCAGGGTGAGCATGGTGTCGGGCGAAGCCTCGGCGGTCTTGATCAGGTCGCTGTTGAGCACCATGGGATTTCCGTTGAGCCTGGTCACTTCGATCATTGCCCCAAACTCCTTCAATCCCAGTTATCGACTTGTGGAGAAGAAAGGTTGAAAGATTAAAGTAACGAGGCCCGGACTGTCCCGGACGAGGACACTCCACGGGAAGCGATAAAGTCGCGCACAACCAAGCCGAAGAAGGGGCCAGATGCGACGGCTACCACCCGAAGGCAAGCTACCCAGGGGAATAAAACATTGGGGGCACACTCGGGAACACGCCGTAAATCAACGCGTCCAAAAAGGAGAACCCCATGTCCCTGGGTGTCTTGAATAATCTGTCCGCGATGTATGCGGCGAATAACCTGAGCAACACCAACAACAGCCTCTCGAAGACTCTGCAACAGCTGTCTTCGGGCTCCAAGATCAACTCCGGCGCCGATGATGCGGCCGGCCTTTCGCTGGTCAACGGCCTCCAGGCCAACGCCACCGCCCTGTCCCAATCGCAGACCAACGCCCAGGAAGGCGTAGGCCAGCTGCAAGTCGCCGATGGCGCTCTCTCGCAAGTGACGAACCTGCTCAACCGTGCCGTAACGCTGGCCACCGAAGTCTCGAACGGCACCCTCAACGGCTCGCAGCAGATCGGCAGCCAACCAGGAATACAACTCGATTCTTTCCGAGATCAGCAACATCGGATCTACCACCACCTACAACCAGAAGCAGGTATTCGGCGGCGCAGATGTGAGCATCTACATGGGCGATTCCTCGTCCGCAGGCGCCTCTGTCAACAGCCTGCATTTCGGCACGCTCTCGTCCGCGAACGTGGGCGACGCCAATGGCAAGATGGTTTACAGCCAGGGTCAGGGCGTCTTCATGGACGTCACCAAGGGAGGCGCGGTCACTGACACCGCCAACGACGCTGATCGGTGCCGGCCAGACCATCACCTTCAAGGTATGGGACGCGCCGTCAGCCTCGGTCACGACCAAGACCTACACCACGACCGCGACAGACACCATGAATACGGCTAGTCCAAGCGATCAACTCCGGCGGTTACGGCGTGACCGCCAGCGTGCAGACCAGCGCGCAGGCGACGGGCGACGTGACGGCAACCAAGACCGATCTCGGCATCGAGATCCGGGGCAACGTCGGAATCGGCGGCGCCCACAGCGGGTAGCTCCGTCGGGTACACACAACTCGGCGGCACGGTCAAGGACGGCGCGGATGCCGCCGCTACCGGTGCGGCTGCAGCCGTCTCCGGTGCGGGCGTCGCCCAGATCAGCTTCCAGGCTGGCGCGAATAACAGCGCCAACCTGACCACCTACGATCTGTCCAGCCAGTCCAACGCGCAGAGTGCGTTGACGGTGCTGAACCAGGCCATTTCGAACGTCGCGGCCCAGGACGGCTACATCGGCGCGCAGATCAACACCCTCAACGCGGCCAGTTCCGTGATCAGCACGCAGCAACAGAATATCGTCGCCGCCCAGAACGCGGTCCAGGCGACGGACTATGCAACCGCGTCCTCCAACATGTCCAAGTACCAAATCCTGAGCCAGACCGGTATCTCGGCTCTCGCCCAGGCCAACAGTGCCCAGCAGGAAGTCTTGAAGCTGTTGCAATAATCGTCGCGCACCCAAATGGCTTGTCTCCCTCGGGAGCAGGCAGTCCCATGGCAAACCGCAACTGAAGGGCGTCCGTAAGGGCGCCCTTCTTCATGAATGGCATGCAAATCGGGGTGAACTTTTCCCAATCTTTCAGACGCCTTTATGGCAGAGGCGCTGCTTGAATCAAGATCGGAGAACGGCATGGGGACGGTAGGACTTAGCTTTGGATCGCCGACCAGCGGCGCAGGTTTCGACGTTAGCTCGACGGTTTCTCAGATTGTTGCCAATCTGCAAAAGGTGGAGACGCCCTGGAAGACGCAGCTGTCGACCCTGCAAAGCCAGGACACAGTCATTTCGAACCTGGGCACGTTGTTGTCGAATCTCTCCACGGATGTGAGCCAGCTGACCGATTTCACGGGAGTTCTGGCCCAGAAGACCGGATCGAGTTCGGATACCAACGTACTGGAGCTGACCGGCGGCATCCTCTTCGGCGGTGGCGGGAGACCACAGCGTGGTGGTGACCAGCCTGGCGAAGACCTCCAGTGGCTATCTGACCGCAATTACCAATGCTTCCGACAAACTGTCGGGGTCAATTTCGATCCAGATTGGAACTGGCAACGCCCACACGGTCACGCTCAACTCGAACAACAACACGCTTGCCGGCCTGGCGGCCGCGATCAATTCGGCGGGTATCGGCGTGACAGCCAGCGTCCTGACCGACTCCGCCGGGTCCCGCCTGAGCCTGGTGTCGGGAACTTCGGGGGGAAATGGAAATCTTACCATCAGCTCCTCGATCGCAGATGTCACCAACTCCAACACCGCCCTGACCTACAAATCCTCGGTCACCGGGGTGGATGCGAAGTTGACGGTGGACGGGGTCGACCTGTCGAGCGCATCGAACACCGTATCCAATCTCATTCCCGGCGTCACCTTTCAGTTGCTCGCCTCCAGCCCCTCGGCGTCGGACGGTACTCCCGAATCGCTGCAGATCGTCATCGGCAATGACAACTCCGGCGTGGAGACGGCCATCAGCAAAATGGTTACGGACTACAACGCGCTCATCGCCGCCATCAACGGCCAGGAAGGAAACGACAGTTCAGGCAATCCCCAGCCGCTCTTCGGGTCGCCGTCGCTGTCGTTATTACAGCAACAGATGATGTCCAGCCTGAACATGCAAAATCCCAACGGATTCCTGGACGCGATTTCAGCAAATGGGGGTACGACGCTCTCCGGGTCGTTGTCGATCCAGGCGGGGAACGGGACCGCGCAAACCATCGTCATTGGGGCGGCGCCCGATCCGCCGGCGGCAAATACCATCTATACCGGCAGCGGGACAAGTACCCTGCAAGGCCTGGCGGATGCAATCAATTCCGCGCATATCGGAATCAACCCGGCGGTGGTGACCAAATACGGCCAATCCACTCTAACGTTCCAGTCGCAGACCGCCGGCGCCGCGGGCGCTCTCACGGTCGACTCAAGCTTGACGGCCAGCACGGAGGCGGCTCTTAATTTCACCACAGTCGCCGCGACCGATTCCAGCAGCGCCAGCGGTACACTCCCTACTCTCAAGAACGCCAACGACATTCTTTCCGGCTCCATCTCGATCCAGATGGGCGGGGAGACCGCGCAGACCATCACGCTGGATTCGTCGCACAACACACTGCAAGGTCTTGCCGATGCGATCAACGGCACCCCGGGAATCGGAGTTACGGCGTCGCTGAGCTCCGATGGCGCGACGTTGTCCCTGCTGTCGAATACTCCCGGCAGCGCCGGGAATCTGACCGTAACTTCGAACATCCTTGATACCTCGAATACGGCGGACACGGCGCTCAACTATAACAATTCTTCCGATGTCTCCTCCTTGGCCAACCTGGGAATGACGGTCTCGCAAAAAGCCGACGGAACGCTTCTGTTCGATGCCAGCGTGCTGGATACGGTGCTGAACACGGATTACAGCAGCGTTCTGGGATTCTTCCAGTACGCCAACAGCTGGGGTCAGTCATTCTCCAACATGCTGGCGCACGCGGGGTCCAGTTCGTCCACCGGCACCCTGGCGCTCGCTCAAACGGCCAACAGCAACATAGAGAAAACGCTCAATGACCAAATCGCGAAGGAAGAAAGCGTCATCGCGGACCAGCAAAAGCGCCTGACGGCGGAATTGAACCAGGCCAACCAGATTCTGCAGGCGCTGCCGTCGCAACTGAGCGGCATGGACATGATCTATTCCGCGATTACGGGCTACAACCAGAAGGGATAACCGGCAGACAGCCGGCCAAGGAGTTGGAAACGCAATGAGCAGTTATCAGGAACATGCGCTGGATGGCGCGTCGGCTGTGGATCTGGTGGTGGCGCTCTACGACGGGATGATCCGGTTTCTCTACGCTGCCATCGATGGGGTGGAGCGTGCGGACGCCACGGCGCGGAGAATCGCGGTCCGCCGGGCGCTCGATATCATCATTCATTTGCAGGCACGCCTGCGCATGGACGTGGGCGGGAGACCGGCCCAGGCGTTGAGCGAGTTCTATGCGTCGATCTTTGCGCAGATCCTGCAGGCATCGCAGTCAGCGTCGAAGCCGAAATTCGAGCATGCCATTCAGTGTGTTCACAATGTGCGCGACGCCTGGCGTGAAGTGGCGAGGGATCCCGAGGTGAACCCGGCCCCGCTGCAGGTGGCGCAAGCGTCGGCGGGAAACCCTGGATTTGGGAGTGAGTTCTACGGTCCCGAGTCGGCGGCGCGATCCTGGAATGCCTGAGCGCGAGCGGACGCGCCCGATTGGAGCGCGGGAGAGAACCACGAGTGCCAAGGTGACAGGGAGAGCTACCCGGTGACCGTGAGTTCCTCTTCAAGCTGCTGTTTCTGGTAGAGGCTGGCGTAATAACCGTCGAGGGCGAGCAGTTCGTCATGCTTGCCCAACTCGACGATCCGGCCGCGGTCGAGTACGGCGATCTGGTCGGCGTGGCGCACGGTGGAAACGCGATGGGAAATCAGGATGGTGGTGGAGCCGGAAGTATAGCTCCGCAAACCGCCCAGAATTCGCTCTTCGGTGTAGGTATCGACGCTGGCCAAGGCGTCGTCGAGGATCAGGATGGCGGGCCGCCGCACCAGGGCGCGGGCGATGGCGGTGCGCTGCTTTTGACCACCGGAGAGCGTGACGCCGCGTTCACCGACCATGGTTTCGAAGCCCAGCGGAAATTCCTCGAACTCCTGGCGGACGTGGGCCGCTTCGGAAGCCTCAAGCAGATCGACGGCGCTGGCGCTGGGGGCGCCGAACCCGAGGTTCTCCCGAAGTGTCTCGCTGAACAGGAATGTTTCCTGCGGCACCATGCCGATGTTGCGGCGCAGCACGGCGAGCGGATACTTGCGGATCGGGCGCCCGTCGATAAGCAGGGAACCTTCGGGTGCTTCGTAGAGCCGCGAGAGGAGGTTGACGAGGGTGGTTTTGCCTGAGCCGGTGGGACCCACGATGGCGAGGCTGGAACCGGCCGGAACGTCGAGGCAGATGTCGTGCAGTACGGGCGTTTCGCCGTAGCTGAAATCGAGATGGCGGAATTGGATATCTCCGGCCAGGACTTCGTCGTCGGGGATGGCGGGATCGGCGATGCGATCGTCAATGGCAGGTTGCTGGCGCAGCAATTCGTCGATGCGGGTGACGGAAGCTGTGCCGCGCTGGAAGATGTTGACCACCCAGCCCACGGCGATAATCGGCCAGATGAGCAGGATCATGTAGGTGTTGAAGGCGACGAACTGGCCCGGCGATAACTTGCCCTGGATGACCAGGTGGCCGCCGGCAAGCAGGGTAATGATCATGGACACGCCGAGGATGAATTCCAGCGTGGGCCAGAGCATGCCCATGAGCTGAACCAGGCGGAGGGATCGGGCGATGTACTCGCGGTTGAGGCGTTCGAAGAGGCTGATCTGCGAGCCTTCGCGGGCAAACGCGCGCACCAGGCGGGCGCCGGAGTAGTTCTCCTGGGCCTGGGCGGAGATTTCGGAGAAGCTGGCCTGGATGCGCTCGAAACGATCGTGGATCTTGCGGCCGAGATACTGGGTCACGATGCTGGCCAGGGGCGCCGGGGCAAACGCCACCAGGGTGAGATAGGGGCTGTAGTGCAGCAGGAAGAACAAGGCCCCGATGGTGAACACCACCGTATTGGCGCTGTACATGATGGCCGGGCCGAGCAGCATGCGCACCGCGTTGAGGTCGTTGGTGAGGCGGGCCATGATGTCGCCGGTGCGATAGCGCTGATAAAAGCCCGAATCCTGCTTTTCCAGGTGGCGGAACAGGTCGTTGCGAAGGTCAAACTCGATTTCGCGGGAGATGCCGATGAGAATCCATCGCTGCGCGTAGAGGAACACGCCTTTGATCAAGCCGATTGCGACCAGAGCGCCGACCAGGAGCAACAGCTTGCGGTGGGTGATGCCCATACGCAACCCGTCGATGGCTTTCTCGAGGACCTTGGGGAAGAGGACATAGATGCCGTTGGTGCCCACAACGCACAGGCTGCCCCACACGTAACCCCATTTGTATCGGCGCATGTAGGAGAAGAGGGGGCGCAGATCGCGAAACATGATCCTATTGTACGGGGCGCGTGGAACGGCGGCATAACGCATCGGGTGGTTTGTGACGTGTAACGGCGCAGGCCGCCGTCGCCGTGCACCCGGGAGGCAAATGAGGAGCACAGATGTAGTGAATCGCCGCTGTCCGCCGATAGGGAAATCGGAGGCATCTCAGGCCCGGGGCATTCGGCTGCGAATGGTTCGGGAACGGACGTCGGCGCGATATGGAGAACGAGGAAGCGGCGAGCGGCAGGGAGCGAAGACGACACGAGCGATTCGCATGCGATAGATTTGCGGAGGTGGTGGTGTTCGATCCTGAACTCCTCTTTCGCGGCAAGATCAAGGACATCAGTGTGACGGGGTGTTATGTCGCTACGCCCGCGCGCCTGAACTTGAAACGATTCGCGGAAATCGAGCTTCGATTCTCGGCCAACGGCCAGCATCTGAGCTCGCTGGCGCGGGTCATGGATGTGCGTCCAGGCAAAGGGGTTGGGGTCGAATTCCTGCCGGGCGATCCGCGCATGACGAAGCGTTTCCGGGATTTGATGGAGGAACTGCGGGGCCACGTACTGGGGCGGATGGAACCGGGATTTTAGCCAAAGAGCTCGAGATCTGCACCATAATTGCGACACATTTCGGCATGTGAATCCTCTTTAAATATTTGAATTTGCATAACTTGGAATGGTTTTCACAGTTTCACAGCCGATTTTTTTTTTGCAGCCGGGGTGCAAAGGCGAACCAAAGGACGAAAAGAAGACGAATCGCTGATCCGATTGAACTGATGAATTGCAATTTCTCGACGAAGCCATGGCTGTTCTTTCTCTCCCAAAACCATTGTGCGCCAGGGATGGAGAATGATCTGCAAATTCGACTGCAGAAATGGAGCGGCGGAATGGACCAGCACGATTTCGTGAGAAGCCCGGCTAAGTGGGCGTCCTCAGCAGCAGATATCCGCCGGTAAGCCCAAAGAGGAAGTCGGACGACCACGCAGCGAGGGGAGCGGGAAGATAGTTCACGTTCCCCATGGCGCCGAACAGGCCGTCCACCACCCAGTAGGCCAGAGCCACGGCGATGGCCACGGCAATGCCGGTGAGTGACCCGCGCCGTCCCATGGTCAAGGCAAAGGGAATTGCCAGCACCGCCATGACGATCGCGACCAGCGGATAGGCGAGCTTGTGCCAGAGCGCGACGCGGAGGCGCATGGTGTCGAATCCGCTCTGGCGCAGATCGCGAATATAGCGGTCGAGCTGGCCGAAGTTCATCTCCTGCGACTGCAGGCTCTCTTTTTTGAAGTAGCCGGGTTCCTCGCGAATCTCGGCAAAGGTGGTGTTGATGAATTCGCGGTACTCCGTCTGGTTAGCGCCGCTGAGCTTGCGTTCCCACCCGTTCTGGAATCGCCACGAGTTCTGTGGTCTGCATCCCAGAAAACACGACGCGGCGAAGATGCGCCGCGAGAGAGCAAACGTGTGCGGATCGAATTCGAACACCGAGAGGTTGGCGAACTCGTTGCGGTCGGGATCGAAGAACTGGTAATAGAAGATGCGGCCCGGTCCGCCCGGTTCCTGTTGGCCGAAGATCCACTTCTGTTCCGGATGAAGAAAGGTCTGCGGCGGCCGGCCCTTGATGGTTCCGCGCAGCGCTTCCTGGCGGCGATTGGCCTGGGGCAGATAAAACTCGTCGAACAGGAACAGGCTGAGGGCCAGAATGGCGGAGATCGAGACGATGGGAATCACCAGGCGGTAGAGGCTGATGCCGGTAGCCTTCATGGCGATGATTTCGCTGTTGCGATTGAGCACGCCGAAGGTGACCAGCACGGCGATGAGCACGGCCAGGGGCGCGATGCTGTAGAGCATGCTGGGCGTCAGGTAGGCGAGGTAGGCGCCCACCGTGGTGAGCGGAATGTGGTTGCGCAGGATATCGCCGATCAGTTCAAAGAAAGTGAAGACCAGCATCAGCATCACAAAGCCGGACAGACACCAGCACGAAGGTGTTGATGAACTCGCGCACCACGTACTCGTCGAGGATGCGGGGAAACGAGACTCGCGTCGAGCTGCGGGTTGCACGCGGCTGCAGGCGGCCGAAAAACCGGCTGAGATGGACCACGCCGTTTTCCGGCAAGGCGGTGGGGAACTTGACGCTCCCGACACGCGAGGCGAAGCCGGCGATGGCGGTGAGCACTCGTCCGCCGCTGGCCATCTGCCACAAGAGGAAGATGCCGGCGGCAGCAAACAACATGTTGGCCAGCCAGACCGCCACAAAAACCGGCAGCTTGTTCTGGCGCGCCAGCGAAACTCCGGTGTACGAGAGGATGTAATAGAGGATGACCAGCAGGAGCGTGAAGACGAAACCCGAACTCTTGCCGCCGCGACGCGAGATCACCCCCAGCGGCACACCCACGAGCATCAGCACCAGGCAGGCGGCAGGATAGGAGAAGCGGCTGTTCAACTCGATCAGAAACCGCCGGCCTTCGGGGCCGTGAATGCGCTCCAGAAGCTGTCGGGTGGGCACCGCGTACACCGCGGTATCCATGCGTCCCAGGTGCACATCGCTTTGCGGGTTGAGCGTGAGCGGCAGGTCGGTGCTGGTGAATGTGGAGATGGTGTATTGCTGCGACGAGTCGACCGAATGCTGCGCTCCGTCGCGGAGACGCATCAGCAGTTCCGAACTGGAATCGTTGACGACCGTGGCCGAGGCCGCGGTGGTGATGCGCGGGCGAAGTCGGATCGCTCACGTCGGCCATAAAGACCTGGCGCCAGTTGGCGGCGCCGGTTCCGCCGCGCACATCCTGCACGTAGAGAACAAAGTTGCGGAAATCCTCGTAGAAGACGCGCGGCTGAATCTGGTAGGACGCCTGCGAGGCCGCCAGCGACTGCTCCATGTCGAGGATGGCCTGGTTGGCGCGGGGAGCGATGTAGAGCGAATTCACCAGCCCCAGCAGCGCGCCGCCGACTGCCACGATGGAGGCCACGCGGACAAAGTAGGTGACGCCCAGGCCCGAGGCGCGGATGGCGATGATTTCGCTGTCGGCGGCCAGGCGGCTCAGTCCCAGCAGAATGCCCACCAGCACCGACATGGGGATCGTGACCCAGAACAGGTTGGGCAAGGTGAAGAGAAAGATCTGCAGCACATTGGCGAAGGTGGAGCTGTTGCGAACCACCATTTCGAGGATCTGCGGAAGGCGGGGGATGAACAGGATGAAGGTGAACAGCGCGCATCCGATCAGTGCGTGGGAGAGAATCTCGCCGAGGATGTAGCGGGTGAGGATGCGCACCGGGAAGTCCTGCTTCCAGTCTAGCTTGCCTTGCCGTCGGGGAGCGAAGCGGGCTGCCAGCGGCGCAGGCGCAGGCTGTTGGCCAGCACGCTGACCGAACTGAATGCCATGGCCGCGGCGGCCAGCCATGGGCTGAGCAGAATATGAAATGCGGGATAGAGCAACCCGGCGGCGAGGGGGATGCCGAGCACGTTGTAGGCGGCGGCCCAGGCAAGGTTCTGCCGCATGACGCGCAAGGTGGCGCGCGCCAGGTCGAGGGCGGCGGGAATTGCGGAGGGCTGGGCTCGCAGAAGCAAAACATCGCCGGCTTCCTGGGCCAGGTCGGCGCCAGTGCCCATGGCGATTCCCGCATCGGCCTGCGCCAGCGCGCCGGCGTCGTTGATGCCGTCGCCAACCATGGCGACGCGCAAGCCGCTCTTGCTGCAGAGCGCGAATCCGGGCAAGCTTGCCGGCGGGGTCGAGGCCCGCTTCCACTTCGCGTATTCCAGCCTGGCGGGCGATGGGTTCGGCGGCCGCGGGCGAATCGCCGGTGAGCATCACCACGCGCAGTCCGTCTTCGCTGTTTTGCGACTTCGTGAGGCGGAGCGCGGCGACGGCTCCGGCGGCATCGGGACGCAACGCATCGCGCGCGTCGAAGTATCCGGCGACCGTCCCGTCCACCGCCATCCAAAGCCGCGTGACGCCGTCCGGCGGAGGGGCGATCGCTGTGGGAAGGGGATGAACAGTTCCCCGAACAGTGCTTGGTTGCCGAGAATGCAATCGTGTCCGTCGACGATTGCTGTGAGCCCGCGGCCGGGCACAATCTGCACGTCTGCCGCGGCGGGCCAACTCAATCCGCGCTGGCGCGCGTAATCGATGACAGCGTGCGCCAGCGGATGGTTCGAGCGCTCCTCGGCAGCCGCCGCCCAGCGCAGCAGGTCGGCCTTGCTGCAGTCTGAGGTGGTGTGGATCGCCTCCAGAACTGGACGGCCCACGGTGAGCGTGCCGGTTTTGTCGAGAACGACCGCGTCAAGGTGGGCGAGGCGCTCCAGGGCTTCGCCGCCCTTGAACAGCACGCCAAGCTGGGCCCCGCGGCCGACGGCGACGGTGAGCGCGGCCGGGCACAGCCAGGCCCATGGCGCATGGGCAGGCGATGACCAGGACGGCAACGGTATTGGCGAGCGCGAGAGACAGTGAGCGTGTGGCCAGTATCCAGACAGCGAATGTGAGGACGGCGAGCCCCAGAACCACCGGCACGAAGATGGCGCTGGCGCGGTCGGCCAGCCGCTCCATGGGCGCGCGGGATGATTGCGCCTGCTCCACCATGCGCGTGATCTGCGCCAGGACCGTGGCTTCGCCGAGCGATTCGGCGCGGCACACCACGGCGCCGTCGTAATTGAGCGAGCCCGCCAGCACGCGGCCGCCAGGTTCGCGCGCCAGGGGAGTCGACTCGCCGGTCAGCATCGATTCGTCCACGCTGGTGCGGCCTTCCATGACCGTGGCATCAACGGGAAAGCGCTCGCCGGGAAGGATCAGTACGTGGTCGCCGGGGCGAATCTCATCGAGAGGCACCACCGTCTCGACGCCGTCGACGATGCGGCGTGCATTCACGGGCTGCAGGCGGCTCAGCGAATCGAGCGCGGCCAAAGCGCGGCGTTTGGCGCGCCCCTCGAGCGCCTTGCCCAGCAGAAGGAAGCCCAGAATCAGCAGCACCGCGTCGAAGTAAACCTGGCGATCGGCGGCCGGCCGGATGGTGGCGAATGCCGAATAGAGAAAAGCGACGCTGGTTCCCAGAGCGACCAGCGTGTTCATGTTGGTGGCGCCGTGGCGCAGGCCGCGGAGCGCGTTGGCGAAAATGCCTTTCCCGCCCAGACCATGAGAACGGCGGTGACGATCAGCAGGGTCCAGCGCAGCAGATCGGGGGGCAAAGCATAGAGCCACGGCAAAACGCGCATCAGGGCGTGATCGATAGCGCCCATATCCGAGCCGAGCGGCATGGCCAGCAGCATGGCGATCGCTCCGGCCGCGAGCATGGAAACGGCCTTCCTCCACGCCGCCCGCAACGATCTGGCGGACTCTCGTGGTGTTGAGCGCCGGGCGCATCGGCACGGGGAAGGACGGCATCGTAGCCGGCGCCGCGAATCGCCTCGACCAGGGCTTCGGGCCGGGCGCGAGTTGGATCGAAGACCACGGCCGCACGGTGCGCCATCAGATCAACGCGTGCCGATTCCACTCCGGCCGTCGAGCGAAGCGCCTCCTCGACATGGTGCTGGCAGGCTGCGCAGGTCATGCCCAGCACCGGCAAGGTCACCGACTCTGTGGGAGGTTCAGCCACTCGGGTCACCCCGCGTGGGCCGGATTGGTCTCGGCGCTGGAATCAAGGTGGGCGCTGTAGCCGGCCTTCTGAATGACGGCGAGCGCGCGATCGACGGGAGGCGGATCCTGGTCGGATTCAACGCGGGCCGCGCCCAGGCGAACCTCCTTCACCGTCAGCCCCTCGGTTGCCAGGGCCTGGCTGACGCGCCGTACGCACGCGCCGCAATGCATTCCGTCAATACGCAATGTAAATTCCGCCATGATGTTCCCCTGTATGGATTGATGATAGCTGCCGGGGAAGGATGCAGGCGGCGTCCTGCGTTGCGAAACCTTACGTTAGAGCGCGGAGCGGGGGAGTCGAGCTTTCGGATGAGAATGAAAAACCTGTCGAACTAACGCGATGTATACAGGAACAGGCTCAGAGCGATGAGCGCCATGCCCAGCGCGGCGAGCCAGCGCTGCTGCCCGAATTCGGTGCGCTGGCGCGATGCGATCGGCATCCGGTACAGGATCGTCTCGGCCATGTTGGACAGGGCCTCAGCCCACTTGTCGAGGAGGCCGGGCACGAAGCCGATGATGATGAGAATGCAACCCATCAACGCGCCGGTCATGAACTGGTGAAAGCTGATCATTCTGGATGACCTTACGTTCGCACGAACGTTGAGCAGAGTCAATAGAATCGGGGATGCTGCTCCTTGTTCGGGACCTGGCCGGGCTATCGTAGAAATATGCCGCAGCGAGAATTTCCATTGACGCCGCTGGTGGGGGTGGGTGGAATCGTCGTCCACGACAACCGGGTTTTGCTCGTCCAGCGAGGGACGGAGCCTTTGAAGGGGCAATGGTCCATACCGGGGGGACTGATTGACGTGGGCGAGACGCTTCGGGAGGCAGTGATCCGCGAGGTGCACGAGGAGACCGGGCTGACCGTCGAACCGATCGAACTCGTCGAACTGCTGGATCGCATCCATCGTGAGGGCGAACGGGTGCAGATATCACTACGTGATTGCCGATTATCTGTGCCGAGTGGCCGGCGGGACGCTGCTGGCGGCGTCTGATGCCGACGCGGTGCGGTGGGTGGAGCGATCGGAGTGGAACAGCCACAGCGTCCTGCGCATCGATCCCATTACCACGCGGGTGATCGAGGCTGCCTGGCAGCGTGCCAGAGCTATTCAGGGCCAAACAGGAGAGAAGCTGTGAAACCGACGCGCAAGCTGGCCTGGGCCTCTGTGGTGGTGATTGTTCTGATTGTTGCGGTGATGGTGGGGTTCTGGGAGCGGCCACTCAGCTATTTCAACGGGCTGACCTACGTGCAGATGAGCCTGGGCGGCGCGAAGAGCCGGTACGTCACGGTGGCGGGACACCGCATTCACTACTACGTCATGGGTCCGGATGCGGGCGTGCCGGTGGTGCTGGTGCACGGACTGGGGGGCCGCTGCGAAGACTGGCGCAACCTGGCGCCTTATGTCGTTCGCATGGGATTCCGCGTGTACATGCCTGACCTGCCCGGATATGGACGGAGCGACAGGCCTGCCGATTTTTCCTATTCGATCCCCGATCAGGCCGAAACGGTGACCGGTTTCATGGATGCGTTGGAACTGAAACAGGTGAACCTCGGCGGATGGTCGATGGGGGGCTGGATCGCTACAGTACCTGGCCGCAAAACATCCGGAGCGAGTGGCGCGCCTGGTTCTGTTTGACAGCGCGGGACTCTATGAAAAGCCGGCTTGGAATACTGATTTGTTTACGCCGGTTTCCGCGATCGAACTGGACCAGTTGGACGCGCTGCTGATGCCGCATCCGCCGGCGGTTCCGCGCTTTATCGCAGCTGACATTCTGCGCGTTTCACGCAATCGCGCCTGGCTCATTCATCGCGCGCTGGACTCGATGCTGACCGGGCGCGACGCGACCGACAAGCTTCTGCCGCAGCTTAAGATGCCGGTGCTGATCGTGTGGGGCGCGCTGGACCACATCACTCCGTTGAGCCAGGGAGAGACGATGCACCGGCTGGTTCCGCAATCGGAGATAGAGGTTGTGCCGACGTGCGGGCACCTCGCTCCGGTTCAGTGCGCGGATCTGATTGGGCCGAGGGTGGCGCATTTTTTGAAGTAAGAAATCGGCACCCAATCCCAGGTCTCAAAATCGAGACCTGGGGCACCCCCGGGCTAGCGAATCTAAAATGAAAGGCGTGCGCTGACCTGGACTTCGCGGCCGGGGGTTGCGACCTCGGTGATGCTTCCGAAGTTGGCGGTGTTGACGAAGCGGTTGGGCGTGCCCAGGTTGGTGTGGTTGAATGCGTTGAAGAACTCGCCGCGCATTTCGAGACGCGCCTTTTCCGCCAGGCTGAATTCGCGCACAATTCCGAGGTCCATCGTTTGCAGGCCGGGACCGTAGACCGTATTGCGGCCGACATTGCCGTAGGTATAGGCGGGCGGGGTCGCGAAAGCCTTGGGATTGAGCCAGGTGGTTGCGTTCTGCGTGCCGGGGCCGAAGATCGTTGGCGCCGGTGAGGTTGGCGCGGATGGGGTTTTCGCCGACCACGGTTCCGGCGTTGGCGGTATCGCCGAAGACCGAGATCGTGAATGGGAATCCGGTCTGCACCTGGTATTCCATAGAGCCGCGCCAGTCGCGTGTGACGGCGCGAGTCAGATTGTTCCGAGCCCACGCTTTTGGACTGTAGACCGCGCTCAGCGCAAAGCGGCTGCGGATGTCGCAGCCCAGGCCTTTCTCAGCATTCAGGTCGTCGTTGTTCTGCGGAGTAGCCGCCTCGAACATGGGCGAGCGGAAATCAGGCGCGTTCTCGAGCGACTTAGCGAACGTGTAGTTGGCGAGAAAGCTCAGGCCGTTGGAGTAACGGCGGCGCACATTCACGTACCCCGCGTCGTACCAGCTCTGCGATGTGTTCTCAAGCAGGTTGATGGTGCTGACCGGAAACGATCCGTCGAAGGTTGGAGATTCAGTGACGGTGGAAGGAAAGGCGCTGTTGGCGACGAAGCTGATCCGCGGATGCGGACGGCGCGGTTGAATGAGCCCCGGCCCGGGCTGCGCATTGTTGATGAGGTGCGACCGCTGCAGATGAAATCCGCCCGAGCCGAGGTAACCCACTTCAAGCGTTGTTTCGCTGCCCAGCTGCTTTTCGAGCGAAGTGCTCCACTGCTGGATGTACTGCGGCGGGTGCGTGCAGTTGAAGGCCGGTGAAGCTGACCACGCTGGTTCCAAGCACCGGGGCGGGGAAGTTGAGCGTGGGAATGCTGGGCAGGAACGGATCGCTCTGCGAAGTCAACGGGAACACGTAGGGCACGTTGTGGCGCTGGTTGCACCAGGTATTCATGTCGACCGGTGTGTAGAAAATCCCATACGCCACATGAGCGACCAGGCCGAGATGGGGGAAATTCTGCGCCAGGCCAAGGCGCGGCGCGAAATTGGCTTTCTGCGGGATACATCAGCCCCCGCGGATAGTGGTTCTGGCCGCCGATGAAGACCTGCGGCGTGCCGCTGCTCAGGTCGAGATTGCTGTTGGTGTAGCGGATATCGACCAGCGGGCTCATGAACTCGTAGCGGAGGCCGTAGGTTAAGCGTCGTGTTCGAAGTCAGGCGCCACGCATCCTGCGCGTAGCCGTCGGCGTACCACTGGCGGAGGTCCATCTGCGGGACGCCGGCCTGTCCCTGGCGCGCTGCGGGCAGCCCGAGTTCGAAGCTGGCCAGCGCGGAGCCGGTGCTGCCGTCGTTGAGCGCGTACTGCGGTGGTGAAGCCGTTGGTGAACTGGTAGTAGCCGCGATTCTGGAAGAAGCCCCACATGGGCCAGATGAACCACTGATAAGCACCGCCGAACTTGGTGCTGTGGCGGCCGATCTGCCAGCTCAGCGAATCGCGGCCCTCGACGACGGTGTCCCATGCGTGCATGGGGGTGGCCAGATAGCTGTCGCCGAGCGGCGAATATCCCTGGATGTTGAAGTAGGGCGCGCCCCATGCAGCGGGTCCGCCGAAGCCCGTCCCCGTGATTCCGAGTTCGGTAACGATGTCGTTCTTGTTCGCGCTCTCAGTGGAATGCATCATGACCAGGCGCGAGATGGTGCCGCGAAGCCTCGTTGACCAGGTGCGAGTTGAAGATGTGATTCCAGGCCAGGATGACCCTGCTGCGAAAGGTCGTCGTGATAGAAGCCGAAGCCGGGCAGGCCCTTCGGGGATGAAGCCATGCTCGCCGGCGGCCGAGTAGCGGAAGAAGGCGCGTGTCGCCATTGGCGAAGTTGTGGTCGATGCGCACCGTTCCCTGGTCGTTGAACATGCGCTCTTTGCGGGCATCGAGGTAGTTGTTGGCGTCGTTGCCCGCGCCGACGACGGTGGGCTGGCCCATCATGGTCATGCCGCCCATGTCCATGGTGTTGGGCTGCGGCGTGTATTTGTTCAGCATGATGGAGGCCGCCTGGCTGATGCGGCCCGGCGGAATCACGTTCAGCACGCCGTTGTATTGGAACTGCTGGCGGACGTATTGCGGATTGGCTTTGCTCACCGGCGCAGCTGGGATTGAAGTTCGGGATTGGGTGCCGTGGTTGTCGGATCGTAGATATCGACGCCGCTCTGGCTGAAGTCGCCGGCCATCTCCTCGGGCGTGGGCACCGTGTCGACCATGGTCATGGTCTCGACGTGGCGCAGGCTTCATAGTTGACGAAGAAGAATGTCTTTCTGGCGCGCCAGATGGGTCCGCCGATCGATGCGCCGAAGTTGTTCTGCACCAGAAAATTCCCGCTGCCCATCTCGTTGAATGAGTGAGCGTCCATGGCGCCGTTGCGCAGGAACTCGTATGCGGTGCCGTGGAATGTGGCTGGTTCCGGAGCGGGTGACGATATTGATCTGCCCGCCGCCCGCGCCGCCCATTTCGGCCGAGTAGCTGCCGGTCTGCACCTGGAACTCCTGCACGGCGTCCGGCGAAGCGCTGAGGTTCTGCGCGTTGAAAGTGGGATCGGTGTTGGTGGCGCCGTCGAGCAGGAAATAATTCGCGTTGGGACGGCCGCCGCCGATGCTGACGGCGGAGCGCTGGCCGGGACGCCAGTAGAGGGGATTCATGTCGCCGGTGGCCGCGCCGTGGCCGATGTGCGCGCCCGGGCACGGTCAGAACCAGGTCGATCAGCATGCGGCCGTTGAGGGGCAGGGAATCGACGGAGCGCTGATCGACCACTGCGCCGACGCTGGCGTCCTGGGTCTTGAGCAGTTCGCCTGCGGATGCTTCGACGGTGACATTCTGCGTGTCGCGAACCGACGCGCAGGTCGATGTCGACGGTGGCCTGCTGGCCCACTTCGAGATTGAGTTTCTGTCGTGGCCTGCTGGAATCCGCTGCTTTCGACCGTCAATTCATAGGAGCCGGGCTGGATGGCCGGCGATCTCATAAAGTCCCGAGGCGTTCGCAACAACTTCGCGCTGCGCGCCCGTATCGGTCGATTTGAAGTGCACGCGCGCGCCGGCAACGGGCCGGTGCTGAGGATCGAGAACCGACCCGCGCACCACGGCGTAGTTGCTCTGCGCATGAACTGGGACCAGGGCGAACAGCAGGCAGGCTGCGAGGTAGAAACATCTGCGGATCATGGCACTCCTGAAGGGCTTGCTTGTTGAATCGCTCCTAAAAGGTGGGAGCCTGGGAAACTGGACCCGACGCATGCATTGCGCGTCTGGCTATGTTTGGCGTGTATGCCGGTAAATCTCGATGTGCTGAATCTGCCGGAAAGGCGCGAGGTGCTGCGATAAAAGTCTCAAGCCTGGAGTGGACGACAGTCATCAACCTTTTGGTTGATCGGGCACGGCAAAGGCCATCCCGCGAACGGAATGGCCTTGGGTTAGGCAGAGAGTGAATGTCGTGCAGCCATGCAGGGCCACGAGGGAAGTCGGCCAGCATTCTTTTCAATCCTTGCACAGTTCGACTTTGTTGACCCAGCGGCCATGGTGCCACCGACGAATCCGCGTTGCCCGAGAAAGCACTGCGTAGCGCCCTTTCGAATGACCCGCAGCAATTCGCCACAGTGCTTTTCGCGCCAGGTGTAGTAGTGGCGATTGCGCGCTTCTTACATAATCGGCGCGCCCAGAATTGCGAACACTTGCAAGACTTTTGAGATTAGGTTAAGCGGCCGCGTCGAAGTTCCAGAGCGGGAACGAGGCGCGCAAATATGCGAAAGCGCGCCCAAAATGGCAATTCTGACGGGAAGAGTCCGGCGGCGGTCTCCAACGATTGACGCAAAGAGTACAATTGGGTTCAACCACCCGAGGATGATGAGCACCGCTGACCGGATAAGTCTGAGCCAGACGCTGCCTGGAGGAAGATCCATGAAAGACAAGCACTTAAAAAAGAAGGCGGAGATCGAGCACAATGGGGCGCTCGCGGTCGAAAACAATCACGGGAAATCGCACAAACACCTGCGCTCCGACGGAATGATTCTGCATATCGGAGAAGACTGCAAGTACGACCGTGAGCTTCGCCGGCTGCAAATTGAAATGGTGAAGCTGCAGGAGTGGGTCCGCCACGAGAAAATGCGCGTGGTGGTTCTGTTTGAAGGCCGCGATGCCGCAGGGAAGGGCGGCGCAATCAAGCGTGTTACAGAATGCCTCAACCCGCGCGTGTGCCGCGTGGTCGCTCTTACAACTCCCACGGAGCGCGAGCAGACGCAGTGGTACTTCCAACGCTACGTGGCGCATCTGCCGGCGGCGGGGGAGATGGTTCTGTTCGACCGCAGCTGGTATAACCGCGCCGGCGTGGAGCGAGTGATGGGATTCTGCACCGAGGAGCAATACCACGAATTCATGCAGAGCTGTCCGGAATTCGAGCGCATGCTAGTTCGTTCAGGAATCCGCCTGATTAAGTATTGGTTCTCTGTCAGCGACGAGGAACAGGAAAGGCGCTTCCAGGATCGAATGCAAAACGTGACCAAGCGTTGGAAGCTGAGCCCGATGGACATCGAATCAAGGAAACACTGGGCAGACTATTCCCGCGCGAAGGACGAAATGTTCGCCGTGACGGACACCAAGCTGGTTCCCTGGTACGTTGTAAACGCCGAGAACAAGGAGGCCGCGCGGCTGAATGTGATCCGCCATTTGCTTTCCTTGTTTGACTATAAGGACCTGACTCCGAAGCCGCTGCCATTGCCGCCCATTAGCAAGTCGAACTATGTTCGTCCTCCTATTCAGGAGCAGAATTTTATCCCGGAGATCTATCGATAACTGGGGTGCGCGGGGTCAATCGGACAGAATTTGGCTGATAATTTTACAAATACCGGCCCAATGGTGAGCGCCAATGTCGTCCGGCGCTCGCCATTGGGCCTGATTGTCGCGAAAGGGCCCTTCGTGGTCGCCGACCTGGCGCCGGCTGACCAGCGTTCGTTCCGGCTGAAACTGGTGAGTTAGCAACGATTATTCCGCTCGAAGCGCCTTCAATGGATCGACGCTGGCAGCACGCCTCGCGGGCAGGGCACTGGCCGCGAGGGCAACCATGCCCAGCCCGATGACAGCGAGAATATAGGTTACGCCGTCCAGCGGCTTTACTCCATAGAGAGAAGAGGCCAATCCGCTCCCCACGATCATGGCCAGCGGCGCGCCGGCCGCGACGCCAATTGCAGTGAGCAGGAACGTGTCTCTCAGGACCATCCAGACCAGTTGTCCACGCCGGGCTCCCAGCGCCATACGCACGCCGATCTCAGCAGTGCGCGTGTTGACCCGATACGCGATGGTTCCGTACAGCCCGGTCGCCACCAGGACAATCGCCAGCACCCCAAAAAACTCCGCCAGCCGCGCAAACATCAGTTGCCGCGAAATCGTCTGGTCATATTGATCGCGCTGGGTCATCGGCCTGATCAGAGGCAGATCGGGGTCGATCGATTGCAGGACTTTTTGAGCCGCCGGCAGAATAGCCATCGGCTCCCCATGGACGCGCAATTCAACGTGCATGCCGCCAACGATTGGAATCTGCGCATACATATACCACGCCATCGGAATCGGGTCTTCGGTGATACTGCGGTATTTGTGATCTTTCACGACTCCGACGATGGTCATTGGGAAGTTCACGCCGTCAGGACTTATGACATGGCCCAGCGGATTCACGTTGGGGAGGAACCGCTTCGCGAACTGCTCGTTGATGATCCCAACGTGAGGCGAACTGACGGTATCTCTGTCGGCAAAATCGCGGCCTGCCAAAACCGGTACGCCGAGGGTGCGAAAGAAATCCGGTCCTACAACATTGCTTCGCACCGTCCGCGAAGCCCCACCCGAAACTTCCGGTAGTTTGCCGTCGACTTTCATGTCGCCGTTATCCGACCACCCGGTGCCGATGCGCTCCGCCATGACCGTCACCGACTCTACACCGGGCAGGACGCGAAGCCGGGTCTGCAACTCTCGATAAAACGCCTTGCCCTCAGGCAGGGACGTGATACGTGGATTGACCCCGAACACCACGAGCCCTTCGGTCGAAAAGCCGAGCGGCGTGTTTTTTAGATTCAACAGGGTTCTCACGAGTAGGCCGCCGCCAACCAGCAGCACGACGCACAGCGCCATCTGCATCGCGACAACGGCTTTGGCCCCGCGGCTTTGGCCGGCATCGGTATTGGAAGTGGCCGAGGATGTTTTCAACGCGAGAACTGGACCAGCGGAAAGGACCAGCCGCATGGGCGCGAGACCGAAGGCAATTGCGGCCAGCACCAGCAGGCCAAGCGTAAACAGAAGGACGGTTCGATCGGGCGCGAGGCTTGACTCGATCTGTGCCCAGGCTCCCAGAGCTCTTGTGGCTGCCGACGCAAAGAGCCAGGCCAGCAATCCTCCGGCGACAACCAGCAGCGCACTCTCGGTCAACAACTGGAGGAATAGCGCGCGCCTTCCCGCTCCGAGGGCTAGGCGAACCGAGAACTCTCGCTGTCGCGTTGCATTGCGCGCGATCAGCAACATCGCGACGTTACTCAGCGCGATCATGAGAATCAGCCCGACCATGGCCATCATGATCTTGAGCGGCTTCCCGTATTCGTTGTCGTAACCGGGAAAGCTCTTCGCATCAGCGAGGCTCAGGACGGGGCGCTGTTCGGCGGGATCCGGATTGCCGATTCCGATGTAAGCCGCAGCCTGAAACGTTGACTGCAACTGTGCCACAGCCTGCGTACGCGTAACTCCCGGCGCAAGCCTCGCGATCAAACGCAGGCACCACCAGGTCGGATTCTGCTGGTAAAGCTTGCCCTCTTCGGGAGGGTTGCCCCAGGCATTGAGCTCTGGCCGGTTCTGCAATGGAATCCAAAAGTCGGTTGAGCCGCTTGCTTCGACCCCTTCAAATCCCTGGTCGGTTATTCCAACGATGGTGACCGGAACTCCATGCACATAAATTGTCCTGCCCAGAACGTCCGAGCTTCGGGCAAAGCGGCGCGTCCAGTAGTTATAACTGATGACTGCTATGGGCGCGTGATCCGTTTCATCCTGTTCACTGAAGCCGCGGCCGCGGATGAGTCTTACTCCCAAACCGGAGAAGAACGTGCCGCTCACCATGTCACCTTCCGCCTCCTCGGGCTGTGTCTCGTACCGGACTGCAACCTTGCTGGTTGACAAGGGCGCGAATGCGATCACAGGGGAAAGGCCACGGCCCTGTTTCCGCAGCGCATCGTAGACCGGATAGGAAAACGTCTCAGTTGTGTCGATGGTGCCGCTACCTTTGGGAGGCTGGGTCGTCCGCAGATAGACCAGGCGGGCCGGGTCTGCCACGGGCAGGGAACGCAACAGCACTGCGTTCATCACGCTGAAGACAGCGGTGTTCGCGCCCACTCCCAAGGCCAATGTAACGATCGCGGTGAACGCGACCCCAGGACTCTGGCCCAAGGATCGCATACCGAAGCGGAAGTCGCGCAGCAACGTATCCAGCCATACCGCGCGCCCGCGGAGGTAGAAGCGTTCCCGCGCCGCTTGCACGTTACCAAACTGACGGCGTGCTCTCAGTCTTGCCTCTTCGTTGGTCAGGCCATCGACTTGGAGATTTTCAGCTTCGAGCTCAAGATGAGATCGAATCTCCGCTGCAAAATCCTCCCCGGTGCGCTTGCGCCTGAACATGATTCCGCCTCCTCGACCCTGAACGCCGTGCCTGCAAAGCGCGCAAATGCCTCTCGGGTCGACATTCGACCCAAGTATGTCTCTTGTTTGGGTCGGATGTCAACCCAAGAGAGCGCGGCGGCTCCCCGCGCGTTCAGGACTCGCGCGGCTCGTTTGCAGATTCAACCGGAGCTTCGTTCGCCGCGCAGGTTGCCAGGAACTCAAGTATGCGATTGGGGTGGACGGGCTTTGGCAAGAATTGAACGCTTGATCCCTTGGCAAAAAGGGCCTGCGTGAAAGCCTTGGTCGACGCATACCCCGAGAACAGGAGGACTCGGCAACCAGGATAGTGTTCGCGAATGTGATTGGTCAGTTCAATGCCGCTGACCGGACCCATCACCACGTCGGACACCACGGCGTGCGGATTGAGTTTCTCCGCGATTTTGATCGCGGCTTCGGCACTGTAAGCGGCTACGGCCTCGTGTCCGGTGGCGGTCAGGATCTGCACAAGACTGTCGGCGATCCGAACATCGTCATCAACAACCAGAACACGAAAGCTTGGATGAACACCAGGCATGGGGACCCCGATTCGCTGATTTGTCCTTCTTCGATCGAAATCAAAAGGCAGTTGTCGCCGGGATCTGCGTCGGATATCCTGGCGCATTGACCAGCGCAGTGAGAGTTGCCGTGGACAGCCGTCCTGCCAGGCTGGGATTGAAGTTCACGAACCCCACGCTGTATGCGGGCGAATTCGCTCCGAGGGTGAAGTTATCTGTTCCCGGCGCGGGGTTCACAAACAGCGGATCGGCAAACAACGAGCCGGTGTCCTCTCCCTGGGCTTGCCATTGCTTGAACGTGAGCGGCGTGATCGGGGGCTGTTGACCGCCATTCATAGGGAACAGCGGAGTCTTGAAGAATGGCTGCGCGGGCTGCCCGCCACTCGCAGCTTTGTTGAAGTAGATGTTGTCATTGAATTCGAAATAACTCGTGCAGACAGTTTTCCCTTGGCAATACCAGTAGCCGTACTGAATTGAATTCGCGTCGCCGGCGTTCTTGTCGTAGTAAAAGATATTGTTCTCGAAAATCACGTTGAGAAAATTGGTGTCGTTGTGGCGGTCCATCACTCCCATCGCGCCGTAGGCGAGGATGTTGTTCTTGAAGACATTGGGCTGGACCGGGCTTGGCGGCGGCGTATTCCATGCGTTTACATGCAAGCTGGCATCGGTGGTTCTGTAGACCAGGTTGTTTTCCATCTGTACGCCTGCGGCTCCGGCATCGACATACAGTCCCCACCCTCCGTAGCCCCCATTCGGATCGTGCACGATGTCGTGAACCCGGTTGTTGAGCGCCTGGTTCCCGGTGTTGGCGCCGCTCAGATAGTACACCGCGCCCAGGTCGCTGGTCACGCCCTGGCCAAGGTCATGGATGTAGTTGTAGCGGACGATGTCGTCATGCGCAAAGTTGCAGGCCCATCCCCAGTTGAAGCCGACCCCGACGCCGACGTTGTAAAAATCGGAGATCTCATTGTGCTCAACGATGACATGGTGCGCGTCGCCCACCAGTAGAGCGTATCCGACCGCGAACACGCGTCCGCCGCCGGTAATCAGGTTATTGCCAATGTAGATGTGCTGCGGCACGTTGGCGTCGGTGTGGGTGCCTGCGCCACTGCACACCGCCATTCCGCCAATGCGAATTCCACCTGCGCCGGTGTCGGTAATCAAGCCGTCGGTGAACTGCGCGAGATACGGAGAAGCGCCACCCACGATTCCAGTGCCTTCGAATTCGATCCCATATGCTCCGGTATGCTCAACGGTGTCGCTCTCGAAAACCACGCCCGTTGAGTTCGTCAACGTGATCGCCGCGGGTGTTCCGTTATCCGCCTGGCTGCCAAGGTATCCGGCCGAACTTACCTGCCAGTCACTATGCGCGAATGTCAACCCCTGGAAAGTTACATAACTCAGATTTGCCGAAGAGAGAATCTTCTGCAGCCGCGGCGCAACGAACGTTGCGGTGCTGAGAGATTCTCCGCTCTTGGGCAGATAGGAGAGCACATGTGTCGGGCGGTCAAGGTAGAACTCTCCGGGTATGCGAAACGATTCCTTCACATTCTCAAGAAGGAATCGGTGTCCCGGAATGAACCCGAGAAACATAGTCTGTTTGGGAAGGGCCGCGGTGGTGACGATGGTTTGATTCGTAGTATTCACTGATGCCACCCGCAAATGCGGAACATCCCATGCTTCGAAGTCGATCAGTTCCACGTCGCTCAGGTTCGAGATGGTTGGTGGAACGCCAAGGTAGGCCTTGGTTTCGTAAGAGAGCTCATTGACGGTCGTCGTGCTTCCGGTGGTGCTGTACTCGCCGGTGATGTAGAGATAGCCGTAAGGCGTAGTCCGCGGTCGATAGCGCCGCGACCCATTCAACCAAAGTTGCGTAAAGTACGTTCCCGCCGGCAACGTGGTCTGCCACTGTCCGTTCGCGGCCACTACCCATCCGGTGATCACCTGGCCGCCGCTGATGACAGGCGCTTCGCCGGGATAGTTTGCGTAGAGAATCGGCGTCGTCGAGGTGCCGGAGTCCTGCCCGGTGAACGTCCAGGTCGAGGGCAAGTAATAAGTCCCATTGCGGATCAGGACGCGAATCGTTCTGCCGCTCACGTGAGCCTTCAGGCTCGCCACCGCAACGCGCGCGTGATCGACCGTCTTGAACGGCTGAGCCAGCGTTCCGGGCCAGGTGTCATTCCCGTTGGTCGCCACGTAGAAATCGGCGGCGGTACTGGTATTTGGGCCGGCTGCGGCTGGGGACGCCGCCTCCGCATCCTGCGCTTGTGCCCAGGCGGCACCGGCCAAGCCCAAGACAAGAAAAACGAAACAGGCGAGAACACGACCGCAACTCATCGTGCTCCGAATCTCTCGAGTGCCCATATGCACCTGCCGGAAATGTCCGGTGAAACCGTTATACAGGGGGGAAGCTGGGGAAAACAGACGGATCTTGCTATCTATGATCTTTAGACCAACTAAAGGGGTGGTGGGTTGGCCAAGGCAGAGATCTTTGGTCCGGAAAGCGGAGAAAACCCATCGCCGAAAGAGCGAAAAGCAGCCGATCCTGGGCGCGACTGTTTCCGGCTGAGCTCTCAATAGAGCCGGAAATTCACCTCGATCGTCATGATCGCTGGCACGGGCTTGCCGTTTTTTAGAGCGGGCTTGAAACGGTATCTGCGAACCGCTTCGAGCGCCTTTTCATCCAGACCCATGCCCAACGGGCGAACCACGCGAAGATTCTGGGGATAGCCGTGGGCGTCCACGACAATTGAAATCGCGCAGATCCCCTGGTACTTGAGTCGGCGTGCCTCTTCGGAGAACTCGGCTTCCGGTGACACGATGGGAATTGGAATCGACACTCCGCCGACTCCCGGCATATAGGTGCCGCCCCGCGCGCCGCGATCGGAACCTGGTCCCCAGCCGGTGCCGTCGCCGGGTCCGTCGCCACCGCCGGAATTCGATCCGATCCCGGCTTCGTTCCCGTGACCGTTGGAATCCAGATAGACATTCGTAGACTGATGAACACCGATGTTGGGGAGGGAACTATTGTCCGGAAGCTGAATGTCCAGAGGTACGGCAATCGCTGGATTGAGGGCCAGCTTGGGGTTATCAAGCATCGGAATCTGGGGAGGCGTGATCGGGTTCTTTTCGACTACTGGGTTCCTGCCCATAATCGGATCGATCAGGTCGTTCGATCCGCCGCCTCCGCCTCCCCCGCCCATCTGAGTCTTCGAAGGCGCGAATAGCGTGTAGTCGCTGAGCTTGACAGGATGGCCAGATGCAGGATTCGGCAGAGGGTGAATCATCCTGCCCACTCCCCAGAAGATTAGGATGGCGAGAGCGCCGCCATTTACCAGCGTCGATGTTCCAACCGCCCATCGATTGGTTTTTACTGCCATACGGTCGGGAACAGGGATAGGTGTGGAGGTCAATTCCAGATCGGGCAACCGGGGCGAGATCCATGTGTCGCGGACGTTTTCATAGAGCGCGGTCCACAGGTGTTTTTCTTCAAGAGTGCTTCGAAAAAGATCCTGGGGGGTGCGGTTGTCCGCAGCTTCTGCGGCACGCGCGCGAAAATTTCCTGACCGTCTCATGCTCCTCTCCATTCAATGCGTGGTTAGCCTGGTTCCGGGTAAGATCGTGTGACGTGAAGTTAGTCGTCGATACACCATAGACGAGGCGACGTCCGGTTTGTTATCCGAATTGCACAGGATCGGTTCCGAATGGAGGGCTTATGGCGTTCTGTTAGCCGCGTCCAGCAGTCGAAGCGCCTTCTGCACGTCCTGGTCACCGGGTGCGAACTTTTGTGCCTCCAGCAACTCAGCACGGCCATCGCGCAGAGAGCCCGAGTGGCAATAAATAAGTCCCAGGTCCTTGTGTAGCTGCGGCCGCGCACTGCACTCTCCACATACGGCGATCGCTTCCTTGAGTTGTGCGATTGCCTGGGGCCAGTCGTGCGCGTCTGCGGAGGCGAGGGCGAAGTTACCCAGGGACTGCGCACGATCCATGATGTGCTGATCGGACTGAATCTTTTCGAATCGTTCCTGCAGTTGTCGCGCTTGATCGGGGTCGGTCTTGGCGAGCAGGCGGGAAAGGCTGTAGATGGCCTGGCTATATTGCGGACGAATCTCAATCACTTTCTCCAGGCTTTGCTTCGCACCGGCGATGTCTCCCTTGCGCTGCAATTCCTGTCCGAGCATGTAGAGCGCATCGGCGTTGTTGGGATTCGACGCAATCGATTTTTGGAAAGCATGAATCGCCTGGTCCGTTTCGCCAGCCTGGCGCGCAATCAGGCCAAGCAGATACCAGGCGTCGGGCGAGGCGGGATCCAGTCGGGTCGCGGTTTCCAGTTCGGGCTTGGCTTCCCCATTCCGCTGCAGATCGAGCAGGACGCGGCCCCGGTTGTAGTGCGCCTGCGCGTTTGTATTGTCAAGGTTCACGGCTGCGGTGAATTCGGCGAGTGCTCCATTCAGGTCGAACTGGTCGGCCATGGCAATTCCAAGGTTCAAATGCGCACCGGGTGACTTAGGGTCCAGCTCGACAACCTTGTGGAACAGCGGCATGGCTTCGCTGCTTCGATTGAGCCGCACCAGAACCATTGCGTATGCGCTGAGTGTGGCAGGGTTTGCTGGTTCCAATTTCGCGGCGGTGCTCAACACTTGTGCCGCATCCCCAAATCGCGACTGACTGGCGAGAATGATTCCAAGATTCGCGAATGCCTGGCCGTATTGCGGATTGTTCTCCGTGGCCTTTCGAAAGAGCGGTTCCGCTTCCGAGGGGCGATCGAGCTGACCGTAGAGCACGCCAAGATTGTTCTGGGCCTCGGCGTATTGCGGATCGAGTTGGATAGCCTCCTGCAATTCCTTTTCTGCGTCCGTGGCGCGGTTGGCCTTGAGATCGAGAAGGCCCAACTGATTGTGCACCAGGGCTAGGCTCGCATCGAGTTGCTCGGCCTTTTCGAGAGCCTGCCGCTCGGCATCGATATCGCCCAGCCGATCTTCGGCGAGAGCCAGGTTGTAATAGGTGCGGGCGTTATCTGGATCTTGCATGATTGCCTCGCGATACGATGCAACGGCCTTTTGCGGATCGCCCGTTTCCAGATCCTGGTTGCCCTGGTTCGCCTTGACCGATGCAGCCAATTGATCGCGCTCCTGCGCCTTTTGCTTCTGAAATGCGCTCAATTCGTTGCGGGCTTCATCCTGTCTCCCCAGCGCGCGGTGCACGGTGGCTAACTGGAACTGCACCTTGCTGGAGTTTGGATCTATCTTCAGCGCCTTTTCGAGCATCGGCTGCGCTTCGGCGGGTTTATTCACGTGGGCCAGCACATAGCCGAGGTTGTACAGGACCTCGAAATCATCGGGCTTTAGCGTCAAGGCCTGCCGCAAATCCTTTTCAGCTTCAGCGAAGTTTCCCAGCCCGCGCTCCACCACGCCGGTCAGATAGAGCGCATCGAAATCATGCGGTTTTCTTTGCAGGTAGCCGCGAATGAATGGCGCCGCTGCATCGAACTGCGCCAGGATCACAAGCGTCTTCACCAGTGAAACACGGGCCTCGTCGTAGGCCGGATCAAGACGCACGGCCTCCTGAAATTCCTGTGCCGCTTCGTTGAATCGATTCTGCTCGGTGTAGACGATCCCCAGGTTGAAATGTGCCTGTGCGTATTCCGGATGCTCCCTGGCGATCGCGGAAAGGACCTTGATGGCATCGTCCAGGTTGCCGTTTTTCGAATAGGCGATGGCCAGGTTCAGTCGCAATACCTCGTCATCAGGAGCATCTTTCAACGCGGCAATCGCGGCCGAATATCGCTTTTGTTCGATGAGGGCCTTGGTCAGTCCGTCAAGGGCACGAACAGAATGCGGATCCTGGGCGAGGATGGAGCGGAAACTTTCGATGGCTTCGTCCTGCCGGCTCAACTGACTCAGAGCCACCCCGAGCGGAAGAAGAACCTGCTCGGAGCCCGGAGTGAACTTGAGCGCAGTCTTCAGTTCTTCGGCAGCTTTTTGCGGTTCGCCGCTCGTGAGTAGAGCGACGCCGAGATTGTAATGGCCCTGCCAGGAGGCGGGATCGAGGCGGATGGCGATTTCTGAATGCAGAGATCGCGCATGCGAACTGGCTCTTCGAGGCGAAATGCGCACCCAGCGCATCGTATGCAGCGGCGGATGGACGTTCGTCGATCGCCTTCTCGAGTGCTGAGGGTCCCTGGCAATGAGTGGCCGATTTTGCTCGCACACCAGGCGGAGCCCAAACGAGCAAAGCCGCCGCGATTGGAACCAGGAGATGAGACAGGCTGGCGATCCCAGTCGCAGCGCTATTGAGATGCGGGGATGAGAGCGATTTGGCGCCGGAACGTTTTCGCTCCAGTGAGGCTCTCGCCGCGAAGGCATGAAGTAAGCCAGAGAGGTTCATGCGTTGAGGGCGAGCAACTCGCCTGATTGGAATTCATTTATATCATGGTCGTTGTGAACAAGGCGATGCAATAACTGTCTGGGGGCAAGTGTTGCGACTCTCGAATGAAACGACGGGATTCGAAGTGATAAAATCCGCGCAGGTTATGCACATGCAGCGTGCCAGTTCTCCCCACTTCATTCTCATTTTGATTGCAATTCTGGTTGGGGCAATGCCGGTCGAGGCACAGATAGGCGTGGCGACCGGCAATGGTGTTGCCACACCTGCCAGGCCTCTGCCGCCGGGCATGAAGCCTCCCATGGTGAATTACCAGGACATTGCCGCGCGCGCCGGCCTCACGGCGGTGAACGTTTCCGGCGCCGAGAAGAACAAGCAATACATCGTCGAGACCACTGGCAATGGCGTGGCCATCGTCGATTATGACAACGATGGCTTGCCCGACATCCTGTTCGTGAACGGCGATCGCTTTCAAAAGGACGGAACGCTACAGGGGCCGGTGCTCTATCACAACCTGGGCGGACTTCGGTTTGAGGATGTCACCCGCAAGGCGGGCCTAACTCACACTGGCTGGGGCCAGGGAGTCTGCGCCGGAGATTTCGACAACGACGGGAACGTGGACGTCTTCATTACCGCATGGGGCGAGAATGTTCTTTATCACAATATGGGCGACGGCACCTTTCGCAACGAGACGGCCGAGCGAGGCGTCGCATCTCCGAAGACGCGCTGGAGCACGGGCTGCGCGTTTCTCGATTTCAATCGCGATGGATTTCTTGATTTGCTGGTCGTGCACTATCTCGATTTCGATCCAGCGCGCACGCCGCATCCAGGCGAGCGATCGCAATGCGAATGGAAGGGATTGCCGGTGATCTGCGGGCCGCGCGGGCTGCCCGGCGAAACGGTGTCGCTTTATCAGAATGACGGTCATGGTCACTTCACTGATGTTTCCGACATCATGCATATCACTACGCCGAAGAATTACTACTGCTTCAGTCCGGTCGTGGATGATTTCGATAACGATGGGTGGCCCGACATCTATATCGCATGTGACTCCACGGCGAGTCTCTACTTCCATAACCTCGGCGGCAAGCGATTTGAAGAGATCGGCGTGCAGGCCGGAGTGGCTTACAACGATGAGGGCAGGGAACAGGCGGGCATGGGAGTTGCGGCCGCCGACTTCTTTCACGACGGGAAATTCGACATCTTCAAGACCAACTTCGCCGACGACACGCACACCTTCTATCGTAACCGGGGCGCCAACGACTTTCAGGACACCACCATCGAAACCGGGCTCGCTGTGAATACGCGCTACCTGGGCTGGGGCACGGCCGCGATCGATGTCGATAACGACGGCTGGAAAGACCTTATTCTCGCCAACGGACACGTCTATCCTGAGGTGGATTCCGGGCGCACGGGAGAGTCATTCAAGCAAAAGCGGCTACTCTACTGGAATCGCGGCGACGGCCAGTTTTACGATCTCTCACCGCAGGCGGGAAGCGGCATCGCCGATGTGCATGCTTCGCGCGGGCTCGCCGTGGGCGACCTGGATAACGACGGCAATGAAGAGATCGTGATCGTGAACATGGGCGAGGCTCCGACGCTATTGAAGAACACTGCGCCCGCGCAGGGACATTCTTTCCTGATCCGCGCATTGACGGCCACCAATCGCGATGCAATCGGGGCGCGCGTCACAGTGAACGCGGGCGGACAAAAGCAAATGGATGAAGTGCGCAGCGGTGGCTCCTACATTTCGCAGAATGATTTCCGGCTCCATTTCGGAATCGGCAAAGCTGACATCCGCGGATGTTTCTGTGCGCTGGCCCGATGGCAAGGTCGAGAATTTCGCAGCGATTGCCGCCGGACAGATCGTTACTCATCCAGGAGGGCAAAGGCATCGTGCGCAAACAGCCCTATACCAAGCAACCTAGGACTTGCGTCGCCGAATCAAACCATGTTACTGAACCGGTTGCGCCCGCGCCTTGGCCAGCATCTGGCGCATGAACGTGTCCTGCGGAAAGACGTCCACATAATGCTCCAGGGCGGCGCGGGCTCGGGCGTATTGCTTCAGTTCGATGAGCCGCACCACCAGCGTGCGTTGCGTGAATGGGTTGAACGGATCAAGCTGGATCGACTTATCAAGCCATGTAACCGCTTCGTCCTTGCGATCCAGATGAGTCAAGGCATCGGCGAGATCGGCGCATGTCGTTGCCTGCGCAGGAGCCAATTCGAGCGCGCGCTGGAGATGCTCGGCGGCGGCACTGTAATTCCCGCCTTGGAGTTCACGGCGCCCAACTGCGGCCTGAACCAGTGCGTTATCCGGATCAGATTTCTCGAGCTGCGACAGGACTTCGAGATAGCGGAGCAACATACTGCGGCTTGTTGGCGGCTAACTCGCCGTATGCCTGCAGCAGCGTCAATGGCGGAGGAGCTGCCGTTTCCTGCCCCGGGGCAGGATCGAGATTGATCAGGTCCGGCAATGCGGACGTCGTCTGGTGAAAAGTAATATCGGGGAAAGGCTTCGTCGGGTCGCGCCAGGATGCGATGATTTGTGGCGCTGGAATGCGAGATCACCTGGATATCGCGTTTGGGCATGTGGCATCCGGCGCAGTCGTTGGTCGGCTGCCGGCTCATGCGAGACTTGCAACGGAATCTTGCAGCTTTGGTTGGTATGGCACGCGAGACACTTGCGGGCAAAATATGCGGGCGCCTCGGCGGCGTGCCGGCTGCACGTGAGGATCGTGGCAACTGATGCAGCTCATGCGTCCGGCGCTCGAGCGATAGCACTTGCTGAGCGTCATCGAGTAGTAGTGCTCGACGTGGTCGGCGTCGGGAGGAGATTCGGGCGTAGGCGGGACGATGAGGATCGAAAGCGTTTCGTCGAGAGGGCGGCCGGGGCGAACATCGCTGTATGTCTTTCCGGGCTTGAGCACGCGAACGTCGCCGGTCTGATGACAGGCCATGCAAATGTTATTCGCCAGGTAGGGGGACAAGTCGCGACGGGTTGACGATCTTGGTGCTTTGTCGCAGCGGGGGACGGATGGCTCATCGCCTGCACATGGGCTGCGCCCGGGACCGTGGCAGTTTTCGCATCCGATCGGCAACTCGGAGAAAGGCGGATCGGCATATTGACCATTGGCTGCCGGCAATGGGATTGGCGCGGCCGGCATGACAGAAGATGCAGCCGGACAGGATGGGCCGATTGAATCCCAGGTCAGTTGCTTCGTAGCCCGGCGAAGGTCCCCACGTGCCCGGCTTGGTATAGAACGACAACGGCGCCTGAAACAGGTAGTGATCCTGTTCGACGACCGGTCCAAATCCGTTGATGCCTGCGCCGATCAACCACGCGATCGGGCGCGTGTCGCGAAAGACTTCCGATGAGTCCGCCGCAACCGCATATTCGCTCTCATAGAGCTTGCCGTCCCGGGTGAAGACGTCGAAGCGACGGTCAAGTTTGTCGTTTGTGAATTGGGCGGGAAGGGAAAGAGTCGGTGAATGCCAGGGTGCGGCGGGCGTCATGGATCGTCCCATGGCGGTCTTGACATACGACTGATAGATGGCGCCGTGGCAACGTGAGCATGATGCTGAACCGACGTATAGTCCGGTTTCTTCGCGAACCGATTGCTGCCCGCCAGGCTTCTCTCCGCCGCGAGCGCTGACCATGGCGACAATGAGGAGCGAGAGGGACAGAAGCCTGTACGAAATCGATGGACGGACAGTTGCAGGTCGGTGCCCATCGTTTGAACGCGTTGCGCGGTTCTGCATCGAAACAAGGCACATGCTATCGCAAAGAAGTCTTTGCGACCAGCCGAAAAGCAAAAGAAAACGAGGAACCAGGGACAGCTGGAGTGGGTCAAATTGGGTTGTTACCGTGGCAATAATATGTTTTGAATGATGAAATAGAAGTTTCAAAACGGCGCCAACCTGTCTGAGAAAGTGCTTGACAGTCAAACTTTCGATTGAGTATAAATTGCGCTCAGTGGCGATTCCGGTCTTCCCCAATTCTGTGCAGTAGCGCCATACAAATCGCCATGAAAACGCTTCCTAACGGAGCCGGTCAGGAACGTATGCAGACGGGAATTGGCTAATTCTGCTCTCTATCTGAAGTTCACAATCTGAAACTCTGGTTGTCCCTTTCTTTGTACGAGCGCTCCCGTTTGGAACGGTTCAGGGCCCGTGTATCTTCCGCTTTCCGCCAGCGGCAGGGGAGCATACGTGTTACAGATTGCGAGTTCCGGAATCAGCGTCGGTGGAAACAAATGAATCAGTTTCTTGGAGGTCAGCACATGCACAATTCTCGAAGGTTTACTCAGGGGGCCCTTAGGAGTTTCCTTGCCGCCTGCACCATCGCAGCAATCCTCATGTTGCTTTCCCCTGCGTGTCGGGCCCAGGTTTCAACGGCCTCCGTGAATGGCGTGGTCCGGGACCCGCAAGGAGCCGTGATCCCCGGCGCGACGATTGTGCTGCATAGCGTGGAAACCTCGGTAGAGCACACCTCGGTCTCCAATAGTGCCGGCAATTATGTCATTCTCAATATCACACCCGGCAGATATACCATCGGAGCCAATGCCCAAGGGTTTACCCCCCAAAAGACTGAAGAGTTCGTCCTTGCGGTCAATCAGATCGCCACATTCGATTTTTCGCTCAAAGTGGGATCAGAGACGCAGGTGGTCGCAGTCGAAGCCACGGCCGCGCAACTGGATGTAACTGGCGCCACCCTGGGTACTGTGATTGAGACCAAGCAGGTAAACGATCTGCCTCTGAATGGCCGCAACTTCACCGCGCTTTTGCAACTCACGCCCGGCGTTGTGCCAATCATGGTCGGGCAGAATGCCGGAATGCAAAGTGGCGGCGGCTTTGGCGCCGCCGTTGCCATCGGCTCGGATTACAGCTTTCCCGCCATCAATGGGCAAACCGGCCGTAGCAACTTCTTTCTCATGGACGGAATGTTCAACTACGGCACGATAGAAAGTACTTATGCCGTCGCGCCGATCGTCGATGCCATCCAGGAAATGAAGGTCGTTTCTCACACTGACAACGCGGAGTTCGGCGGCGTGCTGGGCGGCGTGGTAAACGTGGTCACCAAGAGCGGCACCAACGAGATTCACGGCGCTGCGTGGGAGTACGTCCGTAACACTGTCTTCGACGCGCGCGGCTTTTTCCTTCCGACGACTTCACCCAAGCCCTTCTACCATCAGAACCAGTTTGGAGCCTCCGCCGGCGGCCCGCTCGTTATACCCAAGCTCTACAACGGCCGGAACAAGTCCTTCTTGTTCGGCGCCTACCAAGGCTATCGCTACTCAACCCCTGACAACAGCCAGCTGCTGGTCCCAACGGATGCAGAGCTGGCTGGCAACGAAAACGACAATCTGCAAAAGCCGATCTACAATCCCTTTGAGACAACCTGTGTTCAAGTCGGCGCCGACCCCTGCGGTACATTCCATCGCACGGCATTTCAGGGCAATGTGATTCCCTCCAACTTGATTGACCCGCGAATGGTGGCATGGGCAAAATTTGTGTTCCCGGCGGCAGGTCCTTGTTTGCAATCGACTAACGGCTTTTGCTCGGCCAACGCTTTGGATACCACCCCAACCAAGCAGGTCCAGAATGAGTTCAATATTCGCGGAGATCAGACCTTCGGGGCAAAGGACTCCGCGTTTTTCCGCTATAGCTTTATCAATAGCACGGTGGATAAGACGAACGGTCTCCCGGGTCTCCCGGACCATCACATCCTCGACGCGCGCGACTGGGGAGGCAGCTACGTCCATATCTTCAGCCCTACAAGGATTGTCCAGGCGCAATTTGCACACGCGACTGTCGTAGACAACTCGACCAACTTTTTCACCGCTTCGACGACGGATATCCTCAGCACGGTAGGCTTCTCAAGCAACTTTGTGAGCGGTTTTGCGGCCGCGAAGGGCAAATCGCTGCTCCCCGGTCCGGGCATCAGCGGATTTGCGAATTCCAGCGAAAGCGTCAACCTCACACCCAAAGCCACCGACACATGGGAATATCGCGGCACCTACACGCAAATCCTCGGAAACCACGAAATAAAATTTGGTGCGGGATTCGACACCAACAATTTCGCCAGTCCGCTGGCTCAGATCGGGATGGGCTTTGGGGCTGCGCAAACAGCCGATCCTGAGCTTAGTACCTCCACCGGCGACCCCCTTTCCTCTTTCTTGCTGAACGTTCCCAACAGCGGCGCCAGTCGCCGCGACGTGAATGAACAGGAGCAGCCCGGCGGTCTGTTGAGCGCCTTCCTCCAGGATTCCTGGAAGGCTTCGCGACGGCTCACCTTGAACTACGGGCTGCGCTACGACTACCCCTTCCTGCCCAGATACGGAACCAATGCGACTATAGGCCAGCACGGAGGCCCGGAAACCGGCGACATGGATTTCGGAAACGGTACTTTCATCGTGCAGAAGAGGCCTCCGCTGTGCAGCGTTCGTGGCTTTGCTCCCTGCATTCCTGACAACGCGGATCTCACGCATGTCGTATTCAGCCCCAACGGCAGGATCACCCACAACGTCCACACCAACTACGGGCCCAGGTTCGGTTTTGCGTTCAAAGTCAACGACAAAACAGTAACCCACGGCGCGTTTGGCATCGTCTTTGATGACTGGGCCGCGGTGGCCCAGATGGCCCAGAACTTTGAGGGCTCATGGCCCGATATCGGCCAGGAGATTGCTTCTTCGCTCACCAATGTTCCCACCTCCACCCAGCGCACTCCGACAGTCACGTCTCAAGATCCTTTTACCGCCGGCGGCAGCGGGCTCTTTCCCCCCCCACACCATTCGGTAGTAATCAATGGTTCTTCGACCCGCATATCAAGAATGCCTACTCAGAGCAGTGGAACTTCGGCGTGCAGCGGCAAGTGAATGGTTCACTGGCGTTGAGGCTGGATTACGTCGGGTCCGGTACGCATCGCGCCAACGTTGGCGGCTTGTACAACACCGCTCTCACACCGGGTCCCGGCGATGTGCAACCGAGGGCGCCTTATCCCTACAGCATTCCAACCTTTTATGACCGCAGCGTCGGCACAGGCAGCTACAACGCCCTCCAGGTGCAACTCGATAAGCGATACACCAATGGCTTCTCTTACCAGATAGCCTACACGTGGGCCAAATCGCTGACGATCGACGACGGTTGGTTCGGCATTGAAGGGCAGGTGCCTCAGGATCCCTACAATCCGAAGGCCTCCCGCGGACCGTCCGCGAACAATATCCCCAACCTCTTTGTCGCCAACGGTCTCTATGACATTCCCGTGGGCCCAGGCAAGCGATTCTCGACCGGCAACCGCGTCGCCGACTACGTCCTCGGAAATTGGCAAATCAACAATGTGTTCACCTGGCGCGACGGGCAGAATTTCACAGTCGTTGACAGTCAGGATATCGCTAACACCGGCAATGGGAACAACTACGAACGCGCCAACGTAGTCGGTAACATCAAAAAAGGGCCTAAGACGCGAGGGGAATGGTTCGATACGGCCGCTTACGCGATTCCCGCGCAATACACGTATGGAAATGGGGGCACTAACACACAGCGAGATCAACGATGGATCAATCTCGACACATCGGTCATTCGCTCGTTCCCCATCTGGCATGAGAAGCAATTCCAATTCCGTGCCGAAGCCTTCAATCTCTTGAACCATCCGATTTTTGGCCGACCTGACAACGATGTGAACAATATTGGAAGCAGCTTCGGGCAGATTGGCAGTAGTCAGGCAAACGGCAACCGGCAATTGCAATTGAGCGGAAAGATCGTCTTCTAGGCCGTAGCGGAGGCTGCGGATCGTTCGATCGATGCGCCGCAGCTGGATCTCGTGCTATAAGAGTTGCAGCTTTTCAGATAGCACGCGCGGCTGTCCCGCCTTGGTGGGAACGAGCCGGGAGTCTACCAGCCACTACGCGTGCGTTCACACTGATCGGGGACGGAACAGGTGACGGTTCTTTTGGAGCGGCCGCGGAGGTCGAAATCGGCGCCGGTTGGCGTGGTGGGCAAAGTAATTCAAATCCTGGAACGGCTCGACCAGGCGCCCGGCGGATTATTGCTGCGCGAAATTGTGAATTCGACCACCATCAACAAGAGCACCGCATATCGTTTTCTGTCGCACCTCGAGAGCGAGGGGTACGTCTTCCGCGATTCCGATGGCTATTACATGGTGGGACCCAAACTGGCCAGGCTGGGCAGGGGTGCCACTTACCAGGCAACGCTATGCCGGACCAGCGCAGGCATCCTGGAAAAACTTAGTACCGACACAGGCGAAACCGTAAACCTGGCCGTTCTGGACGGAAGTGAAATCCTGTATCTGAGCGTTTTCGAGAGCCAGCATACCTTCCGCATGGTGTCAGAAGTTGGGAGGCGCCGTCCGCTCTATTGCACCGCCTTGGGCAAGGCCGTTCTGGCGCATCTGCCGCCGGAGCAGCAGCGGAAGATCATCTCCCAAACAAACTTTGAGCGGTTCACACCCCACACTCTCTGCTCCGCAGAAGAACTCAACAAAGACCTCCACAAGATCCATCGCCGCGGCTACTCTCTCGACGACGAAGAGACAGTTGTCGGCGCGCGCTGTATTGCGGTGGCAATTTTGAATCGCGATCGCAAGGTGATCGGCGGCATCAGCGTATCCGGCCCGGTGGTAAGGGTCACGAAGCGCCAGATTCCGGAATTCGCCGCTCTGCTGCGAGCGGCTGCGGATCAGATCGCGAGCCGGCTGAGTGTGCTTTCGGAATAGGCCGAACGGTTGGTGCTTTTCGAATGTGAGTGAACTTTGACCGAACGCATTTTGTAACTGAGGAGACGATTCATGAAGGTGACGAGGCGGGTGTTCTCGAAGGGCTGCGCGATGGCGGCAACCGGTATTGCAATCGGAGAGGTGCTTCCGGCTTTGGCCCAGGTCCAGGGCGAACATATCAATTCTTCGAGCAAGCATCCTGTGCCTTCCATTCAGGACACAGAAACTCCCGCACAAAAGAACCAGCGCATGAAGTGGTTCCGCGAAGCCAGATTCGGCATGTTTATTCATTGGGGCTTATATGCAATCCCCGCCGGGCGGTGGAATGGCAAAGAGATTCCGGGAATTGGCGAGTGGATCATGAATCGCGCGTCTATTCCGGTCGCCGACTACAAGGCGCTCGCCCCGAAATTCAATCCCACGCAATTCAGCGCATCTGAGATCGTAGGCCTGGCGAAGTCGGCGGGCATGAAGTACATCGTCATTACATCCAAACACCACGACGGTTTTGCGATGTTCGATTCCAAAGCGAACCCATTCAACATCGCCCAGGCGACGCCGTTCAAGCGTGATCCGCTGAAGGAACTCGCGGCGGAATGCCGCAAGCAGGGAATCAAGCTGGGGTTCTATTATTCGCAGGATCAGGACTGGACGGCGCCCGGCGGCGCGGCCTACAAGACGGGCGATCACAAGCCGCCCACATTTCACTGGGACCCGGCGCAGGACGGCAACTTCGCGGAGTACCTCGAAACCAAGGCCATTCCGCAGATCGAAGAGTTACTAGCAAATTACGGAGAGTTTCCTGCGATCATCTGGTTCGACACTCCTTCCAAAGACATGACCCCGGAGTTGGCGGGCAAGATCGTCGCGGTGCTTAACAAACATCCAAAACTTATCTGGAACAATCGCCTCGGCGGCGGCTACCGTGGCGATACGGAAACGCCTGAGCAATACATTCCCGCACGCGGATATCCGGGGCGCGACTGGGAATCGTGCATGACAATGAACGATACCTGGGGATACAAGCAGGACGATACCAATTTCAAGAGCACCGAGACGCTGGTACGCAACCTGATCGACATTGCCAGCAAGGGTGGCAACTATCTTCTAAACATCGGTCCGATGGCTACCGGAGAGGTGCCGCCTGCCGAAGTGGAACGTTTGCGTGAGGTGGGTAAGTGGTTGAGCGTCAATGGTGAGTCCATTTATGCAACTCAACCCACCTTGTTCGGGGCTGAAGCCGGCGAGTTCTCGACGACAGAAAAGGATGAGGAAGGAAAGCCGAAGTTTGTGCCGAGTTGGAAATGGCGATCTACAACCAGGCCCGATAAGATCTTTATCCACCTGTTCCAGTGGCCGGGCGGCTCGTTTCACCTGGATAACATGACCCGCCAGGTGACTGGCGCGTACTTGTTGGCTGATACCGCGCACACGCCGCTCAAGGTGACAAAGCAAGGTGGCGGAATCGATGTGGCTCTTCCCGAAAAGTCGCTCGACACCATCGCAACCGTACTGGTATTAGAGACCGCGTAGGTGAGGAAGAGCGCCACAACTGGGACCGACTGTGTTCGGTGAGGGAATCCTTCTCCGTCAGTGCGACGAAGTAGTGGTTCCCTCACTGAACCGCACTTCATGAGCCTGCAGCACACCCTTGACGCTGACTGCATGGATAACAACCCGGTCGCCAATCTTCAAGTCTTTTTTTGCAGACGGTTTTGAGCCGTTCTGGAAAGTCGTCGTGTCCGTCAAGGCGATCTCGACTGTCTTTTTGTCGGTCGTCTCGACCGTGACGGACGTGTCGGTCAGCGCGGTCACTGTTCCCATAACGTGGATCATGCCGCCGTGAGCGTACATGAGCGCAGGCATGAGTATTAAAAGCAGTACTGCAATGAGGCTGCGACGATTCATGAAGATTCCTTTCAGTGTTGATGGGTGGTCGAGGGGTGAGAGTCGGCGGGGCTGCCCTGAAGGAAGTTCTCTTCTTCCTTCTCTTCTTCAAGCTCGTCCGGCGACTTGGGATTCATCTTTCCCATCTCCATCTCTTCGCTTTGAGAGAGCGAGGGAAGATGCCGGATGAATGCGACCAGCTTCCAACTATCCTGGTCGTTGTCTCCGGGTGAACCAAAGGCAGGCATTCCGCTAAGCATGATTCCATTTTGGATGGTGTAATAGAGCTCGCCATCCGACATCTCCTGTGTTCCCTTCTGACGCATATCTGGGGGACGCGGGTATAGCGTCTTGCCATACATTGTGTCGCCGCCGCCGTTATTTGCGTGGCACGTCGCACAATGGTCTGCCCAGTGCTCCATGCCTTCTCGCAATACATCGGAGGAGACCGTAACTGGGTTCTTGAGTGATTTGTAGCGCGACGGAATTGCGAGATCCCGAATCGATTCGGCTACCGAGCTTTCAAGCGCCCCCGGAGGAGTACGTGTGCTGAAACCATGGTGCACCATCCATGCAGCATAGATTGCGCCCGAGAGCAGAACGAGGAGAAAGCAAATCCCGAGAGCATCGATAACACGTCGCACTTTCAGTCACTCCTGCGCCGTTTAGGTAAAGATTGTAACGCGTTGCTGCCCAGATATTTAGCAATACTTTTCTCGGCGGCAACGCGAAGAAATTGCACGATCTCGCAAATGTTACACAACCCACTCCTGCCCCGGATGCATCGTGTTGAGCGCCCTATAGGTTAAATTCCATAGATGGAACAGATTTTGGTTTGGGTTCTTTGGCATGCCGTTTGCTCTACCAACCCTCAAGAGTATCAGCCAGACTTTGTGACACTACGAAGCGATTTGTTCAGCTTTAGCGTCTGTAATAGAATCGAAGGAATTGCAGCGGTGCAACCTAGAACTGAAATGCTGTAAGTGACGTCCTGATGGTTGTGGATCTTGCAGCCGGGATGAGGGAAAGACACATAAAAAAGAAAATAACTCGTGTGATGAAGTAGATCGTTGTTTCATCTGAAAGCCGGCGCGCCCTGCAGAGTTTCACGACCGGCCAGTTGCCGATGAGAATGCCCGCGCCACTGGTGTAGCATTCTGTCAATTCCCCCATTGGAAAAGGAATAACGCTGGTCATGCATAAAAATAGACTCTGCGTAAGAATCGTGTCTCTTGATCTTTTGAACCCGACTGCGTCCGTTGTCGATAGTCCTCACCAGAGATTAGATGCTCGTCAGACTGGGGAGAGGCCAGACTCTCTCAAACATTTTGGCTATAACGTATCGCCTCCGTGCAAATTCTAAATTCTCTGGTTGAACTCGGCTTTCAAATTAGGTGCACTTCGGTCGCTCTGTGACCCTGGCGATCCGCATTGGATGTGAAAGCCTGGACCAGAGCCCTTTCTCACAATTCATTTGGCAAATTCAACTGACCGCTTGTCATGGTCGCAGGAGATGTCTGCCTGTCGGTGATGCTCTGTTTCCGCACTGCAAAACAGAGCCTTGCGGAACGTGTGTCCGGTCGGTTTCTCGACAAAGGATGAACGCTCAGAGACTGGAATATTTTTGTGTCTTTTTACTCTCGATTCCTCGTGTTTCCGATGGCGCTCTTCCTGTCGCTGAGTGCCTCGAGTGCCGAGTCTGCGCGGCCTCTTGCTTCGACGCAGAGCCCGCACGGGATTCTCAAGTTTCCGTGCGCTACCTGTCATACGACAGCGGACTGGAAGGTGATTCCAGGCAAGATCAAGTTCGACCACGTGCAGACCGGGTTTCCGCTCCGTGGCCGTCACGTCGAAGTGGCGTGCCGCGACTGTCATGCCGATTTGAAATTTGCCAATACGCCGAACAAATGCCAGGACTGCCATGCCGATCTTCATCGCCGCAAGAACGGAGCCGAGTGCGAACTATGCCACAACATCAATGGCTGGCAGGTTTCCATCCATAACATCAATGAGCATCAGGACCGTTTTCCCCTGGTAGGCGCGCACGCCGTAGTGGACTGCTATTCCTGCCACAAGGTCGGAACCGTGGGCCAGTTCAACCGCTTTGGGCTTTCAACCGAATGCATCAGTTGCCACGCCAAAGCCTTTGAAAAAGCGACTGCGCCAAATCATCGTGCCTTGGGTTTCTCTACCGATTGCCGGCAATGCCACTTGTCAATGGATAACTGGTCGGGAGCCATTCTTACTCCCGCAAACAGCTGGAGGTGAGATGAAAACCCGACATACAAAACAGTTGCTTTTCCTTATTGTGATCATGTGCATCTCCGCCGCCCGTGCATTCGGCGCTGCAGCGGAAATCAAGAGTCTAAATGCGGTTTCTGAGGGCGACACTGTTCACATCGACATCGAACTGACTTCGCCCGTAAAGCCCATTGTCCGGACGGTTGGTGAGCCTAGCAGGTTGATCATCGACTTCCCAAACGTTTCTCTCGATGGGGAGCCGCGGGAAATCGTAGTGAACCAGGCAGGCGTCAAGGAAGTCAGCCTCGGGATGAGTCATGGCACTCCAGTGAGTTCCCAAATTGTAGTGAGAATCGACGCGCCACGGCCCTTTGGTATTGAGACCTCTGGGAATAGGTTTGAGCTGAGCATACTTCCCCATCCCACTCCGGCTGCTATGAATACGAAGAAACAGGCAGCGACCGGACTGAACGGGGAACAAATTGAATCCAAGGCTGAAGTTGCCGCCAATATGATCTTGGCGGCTTCAACCGCAGAACCTCCCCAGGTCCAGCACCTGCCTGTCAGCGCAGAAATCGACGATTCCGACGTTGAATGTCCGGTCAACTCCAGGCAAAAATTCAAAGTCAAGTTCATTTCAGGAAAGACGGTCTACATCGACGGCGGTTCGAACTCGGGACTGCGCGTGGGGATGAATCTCGATATCCGAAGCTCTCAATCCCAGGCTCAGAATTCCAATGGAACCGGCGGCGAGAACGCTCCTATTGCGGCAGCTCGAATTGTTGGTGTTGCAAGGACATCCGCCATTCTTGAAGTAGGGGCCTCAAAAGGACAGCTGCAAGTCGGAGACCAGGCGGACCTGATTCCGCAGGACGCCGCAGCCGCTCGGCAAAATGCTCTCGCTGGACCCGACAATACACTCGATGCAAGCTCCAGACCCGTTGCCGACGATCCCGATTCCTCTTCCGGGTTATCCAGGAAGACTTTCCGTTCAGTGCCAGGACCGGACGACGTTTCGGGAACCCGAACCGTAGGTCGAATTGGATTTGACACGAGCGGTATCTCGAGCACTGGTTCTACTCCCGGCACCAGCCTTCAACTCGGGATGTCGTTCCAAAGCAACATTACCCACATTCTGGGATCGCATTGGAACCTCGAAGGATATTGGCGTGGACGTCTCAATCGCCATTCACAATTCCAGGAAGCAACGATTGAGGACTCGCTGAACAAGACGTACACAATGCAGTTGTATTACGAAAATCCAAATTCAAAATGGGTCGCTGGAATGGGCCGTCTTTACCTTCCCTGGGCAGTTAGCCTTGACACGGTTGATGGCGGTTACTTCGGACGCAAGCTGTTTTCCGGAAACACAACTGGAGTCTTCGCCGGTTCGACGCCGGATTTGAACTCGTGGCACTACAGGCCGAGTCAGAGGATCGCCGGCTTATTTACAAATTTCGAAGGCGGCGATTACGACCGATTCCGCTACTCCAGCACGACGGGAGTCGCTGTCAGCTCGATCAAGTGGAAACTGGATCGACCCTTTATCTTTTTCGAGAACGAACTTTCTTACAAGGGAAAAGTTTCGGCCTATCACTCTCTGATTGTCGATTCTCCTCAAGGCGCATCGACCAACGGAATACGGCCGGGCGCGGGCATCAGCCACAGCTACTTCACTCTGCACTACCAACCGAAATCTGTGGTTTCGTTTGACCTGTATCACAACTTCTTTCGAGATGTGCCCACAGCGGTAACTACGATTGTGGGAACCGGCGTCGTCGACAAACTGCTCTTCCAGGGAATCAGTGCCGGAACTCGCCTAAAGCCGAACCGTTACTTCACGCTCTACACCACCATCGGAACCAGCGACAAAACGGGAGACACCCATCGCACTTTGAACCGGATGTTCGGTGCGACTTGGGACGAAATCCCTCACACCGGGATTCGCGCAGATTATCACTATTCGAAGTTTGACAGTAATTTCGGAACGGGCAATTACGAAGTGCTTTCGCTGTCGCGGCAGCTAACCAACCGGATGTTCTGGAACGTCCAACTCGGCAACCAGGACATTGAATCGCAGCACACTCTCAATTGCTTCTCCAAGTTTGTCGACGATTCGGTGGATGTCAATCTCGGTCGGCATTCCTATCTGCAGAGCGGCTACACCTATGTTAAGGGAGACACGCTGAATTACCGGCAATGGTATCTCAGTTGGGGGTTCCGCCTGGATCAGGGTAAGAACAATCCGCAATATGTCCAAACGATGCAATCTCACTAATCATGAGCTTCTTAGCAAGAACCGCGCTTTTGTTTCCCGTGATGGGAAGCAGGCGGATTAAATCGAAAAGGAGAAAACGATGATACAACTTATGGAAACAGTTCCTGCTGATATCGCGATCGCGGAGGCGGAACGTTGCCGTCTTGAGGCCGTGGCGACAGTTGCCAAAGACCCTGACCGTTACGCCGCCCTGAAAGGCCAACCATCCGGCTGGTGCGTGGTGACTCAAAACGGATTCTGGCCGCGCGTCTATCATGACGGATATCGCCAGGACCAGCTTCGCGACCTTCTCGATCGAGGACACAAGGTTCTCCTGACGGTTGGAATTGTTGCGAAACCGGATTCCCCTCTCAACACCGATACTCACGTGGCTGCCGTGACGGTGGCTGAACCGCAAAAACTACCGGAGCACAAACTGCAATTGATTACTGTGCGGGCCAAACTTCATGCAGCGCGCGCGCTGTTTAAGTAGCGGAACGCAGAAATATCGCCGCCGAACTGGTACGGTGTTGGATCTGACCTGACTTTAGTCCGGCACTCAGGCAGAAAGTGGCAGAGGCGCTTTCCCAGAGTCGCGTAAGCAGGGTATCATCAAAGTCCTGCGAGGTCGCCCATGCTGATCCTTGTAACTTGGGAGGTTCTACTTAGAAACACCAGAAGCCTTTCGGAAGATCGACGAATGGAATTGAGGAGAGGATGGATGATGCGGCTCGCGCTGGCCGTGTTGTTTTGCGTGCCCATCCAGATGATTCCGCAACCGCCGGTTCCAGAGATCAAGTTTCGCGCCCAGACCGATTTCTTCAAGCTCCCGCCGGACTTCTATTTCGGAGAGGTTGCCGGCGTTGCGGTCAATTCTCGCGGACATATATTCGTGTTCTCTCGGGGCGACACAACCGGCCCGGCTTATGGTGCAGCGGCGGCTCAACTGCTTGAGTTTGACGGAGACGGTAAGTACGTCCGTGAGATCGGCCATCATCTGTACGCCTGGAGTTATGCCCATGCAGTCAGGGTCGACAAGGAGGACAACATTTGGGTCGCCGACAAGGGTTCGGACATGGTTATCAGGTTCAGTCCAGAGGGCAGGGTGTTGATGGTCTTCGGCCGGAAGCAGGAGGCCTCAGATGAAGGCACCGGTCCGCTGAAGCACCCAAAGCCCCCTCTGCCGCCCGTCGACGGGCAGTTCCGCCAGGTTACCGATATGGCTTGGGACGCGGCAGGGAACACGTTTATCAGTGACGGCTATATAAATTCCCGCATAGCCAAGGTCGATAAGGACGGAAACTGGATCAAGTCCTGGGGCGAGCCCGGGACCGGTCCCGGCCAGTTCAACACCCCGCACAGCATCGCGACGGATGATGCGGGCAACGTGTATGTGGCCGATCGCGGCAACGGACGCATTCAGGTTTTCGATGGTGACGGAAAGTTCCTCCGCGAGATCCGCATCAACGTGCCGTACGATCACAGGGTTCGTCCATGGATGGGAAACAAGCCGTCTGAAGTGCCCGCCAATGCCGAGACTCCGGCACCCCTGAACAAGACCATGATGAGCGGCTCTCCGTGGGCGATCTGCATTACGCCCGGCCCGCGGCAGGTTCTGTTTGCGGCGGATGGCTATCCAGGACGCATTTACAAACTCACGTTGGATGGCAAAGTGCTGGGCGCGCTTGGCAGCAGCGGCCACGGTCCAGGCCAGTTCGGCTGGATACACGAACTGGCCTGCCCGTCTGAAAATGTTTTGTATGCCGCGGAATTACTGAATTGGCGGGTGCAGAAACTGACCCTTGAATCAACTCAGTGATTTTCAACAGAATTCCGCTCTGGGGAGATTCCGAATAGGGCTCCCCGAAATTCAGCTTTGCGTTTCGCGTGAGCGCCGATTCTACTCAATTCATCCGTTCCGCTGCGCCGTCCACCAGGGATCTCAACAATTCCTGAACCTCGGTGCAATGCACCAGGTTGGCGCTCTGTCCAGCCCAGAGTGCCAGTAGGTCAGATCTGCCGGCTTTCTGCGCGGGCAGTGCCAGGTTACGCATGAGGGACCGCTGCAATGGATACGGCAGTATTTCGGTACCAGGCTCATTCAGTTTTCGGAGTAGTTCGTTGTGGATGCCTCGCGCGAGTCTGCCCGTAAAGCCGCGAGTCAGGCCCGTCTGTGCACCTTTGCCGCTGAGAATGGCCTCGCGGTGCAGCGAATGCGCGCCGGACTCCTCGCAGGCGAGGAAGACCGTGCCCATTTGTACACCTTCCGCTCCCAGTGCGAAGGCTGCGGCAATCCCGCGAGCGTCGGCGATGCCGCCGGCCGCAACGACGGGAATGGTCACCGCATCGACCGTCTGTGGCACAAGGGCGAAGGTACCGGTCAGCGAGTCCTCTGCCGGCCTGAGAAACGAGCCGCGATGACCGCCGGCCTCAAAGCCCGATGCGACTACCACGTTGACGCCAGCTTGTTCCAGGGCAATTGCTTCGTCCGGCGTGGTAGCTGCTCCAATCGTGACGATCCCTTTCTTTCGTGCCTCGTCGAGGATCTCGATCGGCGGAATGCCGTAGATGAACGAGAATGCCGGAACGTTGGCATCGAGAAGCACGCGAGCCTGGTCTTCAAACCGAATCGGCTTGTATGGAGAAAACGCAGGTTGCGGGCCGCCCACTGATTCGATGTGAGGCGCTAGGTGCGATAGAGCGCGGCTGAATGCCGCAGAATCCGATGCGCGTGCCTCTGCATCTTCCATCGAGACCCAGAGATTCATCGCAAATGGTTTCGTCGTCAGCGAGCGGATCTCCGCGACTACCTCACCAATCCCCTGCGGGTCAAGGCTGAGCGCACCGAACGATCCCAGGGCGCCGAAGTTCGATACAGCGGCCGTGAGCCTTTGCGAGGGGAGCCCGCCCAGTGGGCCCTGGATGATCGGGTACTCGATTCCAAGCACCTCTGACACGCGCGTCTGATTCCATGTCTTTGCCATCACGCAACCTCGCAAAGAGAAGAGGCGCTTGCCGGCTGCGAGTTCTTCAAATTTGCCATTTGCTGGAGTGCGCGCCCCCATCCACGTGCAGCACTGCCGATAAAATCCATTTAATAGCGGACATGCCGGGGTCCGATGCCCGGCTCAGTGGCCGCTGGCGGTCGCAGCCGAGGTCGAGAGCGTCAGAATCAGTTCCGCCCCAGTTCCCAACTGCACGTTTCGGGTCGAACTGGTGATCCTGGCGCTGCAACCGGGACCTCCAAGGGGATCCAGCTTCATCGAGGGAATGCCGACGACTACTCCTGGATGCACGGTATGAGTCTTGCCTCCATTGCTTAACAAAGCATCATATGCGTTGGTTTGGGCAACGGTGTTAGAGATTTGCCGTGTCCCCCCTGCGACTTCGGTCGGAACCGAATCATGCAAGGATCCGGCCGATTCATCCGGTGGCGGCAACAGTGCGATGAGATGAAGGGAAAGCGGCATCTTCGAATGCCCGGCACAGTCGCCGTGATCAAACACCAGTCCTAACTCCGCTGTATCGGGACTCCGTGACGATGAAACCGCGGTGACGTGCCCGTACACAATGGAATTCATATCCAGGGTGCATTCCGGATAGATGAGTCCATGCACAACCTGGGCGTAGATTTCCTTTCCCGGCTTGAGATGGGCGGAGTCCAGCGTTCCCGTCACCTTCAGTTCGAGGGTCTGGTCGAGCGGAATATCGGCTGAGTCGAATGTGGGGCATTCACGCTTTTCGCTTCCGCCTGGAGATTTTTCAGATTTCTCTTCTTTTGAAGCCGTCTGTGTCGATTCCGGCGATTCAAGCTTCACCAGTCCGTCGCGATAATCCAGATGGACAGTCAGTTGGCCAAGTATGTCAAAGCCCAACATTCCGGCAACGTCGAAGCCCGTATTGTGATCGATCACCGTCGGTTCGAACGCGAGGACGCTGCCGCCCTGTCGGCTCATCGACACGCCTGCAAACTGAAAATCGAAATTGTCGCGGTACACCTGGGCCGGAGGGCCCGACTTCGTCGAAAGAGGATTGGTGAAATTCACCTTGATATCCGAGACCGAATGAGCAGTCTCAGCATTCATGGCGCTCATCCGCATCCCGGTGTCGAGCGCGAAAAGTTTACGGGCCTTGTTGTCGATCGTGACAGGCACGAGCAGATAGTGCCTGCGATGATACACCGGTTCGTAGTCGGCGAGTTCTCCTGATTTCGTCCTGTCGGCGGGCAAGACTTCGGGTCGAGGCGGCAGTGGGTCGAGTTTCAGTTTTTGGTCGCGAGCATCGATCGTGATCAGGAACGAAGCCAGAATGTCAGTCCCGATAAATCCATCGGCTTTTCCGGGGAACGGGATGTCGCTTACGCCCACTATGCAATCGTGAAACTCCAGCGATCCGATCTGTACCGTAGCCGCCTGGACCGTCCCTACTGGTGCTTCCGGCGCCCGTTCGAAGCCATTCAGGTCGGCAAGCGCTTTGGAAATGTAGATTCCCGATGCCGCCGTATCGAGTTGCAATTTGGCGGTGCTCTTGGAAAACTTCACTTCGATTCGAAAGCCATCAATGTGTTTGCCGTCGTCTTTCGAAGGCAGGAGCGGAAGCGACGTAGATGAAGCCGCCGGCACCACCTTGCAGGTTTGCGAATCCTCATGCAGTAGAGGCATCATCGAGTGAATCGTGGTCTCAGCCTTGGTGCGCGTCTGCGCATCGAGATCCTTCATGCTGCCCAACGCCTGGGCAGTGCCTTCAATCTCGTGTGCCGCCGGAATAATCCGGCTCCAGGCCATAAGGATGTCAGGATCGGTTACGTCAATGTCGTATGCCTTCTGCAACTCCGATCGCTCGGATGCATACATCGAGTCGAGACGGAATATCTTGCTGCGCACGAAGTGGACGCGGGCATAACAGGGGTCGGCTGCTGCTGCCTGATCGAGTGACTGCATCCCCAGCCATGGTTGTCCGCGCCGAACCTGCAGCTCGGCCCTCGCTGTAAGAACCGCCGCGGAGTTCGGATTTGCCGAAATAGCAGCGTTCACCTGCTCTGCTGCCTGCGCCAGTTTATCTTCGGTCAGGAGGGTTTCGATAAGTCTCGCGGCAAGGGAGGCATCATGCGGCTGCTGGGCCAACGCCTGCGCATAGAGTTGCTCGGCTTGCGAATAGTCGCTATCGCTGTAGGCCTTTTCCGCTGGACTCAGCTGGTGGGGAGCTAAGGCGCGACACGCGGGATTCTGCCCATGAAGGTGAGCGGATAGGAAGACGACTGCGGCCCAAAATGTCCCAAAACAAAGTCTGTGGATACGAGGCATTTTTACCCATAGAGACCGGCTTGAAGACCCGATCCAACGCCAATGGGAGTATACGACAGACTGCGCGAATCAGGGAGGGAGTCGTCGATCAGCCCTGTGCCTCGAGCTGTACTGGTCCCAGCAATCCAGAAGGCTGCAGCGGATCATTGGGCTCGAAAGGATATTTGTCAGGAATCCATGTCAGCCGCTTTTTTTCAGGCAGCCCGCTGTCCCGAATAAGCCGGTTCAGCCAGAGATTGGCCACGGTGATCTCCAAGTCATCTCCGCTGGTCTTCAGTCCATTCGCCGGAAGGCTCGCCCTCCACGGCGCGCACCACACCACGCCCAGGTCCTGCCCATTCAGCCGCACTGACGCGATGTTGTACACGCGCCCGAGCGACAGGAACATGGCCCGCTCTGCGACCGCATTCCCGGCGTCGAAGCGGATCCGATATATTGCCTTCCCCGAGTAGTAGCGAATACCCGGTTCGCTGCGCTTTGTCCAGTCCTCAAGCTGTTCGAACCTCACGCTCGCCGGGCCGCCCCACTGCGGATCGAACGATACGTCCCATGGACCGTCAATCGTTTGGAGGGCCGTAAAGGACGGGAAGTTCTCCCCCGTCGGGCGGTGGTCTTCGCTCTTGCGAAATACCACGAACCCGCTCTCATGTGGCGCCAGTCGCACCGGCAGTAGCGTTCGTCCGCTTTTTTCCTCATACTGGCGGAGGGCACGGCGCTCGCCGGTAACGGCGTCCCACCACTCTGGTTTTTTGCCGCTCGCTCGAAACGCGCAGGTCACCGCATTCTCGCGTTCCTCGCGATTGGCGATGAAGTACAAGTCTTCATCTCCGTCGCGCCGGTGAATCGCACGCACGCCCTCGCTTTCGAAGTCCGGTAGAATGCCACGCCCGGCCAGCACCCGTGCTGTCACGCGATAGGCTGGATAGAGCGAAGCCTGCTGCAAGCTCGCCAGGGTTAGTTTCCAGGGGGCCGCATCGAATCCGCCATGCTCGACTGCGTGTTCAATACCGACGTCCGCTGCCACCTGCCACGACCCATCTGTAGCCACGATGACCGGCGGGCCCGAGGGTCCCGAACGCGCCACTGCCGCGATCACGCCGAACGACACGCTCCCAGCGTGCTTGCTGCCATCAACGGTCACGCGGATTTCGTTCTCGCCGTCGACAAGCAGCGAGGTCAAATCGAACCTGCTTACTTGATCTGCAACATGCCCCTCGCCAAGCCGCATGCCGTTCATTGAAACCTCGTACGAAGGGCTCGCCGTGATCAGAACTTCTGCAATGTCGATTGCGGCCGCGGCCTCGACGCGGAACGTCCGCGTGAACGTGTGAGTCCCTTTGTTCTCGCCTGGCTCATTCGAGCCTGCCGCCCAGATCCACCGCGCTTGTGCTAAGGGATTCTCCTGAGCCCACCGGAACGCGCTGGCATCGTGAATCACCGTTCCCCGGCTCACGAAGCCTGCCTTTTCCTCGCGCCCGCCGGCCCAAAGCCCTTTCGATAATTCCTGTACCTCCGCGTCGCAAAGCGGGTAATCGCTCAGGCTCGGCGACGCTTTAGGCGGCATCCCGATCACCGTCGCTCCCGCCTCAACCAGGTCCCTGACCTTTCTCAACAGCCGCAGCGTCATCGTCTCAACCTGCGGCAGCACCAGCAGCCGGTAGCGCATTCCGTCGGGAAACCCAATGTCCCCATCCGCCACCGAAGCGCGCGCGATCAGTGTCTCTGGACTGCACCCGTCAAAGTTGTATCCGCGCCGGTCAGGAAATTCGCCTGGCAGGAAGACCGAGGGCGGCGGAAGAAACACATGGGGCGCTCCCTCGGCAGCCAGGTACAGCACATCGGCCACAAACAGCCCGCGGCGCAGCATCGCTGAACACCGCGCGACATAACGGTGATATGCGTGCGCCATGTCCCACCACGTCTGGGTACGGTCCCAGTGCACGCCATATCCGCCATCCGGCCCCATCGTCATGCCCGGGGACCGATCGATGCCTGACTGCGACTGGAAGCGATGAAACACAATGCGGTTGATTCCCGCGCAGAACGCCCAGTCCCCCTGGTTCTTGATCGACGCCGGATGTTGCAGCCACCGCTCTGGAAACTCCGCCGTGAAGGCTTCCGCCGCGATAATGGTTCGCCCGTTGGTGTGGCCTACCGAGGTGGACTCAACCACGCTCCAGTTAGTATCGATCTCGCCGAAGTGAGACCAGAACTCCGCCATCGGCACATCGGCCACGCGGCCGAGTTCCAGGTCAGAGCACGGATCAAGGTCATACGGCTCCAGCGAAAACTGCAGCCCGTATTTGTATCCCAGTTCGCGAAGCCGCTCTGCCTGGTTCTCGATCACCAACTCCTGCGCGGTCTGCCGGAAATCCCAAAGGAACCGCTCGGTTAGACCGCGGTCGTTTACGACGAAGCCCGCCAACACGGGAAGATACGGCGTCACATCATATCCACGCCGCGCCTTGAATTGAGCAGGGAAGTCGGCCGTCCAGTTCTGCGAACTCATCTCCCAGCTGTCGTAGTGCAAGGTCGTCAAGCCCCTTGTCTTGTGGCGGCGCGTCCCGATTCGTTCCAGAAGTTTTCCGAAGTACGCGTCGAAGTGATGATCAATCGCGGCGCGGCTGAACTTGTCGGTCTCAAATCCCAGTCCCGGTATTGGCGCGGGCCGCGTGGTCTGTGCCGTGATCCTCCGGCCCGCGCGCAGCAGAATCCAGTCGCCCTCCGGGATCTCCCACTCAAGGCGCCCGTCGTTTCCCATTCGGCTGGTCAGGTCCAGCACGTGCGTCAGCGGCACGCACTCCTGTGCTGCCATTTCTTCGTATGCAGCATGGCTCGGCAGGAACGGCCGCACCCACGGCACCGTCGAATACGGCCCCAGAATTTGCGATGAATAAGATCCCCGCATGTAGAGCGCCTTCTCCGCGAGGTCTGCCGTTTGTGCCCCACCCTGTGGTGCCGGGAACGCCAGCACGCACGCATCGATGTAGAAGTTCTCCCATATCGCGCGCAGCTCGGGAGTCAGCGTCTCTTCGCCGAAGAAAGGCGTTCTCGGCTTGGGCCGCGGCAACTGGCCGCTAAACTTTCCCGGCCCGTGCACGCGCGTCTCGCTTGTTACCAGGAACTGCATTGACTCTTCAGGCTTCACCCACGGGCCGCCCGCGCCGCACCATCCTGCGCCCGCCGCCAGTGCAATCTCCAGCCCCAACTCGTCGGCTCGTCCAAACGCACCGGCAACCGTCCGCTGCCAGCTCTCGCTCATGAACCGCACCGGGCCAGGCGGAATCCCGATGCCGACTTCGAGATAGACCCCGCCGCCGATTCCCGCGCTCTTCATGGCGTCCAAATCCGCGGCCATTCCCTCCGGTGTAAGATGGCCGTCCATGAAGTACCAGTAGACCCACGGCCGCGCCTCATCCGGCGGATTCACGAAGTGCGCGTGCTGCGTGTCTATATCGTCCGCCGGAAAAGCGAACAGGGAATCGCGGAGGCTAACTCCGACGAGGCTCATCGTGCCCGACTTCAACAGCGTCCTTCGAGTGAACTTTGGAAAAGCGCGCATCGAACTCCTTCTCAGCCGGAACCTCCGCCAATCAATGGACGTCGTTCCGCATCACGCCAGCAGCGGTTGCAAGATCAAGGCCGTATTCTTACGGCAAGCTCTGCCCTCGCGCAAATCAGGCGCCTTGAAATGTCTTCGAGTGACTGCCCGAGACGCGCCGCCTATCCACCATCAACCAGGAAAAATGCGGTACTCCACGCTCAACCGATCGTGTCGCATTTCCGGCAGTGCGTAGGTCCGATGCAACACGTCGTTCAGGAAAATCACGCCATCGCCGAATTCAAGCTCCGGCGCCCAGAACTCCTGCGGCTCGAATCGCCGGCGCAGAGCCTCATCGTCGAGCTCAGTGAAATGCACCAATGCCGGTTGCCGGCGGCGAACGAATTCCAAGCCGGGGCTGTCTCTGCCACAAGGGTTCAACGGAATCCAGCAAGTCAATAACTCCGTCATCTGGGGCATCGGCCCGGATTCCGGCGGGAAGCGCACTCCCAACGCTCCATCCTGGTGCCAGCTATGGAGACGGTATCCGGATGCCGGAGCCTGAGGAGGCGCAAACTTTTTCCGAACCCACGTTTGTTCCATGTTGCAAGTCCACGCAGGGCCCATCGCATCCGCGAACAATCGGTCAAGCCCGGGCGCGGTGAGAGGAGCCACCAAATCCTCCACGGTGGCACAGCCAAAATCCCGCAGCGCGGTCAGAAGAACGGAATGAGAAAAGCGGTTGAACTGGTAGTGCTCGGGAGCCGACGTCTCTGTCGCGATCGCCTGAAAGCACCGGGTGGCCGGATCTTGCAACCGGGTCAGAGAATCCCTGGTGAAGACATCCCTCAACAGAACTACACCCTGCTGCCGCAGTTCCACAGATGGATCCTCCGTCGTCACCCGTGGTCTCCCCTCAGCGCTCGAATTCTCCTGAATTGTACGGCCGTCCATCCAGCGGCCGCTCGCGTATGATTCTCCAAAAGGCGATGGGACACAAGAACAGACGGGAATTCCTCCAGGCAGCAGCCGCTGCATCCACCAGGATAGCGGCGTTCTCGCTCCCAATGACCAGGATGCTGCGAGAACAAGGGATTGGCGCCGCAGTCACCTCGGCTTCGCAACCGCAACCATCAGAACATACCCCCGTTCAACCCAGCATACGGGGGGTGATGGTGGATGCAGCGCGAGTCCCGGAATTACTCGACTATTATCGCCGCGTGATTGAGTTCTGCTCCGAGTGGGAGTTGAATACGCTCCAATTCCGGTTGGCCGACGACCAGGGCACCGCATTGCGCTTTTCATCCGTGCCTGATCTCGTCACCCATCCTGATGCGTTTACTCCCGCCCAGCTCAGAAGCCTTGCGGAGTACGGCACAGCGCACGGAGTCGATCTGATTCCTGAATTGGAGTCGTTTGGCCATACCGGCTACATCACGCGTTCGCCCGCATATGCGCATCTGCTCGACAGCGAACCGCAAGGCGACCAGGAATTCACCGGTGTCATCCCGGTGCACCCCGAGGCGACTGAATTGTTCAAGAGGCTTTTCCGCGAAGTGGCCGCGATTTTCCCGTCGAAATATCTTCACGGTGGCTGCGACGAAGTGAATTGGGGCGGTTCGGCGTTATCACGAAAAGCGCTTCAGACGAAAACGCGGCCTCAACTGTGGGCCGAATATCTGAATGCGCTGAACCAATCGGTCGAAGCGTTGGGCAAACAATTCATCGTGTGGGGAGATTTTGTCGTTCACAAGGAGCCCGGCATCCTCGGCCAGCTCAACAAGAACATCGTCATCATGGATTGGAACTACTGGGATACGAACCCGGTTCAATTTCGCGATGCTCTTGCCGCGATTCATGCCAGCGGCCATCGCGGAATCGGCGCGCCCGGCCTCATCAGCTATCGATGGGGTCCGAGGGCCGGCACCAAGTCATTGCGCAATATCGATGCGTTTGCGGATGCTTACTTCGCACCGGACAACTCAGGTTCGCTCGGCGTCATTCTGACCAATTGGGTTCCCAGCCGCTACATTCAGAATTCGATCTGGGACGGATTCGCGTACGCGGCCGTTGCGTTCAAGCATGGAACCGCGACGGCGCGGGAATCAGGGCATCGCCGCTTTGTCGAAAGGTACTTCGGGGCCCAGTGGGACAAGGTCTGGAGCGAAGTCTTTCAACTCATCTACGATGCGGCGCCAGCTTACGGTGAGCCAGACCCCTTGTCCTCGATCGGACTTCGATTGCCGGTTCCGTTCAGCGATGAAGAGCATCTTGCGACGCTGTTGAAGAATCACCCGTCCGGCTCAAATCCGTTCCCGCGCCTGCGCAGTCTCCTGGTTTCACTAGAGCCCTCGATATCCAAAAATCGTTCTGACTTCCAGGCACTCGCGTTGAGTGTTGAGTATCTCGACGCTTTGTTCTGGCGCGAGTCCGTGATCTTCGAACACGCCGCCGGAAGACCACCCTTTAATGCGGAGTCCGCGCAAGCTCTTATCCAGAACATTGCCGAGCGAGACCGGCATCTACTCAAAGCTTTGTTGGAGGACTGGGATAAAGGGCGCTCGACGAATTCAGCTGCAAAGGCGGCGCCGCTCTTCGGATTCGCTCCGAAAGATCAGTTGCTCTTTCAATGGCAGCAAGCCGCGAATTTTTCAGCCGGCCTTGCCCTTCATACCGAACGCTTCTACGCTCTGCTCAAATCCAACGGACTTGCGTGAACCGGCCAGCCCGTCCAGTGAAACTGTGGGTCATGACTGACGTTCGAGAGGGGCTTACACTCTCTGTTGCGCATCCTCGAAAAAGGACCCATGCACTTCGCATGGGGCCTCGATGATCAAAAATTAAACATCATTTGAAGGTCGATGCTTCGATTCGCTGCCGGAGACGAGAAGAATCCTCCCGCCAGCGCATTAGACTTGCCGAACAAGGGCGACTGAAGGACACCCACTGGTTGCGACAGGTTTACGGCGTTGAACACGTTCCGCGCCATCGCAGCGAATGTCAGCGAATATCGGCGTGGCGCAATCTGGTCGAGGCGAGGGGGGCCCCCGTTTCGGCCGCTCAATCCGCCGGGGCCTAGTCCGCCTCCAGGAGGTCCACCTCCTCCCGGCGGTGGTCCTCCAGGGCCTCCCGGACCGCCGAAACCTCCAGAAGACGCTCCGCCTTCAATTCGCCGGCCGATTCCGAATGTTTTGCTCATGCGTAGATTGGTGCTGAATTGCGACGGCCCGGTGCCGTAATTGAAGGGAATGCGCTCTGCATCTGCCGCGGGACTGAGATCGAAAGCACCATAGCGGGTCTGCATCACGTTAGTGCTCGCGGCGGTTGCGAATGCAGGCCGGTCGTTGAATTGGTTGTCACCGTTCAGATCTTGTCCGACGACTACGTTAAACGGCTGACCCGACTCCACCACCAGCATGGGACTGAATGACACACCATACGGCGCCTGGATATTTCCACCCAGCAGGAAGCGGTTGCGTATGTCAAAGCTCGAGCGGCCATAATCCGCTCCTGGATTGAATTGGTTCGATGGGAAGTACGTAGCGCCCGAAGTATCGGCCTTGGCAAAGTTCATCATGTAAAAACCGAAAAGGGAAGCGCGCTTTGCGCGGACCGAATAATTCACCACAATCTGGTTCTGGTTGTATACCCCGCCGGATTCGAACTGGTAGATGTTCTCGTTTGTTCCATTCGGCCGCGTTCCGGTTCCTGTCGCAGCATCGTAGGTGCCCGGGAGATAGGCGTTGATGTTATCGCTCAGATATTGATGCGTGCCGCGCGAGTTGATGTAAGTAAACGACGTGGTAACAATTTTTCCGAACTGATGCTCCACTCCCACCGCAGCCTGCATGTTCAGCGACGCCCGAAGCTTCGGGGAAACGCTGTAGATGGTCGGAGCCACCGAACTGAGTGCAGCCAGCGTGCTGGCCGTCGGCGCGTCCTGGTAAAAGTCGGGATTCTTTACGACATATTGCTGTTGATTCACACCATTCTGGCGGATCGCGTCAAGAATGTAAGTCGAGTTGAACCGGTCAAAGAACCAGCCGTATCCTGCGCGAATCACCGTCTTTGCCTGGGCGTTGCCTCGGCCCGGCGCCCATGCCAGCGACACACGCGGCGCCCAGTCGTTGTGATCGCTGATCTGGTTCTGGGCTTCATAGCGCAGGCCATAGCTCAGGGTAAACTTCGGGTTGATCTTGTAGTCGTCCTGGAAGAACGCGCCGGCATCAAAGACATTCACCTTTGAATTGGGATTTCCGACGGTGATGTCATATTCCGCCGGCTTTTTCGATGCGAAAGAATGATCGGAGGCCGACGACGAAGTCGGAGCGGTAAGCGAGCTGTAGATATAGTTCCCGTTGAAACCGGAACTTGAATAGTTAGCATCGCGAGTCATGCGCAGCCGTGTGCCGAATTTGATCGAATGGGCCCCCTGCGCGCTGGTGGTATTGTTCTCAAATTCGAGGCGGTCTTGGTTGTCGCGCACGATTCCGGCATTGCTTCCTCCACCGGTGAAGGCGCCCTGAACTGTGATGGTTGGATCAGTGTCTCGCGCCAACTGATTGTCCCGCGTGCGGATGTACTGGAAACGTGTTTCGTTAATCGTCTTTGCGCTCAAGATCTGGGTGTCGCTGACCTGGAGGGTGTTTTCGTAATTGGAAACATCGTACCCCTGGGTCTCCAGCGCAAACTGTGAGACGCCGCTGTTGGACTGTTTCTGGCGGTCGAACATATATCGCACCGTCAGGGTATTGTTATTGCCTAGCTGAAAATCGAAGCGCGGGCTGATGTCGAGCCGGGATTGAGGATTTGCTACCGCCGCGGTGTAGTTGTAGGCGTTAGCGGAAGTGTCCAGCAGGTCGGCGTTCACGATCGAGTTCGAAGCGTTATCGCGCCGAAATACATTGCTGAACCACGATATTTTCTTTCCCAGCGCGCCGCCTGCGCTCCCGTTCAAGAACGTCGAGTAGTAAGGCGGTTCCTTGGTTACGAACGGATTGAGAGAATTGAATGCGGAGTCATTGCCCATCACCATGACCGAGCCGTGGAACTTGTCGGTGCCTGGCTTGGTGAGGATTTCAATGCGCCCATAGCCGAGCTTGTCGTATTGGGCGGAGAACGGGTTCTGGTTGATGCGGATTTCCCGGATGGACGACTTCGGCGGCAACTGCCCGCCTGAAAAACCATCGATGAAGATCTGTGCGCCGTTAGGTCCGGCAGCGGGACCTGCAAGTGCCGTCAGTTCATTCTGCAACTCGTCCGGATCGTCGGAGAGCGCGTCGAGGTCTTTGCCCTTGATCACCATCGCGCTCGCATTCTCATCGGCGCTCACGCTTACGCCCTGGGCCTCCTCCTTCACCTGCACCTGTTGCTCTTCCACGGGCAACTGCAGCGTGATCTTTTCCTGGACTGTCTTGCCTGCCGCCACGTCAACAGCGTCAACGGTAGCCGTAGCAAACCCATTGGCATTGACGACCAGCGTGTATTTTCCCGGCGCGATGGGTCCAATTTGAAAGCTTCCGTCGCGGCCGCTGGTGACGGATTTGGAGCTGCCGTTCGAACCGCTCAGCACGATCTGCGCGGAAGGGATGAGTGCTCCGCTCGGGTCGGTGACCGTTCCCTGAATCTCGCCGGACTGTCCTTGCGCTCGAGCTGCCACGCCCGCGGCGAATCCGCATACCATCAAAACCAACCACAAAGAAGTCAAAACACGCTTGGACATTCAGCCTGCCTCCAATGAACTGATTCAAGAAGACCGCACATCGCCTGGCCGTGCCGTCAAGATGAGTAACGCAGTGTAAAAGTGCGTAACGCCGCGCGTGACCATTTGTTACATTTCTTCTGTTTTTGCGGCTGCAGAACGTCGTACGCTGGTAAGCAGGGATAGTGTGGAAGACGTACTTCTCATCGACGACGATGTCGAACTCGGTTCGATGCTCACCGAGTACCTCGGCAAGAACGGGTTTCGCGTAAAAACCGTGCATCGCGGCGATACGGGTCTGAAGACCGCGCAGCAGCGGCCATGGGCGTTGATCCTGCTCGATGTCATGCTTCCGGGTATGGATGGGTTCGAGGTCCTGAGGCGGATCCGCGCCGAATCAGCGGTGAATGTGCTTCTTCTGACCGCGCGCGGCGAGGACGTTGACCGCATCGTCGGACTCGAAATCGGCGCCGACGACTATCTTCCCAAGCCTTTCAACCCGCGCGAACTTCTTGCCCGCATGCGTGCGATCCTTCGCCGCCACAATGCTCCTCCCGCTCCCGACGCGGGAGTGCTGCGCGTGCAGGACCTGGAGTTGGATCCGGCCGCGCGCCAGGTGCTTCAGAGTGGCAGGAAACTCGATCTCACTGACGTCGAATTCGGCCTTCTCGAGGTCCTGATGCGCTCGCCGGGCAAGGTCGTCAATCGCGACGAGTTGTCCGAGTCGGTCCTGGGACGGAAATTTGATCCGTTCGACCGCAGCCTCGATATGCACGTCAGCCGGCTTCGCCGCAAGCTGGCCCAGGAGGACCAGGTCAAGACCATTCGCGGCATCGGATATCAACTCGCGGTCAACCGCAACTACGTGGGCTCGGAGGGCTGACGAGAATGCGCAGCCTCTTCTTCAAGATCTTCATCATCTTCTGGATTGCCCAGAGTCTCATCTTCGTCATCTCCACCGCGCTTATTCTGAATCGGCGCATTCCCCGGCCGGTCTTCCTCAGCCCCATCTTCGATGACTTACGGTCTGATTCCGTCAATGCGGTTGACGCATTCGAGGCCAACGGCTGCGCCGGCTTGATCGACTACGCCCACACGCGCAGATACACCATCGCTCTCCGGAATGAAAACGGCCAGGGACTGTGTGCCTCTGGAGATGTGCCGGAAGTCAACCTTGCAGTAAGAAATGCGGACGAACTCACCGGAATCGAAGTGGGGGATCGCTGCATCTGGGCCCGGCCCGCCGTTTCCGCCTCAGGCAAGAAGTACATCTACCTCATCAGCCTTCCCCGCAATCGGGAGCGCCATACGTGGTACAGCGATCTTCTCCACTTCGCCTTTCCGCAACTGCCCGTGGCTATTTCCATCGGGGGCCTCACTACCTTCGTTCTGGTCCTGGTTTTCACTCGGCCCGTGATTCGCCTGCGAAAGGCCGCACGCGAACTCGCCCAAGGCAAGCTCGGCACTCGCGTAAAAGAGCCGCCGCCTTCGCGCCCCGGTATTTTTCGCGGAGATGAATTTCACGCCCTTGTCCACGACTTCAACCACATGGCGGAGCGCCTGGAATCCCTGGTCAACGCTCAGAGGCTGCTGTTGCGTGATGTATCGCATGAGCTCCGGTCCCCGTTGGCACGCCTTAGCGTCGCACTGGAGTTGTCCCGCGAAGACGCCGACTCCACCATGACGACACACCTCGACCGCATTCAGCGCGAAACCGAACGCCTGAATCAACTCATCGGCCAGCTCTTGACTCTTTCGTCCATGGAGGCCATTGAGGGAGCTGAACGTTTTGAGCCAGTCTCGCTCAAAGTTCTGCTCGAGGAAATGCTTCCCGATGCCGAATACGAAGCCCAGCAGCGCGACACGTCGGTAAAACTCGATGCCGAATGCGACTGCGTGATCGACGGCCGGCGCGAACTTCTTTACCGGGCCATCGAAAATGTGGTCCGCAATGCTATCCGCTACACCGAGGCGGGCTCAGCGGTGCAAATCATGCTTCGTCACTCGGGAGAGCGTTCGACCGACTCAGCCGTCATCGAAGTCAGCGATCGCGGCCCGGGCATTCCGGAATCGGAGAGGGAATCGATCTTCCGGCCGTTCTACCGTGTCGACCAGGCCCGAAGCCCGCAAACCGGAGGCTTCGGAGTAGGGCTCGCCATCGCTGAGAGGGCGGTGAAGCTCCACAAAGGTCAGGTACAGGTCTTCAACAGGGAAGGCGGCGGAACAACGATTCAGATGCTTCTTCCCTGCCACACCACCAACCACGCACTGGCTCACCACAACACCGGCTGATCCACCGTTCTCTCCACGTGGTCAGCATGCCGCGATGACATCCACGTGTTCGACATATGGAATCTGGCCGTGTAATGCAATCTCACTAAGGTAGCGTCTAATCTTGGGTAGATTCCCTTGGGAGCGAATTGTCTTTCCCCGTGCGAGTCTGGTGGCATTACTTCAAGGATAGGTATATCCGCATGTATAGATTTCTATGCATTTTTCTCTCCTCCCTTCTACTTTCCGCGACCTTGTCAGCCCAGAGTCTTCCCTCTGCGGAAGGTCCTAGAGTCTCCGTTTGGGTAGGAGCCGAGTTATCCACCTTCAATCCGGACTACGGATGTTCGGACAATTCTCCGTTTATCTGCGGAGGCCAACAACTGATAGGTGTCGCGCCGCTTGTGGACGCAAATCACTTGTTTTTTCCACGACTCGGCGCCGAGGCTCAGGCCCGGTTCCTTCATTGGCGCGGTCCGGGCGCAGGATTGACCGAATCAAGTTACCTGGCGGGTCCGCGTTTTGGCTTGTTGAGCTTTAAGCGCACTATCTTTCTGAGCGGGAAGCTACTAGTCGGGAGCGCCAACCTCCACCTTCCTTCCAGTGCTGCAGGCAGTGGCACTTATTTCGCTTATGCCCCCGGCGGGGTCGCAGAATTCAGAATCACCAGGCGTCTGACTGCGCGCGCGGACTATGAATACCAGGTATGGCCCTACTTCAAAGGTGTTCCAAGCGCAACGACGACCGGCACCGGTGGGCTCACCCCAAACGGATTCAGCCTTGGGGTAAGTTATGCGATTTTGCGGTAACGCTGAAAATCAATTGCGAATTTGAGGCGCAAAAAAAGCTAGGGCCATCTGAGTCTGCGGACCACGCCGGGTGGGGCGGTCCGCAGACTGGGCGTGCGGCGCACCATACGCAAGACGGACTTCCTGCTCAATGCGCGACTCAGAAAGAATCGGAGCGAAGCTCCCGCTACCGCTCACCTATGTCGCACATCAGAAGCTTATCTTGCCTCCGGGATACCATGTTAGCTGGATATCTGTTGTAGTTACCGTCTGCGTTCCCGGCAAGTAGATGGGTGCTTTGTAGCGTTCGTAAGTAAACGTGCCATTGACCTCAAAGTCCTTCCCGATCCGCTTCACCGCCTGAAATCCTATGTCATTCAGTGTGGTTCCCGACTGAATAGGGGGAGTTGCAATGATAAAGTCCTTGGCCGTTTTCTGATTGCGCGCCCGCACCTGCAACCACTCATTCCCGCTCAAGTGATAAGTGATCCATGCCTGGCCGCCCTTGCTCTCTCGTCCAATCCAGTCCCCGAATATTTGTCCCTGGTTGGTGTAACCCTGCTTTTGAATAGTTTCGAAATACATGAAATGTCCACCCCCGCTTGTGGACACCGGCGGGTCTGTCTCCACTGCCTCGACGCGTGCATCAACCCTGGCCAATCCAGGTAGATGCGAAAGGTATAATCCTGGCCGCCAGGCTGCGCGGCGCGGTGCGTCGATTGGAGACACATCGTCGTGGACCTCGCCGTCCGCGTAAAGGGTTAGCCATTTTCGCACGAACGGGAGGCGATACGAAAAATCGAAGGCGCCAAAGCGCGCGCCAGGATCGTCGCGGCCGAGTTTTTCGGCTCCCGGAGGAGACGCGAAGCTGAAAAAGCTCTTCAGGAATGTGTGCAGGGTGATCGGGCCGTGTCCCTTTCCGCCCCAGATGGCAGTGCGCTCGAATCCGAACTCAAGGTTCTCGGTCGGCCGGAAACTCACCTTTTCGATATGAACCCACGGGTTCCCCGGATTAGTTACATTGGGCTGCCCGGGTTGCGGATACAATGGGTTAGGAATGTAAGTATGCCCATGTAAGGCACCCACAATGAATTCATAACGGAACGGCCCAGTTATATACGACAATCCTGGAATGTGCAGCGGTTCCACGCGATTGACATGCAGCGCATAGATATTCTCGGCGTTATTGGAATACGCAAATCCCCCTCCCACCGCGGAGCCCATCCAGTCATCTTGTTTCCCAATCGATATTTCGTGGTTGAGCAGGTGCGCAGAGACATAAGCTTCCTGAATGCGCCCATTGGTTGTGGAAGCGATCGGTCCCTTCGGAATCGTAGCCTGAGAATAATAAACCGGTTGATTCGTCACCGGGTCGAGGGTATAAGTTCTGTCGAAGAATGCCATCGTCTGCGCCAGTGCTGGCGAGTATCCCTGAGCGGACGGGGCACCCTGAAATTCGGCGCGCGCATAAAGCGTAAAGCGCCCCGCGGTTGCGTAGCCGCTGGCGCCCGTATAGTTATTGAAACCGTTTGAATAAGGGCGCCCGTAATCGTTGATGATCGAGGATCCGAGATGGTAGCTGTCACGCAACGGCGTTCCACTGATCGCGCGCGCCACGGTGTACACCGACTCGATCCTGCTATTGCCTTTTAAGGCCAGACAAGGGCCCGCCATGTCATAGCGCAACTCATGCGCGATCGCCTCGTAGAGTTCCTGGGCCTGGTCTGTCTCCGGACCGGGATCGGCGTCTTCAATGCGCGCGGCCACGTCCTCGATCATCCGGTTAATGCTGGAGCGGGTCCAGGGCCGCATCCCCAGGAAGACGTGGTCGACAAATCCCAGCCCATACAGCCGGAACATCGCGGGATAAACCCAGCTATCGACGGGAATAAACGGAGACCCTAGGTCAGCGGGCTCGCAGACGGATGCCGGAGGCCCCGTCTTGGCTCCGGTTTGCCCTTCGGACGCGTATAGGTGAGGTGCAGACTGCACGTTGAGGTTAGGTTCTTCACCTGATAATGCAATCGCGGTTACCAAAAAAATACCGAAAGTCGCCGTTTTTAATGAAAGCGAAACTATATCTGAATATCGCGACAAACGCATACTTCACTTTAACATCCGCGTGCCAAATACCTTCGATTTGGACGAGTTGGCCGCGCGAGCGTTTCGGATGCAATACGTCGGGCCAGGTCCGGCAAGAAATCTCGATTCGCCGAGACCTGGCACTCAGATTTTTCTGCTGAATTCGTGAGCCTACGTCGCGGGAACGGGCTGTGCACAATGAGCGCAGCGCCGGGCTGCGATGGGAATGTCGCTCAGGCATTCGGGACACTTCTTGGTCGAGGGCGGCGCGGGTGGAGGCGCGTTGCGCGCCTTGATGCGCTCCAGCAGCCAGGTAATCGGGAGCACAATGCCGAAATAGACGATGCTTGCAATGATTGTGAACGAGATCACATGGTCGAGGAAGTCGCCAACCTTGAATTCACCTTTTCCAATGTGGAAGATGATGTTACTGAGGTTCGGCTGTCCCACGGTCGCCGCAATCAGCGGGTTAAAGATGTCGCTTACCAGCGCGGTCACGATCCCCGTGAATGCCGCGCCGATAATCACCGCCACTGCCAGGTCCACCACGTTGCCGCGCAGAATGAAATCGCGAAAGCCTTTGAGCACTGGACTACCTCCTGGAACTTTCCAAGCAGCGTATCAGGCTGCCATTCAAATGACCAACAATAACTTCGCAATTTGCTTCAGGGGTAAAGAAACAGCACGACTGCCATCGCCAGGATCATCAGGTCCGTGTAAAGCAGCAGCAACACGCCCGCGTGGTAAAGCGTCCACCGCTTCCCCAGGCAGCGAGCGGTCTCCACCATGCCCCAGAACGCCACCAGCGCCGCAAAGACCTGCCAGTGCGACGAGTGCAGCGCATTGATATCGGGGAATCCGCCCAGGCGAAGACTCGTTGCAAACGCAGCCATTGCCAGCACGATTCCACGTAGCAGGGATGGCCTTCGCAATCGAAAAAATGCCGTGCCGGGATGCACCACTCCAACAACTGTAACGCACGCGGAACGATCGAGCAGCCCCGAGCCGGGTGCGTGAATCTCATCAACGAGGGGAGGGCGGAATGCTGGCTTTCGACAGAGTTTCCACCGTGACGATCGCCGTTGCGGATCAAGATGAAGCGCTGGTCTGGTATACGGAAAAACTTGGGTTTGAGAAGAAGATGGATGTGCGCTCACCCCAGTTCCGCTGGCTCACCGTCGCGCCGCCGCAGCAGGTAGATGTCGAATTTCTGCTGGCCTCCTGGTTTCCTGATCGTATCGGCAAAAACGCTACCTGGGTGCTGTCCACGCGCGATTGCCAGGGTGGCTATGAAGAACTGAAGGGCAAGGGAGTGGAGTTCAGTCAGAAGCCCGAGATGCGCCCCTGGGGCATCGAGGCCGTCCTCGCAGACCTTTACGGCAACAAGTACGCGCTGGTGCAGGAATCCGCTCAGGTGGTTACCGATGAGGCGGAGAAAACTGCGTTGGGAGTGACCGCGGCAGCCCGGGAACCAGGCATTGCCGGAGCGGCAACGGCCTTCAACAGGTGAAGAGGAACACGGAATCGGCAGCGCGCTTCAGCGTGCCACCAATTCCATTTCCTTGAGCGATTCCGCATACGGCGCGCGCAGCACCCCGCGTTCCGTGATGATCGCGGTCACGTATTTGGCCGGAGTCACGTCAAACGCAGGATTGCAGATCCCAACCCCATGCGGCGTAAGTTGCTTCCCACCGTGGTGCGTCACTTCCGCCGCCGCTCGTTCCTCGATGGGGATCGCGTCCCCGGTCGGCGTAGCGGTATCGATCGTGGACCACGGCGCCGCGCAATAGAAAGGAATCCCGTGTTCTTTGGCGAGGATCGCCACGTTGTACGTGCCGATCTTGTTGGCGAAGTCGCCGTTTGCAGCGATGCGGTCCGCACCCACGACGACTGCCTGGATCCGCCCCGCGCGCATCAGGCTCGCCGCCATGTTGTCGCAGATGACAGTGGTGGGAATTCCGTCCGCCATGAGTTCCCAGGCAGTGAGCCGCGCACCTTGCAAGAACGGCCTGGTTTCATCCGCATAGACGTGAATCTGCTTGCCCTGTTCCACCGCGGCGCGAATCACGCCGAGCGCCGTTCCGTATCCGCAAGTGGCCAGTGCCCCAGCGTTGCAGTGCGTCAGTACGCCGCCTTCCTGGGGCAGCAGAGCGCCGCCAAAGGCTCCCATGGTCTTGCACGCAGCGATGTCTTCGTCATACATGGCATGGGCTTCGGCCAGGAATTTCTCTTTGACGTCCGCCATATTCGCGTGAGCAGCCCGCAGCCTGGCAAACAACTCCTTCATGCGGTCGATCGCCCAGAACAGATTTACCGCGGTCGGGCGGGTACCGGCCAGCCGCGAGCAGATCGTCTCAAACTCCGGCGCGAACTCATCCAGCGTCGCCGCCTTGCTCCGAAGTGCACCCAGTGCAACGCCGTACGCAGCCGTGACGCCGATCGCCGGGGCTCCGCGAACTACCATGGTGACAATGACTTCGGCTACCTGCTCATAGGTGGTGGCGAGCACATAGCTCTCCTCGAGAGGGAGTCGGGTCTGATCGATAAAGCGGACGCCCTCAGGGGTCCAGGTCAGTGTGGGAATCATGCTTCTTTCATTTTACCTGTTCTCGCTGTTCTCGGTTCCAAGAACTCGGCCACGCCCGAGCGCTGAAAACCTTTTCAATTTCGACTGGACGTATTCCCGTCCCAGTGCTTAAAGTGATTGCGTATCTTCCGTTAAACTCTGCTACTTCAGTTCTCTTCGCGGTCCAACAAAGGAGCCGGTTCTTGAAACTTACATCCGTCGATTGGCTCATCATGTTGCTGTACTTCGTGTTTGTGCTGGGCATTGGCTTTGCCCTCAAGCGCTACATGAAGACCAGCAAGGATTTCTTCCAGGCCGGCCGCGCTCTTCCCGCCTGGATCTGCGGCCTGGCATTCATCAGCGCCAACCTCGGCGCCCAGGAAGTCATCGGCATGGGCGCTTCGGGCGCCAAGTACGGCCTCGAGACCGCCCACTTCTACGGCATCGGCGCCATCCCCGCCATGATCTTCGTCGGCATCTTCATGATGCCGTTCTACTACGGATCGAAGGCCCGCTCCGTGCCAGAGTTCCTGCGCCTGCGCTTCGACGAGAAGACCCGCGCTCTCAACGCCTGCTCCTTCGCGGTGATGACGGTGTTCAGTTCCGGCATTTCGATGTACGCCATGGCGCGGCTCATCCAGGCGCTTCACGTCTTCGACAGCCTTTTCGCTGCGATGGGACGGCCGCCGGGGGATATCTTCACTTTCTCGATCATTCTCTCCGCCGTCATCGTGCTCGGCTATATCTTCCTTGGCGGACTCACCAGCGCCATCTACAACGAAGTGCTGCAGTTCTTCCTCATCATTGCTGGATTCCTGCCGCTGGTGCTCCTCGGCCTCAAGAACATCGGCGGATGGGCGGGGCTGAAGGCGTCGTTGCCGGACGCCTACATGCACGAGTGGAAGGGCGTGATGCACGCCAATACCAATCCCATGGGCATCGAGATCATCGGCATCGGCATGGGCCTTGGATTCGTGCTCGGCGCGGGCTACTGGTGCACCGACTTCCTGGTAATCCAGACCGCCATGGCCTCGCAAGGACATGGACTCCGCCCGCGCGTGTTCCGCTGATTGCCGCCGTCCCCAAAATGCTCTTTCCCGTTCCTGGTGATTCTGCCCGGCCTGCTGGCCATCGGCTTGCCCACGCCGCATTCGGTCACAACTGTGACCAGGAATCCGGATGGCTCCATCATTCATAACATTCAGGTCGTTTCGCCGCAGGTGGAGCAGGGAAGAGGCCTGGTTCCTGCCAAGATCAACCCAGTCACCGGCCAGCCCATGCTGACGGCCAGCGGACAGCCGCTGCTCGACTACGACATGGCCACCCCCAACATGCTGCTGCATTATTTTCCCGACCGGCATTCTGGGCCTTGGACTGACGGCGCTGCTGGCCAGCTTCATGAGCGGCATGGCCGGCAACGTGACCGCGTTCAACACCGTGTTCACCTACGATCTCTACCAGTCCTACATTCACAAGGGCGCCAGTGACCGGCACTACATGGCTGTGGGTCGATGGGCAACCGTGGGCGGAATCCTGTTTTCGATCGCCACCGCCTACGCCGCCATCAACTTCAACAACATCATGGACACGCTGCAGCTGGTGTTCTCGTTTGTGAACGCGCCTTTGTTCGCAACGTTCCTGCTGGGCATGTTCTCCAAGCGCACCACCGGCCACGGCGCCTTTGCGGGCCTCATCGCCGGCACCGGCGCCGCCGTGCTGCATCATGGCCTCACCCTGCCCATCGAGGCCCGTCCCGGCATCCACGGAGGTTGGATCACCGTGATCCATCACTATCCCAGCGACATGGCGCAGAACTTCTGGGGCGCCATCTTCGCGTTCAGCATCAACGCCATCGTCGCGATTGTGGTAAGCCTGGCGACCAAGCCTAAGCCTGAGTCGGAACTTGTCGGCCTGGTTCACTCCTTGACGCCCAAGCCTCCGCATCACCACCTCGAATGGTGGCAGCGGCCCGAGACTCTGGGAATCGCCGTCCTTATCGGCGCCATCGCGCTGAATATTTTCTTTGCCTGAGGAGAAGTTCCGATGAGTCTCGATTTACGGATTCCCATGGGACTGATGTTCACCCTGGTCGGCATCATCCTCACCGCCTTCGGATATGCCACGAGGGACAACATCGATCTCTACGCGCGCAGCCTGGGCATCAATGCCAACCTTTGGTGGGGAATCGTTTTGCTGATTTTTGGAAAGACCATGTTTCTTTTGGGGCGGCGCGGGCAAGCTCGGCTGGCAAAGCTGCCGCCGCCTCCACCAGATGCGACGGAAATTCGGAGAGGTCACTGAGGAAGAGTCACAGCTTGGGAATGGAAGGCTTATCAGCGGAGGAGCGAGACATCGTACTCCGGTGCATTACGGCAGCTGCCGCCAATATTGAGGACTGGGAAAAACATTCTCGCTTAGGGTTGGAAGCCGCCGATTTGGAGCAGGTCATCGCCCGATGGCCAAATCTCGATGATCGCGATGAACACGGCAACGACTTCCTTGCGATAAATAATTCCATGAATGAGATCTGCCACGGATTCCGGATCTCGTCAGGAGAATGGAGCAATTGGTTCAACACGCCATTGAGCGACATCGAATCGACATATCGCAAGTGGCTAGCACTCAGAGACTCGTCCGGCGGAATACGCTGACCTTCGAATCTCTGACCGAACAATCACTGATCACTGTTGGCTCACCCTGAACCGCATGTTCTCATAGTCAAACGTGTAACTCCGCATCTGATCCAGCGCATCGACGCCCAGCACGCCATACACATCATCCAGCGCCGCCGAGCCCACCGGCTGCGTAAGCACCTGGACAAAGTGCACATCCACCTTTGCCGATCCGAACCGCAATGGCAGCGTCTCCGCCGTGTACGCAGGCTGCGGCGGTAACGGACGCGCGCCCGGCACAGTGAACATCTCGGTCTTTTGCCCGGCAAATTCCCTTACATGCTCGTCGTAGTAGCGCGAACTGAGATAGGTCTGCTGCCCCGCCGCATCGACCGCGAACATCTGCTCGTTCGGCGCCAGGCCCAGCGCCACAATGATCTGATCGCCATCCAGGAAGAATCGCGCCCCCTCGTAATTCGGGTCCGCCTTGGCTTGTGCCTGAATCTCCCGCGCTGGCCGCAATTCCACCGTCGCGTTGTCCGTGACTGTCAGGCTGCTCAGCGCCGACAACGCCGGATACCCCAGCACCCCCTGGACCTGGTAGTGCGATCGCCCGAAGTTGTAATCCGCATCCTCAAACACGAACGCCGTCATGTTGTGAAACGTGAGCTTTCCGCCCACGGTGAATCGCGGAATGACCGTCGAATGCACCTGCATCGGCCGCCCGGTCAGCGTGTGAATCGTCGCCGCTTCCTCCGAAACCTTCAACCCCACCTCGCGGGCAAGCGAGCGCGCAATCAGGTTGAACGGCGCGGTCGGGTCCAGCATCCAGGTATGCGGCCGCGCATCCACAAACACCGGAATGTCCGTGAGCCCCAGCGGATTCCGGCTCACCTGCAGCACGAACGCATCGCAGGGGTCCACCGTCATCGGCGGATTCGCTGCCGCCAGCGGCAGCAGCTTGAGCGGCATCTCGATCTCGTCCTGCTCATCGGGCGTCAGCGTGCTCTGCAACCGGCTTTCCAGGCTCTGATATTCCTTCGCCGCCTTCGACAAATTTCCGTCGCGCAGGTAGTCCTCGGCCAGCGCCTTGCGCGCCAGCTTCTCGTGTACCGCGTCGCCGCTTGAAGCGATCTTGTCCATCAGCGGCTCCAGCAGCTTGATGGATTCTCTGGGATCGTTGTTGCGATTGGCGAGAATGCCGCGATACAGCTGCGCCTGCTCAGGCGGCAACTCATCCAGTTCCGACTGCACGCGAAAATACTGGTGATCGGCCAGCAGATTCTGTACACGCGCGTCGCCGGTGAGTCCGCTGCTGGTCCCGGTATGAACCTGGGCTCCGGCGCCGGGCTGTTGCTGGTTTGGCGCGGGCGGCGCCGGTTCCTGGGCCACGAGCGCAGTGGACAAAACGACCGCGGTCCATGCCGCGTACCGTAGGGCCCCCCTGTGAACTGCGCTCATTGTTACTACGAAGGTACCAGATCGAGAGCTCGCCGGGAGATGACACTCTTTGTCCGCTTTTTACCCGTTGAAACGGCGTTGATAAACCACCGGTACACTGAAACCAGGTCGAGATGAAGCGCAAGACGATTGAACATTACGAAATCGTCCGCCGGCTGGGCGCCGGAGGCAGCGGCGTGGTCTACCTGGCCAACGACACGCTGTTGCAGCGCCCTGTGGTGCTGAAGATCCTGCGCGCCGGCCTGATGTCGGCCGAGCAACTGCGCATCCACGATCCTGCGCGAAGCCCGCCTGGCCTCGGCCATCGAGCACCCCAATGTCTGCGCCATCTACGAAGTGGGAGAGAGCAGCGAGGGCGGCTACATCGTCATGCAGTACGTGCCGGGCCAGTCGCTCGACCACCTCATTGCCCAGGGCCCGGCCAGCCTGCAACTGGTTCTCTCGGTCGGCATCCAGGTGGCCGACGGCCTGCAGGCCGCGCATGCGCTGGGCATCTTCCATCGCGACCTGAAGCCGCAGAACGTCATGCTCACCGACGGCGGCCTGGCCAAGATTCTCGACTTCGGCCTGGCCCGCCGCCTGCCTCCAGAAGATGCCAGCTTCGATCCCTCCAAGCCCGCCCTGGCCAAGGATGCTTCCGTCGCCGCCACCTACACCGCGCGCGGCGGCACCATCCGCTACATGGCCCCCGAGCAGTTTGTCACCGGCCAGTCGAGCGTGCAGTCCGACGTGTGGGCGCTGGGCGTCATCCTCTACGAGCTGGTCGGCGGCCGTCATCCCTTCGCCCGGCCCGACGCCGAGGACTTTCAGGCCATCCGCGCCATCCAGTTTTCCGATCCGCCTCGATCTGGGCGAAATCGTCCCCGGCGTCTCCACCGAGCTGAAGAGCGTTATCGCGACCTGCCTTGAGAAGAATCCGGTCGCGCGCTATGCTTCCGCCGCCGAGGTTCGCGAAGCTCTCAAGACCATCATGAAGGCGCATGCAGATCGAAACCGGCATCATTCCCGGGGACGCCGCCGCCAACCTGCCCACCACCGGCCCGGAAGCCGAGAAGCGCGCCACCGGCTTTCTCTCCATGCTTGCCGAGCGCTTTCGCGAGTCCACGCCCGATCGCGCGCAACAGAACTCCCTGGTGGTCCTGCCCTTCGCCAACCTGGGAGCGAAGGAAGTGGCGCCGCTCTACGGGTTTGCCCTGGCCGATGCCATGGCGGCCCGCCTGGCGCGCATTCCCGCGCTGGTGGTCCGCCCATCGAGCACGTTGATGTCGCTGCCTATCGCGCAGATGGACCCGCTTTCCCTGGGGCAGCGCCTGATGGTCTCCTATGTGCTCGCGGGCAGCTTTCTGCGCTCCGAGCAGGGTTTCGATCTCAACTGGCAACTGCTCGATGTCGCTTCGCAGCGCGTGCGTTCCGGCGGCGCCATCCGCGTTGCTTCGCTCGACCTGATCGCGGTGCAGACCGAAATCTCCAACGAAGTGTTCGCCGCTCTCCACGGACTGAGCGCCGCCGACCGCATCGAAGCCATGCACGCCGAGACCCCGCGCAGCAGCCCACGGAATGGTTCGCTGCCTGGCCCGGTCAGCGAAGAGTACCTGCAGGGCCGCGCCCTGCTCAGTTCGTTCATGTACCGCACCGGCGCGCGCGGCGATCTCGATCGCGCCCATGCTCTGTTTACCAGCGTCACCACCAAGGATGCCGAACTTTGCCCAGGGTTGGACCGGCCTGGGCATCGCCGAGCTGCAGTACGCGCGGCACGGATTCGGCGGCCAGATTCACGTCATCCACGCGCGCCGCGCTTTCGACGAAGCGCTCCAACTTGATCCCGCTTCCACCGAGGCCAACCTCTACCGCATCTACATGCTGCTCTCGCGCGGCGAAAAGGAGTCGGCGCGGCACGGCATCGCCAACCTGCTCACGGTCTCATCGAACGACTGGAACGTGCACATGGTCGCGGGCATCGCGCTGCGCGGTGACGGCATGTATGACGAGGCGCTCAACCAGTTCAACCGCGCGCTCAAGCTGAATCCCGCCAACGCCGCCATCCTCTACAACCACCGCGCCCGCGTTTACCACTACCAGAACCAGCTCGAGTTAGCCGGCGACGAACTCGCCAAAGGCCTTGCCCTCGAGCCGCGGCACCCGCTGCTGCGCACTTCCTCCGGTTATCAGCAGATGCGCATGGGCAATCTCGCCGCGGCCATCGAGATTCTGGAAGGCGTGATTCGCGACGACGAGTTGATGCGCATCGCCGTGCCCACGCTGGCGCTGTGCTATGTGCAGGCCGGCGATCGCGCCAGCGCCGTCGCTCTCCTCAAGGACGACACCCTCACCGCCGCCGAAGCCGACAGCGAGATGGCGTACCGCCTTGCTACTTATTTCGCCGTCGAAGGCGACTCCAGCGAAGCGCTGCACTGGCTGCGCCGCGCCATCTATCTCGGCAACGAGAACTATCCCTGGTTCCAGAAGAATCCGGCGTGGAACAATCTGCGCACCAACGCCGATTTTGAGCGAATTCTGGAGGATTTGAAGAAGGGATTCCGCAAAAACCAGCGCACCTGGAAGCGCCTCCTCGAACAAGTTCCGCCTGAAGGTGATTGATAACAAATGCGATAGGGCGATGCGGGAGTTTTCTCTGCTTGGACAAAAATGCCACTTTGCACTTGAAATGCGACAGAATCGCGCCCAAATGTGTTTTCGTATCTTTAAGTATTAGAATAACTTATGTGCTTCTTAGGCGAAGATATGGCGGAATCTACATAGAGGGGTGGGGTACGGTGCTTTTTGCCCTGTTGCTTCGTTTGGGTGGAAAGACGTGACTGTTCGCAAGAGTCATAGGCACGTCCTCATTTCCATTGTTCACCGACGACGGTTAATTATCGGCAAAGGGACATTTCTCCGAGAGGGATCGTTCACGGTTGACTAAATGGTAGTTTCCGCAACGGCGGTGATACGGGACCGAGTGGAAGTTTCGCTTTGGCACTGAACAAAAAGTCGGCTGTTTGCCAACTTGAGATTGGAATACCGGGGGAAGCAACAGACACCGTGCCCGCATGATTTTAGGCTGTTGATCTTATGGGATCAAAGTTGCACAATCTCTCTAGCGATGGGAAAGAAACAGCAAAGCCAGAAGGTTGAACTGCCCACTCCGGGGGAACTTCGCTTGTTGCAGGTTTTATGGCGAATTCGCGGGGGAACGATAGAGGACATCGTGACGGCCTCGGGAGAAAATCCGCCTCCAAATTACAAAACTGTTCAAGCTTGGCTGCGGATCATGGAGCGCAAGGGGCAAGTGGATCACAAGCAAGAGGGACGCGCCTTCGTGTTCCGCCCGCTGATCAGCCGTGGTGATGTCCACCGGCTCTCCATCCGTCATTTATTGACCAGGTACTTTACCGGTTCCCGATCGGAACTGCTAGTGGAACTCTTGAGCGATGAGCGCATCAGCCGGGAGGAACTGCGCGAGCTCGAGAGCTTGGTCCGCAATCGACGTAAGGAGTTGTTGTGAGGTGACATTGGAGCTGGCGTCACGCCCAAACCTAGGATTTATATGAGCAGTGAGACTGCATCGACGCTTTCGAGTCTTTGGCTCACGTATGTGCTTCAGTCTGCGGCTGGATACGTGCTCTTATGGCTTTTGTGCCGGTTCGTCCGGGATTCTCAGTTCCGATTTCGGCTGCGCGGAGTCTTTCTCGGAGGGATGGTGGCGGCATGGCCAGTTTTGCTCCTGCTGTTCAGTCTGTCGGCTCCAGTTTCCTCGGTTAGCGCGGCGCTTGCAGGCGGTTCAGAGACCCATCGGTCGTGGGCGCTCAATTTTGCATTAACACCCCGCTTTTCGACGATTCTGCCCGGCTTGTGTTGGGCATATGCGGCTATCCTCGGTCTGTTCTTGCTGAGTTTTTGCGGCCGATTCTGGCAATTGAGAACTCTTTTGCGGGCTTCCCAGCCAGCTTCTGAATCACTTTCATCACTGTTCGACTCGATCCGCTTGTCTATTCAGGCTCCTCGATGCGAATTGAGGGTGGTCCAGGGCCTTCTCTCCCCCGCCGCGGCCGGGTGTTGGCGCCCCAAAATCTTGGTGGCCGACGAGTTCCTTTTTCGATTGGAGACTCCACAACTCATAAACATTCTCCGCCACGAACTGATGCACGTTCGGCGACGGGATTATCTCTGGGATCGACTGGCGACTCTTGGCTGTTATCTCGTTTGTTTCCATCCTGCAGCATGGCTTCTTCGACGTCAGCTGCGTTGGGATCGCGAATTGGCCTGCGACTCTGGTTCAGTGGATCGCTCGGATGCATGTCGCCTCGAATACGCAGCCTGCCTGACCACCTTGGCGAGTTGGCGGATTTCCGGGCAGGATCTCGCCGGCCCGATAGACTTTCTTTCGTCCCCGTCATTGCTCGGCGCAAGGGTTCGCGCACTGGTAGCGCCACCCAGTCTGAATTATTCCGCGACCAAAAAAGCGGCATTGGCATGCCTGGCCACAGTTTCCCTCACTATCACTTTAAGGGTATTACCGGAGGTGACGGTTATGCCCTTCTCGCCGGCAATCGCGACGCCGTCAGACACGGCAGCCATAACCCAGGAAGCTCCAGCCGGGCTTCAACCCTTCTCCACGGGGGGGCGAAAGCAGGGGTTACAACGACGCAAGTTGCACATTACAGCAACCAAAGTTCAACACTCACAATCCCGGTTCGCTTCGTCCACGCCGCAATTTCCGAGGCACATCTCGGATGTCTCCGGTCCATCTCAACCGCAAGCCGAATCGAAGTCTACACGGCACCCTGCGGTGTGGCATGTCATTCCGAAGGTCGGTGGTTGGGCATTCCGGTCGGTTAAGTTGGGCTTCTCCAAAGTCGGAACTCATCTTGGCTTTGGTAGGCACCGGAAGGAGCCAACGGACAGCTCTCGCCAGTGATGACGAAGATGGGCTCTGGCTGGCCTGCAGATCCTGAGCCATTGATCGCTTTCCCGATCACCTGGGCTGCTTGACAATGAAGTCTTAACTAGTTAAGACTTCATCATAAGGGACTCAAAACCTCGAGCCAGAAACCTTAATACCTAGTGGTTGCCTAGCCGTTAGATCAATCAGTGATATGAGCGTGAAACGCCGCGCAGCTCTCGCAAAGGAATCATCGTCTCAGATGTGTCAGGGTGTGTGCACCGGAGGGCGGGGAGCTCGCGGCAGATTCAATCTGAAACCTTCACTCATTGAGATAAAAATCCGGATTCGCTCCATGAGGAGAAGCTCTCGCACCGAAGTGATGGATCGGAATCTTTCTCGCGGTAATTGACACAAGAGTTGACCGCCCCTCAGCCGGCATGATGCGCGCTGCGGCTTTCAATTTTTCTGCAAATCTCCACTGCCCCGCCCAAACGCACGTTCACAGTATGGTGCAGGTAGCCCGCATGATCAGATCTGTTTCTCTATCCTGGTGGACTTCGCGCCTCGGGTTGGTTGTCTTGGGATTGTTGGCCTTGGCTGCAGCTGCCGCGTTTGGACCGCTGCTCATCCTGCCGCTTGCCTGGCAGGAACAGGCAATCTTTGGCACACTGCTGATCCTGCTTGGAATATTCCTGAACACCAGTTCGCGCTCGATCACCGTAACCATGATCCTGATGACAATTTCTGTCTTCAGTACTCTGCGCTACGGATATTGGCGGGTGATTCAAACGTGGGAAGGAATTACCAGCGCTGGCCACATCCACCAATGGGACACAATTTTTGTGTTGCTGCTTCTGGCCGCGGAATTCTTTGCTTTCTCTACATTGATTCTCGGGTATTTCCAGACTTTGCGGCCTTTGAGGCGGCACCCGCAGCCGCTTACCGGAGACCCGGCAAATTGGCCAACGATTGATGTACTGGTGCCCACCTATAACGAACCTCTTCACGTGGTGCAGGCCACCGTCATCGCCGCCAAGGCGATCAATTATCCGGCTGAAAAGATGAGAGTTGTGTTGCTCGATGATGGACGGCGGGCAGAGTTCCGCGAGTTTGCCGCACAAGCTGGTGTGGAATACATTGCCCGTGAAAATAACGCGCACGCCAAGGCCGGAAACATCAACCATGCCCTGCGTCAATTGAGCGGCGAGCTCGTTGCTATCTTCGATTCAGACCACGTCCCGGCACGTTCGTTCCTGCAAATGACACTGGGATGGTTTATTTCCGACCCTCGCCTTGGAGTGCTGCAGACTCCGCATCAATTCTATTCTCCGGATCCGTTTGAGAGAAACCTGGGACAGTTCCGCAGAGTCCCCAACGAAGACGAACTGTTTCATCGCCTTGTGCAGGACGGGAATGATCTTTGGAATGCGGCCTTCTTCTGTGGATCGTGTGCGGTGCTGCGGCGCACGGCGCTCGACGAGATTGGCGGAATCGCGGTCGAGACGGTGACCGAAGATGCCCACACCGCTCTGCGCATGCAGAGGCGTGGTTGGAACACCGCTTATATCAACATTCCGCAGGCCGCCGGCCTCGCCACCGAAAGCTTGGCCGCACACATCGGTCAGCGCATTCGTTGGGCGCGCGGCATGACCCAGATTCTGCGAATTGAAAATCCTCTGTTCGCATCCGGGCTTTCGCTTTCTCAGAGGCTCTGCTACTTCAATGCGACCACCCATTTTATGTTTGCATTGCCTCGCCTGGTTTTTTTGACCGTGCCGCTGGTCTACCTCTTGTTGGGCAAGGTGAATATCTATGGCTACACATGGGCAATTCTGGCGTACGCCTTTCCTCACCTCGCACTGTCAAGTTTGACGAATTCACGCATTCAGGGGCGCTACCGTCATTCTTTTTGGAACGAGATCTACGAGGTCGTGCTGGCGCCGTACATTCTCTTCCCCACGCTGCTGGCACTCGTCAATCCGCGCCTGGGACGATTCAACGTTACCAGCAAAGGCGGAATCATTCGCCGTTCCTACTTCGACCGGCGCATCGCGTTGCCTTACCTCGTTCTGTTGGCATTGAACGTGGCGGGCCTTGTGATGGCGGAGCGCCGCTTCGTTGCCGATCCTGCTCATCGAGACACGATCATCATGAACGCCGCATGGGCGATGTACAGCGCGATGATCCTGTCTGTAGCAGCCTCGGTGGCATGGGAACGCCGGCGATTGCGATCGGGAGCATGCCTGCGTACAGACGTGCCCGCCATATTGACACTCGAAGCTCACCATTCACGCCAAGGCCATCGTCAGATCACCGGTGTCACTGTTCTCCTGTCGCGCCGGAGTGCGACGGTAAAGGTTGAGGAACCTTTGGAGCTTGCCCGCGGTGCGTCTGTTCTTCTGACCCTTGATGACGGCAAATCGAGATGCGAGATTCCTGCCCTGGTAGCGCATTCCGCCAAGAAGCGCCAGGATCTGTTCCTGCGCGAACTCACAGATGAGCAGGAGCGGCATATCGAAAGCCTGATGTATTCGGGGGGGAAGTCCCGGCAACGGTTGCGTGCCACAGAGCCCAGCGATCGACCGGTGCACAGCTTGCTGTTGATCTTCATGTTGGCGATACGCGGTCTGGCGATCGTACTGATCGGACTTTTCATGCCTGCTCCAACGGCCGAGCCGGACCCGCTGCCGCCGAGGCCCAAGAACGAGGCCGCATCCGTTGTCGCTCCGATTCTGCTCTTCGCATGCATCCTCCTTCCCTCCCAAGTGTGGTCCTCGGGTCTTCAATTTCACGATCTGAGTATGAAACCGAGTCAAGTCGAAGCAATGCGGCCGGCTAACTTTCACGATGAGTTTGAACTTGGGATTACGGCTGAAGCAAAAGACCTGTCCTTGCAGGGGAGCGGAGCCTCACTGAACTTCTTTTTCGGCGAGCCAGTCACCAAGATCACGACGAACGCGACCTTAAAACTCAATTACGCAGCGCCCAATCTGCATCCGAATGAAATCACCATGGAACTTACACTCAATGGTGTACAAGCGGGATCGATCGCCCTTTCCCCTGGGTCTTCGCAACAGAGTGAGTTCGCCCTGCCGACCGACCTGTTGACGAACGACAACACGCTCTCTTTCCAACTCCAGGGAACCTGCGCGTCATGTGCTTCGACACCCATACCCTGGGTGACCCTGGATCCGCACAGCACCGTCATTCTAAGCGGAACGAGGTTGCTGCTTGCGAACGACCTCTCCTTACTGCCCCTGCCATTCTTCGATCCATCCGGATTACGATCCTGGAGTCTGCCCCTCGTCTTCGGTGAATCCCCCGACGAAATCATTCTGAACAGCGCAGCTCTCGTTGCGTCCTGGTTCGGTGTGCTTTCGGATGTACGCGGAGTACATTTTCCCATCAGCGTGGGCACTCTCTCCAATGGGAACGCGGTTGTATTTGCGTTGCGCGACTCGCCTCTTCTGGCCGGATTGTCGCTACCATCCGAGCCGGGTCCGCTTCTTGCGATGTGCGATAACCCCCGCGATCCCTACGGCAAGTTGCTGATCGTTACCGGCGATCATTCCGAAGATCTTCTCCAGGCTGCTCGCTCGCTGTCCAGCGACAGCCAAAGGCTGCGCGGGGCAAATGTCTACCCCCCAAAGATTCAGCTTCCTGCGAGGCGGGCGTATGACGCTCCGCGATGGCTTCAGGCTGACAAGCCGTTTGCGATCGGCTCCTACACAACGGACGAGCGCCTGAAGTTGCAAGGGACAGGTTCGATCAACCTGTATTTCCGCTTGCCGCCCGACCTGTTCCTTCGCGCCCGGCAGTCCGTCCCATTGCTTTTGAAGTACCAATACAGCGGAACGCCGCAGGGATCGCCAGCGGCGCTGCACTTGCGCCTGAATGGAAAGGATATCGACAGCATACATTTGAAGCCGGCTTCCAGTCCGGTCGAGGAGTCAGAGGTTTTCCGCCTCCCTACGGGCAGTCTGCTGTCGTATACGAACACGCTCACTGTCGACTTCTACTTCGAGCGAAATGTTCCGCTACCAAACGCGCGTCCGGCCTTTGCGATTCATCGAGACTCATCAATCGATCTTCGCGGAATTCCGCATTCCGTCGTGTTGCCACGCCTGGAGTTGTTTGCGGACGCGGGTTTTCCGTTCACACGGTGGCCCGACCTCAGTCGGACCGCGGTCGTGATGCCGAATACTCCAACTCCAGCCGAATACGAGACGTTGCTGGATATGGCAGGCTTCTTTGGAGCCCAGAGCGGAGCACTCGCATCGGCGCTCACAGTTACCACCGCTGTCCATCTGGACCGCATTAAAGATAAAGACTTCGTTCTTATCGGCACGCCTTATTCACAGCCATTGTTGTCGCAGTGGGCTGACAAAATGCCTCTCACTCTATCCAGCCCTGGTATGCGCATGAACGAGAGTGCGGCATGGACTTTGTTGCTGCATCCGGAATGGCCATTTCGCGCATACGATGGTCGTCGGTTACGTCGTTTGCTCCGCGGCGGCGCCAGTCTCGATGTGCTCGTTGAAAGTTTCGTATCGCCCCTGTGGCCAGATCGTTTGGTGGTAGCGATCGTTCCCCTTGGTTCCGGCGCAATCGACGCCGTTCGCGCGTTGTTCACACCGTCGGAGCGCCACGGCCCTGTTTACGGCGGCGTGGCCTTCTCTCGCAATGGGCGCTTTGAGTCTTACCTGGTAGGGACGGTGGCCTACCACTCCGGCGAACTCAATCGCGATCAATACGCAACGGTTCTTCTTATCGAATACTACTGGTTCATCCCGCCACTCATACTAGTGCTCGCAGCAGGGATCGCAGCCTGGGTGCGCCGGAGTACTGAGCGCATTGCTCAACGACGTTTAGCGACGCTGGAAACTCAACCGAGGTTATCGCGATGACACGATTCATTCGTTTCCATTCGCTGTTGATGTTGGCATTGCTCGTGGCTGCATCCGCACGGTCACAGACAGCAGGCGGAGTCGATATACTGCTCGCGAAAGCGCGCTCCCTGGAGTTGCGAGGCCGCATCGATCTGGCGGTTCAGAACTGGCACAAGGTTCTGCTGGTCGATCCCAATCAGGCAGAAGCTCTTGCAGGTCTGGCGCGTAGCGCCAAACTGAACGGCCAAATGGACGAAGAACGTTTCTACCTCGATCGCTTGCGCGGGATGAATCCGGGCGAGCCGCAGATTGCGGCGGTCGAGCATCTGCACGTCTTCACGCCCGAAGAGCGCAATCGCCTCGACGAAGCAGGGCGACTCGCAATGCAACATAAGCCCGACGACGCCATGAAAGTCTATCGCGAGGTTCTCGGCGACCAGCCGCCGCCCCCGGGGAGGTGGGCCGAACCGTTCTACGAAACTGAGGCAGCCAGCACCGGTGGCAAGGAAAGAGCGATCTCCCAACTCCGCGAACTCTGCGCCACAAATCCGAACCAGGAGGAGTATCGCGTATGGCTCGCCACAGTGCTCACCTATGATCCGAAAAGGCGCCTGGACGGGCTTCGGATGTTCGAGTCGATCCAGGATCCTGGCACGGTTGAGCATGCCCGGGTTCAGTGGCGTCTGGCCTTGCTGTGGGAGAAGGAGGACCCGGATGCGCTGATCCCGATCGAAGCCTATCTTCGCCGCTTTCCGGACCCCGAGTTACAGTCAATCGCGGCAGCTTTTCGCAAGAAACAGCAGGAAGATATCGCTTCTGCCGATAATGAGCGTGGCTTCAAGGCACTTCGAAGCAAAGATATGGAGTCGGCGGAAACGAGCTTCACCAAGGTTCTTCGCCAGTCGCCCAATGATGCGAACGCCATTACCGGACTGGGCTATGTTCGCCTCGACGAAAAGAGGTTCAGCGAAGCTCTGGCCCTGTTCGAACATGCGCGTACTCTCGCTCCGGAAAGAGCGGATGTTCGCGACGGGTACGAAGCGACGCGATTCTGGCTGGCGATCGAGCGTGGAGCAGCGGCTCAACGACAGAATCAGCCTGACGCCGCCATCATGGCTTATAAGGATGCCCTGACTCTGCGGCCGAAGGATATTGGAGCCTTGTTGGGGATGGCGAATGTCCTCGTGGGCGAACACAGATTTGGGGAGGCCGCCCCGAGATTCGAACAAGTATTGCATGATGCGCCGAACAACACTGACTCAATGGCCGGTCTAGGATTCGCGTGGCTGAACGAACGGAAATTCGACGACGCGGAGAAACTGTTTGCGGAAGCGCGCAAGCTCGATCCTGCGCGAAAGGATGTCGAAGAAGGTTATCACAACGCGAAATTCTGGGGAGTGATGAGCAGCGCCGTAGAGGCGCTGGATCGCAATCGGCCCAAGGATGCAATAGCCGCATATCAACATGCTCTGCTGCTGAATCCTAATGATAGAGACGCGCTGCGGGGATTGGCCAATGCATCCGAACACGCAGGCGACTTTCCTGCGGCCGCCAAGATATTTGCGGAGCTAACCGCCGCAAATGCTGATGACGAATCAAGCTGGCTCGCACTGATTCAGGCACAGGCTGCGGGAAAAGATGCGAAAGCAGCTATCGCGACCTCGCAGCAGATTCCTCCGGCTGTGAAGCAGCGGCTGGAGGCCCGTTCCGACTACCTCTCGGAAATGGCGCTTGTCCACTATCAGGCAGATCAAGCCAACCAAGGCGATCAATTGCTGCATCGCGCTTTGGAGATCGCGAGGACCTCCGATAGCGACGACGCGCTTAGCTTTCGTCTCAACATAGCCGGTGTATTTATGGATCAGAATAAGACCGGGCATGCCATCGAGATCTATAGCCACGCAACAGCGACTCATCCTGATAACCCCAGTGGGTGGGAAGGATTAGTCGGCGCATATACGCGCATAGGCGATTTCTCCCATGCGATAAGCTCCGTGCGCTCCATGTCCCAACGTTCCTATGATTTGGCTGTGAAGCACACGGGGTTTCTTAACTCCATTGCCGTTCTCTACTCGACGGAGGGACGATGTCAGGATGCAGAAGATTTCCTGAACCGTTCGCTCACTTTGGACCAGATGGCGGGACGCCAGCCTGCCGAAGGCACGCAGCTCCAGATAGCAGACATCTGGATGCGCGAACACAACTACGCCAAGGCGCAGGATCTCTATCGCGACATCGTTAAGAAAAATGCGAATTCCTCCGGCGCCTGGCGTGGCCTTCTGGTTGCGCTTCACCAACAGCGAGCCGACCGGATGCTGGTGGCTGAAATTCCACGCATTCCGCACGCCGTTCGCACTCAGCTTGAAACAGACCCGAGTTTTCTTATCCTTGAGGCCAGCGCGTTCTTGCTCGATGACCAGCCTGAGGGCGGTCTTCCGCTCTTGCAGACTGCACGTTCGCGCTATATAACTCAACGCAACGATCCTCCTGCCGATCTCGACATCCAGCTTGCATGGACCATGCTTGCCGTTTCGCTTGATGAACCGGGTCTCGGTGATCTCTTGTTCAATGACAAGCGACGGACGGACCTCACCGCAAAACAGCGCGATGCGATCAGAGAACTCTATTCGACGTGGTGCGTGCGCCGTGCCGAGCGCGCTTTTGAAACCAACCCCCAAGACGCCTTTTCGATTCTCGCCAATGCGGGGCACGAGTATCCCGGCGATCGAAATATCCATTACACGTTGGCGTCTCTCTATCTGAAGCGACATGACAAGCAGGAGGCACTCGAGGTCTTCCGAACCTGGGGAATGGCGGGCGCGCAGGCGGGAGACTTCCGCGTCGCGGCAGGAACTGCCCTCTCCGCCCACAAGGCTGATTTGGCCGACCATTTCCTGCGCCAGGGACTCTACAGTTTTCCGAATGATCCGGAACTGATGCACATGAAAGCCAGGCAAGATATCGCGCGCGGCGATTTCGATGCGGGAGAGAACGAATTGAGATCGGCCCTGCAGGCGATGCACGAGCAGGACTTGTCAGAGCTTCAAACAAAGGCCGTGCCGTGGCCGCAACTCCCGGAGGGTGCCGGAGTCGGTAACCTGCTCGCCGTTCACGGCGGCTCCAGCCTGGCCGCGAATTCTCCGCATTCGGCTACTCCATGCAGGCCGCAAACGACGCGCACCACCGCCAGCACTGCAGGCATCAAGCCCATCAGCCTGGTGTTTACCATCTCGCGCAATAAGACTTCAGCAGACCAGGAAACGGGCGGCCAGATTCCTGCCGGTCAGTCCGAGCCACAGCAGCAGGCGCAGGAACAGCAGATGCAGGATGAAGTCGAGGCAGTTGAAAACCGCAATACACCTCTAATCAGTACTGGCGGCACGGGGACAGGAAGGGTGGGAGAGCCGGGGTTTGATCAACTGACTGTTGCTGACACCCTCGTGGGCTCGGCGTACACAGCCTCCGACCGGGTACGATTCGGAGTCGAGGGACATGGCGTCTATGCGTCCGCCGGAACGCCCAATGGAAGTTCGAATTTGAGGTTCGGCACGCTATCGCCGAAAACGGTGTTCGGCGAACAGTCCAACGCCGGTTATAGCATCCTCGCTGAATTGTCGACAAAGACCTTCGGTTTGGAAGTGGGAACCTCGCCTCAAGGTTTCCCAGTTCACAATCTGATTGGGGGAATCCGCGTTCGGCCCCACAATAAATGGCTGACGATTCTCGGCGCGCGTGACAGCGTCAAGGATAGCTTCCTTTCATACGCCGGCGCACACGACCCGGCCACCGGGACTCGATGGGGAGGTGTCGTGTCGAACAGCATTACATCACGATTCGATTCGGCTCCATTATCCCATCTGTACTACAAGACCATCGGCGAATACGCCTCGGTCGGTGTTTCGGTGATCCAGGGACTGCACGTGCCCAACAACTGGAGCGCGACAGGCAATGCCGGATTGTATTGGCAAGTTGTGCAAGGACTGACACTAGGCGTAAACGTCACGGGCATGCACTATGCCAAAAACTTGAATTTCTTCTCCCTTGGCCAGGGAGGATACTTCAGCCCGCAACAGTACTACCTGGCATCAGTGCCGATTTCCCTGTATTCGCGCAAACAACGCTTCGAGTACCAAATCAAATTCAGCGGAGGGATGCAATACCTGCAGAAGGACACGACGCCGATCTACCCCGTATCGTCCCGCACCGCTATCGTTTCTCGCGGAACCTATCCATCCACCAAAAGCACGACACCCAACTACGACGCCGATATCCGTATGGGCTATCGTGTGTCTGCGCACATGTATCTTGATATGTTCGCAACCGCCAGCAACGCGCGGGACTACTACGCGCAGAGCGTGGGCTTCAATCTCAAGCTCATGATCAACCGAATTCCAACCACCACAGACCTCCTTGTGAATTCTGTTCCGGACTGGACAGGAAAGCAGCCGTTTGCGATTCGATGAGTGAGCACGAGTCTGGTAGTGCCATTGAGCGCATTTTGCTGTTCCGATCCACGTGAGAGTAGAGTCGCGAACTCGGACAAGTGGTTCTTGTTCCCGAAGCGGACCTTCGAGGTGACTGCGATCTTAGGATATGCGCTTCCGAGGCAAGCCATGGAAATGACAGAGTATGGAACTGCATAGAAAGCCAAGAAGCCGGCTTTCCTCCTTTCCACACTCCTTGGAAATCCCTCCGGGATTACACATTCCGGAGCCTCGGCTGCTGGCGTATTTCGAAGTGCAACAGCAAGAGAGACCGGAGTTCAAGGCCCTTTAGACCTCAACTGAGTTGTAATGGAGGTCAATGCGGATTGATAGGTCTGAAGAATGAGGCCACGGCGATCTTCGGCTTGGGCAAAAAACTCTTCTTGTAGTACGCGGACCAGATGGCGATCGCCGCCGACAGATGCGAAGCATGGCATAGCGTTTTGGCTGTTCATTGTCACTCCGCGAACGGAGTCGGCAAAGATTTCAGGCCGTCCAACTCTCGCTGCACTACCCCGCATCCGCCGCTAATTGCCGGTCGGAGATTTGAGGTTCGCGGAACAGGGTAAACAAGAGCTCGCAGCTGGCCGCTGACAATCAGCGTACACCTCGGCTCCCAACGGCTGGAGCAATGGGCGAAGTAATAACAAGGCAAGCTACCAAACCCAGTTGAACCGATAAGATCCCATGAATCCGGGCGGGGGTAAGCCGCTTCCTGGGTGCAGTCAGTTGAGTCAGGAGTATGGCCCTACTCATATTCGACCGCGATCCAGGCTCGTTCACGCATGGAACGATAACCCGCATCGAGAACGCAATTCACCATGAATCCATCTTCATACGATTCGCGAGGCTGTCGGCCGTGCCGAACACATTCCACAAAGTGCTTCATCTCGCCCTGATATCCATAAGCGAATGCTTCCTCCGGAAGGGGCTTCGTCCAGCCGAAATCAATGTCCGCCTTCTCGACCACATAACCCGCTGCTTTCGTGGTGAAAGCGGCGATGGGAGTCATACGCGTTACATCTGTAAAGACGCTGCCCTCCGAGCCATGGATCTCATTGCGAAGATCGAGCCCGCCTTTTGTGGTCCAGGACATCTCGCAATGAGCAATCCCTCCGCTGGCGAACCGAAGCACCAGGAGCGCATTGTCCTCGCCTTTGGTCCGATCGCCATGGACGAGGGTGGCGCCCCAAGCGAGCACCTCGAGGATCCTGTCTTTCTTTCCGAAAAAGTATCGCGCGGCTTCAATGCAATGGCATCCGAGATCGAGCATGGCGCCTCCGCCTGCCAGGCCCGCATCCCAGAATTGAAGACTGTGCGGGCCGCTGTGTGATTCGCGAGACCGGACCCAGAGAACCTTTCCGATTCCCCCGCTCTCGATCATCTGCCTCGCCTTGACCACAGCAGGCGCGAATACTTCCGTCTCGGCATAGCCGTGCAAGGCGCCGGACACCGCTGCCGCATCGCGTAGCTGCCGCGCTTCATTGCGATTTCGGCCCAGCGGCTTTGTGCACACCTGGTTCTTACCCGCCCGAGCCAGTTTCAACCCTATCGGCAAATGCTCCCCATTCGGCAGAGCGATGACATAGAGATCGATGTCGTCGCGAGCAATCAGCTCGTCCAGCTTTGTCGACGGATGCGGGATATTCCACAGGTTGGCAAATTCGTGTGCGCGTTCTGGCGAACGGGAGTAGTTCGCAACTACCACCTGGCCCGGAACGTCGGCCAATCCCTGCATGTAAAAACCGGCGACAAAACCTGATCCAAGCATCGCCATTCGGACTGGTTCTATTGGGCTTTTCATAGGGATTCAAACCGCGGTAGCTTCCTCAACATGAACATGATACGCATCATTTTCCAGGGAAGCGGACCACACTTCCATGGGCCATTGTCCGGAGCAGGCACTGGCGCATCTCAACAACATCCAGCCTGCACGCCGATGGCGCGAAAAGCGGGTCGAGCAGAGGATGACGATCGATTCACCGTTGTTCGCTCGACCAGCAGTCACTACATTTTGAATTCGGCGTAACGGGCTCAGGTTCAGCCGTCATGTCTTCTCCCTCTGTCGCACGGCTATACCCGCGCCCCGCAGATTCGCTAACGTCATTTCGGAGTACTTACGCGAAAGAATCACGCCATCGGCGCCACCCTGAAATGCCGCCAGCGTTGCATCGCGAACACCTTCCGGCGAGCATCGGCTATTGCCTTTTTGGGTGGGAATGTCGATGTCAATCCCGGGCCACAGAAGAGTCTTTGTTCCTGCCAGGCCTTCGCGCGCGCGCTTGGTTTCGCGATGAACGTAGTCAGCCGAAAGCCCGGTAAATGGAATCTCCTTCAGCGACTTCTCCTCGTAGTTCAGTACGCCGTAGTGGAATTCCAAAAGCTCCTGCCCGGGAATATCGCCGTAGAGCGTGCCGCCCACGTTGCGAATGTAATTGGCCAGCCGCTCTCCGCCACAGTTGTTGTAGATCACGATCTTCAGGAAATCGGAGTGCGCTGCAATTTGCTGGAGATCCTGTTCCGCCCGGTAGATCGGGTTGAACGAGTTGTTATGCCAGATGTGCCAGCCCACCTGCACCGAGGGCTTCACCTCCTTGACTTTTGCGTAGATCGCCGCATACGTGTCGCGCAGGCTCTCTGTCCAAAGCATCTCCCACGCAAGCAACTCGGGATAGTTCAGCATCAGACGCCAGAACGAAACAAGATATCCATCCGTAGGTCGCTGGCCTTGGCGGCTTATCTCCACAAATTTCGCCAGTTCCAGGAACCCCCTGCGCGCCCGCTCCGGGTCGATTCCGCCCGCCCTCGCTTTGGCTTCGCAGAACTGGCAGAAACACGTCACTCGCATTGGCGAACCTGGCCCTCCGGCGTGCGCATCGAGCATGTTCGCCAATGCGCCCTGTCGTTCCGAGCCCCACATGATTCCGTCCACGTCATAGAGCCGAGCCCAATTCTCAACCATGCCGAGCAGCCAGTTGCGATAGTTCGGATTATTGAAGCAGACCGTTCCAGCCTTCTCGCCTGATAACTCTTTCTCTTCCAGTTGATCGATATTCGGTAAGTCTTTCCGGAACACATCCTCAAACCAGCAAACGGTTTTTATTCCACGCTGCTTCACCGCTGGCAACACCGCTTCCAGTACGTCATAGTCTCCCAACTCGGGAGTGCGAAAATCCTTGAATGCTGTGTTGACGAAATATTTCGGATCCACTCTCGTGTAGCAGCCGCCATGGAAGGTGTCCGTGTCATATTGCTGCTTGCCGTGGTCTGGCAAAGGTTGCCCTGGCACCTGCCGTCCGGCGATGCCGCGCCCATAGGTGAACGTTGCGATGAACAGGGTGTTAACTCCGCCGTCCTGCTGAAAGACATCCAGGCACTTTTCTACGCCTTCGTCCACAAAGGAGACCGCGCCTACCTGAATCCCCACCATGGCGTCGGCCATCGGTGTCTTGGCGAGTGTTCGCGAACCCGGAACCGCCGCCGTTGCTGCCACCGCGCCTGCACTCTGTAGAAACTCTCTTCGGTCCATATTGATCAACTTCCGCTGGATTATAGTCAACCCCGGGAATTTCGATATTGAACTGTTCTTCGACATCCAGTAAATGTCCAGAGGACATCTATCGCCGAAATGCCAATTCTCTATCGAGCGATTATAGGGGAACCCCGAACCGTCGTACCCGTTGCATTCAGATCGATGCGGTATGAACCCGCAGTTCGGCCCATGCTTGCGGCAAGCTTGCCCCTCAGGCGTCGGCAACGAAGACACGAGCGAGATCACTGCGGAGTATATTGGTCAGCAGTCGAGAGGCGAAAACAAAAACTCAGTCGCTAATGATGAATCGGTAGTTCAGTTCAGCGGTCAGGTCACGAGCCAATGCTAAGAGTATTCTGCGCTCCCGCCCGCTACACGCAGGGGCCGCATGCAACAGAACAACTCGGCGCGGAAATCCGCGCCCTCGGGATTGAAGAGCCGGCTTTCCTAGTTGCCGGACGCAGCGCGATCCGTTTGCTCTCGGAGACCTGGACCAGGACCTTCGCGGCAGTCGAGATGAGCCATGTAGTCTTCCCGTTCGGTGGCGAATGCACGGCGGCGGAAATCGGGCGAGGATGCCTGGCGGCGCGAAAAGCGAACGCACGGGTCGTCGTCGGTGCTGGAGGCGGCAAGGTCCTGGACACTGCCCGAGCTATCGCTTCGGACCTCTCGCTTCCCGTAGTGAATTGTCCAACCATTGCTTCGAGCGATGCCCCGTGCAGTGCTCTTTCGGTGATCTATACCGACGCAGGTGCATGGGAAGAATACCGCATCTACCGACGCAATCCGGACCTTGTACTGGTGGACACAGCCGTGATCGCCAGGAGTCCCGCGCGCCATCTGGTCGCTGGGATGGGTGATGCTCTGGCTACCTGGTTTGAGGCCAAGGCCTGTGCCGATGCCGGCGCAAAGAATATGCGTGGAGGGGCCTCTACGCGGAGCGCGCTTGCCTTGGCTGAGCTTTGCTACAAGACCCTGCAGGCAAACGGCGTGGGGGCCATCGAAGCGCTGCGTCGCCAGGAAACCAACGAAGCACTCGAACGCCTGGTCGAAGCGAACACACTGCTTTCCGGATTGGGTTTTGAGTCTTCGGGGCTAGCCGCCGCCCATGCCATCCACAACGGTCTCACCACCGCGTCAGGTACTCATGCGTTCATGCATGGGGAGAAAGTTGCGTTTGGGCTCATTGCACAACTCATGCTTGAGTCGCAGCCAAAATCCGTTGTCGAGGAAGTCTTGGCATTTTCGAATAGCGTTGGCCTTCCCACCACATTCGCCGACATCGGCATTGGCAATCCCAGCCAGGAACTGCTCGAAATGGTCGCAAAGCGGGCTGCGGCAGTGGGTGAGACCATCCACAACGAGCCGATCACGGTAACGCCGGCGCTGGTTATGGAAGCTATGCGGGCGGCCGACTCTGCCGGATCATCGTTTCGGCAATCCGCTCGCCCCTGATTTCCTTCGCTTCGACCGCAGTTGGGGATAGGGAATCTGGCCAGAATCACTCTGTTGGCGGATCCCGTGTGCCATTGGCGTGAATGGCGGCTTGAACGATGTCTGACTAGCCGAATCCAGGCAGATCGGTTTGTACATCTGGGTGACGCCGCCTTTCTAATATGATTGCGAGATCGATCGTGTATGCCGCTGTAACGCGATTCAAATTGATGTCGATGTGCCGATTCCCAGCGAATCGCGGATCGGAACAGACTCTTTCTACGAGGGAGAAGCGGTGCGGTCAACATTGAGGATCATAGGCGGAGTTGGTGTTGTTGCACTCCTCGCTGTTTTAGTTTGCGTTCTCTACGTTGAGGTGAGAGGCGGATTTTACCGCAGCTATCCTGCTGCCACGTTCTCCAACCTATCGGCACCCGGTGCGAGCGGCCATGCTGCAGGCGATCCCGTGGCGCAGACGGGAGCGGGAACACTGAGGGGAGCCTACGTGGGATCGACGATTGTATTCATGGGAATTCCTTACGCGCGTCCTCCCGTGGGCGAATTGCGCTGGGAGCCTCCTCAACCGGCAATGCCATGGACCGGAGCGAGAGATGCAACGCGGCCAGGACGCGCATGCGCGCAGGACCCCGCCGGACTGACTCCCTTTTTGGGCCCCATGGCCCATGCGTACGGTTCGAGCTATGCAGAGACCGTGCAGTCGTCAGAGGACTGCCTGTACCTGAACGTGTGGATGCCGGAGTGGCCCCCGAAACATGCTCTTCCGGTGATGGTCTGGCTGCACGGCGGCAGCAACAGGGTGGGAAGCGGGACGCAATCGAGCTATAACGGCGTTTCGCTGACCGCGCGCGGCGTGGTGCTGGTAACCGTCAATTACAGGCTCGGCGTGATTGGTTTCTTCAGTCATCCCGAACTTACCGCGAAATCGCCGCACCACAGCTCGGGGAATTATGGATTGCTGGATCAGATCGCCGCACTTCGATGGGTACAAAGTAACATCGCGCAGTTTGGTGGCGATCCGCGAAATGTCACGCTGTTTGGTGAGTCTGCCGGGGCGATCGATGCTGCCATGTTGATGACCTCTCCGCTCGCGGACGGACTGTTTCGGCGGGTCATCTCTGAAAGCGGGCCGGCATTCAACCCTGCGCAAACGCTGTCGCAAGCTGAAGCGTTGGGAAAGGCCGCTGGCGAATTGGCGCCTGGAGACCCGCATCGAACGCCCCTGGAGCGACTGCGCGCGCTGCCTGCGGCAGAGGTCGAGAAGCTGGTCGGCCAGGCCAAAGCAAAGACTGGCGCGGATACCTCTTCCTTCACGAAGGATGGGTGGGTGCTGCCGCAATCACCGCGGAGAGCTTTCCTGAGCGGCTCAATTCAAAAGGTGGATTTGCTGATCGGCCTCAATGGACGCGAACTGAGTGCGTTCCGTCTTGCGGCGGCCGCGGCGGGAGAATCTTCAGGAAATCAGAAGGGCGGAGGGAGCTCTGGCGCTCTGAAGCAATTCTCGGATGCCGCCCGCCCCTTTTTTGGAATCTGGACCAAACTGGCCATGGCGTTTTACGTCGGGAATATCCTGGTGCATCGTACTGCGGGCGTGGACCAGGCTGCCAATGACATCGTGGGGGTCTGCCCGGTTGGCGCGATGGCGGAACTGACCGACGCCGCCGGCCAGCACGTTTTCGTGTACCGCTTTGATCGTTCGGTTCCAGGTAAGGGACAGGGAGAGCTGGGGGCATTTCACAGCATCGAAATTCCTTATGTGTTTGGGGCGCTGCGCGACCCAACATGGCAATGGCTGCCATTTACTCCCGACGATGCGGCGCTTTCGAACCTGATTCAGACGTATTGGACGAACTTCGCCAAATCCGGCAATCCGAATGCTCAAGTCCTGCCCAACTGGCCAGCATGGAGCGATGGCAAAAAGGAATTTCTCGAAATCAGGAAGGACGGAAGAGTCTCAGTACAACGCAATTTTCCTCCGCTCCTAAGTAGTCTCTCAGCTAAGGATCTCAGAAAAAGCTTCAAGAGCGAATAAATGGGGGTGAATTGACCATACCGCTCGTCGACAGCAGAGATCGAAACAGGTCAGGCGGTCAGCGGGAGAGTCGCCGTCTGTTGCGACGATTCGTAAACCCTGCCCGACATCAACGAAGCCGGTGTATGTGAGCCGCCACTGAATGACCGAACAAACGCATTTCACGACTCTCCGGGAGAACTCCGCCACAGCGATGTTGGACGGCTTACCTACGAACGAGGCAATTAGTCAGCCCCGGAATCGCGTTGATAAACGCCTCTGCGCCTTCCTAGATTCGGGGCCGCCATGAGACATTTGTTTAAGGAACCGCGCTATGGGCAGAGGTTGGGTGTTGTAACGGCAGAAAGACTGAGAAGGCGGTCCCGGTATTTTGGGATACCGCTCTGGATTTCACCTGAATGGTTCCACCGTGTCTCCTGACGATTTCAGAGCTAATCCACAGCCCGAGGCCAGTTCCAGTATCGCCTTTTGTGCTGACAAACGGCTCGAAGAGCGTTTTCCTGATCTCAGGGTCGATTCCAGATCCGGTATCCGCGATGGTCAAACGAATGCCGGGACGCGAACCATTCCTGTGTTCGCGCGTGTTGGTGACCCGAATCTTCAGCCTGCCGCCTTGCCCGCATTGCGTCCAGAGCATTTCCGATCAGGTTCAGGATCAACTGGCGGAGTTCTCCAGCCCTGGCGACAAGGGGAGAGCATTCGCGGAAATCTCTCTCAACCACGATTTCAGCCGAGTTCAGTCTCGCCTGATAGAGCACCAGAGCGGAGTCCACGATCTCGGGGACCTGCACGACGACCGGACTGATCGGTTCCCGGTAAAACCTGAGAGTCTGGGTGACGATTTCAGATACTCGCGCCAACTCTCCAGCGCAATCTCTCCATACCTTTTTGACTCTTCCAGCGAAGACGAACTGCCAATGAGGTAAAGCAAATTGGTGACCGAATCGAGTGGATTATTGATTTCATGTGCCATGCTGGCGGCGAGACGCCCGGCCACCGCCAGTTTTTCTGATCTGCGCAACGCTTCTTCCACGACGTGGCGCTCGGCCAGATAGTCTCTCATCTGATATTGCCGGCTACGGCTGCGCAGCGCAGCCTGAACAGTGCTGACCAATGTCTCAGGCCGAACCGGCCGCTCAATCAACACCACAGTTCCCGAGCGGCTCCCGGGCGCGCATCTTCCTTTGGCTCTCCCGGTCAACTTCCCCGGCATCGGTGAGAAGGATTATCGGGAAGATCGGACCATGAAGGTTGCTCGGCGATCAGTTCCGCCCACTTGTCGATGCCGGCGAGGGTAAGGGCCTCCTCCGCCAGAATCACGGCTCCCGCGTTCATCGTCGCTTCGATTCGAGCCGTAACCGCGGATGATATCGCCACACAAGAGATGCTCTTGCTGGCGAGAAGATTGCAAATCAGCGCGCCATCTCGCCCCGTGGGCGCAACCACGAGGACGCGGAGTTCATCTTCCGGCTAGGTCATGACGTTACATGAGGCTTTGCGTGCGCTTTGGATCCTTGAAGGCTTTCCATCTCGCCGCGATAGGTGGGAGCGCCGGTTAACACGCCGTCAAATTCGATCAGGACGTTTCCGACCGTAATCGCTCCGTTCTTCATCACCAATTCACGGATGGTGCGTTCATGTTCTCCGCTGCGCTTCTTGATTACCGAAAGCGCCTGCCGCACCTCGCCTGCCGCTTCGAAGTACCGAAACAAAAGGACCGTGTCCGCCAGATAGCTCACATCCACCGGCGTATCGATGTTCGTTCCCACAAAACCATGCTGGGCAACCGTCATTAATGTCGTAATGCCCTTCTGGCTCAGGTAGGCCAGCAATTCGTGCAGCTGCATGGCGAGGAATTTCTCGCCGGGCATGGCATTGAGAAAGCCGTTCAGGCTGTCGATGATCAGCAGCCTTCAGATCCTGTTTCTCTACCAATTGCCTGATCTCGTGAACCAATTGGCCGGGCGAGAGTTCCGCAGCATCCACCTGGCGAAGGAAGAGATTCCCGGAGTCAACATGTTTCTTGATGTCCAGTCCCAGGCCCTTTCCCCGGATCACCAGAGTCGCCAAAGTTTCATCGAAGGCAAAAAGCGCCGCACGGCCGCCCTGCTCAACCGCAGACACAGCGTAACGAACCGCGATGGTGGATTTTCCGCAGCCGGCCGGTCCCAGCAGAAGCGTACTGGTGCCGCTATCAAGTCCTCCGCCCAGCAAGTTGTCCAGCGCCGGGAGTCCGCTTTTGAGTTGCGTCGGCGTGAATGTAAAAAAGTGCTCCGCGGCCACGAGGCGCGGGTAAACTTCCACGCCGCCCCGCTTGATGGAGTAGTCGTGAAATCCCTCGCGGAACCGAGAACCGCGCAGCTTCTTCACTTCCAGCCGGCGTCTTTTGATGCCGTACTCCCGCTCCACGCTTTCCATCAGGATCACGCCGTGAGCGATGCTTTGGAGTTGCAGATCGTGAGCTTCGGCGGTGCGATCATCCAGCAACAGCACGGTGCATTTGCGTCCCGAAAAGTATTGCTTCAGACCCAGAATCTGCCTGCGATAGCGCAGGGAATCGCGCGCCAGCAGGCGCAACTCAGAGAGGGAGTCAAACACAACGCGGGCTGGTTGCAGCCTCTCCACCTCCGATAGCACCGCATTTGTGGTGTCCGCCAGTTCGATTTCGGAAGGATTGAAGACCGTGTACTGGGCTTCGGGCTTAAGCTGCTTCTCATCCGGAGCCAGCTCAAATACTTCGATCCCATCGAGCGACCAGCCGTGCGATTCTGCGATTTCCAGAAGTTCGTTCTTCGACTCGGAAAGGGTGACGTAGAGGCCCTTTTGTCCGAGGCGGGTACCCTCCATGCAGGAATTGCATCGCGATCGTTGTCTTTCCCGTTCCGGGATCGCCTTCGATGAGGTAAAGGTGATTGCGGGCCAGGCCTCCTCCAAGAATGTCGTCAAGACCGGTGATGCCGGTGGCGAATAGTTCTATGGACTTGGCCTTATCGGTGTGGGTGCGCGTGCCGTTTCCAGATTCCGTGGCTGTGGCGCTTTGTGTGAAGTTCGAATCCACGATGTACCCCAATCGCGAGTGCTAAAGATGGGCCCTGGTTAATTTAAGTGTCGTTGTTTTTGCCGCCAACACGACGCCGGGAGACTTCGACTAAGAGTCTCCGCAGCACCCCGCAGCGCTATGACTCACGGTGCGATCTAGATAGGCCCCAAGTATGCGATTGAGCCAATAGTCGTGTCTGATCAAATTTATACAGTTGCCACTCTTTTCAAGTCCTTGAAGGGGTATAGGTCTCGGCGCCCTTTATCGTTGGCATCCTCAATGGAATGAGGCTGGCGCCGCGCGGGTTCCGTGCCGACGAGGGTAACGAGCATGGGGGGATCGGATCGATCTTTGCTGGTCCCATTTACGCATGCTTACAGCGGACAGCGCGTGCCATCTACAATCCCGTCAGTTTTCATTCAGATGAAACGCTTCGACCGGGGTTCTGCCAGCCGCCGTCTGCTGCAACGATTGCGTCAGCCTCTTTTGGTCCCCAGCTGCCGCGTTTGTAGAAGTGAACCCGTGGATGGTGCTTGAGTATCGGATCGACCACGGCCCATGCGGCCTCTACAGCATCCTCGCGGGTAAAGAGGGCTCCATCGCCAGTCATTGCATCTCCCAACAGCCGCTCGTAAGGTGTTTCTTCTCCGGGCTGGTTTTCGGAGAGGAAAAGCTCTCGCTGCTCTCCGACAAAATCCTGCCCTGCGAGCTTCACCCGGGCGGCGAGAGCAACCGCCGAATCGGGAGAAAGACGAAAGCGGATGTAATTCGACCTTTCATTGGGCTGCACTGCGTCGGCAAAGAGTCTTTGCGGTGGTGGCCTGAGTTCTACCATTATCTCGGTCGCAGTCTCCGGCAAGTATTTCCCCGAACGCAGATACCACGGCACTCCGTCCCAGCGCCACGAATCGATGAACAGTCGCATAGCGCAGAATGTCTCGACATCGGAGCGTTTCGCCACATCGGGCTCATTGCGGTAGCCCGCGTATTGGCCTCTAACCACGTCTTCGCGTTTCAAGGTACGCATTGCCTTGAAGACCTTGGCCTTTTCATCGTGTACGGCTCCGAAGTCCCGACCCGCGGGCGGTTCCATGGCAAGCAGCGCCACGACCTGAAAAAGATGATTCTCGATCACATCTCGCAGACATCCGGCGGTTTCATAAAACGAACCGCGTTTCCCGACACCGAAACTCTCTGAAAGCGTTATCTGGATGCTAGCCAAATAATTGCGGTTCCATATCGGTTCCAGGAACGAATTCGCAAAACGGAAATAGAGAATATTCATGATCGCCTCCTTTCCAAGGAAGTGATCGATGCGAAAGATGGAGTCTTCGGGGAAGACTGCCCGGGCGACGCGGTTGAGTTTCCGGGCGGAGGCCAGGTCACGCCCGAAAGGCTTTTCAACGATAACACGGGCATTCTGGGCCAAGTTCGCATTTCCCAACCCCTTGATAACCGTTTCGAAAAGGGAAGGCGGAATAGCGAGATAGTGCGCTGGGTGCTGCGCTTTGCCGAGGGCGCCTTTGATTGCGGCGAAGGTGCTGCTGTCGTTGTAATCCCCACTAACATATTTCAGCAGCGACAATAGTTGCCGGAGGGCACGTTGATTGTCGATTCCTCCCGATCGCTTGATGCTGTCGGTGACGCGCTTATGCAGACGCGTGATGCTCCACTTGGGGAAGGCCACGCCAATGACCGGAACTTTGAGGACGCCTCTCTTCACCATTGCATAGAGAGCGGGGAAGATCATCTTGTGTGCGAGATCGCCCGTCACACCAAAGATCACCAGCGCGTCTGAATGTGAGGTTTCCATAGACAAGTGTAGCCCGGCCGCTCGGCGGGAATGCAAACGCTTCCTCTGACCCCTCCAGCACAAAGTTTGAAAGGTATCCTCATGTGAACCAAGTGACTACCTCAATAATTCATTGTCGATGTTGGTCAATTTTGCACAGTGTGCTGGTTCTGGCGGACCTATGGTTAGCAGTGAGAAGGCTGGAGTGCCAGATGCCTTTGCGATTGGAAGCGCCAGACGGGTGCGCCGTTCCAGCCCCTCGAAGGGGCAGCCCGCAATATCGGGGTCTCCGCGCTCAATTACCACCGGTACACCTGGCCCAATTCAACTCCACCTGCGCATGAGGAGAACCAAAATGACAGTGACATCGACAACCACCACCTTCACCCCGCTCCACGACCGCATCCTCGTACGCCGCGTCGAAGAGGGCGAAACTGTTCGAGGTGGAATCATCATTCCAGATAGCGCCAAGGAAAAGCCCCAGGAAGGCAAAGTCATCGCTGCCGGCAAAGGCAAGTCCAACGACGAAGGGAAGGTCTTTCCTCTTGACGTCAAGGCTGGCGACAGCGTGCTCTTTGGCAAATATTCCGGCACCGAAATCAAGATCGACGGCGAAGAGTTTCTGATCATGCGCGAGGAAGAAGTTCTCGGGATCTTGAAGAAGTAGAGCGCTGTGCGGGCAATTCACAGTTCGGAATAGACGGTGAATTGATAGTGGCTTTGAACCGGCAAATGTGAACTAAAGAATTGCGAACATAGGAGTTAAAGTATGGCAAAGCAAATTCTGCACGGTGAGGATTCCCGTCAAGCGATCCTGCGCGGCGTCAACATACTGGCCGATGCGGTGAAGGCAACGCTCGGGCCCAAGGGCCGCAACGTTGTGATTGAGAAGAAATTCGGTTCGCCCACCATCACCAAGGACGGCGTGACGGTGGCCAAGGAAATCGACCTGAAGGATCCGATGGAGAACGTTGGCGCGCAACTTGTGCGCGAGGTTGCATCCAAGACCAGCGACGTGGCCGGAGACGGTACCACGACGGCGACCGTTCTGGCCCAGGCCATTTTCCGCGAAGGCGTGAGGACGGTGGCGGCCGGCGCCAGCCCTACGGCACTGAGACGCGGCATCGAAAAGGCCGTAGCCGTGATCGTAGGTAAGCGCGACAAGGACGGCAAGTGGGCTCAGGGCGGAGCGCTGGGCGAACTGTCCCGGCCCGTGGACGAGGGCGGAGTGGCCAAAGTAGGTGCCATCTCGGCCAATGGCGACCAGGAGATTGGCAACATCATCGCCGGAGCGATGAAGACAGTAGGCAAGGACGGTGTAATCACCGTTGAAGATTCGAAGACAGGCCATACATTCCTAGAAACTGTGGAGGGTATGCAGTTTGATCGCGGTTATCTGAGCCCTTACTTCGTCACCGATCCAGGTCGAATGGAAGTAGTGCTGGACGAGCCTTCCATCCTTATCTTCGAGAAGAAGATCAGCAATATGAAGGACCTGCTGCCGTTGTTGGAGCAAGTAGCCCGCGGCGGCAAGCCGCTGTTGATCATCGCTGAGGACGTCGATGGCGAAGCCCTGGCTACCCTGGTAGTGAACAAGCTGCGGGGCACATTGAATGTGGCTGCAGTTAAGGCTCCGGGCTTTGGTGACCGCCGCAAGGCAATCCTCAGTGATATCGCGATCCTTACCGGCGGCGAAGCCATTACGGAAGACCTGGGCATCAAGTTGGAAGGAGTGAAGGTCGAGAATCTAGGCCGTGCCAAGCGCATCACTATCGACAAGGACAACACCACTATCATCGACGGCGCCGGCGATGCAGCCAAGATCAAAGGCCGCGTAAGTGAGATCCGTTCCCAGATCGAGAAGACCACCTCGGACTACGACAAGGAAAAACTGCAAGAGCGGCTGGCCAAACTTGTGGGTGGCGTTGCCATCATTCAGGTGGGCGCTGCCACCGAAACTGAGCTGAAGGAGAAAAAGGCTCGCGTTGAGGACGCCCTGCACGCGACTCGCGCGGCAGTCGAGGAAGGCATCGTCCCCGGAGGCGGCGTGGCCCTGGTTCGCGCCATTCCGGCCGTAGACGCCCTGATCAAGACCCTCACGGGTGACGAAAAGACCGGAGCGCAGATCGTTCGCCGTTCTCTTGAGGAGCCTCTACGCCAGATTGTTGCGAATGCCGGCGAAGAAGGGGCTGTTGTGGTGGGAAAGGTACTCGCGTCCAAGGAACAGAACTTTGGCTACAACGCCGAAACTGGTGTCTACGAGGATTTGGTGAAGGCCGGCGTTATCGACCCGACCAAGGTGACGCGCACGGCACTCGAGAATGCGGCATCGATCGCCGGGCTCCTTCTCACTACTGAAGCGATGGTGGTCGAGATCCCGGAGCGCAATGTCGCGGCGGCCCCAGCCGGCGGCTATGGAAACGGTGATGGCATGTACTAGGGTTGCTTCCGCGGCAAACCAGCCGATGTTGCAGTCCAAAACAGGAAAGGCCTCCCGCTTCGGCCGGGGGCCTTTTCTGCCAGTCTTTCGCTTCTCCGATACTGTGGTCCGTCCGGCGTCTTCTTCTTCGATGGCGAGGGCCACCTACAACCTCAATTTGTCGGGCAAACAAAGGAGTCAAAGGGTCCGTTCCCTCTCCGCGACGCCATCTTAAATTCGACAGAGTGAGCTATTTAGCTCAGTAATCGTGCCGCGACAATGTAATAATGATTGTGGAGAAGAGTCTGGTTGTCATCTCCCTCATGGTTTCTGAACTAAGTCAGCCCATCTGACATCTGTCCCGTTCTTAGCCCTCCCGTTGTGCAAGGAATACCCATGAAAATTATGCCTTTGTTATTGGCCGGCGCCTTCGCGCTGACCACAGGACACCTCTGGGCCGCCTCAGGAACTGAGGACTCGATTGAACGTTTGCAATTGTCCTCAGACACGCTCCAGGCAATGATCAACACGCCGGATAAAGGCATTCCAGAAGAAGTATTAAACAATGCCAAGTGCATCGTTGTTGTCCCCCATCTGGTCAAGGGTGGCTTTGTGATTGGTGGAGAACATGGCCGCGGAGTTGCCACATGCCGCACGAAAGAAGGCTGGAGCGCGCCGGCATTCGTCTCCATAGGCGGAGGCAGCTGGGGATTGCAAATTGGCGTTGAAGGCGTGGATCTTGTAATGCTGGTCATGAATGACCATGGCTTGCAGCACTTACTGTCGAGCAAATTCCAGGTGGGCGCCGATGCCTCTGCTTCGGCTGGTCCCATTGGCCGCCACGCGTCCGCCGGCACCGACTGGAAGATGGACAGCGAGATCCTCACTTACTCGCGCTCCAAGGGTGTGTTCGCCGGAATCAGTCTGGATGGCGCTGTGGTCGAACAGGACAAGGACTCCACGCGGGCAATCTATGGCAGCGATCCTTCTTTCCATGCCGTACTCAGGGGTGAAGTCCGTCCGCCAAGTTCAACACGGAAATTCCTGAAAGCAATCTCTGAAGCCGCTCACACCAGCGCAGTCGCCGAGGCGAAGTAAACCAAACCAGGTTGAATTGAGCCCACAGCCAGATCCTGCAGATGGGAACCTCCCACCCGCAGGACCGACGGCTGCGTCTGTTCGAAAGGAGCATCGTTTGCCACTTATGAATGTTGTTCTCGCACTTATTGCGGTGGGCGTGCTGCTTTGGATTGTGAACCGCTTCATTCCCATGCAGGGGTCCATCAAGTCGATACTGAATCTCGTAGTAGTAGTCGTAGTGGCCCTTTGGGTCTGCAACCTGTTCGGGCTATTCCACACACTTAGCCGGTACCGCATAGGGCATTGAAGGTTTGCCCGAGGTAAGTCAGCCAATAAGCTGAAATGTTCTTTATCGGTTAGATAGCAAGCAATATGGCAGACATCTGCCTGCAGGAGATATCTTGAATACCCAACACTTAGCGGCACTCGGAATTCTACTTGGCCTTGGCACATTCTCTCAGACAAACGCCCAAACAACGATGTCGACGGCCGGACCGGGACCCACATATGGAGTAACCCCGACTACCCGGACGGTCGAGGCCGTGAACTATCGGCATCATGGCGGGGCCACCAAACTCGACTTCCGCGGTACAGACCTGATGCCGGCGGCGAACGGCCAGGCCAGTGTTAAGAGCAATCGCGGCTCGATTGCAATCGAGGCGGAGTTTGGCGAACTGCAAAAGCCCACCGCGTTTGGAACCGAATATCTGACGTATGTTCTCTGGGCAATCTCTCCCGAAGGTAGCGCAATCAACCTGGGCGAAGTGCTCGTTGGCGGCAACCACCGCAGCAAGCTCAACGTAACGACGGACCTCCAGGCATTCGCGTTGATCGTAACGGCAGAGCCCTACTATGCCGTTCACCAGCCGAGCAATGTCGTCGTGCTCGAAAATGTCTCGCGTATCGACACCAAGGGGACGAGCGAGGCGGTCAACGCCAAGTTTGAACTTATGGAACGCGGAAGCTATATACCCACTGGTTATAAGTTCGACCCAGTGGTTCTCGATGCAAGATTGCCATTGGAATTCATGGAAGCTCGGAACGCGCTGCGCATTGCTCAATCCGAGGGCGCCGAGCGTTATGCCAGCGACAGTTTTCAACACGCTTCCCAATTGATGGACACCGCCAATCAATATGCCATTTCGAAACACTCCTCCAAACGGGAACTGATTGCGACCTCTCGTGAAGCCGTACAAACCGCCGAAGATGCGCGCACAATCGCGGTTAAGAAGATGGACGAGGAGCGCCGCGCCGGTGAACGCCAGGACTCAGCCGATGCGCAGGCGAGATCGCAAGCGCAGGCTGATGATGCCACCCGCCAAAAGGATCTAGCCCAGGCGGATACTGCGAGAGCGCAGTCTGATACAGCAAGAGCCCAATCTGACACCGCAAACGCGCAGGCAGCATCAGCCAAAACGCGTGCCGATGCGCAGATACAAGCGGACGATGCGACCCGGCAAAGGGAATTAGCTCAGTCTGATACGGCCAGAGCCCAGTCCGACGCCGCAGCGGCGCGTTCGGATACGGCGAAGGCGCAGGCAGACATGGCGGCCAACCAGGCCGCATCGGATGCCAACCAGGCGTTAGCAACCGCCCAGGTAACTGCGGCTCGTTCAGATGCCGATCAGTCGCGTCAAGCGGCACAGTTAGCGCAGCAGAATGAAAACCAGGCTGTGAGTGACAAGGCGGCCATGCGCGCCCAGTTATCGGAACAACTGAACAAGGTGCTGCAGACACGCGATAGCGCACGCGGACTCATTGTCAGCATGTCCGATGTCCTGTTTGATACCGGAAAATTCTCGTTGAAACCGGGCGCTCGGGAAAAGCTTGCGAAGGTTGCAGGAATTCTGATTGCTTACCCAACGCTAGCCATCGAAGTCGGCGGTTACACGGATAATGTCGGCGCCGATGTGATGAACCAAACGTTGTCTGAGAATCGCGCCGGAGCAGTACGCGATTATCTTGTGCAGCAAGGCGTGGCGAACACGTCAGTCAGCGTCAAGGGATTCGGCAATGCTTCACCAGTAGCCTCCAACGACAACTCCGCGGGCCGCCAAGAAAACAGACGAGTTGAACTGGTAGTTTCTGGCGAAGCAATCGGCACTTCGGCGAATGTAACCACCGGTAGCCTGCGCTAAGTACGACGGTACGTTGCAAGCAGCATGAAGGTGAAAAACATGAAGACGAAAGCGATTGGAATGACTTGCGTGGCAATCCTGTGTGTGCTTGTGGGAATGAGCGCTCCAGGCTATGCCGGGCAGGACCATCAAGACGACAAGCACGATCAAGGAAAGCCCAAACAGGATTCCCATCAACAAGCCGGGCCTTCTCGCGAACAGAAAAGCCAGCCGCAGCGGCAGGAAGGGCGCCGGCCGCAAGCGGATCACGCTCCTCAGCGAGCCCCGGATACTTCTCAACAGCGCCAAGAGCATAGCAGGCAACAACAAGGCGACCAGCAGCAACGGGCAGACCGGGCGCGGCAGGACCATAAGCCGCAGGGCGACCGGAATTCTCAACCGAGTCAGGACAATTCACGGCAGCGGCAAGACCGGGACAGACCTCAACAGGCGCGAGACGGCGATCGCTCCCAACGCGCGCCGGAGTTTCAGCATTCTCACCAACGTGACTGGCAGCAACATCGCGCAAGCAACTGGCAGTCAGATCACCGCACGTGGCGGCAGCGCGGCGGTTATGACGGGTATCTCATTCCCGATCAACGTTTCCGCGGATACTTTGGGCGGGACCATGGCTTCAGAATCGGTGTTCTCCCCTTCATGGTCGTGGGAGGATATCCGCGCTTCCAATACGGCGGCTATTGGTTCAGTTCTGTCGACCCCTGGCCGGAATACTGGGCAGATAACTGGTACGACACCGACGACGTGTATGTCGACTATGTGGACAACGGGTACTACCTGTTCAATCGCAGGTACCCCGGCCCCGGTATTGCCATCAGCGTGTCGATGTAGAAGTACAACCGGCGCGGTCTCGAAGCGGGGCTGCGCCGAGTGTTCTCGGTCATAGGCCGCACGGTTGCAGTTTAAGGCGTATGCTCGAAGAAGCTAAATGCAAGTTGATTCTCGCCTTCTGCAGTCTAGGCTGCGCTCCAGACGAGCACCCTTCAAGCACGCAACCGAACCATGGGAGTGTCCCGGTGCTCATAAAGAAGAAAGATGTCAATGACTATTTCGCAGCCCGCAGAGGCAGGCACCCGCTTAGCGTCAAACGAGCGGTCCTAGTCGCGGCGCCTTCGAAGAATAAACGTGACACGAAAGCCTCTACTGCTGTCCTAGTCGATGTGCCAGGATCGTCAGCGCCAGCCCAAGATTTGCATGTCCCCTTTTTTACAAGTGAGCCCGGCTTCATTGAGGCTGCGATGCCAGTCGTGAATAGATGGACGAAAGCATGAAGCGCCACTCGGTGTTTCTTCGCAAAGGGTGTGACATGCCGCCTCACTTCGATTTGGCCCAGCGCCCATGTGCGGACAACTGGATGCTGTTGGAAGAGATCGAGGCCCCGGTACTCGACACCATGATCCGTCATGCGGGCTGGCACTTCGTGTGCTTGCAGGGGCCTTATTCTCGTTCGGGCGTCGGGCTATCACACGATGAAGCGGTCCACCAGGCTTTGGCACGTGCCCTCAGAGGGCTTAAGTCGCGATTCAACGCGGCCGAACTCGAATCGGTTCAAGTGTCTAGCTATCCCGTATTCCATATCGCAAAAATCACCCTGCAACCCCGCCATATCCAGCAACACACTTCTCTCGAAATGGCCCTCGAAGACGACGCCCGGACTCTAGCGGCGCGATGACTGCGTACAAACCCGCGCAGTCCGAGTGCGAATGAAAGCAGGCTCCAATAGTGTCACTCCATGAAATAGTCCATCCGGACAAGTCAGCTGGAAAGCCTGTTCCCCAGACGATTGTGCCGGATACGTTACCGGCTTCTCGTCTTCCATTGCCGACACGCATCGCATTTGTCGGGAATTATCTTCCGCGCGAATGCGGCATCGCCACCTTCACTACTGATCTCTGCACAGCTCTCGGAAACGAGTATGGCCCCGAGCGCCTCTTTGCCATTCCCGTCAATGATCCCGAGTCCAGCTATGACTACCCTGAACAAGTACGACTCGAACTGGCGCAGGAAGACCTCAGTTCTTACGAGCGTGCTGCCGAATTTCTCAATTTCAATGGCAACGATCTTGTATGTACGCAACATGAATATGGCATCTACGGCGGCATCGCTGGCAGCTATATCTTGACGCTACTCCGAAAATTGAACATGCCCCTGGTCACAACGCTGCACACGGTTCTTCGTGAACCCGATGCCAATCAGAGGGCGGTGCTCGAAGAAATCGCGCGGCTTTCCGATCGCCTGGTGGTCATGAGCGAACTCGCGGCGGAACTTTTACGAGACGTATACGCGGTTCCAGACGGAAAGATCGATATCATTCCGCATGGCGTCCCGGATATGCCGTTTATGGACCCCAATTACTTCAAAGACCGGTTCGGGACAGAAGGAAAGTCCGTCCTGCTTACATTCGGCTTGTTATCTCCCAATAAGGGCATTGAGAACGTCATACGGGCACTACCTGCAATTCTGGCAGCACATCCAAACGTGGTGTATATCGTCTCAGGAGTTACGCATCCTCAGATCCGGCGGCGCGAAGGCGAGCGCTACCGCGAAGAACTGAGGGCCCTGGCTAAGCAGCTGGGTGTGTCTTCGCAATTGATCCTGAACAACCGCTTCGTGAGCGCGGAGGAATTGGTTGAACATGTAGGTGCAGCAGATATCTACATCACACCCTACCGGCAAGAGGCCCAAATTGTTTCCGGTACCCTCGCCATTGCGCTTGGCGCTGGGAAAGCGATCGTCTCAACCCCGTATTGGCATGCGAAAGAACTACTCGCCAATGGGAGAGGCAGAATTGTCCCGTTCGATGATCCTGACTCGATCGCCACCGCTGTAGTCGAATTGCTGGAAAAGGATGCCGAACGTCACGCCATGCGCAAGCGGGCGTATCTTCATTCACGCCAAACAACATGGCCCAATACGGCGCGGGCCTATATGGCAAGCTTTCAGCGCGCACGGTTCGAACGTAGTCTGCAGCCGAGGCCAGCGCAACACGATGAAGAAATGACAGGCGGTTCAGAAAACCAGCTTCCAGTATTGAATACCTCACACCTGTTCAACATGACCGATGACACCGGGATGTTGCAGCACGCCATTTTCTCATTGCCAAATACATGCGAGGGCTACACCACAGACGACAATGCGCGCGCGTTGATCGTGTCGAACATTCTGAATGAGGCTGCGACGTATGAGAGCGGAACGCCGTATTCAAAACTTGCACATCGCTACCTGGCTTTTCTGTGGCTTGCATTCCGCTCCGATATTGGGCGGTTTAGAAATTTTCTAGGATACGATCGCAGATGGCTCGAAGACGTGGGCTCGGAAGACAGCCATGGCCGCGCATTATGGGCACTCGGCGCTGTACTCGGTCATTCACAAGACACGGGGTTGCGCGGAGCGGCCGGCAGGCTGTTCGAAGCCGCCGTGCCGGCCGCTTTGACATTCAGAAGCCCACGGGCGTGGGCATTCAGCATTCTCGGTATGCAGGCCTATCTGGATTGGTTCCCAGGCGACAGGGCTATTCAAGGCGTGCGCAACCGGCTTGCCAATCGGCTGCTCGACATCTACGAGCGAAGCCGGACAGAGACCTGGCACTGGTTTGAGAAGAGTCTCGCGTACTCGAACGCCAGGTTGCCGCAGGCACTCATCCTGGCGGGATGGCGCGGGGAGAATCAGAAGATGGTCGCGATGGGAATCGAGTCCCTGGAATGGCTGGTCGCGGCACAGCATCGAGGCGACCAAGAGATTTTTGTGCCCATCGGCTCCAGTGGCTTTTACGCCGAGGGCAAAGAGAAGGCTCGCTTCGATCAACAGCCGGTCGAGGCTTGCGCGACCGTCTCTGCTTGTCTGCAGGCATACAAGTTAACGAACGAAAAACCCTGGCTTGAGGAAGCACAACGTGTCTTCCAGTGGTTTCTTGGCAAGAACGATTTGCGTGTCGCCCTGTACGACGAAACAACCGGCGGGTGCAGAGACGGCCTGCACCCCGACCGCGTGAATGAAAACCAGGGCGCTGAATCGACGCTCTCCTTCCTTATGGCCCTCCTTGAAATGCAAGGAACAAGAACGCCCACCGGAAACGAACTGCTTCAGGAAATGAGCGCTTCGCTTTGAATCCAATCGCTCCGCCAGATTCGCCACGGGCTATTGCACTCGAACAGCTGAAACCCGTGGCATCGACCGACGTCCCTCTGTTTGTCCGCTACGATGGTAACCCGATCCTCAGCCGGGACAATTGGCCCTATCCAATTAACAGCGTCTTCAACGCCGGGGCCGTTCGGCTGGCCGACGGAGAAACCTTGTTGCTCTGCCGCGTAGAAGAAAGGACCGGCCTGTCGCATTTGTGCGCGGCCCGCTCCGTCAATGGCTTCGATGGATGGCGCATCGATCCTAAACCCACGCTGATGGGCAGTCCTCGCGAATACCCCGAGGAGATCTGGGGCATCGAGGATCCCCGCATTACGTATGTGCCGGAACTTGAACAATACGCCGTCGCTTATACCTCCTTTGCTCGCGGTGGTCCGGGAGTTTCACTCGCGCTCACCAGGGACTTTCGGAGCTTTGAGCGATTCGGCGTAATCATGCCTCCTGAGGATAAGGACGCAGCTCTTCTGCCCCGAAGGATTAACGGCTACTGGGCCATGATCCATCGGCCGGTCACGAGTCTTGGTGCGCATATGTGGATCTCGTTCTCGCCTGATCTGCGTCACTGGGGAAGCCATAAGATCATTCTCGAAGCGCGGCGTGGTGGCTGGTGGGACGCAAACAAGATTGGTCTATGCTCCCCGCCGATTGAGACGTCGAAGGGATGGCTCATGATCTATCACGGAGTCCGCCATACTGCTTCGGGTTGCATCTATCGTCTAGGCCTTGCCCTCTTTGATCTCGATCGTCCAGATGTCTGCCTGCAGCGAGGAGACTCCTGGATGTTTGGTCCAGAAGCTCCTTACGAGCGCGGCGGAGATGTCAGCGACGTTGTATTCCCCTGCGGACAAACGATCGGCGCGGACGGAGACACGATCCACCTGTATTACGGCGCAGCGGATTCCTGTATGGCCGTCGCCACGGGCAGCATACGTTCTCTGCTCGCATGGCTCGAATCGCACTCTGGCCCGGATAGAACTACCGGACAGTGATGCATCCGAAAGGGACGAAGGAATGAATACAGCAGGCTGGACCCGGTAGAGCATTCCCGCTCCAGCCCAGCTTCCCTTCTTCCCTCGTTTCCTGGTCCCCGGTTTTTGCGGATTAATTCCCCCTTCGCGCGCACAATGGAGTCACGATTCAAAACCACATACGTGGGAGAAGGTATGCCCTGCATCCTCATGCCAAAATATGCGCGAAGAGCACATCGCGCTCGCACAGGAATTTCACAGTGCCGCAGTCGCTCGCTGCAAGGCCTGGAACCGCGAATTCAAATCCCATAGGGAAGCTGGAACCAATCCCGTCTCCATCTACCTGCGCGCCAACGAGGCCTACCAACGCAATGCCGCCCCTCTCCAGCCTCTGCGACTTCGTAGCTCGGCCAGCCCCGCGCGATCCTCAGCGAAAAAAAATTTCCGGCTGTGAGACTGTGGACTGGAATTTTACTGCCTTAAGAACAACAGCTTAACCGGAAGATCCCCTCGCAAAGCGGCCCGAATTTGCCCAAAAAATCAGCGTGATTTATCTCACTTTTTGGAGCAAAACGTGACCGGCCTCACTCTTCACCTTACTGCGCCGCGGTCATGACCTGCCAGGAGCCGACCTCACCTGCCTTTTCCGGGGTGTAGTTGGGATCATCGCTGGTGCGGTAGTTTCCGAAGCCGTCGGTGAAGTGATACTGGCCGAGGTTGGATAGCTGCGTCGTGCCGCCGGTGCTGGGATCGTTGACCGTGTCGACGCCACGGATCAGATCGTCCCAATGGTCGGCGGAGCTGCGCTTGCCCCCATCTCGCAGAAAGCTGTCGTCCACACCGCCGCTGTTGCGGAAAGCTTCTTCCTGCTTGTCGAAGTTCGCCTGGAACGCTGCCTGCTGCTTCATGGTCTGTTCCATGATGGCTTGAGCGGCGCGAAGTTGATCCCAGCCTTGCTTCATTTTCTGGTTGAAGTCGGCCATCATCTTGTCGTTGATCGCCTTTGTGAGCCGGACCCACTCCGGATTGACGTAGATCGACTTGGCAATCACGCAAAACATCGGCATGCGCTTTTCGAGAGTGCCGGCGGGTGCGCGCATGCTTTGCAGAGCCCGAAATCCCCAGTTGGTCTGTTGCAATGCACCTGCGCCCATACTCAATTCTCCGACACTGACGGCGTCGGTGCCCTGCTTGGAGATGTAGTAAACACCGAAGAAAGCCTCCTCAACCGGCTGGCCGTTCAAGTCGTAGCCAATCTTGATGGCAACGCCATGATCGCCAGGCCACGGATCCATCTTGAGGGCCTTGGCCAGGTCGGGGAGATCCTGCTGCCCAATCCATTTGAGGTTGGCGGCATTGGGGCGAGCCTGCTGGATGAACTTTGCCAGAGCCTGCATTGGAGGCATGGGAGCAGACCAAATGGCGCCGCTGGGCAGGCGATCGCCGGGCTTGCTTTTATTGGGTACGTATCGCCTGTATTGGGGTGCAACATCCACGATCTCTGCCCGCAGCAGCGGATATTGGAAATAAGCCTCTGCGTTGTCGGGATTCTCCGCGTGAGAGGAAAAGATCAATGGGACCTCGATCCGATCGTAGTGCCACTCGATCTTGCTCTCGAAGCTCCACTTCTCAGGGATGTGAATGGTCGCGGCGCGCATTCCCTCATGTTCCGTGTCCGCGATGACGCGCTCCGCGAACTTTTCTCCGGCGAAAGAGGAAGTGGCGGCGGCTGGAGCGGATTTGGTGGCGGGGGCCGCAGGCGTGGCGCCCGGCTTAGGAGCGGAGCCGGATGAAGCCGGGGAACTGGCCGGGACATTGGCTGCGGCGGGCGGCAATCCACTGGCAGCGGCGGGCGCAGAACTGCCGCCTGGGTTCACAGGCATGCCGGCGGCCTGTTTGCACCGATCCGACAGCGAGTCCTTGTGCTCCTTGAGGCAGGCCACCATGCGGCCCCCGCCCGGTTGCACTCCCGCGCACAGCTTCTGCGCATCGCCTGCGCAGGCGTCGCGAATCGCAGAAAGTGACGGCTGACCACCCGCCTGCGCCCCCGCAAAGGAAACCGAGGAGATCGTCACAGACAACAGCAGGAACGATCCATTGGCGATTCGTCTCACATTCATGGCGGACCTCTCTTTTTTCGTGAACCATACGGCGGTTCACTTGAGTAGGCGCATTAATCGGACGAAATGAATCAATTTTTCCCGGAAAAATTGTGAATCGAAGCGGTATTTGCAATCCGACCGCGCTTTGGACAGATTCACGGCAGGCATACCTTGGACCAATTCAACGATTCAGTAGTTGATGAAATCCGGAAAGGAAAGAACGATTGAATTCAGGAGGATGGCTCCGACTCATTTGCTTTTGCGGCTAATCAAGATCAGGGAAACATAGATTCAGGTTGGAGCGGATTAATCGGCCGCCACAGCTTTGCGCGGGGCTCGCCGTGCGGGACGGCGGGGCGAGGATCGCGGCGAGACGGGGCGGGGAAGTGCATCAAGGTCCGCTTTGCCCTCCGCTAACTGCATGAGAAAATCCTGGCTGGAAAACGGCGGGCCGTCCTTCAGCGCCTTGAATGCGCGGACATAACTTCCATCCGGCTGGAGCAGGCGGGCCTTGATCGTGTCGGCCAGCAGCGATGGCAGAATCTCATCGTGAATCCGGGCCCGCGCCGCCAGGTCGCGCACCGGAAACACCACTTCGCATCGCTCGAACAGGTTTCGCGGCATCCAGTCGGCCGACCCGATAAAAATCTCGTCGTCGCCGCCATTGGCGAAGTGAAAAATCCGCGAGTGCTCCAGGAACCGGCCCACGATCGACCGAACGCGAATCCGATCGGAAAGGCCGGGCACCCCGGGCCGCAGCGTGCAAACCCCGCGAATGATCAGGTCCACGTCCACTCCTGCCTGCGACGCCGCGTACAGCGACTCGATCACGCTGGGCTCGAGCAGCGCGTTCATCTTGGCGATGATGTGGGCCGGCCTTCCCGCGCGAGCGTGTTCCATTTCCCGCCGGATCAGCCCCAGAAAACTTTCCGCCATGGTCAGGGGAGCCACCAGCAGCGGGCGGTAGTCGTCGATCTCCGCATGCGCCGTCAGGTAGTTGAACACCATGTGCACCCGCTCGGTGATCTGCGGATCGCTGGTAAGCAGGCTCAGGTCGGTGTAGAAGCGCGCCGTCACCGGGTTGTAGTTGCCCGTGCCCATGTGGCAGTAGCGGCGGGTGACTCCATCCTCATCGCGGCGCACCAGCATGGCCAGTTTGCAATGAGTCTTCAACCCCACCACGCCGTGGAACACCTGCACGCCGGCGTCTTCCATGCTGCGCGCCCACCGAATGTTCGAAGCTTCGTCGAAGCGCGCCATCAGCTCCACCACGAGCGTGGTTTCCTTGGTAGCGGCGGCATCGATCAGGCTCTGGAATACGGGCGAATCCTGGCTGGTGCGGTAAAGCGTTTGCTTCATGCTGACCACGGCGCTGTCTTCCGCGCCCTGCTCGATGAAGTTCACCACCGGGTCGTAGGAATCGTAGGGATGATGGAGAAGAATGTCGCGCGTGCGCAAGTCTTCGAAGATGTTGTTGGCCTTGCGGCTCAGGTGCAATGGCTTGGGAGTGAAGGGCGGATACTTCAGATCGGGCCGCTGAATGTCGCCGTATAAGAACATCACGCGCGAGAGGTTCACCGGGCCATCGCCGCGAAAGACCTGGTCCTCTTCGAGCTCAAAATTCACGCGCAGCCGCTCGATGATGTCGGGGTGGGCGCCGGCTTCAATCTCCAGGCGCACCGCGTCGCCTTTGCGCCGGTTGTGCAATTCCACGCGAATGGTTTCGAGCAGCGAGCGCGCCTCTTCCTCCTCGAAGTAGAGGTTCGAATTGCGAGTGACGCGAAAGGCCGCGTGGGCCAGCACTTCGTATCCGCGATACATGCCGGCCAGATTCTTCGCGATCAGGTCCTGCAACAGCAGGTAGTCGAACGAGCCGTCCTCGGCGGGCAGCCGGACAAACCGCGCCAGCGCGCGCGGCACGGTTACCACCCCCAGCACCTGCGGGCTGGAGCTGCGCCGCTTGGGCGCGCAGCAGCAGCGCCAGGCAAAGGGCCTTGTTGAGCACGCGAGGAAACGGATGCGCCGGGTCGATCGAGATCGGCGTCAGCAGCGGATCGACTTCGCGCTGGAAATAGTTCTGGGCGAACTCGTGGGCTTCGTCGCCGAGCTCATTCCATTCCAGCAGCCGGATGTTCTGCTTGCGCAGCTCCGGCAGCAGGCGGTCGTTCCAGCAGGCGTACTGCGCGTCCACGAAGGTGTGGATTTCCGCCGTCAGCGCCGCCAGCGACTCATCCGGCCGCAAGCCCGTCGTAGCCCGGCTCGCGGTAGCCGTCTTCGATGCGCTGCATCAGCCCGGCCTGCCGGATTTCGACGTATTCGTCCAGGTTGCTGCCGGTGATGGCCAGAAACTTCACCCGCTCCAGCAGGGGATTGGCCGGGTCCTCGGCCTCTTCCAGGACGCGCCGATTGAACTGCATCCAGGATGCGTCGCGTCCGTTGAAGAGTTTCTGTTTTTTGGTCGTTCTAACCGCCATCGAGTCTGTCCAGTGCGCCGTAGTTCGTAGTTGGCAGTCTACAGCGTTTCCCCCGGCTTCGGGCAGGGGGAGCTGAGGATTCCACATGCAGTCGCCTGAATCCAAACAGAGCGCTCGGGAAACTTTGTTAAGAATTTGCCAAAACTCCGAGGCTTGCGTTCAATACGCCAGCTTGATCTCGGCCAGCTTACGGATTGCGGCCAAATCGGCCGCCTTGTTCACTACCAGCCGCAGCCCGGTACCCTCCGGGTAGCGTGGAGCCTCGGCCAGCGCCTCGAGGACTTTTTTCGGCAACCGGGCCTCCTTTGCCGCGGCCAACGCCTTGTCGCTCAGCGTAAACGCCGCCCGGAAACAGCCAGCGCACGGTCCCAGGTACACGATGGTCCGCTTTTTCCGCTTGAGGGTAAGCGACCAGCCGTACTTGTGGACGTAGATGCCCTTCCATTCCTGGTCGGCGACACCGAGGTTGTTCGCCATCCAGTCCACGAATTCGTTCCACAGGCCGGCGGTTGGCCCCAGTGCCGTCGAGACTTCCTCCGGCGACGGCCGTTCCGTCTTTCCGATAAATGCGTTCAGAATCTCCACGTCTACGCCTTTCTCGAGCGAGCCTTTTCTGAGGAAAAGCTCGGTGCTGCGCTCACGCATTTTGCGGGGAAGTGGTGGATTCTAGCGCGAATGAGCCGGGCGTCGCAGTGACGAATCGTGATTTTGGGATGCGTAGACGAAATGGGTCGGCGATTCGTTCTGTCATCAGTCCGGATTGCAACACCAGGGCGGTGCGAATTGACCCGCCTCGCCCGCTGGGTAGAGGATAGAGTCAGGACGAACCTGCTTCCAATCCCCCGACGAGGAGTGTCCGCGAATGCCTGAGGAAATCCCTACTCCGAGTTCCAGCCTCATCCCGTCTCAGCCGCTGCCGGACGGCGCCACGGATTTCGTGGAGAAGGTGCATGGCCTGCTCGATGGCCAGCCCAAGGACGAAGCGACCGTGGCGCATGCATTTGAAGGCATGGAAAGCATGTTCGATCTGATCGCCGCCGGCCTGTATAGCCTCGCCTCGATGCTGGTGGGCGAGGGCGAAGACAGCATCGGCCTGGTCGAGACTGCCGTAGCCAATGCGGACGTCTCGTCCGGCTCCAGCGCGGAAGAAGCGCGCCGCAGCAGCCGGCGGGCGCTTGCCAATGCCGCCGTGGAACTGATTGCGCAACGGGATCCGGCAGGCCTGGCCGCGCCGAAGGATCTCGAGCATGCGGTCACCTGCATCGAGGATGACGACCTGGACGCCGCCGCCGAAGCCCGCGAAGCCATGGAACGCATGATCGCCGGGCCTGACCGCGACCGTGTACGTGCGTGGCTGGAAAGCCTGCCCACCGCGCTCCGCACAATCTACGTGCTGCGCGCCGTCGCCGGGTTGTCGGCCGCTGACACAGCCGAGTTGCTGGCCGCCCACGGTGGACCGCTCGCCGCCGGCTGGACTCCAGAGGCAGTTCGCGAACTCTTCCGCCAGGGCTTGTGCTCGCTGGCCTCGCAGCTCATTCACGCGACGGCGGGACAATAAAAGCAGGGACTGAGGGACCAAGGGCCAGGGACTAAGGAATACTCGCCGCGGTGGGGACCATGTATACGCTTCGGACCTTGGCAGGATGTTCAGCCACTCAGTTCCTTGGTCCCTCAGCCCCTTCGCCCCTTCCGGTTACACTGATTTAGGAACCTTGCCGCTATCCGTGTGCATCCATTAGTGAGCCGACAATTCTGGGGTTAGCGCCCCTTGTTTTACATCGTTCAGGCGAGATAACCATCGATGCCTTCAGAATCTTCAGAAAAAAACGGAAACTGTTGTTGTGCCCGCAAACTCTGGCTGGGTGTTGGGCTTTTGTCTATTGGTTTGATCCCGGCGTTCTCCCCGATAAAGACATTTGCACAAGCCGCGCCCGCCGCCCCAACGGCAGCGCAGGCGAGCCCGTCAAGCTTTCAGGGCAGCGTTGCGGTCGGGGAAGCTTCCGCGCAACCGATTGATCTCACCCTGGACGATGCCATCCAGCGGGGACTCAAGAACAACCTGGGCGTCATTCTCAGTGCCAGCCAGACCGCCGCGGCGCGCGGCCAGCGGATGAGCCAGCTCCAGTCGCTCCTGCCGTCGGTGGATGCCAACATCAAGGAGGCCGAGATGCAAGTTGACCTGGCCGCACAAGGTCTGCGCATCCCCGGCTTCCCAACCATCGTAGGCCCGTTCGGCTTCACCGATATTCGCGCCTCACTCGACTGGTCGCTGGTCAACGTGAATTCGCTGCGGAATTATCTGGCTGCAAAACACAATTTCAATGCCGCGCAGCTCACTGCCCAGGATGCGCGCGATCTGGTCGTTCTGACTGTCGGCAACGCGTACCTGCTGGTGGTGGCCGATGAAAGCCGCGTGGCCAGCGTGCAGGCCCAGGTGGGCACCGCCAAGGTTTCGCTCGATCAGGCGGTCAATAACCACCAGGCCGGCACCGCGCCCTTGCTCGACGAGCTTCGCGCGCGCGTCGATTACCAGACGCTCGAGCAGCAACTCATCGTGGCCCAGAATGCTCTCGAGAAGGATCGGCTGGCGCTGGCGCGCACCATCGGCTTGCCGCTGGCGCAGAAATTCAACGCTGGTGGACAAGGCGCCCTACGCCGCGTTCGACCAGATCGACGTTGACTCCACCATCAAGCAGGCCCACGCCAATCGCAAAGACCTGGCCGCCATGATGGAGCAGACGCGGGCTGCCGAAGAACAGCGCAAGGCCGCCACCGCCGACCGTTATCCCACGCTCAAGGCGGACGTGGACTACGGCGACATCGGCGTCAACGTTCGCCATTCGCACGGCACCGTGAATGCGAGCGCAACGCTGAGCGCGCCGGTGTTCAAGGAATTCGCGCTGCGCGGCGAAGCGGAACAGGCGCAGTCGCAACTCGACACCCAGCGGGCACAGTTGAGCGACATGAACGCCCAGGTGGATGCCGATGTTCGCGACGCCCTGCTCGACATTGCCTCTGCGCAACGACTGGTCGAAGTGGCGCGCTCCAGCGTCGATCTCGCCAATGAGGCGTTGAGCGAAGCGCAACAGCGTTACTCCGCCGGCGTCAGCGACAATCTTGCCGTCAGCCAGGCGGAGCAATCCGTGGCGCAGGCCGACGATCAATACGTGTCCAGCCTTTACCGGCACAACATCGCCAAGCTCAGCCTTGCGCGAGCGCTGGGCGCGAGTGAAAACTACAAGAGTTACCTGGGAGGAAAGTGAACGTGGCGGAAACAACCACAACAACCGTACAACCCGAGCCGGATACGACGACCGAGGTCGTACAGCCGCGGTCCCGCCGCAGGGGCATCATCATTGTTGTCGTTGCAGTCATCCTCGTGGCGGCGATCGCCTTCTGGTGGCACTCCACCTTCACCGAGGACACCGATGATGCGCAGGTGAACGGCCACTTGATCCAGGTGAGTTCGCGCATCGCCGGCCAGGTGGCGAAGGTCTATGTTGACGAGAACCAGCAGGTGCCAAAGGGCGCTCCGATCGTCGACCTTGACCCGCGCGACTACGAAGTCGCAGTCGCGAACGCCCAGGCTGCACTGGCCAGCGCCAAGGCCAATGCCCTGGCCGCCAACGTGCAATGTGCCTCTGACGACCATCAACACCGGAAGCGCGCTCACTTCGGCCAACTCCGACGTGAGTGGCGCGCACGCGCAGGTGTCCGCAGGCACAGCAACAGCAGCAGGCGGCCCACGCGCGGGTGGTTCAGGCGCAGGCCAACAACGCCAAGGCCCAGGCCGATCTGGAGCGCTACAAGCCGCTGGTCGAGAAAGACGTAATCAGCAAGCAGCAATTTGACGCGGCGGTAGCCGCGGCTGCGGCTGCGGCAGCGTCGGTGCAGGATGCTCTCGCCAGCGAACAGGCTGCGTCCGAGGCGGTGCGCGTAGCCCGGGATCGCGAGGCCGGAACCCAGGCCCAGCTCAAGTACGCCCAGACCGGACCGCAGCAGGTCGCCGCTCAAAACGCGAAGTGCGAAGCAGGCCGAGGCCCAGGTGCAGCAGGCCGCAGGCCCAACTTGAACCAGGCCGAACTCAACCTGAGCTACACCAAAATCATCGCTCCTGAAGCCGGCATCATCACCCGCAAAAGCGTCGAGATCAACCAGAACATCGCCGCCGGCCAGAACCTGCTGACGCTGGTCTCGCTGGAGAAGATCTGGATTACCGCCAACTTCAAGGAAACCCAGTTACGCCACATGACCGAAAAACAGGCGGTAGAGATCGCCGTCGACTCCACCGGCAAGACATACCACGGCATCGTGACCCAGATCGGCGGCGCCACCGGCTCGGTGCTCTCGCTGTTTCCGCCGGAGAACGCAACCGGCAACTATGTGAAGGTAGTGCAGCGCGTCCCGGTTCGCATCGACTTCACCGATCTTGAACACGAAGACCCAAACCACCTTCTGCGGCCCGGACTTTCCGTCGAGCCCAAGGTGCGGGTGAAGCAGTAAGACAGCTATTAGCTGTTAGCTTTTAGCCGTTAGCTCTCAGCCTCCAACTCCGTTCGCCGGGTTGGAGGCTTTCCTGTTTGAAGTTCCACAGAATCGATGAGCGAGAATTTAGAATTGAGTCAGCCAACCCAGACAACCTGCTAGTTTGGTATGGGGCTGAGCCAGCCTCGAACAAGCTAATAGCTAAGAGCTGCTTTTATGCGCGATTCCATCCACGTCTCGAAAGAGAATTACCTCAAGGCCATTCTCGAAGCTGAAGCCGAGGGCCGCCAAGTGATTCCCGCCATGCTGGCCCATTGGCTTGAGGTTTCGGCGCCGGCCGTGACCATGGCGCTGAAGCGGCTTAAGCGCGACGGCTAGTCGAGGTGGGCGATGACGGCATCGTGCGCCTAACGCCGCGAAGGCCGCGAAACCGCCTATCGCACCGCGCTGCGCCATCACCTCATCGAGCGCATGCTGAGCGAGATCTTCGGCATGGAGTGGTACGAAATCCACGAAGAGGCCGAGCGGCTGGAGCACGCCGTCTCGCCGGCCTTCGAGGCCAAGCTTCGCGAGAAGCTCGGCGAAGGCGGCGCCTGTCCACACGGCAACGCGGTTCTGCCCGAGAATCCCGCGGAGCGGAAACGCCGTGGGGAAGTGCCGCTTTCGGAGGCCGTCGAAGGCCGCCGCTACACCGTCACCAGCCTGCATGAACGCGACCCCAAGCTGCTGCTCTTCCTGCACCATACCGGAATCGGACCCCGGCAAGAAGCTTGCGGGTTGTGCAACCAGAATTACGACCAAACTGTTTCGATTGAGTTGCCTACGGGTAATTCCATCCTCGGACGCCCGGCCGCGGAGGCGGTTTGGCTACGGTCCTGAAACTCGTGATAATTAAAAATAACTAAATTTATTAACCATGATTAACTGATCCTGTGGCATACTGTCCCTAAGGTATGATCGTAGCGGGCCTTCCCCCTTGATGGCCACTGAAATCACCAGCCTGGTCGCGAATCCACGAGCCCTCGCTCCCCGAGGTGCATACTCGAGCGTCCGCGTCTCGCTTTCGCCCGTCTATCTGGAAACGCCTGCTGGGATTTCTCGGGCCGGGATTCCTGATCGCCGTCGGCTATATGGACCCGGGCAACTGGGCCACCGACATCGCCGGCGGCTCGCGCTTCGGCTACACGCTGCTCTTCGTCATCATGGCTTCGAACCTGATGGCGATTCTTGCTGCAGAGCCTTTCGCTCAAGCTGGGCGTCGCCACCGAACGCGACCTGGCGCAGCTATGCCGCGAGAGCACCGGCCCATGGGTGAGCTTGGATGCTCTGGCTGATGGCGCGAGATCGCCATCGCCGCCTGCGACATGGCCGAAGTGATCGGCTCGGCCATCGCCCTGCAGCTGCTGTTTCACATTCCGCTGTTCTACGGCGTCCTGATCACCGGCCTCGATGTGCTGCTCATCCTTCTCCTGCAGCGCTGGGGCTTCCGCTACGTTGAAGCCCTGGTCATCGCGCTGATCGGCACCATCCTGGCGCTGTTCGCGATCCAGATGTTTCTTTCCCGGCCCGAGTACTGCGCCTGCGCTGCACAACCTCGTTGATTCCTTCGCGATCCATCGTCACTCAATCCGGACATGCTGTTTATCGCCATCGGCATGCTGGGCGCGACGGTGATGCCGCACAATCTCTACCTGCACTCGTCCATCGTGCAGAGCCGCCGCTACAAGCGCACGCCGGCAGGGCAAGCGCGAAGCCATCCACATGGCCAACATCGATTCGGCGCTCGCGCTGACCCTGGCGCTGTTTGTGAACGCGGCCATCCTGATTGTTGCCGCGGCCGTGTTTCATCGCAGCGGGCATTTTGAAGTGGCGGCCATCGAGGACGCATACAAGCTGCTCAGCCCGCTGGTGGGCGCGGCCGGCGCAAGCACGCTGTTTGCCGTGGCCCTGCTCGCCTCCGGACAGAACTCCTCCATCACCGGCACTCTCGCCGGCCAGGTGGTCATGGAAGGATTCATTCATCTGCGCGTCGCGCCGTGGCTGCGGCGCCTGATCACGCGCTCCATCGCCATCATTCCCACCATCGTCGTGGTTGCATTCCGTGGCGAGCAGGGAACCGAGAAGCTTCTGCTGCTCAGCCAGGTGATCCTGTCGCTGCAGCTCAGCTTCGCCGTCGTGCCGCTGGTGATGTTCACCAGCGGCCGAAAGACGATGGGCGAGTTTGTGAATGCGCCATGGCTGAAGACGATCTCGTGGGCCACGGCCATATTCATTGCAGCACTCAACGGTTGGTTTGTGCTGTCCATGCTGTGGTAGGGAACACCGATCAGAGCAGTCTTATTACGGCTTTATCGTGCGAATAAATGTCGTGGCGGTGCCATCGGCTGGATTCACGAAGTGCACGTCAGCGGGGTCGCGCCGCGGCGTGTCGACAGAGAAGACTACCAGCGGGCTTTCCATGACCTCCGGAATGCTGTGCACGACGTTGCGCCGGAAGAATAGCAACTGCCCCGGCCCAAGCTCGATCGGTTCACTCCCGTCCACGATGAACGTTCCCCGTCCGCAAATCACCTGCAGATACTCGTCGCACGTCTTGTGAAAGTGTGCAGGCACCGGTCGGTAAATGCGAAACAGGCGCGAACTGGCCGCGGTTTCGTCGGTGAGCCGTATGTCGAGCAGCATGGTATTCGCAGTGGGAGGAAATCGCTGAGACAGATCCAGAAGATCAAAGGTCGACGTCTGCATGGTCGTCCTTTCCTTGTTTTCCATTATCGGCTCCATTATTGCCCGCGCTGACCCACTACCATAGTAGCCATGCGAGTTCTCTCCGCTGCCGAGATGCAGGCTTGCGACCGCGCAACCACCGAGCGGTTCGGAATTCCATCGCTTGACCTGATGCGCCATGCCGTCGGAAGCCGTGGCGACCATCGCGCGGCAACATTTCCCCGCGCCCGCCGGATCACGGTGCTGTGCGGACGCGGCAACAACGGCGGCGACGGCATGATGGCCGCGCGCCTGCTCGCGGAAGCCGGACTTGCCGTCACGGTGATCCTGCTCGGCTCGCCGAACGATATCAAGGGCGATGCGGCGACAGCGTGGCGCGAGCTCGAAGCCGCCGGCTCATGCACGATTCACGTCGGTGAACGCCGCGGAGGATCTGACGCCGCCATGACGACGCGCTCGACGCCGATCTGATCCTCGATGCGGTGGTCGGCACCGGATTCAAGCCGCCGCTCAAGGGTCTCGCGCTGGCCGCGCTGGAGTGGCTCAATGCAGTCTCCAAGGCAAGTGAAAATCCTCGCCGTCGATCTTCCCTCCGGCTGGCCGGCAGACTCGACCGATGCCACCGTTCGCGATCCCGTCTTTCCCGCCGACGCAGTGGTCACGTTCACCGCTCCCAAGCCCGCGCATGTCTTCGGCCAGTTGACCCGCTCGTGGGACCAGCCGGTCGTCGTCGCTCCCATCGGATCGCCCGACGAGGCCATCGTCTCAGACCTGAACATCTGACTGGGCCGGTTCGGCGCCAGTCCCTTACCCAGGCTCCACGCGCGGCCGACTCCAACAAAGGCAAATTCGGCCATGTGCTGGTGGTGGGCGGCTCGTTTGGATCGGCCGGCGGCAAAGCCGGAGCCCCGGCCATGGCGTCGCTGGCCGCGCTGCGCGTCGGGCGCCGGCCTGGTCACGGCGGCGGTGCCCGCGCCCGCTCTGCCCGGTCGTCTCCGGCTACGTGCCGGAACTGATGACCTGGCCTCTGAAAGCCAATGATGCCGGCCAGGCCTCGCCCGAGAACCTCGCGCCCGAACACCTGGCCGCGCTGACCAAGGGCATCACCGTGCTGGCCATCGGTCCCGGACTGGGCCAGAGTGACGACACCGCCCGCTTCTGCATCGGACTTCTTGAGGCGACGAAAATGCCGGCAGTCATCGACGCCGACGGCCTGAACATCCTGGCTCAGACACGCCGGCGTGCTTGCGCGGCTCACGCAGAACGGCAGCGTCGATCGTCATCACGCCGCATCCCGGCGAGATGGCGCGCCTGGCCGGCATCTCAACCGCGGAGGTCCAGGCCAACCGGCTCGAGGTCGCGCGCAACTTTGCCCGGCAGCACGGCGTCACCGTCGTGTTGAAAGGCGCGCGCACGCTGATCGCGCATCCCGACGGCCGCGTGGCCGTGAATACCACCGGCAATCCCGGCATGGCCAAGGGCGGCAGCGGCGATCTGCTTACCGGCATGGTTGCGGGCCTGCTGGCGCAATACAAAGACGATCCCGAGCACCGCGGTCGAGGCTGCCGTCTTCCTCCACGGCCTCGCCGCCGACCTGGCGGTACGCGAAAGCGACGAGCACACGTTACTCGCGACCGACAGCCTTCCGCAGTTTTCTCAGGCTTTTCGCTTTCGCTCCCGCACCGCGAACGGTTATGTTTGGTTGCAGGGGCTGCCGCCGGGCTCGGGGTCCCCGCGAACAGGTCTTCGTTCGTGGGGTGACTCGGAATTGTGTCCACCGGAATCGGGCTCCCGCGAGGCAGCAGAATGAGCAAGGAAGCCCCTGTGGCGGAAGGCCGCGTACACGAATTCACCACCCGCAGCGGCGCAGACACGGTCGAAGTGGGCCGCAAGCTGGCCGCTTTGCTGAAGCCGCCGCAACTTCTGTTGTTGCGCGGCGAACTCGGCACCGGCAAAACCACGCTGGTGAAGGGCATTGCGCAGGCTCTCGATGCCGCCGAGCCCGACGAAGTCACCAGCCCCACCTTCACGCTGATTCACGAGTACGACGGCACCCACGACGGCAAGCCCGTCAAGCTTTTTCACATCGACGTCTATCGCCTTGAAGGCGAGCGCCAGCTCGAAACCCTCGGCCTCGACGAATTGCTCACCCCCGATGCCCTGGTTTTGGTGGAGTGGGGCGACAAGTTCAAGAGCATCAAGAAGCGCGCCACCGGCGAGATCGCCATCAGCTCCGAAGGCGGCGACGCCCGCAAGATCACCGTGACGTTGAAAGACGAGCGGAGCTAGCGGGGGTAGCGGCGCTCGCGGAGCTAGCCAAAAACCCGCCTGGGCACGATGACTCCGCTAACTCCGCAAGCTCCGCTAAACTCCTATGAGCATTCCATCGAACGCGAGCCATGAAGCTGTTTGCTGCGATTCGTGCGGAACTCACGAGCCGGCGTCGCGTCCGGTTCTGTCGCGACAACTGGCATGGCTCCAGTACGTCACTATCGGCTGGATGCTGGTCGAATGCGCCCTCTCGCTGATCGCGGCGGCGCAGGCCCACAGCGTGGCTTTGCTTGCGTTCGGATCCGACAGCCTCATCGAGCTGCTTTCCGCATCGGTGGTGCTGCTGCAGTTTCTTCCTCGTTTCCCCTTGAAAAGGCAGCCCGCCGAGCGGGCCTCCGCGGTGTTGCTTTATCTGCTTGCCGGCGCAGTCGTGCTGATCGCCATCCTTGCCTACCACAGCCCCATGGAAACCAGTTGTCTCGGCATCGGCATCACGGCCGCCGCACTGGTCGCCATGCCGGTGCTGGCGTGGCTCAAGCGCCGCCATGCGCGCGCCATGAACGATCGCGCCCTTGCTGCCGATGCCGTGCAGTCCGCCACCTGCGCCTATCTCGCTGCCGTCACGCTCGCCGGCCTGGTGATCTTCGCACTGTGGCACATCGCGTGGGTCGATACCGTAGCTGCGCTGGCTGCCGTGCCTGTGCTCATCGTCGAAGGCCGCCGGGCCTGGCGCGGCGAGGCGTGCGGCTGCGCCACCTCGGTGCCCCATCCTAACGACGTTTGTTGTCGTTAGGTAGGAGACCACGAACCCACATCGACCACTTCGCGAGCGAGCCGTGCACTGCGTCCTCACCCCGCTGCATTAAGATGATCCACATCGACTGAGTCTCAGGTCCGGAGGTTGTTGTGCGCCCCGTTCGCAAATCTGCATTCGCGCTTTTCGTCTGCTCTGCCGTTGTTTTTACGTTTGGGCCTTCCCTCGCAAACGCCGCCGCCAAGCCACACATCTTCCAACGACCCGCACTGAGCCGCGATCTCATTGCTTTCGGCTACGCGGGCGATCTCTGGACTGTGCCGCGAACCGGAGGCCGCGCCACCCGCCTCACCTCCGGTGTGGGCATCGAATCTGCGCCCATCTTCTCGCCCGACGGAAAGACGGTCGCCTTCACGGGCGATTACGACGGCAACACCGACGTCTTCACCGTCCCGGTCACGGGCGGCGTGCCCTTCCGCGTCACCTATCATCCCGCGGCCGACGTCGCCGTGGGCTGGACGCCCGATGGCAAGAACATTCTCTTCCGCTCCAATCGTGAATCGGTCAGCCGCTACACCCAGCTCTACACCGTGCCCGCCAAGGGCGGCATCGCCACGCCTCTGCCGCTGCCCATGGCCTACCAGGGCCAATTCTCGCCCGACGGCAAGCAGATCGCCTATTCGCCTCTCGGCCCCGCATTCGGCTTCAATTACACGGCGTATGTGGCCTGGGGCAACTACCACGGCGGCCTCGCCAGCACCATATGGATCACCACTCTCCCCGACCTCGACTCGGCCGAGATCCCGCACGAACAGGCATCCGACTTCAACCCCGTCTTCGCCGGCGGCAAGATCTACTTTCTCTCCGGACGCAAGGGCCACGTCACCATCTACCGCTATGACGCTACTTCGAAGAAATCTCCGGTGACGGAAGCCCTGGCCAACGACGGACCCGACATCCGCAGCCTCTCCGGCGAAGGTGGCACTCTTATTTACGACCGTCTCGGCGACATTTATCTCTATGACACGGCGACCTCCACCAGCCACGTAGTCCCGATCGACATCGATGCCGATCTGCCCGAGGTGCGTCCCCACATCGACAGTGTTGCTGGCCAGATCGAGAATGCATCCATCTCGCCTACCGGGCTGCGCGCCGCGTTTGAAGCCCACGGCGAAATCCTGACGGTCGCCGCCAAACATGGCCCCACGCGCGACATCACCAACACTTCCGGTGTGATGGAGCGCGAACCGGCGTGGTCGCCCGACGGGCAGTCAATCGCCTATTTCTCCGATGAGTCCGGCGTATATGCGCTGCACGTGGCATCGCAATTCGGCAGTGCGGAGGCAGGCAGTGCCGCGGTGAAGAAGTTCGAACTCGGCCAAGGAGCCAGCCTATTACTTCAGTCCCAAGTGGTCTCCTGACTCGAAGAAGATTGTCTTCCACGACAACCGGCTCAACTTCTGGATGCTCGACACCACCACCGGCAAGCTCACTACCGTCGGCGAAAAGAACGTCTACGGCGGATTCTCCGATGAGACCTACGACATCTCGTGGTCGCCAGATTCGAAATGGATCGCGTATGTCCATTCCATGCCCAACCATCTGCATGCGGTGTATCTCTACTCGGTGGACACGGGGCAGTCCACACAGGTGACCAACGAGATTGCTGACTCGCGACTGCCGGCCTTCGATCGCGACGGCAAGTATCTCTATTTCGCGGCGAGCACCAATGCCGGCGCGACCTCGGACGGCCTCGACATGACCAGCGACCTCTACCAGGTGACTGTCGAATCTCTATGCCGCGGTGCTGGCGGCCAACCAGGCTTCGCCGATAGCGCCGGAACTCGACGACGAAAAGCCGGGCGATAAGGACGAAGCGAAGAAAGACGAATCCAAAAAGGAGGGAGATGCCAAGGAAGCCGCAAGCGATGAAAAGTCACGCGCCGCAAAGGCGACGCCGGTGAAGCCAATCAAGGTGGATCTCGCCGGCATCGAGTCGCGCATCGTTGCTTTGCCATTGCCACCGTCCGTCTATCAGGGCCTCGCCGCGGGACTGAAGGGAAGTATCTATTTTCTCGAGGTTCCGACTTCAAGTCCGTTTGCGGATCACGGCGCAACGCTGAACCGCTGGACGCTGGAAGATAAGAAGACCGAAAAACTGGCTGAACATGTCGCTCCTTCGAACTCTCCGCCAACGGCGAAAAGATGCTGCTCGCGCTCGGCCATGGACCGGAAGATGGCGGCGGCCCGGGGAATGGTGGAGGTGGGCAGCCTGCCTGGGTGATCGCGCCCGCCAACGCGCCTGTAAAGCCCGGCGATGGCGTGCTCAATCTGGGCGATGTGAAAGTGCGCGTGAATCCGCCAGAGGAGTGGGCGCAGATGTACCACGAGGTGTGGCGCATCGAGCGCGCCTACTTCTACGATCCCAATTTTCACGGCACCGATACAGTGGCCGACGAACATCACTTCGAGCCTTACGTTGCCTCCATCGCCTCGCGCGCTGACTTGAACTACATCTTCCAGGAGATGCTGGGCGCATTCTCCGTAGGCCACCTGCGCGGCAACGGCGGCGCCATTCCCGAGGCCAAGAAGGTTCCGGGCGGCCTGCTCGGCGCTGATTACGAGATCAAGAACAATCGCTATTGCGTGAAGAAGATTTACACCGGCGGCTTGTTCAATCCGCGCGAGAAGGCGCCGCTGGCGCAGCCGGGATTGAATGTCGCCGTGGGCGATTGCATTCTCGCCATCGAAGGCCAGGAGCTCACCGCCGCCATGGACATTCAGCAACTCCTCGAGGGCACGGCGGGAAAGGTGATCAGCCTGCGCATCGGTTCGGCCGATGGCAAGAACGCGCGCGATATTTCGGTCACTCCGGTGGGCAGCGAAGCCGGAATGCGCAACATCGACTGGATCGAGAGCAACCAGAAGAAGGTGGACAAGCTCTCCGACGGCAAGCTCGCTTATGTCTATCTGCCTGACACCGGCGGCGGCGGATTCACCAACTTCAACCGCTATTACTTTGCGCAGACCAACAAGCAGGGAGCGGTTATCGACGAGCGCTTCAACGGCGGCGGGCAGGTGGCGGATTACTTCGTGGAAGTGCTGGGCCGCCACATCGAATCCTATTGGGCGCCGCGCTACGGCGTCATTGAACACACGCCCAATGCGGCCATCTACGGGCCCAAGGTGATGATCGCGAATGAGAGCTCCGGTTCAGGCGGCGATGCGCTGCCGTGGCTCTTCAAGCAGGCCAAGCTTGGTCCATTGGTAGGCAAGCGTACCTGGGGCGGGCTGGTGGGCATCGGAGAGATTCCCGTGCTGATGGACGGCGGCCATGTGACCTCGCCTAGCGTGGCGTTCTTCACTCCCTACGGCCAATGGGAAGTGGAAAATCACGGCGTCGATCCCGACTACCCCATTGAGCAGGATCCGAAACTTGTGAGCGAGGGCCACGATCCGCAACTCGAGAAAGCCGTCGAACTGGCGTTGGCCGAACTCGCCAAACATCCACCCACAAAAGTCGAGAAGCCTGCCTATCCCAACTATCACCAGGCAGGCGCGCCCTCGAAATGAGGCGGCTTGTTTTAGAGCGCTCGTCGTGCATAGAAGTGTCACGCCGAGCGCTTTGAATCGCACTTCGCTACGCGCGGCGGTAATTACGCGGTGGCCAACTGCTGGTGTTGCCCGCCGAGTTTCACGCTGACTACTTTCGACACGCCGGGCTCCTGCATGGTGACGCCGTAGATCATGTCGGCGGAGTGCATCATGCGCTTGGAGTGGGTGACGAGCAGGAACTGCGTGTCGCTGCTCAGCGAGTGCAGCAGGTCGGCGAGGCGGCCGACGTTGGTTTCGTCGAGCGCGGCGTCCACTTCGTCGAGCACGCAGAAGGGGCTGGGCTGGAACTGGAAGATGCCGACCAGCAGCGCGAGCGCGGTGAGAGCTTTCTCGCCGCCGGAGAGCAGCAGCACGTTCTGCAGCTTCTTGCCCGGGGGCGACGCCACGATGTCGAGGCCGCTCTCGGCCTGATTCTCCGCGTCGGTGAGGCGCAGGAACGCCTGGCCGCCGTGGAAGAGGCGCGTGAATACACTGGCGAAGTTCTCGTTGATGCGCGCGAACGCCTCGTCGAACTTGGTGCGCGAGATCTGGTCGATCTCCTTGATGGTTTCCTGGGTGTTTTCGATCGACTCGATCAGATCCTTGCGCTGGGTTTCGAGGAAGGTGTGGCGGTCGGCGGTCTCCTTGTACTCGTCGAGCGCCATCATGTTGACCGGGCCCATCTGCTCGATCTTCTGGCGCAGGCCGCGGCAGGTCTCTTCTTCGACGGCGAGCTCTTCGCCGTCGATGATGCGCGATGCTCTTCGTCGGCGCGCAGCACCGCGGCTTCGACATTGACTTCGGCTAGGCAGCTGGCTTCAAGATGCTCGAGATCGGAGTGCAGCTTGGCGCAGCTCGCTGGCAGCGGTTGGCGCGATCGTCGCGCAACTGGTCGAGTGGCGGCGCGGGCGTGTCTTGAGCTGCGTTTCCAGCGTCGGCCAGCTGCTGGCGCAGCGCCTGCGCTTCAGCGGCGAGCGCCTGCGCCTGCGCGATGGCTTCGGCGCGCATGCGCGGTCGAGTTCCTTCTGCCGCTCGGCGAGCGTGTCGCTCTCGCGGATGCGCTGCTCGCGCTCGGCTTCGGCGGCGGCGCGCTGCTGCTCGATGGCCAGCACGCGCCGCTCGAGATCGGCATGGAGGCGGTCGATGCGCTGGAACGCGGCTTCGGCGCCGCGGCGGCGCTCTTCGAGGCCGGCCAGCTCGGCGGTGACCTGCGCGGCTTCCTGCTGCAGGCCTTCGCGCTTGCTGGCGCATCTCGGCCAGCGCGGCCTGCTGCGTTTCGAGCCCGGCTTCGGCTTGCTCGTGTTCGGCTTCGAGCCGCGCCGCTCTCTTCGCGCTTCTGCTCGATGCACGGCGTGCTTGGCCTCGCGCGCATCCTTGTTGCGCGCGGCCTGCAGCGTCCACTCCTGCAGGCGGCGGTCGATGCGCTGGACTTCGGCTTCCATCTGCTTGAGTGCCGCGCCCTGGTTGGCGGTGTCGCGCTCGGCCTGGCGGCGCTCTTCGCTGCGGGCTTCGAGCTGCGCGGTCAGGTCTTCGATGGTGCGGGTCAGGGAAGCGGCCTGCGCCTCAGCCTCGCGCAGCAGCGGCTTCGACTGCGGCGAGCTTCTTTTCGGTCTCGCGCAGATCGCGCTTGAGGGCCAGCGGGCCTTCGCTGGCCGGCTTGCCGCCGGTCACGGTGGTGTTGTGGAAGCACTCGCCGCTCGGGCGTGAGGAAGAAGCCCTCGGTGTAGCTGCGCAGACAGTCGCTGCGCGTGGCCGGAGTCTTCGACGATGTAGCCGTTCTTCAGCTTGGGCAGGATCGCTCTCGAGCGAGCGGCCGAAGCCATTGAGGACCTTGATCGTGTCCTTGAGCGGCGTGACGCCCTCGCCGCGCATGTCTGCTGCCGTCGTCGTGACGATGGCCGTCTGCCGTTGGAATGGTTCTCGGGATGAATGAGGAACGTGGCGCGGCCGTCCACGCCGGACTTGAGCAGGTTGACGCCCTGCTCGGCGGCGCGCCAGCTATCCGACGACGAGATAGTTGAGCTCTTCGCGCAGGAACTCGTCGACCACGCCTTCGTGCTCGCCGCTGACTTCAAGGAAATCGGCCAGCGTGCCCACGGGCGCCATGCCGTGGCCCAGCGCGCCGGGCTTGAGCAGCTGGCGCACGGTGTCGGTGGAGTAGCTGTGATTGCGGATCAGCGCCTCGAGCGAATCGCGGCGGCCGGCCAGCTGGCGCATGCTCGCTGCGCAACTGGTTGGCGCGGGCGCGCAGGGCGTTCTCTTCGGCGCGGCGGGCCTTGCAGATGCTTCGCGCAGTGCGGCGATTTCGCCTTCGAGGCGCTTGAGGGTTTCGCTGGCGGATTCGAAGCTCAGGCGCGCCTGACCGCTCTGCACGCCGAGATTTTCGAGCTCGTTGCGCGACTGGCCCATCTCCGCTTCAAGGCGCTCGGCTTCGCGCTCGAGGGCGGCCAGGCTCTCTTCGCTCTGCGCCGTGCAGTTGCGCGCGTTGCCGGCCAGGGTGAGCAGATGCATGGCGTGGCGGCGCGTGATCTCCAGTTGCCGCTCGGCGCTGAACACTTCTTCGGCGGCGGTGCGCGCTTCCTGCTGGCGGGCCTCGACTTTCTGGCGGAAGGCCTTGGCTTCGCCGGCGGCGGTCTCGAGGAAGCTCGTGCTGCTGGGCGCGCTCCTCGGCGATGCCGGCCAGCTGGGTGCGGGTCTGCTCGAGTTCGGCGGCGGCCGCGGCCATGCGCGCTTCGAGTTCGCCGACGCGCTCGGTGTTGCTGCGCTCGCGGGCCGCGGCGCGCTCCAGTTCGACGGCGGCGGCGTTGGCGCGGTTCTGCGCTTCCTGGACTTCGTGCTCCAGTTCGTAGCCGCGCTCGGTCAGCGTGTGCTGGCTGGCTTCCATGGTGCCGATTCCGGCGGCCGCAGTGTTGATCTGCTCGGTGAGCGCGGCGATCTCCTGCTCGAGGCGCGCCTGCTCGGCATCCATCTGCGCCATGCGGCTGGCCAGCACCACGCGCAGGCGGCCGCGCAACTCATCGCGCACCGCGCGAAGCGCTCCGCCTTGGCGGCCTGGCGCTTGAGGCTGTTCATCTGCCGCGTGACTTCTTCGAAGATGTCGTCAACGCGGGCCAGGTTCTGCTTGGCGGATTCGAGGCGCAGTTCGGCGAGGCGCTTCTTGGTCTTGAAGCGCGTGATGCCGGCGGCTTCTTCGATGATGGCGCGGCGGTCGTGGGGCTTCGAGCTCAGCAGCTGCCCGATGCGCTCCTGGCCGATGATGGCGTAGCTCTCCGGGCCGAGGCCGGTGCCCATGAAGATGTCCTGGATGTCGCGCAGGCGGCAGAGCTTGCCGTTCAGCAGGTATTCGCTTTCGCCGGTGCGGAACAGGCGCCGCGTGATGACGATTTCGCCCTTCTGGAAGGTGCGCTGGAACTTGCGGCGGCGGATCTTCAGGACCACCTGCTGCGGCCCGCGGCTGGGACTCGGCGCTCTCGCGGTGGCGGCACTGGCGCGGGCTTCGGTGCGGCGCCATCGATCGAATCTTCGTCGAGGACCTGGCCCGGCTGCTCGGAGGCGACGATCTCTTCGGCTTCGGCGGCGCGCTGGCGGCGGAGCTCGTCCTCGTCCCAGTCGGCAGGGCCGTCATGATCGACCACCACCTCGGGTTCGACGGGGATGGGCCCTTCGTAGGCCTCAGGGTCCACCATGGTCAGCGTGACTTCGGCCATGCCCAGCGGCTTGCGGTCGCGGGTGCCGGCGAAGATCACGTCCTGCATGTGTGGTGCCGCGCAGCGATTTGGCGCTCTGCTCGCCCAGCACCCAGCTCACGCCGTCCAGGATGTTCGACTTGCCGCACCCGTTGGGCCCCACCACCACGGCAATGCCCGTGCCCGCCACCGTGAGTTCGGTGCGGTCACAAAAGCTTTTAAAGCCGAGGATATGGATCTTTTTCAGTTTCAGCATGTCGACTCCCGAAGTGGTCAAAGGCTACCTTTTCGCCGGGCAAAATACCTGAGACCACGGGCAGGCGAAATTGTGCCTATGACTACAGACTGTACGGAGCAACGAAGGCATGGTCAACGGACCAAAGAGCAGTTTTTGTGGATAAGAAGTCCGGAACTCAATTTTCTGCTATTCACCTGGTTTTATCCCGGCTTCTCCGGGTTTTCACCTATAGTTTACGCCTCCTTTTACACAGGGCGGAAGGTTACTCCAAAGGTACCTCTCCTGGCTGAGGAGTAACACTCTAGGATCGGACGACCGCTTCGGGGGTTCAGGAGGGCCCGGGCCGGGGCGAGAACCATCCTGAGACAATTGAGCGAGTCAGAGGGTCGATATCACTCTGGTAGAAGCAATGATTTGCATCAATCGAGTGCAACGCAGTGACAAACCAGGGCCGAGGTGGGATAGCTTTAAATGTAATTATGGGAGACTGATGGGGCATCACAACGCCCGGAGAAGCAGCCGGGAGTACAGTCTCCAAAAGGGGCGCTTCGGCGCCCCATTTTTTTGGTCATCCGCGCTCTTCACTGCGGAAACCGGATTTCGCTCGACGTGCCGCCGGCGGCAGGAACGTAGCATTTCTGGGTGTAGTCCATCACCATGCGGTCCGCGCTGAATCGCCACCCCAGTGTGCGAATGGTCCGCTTCATGCGCTGGATCCAGCCCCGCGGAAGCCCGTCGCGGTCGCGCTGGTAGTAAAGCGGAATGACCTCGTCGTTGAGCACGCGGTAGAGATCTTCGCCGTCGCGCTTGTCGTGGACTTCCTGGACTGGAATGGGTTCTGCCGCTGCCGATGGCGAAACCGTTAAGGCCGTCGTAGGCCTCGGCCCACCAGCCGTCGAGAATGGAGAGGTTTAATCCGCCGTTGAGCACGACCTTCTGGCCGCTGGTGCCGGAGGCCTCGAGCGGACGGCGCGGATTGTTGAGCCAGACGTCGACGCCCTGGACGAGGTAGCGGCCGACGTTGATGTCGTAGTCCTCGATGAAGACGAACTTCTCGCCCAGTTCGGAGTCGCGCATCATCGTCGCGATTTGCTGGAGGACTTTCTTGCCCGGCTCGTCATGAGGATGGGCTTTGCCGGCAAAGAGAAATTGCACCGGACGCTTGGGATCGTTGATCATCGAGGCCAGACGAAGGATGTCGGTGAGGATGAGGTTGGCGCGCTTGTAAGTAGCGAACCGGCGCGCGAATCCGATGGTGAGGGCATCGGGCGAGAGCACCTTGTCGAGACGGTGAAGTATTTCCTGCGATTCGCCGCGGCGGGCGGCCTGTTCGTGCGCGCGGTGGCGGGCGAAGTCGAGAAGCTGGGCCTTGAGGCTGAGGTGGGTTTCCCAGAGTTCGCCGTCGTCGACGCCTTCGATGGCGGCCCAGGTGTGCTTTTCGCTCATGCGGTTCTGCCAGCCCACGCCCAGGTGGCGGTCGTAGAGGCGGCGCATTTGCGGAGCCAGCCACGACAGCACATGGACTCCGTTGGTGACGTGGCCGATGGGCACAGCGTCTGCGGGCTTGCCGGGATAAAGATTCCACCACATGGCGCGGGAGACTTCGCCGTGCAGCGAGGAGACCGCGTTGGCCCGGCGCGAAAGCTTGAGGCCGAGTACGGTCATGCAGAACTTTTCCTGAAAGTCGTTGGAGTAGACGCGGCCGAAGCCCATCAGGTTTTCGAGAGAAAGGCCGAGTTGATCGCGCAGCGGACCGAGATGCTCCTCGATGAGGTCGGCGTCGAAGCGGTCGTGGCCGGCCGGCACGGGAGTGTGCGTGGTGAAGACGACCTCGCGGGGAACCTGGCTGGCGGCGGTTTTGAAGTCGACGCCTTCGTCTTCCATGCGGGCGCGAATGGCGTCGAGCACGGCGAAGCCGCTGTGGCCTTCGTTCAGGTGCAGGACGCCGGGAGAAATGCCCATGGCCCGCAGGGCGCGATAGCCGCCCACGCCGAGGAGCAGTTCCTGGCGAATGCGCATGCGGTCGTTGCCGCCGTAGAGCCGCGACGAGAGGCCGCGATCTTCCGCGGCGTTTCCGGCCACGTTGGAATCGAGCAGCAGCAGGTCGCAGCGGCCCGCGTTGATGCGCCACACCTTGGCGCGGATGGAGCCCGAGCGGGTGGCGACCTGCACCAGCACCGGTTCGCCGTTCTGTCCGATGGCGATCTGGATCGGCAGCTGGGTGATGTCGGAATCGATGTATTCTTCCTGCTGCCATCCCTCCTTATCGAGGCGCTGGCGGAAGTATCCCTGCTCGTAAAACAGGCCTACACCGATCAGCGGGATGCCCAGGTCGGAGGAACTCTTGATGTGGTCGCCGGCCAGGATGCCGAGGCCGCCGGAATAGATGGGCAGCGACTCGTGCAGCCCGAACTCGGCGGAGAAGTAGGCCACGGGGCGGGTGCGGAGAACGCCCGCATTTTGCGCGCCCCAGGTCTGGTCGGCACGCAGATACTCCTGCTGGCGGCGGTAGCAGTAATTGATGCGGCTGTGGAGGACAAGTTCGGTGGCGCGGCGCTCCAGTTGTTCCGCCGGGATCTCGGAGAGGAGCGCGACCGGATTCTGGTTGAGCTGCATCCAGCGCGTGGGATTCAGGTCGCGGAAGAGGCTGATGCAATCCGGGTCCCAGCTCCACCAGATGTTGTTGGCCAGCGACCAGAGGCGTTCCTGGGTAGGCGCGATGAAGCGGTCAAAGGTGCGTGCCTCGCTGATGATGGGAGCCACCTGGTTGGCCGCATCCACCAGCAACCGGATCTCATCGTCGCGAAAGATGCGCGGCTCCTTGGTCTGAACAATCAGCACTCCCTGCAGGACGCCACGATCGATCGACAGGCACGCCAAGGAAGGAATGGAACTCCTCCTCCTCGAGGTCCTTGATCAGCTTGAAGCGGGGATGGTTCGGGGCGTCGGCGACAGCCACCGGCATGACCGCTTCGGCGACCAATCCGGTGAGGCCCTCACTCAGAGGCATGCGCACTTTGCCGATGCAGCGGGGATGCAGCCCCACGGTGGCGGCCAGCACGAGGTTGGAGCGATCGGGCTCGAGCAGATAGGCGGAGCACACATCGGTGTGGAATCGCGATGCGATCAACTCCACGACTTTCATGAGGGTTTCGGCGGGCTTGCCGCCGTCGACACCCTCAAAGAGGCTGGTAATCTCGCCTGGAGTGAGAACCTGTGTCTCCTGGGGTTCAGGCAGCGGGGTCATTCGCATGGCCTTTCATTCTGGTTTGTCGCGTCACGTTTATGCCGACGCCGGATTCGGCTCAAGACGGCATTCAGTCCAAGGGCGAAGGGTAACGAGAAATATTTGAAAGCGGGCGTTCTGCGCGACTCCGCAGTCCGCGGATTTGGGTCAGATCATACCATCAAACTCTCCCGCGGCCGCATCAGAAACCGCGATCGGGTGTGACCTTCGTTGAGGGTATCAAAAAAACCGGCGACGAGAATCGGGGCCTGGAAGGTGCGCCGCGATGGAGTGCAGACCGATTCCGCGCCTGCATTTCGCACGGCCTGTTTCATCCCGTGATTCGTGCTGTGACGCCTGACGCCGAAGACGCGCAATCCGCGGCGATAGAATGAGTTCGTGCGAAAAATTCTTGTAGTGCTTGCTGGAATTGTCGTGGTCGCGATTGCGTGGGTCATGCTGAGTTCGGCCACGCCGGTCATCGATTTGCCCAATGTCGGTGCCTCTCTCGGACAGGCCACGCCGATTACTGTTCGTGCGCACGGCAAGCATGGCGTTCGCAAGGCCGCCGCATTTATTGAGCAGAACGGCACCCGCTACCCGGTGTGGAGCTTGGGCCAGGCCACGAAGGCCGCCGACAACTCATGGACTTTCACTGCCGGAATCAAGACAACGCCGCAATTGCGCGACGGCAAGGCCACGCTGATTGTCGAAGCCACTTCGAACGACCTGCGCGGAAAGACAGTACACCTCGTTCACGATTTCACCGTCGTCTCGCAGCCGCCCACGGTGAGTGTCGACTCGGAGCAGCACTATCTCTATCTCGGCATGGCCGACCTGGCGACGTTCAACGTGTCGGGCGGCTGGACTGCAGGCCGGCGTGCGCGTGGGCGATCAGAACTTTCGCGCGTGGCCCATGCCGGGCGGAAAGAGCGGCCTGTTCTCGCTGTTCGCGTTTGCGTGGAATATGCCGCAGGGCACAATCCCAGTGGTGTTTGCGTCCAATGGCGCCGGCAACGACGTGACCAGCCCGATCAGCTTCCAGTTCCCCAAGAAGGAGCAGCCGAAATACACCGTGCACGATCTGCAGGTGAGCGACGCGTTTATGCAGAAGGTGGTCGGCGAACTCGATCCCAACGGGTCGGGCGATCCGGTGCCGCGATTCGTGAAGATCAACAGCGAGATGCGGCGCGCGAACAACAAGACGCTTGCCGATCTGCAAAACAAAGACGGCGGACCACTTCCTGTTCTCGCAGCCGTTCACGCGCCAGTCGCACGCGCAGGCCGAGGCGACGTTTGCCGACCTGCGCAACTACATCTATCACGGGCAGAAGATCGATCAGCAGGTTCACCTGGGCTACGACCTGGCGGTTACGCAGCATGTGGGCGTGGAAGCTTCGAACGACGGCAAGGTGGTGTACGCGGCGCCGCTGGGAATTTACGGCAATTGCATCGTGGTCGATCACGGATATGGATTGCAGACCATCTACGGCCACCTGAGCCACATCGATGTGCACGAAGGCGACATGGTGAAGCGCGGCCAGGTGATGGGCCAGAGCGGCATGACGGGAATGGCCGGCGGCGATCATGTTCACTTCGCCATGCAGCTCGATGGCGTGCAGATCGATCCCAAGGAATGGTGGGACCCGCACTGGATCCAGGATCATATTGCGCGGCGAGTGGAATTGCCGGGATTTAATGCTGCGGCGGCTGCACCGGAAACTCGACCGGAGCATAAGAGTTCCGCACGCCACAAGCGGCGGTAGATCTCTGTCGATGGGTGAGCAGTCTCCCACCTTAGGCGCAAAAACAAAGACGCGCTGAAGGTGGGACACCCAGTTACTTCTTGTTGTTGAACAGGCGCGGGCGGAATTCTACCGACTTCTCATCTGCCTTGAACGCCGTCGTCTCCCCGTCCAGCGTGTGCACGAATTGAAACTTCCCGGGCAGCTTCGACGCGGATTCGGGGCCTTTCCAACTCGTAGTCCATGCAAGCACGCCATCTCCAGACGCCGGCCCGCTCACCGGGCACCACCACACATCGTCCGACGATTTGCACGGACCGGTGAATGTTCCGCCATGCAGCCACTGGTACATAGTGTTGAGCGCGCGCCCGGTCGGGGTGAGACCGGCGGGGATGGGCGGATCGTTGGGGCACGAACGGAACTCGGGCGACGTAGGAGGAAGGCCGAAACCCACCATCGTTCCCGTGCACTGGTGGTCGGCTTCGTACCAGAGGTTCACCGCCACTCCCTGGTTGGCGAGCAGGGTCTCGAGTCGCGCAAGATAGGCCTGGCGCAGGATTCCGGTCTCCTGGTCGGCTTGTCCTTCAGAATCGACTCCGTGCAGCAGCGTCTTGTTGGTGTTCCAGCCCGACTCGGTATTCCAGATGGGAATGTTGGCGGGCAGGTAGCTGCGCGCGGCCAGAACTTCACGCAAGCGTTCCGGCTGATGCGCAGTGGGATGTTCGCACTGTACGTTGGGCACGGCCCCGGGCGAGCACTTCGGATCGTTGAGCGAGATGTTGGTCTCGGGGAAACGGAGGGTAGCTTACGTTTGTGCGCGATGGATAGGCGTGAAAGCTGACGGCATCGGGAAGCGATGCGTCGGGAATGGCGTGCCATGCGTCGAGAAACTGCCCGAGCGCAACGGCGAAGCTTCCCGACCCGCCCGGGCCGTTGCCTCCTCGGCCAACTCCGCCGGCCGAGGTTGAGCCTCCGATGATGGTGCAGTCACCGCAGTAGCCGCGCACGATGATGGCCATGTCGTTGGCCATCTTGGCGAGATGGGCAAGGCTGTCCTGCCAGAACATTTCGGCGTTGAATTCATTCCACGATTCGAAGTTGCGGATTTTGCATCGGCCCTGGAGGGGATGATCGGGCTTCGCCTGGACGCCGCAGTTTTTCTGCATAAGGGCGGTGATCCATTCCTTCCAGATGCAGTTCCCGTTGGGGCTCGTCACTCCGGCCAGCGGAGCTTCGCATTTCTCGTTCTCGTCGTCGATGTCGTAGGGCGCGATCTTCGCCGGTCCGCTGCCTGGCTGACGCGCGGCCCATCCGGGCACGGTGTTGAAGGTATAGATGAGATCGGTGTGATTGCGCAGCAGCCACGTCGACCCAACCGGTGTCCGGCGTGAACAGGTTGCCAAAGTTGGGGTTGAACTCGCCGCGGGCGGTTTCTATCCCGTACCAGCGCTCGCCGGCATTGCTGCGGGTGATGGCCAGCGGCGGAAGGCCGAGCGAAGACGGCCAGTTGCGCGCGTGCAGGACTTCGGGATTCATGAGTGCGCGATCGGAGATGGCGAGAGGATAGGTCTGTGCGTGGACGGCGAACGCCGCGAACAGGAAAAGAAACCAGCAAAGAATCGGCTTTGGCGTCACGTGTATTAAGGTACCGTCCGAAATCCAGGGGTGTCTATTGGACGCGCAATTCTGGCGGAAGCCAACGGATGGAATGCTTCCGGCATCAGAGTGCATGGCTGCGGCACCCGGACGGGGTGCTTGAAAGGGAACCCGAGATATGCCTAGCAATGGATCCAAGCAACGCCAAGAGGATGCCGTCAAGGCCCTTGTCAATGCACTGAACGAAGATCTGGCGCGCGAATTCCAGGCCATCATCGCCTACACCGTTTATAGCAATGTACTTTCGGGCGCGAAGTGGATGAACATCGCCGGGGAATTGAAGAAGCACGCTGCAGAAGAGCTTGCAGCACGCGATGACCATCGCCGACCAGATCGATTACCTGGGAGGAATGCCGACGGCTACGCCCAAGCAAGTCAAGCTCAGTGACAAGCCCGAAGACATGCTCCAATTCGATCTCGACAATGAGACCGAGACCATCCGCAACTATCGCGAGCGCGTGCAGCAGGCGGAAGCGCTGGGCCACTACGCCCTGGCCGAACAACTTCGCAAAATCATCTCCCAGGAGCAGGAGCACCAGCACGATCTGGCGACTGCGCTGGGGATTGATGTGCCCAAAGTGATTCTCCAGGGCGCCTGAGTGCAGAGCATCTGGGCGGCTGCCTGGGTCTGATGTTTCCTCAAAAATTGTTGATGTCCGCACGTCTTACCAAAGGCATGCGGACGCCGACGGTTCTTGCGCCGTGGCGGCTGCGAGCGGTCCTGTTCGTATGCGATACTCGAAAAGGCATGTATAGAAGGATCGTCTTAAAGCTTTCGGGGGAAGCGCTGGCTGGTTCGCGCGGATTTGGTCTTGACGCCGAAAAAGTGGCAGAAATCACCAGCGAAATCGCCGACGTGCACAAGTTAGGCGTGGAAGTTGCCGTGGTAGTCGGCGGGGGCAACATCTTCCGCGGGGTGGCCGATCAGGCCAGGGAAATGGATCGGGTGAGCGCCGACAACATGGGCATGCTCTCCACCATCATCAATGCCATTGCCCTGCAGGATGCCCTCGAACAGCGCGAAGTGCAGTGCCGCGTGATGACCGCCGTATTCATGAACCAGATCGCCGAGCCATACATTCGCCGGCGCGCCGTCCGCCACCTGGAGAAGGGCCGCGTGGTGATCTTTGCGGCCGGCATCGGCAATCCGTTTTTCTCTACCGATACGGCCGCCAGCCTGCGCGCCATGGAGATCAAGGCTGACGTGCTGCTGAAGGGCACCAAGGTCGAGGGCGTTTACAGCGCCGATCCGGTTCTTTACAAGGACGCGGTGAAATACGACGAGATCACCTACATGGAGATCCTGCGCCAGGGCCTCAAGGTGATGGACCTGACTGCCGTAAGCCTCTGCAAGGACAACAACCTCCCCATGATCATCTTCAACATGAACCACCCCGGCAATATCAAGCGCGTGGTCCTGGGCGAGAAGGTTGGGTCGCTGGTAACGGCGTAATTAGTCAGGGAATAGGGAACAGGCTCCTCCAGCGTTGGCCGCTGCGTCGCGCAACTGCCGGGAGACGTCTATAACTTCAGTGGAAATGCGCAAGCCAGACCGGCTGAACGCGTTGACCGGCTTGCGCTCCTTCGCCGCCGTCAACATCGTCTTTTTCCATTTCTCCAATCCTCTCTGGTTCGGGCCGCTGGCACCGGTTGTGAATGCCGGGTATGCCTCGGTAAGCTTCTTCATCCTGCTCTCAGGCTACGTGCTCGCCTATAACTACGCGGAGCGCGCGCGGGCAGGTAAGCTGGACGTCATCCGCTTCTACAAGGCGCGCTTCACGCGGCTGTATCCCATCTACATTCTCAGCCTGATCCTGGCCTGGCGCATGATCCCACAGGAGTATGCGTCGCACACCCACGCCATGTTCTGGACCGGCATGGTGCTTACGCCGCTGCTGCTGCAGGGCTGGATCCCGGAGATCGCCACATTCGGCAACACGCCGGCGTGGACCATGTCGGCCGAGTCGTTCTATTACCTGCTATTTCCCTGGCTGGCGCGGTGGAAGCAGCCGGGGCGGGTGCGGCCAATTCTGGGACGTCTCTGCGTAATCTGGATGGTTGGGCTCATTCCGGGCACGCTCTATATCATCTTCAATCCCGACGGCATTCCCCATCCCGATCGCTTCAGCACCGGTCCCTGGCTGCAGGCGCTCAAGTTTACGCCGCTGCCGCATTTGGCCAGCTTCGTGTTCGGCGTTCTGCTGGCCGAACTGGATGAGTTGATTCCGCGCCCCGGACATTTGCGCTTCTGGATCGGAGTAGTTGGGTTTGGGGGCACATTCTTTCTGCTGTGGCTGGGCTCCGACATTCCCTACGCCATCATTCACGACGGTCTGCTGATGCCGCTGTTCGGGTGCGTCATTCTTGGGCTCGCCGGCGACAATCCGCTGGCGCATGCGCTGGGAATACGGCCGCTGGTGTTCGTCGGCGAGGCCAGTTACTGCTCTCTACCTGCTGCACTTCAATTTCTGGAACCAGATTCACGACAGCCATGTGCTCGAGCACGTGGGGCTGGCGCGGTTCGATCCGTGGATCAGCTACGTCATCCTGGTTCTTATGGCCCTGCTGGCGCTGCACCTGGTGGAAAAGCCGGCGCAACGCGTGCTGAGGAAATGGATGAAGGTGTAATTGCCGACCGGCGCACGGTTTGTGGACCCTGCAATCTATTGGAGCGCCAGGGCGACGAAGCTGTGCGGGGGCACTTCGACTTTGAATTCCATGCGCTGCGGAGCGTGGCTTCGGCGGCGGCCTTGCGGCTTTGTTGGCTGGCCGGTGACTACCTCGCCGGTGGCAAGATTGCGCAGACTGGTTGCCGACGCCGAGCGTCGAAATGGTCGCCTGCGTCGGCTTGTCCAGATAGGATTCGACGACGAAGCTGTTGTTGTCATAGGCGAACAGACTGACTTTGGCGGGCGCGTCCATCCACACCGGAAATCCACCCATGATGTACTGCTTGAGCGACGTCAGCACCGGTTGCGGAAGGGCGTACAGGTCGTTGGCGTTTTCCGGAATGGTGAGAACGAACAGGATGCCCTTCGAGTAGTGGTCCATGAGCAGCAGCGGGGCGCCGCGTCCGTTGGCGGTTCCGCGCACCACGGGCCAGGCATCGTTGGTGAGGAACGCAATCTCCGGCACCAGCACATCGTTGGTTTTGCCCAGGTCGGCTCCCGCGCCGGCGCCCGACCCGCCCCAATACTCATTCACGCGCAGCACGTTGCCGGTGACGTGGAGATCGGCAATCTGCTCGATGCCCTTGCCCTGGAGGGCTTTCAGGAGGCCCGTCGTGATGACTACGTTGCCGCCCTTCTCCAGATGGGTCCTGATTTTTCCGGCCAGGCCGGGATCGAATTTCGCTTGCTCGGTCAGCAGCACGGTCTTCGCTTCACTTGGGAACTCGGGATACACTTCGATCGGAATTCCGATCATGCCGAGATAGTTGTGAAGGAAGTCTTCGCCGGTGGACCGATAGGGCTTGTAGCTCGCGATGCCGATGGGCTTGCCCAGCTTGCCGAGCACGGCGTTCACCTTGTTGAGCGCATAGCCAGCAGCGGTGGCATAGCTCGCGGGCGCGCTCAAACCTGAATCGGCATGCCACTTATCGAGTTCGGCGGTAGTGAAGGAAGTGGCCAGGCTGCTCCACGCGTCGCGAGCCCCCAACTCCGCCGGCCGCAACAGGTCGCTGTACTGAAAGAGCATCATCTGCGGCGTCTTCGCCAGCATCGTATCCCACAACTGCTCGGCGTAGCGATCGAGATAGCGGGTGTCGTAGGTGTCGACCCAACCGCCACCATTCCGGCCCCTATTCGAGTCCTGAGCGATGTTGTCAAAATAGCGCACGATCATATAGCTCTCGTACTGCTGCAGGTGCTGATCGGTGATCACGGGGTCGCGCGTCTCGGTTCCGGTGTAGATGCCGTCGAACATCTTCGGCTCAAGGTCGAGATCATAGCCGTTGGCCTGGAAATGCTCGTACCAGTTGGGAAACTTGATGATAACTTTCACCCTGGGGTTCACGGCGCGCGCCGGCCCCAGCACCAGTTCGCGCGAAACGTCATCCATGAGCTTCAGCCGGAAGTCGGTCCAGCTTTGGTTTCCCTTAGTGGCGATGTCGGAGTCGCGCTTGGTGTTGCTGAAGAAAAAATCGTCGAGCATGATTTCGTCGAAGTGGCGGGCGGTCAGCTCTGCGATCTTCTTCACGTAGTCGCGCTGCTTCGGATCGGTGTAGCACATGGAGACGAACTGGCCTTCGCTGTCGTCTTCCGCATCTGATCCGGCGGTGTCGCCGGCTCCCACATAAGCAATGCCGCCGGCAACCTGAACACCGCGGCCGGTGAAGAACTTCTTCACGGACTCGAGGAGCGCGTCGTCGGCCATGGTTCCGCTGCGGTATGTTTCGATGTACACCTTGTCGACAGCGACCTGGCTGGACAGATCTTTCCATGAATTTTCGAGCCAGGCCGGATCCTTCATCTTCTCCACTACGAAGACGGGGATGTACACGGCGACGCGGAACTGATCGTGCGCTGGGGGCGGGGCCGCGTTAGTTAGCAGATTAGCAAAGAGAGTTGCGAGAACGAAGATTAACAGGCGGGCGCGAACCGGCATCGACGAAGTCTCCTTGCACCTCGCCGTGCGCAGGCCATCCATACGGGCCGGGCCGGTGCGGCAGGGCGAGGCACGAGCCAGTATAGGCGCATAATCCCCTTTAGTAAAACGTTTATGCTCGCCATTGATGAGCGGATACCCAGCAAAAAGCCCAGCCGATGCGGCTGGGCTTTCGCGGTATTCCAAGAGCAGCTACGGAGTCACAAACTGCGTGGAGTGGTTGCCGTGAGGTATGCACGCGATGGCGGTGGGCTTCGGCTGCTTGGAAGGGAACGGAGTGGCCTGGGCGATGCTCAGGCTGCCCGCGTTCGGATCAATCCGGAATCCGGAGACCGAGTTGCCCAGAAAGTTCGCGGTGTAGACATAACGGCCCAGCGCCGGATCAACCACGATGGAGACCGGCTCGGTGTCGGTCGAGTTGATGGAAGACCCGGTAACATTGACGGCGGCCGACGGAGTTCCCGTGGCCAGATCTATGACGTAAGCCGAAACGGAAGAGTCCAGCGAGTTGGCGATGTAGATGTATTTGCCGCGAGGATCGATCGCGATAGCCGAAGGCTCGCTACCGGTTTTGAACGGTCCATTTATGAGGAACGTCAGGATGCCGTTCGACTGTACCGTGAATCCGATGAGGTGATTGGAGGCGAAGTCAGTGACGTAGATGAAGCGGTCGGTTGGATCGGCCGCCAACGCCGAAGGCTTGACCCCGGCGCGATAGGGGCCCCCACCGGTGGCGGTCAATGCTCCGCCGGAACCTACCGTGAATCCGAACAGCCAGCCGGGGTTGGCAGTGCTGGTGGTGGTTCCTCCGGGATTGTAGGCCGATTTGTCGTAGGCCGTGACATACACCGCGCTATTGTTCTTCAGTGCCGTCACGCCGGTGGCAATCACGGTGTCGCCGGCAAATCCGGGCACCGTCAGCGATTCCTGGGCAGCCGCCGCACCGATGGTTCCCGTGGTCAGGGGATAAACCGTGAGTGTCGCGGAGGTAGTTCCCGATACCACGAACAAATAGGTGCCGGCGGCATTGACCGCCAGATAGACAGGGACGTCGGGAAGCGTAACCGAATCCTTCTTGGTCAGGACACCGGTGGTCGCGATGGTGAAGTGAACCACGGAATTGTTGCCCTGGTTGGCAATGTAGAGGTGGCCATAGTCGGCAGAGATCGCGATGGCGGCCGGAGCGGCTCCCCCCGAATCAACTGTCGAACTGCTTCCGGTGCGCAGGGCGCCCGATTGGGAGTCGACCGCAAATGTCTCAATCTGGCCATTGGCGCCCTGCTGGCCGACTTCGGCCAGGTAAACATAGTCGATCGTCACCAGCTGACAGGCCGATAAGAAAATGGCCACAACAAGGCTGACTGCACAGACCAGGAAAAGCCGGCTCAAGCCACCCCAGCGATGAGGACCCGTCGCTGGGGACCCCGCTGAGCCACCCCAGCGACGAAGACCCGTCGCCAGGGACCCCATAAATTTGCTGAACTTCATGCGCTTCCTTCGTCGTGGGCCATCAAGCTCTCTCTTGAAGCCCGGAGAATACTGTTTGCGGTTGCTCCATATCATTCTAAAAGCCGCTATGGAGTGTTGCATGTCGAGCCGCCACTTGGGGGTGCCGATGGATCGATGGACTCGGGTTCCCCGCGTCTAGTTTTTTGACCCGTTATGCGGAATCGCTGCTACGGCCGTGGGATTCGCATTGGCGGCAAAGGGAGAAAACTGCGTATTGAGCAGCGCACCGGAATTGAGATCCAGGGCAAACCCGGACACGTTGCTCCCCAGGAAGTTTGCTGTGTAGACGTACCGGTTCAGGCTTGGATCGATGCCCACCGCGACCGGCTGCACCCCGGTGGCATACGAGCCGATCCGGCTGAGCGCGCCGCCGTTGATGGCGTAGGTCGAAACACTCGAGTCCTGGGACTCTGCGACCATGGCGAATTTACCGGTGGCGTCAATAGCGATCGAGGCCGGCTGATTGCCGGTGGGAAAGGGGCTTCCGCTAACCGGAGTGAGCCCGTTTGCGGCTACCGCGTAGGCGAGAATCTTGGCTGTGGCGAGATCCGCAACATAGACATAGGTTCCGCCAGGATCGCTGGCAAGTGCGGAAGGTTGAACGCCGGCCGCAAACGGAGAACCCGGGAGGGCTGTCAAGGTGGGATTCGGAACCTTGTTTCCGCAATCAATCGTGCCCAGGCTGTAAGCGAACAGATACCCGGTTTTGGAGGTGGCATCCACAGCGCTGACAAAGAGATTCGCACCGTTGGCCGAAGCGTTGACTGCGGTTGGGGTGACTACGTGGCCGGCCGCTCCGGGAATCGAAAGCGGAGCATACTCCAGCCCATTGCAGGTGTTGATTGTGGTGTGGATTTGTAGAGTTCCCACGGGAGTGGAGCCTGCGGCGGGCTGGATGGGGAAGACCGCGACCGATCCCGAGCACGGAGATGCCGGTGAACAGGTCGCCAGGGGCTGGTAGGTATCGGCAACAAAAAGATAGCTCTTGGCCACGGAAACGGCCATCGGGAAAACGCCGGGTGTATTTACCGTGTTCTGCGGGTAGAGCTTGCCGTCGCTGCCGATGATGAACTGAACGATGGTGTTGTCATCCTGGTTGACCACATAGAGGTTGGTGTTATCTGACGAAACGGCTTCCGCAACCGGATTACGCCCTCCGGACGGGAAAGGGGAGGTTGGGATCTGGCGCATGTGGCCCGATTCGGAGTTGATTTCGAACACATCCACCTGGCCGTAGTTATCAGGACCGGCAGCCTTGGCGCTGGTGACGTAGACAAAATCCACCGTCAGCGTGGCCGTGAGTTGCGAACAGGCCGTCATCAGTGTCGCCACTCCGAGGCTGGCCGCGGCGACCAGCAGGAGCTGGCTCAGGCCACCCCAGCGACGAAGACCAGTCGCTGGAGACCCCGTTGGTTTGTTGAATTTTATGCGCATCTTCCGTCCACGATTCCCCAGTTTCAATTCGGCACTCCGCAGCAAGCCAGAGTTCGAGGCTAGGTTCAAAGCGCGGTCCCGAAACCCGGAACCCCAGAGAGACTACGCGCTGCGCGCGGTCTCACGAGAGCGGCCGCAGGGCCAAAGTTAACTGGTGCGTCCGCTGATCAGGCACCACGCAGGCGGACCCTCGAGCTTGACCGACTGGTTGGCCTTGCCGGGTAGCGGGCCGAGGGCTCCGGAATTTGTATCGAGGGCTTTACCGTTCACCGTGGAATCGTTGAAGTTGGCAGTGTACAAGTACTGATTCGACGGATCTTCGAGCAGGCACTGCGGCCCGGAGCCGGTCCCGGACCCGTCGGTGAACGGGCTCTTCGACATGGGGGTCAACTGGTGGCTGTTGGGGTCGACGACGTACCCCACGATCCCCATCTGCGAAACCGTGCCGCTGGTATTGCCGCCCTGGTTGGCAACATAGATCCATTTGCTCTTCGACGTTTCGGGCAACAGCATGATGGGGTTGCTCTGATTGGGATCGTCGGGAACCGCGCCGCCGGTCTGGGCCTGCAGCGCGCCGCCGGTCCCCGGAGTAAACGGCAGAATCTGGCTCAGGTAGGTACCGGCCGCGAAGTTGCCGCCTGACGGAACGGTGATCGGCTCGTTGTCGAGCACGTAGACGACGCCGTTGGACGGTGCGATGATCGCCGTACCCTGCCCGGCATTGATGGGCTGCACGCTGTTCTGGCTGATGGTGAGCTGTCCGGTGGCGGAGTTATAGGCATAGGGGAACACCACATCGCCGGTATTGGGCGTCGCGCCGGGCTTGCCGGCCAGCGTGAAGAGGGTAGACGCCGAAAGCGCCATGTCGATGGGGTTGGCCGGAACCGGGAAGTAGGGCAGCGAGGTCCCGGTGGTAGTGCTGATCTGGGCGTTGACGACCAGGGTTAGCCTGCCGGTGGACGGGTCGATTTTGAAGGCGGTAACGTCGCCGCAACTGGTCACGCTGGGACCAAGGGCCGCGGAGCAGGCTGCCGAGGAAGGAGCCACGGCGTCGAGCACGTAGATGTAGTTTCCCGAACCGTCCACGATGATGCGGAACGGGTTCATTCCCTGGCTGAAGAATTTTTCCTGAAACGACAGGATGCCGGCGCCGCCCACCGCGAACTGGGCGATATTGGCGCCGTTGCAATCGGTGGTGGTGGCGATGCAGGGCCCGCCCGTGGTCTGGTCCGTGCCCCGGTTCAACACATAAATGAAGCGGCTCCCGGCGGCGAGAATAGCGCGGCCCGGGTTCGAACCGCCGGAGCCGATGGGCATTCCGTGGATCTGTACCAGGTTTCCGGTGTTGTGATCGATTTTGTAGCCGGTGATGTAGCCTTCCCCGCTGGCACCCGCCGTTACGTTCCCGGTGACAAAAAGAAAGCCGACGGTATAACTCTGGACGCAAGATGTAATGCCTAGAACGAGGCCTGCAGAAACGGCGCTCATCAGAAGGGCCTTGCCGAATTTCCTAAACTTCATGCGATTCCTTCATCCTGGTCCGGCGTGCGCCGCCAAGTGTGCTAGTTCCGCAGCAGAGCTGGGTTGGGATGGGTCCCTGATGCATTGTAAAAGCCGAGGGCAGGTTGTGCCTAGTTTCGGCTGGACTTACAGCAATTCCATCGTTGCGGGATCAGATTCCTGTGGATCGCGATTCATTTTCAGCGCCCGAAAGCACTGCAATCTTGTTTGGCGCGTTTCCTCCTTTGACTTGGAGAAACAGGGAAACGTCAACGCCACCGGAGGCGGGGGATGCTTCCAGGAAACACCTTTGAACTGCAGCCCCTAGGCGAATGCCAGCAGCGGCGGCGTGCGTCTGGCTGGCGGATTGGTCCCTTGCATCCCGGCGTTGCATTGGCGCAAACCGGCGATGCCGGCTCGCAGCTGTATCTGCACTTTTGACTGGATCGGGCGGTCCAAGCAAACTCCGACCGCCCGATGGATTACCACACCCGGCAGGAATTCTCCGGGTACATGGGCTGGCCCCTGGTGCAGCCGAAGGCCTTGCCGAACTCATCGAAGTTCTGCACGCTGCCGTTTACCCGCCAGCGGCCCGCTGAATGGGGATCGGTGAGCGCCCGCTGACGTGCCGACTGTTCCGTCTGGTTCTCGCACCACACCTGCGCAAATCCGAGAAAGTAACGCTGCTTTTCGGTATAGCCATCGATCTTGTCATCGATGGTCTTGCCCTGCTCGGCGAGCGTGTCGAGCAGCGCCATGTAGGCGATGCGCAGGCCGCCATTGTCGGCAGTGTTTTCACCCAGAGTGAGCTTGCCGTTGAGTTTCTGCTGGGGCTGATCATCGTGGGCGGGAGCCGCTTCGAAGCCGCCGTACTGGGCCACTTCGCAGTCGGTCCGCTCGACGAATTTCTTGCGGTCGTCCGCGGTTTGCCACTCGCGGAGGTTGCCCTTGCCGTCGTACTTCGAACCCTGGTCGTCGAAGCCGTGGGTCATCTCGTGCCCGATCACCACGCCGATGCCGCCGAAGTTTACCGCCGGGTCGATGTTCGGATCGAAGAAGGGCGGCTGCAGAATGCCGGCCGGGAAGTTGATGTCGTTCATCGACGAACTGTAGTAGGCATTGACGGTAGGCGGGGTCATGCCCCATTCCTTTTCGTCAACCGGCCTGCCGAGCTTGTTGAGCATGTAGTTGCGCTGGAAGACCGCGTTGCGATGCACGTTGCCGATGAGGTCGTCGCGCTCGACCTTCAAGGCTGAATAGTCGCGCCATTTTTCGGGATAGCCGATCTTGTTGCGGAACATCGCCAGTTTTTCTTCGGCGGCTTTTTTGGTGTCGTCGCTCATCCATGGCAAGGTCTTGATGTCGGCGGCCAGCGATTTTTCGAGCGCCGCCACCAGCTTGTCCATGCTGGCCTTGGCCGCGGGCGGGAAGTTCTCCTTAACCCAGTCCTGGCCCACGGCTTCACCCATGGCCTGGTCGGTCATGGCCGAACACTCTTTCCAGCGTGGCGTAGGCTCCTTCTGGCCCCCGAGGACCTTGCCGAAGAATGCGAAATCTTCGTCGCGATAGGCCTTGGGCAGGTAGTTAGCCGAGGCGGTCAGCACATGCCAGCGGAAGTAAGACTTCCACGCATCCACCGCCTCGCTCGCCATCAGGTCATTCAATGTCTTGAAGAAGTCGGGGGTCGATACGTTGAGTGTGTCGAATTGGCCGACCTTCACATCCTTGAAGTACACCGCAAAATCGAAATCGGGTGCGAGCTTCTGGAGATCGGGGACCGCATAGATGTGGTAGCGCTTTTCGGGATCGCGCAATTCGGTGCGGCTGGTGGATGCCTTGGCCAGCGCGGTCTCGATGGCGAGAACGGCGTCGGCTTCCTTGGCTGCCTGTTCGGCCGAGTCGCCGGCGAGCGTGAACATCTTCGTCATGTGCTCGATGTACTGCTTGCGGATGGTGGCGAAGCGGTCCAGCAGGTAATAGTCCCGGTCAGGCAGCGATAGTCCGCCCTGGCCGATGCTGGCAATCTGCTTGGTCGAATCCTTCTCGTCCTGCTGCACTCCGAAGCGGAACAGCGGCGCGGGATCGCCGGCCTCGGCCAGGTCGCCCATCATGGGAGCAAGGCTCTTCGCGTCCTTCAAATCGGCAATGCGCTTTAATGCAGGCTGGATCGGATCCAGGCCCTTCTTCTCCGCCAGGTCGGTATTCATGCAGGCCGTGTAGAAGTCGCCGTACTTCTTTTGCAGCGGCGTCTTGGGGTCTTTCGAGGCCGCGTCGAGTTCCTGCCAAAGCAGGTACCGGTTGCGCTCCTGCAGCAGCGAGAACGAACGCGACCAGCGCACCTGGTCGCCGGGAAGAGGATTGCTCTTGACCCAGTTGCCGCAGGCGTACTGGTAGAAATCGGTGCAGGGATCGGCGGTCTTGTCGATGGCCGACGCGTCGAAGCTTTTGGTCGGGGTGGGCGGCGCGGGCTGAGCGTCACTCTGCGAAGCCGCCGGTGACGGCGCGAATGCAATACCGGCCGCCAACAGCACCATCGGTGCAAAACGGAAACAGTTCATCATGGGTCCCTTTTCTTGGGCGGCCGACCGAATCCACGGCCCTCGCCCTTCTGCCTGCGCAAGCGGCGATCACGTGCAGCGAATTGCCTCAATGCAGGTTTGCTTAGGAGGCTATCACGGCAGCATCGCCGGGGTGGAAGGTACGGATCACAGGACAAACCGAAGCAGTCTACGCGCTGCTTGGGTTTGCTACACTCCGTTCTTGGCCTTCCTCGATTACCCAGAACGCATTCCCAATCTGAACGGGAGAGTTCGAATGCTGCTCAACGCGAAATTGGCGGCGGCGTTTTTATCGCTGGCGCTCACGATCCCGGCATTTGCCCAACTGAGCCCGGCGGCCGGCACAAAACGCACGCTCATCAAGGCAGACCACGTGCTCGACGTGAAGACCGGCAAGCTCGCCGACGCGCAGACCATCGTGGTGGTTGGGGACACGATACAGTCCATCGGGCCGAGTGCCTCCGTTGCTGCGAAATCGGATGACACCGTCATCGACCTGGGTGGCATGACCTTATTGCCCGGCCTGATTGACGTTCACACGCATCTCACGATGAATCCCGATTTCGATCCCTACCACGAACTGACCAGCACGGACGCCAAAGAAGCCATCAACGGCGTGGTCAATGCGCGCACGACGCTGCTGGCCGGATTTACTTCGGTGCGCAATGTGGGTGCGGACGGCTACGTTGACGTGAACCTGCGCGACGCGATCAATGCGGGCCAGGTGCCTGGGCCGCACATGATGGTGAGCGGGCCGGCTCTGGGTATTACCGGAGGCCATTGCGACAACAACCTTCTGCCCGTCAGCTATCACTCGGTGGGCGATGGCGTGGCCGATGGCATCGCCGCGGTGCAGCAGAAGGTCCGCCAGAACATCAAGTACGGCGCCGACGTGATCAAGATCTGCGCCACCGGCGGCGTGCTGTCGAAGGGCGACGATCCCCAGGCCGCGCAATACACGCTCGAAGAGATGAAGGCTATCGTTGCCGATGCGCATCGGCTGGGCCGCAAGGTGGCCGCGCACGCGCACGGCGCGCAGGGCATTCTGTGGGCAAGCATGGCGGGCATCGACTCCATCGAGCACGGCAGCTATATCAACGACGAAGACATCGCCGAAATGAAGAAGAACGGCACCTACCTGGTGCCCACGCTGTATCTCGAAGACTGGCAGGTGGAGAAGGGAAGCCTTCCGCCGTTCTACCACCAGAAGATGGTGGACGTGAGCGCAGTGGCAAAGAACAACATCAAGCACGCCATGCAGGCCGGGGTGAAGATCGCGCTGGGCACCGATGCCGCGGTGTATCCGCACGGGTTGAACGCGCACGAACTCGACGTATATGTGAACCAGCTGGGAATGGCGCCGCTGGCCGCGCTGCAGACCGCGACCGTCAACGCCGCCGACCTGATGGGGTGGTCCGCGAAGGCCGGTTCGCTCGAGGCCGGCAAGTGGGCCGACATTATCGCGGTAGAAAAGAATCCGCTGGACGATGTGCGCGTGTTGCAGGACGTGAAGTTCGTGATGAAGGCGGGGGTGGTTTACAAGAATGATTCGAAATGATGGGGATGAGGCATGCTGTCTTTACACGGCACCGCGCGCCCTGCCACACTAGGGAGTGGACACCCAGACAGTCGTAATCCTTGATTTTGGCTCGCAGTATACGCAGCTGATTGCGCGGCGCATTCGCGAGCTGAACGTCTTCTCCGTCGTTCTTCCTTGCACGGAACCCCTGTCCGAAATCAAGAAATACAAGCCCATCGGAATCATTCTGTCGGGCGGCCCTTCGTCGGTGTACGACGCCGACGCGCCGGTAGCCGATCCAGCCATGCTCGACTCTGGGCGTGCCGGTGCTGGGCATCTGCTACGGCCTGCATTTCATCGTGCACCACCTGGGCGGAAAAGTGCGTTCGGCGCCGCGGCGCGAATACGGGCACGCCGAAGTCAATATCGAAGATCGGCGAAACGCCGCTGTTCGCCGGATTGCCGGCGACACTGCAGGTGTGGATGAGCCACGGCGACGAGGCGCTGGAGCTTCCGCCGGGTTTCCATCGCACCGCCGTCTCGTCCAACGCGCTGGCCGCCATCGCCAACGAAGAGAGCCGCATCTGGGCGGTGCAGTTTCATCCCGAAGTGCACCACACGCCGCTGGGGCCGCAGCTGCTGAAGAATTTCGTGTTCTCCATCTGCGGCGCGCGCGGCGACTGGACGGCGGCGCACTTTGTGGAGACGACCGTGGCTTCGATCCGCGAGAAGGTGGGCAAGGATCACGTGATCTGCGGGCTGTCGGGCGGCGTGGATTCGTCGGTCGCGGCCATGCTGGTGCACAAGGCGATCGGCAGCCAGCTTGACCTGCGTGTTCGTGAACAACGGCGTCCTGCGCAAAAACGAATTCAGCCAGGTGCAGAAGAATCTGCGCGACAAGCTGGGGCTGAACCTGGTGGCGGTCGATGCGAGCGAGCGCTTCCTGGGCCGGCTGGCGGGCGTCACCGATCCCGAGAAGAAGCGCAAGATCATCGGCGGCGGAGTTTATCGCGGTGTTTGACGACGAGGCCACCCGCATCGCGCAAGGAAACCGGCGGCGTGGACTGGCTGGTGCAGGGAACGCTCTATCCCGACGTGATCGAGTCGAGCAGCGTGAAGGGGCCGAGCCAGACCATCAAGAGCCACCACAACGTGGGCGGCCTGCCGGAACGGATGAAGCTCAAGCTCATCGAGCCGCTGCGCGATCTGTTCAAAGATGAGGTCCGGCGCATCGGGCGCGACATGGGCATGCCGGAAGAGATTCTTGGCCGGCAGCCGTTTCCGGGGCCGGGGCTGGCGGTGCGCATTCTGGGCGAAGTCACGCCCGAGCGCGTGGCGCTGCTGCAGGAGGCCGACGATATCGTGGTCAGCGAGATCAAGGCGGCCGGCCTCTACACGAAGATCTGGCAGAGCTTTGCGGTGCTGCTGCCGGTGATGAGCGTGGGCGTGATGGGCGACCAGCGGACCTATGCGTACACCGCGGCGATTCGCGCGGTGCACTCCGAAGACGGCATGACGGCTGACTGGACGCCGCTGCCCTACGAGGTGCTGAAGCGCATCTCCAGCCGCATCGTGAACGAGGTGCGGGGGATCAATCGCGTGGTCTACGACATTACCTCGAAGCCGCCGGGCACCATCGAGTGGGAGTAGGCCCGTGATTCACTGCAGCGTTCCGGCTTCAATACGGGCGCGCGCAACGGTGTGGTTTCGATCTCGATGCGCGTGTCTTTGGGAAATATGACGTCGTGGCCCCGGGTCAGGAAGTTCTGGTAGAACGACAGGCCCGCGGCATAAAAGCCGAGGCCGGCGGCGAAGTTGCGGTTTCCTGCGGCAATGCCGACCACGCGGCCCACCAGACCGAAGCCATTCGATGCGACGCCGGTCTGCACCGTGAGATTGCCATCATTATCGAGAGCGCGGCCCGCCAGCATGGTGAGCAACAGCGGTGCGATGGCGCTCGCCTGGCTCTTGGGGGTGATGGTGCCTTCGGCGTCGAGGTTCAGGCTCTGCGCTCCCTGTGTCGTGGCTCCGGCCAGAGCGCCCTGGACGGGACGGTTGGCAGCGGCGCCCTCAGGAAACTGAACCTGCTGAAACGTGAAGCGCAGTTTTCCATTGCGCCCCAGGGAGCGCGCGGCTTTGGCGGTTGTGACGTGTCCCACGAGCACCGAGCCTTGCGGGACCACCAGTTCCTTGTCCTTGTCGATGACCGGCTCGACAACCAGTGCCCGAACAGGATCGCCGGGCCTGGCGGTGGCGGAACTCACTCCGGCGGTCAGGAGGGCGTGAACCGACCACGTTTCGGGAGTACCGGGTGGCTTGGGAGCGACGGGGGGAGTTTGCACTTCCGGCGGCATGACCGCGAGGGTGACCGGCGCGGCTAGCTCAAAGGTCCACGAAGTGTGCGCGGCGATTCGTTCCGGATGATAGGGAAGCTGGTGGTAGAGCATCTGCCGGGCGCGATCGCCCAGGCCCGGATCGGTGAAGAACGCGACCTGCTGGTGGAGGCGGTCCTTGGCCTGGGCCCATTCACGCTTGCACCAGGGACTGCTTGGGGCGCGCTCCGGCCGCCGCGAGGCGCAGCACCGTAGCTCCCGTCGAAGCTCCGCTGGTCTCGATGGGCCTGGCGCCATCGTGCAGCAACAGCTCATTGAATTGAACTTTGGCCTGGTGGAACGGCGTGAAGTCTCCCAGCAGGCGGCCGTGCCAGCGCTCCTTCGAGTCTGCTTCAAGGGCCGTCACCGCGCCGCGAACCGGCGTGTTTTCGGGGATGACCAGCTTTCCATCTATGTAAAGCGGGTAAACCAGTCGGCCTTCAATGGCTTCGCCGGACTTCATGGGATATGGATGGATGATCTCGACCTGCAGGCTGGTTCCCGCAGGCAATACCGGCGCACCGGGAAGGGTGCGATCGGCGGCTGCTGATTTGTCCGCATTCGACGGTGTTGCCGGCGGACGATGTTCGAGTGTCTGCGCACCGAGACTGATCGACGCCAACAGCATGGCGGAGCTAAAAGATGCGGCGCGGTGCGAATACTTCGCGAACGACATGGGAGAGAGGCATCCTCTCTTTTTGAGTCTAGTCAATGAGACGCGTGGGCGCGAGGAACGAGAGCCTCTATCCGCCCGATGCGGACGCGCGCAGCGCGGCCACTTCGCCTGTGAGCGTATCGAGCTTGGCGAGCAATTCGGCGTGCTGGCGCTCAATCGACGAGGGCTCAAAAGCCTCGATGTAGAACGTGCCGTTCGGTTCCAGAACGCAGCTGCGAACCTGGCTCAAATGCTCGAAACCCTGGCGATGGATCACTTCGACCAGTTCCTCATGGGTCAGCGACTCGCGCCGGACGGCTTTTTTGTCGATCTGTCCGTTGCGGATCAGCACCGTGGCGCGGCCTTCTACCATGCGCGTGAGTCTTGGCGAACGGTACAGGGTCTTCACCACCAGCCAGTTGATGGCGAGCAGTCCGAAGGCGCCGATGACGCCGCCGGTGACGGAATTGTCATCTCCGATGATGGCGTTCTGCACCGTGTTCGAGAGCGATAGCAACACCACGAGGTCGAAGGGATTGAGCTGCGCCAGTTCGCGCTTGCCGAACACGCGCAGGAGGACCACAAGAACGAGATAGACGATGACCGGCCGGAGCAGCTTCTCCAGGATGGGAAGAGGCAGATGAAACATGTGGCTGACGAGATCGTGGGGCATGGAAACGAGCATAGCCGATGAAGGCTATTTCTCCAGCCGGACCACGAGATTGACGTCGTGCGTTTGCTGTTTATTTCTGTGCCGTGGCGCCGGCCAGTTGATGGTTTTTGTATTCGATAGTGAACATGGTGCAGCGGGTCGAATAACGGCCTGCGGCCTGCGAATCGCCGTTGGGCACCACCTCAGTGTTGATGACCGTCCTGATTGGGAGAACGAACGTCTTATCGCCCACTTTCACGGGGCCGTAATCGACCCGCGTGTCCTGCTGATGCACAACATCAGAGGGTTTCAATTCGGCCTGGGTGATCATGCGCACCACGATTCCGGTGTCGGGATCGATGAAGAATTCGCCGTGATACGGCAGGCCATTGGCTTTGAAGTTGTGCCAGTCGGTGGAGGTCTGCAAGTTACCGGCAGCTCCGCCGCCGGCCCGCGGAGAGCCACCGGGAAGTCCGGTTCCCATCTGGCCTGAGAAGCGTGCCGTGCCGGCCTGTTCCACGTCGGGAAAGCAGCAGACATTGATCGCAAAATGCGACTTCTTTTTCGGAATTTGCGAACGAGAACACCGCCGCCGGCTTGCCATTGATGTTCTCCCAGCGAAGCCAGGTGATATTGCCGCTGGCCTGCGCCTCCGGGAACACGGTACCCACGCTGGGATCGGGCTCCATCAGGGCAATCATTTTGTTGGAGCCCCATGGAGTCTTGTCCTGGGCAAGCTTTTCGATTCCGTGATCCAGCACATAAGCGCTTTCGGTGGAGTTGATGTAATGGATGAACTGGAACGAAGGCACGAACAAGGAGCCGACCGAAACATCCGTGGCGCTGCCGCTCATGCCCGAACTGGGCGCTGCCGCCTCCACGTTGTCCTGGAAGCGCAGAGTCGTTTTGGTGGCGGAGATGGCCGGTAATTGTGCGTAAGTCTTGGCGGCGTAATCCGCGGCCTTGTCGAGAAGAGCTTTCTGCGCCGCGGCATCGAGAGCCGGCGTGGTGGGAATGTCGGACGGCCGGCGGGACCAGAACGGCGCTCCCAGCCTCGAGGATGTAGATCTGTTCGGTCGTCAGCGGACCTGGCGCGTATCCGCCGAGGTTGTTCATGATGTTGCGGGTCAATTCTTCGCTTAACTGCACCTGCTTGAGCGCATTGGCAACATCCTGATCGCCCTTCTTCTGCTCCTGCATGGACTTCAGCATGTCCGTCAGGTCAGCGACCGTGATCTTTTTCTTCGCCGGCCACGCGGGAACCGATATCAAAATCAAGGCCAGAATGCTTACAAACCGCTTCATCGGTGTCTTCCTCCCAATTGACTCCGGCATTTCAGGAAACAGGTTCTCTTGCGGTAAACGTGGCGATGCGACGGCGGCTTCCTGTGAATCGCCGCGCGGCGTCCAGGCTCTTGCCATGCAGATTTCCTTGAATGCGAGTGGTGCAGAAATTGTACGCTTGCCGGGCGCGCCTCACCGGAAAGCGTCGGTCCATGATTAGACTCGCGGAAAAAAGATTCACGGGGTTACCCTCATGGCCTTTGCGGGAATGGTTACCGAGCCCATGCGGCCCGAATTCTCGTCGACCACCAGCGACGCGCAAAGAGCCCGTGCCGGGCCGCAGTTCCACGGAGCGCGTATAGGGCACTCCTTTAGGGAGAAGGTTTTGATAGGTGGCCGGCTTGAGGCGCAGGCCGAGCGTCTGGCCTTCCAGGTGGGCGTGCAGACCGGCGTCGTCGCGTTGAATGAAGAAGATGTCCAGCTTGTCCATCCAGCGGCCCGCCTGCTGCTGCATCTCCAGGTCGCCGGCCGCAATGTTCAGGCGTTGACGGCGGCGCTGGTGTCGCCGGGGTCAATGTCGGCGGAAACAGCGATTTCGCTCACATCCAGCGGCCGCCAGACCGCCGCCTGAAAACGCTCCTTGAGGGTCGCGGGCTCCTTCGCGTAGACATAGCCAGTGCGATAACGGAGGCGTTACTCCGCGTCGGCCGCTGATTTTCACTGCGATCGCGTGGTACTGATCGTCGGCAGGCCCCTGCGGCGAGAAGCTCAACTGGTAGATGGCGTGTCCATCTTCCACAATGCCGGTAAGGCGGAAGCGAGTTCGCCGGTGCGGCGAATGGTTCGCCCGCCGGTGGCCGCGGCCACATCGCGAATGATGCCCTGGATGGGATGCAGATCCTGGCTCATCTCGGCGGTGATGCGGCCCGCGCTGCATATTGCGGCCGCCGCGATCTGCGCCGGTCCGCCGGCGGCAGCGGCCGTGGCAGCATTATCGGCGGACGCCGGTGTGAGTTCGACGTTGCGGTGCTGCATGTCGGCGGTAATGGCTGCCGCCCTCGAGCTGCGATACGTCGAAGGGATACACCGCGGTGTGGGCGTCGTTCATGGCTTCCTGCACGCGGATGGCGAAGGCCTGCGCTTCTTTGGGACTCTTGTCGATGCCCACCTGCTGCGTCCTGCCAGTCGGCGAACACGTTGTCGCTGGAAACCCAGACCAGGTTCTTGTGCCCGGCGATCCCGGCGAGATGGCGCGCCACCTGGGCCAGGATGATGAGCGACGCGCGCGCCGGATTGCTGCCCATGGTCAGCAGCTGGGGGTCGACAGGCTGCGCCGCGTCGGCGACATCCGTCGTGATTGCCGTTCACCGAATTCAGGTCGGCGGCGTTGTGCACTTCGTTGAACTGCTGGCGATTGCGCCGTCTCCTCATCCTGGGCCTGGGCGAGGGCCTGGGCGGAGGGCAGGAACGACTGCAGGCGCGCCGCGAGGGCGGCGTGGTCGCTGGTGGCCTCCAGAAGTACGCGGAAGCCGAGGCCGGTCATGGAGTAGAGGCCAACGCGCTCTCCGGGCGCCAGGGCACCGACGAATTTCACCATCTGCTCGCGGGCGTAGTGCAAGTCGGGCCATGCGATGTGGCTTTCGTCGATCAGCAGGATGGTGGGGCCGGTTTCGGTCGTGCCGGGCGAGGCGGCGGCGGAAACCGCGTCGGTGGCGCGATTCGAAAACGTCTGAATGGGCTGCGAGGATGTTGCCGCTGGAGCTGGCTGCGCGGCCGCGCCAGGAGCCGCGGTGAAGAAGCGGACTTCCTGCTTGCGCCCGTTGTCGTATACCTCGAATTCCTCGGCCTTCAGATCGGTGACGGGATGGCCTTTCTTGTCGAAGGCCACGACGCCCACGTCCACCAGGCGCGACGTGACCTTGATGGAGAAGCCTTTGTCGGTTTCGGTATTCGGCAGGGATGTCGGGGACGCCGTTGGAGGCCGTCATGCTGATTTCGGGAATCACGGGCTCCACCGGAGGCGACGGCGGGTCCGCTGCCGGTGTCGATGGTGGCAGAGCGGAGACCGTTGCTGGCCGCTTCCGGTTGCGCGGCAAGCGGAGGTTGTGGGTTGGATTCAGGAACCGGCGCATTGGTGGTGTTCTGCCGCAGTCGGTCCTCCCGGAGGGGCTGTGCCCGAGGCCGTGCTGCCGTCGGTGATGATGCGCGCGGTCGAGCCCAGCCGGTGATATTCGGCGAAGCTGGTTTCATTGATCAGCATGAGCGGTCCGCCGCTGCAGCCGGAGCTTCCCGCCCACTGGCGCGCATCGCCCACGGCGTTCAGCTCCCGCGATTGGGTGCAGCCGTTCGATCCGCGGGGATCCACCGAAATGGCCAGGCTGCGGACCGGGCAGATGAATTTGCGATCGCCAATCTGGACCGGGCCGTACTCGATCATGGTGGCTGCGCGCTGCAGCGGATCGCTGTTGCTGAGTTCGGCTTCGATGGTGAGGCGCAGGACCGCGCCGGTGGACGGGTCGATGGCGATGGTGCCGTGATAGCCGGGCTTTTCGCTGTAAGCCTGGACATCGGTGGAGCTGGGGAATCGAGGCCATCTGCTGCGGCGAACGGTTGCGCCCGGCGTAGCCAAACTCGGTGCGCCCGGCGACGTTCTCGCGCAGGTAGCTGTAGGTGACGGCGTAGTGCGAGGATTCGCGCGGCACCTGGTAGCGATAAACCGCGCCCAGCCGCTCCGCGATCTGTTCCCAGTGGCTGAACGCGACCTTATGCGGGGCCATGTCGAGCAGGACCACGGTCAGCGCCGGGCCGAACTCGCCCCAGCTTCGCAGGCCCATTTCGGCTGCCCCATTAGCTGGACTATTTGGAGTTGGTGCGGCCTGGTCGGGAACCTCCTTGCCGTCGCGAAACGTGATCTGCCGGCTGACTGGCCGACGGGATGCAGCCCGGCGCGCACCGGCCAATCGCCCTTGTGAAGTACCTGGGCGCCATCGTCGAAGCGGGTGGTGACGCGGGAGACAAAGAAGTTCGGCAGCCTGGCCCCAGGTTTCGACCGCATAGGCGCGCGCCGCAACCAGCATCTGCTGCTGGGTTGCCGGGTCAGGCGGGGCGGTGGCCGGAAATTCGTCGGCGGGCGGATCGAGAAACGCCGACTGGTCGGCGAGCAGTTGCAGGGCCAGGGCGGTGCGGGGCTGCAAGGCAGCTTTGCGGCCAGGCGATTCAGTGTGGCGGTGGTCAGGCGCTCGGAGAGGTCCATGCCGCTCACCTGGCGGGCGATCTCCTGATCGCCGCGATGCTCGGCTGCGCCGGCGGCGAGTGCCTCGGCGAGCTGGGCCACTGTGACGCGCCGGGCCGCCAGCGCGGGGTACGCGATCCATGCCACCAGCGCGAACACGATCAGCCTTCGCATAGAGCGAAACACCTCGAGATTGCCCTGTAGGGAGAGACGAAAGCTCCGGCCCAAAGGCTACGCATCGGAACGGGAAAATCGTTTCAGTGCCGGCGATTGGTCCGGCCAGATCCCCATCTGGAACTGTACACATCGGGCTGCGGGAACGGACAATGCGGACGGGGATGCGATTATCCTGCTGGCTGAATCTCGGAGAGAAGCCATGAGAGAAGCAGTGATTGTGGCGGCGGCGCGGACGCCGATCGGGAAATTTCAGGGTTCGCTGCAGGGTTTACGGCGCCGAAGCTGGGGGCGCTGGCGGTGCGGGAGGCGGTCCGGCGCGCGCGGGATCACGCCCGAGCAGGTGGACGAGTGCATCATGGGCTGCGTGCTGCAGGCGGGGCTGGGGCAGAATCCGGCGCGGCAGGCGGCGCTCTACGGCGGCATGCCGCCGGAATCGGCGGCGCTGACGGTGAACCAGGTGTGCGGATCGGGTCTGCGGGCGGTATCGCTGGCGGCGCAGGCCATCCAGACCGGGGATGCAGAGTTCATGGTCGCGGGCGGCATGGAGTCGATGAGCAATGCGCCCTACCTGCTGCCGCAGGCGCGGGCCGGGTATCGCATGGGCAACGGCACGCTGGTGGACGCCATGATCAACGACGGGCTGTGGGAGGCGTATCGCGGCTACCACATGGGAGTCGCCGCCGAGATGATCGCCGAAAAGTACGGCATCACGCGCGAGGAGCAGGACGCCTTTGCGGCCGAGTCGCACCGGCGGGCGGCGGAGGCGACGGAGAGGGGCTGGTTCCGCGACGAGATCGTGCCGGTGGAGATTCCGGCGGCGAAAAAGGGCGAAGCTCCGCGAATCTTCGACAAGGACGAGGCGATCCGGCCGGAAACGACCGCTGGAGTCCTGGCGCGGCTCAAGCCGGCGTTCAAGGAGGGCGGCACGGTGACGGCCGGCAACGCTCCGGGGGTAAGCGATGGAGCGGCGGCGGTGGTGGTGACGTCAGCGCCGAGACGGCGAAGGAGCGCGGGTTGAAGCCGCTGGCGGTGATTCGCGCCCAGGCCACGGCGGGCCGCGAGCCGGAGTGGTTCGGGCTGGCGCCGATCGACGCGGTGCGCAAGGTTGCGCGCAAAGCCGGCTGGCCGCTGGACAGCGTGGATCTCTTCGAACTGAATGAGGCTTTCAGCGTGCAGGCGCTGGCGGTGAACCGCGAACTCGGAGCTGGATCCGGACGGGTGAACGTCCATGGCGGCGCAGTGGCGCTGGGGCATCCCATCGGGGCCAGCGGCGGCGGCGGTGCTGGTGAAGCTGCTTGTACGCGATGGCGCAGCGGGGCAAGGCGCGGGGAATCGCGGCGCTGTGCCTGGGCGGAGGAAATGCGGTCGGACTGGCGGTGGAGCGGGTTTAGGTCCAACGCTGGCCATTTTTGGTCCAGGAAGAAGTCGCAGTATAGATTCGAAATAGTGCGGTCGGCCGTTTGGCTCCGGGGGCTGTGAGCCGGAACACAATTGTTTCGAGTCGGCCGCTGTCCATCACCAGCCGGACTGTTCGATATCGGACAACGGCCCTCCGGATCGGTCAGTCTAAGTCTCGCCGCATCTGCTCCTTGCTGTCGGTAAACCCTTCCATCTCAGTCATCAGCGAAACCGTTCATTTTGGCATGCCAAGTGCAACTCCCCGGGCGCAATGGATATCGCACGCCCTGATATTAAGCTGAAGAAGCAACGCCAGATGTACGTATGGGCTGGCGTCGGAGTAATCGTCCTGGCCGCGGCCGCGTTTGGCGTATCCCGGCTCAAGCCGGCGGCCCCATCGGTAGATGGCTCAACGGTTTGGCCCGACACCGTCAAACGCGGCAACATGATCCGCCAGGTGCGCGGCTCGACCGGCACCCTGCAACCCCGCGAGGACTCGATCCAGCTGATCCCGGCCCTGACTGATGCCACGGTGGTCCACATCCGCGTGCTGCCCGGCACCATGGTCAAGCCCGACACGATCCTGATGGACCTGGCGGCGCCCGAGGTGGAGCAGAAGCTGCTCGACGCGAAGCTGCAAGTGAAGAGCGCCGAGGCCGATTACAAGAGCCTGCAGGCCTCCCTGCAAAGCACCCTGATGGACAAGAAGATCCTGGCTGCGCAGGTGGATGCCAGCTATGCCCAGGACAAGCTGCAGGCCGATACCGATGAACAGCTCTACAAGCTGGGCACGATTTCGGCCCTGGTCGCGCAGAAGTCGAAGAGCACCGCGGACCAGCTCGCCACGCAAAACAAGCTGAGCCTGCAGCAGCTCGACGTGAACGAGAAGAACATCGAGGTGCAGCTTGCCTCGTGCGCAGGCCAAGATCGACCAGGCGAAGACATTGCTGGCGCTCTATCAGAAGACAGACGGACGCGCTCCAGGTGCGTTCCGGGCTTGCCGGCGAGCTTGATCCGCTGGCGGTCCCCGTGTCGGTGGGCACGCACGTGACCGCGGGCACTTCGCTGGCCGAGGTGGTGCAGCTGGGCAAGCTGAAGGCCGCCCTGCAGATCGCCGAGACCCAGGCGCGCGATATTCACGATCGGCCTGCCCGCCTCTATCGATACCCACAACGGCGTCATCCCCGGTCACGTCAGCCGCATCGACCCCGCGGTATTGAACGGAACGCGCACCGTTGACGTAGTACTGGATGGCCCCCTGCCTCCGGGCGCGGTCAAAGGCTTGAGCGTCGATGGAACCATCGACCTCGAGAAGCTGAACGATGTGCTCTATGTGGGCCGGCCGGCGCTGGGCAACGAGAACTCGACCCTGAGCCTGTTCAAGGAAGATCCCGATCACAAGGGAGCGACGCGCGTGCCCGTGAAGGTGGGCCGCGCTTCGGTGAACAGCATCCAGGTGCTCGAGGGATTGAAGGAAGGCGACACGGTGATTCTGTCCGACATGTCGCGCTACGACAACGTGGACCGGATCAGGCTGGAATAAAGGCAGGGAACAGGGATCAGGGAATAGGGACGTGGCGGAGGTCAGAGATAAGGTGCTGACCACTGATCACTGACAACTGACCACTGACCACTGACGAAAGGGACTGGCAATGAATGACAATCTGATTGAAATCGAGGATCTGACCAAGGTCTTCTACACCGATGAAGTGGAGACGCACGCGCTCTCCGGAATTCACCTCACCATTGCGCGCGGCGAGTACGTGGCCATGTCGGGTCCTTCGGGCTGCGGCAAGTCGACGCTGCTTTCCATCCTGGGCCTGCTCGACACGCCCACCGGCGGCAAGTACCTGCTCAACAGCAAGCCGGTGGAGAACCTGAGCTTCGGCGAGCGCTCGCGGATCCGCAATCAGGAAATCGGCTTCATCTTCCAGAGTTTTAACCTGATTGGCGATCTGACCGTGGAAGAGAACGTGGAGCTGCCGCTCACCTATCGCGCCGGCATGCCCTCGGCGGAGCGCAAGAAGCGCGTGAAGGAAGCGCTGGAGCGCGTGAACATGGCGCACCGCATGCGGCACTATCCCGCGCAGCTCTCCGGCGGTCAGCAGCAGCGTGTGGCCGTGGCGCGCGCACTGGCGGGTTCGCCCTCCATCCTGCTGGCCGATGAGCCTACCGGAAACCTGGACTCGAAGAACGGCGAAGCGGTGATGCACCTGCTGGCCGATCTGCATCGCGAGGGCTCGACCATCTGCATGGTCACGCACGATCCGCGCTTTGCCAAGCACGCCGAGCGCGAAGTGCACCTGTTCGACGGCAAAGTGGTTTCGGAAGACGAGCTGCGGAAGCTCACGGCGGAAGTCGAGGCCTAGTCATGTTCGTCCAGAGCTCGATGCAGGATTTGCGTTACGCGATCGGCAGTTGCGTCATGCGCCGGGATTCACCCTGGCCGCAGTCCTCACCCTGGCCCTGGGCATTGCCGCGCTTGCGACCGTCTTTACCTGGATCAAAGCGGTCATGTTTGATCCCTACCCGCATGTCAGCGATCCGCGCTCTCTTCGCTTTGTCGACGCGACGGTGCGCGGATCGCAGGGATATTCGGTTCACTACGACCAGTTCGAATTCCTGCGCGACCGGGACAAGAGCCTCGAGAATCCGGCCGTGTTTACGATCACGGTTTTCGACCTGGCCTCTCCGGGCGCACCGCCGGAGGCGTTGGCCGGCGGCCTGGTCTCGAGCAATTACTTTCAGCTGCTGGGACTGCAGCCGCAGCTGGGGCGCTTCTTGACGGTGGTCGCCAACGACCGCGTGTACGGCTCGCATGACGAAGTCGTCCTGAGCGATCGCGAGTGGCGGGTGCGCTTCAACGCCGATCCGAAGATCGTGGGGCAGGTCATCTACGTCAATCGCCACCCGTTCACAGTAGTCGGCGTGGCCCCGCGCGATTTTGCCGGGATCTACGGCGGCTTGGGCGAGATGCTGTGGATGCCGCTTTCCGCTTCGCGTTCTCTTCAGCCCGATCCCAACGCCGACCCGCTCAAGCAAATGGGCCTGATGCTGGCGGCGCGGCTGCGGCCCGGGGATTCTCCCATGAAATGGCCGCGGCTGAACTGCACACCCTGGCGCGCCAACTCACACAGGCAGCACGAGGCCAAGGGCGCCAACATGGCCGGCTGGGACCTGAACCTGAGGGACTCGGCGCATTTTGAGCGCGGCCTGTTCGGCGTGATCGGCGAACAGTGGCCGGCGCTTCTGGGAGCCGCGCTGCTTCTGCTGGTTTTGGTTTGCATCAATACCGCTTCGCTGCTGGGGCAGCGCGCGGCCCGGCGGCGGCGGGAGATCGCGATCCGCACTTCGCTCGGAGCCACCTCGCGCCGAATCGCTTCCCAGTTGTTTACTGAAGCGCTGTTGCTGGCGCTAATGGGCGGAGTGGTGGGCTGGGCCGCAAGCCTGGTGCTGGCCAAGTCGCTCTACGTGGTGCTGCCGGGCTTTGGATTCACTCTGGCGTTCAACCTGGGCACCGACTGGCGGATTCTTGGCCTGGTGGCCGTGCTGGTGATGCTGGTGGCGCTGCTGTGCGGGATGATGCCGATTCGCCAGGCGCTCCGCTCCTCGCAGAGAGACGCGCTCTACGAGGGCAGCCAGGGAATCCTCGGCTCCAGCCGCAATCGCTGGGTCAAGATCGCTTCGGTGGGAATGCAACTCGGGCTCTGCTTCGTGGTGCTGGTCGGCTCGGCGTTGCTAATGCGCACGCTCCTCAACGTTCTTCATCGCGCTCGCGGATTCGATCGCGAGAACGCCATGACCGCGCAGTTTTCGCTGTCGCGTTCCGGATACACGAAAGAGAAGGGGCTGGCTTTCGAAGCGGCGCTGCTCGATCAATTGCGCAATTCGCCCGTGGTTCGCGAAGCCACTCTGACCACCCATCTGCCCATGGGCGATGACGGATCGGGAAATACGTGGGATCTTGCCGTTCCCGGATACACTCCGGCCAAAAACGAAAGCATGGCCGTAGTGACCGATCTCGAAGGGCCGGCTTTCTTCCACACCATGGGCATTCCGATGGTGCAGGGCCGCGACTTCACGGCGCAGGACCGCGAAGGCGCGCCGCTGGTGGCCATGATCAATGAAGACATGGCGCACCGCTACTTTCCCAAAGGAAATGCGCTGGGCAGCACGGTGATCATGGGGCCGGACAAGCAGGCCTGCCAGATCATCGGCATCGTGAAGAATTACGCCTACTACAGCCCCCAGGACACCGATCCCGAGCCGGTCGTGTACCTGCCCATCGCGCAGCACTATCAGGACCACGTGTTTGTGGCGGTTCGTTCGCGCACTACTGCGGAAGCGGTAGTGCCCGCGCTGCGCCAGGCCGTGGCCAGGCTCGATGGCGCGCTGCCCCTCGAAAACGTGCAGACACTCAAGGACGTAAGTGAAGTGCGCTATCAGTTTGCGCGGATTCCGCTGGAATTGCTGGGCGTGTTTGCATTGGCCAGCCTGCTGGTGGCGACGCTGGGCCTCTACGCCGTGATGGCCTATGCCGTGACCGAACGCAGTCGCGAATTCGCCCTGCGCATGGCCGTAGGGGCGACGCGGTTGCAGATCGTACGCCTGGTGGTGAACGGCGGATTCGAAACCGTCGCGGCCGGATTGTTGATCGGCGGGTGTCGCAACCTTCTTTGCTGTGCGGTTGCTGCGTTCGCTGCTGTTTGGCGTCGCGGCCTTCGATCCCATCAGCTTCATTGCTGCCGCCGTTGTGCTGGTCCTGACCGTGCTGGCGGCCGGGCTTGCGCCAGCGGGGCGAGCCGCGTCGATCCAGCCCATGGAAGCGCTGCGAACCGAATAATCGCTCTCATCGTCCACCTTCCCCGTGAATGTCAAGCGAGGCCGATCCTGAACGAAAGGAGAACTGCGATGAATCAACTGCTGGCAGACACCCGGTACGCATTGCGGCAGTTGCGCCGCGCGCCGGGCTTTGCGCTTACGGCGGTGCTCACGCTGGCCCTGGGGATAGGCGCCAATAGCACGATCCTGAGCTGGATCAGCGCCACTTTGTTCAATCCCATTCCCGGCGCTAAGAACATCGGTAGCATGCTCACGCTGCAGCGGGGCGAGCGCAGCGAGCATCCCACTCCGCCGTTCTCGTATCCGGACTTCGCGGATCTGCGCGAGAACAACAAGAGTTTCTCCGGATTGATCGGATATCACGACGACTATATTTCGATCACCGGGTCCGCCAAGCCGGAGCGGATCTATGGAGCGCTGACCACCGCCGACTACTTCGAGGTACTGGGAGTTCAGCCTTATCTCGGCCGCACCCTTATTTCCTCGCGGGCCAACGAGCGCGCCGGCTCGCCCATCGCAGTGTTGAGCTACAGCCTGTGGCAGAACCACTTCGCGGGCGACCCCGGCATCATCGGGAAAACCATCCAACTCAATCTCCACCCATATACGATCGTCGGCGTCGCGCCCAACGGTTTTCGCGGATGCAAGAGCGGACTACGCACCGACATCTTTCTTCCGATCGGGACCGATCGGCAGATATGGGATGACGATCGCATCGAGCGGCGCGCCGTGTCCTGGTTGAACGTCCTGGGCGTGCTTCGGCCGGGAGTCGATCCGCACCAGGCCGACAACGAGATGAATCTGCTGATGCAGCGCATCGCGGCGCAGTATCCGGCGGACCACCGGGGAGCCAACCAGGTGTCCACCGATCCGCTGTGGCGCTCGCCTTTCGGCGTCAACGTCTACATGGCGGGGACGCTGCCGATTCTGCTGGCCCTGGCCGCGGTGTTACTGCTGCTGGCCTGCGCCAATGTCGCCAACCTGCTGATGGTGCGCTCGGTGGCGCGCCGCCGCGAGTTCGCCATCCGCTTGTCGATGGGTGCCGGGCGCTGGACGCTGGTGCGCCAACTCATGGCCGAAAACGTGCTCATCGCCCTGGCGGGCGGTACCGTTGCCCTTTCCAGCACCTTGTGGACATCGCAGATTCTCGGATCATTTTTGCCAGGCAGGACGCTGCCCCTGGCGATCAACGGAGAGATCGATCGCCGCGTGATGCTGGCAACCATCCTGGTTTCGCTGATTACGGCGGTCATTGCCGGGGCGGTACCGGCCCTGCGCGCATCCAGGCTCTCCCCCGGCACCATCCTCAAGGACGAGGCTCTGAATACTTCGGGCGGCCTCCACAAGTCGCGCCTCACGTCAGGACTGGTGATCGCGCAGGTGGCCCTCTCGCTGCTGCTGCTTACGTGTGCGGGATTGTTTGTGCGCAGTTTGAATAAAGCGCGGCAGGCCGATCCCGGCTTTGATCCCAACAACATGTTGCTGGCCACGTTTGACCTTCGTCCCATGGGTTACACCGATGTGACTGGAATGGAGTTTCAGAAGCAGGTTCTTGCGCGGGTAAGACAACTGCCGGGGGTTCAGTCGGCAACCATGGCGGATTTTTCGCCGCTCAGTTTTACGATTCACTCAGACGGCGTGTTTCCGGAAGGCTATGTGCCGCGCGTCCACGAGGACATGGAAACCGACCGGGGCGACGTCGCCACCGACTACCTCGCGACGTTGCGCACGCCGCTGCTCGCCGGGCGCGACTTCAATGACTCGGATAACGGAAAAAGCGATCTGGTGGCCATCGTCAACCAGGCCTTCGTCGATCGCTACTGGCCCGGAAAACCGGCTATCGGCAAACGCGTCCAGTTTGCCGGATCGTTGGAGAACAGTGGTGGGAGTGGTGGCCAATGGAAAATATCGCCGCCTGATCTATGATCCGACGCCGCTGATCCTGACGCCCCTTGCGCAACGTTATCAAACCGAAGTCATCCTGCAGGTGCGCACCAGGGGCGAGCCGCTGGCCATGGCCCCCGCGGTGGAACAGGCGATTCACCGCCTGAACGGCGATATACCGCTCTACAACGTCACTACGCTCAAGGAAAACATGCAGTTGGGCAGCGTGTTCGAGCGCGTGGCGGTCACGTTCGCCGGATCATTCGGGGTGCTGGCACTGTTGCTGGCCGCGGTGGGGATTTACGGCGTGGTGTCCTACACAACTCGCCAGAGGACGCATGAAATCGGCATCCGCATCGCGCTAGGTGCGGGAAAAGCCCAGATCCTGCGCGACGTGCTGCGGCAAGGACTGATCCTTACCGCTGCCGGGCTGACTGTGGGCGTGGCGGCTTCGCTCATTCTTACGCGATTCCTGCGCACCATGCTGTACGGCGTGGGAACCACCGACCTGTTGACGTTTGCCTCCGTGGCAGTCGTGTTGTGCGTGGTGGCGGCAGTTCGCGTGCTATCTGCCGGCGAGGCGTGCCGCGGCGATCGATCCGGTGCAGGCGCTGAGGACGGAGTAGGGAAGAGCAGGAGGAGGGAACAAGGGACTGAAGAGGGAGGGGGCTTCGGATGCTTGTTCAGGACATGCGTTATGCATTGCGGCAAATACGGCGCGCGCCGGGATTCGCCATCACCGTCGCGCTGACGCTCGCCCTGAGCGTGGGCGTGGCCACCGCGGTGTTCTGCGTGATCGATACGGTCATCCTGCGCCCCCTGCCCTATGCGCATCCGGAGCGCATCGTCAGCATTCAATCCATCAGCCGCAGCGGCTACACGCAGCCCGCTTCGTGGCCCAGTTTCCGCGACGAGCGCGCCCAGGCGCATGCATTCGCGGCATTGGCAGGGTATAACGACTTCTTCAGCATGCACCATGGAGACCCCGTCCAGCGGTCCTGTGCTGCTCGACACGTGTTCACTCCACCGACAACTTCTTCGACGTATTCGGGGTGCAGCCGCTGTTCGGCCGCACCTGGCTTCCCGGCGAGGAGCTAGGACGGCAAAAACCAAATTGTCGTGCTCAGCTACGAAGTGTGGCAGACCTAGTTTGGCGGCGACCGCAATGTTCTCAACCAGGCCGTCAAGCTGGACGGCCAAGCCTACACGATCATCGGCGTCATGCCCGCGGGATTTCGTTATCCGCTCGGAACGCGCAACCTGATCTATACCCCGCGCCTGATCGATAAGCCGTGGATGCAGAATCGCGGCAGCCACTGGATGCGTACCGTGGCGCGCATCAAGGACGGCGTCACCTTCGAGCAGGCGCAGGCCGACCTGCAACATGTGTTCGCCGACCTGGGACGCGCTTATCCGGCAACCGACGAAGGCCGAACCGTTCACCTGCAACCCCTGGCGCAGGCAGTGGTGGGCAAGAGCAAAGGCCCGCTTTGGACCCTGCTGGCGCGCCGTCCTGGCCGTGCTTGCCATCGGCTGCGTGAATGTCGCAGGGCTGTTGCTGGCGCGGGGAGTCAAGCGCGAACGCGAGATGGCCATGCGCACGGCGATCGGCGCAGGCCGCGCGCGGCTGATTCGCCAGGTGCTCACCGAAGGAGTGCTGCTGGCGCTCCTCGGAGCGGCGGGAGGCGTGCTGCTGGCCGCGGGCATGCTCGACCTGATGCGCCTGTTTCTCATCAAGGCCCTGGCGCGCGGCACCGACATCCATATGAACTGGGCGGTTCTGGGCGCAGGCGTTGCGGTTTCCGTGGCGGTAAGCCTGGCGGCATCGTGTATCCCGCGCTGCGCCTCTCCGGGCTCGATCCCAATCGCGCGCTCAAATCGGGCGGCAACACCGGCGCCGATCGCAGCCAGCATCATCTCCGCTCGGGATTCGTCATCACCCAGGTCGCATTGACCATGCTGCTGCTGGTGGTCTCGGGCCTGCTGATTCGCATGGTTACGCGTTATCGCCACGTGGATCTCGGATTCGATCCGAACCACATCCTGTCCACGACCATCAATCTCACGCCCGTCGCGTTACGCGGGCCGCGACGCTCTTGCCGATTTCTATCAGCCGCTGGTCGAGCCGGGTCGATGCAGATTCCCGGAGTGCGCGCGGTCGGGGTGATCAGCATTCTGCCCATTGAGAACTGGGGCTCGAATTCCGACATTCACATTGCCGGGCAGCCGCCCAATCCGCCGCAGCAGGAGATGCTGGCCGAAGGCCGCCTGGTAAGCACCGGCTACTTTGATGTGTTTGGCATTCCTCTGCGCAGCGGGCGCATGCTGTCGCCGAGCCTTGACCGGCCGGAGAACAATGTGCCGACTGTGGTGGTGAACCAGGCGTTTGTAAAGAAGTTCATTCCCGCCGGTCTCGATCCCACCATGCAGCGCATCGACGATAGTGACAAGCCGGACAAGTGGACGCGCATCGTCGGAGTGGTGGGAAACGTGCGCCAGAACATTTATGAGCCGCCGCTGGCCGAGGAAGATTGGCTGATCGATTCGGTGCCAGTGAAGGATCGCGCCGACCAGTTGAACGGCATGTCGCTGGTGCTGCGTTTCGACGGCGACCCGGGCCCCATTGTGCCCGCGCTGCGCAATGCGATTCACGAGGTGGATCCCACCGTGCCCTTCAAGACCGCCACCACCATGACCGAAGTTGTCTCGGAGACGCTGGTCTTCGAGCGAATGGAAAGCTGGCTGTTCGGCATCTTCGCCGAGTCTGGCGCTTTCTTTAGCTCTGGTCGGGCTTTATGGCCTGGTCAGTCATGAAGTGGAGCAGTCAACGCGCGACATAGGCGTGCGCATGGCGCTGGGCGCTTCGCGCCCGACGCATTCTGGGCATGGTGATGCGGCGCGTGGCGTGGATGCTGGCGACAGGAACGGCGGCCGGCATTCTCCTCACCTTTTTCGTGCGCAAGATGATCGAGATTGTGATTCATTTCGAAGCCCAACGGGAGGCGGGAGGGCTGGCCGTGACCGCATTGCTGCTTGTCACGGTGGGATTGCTGGCGGCGCTGCATTCCCGCGGCCCGCGCAGCGTCCATTGAACCCATGCAGGCACTGAGAACGGAATAGCAAGTCAACAGGAGAACCCGACAGGAGCTTTTCGCGGCATGCAGACACTTCTCCAGGATCTTCGCTACGCGGTGCGCCAGTTGCGCAAGTCGCCGGGCTTTACGCTCACGGCGATCATTACGCTGGCTCTCGGCATCGGAGCGAACACCGCCATCTTCACGCTGGTGCAGGGCATCCTGCTGCGCTCGCTGCCGGTGGCGGATCCTTCCCGGCTGTATCGGATCGGCGATACCGACAATTGCTGCGTGAATGGCGGGTTCGTGGGAGAGAACGGCGACTTCGACATCTTCTCCTACGATCTTTATCGGCACCTGAAAGAGTCGGCGCCGGAGTTTGAATCGCTGGCCGCGGTGCAGGCGGGGCAATGGCAATGGAGCGTACGCCGAGGCAACGCACTGCCCCACGAGACTGCGCGGAGAGTTTGTCACCGGCAACTATTTTCTCCACGCTTGGCGTGACTTCGTACGAAGGCAGAGTCTTGAGCGAGGCCGACGACCAGCCGAACTCCCCGCCCGTGGTGGTGCTCAGCTATCGCTCCTGGCAGAACGAATTCGGCGGCGATCGCTTCCATCATCGGCCAGCCCATCTCGATTCAAACCCATCCCTTCACGGTCATCGGCATCGCGCCACCGTCATTTTTCGGCGACCGCGTATCGGACAGCCCGCCGGATTTCTGGATGCCCGTCAACCATGAGCCGTACGTGCGCGGAGACAGCACCATCCTTCATCACCCCGAGCAGAACTGGCTCTATCCTCTCGGCCGCGTGCGTCCGGGGACGAGCATCCCTGCGCTGCAGGCCAAGCTCTCGGCGGCATTGCGGAATTGGCTGCAGACGCGGCCGGTCTACACCGAACATGGCGGCGCCGCCGATAATCCCCAAGCAGCATGTGATGGTTGTGCCGGGCGGCGGGGGCATCCAGAACATGCAGCAGGAGACCGGAAAAGGTCTCAAGATGCTCATGATCCTGTCGTCGGTGGTGCTGATCATCGCCTGCGCCAACATCGCCAACCTGGTCCTGGCGCGCGCCACCACGCGCCGCGGAGATATCGCGGTCCGCATGGCCATGGGAGCGGGACGCACCCGCGTGATTCGCCAGATCATCACCGAGAGCATTCTGCTGAGCTGCCTGGGAGGACTGGCAGGCCTGGCGGTTGCCTACGCGGGATCGCGAACCATCCTTGCGCTGGCGTTTCCCGATGCGAGGAACCTGCCTATCCAGGCCACTCCATCCCCGGGCGTTCTGGGATTTGCATTTCTGGTTTCGCTGGCCACGGGCGTGCTGTTCGGTTTCGCGCCCGCATGGCTGTCGTCGCACGCGCAACCGGCCGAAGTGCTGCGCGGGGTCAATCGCTCCACGCGCGACCGCTCCTCGATTCCGCAGAGAGCGCTGGTGGTGTTTCAGGCTGCGCTGTCGCTGGTGCTCATGGCCGGCGCGGTGCTGATGACCAAGTCGCTCAACAATCTTGAACACCAGAACTTCGGCGTGGCGACGGCCAATCGTTACGTGATGCACGTCGATCCGGCCGGCGCCGGATATACGGTCGACCGGCTTCCCGGACTCTATCGCCAGATCGAGGATCGCTTCTCATCGCTTCCCGGCGTGGCCAATGTTGGCATGGCGCTCTATAGCCCGCTCGAAGGAGACAACTGGGGCGAATGCGTGATTCAGCAAGGCCACCCCGCGCCGGGCCCGAATGAAAAATGCGGCTCCACGTGGGACCGCGTCAGCCCGCATTTTCTCTCCTCGGTGGGCGTGCCCATCGTCCATGGCCGCGACCTGTCTGACCAGGACACACAAAATTCGCAGCCGGTGGCCATCGTCAACCAGGAGTTCGTCAAGCGCTTTTATCCCAAGGATGATCCGGTCGGCAAGCACTTCGGCATCGATCTGCCGCAGTATTCGGGAGCTTTTGAAATTGTCGGCGTGTTCCGCGATTTCAAAATGAACAATCCGCGCAGCGACACGCGCCCGGTATTTCTGCGGCCTCTGGCCCAGTTCTATAACGGGTACAAGACGTGGCCTGGAGGCGGACCCGCGCCGTCATTCATGGATGCCATCATCGGCGGAGAAACGCAGTCGATGTTCATCGACGCCATCATCGTGAACTTCAG
>CAWDVL010000006.1:0-145999 GCA_963805695.1 uncultured Acidobacteriota bacterium | reverse complement strand
ATGTGCTGGTGAATGATCGGCGCTTCAGGGTTGTTTACAAGATCACGTACCCGAACGGGAAGATATACGTCGGAAGTGACCTGACGGACACTCCTACCTATTTCGGCAGCGTCAACCCTGACCTGATCCGCCAGGACTTCGCCAGGGACGAACTCCGAGACTTCAGCATCCGTAAAGAGATTCTCTGGGAGTCCCAGAACGCCACGAAATCGGAAGACTCCGGATCGAAGGTGAGTTCATCCGCATGTTGCGCTCGAACGACCCGGCCATCGGCTATAACCGGACTCACCAGTCACGCGGCTGCGGACCAGATGTGGTCAGGGCACGCCGGACCGTCCGAGACTTGGCAAGCCATGAAGCCGACCGCCTCGGGCCTCTGGAGCCGTGAGCCTGGATACTGACCACCATCGTTGACCACAACGACATACGACTCCAGTCGATGGAGTCCGACGGCGGAAGGCCATATTCCCAGCTGAACGACGGTAGCCGACAGGGTGCCGGTAGCTTACAAGCGAGGGAACGCTAGTTCGAATCAAGTCGAAGCAGTGGGGCACCAAGATGCAGCATCAGGAGCGACCTACATGCGACACCTCTAGAAATTGAAGTCAAATTGCGGGGGAAAATTATAAACGTCGCCAGCATCGACCTCAAGGTTGTGCTGTAGGCCAGGCCCACTATTCGTCGTTAGAGCGACGCGCCCGGCCGTATAGCCGTTGTTAACATTCGCTTGATAGTCACTTCTACTGTGAAACGCAAAGACAAAAGCCTGACACTGGTTGTTGAGAAGCCCGCTCTGCACGAAAAAGGCAGACAAATCAGCCTCAAGTTCTCGAACGGTCAACCCGGGACTGACCGTAACGTAGATGGCAGGCTCTGGGCAGGATGGCAGTCCTTCGGTGCTACTACCGACCTGGTGGACCTCGCTAGCGTCGCCGGTGGCGGCGAATGCCCGAAAAGCAGCCAACGTTTTAGGAGGAAAACTTGGCCTACGGGCAGTCGTTGACGAGGCCGCAGTGACCGGGGCCGAAGTCGTGGCGGCCGGGCGGGGAGTAACCGTAGCGGTGGCGTTCGCGGCCGGAGCGGATACGGGATGAGCACCGCCATTGGCAGCGTGGGGATTGGCGGCATAGACGATAATGCTCAGTGCCATGAATGCGCCGACGCCGGTCCAGATCTTTTGTCTCGCCAGGATAGCCCCCAGTCGCTTGAGACGATAATGACTAGGTGAGCTAAACTTAGCGTGCTTATGAGTAGTTCTATAGCGATTTGCCCGATCAGTTGATGGCCATCCGTTCGGGTCGACCGGGCGTTGCGGTCGCTCAAGGGCAGGACTGGGCGCTGGTGCCGTATCGTCAATCCACAGCTGCCACCCTGGAGGAGGCGCAGGCCATTCCGGAGAAGGCGCCCAGCCCGGCGCAGGAACCCAGCCGCGCGGCGGCGCAGGCCAGTTCGGCGGCGGATTGAATCGGTATCCCATCCCATCTCACAGCCCGCCACTGCGGCCCCGAACAGCTCCCCACCATCCAGCCCATAGACCGTGGCACCTGGTAATTATGTAGCAGCAGCGCAGACCACCGCAGCGATTACCAACATCGACAGGCCACCAATGATGGCGGCACCGCGCATCGCACGCGTAACCGAAGGGTCTACCTGCCGTCGCGGCTGGCTTTCGTGACTTCAAACCGGGCCGATAGCCAGGCCATCCTGGATCAGCCCGGAGCGGAGAAGCTGACGGGGCGGGGGACGCGTTGTTTCTGCCGATGGGGGCGCCCAAGCCGATCGGGCTGCAGAACGCGTTCGTGTCGGAGAAGGAGATCCGTGACATCGTCGTGCACTGCAAGAGGCAGGCCGATCCCGAATACCGGGCAGCCACTGCCACCAGGCCCGAGCGCGCCCGGGAGATTGATCCCGAGATAGGTGACGATCTTGAGCTTCTGGTTCGGGCGGCGAAGGTAGTGATCTCGACGCAGTTCGGATCCACGTCGATGCTTCAGCGCAGATTGCGAGTCGGGTTTGCCAAGGCCGGGCGGCTCATGGATCTGCTGGAAAGGTGCGGAATCGTCGGGCCAAGCGAGGGCTCCAGAGTGCGGGATGTACTCATCAGGCCCGATGATCTTGATGGGGTGCTTAGCTCGCTGCGCTGCATGCGTACAGCCACGCACCTGAGATAGAGCTTCGCGAACGACTGAGTAACCAACTGAGTAACGATCGCCGCCGACAGCCACGGACGCCAACGGACGCGAGTGGACCACTCACAGCAGCTCAGTATCGAGATACGAAAGCATGAGCGTCTGAGGACATTCCCTGACACGGAAGCGATCCTTAAGACCCACCCTTGATCAGTGAGCGCTAGACCAATGCGTCGGAGCACTCCTTCGGGCCAGACTGGCCCTGCATGTGCGGCTACGGCGCGGCCCGGCGCAGTTGCTCTGTCCGAGCATCGCGCAGCGCGGTACCTGGCGTGCCCGATGCGTGCCCTGAGATTCCCTCGGACGGCCGTCAAATGTCGGCGACCATCAAGATCTGCCCGCTGGCCCGGCCGCACAGGCTCATGTGCGGCGAGACCGCTGACGGCGAGTTTGTGCTCGCCGGCGCGTAACCGGATTGGTCTTGCTGGGATGGTCACGGATCATTCTCAGGTGAGTCCGCTGGTACCCGGATGAGAGTCATGGCGGTGTCACGATGATACTGCCCCGCATCCCCATGAAGATGTCTGCAACATCAACGTAGGGGACGGTGCCGGTCCTGATGAATGTCAGAGTGAGGCTGTTAGTCCGGCCGGCGTCAGGCGGGTAGAGCAGGCCCGAGTTGAAGTAACTCGAGCCGTCGTAGCTGATCCCGTTCCCGGTTGGGCTGCTGAGGAACCATTCCGGGAGCTTGGGAAGGGGCTTTCCCGCCAGGAACGTCACCGCGTGGACCTCATTGCTGGTGTTGTTGGTCCATACAACGGTGTCGCCGACGTGGATGCGGACGTTCCGCGGGAAGTACCTCATGACCGCCGCGCTGTGAAAGACGACATTGCCGCATGCCACTGAGGTCGCGCCGTTATCCGCAGCACGCCCTGCGGCGACGTTGATGAACCAGCCGGAACTGGGGATCCGGAGTTGCCCTGGGCCGTTGAAGTTGCGCGGCGCGGTGATAGCCGTCGTGCTGGTAGCTGTGCCGTCGGGCCCGGCGGTGAGGTGGTTCAGCGTGAAGGTGGGGGGCACGAATATCTTGCTGAAGTATGCTCCGGTCGTCGGCGCTGGCGCCCCGCAGACGCCGAGCAGGATCTGAACGGCATGAACGCTGCCGGGCGCCAGCCCGGACAACTTGACCGTGACGGCGATGGACGGGGTTGGCGAGGTCCCGATCCCTGGGCCGTCCAGCAGCGCGCGTCCGCGCGCGGCCGAGCCTGCTGCCGGCCCGAGTTCCAGCCGGGCGGTTTCCGGCGGGCTCGCGCCGAGGGCGACATGATAGGTGCGGGTGCCCCCGGGGCCGACCGAGGCCGTCACCGGCTGGGCGTCATCCCGTGCCCGGGCCCCCGCTGCGACGTCCGCCCGCAGCTGTTCGTGCGCTTGCTCGGAGTACTGCGCCTGGGTGAACGGGTACGGGGTCCCCGCGGGGTGGACGATCACCACCCCCCTCATCCCTGACACGCTCGGGTCGAAATACACGTTGGCGCCGGGCCGGGTGAAGGTCAGCGAGTATGTCGTGGTCCCGTGGGGGAAGGAGTTGTCCCAGTTGTATATGGGGGCGACCATCCTGCCGGATTGGGCCAGGGCAGTGACGCCGTCGTAGCTGGACGGCCCGCAGGGGCTAATATCGATGATGACCTTCAGGCAGCCGGGCGGGACACACGAGATATGCTCACAGGTTCCGGTGAAGGTCACGCCGTGCAGCTCGACTGTGTTCAGCGTCCAGACCACCGTGTCCCCGGCGTCGATGGTGATCACGTGCGGGTAGTACCCTTCGGCCTGAACCGCGTGGTCTTCGGACTGGCCCCCCACCAGGACGTGCCAGGTCCTGGGGTCGGCCGACGCCTTGGCGCTGGCCGCGGTCACCGGGACCAGCGCCAGCGTGCAAAGCAACGTCGTGAGTGCGACCAGGGCAGTCGTGAAACGAGTCATCACCGGCCCCTCCCCTGTGTGCGGCCCCAGCCGATCTCGTTCGCCACCCTGATAGCCAGCGTGCGCGGACCTGCGGAGGCTGTGTGTTGACTGTGAAAACTGTGTATTGAATGTACGAAACCTGTGAAAAGGCTGTGCGTTAACGTTACAGCGATTGGACAGTCAGCAACAAGGCCTGACCGCGAGGCTGCCGGAGCCATCACAAGCGCACAGCGTGACCTCCTCCTCGTGACCTCCTCCTAGGCGCTTGCATCATCCGATCGACAAAATGTTGTTGATGTGGGGTGCGGCGGAGGCTGGTGCGGTGCAGAGTAGTGGCAGTGCTGGGCCGTGGATCCTGTCCCTGACCACCAGTCTGGAGTCAGGTATATACGCTTTTGACCAGCGAAAACATGAGTTGTATGGCTAGCCGCGGACGTTGTTACTTGCCCGTTCTCAAGTTCCGGTTCGCCTCCGAACCAGGGAGTCTGGCCGAGCTGCTGCTCTGCGGCTTACGCGTCAGCCTCGTACAGCAGAACGTACAGCAACAGGGACACACAACCGCTCGCATGCACGATCGTAGACACCGCTGGCTACCTGCCGAAGTCGGTCGGACCTGGGGCACGCCGGTAGTTCGCATCGAGGGGGTCAGTGGTTGCCGCGGATGCCCAGCAGTGTGCCACATCCGTGCCATACCAAGGGGACAACTGCGGTCATAAGCAGTCACTCAAAGGCACTCCAAACTGCCTCTGAACTGGGTACATCCAGGTCAGCGCTGATTGTGAAGTGTCCTCCTAAGCAGTAGGTCATGCACGCCTGTACTGGGTGTGGACACTGGCGCCCCGCATGCTCGAGCATGCCGATAGGCGTGTGATCCTGCGGCGCAAGACTATGGCGCCGTGTGCCATTCAAGTCACTATCCAAAGAAGCAACAAGAGTAGAAGCACGACGAGATAGAACGAAAACGACGAGCGGTATCGGGTCCGGATCAAGGTTAGCCATGGTGGCCCTCCGGGAGGGCCATGCGGCCGGAGTCTGTAGTCCGGGACAATCATCTGCTCGATCTTGTCGGCTCTGGCCGCGTGAAGGAGCTGCGTACGCCGGTACCGGACATCGAGCAGTCCGAAGAGCGCCGTGCCGACCATGGCGACGAGCAAGAGGCTGCGATGATGCTGGGACAGAGAGAAACCGGCGAGAGCTGATGCCAGGGTGACCGTCCAGCCCCGGATGGTCATCATGTTGGTGTCAAGCGCGCCTATCCTTTGCTGGTCACTCTGGAACAGAGTCCAAAGCTGTCCTGTCTCCATCGAAACCCCATCTCAGCGTGCCATTGGGTAGAGTCATTAAACGCGCCAGACCATGATCCGCAGGTGTTCCACTGCTGCCAAGCAGTATCTTGCCTGCACCAGCGCGGGACCGGACCCTCACACCGTTAAGACCAGCCTGCCCGCCGCGCCGACCCGGCACGCGGCCGCCGCCTGCGGACGCAGGTAGACGCCTGATTTCAGTAGAGCGCCGGGAGCGCTTTGGCAACCAGGTCATTAAATCGCTGGTGTCCCTGCTCAAGCCGCGGGTTAAGATCCTTTGCCTCATCAAGACTGCTCGCCCACACAGACTCCTTTGCCACCGCGTGGATCTCACGAGCAAGATCTCTCAGCTCTTCGTCGAAGACTCGGGCGCGGGAAACCTGTAGCCGCAATTCGGCGTCTTCCCATCCGGTCGCAGTCGGTGTCTCCCACTGGCGAGCGGGCCAGCTGCCAGTCCGCCCCATCTCCTTAGGGTGCGGCTCTTCTGGGGTGATGCAGTGTGGAGCGTTTTAATGTGCTCACTGCTTCCGTGTCCGGTTTGCCTGTGTCGGTGAGTGCGTAAAGGGCTCCTTCCCGTTACGGTCTCGGTTGTCTGACGACCGGATCGAAAAAGAAGGAGCCCGATGCAAGGGTACGTGCCTGCCCGGGACGAGGCATTTGCGCAGTCGAGAAAGTGCTTCCGGGAGCTTGAGGACTGGATGGCGTCGGAGGAAGCGGCGGGGCTGCAGCACGGTGAGCTGGAGGAACAGCTGGACGTGCGGGGCCGGGAGCTGCTGCGGCAGCTGTTCCAGGACCGGCTGGACGCGACGGCGGCCCGTGAGGAGCGGCGGCATGACGTGGCCGGGGAAGACGGCGTGGTGCGCACGCGCGCGGAAAAAGGCAGGGAACGGCCGCTGGTGACGAAGTTCGGGCAGGTCACGGTGTCGCGGATCGCCTACCGGTCGCCGGGCAGGGCGAATGTGCACCCGGCGGACGCGGCGCTGAACCTGCCGGAGGAGAAGCACTCCCACGGGCTCCGCAAGATGGCGGCGATCGAGTCCGCGCGCGGCTCGATGGAGGCGGCGGGTGCCGCGATCACCCGCGCGACCGGGGTGGGCATAGGGAAGCGGCAGCTGGAGGAGATGATCCGCCGGGCTGCGGCCCACATAGACGCGTTCTGCCTGTGGCGGGTAATCGCGCCGGCACCGGAAGATCACGCGCTGGTGCTGACCTTCGACGGGAAGGGCATCGTGATGCTGCCGGGCGCGCTGCGGCCTGCTACCGCGAAGGCCGCCGCCGCGGCGCAGAACAAGCTGGCCACCCGCCTGTCACCCGGGGAGAAGAACGGCCGCAAGCGGATGGCCGAGCTGGCCTGCGTCTATGACGCGGTCCCGGTCCCGCGCGCCCCGGAGGACATCATCAGCACCCCCGTGCAGAAGCGGCGGAACCAGAAAGCCCAGGCAGCCAGGCCGATAGGGAAGGCGAAGCCGCGGGAGCCGCAGGCACAGGGCAAGTGGCTGACCGCCTCGGTCACCGATGACATCCCCGCCGTCATCGGCGCCGGGTTCGGCGAAGCGGAACGCCGTGACCCCGGCTGCAAGCGCGAATGGGTCGTCCTGGTAGACGGGAACAGCACCCAGATCGAGGCCGCCACCGCGGAGGCCGCGGCCCGCGGCGTCACCGTCACGATCAACATCGACTTCATCCACGTGCTCGAATACCTCTGGAAGGCCGCCTGGTCCTTCTTCGACAAGGGCGAGCCCGCCGCCGAGGAATGGGTCGCCGGGCAGGCCCGCAAGATCCTGCACGGGGAAGCCCGCCAGGTCGCGGCAGGAATCCGCCGCCGCGCCACCACCTACGGCTACTCCCCGGCCGAGCGCGCCGGCGCCGACGAATGCGCCCGCTACCTGGAGAACAAGCAGGACTACCTGGACTACGCCACCGCGCTGAAGAAAGGCTGGCCCATCGCCACCGGGATAATCGAGGGCGCCTGCAGGCACATCGTCAAGGACAGAATGGACATAACGGGCGCAAGATGGGGCCTCGAAGGCGCCGAGGCCATCCTCAAGCTCCGCGCCCTCATCGCCACCGGCGACTTCGAGGACTACTGGCGCTTCCACCTCCGCCGCGAGCACGAACGCATCCACCACGCCAGATACCGCGACAGCCACGTCCTCGCAGCGTAACCAGCTCACCTCAAAAGAGCCGCACCCATCTCCTTAAGCATCCGGTCTTGCTCGTTGAACACGGCCTTGACCAGATCGGATACCGCATCTTGCAAGGCAAGCAAGCTCTGGCGCTGGAAGGTATCTCGCTGATCATGGCGCTCCTGCATGCGTTGATGCTCACGTGCGCCGCGCTCGCGCTTGCTGATCACCTGCTCTCGGTACACAGTCAGCACCGCTGTCGTGGCGGAGCCGAGCAATACGCCGATGAAGCCATATACTGCCAACACGGTCATAGGACGATAATGTCCTCTTCCGCGGATCCTGAAGCTGTGAAGGTACCCAATCCAGCCTGACTGAGTGACAACGCATCCGGTCTTGGACGGACGTTAGTGGGCTCCAGTGGACAGCGAGCAGCCGGTACACGCGGTACCGGCGGAGGCTGTGCGCGTGTCGCTCTGCCTTCGGGACGAAGAGGCTTCGTCTGGGTTGTCAGCTTCGCCTTGACAGTCGGCCGACGATCGAACTGACGTTGTTGCCTGGCTGCCCTGGCCACATTTTGGCCACACAAGGACGCTCAACGCTGCCGCCTACTGCGCACCAGTGAGTACCGTTTGGGCAGGTCAGCAGTGGAATGGGCAGGTAGCTGGTGCGCGTGACACAGTCTACGATCAGATGCTCTTGAGCGTTGCCGAATCTAGCCGTAGCTGATCAAGGCGGCGCCTGCGGCGCCGCCAGCCCGGCGTCAGCGCCGGGCTCAGCCTTGGGAGGCCGCCCGGCGCACGCCGGGCCGACCGCCGGAGGGGGCCAGCAGATCTAGGCGCGGCGGCCCTCGTGACTGGCGCGGTTAGCATGCACGATGACTCGACCTCCTCGAATGGCCAGCCTGGCGTGACCAGTAGCAACATCCGTCTTACGATCAAGTTCAAAAGAGTTGGTTCATGACATCTTGCACGGTAGCCGTAGTGACGCAATACTGTCGAGATGAGTAGGCCGCAGACTATGCGGCCCCATGTGGCTGTCCGAGGGGGGCTCGCCATGCAACTGGGAAGTCTGATCGTGTCTATCTGCGCTGCGTTGATAGCTGCCACTTCGGCAACTATCGCATGGCTAGGTACGCACCCCCGTCCAGAATTGGCCGGGAATATGACTACGGCAATCCTTCTTGGTACACAGGGCGATTACGAAGGAACAGGAGTTCTTATACATTGCATGATCACAAATGAAGTCAGCCAGCCTGTTTACGCCATGGCTTATGGCTTGGAGGTCAGACTGAAAAGCGGCTGGCTGCGGCTCCATCGACCCGTAACCTTCACCATGCCCACCCTTTTTGTAGGCGAGCATACTTGGGAAGTCGACATGAAGCCTGAGAACTTCATCGACTGGACGCCGCAGAAGATCGAATTTGGTTCGCCTCTTATGGGGTTCCTTGTCTTCTTCCATACCGAACGCTTGGTTGAAGAAGACATCCTAGAATATCGACTTACTGTGACTGACGTTTTTTCGAGAAGCCACAGATTCGTGCTGAGCAACGAGAAAGCACGCGCATACAGGAACTCGCCAATGGTGGATGAGCCAGGTATTCGAACGCATGATCTCTTCCGCCTGGCGGGCGCCACCGTACGGCTAGCAGACAAAGATCAATCAGAGTCACACGCAGAAACAAATATAACCGATATTAAAAAATAAGAGCCTTTAGGGCCCGTGAACCGGCAGGTCGCATGCAGCCACTGCTCGCCATTGAGGGCCTCCTGCCAGAATCGCGTGCCCGAGGTACATGCGTGGCTATGACACCACCCGTAACGCGTGCCCGATTGGAGGAGCGACGGCGGACAGGCACGGTCTCTTACGGTCAACAGACCAGCAGATGTCCAGGCCAACCAATCCGCAGTTAACGAAAGTGCAGCGCTACAGACTTCCCAAGCTGGTGATCCCTACCGCTGGCGCCGTTGACGGGAAGCCCGGCGGCCGGATCCGATGGTTGACCGTATGGTTCATAACGACATGACCGGGGAAACGGCAGAGACGTTCGTCGTATGGCTCATAACCCAGTGACGCGCAGCCATGGCGGGTGGCAGCGTCAACACAGGTCCTATCCTATTCGGTTGTCTCTGACGGCAACCGTGATGGCAACAGCGGCAGCCGCCAGCACCCTGCCGCAGTCGTAAACAACCATGTACTCTCGCAGGATCTGACCTGAGCTGGGCATCCGCTACACCTGAAAGCGGAAGTTCGGCGTCCCACTCCTCGCGGTCGAGCTCGGGGAGGCCGCTCGCCGGAGTGTCCGATTCTGGGAGCGAGATGGGAGTGACCGCCCGCGGTTCAGTGCGCTTAGATGCGGTCAGCCGGGCCGCTTGCAGTGCTCTGAGCAGGATAGAAGCCTCTGACCAGTCTACCTGTACCCGTGCTCGCGCGGTTCGGGACGAAGAGGCCGCCGGTTCAAATCCGGCCACCCCGACCAAGTCAGATGTGGTGCGGTTAAGTCCAGGGCCTTAGCCATCCGGTAATTGTGGATGGCCACGCCGCGGATCACCAGGTTCTGTCGTTCCACTACCGCGAAGCCCTTGCGCTCGAACAGTCGCCGGGCGAGCTCGCTGGCCTCGGTGAACATGCTCCTGATTCCCTGCTCGCGGGCTGCCGCCTCCACGGCGTCATAAAGCCGCGACGCGATCCCCTGCCCGGCTGCCTCGGGCGCGCAGAACATGCGGTCGATGTGCCCGTTCGGCTCAAGATCGATATAGGCGACGGGGCGGTCATCCGCATTGGCGGCCACGAGAACCAGGCGGCCGTCGCTGGCTTCCCCGTGCGCCCACTCGGCGGTCCTGGGCTCCGGGGCCCAGGCCTTTACCTGGGCGGCCGTGTAATCAGAGAGCGCCACCTGCCGGACTGAGCGGAAGAAGACGTCGGCCAGATCGGCCGCGTCACGCGGATCGTAAGCACGGATGGTGACTTCCACCCGGCAAATGTAACTGCCTGCCGAAGGCAGGCCAGGATTCAGGCCGGGCTATCAGGCCGACTTCCTGGCATCAGCTGACGCGTCCCGGCGACCGCGAAGCCGCCTCAAAAGCGGAAGGTCAGGCCGTCTGGACCTGCCTCCCGCCACAGGTGACCAGACGGCGGTTAGTCTCATTCCTAGTCTCATACATGTTCGTATACCTACGTCCATCGCCGTATACCGCCGGGCTCTGAGCAGGCTAAATAGACCACCATGATCTGCCGTGGACGGTCATCCTTACCCCTGAAAAGCAGAAGGTCGAAGCCGCGCCTCAGGGCGCGGTTGGCCCGGCGGCAGCGGCGGGCTTGACCTTGGCGGCCCGCCCGCCGCGCGCCGGGCCACCGGGATAGGCACGATGTCTAATCGGCCCCAGAGGACGCCGATCTTGCTAACGCGGTTGCCAACAACGAATCTGGACGAGCACGGACGAAGCTGGAACTGCCAAGTCACCGCGTAACGTACCAGCGGCCCGAATGGACAACGACAGCCGGATCTGGACGAGCCTGATCTTGCTACGGATCAGAAGGTTGGGGGTTCGAGTCCTTCCGAGCGCGCCAGGGGGTCACCGACAGAACTGCCGGTTTCATACCGACAGAACTGTGGCGGTGACCTGATTTTTAGTATGGCGCCGGGCTCTGACACTGGCGCTGGCTGCTGTGTGGCCTGGCCGGGGGTGGCGGCGGGCCTGTTGCGGGTGCTGCGGGCTGGCCTGAGGCGTGGCTGGACCTGCCGGGTTGCAAGTATCGAGGTGGCGAGGGCTGCTTGCGCGTGTCAGCCGTCGGGGAGGTAGTCGCGCAGGCTGGTCCGGCGCCGTCGTGCCCGCCGGGTGATCCGGGCCTTGTCGCGGGCGGTCAGGGCCCGCCAGGCGCGGATTTTGCGGATGTTGGCGGCCATCAGCAGCAGTGCGGTGAAGATGGACTGGGCGGCGATGCCGCGGACGCGGCGCCGGGCGGGCTGGGCGAGGGCTTCGTGGGCGGGGTCTTTGATGAGCCCGTTGAGGCCTTCGATGGTGTTCCGCAAGGTGGCGTAGCGGGCGTGCCAGGCCGGTGAGCCGTAGGGCAGGTCCTGGCGGTAGCGGGCGCCGGTGTCCGGGGCGATGGTGATCGCGGTCTGGCGGCAGATCCTGGGCGGTTCGGGCGGTGGCTGGAGGACCTTGGCGCGTCCGTCGCGGGGTGTCAGCGAGGCCTGGCGCAGCGGGCAGATCAGCCCGGGGCGGGTGCCGGCGGCGGGGCAGGACAGCCGCTGGTAGCCGTCGGCGTCGGGGCCGTCTTTGCGCTTGAGCTGGTAGCAGGCGCGGGCGGTGATCTGCTGGTCGTAGAGGTCGCGGGTGATGGCGTGGTCGCGCAGGCGGGTGGTGGCGGTGATCAGCGGTTCGGGCAGGGCGGGGCAGTACCAGCTGCCCTCGACCAGCATGGCGCCGCCGGTATTTGCCTGGATGCCGAGCTGGTCGATCCGGTAGTCCATGACCGGCCGGTAGCCCAGGGCGCGGGCCGGGCAGCTGGAATCGCCCGGGCAGCGCAGCGGTGTAGGCGCGGTCGTAGCCGAGCCAGCCGGGCTTGTGGCCGCGGGCGGCGGCAGAGGCCAGGACCCGGGCGCCGGTGCCGCCGGGATCCTCGCCGGGCCGGGCCAGGGCCAGGCCGATGGCGAGATCGGGGTGCGCGGGCGGCGCGCCGGGCGGCCGGGCCGTGGTGGCGATGGTGGCTTCCAGCGCCCAGGCGATCTTCCGCAGCGGCTTTCCTTTGCTGTCTTCGCGCTCGCGGTGGTCGCCTTCGCGGACGTACCAGCCGCCGTCGGGGTCGCTGGCCGACAGGCCGGTGCGCTTGGAGGGGCCGCGGGAGAACAGCGGGACCGGGGTGGCGTCCAGGCCGGTGCAGCCGTCGAACGCCGCGCGTTCTTCGTCTGTCAGGACGCTGACGCTGGCTTCGATCAGGGAGTTGATGAACGCTTCCAGCCGGCCGCGGGCAGCCTGGATCTGAGCGGGGGTCATCTTCCTGGTGCGGACGGCGAGGTCCTGCTCGCTCAGCCGCCGGTTTTTCGGCAGCGCCGAGGGGTCCATGGCCGAGCAGATGGCGGCGAAGCAGTAGCGGACCCGGCGGTAGGCGGCCAGGAAGGCCCGCTCGGTGGTGGCGGTGCCGGGGACGCCGAGCAGCCGGCGGGAGGCGGGAGACATGTGCTGGAACAGCAGCCGGGTGGTCTCGGTGAGGAACAGCGGCCGGTCATCCAGGGCCAGGCACACAAGCGCGGCGAGCACCGCGCGCACCGGCAGCGGGCGGGGCCGCCCGGTCCGCCTGGCCAGCGCGGCCTCGATGACCGGGGCCTTGCCGGAACGGTCAGTCAGCTCGGCGGCGAAGGCCACCGTCTCGTCGCTGACCCTTCCGCCGGCCGGCGGCAGGGTCAGGCCGCCGCCGCTCATCGCGTGCGCCCCGCGCGGCAGCGGGCACGCAGGGCGCCCTTGGAAGAGCTGATGCCGCTGACGTGGCGGGCATAGCGGGCCAGCGACCCGGCCTCGGCGATCCCGGTGATGGCCAGCAGCACCCCTACCGGGGTGCCCGCGGCCAGGTGACCGCAGATGAAGGCAGACCGGGCCCGGCGCAGCGACATCCGCGGCGCCGCCGGGTCAGCCGCCAGGCCCAGGGCGAAATTGGTGACGAAGTTCTTATAGCCGCGATCGGCCGTGCCGGGGCGGAACACATGCCCGCTGCCCGCACGGCGGGCCAGCTCCCAGGCGCGGCCGGCGTAATCCGCAGTGACCGGCACCACCCGCGCGGCCGGCCCGCTGACATGAACCGTCACCTGGCGGCCGTGCCGGGTGACATCACCGCCGCGCAGCGCCACCAGCTCGCCGGGACGCAGCCCCGCGCCGATGCCGAACACCACCAAAGCCAGCGCCGAGGCGCGTTTCGCCGGGTCGCGCTGCGCGGCGGCGAGGGCTGCCAGCTCCGCTCGCTCACCCGGCGAGTACGGCGCCGGCGCCCTCGCGCCCGGGAACGGCGTCGCCCGCTGCCCCGGCGGCCCGTGCCTCGCTTCGGCGAGCCGGTACAGCGCCGACCGGTACGTGCCCTGAGTCGCCGGCGCCCGGCCCGCCAGGCCTGCCACGCAGAACGCCTCGATCACGTCATAATCCAGCCAGGAACTCCCAGCTGGCCGGGATCCCGCGCGAATCAGCGAACCGGGACAGCCCGCGCAGCGCGGGGGCGGTCACGCCTGCCTGCCGGCAGCATGCACAAGCCCGCGCCCGCCGCGTCTTCCCCGCGAGTCCCCGCCATGCTTGAAATATAATTACTTCAATCATGAAAGCGGGGGATGCCGCCGGCGCGGCGGATAAGGAATCCTGTGACCATGGACGACCCGGCCCGCCGGCACCAGCAGATCCAAGCCGAACTCAGCCAGATCGGCCTGATCCTGCCCGGCTCGCTCACCGACCGCACCACCCGCTGCCAGCGCGCCGGATGCCACTGCCACGCCGACCCCCCGCAACTGCACGGCCCCTACCCGACCTGGACCCGCAAGATCAGCGGCCGGACCGTCACCAGGACCCTCACCACCGAAGACGCCGAACGGCTCCGCCCCTACTTCGACGCCCACCGCCACCTGCGCCAGCTCATCACCGAACTCGAAGCCATCTCCATCCAGCTCGCCGGGCAGCCCGGGCCACCACACGCCCAGCCACGCACCCAGCCGGGAGATCAGCCCGCTTAGCACGGGATCAGCACACCGGAAACCTGATAAAACCACAGGTCAGCGAGTTCTGTCGTTGGCCCACCGAGTTCTTGCAGGTCAGGTGGCCTGTTCGATTTTTCTGGCTCTTGGGTTGGGAGCCATTGTGGGAGCCAAGTCGTAGACTTCGAGTATGGCTGGGGCTTCACGCCGTGGCCGGCCAGGGCTGCGGGCAGCCTGCCCGTACTCCTGCACCGGGCCGTTGCGCCCCGGTCTCGCGCCTGGCGGCGACCAGCACCGCCAGGAAGATCCGCAACTCCCGGAGCTCGACGTCGTCCAGCATCCAGGCAATTACACCACCGCGCCTCTTTCCACGGCTTCTTATGCATCCAGCCAAACAGCGGCGCGGGCACCTGTCCGGCAGCCCCGGCTCGATCGCCCGGGGCGGCACCGTTGCATCTGGAACCCGGTCACCTCGTCAACGCGACGGCGGCGTCCGCGGCCGAGGCGAACAACTGCCGGCGCGCCGATTTGGCCGTCATCCACCCACGGTGCTGCCACTCCCGGTCGGCCAGCGAGTCTCCGGCCATCACTACCTCGCCGAACGGGATGGAGCGGTAGCGGGCGATCGCCATCAGCGCGGACGCTTCCATCTCGACGACTAGACACCCTTCCTCCACCCGGCGCGAGACTCGGGCCCGGGTCTCGCGGTAGATGGCGTCCGTCGACCAGCTCAGGCCGTGCGTCGTCTCCACGCCGGCGGCGCTGAGCGCGTCGGCCAGGCTCTCAGCCGGACCCGGGTCAGCCGAGACGACCCGGCCGGCCGACAGGTAGTGGAAGGACGTGCCCTCGTCGCGCACAGCGCCGGTCAAGATCACCGCGTGCCCCATCACCAGTTCCGGTACCAGCGCCCCTGCCGCACCGCAGGCGATGACTCCGCGAACTCCGCGGGCAATGACCTGCTCGAGCATGGCGCCGGCCAGCGGCGCCCCGACTCCGGGATGGAACACGCCCAGCCGTACACCCCGGTGCTCGATCTCCCACAACGATGCCGGACCCATCTCGCTGTGCAGGCGACACACTGGCCTCGCGTCTTGACGGCCGGAGAGTTCCTCAACGACGTCACGGAAGAAGCACGCCACGGCGACCGTCGGCGCGTCGACCGGACGGATCAGCCGGCTCGGCTCGATGACCGCCTCACCGGTCAGATCCTCATCCTCCAGTAGCGGCAGTCGCCGGCGATCAGTCGGCCCAGGCAACCTCTGCACCTCCCGCGCCTCCATCCTATCGGCGCCCGTGTAGGCCGGCTGATGCCGATAAGCCCTCTCGTGGCCGCTGGCCTGGTGCCTCCTGCCCGGGGCGGCCTCTCGTCGACCCGCGCGTGCACCCGGTGGGCAGCGTCGATGTAGCCCAGCTGGGCGTGCCAGCCGCGCAGCTGAGCGGGCCTTCGCGCAGCAGCCCGGTCCGCCCGCCAGCCAGCCGGCACCGACGACAATCCGCCGTTCTAGCCGCCCGGGCGACAAGCGCCGCGCCCCGCGGACCCGTCCCGGTCCCGCGCTTGGTATCAGGTCAGCCTCGCTGTGGCCCGCTTTCCCATCAACCCATCAACCCATCAAGCATCTCGTCCAAGCCAACGGTTCCGGAGAAGAGCTCATAGTGCGTGGTCAGCCGACTTCTCTGCCAGCAGCCGCCGGAAGACTGCCTGCAGAACTCCGGTGGACTTCATGGATCGCGCAGGTCAGGCAAAGGACACTGGCTTTGGGGCACCGCAGGTGCGAACTGACCGCTGAGATCGGACCACCGTCCGATCGCCTTCCTAATAGGTCGATCGGACGGTGGTCGGATGAGTTCAACCTCGAGACGAGGGAACATGCCCGTGACCAGTGCGCCAAAGCGCTTCGCTGTACTAAGCGCGGCCGTATTCGCAGCCGCGGGTCTCGCCGCGTGCAGTACGTCGTCATCGCCTTCAGGTTCGGCGTCCAGCTCGTCGCAAAAACCGGTATCCGGCGGGACGTTGCACATCGTCGCCGCCTCGGGTCCCGCTCACCTCGACACAGTGCCGTCGTACTACACGACGGACTATCAGCTCACGCACGCCTACACCAGGCAGCTGCTGAACTACCCCACCCTGCCGTACAACAGCACCTCCGATGCGAACTGGACCGCGGACGTCACGCCGACCGCGGATGTGGCGACCGAGGTGCCGTCGACCGCTAACGGCGGGATCACCAACGGCGGGAAGACCTACACGTTCCACATCAAGCAGGGCGTGGACTGGAACACCTCCCCGGCGCGGCAGGTCACCTCGCAGGACTTCCTGCGGGAGTACAAGGCCTTCTTCAACCCGGTCAGCCCGGTCGGCAACCCGGTGTACTACGAGAGCACGATCGCCGGGCTCACCGCGTACGCCAACGCCGAGACCGCCTACTTCACGAACAAGGCGCACGCGCCGACCGCGGCGAACATCGCGAACTTCCAGAACACGCACAACATCTCCGGCATCACGACGCCGAACTCCTCGACGATCTCGTTCACGCTGATCTCTCCGGTCAGCGACTTCCTGTACATGCTGGCGATGCCGTTCACCTCGGCCCGGCCGGTGGAATACGACAGCTACGTGCCGAACAGCCTGCAGCTAGACACGCATACGATCTCCGACGGCCCGTACCAGATCAGCTCCTACGTTCCGGGCAAGTCGATCACGCTGGTGCCAACGATGCGGCGCGTCTGCTGCTGGAATTCGGAACGCCCGTGAATGTGCGCGTTGAGCCCGATACTCGGGGAATCGGCGGGCAAACTCCGATCTTCCATGCGGTTTCGCAGTTCCACGATTGGGGGCTGCCGGTCGTACGCCTTCTGGTCGGGTACGGCGCAGACCTGAATGTAAGGGCCCGCTTGCCCGGCCACTATGAGCGTCCCGACGAAATCGTCGAATGCACGCCGTTGGAATACGCGCTGCGCTTTCCCGGCACGGAAAACCGGACCGTCGACTTTCTTCGAGCTGCTGGCGCGAAGCCCTAAGCGGACCCGCATGCGCCTCAAAAACGCGCGCCGCAAAGGTGGGAGGGGCGTGGTACACTTTCGCGGGTAAACGCTTTCCGGACCGGACTGCGCTCCAGTTTTTCGTGACGCCTGCCGAGGGCCATCGCCAAACTGCCGCACGCATCTGCTGGCGCTCGTGCCCGGCTTGACAAATGTAGGAGTAAACCCATTTACTTGTGGCGAACGTCCAACAGCATCCAGGGCGCAATCACCCACTGCAGGTGACTCATGTTCGAATTGGTCCCAGCTTGTCTTGCCAGCGCTTCATCTGGCGTCCGTCCCCTCCCTCCTCGCCGTGGGATCAGCTCGCCCCTGGCGCGGCTGCGCGCGCTCGATATCGCCGTCATCGCCATTTACTTCGGCATGGTGATCTGGATCGGCTTCTACCTGAAGGGAAAATCGAACACCAGCGAAGAGTTCTTCATGGCCGGCCGCGAAATGACCGCATGGATCGCGGGCCTCAGCTTCGTTTCCGCCAACCTGGGATCGCTCGAACTGATGGGCTGGGCCGGTTCGGCCTATCAGTACGGCATCCTCGCCACCCACTGGTACTGGATCGGCGCCATTCCCGCCATGCTCTTCCTCGGCCTGGTGATGATGCCCTTCTATTACGTCTGCAAGACGCACTCGGTCCCCGGCTATCTCGATCTGCGCTATGGCGGAGCGGCCCGCAGCGTGGCCGCCGTCTCCTTCGCCATCGAGATGATCCTCATGAGCGGCGTGAACATGTTCGCCATGGCCGTGGTGATGAAGGTCGTCCTGGGCTGGGATATCAACTTCAGCATCATCGTTTCTTCGGTGGCGGTGGCGCTCTATGTCGGCCTGGGCGGCCTGCGCTCGGCCATCTTCAATGAGGTGCTGCAGTTCGTGCTGATCTGGGGCGGCGCGCTGCTGGTGCCCATCCTCGGCCTTATACCAGGCCGGCGGCGTAGACGGGCTGAAGACGAAGATCATGGCCAACCTGCAGACCATGGCAGGCGTCAGCTCCGACAGCTACTTCCACCTGTGGCGCGACACCGGCCATTTCGCCGCCAACCCCATGGGCGTGCACTGGACCGGCATCGTCTTCGGCCTCGGCTTTGTGATCAGCTTCGGCTACTGGACCACGGACTTCCTGGTGGTGCAGCGCGTGCTGGCCGCGCATAACCTGCGCGCCGCGCGCATGGCGCCGATCATCGGCTCGTTCTTCAAGATGGCCGTGCCGTTCATCGTGATTCTGCCCGGCCTGCTGGGCCTGGTGCTGCTGCAGAATCCCGATGGCAGCCGCCGGCAGCTGGTCGGCGAAGACGTGGTGGCCGCCTGCACGCTGGATCGCGAGCGGCAGAGCCGGCGAATCCTGACGGCTGCTCGGCGGCCATGGCCAAGACCAATCTCTCGCCCGCAGACTATCAGCAGAAGGTTCTGAGCGGCGCGCCGGATGCCGAACTGCACACCTACAACCAGGCGCTGCCGCTGATGATGGTGCGCTACCTGGGACCCGGGCCTCTCGGCCTCGGCATCACCGCCCTGATTGCCGGGTTCATGAGCGGCATGGCCGGCAACGTGAGCGCGTTCTCGACCGTGTGGACCTACGACATCTACAAGCCGCTCATCAACAAGAAGGCCAGCGACAGCCACTATGTGATGGTGGGTCGGCTTTCGATCATGATTGGCGTGATTGTCTCCATTGGCGCGGCGTACCTGGTGCAGCAGTTCCACGGCATCATGGACTACGTGCAGGCGCTGTTCAGCATCTTTGTCGCGCCGCTGCTGGCCACCATTCTCTTCGGCATGTTCTGGAAGCGCGCCACCGCGCTGGCCGGGTTCCTGGGCCTGCTGTGCGGCATCGTCTTCTCGGCCAGCCTGTTCGTCTGGGTCAAGTTCAATCCCGCCAGCGCTGGCCGTCGTGGCGCTTTCCGATGCCGCCAAGCCGATGGCCGAGAATGTATTCCGCGCTCTCTGGGCGTTCCTGTTCACGACCATCATCGTGGTCGTGGTCAGCATGTTGACCAAGCCCAGGCCCGTGAGCGGAACTTGAAGGACTGGTCTACGGCGCCACCGTCCTGCCCAAGGAAGAGCCGGTTCCGTTCTACAAGCAACGAATGCGCATGTGGGCGATCGCGGTCGTGGTGGTCATCTTCGCGATTCTCAACATTATCTTCTGGTAATGCAATTTTGACGACGAGAAGTGAAAGGATAGACAGAGCATGCATGGTTCCGGAATCGCAATCTGGTTTTTCATTGGTGTGCTGCTGGTGGTGTATGGCGGCATGATGCCTGGCTATGGGATCTTATGAATGGCTGACCGGCGAACTACCCGGCCGGGGTGCAACTGACCGACCTGCACACGCCCGTATGGTGGGGCGGCGTGCTGTTTGTGATCGGCCTGCTTTACGTCGTCAAGTTTCGTCCCGGCCGCGCGAGCATGTAGTTTCGTTCATTCGGCCGGCTTGGATTCGGAATGGATTGTGTCATGGGCGCGACTTTATGCGCGTTGCAACAGCAGCAGATTGAGCATGGGCTTCGGCCCCGAACGAAAGTTCAAAAGACCGGGCAGCCTGAAAACGGCGATGCCTGAAGGAGCATGAACATGGCAGCGCAACAGAAAGATGACATTTGGGATCGTGGTGGGCAATCGCGGATTTTTTCCTGATCATCTGGCCAAGACCGGCCGCGAAGAAATCCTTCAGGTTCTGGAGGCCGCAGGCGCGAAGGCCATCGTGCTCGGCCCCGAAGAATCGAAATACGGCGCCGTAGAGACGTACGCGGAATCGCAGCGCTGCGCCGAGCTGTTCAAGAAGCACGCCGACGAGATCGACGGCATCATCGTCACTCTGCCCAACTTCGGCGAAGAGCGCGGCATTGTGGATGCGATCCGCCTCTCCGGGCTCAAGGTGCCGGTGCTGGTGCAGGCCACGCCCGACCGCTCCGACAACATGACCATCGCGGTGCGCCGCGACAGCTTCTGCGGCAAGATGAGCTGCTGCAACAACATGATGCAGTACGGCATCAAGTATTCGCTCACCACGCTGCATACCGAGGCCGTCCAGTCTGCCTGAGTTCAAGGCCGACCTGGAATGGTTCTCCGCCGTCTGCCGCATCGTGAAGGGCCTCAAGAACCTCAAGATCGGCGCCATCGGCGCGCGTCCCGCGGCGTTCAACACCGTGCGCTACTCCGAGCGCATCCTTGAGACCGCCGGCATCTCCATCGAACCCATCGACCTGTCGGAGATCTTCGGCCGCATCAATCGCATGAAGGACAACGACGACGCGGCGCAGGCCAAGCTCGCGGCCATCAAGAGCTACGTCACCACCGCCGGCATTCCCGAGGCGGCGCTGCTGAAGATGGCCAAGCTCGGCGCGGTCATCGACGGCTGGATGAAGCAGACCAACTCCACCATCAGCGCCGTGCAGTGCTGGACCTCGATGGAAGAGTTCTTCGGCGTCGTGCCCTGCACCATCATGAGCATGATGAGCAACAACCTCATCCCCTCGGCCTGCGAAGTCGACGTGCCCGGCGTGCTCAGCATGTACATGCTGGCCCTGGCCAGCGGCACGCCGTCGGCGCTGCTCGACTGGAACAACAACTACGGCACCGATCCCAACAAGTGCGTCTGCTTCCACTGCTCCAACCTGCCCAAGCATTTCTTCAAGGACGTCCGGATGGACTACCAGGAGATCATCGCCGGCACCGTGGGCAAGGAGAATACCTTCGGCACCTGCGTAGGCAGCGTGAAGGCCGGTGCGATGAGCTACGCGCGCTACTCCACCGACGATCGTCGCGGCGTCATTCGCGGCTACACGGGACCGGGCCAGTTTACCGACGATCCGCTCGAGACCTTCGGCGGCGCCGGCGTGGCCGAGATTCCGCAACTGCAGAAGCTGCTCAAGTACATCTGCCGCGAAGGTTTCGAGCATCACGTGGCCGCCAACTTCAGCGAAGTCTCGAAGGCCATCCACGAGGCGGCAGTTCGCTACCTCGGGTGGGAGAGCCACTATCATCCCGAACTCGAAGACTGAAGAATAGGTACTCAGGTCTCAGGTGTCAGGTTTCAGCGATGTGACTTGCGTGCGGAAGTCGGACGGATCGCTGCCTGACCCCTGAAACCTGATCCTTGACCCGTGCGAGAAAGTGCCATCATGACCAAAAGAATCAGCAAGACCCTCGTAGTCAACGGCGAAACGCATCGTCGACGAAGCCGCGTGGAACGCGGAACTGGAAGCGAAGCACCAGAAGCTTGTTGAGTGGATGCACGCGCAAGATCTCGCCGGCGTGCTCATTCGCCGCAACGAGAACGTCGCCTGGGTCACTGGCGGCGCCGTCGAGGTTCGCGTGCTCACCCCGGGAGAAACCGGCGTTGCTTCGCTCCTTGTCACCGCCGACGGCAAGCGCTACTACTTCACCACCGAAAACGAAGCGCCCCGCCTGCACGACGAAGAATTCGGCGCGCTCGACTTCGAGCCGGTGCTGTTTCCCTGGTACGCCGACGATACGACTGAAGCAGCGCAAGCAGCATTGCTGCGGGGCCGCTTGGCATCCGACACGCCCGGCCCGGGCCTGACGCCTGTCAATCTCTTTCCGCTGCGCGAATCGCTCAGCGAAACCGAGATCGCGCGCTATCGCTGGCTGGGCGCGGAGACCGCCGACGCAACCGTCGAATCGCTGCACCAGGTCGAGCCCGGCCTGAGCGAGTACGATCTTGAAGCCATCACCGCCGGCAACCTGCTGCGGCGCGGCATTCTGCCCTCGGTCTACCTGTTCGCCGTCGACGAACGCATCTTCAAATACAAGCATGCGGCCGCGCGGGGCAAGCGCCTGAAGAACTACGCGATGCTGAACCTCTGCTCGCGCAAGTGGGGCCTGGCCATCTCGATTACGCGCTTCGTTCACTTCGGCGAACTGCCGGCCGAATTGGCTGCGCGCTTCCAATCCGCTGCGCAGGTGAATGCGGCTCTTCTCGATGCCACGCGCGAAGGCGCAACCTCGGCGCAGTTGTTCCGCGTCGCGCAGGATGCCTATGCCGCCGAAGGATTCCCGGGGGAGGAGAAGTTCCATCACCAGGGCGGTCCCACGGGCTATGGCGAACGCGAATGGGTCGCCACCCCGGACGGCACGCAGTCGGTGGTCAACAACCAGGCCTTCGCATGGAACCCCAGCATCCGCGGCGGCAAAGCCGAAGACACCGTGATCCTGCGCGACGGCAAGATCGAGTGGCTCACCTCGACGCCGGAACTGCCCGTCATCGAAAGCACTGTGAACGGGAAGCTCTATCCAGCGGCAGGCGTGCTGGTGAAATAAACAAGGGCCAAGGGAACGAGGGAACAAGGGAACGAGGGAACAAGAAAGCAGGTACGCACCTGAGTTAAATTGAGAGTGGCTGGGCCGCAGTCTTCTCGGTCCCTTGTTCCCTTGTTCCCTTGTTCCCTGTCTTTTCCGGCTCCAGCGTCAGCCTCGCCGTCAGCACGACCAGCGCTGCCCACAGCACATCGGCCCCAAGCAGGTGCACGATCTGCAGCCAAACAGGCGCAAGCAGTGCTACGTCAAGCACCCCGAGCAAATATTGCGCCGCGAGCAGAATCAGCACCAACGCCGAGAGCCTGCGATTATCCCAATGCTCGGAGCGCCGCGACGCGCGCACCAGCAGCCAGATCAGAAAAACGCTGGCGAAGAAAGCAATGGCGGGATGGGTCCAGCGCCAGCGCAGCAGCCACCCGCTGCTGGCCGAAAAATCCTGCGCCAGCGCGGCCCCGATTGAAGTTGCCGGGAACAGCGTATCGCCCAGCGCTGCCAGCGATCCGGTTACGCCCACGATCAGTACAATTAGAATTCCGGCCATCGCGCCCACCGGTGCAACCACGCGAACGGTATTGCGCGTGTAGCCGCGCGACCGGCTCAAGAAATGCGCCGTGAGGGTCAGCGCCGCCAGCAGCAGTAGGGTATTGGTCAGGTGCAGCGCCAGGTAAGGCGCCCTCAGCGGCGACTGGCTCTGCGCTGTCAATCCCAGCTTCACCAGCAGCGCGCCGAGGATAGCTTCGATCAGGGTGAACACCACCGATGCAACTGACGCCGCTCGTGCCAGGTGCCCGCGCGCCGTCCCCGCAAACGTCCAAACCAGCAGGCCGACAGCGGAGAAGAACGACAGCCCGCTGGTCACGCGATGGGTGAACTCGATCATCGTGTCCACGCGCGGCGAGTGCTGCATCACGGTCCCATTACACAGCGGCCAATGATCGCCGCAACCGGCGCCCGATCCCGTCGCGCGCACCAGTGATCCCCACAAAATGACAGCAATGAAATAAGCCAGCACCGCCCAGGCAAACCGGCGCAAAGCCGCCGAAGGCATCTTTTGTGCGCCCACGGGAACGGCTGCAACAGACATGGAAGACTCCCTATCGAACCTTCCAGTGTAGAACACGCGCGAAACTCGTCACTCGCCCAGCAGTCGCACCACGTGATTCACAATCATCAGATCTTCTGCCGGCGGAATCACGCGCACCGTCACTCGCGAGTTCTCCGCCGAGATGACCGCTTCGCCGCGCACGTTGTTGCGCGCTGGATCGAGAACGATCCCCAAGGCCTCGAGGCCCGTGCATATCTCCGCCCGCGAAGCAATGTCATTTTCGCCAATGCCGCCAGTCAACACCAGCATGTCCAGTCCGTTCAACTCGGCGACGAAGCCGCCGATCCATTTCTGAATCGTCCAGACAAACTTGTCCACTGCCAGGCGCGCTTTTGCGTTGCCGTTCTTGATAGCCTCGCGCAGGTCGCGCATATCGTTCGACAACTCACTTACGCCCAGCAGGCCCGCCCTCTTGCTCGCCACCGCTTCCAACTGATCCGCGGCGGCCGTGGCGCTCTGCTCCGTTTCCGCAATCTTGCGCAAAATAAACAGCAGCACGCCGGGATCGATGTCGCCGGTCCTGGTGCCGCTGATGATGCCGCCCGTGGGCGTCAGGCCCATCGATGTGTCCACGCACTTGCCCTTGCGGATCGCGGTGATCGACGCGCCGTTGCCGAGATGCGCAACGATCAACTTCTCCGGTACGTTCGGCTGTAACTGGTACACGATCGATTCATACGAAATGCCGTGATATCCGTAGCGACGCACGCCCATCGCAGAGTACTCCGCGGGAATCGGCATCTGTTTCGCCAATGGCGTCATGGTGCGGTGAAAGTAGGTATCGAGAATCGCGAAATTCGGCACGCCTGGAAACAGCCGCAGCGCCTCGCGCATGATGTAGACGGCGATGGGCGTATGCAGCGGGGCAAAGGCCGTATAGCTCTCGATCTCGTCAATCAATTCCGGAGTGATGCGTTGATTCTCGTCGACCGTCGGGCCGCCTGACACCACGCGGTGTCCGATCGCCCTGGGAGCAGGGAAGTCGGAGTGGAGCGCGTCGGCCACCAGTTTGAAAGCCACAGAACGAGTGGGGAGCGCCGGCGTTTGATCCACGACCTTTTTGCCGTCCGCATCCTTGATCCAGAACGTTCCCAGATCGGTGCCGATGCCGTCGACCGCACCTTCATATAGCCGCGCTCGCTGCCCATCGCCGGCCTCATAGATCGAGAATTTGATGGAAGAAGAACCGCTGTTCAGAACTAGAACCGGGAGAGAAGACATGTAGGAAGGGCCTCGTTCAGTTGAGCAAACCAAAAGGTGGGTGCCCCAGGTCTCGCATTTGAGACCTGGGATCAATGGCGATCCAACCAGCTACTCCACCGGCCAGCGCCAGTTCTTTACTTCCGGCAAATCGTCGCCGTGCTCCGACACATACAGCTTGTGCCGCTGGATCTCCTCGGAATACCATTGCCGCGCTGCTTCCACATGCGACGCCAGCCGCGGCGTGCGGGCAATGGCATCGACCACAAGCTGGAACCGATCGATATTGTTGAGCACGCACATATCGAACGGCGTGGTGGTGGTGCCTTCTTCCTTGTAGCCGCGTACGTGGATATTGTCGTGATTGCGCCGCCGATAGGTGAGCCGGTGAATGACCCACGGATAGCCGTGAAACGCAAAGATGACCGGCTTATCTTTTGTAAACAGCAAATCAAATTCTTCGTCAGGCAGCCCGTGGGGATGTTCCGATTGCGGCTGCAGCGTCATCAGGTCCACCACGTTGACCACGCGAATCCGAATATCAGGAATGCGCTTGCGCAGCAAAAGTACGGCGGCCAGAGCCTCCATTGTCGGTACGTCGCCGCAGCAGGCCATCACCACGTCGGGATCGCCGCCTTCGTCATTCGAAGCCCACTTCCAAACGCCCGATCCAACGGAGCAGTGCGCAACCGCTTCGTCCATCGTGAGCCACTGGGGAGCCGGCTGCTTGCCGGCCACGATCAGGTTGATGTAGTTCCGGCTGCGCAGGCAGTGGTCCGCTACCGACAGCAGGCAGTTCGCATCCGGCGGAAGATAGATGCGCACCACATCCGCCTTCTTGTTCAGCAGATGATCGATGAATCCCGGGTCCTGGTGGGAAAAGCCGTTATGATCCTGCCGCCACACCAGCGAACTCAGCAGGTAATTGAGCGAGGCGATCGGTTTACGCCAGGGAATGGTGCGCGTGACTTTGAGCCACTTCGCGTGCTGGTTCACCATCGAGTCCACGATGTGGATGAACGCCTCGTAACAGGAGAAGAAGCCATGCCGGCCGGTAAGCAGGTAGCCCTCCAGCCACCCCTGGCACATGTGTTCGCTCAGCACTTCCATCACTCGGCCGGTTTGGGAAAGATCCTCATCCACCGGAAGTATCGCTTCCATCCATGTCTTTCCGGTTCCGATGATCACGTCGCCGATGCGATTTGACGCGGTCTCATCGGGACCCACCACGCGGAAGTTTTTATGTTCGCGATTGGCCTCCATCACCGCGTGCAGCAGGCGTCCCAGGATGCGAGTCGACTCGGCGTCGATCTGTCCGGGCTTCTCCACCTTGATGGCGAAGTCGCGGAAGTTCGGCACGCGCAACGGCTGCAACAGCAGTCCGCCGTTGGCATGCGGATTCATGCCCATGCGCCGCCGGCCCTTGGGCGCAAGGTCCGCCAGTTCCTCGCGCAATGCGCCATGCTTATCGAACAATTCCTCCGGCTTGTAACTGTGCATCCAGTCTTCCAGCAGGCGCAGGTGGTCGGGCTTCTCGCGCAACTCGCTGAAGGGCACTTGGTGTGCGCGCCACGTATTTTCAACCGGCTTGCCGTCCACGAACTTCGGCCCTGTCCATCCCTTTGGCGTGCGCATGATCAGCATGGGCCAGCGAGGGCGCTCGGTAGCACCGTCGACGCGCGCCGCTTTCTGAATTGCAGCGATGCGATCGAAGATGGTGTCGAACACCGCCGCCGCTTTCTGATGCATGACCGCCGGATCGTCGCCCTCGAGCGTGAACGGCTCGTACCCATAGCCGCGCATCAGGTCCTCGAGCTCCGCATGCGGAATCCGCGCCAGGATCGTGGGGTTCGCGATCTTGTATCCATTCAGGTGCAGGATGGGCAGCACGGCGCCGTCCGTCGCTGGATTAAGGAACTTGTTCGAGTGCCAGCTCGTCGCCAGCGGCCCGGTCTCCGCCTCGCCGTCGCCCACCACGCACGCCACCACCAGATCGGGATTGTCGAAAGCCGCGCCAAACGCGTGCACCAGCGCGTATCCGAGTTCGCCGCCCTCGTGAATCGATCCGGGCGTCTCGGGCGCGACGTGGCTGGGAATTCCGTATGGCCAACTGAACTGGCGGAAGAGGCGCTTGATTCCGTCGCGTATTCCGCTCGATATGCGGATAGATCTCCGAGTATGACCCTTCGAGATAGGTGTTGGCCACCAGGCCAGGGCCGCCATGCCCCGGGCCAATGATGTAGATCATGTTCAGGTCGCGCTCGCGGATCAGCCGGTTCCAGTGCACGTAGAGAAAATTCAGTCCCGGCGTTGTGCCCCAGTGGCCGAGCAGTCGCGGCTTCACATCGTCCAGCGTCAGCGGGCGATCGAGCAGAGGATTGTCCTTGAGATAGATCTGCCCGACGGAAAGATAATTCGCGGCGCGCCAGTAGGCATTCATGCGCTCGAGTTCTTCGTGGCTCAGCGGACCTTCGACGTCGGGCGCATTCCGCGTAACTTCCATTGCCGTGGTTTCACTCATAAATGATTCACCTCGCTCGGAAGATTCCCTGATATTCAAGCCTACCGCAAAACTCAGGCATGGCACTTTCACGCCGGCGGTCGCGGGTCGACACAACCATCTCAGGTTCGCCCTCGCGGCTTAAGTGATGGATGACACGGTGCAGTCAAAGATCGTCAACATTAATTTCCGCTGAATTTTTCGAAACTTGACAGGTAACAGCATTGCAAGTTTGAATCGTGCCCTGCAGTCAGGACACCTTCACGACGAGCGGTTCGGGGGAATTGTCGCAAGATGAACAATCTACTCTGGGGCGTGCAGATTCTGCTCGCAGGCGTCTTTCTGTTTACGGCAGCCGGTAAGCTCTTCGATTACGAACAACTGGTCCGCGTCATCGAGGGCCGCTCCAGAGGAAAAGCGATCGGCATATCCCGCCTCCAGGCGATCCTCGTCGGCTGCGCTGAGTTCGCGGCGGCAATTGGGTTGTTGATTCCCAACAGCGTCAATCCCTCCCATTCAATCGTGGTCTGCTCCGCTGCCGGCCTTTGTTTCCTCATGGCAGGTGCCGGAATCTACCATCTCCGCCGCCGAGATTCCGCCACTCCCCCCGTCGTCCTGTTTCTTCTCGCTCTTTTCATCATCGTGGGACGCTGGCCGCGGTAGCGTTCATCCACTTCTCGAGTGAGCTGTCACTAGAACAACCGCTTCAGCTTAAGGATCCGCGCTTCGAATCCATACCACAGGGCCGTAGAAACCGCGGTCGCACTCGCCAGCCGGAATGCCACCACCGCGAGATTCCCGGCGAGCCCGTACGCATCCATCTTCCGGTCAAACCAGCCGAAGTAGATGAACACCATAATGTGCGTCATATACATGCCGTAGCTCACGCGCCCATAGAACGCCAGCGGCCCGCGCCGCAGCGCCGCATTCACAGGATTGCGCGCGCCCGTCGATGCGATCGAAGCCAGGACCGTGCCGCCGAACCCCGTGGCCAGCGCCGAATCAAGGAACGCCGTGCCTCCGGCGATCGTGCTCGCGGCAAAAAATCCGGCAATCACTCCCACAAGGCCCAGGCTCAGCCACGCGCGTCGGCTCAATGGCAGCGTGTGCAATCCGATGGCGATCAGGCTGCCCATGGCGATGCCGTCGATGTGCGTCAGAGTGTGCGTCGGCGTGATCCACGCGAAATGACTCAGCCGGAACAGCGGCGCCGCAATCAGGGCGCAGCAGAGAAAGGCAACCAGCGACCACGTGCGCTCGAGAATGCGCACGACCGGAGCCCACAAAAAGTAGTACTGCTCCTCGATGGCCAGCGACCACGTCGGCCCGATGGCAGGCGGCAGGGCGAGATGAAACAGGTTTTGCAGAAATAGAATGTAGGCCCACCACGGTGCGGTCCTGACAGCGTCCAGTACCGGCGGTCCGATGAACCACGGGGCGTTCAGATAACAGACCACCAGCACCAGCACATACACCGGCCAGATGCGCAGCGCCCTGCGTCCATAGAAGTTGCGAAAGTAGTGCGGCCTGCCCCGTGACTCCAGCAGGATGGACGTGATCAGGAAACCGGAAAGAACGAAGAAAAGATTGACGCCCGCCCAGCCCCACAGCGATGCGCCATAGATGGGTGTGCCTTCCAGCCGTGGATGACAGTGATAAATCACCACCGCGAGAACTGCGAGGCCGCGCAGCCCTTGCAGTTCCGGGATGTAGGAAGGAAGCCAGGTTGGGCGTTGGATGGGCAAGTTCGCAGTGTAGCAATTCCGGCTCGATCCGGGTGTCCCAGGTCTCTCGTCTGAGATCAGAGAGACACGAACCCTATCCCGCCGCCAATTGCTTGGCGCGCTCGGTCGCCCGCATCACGGCCTTGATGAGGGTGACGCGCAGGCCGCCTTCTTCGAGTTCGAGAATGCCATCGATGGTGCAGCCGGCGGGCGTAGTCACAGCATCCTTCAACAGCGCGGGGTGGTAGCCGGTTTCGAGCACCATTTTGGCGGCGCCGAAGGTGGTCTGGGCGGCCAGCTGGGTCGCGGTATCGCGCGGCAGTCCGACCTTCACGCCGGCCTCGGCCAGCGCCTCGATGATGATGTAGATGTACGCCGGCCCCGACGCCGACAAGCCGGTTACAGCGTCCATGTGCTTCTCGTCGACCACGACGGTCCGGCCCACCGTCTCGAAGATGCGCTACGGCGAGTTCCATCTGCGCCGCGCTCACAAATCGCCCCCGGCACAGTCCCGCCGCGCCCGCGCCCAGCGCCGAGGGAGTGTTGGGCATGGCGCGGATCACTGCGATCTCCATCCCCGCGGCGTCCTCGATCGAGCGCGTCTTCACCGACGCCGCAAACGACACGATGGTCTTCGCCGTCGTAAGCGCAGGCTTGATCTCTGCCACCAAGTCCGGCACCTGGAAGGGCTTCACGCCCAGCAGGATCAGGTCGGCCTGCCTCGCCTGTTCCAGGTTATCCGTGCTCACGTCGACGCCCCACTGCGTACTGAGGGCGATAGCCCGCTCCGCGTGTCGCCACGGTGGCATGAATCTGGTCGGCACCAAACAGGTTTTGCTTGAGAAAAGCCTGGAGCAGGATGCCGCCCATTTTGCCCGCGCCCAGCACGGCGACGTGGACGTTCGGCAATTGCGCCGGTACGATATTGGCCTCGACAGCGATCTCGGTCATTTTTTTCCTTGTTTTGGACGAGGGTTGTGATGCACTAACAGGATACTCGGGCGGGCAGACGGTTCGGGCGTTTTCGTTACTTGCTGAGCATCGCCTCGTTGGCCGGAGAACCTATAAACGCCAGGGAATAGTTAGTTCTGGCTCAAAGCGAACGCAGGGGCGCGGCGGGCCGGCGTCGAAGATTGATTTAAAAAAACTGCTCGTTCAAGTGCTATCGCTGGCTCTATGATCGTCACACCTCGCACTTTCCAGTGCGCAGTTCTTTGTGGCCGAAGCGACGGAACTTCGCCCCCTGATGGGGAAAGGCCTTCGGTGCCTGTTGAAACTATTCCATCTGCTGATAGATGTTGCAATTGGAGGAAGAGCTATGCTGCTGGTTTGCGCATTTGTTATCGGAATCGTCGCCGGTCTGCGCGCCATGACGGCGCCTGCGGTCGTCAGCTGGTTTGCCCGCAGCGGAGGTCTGGCCGTGGCGAGCACTCCCCTCGCATTCATGGGTTTCAAATACACTGCCATCATTTTCACCATTCTCGCGGTCGGAGAACTAATCAACGACAAACTGCCGAAGACGCCGAGCCGCAAGGCTCCGCCCTCATTCATCGCGAGGATTGTGAGTGGCGCGCTGACCGGTGCCACGATCGGAGCGGCGGGGAACTCACTGCTTTTGGGTCTGGTCCTCGGCGCGATTGGGGCAGTCGCGGGAACCCTGGGAGGAGCGGCGGCGCGAGGAAAACTTGCGGCTGCTTTTGGCCGTGATCTGCCCGCGGCCCTGGTCGAAGACGTCATCGCAATCGCGGTTGCCGTGTTGTGTCTATGGAAGGCCGCCTGAATCGGGCTTCGGTTGAAAGGAAGATAGTTCGCGCTTCGCTGCGGCTTAGTTCTTCGTTGCGCCGTTCTGCTGCGCGATCCAGCTGTTGATCCGCTCTTCCAGCACATCGAGCGGCAATGCACCCGAATCGATCACCTGGTCGTGAAACCCGCGTATATCGAACTTGTCGCCAAGCGCCTTCTTCGCCCGGTCGCGCAGTTCCAGGATCTTCAACTGGCCGACCTTGTAGGCCAGCGCCTGGCTGGGCCACGCGATGTAGCGATCCACTTCCGCCTGGATCTCGGTTTCCGCGATGGACGAGTGGTCGTGGAAGAAATCCACCATCTGCTGTCTCGTCCAATGCTTCGCATGAACCCCAGTGTCTACTACTAGCCGTATCGCACGTTCCTGGTCCCCCTCCAGTCTTCCGTAGTCGGAATACGGGTCCTGGTAGAGTCCGATATCTTTCCCCAGTCTCTCCGCGTACAACGCCCAGCCCTCGTCAAATGCGGTGTAGGACAGGAATTTGCGGAACTCGGGAACGCCGGTCTGCTCCTGGGAAATGGCAACCTGCATGTGATGGCCCGGAAGGCCTTCGTGGTACGCGGTCGATTCCACTTCAAACAGATTTCGCTCTGCCGCATCCGAGGTGTTGATGCGCAACCGCCCCGGGCGGCTTCCATCGGGCGTGCCCGGTTCGTAATAGGCCGATGCCGACGTCTTCGCCATGTAATCCGGAATCGGCGCAACCTCAAACGGCGCCTTGGGGAGCCGGCCAAACAGGGTGGGCAACTTGGCCTGCATCGGCGTCAGGTATCCCCGGTAAGCCTCCAGAATCGCCTCCCCCGATGCGGGATGCAGTTTCGCATTGGTCTTCAGGCTGGCACGAAAGCTCTTCAGATCGCTGAATCCGAGCTTGTGCGCAATGGCCAGTTCGTCGTCTTCGTTGCGCTTCACCTCGTCGAGGCCGATCTGGTGAATCTGCTCCGCTGTCAAATTCGTGGTTGTGCTGTGCCGGATGAGGTATTGGTAATATTTCGCACCATCGGGAAGAGCGGAGATGCCCGGCTCCGTGCGGCCTGCGGGGATATAACTTACCTCGATGAATCGCGCCAGGCGCTTGTATGCGGGCAGCACCTGTTTGTCGATCACCGACAGCATCTGCTGCCTGATCCGCTCCTGGTCCGCAGCCGAAATCGACGCCGGAAACTTCTTCAGCGGCGTACTCAGCGGCGAATCCTCCGCCTTCTGATTGGCGAGCTGCTTCACACTCTCGAGCGTTTTCTGCAGCACAAACTTGGGCGGCACTCGATGATCGTCCATCCCTATGGACATATTCGTGATCACCTGGTCGAAAGCCCCCGAGATAGCACGCAACCGCGCGATCCAATCCTCGTAGTCCTTCGCCGTCGCGAAACTCAACTGTTCCACCAGTTCCGGATATTGCGAGTAGATGCCGCCCATCTGGTTGATGGGCATCTCCCATTCCTTGAACTCGGCGGCTTCTTCGTCCTCTTCCACGTTGCGGATGAACAGCTCCTGGCTGATCTTCTCCTGGTCGGTCAAGCCAGCCGGATCGATCGCCGCTACCTTGAGCATCATCGTGTGTTCGCGGGCCATCTCCAGGTTGAACGCCCTCACCGACTGATCCTTGATCTTGTCATTGAACCGGTTATCTCCAATGAGGGAGGCGAACTCGGGGTTGTTCTTTATCGATTCTTCCCAATCGTCCTGGAAGAGCGCATTCAGCGCCTTGCGCCGTTCTTCGACCGGGGCGGGGGCCTTGGACTGGCCTCGTGCGGACGGAACGACGAGCAGGGTAGCTATCACCAGGGCAGAAACATCAAGGTTTCGCAAACGAGCACTCCTCGGCGGGAAATCGCCTCTGGTCGAGTGTAGTCGACCGCTGAGGACATGGCGGATCGCCGCCCACCCAGGGCTAAACAGACCGAAAACGACCAGGCCAAAAACAACCGGGCAAAGGCGTGTCCCGCCTTCGGCCCGGTTGCAGCCACCCAGGAATCGGTCTTCAGCGGGAAAGAATGCTCTGGTTCCCCAGGATGCGGTAGAGGGTGGACCGCGAGATGTGCAATTGCCGCGCCGCACGCAGTTTGTTGCCGTGGTTCAGGTCGAGCACATACCGCACATGCTGGTGGATCACTTCGTCCAGCGAGAGATCCCCAAAGCGCGCCGCGGGCTGGAATTCCGCAGCCTGTTCTATTCCTCCCTGGAGCCCGCCCTGGAGCGCTAGGTCCTCGGGCCGGATCACATCGTTGGCCGCTTCCAGCAGAGCCGCTTCCAGCACACTGGCCAGTTCCCGCACATTGCCCGGCCAGGAATGCTGCAGCAACCGCCCCAGCGCCGCCGGGTTCAGCGTCACCGGCCGGTGCTGATAACGCGCGCAGATGCGTTCCAGCAGGGCCTGTGCAACCGGTGCGATATCCTCCCTGCGCGCCCGAAGCGGAGGAATTGCAAATCGTACCGCAGTCAGCCGGAATGCCAGATCGGGCAGCAGTTGCCCCTGACCGGCCATCTGCCTCAGCGAACTTTGCGAAGAAGCTACCAGCATCACCCGCCCTGGCGCCCGTCCTGCAGGCTTTTCAGCACCGCCAGCAGCAGACCCTGCCCCGGAGGGGCCAGCAAGTCCACCCGGTCAAGGTAAGTGAATCCCGTCATGGCCGCCGGGTCGCCTTCCGCCAGCAGCCATTCCCGGGCGTCACGACGCTGAAACCCGGACCCGGCCAAAGGCGAGCGGCCGAGCAGATAGCGCGCCAGCGTCTGCTTGCCCGCACCGCTTTCCCCTTCGATCGAAGCCACCCCACGTGCGGCGCGGCCATTTCCGCCTGCAGAAGCAGTTTGCGCCAGGCTGCGCTTACTCCCGCCACCTGCAGCATCCCCGCCTGCCCCGCAAACGACGGCTCCATCTCGATCAGTTTCGTGGCCAAAACCGGCCGCTGCGGGTGGAGAGGCGACTGCCCCTGCGGATGGACTTGCGACAGGAATTGTCCCGCGTTCTGCATCGTGCTCAACCGCCACCTCGCATCCGTGGCCAGTGCGAATCCAAAATGGCCAACATGCTTTTTATCGGCGGCGCGCCAAAAAACATGAACCGGAGAGATATGCTATCTCTCCGGCCCAGTCTCGATCCTAATCGGTAACCCTATTCCACGAGCCCGAGTTCCTACCATTCCCTATTCCCTATGCCCTATCCCTATTCCCTATTCCCTATTCCCTGCTTCTTAAACCGCTTGGAAGGCTCGTCGGAGAAGATCTGGCCGTCGCGGATGTGCACCACCCGGTGGGCATGATCGGCGATATCCGGCTCGTGCGTCACCAGCACGATGGTGTTGCCGCTTGGCGTGAAGAGTATCGAACAGCGCCATGATTTCCACGCCGGTCTTCGAGTCCAAGTTTCCGGTAGGCTCGTCGGCCAGGATGATTGAAGGATGATTCACCAGCGCCCGGGCGATCGCCACGCGCTGCCGCTGGCCGCCCGAAAGCTCGTTGGGTTTGTGGTGCATGCGGCTTTCCAGGCCCACATTGGTCAGCGACTCCTTGGCGCGCTCGATGCGCGCCGCCGCCGGCGTGCCGTTGTAAATCAGCGGCAGTTCGACATTGTGCAGAGAAGTGGCCCGGGCCAGCAGGTTGAACGTCTGGAACACGAACCCGATTTCCTTGTTCCGGATCCGCGCCAACTGGTCGTCGTCCAGTTCGCTCACCAGTTGCCCGTTCAGCCAGTACTTGCCCTTGGAGGGCGTATCCAGGCAGCCGATCAGGTTCATCAGCGTCGATTTTCCCGACCCCGACGGCCCCATGATGGCCACATATTCGTTGTGCTTGATGCGCAGGTTGACGCCGCGGAGCGCGTGCACCTGCTGCTCCGATCCCATGTCGTAGGTGCGCCACAGATCCTCGACGACAATCACGTCGCCGCTGGGCGCCGTCTGGGGTAGCGTTGCGTCTTCAGTAATGATGCTGTCCAATGCCATACCCATGTGTTCCTCTGCATTCTGCGTGCGTGGCCCTCTCCATCCGGATCTGCCGCGCCGTCTTCTACCCCGCTGCGCACGCTTCTCGGGACTCCTCAACAAGCCGCTGCTTGTTGGGATGATCTTCCAGACAATTCGACTCCGGACAAGCGCCTTCATTTGCATCCGGTTCTGGTTTTTCTCGATTCACTACGAATTTCCCGGCGTCGGGGTGACCGGCTTGGCCGTGTCGCGCTTCACCAGCGAGCCTTCTTTCAGCCCGCGCAATGTCTTGTACGGCCCGGTCACGACCTCGGTTCCTTCGTTCAGCCCCGAAAGCACCTCGATATCGGTGGCGCCGGTGATGCCGGTGGTCACCGGAACGAACTTGGCGCGCAGCTTGCCGTGGGCGTCCTTGTCCACCACAAACACGCCCTGCTGTTCCGGAGCCGGCTTTGTGCCCGGAGCCGGCGTGGAAGCCGCTTCGACTTTGCCGGACGTGGAGGGGGCTTCGGGAGCGTGCATGGTCAGCGCCTGGATCGGCAATGAAACCACGCCGTCTTTGTGGGCCGTGGTGATTTTCGCCGTGGTTGAGAGCCCGGGCCGCAGTTCATCGGAAGGCTGCGTCGAGCGTGACCACGACCTTGAAGTCCTTGGCCTCTTCGGTGCCGGTGGTGGACTGGGACGTGGATACGCCGCTGGAGCGCAGCAGCGCCTGGTCGCCAACCAGCGTCACATGGCCCTTGAAGATCTTGCCCGGGATGGCGTCCACGGTTACGTCGGCGGGCTGGCCAAGCTTCACATTGACGATGTCCGTCTCGTCAACCTTCACTTCCGCGGTGATCACGCTCATGTCGGCCAGCGTCATCAGGGTCGAGCCGGCTGTGTTCTGAATGCCGGTGACCACCGTCTCGCCTTCCTTGACCGGCATGTTCGTGACGATGCCGTCAAAAGGCGCGATAGCGATGGTTTTATCGAGCATGTCCTGATTGGCGCGGAGGGTGGCAATCGCCGTTTGCAGATGGCCGCGCTGCGGATTCAGTCTGCGCCTTGGCCTGGTTAAGCTGGGCCACCATTTGCGCGACCGTCGCGACGTCGGTGTCGTACGCGGCCTTCTTGCTGTCGAAGTCCTGCTTGGCCATGATGCCGGCGGCGTAAAGACCCTGCGCACGCTCCCAGTCCAGCTTTTTCTGCTCCAGGTCAGCCTTGGCGCGCTCCACGTTCGCGTCGGCGGTCTTCTCGGCGGCGATGTAGGAATTGATGTCGGTCTTGGCTGCTGCGATTGCAGCTTCCTGCCCGGCGACATTAGCCTTTTGCTGGACATTTTCGATCGTAGCTACCGTCTGGCCCTTCTTGACCGAGTCTCCCTCCTTCACATAGAAGTGGGTTACCCGGCCCATCACATTGGCGCCGACGTTTACGTAAGTCGTTGGCCTGATCTGCCCGGTGCCGCTGATGACAGTGGACAGGTCCTGCTTCACCAGCTTGGCGGTCAGGACCTTGGTGTATCCGGACTGCTGCTTGACCACAAAGAGGATGACAAGACCCGGCAACCACGACAACGCCCAGAATGATGAGAAGAATCTTTTTCATGTGCAGTGCTTGCTCCCAGCTCTCCCGCAATCTAAGTTTACGCAAACGCCCGCGGGATGGTTCCCACCGGGCCGCCGGGAATTCCCCAAGAATGAAGACGCACGACGCCCCTGAATGTTAAGGGGCAATCCGATGTCCCGGCTATTTTCCATCGCGGATCTGGAACACCCGGTATATCCCCACCCGGGCATCGCTCCGCCCACGCTCCCGACCCGCTCACGCCATTAACCGCCCAGTAAGGGTACGAAGTTCAGGCCCTGCTTGTGACGACCAATTCCGGAGGTTCGGGAGGTTTGCGCTAGTTCTAAGTACGATTGTATGGCGAATGAAGTCTCAAATCATCCCGAAGTTATGAAATGTTGGGACGCTGGAGGGTAACTTTGGTGGCAAGCCGCACGTCTAATACGCGAGCCAACTCCCGCGCGTCTTGCCCGGCGCTGTACGAGACCCGTAGAATAAGGCATCCAGGAGTTGTTCCAGCAAATGATGTCCATCCGCCCACCGTTCCTTGCCGTCGCACTGGGTTGCGGCCTTTTTCTCGTTCCTTCAGCCGGGCTTAGCGCCCAGCAATCCACCAGCCCCACCGCACAGGCGCAACCCGCCGCCGGACAGGCGCAGGAACCCGACCCGCTTAAGCGCGAACGCTCCGACAAGGAGAGGTTTGCCGCCCGGAAAGAGGTCAAAAGGGAGTTGAAGGACGCCTACAGGAACTGGCTCGAGCAGGACGTGACCTACATCATCTCCGACGAGGAACGGAAGGCTTTCAAGAACCTGAGCAACGACGAGGAGCGCGAAGCGTTCATCGAGCAGTTCTGGCTGCGCCGCAATCCCAATCCCGATTCCCCCGAAAACGAGTTCCGCGAAGAGCACTACCGCCGCATCGCCTACGCCAACGAGCACTATGCGGCCGGCAAGCCGGGCTGGAAGACAGACCGCGGCCACATCTACATCGCTTTCGGCAAGCCCGACTCCATCGAGTCCCATCCCTCCGGCGGCTCCTACCAGCGCCCCATGGATGAGGGCGGCGGCGAGACCTCCACCTTCCCGTTCGAAACCTGGCATTACCGCTACCTCGAGGGCATCGGCGAGAACGTCGATCTCGAGTTCGTCGACACCTGCATGTGCGGCGACTATCACTTCACCATCGACCGCGGCGAGAAAGACGCCCTGCAGCACGTGCCCGGCATGGGCCTGACGCAGTGGGAAGAGATGGGCCAGGCCAAGAAGGCCGACCGCTTCAAGGGTGGCTTCGAAAACCTGGGAACCGGCCCCCTCGCCTCCTCGCAGCAGTCCAAGCAGTTTGACCGTATCGAACTGGCAGGCAAAGATTTTCGCTCCCCCGCCGATCAAGTTCAAGGATCTGGATGCGGCCCTTTTCAACTCCGAGCACAAGGTGCTCCAGCGGGCCCATTTTCCCGTTCGACGTCCGCACCGACTACATCAAGGTCACCGACAACACCGTGCTGGTGCCCATCACCGTCCAGATCAAAAACCGCGACATCACCTTCGTGACCAAAAACGGCGTGGCCACCGGCGTGGTCAATATCCTCGGCAAGGTCACCACCATCATGCACAAGACGGTGCAGACCTTCGAGGACACCGTTTCGGTCGAGCAGCCGGCCGAATTGCTGGAGAAGAGCCTCGACCGCAAGTCCATTTACTGGAAGGCCGTGCCGCTGCCTCCTGGCCTCTACCGTCTCGACATCGCCATCAAAGACGTGAACAACCCAGACCACATCGGCATTTACGGCAAGGGCATCGAGGTTCCGACGCTACCACGACGAAAAGCTGGCCACCTCGCACGCTGATCCTGGCCGACCAGATGAGTCCGGTCGATTCGCACTCCATCGGCGCCGGCAACTGCGTCATCGGCAATACCAAGATTTGCCCGCGGGTGACGACCAACCAGGCCACCCCGGTCAATTTCAAGCGCGAGCCAGCAGTTGAATTTCTGGATGCAGGTCTATAACCTGGGCATCGATGAGAACAGCAAAAGTAACCTGGCCACGGTGACCTATCAGATCATTGACACCACCACCAATACGGTGGTATTCGAGAAGCAGTTGGAATCAAAAGACTTGGGAGCGCATAGCGATCAATTGACCGTGGAAAAGACGCTGCCCATGGCGGGTCTTCAACCGGGAAAATACAAGGTGACGATCAAAGTAAATGACACAATCTCAAAACAAGAGATTGCGCAATCGGCACCTTTTGTCGTGGAATAGTATGAATACGTCCCGTGCACGTGGGGTTACCGGGCATAAGATCAGGGGAACCTGGCGGGACCACTTGAACGAGTTTTCGCCAGGGACGCCGCCGGGTCACCGAATTTAGTGATTATGCGCAGGCTCCATCTCGCGTTGTTTGCGGCCCTGATCAGCCTCGGGGCGGCTCCGGCGTTCTCTGCCACCCGGCCACCCTCAGCGGGCTGGTCGCGGATTCTGCCGGCGTGCCCCAGATCGGCGCGGTGGTCCAGCTCCTCGGTCCCGACATGTCGGTGATCGCCACCGCCTACACCACTCCAAGGGCCATTTCTCCTTCGCATCGGTGCTTCCCGGAAAATATGCAGTGAAGGCGATGGGCACGTCGTTCCTGCCCTCGGTGCGGGAAAATGTCCGGGTTCGCACCAGTACGGTCGTCAATCTCACCCTCAATACTCTCTACGAAGTCATGCAGTGGCTCCCGGCGGAGCCGTCGCGACGCCACTTCCAGACAGGATGACTGGGCCTGGACCCTTCGCTCTGCGGCCAATCGCCCCCTGTTGCGCTGGCTCGAAGACGGACCCCTGGTGGTCGTTTCAGAGAAAGCGGGCGCTGCTCCCAAGTTGAAGGCGCGCCTGATGGCCACCGGCCAGGCCGGCACTTTCGGGGAAAACGGCGAGCGCATTACCGTGGAGACGGAGAACACGCCCTCCAACAGCCGCGAGTTGCTGGCGCGTGTCGATTTCGATCCGAGCTCCAATGGCGGGCATGGAGTCCATGCTCGGATTCCGCCAGGAACTTGGCTACGCCGGTTCCGTGCAGTCCGTGGCCGCGGTTGCCATCCATCCTGAGATGGAAGGCGCAGGCGGGGAGGGACTCGATGAAGCCGCTTTCCGTACCTCGGAAACCATCCGCATGGGCGACGAGTTCGAAGCCGAAGCCGGCGCGGAGCAGGTGTTTGCGCGCCTCGGACAGAGGTCTCCCAACACCGTGATGGCCGCGCTCCCCTATGTCGGCGCTGCCTGGCGCAATGGCGGCACATCCCGTGCGCTATCGCCTGACCACCATCGTACCCGGTGTGCGATCCGCGAATGGAGACGAGGCTTCGGGCTTCCTGCCCGCCTTCTCGGTTCGCAACGGCGATCTTGCACTTGAGCATGGGCTGCACCAGGAAATCGGCTGGGAACGAAATACTGACGCCTCGGGAGTCGCAGTCCTGTTCTATGCCGACCGCGTGGACAATCCGGTCCTCGAAGCCATGGCTCGTCTGGCGTCCGGGGGCGATGCCGGCATCGCTTCCAATGCCCTTATCGACCGCGCCGGCGACATCATCCGGGCGGCCGGTCCCGGCTTCTCGACTGCCGGGTTCATGGCCACCGCGGAACATCGCCTCCCCGGCGACAACCATATTCGCCTCAGCTTTGCCAACGGCAATGCCCTGGTGATGCCCGCCTCGCGCCGTCCGATGCCGTTCAACGCCCTGCTTGCCTCGGCCCGTCCACGCCGCGCTCCCATGTACTCGATCTCGCTCTCCGGCACGCTGGAGGGCACCGGAACGCGATGGCACGCCAGCTATCGATGGCAGCCGGAAGACACCGTCACCCGGGTGGCCACATTTGCCGCCGATGCCGCCGAGCCCTTCTTCAACCTCCGCCTGCGCCAGCCCGTCACCTACCACCACGAAGGCCCCAGCAGCCTCGACGTCATGCTCGACGTCCACAACCTCCTTGCCCAGGGCTTCCGCCCCTACGTCCTCACCGACGGCTCGCTGCTGATGTTCGCGCAGGATCAGCGTAGCTTCGCGGCGGCCTCGCCTTTACTTTCTGAATCCATCCCCGCAAGCCTTCTGTCGGGGCGCGCCCCGCGACCTCACTGCCTCACGGTTTCCGCAGATACATTTCGGATAAATCGCTCCGCGGCGCCTCTTTGGAAATCGAGTCGGGGGTATGCTATTCTCTTCAAGGTGAGCGGCAGAAAATTCCTGCCGCTTTCCGCCGTGCATCGTCGTTCCCGCCGCACGGTTTTCATCGAATTGGACGCGTAGCTCAACTGGCAGAGCATTCGGCTCTTAACCGACAGGTTGAAGGTTCGATTCCTTCCGCGTCCACCAAATAATTCAATCAGTTAAGCCGCTTTGATTCCGCGCGGTTCGCCATTACCGGGGACTTTACCAAAGACCCAATTCAAAAAGAACCCGCGCCACGTGGATTGCGCATGCCCGCTTCGCCTCCCGATTAATACTGCATGCTGGCGGCGGCCTGGAAGCGCGAGTCCTGCCAGACCTAGCGAAGCGCGTCGAGGATCTAGGCTGGCGCCGGCCATCATGGAGATGGATCTCGCGGCCGATCGCGAATGGATGGCTTGGTCCAAGGTGGCGGCTGAGCATGCCAAAGGGCCCGCACTGGCCGAGCAGTCGCCGCGCGCCTTCAGTTAGTGAAGCCCAAACTTCATACAATCGTCATCTGGAGAGCGTGCTTCGGGCACCGCCTTAGTGATGATTGTGACAAGCCGGTCTTTGACGAAGCGCAACGACAATTTCAGTTTTTTTTGATAGTCGCGACTTTCGATCCTGCGATGTGATGGTCTCATTTCCTATCCCCCAAGGAGAGACCGATGAAAGTGCTTCATCAGATGGTTCTTGGAACTGCGATTGCAGTTGCCACGATGAGTAGCCACGCGCAGAAAACCTACAGCGTCGATCCGGGCGGTTGCGGTTTAGCCAACACGCCCCTGGATTGCTCGATCGATGTGGGAGCGCCTCAGCCGCCCTTGAATGAATACGCGTGGGGCACGTTCAATCTCAACACCGGAGGTACCGGAAACATCGCTTGGGAGAACGGGCCCCTAGGCCAACTGGGAACTTCGATCGTTTCCGATTCGTTCTGTGCCGCAACCGGGTCGTTCACCAGCGGCTCGCATAGGATCACCGCCTGCACGCTCATGACGGTGCTGTTCTATGGAAATTATCTTCCCCTGTATGGAGGCGGTTCTTATTCGGGGATCGCCACTTTCAGCTTTAACTATGTCCTCCTCCCGAGCCGCTACTACGTCCGGTGGGAAAGATACGTCACAGAGGGTGCGGTAAAGATTTACTGATCATAGAAGACTTAGTTGCATTAAGAACAACCGGCGCGGGAGACCAGTTCCGCCCAGCCCTAGGCATTGGCTGGACCGGAAAGTCTCCCTCTGGCCGCCCCGCGTCGAGGTCGCGCGCCGAAGCGTTCCATAACCCCGCCTATACAGGCCTTGCTCATGCAGTTACGAGCCGATCCGACTCAAATCCACTTCTTCAATCCGGGATATCGCGTCAGAATCAGACGCTGATCTTCCTGCGGCAATTTCCGCAGCGGTGTGGGCTTGTCCTGCGGGCGCGTGCCCTTTTGATTCAGCACGTTCATCAGGCTCCATTCGCGCTGCAGCGCGTGCGGCTCCTCGGCCTTCACGTCGTAGCGCGTAAAGTCGATCGCCATCGGATGCCTCGTCCCTGGTCCAGTCGCGCAGCAGCGCCAGCCGGAACTCCCGGTTCATGAACCATTGGATTTCGAGGTTCTTCTCCGAACCGGGCGCGCCGGTCCCTTTCTCGTCGAAGCGATAGTTAAGATCGGCATTGTTCTTCACGTGCTTTCGCCACTCCAGGCCGAACTCACCTTCCGTCATCACCCGCGTATCCGGCCACCGTTCCCTTACGGCCTGAGCCACCATGCAAGGTCCTCGTGGTGCTTGATCGACACTTCCCAGATTCCCGTAACAAAGCCAAAGCCATTCAATCCGTGCCCGGTATCGAAATGCATCGCCGTGGTATCCATCATTTCCTTGCGGCCGGCCGCGGTGCCCAGGTTGCCCACCGTCTCGATCGGGCCTACGCCCAGACGGCTGTTGAATCCTCCCTCAAATCCCTCGCGCCGCGCCGCCAGAAAGTCGCAGGTCCATCCGTCCAGGCAGACGCAATCGATAAAATCCGCCTCGCCCTGGGCGGGCTTCAGATAGTGCTCGCGGCTGGGGTAGTAGGGGTAGCAGATGCCGCCGTCGCCGTCGCCGTTGTCGATCCCGTGCTGGCTCCAGATCTGGCCCTGGCATACGTGAATGCCCTCATCTGTCGCCAGCAGCCGCTGATTTTCCGCATCCATGAAGCCCGCAACCAGGCACTGGGGCCGGTAGCCGCCGCCGACCATCCTTGAGATCTCTCCCAGCGCCTTGTGAATGGTCTCGCGGTTGTGCTCGCGCGTGTCATACATCGGGGCGAAATAGCCGCCGGGGATGAACGTGATCTCGTCGCCATACCGATCGTGATAGGAGGCCAGCAGGCGCCGGGCTTCGCGGTACTCATCGCGCGTATCGAAAAGCGCCAGCCAACTGATGGCCCACGTCATCTTGCCCTCAGGGCAACCGCGCGCAAACGCCTCGCGCCGGGCGCGAATCTCGCCGGGCCGATTATCGGCGGCCTCGTCTTCGCCGATGTTGCGGGTGGGCGTGACCTCGATCTGGTTCACGCGTACTACCGAGACGTGGGTCACGAACCGGCCCCGGAGCAGGCGACCGATCTGCGCCTCTGCCCGCATCCTGCGAATGCAGCCCCTCCGCACCCAATGCCAGTGATCCCGCGCAAGCCGCGCTTGCTGCGCAGAAAGTCGCGCCTCGTCCACCTGGAGTTCATCAACATCCTCCATGCATTGTTCTACTGGTTATTTTCAATGGGCAGAATCATACAGGACGTGCCCTTCTCAGATCGCCGCTTCCGACCCATTCAATCAGCAGTCCGTTGCCCCGCCGTCCGAGGAATTATGATTGCCCGCGGGGTTCGCGGCGGGAAAGTTGTGTCGCTCACCGAGACCGCCCCAAGGAGAAATCGAATCCATGAGTCAATTCCGTGTTTCACGGCGTGAGTTCCTGCAGGCCGGCGCGGGCGCGGCGGGCGCTTCGTTGCTGGCCGGATCCAACTTCCTCCATGGCGAGCCAATCCCGTCGGCCGCCCAAGATGCGCCGGCGAGCGACCGGGTCCGCTTCGGTATTGTCGGCGTGGGCATGGAAGGCTCGGCCTTGCTTTCGACCGCGATTCAGCTTCACGGCGTGGAATGCGTCGCCGCCGCCGATCTCTACGACGGCCGCCACGAACTCGCCAAGGAAATCGTCGGCAAGCCGATCCGCACCACGCGCCGCTACAAGGAATTGCTCGATGCGAAAGACATCGACGCCATCCTCGTGGCCGTTCCCGACCACTGGCACAAGCAGGTAGTGGTCGACGCCGTCGACCGCGGGCAAGGACGTCTACTGCGAAAAGCCCATGTCGCACAACCCGGCGGACGGTCTGGAGATGGTCGCCGCCGCCAAGAAAGACCGATCGCATCGTGCAGATCGGCGCGCAGCGCACCAGTTCGGTGCTCTGCGCGAAAGCCAAGGACGCTCATCGAGCAAGGGCGCCATCGGCGAATTGAACCTGGTCGAAGCGACCTTCGGCCGCAATGATCCCACCGGCGCATGGGAATATCCGCCGCCGCCCGATCTTGTCGCCGCAGACCCTGGACTGGGATACCTGGCTGGGCACCGCGCCCAAGAAGCCCTTCGATCCACTGGCCTTCGCGCGCTGGCGCTGCTGGAAGGAATACGGCACGGGCGTCGCCGGCGACCTGCTGGTCCACCTGATCAGCGGCATGCAATTCGTGCTCGGCATCAACGAGGTGCCGACGCCGCGTGTCGGCATTCGGCGGCATCTATCGCTGGAAGGACGGCCGCAACATGCCCGACGTGCACCCGGTCCTGTTTGAATACGAAGGCATTCCCGTCTACATGCGCTTGTCGCTGGGATGCGAGTCACCGGAGGTCACGCGCTTCCAGGGATCGAAAGGCGCCATCGAACTGCGCGAATTCAGCGTGACCTATCACGCCGCAGGCGGGGGTGGACACTTCGCCCAGTTATTACACTGCTTCGTTCCCGGCGCGCCTGCAGAAATCCCTACGTCAAGCAATGGCACGAGGAACACGATCCTGCTCCCGGGACGAGAGCCGGCGCCCGAGACCGTCACCTACAACGGCAACGACTACGACGATCTGCGGCCGCACCTGTGGAAGTTCTTTGAAGCGGTGCGCTCGCGCAAGCCCGTCGTGCAGGATGCGGTGTTCGGCCACCATCGCTGCCCTCGCCTGCCATCTGGCCAACGAATCGTACTTCCGCAAATGCCCGGTGCGCTGGGACGAGCCCTCGCAGTCGATCAAGTCGCTGACATGACATTCGCCGGGTGCCCCACCTTCGCGACGTCTTTGTTTTTGTCGCTAAGGTGGGAGACCCCGACCTTCGCATCGCGAATTCGACAGGAGTCATCATCCCGTGAAAATGATCGCCGCAGTTTTTGTTGCCGCTGTTTTTCATCGTCCCGCCGCCATCGCTCCTCGCCGCAAGCCGCCGACGGCGAATCCGTTCCTCGGCCGCTGGGATCTCACTTTGAAAGCGCCCGACGGACTATCCCTCCTGGCTCGAAGTGCAGCAGCAGGGCGGCCAACTGAAGGCGCAAATGGTGGGCCGCTGGGGCAACGCGCGGCCTCTCCCCAAAGTTGAGATCGCTGACGGCCAGCATCACGTTTGTTTCGCCCAAGGAAGAAGAAGGCAGCACCAGTGACCTGGTCTTTCAAGGACAACTGACCGGCGAGCAGCTGTCCGGCACGCTCAACGGCCCTGACGGCAAACCTTGGCAATGGACTGGCGTGCGCGCGCCGGCTCTCGACAAGACGAGCGCGCCGAAGTGGGGCAAGCCCATCCAGCTCTTCAACGGCAAAGACCTCTCCGGCTGGAAGATGAGCAAGCCCGGCCCGCCCGAATGGACAGTGCAGAATGGAACCCTTGTGACTCCCGGCAACGGACCCGAGATTATCAGCGATGCCAAGTTCCAGGATTTCAAGCTGCATGTGGAGTTCAACTGCGGCAAGGATTCCAACAGCGGAGTCTATCTGCGCGGCCGCTACGAAGTGCAGGTCGAAACCGAGTCGGAGGCCGAGCCGCCCAGCCACCACACCGGCGGCGTCTATGGGTTCCTGGCTCCCACGCCCGAACAGCCGCGCTCTCCCGACACCTGGCAGACGTTTGACATCACGCTCATCGGCCGCCGCGTCACCGTGGTGCTGAACGGCAAGACCGTCATCGACAACCAGGAGATTCCCGGCATCACCGGCGGCGCCGTCGACAGCAACGAAGGCACGCCCGGCCCGATCTACCTGCAGGGCAGCGAAAAGGGACACGTCGCCTATCGCAACATCGTCGATCACCCCCGCGAAAGTAACGCGCCTAAGTCTAGAATTGTTGCCAGGATGCCGGACCGGAAAATCGTGCACGTCGACATGGATGCTTTCTACGCGTCCGTGGAACAGCGGGATGATCCCCAGCTTGCGCGGCAGGCCCGTCATCGTTGCGTGGCGCGGCAATCGCTCGGTGGTCTGCGCGGCTTCTTACGAGGCGCGCCGTTTCGGTGTTCGCTCGGCCATGCCCGCCGTGCGCGCGGAGCGTCTGTGTCCCGAAGGCATTTTTTTACCGCCCGATTTCACGCGCTACCGCGCCGTGTCGCGCCAGGTTCGCGAAATCTTCAAGCGCCACACCGACCTGATCGAACCCCTCTCGCTCGATGAAGCCTATCTCGATGTGACCGAGAACAAGACCGGCCTTCCCACCGCCACCCGCGTAGCGCAAACCATTCGCGAGCAGATTCGCACGGAATTGAACCTCACCGCCTCGGCCGGCGTGGCCCCCAACAAGTTTCTCGCCAAAATCGCCTCCGACTGGCGCAAGCCAAACGGACTTTTCGTCATCCAACCGAAAGACGTGGCCGTGTTCTTGCCTCCGTTGCCGGTGGGCCGCATTCCCGGCGTCGGAAAAGTCACCGAAGCGAGACTCGAAAAACTCGGAGTGCGCATCGTGGGAGACCTGCAGCGATTCGAATTGTCCGATCTGGAGAATGCATTCGGTCGCTACGGCCAGCGGCTCTACGAACTGGCGCGCGGCATCGACGAAAATCCGGTGGTACCTGACCGTCTCACCCAGTCGGTATCGGCCGAAGACACATTCCCCCAGGATGTTCCTCTGTCCGAAACTGAGCCACTCATCCGCCTACTCGCCGAGAAGACATGGAGCGCTTCGCGTAAGGAATCGCGAACAGCCCGAACCGTGGTCCTGAAACTGAAGACGAAGGAGTTCAAGATCCTTACCCGCAGCCTCACTCCGCCTTTGCCTCCCGCATCGTGCGAGGAATTGACGGAAATCGCGATATCGCTTTTAAGCAGAGTGAATCTCGATCCGCACCAGCTTTATCGTCTCGTCGGAGTGGGACTGAGCAACTTCAACGAAACTCGCGGAGAGGAGCCCCAGCCCGAATTGTTCGAGCCGGAGTAAACATCGCGATACATTCGCAACCGCAAACTCAACAATTTCTCAGTACATCCAACTACAGTTGCGCGTGAAATCGCCCGGCTCAGAGCGCTGCCACATCCCGCCAGTCTTCTCCACTTCGAAGATTCCGCCGTTGCCGCAATATCGTCCGCACATCTTCACCACTGACACCAGTGCCCGCGTGTGCGAGCGGTCAAAACCAGGTACCCCGAGGAACCGCACATGCCGGACCTGTTTGTACGCTTCGCATCGCGCTGCATCCTGCCCGTGCGTCTCCAGGCAGGTCTGCGCTTCCGCAGCCTGGGTGCGCGACATCAGCCGGTATCCCTGCGGAATCGTAAATGTCTGTTCCCAGCGATGGCTTTGCCGGTTGGCGGCTTCGAATGCGTCGGTGAGTTCATGTTCTTGCGCAGACGAGGGTCTGAGGCAACTCCCGTTCACCTGCGGAATGTCGGTGACAGAATCGTTCGCGAAGACCAGCGGCTCATCCATCGGCGCCTGGTAGAGTGCCGAGTAGACCTCGTACGCTTCCGACGACGCCGGGCTCCCGCCTGGCTGGTTCAGGGGACTGGTGAGCGCCCGATCGGGAATGGGCGTTCCCGTCGAACCACGCCATAGCCAGCCGCCCCGCTTCACGATCAAGACCACGACAACGACAAACAGCGCCAGGCTGAACCACGATCGCCGCGATATATGCATCGATGCCCCCCACCCGAACCATTCAAATCCAATCGGCACAGCGAACCGCTCGCCGCCCCTGTATCCATTATTGCCGCCCCGCTTCGCGAGCCACCCTTAGACTTCCCGACGAACCTCTGACGCGTTCTCCGTGCACGACCGGCTGCGGCGACTATACTTGCCGTGGCCTAAAGCCAGGTCGCCTTCGCCACACGAACAAGGCTGGGTGACCAACATCATTTCGGCTTCATGCATTGCTGATTGCAACAGGAGAATATAGATGACCATTCATCGTGGTAGCAGGGCAGGAACGGCAGCATTGCTGGCGGCCTGCGGAGCGGCGTTGCTTTTGTCGTTCACCATCGCCGCCTGCAAAAAAGCGGAGCCGACCCTGACCGGAACGTGGGCCACAACCGGGAAAACCCTGGAGAACGGGGAACAGAAAAAAGGAATCCTCGACCTCAAGCAGGATGGCAATCAACTCAGCGGCGAGGTCCGTGATCTTGGTGGCCCCATCAAGGTCACCGGCACCGCCAATGCCGGACACTTCGAGTTGTATGGCGCCGACTGGAACGACAAGAAGCCGTTCCTGGTCGCCGATCTCAAAGATGGAGCAATCGATGGCAAGGAATGGGACGACCACTTCACCGCTCGTCCTGCAACCCAGGCAGACGAGATTCCCAAACCGCAGTACATCGAGCCTCCCGCGCTGCACCCGGTTCCCTACAACGGCCTCGCCAAGACGCCGCCCATGGGCTGGAACAGCTGGAATCTCTTCGCCGAAAAGGTCGATGACCAGACCGTGCGCACCATGGCCGACGCCATGATCTCGAGCGGCATGAAGGATGCCGGCTACATCTACGTCAATATCGACGACACCTGGGAAGGCGTACGCGATGCTAACGGCGTGCTGCCCACCAATCACAAGTTTCCCGACATGAAGGCGCTCGCCGACTATGTTCACTCCAAGGGACTGAAGATCGGCATCTACTCGTCTCCCGGCCCGCGCACTTGCGGCGGCTATCCGGCGAGCTACGGACACGAAGAACAGGACGCGAAGATGTTCGCGGCCTGGGGCATCGATTACCTGAAATACGACTGGTGCAGCGCCAGCTCGATCTACAAGGACGACCAGTTGCAGCCGGTCTACCAGAAGATGGGCGATGCGTTGCATGCCACCAAGCGGCCCATCGTCTACAGCCTCTGCGAGTACGGCCTTGGTGGCGTAGAGAAGTGGGGGCCCGCTGTGGGCGGGAACCTCTGGCGCACTACCGGCGACATTCGTGACGAGTGGGACAGCATGATGGACAACATCCATAAGCAGGTGCCCACCGCGCCGTCCGCCGGGCCAGGCCATTGGAACGACCCCGACATGCTCGAGATCGGCAACGGACACATGAGCGACGATGAGTACCGCACGCACATGAGCCTGTGGGCTCTCACCGCCGCCCCACTGCTGGCCGGAAACGACATTCGCAGCATGTCCGACACCACGAAATCGATCCTTCTTAACAAGGAAGTTATCGCCGTCGATCAGGACGCGTTGGGCAAGCAGGCCTCTCCCGTGAAAAATGGCAACCTCGAAACCTGGGTCAAGCCCTTGAAAGACGGCAGCGTCGCGGTTGGCGTCGTCAATCTCGATTCGGCGCAGGGCAACGCGACGGTGAAGGCCAGCGACCTCGGGCTTAAAGGCTCGGTCAAGAAAGCACGCGACCTCTGGGCACACAAGGATGTCACGTTTTCCAATGGGGAATTCTCAGCAGCCGTACCTTCGCACGGTGTCCTGATGCTGCGCGTCTCCACTCACTAAGGTATTCAAACCGTGGACCGGCCACAAAAGAGTATTCAACCCGTGGACCTGCCACCAGCCTCCCGTGCCCCATCCTTGCGACTTTTTCCTGTTGCAAGGGTGGGAAGCCACGGATGCAAACCGGCCGCATTCTTGGAATACGCGAGCCCACACACTTCCGCCTTTGCACCACCATTGCCAATGGATATATAGTTTCTGTCTTGATATTCGACTGAGCTTCCCCGCTCTCTGCAAAGCCGCTCAAACACGCGAGGTCATCATGGGGTTTACGCCGAATGCACGCCGCATCGCCTGCCTGGCGATTGTTCCGCTGTTTATTTCTGCATGGGTAATCGGCACAAACCTCCACGCCGGGCGCGCGGTCCACGCTGGTCAATCAGCTCCGCCTGCCGGGCGCGTCATCCCATTGGGCGCGGCCCGTGCCAATGCGGCGTATGCCGTCACGGTCAGCGTGAAAGATCCTGCACAAATCCAAAATGGGGATGCTGTGCGCGTGACCGTCAACGACGCAAAGGGCGAAGTCGAATCGAAATGGCTGCATGTTGCCGACCTCGATTTCTATCTCACTCTAAGACCGCGTGAAGCGGGACCTATAACCGTGAATCTCTCGTCCGCTGGGGGAGCGCACATTCCCGAGATCAGCGCGACCATGCACCAGGTCCCTGATCCGTCGTCAGGCGGACACCAGAGTCGCGGAGTTATTGCCGCGGCTCCCAACGGCACCTGGCAATCCGCCCAGCCTTTCGAATTGGGCCAGACCATCTTCGGCAGCGACGATGAGCGTCCCTACGCCCCTGCGAAAAACGAAGATGGCTACGCGGCCATGGTCAAAGGCTTCCAATGGTTTCGCTTCACGTTCCGTGAGCAACAGCCAAAGCTGGTCTATTTCGTGCTCAACGTCACCGATCGCGATGTGCCTTTGGATGTCGATATCTTCCAGGCCGGCAAAGACTCCGACGGAAAGCCCGACGCGGTCCCGTTTACGGATGGCGAGTTTGTTTACAAGGTCGAAGCCACGCAGAACTATCCCGGTCTCTATAAGTTCCGTACCCGTATCCTGCAGCCCGGGCGCGAATACTACGTGCGCATCGCCGCCGATCATCCGGCCTATCAGTTGCACACTTATGAATACGGCGTCCCGCCCAACAAGGACCCGCACGACGCGGTCCGCGCCGGTATGGATTTCCTCGTCAACATGGGCGATACGTGGCTCTCCAACACGCCGCGCCGCGGAGCCGTCGCGCTGCGCACCACCATGCAGCACTCCGAAACGCAGTTGTGCATCGCCTGCCATCCCACGCAATTCACCACGCGTGGCTATCTCAAAGCTATCGAGAAGGGCTACGCGCCCACGCAGCGCGCCTCGCTCGAGTTCCTTACCGACCGCATCTACAACAACGCCCGCCCGCTCTACGGCGAGCCCAACACCAACTGGGTACGCATCATCTACACCGCGCGCACCGAGGCCAGCCGCTTGCCTCTCATCGAGCACGACTTCGAGCAGAACGTTACTCACGACCCGCCGCGTAAGAAGTTCGACGTGCCCTACGCGAAGTTCCTCAAAATCCACTACAAAGGCGTGACCGTTTTACCCGGCGACGAAGCCGACGGTTGTGAGCCCGACGTAAGCCCCTTCGAAATCGCGACGCAGAGCTGGCATACTTTTGATCTCGCGTACAACGAGACTCACGATAAAGACTGGCTCGCCGAGCGCGACCACGTCGAACAGCTAGCTGTTCCCGCCGAAGCGAAGAACATGATCGACGTGAGCTGGAAGATCATGTTCTTCTCAGAGATCAACCGCGAGAAATACACATCGCAAATCAACACACTCATCGACAGACTCTACGAATATGAAACGGCGGAAGGCGCCTGGCCCTATCCCTTCGACAAGACCGCCAAGACCGCTGACTTCATCTCCTACAACGCTGTGCTCGCGCTTGCCGAAGCTGGCCGCCGGCCGGAGACCGACCAACACCTTGCACTGGCCGTCAAAGCGCTGCTCGCCGCGCAGCGGCCCGAGGGCAGCTGGGAAGGCGATCCCGTCTACCAGGGATTCAACACGCCGTTCCGCGCCACGCAGTTTGCCGTGATGGCGTTATCGACTCTCTATCCGGGAAACACCAAGGCCAAGAACTGGGATGCCGGGTACCCCGCGCCGCCGGCGACGCTCGCGATCAACGATCTTCCGCTCCTTCTCGATCAACTCGACCACTTCTGGGATCTCGCCTCAGAGCCGCAGTTGCGCCAGATTCGTAACGTCCTCGCCAGCAGCGATCAGCCCCTGGCGCGCGAAGCCGCGGCGCGAGCCCTGGGACACATGGCCGATCCCGGCGCAGTCGAGGTGCTCATCAAGGGCCTCGGCGACCCAAGCAAAATGGTGCAAACCTCATCGGCATACGCGCTGCGTATGATCCTCTCGCGCCGCCAGAACACTGCTGAAGCCGGACGCAAACAACTGGCCGCGGCCCTGGCATCGCCCGACGCCCGCACCCGCTGGGGCGCCGCCCGCGTCTTCAATCAGCATTTCCGCGACCTCACCGACGATCCCCAGTTGTTGGCCGCTCTCGAACACGACCTCAATGACCCCGTTCCCTCGGTTCGTTTCGAGGCTGCGGGAGGAGTGTGGCGCTGGTACTACTGGCAGGTCGATAAACCCGACATGCGTCGTGGCACGCTGGAAGCTCTCGCTGTCCGCTTGAACACCGAACAGGACCCGATGGTCCGGCGCGGCCTGCAGGAGAGCGTCTATAACCTTCTCGATGAGAACACCGGCTACCTTTCCGCGTGGGTGCGAGCCAGCGCCAAGGACGAAGACAAGGACCGCATCAACGCCGGCTATGAAGAGGTGGCGCGCGACCAGGCCCAGGTGCTTGCCAAGGTTCTGCGCGAAGGCACGCCGCTGGGCCGCGAAGGCATCCTCAATGCGCTGTGGGATTTTCACATCCGCCACTACGCGCTACCCACGCTCAAGGCCGACACGGTTTCGATCGGCCTGCCCGCCGTTCTCACCAAGTACGTGGAAGGAGTGCCCGACCTGCATCGCTCCGACTATGAATACACACCCTATCGGGAAGCCGTCGATTTCAAGTACGACGTACACAACGGCTTCTTCCAGACCCGCATTGGCAACGACAGCGACTTGATTCATTTCTTCAAAAGCTCGGGACCAGAGTTGGAGGAGTCGCTGCTTGCGTGTCTCAAGGGTGCCGACGACACCATGAAGATCGAAGTGCTGAAGGCGGGCAGCACGCTCAGCGAGGCAGGTGACGCGCGGTTCACGCTGGCCGCGCTCGATCTCTCGGAAGACACCAATCAGGATGTGCGCCAGACCGTCCGCTACGTCTACGAAGGCGGGCAGCGCGGAATTCTCAATCTCGATACCCAGGCCGCGCCCGATCCCAAACTGGTCGACAAAGTGGTCGAAATCCTGAATCGCGGCAACCCCGACAGCCAGGCCGTGGTGCTCCCCCTATTGGCTGCGCTTCCCGAAAAGTCGCCATGGCAGCAGCAATCCACGGTCGAAGGCGCGCTGCGCTCCTTGCTGCAGGCCAAACCCCGTCCCAAAAACTATGGCCAGGTGCTCGATGCGGCTTCTTCCTTCACCAGCCTCATCCATGAACCGGGGCTGCAGAAACAGGTGCTCGCAGGCCTCGATTCCTTCGACCCAGATGTGCAACGCGCCGCGGTACGAATCTGTTTCGAGCACTTTCTCAACGATCCCGAATCGATGCCGCCGGTCAAGACGGCCTTTGCTAATCTCAACGACTCCGCCCTGCAGGTCTTCATGGAAGAAGCGGGTAATCCGCAATTCCTCAAGCGGCGCCTGGGCGTGGCAGGCGGCGCGGTGTCGCAGGACCAGGACTACCTCAACCGGCACGCGGCGACTTTGAGGATCAAGGAGCCGCTCGAATATCCCCTGGTGGTCGACACCGTCATCGCGGCGCTCCTCGACCCCGATGCCAATGTCAGCGCCGCTGCCATGGACACCTTGCGCAAAGTGCATGGCGTGGAGAAGCGCCCCGATGTCCGCACGGCGATGAATAAGTTGCAGAACTCCTCCAACCCTCGCCTCAAGCTCATCGCCACCAACGTCCTTAAGGGAAAGAATCTCAGCGATTCCCTGCGCGACGTGCAGCCCGGCTCGGTGCTCGACTTCCGGTACTTCGTCACCAGGGTCGAGCCCATCCTGGCAACTCCCGGAGGCGATGGCAAGGCCTGCGTCTTCTGCCACGCCAGCCACGTGATCTTCAAGCTCGAGCCGCCCAACAACGATGGTGTCTTTTCCGATCAGGACAGCGAACAGAATTACAAGTACGCCATGCGCGTTGTGGACATCGCGGAGCCCGACAAGAGCCTCATCCTCGTCAAACCCACGCGGCCGACCGACAGCGCCGGCAACGTTGGCGATTATCTCGCCACCCACAATGGCGGCCAGCGCTGGCACGGCAACGAATCGAGCGACCAGTACCGAACCATTCTGGATTGGGTTCGCGGCGCCCGCCTGGAGGCCTCAAACCAGCCGAAATAGGTTGCCTTGCGTCAGAACTCGATCTAAGAGCTGGCTCCCTAACTTGCCAGGCTGGTGTTCCGCTCGAGTCGTGGCCGAATCTTCTCCAAACGGTGATCTGGCGGTCATCCTTCCTCTTTGAAATCAACGGCTTGCTGGCATCCAGGCGAAGCCTGCGAGGATTTTTTGGATTGGAAGATTTTTTTGGGGGGGGTGGGGGTACGTCTTTTTAAGCCTTTAAGCGACTGAAACTAAACTGGTTAGGGTGCGATTTTGGGGTTTCCAAAATGCAATTATGCCGGGATTTTGGGCTCCTAAACGGTATTTTTTGCTTCGCAACGAAAGCGCCGCGCGAACTGGCTGCCCGAGGCCAATTCCCGGCGGATTTGTTCCTACAATCATGGTGCGCCAACCGGGGCATATATTCGGCAATCGAAGAGACTTTTTTTTGATGCGCGAGGATTCGCGTTTCAACCCATCTGCCGCTGGGATGTGACCCGGGATCTCAGTAGCAAACTGAGCACCTGCCCCTCGGTTATTTCCGCATAGGCGGTTACTCGCCCGCAATCGCCGCCCGCTCTCTTAAAAGCGTCACCACATCGTGTGACCCATGCGAATTGTGATGAACTTCGAGGCAGCGTCGGGATTGTCTAAACATAAGCGCGAACCAGGAATCTGGACCTCGGCACACAAAATTGTTGCCAGAAACAGGTGCGAATTGAGGTTGGAAGGATGTGCCAGTCCACGGAGTCTCGATTGAGAGGTAGCGATCAAATGGAATCCAGTCGTCTGTCGCCCTCGTGTGAGCCCGGTAAAGAGCCAAGAGTACCTTCGCCTCATCGCAAGTTCGAGGCCAGCGCAGTTCTGCTCGTCGGGCAACATACTGTCGTGCCGCTGGGTGAGTGGCCGAGTACACACGCAGCCTCCACCATCAATAGATGTTATCTTCGCCTCGTGAACTCGGCGGCAGGTGACACTCCATCCGTCAACCCTTTTCCCTCGCTGTCCTTTATGAACGCTGAAGCAAACCTCAAGGCCGCCAGAAACCCTGCGAACCCGCTCCACTCGCACCCAGCTGTCAGGTATCGAATGTACAAATTTGACTGCGTTATTGATCAGCATTGCAATTGAGTCTACTCGCCGCAAAGAGATGAATCAGTCCGCCTTGCTCTTCAGCCACGGCCACAGTCTTACGTTCCAGTCGGATCCTGGCCAATCCGGGAGTCACGCCGATTTGAGATCCCCCAGAGACAGCCGCAGATCCTTCACTGCGTTCAGGATGACAGCGCATTGGGATAGCGTACGACGTGCCGGACATGGCGTTGAGGGCGGGTCGTGGCCAACTCGTCAATATGCCGTCTGTTCGCCCAAAACCGGGCAAAGGCCCATGGGGTTGACAGGGCTCAAGATTATTCAATAGCCGAACGTGGGACGACCAACTCTATGCCCTCGACGCGGCCGGCTTTGCCGAGTTCGATAATGTGGGCGTTTGCGCGGTTCGCGGTGCCGGGCGCGAATAGACTGAGGCGCGCAGGTTTGGCCCTTTTCTCATCTCTGTCTTTTCGATGACGACAACATATTTGCCGGGGCTGAGACCATGGAGGACAAACCGCCCGGCGTCATCGGTCCAAACGGATGCCGGAACAACGCCGGGATCGTCGATGGGCGTGACGCTGACTTGCCATTGCGATGGGTCCACTCCTGCGGGAAAAATGAGTCTTCCGGCAATCTGGCCATCGACCTGGAAATCAAGATCGAAGTCGGTGCACCCGTGCGGCTCAACATCGAAACCTCCCGACCACATGGTCCAAAGACCCGGTTTGGTGTTGGGGGCAAGGTCGTACTTCCCCTCTGGAACTGGCTCGAACTCAAATTCGCCCTCTTCGTTGGTCACCACCTTGTATTTCAGGCCGTCTTCGACGTGTGTGAGGACGATTGTGTGATTCACCGACGGGACCTGCTCTTCTCCCCCTCCGCTATTCTCCCGATAGGCGTATGCGCGTCCTTTCACGACACCTTCGGCGTCAAGGCCCGCGAGCCTCCGCAGGAAGCCGATCTGTTGGCTTTGCTCTGGTTCGGGTCCGCTGCGGCTGCCATAGTTGACGATGAGCTGTTTCGATTCCTTGTCGCGATACAAGGAGAAGAGCCATGAATCGCCAGTCTTCATCGCGGGAAGACAACGTCGCTGTGCCGTGAGTACCTGCATCCCCACGGTGGGTGTGCCTTTGAAGATGCTCTCCGGACGGAGTGTGAGACGAAGTTCTTCATTCGGCGCTGGGGCAACGGAAAGGATTTCGGCGGTGAAAACCATCTCATCGTTTTTTGTTCCGCAGTCTCTGCCCATGCCTTTCTGGCCGCTCAGTGCACAGACATAAGAGTCTGGACTGCCTAGATCGCCACGCACCTCCAAGATTTGCCCTCCGAGAGGCGCTGCGAGGGATACCGCAAGGCAGGAGGAGAGCATGAGCGCGTCAAGCGTGAATTTGCGGTGTGGCATTGTGCGCACCATTTTAACTACTTGGACGCATGATGGGCCTGGATCGCACTGCCTATCGCGGACTGCTGGTGAAGCAGATGGTTCAGATGAAGAACCGCATCTCCGGCCTGTTGATGGAGACCGGTGTGAGCTATAACAAGCAGCGACTGCACAAGGTGGGATACTTCCACGAGCTGATGTCTGGCAACGAAGAGATCGACGACAGTATCCGACCGTTGCTGAAGCTGAGCCGCGGACGATCAATCGATCGCAGAAGCTGGACTATGCGCTGGTCAGCTCTCTGGAACACGACCCGATGCTGTCGGAGCGACTGGCGCGTTTGAGAACAGTTCCGGGAGTGGGTCCGATCACGGCGCTGACCTGGGTTCTGGAGATCGGGATGTCGCACGCTTCCAATCGATCAACAGGCCATCAGTTATTGCGGGTTGTGCGGAGCCGAGAAGAGTTCAGCCGACAAGGTCATGCGAACGCCCATTTCCAAGCAGCGCAACAAACACATTCAGCAGGTGCTGGTGGAAGCGGCGAAGCTCGCACCCAGACGAGAACATAACTGGACTACTCGCACCTTTCTCATTTCTTCGCCCACAAAGCGATGCCTGCTATTTCGAATTCAACTTGCCTTTGGGGATTCTCCCGGGCACTCAAAAGCCTGGTTCTCACGCACACACTTTAGACCCCGGGGAATGTCTCCAACCCCTTCGGCGCTCGCGATAGGCATCCACTTTGCTTCAAGCCCCGCTGCTACAATCGGAAAGGCGTACACCGGCCTAATCCTATCCGTGAGCAAGCCGCACGATCGATGACTCTTCGCCTTTTCAATACTCTCTCGGGACAAGTGGACGAGCTCGTCCCCGCCGACGGCGAGGCGATACGCATGTACGCCTGCGGCCCGACCGTCTACGACTACGGCCACATCGGCAACTTCCGCACATTCCTCCAGATCGACGTGCTGCGCCGCTTCCTCAAGCTCACCGGCGTGAAGGTTCGCCACGTCATGAACATCACCGACGTGGACGACAAGATCATCCGCAACGCAGCGGCGGCCGGTGTTCCCATCGGCGAATACACGCCGAAATACGTCGAAGCGTTCTTTGAGGACCTTGATGCCTTGCGTGTGGAACGCCCGGAAGCGATCGCCCGCGCCACCGAGCACATCGCGCAGATGGTTGACCTGATCGAGAAGCTCGCCGCCTCCGGAGCAGCCTACAAAACCGAAGACGGCTCCTGGTACTTCCGCCTCTCCGCCTTTCCCGAGTACGGCAAGCTGAGCAAGAAGGATCTCTCCGGAATAGAGGACGGCGCCCGCGTCGATGTCGACGAATACGAGAAGGACTCGGCCCGCGACTTCGCCCTTTGGAAAGCCGCCAAGCCCGGCGAAACTTCCTGGGACACTCCCATCGGACGCGGCCGCCCTGGCTGGCACATCGAGTGCTCCGCCATGGCCATGAGCTACCTCGGCGACAGCTTCGACCTGCACGCCGGCGGCGAAGACCTGATGTTCCCCCACCACGAGAACGAGATCGCGCAGAGCGAGAGTGTGACTCACAAGCCTTTCGCGCGCCACTGGATGCACGTGCGCTTCCTGCTGGTCGACGGCAAAAAGATGTCCAAGAGCGAGGGCAATTTCTACACCCTCCGCGACCTGCTGCTGAAGGGCTACAAAGCCTCCTCGATCCGGCTGGCCCTCATCTCCGTGCCCTACCGCCATCAGCTCAACTTCACCTTCGACAGCCTGATTGAAGCCGGCGCTGCCATCGACCGCCTGCGCACCTTTCATCAGCGCGTCACCGGCGGCGCCTTCGCCGCCGGCGAGAACGAAGACATTCAGTTGGCCGTGAAGGAAGCGCGCGTCGGATACTTCGAAGCGTTAGCCAACGATCTGAACACCGCCGAGGCGCGCGCACCCATCTTCGACCTTCTGCGCGTGTCGAATACCGCCATCGATCAGGGAAAATTCTTCGCGGGAGACCGCGAAGCCGTTCTCAAGGTCCTCGGCGAATTCGACGCGGTCTTCGACGTGATCGAGGACCGCGACGGCGAGCCGACCCGCCGTGCCGTGGAGTGGGCCGAAAAAGCTGGCCGCCAAGCCGACATTGCCCCCGAACTTCTTGCCCGCCAGGGCCTCACCGACGAAGCCATCGAAGCACTTGTCGCCGAGCGAACGCAGGCCAAGAAACATCGAAACTTTGCCCGCGCCGACCAGATCCGCAAAGAACTTGGCGACAAAGGCATCGTCATCGAAGACTCAAAAGACGGAGTGCGCTGGAAGAGGAAATAGTTCCCCTCATTAAACACAAGTGGCCCGCGTCACCGCGGGACCTAGGCCGTCAAAACCTAGAATGAGTTCACCTTCTTTGTGCGTGTGGGAGCGGTAGCGCCGAGATCGATCCGGAGGATTGGATCGTCGGTCCGCAGGCCGCGTGCAACGACCTGCGGGCCGTGTTAGCGCAAAGGAGGTAAGGCGAGTGGATGAGAAATCGTCCTGGATGCGGGTAGCAATCACGATTGCCATTGACTGGCGATTCGTGACGGCTCTCGTACTCCTGGCCTTAGCGCTACTGTTGAGGTAGCCCAACTCCCGGGAGGGAACCCACCCCCTTCCGGGATTAAGGTCAGTATAACGCCAATTGCCAAACCCAGTCGTACGATTTGGCAAGCGGGCTTCCGGCCGCCTTACTTATGCTTGATGAACTTCCCGCTCTGCAACTCGCTCATGGCCTGGCGCAGTTCGGCCTGGGTATTCATCACGATCGGCCCATACCAAGCGACCGGCTCTTCGAGCGGCTTGCCTGAAACCAGCAGGAAGCGGATTCCTTCCGGCCCGGCCTGCACCACGATTTCATCGCCGCGATCGAACAGCACCAGCGAATGGTTCTTCGCGTCGTAAACGGCAGGCGCGTTCGGGTCGATCGCCGACTCAGTGAGCACCGCCTGGGGATCGGACGCATCGCGGAACGTTCCCGCTCCGGCGAATACATACGCAAACGCATTGCGCGTAGTCTCCACCTTGATGCGCTTGCGCTGGTTCGGCGGCACCGAAATATCCACGTAGCGCGCATCTACTGAATTGGACTCGGCCGACACGCCCTCGACCGGCCCCCTCTTGCCCCAGAATTCGCCCGAGATGATGCGGGCCCGCGTGCCATCGTCTTCCGTGACCTCGGGAATTGCATTCGCCGGAATGTCCTGGTAGCGCGGCTCAGTCATCTTGAGCGCCGCGGGCAGGTTCGCCCACAGCTGGAACCCGTGCATCCGCCCATTTCGCGTCGCCCTTCGGCATCTCCTGGTGCAGAATCCCGCTTCCGGCCGTCATCCACTGCACATCGCCGGCAGTCATGCGGCCCTTGTTGCCGAGGCTGTCGCCGTGCGCGACCTCGCCGGCCAGCACGTAAGTGATGGTTTCAATGCCGCGGTGCGGATGCCAGGGGAACCCCGCCGCATAGTCCGCCGGATTCTCATTGCGGAAGTCGTCCAGCAGCAGGAACGGATCGAACTCCTTGGTCTTGCCGAAACCAAAGGCGCGTTGCAGTTTGACGCCCGCGCCTTCGATGGTCGGGGTGGTTTGAATAATGTCTTTCACAGCACGGAGAGACATGCTTACCTCCATTTTCAACTTACAACTATTGGATTCACGAGCAAGATATTCGTTGCAACAACTATCTGGGCGCGAAGTTCTCAGCGATCAGCCCTCAGTTGTCAGTCTTCTCCCTCAACCGGCGCGAATCAACTGACAACTGACGCCCGAAAACTGATAACTGAATTCACCCCTTGATGAACTGCACGTCCAGCGTGATGTGGACGTCTTCGCCCACCAGGATCCCGCCTGTTTCCAGTGCCGCATTCCAATTTAGGCCGAAGTCCTTGCGGTTGATCTTGGTCGCAGCCGAAAGCCCGATGCGGGTATTGCCCCAGGGGTCTTTGGCGGGGGCGCTGGGGCCCTCGATGGCAAGAGTCACGGACTTGGTTACCCCATGGATGGTCAGATCCCCGGTTACCGCATACTCTTCTTCCCCCTTGTGAACCACACCGGTGGATTTGAAAGTCATGGCTGGGTACTTTTCCACGTCGAAGAAATCAGCACTCTTCAGATGGCCGTCGCGCTGCGGGTCGCCGGTGGAGACGGTGGAAACGTCGACGGAGGCCTCAATGGACGAGAGGCTCGCATCGGTTGCGTGCTCGAGCAGAGTTCCGCTCAGGCCGCTGAAGCGACCCTTCACGTTGGAAATCATCATGTGTTTGACCTTGAACTCGGCGGAAGAGTGGGCTGGATCGAGTTTCCAGGTGGTGACGGAAGCGGGAGATGAGGTGCTTGTTGCCATTTGGATGGCTCCTTTCACAACCTTGGATGCGGCAGCAAGATATTCGTTGCAACAACTATATTGAAGATTTGAAGACTGGTGTCACGCCGTATCCCTCGTATACGCCATTGTCCGCCTCTCAACTGCCGCCTATGCCTTCGCCATGCTCGGCTCGCCTCCCATATTCCGCCAGGCTCTCGAAAGCCATTTAAAAGAAGAGGTATGATGGCGGCACGGTCTGGCAGCGGATCTGCTGCTCGTCCTCGCACCTGCGTTTTCCTGAGGAGCCCTTCCATGCAGAATCTGTTCTACGATTTGCGGTTCGCCCTCCGTCAGCTACGCAACAGCCTGGGCATCGCGGTCCTCGCGATTCTCACCCTGGCGCTGGGGGTGGGTGCCAATACGGCCATCTTCACCGTGATCGACAACGTCCTGCTGCGGCCCCTCCCCTACGCCCATTCTGACCGCCTGGTCTTCATAGGCCCCAATCGCGACAAGCCCGGGTTCGGCACCACCTCCTGGCTCAACTACCGGGACATCCGCGCCCAATCCAAGCTTCTCGAAGACGCGGCCGGCTTCTCTGAAGATGGAACGGTGATGGAGAGCCAGGACTCGTCTCTCAGCCTGGCTGCTCCCCGCGTAACGCCCAATCTCTTTCCCATGCTGGGAGGCCGTGCACTCCTGGGACGCACCTTCACTGAGGCGGAAGGTCTTCCCGGCGGTCCTTCAGTCGTGCTGTTGTCGGAAGGCTTGTGGCGCCAGACCTTCCATGCCGACCCCGGCGTCGTAGGCAAAGTGGTCAAACTCAGCGGCAAGCCAGTCACCGTGATCGGCGTCATGCCCGCGGCCTTCACCTTCCCCGAGGAAATGGGCGCTGATATGAAACGGGGCGCGTGGCTGCCCCTGCAGCCCACCTCTGAAATGCTGAACGACCGCGGCTACCACTTCTTCAACGTGGTAGGGGTTCTCCGGCCGGGAGTCGTTCTCGTCCAGGCACAGAAGGAACTCGACGCCATCGCCGCCCACATCCCGGTCTCGGACGCTCACAGCGACAAGATCGTATTCGGCGCCTTCCCCTACCAGGAAGTTCTCACCGGGCCGGTCAAGCCCGGTGCTCTACGCGCTCTTCGGCGCGCTTGGCCTGGTGCTCCTGATCGCCTGCGCCAATGTGTCCAACCTGCTGATCGCCCGTTGCCTGGGCCGCCAGCAGGAGTTCGCGGTGCGCGCCGCACTGGGCGCCGGGCGCATGCGTCTCGTCCGTCAGATGCTCGCGGAAGGCCTGCTGCTCAGTCTTCTCGGCTGCGGCGTGGGGGTGCTGCTCGCTCAACTCGCCATGATGGGCATCCGCAAGCTGCCCGAAGACACCATTCCCCGCGGCGACTCCATCGCCATCCACTGGACAGTGGTGCTGGTCCTGGCCGCCATCGCCATCCTTACCACTGCGCTTTCTTCGTTGCTGCCGGCCCTGCTGGTAGCCCGATCCCATCCCCAGGCCGCACTGCAGGCCGCCTCCCGCGGCGTCGGTTCCCGTTCCACCGGAGGAAAACTCAGCGGATGGCTGGTCGCCGGAGAAGTCGCCCTGTCCACCCTGCTTCTGGTCGGCACCGGCTTGCTCTTCCGCACTCTCTGGAATCTTGAACAGGCCCGCCTGGGGTTCGACACCGCGCACATAACCACATTTGTCGCCATGCCTGCCGACTCCGCCGGCTTCTCCCAGATGGCCGTATCGGAGGATCTCGAACACGCTCCCGTCTCGGTTGCCGTGCTCACCTACAAGCCGGCCCTCGATCGTCTGCGCCAGCTTCCCGGCGTGGAAGGTGCGGCCCTGGTGACCTCGCCGCCGCTGTCCGGCATGGACATCGGCTCCAGCTTCGACATTCTGAATCAGCCCCAGGCTCCCGGCAATACACCCCAGGCCCGGGTCACCGCGATCAGCGGCGATTATGCCCGCACCCTCGGAACTCCTCTAGCTCGCGGACGCATGATTACCGATGCCGATACCGCCAACACCCCGCTGGTGGTTGCCGTGAATGAAGCCCTGGTCAAGAAATACCTGCCCGGCAAGGACCCCCTGGGAATGCAGATCGACATCGGCGGCAAGAAGACCGGCATGATCAAGCCGTTCACGATCGTTGGCGTGCTGCACGACCAGGTCGACCGAGCCGTCGGCGGCGATGTCCAGCCCTTTATCATGCTGCCTCAGCAGCAGATCCCCACCACGTCGCTCTTTTACCAGGCTTTGCTAAAAACCATGGTCAGCTTTGTGGTCAGAACCCGCGGAAACATCCCGGTAGTGCCGGAGATTCGTTCCGTGTTTCATTCGGTCGCCCCCGGCATTGCCCTCGACCATTTCCAGACCATGCAGGAAGCCGTCGAAAACAACACCTTCAGCCAGCGCCTCGTGCTCTACCTCGTGGGCTCCTTCGCCGGCCTTGCCATAGTCATGGTCGTCGCCGGTCTCTACGGCGTCTTGTCGCAATTAGTCAGCTATCGCCGCCGCGAAATTGGAGTTCGCATGGCGCTCGGCGCGACCCGGGGCAGCGTGGCCGGGCTCGTGCTTCGCCAGGGAACCATTCTCATAGGAACGGGTCTCGTCGCCGGCCTTGTCCTTGCATTCGCCGCCGGCCGCCTGATCACCGGCTTCCTCTACCAGGTGAAGCCCCTCGATGCCTGGACGTATGTCGCGGTCGCGCTCCTGCTCCCGGCAATCGGCCTGACTGCGGCGCTACTTCCCGCCCGTCGTGCGGCGTCGATCCAGCCCATGCAAGCCTTGCGCGACGAGTGAAGAGAGGCAAGCTGTCAGTTGCCAGTCATCAGTCTGAACCCTGACACCTGAAACCTGACGCCTGAGACCTAATACCTAGCTTTCCGGCTCTTCATAAACCCGCAGGGTATTCCCGCCCGGATCGCGAAAAGTGGCGATCAGGCAATTGCTGCCCGGCTCATCGGGGCGTGGACGTTCCACGATCTCGCCGCCGTGTGCAGCGATCGTGGTCACATAGGCCTCGATGCCCTTCACCCAGATCGATGGCATAATTCCCGGTTCCTGGGCTGGCTTGAGATACGTCACAAACGCCCCGCTCACGCTGCTGGGGTCGTCGAAGCTGGGCCGGTCAGAGTCGCCGCGGCGGATGTTCCAGCCGAACACATTTTTGTAGAACTCCGCCGATTTGCGCGGATCAGTAGCGGGAATCTCGAGATAACAGAGGCGCGGGAATCGTAGCGAATGCTGATCGGTCACTTTTGGCTTCTCCTCAATACGCGATGCGCGAACGGGAAGAATCATAATCAGCGAATGTATCTGAAATATTTCAGAGCCTGTTTATGATGCGGAACTACCCTGCTTTCCACTCCTTCCACATCGGCGCACACGGCGGCGGACTATTCTGAGAAGAAGCTCCACTCGTGTCCGACTTCGCCCAAAGCGTGAAGCAGCAGGCCGACATCGTCAAGGTGATCGAGGGATACATCCGCCTGCGCAAAACCGGCGGCGTTAACTTCAGCGGCCTGTGCCCTTTTCACAAGGAAAAATCGCCTTCGTTCTCGGTGCATGCGGTCCGGCAGTTCTACCACTGCTTCGGCTGCGGCGTGTCCGGAGATGTTTTCTCCTTCGTCGGCAAGATCGAGAATGTCGGGTTTCCGTGAGGCGGTGCGCATTGTCGCGCAGAAATGCGGAATTCCGCTGCCCAAGCGGGAATTCTCGTCGCCGGAAGAAGCGGCCGAAGCCAGGCTTCGCGGAAGGCTGCTGGAACTGCACGAGGTCGCGACGGCGTGGTTCGAAGAGCAGTTGCAGGGCCCCGAAGGAGCACTGGCGCGGGAGTATCTCGCCGGCCGGGGACTTACGTCCAGAGGGAATCAAGAAATTCCATATCGGCTACGCTCCCGACAGCTTTCACGCCCTGAGGAGCGGCTGAGCGGGATGGCGGACGACGCCACCCTGCGCGCCAGCGGCTTGTTCAGCTCCAAGGAACAAGGCGACGGCACCATGGGAGCCGATCTACGATCGCTTCCGCAAGCGGGTCATGTTTCCTATCGCCAACGAGGGCGGCCGCGTGATCGCGTTCACCGCGCGCACCCTCGAAACCGGCGAAAAGGCCGGCGCCAAGTACATCAATTCGCCCGAGACGCCGCTCTATTCAAAGGGCCAGGTGCTGTTCAACCTCGACAAGGCGAAAAGCGTCGATCCGCCAAGCTGGAGTTTGCGCTGCTGGTCGAAGGCCAGATGGACTGCATCTCCGTCTTTCTGCGCGGCATTCAGAACGTGATCGCCACCAGCGGGACGGCCTTCACCGAGCAACAGGTCGCGATTCTGAAACGGCACACGTCAAACGTGGTGGTGAACTTCGACCCCGATGCCGCCGGGGCGAATGCCGCGGAAAAGTCGATCGCGCTGCTGACCGAGGAGGGGTTTTCGATCAAGATCGTGACCCTCGACGGCGGCCTCGATCCTGACCGCTATATTCGCGAGCGTGGCGTGGAGGCGTATTCGCAGGCCATTCGGGGCGCGAATGGCAGGCCGACTACCTGATCGAGCGGGCGCGGCAGCCTTTCCCGGGGCCAGCGCGGACCAGAAGGTGAAGGCCATGAACTTCCTTCTGCCGCACATCCGGCGCATGCCGGAGAAGCTGGCCCGCGACCAGTTTGCGGCTGATGCCGCCCAGAAGCTGGGGATCGACTCGGCGGTTCTGCGGGAGGAACTGCGCCAGGCTGCCTTGAGGCGGCGGGATCACGTCGAGGTTCGGGCTACGGGCCTGACCGAGGTGGAGCGCGTCCTGCTCCGGGCGCTGGCCATTGAGATCCAGACAACCAGCAGGTGCGGAAGATCGCCGCTGACGCAATCCTGCCAGCAACCTGCCTGGTTTGAGCAGCTTAGCATATTTCCGGCGCTTCAGGCCCTGGCCATGCGGCAAGCCAGCGACCCGATGGAGGTGGTCGACGATCCGGCGCAACGGGCGCTGCTGGCGGAAGCACTGCTGAAAGAGACACGCCCTCCGGACGAGAATGAGGTCGCCAGTTCGATCCAGCAGATCCAGGAGCGGGCAATCGAAAGCCGCCTGCGGGAACTGCGCGGGCTGATCGCGGAAGCGGAACGGCGCGGAGACGTTGCGCGAATTGGCGGCTTGGATGAAAGAGAAACTCGAACTGGACAGGGCATTGCGGCAACTTCACAATCAACGCCCGCCGGAACGCTAGTCGCTCAATCCTGCAAGCTCAGGCTCCGCATCGAAAACCTGCGTCGAATCAGCAGCGTACTGCGTCTAAATAACAGGATCAAGGGCGGGTAAGGCAGGGAATCGACCCGCCCGGCGGAGTAGCTAGCCCGTAAGGGTGCGGATTCTCCTTTCGGATTAGTCGTTGGAGGGCCGGGAGGAGATGTGGTAATCTATTGATCTCTGTGAGGATGCGCGCCCCTTTGCCCCACACATGAGCTGCGGCTCGCGGGCGACCCAGGCGAAACCTGAAGCGCGATCATCCTGTTCCGAGCAATGATTTTGAAACCGCCTTTTTTGCGGATGATGCCGCAGGTGCGTCATAAGTGCGTGGACACCGTCATGGTATCCGGCCGGAGCGATAGGCTCTTTCGACGCGTCCTGCGTATTGGTGCGTGAACTTACAGCAGCAAAAACCGTTTGCCGCACCGCTGCATCATGCAGAAGACGACGGTCGTGTTTTGGCTGAGATGAGATCGACGGAGCGGCTGAAGGGAAGCGGCGAATCGGATGGGGCCGGTCACCCAGGGAAAACGACGGGAGAGAGCAGGCAAATTTGGCGATTGACGACAAATTCGAAGACGACATCACAACCTGATCGACGCAGGCAAGGAGAAGGGCTATCTGACCTACGGCGACGTGAACGACATGATGCCGGAGGAGATGACCTCCGCCGACGATATCGACGATCTGATCACGACCATCGGCACCCAGGGCATCGACCTGCTGGACGGGCCGAAGTTCGGCGGCGACAAGGATTTCGAGCTCGAAGAGGGCGAGGACGTCGAGCTCGACCTGACGCCCGGGACGCTGGAAAAGACCAACGACCCGGTGCGCATGTATCTGCGCGAGATGGGCACCGTGCCGCTGCTGACGCGCGAAGGCGAAGTCGAAATCGCCAAGCGCATCGAGCGCGGGCAGAAGCGCGTGCTCAAGGCCATTTCCCGTTCGCCCATCGTGATTCGCGAGATCGTGGCGCTCGGCGAAGACCTGAAGCGCGGCGTGCGCAACGTAAAAGAAGTCGTGATCTTCGACGAAGAAGAACTCACCGAAGACGTGGTGCAGGCGCGCGTGCGCGCCACCGTGGCGCGCATCGACGCGCTGGTCAAGCACCAGAAGAAGATTGCGCAGCTCGAAGAGAAGGCGGCCACCGCCGGCCGTGAAGGCAAAGCCCAAGGAAGCCCGCCACCTGCGCTGGCTGATCGCGCGCGAAAAGGTGTTCATCTCGCGCATCGTGCGCGAACTGAAGTACACCGGCATGGAGCGCAAGCGGCTGCTCGACAAGGTCAACAAGACCGTCGACACCATGCGCACGCTGGAGCGGCAGATCCGCTCGCTCGACCAGAAGTTCGACGCCTCGAAGAGCGAGGAGCTGAAGAAGGAATACCGCCGCCAGCAGAAGAACTGCCGGACCGACCTCGAGAAGATCGAGGGCGACGCGGGCGTCTCCATTGTCGAACTGAAGCGCACGCAGCGCGAAATGATCCAGGGCGACATGGACGCCGAGCAGGCCAAGCGCGAGCTGATCGAAGCCAACCTGCGACTGGTCGTCTCCATCGCCAAGAAGTACACCAACCGCGGACTGCAGTTCCTCGACCTGATTCAGGAAGGCAACATCGGCCTGATGAAGGCGGTGGACAAGTTCGAATACCGCCGCGGCTACAAGTTCTCGACCTATGCAACGTGGTGGATCCGCCAGGCGATTACCCGCGCCATTGCGGACCAGGCTCGCACCATTCGCATTCCGGTGCACATGATCGAGACCATCAACAAGCTCATCCGCACCAGCCGTCAGTTGGTGCAGGAACTGGGCCGCGAGCCTTCCAGCGAAGAGATTGCGCGCCGCATGGATATTCCTGTGGCCAAGGTTCGCAAGGTGCTCAAGATCGCGCAGGAGCCCATCTCGCTGGAAACGCCGATCGGCGAAGAGGAAGATTCGCACCTTGGCGACTTCATCGAAGATCGCCAGGCGGTGTCGCCGTCGGAAGCGGTCATCAGCGTGAACCTGAAGGAGTACACGTCGCAGGTTCTGCGCACGCTGACGCCGCGCGAAGAGCGGGTGATCAAGATGCGCTTCGGCCTCGAAGATGGCTCCGAGCACACGCTCGAAGAAGTGGGCCAGAGCTTCCAGGTGACGCGCGAGCGCATCCGCCAGATCGAAGCCAAGGCGCTGCGCAAGCTGCGTCATCCCTCGCGCAGCCGCAAGCTGAAGGCGTTTGTCGAAGGCGTGAAAGAGATGTAAGACCGGCACTGCCGGATGTAGGTGGTAAATTGAGCCGCGATCCTGGAATAAAGGGCTGCGGCTCTTTTATTTGGGGTGCACCTGTTAACGCAGATGCTGTCCGCAGTGTTTTCAAAGATGAGGCACGTTCCGTCCTTGCCGAATAACTTCCTGACGATACAGACAATTCTCGCAATTCGATCTAGAATCAGCGCGTATCATTGCTGCCGGCAGCACCCCTGAACCAGGAAGGAGAACGTTTATGAGTTTGAAGTTGAGTGCGCGCGAAGTGAAAGACATCGTCATCATCGACCTCAGTGGGCGCCTTACAATGGGGGAAGCTTGTGCGGCGCTTCGCGATGAGATCCATGACCAGGCCGGCCATGGAAACAAAAAGATCCTGCTTAATCTGGCCGATGTGAGCTATATCGACAGTGCCGGTCTCGGCGAGCTGACTGCCGCCTATACCACCATCAAGAATCGTGACGGTCACTTGAAGTTGTTGAGTTTAACCAAGCGCGTTCATGACCTGATGCAGATCACAAAACTGTACACGGTCTTTGACGTCTACGATGACGAACGGAAGGCGGTTGGATCGTTCGGATCCTAGGCTCTTTGGTTGGTTCGCCGGCTACGTGAAATCGGGCGAAATCACGGGTTGGCGGCCTGTTGTTTCTCTGCTTCTGCGATCACTTTTCTGAACTCGTCCACCGCGGGAGCCGCCGGGGAACGCAGCGCGTCTTTCGCGCTGTATCGCCAGACCGCGGGGCGGTCGAGCGCGTTGTCGCGTTTTCCGCGATACACCGCAAACATATCTTCTGTCGGACCAACTTCGAGCTGCGGATGGGGATCCGGGGCCTGAGGCCTGGTTGGATCACCGGCAATGGTTGGCGTTCCACGGCTGGCGTCGGGCGTTCCTCCTGAATCTGCAGGTTGGTAGACGCCGGGGCGACGGTTGTTGGGGATGCCGCCGATCGTCTGCTGAGCTATTTTTCCACTGCCCTTGCGAATCGAAATGACCAGGTCGGCGGTGGACACGTCATTCGCCAGGGTAAATCGACCCCAGTTCCTAAGGGCCGTCTCCACGGCGTCCTCGGCGGTGCGGTTTGCGTTGGGGGCATCGAGGGCTATACCGGCATCGGGATCGATGACGACCAGCACTGTCCTCGCCTCAAGAATGTCCGTGGGCAGAATGATCTTCTTCTTATTCTTGGCGGCCGCAGTCAGGCTGCAAATCAGCAATATCGAAAATGCCAGGCTCCGGCGGCGTGTCATCAAGCACCTCCTCGAATGGAAGCCAGTCTACTCCATTCGATCGCTCCTGGCTCGACGTAAGACTCAATCGATCTCTCCAACAGCAATCCAGAACCTCAGGCGGATGCACGTATACTCTTCCCAAACATTTTGAAGGAGTCTGCCCATGCGCTTTTCCTGTTTGGCCTTCCCTGCCGCGCTGGTTCTTTCTCTTGGCGTCGCCCGGTCTGCGGCGCCGCAAGCTACCGTGAAAACACCCACCATCGATCAGTCGCTGGAGACCGTGAGTGTCAACTCGCCGAAGATCTCACCGGATGGCAGACGCGTGATCTACGAGCAGAGCCGGACCAACTGGGAGACAAATGCGTTTGATACCGAACTCTGGATCGCCGATGTTGTCACGGGCTCACGGCATCCGCTTAGCTTGCGTGGAACATCGAGCAGCGATGCGGCGTGGTCGGCGGATGGGCGATGGATCGCGTTTCTCTCCGACCGGCCGGGATCTTTAAAAGATTCGCCGGCCGGCAAGCGCCAGCTTTACGTAATGCCCTCCGACGGAGGCGAGGCACAGCAGGTCACGAAGATGGAGGAGGGCGTCAACTCCTTCGAATGGGCGCCCGATTCGAAACACATTGCCATCGCCGCCCAGGGCCCCGACACCAAGGCCATGAAGGACCGCAAGGAGAGCTTCGGGGACTACAAGGTGATCCACGGCGACTACCAGATGGCGCACCTATGGCTGGTCGAGGCGCCGGTGCCCGACGAGGCCGGTCGCATTTCCAAACTCGAAGAACCCAAGCTGCTCACCAAGGGTGATGAATTCAGCGTCACCGGCGAATTTTCGTTCTCGCGTGACGGGGCGCGCATCGCCTTCAGTGCCCAGCGCGATCCGGATCTGATCTCCGGCTTCAGCGCCGACATATACACCGTCACCGTTGCCGACGGCGCGGTGAAGAAGATCGTAGACACGCCGGGGCCTGACTCGAATCCGCACTGGTCGCCGGACGGCAAGCAAATCGCTTACGAAACCTCGGCTGGAAACAAGTATTTCTTCTATACCAACGGGCACATTGCCATCGTTCCGAGCGAGGGTGGGACGCCGCAGGTGCTTACCGCCGCATTCGACGAAGACCCCAGCCTGTTGCGCTGGGCGCCCGATGGCATCTACTTCACGGCGTTGCAGAAGACCACGTCGTCGCTGTTCCTGCTCGATCCCGCGACGAAGAACGTGAAGCAGATCGCCATGCCGGGAAGCACGATCGCGGGTGGATTCACATTTTCGACCGACTTCAAGCAGGTGGCCTATCGCGGCGCCGGGCAGAATCGATACGGAGAAATTTTCTCTTCGTCTCTGTCGTCGCCTGCGCCTGTGCAAGTCACGCACGCCGGCGATCAACTCAGCGGATTCACGCTAGCTCGCCGGGAAGTGGTGAGCTGGAAATCGATTGACGGCGCCGAGATTGAAGGGGTTCTGCTGAAACCCGCTGACTTCGATCCTTCCAAAAAGTATCCGGTGCTGGTTGTCATTCACGGCGGCCCGACCGGCATCGATATGCCGTCCATATCCGCCGATCGCTACTACCCGATGGAGCGTTTTGTGGCGCACGGAGCGCTGGTGCTTCGGCCTAACTATCGCGGTTCCGCCGGATATGGCGAGGCGTTCCGCTCGCTCAACGTGCGCAACCTTGGGGTGGGCGACTACGCCGATGTGATCTCGGGAGTGGACTCGCTGATCGCGCAGGGATTCGTCGACAAGGACCGCGTGGGCGCCATGGGCTGGAGTGAAGGCGGCTACATCTCCGCGTTCATTACCGCGTCGAGCGATCGGTTCAAGGCAGTCTCGGTGGGCGCCGGCATCTCCGACTGGATGACGTACTACGTCAACACCGACATCACGCCGTTTACGCCGCAATATCTGCATGCCAACCCGTGGGAGGATGCGGCGATCTACGAGAAGACTTCGCCCATTCACTACATTGCCAAGGCCAAAACGCCTACGCTCATCCAGCACGGCAGCGCCGACAGGCGCGTCCCCATCGCCAACGCTTACGAACTTCGCCAGGCACTCGAAGATCGCGGCGTGCCGGTGAAGATGGTCGTCTACGACGGTTTCGGCCACCCCATCAACAAGCCCAAGCAACAGCGCGCGGTGATGGAGGAGAACGAGAACTGGTTTGATCACTACATCTGGGGCGATCCGCTGGCGCCCGCGCTCACGCCTATACCGCAGCCGGAGAAGAAGGATAAGCCGTGAGCTGGCGTTAGTTCAGAACCGCAAGGAGCCGAGGAATGCAAGGCTGCGTGGGATTTGCTTTGCCGCATCAGGACTCTCATCCTCGATGTAATACTTCTCGCAACCCTGCCGTCGTGCGGCGCTCAGGACATCCGCCCATGCAATCGTGCCGTTGCCAAGGACAACACTGTCTTCCTCGGGCGCGGCTCCGGAGAGATTGCCAACTGCGCCTTTCTTCAAATCTTTGAGATGGAGAAGACGGAAGCGATGAGGATACTTGTTTAGCAGGCGCACGCAATCCTGACCGGGCCACGCGATCCAGAACGTATCCATCTCAAAGCTCACTGTGGCATCGGTCTTTGAAGCCAGAACATCGAACAGCGTTCCCTCCGGCGCGGGTTGGAACTCGTAACCGTGAGGATGATACGCGAAGTGGTAACCGGCCTTTTCGAGATCGGCGGCCCACGCATTCATGCGTTTCGCCGCTTCCAGGGTATCGCTGCGTTCGAATTGGTCCCCATGCGGGATCCAGGGCAGAATGGCCCAGCTTGCTCCCAGGATGTCCAGATCGTTTGCAACCGAGGAAATGCCCTTTTCTAACACGTCCCATTGCGCAACCAGGGCGGTGGCTCGCAGCGCCGCCCGGTCAAGCGCCCTGCGGAACTCTGCCACGGGGAGACCGTAGTAGCCGGGGACTTCGACTTCCCGGAATCCCATCTCTTGCACGCGGATGAGCGTGCCGGGCAGGTCGGCGGCGATCTCATGGCGCAGGCTATACAACTCAAGGCCAACGTCAAACGACTGCTCAGAAGGCGGCGCTTGCAACCCGTGTGCGTTCCGCAGCGCAGCTACGCTGGTTACGGCCGCAAGTCCGGCTGTGAACTGCCTTCTGTTTATCAACGGCCGTCTCCTTTCACGCCCTGGTTCATGAAAATGTCCACGCGCGGCGAGCCGAAATTGTAGGGCTTGGAGACAATGTCAGGTCGCCCGTCGCCATCCAGATCAACCGCCTTGGCTTCGTGGAAGTCGAGGCCCTGCGCAAACCAGGTCGGCTTGAAGTTGCCCTTGCCATCGCCGTAGAAGATCCATGCTTTTGACTCGGGATTTGCCCCATCCAGCCGCTGCTCGCCGACAAAGATATCGAGATTGCCGTCGCCGTCGAAATCGGCGATCTGCAGGCTGTGGCCGAAGTGGATGTCGGCGATTTTTTGCGGCACCCAGGTGCCCTTGACCCACTCGTACATATTCAGCGGACCGTCGCCGTCGCCCACAACGAACACCACCTGGGGCCGGGCGCTGTCCTTGATCAGGCGGCCCGCCGCGGCCCGAGAAAACGCGTAGCGCGGATCGACCAGGTTCTCTCCGAACTTGAGGTCACCCAGGTTGCGGAACCAGCGGCCGCCGCCCACGATGTCCGTCTTGCCGTCGCCATCGATGTCGATGATCGCCAGGCCTTCGTGCTCGTTGACGCCTTTCCAAGCCGGGGATTTGCCCAATTGCTCGGTCTGGCTGTCGGTGCCGTAATGGTAGACCGGGGTGATCGGCCACTCATCGGCATGAAGCGCATCGGCGGGCGCCTTGGCGACGAACAATCCATGCGCGTCCTGGTTCCAGAAAATCACTTCCGGCTTGCCGCACCCGTCGAGATCGGCCGCCACCTGGTCGTGGTGCTTGGGAGCGCCGGAGCGCTTGATGGTATGCCGTTCCCAGCGCTGATCCAGATTGGGGTAGGGGTTGCGCCACCACCATATTTCGTTGCGCTTCCAGTCGCCGGCGGCGATGTAGTCGAGATTGCCGTCGCCGTCCACGTCCATGGCGATGCCTCCGGCCTCGATGTGCAGCGGTTCCGGCTCGATCACAAAACGCTTCCATTCCGAGCCGGTTCGGCGGTAGAGTACGACGGAATCGGGGGCAGTGCGCTCGGTGAGCACAAAACCGGGATGTCCGTCATGCCCGAAATCGCCGATAGTGATAGACGTCTGCTCGGTGCCGCGATTGGGAACGGGCAGGTCCCCGGTAGTCGAGGAGAGGTGTTTCCAGGTTACGGGAGTTTGCGACATAGCGGGCCGAGCGCCCAATGCAGACAACGGCACCATGAGAGCGAAAATGAGTACTTTCACGCGGGTTTTCCTGTCCCGCCCGATTATACGTACCATATCCGAACAGGCGCCGTTTACTGCTTGCCATTCGTGAAGCGACTCTGCTAAAACGTTTTTGTTCAAGCATTCATATTGTTTTAGAGAAGGGAAGTACCTATGAAGGGCATGACACGCCGTGTGTTTGGCAAGACTGTGGCGGCCTCGGCGGCGGCCGCATTTTCGGGCCTCTCGTTTCCAAAGATGGCGTTCGGGCAGCCGCATCCGGAAGCGGCCGAACTGCGATATCCCAAAGGGTTTGTGTGGGGCTGCGCGACCGCCGCGTACCAGATTGAAGGTGGCGCTAGGGATGACGGGCGCGGGCCTTCCACCTGGGACGTGTTTTCGCACACACCAGGAAAGACTCACGAAGGCGACACCGGCGATGTGGCTGACGATTCCTACCACCTGTACAAGGAAGACGTGAAGCTGCTCAAGAACCTGGGGGTGAGCGGCTATCGAATGTCGATGTCCTGGTCGCGAGTCTTCCCCAGCGGCAAGGGAGAAGTGAATCAGAAGGGCTTGGATTACTACAGCCGCGTAGTGGATGAGCTGCTGGCCAATAACATCACGCCCTACATCACGCTCTTCCACTGGGACACGCCGGCGGGCCTGCAGGGCGGATGGCAGTCGCGCGAGACGTCGAAGGCATTTGGCGACTACGCGGCCTACGTGACCAAGCACCTGGGCGACCGCGTCAAGCATTGGATGACCACCAACGAGTTTGTGTGCTTTACCGATCTCGGTTATCGCGAGGGCCAATTCGCTCCCGGCATGAAGCTGGCCGCGGGGCCGGCCAACCAGGTGCGGCATCACGGCATTCTGGCGCACGGGCTGGCGGTGCAGGCGATTCGCGCCAACACCCCCGCGGGCACGCAAGTGGGGCTGGCGGAGAATGCCAACGTTTATGTGCCCATCATGGAAACGAAGGAGCACATCGAAGCCGCGCACCGGGCCACCCGCCTGGGCAATGCGCCGTTCCTGACCGCCTTGATGGAAGGCAAGTACATCGACGCCTACCTCGAACACGAGGGCGCCAACGCGCCGCAGGTTGAAGCGGGCGATTTCAAGGCGATCTCCAGCCCGCTCGATTTTGTTGGCCTCAACATCTACACGCCCGTGTTTGTGCGCGCCGACGACTCGAAGGAGGGATTCGCGATGGTGCAGTTCCCCACATCGCAGCCGCACATGGCGTCGCCGTGGATTCTGCTGGCTCCGGAGTGCCTGTATTGGGGCGTTCGCAATGTCGTCGATCTGTGGAAGATTCCGGCCATCTACATTACCGAGAACGGCTGCTCGTCTGACGATTTGCTCACACCGGCGGGCCGCGTGGACGATGTCGACCGCCTGATGTATCTGCGCAACCATCTGACCCAACTCCACCGCGCAGCCGTTGAAGGCTACCCGGTGAAGGGCTACTTCCTCTGGAGCCTGCTCGATAACTTCGAGTGGGCCGATGGATACAGCAAGCGGTTCGGGATTCACTATGTCGATTTCAAGACGCAGAAGCGCACTCCCAAGCTGAGCGCCGAGTGGTATCGCGAGGTAATCGCGCGAAACGCCGTGCTGTAACCCGTGGGAACGTCGTCGATCATCCAACTTAGGACCGATGAAATTGTCAGGCCCGCATCTGTCGCGGGCCTGTTCCATCTGCGCCAATAAAACTTCGGTGTCAATTCCGATTTACAACCTAAATCAACAAATCTTCATCCACTAGAGCGGGTAGCTAAAAATACACAGAATTGTGTCGTATAAACGACAATTCTCTCCCCGTCAAACTCAGATCCTGCTGAGGAAACCGGGAATGCGGCATTGGGATGTGCTTGGTTTTTCTTTTCAATGGGAGTCACTGCCGCTTTCTGCGGCTGCGATTGTAAGCCTTGTTTTTTCTGATCGATTTGCAATTCCCGGAGGTGCCGATGAACGTCAACCCTTTGGAAACCGCGGCTGCGCCCCCCAGCGATATCGAAGGCCTCGCGCCCGACCACAGGCCACCTACCGCGCGCGCCGTGCTCGAAGAGCTGTTCCTTCTTCTCGAAGACTACGCCCCTACCTGGTACACGGTGGAACATCACAACCGTGCAGTCGCAGCTTTGCTGGGACGGGAAGTGTGACGCTCGGCGCACGAATCTCAGGCAGAGCCGTCAACGTGCGGAGAACTCTCCTCATTCGTTGTCTGGAATCATCTGGTAGCTGACAAACGCGAAGTGCTTGCCGTCGGGCGCCCAGTTCGGCACGTTGTCGCTGCCTGATCCGCCCACGATGCCGGCCAGGTCGCGGATCTTTCCGTCGCCCGCATTCAGGATTCGCAGCGTCACGTCCTTGTTCGCCGGATGCCCGGTGACACCCTTGCCATACGAGAGAATCAGGATCGACGTGCCGTCCGGCGAGGGATGCGGCGTCCAGCTATTCAATCCATCGAAGGTCACCTGTTCGGGCTTGCTCCCGTCGGCGAGCATGCGCCAAATCTCCATTGCGCCGGTGCGGTCGGAATTGAAGTAGATGTACTTGCCGTCGGGCGAGTAGTCGGGATCGTCGCTGATTCCGCTGCCGGTGGTGAGCGCGGTTTCCGGTCCGCCGTCGACCGAAATCGCATAGATGTTCCCGGAGCCATGGCTGGGGCGCGTGAACGCGATGGTCTTGCCGTCGGGCGACCAGCTATGGAACCAGGAAAGGGGATTCTCTGTGACCAGGCGCGGCGTTCCGCCGCCGGAGGGAGCGATGTAGACGCGCGGCTCCGGATGTGCTGGCGAAGTACAGGTCATGGCCAGCCACTTGCCGTCGGGGGAAAGGCCATGGCTGCCCCCACAATTCTTCAAGTCGCCGATGTCGATCGCGGTGGCCTCGCCGCCTGCCGCCGGAATTGTCCAGAGCCGGCCATCTCGGGTGAAGATCAGCGCCTTTCCGTCGCGGGTCCAGTTGGGCGCTTCGATGCGGCTGCGTTCGGTGAGCACCACCATGGCCATGCGCGCGTTGTTATCGATAGCGATGGTCTGGAGTGTGCTGTACTGCGCGAGCTTTGCGGTGGCGCTGGGCAGCGCAAGCGGCTTCAACTCGACGTTGGCGAAGGTGGCCCGCTCCACCGCGTCCTTGTTGTGCGCGCACACCCCGATGCCGGCATAGAAGGGCTCGTCGAAGTGCAGCTTGATCGACGCGCCGGCCTGGTGCAGAGGTTCGCCATGCTGGCTGATGAACAAGGTAATGGTGTCGCCGCGTTTTTCGAGCCGGAGCGTCTTGGGAGCGCCGCTGTTGAAAGCGATGTCCTGGGTGGTGTCGCCTTTGCTGTGGCGATATTGCAGGGCGGTTTCGCCGTTGCCATGGATGGCCGCATCGGCATACAGGCTGTCAGGATCGAGCGACTGGCGGAACATCAGCAGCGCCTTGCGGTGTTGACTTGCGCCGCCCGTCGTGAGGGGGAAGCTCAGGTCCGCGGTCAGCCCTACGTCGCCCGACATCTTTTTCCAAGCGAAGTGAAAATCGTCCTCGGCCGCCCACAGATTGGCGCCCGCTGAATCGATGGTGTAGACGCGGCTCGCGGCGTCATAGGCCAGCTTGCCCGGAGGCGTAACACTGCCCACATCGGATTGGGATTCAAAGATACCCAGTGAGCCGGACGGAGCCTGCGCAGAGATCCGGCTTGAAAGGCAAACGATGCAGGGGCCAACGAGGAGCAACGCGAGAGTTCGAACTGACGTTCCGGTCATGATTCCTTCCGCAATTCCGCACGCAAAGGCGCGATACCCAGGTACTAAATGTGCTCTGGCAAACCTCACCACTGTAGTTCATCGGGTCGTAGCCGTGCCAGCGCCGGTGCAGCCGGCCTTCGAGGGTCGAATCGGCGTCGGTTATTCTGTCACCATCTATGAATCGACGGCCGTCTCTCCCCGCCCTGGCTGTTGTTGCCTTCCTTTGCCTCGTCTCCGCCGCCCGCGCGCAGGATGGCGCCAGAAATGCGTTGGCCTACCGTGGCGAACAGCCCACCAGGGCTGCGCATGGAATGGTGGTGAGCGTTCATCACCTGGCAGCAGACGCGGGTGTCGGCGTGCTGCGCGAAGGCGGCAACGCAGTGGATGCGGCTGTGGCCACCGGTTTCGCGCTGGCCGTGGTGCATCCGTCCGCAGGCAATCTGGGCGGCGGCGGATTCCTGCTGTTGCGCACTCACGACGGCAAGACGACGTTCATCGACTTCCGCGAAAAGGCGCCATTGGCCGCGACCGAAACCATGTACCAGGATGCTAAAGGAAATGTGATTCCCAATGCGAGCCTGACCGGGTATCGCTCCATTGCCACGCCGGGCTCGGTCGCGGGCCTGGTCTATGCTGAACGCAAATACGGCAAACTCGGCCTGAAACGCGTGATGGCTCCGGCGATCCGGCTTGCCTCCGATGGCTTTCAACTCACTGCCGAAGAGGCCCGCGAACTTCACGACTCCGACCTTTCGCAGTTTGCCGATTCCAAACGCATTTTTCAACGCGACGGAAATTTCTACAAAGAAGGGGAGATTTTCAAGCAGCCCGAACTGGGACGCACTCTGGGGCGCATCGAGGCAGATCCCGACGATTTTTATCATGGCAAGATGGCGCACGAGCTAATCGACGATCTCAAGAAGGGAGGCTCGCTGCTGACGCTCGAAGATCTTGCCCAGTACAACGTCGTCGAACGAAAGCCCATTGTTGGTACGTTTCATCAATACACGATCATCAGCGCCCCGCCGCCGTCTTCGGGCGGAATTGTGCTGCTGAGCGCGCTCAACATCCTTGAGGATTATGACCTGGCGAAGCTGGGCGATCGCAGCGCGGATTCCATGCACCTGATCCTGGAAGCATATCGTCGCGCGTACATGGACCGCGCCGAGTATCTCGGCGATCCCGACTATAACAAGATGCCCGTCGCTGAGCTGACCTCGATGAAATATGCGGAGGCCTGGCGCAGCAGTATCGACCGGCATAAAGCGAGCCCGAGCGCATCGCTCCATCGTCCGGAGGGATTCCTTCCGCCCGCGCCGAAGACCGCGGGCAAACGCATCGAATCGCAGGACACGACGCACTACTCGGTCGTGGATCCCGAAGGCGATGCGGTCGCGGTGACCACCACCCTCAACAACAACTTTGGTTCGGATGTTACGGCCGGCTCGCTCGGATTTCTGCTCAACGACGAGATGGACGACTTTGCGTCCAAGGTCGGTGTGCCCAATCTCTACGGGCTCATCCAAGGCCCCGCTGACGCCATCGCTCCGGGCAAGCGCCCCCTGAGCGCGATGACGCCGACCATCGTCCTCGACAACGGCAAGCTGCGCTACGTGCTGGGATCGCCGGGCGGAGCGCGCATCATCACCACGGTTGCCAACATATTTCTTTCAGCCGCCGAGGAAGGCCTGAACATCCAGGAAGCCGTGGATGCGCCGCGTTTCCATCACCAGTATCTGCCGGACAAGGTGTATCTCGAGCCTGGTTTTTCTCCGCAGACCATGGCGCAATTGCATGCGATGGGATACACGGTCGAAGTCAGAGACGGGCACTGGTCCAACGGTGAGTGCATCGCGGTTGATCCGGAAACCGGCGAACTGCTTGGCGGACAGGATCATCGCAGCCATTACGGAAAAGCGGCGGGCTACTGAGCTCGGACAAGGATGCGATCGCTTTGCTAGATTTATCGGCGGAGGCGAAATGAAAACCTTATCACGTCGCGATCTGATCAAGACCGGCCTGCTTGCTCCGGCGGCCGTGGCCGCTGCGCAAGGCATGGGTCCCTTGACTCCGTCAATCGAAGCGGCCGCGCAGGAAACGGTCCCGGTTCACCTGGGCGATCGGAATTCGAGTCCGTCTGGCGGACGCGAGCGCCTCCTCCTCGATTTCGGCTGGCGTTTTCATTTCGGCAATGCCAATGACGCGACGCAGGACTTCGGGTATGGCAGCGGCCGCACCGGAAACTTCCAGAAGACCGGCAGCTTTCTTGCGCCCGGCAATATCGCGTTCGACGACAGCGAGTGGCGGCCCATCGATCTACCTCACGACTGGGCCATCGAGCTGTCGTTTGAGAATGATCCCGAACTGATGAGCAAAGGCTATTACCCGCTGGGTCGGAAGTATCCCGCGACCAGTGTGGGTTGGTATCGCCGCGTGTTCGAACTGTCCGCTTCCGATGCGGGCCGACGCATCACCATCGAGTTCGACGGGTCGTATCGCGAGACCATGGTGGTGTTCAACGGGTTCTACATTGGGCGGCACAGCGGCGGTTACGATCCGTTCAGTTTTGATGTCACCGACTTTGTCAATCCCGGCGGGCGCAATGTGCTGCTGGTGCGCGTGGACGCGACGTTGAGCGATGGCTGGTTCTACGAGGGAGCAGGCATCTACCGGCACGTGTGGCTCGTGAAGACGCATCCGGTGCACGTGAGGCAGTGGGGCACGTTTGTGAAAGCGGAAGTGCGGGGCGACCAGGCGGCCCTTTCGATTCGCACCGATATCGCGAATCGTGGCAAGGCCGCGCAGAGCGCCCGCGTTACCGCCACAGTTCTCGATCCCGGCGGAAAGACAGTTGGCAAGACCGCCAGCAACGCGATCGATTCCGGATGGCGGCGAGCATGCCTATGAGCAGACCATCGCCGTGAATCGCCCGCAACTCTGGTCGCTCGAAGAGCGGAATCTCTACAAGCTGGTCACCGAAGTGCAGGTGGGCGACGCGGTGGTCGATCGGTATGAGACGCCGTTCGGCATACGCACCATCAAGTTCGACGCGGACAAAGGCTTCTTCCTTAACGGCAAGCCGGTCAAGGTGAAGGGCACATGCAATCACCAGGACCACGCTGGGCTGGGCGCGGCGCTGCCCGATTCTGTTCAGTACTATCGCGTGCGCAAGCTTCAGGAGATGGGCTGCAACGCGATTCGCACTTCGCACAATCCGCCCACGGCAGAACTGCTCGACGCCTGCGATCAACTGGGAATGCTGGTGTTCGACGAGACGCGCATGATGTCGTCGAACCCCGAAGGCCTGCACCAGTTTGCTGATCTGGTCCGCCGCGACCGCAATCACCCCAGCGTGTTCATGTGGTCCATGGGCAATGAAGAAGGGCAGGCGAATACCGAGAAGGGCCTGCATATTCTCACCGCGATGAAAGCCCTCGCCGACGAGCAGGACGGCTCGCGGCCGGTGTCGATCGCGCCTATTCGCGCCATCGGAGTAGGCGGCCTGGTGGAGTGCGACGTGATGGGCTACAACTACATGGACCCCGGCGCCGAGGCCTATCACAAGGCCCATCCCGAGAAGCCGGTCATCGGCACGGAGACGGTGAGTGCCGTGTGCACGCGCGGCATTTACGTTACCGACGCAGTCAGAAGGGCTACGTGGGTTCTTACGATCCCTACACCACCACGGGCCGCGCCTCGGCCGAAGGCTGGTGGAGTTTCTGCAACTCGCGTGCCGTGGCTCGCGGGCGGTTTTGTGTGGACCGGTTTTGATTATCGCGGCGAGCCCTCGCCCAACGAATGGCCCAACATCAGTTCGCAGTACGGCGTCATCGACATGTGCGGCTTCCCCAAGGACACCTTCTTCTACTACCAGTCGTGGTGGACTGAGAAGCCTGTGCTGCATGTGTTTCCGCACTGGAACTGGGCCGGCATGGAGGGGCAGGAGATCGCGGTGTGGGTCCACTCGAACCTCGATAAAGTGGAGCTATTTCTCAACGGACAGAGCCTGGGCGCGAAAGAGATGAAGAAGGACTCGCACCTGGCATGGAACGTGAAGTACGCGCCGGGAACCATCGAAGCGCGCGGCTACAAAGGCGACAAGGTGGCTATGACAGCCAGGCGTGAGACTACCGGTGCGGCGGCGAAACTGGTGATGACCGCGGACCGACAGGAGGTCTCTGCCGATGGAGAAGATGTGGCCTTCTTCGCCGTCGAAGTGCAGGATGCGCAGGGGCGTGTCGTGCCCATTACTGATAACGCAGTGACGTTCAACGTTTCCGGCGCAGGCAAACTGATCGGCACCGGCAATGGCGACCCCACCAACCAGGAACCCGATAAAAGCACATCGCGCAAGGCCTTCTGCGGCCTGTGCATGGGAATCGTTCAGTCGCAGAAAAACGCGGGCGACATCACCGTTGAAGCCTCCTCTCCGGGGCTAACTCCGGCGAGCGTAACCATCGCGGCGAAATCCGCAACGCTGCGTCCTCAGGCGGCCGCGTGGGAACGCGAGGTGCCATCGGGATCAGGAGTGACGGGGCTGTGGCGGCCGCAACCGGCCGTCGGGCGCCACCGGCAGGCTTGCTGCTATCGCCGGCGATGCCAACTCACTCTTCACCCTGCACCAGGATGGAAGCAATCTCACCGGAACAGTGGAGGGCTCCGGCGCCGGCGGCTTCTTCGGAGGCAGCGATGTGCCCTTCGCAAATCGCCGATGGAAAAGTGCAGGGTAGCAGCATCTCCTTCAAGGTCGGCAATAACACGTACTCGGGAACCGTGAACGCTGACCGCATGGAATTGCAGCGAACCACCGATGCCGCCATGCAGATGCCGCACCCTGCCGAACCTGCCGGGCCGCGTCCTGCAATCGGACCTCCGCCCGATGGATCGGATCCTTCACGCAATCCCAATCAGCGCCTTCCCGCCGTCATCCCCGTGGTTCTGCATCGGGTCCAGCGGTAAGAGAATCGCGTGACTTTTGTTGCGATACACTCTGTCCGATGAACATTAACTGGTTCACGGTCGTGGTTTTCGTCATTGGCGGGGCGATCGGCGTCGTTTACGGGATCGAGGAAGTATGGCGTGCTTTCGCCTTTCGCAGGCTGGCCAAAGAATTTGGATTCTCTCGCCTTAACAAGCGATTGCCGGAAGCGCTCAGCCTGTACGGCACACCCTTCGCGCATCGCCAACTTACGTGGAATGTGATCGACGGCGAACGCCACACGTTGCGCGTGGTTGTCTTCGATTGCCAGATCGGCGAGGGTGAAGGGAGTTGGAAGCGGACGGTGATCGCGATACGAACGGGTTCCAGCACCATGGATGCCGCTAAATTCGATACGCGGGTGAAGGTCGAGAACTCGGGCGGATGGAGCGTTTTCTACTACCCCTGGGCATTGAAACTCGGACTCGTGCCAGTCAAGGAATTGCGCGCGCACCTGACTTCGATCTAGCTGCCGGACTACTGCGCGTTTTCGTGCCCCTGGTCGGGATTGTCGAAGCGAGTGAACTTGGATATGAAGTTCAGATAGACCGTCCCAGTGGGGCCGTTGCGCTGCTTGGACAGGATGATCTCCGATTTCGCCTTGTCGGCCTCGGCCATCTCCTCGTCGCGGTTGTAGTAGGCTTCGCGGTGAATGAAGGCCACCACGTCGGCGTCCTGCTCGATGGAGCCCGATTCGCGCAGGTCGCTCAGCAGCGGCCGCTTGTCTTCGCCGCGGCGCTCGCTGGCGCGCGAAAGCTGCGACAGCGCCACCACCGGCACATCGAGTTCCTTGGCCAGCGCTTTCAAGCCGCGCGAAATGGCGGAGACTTCCTGGGTGCGGTTCTCATAACGCTTGCCTCCCGCCGACGGCAGCGTGGCCGACATCAGTTGCAGGTAATCCACCACCACCAGGTCGAGGCCGCCGTGCGTCTGCTTGAGCCGCCTCGCCTTGGCGCGCATCTCCGCCAGCGAAATCCCGGCCGTGTCGTCGATGAACATTCGCGACTCGACCAGGTCCCCGAGCGCCCGCTGCAACTTGCTGAAGTCTTCTGCTCCCAGAAATCCGGTTTGCAGTTTGCGCTGGTCGACCCACGCCTGCGAGGCCAGCATGCGGCGGAGCAGCGACTCCTTGCTCATTTCCAGGCTGAACACCGCCACCAGGGCGTGGTGGTTGACGGCGGCATTCTGGGCCATGTTGATGGCGAAGGCGGTTTTGCCCATCGATGGACGCGCCGCGACGATGATGAGTTCACCCTTCTGGAGGCCGCTGGTCATGCGATCGAGTTCGTAAAAATCCGTGGCCAGCCCCGTAACTTCGCGGCTCTGCTTGTACAGGTTGTCGATCGACCCGAAGGAGCCCGCTACGATCTGTTCGAGGCTCTGGAATCCGCCGGTCAGCCCCTTCTGGCTGACCTCGAGCAGTTGCGTCTCCGCCGCGCCGATCACTTCGAGTGCCGTCTCGGTCTGGTCGGCCGCGCGCGCGATGGCTGCCGAGCAGATCCCCATGAGCCGCCGCAGCAGGCTCTTGTCCTTGACGATCTTGATGTATTCGTCGATCACCGGCCGGCGCGGCAAACCCTCGGTGAGCGACGCCAGGTAGGCCACTCCGCCCACCGATTCCACTTCCTTGTTGCGCGCCAGTTCCTCGGCCAGGGTGACGATGTCGACCGCTCGCTGCGTATTCATCAGCTCTGTCATGCGCAGGAAGATGCGCCGGTGCGAGTCGAGCGAAAAATCGTCCGCGTCGATCTTTTCGGCGGCTTCGGAGTGCGACGCATTGTCGAGCAGGATGGCGCCGAGAATGGTCTTCTCGGCGTCGATATTCGCGGGCAGTCCGGCGTCGAATCCCGTCAGGTTGGGGATGGTGGCCATAGGGAAAGTCTAGGCGGAAACGTGCTGCGCGAGAACGCAGGAAATCGAGGACGAAAGTGGAAAAGATGTCCGGCGGGCAGCAAGTCTTACGGCGGCAACTCGCAGTTGGGGGTTACGGACCAGGTTCCTTGCGATACCGCACAACCCCCTCTGAGGCCTTATCCATTTGCTAAAGGCTAAAAGCTGCCTTCAGGGCTTCCACCGCAGTATCGGCTTGCGAGCAGCGCCTACTTCGTCCAGGCGCGAGACACGCGTCGAGTGCGGCGCCGTCTTGACCAGTTCCGGGGTCTCTTCCACTTCCCTCGCGATCGAACGCATCGCGTCGATGAACAGGTCCAGCTCTTCCACGGATTCGCTCTCCGTGGGCTCGATCATCAGCGCGCCGGGAACGATGAGCGGGAAGCTGACCGTGTAGGGGTGGAAGCCGTAATCGATCAGCCGCTTGGCGATGTCGCCGGTCTTCACGCCCTTGGCCGCCTGGCGCTTGTCGCTGAAAACCACCTCGTGCATCGAGGGAGTCTTGTAAGGCAGTTCGTAGAGGTCCTCAAGTTTCTTGCGGATGTAGTTGGCGTTCAGAACCGCGTCTTCGGTGGTCTGGCGCAGGCCGTCGGGGCCGTTGGCCAGAATGTAGGCCAGCGCGCGAATAAACATGCCGGTGTTTCCATAGAAGGCGCGCACACGGCCGACAGAATGGGGGCGGTTGAACTCCCAGTGCAGAGTGGACGGTTGAAGGTGTGGGTCTCCGCCGGTCTCCGAGGAAAGGCTCGGAAAGACTGGGGCACGGAACAGGGGTGCAGAGCGGCAGTGGTCGCGTCTGCGCCCGCGGTCTCCCAGCTTTCCGTGGAGGGGCTGTTCTCGGCCGTTCCCACGCGCACGAGCACAGGCGTGGGCAGGAACGGCTCCAGAAATTTCTTGCAGGCCACCGGCCCGGAACCCGGACCGCCGCCGCCATGAGGCGTGGAGAAGGTCTTGTGCAGGTTCAGGTGCATTACGTCGACGCCGAAGTCGCCGGGGCGTACCTTGCCCACCAGCGCATTCATATTGGCGCCGTCCATGTAGAGCAGCGCACCCTTGGCGTGCAGGATGTCGGCGATCTTGTGGATCTCGTTTTCGAACACACCCAGCGTGGACGGATTGGTGAGCATCAGCGCGGCGGTGTCTTCATCCACCTGGCGCGCCAGGGCTTCGAGATCGATGCCGCCCTGTGGGTTCGACTTCAGGTTCTCCACCTGGTAGCCGCAGATGGCGGCGGTGGCCGGGTTGGTGCCGTGCGCCGAGTCGGGGATCAGCACCTTGCGGCGGGGATTGCCCTGCGACTCATGCCATGCCCGCACCAGCAGGATGCCGGTGAACTCGCCATGTGCGCCGGCCGCCGGCTGCAGCGTGATCGCCTCCATGCCGGTGATGTCGAGCAGGCAGCGCTGCAGCAGGTCGATGATTTCGAGAACGCCCTGGGCGAGCGATTCAGGGCGATAGGGATGCGCCTCGGCCAGCCCTTCGATGCGGGCCACGAACTCGTTCACGCGCGGGTTGTACTTCATGGTGCACGAGCCCAGCGGATACATGCCCAGGTCGATGGCGTAGTTCCAGGTCGAGAGCCGCGTGAAGTGGCGAATGATTTCGATTTCGCTCAACTCAGGCAAGCAGGCCGGGCGTGGTGCGGTGCGCGTCGCCCAGCAGCTTGGCCGCGTCGACTTCGGGCACATCGAGCGGCGGCATTTTGTAAGCCCGCTTGCCCGGCGCAGACTTCTCGAAGACCAGGCCTTCGTTCTGCGTCTGGTGGGGGCGGACTTTGCCCAACGTGCGCGGATTCTGTGTACTCGTTGCCATGTCTATGCCTCCACCAATCCCGCCGCCAGCACCTGTGCCGCGGTGTCGATGCTTTCGCGTGCCACCATCTCGGTTGCGCACCACAGCGTCGCGTTGCCGAGTTCGGGATACCACCGGCTCAACTCGATGCCGCCGACAATCTTGTTGTCGAACAGCCGCCTGGTCCAAAGCGTTGGTGATTCCTCGGTCTGCAAAACGAATTCGTGGAAGCGCGGCGCGCCGGTGAAACAGCAGCTTCGTGCCCGGCTGGCTGCTGAGGGTTTCGGCCGCATAGGCAGCCTTGGCCAGGTTGTGCCGGGCCAGTTCGCCAATGCCTTCCTTGCCGTAAACCGTCAGGAAGATGGTCGCCATCAGCGCCACCAAGGCTTGATTGGTGCAGATGTTCGAAGTGGCCTTCTCGCGCCGGATGTGCTGCTCGCGCGTGGACAGCGTGAGCACAAATCCGCGATTGCCGTCGTGGTCCGTGGTTTGCCCCACGAGACGTCCCGGCATCTGGCGCACGAATTGTTCCTTGGCCGCGATCACCCCGCAGAATGGGCCGCCATAGCTGAGCGCCACGCCGAACGATTGCGCTTCCATGCTGACGATATCGGCTTCCACGGGCGGCCGCACCACGCCCAGCGAAACAGCCTCCGCAATCGAGACGATGAGCAGCGCGCCCTTGGCGTGGGCGATGGCCGCAATGGCCGGAATGTCCTCGATGACGCCGAAGAAGTTAGGACTCTGCACCAGCACGGCGGCGGTTTCATTGGTCACCGCGGCTTCGAGCGCGGCCAGATCGATGCGTCCCGTCTTCGCGTCGTACCCGATCGTCGCAATCGGCATCTCGCGGTAGCGCAGATAGGTATTCAGCACTTCGCGATACTCGGGATGAACGGTCGCGGCGACCACGGCGCTGTGGCGCCCGGTCACGCGCATGGCCATCAGCACCGCCTCGGCCGCGCCGGTCGAGCCGTCGTACATGCTGGCGTTGGCCACGTCCATGCCGGTGAGTTCGGCAATCATGGTCTGGAACTCGAAGATCGCCTGCAGCGTGCCCTGCGTGATTTCCGCCTGGTAGGGCGTGTAGCTGGTGAGAAATTCGCCCCGCTGCACCAGCGAATCGATAATCACCGGGCGGTAATGCCGATAGCAGCCCGCGCCCAGAAAGCTGGCATAGTCGGTCGCGTTCTTCTGGCCGGCGGCGCGAAAGTAGTCGATGATCTCGCTCTCGGCCTGCTGCCGCGGTACGTCGAGGTCGCGCGTGAGCCGGTATTCGGCCGGAATGATGGCGAACAGATCGTCGATGGACGAAGCGCCGATATCGGCAAGCATCTGCTCGCGTTCGGCGGGCGATTTGGGTAAGTAGCGCATGGGGTCCTTTGGGACAGTTTTCAGTTCTCAGTTCTAGTTCTAGCTTGTAGTTCTTCAGTTGACGGTCATGTTTTAAACCGCGCATCCTTATTGGAACGTACGGGACTCAGGCAAAGCCTTCGGCGGCTGCACATACTGAAAACTAGTCAACTGAGAACTCGTCCTCTTAGCTTCCGGTTTCCTCCGAGATGAATTTCTCATACGTTGCGGCGTCGAGCAGCGCGTCGAACTCGCTCGGGTCAGACAACTGAACTTTGATGATCCACGTTTCGTGCGGGGCGGAGTTGATCTTGTCGGGCTCGGTCTTCAGCGCTTCGTTCACTTCGGTCACCGTTCCGCTCACCGGCGAATACAGATCGCTCACCGCCTTCACGCTCTCCACCGATCCGAACGTAGAGTTGGCGCTGACTCGAGTCGCCCACCTTGGGCGCGTCGACATAGACGATATCGCCGAGCGAGTTCTGCGCGTAATCAGTGATGCCGATGGTCCCGATGTTGCCGTCGACCGAAATCCACTCATGCTCGCGGGTATAGCGGAAGTTCGCGGGATAAGCCATTCGAGGCTCCTCTTTCTCAAGAATTCGCACAACCCTTCAGTGTAAGGGGTGAGGCGGGGGTGGGGCGAACGGGGGAAAACGGGGACCAAGGGACTGAGAGACCAAGGGACCAGGGCCGCACCGTTAGCCGCGGCGCCACAATTATTTTGGGCGGGCCGAAACCGGCATAGGGTTTCAGCGGCAGAAGTACGGCGATCTCGAGCATGCCGGCTTTGAAGAGGGGCAGCGAGTGAGCGCGGCACGGACCTCGTCTTCGCTGCCGCCCTCCCACAGGATCGCGGCACCCGGCGTATCCCCGCGCGCCCAGATCTGGCGAATAATGCCGGAGGCATACATCTCCTTCACGCGCATCCCCTCCTGGGCAATGAGTTCGGGGGTGAAAGCTTCGGAGGAAACGCATCCGTACGGCGGCGGGAGAGAGTGAGAAATTGCATGACCCAGATTGTAGAGGAACAGTGGTCAGTGGCTCAGTGGTCAGTGAACAGAAAAAGCCTGCCCACGCCGAATTCGCTCAACGGAATCCGCTCACCACTGTCCACTGACCACTGACCACTAGTTATTAAAGAACTCCCCGTGCCCTCCATTGGCCCATGGGTCGTAGTGCGCGGCGAAATTGGCGCGATTCTGAACCGAGGGATGGCTGTAGAGCCAGAACTCGATGAACGGTTGGGCTCGGGATCTTCCAGCCACGCCTCGCCCAGGTGGTTGAAACCCGCAACTGCCGTCTTCTGCGGGTCCGCCACCAGGCCATGAATGGCTTCCTGCCCGTACACGTCCGCCTGGTGCTCAAAATAGCGGGACACCGTATTGCTGACCGGCTCCCCCAGAAACGAAACCACCGAAACCACCAATACCAGGATCAGGAACCCAGTGCGGGTGGCGAGAGGAGCTATGTTCTCCCCGGGCTCAATTCCCCATCGAGTGCCGAAGCGCAGCGCCATCCATTCCGCAACGCGCGCACACGCCCAGAAAACAAAGAAAAGGGACACCGCCGAAATCGCCAGCCCTTTCACAATGTGGTGGAGAACATAGTGGCCGCTCTCATGGCCGAAGACCAACATGACCTCCTCGTCCGGAATGCGCCCGGCGGTGGTATCCCACACCACGATTCGCTTGGTAGGCCCCATGCCGCTTACATAGGCATTCAGCCCGTTGGTCTTCAGGCTGGCTTTCATCAGAAACATGCGGTCGGGCGGAATGTCGGTGCCGGTACGCGCAACGACCTTTTCCAAGCTTGGCCACCAGTTCCGCGTGGTTTGCTTTCAGAGGCTCATATTGGTTGAACAAGGGTTCGACGAGCGGCGAGCCCACGGTGACAATCACCATCAGCGGCAGCGTAGCCAGCCACACGCCGAACCAGTAGTGCCGCGGCCAGCGGCGCACGATCCAGTTGAACAGGAGAAATACCAGCACGCCCATCAGGGAAAGAGCGAGTCCCTTGCCCTGATCGCCGAACCAGCCCGCCCAGCCCTGGACGCTGATGCCGTAGTGGCGGCTGGCGGCGTGGCCGATCATGTCCAGCGGAAGGCTGGCCATCGCGCTTATGACAAGGAATGCGGCGAAGAACAGCAGCCCCTGCACCCAGCGACGACTTGTCTTGCCGCTGCGTCCAATGCTCCAGACGGGCCGCGTTACGCGACGCCAGCAGCCACCACAGGAAGACCAATCCCCAAAGTGAGCCGCCGATATCGAGCGCCAGGCGGATCTTGTTCAACGCTTTGGCCTTCGCCAGCTTGTCCGGGGGCAGGGAATAGGCCTGTTCCGATTTCGTGGGTTGCGACGCGTCAGCTTGGGCCTGGGCCGGGCGCGGCTTGCGCCGCGAGCAAACGCACCGCCGCCAGCAAGAAGAAGATGAAGAGGCAGCCTATCAACAGCCGTCCTAAAACGAAAGGCACGAGTTTTCCCCCCTTATGCGCCTGATTCTGCGAAAATCGGAACTACCGATGTCCTTATCTGTATCTCGATTGACCCTTCCCTGCGTTTCGACGCTATTCAGGGCTTTCCGGCACATGAACCCGACCCTTGTCGCTGTCCTGGCTGCTGCCGGGGATTCTCATGCCGATGGCGCATGCCCAGCCGGCCGCATCTGTGCTCCATCATGCCACGGGCCGCAGCTTGGCCGTTCGCGCGGCTCAAGAGCAGCAGTCTGCTGCGCAGTCGCCGGTTCTTCTCGATGCCATGACGACGGAGTTGCACCGCGCTTTCACCGCCCTGGGCAAGCCGGCCCCTGCGGGAGACGAAAAGCAGGTGCCGCCTTATTTCCTCAGCTACTCGGTGGCCGATGCCGACCAGATTTCCATCCGCGCGCAATACGGAGCACTGGTCGACAGCTCGGCGAACCGCCAGCGGGTGGCCGACATCCAGGTCCGGCTGGGCGATCCCAAGCTCGACAATACCCATGGGTCGCATCGCGGCTCGGCGGTCAACAGCCTCGAATTGCCGCTGGTGGACGATCGCCAGGCGCTGGCGCGCACGCTGTGGCTGGCCACCAATACCGGCTACAGCAACGCGCTCGACAACTACCTGCGCGTGAAGACCGAATCGCAGGTCCGCGCCAAGGAAGAAGATTCGTCGCCCGACTTCAGCCAGGAAGCGCCGCAGGTATCGATCGGCAAGCCGGCGCCGCCCGTGGTGGTCGGACCGCGCCGCGTGGGAGAAGCGCGTCACCGCCCTTTCGAAAATCTTCCGCGAGTACCCCGACGTGTATCAGAACGTCGTGATGCTCACCGTGCAGAACGAGACCGACTACTTCGCTTCCTCTGAAGGCTCGCAGGTGGTCTCGCCGCATCAGGCGGCGCGGCTGGTGGTGTTCGCCGTCACCCGCGCCGAAGACGGCATGGACCTCTTCCGCGCCCAGACCTTCGAAGCCGAAACCGCCGACGGCCTTCCCGCACCAGGCCGAGCTCGAGACCGCCATCCGCGATCTGGGCAAGAGCCTCGAAGCGCTGCGCAAGGCCCCCGAAACCGAGCCGTTCGACGGCCCCGTGATCCTCTCCGGACGCGCCGCCGCCGTCTTCTTCCACGAAGTGCTCGGCCACCGCCTCGAGGGCCAGCGCCAGCGCGGCGAAGAAGAAGGCCAGACGTTCACCAAGGAATTGAACAAGCCGGTGCTGCCCAGCTTTCTTTCCGTCGCCGACGACCCGACGCGTGACGAAATTCGGCGACACCTGGCTCAGCGGCACTTATGAATACGACGACGAAGGGCAGAAGGCGCGCCGCGTCGATCTGATCCAGGATGGCGTGCTGAAGACCTTTCTGATGTCGCGTCTGCCCATCGCCAGCTTCGGCGCATCCAACGGCCACGGCCGCGGCGCAGACCGGCCGCATGCCCACCGGGCGCCAGGGCAACCTGATCGTTACCTCGACCAAATCCGTGCCCGAAGCCGAACTGCGCAAGCAGTTGATTGAAGAAGCGAAGAAGCAGGGCAAGCCCTACGGCCTCTACTTCGAAGACATCTCTTCGGGCTTTGCGGTGACCACGCGCAGTTCGCCGCAGGCCTTCCAGGTGATTCCGCTGGTGGTGTATCGCGTGTACGTGGATGGCCGGCCCGATGAACTGGTGCGCGGGGTCAGCATCGTGGGCACGCCGCTCGCCGCGATGAAGCGCATCCTTGCCACCGGCGACAAGAGCGAAGTATTCAACGGCGAGTGCGGCGCCGAATCGGGAACGGTGCCGGTGAGCGCGGTGGCTCCGGCCATGCTGATGAGCGAAATGGAAACCCAGCGGCAGCCGCAGGGCACGGCACGGCCGCCGATCCTGCCCATGCCCGGCGCGCCTGCGCACCAGGGGGCTGGGATCAGGATGCGCAGGTAATCAGGGAACGTTGCCCCAGACGCAGAATGGAGGCCCAATCGAACAAGATTCGCGCCGCATAGCATTGCTTGCGGGATGCTCTGGCCTCGTTCTGCGCTGTTGGCCGCTCTGCCCAGCTAAAATCCAACCCACCCGCGCTGACGCGGAAAAAGATCCGATCTTCAAGGCCATGCTCGCAGGAACTGGACCGCAGCAAGAACGACCTGCAGCTCAAGGGATTTCGAGAAGCCGTTCTTCATCCAATACCGCATCGAAGACGTCGAGCACATTCGACACCCGCGCCGAGTTCGGAGCCAGCGAAGGCTCGTCCCGCAGCCACCAGCGCGTGGCGCGCGTGACGGTGCGCGTGGGCGACTACAAGACCGACAGCTCCGGCCAGCGCGGCGACGGCGCGGTGCAATTGACCGCGCTCGATGACGATCCCATCGCCATCCGCTCCGCGCTGTGGAACGCCACCGACCAGGCCTACAAGAACGCCCTCTCCGCCTACGCGCAGAAGCAGGCGGAGTTGAAGCAGGTGCAGACGCCTCCCCAGGCCGACGACTTCAGCAAGCAGAAGCCGGTGATCGTGCTCGAGTCTCCGCGCGAGCTGAAGATCGACGAGGCCGCATGGGATGCAGCGCGTGGCCCACGACAGCGGCCTGTACCGCACCGACCCGACGGTGAAGGCTGCCGAGAAGGACGTGCAGTACGCGACGGCCGGTTTCCACGCGCGGGCCACGACCTCGTGGCTGGTCAACACCGAAGGCACCATCGTCCGCAAATCCAGCGAGGGCTACCAGGAAGTGTTTGCGGTGGGCACGCAGGCCGATGACGGCATGCGCCTCGACCGCTCCTATGGCAGCACCGGAATCGCCCTCAAGGATCTCGATACGCCCGAGGTCTTCGCCAAGCACGCGGTGGCGCTGATCGCCTCGCTCAGCGAACTGCGCAAGGCGCCGCTGGTCGAAGAGGAGTATCACGGACCGGTGCTGCTCAGCTCTGACGCCAGCTCCGACATTCTGCGCGCGCTGGTGGCTACCGGCGTGACCGCCACCCGGCCGCGCCTGGGCACCGAAGCGCGCACCAACGGGCCGTTCGCCTCGAGCTATCACGCGCGCGTGCTGCCCGACTTCATCAACATCATCGACGATCCCGGCCTGAAGACCTTCGAAGGCAAGGACCTGGTCGGCGCCTACGACGTGGATGACGAGGGCGTACCCGAGCAGGCCGTGAAACTCGTCACCGGCGGCAAGCTCGAGAACTATCTCCTCGGCCGCGAGCCGGTGCGCGATTTTGCTGAGTCGAACGGGCACGGCCGCGCGGCTGTGGCCGGGCCGGCACGTCCCGCGATCGGCGTGATGAAGGTGACGGCCGAGAGCGGCGTCTCCGACGAAGAGCTCAACAAGAAGCTCCTCGACATGGCCAAGGATCGCGGCCTTAAGAGCGTCTACTATGTCGAGACTCTGGGCGGAGCGTTGAACCCGCGCCTGCTCTATCGCATCGAGCGTCGACGGCAAACGCGAACTGGTCCGCGGCGCGGTTCTCGACGATCTCGACCAGCGCGCCCTGCGCTCCAGCGTGGAAGCGGCCGGCAAGGACCTGTGGGTCGCCAACTACATGGGCGATGTGCCCGAGACCGTTCTTGCCCCAGCGCTCTGCTCAACGACGTCACCGTCAAGCGCGCCAACGAGAAGAACGAAAAGCTCCCGTTCTACCCGCCGCCGGAATAGACGACGAAGTATTCACTCCAGATCTCGACGATTCTCCCGTGCCCCATCCTTGCGCCTTCTTTCTGGCGCAAGGGTGGGAGACTAAGAACGCAACCTTGCGGTGGGATCAGAGCGGGGCTCCCAAAAGCCACGGACCCTATGCCTTCACCGCCGCTGTGCTCTGCTGCGTCGCCGCGGCCGGCACCTTCTTCTTCCACGCGCCTACAATCGCGCCCATCAGGTTCATGCCAAGAAACCAGAATCCCGCATTGACGGCCAGCAGGCTCCATGGCCGGACTTCGAAGACATACTCGGTCGCAAACACGGTGATCACGAACCCCATCCACAGCGCGGTCGCCACCCTCATGCCTCGCCACGCCGTTTGCGGGCCGGTTAGTTGGACGACGCACGAAATCGCCATGGCCATCACCAGTTGCGCAACCAGCGCCGTCGCATACTGCCATAGCGGGTTGACACCGGTCTTGGTCAGGTCTTCCATGGTGCGGCCGGTACCGCTGAGCCACTGTTTCAGGAATAGCGAATACCAGGCTGCTTCAAACGCAAAACACGCGATCGTCGCAACGATATCAGCCCACCAGTTTTGATGAATCCTTGAATCCTCGCTCATCGATGTTCCTCCACCGTGCGCTCGCCGTTCCGGACATGGGAAGTTCCGGGGAACCGGACTTGGCCGAGGCTACAACACTGCTGCGCGGTTGGGTGGAATTCTAGTCGATACCCATTTGAAATCAAGTTATTTCGGCGCGAGCCGCGGGCAACTAATCCAGCCGCGTCAGGAAGGCATCGCCTTCAGCCGGCCGCAACTGGCGGGCAATCAGTTCGGCTTGTTGGCGGTTGTCGCCCTGCGGGCGGATGCGGACCCAGAAGCTGCTTTCCTGCCCGGGGAACTCGATCACGCTGGCGTCGGGGTACTTCGCCAGCAACTGCGATTTCAGGCGGACCGCCTGGCGCTCGCTGTGAAAGGCCCCAAACTGCACGCACCAGCGTCCACCCGAATCGATGGGTTTGGGAGTCTGGTAAACGTCGAGCCGCACCTTCACCAGCCCGGCGCGGTAGACCCCGGTGGCCTTGGCCGAGGCCATGGTGAGATCGACGATTCGCCCGTCAACGAATGGGCCGCGATCGCTGATCCGCATGGTTGCCCACTGCCCCGTGGTCAGGTTAGTGACCACGACCAGGGAACCCATCGGCAGCGTGCGATGCGCCGCGGTGAAAGCGGCGTCGTCAAAGACTTCGCCGTTGGCTGCGCGGCGTCCCTTGTAAGGAGCGGTATACCAGGTGGCCAGCCCCACCTCGGTGAGAATCGGCGGGTGCGTGTTCACATAGCGAATGTCTTCCTGTGACACGCCGCCGGGCGGCAGCGGGGTAGGCGGGATGCGACCCGGGGGAAGGTTCGAGGTGCTTGCCGGCGGTGTCGCCGGAGCGGGAACTGGCGCCGGCGTTGGATAGGTCTCTTCGAGTTCGGGGGCGGTTGGCGTAGTCCGGCTGCTGGTCTGCCGGTGATGCCCGCAGCCCGACATCAGGATCATGACTGCGGCACCCATGGCCCACCCGGCGGTGTAGCTTCTCCGCTGCCTGGTGAGAAAAACGATCATCAGACTTGTGGACCTCGTGGCGGAGACTGGTCAGGGTTCTGGCGCCGCTCGATCCGATCCGCAAGATTGCGCAAGGTGTCGGACAGGCTGCGCATGGCTGAGATCGATTCCTTGCGTACCTGCGGAATCACCGCGTCATTCACATACGCGATGGCATGGCGCAGTTCCAGCTCGATCAATTCCACGGCTTCCTCGATGCGGCCGCCAAGGCCTCCCGGCCCTGGCCCTGAGGCCTGGCCACTGCCCGGAGGTGGATATGTGCTCATAAGCGTTCGATCCTTTTCTTGTCGCGAGGGCGCATTTTGATGTTCTCAGTCTGGAGCGCGCGACCGTGCGCGTCAACTTACCCTCGCTCCAATGTGCCGCGGATGTCACTAGCCTTTGGTACCTCAATGGGGCGGCGATTCCCGATCCGCTTCGCATTCCCGGCACACCCTCCCGTGAAATCGACAGGCATCGGTTGACTTTCCACAAGCCGATTCCGTCCCAACCTGTAGATACTAAGAGCTCTCTACTCGCGATCGGGGTTGGTTGGGGCTTCGTCGGTTGCGGAGACATCGCCTTCAAAAGAATTGACAAACAACCAACCGTATCAACTCAACTATCGAACGGGTAAGGTCTTTAGCTACAAAGACTGTCACCCCATCGACGACGAGTCGTGGGGTCCCCGGGGACGGAGGACGAATCATCAGCGCATTTCCCAGGGTCAGTACGCCCTCTCGCGTTGGACAAGTGGTTCGGCGATCTCCGCTGATCCTGGTCTTAGCGGTTTCGTCTTTTCTCACCCCGAGGCTGTTGGCCGCCCAGGCGCAGACAATTGCCGCGCTCGAGGCTCTGCCCGACGCCCCGGAACCGCAAACTCCGGCCGCCAGCCCATCTGCAAAGAAACAGCCCTGTCCCCGCAAGGTCATTGACGGCTCGACTCCAGGCATCCCCGCCAACCCCGATCCCCCTCCAGTCAGTCCGCAGCCTGATTCGGTCCCCTGCAAGATGACCTGGGCCAGCCGCTACCAGCTCTTCGCCAACGGCCCCCAGGACAAGCCCCTCACTCCCAAAGACAAAGCCTGGCTGGCCGCGCGCAACGTGGCCGATCCGTTTAACAACATCACCATCCTGGGCGAGGCCGCGATAGCTGTCGGGGTCGATTCGCATTCTCCCTATGGTCCAGGGATGGCCGGCTATGGCCGATACGTGGGGGTGAGCTATACGCAGGACCTCATCGGCGAATTCTTCGGCACCTACGCCATTCCATCAATCACCCACCAGGATCCCCACTACCACCGCATGCCCAAGGCCGGAATCCCGCGCCGCATCTTCCATGCCACCTTGCAGGTGGTATGGACCCAGCACGACGATGGCCGCGGCATGCTGAACTACTCCAACCTGGTGGGATTCGCCATCGACGACGGCATCAGCAATCTCTACGTCCCGGGGCGGGAGACCACAGCAAGCGCCAGCGCCTCCCGATACGCCATCGGGATCGCTACGGCTCCCATCGGGAACTACATCACCGAGTTCCTCCCCGACCTGGCCCGACACATCCACGTGCAGATCGTGGTCATTCAGCGCATCATCAACCAGGTCGCGCGCAGCGAAGGCGGCCAGCCGTGACGCGCGGCCAGGCCGCGCGAGTTCACAGCTCTTAGTTCTCAGTTCCGAGTTCACAATTCGCTGACTAAGATTGCTGGTCCGATTCCTAGTCCCTTAGTCCCTCAGTCCTCAGTCCCTGTTTTTCCACACCCTCCATCGCCCCGATGCTCTTGGAACCAAATAAGGTACCGGTTATCCACCAACTTTTCATTGCAACTTCAATTCCAGTCTGCTTATCCACTCCTATTCTTGGCATAATCGCTGCAAGAGCGGTTCCCTCTGTCGTCGTTGGAGGGGTGATCGAACATAACCGAAAGGCCGAGCCGGACCACCCGCGGGGAGCATACAAGAGTGACCAGCTATAGCCGCCACGATGTGTTACGCATTCTCCAGATCAGTTCCCGTCAGTTGGCAGGTTGGGAAAAAGCGGAACTGATTCCCGCTCAGCAGAACTACACATTCCAGGACCTGGGCCAGTTGCGGACGCTTCGCGCGCTGCGTGAGGACGACGTGTCGGCTGCCGCCATTCGCCATTCCATCGTGGCCATGAAAGCGGTCGCGGGCATGACCAATCCCTTGCTCGAGGCCTGCCTGGTGCGAACCGGCACCCGCCTGGCATTTCGCCACTCGGGCACCATGGTCGACCCCATCCGCCGCCAGTTGCTGTTCGACTTTGAACGCGTCGAACGCCAGCCCGCGACGTCCGAACCTGCGCCCTTGCGCCGTACCGGAGTTCCCGCCGGCCGCGGCGTGCAAGACCGCTTTACCGCCGCGGTGCAGGCCGAAGAATCCGGCGACAAGAATCGCGCCATCGCCATTTACAGCGAGATCATCGCCGCCGACCCCAACTTCGCGCCCGCTTCCATCAATCTGGGAACCATCTTTTTCCATATGCGCCGCTTTGGCCGCGCCGAAGAGCTCTATCGCCGCGCCACAGTGGCCGATCCGGGCTACGTGCTGGCGTTCTTCGACCTGGGCAATGTGCTCGATGAACTCGACCGGCCCGACGAATCGATCGCCGCTTATCGCAAGGCGATCGCCTTGGCTCCGCGCTATGCCGACGCGCATTACAACCTGGCGCTGGCGTACGAGCGCAAAGGCGAACTCCGCCCCGCCCTGCTGCACTGGCACGCTTACGTGCGCCTCGATCGCACTGGCCCCTGGGCGGATCACGCTCGCAGCCAGATTCACAAACTGCTCAGCCGTGAAAAGCTTTCCGTAGCCTGGCGGGCGGACCGATTCACCCCCCGTTCTGCCAGTGCAGCCGCGCTCGAATTGGTTCCTGCCGACGAGTCTGCCGCCCAATAAGAACTCATCCCGCTTCCTGCCCTCGATCCCTGCGGCATCCCGCGCAAATTTCTCGCCAAGTCACAACTTCAGAGTCATTTCGGAGTCTATGTAAGGGGCGTTCCCTGTCGTTCCCGCGAAGCTCGTTCCGCGGAGAAGGAGGGTTTGGCGTCTGCCTTGGCCGCCTGAAGCCCTGTGCTGTTTTGCGCTCAAATTCCAGGCGCGTTTCGGTGCCTGACATCTTAACCATCCTCCTCGCTTGTCCGCACCCCCGGGGACGTTGAGGCCATAAATCAAAAAGGATACTCATGAAGACGATATTTGCACCTCTACAGCAAAAAACGCTTCAGGTTTGCGGGATAGTCATGGCCTTCACGATGGCGGCAGGCCTGCTGGGCGCGCAATCGCCAGCCTCCCGCATCCGATCCGACATTTCGAATTCCGAGCAGACGACAATCCTTGGTTCTCTCCACCCTTTCGCCCAGGCGCAGAATGATGCCGGCCGCATGCCGGGCGGTTCGCGCCTCAACGGCATCAGCCTCTACTTCAATCGTTCCGCCGCGCAGCAGGCCGATCTCGAAGCACTGCTGGCGGCGCAGCAGGATCCCGCCTCCCCGCAATACCACCAGTGGCTAACTCCCGACCAGTTCGCCGGGCGCTTCGGCATGGCGCAGTCCGACCTCGAGAAAGTGCAGAGCTGGCTGCAGCAGCAGGGGTTCTCGATTGACTCCTTGGCGCGCAGTCGCAACATGATTCGCTTCTCCGGCAGTGCCGGCCAGGTGGAGTCGGCGTTCGCCACTCAAATGCACTACTTCAACGTCGGCGGGGAGCGGCACTTCGCGCCTTCCACGCCGCTTTCAGTTCCGGCCGCCATCGCTCCGGCGGTTGCCGGCATTCGCAACCTGAATGACTTCCGTCCGCGCGCCCAGCACATCATTCCTCGCGGGGCTTTCACCTCAGGCCAGACTGGAAGTGTCTTCTTCGCTCCCGGCGACATCGCCACCGTCTACGACGTTGGGCCGCTCTACAGCGGCGGCGTCAACGGCGTCGGCCAGTCCATTGCGATTGCCGGCCAGTCCGCCATCCAAGTCGGCGACATTGAGAATTTTCAAAGCGCGGCCGGGCTGGCGAAGAAAGATCCGACCATGGTCCTGGTGCCCGGCACCGGCGACTCCCAGGTTGCGGCAGACGGCGATGAAGGCGAGTCCGATATTGACGTGGAGTGGTCGGGGGCCATCGCTCCCGGCGCCAACATCCTCTTCGTTTACACCGGCAGCAATACGAGCTTCGGCGTTTTCGATTCCGTGCAGTACGCGGTGGACGAACTGATCGCGCCGATCATCTCGCTAAGTTATGACAGCTGCGAAACCGAGTTGACGACCTCCGATCTTGCCATGCTCGAAGGCGTCATGTCGCAGGGCGCATCCCAGGGGCAGACCATCCTCGCCGCGTCAGGCGACCAGGGATCGACCGCCTGCTCCGGCGACACCCACCTGACCACCGCGCAGCAGGAGGCGCTGGCGGTCAATTACCCGGCCAGCAGCGCCTTTGTTACCGGCATGGGCGGAACCGAAATCCTGGCAATCGATGGAGTCGACCCGACGACCGGAAACAAGGGTGCGAATTACTCAACCTACTGGAATTCCACCTCGGGTACAGATATTACGAATTCGGTCAAACAGTACATTCCCGAAGTGGCGTGGAACGACGACAGCTCCCAGGGAGGTCTGAGCGCCACCGGCGGCGGCCCCAGCGCGCTGGTGAATCGGCCCACCTGGCAAACCGGCGTACCGGGCATCGCTTCCGGATCCAAGCGCCTGGTCCCGGATGTTTCGCTTTATTCGTCTCCCAATCTTCCCGGCTATCTCTACTGCACCAGCGATCAGACCAACTGGAACACCACCCAGGCGCCCTTGCAGCAGGCAAGCTGCAACAGCGGCTTCCGGGATTCGGCCACGGGCGAGTTGACGGCTGCCGGCGGCACCAGCTTTGCCGCGCCCATTTTTGCGGGCATGGTGGCGCTGATCAACCAGAAAGCCGGCTACACCACCGGCCAGGGACTGATCAACCCCACCCTCTATAAGCTCGCCGGCAACAGCTCCACTTACGCATCGGCATTTCACGACATTACCAAGGGCAACAACAATTGCACCGCCGGTTCCAGCTTCTGCAGTTCCACGGCCGGCTTCTCGGCCGGTACGGGTTACGACGAAGTCACCGGCCTCGGTTCGGTGGATTTGAACAACCTGGCATCGGCGTGGCCGGTGAACAAAGGATCCACGGCGTCGCTGCTGGCCACGGCAACGACAGTGGTTCCGGCGAACGCGTCGCCCGCCGTCAACGTCGCTGATGTCTTCACCATCACTGTCGCGCCCGTGAGCGGCTCCACTATGCCCACCGGGACCGTAACCCTGCAGATCGACGGAGGCACCACCTTCGGCGGCACCACCGTCGCGAATCAGGCACTCTCCAATGGCGCGGCGACTTATAGCGCAACGTTCACCGCCACCGGGCCGCACCAGGTTCTGGCGCAATATTCCGGCGATGCGACCCACGCTCCCTCGGTGGGCATCGGAGCCGTCACCATCGGAACCACCAGTTCCGGCAAGGGCACCTTTGCCGTCGCTGCGACCCCCTCGACGCTCACCGTGACCCGGGGCAGTGCGGGAAATGAAAACATCAGCGTGACGCCCTCGGGAGGCTACACCGGTACGGTGCTGCTGAACATCACCACGTCGAACGACAGCGCTCTCGCAAATCTCTGCTTCTCGTTTACCACTACCAGCAGCAGCGGGGTGGGCTCGGTCGCGGTGTCGGGCACGACAGCCGCAACTACCCAGCTGAACCTTGATACCAACGCATCCGATTGCGCATCCACTACCGGTGGCGCCAAGCCCGGCATGCACCCGTTGCAGGCTCTTCTGCGCGGCAATGCCAGCCGCACTACGCCGAATCCCGCTCCAAATCGCCTTCCGGCGGAAGCTGCCTTCGCCGGCCTGCTGCTCGCCGGATTCCTGGGCCGTTACGCGCGCCGGTTCCGCTCGGCGGCCTGGATCCTGCTTCTCGCGGCGGCCGGCCTGGTCATGTCTGCCTGCGGCGGCGGAAGTGGAGGCAGCACGTTAACTGATCCGCCCCGGGGCACTTACACTGTCACGCTGACGGGCCAGGATTCCGTCACCTCAACCAACACCGGGACCACGACCTTCACGTTCGTCATCCAGTAATCGCATTTTGGGTGCCCCAGGTCTCGATTCTGAGACCTGGGATTCCCGCTAGACGCACGACAGACCGAATCCCCGATCCCAATTCCCGCCTTCTCTTTGATAAACTCCGAATCCGGAGGCAAGTCTGTGCTGACCGAGGCCGAGCCCAAGCCATCTCCACTCACTCAACTCTCTGAAGAAGAGAACCTGTTCTACGCCACCGTCCGGCAATTCGCCGAGGACACCATCGCTCCACTGGTCCGCGGCATGGATGAAGAACAGCAGATCGCGCCGGGACTGATCGATAAGCTCTTCGAACTCGGCATCATGGCCATCGAAATCCCCGAAGACCTTGGCGGCGCCGGGGGAAGCTTCTTCGACGCTGCGCTGGCCATCGAGGCCATCTCCATGGTCGATCCCGCCATTGCGGTTCTTGTCGACGTTCACAACACCCTGGTCATCAGCGCGCTTCGCCGCTGGGCCACCGACGCGCAGCAGCGTCACTGGCTGCCCCGTCTTGCCTCAGGCACCGCGGGAGCGTATGCGCTGAGCGAAGCCGGTTCGGGTTCCGACGCCTTCGCACTCCAGACCCGAGCCCAGCAGATCCACAATGGCTATCGCCTCAACGGCCGCAAGCTATGGATCAGCAATGCCCGTGAAGCGGGGCTCTTTATTGTCTTCGCCACCCTCGATCCTCGCGCCGGCTACCGCGGCATAACCGCATTCCTGGTCGAAAAGGACACTCCCGGATTCACCGTGGGCCGCAAGGAAGATAAACTTGGCATCCGCGCCAGCAGCACCTGCGAGATTCTCTTCGACAACTGCGAAATCCCCGAGGAAAGCCTTCTGGGCGAGCCCGGCAAGGGCTACAAGATCGCCATCGAAACTCTGAATGAAGGCCGCATCGGTATCGGCGCGCAGATGCTGGGTCTGGCCGAAGGCGCCTGGCGCCACGCTGCGCGCTATGCCCAGGAGCGCCGCCAGTTCGGTAAGCCCATCGCCGAGTTCCAAGCGGTGCAGTTCTCCCTGGCGCAGATGGCCACCGAAATCGAAGCGGCCCGGCTGATGGTCTACAACGCCGCCCGCCTCAAGGACGCCGGCCAGTCCTTCGTCCGCGAAGCCGCCATGGCCAAACTGTTTGCTTCGCAGGTAGCCGAAAGCGTGGCCAGCCAGTGCGTGGAAATCTTCGGCGGCAACGGCTTCGTCCGCGACTACCCCGCTGAGAAGTACTTCCGCGACTCAAAGATCGGCAAGATCTACGAAGGGTCCTCGAACATGCAGTTGGCCACGATCGCCAAGCAGGTGCTGAAAGGCAGTGGTCAGTGATCAGTGGCGGTTGAAAGATCACAGGTGCCCCAGGTCTCGATTTTGAGACCCGGGTGGGACGCCTGATGTTCCACGACCGCTGGGTGCCCCATCCTAGCGACGTTGTTTGTCGCTAGGGTGGGAGACCACGAACACCGGAAACAGAAGCCACCAGCCCCACATGCTCCGGCCGCGTGCGACAGCACCCGCCGACAATCTGCGCGCCCGCTTGAAACCATTCCCGCGCCATCGCTCCATAGCTTGCCGGATCGCTCTGTCCCGTCCAGCAGCGATGCAGAGCATCCCATCCCTCGCCGGAATTGGGATATACCACGATCGGCTTGCTCGTCGTGCTTCGAATTTCTGCGACAAGGTCCGAAATCATGGCGGGCATGGTGCAGTTGATCCCCACTGCTACAGTTTGTGGAAAGCCGGCCACCACCCTCGCACACTCGCTGAGCCGTTCGCCGTGAGCAACATATTCGCGATCGGCGCAGGTGAAACTGAACCAGGCCGAAACAAACGGCCAGGCGACAAGAGCCTCGCCGATAGCCTGCGCCTCGTCGAGTGAGGGCAGCGTCTCGAACGCAAACAGATCGGGAGCATGTTCCTCGCTCGCGTCTGCCAGCACCTCGATCCGCTCGCGATGAAACCCAACCAGGGCGGCGTGGCTGCATTCGTAGTTGCCGTGATATTCGGCGCCGTTGTGCAGGGCGGCTCCATATGGTCCGAGCGACGCCGCGACGACAACCCGTCGGTCGGGAAACGCTCCCGCCGCCTCGCGCGCCAGCGCCACGGATCGCAGCAAGGCCGCGTCGGCACGCGCGGCGGCCAGCCCGATCTCCTCATAGCCCATTCGCGAAACCTGGTAGCTGGCCGTCTCGATACACTGCGCGCCCGCCTCGATATAGGCGCGATGCACGTCGACGATCTTTTCCGGTGCGTCCTCCAGCACCTGCGCCGACCACAGCGGCCCATCGATCCGCGCGCCGCGATACTCGAGTTCCGAAGCCATTCCTCCATCCAAAACGTGTACGTCCCGGAGCAGGGAAGCGGCGATCGCGGGCGTCAGAACCATAAATCCATCGTAATCGGACTCAGTGTCCCGCGATTCACTCACCACTAACCACTGACCACAACCTCTATCCTCTACAATCCGACTCATGAGTTCTGCTTTGCCCAGCTACGCGGAAGCCGTTGCGATTGTTGCCGCTCAAGCTGCTGAACTCGCTCGTCAACCTGCGTCGGAACGGGTCGACCTGGCCCAGGCCCCGGGGCGGATTCTTGCGGCTTCGCTGCGCGCCGATCGTGATCAGCCGCCGTTCCCACGTTCGACCCGCGACGGCTTCGCCTGCCGGGCTGCGGAAGCCAACCAGCACATGCCCTTGCAGGTCGCCGGTTCGATCCACGCCGGCCAGCCGCCGGCGGGTCCGCTGCCGCCTAAATCCGTGTGGGAGATCATGACCGGCGCGCCCATACCGGGCGGCGCCGATGCCGTGGCCATGATCGAGCACCTCGACCGCCATGACGATTCGCCCGCCACGATCCGCCTGCTTCCGTCGCGTATCCTCGAGTCCGGGGAGAACATTGTTCCGCAAGGCGCCGAGGCGCGCGCGGGAGAAGAGGTGCTCCCCGCTGGCACGCGGATTGGTCCGCAGCACACCGCCCTGGCCGCCGCCTGCGGCCATTCGACCGTCGAGATCTTCCGCCGTCCGCGCGTGGCGATTCTCACCACGGGCGACGAACTCGTCTCCGTCGCGGCCACACCTGGCCCGGGCCAAATCCGCAATTCCAACGGCGTCATGCTGGCCTCGCTGGTGTCCCAGGCGGGGGGCGACCCGTGGATCCTGCCTACCGCCAGCGACAACGAACAATCGTTGGATGAATCCCTCCGCAAGGCTGTCAGCGCCGATATGCTGCTCGTTACGGGCGGCGTCTCCGCCGGCAAATTCGACCTGGTCGAGCCGGCCCTGGCACGTATCGGCGCCCGGTTCCACTTCACCGGCGTGCGCATCCAGCCCGGCAAGCCGCTCGTCTTCGGAGACCTGTCGCGGAAACACCACTCAACCTCCGGCGTGTCGGCCGGGAAAGTGCTGCCCTTCTTTGGCCTGCCCGGTAATCCCATCTCTTCGGCGGCCACGTTCCTGTTATTTGGCTCGCGGATTCTCGGCGCCCTGGCCGGCTGCCAGGCGGGCCCGCGGTTCGCCCTCGCCCGTCTCGCCAAGGATGTGAAAGGCAAGCCTGACCTGACCCGGTTTGTGCCGTCATTTTGCAACTTCGGTCCGGACGTGGAAGAGCCTCCCGAAGTAAAAACGGTACCCTCCGAAGGCTCCGGCGATCTAACCTCCTTTTCCCGGTCCAACTGCTTTCTGGTCGTGCCGGAGGGCACCGGGCGTCTCGAAGCCGGCTCAACGGTACGCATTCTGCTTATTTGAGGAGTTCCATGGCTGAATCCGCACCGTTGCGACTTTCCCACTTCGACGAAGCCGGCCAGGCCTCGATGGTCGACGTCAGCGGCAAGCAGCCCACCCGCCGCACCGCTACCGCCTCGGCATTCGTGGAACTCTCCGCCCCAGTGATCGCGGCCCTGCCGGAAAATCCCAAGGGAAATCCACTCGAAGTCGCGCGCTTCGCCGGCATCCAGGCCGCCAAGCGCACTGCGGAACTGATTCCCATGTGCCACCCTCTCCCCCTCACTCACGTGGATGTGCAAGCTGCCATCGAAGGCAACGGCGTGCGCATCACCGCGACGGTAGCAACCATGGGAGTGACCGGTGTGGAGATGGAAGCGTTGACAGCCGCGTCGGTTGCAGCACTCACGGTCTACGACATGACCAAGGCGCTCGACAAAGCCATCGTCATTCGCAATGTTCAGTTGGACAAGAAGACCGGGGGCAAGAGCGGGGATTATTCGCGGGAAGGCGGGCGGGTTTGAATTGTTCCGTCGACGGAGGGTGTGCTTTCCCAGGTCTAAAAAGCTAGACTTCAGGCACCCCGCTAATAGCTAATAGCTAATAGCTAAAAGCTAAAAGCTGCTTCTCTCACTTGATCGGCTTACCCCGCCCCAGCCACCAGGCCTTGATGAACTTCCAGTGGATATAGACCGAGTGGTTCAGGTGCAGCAGCAGGCCTTCACGTCCGTCGAGAAAACCAAGACGGAAAATGTAGTTATAGACAAATGTCGCCGCGGGATTGAGCACCCCATTCCAAAGGAAGACCGGCAACGACCGGCTGGTCCGCCCTTTCGCGTGCAGCAGGTGCGCGATCTCCGAGCTATAGCGATTCATGTGCTCGAGATAGACGCCCAAGGTCGGATAGGCGTAGTGCAGCATATCTTGCCTGAACTTGCCGCGCGGTCCTTCGAATTGCGGCGTCGAATGGGGTCCGACGCCTTCGCTCAGCCGCGCCGCGCCGCGTTTGAACAGGCGCAACTTCCGGTCCGGATAGAATCCGCCGTGGCGCATCCAGCGGCCGAAGATCAGGTTCAGGCGCGGAATCCAGTAGGCGCCGTACTTCGGTTCATCGGCAAGGGTCTGGCGGATCTCTTCCTGCAACTCCGGGGTGAGCACTTCGTCGGCGTCGAGCAGCAGAATCCAGTCCGAGGTGCACAGGTCGAGCGCCACGTTTTTCTGTTCGCCGTGGCCGCCAAAGGCGTGAAAGGAAGTCTTCGCGCCGAACGACCGGGCGATCTCGATGGTGCCGTCCTTGGAGCCCGAATCGACCACGATGATCTCGTCGGCCCATTTCACGCTTTCGAGCGTGCGAGGCAGGTTGGCCTCCTCGTTCATCGCGATCATGGCCACGGACAGAGTTTTCCGCATTTGTCGAAGGATAAATCACGCGCGGCGGCGCTGCCGGGCGCCATGATATGAGGATGAAGGTTCTTGTTTTTGGGGCGACCGGAATGGTCGGCCGGGGCGTGCTGCGAGAATGCCTCCTCGATCCTGAGGTTCACGAGGTTCTCACCGTGGGACGCTCCGCTTCCTCCGCCATCCAGGACTCCAAGCTTCGCGAGATCGTTCATGTTTATCTGCTGGATTACTCTGCGATCAAGTCTCGCCTGAACGGGATCAATGCGTGCTTCTTTTGCCTGGGTGTGTCCTCGGCCGGCATGAAAGAGGCCGATTACGAACGGGTGACGTACGGCTTTACGCTGGCTGCCGCCCAGACGCTGAGCTGCCTCAACCCTGGCATGACCTTCATATACGTTTCGGGGCGGGGAACCGACAGCTCGGAGAAGGGCCGCGTCATGTGGGCCCGAGTCAAGGGCAAGACCGAGAATGCCCTGCTGCGGCTCCCGGTCAAGGCATACCTGTTCCGTCCGGGGATGATTGAACCGCTGGACGACATCCAATCCAAGACACGCACCTACCGGATCCTCTACAGGCTTGTAAAGCCGTTCTGGCCGCTGCTGCGCAGGGTGATGCCCAACCAGGTGGTATCGACCCGCGATATGGGGAGGGCGATGCTGGCGGTGGCGCGCCATGGGTACCCTACCCCCATCCTGGAAGCGAAAGATATTCTCATCGCCGCGCGTCGTTCTTGAAAGTCCAAAACCGTGGCGCACGGGGTCAATCCTCAAACACCTACGCCCGTGTTAGAGTGAGAATTTCCACGGAGGGTGGACAATGGCGGCCGGCATTCAGCTACCGGGCAACAACGAAACCATCGATCTGCAGCAGCAGGTTTTTCGCTTGCAGGCCCTCCTCGAGGCCTCGCGGCAGGTGCACTCGACCATCCGGGAAGAGGAGGTTCTGGAGTCGGTCCTGCGCATTGTGGTGCGCGAACTGGAAATGGCCGGGGCGTCCTTTCCCGGCACCGGCCTGGCGTACGGAGACCCCATCGAATCCATCCCCGTAAATCCTGCCGCGGTCACCGAGGCGGGTAACGGCGCCTCCTTCGACTCGTCGATGGTGCCGGTTTTCCCACTGACCGACCGTGAAGGCAAGCGCATGACCGAGTTGGTGGTTGCGGCCCCGGAAGGTCGTCCCCTGACGATCTACGAGGCTGACTTCCTCGAAGGCCTGGCTCTGCAGGCCGCCGTCGCTCTCGAGAACGCCCGCAACCACAAGCGCAATGTAGAGTATGCCCGCGTACAGCAGGATCTGGATGCGGCCCGGCGGATCCAGCGCTCCCTGCTTCCCCAGGAAATGCCCAAGATCCAGGGCTACTCGCTGGGGTACCGGTCGGCGACGTGCTACGAGGTGGGCGGCGACTACCTCGATATCCTCATGCGGCCAGATGGAAGCGTGGTGATGGCGGTGGCCGATGTGGCCGGCAAAGGGCTGGCCTCGGCCATCATGTCGACCAGCTTTCGGTCCGCCTTTCGCGCCATGGCTTTCAACGACGTGCCGCTCGATGAACTGGCCACGCGCATGAACGAGCATCACTGGATGGACGGAGAGGAAGCGCGGCGGAAGTATGTGACGGCCATCTTCCTGCGCCTGTATCCGCAGACCGCCGAAATCGAAGTCGTAAATGCCGGCCACAATCCCGGATTCGGCGTTCATCCCGACGGCAGCACCTGCCTGTTTGAATCCGTGGGGACGCCCCTGGGCCTGTTGCCGGGTATGCGCTACACAAGCGAGCGCTGCGCCTTTCCCGCGGGCTCGCGGATGCTGTTCTATACCGACGGCTTGACCGAGGCCTTCCGCGGAGATGAAGAATTTGGTGCGGAACGACTTATGGCCAATTTTTCTCAATGCCCAGCGTCCCAAGCCGATGGTATTCTCGATGCATTGTGGACGGCTATCGGGGAGTTTGTTGAAGGCGGCCCGCAGGGGGACGACATGACAGCGTTGGTGCTTTGCCGCGCGGCGGAGATGCCGGCATGAGCGGCGTGAAGCCCGCCGGCGTAAAAGCGACGACCGTCGAGGTGCGCCTGCCCTCCCGGCTGGGCTACGAAAAAGTCGCCATGAGCACCGCTGCCGCCGTAGCCAAACTGATGGGCTTCCGCGAAGACCGGGTCGAAGATCTCAAGACCGCCGTGGCCGAGGCCTGCATCAACGCCATGGAACACGGCAATCGATTGAACGAAGGGCTGTCCGTTGGCGTAGTACTCTCTGCGGGCGCGGGCTCTCTCGAGGTCAAAGTCATCGACGATGGCAAGGGTATGAAGGGACCGCCGCCCAAGGTCGATATCGATCGCAAGATCCATGGCGAGGAAGACCCTCGCGGGATGGGAATGTTTCTCATCCAGGCGCTGGTGGATGAAGCCGAGTGGGTTGCAGGCGCGAATGGGAAAGCGAGTTATGTTCGGCTCGTGATCCGGCTTGATCCCCCATCGCTATAAAAATTTCAACGGAGACGAATCGTGCAGAGCGAAACCAAATCGCGTGTAGACCAGCTTACTTCCCCGGCCGGGCATCCGGTCAGCGTCCTGCGCTTTGAGGGCGATATCGCCAGCACATCCAAGGAGGCGGTGCTGGGCACCTATCAATCGCTTCCCAAGCAGTCGACGAAGCTCATTCTTCTGGACTTTTCCAAGGTGGATTACATCAACTCCAGCGGCATCGCGCTGGTGATCCAGTTGCTGATCGAGGCAGCCAACGCCGGCCAGAAGGTCTTCGCCTACGGCCTTTCCGCCCACTTCACTAAAGTGTTCACCATGGTGGGCATCACCAAGTACGCTGGCCTCTTCCCCGGCCAGCAGGAGGCAATGGCGGCGCTGTAATGGTGCAGCACTCCCGCGAACTTTGTTCGGCTCACAGGGTCTTCAGGAAAGCAATCAGCGCCTTTCGGTCTTCGTCGGAGAGCTTTAGGCCGAAACGATGGCCCTTTACCGCGTAGGTTTTCACGCCGTAAGGCATGAACCCGGTGGGAACGTAATCGGCACGAAGCCGGCGGGGATCAAACCAGTCTTCAAGCGTGGCGCACCACCCGCTGTGTCCGAACATGCTTCGGTACCACACTCCCTTGAGCGAGGGCACCTTGTAGTACCCGGTGCCGCGGCGAGTTTTCAGCGTGAGACCCGCATCGGTGCCGACCGATACCGGCAGAATGTCGAATTTCTCGTCGGCGTCCGGTGGCGGCGTGAACCCCTCCGCAATCGTCAGCTTGTTGCTCGTGTAGAGCGGCGGAGTGTGACAGACCGGGCAGTTCTCGCGCTGAAAGATCGCCTCGCCGCGCCCGGAAACTGCGTCTGGCTTGTTCAGGTTGGGCGGGGGCCGGAGCGAATAGACATACAGGGCCAGAGCGTAAAGCTGCTCGTCGCTGTACCGCTCGCCGATCTTGTCGGGACCGGGCAAGGGAGACCCGACGGGAATGAATCCGCCGTAGCTCGCCAAGTCATCTCCGCCCTGATTCAGCGCCGCGTATCGCATAAGATCGACGATGGAATGGTGCTGCTGGAGCCCGGTGCGGTCGAGGTATCGGCGGTCCTTCACCCCGATCAAGTCCGGGACCTGCACCGGAAACAGGGGGCTCGTCCGGTGACGCGCAATCACCCCGGCCGGTATTGGGTCGTGAATGGAGGCAATCTCCTCGATCGACATTTTGTCGAGTCCGGGCCGCGAATCGGGATGGACCCACGGAGCGTCGAAGAGAAAGTGCTCGAGCTCCCGGGCACTTTCCGGAAAATCGCCCCCGTGACGGTAGTTCCATGCGAACGCCCTGTCGAAGGGGAAGTTACCTTGCGCACCTTTCAGAATGGAACCGTCGGACATAACACGGCTGTGGCACATCGCACATGCAAGGATTCCGACGGCCACCTTCCCCTTCGCGAGGACCATGTAGCGATAGAACGGCACGGTGCCATCCGCAGCTACCGGCGTACCAGTCTGCCGATAGAAATCCGGATCCCGGACGTAGAGGCCTTCGTCGTTGTGGCCACCGAGCGGTCCCGGAAAAAGCGGCTCCTCGAACACCAATTTCCCCGCCTCGATCCAGTCGGCCTCCGTGGCCAGCGGCGGCCCGTGACCTTTGTCATCCCACAAAAGGACCGGCTCCTGCTTATTGAGCCACTCGATATATCCGGCCGGCTCATGTCCAGGCGCGTAGACCGCGTATGTCTTGAAGATGGGCCGCACCGGAATCCGGTAGTAGTAGTCTGCGGAAACTTGCTTGGGTGACGCGCTTGGATCGGCGAGTGGCACTTCCAGTTCTGCCATCGCCGGATCGTCCCAAGTTCTGGGAATCGCCGGTGAGAACTTGACAGGGGCAGCGCTTTGCGCTGAAGAGCGCCCTCTCGGCAACGCAACCGCGAGAGCGATCAACACCGCGCAACCTATCGAGAACGCAGCAAAATTTCGGCGCATCCGTCCCCCTCTGGTTTCGAGATCTACAGATAATTACGAAAAAAGGGCGGGATCGATTCGGGTCCGGTTTCTTGAGTGGCTCGATAATAGCGTAAGGCGAAGTCAGGAGCCATAGTTTTCCCTGCCTGACGGGTTCAATGTGCTGCCGTATCATCTTCCGTATGAACCTGGAGGCAATCCAAACCGCGCTGCGCGAGGCCGGCCACGACGGCTGGCTCTTCTACGATCACCACCATCGCGACCCCATCGGCGAGCGCATTCTGGGGCTCGACCCGAAGGCCCACATTACCCGCCGCTGGTACTACTACATTCCCGCCGAAGGCGAGCCGCGCAAACTAGTTCACCGAATCGAGCAGGGCCGCCTCGATTCCCTCCCCGGCAGCAAGGGCCTCTACTCCAGTTGGCAGGAACTGGCTTCCGGCCTCGAGCTGATGCTCAAGGGCGTCCGGCGCCTGGCCATGCAGTACTCGCCCAACAACGCGATCATGTACGTTTCCATGGTCGACGCGGGTACCATCGAGTTCCTGCGTTCCATCGGAAAGCAGATTGTTAGCTCCGCCGACCTGGTCAGCCAGTTCGAAGCCGTGCTCGCCGAGGAACAGATCGCCAGCCACAAAGTCGCGCAGAGCGCCATCGACGTAATCCTCGAAGAAGCCTGGCGCAAGATCGGCCGCACCCTGCGCCCGGCCGGCGGTCTGACCGAATTCGCCATGGTTCAGTTCCTGAGCGACGCCATGAAGTGCGAAGGCCTGGTCTGGGAGAACGGCCCCAACGTCAGCGTGAACGCCAACTGCTCCGACTCCCACTACGAGCCCACCGCCGAGCAAACCGCTCCCATCCGCCAGGGCGACTTCCTCCTCATCGATATCTGGGGCCGCGTCGATAAGCCTGGCACGGTCTTCTACGACATCACCTGGACCGGCGTGGTGGGCCGCGAGCCCTCCGATCGCGAGCAACTGGTTTTCGAAACCGTGCGCAATGCCCGCGACGCCGCCATCAGCGTCGTCGAATCCGCGTTTGCCGCCAACCGGCCCATTCGTGGGTTCGAAGCCGACGACGCCGCGCGCTCCGTCATCCGCAATGCCGGATTCGGACAATACTTCACCCACCGGACAGGGCATAATATTGCCCAGGAGATTCACGGGCCCGGCGCGCATCTCGACAATCTCGAGACTCATGATGAGCGCCTGCTGCTTCCCAACACCTGCTTCTCCGTGGAGCCGGGAATTTACCTCCCTGACTTCGGGGTGCGCAGCGAAGTGGACATGATGACCGCCCCAGGCAGAGCCTGGGTGACCGGAAAAATCCAGCGGGAACTGGTGCGCATCTAGAAGCTTGCAGCATGTTTTGTCGGGCCCGTCTTCACAGGCCATGGACTAATTCAATTCCCGAACGTCCTGAACCAGGGCCCCCTTTTCGCGGGCCGCAACCTCGCAGAATGCAACACCGGGCTTTAGCCTTGCCGGGCTGGGCTTCAAAATTCGTCGCATCTTGGCGGATCCTCCAAGCCGGCAGGGCCAGGAAGGTCGCAATGAGCACTCCCTCGGTAGTGAAGGCGAGGCGTTTCCTCGTTAATCGGATCGTTGATCAAGCCAAGCGCTCCAACCTCGCGCTTACTGAAGTCGAGACGCACATGTTGGCCTTTTCAGCCGCTTCCGCGAGCCCGGCGGAGATGCAGGCGGCTGCAGTGTTCGATCGCGACTACGACAAAGAGAAGTACGAAGCCAAGGTCTCGCGCCTGTTTCAGGATGTTTATGAAATGGACAAGTCCCTGGGCCGGGCGGAAATCTGGGAACAATCGCTCGACACGCTGGCCAACGAAGAAATGTATCTTGCTGTGATTATCCGCAAGACCGGTCTCCGCCAGGCGCCCGTTCCGTGGTACCTGCCCAAGCTCAGTTCGCTGCGCGAATTCGTTCCCGGTATCGCCATGGTTCTAGCCGGCATCCTGGTCGCATTCACGCCGATCGGAGAGAAGCTTGTTCCCAATCCGATCCTGCGCGTGGTGGTCGCGCTGTGTTGTTGGTTATCGCCCTGGCTCATCAGCAAACTGGCAAAGGGTCCCGCGGACGAAGAAGTCGGGACCACGGAGGCCGGCCCGCAGGAAAGGTGACGAAACACGGCCGCGATTCTTGCGATCCAGGCGCTTCCTCGTTATCCTGCGCTGAAGGAGCCGCGATCATGGCCGACACCGCCTCATACCCCTACGAAACCCGTCTCAACATCCTGCACGGTTCGCTCGAAGTGATCGATGTGAAAGCCATGGCTGACGCCTGCGAGTACAAATGGTTCAATCAGACCCTGTGCCAGGTCAACGGCTCGGTGGTGCGCATGGGCGTCTTCGAAGGCGAGTATCACTGGCACAAGCACGAGGAAGACGACGAATTCTTCTTAACCATCGAGGGCACATTCCTCATCGACCTCGAGGATCGCACCGTCGAGTTGAAAGCCGGCCAGGGTTTCGTCGTCCCGCGCAAGGTGGTGCATCGCACCCGGGCGCTCCAGCGCGCCGTGGTCCTCATGGTGGAGAACGCCGGCATTATACCCACCGGAAATTGATCAACACAGACCGCACCTCCAAGCGTGCCTTTGGCGTGGAGACAGTCTAAGCAGGGATTCTCATACCGCGTTGCCTGGTGGCAGGCGTACCAACTGCACAAAAGGAACCGCGAGCCCAACTCAGGCCAATTGGTTTACACGTTAGTACAGAATAAGAACACTGAGGTAATGGCAAAAAGCATTACGTTGTCTCTTTGCTCGGACGCTTCGAAGGCCCAGGTGACGAAAGAGTTGATTTATAGATTTCTAGTCATCTTGATTGATTCATCCAAGCCGATGTAAGTTCTCAGACAGTCACCGCGACTTGCGTGGAGTTCCTGGAGATATTTCTCCAATCGTTGGGAAGGCCGTGTGCCTTGAACGGCCGCAAGCCTGTGTCGAAATCCATCTTTTGCTGAGAGAGATACCGTTAACTCGTGATTCGAAGTGGAATTTACGTGAGGGCCGCGCCTACGCACATCGATGAACCGCCCCACCGCAATTGGGCGAAGAGAGATTCGGGGAACTGTCGCATGCTATCGGATCAAGACATCCACGATACGGCGATCCTGAAAGGTCTGGCCATCACGGCGATCGTCTTTCATAACTTCTTTCACTTCGTCAGCCCCGCCCGAGAGAATGAATTTACCTTCGACCCGGTGAGATTTCGGCTGTTTTTGGAAGCCGTACGCCAGCCGTCTTTGGCCACCCAGGCCGTCTTCTCGTTCTTTGGGCATTTTGGAGTCCAGATATTCATCTTTCTATCCGCCTATGGCCTGGCCAAGAGTTATTGGGACGGCCCGCCTCGCTGGACCACCTTTATGGCCGGCCGGATCAGAAAACTGTTTCCCAAGTTTGGATTGATCGTCTTACCGTGGTTCATCGCATTCATTGTTTCGGTTGGCCTGATCACGGCGATGAGGCGAGCAGGGCTGCAGCTTGTGTTAATGTTCCTCGGTCTGTCTCCATTTGTACCGGGCTATACTGTGCCGCTCATCGGGCCATGGTGGTTCATCCCGTTCATTATTCAATGTTATGCAATCTGGCCTTTCCTTCGAAGACTTACCATGAGATTTGGATGGCCCGCCCTCGTGGTGTTATCGATCGTCTGCGTTGTAATTACCCGCACCGCTGACCCCTTGCTGGCCCGCTGGTCGGTGAACCTCTCTTTAACGCCGGTTGGGAACATGCCGGTCCTGTGTTTCGGAATTGTTGCAGCTCGATATCCTTTTCGTATCGATGCTCCCATCGCGTTATCGGCCTGCGCCGTATTGTTGCTTGGAAGTGTGCAAGTCGAGCTTTGGCCAGCGACTTTCCTGGCTGCGCTGCTGGTGGCTCTCTGGTTGTATCAGAAAGCGCGTGGACGATTGAGGAAGTGGCTCGTTCTGGAACAAATGGGACATTATTCCTGTCTCGTCTTTCTATTGAGCGGAATTGTAAGAAACGAGATCGTGCCTCTTGCGCGTTCCCCGTCTTTACAGTTGGTTTTGGGGTTCGTCAGTACAGCTGTCTCGTTTGTCATTGCCGGCCTGATTCACGAGTTTCTGCTTCCCCAGGACCAACTAGGCGAAGTGCGTCCTCCTGTTGTTCGTAGGGCAGTTACGTCCATCTCTCATCCGCTAGGCAGCGAACCAGCCCTTGCCAGGCTGGCCCAAATCCAGTTGGGTCCACACTAAACGCAGACGTTCCGAACGGTAATGCCGGGGACGGGCGAGGCACCTTGGCCGCTGAGTCGCGGCACCCAGGAAAGCCGACCCTTCTCTTGGGAACCTGCCCCCTGTCCAGTGCGTTATAGTCAGAAAGGAATGGCAACAACACCCAACAGAAATGCGGCTGCCGCACCGCGGCCCGGATCGGGGTCCGGTTCGCAGCAGGGATTCGTCTATTTGCCCCTCATCGCCGGGTGGCTGATCCCCGGCGCCGGACATTTTCTCCTGCGCAAGTGGTATCGCGGCGCGCTGCTGGCGGCCTCGATTATCGGCATGTTCGCGCTCGGACTCGCCATGCAGGGCAAGCTCTACGCCAACGCCCACGACATCCTTGACCTGCTGGGGCTGGCTGGCGATCTCGGCAACGGTTTGCTCTACGTGGTCAGCCGCGCCGCCGGGCTCGGCGCCGACTCGGTCCAGGTCACGGTGGCCGATTGGGGCACGCGCTTCATCGTGGTGGCAGGCATGCTCAACATCATCTCCGCCATCGACGCACACAACCTGCGCACCGGAAGGAAGGCCTCGTGATCAGTCCTTCCCACTTCACCGCGGTCCTGCTGTTTGCGCTGTTCGTCTCCACGGTTTTCGGGATCACCATGCGCGAGACCCCGCGGCGTATGGTCCGATACGGGCTTTACTGTTTCGCGCTGTTCTGCGGCTCGGCCATTGTACTGAGCTGGGCGATGTTCCTCATCGCGCGCTGAACCGCATCCCCTATCCGATGTGTCCCCGCTCCCACACCGCCGCATCGAACATGTGAGCGCATTCGTAGCCTTCCTGCCGGTACAGCCCGATCGCATTAGCGTTGCGCTCGGTCACGGTGAGGGAGATCTCGCTCACCCCCTGGCGGAAGAAACATGTCGCCGCAATCTCGAGCAGCAGGCGCGCCAATCCGCGCCGCCGGTACTGCGGCCGCACGCATAGCTGCGTGATGTGGCCGCTCTGCGTGCTCACCCGCGAACCCAGCACCAGAGCCACCATCTCCCGGCTGGAGCGATCGTAGATCACGTGCGATGCCTGCGCGGAAAACGCCCCGCATCCCGAGTAGCGAACGATATTATGCAGGAAACGCAGGGAGCCGTTGGCGGAGCGATATTGGTCGTTGATCAGGCTGTCGGGATGGCCGGCGTAGGCATCGGCAATCAACCGTCCCGCGGCAGCCAGGTCATCGTCGCGCCAGGTGCGCAATTCCAGGTCGTGCGGCAGTTCGGGCCGCGGCATGTTCCACACCCCGGCAAGTTTCTGCACCATGAACAGCCGTCGGTACACTTCGAATCCCGCGTCGCGAAAACTCGACGCATGCGAACCAGAGGGATGCAAAAGCAGTTGCGACTCGACGCGATCCACCTGCGGCGAGTTCTGCAGCGTCTCGAACAGATGCCTGAGAAGTGTCTCCTCCACTTCGCGCGCCGGCTGCGCTTCCGCCTCGAACAGCGCATCCTCGCCCGAGGAGCTTTCTCCGGATGCCGGGTCGATCTGCTTTCCCGAAAGCGCAAAGACATCGCCGATGACGGCCTTGGTTTCTTCGTACACGCAGAATGCGTAACCCATCACCTGGCCCGCTTCCATGGCCACGTATCCGGGCAGCATGTGGCTGTCGAGGTATTGCATCAATAACTTTGCAGAGGTCCGGTAATCCCAGTGCAGCCGGCGGCGCCACAAGTCGCCTTCCGCCTCCAGCAAGGGGCGCAAAAGCGGCGCTGCAAAGTGCCGCAAGTCCAGAACCTCGATGGAAACGCCCGATGCCATGCTTCACCCAGAATAGCTCTTACCTGAATTGCGCTGATCCCGCCCGATCCTTCGCCTGCGGTTCAGTCTGCCATGCGACGTACAAGGCCTTCCGCTCACTTTGCCACGACCGGCGCTTAACTGGAAATCGAAAACACGCACCGGCCGACAGGTCTTGGTCGCTGGGGTGGCTCACCGGCTCCCCACCAGGTACACTTCCAGTCCCTGCTCCGGCCAACTGAAGAGCATTTCGTAGTGCCGGCCTTCGAGATACTCCTCGAGCGCGCCCGGGGTGTGAAGATCCACTCCGTTGCGGCCTGTCACGCGCGCGACCAGGAGATGCTGTTCGTCCGGCACGCCGTTCTCTCCATAATTGACGACCTCGTGGTTGCGATAGAAAGCAAGCCCGTATTCCATATCGCGGCGAACCCTGAAAACAGCCACGGTTTCGCTAGATGGAGCAAAATCGAGCAGACGATCGGCCAGGGGGCGGGCGGAATATGTGCGGTCGAGCAGGTGGATAACCCGCTTGGCGGATTGAATCGCGGGAATGCCGAAAAATGGCCCCACGCCATAAAGGAAAAGCACCAGCACCACCACGATCCCCGAAGTCGCCAGCCGTAGCCTCGCCACGCCGAAACCCTTTACCACGATGACGATAAGCAGCGCCGAGCCCGCCGCCGCCAGAAACGCCACCCCCAGGGGACGCGCTGGCGGGACCACCGGACCGTGCACCACGAACCAGGGCAGCAGTAGCGCAAACATGGTCATGATTCCGGAGAACACCGCGTGGCCGGCCAGTTCCCACCGGTTCAAACCCGGTCCCCGGCGGCGATAGAGATAATCGCCGACCAGGATGGTGATGGGTGGAATCGAAGGTAGAATGTAGCCCGGCAGTTTTGACTCCGAAAACGAGAAAAAAAGGATGGGGATGAACGCCCAGATCACCAGGAATTCGGGGAAGGCGTCGCCGGGCCGGTTGGGCTTGCGTTTTGCGTTGGTGGCGTGCCGCAGTCGCCACTCCGCCACCGATGTCTGGATGCCGTCAATAAGCGCGCGTACCGCCAGCACCGTCCACGGCATCAGCGCCAGCAGAACCACCGCCAGGTAATACCAGAACGGCTGCGCGTGCTGGAACCGGTTCGTGGCGAAACGCTCTACGTTGTGTTCCCAGAAAAATTCCCTGAAGAATGTGGGGTTCTCATTCTGCACCGCAATGAACCACGGCAGCACGATGGCGAAGTACAGAGCCACGCCCGGCCACCACAGCGAGCGCCGGATAATGGACCACTCGTTCCGCAGAGCAGCAAACGCGAGCACAATCACAATGGCCAGGAACGGCGCCACCGGCCCCTTGGCCAGCGTTGCGACCCCGGTAAAGAAATAGATATCGAACAGCCAGAACTTCGAGTCGGTTTCATACCATGCATACCAGCCCAGCAGTCCGATCGAGAACGGCGCCGCCATCTGCATGTCTGTGGATGCGCCGCGCGCGAACCCGATGATCCCCGCGCAGGCGACCGTGATCAACGCGGCATCCAGGTGTCCCCCAGGCCGGAATCGTCGCATGTGCAGGTAGATCAGCGCCGCCATGATGAAGGCGAAACTGGCCGACGGCAGGCGCGCGCTCCAGTCGTGCACTCCGAATTCCTGGAACAGGAACATGGCGCGCCAGTAGTAAAGCGCGGGTTTTTCCAGCCACGGCCGCCCGTAGAGATAGGGCGTGACGCAGGCGCCCAGCCGCCCTTTGAGCGTATGCGCCGAGTCGAACCGGTCCAGCATTTCGTGCGCAATCTGCGCATAGCGCGGCTCGTCGGCCCCAACCAGGCCCAGCCCGTCGCCTCCGAAGATCGGCGTTTGTCCATAGAGAAGAAAGAAGATGGCAAACGCCAGAAAGACGGCCGCTTCGCATACGGTAGCCCAACTGGGCAGCCGCCTGCGCGGCTTTTCAGGCGAAACCGGAGCGGGTGGTTCCAGGAAAGTCTCCACTTCCAGAGGGTCTCCAGCTGGTACGACGAAGCTCATAGAATCAGACGGACAAGTGTCTCGTCCGATGACTCTTGACTCGAGTTCGTCATGGCCGGCAGGTCCGCAAAACGGGTTCGCGGACAGTGGCTGCGTTTCGACAGGGACAAGGCTAACAGATTCGCGCCGTGGATGTTGCGGATGCATAGCGTCAGCACCCCGGCTCACTCGTCAGAAAGCTCCAGCCCGGTTCCCAACTCCCGGTTTTCCCAGGCGAATGCATCTCCCGGCTTCGCGGCTGGATTTGCTCCGAAGTTCAGTTCCTCCACACTCGGCCGAAGTTCAGACAGGATCTCCTCGAGCGCCCGGCTCATCGGCCCATCCAGAGTCACCCCCGAGGCATTCTCATGTCCTCCGCCGCCCAGCCGAGCCGCAATAGCGGATACATTCACCCGTCCCTTGCTGCGCAGGCTGAGGCGGACGTTGCCCTCCGGCAACTCCCGCAGAAACGCCGCGGCCTCCACGCCGGAGATGCAGATGGCATAGTTCACAATGCCTTCGCAGTCCTCCTCCGCCGCGCAGGTGCGCACCATATCCTGGTGCGAAACCCACAGCCATGCCAGCCGGCCCTCTCTCTTCAGAGTGCTCAGTGCCGCGCCCAGCAGCAGCAGCTTTGACGTCGCTGTGGAAAAGTAGATCTCCTGCGCGATGCGCACCGGATCGGCCCCGGCCTCCGTCAACTCCCGCGCCAGGGCAAAGGTTGAAGACCGCGTCGCGCCGTAGCAAAATCCCCCGGTATCCGTCAGCACCGTCGTATAGAGGCACGTCGCCATTTCCGGGGTAACGGTCCCACACGCGGCCTTCACCAGGCGATAGACCATTTCTCCCACGCTGGCGGCATGCTTATCGATCCAGTTCACGTGGCCGAAGGTCTGCCCCGTCGCATGATGGTCGATATTGATGTGGAAGAACGGCTCCAGCCCCCGCAGCCGGGTGCGTTCCAGCCCGTCGCACTCCAGCAGGATTACCGCGTCGTAGGGGCCATGCACGCGCATCAATGTGGTGATCGAGTCGGCTCCCGGCAGGCCGCGGTAGATGGATGGAATGCGGTCGGCGGTGACCAGGTCGACGCGCTTGCCCAACTGCTCGAGCAGCATGCCGGTCGCCAGCATCGACCCCACCGCGTCGCCGTCGGGGCGCGAATGCGAGCACACCAGGAACTTCTCTCCCTGGCGAAGAATTTCCAGGATGGCCGCTACGGAATCCCTCTCTGCCGAGCCATTGCGCGCGTCCGCAGGTTCGGGATCGACGGGCCGGTCGCCATGGTGATTCATTCGGCTGTTTGCTCCACCGCGGCGTTCTGCCGCTGCTTCGCCGCGGCGACCTTGCGCGCCCGGGTCATCAGTTCTTCGATACGCGCCTGAAAGCGCCCCGAGCGATCGGCGAGAAACGCCAACTCCGGAACGTGCCGTACGCCCATCCGCTCCTTCAACTCAAAACGGATGTAACCCTTGGCCGCCTCCAGTCCCGCCAGCGTGTCGTCTTCCGCCTTCTCGATGTCGGGAACGGCGTTATCTACAGCCACGTAAACGCGCGCCGATTTCCCGCCCGGATTCAGCACCACTTCCGTGACGTAGCAGAACGCAATCCGCGGATCGACGAGTTCGCCCTCGATCATCGCGCCGATCTCCTCCCGCAGCGTCTCCGCCACCCGGTCCTGATGATGTTTGCGTCCCCTGTGCTCTGGCATGGCTCTTCGTTCTCCCCGGAGTAAACCATTCAGGATACCAGAGCGGCCGGTTCAAAACTTGGCCGCCCCCAACGCGGCACTGGTCAAGTTTGAATTAGGCTACCGCAAACTTGACCTGTGCCCCCAACGCGGGGTAGTGGGTCAGTTTCGATGTAGCGGTGGAGATCACAAAGGCCGTCCATGCGACAGGCGGTTCCCGCGCTGGATTTGATCAAGTCGCAGCTCACATCGGCGAGTCGGCAAAAGGTAGCGCGTTCCGCAATAAGGTAACCACTGCCCGTAGCTTCGGACTGGCAACGATGGAGGGAGAACAGAACCCTTGTAGTCGTCGTACAACCGACGATAATTCGCGTGGCATAAGGTAAATCATAGATTTGATAAAGGGAATAGAGTAGTATTCGTGCACAAGAAAACCCGACTGCCAGCGGGTCGCTTGTGTTTCTGATGTGTCGCGTTGGGCAACGCTCTTAAGAGGAGCGACACCAAGTGTGTGTCTATGATCAAGTTCTGAACTTGCCCAACGGGTTTAACCTCTCAAAAGATGATCTTCTAGAAAGCGACAACGGCATGGCTCCACCCAATCCAACCCAAAGGCTTAACGAGATCGAGCCGCGCATAAAAAGGATTGAGGAGGCGCTTCGCATCGCGCCGCAAAAGCCACGGAGCCCTTTCTCTCAAATTCGCTCTCATGTCTGGCATTGGATCGTTGCTCACAAGTCCTGGGTTATCCCCATCACGGCAATATTGGTAAGTATTGGAGGATGGTTCGGCAGTGGCTTATTTAAATACTGGCTAGACCACAAGGATGATCCCTTTAATCGCGCCGTTGATGAAAGAATTGACGGTGCCTTAAAAGCTCCAAGTGGAGTATTGGCTAAGCTATCAGATATAGAGAAAAAAGTTGATAAGACAAATACCACCTTAGAAACCTTGCAGCCATTCATTCACGATGTAATCAGCCATCAATTCGAGAACGTGTCAAAGCTTTCACCACAAACACTCGGAGAGCGTTTGCCTTCAGTCGGAGACTTGTTGGCGGCAGCCAGAAATCAGGACGTAAAGATCGACCCAAGGACCACAGAGAATTTGAAAAGAAAACTATTCCACGTACCAAATGACGCTCCTAGCTATTGGTCCGTAGCGGCAGAACTAATCAGCTATCATTCAGAATTGAAGTACGGAAGTTCAATCAGCGTCACAACGTTTCCCCCTTGTGAAGGAACAGTCGGAGAGGGCGACCTTATTCCCCCAGAAAGCCTTTTTGCGCTAGATAAGAACGGAAAGCGAATTCCAGAAAGCGAAGCCCACCCGACAAGAGTAGGCGCTCAGAATTGCTTTGTTAATCTTGACGGAAGAAACATTGCCCATTGGGACTGTACGCATTGCGCCATCATGTATTCAGACGGCCCACGTTCGATAATTGACGCTCGCCTTAAAGATTGCATCTTTATCGTCGGCCATCCGATTAGATCAATTCCGAAACCGCTAGGTCAGAGACTGGATATGGCTCTCTTAGAGTCAGATTGGAAGAATGTCGCGTTTGGGTCCAGTTGAGAAACGTCTGAAAATATACCTGTGGATTCAAACTGACCCACTACCCAAAGCGGCCTTATCTTGGATTTTCAGAAATCGCGTTAGGGCTCGAGCGATCATGTCTTCCATCGCGGCTAATCCGAATGCTTTCAGGGTCCGCGATCCGCTAGAACCTGGCGATCCGGATCCGGGTTTGAGCAACCGAGATGGCTGGCTTCCGCACGGCCCGATTTCGCATTTCTCCCCACAATGAACAAGAACGCAGCAGCGAAGCCGATGCAGGAGTGCGGTATCATACGCGCACTCATGGTACGGAGCGAATGGCATGCTCATCGAGAAGGTCTCGCGCGACAAAATCATCCAGCGAGTCGTTTCCCTCATCACCGAAGGCGCCGGATGCAAGCCATCCCTCGTTGCTGGCACCGTGATCGCTGAAGGCATGATCACCACGAACGACAAAGATCTCAGCCGCGTGGGCGTGCACCTGGTGAAAACTGCCAACCAGTGGATCCGTGTGCAATTGCGCCGCGCGGCGGAGTATGAAAATTCGCAGTCTCCCCAGATGAGGCTCGCAGAAGAGTTGCGTGACGCATGCGGACTTCTGGACGCGGGCGTCGTCGCTGGCGGCGAGAATCCAACACCCACGCAGCAATTCGCACTAACCTGCGAATACGCCAAGCTGGCGGCACATTATCTCAATGCAAAAACGCAAGAGATCCTGCAGAACAATAGGAATGCAGTTGTTCGCGTGTTGATCGGGGGCGGCCAGACTAATCTGGAGACCGTAGCCGCGCTTGAAGTAGACGACCGTCCTCGCGTTCACTTCGTGGCTGCCGCGGCGATTCCGAGAACCCCAACTACGGTATCGGCCGTACCCGGGCCGGAAGCGATTGCCACCATGGCTTGGGCCAAGTCCGGACGTTATCCCCGGAACCTTCATTACGGAACAGTAGGTCCATATGACCCGCTCTATTTGCCCATAGATCCGCACCAGAATCGGACCGAGAGTCTCAGACTCATTGAGCGCTTCGGCGGTGCCAAGCGAGCTGTCTTTACCAAACAACTCTACGACATGGCGAAACAGGAGGCCATTTCTGCCCTGGTCGAATCGATGAGTGGTGACGAGATCAACATGGCACTCGGCAGCCTCGGCGTGATGCGATTTACTCAGCAGGACGTTGATGGCGGCAGCCGCCACATGGATCGGATTTCTATGTTTCATCTGCTGGAGTCGATGGGCATTCAGAATCAGGAGCTTCTCCGGGAAGGAGCGGTAGGAGACTTTACGTTCAACATCTTCGACTCCAAGGGCAAGGATCAAGACCGTTGGCGATTGTTCCTGACCCCCGGTTATGGAACGGAAAGCTCTGGTGTCAAGTTCTACCAGAAACTCGTGGCCAGGAGATGCCCCGTTATGCTGTCAACGGGTTACCGGAAGTGGGAAGCTCTCACCGTAGCGCTCGATCGCAAGATGTTCAACGTCTTATTCACGGATGAGTACACCGCACGCCAGCTAATCGCTCGCGCTGCAGTTCGGAAAGCATGCGATCCCCCAGAATTGGCAGCGTCAAATTAGAGATTGCTGGATTCCGCATTTTCTGCGTCTTCCAGACGGACGCCCTTGATACGGAAAATCCGTTGCATGAGAGAGTCAGAACACGGACCGCTACTAACAGCGTCCGAGAAAGGACACACTCTCTTGAACGAGCCCATTGACAACAGCTGGAACGCCTCAATCAACCGCGGAACACAGGCAGCCGAACAGAACAAGCCAGCCCCTGTGCAAAGACCTGGCCAGACCTGGGATTCGCACACTACCGAACTCAACCAGTACAACCACACGCTCAGGAACAAGTAGACCGACGGCTCAACCATTCGAACGAAATCCGACGATAAGGGAGAAGAGGTATGTCACAAGACTATCGCACCGGCTATTCGGCAGGGCAACAGGGCGGAGCATTCCCAACCCCAAAACCAGGGCAGAGTCCGCACCAGATTCAACAGCAACAAATCGGCTGGTACCACGCACAGGATGACAAGAAGAAGTAAAAACCACCTGAAAGGCTGCTCGCAGCGAAATCCACCCCTGGTGGGTTTCGCTGTTTTACTCAATCAACAAAGCTGCTCATCAATCGCCAGGTCTGCGGGGCGCTCGTCGCAAAGCCTCAACTCTCGAGATACTCCCAGAATGAGTCCGCCAATTCCGCGCCATGTTCGTTGAGGATCCGCCGCGTGGCCCGTTCCACTTCTTCCACCAGCCCGTGCAGATAATCACGCGACCGCGACAAAGCGACCACTCCAATGGTTGCGGATTGCCATGTAACCGCTTCATCTAACTCGGCCACGGAGATGTTGAATCCCTGCCGCAACTGGTCCTTGAGCGAACGCACCACCTGGCGGCGGTCCTTCAACGATTGCGCGTGCTCGATGCGGACCTCGAGGGTAAGCTGGGCGACGGCCATGACTTCAAAACGGATGCATCGACAGTGTAAGCCGGATCGGTGGTCAGTCGTCCGGAGTTACGCCTGATTCTCGGTTCGGCGGTTTCTTTCGTCGAATTGCACATAATTATGGCTGCTTGGAGCACAATCGGAATTGGGGGACCTCTGCGGCTACTTCGGCCAGAGGCAAATCCTGGCGAAGTGGAACGTCTACCCGACGCCCAAAGCAGTGTTTCCACCCATCCGCACCAAAAAAAATTTTAGCTGTGAAGCTGTGAAACCGGCATTAAAAATTTTAGATTCATATAGATAGAACGTTTTAAGGCCTGAAAATTGCACCAACAATGGTGCAAAAGATGCCTTTTTAGCCCGTTTTCACGCTCTTTTCCCCTCCCTTTGGCCTCGGAATCGAGTCGAAGAGAACCTCAGGCCGAGAACTGGGCCAACTGCTCTGCCGACGGCCGCGGAGTCAAAAGACTGACCACGATCATCGCGACTACCGCTGCCGCCAATGCCGGAAAGATGGCGTCGCGCTTGGCAAGAATCTCTGGCACGTGGCTCTTCACCCACTGGATGTCCCAAGTCAAAGTCACCGCCGTGCCCGCGGCGATTGCGGCCACGGCGCCCCAGGCTGTTACGCGCTTCGAGTAGAACGCCGCCAGCACTACCGGCGTCAGCGCCGCCGAGTATATGGTGTATGCCCACAGCATCTTCTGGAGAATGCTTTCCGCATATACCGCCTGGTAAAGCGCCCAGCAACCCAGCAGCACCACGGCCAGCCGCGACACAATCAGCACGCGCTTGTTTGAGGCGCTCGGCATCATGTAGCGAACAAACACATCATTGATAAGGTTAGTGGCCGGCGAAAATAGATAATTCGAGGCGGTTGAGATCACTTTCGCAAACACCGCTCCCAGCAGAACCGCTCCCATCACCGCCGGCAGCCCGTGCCGCGCCGTGTAAGGAATGATCTCGCGCGGGTGCAGCGCTACCTCGCCGGTGGGGTAGAGCGCCCGGCCAAACACGGCGATGGCAACGATGAGCGTCTCCAGCACCAGCGTACCCAGAACCCAGCCAACCACCGAGCGCCGGGCGTCCTTTTCGCTGCGTGCGGAGAAGAATTTCTGATACATCACCTGGTTGCCGAGCATCAGCAGCATGGTCGGCACCAGGAATTCCAATCCGCGAATGATGCCTATTCCGACCGATTGCTTGACTCCATTCGGGTCGAGGCGGAAATTGCCCAGCGGCTCAAAGTACTGCGGCGGCAACACGGCATGCAGCCCGCTCCAGCCGCCCGCCTGTGCAAGCAGGTACGGCGCAGCGATGATACAGATGACGGTGACCAGGCTGCCGATCGCGACGTCCATGTATGCGACTGACGACATGCCTGCCAGCGCCGTTGTGAAAATGACGAACGCCGCGATGATATAGGTTCCCAACTCCGGCGTTACCGCGTCGGGAAAGATGAGGTGCAGCACGTCGCCGCCGCCCTTGAACTGGTAGCTGGTGATTCCGATGTACGCGAACAGGATGGCAATCGTTCCCAGCACCCGGGCAGTCTGGTTGTAGCGCGCCTCCAGTAGGTCCGGCAACGTGATCTGCGCGAATTTCCGGGCCCGGGGTGCAATGAAATAGATCAGCAGCAGCCCGAACCACCCCCCGGCCGGCTGCCACAACGCCGCAAACCCATTCTTGTACGCGTTTTCGGCCCCGGCAAACAGCGATCCTGCTCCGATCCACGACGTTAAAAGCGTCAGGACAAGCACCACTGCCGGCAGCGACCGCCCTGCCACCAGGTAGTCGGCCTTGGTTTTCACCCGCGAGGTTCGGTAGACGGCGACGGCCAGCAATACCGTAACAATAACCGCCAGCACAACAACATAGAGTTGAGACATCCGGTGTACCCCGCTGAGATTTCCGTGGCTCTCGAGCAGTGTACCGGATGGCTCGGATTCTCCCCCCGGCGAATCGCGACTCTCGAATTGACACCCCCCCGGAATCACTTGCTACACTAGTTCTGCGGGGTGGAGCAGCCCGGTAGCTCGTTGGGCTCATAACCCAAAGGTCGCTGGTTCAAATCCAGCCCCCGCAACCAAAACAATCTAAATAAGTTAAGGTTGATTTTGGGCTCCAAAAACTCCCTTTAAAACCCCACGAAACCCCACGCTAAGCTGAGTTGCGTCTCGGCTGGCGTGTTTCTTCGCGCTGGGAAGGAAGAACCATCTGCACTACAGCTCCGTGCGCCTTCCGCTTTTCGGTCATGTAAGCATTCCCGTATTTCATGGTCGTGCTCACCTGTGCATGACGCATCAGCTTCTGTTGCACGCCTACCGGCGCTCCGCAGGCATCGAGCATCGAGCGATAACTGTGCCGAAACGTATGCCAGCCTAATCGCTCAATCCCCACGTCCTTGCCTGTCGGAACAAGAACGTCTCCCTGGAGAACCGAAGCATGCCAGACTCCGCCGGTGTTTGGGTTCGGAAAGACCCAGCCCTCCTCACTCGCCGGACACCTGGCCCGCCAAGATAATAAGATCTTGGCAAAGTCCGGGTGGAGAGGCATCTCGTCTTCGCTATAGTCCGTTTTCACGCGGCCGATCCGGGCATGTACGGTCCCCCGGGTAATCATTAAAGTGCCCTCTTCAAAGTCGAAGTCGGACCACTTCAGCGCCAGAATTTCACTCACTCTAAGGCCAAGGCACATCGCAATTACCACCATTGTCCTGAAAGGCTCCTCGAGCCTGTCACAGATCTGTTGGAATTGCTCGGGGGTGATGATCGATTTCTTCCGCCTCGGTCGGCTGGATCCACCTTTAATCTCCACGAGACTCAGGGGATTCCGCTGAGCGGTCGTTAGCCCCCAAAGCATCGCGAGCTCCATCATCCTGTGGAACACAGCCTTGATGTTTTGCTTGGTCTTTCGAGAAAGATTGAGCTGTCTGAGCCACTCCTGCACCGCGAGCGGCTTGATGTCTGTGAGTTGGACCTCGCCCCATTTTGGCCGCAAGTGCTGCTTGATGACGGAGAGGTATCCCGTTGTTGTGCTGTACTTCAGTCCTTCGTCGACGATGTCACCGGGGCGGTACGCCTTGATTTCCTTGAGGCGCTCGTCCGCGATGAACTTGTCGAGAAGAGTCCCGAAAGTGGGTGAGGTCTGGGCAATGTAAGCATCATTGCTGTTGATTCCCAGCAGTTGCTCCTGCAGCGCCCGCCGGGCGGCAGTCTCCGTTGGATACTCCAAGGTACTCAGCGTCATCTGTCGCATCGGTAGACCAGGTTTTGTGTGATCACGGAACCGGAACTCCCATACGTCGGGACCGGTTTTCCGGGGCACTCGTCGCAATGAACCATTCTGAAAACGCTCACGCGTGAACTTCATCTTTTGCTCTCCTGTTCACTCGGAGCGGTTGGCTGTTTCCATTGGACCTCATACCTGCCACGGCGCACAACTTGACGGATCCACGTGCAAAACTGAGAGATCGCTGAGCACACGAATCCACAATCGCACTGGTTGCCTAACTAGTGCAAGACTTGAGTGCAGGTTTGCGAAGACAGCCTGGACGCCCCAGCGGTACTAGCTGAACGCCTGATCCGCGCGGAAACGCACGATGGTCAAACCCAGCGGATTGACGGCGAGTTCGTTGTTCTTGACGTTTTCGCGGAAAACGTACGTGACGGTCGCAGTCCAACGTTCACGTTTCACTTCGCTGTGGTCGGCGGGATTGGTGAACACCTTTTCGAACTCGATGCGAGCCGAATAAGGGGACTGGCGAAGGTCGTCGAGAACGACGTTTTTGACCTCGATATCGACGAAAGGAAGCACCGAATCCCTGACATAGGTCTGAATGAAGTTGTTCTTGCGCTCCTGGTCGATGACCGCTCGTTGAACGTCGCCGTTCAGAAAATAGAGTGCGTTCGTCTGGTCCCGTTCGATCGTGAACCTGTTGCGGCTGAAGTAGAGTTCGGCCCAGCGCGACAGGTAGTATTTGTTCTCGGCTTCCTGCGGGCGATACTGGAAGTTGCGATAGTCGATCGCCTCGGCCCGACCCACGTCATTGATGCGAACGATCATCGGGTGCATGGCCGCAAGCGCAGCCTGACTCCTAACACAAGGAACGGCGAGTGCGAGGCAAATACAGCACAGCACGAGTATCGTGATCTTCAGATATGTGTTCATCACCAGCGGCTCGCCATACTGTTCGAGGTACTTCTCGGCTGCTCGTGTGATTTCGAGTTGCTTCTCGTTGTGACCTCCGATCCTAGCCCTTCAAAGCCCTTTGAGAACAGCGGCCGTAATCAGTCCGCTCAGCCCGCTGCCATGTCCGCCCGTGTGGCCAGAGAAAAGGCTGGCAGTCATGGTCGGAATTTTGAGAAGAACAAATCCGGCGACGAAGCAAAGCATAATCAGCCCAGGCATTAACGTGACAAGCTTCTCCGGACTTCCAACATTCATCGCTCCACTTGTTAGATATGTGATCAACAAATGGCTCATGACGCTCATTGTTGCGGCAGCGACAACTTTGTAAAATTCGAATCCGAGAAACGCCTTGAGCCATCCCCAGAAGAGAAAGTCTGTTTTGTCGAACACTATCCAAGGGATGAACACCGGCCCGAGCAATGCCGACGACGGTAGCCCCGATTGCGCCGTAAGCAATGATCACCGAAATCAATGCCGTCAAGATGCTCAGAACAATCTGCACTGTATAAGTGCAAATGAGCTTATACGGTTCAGTGAAGGAAGGTGCAAGATTACCGAGCTTGTCCAAGCGCCTTGTCGGATCGTGTCCTGGACTTCGTTAGTCGAGTCGCTGCCGATGTAGTCGACGAGTCTGCTTGTTCCCCCGCTGATGAATCCTTTCAGTGAATACCCGATGCCAGGAATCGAACTGTCGTAAAACTTCACGAAGCAATAGGCGAATGTGATCAGCACGAAGAAACTCATGAATTTCGCCAGGCTGAAACCCGGACCGCCTTGGGCGGATGCGAGTGCCTCCTGCACGCCATACCAGACGAGCATGATGGTTGCGAGAGCAATCACCATGTGGAGGCCCAGCGCATCGACCGAAGGTGAAACGGTTGCCGTAAGGTTCTCGCAGCCGTTCTTGATCAAAATGAGAAAATCCATTGTGGCCTCCGACTCCTCAGTAATGAAATGCCCATTGCGTTCCGGCGCTCGTCTGCTGAGGCGTGACTGCATTGAAGTCCTGCTGATATCCGTTGCCTAGTATGAATAGTGACTTGAGGTTGTCTTGCTGCACCTTTTGGCCCACGATCTGCTGAAGGGCTTGGCTCTGCAGCATCTGATTCGTTTCCTGCTGGGTGCGCAGTTCGATCAGAAGAGCCTGGTTGATACGCTGAAGTGTTGCCATCTCCGTGTGCTGCGCAGGATCGGTGGAATGCGTTGCCGCTTCGAGTTGGCTGATATCGGTCTCACGTTGTGCGGCATTCGCACGGATTGTCCCTACCGTCTGCAGATTGCTGACATTTACGGCATCAGATAGATCAACCGTCGCCCCCTGCGCCGCAATCGACTGCTGCCCCTGTGGCGCTGAGAGAGGAATAGCCAGACAATCTGTCCCGATGCGTGGAAAGCTCGCCGTCTGATTCGCTGCTAGCTGCGCCGGAGCCCGTTCGATCGCCGCGTTTATCCACGCAGAGAATTGCCGTATGTGTTAACAGGCCGAGTCAGGACGTCCACTCTTGGCGGCCGAGATTGGCTGTAGGACCGTATAGAGCGTCTGCGGCAGAGAAGCCATTCGTTGGGCCAGGTTGTAGGCGGCGATCACATTCCTGGTTGTTTGAACTGTTGTTGTGTACAGTTGTTTGCCTTGCAGCAATTTGCTGGACAGCGTGTCCGGATTGAGTCGGATCGAACACGATGCCGGAACCGAATTGGGCGCACGCTACCTGTGCGCTCACAGCGAGAGCGATCGCCGCGGCGAAGATTTTGCTGTTCATTTGTCCTCCTTTAAATTGCTATTGTCTTGGCTCGTTCGGCTTGAAGTTGATCCCAAGCCTCTTTGACTTTTTTGTCCTCGTCCGTGCATTTGGCGCTGAGCGTTGGTGGAACTTTCAAGTATTCAGCCGAGCAATCCTGGTGAAACTGTGCCGCCAATCTGGTCGTACTCCTTCTGAAGTTCGATCGACCTTGAGCTTGGTGGCTCTTCACATCCGACCAGTACGAGAACAAATAGCTGCGGTGAATACGGTGAGCAGTGCAACTCTGCGCATAAGTGCATCTCCTCAAAAAGTTTGCGGAATCGTGTGGTTGTCGTAAGCAGGCAAGAGCATGTCCTGCGTGAAATAGACCTTGATGCGATGCCCCTCTCGAATCGTGATCGTGGGAGGGATCTGAATGAATCGGTCGAGCACGGTGGTTGCGGACTGCGAGACGCTTGACGCGGCGCCGGTCGTGAATGCCTGAGAACCGTTCGTCGTGATCGTTCCACCACCGGCCTCGATCTGGCCGGCGCCCGAGATTACCCCCAAGGCAATCGAGGTCCCGAAGATCTGGAGGTAGTGATTGTTGACCTTGTCTTTCAGCCCTAGTTCGCCGATCTGATCGAGCCCTTCGAATTGATCGAGATCGATGGAGTAACCATCCGGCATGATCATCCTGTGAAAGACGACGGCAAGCCGACGCTGCTGACCGAAGCCACTCGAGCCGATCTTCCGTGCCTCACCTAGAACGATGGTTCCATCGGGGATGAGAACGTGCTGGCGGTCATGCGAATATACCGGATTTGAGACCAGCACCTTGACTGGACCAGACGGCATCGCCGTCGAGTCGATTCATCAGGATCGTATCCATCGTCAGTCCCTCGTAAACAACATAGGGCTGGCCAACGGCCGAGTCGATATTCACTTCAGCGCTGCGCTTGCCGGAAGGTTGATCAACTGGAGTTGCTCTTTTGCTCTGACGTTTGCCTGGCTGAGACCAGGTTGCTCGTCGACTGAGCAGCTGCCGCCTGGTCCAGACTCCGCGATGCACCCGTCGTCCGAACGCGCGATCAGATCCGTTCGGAGATTCGACCTGTGATTCCGCCGAGCGTGCATAAACGAGATTGGATGCGAACCGAGCATTGTAGGCAAGTTCCCGCTCCTTGGCTGCCAGTTGCTCTGCCTGTTGCTGTACGGGGGACATTTGCGGCTGCACATAAGCATTCGGCTGCGGCGTGCATGGCTGGCCCGGCGTACAGAGTCGCTAATTGTCCATTCGCCCCATAGACACTCGACGCCGCTTGCTGGGCCAGAGTGCCAGCGGTTAATGCGCCATTCGGAGTCTGCGTCATGACACTCGCGGCGGTCTGTGCTTCTTTCTGGCGCTCCGCCGCAAGCTGGTTCTTGAGATCCTGCACGTTGTTGTCCGTGTTGTCCTGAATCGCGGGCTGGGGAGGCTCATGCTGTTGCGTCGATGACTGGTGGCCCGTCTTCTTCCCGGTGCTGCTTAAGACCGCTGCTAACACTACGACAATCGCCGCCCCCAGATAAACCGCGACCTTCATATTCTTTCTGAGAACTCCCTTGGGCTCAGACTCGTTGCGATGCAGCTCCGGCGCCGGAGGACTTCGTGTTCCGAATTGATCGTCTGCTCTGCCATTGGCTACCCCTTGCGAGTGAAGTCCATGCGCTTCTTGCCCAGTTCCACGTACCCTGAATCCATGACCTTGGGAATGATGTAGGTCCCGTCCTTGAGGTCATAGGTGACGAGATTTGGCTTCCCGTCCCTCATTTCGTAAACCGAAAACTTCTCCGGCGCAGTGGTCTTGATGTAAGTGAACTTGTCATCGTGATAGATGGACTGAATGTCGAAGGGCGCTTCGTTGACGTGAAACGCGTAGTCGAATTTCAGGGAGAGCGGATACGCGCTCTTGTATTCGTCCACGGCCTGCGTGACATGCGCCTGCACAGCGGCAAGCTGCTCACGCGACTGCTCCAGCTGTGCGGCAGGAACGAACTGCGCAGGCCCGGTGGACGCAACGATCGACGAGCGGTCTACAGGTTCGACAAGAACCTTTAGATCTGGCGTGACTGCGCTGTCCGAAACATCCTGCAGGGTAAAGCTGTAGATGTTGCCCTTGTCGGTGATGAGGTTGAGGTTGGAGCCGATGCCGGCTTTGGCCGGATGAACGAAACAGAAGTTGCCAACGACGTCGACGACCCAGAATTCCTTGTCGCCGGTCGCGGCTTCCATAATCTTTTCCGAGGGCGGCACTTCAATCAGGGTGGTGTACTTCAGCTTGGCGTGGATGGGAACAATGTCCTGCGCATGGTACTGCACGGTACGCGCCGAGCATCCTGCGCGAAGGATGCAGCCGAACCGAGCATCAAACCGAGTCCGGCGGAGATGAGAATAGGGCGGTTCATGCGACAGCTCCTGTGGGTTTGAGGTTATGGTACCGGCTGCCGTACGAGGCCGGAAGGGATGATCCTGGGCAAGCCTGCGCAATCCTTCGGGAATGCCGAAGCGCTCGAAATATTCGCGCTTGGTCAAGATTGTCCCGAGAATTGTTGGTCGCCATCCAGTGGGAAACCGAATCGACGTTCAACTGCACTTTCTTCGAACTCTGCGCTTTCCGAATCAACATCTGACCGGGGGGAACGAGTCCGGCGATAAGTTCAAGCTCCGTGTCGTTGAGGTGAAACGCCTCCCGATAGAGATCGCGATCCATCTCCGGGTTGGCAAGGAAGATCTTTGTCGGGCAGCTTTCCGAGACGATATGCAACATCCCGGATTCCTGCAATTCCTTCACGGACTGCGTGGCGAGGATCATCGCGGCGTTATGCTTGCGCCAGGTCTTCTGGGCCTGGACCACATAATTGCGGATCGTCTCGTTGCGGATGAACAACCAGGCCTCGTCCAGTAGGAACGCCTTAAAAGTGCCGAGCCTGGCTGGATCGGTGATCTCATTGCTCGCCCGGTGCAGGACATAGAACAGCAGCGGCTCGAGAACCTGTGGCGCATCTCCCCAGCCGGCGAAGTTGAAGGTCTGGAAACGGCTGAACGAAAGTGTGTCCTCGGGATTGTCGAAGAGAAATCCGTATTGACCCTGCCGCGTCCAGCGATGCAGTCGCTCCTTGAGCTCGCCGAGGATGTTGGCGAAATTTGAGACCGTGCGTTGTTCCGGTTCGAGAACGTAGACGCGTTCGATCCCGTCCCAGAGCTTGCGTTCCTCCCTGAAGTCCAGCCGATGCCGGCAGTCGTTGCCCTCTATCAGTGTCCGGAAGAACGCAAAGAGAAATTGCATGTTCTCTTCTGTCGCGCGAGAGCGAAAACGGATTGATGGTGAAGTCGCGCGATTCGCGGCCGACGTTGAGATAGCTCCCACCGAAGATCGTTCGTCAGTGACTGGAAGCTGCCACCGATATCGAAGACGAAAGTGAGCGGTTCATACTTTTGCGCATTCTGGAGCAGGAAGTTCGAGAGGTAAGACTTGCCGCTTCCGGTCATGCCCAGAATCAAGGTGTGCGCGACTTCGCCATTGTGCAGGTTTAAGAAGTACGGGGTGGAGTTGTCGGTTTCAAGAACCGCCAGGTATTCCGCGCCGAGATGCTGGTTCCACTTCTCCCCCGGCAGAATCGTGAACAAAAAGGAGAGATCCGCGTAGTTCGTGTTCAGCAGCAACAAGCGGCGGAGATTCATCACGTAGTTGCCGGGCACCGTGGCGAAGTAGGCATTGAGCTGGTTATAGGTCTCAACGAACAAGCTCCCATCGGCGTTCGTAAACACGCCGGCAAACTCGCCCACCAACCGATTGACTTCGTTCCGGTCACGGCCATAGAGGACGATGGTCAAAGAAAACTCGCCCAGGGACTGGCCATCGCCCAGTGCGCGCAGACAGTCGCCAAGATCTTCGATATCGGCCTGCTTCGATTCATCGACCAGAACATCGCGCGGGTTCGTCTTTGTCGGGTCGTTACCCAACTGCGAGATGAAGCCGGTTTTGGAGACGTTGAAGTGGCGCCGCCGCTTGTTCACTTCCTTTCGCGCCTTATCAGCGGGGAGTTGTGTCCACTCCGTCACGACGCAGAAGTTGCCCGGAATCTTGAGCAGCGCATCGAGGACCAGGGGCCTTGTTTCGGCGATTGCCTCTTTCATCGTCAGCACGCGAACGAAGTGATCGCCCACGCGCAGGTGGTCGCGTTCCGCCTCGATGTCCGAGTTGACGATCTGATAGTCGAGGAACTGCGTGCTCTTCGGATTGCCGTCAATGCGCCAGTCGTCGTAGTTCAAGAGGCGACGGAAGAACCGGAATTGGCCGCGCTGATTCAAGATCTCGATCGGAACGAAATCGCTCAACTGGCGGACAAACGCCTCGACACGCTGTTCGAGAACAGCGCGGTCCCTTTCAATCTCGCCTCGCAACAAAGTCTTCATTCCGCCGCTTGCGAACTGGGCCCGGAATTCTTCGAAGGCGTGAACGGGATTCTCGGCCAACCGGGAGAAGGCCGGACCGATCCCGGTCTTTGCATGTGCAGCCCGGAGAAGAATGCAGTAGAAGATCTCAATCTGATAGAGATCGTCGCGTTTCGCCCGGAAGAACTCTCGGCGATGATTCACTTCGGTCTGCACGACAGGGTCCTCATAGCTCGCGAAAGGAATCTCCGGGCGATTCGATTTGAACAAGTACTGATAGACATGGAACCCGGGACCAAACGATTTGAGCGCAGCTTCGAGACGCTTGACCGCGTACTCCTGGCCTGTGTGGTCGAGGCTCTCGTAATCGACTCCCGGGACACGGAGCACTACACCCAGGTCTCCGCTCTTGGTCAGAAAGACCGTTTCGCTCCAGGGGCCAAAGAGATTGATGTGATCATTCAGAGCGGCGGAGTCCTTCCACGCCTTGATGATCTTGTCGATGCGCATCATGAACGGACCTCCACACGAGGGAGAGATTGCTTGGCCGCGTCATAGCGTGCCTTGTACTTTTCCGATTTCGCCAGGATGCGAAGGAGAGCGGGATCGCTTCCGGTCACCCAACAGCCGAAAGCAAACCCGCCCGCAAAGAGGAGCAACCCGGCGACAAGACTGTTGAACAGGTTGAAGGCGCCGACAGCGGCCACACATACGAAGAAGAACAGCGTTCGTTCCACTCCGAGGTACGTGAGGGGCTTGTGCAGGCTTTTATAAACCCGGTTTCTGCGCCGGTTGTCAGTGTGTGTCTGCATATGTGGCCCCTCGCGTTGAGTTGGTTGATGGTTGTGGTTGAGACTTTGGAGGATAGCGTTCTCTTAAATACCCCAAAGCCAGGTCAGGACGTTCGTGGCGAGAACGGCGATTCCGGTACCCGCGGCGACGCCGGCGAGAGTCTTCTTCGCGCCAGGTTCGCCGTGCGCAAACTGGTACCCGCCGACCACAATTGCAATGAGGCTGGCGACTTTCGCAACCGTTCCGGTAAACAGGTTCTGCATGGCAGAAAAGCCCGTGTCAAAGGGTGATCCGCCCAGCGCTTGCGCGTGCGCGGCAACCGGCACGAGCAGGACAAGCAGAAAGACCGTCTTCGATTCCTGTAGAGATCGAAAAGGCCTCCGCCATGCGGGCGAGAGATTCATGTGTACCTCCGTTTCGGTGAACTTGACCTCAACCGAGCAGGTCATGACCCAGAGATTGACGCAATGCCGATATATAGTCCAATGCCTTTCAGGCCGTGTTTGATGCCCCCCAGTTATTACTGCGGGGCCGCCGGGAGCCAATCGAAACAATGGGGCGCTTGGCGGAACGTGAGGTACGCGAAAATATTTTTCTTTTGTGCTCGAAATGCCTCAGGGAATTCGCAATCTCCGTTACCACCTTCTGAACCGGGAGAGGTGCTTCACGCCGGTATGCCAGAATCAACTCCACCGGCTCCAAGTTTGAGATTGGGACGCATTGAAGATCCGGAGGCATTCCGTCGCAGGCTTCACCGGGAAGGATCGCCACTCCGACTCCATCCTGGATTAGATCGAAAACGCCGTCGGCAGATGACAGCTCCTCGACGATGTTCGGCCTGAATCCGGTCTTCTCACATTGTTCGAGCAGCCAACGACGCAACGCAGGATGCGTTCGCTCTGAGCAAGGAACGATCAAGGGACGCGTTCGCAGATCTGTGAGAGCGATCTCTGCGGTGCCGTTTGCTGATTGGGCACGGGGAAAGACAGCATGCAGCCGCTCGCAACCGAGCGGGATCTGTGCAAGATCATCTCGATCGAGTGGTGCATACGTCACGCCTGCCTGAAATGCACCACTCCGGATGGATTCGAATGTTTCCGTCGGGCTGGCAATCCGGAGCTCGAGATGGAGTGCCGGAAACCGGAGCCTCTGAATCGATCGCGTCTGGCAGCGAAGGCGCGGGGGAACGAAAGCCGAGCAACCAATCACGAGGGATGATGCGCTCTGACGAGAAATGAGCCGAGCCGCCTCGACGGCCCGATCATAAGCGTTGTCAAGGTCGGCCAGTAAGTCCCCCGCATGTTTGAGAAAGGCTCGACCGGCAGCCGTCACCTCTACGACGCGCCGATTTCTTCGGAAGAGCAAGAATCCAAGTTCGCCCTCAAATTCCCGGATCGTCCGGCTGAGGTAGGGTTGCGAGATGTTGAGTCGCCTTGCCGCCCTGCCGAAGTGCAGTTCGCGCACCACAGCCAAGGCGAATATCAGTTTCTGGAGTGGGGGAGTCAGGCCCATGTGTTCACCGCCAAGATGGAATGGTCCGTACCGATCGCAGGCGTGAGCGTATGCTCACGGGTCCCTGTACGACCAAAGGCAGTCTTGATGGCCCATAGAATGACAGAGACCAAGTTCTTCTTTCCGGCGCACTTTCTCTGCAAATACTTACAGGCCCTTAGAAAGTTCATTGGAGCCAGAAAGGCCAGATCTTTGGTCGAGCGTTCCTGAAAATGGGCAGACTTTGGGAAAAAAAGCTGAGCTTCCGAAATTGGCCCTCTACATATAAGTCGGTGAGAACGCCAAAAACGAACATCTCCGCAAGATTTATTTTGTGACACTCATGCGTGGCACCGCTCAGCTATCGCGAAGCCGCGCTTTTCGGGTCTTGCGGGTCGACCACTTACCGCGTCGCTCAGCAGGTGCCGGGCTTCATGTGGCCGGAGAAATGGCCTCGTGCGGCGATCAGGACCAGATGGGAACTTGATGCTCCGGACGACTACTATCGTTATCCAAATCGATGGCAGATGTCAAATGTAAGCTACACAAACATGTTTGCCTGACAAGCATGTTTGCGCGGGTTGACCTTCGGCGCCCATGAACTATAGTTTCGACTGAGTGGCGGACTTCGACGAGCTCTATAGCGAACTGGGACGAAAGATCCGTCATGTGCGGGAGAGCAAGCGGCTCACCCAGGGCGAGTTAGCGAAGCGCCTGGGGATCAGCCGGGCGTCCGTGGTCAACATCGAGGCTGGGCGGCAGCATACACCGCTTCACTTGCTGTGGCAGTTGGCCGAAATGTTGGGAACTGAGTTGACTTCGCTGATTCCCAGCCGGGAAGAAATGCTCGCGCCGGCGAAGCACGTCCAGCTCCATCAAGAGACGATTCAAAAGATCGAGAATGCCTTCAATGACGACCCCGGTGTGATCAATGTGATGACCGAGCTCGTCAGTATGATGAAAGTGATAACTCAAGCGCCGCATCCCGACAGGAAATCGCATGCGCAGACAAAATCTCGAAGAAAAGGCTGAAGAGACGCTTCGCAGCACCGATACCTATCGAGTGCCGGTGGCCATCGACATGGTCGCTAAGCGCCTGAATCTGACGATGCAAGCCGCAACCCTTGGTGAAGACGTCTCCGGTCTGCTCTTCGTACAAGGCGACAGGGGCGCGATCGGGTACAACTCGGCGCATGCTCATGTAAGGCAGCGGTTTACGATCTCCCACGAGATCGCGCATTATCTTCTGCACGCGAAGCGAACCGAGAAAGAGCAGTTGTTTATCGATCGTCACGTCACATATCGTCGGGACGAGAAATCCACCACCGGCGTAGATCGCGAGGAGGTGGAAGCCAATCAGCTTGGGGCCGCACTACTGATGCCCAAGGGTCTCCTCGAGCAGGAGATACAGAAGCATGATCTGAATCTTGACGATGGGGACGCCATCGACCTCCTGGCGAAGCAGTTCCACGTAAGCACGTCAGCAATGTCCAACAGGCTCACGAATCTGGGGATACTCCGCTAAGTGTCCTGATCTGCAAAAAGGGATTCTTCGCCAGTCAGGGCGGTTCACGACCGAACGGTTTCGGCAGATCATCCCCGAAGTGGTCGATTATCCACCGGGGAAATAGGATTGCTTACGGGCACGAACTGAATTTCGGCGGATTCGAGCACAGAGTGCCCGCCTTAAATTGATTCTTGGATCACGCGCTTATTGGGGAATCGACAGGCTCGGGAAGACTGGTTGCTAGTCTCGTCTCCTGTTGTTGAATGAAGATTACCGTTCGGCATCGGGTTTCCCAGCACCTATTCTCGAATCGACGCACGTTTCAGAGGAGTAATCCAGTGGCATGTACATCGCTGGCCGACAAAAAAGGCCAGTGTGTGAGCTTTCGGCAAGTGTGCATGACGCTGCAATACCAGCCGACCTCCGCGGCTAATTATAGCTCAGCAACGAGACTCACACAATTACATCTCCCATTCCCCCGCCTCCTGCTCTTTCGTCATCGTCGGCCTAATGCAGCCGGGGCAGCGGTAGTGGGGATCCCGGCCTGCTTCCTCGGTGTTTGCGGAAGGAAGATGGAACTCGCGATCGATCTCGTCCCAGCGCCTTCCGATCCTTGAGAATGCAGGGGTCGGCATAGACGTAGAACTTCTTCTCGTTTATGTCGTACTCAACGCGTCTGTTGCGCTGCCTGGCAGTGGAGAGGACCGACACCGAGCGGGTACGGGCCATCTTCGCAGCGACGTTCCGCGAATTTGGGCTGCCCGAGTGGTCCGCACCCACGCTGCCGACAAGGCGACTCGACAAAGTGGTTCGCGATCGAGCCAGGAATCGAGTGCACATGTCAGATCCGTGAAGACTGCCGCGTTTATGGGGACCTATCCCATCGTCATCAGGTAACCCACTGCTTACGTGAAACTTAAGATCGTGGACCCGGAGTGTCAACCCACTTCTCACCGCGGAAGAACGTGTGTTTTCGGCAAGGGTGCGTGACGCCGTCTGAGTCAGATTGCTAAGTTCAATCAGTCGCCGAGGTCGGCTGAGATTGAACAGCAAAAGCGCAACGCCCATTCCTGGTGCGATCGAGCAGTTGCAACGGCAGTTGGATGAGTTTCGCAGCGCACAGCCACATCGGACGAAGCTGCCGGAGACGCTGTGGCAGGCTGCGGTGGAGTTGGCTCGCCAACATGGTGTGTATTCGGTCGCTCATCCGTTGCGGCTGGACTATGTGGGGCTGAAGAAGCGGCTCGACGGCGTTCCGGATCGCAAAAAGAAGGCAGCCAAGCCGGCATTCGTTGAACTGATCGCGGACCATTCGGCGACGATGGCGGATTGCGTGATCGAGTTCGAGTCCTCTGTTGGCAGCAAGATGCGCATTCAGTGGAAGGCATCGACTGCGCCCGATTGGATAAGCCTGTTTCGTGCCTGGCGGGAATCGGAGCGATGATTCATATCACGGCGCAGATGCGCGTGCTGGTGGCGATCGAGCCCGTCGACGGAAGGAAAGGGATAGATTCATTAGTCCGTGTCTGCCAGGAAAAGCTCTCTGAAGACCCAATCACTGGCTGTGTTTTCATTTTCCGGAGCCGAAGAGGAACGTCGATTCGGCTGCTCAGCTATGACGGCCAGGGATATTGGCTGGCGCAAAAGCGCCTTTCCAAAGGACGGTTCGCATGGTGGCCGGAATCGAGCTCAGCGGCCAAACGGCTGGAGGCTTACGAAGCCCAGTTGCTGATGGTGGCCGGCGATGTGTCGCGAGTCCGCGCCGCGCCGATGTGGCGGCGCGTGAGCGAGCTGAAGTAAAGATCGCAACACGCATGCATTTTTCCCTTGCGTTCCAAAAAAGACTGTTTCATACTGCTGGGCAATGGCTGAGTTCCGATATCGCGGCCGGGAGATCCATCAGGAAGACATCCTATATATACGCACGCTGATCGAGCAGTATCCGAAGGAAAGCCGCCGCAAGCTGTCGGCCAGGCTATGTGAAGCCTGGCAGTGGCGCCAGGCGAACGGCGCGTTGCGCGACATGGTATGCCGCGGGCATGCTGCTGATGCTGGAGCGGGCCGGGCAGATCGCGTTGCCGCCGGTCAGTTATGTGCGGCATAATCCGCTGTCCAAGCGAGCCCGGCCGGAACCTGTGCTGATCGATAAGAGTCCCATCGAAGATCCGTTGCGCAAACTTCAACCGCTCGAGTTCGAGCAGGTGCGGCGCACTGCGCAGGAGCCGTTGTTCAACAGCCTGATGGAGGAGCATCACTATCTTGGCTACGAGCAGCCGGTTGGAGAGCACCTGAAGTTTTTGGTGTGGGCTGCAAGGCCGGCCCATCGCGTGCCTGGCATGGTCATCTGCTCCGCGTCATCTTGGCAGTCGCGACCGCTACATCGGCTGGGATGCCGCAGCACGGCGCAACCAGATCCGCTTCATCGCCTACAACACGCGTTTCCTTATCCTGCCGTGGGTGCGGGTAGAGCATCTGGCATCGCATATGCTGGGCCGCATGGCGGCGCGGATCTCCGATGACTGGCAGCAGATGTACGGGCATCCCATTTACTTCCTGGAGACGTTCATCGATCCGGAGCGATTCCGCGGAACCTGTTACCGTGCGGCCAACTGGGTGCTGATGGGAAGGACTACCGGTCGAGGCAAACAATCCAACAGCTATGTTCCGAACCGGTCGATCAAGGAGGTTCTGGGATATCCGTTGACGAAGCATTTTCGTGAGTTGCTGGGAGGAGTGCAATGAAGACCGCCCGACGCCGCATCGACGTGAACCTGGAGGAACTGGACCGGGTGCTGGATGGAGCGCGGGAAGCGCCGTTGAGCGAGTCCGATCACGGCAAGCTCAGAGACGCGCTGCACGCACTGGCGGAGCTGTTGGTGCGGACGCGCAACACGGAGAAGACCAGTGCAGTGGTTGGGAAGCAGGAAGGCTCTCAAACCGGAACACAGCCGGATAACAACGCGACACCGCCCCCTGGTCACGGCCGCAATGGAGCAGAGGCGTTTGGCGGTGCGCGGAAGGTGGACATCAAGCACCAGAACGTTGACGCATGGCGACCGCTGTCCGGAGTGCGGAAAAGGCAACGTGTACGGGCAGAAAGAGCCGAAGGTGCTGGTGCGGATCATCGGACAAGCGCCGCTCGCGGCTACGGTTTACTCGCTCGAACGGTTGCGCTGTGGCGCCTGCGGGCAGGTGTTCACGGCACAGGAGCCGGAAGGAGTGGGGCCGGATAAGTACGATGAAACGGCGGCGGCGATGATCGCCCAACTCAAGTACGGTGCCGGAACTCCGTTCAACCGGCTGGAACAACTGGAAAGCCAGTTGGGTATCCCGTTGCCGGCGGCCACGCAGTGGGAGATCGTCGAGGAAGAAGCGCAGGTGATCAAGCCGGCGCGGGATGAGTTGATCCGGCAGGCGGCACAGGGCACGGTGGTCCATAACGATGACACCGGCATGCGCGTGCTGATGCTGAAGCGCGATCCATCCGATGAGCGCACGGGCGTGTTCACCAGTGGAATCGTGTCGGTCGGCGAGGACCGAAAGATCGCGCTCTACTTCACTGGAAGCCGGCATGCCGGCGAGAACCTCGCCGAGGTGTTGAAGCAACGGAGTGCGGAACTGCCGAGTCCGATCCAGATGTGCGATGCGCTGTCGCGCAATGTTCCGAAGTTGCCTGCGGGCGTGGAGATCCTGCTGGCCAATTGCCTTGCTCATGGTCGTCGACAGTTCGTGGATGTGGCGGAGAACTTCCCCAACGAATGCCGCTATGTGCTGGAGATGCTGGGTCAGGTGTATCTCCACGATGCCGAAGCGCGTGAGCGCGGCCTGACGCCGGAGGAACGGCTGCGGCTTCATCAGGAACGCAGCCGACCGGTGATGGACAAACTGCACGCCTGGCTGGAGGCGCAGTTAGCCGAGCGCAGGACGGAGCCGAACTCCGGGCTGGGCCAGGCGATCGGGTATCTGCTGCGGCACTGGAAGCCCTTGACGTTGTTCCTAAGGAAGGCTGGGGCCCCGCTTGATAACAACATCGCAGAAAGGGCCTTGAAGCGTGCGATTCTACATCGAAAGAACGCACTGTTTTATCGCACTCTGAACGGCGTGTTAGCGCTCATCAGAAAACGTAGATTTTTGATCAGTTGCCGGTCTGGTTTGTGTGGCTTGTCGTAGTTTGAGCTTGAGGTAGTCGCGATAGTTCTCCGGAGGGGGACTGTCCTGGAGTTCCTCGATTACGGGGCGGAAGTAGGCAAGTGAGCGGATGGGCGCCAGGCGCGGAGCGTCGGCGGGGCGGATCAGGCGGCGCAGCGAGCCCAGCAGCAGCGCGGTCTCTACAGTTTCCAGCGGTACAGCCTCCTGATGGAAGTGGCGCGCCAGCCATTGGTCGGAGGCGCTGACGCGCATGGGCGTATCCGGCATTTCCAGATAGAGGGTAACAACCGAAGCCACATAGGAAGCGGCTGGATCTGCGCCGGTCATTTCTTTCTCCTGCGGCGGGCTGTGGCCTCCTGCTCGCTCTCGCGCACGCGATAGCTGGAGCCCTCGATGACGGTGACTTCGGCGTGATGCAACAGGCGGTCAAGCATGGTGGCGATGCAGGCAGCATTGGGGAAAACTTCGTTCCATTCCTTGAACGGCTTGTTCGTAGTCAGGATTAGGGATTTCTGTTCGTAGCGCTGGTTGATGACCTCGTAGAGCAGGTCGGCGGACTTGTCGTCGAAGCTGAGATACCCGACCTCATCGATACACAGTAGTCTTACGTTGGCGTAGGAGCGCAACTTGCGCAGGCGGCCTTCTGGCGTCTGGCGATGCAGTTCGGTGAGCAGCTTGGAGGCGGTGCGGAACAGGACGGAGTGGCCGGCCAGTACTGCGGCGTGGCAGATGTTCTGGGCGATCATGGTCTTGCCCAGGCCGTTGGCGCCGACCAGGACGAGGTTGCGGGCCTCGGGGAGGAAGTCCAGCGTGAGCGCCCGCTCGATGACATCGCGTTCGATACGCGTGGGCCAGGACCATTCGAAGTTGGCCATGGGCTTGAACTTCTTGATCTCGGAGTCGCGCAGGCGGCGCTCAAGGCTACGGTGGGCGCGCTCGGCAACTTCGATCTGCGCCAGTTGTTCGAGTAACTGACGCGGCGACCAGCGCTGTTTGGATGCATGCGCCAGTATGTCGTCCAGTTGCGGAGCCACGGCGGTAAGGCCGATCCGCTCCAACTGCTCGCGCAGGTTAGGATTCGGGTTCGGAGTCGTCGTCGTGTCGTTGGGCGAGTTCATCGTAGGTCTCCAGATCGTGCGGGCGGACTTCAACATTCTCAGCTTGCGGATGGCGTCTGAGGTCGAGCGGCAACGGTGCGCTGCGATGAGACTGGCGCAGCAGGAACTCGACCGAGGCGGCGCGTGGCGTGTTGCGTTCAAGAGCCTCGCCAACAGCGCCGCGCATGGCGCGGGCGCCGTAGCGATCGAGCAGTTGAAGCAGATGCGCGATCTGATGCGGGGCCGATTCGCCATCGGCGAAGGCCCGCTCCAGCAACTCCGCACTCTCAGGAACAACCAACTCCAGACGGCTGCTGCGCGTCGATTCACGGGCCTTGCGCTTGGTGCGCAACAGAGCCTGCTGGTGCGCCGGATCGAGAACCATCTGCTGGCGGTCATAGCTGCGGCGATGGCGGGCGATCTCAAGCACACCATCGAGGATGCGCACCTCGGTATCGGATGCGGCCAGGGTCAGCTCGCGCCCTACCGCCTCGGGCGGAATCGAGTAGTCGTTGCCGTCGAAGCGCACATAGATGGTCTTGGCCGAGCGCACCGCAACCACGCGATCGGTTGAGAACTCGTGCGCCGGCAGCGGCAACAAGCGCGGGCGTTCTTCGGCGAAGGCCTCGGCAACGGTGCGATTGCGATCGTCGGGCCAGGGCCGCTGGTGCGCAACTTCATCGCGCCACTTCAGCGCCTGACGGTTACACTCCTCAAGTGTGGCGAACGTGCGCGCCGCCCAGTACGAATCGCGTACGAATCGAATCGCCCTTTCAACGCGCCCTTTTTGATTGCCGGCTCGCACCTGACAAGGTTTCGGCTCGAAGTGATAATGACCGGCCAACTCCAGCAGCCGCGGATTGAAATGGATCAGACTTCCGCGACGTTCCAACACGGCCGATTTCAGATTGTCGTATAGCAGGATTCGCGCAGAGCCATGGAACGAGGCGAAGGCGTTCACGTGCCCGCGCAGGAAGTTCTCCATCGTCTGATCGAAGAAGAACTCCAGATACAGCGCCCGCGACCAGGACAAGGTCATCACGAAGCAACTCAGAGCGCGCCGGGCGCGGCCCACCATCACCGTGCCAAACGATGCCCAGTCAACTTGTGCCTGCTCGCCGACGAAGACATGAAGGCGCAGAAATGCTTCCTGTGGCCGCGGACGCAACCGCGCCACCACACGCCGCACCTGCTGGACATTTCCCCGGAAACCGCGATCCTGGAGCATCTGGTGCAGACGCGTGGCGCGAAGACGTGGGTGCGCTTCCAGCGTCTGGCGCACCAGGGGTAGATAAGCATCCAGCATGGTGGCCCGCAACCGCTCGGCGCGATGAAATCGCTCCACCTCGATGGCGCGCTTTACCGTATCGGGATGAACGCCGAGCGCCTGCGCGATCGTGCCCACCTTCCAGTGTTCGGCATAAAAGTAGCGGCGGATCTGTACCCGCACCTCCGGATCGATCATCTCTCCCTCATCTGCGAATCGATGTGCGCGGAAAAGGATCGACCAGGCGCCCCGGGCGGCCGCAGACGATGCAGCGAAGCCAAAAACTCCGCCGCTCACGCGGCCGGACACGCAAAGATGCTACCGCCGGCCACGTGATCGCTTTTCCACCCTCCGATGGTGAAGCAGATTCCGAAGATGGGGAACCTTGATCCGTCACGCTTTTTACGCAGCAGCGGCGGCGATACTGCTGCTGCCGGTCACGATGATCCAGCCGGCCCTCATCGCTCTGCTGATGACGGTGGTTGGCGGCACGACGCTGCCGGCGTCGCACATGACCGCGACACTCGGCTGTGCAGTACCGCTGCCCGCGATCGCAGCACCTGCAGATCCAAAACATCGACCCGCAATCTGGGTTCCAGCAAAACCGCTGCCGGAGAACAACTTCCCTCGGAACCGCCATCCCCACTTGCAGGCGGCTTTTGACAACGGCAGCGGTTCATGCCAAGGTAAGACCTATTCCGGGTTGTCTTCGTCTTGGCATGAAGGCCGCCTACAAAGAACCCCGCTGCTCGATACAGCGGGGTTCTTTCTGATACCGCCTTCTCCCCCGGAAACACCTTACAACTTCCGGCCTTCCTAACGATGATCGACCGATGACCGCGCCTCCGGCGCGGATGATATCAA
>CAWDVL010000005.1:0-330224 GCA_963805695.1 uncultured Acidobacteriota bacterium | reverse complement strand
CGTAGTCAACTTTATCGATTTCATCGATGAGCAACACGCAGCGCTTTTCCTGCTCAATCGCTTCAAGCAGGGGCCCGGCCATGAAATACGATCGGCTTGTGACCTCGCGTTTAATCTCGCCCCAGTCCGGCGTCTGGGCGCTCTTGCTCATCAACAGGATGTAGAGTTCCTGCAGGTTTTTATCGTATTGGCCGATGGCCTTCTCTTCGTTGATGCCCTGGTAGCACTGGAGGCGCAGAAGGGGTACACGGTATGCCCGAGCGACCGACTGAGCCAGCTCGGTCTTTCCCGCGCCGGCGGGGCCTTCGAGCATGATCGGGCGATGGATCTTGCCAGCTAGATATACGGTTGTGGCTGTCTTAAAGTCCGTGAAATAGCCGACACGCTCGAGTGCGGCTAGCGTCTCTTGGGGAGATGAATGCATCCGGTCCGCCCCTCCTCGGAAGCTCTCAGGTTGGGAGCGTAGGACGGACCGGCATTTCGGTCAAATGAAGGAAAACGACGGAATCCGGTGCTCAATGTTCTGGGTACATTTGATTGTCGGGGCCCATCCAACCTTTTTCGGTCCAATGGAAGGAGTAATTGCTGGTGTAGGTGTTTTCCGTTCCAGGCGGGCGGTTCCCGAGTTGCACCGCACTCTTTTACCTTTGCTTGGTAGTAGAGGGTGTATACCTTCTCCCGTTCACCTCTTCCATTGTCCATTGGTCTTCTTCAGGCTCAACAGAGTCTGCCAAATGAGGGCTCAGCATGCGTATGCTTCCAAACTGCAATCGCATCTTCCTCAGTTGGTGGAGCCGGGTTATGCTTACAGCCATTGACTTGCCAGACGATCGCGCTGCCTGCGAAAAGAAGGACGATCGAACGCAAAAGCCGGTTCATCGTGGGGGAGTTCCTTTCTCGCGGTAGTATCTCTCGAGGATCGGTTTCAACTGCGCAAGCGTGGTTTCAAAAGCGATTCGCGCCTCTTTAGGCCCTCTTTCGGGGCCATACCGAAGGGTCAAGTGCACAATCAGAACCCGCGCCAAGGCAAGATCGGCGAGCAAAGGAATAAAAGGTTCAGGGCTAGAATTCTCGATCTCCTGCACAAATGCCAGAATTCGCTCGGTGTACTCGTCGCTGCGCCTCTTTACCCAGCTCGGTGATCCACGGCGAATCCATATCAATTTCTTCGGGCATCTGCTAATCCTGGGATCCGTCTGAATCGGGAAGCGACGAGACGCAATCCTCTTGTAATCATTCTCCCCATGATTCTGAATGTGTCAATGGAGGAGCGGGCCTGAATGCCACCGAGTTGTCCGAGAGGGTAGGTATTCGAGAGCGCAGATTAAAACACGCGCATTTGACCGAATCGTCGATCAGATTGAAGATACTTTTGCGAAGGATTCCATCGAAGCAGCAGAGCCCGCGAATGTGGTGCGCACCCGAGTGCCCCTAGGGTCGTGGACGGCGCAGTGAACCTTCTGCCGGAGAGGGATATATGACAATATTGGAACAGATCGAGCAGCGGTCCTCGGCTCTGAAGGTAAATGAGCTTGCCGATATGCTGCAGGTGACACCGCAGCATATTTATCGGCTGGCATCGGCCGGCCTCATCCCTTGCTTCCGCATTGAGGGCGCCATTCGCCTCGATCCCCAGGAGGTCGCGGCCTGGCTTCGTACGCGGCAGCCAAAGATGGTTCGTTCCGGACGTTTGCGCGCCGCCTGAAGACGATCCTCGTCAATTAGGCAACCGGGCGTCGGTCTCCGAAACTGATCGAAACGGGTTAGCGGCCAATCCCGCCATGGCGCTTTTGTCGATAATGTCATGAACGCCCTGGCGGCCGACATACTTGAGATACACCATCGTCGAAGCCAGATCGCTGTGTCCCAGCCATTCTTGCAGCGTGCGGATGCTGACACCCTCCTCCAGAGAGTTCGTTGCGAAGGTGTGTCGAAATTTGTGCAGGAACCACTTGCCGCAGTACGGTCCCTCGCAGCATTTGTTACCGTATTTCGAAGTGCACCGCCCACAGTTGAGGCCCGCGCGACATGCGATTCTCTTCAGCTTGTTTTCCAATTTCTTGTCCGGCCGTCCTTCGGACGTCGGAAAGACGAGGTCGTAACGGTTGAATCCGGTCTGCCGTGTCTTGTATTCCCGCAGTGCATCGAGCAGGGAAGCCGGCACGGGAATCTCCCGCTCCTCCTTGTCCTTCGGCTTGAAACCCAGCTGCTTCTTTGCGGTAACCCGGACGCATCTGCGATTAAAGTCGATGTCGGACCATGCCGTATAGCGAACCTCCTTGTCCCGTTCTCCGGTCAGGAGAAAGAAGAGGTATCGTATTCTCTCTTCCGGATCGCAGGCCTGAAATAGCGCCTCCAGATCCTCCGGCTGGTACATCTCCCGCATGTTCGTCACAAAGCTCGGTTTGTCCCGGCCTTGCAGTAGCCCGGTGATGCCGTTCAATCGCAGCCATTGCTGTACGATACCGATGCGGTTGTAAACCGTCCGAGCCTCGTTTCCGGTCGAGTACAGGTGACGCATGAATTCCAGGCAATCTTTGCGATCAATGTCCTTTACGCGTTCTTTCTTGCAGGTATCCCGGAAGCGATAGAGCACGTTTCGGTACTCTTCGTACGTCTTGAATTCTCGCTGCGGCGGCTCGACATCCTTGAGGTAGGAATCGATTGCTTCGGCGACGGTCATCTCGCTTTCGGACCGAGGGTTTAAACCATTCGGTGTCGCAGGGCTCGGAGCAGCTTCGCTGTGATTCTGTTTCTGGTCTTCCTGGGCAACCGGAGCCGCAAGCAGCTTCGGCTCCGGCAGAGAGGGCAGCGCAGCATTCGCCTTCATCAGGGACGCTTACGGTGGAAAGGCGCGCACGTAGCGCCGCGTCCACCCGCTCCTTGATGTAAGCCTCGATGCCGCTAAGCAGGAGCCGTTCGGCATTCGTATTCCGCGGTGGAGCGACAACGGCCGCGCTGTTTTCAGCACAGTCTGACAGCAGCCGAAGATCGGGCCGGTTCTGGTGCCCGGACCATATCGAGCGAGGCGCCCGCTTTGCGCGCCTCGAGTTCGAGCGATTTGAGCCGCGCCCGTTCGAGCACCTCGGCGGGATTGGGGATCGCTTCGCGGAGACGGCGGCCGTCTTCGCGCCACTCGAGGTAGTAGACGCCCTCGGTGTGCATCTCCGTTCGTCCCGAAACCCGCACCCGGTCGCGGAGGCGGCCATTGGCTTCGCGCACCACCGGGCAGAGCCTCCAGCCCCCACTGGTTCTGACCTTCTTGAGGACGTTGACGGATGTTCCGGGCCTAGCGTTGTCCACCGGTCGCGGCATGGTCGGGATTGTGTGTCCTTTTCAGAACTCGCGCAAACAAGCGCGGCGAAGTGGACACCACGATGGACACCAAAACTGTGATTTTGTGGACACCATGATGGACACCATGGCGGTAAGTCATTGATTTTAAAGGAACTGGTGCCGAAGAAGGGACTCGAACCCCCACACCCTTGCGAGTACGTGGACCTGAACCACGCGCGTCTGCCAATTCCGCCACTTCGGCACGGGACACGAGTCAGACATGAATTTTCTGACCGGCAGTAATTCTGAGTCTCGCAAATGCGGCTTGCTGTGTCAACTTTGTGGGACTGGTCCCGGGCGAGTGAATTAGCGGCCCGGACTGTCGGGCGTTTTCACGCCGCTGCGCAGCATTTCCACCGACTTTGCGAGCCGGGCGGCACGGGTTTCCTCGCGCTTGGCTCCGCTGATCCAGCGGATGTATTCCTTCTTGTGGCTGTAGCTGAGCTTGTCGAACGCGGACCACACTTTTTCCTTTTTCAGCAGTCTTCTCGAACGCCTGCGGCACTTCGACGGTGCGCTCCGATTCGTCCTTCTCGATGGTGACGTCGATTGTGTCGCCGGGGCCCTTACCGAGATGTTCGCGGATACTCTTCAGAATGCCGAGCATGTGCTGCGGAGCGCCGTATTTGACCATTGATCCCGAATAGGGCACTCCGTCGAAGGTGGCCTTCACCGGGACGCGTCCCTTCGTGCCGAACTCCTCTTCGACATCGTAGGGGAAGAACACGCAGGCGCCGCCGCCGCTGGCGGCTTCGATCCTAGCTTTGAACTTGTAACTCTTCATTGAGTGTTCTCGCGGCCCATTCTATTCGATTTCAACCTGGCCGATCATGGCAAGGATTGAGCTCAAACGAAAAATCCGGCCCGCCATCGGGCCGGACTCTCGCCGACGTGGCTATTATCGACTAAACCAGTTTCGCGTCCAGGCTGATCTCGGTGTTGTTAGCGAAGAGCTTCGAGATGGGGCAGCCGGCCTTGGCGTTGGCGGCGGCCGTGTCGAAGGCTTCCTTGCTGGCGCCGGGAACAGTGGCGGTGGTGGTCAGGGCGATCTTGGTGATCGAGAAACCGTCGCCAACCTTGGCCAGGGTGACGGCTGCGTGAGTTTCAATTTTCTCGGGCGTCAGTCCGGATCCGCCAAGCTGGGCGCCCAGCGCCATCGAGAAGCAGCTGGCGTGGGCTGCGGCGATCAGCTCCTCTGGCGTGGTGCCGCTGGTGGCGCCTTCAAACCGGGTGGCGAACGAGTAATTGGCATTGTTCAGGACGCCGGTCGCCGTAGAAATCGTGCCCTTGCCTTCCTTAAGTGAACCAGTCCAAACCGCACTTGCCTTGCTTGCCATTCAAATCCTCCTTTGGGGGGTTCAAAATCGTAGATTGTCCAGTGGAGTGTTGGGCCGCTCCCTGGGGGAGTGTTCGATCGGGCGGCGCCAACTGCCAACCACAGGGTTGATGGTTCGAGAAACCTGCCGGGCCGGACGGATCAGCGGCCCTAGTTCCATGCTAATCTCTCACCCATGCTGCCCCAGCGTCCCCGTGCCCTCGATCCGGACTTTGCGCCCACGAATCCTCAGGATCCGGGCGTCATTGTCCCACAAGATGATGCGGACCCCGCGGCAGCGGGGGCGCAGGTGGATCACCATTGCCAGGTCTGCCCCACGTGCGGCAACCGCCTGACCGGGCACCGTTGCAAGCTGGTCTGTACCCAGTGCGGCTACTACATGAGCTGCGCGGATTACTACTGACCTCGACGGTGCGGCCTTCGATTTTTGGGGTCATCTTCAGGATTCCGTACGCCAAAACTGGGCTAAACGGTCTCAAAGCGACGCTAAAACCACACATAAAAGGTGAGACTTTGTGGGTGCGGTTCCCGTAAACTTATGATTCCTTGAAAATTAGGTAGGTTTACTCAGTTTCATCACACAGCCTAATTTTTTGTTTGTGCCTGACCCCCTCGATTCGGGCCATGAAGTTCGAATCACCTGGCAAGGCCATAAACCTACCCTCGGTCTCCATTGTGCTCCAAGCGCAGCTAATTATCTGCAACGGCTGAAGCTCAAGAGATGCCGCTCCGCAATGGGGAGAACGCGAAACTCCGTGGATAACGGATGCCATGTTGTGCGAAATGCAATTATCCCAGCCGCAGCCTCTTCATCGCGATGCGCGGCAGCATGGACCCGGATTTCTCGAGCACCCATTTGACGATTCCCAACCAGAGACCCGCGCCGAGAACCAGAATGGCAAGGTCGACCCATCGGCTGGTTGCGGCCAGGTCGTGCCCCAACGCACGCCAGAAAATTCCCAGCAGCCAGGTGAAGATGGCCCAGACCGCGGCACCGCTGACCACCGCCGCCAGGGCGCAGCGCCCCATCTCCATGAAGTCGACGCTGGCCAGCGATACCATTTGCAACTGGTGCAGCATGACGGCGATGGTCACGGCCTGAATGGCGATACCAATGTCAGACGCAATAGCCAGGCCCATGGCGCCGTTCGTGCTAAACAGCGCTGCGTAGATGGGCAGTGAGACCAGTGTGACCACGGTGCCGGCCGCCATGGGCGCGAACGTGTTTCCAGCAGCGTAGAAGGCGCGCGCGTAAATGGCCTGCGCCGACCAGAGGAATATGGAAATGGAGAAAACCGCGAAGTAGGCGGCGCATTCGCGTGCATCGGCCGCCGAGAATCGCCCGCCGACAAAGATGAAATCAACGAGAGGCAGTCCCAGCGACACCATCCCCGATGCGGCAAGGATCCCCAGGCACGCCACGCGGGACACCGAATCGGCCACCTGGGTGGCAAATTCAAAATGCTTTTTCTGGGCCCAGAGATTGGCAAAGAAGGGCATCGAGGCCGCGCCCGCAGCTTGCGCCAGCACCGCCATGGGCGCGGTGAACAACTGCTTGGCATAGGTGAACTGCGAGACGGCTCCGCCGATTTTTGAGGCAAAGTGAGCGATGATCCAGCTGTCGGCGGTGACCAAAGAGACGCCGGCCATCAGCGGCAGCGACAATCGCACCCAGGCGCGCAGTCCCTCGTCTTTCCAATCAAGCAGGAACGTGTAGTGAGTGCCCACGCGGCGCGCATAGATCCAGTTGAGCAGGAAGGGGCCGAAGAACGCGCCGGCCGTGGTGCCGATGGCGAGCGACGAGACCCCCATCGTTTTTACCAGCAGCAGGCCGCCAACGATCGTGCCCAGGTTGTAGATAATCGGCGAAACGGCCTGCACATTGAACTGCTTGCGGACCAGCAGCACCGCGCCAAAAACGCCGCCCGCAAAGAAGAACAACTGCGCGGGAAGAAGGATGCGCGTGAGCTTGACGCAGAGCGCCGCCTTCTGGGCATCGTATCCGCTGAACCACCAGTGTATGTACCACGGCGCCACCAACTCGGCCAGCAGGATGGCCGCGCCGAGCACGATGTACATAGTGCTCAGAATCACGGATAGCGAGCGCTGCCCCTGCTCCTCGCGTCCCGTGTCGCGATAGCCGGTGAGGATGGTGACAAACGCAATCGAGCCGGCGCCGCCCACCAGAAAGTACGAGATCATATCGGGAAGCACGAATGCGCCGTTGAGAGCATCGGCTGTCATTCCCCGCCCGAAGAGCCAGAGGATATATTTGACCCGGACCAGTCCGATGATGCGCGACAGGAATGTCGAGACCATCAGGACCACGGTGGCAGTGAACGCCGTATGCGCGTGCGACGGGCGCAGTGCTCCCAGGGCGCGAGCCCACCGCGTTTGCGGAGGCCGCAAAGGTTCAGTTGAATGGGAACTGTTCACTTGCATTGATTTTACTGGGAATGACGATTGCTCGCCGTCTGATTTCTAGAGTCGGGGAAGCGGGTCTGTCAATCACATCGGTCAAATTGCGGGTCGCTGCGTCGGGGCCGCGCGGAATTATCCTGTTTCAAGGGGGAGTAAATGAAGCTGGCATTGGCTCTTGGTGCGGTGTTGTGTTCAGGGGGAATCCTGATGGCTCAGACGATTCAGGGGCGGGAGGGCATCAAGCTCCCGTCCCCGCCGCCGGTGGAGGCCGATCCCGTAACCGACGACTACTTTGGCACCAAGATCACCGATAGCTATCGCTGGCTTGAAGACGCCAAAAGCACCCAGACGCGGGCCTTTATCGACGCCGAAAATGCCTACACATCGCGCTACCTCAAGCAGGCCAAGATCCGTTCGCAGATCGTTGACGACCTCGACCCCCTGGAAAATGTCTCGGAAACCACGACTCCCTGGGAGCGGGCGGGCAGCTACTTCTTCGAGCGGCGCCTGGCGGGGGAGCAGCAGTACTCGATCTACGTGCGGCATGGATGGACCGGCAAGGATGAGCGCCTTGTCGATCCCGCGGCCATGAGCAGGGATACAAACACTTCGGTTTCGATCGAGGGCGTTTCGCGCGACGGAGGACTGCTGGCGTATGCGCTGAAAGCGGGCGGAGCCGACGAGAACAGCGTTCACATTCTCGACGTCAAGACGAAGAAGACGCTGGAAGACGAACTGCCCGCCGCGCGCTATACTGGGCTCGAATTCGCGCCCAACGGCAAGAGCATCTATTACGCGCGCAACAATAAGGAGGGCACGCTGCTGTTCCAGCACGTGATGGGGACGCGCCCGTCGCGGGACATTCTGGTGTTCGGCCGCGAATACCGGGGAGAGGAACTCGGGCCCAGCGATCTGTTCGGACCACAGATCACCGACGATGGAAAGTACATGGTGATTCAGATACACCGCGGAGTGCCTGCCAAGCGCGTCGACGTGGTGTTTCGAGACCTCACCAAGCCGGGCGCGCCGTTCGAGGTGCTGGTCTGGAGCCTGGAATCACGGTTCGAGGCGGTATATGCGCACAACACCTGGTTTGTACGGACCGACTACAACTCGCCGAATGGAAGGATTCTTGCCGCCGATCCCGGGGTCATGCCCGAGGCGTGGAAGACCATCGTGCCGGAGGGTCCTGACGTAATCGGCGCGTGGAATATTGTCGGCGGCAAGCTCTACGTGAACCGGCTGCACGATGTGAAGACGGAAACAACCGTGTACACGCTGGATGGCAAGCCGGCGGGCAAAATCGATTACGACGAGATCGGATCGGCTTCGCGGGTGGCCGGTAAAACCACCGATCGCTACGGGTTCTTCACCTTTCAGTCGTTCATCCGGCCGCCGACCATTTACCGCGTCGACACGACGACCGGAAAACGAGACGTGTTTTTCCAGCCCAAGGTCTCATTTGAGACCGGCGACTACGAGTTGAAGCAGGTCTTTTATGAGTCGAAAGACGGCACCCGGATTCCCATGTTTATCGCCGGCAAGAAAGGCCTGAAAAAGGACGGCACCGAGCGATTGCTCATGACCGGGTACGGCGGGTTTCAGCTTCCCATGACACCGGGCTGGAATCCGGCGTATGCGTGGTGGCTGCAGGAGGGTGGGTGGTTCGCGATGCCCAACCTGCGGGGTGGCGATGAGTACGGCGAGCACTGGCATGAGCAGGCCATGTTCGAGAAGAAGCAGAACGTGTTCGATGACTGGTTTGCAGCGGCCCAGTACCTTATCGACAACAAGTACACCTCGGCGGAACACTTCGCCATTCGCGGCCGCTCCAACGGCGGACTGTTGATGGGCGCTTCGATCACGCAGCATCCGGAATTGTTCGGGGCCATCTGGTGCGGCTATCCGCTGCTGGACATGCTGCGTTACCAGAAATTCCTGGTGGGGCGCTATTGGACAACAGAATACGGATCGGCGGAGAAGGAGAAGCAGTTTCCGTACCTCCTGAAATATTCGCCCTATCAGAATGTGAAGGCAGACCTGCCGTATCCGGCGATCATGTTCTTCACTGGCGACAACGATACCCGGGTGGATCCGCTGCATGCGCGCAAGATGACAGCGCTGATGCAGGCAGCGTCGACCAGCGGGCGGCCGATTCTGCTGCACTACAGCGTGTCGGGCGGGCACTCGGCGGGGGTGAGCGTGGATCAGCACATCCAGGACGATGCGGACGAACTCACCTTCCTGTGGACGGAAACCGGACAGCCAGGGAAATCGCCGACGAAGGCGAAGAGTAAGGTGGAACATCCCGAATAATGCTCTGGGAAGTTTGCTTAGTTCGGTCTTCCCCCGGAGGTAGACCGGCGCCGGAATCGATCATCGACAGGCTGACGCCCCTGGAATCCGGAATCAACCGTGTGCCAGTGCTCGATAGCGGTTTCGCCCATGCGCCAGCAGAGCAAGACGATCTCTTCGTCGAGGCGGAAAGGAAAATCGAGCAGGCCGGAATCGAGATCCTTCACCTGAACCCCAATTGCGTCGATCTCGGAGATGCTCTCGCGCACGCGCTCCAGGTGCGATTCCATTTCGGCGCGCTGGTGGGCGACCCCGGCAAGATCCACGCGCATGCCGCCCGACAGATAGATGCGTCGGCTAAGCTCGGAAAGCTCGGACTCCACTTGTTCCGCGGCGCGCTTGCCCTCGATCGCCCGCTTGAGGAGCGACTCCAGAACCGGGAGCAGCGATTGCGCTTCGTCGATGGTGAAGGTCTTCATGTGGGTTCCTTCCTAAAGGATACGCCGAAATCGGATTCCCGGGATAACATCGTTTCAGCCTAAGCTCGGCAGGAGGCGTGTCTTTGTCCGGGATCAGTCATCTCCGCCGCGCCCGATGATAAGCTGCCTCCGCCCGAGCTGTGTTTGCACGAAAGAGGTCATTATGGCTCGTTTGCTGCGCATCGCGCCCGAAGTGCCGGCCGTCAATCTGAAATCGGCCCTTGCATTCTATGAACACAAGCTTGGGTTTCGAGTTGCCAACGAAATGCCGGCGGGCGACTACGCGATCATCGAGCGAGATGGGATCGCCATCCACCTGTTCCTGGACGCATCGCGCAAACATTCACCGGTAGGGCTGCATCTCTTCACGGCTGAGCTGGAAAGTCTGCGCGACGATTTTCTTGACCGGGGAGCGCACTTGTTGCAGGACATCGTGCGCAAGCCGTGGGGGAATCGCGATTTCCGGTTGCGGGATGATTTCGGGAACGAGCTCAAGTTTACCGAGCCGCAGGCGGAGGATTGAGGGACTATCCCGGAGTGCCCCAGGTTCGGGGTCCCCACGCCGGGGTCCCCAGGAACGGTCTCTTGTTCTTGGGGTGGACGGACAGGTCTTCGTCCGTGGGGTGGAGATCTCGATTCTGAGACCTGGGTTATGTGCTGAGTCGGCTCTCTAAGCCTTGACTTCGAGCATCCGGTCGAGGGCCACTCGCGCCCAGTGCTTTACGCTCCGGCGGACCTGGATGCGGTTCACCACCCGGCCTTCAACCAGGTTTTCGAGCGCCCAGGCGAGGTGCTGGGGGCTGATGCGGTACATGGTCGTGCACAGGCAGCCGTGCTCTTCGAGGGAGATGATCTTCTTGCCCTGTGCGGCAAACTGCCTGGCCAGCCGGTTGACGAGGTGAATCTCGGTGCCGATGGCGAAAGTGGCGCCCTCGGGAGCCTTTTCGACCAGAGAGATGATGCGCTCGGTCGAGCCCAGCGCGTCGGCCTTCTGGCACACTTCCCAGCGGCACTCGGGATGCACAATCACCTGGATTCCGGGGTACCTGGCGCGCACCTCGTCCACATGGCTGGGCAAGAAAACGCTGGTGAACCGAGCAGTGGCCCTTCCAGAGCAGCACGCGGCTCGAGGCCAGCTTCGCGGCAGTCTGTCCGCCCTGCAGGGCCCACGGGTCCCACACCGACATTTCTTCGAGCGGGATGCCCATCGCGAAGCCGGTGTTCCGGCCCAGGTGCTGGTCGGGGAGGAACAGGATGCGCTTGCCGCGCGCGAAAGCCCACTCGAATGCCGAACGCGCATTCGACGACGTGCACACCAGCCCGCCGCGCTCGCCGCAAAACGCCTTGATGGCGGCGGTGGAGTTCATGTAGGTCAGCGGGATGGTGTCCTCGGTCAGGCCAAGCCGCTCAAGCGCTTCCCAGCAGGCTTCGACCTGCGAGATCTCGGCCATATCGGCCATGGAGCAGCCCGCGTTCAGATCCGGCAGGATGACCTGCTGCCCGTCGCGGCCCAGCACGTCGGCGCTTTCCGCCATGAAATGCACGCCGCAGAAGACGATGTATTTGGCGTCGGTTTCTGCCGCGGCCTTCGACAGCTTGTAGCTGTCGCCGGTGAAGTCGGCGAAGCGAATGACCTCGTCGCGCTGATAATGATGCCCCAGCAGGATCGTCGAGGCGCCCAGCTTTTCGCGCGCCGCCGCAATACGGCTGTCCATGGTGTGGTCGGGGAGAAGGAGATAGTTTTCAAGACTGCAGCTGCTGTCCGCCGCGGCGGACGAGGCCGCCATTGTTTCCTCGAGTACGAGTTCCACCTGAATCCGCCTTCAGTCCCGCAATGTGCAGGACGGAGATGTTGAAAGCATGCGCGGCTGCAGTGGTTTTCTTTCTGGCGCGGACCTATGTCCAAAACCAATGAAAAAACCACGGGGTTGTTGCAGCCCAATCAATTCCTTCAATGGATGCGGGGCAAAACCAGTGGATTCGGAAATCCGGCTGAATTGTCGCCGCTGCCACTGACATCATTTTAACAAAGTGTGATCTAAGGCACTCGACACGGGCCTCATGATTGTGAGCAGCGCGCGCGGGCAGGTATCATGATCCTTCATGGTTGTCCCTCCGCCAATTCAACTTGCCAACCTAGGCATGGCCGATTCGCTCATCTTGATGGTGCTGGCGCTGGTGGTGTTCGGGCCGCGCCGCCTGCCCCAGATCGGCCGCCAGATCGGCAAGTTGATGTTCGAGTTCCGCAAGGCCTCAAATGACTTCAAGTTCCAGATGGAAGAGGAGTTACGGGCCGCCGAGGACGCCGACCGGAGGAGAAGGGAAGAGGCCGAGCGGGAGCGCGTTGCGGCACTCGCGGCAGCATCGCAGGCCTCAGTTTCAGCTCCCGCCCAGACCGTCGAGGCACAGGCGGACATCGGCGCGGTCGAATCGCCCAGCGCTTCGCCCAGTCCAGCGGAGAGCACTTACCCCGAACAATATCCGCCGGAGACGTCCGCGGCTGCCGCAGGCAACGGATGGAGCGCCGGTCATTCAGCCTCCCCAAACCGGCGAGCAGGTAAGCGCGTCGCGTCCCGACTATTTCTTTGAGCCGTCCGTCCCGGCTGCCGCAGAACCCGCGGCGGTCGCCGAATTGAATCCGGAAGCAAGCGCCGAAGCCAATGCAGACAGCGCAGTAACGGGCTCGGCCAGTTCGGATCCCGGCGCCAGGCATGGCGAGAACGGCGCCATCCAATCCAATCCCGTTGCCACTCCGGAGCCGCCCCCGCCTCCCAAGGAGCCTGTAAGCCAGAATGGTTGATCCGGCGGAAGCAATCGGAAAGGCGCGGAAAGCGGTAACGGATCGCGCAGAACTCCCAGGCATGAGCCTGATGGAGCATCTGGACGAACTGCGCCGGCGCATCGTTCATTCGGCTGCTTACCTGGCCGTGGGATTCATCATTGCCTGGTTCCTCCGCAATTACCTGCTGCATTTTCTCCAGGCTCCGTTGCTGCACATCGGCAAGTCGCTGGTATTCACGCACCCCATGGACGCCGCTCAACCTGTATCTGCAGGTGGCGCTGCTGGGCGGCGCGATCCTGGCTTCGCCGTTCATCCTCTACCAGGTCTGGCTGTTTATTGCGCCGGGCCTCTATCAGAAGGAACGGCGATTCGTGGTCCCGTTCATGGCCGCTACCGTCGGCCTGTTTCTGGGCGGCGCCAGCTTCGGATACTTCTTTGTGCTGCCGGGAGCGATCAAGATCCTGATCCTGGGGTTCGGCCACGACTTCACCCCGATGGTGACCATCGAGGACTACAGCGGATTCTTCCTCTCCGTGATTCTGGGGCTTGGCATCAGCTTCGAGTTGCCGATCCTCATCTTCTTCCTGGCGATGTTCGGCAGTCGTCAGTCCCAAGTTCCTCTGGAAGAATATCCGCTACGCGGTGCTGGCAGTCTTCCTGGTGGCGGCCGTGATCTGTCCAAGTCCTGATCCGTGGACGATGTGCATCTATGCGGTGCCCATGCTGGCGCTCTACTGCATCGGCATCCTGCGTCGCGTGGTGGGTCCACCCGTCGCGCCGGAAAGCGAAAGAGGAAGCGGCAACGTGAGGCGGACTTCGTCGGTGTCCGCAAAGGCCGAAGAAAGCTGGGTGCCCCAGGTCTCGATTTTGAGACCTGGGAGATCAGTCGGCACTCATCAGATCGTGCGCCTTGCTTGCGATTTTTCTCCTCCTCTCTTCACATCCTCCGCGCAGCACTTCAACGGCGCCAAGGCCCTCGACTACACCCGCGAATTTGTCTCGATCGGCCCGCGCTGGCCCACCAGTCCCAACCACGGCAAGGCCGAAGCCTATCTGCGCTCTCATCTCGAGCACGATCAACTGGAAGAAGACACGTTTATCGCCAACACGCCCATCGGCCCCGTGAACATGCGCAACTTCATCGTGCGCTTTCCCGGCAAGAAGGATGGCGTGATCGTGCTGGCCACGCATTACGAGACCAATTACTTTCTCAAGAACATCAACTTTGTGGGCGCCAACGACGGCGGTGCGACCACTGGTTTACTGCTGGCCTTGGGCGATCATTTTCGCGAACAGATTGCCCGCACGAAACAGCTCGACGGCTACTCGGTGTGGCTGGTTTTCTTCGATGGCGAGGAAGCGATCCAGAGCTGGTCGCAGTCGGACTCGACTTACGGAAGCCGCCATCTCGCCGCAAAGTGGGGTCGCGACGGAACACTCAAGCGCATCAAGGCGTTCATGCTCGCCGACATGATCGGCGACAAGGATCTCGATATTCAGCGCGAGACGAAATCGACTGACTGGCTGGTGTCGCTGGTTCGCCAGGCCGCCCACAAATTCGGATATGACAAGTATTTCTTTCAGCGCGACGAAGATGTCGAAGACGACCATCTTGCCTTTGTGAATCGCGGTGTGCCGTCGATCGACGTGATCGACCTCGACTACGGGCCGAACAACAGCTATCACCACACGGCACAGGACACGATGGACAAGGTGAGCGCCCGCAGCCTGACCATTGACGGCGACGTGTTCCTGGAGACGATCCGGTTGATCAATCAGCGCTGAACTCGTTGCTCGCGACCCGTAGCTCATTTCCCTTTGAAATCCGGCGCGCGCTTTTCGAGAAATGCGCGAATGCCTTCCTGGTAGTCTTCGCTGTCGTACACCTGCCGGCGAAGCGACTGCACGCGTTCGAATGTCTCGGGGCTCAGGTTGTGCGAGGCCGACAGCAGCCGCAGTTCTTCTTTCAGAAGACTGATGACGAGCGGCGAATTCCGCGCAATCTGTTCCGGCGATGGTCTGGGTCAGCGTCTCCAATTCTTCTCTTGGGACGGCATGGCTCACGATGCCTTGCTCCACCAGGCGCCGGGCCGCGATCGGCTGCGCTGTAAACAGCATCTCCTTGCAGAGCGGCATGCCGCCGGTGTTGAGGAAGTTCTGTACCCCGGAGATGTTGTAGGGCACACCCCACTTGGCCGGCGTAATCGCAAACGTGCTGTCGTCGGCGGCGACGATCAGATCGCAGCTCATCACCAGTTCGCAGGCGCCGCCCCACACCGTGCCCTCGACCATTGCAATCACCGGCGCGGGGAACAGTCTCGATGGTGCGAATCAGGCGGCGCATGGGGTCGTTGTAGGTGAGCGGATCGCGTCCGTTGGTGGGAAGCTCGCGCACATCGTGACCCGACGAAAACACCTTCGACCCGGCCGGAGCTCGCAGGATAATCACGCGGGCCTCGCGCTGGCGCAGGTCCTCGAGAGCCGCGCAGAGTTCGCCCATGAGTTCCTTGCTGAGGGCGTTCTGCTTGCGGGGGTTGTTGAGAGTGATGACACCGATCTGGTTTGCGATCTTTGCATCCACCATGGTTGAAGCCGTTTCCATGCACGTTTCCTTCATTGCTGCGCATCCGCGCGCGAATTGTGCGGACGATTCGTTGAACCGGCCGCCGGCTTACGTCGATAAGCCGATTGCAGGTTCAATGTCATCCCGCACGATGTTGTGGTTCTGGTCAAGTAGTGTAGTTCTTCCGGCTCGAGCCTGTCCCGGCCGCTTGCGTCTTGTAGCATTCAATTCATGATTGGTGGTGCGTCGTGGACATGGTGGATCGGCTTTCATCTCGCCGTAGTCACGCTGCTCGCCGTTGACGCTCTGCTGCCGGGGACGCGTCACGAGTCGCAGCGAACGCAAAAAGTCGCATGGCTGTGGACATCCGCCCTGGCCGTGTGCGCCGCTCTGTTTGCCGGCTGGATCGCGATCAAGCAGGGCCGCGTGTCGGCGCTGCAGTTCGTGGCCGGCTACACCATCGAGACATCGCTGAGCGTCGATAATCTGTTCGTCTTCCTCGTGCTATTCGAGGGATTTCGCATCAGCCCGCGCCGCCAGCATGTGGCGCTGCTGTGGGGAGTGGGCGGAGCTGTGGTGCTGCGCGCGCTGTTCATCGCCGCGGGAGTCAACCTGCTGCAGCGATTCGATTGGATCACGTATGTATTTGGTGCGTTCCTGCTCTATGCCGCGTGGCGCCTGGTGCGGGGAGGGTCGACCCGCTCCGCGATTCCGGAGTGGATCCGGCGCCTTCAGCCGGCCAAAGAATCGCTGATGCCGGTGATTCTTGCGGTCGAATTTACTGACCTGCTCTTTGCGGTCGACTCCATTCCCGCGGTGCTGGCCATCTCTCATGATCCGTTTGTCGTGTACACCTCGAATATCGCCGCCATTCTTGGCCTTCGCTCGCTCTACTTTGCACTGGCCGGGCTTCTCGACCGCCTGCGCTATCTGCACTACGGGCTGGGAGCGCTGCTGGCGTTCGTCGCGCTCAAGATGCTCGCGGCCCACTGGCTGGAAGTGCCGATCACCTGGTCGCTGGCGATCGTGGGAGCCATCCTGGCGATTTGCGCGGTGGCGTCGGCGTTGGTGGGGAAAGGAAACAGGGAATAGGGTGAGTGAAGTTATCCGCCGTGCACAACAAGCTTCCTGTTCTCTGTTCGCAAATTTCTGTGCCCTGCCTCGATGCTATCCTCAAGTCAGAACCCTGCTGTGCCTACGCGCTCAAAATTCTTCTCGTCACCGCCGGCCGAAAGGTAGTTGGCCTTCTCCTTGTGGTGCTGATTTTTCCTGCAATCCTCCTTTTCACAGGCTGCAACCGTATTCGTCATGAGCAGCACGACACGGTGTATGTTTCCGCGCGGCAGATGTACCTGCACGACCGCGTGGCCGCGGTCTCCAATCGCGTGGGCGAAGTGACCAATGGGCAGCCGCTCGAGGTGCTCGAGCACGGCCGCCGCTTCCTCAAGGTGAAGACTGAGAAAAATGAGATCGGCTGGATCGAAGAGCATGCGGTCATCGACGGCGATTTGTACGACGAATTTCAAAAGCTCGCAGAACAACACAAGCAGGATCCGGTGGTCGCCACGGCCGTGCTGCGCGATGACATGTATCTGCACCTGAATCCCGGGCGGAACACGGAGCACTTTCTGCTCTTGCCGGGCAATACCAAGGTGGAACTCCTGACGCGCGCGACGGTGCCGAAAGCCGCGCCGGGAACGCGTCCGGCGCCCCGCCGTCCCGCCACGCCGCCCGCGGCCGCAGGCGCTCCAGCCGCAGGGACAGGGAACGAATCCAGCTCCAACTCCGCAACCAACGCCGTCTCAACCTGCCGATGCGGGCGCGCCGAAAGCCGCGGCAACTTCAACTCCAGCTCCTGGCCAGCCAGCACCTGCTCCGCCGATTCTCGAAGACTGGTGGCTGGTGCGCGACGCCAACGGCCACGCCGGTTGGCTGCTGTCGAATCGCATGGACGTCGATGTGCCCGATTCGGTTGCGCAATACGCCGAGGGCCAGCACATCGTGGGCGCGTACGTGCTGACGAAGATCATCGGATCCGGATGCCAACACGCCCGATCACCAGGTGCCGGAATATGTGATGGCTGCTTTCTCCGCCCAAGGCCGGCTTGCCCTTCGACTTCGACCAGGTGCGCGTGTTCACCTGGAGCGTGAAGCGCCATCGCTACGAGACGGCTTTCCGCATCCAGCCCATCCAGGGTTATCTGCCGATCACCATTTCTCGGGTTGCCGAACGCGCAGGGAGCGTGCCCTCCTTCAGTTTCCGCATCTCCGCCGACAGCAACATCGCCATCGATACCGAGACCGGGTCGGCACGACCCGCCAATCTGCGCACCATCAACTACGAAATGATCGACACTGTCGTGAGACGCACTGGAACCGATCTTGCGCCGATCCCGACCAGTCGTTCCGCCGAAGCGAAGGCGTTGAAGTCAGCGAAACCCGCCAAGGCCGCGAAATCCGTAAAGAAGAAGAAGCGTTAACTGCGGCTTGATCTGAAGATTCGCGGATCTCTTGACACCTGCGGGCGATCGTTTTACTCTTCCCCTAATACCTTTATGGAACGGGAAATCGATACTGGCGAATTGATCCAGGGAACGCTCGAGATGCTTGTTCTCAAGGCCCTGGTGCGTGGACCACTTCATGGATATGGCGTGGCCGAGTGGATTGAGCAGACGTCGCAGCAGGTGTTGAAGGTGGAAGAGGGCGCGCTCTATCCGGCTCTGCATCGCATGGAGTTGAGAGGCCTGCTCAAAGCCAGGTGGGGGGCTTCGGAAAACAACCGCCGTGCCAAATTTTATGAGCTGACCGCCGAAGGCAACAAGCGCCTGAATGCGGAATCGCAGCGCTGGGCAAGGCTTTCATCCGCTGTAGCATTTGTGATGCAGGCGTCGTAATCAACCTTGCGAGGTAACACATGGCTCCGGGTCTGCATGAATTTCTTCTTCGCATGAAGGCGCTGTTCCGCAAGCGGCGCATGGATAGCGACATGGCCGACGAACTCGCATTCCACCAAGCCATGCTCAGAGAAAAGCTATTGCGGCAGGGCGTTGCGCCGGCAGATGTAGAGACTGTCGCGCGGCGCCGCTTCGGAGGCGCGGGCAAATGGCATGAACGCCTGCGCGAACTCTGGCAGTTCCGGCGCGTCGAGAATCTCATGCGCGATGTGAGTTACTCGATGCGCGTGCTGCGCAAATCGCCCGGCTTTACCATCGTCGCAATTCTGACGCTTGCCCTGGGCGTGGGCGCGAATACGACGGTCTTCTCCGTCATCAACGGGCTTCTCCTTCGGCCTTTGCCGGTACCGGCGAGCAACCAGTTGGTGGTGATCGGCACCACCGATTTTGGCCCGCGAACGAATTACAGCCTTTCCGAGCCGCTGTTCCGCGGCCTCGAACACCGGCGCCAGTTGTTCTCAGAGGTTTTCGCCTTCAACCACGCGACGATGCAGGTGAAAGGCAATCACGGCAACGAGAATGTGCAGGGTCAACTCGTAAGCGGCGATTTCTTTTCCGCTCTGCGAGACGCCTCCGCTGTTGGGCCGCATCTTGACGCCAGCAGACGACGTAAAAGGCGGCAACCCGGCTGGGTTTGGTGTCGTCATCAGTGAAAGTTTCTGGCAGCGCTGGTTCAATCGCGCCCCCGAAGTAGTCGGAGCGAAACTCGAGCTCGACAACACGCTGTTCACGGTGGTTGGCGTGATGCCTAAGCGGTTTATAGGAGCCGACCCGCTGGAGCGTCCGGACCTGTTTGTTCCGCTCGTGGCCGAGCCGGTGATGCATGGCACGCGCAGCATGACGGCGGCCGCCTTTCACGGGTGGTGGCTCACCACCATGGCACGGATGAAGCCCGAAGTGACTCTCGCGCAAGCGAACGCCGATGTAGCGGCCAGCAGCAGTGCGGTCCTCCACGAGGTCATACCCGACGCGGCCTGGGTTGCCGACCGTGAAAAACGGCATTTTCAATTTTCCGCGGAGTCCGGCTCGACCGGATTCACCTATATCCGTCAGTTCTTCCGCAAACCGCTCCTGGCGGTATTTGCAATGTGTGGCGGAATCCTTCTGCTTGCCTGTCTGAACCTCGCCAGCCTGTTGATGGCGCGGGGAACAGCGCGCCAGAAGGAACTGGCTACACGGATGGCGATGGGTGCAACCCGAACCAGGCTCGTGCAGCAGTTGCTGGTGGAAAGTTTCCTGGTCGCGGTCGCGGGCACCGTGGCAGGCCTGGCCATTGCGCCCCTGGTCGGCCAGTCGCTCTCAGTGGTGCTGCTGGGCAGCCGGTCAGAGTCGCATGTCGACACGTCGCTCGATTTGCGGGTGTTCGCGTTTGCCGCGTTAGCGGCTATTGTTGCCGCATTGCTTATCGGATTGTTGCCCGCGTTGCGCGCCACGTCGAGCGATCTCAGCGAACAGATGAAGCACGGCCAGCGCACCACGCTTGCATACGAGCGGCAGGGCAAACTGCCTCGCGTGGTGATGGCGGCCGAAGTAGCGCTGGCGCTCATGCTGGTGGTCGGCGCGGGCCTGCTGGCGACGAGCTTGCTGCGCCTGTACAGGTCGGGCACCGGTTTCGATACACGCGGCCTCGAAAACATTGCCCTCAGCATGGATCAGCAGCCGCTCAAGGGCGACGCGCTGATCGATTTCTATCGCCGGGTCGGAGAGGGGCTAAGCCACCAGCCGGGCGTGAAAAACGTCAGCTTCGCTTTGATGGTCCCGTTCGGCCATTTTATCTGGGACGGGAATCTATCCGGGCCGAGCGGCAAGACGTCCGTCATTTACCAGAACAGCATCGCGCCCGCGTACTTCCAGACGATGCGCATCGCTCTCCTCGAAGGCCGTGAATTCCAGTGGAACGACACCGCCTCAGGTGGGCACAAGATCATACTCAATCAGGCGGCGGCAAAGCTGTTGGTCCCGGATCGCAGCCCGATCGGCCAGTATGTCACGGACAAGGACGAAAAGACGCCCCTTCGTTACGAAGTCGTCGGCGTGGTGGCCGATGCCAAGTACGATGACCTGCGCTCCCCGGCTCCTGCGACTGCCTATCACCCCATAACGCAGGATAATAACGAGCACTCCCGGTCCTACTATGCCATCGTGCGAACGGAAGCGCCTTCTTCTCCGCTGGCCGGCGCGGCGCACGCGCTGGCTGCTCAGACAGTGCCCAACATCCCCATGCCCCTGATGAGTTCGATGACGGAGATGGTTAGCGACTCGATGAGCGCTGAGCGCATGATGGCGCTGCTCTCGGTATTTTTCGCGATTTGCGCGCTGGTGGTTACGGCGATCGGGCTTTACGGAACGTTGGCCTATGCGACCACGCGCCGCGTCGGCGAGATTGGCATCCGCATGGCTCTCGGAGCCCGGCGAGCCCAGGTGGCGCGCATGGTGTTCGTGCAGAATGCGGCGGTGGCGATCGCCGGAACCGGCGCGGGTGTAGTTACGGCGCTGCTGGCTTCGCGCGCGCTGGGCAGCTTTCTCTATGGAACGTCGACCCGCGATCCGTGGGTGTTTGCGGGTTCCATCGTTGCCCTGGCCCTGATTGCCAGTGCGGCGTCGCTGCTGCCCGCCATCCGCGCTGCCGGGATACAGCCGATGGAAGCGATTCGCTGCGAGTAAACGAGAAGGAAGTCAGGCGGCGAGGGAGGTCTGTGCAGTCAATGCACGGTATTGGGAAAGCATTTTCAGACGCCAGCGCAGAATCATGCCGAAGGCCAGGACAAAGAACAGACCCGCGGTCTGCTCCAGCGACATCATGGAATCGAGGTAGCCGCGCGCGAAGAAGCGAATGGCGGCGAGCGCGATCACCACGAGGAAGAAGGCATTCGATCGCTGCATCATGATGGTGTCGCCGGTGCGCACCAGCCGGGAGGTGACCAGCAACGGCCACGCCAGCGCGACCCCTCCAATCAGGAACGCCACAGCTGCCCAGGTCCACGGAACCCGGAAAGCCGGCACCAGGAACATCGAGAATCCCGTCGCCATTCCCAGCGGAGGCATGATGATCTTCTTGACGGTGACGGCGGTGCGTCCTTCGCGGATGCGCCACGCCAGAACGCCGAGCAAGCCGATCACCGCCGCGGCGGCAGAAGCTCCAAAACCGATGTGCACGATACAACCGACCTCACTCTCATTATGTCAAAAAGGGCGAGTCGGTGGTGGGTGGGTGGATATCCGACCATCCTCATTTCGGTCCGCAGGCGAATCCCTAACTGAATTTTTCGTAAGCTTCAATCTGTTTGGCCGAAAGGTCCCGCCGCTCGACCGGGGAAGAAAGTACGGTGGACGTGGCGGTCGCGCCGAAAGCCGAGAGCTTGTCGATGAGCGATTCAAGGTGGCGCACTGAGACCAGGTGGGCCTCGATCACGAACGACTCGTCCCCGGTGATCCGGTGACAGCGCGTGATCTCAGGAAGTTCCTTGATTGCCGTTACAGTGCGCCCGATCTGCAGGTCGCCGCCGGGTATGGTCAAGCGCATGAGCACGTGGATTGGAACGCCCAGCTTGGCGATGTCCACGGTAGCGTGATAGCCGGTGATCACGCCCGCCTCCTCAAGCCGGCGCACGCGTTCTGCCACCGCTGGAGTCGAGAGTCCGACCTTGCGGCCCAATTCAGCGAATGACATGCGTGCATCGAGCTGGAGGTTTTCCACGATCTTCCAGGCGATGGTGTCGAGTTCCACGAGGTGTGGTGAAGTCTTATGGGTCATTCGCCAGCAATCCTAAAGTTCTATTCGCATTATGCCTAATGGCATTAGGTTGTGGCACATGTTTTCCGTTCAAAGCCCATTTTCGCTTGTATTTCCGGAGACCTATGCTTAGCCCAGCCGGTTGAGCCTTCCCTTCGTAACAAAATTGCTCTCCGGCAGACTAAAGGAGATCGTATGAACGCTTCCCCACGTTCAGGATCCACTCAGTTCACGTCCCAGGCCGTCGCCGAGCCTACGGAAGCCCGCGACTTTCTTCCGCTGAGAGGCACTGACCACGTCGAGTTCTTCGTAGGAAACGCGCGCCAGGCCGCCTACTTTTATCGCACGGCATTCGGCATGTCGCTGGTGGCATATGCGGGTCCCGAAACCGGTCAGCGCGACCGCGCCTCGTACGTGGTGCAGCAGGGCAAGATCCGGTTTGTGTTGACCACTCCGCTGCGCAGCAGCGACCCGATCGCCGAGCATATCCATCGCCACGGCGACGGAGTGCGGTCGATCGCGCTGTGGGTTGACGACGCCCGGCAGGCGTGGCGCGAGACCACCGCACGAGGAGCCATCAGCGTTGCCGAGCCTTACGAGCGATCCGACGAGTATGGCCGCGTTCTGCTGTCGAGCATCCGCGCTTACGGCGACACCATCCACACCTTTGTGGAGCGCAATGCGTATGCCGGGCCGTTTCTGCCCGGCTTTCGGCGCGATCGATCACGACCATGTTGCCCGTCCCGTGGGCCTGCTTGCACATCGATCACATGGTGGGAAATGTCGGCTGGCACGAGATGGACAAGTGGGTCGACTTCTATAGCCACGTGATGGGCTTCCGGCTCTACCAGCACTTCGATGACAAGGACATTTCCACCGAGTATTCGGCGCTGATGTCGAAAGTGATGGCCAACGGCAACGGGTACGTGAAGTTTCCCATCAACGAGCCGGCAGAAGGCAAGCGGAAATCGCAGATCGAAGAGTATCTCGATTTCTATCCTGGCCCCGGCGTGCAGCATATCGCGCTCGCCACCAACGACATTCTGCACACGGTGAATCGGCTGCACGAACAGGGCATTGAATTTCTGCGCGTACCCCATACCTATTACACCGAACTGCAGCAGCGCGTGGGCACGATTGATGAGCCGGTGGATGAACTGGAGGAGTTGGGAATCCTGGTCGATCGCGACGATGAAGGATACATGCTGCAAATCTTCACGCGGCCCGTCGAGGATCGGCCCACGCTGTTCTTCGAGATCATTCAGCGCAAGGGAAGCCGCAGTTTCGGCAAGGGAAATTTCAAGGCCCTTTTTGAAGCCATCGAACGCGAACAGCGTGAGCGCGGCAATCTCTAGTCGCGACCGGGAGTCTTCGACATGCAAACCGAAACGCTTGTTGCCGCGGCCCCATATCTGATCGAACAGAATTACGCGGCATATACCGCCGAGCAGCACGGCGTGTGGGCGGAACTGGTGGGCCGCGTGCTGCCCGAACTGGAGCGGCACGCGGCGCGGGAGTACCTCGACGGATTCCAGATCATCGGCCTGCAGCGCGATCGGCTGCCAAACCTGAAATCGGTAAGCGCGCGGCTGGAGCCGCGAACCGGCTGGAACTCCACGCCGGTCAGCGGCTTTCTTCCTGCGCCGGCTTTTTTTGAGATGCTGGCAGCGCGGCGCTTTCCCACCACGACCTGGCTGCGCAGCAGGGAATCGCTCGAGTACACGCCTGAGCCTGACATCTTTCACGATGTGTTCGGGCACGTGCCGATGCACTCGCACCGGGTGTTCGCCGATTTCCTCGCAGCATTATGGGCGCGTATGCGCATCTATCGAAGACGGAGGGGTGCTGGAGAAACTGGGCCGGCTCTTTTGGTATACGGTTGAGTTCGGCCTCATCCGCCAAGGACAACGAAATCAAGGTTTACGGCAGCGGGCTCATCAGCTCTCACGGCGAGTGCGCGAACGTCATCGAAGGCCATTGCGCCGTGCACGACTTTTCGCTGGACGAAGTGCTCAACACTCCGGTGAAAGTGGATGAGTTCCAGAAGCTGCTGTTTGCAGTGAACAGTTTCGATCAGATCTACGAGGCGATGCATGAAGCAGAGCAGCGAGTCGAGCGCGGCAGTCTTTGATACGGAATCGGCCCCGGTCGAGCTTTCGTATCAGTCGGGATTTGGCAACGAGTTCGCAACCGAAGCGGCGCCGGGGGCCTTGCCGGTGGGGCAGAATGCGCCGCAGAAGCATCCGCTCGGCCTTTATACCGAGCAGTTCAGCGGGACGCCGTTCACCGCGCCGCGCGCGACCAATCGCCGCACGTGGACGTATCGCATCCGGCCGTCGGTCACGCATCGTCCGTATGAAGAGATCGCGCCGCGCCTGATTCGCAGCGGGCCATTCCTCGAGACGCCGACCACGCCGAATCAACTGCGCTGGGATCCGCTGCCGATTCCCGATCAGCAGACCGACTTCGTCGACGGCATCGTCACGCTCGGCGGCAACGGCGATCCGGCCATGCAAGTGGGCGTGGCGATTCATCTCTATGCGGCGAATGCGTCGATGGAAGACCGCTTCTTCTACACCGCAGACGGAGAATTGCTGATCGTTCCGCAACTGGGCGCGCTGCGCTTTCATACGGAACTTGGCATCCTCGAGGTGAAGCCGGGCGAGATCTGCGTGATTCCGCGCGGGGTGAAATTCCGCGTCGTGCTGGAAGAGAAGCAGGCGCGCGGATACATCTGCGAGAACTACGGCCTGCCGTTTCGGTTGCCGGAACTGGGCCCGATCGGCGCCAACGGCCTGGCCAATCCGCGCGACTTCAAAGCTCCCGTGGCCGCATATGAAGATCGCGACGGGGAGTTCCACATCACGGCGAAATTTCTGGGCCGGCTTGTGGTCCGCATTCATCGATCACTCGCCGCTCGACGTGGTGGCGTGGCACGGAAACTATGCGCCCTACAAGTACGACCTGGCGCTGTTCAACTGCATCAACACGGTGTCGTTCGACCATCCGGATCCGTCGATCTACACGGTGCTGAGCGCGCCGTCCACCGTTCCCGGCACGGCCAACTGCGACTTCGCCATCTTTCCTCCGCGCTGGATGGTCGCCGAGCACACGTTCCGGCCGCCGTGGTTTCATCGCAACCTGATGAACGAATTCATGGGCCTGGTGTTCGGCGCTTACGACGCGAAGGCGGAAGGATTCGTGCCGGGCGGCGCCAGCCTGCACAACTGCATGGCCGGCCACGGTCCCGATGCCGAGACTTTCGAGCGCGCCAGCAACGCCGAGTTGAAACCGCAGTACCTCGCCAACACGCTGGCGTTCATGTTCGAGACGCAACTCGCGGTGCGGCCGACCGAGTTCGCGATGAACACGCGCATTCTGCAGCATGAATATTTCGAATGCTGGCAGGGATTGAAAAAGCGGTTTACGCCCGGAAATCACACGAAGTGAGCGAACAGAAGAGCGCGATCGAGACGCTGCTCACGGGCCTGATCGACTACGCCGGCCTGTATCCGCCGGCGAGCCTCGACATGCGCTCGGCCGTGGAGAATTATCGCGCGTACCGGCACGGCAAACATGCGCATGCATTGGGCCGGTTCATCGTCGATTCTAATCGGATCGACGAATTTCTTGCCGCCGCCGGAACCGCGCAAGATCTGAGGCTCAGCGTCATTGTTTCGCAATCCGTCGATTCAGATCGCCTGACGAGGGCTTATTGAGCAGGGCGTGCGGATCGAGGCGATCGAGATGAAAGCCGAATCGCGGGCAGATGTCGAACGAATCAGCCGGAACCTCCCTGAGGGCGTGGAGACCTATTTCGAAGTTCCTGTTGAGCTAATTCAGCCCGACGTGCTGTGTGCGATCTCTGCGACGCGGAGGACGCGTGAAACTGCGCATGGGCGGCGTGGTTCCGAACGCGTTTCCCTCGACTCAGGCGGTTGCGAGCGCACTCGTGGCATTCGCGCGTGCGGGGCTGGCTTTCAAGGCCACGGCGGGGCTGCATCACCCATTGCGCTCGAGCCATCGGTTGACGTATTCGAGGGAAAGCCCGACGGGACTGATGCACGGCTTCGTCAATCTGATGTGCGCGGCGGCGTTGATACACTTTGGCGGAGATGCCGGCGAGGCAGAACAGATCCTCGAGGAGCAGGATCCGGCAGCGTGGACGCTGACGCCACAAGCGATTGCATGGCGTTCTCACTGCTGGACCGTTGATCGCCTGTCCGAAACCAGGAAGAAATTCGTAAGTTTTGGTTCGTGCTCGTTCGAGGAACCGATCCGCGATCTGGAGGCGCTGGGATGGCTTTGAAAAGCTGGGTGGCCTCCGCCAACGATCCCGCAACCGACTTTCCGCTCGAGAACCTGCCGTATGGTGTATTTCGCCATGCGCACAGCACGCGGATCGGCGTGGCTATCGGCGACCGGATTCTCGATCTTGGCGGATGTGCGTCGGAGGGACTGCTCAAGACGCTGCCCAGCGAGGTTGTCGACGCGTGCACGGCGCAGGTGCTCAATCCGCTCATGGCGCTTGGGCCGCAAGCCTGGTCAGTGCTGCGGAACGAGATACAGACGATACTTCGCGACGGTGGCACAGACTCAAATCGACAAAGCCGGCTTGCGTCGATGCTGGTTCCGCATGCGCGATGCGGAGATGCAACTGCCGGTGCACATCGGCGACTACACCGATTTCTACGCGTCGATTCATCACGCCACGCGCGTGGGAAAGCTGTTTCGCCCCGACAATCCGCTGCTGCCCAACTACAAATATGTGCCTATCGGCTATCACGGACGCGCGTCGTCCATCGTGCTGAGCGGCTCCGAAATCCGCAGGCCAAGCGGCCAGACCAAGGCGCCCTCAGCACCCGAGCCGACCTTCGGTCCATCGCGTTCGATGGATTACGAACTGGAAGTCGGGTTGTTAGTCGGGCCGGGAAACGAGCTCGGCCAGCCCATTCCCATCTGCTGAAGCAGAGCAGCATATCTTTGGCCTGTGCCTGGTGAATGACTGGTCCGCGCGCGACATCCAGTCGTGGGAGTATCAGCCGCTCGGGCCCTTTCTCGCGAAGAGCTTTGCGACCACGATTTCGCCGTGGATCGTAACCATGGAAGCGCTGGCTCCTTATCGCGTGCCTGTTGCCGAACGCGCGCCTGGCGATCCAGCGCCCCTGCCGTATCTGGCGCGACCATCCGCCAGCCGCGATGCGATCGACGTGACGCTCGAGGTCTATCTTGCAATCGGCGCAGATGCGGCAGGCCGGCACCGAAGCCATGCTGCTAAGCCGCGGCAATCTGCGCGATCTCTACTGGACCCCAGCGCAACTTCTCGCGCATCACGCCAGCAACGGCTGCAACCTGCGTACGGGCGACCTGCTGGCCACGGGTACGATCTCCGGTCCCGATGCAGGATCGGAAGGCTGCCTGCTCGAAATGAAGCATCGCGGCGAGCCGATTCGCTTGCCGAGCGGCGAAGAGCGAACCTTTCTTGAAGATGGAGACCAGGTCACCTTTCGCGCGTACGCGTTCAGAGAAGGGCTGCCGCGGATCGGATTCGGCGAATGTACGGGAACCATTGTTGCGCGCGGTTTGACGCAGAGCTCGGGAAGCCGTCTCGCCGCAATCGAAAGGTTATTGGGCGGGATGACCTGCGTTTGCAGCGGCCGGCGGGGCGGACTTCAGCTGATTGAGAGCATCCTGCACCTTCTGCCACTTCGCCCCATCCTGCTTTGTCTTCACAGCGGCGGAGCTATCCGAGTAGAAGCGGACGATGTCATCGCGCAGTTCGGGACTGGACTGTGCGAATTTATTCGAGGCCAACTGGGTTATCAACTTTGCATAGGTATCATCAGCCAGCGTGTACTCGGCGGGATGCGTCGGTTCACCGGTGTCGAGATCGCGTTGCTGTAACTCGGGAACACTGGTTCGGGCCTGCTCCAGCAGGTGTTTGTAATCGTCGAAGGTCTTGTTGATGCTCTTGATGTAGAGGTCCTCGGTGCGCTGCGTGGGATCGTTGAAGCCGAGGCCCTTGAATGGTCCGATCTTCGGCATGATACGCAGAAGCGCCGCCAGGAAGCGCGTTCCCAAGCCCGGCTTCTGATAGGTCTTGCCCCACGTTTTTTCGTAGTCGGCGCGCGATACGCGATAGAGGAATTTTCTTTTCTGGAAGTTCGGCGATTCGCTTGCCAACTGCTTCTGGTGAAGCTGGAGGGCCACCTTGGTCATGCGGGGGATAAGCTGGCTGATCGCCCACCGGTATGATCCGATGGCCAGATCTTCGTGCGGGAGCACTTCTTTCAATTCCATTCCGTACACGATGGGAAACGCGCGTTCCAGCAGTGGCTCGGAAACTTCGAAGCCGATGAAGTCGTGGTACTGATCGGGTGCGTAGCGATTCTTGGCGACCTGGAGGGTGTCGAATCCGAATTCGGTTTTCAGATGCGCGGCCTTGTCCTGCGCATATTTCACTGAAGGGCCGTACTTCGCACGCAGCTTGGGATAGCGAAGGGCGACGGCCTGGTTGACCGCGGGATGACCGTCCACGTCGGAGACGTAATGCGCGAGGGCTCCGAGGGCGAATGCGTATTCCTTGGGGTCCTGGGCCTGGCGAAGCATTTCTTCAACGAAATCACCGCTGCGCACGTAGTGCACCAGGTCGCTGAATTCCTTGCTGCCGAAGGGATAGTAGCCGAGGTCCTGGATGACGGAGCCGCCGTAAGCGTAGGCGTGGGCTTCCTTGATCTGATCTTCCGTGAGGCCGGGAAAGCGGTGTTCGATGAGCGGTCGGATGTTCGAAGTCCAGAGCAGGTCGACGATTTCTTCGTGGGTGAGGACGGAGTAGGCCATGCATCGCCCGGCGGAACTGAGCACGAAGAGAATCAGCGCGAGGGAGCGGACAAGATACAAATTCGATCTCCGTCAGGCGCGCTGCCAGGGCGGCAGGATGCGATGCCAGTGCGCAGGGTCTTCAAATACGGTTTAGAAATAACAGGACAATCGTCAACACCAGGATCGCTCCCAAGCCGCCGCTGGGGTAGTAGCCCCAATTCTTGCTGTAAGGCCATGCGGGCGTTGTAAAGACGAACGCCAGAATCAAAGCAGGAATCAAAAATAGCACAACCATTGTTCACCCCCGAAATATGAGCCACGCCGTAGGCGCATTTGTTGCTCATGTCTACCTGTGAGATAGATGCCGGGCAGACAGAGGTTAGTTGTTCGGGGGTGCGGCCGAGCTGTTCTCGTTGAATTCAAAAGCATGGAGTCAGCAAAAAAACCGATTTCTAATTGCCAGTTTCGCCCTGCCCCCCGGCCACGGTCAGCTTCACGATGCTGGTGTTGTCGGAGCTCGGGCCGATCATCAGGTCGAAGACGCCGGGCTCGATTACGCGGTGCATGTCGAGGTTCAGGATGGAGAGCAGATCCGGCGTGATTCTGAATTTGACCGTCTTCTTTTCGCCGGGCCTCAGGGTGATGCGTTCGAATCCTTTCAACTGCATCACTGGCTGCGAGACCGAGGATACGCGCGGGTGAATGTAGAGTTGGGGAACCTCATCGCCTTCACGCGCGCCGGTGTTGGCGACCTCCACGCTCACAGTGGCTGTTCCGCCCGGGAGAATCTTCGCGGGCTCGACGCGGAGATTGTCGAACTTGAAGGTCGTGTAGCTGAGGCCCGATCCAAAAGCGAACAGCGGCCGGCGGGTGGAGAACTCGTAGCTGCGATCGTCTGATGGCTTGTGGTTATAGAAGTCGGGCAGCGCGCCGACTGTGTGCGGAAACGTCATGGGCAGCTTGCCGCCAGGATTCGCATCGCCGAAGACGACGTCCGCAAAGGCCGCGCCGCCCTCTTCGCCCAGGTACCAGCCTTCCAGGATCGCGGGAACCTTTTCAGCGATATAGTTGGCCGACAGCGGACGTCCGTTGATAAGCAGCACGATGACAGGCCTTCCGGCCTCGACGACGGCTTTGACGAGGTCATTCTGGGCGCCGAGCAGGTCGAGGGAATCGCGATCGCCGCGGTGGATCTCAGCCCAGGCTTCGCGGTTGGTGCTTTCGTTCTCGCCGACTACGACGATGGCAACGTCGGACTTGCGTGCCGCATCGGCCGCGGCCTTGATCGCGTCAACCTGGGTTTTGGGGTCCACGAGTTCTACATCGTTGGCCCACCAGCCACGGAAGCCTTCGGGCGCCGTGGTGATTTTGCAGCCTTGCGCGTAGAGCACTTTGGCCTTGTCGCCCACCTTGGCGCGAATGCCATCGAGCACGCTGATGCCGAAGGCGGGATCGCGGCTGTATCCGCCCAGATGCACGTCGGCCGCGTTGGGCCCGATCACGGCAATGGTCTTCAACCTGGACAGATCGAGCGGCAGGAGACTTTTTTCATTCTTGAGCAGAACGAGAGACTTGCGCGCGGCCTCAAGCGCAAGCTGTTTGTGCTCCGGGCTGTTGTTGACGCGCTCCGCGTAGTCGGGATCGACATAGGGATGGTCAAAGAGCCCAAGGCGGAACTTCGTGGCCAGCACGCGCGCCACGGCGAGATCGAGTTGACTCATCGGCACCGTGCCGTTCTTCACCTGCTCGACGAGCGTGTTGTAGCCGGGGTCGTCGGACACTTCGAAGTCGACGCCCGCGCCCAGCGCCTGCCGCGCTGCGTCGGCCATGTCGAGCGCCACGTGGTGGGTGTCGACGAGCATCTGCAGCGCGTTGTCGTCGGAGCTGACGTAGCCGTCGAAACCCCATTCCTGGCGCAGCACCTTGTCGAGCAGCCAGTGGTTCACGTGGGCGGGTACGCCGTCTATTTCGTTGTACGAGGCCATGACGCTGCCCACGTGTGCTTCCTTCACCGCGGCTTCGAAGGGCATCAGGAAGTTCTCCCGGATGACCCGTTCCGAGTAGTTGCCGGGAGCAGTGTTGGTTCCGCCCTCGGGCTGACCGTGCACGGCAAAGTGCTTTGCCGTGGCCATTACATGATGGCGATCGATCAGGAACGAATCGCCCTGGAGGCCTTCGATGGCGGCCACGCCGATGCGAGAGGCGAGGTAGGGATCTTCGCCGAACGTCTCCTCGGTGCGGCCCCAACGGGGATCGCGTGCGATGTCGAGCACCGGTGAGAATACCTGCCCCGCGCCGCGAGAACCGGCTTCATCGCCGATTGCGGTGAACACACGCTTGATTAACGCCGGATCGAAGGTGCTCGCCAGGCCCAGCGCCTGGGGAAAGCTGGTGCTGCCATACTCCATGTAGCCGTGCAGCGCCTCGCCAGGAAAGATCACCGGAATGCCCAGCCGGGTCTTCTCGATCTGGTAGCGTTGGATGGCGTTGCGCAGGATCGCTGCGTTGCGCGGAGTGAATTTCAACTCTTCGCCCCACTCGGCCGCGAGCGTTTTGCGTGCCGAGTCTGTGCTGTAGGTACCGGTAGGATCGACGACGTCGATCTTTTTCTGCCAGTCCCATTTCAACTGATCGACCTTTTCCTCGAGGGTCATGCGGGACAGCAGATCGGCTACGCGGTCGGGCATCGGCAAGGTGGCGTCTTTGTATCTGGGCGCGTCGGATGGGGCTGAAGACCTGGCTGTGGAAGGAGGCTCCTGGGCTCGGATTGCGATTGCAAACGCAAAACTCAGGATGAGAACAGGCACAAAAGAGACGGACGGAGAGCGAAAAAAGGGTTTCATGGCTGGGCACAGGCCCTGCGATCCTTTCCTGGGGTTTGGCCTGACATTCTAGTAGAACTACGTTGATCACGCATCCCCGGTTCGAATTCCGGGTTCAAATGAATGTGACATCTTGATGAAGAGCGGGGGAAATTTGCTGGAAAATAGAGTTGGCCTGCAAGAATTGCAAGAAATGACGCCTGCAATGCGCCGAGTCGCGCTGGTTGACAACCCAGCGTCGGGACTACATTCGTCCCGTCGCAATGCAACGGTGCGCGCGGCAAGGGAAGCCCTCGAGTCCGCCGGTGTAGAGGTTGACCATTTGACGATCGATGGCCCCGGCAGTGGTTCAGCCCTGGCACGGCAGGCCATCGCGCAGGGTTGCGATGCGGTGATCGTGTGCGGCGGAGACGGCACGGTGCACGAAGTGATGCAGAGCCTGGTGGGCACCGGGGTGGCGCTCGGTGTGGTTCCCATGGGTACCGCCAACGCGCTGGCGGCCAATCTCGGCCTCGCGAAGTCGCCCGAAAAGGCGATCCAGGCTCTCCTTTCCGCCAAGCCGGTTCAGGTTCCAGTGGGGCGTATTTCCTACAGGACGATGGATGGGGAAGAGCGCTGCCGCTATTTCACGGTGGCCGCCGGAGTGGGAGCAGACGCCCTCCTGATGGCGCGCATGGACCCGGGACTCAAGCGGCGTTTAGGGTATCTGCTTTACATCGTGGAGGCATTCCGAATCTGGGTGAGCCATCCGTTTCCGTTGTTTCAGGCTCGGTTCAAAGCCAACGGAAATGCGAAAGTGCGTATGGAGGAGATGTCGCAACTGCTTGCCGTGCGCGTGCATTCTTTTGGAGGAGTGCTTGGGACGCTGGCGCCGTGCGCGACATTGCATGGGGAAAACCTTTGCCTGGTGGCTTTTAAGACGCGCAGCCGTTACCGTTACTTGCGTTTTCTGCTGGCCGTGGTTGGGAAGCGCCACCAATTTTCGAAGGATGTCGAGCTTCTTCAGGCCGATTCAGTGGAGTGTGTGACACGCAATGGCTCGGCGACCCCGGTGTTCGTGGAGGCCGACGGGGAAGCGTTGGGACAACTGCCGGCCCGCCTTGAAGTGGCGCCAGAGACTCTAACGCTCTTGATACCGAGGGATGCGCAGCCGTAGTGCCGCAATAGCGAAGATTCGAGTTTCGTGCCTCCCACCCTTACCGCAAAGAAAGACTTGAAACGATGGGGCACGCACCCTTCGCCTGGTCAGGGCTTCCGGAACGAGCGGACGGCAGCCTGGATTCCTTCAGCGTAGGGAGTGCCCGCGAAGCCGAATTCGCGGGCGAACTTGCTTGAGTCGAAGAGGTACGGCCGGTCGTACTGGTAGAGCATTTCATACAGTTCGCGAACGAGGGGATTGAACCAGCCGCCCACCTTGATCATTCCGCGGTTCAGGATCTTGTGTCTCGGTTTCGCGCCCAAGGCCTGTGCGGCCATCGCAATGAATTCTTTGCCGGTGGGTGCCGGTGCGGAAGTGGGTAGATGCCATACCTGCTTCCAGGCGGAGTCCCGCTCGGCGAGCATGGCCACCCCGCGGGCAGCGTCGGGCGTGAATGTGAGCGAGTGGGGCACGGCAGAGTTGATAAGCCAGGATGGCTTCGAGCCTTTCGCGAGTGCGTCCAACACCAGCACGTTAGGCATGCCGTGCTGCGCGTCGGCCGGGCCGTAGAAGTCGGCAGCGCGAGCGATCATGGCCGTCAACCTTCCCCGCTTGACCTCCTCCATGAGGGTGGTAGCGATATGGGCGCGAATCTCGCCTTTCTTCGATATGGGCGCATACGGCGTCTGCTCGGTCATGGGCCCTTCGACTTTGCCATACATGTAGACGTTGTCGAAGAACAGCAGCTTTGCGCCGGCGCGCTTCGAGGCTTCGATGGTATTAGCCATGATGCGCGGCCACAGCTCCTGCCAGATTTTCAGGTCGTATTTCAGGCCGACGAGCAGATGAACGACGCTCGAGCCCGCGACGGCCTTGATGGCTTGCTGCAGGTCGGCGATGTCGGCGGCCACGATCTCGGCGCCGGCCTGCGGCTTCGGATTGCGGCTGACGAGCCGCACAGGAGTGCCCTTCGCGGAGAGAATCTTCACCAGTTCGTTGCTGATCGGTCCGCCGGCGCCAAGAATCGTTGTAAGTGCCATTGAAAGTGACTCCCGTCAGGTGCCGAGTTGCGCGGTGCCTTGCTCGACTGTAATGATCGCTGCGAACTTTTGATGGAGGCAATCCACTTGCGGAAGCACATTTATGTTTTGTTCGTCCTGGTTCTGTTCTGTGTTCTGAACTGTTTTGGGCTTGGCGCTCAACAACCGGCTTGGCAGCCCGCTCCCGGGCACGTGACTCTGCCGCTCTGGCCCAACGGCGTGCCTGGAGCCAGTGCCCCCGCGGCGAATGCGGCGCCGGAAGTGGATACGACGACGGCCAAAGACAACTTGATCGCCGGCAAGCCGCTTATCCGGCTGGGCAACGTATCCACGCCGACGATCACAGTCTACAAGCCGGCCAAGGCCAACGGTGCCGTTCCTGCGGTGTTGGTGTTTCCGGGCGGCGGATATCACATCCTGGCCATCGATCTTGAGGGCACGGAGGTCTGCGACTGGCTGAACGAGTCAGGCTTGGCTTGCGTGCTCCTTAAGTATCGCGTTCCGGATACGGGCCCGTACCCCAAGTCGCCCGCGGCCTTGCAGGATGCGCAGCGCGCGGTCGGCATAGTACGCCAGCACGCGGAGGAATGGGGCATCGATCCGAAACGGTTAGGCGTGCTGGGATTCTCGGCCGGAGGACATTTGGCTGCCGCGGTAAGCACCCACTTCGACAAGCGCCTCTATGAACGCGTCGATGCAGCCGACGACATCAGTTGCCGTCCCGATTTCGCTGTGGTTGTCTATCCGGGGTACCTGGCGCTGGAAAAGCAGGACATGGCGCCCAATCCGGACATCAAGCCCACTGCGGACACGCCCCCGACATTTATCGTGCAGGCGGAGGACGATCCGGTCCACGTGGAGAATGCGACCAATTATTTCCTGGCGTTGAAGAATGCCAAGGTTCCGGCCGAGTTGCACATCTACGCCGACGGCGGTCACGGGTACGGCTTGCGGCGGACGGCTTTGCCGGTGACTGCATGGCCGCTGCTGGTTGAGAAGTGGCTGCAGACGATCAAGGTGATGGCCAACGCGGCGCAATAATTTTGGGTGCCCCAGGTCTGGATTTCAGACCTGGGATGCGGTGCCCCAATTGAGTACCGTACTGCGCGAGAGATGTGTCACGACTACAATTCTCGACATGGTCTTTGGAGTACTTACCATTTCGGACCGCTGCTCTCGCGGTGAAATGACGGATACCGCGGGCCCCGCCGTGGTAGCGCTACTTCGCGAGAACTGGCCCGATGCGGAGATTCGAACCGGGCTGCTGCCGGATGATGAAGATGCCATTGTGGTGGAGATGCACCGTCTGTGCGAAGAACGCGCTGCGTTAGTGCTAACAGCAGGCGGCACTGGGCTCGGCCCTCGCGATCGCACGCCGGAGGCTACGCGACGTGTCATCGATCGCGAAGCTCCGGGCCTGGCCGAGGCCATGCGAGCGCAGGGAGCGCTGAGCAATCGTTATGCGTGGCTGTCGAGGGCCGTCGCGGGCCTGAAGGGAAGTACGTTGATCGTAAATCTTCCCGGAAGCAAGCGCGGTGCGGAGGAAAGCCTGACGACGATCCTGCCGCTGCTCAAGCATGGGATTGACGTGGCTGCGGGTGGGCAGAGGCATCCGTGAGCTGTTTTGCGGAGCCCGAGGGTCAGTTCAGAAACATCGTGCGATAGAGCGTATCCCTCTGCACCGGCTTGAAACCTGCGTCGCGGATAATGCGCCGCAGTTCTTCCTCGGTGGTGCAGTTGCTGGTTCCCGCGGCTTTCACCACGTTCTCTTCCAGCATCACCGAGCCCACATCGTTGCCGCCGAAGTGCAATCCCAGTTCCAGTACCTTCAGACCCTGGGTGACCCAACTGGCCTGCACGTTCTCGATGTTGTCGAGATAGAGGCGCGAGATGGCCAGCACCTTGAGGTATTCAACGGAAGTCGCTTCGTCCCAGCCGCGGCCGCCGAGCGCGGTGTGCCCTGGCTGGAAGCTCCAGGGGATAAATGCGGTGAACCCGCCGGTCTGTTCCTGCAACTGCCGCACCACTTCGAAGTGGTTGATGCGCTGGTCGAAGGTCTCGCCCACGCCGAACATCATGGTGGCCGTGGTCCGCATGCCGAGTTGATGGGCGGTGCGATGCACGCTGACCCAGTCATCGGTGCGGCATTTGAGGCGCGCGATACGCTTGCGCACGTCGTCGTCGAGGATCTCGGCGCCGCCCCCCGGGATGGAATCGAGCCCCGCATCGCGCAGGCGGATGATGGTGTCGCGCAGGCTCAGGTTCGGAGTATTCCGCGATCGCCAGCACTTCAGACGCCGAGAGGCAATGCAGCCAGATACTCGGGAAGCGCTGCTTGATCCCTGTGAACAGGCGCTCGAACCAGTCGATCTTGAGATCGGGATGAATGCCGCCTTGCATCAGCACTCCAGTGCCGCCCATCTCCAGCGTCTCGGCGATCTTCTCGTAGATCTTTTCGAAATCGAGGATGTAGCCCTCCTCGGCGCGGGGCCCTTTCAGAGGGCGATAGAAGGCGCAGAAGGTGCAATACTCAGTGCAGAAATTGGTGTAGTTGATGTTGCGGTCGATGATGTAGGTGACAACGCCCTCGGGATGAAGGCGCCGGCGCACGGCATCAGCTTCAAAGCCCAGGCCGATCAGGTCAGGGGACTGGAAGTAATCGAGGGCCTGTTGGCGGGTCAGCGACATACATTCATTCTAGCAATCGGCAGAGTTGCGGTAGGAGTTCGGCCCGGTCATTTACTCGCCTTCGGATTCTCCGGCTTTCGAAACAGGAATAACCCTCGCCCCACTACCGGAGCTTTCCGCGTTCGTGACAAGTTCGAAGCCGTGGAGACGCCGCCGAACAGGACAAAGAAGTCGAGGAATGCTCGCCAGAAGCCCTTTTTCTCAACCATTGCAATCGATTCTGCCTGAACGTTTGATTCAAGGGCAGGCTTCGGCGGTGCGTTAAATCGCATTGCGCCGGCCTTTCTTACCGCTCTGGCTTCGTTTCCGGCTTACCCGAAGCAACTTTCTTGTCCGGACTGGAAACGCCCATGCTCATCAGCAGGAAGCCGAGTCCCTTGCGCAGCAGGTCGAGCACCTTCATGGCTGGAGCCTATCACTTTTTGGCGGGCGGTTCGGTCAACACCGGAGCGGCCGGTGACGTTTCCCCGTTCAGGATGGAGACCGCGGCCTGGGGGAGAGGCTTGTCGGCATTGGCCAGCAGGACGCTGACTTGCCACATCTCGGTCTCGGTCAGCAGTTCCTTGTAGCTGGGCATTCCGGTCAGCCGGATGCCGTTGGCCACCTTCCAGTAGGTCTCTCCTGGCGGGTCGTCGCTCACGCCGACTACATCCCCATGTCCGTGCTTTTCCCACAAAGGAGGCGCGGCGGGGAACATGTGCAATCCAAAGGGCGACGGCTTGTTGTGGAATCCGTGGCACACCGCGCACTTGTCGCTGTAGATGTGCGCGCCCGCAACGAGATTCGTTTCGTCCGGTTGCACGAGAGGAGACTTTGGCGCTTCCCGGTCGATCCGGGCATTGAGCGGGACGCTGGTAACCAGTTTCTCGCTGGGAAACGGAGGATCATTTACCGCGACCGGAACGCGGCCAATCTTGAAGTACAGGAGCACGCCCAGCGGAACGAGGATGATTCCCAGCACAAGCCCCAACAAAAAACGACCCATGATCCGTTGCCTCCACTCCCATCCTAGTTCATTCCATTGGAGTTTTACGTGACATCAGAATGACGCTTCCGCTGGAATTCACAAAAGATTACTGGACAATCGGAAACGGATTTGGCACTGTTATCACCACATGCTTTTCGAATCCGTAGACCGTACTATGCATAGCGCGACGCGCGATGTCGATGGTGAGCAGGCCCCAGCAGTCCCATCCTCAGGCGCAAGGAGCCTCAAATGGCAGATCACTCGAACATGAAACTTGGTCGCAAAGCGATCAGGACCGACAGCCGCACTCTGGCGCTCGGAGACTATTTGAAACCCAGTCTTCCCCCACCGCCCCCGGCGAAGGACTGGACCTGCGGAGTTACCCAATGGGGCATGATGGGAAACGACAAGCTGGGCGATTGCACCATCGCCGGCGTCGCCCATGCCGTCCAGGTCTGGTCGGTCTGCACCGGCAACGAAGTGACGGCTGCAGACGATATCGTTTTGAGTTATTACGAGAAGTGGGACGGGTACAACCCGGCCGACCCCAGTACCGATAACGGCGGAATCGAACTCGACGTGTTGAACGATTGGCACAAGGAGGGTTTCGACGGCCACACGCTGTTGGCCTTCGCCGATCCAAAATTCTCAAATCTGGTGGAAATCCGGCAATCCATCACATTGTTCGGCGGCGTGTATATCGGTATGGCTCTTCCGGTGACCGCGCAGACCCAGGACGTGTGGGACGTCGTGCCCAACAGCGGAGCCAATGGCAGGAAGGGAAGCTGGGGCGGCCATTGTGTATTCGTTCCCAAGTACGATGAACACGGCTTCACCTGCATCACCTGGGGCGGGCTCAAAACCATGACAATCGCGTTCTGGAAGAAGTACGTCGACGAGGCGCATACGCTGCTCGGGCAGAACTGGCTTACCGACAAGGGAGCGCCGTCCGGCTTCGACCAGGCGGCACTGCAGACCGACCTGGGCTCCATTAAGTAGTCGCTTCGGCAATCGAATACTCCCGGAGTGCGTCTAAAGCGCAGAGCGTGTTTCAAACTTTGATCTCGTAACTTGCGACAGGCATGGAACCCGGTTTGGTGCCGGGTTCCATCGTGCGCAAGTTGCGGGGATTTGCAGGGTTTTGGACCACGCTGTCGCCGGTTCACCCCCAAGCCTCCCCTTCAGGTGATTTAATACCTATTGGGGGAAGCGCTGCTTTCGTAGTACTGCCGTTGGGGCAGTATTGCTGTCGCGGCAGGTTCCGATCGACGCTGGCCTGACGCATTCGCAGCGCGCATGGGAAACCGGTGTGCTTCCGCACTCCCGTGGAGGATACCCGAAGCCGATGTATTCATTTCGCCGTTTTGCTTTTTTGCTGGCCGCAGGTTTGGCTTCAGCGACCGTTTTCTTTGCCCAGAGCTCCAGTTCGAACCCGCCAGAGGCGCAGACCCCAGCTCAGGATCAGGGCCAGACGCCACCCGCTGCGGCCAGTCAGAACCCTGGCACGGCCAGTGTGCAGTCGCGCATCCGCGCTCGCCGCGAACAGCGCCGCGTCCAGGCCATTCGCGATGCCTATTCGCATTTGTATGACACCTACGTCGGCATGGGTTACCTGCGGTTTACCCCCGGGCCCGGCCTGCAGCGGGTGACCTATTACTCGTGGGATGCGGAAGTCACCCGCTACTTCAGCACGCGGCTTGGAGTCACGGTGGGTGGACGCGGTTATTACGGCACGCCCTTCGTCGGATTGAACTCGGCGTCAATCACGCGCCCCGCAGTAAGCACCTACTCGGCCCTTGGCGGCCCCACCTACCGGTTCTATCTGCAGCCCAAGATACTCCATCTCCGGCCGTGTCATGGGCGGCTATGCGCACGGCAATTTCTCCGGCGACACCAACGGCTTCGGCGGCAAGGCGCTTGGACTTTGGCCCGACGGCGATACCTACGCCGTCACCGGCGGCCTGATCGGCGAGTACAACGTGAGCCCTGGATTCGCCCTTCGGCTGGCCGGCGAGTACTTCGGCACCGGCTTCGGCTCGACCATGCAGAACAACGTCGGGTTTACCACGGGATTCGTTTATCGGTTCGGAAAGCAATAAAGACAGCGGATCAGTGGCCAGTGGTCAGTAATACAGCGACCAGTTCTCTGGGGCATCGATCTGACTTCGTCCGGCGCTTCGAATCGCTTGGGTATCACCTCGTAGATCGAATGGCTTCCAACCACTAACCACTGGCCACTAACACTGTTTACTGCAGTATCGGTATCCCGGCGATGCGCTGCTGCCACTCGGCCGGGCCGGTCTGGTGGACGCTGGTGCCCTTGGAATCGACAGCGACCGTCACCGGCATGTCGCGCACGTCGAATTCGTAAATGGCTTCCATCCCCAGGTCTTCGAACGCCAGCAGGCGGGAGCCGTGAATTGCCTTTGAAACCAGGTAAGCCGCGCCCCCCACGGCCATCAGGTAGACCGCGCCAAATTCCCGAATTGCTTCGATGGCCGTCGGTCCCCGCTCCGCTTTTCCAACCATCCCCAGCAGGCCGGTCTCGGCCAGCATCTGGCGGGTGAACATGTCCATGCGGGTCGCGGTGGTGGGACCGGCGGGGCCGACCACCTCTTCGCGCACCGGATCGACCGGGCCCACGTAGTAGATGAAGCGGTCCGCGAAAATCGACCGGCAGCTTCTCGCCGCGGTTCAGCATGTCGGTCATGCGCTTGTGGGCGGCGTCGCGGCCTGTGAGGAGCTTGCCGGTCAGCAGCAGCACCTCGCCGGGCTTCCACGTAGCGGCCTCGGCGCGCGTTACCGTGTCGAGGTTCACGCGCCGCGCGCTGGAGACGTCATAGGTAAGTCCTGGGCCAGTCGTCGAGGTTGGGCGGATCGAGATAGGCCGGACCCGAGCCGTCCAGCACCACGTGTGCGTGGCGGGTGGCGGCGCAGTTGGGAATCATCGCCACCGGCAGGTTGGCCGCGTGGGCGGCGGTGTCCACTACCTTCACGTCGAGAACCGTGGTCAGGCCGCCCAGCCCCTGCGCGCCGATGCCCAGCTTGTTGACCTTGTCGTAGAGTTCGACGCGGAGTTTCTCGGCAGTGGTCTTCGGCCCCCGCTCGATGAGGTCCTGGATATCGATGGGGTCCATCAGCGATTGCTTGGCCATCAGCATCGCCTTCTCCGCGGTGCCGCCGATGCCGATGCCCAGCATGCCCGGCGGACACCAGCCGGCGCCCATGGTGGGCACCGTCTTCAGCACCCAGTCGACGATCGAGTCCGAGGGATTCAGCATGGCGAACTTGCTCTTGGCTTCCGAGCCTCCGCCCTTGGCCGCGACCGTGATCTCGACCTTGTTGCCGCGGACCAGTTCCACGTTCACTACCGAAGGAGTATTGTCGCGCGTGTTCTTGCGGGCGCCCGCCGGGTCGGACTGCATGGAGGCGCGCAGCTTGTTGTCGGGATCGAGATACGCGCGGCGCACGCCCTCATCGGCCATTTCCTGCAGGTCAAGCTGCTTCTCGCCGGGCGCGGCTTCGAAACGCACGTCCATGCCGAGCTTCACGAAGACATTCACCACGCCCGTATCCTGGCAGATGGGCCGGTGCCCCTCGGCGCACATGCGGCTGTTGATGAGAATCTGCGCCATGGCGTCCTTGGCCGCCGGCGACTCTTCTTTCTCGTAAGCTTTGGACAAACTCTGTATGTAGTCGACTGGGTGGTAATAGCTGATGTACTGCAGCGCGCCTGCGACGCTGGCAATGAAGTCTTCCTGCTTGACCACGGTCATGGTGACGTAACTCCTGGAGCTTCAACTCTTCTAGGGTAATGGAATGGCGGGGGGATCGGGTATGGCGCAAGATCACTCGAATCCGTTTCCCACCTCGTCAGCCGTGTTATTGAGAACCTCAATTCGTCTCTTCGTCAACCAGGTTAGCCAAGTGTCTGCATTCGTATCCGGTCTGACAAGGGCTGCAAAGGCCAGCCAGCGGTCGCGGTATTCAATCCATGCTCGCTGAGTCGACTGAATGTCCGCGGGCTGCACGGCTCCGTACTCTGTTTCGTGCGCCTTTGCTTGTGCAGTCAGTTTTCGATAGGTCAGATTGAGATCATGATCGGCATCCAGGACGTCCGTGTTTGTGGATCTTTGCACCGACCCCTTGCTCAATTGCTGCAGGTTCCTTACGAACTCATCGCGAAAATCACCCACCTCCTCCATGGCGTGAATACCCCGAATCGTTCCCGCCCGGTTCAATTCCCCACTGGCATGACTTCGAAAGTACTTGTCCGCAGCGGCTTCCAATTGCTTGAACGCCGCCCGCTGCTCCTCTGAATTCCACGAATTGACAATCTCGCCTATCTGACGTCTCCGGTCAGCATTCTTCACCTGCTCATCCCATTCGGCGCAAATGTCGGCATCAGGGGTACCGCCCTGGTATGTGCACATCGTGAAGTAATCCTTAATCGCGACTGGTGCGGGTGTGCTGGCCTCTTGCTTCAGTCCCTCAAGCGCATCGTCAATCACCGCACCGGTATTCTCGGCTTCGCAGACGAAACGCAACGCCACCGGAACGTTGCGCGTTATGCCCAGGCCATTGGCGTAGATCATGGCGAGCGTTAACGAACCGCCTTCGATTTGATCCAGGGAGATGGGAGTGTTTGGGTCGACCGGAGCCCGTCCCCGATCGCTCAGAAGATAGGCTCGTTCTTGCCATGCGCAGTCTGCGGCAGCCTTAAAATCCGGAACCGAATCCCACTTACCGTAATAGAGAGAAAGAGAGCCGCATTCCGGGAACTTCGCTGGGACGGGCATGTGAGGAGCATCTGCCGGCAGTGAGGTTTTCAGGTATTTCTGACATTCGGCCTGCGTGTCGGGGTTAGCATATTCCGACTCCGAGAAGGAAGCTATGGCACAAAGCACGAGGAGTGCAGCCGGGACTGGCGCGGCTTTCATGCGCATGCGCTACAGCATACATCGTCCGCAAGCGTTTGCAGACCTGCATGTCGGTTGGCAATTAGCTCTCCAGCGCCGATCGCAGATCCGTGTGCACGAAGTCATCTCCCTTGTAGAGAATGGGCTCGCGCTTGTCGCGGGCAAGGGCGTAGCTGAAGCAGTCGCCGAAATTCAGGTTCGCCTTGTGACCGCTGCCTTTGCCGTAATCGCGATAAGCCTGCCGGGCGATCTTCGCTTGCTCGAAGGTTACCGGTTCGACCTGGATACCCGGGTTCTCAAAGATTGCCTCCAGTCTGGCCTTGAGAATCGGATTTCTGTACCGGTCGACAAGGATATGGGTCTCGAGGTAGTTCGCGGCCGAAATGCGCAGAGTCTTTGCGGCGTCGATCGCTACTGAGAAGGCTTCCGCCTCCACTTCGTTCTTGAGTATTGCGATAAGAGCTGAGGTGTCAACGATCATATCGGCAGTCCGCTCTCGGGGTCGTAAAGCTCATCCATCAGTTCCTTGGAAGTCTTGCCATCGTCCATCATCGGTCCGGTCTCCCGGCTGATTTCCATCAACCATTCGGTCGTTAATTTTTTTCTTCGTTGAATTTCTTTTTCTCTCTTGATCTCGTTCTCTACTGCTTCTCTGATCGCGGCGATGAGGCTGGTCCCACGCAATTCCGCCAGTTCACGAATCTTCGCCTCGGCGTCTGCATTCTTGATGTTCAATCCCATGGAGCATTCTACCTTTCTACCATTTAATTCTACCATTCTACCATCGTGTTGCCTCTCGTCCGTCCCTGCTTCATGCCCTAATCTGATTTCATGGCCGACTATCCGGTGGATTCCGTTCCTGTCTCCCAACCTCAAACCATGCCCGTTCATGGCGAAGCCGACGAACAGGCGTTCGACCTGCTCGTCATCGGGGCCGGACCCACCGGTCTGGCCTGCGCCATCGAGGCAAAACGCGCCGGCCTGCGCGTGGTCTCCGTGGACAAGGGCTGCGTGTGCAATTCGCTCTATCACTACCCCTCGCACATGACCTTTTTCACCACCTCGGAGCTTCTCGAGATCGGCGACATTCCCTTTCCCAGCCCCAACGCCAAGCCAACCCGCAATGAGGCGCTGGAGTATTACCGGCAAGTGGCGGCGCTTTTACAAGCTCGACATCCGCCAGTACCACCATGTGGATCGGGTGGAAGGCACCGATGGAGACTTCACGGTTCACATTGTGGACCGCTTCGGCCGGGCGGGAAATCTGCGCGCGCGCAAAGCTCGTCGTCGCCACCGGCTATTACGACCTGCCCAACTATCTCGAAATTCCCGGCGAGGAACTCAGCAAGGTTCACCACTACTACGACGACCCTCATCCCTACTTCGGGACCGACGTCGTAGTGATCGGCGGAAAGAACTCGGCGGCCATCGCAGCGCTGGAGTTGTGGCGGCACGGCGCCCGCGTCACGTTGATCCACCGCGAAGGCGGAGATTCACCGGCACGTCAAGTATTGGATCAAGCCGGATATCGAGAATCGCATCAAGAACGGCGAAATCCGGGCCATTTTTCGCACCAATGTGGTGGAAATCACGCCGGACACCGTGGTTGTGGAGACGCCCGCCGGCCGCGAAATTCTGCGCAACGACTTCGTGTTTGCCATGACCGGCTACCGTCCGGACTTCAGTTTTCTCGAAAGCATGGGCGTGCGCTTTGAGGGCGCCGATCGCCTCCCGGTCTGCGATCCCGACACCCTCCAAAGCAATGTCCCCGGGATCTACCTGGCCGGGGTGATCGTGGCGGGCTCGCGCACCAACGAGATCTTCATCGAGAATGGCCGGTTCCACGGCAAGCAGATTGCGCACGCTCTAACTGCAAAGTGAATTACGTCTGATAAGCAACCAAATCCGCGGTCGCTCGGGTACACTGAACCTAAATCCCCTCCGGAGTCGAGGTTGTCGAGATGCGCTGGTGGCCGCGCACCATTCGTTGGAAAATGCTCCTGGGGCTGGTACTGCTGGAGGCGCTCTCCATTAGTCTTTTCGCGCTGCTGCTGGTCCGGCTTCAGGGCCGCGATCTGCGCGACCATGCCAAGCAGCGCCTCATCAGCCAGGTGTCGTCCGTGGCTTCGCAGGCCCAGGAAGCCATGCTGGAAAACCGCGAGGATTGGCTCGCAGCTTCGGTGCGCATGATGGGCAAGGCGCCCAGTGTTGCCCAGGCCAAGGTCACCGATCCTAACGGAAACATGCTCGATGTCAGCCCCGGCCTCGCCACCAGGACCATGCTCGATCCCGCGGAGAGAGGGCAGATGCCCCTGATTCGCGGCACCGCCCCCCGCGTCTTTACCTTCGGGAAGATCGTTGGGAAGGCGTGGAGCCGATTTACTTCGGCACCCAGCTTCGTGGCTATGCATGGGTCGAGAGCGATCGAGAGTGGGACCGTCAGCAAATCCTGATTGTGGTTCGCGGCACATTGCTGTTTGGGATCGTGTGGATACTGGCGTCCACGCATACTGGTGTGGTTCCTCTCTCGTTCGATCTCGAGGCCGCTGGCGATTCTGCACGCGGGAACGGCCGCCTTGATGAATTCGCCCGAGACCACCGAGGGCTTTCCGCTTCCGGTGACCGGAAACAACGAATTCACCGACCTGGTTGAAGCGTTTAACGGCATGGTGGCATCGATCGACGAACAGCGATCAGGATTGAACGATACCCTTTCCCTGCTGGATTCCATGCTGGCCAATGCTCCCATCGGCCTGGCTTTCTTCGACCGGCGCAGCCGCTGCGTTCGGGTCAATCACGTTTTCGCGAAGCTGACTGAATTTCCCGTGAGCCGTCACCTGGGAAAAACTCTGCCCGAGCTGCTGCCGGAACCCACCGGGAAACAACTCGAAGACGCGGTAGCGCGCGTATTTGCCGATGAGACGGCGGAGCACGAGATTGAACTCGAAGGAGTGGGCGGGAAACCGCGTCAGCCATGGACATGGCTGGTGAGCACTTACCCGATTCGGACCACACCCAACCAGGTGCGCTGGGCCGGCATCATTGTGCAGGACATCAGCGAGCGCAAACGCAGCGAGGAGTCGCTTCGCAAGTCCGAGAAGCTGACCGCAACGGGCCGGCTGGCGGCCTCCATTGCGCACGAGGTTAACAATCCCCTCGAAGCCATCACCAACCTGCTCTACCTGTTGCGGAACTTCTGCGATCTCGATGAATCGGCCTTGAAGTACGTCACCATGGCGGAGCGCGAAGGCAAGCGTATTGCCGAGATCGCGCAGCAGACGCTTCGGTTCTACCGCCAATCGACCCTGCCCCATCGGGCCACCATGGCGGAGCTGCTTGATTCGGTTCTCGACCTGTACCAGGGACGCTTCAACATGTGCAATATCTAAGTGGAGCGCCGCTACGATCCCGAGATGGACCTGTTCTGCTTTGCCGGCGAGGTTCGCCAGGTGTTTGCCAACCTGGTGGGAAACGCGATCGATGCAACCAGCTCAGGGGGAAGGCTGGTGGTGAGGGCTCGCCGGTCGTGCAGCTGGGAGTTCCCGGGTCTCCCGGGAGTGCGCTTTACTGTGGCGGACACCGGCTTCGGCATGGAGGAGGATGTGCGGAACCACGTGTTCGAGGCCTTCTTCACCACCAAGGACACTACCGGTACGGGCCTCGGGTTGTGGGTGAGCCACGAGATTATCCTCAAGCACCGCGGGCTGGTTCATGTCCGGAGCAGGGCCGGGGGGCCCGGAACGCCGTCGGGGACCGTATTCCAGATCTTCCTTCCCGACAATGAGAAGCTCATCTCTTTAGTGCGTCCTCCCGTAGCAGAGGCATCCAAAGCATAGGCGCGTTCCCTCCCCGTAATCAGGCCAGAATTTGGCGCGGAACTTTTTCCCTGCGACGGGGTTCAAACTGTTGACTGCGCTTGCGGTTTCTCCGTCTAATGCGGTAGAAACCGGCGGATAAGTGATAGGAGACACAAGACATGAAGAAGCCATGGCTGAATCGGCTGGTTCTACAGGCTTTGGCAGTGGCTGCAGTTCTCGCGGCTGGCGGGACCGGTGTTAAGGGGCAGGATGCGGGGGATTCCCAGCAGAATGCCGCCCCGGCAGCCGGCCAGCGAAGTGACGGACAAATCGAGATGGACGTGGTGAAGGCCCTCGACGACTCCCAGGCCCTCAAGAACGACCTGATTACCGCAGCCACGATTCAGAGTGAGGTCACACTCTCGGGCACGGTTTCAAGTGATGCATCCAAGCAGCTTGCCGAGTCCATCGTCGAGCAAAGTTCCTGGGGTCACCAAGGTCAACAACCATTTGAAGGTCGGAAACCCCGCCGACGACCCGAATGCCCAGGCAGCTCCGCCCGAACCAGGGCCCGAAGACGACAATGGCGCTCCGCAGTCGGCTCAGAATCCGCCGCAGTATGAGCAGCAGGCTCCGCCTCCGACTCAGCCGGGGTACTCGCAAAATGCTCCTCCGCCCAACTATCCCCAGCAACAGCCGGGGTATGGGCAGCAGCAGGGTTATCCGCCCGCGCAGCCTGGCTACGGCCAGCAGCCGCCTCCGCCTCCGGGGTACGGACAGCGTCCCCAGTATGCGCCTCCTCCGCCGCGGTATTCCGTTCCCAGCGCGCCAATTACCTTGGCCCAGGGGACGGTGCTTCAGTTGAGGACGACCGATGCGGTGGACAGTAAGCGGGCTAAGGAAGGCACCCCCCTCGACTTCACGGTGATTCGCGACGTGACGTTGAACGGGTGGCTGGCGATTCCGCGCGGCGCGACTGTACACGGCGTCATTACGGAGAGCAAGAACGCCGGACAAATGGCTGGCTCAGCGGAACTGGCGCTGCGCCTGACGTCTCTTGATCTGGGCGGCCGGAACTATCCGCTCGACAGCGACGAGTTCCGCATCAAAGGGCCCAGCAAGACCGCTCGCACCGCCGGCAATATCATCGGCGGCACCGTTCTCGGCGCGTTGATCGGCGGAGCAGCCGGCGGCGGAAGCGGCGCGGCCATCGGCGCGGTTGCCGGCGGCACGGTAGGCACGGCGGCTTCGGCGGCAACCCGTGGTCCGCGGCGCGTGGATTCCGGCCGAGGCGCAGGTGACATTCCACCTGAATACGCCCGTCACGGTCGATCCGGTGAGCCAGGAGGAAGCGGCCCGCCTCGCCCAGGGCCTCTATCCCGGCGGACCTACCCTCTACCGCCGGCCGATGTATGGGCGTCCCTACTACGGCCCGGCCTATTATGCGTATCCACCACCGGTTTACTACCGGCCGTATTACCTGGTCGGCGGGACTTATTACTGGCGATAAATCGGGTCCAAGACCAATGAAAAGACGGGCATCCCGGGCGGGGATGCCCGTCTTGTTTTCACCCCACGCTCTCAACCTCAGGCCCACCTTGCGCTGGCGCAGAAAACTATTCTCGGCCTCGTCTATAATATTGGATAATCGCGTCCAGCGAGTATTGCCGTCCCTGCGCCGCCGATATCGGCCGGGCGAGCGTAGCATTCCTGCGCGTAGAGAGTTGAAGGCTTACACCCACCTATGATCCGTTTTCTGCAAAGAGATAACCGCCTGACCAAGGCCCTGTTTGTCGTCATCATTGCCGCCGCCTCGGTGTCGATGGTTGTTTATCTTATTCCCGGCCTGGCGGCCGGCGGCGCCGTTTCCGCGAGCGATTACGCGATCGTTTATCCGCACTGGTACAACCGCGTCTTCTCCAATGGAGACGAGGTCCTTCAGCAGCAGGTGGAGTTGATCGCGCGCCGGCAGATCCAGCAGCGCAATCCGCAGTACGCCGACAACCCGATGATCCTGAACTTCTTCACCCAGCAGGTGGGCCAGCAACTGGTGCAGCAGCAAGTGCTGTTGCAGGAAGCCGACCGTCTGGGCATTTCCGCCAACAATCAGGACGTTGTCGATTTCCTCCATGCCGGCCAGTTCGGCCAGATGCTCTTTCCCAAGGGCGAATACATCGGCGACGACCGCTACGCTGCGTTTGTGAACAACCAGTTCAACATTTCGCGCGATGAGTTCGAGAAGGAGATCAAGCAAAGCATCGTGATCCGCCGGCTTCAGAAGCTGGTCACTGCCGCCGTTCAGGTGAGCGATCAGGAAGTGCGCTCGCAATACCTGAAGGACAACATCAAGATCAAGTTCGATTACGCGGTGCTGTCGGGCGACGACCTCCGCAAGAACATCAATCCTTCGGACGCCGATCTTGAGTCTTACTTCAAGAAGAACGCCGTTCGCTACCAGAGCGCAGTCCCCGAGCAGCGCAAGATTACCTACTTCGCATTTACGCCGCAGCAGCTTCCCGGTGGCATTCCGCAGCCTTCGCAGCAGGAGATCCAGGCCTACTATAACCAGCACCAGGCCGAGTACTCGGCGCCGGAGACGGCCACCTCGCGGCACATCTTGGTCAAGTTGGCGCCGGGCGCCGATGCCAAGGCCGACGCGGCCGCCAAAGCCAAGGCCGATGACATCCTCAAGCAGATCCAGGGCGGCGCGAATTTCGCCGACCTTGCCAAAAAGTATTCCGACGACCCGGGGAGCAAGGACACGGGCGGTGAACTCGGTCCGTCGCAGCGCGGCCGCATGGTGCCGGAATTCGACAATGCGATCTTCACTCAGAAGATCGGCGACACCAAGGTCGTAAAGTCCCAGTTCGGTTATCACATCGTGCAGGTGGAATCGCGGCAGCCGGCGCACCAGCAGCCGCTCAACGAAGTGCTGCCCACCATCCAGGCCACGCTGAGCCGCGAGAGGATTTCACAGGCGGAAGAGAACTATGCGCGTACCTTGACCGCAGAAGCCAACAAGGCCGGCCTCGACAAGACCGCTGCGGCCCATCGCCTCGAAGTTGTGAATACGCCGGCTGTCGCCGCGGGCGGGACCATCGCGACGCTTCCTGACGGCGCGCAACTGGTTTCGAAGGCGTTCCAGGAAAAGCAGGGCGATCCGGCGCAGTACGCTCCCACGGGCGAAGGCTATGCCATCTTCCAGGTCAGCGGTGTGGAGGCGGCGCACTCGCCAACGTTCGCCGACTGGAAGTCGCACGTGCTCGACGACTACCGCAACGAGCAGCTTCCCGGGTTGCTGAATCAGAAGACCAAGGAACTTGCCGACAAGGCGAAGGCCTCAAACGACCTGGCCAAGGCCGCGAAGGAAGTGGGCGCTTCAGTGAAGACCAGCGACCTGGTCGGGCAGAGCCAGCAGGTGCCCGATTTCGGCGACGTCGGGCAGGTGGCGCCACAGCTCTTCGACATGACTGCGGGAACGGTCAGTGGACCGATCAACGCAGGCCGCACCGGAGTGGTGGCGAAGCTAGTCGACAAGAAGGAACCAACGCCCGAAGAGATCCAGAAGAACTTCGACCAGATGCGCGACCAGATTTTGGATCAGCGCCGCAACGAAGCCTTCGAATTGTTCGCGAGCAATGTGATGGCGGACTACAAGAAACACAACCTCATCCGCATGAACGCCAAGGCGACCACTCCGGAGACAGGCGAGTAACATCACCTTTATCCAGGACAGGAAGGCCCGCAGCTATTGAGTCTGCGGGCCTTTTCCTATGGGTCAAAAGATAGTGTGAAGTTTTGTGGGTGGGGTGTTCTCCGAGGCCGGATTATCGAAAGCCACGCTTGATTCGCGATTGCACTGGAGTCTTGAAAACATCTGCGATGGACAGTTCTGTGGTCAGACAAATTGTCTGTGACTCGAGTCACAAACAACCGGTTAAATGCGCGAGGCGGGCGTGATGATAGGCGGTTTTCCGGATGATGTCCCGATAGTGGACAAATCAGCGAAACGTGACCAGGAAGCGACTTCGATTCATTGACAGTGCACTGGTGCGGCGTTACCTTAAGGGTAATCTTCAACACTATTCGAGTGGGCATGCATTTGGTCTTTCATCCGCCGGAACTGGATTCCGAGGGATGACTTTGATGACCGAGTCGCATGGTAGCAGGGAACGACCATGCGTCATGCCAGGTGAAAGCGGCAGGATTGTCGATACAGCTCCATGCCCATCGGCGCCTGTGGCAGAAGTCCAGTTTTGAAAGGGCACGACTTTTAGTCGCGCCATAAGGTGTCGGGAATCAATCGGGCTTCAGCCCCTGAGGAATGTCTTTTTCGGCATCACGACTTTTACCACGGGCTGATAGTCGAATGCGAGCTGGCGGGATCGGAAGCAGACCCGCCTGAAGATTGATCCCTGGCGAAAAGGTCAAGTCCATGTTCGTAAGACAGAGTCGTTCTGTTGTCGCACTTATTGAAGTAGCTCTTGTAATTGTTTCGGTCACGACTGCCTGGCTCTTGCGGTTCGAATTCAGTTTTCCAAACTGGAGAGTCCTGGTGTCGGCCCTGCCCCTTCTGGTGATCCTGCGTCTCGTGGCGCTGGCCCGCTTCAACCTTCTCCACGGCTATTGGCGTTATACCGGTCTCAGCGATGCCATCGATATCCAGAAAGCCGTGGGCACAAGCTCGCTGGCATTCCTGATTGCGGAGCGATGGGTTCTCGGTGAGAAGCGCTTTCCCCTCTCGGTTTACGTGATCGAGATGATCCTCACGGTTGGGATTCTGATTGGGGCACGGGTCTTGTCGCGCGCGGTGCTGTTGAAGACGGAGGACTTGAGCGCACCGGAGCGCAAGAAAAGAGTGGTGGTGATTGGCGCGGGTTGTGCCGCCGCCATGCTGCTGCGCGAGCTTCCCAGGCGCAGTTATCAGGCGGTCGCCCTGGTGGACGACGATCCGCGAAAAGCAGGGGTGCGTCTGCACGGGATTCCGGTGGCTGGAACCGTGAGCGAACTGGCCCAGGTGGTCCGCAAAGTGAAGGCGGAAGAACTGATGATCGCGATTCCCTCCGCAACGGGAGCGCAGATGCAGCGGATCTTCGAGGCATGCGACGCCACCGGTGTAAGGTTCCGCACCATTCCGGGGTTGGGCGATCTGATCAACGGAACCGTAACCGTGGAGCAGTTGCGCGACGTGAGGTTTGAAGATCTGCTGGGCCGCGATCCGGTTTGTCTGAATGTGGATTCCGTGCGGCGCCGGATTGCCGGGCGGGTGGTGATGGTGACGGGAGCGGCGGGCTCTATTGGGTCTGAGTTGTGTCACCAATTGGCGGGTTACGTTCCGGTGAAGCTGGTTTGCGTCGACCAGGCAGAAACGCCTCTGTTCAATCTTGAAAATGCACTCTCGGGATCGCTGCGGAACCAGCCTTTGCCCTCGCTGACCGAGATCGTGTACTGCGTCGCCGACATCACCGACAGCGCACGAATGGCGGACATCCTTCGCGAACACAACGTTCGCGTCGTGTTTCATGCCGCGGCATACAAGCATGTGCCGCTGATGGAGGAGAATCTTCAGGAGGCGTTGAAGAACAATGTCTACGCCCTGCAGTCGTTGCTCGATGTGGCGGATAAGTGCGGCTGCGAGGATTTTCTGCTCATCTCATCGGACAAGGCGGTTCACCCTACCAGTTTCATGGGGTGCACCAAGCGAATCGGCGAGTTGATGATTGCCGCGCGTCCTTCGCGGATGCGCTGCGTTTCGGTTCGGTTCGGGAACGTCCTCGGTTCGCAGGGAAGCGTGATTCCGTTGTTTCAGGAGCAGATCCGGCTGAAACGCCGGATCACGGTCACCCATCCCGATATCACGCGGTACTTCATGACCATTCCCGAGGCCGTGTCGCTGGTGCTGCAGGGGTTCTCGATCGGCGAGAAGCGCGACATTCTTGTGCTCGACATGGGAAAGCCGGTGCGCATCGTGGATATGGCCAGGACCCTGATCCGGCTCTCGGGCATTCCCCAACAGGAAGTGAAAATCGAATTCACCGGGCTGCGGCCCGGAGAGAAGCTGTTCGAGGATCTCTTCTACGAATTTGAGAAACAGCTGAACACCGATGCGCCCAAGGTCTTCAGAGCGCAGGGACAGATCGCCCGCTGGGCCGATCTGCAGCGCGACCTGGCGGAGTTGCGCGCCGAATGCGCCACCGGCCTCTCTTACCGTATCCGTGGGAAGGTGAAGGAAATTGTCCCTGAATACGTGTGGACTCCGAAGGAATCAGAATTGCAAGCGCCTGCCGCGCTGCTGTATCCGTCGCCGCTCTACAACGAGCGCGCACCCGCCGCGGTGGCGAACGATTGACTATCCGGGCCGCCGAACCAGTCGAATCTTCTAAGCCGTCGCGATGGGAAGTTTGACGCGAAATTCGGTGCGACCAGGCTGTGAATCGAATTCGATGGTGCCCTCGTTGTGGCGTACCAGTCGCCGGACGATGTCCAGGCCGAGGCCGGTTCCCTGTCCCTGCGGTTTCGTAGTGAAGAAAGGATCGAACACACGGTCGCGGATCTCATCGGGAATGCCAGGCCCGTCATCGAGAATCCTCACCACGATTTTTTGGTGGTCGCAATTCGCGTGCACCTCGACGCGCCCCCCGTTAGCGACGGCGTCGAGGGCATTGTCGATCAGGTTTCCCCAAACCTGGTTCAATTCGCCGGCGAACCCGCGCACTTTGGGCAGGTTATCCTCCAACTCAAACGCGACGGCCACCGATTTTTCGCGCGCCTTCGAGTGCAGCACCGCCACAGTGTCGCCGAGGCTGGGACGCAGGTCTACCGGCTCGGCCACATTGGCCTGGTCCATGTGCGTGAATCCCTTGACCGCTTTCACCAGGCCCGAAATGCGCGAGGCTGCATCCTGAATCTTCGCCGTCAGGTTTCGCACAGCACAACCAGCCGCCGCCCAGCGCACCACCGCGTTCAACGCCGGTCTATCGACGGCGGCCACCAGCAAATCGAGCGACTCAAACGTCACTTCAGTATCGGCGAGCATGCCGGCGTTGGCGGTGTCCAGGCTGTGTTTGGCCAGCCACTCAATAATGGCTTCTTCGCGGTCAGATTGTTCGAGCGGGGACCTTACCCCTTGGGCGTGTTTCGCCATGCAGGCCGTGCGGACCGTCTCCACAGCGGCAATCTGTGCATCGCTCAATCGGGCCGCAGCCAGGTGGCGCGTAGCGTCTTCGCAGTCATCAATGCGGTCCTTAAGGATGGCCGCGCATCGCTCGATCGCGGAAGCCGGATTGTTCAGTTCGTGGGCCAGGCCCGCCGAGAGTTTACCTAAAGAGATCATCTTCTCGTTTTGCAGATCGCTCGAAGTAAACAACCGGGCGCGGTCAATCATGGTGTGGACCAGGATCGACGTGACCTCGAAACACTCTTGCGTCATCGCCTTGAGATGGGCGCGCGGTATGGCCAGGATTTCCAGCGGCTCCAGGGCGCTTGAATTTCCTGGCGGAGTCATAAGCCGCGAATAGGGCAACAGCCCGCCGACATCTCCGGGTCGCCACTCGATGACCTTGTTCAGCCCGGCGCCGCGATCAACGAATAACGCCAGCCGCCCAGAGAGGATAATGTAAAGAGCTTCCACCTCGACGCCTTTGGCGCTGAGCACTTCTCCAGTATTCAGTTTGCGAATGGATCCATGTGCAGCGAGCCACTCCAACTCCGTCCGGGGCGCTCCGCCCAGGGTTCTGTGTTCCGCCAAACGATCGACGAGGTCCGGTGTGGTCACTGGAGGACGTCTCCTAACCAGGGTAGAGATATGCCCTAACACCATATCAGATGGAGAAATCGCTTCTTTGCGTCGGCGACTCATGCAAGCCCTCGATCGGCGCGCGAAGGGAACTCGCGGCGCTGTGCGGCTACTCTGCTAAAGTGAGATTGTTGCGGCGGGAGTCCGGGTTCGATACGGGCTTTGGGCACCAGTCCTTGCCGCGAGGGCGCCTCTACATGGCCAGCGAACCTGGTACTTCCCTGCGAGAATTGGCTCCTTTCCTCCTCGACCCGCTCTTCGTTGCCGCGGGTGTGGGGCTTCCGCGATTTGCGTCCCTGGTACGACTACGTGAGCGGGCAGGGAAGTGAGCCCGTTGGCGAAGTGTGGCTCACCGGCGACGAATGCCGGGTCGCTAGTGGGCCCTACGCCGGAAGGAAACTCGGCGAGGTGTTTGCCGCGGCTCCGGAGGCCATGCTGGGCGCCGGGCGCTCCTTCTCCGCAATCGCCAGTGCTCGTGAAGATGATCTTCGCGCGCGAGAAACTGAGCGTGCAGGTCCACCCTGACGACCGCATGGCGCAGAAGTATGGCCAGCCCCGCGGCAAGACCGAGTGCTGGTATGCGCTGAGCGCGGAACCGGGTGCGCAGGTGGCGGTAGGCCTGAAACCGGGCGTGACCATCGAAAAGGTACGCGAGGGCATAGAGCGAGGAACTCTCGAACAGAGCCTGAATGCTCTCCCTGTCACGCCGGGCGCCATGGTGTTCCTTGATGCCGGGACAGTGCACGCCATCTGGCCGGGTTCAATCGTGCTCGAAACCCAGCAGAACTCCGACATCACCTATCGGATGTATGACTACGGCCGGCCGCGCGAACTCCACGTGGAGAAGTCGCTTGAGGCGACGCGCTTCGAAACGCGTGCCGGGCTCGTCCCGCCGCGCGTGCTCGACGATCGCACCATTCTCATCGACGTGGAATATTTTTGTGTCGAGCGCATCCTGGTGAAGGGAAGTCGCTCCAGCGCAAACCTGCCCGGGCCGGGCGAAGTTGCCGTTGGATTGTCCTACTTGTTTGCGGCTGCGGGTTCGGCGCGTCTAAGCGGAAGCGGCTTTGATCCGCTGCAATTGACGCCGCGCGGAATTGCCGCAATACCAGCATCGTCGCCAGCGTTTACTATGGAAGACCTCGGGGAACTCGACCTGATTCGCATCTCTCCGCGTTGGCCCCGGAAGCCGTTATGAACAATCCCGCATGGCGACAATCCGTGATGGCCTACATCCGCGCCGAAGCGCAGCCGAAGGACAAATTCGGCCACCAGCCGCGCCTCTATGCCCTGGCTTCCCAGATCGGCAAAGGCATGGATTTTGACGACGACGTGCTCTTTGCCGCCGCATGGATGCACGACCTGGGCGTCTATATCGGACACCGGCCGAGCAACCAGATGGAATTGGAGCGCTGGAACCACGTTCCTTACACCATCGCGCGCACCCGGGAGCTTCTGGCGGCCTGCGGATTTCCGTTTGAGAAGCTTGACGGCGTGTGCGAGGCGATCCGCACCCACCAGCCGTTCGACGATCCCAAGACCACCGAAGCCATCATTCTTCGCGATGCCGATATTCTCGAGCAACTGGGCGCCATCGGGGCACTCCGCGCGCTGGCCAAAGTGGGTCGGGATACGCGCTATCCCACGTTTTCGTCGGTGCTGCCGGTACTCCAGCGCGCCGCGGAGGAGCTGCCCGGCAAGATTCGCCTTCCCGCCGCGCAACGCCTGGCCGAGCCGCGCGTCGAGGTGCTCAAGATCATGATCTCCGCAATCACCAGCGAAGCCGGAGACCTGTTGTTCTGATCTCCGGCCTATCCATCTACGGCTGTGGCGGGCCCATCGGCTTCTCGTGAATGATCATCCACGACGTCCCGAATCGGTCCCGCAGCTGCGCAAACCGCGTGGCGAAAAATGTCTCCTGCATGGGCATAAAGATCTCTCCGCCTTCGGAGAGCAGCGCGAAGATCCGTTCGGCTTCGGTGTCGCTGTCGACAGACATGCAGAGATAGACGCTGCGCATGGGCTGGAAACGATCGGGTGGAACGTCACTGGCCATCAGCTGGGTATCGCCAATTGTGATGGTCGCGTGCAAAACCGCATCTTTCATCTCCGGGCCAAGCCCGGGAACCGGGGACTGGCCGTGGGTCATCATGGCGCCGATCTTGGCGCCGAGTTCTTTCTCGTAGAAACGAAATGCCTGGGCGCAATTGCCGCCGTAGTTCAGATATGTACGCACCTTCATCGGGTTGATGCTCCTTGGAAACAATGATTCAAGACAATCGGCCGGACGCAACGATGCATCCGGTTCGACCACCACTCAGCACCCTATCGGTTCAGCGTTCCTCTTTGCAACTTTGTTACAGACCGGTGGGCGGTCCCGGTTCCGATCCAATAATCTATAAATCCATGAGCGCTTTCCAAGACTTCCCCCGCATCACTCCGTTTCTCTGGTTCGACTCCAACGCAGAAGAAGCAGTCGAATTCTATCTATCGGTTTTCGAAAACTCCCGGCGGCTGGACCAGCTGCGCAACCCCGGCGACGCTCCCGGACCGAAAGGCGGCGTGCTCACGGTTTCGTTTGAACTCGAAGGCCAAAGATTCACGGCGCTGAATGGCGGACCGGGCTATCCGTTCGCGCAATCGGTGTCGTTCGTGGTCCGCTCCGATTCGCAACAGGAGGTCGACTACTACTGGGAAAAGCTCTCAGCCGGCGGCAAAGAGATCCAGTGCGGCTGGCTGGTGGACAAGTTCGGACTGAGCTGGCAGATTACGCCGGCGCGCCTGCCCGAGTTGATCAAGCATCCCAAGGCGTTCCAGGCCATGTTGAAAATGGTCAAGATCGATATTGCCGAACTGGAGCGGGCGGCGCAGTCGGACCTCAGTTGAGGTTCAGGCTCAGCGGCCTCTCGAGATTGGCCGGATCGAAGTCATCGGCTTGCGCAGCGCGTGGAAAGCAGTGTCGCGTCGACTGCACCGTGGTGGCGTAGGACCGCGTTACATGGAGGCGATCCATCACCACGTAGCGGGTCCGCAGGCCGCCGATACTTTGCGGAAGAGAGCCGGGAATCCGGGTGCGGTCTACGTAGATAACCAGCGCGGCCTCGCGAGGATTATCCAGGCTCTGTCCCACGCCGACGCCGAAGAACGCTGGATTCTTCGCCATCAGCCCGCGTGCGACCTGGTGCTTGATCGCCAGCGCCTGGTTCAGCGAGGCGCTGTTCAGGGCCGGGGAGGATGAAACCGCGTTGGCCAGTGGCGCCGCCCCAACCGAGACGGCACGCGCGTTGGTGGGAATCACCAGCGTACGCACCCCGTCCACCGTGGACGGCGCAGCGGCGTGGCCATTTTCGTCAACGTAGAGGATGACCGCGGCCTCTCCCGGATGATCGCTGCTCTTGCCCATGCTCACCCCCAGGATGCCGGCGGATGGATTGACAAGCTGCCGCGCCGTAGCCAGCGCCTGTTGTCCGAGCTGGATCTGCGCGTCGCTCAGCGACATCGACTGCGCCGATGCTACCGTGCTATCTCCGTAACTGAGACAACTGACGCCATGATCGGCCGCGCCGACAAACGAGAAACTCGTACCGCCGCCGGCCTGTGCCCCGAGCTCGTTCAGCACATCAGGAGCGGGATTCGCGACTCCATGACCGACGCCCGCAGCGTCCGTCCCGCCGGCAAAGAACAGGCCCACCGGCTCGGCGTTGTTGGCATCCACCACCAGCGCGCCGGAGTCGCCCGCGTCGCTGAACCGATCGCCGCTCAAGGCCACCTGGTTGGTGAAAAGCTTGGTGAGATAGGGGCGGGTTTCGGCGCAGTCGCGGTAGTAATCGACGGAGACGTCAAGGCCCACCGCCGAAACGTTGCCGCAGGTCAGGCCCGTGGTGCGCCCGCTTTTGGCCACCCGCATCTGCAGCCCGGCGGTCTCCCCTTTGCCGCCTGTGGACGAGACGCCCGGAGGCGCCGCGCCGAGGGTTCCATCGGTCTGTCGCGCGCCCAGTTCGAGGATAGCGCCCGACGCATCGATGGTGCGCGAGGCCACCTGCGCGATCGCGGCGTCGGCATTGGTCTGTGCGGACTTGAGCGGCAGCCATGCAGTCAGCGCCGCTACCGGGACCGTCCCCGGACCGTCGCCGCTGGGCGTGCAGTTGTTGTCGATCAGGCCGGGCTGCACGATGGCATCGCCAACCGTGGCATGGTCGCTCCGCGCCAGCACATGATTGTTGCTCAGCAGGTATTGTTTGCCGCTGTTGTCCTGGAGAAGCGCGCCGAGAGTCCCGCTGCAGCAGTCGGCGATGGTATTTCCGCGCGCGTCGAAGTCGTTATTGTTGCCGCCCGAACTGCCCAGCGGCATGAGCGTCGGCAACTGGCCCTGGTGGGCAGCGGGGTTGCTGGTCACCCCGGCGGTGTTGAGCAGAATCTCAGACTCGGTGCTGGCGGGAGATCCCTCGGCCCGGGCAACAAGATAAGTCACGTCGGTCGCCGGGATCGTAGCGGGCGCGGTATAGGTCACCGTGCAGGAGGTAAATGTCTTGCTGGAGCGCTGGCAGGTGGTCGTGCCAAGCGTCCCCTGCCCGCTGCCGGAGCCCCCTGCGGTATTGGCAAGCGCAAACCGGATCCCGGCATTTCCACCGGCCACCGCCAGCTTTCCGGTCACGGTCACGGTTCCGTTCGCGCCCAGGGCCATGTTTCCGGGCGTCAACGGCTGCAGGAATCCGGGAGTGACGATGATCTGGGCGTTTGCCGTGATGCGCGGGTCAGCGGCCAGCCGGGCGGTTACTACAACCTGTGCCCGGTCTGTCGTCAGGTAGCTGGGAGGAGTGTACTCGCCGGCTGCGCTGATCCGTCCCGGCCCGGCCATCGCGTCCCCGCCCGAAACCGACCAGCTAACCTGCGCGGTGGATCCATTTGCGAGAGCAGCGGTCAGGCGGTGGACTGGCAGTCCGTGAGCGTCGCCGGCGTTGCACCCAGTGCAGTTGGTATCGAGTATGGCCGTGCCGGGCGAGATCGCGAACGTGGCGTTGGCGGAATTGCCGGTGGCCGCTGCCGTGCCGCAGCCGGCCAGGGACATCAGGAACGGCGCCGCCAGCAATGACCCGGCGATGAGCGCAACTCGGCGCAGGCCCATGCGCATGGGCGACAGGAGCGCCGATGATCGGGTGCTGGGAAGCAAGGGTCCCGGTTTCTTTGCGTGCGCGGGCCTCAGGCAAATGGCGGGGCACACAACATTTCGACGCAATCGCCGGTCAGAGGCATACACGCAGCCTTCCTGGCGATTTAAGTCTTTAGTGATTTTACTGGAGCTTATGTTACACCCGTGTGTGTTAGCGCACCATGACGGGCTCGAAGTGTCTGCGTGAGAACTGAATCTTAGGGCTGACTTGCTGATCTTGAATTCAAATTGACTTAGTCGGGTTCTCCGGGCAGTTAGAACGTGGTCCTCACGCCGACACCTTATCCCCTGAGGGACTTGCCGATAATTAACCTTCCACGGCGCATAATCGAAATGGATTCGGCATGGAATCGGGTTCAACTGTCCGGCATGTGCCGGTTTATTTCCGCCCTTTCCTTTTTTTTTTCGCGGCCGATGCGTCATAATGCCCTATAAGTCTTTGATAATCAATAGCTTGCGGCCAACATTATGCTAAAAGCGCGATTTTATCTTATTGATTCTAAACAGTTTCCTTCGAGGATGGACAAAACTCCTGGGTGCCCCAGGTCTCGACTTTGAGACCTGCGAGTTTCCCGAAGTCCGCAGTTGGACCGAGTCGAGTTTCAGATCGAAACTATCTCCCGGGTTTCCATGCTCTTGGCGATCTCGGCGACGCGACGGAAGGACTCCAGCCGGTCTTCATGGGTGTAAGTGTCAGTCACCACAATGACTTCCGAAGCCCCGACGTCCCGGACCAGCTTCTCAAGGCCTGATTTAACAGTGGAGTTCGAACCGACAATCGCAGCGCCGAGCTTGCTTTCGACCGCGGCGCGCTCCCATTCGGTCCACAGGCCGTCCATCGAATCCACCGGAGGCAAAAGCTCCACCGCCTGGTTGCGGATCAGGCGCAGGAAGCGCTGCTGAGGGGTGGTGAACAGCCGACGGGCAGCGGCGTCGGACTCGGCCGCGATGACCTGCACGCCCACCATCATGTACGGTTTGTCGAGAACCTCGCCGGGCCGGAACTGCTCGTGATAGAGCGAGGCCGCGGCGTACAGGTACTGCGGCGCAAAATGGGCGGCGAAGGCAAAGGGGATTCCAAGTTTCGCTGCCAGTTGCGCACTGAACAGGCTTGACCCAAGCAGGGTGATGGGCACGTGGCTGCCCTGGCCGGGAATGGCTTTGACCGCCTGGCCCGGGCGCGTGTCGCCGAGATAGGTTCGCAGTTCGTCGAGCAATTCAGGAAAATCGTCGCCCGACTGGCGGGAGTCGCGCCGCAATGCGTGCATGGTGGCGAAGTCGCCCCCAGGCGCGCGTCCCAGGCCAAGGTCGATGCGGCCGGGATACATCGCTTCCAGGGTGCCGAATTGCTCCGCTACGACCAGCGGCGCATGATTGGGCAGCATCACGCCGCCGCTTCCCACCCGAATTGTCTTGGTCGCCCCGGCGACATGTCCGATCAACACCGCGGTAGCCGAACAGGCCAGCCCATCAATCGAATGATGTTCCGCCAGCCAGAAACGCTGGTATCCCCACTGCTCTGCATGCTGCGCCAGGTCCACCGACCGCGCGATCGCCGGCCCTGCTCCTTCGCCGGTCCGCATGCCTACGAGATCCAACACCGATACTGCCAACCCATCTGCCATGCTCATTAGATACGGGAGTCGCGCGAGGGATGCTGACCGGCCAAATCCGCTCCGGCCCCGTCCTTTCTGCGTGTTTCTACGGAAAGGGCGGGAGACCGCAGCGGCTCACGAAGGCGTATTCTCGACTCGAACAGTTTTGAGGGTTCATCCATGGCACAACTCATCCCCGTTTCCGGCGACATCACCAAGCTGCCCGTCGATGCCATCGTCAACGCCGCCAACACCTCGCTACTCGGCGGCGGCGGAGTGGATGGAGCCATCCATCGCGCCGCGGGACCGGAACTTCTCGATGCCTGCCGCGAACTGCACGGCTGCCGCACCGGCGACGCCAAGGCCACGCCGGGGTTTCGTCTTCCCGCGAAGTGGGTCTTTCATGCGGTCGGGCCCGTCTGGAATGGCGGAAACCACAATGAAGATGAATTGCTGGCGGGTTGCTATCGCCGTGCTCTCGAGCTTGCGGCGCACCACAAGGCGCGGTCGATCGCATTTCCCGCCATCAGCACCGGCATCTACGGCTTTCCAGCCGACCGTGCTGCGCGTATCGCTGTCGACACCGTGAAAGCCCTCGTGGACGCGAGCAGCGTGGAACTGGTCAACTTTGTCTGCTTCGACAATCGGACGCTGCAGATCTACGAGCAGCTTCTCGGGCCGAAGTAAAGCTCATTTATGATCTTTGTCTGCGGGAGAACCAATGGACTACGTGAATCTTGGCAAGACCGGATTGAAGGTATCGCGCATCTGCCTGGGATGCATGACGTACGGATCGCCAGCGGTGGTGGGCGAAGCCAAGGGAGGCCGCCACTACTGGGCCCTCAACGAGCAAGAGAGCCAGCCCTTCTTCCGCCAGGCGCTCGATCTCGGCATCAACTTTTTCGATACCGCCAACGTTTATTCCAGCGGTGACAGCGAAGTGGTGCTCGGCAACTTTCTCAAGGCCAACACGCGGCGTGAAGCGGTGGTAATCGCCACCAAGGTCCACGGCGTCATGCGCGAGGAGCCCAACGGCCGCGGCCTTTCACGCAAGTCGATTCTGTTCGAACTGGACCAGAGCCTGCGCCGCCTCCAGACTGACTATGTGGACCTTTACCAGACGCACCGTTGGGACTACGAAACGCCAATCGAGGAGACGCTCGAGGCGCTGCACGATGTAGTGAAGGCGGGGAAGGTCCGCTACATCGGCGCCTCGTCGATGTTTGCCTGGCAGTTCGCAAAAGCGCTGTATTTGGCCGATCTGCACGGGTGGAAGCGCTTCGTCACCATGCAGAACCACTACAACCTGCTCTATCGCGAAGAAGAGCGGGAGATGATCGGGCTGTGCCTCGATCAGGGCATCGGCGTGCTGCCCTGGAGCCCGCTGGCTCGCGGGCGGCTTACGCGGCCCTGGCAGGCGGAGACGACCAGGCGTTCCGAGACCGACCGATTCGGCAACACCATGTATGCGCGTACCGAGGAAGACGATCGCAAGGTCGTGGAGCGCCTCGGCGAGATCGCAGAAAAGCGCGGGGTCACGCGCGCCCAGGTGGCCCTCGCCTGGCTGCTGGCTAAACCTGGAGTGACCTCGCCAATCGTAGGCGCATCGAAGCCGCATCATCTCGAGGATGCAGTCGCGGCGCTCTCGCTGCGCCTGACTCCTGAAGAAACGACTGCGCTCGAGGAGCCCTACACGCCACATCCCGTGCTCGGCTTCAGTTGAGAGTCAACAGCTAAAAGCTAACAGCTAAAAGCTAAACGCTCTTCTTATTCCTGCGATGCGGGCGGCACAGCCTCGGAAGGTGCTGAACGATGCGATGGCACAAGAGAGTTGAAGAACCGGTTAACATCGCGCTCATCTCGGGAAGTGGGCGAAGGAAACAAGGCCATCAGCACGTAGAGACGTTCATCGGCAACGACGAGGCGGGCGTTGAGGATTCCGCCGGAGGCGTTGCGGGCCAGGACGTCGAGCGAGGGATAGCTGCGTTGATACCCGCGTGACTGGCTGACGATAGTCGTATCGGTGCGCGCCAGCATTCCGTCACGGGCCGTATTGAGGATGCGGTCGATGGAATGGTTGACACGCGCCACCGGCGGATTGTCCTCCCAGGTCACGGCATAGGTCACTTCGTCATTAAGGTTGGCAACCACCATATTCACGGGTTCGGCCCCGCCGGTCTCATTGAAGGCAGGAACCCGAAGGTCCTTGTTATCCGCAGGCAGGTCCACTTTGAAGCCGTCGCCGGGCCGCTCGACGGTGTGCCAGTGCACTCGGCCCGAGGATTCCGCTGCTCCGGCGTGCCCGAAGTTGCCGGAGAAGAGGTTCGTCACCGCCTGCACGCCACCCTGGGTGTACAGGTAGAAGCCCCCTGCCGTAGCCACGGCAGCCAACGCAATATAGTGCCAACGCTTCACTGAAGTGAGTGTACCTCCAATATAATCAGGATGGTCAGGTGGGCGTTGTCCCGATCGGGTCAAGGCGGTAGTTCATTTGAGGCATTCCCAATTCGGGATCGAGTTTGCGCTAAATCAATCTCGAAAAATTTCTCAAAATAAATTAAGCAACCAATATCAGGGGGGTGGCGTCCAACCCAGTAACAAGCAGAGGCTTCCCCGAATTATGGCCCTTCCAAGGTAGGCGTTTCTCTCCTTTTTGAAGGTCCTTCGTTAAACGAGGACCCCTTCTCCAATCATCCCTCCAGGACCCCCTCCAATTTAATGCCTCTCAAGCGGGCCTGCCGGAAGGCAGGCCCAAACGCTTCTCAGGGCTATTGCATCGATACCGTAAGGTAAACCATCTTATTTCTTATGCTTAATGAAGCTATTTCGTCTTTCTTTTGCGTCGTTCGTTGACATAGGATTACCCCAATCTGTCCGCGGATACAATCAAAACGATGCCAGAACCGCCCATAAAGCGCCGTTCCCCGGCGCGCCGCAAGGGTACCGTTACCCCCGCTCTCATCCCCGAAATGTCTCCCGAAAGTCACGAAAGTGGGTCAAAAAATGACATTGATGGGGTGGACGAACTATTTGCCAAGGCCGGCTTGATCCGGAGTAGGCGGAAAAAACCGGCCGGTGTGGCGCGCCGTGCAAGATTTCAGCCGGCCACTTCTGAGGAGCTTTCGCCGCCCCCGCCCGTGCCGCAAGTGTCGGCTAATGGCGTGGAGTGGCTTCCGGTTCCCGCCTGGAAGCGGATTCCGTGGCTCTGGCATGGATTCAGCACCCGGCGCGGCGGATTTTCGCGCGCCTACTGCGCCGATGGTGCCTCGGGTGAGCTGAATCTTGGGTTTACACCCGATGACGACCGGGACAATGTGCTCCGCAACCGGATCTTGCTCGCCGAGGCAGTAACAGGAGATCGTGCTACTCCGCTGGCGATGCTGCGACAGATTCACTCGAGCGTGCTGGTCATCGGCGGCCCGTCAGCCTGCGGCGAGGGAAAGACCCTTGGAAAGGGCGACGGATTGATGACCGATCGTCCTGGCGTTCTGCTGGGAATCCAGACTGCAGACTGCATGCCTGTTCTGGTGGCCGATCGCCGCCGCCGCGTGGTGGCGGCTTTCCATGCCGGGTGGCGCGGAACCGTGAAGCGCATTGTCGAGAATGGGATCGGACGGATGCGGCTGGAATTCGGCTGCCGGCCCGAGGACATGGTTGCAGCCATCGGCCCCGGGATACTGGCGTGCTGCTACGCGGTAGGAGAAGAAGTATTTTCGGAGTTCGAGTCGCAGTTCACTTATGGGGCAGAACTTTTTCGCGAGGTCTACGCCACGGATCCGGTACGCACTAAGTACCCGATGCTGTTTCTCACGCAGCGGGCGCCGGGTCACTCCCCGATCGGCCCCAGCCTGCATGTCGACCTGATCGAGGCCAACCGCCGGCAGCTGGTGGCGGCCGGTCTGAAGGCGGCCGCGATCGAGGTGGTCGGAGCCTGCACCAATTGCCACCCGGAGATGTTTTTTTCACACCGCGGCTCTCACGGCCGCTGCGGGCGGATGCTGAGCGTGATTGGAACTCGTGAATGACAGGAGTCCGGAGTCAATTCCCCGGCCAGCGTTTCCAGACTCAGGTAGATGCGATGTGGGTTGTCCGTCTGGCGAGTCACCGGCGCTTACGCTGATAACGAGTCAGCAAGTCAGCGCGGTATTTCTGGTCGGCGCGCCGCCTTACGACGGCTTCGCCGCTTCCTCGGGATTCACCAGGTCGCGGAGTTCCTTGGAGGGTTTGAAGTAGGGCACCCTTTTGGCCGGCACCTCGACGCGTTCCCCCGTCTTGGGATTCCGACCGATGCGCGGATTGCGCTGCCGAATGCGGAAAGAACCAAAGCCGCGGATTTCGATCTTGTCTCCGCCCTGAAGGGCCGTAATTACGGAATCAAAGATAGTTTCGACGATGATCTCGCCATCGCGGCGGGTCAGGTCGCCCAGGCGGGTCACTTTTTCCACCAGGTCTGCCTTGGTCATTTCGTCTTGGCCTCCGCAAACAGCATACCCAAATTCCCCGCCTGTGTGAGTGAAAAATAAAGAGATATGCGGATTTGGGCGTTTGCGCCCCGGCAAGTTGGAGGTCCGGGACGGGTGCGAAAAATTCGAGCACCCTCGCGCACCCGGCTCCGTATTATGATGGCGAGAGTCTTCGATCGTGCCCGGGGCATCTAGTGAGCATGGCTCTGCAAGAGGAGCGTCGGCGTGGCCCAGTATCCCAAATACAGCATCGTGATTCCGGCGTACAACGAAAGTGCACGAATTCCAGCCACCCTCCGTTCGGTCGTTGACTGCATCCGCGCGCGCGGCTGGAATGCCGAAGTGGTCGTGGTCAACGATGGCTCGCGCGACGACACGGCGGCAGTCGTGAAGGAGTTTGCCCAGACTGCCCCGGAGGTCCGGCTGCTCGAAAATCCGACCAATCGCGGCAAAGGCTACAGCGTGCGCCACGGGATCCTGCAGGCGCTGGGCGACATCGTGATGTTTACCGACGCGGATCTGTCGTCTCCCATGGACGAGGCCGAAGATCTGTTCGCGGCCATCGCCGGGGGCGCCGATATCGCCATCGGCTCGCGCTGGCTGGCTACCAGCCGCCAGACCCATCGCCAGCCGCTCTACCGGCAGGTCTTCGGGCGCTGCTTCAACTTGCTGACCCGCATGGTGATGAATCTGCCGTTTGCTGATACGCAGTGCGGATTTAAGGCGTTTACCCGCACCGCGGCGCATACCGTCTTTCAGCTGCAGACCATCGAACGCTGGGGTTTCGATCCGGAGATCTTGTTCATTGCGCTTAAACGCGGCTACCAGATCAAAGAAGTCCCCGTGAGCTGGGCCCACGACGCGCGCACCCGCATCAGCTACCTCCGCGACGGCCTGCAAATGCTGAAGGAACTGGCGATCGTCCGCTGGAACGCGCTGCTCGGCCGCTACAGCGGGACGGTGCAGGCCATCCAGCGCGAAATCCACTGAATCCTTCAGGTTCGCTTAGCGACTCGCGGATCGTCCGACTGCCACTTCGATCACCTTCATGTCGGTGTCGCGATCACGCAGCGTGAGCAGGATCTTGCCGGTTCCGTCGGCGACGAAGCTCGATCCGCCGTAGGTCTGGCCGGTCCACGGGCCGTGGGTCATCTCGCCGACGAGATCGACTCCGGCCATGGGGCAGCCGACTTGCGCGGCGCGTTTTTTCACCAGGTCTTCGAGCTGCCTGGAGTGCTGCGGCCATTGATCGTTGGGCGCGGCCCAGCCGTAGGGCACCAGCATCAGGTCAGGCTTCAGCTCCTTCATGCGAAGAACAAATGCGTCGGAGAACGTGTCGGCGCAGATTAGCACGGCAATACGGCCGAACTCTGTTTCCACCACGCCGATGTCTTCGGGCTTGCCTTGCGAATAGGGCGGCGTCATTAGCTCGGGGAGCACGTTGATCTTGCGATGCCTCCACAGTAGCTTGCCGGTCTTGTCCACAAGGATGGCGGAGTCATAGAGGCGATCGCCGTCCTTCTCGTCGAGGCCGGCGGCGATCATCACGTGATATTTCTGCGCGAGTGCGGCGATGCGGTCGCTCTCTTTGCCCGGAATCGGTGTGGCCATGGTGTGTGCGTCCGGGTTCTCCCATCCAAGGACGGAAGACTCGGGAAAGATGGCGATGTCGGCGCGCTGGGTCTGGGCCTGTTCGAGTGCGTACTCGATGCGGCGGAAGTTGCCTTCGCGATCGCTGTCAATCACCAGGATCTGGCAGATGGCGAGGCGAACGGATCTCTTGGGGGCGGACCACGCTGTCGACGTCAGGATGGAAAGCAACAAGAGCAGGCTGAACTTTCTCATGAACCGCCATTCTTTCTTATTCTGTCGAGATGCAAAGGCAACCGCGGAATGATGACACGGTCTTGGTGGCAAGTCGCCGTGAGCTTCAGTGGAAGAGTTTTACGCAGTAGCCGCTTTTGCAACTGATTGCAGCCCACGCGCCTCGATCTCAAACTCGCGGATTTTGTACTTCTGAATTTTGCCGGACAGCGTCGCGGGGAACTCCGTAACGAAGCGGATGTGCTCGGGGATTTTATAGTATGCGATCTGGCCCTGGCACCAGGTGCGAATTTCTTCTTCGGTCGCTTCCTGCGCCGGACGCAAGCGCACCCAAGCGACCACAATCTCGCCCAGGCGTTCATTCGGAACGCCCACTACTTGCACTTCGCCGACCTTGGGATGGGTGTAGAGAAACTCCTCCACTTCGCGCGGATAGATGTTCTCGCCGCCGCGAATAATCACGTCGCGAGAACGGCCGGTGATGCGGAGGCAACTGTCTTCACGCATCACGCCCAGATCGCCGGTCTTTAGCCAGCCGTCGGGCTGAATCACCAGCGCGGTGCCGTCAGGATCGCCGTCGTAGCCTTTCATTAACGCGTAGCCGCGCACGCAGATCTCGCCCTGCTCTCCGTGAGGAAGCGTTTCGCCCGTAGCCACAGACATGACCTTGATTTCGGTCTGGGGCATAGCGCGGCCGACCGTATTGACGCGAACCTCGATCGAGTCGCCGGCATCGCTCATGGTCACGACGGGCGACGTCTCAGTCTGGCCGTAAGCGATGACGAGTTCGCGGATGTGCATTTCGTTGAGCACGCGCTTCATCAATTCGATGGGGCACGGCGCGCCGCTCATCATCCCGGTACGAAGGCTGGAGAAGTCGAACGAGGCGAAATCAGGCAATCCGAACTCCGCCACATACATCGCCGGAACGCCGTAGACCGATGTAGCGCGCTCCTCATGAACCGCCCGCAGCACGGCGTGGGCGTCGAAGGTCCAGTTGGGCAGGATGATCGCGGCGCCCGAATTCAGCGCCGACATGGTGCCAATCACGCAGCCAAAACAGTGAAACAACGGCACCGGCAGCACGATGCTGTCCTGCTCTGTGTAGTGAAAGCCTTGGGCGAGAAACTGGCCGTTATTCACTACGTTGTGATGGGTCAGCAGCACACCCTTGGGCAGTCCCGTGGTTCCGCTGGTGTACTGAATATTGGCGACATCGTTGACGTCAACCCGATCGGGAAGCTTTCCCGGCGCATCAAGCAGTGCTGGCCACTCCGAGGAATCGAAGAAGATCGTGTGCTCAAGTTCGAGCTTGAGGCCGTGGCGGGCGCGGTCGAGAATCTCGGCATAGTTGGCGTGCTTGTCCTGATGCCACAGGAACAGGGCTTTCATGCGCGACCGGGTGAGCGTGTAGCTTAGCTCGCGGGAACGGTAGGCCGGATTCACGTTGACCAGCGCCGCTCCGGCCCGCGCGCAGCCCATGTGCATCACGATCCACTCAATGCAGTTGGTAGACCAAAGGCCGACGCGGTCGCCGTGGCGGATGCCGAGCGACCACAACCCGCGCGCCACCTTATCGGCTGCTTCGCTCAGCTCGGCCCATGTCATCCGGCGGGACTGATGGCGGGAGGCGACCGCAAGGCGGTCAGGATAGCGACCGGCGGTGCGCTCGAGAAGCGCGCCAATGGTGAGCTCCAGCAGCGGGCGATCGAAACCACGGGAATGGCTTAAAGTAGTAACCATTTCAATCGAAGGCATAGGGCAAGTCACAGATTAGAAAGGGCAAGTCTAAACCTGCGATCCGGCATCGAAGTGTGACCCAGCCCACAGCCAGAATCATGGGGTCTGATTCAACGTGTATCCATGTCTAATACACGGCGGGGATTCTTGCAAACCACCGCGGCCGCGGTAGCCGCGGGTCTGATGGGCGGAACGTCGAACATACTGGGCGAAACACCGAAAGGCGCACAGTCGCCGGCCGCGCCCCAACCTCCAGACAAGGACATGGTCCAGGTTCCGACCATGAAGTTCGGCGGGGTGGACATCAGCCGCATGGTGTTGGGCGTAAATCCGCTTTACGGCTTTGCCCACTACAACCAGAATTTCGGCTCGACGATGGCCGAGTGGTACACGCCCGACAAGGTGGTCGAGGTGCTGCATCGGGCGCAGTGCTACGGGATCAACACCTTTAATTATGTGAACGTGAAACGCGCGCCCGAGGACTGGGCGCAGTTCCTGGGCGAAGGCGGCAAGATGCACATCATCGCGCAGGTGGCTGCGCCCGATGATGCCGCCCAACTGGTGAAAAATCTGAAGCCGCTGGCCCTGCATCGCCAGGGCGAAGTGGTCGACATCTGCTTCCGCGACCGCACCATGGGCACCGTGCGCGAGTGGTGCAAGCAGGTGCGCGACATGGGCGTACTGGTGGGCGTGGGCACCCACAAGCCCGAAGTAATCGACCTGGTGGAGTCGCAGGGTTGGGATGTGGATTTCTATGCCGGCTGCGTTTACAACCGCACGCGCTCGCCGGAAGAGATCAGGCAGGTGCTCAATGGCGAAATCATCGAGATGCCGAGGGAACTCTACCTGCAAAGCGACCCGGCACGGATGTACAAGGTGATGCGGCAGACGGCCAAGCCCTGCTTCGCATTCAAAATTCTTGCCGCGGGTCGCATCGCCCACGAGGGCATCGAGGGCGCGTTCCGCACGGCTTTCCAGAGCATCAAGCCGAACGATGGAGTGTTTGTGGGAATGTATCCGCGCATCAAAGACGAGGTGAAGGAAAACGCCGAGATCGTGCACCGCATTCTGACTGTGTCATAAATAGAAGCCAAATAGATTCGCCATATTGTTTATTCGCCCCGGGGAAGTGCAAAATGTGCGACGTGATCGCCTGTTTTGCACTCTCCCATCACCTACTGTGCGCGCCAATGACAGGATATTTCGCTGTGTCGATTTGGCTCTTCTCGCGCCTATAATCTCGGAAGCTCACGTTGTCCAATTCACGAACGATCGCATGGAAACGGATCGAAAGCGGTGCATACGGGCCCATTTTCGATGATCAAGTGGTATATGGACTGCGTCACGGACGCGGGCGAGGCTGCCATTGTTTATTGCGCCGACCTGCGGTGGCGCGGCATGCATACGTCGCTGGGCAGTGTGCTCGAGAGCGGCGCGGAAATGGATGCCTGCACGCGAACATCCCTCGGCAGTTACCGGATCGCGTGCTCTACCGATGAAATCGCGGTTGATTATCCGCGGTTGAAGGTTACGGGCTCGTGGCGGGCGACCTGTTCTCCGTTTCAGCGAACTGTGTATGAAGAGGCCGGCGGTTCGATCGTGTGGAATTGCCTTCAGCCTGGCTCGCGCGTAAGGATGCGCAGCGACGAGCGGGAACTCGAAGGGCTGGGTTACGCGGAGTGCCTCACCGTCACGGTGGCCCCGTGGCATCTACCGTTGCGGAAGTTGCGGTGGGGGCGATTCGTTTCCGCCGAGCACTCGGTGGCGTGGGTGGACTGGCAAGGCGAGCACACCGCAAGATTTGCCGTTGCTGATGGAATTGAGTGCAAACTGCGCTCAGCGTCGGAATCGGAGGTCGCGATCGAAAACGGAGCAATTGAGATCGACGAAGGCATTTCGCTGCGCGGCGGACGGCTTCGTTCGACCATTTTGCCTGGAGCGGCAGCACTCAGGCGCCTATTCCCAACGAGCGTGTTCAACATCCGCGAACAGAAGTGGAAAAGCCGTGGAACTCTCGTGCAAGGCGGAGAGACAAGCCATGGATGGGTGATCCACGAGGTGGTCGATTGGGAACTGTGACGACTTCATCGCCGCACCGCTCGTTTGTCGGCCAGCTTCTGTACGGCGCGCTTTTTGTCGTGATCGTGCCGGCCATGCTGGCGCTGTGGGCGCGTGCGACGAGCGCGATTGTTCACGCGCCGGTGATTCAAGATGCGGGAAACGGAGCAAAGATCGCCGCAGCCGGCGTGCTGATTGTGCTGGCTGGAATGCTGGCTCTGTGGAGGCGGGGCGGCGGGCTGCCCATGAATGCGTTTCCGCCGCCGCGGTTTGTTGCCGGGGGAATCTACGCCCTGGTGCCTCATCCGATCTATGGTGGATTCGTCCTGGTCTGTGCCGGAGTAGCGGTCTACACAGGTTCGGCCAGTGGGCTGTGGCTCGTGACTCCCACTGTGGCGCTGGCCTGCGCGGCGCTGGTTCTGGGCTACGAATTGCCCGACCTGCTGCGACGCTTCGGACCGGCAGCTTCGTCGCCATGGCTCCCGGCAATGCGGCCGGGAACTCCTACGCTGTTGGAACGATTTCGAATTTATCTTGTCGTTTTGCTGCCGTGGCTGGTGGGATTCGAACTCGTCGGCCTTCTGGGCCCAATGCCGCACAGCATCTCCACATGGCTTCCGTTCGACAACCGTGTTCCCGTTGTCGAGGCCACGGAGTTGATCTACGCCAGCATTTATGCGGTGGTGCTGCTCCTGCCACTCGCAGTCCGGTCGGCCGCGGCGTTGCGTTTATTTGCGATGCGCGGTCTTGCGGCGATGGCGTTCATCTTTCCTCTCTATTTGTTGTTGCCGTTCTATGCGCCGCCGCGGCCGTTTGATTCGGCGAGCCTCTTTGCGCCGATGATGCAACTCGAGCGCAACCCCATCTCCGGTGTCGAGGCGCTCCCATCGTTCCATGTCGTATGGGCATGCATTGCCGCGTCTGCTCTGGGCGAAGGGTCGCGCTGGAAGAAGGCAGTTGCATGGCTTTGGGCAATCGTCGTCGCCGCTAGTTGCGCGACTACCGGCATGCATTCGCTGGCCGACATCGCCGCCGGGTTTGCCGCGTATTTTGTGGTGGCCAATCTTCCTTCGATCTGGAAGTCCATTCTTCGCGCCGCCGAGCGTATGGCGAATTCGTGGAGAGAGTGGCGCATCGGGCCGGTGCGCATCATCAACCACGGCGCCTATGCGGGCGCCGGCGCCGCCGCCGGCATCGTCATCATCGATACGCTGCTTGGCCCGGGCCGCATCTGGCTCTCGGTCAGCATTTGCCTTTGCTCTCTGATTGGCGCGGCGCTATGGGCGCAGTGGGTTGAAGGCTCGCCCGCGCTGTTGCGCCCGCTCGGGTTTTATGGCGGCATGCTGGGCGCGATCGCAGGGGCAATCCCCGCGCTCGTTCTGCACGTCAATCTGTTGAGCGCGTTCGCGGCTGTCTGCGTAGCAGCGCCGTGGATCCAGGCGCTGGGGAGGCTGCGGTGCCTGGTGCAGGGTTGCTGTCATGGACACGCTGCCGAAATGGTCCAGGGCATTCTCTACTCGCATCCTCGCTCGCGCGTCTGTCGGCTCGCGCATCTCGCCGGGGTGCCGGTACACGCCACGCCGGTTTACTCCATTCTCTGGAACGTTGTTGTCGCGGCCGCCTTGATGCGTCTGCTCCAACTCGACGTGTCTGCGGCGTTTCTCTGCGGAGTTTATTTCATACTCTCGGGGTGCGGCCGATTTGTCGAAGAGGCCTACCGCGGCGAGCCGCAAACCCGCGTAATCGCTGGCTTGCGGTTCTATCAGTGGATCGCGATTGCCTGCGTAGCGGTGGGAGCGGCTTTCACCTGCGTGCAGGGCTCGGCGCATTTGCCGGTGTTCGCCCTCCGTCAGAGCTCAATTCTGCTCGCGGTGGCCTGCGGCGCGTTGACATGGTTCGTCAGTGGCGTGGATTTTCCGGAGTCAAACCGTCGCTTCGCACGGCTCACATAGCGAGTGAGCCAAGGCCGATTTCACTCCACCTCAACCCATCCGCCCTTTTCCGCCGACCGGAACACCGCTTCGATCACCGCCATGTTCGCGATCCCATCTTCGAGCGGCACCGGCACTTCGCCGCCGTCGAGGACGGCCTTCGAGAACTCGTCTCCCTGGATGGTGTACTGATCGGCGGTAGGGAACTCCTCGCTCACGATGCCGGTGCCGAATATGTCCCCGGTCTCGTCGATGAAGAGCCGCGTGGGCCGGTCCTTGGGCGCGTTAAACGGAATCTCAATCTCGATACGTCCCTTGGTTCCGAGGAAATGCACGCGTTGATAAGGAACCAGCTGGGTGCTGCAGGTGAAGATCGCCTGGCCGCCGGGGAAGTCGAGCATCGCCGAGGTCAGACGGTCAGTCCCGAACGACGGATCGCGCTCGATGAGCCCCACCACCCGCGTGGGCAGCCCGCCGAAGCCCAGCCGCGAAGCGTGAATGCAGTAGCACCCGATGTCGTAGAGAGCGCCGCCGCCAGACTCCACCTGGTTGCGGATGTTCGCCGCATCGGTGTTGAAGTAACTGAACGCAGCAACGACCGAACGCAGCGTCCCGATCCTTCCCTGCACGAGTAGTTCGCGCAGCCGCCGCCACTGGGTGTAGCTCCGAATCATGAATGCCTCGCCGATCTTCACCCCGGTGCGTTGTTGGACCGGGAGCAGCGAACGGGCCTCGGCCAAGGTCATGCTGAGGGGCTTTTCGCAGAGCACATGCTTGCCGGCCTCGGCGGCCTTGATGGTCCAGGGCACATGCAGCTGGTTGGGTAGCGGGTTGTAAATGGCGTCCACATCCGGATCGGCCAGTAGTTCCTCGTACGAGCCGTAAGCCTTTTCGATTCCGAGGCTTTGGGCTGCCTCGCGGGCCCGGGCCAGGTCGCGGGAGGCGATCGCCGTGACCATGGTGTGTTGGCCTGACTGCATGGCCGGAATGACCTTTTTGGTACCGATAGCGGCGGTGCTGAGCACTCCCCAGCGAAGCTTTCTGGACATGGCATTCATCATAGAACCGCCGGGCGGGCAGGCGCCGGCATACCCCAAATGTGGTACGGCTGGTGCCAAAAAACACTGTGAATTTTGAAATTTCTTGTCTATTCTTTTCACAACCCCATTAGAGCGATCCCCGCTTCATATAGAACGAGCAAGACGCAAGCGAGGGAGAGCAATGCTGCCAAGCCCGGAGTTCGGCGCGGGTAGGCGAGCATGTAAGGAGCAACATGACTGTCCACACGCTCGAACTGAAGCCTGCCATCTCTGTCGCCTCGGTTGTCAAACTGGTCAAAGCCCCACTAAAGATACCCGCGTGGTCGGTAGCTGTGTTTTTGGTCATGGCCGGCGTGTACGGCTACGTCTCGGGACGCCAGAACCCCGTGCATCACTACGTCCCCTACGTCGGCTACCCGTTGGTTCTCGACACCACCACAGGTAAATCGTGCTATTCGACGCCGCCCAAGCCTTCGGAACAGGGAGCGGCAGTCAATGCCGACGGCATCGGAACCGAGGCTCCGACCGGGCCAGCGATCCCGATGTGCGGGAAATAGGACCGCTCGCAATTCATTCCACTTGCCCCGCTCATTGGTCCCGCAGCATCCGCATGGGATCGATCGATGCGGCCCTGTAAGCCGGGATGCTCGCTGCGCCCGCGGTCACCACCAGTAACGCGATGGCTGCAACGCCGAGTTCTCTCGCGCCCTGGTCGGCGATGCCATACAACATTCCGTGAATTAGGCGAATTCCGGCGACAGCTAACGCACTGCCGATTACGATGCCAATGATGGTCATGGCGCATGCGTGGCCGAGCACTGAGCGCAGAATGCGATCGCGATCCGCGCCCAGCGCCATGCGGATGCTGATGTCGCGGGCGCGCCGCGCGACGGTCTGCGACAGAACTCCATAGAGGCCCACAAGCGCCAGCGCAAGCGCCAGTGCCGCAAATCCGCTGAGCAGAACACTGCGGAAGCGCGGCTGCGACAACTGTGCAGCCTGTTCCGTGCGCATGTCGTCGATGGCGCTGAGAATCAGGTTTCCATCGACCGACGAGAGCCGCTGCTGAATCTCGCTCACGAGTGCAAATGGGCTTCCATTCACGGCAATCATCAATGCCAGCGATTCCGGAGCCGATTGCGCCAGCGGCCGATAGACGGCGGGTTGTTCTACATAACCCATCTCCTGAAACACAGTTGTGGTCTTCACATCGGCAACGATTCCGACCACGGTGAGCCAGGGCTTCGACGCGTCATCGGGGCGGCTGAGTTTGATGGCGTGACCCAATGCTTCATCGGCGCCGAAGTACTCTTTCGCCAGCGCTTCGTTGATGATGGCGACCGGTTGCGTGTCTTTCTGGTCGCGCGCGTCGAACATTCGTCCGCGCAGCAAAGGAATGGCGAGCGTCTGGATTGCTGTCGTGCTCACGTCCTGTGTGGCGACGTCGGACGCTGAATTCTCGGGGCGCCCGGCGACCGAAACCTGATTCAGCCCACGGGGAACGAAGTCGGAACCGAATCCGACAGAGTTGACGCCGGGCAGCGCGAGCAGATTTGCTTCGAGTGTCTCCACGAGACGCGATCGTGCGGATACATCGGCGTAGCTGGCCTGCGGCAGATGAACGCGCGCGGTGAACATGGGATCGCTTCGATAGCCGAGATCAGTCGTGGCCAGCTTCCAGAGGCTTTCTGAGAGCAGCCCCGCGCCGGCCAGGAGGATCATGGAGAGAGCGACCTGCACGATGACCACCAACTGCGTAGCTCGTCGCGCACTGGCCGGGTGAGTCTGATTTTGGCTGGCGCTTTTGAGAACAGCGTTCACGTCGGCATGGGAAGCGCGCCATGCCGGAAAGATTCCGAACACGATCGATGAGGCAATTCCGGAAAGCGCAGTGAACACGAGCACGCGCCCATCAAGCGCGACGCTCACTCCCGGCGGCAGTTCGATCGGATTGGCGGCGCGAAACCACGCAAGTAGTCCGGCTGCAACGGCCATGCCGCTGATGGATCCCACAAATCCCAGTACGACCGACTCTGCGAATGCCTGGCTGACGAGGCGCCGGCGGCTTGCGCCGATGGCCGCGCGAATCGCCATCTCGCGGGAGCGAGAGATGGCGCGGCTCAATACGAGGCTGCCCACATTGACCGATGCAAGCAGGAGAATCAGTGTCGAAGCGCCAAGCAGCATCCACAGGCCTTTGCGAAGATTGCGGCCCGCGAGCCATGTGAAGTTCGATTTGAGATCGAGCACGTCGGGGGAGAGGGTCCGCATCAGTTTCAAGTCGTCCGGCGCTTCCGGAAGAATCTTCGACTGGATCGCCGTCAATTCGAATTCGGCGGCAGCGCGCGTGACCCCCGGCTTGAGCAGACCGAAGGCTCCCACCATGCTGTTCCACGGTTTCTGCGCAAGTTCGCCGGTGGGCGTGATGAGACTCCATGCGTCAGTGGCGACGGGATAAAAGGAAAAGCTCTTCGGCATGACGCCGACAATCGTGCACGAAAATTTTCCCAGGGTGAGTGACCGGCCAATGATGTCGCGTGGCGCGCCGAACTTCTGCTCCCAGAAGTGGTGCGCCAGCACAAGCGTACAACCACTGTTGAGATCGCTCTGCACAAATGTGCGGCCCATGGCGGCGGTTTCTCCAAGTACCGAGAAGAAGTCGACCGAGGCGGGAATGGTGAGGACGTCGAGCGGTTTCCCTTGCCACAGCATGGTTCGCGGCCCGGTCGCCCAGGTGAGCGCGGCGAGTCCCTCGAAACTGCGGCTGTTCTGTCGCCAAGCTTCGAATTCGCGATATGTGTTGAAGTAGGCCCCCGAGTCGTGGTGCAGTGCATCAGTCTGCCATACCACTATCAGCCTGTCGGGATGCCGGTAAGGAAGCGGGCGCAAGAGTACGCGTTCGATGAGACTGAAGATGGCCGTGTTGGCGCCGATTCCTAATGCCAGCGTCAAGACGGCCATAAGCGCAAATCCCGGGTAATGCCTGAGTTGGCGAACGCCGTAGCGCAGGTCGCGGCGGATGTTGGAGAGCAGGTGCGCGTCTTGAGGGGAATGGATGCTGTACGGTGCGGCCTCCACTGTCATCGAGTTGCTGTGCCTCCTCATTGTGTTCCGCTGCAGGTACACGGCATGAACCGACCGCGCGTGTTCGTTGTGGCTCACCCTAGGCCCGAAGATTCAGTAGTGTCAAGACTCAGTGGTTTGACTGCCGTCAAGCGCCTCCCAAAACAATTGACGTTTTCTGGACGAGAACTTAACAACTAACTTCGCGCATGTGGGTAGTGTGGTTTCAACAGGCGAGGAGGTTTTCCCCATGAAATCTATTTTTTCAAAATTCGTTTTGGCGCCCGCAGTATTGGCCGCCGTTGCTCTGGCCGCAACTACCGCGAAGGCGGAAGTGACCATCAAGGTTCCGTTCAACTTCACAGCCGGCGGCAAAATCTGCCCGGCCGGTTACTACACGGTTCAGCACGATGATCATGGCAGCTTCGTGTCCCTGATCAGCAGGAGTTCGTCGCAGATCTTTACCTGGGTCGTCGGCCCCGGCATCGACTCTCCCGGCAAGATCGCTCTGAAGTTCGATGAAGTAGGCAACAGCCACGTGCTGCAGTCCGTCCAATACGGCACGCTCATCACTTCGCGACTCGATAAGAAGACACTCCGCGATGAGCGCGAGTCGAATCAGCTGACCGGGGGCCGGTAAATCGGTCGCGGAGTAAACCGGCCTGGGCATGAAGGTTCGAGGAGCGCATCAAAGTCGAAGCGCCCCTCGAACCTATGTTGGCGATCGCAGGTCCGTCGACTGTTTCCCCTCATTTCGTTCAGGGTCATCGCTAGGGATGACAATCGGGAGCCAGGTGGCTTTGCCGTCAACTTTAGACTCGGGCGCTAGTTGGTCCTTATGACCTGAGCGTCGGGAACGTGGCTCTTCGCGTCGGCCAGCAACTGTTCCACCTGGGCTTTCCCCTCATAATTCGGGTTGACCGCGAGCAGCTTTTTCCAGTCCGCGATTGCATTGGCCGCATCTGTCTTTCCCTTCCACAGAACCAGTCCACGATTGAAGAGTGTGTTGGGATTGTCGGGGACATAGGTGAGCGCCTTGTTGAATTCCGCGATCGCCCTGTCGGCATTGCCCATGAACCAGAAAGCCGTTCCCATGTCGGTGCGCACGGATGCGTCCGCGGGCCTGAGCTTGAGGGTGCGCGCATAGTAGTCCACAGCGACGGGATACTGCTGCGCGTCGTAGTAGAGATTCCCGAGGCCGGCCAGTAGATCGGGGTTGTTGGGATCGGATTTGAGCTTGTCGAGCAGCGGCGTGGCTTGTGCGTCAGCCAATTCCTTGAGTTGCGCAGGCGTGGGTGCATGAGGAACAGCAGCGGCTTGCTGAGGCGCCGCGGCAGGCGTGCTTATCGGGGCGTCGGAGGCGGGCGCAGTCCGCGATCCGTGAATAGACCAGCCGCCGGCGATGCCCGCCACCAGGCACACCGCTGCCAGGAGCGCGGCGCGCTCTCTCGTCCAAACCATGGGCGTTCGATTCGTCTCGCTCATTTGTCCGGTGCTCCTTTCATCGCGTGTTGCTCGCTCAACGTCGTCATGACATCCGCCATCAGCTTTTGGACTTCGGCCTTGCGCTCGGCGCTCAATTGCGGATTGGATTTCAACAACCGCTGCCACGCCTCCACCGCCCCTTTTCCATCGGTTTTTCCCTGCAGCTTGATCATGCCGAGATTGAACAGCGCGTTTGCGTCTTTGGGGTCATAGCTCAGTGCTTCGTTCAATTGCGCGATGGCTCCGTCGGCATCGCCGCTGCGATAAAGGCTTGCCGCCAGCCGGGTCCGGATCGCGACATTTTTAGGATCGGCGTGCACGGCCTTGTCATAGTATTCGGCGGCTTCCTTGAACTGGTGACTGCTGTGGTAAATCGCGCCCACTTGCATCAGCAGACCGCTGTCGTTGGGATTACTCTTCAACTGCGCAAGCAGCGGCGCAGCCTGCTGGTCGGCCATATGTCTCAAATCGTCGAGAGTGGGCTGGTGACCGCCCCCCGAAGGGGCCTTGACGGATCTCGCCGCGGAGACTGCTGCCGGTGAAGGGTGCAATCCTCGCGACACGTATCCAATGCCGAGGCCGACAACGAGGCAGATCGCCGCCATCAGGAAGACCTGTTTCGGCTGCAGCGCTTCGCTGGCGGCGGAATCCGAAGTGGGTGCGTTTTCCATCCGAATTTCTCCCGTGGGTCAGGGGTGCTCGTGCGTCCGACTTGAGGAGGAACATCGGACGCCAAACACGGCTATTTGCACGTTTCGGGCCGAACTAAAGGGGTGGCCCGGGGTCCATGCTGGTTGTTCCCTCTGGGGGGACCAAGGAATAGAAGAGCATTTCTATGCACGAGCACGTGTGACGATAATCACTTGATATTTGTGTGAGTTCGGCGCTGCAAGACCGTCGATCACGGGCGGTCGGTCCGGTCGTGCAAGAAATTGTGACAGTCATCACTTTGACTTGGGGCTTTTCACCAACGCGAGTGTGCCAGAACTCCCATCCTCCGGTGTGGAACCTCCCTCACCGCCTTCATCGCCGGGGTTCCTCCATCCCGCAGCCCATTTAGTCACAAGGGCTTACGAGGAGCTGAGCCAAGTCGCCCAGGCGTGCCCGCAACGGCATTCGTCGTGCACTCGTGCGTATCAAGGCTGAACTGAAAACAAAACCTCGCGGTCGACGTCACGGTTCAGGCGAGCACCGGAAGTTGTGCAAGAGGAGGCTGTACTTAATGAAACGAAATTTTCTGATTGCCCTGTTATTCGTGGCGGCTGCGGGCTTCGCGGCGGCCCAGCCGGGAGGACCGACGACCGACGTCCTCGGTGCTCACCTCAACTATGGCCGTGGTTGTGCGGCCTGCCACGCACCTCACAGCGGCGTGTACGGAAACGGAAACGCCAAAACCGCCGACCCGAATTCGGGCAACATCGCTCTCTGGGGCGAGGATCTGACCAGCCTCTAGGGTGTAACCATCACCACCGGCCAGAGCGAACACGGCAGCTACGTTGAAGCCCTGCCCAATTGACCGATTTCGCTACACGGCCTGATGTTGCCGGAGTGCTGATGTGCCTCAGCTGCCACGACGGAAACTACGCGACGGGCGCCATGATGAAGAACAAGGTTTATGAGACCCTGCCCGCCACCTACGGAAAGGCCAACCTGATCCCGACGCTGCTCGGAAACGACGGCGCCGGCGCCACCGGCAACTACCTGAACGATCACCCGGTGGGCATCAATGCCGTAATGAGTTGCGGCGGAACCTATGACTGGGATTGCACGATCAGCGGCAGCAAGGTCTCGATGACCGGCACGAACTCCGCTCAGTTCGTGACCAACTATGGGTTCTTTGTGAGTCCGGGAAAGTACAACAACACGCCCGTGGTCATGTGCACCACCTGCCACAACCAGCACCTGATGAACGTGGTCAACATCCCGACGGGAGCCACGAACACCGGCCTGGCGCCTGGCCCGTACGCCACCATGTTCTTCCTGCGCGGCCCGTATAACCCGGCCAGCACAACCTCCGGCAGCAACCAGACGGCGCAGTTCTGCCGCCAGTGCCATGGTGGAGAATCCAACGAAATGAACGGCGGCTCGGCTGGAACCGTGTTCTAAATTCCCTTTGCATGAAAAGGGGAGGGGCGAACGCTACCCTCCCCTCCTTTTTCCCGGATCAGGAGGTCAACCGTGCAACACAAATTCTCCATGTGGGGTGTTCTTTTTCCTGGCGATGGCTTCGTCACAGGCCCAGGTAGCGTCCCACGCCCCACGGCATTCAAACCATCTTCGGCCACATCGTGCCCGCGAGGCCCGCGGCAAAGGTGGTTGCCCGCGTGAACGGCTCGGTACTTACCGATGCCGATCTGCTGCGCGAGGAATACGCCATCTTTCCCTACGCCCGCCAGCACAACGGCATTCCCCAGGACCTGGCCCCGCAGATTCGCGATGGCGCACTGAAGATGATCATCTTCGAAGAACTGGTCTACCAGGAAGCGCTCCACCGCAACCTGACGATTCCGGCCGCGCAGCTGCAGCGCGCCCAGGCGGATTTCCGCAAGCAGTTTGCCACGCCGGACGAATTCAACGCCTTTGTGCAGAGCGAATTCCAGGGTTCGCAGCAAGTACTGGTGGAAAAGATCCGCCGCTCGCTGCTGATTGACACCCTGCTGAAGAGCGAAGTCGAGAGCAAGAGCCGGATCTCTCCCGGCCGAAGTGAAAGCCTACTACGACAAGAACCCCGCCCGCTTTCAGCATCCCGAGATCATTCACGCTTCCAGAGCATTTCGATTCTCCCGCCGGCCAAAGCCACGGCGGAGCAGTTGAAGGAAGGCCGAACCCGCGCGGAGAATGCGCTTCGCCAGGCCAAAGCAACCAAGACCGCCGAAGAATTCGGCCTGCTGGCCGAAAAGGTTTCCGACGACGATTACCGCGTGATGATGGGCCAGCACAAGCTGGTGCCCGCAAGCGAACTGCCTGCCGCGGTAGTGAAGACGATGGCCGCGATGAAAGCGGGCGAAGTCAGCGATCTGATGCAGGTCGAGCAGGCCTACACGATCGTGCGCCTGCAGGAACATCACTCCGCCGGCAAAGCCAGGTTCGAAGAAGTAAAAGACCAACTGAAAAAGACATGCAACAGAACAAGCCAATCAGCTTCGTTCCGCGCTGGACAAGAAATTGCGGGAGCATGCCCGGATTGAAGAAATGTGAGGCAGCCCGGCGGGCGGTACTCCGGCGATGAAGCCCGAACACGAACGATGGAGATTGCAACAACACATCTGGAGAGTGCAGTCGACAGCAGCAGATAAAGGAAGGCAGACGGTGGCGACATTTCCCCGATTCGCAAGGTTGGTGCAGGCAGGGCTCCTGCTGCTGGCGCTGCCGGTTGCCGCGCAGGTGAAGTTCGGCGAAACCAGTGCGAATGCGAACGGCATGATCTCCACCGGTTATACGGCGACCTACGGGAACATGACGGATTCGACCCACGGCTGGACGGTCGGCGGCTTCGGCACGGTTTCCGGCTCGTATCATAGCCCCAACTTTCTTTCCTTTAACATTTCTCCCTATCTGAATCAGTCGCGAGCCAATTCCAACTTCCAGTCCATTTCGAATGCCAGCGGAGTTACTGCCAGCGCCAACATCTTCGCCGGCAGTCATTTCCCTGGATCGGTCACCTATTCCGAGGCTTATAACAGCCAGGGTAACTTCGCCGTTCCGGGGCTCGCCAATTTCGTGACCCATGGCAACAGCGGCACCTTTGGAGTGAATTGGAGCGAGAACCTTCCTGACAAGCCGAGCTTCTCCGCCGGATACCAACTGGGCAGCAGCCAGTACACGGTGTACGGGACGAATGACCAGGGGACCAACAACTTCCATTCGCTCAATTTGCACTCGGGGTACAGGTGGGCGGGTTTCAACCTGTCCGGGTATTACACCAACGGCGGCGGTCACTCGGAAATCCCGCAGATCGTTGCGGGAGTGGTCACACAAACGCGCACCGACAATAGCGCAATGGGATTCACTACGACTCACGCGCTACCGTTGCAGGGTTCGTTTGTCGCCGGTGTCAATCGTTCCAGCTGGAATGGCAATTACCTGGGCTACCGGACGACCGGAACCGTCGACACTTTGAATTCGGTGGCCACTTTGCATCCCACCGAGAAGCTATCATTCAGCGCGACAGCCAACTACTCCGACAACCTGAGCGGTCAACTGGTGCAGAGCGTACTCTCTGCCGGTGGCATCGTGGAAGGCCTCAATACCAGCGATTCGTCAAACTCGCTGGACCTGATGGGAGTCACGACCTACAGTCCCATGCGGGATCTGGAGACCAGCGCCTTTGTCGAACGCCGCACCCAGTCGTTCCTGGGGCAGGACTACGGAGTCCAGTCGTACGGCGGCGGCGCTTCTTACTTGCACAAACTTCTGGGCGGCACATTTAACGGTTCATTCGTTCTGAGCGCCAATGTGGTGGAACAAAACAGTGAGGACACGCTGGGCTTTTCGACCAATGAGAATTACTCCAACGAGATCAAGGGCTGGCATGTGACCGGAAGCTTTGGATATGCGCAAAACGTGCAAACGCTGCTGGTCACCTACATGAACTCGTACTATAACTTCTCCGGGAACGTGGGACGGAACTGGGGCTATTTCAACATGAGCCTCGGCGGCGGCGGCGCACGCACCGCACTGACCCAGCAGGCCGGAACCGCGAACAGCAGCCAGTCCTACCATGCGGGCATAGGTTACGGCGCTTGGATTACGGCCAACGGGAGTTACTCCAAAGCAGACGGGCAAGCCATTCTCACCGGTGCCGGCCTGGTGACCGTTCCGGTGCCCTCGCCTACTCTGCCGCCGGGTCTTGTTAGTCTCTTCGGCGGCGAGAGCTATGCGTTTGCTGCTTCCAGCACTCCGGTCAGAAAACTGGTGCTCTCAGCCAGCTACTCCAAGTCGATCAGCAGCACGTCGAGCAGTTCGATCTCGCTCCTCCAATCGCAACAATCAATTCAATACCTTCATTCAGTATCAGTTTCGCAAGTTGTATTTCACCAGCGGATACGCACGCCTGGAGCAAGGCTTCAGCGGATCGAGCGCGCCGCCGCAGAATATTTCTTCCTATTACATGGGGATCTCGCGTTGGTTCAACTTCTTCTAAACGGAAAGCGGCGGCAAACGCTCGGCGCAGCCGCGATGGTGGCCGGCGTCTGCATGGTCTTGTGCCCGATCGCGGCGCATGCCAAGCCCAAGGCCCCCGCAGCCCCACCAGAGTTGTGGGACATGTCGCTCGATGGCGGACGCAGCCTCTCCTGGCAGCGCAGCTTCCACTCCGAAGCCGAAGTGAAACCCAACCGCGGATTCTGGAACAAGGTCGTCGACGTAATCGCGGGCGAGCCGGAATTCAAGTTCCTCGTCCGGCCCTACAGCATTGTGACCGACTCGCGCGGCCGCATCATCGTCACCGATCCAGGCGCCGCGGGCGTGCATATCTTTGATTTCGCCACAGCGCAAGTACAAGTTCATCGAGCGCGGCGGAAAGATCGCGATGCGCACGCCGCAATGCGTTGCGGTCGATGCCCAGGACAACATCTACGTTACCGATTCGAATGCAGGCGAGATCTTTGTCTTCGAGCCGGGCGGCAAGTATCTGCGCACCATCGGCAGCCTGAAGGGCGGCGAAGGATATTTCAAGCGGCCTACCGGCATCGCCGTGGACTCCGCCGCACAACGGATCTACGTGACCGACACGCTGCGCGACAAGGTCTTCATGCTCGACATGCAGGGCAATGTGCTGCAGGCCATCGGCCAGACCGGCGATGCCGAAGGCGAATTCAATTTCCCCACCGAATTGCGTCTCGACGGGCCAAACCTTCTCGTAGTCGATGCCATGAACTTCCGGGTGCAGGTGTTCGATCGAGCCGGGAACTTCCAATATTCAGTCGGGAAGCTGGGCGACAGCACCGGTGCGATGTTTCGGCCCAAGGCCGTCAGCGTCGATTCCGAAGGCCACCTGTACATCGTGGATGCCTTGTGGGGCGTGGTGCAGGTATTCGACCGCCAGGGCCAGCTTCTCTATTACTTCGGATCCAAGGGCACCCACGCGGGAGAGTTCCAATTGCCCGCGGGCTTGTTCATCGATCGTGACGACCGCGTCTTTGTAGTGGATTCATTCAACCGACGCGTGCAGGTATTTCAATATTTTGGCTTGAAGACGCCGGCGAAACACCCGAGCGACGACACAGCCCTATCGCCTGGAATGCCCGGCTCAACCACCCCGGCGACAAAGACCCGTCGCCGGGGACGCCAGCCAAGGAGGCACTGCAGTGAGGCTCAGACTATGGATGGCCGGCCTGGCGATTCTGCTGACCGCGACCATCCTGCGTTCGCAAATCCCCGGCGACGTGATCGGCGTACACAACCTGGGGCCGGGCAGCAAGTCTCCCGTGACCGGAGCGCGTCCCGACGCCTGCTCCTATTGCCATGCGCCTCACTCTGGGCTCAACATGGGCCTCTGGAACCAGAAGCTCACCACCCAGACCTACACCATGTACACGAGCAAGACCGAGAAAAACACCGGTACGCAGCCCGTTCTCGCTTCCGACAGCAATATGTGCCTGAGTTGCCACGACGGCACCGTGGCAGTCGGCTCCACGGTTGCCTACGGCCAGGTGACGATGAGCGGGTCGATGAATACCGCTGGACGTGTTCGGCAGCAATATGCAGAAGTCGCATCCATTCAGCCTGGTGACGCCGTTGAAGGACAATGCTCACCTGGTGGCGTCGCTCGCATCGAATGGCCAGACCGCCGATCCCACCGGTGCCGTAAAGCTGATCAAGGGCAGCGTGGAGTGCACGTCCTGCCACAATCCCCATGTGCAGGCCAAGGACCTCATCTCGCAGAATTTTCTTGTGAAGGACAGTTCGAGCGGCCAGTTGTGCCTGTCGTGCCATGATCCTGCCCGACAAGTGGGCGGCGCAGGTGAATCCCCTTGCCGACTGGACAACCAGCGCGCACGCCACTTCCGCCAACAAGATTTCGGCTTCAGCCCAGTTGGGAAGTTATGCCACTGTGGCTACCGATGCCTGCATCTCCTGCCACACGCCGCATAATGCCGGCTCCGGAGCGCGGCTGCTGCGCGGACAGGACGAGCAGGCTTGCATCTCCTGCCACAACGGCTCGACCAACGTTCCCATGGCGCCTTACACCAACGTATTCGTGGAGTACGGTACACCCCGAGTTGGACACCCATTTCCTGACTCGAGCAATCCGCACGATGCCTCCGAGAGCGTTCTGCTGAACAATAATCGCCATGCCACCTGCGTGGATTGCCACAACGGACATGGCTCCCAACCGGTGCAGGTATTTCCCGCGGCTCCGCTGATCCGCGTCTCGCAAAAGAATGTAGCGGGCATCAACGCTACCGATGGAACCAGCGTGCTTGCGCCCGCCGTGAATCAATATGAGAACTGCCTGCGCTGCCACGGCTCCGGGCCGGGCAAACAGTCCTTGCCGAAGTTCGGGTACTTCGCGGTGCGCGCAGTTTCGGCGGGCGATCCGCTTGACCTGGTCCCGCAACTTGGCGCATCGGCCACTTCGAGCCATCCGGTAATGCACGCCCGCAGCAGCACATTTTCGCAGCCCAGCCTGCTGCTCAACATGATGAACCTCGACGGCATGAAGCAGGGCCGCGCGATGGGCACGCAGATTCTGTGCACCGATTGCCACAACAGCGACGACAACCGCGAATCCGGCGGCTCGGGCGCGAATGGCCCGCACGGGTCGAAGTTTACGCACATCCTGGAGCGGCGCTATGAATTCAGCCAGGCGACTCTGCCCGGCCAGACGATCACCAACCTGTTTCCCAATCCCGACCTGAGCGCGAACGGGCCTTACGCGATGTGCGCCAAGTGCCACGATCTTGCCAACCAGATCATGCAGAATACCAGTTGGAATCATCACGCCCAGCACATCAACCAGGGATTCAGCTGCTCGGTGTGCCACACGGCGCACGGCATGACGGCCGCCAGCGGCGGGGTCATCACCGGCGAGCGGCTGGTCAATTTCGATTTGAATGTTGTGGCGCCGAACGGTGTCGCACCTAACCCGCCGCAGGTCTCCTACAGTCACGCCTCGAACACCTGCGTCCTGGTTTGCCACGGGGCGTCCCACAACGCCAACGGAACGGTTTCCCAAAGCGTTTTGTCCCGTGGCCCGATCGGGAAAAAGTAGAGCCGACATGTGGATGGGTCTGGTTTCAGACCCATCCCGAGTCTCAGAACACTGTCCGCGCGTTGCTCCCATTCATCTCGTTTGACTTGTCCGCGTGGCATTGGCGGCAGAACTGCGCCGTCTGATTGGATTGCGGATTTGTGTCGTTCGGGTTGTACGGAGCGCGCAGGAAAAACATCGTCGCATAGGTTCCCACCGGCAGTCCTGAACTCGAGTTGCCGCCGATGGTGACCACATTCATGCTGTGAGGATCGTGGCAGGTTGTGCAGACGATGACCGCGGAATTCTCATAGCTTCCCGGCTTGACGAAGAATCCGTAATTCGAAACGAACTGGGCTGATTTTGCCCCGCTCATCCGCACTACGCCGTTGGTCTCGACGCAATCCCAGCTGGTGCCGCCGCAACTGATGCGCGCGTTCAGTCCCATGGGGTGGTCATTGAGGTAATTGCCCACCGCGCCGCCGTCGCTTCCCATCAGGGTCGGAATCGAGTTGGCAGAGCCATACGTGGAAGGCAGCGGTTCATAGACGCGATTCTTCATCATCGCCTTGGGGGCATAGTTGCCGTCGTGACAACCGAGGCAGGTCAACATGCCGGCGACATCAGGCGTACTGGCCGACATGCTGGTCGGAAGCACTTCCACGAACTTGCCGCCGCCCGTGCTGATGGTCGTGCCGTAAAGGCTGCTGGCATCTTCGCCCCACAGCGGAGCGGCGCCGGAGCCAGCATTCGCCGCGCTGGTGCCGTTGCCCGATGGGCCGCTGTGCGGGGAATGACAGGCCGCACAGCCTCGGCCGTAGTTGAGGTGGGCGCCGAGAACATCCGTGGTTTGCTTTGCGATCTGCGCCGCGGCAAACGTCGCCGCCCCAAGACACATCAGGAAGATGAGACGAATTCGCTTCATGGAAGAGAGCCTCACTGTGCCTGCTTCTTCCCATCGACTGAATTTCATCAAACTTGAGCGGTGGACGGGGAATCGAATTGCAATTTCACGCCTGCGGGCGCAGTTAACGAACATAGGAGAAGGTGCCGCAAAGATCGGTCGAGTTGGCCATCGCCTCGGGCGTGAACACCGGCGTATCCGCTCCGGAGAAGAAGGCAACGTGCAACGTTCGCTCCGACACGCTGGTCACCATCCACTGCACGTCCTCGCTCCCGCACAACGTGTTGTGGTGCAGGAACCGCCGCGCCGCCGGGACGGTCAACCGATACAGGTTTCCACTGCCGTTGCTCACTTCCGACGCAAACACAGCGGTCGTTTCCGCGGGCTCCAGCTTGCGGATCTGCGCAATTGTAAACCCGATGAAGTTGAGGAAGAGCTTGGAATCCGAGATCTCGATATCACCAGTGATGGAGCGGGCGTTCGAACTGGCGGAGCGCCAGTCGCCCTTGTCCTGAGCCGAAGAAAACATTGAGCAGCCCAGAAGAAGGCCCGCAACCGCGCCGTACAGGAAGGATCGTTTCATGCTTTCAGCATGACAGGCCGCTGATGAACTTGTCATCCGAACGGGACTTACCCAGATGCTAAAAGCTAAAAGCTGTTCTACCCTTCTTCCTCACCGCGCGCCAGCCCGAATTTCTTCAGCTTGTACCGCAGCGCATCGCGGCTGATGTCCAGCAGCTTGGCGGCGTTGGTCTGGTTGCCGCCGGACTGGGTCATGGCCAGTTCCACCATCGAGTGCTCCACTTCTTCGAGCGACGTTCCGCATTCAGGAATGTACAGCCGCGGAAGCATGCGCCCGTTGGGCAGCTTCTGGCCGCCATCGGCCGGCGAGGTCCGCTCAAACAGCGTGCGGCCGCCCGACTCTCCCACCGAGAACGGCAGATACACCGGGCGCAGGAATTATTCCTCTTCCAGAATCATTCCGCGTTCAATGGTGTTTCTTCAGTTCGCGCACATTGCCCGGCCAGTTATGGCTGTGCAGCAGGTAACGCGTTTCTTCGGTGATGCCGCGGATCGATTTGCGGAACCTGCGATTGTAGCGATCGATAAAGAAGTCCACCAGCGGAAGAATGTCTTCCTTGCGATCGCGCAGCGGCGGAATAAAGATGGCGATGATCGCCAGACGGTAATAGAGGTCCTGGCGGAAATGCCCCTCGCGCACGGCTTTTTCAAGGTCGCGATTGGAGGCGGCGATCACGCGCACATCCACCTGCATGTCGCGAAGGCCGCCCACTCGGCGGATCACCTGGTCTTCGAGCACGCGCAGCAGCTTGGCCTGCAGCAGCGGAGAGAGTTCGCCGATTTCATCGAGAAACAGCGTGCCCCCGTCGGCCGCTTCGAACAGACCCTTCTTCATCTGCTTGGCGTCGGTGAATGCGCCTTTTTCGTGGCCGAACAGCTCGGCTTCCATCAGAGTTTCGGGAATCGCCGAGCAGTTGATGGCCACAAACGGCTTCTCGTGCCGCGAGCTTTCGTAGTGGATGGTCTTGGCGATCAGGTCCTTGCCGGTGCCGCTTTCGCCCTGGATGAGAATGGTGGAGGCCTCGCACGACGCGACCTTCTTTGACGAAGTTCATCAGCTCCGTCATCTTGGGCGAGACACTCACTATGTTTTCGTAGCCGGCTCCGCGGGTCTTTGCGCGCGGCGATTCGATGTTCGTTGCGCGCGCTCGCAGCCTCGAGCGCGTCCTGGATGGAAAGCTGCAATTCGTCGAAGTCGATCGGCTTGCCGACAAAATCGTAAGCGCCCAGCTTGAGCGCGGCCTTCACGTCATCGAGCTGCGGATCGGCGGTGATCATGATGACCGAGGAGCCGCAGCCGTTCTTCTTGAGTTGATCGAGCACCTCGATGCCGGTCAGGTCGGGCAGGCGTACATCGAGAAGCACGAGGTCGGGAGATTCGCGCTCGGCGAGCCGCAGTGCAGTTTCGCCGGCGTCTGGCTTCGACCACGGAATATCCCCACTCTTCGCACTTCTGACGAAGCGACCATCTCACCAGGCGCTCGTCGTCGACGATCAGGACTTTCTGGGCAGGCATCGGTTTTACCTCATTTCCTACGCAAGCAAAACGGCCCGCTTTGGCAGCAGTTCGGTGCTCCCGGTCGTCGGACACTGGAATGCGCTCAACCGGCCCGCGAGAATTGTATTGATGTGATTCCCGATACATGGCTGGACTTATTAAAGGGGGTGAAACGGGTCTGCCGCCTGTGATCTAAGTCACGCTTGACGAGGGAAATGAGGAAAACGGGGTCGCAGGCGGTCCCAGGACCGGCCACCGGGATCGTCCGGGTTAAGTACAAAAGGCAACCGCGGATCCTTCGACTGCGGCAGATGCCGAGGGGCCACCTTCGGTCAGGATTACACCTGAATATTTGCTACGCCTCGACCTCCACGGCGGCGGCGCTGAAGGGAATCAGAACCTCAAACGTGCTGCCTTTCCCCACTTCGCTGGTTACGTTGATGCGACCGTGATGCTCTTCCACGATGCGACGGACGAGCGAGAGGCCGAGTCCCGTGCCATTTCCCCGGGTGGTGTAAAAGGGCCGGAAGATCTGCGAAAGCTGTTGTTCGGGGATGCCTCGTCCTGTGTCAGTCACGCGGACGCTGGCATTATCGTCTTGCGATCCGATCACGACCCGAACGGTGCCCTGGCCCTCGATCGCCTGCACCGCATTCAGAAGGAGATTCAGAACCACCTGGTGAATCTGGTCGCTGTCGTGCTCCACTTCGTCGAGGTCCGGCGCCTGCTCGAGTTCGATCCTGATGGGCTGGCTGAGCACCTGCTGGCGGGCCAGCATCGACCGCGTGTTCCACCGTGGTGTTGAGGTTGCTGCGCATCATGTGGGGAGGATGAGGCCGCGCGGTTTCGAGAAGATCGGTAAGAATCCGGTTGATCTGATTGATTTCGATGCGCACATCTTTCACCATCTCCCGCGCCGGACTGGTCGGGGGCAGATCGCGGCCGATGATTTCGATGACGCCGGCGATTCCGGCGAGCGGGTTACGGATCTCGTGTGCCAGACCGGTGGCCAACTCCCCAAGTGTGGCCAAGTGCTCGGCACGAGACATCTGGGTGCGGTGCATGGTCTCAATCTCCTTACGGCTCTCACGCAGCTGCTGCATCATGTGGTTAAAATTGCGGCCCAAGTCTCCAATTTCGTCATTCCGCCCGGAAAAACTCACCGCCACGTTCAGGTTCCCTTCACTGATCAGGGCGACCTTCTCCTGCAGTTCGACCATCGGGCGATGAATCAGATACGCCAGAACCCCGATGGACACTCCGCAGATCACGACCGCGCCCGCTGCCGCAACGATGATCACTCGATGGCGTTCCGGGTCCCCCAGGGACAGGGTCGCCACCATGAAGAGCAGCAGGCCTGCCAGCAACACGACCACGACCGGCAGGATCGCCTTGAGTTGCCAATTCACGCGAACTGCATCCACGTTGTTTCCCCCGCGGCCCGAGCGCTTCATCCGTGCATATGCAACTTCGGCACCAGTCGGATGCCCGCGCGTAAGCGAAAGAGGCAAAAACAGTTAGGAAGGAATCGACGGCGATCGAGCGACCACCGTTTGGGCTAAAACACGCAACAAACCGGCCTCGCACTGGAATTTCACTCATCACCAGAGTAATGAGAACTGTCTTAACTACGACCTTTTTTGCGGTCCGGAGCCGACTTGTGCAACGCGGTAACTCAGCCTTGCCGCGACGCCGATTCCTCGAAAGAAATCGGTGCGCAAAAGCGTGGGGCATTTGACCGAGCGCGCTGCGGGAGAAGCCCCAAGGTGTGCGCTAAATCACAATCGGGAGACTTTCTCCCGGATACACTAAGCCTTCCAACTTGCGTTTTCTCAGGAGGTTAGGCGCGCATTCCGGAACATGGCCATCGGTTCGAGTTACGGCGATGTTCTTGCAACGGCATGCTTCGGAGTCCCCATGAATCTGCTCCCTCACATCACCCGGTTCCGCAAGGCGATCGCCAAGCACGGCCGCCGCACATTTCGAATGGACGTATGGATCTTGATTGCCCTGTTCGGTTTGGTGGCCGGGCGCGCTTCGGCAGCGGTCCATCCCGTTCCTCTCGATCCGAACATCGATTCGAAGAAGTGTCTCGAGTGCCATGAGGACACGGGCAAGGGCAAGTCGGTTCATTCCGCAATGGCCACCGGTTGCCTGAGCTGCCATGAGGTTCGCGTCAATAAAGACATCACGCGGGTCAAACTCATCACCGCCACCGCCTCGCGGGCTCTGCCTCACCTGCCATGCAGACAAGAAAGCCGCCGATATCAAGGGAACGGTGCATGCTCCCGCGGTGCGCGACTGCCTCAATTGCCACGATCCGCACGCAAGCGACAACAAGAATCAACTGCTGAAGCCGGTATCCGGAGGGGAAAAAGAGAACCTGTGCAGCGCCTGCCACCAGACGGGACTGCATGTGCCCGAGAAGGGCAGCCGCCACGCCGCGCTCGACATGGGGTGCGACACTTGCCACGCCACCCACAAGACAGGCCCCGAACCGACCGCGGTGAATCAGTACCATCTGACCAAAGCCGCGCCCGCGCTGTGTCTCGATTGCCATGATGCCAACGATGCAGAACTGAACAAGGCGCATAACAATCAGCCGTTCGCAACCTCCAACTGCGTCGAGTGCCATGATCCGCACCAGTCGGACACGCCCAAGCTGATGGCGAAGTTCCAGCATGCGCCGTTCGAGGGCAACGGCTGCGACACCTGCCACGCGCCGGCAAAGGACGGAAAAGTGGTGCTGACCCAGCCTGACAGCAAGGCGCTTTGCCTCACCTGCCATGAGGATAAAGGCAAGCTGATCGAGACCGCCAAGGTGCAGCATCCCGGCGCTTCCGGCGATTGCACCGACTGCCACAATCCGCACGCCAGCCGCCAGCCGGGCCTGCCGAAGACCGATGGCGTGAATATCTGTCTCGGTTGCCACAGCGATATCAGCGATCTGCTCAAGAAGCCCGTGCACCATCAGCCCGCATTCGGCCAGAGCTGCTCCATCTGCCATACACCGCACGGGGGAGAGAACGATCATCTGTTGCGCGCCAAAGGAAATGCACTCTGCCTCGAATGCCACGGGCCCGATTCCACTCCACAGCGGCAGGAGGCCGACCATCTGCTCACCATTTTTAACGGAACCGTGAAACTGCCCGACGACTATTACCAGAAGAACAAGGTGGCGATCCTGCCTCTGCGTTTTGGCCTCGGTCACCCGGTGGAGTATCACCCGGTCTCGGACGTGATGGATCCGGCGAACCAGACCAAGGTAAAGACGCCGCTGAACTGCCTCAGCTGCCATCAGTCGCACGCATCGGCCAGCCGGACCTGTTGATCAAGGATCAATCGAACAACATTCAGTTCTGCGACAACTGCCACAAGAACCGCCTGAATATGAAAGAAACTACCTCGCCTGGAAATTAACTGGAGATTGAGATGTTTCACTTCCTCTTCAATTCAAAGCGCACCCGCCAGCCGCTGGCCGTATTACTCCTCGCCGGCCTAAGTGTGTTTTTACCGTTGTCCGGCGTCGCCAAGAAGAAAAACGCCGCTTCCAATGCGACTACGCCCGAATTGGGTCCGCGCAAATTCCCGTTCGATCCCACCAAGCTGGTATGGCCGAGTCCGCCCAACATCGCGCGAATTCACTGGGTAAGCTATTTTGCCGGTGCGAAGATCGACTACACGCCCGCCGCCGCCACCAAAGCCAAGGCGAGCTGGATGGACCGCCTTGCCGGCGGCCAGTCGGATGAGGAAAAAGTCAACAACAAAACGTATCCATTCCAGATGATCGGACCATACGGAATCGCCATCGATTCGAAAGGATTGATCTACGTAGCCGATCAACGCGTCGGGGCTGTCTTCATCTTCAACATGGAAACCCGCGATACGCAGCTCATCCGCAACGGATACGAAGCGCACTTTGGCTGGATCAATGGCCTGGCGATCGACGACGACGACCGGCTCTTCGTCTCCGACGGCAAAATGCACCGCGTGATCATCTTCAATGCCAAGCATGAAGTCGAGAACCAGCTCACGGAAGGACTGTCCGACCCGGTTGGCCTTGCCATCGACACTACCAACCGATTTCTTTATGTAGTCGATACGCAGCAGGACCAGGTCATTGTGTATGATGCCGACTCGCTCAAACTGCTGCGGCGTATCGGTACCGGCGGCAAGAACCACTTCCTCACTACGCCCGGCGACTTCGGTGCGCCGCAGTGCGTGGCGGTTGACAAGGACGGCAATGTTTACGTCACCGACACGCTCAACAACCGCGTAGAAATTTTCGATGCCGACGGAAAGTTCATCAGCCAATTCGGCAAAGCCGGTGATGGTCCTGGGTACTTCTCACGCCCGAAAGGAATCGCTGTGGATGGCGACGGGCATATCTGGGTCGCCGATTCGATGCAGGACAGGCTGCAGGTATTCAATCGCGAAGGCCGGTTGCTCACCGCCATCGGGCAACAGCACAGCGAATTGCCCGGCCAGTTCAAAGCGCTCGTGGGAGTAGCCGTAGACAAGAATAACTGGGTCTTCACGACCGAGCAGGAGCCGGGCCGGCTGCAGGTGTTTCGCTATGTGACCGACGTCGAGGCCGCCACGGAAAAGGCGAAGCGCGAAGAGGAATTACAAAAAGCCGGGGATCAACATCGCAAGACCGCTGGGGCCCCGGCGCCATCAGACCAGCCGGCGGCGCCCCAGAAGACCAGCGATGCGCCCGCGCCCAAGAGCACTACGCCGCCCAACGCGCCGGGACAGTAGAGCCGTAGAACGCCACAGGACTTCCGTGCCCCATCCTTGCGACTTTTGTTGTCGCAAGGGTGGGAGAGACCACAAACGCAGGCAGCGCCTTGAATGGGATTTCCCGCCCCGTACAATGAGGGCATGAACTCTCTTCGAATCGCGTCCGTACAATTTGAGAACGCGAGCGGCGATAAGCTATCCAACCTTGCTACCATTCGAGAAATCACCAGGCAAGCCGCGGCGGCCGGTGCGCAGGTCGTGGCCTTTCACGAGTGTTCGGTGACAGGCTATACGTTCGCGCGGCGCCTTTCCCGCGAGCAAATGCTGGATTTGGCGGAGCGCATACCTGAGGGTGAGAGCGTACAAGCGCTCATCCAGATCGCCAGGGAATTCAATGTTGCCATCCTTGCCGGCCTCTTTGAAAAGGATGAACAGGACCGTCTGTTCAAACCGCAAATCTGCGTAGATGCGTCCGGCGTCATCGCGAAGCATCGCAAGCTGCACCCATTTATCAATCCCCATCTGCTCCCCGGCGATCGATACACGGTCTTCGACCTCTACGGTTGGAAGTGCGGAATCCTCATCTGCTACGACAACAATATCGTCGAAAATGTCCGCGCGACTGCGATGCTGGGAGCGCAGATTATCTTCATGCCACACGTAACGATGTGCACGCCGTCGACCCGGCCCGGAGCAGGTTTTGTCGATCCGGAGTTATGGAAGAATCGCTCCGTCGATCCCGCTTCGCTGCGAAGTGAGTTTGTTGGCTCGAAGGGCCGCGCTTGGTTGATGAAATGGCTCCCCTCGCGCGCGTATGACAATGCCGCCTACGTGGTGTTCAGCAATCCCATCGGCATGGACGACGATCAGTTGAAGAATGGCTGCTCCATGATTCTCGATCCGTTTGGAGACGTGATCGCGGAGTGCACAAAACTCGACAACGATTTCTGCATTGGCGAATGCACCGAAGACAAACTCACGCTGGCCGGCGGTTATCGATATATGCAGGCGCGGCGACCCGAACTCTACCGCGACATCATTGGAAGGGAACACAAATCACACCAGCAGGTGGTGTGGATGAAGAGCGATCCCTTGTCGAGTTGATCGTCACCCCTGCCTTGGACCACGAACGCAATTGATTCTGAAAGGAATTCCCCTCCCAACGGGAATGTTTCGCGTGCTTTCGAGTTATCGATTGCGTGAGATTCGTCCGTTCTGAATATCAGGTGAGGTGTGCCTCGTTGATCAAATAAGGTCATTTTCCAGCTGACAGTTGGAATAAAACATCGCGTTTGAAGTTTTGATGAATAGAAGGTGCCGCGAAAAGTGCAGGCGCTGTGAGGAGAAACAATGTTCGAACATCATGATCACCAGGTTCCTTCCCCAGTTACGCGGGACGAGTCGAAGTTGGAAGTCGTAAGTTCTGACGGAATTGACCGGCGCGGGTTTCTCAAGTGCATGGCATGGGCCGGCACTGGAATGGTGTGGAACTTCGTGGGCGGCGTTCCAATTTCCTACGCCCTGGGCCGCGCCTCGCACAACGCGAGCCGGGCCGACTTCAGCTTCGTGCAAATCAGCGACAGTCACATCGGCTTCAACAAGCCTGCGAATACCGACGTAACCGCCACGCTCCAGGCGGCGCTGGACAAGATCGGCGCGAATCCTGTCGCTCCCGATTTCCTGATTCACACCGGCGACCTGACGCACTCATCCAAGCCGGCGGAGTTCGACACGCTCGACCAGGTCCTGTCCGCGAGCAGGAAGCAGGTGTTCTACGTGCCTGGCGAACACGACACATCCGTCGACGACGGCAAGATGTATCTCGATCGATACGGTAAGAACACAAAAGGAAGCGGCTGGTACAGCTTTGATCACAAGGGTGTGCACTTCATCGGCCTCGTGAACGTGGTTCAGTTGGAAGGCATGGGAAAGCTCGGACAGCCGCAACTGGACTGGCTGAAGCAAGACCTGGCCGCGCTCAAGAGCAGCACGCCGATCGTGGTATTCGCGCACATTCCGCTATGGGCCATCTACCCGACATGGGGATGGGGAACGTCGGACAGCGAGCAGGCGCTGGTGATGCTGCGGCGTTTCGGATCGGTCTCGGTTCTCAACGGTCACATTCACCAGGTGATGCAGAAAGTGGAAGGCAATGTCACCTTCCACACGGCGATGTCGACCGCGTTTCCCCAGCCTGCCCCAGGCGCAGCGCCTTCGCCCGGGCCTCTCAAGGTGCCGGCCGAAAAGCTTCGTGATGTGCTGGGAATTACTCACGCCAATTTCGTGGCGCAGAAGCACGACCTTGCGGTTGTCGACGCGTCGCTTTCGGGATCGACGGTCGAAGCCCACCAGGCTCAAATGTTATGAATCTCGCCAAAGTTCAAGTAGCCCTGGGGTGCATGTTCGCGCTCGGAATCGCTCTTTCGACCGTGCACCCGTGGGGCAATCCGCATTCAAGCACTCATCCGGACGCTCCGCTTCTGGGCACCAGCCAAGTACCAGACAATGTGCGCATGGTCCTCGAGGCTAAATGCGGTGACTGCCACTCGGAGAAAACCCGCTACCCGATCTACGCGCATTTCGCGCCGGTGTCGTGGATGATCGAGCGCGATATTCGCCTCGGGCGCAGCAACCTGAACATGTCGCAATGGCAGTCTATGAATAACGAGAGCCGTATCAGCGTGCTCACTAGGATGGCTTCGGTGGTACACAGCGAGCAAATGCCTCCCCGGACATACGTGATGCTTCACCCCGGAGCGCGGCTCTCTCCACAAGAACAGGAGCTCATTTATGAATGGGCTAAGGCCGAGCGGAAACGCCTCCGGCAGGCAGTGAACAATCCAACCGACCAGTCCTCACTCGAGATAAAGACCGCAAAGCCATGAAATATTCGACGCCCATTTTTGTGATCGCCGAGCACGTTCCAACTGCCATTCGCGCCAGACGCGTGATTGCGGTTGCCATGACCTGCTACTGCACGGCGGTCGTTGCCTTGGTACTCTCATCCTCTCCCAGTGCAGTCTTCGCCAGTTCTGCAAGCGCCGGCGACCCGGTCCGCGGCAAGGAACTGTTCGAGAAACGTTGCGGCGGATGCCACTCGCTCGACACGGACAAGGAAGGCCCGCGGCTGCACAACGTGTATGGGCGCAAGGCCGGCAGCATTTCAACCTTCAAGTACTCGGGTGCCCTCAAGTCGGCGCAGATCACCTGGGATGCTGCCTCGCTCGATCGATGGCTCACTGACACGGAATCCGTCGTCCCTGACAACGACATGGACTTCCATGTTCCGAAAGCCGACGAGCGCGCCGACATCATTGAGTTCCTGCGTGTGTCGTCAGGCAAGTAGCCGCAGGGAGGCTGATTGTCCTCTTGTCCGCTGCACTCCAGGTAAATCCATCGTGCTCCTTTCACAGTTGCGGCGTCCTCGACGGAGTTAACCGATCAAAGACGCCGCAAAGACATTCGGAAAATTACTCAGCGACCCGCAAGCGCGACGCCACGCTTTTCCTCCTCCTCTTGGGACGGAGTACTTCGACCTGAAGTTCCCTTGTTGTCAAAGGAATGTCCGGTCAAGAGGCCAATGACAAACCATGCGAACAATGCGGCGCCGAACGCGAACAGAATGTCTCCGGGAACGCGCAACCAACGTAGCGACTGCATGGTGCCCGACTGCATGAATTCAGCAGACCGTGCATACCATGTGCCCCGCTCTATGGATGCCCATGCCTGAAGGATTCCAACCGGAAACATGCTGAGGATAACCATGAAGATCAGGCCAAGGTTCAATGACCAGAACGATATCTTCAGCGGTCCGTCTTTCCACTTGCGGCCCGGCATCAATGCGCGCAAGCAGAAAAGCGTAAGGCCGAGGCCCAGCATCCCGTACACGCCAAACAGCGCGGTGTGGCCGTGGACCGGGGTCAGGTTCAGCCCCTGCATGTAGTACAAGGCCACGGGTGGATTGATGAGGAAGCCGAACAGGCCGGCGCCTACCAGGTTCCAGAAGGCGACCGCGACGAAGAAATAGATGGGCCACTTGTAGTTCGCGATCCACGGTGACTTCTTCGTGGGTTGTGCGAGCCGGATATTCTCCCAGGCTTCATAGCCGATCAGGGTGAGGGGCACAACTTCAAACGCACTGAAGATCGCGCCGAGGCCGATCACTGCGGGAGTCGCACCTGCGAAGTAAAGGTGATGAAACGTCCCAATGATTCCGCCCGCCAAAAAGATCGTCGTCGAGAACAAAGCGGCTCTGGTCGCCGTGCGGATCTCGATCAGTTTGAGACGAGTAAACAAGAATCCGATCACGACAGTCGCGAAGACTTCAAAGAAGCCCTCAACCCAGAGATGCACTACCCACCAGCGCCAGTATTCAGCGGTGACCAGATGGCTGCGCTGCCCATACATCAGCCCGGCAGAGTAAAAGAGCGGAATGGCAATGCTGGAGATGAGGAAGAGAGTTAACAGCGAGCGGTCTTCGCTCTTGCGAACCAACGCGGGCTTGAGAGCCGCCACCATCATCACGAGCCACAGCACCAGCCCGACAAGCAGCAGGATCTGCCAAAGCCGTCCCAGGTCGACGTATTCATAACCCTGGCTTCCGAGCCAGAACCACATGTTGCCAAGGCGCTGTTGGATTCCCAGCCATTCCCCGGCGAGGGAACCGCCGACGACCAGGATCAATGCGCCGAAGAGCGCGTTGACACCAAGGCGTTGATATTTTGGCTCATGCCCGCTTACCGCGGGGCCAACATACAGGCCGGTAGCAAGCCACGATGTTGCAATCCAGAAGATCGCAATCTGCAAGTGCCAGGTTCGCGTAACTGCGTAGGGCAGGTACTTATCCAACGGGAATCCGTAGAAGCCGTGGCCTTCGACGCCATAGTGCGCCGTCAGAACACCCATCAAAATCTGGACACCCCAGAGAATCACCACAACCACAAAGTACTTCAAAGTGGCGCGCTGCGACGGCGTCTGCTTGAATCCAAGAAACGGGTCCCTCTCAGGATAGGGAGCGTGGATCAACTCCTTCTCCTGGGATGCGTACCACCAGACCAGCCCGCCGATCCCGGCAAGCAAGCCAAAGAAGCTCAAAACCGTCCAGAGCACGGCGCCCGATGTCGGAGCGTTGGCAACCAACGGTTCGTGAGGCCAGTTGTTCGTATAAGTAGCTTCGGAGCCAGGCCGATTGGTACTTGCCGCCCACGAACTCCACCAGAAAAATTCAGCGAGCTGATGTTGCTTGGAAACATCCGTTAGAGCGCCCTGTGGTATTGCATACGCAGCGCGGCCGTTGCCGAAAACATCGGCGTAATAGGCCTCAAGCTGAACAAACGCGGCTGCGCGGTCCGCGCTGATGGTGACTCGATTAGTGGATGCATGGTAGGTATTCGTTCGCATCTCCCGAACCAGGCGCGCCTTCAACACCGCTTGCTGATCCTGACCGAGCGCACCGACGTTTGCGCCGCCAGACCTTACTGCCCACGAGTTCAGCAGGATTTCGGATTCCCGGTGCAGCCAATCTGCGCTCCAGTCGGGTGCGACATACGCTCCATGACCCCAGACGGTGCCGATTTCCTGGCCGCCGACCGACTGCCACACTCCCTGCCCATCGGTGATGGAGCTACCAGTGAACAACAGTTGTCCGTCTGTCGTATAGACATCGGGGATGGGAGGAGCTTCGCTGATCATTTTCCGGCCGACACTCCCGAGGACGACAAACGATCCAAGAATGACGATGGATAAAGCCACCCAATAACGTTTGTAGGACATGAGCCTTCCTTAATCGAGGATTGAACTGCAAAGCGAGCCATGGTCCGTCTCCGGAGGTGGCTGCAATGTCGTCAAGGTATCGACTTTACGAAGGGAATGCAGGGACATAAGTCACAGTTTCCTGACAACAATCCCATTTCCCGAATTCGAAATCTCCTCAACGAAAAGGACATGTGAATCTGATTTGAATGGCTATGTGGGTTTGGGGGAAACCGGCAGGGGAAATCGGATTTCGGGAACCCGCCACGCCAGGACTGTCGTGGCTAGCCCCGGCCTACCTGTGGGCACGCCTCTGAGAGGAAACGGCCATGAGAACCCGGCAACTGCGCGTGGGGTTCGCCAACCTTCACACAACTACACCGCAGCTTGTTGGCTGCGGGCGTTCAGGGCGAATGCTGAGCGCCCAGCCAGAAACGTGAGCAGAAGATTGATCGCAAAGACCAGCACTCCACCTAGTTCCAGCACGCCAGAAACAGGTAACACCTTCCACGCGAACGAGGCGAGTCCCTCGTAGGCGAGAGGCTCAGATGAAACGCGCAACAGGCATCCGATCTGAAGACATAGCAGGCTTATCAACATGAGGCGCTTGCTGAAAATATTCTGGATGCCGGCGAAGTGAGGCAGAATGCGCGGCCCGATTGCGAACACCATCGTTGCTGCGAATCCGACCGTAAGCGCGTGACGCGAGGCGCCCCAGATGCCGCCGTGCACATCGGCGAATGCAGCCCAGACACTCATTGATGCAGCCACGATGAGCCACAGATACGGCAAACGCGCAAAGGTGGGAAAACTGGGATGAATGCCCTGAGTTTTGGCATGCCCATGAGGGCGTTCCGTGAAATGCAGCGCCAATCCGATTGCAACTGCGCTAAACGCGAACAAGATCGTTGCCGGCTTTGGCAAACCAGCAACTCCGAACAGCACGCCTGCCGCATCCAGGCCTAAGGCCACGCGAAACAAGCGATCATCGGGCTTGGAGATCGCCAGAAAGGTTGGCAGCCATCGCGCGGAGAATCCCCAGACCACGGGAACGACGAATCCCCAGCCAAGCAATGCGAGATATTTCTGATCAAGCGAGTGCGGAAATGACCGCAGGCCACCCTGCAAGCCCAATCGAACACACTCGACGAAGTTGAAGATGACAGCGGATGCGAGTCCCGCAGTGCCGATCAAAACGGAAACCATCCAGAGTTCCATGGGAGTTTTCGTCTTATTTCCCTGAGGGGATGCTGGTCGCTTATGGTGGGAAGCTGCGAAGAGAAACAGAATCACCGCGACAAGCTCGAATCCCGCAGAAACCGGGAGAAGAGTGCGCCATTGCCACCCATAGATGTTTGCGAACCAACGCATCGCGACGCCGGATGTCCACAGGATGTAGCAGGGCAGCGGCAGACGTAGAACCGCCCGCCCTTGTGTGGGCTGCGAATAGAAACCAATGCCGAGAATGAAACTACCGATCCAGCCAAACATTTGAGCATGGCCGTGTCCTTCCATCCATGCCGCAGGTAATGCGCCCAGTCCGTGATGCGCACTGATCGCCATCAGGTTCGAAAATCCCAGCAAAGTCCCGGGCAAAGCCATGAAGAACAGGCCGCTCACGATCCAGGCCCGAAGCATCAGGCTTTTCCGGCGTTCACGGGCGATGACCGTAGCATGGGCGCTGACTCCGGGGGTGGAGACATTGTGGTCGAACGACGGAAGCGTAGCCATGACTAACTCCCCGCCTTAAGTTGTGGTTCCGGTTGAATGCCGGCTTCGGATGGCGGCTTGGCCGCGATCTCGCGAATAGACTCAGTTGCGGTGGACATAAGCACTCTCATTTGCAACCGTAACCGTCAAGGAAGAGCCGGGCAGTAACTTATGTCACTGGGAGTCGATAAAGGCGTCCGCTCGCCCGAGCGGGAATCCAGGATTGAAAAAGCAGAAGCCGGCGGAGCCTTTCACGTAAAGGCTCCGCCGGCTTTGCTTTCCGACCGCGCGTCACTCCCCCATCGTCACGCTGCCGGAATTTCGCCTGCTCTCAATTTCCGGTGCCCGAGATTGCCACTGATTGCGGAGACGAAGCCGCGTTGTCGGCAATGCTTAAGGTTGCTGTATAAGCCGCGGCGGCGGCCGGCTTGAAGGCCACGAACACCTGGCAGGTGGCTGCCGGCGCCAGCGTCGCGCCGCAGGTGTTCAGTTCTACGAAGTCCGCCGGACTGGTCCCCGCCAGCGTAGTCGAAGACAGGTTAATCGTTGATGTTCCGGCGTTGGTCAGCGTTACCGTTTGCGCCGCAGAAGTGGTCCCGTGAAGGGTAGTCGGGAATGTCAGGCTGGTCGCGCTCAACGTGAGCGCGGGCGCTGCAGTTCCGGTTCCTGTCAGCGTCACGGTCTGCGGCGAGCCGGTAGCATTGTCGGTCACGCTTAACGTTCCCGACAGGGCCGCTGCCGAAGCAGGTTTGAAGGCCACGTAGATCGAGCAGGACGCACCCGCTGCCAGGGATGTTCCGCAGGTGCCGATCTGCACAAAGGAAGTCGCGTTGGTACCGCCGAGCGCAATCGAGCTGATGGTGGCCGCCGCAGTGCCGGTATTCTTCACCGTCACTACCTGAGCAGTGCTGGTGGCCGCTGTCACTGTTGCCGGGAAAGCGATCGAAGTTGGGGTCAGCGTAATCGCCGGGGCTGTTGCCGCCGCACCCGTTCCGGACAGGGCAACGACTTGCGGCGAGCCTGTGGCGTTGTCGGCAATCGAGAGCGAAGCGGTCAATGCGCCTGCCGCCGTCGGTTTGAATTCGACCGAAACCGTGCAGCTTGCGGCTGCCGCCAGCGATGTGGTGCAGGTCTTTGCCGAGATGAGGAACGAGGTGGCATTGGTGCCGGTCAAGGTTTCAGAAGTCAGGGTGAGGGCAGCGGTCCCCGAATTCTTTACGGTCACGACCTGGGCCGCAGTGGTTGATCCCACCGTGGTCGAGGCAAAGCTAAGGCTTGTCGGCGTCAGCGTCACGGCCGGTGTCGCAGCCGCACCCGTTCCGGACAGAGTCACAACTTGCGGCGAGCCAGTCGCGTTGTCGGCAATCGAGAGCGAAGCGGTCAATGCGCCTGCCGCTGTCGGCTTGAATTCCACCGAAACCGTGCAGCTTGCGGCTGCCGCCAGCGATGTGGTGCAGGTGTTTGCCGAGATGAGGAACGAGGTTGAATTGGTGCCGGTCAAGGTTTCAGAAGTCAGGGTGAGGGCAGCGGTCCCCGAATTCTTCACCGTCACGACCTGTGCCGCAGTAGTTGATCCCACTGTTGTGGATGCAAAGGTCAGGCTGGTCGGCGTCAGCGTCACGGCCGGTGTCGCAGCCGCACCCGTTCCGGACAGAGTCACAACTTGCGGCGAGCCAGTAGCGTTGTCGGCAATCGACAGCGAGGCCGTCAGTGCACCCGCCGCGGCCGGTTTGAATTCCACTGAAACCGTGCAGCTTGCCGCTGCTGCCAGCGATGTTGTGCATGTGTTGGCCGAAATCAGGAAGGAGGTTGCATTCGTGCCGGTAAGCGTCTCCGACGTCAGCGCCAGCGCTGCGGTGCCTGAGTTCTTCACCGTCACCACCTGTGCCGCGGTGGTTGATCCTACCGTGGTGGATGCAAAGGTCAGGCTGGTCGGCGTCAGCGTCACGGCCGGTGTCGCAGCCGCACCCGTTCCGGACAGAGTCACAACTTGCGGCGAGCCAGTCGCGTTGTCGGCAATCGACAGCGACGCGGTCAATGCACCTGCCGCTGTCGGTTTGAATTCCACCGAAACCGTGCAGGTGGCCGCTGCCGCAAGCGACGTTGTGCATGTGTTGGCCGAGATGAGGAAGGATGTGGCGTTGGTGCCAGTCAGGGTTTCAGAAGTCAGGGTGAGGGCAGCGGTCCCCGAATTCTTCACCGTCACGACCTGTGCCGCAGTAGTTGATCCCACTGTTGTGGATGCAAAGATCAGGCTTGTCGGCGTCAGCGTCACAGCCGGGGCTGTTGCCGCGGCACCCGTGCCGGACAGAGTCACGACTTGCGGCGAGCCGGTGGCGTTGTCGGCAATCGAGAGCGAAGCGGTCAACGCACCTGCCGCCGTCGGTTTGAATTCGACCGAAACCGTGCAGCTTGCCGCTGCCGCGAGCGACGTTGTGCATGTGTTGGCCGAAATCAGGAAGGAGGTTGCATTCGTGCCGGTCAGGGTTTCAGAAGTCAGGGAGAGGGCCGCGGTTCCGGAGTTCTTTACCGTCACCACCTGCGCCGCCGTGGTCACGCCTACCGTGGTCGAAGCAAACGTCAGGCTGGTTGGCGTCAAAGTCACGGCAGGCGCCGTCACGGCCGCTGCCCAGGCATTCACCAGGTTGCTCACGTTAAACGACCCCAGCCCCGTCGACAGATCGTAGCCCGTGGTCGCCGAGTTGCCGCTCAATATGCCTATCGTGTCCGTCGAGACGTTGGTCACGCAATCCTTGTCGCCCTTGGTGCAATTCATTGCATTCGTGCCTGTCGTCGTGTCGTAAAAGATGCACGCATTGCCCGCCACCACCGTGTTCGAATTGCAGGAAGCGTAATTCTCCTTCGCCGCAAGACTGTAGAACATCGGATTCGCCAGGCCCTGCTTGGTGCCAACCTTTTGCAGCACCAGCGCCATGACTCCCGCCGCCATTGGCGACGCGGCAGAGGTGCCGCCGTTCTCCTGGTAGATTATGTATCCCGGGTGCGTGTAATCGCAGGAATTCAGCGGTGAGCCGGACGCCTGGCAAATCAGCAGGGAGCTGCCTGGAATCCCCGTGCTCGAGGCAAATCCGTAAGAGCCAAACAGGGAGATATCCGGTAAGTCGCGCTTTCCGTCGGCAGGAATTCCGGCAACCCCCGCCTGCCAGGTGGGCTTGGTGTATCCTCCCGAGCAGCTCGTGGGGAACCATGTGGTGCTGGTGGGGGTGGAGTTGTTGACCGTGCAGTTACTCACTCCGCCGCCGCCCGACCCCATCTGCACCAGCCCGGGAAGCCCGAGAATAGCAGCATTGCACAGCGCTTCCGGATTGGCATAGGCGGTATACACGTTCAACAGAATCGGATTCGAGCACGTCCCATTCCACGACATCTCCGGCATGTAGCCCTTGGCCGTTGCGCCGTGCACATCGTTGGTGGCGTTCCAGTAGGTCGATATAGGCTTGGTGGCTTGGACAAACGGCCACTGCAGGTCCGTTCCTCCCACCGCGGTCACATATGGGCTCGAGGCCATCCCGTTCACCGCCAGACCGAACGGATCACTATACGGCGGAGTGAGTCCATTCTGCGGCGTGCAAGCCGCCGATCCCGAGTCTCCCGCGGACACAAAGGCGCTGATGCCTGCCGTTGCCGCTTGCTGGAATGTCTGATTAAAAAGCGTGTTCCCGGCCGTACCCAGTTTTAATTCACATTCGCCGTAACTCATGGTCAAAATCGGCGCCACCGCGTTGTTCACGATGTACAGAATTCCAGTAGTAAGCCCATTGGTCGTCGCTGTGTCCACGTCGGAAACCAGCACAATCTGCGCTCCCGGAGCTGTGGCCGACACCATCTCGACATCTTCGGTGTTCTCACCCTGGCTGACGGTCAGCCCTGGATCAGTCCCGCTATGCACAGTGGTCAGCGTGGTTGCCGGCAGCCCGAAGGAACTGCGATAGGTGTTGATGTCGGCGGCTGCAACGTCGCTCAGAGCCACAATCGCCACCTTCACGCCCGTCCCATTGATGGGCGTGGCCGCGTTCCAAAGCGGAAGAATGTTGTAAATGGTCGCCACATCGTAGGGCGTCAGTTCCTCGCGCGTATAACCGGTCGAGGGGTCGGTGTAAGTGAGTTCCGGCTGCGCTCCGCCCGAGGCGGCCTGTCCCGCGGGCGACCCGAGGTCCAGCTGCGGCATGCCATTCCCCAACAGCGTTCCCGGCTGCAGCGTTCCACTCGTTGACGGATCCGGCGGTATCACCGTGTACTTGCCCGTCTTCAGGTCCCGCTTGACGTAGTTGCCGGGATGCGAATAGTGGGTTGGAAAGAAATCGTGCAGTGAAGCCACGCCCGTAACCACAGGCGAAAGTGCGGCCGGAATCTCCGGATCGCGGTCATTGGCTAAATGCACTCTTCCTTCGGCGGCGTAGTTGTGCATCTCCAGGTGAAATGCTCGCTCTACGTTCGCAACGGTTCCGTCGAATTGAATGTAAACGCGCCCTTTACCTACTTCATGAATCTGCAGGCCGTGATTTTGAAGCCAGTTGGTCACTGCCGCAATATCGGCATCCGACGGACCATAGAGCTTGCCGAATTCGTCGGCACTCAGCCAATGGTGGAAGTCGGGCGAAGAGGGGTCATATTGGCGCTCGTTGAACGCGGCCAGCGCTGCTTCCTGCTCCGGGCTGCGTTTCAGCACCATGACCACGCGCTCCAGGAGCTTGTTGGAGTCTACCCGGCCCATGTCGAATTCCTTCCGGGCCATCGGATGCACATTGCCGGCCAACCGCACTCGCCTTGCATCGTCCACTTGGTCCATTACGCGATCCACTACGCTCGATGGAACTGCTTCGAACTCCCCACGGTCGCCGGAGAGGCTCGATTGCTGCGCCGCCGCCGGAATCCCAATCCCGATTCCCACCAACAGACCCGCCAAAACCCGCGTGTAATTTCGAATCCGCATTGCCGTCTCCCTCTGTGGTTTGCCGCGGATCTTTTGGATTCCGGCAGCTCGGTTGAGTGGATATCCACGATTGAATGGCTGCCGGACAAGAAGTGAACCTTGGCAGGCAACCGGCGACTATTAAGCTGGCAGAGTTCTTTCCGCTCAAGGTCCAGGTCCAATGAATACCCGGAATTCTTTGCGGTTCAATTGAGACGGCGCAAACCCAGCGCAAAATGAATCAACGATTCCCTCGCTGGTGCACTCGGGCTGGGAATGCGTTAGATTCGGGGGGCACTTTGAAACGGGACGGAGTGAATATGAAGATGGCGCGCGTGATTCTCTTTACTGGCCAGATGGATGCGATGAGCAAATTCTATGGAGAAGTGCTGGGCCTTAAGGTCGTCTCGACCGAAAAGGGGTGGCAGGAGTTTGCCGCCGGGGACGCACGGATCGCGCTGCACTCTGGTCCGCCATCGCCTGGTCGAAAGGGGCCAAAGATAGTCTTCTACGCCAAGGATGTCGCCGCCGTGCGTGACGCCCTGGTGGCACGCGGAGCGAAATTCGCCAAGGTCCGGCGGGGCGAAGTGTTCTGCCTGTGCGATGGCAAGGACCCGGATGGCAACCCCATTCAACTGTCCGACCGCTGAAATTGGCCGGAAACGCCATCTGAGCCAGAGGAGACTGATGGAATCCGCTTTAGCTCGGAGCTGCGGATGGCGCGCACAGGTTGAATTCGGCGGCGATCCGTCTCGTGAGCGCGCAAGCGCTTATCGTTGTAAAATGAAACCGCACTCGAAATGAGTAGCCGTACAGCGGGGAGCCTGGGGTAGATGGACGCTATTGTATTTGGGCAAACGAATTCGCATCGAGAACTCCTTCACATGAAGGACAATCTCGCCGCCTTCTTCCGCGACGAAATCGTCAGCGGCCGGTTGGCGCCAGGCGAAAAGATAGTCGAGGTTCGTTGGGCAAAGAAACTGGGCATGTCTCAAACTTCCGTACGAGAGGCGCTGAATATCCTGTCCGCGGAAGGATTCGTGCAAAAAGGATCGGGCCGCACCGCCCAAGTGACGCAGCTTAGCGATGAAGACGTCGTTCACAGTTACGAACTGAGAGCAGTGCTCGAGGGCTATGCGGCGCGCGTGGTGGCTGAAAAGAAACCCGATCTTGCTCCGCTCGAGCAGGCGCTCGAGGATATGCGGTCGGCCATCCAGTGCCACAACCTGAAGGCTTTTTACGAACGGGACCTGAATTTCCACGTTCTTATGGCCGAGATGACGGGAAACAAGATGCTCGTCCAGGCGGTGAAGCGCATCATTTTGCCGCTGTTCGCATTTGTTGTGATCCGCGTTCAGGGAGCCCGTAATAATCAGGAGCAGTGGATGCGGAGCCTCGATCAGCACAAGAGGATCATCGATGCCCTCAGGACCCACGACCCTGTGTTTGCCGAACGACTTGTGGTGCAATCCGTGGATTCGTTCCTGAAGGAAACCCGCAGCGTGGTGGGCGCGGCAGAGTAGCGGACTGGGCGGAAACTGACGGCTTCTTTGCGGAACGCCGGACCGGGCAAGTCCTCAGACCGAGGCGGTCTGGATCAGTGGATGCGATAGTTGACGAATCCGAGCGTGAACACGGCAAGCAGCATCACGGAGATTCCCCATCGCATCGCGGCCTTGGCGGAGGCCGGCTGGTTTTTCCATTCTCCGCATACGGCGCCTGCTGCATTGCCGGTCAGTATTGAAGTGATGAGCATGATGGGGAATCCGAAGACCGGTCCAAGCGGACCTTCCAGAGAGGCGCCTCGACCATAGGCGACAATGCCACCGGCCCACAGTATGCCCATAACGAGTGCCAAGGCCCAGTAGCGCGTGGTCGAGTCGGTGCGGAATTTTCGTAGACTTCCTCTTCTTGCGCCCCTGAACAGGCAGTACCCAATATTGACCAGGTAATTGACGGTGAACACGATTGCCCAGACGGCGTTATTGGCCGTAGCCGGATCCACGCCCGCCGCGATGGCAGGCTGGGCTATGGGTGCGCCGAACACCAGTGCGAAATTTATCAGGGCCGATAAAACACCAGCCGCAAGGCAATACATCAGGCCGAGCCTGAATTGCCTGGGGCGGGTCTGTTCTTCAGGTTCTCTGTGTTTCAGGTTTCCGGCGTGGGCGCAAATTGCCAGGCCGATGACCATCAATCCGATTCCCGCCAGCAGCCCAACTCCGCTTTGTATTGAAATCTGTGGGTGGTGCGCGAGCAAAAGTGGCGCGACGGAACCACCGATGGCGATCAGTCCCATAATTATGGAGGTGCCGAGCGACAGCCCAAGGTACGCCACGCCCAGGCCGAAGAAAATTCCTCCGCAGCCCCAGCCGGCTCCGAACACTACGGCCAAAACGAGCGACGTCGGATCGGCGGAAGCGTAGACGCTGCCCAGGTGGGGCACGGTGAGTAAAGCCAGTGGCCAGGGCACCAATAATAACGCGATCAACGAGCCGGCACCCCAGAAATTCTCCCACTCCCATCGCGGGGCGAATCGCATGGGGAGTGCGAACAGGCCTTCCATGAGGCCCCCGAGCACGATCAGGAGGAGACCAGTCAAATGCATAGCGGTGTATTCACGAGTCGTAACGATCGAACCGCTTCTTCCGCGGCGAGGCGCTGGAGATTGGGGCCGCTGAGCTCGCTGTACCAGGATACGTGCGATGTCAGCAGGGCATTCGGGCATCGGCGCAAAGGATGATCGGCCGGCAAGGGTTCGGTTTCAAAGACGTCCAGCCCGGCTCCGGCGATCACCCCGTTTTCCAAGGCATCTGCCAGAGCGACCGTGTCCACCAGGGCGCCGCGCGCCGTATTGATTAGCAAAGATGTCGGCTTCATCTGTGCGAACGCAGCCGCATCGATCATGTGACGCGTTTCCTTTGTTAGGGGCACGTTCAGGGCGAGGATGTCGGCCATTGCCAACGCATCTTCAAACTCGACGCGGGCCACGTCGGGAGGAAGTTCCACGTCGACGCCGAGGTAGGGATCGCATGTGGCCAGCTGAAATCTGAAAGACCGGGCTCGCTGCAGGACGGCGCGGGCGATTCGGCCATAACCGATGGTGACGAACGTTGACTGGCGCGCAGCGAGCATGGGACGGGGAGGCACAATCTTCCATTCTCCCTGCCTGACTTGCCGGTCGATCGCCGTAATCTGACGCGCTAACGACAAAGCCAGGGTAACGGTATGATCCGCGACTTCGTCGATGCAATAGTCCGGGATGTTGCACACCGTTATGCCGCGGCTGCGCGAGGCCTCCAGATCGATATTGTCGAGCCCAATGCCATAGCGAACGATAACTTTGCAGTTGGGCAGATGTTCGATCACCGACCGGGTGATCGGCGCCCATTGCACCAGCAGCACATCGGCATCCCCGGCGCGCTCGATCACGTCCTGCTCCGTCTTGCACTGGAGAGCGGCGAACTGCCCGCCGGCATCTTCGATGATGCTTCTCTCGGCCTCAATGTGGGGGAACTGAAAATCGGTAATCACAAATTTGGGTTGGTTCCGCAATGTTGATCTCCTTCAGTGCCGGTGACCGTTGGGTGACGTCAGCCCGTTGTTCAGTTGCAGGATCGCTTTGATACTGCCCCGCTTTGGCCGCAGCATCGCCTGAAATGCCGCCGATCCCTCGTCAAGGGAAAATCGCGAAGCCCAACTCGTATCCAGATGCTCAGTGTTCAGAAGCTGAATGGCCTGCTCCAGGTCGCCCATGGAACCGGAATAAGTGCCGGCGAGAGTTTTCTGATCGAGGGTGAGGCTATAGCTGTTGAAATCAATCAGGTCGTCATGCATTCCCACCCAGACGATGGTTCCGCCCGGTTCGGCAAGTTCAATGGAATTCTTTTTGGTTTCGGAGCTTCCTACGGCGTCGATCACGTACTCCGCGCTGGCGCCGCTCCAGTGTTGATGCATCGCGGCGGCCAGACTCTGTCCCGGAACATGCACGGCCATCTTGGCGCCCAGGAGCCGTGCCGCTTCGACACGTTCAACGATGCGGTCGGCAACGATGACATCGCTGTGATGAATCTTCTTGGCGGCGAACAGGCACATCAGCCCGATGGGTCCGGCCCCGATCACAATGACGCGCGACCTCCTGCCCGAGCTCCCCTGCCGCATGGCGTTAATCCCGTTGGCAAGAGGCTCGGCAAAGACCGCGGTGTCCGCGGGCAGATCATTCCCCCAGGGGATCAATACGCGCTCTGGCACGGCAATGTATTCAGCGAACGCACCCGGGCGCTGCATGCCGAAGACCTGGCGATGAGCGCACAGATTAGTGTCTCCGCGCAGACATGGATGGCAGCGGCCGCAATGCACGAGAGCATGCGCAATCACCGGCTGCCCGTCAGACCAGCGGCCGTGCGTGTTCTTCGTGGCCTCCACCCAGCCGCAGAATTCGTGTCCCATGATGAGCGGGGGCTGCCGGCGCGGACTGCGCGTCCTGAACGTATCGAGCTCGGATCCACAGATGCCGCACCGTGAGACGCGGACCAAGACCTCTCCATCCTGCAGAATTGGTCGAGCGACTTCTTGAATGTCCAGCCTTCCCCACTCGGGGTAGAACAATGCCTTCATGAGCGGCCCTTCGAGGTGTAATGCTCGCGAGAAACCTGCTGGTTTAATTTATGTACGCGGAGCGGCGTCGATTGTCAAGCGTTTAAGCGATTAACATCGGAGAGCAGTGGCCGGGAGCTTAACTCCCATGCACGCCATCTGCGCAAGCATCGCACGAACCTCGATATTTCTTACTGGCAAGGGCGACAAGGGAAATGCCATCGTCTCCTTTAAATCAGTGGGTTAGTATGGCAATAACCGGAGGATCATTGCGCGGATCACGTCGGCCTCCCTGATCGCGGCCGAATCTTTTCGGATTGACAATCGAATCTCAGCATGCATAGTTTATGATTCAGCGCTTAAGCGTTTATAGGAAGGCTCGTCACTTCTTGGCGAATGACTTGCTAAACAGCTTCGCCAGCGACGAAACGACGACGCCTCCGGGAGTTCGCTATGACCATGACACGAAGAACAGTGCTGCGGGCGATAGGTGGTGCCGCTGCCGTACCGCTTGCATGGAGCCGATCCTTCCATCCCTTTTCTGCCTCCGCATTGCTGGACGGCTCGTTGGATGGCGCCCTGACTGAAGGCTCCGACCTGGATAGATCCCTGAATGCAACGCCTGCGTGGTCGCTCGAGCTGTCCGGCGTATGGAAATTGGCGAAGGATCCTGCCAACCGCGGCAAGGCGGAAGAATGGTTCAAGCGCGGCCCCGTCTCCGACGCGGTGGAGCAAAAGATTCCCAACCCGCTGCAATTGGCCTTTTCCGGCTACAACGGAGTCGCGTGGTACTGGCGCAGTTTCGATGTTCCCAATCCCGAGGGCTTTGATGATCTTCGCATTCGCTTTGAAGGCGCGGACTATTTTGCCGAGGCATGGTTGAACGGGCAGCACCTTGGCGGAAATGAAAGCGCTCTGTTGCCGTTCGCGTTTGACGCCAGGCGGGCGGTGAAAGCCGGCCATAACGATCTCGTGGTTCGCATCATTGATGCCTGTTATGCGCAGGAGATTGATGGCTTCCGGCTGGGAAGCGTTCCTGGCGGGCGGCAGCACGATAATCCGTGGGAACCAGGGTTCCGTCATTTCAACTACGGCGGCTTGCTGTTGCCGGTGAGCGTCGAGGCATTCCGCCGGCCGTGGATTGCGGACGCCTTTATCCGGCCATCGGTGAGCGGCGCAAAAATCGACGTGGATCTCACCGTCATCGGCAAAGGGGAAGGGACCTGGGCCGCCAGCGTGAAACCGAAATCGGGCGGCGGGGCGGCGACGCACAAGAAGATCGCATTGCAGGACGATGCGGGCAAGATGGCCTTCTCCATGACCATCGACGAGCCGCACTCCTGGGACGTCTGGGATGGTTTCCTCTACGAGCTGGAGCTTGCTCCTGAGACCGGCGGCACGGTGTGGCGCGGCACGTTCGGATTGCGCGAAGTCTCAATTATCGATGGAAGAATCGCCATCAATGGCAAGCCGATCCTGCAGCGCTCCTTCTTGTACAACCAGATCTGGCCCGGCACTCTGGGCGTCCCTGGCGAGGATTTTGCACGCAGGGATATTGAACTGGCCCGCAAGACCAATGCCAACATGCTGCGCTGCTTCAGCAAGACACCTCTGGCCGCGACAGTTCGCGCTGCCGACGAACTGGGCATCCTGCTTCAGCATGAAAGCCTGGGGTCATGGTATCTAAAGAACGGTGACGCCGAAGACAGGCGGCTGTGCAACATTACCGCGCGGGCCGTGCTCGCCTATCGCAATCATCCGAGCATCCTGTGGTGGAACGTGCTCAACGAAAATGCGCCCATCTTTGATCCCAAGCGCAGTTATCCCACCGACGAGATGACACTGGGACCATACGTGTTGCGTTCGGTACTGCCCGAGTTGCATGCGCTCGATCCGACGCGGCCCGTTATCGCCAACGATCCCGTGTGGCACGACGTGGACAATGTTTGGGAGCCGGGCAAAGGCAAGCCCTCCCTGCCTCTCGTGCAGGACCACTATTACCAGTTCACGGGTCTCGAAGTGAATGAAGATTCGTGGGAAAAGGTCCGGCAGCGCAAGTGGGGCGCAGCGGAGAATCCGAGTGCTGCGTACCTCGGGATCACGGAATGGGGCGTGAACTCGTCGCCGGAGTGGACGCGCCTGCTCGAGAGCTACAAGACTTCGGGGTTGCCGCAGGATGCGGACGACTACGTGCTGTATCGTACGCTGCACCAAAGGAATGTCCACTACTATGAAGCTTCGGGCGTCAAGGAGCAGGGATTTCCCACCTTCGAGAGCGTCCAGGAGGCCAACCGCGAATACGTCGCATGGCGCTATCGCGAACAGATGGCTCTCTATTGGGGCAATCTGCACTCGGTGGGGCACGGCCTGACTTCGCTGGATGACAGCAGCTATGAGCTTTCCGGAGTCGTCGACACCTGGCGCAATCCGAAACCGGTGGTGTTCGAGACCATCACTGAATTGAATCGCCCCTTGCAGGTCAACTTGTGGGCGCGTCCGAGTTGTGTCTACACCGGCGACAACATCGAGTTGGACGCAACGCTCGTCAACGAAAGACAGCGCCTCGCACAGGGCACATACACCGTCACGCTCTCGCTCCTGAACGAAAATGACCGCGCGGTTCATCGGAAAGAACATAGCCACGTCGTCGGCACAGATCCGATCGAACACCTGATCACTGACACAATTCCCGCCCATGCGGAGGCAGGCCGCTATCGTGTCGTCGTCGAACTGGCCGGAGGCGCGCAGCAGTTGCGTGCGGAGCGCCCCGTTGTCATTTTTGATCGCAAGCCGAAGGACCTTCGCATGCAGAACAACGTGTGGGTGTGGGAGAAAGGCGATGCACTGCGTTCATGGTTGTCAGCCCGCTCCATCCAGGCGCGCGGGGGCGGCGCCGGCGAAGCGCGTCGCGGCGATCTGATGCTAGTGGCGGAAGCGGATGCGCACGAGACTCAGTCTATTCTGAAGGCAGTGCGTAGCGGCGCTACGGCGGTGATCCTCGCCCCGGAACGGGTCTTTCACCAGGAGACCGCCGGCACAGCCGATGCCATGGCTCCGGCCCGCTACAGTGAATTACTCGAGCCACTGGCGGGAAACTGGAAACCCGAATTGCGCAAAATCGACTGGTGGGGCGCGCCCAGCGCCTGGGGTTATACGCGGACCCCTCTGGCCTTGCAGCATGCTTATCTCGCCGGCCTGCCGCAAGCGAAAGCGCTCGAAGCGCAGCCGGAGTACCAGCGTGTGGCCCCCGCGTATACCTGGGTGATGGGTGATGTACCATCCTCGATCAGGATTAGTCATGCCGTTCTTGAGAGCAGCCTCGCGGTCGACATGCCATACAGCTCCGATCTTTTTTCCGTAGCCATCGGTTCAGGTGCCATCGTCCTTAACACGCTTCGCATCGGCCCGTCTCTGCATCGCGATCCGGCCGCCGACTTGATCCTCGAGAATATTGTCTGCGAGATTTGCAAACGAGGGAATGACCATGCTGCTTGAAGACAAGACCATCATCATCACTGGGGCGGGCGGCGGGCTGGGGGAAGGCATCGCCCGCGTCTGCCATCGCGAAGGCGCCAACGTTGTGGTCTGCGACATTCGTGGCGAGCAAGCGGAAAAGGTTGCGCACAGCCTTGGCGCGCGCGCGCTGGGCATGTACTGCGACGTGAGGCAGCCGGATGACCTGGAGCGCCTGGTGGAAGCCACCCTGGAGCGCTTTGGATGTATTGACGGCCTGGTCAACAACGCCGGTGCGAACTTCGTGAAGCCGTTTCTCGAAACTACGCTTGCGGAATGGGATGAGGTTCTGGCGATTGATTTGCGGGCTGTCTTTTTCCTGACGCAACTCGTCTGCCGGCATATACAAGGCAGGCGTGGCGGCGGCAGCATCGTGAACATTTCCAGCGTGCACAGCCATGCCGTTCTTCCCGGTTCAGGTCCGTATGACGCGGCCAAGTGGGGCGTCGTGGGCCTGAGCAAAAGCGTTGCGGTGGAGCTGGCGCAGGATGCCATACGCGTCAACTGCATTTCCCCCGGCCTGCTCAACACCAACATCTGGCGCGATATCCAGCGCGCTGCGCCGGATGCGGACGCCTGCCGCGAGTATTGGAATGCGAACATTCCGATTGCACGCGTCATCGAACCGGCGGAAATCGGAGAACTGGCCGTGTTCCTTCTGAGCGATCGCAGCGCCTGTATCACCGGCGCAAACATGTTTGCCGACGGCGGCATGACAAGCCAGCTCATCAGCCGCGAACCCTACGCTTCGAAACACCTCACGCCCGCGTCCAGATAACGAAGCGCACAGAATGCGGCGCCTCGATCGGTGGGCTTCTCCATCGGCGTGGTCAGGTTACGTCGCGACCTGATCGAGGCCGAGCCATCCCAGCGCAGAGGAAAGCGGACGTGCCGTTTGTTCCCGATTTGCGGCTACCCTTGTGCAGCCATCGGGGAGCAACGTGCGCAGAAACACGCCATTTTAGGCACCCTGACCTGATGTTCCGAAAAAGGGTTGACAAAGGTGCTGGATCGTGAATAAGGTTGGAGCGCTTGAGATCTTAAGCGCTTGGAGGTCACGTCATGAAAAAACTCCTTCTTCTCCTTGCCACCCTCACATTCCCCGCCATCGCGGGCGCACAAGGCGCCGTTGGTACAATCCTCGGACAAGTATCGGATGGGACCGGGGCCGTGGTTCCGGGCGCTAGAGTCACCATCACCGAGACCGATACAAACGTGTCGCATACCGCGCTTACCGGGCCGTTGGGAAACTATACCGTTCCCTATCTCAATCCGGGTCATTACAGCGTTCAGGTCGAGGCGGCCGGCTTCAGCAGGACTCGCATCCAGCATATTAATCTCGAAGTGGATCAGACGGTGCGGGCCGATGTCGTCCTGAAGGTTGGAGCAACGGGCGAACAGATTGAGGTTTCAGCTCAGGCGGTCCAACTGGATTCGGAGAGCGCCAGCATCGGCCAGTTGATTTCCGAGCAGCAGGTGAGCGATCTGCCGCTGAATGGGCGCAATTTTACGTCGTTGATGATCCTTCAACCAGGCGCTGTTCAGATGAACAGTGCCGGTGCCCCTTCAGGAGAACAATCGACGCGCCCAGGTTCCGGAGGATCGCTCATCCTTGGTGGAGGGAGAGCTTCCGCCAATCAATACCTCGTCGACGGGACCACGATCAATGATGTCATGTATCAAACCCCGGCATTTGAACCGTCGATCGAGGCGATCCAGGAGTTCAAAGCCCAAACTGAGACGTATTCCGCGGAGTATGGAACCAGCGCAAATCAGATCAATATCGGGTTCAAGTCGGGAACAAATCAATTTCACGGGACCGCGTTCGACTTTTTGCGGAACAACTTCTTCGACGCGCGTTCGTATTTCGATGCATCGGTTCCGATTCTGCGGCAAAACGATTTTGGTTACTCGTTTGGCGGGCCGGTTTGGATTCCGAAGATCTACAACGGCAGAAACCGCACATTCTTCTTTGCGAATTACGAAGGTCTCCGGTCAACTACGTACGCGACCGAGTATGGGGTCGTCCCGAGTGCGACCGAGCTGTCCGGCCAATTCACCACGCCTATCAAGGACCCCGCCACAGGGGTGCCCTATCAAAATAACCAGATCCCCTCCACGCAAATCTCAAACTTTGCCACGGTGATGGACAAGTACATCCCTTCTCCCAACACCAGCGTTCCGCAGGGAAATTTTATTGGCACCGTCAACAGTCCCATTCAAACCGACCAGCAGAACTACCGCTTCGACCAGACAATCGGGTTGAAAAATGCGGTGTTCGGTCGATATACGAAGGCCAACAACATCTTCGATTCCGGCGCCATACCCGCGACGTCAGGGTATGTTCACCCTATCGATGCGACTAACTACCAGATCACCTACATTCGCACCTTCAGCCCGAACTTCATTAATCAATTCAGATACTCAGACCTCGATGTGGCAGCGGACCAACTGGGAGTGAGTGTTCCACAATCGGCGATCGACGCCTTCCATTTCAAGGGCATCTACAGCACGCTCCCCGATGCTCAGAGGACGCTACCGAATGTTGGGATCAGAGGATTCCTGGGGTTAGGCTCGGCGGTTAATACGCCCTGGTTAAACGACCAGGTAACGCACGAAGTCAGCGATTCCGTCACGCTGATCAAAGGCCGGCACACCTTGGCCTTCGGATTCGATTATCGCCACTGGACGTTGGCGAACAATACGACCACCGGATTCACTGGGCAGTTCACATTCACCGGCGACTTTTCGGGAGATCCGGTTGCAGATTACCTACTGGGATATTTAGAGCAGGTATGGACAACGCAACCGACATCCCAGTCCAATCCGAAGAATCCTGGCTCCCCGGTGAACATCGTCTACAACTCCATGGGACCATTTTTCCAGGAAGACTGGAAGGTAACGCCGCGGCTCACAGTCAACATCGGCACACGGTACGACTGGTCTTCAGTTCCATACGAAAAACGAAATCATTGGTCATGGCTCGATCCGACCATTCCGGGTGGAGGACTCTGCGTTGCCGACAACAGCCTGATTACGAGTGGGATCGGAGCCAACCTGTACCATTACTGCGGGCGACAGGCTGGTCCATCGCAGAAGGAGGTGCTGGCTCCGCGCGTGGGGATCTCATTCAACCCTGTAAACAATTGGGTGTTCCGAGCCGGATATGGTTTCTTCTACGACACGGCAGAAACATTTGAGGATATCGGATCAGGCAACATCTACCCATACACGGTCAGAACGACACTGTATGCGACGCCTGGGGTCAATCTCCTCAACGCCGACAATCTGTTCCCGGATCTGTCCGCGCCCGGACCGGTCACTACCGCCGATTTGAGCTTCTATGAGCCTCAATCCCGGAAGAGGCTTAACCCGTACGTGCAGAATTGGTCATTGTCGGTGGAACACGAGATTTTCAAGAACACCAAAGTCGAAGCCTACTATGCCGGTTCGAAAGGTACCCACCTGAATACTCGAATGACCTCGAATCAGCCGTACGACTATGATCCTTCGAATCCGTCTCCGCCCTCGGCGCGCCTGCCGTTTCCGAACTTCGGACTTATCGTCGAGGAGTTCTGGTCGGCCTACTCCAACTACAACTCGCTGAACCTCAAGGTGGAGTCGAACGTATCGAATCTCAGCCTTGTTGCGGCTTACACGTATGCCAAGAGCATGGATGACAAGTCTGCCGCCGCTTCCATTGGGGGGGATGCCGCGGGCTGGGCTGGTCCGATGGACGCGCACCGTCCCCAACTCGACTACAGTGTTTCTTCTTTCGACGTTCCGCAGCGATTTGTGGCGAGCTTCAACTACAAGTTGCCCATCGGTCGCGGCCAAAGAGTACTCAATCGGTCGAATGCTGCTCTCGATGCAATCGTGGGCGGATGGCAGTTGAATGGGATAGTCTCATTTCAATCAGGATTTCCCTTCACCGTATCGGCGCCCGACCTGGACAATTACAACGATGCATATGGACAGCGAGCGAACCTGGTAGGGAAGCCATATCCGCAGGGCTTTCACAGGACGGCTGCGGGATGGTTCAACACGGCGGCATTTGCCCAGCCCGGACTCGGACTGTACGGAACTTCGCCACGAAATGTTCTGCGCGGACAAGGTGTGAACAATCTGGACGCATCGCTGTTCAAGAACACGCACCTGGGAGAGCATTTGGCACTCGAACTGCGACTCGAGGCGTTCAATGCTCTGAACCGGTCGCAGTTTGCATTTCCGGATTCGAACGTAGCCGATTCGACATTTGGCGTCGTACGATCAGCCGCGCCCGGCCGCATCGTTCAACTCGGAGGCAAGCTCCGATGGTAGCAAGGTATCTCCCGGCCGCATCGCGTGCAAGGATGCCTTTTTCAGAGAGCGGTTCAGTCGTGACAAAGATCAGGGCCGATTCCCACCGGGGGCGGCCGGGAAACGAGAGACGCAAAGCAGCATGAACCGACGAGAAATGATAGGTGGGTTGGGCGGGATCGCGACGGCCGGCCTCTATGGAACGCTAAGTTCGGCCGAGGACCGCGCCGACAAAGCTGTAGCCGGGTGGCCATTCGACGCCTCGGTTCCCGTAAATCAGTGGACCGCAATCAAGGCTGACGGTTTTCCGGCTCCCGTAGTGGGCTATATCTATGAGGGCCGTCGCCTTGAAAGCGGAGTGCCACTCGGGGGCCTCGGCACTGGCTACATCACGCTGGAAGGCGATGGAAAGCTCGGGTTCTGTTCCATCTTCAATGACCTTGTGCCGCCTCGAAAGCTCTTTGCCGACTGGCTGGTCATCGAAGCCGGGACGCGAAAGATCCCTTTGTCAGTGGCGCAGATTCAGTACTGGGGACACTATCCCGTGGCGGACCTTCATGCGCACTTCGACGAAGTGCCGCTTGAAATCGGAATTCGCGCTTTCACGCCGTTTATCGTTGGCGATGCGGCCGCTTCGAATACTCCCGTCGCCTTGTTTGATCTGGAGCTCAGGAATGCATCTGACGCGGCATGTCCTCTCACCCTTTATCTGGACTTTCCAGTCGACCTGCCGGAATTGCAGAAAGTGAAAGGCGCAGAGCTGGCGGTTCGCGGCGAAGGTGTCGTCGAGACAGCTCCGGGACAAGGACGCTATTGCGTGACCGTCGAAGTTCCAGCCCATGACGCCCGGCGTGTGCGGTTCGCGGTCGGCTGGTATGCGCCCGTATGGCGGGACAGCGGCAGTGAGCCTCGCGTCAACCGGTATTCACAACGGTTTCGCAACGCGGCGGACGTCGCGGCCTTCGGCCTCGCGAACCACGATCGGCTGCTTCGGCGCGTGCTCGCCTGGCAGAACGAGATCTATCGTTCGGATCTTCCCGACTGGCTGCGGGATTCCCTGGTGCAGGGCTTCTACAGCCTGGCAAAAAACTCTGTGTGGATTGCTCGCACGCGAAAAGACGATTGGTGGAGCGACAACGGATGGTTCACCCATAGCGAGAGTCACACGGGCTGTCCGATTGTCGAAACCATGGTGTGCCGGATGCACGGCCACTTCGCCCTGCTCTTCTTTTTTCCCGAACTTGAAGAGACCACCCTCGATGCGTTCCGTCATTATCAGATTGGCAGTGGAGAAATTCCATTTGCCTTCGGCATTCCCACGTCGATGCGTGACCCGCGCTACACCTGCCAGCACCCGCTGAACTCGGGCGAATACGTGCAGATGGTCTACCAACTCTATCTGCGTACAAGAAATCGCAATCAGCTTGCCAAGTTCTACGACTCCTGCAAGCAGGCCGTTCAGTACCAGTACACGTTGGATGATGATGATTGCGGGCTGGTCCACGATCAATCGCACGCACTTCCGGCGGAAGCCTGGCCTGCGAACCAGTTCTATGACATCTGGCCATGGCAGGGAACCTCGAACTACGTGGCAGGAATCTGGCTGGGGACCCTCAGCGCCGCCACCCAGATGGCCAATGTGATGGGAGACCGGAACTTTGCTGCTGACTGTACTAACCGGCTAAGCAAAGCCAAGTCCGCTTTTGAAGCGAACCTGTGGAACGGCTCGTACTATCGCCTCTGGAATGATCGGGAACAAAAGAATGTGAGCGAGGTCTGTTTGGCGAACCAGCTCATGGCGGCGTGGTGTACGCGGATCGCCGGCTTGCAGGACACCCTCCCAGCTGCACACGTTGGCTCGGCGCTAGACACGATCAGCAAGCTGAACCTCAATGCGACGTCCTATGGCCTGATCAACGGCGTCACTCCGGAAGGCAAGCCGTTCGATACAGGACTGGGCCATTCCGGCGACCATGCCAAAAACATCTTTTTCGGAGAGAACCTGTGTGCGGCCATGACTTTCCTCTACTATGGCCGTCGTGACACCGGGCTTCTGATCGCCGAACGGCTTTATAGCGCGGTCGCAGTCAAGAACAATTCCCCTTGGAACCAGCGTTGTCTGCTGAACGGTGAGACCGGTATGCCCCAATGGGGCGAGGATTACTATTCGAATTTGGTAATCTGGGCCCTTCCGATGGCCCTTGCGGGCCAGTCTCTCGATCAGTTCGTTAAGACCGGCTTGATCGAAGGCATGATCAACCGTGCAAAAGAGGCATGAAACTTTGGTGATCCATTCACTGAATAGTTAGGGACCAGAGAACCAAACTGGGTGGGGTCTTTCTTGTCGGCTCGTGAGCGGAATCCTAGCGATCCACGCAAGTCAATCGACTCCGCTCCTGGGGCATTGGTGATCGATCCTGACCAATCCAACAAAACCGTAAGTTATTGATTGCATGGTGGGCGCTGCAGGATTCGAACCTGCGACTTCCACCGTGTGAAGATGGCACTCTACCGCTGAGTTAAGCGCCCGCTGAGGAGGGTTGGCGCGGATTGCGCCGGGAGGGGCATCCCTTAAGATAGAGTAGCACCAGCCGGGCCAAGCGGCCAACCGTTTCATCGAATGAAGGGCTACGGTCTTGCCCGTCCCGCGCACGTCAACGCATGATCTTTCGAATCCGATCTCTACGGCCTGAAGTCGAGCCCCCCTCCGCGACGGGAGAGGCGGCGCTGGGCCGCCTGCCTGGGTCGGAATTTGCTTCTAAAAACGGTATGCATGTGCCGCGAGAAAGCCGGGGGAATTCCAGTGCCGATCGGGCCGGCCTGCAGCCCATGGCGGCGCGCGAGGGCGGCAACGGTCCGGCGGGCGGGTCCGGCCACCGAGCGGGAGACGGGAACGACCGGGATACGCACGGCTTATCGGCCTCAGAAGGCTCAAAATCCACGCCGGAAAATGCCCAAGAACCGCAACCTTCCGACGATGATGGTGTTCCAGAAGATATGGCGACGCTCGTCCTGGACAACGCGGCACTGGGGCAAGGGCAGGTTGTCAGGCCCGACCCGGAAATCGAACGATCGGCAGTGGACCCGCATTTTGCCGCGTCCGACCCGGCCAGCGATGCCGCCATCATGCTCCGAGTGGCTGCGGGCGATGAATCGGGCTTCACTTACCTGGTGGGGAAATACCACCGGGCCATGGTTCACTTTCTGTTCAGGATGGTGCGCAGCCAGGCGGTTGCCGAAGAGCTGGCGCAGGAAGTGTTCCTGCGCGTTTACCGCTCGCGCGAAAGCTACCGGGCGGAAGCGAAGTTCACCACCTGGCTTTATCGCATCGCCACGAACCTGGCAGTAAATCATGCGCGGGATACGAAGCATGAGCGGGCGGCCCAGAATGTTTATCTGGACGTGCCGGATGAAGAGACTGGCACAACGCCCGAGGTGGCCGACGACGAGCCCACGGTGGAACAGCGGATGCTCCGCGACGAGCGCATGGCGGCCATTCGCAAGCATGTGATGGCCCTGCCAGAAAGACAGCGCATGGCGGTGCTGATGCACAAGTACCAGGGGTTGGATTATCGCCAGATCGGCGATGTGCTGAAGCTTAGTGAATCGGCGACCAAGTCGCTGCTGTTTCGCGCCTACCAGACGCTTAGAGACAAGTTGAAAGATTTCGTCTAACTGGGTGAGTGGAGATAAGTCCGCCGTAGCGGACGGGGAATTGGGGTGGTAGTGATGGAGACCAACAAGAACACGTGCACCGGGATGGAGGAGAGGCTGGCAGACCTGCTTCTGGATCCGTCGGCTGTGCCTGAAAACGTTACGACTCACGTTGCCGGGTGTGATCATTGCCACCGTCAGCTTGAGGAGTTGCGCGCCACGATGGCTCTTCTGGATAACTGGGAGGCTCCAGAGCCGAATCCATTTTTCATGACCCGGTTTCAGGTGCGGCTTGAAGAAGAACGCAAAGCCGCGCCAGCCGGGTGGGCTGCACGCCTGGTGGCGCGGGTTCGCGCGCGCATTCTCTACGGTCCGCAGCTTCATGCGCGCCCGCTGGCTGCCATGGCGCTGACGATTCTGCTGATCGTGGGCGGCGGAGCTTACCTGGGCGTTACGGATTTGGAACAGACGGCGCCTCCTACTCGCGACGCCGCGGTGGTGGGCGACCTGCAGACCTTAGACAATAACGCGCAATTGCTGGACCAGTTGGAAAACATCTCGGGATCGCCGGATGCAACAGATGACGATTTGAACACCAACTAGTGGAGTTAGTGGAGTCAGGTGTTTCGGGGCAGTAGGTTCCGGGGAAAGATCGATAGAGTTGGGGTGAATATGAAAGGCATACGCAGGGCGGAGACTTGGCGCCGCGCGGCTTTGGCTGCCGCGATGGGAGCCCTGTTCGTGCCTGCGATGCAGGCTGTCGGGCAGCACAACCAGCCGCAGCGGTCCACGCCTCCTCCGGCCCCACGCTCGGCTCCGCAGCCTCATTCCCAGCCTCAGCATCAGCCGCAGCCGCGCCCGCAGAAATACGAGTCTCGTCCGCCTCAATACCAGTCGCGGCCGGCACTTCAGAGCCGGCCCAACCCGCAGCCGCAGGCGCGGCCGTATACGCCGCAGCCGGGGCGTCCGCTTCCGCAGCCGCAGTCTCGACCCTACGTTCAGCCTCAGTCGCGGCAGTATATTCCGCCGCAGGGTCGGGCTCCGGCTCCGCAGTCGTTCCAGCCCGCTCCGCAGGGGAACGTACGGCCCGTGTATCCGGGGCCACCCTACCTGGGATCGAACACGCCGCGGCCGACCTATCCTGGCTATCCCACTCCGAATAATGCTCCTCAGGGACACCTGCAATCGTGGTTGAACCAGCATCGCAACACCCCGGTCCAGGACCAGGAGAAGATGCTGCGCAACGACCCGGCGTTCAACCGCCTGCCGCAGGGACAGCAGCAGCGCCTGGTGCAACAGTTGAACAGCGTGAACAAGATGCCGGATCCGCAGCGCGAGCGCCGGCTGGCCCGCGCCGAGAACCTGGAACACCTTCCCGCCGAGGACCGGATGCATATCAATCGGTCTGCCCGCGAGTGGACGACGCTCCCTCCCGATCGGCAGGTGACGATGAAGAACGCATTCCGCGACCTGCGCTCGGTTCCTCCCGATCAGCGCAGCACGGTGCTGAATTCGAGCCGGTATCAGAGTCAGTTCACGCAGCAGGAGCGCGGGATTCTATCCGATCTGCTTAGGGTGGAGCCTTATGAACCGCCGAAATAGCAAGGATGTGTGCGGTTGCAGTTTCTGTTGATATTTCCGATACAAGATATTGAAAAAGAATGACTTAATCGGTTTGACAGTTTCGCGGGATCGGTGCAGCGGTTTGTCTGATCGCAGCACCATTTCTGAGGCAAAAGACGCCTGAAACCGCCAAAAACACCCATTTTTGCACCATAGTTGGTGCCGTTTTCGTCGTTAAAAATTACCTAAATATAAGAATCTAAGTTGGTTAAATCCAATTCCACAGTTTCACGGCCAGATTTTTTTTTGCAGCGCGGGTGGGTGGAGAGGAAATAAACGACGAAGAAAGACGAATGAGTCGATTCGACGAAACCATAGACGATGTTCTCCCTGCATTCCATTGTCCTCCTGGCATCGCTAATAATCTGCAGCGAAGATGACCGCTAAACCCTTCCAAATCAGTTGCGCCAAAATATACCGTATTTTCATCCTTTCCTGGGGCGGCATTGCCCCGTGCTGGACCGCAAAAACTTTAGTCCACATTCACCGCCTTCTTCAGCCGGATGTCGCGGGACGACGCGCCTACCTGGATCTCGAACCTTCCCGCCTCCATGACCCAATCTCGCTCTTTCGGGCTCCAATAGGAGAACGCTCCGCGATTGAGCGAGAACTCGACCGTCTTCGTCTCGCCCGGTTTCAATTCGACGCGCTCGAATGCCTTGAGTTCATGGGCAGGCCGATCAATCTTGGAGTGGCCGTCGTGCACGTAGACCTGCACCACCTCGGCTCCTGCGCGTCCGCCAATGTTGCTCACTTTGACCGAGAAATGCCTCAAGGACGACATTCCCATTTCTTCAATATCGGTCATCAAAAGATTGCTGTACGCAAATGTCGTGTAGCTCAGCCCAAAACCAAATGGGAACTGCGGCTCGACATTCTTCGTGTCGTAGTAACGGTAGCCCACATAAATGCCCTCCGCGTAGTCGACTTTGAGATTCTCGCCGGGATAGTGGCCGGACGCCGGGGAGTCCTCGAACTTCTTGGGCAGCGAAACCGGTAGCTTTAATTGTCCGCCGCTCGTTACACTCTCAGTGACGTTCAGAAGGAGACCTGTCATGCCCATGCCCACTGTCGGAATCGACATCGCGAAGTCTGTCTTCCACCTTGTTGCCCTAGATGAGAAGAGCGCGGTAATAGTGAGGAAGAAATTCTCCCGAACCCAGTTACTCGTTTACACAGCAAACCTGGAAGCTGGAATCATCGGGATGGAGGCATGTTGCGGAGCGCATTTCCTTGCTCGCGCTCTTGTCGATCAAGGCCACAATGTCCGGCTGATGCCGGCGGAATATGTCCGTCCGTATGTAAAGTCCAACAAGAATGACTTCATCGACGCTGAGGCGATTGCCGAGGCAGTGTTGCGGCCTACCATGCGTTATGTCCCAGTCAAGACCCATGAGCAGCTCGATCTGCAGGCACTTCATCGGGTACGGGAGCGCTGGATACAACGTCGAGTCGCGCTGGTGAACCAGATCCGCGGATTTCTTCTGGAGCGCGGTATTGCCATACGAGTTGGTGTCGAACATCTGCGGAAGAACCTCCCCGCTGCGCTTGAGAATGCCGACAACTGCTTGAGCATTCGTGCCAGAACCATCCTGTTGACACTACGAGAAGAATGGTGCGAACTGGAGACAAAGATTGAAGCTGTGACCGAGGAGATCGGCCGTATTTCCCGATCAAACGAGAGATGCAAACTACTCATGTGCGTTCCGAGCATCGGACCGATCATTTCAACCGCACTTGTGGCCGCCGTCGGAAATGCCACAGCGTTTAGGAAGGGACGAGATTTAGCTGCGTGGCTCGGACTTGTCCCGCGACAACACTCGTCAGGCGGAAAAACTAAGCTGCTCGGAATCAGCAAGCGAGGAAATCAGTACCTGCGAAGCTGCTGATAGAGGTGCACGTGCTGCGTTCGCACTATTAAATCGGTCTCAACACAGCTTTCGTTCATGGATGGATGCGCTTGAAGCAAGAAAGCATTCTCACGTCGCGGTAGTTGCGCTGGCCAACAAGATTGCTCGCATCGCCTGCGCTGTACTGACAACGTGCCAGCAGTATCGCACTGCCACGTAAATGGTGGAAATGATGCAAATCGCTGACGCGATTCGCACATTCCCACCGCACTACTACGAGCTTTCATAAATTTCCTCCGGTATTGCGCGCAGAAGACTGATGAGAGAACAGGTCAAACCGGCCCCGCTCGTAACCTGTCTTCGGCAAGGCACTCGATGCCTACATGCTTGATAGAAAAGCGGGCGCGGAGTACATCATGGCCAAGAAGCGAAGGCTTCAACAATAGGCCGAATACATTGCCGCAGCTTTTTATTGCCCGAAGGATTCGCCGCGCCAAAGAGAATCGCTGCCAACGCGTTTCCGCCCTCTTCGCCTCCATACCAGATGTCCAGCAGCGCTGGTGTTGTCTCGATCCATTTCGACATAGTCACCGGATCGCCCGTATTCAACACGACCACGGTATGCGGGTTGGCCTTCTCCACGGCCTGGATCAACTCATCCTGGCCGGCCGGGAGATCCATGGTCTTCACATCGAATCCTTCCGACTCGTTTTTGGAGTAGCGCCCGACGACGACCACGGCGACATCGGCGTGCGATGCCGCATCCACGGCTTCCTGCAGGTCTTTGGCGCGAGCCTCCGGCGTGTCGTGCGCCGCATCCTCGTCCTCCATCCCCACGCCCAACGCATAGGTCACCTTGATAGCGCTGCCGGCTTTGTCCTTGATGCCGTCGAGCGGCGCAACCGCCGATTTCGGCCGCACCAGCGAGCTTCCGCCACCGCCGGTGCGCGCCACGGCCGCGTTGGGCCCGATCACAGCGATCGACTTTACTTTGGCCGGATCGAATGGCAGCAGTCCGCCCGCATTTTTCAGCAGCACGATTCCTTCGGTTGCGCCCTGGAGGGCGATCGCCCGCTGCTCCGGCGTGCCCACTTCACCCCCGCCGGGATGCGGGTGATCAAACAACCCGCTCTTGAAGATGACGCGGAGAATGCGGCTGACGTTGTCATCGATGGCCGCCTGAGTGATGTGGCCGGCCTTCACCTCGGCCATTACTTTTTCGCCCTCCAGCCAGGTTCCGCTGTTGCCGCTCAGGATCGTTCGCGGGCTCGACAGCATTGCCTTCGCCGGCGGCCCGCCCGGCATCTCAAGGTCCATGCCTGCATTCACCGTGGGAGCGGTTGAATAGGTGCTGCCCCAGTCGGAAATCACGAACCCCTTGAAGCCGAACTCCTTCTTCAAAATGTCTTTCAGAAGTTCAGGGTTCTCGGCGCAATACTTGCCATTCACTTTTTCGTACGCCGACATCACCGTCCACACATCGGCTTCCTGGACGCCAGCCTTGAATGCGGGCAGGTAGAGTTCGTGCAGGGTACGTTCATCGATGTGCTCGTCGAGTCGGTGGCGTTCGAACTCCTCGTTGTTGGCAGCGAAATGCTTCAGGGAAGGGATCACACCCTCACCCTGCACTCCTTTGATATAGGCCACTCCCATCTGCGCCGACAGATATGGGTCCTCGCCGTACCCTTCGAAGTTGCGCCCCCACAGGGGCACGCGGTTTATGTTCACAGTGGGCCCGAGGATCATGTCGCGGCCCAGAGCCTTCACTTCCTGCCCGATGGCATGTCCCTCGCGCTCCACCAGGTCTGTATCCCAGGTAGCCCCCATCGCCACGCCGGATGGAAACGAGGTGGACAGAACCTTGGGAGTGTTAGCCGCGTTGGTCACCGCGGAGCTGCCATACCACGCACGCACGCCCATGGGCCCATCGGCCATCTTGATGGCTGGAATGCCGAGGCGCTCGATGGGCATCGACTCCATCCAGCCGGAGCCGGCCAGCATGGATGCCTTCTCCTCGAGCGTCATGCGGCCGAGCAGATCTTTCACACGCTCTTCCAACGGCGTCTTCGGGTTTTTGTACGGCGCGTCGGCGGGAACGGCAGAAGACGGGCCGCTTTGCGCAAAGAGGCACAGAGGAAGGAAGGCGAGAACACCGAGAAAAGCCGAAACAAACGTACCGCGTCGACGCATCAGACAAGCTCCCGGGCGGGAATGGCCCGCATGAAATTCGGAGGCAATAGTAGACGACCAAAGCCGGGGGCGACAAAATCGATTGCAACCGGGCCGATCGCAATGCCGTCGCGAAGAGCGATTTTCGAGCGATATGTATAATCGCGCCGTGGAATGCGGCTTCCCGCCGAATGCGCTTCCACGAAAGGCCTACCATGCACGAACTGAGATACGTTGCCACTGCAGCGATGTCTTTGCTGCTAGCCTCCACCGCGACTATGGGCGCTCCGCCTGCGTCGCCAACCGTGATCATTGCCTGCTACAACAACCAGAATGGCCGGGCCCGTATCGTTCCCACCGCTGCCGACTGCGCGCAGAATGAGAGTTTTGTGGTTTGGAACATCAAGGGTCCCGCCGGGCCGCAAGGTCCGGCCGGTCCCACCGGAGCGCAAGGACCCAAGGGTGCGCAGGGACCTGCAGGCCCGGCTGGAGCTACGGGTCCCGCCGGCCCACAGGGTGTTCCCGGCCCGGCCGGTCCTGTTGGAGCCGCTGGTCCTGCCGGTCCAACTGGTCCCCAGGGAGTAGTAGGCCCCGCTGGCCCTGCAGGTCCTGTCGGCGCAACCGGTCCAGCCGGAGTGGCCGGTCCCGCTGGTCCTACTGGAGCCACGGGTCCCGCCGGTCCCTCTGGAGCGGTTGGCCCAGCCGGCCCAAGTGGTCCTACCGGACCCGCAGGCCCCGCCGGTCCTGCCGGCCCTGCGGGAACCATCCCGGCGAATCTGACCACGCTTTCCAACGACCTGAGCACCACAGGCGTTGCATTTATCGGCGCGGAGGCGTTTGTGGGGGCAGCCTGCAACAACCTGAACATTGGCGACGTGGTTCTGTCTGTCAATGGTTATGGCGCAGGAGGAGCTCTGCCCGCCGATGGGCGTATTCTGCCCATTGCCGGCAATACGGCCCTATTCTCCCTGATTGGCATCAATTTTGGCGGCGACGGAGTGACCAATTTCGCTTTGCCTGACCTGCGGGCGTTTGCGCCCAAAGGACTGCAGTATTCCATCTGCGCCACCATCGGAATCTTCCCGCCGAGAATCTAGACACGGGCCCTGGGTCCAGGGTCTTACATCCGGGACCACCCTCTCGTCCCTGCGGCGCTTGCTGGCCGCGGGGATGGGATGGTGCGCCGTCGCATCCCGCCGGAGCGAAAGCTCCCCTCAATGCGCCTTACGCTACAATGACAGATGGGCTAAAGCCGACATTTTCTGCGCATTGAGCGCAACCAAAGCAAGGAGTTTCTTCTTTATGGCGATTCCCGCCACCCAAATGCGTCCGGGCATGATCATCAAGCACAACGATCAGTTGCACTCTGTTTTCAAGGTCGAGCACCGCACCCCCGGCAATCTGCGCGCCTTCATTCAAGCCAAGCTGCGCAACCTTCGTTCCGGTGCGATGTTCGAACATCGCTTCCGCTCCGGCGATGCCATTGAACGCGTGGTGGTTGACGAAGTGGCCATGGAGTTTCTCTACGCCGACGGCGACGACTACTACTTCATGAACCCCGAAGACTACGAGCAGACGGTTCTGAAGGGATCGACCCTCGGAGACGCCGTCGAGTACCTTACGCCCAATCTGCAGATCAAGGTGAGCTACTTCGACGGGCAGCCGGTCGGCATCGAACTTCCGGGTACCGTGGAACTCACCGTGGTTGAAACCGAGCCGGGCCTGAAGTCGGCCACCGCTTCGAGCGTTACCAAACCCGCCAAGACCGAAACCGGCCTCGTAGTCCAGGTGCCGCCGTTCATCAACGAAGGCGAGAAGATTCGCGTCGACACCAGCGAGGGCGCGTACCTTAGCCGCGCGTAATCCGCAACCGAAATCGAACAAGACGGGCGCCTCGCGGGGCGCCCGTTGTCTTTTGCTGCCACGTCCATGTTGACCGCGCCTCGGCGGATGGCGTATTGCTGGTACCGCGGTTCTCAGCACCATTCACATCCGCAGGAGCTCGACCCATGCCGATCCTTACCTGTATCGCCCAAGCTGCCGAAGACTACCGCTACAACAACAGCTTCCTGCTGAACACGGTCAAGGACCTGACTGCCGAAGAATGGCTGAAACGGCCTACCGTCTGCTCCAACCACATTGCGTGGATTGTTGGTCATGTGACCTGGGCGAGGAAGGCTATCCTGGCCCGCCTGGGCACCCAATGGTCGACTCCGTGGCTAGGGATGTTTGCCCGGGGCGTCAAACTGGACGAAACGGCCGCGTATCCCTCATCCGAAGAGTTGATGGGTGCCTGGAAAGAAGTTGGCGGGATCCTTTGCGGTGCGCTCGAGAATGCGCCCGAAGAGATGCTGACGAAGCCGGCGACCCCGCCCAGTCCACCGACCACAGACGGGACGATGGGCGGGGTGATCCGGTTTCTGGCTTGGCACGAGACCTATCACGTGGGACAAATCTCGATCGTAGCCTGCATGCTGGGCCACAAGGGACAGATGGGGTAGGTCCTGTCAATTGTCTTTTATATGTGTAGCTTAATACGGACTTATATCAAGTAATGGTTCGCAGTTTAGCCGACACTCTCCTGTCGATCAAATGGAAGACACCCAGGTCTCAGAATCGAGACCTGGGGCACCCAGTTTACAACGGGTTAGTTTGCGCCATTGGCGAGCTTTACGAGTTTTACCTCAAGTAAAGCTTCAATTTTGAGCAGTGCCTCCAGGACTACGGGCGGCACCGGCGGATCCACTTGGACAACGGCCAAAGCGTGTATCGGCCTGGCCCCGGACCGGTCGCGGCCCAGCGCGAAGTTGGCGATGTTGACGCCGTATTCGCCCAGGATCGTGCCGATCTTGCCGATCACGCCTGGAACGTCGAGGTTGCGGCAGACCAGCAGGGTACCTTCGAGCGGAGCTTCCACGTCGATCCCGTCGAACTCCAGTAGCCGTGGCTGCTCGCCGTGAATCACGGTGGCGGTGGCGTGGCTGACGCCGCCGGCGGTGTGCAGCTCGATGGCGAGCAGGGTGGCCGCGCCGCCGCGAAGGCTCTCCTGCTTCTCCTCGTGGACGCGGATGCCGCGCTCCTCGGCAACTGCGGCGGCGTTGATGCGGTTCACATTCTCCGATCCTGCGAGCAGGCCGGCGATGGCCGAGTTGCGCACCAGGTCGGTCTTGGCCTCGGTCAAGGCGCCGCCATAAACAATCTGGATGGCCTCGATGCCGCCCTTGCCGGCCTGCGCCAGGAACGATCCCAGCCGTCCGGCGAGGTCGATGTAGGGCGCCAGCTGGACATATTCCTCATGGGTCAGCGAGGGCAGGTTCACCGCATTCTGTACGACGCCGAGCTTGAGGTACTCGCGGACCTGGCGGGCGATCTGGATGCCCACGGCCTCCTGCGCTTCGGCGGTCGATCCGGCGATGTGGGGCGTCAGGATCACGTTGTCGAGGCCGGCATAGGGAGAATTCCTGGGCGGTTCCTCGGTAAATACGTCAAGGGCCGCGCCGGCTACCTGGCCGGACTGCAGGGCTTCGACCAGGGCCGCGTCTTCCACCAGCTCGCCGCGCGCGCAATTGATGATGCGCACGCCCTTCTTCATCCCGGCTAGCGTTTTAGCGTTGATGATGCCGTGGGTCTGGGGGGTAAGGCCGACGTGCAGGGTCAGGTAGTCAGCCTTCGCAAAAACCTCGTCCAAAGCCAATAAAGAGAATCCCATTCTCGCGGGCGATTGCGGCCGACACGAATGGATCGCTGCCGATGATTTCGACGCCGAAGCCGCGGGCGCGACGTGCGACTTCGAGGCCGACCCGGCCGAGACCCAGGATGCCCAGCGTCTTGCCCTTCAGCTCGGCGCCCTGGAGGCTCTTCTTTTCCCACTTGCCCGCATGCATGGTTGCGTTGGCCGCGGGAACTTTGCGCGCCAGCGCGAGCATCAGGCCGATGGTGAGCTCCGCGACGGCCACGGCATTGGCTCCGGGGGTGTTCATCACCACGATGCCGCGCCGGGTGGCGGCCTCGGCATCGATGTTGTCCACGCCCACTCCGGCGCGGCCGATGACGCGCAGCTTCGGTGCCTTTTCCATCAGCGCATCGTCCACCTGCACGGCGGAACGCACCACCAGTGCGTCGGCATCGGCGAGAGCCGCGGCCAATCCATCGGGGAGCTTGTCGTGCGTCAGGACTTCCCAGCCCGGCTCGGCTGCAAACACTGCCAGCGTTGCCGGAGATACTTTCTCGGCCAGAACGATCTTCATCGAGTCTCCCTTTTTTTCCGCGGTGGTGTACTCGTCGAAACGAACGCCTTCCTTTTCGCAAAGCAGGTCAAACATGCGCAACACCGCCGAATGCGGTTTGCCTTCGCCTCGTTCGTATTTCACGATGGAGTTGGGATGCACGCCCAGCCGCTCCGCCATCTGGTACTGGTACAGATCGAGCTGCTTGCGCGCGATCACGAGTTTTTCGCCGAATGTGAGTTCTGCCATGAATGCTCCCGATGAGCGGTGCTAGCGGAGTTAGCCGCGCTTCGCGCGCGTTAGCGGAGTTGGCAAAAGCGCGAACCCCGCTATCTTCACTAACCGCGTTAACCCCGCTGTGCTTTCGCGTACACCTCTTGCGCCGCCGCCACTGCTTTGCCGAATGTCACCGGCAGGCCGAGCACGTCCCTGGCGATGTGTTCCATGGCGCCGAGGAAAGCGATGGTGTCGAGATAGTCGAAAAAGCCTAGATGCGCGACGCGAAAGATCTTGCCCTGCATCTCGCCCTGGCCGTTGGCGGTGACCAGGCTGAAGCGTGACTTCAGCGCTTTCACCACATCGCCCGAATTCGTCCCTTCCGGAACCGCGACCGCCGTGGCCGCCGCTGCCGGAGCGGTCGGCGCGAACAGCGTGAAGCCCAGCGAGACCAGCCCGGCCCGCGTTGCCTCCGCATTCACCTCCGCATTGTTCACCAGGGCGATGCGGCCCTTTTCGAGATCGCCGCCGGCTTGGCCGGCGATGTAGTCGAGCGCCGCGCCCAGCCCGGCAACCAGCGCCACCGCCGGGGTATAAGCGCTTTCTCCCTTGACGGCGTTCTTGCGTTCCTTGCGGAGATCGAAGTAGTAGCGCGGGTTCTTCGACGCATCCATCGCTGCCCACGCCTTTTCGCTCACGCTCAGGTAGGCAAGGCCGGGAGGAATCATGACCGCCTTCTGCGATCCGCCGATGAGCACATCGATGCCCCACCCATCCACGTCAAAATGGGTCGTGCCCAGGCCGGTAATCGCATCCACCACCAGCAGAGCCGCAGGCGTGACTTCCTTGATCAGCCTGGCGATCGCTTCAACGTCGTGGCGCACCGCGGTCGAAGTCTCTGTGGATTGCATGTAAACGGCCCTGATGCCCGGATGCAGCGCCTTCCGGATGTCGACCAGGTCGAACGTTTGCCCATAGGGCGCGGTCACCATCTCCACTTCGCACCCAAAGGCCTTGGCCAGATCGCGCCAGCGCTCGCCGAATTTGCCGGCGGTCAGCACCAGCACGCGATCTCCGGGAGAAGTTAGATTCGAAACCGAGGCTTCCATGGCGCCGGTTCCTGAACTCGCCAACAGCAGCACGTCATTCTTAGTGCCGACAAACACCTTCAGTTGTGCCAGCACCTTCTGGAACAGGGCGCGGAATTCAGGCGTGCGGTGGTGCATGTCCGCAGCCGCCATCGCGAACTGGGCCGCGGGCAGCAGGGGTGTGGGACCGGGCGTATAAAGGCGGGTTTTGCGAATCATGTTTTCTCCTTGAGCGACCCGTAAGTCGGTCGAGCTCGACAATCACATAATACACACAATAGGTATTTATGTGAACGCTTCCTCCTGTGCAAAAAGGGGTTGACGATGAGAACAAGGATCCGGGTTTTTCGACTTTTTGTGGCGGCTGTTCAATTTCATTAATGCAATCAGCGATTTAGATAAACCTGATTCAAACCTGCTCAGGAAAATCTGCATCTCTGCACCTGAGCGGCGAAAACTCCTTCTCCCGTTCGCTCACACAACACATGACTTGAGGTGTAAGTAGTGGGACCCGCAGTTGTTTCCGTAATCGTAAAATCTGACCGGTTGCTGAAAAGGTTTCCTCGGGCGGGGGAGATCGTGAGGATGGAAGGACGGACCGGGCTATATGTCGTGATGAAGGCTGACCGGGAACGCCGGGTAGCGGACCTGATGCAGAAAGGCGGCCGGCACGCAGTTGAAGAGAACGTGCCGTTCACCTCGATCCGCACCGTTGCGCGCAACGTATCGAAAGCCATTGAGGAGTTTCTGGCTTCCTGACGGTTTCGTTTGCTCTGGATCATTCATCGCGATAACGGCTCTTTGCAACTCCTGCGTTCGCATTCTTCAGATCTGCTATCGGCGAAGAGCGGCTGGCCTCCGCAAGCCGCGACTGCGGCGTTGCCCGGTTCCGCACGAACCTGCGTGCGCTTTTCCACGGAATGCGAGTGGGTGCGCCGGCCATTTTCAAGTGTCGCAAACGCCGCCTCCATGTCCTAAGCTGGAAGGAAGGATCCTGGATCGAGGATGGGAGCCAGCCATCCTGTCGAAAAGAGGCACGCATTGACCGACGCAGGGGCGCTCGAAGCGCAAATCAGCCAGCAGATTGTCATCTCCATGAAGGCCCATGATGCCGAGCGTACCGGCACTCTGCGCCTGATTAAAAACGCGCTCAAGAACAAGGCCATCGAGAAGCGCGCCCTGCTTACGCCTGCCGAGGAGCAGCAGGCGCTGGCCACCATGATCAAGCAGCGCCGCGATTCGATCGAGCAGTTCACCAAGGGCAACCGGCCGGAACTGGCCGCCAAGGAAGCCGCGGAGATCGTGGTCATCGAGGAGTTCCTGCCCAAGGCTCTCGATGAGGAAGGTCTGCGCAAGCTGGTGCTCGAGGTAGTGAACGAGCACGCATCTGCCACCGGTCAGAAGCCGACCCCGAAAGACATGGGCCCCGTGATCAAGGCAGTTCAGGGGCGGCTGCAGGCTTCCGGGCTTCGCGCCGAGGGCCGGGTAGTGAGCGAGGCAGTCAAAGCCGCCCTGGCGGGCTGAAAAGCACGTTGTCCTGGAACAAAACTAGCGTGCCCCATCTTTTCGATTTCTTTGTGTCGAAAGGATGGGAGAGCACGAACCCGATTCCCCGCGCGTTTGATGTCCAGACAGTGCGCAGCGCCGGTGACAGATTGATTTGAGGTCGCACATGCCCATTCCCCAAGGCTTGCGAGTTTGCAGAATTCTCCTGATAGCTCGCGATTGTCGCTTCCGTCCGGCTCCACGGCCAACCATCCTCGACGACCCCGCAGCCCCACGTGTTCTTCCGCGTACTGGCGCCTCCGTCCGATGCGCCGGTGAGCGGGCGGCTGCTTATCTTTCTCAAGGCCGGTTCGGGGGACAAGGAAGTCTCCGCCAGCGAGATGCACCCCTCTGAAACCTGGGTGTGCGCGCGCGAGGTGCGCGATCTTCCACCCGGATCGTCCATCGAAGTCGACGCCGATGAGATCGCATATCCCGCGGCCGTTCTCCGCCTTGCCCACCGGCATCTACGAGGCCCAGGCCGTGCTCGACGTCAACCATGTTTACAACTACCGGGAACGCGCGACTCAGGACTGGGTGAGCCCGGTGGTCACGCTGGCCGGCTGGAAGCCGGGGGTCGGCGCCGAGCCTGAGCTCAGCCTGGAACGCCGCATCGTCGAAGATCCGAAACACGCCGAAGCCTTTGCCAAGCTCAAGCAGGCGGCCACGGCCGATGTCGCACAGTATGAAGAATTCGAAAGCCCGCTGCTGACGCGCTTCTGGGGCCGTCCTGTCGCCATCAAGGCGTGGGTCATCCTGCCCCCGCACTACGCGGATCACGGATCGGAAACCTATCCCACCGCCTATTGGACCCACGGCTTCGGCGGCGATATCGACGGCGGGCTGGTGTATGGTCTCCGCCTTTACGAACGCATGAAGAGCGGAAAGATGCCGCCCATGATCTGGGTGATGCTCGACGAGTCCATCCCGGAGGGCACCCACGAATTCGCCGACTCGGTGAACAACGGCCCATGGGGGACCGCGCTAACCACCGAGTTTATTCCTCATCTCGAACAGAAGTTCCGCATGGACGCGAAGCCCTCGGGACGCCTGCTCAACGGCCATTCCAGCGGCGGCTGGGCCACGCTGCAACTGGAGGTCAACTATCCCGGGGTCTTTGGCGGCACATGGTCCACCTCGCCCGATCCTAGCGACTTTCACGATTTCAGCAACGTGGATCTCTACGCGCCCAACGCCAACCTGTATCACAAGCCGGACGGATCGCCGGTTCCCATCATTCGCGAGAACGGCAAAGTGGTGGCGACCATGGAGGAGCTGGCGCGCCTCGAAGAGGTACTTGGGCCTTACGGCGGCCAGATCTCCTCGTTCGACTGGGTGTTTTCGCCCAAGAGCGCGAGCGGAACGCCGGAGCCGATGTTTGATCGCCTGACGGGCCAGGTGCATCCCGACGTAGTGGCTTATTGGCGCGATCACTACGACCTGGCCCACGTTGTCGAGTCCACATGGGCCCAGCGCGGAGACTATCTCAAGGGCCGCATTCATGTGATGGTCGGAACCGCCGACACCTTCTACCTGGATGGATCGGCGCACAAGTTCGAAGCCGTGCTCAAACGCCTTGGCGCCGAGCCGCAGTTCACCTATATTCCCGATCGTACCCACTTCAATCTCTACGATGAAGGCAAAGACCACATGGCTCTGTTCGACGAGATCGCCGCCCAGATGTGGGAAGTGGCGCGTCCGGGTGTGAAGTGGCAGGAAGAAGCGTCGAGCAAGAAGGCGCAAAAAGGGGATTGATCTCGCGAGGGCGGCTTAGTCCACTAACTCCGCACGCCGCTTTTCGAGAACCTGCCGCACCGAAGCATCGCGCTCGAGGCCGATGGCGATCTCGTAGGCATCGCGGGCTTCTGAGCGAGCGCCGATGCGGGCCAGCAGGTCGGCACGCGCGGCCCAGTAGGGCTGATATTCGAGCACGCGCGGATCGGCTGCTTACCGCATCAAGAGCTGCAAGCCCTTGGCTCGGGCCTTCCGTCTCGGCTACAGCGACGGCGCGATTGATGGCCGCCACCGGCGAGCCCGTGAGCGTGAGCAGCGCATCATAGAGATTCACCACCGCGTTCCAGTTGTCCACTCCATCGCGGCGACGGGCTACATGCGCCGACTGAATCGCGGCCTCCAACTGGAAGCGCGCGATGACGCCCATGCCGCTGGCGTTGAGCAGCGCAGCTTCGGCCTCCGCAATGCGCTCGCAATCCCACAGCGACACGTCCTGCTCGGCCAGCGCAATGTACGCGCCGTCTGCGGAGCGTCGCGCCTTGCGGCGGGCTTCGGCGTAGAGCATCAGCGCCAGCAGGCCCAGCGCTTCGGGTTCCCGGGGCAGCATCTTCACCACCAGCCGGCAGAGATAGATGGCCTCCTCGGCGAGATCGCGGCGCGCCACGTCGGTTCCGGCGGGGTCCAGCCAGCCTTCCGCATATGCGGCGTAGATGGCGTTGAGCACCGTTTCCAGGCGCGTCGGGAAGTTCTTCGCGTTCGGGAATGCGCAGGGGAATGCCGGCCTGGCGGATCTTTGTCTTGGCGCGCACCAGGCGCTGGCCCATCGCAGCGGGCGACATCAGGAAGGCCGATGCGATGCAGGCCGCATCGAGGCCGAGAACAGCCTGCAGCATGAGCGGAGCGCGGATGCCCGCATCAATGGCCGGGTGCGCGCAGGCGAACATCAACGCCAGGCGGCGATCGGGGATTTCATTCTCTGCGGCGGCGTCGGGTATGGTTTCAACCGCGAGGTCATATTCTTCGGCAGGAGCTTCGTTCTTGTGCCGGCGCGCCGTGTCGATCAGCTTGCGCCGCGCAACCGTCAGCAGCCAGCCTTCCGGATTGTCAGGGCAGCCTCGCCCCGGCCAGTCTTCCAGTGCTGCGGCGAAGGCTTCCGACAGGGCGTCCTCAGCCGCGGCCACATTTCCGGTCCGTGCAGCGAGGAACGCCACCAGCTTTCCGTAACTGTGGCGCGCCACCGCTTCGGCCTTTTCCTGCACCAGCGCGCCACTGCACGGATTCATGATTGTCTCGATCACCGGGCCGCGGCCACAGCGTCCCGCGCGGTGTACTGCTGGTTGCTGGGGTCCATGGCCCAGATCGCCCGAATTTCGACCACGCCGTGGCCGACGCCGGGGCATTTTCCCGCCCACGAGAGCGCCGCATCGAGATCGGGCACATCGATCAGGTAGTAGCCGCCCAGCTGCTCCTTCGAGTCGATGAAGGGGCCGTCGAGCACCTGGGTTTTCCCGTTGGTGGTGCGGAGGGTGGTGGCCGTCGCGCTGGGACGCAGCCGGTTGGAGCCCTTCAAAACACCGGCGGCCTGCAGGGCCTGCGTGTAGGCCGTATAGGCCGCCACACCCTGTTGCTGTTGTTCCGGTGTCATCTTGGTCCAGCCAGATTCGTCCGAGTAAAGCGTCAAGAGATATTGCATGTCGAACCTCCGTTTTTGGATTGTAGGCGGCTTCATGTTGCCGTCACTACCATGACGCAGGGCGGGTGCGCCATTTCGACATGTTGCGATTTCTTTTTTCTATTCCCTATTCCCTGCCTTTAAGACGTTCTCATATCCCCTTCGCCGGCAGGCGCGAACTTGAGCAGGCCGAGTTCTCCGGCCAGCCGCTCCAGGTTGGCGCGCGTCGTTGTCATGGGCGGCACCAGCGGCAGGCGAACGGTGTCGCTGCACTTGCCCATCAGGTTGAGAACTGTCTTGACGGGAGAGGGGTTCGACTCCCAGAAGTTGGCTTCGAAGAGGCGCCCGTAGCGGCGTTCAAGCTCTCGCGCGGTGGTCCAGTCATTCTCGAGCGCGGCGCCGATCATCTGCGTCACTTCGGCGGGAGCCTCGTTCGAAGCCACGCTGATGAGACCGTGCGCGCCGATGCCGATGGCGGCCAGCGCCAGGTTGTCGTCGCCGGAGAAGACCTTGAACCCGTCGGGGACGCCATGCACAATCTGCGCGATCTGGGGCAGCTTGCCGCTGGCTTCCTTGATGGCCTGGATATTTGGCGCGGCCTCGGCGAGGCGGATCACCGTCTCCGGCTCGAGGTTCGCGGCGGTGCGGCCGGGAACGTTGTAGAGCACCAGGGGAAGCGGATCGACAGCCTTGGCGAGCGCCAGAAAATGCTGGAACTGGCCCTCCTGGGTGGGCTTGTTGTAGTAGGGATTGGCCGACAGCACTGCGGCCAGGCCCTTGATGTTGCGCAGCAACGCGCCCTGGCGAACCACGACGCGCGTGGAGTTGTGCGTGCATCCGGCCCACACCGGGACTCGCCCGGCGGCAGCCTCGAGCACGACGCGGATGGTGTGCAGCCATTCGTCTTCGTCGAGGGTGGCAGCTTCGCCCGTCGAGCCGCACGCGACGATAAAGTCAATGCCCGACTCGATCTGCCAGTTCACCAGGCCCCAAAGCGCCCGGTCATCAATCGATCCATCCGCCCGGAAAGGCGTGACAATGGCGGTACCGCAACCAACTGTATCCATAACAGGCAAGTATAACGGCAGGGGTCAGAGGTCAGGTGTCAGGTTTCAGGTGCGGCGGCGCAAATAGGAGGGGATGTCATCGCATCAGATTCTAAAGTTGGTCGGAGATTTCGCGGAAGTCCCACGCGCCGGCGGGTTGGTGGGCGAGCCACTCGGCGGCGCGGACGGCGCCGAGCGCGAATCCGCGACGGCTGGAGGCGTCGTGGCGCAGCTCGATCACATCGCAATCGCTTGTCGCGGTGACCACGTGCTCGCCCTTGGCGTCGCCGACGCGATGCGACGTGATCTCAATCTCCGTGCCGGGCTTCGCGGCTTCGATGATCTGCTTCAGCGTGATGGCGGTGCCGGAAGGCGCGTCGAGCTTGGTGGTGTGATGGGTCTCGGTGATGGAGAACTTGTAGTCATCGAGCTTGGCCAGTTCGGCGGTGAGACGGAACAGCTTCTGCACGCCGATGGAAAAATTGGTGCCGTAAAGAAGGGAAGCGTTGCGGCGCTCGGCGATGGCTTTCATGGCGTCGAGTTGGGCGTACCAGCCGGTGGTGCCGACCACGATGCGGCAGCCCAGCGACAGCACCGCGCGCATGTTTTCGACTGCGGCTTCGGGGTTGGTGAAGTCGATGACCGCGTCGACTCCGGCCAGCGTGGGCGGGGTCAGAGCCGTGGCGCCGGAGTTCTCGTTGATGTCCATGGCGCGCACGATGTGGCCGCGCTCGCGCGCTACTTCGGCCACCAGCGAGCCGGTCTTTCCCATTCCGAGGACGAGGAAGAGCATGAAGAACTCCTGAGAGCTATTAGCTATTAGCTTTTAGCTGTTAGCTCTTTACGTGCGAACACGATCTGGATTGGTTTCAGCGTTGAGCTTATGGATGTGAGTCCGGAATTGCTTCGGTTACCGGAGAACAAGCTAATGGCTAAAAGCTAATAGCTAAGAGCTGGCTGCGGCCAGCGGCTTTCTCGCTTCCACGTCGAAGATATCCGGGTCGGGGTTCTGGAAGAAGGCCGCATGCAGCGAGCGCACCGCTTCATCGGCGTCTTCTTCGTCGATCATGAAGCTCATGTTGATTTCGCTGGCCCCTTGCGAAATCATGCGCACGTTGATGTGGCGTACGGCGGTGAACACCTGCGCGGCCATGCCGCTCTGCCCGCGTATGTCGTCGCCCACCAGGCACACCAGCGCCTTCTTGCCTTCGTATTTCACGTCGGCCAGCTGGCTGAGGTCGGCGGCGATCAGGGGCAACTTCTCATTCGAGTCGACGGTTAGCGACACCGAAACTTCGCTGGTGGAGACCATGTCCACCGGGCACTGGTGGCGGTCGAAGATGTCGAAGATGGCCTTGAGATAGCCGTGCGTCATCAGCATGCGGCTGGCGACCACGTCGATGATGCTCAGCTTCTTCTTCACCGCGATGGATTTGAACGGGCTCTTGCAGTGCGGGGCGAGCGAGATGATGCGCGTGCCTTCGTTGGAAGGATTCCTGCTGTTGAGCACCAGCACGGGGATGTTCTTCTTGACCGCCGGCAGGATGGTCGCGGGATGCAAAACCTTGGCGCCGAAGTAAGCGAGCTCGGCGGCCTCTTCAAAGCTGATTACCTTCACGCGCAGTGCATCGGGACACACGCGCGGATCGGACGTCATGATGCCGTCCACGTCGGTCCAGATCTCGATGGCTTCTGCGGCCAGCGCGCCGCCGATCAGCGCGCCGGTGAAGTCAGACCCGCCGCGGCCCAGAGTGGTGGTGATGCCGGCTTCGTTCGAGGCGATGAAGCCGCCCATTACCGGCACCCGGCCTGCATCGACCAGCGGCCGCACTTTCTCGTTGGCGCGCTTTTCGATGGCCGAATCGATGGGAATCGCTTTCTGGAATTGCGAGTCGGTGAGAACGACCTCGCGCGCATCCACGTGCGCAGCATCCATGCCGCGTTCGCAGAAGGCCGCGGCGATCATGCGGCTCGAAAGGCGCTCGCCGTAGCTGACGATCAGGTCGGAGATGCGCGGAGTCAGTTCCAGAATGGCGGCCAGCCCGCGCAGAACCTCATCGAGCTGATCGAATTTCTGATCGATCCAGGTGATGAGGGTGGCGGATTCTTTGGGATTCTTGATCAGCGCAGCGGCCGTGTCGCGGTGACGCGAGCGCAGGCGCGAACTGATGGCCAGGGCGCCGGTGCGGTCGCCCTGCGACGCGGCGGCGGCACAGCGCAACAACTGGTCTGTGACCTTGGCCATGGCGCTGACAACTACCACCGGATGCCGGCCCATGGATACGCGCCCCGCCACGATGGCTGCAGTCCGATCGATTGCCGCCGGATCTTCCACCGACGTGCCGCCGAATTTCATCACTACAAGGCTCATGCCGAATGTCCCAATGTTGAAAAAGCTGAACCTCAGGGGCGAAAGTCGTGCCCGTTCAAAACTGGCGGAAGAATTCCTAAACGCGCGCCGCCGCCTCAGCCACTGGCTCCAGTTTGCCCAGGCTGGCCAGCAGTTCCGCGTTCAGGATGGCCGCGCCGGCCGCGCCGCGAATGGTGTTATGCGAGAGGACGGTGAACTTCCAGTCGAGCAATCCGCAGGGACGCAGCCGTCCGACGGTGACACCCATCCCGCGTCCGCGATTGCGATCGAGACGCGGCTGCGGACGATCGTCCTGCGGCGCCCACTCCACCGGCTGCTCCGGCGCCATGGGCAGTTTCTGTCCCGACAGCGGCTTGAACTCAGCCCAGGCTGCCAGAAGGTCTTCACGCGTCACCGGCCGGCCGAGCTTGTTGCCCAGCTTGATCGAGACGCTCTCCGTATGGCCATCCTCGACCGCCACGCGATTGCAGTGCGCGCTCATGCGCGCAGCCAGCGGCTTTACTTCGTGTCCTTCGAAATGGCCGAGCAGTTTCAGCGTCTCGGCTTCCATCTTTTCTTCTTCGCTCTTGATGTAGGGGACGACGTTGCCCAGGATGTCCATGGATGGCACGCCCGGATAGCCCGCGCCGGAAATGGCCTGCATGGTGGTGACAAAAATCTGCTCGATGCCGAAGCGTTCTTCAATCGGCTTCAGCGCCACCACCAGGCCGATGGCCGAGCAGTTGGGATTGGTGACCATGTAGCCGCCCGATTGCTTGCGCCACGTCTGCTCTTCGATCAGGTGCAGGTGGTCGGCGTTCACTTCAGGAATCACGAGTGGCACGCTGGCGTGCATGCGGAAGGCGCTCGAGTTCGAAACGACCGCGCAGCCGGCCGCGGCAAACTTCGGCTCCATTTCGCGCGCGATGTCGGCGTCGAGCGCGGCGAAGATGATCTTCGGAGCGCCTTCGGGCTCGGCCGGCGCAACGGTCATGCGCGCGATGCGGTCGGGCAGGGGAGTGTCGAGTCTCCACTTGGCGGCTTCGCCATATTTCTTGCCGCTGGAGCGGTCACTGGCCGCCAGCCACGCGACCTCGAACCATGGATGATTCTCGAGCAATTGAATGAAGCGCTGGCCGACCATACCGGTCGCGCCAAGGATGCCGATGGGGTATTTGCTTTGCATGGCAGTAAACATTCCAGTGTACAGGAACCGGGAATTGAAATGAGGAACAGGGACTAAGGGACTCAGGGACTTGGGACTAAGGAATCAGAGCGGCGGGAACCGTCGGGGTTTCGACGTGCGTAACTGATATTGGAGCAGCAAGTCACGTCCTGGCGCTGCCGTTGGTCCGCGAAGGAGAATTCTCATGCGCAAGTTCATAGGGATTGCCGGTCTGGCTGCAATCTTTGTCCTGGGGGCTTCCGCCGCCGTGGCAGCGGCTCCCGCATCGTCAAAGAACAGTTCAGGCACCATCGTTATCGTTTTCAAGGATGGCCATCGGCAGACCTTCAATCTTTCCGATATCGAACGGGTGGAGTTCCCCGCGCCGCCGGTCGTTGCCGAGAATCCCGCCCTATCCAATCCCGCGGCGCCTCCGCGCGGCCACTACGTGGGCAGGTGGGAATGCGGCGACGGCAATGGCGGAACGTTCTACATCGACTTGAAGGAAAGCGGCGAAGCCATGCGCTCGATCGGCGACGTTCGCGGGCATTGGGACTATGTCAATGGGGAAGCCCACATTGTGTGGGACGACGGCGCGCAGGATGCGTTGAGGAAGGTGGGGACGCACTATCAGAAGTCCGCCTACAACGCCGGCAAATCGTTTTCCGATCGCCCCGCCAACGTGGCCAACGCGCGGCTGACCAACCCGAAGCCAATTTAAGGACGGCTATCCACATCCGGGTGCCCCAGGGTTCGGCGCGTTTTTGTTTTTGCGCCTAACCTGGGATACCACAAACCTCAACCGGAACAAATCACACGGTCAGAGGCCTGGTCACCTAGTTCTTGCGCTCAACGAGGTAGCGGGCCACCGACTTGAGGCCATCGGCGCGACTGCCGTAGGGCTTCAGCGCGGCGAAGGCCTCTTCGATCAGGTCGGCGGCATCGCGCTGGCTCTGCTCGATGCCGAACACCGCGGGCCAGGTCGCCTTCTCGGTGGCCAGGTCCTTGCCAGCGGTCTTGCCCAAGTGGGCTGAATCGACCGTCATGTCGAGCACGTCGTCCACGATCTGAAAAGCCAGGCCAGCCTTGCGCCCGAACGAATCGAGAGCCGCGGCGTCTGCGGCCGTGGCTCCCGCATAAATTCCGCCCGCCACCACGCTCACCCGGATCAACGCGCCCGTCTTGGCGCGATGGATGGCCTCAACCAGTTGCGGAGTAGGCTTCAGGTGCTCGCTCTCCAGATCCAGTACCTGGCCGCCGATCATGCCTTCGATGGTTCCGGTGGCCTTGGCGATCAGTCCGATGATCTGCACGGCTGACGGAGCCGGGCATTCCAATCCCGCCAGAACTTCGTAGGCGCGGGTCTGCAATGCGTCTCCGGCGAGAATCGCGATGGCCTCGCCAAACGCCACGTGGCAAGTGGGCTTGCCGCGCCGCAGGTCGTCGTTGTCGAGGGCGGGAAGATCGTCGTGGATCAACGAGTAAGTGTGCAGCATTTCGAGGGCCGCGCCAAGACGTTCGATCCCTTTGGGGAGCTGGCCCGCGATGGTCACAGCCGCCTGCATGGCCAGCACCGGCCGCAGCCTCTTGCCCCCGGCAAAGGTGGAGTGGCGCATGGCGCCGTGAATGGAGGCGGGAACCGTATCGGCGCTCGGGAGCAACTCCTCCAGCGCGCGGTCGGTCAGCTCCGCTCCTTCCTGAATCAGGGATTTCACGTCCACAGGCATTGACCTCATGATAAACGAGCCCGCATACGACGGTATTCGAGCAGTCCGAGGAAAGTGACAAACACCAGTGCCGCCATACTGATCAGGCGGCCGGCGATGACGTCGCGTGTAGTGGTCCAGTCGATCGCCAGGTCGATGTGCCCGCTCGGAACCGGGACCGCCATCAAGCCATCTGCCCGGGTGGGCATTGGCTCGGCGGCGCGATCATTCACGCGCACCCGCCATGCGGGGTAGGTGCGCAGGCGCAGAACAAGGTATCCGGCATGCGGCAGGTTGGCCTGGAGGCGCGAGTGCTCGGGCGATTCTCCAGGGGACACGTCAAAAGCGGCGTCGCACGAGCCCTGGTCCGCCGACCAATCGAGAGTCAAATTAGGATCGCCCTTGCCCAGTGGCCGAAATGGATCGGGAACCAGGCACGCAAAAGGCAGACTGGTAGGAACCAGCGAGTCGTCTGCCTCGGGCGGAGCGTATTCGTCGGTTCCCGCGAATCCAACGCCCTCCTTGTAATCGGTCAGCATCCCGGTGACGGCGTCGTCCGCATCGCATGCCTGGAAGAACGACACCGTCGCAAGCGCGGTTGCAGCCACAAAGGCCACACAACAGGCCACGACGACCAGCGCACGCCATATCCGGTGGCCCGCCCACACGGCTGAAGCAAAGAAGATCGCCATTGGAGCTTCGAGCACGACCAGCCATCGCCACGGAAACTGCAGGAAGCGCATTTTTGGAAGTGTGTTCCAGACGAACTCCGACGCAGGAAGCTGCAGCAACAGGACAACGACAGGGATGATCGCAAGAGGAATCCACCAGCGGCGGTCGGGGGGCAGGGTCTTGCGCCACCAACTCACGGCCAGGGCGGCCAATGCAACGGCGACCATGGTAACGGCGATCCCTGAAACGCGAATCAGCTCGATATCGTGCAATTCCAGTCGCGGATCGGCATGGCGGGCAAACAGCCAGCTGTTCTCGATCAGCAGTCCCGGGTCATCGACCGCCTGCCGGATCGCGACCCAGCGCTGCTCCCATGCAGCGGGAACCAGGAAGAATGCGGAGAGGCCCAGGCCGAGACTTGCACCAGTCGCGGCGCGAAGCAACGGGGCCCACGATTTCGCCAACAAGGCCACGACCAGCGCGACCGCGGCGAGCAGATAGCTGAGCATGACGCCCAGCGGCGCGTTGGACAGCCACGCCCCCGCAACCACCAGCGCCAGCAGCAGCGCAGAGCGATCGCATGCTGAGCGAAGAATTGAAGCGGACGGCGCGGGGCTGGGGTTCCGGAGCACCAGGCACAGCATTAGTGGAACCCAGAAACCGCCGGTCATCTCCGCAAACGCCGAGCGCTCATAGGTGGTGAACAAGGCATAGCCGGAGAAGATCGCCACGCAGCCGGCCAGAGTGGCTACACCGTTGTTGTATGCCTGGCGCGCCAGCGCCCGGGTGGCGAGGCCGGTCGCGGCCAGCAGGAGGAAGTCCAATACAAGCGGCACGGCTCGCCACGGAAGCATGGCTCCAAGCAGGGCGCCACTCATCCACGTGAGCGGCGGATAAAACATGAAGCGCGCTTCGCCGGCGCCGTAGTTGGCGCTGGGAGTCCAGTGTGGATAAAGGATGCCGTGGCGCCAACTGCTCAGCGCATCGAGCCACGAAACCAGGTGGAAATCGAAGTCGTGCCCGCAGGAAGGACCGCGCAGTAACTGCGGCAGGGTTGCGACGGCCGCACAGAGCAGGAGCAGCGCAGGCCCCGCGAAGCGCCGCAAGATGGATTTCTTTTCTATCTGTGCTGCTTGCCCGGCGGCGCCTGATTCTTGTTCCCTATTCCGTGTTCCCTCTTCGTTCATGGCGTGAGGCGCAGGGTGTGCCGGGCCTGGGAGGCGACCGCTGCGGGGGTGAAAGGCAGAGCGAAGGTCGTCCCGCCGTAGTAATCGTTCCACTGATCGCGGAAATACGGACTGTAGGGATTGCCGCTTTCCCCGAGAGCGATGTTCTCGGTAGAGCCGTCGATGTTGCTCCAATCCATGGTGAATCGCTGCGAGGGGCCGAACGCGCGGCCGACCTGCTTCACCGTGGTGGTGTCGCCGCTCAGTGGCTGCGGGCCGGTTCCGGCGATGCGACCGACAATGGGGAGGAACCCGCCCAGCGGATGTTCGATGTCGATGACGTGCCAGTTTCCGTAGGCCCATTGGCTCACGTCGCTTGGGGCCGAGGGGTGCTCGCGGGTCTTGTCCATACCCTTGCGCACGGCCTCTGCCAGGAGCGCGTCCCAGCTTTTGAATTGCGAAGGAAGCCAATCGGAACTGCCGTGCATGATGATCTCTTCCTCGGCAAAATTCGACTCGGCCCAACTGTATTGGTTGGCGAGGTCGCCGAGTTTGGGCTCGAGAATCATCGGCCACAGCGCACGCCGCGCCTGGGTCACCAGCGAAGCCGCGGCGGAGTCGGTGGTGAGCCGTCCATCCCAGCTGCGGAGGATGTCGGCGGCCTTGTGCAGGCGGTCGTCGGCGCCGGAAGCATGATCGATGGCATAAGCGAAGCGGTGCGCCAGTTCCTGGTCGACTTCGCTGTAGATGTCGGTCTGGACGGCGATCATGTCTTTGGGTGTGAGCCCGTCGCGACCCTGCAGCGACTTGTAGATGCGCTCGGTGCGGTAAGAGTCCATCCATTCGAGGGTGAGCGGATAGGCGGACTTGTCGGTGGTCACACGGGAGTTGGCCGTGGCCAGAAATCCGGAAGGCGGATCGAAGGCGCCGGGCATGGCGTCGAAGGGGATGTAGCCGTTCCATTCGTGCTGCGCATCCTGCACAGGCAACGCGGCAACTCTGCCAGGCCGGATCGGCACGCGACCCACCGCGTGATAGGCGATGTGTCCCTGATCGTCGGAGTAGACCACGTTCTGCGTTGGCCAGCACCAGGCGTTCAGCGCCGTCGAGAACTCCGCCCAGTTCGAGGCGACGTTCATCGCGTAGAGGGGAAGGGTATTCAGGCTGGGATCATAGAGCGTCCACTTCAGCGCGATGGCGCGGCCTTCATGCGAACCCATCATCGACAGAATGGGATTGATCAGCGGGCCGTGCTCTGTCGACCGGACATCGACGGTCACGTCAGGCTTGCCGCGCACATGAATCACTTCGTGATCGATGGCGAGCGGCTTCCAGGTCGTGTCGTTGGCCTGGTAATTCCCCTTGTTATCGAGGTTTTCCGCATACAGATCCTGCACGTCGGCAAAGAGCGCCGTAAATCCCCAGGCCACGTGCTCGTTGTGGCCCGCCACCACGAACGGCATCCCTGGCAGCGTTACTCCGGCAGCATGAAAACCGGGCGAACGAAGATCTGCCATGTACCAGATGTTGGGCTCGGTGAGGGAGAGGTGCATGTCGTTCGAGAGCAGAGGTTTTCCGCTGGCCGTGTGCTTGCCGGAAATGACCCAATTGTTTGAGCCCGCCGCGCAGCCGTCGCAATCGGGGAGGCCGAGCATAGTTCGGAGCCCATGCAGATCGCCTGAATCATCCAGAACATCTGGGTGCCCCACCTTCGCGACGTATTTGTTTTTGTCGCTAAGGTGGGTTAACGCTGCACCGGCCTGGGTCCGGTCGTCATCCTGATCGTCGCTGATCGGAGGCGGCACGGGATGCGGCTGGGTCAGGTCGATGACTTCGCCGGTCGGCGGGCGGTCGCGCCATGAGCCCACCGGGTAGAGGTCCGCCTCCAGCTTGGGATTGTTCAGCTTCGCCGCGATTTTTTCACGAGAAAGCTTCACGTCCCAGTGCGTGTCGAGCATATCGACCATCATCATGCCGATACTGACCGAGTCGGCGCCGCTCCATGGCCGCGGCTTGTACTTCAGCAGTCGGAACTCCACGGGGAGCGAGTCCTGGTGCCCATCGATGAAGAGATTCACTCCGTGCGCATAGTCGTCGAGTCGGCGTCGATCATCGGCGGGTAGATTGTCGTAGATGCGGTGCGCAGTCTTGCGAAATCCAAAAACCCGCTGCGAGATGTCGCGATTCGTCAGCGCGGATCCCAGAACCTCCGCGAGTTCTCCGTTGGCATTGCGGCGGTAGAGATCCATCTGCCACAGGCGGTCCTGGGCGGTGACGTAGCCCTGGGCGACGAACAGGTCGTCCTGGCCGGCTGCGTCAATATGAGGGACGCCATGCGCATCGCGCCGACCATGACGGGAGCGGTAAGCCCCGCAACACGAACGTCGCCATCGAGAACGGGCAGGGCCGCGCGCGTTCGCGATCGCAGCCACCATAGGCCGAAGGCGGCTCCCAGCACGATCAGAGCAGCGAGACACGCAGCCGCCCACGCGAGTCCACGAAGCCATCGGCGCTTGCGCCGCGGGCTCCCTGGCGCGGAAGACTCATGAGTCGTGGAATCCAAAGCGTCGGGCGTCGCCATCGGTCAGACAACAGGATACCGCTGATGGCTTGTTTTCATTCTTTTCGATACGGAATTGCTCCCGGTGCTACCATTCTTTCAATTCTGAGCTTCCCTTTCGCACTTACTCAGCAGTCGAGAACAAGCCAGGAACCGTCTGTTTGAGCAATGAGGCCCCCGTGGTGACTGCGGAGAAGAAATACGCTCTCATCATTGCCAACTCGGTCTACGAGGACGCATTGCTGCGCCAACTCATCGCGCCACCGCAGGATGCGGAGGCACTTGCGCAGGTGCTGGCCGATCCTTCAATTTGCGGATTCGAGGTGCGCACCCTTTTGGATGAGCCCTCGTATCGTGTTTGTGAAGCGATTGAGGATTTCTTTGAGGAGCGCGAACGCGACGACCTGACGCTCCTGTATTTTTCCGGGCACGGCATCACCGATGACGACGGTCTGCTTTACTATGCCTCTCGCAATACCAAGCGCAACCGGCTGCGCGCTACGGCTGTCGCCGCTCCATGGGTAAACGAAATGATCAGCCGCTGCCGGTCGCGGCGGCAGATCCTGCTGCTCGATTGCTGTCATAGCGGGGCTTTCGCGCGAACCAAGTCCGCGGCAACCGTGAACGTAGGACAACAATTGACCGCAGCAGCACGGGAAGAGGGCCGGGGCCGGTTTGTGATCACGGCTTCAGACGCATTTCAATACTCCTTCGAGGGAGACTCGGTGGAAGGAGAGGGAGTCTATTCGGTATTCACCCAGGCGCTGGTGCAGGGACTGCGCAGCGGAGAAGCCGACCTGGACAGCGATGGCCTGATTACCCTCGATGAACTCTATCGCTTCGTGCATCGCCGGGTCAGGGAGCAGACTCCGCAACAGAGCCCTCGCAAGTGGGAGTCGGACGCCGAGGGCACCATTGTGATCGGCCTGAATCCCCGGCCTGCAGAAGCCGCCCTTCCCGAGGACCTTCTGCACGCCATCGAGAATCTCATGCCGGAAGCACGCGAAAGGGCCATTCCCCGCCTGAATACGCTGTTGCGAGGAAAGCATCGGGGATTGGCGCTGGCCGCCGAAAGGGCTTTGAGAAGTCTTGCGGAGGATGACAGCCGGCGGGTATCGACGGCGGCCTCGAAGTGCCTTGAAGACTTTGGCAGTGGAGCGCAGAAATTGCAGATCGCTCCGGCACAGGCGCCGCCTTCTTTGAAACCACTGCCGGCAGCGAAAGTGCCTTCCGTGCTCTCCCCGTCGGTTCCTGCTGCACCGGAAACAACCCACCGTGCGGAAATCGAAACACCGCCGAAATCCGTTCCCGATCAACGCGAGTCAGTAGCCTCCCGGCCGGAAAAGCCAGTGACCGCTTTCCAAGCAGTTCAGGATTTCCAGGCCAGTTTCGGCTCCTCAACACCCTCTCAGTTGGAGGCGCTGGGCTTAGAGTCGGTAACGACTTCCATGCTGCGGGCTCCCGACAGGTGGCATTCTTTAAGCCGGCCGGCGCAAATCCTGGTTTGCTCCGCGGCCGTTGGATTGGCCTGGGGGGCGCTTCCATCCTTGAGTTATCTGGTGGGTCTTGCCTGGCCCACTGCATCGGCTTTCCTGAGTTTTGTTTCTGCTTCGGTCCTGGGTGTTGTCCTGGCATTTGCCTTGCCGCCGCTGGCCCCGCGAATGACACGGAATATGAGGCTGATGATTGTCGCAATTTGGATAGTCCGAGCCATCGTCGGGGCATTGCTCTACCAGTTTGTCTCAGTAATACTCGGTTTCGCGAGCGCGGCTGCTACAGGACTTTATCTGACCATCAGCCTTCTGTTTCTCGATGTCATCGCCGGCGCTCTGACCGCGGTGTTGTTCGCACGCGCCACCGGAAGGAGTTTGGCGAGAGGCCTGGTAATCGGGGGGCTGTCCTTTTTCTTGTCTCGATTGCTTGCCAATGGGTTTCAGGCAGTGGTTTTATCCTCGGGAAACCCCCAAGCACACTTCACCATCTTCGTCGAAGCGGTCTTCTACGGCTTTGTTAGGGGGAGCGTCGGGGTCTTCGGCATTTTATGGTTTCTGCGACGGAGAGACAGGCCCGCGTAAGTCTGACGGAGGTATGTCGCCGGATTACTTCGCTCGCGGCAATGACCTATGCCTCAACCGGCCCAGCGGCAGGTTGTAATTGAGTCTATAAGCCGGCTCGCGAGGCGGTGGGTTCAGGGCCACGCACTCGCCGGCGATGCATGAGGCCGCAACGCCGGGTACGCCGCCGAGCAACCCACCAAGCGCTCCGCCGAAGACCGCCGCGCCTTCGTCGTGGGTGGCATGCAGCGTCTGGAATCCCATCACGATGCCGCCGGTTACCACGAAGGCGGCAAAAGCCAGGCGTCCGTTGCGCACGTCGTGATCGATCTTGAAGTCGGCGATGCCGGCGCGGTTGATCTGGTAAGCCACAAGCCGGTCGGAGTCTTCGCCGGGTTCGCAAAAGAGATAGGCGTCGGTCGCGCCGGCGAACCGGCAATGTTCCCAGGGGCCTTTGCCGTAGCTGATCTTGATCTTCTCGCCGCGGGGAAGGTGCGCGATGCGGTCCCACATCGGGGACTCGGTCGTGGGCGGGGGAGCGGGATTGTCGAGCGGCGTCGACTGTGACTGCCCTGACGCTGGTTGTGGAGGCTGCGGAGACGCCTGGGCCATCGCACCGGCGGGGAATGCAATCGCAACGAAGAGAAGCACAATGTGTTTCATGCCCGCGATGCTAGGCGGTTCGTGGAGGGTTCAGATGAGGGCTTGGGACAGATTCGCGACTGTCACACGGCCACGGGGGGATTTGCAGCGGCGCCCGCGACACGCGACTCCACTTCACGCATTTTGGCGATCGAAGCTTCATCGAACAGCCGGAAGACGAGCGAGAAACAGCCAGTTGGCAATTCTGCGGCGGTGACCGCGTCGCACACCACCGCGGAGGTTTCGGCCAGACCGCGCTTCCATCCCGGGCGCGTGGCATCGCGCACCAGCAGGCTCGCGGGGGCGAGCCCTGCCGCGATCAGCATGGTCTTGGCGACGCGCTGGAATTCCGCCCATCGGGAAGCAATGCCGATCAAGTCGGTCGAGTGCTCCGGAAGATAGCGCTGCAGATACGTTTGCAGTTCGGGCGCAACGGGATGTACTTCGAGGACGGTCAGGTCGCGTCCCGCAGGCAGCAGCTTGCGAACCGCAGCCGCTTTGCTGGGCAGCACCGCGGGCATGGCGCCATCCAGCAACTCCGCCGCGCCACACTCATCGGGAGCGCATCCGCCGACGGGAAGCGCGACTGCCGGCTCCATTTCCGCAATCACGATGCGCCGCAATTCGGGATCGGGTTCGATCACCAGCCAGCGCGCCGGCGGTTCCATCTGCTCCCATTGCCGAAGGCGAGCGTGCACCTGTGCGGGAGACGCGCCCAGTTTGCGCGCTTTTATCATCATTTCGCCGATCAGCGTGTCGATCGCGTATTCAATCGCGCCTTCTCCGGTGCGTGGAGCCGCAGGGCGAGTCGCACGCACATAGACCCCGCTGCCATGGCGAAACTCGAGCCATCCAGCGCTCTCCAGTTCGCGATAGGCGGCGCTGGCGGTGTTGGCGTGGATGCCGAACCGCCGCGCCAGTTCGCGCGTGCTGGGCAGGCGCTGTCCGGGAGCCAGCTCGCGGCACAGGATCCCTAACTGGATCTGGGTCGTCAACTGCTCGCGCAGGGAAACTTCAGCGGTTCTGTTCAGCCACAGACGCATCGGGGTCACCTAACCCGCTCGCGACGTTACCTTGATCGGCGTGATCGAGGGAGGATCGATTGCGGCGACGATAAATCAGAACCACCGCGGCCAGCAACAGCAGAATCACCAGAAACACCAGCACGCTGCCTTCGGGCCCGGCTGAGCCGCCGCTCCACAAAGCCGAGCCTGCGGGTATCGATGTGAGCAAGTGTCCGCGCGCATAAAATCCGCTGTCGGCGGTTCCGTAAAAGTACGACTCTGCCCAATCCCAGGACGCGTGGCAGCCGATGGCCCACCAGGCTGAGCCGGTGAGGCGCACGCTCACGCAGAATACGAATCCAATCGCAGCGGCGGCAAGAATACCCATCCAATTCTCGCCGGGGTTGTAGGTGTGAATGAATCCGAATCCAACCGACGTGACCCACGCCGCCTGCCAGAAGCCACTCCGTGGCGTTTTACGCAGATGGAGATACAGGCAGGGAAACAGGCCCGCCATCGCACACAGCGTAGACTCCCCAGGCTCCATGAGCATCGGGGTTAGAAGCCAGATAAGTGCATATAGCGCCGACAGCGGCGAGCGCCCACCAGTAATTCAATCCCCGTTCGAAGGTTGCGAGGAGGTAGCAGCGGAAGGCGCCTTCCTCAAAGAGACCGACCAGCGCGAACCCGAGACCCCATAGCAGGGCGTACTTCAGAATCGATGGACCGGCAAGAGCGACCGGACCGAAGCGCAGCCATCCGCCGGCGTCCAGCACTCCGATCAAAACTGAAATGGCAACGAAGCCCGCGGCGGCCCCGCTTAGAAGCAGGGCGAACTGTTTCGATCCGCCCAGGTTGTAGTCGGCTAGTCGGCGCCGCTCGATGGCGGCCACGATCAGCACCGACGCCATCAGGGCCGCGACCCGCTTCCCCTCGCCAAGGATAGTATTAAGCGCCGTGCCGCCGTAGACATGCAGGTGAGCGACGTCCACCACCAGGAAGGAGAGAATCACCTGGAAAAAGTCGAGGAGAAAATATAGCAGGACCGCGAAAATCAGCAGCGACCAGCCGGCGCGCAGTCCCTGGCTGCCGAAGAACACCCAGTTGAGTTCGTCGCGTTCCGGACTGCTTAGCTTCAATTCGGCGGGCGGCGCGGTCTGGTCGGCGCGGCGCTCAGTGCGCAACGCATCGTCTGGCCCCATGGTCTCCTCAAAAGAACGCAACAAGACATCAATCTGCGCTGATTTCTGCTATCGGAATTCTACGCGCGCAGCCGGATTCTCGTGCGAAGCTCCGATTCGGTTGTGCCGGCGATGCATGCCGGTTCTATTCGTCGTGGAGGGCCGCCATAGGTTCGATGCGGGCCGCACGGCGGGCCGGAATCCAACTCGATCCGATCGCGATCAGGGCGATGGTGACAGTGATAGTCGAAAACACTACCGGATCGTCTGGACGCACGCCACGTAGCAGGTAGGCAGTCGCGCGGGCCAGTGCAAACGCCATCACCAGCCCGGTGCCGACGCCCACGGCCGTCAAGACCGAGGCGCGGCGCAGTATCATCCGCAGCACGTCCTCTCGCCGCGCGCCCACCGCCAGCCGCACCCCGATTTCCCGGGTGCGTTCGCCCACCAGGTTGGCCATCACGCCGAAGATGCCGATCGCCGCCAGCAGCAGCGCGATGCCCGCATCCACACCCAGCATGGCCGCGACATAGGTCAGGCCGATGAGCATTTCGTGGATGTACTGGTCATAGGACATCAACACGTCGAGCGGCAGCGCGGGGTCGATTCCGGCCAGCGCCTTGCGAGCTGCCGGAGCCAGCGCGGCTGCATTCCCACGGGTTGTCACCGCGTAGGTGATGCCAAACGGCGGCAAGCTGCGCCTCGTCGATAAACACTTCGGGTTGGATCTCAGGAAACCACATGCTGTAGTGCGTATCTTCGGCGATCCCCACGATCGTCAGCCACGGTTCCGTTTCCTTGGTTCCCATGCGGATGCGATGGCCGAGGGCATTCTCTCCCGGGAAATACTGCCCTGCAAATTTCCGGCTCACCACCGCGACCGGTACCGAATTGAGCGTATCGCCGGCGTTGAAGGCGCGCCCCGCGACGATGCCGATCCGGAACGAAGAGAAGTAACCCTGCGCTCACTGTCAGGTGCAACGCGCTCTGGAATTTGCCCGGCACCACCGGCCGGTTTTCCATGGTGACGTTATCCATCCACGCGGTATCGCTGTAGGGGATCGCGCCGCCCACTTCCGCATGGGTTACTCCCGGCAATTGGCGAAGCTTCTCCAGGCTCGCGTTGAACCACGCGGCGCGCTTCTGCGGGGTGTCGTAACGCGCCTCGGGCAGGGTGACGTTAAACATCAGAAGCTTGGCCGGCTCATAGGTGTCGGCGAGGTGGGTCATGGCTCGCATGCCCTTCGAAATCAGCGTTGCTCCAATGACCAGCGCAACCGCCAGCGAAATCTGGGCGATGGCGAAGAAGTTCTTCAAGCGCCGGCCCCCCGAGGACCCGGCCGAGGTGCGCGAGCCTGCCTTCAATTGATCGACCAGGTTGATGCGCAGCGCCTGCACGGCCGGAGCGAAGCCGGCCACCACGCCCGCGATCACGGCGAGCAGAATGGAGAATGTGAGCGCGCGTCCATTGAGGGAGATATTCGACCAGCCCGACATGTAGCGCGCCACGCGCTCCGGCATGGCGATCAAGGTCAGGCGCAGATAGAGCGCGGCGCAGCCGATGCCTCCCAGGGCGCCGATCAGTCCCAGCAAGATGTTCTCGGTGAGCAACTGGCGGGTCAGCCGGAAGCGGCCCGCGCCGAGGGCGGCGCGCATGGCGATCTCCGGCCGGCGGGCGATCCCGCGCGCGAACTGCAGGTTGGCCACATTTGCGCACACCACGAGCAGCACAAACAGGGTGGCTCCCATCACCAGCTTGTAATAGAGCGGGGTGAACTCGCCGTTGATTCCATCCAGCAATGGCTCTACGTGCACGGACCGTCCCTGGTTCGAAGCCGGATACGCCTCCGCCAGGTGAGTGGCAATGGTTTGCATCTCGGCCTGCGCCTGTTTCACGGTGACGCCGGAACGCAAGCGTCCCGCAACCAGGTAATCGTGGCGCGCGCGGTCGGAAAGTTGTTCGGCGGTGGGCGCCAGCGGCGTGAAGATATCCGCGTCCGAGGGATACTGGAGCGTCTTCGGCATCACTCCGACAATGGTGTACTCGCGCTGGTCAAGCTCGATCTTTCGCCCCAGCACCGCGGGGTCGGCCCCGAATCGCCGCTGCCAGAATCCGTAGTTGAGGACCGCCACCGCATCGCGGCCCGGGGCACATTCGTTCTCGCCAAAGACGCGGCCAAGCACGGGCTTTGCCCGCAGCACCGTGAAGAAGTTGGCTGACGTGATCGCCGCTTGAATATGCGCGGCATCACCGACGCCGGTCAGGCTCATGTCCGCCCGGCGCCGGATGGCCAAGTCTTCAAACGACCGGCTCTGCCGGGCCCAGTCTTCGTAGTTGGCAAGGGCCACCTGCTCGTAGTCACCACGTTCCTGTTGCTCTGCCACGGTCATCACCCGATCCAACTGCGGAACCGCCAGCGGGCGCAGCACCACGGCATCCATGCTGCTGAAGATGGCCGTATTCGCACCGATCCCGATGGATAGGGTCAGCACCGCGGCAAACGTGAAGCCAGGCGATTTTCTCAACTGGCGTACGGCATAGCGCAGATCCTGAAGCAGTGTTTGCACGCGATCCTCCCGCCGAAGCTCTTACCCGAATGCGGAGAAATACTTACGCAAATCGTTGCACGTTCTTCACCAAACCAAAGCACGCTTGGGATGAACCTGATTCTGAGAGAGTTACGCAGGCGCGCATGAAACAGTTCCCGGGCGGCAGTGTCCACATCCGTGCCGCCCTGTTCGTAACCGGACATCGCATCGCAACCTGCCAGGTCGGCCGGCTGTTACGATGGCCGCGCACCTGTTGCAATTCGGGACAAGCGACTCCGACTATCACCCGGTTCTGTGTGGCCGCGCCTTGACACAAACAGCCATGCCCTTGATCCTTAACTGTTCCGGGACGCATTTTTGGTCCCCATGGGAGGGGTGCGGGTTTTGCGGGTTCGCGTCTTTTATCACGACAAATGCTTCGACGGAGCTTGCTCAGCCTCGTTATTTACACGCTTTCATCGTGAATGTATTGCCGGCGGAGCCGCGTACGAGTATCACGGCCTGGTGCATCGCGCCGGAGCCCTCTTCGATGAATCCGACTTCACCGGTGACGAGAACGCGATTGTCGACTTCAAATACTCGGCGTCGCCGCAAATCACCTGGTGGTTCGATCATCACCAGTCGGCATTTCTCACGCCGCAGGACCAGGCTCATTTCCGCGCCTGCCAGCAGGATCCGGCCTGTGCCATGCGCAAGTTTTTCGATCCGGCTTATATCTCCTGCACCGGTTTTCTGGGACACATTGCATCGACGAAATTTGGATTCGATACGGCGCCCGTAGCCGACCTGATCCACTGGGCCAATATCGTGGACGGCGCGCTCTATGAAAGCCCCGAGGCTGCGGTGGAAATGGCTGCGCCGGCGATGAAGCTGACCATGGTGATCGAGTCGACGCAGGACCCTGAGTTCATTCCGCGGCTCATTCCTCTGCTCACGGAGATGCCGCTGGCCGAAGTGCTGGCGCAGCCATTTGTGGCGGGGCTTCTGGGGCCGTTGCTGGAGCGCCACAAGCAGGCCCTGGAACTGATCCGCAGCTCGCAGCGAAGAGCGCGACGGCACCATCTTCTTCGACATCACCGACCACCCGACCGAGGGATTCAACAAGTTCATCCCGTACTACCTGCATCCGGATGCGACATATTCCATCGGATTATCGAAGTCGAGTTTCCGCACCAAGGTCGCAGTGGGGTCGAACCCGTGGACCAAGGCCGACCCCGCCAAGATGGTGAACCTCGCGCAGATTTGCGAACGCTATGGCGGCGGCGGGCATGCGCGAGTGGGCGCCATCAGCTTCCCTCCCGATCAGGAAGAAAAGGCGCGCGCCGCGGCTGCGGAAATCGTCGCGGAACTGCGCGCCAAGAACCCACTCGCCTGATTATCAATGCGTTGATTTGCTGCGGGCTGGGTGTTTAATTTACTGCGGGTTGTGCGCCCCTTCGCGGGCCCCGTTCACGGCGCCTGTCGTGGCGTTCTTGGTCCGGTGCCAACCCCGCTTGGTGTGGCGCTTGGCCTTCTGCGCTCCATGCTTCACGCCCTGGCCTGCATCCTTTGCTGCCTGCTTGGTCTCGTGGCCAGCGTTCTTCATATCTTGTTTTGCCTGATGGTCTTCGCCGGGGTAGGGTTGTTGACTAAACGCGAAAGCGGGAACGCACGTGAGTGCGGCTCCCAGCAAGATCGCCGACATTTGCCGTGTCATCTTCATACTTAGAAAGATTCCGGTTGGGCGTGGGAAGTTGGTCCGCGGTCAAAGTTCGCCACCGTTTTGCCGGAAATCGAACAGATCGAACGGCTTTCGTCTCAAAGTCCCAATCCAGTCGCCCGCCGCTTCATCGCCTCGATGCAGAACGCGATGTGCGCATCGAGGTCGACCCCCAGCTCCGCCGCTCCCTGGATGACGTCCTGCCGGTTGACCCCCTTGGCAAAGGCCTTGTCCTTCATCTTCCTGCGCACGCTGGGGACCTCGACTTCGGCGATCGACTTCGTACGGCTTGACCAGCGCGCAGGCGGTCAGAAACCCGGCCAGCTCGTCGCAGGCAAACAGCACTTTGTCGAGATGCGTTACCCGCGGCACGCCGGAATACTGCGCGTGGCCCAGGATCGCGGTGCGCAGTTCCTGCGGCCAACCCTGGCGCTCCAGTTCGCGCACGCCGACGAACGGGTGTTCCTCCAGGGATGGGTGCCGCTCATAGTCGAAGTCGTGCAGCAGGGCAGTGGTTGAGTAGAGCTCCAGAAAAGCCGGCCCGCTCCTCGCCGCTCAGGCCCAGCCGGTCGGCTTCGGCCTCGCCGTAGGCGGTCACGCACGCCTCCACCGCCAGTGCATGTTTGCGCAGGCTCTCGCCGGAGGTCCATTCGGTCAAAAGCTGCCAGGCCTGCTCGCGTCCGAAGCGCTTACCACTCTCGGTGCTGGTTGTCATTGTGAAAATTTTCTCCCTGTTGCATCATTTGGTTCGTGTTTCTTCGGGTTTTTCGGGGTATTATGGGTGTGGCTTAGGGTTGACCCTAAGTTTGTACTTGACAATTATGGTTCATCCCCCTCAAATTAGCACATACACCGGTGCTGAAAAGCGCCGCGGCCGCCCCGCTCTGGCGATCCGCGAACAACCTATGGCCACTGCTCTTGTGAGTGTTGAGACTCGCGAAGTCGTGCGCTGCGAACACTGCACCCTGGTGCAGTACCGGACCAGCAATTCCCTTTGCAGAAGATGCCACAGGCCCCTCGATATCGAGGAGCCCTTTGTACTTGGGCCGCAGCCTGTGCCCGCGCCGTTGGTTCATTCGTCGGCGGAAGCGGGGTTGCACGTGGCTGCCCAGGTGCGGGACATTCGCAAAGCGCGTCACCTGAGCCAGCGTCAACTGGCCAGCCGCATGCAGGTCCCTCGCACGTACATCTCCAAGATCGAGAACGGCAAGGCAATTCCCAACGCTCGGTTCGCTCGAGCGGCTGGCGGAGGCATTGGAAGTGGATGTCTCCGCGCTGGTGCGGGATGCGCGCAGCCGTCGCGAGGAGGAGGTGGCGGCGATCCTGGCCGATCCGTTCCTGGCCGAGGTTGCCGCTCTGCTGCCGCGTCTGGACTCGCTGCAGAAGACGTTGTTCTACGGAGCCCTGCGGGACAAGGCCTCGGGCCAGCGCCGCACCGCGTAACCGGCCCATCCGGCGCGCGAGATCAGCCGCGGGATGGCTCGGGAACCTGTCGCTGGTTCCTGACGTTTTCCAGCGATGTGGCCAACCGGTGGCGCGGTTGATACAGCCCGAGGCTGGCCCCTCCTGGCAGCGGAATACTGCTGACCACACCCCATCCTGCTTGCTGGATTTCGGTGTGCTCAATGCCTTTGGATGACAGCGAATCCAGAGTTCCGTGCAGGTCGTCGCACATCAGGTAGACGGTGGCAGCAGCCAGATCGCGCCCGGCATGGGCATTCGTGAGGTTCTTCTCGGCCGGGTGAATTCCCATCTCCGTGGGCGGTAGAGCAAAGATGAGCCAACCCTCTCCCGCATCCACGTGGGGAAAGTTCAGCACGTCGCGAAAGAAGGCCCGATCGGCTTCCGGATTGCTGCTGGCAAGGAGCAGGTGCACGCCGTGAATCATGCGCGAAATTCTAGTCCACTTCTGCCGCGGCGGGCACGAAAAATTGGTCAAAGTCGGCATCTAACGACGGGTGTTCCGCTGCCGGAAAGCGAGCGAACTCTTCCGGTGATTCACGTAATTGCGACCCCCGGGCGGTTGTGCTAGGGTCGATACTGATCCAGCTTTCCGTCGGACTCACATGGCTGCGGCCGGGCGGAGAGTTGACCATGGGCCCGGATCAGTTGACCGGCGAATGAAAATCGGGCGCTCATCGTTGGAACAGGCGCCATCCCGGCCAGCCGCAACGAGAGCTGGCTGGCCCTCAATCGATAAAGGCAGGTCCTTTGTACTCAGCAAGCACGTCGCGCATCCATGAGCTCACGCCGGAAGAGCGCGCCGTCTATGCAACGCTGAAAACCGACTGCCTCCCCGAGCATGTCGCCATCATCATGGACGGCAATGGCCGCTGGGCCGGGCAATCGCTCTCTCAAACGCTTTCTCGGCCATCAGCAGGGAGCCAAAAGCGTCCAACTCGTCACAGAAACCGCATCGCGCATCGGCCTCCCCTGGCTTACACTTTACGCATTTTCGCTGGAGAACAACCTTCGCCGCCCGCGCGCGGAGGTCAATTTCCTGATGCGCCTGCTGAAGACCTACCTGGAAAACAATGTGCAGCGCATGATGGACAACAACGTCCGCATCCGCTATATCGGGCGCACCCATGAGCTGCCTCGCGAAGTTCAGGACAAGATGGCTTGGGCTGCCGACACCACAGCCCGGAACAACGGCACCACGCTGACTCTCGCGCTTAACTACGGCGGCCGGTCAGAAATCGTAGACGCATTCCGCTCTCTCGCCGAAGAGATCGAGCACGAGCACCTCCTGCCGGAGCGCATCAGCGAAGCCGACATCAATCGGCATCTCTACACGGCCCACATGCCCGACCCGGACCTGCTCATCAGGACGTCGGGCGAGATGCGCATCTCGAACTATCTTCTTTGGCAAATCGCGTATGCCGAAATCTATGTAACCGAGCGCCTGTGGCCGGACTTCCGCGGAATCCATCTGCTCGAAGCCATCGCCGACTTCCAGCGCCGCGAACGCCGGTTTGGCGGCCTGAGCGACAGCGTCGGCGTCACCGATGAAGAAGCCGAGCACGCCAAGATCGCGGCCAGTTGAGACTGCCCGCTCCCATCACATTTCCCGCGTAGCCTTCCTCCGTGCTGTATCCTCAACCCATCAATGAAACGTGTACTTACGGCTGTAGTTCTGATTCCTTTGGTCCTCGTTCTGGTGTTTCTCGGTCCTCGATGGCAGTGGCTGTTCACGGCTTTTACCACCCTGGTTGCAGCGCTCGCCGGGTGGGAATTTCTGGGCCTGGCGCAACAGAAGGGAGCTGCCCCACCGCGAATAGCCGTGGTGATCGCCATCGTTGCGCTCTTTGCGGCGATCTTCGAGTGGCCTGACCAGGCGGCATCGATCCTGGGAATCTTATGTTTCACGCTGCTGGTGGTTTGCACTTTTGCCAGCCCCATTGAGCGAGCCCTGCCCGACGCTTCGGCGGCCATTTTTTGCTTGATTTATACCGGGTTTACGCTCATTTCGCTGCCCGCACTCCACGCCCAGAACAACGGCCCGTCACTGGTGGTGTTTTTGCTTTGCACGGTATGGGCGGGCGACACAGCGGCCCTTTACATCGGTCGGCCATTCGGCCGACACAAGCTGGCTCCCAGGCTCAGCCCGCAGAAGACCTGGGAGGGCTCTATCGCTTCGGTGATTGGCAGCCTTCTCGCCGCCGGCGCGCTCCTGGGCGCCGCTGCGTATCTCGCCCGGTGGAACTCCGTGGCCCTCTCCTACGCTGACGATGTCTGGTGGTACTGGCTCATTCTCGCGGTGATCGTCAACGTCGCCGCACAGGTGGGCGACCTGGCTGAATCGGCTCTCAAGCGCTCTGCCGGAGTCAAGGATTCCGGCACGCTGCTTCCCGGCCACGGCGGCGTCCTCGACCGGGTTGACGCCCTGCTGCTGGCGGCACCCGCGCTATGGTACGCTCAACTTATCCACCAGCGGTTTTGAGAGTCCCGACATAATTCGGTCCTAAGCCATTGAAAAGACTTGCCATTCTCGGTTCCACCGGCTCCATCGGCCAAAGCACCCTCTCCATCGTCGAACAGTTCCCGGAACGCTATTCCGTGGCGTCGCTGGCTGCCGGCCGTAACGTCGATGAAGCCTACGCCCAGGCCGCCCGCTGGCGTCCAAAAATCGTCTCGATGGCCACAGAAGAACTGGCGGATCAGCTCGGCACTCGTCTCCGCCGCGAGGGAATCTCCGGGATCGATGTGGTTCACGGGACCGAAGGCACCGTCGCTTGCTCCACTCTGCCCGAGGCTGATTTTGTCGTCTCGGCCATCGTCGGGGTCGCCGGGCTTGAAGCCACCCATGCGGCCATCCTCGCCGGAAAGCCCGTGGGTCTGGCCAACAAGGAGTGCATGGTCGCCGCGGGCGAAATCCTCACCGCCGCGGCCCGCGAGCGCAACGTCCCGATTCTGCCCATCGACAGCGAGCACAACGCCGTGCACCAGTGCATGCGGGTGGGCGACCACGCCGAGGTCAAGTTCATCTGGCTTACTGCTTCGGGGGGGCCATTCCGCCACACGCCCCTGGAGCAGTTCGCGGGCATTACCCCCGAACAGGCGCTGAAGCACCCCACCTGGGTGATGGGTCGCCGCATCACCATCGATTCGGCCACCATGCTGAACAAGGGCCTGGAGATCATCGAAGCCTGCCGGCTATTTGATGTCTCGCCAAGCAAGGTGCAGGTCACCATCCATCCGCAGTCGACCGTTCATTCGCTGGTTGAGTACGTCGATGGCTCGATCCTGGCGCAGATTTCCGTAACCGACATGCGCCTGCCCATCCTTTATGCGCTTGCCTATCCCGAACGGCCGGCATCCAATCTGACATTTGATCTCGCCGCACTTCGCCATCTCGACTTCGAAGAGCCGGATTTTCAGCGTTTTCCCTGCCTGCGCCTGGCCTATGAAGCCGCAGAAAAGGGAGGAGCGCATTGCATTGCGCTCAACGCCGCCGACGAAGTCGCGGTTGAGGCATTCCTCTCGCGGCGCATCCCGTTCACCGGAATCCCAGATACAATTGAAAGAGTGCTCGCTTCCACGCCGGAGGCGCACCCGGACACGATTGCCGAGGTGCTTGCCGTTGACCGGCAGGCGCGTCGAAAATGCCGCCGAGCTAGTCAAGTAGACGGTTCAAGTAGCCGGTTGCGAGCCAGAGGTACTATCGCTTGTTCATGCAGAATCTTCACGAGTTTGTGGTCGCCGCCATCTCCTTCATTGTCCTGATTGGCGTGATGGTGGTGGTGCACGAATTTGGCCACTTTGCTGTTGCCAAGCTTTGCCGCGTTCGCGTCGAGGCATTTTCCATCGGATTCGGGCCGCGCCTCTTTGGCATCAAGCGCGGCGACACCGATTACAAGATCTGCCTGCTGCCCCTGGGCGGTTACGTCAAGATGACCGGGGAGAATCCCACCGAGGGCGAGCAGACCGATCGACGATCCCGGCGCGTTCACGTCCCACCCGCGATGGCAGCGGATGCTCATCGGCTTGGCCGGGCCGGTGGCCAACTTCATCCTGGCTTTTGTGCTCATGTTCGTCTACTACAACTGGATCAACGAGGTTCCCAAATACCTCATCGGATCCAGCGCCGTGGAGTGGGTCGTGCCCGGTTCGGCGGCCGCTCAGGCGGGTTTTGAACCTGGCGACGTGATCAAGCGCTTCGACAATGCCGACAACCCCGACTGGATGCAGATCGGCATGCGCGGCTCAATGAACCTGAATCAGACCGTCGGCAGTCACCGTGCTCCGCGATGGCCAGCCGCTTCAGCTTTCGCTGCATGTGCCGCCGGAGCCCCGCGGCCAGGACTTCGACTTCAGCGACGCCGGCATCCTTCCGCAATTCATGCCCGGTCCCATTGGCGTGGAGGAGGTCCAGCCCGGCACGCCCGCCGACAAGGCCGGTCTGCATGCCGGTGATCAGATCGAATCGGTCGACGGCCACCAGTTTCACACCGTCTCTACGCTGCTGGCCTACATGCAGATCCGGGCAGGGCAAGCCGCATGTCGCTGGTGGTTCTCCGCAATGGCCAGCGGCTAACGCTTCAGGCTACGCCGGCCAAACTCGATTCCAGCTGGAAGCTGGGCTTCGCGGCCGTCGCCACTCCGCTGCGGAGCGACCCTCTGCCCCTGGAAAAGCGATCGGGCAGGCCAAGAACTTCTGCCTCACCAATTCCACGGATATTGTGGAGGTGCTGGGCCGCTTGTTGACGCGCAAAGTTGCGGTTTCGCAGCTTTCCGGTCCCATCGGCATTGCGCGCATGGCCGGCCAGGCAGTCGAAACCAAGGGCTAGTTCCCGAAGTTTTATACGGCCGCGGCGATCAGCCTGAATCTCGGCATTCTGAACCTGTTGCCGTTCCCGATTCTTGACGGCGGACTGATTCTGCTGTTGCTGATCGAGGGCATCATCCGTCACGACATCAGCGTCAATGTGAAGGAACGCATCTACCAGGCGGCGTTTGTCGTGCTGGTGGTATTCTTCGCGTTTGTCATCTTCAACGACGTGACCAAGCTGCCCATCTTCACGCACGTCAAGCCGTAAAAGCAGTTCACAGTTGTCAGTTAGCAGTTCTCAGTTTTCGTGTGCCACCGGTGTTTTGAGAACTGAGAACTGATTGCTGTGAACTACGAACCGTGAACTGACAACTGAAGACTGAGAACTGAAAAGACATGTCCGTAATCACGCGCCAGAGGGTGCGCTATGCCGAGACCGACCAGATGGGCATCGTGTATTACGCCAATTACCTGGTCTGGTTTGAATTGGGGCGCGTGGAATTGCTGCGCTCGCTTGGCCTGGCCTACAGCCAGATGGAGAAAGACCACAAGCTGATCCTGCCGGTGGTCGAAGCCAACTGCCGCTACCGCGCCCCGGCCCGCTACGACGACGAAATCCTCATCGAGACTCGGCCGGCGCTGGTGCGTGAGTCGGTGCTCAAGTTCGCGTATCGCATCCTGCGCGCCGAAGGCGATGACCACAAAGTGCTGGCCGAAGGGGAGACCATCCACGTGGTATGCGATGAGAACCTGAAGCGCAGGCCGCTGCCCGAGCAGTATGCAACCGCGTTGCGGAAGCTGATGGCAACCCAGTCAGTTTCGTGAAGTCTCAATCGTCGGTGCGCTGCGTGTAGGGTGCTGCAGATTGCGCGATGATCGGATCAACCACCATCGCTACGGCAAACCCGTCGTAGCCGCGCGCGCCTACAGTCGGAATCGCCGTCGCAATCAGTCGCGGATCAGCCGCCATCATCTCCGTCATGCGGCGCACGCCCTGGATATCGGGGTCAGGATTATCCGGCTCGATGACATTGCCGTCGCGCACTACGTTGTCGGCGATAATCACGGTTCCTGGCCGGGACAGCTTTAGCGACCATTCAAGGTATTCCGGCATGCTCTTCTTGTCCGCATCAATGAAAATGAGATCGAACGGTTCGGATCGGTGCGCGGCAAGCGTCTCGCAGAGTGTCGCTGGCCGCAGCCACGCAAATTTCCACGCGGTCCAGCACGCCCGCCTTTTCGAGGTTTTGACGCGCAATCTCGGCGTGTGCGGATCGATCTCCAGCGTTACGACAACGCCCGCCGGACGGCAGCGCGCGCGCCATCCAGATGGTCGAGTATCCGCCCAGGGTGCCAATCTCCAGCATGCGTCGGGAGCCGGAAATCCGCACCATCAGTTCAAGGAATTTGCCCAGCAGCGCCGGCACATCGATCGAAGGCAGGCCTGCCTCCCGGTTAGCATCTTGTGCTCGCCGCCAGCGCTTTGTCTTCCGGCGCGAGATGGTCGCCAAAATAGCGGTCTACGGCCGCCCAGATTTCATTCATTGCGATCTCCGGGGGAAGATTTACTTTTCGCGCGCCACCACGAAATCCGGCACCCACAGCAGCGCGCGTTTGAACTCCGAATCGGGCAGGGAAGCCAGCGCATGGCGCGACTGCTCGGCGTAGCGGTCGGCCACGCTCATGGCGTACGCCACCGAGCCGTTGCGCGCCAGGATCTCCTGGATCTGCTCGCGGCATACATTCTCAAAGCTGCGGTCGTCGAGCACGCGCTGGATGGCCTGCCGGTCCGCCGCCGTGCCGTGGTCGATGGAGTGAATCACCGCCAGCGTCGCCTTGCCCTCGCGCAGATCGCTGGCAACCGGCTTGCCCAGCACTTCTTCGGTGGCCGTCAGGTCGAGCACGTCGTCGACGATCTGGAACGCCAGGCCCACGGCGCGGCCGTAGGTGGCCATGTTGTTTTCCTGGGTTTCGGTGGCACCCGGCCAGCACCGCGCCCAGGCGCATCGAGGTCATGAACAGGCACGCCGTCTTGCGGAAGATCAGGTCGTAGTACTCGGCTTCCGAAACCGCCTTGCCCAGCTTCTGGATCTGCAGCAGCTCGCCCTCGACCATCTGCTGGGTCAGGCCGATGAGCAGCTCGAGCACGCGCAGGTTCTGCTCTTCGAGCGCCACGCGAAAGGCCTGCATGTAGAGCCAGTCGCCGGCCAGAACGCACTTCTCATTGCCCCACTTGGTGTTGGCGGAGGGTCGTCCGCGGCGGGTGTCGGCGCCGTCGATAATGTCGTCGTGAACCAGGGTGGCGGTGTGGACCATTTCCACCACCGTGCCCAGCCGGATGGCGCTCGGGCCCGAATAGCCCAGCATGTGCGCAGCCAGCAGCAGCAGCGACGGCCGGATGCGCTTGCCGCCGCCCTCGCGCAGGTATTCGGCAATCTCGGTGATGGTGCTGACGCTGGAAGCGGCGTCCCGGCCCAACTCCTGCTCGATCGCTACGAGGTCATCCCGCAGCAGATCGAAGACCTCTCTCGCCGTCGCTATCGCCAATGTGCTCAACAGTAAACGATCCCCGTTTCTTTCCGACCTCTAGCTCGCTTCGCTTTTGTTTGGCAGGCCTCGCGAAGGGCCTGAGTCCCGTCCCGCCTTTGCGGCTCCCGCCTATTTCGTTACCGCCAACAGCAACCATGCGGGCAGAATCAAACATCCGAGCCTCCAACTGGGAACCAGCGCGGCGAGGGTGAAATCGCCGAGGATGGAGCCCCAGCCAAGCGCTCTGCGCCAGGAAGGCCGAAACAGCAATCGCGGAATCAGAGACTGGTGAAACAACTGCCGATCTTTGCTCATCTGCACCTCCAGCCGAAACCCCTGCAAAATATCGTCGTCAATTCGTCCGGTAATTGGTGAACTGCAAATCCACGCCGAGGTCCTTGCCGCGCAGCAGGGCGATAATGGCCTGCAACTCGTCGCGATCCTTGCTCGACACTCTGACAGTATCGCCTTGAATGCTGGCTTGCGCTTTCTTTTTTGAGTCCTTGACCAGCTTTACGATCTCTTTGGCCTTTTCCGTGGGAATGCCCTGCTGCAGGTTGATCTTCTGCCGCACGCTCTGCCCGGCGGCCTGCTCCAGCTTGTCATAGGTCAGATTCTTGAGCGAGACACCGCGCTTCACCAGCTTCTGTCCCAGGATTTCCTTCACGGCCTCGAGCTTGTACTCGCTGGCCGACGATAACTGGATGCTGTCGCTGCCCTCCAGCTTGATGTCGGAGTGGGAATCCTTCAGGTCGAAGCGCTGGCGGATCTCTTTCATCGCCTGGTCAATGGCGTTCCGCACTTCCTGAATGTCCACCTTGCTTACAATGTCGAACGAATTGTCCTGCGCCATAGATCGTCCTCAGCCTCTTGGCCAGGCTCCGCCGGCCTGCCTCAACTCTCTAGTTTCCCATGCCGGGCCAGGGCCACTGCCCGCAATTCGATAAGGGGTTGGCCCGATCAAAAAAACCACCAGCGGTTTTGCCGCCAAACAGGCATCTTACCTATCCCGCGCCGTTTGGGGAAATGGCGGGGAACAGGCGGTAGAAGTTTTGGGTGGTCGCGGCGGCGATTTCCTCTCTGTCGACCCGAAGTATTCCGGCCAAAACCAGGGCGGTCTGCACCACCATTGCGGGCTCATTGCGCTTGCCGCGGTTGCGGCAGGGGCCAGCCAGGGCGCGTCGGTTTCGACCAGCAGGCTGTCCAGCGGCACGCGCGCCGCCACGTCGCGCAGCGGCTGGGCCTTGGGATAAGTCAGGTTTCCGGCAAACGAGATCAGGAATCCAAGGTCGAGCGAACGCCGCGCCTGCTCCCATTCGCCGCCGAAGCAGTGCATGATGCCGCGCAAGCCGGTGGGCCGCCAATGCTCTTCGAGGACCACAAAAAGATCGTCCCAGGCGTCAGAGGTGCCATCATTCCACCCCAGCGACGAAGACCTGTCGCTGGGGGCCCCGGGATCTTTCGGCCGGCAATGGATCAGGATAGGCCGCTTGCGGGCGGCGGCGATCTCCAACTGCCGGATCAGGCCCTGGCGCTGGACTTCGTGCGGGGCGCCCTCGTGATAGTAGTCCAGGCCGATTTCGCCGCAGGCGATCACTTCGGGTTCGGCGAGCAGTTGATCGAGTTTCGCGAGCGCCGCATCATCGGCTTCGGTAGTGCTGTGCGGATAAATGCCGGCGCTCGCATAGAGGCGCGGCATTCCCGGCTGGCCGTTGAACTCGCGGCACAGGTCGCGGGCCTGGTGCATCTCCGCAGGCCCTTCGCCGATGCCGATTGAGAGCACCGCACCCACGCCGGCCTCCTGCGCGCGGCGCAGCATGGCCTCGCGGTCGTCGTTGTAGCGATGGCTGTCCAGGTGAGCGTGGGAGTCGATCAGCAATGGAACCCTCAAGGAGTCGGCTTCGAGGTATCTATGGGCCGTATCACGACCTTCAATCCAAGATGCGCATGAAAGTGATCGAAGTCGCGGTCGTTGTGCAGAAGCTCATGCCCGCCCTCGATGCAGAATGTAGCTGTAACGGTGTCGACCAGGCTTCGAATGGTAATTCCCTTTTTCTTAGCAGCCGGTAATTCTGTGCGGAGGCGATGGCAAGATCGGAATCCACCGACTCGAAGAGTTCGAACTCGCTCAGTGCATCGAGTCCTGCCTCGAATGCCTTATCATTCTGGATCCCTTGCAAAACCTCCGCGAGGATCAGACTGGTGACGCCCAGGCGTTGACGGCCGATTTGACGATCGAGCCAGCCCACCTGCCATGTGGGCCGGTTCCCGAAATAGTCGATCAGGACCGACGTATCGACGATGACCATCAGGCGGAGATCTCTCGCCTCTTCTTCAGGATTTCCTCATCGGAAGTGAACCAGTCGTCGTCGTGACCGCGCCACACAAGCTTGCCTCGGAGCTTGCGAAGCCCCTCCTGCTTCTTGAGTTGTATGGTCTGGCGCAATGCTGCGTCCACGGCGGCTCGCTTCGTGGTCGTCCCCGTAGCCTTCATCGCCTGCCTGATGAGTTTCTCATCGATTTCGATGTTGGTGCGCACCGGCCATTCTCCCTATGTGTAAGGATAGCATGATTTGTGTGTATGGACGTCTGGGGCAGTTGGCGAGCTCGATATCAATTGTGCGGGATGTGATGTTCGAAGAAGTAGGCGTTCGGAAACGGGGAGAGGCTTCCGAGTGCGGCCCAGCGGCGATGAGTTCGCCGCTGCGGAAAGATGTTTCCTACTTCAACCGCGCCCCCAGCGGCACATCTTCCAGGAACCCGGCCAGAACCGGCGCGCCATCCGGCAGCGATGCTGCCAGTAGCATGCCGTTCGACTCCAGGCCGCGCATCTTGCGCGGAGCCAGGTTGGCCACGATCACGATCTTGCGGCCGATCAGCTTCTCCGGCTCGTAATGCTGCTGCGATCCCAGCCAGGATCTGGCGCTTCTCATAGCCCAGATCGACCTCGAGGCGCAGCAGCTTGTCGGCTTTGGGAATTCGCTCCGCCACTAAGACTTGCGCCACGCGCAGCTCCACCTTGGCGAAGTCGTCAATGCTGATCACCGAGGGGGTTATATGCGCCGGCTGCGGCGGCGCCTCAGGAGGGTTTTCTTTCTTCTCCTCGGGGTTCAAGGGCGCGCCTTGCGGAGCGTCTGCGGGAGTTGTCTTCAGCCGCGCGCTGGCCAACTCTTCCGGTACGTGGTGTACTTTCGCTGTCTCAACCGGCTGCTCGGAATTTGTGGGGGCCGTCGTGGTGGAAGTCACCAGTTCGTCTCCCGGCTTCCCGGCAGCACCCGCTTCTCCGGGAGCCGACGCGGGACCGTCTACCGTTCCGACCGACGGCGAGGCCGTGGCCTGTGTGGGCGCAACGGTTTTTTCGCGACCTGCCGCCGCCTCCACTGCGCTCGTGTTGTTCTCGTTCTCCAGATTCTGCATACGTTCGATCGCGTCCTTTTCTGCGCGGGGGAACAGCGGCGCCGGATCGGCAAACCGTGTTCCTGCTTTCAATCCACCCCAGGCGAGATCGGTCAAAAACGCCTGCTTTGCCGCGTCCTCGATCGATCCCAGACCAAGCTGCTGCCACACCTTGGATGCCGACGCAGGCAGAATGGGGTAGACCAGTGCCGTTATGATGCGGATGGCCTCCGCCGCGTTGGCGAGCACCCGCGCCTGCAGCGCCGCATGATCCGCATCCGAGCGGTCTGCCGGCTTCTTCCACGGCGCGTTGGCGGTCAGATATCCGTCCGTCTCCGCGACCAGGAGCCACAGGCTCTTCAACGCTTCGGAGAAATTCAACTCGTCGAACGCCGGCCCGAATTCGGCAATCGCCTTTTCGGCCGAAGCGCGCAAACTGGCCTCGGCAGCGGTCTCCGCGCCGGCCTCCGGCAACACGCCGCCGAAAAACTTGTGCACCATGTTGACCACGCGGCTCACGAGGTTGCCGTAGCCGTTGGCGAGATCGCCGTTGTAGCGCCGCACCAGCGCATCGAAGCTGAAGCTGCCGTCCTGCCCGAAGGGAATCTCGCGCAGCAGAAAGTAGCGCAGCGCATCGGCGCCCAGCACCGTGTCCACCGTCTCCGCGCGCACGATGTTGCCGATGCGACTTCGACATCTTGGTGTCGTCGAACAGCAGCCATCCGTTGGCCTTCACCGAGCGCGGCGGCGCAATGCCCGCGGCCATCAGGAATGCCGGCCAGTAGACGCAATGGAAGCGGCTGATTTCCTTGCCGATCAGGTGCATGTCCGCCGGCCAGAATTTCTCGAATCGTTTCTGGTCCTCGGGGGCGTCCGAACCGTAGCCGAGAGCGGTGATGTAGTTGGCCAGCGCGTCCAGCCACACGTAGACCACGTGCTTCTCGTCGCCGGGCACGGGAATGCCCCACGCGAAACTGGTGCGGCTCACTGACAGGTCCTTGAGCCCGCTGCGCACGAACGAGATCACTTCGCGCCGCGTCGATTCGGGCTGCATGAATTCCGGATTTGCCTCGTAAAACTCCAGCAGCTTGCGCTCAAACGCCGACAGCTTGAAGAAGTAATTCTCTTCGCTCACCGTCTCCGTCAGGCGGCCGCAGTTGGGGCACAGCGTTCCCGGCGGCCCGTCGACATACAACTCGTCCGACACGCAATACTGCCCGGTGTACGAGCCCTTGTAGATGTAGCCGCGATCGCGCAGCGTGGCGAACAGCTTCTGCACGCCGCGCTTGTGCCGCTCTCGGTGGTGCGGATGTAGTCGTCGTAGCTCAGCCCCAGCCGATCCCACAGCGCGCGAAACTCAGCCGAAATCGCGGTGGCAAACTCCATCGGCGTGCGCCCGGCAAGCTTGGCGGAGCGCTCGATCTTCTGCCCGTGCTCATCGGTGCCGGTCAGGAACCATGTATCGATGCCCAGCGCCCGCTTGCGCCGCGCAATGGCATCGCACACGATGGTCGAGTAGGCGTGGCCCAGGTGCGGCCGCGCATTCACGTAGTAAATCGGCGTGGTGAGATAAAAATGCGGTGCGTCGGGCTTGGCCATGAGCAGGGTTCTTCGGGCGCAACTGTTGCTTTGAATGCTGTGGATTACGTGCTATCTTCTTTCCCATCTTACGGCATAAACGGGCCGTGAGCGGCCGCAGCGGATCTGCACGCCGGGATATCATGGGCAGTCATGGATTTTTGCTTACAGACTTTTGTTTGCCCTTCTGACCGCAGTGGCAGTGCAAACCGCGGACGCCCCAAAGCCGTCTGCGCCGGGCACGACACGTCTCGCTTCCGCTGTCTATGCCGAGGCGCAGGCGCCCGCCTCCGCCCGGTGTGTGAAGCTAGTTCGAAGCGAACCGTTCTCGCCGGATGAATCTCCTCTGCCGAAGTACCCCGAAGCCGCTATAGCAGCACGCGTCGAAGGGGATGTTTCCTTCCATCTGGAAGTGGGATCGGGATGCGCGACCGAGGAAATCAAGATCGACGACGGCCCTGAAGCGCTCCGCGAACCCGTTGTGAATGCAGTGAAGAATTGGAAGTACTGCGGAGTCCCCGAAGGCCAGGAAATCCGGGCCACCATCGCGTTTCGGCTGAACTGCCCCGCGAAATGAGCGCTGGATCAATCTGCTAGAATCGGCCTTGAAAATCAAGGATTTCTGAGGCTATTCGACGTGTATCTGGATCTGCAGAATCGGCTCGCGGAGCACATTCGCGCGGTGTTGCGGGCGAAATATGAAATAGAAGTCGAGAACATTCCGCTGGAAATTCCGCCCGACCTGAAATTCGGCGAACTGGCCACACCGATTGCGTTCGAACTGGCCCGCAAGCTGCGCAAGGCGCCCGAAGATCATTGCCCAGGAAATCGTGGCGGCTCTGGGCTCAGTCGACGGATTCGCTGGATTCGAAGTCGCCGGCGCCGGTTACATCAATGCGCGATTCGATCGGGCGATGGGAATTTGCTCCATTGCACTCGACCAGAAAGTTGGCCCCACTGCAGGTGGTCATTCGCTGGTCGAGCACACCAGCATCAATCCCAACAAGGCGGCGCATATCGGCCACTTGCGCAACGCCATTCTCGGCGACACATTCGTGCGCCTGCTGCGCGCTGACGGCCAGAAAGTTGATGTGCAGAACTACGTCGACAACACTGGCGTCCAGGTCGCTGACGTGGTCGTCGGCTTTCAGCATCTCGAAGGCAAGTCGCTCGCCGAGGTACGGGCGCTCCTCGACGAGCTCAAACGGAAAGAAGAGCGCATCGATTACTACTGCTGGGATCTGTATGCGCGCACATCGCAGTGGTACACCGAGGGTTCCGAGCAGGAGAACCAAGCGCGCAAGAGCCTGCGCTATGCCACGCTGCACGAGATCGAAACCGGCGGGAACGAAACTGCCGAAGTCGCCGAACTGATCTCGACTGCGGTCCTGCGCCGCCATCTCGAGACCATGCTGCGCCTCGGCATCGAATACGATTTCCTGCCGCGCGAGAGCGAAATCCTGCACCTCAATTTCTGGGACGCGGCGTTTGAGCAGTTGAAAAAGACCGGCGTGCTCTATTTCGAAACGGAGGGCAAGAACAAGGCCTGCTGGGTGATGCGGCGTCCCGGAGCGACGGCGGCCGAAGGAGAGATAGACGAAGACTCCAAAGTCATCGTCCGCTCCAACGGGACCGTGACCTACGTGGGCAAGGACATTGCGTATCACCTATGGAAGTTCGGCTTGCTGGGCCGCGATTTTGGGTACAAGCCGTTCTTTCAATATCCGCAGCATGAGTGCTGGATCTCGGCAGTAGAGGGCGAGCCGAATCACCCTCATTTCGGCGGCGCGCAGGCCATCTATAACGTCATCGACTCGCGCCAGTCCGATCCCCAGGCCAACGTCATCGAGGCGCTGCGTGGCATGGGCTACACCGAGCAGGCCGATCGCTACACCCATTTCGGCTACGGGATGGTGGCGCTCACGCCTTCTTACGCGGCGCAGCTTGGATATGAGCTCTCCGAAGAGGATCGGGCCAGGCCTTTCATTGAAATCAGCGGCCGCAAGGGTTTTGGTGTCAAAGCCGATGACTTGATGGACCTGATGATCACCGCGGCGAAGTCCGAAGTCGAGAAGCGCCACGCGGATTGGGACGGCGATCGGATCACTGCTGTTGCGTCCAAAATTGCTTACGGCGCGCTGCGATATTACATGCTGCGTTTCACCCGGAATTCGGTCATCGCTTTTGACCAGGACATGGCTCTCTCCCCGGAAGGCGAAACCGGGCCATATCTTATGTACGCCGCGGCGCGCATTCGCAGCATTTTCCGCAAGGGGAACACCACGGCGGAAGCGGAGTTGGCGGCGCTTGAGGAGTTGGACAATACGAAGCTCGCGACCTATCTCACCGGCAACGACAACGACGACATCTGGGCGTTGTGGCTGCGCGCCGGCCGCCGCAGCATGGTGCTCGACCAGTGCATCGCGACGTCAGAGCCGGCGCACCTGGCCAAGCATGCGTTCCAGTTAGCCCAGGAGTTCAGCAACTTCTACCACCACCACCACATCCTCACGGAAGAAGATTCGGCGCGTAAAACGTTTCTGCTGGCTACCGCGGCCGTTGCTCTGCGGGAACTGGTGACGGTGCTGGGCTGGTTGGGCATCGATAGCCCCGAGGCGATGTAAAGACAGTGGTCAGTGATCAGTGTTCAGTGGTCGGCGGGTAATCATCGGTGACTAATCCAGGCTGGTTCCTTGATCGCTTGCGCTCCGCTCTCTCCGCCGCGATCGCGCCCGGAAACACCTTGTCGACCACCGAGGGAAAGTATCGCGAGATTCGCCAGGTCATGCGCGCGCGCCCGGGAATCACGATAATGCCCCGGTTGCGTTCGACTGCCGCCAGTGTTTCTACCGCCAGTTTTTCCGCCGAGTAAGGCGGTCCCCCGAGGCGTTCGAGGTACCGGCGCACGTTGGGGACCCAGACATCATATCCAACCCCATAAATCTTGTTTCGATCCAGAAGGGGAGTTTCGACCGCGCCAGGGCACAGCACGCTGACCCGCACGCCGCGGGCCTTCGCCTCATGCCGGAGGCTGGTGGAAAGCCCTACCACTGCATGCTTGGTCATTGAATATGGCGCCATAAGCGGCACCCCGCCTAGCCCCGCCAGCGACGCCGTATTCACGATATGCCCGAATCCCTGCCGCACCATGTGGGGATACGCGGCGGCCACGCCATGGATCACGCCACGCAGGTTCACATCGATGATCAGGTCCCACCCGGCCAGTGGAATTTCGTCCACCTCGCCGGCTACGCCGATCCCGGCGTTGTTGAACAGGTAATGGATCGCGCCGTGATCCCTGACCGTCTCGTCGATGGTCTGCTGGACCGCCTGCGCCTCGCGTACATCGAGGTGGCGCGCGCTCGCTCCGGGCCCGCATTCCGCCGCGACCCGCCGGGCCGATTCCTCATCGATGTCGGTGACCACTACATGTGCGCCACGCTTCGCCATGGCCAGAGAAAGGGCCCTGCCTATCCCGCTGCCGGCCCCGGTAACAACCGCTGTCTTGCCTTTCATGCCTGCCTTTCCGTCGGAGTCTGGTTCCGCGCGTCGTGCCAGGAGATGTGGCAGCCGTCACACCGGCCGTGTAAGCAGTGTCACATTGAACGGTGCAATTGCGGGAGTATATTGCTCCACGGCACACTCATGACGACCGCATCTCTTCACACCCACACGCTTCTTCCCATTCAGGACATCGCTAAAAAGCTGGCTCTCCTGCCCGACGAATACGAAACCATCGGCCCTTACGGTGCCAAGCTTCGCCTGGAGCTGCTAAACAACCCCGCCTTTCCGGTTCGCGGCAAGCTGATCCTGGTTACGGCCACCACGCCGACCACTTCAGGCGAAGGCAAGACGGTGGTTTCCATCGGCCTGGCGCAGGGACTGGAGCACATCGGGCAGAAATCGATTCTCACCTCGCGCGAGCCCTCGCTGGGGCCGGTCTTCGGCATGAAAGGCGGCGCGGCGGGTGGCGGGCTGTCGCAGGTCGAGCCCAGCCAGAAAATCAATTTGCACTTCCATGGCGACTTTCACGCCATCACGTCCGCGCATAACCTGCTGGCCGCGATGATCGATACCCATCTGTTTTTTGGCAATGAACTCGATCTCGATCCCGCGCGCATCACCTGGCCGCGCGCCATGGACATGAATGACCGCGCTCTGCGCCGCATTACCGTGGGCGTGGCGGCGAATGGGAAAGGGGGCGAGGGCGCCAATCGCGAAACCGGCTTCGTCATCACCGCAGCCTCCGAGATTATGGCTATCGTCGCGCTGGCCTCAAGCCGCGAGGACCTACGCCGCCGGCTCGGGTCGATCGTGGTCGGTGTCTCTCGCTCAGGCCGCCCCGTGACCGCGGCCGACCTGGGCGCGACCGGCGCCATGATGTCCCTGCTCACCGATGCGATTCTGCCCAACCTCGTGCAGACTACCGAGGGCACTCCCGCGCTGGTCCACACCGGCCCCTTCGGCAATATCGCGCATGGGACCAGCAGCATCCTCTCGCAGAAGATGGGCGTGCGGCTGGCCGATTATGTCGTCAACGAGTGCGGATTCGCCGCCGACCTGGGAGCGGAAAAGTATTTCGACATCGTGATGCGCACGGCCGGCATCCGGCCTGCTGTCGCCGTGCTGGTCACGAGCGTGCAGAGCCTGCGCGCGCAGGGCGAGGGAGACCTCGAGCCGCGGCTTCGCCAACTTGAATCACCACATCCATACGCTGCGCGGTTACGGTGTGCCCATCGTGGTCGCCATCAACCGATTCCCGAAAGACACTGAAGAGGAACTCGACGCGATTGCCGCCGGGTGCGAACGGCAGGATGCGCCGTGGGCGAGGGTAGAGGCGTTCGCGAAGGGCGGAGCCGGGGCCGTCGATCTGGCCGAGAGGGTGGTCGAACTGATCGAGAGTCATCCCGACCCGGCCATTCAGACGGTCTATTCCCTGGATGACTCGCTCGAAGAGAAGGTCGGCAAAGTTGCCGCACGCGTTTACGGGGCTTCGGGCGCAGTCTTCAGCGACAAGGCGCGTGGAAAGCTCGAGCAATACGCCGAATGGGGCTACGAACAGCTGCCGGTGTGCATTGCCAAGACGCAATACTCGCTCACCGACAATCCCAAGCTGATGGGCGCGCCCACAGGCTGGACCCTGCAGGTGAACGATGCATCCTTGTCAGCAGGTGCGGGATTCGTGGTCGCGATTGCGGGCAATATGATGCTGATGCCCGGACTGCCGAGCCATCCGCGCGCGATGGACATCGACGTTGATCCGGACGGGAATATCGCCGGGGTATGACGCCCGGTTGCTAGGCGGTCATTTCCAGTTTTTCGAGAAGCGCGGCGGCGCAATCCTCGATGGACATGCGCCGTTCGCTGGGATCGAGCAGAACGAGGCGGTGGCGCATCTGCTTCGCCGCATTCTCACGCGCCTCGGCGCTGGAGACCTTCGCCGTACCTCCGCACAGCACAATGTTTTCCTGTTCGTGGAGCTTGCGGCCGACCGTTTCCTCGATCGCGGCCCGTTGGCTGGGTGACAGTTCAACTGTCTGCAAGATCATTGCGTGAGCCCTCCGCTGATATGAGAAAGGGTTGAGGACATCTATGGCCCATTCGGGCGTATGCCTTGTCATATCCCGGAAGGGTCGGGAACGCAATAAAGATGGCATAAGGAAATTCAAATTGAACGAGAAAAGCAACGGTGCGAAAGTGGAAAACGCACTTAACCGTGTTGCTCACGAAGACAGCGGATCGTTTGCCTTCGTGGTCTCCCACCTTAGCGGACACAGAACGTCCGCGAAGGTGGGGCACCCGGTTAATAGTCAGCTAGCGAAGCTTCTCGCCCACTCCAGGATCGACCGCACCCCCACTCCGCTTGGTCCCTTGGCAATATGCGGGCGTGCGTCTTCCACCCAGGCCATGCCTGCGATGTCAAGGTGAATCCAGGGAGTCTCCTCGGCAAACACGCGCAGAAACTCGGCAGCCGTACTCGCTCCGCCATAGCGACCGCCGGTGTTCTTGATATCGCCGATATCGCTCTTGATCAGATCGGCATACTCTTCGCCGAGGGGCAGCCGCCAGAACTTCTCACCTGAAGTCTCCAGAGCCGCGTCAAACTTCTCAAACGTCTCGTCATCGTTGGAGAACACGCCAGCGTTCACCATTCCCAGCGCCACGCCAACGGCGCCGGTGAGCGTGGCTGCATCGATCAGGTGGGTTGCGCCAAGCTGCTTCGCATAGCTCAACCCGTCGGCCAGCACCAGCCGCCCTTCGGCATCGGTGTTGATAATCTCGATGGTCTTGCCCGACATCGCCGTCTGCACGTCGCCCGGCTTTTGTGCCTTGCCATCGGGCATATTTTCCGACGCGCACACAATGGAGATCACTCGCACCTTCGGCTTGAGCAGGGCAATGGCGCGCATTGCGCCGAGCATGGCCGCGCCCCCGGCCATGTCGTACTTCATCTTCTCCATGTTGTCGGAGGGCTTGATGGAAATGCCGCCGGTGTCGAAGGTGATCCCCTTGCCCACCAACCCCAATACCGGTCCTTCCGTTATCCCCTCAGGTTCATAGCGCGTGACGATCAGCGCGGGAGGTTCAGCCGATCCCTGGGCCACGCTCCAGAAAGCGCCCATCTTCAGCTCATGCAGTTTTTCGGTGGAGTACACATCGCATTTGAGTCCCACTTCCTTTGCCATGGCCGCCGCGCGCCTGCCGAACTCGGTTGGAGTGAGCACGTTGCCCGGCTCGTTGACCAGCAAGCGGGTGAAGTTCTGGCTTTCGCCGACAACGACACCCTCGGCGAATGCCGACCGGATCGCGGCCTGGTCCGCTCCGGCCGGGGCCGCCAGCGTAAACGACTGCACGCTCTGGTCCTTGCGGTCGCTGCGATAGGTGTCGGGGTCGAAATCGCCCACGAATGCGCCTTCGGCGGCCGCCCGGGCTCCCGCGGCACCACCCAGGGTCTCGTCGTCCGGCAGCGCTAAAACCAGTTCCCGGATTCCCCGCGGCTTGGTGAACCGGACGGCTGTGCCGGCGGCATTGCGAAAAGTGTGAACCGTCGCCTTTGCCTGCTTGCCCAGTCCTACCAGCAGCAGCCGCTTCGCCTTCAGCCCGGCCGGCGCATGGATCATTACAGTCTCATTGTTTCCAGCCTTGAATTCGCCGCTGCTCAACACCGCGGCAGCCGCAGCTTTGACGGCTTCATCGTCGGTCAACAACACCGGCATCGGCTTGACTTCAGGCCCTTTGGCTGTTTGGGTGTCGGCCGCGACCACGGCCAGCAGTTCCGTCTCGATCGCGGCAAGCTTGGCAAAACTCAGTTCAGTGCGCATGGCTCCATTCTGTCATTGCGGCCGAGCCTGATGGCAAATACCGTGGCCAAATGCGGATTTACAGTGACTGCGGCGGGTCTGATGTGAGACGAAAGAAGTACATGTTTCCGACCAATTCCTGCCGGCAAGTCCCTCCAGATGTTCAGATTTCCGTAGGACGAAAAATATTTTGAATAATGCGAGCCAACATCCTGGGTCGGCTATGTATCATAGACGACACAGTCAGCGGAACGGCCTCACTACCGGCAATCACGCCCTTACAGAGACGCTCTTCGATTCAACCACTCGCCCTGGCGACTCACCCGCAAGAGGAAAGGTTGAACGATGCGCGTATTTCTGGTAAATCCGAGCGACAATTCGTTTGGTACGGCTGTGATCACCCCGCGATGGTTATTTGTCTTGGCCGCCGCCACCCCCGAGGTCGCCGGAGACCCCATCCTCATCGATGAATCGCTCGAACCGATTCAGCCTGACTCCATCTCAGCCGGAGACATTGTCGGGCATCAGCGTGCACACCGGCAACGCCTTGCGCGGATACCAGGTGGGCCGCATGGCCCGGGAGCGGGGCGCCTGGGTGGTCTATGGAGGCATTCACGCCACGCTGTTTCCCGAAGAAGCACTGGAACGCGGCGAAGCTCACGCTGTGGTGAAGGGCGATGGAGACATCGCCTGGGGCAAGGTCGTGCACGATTGCATGGCGGGGAATCCCTCCTCAGTCTATGAAGGCGGACGCATCGAAGGCAGCCAATTCCTGGCGGCGCGCTGGGACCTTATCAATCCTGAAAAATATATGTGGGCCTCAGTGCAGACCATTCGCGGATGCCCCAAGCATTGTTCCTTCTGCAGCGTCTGGCGCACCGACGGACAGAAGCCCCGGCAACGGAAATTCCAAACCGTCATCGACGAAATCATCACCCTGCGCCGCATCGGGTTCAAGTTCATTGCCCTGGCCGACGATAACTTCTATCCGGTCACCCTGACCGATCTTCGCCTGGCGCGTGAGCAGAACAATACCGCCAAGCTTGAAGAGCTGACCGCGATCCGCCATGAGCGCTTTCAGCTGATGGAAGAGCTGGCCAAGCTCCCCAAAGACATGGTGCTTCTTCACCCAGATCACGATGGAGGCCGGGGAAGACGCGCGACTACCTGGATGCCATGCACAAGGCGCACATCCTGGGCGCCCTGGTCGGTGTGGAGGCCGTCACCCCCGAGGGACTCAAGGCCGTCTTCAAAGATTGGAACTACTCGGGCGAGGCGCTGGCCAACCAACTGCAGAAATTCAGGCAGCACGGGTGCACGTGCTCGGGTCGTTCATCTTCGGCCTGCCCACCGACAGGCCGGCCACCTTCGATGCGACGGTGGCAATGGCGATCAAGGCGGGAGTGACCTTTGCCCAGTTCGTGATGATGACGCCCTTTCCGGGAACGGTGGATTTCAAGCGCTGGGAACAGCAGCAGTCGGAGGCTCCTACCATGGTCGGGGACGTGCCGATTACCCGCTACTGGCTGATTCCGACCGAAGTGCGCCCCAAGATGTTCACTCCCCACCCCACCATGAGTTCCGACGAGATCCGGGAGCGCACCCAGAAAGTGTGGGACCGATTCTACGCGTGGGGACCGATCTGGCAGCGGTCGGCCTGCTGCCCCAATCTGACCTCGCGGCTGGCCTTCGTGTTTCTTTCCAAGCTCTACCGGCAGATGTATGCGGGAACGGGTATTTCCACCGACAGCGCGCGGCGGAAGAAGTCGAAGAAATGGGCGCGCTGGACCGCGCGGCAATGCAAGAAGCTGTTCAAGGCCAAGCCGATGCCGGAGTTGAAGAGCCCGGTGTGGGAGAATCCGTTCCCGCAGCTGCTCCGTCCGGCGTTCCTCAGCAGCCAGGGAGCGACAGATTCGGGGTCCCCCGGTCAACGACTCCAGTAGCTGCCGACACCGGCCCAGTTACTAAACTCCCGTGCCCCCACCTTTTCGCCTTTCCTGGCGACAGGGTGGGAGAGCACTGGCCAAACCGGGCCTGCTGTCTTGGAAAGCTTCTCTATCGCCCCATGCGGTGCTTGCTGGCGTTGATGGCCGAGCGGGCTTCGCGGTCCGCCTCGCGCCGCCGCTCGGTTTCCCGCTTGTCCCAGTCCTGCTTGCCCTTGGCCACCGCGATTTCGCATTTCACCCGCCCATTCCTGAAGTAAAGCCGGGTGGGGATGAGCGTGTGACCCTTCACCTGCGTCTTCGAGAGTAGCTTGCGAACTTCTTCGCGGTGCAGCAGCAGTTTGCGCGTGCGGGTTTCGTCGTGATTGGCAATATTTCCGTGCGAGTACGGACCGATATGCATGTTCAGGAGGAACGCCTCGCCATCCTTGATAAGACCGTAGGCGTCTTTCAGGTTCGCTTTGCCCTCGCGGATCGACTTGACCTCGGTCCCGCGCAGGGCCACGCCCGCTTCGAATTTCTCGAGCAGGTAGTAGTTATGGCCGGCGGCCCGGTTATGGGCCGCATCTCGCTCGCCAGCTGCCACGGGGTCGCGCGGGACGCGCCGCCTTCTGCGGCGCGGGGCGGTCCGTGGGCTGGATCACGTGGCTGGTTTGGCGGGCCATGGGCAAGCGTCCTTAAATCTTGATCCTAGCACCGGCTTGCCTTTCCAACGCCGGGCTGATGTGCTTTGCTAAAATGAGGCTTCGTAAGTTGAGCAGAAACGCCACAAAAATATCGCGTCCTGGGCGGCCAAGGCAGCCCGCAACGGCTCGCTATCCAGGCGAGTCCGGAGACGCCAGGGAGTTCGATGAACCGCGTTCGTTCTGCGGCCATCCCCAAGTCCGCGTTTTCTTCATTTTCTGTTGCGCTCTTTCTTGTGGTGGTATTCCTGGGTCTGTCGAGCGTCCCCGCTGCTGGCCGCAGTCGGCCAGCAAGTTCTACAAGCGCGGCCAGGCCGCCGAAGCCCGCGAGGACTACGACGCCGCCTTCGACAACTACCAGAAGGCCACCGCCAAGGCGCCCAACGATCTGCGCTATCGCGAATCGCTGTACCGCGTGCGGTTATCGGCCTCCGGCCTGCACCTGACGCAAGGGCCGCAAGCTGCATCCTGGCCGGCGACCTGCAGGGCGCGCTGGCCGAGTTCCTGCACGCGGCCGAGATCGATCCCGGCAACGAAGCCGCCCAGCAGGAGATCGCACGCATGCGCGCGTTGCAGGGCCAGGCCGCCCAGCCTTCGCCCGAAGTCACTCCGGAGATGGCCAGCCGGCAGGATGAGATCGATTCGATGGGCTCTCCCGTCGCATCTGAAGCCGGTCTCGAACGAGCCCCTCACCCTGCACATGTCCGAAGACGCCAAGGTGGTCTACCAGGCCGTGGGGCGGGCCGCGGGCATCAATGTGCTGTTCGATCCCGACTACAACTCCAAGCGCATCCAGGTGGATCTGACCAACGTCTCGCTGCTCGATGCGCTGCGCATCGTGGGCACCATGTCCAACACGTTCTGGCGGCCGGTCACGCCCAACACCATCTTTGTCGCCCAGAACACGCGCGCCAAGCGCACCGAACTCGACGAGCAGGCGGTGCAGACGTTCTACCTGACCAATGCCTGGCAGCAGAACGATCTGAACGATGTGCAGACCGCGCTGCGCAACGTGCTGACCAACATCAAGGTGTACGGCGTGGCCAGCCAGAACGCGCTGGTGGTCCGCGGCACGCCCGACGAACTGCTGCTGGCGCAGAAGCTCATCAACGATCTCGACAAGGCGCGCCCCGAAGTGGTGGTCGACATCGCGGTGATGGAAGTGAGCAAGAACTGGGAGCGCAACCTCGGCATGCAATGGCCCGCGCAGCGCCAGCGTCGCGCTTGCAGACGCCAGTCGACCAGCAGCAGTTCGGGATCGGGTACAGGAACGGGCACCGGCACAGGAACAGGCACCAACACCAACAACCTCACGCTCTACAACCTGGCCCATCTGAACTCGAACGATTTTGCGGTCACGGTGGGCTCGGCGACGGCGAACCTGCTGCTCACCGACTCCAACACCAAGATCCTGCAGAACCCGCGCCTGCGCGCCACCGACGCGCAGAAAGCCACCATGAAGATCGGCGAGCGCATCCCCATCGCCACCGGTTCTTATCAGACCGGCGCCGCCACGGCGCTGGTGAGTTCGCTGGTCAACACCCAGTTCCAGTACCTGGACGTCGGCGTCAACATCGAGATCACGCCCACGGTTCACTTCGATCACGACGTGACTCTCAAGATGAAGATCGAAGTCACGGCGCAGAGCGGCTCGTCGACCATCAGCGGCGTCACCGAGCCGATCATCGCGCAGAAGAGCACGGAAGAAGTGGTCCGCCTGCGCGAGGGCGAGGCCAACATCCTCAGCGGCATCCTGAACCAGCAGGAGCAGGTGAGCTGGAGCGGCATCCCCGGCCTGAGCTCGATTCCCATCCTGAAATACCTGTTCGGCTCAAAGGATCACACCATGACCGACGACGAGGTCGTGTTCCTGATGGTGCCGCACATCGTGCGGTCGCAGGATCTGACGCCGGTGAACCTGCGCACCATCGACACCGGCGTGGGCCAGTCCATCGAACTTGCGCCACATCGCGATGGAAGGCCGGGGAGCGAATTCCGCGCCCCAGGTTCAGCCCGTGACCTCGAATTCCACCGTGGGCACGGTTCCCGGGCAGTCGGCAACGGCCGCCGCTCCGGCGGCCCTGGCGCAGATGCAACAGACCGCGCAGGGCAGCGGCATTACGACCCCGGTCCCGCAGACCAACCTGGGCGCCGCTGCGCAGACTCCTCCCGCCGATACCACTCCGCCACCACCCCCTCCCCCGGTAGCCACGCCTCCGGCGCAGCCCGCCGCAACTCCCACAGGGCCCAAGGTCAATTTCCTGATGAACCCCCCGGGTCCGGTCACAAACGGTTCGGCATTTCGAAGTGCCGGTGGTCATCAGCGGAGCCAATGATTGGCGTCTATCCCACTGCAGATTCAATACGATGCGACGAAACTCTCGCTGGTGAATGTGGTCGGCGGAGACTTCCTGAGCCGCGATCAGCAGGCGGTCGCCCTGGTCCACCGCGACGACGGACCGGGCAACATCACCATCAATGCATCGCGGCCCCCGGCGCAGCGGGAGTGAACGGCGCCGGGGTGGTCTGCATCCTTACTTTCGAGGCCAAGGCGAGCGGGCGACAGCAAGATCGAAATTACCCGTCCCGGGGCCCTTACGAGCAAGCAACAACCTGTTCTAGCGCAAGGAACGTCGATAACAGTGAGTGTTAAATAGCAAACTGTAGGATGTAAAAAGCAAATGATCAGCACGCGTAAACCCAGGTCTCAAAATCGAGACATGGGGCACCCAGTTCGGTTTCGGAAAGGCGAACGCGGTCTGACGCTCGTCGAGCTGATCGTGACGGTCGCCATCCTCGCGATCCTGGCGGCGGGGGCTGCGCCGATCGCGCGCTTCAAGGTGAAACGCGAAAAAGAGCGCGAGCTGCGTTATGAACTTTGGACGATGCGCGACGCCATCGACAAGTACAAGGACGCCGCCGACAAGGGAGCCTTCCAGACCAAGGTGGACAGCCAGAACTATCCGCCGGATCTGGAAACGCTGGTGAACGGCGTGGATGTGCAGGGCAAGAAGGTCCGCTTCCTGCGCCACATCCCGGTCGATCCCATGACCGGCAAGGCGGAGTGGGGACTGCGCTCCATGCAGGACGATCCCGACCTCTGACTCCTACGGCGGGCAAAGCGTGTTCGACGTGTATTCCAAAAGCCAGGGAACGGCCCTGGACGGGACCAAATATCTGACTGGTAAGAGTACTGACGGGTAGGGAACTATGCGCACGAATCGCAAAAAGGACGCGGGCTTCACCCTGGTGGAGCTGATGATCGTCATGGCCATCATCGGGGTGCTGGCCGTGGTGGCGATTCCCAGCTACGTGGGCTCGGTGCGCCAGGCGCGCGAAGCGGTGCTCAAGGAAGATCTCCACGTGCTGCGCGCTGCCATCGACTCCTATACGGCCGACAAGCAGAAGGCGCCGCAATCGCTGGATGACCTGGTCACGGACGGCTACCTGAAAGCCATTCCGGTGGACCCCATGACGCGCAACAAGGATAGCTGGCAGACCAGCCAGAGCGACGCGTACCGCTCGCTCGATCAGACCGAATCGGGCGGGATCGACGACGTCCACTCCGGCTCCCAGGAGCAGGGCTCCGACGGCCAGCCTTACAACGCTTGGTAGGCCCAGGGACAGATCCGGGGATCGAAGCCGAAATCGGTGCGATCCATCGCCTGTATCTTGCGCTCGCTCCCAAACTCGATCCGGAAGCCGGGCTCGGCGGCAAGCTGCTCTATTGCGGGGAACTCAATCCTGAAGGCTTTCGGCTGGTACGCGCAGCGAACATCGCTGGAGCCGCCTCGCTCAGCGCCAGCAAGGATCTGGAGCGGCAAAAACGCGCGATTCGCGAAGGGGTCATCGACTTTCTGGTTACGTCCCTCGACGAAGCGGTCCGGATTTTGAAAAACGAGATTCGCAAGCGCCAGGGCGTGGCGGTGGGAATCGCGCTCGATCCGGAATCGGTCGAGCGGGAGATGATCGAACGGGGCGTGGTGCCGGATCTTCTGTTTCCCGATGCCGAGATTCCCGGATGGTCGGATCAAGGCGTTGAACGGCTGGACAACGCGACTATCCCGGCCGGAAAAACCTTAGTCACTCTGCCGCTGACCAAAAGCATTGCAGGCCACGCTGCAGAGGTGGAAGCCATGCTGCTCGCGACTCTTGCCAAAGACGATTTCGCCGGTCGCCGCTGGTTCACCCTGTCGCCGCGTTATCTTGACGCGGGAGCCCGGCAGTTTCGATCCGTACTTTGTGATGTGGAAGCCGCGCAGGCTCTCATGGATCGGGTTGGACAAAAGATAGACGAATGGCGCCGGAGTGAGACCTAATCCGTATTCGCCGCTTCTTCGATCCGCGCCCACAGATCTTTAATGCCGTATCCGGTTTTCGCCGATACGGGCAGAATATCTTCCAGTTCAAGGCCTTTCTTCAATGCCGCCATATTGCGCGTGCGCTCGTTGCCGCTGAGCCTGTCCACCTTGGTCGCCACAATCACGAACGACCGTCCCACGTGACGCAGCCAATCGATCAGCTGCCCATCGCGAGGCTGCGGAGGCACGTTTGAATCCACCAGGCAAACACAAAGGCCAAGGGAGTCGCGTCCCGCTAGGTAGGGTTCGATGAACTTGGGCCACTCCGCCGAAATCGATCTCGAAATCTTCGCGTAACCGTAGCCGGGCAGGTCGGCAAAACGCATCTTTGGCCGCATGCTGTCATCCGACAGCAGGAAAAAGTTGATGGCCCGCGTACGTCCCGGCGTGGATGAGACCTTGGTCGCCTTCTCACCCACCAGCGCATTCATCAGGCTCGACTTGCCTACGTTGGAACGGCCCAGGAACGCGATCTCCGGCAAGCCCGGTGCAGGGAACTGCGCCGGAGCCATAGCAGAGAGCAGGAATTGTGTTGTGTAGCGCATAGACGAGTCTCCAGTCTACGTTGCTGGCCCGGGTACACTGGTCAATCGGGAGAAGCTCATGGTTCGGAAAAGTGCGAAATCGGCAAAGCCACAGCAAAAGAAGGCAAAGAAGACCGGCAAGAGCGCGGCGGCAGCGCCGGTTGTCGATCCGCACGAACTTGCTGACTGGATGAAAGGCATCCTGCCGAAAGCCACCGCCCAACACAACAAGACAGGCGTGATGTTCACGATTGGCGGCAAGGTAGTTGCGTTCACGCGGCCCGCCGGCATTGCCTTGAAGCTGCCTGAAGCCCGCATCCGCGAGTTGATCGAGACCCGCGACGCTTCATTTCTGGTTATGGGCACGAAGACCATGCGCGAATGGGTCCTGATGCACTACGCCAGTCCCGGCGATTATCTGAAAGATGGAAGGCTGTTTGAGGAAGCGATGAGGTTTGTCGCTTCCGTGGAAAAGTAGCTTCATTGCACTATCGCGGGCTCGGCGAACAGGGGCTCAATGTTTTTCAGACGCATCGCCAGAGTAATTCCCCGAATCACCATCCACGCGCAGAATGCGCACCATAGCCCGTGATTCCCCAGCACACGCTGGAGGGCGATGGCCAGCCCCATAAAACCGACGAAAGAAATCACCATGCTGTCGCGCAGTTCGCGAGCGCGGGTGGCTCCGATAAAGATGCCGTCGAATTGAAATCCCCACACCGAGAGTAATGGCAGCAAGACGATCCAGGGCAGGTAGCGGCGTGCCAGCAATCGGACCGCTTCTTCGCTGGTAAACAGCCCCACGAGGTGCGATCCGGCGAGAAGATAAACCAGCGAAGCGAGGGCGGCGACGACGAAGGCTGAAATCGTTGAGGCACGCAATACAGCGCGATAGTTGGCCAGGTTCCGGGCTCCAATTGCCTCGCCTACGAGGGCCTCGGTGGCGTTGGCAAAACCATCCAGTCCGTAGGCCACGATAAAGAACATATTCATCAGCACGGCGTTGGCGGCGAGCGTCGCATCGCCCTCGCGGGCTCCGGTTCGCGTGAACCAGGCGTAGGCCGCCACCAGGCTGAGCGTGCGCAGAAAGATGTCGCGATTGAGCGCGAAGAGGTGCCGCAGGCTCGGACCGTGCAGCAATTCGCGCCACTCGACAGAGTGTTCTCCCGATTCCCGATGCAGAGCGTTGCGCGCCAGGCCAAGCCCCAGGAGGCACCCCGCCCAATCGGCCGTCATGGTTGCCGTCGCGATGCCCGCCACGCCCCAGTGCAGCCCGATCACCAGCCACAACGCGACCGCGACATTGACCACGTTGACCGCGGCCTGCAGTGCGAGGGCAGTACGCGCGCGCTGCCGGCCGAGAAGATAGCCGAGGATAACGTAGTTGGCCAGAGCCGCCGGGGCCGACCAGATGCGAATGTGGCAATAGAGCTTTGCATTGGCCGCGACTGCGTCGCTCGCGCCCAGTACGCGCACAGCAAGTGCGATGACGGGAGCCTGCAGGGCGAGGATGACTGCGCCGATGACCATAGACGATGCCAGCGCGCGCAGAAAATGCAAACGCAGTTGATCGTGGCGGCGCGCTCCGTGGGCCTGCGCTACGAGGCCGGTGGTTCCCATGCGCAGAAAGCCGAAGGTCCAGTAGATGGTGTTGAAGAAGATGCCGCCGACAGCCACTCCGCCCAAGGCGGCCGCCCCCGGCAAATGGCCGGAGAGAACCGTATCCACCGTGGAAAGCAGCGGCTGGGTGAGGTTGGAGAAGATGAGGGGAATCGCCAGCAGGAAGACCCGCCGGTACCAGTAGGCCATTGGCTTGATTGTAGCGGCGGGGGTTAGTCGCCGGAGGCCTCCGCGCAGTCGTTCGATACGCCGCCGTGGCCAAGAACGAAGGTCATGGAAGTGGGTGGGTTGTTGATCCATCCCACCTTAGGCGCGATGAGACTGCGCCGAAGGTAGGGCACCCAGTATGGAGATCTCATGACGGTCGTTACCTGGGTGCCCCACCTTCGCCGATTCGCGCATTTTGCGAATCGGTTAAGGTGGGATCCTGACTTGTCTCTCGCAGTGCGGCGGTCCAGAAAGACTCGATCTCTACCACACCTCGATGTCCCGTCGCATAGTGATGGAAGCTCGAGTAAGGCCAATCTTCCGGGCGAGCAACAAGTCCGCGGGTAACCGGATTCCGGTGCAGGTAACGAAGCTTCTCGACCTGCTTACGTGTGGTGAAAACATTGAAATCGTAATACCGGGCCTGCCAGAAGGACGCTCGCGCGAGAGTTTGGAAACGGAAAGCTTGAGGGCGTGCAATGCCCTGGACAACGGATCGATTGCCGGTTCACTGAGCAATAGATGGACGTGCTCCGGCATGATTACATAGCCAATTACACAGAGCGCGTAACGCGAGCGAGTGCGCTCGAGGGCTTCTTCGAAGAGCGCACAAGCCTGGACGGAGCCAAGATATTGGCGGCGTTGATAACAACTGAAGGTGACGAAATGAAGGTCGCCACTGAATTGATAACGCTTCAGTCCCTGGGTCATGCAGGGAATTGTAGGCGGAGGATTGAGCGGTTTCGGTGATCCATCCCACCTTAGGCGCGATAAGACTGCGCCGAAGGTGGGGCACCCGGTGTAGGGCGTGTGAACCAGTTACTGGCGGGCTACCTGGCTGGCGACGTCGGGCGCCGGGGGAACCGCGGCCAGCACTTCGGCCTCAGCCGGAACCGCCGCGGGCAGCGGGTTCTCGAGAGCCAGTGCCAGCACCTCATCCATGTAATCCACGAAGTGCAGCTTCATGGAGTTCTTGATGTTGTCGGGCAGCTCGGAAAGGTCCTTCTCGTTGCCGCGCGGCAGGATAGCTTCGAAGATGCCCGCGCGCAGAGCCGCCAGCAGCTTCTCTTTCAATCCGCCGATGGGCAGCACCTTGCCGCGCAGCGTGATCTCGCCGGTCATGGCGATGTCGCGCCGTACCGGAATCTTGGCCAGGGCGCTGGCCAGAGCCGTTGCCATGGTGATGCCCGCGGACGGACCGTCCTTGGGAATCGCGCCTTCGGGCACGTGCAGGTGGAGGTCAACGTTGCGATAGAATTCGCGCGAGAGCCCCAGTACCTGCGCCTTGCTGCGGATATAGGCCAGCGCGGCCTGCGCCGATTCCTGCATCACGTCGCCGAGCTGGCCGGTAATGGTGAGCTTGCCCTTGCCGTCCAGCACCTGGACTTCGGTGGTGAGGATCGACCCGCCGACTTCGGTCCATGCCAGACCTGTGACCAGGCCCACTTCGCTCTTCTCATGCGCTTCGGAATCGCGGAACCTGGGCACGCCGAGAAACTCGGAGATGTTGGAAGCGGTGAGTTCCTCCTTGTGCTTGGCTCCGCTCTTCACTACCTTGCGCGCCACCTTGCGGCACACGTTGCCGATTTCGCGTTCGAGGTTGCGGACGCCGGCTTCGCGGGTGTAGTAGCGGATGATCTCCAGGATCGCATCGTCTTTGAAGGCGATGTTTTTGTCGCTCAGGCCGGTCTGTTCGCGCTGTTTCTTCACCAGGTACTGCTTGGCGATTTCGAGTTTTTCATGCTCGGTATAGCCCTGCAGGCGCAGGATTTCCATGCGGTCCTGCAGCGCGGCCGGGATGGTGTGGGTGACATTGGCGGTGGCGATGAACAGGACCTGCGAAAGGTCGTAGTCCACGTCGAGATAGTGATCCTGGAAGGTGGTGTTCTGCTCGGGATCGAGGACTTCGAGCAGCGCCGATGCCGGGTCGCCCCGGAAATCCGAAGCCATCTTGTCCACTTCGTCGAGCAGGAAGACCGGGTTCTTGGTACCGGCGCGCTTCATGTGCTGGATGATCTGCCCCGGCAGCGCGCCGATGTAGGTGCGGCGATGGCCGCGAATCTCGGCTTCGTCGCGCACTCCGCCCAGCGAGAGTCGCACGAACTTGCGGCCGGTGGCCTTGGCGATCGACATGCCGAGCGATGTCTTGCCCACGCCCGGAGGCCCGGCAAAGCACAGGATCGAGCCCTTGGGATTCTTGACCAGCTGGCGAACCGCGAGGAATTCGAGAATGCGGTCCTTGATCTTTTCCAGACCGTAGTGGTCTTCGTTGAGCACCTTCTCGGCGTAGTCGATGGAGCGGGTTTCCTTGGAGCGCTTTTTCCACGGCACGGCCAGCAGCCAGTCGATATAGTTGCGGCTCACGGTCGATTCGGCGGACATGGGCGGCATGGCTTCCAGCTTCTTGAGCTCCTGGACGGCCTTTTCGAGCACTTCCTTGGGCATGCCGGCGGATTCAATCTTCTTGCGCAGTTCGTCGAACTCGCTCTTTTCGCCGCGGCCCAGCTCCTTCTGGATGGCCTTGATCTTTTCGTTGAGGTAGTACTCTTTCTGCGCGCGCTCCATCTGCCGCTTTACGCGCGACTGGATATTGCGGTCGAGGTCGAGCTTTTCGATTTCCACGTCCAGCACATCGGCGATGCGGGCCAGGCGGGCGGCGGGGTCGAAGATGCCCAGCAGTTCCTGCTTCTCCTCGATGCCGAGCTGCAGGTTGGCGGCGATGATATCGGAGAGCTTGGCGGGCTCATCCATGCGCACCGTGGCGATGATGGTTTCGTAGTTGAGCGACTGCTGCAGCTTGACGTACTGCTCAAACAGGTTCGTGACGCGCTGCATGAGCTGCTCGACCGCCGGCGTCATCTCAAACTGCGACTTGGCGGTGCGCACGGTGGCGACAAAAAAGCCGTCGCGGTCGTTGACCTCGGTGGACTTGGCGCGCTCCACGCCCTCGACCAGCACCTTGATGTTGCCGTCGGGCATTTTCACGCTCTGCACGATGTTGCAGATCGCGCCGACCTGGAAGATTTCCTTGGCTTTGGGCTCATCGATCGAAGCGTCATGCTGGGTGGCGAGAAAGATCTTCCGATCGCCGTTGAGTGCCTCTTCCAGGGCGCGCACGCTCGATTCGCGGCCCACCACGAAGGGCGTCATCATGTAGGGAAAGATCACCATGTCCCGGATGGGCATCATGGGCAATTTGCGGAGCTCGGATTTCTCGCGGGAAGCGGTCATAAGGACACCTTCAGAGACGAACGGAAAGGCAACAAAGGTATTGGACGCGCGAGACAGCCTCCGGCTGTGGGTCGAAGAGAACGGCTCATGTTGGGATTGTACAGCGGAATATGGGGCAGCACGGGGCGGCGGGAGGGGGGCGGGGAGAACGAAAACTGCAAAAAACAGCGATGGATGTCCTGCGGTCTGATCCGAAGCCCGCTGCTGTTCCCATGTTTCGGGCGCCCCGGGGGTGACGTTTTTCTCTCCCTGCAATGTAAAAATCTGTTTTGCCTTAGAGTTTGGCCTTGACAATCCTCGATTTTGACACCCAACATGGCCATCGGTTTTTGAATCGGCCTCTGGCCGATTTGAAAATCGATAGTTGAAGCATTACGCGAGAAAGTTCGCGCAAGATCCCCAACCGATTCCAACAAACCGATGTTCCTTTAAAAGGAGGTTGCCTATATGCGTGTCGTGACACGTGTTGCGACTCTGTGCGTCCTTTTTTCGAGTGCGGCCACTCTCAGCTTTGGACAGGCCAAAGGTCTTGCAGCTGCCGGTGCACCCGCCGCCACCCCTGACTTCGCCCAGCGCTCACCCGTGAAGGTGGAATCTGTTCCCGCCGCGTATTCGTTGAGCGGATTGATTTTTGACGCGGGACCGGCGCAGTGGTCAATGGCACTGCGGGAAATGCAGCCCTCAACCAGAACATCCGGAGCGGAGCTCGAGCGTCGGTTTCGAGCAGCCTGGCGGCGGACGATGCACTCCCGAATCTGTCGTCGATTGACGGAGTGGACTCGTTGGCGACTTTCGAGCGCGCCTTCGTCGCGCAGGCAGGCCCGAGCGCTGGACGGGACTTCCGGTTCACGATGATCGGCAATGATCCACTGCTCGGCCAGACCACCGTCTATCCTGCCAACATCGACGAGGTGTCGTTGCAACTGCTGAACGCGGACGGGAGTGTATTCCAAACCGTTCCGTTCGCGCCCTTCGAGAATCTGACATTGCGTTCGCCGAATTTCGCCTCGCTTGACTATCGATCGGGGCACAACATCCAGTATGCCGATGCCATTCACAGGGCGGAATTCTTCAACTCCATGAAGAATAACTGGCACACGCAGCTGAGCCCGCACGTGGTCAACAAAGTCACCATCACGGTTCCCCGTTTCGTGAATGTGCAGCTCGCGGACGGCAGCATCGTGCAGGCGCGCTCCTATTTCACGGGAACCGCCGCCGATGGAAGCACGTTTGTGCTGATGCTGGATGCCCTGTTTAATTTCTTCTTTGACAACGAGGTGGTGAACGAAATCGTCGCAGGCAACTTCACGACCGACGGCCTCAACGTGACCATGTTCCCCAACACGTTTTTGTTTGCGCTCAATGTGAGCAACCCTAACGTGCCGGGATCGTGCTGCACATTGGGGTTCCACACCTACTTTGAAGAAGACGTATTTCCGCAGCCGCGCTGGGTAACCGAATACGTGAGCTGGATCTCTCCGGGGCTGTTCGGTGCCGGATTCGAGGATGTGACCGCACTTTCCCACGAAACCAGCGAGGCGTTCACGAATCCTTTTGTCGACAATCCAGCACCGACTTGGCAATTCCCGGGCCAGCCGGCGGGTTCAAAGGTCTGCCAAGGCAACCTGGAGAACGGGGATCCGATTGAAGTGCTGGCCGACGCAACCGCCGCTACGGAGGTGAAGAAGGGAGGATTCGACTTCATCTACCACCCGCAGAACATCGTGCTCTACCAGTGGTTCGAGATGGGTGCGACGTCCAACGCCATCGACGGGGCGTTCAGCTTCCCGGACGAAACGGTGTTGACGCACTCGGCGATTCCTTGCCCGCAGTAGGCCCGGGCATCGCGCATGAAAAGGACCTGCCTTTCGGCAGGTCTTTTTCGATGCGAAAATACTTTACTTCGGTTATTTACCCCCAAGTCCCTTGGGACTGCCGAGACCGGTGCACAGATCGTACCCGCCGCCGCTGAAGCTGCCGGAATAGAAGTTGCAGGCTCCATAGGTGATATCCCAGAAATCGGCGGCATAGGCCGAGTGGCTGGCATACTCCGAATACATTTTTGTCAGTTCGGCCTGCGTGGACGCGGCAAAATGACCGGATGCTGTGGAGGCCGCATTCAGGACTCCGGCCCACAGCGGAGTAGCCAGGCTGGTTCCACCCACGATCCACCAGTTGCTGGCGTTGGTGATCCCGGCATAGGGGAAGCTGTCGTATTCCCAGACCCCGTTGTTGGGGTTGGCGTCCGCCGAAACATCGGGCAATGCGCGAGCTCCCTGGGTGACAAAGGACGGAAGCGCCATCTGGTAGGGCGGAGTGGGCTCATAGAAGCTCAAGCCGCCTCCCGCGTCGGACCAGGCGATTTCCTGGATCAGGTTTCCTGTGTTCAGGCTGCGCGCGGTGGAAGTGCCCCCGACCCCGATCACGTTTGGAGAAGCGCTGGGATAGATCACACCCGAAGCATCGCCGGTGGCGGCGAGGTAAACGACATTGTGGCCGGTGAAGAACGAGTCGAGACTCACCTCGTCCGAAAATTCCGCCCCGCCCCAGCTCATCGAAACTTCGCCTTTGCCTGTGGAGCCAGCCGGGCATGTGGTGACTTTTCCGCAGCGAACCAGGTTGGTCGCGACTGTCACCGCTGGAAAAAGATCGCTGTCGAAATTTGAGGCGGCCTCAACCAGGTAAATCATGGCGCGCGGCGCCATCGCATGGGAGTATTCGATATCGAGTGCCTCTTCCAACTCCCACCCGCCGGTGGGGTCGGTTGCGGGCTGAGTGCCGGATGCGTAGACCACCTTGAACTTATCCGGGTCGAAGGGAAGGCCGAACTGGGCCGAGAAGAAGGCAAGATCGTGGGCGGCAACGGGATCGTCAAATGCATCCACGATCGCGATCGTGTGGCTTCCGCCGTTCGGTGTGTTGGTCGTCGCGTTGGGGTTGCAGCCGCGTAGGGGGGAGACCACCCGGTAAACACAGGCCAGCGAAGCGGGTGTCTCATAGCCATAGCCGGAGAAGGGTGGGGCTTCCGACGGGCTCAGGTCCGGAGGCACTATCAGTCGCAGGTTGGTGTGGGCCTTGAGACCACGATCCTCGGCATTCAAATGGTTTGTGGACGGAATGATGACTGTTCCAGGGGCGGGATGGCGCTTTTCCTGCGCTGACGCCGGAACGATGAGGGCGCCGATGGCGAGGGCGAGAACCGCGGCCTGGAAAGGGCGGAAGCGATTGCCGGCATGGCCGGGCGTGGAAAAGGCGAGTGACGGACGAAGCATGCGAAGGAACCTCCTGAAAACGGGTAGACAGTTGAACGCGACCGCCCCAAAGGGCGGATTGGAAAGCGGACTCGTGTCTGGAAGCGGCGGTCCAGTTACGAGATTTTGCATCAGCGATCTTGCGACAAAGACAGCGGGGACCGTTCGGCCGGCAAGGAAAGTCCTCAATCCCTGGAAGCCGGTACGTTGACAGGCCTTAAAGACAAAAAAGGGAATTCTGGCAGAAGTGGCATCTCCGGCAACAAATCGCCGGTCGAAAGTACAGTACGGAGGAAGTTGGCGGAAGTCAAGCCTCGTTGGGGGACGAATGGACTGATATCAGGGGGGAACTGCCCAAAGATATTGATTAATAGCCGCGTCGCAGTCCTGCCGCCATCCTCCGGGTTGGGGCTGTTTCATGAGCTTTCCAGTGGACCGTGCTTCCGGGTCAGGCCTTGAATTCTGTTCCCTGCAAGCTGTTTTTCTGGCACAATCTGGCCGCGTAGCCGGCGGCGATGCTAGTTGATCCGGTCGCCGCGGTCTGACTCTGAAAACGTGGGCGGGCTTTCGTGGTTTCCCACCATTTCGCCAGTAAAAAGGCGAAGGATGGGGCGCGGGGCGGTGTCGGATCCCTTTCCCCACATTCTCACGCTTCGTGGGCGGTGGGCACATGGGGCTGGGGGACCAGCTCGGTCAGAGCGATTCCAGCCAGGATCACGAGGGCTCCGCATGTCGGCCGCAGGCCCAGGCGCTCTCCCGTTACCAGGAACGACGTGATCCACGCGAAGACCGGCTCCATGGTCATAATGAGCGCGGTGTGCGTGGAGGGCAGTATCGATTGGGCCCAGCTTTGAATGGAAAAGGCCGCAGCCGTGGCCAGCACCGCCACAATCGCCAGGGCGGCAATGAGCCCTGGCGTCCATTCGAGGTGCGGGCGTTCGATAAAGGGCAGGCTTATCGCCATAAACAGCGCACAGAATCCCACCTGCAGCAGCGCCAGCGGTTGAAAGGCAATGCGGGGCGAAACGTGGCCAAGGGCGATGCAATGAAATGCAAATCCGATCGCGCAGCCAAAGGTCAAGACATCGCCAAGATTGATGGAACTCACATCGGGCAGAAGGCTCAGGAATCCTCCGGCCGAACCGGTGGTTGCCGCGGGAACGGTGAGCAGGATGATTCCGGCGAACGCCAGCACCGCGCCCAGAAAGGCATTCCAGCGCGGAGGCCGCCCGCCGGGAGGGCGAAGTCCGGGGGTACTGGACAGCAGCGGCACCAGCACCACGAGAAGGCCGGTGATAAAGGCTGATTTGGACGGCGTGGTACGCGCCAGTCCCAGGGTCTGAAATTGATAGCCGGTGGCGAGACAGAGTCCGACCAGGGCTCCAGAAAAGACCTGCCAGCGCCGGATTCCGCGCCAATAGCGGTGATACCCCACCGCCATCACCGCGAAAGCCAGGGTCATGCGCACCAGGTTGAAGGCCGCGGGCGTGGCGTGGGCGAGCGCTCCCTTGATGAGCACGAAGGTCGAGCCCCAGACAGCGACCACGAACAGCATGAGGAGATAAGCGCGCAGCTTCATTGGGCAGTGGACAGTGGTGAATTCCTAGTTCTCAGTTCACAGTTCTCAGTATTCAGTCTCCGCTGTCGGTTCAGGGTTGGGTATTGGCGGATTCCGGTTCAATGAGTGTCACACATCCACCCCAGAAGGCCGAAAACGGAGACACCTGTTGGCACAATGAGCCGGCACCTGCGGCAGTTGAGGACTGAGAACTGTGAACTAAGAACTGAGAACCTGCACGTTACCTTTTGCACGTTGACCGCGTTACCAGAGTTGCCTTACCTTCGGATCAAACAATCCTGAGTTAGCGAATCGAGTAGATCTATCGAGAGCCTGCGGTGGCGCCTCTGCTATCGTGGTGTGCCCCGACAGACTCCGGGCAAGCCAAGATCTTGCAAGCCGTACACGCACTCGGAGGAACGGTAAGGCTTTGCATGAAGGCTCTCTGTCTGCTCACTCCTGCGCTGGCCGTGTGTGCCGCGCCCGCTTTCGCTAACGTAACCGTATCCACTCCGACGAATCATGCCGTAGTCACTTCGCCTTTCTGGCTAAGTGCCGCCGCATCGCCATGCTCTACGCAGGCGGTCGCCGCGATGGGCTATTCGCTCGACAACAGCTCCAATACCGTCATCTTCAATGGCGCGAGCATTGGCGCCAACGTTACCGCAACCAAGGGTGCGCACACCCTGCACGTGAAGTCGTGGGGAAATCTGGGGGCGTCTTGCGTTGCCGACGTTCCCATCGCGGTGGCGTCGTCCGCAGCGGCGGCGGCGCCTGGGAATGCCCAGGTACTGAACGGTATCCACACGCTGAAAGGGTGGCAAGCTTCCTACGATACCGCCACCGGAAGCGGCAGCGCCACGGGAACCATGAGCCTGGTCAATTCGCCCTCGGTGAGCGGCACGGCGCGCGAGTTCCTGACCACCTATACGAACTACGGCGGGGAGCGGTACTCAATCCTCTTTGGAACGGATTCCTCGTCTACCAACTTCCTTTTCGATACGCGGATCTACGTGGCCAGTCCCAACAACGATATCGCCAACGTAGAGATGGATCTGAACCAGGTGATGCCCAACGGGCAGACGGCAATTTTCGGATTCCAATGCGATGGATGGTCCGGGACATGGGATTACACCGTGAACGCGGGTACGCCCCAGAAACCCGTAGACCAGTGGCTGCACAGCACGGCGAGCTGCAACCCTCGAAATTGGACCACCGATACGTGGCATCACGTCCAGATCAGCTATTCGCGCGACAACGCCGGAATCGTCACCTATCAGTCGGTATGGTTCGACGGCGTGGAGCAGGATATCAATGCGACCGCGCCTTCGGCGTTCGCGCTGGGCTGGGGGCCCGCTCTGCTGGCAAATTTCCAGGTGGATGGGAGCACCAGCACCGCAGGTTCGGCGATTGTGTATCTCGATAACCTGGCGGTTTATCGCTGGTAAGTTCCGGAGCGGGACTGAGCCTTTGGACGTGACCTTGTCAGGACATTGCATTTTTGACATTGACGTAGCGGAATTGTTGGCATAGTTTGAAAAACAAATAAATATCTGAGGTTGCGGATCGAGTAGATCAATACGAGCCTGTTCCGGCTGACCCGAGCGTTGTGGTGTATCTAGCCAGGCTCTGCAAGAAGGGATCTTGCAAGCCGTACGCGCTCGGAAGAATGGCAAGGCTCATTTTCATGAAGGCTCTCTCCCTGCTCTCTCCTGCGCTGTTCGTGTGTGCAGCGCCCGCGTTTGCCAATGTCGTAGTGGCAAGCCCTCATCACGCCGCCAGGGTTGTATCGCCATTCTGGCTCAGCGCCAAGGCGGAGCCATGTTCGTCGCAAGCGATTGCAGCGATGGGTTACTCCATCGACGACAGTTCCAATACCACGATCGTTCCCGGTACGGCCGTTAACACGCTGGTTGGAGCCGGCACGGGTGCGCACATCGTGCATGTAAAGTCCTGGGGTGTCCTGGGCGCTCCATGTGTCACCGATGTCACCATCACGGTGGTTCCGTCGCCGGTCGATTCGGTGCCGGCCAATGCGAAGGTCGCGAAGGAAATACAGCTCTGGACGGGCTGGCAGGCCGTCGACGACACGGGGACGGGCAATGGTATCTCGCAGGGCATCATGAGCCTGGAACAGGCTCTTTCTCTCAGCGGGGTGTCGCGCAAGCTCGTGACCAGCTACTCCAATTCCGCGGGAGAACGGTACTACATCAACTTCGCGACGGACCCTTCGCCCAAGAACTTTCTGTACGACACCTGGATCTACCTGGCGAGCCCTTCGAGCGATATCGCCAACCTGGAGATGGACCTCAACCAGGTCATCTGGAATGGCGACACCGTCATCTACGGTGTGCAGTGCGACGGATATTCAAACACCTGGGACTACACGGCGAACGATGGCAGCCCCAAGAAATATGACGATACCTGGCTGCACTCGACGGCGTACTGCAATCCGCGCGAGTGGAGTACAAACACGTGGCATCACGTGCAGATGACGTACTCGCGCAACAGCGCCGGCCATGTCACCTACCAGTCAATCTGGCTGGACGGCGTGGAGCAGATCCTCGATGTCACTGTGAAGTCGGCCTTCTCGCTGGGCTGGGGGCCGGCGCTGCTGACCAACTTCCAGGTGGATGGTCTGGGCGGTTACGGATCAGCCACCGTCCTGGTGGATCACATGACCGTGTATCGCTGGTAGGCAGCCATCCGGTTGAAGTGAAGAGCGAAGGACCGCACGAGGCGGCCCTTCGTGATGCGCGTTGATGCGCGCCGTTCAGAAGTGCAATGGCGGCATGCCTTGCAGGAGGAACTCGTAGCGCGGCCGCAGCGAGTCGGGACCGGAGGTTATGGTGCTGTTCAGGTGAATCAGCGCATAGCCTTCCTGGGTGTATTTCGGCCAGGGCGGCAACCCGCCTCCGTTGGGATCGCCGGTCTTGGCGAAGTTCGTCCAGTAGGTCATGACCGCGTCGCTGAGCTTGCGGTCTTCAGGTCGCACATCCCATCCGGGGCGCGTGTCGAGCGTGCCGAAGACATACTCGATATCGTCCGAGTGGAATGCGAACGTGCCGGGATGATACTTGCTCGGCGTCGCGGCGAGTTCGAAGTGATAACGATAGACCGGCGCTTCGCCGGTCTTGAGATGGGCTTCGAGCCAGCGCCATGTGCCAAGCGCGATGAATTGATCGCTACCGAAATCGATGGAGGAGCGCAGCGCCTGGGCATCATCGTCGCCCGGATAGAGTTTGAGGAATTCGGCCGAGCGGTCCGTGAACAGTTTGGTGGCCATTTCTTTCCACTGGTCGGCGGTCATGCCGTTCCGGGCGAAGAAGTTGCCTTCGTCGGCATTCCATCCGGCGATCAGCGGAACATGCGCCTGCTTGCCGGCCGCGTAAGTGTCATCAACCGGTTCGGTGAGCACTTTCCCATCCACGTCGGGCGGGAACCCGGATCCTTGCTTGGCCTTGACGGCATCGAGAATAGCCTGGGTGGACATGGCGCGCAGGTCGGCCAGCGACTTGGCGCTGGTGGAGGCCACCCACTCCGCATCCTTGATCTCGCGCTCCGCGAGCGTGTCGTAGTTGAGGGTGCCGCGTCCGACTGCGCCGCCGCTCTCGCCGATGGCCTTGTGGAACAGGCCTTTCGCCATGGGCGATGCCATCAGCGTGCTTACTGCAAACGAGCCCGCGCTCTCGCCGAAGATGGTTACGTTGCCCGGATCGCCGCCGAATCCGCCGATATTGGCCTTGACCCATTGCAGCGCGGAAATCATGTCCATCAGGCCGTAGTTGCCTGCCGCGCCGTCGGCTTCCTTGGCGAGATCCGCAGTGGCCAGAAACCCGAATACGCCGAGCCGGTAGTTGATGGTGACCAGGACGACGCCCTTGAGCGGCATGAAATCGCCATTGTGGCGCGGCTCGGAGCTTGCTCCGCCGGAGAATCCGCCGCCGTGAATCCAGAACATGACGGGCAGCTTGCTCTTGTCGGTTGCATCGGCAGGCGCGTAGACGTTGAGAAACAGGCAATCCTCGCTGGGGGTGCCGTCCTGAAAGACCATGTCATCGAAGACACGGCCCTGGGCGCAATGCGCGCCATACTTGGTGGCGTCGCGATCGCCTTTCCACTTGGCCGCGGGCTGAGGTGCTTTCCAGCGCAGGTCGCCGATCGGCGGCGCGGCGTAGGGCAGGCCGAGAAACGCTTTCACCTTGCCGTCATTGATGGTCTTTCCGTGAACTTTGCCCTGTTCTGTTTTGACTGTGAGCGAATCGGCATGAGCGTACGAGTGCACTCCCAGCAACAATACCGCCGCCAGGGCACACCAAGCCTGAAAACGAAAACGCATCGAAAATTCCTCCGGAGATACGTTATCAGGACGACATGGGACGGGCGGGAGTTTCAGGCGTCACAGGACAGTGGTCAGTAAGAGACGTTCGTTCGTCCAAGCGAAGATCAATGCGCGGGATTCACGCGATCTCCGTTGCCAGCAGGTCAGCCATGGTTTCGCGGCGGCGGATGAGGCGCGGCTCGCCGTTTTCGATCAGCACCTCGGCGGCGCGCGGGCGCGTGTTGTAATTTGAGCTCTGCGCCATGCCGTAGGCGCCGGCGTCGAGTAACGCAATGAGGTCCCCGGGCTGGATAGGTGCGAGCTTGCGGTCGCGGGCGAAGAAGTCGCCGGTCTCGCATACGGGGCCGACCACGTCAACGGTCCGGGCGTGGCCGGGTCGCGGCTTGACGGGCACGATCTCGTGATATGCCTGGTATAGCGCTGGCCGGATGAGGTCGTTCATCGCTGCGTCGGTGATGACGAACGTCTTGCGGCCATTCTGCTTAACCTGAAGCACGCGCGCCACCAGCGCTCCTGCCTGGGCTACAAGGAAGCGCCCGGGCTCGAGCAACAGGCGGCCCTCGAAGCCTTCGAGCGCGGAACTCACCGCGTCGGCGTAGGCGCGGACCTGCGCCGCGGGATCGAAGCTGCCGCCGTGGTAATCAATGCCGAGACCTCCGCCCGCGTCCACCGACTTCAACTCGATGCCTTCGCGGCTGAGTTGGCGCACCAGCTTGTTCAATCGTTCGAGGGCCGCGCCAAACGGGTCGGCGGAGCGGATCTGCGAGCCGATGTGCACGCTCACGCCGTGCGGTTCAAGCCAGCGGTTGCCCTTCATGCGGCGATAGATGGCGAGCGCGCGGCGGATGTCGATGCCGAATTTGTGCTCGCGAAGACCGGTGGAGATGTAGGGATGGGTTTCAGCGAAGACGTCGGGATTGACGCGGAGAGCGAAGCGCGTTCTGCGCTTTAGCTTGCGGGCGCGCGCGGAGAGAAGTTCGAGTTCCGCCTCGCTCTCTACGTTGAACTCGAGAATACCGGCCTCGATAGCAAGATCGATCTCTGCCGCGGTCTTGCCGACTCCCGAAAAAACGACGCGATCGACGGCGTCGGGAGCGGCGGCGATTACGCGTTCCAGCTCCCCGCCGGAAACGATGTCGAAACCCGCTCCATGGGCGGCGAGCAGCTTGAGAATGGCCAGTGCCGAATTCGCCTTGACGGCGTAGCACACCAGGTGATCGCGGCCCGCGAGGGCCTCGTGGAACATGCGCAGGCGCTCGATGATCTGATCGGCGGAATAGACATACAGGGGCGTGCCGAAGCGGCGTGCGAGGGAGTCGAGGGAGACCGGTCCGCAGGACAGCGCGGCTCCGGGTTTCGGGTAGGCAAATGGCCGGGACGATGCGGTGCGGGAAGAGGTCAAGTGCTGTTTCCAGTAACAGAATTTGCTGTCTTGAGCGTACAGCATGGGGGAGCGGGAGAGACTTCGGTTTTGCGCTCGCGGTTTCCAACCTTTGCGACAGAAAGAAGTCGCAAAGATGGGGCACGGGATTTTGGTGGCAGGTCTTTTTGTCAATTCTCGAATTGGCGGAGCCAGGGGGCGAGGAGATTGGCGACTGCTTCCGGTTGTTCGTAGGCGGCGAAGTGGCCGGCCTCGGGAATGAGGTGGAACTCGCAGCCGCCGGGTGCGGCGCGAAAGGCTTCCATGTCGGCCGGGGCTATCGCGGTGTCTTCGCCGCCAGCGATGGCCATCACCGGCACGATGATCTCGTCGACCGTCAGGATAGAGTCGGGCCGCGTCGCCAGGCCGGCCTGCACGGCGACAAAAGCTTCCGGAGTTTGGGTCATGCGCGCGCGGCATTCCGATACGATCTCCGGGCGGCGCTGCCGCGCGGTCTCGCCGATCAGCAGATTGGCCATGCCGTCAAAGAGTTGCGACACGCCGGACTGGCGCGCGAGGGCGATGTTGGCGGCTCGCTTGACCAGGGCGGGTTCAGCATCCGCCTGCGGCTTGGAGCAGACAAACGCCAGGCCCTTCATGCGCTGCGGGGCCCTCCGCGCCAGTTCCAGCATCACGTAGCCGCCAATGGAGCAGCCAACAAAGACGGCGTCGATCAGGTTCAGTCTGTCGAGCAGGGCAAGAGTGTCGGTGGCAAGTTGCCGCATGCTGAGGACCGGCGCGTCGGGCACGAGATCGAACCCGCCCACGGGCAAAGCGCCGCCCAGTTCGGAGCTTCCATGGCCGCGCAGATCGGGCGCGATCCGGCGGATCTTCACGGCGTCGTGCCGGCCGTCGAGTTCCTCAATGAGAGGCCGCCAGTAATCGTGATCCAGAGGGGTGGGATGAAGAAAAACCACCGGCATACCGGCACCGGTGTGCAGATAACTGAGTCGCGCGCCCTCGAATTGAAAGGTCCCGCTCATACCTGATTAGGGGGATAAACTCCGGGAAGGTTGTACGGCTCCTCGGGAATACCGATCCAACAGGCAAGGTAAGCTACCGCGACCAGCCCGCCGGAGAAGAAGAACCCGACCACAGAGAGGATGCGGACCAGCGCCACGTCCCAGCCATAGGCCTGGGCCAGACCGATGCAAACTCCGGCGATCTGCCGCCCGAAATGCGGACGGACCAGAGGCTTGGCACCACCCATGGGCGTCACGGTTACCACGGTGCCGCAGTTCGAACAGAATCGCGCGGTCGACGGCAAACCAGAGCCACAGCGATGACAAAAGACGGGCATAACCTCTTCCTCCGCGGGGAATCTTCCGCTTTCATCCTATACATACGAAACGCGGGCCGGTCCAGTTCCTTGACGTCTCGGGGGGAGTCTCCGACTTGCGCGGTAGTTCCAGGAAGCCCCAGGTCTCAGAGTCGAGACCTGGGGCACCCACGGAGATGGGCGCATCCTTCCATTACGTGCCGTGATAGGGAGACTTCAAATACTTCCGGGCGGTGTCGGCGCGGGAAGTATTCGGGCCGGCATCGATGGCGGCCTGGTAGTCCTTGACGGCGAGCGGGCGTTCGCTATTCAGATCGCGGCACTGGCCGGCGGCCAGCAGCGATCGGATTTTGAGCTCCGGACCGACGTTGGGGGTCGACGCCGCTTCTTCATAAGCGTGGGCAGCATCGGCGAAGAGCCGCTGGCCGCGCAAAGCATCGCCCATCCCGAAGTAGGCCAGTTGAAGCCGCGCAGAGGCGAAATAACCAGGTTTGGCGGCATCAGAAAGAATCTCGCGGTAGGCGTCGACGGCTTTCATGCCTTCGCCGGCATCCTTGCGCAGGTTGGCCTCTTCCAGGCAGAACAGGTAATCGTGCGGATACTGGTTTTTCAGCGACCGCACCACCTCGATGGCTTCCTTGTACTTCGCCTCGCGGCGCAGGAAGAGAGCGATCACGGTGCGCGCATCGACCGAGGTCAACACGGCGCGATTGGCGGCGTCATGCAGCATCTCCATGCCCTTGGACTTGGACCCGGTGATGCCGACGAAACCGATGAGGAACTTGAACGGAAGCGGCAGCGCGCCGACCACGTATTCGTAGACGCCCGTGACCAGTTTCGCGTCGGCGTAGTCGGGGTCGAGCTGGAGGACGCGCATCTCGTCCTCTTTGGCTTTGGTGGCGAGACGAAATCCGGCGCCGAATCCGCGCTGGACCATGGCGATGTAAGTGCACTTGAGGCTGCGCGCCCAGCCGCGGGCGAACAGAGCGTCGACGTCGTTGGAATTCTTGCTGACGCGCCAATCCGCTTCGTGAACCGCTTCATCGGCGATAGCGAATATCCGGTCGCGCATTTTCGGGTCTTCCTGCACGGCATGGCGGCCGGTCAGGAAACCGTCGTTAGCGTAGAACGTGGTGTCGAGGAGATCGAGGCGGTAGAGCTCCTGAAAGACCATGCCATCGAGCAGAATGGTAGTGGCTTGGGGATCGCCGGGATGGGCGCTGTGAAACTGCTCGAGCCGTTCGATGGCGCCAGGAAAGTCGAGAAGATAGAAACGGCTGAACGCTTCTTTAACGACTGGATCGAAGTTGAGCGGATTGGTATGCGCCGAAGCGCTCCATCCTGCATTCGCCGCGCCCAACAACAGTAACAGGGCGAAAATCGTACGCGTCCAAGCGATCCGTTTCATCTTCCTCTATTTTCGCAGAAAAGCAGCCGCTGGCTCCTAGCTTCTAGTCCGTCATGCAGGTGCCGACATGGTCCAATTCGGCACGAAGACACTAGCAGCTAGCAGCTAGAAGCTAGTGGCTGCTCTTGACGTACAATGGCAGCGCCTTCGGAATACGCTTTCTCGAGCCTCGAAACCGGCGATGATGAAAGCGTGTTGCGAAGAATTCGATGCACTTCGAGGGACGGGATGAAGCTGTTCTTATCCGCACTAGCGTTGCTGCCTATAATGGCGTCCATGTCAACATCGCAGGCTGCAGCGCAAGCTGTGACAGAAATTGGCGGGCAGAAGATTGTTACCTTGACCCGCAAGGCCACCAGCACCACCAAGCCGGAGTTCACCAGCGTGACGATCCTGCCCGGCCGGGGCATGGAAATCCAGCAGATCACGGCGAACTTCCCCGGCAAGGGCAGCGTTGATGTGCTGGCATCGCCCGATCTGGCCACTTCGGCCAAGATGCTCGATGAGCAGGACAATGCCAATGGCGACCTGGGCTACCGGCTGGGATCGGCCTTCCTGGTGCCCTATCCCAACCGCATTCGCGGGCCGCTGTCGGCGGATGGAAAGACCCTGACCACGTCGTGGCAGGGGCACACGATTACGCTGCCGGCGAACAACATCGGCAAGAACCCGGGCGCCGAACGGCATGCCATGCACGGCCTGATCCTGAAGGCCAAGACCGACGATGTGAAGGTGAGGAAAACGGCCGGCGGCGAAGAAGTGACGGGCGTCATCCACGCGGGCGACTTCGGCGGCCATTGGCTTTCGAAGACGGACCTGGACTTCACCATATCGCTGACCGCCGACGGCGTGACGTCGACCGTGGTAGCGCGCAACGTGGGGAACGAGGCGGAGCCGATGGCGATCGGATGGCACCCTTACTTTGCGTTTCCCTCGGGAGACCGGACGCAGGCGCGGCTGCACATTCCCGGAGCGCAGATGGCGGAAGTGGACGGCTACGACAACGTTTTCCCCACCGGGAAGCTTTCGCCCGTGGACGGGACGCGGTATGATTTGCGCGCTCCGGATGGCGTGGCGCTTGGAGACAATTTCTTCGACGACAACTGGAGCAAGCTGGAGTGGAAGAACGGCGTGGTGACGGTGAAGGTGATTGATCCGGCCGCGAAGTACGGCGTGAGCATCGAGGGACTATCGCCTGAGATCAAGACCATCCAGGCGTATGCGCCGCCGACGCAGAAGTTCGTTGCGATCGAGCACCAGTACAACTTCGCCGATCCATTTGGAAAAGAGTGGGGCGGAATGAACACCGGGATGGTGACTCTGAAGCCGGGGCAGAGCACGAAATGGCAGGTGCGGCTGAAGGTGTTTGTGCCGTAAGGCGAAACCTAAACCAGCGGTGTGGTTTCTGATTAAGTGGCGGATTCCCAGGTCTCAAATCGAGACCTGGGGCACCCGGCTGATCGGGATAACAACTTCATGTTTTGGGAAATTCAGTTAGCGCAGGTCTGTTCACCGCACTGGAGCGATTCTTTCAGCAGGTTGGCGAGACGGGCTCCGGCGAGGGCTACGCGCTGCTTGGCGATCTCTTGCATGTTGGCAGTGTAGGCAGCATTCATCGTGTAAGGGCCGAGGCCGGAACCTACCGGTTCAACATAGACCGCGCTCTTCGCGAGCGCGTAGCTTTCCGCAGCCCAGTCGTCCTCTTTGTCGTCATTTGCGAGCTTGGGATCTGCTTCGGGGAGCGTGGCGGCAACCTTGGCTGCGTTCATGAAGTTCTTCGTGTCGCCGTCGCCCAAGGCGGTATCCCAGAAAGCGTGCAGTTCATTGGCGGGGCCGGCCACGAGCACAAGGTTTCCGCCCATGTCTCCCTTGGGCTGGGCCGCCGACACGCGCGTGGCGCAGTGCAACGGTTGATGAACGTCGCCGACAAGATGGATGAGCCAGACCAGGTCGTAAGACTTGACCGGATCCGGGATATTGGTTGCCAGTGCGGCGCGGAACGCCGTGATCTTCTGTGTCGCCGTGGGAGTGGAAAGAGGCGTCAGATTTGCTGCACCGTCAAGGGGCGTATTCACGAAATGCCAGTATTTATGCGCCCCATGATCGGTGTAGCCGCCGTTTAATCCGGCAACCTCGGCATGGGGCGGGGTATCGGTACCGACGTAGTGACTTCCCATGGCCTTGATCTCATCGGGCCAGGTGGCGGCCATCATGAACACATACATGTCACGGTCGGCATCGGATGTGCCGGCAGGAATGTAAGTCAGCCATTGGTTGTAATAAGGATTGAGCTTGAGGAGAGCGCCGACGCGCGCTTTCTCGGACGGCGCCAGCTTCTGATAAGCGACATAGGCGACCGACATGTGTCCAATGCTGTTCCAGGCTAAGGCAATGCGGCATGAAAATGCGAAGAGAAGCGCAATGGACGCAAGCAGGATTCGACGTTTCATTTCCGTGCCTCCTCCCGGAAAGAAGCCAAGTCCATGCGGAAGCCGCACCCGGCGGCAAGCAAAGAAGGGATTCTCCCGGGATCGTGGCGCAAGCATACTGCATTTGAAATGGGAACGCCAGAAGGAGTTTGGTGCGCGGGGGCTTGTGAAGATGACGTGGAAATGACGAGTGCCAAATCAATCGCACAGGTATCATTTGCCTTCGTGGTCTCCCCACCTTAGCGGGCACAAACGCCCGCGAGGGTGGGGCGCCAGGATTTTAACGACAGGAAATTTGTTGGCTTGAGGGAATGTTTGGAGCCGTGGTCTCCCACCTTAGCGACAAAAAGATGTCGCGAAGGTGGGGCACCCGGCATGGGATGTGATGAGATCGGTCGGCTCAGTCGCGGCGGGTTCCGATCCAGGCGACGAGAGCTCCGGTCAGGACGCCGGCGGCAAAGACGATGCCCATGGCCTGGAGAGGATTCCGCTTGACCGTATGCCGGGCTTCGCCGATCATGTCCTCGGCCGCATAGCGTCCCTGCTTGATGGCCTTCACGGCGGTCTTGACGCCATCCTCCACGGCTTCGGTAACCATCGTCTTCAATTTGGAGACCTCGCGAAGGGCATCCTCGACGGTGGCCGTTACTTCAGATATGTCTGCCTGCATATGGTGTGTCTCCTTCCCATGAAATATGAACATAAGTCCGTGTTGAGCTGCGGTGACAAAAAGCCCATAGGCATGTGATGTGATCTTACCCTGTCCTGTTGTACCTCATTTTGGGGTGCGCAGAACCGGGGTCATCAGATCAGTCCGGCAGCCTGGTGAGGCGCACGGCTTTTCCGGTGCGGGCCGATTCGCGCGCGGCGTCGAGAATCTGCATCACGATGACGTTGGTGTCGAGCGCGCTGAGATCGCCCTTGTCGGTGATCTTGCCGTTGAGCACCGCGACCAGGTAAGCGAGCGAAGACCGCTCGTCATCGGGGAGCGAGGGCGCGGTGGAGGTTCGCTCGGATGACTCATGGGGAAGGCGCGTGCGCAAGCCGTCGTTGGCAACCGTGATTACGTAGCCGGTGGCGCCATAGACTTCCATGTCCTTGCGGCTGAAAGGCCAGTTCCACGAACCCTGAATCACGGCCTGCGCTTTGGGGTATTGCACCACGATCGTCGAGTCGTCATCGACCTTGGGATAAATTTCGGGCTTGTCGTGATTCACCACCGCGGTTACGGTTGCGGGTGTTTCTCCGTGCATCAGCCAGGTCATCAGGTCCACGCCGTAGCAGCCGAAATCGTAGAGCGATCCGGCGCCGTTCTGCTCGGGATCGGTGAGCCAGTTGAGAAATTCGGGACTCACGCCGATTTCCTTCGGGCCTTCGTGACCGTCGTGCACCACTACGCGGCGAATGGGTCCGATCCGGCCCTCGCGCACGTCGTTGTAGGCGGCGCGATTGCTGGTGTACCACGTGGTCTCGTAATTCACGAGCACGTGAACGTGGTGTTCGCGGGCGATCTTGCGAATGGCCAGGGCATCTTCGAGCGAAATGGTGAGAGGCTTCTCCACCATGGAGGAGACTCCGTATTGGGCCGCAATGCCGATGGCGTGGCGATGCTCGGCGATGGGCGTGTAGACCAGCACCGCCTGCGGATGACGCACCTCAATCATGTTGGCTTCGCTTTTGAAGAAGAGCGTCTCGGCGAGATTGAATTTCTTCTGGTACTTGGCGATCAGGTTCGAGTCCGCTTCAGCAATGCCCACCAGTTCGACTTCATGATGCTGCGGCAACTGACCGAGAAATCCCACCACGTGATCGTGGGCCAGCCCGACGATGGCGACGCGCAGAGGATGCGGCTGATCCTGCGCCGCCAGGTTTGCAAAGGCTGCTGTCATCAATAACAACATCAACCAACGTCCAACGCGAAGAACAGTGGAAACATGCGCCATTGTTTGTCCGTCATCTCCTGGGCATCGATTCTACCGGGTTGGGTGCCCGGGTCGGAAAGACGGAAATCATTATCCATATCGCCCTGGCTGGAACAACGGCGTGACGCAAGCAACCGATGAAGTTCGGGCACCCATCTTTGCTTGTAGCCTTCGGCCACCTTGGCCGTAATACGGAGACATTCATGCGTATACGTCCTTTCGATTCTGATTCTTCGCAATGTTCGTCGCATTTCTTCGCCGTGGCACCGGCAACTGCGGCTTCACTTCGCAACCACGACGCATTCATCGGGTACAGCCGGCTGGGGTCGGATGCGTTCTATCCCAATGTGGGCGGGCTCAATGGCTGGGAAGGAGCGCTGCACATTCACCTTCGCCCGTTCTTCGGAGTGGAAGGCGATGTGGCGCATTATGGGCTGGGAGCGAACGCGGCCGTTCCGCGCACCACGACGGTACTGGTCGGTCCGCGGATCAGCCTGAAGGCGGCGGGGATCAATCTTTTTGCCCACGGCATGGTGGGAGGGGAGCACTCGGCGAACGGGGACGTGGAGCACGCATATCTCCGGAGGAGGGTTCGCCTATGACTTTGGAGGCGGGGTCGATTTGCCGATTGCGCCGTTCTTCGCGTGGAGATTTTCGGCGGATCGCATCAGCGCGCCAACGGTGTCGCCCAGCGGGGGCACGCCGGCGCGATTCAATACCGGGCTGGTGTTCCGGTTCTGAATTCGCGGCTGCGACGCGCAATTGGAAGTTCCGTAAAGCAATTGAAGTTCTAACCATCGAGCGGGCGCCCCATCCCGGGCCTCTGGCAGTGGCAGGCGCCAAGATTCTGAAAAGTAACGTACCTTTCGCTACCGGTTATGCTCGCCTCTCGGTTTGACCCTGCACAGCGCTCCCTCGTACCATGAATCAGGTGATTTCCCCAGCCACGCCGAACCCCTGACGGGCCGAACCCGGACCGCGGCTTCGAGCGTGGAAAACGAATGGCGCCAAGCGCCTGGAAGGCAATGCCGTTGAGTTCAGTAGACACAGTCGAAAACAACCCCGATCCGATGCCGGCAGACGCCGCGCACTCCCACGACGACCACGATCACGAACATGCTCACGACCATGAGCACGACCATGAGCACGCGCACGGGCCGGTCTTAAATCCCGACTGCACGCGGGAGCTGGTGCTCGACGTCCCCGCTGAAGACGTATCCAAATCGTTTCGCAGAGTGACGCGGGAGTATCAGAAATATGCGAAGATTCCGGGTTTCCGGCCCGGCAAGGTTCCGGAGCCGGTGGTCAAGCGGAAATTCGCCAATGAGATTCGCAAGGAAGTGATCGACAGCTCTTCTCCCGGAGCGCTTCAACCAGGCGGTGCGCGATCTGGGCGTGGCGCCGGTGGGGCAGCCGCAGGTCACGGAACTGACCGTGGACGAAGGATCGCCTCTGCATGTGAAAGCGGTTTTCGAGTTCATTCCCGCTTTCTCCATCGAGGGATATCAGAACGTGACCGTGCCCAAGCCTCCGGTAGAGATTACCGAAGAGGAAGTCCAGCACGAACTGATGCAGCTGCGGGAATCGCGCGCCACCATCGAGCCGGTAGAGGAAGATCGTGCCGCTGGTTGACGGCGACTGGGCGCAGATCACGTACAGCGGCACTATCGAAGGCGAGCCCGAGAACGCGCCGGTTGCAGGCGAGGACTCGCTGGTGGAAATCGGCGGCAAGGATACGGTGGAGGCATTCACGACCGCGCTGCGCGGCGCCAAGCCCGGCCAGACGCTGAATGTGGCCGCAGCGCTATCCGGCCGAATATCCGGAGCAGAAGCTGGCCGGAAAGACGGTCGATTACACAATTGAAGTGAAGGGAATCAAGAAGCGCAACCTCCCGGACCTGACCGACGAATTCGCCAAGGAAGTGGGCTCGTTTGAAAGCGCTGGCGGATCTGGAAAGCCGCGTTCGCGAGAACCTGGCCAACCGGAAGCGGCGCTGGTGGAAGGGGAGACCAAGGACAGGCTGTTTGCGGCGCTGATCGAGCGCTTCCCGTTCCCGGTGCCGGAGACGCTGGTGCAGGAACAGATCGATGCGCGCCTGGAACGCGGTTTGCGTGCGCTGGCGGCGCAGGGCATGGAACCCGACCAGATGCGCAAGCTGGACTTTCGGCCGGTTGCGCGCGGCGCAGCGAGACAGCGCCGTAGCCGAGGTGAAGAGTTCGCTGCTGCTGGCGAAGATTGCCAACGAAGAGAACGTAGCGGTCAGCGATGAAGAACTGGATCGCGAGATTCATTTGGCGGCGCTGCAATCGCGGGAGCCGGTTGATGCCCTGAAAGTGCGATTGACGCAAGACGGCGGGCTGGCTAGAATCCGAGAACAACTGAAAAGAGAGAAAACCGCGCAGCTTCTGTACGAACGACTGCCTGCCTGATCGAAGGCCCGGCAGGGTTTGCCGCGCATTCCCGCAGCAATTGATCGATCGAAGATGCGGGATTTCAGAAACCCGGGGAAAGACCCGAAACCGCAAGAGCGAGAAGAAACTCAATGGCATTGGTTCCGATGGTGGTTGAGCAGACGAGCCGGGGCGAGCGCGCCTACGACATTTACTCCCGTCTGCTTCGCGACAACATCATTTTCCTGGGCACGCCGATTGACGACCAGGTAGCGAATCTAATTGTGGCTCAAATGCTTTTCCTGTCCGGGGAGGACCCGGAGAAGGATGTTCAGCTCTACATCAACTCGCCGGGCGGGTCGATCACGGCGGGTCTGGCCATCTACGACACCATGCAGTTCATCAAGAATAATGTAGTGACGTATTGCATAGGACAAGCGGCCAGCATGGGTGCATTCTTGTTACTGGCGGGTACCAAGGGAAAGCGGTTCGCGCTGCCCAACTCGCGCATCCTGATCCATCAGCCGTCGATGGGCGGGCTGAGCGGTCAGGCGACGGATATCGACATCCATGCGCGCGAGATTCTGCGCATCCGGGAGATTACCAATACGCTGATGGCACGCCATACCGGGCAGCCACTGGAACGGATCGAGCGCGACGTCGAACGCGACTTCATCATGAACTCTCAGCAAGCCAAAGAGTACGGCATTATCGACGAAATCATTGACCGGCCCCGCACGTAGGGTCCGGGGTCCCCGCGGACAGGTCTTCGTCCGTGGGGTGAACGGATAGCCCTCACGGGCGGAATTCAATAGGCATCGAGGAGTAGTCCAACCATGAAAACGCGCACGGGACCTGAAGAAGCACTGCGCTGCTCGTTCTGTCACAAATCTCAGGACGCGGTGGCCAAGTTGATCTCGTCGCCCAGCGATTACCCCCGGGCCTACATCTGCGATGAATGCGTCGCGGTGTGCAACTCGATCCTCGAGGACGACCGCGGCGATACGCATCCCGCCACTACCGCCGGCCACTTGCCCAAGCCCCAGGAAGTGAAAGAACTTCCTCGACGACTACGTGATCGGGCAGGACCAGACCAAGAAGAAGCTTGCCGTGGCCGTTTACAACCACTACAAGCGCATCCAGATGAACCGAATGCGCAACAACGAAGTGGAACTGGCCAAGTCGAACATTCTGCTGATCGGACCCACCGGATCGGGCAAGACGCTGCTGGCGCACACCCTCGCCAAGATGCTGGACGTACCGTTTGCGATTGTGGACGCCACTACCCTGACCGAGGCCGGCTATGTCGGCGAGGATGTTGAAAACATTATCTTGAAGCTGCTGCAGGCAGCCGATGGCGACGTTACTCGCGCGCAGCAGGGCATCATTTACATCGACGAGATCGACAAGATCGGCCGCAAGGACGAGAATCCGTCGATTACCCGGGACGTTTCAGGCGAGGGCGTGCAGCAGGCGCTGCTCAAGATTCTCGAAGGCACCGTGGCCAATGTCCCGCCGCAGGGCGGCCGCAAGCATCCCCACCAGGAATTCACGGCAGTCGATACCACCAACATTCTGTTTATTTGCGGTGGGGCCTTTGTCGGTCTGGAGCGCGTGGTTGGGCGCCGCGTCGGCAAGAAGGCGCTGGGTTTCAAGGCGACCGAGACCGAAGCCGATGCCGCCACTACTCGCAGCCATCGCGATACCGAACTGCTGCGCAGGACCGAGCCGCAGGACCTGATCAAGTACGGCCTGATTCCCGAATTTGTCGGCAGGCTGCCGGTCATGGGCATTCTCGACGAGCTTGACGAAGCCGCCCTGATCGAGATCCTGACCAAGCCCCGTAACGCTATCCTGAAGCAATATCAGCGGTTACTGGAGTATGAAAACGTCCGGCTCCACTTCAGCCAGGACGCCACCGCTTGCGTCGCTCGCGAAGCATTGGCGCGCAAAGTTGGCGCGCGCGGGCTGCGCATGATTCTGGAAGAGCTGATGCTTGACCTGATGTACCACCTGCCCAATAGCAAGCGCGTCCGCGACCTCGAAATCACGCGCGAGATGGTGGAGCGGCGCGACTTGTCGCTTTGCCTGCTGGAAAAGGCTGGCTGATCGGGAACAATCTCTGCATGACTTGTGCCGAACCGGATCTCGCTATCGAGATCCGGTTTTTGGCAATTGCGGATAATTATCGGCTTTTGGAGCACAATGTAGATCGGGTTGAACTCCGGCAGTTCAGATTCGCCGTTCGAAATTCCAGCCCCCTCTCGGCAAGTTGAAGAATTCTGGGTGGGTTGAAACTGTGAGTCAATACCTAAACTACAAGGAATCATTGGTTTACGACGACAGTCCCGCCACAGTCTCACAGTTTACGGGTGGTTCGAGGGGAAACTAACGCGGGTCAACGGCCTTCCACCCGCCGACGGCGCTGGGCGATGCAATGAAGCATCGGTCTCAGCGGAAGAATTCGGGCGAATATCGTACTCGGTTTGTGCTATTCTCCCCGCGTGTCAGCCACTTCCTCGCTCCAAATCAAGGCGACGCCGCGACATACGGCTCTGGTCCGGATCACGCACTGGATCACCGTGATTTCCTTTGTGGCGCTGCTGATCACCGGCGCTGAAATCGTGATCTCGCACCCACGGTTCTATTGGGGCGAGACGGGCAATTCGGGAACTACGCCATTGTTCAAAATACCGATCCCCGCGTCGAGGGACACGGTGCCCACGGGCTACGGATACGTGATGCCCGACCAGAACGGTTGGAGCCGGTATCTGCATTTTGAGGCGGCATGGGTACTGGTGCTGACCGGGCTGGTATACGGGGTCGCGGGAGTGCTGAACGCCCACTTCCGGAAGAACCTGTTCCCCCCGCCTGGCGCTCGAGGCCGGCATGCCTTCCGCGATGTATTTGCCAGGTATCTGCGCCGGGCGCCGCCGGAGGAAGCGGAAAGCCAGGCGTACAACGTCGTCCAGGGGACTACCTACCTGCTGGTCATTTTCGTCCTGTTTCCCCTGGTGATCTGGACCGGCCTGGCGTTGTCTCCCGCCTTCGATTCCGCGGTGCCGGCCGCCGTCAACCTGCTGGGAGGCCGCCAATCGGCGCGAACCCTGCATTTCTTCATCTCGGGATTTCTGGTGTTCTTTCTGGTCGTACATGTTGCGATGCTTATTGTCAGCGGTTTCTGGAGCCGCACACGGGCCATGATCACGGGGCGTGCCGTCGTCCCTTCGGAGCGAATATGAACAACTTTTCTCGCCGCAAGCTGATCGCCACGGGTATTGCCGCAACCGCGGGGATTGCGGGTCTCGCCACAGCTTCTCGCCTGGCCCGTCGCTTTGGCCTTATCCCGCCCGACGGAGGCGGAATCTATGGGCCGGGAGAATCGCTGACCTACGCCGCGCAGCGGATTCTCACCCGGCATTCGATGGCGCGCGAATTCCCTCGGAGCATGATTTCCAAGGTGCCGTTCCGCAACGAGACCGCTCCACCGGGCGACGCCTTCAAGCGCCACCAGGCTGCCGGGTTCTCTGACTGGCGGCTGACAGTCGATGGCATGGTCGAACATCCCGCGACGCTCTCGCTGGCTGACTTGAAAGCTCTTCCCATCCACAACCAGATCACCGAGGTGGCGTGCGAAGAAGGCTGGTCGTACATTGCCGAATGGATCGGAACACCCTTGACCAACGTGCTGAACGCTGTGGGGGTCCAGCCGCAGGCGCGCTACGTCGTCTACCGATCGATCGAGACCGACTGGTGGGATAGCGTCGATATGGTCGATGCACTCCACCCCCAAACGTTCCTGACCATGGGCATGAACGACGGCGACCTGCCGGTGGGGTTCGGCGGGCCTCTGCGCCTGCGCGTGCCGCGCCAACTCGGCTATAAGAGCGTGAAATATATCAACCACATCACGGTCACGGACTCCCTCAAGCATTTCGGCAAGGGGCTGGGCTCGGCGTCCCCGGAAGCGGGCTACGCGTGGTACGCGGGCATCTGATACGTGACGCTCTTCGACTCCCTGGCCGGGAAGTGGATCTCCGCTGTCGATCTCCACTTGTGGCAAGCCTCCGGAGAACTCTTTCCGCGCATCTACGTCTATTACAGAGGGGAGACGATGTCGGCGGTGTGACATGTCGCGCTCGTAATGAGGCTGGCGCTGCGCTTTGCCGGATTCCCGGATAATTGGCTGTCCCTGCTGGATATACTGGAAGCTGGGACAAAAGAACTTTCCAGCCGTCAGGCTGCGCTCGAATGAGGTCAACAAACACATGAAATCGCTTTTCGAACGGCTACGCACGCGCCGTCTCGCTTCGATGTTCATTCTTCTTGCTACGCTCTCGGTTGGTATTGTGGCCGGCTCGTATGTTGCGCATGGGGTTCGCGGTCAGGAGAAACAGAACGACAGCGCCGACGCAACACCACTCAAGGTGGTCAATTCGCCGGTTCAACCCAACGAATTCGTGAAGATTGCCAAGACTGTGGGACCGGCGGTGGTGAACATCAATACCCAGACGCTGCCCAAGCAGTCGGCCAATAAGAACCGGCGCAACTTCCATGGTCGCGTCCAGCCCAACCCGCAAAATCCGGATGATGAAGACCAGCAGGGCGGGCAGGGTGGGGGCGACGACGGGGGCCAGGGCAACTTCCAGGACTTCTTCAACCGCTTCTTTGGCCAGCAGGGGCCCGACGGAGGCGATGACGGCGACCAGGGCGGGAGCGGGGTTCGCGAGTCGCTTGGCTCCGGCTTCATCGTCGACGGAAAAGGCTACATCATCACCAACAATCACGTGGTCGACAAGGCCGACAAGATCTACGTCAAGCTTGCCACCGATCCCGACAACCAGGACTTCGGGCGGCCGGCGCGCGTGATCGGCACCGACAAGGCCACTGACCTCGCGGTGATCAAGATCGACACCAACACGCCGCTCCCGACGGTCAAACTGGGCAACTCCGATACGACGAATGTGGGCGATTGGGTGGAAGCCATCGGCAGTCCTTTCACGCTGTCGCAGACGGTAACCGCCGGGATCATTTCGGCGAAGAACCGGACCATTGAGCCGGGCGTAGCAGGCCAGTTCCAACACTTCATCCAGACCGACGCGGCCATCAATCCAGGCAACTCCGGCGGCCCGCTGCTCAACATGAACGGCGAGGTGATCGGCGTCAATACCGCTATTTACACGCAGTCGGCGGGGTACCAGGGCATAGGTTTCGCGATGCCGTCGAATACCGTCGCCGAGATCTACAACGACCTGATCAGCCCGAGCCACAAGGTGGTGCGCGGATCGATCGGGATCCAGTTCCGCCAGGGACTTTCGGGCGCGGTTAACCGCGTGTATGGGTTCAAGAACGGCGTACTGGTTCAGCAGGTTCAGCCCAGCGGGCCGGCCGACAAGGCGGGACTGAAGCCGGGCGATATCATCACTACGCTCGACGGGCGCTCGATCAAGGACGGCGACGACCTGGTGAGTGAAATCGCCAGCCGGCGGCCGGGATCGACGATCCGCCTCGGGTTTATGAGAGACGGCAAGCCGCAGGATGCGACTGTCACGATCGGCGATCGCGACAAGGTGTTTGCCGATCTGGGGCAGCAGCAGTCGAATGCGGCCCCGGACAATGGCGGCCAGCCGGGCGAAGCCAAGCTTGGCATCGTGGTCCACGACGCCTCGCCACAGATCACCGCCAAGCTGCACCAGCAGGGAGTAGCGATTCAGTCGGTGCGGTCCGGTTCGTTTGGCGACCTGTATGGTCTGGAGCCGGGGTTGGTGATTATTCGCATCAACAAGCAGCCCACGACTTCGAAAGACCAGTTTGATGCGGTGGTTACCAAGCTGAAGTCGGGCGACGACGTGGTGCTCGAAGTGCTCGATCCGCGCCGGCCGAACGACGGAATCAACTACATCGGCGGCACGCTGCAATAGAAACCACGCTTCGGGCGCGAGAGAAGTCGCGCCCGGAGCGATTTTGGACGATGAGGTTTTGCTATCCATTCTGTAGACTAAATTTCAGGCAATGAGCTGAAGAAACTTCCAAACCGCGCATAGGCACGCAACTCGGGTTGGTTTTTGCTTGGTGGGAACCTGTTCCTTCGGGTACACTCGACGGGACGATCCCTACAATTCATTTCTCTGTATGGAGGGAATTCGGCGTGCTTTCTTCTAAAGCAAGTCTGGCTATATTATTTTCCGCTTTGATGATTACGGCACCGGTCTTTGCGGCCACGGCCGCGCGTAAATCGACGACTACAAAGGCCCATAGCTCACACCGGCTGCCTTCGAAAGCGAAGTCCAAATCCCACAAGCTGCACGGTCAGCAGGTGATTGAATCCAATCGGGTTATGGAGATTCAGCAGGCTTTGATTCGCGAACATTACCTCTCCGGGGATGCGAATGGCAGCTGGGATGCCTCGACCCAGGCGGCGATGCAGAAGTTCCAGTCGGACCAGGGGTGGCAAACCAGGTTGATCCCCGATTCGCGCGCCTTGAAGAAGTTGGGTCTCGGGCCGGATTATTCGGGAGCTATCAATGCACAGGGAGCCTCGTTTGCGCCGCCCGCTCCGCCGAGCACGATTCCCGCGTCGCAGGCAGCCGGTTTTGCCGCTGCAGCGGGCGTAAACCAATAGACTTTCAGAGATTTTTAGATCGGGCCGCCTCCGGGCGGTCCTTTTTTAATTCCGTCGCAAGATCTCAGAGCGCGGTAGCCATTTCGTCAAGGATAGCTGTGGCCGCGGCAGCGGGATCGTCGGCCTGCGTGATCGGGCGTCCGACAACCAGGTAGCTTGCGCCCATTCGCAGAGTATCCGCGGGGGTCGCAATGCGTTTCTGGTCTCCAGCGTCACTGCCCGCGGGGCGGATTCCCGGAACAACGAGCTTGGCGCCCGGCCCGGCAATTGCGCGTACCGCTGCGACTTCCTGCGGCGAGCAGACGAATCCGTTCATGCTGGCCCGGATGCCCATCCGGGCGAGAAACTCCACCTGGTCCGACGGGCTTCGATCGAGCCCGACGGCAGTTGTTTGGGCTGCATCCATGCTGGTCAACATGGTTACGGCGAGCAACTCGGGCGGATTGACGACACCATCGAGCGCGGCGCGTGCCGCGGCCAGCATGGCCGGCCCTCCCGAGGCGTGAATGGTCAACATGCGTGCGCCCAGACGAGCAGCCGATCGCACTGCTCCCGCAACCGTGTTGGGAATGTCGTGGAACTTCAGGTCGAGGAAGACCGAGTAGCCGCTCGCCAGGATCGGGTCCAGGACCGCCGGCCCGGCAGCAACGAACAACTCCAGGCCGACTTTGAACCACGTGCAGGTTCCTTCCAGGCGATGAACGAGGCGATCGGCCGATGTAGCGTCGGGCACATCGAGGGCAACGATCAGCCGGCGGCGGGCGGATTCGACCGGATCGGCTGCGCTGAGCGGGAGGTCGGCAGGGGAGAGGGAACTGGAAACGCTCATACTTCGATCGTAGGGCATTTCGAACTTCGGCGCACTCTGGATTTACGAAGAGCAGGCCGTTTGAAATGGTTCGAGGGCGCTTGACGATATCGCTTCCTGCCTATGTTGCAGGGTCATCAAATGCTTTCTCCTCGATCAATGTAGTGCAGAGGACAAGTTCATTTGTCAGCCGTGTACGGAGTTCCGATAACAAGGACTGATGTGCTCTGCGAAGAATCTGCCACGAAATCCATGGCATCCCCAGTCGTTTCCCTACCGGTTTCAGGTACATGATCAGGGTGTCTGCGGGTCGCATTGCATGTCCCTCCGTTGTCGCGATCAAGAATTGATCCCGGTCAACGATCCGTCGGCTCTGCTTCAATTGCAACAGCACCCGAACAAGCGGCTTGGGAAGCTCAACCACTCTCACTCTGTTTCCGCTAAGGTTGATGATGCTGTCGGCGGTCCATTGCCTCTTCACGATGCAGGATTCGCCTGGGATCGGATCTTCGTCGCTGCGCACGGTGTTCCCTGTGAGGTTCATGTGCTTCCATTGCAGGGCACAGACTTCCGAGATATTCATGCCGGTGCTTATAGTGAGCAGGGCTATCTCTCGCTCGGGATATTGCATTGACTTGAGCAGCTTCTTGGCCTGCAGAACCGTCAACTCATGCGACCTGGTAGGCGAAGCCGGGGGCAGTTCGACTTCCGAAATGGGGTTTTCGCCATTGAACATCCGCTCTTTCTTTGCATGCTTGACGATCGCTCCAAGTACACATCGGATGTGCTTCACAGTCTGCGGGGAGTAGCCGCGAAGGGCGGCTGAGAGGACAAGCTGGCGGACGTGGTTGGGAGTGAGATCGCAAAGCAGCACATCGTCCAGATAGGGCCAGCCAGGGACAGCCTTGAGGCGGGTATTCCCGAATTTCGGATAAGACGCGAAAATACAGTCAACCCGCTCAGGAGTGATAAGGTGTTTCAAAATCGCGTGGTAGTGCGTTCGTCCAGCAGGACTCTTCAATTCGACATGGTTAGGAATGAACTTCTTGTGGACGAAGGCGGCGACGGATATTGTCGATTCATTCGCGGCGGCGTCGCCGGTGACGTATGAAACCGCCTCTTGCGGAGCGGAGACTCGTGAGTCGGATTGCAGTATGTTTTGCATGCGCTCTCCAGTTGTCTGAGCAGGTGTATTCACAGGGATGCCTTGCTCTCGATGGAGCTCACGGGACTCGCGGCATGATTCGCGTGAAACAAGGAATTCTTGAGTTCCTCATCGAAGGTGGTTCCGATTTGTAAGCGTAACTTGACCGCAGTTTGATTGAATACAGACCAGGAGAGCCATGGAAGATTGAAGGATAGTCTGATCGGTTTCAGGCGCCGCGCCAGGATATTTTCCGGGCGAATCGGAGCGCCATTCCGGGAAACGAGTACGAAATCATGCGGCAATGTAGATCGGTTAATGCCTCTAATCTCGTGAAGAACTGAACTCAGTAAATCCGGTATTCGCGTGAATCTCCTTCGCTTGCCAGCAACTGAACTAAGTTCGCCTCGATAACTCTGATTTCTGACTGCTATGGATCTCGCCGGTATGAATTCCTGTCCGATCATCTGGCCGATTTTCGACGTGTTTATATATCTCCACTGAAGGCCACATATCTCTGCGACATTCATGTCTGTCAGCATGACAAACAGCGCAACTTCTCTTTCGGGATAACGCATGGCCTGCAACAGGGTTTTCAACTGGCCGAGGGTAAGCGTTGTTGTTTGCCGTCGCGCCAATGGAGGCAACTTGACCATAGATGCCGGATTTTTGCCTTCATAAAATCCAGTTCGTATCGCGTGAGAAAAAATAGATCGGACTACATTGCGGATGTGCGTCGCCGTCTGGACCGAATACCCGCGCGCGAGCGCAGCGGTTGTCAGGCCGTGGATCACGTCGGCAGTTATTTCCGAAAATCGCAGACGGTCGATATACGGCCAGCCCGCAATGGCAGTCAACGTATTCCAGGCTCTCGCGCGATTGGCGCCAAATGCGCGTGCAGCGCGCTCAGGAGGAAGCACGTATTTGAGAATTGCCTGAAAATGGGCCCGCCCTGCATAACGCTTGGTCGCAACAAATTCTGGAATGAAATTGACTTCCACAAAATCGGCGAAGGTTGTCGACGTTGACGAGGCTCGATGCAGCCGCCCCAGATCTGGCTCTTGACGCTGCCTCCCACTGGCGGGAAGGGCATCCTGTAAATCAAGATCGTTCAGGCGAACTTCTGGATCGCAGACGGGCGCGGTGCCACTTTCGTCTTTCAGCATCCCGGATCCAACTTGCGAATCGTCAGAACATCGATTCCATGAAACGGATCCTGGGCTAACATTGCTTTGAGTTTCCACAAGCTCTCCTGCGACGCAGTGGCATTACAAGCCACTCGCTCTACAGCCATCTTTTTACATGTTGCGGAATGCAAGGCCGAAGGCTGTGGCAATTTTTCCAAACAGCAGTTGCTCAATTTCGGGCGATGGTCATCTCGCTCAAATCTTGTTGCAAACTTTTTCCAATCAGTGAGAAGTCAGCCACACCCTTATAAGAATTGCAATATTTGTAATGTATTTTGCTTTGGAGCAAACAGCTGATGTAATTTTCGCGGTTGAACCATGACCAAATTTACCGTTTGCTTTACAGCCAGGTTTCATCAAGAGCTCTCCTTGCATGCGCAGTGAGGCTTCCGAACGCAGTTGGTTGGCCCCGGTCGACGGGAGCGCGTGCAGGCAGTTTGGCCGCGCCAATTAGATGGGGGAGCCTAATTGTCCCAGGTCGGGAGCATGGGAGTATCGCAGCCATCATACGAGGAGAAGGATTTTTTTGGCACCAAAGCTCTGATCTGATGCCGCGAGGCACCTATGCAAGACATCATTTTCCCGCCTGTAAAGCTTGCAAGAAATCGAAGTGACCTCATTTTGTGAGATTTTCTGTCGTGCACGCACATTCCTTGCTCAAGAGCAAACACGTTCAACCCCAAATGTTTCAATCTTTGCCTGATTCGGACCGACGTGACGCGGTGCATGCCAGCGTCAGACCGTCACCGGCAAGGGGAGGAAACGAATGACCAACAGAAACGTGTGCGCAACGTTCTCTGTGTTTGTGTTCATGATTATTGCGGCAGCGATCCCGGCTGCGTCCCAGTCCTTCAGGGTTCAATGTCCATCCAGCACGATAACGCACCCCATTACCGCGGCCAACTGCAGCACGAACCCAACCGCTATGGGGTGCAACAACACGGAACCTGCGTACACCGGTCCCACACAATTCAACGCCGCGGCACTTGGTTTGCCCGGCCGGTACAACCGGAGATTTCTTTACGCCAAAGAGTAACGTGAATGGCGCCATCAAGTGCCAGCAAGTCTCGGGCGGTGACGGGTACTCGACGATGGGCGATGGCAACCAGATCTTCATGTTCTCGTTCGGGCCGCTCTCCGGCCTGGCGGATATCGCGGCTGGCCGTCCTGGCACCCAATTCCCGTATGTCTTCAACAACCCCTACAGCAGTGTCAGCCCGACCGTTCCGCTGGTGCGCGGCGACCCGGCCACGACGGATGGGGCAACGAGCGGCGCCGCGCCATTTCCGTCGAGCAATTCTCCGGCCACGAACCCGCTCTTCACGTGGAACGGCGCGGTTGGCCTGATGCCCGACATCGCGAGCGTCGTGTCGATCAGCAATCTCGTTGAGGGCCCAGTTACTGCAGCCCTTTACCCGGGAGCCACGGTTCCTGGCTGCCCCACTACAGGCTGCTACCAGCGCACACTGTGACCGCCTGGACGGATGCACCCCTGGGCATTCCTGTCGGACAGCAAGTTGTGATCTCCAGCGCCACCGCTGAGGGAGGCATTTCGGAACCCCGCTCGGGCTATGCAGCCCGACGGCTCCTGCACAGTCACCTGCGTTGCCACTGGAAGTGCCTTCACTCCGGACGGGTTTAACGAATATGCCTTCCAGTACACCGACACGAACCCCACCGGGCTGGCCGCGGACACCGGCAATGACCTTGCGGGAACAGCCTCTTCTCCCGCGATGTTGGACGGGCATGTCGATCCCCGTCCCATCATGGATGTGGGCGTAATGAACGGCAATATTCCGGCCCCGCTCGTCGCGATCGACGAGGATGATGAGCTCTTTCTCACCCTCACCAACGTGGGCATGATCATGCGCCCCGACCTGTTCGAGCAGCACACGATCCACTTCCACGGTTACCCCAACGCTTCCTCGTTCTATGACGGCGTGCCCGATGCATCCGTCGCCATCAACATCGGCGCCAGCTTCACTTATTACTACGAGGCTCCGGACGCCGGAACCTACTTCTACCACTGCCATATCACCCCGCCCGAGCACTTGCAGATGGGCATGGTGGGACAGCTCTATGTGCGGCCGCGGCAGGATCGAGTGCCAAGCGGGACCAACCTCTACTCGTCGCTCGCTGCTGCAGAATGGCGGCATCGTGCCCAATGGAAACCAAACCCTGGCGACGGGTGCCGATTTGCGCACGGTTTGCAATCCCGCGACCGACATCCTTTGCAGCGCTACCATGCCGGCTGTACAGAACACGGCCCACGACGGCCAGGTCCGCGACGAATCCCTGCAGCGGAGTGCAGGGCTTGGACTTACTCGGCAATCCGCAAAGGTACGTCTATAACGACGGCGATGGCTCCACGGCTTACGACGTCACGTACCCCATCCAGATGCACGGGTTCGATCCCAACTTCCACTTCGTCGGCATGACCTTCAACCCGGAAATGTTCGTGGACATGAAGGACAAGTACTTCCTCCTGAATGGGCGGAGCTATCCCGACACGGTTGCTGCCGGGCCCACAAGCCACGGTTACCAGCTGACGGCCAGATGCACTACTCGCAGCCCCTGCCTGCCATCATCAACATTCCGGCCGGCGGAAAGGCTTCTCTGCGCCTCGTCAACCTGTCGGTGGCGGAATACTTCACCTTGCAGAGTCAAGGCGTTCCCATGCATGTGGTCGGATTCAACGCCAAGCTGCTGCGGGACCAGGACGGCAACAGCACCGAGTTCTACACCAACTCGATCACGCTGGGCGGCGGCGAATCTCTCGACGTCATTCTTGACGCCAGTGACGATGGCTGCAGCGCCTACCTGGGCACGGGATGCGCCAAAAAGTTGTTCCCGGCAGGCAGCACTTTCTACGTGTACTCCTCAAATCTCGAAATGCTGTCGAATGACGCGGAGAATTTTGGCGGCATGATGACCGAGGTCCACATCTGCAACAGCGTGACCGGCAGCACACACAGACGCTGCGGGTACGTTTGGCAACACGTGCATCAATTAAGGAGAGCGGCGATGAGGCTGATGAACATGAAAAACGCGACATTCAAGACGCAATTGTTCCTGGCGCTGGCGGTGGCCGTAAGCTCTGTCGCTTGCGCCGGCCGCTTTCGCTGCGGCTCCCGGAATCACCGGCACGGCGTACGGCCGGGACGTTCGATCTGACGGCCCAGGACGCTTACCTGAACCAGCCGGACGGGAATGCGATTTACTCGTGGGGATACGGCTGTGTTACCGGCTCGTCGCCGTCCTTCCTGCCAAGGCGACCTTCGCCTTCACGCCGACCTGCAACACCATGCAGGTTCCCGGCCCCACCATGATCGTCACAGAAGGACAGCCGGTCACAATCAATCTGACCAATAATCTGCCCACGGCCGCCGGCAACACCTCGATCCTGTTTCCGGGCTTCAACGTGACGACGAGTTGCAGTGCGGCGACACCTGTAGGCCAGCAGGGCCTATTGACCTGCGAGGCCGTGCTCCGGGCAGATCGTGCACCTATACGTTCACCGCCTCGACGCCGGGCACGCACGCGTATTACAGCGGAACGCAGGGCGACCTTCAGATCGAGATGGGGCTCTACGGCGCGATCATTGTGTTGCCGGCAGACTCCGCCCGCCAACTGCGCTAACGGCACATCCACGACCAACCTGTACACGAAGCCGGATTACGGGACAAGCGCCCACATCGATCGGATTTCCGGAGCAGGACTTCCGCCTGTCTCACCGCTGCCTACGACCACCCCAAGAGCTGCTACGACCGGGAATACCTGTTCCAGTGGGCCGAGATGGATCCCAGAATTCATAAACAGGCAGAGGCGCAAGTTCAGGCCAAGATGGGCTGCACGGCGGGACCATGGGCTGCAGCCTCGACGTGCAGACCGAGCCCTACCATCCGGCCTACTTCCTGATCAACGGGCGTTCCATGCCCGACCTGATGGACCCCAACTATGCATCCGAATATCCGCACCAGCCCTACAACGGCAATCCCGCACATGCATCCGGGCGAACTCACGCTGATCCGGACGATCGGACAGGGACGCTGGCAGCATCCCTTCCACGAGCACGCCAACCATGTGCGCATTCTGGCTCGTGACGGGAACTTGATTCTGAGCCCGACCAACCCGACTACACAGTCTCGCCGGCACCCTGATGTTCAACACCGACACCACTCCGGGCGAGGCGTTCGACGGTATCTTCTACTTCAGCGGCAGGGGATTGAACTGGGATCCGTATGGTCACCATCCCGCGGGAACCGGCAACTATACCTCTCAGTTAGCGATCGCCTCCATTACTGAAACCGGAAGCACGGTCACGCTAACTTTCGGCGGCAATCAAATACCTGCGGTGGGCAGCTCAGCGGTGATTTCCGGGATCATTCCAGCCGGCTATAACGGAACGTTTACGATCCTTACCAGCGTAGCCGGCACTACGGCCAACACAATCACCTTTGCGGACCCCAACACCATCACCCCGCTGACTCTGACGATCACCGGGATCAGCGAAAGCGCCGGAAACTCACGCACGGTCACGGTCACAACGTCAGGCACGGTTCCCACTTCCCTTGTCGGAGCCCGTGTCACAGATTGCCGGCGTCACTCCTGCCGCCTACGACGGAACCTTTACAGTGACGTCGGTCACGGGAACCAATTTCACGTATACCGACGCGACGAGAAACTTAGCCAAGGGCACATTCACCTCGGCGACCGCGACTGTCGTTGGCGCGATTACGGCGGGCGCAACGGCGACAATGAGCCTCGGGGCCAACAGTCCTCCCAACGATTCCCTCGCTTCTTTGCCGTGCACTCCTGACGCGAATGGCTACAACACCGGGAATACCGCTGCCCTGAACTACTACGAGTGGTGCCAGGATCATAACAAGCCGGTGCAGGTGGCCCCGTTTGGCGATGTGGCATCGGGCGGTCCTGCAACGCTGCCTGATCCCAATGTCTTGACGAACGGTCAATGGTACGGTGGCAGTCCTTACCTCGGGCCCGATGCGAGTCTGCGCGGGACGATGGCTGCCTGCGACACCACGACCAACGCCAATTGCACCACCCTGCTGCCTTCCAACACGCAGGCCAATCCCGCTAGCGAGCGCGGCTGGGCATTTATGTGGCACTCGCACAACGAGCGCGAGATTACGACCAACAACGTCTTCCCTGGCGGAATGCTGATGATGATGCTGGTCGACTCACGCGAATTTCCAATTGATGAATCGCAATAGCGGTGCGCGAAGTACCTGCCTTGCAACGCCGTCCGTCTGACCCGACGGACGGCGAAGGAGAATTTTTGTGTCCAGGACGCAACGAGAGCGAAAGGCGACAACCATGTTTCGGATCAATCATTCGAAGTCAATGACTACTCTGAAGGCCGCAGTTCTGGCGAGCGCGTTCCTTCTCTTTGCAGCCGTAACGGGCTTCACGCAGGCAGTGAACTTGACTGCGGGGCCGACGACCGCAGCCATGCCTGATGGCACAGTTGTGCCGATGTGGGGCTATACCTGCGGCGCAGCTGATTTCGGGTTCGGCCGCGACCTGCGCGCCGTTGAGCGGATCCATGTCCGCCGCAGCTACCGGGTCACTCGGTGGAATTTACGTGCTTAATGGCGGATCGGGCTATAAAGCGCCACACGTCACCATCACTGCCCCGACCGGCACTATCACGGGCGTGACGAACGTCACAGCGACGGCGACCGCGGTTGTCAGCGGCGGCGTGGTGGTTGGCATCAATGTGACCAACCACGGAGCCGGCTATACCGCAGCTCCCACCGTCACGATTACCGATGCCACGGCTCTGGGGGCAATGGGGCCGTCGCCGCAGCGTCGCCGGCCTGGTCGCCGGTCGTGATCACGGTTCCCTGGGCTGCCAGCGGGGCAAGCCTGACGATCAACCTGACCAACAACCTTTCGTTCGGGGCCGGCACAGGTCAAAGCATTCCCACATCCATCGTGATTACGGGGCAGGTGGGCGGCGGTCTTGGCGGGACGCCGACCATCGCGGCGAGTCCGGACCACTCCAACGCGCAGGGTTGCCCGAGCTGGTTTATTGCCTCTCAACCCCCAGGCACTCCATGCACAAGCACGGACACTGCAAACGCTGGGATTGGGGGCCCAACCGCCGCTACAACAAGCAGGGCGCGTGCAATCAATGGGCCAGGAAGTAGCGGCCGGTGCGCCGGGAAGCCAGCAGCTTCACTCACATGGAACGCGACACTCAAGCCGGGCACCTACCTGCTTGAATCCGGAACGCATCCTTCGATTCAGGTACCCATGGGCTTGATTGGCATGCTCGTGGTTACAACTCCGCCTTCGGGGACCACTGCGGGGACCGCTTACCCAGCGGTAACATCCACCACTGCGGCGTCTCAGGTGGCGGTTCCGGCGGTGCAGTACAACGCGGAAGTTCCACTTGAGTTCAGTGAAATCGACCCCGTGCAGAACAAAGCGGTTGACGTAGCTGTTCGCAACCCCCAGTTCAGCGAGACAAGAGTGTGGTCCGGTTTGCCGATGGATCCGCAGAGTGGTCCAGGCTGCGGCAACCCCGGATCAGGCGCTCTATATCAGTCGTGTTATCCGCCGGCGGTGAATTACACGCCGTTCTACTTCCTCATCAACGGGCAGGCATTCGACAGGACAAATCCGGGCCGTCGCTGTTTGTGTCTACTGCAGGTGTGTCTGGCACGCCTCCCGTGCCGGTTACGACCGGAATCCTCGGCAATGGCAAGGTCCTGGTGCGCCTGGTGAATGCTGGCCTGCGCATGCACGTACCCTCGATCGTCAACTCGCAAACGCAGGGCTTCAACGGATCGGGTGCGGCTGCTTCGGTGGCCGGATTCACCCTGATGGCGGAAGACGGCAATCCCGCTCCCGAACCTGGGCAGCACCACCATCACCGCTCCCCGTGTCAAAACCGAAGTATTCATGGCAGCAGGCAAGACATATGACGTGTTGATGAATGTTCCGACTGCCTCGCTTCCGATTTATGACCGCGAGCTGAGCCTGTCGGCCAATTCTTCCGTGCGCGATGCCGGCATGCTGGCTTACATCAGTCTCAATGGCTCTATGCTCCCGGCTGTCACGGCAGGGGCGATTCGGATCTGGATCCGGGGCAGCCAACCCGGATACTTACGCCTCTGTTGCCGCATGCGCCGCCAATGCCGGCGTCGTGCATTCCCCTGGTCATTTCAGACCCATCCAAGGGCGTGATCGCCAACGACATCAATGTTTACGGCGTCGAGCTGTCGACTCCTCCCACCAGCGGCACTCTAACCTGCAATGCAGTGCCTGGGAACCCGGTGGCGGGAATTTGCGCCAACGGCACCTTTACCTATACGCCAACTGCTACTGCCACTACCGCGTGGGCCGGTGACACCTTCAATTACTGCGCCAATGGCGCGGCGGCGGGCACTTCAGGTCTGTGCACCTCGGTGACGTTGAGCGCGTCGATGCTTACAGGTGGCCCTGCCGCGAACAACATCACTTACACCTCCAAGATCGCCACGTTCCTGAAGATTTCATCGCCGGGCGTTCTCTCGGTGGACTCGGATCCCAACGGCCTTCCCCTGCAGGTGGTCCTCTCCAGCGTTACGCCGTCAGGGGTAACGCTTAATATGGACCCGCAGGGTGGCTTCACAGCAACTGCGCCGAGCGCGGGCACGTACTCGTTTACCTACGTTGCGCAAAACTCCCAGGGAAGAACAAGTAGTCCCGCGACGGTGACACTCATCTTCCCGACGCCCAGCAATTTGAAAGTCAATGTGCTGGATGCCCAGGCGTATAACGACTGCAACGGGAACAGCACCTGCATCGGTGGATTGACGCCATTTCCCGATTACCGCTGGATCATCGAGGAAGACAAAACGTTCTGGGTGGACCCAAACTGCACAGCCAACAGCAGCATTACCACGCCGGGCTGCCCCAGCGTTGTGGGCCCTGCGGGCACCACTGAAGCACCATCCCCACGTCTGGCGTGCAATTCCATACCAGCTCCATGGACTTCGTGGCGCAGGGCTGCACCGGGCCGATGTCGTGCGAAGGCGGGCAGACGATGCTCGACACGCGGCCGGCCTGTACCGCTCCTGGCGTTCCAGCGGGTTGCAGTGCGACCGCAGGACAGCACGTCCCGGCAGTGTGCGACCTCGGCAACGGCGCCTGCAGGCCTGATCCGACCGGAAATGGGTTTACGCCGGTGAATCCCAGCCAGGTTGCTCTCGACCCATCCAAGCGCTATTACATCTCGGTGCTGCCGGGCGATGCGGGCAATCCGTTCCCTGCAAACGCGAGCCCTGCGGCTTGCAATGGCCAGGAGGCAACATCTGTCTCAGCCGATCCGAATCAAACGCAATGCGGTCACACCATGAGCGGCGCTTCCATCGCGCCGGCGTGCAACGTACTGGGTGGACCCAATGGATGTACCTCCACCACCACCGCGACCTTTACTCAACCTGTCAATGTGCTGGCGCTGCCTACACCTCTGCCCACGGGTAAGCTTTCGGTGCTCGTGTTCGAAGACGACTTCCCGCTCAATGGCGAGCAGGATGGCGGGGGCGGGGCCGGCGGCGCGATTGCGCCGGTTGAGCCCGGCCTCGGAGGCTTCAACATCGTCCTGTGGGACACCTTTGGTGGCCTGGGCGATTTCACCGGGCAGAATTCCAACGACATGTTCAATCAGCCCTTGTCCAATAGCCTGGCGGGCACTATCGATCCCACCTCGGGGCTCGACGCCTGCCCGGTTTCGGCCAACCCGCTTCAATCTACAGGTGCCGTAACTGGGTCAAACGGAAATTCGACCGGAGGGCTCATCACCGGGAACGGTGCCGGCCCGAACCCGGCGACAGGCATGACGGGCATGATCGTGACGTGCCCGAAATATGAAGCAGACGGGCACACGCTTTCACCCCTTGCGGGGCAGGCGGTCATTGCCAACCTGATGCCGGAAAAATTCAGCGTCCAGGCCTATCCCGGGGCGGACCGGATTGCTCGTGGTGAAGAGTGGATCCAGACCAACACCCTTGACGGGCAGCATCCCCACGACGCATTCATCGAAATCGGCGACCCGAGCTACTTCCAGGAGTACGGACCGGCCGGATACCACGTAATGATCGGCTTTGCCAACCCCGCGATCATCAACGCACGCCACGATGATGTCTGCAAGGGCTTTGGCACACCCGGTTCAGTTGGCCCCTGCACCAACGTCGTCAAGGGGCAAGTCGACGTCGAGCGCCTGAGCCGCATTCCGGATGAGCGACTCTATGCGAGCGAATCCCGCGACGCGCTCACCTGGACGCAGTGCTGGGTCAGCCTGGGTGACCCCGATGGCGAGGACTTCATGTTCACCAAGTGCGACGCCAACGGGAACTTCAGCTTCAGCAACGTTCCCGGCGGAAACTGGAGACTGACCATCGGCGACCAGTGGAACGACCAGATCATCGATGGTCTGTCGACGGCGGCCAACGTCGGATGCAAAAGTACTGCTCCCAACGGCACCAGCAATGCAACCACCTGCCCTGGCGGCCAAACCATGGACCTGGGGAAGATTGGTGTCCAGCAGTGGCAGTCGAACATCTATACACGCACCTTCGTTGACGACAACCACGATGGCATCTGGGAATCCAACGAGATCGGGATTCCGCTCATCTATACGATGATCCACTACCGGGACGGGCATAACGCCAACGCCCTGACGACGGACTTCAACGGCATTGCCCCCTTCAACGAGACCTTCCCGCTGTTCAATTGGTATGTGGTGGAAGCAGATTCGACCCGTTACAAGACGACGGGCATCCATACCGTTTACGACGCAGGTGGCCCTGCTGATGGAACGACCTCCTGTGGTCCTGGGAACGGCGCCCGGTCATGCGGAACCTCGCCTGCTTACAACTTCATGTCGAACACCTATGAGTCGGTTCCCTTACCTACCGACCTGTCGGTGCCCGGCGCGGTGTATTGCAAAACAGCGGATTGCGCGGCCGAGGCCGCTTCGTTCGCAGCCGGAACCGCCATCCCCAGCTCGGGATCGAAATCTTCCACTTCCACGGGCCGCATCGACCCACCGTGGGTTTGGGCGGAGGGATGGGCAGGCTTAACCGGCCACAGTAACTGGATCGATATCGGCAAGGCGCCCTATGCATCGTGTCCGCCGGCCTGCGCAACGGTCCCTAACTCCGTGAGCAATCCCACTGGCGGAACCACTGCTTCGACCACTCAAGTGGCCGAGAACGGCGGTGTCTACGGAACGGTCAATTATGCCTCGACGCGTCCCTTTGATGATGCGTCGCAAATGATCCAACAGCCCTGGCAACCGTATGTTCCGAACGTCACCGTCAACCTCTACCAGGAAGGCTTTGCAGCCGATGGCGTAACGCCAACCCTAACCATGGTAGACACGACCACCACCAGCAGTTGGGATGCCTGGGCGCAAGGTTTCTACCCGAACAGCACTGCCGGGGGAACCGGAGCGACGAGTGGGCCAAAGCCGTACTTGAGCTGCCCCGGCCAGGACATAGCTGCCAACGACCTCTTTTACTTCACACTGTTCGACCAGCCGAATTACCTCGACTGGTACAACACGATCCACAGCGGTGGCACGACGCCTACCCCGCTCCCGTATAACTCGCAGTTCAAGTGCTATGACGCGATGAAGATCAACAACCAGCTTCAGCCCGCGCCATACGACGGCAAATACTTCTTCCCCAGCACGCTGGGCAGAGACCCCTCGACCGGAAAGCTGGTGTCGACGGTCGGGTCGACGAATGGCGTGACCGCCAAGATGGCCGGGACCAACTGCACCATCTGCGTGCCCAACCCCACCACAGCCACCCCGCCTTCCCCCGGCAGCGACCTGAATGGTTACGACCCGTATCGCGCGGGTACCCCGATGCTGCCCCCCGGCAAGTACGTTGTCGAAGTGATCATGCCGCCGGGCTATGAGGTAGAGAAGGAAGAAGACAAGAACCTCCTGATCGGCGATAACTTCATCGCGCCGGTTACGCAGCAATTCGGCTGGAGTGGGTGGGGACGTCTTCATTCTGCCCGACCAGGCCTCCGTGGCCTCCATGTACGACCAAGGCAACTCTGGATACAACGGCACCAACTACCAAAACTCCACGACGGGCGAGGGTCTGGGAAATGAAATGGCACTCCCGGGTTTCCCCGGCTATACCGATCCCACGTGGCCGTGCGTGGGCGAGATGCGCGTTGTGCCTGACTACCTGAGTCTCTTCCCGCAGGCGCTGGAAACGGCGCCCTTTGCCGGAGCGACCCGGCCTCTGTGCGACCGCAAGGAAGTGACTCTGACCAACCAGATGGCGGTGAACGCCAGGTTCTTCATCTTCACCTCGACCCACATCGCCGGCAAATATACCGGCGTGATCACCGACGACTTCACCTCCGAATTCGATCCGTTCTCTCCGCAGTTCGGCGAGAAGTTCTCGCCGCCGAACATGCCGATTTCCACCAAGGATTACCTCGGGAACGAACTCTCCCGCGTGTACTCCGACCACTGGGGAATCTATGATGGCTTGACCTTCTCCAGCTGGAACGTGAACCCGCCCAACATCACGGGCTATTCGCCGGCCATGATGACGCAGTGCATGAACGACCCCGGCCCGATCCTCGATACCAACCCCAGCTCGAAGACCTTCGGCCAGATGATCACCGATCCTCTGTACAACCCGGCGTATAGCGATTTCTGCTACATCAATCCGTACATGCCGGGCTTGACAACCTATAACGACACTCCCGTTGTGCCAACGGAAGGGTTCGTCGGCGCGGGATACAACAATCCCGATTGCAGCTACCCTGACGCCACGCCCGCGGTGAGTGAAGTGGACGGAGACGGCATCGGTCCCTGGGTCAGCGCGCCTGGTCACATCCTCACCATCACGGCGCTTGGCGATCAGCAAGTGAACAACAACGCCTACTCGGGACCCTCCGCCAACGCTGCTCCTTTCAACGCGAAAACCATCACCCGCCACTATGGCTTTGGCGGCACAAAGGGAACGGTGACCATCGGCGGAGTCTCGGTTCCCACAACCTCAATCACCACGTGGACCGATACTTCCATCGTTCTCAGCGTGCCAGCCGGCGTGCCGCCATGCACGATCCAGCAACAGTCGCAATACCAAAACAAGCCAAGCCCACTCCCCACGGGACAGTCTGCAACTGCGCTATGTGGTCAACTCGTCATTACGGCAGCCAACGGCAAACAGTCGATCGACACCGTTACTGTGACGGTTGGCGGCAAGTCGCCCACTCACGTTACCGCCAGCCAGACCATTCAGGGCGCGATCGATGCAGCCGCCCCTGGTGACCTGATCATCGTCGACCCTGCTGCGAGTCAGACTCCAGCGGCCCACGTCGAGGCGATTTTGATGTGGAAGCCTGTCCGGCTGCAGGGTGTAGGCGCTCCATCCTCGATCGTCGATTCGAATGCCTTTCCGGCGGGCAGACTGCTCGAGCCCTGGCGCCGGCATGTCAACTGCCTGTTCGGCTTGACGCTCAACGGTGTGCCGCTCGGGTCGTCTGCTTCTTATGATCCAACCGGCATCTACACCTGTCCTGATGCGACTGCGGGCTGGAAGTACTACGGAAACGACTTGACTGGGGGGGGCGGCGGCACACCGAACACCAACGTTCCCCAGATTGACCGGGTTCCGCTCGAGGCAGTGCTGGGCTGGGACGCTACGCTCAATGGCAACCTCGCCGAACAGCTGCAGGAGCCCTCGCTAATGGGCGCGTATGAAGGAGCGGGAATTACGGTTCTGGGCAAGGGTGTGTGGACGCCGCCAGGACAGCCCTCCTTCGGTTTGGAAGGCGCGTTCCCGGCAGGTTCTCTGCTTCTGCAGAATGTTCCAGCCGCGCTTGACGAGACAGGGGCGACGATTGCACGGTCGTTTGACTATTGCACAGACCCCACGAAGAAGGCGGCAACCGAACTCGTTCCCAACCCCTATCCCAGCAACTTTGAGTGCAATCCGTCCTCGATTGACGCCCTCACCATCCGGGGCAGCTCCCAGGGCGGTGGTGGCGTCTTGGTACACGGCTGGAACCATAACCTGCAAATCGCCAACAACCGAATCAACAACAACGTCGGTACGCTCTCGGGCGGAATCACGCTCGGACAGGGCGAGTTCCCCGATCCGGTCACGGTCAGCGGCGTCGTAGGCGGGGTGGGCGAGGAGACTTCACTCGATGTGCTCCCCTCCTGCCAGGACAGCTCAGTGGTCGGCACGCACCTGCCGTGGTGCATGGACCTCAACGTCAACATGCACCACAACGCCATCACCGGCAACTCTTCGCTCGGCGACGAGCTGTCCTCCGCCACCCTGGCGGGCGGCGGCGGCGCCACCTTCTGCAGCGGCTCCGACTACTACAAGTTCAACTACAACTGGGTGTGCGGAAACATCAGCGCGGGCGAAGGTGGCGGTATCGCTCACTTCGGATTCAATTACAACGGCGACATCGAGCACAATACGATCGCTCTCAACGAAAGCGCCAACCCCACCATTCCGACCAACGGCGGCGGAATCATAGTCATGGGCGCGCCCGATACCGATCCGGTTTGCACGGGCATACCTGACGCCGACTGCCCGCCGGGCCTGAGCGACGGCACAGGTCCGAACCTGGTGATCAACGCCAACCTGATCCAGTCCAACGGAGCTGACAGCGGCGCCGGCGGCGGCATCCGGCTGCAGCAGGTAAACGGAACAGACGTTTCCTCGTTCCCCAAGACGCCGGCGAACTGGAACAGCGTATCGCTGACCAACAACATCATCGTCAACAACGTCGCCGGATGGGATGGCGCTGGAATCTCGCTGCAGGATTCGTTGAACGTGACCATCCGAAACAACACTATCGCCAGCAACGACACCCTTGCAACCTCGGGCGTGCTAACCCAGAGCATCGGGACGCCCCAGGCCAGCGCGCCGGCGGGGAGCTGCACACAAACCGGTCCAACCGGCGCGAACACGGCTTCGTGCCCGCAACCGTCGGGCGTGAGCAGTACGCCAAACTCCTCGCTGCTGACCACCACCTTCACAACCCTGGGAACGCTCACCTGTCCGAATGGAACGACCAACTGCAAGGCGTTTTCGAACCCGTTGCTGCAAAACAACGTGATCTGGCAGAACCGCTCGTTCTACATCGGCGTGGGCAACCCAAATCCAGGCCTAACGAACCAGCAGAATCAGGTCACCCTGTTTAACGCCTTCACCTCGGCTGCCGCGCCTACGCAGACCGCTTTCGGCCAGTGCGGCACGGCCAGTTACTGGGACATTGGCGTCCGCGGCGACAAGACCGTGGCCGGCCACGAATCAGGATTCACCCTTAACCCGACGTATTCAGTCCTCGGCAACGGCACTGGCTACGCCTCAACTAACCTGACGTCGAATCCCAGCATCGTCAGCCAGTACTGCAATGGTACGCGGGTGCCTCCAGCCTGCGCGAGTCACGGGTGCGGCGGACCGACTGGGTACGGCGTGCCTCCGGGCATCGTCGACGCATCGGCTCCAAACCCGGTCTTCACCCTGACTCCAGCGGCGACGGTGGACGAAGGCAACAACTGGATCAACGTAAGCTGGGGCCCGCTGGCCCTGAGCGACGATTCGGTGACAGGCGGGGCGAACGGGAACTACGGTGGCGCGGCGCTGTTTGCTAACTACGCCCTGAATCTGGGTTCTCCGGCCATCGACCACGTTCCGTCTTCTCAGCCGCATCCGACCCTGGACTTCTTCGGAAATCCGCGGCCGGATACTTCCGGCGCCAACTTCGACATAGGTGCGATTGAAAACCAGACACATCCAGCTGTGCCGACCCTTACCTCGATTTCGCCCAACCAGGGAGTTCAGGGGCTGACGTATACCAACGTCATCCTGACTGGCACGAACTTCATAGGCGTCACCTCGATCACCGTCACGGGCAACGGAGTTACAGTGCCTTCGTTCACCACTAACAGCGCAACCCAGATTACGGCAACCTTCGCGATTGCTGGTAATGCCAATTCGGGCGCCAGGAGTGTAACGGTAAACGCGGCCGGGGGAGCCACCAATGCGGTCACCTTCACAATCGTGCAACCGAGGCTGACCTCCATTGCTCCAACCCAGGGCACGAGAGGCAACAGCGTCCCGGTAACGATCACCGGTTCTGGCCTGACCGGTACAACGGCAGTGACCGTTTCGGGTCTGAATATTACTGCTACGAATGTTGTGGTGGTAAGCGACACCGAGGTTACGGCGACTCTCAACATCCTGGACGGTGCTTCGACGGTTGGAACCAGGCAGATCGGCACCACCAATTCGGGCGGGGCAAACAGCGCAAACTACTTGAGCTTCACGGTGGTCAGCGCGCCGACCCCGACTCTAACCTCCATCAGCCCGACTTCGGGTACTCACGGCACCAACGTACACGTAACGCTGACTGGAACGAACTTCACTCCAATCTCCACGATCACCGTGTCTGGTAACGGAATTACGGTCACGAATCTGACCGTGGTGAGCAGCACCCAGATCACCGCGACCTTCGTCATCACAAACGGCGCAACCAGAAACGGCAGAAACGTCAGTGTTACAACTGGCGGCGGCACGACGGGAAATCGGACGTTTACGGTTAACTAACCAATCGATCAACGGCGGCCGGACACTCCAACCAGGGTGTCCGGCCTTTTACAACGAATGAGGATTTCATCATGGATACCAAAAAATCGCTATATCGTATGAAATTGGGTTGCACAGTGCTGTTGGTGGGAAGCCTCGGCGGGCTCTGTGTCTCTCAACTCGTAGCGCAGACGGCAAGCTCGGCCTCAACGCAAGCTCCGGTTTCCGCTCCGGCCAGTCGCCCAGCCCCGGTTTGGCAAGGCGCCCAGGCGAATCGCCTTTCGCAGCGGGCGGAAAAGTATTACGAGGGAGTCTGGGGCGTCGACGAACTCCGTGTGAAGGTGGCAGAGTCGGGCGAACTCATTCGATTCAATTACCGGATCTTGGACCCTGCGAAAGCCGCGGCTCTCAACGACAAGAAGATGGAGCCCGAGTTGTACGATGCCCAAGCCCGAGTCAAGCTGACCGTTCCTCAAATGGAGAAAGTCGGAAAACTGCGCCAGGAGAGCACGCCCCAAGCGGGCATGACTTACTGGATGGCATTCTCGAACCCGACGCTGGTGGTGAAACGAGGACACCGGGTGGACGTCGTTATCGGCTCGTTCCGGGCAACCAACCTCGTCGTGGAATGAGGCACACTTCTGGTCTGCTTCGATGTGGCCGTTCGTTGTAGTTTCGGGGGCGCTGATCGGTGGGAACACTGATCAGCGCCTTTTCCGCATTTTCGGCCAAGCGACCGGAACACGTTCGGTCCCGGTTCTGTTCCATGTTTTGACGCGCAGGGCGATACTCAGTTCCACCGAGCTTGGATCCGGTCATCCTGTGTCAATTCAATGCGACAACCCTTACCGTGAAGGCGCTTGCGTCGTTTGCGCAGCCTGGTCCGCCGCGCGACGAGCGTGCATCCTGGTACTTACCTGTTTTTTCTGCGCAGGTGTAAGCTCCTTAAAAATAAGCTCGTATTCTATCCGCATGTAACCCGTCAGCATGGCATCCTTCTGGCTCTCCGTCAGCTTGTCGTCTTTCAGAACCGTAGCTTTGCGTGAGGCTATGTCCTGGCGGATCTTGCCGATCGCTTCTTTCTCCGCGTCGCTATAGGTCAAGCCTGCAAAAGCCGCGGCGTAAGGATCTTGCTGATCTTCTGCCGAAGGCCGGACCGATTGCATAGCAGGGCTCTGAGACCGGGTTAGTCCGGGCGCCGCCATGAGAAGCATGAATTGGGCTGCAACGGCGGATAATCTCGCGACACGGTTCTTTTTCATAAGCAACTCTTTTCACAACGATTTGGGTGGGGGAGTCTTGTTTGTACCCCCGAACAGCATTACCAGATTCAGCCCGGTTTGCTTTTGCGCAAGGTCAAGTGCGCCTTCGAGCGCGTCTCCGAGCTTTCAATTTGAATCCTTTGGAGCAGCGAATTCCTGATCACGATCGGGTTGCAGAATTGAATGGTGATCGAACAGGACTGCGGTTTCTGGAGTGTCTCAGGCGAATTCAACTATCTACCGAACCCCCTGCGTCCCTATTTCTCAAAGCTTCGGACCCATGGCCCGGAGGAGTTCCCTATCGATAAGCGGTTTATGAGATAGCCCCTTGAGGAGCACGGCTCGGTATATAATTCTTGCGTGTTCAAGATTTAGAACTGAGGATGTGAGCGGGACAGCTCAACTTTTTCTCGGTTAAATCGCACCTTCTAAAGGGCGGGAGTAGTTCAGTGGCAGAACGTCAGCTTCCCAAGCTGAATGTCGCCGGTTCGATCCCGGTCTCCCGCTCCAAATAAATCGATAACTTAGCAGGTCCGACGCCAGACGTGCTCCATCCGAGCTCCGATCACACGATAGCCAGTTCCGGTTGCAGCAATTGTCCTTTGACATTGGCGTCATTCGCTCGGAGGGAAACGTCCAAGCGTCACCATCCATAACGATCGACACTGCCTGCCAGGTTCAATCTCCCGAAGGAGACCTTCGTGCAGGGCAGCGTGGAGAATGGCAAGCGTGGTTTTCGGAGTATCGATGACTCCGCGGTACATCCGTTGCCGAATGTCAAGGTATGTCGAGTTCGGCCGCCCCCCAAAGAGCGAAGATCTCTCCCGGCCACATTCCCGTCAACATGGCGAGTTAGTTAGACCACCTGCCGCTCACGTGGTTCGAGCGGACCGCTCAAAACGCCGGCAGGAAGTGGTCGGTATGTGGACGCCCAGGATAAAGTTCGCCAGAAAACGCGGCAGCATCACCCAGAACCAGCCCACTAATTCACTGTCATTCCCGGCATCGCGAAATGATTCATATTGTCATGTCCCTCGTCGTCGTCGACCGACCAGACCTTCGCGGAATCGGTCTCATAGGGATACACGTGTACCATCCAGCCGAAAAGATGGGGGTGGAATTCTCCGCCTGCCGCGTCGCACGCTTCTTTAGTGGTAATGGACCCCATGAGGCCGAACTTGGCGTTCTGACCAAAGTAGGCGGCCTTTTGGCCTTCTGGCGCTTTGCAGAAGTTAACGTGTTGATGCCAGCGCGCAACGCTCAACGGAATCCGGTCGTTTAACTCATGCTCGCTGGCGTCGACGCGATCGGTATACATGGCGCCGATGAGTTTGTATCCATCATCCGCAGTTTTTTTATAGAGCAGGGAAGTGGGCTTGAGCGGATCGAAGTGAAGGTGCGCCTCGCGCCCATACTCGTATTTCGTGAAGTGATAGATGTGTTGCGGCACATCGGGGAGAAAGATCTGATACCCGTCGGCGAGAGCCTTGTGGTAGTCCTGGTAAGGGGCCATCGCTTCTTTCGCAGCTACAACGATGGCATCGGCCTTCTGCTGGTCGCCGGGCTTCTGCGGCCGGAGCGTGGTCAGATACAAGTGCCCCGCCATGTGGAGCATTCCACCAGACGAATCCCCGCTCGAGTGCATATTCGGAGCGTCCGCCTGCAGCGTCTGTGCGCGCGATGGACTTGTCGGTCCTGCGAAACATGCTATGACCACCACGATCATAACGCCCAGGCGCATACGTGGGCCGGGTAACCGGCTGAGAATAGAGGAAGACATGTGATGCAACCTCCAGGGGAATTCCGTTCGTTTAGTTTGACGGAATTGTGCCCTGTGCGGTCGCACGATGACCGGCAGGATCCGGACCCGATTCGACCGCCATCCGGCCCGCTTAGAAATTCAGCTTGAGCGCAAACTGTCCGAACCGGCGTTCATCGTTTGCACCGCCGGCATTCCCGATGCCGCCCTTGGAGGCAACCACCTGCGGGGGGCCGGGCGAGTAGTTGAAGACATCGCTCAGCGCTTCCTGCAGGAACAGGTTGTGATGGTTAAAGATGTTGAAGCCCTCCGCGCGGAACTCAAGATTCATCCTCTCGTGAATGGGAAAGGTCTTGCTTAGGACAGCATCGAGGTTCCACATGCCTGGACCGCGGAAGGAATTGCGCGCCGTCATCGTCGACGGATAGGGTCCCCAGTCGGAAATACCATTCGGATAGTCGGCCGGATCGACCGCCGCGAATACCGGATTTCCCCACGAATTGGCCGCCGGCAGAGTTCCAATCACATACGAGTTGGCGCCTCCTCCCGTTACCCCGCTGGGAATCGATTTGAAAGTATGCTGGGTGAGCGAGGAAGCCGGTGTATATCGGGCCAGGTTGTATCCGCTGATGTTGTTTGTGGAGTCGAAAAAGTTGAACGGAGTGCCGCTATGGACCTGGTAGATGCCTGCCAGCTGCCATCCTCCAACGGCCTCGCCCATGATGTTATGCGCGTTCTTGAAGAAGGGCTCCGCGTAGATGGGCGCCAGCACCAGCCGGTGTCGCACGTCCAGGTCTCCGTTGCCGTGATCCAGGCTGGGATTGAAGGGATTGGTATATCCCAGGCTGAAGGCGTTGTTGGACTCGGAAAACGTGGTGCTCAGATCGTCGAGTGCATGGGCGAAGGTGTAATTGGCGACCATGCTCAAGCCCGAGTGGTGGAGGTCGGTCGTCTGGAACTGCACATTCATGCCATCGTAATAGGAATCCCCTTCGGAGCCGCGGTTGTTGATATTCGAAAACTGCGGGTTGAGGCGGGTCAGCCCGGCATTTCCGGTCACCGGATCAATAACCGGGTCGCCGAGCATCACATTTCCACTGCCCAGCCCGTTGTAGTTCTTGATGTCGTAAAGGTGGATGCCGCGCGCGCCTACATACTGCACCGAGAACATGGTGTTGTGGGTCAATTGATGTTCCACGGCGAGGCTCCAGAACTGGGTCTGCGCGGTCTTGATGTTCTGGTCTACATGGCGCAGGCTGGTGGGCGGCAGTGGGACGCTTCCCGACGATCCGGCCAGAGGTCCAGCATTGGAATTGGTGACGGTGGTGCCATTAATCACAATCACCGCATAGTTCGGGGGGTTCTGAATCACGTTGAATGTCACATTGCCAAAATTGCGTTCATACGCGACACCGTAGCCGCCGCGAATGGAATCGCGTCCATTTCCGAACACGTCGTAGGCAAACCCCACGCGCGGCGAAACCGCGCCCCAGGTCGGGTTCCAGAGAGTGTGAATGGTGCTGGTGGGCACCGTAAATACCTGGCCGCTGCGCATTCGTTCCGGAATGCTCGATCCGGCTCCGTAGTAGAAGTTCGAATCGAGGTTCGGATTGTCGTTGTGCTGCACGCCATAATACTCATAGCGCAGCCCGTAGTTCGCCGTGAACTTCGGTGTAACTTTCCATGAGTCCTGCGCGTAAACGGCCCAGTCCCTGAAGCGTTCGCTGCGTGCAAAACTCGGCGAGGACGCGGGAAGATTGATGGAGCAGCCCGCGGTCGCCGTCAAGTCGCCAGTGTAGGGATTCCTCACGCAGGGCAGGGCGCCATTGGGATCGACGGCGGCCTGAAACTCGAACAGGTTCCCGTTGTAGAGCGCCTGCAGGCCGGCGGGCTTGCTGTTCCCAAGCTGCTCCACAGCCTGCGCGTATGCGCCGTAGGCCTCGTTGTCCTGGATGTAGATAAGCTGGGCGCCGTACTGCATCGCGTGCCTGCCCTTGATCCAGGTCAGATCCTGATTGATCTGCGCCGTGTTCTGCGGACCGCCAAACGGAAGACCTCCGTTGGCCGGGTTGGTGTCGTAGAAGCCGGGCAGCTGGATAAACGGATTCGTACCCGGAACCGTCGCATTGACGGCGACGTCCAGCGTAGGCACATTCTGGAGCGCGGTGTCGTACGCCTGGAAGGTGTTGAAGCGCTCGAAGCTCAACTTGGTCGCTGTCGCCAGCGCGGGAGTGAACTCGTGCGACAGGCTGAAGAGGTACGCCTGGTTGTCCACGGTCTGGGCCACGTCGTAGTGCGAATAAGGAGAAGCGAATACGCTGCCCGACTGATCGACCTCCCTGTATTTCACGTAGCGGCCGAACATCTGCGTTTTGTCGCTGGGGTTGTAGTCGCCCCGGACGATGATGTTGTAGGTGTTCTGAGGGAATCCTCCGCCGGCGTTCTGGGGTGCAGTAAACGCCACCGTCCCGAGCACCGGCGTGGACGGGTCCAGGCCCGCAAAGCGTTGGGACGAACTGACAGTTCTTTTTGATTGGATCGAGGATCCATTGGATCCATTAAAGTGCAACATTTAAACTTCGATTAAAGTCTCAGTTGGTGAGGCCGTTGCCAGTGCGCTTGGCCACGTTCACTGCCCGGACCCATAACCTACGCACTTCGTTGCGTGAACGACTGATCTTCTCTGCTCTCGGCATGAGACGCCTCTCGCCACCGACTTCCTCCGTTGAATGCGCGGCTCTTTTCATGAGGAACAGTCTCCGCGATACTGGAAGATCTGCTCATCTCATTTTTGTTAGCTTGGATACACACATCCAGTCAGCCCAATTTGTTACAGCGGAGCAGAAACGAATCTTTTCCTCAACCGTCACTGCACTGTCATGTCGCATGAAGCGCCAGGCCGCTGCGGAGTGTGATAGACGCCATCGCTTAGGTTTGCCGGAAAGCGAAAGTGTTCGCGCAAGTGTGGTATGTGTTCGAGGAAGATCACCTCATGACCGAGTGCGATCCGATTGAAAACCACCAGGTGCTGATGAATCTGTCCCATGTCTCCCACGTGCGGAACGACAGGCAAGCCGAGCTTCCTGGCCAGCAAACTGACCACCAGAAACTCGCTAGCACCTGCCAGCCTGGTGCAAACTGCCTGGACGAAATGAATTGCGCCGCAGCGGAGGAAATTCTTGAACAGAATGCGGTTGGGAATATGCTCGCCCGCGGCAATGCGAACCGGAGCGATCGCGCGGGCAAGTTCAGCATGAGCGTGAATGTCGTCCGGATGTGTGGGCTCCTCGATCCACAAAGGCTCAAAGGAGGCCATTGCGCGACACGTGCCCAACGCTTCGTGCGGGTTTCAACGCTGGTTGGCATCAAACATCAGGATGCCGGTGTTACCGATGATTTCCCGCAGCATGGCAGCCCGGCGCAGGTCCCGATCTATGCTGTCGGAGCCAACCTTGAGTTTGAAAGCGCGGAATCCGCGCTGTATCGCATCTAGCGTGAGTTCGCGTACCTTGGCGTCGTCGTGTGCCATCCACCCGACGGATGTGTCGTAGCCCGGATAGCCAGTATGAAGGATTGACTCGAGCCCAGGCCGGGACGAGTGTGCATTGCGAAGCATAGTTACAGCCTCTGCAGGCGTGAGGATGTCTTCGAGATAGCTGAGGTCGAGGGCTGATACCAATTCTTCTGCGGTCAGATCGAGGAGAAGCTTCCACAACGGAACGCCGCGAATCTTCGCCCACAGGTCCCAGCAGGCATTGGTGATGGACGCCAACGCTAGATGGACCACTCCCTTGTGAGGGCCGAGCCAGCGCAGCGCGGGGTCATTGGCCATGGCCTGCGCCACGGCGCCGAAGCGCGCCATGATTTCGTCGATGGGTTGACCCACGAGCGGCTGAGCCAGCATTCGAATCGCCTCACACACGAGGCGATTGCCTTCTCCCAAGGTGAGAGCAAGTCCCACGCCGGTGATCTCGCCGTCCGTCTTCAGATGCGTGAGCGCCATGGCATATACGGGAGCAATGTGCATAGCGTCACTGCCCGCACCCGGCGGCAACGGAAAACGCGCGTCGACGGCTTCGATGGATCGAATCACGCAACTCGTCATAGAGCCTCCGGATCAGCGGCGATAGCCCAACTCGGCGCCGCCGCTTACAGGCAGGATGCAGCCAGTAAGAAACCGCGCACGAGCTGAAAGCAAAAACACGGCAGCGTCGGCGATCACGTCGCCATGGGGACAGGGCCCGAGGGGATGGATTTCGTCGAGATATTGGCGAATGCCGTCGGGATTATTCTGGCTGGCGCACCACTTCTCGAGCATGGGCGTCCACACGCCCGCGGGACAGATGGCGTTCACCCGAATTCCGTACCGCGCATAATCCAGGGCCATAGCTTTGGTGAGGGAAATCAGGGCTCCCTTGGTGGCTACATACGCGGCGTGATTGTTCTGTCCGATCAAGCCGACCATGCTCGCGGTATTCAGAATCGAGCCCTGGCTCGCTTTCAGGGCATCGAGGGCGAACTTCGTTGTCCAGAACACCGATTTCAGGTTGATCCGGATCAGATCATCCCACTCGCTCTCGGTGGTCGCTTCCAGGGATCTCGAAGGCCCTGGGATTCCTGCATTGTTGTGGAGCGCGTCCAACTTGCCATAACGCTTCATGACCGCCCTTATGGCAGCTTCAACCGCGTAGCCGTCTCCCACGTCGACCTGGACCGCTGTGCAATCGGATCCCAGTTCAGAGGCGGCCTTGTGTGCTTTCTCTCCATCACGATCAAGCACCGCCACGGCGGCGCCCTCGCGCGCGCAGGCGGCCGCGCACTCGCGGCCAATACCGTCGGCGCCCCCGGTAATAGCGATCACTTTGCCGCTCAGTTCACCCGGCATGGTCCTCCCGTTTTTCCCAGTAGTCATAGGCGGTCTTTGCAAAGCGCGCGATGGCCTTCTTCACATACTGTTCTGCGAGGTCGCCTTCGCCTACGCGGATAAGATCGATGATCTGCTGGTGGGCTTCCAAATCTCTGCCCCAGGCCGAAGACCACTGTCCGCTGGCAGACACTCTCATGCGCACGAAGGCGAACAACGGAATCAGGATTCGCCGGGCATGTTCAATCAGATATGGATTTCGCGATAACTCGCAGAGTTCAAGATGGTACTGCAGGTCGCAGTCGAGAAGTCGTTCGCGGCCTCCCGCGGCCGCCGATTCGCGCATGAAGTCCATCGTCGCCTGCAGCAGTTTCAAGCTTTGCCGGGATTCCGCGGCAAGACGCGCAGCCAGGCCTTCGATTGCGCCGCGAAGCGCGTAGATGTGTATGACATCGCTTTCGCTCAAATGGATCACACGGGCGCTGCGCCCGGGTGATTTGACGACAAATCCCGCCTGCGCCAGGATGTTGATCGCTTCCCGGACCGAGGCCTGTGCGACTCCAAACTTTGCTGCCCACTTCGCTTCCACGATGCGCTCGTCCGGTTTCAGCCCCCCGCCCAGGATCTCTTTGCGCAATTCCTCCGCGAAGTTTCCTTTGACGAGTGCCCCGCTTGATAGTGAAAAGGAAGCAGTCATTTAAGCGCTCGCACCGGTGATGTTCGTTCGATCCTAGACGCATCGTGTTTTCGGCGTCAAGGCCACAATGGTGGCACTTGTCGCTGGTCTGCGTGTTCGTCTACTCTCCTTGAGGTGAATGCTTTTGTGGCGCAAATCGTGAGGGTGGGTTTTTGCGCCGGCCGAGATTCATCAGGGAGCCGAAACCGAATGACACGATACGGAATGGTCAACCGGATTAGACCGGGATGCGAGGAGGAGTATCGCAAGCATCACGCCGCAGTCTGGCCCGAGGTACTGCAAATGATCCGCGAGTGCAATATCGAAAACTACTCGATTTACTGGAAGGACGACTTGCTATTCAGCTACTTCGAATACCACGGAAATGACTTCGAACGCGACATGGCCAGGATGGCCGCTCATCCGAAAACCCAGCAATGGTGGGCTCTCATGGAGCCAATGCAGCAGCCGCTGGCGACCCGGAAACCGGGAGAATGGTGGGCCGAAATGCAGGAGGTGTTCCACCTCGACTGACCCCGGAAAGCGTTTGAAAACTGGGGGAACTTATAGGTCGGTTGGGATTTAGTCCAAGATAATCGTGGCGGCTGCCTCTCGCGCAAATCCTTGACAGGATCGCCATGGTTCGCCTATCGTACGTCGCGTATGAGCGCTTATTTGCCCAGCCGTCGCCGGTTTCTGAAAAGCGCCGTGGCGGGGTGGTGGATGTCGCGGATGCTCGGACGGGCCTCGGGCCGGGACCTCCATTTCGATCGGACCGCCTGGTTTCGGCAGGCAAAATTCGGGATGTTTATTCACTGGGGTCCTTACTCGCAGGCCAGCGTCGAGGCGTCGTGGCCGATCATGGAGCCGAAGACCGGGGGAATCACGGAGGCGACATACTGCAGCCTGCCGAAGACTTTCAACCCGGAGAAATTTGATCCGCGCGCATGGGTGGAGCTCGCCCGCCAGGCCGGACAGAAGTACATGGTGTTCACCACCAAGCACCATGACGGCTTCTGCATGTTCGACTCGGCTTTCACGGATTACAAGATCACCCGCACGCCCTATGGCAAGGACATCGTGGCTCAGCTGGCGCAGGCCTGCCATGAGGACGAGATGCCGCTCGGTTTCTACTATTCCCCGCCCGACATGCATCACCCCGGGTTCCGCGACAGCAGCAAGCCTGCGAGGGAGAACTGGCACGGCCAGCCCGAACGCCCGGAGTGGCAGAGCTATCTCGCCTATATGCAGTTGCAATTGCGCGAGCTGCTCACGCGCTATGGCCCTGTAGCGCTGATCTGGTTTGACGGTCTCAACAACCAGGAGAAGTATGACGGTGCGCATGTGCTGCGCATGATTGCGGATCTGCAACCGGAGACGCTGGTGAACGATCGCCTCGGTGTCGACGGCGACTACGAAACCCCCGAGCAGTTTATCCCTACGGCCATTCCCACCAGGGGCGTGCGACTGACAGGTGTCGACCCTTCCGTTTCAAAGAGCCTCAGCACGACCGTTCCCCGCCCGGAGGATTTTCGGCTGTGGGAAACGTGCATGACCATCAATGACACATGGGCGTACAACAAGAACGATCACGAGTACAAGTCCGCACGCACATTGATTCGCGGGCTTGTCGAGGTGGCCAGCCGTGGGGGCAATTTCCTGCTTAATGTGGGTCCGCAGCCGGACGGCCAGATCCAGCCCGAATTCCAGGAGCGGCTCAAGGCGGTCGGTGCGTGGCTCATACTTAACGGTGATTCAATTTACGGAACCACCTATGGCCCCATACAAAATGTGACCAGCCTGCGCACGACGGCAGGCCCCAAATCGGTGTACGTGCATTTGTTCGACTGGACTCCGCCGGTCTGCACTCTCGCCGGCATCGATGCGCGCGTCCTGTCGGCGCGACTCCTGGCCAGCGGTGCATCGCTCAAATTTCGCCAGAACGAAGGCAAACTCGAAATCGAAATTCCGCCAACCGCTCCCGATCCCGACGTCAGCGTAATCGCTTTGAACCTATCTTGACGCGACCGAAACAATGAACTATCCGCTGCCTATGCGCCCCAGGAATTCTGGATCCTAGCCGATATTTCGTGCGACGAAGGAGATCACATGTGCGCCGGCTGTGGGCATTGGTGGAGACTCTTGCCCGGGCATTTGACGGCTCGACGGCTTCTGACGGACACCTCGAAATTGCCCAGTGGTTCTGGAAAGCCTGAGAGCACGCAACGACGCGCACTCATTCCATGCGCAACGCCTGCATGGGCTCAATCGATGCGGCGCGGCGTGCCGGAGCCAGCGCGGCGCACCCTGAAACCAGTGCCAGCGCTGCGATCGCTACGGCAAATGCGGCCGGATCGAATGGCGAGATTCCAAACAGCATCGACTTGAGCGGACGCATGGAGAGGAGTGTGAGAGGAATGCCCACAGCAAGGCCGAAGACCAGTACCCAGAGGCTTTCGCGCATCACCATGAGCAATACCTGTGCGCGGGTTGCGCCTAGGGCCATGCGTAGACCGATCTCGGCTTTTCGCCGATTGACGCGAAAAGAATGGGTCCCGTAAAGGCCGGTAGCCACCAGCAGGGCGGCAAGCACGCCGAAGAAACCGCCCAGAGCGGCGAACATGCGCGGCTGCTGATAGGACTTGTCGAACTGCGCGGCTTGCGTCATGGGCTGCTCGAGCGGCACGGTGGGGTAGAGTTCGGCGATGGTCTTGCGCATTTGCGGTAGCATCGGCATCGCTTCGCCGCGCGTGCGCACTTCCAGGTGCATGGTGCCGAGCGATGGCAACTGCATCGCTGGATAATATGCCATAGACATGGGCTTCTCATCTACGCCGGTGTACTTGCTGTCGCGTACGACTCCGACGATGGTCGTCTTGCCATTCCATGATCCGAGAATGTGGCCAACGGGATTCGATCCGGACAGATATCTTTTCGCGAACGTCTCGTTGACAACGGCTACCGGCTGCGTTTTGGCTGTATCTGAATCAGCGATATCGCGGCCAGCGAGAATCGGAATGCCCATGGTTCGGAAAAAGGCGGGTCCAACATTGTCCGATCGCAGAGTCACGTCCTTCTGCAAAACGCCGTCGAGCGTGAGGTCATTATTGTCGGACCATCCCGAGCCGGGCCGATTGCTCGCCATCGACACCGATTCCACTCCGGGCAACTGTTGCAAGCGATCGAGAAGCCTTCGATAGAAGAGGTGTCCGTCAATGCCGCCCTGGGGAGTCACCCCGAAGACCAGCAAACTATCGGCCTGCATGCCGAGATTCTCGGTGGCATAGTTGCGCAAGGTGCGCAGCAAAAGGCCCGCAGCCATCAGCAGCACCAAACAGACAGCGACCTGGGTGGAGAGCACAATCCGGCCGGTGATGACGCGGTCCCGTGTCGCGGTGGTGCTGGAGCCGGTAGATCGCAGCACCCCGGCCACGGGAGCACGGACCGCGCTCCACAGGGGAACCAGGCCAAACGTCAGTGCGGCTAGAGCGGAAACCGTAAGCGTGAACAGCAGCACGGTGCTGTCGGGGCTGAGGCCGGTCTCAATCCCGGACCAGGACGCCAGCATGCGCGTGGCCGACACGGCAAAGATCCAGCCCAGGGTTGCGCCGGCGGCCACCACGAGCAGGCTTTCGCACAGCAACTGACGGAAGATGCTGCCATGTCCAGCGCCGATGGCCATGCGCAGGCTGAACTCATGCTGGCGGACGGCGTTGCGCGCCTGCACCATCATGGCGACGTTGGTGCAGGCGATGAGAAGCACAAGGCCCACGAGTCCCATAAGGATCGATACGGGCATGCGGTAGGTTTCGTTGTATCCGCCAATTCCTCGAGCGGGGACAAAGTCGATCAGCGGTTTCCACTCCTTTGGGATCCACGTTTCCGACGGTCTGCTTGACCACCGCGCCGAACGTCCCGGAAAGTGCCTGTTGCGCCTGCGTCCGCGCTAATTCCCGGACGTAGCCGCGCCATCATCGGAAGGCACCACCACTTGGGCGAACCGTACAAGGTATCGAACCCGGCGGGCTGTCCCCACGCATTCAATTCGGGACGATTCTGCAGCGGAATCCAGAAATCGGTGGCGACTGCCGGCTCGATGCCTTTGAATCCGCGCGCCGTAATTCCGACGACCGTGAAGGGAAGACCCTTGATGAATACGGTTTGTCCCACGATCTGCTGGTCGCGTGCAAAACTTCGCGTCCAGTAGTCGTAGCTGAGCACGACTACGGGGGCGTGATTGGCTTCGTCGTCCCGCGTGAAGCCACGGCCGCGATCGATGCGCACGCTCAGGCCCGAGAAGAAGTTGCCGCTGACCTCTTCACCGGCAGCCGACTCGGGGAGTTCGCCATGACGAACGGCTACGCTGCTATTGAAACTGAGCGGGACATATGCGATCAGATCTTCGAAGACGTCGCCGCGCTGGCGGAGCGCCTCAAATGACGGTTCGGAAAACGAGGTACTCGAGTCTCCGGTGTTGCCGGCGCCGGGCGGCTGAGACTCGCCCTGGGCCATGCGCATATAGAAGAGCCCGGTGGGGTGCGCCACGGGCAGCAGGCGAACCAGGATCGCATTCATCACGCTGAACACCGCGGTGTTGGCGCCAATGCCAAGGGCGAGCATCAACACCACGACCAACGTGAACACGGGCGTTTTGCGTAACTGGCGCAGAGCATAACGCAAGTCCCGGGAAATGGATCGCATTTCTTCACCTCCAGGCACACTATGGCGGTAGTATTTCATGCACGTACGCATGCCAGGACTACACGCGAAGTGGGGGAAGGCGAAGGAACCGCGGCGGCGGCAAAGCGGTTTCTTTTGTGTGCTTCGGTTTGCCTGAGATGAAATTGCCGCCGGTCAGGTGTCGCAGGCAGTGTTCGGTTTCGTGCAGAAGCGTCCGTCGGCGAACACGCCAGGTTTGTGCCGGATCGGATTGCGCTCTTAAGATCAATCGCTTAGTGGCGCCTTGCTTTGGTGGGAGAACTGCCTGCATCCTTAATGCGTATTCTTCCCTGAAGCCGGGTTCCTCGCACGCGATTCACCGTGCAGCCCGTTCCCCGTATGGAGGTCGATGATGAAAGTGCTTCTGCAGGACCTGCGTTTTGCTATTCGCCAGATGGGGAAGCGGCCGGGGTTTGCCTCGGTAGTGGTGCTGACCATGGCGCTTGGAATCGGTGCCAACGCTGCCATCTTCAGCGTGCTCGATGCTGTTCTGCTGCGGCCGCTGCCCTACAAGGACCCCGGCGGGCTGGTCAAGGTCTGGTCGCGGTTCACCGGGATCGGCATGCCCAACGACCAGAATTGGGTCTCGGCGCCGGAGTTTCGCGACTTTCAGCAACTGAATCGCAGCTTCAGCGACCTGGCGGCCATCGACGCTGAATCGATCAACCTGGGCGTAAAGGGCAGCCCGCAGCGGGTGCTGGGCGCGGCGGTTTCGACCGGCATGTTTTCCATGCTGGGAGCGCAACCGCTGCTGGGGAGGACCTTCCTTGCCGAGGAAGGGCAGGCGGGGCGCAACCACGAGGTGATGCTGAGCTATGGGCTTTGGCGGCGGGTGTTTGCTTCGAACCCGAATGTCATTGGAACCACCATCGACATTGATGGCGTGCCCATGGCGGTGGTGGGAGTAATGCCGGCGGGATTTTCCTATCCGGATGAAACCGAAATCTGGGGACCGCTGGCTTTCTCTGCCGACGATTTGAGCGAGAACAGCCGCGGCAATCATGGATACGAGGTCCTGGGCCGCATCAAGCCGGGTCTTTCTATGGCGCAGGTGCAGGGAGACATGGACCAGGTGGGGCGAACCATGATCGACCAGCATCGATCATATCCCTACCAGAAGTACGGCTTCGGAGTGATCCTGCATCCGCTTCTCGAAGAGACCGTGGGAGATGTGAAGCCGTCGCTGCTGGTGTTGATGGCCGCAGTGTGCCTGGTGCTGCTGATCGCCTGCGTCAATATCGCGAACCTGTTGCTGGCGCGATCGACCGAGCGGCAGCAGGAGATGGAAACGCGCATGGCGCTGGGCGCGAGCGGTGGCCGCCTCGCGCGCCAATTGCTGACAGAAAGCGTGGTGCTCGCATTTACCGGGGGTATCGTGGGATTGGCCATTACTCCGTGGGTTCTGCGCGGACTGGTGGCGATCGCGGCCAAGTCGCTGCCGCGAGCGGTTCATACGTCGATCGACTTTAGAGCGCTCGCGCTCACCGCTGCCGTATCGCTGGCGACGGGAATCTTGTTCGGATTGGCGCCGGCGCTCCAAGCGGGACGCAAGAACAACTTCGACCAGTTGAAGAGCGGAAAAAACACCGAAGGCCGGCGGCCGAAGCGCCTTCGCAGTGTGCTCGTGATTTGCGAGACGGCCTTGTCGTTGTTGCTGATTGCCGGGGCCGGGCTCCTGCTGAGGAGCTTCGCGCAGATTCTGAAAATTGACCCAGGTTTTCGTGCCGAGGGAGTCCTGACGGTGAGAGTCTCGCTGCCCGAGGCGGTCTACAGCAAGCCCGAGCAGCTACGGGGCTTCTATAGCCAGTTGCTCGACCGGGTGCAGAAACTGCCGGGTGTGCAGTTTGCGGGAGCAGTGTCGGCGCTGCCGCTCTCGGCGGATGGAGGCTCCGGGACCACGACCGTCGACTCGCAATCGGTGCCGCTTGAAAACACCACGCCTGAGGCCGATCAGCGGATCGCGACGACGGACTATTTCAAGGCCATGGGTATTTCCCTGGTCAGCGGGCGCTTTTTTGACGCGCGGGATTCCGATACTGCGCCACACGTGGCCATCGTGGATGAAAGCCTTGCCCAGACGTTCTGGCCGAATCAGGATGCGGTGGGCAAGCGGCTCCACTCGGGCGGCCGCCGATCCACCGCGCCATGGGACACCGTGGTTGGAGTGGTGCGCCATGTGCGCAACCGCACGCTGGAGGCGCGCTCGCGGGTGGAGGTTTACTGGCCGGCAACGCAGATACCGGTGAGCGCCATGACTCTCACGGTGCTGACTTCGGGAACGCCGATGGGCCTGGCGCCGACCATTCAGCGGGAAGTGGCCTCCATGGATCCGGACCTGCCGGTGTATCGCGTGCGCACCATGACGGAAGTGATGGGCGAGTCGCTGCAACGGCGGCGACTGGCGTTGATCCTTCTCGCCGTGTTCGCGGGGCTGGCGATGCTGCTGGCGGCCGTAGGTATCTATGGGGTGACCTCGTACGCGGCCGCGCAGCGCAAAGTGGAGATCGGGGTGCGCATGGCCCTGGGAGCCGATCGCGGACAGGTGCTGCGCATGATGATTCGAAGCGGCATGGCAACGATCGCTGTCGGGCTTGGCGTGGGCATTGTCCTTTCCCTCGCATTGATGCGGCTGATGAGTGGGATGCTCTTTGCGGTGCGCGCATCGGATCCGCTTACACTGGGCGGGGCAGCGCTGCTCCTGCTGGCGGCGGCGTTCGTCGCGATCTTCTTGCCGGCGCGGCGCGCAACGCGGGTGAACCCGATGATCGCACTGCGATACGAATGAATTTGGTTTTGGCGGACTGGCCCGGTTCGCGAATGTAAGATACATCGCATGCGGCGACTGATTTGTCTCGGTCTATCGGCGATGTTTGGTTTCGGCGTGGCGGTGGCGCAGAGTCCCGTTCCCTCGAATGTGCAGAAGGGGTTCAGCGTAATCCAGGAAGAGGATTTGCGCAAAGACTTGTCTTACGTCGCCGGCGATGCGCTCGAGGGGCGCATGAGCTTGCAGCCGGGCGATGAGGCTGCCGTCAAATGGATTGCCGAGCAGTTCGCCAAGGCGGGACTCACGCCGGCGGCGACCGATGATCACGGGCAGCCGGTCTTCATGCAGGCGGTTCCGCTGATTGAATATCGACCGGATCGTGCGCAGAATTCTGCGTTGCTGACGCGCGGCGGAAAAACGACTGCGTGGAAAGCGCCCGCGGTGGTGGGCGGCTACCGGCACGAAGCGAATCTCACCGCGCCCGTGGTGTTCGCGGGATTCGGAATCACCGCGCCGGAGTTGGGTTACGACGACTACAAGGGCCTCGACGCCAAAGGCAAGATCGTGCTGGTTTTCGATCACGAGCCCCAGGAAGACGATCCGGCCTCGATCTTCAACGGCAAGGGGAATACGCGCTATGCCACCACACGCGTGAAACTGCTGAACGCGCAAAAGCATGGCGCAGTGGCACTGCTGGTAGTCGCGGAGCCCAATCGAAAGCACCTCACCAATGCGGAACGGATGGCGCGGATCGGCGGGAGCATAACGCGCACGACGCCGTTGCCGTTGCAGGCCATCAGCGACGACGAGGTGCATATTCCGGCATTGGTGCTACTGGATGAGGTGGCCGATGAACTACTGGGAACCGAGGCCGCCGCGCACGGGAAGACAGGCAAGGAGGAAGCCTCTGCGCTGCAAACGGAGATTGATACGAAGCTCGCTCCCCAGGGACGCGTTCTGCCCGACACTGCGCTGGCGATTCACCTGGTCAACACTTCGGAGCGCGCGGGCACATCGTGGAATGTCGCCGGTCTACTGAAGGGCTCTGATCCGGCGCTCAGCGCGGAGACCGTGATGATCACGGCGCACCACGATCACGATGGCGAGGCGCCATGTCCCGCGTCAAACCAGGTGGGCGCCGATCAGCAATCATCCGCCGCGGCAGTTGACGATCATGGCCGGCCGATTCCTCCGGGGCCGAAGTGCACGATGATCTGGCACGGCGCCGACGACAACGGCTCAGGAACGGTGGGGGTCGTAGAGTTAGCCAAGGCATTTGCCGCCAACGGCGAGCGGCCGAAGCGGTCGATTCTGTTTGTGGTGTTTGCCAGTGAAGAGCGCGGCCTGCTGGGCGCGTACTACATGGCGCAGCATCCAGTGCGTCCTCTCGCCACTATGCGAGCGCAGATCAACTTCGACATGATCGGTCGAGATGAAAAGCCCAGCCGCCAGACAGACGGATTGATCGAGATTCCCGCCGACACGTCGAATCGCCTGAACCTGATCGGCGCGCCGTACTCACCGGATTACGACGCGGTGGTTAAACAGGAGAACGCTCGCGTCGGATTGGTTCTAGACGATCGCTTCGATCATGACAGCGTGCTCAACGTCTTCTTTCGTTCGGATCAGTTTCCGTTTGTGCTGCACGATATTCCGGCGTTCTGGTGGTTCACCGGTTTTCATCCCGACTATCACCACGTCACCGATACCGTGGAGAAGATCGACTTTGCGAAGATGAAGAAGATTCTCGATCTGGCCTATTTGTCGGCGTGGCGTTTCGCGAACGATTCGGCTGTGCCGAAATTTGTTGCTAATCCGAAGCCTTAGCCGGTGCGCTGTCAGCTACCGCGTCTCTTCCGCTTTCACGACGAAATAGGTGACCGTGTCGCCCTCTGCGAGCACCATCTGGTGGGGCATGCCGGCGGGGATATGCACCATGTCGCCCTGTTTCAACTCCTGCCGCGATCCACCTTTGACGGAAGCCCCCAGAGTTTCTCCCGGCCCGGTTGACTTGGGCTCGACGACTTCTCCGCCCGTGACCAGCGTGGCGCGGCCATCGAGGATATAAAACAAGTCAGCGAAATTCTGGTGCATTTCGCCGCCTCCGCTGCGATTGCGAAACGCGAGCATGGTGTAGTGGTGCGGATACTTCTCCAGGGTCTCGCTGGCGGATCCCTTCTCCACAGCCAACTGCTGCAGGTGTTTGGCGCGCTCCAGCAACTGCGCGAGTGACCAGTGATCGGATTTCATCTCTTGTGAAAACGCTCCTTTCACAAATGCGAACGAAAGCAGCAGAATTCCTGCTGCCGCCAATAGCTTAGGCAATCGCCTTTTCATTCTCTCGTCCTCGGGTATTGGTTTGCGGGCTGCATCAAGCTGCGCCAGCTCGCGCGCGCGATGGAACACTGCGAGAAACATGGGCCGCGTCAACTTTCCGGTATTGGTGTTTTGCAGCGAAGGATGATAGCTGGTGATGAACGCCAATCCATTGGGCAGAGTATATTCGGCGCCATGGCTAAACGCGTAGCCCGACCGCGATGCTATCACCCCGGTTCTCTGTGCCCATGCCAACAGACCATCAAATGCGATGCGGCCCAGGCAAACCACCACGCGCAGGTCCTTCAACAGGCGCATCTCTTCGTCGAGCCAGGGCGCACAGTTGCGTAGTTCTTCGGGGGTCGGCTTGTTGCCTGGCGGAGCACAGCGTCCCACGGATGTGATCCAGAGATCGGTGAGTTTCATCCCATCGTTGCGCGAAACAGCCCGCGGTTGCGACGCAAACCCGGCTTCGTAAAGCACGGGATAAAGAAAGTCGCCGGAACCATCGCCGGTGAACGGTCTTCCGGTGCGATTCGATCCGTGCGCGCCAGGCGCCAGGCCAAGGATCAGCACGCGGGTGCGCGGGTCGCCGAACGAAGGAACCGGCCGGCCCCAGTATTCCCAGTCCGCATAGGCGCGGCGTCGCACGCTCGCGATCTGCGTGCAATGCTCGCGCAACCGCGAACATCGATCGCAGGTCACGATGCGTGCGTTCAATTCGTCGAGGGATTTGGGGGAAGAGGCCATCGGGTCGATTGTAAGTCACGGGGCTGTAAGCTTCGAGTGCGGAGCACGAGAATCGACGCGGCGGCAGCGTCATCCCATAGGCGTCGGCTTTCACCCGCTAAAGCCGCCGATGCGCGTTCGACCCATCTGGCGGACATCGGGGCCGACATGCCAAAATCTTTTTGACTGGAGATGAATGCGATGAAACCTGCAAAGCTGTTGCTGCTGGCCGGCGATTTTGTTGAAGATTACGAAATCATGGTTCCTTTCCAGGCCCTTCAAATGGTGGGCCATCGCGTGGATGCGGTCTGCCCCGGCAAGAAAAAGGGCGAACAGGTGCGCACGGCCATCCACGACTTCGAGGGCGATCAAACCTACAGCGAAAAACGCGGCCACAACTTCACGCTCAACGCCACCTTCGATGAGATTAAAGCGGAAGACTACGATGGGCTTGTCGTCCCCGGCGGCCGCGCACCCGAGTATCTACGCCTGAACGACAAGGTACTCGACATCGTGCGCCACTTTGACAAAGCAGGAAAGCCGATTGCCGCGCTGTGCCACGGTCCGCAAATCCTGGCCGCCGCGGGCGTTCTGAAGGGCCGCAGGGTGAATTGCTATCCCGCCTGCTCGCCGGAAGTGGGCCTGGCGGGCGGAACGTATGTGAAGGTGGATATCACCGATGCGTTGGTGGACGGCAATCTTGTGACCGGCCCGGCGTGGCCGGCGCATCCCGCATGGCTGGCGAAGTTTCTCGAGGTGGTCGAGGCGCATGTTGCGGCGCCGGCGATGGCCTGATTCCGTCGTGATTCAGCTTTGGGCCACGGCCAATTTCGTAGCGCGAACCTGGCGCAGGGGCAGGGCTGTCGCTGCGTTCAGGTTTTGCTGAATTTCGGCAAGGATTGAAAGCGCGATCGAAGCCGATGTGTCAGCGCCAAGGTCGATGCCGGTAGGCGCGTGCAATTGCGCAAGCCAGTTTTCGATGCGGTCGGTATCGGCTGCGATATGCCCCAGCCGTGCGGCCTCCGCGAGCGCTTCGCGCGTACGCCGCTGCGGGCCCAGCACGCCCACGTAGGCGTAGGGAAGCTCCTGCGCATCATTCATCAGAGCCGCCAGGATATGGGAATCCTGCTCAAAGCTGTGCGTCATCAGCACCGCGGCATCGGTCGCGAGCAGTGGCAGGCGTTCGCACCCGGGCAGGTCATCGATTTTCAACGTTCGCACCTCATCGGCGGCTGAGAATCGGTTGTGCGTTGCAAGGTGCGAACGGCCGTCGGCGATCGCGACAAACCAGCCTAGCTCGCGCGCCAATTTCAGCAGCGGCTTGGCGTCATCGCCTGCGCCGAAGATCCACAAGCCGGGGCGAGCGGCACGATAATCCACCCAGACACGAGTTAGTATCCCGTCAATTGGAACCTTTTGCTCGATTGAGGCGCGGCGTTCGAGGGCCATATCGGCCAAATGCCGAAGCTCGAATTCGAAGGCGCTGACGTCGCCGTCGATGTGCGGCCCTTTGAGCGTCGCGAATGTGCGCTGACCGATGTGCGGACCTTCGAGAACTGCCGCGATCGCAAGAGGCCTGCGAACATCCCACGCCGCCTTCAGCGAATGCAGGAGAGGGCTTGCGGTTTTGCGGCGTTCAAGCAGAATGTAGACCACGCCGCCGCAGCCCGAACCGTAGGGAAGGTCGCCATCATCTTCTAGGGTGGAGTAGCGCTCGACCACCGGCCCATTCGAACTCAGCCACCAGGCCCGTTTCGCAACCTCGGCTTCAAGGCATCCGCCGCTGACTGTGCCCGCGCGGCGGCCATCCTGGGCCAGCAGCATGCGCGCGCCAGGGCGGCGATAACTGGAGCCCTCGACCGCCACTACCGTCGCGAGCACGTAGTCCGCGCCCGCGGCTTCCAGTTCATTCCACAGGGGCAGTATGTGTTCGAGGTCGGTCATGGTTTCGCGCTTAGGCTTCCAATATTTTAGACCTCAGAAGGTCTTCGATGCGTACAGGAAGCTCGCGGACACGTACCCCGGTGGCATGATACACGGCCGCGGTGATCGCGGCCGCCACTCCGGCCAGCCCGATCTCGCCCACCCCGCGCGCGCCATATTCGCCCATCGCCGGATCGGGATAGTCGAGGAAAGTGACATCGATTTCGGGTGCGTCGGCGCAGGTCGCCATCAGGTAATCGGCCATGCTGCCGTTGATGGGCTGGCCGGTGCGCTGATCGTGGATGGTCTCTTCGAGCAGGCCCATACCGACGCCCATCACCACTCCGCCCGCGATCTGGTTGGCCGCCGCCTTGGGGTTGATGATGCGCCCCGCATCGATCACCGTGACCGCGCGGCTCACGCGCAGGCGCGCGATGTCGGGCTCCCACTCCACCTCGACGAACTGCGCGCCATAGGAGTGGAGGGAAACCTCTTTGGCCTTGGGATCTTCCCAGGTGGGCACGGTCTTGCCCTCAGCGCTCAGGCCGTTGAGACGCGCCATCTGCAGAATGTCAGCGAAGTGTGTTCCATCGGTTGGCGGCTGGTCTTTTTTATGCAGGCGCCCGGCAGTAAAGGCGATGGTCTCGAGCGAGGCTTCATGATAGGGCGAGCCGGACGTAGCCGTTGCCACTTGCTGCAGGCGCTTGATGGCTGCCTCGGCGCCGGAAGCGATAGCGTTGAGCACCGAACCGGTGACGAGCGAACCGCCGGACATGGGCCCGGCCGGCAGACCGCTGTCGCCGATGATCACGTCGATGCGGTCGAGCGGCACGCCGGTCTTTTCGTGCAGGACCTGCGCGAAGATGGTGTACGTGCCGGTGCCGATGTCCTGCGTGCCGCAGCGTACGCAGAGGCGTCCGTTGGCGCAGAACTCGACCGTGGCGGTGCAGGGAAGCCGCATTGCGACCCAGCTCGCCCCGGCCAGTCCCCAGCCGAGAATCTTGCCGTCGCGGCGCATCGATCCGATGCCTGCCGTGCGCTTTTCCCATCCGAATTTCTTCGCGCCGGTCTCGTAGCACTCCTTCAGGTGGCGCGATGAAAACGGCTTGTTCTTATCGCTTTCATCCTTGTCGGCGTCATTGAGCAGGCGCAGTTGCAGCGGGTCGATGTTCAACTCGTCGGCCAGTTCGTTCATGGCTGATTCCAGGCCGTACAGTCCCGGAACCGCGCCCGGTCCGCGCATCCACATCGGCGCGCCGAAATTGCGCCGCGGCTGAGCGCTGGTCACTTCAAGATTGGCGACGCTGTAGAGATAAGGCGTGGCTTCGCCGCAGCCTTCGTCGAAGTCGTCGAGCATGGATGTGACATTGAGGTAGTCGTGCCGCAGCGCCAGCAGCTTGCCTTCTTTTGTGGCGCCCAGTTTGACGTGCTGCTCGGTGCGCGGACGAAAGCCGACATTCGAAAACATCATGCGCCGGGTGAGGCTGAGCTTCACCGGGCGACCGAGCCTGCGCGCAGCTACGGCGGCCATGGCGGCGTGCGGCCAGGGAAACAGCTTGCCGCCGAATCCCGAGCCGAGAAAGCGCGTTACCACGCGGACGTTTTCCACGGGTACACCGAGCACCTGCGCCATCACCACGCGATGATTCACGACGCCCTGCGACGTTTCGTAGAGCGTCACGTGATCGCCGTCCCAAGTCACGACCGAGGCGTGCATCTCGATCGGATTGTGGGTCTCGATCGGCGTAATGTAGGTCTGGTCGATCTTGACTGGCGCCGATGTGAATGCCGCATCGGGATCGCCGCGTTTCGAGACCGATTTACGCTTGCCGTCGTAGTCAGCGAGACTGACGTCGATTTTCGCGGTGTCTTTCTCGTACTCGACCTTCACAGCCGCGGCCGCGGCCGTGGCGTCTTCGAGAGACTCGGCGAGAACGACCGCAACGTACTGGCCCCAGTGGCGGACGATCTCGTCTTCGAAGGGGGAGCGCACTTCGCTGTTGGTTGCGTTGTCGTCGCCGGGAACGGTGCGATACAACGGGCCGATGTTGCCGTGATGGAGCACCAGGAGCACGCCAGGCATCTTTTCCGCATTGGATGTGTCGAGCTTCGCAATGCGTCCGCTGGCGATGGTTGCGCACACCGGCATCGCATGCACCATCCGGTCGAAATGAAAATCAGCCGCATACTCGGCTGTGCCGGTGGTCTTCAGCGGCCCATCAATGCGCGGCGTGGGATTGCCAATGATCGATGCCAGTCCCGAAACCGATGTCGTGCTCATAGCGTTCCTTTCTAGCCGGCTTGATGCTCCTTTGACCTGAAGCCGCACAGGTCATCAGACTGACATCACGGTTGACTTCAGAAGGTCCTCGATCCGGATCGGCAACTCGCGCACGCGCACGCCGGTGGCGTGATACACCGCATCCGCAATTGCAGGGGCCACGCCGGCCATGCCGATTTCGCCAATGCCGCGCGCGCCATACTCATTCACGATCAGGTCGGGATAGTCGAGGAACGTGACGTCGAGTTCGGGCAGATCGGCGCAGGTGGGCACAATGTAATCGGCGAAGTTGTTGTTGATGGGCTGCCCGGTGCGCGGATCGTGAATGGTCTCTTCAAACAGGGTCATGCCCACGCCCATGACCGCCGCGCCGAGAATCTGGTTGGTCCCCGCTCCCTTGTTGATGATGCGCCCGCAGTCGAATATCGAGAAGATGCGGCTCACGCGCAGGCGCGCGATTTCTGGCTCCCATTCCACCTCGGCGAAATGGCAGCCGAAGGAGTGCAGCGAGTACTCCTTCGCCTTGGGGTCCTCCATCGACGGGAACGTCTTGCCTACGGAGGTGATGCCGCTCAGGTTCGCCATGCGCAGCACTTCTTCGAAAGGGAGCCCGTTGGCGGTAAGATCGGCGCCGCCCGCATGATAGGCTGCGCCGACAATTCTCGCCGTCTGCTGCGCGTTCTCTTTCGTCTTGATTCGTCCCTGGGCCACTGTCAGCGAATCCGGATGAGCGCCGTGGAATGGCGAGCCTGGCAGCAGCGTCGCGATGTTGATGAGGCGCGAAACCGCCTGGTTCACAGCCATAGTGGTCGCGGGCATGATCGCGCTGGTGGCCATGGAGCCGCCCGAAGTTGGACCGTCGGGGAGAACCGTGTCGCCGAGGAACACATCGATCTTGTCGAGCGGCACGCCGGTCCTGGCATGCACCACCTGCGCGAAGATCGTGTAGGTGCCGGTGCCGATGTCCTGCGTGGCGCAACGCACGCACACGCGACCGTTCTGGCAGAGTTCGACGCTGGCGGTGCAGGGAATGCGAGCCGCCGACCACGATGCGCCGCCGACGCCCCAGCCGATGACCTTGCCGTCGCGCTTCATGGAGCCGACTTCGGGATTGCGATTCTTCCAGCCAATCTTTTCCGCGCCGGTCTGGTAGCACTCTTTCAGGTGGCGCGAAGAGAAGGGCAGATTTTTGCCTTCGTCACGGTCTGCATCGTTCTTCAATCGCAGCTCGACCGGATCCATCTTGAGCTTGATTGCGAGTTCGTTGATCGCCGACTCGAGCGCGAACAGTCCCGGCACCGCGCCTGGCCCGCGCATCGGCGCCGGCGCGCCAACATTGCGGCGCACCATGGCGGTGGTGACTTCGAGATTAGGGCAGCTGTAGAGAAATGGCGTTTGTTCGCCGCAATGCTCGACGAAGTCATCGAGCTGCGAAGTCTCGGTATAGAAATCGTGGCGGATGGCGGTGAGCTTGCCATCCGTGGTCGCGCCCAGCCGGATGCGCTGCTGCGTGCGCGGACGATGCCCGGTGTTCGAAAACATCATGCGGCGATCGGTGCTGATCTTCACGGGGCGGTTCAGCTTGCGCGCGGTCACGGCCGCCAGCGTCGACTGCGGCCAGGGAAAGAGCTTTCCACCGAATCCCGATCCGATGAAGCGCGAAATTACGCGTACGTTTTCGCGCGGAACACCCAGCACTTCCGACATCACGGTGCGATGATTGACCACTCCCTGCGAGCTTTCGTAGAGCGTGACGTTGTCGCCGTCCCACACCGCTACGGTGCCGTGCATCTCCATCGGGTTGTGCGTTTCTGCCGGGGTAACGTAGGTCTCGTCGATGACGACTGGCGCATCGGTAAGCGCCTTGTCGGGATCGCCGCGCTTCCAACTGCTTTCGCGTTTGCCGTTGAACTCCGCGCTCAGATCGGCGCGCACATCGGGAGTCTCCGCGTCGTATTCCACCTTTACCGCGTTGGCTGCGGCCTTGGCCTGTTCCAGCGTCTCCGCCACGACTACCGCGATGTACTGGCCCCAGTAATAAATCTTGTCGTCTTCAAACGGAGGCCGCGCTTCGCTGGCGGTGCCGTCCTCCTGGCGAGGAAATGTCCGGAATGCGCCTTCCATATTGCCGTGATGCATTACCAGGACCACGCCGGGCATTCTTTCCGCAGCCGACACATCGAGCCTGCGGATGCGACCCTTGCCGATGGTGCTCTGCACCGCGACCGCGTGAGCGAGATTGGGAAAATGGTGATCGACCGCGTAGCGCGCCACTCCTGTGGTCTTCAGCGGCCCGTCGATGCGCGGCACAACCGCGCCGATGATGTCCGCGCCTTGGGGAAGATTGGCCGTCGCCATGAATAAACTCCTTTGATCAACATCTGCCGAGATCCTCCAGGTCTCATCCGCCGCGTGCGGACGAGACCTGGGGCACCCCGTTTGCTAAGCCGTTGCCAGTTTCAACGTGCGAACGAGGCAACGCCTGGCCAATTCAACTTTGAATGCATTGTCGGTGCGCGGCTTGGCATCTTTCAGCGCCGCCTCGGCCGCCGTGCGGAAATGCGCCGCATCCACCGCCTTGCCCATCAGCGCGGCTTCGGCTTCGTGCGAGCGCCAGGGCCTGGTGCCGACGCCGCCCATCGCCACGCGCACATAACGGATGTGCCCGCCTTCCACTTTCGCGACCACCGCCGCCGAGGCCAGCGCGAACTCATAGCTGGCGCGATCGCGCAGCTTCAGATAGACGCTCTTCGCGCCTGCCACCGGCTTGGGCAGATCGACATAGGTCACCAGTTCGCCGGGCTCGAGCGCGTTCTCGATGTGCGGCGTGTCGCCGGGCAGCTTGTGAAATTCGGCGAACGGAATGGTGCGCTTGCCCTTCGGCCCTTCGACCAGGATCGTCGCTTCGAGCGCCGCCATGGCCACGCACATGTCAGAAGGATGCGTGGCGATGCAGTGCTCGCTGGTGCCCAGGATCGCGTGGGTCCGGTGGAAGCCTTCGAGCGCCGCGCAGCCCGTGCCCGGCGTGCGCTTGTTGCATGCGTAACCGCCGGGTGTCCCCGCGCTGGGCTCGCGGAAGTAAGCGCATCGCGTTCGCTGCAGCAGGTTCCCGCCCGTGGTTGCCATGTTGCGCAATTGCGGCGACGCGCCCGACAGAAGCGCCTGCGAAAGCACGGCGTAATCCTTCTGCACGTCGGCATTCCACGCCAGGTCGGAATTGCGCACCAGGGCGCCGATGCGCAGGCCGCCGTTGGGGAGCCGCTCGACCTTATCCAAAGGCAGGAGATTGATGTCGACGAGCCCTGACGGAGTCTCGACGTTCAGCTTCATCAGGTCGACAAGCGTCGTTCCGCCGGCGATGAACTTCGCACCATTGGCCGCAGCCGAGCGCCTTGTCGATGCTGGCGGCCTTGACGTATTGAAAGGTCTGCATGGTTCTCCTCCGCCCGGCTATGCCCGCTGCCGGCGCACCTGGCGCACGGCGGCAACGATGTTGGTGTAGGCGCCGCAGCGGCAGATGTTGCCGGCCATGGCGTGCTTGATGTCTTCATCGGTGGGCCCGATGGGCTCTTTGAGCAGCGCCACCGCGCTCATGATCTGGCCGCTGGTGCAGTAGCCGCACTGGTAGCCGTCGTGCTCCACGAAAGCGGCCTGCATGGCGTGCAGATTGCCCGGCTGTCCGACGCCTTCGATGGTCGTGATCTCGTCGCCTTCGTGCATCACCGCGAAGGAGAGGCAGCTGTTCACGCGCCGGCCGTTCACGTGCACGGTGCAGGCGCCGCATTGGCCGTGATCGCAGCCCTTCTTTGTGCCGGTGAGGTGGAGCCGTTCCCGCAGCGTGTCGAGCAGCGTAGCCCGCGGGTCCATATCGCGCAGCTTGTATTCCTTGCCGTTCACGCGCAGGGTCAACTCGCCGTTGCCGTCATCGGCGGCAACGTTGGCAGGCTCGATTGCCGGGGCGGCCTGCACGAGCGGCGGCGCGCCAGCCAGGAAGCCCGCGGCTCCCAGGCCAGACAGAAACGACCGCCGGCTGAAGCGGCTCTGGGGCTGTTCCGGCGCAAGGGGCTCGAGGTCGACGGACTGCTGGTCAGCCGCAAGTTCGTCCGATGATTTTGTCAGGGTTGGCGGTCGCAAATGCTTGAAGCGCAGATCGGATGAGTCTGCCACTGGGGACCTCCTCGGGACGTAGATCTCCCGCGAATCGAATTTTGGCCGGGCCGGGCGAACCGTTTTTCTTCCGCTGCGAAGAGAAGGGGGAAGGGGAAGAAACCCAGTTCGAGCGGCTGGAACGTCGGTGAAACTGCCGCCGTGCTTATCCTAACGGAATTAGTTCCCATATAGGAACAGCCGAGGAATGGCTTCATTTCATACGATCAATTGATCGCACGGGCGCACTTGATTATGCGCTCTGGACGGCACAAACTCCCGTGCCTCGACTTTTCCGCAGCTGGCGCAGAAATGGCGGGCAATCCCCCGCGTTCGAGGAGGGGGCGCTTCCTAGCTGGCCGCGGCCAGAGGCGAACAATCTATCGCCGGCTCGGTCAACGCCGGGCTGCTCACCCGGGTGCGCTCTTCGATCTTCCGGTAATTCGCGATCTTGTGAGTCAGCAGAGCGTGTGCCCGCTCCAGAGCCGCGATCTGGGCGGCAATGGTGGCCTGGTGCTCCTCGAGCAGTTGGCGGCGCTGTTCGATGGTCGCCTCGCCCATTTCGCGCATAGCCGCATAGCGCTGCATTTCGCGGATGGGCATGTTGGTGGCGCGCATGCAGTGCAAAAAGTTCAGCCAGGCCGCGTCGGCCTCGCTGTAACGGCGGTGTCCGTTGCGGGCGCGGCCCACGGGTTGAATCAGTCCCACACGCTCGTAATACCGCAGCGTGTGCGCGGTCATACCGCATTGTTCTGCCATGTTGCGAATGGTGAATCCTGAATCCTGCATGTACCCACCGTACGGGTGCAAGTGCGCTCAAAGTCAACGTAGGATTCGGTAACACACGTATATTACAATTCCGCATCTTGCGGCATGGCAAGGGGTTACGAACTATCGACTTTTGCTGAATTCCCTGTCCATTTGGCTCGGCACGAAGGGAGACCTTCCTATATTCTCGGTGAAAGAAAGGCCAATCTCGTGAACGATCTCTATGAACGCATGCTGGCGGCGGCCCTTGAAGAGGCGCGGTATGGGCTGGTTGAGGGTGGCATTCCGATCGGCGCGGCGATGTTTCGAACCGATGGGAGAACTTGTAAGCCGGGGACATAACCGGCGAGTACAACAGGGCGACCCCAGTCTTCACGGCGAGACCGACGCCTTTCGCCGGGCCGGCCGCCAGCGTAGCTACAGCGACATGGTGATGGTCACGACGCTTGCTCCTTGCTGGTATTGCAGCGGGCTGGTCCGCCAGTTCGGCATCAAGACCTTGGTGGTGGGCGAGAGCCGTACATTTGCGGGCGGTCTCGACTGGCTCCGCGAGAACGGCGTCACGGTCATCGACCTCGACAACCAGGAATGCCGCGAGATGATGGAGTCGTTTATCGCAGGCCAATCCCGAACTGTGGAACGAAGACATTGGGAAAGAGTAGGGTGAACAGTTAGGATGGTCCAGCCTCCGGGAGGACCATTATGCAGCGCCGCCACTTTCTCACCGCTTCGCTTGCCACTTCCGCTCTTGCCATGACCCGTACCGCAAACGCTCAGGCCATCGCGGGCACTCCCGCGAGTTCTACCAGATCCGCCGCTATTCAATGCAGACCGGCCCGCAATCTGCCCTCACCGAGCACTACATCTCCGACGCGCTTATCCCTGGGCTGACCCGGCGCGGCATGGGACCGATCGGGGCGTTTCGCCTCGAGTTCGGGCCTGAGACGCCGCAGACCTATGTGCTGATTCCAGGGCCGTCGGTAGAGGCGCTTGCCACGCTCGACCTCGACCTCGCCAAAGACGCCGACTTCCTGAAAGCCGCCGATACGTTCTGGAGCGCGCCCGCGACCGCGAATGCGTTTCTGCGGGTCGAGTACTCATTGCTCGCCGCGTTTGAAGGCTGGCCAAAACTGACGCCTCCGCCAGGAGCAGCCACGAAGGCCAAGCGCATCTTCCAGATGCGCACCTATGAGAGCCCCAGTTACCGCGACCACGTGCGCAAAGTGGAGATGTTCAACAATGGCGAGTTCGACATTTTCAAGGCCGCCGGGTTCAACCTGGTCTTTTTCGGCGACACCATCGTGGGCTCGCGCATGCCCAACCTTACTTATATGCTGAGCGTTCCCGATGCGGCCGCAATGGATACGCACTGGGACTCATTCCGCAACAACCCCGACTGGAAGAAGCTTTCCTCGGATCCGAAGTACGCGTTTGAGCAGATTGTGAGCAACATCAGCAACTACGTGCTGAGCCCGCTGGCGTCGTCGCAGATCTAGACAGGTTTGCCCCGCCCAAGCAGAGCTTCGACCGGGCACCCTGGTTCTGTTGGCTTCCGCGAAAGGGTGGGAGCAGCCTAGATCAGGCGGCGTTAGCCGCCTCGGCCGCCAGCGGCAGAGTGAAATAGAACGCCGCGCCAGAGCCCAACTCGCTTTCGGCCCGGATATTGCCGCCGTGGGCCTGGATGATGTGCTTTACGATGGCCAGTCCCAGGCCGGTGCCGCCGGACTCGCGCGACCGCGCCTTGTCTACGCGGTAGAAGCGCTCGAAGATGCGGTCCAGGTGTTCGTAGGGAATGCCGGGTCCGAAGTCCTGCACGCAGAATTCCACCTCGTGCTCAAGCAGCTTCGCTCCCACCCGGATCCGCTTTCCCGATTTGCCGTATTTGAGCGCGTTTTCGATGAGGTTGCCGAATACCTGGTTCATGGCGTCGGCATCGGCCAGCACCATCACGTCGGGCGCCCCGGCGAACTCCATCTCCACGCCCGAATCGACAACCAGGCCGCCCAGCGATTCGATGGCATCGTGCACCAGCGCGCTGGCACGGATGGGCTGACGCGCGAGCTTGTAGTCGGGACTCTCGACGCTGGCCAGGGCCAGCAGGTCCTCGGTGAGCCGGTTCATGCGCGTGGCGTTCTTCTGAATCACCCCCAGGAACTCGCGATTGGTCTCGGGATTGGCAGTCCGGATCCTCGAGCAGCGTTTCGACATAACCCTGGATCGAGGTAAGCGGGGTGCGCAGCTCGTGGCTCACGTTGGCGATGAATTCGCGGCGGGATTTTTCGGCGGCTTCGATCCGGGTTACGTCGTGCAGTACCGCGATGGCGCCGCCCGAGGGCAGGGGAGCGGCGTTCACCTCGAAGATGCGGCCGGGGGCCAGCGAACTGGCGCGCCCGGTGCGCACCTCGCCTTTCTCGAGGGCGCCGCGCACGCAGGCCAGCAGATCGGGGTCGCGGGCGGAGTGGACCAGCGGCCGCCCCACGCGAATCTGGGTGCCTGCCATGCGCTGCATCACGGCGTTGGACCAGCGCACAAAACCTTCAGGAGTGATGGCAACTACTGCTTCCTGCATGGAATCGAGCATCGCGGCCAGTTCCTGGCGGCGGCTTTCGATCTCCGCAAAGCTTGTTCCCAGCCGCTCGGCGGTCTGGTTCAAGGCCGATTCCATGGCCAGCAATTCGTCGTCCGGCGATGGTTCCAGGCGGGCGCTCAAGTCACCTTCGGAGATTCGCCGGGCAAAATCCACTACCCGCTGCAGGCGGCCGGTTACCCGCAAGGCGACCCATCCGGCGAGGGGCAGGGCCACGGCCAACGCCACCAGGCCCGACCAGAGGGCTTCTCTGCCAATGGAAGGAAGCGCCGCTCCTGCCCTCGGCGCCAAACGGTGAAACACGATTTCCATCACCACCGTGTGGAATACCAGCAGAACGACAAAGAGCCCCATCAGCTTGATGAACAATTTGCGGGTCAAGAAATTCCGCTCCCATCCGGCGCACTGCCGGTATGCGATGGCCATCCGCGAGTCAATGCGGAGCTATTCGGTCTTGGGTATTTCAAAGCGGTACCCTGCGCCGCGCACGGTCTTGAGATAGCGGGGGTTCTCCGGATCGATCTCGATCTTCTCACGGATGCGGCGCACATACACATCGACCGAGCGGGGCGTAACAAAGCGGGCATCGCCCCAGACGGCATCGAGCAGGTGATCGCGGCTGTAAACGCGGCCGGGGTGACGGGCAAGATAGTCGAGCAGCCGGAACTCGGTGGCCGTGGTGGTGGTCAAGGTCCCGCGCACGGTCAGTTGCATGGCGTTGGCGTCGATGATGACTTCTTCAAAGCGAATGACCGAGGGCGACGTGGGCCGCTCGAAGCGGCGCAGCACCGCCTTGACGCGGGCCACCAGTTCCCGCGTGGCGAAGGGCTTGGTGATGTAGTCGTCGGCTCCCAGTTCGAGGCCGAGTACGCGGTCGTTTTCGCCGGCGCGCGCGGTAAGGAAAATGATGGGGATGGTGGACAGCGCCGGATTGCTGCGCAACCGGCGGCAGACGTCGAGCCCATCGCCTCCGGGAACCATGATGTCGAGCAGAAAAAGCGCGGGCGGCTGCCGCTCGGCGTCGGGAATCAGATTGGTGGGAGTGAAATACGGCCGGACGGTAAACCCTGCCGCTTCCAGGTGATGCTGCACAAGGCGCGAAATATCAGCGTCGTCTTCCAGCACAAATACGGATTGGCTCAACCGGTCTGCCTCGCCCGGCGGCCGTTGGGATTTCAAGCTGCGTGAGGCCGCACGGAATCGTTAACAGACTACTGCATTCAGGCAAACAAATTGCAAACGTTCGGTTAATTTGGCCGCGAGGCGGACACTCCGACGAAACGGTAACCCCGTGTCTCAATTCTGGTCGATAAGTGAAATTGGGCGCTTATGTTCCGGTCTTCGCCAGGACGGTGACGGGCGCCGGCTGGCAAACCGGATCGATGGACATTTCCGCGGTTTCGCTCTCCGGCACGTCTTCTCGCGCAGAACTGGCTCCGGGCTGCGGATTTCCACCCTGCAGCTGCCTCGCGTTTTTTCCGGTCCCGCTCCGCATGCTTCTTTTTCACTTCGTTCGCGGCCACGATGATGAGCGCCGTAAACGTAATGGCCAGCAGCGCGATGGCGGGAAGTCCGTGCAGTTGATCGAGCCCGTTCTGGTTGATGTCCCCGTAGAGCAGCGCCAGACCGGCGAATACAAAAAAAAGGTGCGCGCAGAAGACCTTCAGCGAAGCTTTGCCCAGGGTGAGGAACGGCTCGATCGAGACCAGTTTGGCGAGATATTTCCGGGCCCAGTAGACCACGGTTGTGAACGCCACCAGGTTGATGACGCGCAACGGCCCGATCTGCCACTTGTCGAGCTTGAGCCCAAGCGCCTGCTGGGTGAGGTGCGGGCCCAGCCAATTGAAGCGGATGGCGATGAAGAACACGCAGGCCGCGCGCCGCGAGCCCCGCCAGCCAGCCCGGAACGCGCCGGAAGATTTCGGTCTGCGTGGCCGATTTGGCGCCCAGCCACAGGCCCACAATCCACAGACCCTGCCACGCGAACAGGTTGAAGGCCCCGGTTTCCTGCAGGGGAATATTCAGGTGGGTGATGTGCACGACCCAGTTATGCACCACGTCGCGCAGGCCAAATTGCGCCAGCAGCCACACCAGTCCGCTGGCGGCAAGAATCCATTTCCATCCCCAGCGCACCGCTGCCGAAAGCATCATGGGCGTGAAGAACAGGAAGGTGACGTACATGGGCAGAATGTCGAGCAGCGGCGGGCAATACAGAAGAAATACCGAGCCGACGATGGCGGCCTTGGGGCGCTGGAGATAAAAGTTGAGCAGGTTCATCAGCGCGGCTTTGTGGGTGTGGACCGCGAAGCCCGCCACCACCGTGAAGGCCAGCGCCAGCATCAGCAGGTGATAGCCGTAAATCTTCAACGATCGCTTCCACAGGCGCGCGCGCACGTTGGTCGGATTCTGCACCCAGTCGCGAATGTAGAGCCGGCCCACCAGCAGCGCCGAAATGAAAACGAAACCTTCCGCCGACGAAACAAACCCCAGCGGCTGGTTCACGAAATCGGCGAACCGCGTGGGGAGATGGGTGAGCGTCATCCAGACGAGAAACAATCCGCGCAGCGCGTCAAGTTCCGGCCGTCGCTCCAGCTTGGGCAGATGCACGTGCGGCATGTGCATGTGGATACGGGACAACCCCAGACCTCCGCGTAGAGAGAATGAACCCCCGCTTGCTTAGATGCATAGACGCATTCCGCAGGGGAATGATTCAGCGGGAATCGTGGTGGCGCAACAAGGTGGGAGACCTTGACCCACATCCCGGGAAGGCGCGAAGAATTTTGACTACATCACAAGTTCTACTTGACGGCGGGGCATACCCTCTGCCACACTCCGGGCGCATTCTACCCCAGAAGATTTCCTCACTCGTGTTCTGACGCCTGTCGCGCGTGCCTGACTGCGACAGGGCTTTGCGCGCCGGATGACGCTGAGATCCAACATCAAGGAGGGGGACTATGAAGAAGTACCTTGCTGAATTGGTGGGCACCTTTATCCTGGTGCTCTTTGGTTGTGGAACCGCCGTGGTTGCGGGCGACAAAGTGGGCGTTGTGGGCATCGCGTTTGCCTTTGGATTTGCCCTGATCGGGGCGGCCTACGGCATCGGCCCCATCTCCGGCTGCCACATCAATCCCGCCGTGAGCCTGGGCGTGTGGGCCGCGGGACGCATGAAGACTGAACGACATGATCGGCTACTGGGTGGGCCAGTTCGCCGGGGCAATCCTGGCGGCGGGGGTGCTGTGCGACTGATTGCCGGTGGCATGGGCGGCGGCTATAACATTGGCGCCAGCGGCCTGGGCCAGAACGGCTGGGGCGCCGGGATACCAGGGCGGCTACAACATGACTTCGGCGATCATTTTCGAGTTTGTGGCCACGCTGATCTTCGTGGTCGTGATTCTGGGCTCCACGCAGAAAGCGGCGCCGGCGGGATTTGCGGGCCTGGCCATCGGCATCACGCTGGTGGTGATTCACATCTTCGGCATCCACATCACCGGCGTGAGTGTGAATCCGGCGCGCAGCCTTGGGCCGGCCTTGCTGGTGGGCGGAAAGGCGCTGGCGCCAGGTCTGGCTGTTCCTGCTGGTTCCCAGTCTGGCCGGAATCGTGGCGGGACTGCTGTTCCGGCTGAAGGCACTGGAAGCCGACTGAGACAAAAAAGGGGACGCGCACCAGTCTGCGCGTCCCCGTAATTACTGCACGCCTTCCCAAGGGAAAGATTCGAGAATTGCCCAGGGTGAAGCGAATCGCAACCCTGGGAAAGCGCTTTGCCTCAGTCGCCATTCAGGCTCAGGCCGTGGCGTCGCCCGACTCGAGCTCGGCGATGTAATCCACCACCGCCTCGCTCCAGCCGTCGATGTGCGTCCACTCGCCGTAGCCCACGCCGTTGCGGTTGCTGGCCACGTTGATCACGTAGCCCCTTCCGCTGCGGCGCGCCGACATGGTCGTGCGACTGCTCGTCGGTGATCACGACCATGCGGTCGTATCCGCGCGCGGCTGTTCTCCTCGACGTGCGCGAGAGCCCGGCCAAGGTACGTTCCGCTGTGCGGCTGGCTCTTGTCGAGCGCGTCGCGCAGCGCCATTCCGCGGCGCGACGGCACCAGCTGCGCGTGCTCAGAGAAGGTGTAGATCGTTACCTTCTCCGCGATCTCGCGCAACAGGATCGCCAGCCCGTAAGCAGCATCCGCAGCGGCGCATCTCCGAGCGCTGCGAGAGCGGCGCCTCCATGGAGCCGGAGACGTCGACCAGCAGGACCGTGTGCCCGGCGAGCCGCGTGCCGCGCCCATCGAGCGCGCGGAACATCGCCGTTCTCCAGCGCCTCCTCCCACTGCGGAGCGTTGCGTGCCGCCGCCAGAAAACGGAACGGCAAAACGCGATCCGTCTTCAGCGCTGCCAGCGCGCTCAGCACCAGCTCCTCGCTCACGCCGGCCTGCTGCATGTTGCGCAGGTTGCGGAGCAGAGCGAGCGCCCCGAGCTTGCGCTCGGCGAGCAGACGCTCCCACACCTCGCGCTTGTTCGCGCCCTCGCCACGGCCGGCAGCCGACAGCGCCACCTCCCAGGTGTCGGGCGTGGCCAGCTCGTTGGCCGCAAGCCGCTTCCACAATGCGGCCTGCGCCTCGTCCACCGGCCGCGCGTGCGACAGGAAAAGCACGTCGCGCAGACGAACCACGCCGGCACGGTCGTACTTGGCCAGCGCGTACTCGTCGAACTTGGTGAACGCCGCGGCCAGGCCCTTCTTCACCTGCGCGGAGAGCGGCTGACGCCCGCCGGCCCAGTAGATGGCCACGAACTCCGACAGCTCGTCGGCACGCTGAATGACGCGGGCCAGCGTCTCGCCCACCAGCTGCGCGATGCGTGGCGTGCCGCGCCATTTCACGAACCAGCAGCAGCGGTGCGTGGCGCAGCTTCATGCGCTCGCGCGCCTCAACGGCCAGCGCGGCTACCTTCTCGGCCGCAACCCGCGGAACCAGCTCGTGGATGCGGCCTGCGATCTGCACGCCGTCCTCGTAGAACTCGTTCTCCCACAGCATGCAGGAGAGGACCGAGCGCCGCAGCGCCTGCTCCGGCGTCAATACCGCGGCCGGCGCGCCCTCATGGGTGCGCGGGCCTTGCGAGATGACTCAACTTCAAAATATTCAACCGCACGTTCATCGCCTCCTTTCAAAAAAGCGACAAGAAAACCTGCCGGGGAAAAATCGGGCGCGGCATTAGCTGCGACCGGCGAAGCCCGACGGCAGGATTCGAACCTGCGACTCCGCGATAAATGCGGCGCTCCACCAGAAGTATCCGTGCCCTGCGCCACCGGCAGTACCTGCGTCGTTGGCATTCGTAATGGCCGCTAACTTCCGCGCGACCTCTTCCAACTCATCCTCGCATTCGTCTTCGTCCTCGACGACCACGGGGACACTTGCGAATCCGCTTCGCGAAAGCCCGGAGTGGGCTTGCGGTTGCGGCTCAGCGGTGAAGCTGATGGCCAGTTTCTCCATCTGCTCCCAGTCGGGACGGTTGCGATCCCTGATACTCGTGCATTCGTGCACGGGGAAGGGAACGATCCGAGCCGGGCTGGAATTGGTGCAGATGACTAGCACATCGGATTCGCGATAGCCAGTCGTGAACTGGCCGTTGGTGCAATTGCGGCACAGGTGAGCGTTGCCCACCGGGGTGCCGTTCTTCACATTCAGCTTGCCCATGTTCAGTCGTTTTCTAATCCGGGCTCGCCGGAAGTTATAGGCCGGGGAACAAGCGATAACGGCTATCGGCGCTCTACCACTGAGCTACCGGAACTTGCGTTCCGGGCGGGATTCGAACCCGCGACCACCGGCTCTCAGGCGAAGTATCCGTCACCTGCGCCACCGGCCAAGGTGACGTTTATGGTTTGCCGCCGGCTGCGCAGGCGGTCCACTCGGTTGAAAGTTCGTGCCACAGAAACGTCATGGCCGGGGAATGAGGCGGTTGCGGACTTCGGTGTCCTGGACCACTAGACGACTTGAACTCGCGTTCAAGGCAGGATTCGAACCTGCGTCTCCGTCGTGTCGGGCGAAGTATCCGTAACCTTCGCCACCGGCCACAGTGGCTCATCGTTCAGGTTTTGACTTAGTACACACTTATCCCGGGCGTAGCGGAATAACTTACCGCTGCGCCAATGCTGTTAAGAGAATTGGCTCATGTTACGCCGAGGGAACAAGCGACGACAGGACGCCCACAATGAGGCGATCGATTCGAGATCGAAGTACCTGTTATCTACGCCACTCAGGTAGCAGGGGCACAACTGCAATTCACGCGCATCACAAGCGTGGACTACTGGTTGGTTTCAAATGTGCATTGCTCTTTGCGCAGGAGACCGACGAGGAGAGGACTATAGAGAATCGACGAACCATGCCCGGCGACCGGTGCAGCTTGGTTCAAGCCGCTCCAGCCTACGCATCGAGATTTGCGTTAATTTGATCATCGGGCGTTCTCCTACGCTTTAAGTACTGTGCCACAACTTATGAGAAAAATGCAAGCCCTTTATCAAAACTATTTTGTTCATTTGTACAGATAACTTATCGGCACTTATCAAGTAATGCAATGAATCTTTGCTGGTGCGAGCAATGCGAACCTCGCGCGATGGTTTACGCTGGATTCGCGGGCGGCGGGTGTTGGCAGCTTCGCTGCTGGAGGACGATTGGATGGTCTGGTTGGCGTTGCTTGTCGGGGTGGTCATTGGCGTTGTTTCGGGAATCGTCGGCATCGGCGGCGGAGTGCTCTTTATACCCGCGCTGATCTGGCTCTTCGGTATGGATCAGCACAAAGCGCAGGGTACTTCGCTGGGCGCGCTTCTTGCTCCGGTCGGCATTTTTGCATTCCTCGAGTATTACCGCCACGGCAATGCCGATTTGCGCATTGCGCTTCTGCTGGCCGCGGGCTTTCTGGTCGGCGGCTACTTCGGCGCGGTCGGCGCACAATATATCCCCGAGCTTTGGCTTCGCCGCATCTTTGCGATCATGCTGGTTGTGATTGGGGGAAGGATGTTCTTCTCCCGATGAATCCGGGCCGGCATCAGACGCGCGCCACAAACCTGAGCCGCACATAGTCCGCCACCCAGTTCCCATCTTCATCGCGCAGCGCCGGAGCAAGGAGCGCGCAACACTCGTCCACCACGGTTGCGCGCAGGCCCTCGGGAAGTTTCTCGAGCACGCCACGGCGAAACGTGCGCAGCCATCCTTCCATGCCTGTCTTCTCGAGGGGCGTCTGACGGGGAATCAAGGCGATTCGCTCCATCTGGAACCCATGCCTCTCGAGGCGGCGTGAATAGGCCTTAGGCGTTGGATAGTAGTTGACTCCGTCTTCGGCGTCAAGGAACCCATGTCTCTCAAGCACAGCTGTTAACCCCACGAGAATGGCCGCGACGTTGCCATGGCCGCCCATCTCGGCCACGAAACGGCCGCCGGGTTTCAGCACGCGATGGACCTCGGACATCATCGCGTCCTGGCCGCGAACCCAATGCAGCGCTGCATTGGAGAAAACCGCATCGAAGGTTGCATCGGAAAAGGGAAGCTGTTCAGCGATCGCTTCGTCGGCAGCGATGCCTCTCTGGCGTGCAGCCGCCACCATCGCGGCGGAAGCGTCAATGCCGCGAATATCCACTCCTTCCGCGGCAATGCGCGCAGTCAGCTGTCCATCACCGCAACCCAGGTCGAGGATTCTTTCTCCAGGACGGGCGCCGAGCCATTCCACCACACCGCCCGCGAGCCCATGCACAAATGCGCCGTCGCGCGCGTACGCTTCCGGATCCCACGTCTGCGTCAAAATCGGCCTCCTGCCGTTAGTCTCGAGGGAGAAGGCAACATTCGGCAAAGTTATTCATCTTGGGGAGGTCATAAGTATTGCTTATGCGAGTAGCCTTGCAGCGAAATTGCCGATTACTGGCGGCAAAAACCAGGTCTCAGAATCGAGACCTGGGGGACCCAGGATTTTTTTGGCCGGGACCTGCGCTCGGCTAGATGCTATAGTTCCTTCACCCGACACTGAAGAAGGACACTCATGCCGGCTTCGATCGAACCTCCGTCCCCGCGTACCAGTTTCCTGCTCGTCATCGGCATCCTGGTGATGATTGCTATACCCGCGGCGCTTACACTGCACACCGCACGGGTTGCGCCTTCGATCGATCAGGTCGCAAAGAATCTCACGCCCTACGGCTACACCATCAGCCTGCTTCTGTTCATCGTTCCCATCCTCGCCATCAGTGTCTGGTTCCTTCCGAAAGAACAGGTCCACGTTTCAAAAAAGTCTTTCTGGCGCACCATTGCCTTGCTGTTCCCGTTGGGCGTGATTCTCGATTTCTTCTTTGCGCGATTCTTCTTCACCTTTCCGAACCCGAATGCGACGCTGCGCATCAAGGCTCCCGCACTGGGCGGGGGAGTGCCGGTGGAAGAATACTTGTTCTACTTCACTGGATTCGTGTCCGTGCTCCTCATGTATATATGGCTTGATGAATACTGGCTCGCGGCCTACAGCATTCCAGTGAATGCAACACGCCGGATCAACTTTGACCGCCTGCTGCGATTCCATCCGGAGTCGCTGATCCTCGGCATCGCGCTCATTGCGGGCGCCATTCTATTCCGGCACTTTGGGGTGGGAACGCCCGGCTTTCCGGGTTATTTTGTATTTTTGGTGATTGGCGCGCTGGGACCGTCCTCGCTGTTGTTTCCGTCCGCGTTGCCGGTGATCAACTGGCGCGCATTCGGGCTCACATTTTTTCTGATTGTGCTGATCAGCCTGTTGTGGGAGGCGACGCTGGCGCTGCCTTACGGGTGGTGGGGATTCCGGGATGAACAGATGATCGGGATTTACATCACTGCATGGAGCCGGTTGCCCATTGAAGAAATTTGTATCTGGTGCGCGGTGACGTATGCGACTGTGATCGTGTATGAAATCGTGCGCCGCTGGCAGTCGTCGGGCAAAACCGTGGCCCACGCCTTCCTCGGCCGCACACTGGCTCGCTAAGTCCCTCCTGACTCACTTAGCCGTTCGCATCTTTTCGCGGATCGGCTCGTTGTCCGCGTACACCTGCCACTCGGCGATCAATCCCGCCTCCACCAGCGCCCGTACCGCCGCGGGAGTCTGCCAGCGATTCTCCGGTTTCACGGTTCCGTCCGGGGAGTACGTTCCCTGGGCAACGCCGAGCATCACGACGGCAGGGCCATTGACATAGAATTCTTCGATGGCCAGCGAGTAATCGGGCACCATGCGAAAGTATGCCGCCCATGCTGCACGCATCTTTTCGCGGCCTTCGACCATATTCCCCAACGAATCGGTGAACCGGTGCCCGGCGGGCATCAACCCGGCCATCGCTGCGACATCCTGGCGGTTGATGGCTCGCACGAACGCCTGCGCCGCGACGATGGCTGAATCGCTCATGCGGTCATTGTAACGAGCTGCGGCATGAGCCCAACTTGTGGGATCAGCCGGTTGCAGGGCCGAGTTGCAGATTTGCACATCGCGAGGCGCGGCAACTTTCCCCACTCGGCTGTCGGCCCCTACAATGGACCGAGATCACATTTTTCGAGGATTTCCGCCATGCCGCTTTCCGGAGAAGCCATTCGCCTGATGAACTATATTGACGACGTTTCTGTCACCTTGCGCCGGGTGCTGGCGTTCATTCCCACGCTGACGCCGGAGGAACGAGCGCGGGTCCACGAGCATCTGAAGCACTCCAAGCCGAATGCCGAAGATGTAGCGAAAGCATTGTCTGAGTAAGAACCCACTTGCTGACAGTCGCCATAATTGGAGCGGGCCCGCTCGGCCGATGGCTGGCGCTTGCGGCCGCGCGCGCCGGGTTTCGAGTTTTGCTTGAAGACGTGATGCCGGCCAGTCTGCATCACGCGCAGGAATATATCCGGCAACAACTGAGCCCGGCTGCGATGGGATCGAACCAGCCGCGCGTCACATTCGTATCGAGCATCGAGGATGCGGTTCGCGAAGCCGACCTCGCCATCGATTGCGTGCCTGACGAACTGGAGTCGAAGCTCGAAATCCTGTGGCTGCTGGATCGCATGGCGCCGCCGCGGACGGTGATCGCCACGCCAACCACGCGGCTGTCGATTGCGGACCTGGCTGGCTGCACCTATCGCGCTGACAAGTGCGTTGCAATCGTGGCCGAGGCTCGCGAACTGGCTCGCGGGCTTGCGTCTGAAATCGTGTTGCGCGTCACCGCGCGGACGAGCGCCGAGTCGGTTGATCTGGTTCGAGGCTTCTGGGAAAAGCTTGGCGTTAAGCCGCGCTTTGAGGTCGAGGCCGGTGAACCTGCTGCGGTTGAATCTGCGAGGCCGGGGACCTAACTCGCCTGGCCGAGGACGGACTCATAGTACTTCACATACTGGGGCAGCACCAGGGTTGCGCAGAATCGCTTCTGTGCCGTGCGCCGGGCGGTGTCTCGCATCTCCTCGAGCCGGTCCCTATTTTTGAGCAGATCAATCGCGCCCTGCGCCATGCCGTCCACGTCGCCCACGGCATAAAGCAGGCCGGTTTCGCCGTGGTCGATCAACTCCGGCACGCCGCCAACCTTGGTAGCGATCGACGGGACCTTGCATGCCATGGCTTCGAGCGCCGCCAGTCCGAACGACTCGAGCTGGCTGGGCATCAGCATCAGGTCTGCCAGCGGCAGCAGCTCGTTGACGCGATCCTGCTTGCCGAGGAAGTGCACCCGGTTCTGGATCGTGAGGTCATGGACGAGCCACTCCGCCGCTGAGCGGTCCGGGCCGTCGCCGACAAGAACCAGTTGCGCCGGTATCGCGCGAGTGACCTGCGCGAACACCTTCACCACGTCGAGGACGCGCTTCACTGGCCGGAAGTTCGAGAGATGGATCAGAATCGGCTCGTCGGTGCCGACAAGGTGCTTCCGCGCGGCGGCCCGTGCAGATTCATCGCGCACCGGCGCGTACACGTCGCAGTTGACGAAGTTGGGAACCACCTCGATTGCGCGCGTGATGCCGAAGTCGGCCAGCGTCTTGTCCTTCAGATATTGCGAGATGCTGGTGACGCCGTCGCTCTCCTGGATGGCATAGCGGGTAATGGGGAGATAGCTGCGATCGAGACCCACCAGGGTAATGTCGGTGCCGTGGAGCGTGGTCACGAACGGCAGTCTTCTGCCGCGCACCGCGAGCATCTGCCGCGCCAGCAGGGCGCTCACCGAGTGCGGAATCGCGTAGTGTACATGCAGCAGGTCGAGTTCGTAGAACTCTGCCACCTCGGCCATGCGCGACGCCAGTGCAAGATCGTAGGGCGGGAATTCGAAGAGCGGATAACTCGAGACCGGCACCTCGTGATAAAAGACCCCCCCATCGCGCCCGCTGAGCCGGAATGGTTGGGAATAGGAAATGAAATGGATTTCGTGGCCGAGGGAGGAGAGCTCGATGCCGAGTTCCGTGGCTACTACGCCCGAACCGCCGTAGGTGGGATAACAGGTAATTCCAATGCGCATGAGGTCTTTCTATTTTCTCTTTTTCCTCCTGCCCGACTACAAGCGCCGCAAGGACCAAATCTGTAGATCCCGCAAGAGGGGATTCAGATCAAGGGTAGCATTCCTGCACAGATCGCCATTTCGAAACCGGCGAAGCCGGATCCCAACTCCGTCTCGGCACCGCTCCCATCTTGCCCATAACTCACCTACACTACAAAACGCAGTGGAACTACAAGTGCTTGGCTTTTTTGCGGGGGAATGTTTATCCATCCACCCTGGAAAGAGCAAATGTCCAGCCTGCCGCGACAAAACCGAATTTCGGATATAGAGGATCCGCCCCTTCGTCGTCGGGTAAAGTCAATGAGGAGGCTTCGGCCGCTACAAAAATGAAAAATGCGATTCGCAACGGCTTCTGGTCCCGGCGGGACGTCATAAAGGCCATCGCTCCGGTTGTGCTCGCGCACGTCATTTCAAGGCGGGGGTTAGCCGCGGCGCCGGAGGCCGGTCGCAAATTCGCGTTCGTGGGTTCTTACACAAGCGCGATCGACGGCGGAGCCAACGGGCAGGGAATCTATCGATTCGAAGTAGATACCCGCACCGGTGCGTTCACGCGGCAGAAACTGGTTGCCAAGGTTCCCAATCCCTCTTGGATCGTGATTCACCCTTCTAGAAAATATCTCTACGCAGTGAATGAGATCGTTGACCAGGAAAGCGGATCGGTGAGCGCATATGCTATTGAACCGGAATCTGGGGATTTGACTCCACTAAATGTTGTCAGCTCCGAGGGCAGAGGGCCGGCGCACATGAGCCTCGACGCATCGGGCAGGTTCGCCTTTGTTGCCAATTACGCGGGCGGCACGATCGCGGTGCTTCCGATCGAGGAAGGGGGGAGAATAGGAGCGGCCATTGATGTGCACCGCGATATCGGTTCAGTGGGCATCCGATCAGCAACCGATGCGCCTCCGGGAAGCTTCGCGATTAGCGGGCATGATGCTCCGCACGCGCACATGATCGCGCCGGATCCCGCCAATCGGTTTGTTCTTTCTGTCGACCTGGGACAGGACAGGATCTATGTCTATCATTTCGACCGGAACAGTGGGAGGTTGAGTCCGTCGGAAACCTTGCCTTTCGTTTCCTTCCCATCCGGAGATGGGCCGCGTCATTTTGTCTTCCATCCCAACGGCCGGTGGATATACGTGCTGGGAGAAGAGTCGTCGACCATTGCGTTCTTCGCCTATGACGCAATGCATGGCACCTTGAATTTGCAACAAACGATTTCGTCGTTGCCGGAAGGGTTTGCGGGAACCAACTTTACCTCGGAGGTGGTCATCTCTCCGGATGGCCGGTTCCTCTATGCGGCCAACCGTCTGCACGATACGATCGCCATTTGTGCAATCGATGGCAGCGGGAGGCTCACGCGCGCTGGAGAGATCCCGACAATGGGAGACTATCCGCGCCACTGTACTTTCGATCCAGCCGGGGAGTTCTTCTATGTCTGTAACCAGCGCAGTGATAGTATCACCTGTTTCAAGATGAACCATCAGACGGGCTTGCTTTCATTTACCGGCCAATATACGGGCATAGGCACGCCAGCGATGGTGGCATTTCTGTCCTGACGGGGTGTCGCTACCGATCCGATCGGCGTGCCTCTCAGTGCACGCCCGTGACAAACCCATCGGCATTTAGCTCGGGATTTTTTGCCAATGGCGGCCAACTTCTTGTCGTTTCGACAGCTTGCCAGTCATTTGGGCGCCCAAGGCGGGCATGAAGATGCAGAAACCCGGCGATCAATCCTTCGGGACTAAATCGGCGATTGCAGTTCGGCAAAGGAAATCAGGTCAATGGAAGGGAACTCGCGCACGGCTGCAAGTGCCTGGCGTTCCGTGTCTCGCGAAGCCCGCAGGCGGGTGCGGACTTTGTCGAGGTCGGCGTCGTTGTATCCGGGGTGGGTCACAAGTTCCCATGTGCCTTCGGGAAGTTCGTTCAGCAGCGCGCGGACCGTGTCAGAATTGAAGGTCCCCGTTCCGGCCACGGCGATGGTTCCATCAGTGGTGGCAATATTTTCGCGGGCAATCATGCGGCGGAAGAAGGTGCCGAGCCGTCGAAGGGCGATCACCTCGACGGTACGCACGAAGGAGGCGCGGGGCGTGACGCGCACCGCCCATTCGGGTTCAAAGGGATTGCGTACGGCGCGAATGCCCGCGGACCGGGCCGCGCGCAGCAGGGGTCCGAGCACAGGCGGAAACATGTGGGTGTGCTTGTGTGTGTCGACGTGGGTGAGGCGGAGGCCGGCGCTTTTCAAGAAGGCAATCTGCGCCGCGGCTTCGGCCTCGATTTCGGCATCGCGGATCCGGCCGGTGAAAAGCCGACGCAGAAACGTGGTCAGGCTGGGCGGAAAGCAGCCGGTCTTTTTGTCGACCAAGGTAGGGATTTCGCGCGGCGGGAGCACGGGCTCGCCATCCACGAGCACCACATGGCATCCGACTCCGAGAGATGGCGTCGCCAGCGCCATCCGGATGGCACTGGCGGTGGCTCCGGCCCGCGCCATCAGGGTGGTGCTGGTGAGCACGTTCGCCTGATGCAATTCCATGATGGCGCGGTTTACCCCCGTGGTCAGGCCGAAGTCGTCGGCATTGATGATGAGACGGCTCACCGGGTGAGTCTATCAACCGAGGGGATCGAGCTACCGTGACGGAGGCTCGCTGCTATGATGTGGGAAGGCCATTTCAGGCTCCCGCCAATCGGGGGCGGTTAGCTCAGTTGGTTAGAGCGCCTGCCTTACAAGCAGGAAGTCCGGGGTTCGAGTCCCTGACCGCCCACCATCACTCCTCCTCATCTCCTTGCGATTCAGATAAATATAATATTAGCATATACTTAGCCGGAAGAGCATGTCGTCCAATCCATCTATAAAATGACCGAAATTCCCCCTCTCCTCCGAAAAAACTGTACAAAACGGGAAATGCTGTACAAAACTCTGTGGCTCAGTTTCTGCACATTAGCCAGCTCTGATCTTTTGATCGACCTCGTCTTGTCTTCATTCCTTACTTGGGCGGAGAGGGGGGACAGGATCGAAGCGGGAACTCCGCGTCGACCGGTGGAGAATCCTTGCAGATCTGGTCGACGTCAGTCCCGAAGCCCTCTACAAGATGGGCCAATTCCGGACGCATTCCTGTGATCCGGATTACCGGAATGCTGAGGTTTGATCCGATCCTGACGGCTCGGCCCGCGCCAGGGTTCTCAATAGCGCTCAGGTTGGTCCAATAAGGCAGAACGACAAACGGACCACACAGGCAGGAGTTCCCGCTCGTCGCCAAAAAGTCTGAAACTCCGGCAGTTCTGGCGTCATCCTGGGAGCACCACCAGACCGTCCATGCCGATCACGAAGAACATGTTGGACCAACTTAGATGGCTCTGTTGCAAAAGTTCGGTGGTCCCGTGAAAATGGGGCTGCACACGAGCGGAGCTGGTCATGTCAGATTTCAAGTGGCGTCATTTTGAAGGCGAGGTCATCCTTTGGGCGGTGCGTTGGTACTGCCGCTATGGCATCAGCTATCGCGATCTCGAGCAGATGATGGGCGAGCGCGGCGTGAGCGTCGATCATTCCACGATCTATCGCTGGGTTCAGAGGTACGCGCCCGCAATGGAGAAGCGGCTGCGCTGGCAGTGGCGTCGCCCGCGATCGACGAGTTGGCGGGTCGATGAGACTTACGTGAAGGTTGGCGGCGAATGGGCCTATCTGTACCGGGCGCTCGACAAGCATGGAAACACGATTGATTTCTATCTTTCGCCGACACGGAACGCCAAAGCGGCGAAACGCTTCCTCGGCAAGGCGCTGAACGGTTTGAAGGATTGGGAAAAGCCGGAGGTCATCAACACGGATAAAGCGCCCACCTACGGTATGGCGATTTCAGAACTGAAGGCCGAAGGCAAATGTCCTGAGGAAACGGTGCATCGACAGGTCAAGTATTTGAACAATGTCGTCGAAGCCGATCATGGCAAGCTGAAGCAACTGATCCGTCCAGTGCGGGGTTTCAAAACGCTGAAGACCGCCGTTCGCAATCTGAAACCGTCTTTAGTGTGCGTTAGAAGAGGTCTAAGCGACGCACTCTCCAACCTGTCTTCAATGCTCTCGCCCGCGCACGAAGACGCCATTGCGTCCATGCATTCGGTTCCCCGACCCCTTGTGGGCGGTGAGGTATCCACTAAGAGCATCGTGCACTTGCTTGAGAGCCTTCAAGCAAGCATAAACAGCGTGGGGCGTAGACGGTGTCATATCGTACAAGTAAAAACATCATCAGCGGACTGGCTCGTCAGAAGACAAGAGACGGACAAGGAATGCTGCTCGCCACTAAGAGCGCTGTGTCACCTGTTCGCCTGCCCAAAACCAAAACGCTTGCGCGCCCTGACAATGTCGGTGGATGTGAACCGGTATACGAAAGGCGACTATTCGAACGAATAGTCGCCTGGGAGAAGAACCAACTCTCGCAACTCGAGACGTTGAACCTCTTTCAGGGAACTCGTCGCCTGCGGTCTGGCTTGGAAGTCCACAGGCGCTGTCAGAAGAACGGCATCGCGGTTCATTCGTGAAGGGACCGGCCAGACGCCCCAGGATTATGCCGAGAACATGGCAAAAATGAAAGAGGCCAAAGAAGGGTTCACGCTCATCAAGCAAGCCGTCGGCTTTCATAACCCCGCGATGATGAAGGCCATCCCCGACATGTGGTACGACGAGCCGCCCCGCAGCGGCCCACCGCATATGGATGCAGGGCTGATGACCGAACGCGGATTCGATTACGTCCTCTCCTGCGTCGAGGCCATGAAGAAAGTGCTCGGCAATGAGATCGGCCTTGCACTCGACTGCGGCCCCGGCTGGGCTGTCAAGGATGCTATTGCCTTTGCCCGCGCCCTCGAACCTCTGCACATCGCATGGGTGGAAGACATCATTACCGGCGATTACACGCCCTATCCCAACGCCGACGTTTTCAAAGAGGTCACCAACGCTACCTCCACCCCCATCCACACCGGTGAGGAAATCTATCTTCGCGAGAACTTCAAGGACCTGATTGAAAAACAGGCTGTTAACGTCATCGGTCCCGACCCGGAAGACGTGGGCGGCATCGCGGAACTGAAGTGGATCGCCGAATACGCCAACCTGCACGGCATTCTAGTGGCTCCCCACGGCATCTTCGATGGACTTATCGGCCTGGCTGCTCACGTGCACATGGCGGCGGCGCTGCCTCAGAACTACATTGCTTTCGAGTACCCGATCGGCCAGCCCAACTGGTGGTACGACATCGTCGAAGGCCTTCCGGACCCCATAGCCAGGAAAGGTTTCATTGAAGTGTGGGACAAGCCCGGGCTGGGCGTGACTTTCAATGTGGCCGCAGCAAAGACCCACCTTCGCGGCGAAGACCGAGATTTCTTTGACTAGTGGTCTGAGATGATCGAAACATACGAACGACAACGCTCACTTTGGCTATCTCATGTGTGAGGCCGATTGATTCTGCAAGGGAATCCGACCTGAGCCGCATTTCCTTTGAATATCCGTCACGATCGATTCGATTCAAGCGGCGGCCGAAGGTGTTTCCTGAGAAATTGGAAGGTTCCGACCCCATGAATTTCGTGAGGGCCATTAAAGAACTCGATCTCTGTTCTGTCACCGATGCCCAATTTGTCATAGAATTCACGAACCAGAGCGTATTCGTACGACACCCATTGATCTGCACCCACCGGGTCATCGTGACCGCGTTCCACCATGAATGGTTTAGGAGCCATGAGCTTGGCCAGGTCGGAGTAGTTAATGATGTTAGCAAAGTTGTATTCGTACATATCATATTCGCCCAGCAACATATAGGTCTGAGCTGTAAGAACATTGGTTGTCTTCCACACCCATTCGTTAAAATCGCCTGAACATATTGAAAGGCAATATCCATCGATAAGAGGAGGTACTCGAACGGCTGTCTTGCCGCCATAGGACAATCCATAAAACCCAATTCGATTGGAATCAACAAACGGCTGCGAAGACAGCCACTTAAGAATCTGCTGATGCTGGCCCAAAATGAAGGAAAAGAGCGAAAGTTTTATCGGGTGGCCAATGCGCTGGATGATTCTGAAGTTATCTTCTCCGATGTAAGGATTCTGCGGCGCAAAAATAACAAATCCTTCGTCAGCCAGACTCGCTCCAAAGTGGTGGTAAAAATGGCTGTCGATGTGCGGATCAGTTAGATCGGTTGGGCGGCCCTCAAGCCCATGCTGGCAAACAACGACCGGCCGTTTCTCTCCCGGCTTCAAATTCTTTGGAACAAGCAAAATTCCGTAGGCAAAGATACCTGGCCATACATCGAGAACGATCTCGTATCCCCGGAAGCTCGGTTCATCAAAAACCATCCGGCTTCGCGGGTTCAGTGGCAGACTCGGCGCGGGCAATCGGCCGATAACCTCCTCCCATATATACTCCCGGTAGCTTAGTGTTGAAACCTGCCACCTTTTCAATGAAGAAGCGTCGGCTTTCTTCCAGAATTCGGCCCTGCTGTCAGCAGATTTGCGGATCATTGCCTGGGTGAAAGCGACCAATTGATCAAACTGATTCTGCAAACGTGAAGCCGGATCCAAGTTGATCGTCGCCTTTGGTGCTGGACCTAATGCCGAAATGCCTGACTTATTGGCTCCTAAGGCTCCAAGGAACGCCTCGATCGTGGGTTCGGATCCCGTGGATCCCATGCCGCCTTTCTCGGCGATCAATTGAAGATTGGCCTCAGCATTCAATTGCTTGAAGAATTGCCGCGCCCGCTCAACTTCTCGCTGCACCTCATTCAATGGCGGAGTCGTCAGTTTCCCGTTCGGGCATGCACACGCCGCGTGTTCGCTTGTCACCGCCGGCGGACCATCCACCTCAGGTTCCCGGCAAGCCTCTACGATGAGAACTCTCGGCGCAATCATGCCTGCCAGCTCGGCATCGCCAAATTCCCTGACCAGCGACCATATATCGCGGTAGATTGGCTCTTTCCAGACATTTTCCCGTGGTTGAAAGTATCCGCTCACCACCGCGGCTTGGATTCTTGGATCAAGTGACGCGCTGTAGAGCGCCAGTAAACCACCTTCGCCGTAGCCCATGATGCCGATCGCGAGAGGGTCTTTTGCATTCTCCCTCTCGAACCAATCGACAGCGGCCAAAATCTTCTGCACTTCGAAGCCAATGATGTGCCTGCCAACCTCGAATGCCATCCGGTAGATCCACTCCCGATGGGGCATGTTGGTCATGCCAATTCCCGGAATGCCCGAGAAGGTATCATCTCGATTCATCAGAAGCGGAATGACAACCTGGACGCCGTTTTCCGCGAGCCTGCGAGCAAACTGAGACGCCTCGGGGACGCCATCCGCGACTCCGGCCAACATCTCCGGTGTCCAATCTGCGTCGGGAATCGCAACTACTCGGGCCACTGTTCCGTCGTCCGGCTGCAGTAACAATCCTTCTGCTTCCATACCCTCTGAGTCTGCGGTCGGCGCTGCAAAGACAGGCCAGCGAATGGCATGTATTTGAAAGCCCTGGCCGCGTCCAATCTCGGTTTGCATCCAGGCGTTCGTGGAGAGACTGGTCGATTCAAAAGCTACGCGGGGGTCGACGGCTCCGATGATTTCTTGGAGGTGCTTACGATTTGGCGTGATAGAAGCGTCATAACGCTCTGCAGAGGGGAAATCGCGATTCCAGAGTCGCTCACGCTCGGCAGCCAGCCTGGACGTTTCCTTCAATAGGTAAGACCTGATGTCCTCGACCATCTGCTGTGCCAGATCCCCCTCAAGCGTCAAGGGGCTGGTTCCGGGGAGCACTGTGCCGGCTTTCTCCTCAGTCTGCGTTACAACGGGCGCCTCCCAGAGCCTTCCAAGACTCCCGAAGACGACCGATCCCGCAGAGAGATTCAAGAACTCACGTCTTTTCAATTCTCATTCCCCCCATAAAATCACCGGCTAGAGGTGTTAATCGGGATTCAACATAACTGACATGTCAGTTATTGCGATGATATTCCGGCGATTTGCGGAAGTCAACAATCTGCCTGCTGAGTGCCCATCGTCAGGATTTTCGATTTGATCATTAGCGAAAGAGCAGGGGAGCGAAATTCGCAAGATTGCGCCGCCACACCATCCACGTGTGCCGGCCAGGCGTTTCAATCGCCGTATGGCGGGTCCCTTCCTGGCTCAACCATTGGTTGAATTGTCGATTGATGGTGAACAAGAAACCGTCGTCCACTCCGCACGCAACCCAAAGCAGATGAAGCTGCGCGTTGACAACATTCTTCAGCTCAGGGAATTCCTGGTCGAAGTTATTCCGGATTCCGCCGGCGCTGAACGACCCTACCCAGGAGAACTCGTCGAGATTGTTCAATCCGATCAGCAGCGATTCGGCTCCGCCCATGGAAAGGCCGGCGATCGCGCGGTCGTCGCGGTCATTTTTCACGCGATATCTTTCTCAATCTGTGGAATCACCTCGTGGATAAGGCTCTCCTTGAAGCGATTGAAATTCCTGTAGCGCAGATCACTCTGTCCAGAATGCTCTTCCTCCCCCTGTCAGAATCTCCTGTCCCCCGTACGCCACAGGAATCACAACAATCATTGGCTTGGCCTTGCCCTGGTTGATCAGGTTGTCGATGATAACGTTGACTAATCCGATGTCGATCCAACTCTTGGGCAGTTGGCCGTACCCGTGGAGCAAGTACAGAACTGGATACTTGGTGGTGCCTGTGGGATCGTACCCCGGAGGAGTGTACACAAAGTAGTCGCGCTCGTCGTTGATGATTGCCGACCCGAAGAAGTGATGGTGCGATTCTCCGGCGAGTCCCTGTCATCCATTCCCACGGCAAGGTCGAAGGACCGGGGATGCGCACCATGTTCTCGGTCTGCAGCAGGTCGGCGCCACATCAGCGAATTTGACGGATCAAGCAGCGGCGTGCCGGTATCTTGAAAGATATAACCGTAGTAGTCCGGCTCGAGCGGCGGGGTCGTAATGCTCCACACGCCAAGATCGTCCTTCTGCATAATCTCTGGATCTGATCCCTCAAGTTCAAGAAACACTTCGGTTGACGCAGGCGCGAATGCACGGAAGGTGACGCTTCCATCACGATGAACTTCGGGTGAAACCAGCGGCGGCGGAGCGGTTGGAAGAGCGTCGCTTGGCTTCGCATCGATGGTGGCAAACCATCGACCTGATGGATTGTGATTGTTCCAATGTCCCGGCCACGACCACGTCCCGATGCCAATGATCCGATTGTCCCGCAATGATCCCGGTGTAGATTGCCGTCAGTCCGGGATTCTTTGACCCGGGCAGGTCAGTGCGAAATACGACAATGCCGGCGGAATCGAACTGCCTGACTTCCAGCTTCGCGACAGCTCCATCGTTGCACTTCGATTCGCCTTTTTCTCCGTGAAATCTCCATCGGCATCCACCAGGTCCATTGGGCGCGCATTGATTTGACTCACACTCTGTGAGAGAAGCAGGTGTCTCAAGTGTCGATGCAAAAGGCCGAGTTGAATTGAATGCGCCTATTGTCGCAGACCAGTGGCCAGTTGGATGCTGATCGTTCCAATGTCCATTCCAGGACCACACGACAGTCCCCTCAATATGATCGCCGTGAATCGTTCCGCTATAAACCGCCGTCAGTCCGTAGGACAAGCTGTTTTGCAGGTCAATGCGGCGAATATCAACGCCCATGGCATCAAACTGCTTGATGACAAGCTTTGCCGTCGCTCCGTTGGTCCACTCGCCGTTCCCAATGTAACCGTGAAACTCCCATTTTCCGCTATCTTGGACGCCGGGAGTGCACTGGCTGCCTTGGCACTCCATCTCACTGATTGCCGCAGGAAGTTGGTTGGTCTGGCTCGAAGCAGACGGATGTGCTTGAACAACTGAGCCCGCAATTCCTAGGAATATCAGTCGCACAATTGCAGAATTCACGGTTCCTCCTCGATCATCGCGCATCGCGGGCCTTCCGGTCGTTGTGTTCATCGTGATTCTAGCTCTTGCGATCTGTCACTCCGAATAGCTGCCCGATGAATCGTCAACAGACTCGTATCTTCCTCATGCCCCGCCGGGCCGCGCAAAAGATCCCTGAGTGCCGATCTGACTTTCCCGCAATCTATAGAAATATCTGTGACTTGGATCCTGGTCCGCATTTCAGCCTTATTCCGAAAGAGACTTGACAGAGGGTCCTGTTTTGATATATCAATTCTTGGGCTCCAAAAAGAATCGGTACCCGTTCACCAGAAATTGGTGGCTGCGCCTTTTAGAAAGTTGGGCCGGAGCGTGGCGCTTAACGGCGGAGAGGCTTCCGCGCGACGGAATCGTCTTCACATTTCACAATGGTAAGCCGAGAATCGACACTTCCACTCAGAGACTGAGGCGCGCTACACCGACGCTCTAACAGCGTCACAACACATCGCCAGAGTATAGCGGAAGTTGAATCCAACAAGCGTCCGCCGACCGCTTCGCTTTCGGCTGCACCATTAAAAGAGGTAGAGAGACGAAATGAAAAGACGCGCGTTTCTGAAACAATCGGCAGTCGGGATGGGTACTCTTGCTGGAGTGTATGCAGGGGTGTTGAAAGCGGACGGAGGTATTTGGGAGCACAGTTCGGTTCGGGCAGACGACCTAACCCGAAAAGAGTTGAGTCAGACGAAGGAAGAAGGCAGAATTGTTTGGGGAACTAATGCGGTTCTTCTCAGGGCACCTTGGGAGAGAGTGCCCGCGATCGATGAAATGCTCGCTGACCGTGAGCATTCCGCAACTATAAGCCAATATTACCGCGCCGGCGGTGAAGATCGACCGGCAACGCCGACCGAATGTCTCATTGGCTATAGCGACGACGCACTCTTTATCATGTGCCGCTGCACGGAAGACGACATGTCTTTCCCTTATGCAAATTTGGATGCAGATTTGTGGCGCGAAGCGAATTGGCATTCGTTGAATGGGTTACCCTCCGCCGCAAACAACTGGCCACCTAATCCAGACGAGGTGGATATTCTGATTCAGCCTGATACAGCCATTCCTTCGTATTATCAATTCGCAGCAACACCACAAGGGTTGAAATTTGGCTGCAACCGAGAACTGAGCATTAGCACTGAGATATCTGCCGACGAAGCTGCGGCCGAGCGTCATTCTTCTGCACGCATCCGCGAGGTAGACGAATTCCAAGTGGCTGTTGCCAGGAGAGACACCGAGTGGCTGGTTTCATTTCAAATACCATGGAAAACGTTAGGGGGCAAACCAGGGTCCAAATTCGGCTTTCTTCCGATGCGGACCAGGTGGCGTGATGGGGAGTTCAGCAGTCCGGTCGCAATTGATATCAATGAAGGTATGCCCATTGACTTGCTGATTGAGACACACTTTTCGGGTAATGCGCAGGTCGAGAATCCTCAAAGCTGTCTGTGCCGACTGCCTTCGGGTATACTCCGCTGGCAAAGGCCGGCATTAGGAACGTATCCGAGTGCTGAAACATGCGCGCAGATCTGGCAAATGGAATCATCCTTGACCACTCCAACTGATGAGGGGAATCTGGCGCAACGGCTGTTCCTCGCGCAACGCTGGATGGATTTGATGATGCAGGAAGGCTTCACGCCGCTCCCCCGAGCCTGGGGGCTTCTGGCGAGCGATTTGACTTTGGCTTCTTTCCGTCAAAAGGTGAATGTCGTCTTGCACAAGAACAATTTGAATCAGGCGTGCCACTTAGTTGATACCTACCTGGGCGAGCTGGATAGAGCGTCGCGATGGTGGTACGCCGATGGCTCTCCCGGCAACCTTCTTAAAGAGGAATGGAAGCCTGTTACAAGAGTGGAAAACCTGGAAGTGCAGGGTAAAACGCTCCTGATGCACTGCGTGGCAGGTGACCAGAAAGTCGACCTTCGCCTTGCTCTGCCGTCGACGGGCGGCATGCGAATTTACGGCAGCGAGGAGGGATACTGGAGGCCGGCGAACCTGCTGCCATTAGCCGCCGAATCTACACCCGGTTCCTGTTCCATCGATTTCGCCGATGGCAAAGTTGTGATCCGCCGGGACCCGTTTTCGATATCGATTTATGACGCGGCCGGCACGAAGGCGGTGCAAATCGGCGCCAATGGCATTTCCTTCCGGTTTGGCCCGAATGGCAAGATACTCGGCGTGGATTTCAGGCATCGTCTCGACAGTAACGAAATTATTTATGGCTTCGGGGAGAAGTACGATCATTTCAACCACAATGGGACAGTGCTGACGCTGTGGGGAGCGGATGACTGGCTTGGCAACGGGGAGGGTTTGGCGAATACGACCTACAAGCCTCTTCCAATCTTCCACAGTTCCAAAGCCTATATGGTTTTTGACAATTCAGCCTATCGTCTACGGGCGGACGTTGGGAAGACAGATCCCAACGAATATCGCATTACACAACAAGGACCAATATTTGACTATTACTTTTTCATTGGTACGCCCGCAAAGGCACTGGAATCCTATACCGCACTGACCGGGAGGCCTCCGTTGCCGCCCAAATGGGCATTTGAACCGTGGATGGGTAGAGGCGAGGGTGCTTGGGAAAACGACCGCTTCCACGATCCAGTTGCGCAGGAAGAAAGTACAGCCCTTCGATTTGCGGAATTGGATATTCCCCATTCCGCAATTTATGCGGAAGGCGCGTCGGCGCTTTCAGCAGAATTGAATCAGTTCATGGCGGCGCGTGGAATTAGGGTGTTGGGTTACTTCATGCCTGCGATTGAGGGATCACGGCAGAAATTTCTTATGCCTGAGCTAAATCCCGACCAACTCCCGATTCTGCATTGCGCAACAGAAGATCGAACTGAAGAACTCGGTTACATCGATTTCACTCATCCCAACGCCATGGAACTGTGCCGGCGGGCGTTGAAGAGTGCCCTGGACCTTGGCGAGGCCGGAAGCATGGTGGATTACGGTGACATGGTTCCGGATGACGCCATGTTCTACGACGGTCAACATGGGGCCGAAATGCACAATTTCTACTACTACGACTATCAGCGGACGGCCAGCGAGGTATTCCAAGAGAAACGTGGGAACGATTTTGTTTTATACGCCAGAGGAGCCGCACCGGGCACACAAAGGTGGGTAGGACAGTTTGCCGGCGATCATCCGGCCAACTTTAACGGACTTAAACACGTTGTAACCGGAGGGCTGAACTTATGCGCCTGCGGATACTCCAACTGGGGCAGCGACCTTGGCGGATATTTTGGTTACCCACAGCCCGCTATATATATGCGCTGGTTCCAATTTGGATGTTTCAGCCCTTGGATGCGCCCTCACGGCACGGCGCCACGTGACCCGTGGTATTTCAGCGATGCGGCGGTGACAAACTATAAGTTTCTTGCCTGGACACGTGAGAATATTTTGAATTACACGTATAACGCAGCTGTGATCGCACACGAAACGGGGACCCCAATCATGCGGTCAATGCCGCTGGCCTACCCAAGTGAACGGGAAGCGGCTGCCACTCCCGAGCAGTACATGTTTGGGCCGGATTTGCTTGTTGCTCCGGTGGTCAGTGAAGATACCTGTAAAGTGATCGCGTTCCCATCCGGCATATGGACAAGCTTGTGGGACGGCAAGACGGTCAAGGGGCCGGTGAAACTCAAGGTTGACGCTCCACTCGACACAATACCCGTGTATCTAAAGCCAGGGGCAGTAGTGCCTGTACAACTAAGCCAGGAACTGCAGTTTGGTCGAAGCATGACGAGCGGCCGCGTCCACGCGCTGGTTGTTTCGGTTCCCAATAAGGATGAACGTACTTCTCTTCTTAACGTGCTGGGTGAAGCGGCACAAGTGACCGTGCAATCCAAGGCTCGAGCTATTGGCTGGAAGCTCGAGAATCTTGCAGAAATGAACTACTTGCTGGTTTATGGCGTGACTTCCGCGGCATCCGTGACGGTCGACGGCGTAGATTTGCCAAGGGTGGCGACAACCAATTTTGACTCTATGCCAATTGGTTGGACAACCGATCCGACGGGCAACCGACTCGTGATTTATCTGCCATCACGCCATGTTGAAAATAGCGCGCCAGTCATGGAGGTTAATGTAAACCTCAACCTCAGCAAAGAATAGGATGCTTTACGCAGTGGAGAAGGTCCCCAGTGACCCGTCGAATGATTGGCGAAAGACATTGTCCGCTGAGTGAATGTCTAAGATGCGGGGCGAGCATTGCACTTGATCATGAGGATTGGGATTCAGCTGAAGATTGATAGAGCACTGAGTTGCCATTGAGGACAAAGCATGAATTTCAATTCCAAGTCCACGGCTTCTCCTGCCTCAAATCGGGGGAGTGCCACCCGGCGCGACTTTCTCAAAACCAGTTTCGCTACGTCGGTCGCGGCAACTGCATTCAGAACGGCGGAGTCCGGGGTGAATGCGTTCGGAGTTCTTGACTCTCAAGTGGCGCAACGATCGGTTATCACCGTGACGAACGCTGTGTCTCATGCGGCCCTTCGCAAGCCTTGGAAAACGACGATTGCGACGGGGCACGCCTATTTGATTCTGCGTGCCGACCTTCAGGGCCACCTGGAGATGTTGCAACGCATTATTGGCTATCGTTACTGCCGGTTTCACGGGATGTTCCATGATGATATGGCCGTCGTCGCGCGTCGAAAAGATGGAAGCTTGGTGTTTCGCTGGGCACAGGTGGACAAGGTGCTTGATGCGCTGCAGCGGATCGGTCTGCGTCCGCACGTAGAGTTATCTCCAATGCCCGTAGCGCTAGCTTCAGGAACCACAACAGTCTTTGATTGGGGGTGGAATGTTACGCCGCCCCGTGACTATACGGAATGGGGTCAGCTGGTGGGGGCCTTTGCACGTCACTGTCTGGATCGATATGGCCTGAATGAAATCGCGCAATGGTATTACGAGGTTTGGAATGAGCCCAATATCAATTTCTGGACAGGGACACAAAACGACTACTGGAAGCTTTATGACGTGTCAGCGGCTGCGCTCAAAGCTGTCAGTCCAAGGCTACGGGTTGGTGGACCGGTTACTGCGCGTGCTGGCTGGATTCCAGAGCTAATCTCGCATTGTTCTTCAAAAGGCGTCCCGCTTGATTTCATCAGCACTCATATTTATCCCCAGGATGAGTATGTGGAGTATCCGGGGCTCAAAGGGAGCCCTCACAAGCCAGGAATGTTTGTCACAGACGTCGTGCGGGAAGTCCGACAGGCGGTTCGCCAGTCGGCATTTCCAGATTTAGAGATCCAGTGGACGGAATGGAACAGCCTGGTTCCTTTGCCTGATCGGACAGTTGCCTGGGACAAGAATCCAAGTGTGGATAATCTGTCCTGCGCGGCAACCATTTGCGATCTTGCCATTGCGGTAGACAGGGACTGCGACACCTTCTGCTGGTGGGAGGCCAGCGATGTGTTTGAAGAAAACGGCATGCCGCAGAGTGAGTTCTCGGGCACTTACGGCCTTCTGACGCTAAATGGCCTGCCCAAGGCTTCGCTGAATGCATTCAGCTTTCTCAATCGCCTGCGGGGCGATCAGTTGGAAATCCTGCACGAAGCGCTGCCACCCGGCAGGGGATTGATTGCAACGGCAGAGGGGGAGTGCCGGCAGATTCTGCTCTGGCAACGAGTCCTTCCTGGAATTGGTGAGCATTTGCCGTGGGAAGGTACATTGGAAATACTGTGGAGTGAACCCACCAAGCCGGTTTTGGTTGAGGAACGAATCACGGCAGGAGCCGGCAGTTGCTTCGAGACCTGGCAGTCTCTAGGCGGCCCTCAAAACCTCTCGCCGATCGAACGTCATTTACTGGAAGCTCATGCAGTTCCTGCCGCGCAGTTGTTCCAACCAGAAATGGAAGACGGGCGTGTAGCCCACGACTTCCGTTTGGCTCCAGGAGAAGTGCTATATCTGGAGTTGCGGCCGCAGGGGCCAGAGGCAGTTCCCAACGGACCTCTGCGACACGAACTGGCAGCCTGGTATGAATCCAAGCGCGAGAATTCGAAATGAAGGAATTCAATGCTTTCGGATCCGCCTTAGCCGCTCCATGAAACCGATAAAGTGGAAGCATCATCTGTCCCGCCCTAAAATGGCACAGACTGGATCTTCGTACGATATTCGCCCTCGGGGAGTTCACTCGCGGCGGTTTTGGGCGTAGGGTTAATCGGTTAATCCCTGCCCGGAGAAATTGAAAGAGGCTTTGCCTATCCCTTATTCAGCTAGCCCGTGGCACCGCATTTTCACTCGCCTTGGGTCGGTTCGATTTAAGATTTGACATATCAGAATTTTCGAACTATGGACTTGCCAGAGGAAGCATGGGCTAGACAATGCGCATAGACATGCCGCCATCAATAATCAGGTTCTCTCCTGTGATGAAGTCATTCTCTACCAGCTCTAGAATTGCGCGGCCTACATCCTCGGGTTTGCCTTCCCGATGAAGGGGTATCCTGTTTCTGATATTGTTCTCTACCTGATCTGGCGTGAGGTAATCTTGAAACGGAGTGCGAATGATTCCCGGAGAAACGCAGTTAACGCGAATATTGTAATCCGATAATTCGCGAGCGAGAGTACGCGTAAATTGCGGAATAGCCCCCTTGGCTACACCATAGGCTATGGCACCGAGACAGCCTCGAAGGCCGGCAGCAGATGCAATCAGGATGATTGCGCCTTCTCGCTGCTCAATCATGTGGGGCACCGCAGCGCGAGCGAGCCGCATCACTGCGTGTACGTGGATATTGAATGCCTGGCTCCACGTCTCTTCGGTTACCTCAAAGAAGCCACCTTGGACGCCCGCGCCCGCAGCGTGCACAAGAACGTCGACGCGCCGCAAACGCGCGCACGTCTCGGCAACTGTGCGAGCGCAATCTTCAGCGTTACCAAGGTCTGCCTGGATGAAAAGGACTTCGTTTCCATGCGCGGCTGCAACCGCCTGAAGCCTTTCGAAGACATCGTTAGGCGGATTTCGGTCTGCGACCGCAACGGAAGCGCCGCGAGCGGCAAACATCAGAGCCGTTTTTGCGCCAATACCACTTCTTCCCCCAGTTACGAGGCACACCTTGCCGCCCAGTTCCATGGTCTTTGCCTTCCTTCATCTGGCTCCATATTCGGCCGTAACGAACAAGTGAGCCATGGATTGACAAAGCCGCTTGTCAACGGCTCCCATTAATGATATATCAGAAATTGGCCAAGATTCGGGGATTGGAATTCAAAATTTGGTGATATTATATGAATGTTGCATCAGGTGATTTCCCCTCTTTGGTTCTCTTGAGTCCGGAAGAGCGAGTGATTAGCAAATCAGAGCTGAGAAAATCCGTGCGCGCGCCAAACCGCCTCGGCGGGGCCCGGAAATCACTTTCCGATCATGCTTATCAGCAGATTCGAAATGAGATTCTCAGAGGAGAGCTCTCGATAGGAGACGTCCTTTCGCGCAGACGACTTGCCAAGCGTCTCAACATGAGTTTCCTGCCCATTACCGAGGCTCTAAAGTGCTTGGAAACGGAAGGCTTGGTTGAATGCCGCCCCAGGATCGGAACGCGGGTACGCGTGCCCAACGAACAGGACATCCGCGATAGTAACGTCATCCGGGAGGCTCTAGAATCGCAAGCGGCAAGATTGTGTGCGCAGAACATCACTGAAGACGAGAAGAAGCAGCTTCGCACCAAGGCCCGGCACCTGGATGAATTACAAAAGACGTGCGCGCTGGAACGGGCGGACTCACGATTCCTATTCTCTGTGCATACCTACCACATGCAGTTCCATATGCATGTCGCAGAACTGAGTCGCTGTCCTGGGTTGTGCCGTGCGATTGAAAAAGAGCATGTTCTTATCTTCAATTGGCTCTATGACATAGCGGCCGATCGACGCACCCAGCCTGAGGAATTTCATTCGACGCTAGCTGAGGCGTTATGTAGTGGTGATCCGCTTGTCGCAGACACGGCGATGCGAGTACACGTTCATTATGGTCTCGACCAAGTCTTGAAGCGTCTCTCGAACTTTGACAACGGAGACGCTTGGCGCTTGAAGAATAAGAAACCTGAGGAAAATGGGAAGAAATCTCGGAACGGTCTGGGCGCGCGCCCGAGATAAGCTCAATACTTTCGGCTACGGAGCATTACGGAGGGTTTCTGTCATCGAGATTGGCGTACGGCGGAGTTGGTCAGGGCAAAGGGACCTTTCTGGGCGGTGCGGGTTGGTCGACACGAACTTCTGCTGAACATTTTCGTTGCTCGAGTAAAGACCCGCGTCATGCAGGGATTTTGCCAACAGGATTGATTCTTATTCCAGCGTGAGGTCGGCATTCAGCGGCGTGTTTTCGCTCGAGTCGCCCACGCGTACCATGAACTTGCCGGCGTCGATGGTCCACTTGTGAGCCGATTCGCTCCAATAGCTGAAGGCGCGCGCGTCTAGATCGATGGTCACCTGCTTCGTCTCACCCGGCATCAGACGAACCTTCTCAAAGCCTTTCAGTTCCCGCTCGGGACGATTAACCTTTGCCGAAGGATCGGAGACATAGAGCTGGGCAACCTCGGCGCCCTTGAAGCGTCCGGTGTTGGTCACATCGAAGCGGACGGAAACCGTCGAGCCAATTGTGGAGGTCGCCGGCACTTGAAGGTTCGAGAAGCTGAAGCTGGTGTAGCTTAATCCGAATCCGAAAGGGAAAAGCGGAAGCTTGCCGATGGTGGTCCAGTAACGGTATCCGACCATCAACTTGTCGTCGTACCTGACATGCTGGATTGTATAGTCGCGCGGTTTGCCATCCTCGCCGTTTGCGTGCAGAACCATATCGGTGCCGGGCTGGCCATAGTACCACTTCTCGAGGGGTTTTCGTCCCAGCTGCGGTCGAAGCTGACCGGAAGCTTCCCCTCGGGATTGTGGCGACCGAATAGGATGTCGGCCACCGCAGCGCCGCCCTCCTGGCCTGGGTAGTACAGATGCAGTAGCACGGGCACCTTGTCGATCCAGGGTTGCACGTCCATGCCACCGCCGCCGGTGAGCGTGACAATGGTATGGGGGTTGGCCGCGACCATCGCTTCAATGAGCTCGTTCTGTCCCCAGGGTAGCGTGAAGGTACGATCGTGCCCCTCGCCCTCGGTGGCGGCATCGAATCCGACGGCGGCCACCACCACATCGGCCAGGGAAGCGTACTGCCGTGCTTCGGCAGAAACCAGGTCCGGTTCGAAAGTCAGGCCAAAGCCGAAACGCGTACCCTCCGCATAAGGTACATACTCGGCGGCTAATTTGATCGTCTGCCCGGCAACAAGATTAAGGGAGGTGGATTTGGGTACCTGGCCTTTGGCGTGGATCTGGTCGAGGAGTTGCTTGCCGTCGACGGAGATCTTGAAAGTATCTTCGCCCGAGGCAGCCGCGAGCAGGAGATACTTCCCGGTACGTGCGGCCTTGAATTCTGCACTGTAACGGATGCTACGCGGCGAAAGATCCGGCGCCTCCCACTGGCCGGGCTTCCATCCAGCCACTTCGCGTTGCCTGGTCATTTCGGGCGTGCCAGTGAAGTCTCTGCCGGGGAAAGTCAGGACTTTCACACCATCCACCCAGCGCGTGGACGAAAAGACCTCGTTTAGCTCAGGCAGCCCTCGGGAGTAGAGGACGTAAGCCCCAGGGCCGAGCAGGTCTCCGATGCCCGTCACTATGCTGCTAGTCGTGAAGGCCGTCGCATGGGACGCTCCGCCTCCGCCGGCCACCTCCGGCCAGGCGTCGGGTCCGATCACGGCCACGGTCAGCGGCTTGCTCAAAGTGAGTGGCAGCAGATTTCCGTCCTTCTTGAGCAAAGTAATGCTTTCCAGCGTGACGTCAAGCGCGATTTGGCGATCAGCAACCGAGTAAATTGAGAAGCGAGGATCGAACTGCGGGCGGGTGGTGAACCCGTAGCGTAGCTCGGTACGCAACAGGCGAAGAATCTTATCGTCGATCGTGGACTCGTTGACCGTCCCACTTTTTATGGCCGGCAAAAGGTTGCGGGCGTTCATAAACTTAGCATCCGGCATCTCCAGGTCGAGGCCATCGGCTGCCGCTGCCACGCCATCGTAGGTCGCATCCCAGTCCGACATGAGAATGCCTTTGAACCCCCAGTCGCCTTTCAGAACTTTCAGGTTGAGGAATTCGTTCTGGGTTGCGTGGACACCATTGACCAGGTTGTAGGAGCTCATCACAGCGTCGGCCTGGCCGCGAGTGACCGCTGCCTCAAAAGCAGGCAGGTAGATTTCGCGTATGGTGCGCTCATCCACGTCGGCGCTCGCGTTGTGCCGGTCGAACTCTTCGTTGTTAAGCGCGTAGTGTTTCACAGTGGCGATGACGCCTTCGGACTGCACGCCCTGAATGAAAGGCGCCACCAGCGCAGAATTCAGGATTGGATCCTCCGATAGGTACTCGAAGTTGCGCCCGGTAAGGGGAGAGCGCGAGATATTGACGCCAGGGCCGAGCAGAAAGTTCACGCCGCGTCCCCGCGCATCCTTGCCCAGGCTCTCACCGAGCAGACGGGCAATCTCGGGGTCCCAGGTGGCGGCCAGCGCCACACCGCCAGCGTAGGCTGTGGTGGGTCCCCATGAGCACACGCCCAGTGACGCGTCCGACATCTTGAAGCGCGGCAGGCCGATGGAGGGCACTGCTCGCGTGTATTGGCCGTCGCCACCCAGCAGGTCAATCTTTTGCTCGAGGGTGAGCTTCGCCAACAAATCGTGCGCCCGCGCTTCGATGGTTGGAGAATCAGGTATTGGAGCCTGCGCAACTGCAATCACGCTGGAGAAACCAAAGACAACTGTCAGCGAGGCCATGCGGAAAAACTTAAGCGATTGGGTAGGAGGCACTTTGGAGTTTCTCATCGAGCAGGACAGTCTATCCATTTGGGTCCTCGAATCTGAGGCTCCATGCGAAGTCACATGGCCTGTTGTTTGGCTGCTGCAAGCTCTCTGGCAAAGTGACAATTGTTCCCCGCATGGAATCCGATCTCCACGGCAGCGTTCCGCGTGATCCTAATAAATCCACTTTTGAACCGGTCTTAGGCTGCACTGTGTTTAGCTCAATTTGTGTTCCAGGCCATTCCGTCAGGATTGCGTAGACAAATCGAGAATCTTTGGATCGCGTGAAGCGAACTGTCTCGCCTTCGGACCAACGTGCACCCGTGCGCGGGCGAGTGGCGTAAATTGCTTCGCCATTCACCTTCAACCACTGCCCCGCACCCTTCATCTGGCGGATTGCCTCGGGATGAAACTCGCCATGGCCACTTGGTCCGACACCTATCTGCAGGCCGCCACCCTTGGCGACAGCGTCAACCAGGCTGTGGACGATCCATTTAGTGCCTTTGTAGTTTGCAGCATCCGGATCATATGAGAAGTCGGTGCCCAGCGGATAGATCGTGAACCATGGCTTATCAGACATCTCTTTCGATCCGGGAACCACTCGCTCTGGAGTGTAGTAATCGCCGTAGTTTCCAATGCCGCGCAGACGCAACATGACCTGCGGCTGGAGTTCTCGCATCTTCAAGACGGTCTTTCTAAGTTCAGGCCAGATGCGCGGTCCCAGCCACATATCAAGACAGATCATGTCGATCTTTCCATAGTTGGTTAATAGCTCGACCAACTGTGCCCGATGTCTGGCCATCATGCGATTGACTTCAGCATCGGTAGGATCAGGAACGATCACGGCATGACTGCCTAATCTTTCCCGCGTCATTTGCAGGTCGGTCCGTGCCATCCATTCTTGTGACGAAGGTATCTGGAAGGGGTGACACACATACGGCCGGAAATCCGCATCGTACCAATCAGGGTGCGAAAAGTAGAGGTCGATTTTGATACCGCGCTGATGTGCTGCATCACAGAGTTCCTTCACAACGTCCCGCCGAAACGGCGTTTCCATGATGGAATAGGCAATATCGCACGCTTCTATTTCCGGGCCCCCCGCAGCCGTCCAATTGGCCCGGGCTTTCACCCGTGTCCTGGTATCAAACATGCAGAAGCCTTCGTGATGTTTGCTTGTGAAAGCAAACATATTCATGCCGCTTTCTTTGAAAATATCCATCCACTCGACGGCATCGAATCCTGCAGGGTTCCAGCTTTTGAAAAGGTTGTTGTATTTTTGGCGGTCCTCAAATGACATTCCGAGAAACGGCCACGACTCCGGGCCTCGATGCCAAAGGGAGTAGATTCCCCAGTGGATTCTGATTCCAAATTTCACGTCCTCGAAGGCCTCGTAAGCGCTCGGCGGGGCCCAGTGATACTCCGGTACAGGCGTTTTCTCGATATAAGGCACGTCCCCCAGAAGCGAGGGAGGGAAACCATGGAACCCCACTGAGGTTTGGGCCAAGCTCGAAAAAGCAGGGGTTGCCGCCACAGCCGCGGCTGACGCAAGAAACTGTCTCCGATTCATGAATGCCACCTTTGCCGGTAATTGCGCTCCTCTGTATGGGTTCAAATCGAGTTAGAACAAGGAGCTGCGCCGGCCCACAGTTGGTAACGGCGCGATTGCATCGTTTGATAGTAAGTGATATATCACTAATAGATCTCGTGTCAAGGCCCTTCTGGCGATGCCTCGCGCACGTTTCTCTGCGAGCAAAGTCTTGACTGGTTGATGGCCTTCTGGTCAATGGGGTATGCGAAGGGCAGCTCAGCTGCGCCTGAATCGCCAACTTATAATGGTTGGTTTTCCTAGCGGGCTACACGCAGGACGCGCAACGCGATGTCTACTTCATATTCAGGCGTCGAAAGTTCTTGATTACCGCCCAGATGAGCGAACGTGGCAGAGCTGAGAGCTGAACCTGAAACCGGGTCAACCCAATCTGCTTTGTAGGTTCCACCTGGCAAATCCAAGACAACCGTTTCCTCATATTGCCCGGGCTTCACAATATAGTATTCTTTGCGTTCGTTCAGTTCGCTATGGTGAAGATAGAGTGCGTACTGCTCGCCGGGTTGGCAGATGCCTCGGCAATAGACTCCTTCGGGCACACCACTAACAACGAAGTTCCTATCCGCGCGCATCTTGATGAAGTCAAATCCATAAATAAAGTTCTTCAGATTACGCAGCGAACCTAAGATTTTTGAGTTGTCGGTCGTATTGCCAGCCGGGTTTTCAACTGAGTAGCGAGAATTCAAATGATTAAAGCTTGCGCCGCCCCCTACGACGAACTCCCATGCCTCTACTCGAGATGTGGCAATTGGGTCACCATCTTCATACTGAAACGGGTAATAAAGGAGTTTCGTTTTGCTCAATTGGCTTGTTGCAACCATATTTGTAGTCCAAACCCTTCATTCCGCCCATCTGCTCGCCGCCGACTTTCGTCCCCCACACGTACTGGCCAACGATAATGGAGAGGAGAGGGCTGCTGGAAAAGTCAATAGGGCCACCAATCGGCCCTTGAACCATTTGAGCTATCAAGTGTTTTGTCGGAAGCGTGCTTTCGGTATCGTGCACAACTTGCAGCAGGAAACCGACCCAAGGTCCGGCATCTGTATATGGAGTGTAGAGGGATGGTTCGTCGCAAATTTCGAGGATGACATTGTCAAACGCATTGACTTCTTGCGTAATCTTTCTTACGTAATCACTCTGCCGCTGGACGAGGTCTGCATGCTTGAGCGTTTGGGCATCTTTGAAATCACAATTGCCCACGCCCTGAATATTGTTTCCGTAGTAGAGAGGGGATCGAGGCCAGCGATGCGTATATTGCGAATTGAAGAAGCAGATTTCAACGATGATGTCGCGTTGTGCGGCTTGAACAACGAAATCTTTTAGACGGGCAAAGAACTCCGGATTCCACTTGTCGAGGTCGTATTTATTGCCCCAATATACACACTCCGGTTCGTTGCTTCTGGCCCACGGAACAATCGAAGTCTGCGGTCTTGGACCCAGAGTGTTGTCCTTCACATATTCCCCGACCACTTCGAGTAGAGCACCTGGCCAGACGCGCGTATAGTTAAGGCCGTATTCCGCCAGTGCATCCAGATATGCGACATAATTGAATTCCTTATTAATGACCGCTCCGTAGTGTTCCGCGGACGTGATCAAGATTGTCGGTTTACCACGATACAAGTAATAATGGGGATTGTCAGGGTGGATCGTAATGACTGAATCGGCTTTCTTCGGAGCGCCGGCACTCCCTGTTTGCGTGTCAAGACCTGTCGATTGAGAAAACATCTTCGTTCCGGTCAACAGCAGCGAGAGTCCAGCGCCTGCGTCTTGCAAGAATCTGCGACGCGACGGTCCATCGCGATGCGCCGGATTCATTTCGATCGATTCTGTCATTTTGTTTTTACCTCATTCAGCTTGTTCATGGCCGTTCCGAATTTCAGATCCCACGCAAAGTCACATGGCCTGCTACTTGGTTCGTGCAAGTTCAAAAGACTAATGTTTAAGCAGCGGGCTCAACAGTCGCCTTGGTCGCTCCGGTTGAGATCCCACCATCCACGAGAAGCGTCTGGCCGCTTACATATCGGCTGCATTCAGAGGCGAGAAACACCACAGCTCCGTCAAGGTCGTCCGGTTTTCCTGGCCGCTTCACGGGTATGCGATCGGTGAGGTACTCTACCCATGCTGCATTCTTGTACATAACCTCATTCTGCCGGGTTCGGAACCAGCCGGGAGCGAGACAGTTGACGGTGACCCCGTGACGGCCCCAATCGTCTGCCAGACTCATCGTGAGTTGTTTGATTCCGCCGCGGCTGGCGCCATAAGGACCCAGTCCAGCGTACCCGGCCACACTGGTGACCGATCCGATATTGATGATGCGCCCATAGCCGCGTTGGATCATGCCCCTTGCCACGGCCTGCGCCACAAAGAACGAACCGCGCAGGTTGGTGTCGAGCACCGTGTTCCAATCTTCCCAAGTCACTTCCAAGGCAGGTTTGCGAATATTGCAGCCGGCATTGTTGACCAGAATGTCGATGCTGCCGAAGTACCCCTCGATGGCCGCGACAGCGCTCTGAATACTGTCGTAATTTCGCACGTCAAGTGCAACGGAAAAACATCGTCGTCCCAGCGCTTGAATCTCCCCGGCGAATGCCGAAAGTGACTGTTTGTCACGACTGGTTATGGCAATATCTGCGCCTGCACGTGCCAGGGCACGAGAAAAGTACTGTCCAAGGCCGCGGCCGGCGCCGGTGACCAGCGCTACCCTTCCCGATAAATCGAACAGAGAGTCGTTCATGAATGGCTCTTCTTTCATTAGGGCTGAAGCACCACTTTCAGCAGACCGGGTTCACGCGCATAGAGACGCCGGAACCACTCCGCTCCCTCATCGAGCGGGGCCACCGCCGTGAGCAGCGGATCGACGCGGATCACGCCACGCGAGATGAGGGAAATGCACGCGGGATACTCGCCACAAGACGCGCATGACCCCTGTACACGAATCTGACGCGTCACGATGGACTGAAGACCGATTTCCACCCTGGGCGCGACATTTCCAACCAGCGTGACCATGCCGCCTTTGCGCACTGCTTCAATGGCGAGATTTACAGAGGGCGAGATTCCCACGCACTCCATCGCAATATCCGCTCCCCGGCCGGACGCAAGATTCCGAATGTCAGTGACCGGATCGCAGTTGTTCGAGTTAAACGTAGCGGTCGCGCCTAGGCTGCGCGCCAGTTCAAGGCGCGCAGCATCCAGGTCGATGACAAAGACCCTGCCGGCGCCGGCCAGCCGTACAGCCTGCAAAACGAGCAAGCCGATCATGCCCGCTCCGACGACGACGACTGTATCGTCCAGCGCGATTGAAGAAAGAGACACGGCATGAACCGCTACCGAGACGGCTTCAATGAGTGCCGCATTTGCGAATGGCATGTTCTCTGGAAGTGAATACGCAATGCGCGCCGGAACAGTCACGTACTCCGCAAATGCTCCCATGCGGCGGAAATCGCGCGAAGAAACTCCGATGACTTCCCGGTGATCGCACAGATTGACCAAGCCGCGTCGGCAGTAAAAACATTTGCCGCAGAAGACAGTGGAGTCAAACGTAACATGATCGCCTGGTCTAAACTCCGTTACCGCTCCGCCTACAGCCTCAACAATTCCAGCGGCTTCATGTCCCATGACGATCGGTGGCAGACGACGTCCCGTGCTTCCATCGTAGCCGTGTACGTCACTTCCGCAGATGCCGCACGCTCGGACACGAATGAGCAAATCGTCGTCACCGGGTTGCGGCTTTTGCATTTCGATGAGATCAAGTTTCTTGTACTCAGAGAGAATCAGTGCTTTCATGAGTCTTCCTCGGGGTTCATGTGATCGTCCAAAACAAAGGAACGGGATTTGACTGGCGGCCACACAGCCACAGCAGATATTTTTTCAATTGACTCAACGGCAAATATGATATATCAGTAATGAGGAACCGTGCAACGCTATACGATATTCCTGATCTGAGATCCCGGATGCAAGCACTCATCACGAGAGACGGTAGGAAGTGGTGGATGCTGAGTTTCGCATTCCTTGCGACGGTAATCAACTATCTCAATCGCCAGACGCTTTCGGTCATGGCGCCGGTGCTGCTCCAGCAGTTTAGAATTTCGGCCACCAGCTATTCCGAAATCGTCTTTGCATTTATGCTGGCCTACACGGTCATGAATGGCGTCTCAGGCAGACTGCTCGATTGGCTGGGAACCCGGATCGGCTACGGCTTAACGATCGCGTTTTGGTCCGGTGCGGAGATTCTGAATGCGCTTTCTGCAGGCGCTCTGAGCCTGGGGATCTTTCAATTTCTTCTGGGCGTTGGAGAGGCCGGCAATTATCCCGCAGGCGTAAAGTTGATCACCGAGTGGTTTCCTCCCGAAGAGCGTTCGCATGCCTCGGGAATCTTCAACAGCGGCGCATCGATCGGGGCCATTCTTGCTCCTCCTTTGCTGGCATGGATTATGCTCGCGAGTGGATGGCGAACGGCATTTGTGGCAATCGGCGTGCTGGGGTTCTTATGGTTGGCCGGGTGGCTTGCCATTTACCGGGAACCAGGTGCGGTCGGCGCGAATGTTCAGGCAGATCGCCTTCCACTAAGGCAGTTATTGCGATCGAGGTTTCTTTGGCAGTTCACTCTTTCTAAGGTCTTCAGCGATCCCGTTTGGTATTTTTATATCTTTTGGTTCCCGCAATACCTCAAGGTTGCTCACTCATTTTCGTTGCGTGAAATAGGCGAAACTGCCTGGATCCCGTTTCTAACAGCCACGCTTGGAAATCTTGCAGGAGGCGCCGCTTTCAGCGCTCTATCACACGCAGGAGCTGAGCCGGCGACGGCGCGGCGAATTGCCATCCTCATCTTTTCGGCTTTGATGATGCCGGCAGCCTTCGTGGGGGGAATCAGCAGCGCTGCAGAATGCATTGCTCTCATCGCCATCGCGACCTTTGGATATTGCGGCGCTCTGGCAAATTCTGCTGGCAGTCCCCGGAGATGTCTTTCCAAAGGGAGCGGTTGCATCCATCTGGGGATTCGCCAGCATGGGCTCCGGAATGGGGGGAATGGTCTTCGCTCTCGTGACCGGATGGTTGGTCGATCGTTATTCATTTCGGCCGGTTTTTGTGGTTTTCGGCTTGATTCCAGTAATAGCTGCGTGGATGGTGTGGACGCTGCCGCGAAAGGTGGAGACTGCGCAGCCGCAGCCGTAAGCCGCGTTATAGCAGCGCGATGCACATTCCACAAGTATGATTGTTAGTCCTTCTAAGGCGCCACGAAGGTCTTGTTTCAACCAGGCTACGAAGATCTCTGGCAAGTGGTAGGAGCGGGTTCACGTCGCGCGAGGCCTGCTTCCGGTTCGGTACAAAGCCCGGAAACAGAATTTCAGGAAAGGGGAAACGGTGCTTTTATGGCGACTCTATCATTATCCTCTGCTGGCCAACGTGGACCTAGCTACACTGGCCCATTTGTCATGGTCACTGCGCTGTTCCTGGTGTTCGGATTTATCACAACCCTGAACATGGCGCTTGTGCCTCATCTGCGGTCGATTTTTAATCTCGGCTACGCATGGGCAATGCTGGCAGACTCGGCATTTTTCCTCGCATATTTCATCTTTTCCGCCCCGACTTCCAAGATGATTGAGATCATTGGCTACAAGCGGACAATGGTCGTTTCATTGTTTATCCAGGTCGTCGGCGCGTTGCTGTTTGTTCCTGCAGCCAAGCTGATTAATTTTCCGCTTTTCCTCTCCGCAGTCTTCATTGTCGGTGCAGGGGTAACGGGGTTACAGACCGCTGCCAATCCGTATGTAGTCATCCTTGGCCCGGAACACAGCGCCCCCATGCGCTTGACGCTCGCGCAAGCCTTTAACTCCATCGGCGCCGCTCTCGCCCCGCTGATTGCCGGAGCGTTCATTCTCACAGATCCGGCCAAGCTGGTGGTGAAGGCAAGCATTGCCAACACAGTGAAAGTACCCTACATTTTCATTTCGGCGGGGTTAATGCTGTTAGGCTTCGCTGTGGCGTTTATGAACCTGCCGCCAATCACCCAGACGCAAACATTCCGCCCGGGAAGGCAAGATGACCTCGCGCAAACTCGCAGCATATGGAAATACCGGCATACGGTGTTGGCAGCATTGGGCATCTTTCTGTATGTTGGGGTAGAAGTAGGACTGGCTTCCATCGCGGTGAACTATTTCAAGAACCAGGGCATGAGCAGCGCTATGACGGCCTCGTTCCTGGTTTCACTTTACTGGTTTGGTGCGCTGTTGGGTCGTTTGCTCGGCTCCTGGGTACTGACCAAGATTCAATCGGGCTGGCTGCTTGGGACCTTCGGTATCGCTGGGGCCCTATTTCTCTGTGCCTCGATGTTCAGCAATGGGCAGGTTGCTATCTGGACTTTCGTACTTTGCGGCTTCTGCAACTCCATTATGTTCCCTAACATCTTCGCATTGGGAGTCGCCGGCCTGGGTTCGATGACGAACAAGGGTTCCGGGCTAATCATGACCGCATGCGTTGGAGGCGCGGTTATTCCATTCTTGCTCGGCGCCTTGGCCGATGAGATCGGCATTCAGGGCTCTTTCGTACTTCCAATTTTCTGCTACCTCTTTATCGCTTACTACGGATTGTGGGGATCAAAGCAAGCACACCCAATTTCGGGATAGCGGGGATGCGAGAAATATCGCTTCTGCGTTGAGGCGCTGCCGGTGGGACACCATTGCGGGCCTGCGAACCGCTCGCTCAGGTGTTGCGTGCATTTGGCGCCCGATGTCCAATCGATTGACTGAGATCTCGGACCAATGGGGTGCGAGCCTGGATTGCTTGAGCCAGGTTAGGTCGAGAAGTGAGATCGATGGCGCACGGTTTCTGGCATCTCACTCAAGAGCTACAGTTTTCCTCCATAAACGAGTAGGCAAGCATGTGACAAACGAACAAATGTATGTCCTCGATCCGTCCCATGTGGGGCTCGGCCACGAGGATGTTCAACTGCGCCTCTTTTCCCAGGCGTCCGCCGTCTCGTCCTGTCAGCGCGATTGTGCGGCATCCCGTTTCGTTGGCGAACTTCGCTGCCCGCACGACGTTAGGCGAGTTGCCTGAGCCGCTGATCGCAATAACCAAATCACCTGCAACGGCAAAATTCTTCAGTTGCTCCTCGAACACCACATCGAAAGCTACGTCATTCGCATACGCTGTGATTGTCCCAATGTTGTCGGTTAGGGCCAGGACGCGAAAGCGGCGCGCACACTGATAGCTGGCTCCCTTTACGAGATCGGTCGCGAAGTGCGACGCCGTGAAAGCGCTGCCGCCATTGCCACAGACAAAAACCTGGCGACCCTCATCGCGCGCCGCACGCAGCCACTGCGCGGCAGTCTCGACGGCGTGCACATCAAGCGAGCCAAGGGCGGATTGAAGGCATTGTCGGTAAGATTCAAAGTAGCTCATTGCCTCATCTCCTGATTGCTTGCCTTCAATACGTCTCCTGGCGCGGCAGTGCCCGTGCCGCGCTGCATAATTGTGATGGAGGCGACCAGGTTGCCAAAGTGCGCCGCCTCAACCGGATCGCCGCTTAGCCGCAAAACCAAGGCTGCGCCTGCGCTGAAACTGTCTCCCGCGCCGCAAATATCTACAGGCGCCGGCACACTCCTCGCGGGTACGAGGGTTATGCCGTTCGCACCGACGACCGAAACACCGCGCGGACCGTGTGTGACCATCAACGAGGAATAACCAATGTGCCCACGGAGCTTCTCGTAATCAGTTTCCAAACGGAGCCGAGCACAGGCCTGTGCCGCCTCATCCTCATTCATTTTTACAAAAACATTGTGGAAGAGTTCGCCGCGGGAGCGCGAATCAACGAGGACGACCGTGTCCGGGCGTCCGGCGGCGAAGCGGGAAAGCGCGTCGCGCAACCGCGGGGTCACCACTCCACCGGCATCAATTTCCATTTGATCGGAGACAAGGACGACGTCGAATTGGGGCACGAACCGTTCGAATCGCTCAACGACCCGAGCGGTCAAATCTTCTGGTAGATCGCGAGGAGTCAAGTAGTCCACACGCGGCAGATCCTCAATGCCGCTCGAACGATTAATGAGCTTTGTATATGTGAAAGTCAAGACGGACGGATCACAGACCAACGCGGAATGTTCGATGCGGCGGGCGTCGAGAGCCCGCTCCAGCTCAAATCCGTGCCCGTCTTCCCCTACGACACCCAGAACAGCGACGCGTCCCACACCGAGCGCCGCCAGGTTCGATGCAACCGTGCCGGCAGCTCCCGGAGTCCGCTCGTATTCAACGACGGCCACTCGCGGGATGGATGTTTCCCGGGACGCCTCCGCCAGTCGAGGCTCGTAGTAACACCAACGGTCAAGACAGACATCGCCCACGACAAGGGCCGACAACTTGGGCAGAGAAGCAAGAATCTTTTCGGTCGTCATGGCCGTCCTCCAAGCGCGCGCCACAGGGCGGGAAACGTTGCCCGATGGTCACCGCTAAAGTAGTAGCTCTGTCCGCCGTCGGCGACCGTACGGATCAGAATCGTCTTGCGCGGACGGAAATAGTAAGCTGGCTCGGTCTTCGGCAACTCATTGCGGAAGTCGCCGGCAATCGGCATCAGGTCGAAGACGGCCGTGGTGAAGTTGCGAATCTGCCGGCCTTCCTGGTGGGCCACATTACGAGCCATCGCAAGTGCTTTCAGGTAGACCTCCGGAGCCATGACCGCAGAACCGAAACTCATCATCACGCCGCATTCCAGGCTTTCCACCGAATGGGCAAAGATCAGGAAGTCGCGATAGCTGGCTTCGCCCAGAGCAGCGCCGTCGCAGTTCGGGTGCTCGTGAATGATATCGTAGCCAATGCCCACATGTACCGTCGCCGGTACGCCGCAGCGATACGCTGCGGCGAGCACGCTCAAATCACGGTACGAAAAGTCCCCACTGAGAATTACGCTCCCAACCATCTCTCCAAAACCGCGGCCATCGCAATCGCGCAGCAGGTCGTTCAGCCTGCCGGTCTCCTGCCACAATCCGAACTCTCCTGAGCGAATGTAACGCGGCACGCTCTCGGTGGTCTTTCCGATCAAGGCTACTTCGAAGTCATGGATTACACCGGCTCCGTTCATCGCGATGTGTGAGATGAGCCCGCGCTCCATTAGATCGATGATGTGTCGATTGACGCCGGCGCGGAGAAGGTGCGCACCAAACATCAGAATGCGGGCGGCCCCAATATCTCGAGCGCGGTGAAGCTGTTCGGCAAGGATAGACAAATCTGCGTGTTGATATGGCGGTGCGGGGTCCTCCAGCTTGAGCCAATTGCCAAGCTCCAGATCGTGATGCCGTTCCGCAAGCGGCTTCACGATGAGCCGGCTTCGATCGAACATGCTATAGCGGGAGCTCATGACGCGATGATCCTTTCCAGCAGCTGTGCTTGATGCAGATAGTTCGGTACGATGTAGTCGGCGCCCGCTGCGGCCAAGCGATCGCGCTTCCAGTCGTAAACCACAAGGCAATCGCCTTCGTCTGTGGCCACGCCGACCGCGATGCCGCCGACAGCCTTAACGTTTTCAATTTCTACGAAGCCGTCGCCGAAGCCCAGAATTTCGGTGCCGTGACATTCCGAACGAGAAAGAATCCGCTCGATCAGAATCCGTTTCGAGAAACTCTTGTAGTCGTCCAGCGCCCCAAAGACGCCGCCGTCGAAAAACTCCGTCACGCCGAGCAAGTCCGCCTCTTGTCGCATGAACTCTTCATCCGTCCCGCTGGCCAAATAGAGACGCATTCCCCGCATGCGAAGCGCCTGGAGCAGTTCAATCGAACCCGGCACCAGATACTTCTCGGGCTTCGCCTGTCCGGAGCGCAGATCCTCCAGGCGATGCGCAATCCGCTCGTGCAGGAGTCGCAGGTACTTGTGCTTGTATGCAAGCGGCGTCGCCGGTACTCCGCCACGCAGTTCCACCTGCGCTGCAAGCTCGATCATTTGGTAGATGGTCTGTTTGCCAGTCATACGATCCACAAACTCCCGAACAATCGAGTGCAATTCGACGTCGCTCTCACCGCCTTTGACAGCTGCCAATTCGGCGACCATCATCGGCACCATCACGCCTGCCCATCCGGCGCGCAGAAGCGAGATGGTCCCGTCGAAATCGAAGAGAACGACTTTCGGAATCCCGCGTGCCTCGGGATGGAGTGTTTCGATCGTCGGTTTGGTGACGTTCATTTTCTTTTCAAAAGCTGAAACGTTCCGCTGTTTAGTCGCAGCGACAATTCGTGCGGGGATTTCGCGGATTCGAACAGGCCGAGAGTGAACAACCCCTTGTTTCCGATTTCGCCTGCCATAGCCTTAGCTGCTATCCTCCGCGTTCCATACCTAGTGCACCGAGTGCTTTGAGGGCAAAACTCGAACCATTACGCCCCGGCGTCAACTCTGTGGCCGAGCACCTTTGCGCAGTTAAGGAGGCTCAATAATCAACAGCGCGTGTGGAATCGTCCTCAGCCGAAGAGTAACTTTTAATACACTGATATGTCAAATATTATACATCTCTGCGTCCGGGCCGAGAAAGGGGCCCTGGCCCATCATGGAGGCGAATGTTGGACGCCTGATGTAGGCACCGTAACGTGCATTGGCGACAATGTAAGAATTCAGCATGAGCTTGTGATTGTCGTGGTATGCGGTTTCTTCATCGCATATCATCGGTTCTCAGACTCCAAAACAGGCGAGACGGTCCCGGCTCAGCTTGGATTTCTGAGAGTGCTCTTCATAACGAGCGCTGCGGATGCAGTGAAGACCGAGCAAGGGCCAGCGCGCCGTAGAGAACACTATCATCGCCAAGGGTGGACGGAACGACCTCAATGCGAGCCTGTGACCAAGCAGTGATCTGCCGACGCAATTCCATGAGGAGTGGGACGAACAGAGCGTCACCAGCTTTGCTTATGCCGCCTCCAATGACGATCCGTGCCGGGTTGAGAAGCAGGATGGCAGATTTGAGACCAATTGCCAGATCCACAACGTAGCGTTGAACGAACCCCGAATCGGTGAGCAAATCCTTGGCGGCTTTTCCGTAATCGCGTTCCAACCAAATACCGGAGCACATCCGTTCCAAGCAGCCAGCAGCACCGCAAGAACATCGCGGGCCACCTGGCCGAACGGTAATATGCCCGATTTCGCCGGCGAAGGAATCAGCGCCGCGAAAGACTTTTCTTCCGGTTACTAAACCGCCACCGACCCCAGTCGATAGGGTCATATAAAAGAGCGGATCGTAACCCACGCCGGCCCCGTAGATAGCCTCGCCGAGAGCTCCGACGTTCGCATCATTATCGATGACCGTCGGAACATCCAATTCAGACTGAAGAGATGAGGCTAGTGGGAATTCCTGCCAATCTGCGACGACGTTCGAAATGGTAACTCGTTGCGATGCGTAGTCAACCGGTCCGCCGAAACCAACGCCGCAGCAGTCGAATTCAGATTCCTTCCGCCATGAATCCGCGATCGCCAAAATCTGTTTAATCATCCAGATACGGCCGCCACTTCGCTGCGTGGTTTTCGTTTCGCGAAAGATCATGCGATCGTCATCGAACAGAGCCATCGATAGTTTAGTCCCGCCGATGTCAATTGTGAGTGTCTTCACAGATTGATTCCTGAATCAGTTGTTGCGCGCAAACGCAACATTGATACGAGCCCTCAACGCGAAAATGTAACGCGATTCATAGTCCCATCCCCAACAGAGGCAAACATCATATAGCAAGTCTGCGGTCTATCTAGCGCGTTTGATCTGACACTTGGCGTAACTGGCGTGCCGCTTGGTGCACGTGTCGACGGCGCTGCCGCCCGCCAAGCGTGGTTCCGTGCTACATACGGTATGACGTTCATCTGTCGGCATTCAGCATGCCCTTGACACTTAGGACCAGTCTGATATATCAAGATGTCGCACTCAAAGAGAATACCAGAAGCCATAGCTGCGGGCAGGTTCTCGCTCAGGCACAGCCTGAATCCATGCTGGAATGTTGCTTTGTCAGGAGTAAAACTCATGAACCGGAGACGCAGGCCGAAGCATCCTCGGGCAATCGATAATCTGACTCGCCGCCGATTTATCCAGACTTCCACTGCGGCGCTAGCCGGCGCGACGCTGCTCCCGCCGTTCGCACTGGCAGCCTCGCAGTCTGGAGACGCCATGTTGCCGGCCGGCTCGAGCCTGAACCGGGACGAGATAAGCGTCGTAATTGTGAATTCAAAACGGTCGAGGGTATCCCTCAACGGTATCTGGCGCTTCATGCCTGCCGTCGCTGGAGAAGCCGGTCCACCAAAGGTGGGGTGGGGGGTTCTCAATGTGCCCGGCAGTTGGGCGGGGTGGGAGGAAGAGAACAGGTCTGCCAACTTAGTTTTGTCGACCAAATTGCAGAGTCCCCGTATAGTTCGCGGCAGCGGTCCGCAATGGGAACACTTTGATGATGGGTCGCGGGTGGCCAGGGCGTGGTACGAGCGCGAGGTGCCGATTCCTGCCGAATGGCAGGGCCGAGCGATAAGTCTGCGCTTTGACCGGATCTGCACCGAAGCGATTGTCTATGTCGACGGCCAGGAATGCGGCAAGGTGCCCTGGCCCTGGGGCTCGGTGGATATTTCGCGCGCGGTAACTCCGGGCAAGACGGCGGATATCCGGCTGCTAGTAGCAGCCATCGCGGACTCTGAAATGGTCGGGCACTTCTGGCAAAACGCCTTTATGGCGGTCACCTACAGCGCGGCCGAATTGAAGACGCGGGGTCTGACCGGCAGCGTCTATCTGGAAAGCCGCTCATCCGAGGCATGCGTAGACGACGTCTTCATACGCACTTCCACACGAGAAAACGGTGTTTCACTGGACGTTGATCTCAGTGGTCTCAAGCAGGCGGGTCGAGTACATTTTGTCGCGGACATGCTCAACGGAAAAGGGGCGGTGGAAAAGAGCTTCACGGGGGACGCCGCTGTCGTGGCCAAACCAACCCAGACCGTCACTGTCTCCTGGCCCTGGAGAAACCCGCGCTTGTGGGACGTGGATCAGCCCGAACTTTACACCCTCCGACTAACCGTGACAGGGGCTGGAGTGGATGACCAATATAACCAGGAGTTCGGTTTCAGGGAGTTCTGGATTGAAGGCCGGCAATTCTATCTCAACGGCACCGTGATTCACCTTCGGCAGCCGTGCTTTCATAATGGCCGGCTCGGAGAGGTTGGGGACAATTTTTCGGAGGTCGGAACATGGAATCCCGACACTCGCGGTGATGATTCAGACGCCGGTACAGAACTTGATCAGGCCGATCATAAAGGCTACCTGACAGCGGTATATATCCTTGACGCCAACCGGTACATGAGGGATCCAAGCGGAAATTCCATTTGGAGGCAGAACCAACAACGTGCCCTGGAGCGTGCGGCGGTGTGGATCCGTCATTACCGCCAGCATCCATCTGCGGTGATGTGGATCGCCGGTGCGAATTTTTTCAACAACGCGGTCGACATGGATCCGCGTCACGTCGGCCGTCACGGCTGGGCGGTGAGCGATCAGCGCTGGCAACAGTTGCTGGCCAACGCAAGTGAGATGTTCAATGAGATTAAGAAACTGGACTCCACAAGAGTCTATTACAGCCATGAGGGATCCGATACAGGTGATGTGCACTCGGCAAACTGCTATTTGGACTTGCTGCCGCTACAAGAACGCGAAGAATGGTTGACCGCGTGGGCGGAGACCGGCGAGATGCCGATTACCGTGACTGAGTTTGGCACCCCCGTGGAATGCACATTCCTTCGCGGGCGCGATGGATTTGACAGCAACATCACCAGCGAGCCTTTGCTGACCGAATTTGCCGCCATTTACTTTGGCACAGACGCTTACACCTCGGAAGGGGCAGAGTACCGGCACTACCTCCATAACCAGTTCCGTGAGGGGATGCTCTACAACAGTTTCCAGGATCACTTGGATCCGTTCCCAGATAACCGCAAAATCCAGGCTCTCTTTCGTTCGCACACTTGGAGGAGTTGGCGCGCCGCGGGGCTGCCGGGAGGCCTGCGCACCTGGTCGTGGATACAGGACGAACTGAAGGAAGTTAACTTCCCGACGCTGGCGTGGATCGCGGGTCCACCAGAGGCATACACCGCGAAAGACCACCATTTCAGCAGCGGACAGAAGTTCCAAAAGCAGATCGTGCTGATTAACGATTTGCGTCAGCCCCAGTTTTTTGAAGCGACCTGGGTCGCCACCGTCGGCGGGAATACACTGAGCAAAGGCGAACTGCGCGGCAGACTGGCAGTTTCGGAGATCCGCAAAATCCCCATTGAGATCCAGGCACCCCAAGTGAGAAATGGGGGTAAAGCTGAAGGCCAGATCACGCTCACCGCAACGATCGGCGAGGCCACCCACCACGATACGTTTGCGTTTCGCGTCTTTGGCGCACGCCAATTAGCGGGGGAGAGAGTCGCGATAGTGGATTCGGGCGGCCTGACCAGCCAAATGCTGACGAACCTGGGCTATACGCCCCACCCTTGGGATGGCGCGGCGCCCTTGGTGGTGATCGGACGTAACGGCCTGAAAGATGATCCAGCGGTACTTGCCAGATTAGAGCCCTATGTGCGCGCTGGCGGCCGTGCTCTGATCTTCGCACAAGACCCGTCCTGGATGACCGAAGCTCTAGGGTGGCGGATTTGCCCGAAGGTGAGCCGACGTGTCTTTCCCATTCCCAATTCTCCGTTTGCTCAGGGGATCGATGCCGACGACCTGCGTGATTGGACAGGCAGCAGCATACTGATTGCGGCATACCCGGAATACTTTGGTGATTACCACAGGGGAAACGAAGGCGATCAGCCATATGCTGGATGGCATTGGGGCAACCGTGGTGGAGTGAGCAGCGCGGCGGTTGAGAAACCTCACCGCAGCGGCTGGACTCCTCTGCTCGAATGCGAGTTCGACCTTGCTTATCTGCCTTTGATGGAGTTGGACTACGGCAAAGGTCGGCTGATTGTCTGCACGCTGGACCTGGAAGATCATGTAGCGCTGGATCCGGTGGCGCGACTTATGGCGGAGCGCGTTGTGGATTACGCTCAGCACGCACCGTTGGCGCCACGGGTAATCAAGGTCATATATGTCGGCGGTGCAGCTAGTACGGCGTGGCTGGATAGGATTGGAGTGGATTATCAGCGATCGGACACGTTGGATGCGGCCGCCGGGCTGGTACTCGTCGGCCCGGATGCGACTCTTGATGCAACCGCACTCAGCGCCTACCTGGAGCAAGGCGGCAGAGCATTCTTCTTGCCGCGTACGCAGGCAAACGGGTGGCTTGGCACTACATTGAACGCGGCGGTAGCCGACTTTGCAGGCTCGGTTTCGGTGCCCGATTGGCCCCAGGCAAAAGGCCTGAGCGCGTCCGATCTTCGGTGGCGTACCTACATGGATCGTCCAGCCTGGGTCCTGAAGGACGGCGCAGAAATCGGCGCGGACGGGCTGCTCGGCCGCAAAACGGTGGGAAACGGTGTCGCGATCTTCTGTCAGGTGGACCCGGACTGTTTTGTGGCGGATCAGAAGACATATTTTCGCTACACGCGCTGGCGCGCCACACGCGCGGTGGCCCAATTGCTGTCCAATCTGGGCGGCAGTTTCGCGGTGGACAGCCGGATTTTCCAGCCGCGCAAAGCGGTTCTCAACCCGGATCGCATGTGGATCGGTCCGAATGGGGATCGATCCGGGCATGATTGCGAACCACCCATTCCCAGTCGATTGTTGAACCTGCCGCCGACAGCCATACCCGAAGGGGCCGCGGTCGGCTATTATCACTCCGACTATCGCACTGACTTTCCTATGGGTGACAATCCTTACCGCTATTACCGATTTTAGGTGCGCGGTTTTTCGCCTGCGCGAAAGGCGCTTTACCGGAACGGCCGGCCTTTGACTTGTCCCTGGCCCTCGCGCAACGTGAGCAACTGGTTGGTGGCTGCACCGCGAACGTGCTCGACCAGTCCCGAAGGCCAGCGAACCTCAACATCTGCGCTGGTTGCCGCGCCCAGTCCGAAATGAAGGCGCGGATCGTTGGAAGAGAGAAAGCTACACCCGCTTACGACCTCCTGCACCTGCACCTTGCCGCCGTAGCGCACAACGACGCGTGCGCCGATGGCGCTGCGGTTGCTCTTGATGCCCTCCAGGCGGACCTTGATCCAGTGGTTGCCGGAAGGCGCGTCGTTGCGCAGCAGCGTGGGCGGCTCATTTACGTTCATGATGAGCACGTCCATGTCGCCATCGTTGTCGAAGTCGCCGAAGGCGCAGCCGCGGCTGCAGTGGCGCGCTTCGATGCCAGGGCCGGCGTCAGTCGCCCAGTCTCAACAAAGGTTCCGTTGCCCCGATTGCGAAACAGGATGCGCGGAGTTGCGCGCGGGAAACGTGTTGCGGAGAGCTCGGTCCGAGCTCCGGATAGACGGTGCCCGAGGTGAGCAGGATGTCGGGATAGCCGTCGTTGTCGAAGTCCACGATGCCGGCGCCGCAGCTGACGAAGCGGTGTTTCCTTGTTCGAGCCCGGCCTGCACCGTTACATCGTCGAAGTCGCCTTTGCCGTTGTTGCGGTAGAGGCCGGTGGCCTGGTTGTAGTAAGTGGGTCCTCACGATATCGGTGTGGCCGTCGAGATTGTAGTCGCCCACGCCCGACGCCCATGCCGCCCATCTCCTGGCCTTCGCCGCTGACAGCGACGCCGCGCAGCAGGGCCTCTTCGCGGAAGGTGCCGTCGTGGTTGTTCATCAGCAGCAAGGCTGAGGCGTCGAGTCGCAGGCGACGAAGATGTCGGGCCAGCCGTCTTCGTCGGCGTCGAAGCTGACCGCGGTCAGGCCATACGATCCGCGCAGCGCGGCGACTGCCGGACTCCTTCGGAAACGTCGGTAAATGTGCCGTCGCCGTTGTTGCGGTAGAGGTATTGGTGCGGCTTCGGGCAGACCTCGCGGGCCGCAATTGACGGCCACTCCTTCGTAGTTGCAGTTGGGCACGTGCGAGCGAGGGCTTGGGCGCGGTGGCCAGATCGATCTCGAGATAGTTCGAGACAAAGAGATCGAGCATGGCCGTCGCGGTTGTAATCCACGAAGGTGCAGCCGGTGCTGAAGCGGGTGTCGGGATGGAGCAGGCCGGCCTTTGCGGTCACATCGGTAAATGTGCCGTCGCCGTTATTGCGGTAGAGGCGATTCTGGCCGTAGTAAGTGAGGAAGAGATCTTCGAAGCCGTCGTTGTTGTAGTCGCCGACGCAGACGCCCTGCGCCCAGCCCGTGCGTCGAGTCAGCCAGCCTTTGCGGTGACGTCGGTGAATGTGCCGTCGCGATTGTTGTGGTAGAGCCGGTTGCTGGAGCCGGGAGGAGTGTCCTCGAGGCGTGCGCCCGCCGAGGATGAAGATGTCCATCCAGCCGTCGTTGTCGTAATCGAAGAAGGCGCAGCCGGCGGCCATGGATTCGACGATGTAGGTGCAGCTGTTCGGGCTCGCCGTAGATGATCGTCGAGATGAGCCCTGCATCTTTGGCCACATCCACAAAGCGGGAGAAGGCCGGCGCAGCTTTTTGCGCCGTGGCCACGGCGCCCAGTCTACTGGAAAGTCCGCCGGGAAGGAACGCCGGAGCCAGAGCCGCGGGAGCGGTCCTCAATAGCTGGCGGCGTGTCCAAAGACTGGCTCCCTTGTTGTTCCTCGTGAACGGCATTCTCACACAGATTCCTGAATCACTACTGTTGATTCTGGCCGGCCGCCAACTCCCGGCTGAGGTTGAGAGCGGGTGCATTGCTCGGGTCGAGTTGGAGCGCGGTGGCCACGGCCTTGCGTGCTTCCTCAAAGTGGGACTCGGCGCGCAGCACATTTGCCAGTCCGATCCAGCCCTGGACATTGTCCGGGACCGCGTCAACAGTCAGCCGGAACTGCCGCTCGGCGCCGGCGTTGTCGCCGGCCTGTAAATCCATGTAGCCGAGCTGGTACTGCGCCGGAACAAAATGGGGATTGGCCTGGATCGCCTGTTCCAGTGCGGCTCGCTCACCCGCCCGGTCGCCCAGTTTGTCCAGAACGAGCGCCAACTCGTAGGCCAGCCGGGCGTTCTGCGGTTCTGCGGCGCAGGCCTGCCGATAGAGTCCGGCGGCCTTCTGGTTATCTCCCGCCTTCACGGCTTCCGCGGCCTCGGCCGCTTTGGATACGGCGAGAGCCCGGTTCGACTCCTGCTTCAGCCTTTGCTGGAAGAGCACGAGCTGCCCTTGCGCCGCCGCCGTCTCACCCAGGGCGTGCAGAACCTTGGCCAGCTCGGCGTGGACCTGCGGGTCGTCCTTGCCCAGCGCGAGGGCCTTTTCCAACTGAATCTTCGCTCCGGCGGGATCGTTCAGCTTGACCAAAACAAGGCCCAGGTTCATGCGAGGGTCAGAGTTGTTGGGGTCAAGCGCCACTGCTTCTTCAAGATGCTTGCGGGCAGTCTGATAGTCTCCCACCTTCATCTCCAGCACGCCATTCAAGTTCAGCAAATCGGCATCATGCGGGGCCAGCGCCAGCAGTTTGCGCCCGAGAGGCACGGCGTGATCGCTGTCGCCAAGCGTCACCAGAGTCCGGAGATAAATCCGCTGCGCTTCCAGATCATCCGGTTTCTGACGGGCTATCTTTTCCGACATCTCGGTCGCGGCCGCATAGTTCGTTTCGTCGTAGAGAGAGACCAGAGCCGCGGTCAAAGCGTCGGAGTTGGGATCGGTCTCCAGACCTTGCTTCAGCGTCCGCTCGGTTTCGTCCAGCATGCCCGCATCTCTATACGCGATGGCCAGATCGAGGGTCAGGTTGTCATCGCGCGTCAAGCTGCGCAAATTGCGGATCACGGACGCGTAATCCCCAACGGCGATGGGCTTTTGGCCTGGCCGTCGAGCGCGGCCAACGAGTTGGGATCGATCTTCAGCGCGCTGCTCCACCCTCGGAAGCCGCTTCCTGGTTGCGGCCGAGTTTGGCCAGCGCCGCGCCCAGCAGCAGATGGACTTGCAACTCCTGGGGATTAAGACGGACAGCCTCCTTGAGCTCCGCAACGGCTTCTTCGAAACGGCCTGCGGCATAAAGGCTGCTGCCCAGCAAAAAGTCGAGAGTGGCCGCACTGTTCGGGTCGAGCTGGAGCGCGGTGGCTGCGGCCTTGTGCGCTTCCTCAAAGAGAGATTCGGCGCCCAATGCAGCTGCCAGCCCGATCCAAGCCTGAGCATTGTCCGGGGCGTCGCCGGCGGCAAGCCGGAACTGCCGCTCGGCGGCGGCATTGTCGCCGGCCTGCAAATCCATGTAGCCGAGCTGATACTGCGCCGGAACAAAGTGGGGATTGGCCTGGATCGCCTGTTCCAGTGCGGCTCGCTCACCCGCCCGGTCGCCCAGATTGTCCAGAACGAGCGCCAACTCGTAGGCCAGCCGGGCGTTCTGCGAGTTTTGCGGCGCAGGCCTGCCGATAGAGTCCGGCGGCCTTCTGGTTATCTCCCGCCTTCACGGCTTCCGCGGCCTCGGCCGCTTTGGATACGGCGAGAGCCCGGTTCGACTCCTGCTTCAGCCTTTGCTGGAAGAGCGCGAGCTGCCCCTGCGCCGCCGCCGTCTTACCCAGAGTGCGCAGAACCTTGGACAGCTCGAAGTGGATCTGTGGGTCGTCCCTGCCCAGCGCGAGGGCCTTTTCCAACTGAATCTTCGCTCCGGCGGGATCCTTCAGCTCTTCCAGAACAAGGCCCAGGTTCACGCGCGAGTTGGGGTTGTTAGGGTCAAGCGTCACCGTTTCTTCAAGATGCTTGCGGGCAGTCTGGATAGTCTCCCGCCTTTCTCTCCAGCACGCCATTCAAGTTCAGCAAATCGGCATCATGCGGGGCCTGCGCCAGCAGTTTGCGCCCGAGAGACACGGCGATCGCTGTCGCCAAGCATCACCAGGCTCCGGAGATAAATCCGCTGCGCTTCCAGATCGTCCGGTTTCTGACGGGCTATCTTTTCCGACATCTCGGTCGCGGCCGCATAGTTCGTTTGGTAGTACAGAGAGACCAGAGCCGCGGTCAAAGCGTCGGAGTCTGGGATCGGCCTCCAGACCTTGCTTCAGCGTCCGCTCGGTTTCGTCCAGCATGCCCGCATCTCTATACGCGATGGCCAGATCGAGGGTCAGGTTGTCATCGCGTGTCAAGCTGCGCAAATTGCGGATCACGGACGCGTAATCCCCAACGGCGATGAGGCTTTTGGCCTGGCCGTCGAGCGCGGCCAACGAGTTGGGATCGATCTTCAGCGCGCTTGTCCACTCGGAAGCCGCTTCCTGGTTGCGGCCAAGTTTGGCCAGCGCCGCGCCCAGCAGCAGATGGACTTGCAACTCCTGGGGATTAAGACGGACAGCCACCTTGAGCGCCGCAATGGCATCTACGAAACGGCTGGGGGCATAAAGGCTACTGCCCAGCAGATAGTCGAGCCGATCCGAGTTGGGCATCACCTTCAGCCCGGACTGGTAGGCTTGTGCCGCGCATTCGTTCTGATGATTCTCGTCGAACCAAAGACCGAATTCGGCATAGGCGCCGGCATCATGACGTGTATGAATCCGCGCCTCCAGCGAGCTGGGCCCGTGCACGCCGCCCATGCGCCCGTGCACACGAACAAACCGCTCGCGTCAGGCAGCCTGCAATCGCGAATCGAATTTTGGCAAGACCCCGATACGTGGAAATGCTCCGGTCCTCCGCACACCGACATAAATCAGGATTCGCTGTAGAACAGTACGGAGCGGAGATGCTGATTGTCGAGTATAATCGACCGGCTGCGCCGCGACCCAACCCTGACACGTAAACCCAGACTTCGAGCAAATCTTGGGTTAGGCTGGAGCACAATTCGCTAACCCCTCCCAAGCTGATTGAAGCAGGTTACGCCTCCCAATTCTGATATGTCACTTTAACGTTTGACCGGGAGTCTGTCGCAGACAGAGTACCGCAGGCGCAATCTGCGCCATCGAATAAAGCCAGCATGTAATCGGCTTGGAGAAAGAGTGTATTTGTTGGCCAATGTAATTCTCCGTAGGTTTGGAGGCCGTGTCCGCTCGCCTCTGCTGTTTGCTTGCCGGGAAAACCGGAATGGATGAAGCGTCGAATCCAGATTCCACGATTAAGCCGCGCCGGCGATCAGTTGAACCTCAGCTTCGTGGATACCGTTTAGTCCCCAAATCCAGCCACTCTTCATGCCATGAAAGCGGTGCGGATCAACCCTTCTCGATAAGAGCGTTCTTTCCACCTTTCTACAGCCCATCGTCCCTATTCTGATTGGACGGCGGACATGCCGTGATGCCGCACGAGGTCTGAGCAGCACGCCCGCCGTCATGGCCACCTTGGGAATCATCTTTCATAAACCAGTAAGAAATCAGCAGTTTCATAGACTTTTCAATGGGTCGCGCATGACGCGAGGAAATATTTCTTTTTCCTCTTGACAGTTCACCATATTTGATATATCACATTTCTGTCCAGAATACTCGGGTGGAGATGCACCCAAGAGTTGCTCGGCCCTCTTTTCGAGGAATTCACGCGGTGCCGTCGTCATACTAGCGCGTCGACCTCCTTGGGGAATAGCCGAATTCGGCCAGCACCTCGGCGGTGCTGGCTGAATTTCGGCGGCGTGGGGCGCAGGCTGGCCTTGCTGCGCTCGATGCGGATCGGCGAGGCCACGCCCTTGTACCAGTCCTTTTCGATGACATCGCCGCGATGGACGGTATGGGCGCTGGTCAGGGCCTGGTCGATCGACTGCACCGGCCCTGCCGGCAGGCCGGCGGCCAGCAGGCGATCGCATAGCGGTTCGGCATCGTGCTGGCTGAACACGGCGGCGAGCTCCGCGCGCAACGCCTCGCGGTTGGCGATGCGGTCCTTGTTGCGGGCAAAGCGCGGATCGGTGCCGAGTTCGGGCTTGCCGATCTCCTTGGCGAGCTTGCGGAAGGTGCCGTCATTGCCGACGCCGATGAAGATGTTGTCGGTCCGGGTCGGGAAGATCGCGTAAGGCACGAGGTTCGGATGCTCGTTGCCGGTGAGCTGCGGCGGCTTGCCGTGCATGAAATAATTCGCGGTATGCGGATGCATGACCGCAAGGCCGGTCTCGTACAGCGTGGTTTCGAGAAATTGGCCTTGCCGGACCGCTGCCGCTCCGACAGCGCCATCAGGATGCCGATCGCGGCATAAAGTCCGGTGGTGATGTCGACCACGGGAACGCCGATCCGCATCGGGCCGCTTGCGGCGAACCGGTCGCGATGATCATCCCGGTCATGGCCTGGATGATGGCGTCATAGCCGGGATTGCCGCCGCGCGGGCCGTCGGCGCCGAAGCCGGAAATCCGGCAGTGCACGAGTTTTGGGAATTTCGCGCGCAGCACGTCGTTGCCGATGCCCCATTTGTCGAGCGTGCCGGGCTTGAAATTCTCGATCAGGACGTCGGCGCTCTCGAGCATCTTCATCAGCACCGCGCGGCCGCCCTCGGAAGCCAGGTCGAGCCCGATCGAGCGCTTGTTGCGGTTGATGCCGACGAAGTAGGCCGCATCCTCCTCGTGGAAGGGAGGGCCCCAGTCGCGCACCTCGTCGCCGGCCGGCGGCTCGACCTTGATCACGTCGGCGCCGTGGTCGGCGAGGATTTGGGTGCAGTAGGGGCCGCCGAGCACGCGCGTGAGATCGATCACGCGCAGTCCGGTCATCGCGCCGGGAGCCGCTTCAGAACTCATGGAAAAACCTTCGCTCAAATGGGATCGATCAAATGGAGGTTCGATTCCAGAGCTAGCGGTCTTCGGGCGCGGCAGCAATGCCTTCGCGCGCACAGGCGCATGCCACGGGATCAGCTGCGTCGAACGGCCCGCCGAATGCTTTCGGCAAGTGGCCCGCCGATCATCGCGGCGGGCCATCGGTCAGACATCACACGACGGTCAGGCGCACGTCGACATTGCCGCGGGTGGCGTTGGAATAGGGGCACACCTGGTGGGCCTTTTCCACCAGCGCCTCGGCTTCGGCGCGGGCAAGGCCGGGCAGCGAAACGGCAAGGTCGATGTCGAGGCCAAAGCCGCCGGCCGAGCGCGGTCCGATGCCGACCGTCGAGGTCACCGACGCGTCCGCAGGCACCTTCGGGCCGCCCTGCGAGGCAACGAACTTCATCGCGCCGATGAAGCAGGCGGCATAGCCGGCGGCGAACAGCTGTTCGGGATTGTTGCCGGCGCCGCCGCCGCCGCCGAGTTCCTTCGGCGTGGTGAGCTTGACGTCGAGCGCGCCGTCGAGGGTGGCGGCGTGGCCGTCGCGGCCGCCGGTTGCCTTGGCGCTGGTCTTGTAGAGCACGTTTACGGACATGGTGGTCTCCTTTGGTTGCGGTTTCGATGCGATTTGTATTGCACACAATTAGATTGTGCACAATATAAAATAGCATGAGCCTCACATTTAATTGTTCGCAATTGAATGCGGGCGCGCCCGGGCCCACAATGGACCGGACCGCAATCGTGACGAGGATCGCAAATGGCCAGAAAACCACGCGGCGGACCAGCTGCTGCGGCTCGACAACCAGATCTGCTTTGCGGTCTATTCGACCGCGCACGCCTTCAACCGCGTCTACAAGCCGCTGCTCGACCGGCTCGGCCTGACCTATCCGCAATATCTTGTCATGCTGGTGCTGTGGGAGCGCGACGGCGTGCCGGTCAAGGATATCGGCGAGCGGCTGTTTCTGGATTCCGGCACGCTGACGCCGCTGCTGAAGCGGCTGGAGGCAGGCGGAGCTGATCAAGCGCACCCGCAGCACCGAGGACGAGCGGCAGGTGCTGATCGCACTGACGCCGCAGGGCCAGGCGCTGCGGGAAAAGGCCAGAGCCGTGCCGCAGGCGATCCTCGCCGCCTCGGCCTGCTCGGTTGGCGAACTGATCGGCGATGAAGAACGAGATCGTCGCGCTGCGCGACCGGCTTAATGCGGTGGTGGGGGAGTAGGGGGGCGAGGTCGAGGCGTCAGAGGCGCTTCTTTGCGAAGGCGCGGCCGGAACCGGACTTCAGGTATTTCTCGAATGCGAGCGCCTGTTTTTCGTCGCTGAATGCGCACATAGGTCTTAATTCGCCAAGGCTTGTATTTCGAGGTGTGCGGCGACTTCGCCGGCGTTGTGCTTTGCCAGCCGCGCGCGCAAATCGTCAGTTATGCCGACGTAGAAATGCTCGGAATCGAGACTTTCGAGAATGTAAACGTATTTCATGGCTCGGATGCGCCCATGAAGAGCGGATACGCGCAATACTGGCTCCAAGACGATGCTTGCCGAGGCCCGCCTTCGCCCTTCGGGCTACGGCGCGGCAGCCTTCGCTCGCTTCGCTATCGACTTCGGCTTGCCCAGCCGAAGCTCGCGAAGCCAGCGAAGGCTGGTGGAGCCAGGCGGGATCGAACCGCCGACCTCTTGCATGCCATGCAAGCGCTCTCCCAGCTGAGCTATGGCCCCTTAACACCAGACCGGCAGCGCCATCGGGCAGACGCGCGGGCGGAAAACCCTGAACACAGTTCAGGGCTGATCTCAAGTCTCCTCGTCGCCGCCGACGTCGCCGATGATGTCGGTGACGTCCTCGTCGCCTTCTTCCTCGTCGGCGATGAAGGTGGAATCGTCGTCATCGTCGTCTTCGATGGTCTCGTCGATCTCGATGTCGTCTTCCGACTCGGGAACGACGGCCTTGACCTTGCCGGTATTCTCCTCGGCGTCGGCCTCCTCGAGCGAGCACCAATTCTTCGGCCTCGGCGGGCTCCGGCGTCGCCTCGGCGGCGGCGGCAGCCGCGGCGGCTGGCGCGCGCGGCGGCGTCGGCGCGGGTCCGCGGCGGCGGCGATCGGCGCAATCGGCACGACCTCGCCGGTATAGGGCGAGATCACCGGGTTCTTGTTGAGGTCGTAGAATTTCTTGCCCGTCGTCGGGCAAATGCGTTTGGTTCCGAGATCGGATTTGGCCACGTGTGGAATCCTGGGAATTTCTTGAAAAACGGTGCTTCACTTGGCTAGTTGACGCGCCGCTGTCAATAGCGCTTTGCGGGATGCCTGACGGCCGCGTGACGCCGCGCGGCCCATGTGATACCTGCCGCGCCGCGCAGAGGACACAATCTTGACCCATTCCGACCGCCCTGCCGATCACCCGACGCCGCTGGAAGCCCGCGCCAGCGGCCCCCTGACCGGGAAGGTCCGCGTTCCCGGCGACAAGTCGATTTCGCACCGTGCCCTGATTTTGGGCGCGCTGGCGGTCGGCGAAACCCGGATTTCGGGCCTGCTGGAGGGCGAAGACGTCCTCAATACCGCCAAGGCCATGCGGGCGCTGGGCGCCAGGGTCGAGCGAACCGGCGATTTCGCCTGGTCGGTCCACGGCGTCGGGGTCGCCGGATTCGCGCAGCCGGAAGCGCCGCTCGATTTCGGCAATTCCGGCACCGGCTGCCGGCTGGTGATGGGGGCGGTGGCCGGCTGCCCGATCACGGCGGTGTTCGACGGCGACGCTTCGCTGCGCGGCAGGCCGATGCGGCGGGTGCTCGATCCCCTGGAATTGATGGGCGCGCGGGTCGGCGACAGCGGCGAGGGCGGCCGCCTGCCGCTGACGCTGCATGGCGCGCGCGATCCGCTGCCGATCCTCTACCGCACGCCGGTGGCATCGGCGCAGATCAAATCCGCGGTGCTGCTGGCCGGCCTCGCCGCCCCCGGCGTGACCACCGTGATCGAGACCGAGGCCAGCCGCGACCATACCGAACTGATGCTGAAGCATTTCGGCGCCGCAGATCGTCTCGACGCCGGAAGGCAGCCATGGCCGCAAGATCGCGCTCACCGGCCAGCCCGAACTGCACGGCGCGGAGGTCGTGGTGCCGGCCGATCCGTCCTCGGCGGCGTTTCCGATCGTGGCGGCGCTGATCGTCGAGGGTTCCGATATCGTGCTGTCCGATGTCATGACCAATCCGCTGCGCACCGGGCTGTTCACGACGCTGCGCGAGATGGGCGCCTCGATCGAGGAAAGCGAAGTGCGCGGCGATGCCGGCGAACCGATGGCGCAGTTCCGGGTGCGCGCCTCGAAACTGCGCGGCGTCGAAGTGCCGCCGGAGCGGGCGCCCTCGATGATCGACGAATATCTGGTGCTGGCGGTGGCGGCGGCCTTTGCCGAAGGCACCACCATCATGCGCGGCCTGCAGGAATTGCGCGTCAAGGAATCCGACCGGCTGGAGGCCACCGCCGCGATGCTGCGCGTCAACGGCGTCAAGGTCGAGATCGTCGGGCGACGACCTGATCGTCGAGGGCAAGGGCCATGTCCCGGGCGGTGGTCTGGTCGCCACCCATATGGACCATCGCATCGCGATGTCGGCGCTGGTGATGGGGCTTGCCGTCCGACAAGCCGGTCAAGGTCGACGATACCGCCTTCATCGCCACCAGCTTTCCGGATTTCATCCCGATGATGCGCGCGCTGGGGGCGGAGTTTTCATGAGGAAGCTCGCGATGAGTGCAGCTTTCGGCCGCGACGCGTTGCTTGACGCATTCGATCAGATCGGTCGCGCCGCGGTCACTGGCGGGAACGAAGCTGCAGATCGCGGTCTATGGCGGCTCGGCGCTGATGCTGGCGAGCAATTTCCGGTTTGCTACCGAAGATGTCGATGTATCCGAACTCGAGCGCCCTTTGCCCGGTTGGCTGGCGGCCGTCGTGGACGAAATCGCCAAGGAAAATCGGTTGGCAGGACGACTGGTTCAACGATGGGGTCGCTTTTCATCTCAGCCCTCTCGCCGATCGCGCGGCCGATCATCTGGAGTTTGGGACATTTCCGCGAGACGAGCACCCCGCCGGGGCTTGTGGTTTCGGTTCCCTCGGCAGAATATTTGCTTGCGCTCTAAAACTGAAGGCGGTGCGGGTCATGGACCCGCTTCGCGGCGAAACGGAGCGGCTCGATATTCTCAATCTGATGCGGGTCGTGGGTATCTCGACCGCCGAGGAAGCGATAGCCTTGCTTGGCCGATACTTCCCGGTGAGTGCCGCTTCTTCCGAAAAGCAGCGATTTCTGTTGAAGAACATGAATCGCGAGGGAGGCGTCGATGCGCCCAAATACCCTCGCTGACGCGGTTGAAAGGATTCAGGCTGGTTCGGCGCAGGACGTTGTCCTTGCGGAATTCGTCGACACGTTTGATTTGGCAAAAACCGATCAGGATCGCTATGCCTCGATCGAGCGCGAGCCGAAATTGACCGGCGACGCCAGGCTTGACGCGCTTGTCGGCGCGATCGCCGAATATCTGGCAAAACAGCGTCGGCTTGGCCGCGTTCCGCATTGGGTTTCCGATCCGGCGCGCCGTCTGGCCAGTCCCTGGTTTACGACGGCGTCGCCGATCGGACGCCATGCGCGAATATCTGACCTTCAGCAGTCCCGGCCGAATTCGCGTCGCGCAACATCTTCACCGAGGAACGGCCGCTGCGGCGGGCGCGTGGCCCTCAACCAGCCGAGACGTAGAGCCAGTCATGATCATCGCCATCGACGGACCGGCCGCCTCCGGCAAGGGCACGCTCGGCAAGCGGCTCGCCAAGCATTACGGCTATCGCCACCTCGATACCGGCGTGATCTACCGCGCGGTCGCCAAGGCGCTGCTGGATGCCGGGCGCCGATCTGACCGACGAGTGCTCGCGGTCTCCGGCGGCGCTGGAGCTCGATCCCGAAAAATTCGGCAATCCGGCGCTGAAGACCCAGGCGGTCGGCGAGGCCGCCTCGGTGGTGTCGGCGATCCCGGCGGTGCGGGAGGTGTTGTTGAATTTCCAGCGCCAATTCGCGGCCGATCCGCCGGGCGCGGTGCTCGACGGCCGCGATATCGGCACCGTGATCTGCCCGCACGCCGACGTGAAGATTTTCGTCGTGGCCGACCCGAAAGTCCGCGCCCGGCGCCGGACCCTGGAAGCGCGGGCGCGCGGCGAGGACGCCGACGAGGCCGCGGTGCTGGCCGATATCCTCCGGCGCGACGAACGCGACCAGAACCGGGCCGACCGCGCCGCTAAAACCGGCCGCGGATGCTCACTTGCTTGATAATTCGCATTTGGATATAGAAGGCGGCGTCCGGGCCGCCATCGACATTGTCGAGGCCGTCCGAGCGGGCCGGCAGCGGGTTTGAACGCTTTCAAACGAAACCCGCTGCCGTCATTGGAGGAAAGCCCGC
>CAWDVL010000004.1:0-175746 GCA_963805695.1 uncultured Acidobacteriota bacterium | reverse complement strand
ACAAGGTAATTGCCGGGCGCACTGAAGACTGGCCACTGTTGGCAGCGGAAGCGCATGACGTGGCCTGGCTCGATGGCCACAACACAGACCCTCACTGCCGCGTGCTGGCCCACGTCATAGACTGCTACTTGCAAGCGGGCTGCTTGAATTGGGAATGCCGATGATGGCAAGCCTGCCTACGCGAACAGCGGCACAGGGGAAAGCAGACGCACAGCCGCACCGCATCCGTGTCGTGTGCGTCAGCGATACGCACGAACTGCACCGCGAACTGACCGTGCCAGATGGCGACCTGTTGATTCATGCGGGCGATTTCACATTCTTCAACAGCATTTCAAAGATTAGGGACTTCAACGATTGGCTGGGTGAGTTGCCCCACAGCTACAAGGTTGTCATTCCCGGCAACCATGACCGCGCATTCAACAAGGACCCGCGAAACCACGAGTTAATCACCAATTCTGTTCTGCTAATCAATGACGGCGTCAGAGTTTGCGGCTTGAACATCTGGGGCTCGCCGGTCACGTGCGACGATGCCGCTTACGGCCACACGAAGCCAGAGGAGCGCGCCAGCCTGTACGCGACGATTCCCGCCGACACAGACATTCTCATCACACACGGCCCGCCACTGGGCATACGTGACCACGAGCGCGGCTCGAACGAACGGCGAGGTTGCCCGCAACTGCGGGAAGCCGTGCTGCGAGTGAAGCCTCGGCTTCATGTCTTCGGACATGTACATGGCGGGTACCGGCGATGTAGGTTGAGGATTGATTGCTGTCACCGATGCGAATGGTGTTGCTCTCGTTGTTCGCGCCGCCGTTGTTCAGGTAGATGCTCGTTAAGGCGATTGCATGGCGCGGCATTGATGGACATACGCGGTGGACTCTCGTTGCGCGAATCGTCTTCGCATTTGGCGCGATATTGTTGTGTGTTCTCCTAATCACGATCACGAAATTGCGAAAACCAGACGTTGAGCCATGGTCAAATCTGGCTAAACTTAGGACTAAAAATCCAGAAATAGTCTCTCCGAAACTGGACCTTTCTGTTCCGGCTCCAGCACCGCCTTCAGTTGCGCCGAATTCCATTCCTGTATCGACGCCTGTTCCTGAGAATCCAACACGTCAGGAGGTTGCTAAACGACCAGAGCGACCGCAAAGAACAAAAGAGGTTCCGCCACCTTCAGCAGCATCACCCACGACACTCGGAACTGATGCAGTCGGTTTTGGTCAGCTTCCTCCAGGCACGAAGATCGGCAACGGATCGGTCTATGTTGGTCCGACAGAAGCTAATGGCAACATCCGAATTCCGGGAGGGACCGCTGTTGGAAATGGTGCCCACGCAGATTCGTCATCAGTTGCCCTCGGAGCGCATGCTGGAGGCGGTCGCTTTGCTCAACCTACTTACGATCAGAAATGCGAAGGGAGTGCCTGTGCCCAAGGTCCTGGAAGTCAAGCGATATTTAACGCCCCACAAACAGGGAACTTGGAGCACAGGGCATCTGAATTGTCGCGAGAGTTGAGCGAATACCTTGATGAAAGAGACAGATTTCGTCAATCATTGCGTAGCCAATCTAATTGGAATGAACAAAGGAACCAATTTGAATTCAACACGGCGCAACGATTTAAGTCTCAATTTTTTCAGCGGATAGTAGACTTGCGAAACGAATGTGCCGCACTGCATGTTTCTGATCCCCAACTTGATGAGGAGTTGACTAATATTTTAGCAATGCGAGATTTGCCATTTTCATTTCCTGATGGTAAGGGAGGTACTGTTTACCGCACAGACCCAGATGCTGAAACTATTAAAAAAATCGGCGACCGACTAGCGGTACTCTCTACGGAGGTGAAATGAAACACGAATATCGTGAGGGACCAGAAGCGCGCAAGAAATTTGATGAAGGAATGACTAAGCTCTTCCGCGCCCCGAAATCAGCGGTCACAGAAGAGAAGCCAAAGCCCAAACGGAAGAAAGCCAGCAAGGGCTAGTGTTTGCGCTTGCCTCGCCCTTGCCGTATATCACTGTGCCGTGGCACTACCAGCGCCGGTGAGTTCGCTGTAAGTCAACCGCTTGCCGAACACGTTGCGCATCGCCAATTCAAACCGGACCTGATCGTCTTTGTTCTTGCGGTTGTTGTACCGGAAAGATTGCTCGTCGAGGTAACGGAAAAGATGGAACGGTTCGACGCTCACATACGTGCCGCTAATGCCGCGCTTCAAGAGGCTCCAGAAGTTCTCAAGGCCGTTCGTGTGGATGCGCCCATTCACGTACTCGACAGCATGGTCTATGACCTGATGCGCATAGTCGCTGGCAAGGCCGCGATAGGAGAGCAGCGCATCGGTGTAGAGGGCCGTGCCTGCTTCGACATGTTTCTTAACTTCGGATTGCAGCGCATGACGCTTCCGGTTAGGAACAACCATCGTGCGGACTTTTCCACCGCGCTCAAGCAATCCCATAACTGCGGTCTTATCTTTTCCGCCGGTCCCAGTGATGCGCCGTTCGCGCTTGGCGACGTGCATATTGCGGGCTTTGCCACCAATGAAGGTTTCATCGGCTTCCACTTCGCCGCCAAGCTTCCCGCCCGCGAAGTCATCGTGCAGAGCCTTGCGAATCCGATGCATCATGAACCATGCCGATTTTTGAGTGACGCCTATAGAACGCGCTATCTCGCACGAACTGACGCCGTTTTTGCAATTACAGATCATCCAAAAAGCGCACATCCATTTATCAAGACCAAGCGGAGAATCCTCAAATATCGTGCCCACTTTGAGCGTGAATTGCTTTTTGCATCCTTTACAGAACCAGATGCGGCGGGTCTTGATAAACGAGTGCTCTTCCGATCCGCAACGCTGGCAAAAGACTACGCCATTGGGCCAGCGAAGATTCAGCGCATATTGAAAGCAACGCTCAGGATCGCTGAAGTAGATAATCGCGTTCTGAAGTGTCTCGGGCGCTTCCATGACCTAATTATCGTGCTATTCGCCTTGTGTGTCAAGTATATAATTACCTGAACTAGGCTGGTGACATCGACCAGAATGAAATTGGTTTACGTTGGATGACGTGATGGTGACGGGGTCCGTGCGGCCTGAAAAATGGTGTTGAGAAACTGTGTCTCTCTCTCGGCAGTGAGCCGCGCGCGATTGGCTCTACGCGCCAGTACCCCCATTCCTATGCTGAAGCCAATCAGCGCCAGGACGATCAGGAAGACGGCCGTGACGCTGGCTTTGTGACGGCCGATGAATTTCTGCGAGCGGTAACTCCATCGGTCGGTACGCGCTTGCACCGGGTACCCTGACAAATAAGCCCGAACATCGGCTGCCATTGCGGAAACACTGGCATATCGTCGCGCCGGCTCTTTGCGCATAGCCATCAGAACGATATTGTCGAGATCGCGATTCAATCTGCCCGCCAGTCGCGGCTCGCTGGAACCCGGCTGCATGGAAACGACGCTGCTGGGCGTTTGCGGTTGTTGATCGCAGATAACCTGGACTACTTCAAGGGGACTTTTGTGGTCAAGGCGAAACGGCCTCTCGCCGGTGAGCAACTCATAGAGAAGGACCCCGAGAGCATACGCGTCCGTAGATGTGGTCACCTGGTCGCCGCGAACCTGTTCGGGGCTCGCATACTCGGGCGTCATCATGCGTTCGGTGACCCTCGTCAGCACGTCGCCGCCCTCTGTGTCCAGCAGTTTCGCAATGCCGAAGTCGAGGAGCTTAGGCGTGCCGGTGACGTCGACGATGATGTTAGCCGGTTTGATGTCGCGATGGATGACAAGATTCTTGTGCGCGAATTCCACCGCCGAGCAGACCGCCAGGAACAGCTTGAGAATCGCGGCTGTATCAAGGTCGTTTCTGCGACAGAAACCATCCATGTGAAGGCCGGCGATGTACTCCATCACCAGATAGGGCGCACCCTCGGCGGTGATTCCCGCGTCCAGCAGCCGGGCTATATTGGGATGATTGAGATTTGCCAGGATTTGCCGCTCGGCGCTAAAGCGGAGCACCATCGTTGGCGTCCGGCCCACTCCGGAGTGCATCAGCTTGATGGCTACCTGCTGCTCGTACAGTTCATCGGAGCGCTCGGCAAGATAGACCTGTCCCATGCCTCCGTCGCCCAGCAGGTGCGTTAGCCGATACGGTCCGATGGCCTTGCCCGTCTCTGTCCACGCCAGCGACTGCGCTACCGTCTCCACTGGCCTCTTGAGCGATTCCATTGTCTTGCCGGAAAACTCGAGGAGAGATTCAATTTCAATCCGGAGGCCTGTGTCCGCGCCACATTGCCGCTCGAGGAAATCGGGACGTTCCCTGGGATCGAGGGAAAGTGCCGCGTGGAACAAGTCTTCGAGCCGCTTCCAGTCGATCGCGTCATTCACCTTTGACATGCGAAAATCCCTCAAGCCGTTCTTTGCGCAAGTTCGCGATGCAGCCACGCCTTCGCCATTACCAGCTCGCGATGCACCGTTGCAGGAGAGATGTTGAGTGCAGCGGCCGTTTCGTCATAGGTCAATCCGCCGAAGAAGAGCAGTTCCACAACCTCGCTCTTTCGCTGATCATGTACCGAGAGCCGCTTCAGCGCCTCATCCAATTCGATCAGCTCCGACGATGCTCCCGGTCCGACGATCAAGGCCTCATCCAACGGGATCTTGTCGAAACCGAGGCCGCGCTTCTGGCTGTTGCGCGCCTTGGCATGGTCCACCAGGATCCGGCGCAGAAGGCGAGCCGCTATGGCAAAAAAGTGCACGCGGTCCTGCCAGTCCACCTTCGCGTCAACGAGCCGCAGATAAGCCTCGTTTACCAAGGCCGTTGCTCGCAGCGTATGGTCGGGACGCTCATCGCGCAAGCATCTCGAGGCGAGCTTGCGGAGTTGCTGGTAAACCAGCGGCATCAAGGCATCGAGCGCTTCCTTGTTGCCCGCGCTCCACTCCTGAAGGAGCCGTGTCACCACCTGCTTCTCGTTCGACATGACGCGCGAAACCTTTGGGGAGATTGGATTCGTCCAACTGAACTACGAAGAGGTTTCCGAGGAACTCGATTATACGCCGGCCAGGCTGGGAGCCTCACGGATTGTGGCGCAGCGACCAGCCTGTCATCGATTGCGCACCTTAAGGGCACTGGTTGCGATGTTACCGTGAGGTCGTCTGAACGCGAACGCCACTGCAAACGCGATGGATACAGCGGGAAAGCACGTAACACTCTTGCATACCTATAATGGAAGAGCGGGGTACCCCCGATGAGGTCGAGACGTTATTGATTTTTTCTGAAGGATTCGGAGGTCTTTACTCCCGGCTGGCAGCGTGGGTGACCCGGCGCCTTCCTAACGAGCGGCAACGGCTGCTTGTATTGACCATCATCGCCGGCGGCGCCTGCGGACTCGCTGCGGTGGCGTTTCACGTGAGCATCGGCTGGCTCGAGTCGCTCCTTATCGATCGCGCCAATGCTGCCCACGGCCATAGCTGGATATTCTGGACCATTCTTTCGCCGGCACTGGGCGGCCTCGTCGTCGGTCTGGGACTGACCTACTGGGTGCCGGCCGCGGCGGGAAGCGGCATCCCCCAGGTCAAAGTCGCATTTTCGCTGCGCTACGGACTGATCACGTTGCGCGAAACGATCGGCAAGTTCGTTCTCTGCGCCGCACAGATCGGGTCCGGCGCATCGCTCGGGCTTGAAGGTCCGACGGTGCAGATCTGCGCCGGGGTCAGCAACCTGCTGGCGCGCACGGCCAAGCTCAATCCTCAATACCGGCGCCGCATGGCGTCGGTGGGCATGGCTGCCGGCATTGCCGCCGCATTCAACGCCCCGATTGCCGCCGTGACGTTCACTATCGAGGAACTGGTCGGCGATCTGGACCAAACCATGCTCAGCGGCGTCATCGTTGCCGCCGCGGTGGCCGCCGTGGTGGAGCACTCCATCCTGGGCGCCAACCCTGTGTTCCGCGTGCCCCGCCCCTACTCGCTGCTGAAAGCATCTTCGCTGGTGTGGTATGCGCTGCTCGGTGTCCTCGCCGCGGTCGTGTCGGTGGCCTTCACCGATTCCCTGCTCTTCTTGCGCGCGCAATTCAAAAAGTTCACCTTGTTTCCCCGCTGGTCCCATCCCGCTCTCGGGGGCCTGGCCACCGGCGCCCTCGCAGTCATCGGCCTCTGGCTTTTCCGGACGAACGGAATCGCCGGCGATCCCTATAAAACGCTTACCGTCGCTCTGACCGGAACGTTGCCCGTTTCACTCATGGCGACTTTTTGTGTTCTGAAGCTGGCAGCAACCGTGTCGTCCTATTCGAGCGGTGGCTCCGGCGGCATTTTTGCCCCGTCGCTTTTCATGGGAGGCATGCTCGGCGGCGCCGTGGGCTACATCGATGTCAGCCTGCTGCATCACTCGTCGGAAGCCATCGGAGCTTTTGCCGTGGTCGGCATGGGCGCGGTGTTTGCGGGCATCGTGCGCGCACCGATGACCTCTGTCCTGATCGTGTTCGAGATGACCGGCGGGTACGGCCTGGTGCTTCCGTTGATGATCGCCAACATGACCGCATACGCCCTGGCGCGGCACTGGCGGAAGCTGCCTGTTTACGAGGCGCTTCTGGCGCAGGATGGTATCGTGCTGCCCCATGGCACCAAGCCCGAGCCGCCGGGCGCGACCCAGGGCGTGAGTCCACCGTTCAACGGCGAAAGGACGGAAGATGCCACCGCATAGATGTTCATTGGTCGGACCGAGCATTCTCCACTGCGCCGTTCGCGATGGCCCATTGGACGAACCCTTCCGGCGCTCCTTTCACGCCGGAGATGTTCGCGGACTTGATGCTTCGGATCTCCTTCCATTTCATTGAACCCAGAGTGGCCGACCGCAAGTCTGCACCGGACAAATCAGCCTGACCCAGGTCCGCGCCGTCAAGGTCAGTTCCCACCAGGTCTGCGTCTTTGAGGTTGGAATTCGAGAACAAGACATTCTGCAGCCTGGCGCCGCGGAAATTGGCATCATGGAGGTTCGCAAACGTGAGATTGGCGGAAGTGAAGTCGCTGCCGCGAAGGTCAGCCGCACTCATGTCGGCCCGCAAGAGATTCGCATGGACCAGGTGGATACCCTGGAGGAACGCCGATGACGCGTCCACACCGACCAGGGGAATCCCGTCTTCGTTCAGCTCCTGCAGCGCCTCAATCCGCCCGCCGCTTCCACCTTTGCCCTGCGCAGTATTGATCACCTGCCAAGCCTGGTAGTGCCTCTGCTTCACGCGGTCTCCCGATTCGCTGAAGTAGAAGATTACCCCCACCAACACGGAAAAGCTCCCCAGGTACTCAAGAACTTCAAGAAAGCTCCAACGGCTCAGTCCATATGCGACCCATTCCCAGAGCCACTCGAACCCCCGAAAGGGAACGAGCCAGCGATGCTTCAATCCGCTCCTCAGTACCGCCCACGGCTCAGGCCGGCGAGCCACCCGGTGAGAAATCATTTCTTTGTCCTCCGCAGATAACAGACAGCCTAACGCCTGAGGGCACGATTGCATGGCCTGGGTTTCAATGCAGCGACAAATTCGCAGCAATTTTTTGTTACCTTGCAACATACCCTGCCCCAGATTGCGCAGGTTGAAAAGCACATGAGCACTCCACAAACAGGTCACCACAACACCGACCGGCTCTGGAATCATCCTTCCCGTTTGTCACCGTCGAGCGGCTGATGACTCTAACGTTCTCGGCATCGCGGTTCTGTCTTGAATCGCCTTCAGAGAACGGGCGATCGTATAACTGCAACATGAACCTCTGGATGAAATGAGCGAAAGCACGAAGTGGAAGAAGGCAGAATGGAAGATATGTGGTTCATCACGTCCAGGGTTTTCTGGCAGATTTGTCCTCGGTTCGCGCGCCTTGGCCGGCGTTGCACAATGCGTCCCTTGCATCTTTGCCGGCTGACGGTTTTGGGAGTGTGCGCATCCGCTTGGGCCGCCGGCCCAACACAAATCACGCAATGGCGTTCGGGTCTGATCGAGCTAGACCAGGGTTGGGTCGAACATGATGGCGACAACCTTCAGTGGTCCCGTCTCGATTGGGATGACAGTCAGTGGAACGCTGTGGACCTGGATGACATGGGTCCCGCTCAGGCGGGCTGGCACTGGTACCGGCAGCGCGTCAATCTCGGGCCAGATCACACCGATGTGCGGTTGTTGTTAGCCGGAGGGGCCGGAACGTATGAGTTGTACGTAAATGGAGTCCGCATGTCGGGACCACGCCTCGGGTCTTCCTTGATGGTCACCCGGCCGGTAGAGGTCGTGTTCTCTATAAGTGAGAAGAGTGGCGATTTTCACATCGCCTTGAGGACCCACGTTCCGACAGGCTATGCGGCCTGGCATCTTCCCCAATTCACAAATGTCACCATCGGGCTTCCTACTGCCATTGAATATGAACGGCAGGCGCTGGAGAGTCAGAGGACGTATAGCCTGGCGCCCTCGATCTGCATCAATGTGCTGCTTTGTCTCGCGGGCATAGGATCGTTGGCTCTTTACGTTGTGCAGCGAAAGCAGAGGGAATATCTCTTTTTGGGTTCCTATCTTCTGCTCGTCGGGATTTCCAATGGCCTCTCGATGCTGCAATCCGCCGGGCTCGTTCCTTTATCAGCCAACTTCCTGATTGGAGATCCGCTCATATATGCCTGGGTTGTCGCCCAGGTTGAGTTCACATACGCATTTGCTGGTCGTCGAATTGCCGGCGCCTGGCGAATCTACGAGATCTCTCTTCTGCTCCCTCTTTTGCTGGCAGTCCTCACCTTTGGCGGCCGGTTTCCAAGCGACGCATATGTCCTGATTGAGGCTGCAGTCACCGCTCCGGTTGGACTGCTCTTGTCCATCCTGCTGTTTGCGTGGAACCGGCAAGGCAACCGCGAAGCCGGATGGCTCATTGTTCCCAGTCTTGCTCCCGCCATTTCGACGGCTCTGTTTGATCTTGGAACGGCCTCCATCTATCTTGGCTGGCGTCCGTTCAATTTCCTTGTCCAGGCCGTCCAGATCGGGCCCATCGCTCTTCAACTCGTCGATGTCGGATCCGTCCTGTTCTTGCTCTCTATTGCCATCGTCATGTTGTTTCGGTTCACCCGAGTCAGCCGGGAGCAGGCGCGCTCCGCTGCGGAACTCACGGCCGCACGTGAAATTCAGCGCCGCCTGGTGCCCGAAGTGCTCCCGAATGTGCCAAACTGCCGCATTGAGGCTGCTTACTTTCCCGCTCAGGAAGTCGGAGGTGACTTCTACCAGGTCCTTCCGCACAGCGACGGATCCGTAATGATTGTCGTCGGTGACGTAAGCGGCAAGGGTCTGAAAGCCGCGATGACCGGAACCCTCGCCATCGGCGCGCTACGCTCGCTTGCGGCTGACATCTCAGACCCCGGGCCGCTGCTCGCACGATTGAACCGCGAGATCCTTCGCGGACAGGATAGCGGATTCATTACCTGCATATGCGTCAAGTTCGATCCCAAGGGAAAACTGACTATCTCGAATGCTGGACACTTGGCACCCTACAAGAATGGCCAGGAACTCCCTCTTGAAGGAGGACTTCCTTTGGGCCTGGCGCCCGATTTGATTTATTCAGAATCGTGCTTCGAATTCACTTGCGGCGACACTCTGACTTTGCTGTCGGACGGAGTCGTCGAGGCGCAAGGCCCCGGCGGCGAGCTGTTCGGTTTTGCGCGAACTCAGACAGTCAGCTCTGGTTCGGCCGTAGAGATCGCATCCGCCGCGATGGATTTCGGCCAGGAAGACGACATCACAGTTGTTAAGCTTTCTCGTAATCCGTTTTGAGGATATATGGGTACTCGCGATATGCAGGAGGACCCGATGAAGCGTAATTGATCCACTGGCGAAACGACGTGTATTTAGCGCAAGCGACTCAAAATAGGCGAGATACTCGAAGAGGGCCCGTGGAAGCCCGCTCGGGGCCATCAGAGCGTGAAAGCAAAGAATGTTGACGATCAGCGGTGCGCGAAGGGCCAGGTAAAGGTACGTAGCGGTTCGCCAGAAGAAGCACCGCCCGATCACCTGGAGCGCCAAAATGAGATTGAGGTATCGTGAAACGAACAGCGCCCCCATGAATTGTCCCGCGACGGCACTTGGGGGCGGTAGCGGAATCACGTGCAGGAAACCGTTCAGGCCGAAGACCGAGAAGATTACTCCGGCCAGGTATCGGGCGACGGTGGAGGCGGTTTTCATAACAGATCGCCTTTGTTGACGATCATTGGTTGCGCTCTCAAAAGGACGGCGGCCAGTGAGCAGGGCAACAGCCACGACCGCCAGGGCATATTGATCTGCCTGGCCGGTCACCGCCTCTCCCTTCACTGTTCAGGCGCCATGTAGTCAGGGGAACCGAGAACGGCAGCGGTTTGAGTGAGGGCCTTGAATTGAGTGGCCTTGGCAATTCCGAAATCGGCGATCTTCACCGCGCCATCCTGCAGCATGATGTTGCCCGGTTTGATGTCGCGGTGGATGATCCCGCGGCTGTGGGTATAGTCAAGAGCGCTGGCACATTCCTGCACGATGCGCATCACCCGGGTCGTGGCGCGGAGGGTTGCGTCGTAGGAATCCTGAGCGAGTGTCTTGTCGAGCGAACGGCCAACGATAAACTCCATCACGATGTAAGCAACGTTGCCCTGTTCGCTGACGTCGTAGACTGCCACGATGTTGGGGTGCGACAGCTGACCGGTTCCATGGTTGATCACCATGGTGTTGATCGCGACGGTCCGACAATCATGCGTCCAAATCGTGCTCCGACCCTGCGGTAAATCACTCGATCCAGGGAGAACACTGCAAGGGGCCCGGGGCGTGGCGGGCTCCGGAAATCCCAGCCAGATGACGATAGTGGTCCTCCGACTCATTGCCAGGATCCCGCGTGGAGTAGAACTCATACTTTGCAATACGTTGCTGGTTGGTCATATACCCATAGTGCTTCAGCCGAACTTCCGAATCACAGGCGGCTCCAACGAGTCCACGGGGAACGTTACCGCAATGGAAGTTTCCTCCGCAGCCACTGGGGACAAAATGCAATCTGGATTTAGTCTGTCCGCGGACGCGAAAGAGCGAGGGACGACGAAAAGTCCCAAAGATTCCGTCAACACGGACCTGATCCGGCTGATTCCACACGTAAGCGATGCGCAAGCTGAAAGTAGCCGCGCGGGGAGAACGGTCAATGAGGGCGCCGATCTTCTGCGCACCGGAGCGTTCGAGCACTTCGTCGCCATCGACCCAGAGGACCCAGTCGGGATTCAGATCAAGGATTCGAGCCAGCAGGAAATTCTTGTCGCGAACTTCGTCGAGACCCGCAAATGGAGATGGGATGAGTTGCACGCGAGGTCCAAAGGAGCGACAGATCTCGCGCGTCGCGTCGGTGGAGTGATCGTCGAGCACGAGGGCCCGCGCGCAGAGGGTGAGGGCCCGCGAGAGTACCTCCTCAATGTGAGCGGCTTCATTCTTGATCCGCATTGCACATAAAAAACGGGAATCCCCGGAGGAGGACGGTGTGGCCGATGAAGGTTGCTGCCACCGCCACTGCCACAGAGTGTGGGCGGGGTCGTACTTCGGCCAGGAACGATGAAAGCCCTGGCGGTCGTATCGACGAGTAAGGCAAGACCAGGGTTCGAATGGGCAGCGATCAAGAAAAAAGAGCGGGAGTGAGGGCGTGATCCAGCCGCGAACCAGATCGCGTGCCGGACCCGCCTGCCAGTCTTCAAAACCGAACCATCGGTCGCGCGGCTGGGGAAGGCTGTTGTCGAACGCCGACCGGCGATAGAGACCGATGCCGGAGACAAATGGAGAAGGCGTGTACGATCGCACGCATTGAGGATCGTCGTCGACGGCATACATGGCTTCGAGGCCGAGTAAGGATAGCTCAGGGTGACGGTCCATGACGGCGACAGAGGCTTCGAGCCAGTGCGGGGGAAGCATGGTGTCGTTGTCGGTCTTGGCCAGGATGGGCGCGGCGGCGTTGCGAACGAAATCCACCATCGCGGCCACCGGCGAGGCAAAGCGTGTGCGGACCATTGAAGATGCGGCGGGCACCCGGGCGATGTTCGCCGAGAGCCACTCCGCCGTGCCATCGGTGGACCCATCGTCATAGACCAAGAAGCGATTGACCAATTGCCAATCGGTATTGGAGAGGAGAGCGTCGAATGACTCACGGGTAAATTCGAGGCGATTGCGGGCGAGAAACAGAAGGTCAACGCAAGCGGGCTGCGACACGATGTCCACCTCCGTATTTTTCTTCGAAGAGCTTCTGGTTGATTCGGGCCAGGGCTTGAATATCCGGGCGGCTGCGGAAGGTCGACGGCAAGCCGCCGGCATGATCGACAACGCAGACCTCGCTGATGGCAAGACGGAGCCCGGCGCGAAGGGCAGCGAGGCAATAATCGTTGTCCTCGTAGCCGTAACCAACAAAGCGTTCGTCGAGAGGGCCGAGGCGCTGTAATGTGCTGCGGGGGAGGAGAACGCACACAAAGGCAAGGACTCGCGGCTCAAAGCGCAATCGGTGCCCCGTGGCGATCTGATTGGGGTTGCCGACAACTCCTTGAATGGCGGCGGAGATCAGGCCGATGTCAGGGTGTTGGCGCGCAATGTCGGCGAGAGCGCTGAAACCGCCGGTAGTTATCAGGCGGGCATCGTCGTTGAGCAGGACGACGTCGCCGGTGGCATCGCCCAGGCCTATGTTGGCGTTGCGCGCATAGACGAAGGGTTTGACGCCGTGGACCCATCGAACGCCGGGGAGATGCGGTTCCGCATTTCGACGCGCCCCGTCATCAACGACGATGATATTGCCCGGGGCGATGGAAGGCTCGCGGTCGAGGATAGACCTGACGCATGGGACAAGATTCTCTGCGCGGGCGGAAAGCACCACAACACTCATGCGGTCCTGCTCCGCATGCGCGCGTGACCGAAAGGGCATGACCGGTTCGGCTTCTCGACGGACGGGACGCTCGTCATACGGCTGGCCGGCCCAACGCCAATGCCACAGGGTGCACGCCGGATCGTATTTAGGCCAGGGGCGTTGCCAGCCGGCGCGAATGTACCGGTCAGAGTGGGCTCGCCAGGGGTCGAACGGAAAGCGGTCGAGGAGGAAGACGGGGAGGGACGGCGTGATCCAGCCGACCCGGAGACGATTGCCCTGGGCCATCTGCCATTCTTCCAGTCCAAACCACTTGCGCATCGGGCGGGGAAGACTGGAAGCAAACGCGGAGCGCCGGTAGAGGGCGAGCCCGGAAACAAACTGGGCTGGCGCGAAGGAGCGACTGGCGACAGGATCATCCGAGTGCGGGTACATGGCCTCGATGCCGAGCATGGATAGCTCGGGGTGGGAATCGATCACCTGAAGGCTCTGGCGAAGCCACCCCGGAGGAAGCATGGCATCGTTGTCGCACTTGGCCAGCCACGGCGCGGTCGCACGCCGGATGAAGTCGTTCTGCGCGGCCACAGGCGAGCCATAGCGCGTGTTTACCAGGCGCGATTTCGCCGGCGCTTGCAGGCAGGCGGCGCGCAGCCATTGCTCGGTCCCATCGGTGGAGCCGTCGTCGTAGACGAATAGCTCGTTGACGTACTCCCAGTCGGTGTTTTCGAGTAGCGTCGTAAACGTCTCGCGGGTGAACTCGAGGCGGTTGCAGGCCAGGTACATCAAGTCGACGGAATGCGGCGTCATGGCGATTCTCCTGTTGCGCAATTGAGCGTCAAACCTGACCGCGGATCAGGGTCGGAAACGAGCCGGCCCGGACTTGCGCGCGAATGCGGTTGTGACGCTCGAGAATGACCCGGCGCGATTCGGCGAGGTCTTCGCGATACTGGGCCTGCCCGGGGTGTTCGCGATAAAGCAACAACGGTTCGGGCAGATGCCTGGCCGTGGCGCCGGTGTGGAAACATCGCCACCAGAAGTCCCAGTCGGCGAAAGGTACATCTTCATACCCGCCCGCTCTCTGCCAGGCTCGTTTTCGGCACAGCGATGTGATGAACGGTACGGTGGTCAGTTCGATCTGTTCTGCAGTCCATGGGAGCGCGCCCATGACGTGATGGGCGCCGCCGAATCTCCGCAAGTCGGTATACACGATATCGGCGCCGGTCTGCTCCATGACTGCGATGGTCTTAAGCAGGAAATCCGGTTCCAGAGCATCGTCATCGCAAAGCAGCACGAAGCTGTCGCAATCAGTCATGGCGATGGCGCGGTTGACGCGGGTGGCAAACGAATCCTCGCAAATGTCGACCGCGCTCCGCACGGACTGAGCGGCGGGCCCAACGTTGCCCGTGACCACGACGACGTCCGCGGGACGCCGCTGGCGATGGAGCGATCCGAGTGCCTCGTCAATGAAGTCGGTCCGGTCGTGGGTGGCAACGACAACCAACACGGTCATGCGCACAACTCCCGGATGCGTGCGATCCGTGCATCCCATCTTGCGTTTTCCGATTCGAAGGCGGGATTGTCGGCGCAGTGTGAATTGGCGTGCAGGGCATACCAGAGACGATTGCCGCCATGCGGGTACTCGGGGACGCTGCGCACGTTGACCCCGCCCGTCACCACCGCTCGATAGAGGGAAAACTGATCGTTGCTGGAGCCCTCAAGGTGACTGCGCATCCAGATTTCGTTGAAGCGGGCGGTTTGATCGTTGTGGCGCCGGATGAGGAAGCCGCCTGCCCAGAACTGGCCGTTGATGGGAAGAGCCTCGATCAGGTATTTCTGGTACTCGGCTTCGATGTCGGCCGGAACGTATCCATGCAGGTTCTGGTAGAAGTTGCGTTCATCATGGATGCTCTTATTCGTGGGGTGGGCAAAGATGGCGAGGTCGGCGTCGCCGAGCAGATCACGGATGAGGTGGCTCGGCGGAGCCTGCAGCACGTAGGCGCCGTCGAGGTAGATGGAGTAATCGGTATCTAGCAGCAGGTGAGGCAGGCACTTGGGGATGCGCGAATTGCGGCGGGCATCGACGCCGAACACCTGGGGAAAAGCTTGTGTTTGCCAGGGTGGCGTAAAGCGAGGCCGGTCAGTGAAACAGACAAATTGCACATCGGCCTCGAGAGCACATTGCACGGGCGGGCGAAGATTGTCGTAGTTATCAGTGATGACCGTGTACACCGTGATCATGCCTGGGCTCCTTGTCACCCCATTCCTGATGGCGACTCACGGCTTGACCGCAACCAGCCTGATGGTCAGTTTAGGTCCGTCCTGAGTCTGGGTCGTGAGTTCGGAGGCGACCTTGAATTTCGCCCTCACGCCGTAGCTGCGAGCAAAGCGTTCGCGGTAAGGGTTTCCCGCCTCGTAATAGAGAAAGCTGCGCCGGTTCCAGAAGGACACATGGGTCGGGTCCTGAAAGGCACCGGGGCCGTCGGTAGTGGGCACGACAATCTCGGCGGAGCCGCCGGGAGAAAGCACGCGATAGATTTCGTTCATGGTATGAATCTTGTCGGGCAGGTGTTCGATGATGTCCCAGGCCCGCACGTGCTCGACTGAGTTCTCATCCCACGGCCACGCATCGCGCAGATCGGCAGCTTGATCTACTCCCGGCCCGGACACGAGATCCACGTTCACAAAACCGGACAAGCAGGCATCACAGCATCCGAGATTCAGCTTCAATTTCGTTTCTCCTTGGACCGTTGAATCGGGCGTCGCCAAAGAACTCGCTATCAGCTGCGGGCGCTCTTGACCGCCATCGATGAGATTGCGGAGATCCTCGCCGTAACGCGACCAGTAAGGGCCCCGGCACACTTTGCGGCTTGTATTGGATGAATGGATGGTTGCGACATAGAATCTGAAATCCGGCAAGACGACAATACGGGCGCGGGATTGCGCCCACACGAAGCGGGTATCCTCGCCCACCTGCACGTCAGGAAAGGGATTGCGCTGCCAGAACTCGCGGGTATAGAGGAGCGATCCTCCGGCCAGCCATTGCCTATGTCTTTCGGGGTAGGTGTAGAGCCAGCTTTGGCTGGTGGCTGGCTGGTAGAAAAGCATGGAGCGCAGACCGCACATGTCCGCGTTTTCGCGCCGCAGAGTATCGACCTGATACGTGATGCGATGCGGCGCGGACCAGTCATCATCGTCCCAGTGCATGATAAGGCCGCCGCGACTCCGCCGGATGCATTCATTGCGTTTGAGGCCGAGGCTCTGCTTTTGTGCGTTGCGGGAATAGCGGATGCGCGGGTGGTCCGGGATGAGGTCGACGATGGGGTCGGCGCCGTCGTCGAGAATGACGAGCTCGCACTCGGGATAGTCCTGCGCGAGGAAGGCGCGGATGGCGCGCGGCACAAAGGCACGCCGATTCGCGGTGGGCATGATGCAGGAAACGAGAGGGTGTTGTTCAAGAGGAAGCGGCATTGCAAACTCCGAATGGCGAGGTAGACTGCTTTAAACCTAAATAGCAATCACGGATCGCGTCCCTCCTCACAGAGGGACTGAAGCGCTTTCGTTGCTACCTCCCTGACATCTTCGCTTCGATCTTTTGCAGCATGACGCCAAACGTCGGCGAGCCTAGGGCGATTCAACCGAAACAGCGATTCGGCAGCATACTCCCGAACGAACACATCCTCATCTTCGAGAAGTCTGACCAGAGCATCTACTGCTTCATTGGCGTCATATCGTCCAAGCTGCTTTGCAACTTCCTGCCGTGGACGACGAGAGAGTTTCGGCCGATAGACTTCAGACACTAACCGCTTCAGAACTTCCAGATTGTGATAGTTTGATAAGGCAGCAAGCGCCTCTCCCCTCACGTCTTCTGAAGGATCCTCTGACGACGCCCGGACTAGATGAGGGATAGCTTCTGGATCGTCAAGGTCTCCGAGATTACATGCGGCCTCTACTCTTATTTGCGCCTCAGGATCGGATAGGCTCTTGATAAGCAAGTCAAGAGCACCAAGAGGTTTAACGGTTCCAATTTCGTCTAAGGCTGACAACCTTGTCTTGAGATCAGGATCGTTAAGCCTACTGATGAGTTGATGTAATTCGTCTCTCATTATTCGCGCTCCTCACTTCGCCCAATCAATAAGTTCTTCAGGTATTTGCCCTTCGATCAGGATTTCGTCATTCTTCTTCATGGCTTGATAGACGTCATTCGCGCGTTTGCGCACAGCTTTCTTGGGGTCAGCCGCCACCATCGCTTTCACATCCTCGGGGGTAAGAATCACGATCACCCCGTCGGCCTTCAGTTTCAAAAGCGCCTCCCAAGCTGCCTTAATGATTTTGCCTTTCTTGGTGAACTTTAGCGTGCCCTTTCGGGTTACTGAGAAGGAAACAAACCTACTCGTTTCGCCAGATTCTTTTTCCAATACATGCTGCAGAGGCGTTTGAATCTTTGCTTCTTCTGCCTCCTTGCTGCCTTTAGGCAAGCCAACCGGCCCACCAGCATAATCATCATCCGCCCGAAAGACGAAGGTAGAGCTCGATCCGCTTGCCTTTTCGACTTCGTCTTTAACCTTGACTTCTTTGCTTTCAGCTATCGGCTCCTCCGGACTAAAGCCCGCCTTAATCTTGAGCTCTGTACCCGATTCTTGGACCGAAATTGTTTGGAACTTGTACTTCGCCTTCAGACCGGGTAACAGAGAGACGGCGTCCTTTTTTGAAGCCGCCTTATGATGAATTAATTCCGCGTGTGCCTTCTTGAAGGCCTCTTGTTGATTCGCTGCGGGTTCCTCTTCCTTCTCCTTTCCCCCTCCCAACAACTTCTTCACCACCGCCACCACCTTGGCGATGGCCTTGTCGATGGCTTTGTCGACCTTGTCCTGGATCTTGGTGATGAATTCCTTGATCTTCTTGCTGATTCCGCCGAGGCCGAGCAACTGGGCCAGGAAGCCGATCAACAATGGCACCATGTTCCCCAGCGCGCGTTCGATCCAGTTGGCGGCACCGGCGATCTGGCCCATGGCGATGGCGCTGACCGACTCGACCACAGCGGTGATGAATTCGAGAATCTGGTTGGCCTTTTCCACGACGAAGATCACCACGTCGACGATGGCCAGGATGGCCTGCACGATGGCGCCGACCGGATTGAACATGGTCGCGATCTTGGCGACGGCCTTCTTGACGACCGTCGTGATCAGCCAGTCCTGGATGGCATCGATGACCATCTCCTTGAGGTTGCCGAGATCCTCCTTGATCTTTTCCCAAAGGGCGGCGAAGCCGCCGGTAATTAGAGCCTTGATGTACTCGACGACTTTCTCGATGAACTTGACGGCGCGTTCGCCGATCAGCTTGACGGCCTTGGCGCGCATGCGCTCGTAAGTGATGCCGAGAACGCCCAGCACCAGCTTGAGAATGGATGGCAGGCTGAGGTCGGTGGGGATCTCGATGCCGGCCTCGGCGAGAGCGCCGAACATCCACTTCATGAAGCCGGCTTTCAGGTGGGTCCAGATGTTGTTGGCGAACTGGCTGAACCCCAGTTTGATGGCCGATAGCAGGTTGCCAAGGAACCCGATCGGGTCGGCGAGAATCAGCTTTATGGCGTCCGCACCCTTGCGCAGAACGGCCATCAGCTTGTTCTTGAACTCGATGATGGCGTCGATGACTGCCTTCAACTTCTCGACGAATCCCGCCACCAGGCCCTTGTTGGAGTCCTGAATCTTCTTGAGGGCCTCGTTGGCCTTATCGAAACCCTCCTTGTATTTCTGCGCCAGAGATTCAGCCAGTTGCTGCTTCTTGTCTTCAATGCCCTGCTCCAGTGCCGTGAATCGTTCCGCCACTTCTTGCTGAGCTTTCTGGGCAATGGCCTGCAGGTCCTTGGGCTGGCTGTTGACGTAGGCCTTGATCTCCACCTGGGCCCTGGCGACTTCGTCTTTCGCCTCCTTGAGGCGCCTGTCCACGATGGCTGCCACCTTAACGACAAGACCGTTCATCATGCGCGTAAACAGCGCACGGCCTTGCTCATAGAAAGCATTGGCTTCCTCCGGCAGGCCCTTGAACTGGTCGCGAATCCATCGGCCTTTGCCGATGAGCCCGGAGTAGCGGTCGTCCTTGTAAGCCTCGATCTTGGCTTCGGTGTAGTCGGTCATGGCCTTCAATGCCGCGTCCACTCCGGCATCGAACAGCGTATTGACCTCGGCTTCGAGGGCGCTGAGCTTGGCTTCTACGGTGGTCTTGGCGCGGTTGTAGATCTGCTCGATGTGGTCCGTGACCTCTTTGCGTCGAGCTTCATCGCGCGCTTTCGCGGCGTTCTGGCGCGAGAGCACTGCGGAGTTCGACCCGCCGCGCACGCCTGCCAGCGCGGCCGCGCCCTTGGTGCCCGCGGCCTGGGCCTGCGCGGAGGCTCCGGACAGGACCTGCTTTTCCTGGGCGCGATATTGGGCGGGCCCTGCGTCCGCCTGCCTGGTGACCTGGTCCTTTGCGGTAAGGACACCGCTGAAGCGCGGATCGTTGGCCTTCTTCAGTTGCTTCTCGCTAACGTCCGCCTGCTTCATCTGGTCTTCCGTGTCCTGCTTGGAATCCTGCAGGGACACGTCCGCCTCCGACTTGGGAGCGGGCATGGCTTCAGCACCATTTACGTGTGGCGGAGCAGCGGCGCCTTCCGTGGGGATGGGCGTTCCGGGAGTGCCCGGGCCGGACTCTTTGGGAGGCTCTTTGGAAGCCGATTGCACTCCTCCGGCAGCCTCTTCCTTTTGCTGCGCGACATTTCCTTTCAATGAGCCCTTGAGTTGCTCGCTGCTGCCTCCCTTCATGAAGGTCTTGGTATCCGCGAGCGTTTTCGGCATGGCCTTGGCGATTTCCGCCTGCAGGACTCCAAGGAAGCTTGACGGTTTGGGCTTGGCGGTGGGGGCTTCCTCGATCTTGTCGACCTGCTTTGCTTTCCCCGTGGCAAGGCGCTCGTTGGCTGGGCCTTTCGCGGCGGCACCTGCGTCCCTGGCCTTTTTCGCGGCAGATGGATGCGCCCTCAGTCGCGATGCACCCTGTGCCAGGCGCTCCATGACTTTGCGAAAACGAGGATCTGCCTGGGGAGCCGGCTTGGGCAGCGGCCGCCTGGAGGAAAGCAGCGAGGGCACCGACTATCTCCCGCCGGATCGGCGCAACGGGCATACGGCGCCGAGCTTCTGGTATTCACGAAATACGGCGCCGGCGACATCTGCGGTGTTCACGCGCGAATTTCGCGCAAGCGCCAACATGGACGCATGCAATGCGGCGTTGCGAATCTGGCCGCCGCTGAGATTGCAGCGGATTGCCACCTCGTTGATCCAGACATCGTCGACTTCGTGATAGGGGGGAAGATGCAAGCGCCAAATCTGGCGGCGCTCCTCCGCCTCAGGCAGCCGGAACTCGATCAGGACATCCATCCTGCGCAGGAATGCGCTGTCGATCCGCTGCAGTGCGTTGGTGGTAATGAGGAGGATTCCTTCGAAAGTGTCGATGCGCTGCAACAGAAAGTTGGTTTCCAGGTTGGCATATCTGTCATTCGAAGTCTGCACGGCGGTGCGGTTTGCAAGCAAAGCATCGCCTTCATCCAGGAGGACGATAACATTCAGTTCCTCGGCGCGCGAGAAGATCTCGTTGAGGTTTTTTTCGGTTTCTCCGATGTACTTGTTGACGATCGCGGAGAGATCCATGCGGTAGAGATCGAGACCCAGTTCGGAGGCAATGACCCGGGCGGCGAGAGTCTTTCCGCTCCCGCTGGGGCCGCCAAGAAGCGCCCTGACGCCGCAAGTGGGAAGGGCGGGCCCTGTTGCACAGGCAAGGCTTTCGCGGAAACGGCAACGGTTGAGGAGAGTCTGGAGTTCGCTGAGCACCTCGGGTGCGGCCACGATGTCAGCCCAGCCGGCGACTGCATCGAGCCGCCTGGCCAGGTTTTCAAGCGGTTGCTGGAGCGTGCGCTCGCCCCGGCGCACGTGGCCGTCGTCAATGTCCGATGCGCCGTCAAGCAATGCCTGCCCACGCGCAAGCCGGGTGGCGAGAAGGATGCCTCCGCTGGTCAGACGAAAACGGTCGGTCCAGTCGGGGAGAGTGGCTTCGTGCATGTGCAGGGCGTGCGCCCAGATCCTGCGCCGCAAGCCGGGATCGGGCAACGGCAACTCGAGTTGCACCGAGCGCTCGAAGATTTTGCCTTCGAGGGTGCCATGACGGCTGACCGCGAATGCCTGGGGGCCGCGGTAGGCGCCCAGAGCAGGAACGGAGGCCGTCTCGCCCGGACCCAGCTCGAATGTGAAGACCGGCCAGGCGGACAGCAGAATGCAGAGCGTTCCAAGGCAGGAGGGCCTGGCGCCGTCGAGCTTGCATCCCCGCTCCACTTCAATGACGCCGAAGCCGGCGCGACCGGCGATCGCGCCCAGCATTGTTTTTCGTCCATTGCGCAGAGGTCCGCGCACCATCGCGGCGCTTGCCTGCCCGCTGGCGAGCAACATCGACAGCGGGGCGAGTTTTTGCTCCACCGCAGGCGGAAGCATCAGGGAGTCGAAGTCCGGCAGTGCGGAGGCCGGGCGATAAGAAAGCCAGGAAGCACCCCCCAGAGCGAAGTCGCCGCGCAGCACATCCCACAGGATCGGGTTGGGCTCATAGGCCCAATAGAGGCGCGGCGCGTCCGGATGAATCACGCTGATCAAGCCGAGTTCACTTAATCGCGCGAGCGCGGACCGAATTGAGGAGCAATCGTCCGCATCGCGCCACCATGCGGTGAGCAGACCGCGAGTCGGGCGCTGTTGTCCGGGGCAGCCGGGCTGGGCCCATTCGAACAGTGGACCGAAACGCGGATCTTCCTCGATGATGCCGATGGTCAACAGCAGGTCAAGCGCGTCGGGCTCGAGTTGAGCCGCAGAGGCGAGGGCGCGCAGCGGAAGGGAATGCATTCCGACAGACAGGTAGTCGACGTGCTCTCGGAATCGAGCCGAAAGGTCTTCCCGGGAGGCTGAAACTCCGCACAGTTCCGCCGCCTCTTCGGCATAGTCATCAAGAAAGGAAAACTCGTGCAGCGCATCATCGCGGGACACGATTTCGCGGACCCGCAAGGCCGCCGAAATGATGGATAGTTTGAAGGCCGCAAGAGCGGAGGGAGCCGCCACTTCGCGTCCGACAGTGAACTCAGTCGAAGTGGTAGGCGACATGGCGCCCTCCGGCAGGGATCCACCCCGGGTCGCGATCAAGACCACTCAGGCGAATCTCGATGGGATGGTCCTGCAGCGAGAAATGAATGTCGAGATGCGTATCCGAGATGCGAATGGTTCCCGCAACCCGGCAGAGAAACTCGGCGGCGTCCTGGCGCCCGATGGCCCGGGCCAGACGCGCGCGAACATAAAGGGCGAGCCAACCGATCCACTGCTCGATCGAGGCTGATCTGTTCGTTTCGAGGGCCGGTGCCTCGTCTTGCACTAGGAAGCCCGCCGGATGCATCACTCGACTTCGGCCGCCGGGTTCCGCTCTGCTTCGTTCCAATTCTTCAGGGAACGCCTCGAGCCACTCATCGGGCACGCGCCATTCGGTCGGCGGCCGGAAATAACTTCCGGGAGGATCGTCTGTTGTCCGGCCGGCCAGCATCGCCAGCACAAAACCCAGACCATCGTTACGCACTTCGGTGCCGAGGATTTCGAGCGCCAGCAGCCACAGGAAATCCCAAATGTCGAGTTCCAGGTTCTTTCCCTGTGGTGAAGTGAAGTCCGAGTAGAGGCCCAACGCGAGGGCGAGATTGAGAAAGAAGAACACTCCGGCGAACGAAGTGTGTACCTGGCACAAAAGCGACGTCGCAGGAATCGATCCTGCCGGCGTCCGGTTCATTGTGCTGATGGCGGCATCCGGTGCGGCAGCCAGAATTCCGGCAACGTCAGCGGCGTTCTCGTTTTGTGCCGTTGAACTTGCGGTTTCCGCCGGCGACCCGATCCCCGCCGGCGCAATTCCGGCATCCTGCGCTTGGATATGCGGACCTTCGGCGGAAGACATCGCTTCTGGCGCCGCCTGATGCGGGGTCGATTGCGGATGATCGACGCTCCGGTTCGCACCGTCCGTTTGGTCGGCGGGATCCTGGAGAGCGGAAACCGCAGCGTTTGGCCGCGCCGATTCCCCCAAGTATGCGGCGGCTCCCCGCTCGCCCGGTTGGTCCAGGGGGGAATCGGCTGCTGGTTCGAGAACGTTGGGCGTGCTCTCCTCACGAACGTTCTTCCATCTGATGACCGCACGCTGAAAGGCCCGGCTTCGGGCCCGGGCCGGCGCGCGGCAAAGCATCAGGGCCTGGGCAAGGAAGATTCGCCGAGCCGTGGTCAGCCCGGGAGAATCGGCCTCGGGAACTTCCAACCGCCACGGCGTAGCCGCGGCATGCCAGTCCTCCGCGACGTGCGAATTCAAGCGGAGAGACCGGAAACGATCGGCAACGCCGGCCAATCTTTCCTCGCTTGACAGCGCGGCATCCGGAACCGCGAACGCCTGGCACATGCGCTCAGCCAGGGCCGTGACCAGCGCCTCATCGAGCCGTTCAACGAATGACGTGGCATGAGACCGGCGGGCAAGGTGTTGCATGGCCGCCGGCACAAACTCCGCGGCGCTCAGCCATTCCCGGGCGATGGTTGCATCGAGGTCGCCGCGGATCATGCTGTGCCACCACCAGTGGTTGCGAACCGTGCGTTGCATCCAGTCGAGCGCAAGACAAGCCAGCATTTCGGCGCGATCGTTGAACAGCACGCACTTCGCCGATAGCGAGACGGCGCCGGCGGCGGGCCGCTCCGCTTCGCCGGCGATCCGGTCCAGTTCCCTGTTGAGCGCGTCGTGCCATTCGGCCGCGCGGGCTTGAGTAGGATGAACACCGGGATGGAGTCGGGGCTCTGGAGCCTGGAGCGTGCGCACGATGAGGAGCGCGGAGCGAGGCAGTCGTGACGGGCGCAGCGTGGCGGTGCGCAGCGCCGCTTCCAGCCGGCGCCGCGCGGCGTCGGCGTCCGCCTGGTTCGCTTGTATGCGCACGCAGTCGATGACCGTGCTGTCAGCCTGCCATGGCAACGTCATGATGGGTTTCCGTGGTTGAGTCTGCCGTCAATTGCGGGAACGGATTGGCAGCGCAGCGAGTCTCTGATGGAACGGCAGGTTCACGAACATTGGTACTTTCCTCGGTCAGCAAGGTCGCCAATGCAGTTCTGGCAATGCGAAGCCAGAGAGCCATCCCCATCAGCGCAAACAGAATGCAGAAGATCTGCATGAGCGAAAGCGCGCCGATTACAGGTTGAGAATCACCGCGCAGCCACTCGAGGAAGAACCGCGCAACACTATAGGTCACAAGGTAGGCGCACAGGCAGCTACCCTGGAGTCGAGGCCGCCGTACAGCAAGCAGTACAAAGAGCACGAGGCCCACCAATGACAAGTAAAGCTGCACGGGATGTACCGGCAACGTGGAGCCGGCCGTTGACGGAATCCAACCTCTCCAGAGATGGTCGGCGTACGCCTCAGTTCCCGGAGGATAGGTCACCGACCATGGAAGCTTTGTCAGAGTTCCGTAATCGTCCCCATTGAGAAAGCATCCAATCCTGCCGACTGCGTAGGCGAGCGCCAGCCCCGGCATGGCGGCATCCGCGTACGACAAGACCGGCAATTTGCGAATTCGAAAGTAGAGTCCAGCAAAAATCCCGCCCGCCAGCAGGCCCCCGAACAGGCTCTTGCCCCCGTCCACAAACTGGAAAAGCGACAGCGGAAATCCCGGCCACCCGTGCATCGACAAAGACAACAGGTGGGCGCCCCATAGGCCGCCGAACATGGCCCAGATGGATGCCCAGTACATGGATCGCCGGTCCAGATGGAACATCCTGGCGGACCACACCGAGTACCCGACCCCCGCCAAGAGGGCAAAGGTCGAGACATAGTCCGCCCGGATCACAGGGACAATCAAGCGCGCCGGTTGCGAGGAAAATAAAAGCAAAAAGTGCGTCATTGCTTATTCACCCTCCGCACCTGCTGGTGTCCTCTTTTTGCGCCGGGGCCAGTAGAGAACCGCCCCGATTAATACAACCCCTGTCGGATACAGGTACATTGCCCCGCCACGCAGTTTCGTGCAGATCCCCGTGTCGATTGGCACAATGTGAGTGGAAACCTGGGAGACCCCATCCTTGACGATGTGAATGCGGTACAGGTTATCCCTGCCCTTTACTTTTTCAAGGTTCGTTCCTCCGGTCAGGTCCTGAATCCATCCCAGCACCGGGTTGGAAGCGGCATGATGCACGATCAACCCAAAGGAGCCGACGCTCTCGCAAAGCTCGATCCTTTTCTCGCGGATCAGGATGAACTTATTCGTATGACGGCACCCGTGTATCTCCCACGTCAACTGCGAGACCGCTCCCCCGCGATTGACGGACGCGTCAGGCTTCGAGTGAAGCACTTCACTTCTGGATACGACCCCCAGATCGAAGAATTGGTCACTCATTCCGTGCGCCAGCGGATATCCTTTGGCGCTGATCTCTGCAACCCGCTGGACGCTTGACCCAGGCTCGAAATTCATATTCTGGGCAGCCGTGTTGCTGAGGATCAAAGCCCCGCTCCCGGGGGCCGCATCGATCTCGACCTCGACGCATTGGTGCTGCGCAACGGCCTGACCGTAATCCGCGATCTCCTGAGTATTGAGCGTCCACGCGCCGGTACTGATCGTACAGGCCGGCGAATTATTGTTTGTTGCCAGGGTACAGCCCGTCGCGGGGATATCCTGCCCCAACGTTGGATCACCAGCAATCGGGCTGCCTCCAGCCTCGCTGCCGGGAACGGCCCACGACGCGTATGAAGGAAGTCCGAAATTCGCAATCTTGAAAGTGGCCCTGATTCCCTTCGCCACAAGGGCATTGCCGCCGGTGTCGACCATGGTGTTTTGCACGTAAGCGGAAAAGATGTTCTGATCGCCGGGAACACGGCTGATGACGGGTTCGTTCGCGCCGTTGTACACCGCCGTCCCATGGTTGGTGTAGATATTCCCCACCTGCGATGAAATGCTTACGCCCTGGCAGGCGGAAGTCGGATTAACGGTCGAATTTCCCCATTTGCTTGCATCAGGCAAGGTGTTGGCCAGGGTAAAGGGGCACGCCTGCGGATCGTCACAGATCGCGCCGCCCGCAAGGGCGGGAGCATCCCGAGGCCATGCAAATGGAACGGCGGGTTGGGTGCCCGGTGCTGCGGTCGGTGGTTCGTTCGGAATGGGCAACACATTGAAATAGAGCCCAAAATTGGTGTTTGCCGCTATGCCGGAGTTTCCGGTCGGGTCAATCGCAAACTTGGCCGCCATGTTCCATTGAAAAGCTGTCGCGCCTCCGGACGCATAATTGGTGAAGATCTGAGCCCAGGCAGGAGTCGTTGTGGTCGATGATACCGACCCCCAGCCTGTGGTGGGGTCCCAGCCGCGGTAGTAATCGACCTCCGTTGGAGTGGACGGATTCAGGTTCGTTGGGGAGGCGCCCGCCTGAATGGGAGAAATGACCAGCAACTGCTTGTTCGAGTTCGTGCCATCAGGATCGACAGCGATAACGACGGCGCTGTAAGGATCAAAGTTCATCAGGTTATTCACCTGAACTCCGATATAGAGATTCGAATTCGATCCATCGCGGACCCCTTCCACCACCACGTCGGGAGTCGTGGTTCCATTGTCAAATCTGTAACGAAAGGCGCCGAGCCAACCGGGATCGGTCGGAACAAAACCCTTGGTTACGTCGGGAGCCGCACCCCCATACCAAACGGTCGTCGGCAAACACAATTGGTCGTTTGCATTGCGTGCGCCCGCCTGAGAGCACGCAAGCAGCCCGATGAGAATCCCCGCGGCGAATTGCATCTTGCTGCAGATTCGGGGTGTCTCTTGCCTCGTCTGATTTGACATACGTTCTCCTTTCATGGAAACGGGAGTCCTCACTGCACGCTGATCGTTGGAGCGATGGTGCCGATGATGGTTGCGTCCGTGGTTGATTGGACCTGGAAGTGAACGGTCGTGCTCGTCGGCCCTGCTGGAACTGTCGTGATCTGCATTTGGATCGTGATCGGCTGGTTGGCTGTTGTCGTCGGGAACGGATTGACAACCGGCTTTACGACATTCGCCACCCACCCGCCGGCATCGAACGTCGGTCCCGTGTACAAATACTTGTCGATGTTTGGGAACAGCCCCTGAACAGCGACAACGGCAGAGGCGGCGCCGTGAGGCAGCGTGATACTGCTCGTCCCGTTTGTGGTCGCGCCCGGTAAATTTGCGCTCGCCACCAGATTCGACATCGGAATGGTATTGGGGGGGGGAGGGGCACTGCCGACCGTTACGGTAGTGTTTGAATTGCCGGTCAAGCCCGTAGGGTTGGTAAGCGAGGTGACTGTTAGTGTGACCTGTGCCGACGCTACATCCGCAACGGTTGGAATGGTAACCTGCACTCCCACCTTGGTTACAACATTCTGGCCTTGTGGAATCGGTACCTGATTCATCGCGCCGCTGCCATCGGGCTTAACTGTCGCAACGGTCCACCCGGCGGCTTTCGAAGGGCCATCGAGGTTGGCCGACAACGCATAGGTGTCGGCGAGTGAAGTACTGGACGTGATGGTGAACACGAAGACATAGCTGTTTCCCGCGGTGATGGAGCCGACACTCGGAGCACCGGTCATCGACATGAGGAGTTGCCCGGTTGGGATGGAAATCGCGTAGGGAAGCAGCAGGAACGGAAACGGAGGAGCCGCACTCGTCGGATTTGAAACGGTAAGCAGCACAGTCTGACCGAGGGGCGGAATGCCCGGCACCGGTGGAATTTGAAAAGTGAGCGAGTTGTTGCCGCTGCCAGGCAAGAAACTCGATCCGCTCACTGCCACGCCGCCGACCGTCACAACCACCTGCGACGGCAGTCCGAAATTCTGCCCCAGCACCGTCACCAGGTCGCCCATGTGCAGTGCGCCGGCCGGAGACAAGCCGGTGATAACCATCGCACCGCTGTTTACGCCAATCGATGCCTCTAACGCACTGATGCGATTGTCGAATGCTCCAAGAATCTGGTTGAAGTACCCCGCGGTAATCAGATCACCGGGCTTCACTGGATTGAAATTGGCCATTGCGGTACTCCTTGCTGGTGGTCTCAGCACATCCGTGCATGGTTGGCGTAGTTGAAGTATTCGAGGTCGAAGCGGGCATTGCCCTGATAGGGAAGATGGCCATTCGCGAATACCATGTAAAGCGATGTTGCGGCGCCAGTGCCGTTGTCAATTGCCTGCTGATTCTGCCGGATCTGGTAGAGCCAGATCAGTTCGAGACGGGAGAGGTCGATCGGCGGCAAGGCGAACGACATCTGCAGCAGCATCCGAAGATGTGTGTCGTCCGCGAACACCGGGTTGGCGAACGTACTGCCGGCGAAGAAGCGAAGATAGTCCAGACCCTGGTTGGGGGTAACGTTCCCGATGGGAAAGAAGCCAACCGGCGGAAGATATTGAAAGTAATTTGCAGCGATGATTGAAGTGGGCACTGTCGATGCACTGATGAGATCGTCCATTTGATCCTGGAACTGCAGAAACATGGCCACGCCCTCGGTGGCGCGGCGCGCGCTTGTAACAGGACTCCAGTTGCCGGCCGCGCCCTGGCGGAATACTTGCCGGCGCACCGACCACATGTCGACGAAGGCGACGCCCAGATCGGAAGTCCAGTACATGACGGCCAGCGGTACTTCGCAATTGGTGAGCGACTGGCCTGCGCGCAACTGGTCCATCAACCCGTACGACGTCAGGTCGGCGTTGAATGGATCAGTTGGGAACTTAGTCTGGTCGGTAACTCCGAAGCATTGATAGGCGACGAAGTTACGAATGTGGTTCTGGTCCGGTAAGGTTACGTTCTGAAGGATCGGGATCAAGCGGAACTGCACGCCCTGTTCGTTGTACTTGGTGTTGCACGGAGCCTGGATATTGCTCAGGCCATTGACTTCCGCCAGGCCGTTGGGCTTGCTGGCGGGACCAACAGTCAGGGCGTACATCCCCGCGCCTGCAACATAGGGGCCGGCCTGCGGCGGTTCACAATCTTGAAACACCGGCGTGGCCGTAGCGGCGGTTCCATTGGCGGAACGCGCAAGAGCTACTTCGATGTCGTTCTCGAGCGAAAGCACGGCACCGCTTCGATTGATCGCTTCGCCGCTCGTCACCTTGAGTGTCGGCGCAGTGGGGTCATTCGCCCCTACGCTCACCTCGAAGCCGTACACCACGCCGTCTCCGATGGACTGGCCGAGAAGGGCGTGGGCGGCACGATTGCTCTGCTGTTCGGTGGTGAGATCCTCCCCGGCGAGCAATCGCCCGTTGAAGAAGTTGATCGAACGAGTGCGCGAGCTCGGTATCGGAGTCAATAGATTGACGGCCATAGCGTTCCTACCTGGTTTGCGGTCCGGCTAACAACCATTCCTGGATCATGCGCGTGTGGAGCAGGACAGGACGACGCGTCTCGTCAATCACGACCGGTTGGCTGTCGTCGACCTGCCAGATTTGTCCAACCTTGACGAGCGGCACCGTGACCTGTGCAAGCAGTAAAGCGTCGTCCGGGGATTGCGGCGGACTGTTGGCGCCGCTGCATAAGCACCCAACAGACGGCGGAGCTATGTGAAACACTGGGCGGATTTCGGTGACCCATATGCGAAACGCGGCATCCATGAAGGCCGGCAGATCCGATGGGCGGATGGTGACTCCGACCAGCGGCGAACCGAAACGGAAGTAGGACCCCGGATCGGGAGGCGAGCTGAGCGGGCCAAGATCGGCGCGCAAGTCGTTCACAAAATCCGACAAGGAGGTAAACGGCCCCGAGTCGCTGATGACGATCTGAGACATCCAGGCTACGAAGTCCCGCACCGCGTCCTCTTCCTGCTGCAAAGGCGGTGCGAGCCAAAAGTCCAGCATGAAATCGTCGACGCGACGCGACGGAGCGTTCAGGTTGTCCTGGGACCGGCAGGGCTCGCCGGCGATCGGCACTGAATCCGTGGGACAGTCGCGGTAGGTGAGCACCAGATAGAGTGATATCGACGTCGACGGTGAGCCGAGCACACCGACGATGCGAGTCGAGTTGGCGGTCAACCATGGGTTGATGACAGCGCACTGAGCCGGGTTTACGAGAACGAGTTTTCCGAACGGCGTGAGCCCGGTTCCGGAGGAGACAGTAATGCGCGGACCATTGTCAGTGGGCTCTTGACCGACGCGCAATCCGCACATGGTCCCGTAGCCGATGGCATCGCGGGCAAGCCACCGGTCCCGTCCCGACAGGTAGGCGTATTCCTGGTTGAAGTCATCGACCCCCAGAAGCATGCCAAGCACATAATTGACGCGCTTGGACGGATCGGGATCGGCGGTGCCGGGTGCGGTCGCAAATTGGGCGAAAGAGGTGCTCATCGTGCTTCTCCGATGCTGCCGTTGCTGAGAGAAATAGACATGGTCAGCAACTCCCTTCCTTAAGAAACGGGCGAGGCTGCGTTTGCGGGCTCAGGTACGTGGAGCCAAGATACGTATCGCCGATCAGGGCCGGCAGCATGAGTTGGGGCACGCGGCTTCCCTGGTTGAGTACCGAATCGAGCCCCAGGCGGGCATCCCCGATGCGGAAGAACGCCCAGTAGAACTTGATTTCGCAATCGGTGTGTGCCGGCTTTTCGAGATCGACCACCCGTTTGACGAGGTCCAGCTTCGCCCTCTGCGCCTCAGTGCTCTGCGCATCCGCCGGCGTGACGGGCAGAAATATGGTGAATTGAAAGGCAGTGGATTGAATCTGGAGAATTCCCTGGAACTGGTACCAGTCCCACAGCGCTGAAAGTACGCGCGGCAGCTGGGAAGGAAAGGGCACTCGATCGAAGTCGGCATAGGATTGACCCCAGACATTGTTCAGGCTGGCAATGGTGCGATATCTGCCGAGGAGAAAAGTCGGCCAGAGAGAGGACGTGGCATCCGGCTGGCCGGGCACAAGGCCGAGGTTGGTCATGGAAAAAGCGGCCCACTGCGCATACTGCGAGTCCGAAGCGGAAAGGTAGACCGGGTACGAAGGTCCGCTCACCGCAACCGTGTAGCGCTTGTTCAATTCGTCGGGGCCAAGATCGGGTGTCCAGAGAGCGTTGCGCGGAACGGACGGAATGGCCGGAGAGGCGGCCGCGCGACTCAGCAGGCCCGCAGGGAGCCAGCGCTTCTGATAACCCTCCACCAGGCGGATGCCGAAAAGGGAGACCGTCTGCGTAAAGATGCCCTGGTCGGCACAGTCTTCCACGGCCAGTCGCAGCGCCATCATCAGGCCCGGGACCGTCCCGCGCGCCTCGAAAAACGTGGTCGCGTTTTTGATGAACAGCCGCCGCTTGGACTCGGTCCATGAGGCATCGAGCGCCACTCCAAACCAGTTAGCCAGCCAATCGAGAGTCTCCGCAGGCGCGCTGGCCGCATCGAAAAGGGATTCCACGGTTGCGATGCGGTCTTCGATGGTCGTGTAGAAACCGGCGAAGTTCGACAGGAAGCGATCAAGGAACCATGCCGATTGCTGGTCCTCGCGGTAGACTCCAGGCAGGTAATGCTCGAGATACGAAAAGCGCGGATACCAGGCGCGGATGGCGCGCACGCGAGAAGTGAGCTGACGGTTTCCGCGCAGTTCGATCTGCAATTGGAGGTACTGGCCAACCGCGGTCTGAAACAGCAGTTCCCACGTGCTCTCCGACGGCGCTTCTTTCGCCCATGGGATTTCGCTGCCAGCCCCGCGCATGTACGGTGCCGGTTCAAGAAACCAGCTCTGCCCCTGCAGCAGTTGCGGATCATTGCCGGCGCGGGAATACACGATCACCTGGGTTTCCGTCGGAATGACGGCATCGAGCGTCAGCCGGTCCCAGACGCAATCCGGCTGCTTTCCATCCATGATGCCCGTGAACAGTACCGCATCCTCGACGTACCGCGGCCGCTTTTGAAGAATGAGCGGCACCCATCCGGACTGTGAATCGTAGAACACCTGGGATGTGCCAGCGATGATGCCGCGGCCGCCGAAGAGACGCATCGGATAGTAGTCGGGTAACGGGCTGAGCACGAGCTGATCAGTGCTCAAGTCCGCGGTGAAGCCCCACGCCTGATCCCCGTTTTGTCCGACGACGTACAATGTGTTTTTGCGAGCAATGGAGAACACCTGCTCGCTGGCGATGAACACGAAGTCGAAACCCAGCAGCCGGAAACCAGACTGATCGGATGGATCGAGCAGGGACGTGACCACCTTGAGCGAAACAGGACTGCCGATCGGAATTCCGTCGCGAATGCGGTGGATCAGGGAAAAGTCCCAATCGGGATTGCTTTCCAGCAGCAGCACCGAGTTATCGGACAGCACGGTCAGCGAGACGGGCTGGATGCCCTGCAAAGGCGATCCGGCATCGAGTGGAGTGCCGGCAGGAAAGCTCTGCATGGCCATGCACGCAGGAGCGGTCAAGTCGACCGGGACAAACGGACTTGCCGGAACAGGCGAAGAAACCAATGTGCCGTTGCTTCCAGGAATGATGGCAAACGTCCGATCAAGCTCCCAGAGGCGTTCATTGCCGAGATCAAGGATCCAGACGCCGTCGCGCATCGACGCGGCGATCTGAAAGGGGGAAAACGGAATATCGGGCGGCCAGAGCAACTGCCGGGGGGGCCCGCCGTGAAACAGGTCGAAGATCAGCAATCCGGCAGGCTCGACGCTGCCCACAACCAGATAATGCTGTTCAGGAAGTACCGTCAGTCCTCTGAAGACAAGAGGGGATGTGGACGGCGCCTGCATGTCGGCGAATCCGCCAGGAACCGCGGCGTGACGGTGCATTTCATCGCTCGATGACCAGAAATGATCGTTCGATTGCGTGCCTGACGAACGCACCAGGATCTCGGTCTCCGATTCCGCGATCCAGTAGATATTTCCGAATTGGTCCACGCCTGCGCCGCGCCGGGATGAGGCCTCCGGAGCTCGATTTCCTGAGGAACTTCGAAACACATTGATGCGCGGTGCGAGGGTAAGCTCCGACCGGGCGCTGTCCCATCCGAAGAGAATACCGTTATTCCCGGCGTCGGAAGGCGGCAAGATGAACGTCCCGTCTGACAACGTGCAGTGGGCCCAGTCGTCGCGACCGAGCAAGAGGTGAAGCCGGGTTTGATTGGCGTCCATCAGCTGCACTCCTGCGGTATGACGGGCACAGGAATCGAAACCGGACCGGTGCCTCCGACGGCGGAACTACTGCCCTGCAATTGGGCGAGAGAGATAGGGCTTCCCTCGGCGACGCTAATACCCAGCACGCGAGGCAATTGAAGTCCTGCGAGATCGACTTGCGGGCTCTCCCCGGCGCCATCCTGCGCAAGCACGATGTCCTGGACGAAATCCACGCCGGCCACGCGGCTGGCGACAGCGATTAATTCCAGGGCGATCACCGGCTTTCCTAAGGGCCATCCCTTGTACGGCGATTGAGACACGCTCAAGACATCCGAAGGATCATCGGGCAGCGTCTGTTGACCTCCCACGATGGGAGCGAGAAATGCCACGATCGCCGCTTTGACTGCGTCGCGCACGGCTCCCGCATTGACTGAGCCGGGAAGGGTTTTGATGCCGATGGAAATCCAGATGCCGACATATTCCGGCCCGCGCAGAATAACCTCGGTGGTAATCAACCTGCGCGGATCGAGATAGCTGCAAATGGTTTGAAGAAAGCTGTTGCCGGGCAAAGGTGCGTCGGGAGTGACGGGATCGAAACTCGGTATGACCATCAATGTGACCACACCGGGAGCGTCGCCGCCGCGGCCATTGCTGAGGTCAGGGTGAAATGCGGGAAGTACTTCCACGCGGCCGATTTCGACTCCCGGCGTTCGCAGCGTAATCACCTCAAAGTCGTAAGCGGTCACCAGGCGATCGCGATGCTGCAGATAGCGGGTAATCTGCTTTTCTCCGTCGTCGGGAGTCTCCGCATCCGCTCCGCCCCAGGCAGGAATCGGGTTCGAAATTGTGAATCCATCCAGGACGGGGCTCTTGTTGATCGACCCCGCGCCTACATTGCCTTCCGCTCCCATGCTGAAGTCGTAGTCCGCGCGAATGGTAGCCAGGTACGGAGGGCGCGCACCGTGCATGCCGTCGCCGAATGTGATCTGGCCTGCCTCGGCATCAAGCAGGAAAAGCTTGGATTCCGTTGGCGGTGGAGGCGGCGATCCGGGGGCGAGACGCGGGTCGGGAACGGGGACTTCCGGGCCCGCGCTCATCAAGTCCGAAACGGGCGCCCAGACGCTCACGTCCCCCTGAGCACTCGTGACCGTGATCTTCACCGAATTGGCCAACACCGGCGCCTGGGATAGGTTGACGACCTGGTCAGGTTGCCCCGTGCCCGGCGAAAGCAGTTCGCCCCTCACCTGCTCCGATTGCGTGATCGGAACAGAATTGATTCCCATCCACAGAAACTGCGCTTGGGTTTGCGCGGAGGGACGAATACGAATCCACGTAATAAGGCGGTCGTTGACAGCACTGTCGTCGATGGAGGGTGGAAGCAACCCGACTCCGGACTCCAGCGGATCGAGGTTGTTCCAAAGCGAGAGATCGGCAAAACCGGGCAGTGTGACATCAATTACGCCCGGGGTGGTGAACACGTCCACCGATTGCGTGGACGGCAGCGGTTGATATTGCGGGATACGAGCGGGATCGACCAAGCCACCCGTCGAACCCACATTCGGGATGTCGAATTGAAGCGTGACCGGGGCGGGCGCGGCGGCAGCGCGGCCCGGAGGAAGCATCAGGGACGAATCCGGCAAATTGGGAACGATGCCCACGCTCAGCGTCTTCCCGGCGATCACCCGGCGTGCCTCGTCTTTCCATTGCTGCGCAGGCTTGTCGGTATCGCGCACCAGCAATGCAAGCCAGAGATAGTTGTCGATGGTCTGGCTCAGTTGAACGGGAACTCCGCCCGGCAACGGAAACGCCGAGACCTGGTAAAGCTGGGGGGTCGATTGCGGAGGGGTTCCGCGGAAGGAGGCATACAGCTGGTTGTAATAGTCCACGACCGGCTGCGACGGCGTGGAAATCTTCTGTTTGAAATAGAGTCGTCCCTCCACAGGCAGGACATCGAGGCCTCGCGTGCTGCGGAACGGAACCTGTCCTGCGCTGAATTCCACGTTGTCGCTGAGCGTTTCTGTCTGCAGTTCGCCTTTGGTGTTGGCGACGGTAATTAGGCCCTGGGCGGAGGTAGCTGGCTGCAGGGGAAGATTCAGCAATTGCAGAAACTTCGCCCGGTTCCTCTCCGGCACGCGGTTGCAGCGATACAGGAGTGTCTCCGTCATGAATGCGAAGACTTCAATCAGCGTGACGCCGGGATCGCTCTTGTTGAAGTTCGTCCATTCCGGCGTATAGACAGGAATACGCGACAAAGCTTCATCCAGCAGGTCCTGGTATTTCCTGTCGTCGAGGTTGGGCGCGGTCAGCGGCATGGTTTCCGGCCTAGTTTCCCAGCTTCACGCTGAGCGTTACGGACTGATTTAACTGCGTGGCGACGAGTTGGTAGTCGATGGAGGCTATGGCGGACTGCGCGTCGGCGGGATCCGGCTGCACGTCCACATCTTTGATCAAGAGGCGCGGTTCCCACACCTGCAGGGCCTGGGTGATGGTGTCGCCGACCTGGCTCTGGATCGCGACCGTATTGGGCTCGAAGAGAAAGCGCTGCAAGCCTCCCCCGAACGTCGGAAGGCGCAGGCGCTCTCCAGGCTCGGTAAGAAGCACGATGCGAATTGATTCGCGGACATTCGTCTCCCCTTCCGACCATGCGATGCGGCCGTCCGGGCCGACCCTCGGAGGAAACGAAATGCCGCGTCCGTACAGTTCACCGCCATCCATCTACGACTCCTTGGCCGAGAAGTTCGGCAGGGGAAGACAGATTTGGAAAAAGGGCATCCAGAAGAAAACGATGTCCAGCAGCTTGACAAAAATGATGAGAAGAATGAGAGCGACGATGGTGATGATGGGAATCGAGAAAGAGCAGACCATTCCTCCCCCGGGGCATGGCTTCATATCGCCCGTGTTGAGACTGCTGTGGAAGGGAAACGGCAGCACCGAGAGGACGAGATCGCCAAATGAAATGCCCTGCATCTTGGAAACCTGCCCGCACAAAACGTCTGACATGACGAAGGCCGTATTCTTGTCGAACTTGCGGAGCCCCGCGGGAGTGGTATCGACTGGCAGGCCGATCCGAACGGGCCGTGAAGGCGCATCGGGGTCGAAGTATGCCGCCAGCTGAAAAGCCGCGGTGGGATCGCTGACCAGGGGCGGGCGCAAGGCTCCGCAATTGGGACGCTCGAGCACGCAGCGGATGGTGAACCAGACCTTCTGCTGAGGGTTCGAATTGGCCTGGGCGATGGAGCGCACTGGCAGAGGTGTGTTGGGATTGATCGCGGGCAGAGCCTGGACGATCTGCTGTTCCAGTATCTTCCTGTCGAGAGCGGCCGTGGTGGTTGCGGACCCAAGGGTTCCTCCCGGCCCGGACTGGTAGACCGTCCGATAAAACTGGAACTGGAATGCGGGCCAGCCTGGATCGCCGGGCTGATAGGGAGTGGTCACGGATTCGAGTTGATTTGCGATTGCGGCACCGGCCGCAAGTTGCAGCGCCTTGAGCAGGGTGATACCTGAATCGGTGGTCTGTGTAAGCGTGCTCCAGACGGCTTGTTCGGCGGGCGTGCTCAGACCCGATGCGCTGTTGTTCGTGATCGCCGTTCCCAGCGTGGGGACGTTGGTGTTGAAGTATTGCCCGAGATCGAGCAGAGTGTAGTAGGAGAGTTCCTGGATCCGGTTGTTGGCCACGCCCACAACGTCCGTGGGATCGATGGGCGGCTTGGCGTTTAACGCGCCCAAAGCATCCGACAGCCCAGCCTGGGCGATGTTGTCCATAGCGCTCAGCCCTTGGATCACCTGGGTCTTCAGCATCACCTGGCGCGTATCCAGGGGGGGCGGCGGGAGCGGCCCGACCTTGGGAGCGGGCTGGACGGCTTGCAGCAGGCGCTCGCGATCTCCCACCGGCACCAGGCCTATGAGGAGCCGGCGCGAACGCTGGTCGTCGGCCATGTAAGCGGCCGGCGAGAGTGGCTTCTGTTCCTCTCCGGCTGCGAGCTTTGTTGGATCTCCTAGCAATTGCCACGTGCCGTTCACCAGCGCGAATTCATCGCACTGGCTTGGATCGGGATTGGTGATCGAGGCTTCGGAAAGCGGCTGCAAGAGCCGAATGACAAAAGTCGCCTTCTCCTGCGCGCCCGCGTCGATGATGCGGTCAGGCAATCCAAGCACGCGGCAGACAAGGCACGTGGCCACCAGGTAGAAGCGGCCATGCGACGGCTGATACAACTTGAGCACCTTACCCGGCCCGGTTGTGGACGGCTGTCCCATAACCCGGGCGCCGCGCGCCTGCAGTTTGCGGATTGCCGTGTTTCGGGCGCGAAACAGCGCCAGAGCCATCCCACTCTTGTTGGCCGGCGCCGACGGTTCCGTGGCCGGAGTGTTCCATGTTTCCGGCGCGGCAACAAACTGGTAAAGGCGCTCCGGCTCGGTCTTCAGCAGATTGAGGAAATCATCCATGAACGAATCCGTGGCGAAGCGCAGGATGGCGGGCGAACGGAATTGCCGGCGGGTGAGCGGATCGCTGCGGATCGCCGGTGAACTGCCACAAAGGGGCAGCGGTTGTCCATTCCACGTGTGCTTCCATCGTTCGCCTCACCAGATGTTGCCCGCGCCGGGCGTGTAAGATGCGCTCACTATGCTGTTGCAGATCACCGTGTCAGCCTGCACTACTCCGCTGAATTTCGACATTCCCGCATTGACCGTCACCATGCTTGCGGAGACCTCGAGCATGGTGGCCGATACTGTGACCTTGGCCGAGGCGTTCACCGTGATGCCGCTGGTCTGCAGCTTGACCGAGTTGCCGTTGCTGTCGTCCACTTCCACCGAGCCCGGCCCATCCTGCAGCGTGATTTTTTGCCCGCCCGGTGTTTCGACGAGAAACTTTTCCTGGCCGCTGCTGTCGTCGAGCGTGATCTTCACGCCGTTGCGCGAGCGCAAAACCTTGAGGTTGTTCTGCCCTCCTCCGTCCATGGTCTGCGGAGGACTGTCGCTTCCGTTCCAAAGCCCGCCCAGCACATAGGGCCGGCGCGGATCGCCGCCTTCAAATCCCACCAGAACCTCATCGTTCACGTCGGGAATGAACCAGCTTCCACGGTTGTTGCCGCCCATGAGTGTTGCAAGACGTGCCCACGCCTCGTAGCGTTGCGAACCCGTATCCGAAGACCAGGGAAGCGTGATCTTGACGCGTCCCGTATTGTTGGGGTCCTTGATGTCGAGTACCAGCGCCGGGTAGATCCCGTACCACTTGCCGCCCAACCCGTGCAGACTGCGGTCATGCACTAGCTCCACCGGAGATTTGTCAAAGATGCTATGCACCGTTGTCCGCTCCGTTCATGCGCGCCCGATTCCGCAGCGCTCCGCCGTAAATTCGGTTAGAAATCCTTCCAGCCCGTCAAAAACATGTTTTACGAATGAGAGATAATACTTGCCGTTGAAGAGCGGTCCCAGTCCCTGCAGGTTGACGTACGTGCCCACGTTGAGTTTTGCGTTACCCTGGGCCATTCCGCGAGCCACGACGAACCTCCGTGACTTCATGCGCATCACCGATTCGGCTTCCTTTTGCGTCTCCGCGCTGCTCAGCGGGACGGTGTGCGACAGGACCTCTTTTCGGCTTCCGAAGCCTGAGTTGAGGATGCTTGCCCCGCTGACGTCGCCGTTCAGTTCCGCCCCCAAAGCCTGGTCCGTCGCCTCATAGCTCAATTGCGACTTGCCGGCTACGTCCCATCCCACAACCTTTACGCCGGTGCGCTGATCGGCAAGGTCCGCGCACACCGCAACCTCGCGGAGTTCTCCCCCGTAGTTGAGTTGCACGTTGCCGTCGTTGCGCTTGCTCCGCGAACGGCAATACAGGTTACGGTCGTCCATCCAGATCTCGGCGTCGATGGCCCGGGCACGTTCCCGTACAAAAGCGAGATCGCTCTGGTTCACCTGCGACAGCAGCTTGTAGGTGGGACCGTCGGCATCGATGTTCGCCTGCAAGCCGTAGTCCCGCGCGATGCGGTTCATCACATCCGCATCGCTCACGTCTTCGAAGCTGCGCGTACGCTGCGTCATGCGAAGATCCTGAAAGCGGTCTTCGAGCAGCACCGCAATCTCGGGAGGAGACCCCTCGAGGAATCTGCCTTCCAATGCGGAGATGCGGCCGTCGAAAATCTTGTTCCCGTCCACCTTCACCTGCACCGCCGTCCCGAAATCCAGTTTCTTGCGATCGAAATAGAGAAATCCGATACTGTTCTGGCTCGGACCCCAGTTTCCGAAGCGCAGTTCGCAATGGTAGAGCCCGTGGACACTCTCGGAGATCGTCATCTGCAGCAAACCCTGCCCGAGAGACGCGTCCTCCTGCCCTTTTACAAAAATGGAAGGGCGCGAGACGCGAATACCCGTAGCTGATGCCGATGCCGCCATGACTACTCCGCTTTGAGCCGATATTCGCGCCAGGTCCTGGCCTGCGCAGCGCGCTCCAGGCTGCGCAACAACTGGGGCGTTGCAGACCCGCTGTCTTGCGATCGAGCGCCTCCCGGGGCAGGCCTCGGAGCGGAAGAAGTCGCGGGCGTTACCTCGAATTCATTGATGACAACAGCCATGTTCAGTGTTCCCTTCGGCACAGCTACACGCTGATGCTGGGCGGATTGAGGTTGATCAATTGTCCGGGCTGCAGCAGCCGCGGATTGTCGATGTTGTTGGCGGTCGCAATCGACTGCCAGTCGGCGCCGCCCCCCGCCTGAGCCGAGGCAAGGCCCTGAAGCGTTGCACCCGCGGGAGCTTCGGTGAGCGGAGCCGTGCCGGGCGCCTGTCCTCCGCGCCGCGTCACCGGCGGAGCAGGAGTGGCGTCGTTGAACGTAAACGCAGTGATCTTCTGCTGGACGATCGAGATCGCCACCGTTGCGCGCAGCGGCCTCCCCTCAAACGAAAATAGTTCCAGCGTCTCGTCCATCGATTCCATCATCCCGTCGAACTGAAACGAGCCCCAACTGAAGCGAATCGCCGGAGGGATATATTTTTTGGGCTGCGAGGGCGGATCCCCGATGGGGGTAATGAAGTACGCCACCCTTTGCGTGAGCTTGCGTACGTCATCCACCTGCGGAAGATCCTGCGGAATCTCGCTGGTCACGTCGAACGTGAGCGTCACCGAAAGCTTGGTGGTTCCGGCCCCCACGAACTGTCGCGCCTGGGATCCGTTCTGATCCCCGCTGCCGCCCGGGGCAGCCACCTGGTTCGCGAAGCTCACTTTCAACGAGTCCGGATTGAACTGAACCTGGGTAGCCTTGTCATCGTTGATTGGATTCTTGAAATTGGCGTCGATCTGCCGCAACACCGCTTTCGCGAGTTTAGGTACATCCGGCATCAGGCACCTCCCTGCGGCCGTTTCAGGCTCATCGACTCATAGCTCAGTTGCATCTCCTCGATCGCAACCGTGCCGTCCTTGGCGTTGAGCGTGGGCGCCTTGAGCTTGGTCAAAAGACACTTTTTGAGGATGAAGCGGACCAGTTCGGTCTTGTGATCGACGCCCAGGATCACGACATCGACGTCGCCGCGCAGATCGCTACGGAGTTGCTGCGGATTGGCATGCTGCTGGGCATCGAACCAGTCCCACAGATCGAAATTTGTGGTCGCGCCGCGCTTGAAAGTCGCAACGCCGTAGTTGACCGCGCCCACCATACGAATCTGCTGGGTGTTGTTTCCGCCTTCACGGATGGTCTTGACGTCCATGGTCATGTCCAGGCCGTCACAGTCGGAAAACGCCGCATTGCACAACTTCGGCCCGATAAACGGAACATTGATCTCGACTGAAAAATTGAAGGAGGTAAATGGATATAAAGTGGCCGTGGCCATGGCTCAGGCACCCCCTTCTGTGACGAATGTCCGGTCGGCGTCTTGCAGGAGACGTACGGTGAGGAATCGCAAAGGAACAGAGGGAGCGATGCGCAGTTCTACAAAGAACTGGCCATTGTCGGCGGCCTGCCGCGTATTGAGACTGCTGTCGGTTACAACCTGGAAAGCTTCGCGCGAGGTGCGCCCGGCGAATGCCCCCCGCACCAGCAGGTTATCGAGAAGAGCCTCAAACCCGCGCTCCACCGCGCGCCGGAACTCATCGCTGTTGGGCTCAAAAACGTAGTCGGCGCCGGCCCGTAAGGCGGTTTTGCGAACAAATGAAAGCAGGCGGCGTACATTGATGTTGCAAAGATCCGGATCGTCGCTCAACGTGAGCTGGCATAAACAAAGGAAACCCGACGGTTCGTGCCGGATAAGGTTGATACTCGCATCCTGCAGCGACTGCCGTGAAGCGCGCGCCACCGGCGGAGACATGTCCACAACACCGCTCAGAGCTTGATTGGCAGGACTGATCCACGCGCCGCGCTGCGAAGACCGCTTGGCCATGACCCCGGCCGTCGCTCCGTCAGGAGGCGTCGAGCGCAGATTGAGCAGATCATTCTCCTCGCGGCCGATCAGCCACGGATGGTAGATCGCGCCGAAACTGGCGTCGCGCGCATTCCCGACGAATTCCGCCTTCAACGTGGCTGCGTGCGCAATCGCCTCGGCCTCGCGATAGTGCTGCGGGAGAGCCAGAACGGCAATCATGTCGCCGCGAGCCGCGCACATGCGCACCAGCGCGCCCTGCACATCGACGAGTGCGGCATTGCTGTAATGCGCCGCGGGGTTCCCACGCCAATCGCTCGGAGCCGCGATTCGAACCGCCAACCCGCTCGAATAGTCACTGGTGTTATCGCCTGTCTGGCGGCGAACGCGGTAGTAATAATCTCCCGCTGGCCGGCCATAAATCACGCGACTTTGCGCCGGTCCGGTGTAGATCACATTCGCGGTCAGGAATTGTGGATCGACGGCTTCTTCCAGCAGGTCGGTAAAGGTTGCGAAGTGCTGGCTGGACTCCCAGGTGAGCGTCAACGTGTTTCCCTCGCGGGCAGCCACTTTCAACTCAGGCGCCTGAACGACGAGCAGGTCACAGACCTGGAAATGGTCCAGCGGTGGAGTCAGCGCAAGCGGGATCGATTGCTGATCAATGCACCCCAGTCCATGCCACCATTCGGGATGAGGGAACGGACTGGATGGCCCTGCGGGGGCGATGGGATCGGCGGCGTAGGGATACCAGCCGAGCTGCACCGCGTCCGGGACGCAGATAATGGTGGCTTCGTCGATCTCGATGGCGGCGTGAATCCCGGTGAGCCTGCGCAGCTCGGGGCTCTGATAGCGGATGAAGTACGCTTCGTTCAACACATCCCGGCTTGAGCTTTCGGCCAGCGAGGGGTCGAGAAACAGCTCGGATCCGAACGCTTCAACGCCGTCACGTAGGATGGCATCCGCCGCGCCGGCGAGATCGGGGCCGCTGAAGGAAGTAGGCAAAGCGCCGATCGCCAGTGGCCAGTAGAAGGCCTCGCGATCTTCTCCCGCCAGAGGGAACCGCGGATAAGCTGCCTCTGCGCTCACGGCTGCAAGGGGGACGTCGCCTGAATACAGTTCATAGTCGGAAGGCAGATTGGCCCAGTAACGCGGATGCGCCGGAGCCAGGCCAAGATCTGTGAGCGTGTAAAGCGTGGACCCCTCCTGCACAAACAGATCCAGGGTAAGCCGCTCGCATGAGGTAGCCTCGAGGCTGGGAAAAGATGCCGGTGTCCAGTAAATGTGCGAGCTTTTGACATCCACTGCGACACTGCGGCCCGGGCCGGTCATGGGAGGCGACAGGTTGACCGGAACGATGCCGTCGGCGAACATCCACAACGCATCGTCGGAACTGCCGAAGCTCACGCGCAGGAGGTCGCCGCGGAGAAGATCATCGGGGCTGCTCAATAGAAGACGCAGATCGTTGCTTCCCGGATCGAACGAAATCAGTTCCAGCGTTTGCGAACGCAGCGCAGCGCCGGCCGCGATGCTGTCTGACCAGCCGCCCTCGGAGCGAGCCCGCGCGTAAGCCTGGGAAGGAGCCCCAGTGTCATCCAGAGTGCAGAGCCCGGGTATGGGAAAGCGCCCGGATTGGGCTTGTGGTCCCGCCACGCGAATGATCCAGCATCGGCTTCCACCGTTGCGAAAGAAAGCGCGCACCGCCGAAGGGAGCAGCGCATACACCGGCTGCCGCGTTGAAGGATCATAGGCGATGTTTAGATCGCCGCCAAAAATCTCCTCGAAATCCTGGATGTCTTCCACCGCAACCGGAATCTGTAACGGACCGCTGGCTGCGAAACCAACGAACACGGCAATATCCATGCGCACAAGCGCCAACGGGGCGGGAGGGCTCACCACGTTGAACTGGATCCCCGGAAGCCGGGTCACGGTGGCCATGCTCATCTCACTCCATTTCCAGGCGCTCGTAGGCAAGCACCAGCTCTTCCATGGCGACGTCGGTGCCCTTGGCGCTGAAAGGACCGTTGGTCACCTTGATGGGGCGCGCATTCCTCAGCTTCCATGTGGCGACGACCTGGGTATGATCTTCGTTTTGCAGTTGCACCGTCACATTGCGTAGCGCGTTCTGATTGCCATTACGAATGTCGTTGAGCCAGTTGTAGAGAGTAAGCGTGCCGATCGCACCGCGCTTCATGGTGACATCAGTGGATTTGTTCAAGCCGGTAATCTTCATGACACTGTTTTCTTTGTGATTACCGTTGCGATATTCGGAAACGGTCACTTCCATTCCGATGCCGCTCACTTCCTGGAATCCCGCGTCCGGTCCGGCCGTGTTGCCGGTGCCAAGATCGACCAGAAAGTTGAATTGAACGTATGGCCTATCGCGGAAGATCGCCATGATTGTGTTCTCCTGTTCGTAAATTCATTACTGGTGATCGGCAGTCCATTGGCCGATGCGGAAGATGACAAATTCAGCTGGGCGAAGCGCCGCCACCCCGATGAGGCACACCAGCCTTCCGTTGTCGAGATCGTTCTGCGTCATTGTCGAGCGATCGCAACGCACGAAGTACGATGTTTCCGGCTTGTCGCCAAGAAGCGCGCCATTCTGCCACTCGTTGAGGAGGAAGTCGGCGATCGTGCGCCGTACGTTTGCCCAGAGCAGAGGACCATTTGGCTCGAACACCGCCCACTGCGTTCCCTTGTCGATGGAGTGCTCGAGGTAGGCGAAGTAGCGCCGCAGGTTGACGTATTTCCATTCCGGATCCGAGCTGATGGTCCGCGCTCCCCAAAGCCGGTAGCCGCGGTCCTCGAAGAAACGGAAGCAGTTGATTCCCAGCGGATTCAGCACATCCTGCTGCGCTTTGTTCAGCAGACTCTCGAAGCCGATGGCCAGGGTTACGACTTCGTTGGCGGGTGCCTTGTACACAGCGCGGTTTACGTCGTTGCGCGCATAGATCCCGGCGACGAACCCCGACGGCGGCAGGTTGATTTCCTTGTTCGTGACCGGGTCCAGAATCGTCACCCACGGGTAGTAGATCGCCGCGTAACTGGAGTCCAGCTTGGCGCGCAGGGCGCGCACGTCGGCGATGCTCTGGGCATTCCCGGAGTCGAGCACGGCGATGCGATAGCGCATGCTTTCGGCGTGAGCAATCAGTAGTCCGAAGATCGTCGCGGCCTCGTCGCGCCAGACGGGATCATTGTAGAGATAGGTTGAGCCGGGCGCGGCGACGATGGAGATTTCGTCGATGTCCTCGAACGACTTCAACCCGGTCTTGATGGTCGAATCAGGATCGGCCACGCCTTCGTATGCTGAAGCATCGGCCCGGTCGCCGTCATTGCCATGATCAAGAACAATGTCCAGGGACCTGTCTACGTCGGTGGACTTGGGATTCAGCAGGTTCGTCTCGAGCGACGGGTCGGCGGAGAACAGCGCGTCCAGAAGCGACAGGCCGTCGTCGGAACCGCTGACCGTAATGACGATGGGGATGGTGCGGGCCGAGGACAGGCTATCGGGGTTGGCCGAGAACTGCGACTCGATGGCGTCGGAGGCGCCGTTGATCTGATGATCCTTGTCGAGAGCGAGCCCGGAATAGACCCACGAGGAGAGATTGGGGTCATCGGGAAAGATGCTGACGGTCGCCGTAACGACTCTCACATGGTCGCCCAGTTTGGGATCCGTGTTGGGCTGCAGGTTCTGCAGCAGCGTGGGAGAGCCGCTGGCTGGATTGAATCTCCACGATTGTTGTCCCAGGCCGGTGTCGAAGTACGATTCCGCCGTGGCAAAGAAGACGTTCGCCGGACTCCCCAGCGGATCGCCGTTATAGATCGCGACCACGTCGTTTGGGTAAAGGCCGCGGGCCGCAGGCAATTTCGTGGTAACATCCACGCCAAGCACGTTCTCGCCCAACTGCAGGGTGATGCGAACGTGCAGGTTGCCGAATGCGCCGGGGAACCGCGCCTGAATCCTGATGGTCGCTTCAGGAGAGGTGATGGTGTTCCATGCAACTCCGTCGGCCGCATCCTCGGGCCCGGGTAGGGCAAGCGGCGTAAACACGCGCGACACGTAAAGCTTGGTTCCCCCCTGCTCAAAGAAGGCCCGCGCGGCGTGCCACATGTAATTATCGGTCGGAGAAGATCCGCCGAACTGCATCTGCTGCCTGTCGCCGTACGTCCTCTCGAATTCGCCAATACTGGTCAAGACATCCAGCGGCAGGTTGATGGGTCCGTAGCGCGTGGGGCCGATGAATCCTGTCGTGGTTGTTCCCAGCCCTTCGATGGACTTGGCTCGGTATGAGACTTCCTCAACATAAACGCCGGGTGATAGGTACTCAGGCATGTTTGGCTCCTTGCGCTACAAAGGCGACGTGGCGGAAGTGATGAGTAAGACCGGCAGCTCCCGGCCGCTGACCGAATCGAGCGACCGGCAAACCAGGTCCGTTCCGAAAGCAAGTTGGAATTGGTTTTGCAAACCCGTGTGGGCGGAATCGCGCCAGACAAATGCGGCGCCCTGGCGCAGAATGTCATCCAGATCGGGCCAGCCCTTTAATGCACGTATGGCGCTGTAATAGATCGAAACAGTTACGGGCCAGGATTGGTTCGTGAGGTTCGGGGCGGTGAGCGGAGAAGAGAACCCCGAAGGGATCAGTTCAGGATAGGCCTGGAAGATCGAAACCACGCCGCGCTCGTCGGCAACAGCCCACGCCGGCGGAAGGGCGCCCGCTTGAGCGCTGATCAGTGCCCATGATGCGGGAGCATGCAGAATGTCATCCTGAAGAACGGCGTGTATCACCCCGGACGGACCCGGCAACGCTCGGGAAGGCTGGGAAAACAGCGGCAGCCAGTCAGGCCCCGGTGTCAACGACGGAAGGCTCGGGCTTTCCAGCATTGCGAACAGCCCGCGATGCGGCAGAGTGGCCGAAAACTGAAAAGGCAGGTACCGCAACAAGGGATCGCTGACTTGCATTGTGTACGGCACAGCGGCAGGAGGCGCCGACCAGAAAGCGTCATCGCCGGCTCCGTTTTCCGCCTGCCGCAACCCGGGCAAGCCCGAGAAAGAATACACGCCGCCGGGGCTGCGAGTTGCCGCGGTTCGCAGTTCGGGATACGAATCGGGAAAAGCCATTACGGCTAGATCTCCCGATTCCGGCGCACCCGAGGCCACATCCCAGAACCGGACACCGAAGGGCGCGGTAAGCGCGATCCGATCGAGAACGAGCACCGAGGTTGTCATGGCTCGATCACCTTTCCGGGCTGAAAAAACCGGGTCTGAACGGGCGCGGCATCCACGATCTCGATCTGCGATTCGACGCCGATCATTCGCGCGACGTAACAGACCGATGGCTGGGTGTTCGGCTTGGCAACATCCCATATCGCACCCATGTCATAGATCGATATGGTCTCCATCACTATGTCCACTGTTTCGTTGGGACGAAAGGTATCGTCCTCCGGACCGCCCTGGTTCAAAAGGCCGGCGGGAAGTATGGGTGTGTCTTCCAGAATGCGCATGGCCCACCCCAGCAGGCGCTGCTGTTTTGTGGCCTCCCTGGCCCAGGAGGAAAGCAGGTAATGAAGGTTGATCGGCAAATCCTGCTTGTACCGTCGCCCGTTCGGCGCCAGGCGCGGCGGATAGTTTCGTATCTCGCCGGCGGGAGTTATCCGATACAGATACAGGGAAATTCCCTCTTGCATCGGGTCTTGAAAATCCTTCGCCTGGTAAAGTTCGAAACGGGCGGAAGAGAATTCATCGCGCGGTACCGCGCCCGCGATCAATGCGAGAATCGCTTGCCCTACCGCGGCGATGGCATTCGTGCTAGCCATGACTACCCGTTCTTTCCTTGAACCGACTCAAACATTGCCTCGTATCGCGTCAAAAGGTCCTGCAGCATCGAAGTCAGCGTTCGCGCCGAACGCGGAGTTAATACGATCTTGGAGTGGATTAGCGGCTCATTTGTGCCGTTGAACGATTGGCCGAAGCTCAGGAGGAATTCCGAATCAGTAAAGGCGACTTCAAAATGGTTCGCGCAACGCGCCTCCATTTGCACAGTGTGTCCTCCGCCCCGGGGAGAAATGAACGAGACGAAACTCCCTTAGCACTTTCGGTTCCATCGTGTTGCTTCTGCTAAGTAGATTGTTTTGTGAGAAGATTCACAGCGCAGGTTCGACACGTAACACCATCGCCGGTTACATGTCTGTTACGTGTAACGCCGGGCTGATACACATATCCCGGCTGAGACAAGCGAATCCTCATTCGCCCAAAGGACGCGCACCCATGGCCACGGCGCTTCGAAAGCGATTCCATGCGGCGATCATCAATTGACGAGGAGAGATTCCGACCGGCTATTCAGTGTTCTGGCAGTATGATGCGGGTTCGGGAATAATCGAATACCTGGTCATCTTTCGATAGAGTGTCATGCGTGAGCATTGCAAAAGCCCGGCCGCCTTTTCACGATTCCAACTCGAAGACTCGAGCGCGCAAAGGATTCTGGACCGTTCGTTGCAGTACGGAAGATCAGACGATCGCAGGCATTCTCTGATTTCGGTGGGAAGCTCACTCAATCTGATTTGCCGCGATGTGCTGAATACCATCATCGCTTCGAGGATATTGCGAAGCTCCCGGACATTCCCCGGCCAATCGTAGGCTTGGAATCTGTCCAACAGGTCCCGCTCCAGGGTTCGAAGCGGTTCGCGGCGCTGCTTGCATAGTTCCGCCAATATTTCTTCAACAAGATCAGGGATATCTTCCCGGCGTTCCCGCAATGGCGGAACCACCAGTCGTATCACATTCAAACGATAATATAGATCTTCGCGAAACTTCCTTGCCTTCACCAGGCTGGCCAGATCTTGATTTGTAGCGGCAATTAGCCTTACATCCACCTTAGTATCAACATTGCTTCCCAGCCTTTGAATGACTCGGCTCTCGATGGCTCGAAGTATCTTGGCCTGGGCCAGCAGGGACATTTCGCCGATCTCATCCAGGAATAGAGTTCCTCCGGACGCGTGCTGTAACTTCCCATCCTTTACTGAATGCGCTCCGGTAAACGCTCCGCGCTCGTGGCCGAAGAGTTCGCTTTCGACCAGAGAATCTGGAACTGCGGCGCAGTTCACAGCAACAAACGGCTTCTCGGGATTGGGGCTGCCGCTGTGAACAAGGTGCGCAACAAGTTCCTTGCCGGTACCGCTTTCACCATAAATCAATACATTTGCATTCGACGCGGCAATCTGGGAAATCTGGTCGCGGATTCTTGTTATCCCTGCGCTGCGGCCGACCATTCTTTGACCATCGGCGCCTGGCGTTCCTTTTTTGTAAGGCACCGGAACATACCGAACCCCATCGGCATGCACTTGTAGTCTTTCTTTGAACTCCTCCATGGGCGAGGAGCGATCGATAACATCCGAAATCCCGGCACGAATGATCCTGACAGCATCGTCAACGCTCGGCAGAATTGTGAGGGCGATGATGGGAAATCGGATATCTACTTTGCGGAACGTCGCAATTCTTTCCAGCATGCCCGGGCAAAGGGCCGGAACATCGATGAACAGAATGACACCGCCATCGCGCCGGTGGATCGCGTCCCTAATATCTGCGTCATCACGCAACGATGAGAGGTCGATATCGCATGCTCTGGCTGCCTGCGCGAGGGCGGGAGGTGGATTGATGCTTGTGGATGCTGTATAAATCGCTGTGATCGCCATGAGCGCTCCCTCCAAGCGAAATGGGAGTGAAAGAACCCGGGGATCGAGAAGAACCTCTTTGGCTGGGATATCAGGGCCGCCTCCCGGCGAGTGAGCCAGAATGGTCTGGGCCTGTGTTTTCGTAGTGCCTTTTGTGTTTACACCAGAAGCACCTGGAAGTCAAGAATCGAAGCACTCGTATGTGCAACGGATCAGACGAGGATAGGACTGATCCGGTAGACGACTCACGACAACAGATGATTCTTCGCATAGCGTTCGCGCGAACGGCGTCAAAACGGTTCTTCGCGGCCTCGTTAGTTCGCATCGCGGATTCTGCGCCTTAAATGGGCGGCCTGACCGGCGCATCGAAGAGAATGCCGGGTAAGTTCAATGTTCGGAATTGAAGGTCGGAATTTGCTGTTTGAGTCACGACCGGGGCTAGGGATTAAGGGCCGGATTGAGGCGCCGAACATATGACTGATCTGGTTAGCGAAGTACGGCGTAAATAGTCCGGCACAGGCCAACAGAAAGGTCGACATTCCACCTAATCTGGGCGCCTGGCCTGCCTGGAGGAAGACCCAAAGGCTCGAATACCCGACTCCGAGGATGAGCGAAACAATAATCAGCAGTCCCAGAAATGCAATCAGCCGGCTGACGCTCGGCTTGCCATCGGCTTCCGACATGGCGACAGCAAATGTCCAGTCTTTATCAGATCGAAGTCGCACTCCCACCAAGACGATTCCGACAAGAATCGCGCCTGTCATTGAAGCTAAAATCGCGCAAAATACCGCATTTGATGGTGCACTGTATTTTCCCGCCGATGTAGCTGGAGTTGAGTGTTGCTCCACCAGGTTTGCATTGGCCGGTGGGGCCGGGTTCTGGACACTAGATCCGAGCAATGAAGGATTCGGGGCCGCAGGCCCCCGTACACCACTTTCCGAAGCACCTCCCGGAGAAACAGGAGGCGGGACCGGAGCTTGTGGGGATACGGCAGAGGCGAGGAGCAACATGCCTGACAGTATTCCAAGTCGTAGATTCATTAGGTCGGTCTCCTTACTTAGGGCTTGCACCCCACTTGAAAGTTCCCAGGATAAACAGTTCGTTCTTTCCAGTCTTGGCTCCGGTCTCGCCACCAATGCCTAAGTGAGACCAGCATGATTCCCTCCTTTTAATTTCTGGTAACGGAGATATTCGGGCCCAGGAATCGTGGCCCGGACATCGTGAACAGGTGCTCGCCTGACATTTGCCATCCGAGCCGCGCCTGGGAAGTCGAACCTGGGAAAGCCGGCCTTACGGCGTTCCCGCTCAGCGACGGGAGATGCCCGCTTAGGCGCGGGCTTTACAGTTCGGCTATCGTAATCAATCACGAAGCCGGCTTGCACTCCCTCCTGAACAGCAATAGACACGTTCTACTGTGAATGGCAGAGTTGGCCGATCCATTTCAAGGATTGTTTGCGAGGAGGGAGCATCAGTTCGCAGCGACACGAAAAGCGTAGGTCGCCACCTCCTCGAATTCACCTCCCACTGAGGCTTCTTCAAAGCGGATGAGATAGTCGCTGAGTCAACTCCCACCGGCCACCCCAACGAGGAGGATGCTTCATGCCTTTGCGAAAACGCGCCCCACCAAGGGGCGGCATCGACATGAAGCACCCATCGATTAAGCACGCGGGGAAAGACGCGGAGTAAATTTTCGGGCCGTAGGACTACTCGGGGTGGTCGCCTGCTTTGCAAGCAGGATAGTCAGGTGGGTTCGATTCCCACACGGTCCAGCAAATTTCGCCAGTCGCGTATGCGCGCTCGATACGCTCAGCTGAAAACGGAGAGAGCAGCGTTCAACTCGCTGGGCTGGCACCATCGGGGAATGGTGTAATGCGTTGCATCCGTGCCTTGGGAGCACGTGGTCTGAGTTCAATTCTCAGTTCCCCGACCAAATCTTTTAGCTCCGTGCAGAGGGGATTGATGGCCTTCGCTACGAACGAAACACCTCCCATGTCGATCTTCGAGCTCGTGCCCGCTCCGGGAGCATCAAGCTTCTTGTCTTACCGTCAGGGGTTCGAACAAAGCCGTGCGACACCAGACTCGGATCGAGGTAGGTTCCAGCAATATCCCCCGCAGAGTCAACGCTGATACCAAACGTTCCCTGAAACATCTCGGCACCTGCGCCCGAAACATCGATAGCTGTAATTTTGGGCAAGCCGCCTCGTATGCAAGAGCAGCTTTCTTCGATGAAACAACGGGAAAGAGACGCGTACACATATCCAGTCTGTTTTTGATTGGAAAATCGGTCCGCACCCATAAGGCATACAGAGCGTGATCAGAAATGGTGATGCCGTAGTCAAGCTGGCCTCCGGGTGTCGGTCCGGACTTCTCGCACTTCTGTCTTTGTCGGCCGATTACAATCCGGAGTCTCCCGCGCGCGGGCGCAGGCCGCGCTCAACTCCCTCTTCGTGAATGAAATGCTCCATGGAGCGAAGCCGCATTGGGATCAGGCCGACATCCTCGCCTTTCTCTGCCGCCCGCGCAGCCGGCACTAACAGGAATCCGGAGTATGTATGGCGGGCCGCTCCTGCTGCTCATGGCAGCAATCGGCCTCATTCTGCTCATCGCCTGCGCCAACGTGTCCGGCCTCATGCTGGCCGGACAGCTTCCGTTAGCCGACGACTCGGAAGCGAACTCCTCTTGACCAATTACTTTGAGCTTGATTTCCAAACATCTGTTCAAGTATGGTCTGCGGCATGACGCCACTTGGCGGGCAAGTCGCTGTCGTCGCGGGCGCCACCCGGGGCGCGGGACGCGGCATCGCCCGCGCGCTTGGAGAGGCAGGAGCGTCCGTCTACTGTACCGGCCGCAGCACGCGCGACAAACCGTCGCCGTACGAGCGACCTGAAACAATAGAAGAGACCGCTGAAATGATCGTTACGGCCGGTGGGCGTGCGGCTGCTATCCGTGTGGATCATACGCTGGAATCTGAGGTACAAGCGCTCTTCGAGCGTGTCGATAAGGAGCAGGGGCGCCTCGATGTTCTCGTCAACTGCGTCGCTGGCGAAGATCCAATGATGCATCAATGGGGATCGTTCTGGAATACACAGTTGAAAAACGGGGAAGCGATTTTTAGACAGTGTATTTTGTCGCACATCATCACCTCGAAACACGCAGCATCGCTGATGATTCGCGCGGGCCGTGGTCTCATTGTCGAGGTAAGCGAAAACGACACATTGTTTGCTGGCGGCAACCCGCTGACGCAGACCGTTAAGCTCGCGATCAAAGGTCTAGCGCTCAACATGGCGCCCGAGCTGCGGCCGCACTGTATCACCGCCGTGTCGATTACGCCAGGTTTCCTGCGGTCCGAATCTATGTTGGAGCGTTTGGGCGTGACAGAAGAGAACTGGCGCGATGCAGGGAAAAAGGACCCCAATTTCCTTGAATCGGAATCCCCGCTTTTTGTAGGACGCGCCATCGCTGCGCTCGCCTCCGATCCAAACTCAATCGAGTGGACTGGCCAGCAGCTGAGTTCATGGGAACTGGCACGTGTCTACAGCTTCACCGACTATGACGGTCGTCGCCCCGACTGGGGTGCACTCGCCATCGACTGGTCGGTTTTGCCGTCAGCATTCGTCGAACTGTTCCGCACCGCTTCACGTGTACAACTCGATTGGCTGAACACGCTGGCGCGTCGAACCGAACAGTTCATCACAAAACTTCCGCCAGTAAGCTGATTCACCATAGAGTGACGGGTTCAGGATTGAAGAGTTTGTTAGCCGTATTTATTTATTAACGCCTTTTCACACACTAGCGTGACAGCTCATGTGCCGGTGACAATGTTTGATTCGTCTTTTCGCCAACCTCCAAAGGATTTGGTTAAAATCTCTCGGATTGCAAAACTGTTGATCCCGAGTTAGGAGTACCCCGGAAACTTATCAGCTCGCCGGTCGGGTTAGTTCCGGAAAACGGCGATCTCGCCAAGATTCCCTGGGCGAACAAAGCTTCGGATTCCTGGACACTGGCCGGTCGGGTCGAGGACTGGCGCGGTATTCCAAAGGCCGGGCCTAGCCGTTTCTCCCCGTTTCCTCTGGGAGTGCCTCATTAGCCCAACCGTAAACCCGTTTCCAGTCCCCGCCACATCGCACCCAGCGTGCGGATTTCCCGCACTGGGCGCACCTGTTTGCTTCGTACCAAGGGTTATGGGGCCTATTGTGCAGGAGCGGCTTTCGAACTGGTCCATCGACGGAGCTTATAGTCATTGAATAAGCCCAGCCGTTCGTAGAACCAGGAACTACTCCACCGTTTCCAGCCAAAGCCTTGCCGTCCCCGGGCACGCATCAGATGACGCCGGACCTTCCGTTCTACCCATTCCTTAACCATCGTGAAACAGGAACTCGAGTGTCCAATCCGAAAGTAGTTCACCCAGCCGCGCAGAACCGGATTGATTTTTGCAATCACAAATTCGACGGGCCAACTGACATACTGCTGGAAGATTTCCCTCAGCGTCGCAAACAGCGCAGTCCTCTTCTTCAGTTTGGGGGCATAGTGTGGCCGCCACCTCCGCTGATAGCTGAGAATGCGCCGAAATTGAAAGCCAAGGAAGGCAAAGCTCTCTCCCTTCTTCAGATCAACCATCCGACTCTTGTCCTCGTTGATCGCAACGTGTAGCTTCGCAAACTCCTCTCGCAGCCGTCGGTTTACCGCCTCCACCAGCCAGTCGCTTTGCCGTTCGGCATCGATCAAGATCACCATGTCATCCGCAAATCTTGCATACTGGACCTTGGTTGCCTTGCCCCTTCGCGTTGTGTCCGCCGCCTTCTCCAGCATCCGGTCTACCTCGTTCAGATAGAGGTTGCTGAGCAGTGGTGAAATCACACCGCCCTGAGGAACGCCTTTCTTCCCGGTCGCCTTCAGAATCATCTTGAGCAAATGCATGACCGCATCATCTTGGACTCGCCGCGCCACTTTCTCTAACAGCAGAGAGTGCTGCACGTTATCGAAATAGGAGGCTAAATCCAAATCGATGATGCGCGTCTTCTCTTCAACGATTGCTCGTGCAACCCTGGCCACAGCTTCGTGCGCTGTCCGTTTTGGTCGATAACCATACGAACCTGCCTGGAAATCCGCTTCAAAGACTGGCTCCAGGATGAGCTTTAACGCACCCTGAACCACTCGATCACGGATTGCAGGAATCGAAAGGACGCGGACCTTCTTTCCCCCGTCCTTTGGAATCTCCTTCTTCCGTACCTGCATGGGTCGATACGTGTTGGTAACTAATTCATCCTGAATCTGCACGAGAAAACCTTCGGCGCCGCTTTCCTCAATGGCTTCAAACGTGACCCCGTCGATACCCGGAGCCCCGTCATTACTTCTTGCCATCTGGTAGGCTTCGCACAAAGTTTCCATCTTGCAGACGTGGACGTATAGTCCCCAGAAACGCCAAGACGGTTCTGTCTTCGCCTTGACATATAGACTCCTTCTCAGGTCCTGCAAACTAATGGGCGCTTTTGTCATCTCACCCTTGCCTCCCTTATGTTGGAGCCACTACAAACAGCAGGGCCTCTTTGCTCCACGGGCATTACTCCGCTTCCTCGCTACTACAGACCCAGCCGAATCCCTCTCGTCTTCCACCGACTTCCCGGGGCCACCGGTTATACGGCTTCCCGCTCCGCCGATTTCGCGACGGGACGAGGAGGGCTTCTCCAGTTGCTTAGCATGACCTTGTCACCGTGCCGTCCCTACCAACCCCGCCGAAGTGTTGCGCCGCATCAGTCCATGCGTCACTCCATGCTGCCTTCGCCCGAAATGTGAGGGCTCGGCCTTCGGGTTGCAGTACTTTCGAGGCCATATGAGTTCACTTGCGTTACGGCCCGGTGACTCGCTCACCATCCTGAAAGATGGCTTCGTCAATAGGCTTCAGAATGGGAAGTTTCCTCCCCACCCTGCCATTCAAGCTACGGGGCTTGGACTCTTACCCCGGTGGGACTCTCACCCACTGGTTCATGCCAGCCTTCGCTGGACGCACACATTCCGTTCCCGATCTGAGTTTCGGTAAGTATATGGCGAATGCTTGACGGGCAGCTTGCGAAGCAATTCGTCTGGCGGCGGCGTGTTCACGATGCCCGGTCAACCCGCATGAACTCAATGCGGTGATTGGCGGCTGGTCGGTTGGAGGATGCCGCTGCGGCCGTCAATGCGATCTTGCCATCAACCTTCTACCTGTGAACTCGTACGAATTCTTGCCAAAGGGACCTGGTTCGTTGCTGTCCGGATCGTTCGACGCGCCCTATATAATTCACCGGGGCAAGCGACCCGATCGAACGATTGTGCCAAATATAGGAGACGAATGCTATGGAGAGCGAATGCTCGTTTTGGAATCGGCGCGATTTCTTGAAGGTGGGGGGCACATCCGCGGCGGCGCTGGGCATGGCGGGAACAGCGGCTGCGACGGCACAGGCAGCGCAGGATCCTGCAGGGCGGACGGCCATGCCAGCAGAAACGCCCTATCCCAAGCTCTCCATCATCACTCCGTACTCACCGGAGAAGCTCGCCTTTGCCGCGCAGGCCGGTTACGAAGGCGTGGTGGTGACGCCCGGTCCGGACTTCAACCCGGACCTAAGCGACAGCGCCATCGATCAGATTCTGGCCACGGCGCGCAATGCAGGCATTCGCATTGTCAGCATTGAATACTTCGGTCCCAACCACACGGATCCCAATGCAGGCAAGCGCGCAGCTGCGAATGCCGAGTTCGTTCGCGCCCTGGAATTTTGCCATCGCCTGGGCTGCAAGTTTGTAGGAACCTTCAGCGGCGGAATACCAGGCGCCAGCATGGAAGATCAGGCCAAGGCCTACGCGGATGTCTTCAACGAAAAATACCTGCCCGTTTGCGAGAAGCTTAACGTGACGATGGGATGGGAGAACTACCCAAACGGCGAAAATTTCGCCAGTATTCCGGCCGCGATGCAAGCCGTCTTCGACCTTGTACCGAGCAAGCGGTTGGGGCTGGAATTCGACCCTTCGCATTTCGTGCGGCAGTACATTGACCCGATCAGCGTGGCGTGGCGGTTCAAAGACCGCATTCTCGCCGTGCATGCCAAGGATACCGAGATCATCCAGCCGGTGCTACAGCAGGTGGGCATTGCCGGGCATGGATGGTGGCGTTACCGCATCCCCGGGCAGGGTATCGTGAACTGGCCGGAGTTCCTCACCGTGCTGCTCGAGATCCAGTTCAAAGGCGGGATCGCGGTGGAGCACGAGGACCAGTTCTGGGATGCGCCGCATAATGGCAACCTTCCCGATTTCCCGCAGCAACGCAAGGACGGATTCATCCTGGCGCGGCGTTTTCTGGGACAGTATCTGCCGGGAAGGCTGGTGTAACCACCTTGCGTCGGAGAAGCGGGTTGGGTACCTCGGCGACATGGTCGCGCCAGGGCCGACAATCGCTAATCGCCACCTGGTCCCTGGAGATGGGCGACGACCTTCGGCCATCCGGCGGCGGACCATAATTTTAGTTGCTATCGCGACCTTTAGCGATCGAGATCGGGGAGCAAACCGGTGAACAGGCCGATGGCCGGCAGCCAGGCGCAGAGCTTATACACGAAGATGATGCTGGTCATGTCGGCGATGTGACCCAGCACTGCCGCGCCGATGCCGCCCATGCCAAATGCGAGCCCGAAGAAGATGCCGGACACTAGGCCAACGCGGCCGGGCATCAGCTCCTGCGCATAAACGATGATGGCCGAAAATGCAGACGCGATGACGACGCCGATGACCGCAGATAGGATGCCGGTCCAGAAAAGATTGGCGTGGGGCATGATCAGCGTGAATGGAAGCACACCGAGGATCGAGCCCCAGATCACGTACTTGGGACCGATTCGGTCACCGATTGGGCCGCCGAGGAATGTTCCCGCCGCCGCGGCGCCGAGAAAGACGAAGAGATGAAGCTGCGAGCTGCGCACGGAAACATGGAAGCGCGTGATGAGATAGAAGGTGTAGTAACTCGAGAGACTGGCCAGATAGAAGTACTTCGAAAACACTAGCGCCGTGAGTACGGCCACCGCGCCGATGACCTTCGCGCGAGAGAGGCCGGGACGCCGATCGACGTGCAAGTGAATCGGCGTGGCTTGGCTTAAGTGATGCGCGCGCCAGTGGCCGACGATGTAGAGAATGATTATTCCGACGGCGGCGGCTATGGAAAACCAGGCCACACCGCGCTGGCCCAGCGGAAGAACGATGAACGCGGCGAGGAGCGGGCCGATGGCGCTGCCGGTGTTGCCTCCTACTTGAAAGAAGGACTGCGCAAATCCGTGCTGACCGCCGGAGGCAATTCGCGCGATGCGCGAGGACTCGGGATGGAAGATGGCCGAACCCGCGCCGACTACAGCCGCGGCAACGAGCAGCAAACCGAAAGTCGGTACGATGGCGAGCAAGACGATGCCCGCGAGCGTAAAGCACATACCGAAGGCCAGCGCGAAGGGAACGGGGCGGCGATCCGTAAACATGCCGATGAAGGGCTGCAGAAGGCTAGCGACGACCTGATAGGTGAGAGAGAGCAGCCCGACTTGGCTGAAATCGAGCTTGAAGGTGCTCTTGAGGATGGGATAGATGGAAGGCAATAGCGACTGCACCATGTCATTCAGCATGTGACATACGCTGACCGCTGCCAGAATGGGAAAGAGGGTGCGCGCCGCCGAGGGCCCAGGGCCAGGAGCCTCGATTGTCTCTGAAACGGGGGGAGTTGTCATGGACTGAGGCGCATTCTGCTCAATCTTCATGCTAAATCGAAAGCGCAGATCAACACATGAGCCGAAGTACCCGCCGCGTTCGCTTGATATCACCGCCATCACTGCGTTTCCGTTATGTCCTCCATGAGTTCCGCGTCAACGGGAAACTGTCGCCACCATGCCAATGAACTCATCGATCTGCTCAAAAATAGCCGCCGGAGCGGAAGCCTGTAGACAAGCCGTTTCATTATCGGGTCGCAATTGCGCTGAGGGACGATCAAGATTGTATTCAGAGCGTTTCCGATTCATGCGTTGACTTGCCTGTCTCTTGCGGGCCGACTCTGTCGTGCAACGTGGCCGTGTCGGCCGGGCAAATGCTTGGACCAGAAACGCTGTATTTGGCGGGAAATTGGATCATGGAATGGCGAGCGTAAATCTCACGATTTGCCCGCTTGCTTCGGTTGCACTCCAAATACGGGGCTACGCCGGTCCACTCCTGCGGCCAGGAAGAGTGTTTGGTCCAGGCCGTTGGGAAGCCATCCGACCTTGGCATTTGTAATGCGATGCGAGGCAGAAAGGTCAGGAATACATGAATCGCCGCAAGTTTCTTGAAACCGCAGCCGCATCCGCTTGTTTCACTATTATTCCAAGGCATGTACTGGGTGGACGCGGGTTTGTGCCTCCCAGCGACAAAATCACGCTTGCTTACATCGGCACAGGCACCCAGGGTCTTCGCGAGATGCCGAAATTGATCGCCATTCCGGAGATCCAGATTGTCGCCGTCTGTGACCCTTCGAAGCATGCAATTGGATACCGGGATTGGGGGAGGGATTCCCTTCTCAATGAAATGCGACAGGCCCTCGGCAAGCCCGACTGGATGGCGGGAACGGAAGGAACTGTTCCTGGAGGCCGCGACGTGGCCAAAAGCTTTGTCGAGACCTACTACGCGGCCCAGCGGCCTGGCGACACATTCAAGGGCTGCTCTTCCTATGCTGACTTCCGCGAACTGCTGGACAAAGAGAAAGAAGTGGATGCCGTCAAGATCATGACGCCGGATCATCTTCACGGTGTCATCAGCATCGCCTGCATGAAGAGGGGCAAGCATGTCATCATGCATAAGCCCATCGCCAATCGATTGCAGGAGGCCCGACTATGTGATCGACACCGCACGTGAAACGGGCGTTGCCACGCACTTCATGCCTTGGGACGTCAACGGATCGATGGATCAGGTGATGACCTGGATCAACGGTGGAGCGATCGGCGCTCTCCGTGAAATCCATAACTGGACGTACCGTCCTGTGTGGCCGCAGTACAGCAACCTCCCCAGCTGATACGACTCCTGTCCCGGAAGGCTTTGACTGGGATTTGTGGCTGGGTCCTGAGGCCGCGCGGCCCTATTCGCCCGACTATACGCACATGGTATTTCGCGGATGGTATGACTTTGGAGGCGGTTCCATGGCGGATATGGGCCATTACAGCCTGTGGACAGTCTTCAATGCCCTGGAGTTGGGGTCACCGACCAGCGTCGAGCCGACGCTAAGTCACACATGTGGGTTGAAGGATGGTATCGCGTTCAAAGTGAATAATGACTTTTCTTTCCCGACGGCCTGTACCGTCCGCTTCAAGTATCCGGCGAGCGGGAGAAGGCCCGCGCTGGACCTGGTCTGGTATGACGGCGGGATGCGTCCCCCCACACCGCCCGAGCTCGAAATCGATAATAAAGAACTTCCGATCGAGGGCATGATGTTCGTCGGCAGCAAGGGAAAGATACTGGCGGGCTTTTTCCTTGAGGATCCACAATTGATTCCTGAAAGAAGGATGCACAAGGATCCGGTTACGCCGGCTCCTGTCCGGCAGCGGGACCAACAGGGCGGGCTTTCCGCAGGCATCCGCCAGTGGATTGCCGCCGTTCGCGGCGGACCGCAATCGCCCTCTAGCTTCTTGAACGCAGGCCCCATTTCAGAGGCCGTTAATCTGTACGCCGTCGCCCTGCGGACGGGCAAGAAATTGCTTTACGATGGTGAGTCCCCGAAGGTCACCAACCTGGCGGAAGCCAACAAATATTTGATCCGCGAATACCGGAAGGGTTGGGATCCCCACGCGCAATGAGAATCGTACGCTGCCGCTATCGAAGGAGTTGAAGAAGGTCGCCATTTTGAGTCATGAGATTGGATCGTACGGGCTGAGGCTAATGTAATTGCGAACGCAATCAACAATGGGGGAGCAGATGGAACGTAGAAGTTTTCTCAAAAACGCGGCGATCGCAGGCGGAGTCATGGCCTCACTTCCGCTTTCCAGGAGCTTCGGGAGACCTACCGATATTGATTTGCCGTTGATTGACCTCCACGTTCATCTCACACCAACTTTCACGATTGACCAAGTGATGGAGATCGCCAAAAAGACTGGTGTCGAGTTTGGCATCATGATGAATCCTGGTGGCGCCGTACATGACGACGCCACCCTGAGACAGTTCATCGATTCGCTGAAGCCGTACCCGGTCTACTACGGTCTGCAGCCGATGAGTCCGGGCTGGTCCACGAGCTTTTCGCTCGAAACCATCAAGCTGCTGGATTACGTCGAGATGGACCCCCAGACCATTCCCAATGGCAATGGGTATGGGGAGACGCTGCGCATTTGGAATTTCGATACCTATATTGATGACCCACAGAAATTCATGGAGATCTACATGGCTCACAACTTGGAGGTCATCAACAACCCCGAGCCGCTGAACATCTTTGGATGGCCACTATTCCTGCCCGTCTGCATTGCGCGTGATTACTACGCGCTGTGGACCGAGGAAAGAATGCAGAAGATCATCGACGCTTTGAAAAAGAAAGACCTGGCGGTTGAAATCAACGACATGGCCCATACACCACACGAAAAATTCATTCTCATGGCGAAAGAACAGGGGTTGAAGTTCACATTCGGCTCCGACAGCCGTAATCAGCTGGCCGGCCGCCTTGACTATTGCAAGTACATTGCGAAGAAATGCAATCTGAAGAGGGACGATTTTTTCATCCCTAAACGAGCACTGAACAGGACCTAGCTGCGTGGTTCTAATAGTTTGTTGTCCATCTGATCGAGAACCGAAAGCTGAGGTTGCAGAGGTTTTTGAGCTCAGGACACCAGATGGATGGTGGAAGATTCAGGGTTTGACGTGTGGGCTGGTGAAGCTTCGTTTGAGAGCCTTCATGCCGATCTCAGAGTGGCTCGATTGTGTTTCGGTGTACTGAGGGTTCGGGTTGTTGGCAACTCGGGCCCGCGGCTTTGGAGACAGGAAATGCACGTGAAGCAGATGTTCGTATCGCTTATGCTGGGGACCGCCATCTTCACGACGAGTTCGATCGTATGCGCCGCGCAAGCGGCAGAGGAAACAGGTGCAGACCCCGCAGTGCGGCAACGGGCCGAAGCACTGCTCAAGCAGATGACTCTCGATGAGAAGCTACAGTTCATCATCTCGAAGTACCCGTTTATCGCCAGTCCTGGCGGCGGAGCAGGGTTCGTTGCCGGCGTTCCGCGGCTGAACATTCCCGATATCAACAACTCCGACTCGGCTACCGGGTCGGGAAGTAAAACGCAGGCGAGCACCACCTTTCCTTCGACACTGGCCATCGCCGCCAGTTGGGATGGCCAGCTGTCCTTCGATTACGGTGCGCAGATAGCGGTCCAGTTGCGGGCGCAGGGATTCGGAATGGGCCTGGGCGGCGGCGGCAATCTCACCCGCGATCCACGGGGCGGGCGCGGCTTCGAATATCTGGGCGAAGACCCTGAGCTCGCCGGAGAGATGCTGGCGCAGCGCACACTGGGTACGCAGAGCAAGCACATCCTGGCCAGCATCAAGCACTTCGCCGGGAACGAGCAGGAAACCAACCGCATGGGCGGCAACACGACGGTGGATGAGCGCACCTTCCGTGAGCTCTACCTGCTGCCTTTCGAGATCGCCGTCGAAAAGGGCCACCCAGGCAGTGTGATGTGCAGCTACAACCGGCTGAATGGCGACTATGCTTGCGAAAACAAACACCTGCTCGACGATGTCCTCAAGCACGACTGGAAGTTTCAGGGGATTGTGCAGTCCGATTGGGGCGCGACGCACTCCACGGTCAAAGCCATCAAGGCCGGCCTTGACGAAGAGGAAGGGTCCGAGCCCGGGCCCACGTGGCTGAACCGCATCGATGTCCTCTACGCGCTCGCCAATCACGACATCTCCGAGGTGCGCCTCGATGACATGGTTCTCCGCCATCTCTACGCGATGACCTCGACCGGCCTCATTGACGACGCCCCGAAGGAGGGCGGCAAGATCGACTTCGCCGCTGCGGCCGTGTTCGCGCAGCATGCCGAGGAGCAGTCGATCGTGCTGCTCAGGAACGAGGGAGGGCAACTGCCGCTCGCGGCGACCAAGTTGAAGTCAATCGCGGTCGTTGGCGCCCATGCTGACGTGGCTGTCGGAACCGGCGGCGGGTCGGGCGACGTGCTCAAGCCGGTAACGGGGTTCATCGCCGGTTGCGGAGGGCTTACCTTTGGACTTCATGGCGGGTGTGACTGGTGGAAAAGCACATGGGTCAAGCCTGGCGTACCCATCGTCAAGGCCATCCGGGAACTGGCGACCGGCGTGCAGGTGAGTTTTGCGGGCAACCGCGATGAGCAGGAGCCGTTCCGCGCCTATTCAAAGGGAGAGATCGAAGAGGCTACCGCGCTCGCGGCAAAATCCGATGTGGTGGTGGTTGTGGTGAACCAGCCGGCAGGCGAGGACTTCGGCGAGCTGACATCGCTGAACCTTAGCAACCCGTCCAACCAGGACGCCTTGGTGGAAGCCGTGGCCGCGGCCAACCCTCACACCATTGTCGTCGTTGAGAGCGGAAACCCGGTGCTGATGCCGTGGAAGAACAAAGTGGCCGCAATCATGGAAGCCTGGTATCCCGGCGAGAGCGGGGGGCAGGCGATTGCCAACGTGCTCTTTGGGATGGTTAATCCTTCGGGGAAACTGCCTGTGAGTTTCCCGGAACGCAACGAGGATATTCCCACCTGGGGGCAGGATGGGAGTTTTGCCAAGGACCCGGTCTACACCGAAAAGCTGAATATCGGCTATCGCTGGTACGACATGAAGAAGATCAAGCCCATGTTTGAATTCGGGTTTGGGCTTTCGTATACGCACTTCGCTTATTCGGACCTTTCGGTGACGACGGCCGGCGACAACACCATGACGGTTGCCTTCATGGTAAAGAACGACGGCGCGGTTGCGGGTGCGGAGGTGCCGCAGGTTTATCTGGGCATCCAGGATAAGGACGAGCCGCCGGTGCGGCTGGTGAGTTGGAGCAAGATCGATCTCAAGCCCGGCGAATCGCGGCAGGTCACCATGTCCGTCTCTCCACGCCAGCAGAGCACCTGGAGTGTCGACGTCAACAACTGGAAATTCATCCCCGGCAGCCGCGTGTATGTGGGCGCATCGTCACGCGACATCCGGCTCCAGAAACAATGACGATGCGCCCTAAGCAGTTCGGGGCGCCCGGTGAAATGGCGCTGCATTTCCGCAACCGGATTACAGCGATTGCAGATGATTCAGCAAGGAGGCATCTTAAGCTGACGCATTCCGGGTCATAACTCCTCGACCCGCTCAGGAATTGCCTCCGGAGCGAAAACCTGGCGACAACCCGACTTTTGAATAGCAATCCAATGGATTGCCAACAAAGACGCCGACGAGGATCGCATCGGGGAGCCATGTTGAGCAGTTGGTGCGGATCCCTGTCACAGGCCAAGGCCGGTGACAGGTACTATGGGTCGTGCATCTGGATGGGCGTACGCTCATTCTGAGCCGAACAAGATCGTGAACATAAATCAGATCTGCTGCTCGGACTCGCAAGGTGATTCGCCCAGCAGATCTGAGAACTCCGCGGAGAGACGTCGCATCTTGTAGTTGAATTCCCGGAATCTGTGTTCCCAGCGTTTTGCCTCATCCGGAGAATACGAGTAGAAGCCGCGCCCGTTCTTGATTCCTTGCCCACCACCCTCGACGACGTCGCGAATCAGCTTGGGAATGCTCGTATCAGTTGACAGGTCAGGCAACAAGTCGCGCATGACGCGGTGATAGGCCTCTACACCCATCAAGTCCATATAGCGAAATGGGCCCGCCAACGGCATCCACCAGCCCACATCCGTGCGCATTGCACGATCAACGTCTTCGACAGTACACACACCGGAATCAACCAGGTGACAAGCTTCACGAAACATCGCATACGAGATGCGGTTGGTAATGAACCCTCGGATTTCCCTTCGAAGCACAGACGGTTCTTTGCCCCATCTCGAAGCGAGAGCGGCGATATGTTCGATACATTCCTGCGACGTCGCACTGCCGGGGACGATCTCCAAAAAACGTTTGACGTGAGCTGGGTCAGCCCAGTGGACGGCCAGAATGCGCTCAGGGTGCTGCGCATCCTCCTGAAGGAGCGAAACCGGTATAGCTGAGGTGTTCGTCGCCAGAATGCAATTTGCGGAGACCAACGATTCTAACTCTTTAATCAGCTCACGCTTCAGTTTTATGTCTTCGGTAACAGATTCAAAGACGATCTCCACCCCGGCGACATCCTTGAGTTTGTCCGTCATGAGGAACCGTTCCATCAGAGCTTCGGCAGGGCCAGCGAGCAGGCCCTCGATGACCATCTCGGAGAGTACCTGGCGGATTCGCTCCGGCACATCCGCACTCGCTACCAGGTTATCTGTCACCCCGATTACGCGGTGCCCTGCTGAAAGGAGGCATGCCGCAATACTTCTGCCCATCAAACCAAGCCCAATTACCGCAACTGCACTGTCCCTTGTTGCTAGAATCGTCATTGCCGACTCCTCTGGATCCCTTGAAGTCGAATTGTATTGGGTTCCGCGACATTCGAGCGCGGCTTGGCGTTGCCGAAACGAAGAGTGGCTCGCCAGCCTTCGCGTACCAGGCCATCGCCGCAGCAATTCGGGCCAATCCTCCGGCCTGCATCGCAAGAGACGACGTCAACACGTTGCGGCGTTCTATCGAGACCTTGTGCTTTTCGAGCATCGTGGCATTTCATTCGTGAGCCGTATAGACGGCGACGATTGAGTTGTGGAAGAATCCGAAACCGAAAAAGCATTTCTTTCTTTGGGAGTGATGGTGGGCAAATCAAGTCTTTCCAGAAGAGCTCTTCTCAAGGGCATGGCCGCAGCGGCCGCTGCGCCAGCGTGGCTGCCGGCTTCGTCCGCAGCGCAATCCGACCAAAAGCCGTGGTGGTTGGGCAGCGGTATGCCGCAGGAAAGCGCGACGACGCCGAAGATCGCTCTGCCCATCAACCTGACCAACGGGCCGAGCGACGAGGAAATGCGCCGGCTGGTGCAGATCGGCGTGTATCACACTTTCAGCGGGGGCCCAGCGATTCCCTGGCGCGCGGAGGAACTGCGTGTCTGGGTGGATAAGCTGAAGGCAGGAGGCCTGGCGCTGGGCAACCTGATGATCTACAGCTTTCCCAAGACCATCTACGGCAAGCCTGGGCGCGACGAAGAAATCGAGAAGGTAAGGCAATCCATCGAGGCGGCGGGCCATGCCGGGATTCCCGTCGTCGAATACAACTTCTATGCGCACCGTGCCATGGAGGGCTACTTTGAGCAAACCGGGCGCGGCGGTGCGGGCCTGACCAGCGCTGACTACGACCGCATGAAGGACCTGCCTCCTCTGCCCGAAGAGGGCACGCACACGCTAATGGAGATGTGGGAGAACATCAGTTACTTTCTCAAAGCCGTGGTCCCCGTGGCGGAGAAGGCGAACGTGCGGCTGGCGCTGCACCCCAACGATCCGCCGTTCCCGCTCAGCCGCGGCTCGCAGCAGATCATGGCTACGCTGGACGGATGGAAGCACCTGATCGGGATTGTGGACAGCCCGGCAAACGGCATTACATTTGACTGCGGCGTGACGCGCGAACTGGGCGAGGACCCGGTGGAGGTATGCCGCTATTTCGGCTCGCGCGACCGCATCAATCACATGCACTACCGCAATCCTACGGTGATGAAGCCGTATGTGAAGTACACAGAAGGGTTCATCGACGAGGGTGACGTAAACATGTTTGCCGTGATGCGCGAACTGGTACGGCAGAAGTATCCGCGCGAACTGAATCCGGAGCATCCGCGGGCATTGGATTACGACCGGGGGCGTGGGCCAATCCACGGCTACCCGGGCGGTGGCGGCTACGGCGGCGACCTTTACGATGCGGCCTATGCCAAGGCTATGCTGCAGGCCGCGCTCGTGGTGGAGCGAGGTAGTTGAGGCCGCGAGCTGGCAAAGTCTTTGCCGGCGTAAATGTAGTTGTGAACCCTACTGGGAGAGTAGTTCCGACGCTGAAGTTCCTCCAGCATCATCTTGCGAAGATGGGTCACCTTGACCTCCTGTGACCCGAACGCTATACCCCGGCCACAACACTACTCGGAAGCCCACGCCGCAGCGTCCGCCGCACTGCGGCTTAGTTCAAACGCCGTTGCGAAATTCTTTCCGAAATCAGAGGCGCGGATCACCAGAGCAGAAAATTGCCGTCTAGCTTGCGAATTTCGGCCATTTCTTCGTAATTAAGTATTGTGATTTGAGCAATTTATGAGGCAGCTCGAAAATCGGCAACGGTTTGGTTGAAAATTCAAAGTTTTGTATTCTGGTAAATTATTGAAATCTCAGACCTTATGAGTTTCGAGCACGTTGCCGAAACGGCAAACCTTTGCTTGTTTCGCGTGCGTTGCTTCTCGCACACATAGGGCGGCTTGCGCTCTGACTCATTATTGGGATGATTCAGGTCTAACTTGTTCCGAGTTTCTCTCCTCAAAGACCTGGCATTACAGCAGCGGTTCACGGAATCCACAGCTGGACGGCCTGGCGACGCGACAGCTACCCCAAAAATCCGTGATTTCGCTTGCCTCGACCGGGATATGCGGTCATCATTCTACTCACACTCGATGTCCTCGTTGAGTGAAGGGCTTTGGCTTGCTCACCACCTCACGGGCAAACTCCGGTTTTGACTGAAATACTTTGCGCAGAATCTTCATGTTGAATTAGAGGGCAGCGGAGGAATCGATCGGGCTGCCATTCCGGGGGGACGCCAGTGTCCTCACCGGTGGAGAAGTGCTGGGTACACCCATTGGGGAAATCCGAGCGCGATCCTCTGGAGGTTCAACAGGCCAAGGCCGTCCAAAAAGACGCCCAGGCATCGCCTGCAAAAGATATTTTGCGTCAGAAGGGGGAACAGTAGATGGGCACGCCAACAAGTCCTGCGGGGAGCGCCACGGAGTCGCATCCGGCCACAAAGACAAGCTGGACCATCATGTTGTACATCGCGGCGGATGACGCCTTGGCGAACTTCGCCGTGGAGTCACTCAAACAATTGAATAAATCCGCCAGAGCACCGGCCGGCACGAAAGACGAAGCAACTGTGGTTGTTGCTGCACAGTTTGCCCTACCCGACTATGGTGCGAAGCCGAAGCCCACGAATTTAAACAATCCCGGCGGTGCCCAGAACAGGCGCCGATACGTCTTCGAAAAGGACAGCCGTGCAAAACTCGTTGACAACGAGGTCAAGCCTCCGACGGGGGCGGCGGCCCAAACGTCGGATAAGGCCGACATCTCTGACACCGCTAACTCATCGGAGAAGGAGGCCTTGAAAGATTTCCTGACATGGGCGTACCAGGAGTATGAAGCCGATCACTATGCGTTGATTCTCTGGGGACACGGCCCCGAACTCCTGCTTCAGCCTCCGGCCACCGATTCAGGCGGCGATCGCGCCAATCTTTATCTCACTCCAGAGGAACTTCGCGACGCGCTCACGGATTGTAAGCCGCGTAACGGCCGCCACCTTGAGATCATTGGTTTCGACGCCTGCTGCATGAGCATGTTGGAGATGGCCTACGAGTTAAAGGGCCTGGCTGATTTCATGGTCGCTTCGCAGGAGGATGTCCCCGATCTGAGTTTCCCTTACGACAATTTGATCGAGCTTTTCCGGAAATGCGGGAAAAAGGCGATACCTTCACTCCTGAGTGAAGGTGTAAAAGCATATATCAGCACTTACGAGGATTGTATCTGCAACAACAACACGGGTATGCAGGGGGCAACCCTTTCAGTGCTCGATCTCCGTACGTGTGACGCGCTCACAAATGCGGTTGGCAAACTGGCATGCGCACTCTTGAAAGCGAGAGAGGACGAAAGCTTACCGGGTGCGCTTATCCAAGCTCGCAGCGACTCGCAAGACTATGCCGGTGGCCTGTACGTTGACCTGTTTGACTTTTGCACGAAGCTCTCGGAGCAGATTAAGAAGCTGAATCAGCAAATCAAGTGGACGGCGGGTATCGAGGGTCTCGGAGCTATCGAGGGCGCGTGCGAGATAGTACTAAATGAGCTAACGAAAAGACCTCCGAAAGACTCAGATGAAACCAAAGGCGATGGAACTTTGGATTCTGTCATCCTGGCAAACTCAGGCGACACTCAAGGCCGTCCAGCTTCGGATTCCGTCTTAGCCAATTCAAACGACCCCAAAGGCAATGGAAGTTCGACCCGAAAGAATAGTCACGGGATTTCGATTTATCTCCCCTATCTCACCGATGGGCAATACGCGACGGTGAGTAAGCCGTTGGTGAAGGGAGGATCGGGAACCAGGGGCGCCAAGGGCTACACCGAGGTCTTAAATGGTGCTGCCGTCGAGTATCTTATGTGCGCCCGGCGTGATCTGATTCTTGTCACCGAAAGCTACTACGAGGATCTGCAACTGGCCAAGACAGGCTGGTATGACTTTATCGCCGAGGTGTGGACCAAAGCCCTGATCAAGAAGGTTCCGGCAGACCTTGACTACCATTACTCGGCCCAGCAAAGTTGGGTTAACGTTTGCCGCAAGACGATCTTTGATCGCGACCCCGAGAAGTCCCCTGAACCGCTAGTCGAAATGTGCAGCGCGAAATGATCGATACAACCTCTGCTGGTCCAGTCTCTCGCCTTGCGGGAGTCCTCACTGCATTCGTGCTGGCAGTGTGTGCGACTGGCGTTGGGCAAGTCCATGGAATCCCGGCGCCGCGGCAGCCGACAGCCACCCAGAGGACGACTGAGCTTGAAATCGAACCCTCCGCGAAAATGACCAGCCCGGAAATAGAGTTGGAAGAGGCGCTGGAATTGCGCAAGAGGCTCACCGAGCGTGATCTCCGGAGCGCTGTTAGTTTGCTCGCGGACAGCGCGCAGGCAATTCGCCTCATCGGGACGGCCGCATCAGGCCGCCGCCGCGAAACTGGAAGCCGGCGATGTGTATCTGATGATGAGCAGATATCAAGAAGCAATCGCGGCTTATCGCCAGGTACTGACGATGTCTGAGGCCCGCGCACAGATCAGCGGTGTGCGGCGCTGAGCCGTCATGGCGCGCACTTACGCCAACATCGGCAGGCCACGTGATGCGCAGAATTATGCGGATAAAGCGGCTTCCGTTTGCATGGATATTTCCGACAAGAAAGTACTGGCGGACGCCGAGGAGGCCCAGGGCGAGACGCGTTTCTTTGCGGGCAACATCTCCGGTGCGGTTACCTCCTTCACACGGGCGAAGGAACTTGCTTCGGAGGCCGAGGATCGCGATGGCGAAGGACTAGCTACGATGATGCTGTCGGAAACCATCGACGACCCTCAGGAGGCGGACCGGCTGGCTTGGTCCGCGCTGGAGGGCTTCGTTGAAACGGGTAATGAATATAGTGCCGCACGAGCGCACTTGAAACTCGCGTATTCTGCCATTGCGGAAGGGGACTTTGAGGTTGCCCGGTGTCAGTGTGAGAGCGCTCTCCCGGTTTTCCAACGCATTGCGGACAAGGATAACGCAGCCATTACGCTGAATATTCTTGGAATTGATTGCCAGGCAGTCCGGAGATCTTGAAGAGTCATTAAGCGTATTACCGGCGTGCCCGCACTGACTTCGCTTCCGTGCGCGACGATCTGGGCGAGGCTGAATCAATCAGAGAGATAGCGGAAATTCTATTAAGCCAGCACAAGTACGGCGATCTCGAGCCGCTGTATGCTCGCAAACTCCACCTGGCCCAGGCAACCTCAAACCATGCGTTCCTGGCGTGGGCTCTGTTGGACCTGGCCGGCGTTTATGCTCGGCAACATCGATACGCGCAAGCAGAGGAGACCTACCAACGAGGCCTGGCGGAGTTTCGTGTTGCGGAAAATCCAGATGGGCAAAGCGTTGCACTGGAGCGGATGGCCGAGCTCCAGGCCGAACAAGGCAGATACCAGCCAGCCCTCAAGATGTTTAGGCGAAGCCCAAGCCTTAAGGGAGCAGTCGGGTGAAATTGAGGACCTGGCCAGAATTCAATATTCGCGCGCACGAATTTATCTCCAGCCTCAATGATTTGGAAAAGGCACGCTGCCGAGATCGAGAAGACCATCACCACTATTGAATCGCAAAGACTGCGCATTGCGAAATTCGATTCGCGGGCGCAGTACTTCGCTTCGGTCCACGAATATTATTCGTTGTATATCCAGGTGCTCATGGCACTGGATAAGCTCCACCCTAATCAAAAATATTCGCAATTGGCTTTCGAAGCCTCGGAGAGAAGCAAGGTACGCTCTTTGCTGGACCTGCTCGACAACAGCCAACAGACGGTTCGCTGCGACACATTGCTGGCCCACAATTCGAGCACCTCCACAATCGAAGCAGTTGCAGAGGCATCTGACCCGCGAGCGCTGTCCACCACCCAGCCACTTACCCTGGATGATGTACAGGCCCAGATCGGAGATGGCGATACGGTCCTGCTGGAATTCGCGCTCGGTGAGGATCGGAGCATTGCCTGGGTAGTCGACGGGGATAGTCTTAAAACCTTTGACATAGGACCCGCCGCGGAGATCCGCAATCGCGTTCGCATGTTCCGAAAAGCCCTTTTACCGATTGAGAGCAAAGCGAATGAGGCGCCGATCGACTATCTGCGAAGACGAGCGGCCGCAAGGAATTCCCTGCTCCTCCAATCAACGCAATTAGCGACGCTTTTGTTCGGGGCGGTGCATCTTCCACCTCGAAAACGATTGTTAATCGTGCCGGACGGTCCCTTGCAGTACCTTCCCTTTGCAGCGTTGGCTGTGCCTGGGAATGGACGCGTTAGTGTGCCGCTTGTTGCGCTGTACGAGTTGGTGATGTCTGCCTTCGGCTTCTGCACTTGTGTCCCTGCGAAACACGGCGGCCAAAAGGCCCCAGCCGGCCGATGAAGTGACGGTCTTTGCCGACCCGGCGTTCGAACCGCCCGGAAAGCCAATTCCGGCAGCGGTCCCCGGTGCGTCTGGATTTCCACGTTCACGGGAATTGACGAGAGCATTACGCGATTTGCGGGACTCGCGGTGGATTCCCAACCTCCCCGGCTCGCGAAACGAGGCGCTCGCAATTCAGCAGATAACCGGACCCGCACGTACCCGGCTCGTCATGGGATTTGAAGCCAACCGTGAAGCCATCATGGCTCGTTCCTATCGGCCGGCAACGGATCATTCACTTCGCAACTCACGGAATGATGGATACTCGCCATCCGGAGATGTCCGGCCTGGTTCTTTCGATGTTTAACAAGAAAGGAGAATACCAGGACGGGTATCTACGGCTGAGCGATATCTACAAACTCAAACTATCTGCGGACCTGGTTGTCCTTAGTTCGTGCGAGTCGGCCTTGGGGAAAGACCTTGGGTCAGAAGGAATCATCGGCTTGCCCCGGGCATTCCTCTATGCGGGTGCACGCAGCGTTATCGCCAGCCTCTGGAAGGTTGATGACGAGGCGACCGTGCCCTTAATGAAAATGTTCTATTCCCGGCTCCAGCGAGGCGAAGACCCCGCTCGGGCCCTGCGAGGCGCGCAACTCGATCTGCTCAAGAACACACAACTGTCCGACCCATATTACTGGGCGGCTTTCGTATTGGAAGGAGATTACCGATAAGGCGACGGGACACTTTGAGGAGCGTGTAAAATTTGAATCCCATGGATTTTCAGCCAACCCCGGAAAGACAACGACACCTGACACCGGAGGTGTTTGCGTCGTTTCTTCTCTGGCTGTCGCCCGATCCAGGGCAGGCGGCCCGGGAATATCTGGACATCACGCAAGACGCTGATAAAGTTTTTTGTCAGGAAGGGCTGCGCCCATGCTGAGGAATTGACGGATCGAACGCTCGATCGCGCCGTGCTGATTGTGCACCGATGAGCCAGGAAAATACTCGACGACCAATCTCCCTTTGCTGCGGCGTAGCCAGAATAGTCTGGTTGGAGTATCGCCGGGAGGCAATGCCGGAGCCATTGGAGGACGAGAATTTCCCGGCACCGACTCGGCCGGAGGATGACTTCACCGAACATGAATTGCAATGCCTGAGACACTGTCTGGACCAGCTTCCGCCCAGTGACCGCGAGTTGATTACGCAATACCACCAGTTCCAGGGCCGTCAAAAAATTGAGAATCGCAAGCATCTTGCCCAGATGTTACGGAGGGCTGAACAAGTTGCGGATCACCGCCTGCAGGATTCGCGCTCGACTTCACGATTGCATCAGTAGCTGTGTGCAGCGTTCGGCCTTGAACTAAGAAATGCAATGAGAAGTATAAGGAAAATCGCGTGATCACTGACGCCAATCATTCGCGAGTATTTGCTTGGTCGCCTGGATTCGGACTCCGAACTGGTCGAAAGCATCGACGAGCAGATTCTTACCGATCCGGAGTTTTCGATAAGTGTAGACGTAATAGAAGATGAGATTATTGAAGAATATCTTGAAGGTTCACTTAACTCAGAGGATACGCGAGCCGTTGAAAGACACTTCCTCCGCCCTCCGGAACGGCAGCGCAAACTCAAAACCGCCCGCTTATTCAGCCAGCTATTTCGAAGCGCGAATCTCGCAAACGTGAAGGCGGAGCAGCCCGCACCTGCACGCAGTATTGTTTAGAGCGTTTCGAGTCGGACGGGTGCTGCCCAGTTTCAGAACTCTGCGCCGAAATCGCAGCCTCGGTCGTTTTCGTCATTTCGATCCTGACTTTTTGAATCAACGCCGCGAACTCGATATGGCGATAAAGCAAATCAACCAGCAGCTAAGCCAGGAGCGCGAGCGTTCGGCGGTCTCACAGTCAGCAATTGCAGAACGCCTTACAGTCGTTGCAACCAGCAATCGCGATGCTCAACCTCGTCAGGCCAGGTCTTCAGCGGGGAGGACAGGAGCTACCCGAGGTGAAGGTAAGTTCAGGAACCAGGACGCTCCATGTTGAAGTTGCGCTCTCGTCCAAGGCAACCGGGAAGTATCGCGTCCAACTGCGACATACAGGGAATGTCGGTTTGGTCTCAGGACGGAGTCGATGCTACGTCCGTTCCGGGTGGCGCAATCTTAAAAGTGGATATTCCTGCTGACGTTCTTCCTCAGGGTACAGGCGAGCTTGCGATAACACCTTCTGGGGGCGGCATCATATCTTATTGGTTCTCGATCTCAAAGATCCAATAGAGCATTTTGACCCGCTTCCGTCCATCTTGAATAAGCGCCGCTCTCATCCATTGATTCGTATCTTCCGCCACGCCATATCGGCAAGGCGGACCCTGCGTTGGGACCTACGCAAATTCGTGTGAAATGTTTTTCCACAGAGCACATGAGTAGATGAGGGCTTCCCCACAAGCCAAGTACCGAGGACATCGTAAGCGATGAAAATTTGAAGATGTCTTTGCGAAAGGTGTTGTCAGCGCGTTTTCAATAGCACTGAAAATGCGATTTCAACTGCGGTAACACCCGTCCACAAAAAAGGAGAGTCACCAATGAAGCACATCACAGTGTTCGTAATCGCAGTGTGCCTTCTTGCGAGCTTTGCTGCCGCCGGCACTGCCTCGGCACAAGATCACGCTGTCAGAGCTGCAGTCCCCTTCAATTTCAACGTGGGAGACAGGTGGGTCCCGGCGGGGACATACCTGATGACTTCGGACATGAGCAACCCTAAGGTCATTTTCATTCGTAGCGAGGACGGCAAGGTTGCTCTGCTGAGCGTTACGCAAAGCGACGGCAGACGATTGGATGCGAGCAAACTGGTCTTCACGAAGTACGGCGATCAGTATTTCCTGCATGAGATCCTCTGCTCCCTCTGCGGAATGAATGTTGCATTCCCCGGCTCCAAGCGCGAGAAGCTTGCCCGGACCCGCTTGGAGGCTGGTCTCTTGAGCCCGGCCGACGTGTACCTGGCGCTCAAGTAGAAATACCTGACCCTTACTTCGCCTGGAGGCGATCGTGCCCGGATCCCCGCTTGCCGCGCACGAATCGCAATCCAGGCGAAGTAAGTTTGGCCGCATCGTGGAATGGTTGAAGCCAGGCCCCGTCGTGCCGAATTGGGGCACCAGGCGGCTGAATGCCGCTTTCCCGCCTGGTATTTTTTGATCTGCCGGAATGCGGTCTGGATCAGCAATATCAGGCCAAATCGACGCTGGATACGAGCTAGCTAACTGAACCATTGAGGAGGAATCCCATGGGCAAAGTGCCTGGGCTACACGGTAGACGTCTGATCGCTGGGCGCGTAATTCTCGCTTTAGTGTGGGTGCTCGCGAATTCGGTCGTGGCGACACAATCGCTTAAGGCGCAAAGCTACGCGGTTCTTTATTCATTCACTGGTGCAGCAGATGGCGGAATACCTACCTCGGGCCTCATCAACGATGCGGCTGGCAATCTCTACGGCACCACCTGGGCGGGCGGCGCCTTCGGCGACGGAACCTTGTTCAAATTCGATGGGCGCGAAAACGAAACCGTTCTTTACTCGTTCCAAGGCGGGGTGGATGGGCAACTTCCCACAGCAGGTTTGGTCCGGGACGCGGCGGGCAACCTCTATGGAACGACAACAATCGGGGGCGCTTTCTATGGCACGGTTTTCAAGCTCGATACCAAGGGCGTTGAAACCGTTCTATACAGCTTCACCGGCTTTGCAGACGGGGGAAATCCCCTAGCAGGCTTAGTCCTGGACGAAGTGGGCAACCTCTACGGCACAACCTTTTCAGGAGGCGCCTCTGGCCTCGGAACAGTATTCAAGGTAGATACATCCGGTCAGGAGAGCGTGCAGCACAGCTTTACCGCCACGGGAGGAGACGGTGCCTTTCCCTATGCGGGTTTGATCGAAGACGCGGCGGGTAATCTGTATGGCACTACGTTTGGAGGCGGTACTTACGGCAATGGAACCGTGTTCAAAGTGGATGCCAATGGCGATGCTACGACGTTGTATAGCTTTACCGGCGCGGCCGATGGTGCGGGGCCAGTCGGGGGATTGGTCCGAGACCGCCGCGGCAGGCTATACGGCACGACGCTAAGAGGCGGCGACCCATCGGTTACGTGTGACGGATATGTTGGCTGCGGAACGGTTTTTGAACTGAATTCGCAAGGAAAGGAAACGGTGCTCTACAGCTTCACCGGCGGAGCGGATGGAGCCAACCCCGCGGCCGGATTGATCCGCGACGCCGCAGGCAATCTCTACGGCACAACACAGTTTGGCGGAGCTTCGCCTTGCTCAGGCCTGGGCTGCGGCACGGTATTCAGGGTAAGCAAGAATGGCAAGATCGCGGTCTTGCATACCTTCACCGGCGGGGCAGATGGCTCGAATCCCCAGGCCGGTTTAATCCGTAACCGGGCAAACCTCTATGGCACGACACCGATTGGCGGCGCCTACAATCTTGGAACGCTGTTCAAGCTGAACGCTCGGGAAACGTCGATCGAATCAACCACGGATGACGCGGACGCCGGGGAACTCATCTCCGAATTGCCACCCTCGCCAGGCCGCCAGTCGGAACACTGGCCGCGTCGAGGCTCGCTCTATTCCACGCGGAGCGCCTGTCCCGGGTCGATGGAAGCCGCACGCCGAGCCGGGATCCACCCGGCAGTGACGGACGCCACCATCAGCACCACCACCGCACCGCCCAGCACCCATCCATCTACCGCCTTGATCTCGTACAACTGGGACCGCACGTACCGCACACAGAACATCGCCGTCGGCACTCCCAGCGAAAGGCCCACCAGCGCCTGCACCATCGCACCTCGCATCACCATCGCCATAACCGCGGCGCGCTCCGCGCCGAGTGCCATACGAATTCCGATCTCCGCCGTTCGCCGCGCCACGCCGTACGCTGTCACACCATACAGTCCGAGCGTCGCCAGCAACAAAGCCAGTCCGCCGAACATCATCGTCAACCGCGACAGCATCCGATCCTCGCCGAACTGCTCTGCAATCTGCGCCGTGAACGTCTGGAACCTCACCACGCTCAAGTTCGGATTGATTCCTGCAAGCGTCTTCCGCGCCAGCTCTTCCATGTCCGGGACTGGCCGGTCCGTCTTCAGGACAATCGCGCCCTGCGTACATATTTTCGTCCTTCTCGATCGGGTAATCGGCGCTCTGCGGCCGCTGCGGCAAGCGGCACGAAGTACATCATGTGGTCTTTCCACGTCGCGCTCTGGTATGCGGTGTCCTCCACGACGCCGACGATCTCCCAGTCGCCCGACCGCCTTTTTATCGCCAGCCGAAATGCTGTCCGATCGGATTCTCGCCCGGACTTGAACAGCTTCCGCACAAACTCCTTGTTCACCACCGCCACGTGCAGCGAATTCGCCGTATCCTCGACCCGGATCCCTCGCCCCATCACCACCCGCGTTCCCACCGAGTCGAAATACTCCGCATTCGCCTTGATGACGATAGCCACTCAGCTGCTGATCAGGCTTTCCCTGCAACCTGCACGCCCCAGCCGTTGTTGTTGTCCTCCATCGGCGTGAAGCTGCTGATTCCCACTTTCTCCACGCCCGGAATTGCGTGGAACCGCTCCTCGATCGTGCGATACAGCTCGCCCACCTGCCGTCTGCGCATATCCTGCCGTCTGCGGATTGATGTGGACGATGTACCGGTTTACGTCGATCCAGCTTCAAATCGATATGCTCCAGCTTGCCCAGGCTCTCCGCGAATAATCCCGCGCCCGCCAGCAGCACCAGCGATAACCCCGCCTGCACCACCACCAGGGCGCGCTGCAGCAGCGTTGCACCGCCCGCCACCGATCGCATCCCGCCCCGCAAAGCATCCGCCGGCGTCTGCTTTCGACGCAATCCACGCCGGAGCCACGCCAAAAAGCATCCCCGTCACCAGCGACAACGCAAAGGCAAACGCCAGCACCGCCGGCGGATGGGCTCGCCTCGATCGGCATGTTCTCTGCCCCCGGAAACGCCAACGCCAGCAACATGCGCGTCCCTGCATACGCCACCGCCAGACCCGCGAGTCCGCCCGCGCCCGCCAGCAGCACGCTCTCCGTCAGCAGTTGCCGTACGATTCTCCCGCGCCGCGCGCCCAGCGCCGTGCGCACATTCATCTCCGCCTTCCGCGCCATGCCGCGCACCAGCAGCAAATTCGCCATGTTCGCGCACGCAATCAGCAATACCAGCCCCGACGCGCACATCAGCAACTTCAGCTGCCGGTCGTAGCCCTCCTGCATCGCCTGGATGCCCCCGCCTCCCGCCGTCAGCACAACGTGCATGTTCTTCATCCGCGCCTGGCTCTCCTTGCGAGCAGAAGTGCGGCGCTGGTCGCCAAGCTGCTGCCGCAGCAGCGTCGTTCACCTTCTGCTGCAACGCGCCCAGCGAAACCCCTGGCCTCACGCGCCCGATCATGTACAGCCACTGCGACTCCGACCCATGCACATAGGTCACATTCGCAATCGGCGGCATCGTCTCGATCGGCAGATAAAACTCCGGCGGCGGGCAGCAGCCGGTCGCCATAGAACCCCTTCGGAGCAATCCCCACCACCGTCACCGGCTTCGTATTCACGCGAAACGTGCTGCCCACCTACCGCGGATCGCCGTTGAACCCGTCTTCCACGTCTCGTAACTCATCACCGCCGTCAGCGGCGCGCCCGCCACATCGTCGCGATCCTGCAACAGCCTTCCCGCCGCTGCCGTCAGTCCAAATGTCCTGAAGTAATTCCCCGAAACAAACTCGCCCATCACCGACCGCGGCGCATCCTCCGTCCCTTCCCGCCGCACCACCACCGGCCGATACGCAAACCCCGCCTGCATCGCCGCCAGGTCTTCGAACTCCGGCACATTCTTGCGCAGATACTCTAGCTTCCGTCGTGAAACAGCGAGTACTCGCCGTTGTCCGCGAACCCAATGCCCACGCAGCAGTCGTTGTTGTTTCCCAGCCGCACCAGCGTCTTCGGATCGGCCACCGGCAGGTCTCTTCAGCATCAGCGCATTCACCAGCGTGAAGATCGCCGCGTTCGCGCCGATCCCCAGCGCCAGCGTCAGCACCGCAACCATGGTGAACACTGGCGACTTGCGCAGCATACGCAGCCGCATACCGGCAGTCCTGCAGCATCGTCTCAATCAGGGGCAACCGCTTTTCAGCGTGGTACTGCTCGCGCACCGCCTCCACCGCGCCGAACTTCAGCACCGCCTGCCGCCGCGCCTCTGCAGTGCGCCATGCCCGCGCGGAGTTCTCTTCGGTCTGCAGCGCGATGTGCTCTTCCATCTCTTCGCGCAGCCGCTCGTTGCCCCGGTGCGCCCGGCGGCAAAATTCGCAAACGCGGCCAATAATCGCCTCAGCGCTCTCATCCCAGATCCTCCGCCTTCACTTCAAAGAACCGCGCGATGATTTCCGCTGTCTGCTCGCCAGTCCCGCATCTCGGTCTGCAGCTGCTGCTGGCCGGCCGCGTCAGCCGGTAAAAGCGCGCGCGCCGATTGTTCTCTGACGGCGCCCCAGTCCGACGCGACCGCCCCCTCCTGCTCCAGCCGGAGCAGAACCGGATACAGCGTCCCCTGGTTCACCGACAGCAGATCTCCGCTGATCTGCTCGATCCTCCGCGCAATCCCATATCCATGCAGCGGACCCAGCACGTCCAGCGTCTTCAGCACCATCAGCGCCAGCGTTCCCTGCTGCACATCCTTCTTCGACTTCATTTCAGCGCCTGCTCCGCATCGGCGGTTCACCTGTTGCTTACCCAAAGGAGAATCGCACACCTTCTTTGGGAAAGCAACAGGAAATTGCGGGATCATCCAAGGCTGGGGTTTCCCGGACGCGATTTGGGTTCCCGGGCGCTTTGTAGACCTCAGCCGGTTAGCATCGGAACAATTCCCGCGGGAACGCGATACTCCTATTGACATTCTGTAGGGCGGTATCCAATACTCGTACAGTCATTCGATAGGAGTAGGTGGATGGAACAGAATCCGACGAATCTCCTGCAGGGGACCCTCGATCTGCTGATCCTGAAAGCAATCGGCGAAGGGGAAATGCACGGGCTGGGTATTGCCCGGCGCGTTGAGCAGATCACCCGCGGGACATTTCAGGTGAAGCCTGGATCGCTCTTTCCGGCCCTGCACCGCATGGAAGAGGCAGGGTGGCTGAGTTCCTTTTGGGGTGATTCGGAGAATAATCGGCGCGCCAAGTTCTACCGTCGGACTCGAGCTGGCGAACATCAGTTGGGAATTGAAACAGAACAATGGAACGCCATTTCCCGGGCGATTGGAAACGCGCTGAAAGCTACCTAGGAGGCCAAGTTGAAACCCTGGTCCCGTATCGAATTTGCTGTCCGCAATCTGCTCCACAAATCCCGTATCGAATCCGAACTTGATGCCGAGATTCGCGGCTATGTGGACGCGGCAGCTGACGAGAAGATCGCGAAGGGAATACCTCCGGGCGAAGCGCATCGCCAGGCACTGGCCGAGTGCGGTGGAATGGAGCCTGTAAAGCAAGCGGTCAGGGAGGGCCGCGCCGGCACCGGCATTGAGCGTTTATGGCAGGATGTGCGCTATACCCTGCGTCAGCTTAGCCGAAATCCTGCGTTCGCTTGGACCGCTGTCATTACGCTGGGCCTTGGAATCGGAGCCACCACTTCGATCTTCTCCGCAGTCTACGCGTTACTTATACGACCGTTGCCATACCCGCAGTCTGACCAACTGACGTACATCTCCGTTGATTTCCCAACCGGTGGCGGCGATCTGGTATCTCCCGGATTTTGTTGCGGCACAGCAGGGTCTGAAGTCGTTCTCGCAGGTTGCCGGATACCGATGGATGAACTCCAACTTGACAGGTGCAGGAGACCCTGTGCGGGTGGACTGGGCGGGAATCACGGCAAACTTCCTTCCTATGCTTGGCATACGCCCCCAGCTTGGGCGTGGCTTTCGAGACGATGAAGATCGGCCTGGTGGACCAGCGGTCATTCTGCTCAGCGACCGGTTTTGGCGAAGCTATTTTCATGCCGATCCAAACGTTGTAGGCAAAGTCTGTGGCGATCAATGGCAAGGAACAAACGATCATTGGTGTGTTGCCACCCCATTTCAGTTTTCCTGATTTTGCGCTTGAACCCCAGGTCTACGGACTCGCGGATTTGGATCCTGACACTAGCCCTGCGGCGATGGGAAAGATCGTGTTCTTCATGCGCGCCATTGGCCGATTGAAACCCGATGTAAGCATGCAACAAGCCCAGGCGGAAGTGCAAAGCTTTTTCCTCGCGCGCGTCCCCACTTACCCCGCGTTTTTAGCTGCATCGTTGACCAATCTCCGTATGGGGGTTCAGTCTCTGCAGACGCATTTGGCTGGCGATGATCGCAGGCCACTGTTGATTCTTCTTGCCTGTGTTACGGCTGTTCTACTGGTCGCCTGTGCGAATGTTGCCAACCTGCAAATGGCACGTGCCGTGTCCCGGAGGCATGAGATGGCCGTGCGCGGGGCCCTGGGCGCGTCACGATATCGGCTCATGCGCCAGTCTCTGGTCGAAAGCCTTACGTTGTCTGCATTGAGCGCGGCGTTGGGCTTCGGTATTGCGTGGATGACGACGACTCTGATTCGCCGCATTGGAAACGTTGCTGATGCGCTGTCCTCCGGAGAAGAACAGATTCTGCGATTGCCGTTAGGAAAGATTGGTACCGTCATTCACGTGGATGGATGGGTGTTGGCATTCGCGATCGGCCTTGCCCTGGTTACAGCCTTGCTGTTCGGCAGTGGACCCGCGCTCAGCGGAGCGGCGGGCGCGGACTTGAGGAATGCCTTGCAGAGCGGCGCTCAACGCATCACGGCGGGGCGTCAGCAGCGATTCCTGCGCCATGCACTTCTGGTCCTGGAGGTGGCATTGGCCGTCGTACTTCTCTGCTGCGCCGGACTCCTGATACGCAGCTTCGTGAACGTGCTGCGTTACACGAATGGTTTTGATCCGACCCACACTCTGACCGGCACCACCCTGCTCAGCGGGCAACGGTATCAATCGCCGGAATCGCCCCGGAGGTTCGCAGAACAGCTCTTGTCTCAACTTGAAACCATCCCCGGAGTTGAGGTGGCGGCCCTCGGGCAGGCCCTCCCATTGGGGCAGGTGGATACTGATGCGTTTAGCATAGAGAATCCCAATCCGCTGATTGGCATGCGGGAGACGGCTCCCTCCATCAGCGTTACGCCCAATTATTTCCGCGCCGTTGGCACGCCGATCCTGCAAGGACGACCGTTTACCAGCGACGACACTGGATCATCCAACCCTGTGGTCATCGTGAATCTAGCTTTCGCCCGCCGCTATTTCGGTGGAAATGCCCTTGGAAGGCGATTTTTTATCGGCCAATGGGTGAATGGCGCTTTCCAATTTGTCCCCACGACTATTGTCGGAATCACAGTCGACGTAAGACACAATGGCATCGAGCATGACGTCGAGCCCGAGTTTTTCGTTCCCATGACGCAGATTCCTGCGTACAACGTCGACCTCATTTTGCGCAGCAGCATCGATCCGGCCGTGCTCGCGAGCGCGATGCGCAGAGCTTTGATTGCTGTAGATCGCGAGCTGCCGCTCTTCGACACTCAAACCATGGAAGAGCGAGTCGACAACCTGGTTGCACGACGCAGACTCACTATGCTGCTCATTTCATGTTTCGCGCTGCTCGCTGTACTCCTGTCCGCGGTCGGGATTTATGGAGTGTTCATGTATTCCATCAGCCAGCGCAAACAGGAGATGGGAATTCGCCTGGCTGTCGGTTCGACGCGTGGCCGGCTGGTACGTCTGATCGTCCTTCAGGCGGCACAACTTATTCTTACCGGCGGTGTTTTAGGGCTCATCGCGGCTTTCTTGAGTGCCCGGCTCCTCGCCAGCATGTTAAGTGGAGTGAGTCCTCATGACGTTCTATCATTCTCGCTGGCTTGGGCATTGATGACCGTCACGGCACTCTCCGCAAGCATCTTCCCGGCAAGGAATGCGGCTCGAACTAACCTGATCTCCATGCTTCATTCCGAGTAAAGCGTGCGAGAACTTCCTTGCGCTCCTACCCCCGGCGCCGTTATGCCGGTGTCGCATTCCCACTTCCGTTTCCCTCCGACTTGGTGCATCGCAAGCCGCGGCTGAGGAGATGCAGTGGCGGTACACTATGCGCATTGAGTCTCTTCCCCAACTCGTGGCTAATTGCCAGAGGACTCCCGAAAGAAGGGTCTGGCTGGAGAACCTGCCACGGTTAATCGACAGGTTGTTGGTTCAATGGTCTCTCCGTCTGGACTCGCCTTTCCATCACGGTGGAACTTGCTCGTGGGTCTCTCCTGTGGTTCGCTCCGATGGGACGCAAGCGGTGCTGAAACTCGCCATGCCTCACATGGAAGGCAAGGACGAGATCCAGGGACTGCGGTACTGGAGCGGAAGGTCGATGGTCAAATTGCTTGACGCCGACGACGATTCCGGGGTGATGCTTTTGGAACGATGTCTACCGGGAACGACTCTGCGTTCGCAACCGGAACCGATGCAGGATGAAATCATCGCCGCAGTGCTCAACAGGGTTTGGGAAACCGCGACCGAACGAATTGGATTGCGCAGCTTTCGCCCGTTGTTGCAAATGATCGATCTCTGGTGCCAGGAGACCGTCGCGCAAAGACACCTCTGGCCCGATGCGGGACTCGTAAATGAGGGCCTGCGCTTAATGAACGAGCTTGCTCGACCCGCACCGGGGGATGTGCTCCTGACCACCGATCTTCATGCTGGAAACATTTTGCGCTCACAGAGGGAGCCCTGGTTGGCAATTGACCCAAAGCCATTCGTAGGCGATCGTTCCTACGACCCTGTCCAGCACCTGATGAATTGCGAAACACGTCTTCACCAGGACCCCGCAGGCCTGGTCGAGCACGTTGCTGGTTTGACAGAGGTCGATCCCGGACGTCTCCGGCTTTGGACGTTCGCCCGCGCCGCTGCCGATCCACGGGATGACTGGACCAACCCGCGGTGGATCGACATCGCCAAAGCTCTGTCACCCTAGTCGCACGTGCCTGGCGCTGCTTCAGCCGGCTTTGGGCTCCGGCTGCAATCTTCTTGTGGGAATGATCCGGGAACCGCACGGGCTGTGCTGTTTCGGGCGTATCAGCTTGGAGCGCGGTCGGGGCTGGTTTGCCGCCGTTGCAGCGTTATGCGTGCTAACATCCACTCATCCGGCTCGCCCCACCGGCTTGAGCCGCGGAGGTCGAAATGAGTCCAACCACACGGCGTAGTTTCCTCAAAACAGGTCTGGCCGCCGGAGCCATGGCGACCGTAGGAACCCTTCCGCTGGCCGCCGCCAAGCGCACCGCGACCGATACCGTAGTGCTGGGCCGCTCCCGGACGGAGGTGACACGGCTGGCCTTCGGAACCGGGACGGACAGCGGCGCGGTACAGGCGGCGCTGGGGCAGCAGGAGTTCACGCGGCTGGTGCGCTATGCATACGACCACGGCATCCGCTTTTTCGAGACGGCTGAGGCCTACCAGACCCCGGGAATGCTGGGGGAAGCGCTGAAAGGCTTGCCGCGCGACAGCTATCACCTGATGAGCAAGGTGACTACCTTCCACGAGGGCATTGACCCTCAGGCCAAATTCGACGAGCTGCGACACATCTCGCAGACCGAGTACTTTGACATCATGCTGCTCCACTGGCAGCACACGGCCGACTGGCCGGAGACCACGAAACGCTGGCAGGACGGCATCCTCGAAGCACAGCAGAGAAAGATCATCCGCACGCATGGCGCCTCAGTGCATGGGCTGCCGGCGCTGCGCCAGATGCCGGGCAAGACGTGGCTCGATGTGGGGCTGATTCGCATCAACCACAACGGCGCGCGCATGGACGGGCCGACCTATGAGGACACTAACCACCCCGACAACGTGAGCGAGGTGGTCGATCACATTCACCAGTTGAAGAAGGAAGGGCTGGGGGTGATCGGGATGAAGCTGTGCGGCGGCGGTCAGTTCGACCATAGTCACGACGACCGCGTGAAGGCCATGAGGTTCGCCTTCCAGAATGCGGGCGTGGACTGCGCCACGATCGGCTTCAAGAGCACACAGGAGATTGACGAGGCCATCAGCAACATGAATCTGGCGCTGGCGTAATGCCGTAGCCCTACCCTCAAACATCTTCCGACCGTGGCTTGGCTCACCTTAAACGATGTGCCGGCGAGGATCCGGCCACAATGGCTGTTGCTGCGTGCTGACTGAAACCTCGTTGCCGAGGTTACAAGAGACGCCTGCACCAAATCGTCGCCGTCGCAGCAGGATTTGATTGACAGCGAGGCCACTTATGTCCTAAGCAATCGTTCTGGAGATTCCGATGAGGTCGAGGATGAGATCGCCGTCCCGCGCCACCATCAGCTTGAGTTTTCTCGCCGTTCTCTATATCGGGTTGGGCGGGCCGCCGGATCCCGCCTGGGCGCAAGTCGCTAACCCGGCGGATCAGCTTTCCACTGCCAAAGAAATCCGCTTTCCCGTTGCCTACCTGCACGGCGGCTCGTGGTGTTACGGGTTTCTGTACGGCAGCGATGACAGAGTCCGCTTCGAGGTCGTGCAGCCTGAATCCGCCAAGAATTTCTCCTTCGAGGCACCGCGCGCGGAAGTCATGATTCGCCAATGGGTCCTCCTCGGAACTCCCCAGGATGCCATCGAATTGAAGACCCGGGGAGCGACGTATCACATGCTCTGGCTCGCAAACGCGAATGAGATTCTTACCGGAGGCGCTCGGCGCTGGGCGCCTCCCCCCTCGTTCCCTCCGTATGCCATGATTGCCGCCATGCAAAATCCTGCAGCCGCATTAGCGCGGGGTGGAGTGCAACCGGGCAATCCCGCACCCAACCCGGGCGCCCCTCCGGGCTCGGCGGCGGGGCCTGCCACAAACGGCGTGCTCCCACCAGCGAACCCGGCGCCGGGTGCGTCGATGACATCCGTGGACGACGGCCCGCAGGATATCCCTCCGGGAATGCTGGCCGGTGTTTATGTCTCCACGGTCGACTCGAATCTCCGGCCGGCTAATTCCCAGTACGTCTTTTACCCCGATGGGTTCGTTATGAACGGCATTCCTCCGGAGGGCATGCTCGCCTTTGATTTCAATCACTACCGCATGGAGAACAACCCCGAACGCAACTGGGTCGGCCGTTACAAGGTCGAAGGCGACACCATCCAGATTCTCTGGATCAACCAATTCACCGACCCAACGAGGCCGGATATCATCCTCCGCAACGAAACCTCGGCGCATCCCCCAGTCAGCCCCGGTCCGCGAATTTTCATCCCCATGTGCCGCTGCACTGGAAAACAGCTTTCCGGCGTGTATCACTGGAATGCCGGTACCGCCGATCAGTACATCCAGTTCTTTCCCAACGGCACCTTTATCGACCATGGCGTTACCGACCAGTTGATCGTGCCCAGCAGGTTTTACGACCATCCCCGGATTCAAAACGGGACCTACCAGATCGCGCGCCAGACGATCATCTTCGCCTTCGCCGACGGACATCGCGCCACGCGTACCTTCCTTGCTCCCAAGGTGCAGCAGGGCGGCCCGGCATTCGACTGGATATCCTTGGGCCGGCACATGTTCTTCGAAGAAAACTATCGGATGAAATTGAGCCGGGGATGGTAGCGGAAAGAGATGCAGCCGACCCTGAGTTGGAGTTCACGCTTTCCAGCGGATCCAAAGAAAAGCGATTGCGGCGATAAGAATCGACATATAATGGCGCGCAGGCGATCAACTGCAACGGAAGCCCATTTTTCATCACCATTTGTCAGTTGATGGCTCTGCGACGCATGTGCTGCTCGGCTTCAAACGGGCGCGTTCCGATTTCCCGGACCGTTCTGAATTTGAGCCTTGCCCGCCGCGGCCATTTGCCGGGAGGTTCCATGAACGAGCGGAATTCCATCGGGGCAATTGCGCGCGGGCTGGCTTGCTTCCTGGCGTTGGCGTCGGCTCCCCTCGCGTTCACCCAGCGTGACGATCGCGCCGCGGGCCTCCAGTCCGATGCCCTTGCTCGCATTGCCAAGTGGAGAGACCATGTCCGCAGCACCGGCGACGCTCGCAGCACCGTATCCGAACTGTCAACGGCACAAGCGGAGCTGAACGCGGCCCTCAATCGCTTTCTGCAAGTCAAAGATTATGCCGATGCGGCCTGGAGCGCCATCAACCTGGCCGACATCCTGCGCTATGTAAACCAATGGGCCGAAGCGATTCCCGTCTACAAGCAGGCGGACGAACTGGCACAACAAGCCCGGCGTGCCGATTACGAAACGAAAGCCCTCGCGCGGATGGCTTTCTCCGAGATGAAGGTAAAGCAGTTGGACGCGGCGGCAGATCATGCCCAAAAAGCCGTAAGCCTGGGCCAGAACTGCGGCAACCCGGATTTCTATTTCGACGCTCTGCTTACCGCCGACGAAGTGGAAGAAACGCGCGGCAATCTGCCCGCCGCGAGTGATTATGTGGATCGGGCTCTGGCCATCGTCAATCAACTTAACGACAAGCAGCAGTTATACCTGGTGTATGGCGATCGCGCCGATATTTACTACCAGAAAGCCTTTAGTTACGACTGCCAAAAACAACCGGATATCTGCCTCCAGTCGTACGACCACGCAAAAGCGGACTACCAGGTCGCACAGTCGATCGTTCAGAAGCTGGGTTTTACATTTTTGGCGCAGAATTATTCGCAGGAAATTCAGACTGCGGAGGTACAGGCGACCCTCATAAAACGGAGCCGCGGAGCCGCACCGGCTGTTCCCACCGGTATGTTCGAGCCGAAACAACCGAAAGATGTGCTGGTAACCGAGATCTTCGCCACCGGGGCCACCAATCCCGCCAACCTCGCTCTCATCAAGAATGTCGTGGCAGAGATCGACAACCAGAACGCAACTAACCAGCGCAAGGGTCTTGCTGTCGAAGACCTGAATTTCGCAGATTACTTCATGCGCGGCGACCTTGCGGAAATGAGCGGCGATGACCAAACCGCCCTCACAGACTATGGGCGAAGCATTCAACTTCTGGAGCAGGACCGGCGCAAAATCAACGATGAGATCGAGCGCAGCAAGTTCATGGACGACAAGCTGGATAGCTACTACCGCCCCGCTCTGCTCCTCCTGCAACAAAAACACTACGCCGAGGCGTTCACTCTCTACGAGCAATCGCGCTCGCGGACCATTGCGGATATGCTATTCAGCCGCGATCTCACCTTGGGAACACCCCAAGAGCGCGATCTTTTCTCGCGCTTGCAAACGCAGAGGACGGCGATCGCCGCCAGGCAGCAGGATCTCTTCGCGTTGACCAGCAGTGGGTCCCGCGACAAGAGCGCGCAAAAGATAGCCGATCAAGAGCACGAGATCGAAGGAATGCAGCTGCAATACGAGCAGCTTGAAGCGGCAATTTCGAAGCAGGCGCCGAGGTTGAAACAACTGACCCACACCGATCCTGTGACGCTCGAAAATGTGCAGAGTGCCGCCGCCCAGGGAGATTTCGACCTTCTTTACTATGTTGTATCGGAAACCGCGATTATCTTGTGGCATGTGAACGGCACCGGCGTACAGGTGAGGAATGTCTTCCTGCCCCGATCGCAGCTCATCACCAAAGTATCGGCGTTGCGCGACAGCCTGGAGTCCGGTCCCGACGCTCCCTTCGACGAAGAGCATGCGCGTCAGTTGTATCTCTATCTTATTCAGCCGATGATTCCATATCTCAGCACGCATCACCTGGTCATCATTCCCCACGAAGAGCTGAATTCGATTCCGTTCCAGGCATTGCGCGATCCGGGAACGGGAAAGTACGTGGGTGAAACCTATGCAGTGTCCTATGCTCCCAGCGCCACGGTGCTGGCAGCCCTCACCCGAACCGATGCCCTCAAGACAGGCAGGCTTCTGGCGGTTGCGGATCCCGGCCTTGCGGCAGCCATCGACGAAGTAAACGCCATTGGCAGGCTCTATCCGAATCGCAGCAAAGTTGTTCAGGCGGCGACCAAAGCCGATCTGAAATCGCTGAGCGGCGACTACGACGTGGTGCACCTTTCCATGCACGGCGAATTCAATGAGCGCGAGCCGATGCTCTCGTATCTGCAGCTCAAGCCCTCGCCACCGGACAACGGCCGGCTCACTGCGGCCGAGATGTTCGGCCTTCCCCTGAAGAAGAATTCGCTGGCGGTCTTGAGCGCCTGCGAGACCGGTCGAGTGAAGGCCGGACACTCCAACGAGGTCGAGGGGCTGGTGAGAGCGCTGCTGTATGCGGGCGCGGGCACGCTGGTTCTCTCCGCATGGAAGGTGGATGCCGCAGCTACCAGTTTGTGGATGCAGACCTTCTATCGCGAAGGACAGTCGAAGCCGCCGGCAGAGGCTGCACGGCTCGCACTCATTGCGGTCAAGTCGCAGCCAAACTACAATCACCCATTCTTCTGGGCACCATTCCTGCTCACCGGGAAATAACATGGCCGAATTCTGGGACAAAGCCGGCGAGATGCTGGGCGGCCTGGCCACTAAGTGGACAGGATACGCGGCCGTTGGCTCCTTCCTGCTCTACTTATTCGGATACCTGGCCCTTCGCTTCCAACTAAGTTTCTACGGTGTGGATACCAACATCGACGCCTTCGACGAGAAGTATCTCTTCGCGGGGTGCAGTTTTGTTGTATATCTTGTCTCCACTGTTCCCAGCGTTCTTATCCTTGCCCCCGTCTTGATTTTGATCCTGTATCTGCCCTGCAAACTGATCCCCGCCGGCTTCAGGAATCGCGTGAAGGCATGGCTCCAACAATGGGCAAATGATCCGCTCCACATGCCTGTCCTGGGCATCGTGTTTGCGGTGTTGTTCATCCAGTTTGTGGAACGTAAGTGCGTCGTGTTTACCGGAAATATCTTACTGGCAAAAAGCCTCCCCGAAGTTTGGATTACAAATGTATTGCTGTCCAATGAAGGCAGGCTTGCCCTCTTCTTCGCCGGCCTCATCACCGGAACCATGATCACCGGGGCTATCCTGTCTTACGTACTGAAACGCCAGACCGTGCAGAGTGGGCTGTCGCGGGCATTGGTTGGGCTCTTGGGATTTCTCTTCGCCGTCGAGATCCTGTTTCTACCCGTCAATTACGGCACCTTGATCTCCACGCAGCTCTTGCCCCGGGTGGCGGAAATCAGCGCGGATAAACCACCGTCGAATGGATCCGTTTCCTGGCTGGTGTGGGACAGCAAAGATGCGCTGACCTACCTGGTGCGCGACCCCGGAGATCAACGCATGCTGGTCACCGTCCCCAGTAAAGACGCCAGGATCAGGATCCTCGGCTACGACAACATCATCTGCGTGTTGTTTTGTGGAAATGCGCCGGGCGACAGCCACTGTCCACCGGAGGGAACCAAGTGAAACGCTCCTGTCTCTATCTGCTCTTAACGGTGCTGCTGGGAAGTCCGGTCTATCCGCAGGCCCCGAAAAATACCTCCAAGCCCGCCAACAGCGCTGCGCAGAAGCCCAAGAGCTTCATTGACCGGGTGCTCGACTTTCTTTCCATTTCCTATACTCCGGGCGCGCTGAAAGGCCCGGCCGGAAACCCTTCGAGCGGCCAGATCTGGATCGCCAGCACCAAGAACAATTCCGCGCATTCGTTGACCTCCAGTGGAAACTATCGGTCACCAATATTCCTGCCGGGAAGCGCGGATATCCTCGCGCTTCGTGGTAATGATCTCGTGCGCATTCCCTCCACCGGCGGTGAGGGCACGAAACTCCATTCCGTCGAAGGCGTCCTGAAACTCGTCGGCGCGGGCGGTTCGGATCCCAATCAAGTCCTTGCACTTTTGCGCAGCGAGGGCGGCAGCCATCCTCGTGTGGCTTTGCTTGCAGTCGATACGGGAGCCATTACAGAACTACCCTACGATCCCTCTTCGAGCCAGGATCTGCAATTGGTCGAGGACCTGCAAGGATGGTCTCGCGTCTCCGGCCAGGATCGCATCTTCGTGAAACGCCAAACCAAGGAAGACCTTGCCGGCACGCTGGAATGGACGGACGTATTTCTGATCGCTCATGGCCAGCAGCCCGTCGACGTGAGCCGCTGCGACGGCGTCAATTGCGGTCAGCCCTCGCTTTCTCAAGACGGCAGTCTGCTGGTGTATGTAAAAGAAAAACCTGAATAGGTGCTACTAGGTTCTACGCCGTAGATGGCGAGATGGCAGACTGCCGGCGCTTGGGTTTTCCTATCCCAACTGTCGGAAACACCTCAATCCGCTGGATGAGAGGCGCTCAACCAGATTGTCTCAATGTCCTCGAGTGTCTGGTTCTTGGTTTCGGGAAGGCGCAACGCGATGTACGCGCAAGATGCGCCGCAGATTACTGCATATCCCAAAAACACAGCCGACGCCGAGAATCGCTTGATCAGGGTGAGAAATGTGGCCGTCACAAGCGATACTGCAAGCCACAACACTACGGTGGCCACCGACATCGCGCGTCCTCGAATATGGTTGGGGAACAATTCTGCCAGGCAAACCCACACGCCGGGTCCGAGTCCGAAGGCGAAGAATGCTACATACCCAAGCACCGCTGCCAGCATAAAGGCGGGGTGATCAGGCAGCCAGCGCAGAGTCGCCGCAAACACGGCAAGGCAGAAGCCCATCCCTGCCGTAGCTACAAGTAGCAGCGGACGGCGCCCGAAGCGGTCGATCGAGGCCAGGGCCAGGAGGGTGAAAAGCAGGTTCACAATGCCCACCAGCACGTTCATCCCGATGGCCTGTCCCATGCCGCCCTTGGCATGCTCACCGAAAATCATCGCGCCGTAGTACATCACGGTATTGATACCGGTGACTTGCTGAATGATCGCCAGCATGACGGTGAGCACCAGCGGCTTCCGCAGGGCTCGCTGCAGCAACTCCCGGTATGATCCGGTGGTCTCCGTCGAGATTGTCTCGCTGATTCTGGCCAGTTCCGATTCCACGGCCAGTCCCGGGGAGATGTGCTCCAGCACGCGGCGGGCCTGTGCTTTGCGACCCATTTGGACAAGCCATCGCGGACTCTCGGGAATCCAGAGCAACGATGCGCAAAGCGCAAAGGCAGGCACCGCTCCCAGTCCGAACATCCATCGCCAATTCCCGGTGGCGACTTCCGCCAGCTTGTAATTGCTGATGAACGCGGCCAGGATGCCCACCACGATTGCCAGTTGATATAGCGTTACCAACCTTCCGCGGACTCGCGCGGGCGCGATTTCGGCCAGATAGAGGGGCGCAATGAGCGAAGCGCAGCCAATGGCTAACCCGCCCAGCACGCGGGCCGCCAGAAGGTGCCAAAGCGCGGTCGCAAACGCCGCGCCCAGAGCCGAAGCGCAAAACAGCACGCCTGAGGCGAACAACACCACGCGTCGTCCGAAATGATCGCTCACATAACCCGCGACCCCGGCCCCGATGGCGCAGCCCCACAACAAAACGGCGGCCGTTATCTCCGTCGCGACCGAGCCCAGGCCAAATTCTGATTTCAGGTACACCAGCGCGCCGTTGATCACCGCCGTATCGTACCCGAAGAGCAATCCGGCAATGGCCGTACTGCCACCTACCAGCAAGACGTAGAGGGACACGGTTCCCCCCGTCCGCGCCACAGTTTGCTGGTCCTGATCCATGGAGAATGGTGTAAATGCATATGAGGTAGTCCGTCAAGGAAAATTGGCAAAACGGACAATTATTTGCGTGTTTAAATTTTAATCAATCAATAGTATGCTTGTTAATGTCGCAAATAACCACAATGGAGTATACAATAACCGCGTGACGACCACCATCCATACCCCCCCATCGGTCTGGATTGACTGGACCTCCGGCGAAATTCGAGGGGAGGGAATCGAGTCCTCAGTCAAGAAGCTCGGCGATTTGGCCGGCCTCTTTCTTGACCAGGCCGCCTGGCGGGCCATGGATCCCAACACAGAGATTTACCGGGTGAAATTCTGGAGACCCGTTCCGGACGGAACCACGGGCGGGCTCTTCTGGGGGACAACCGTGCTTCAACCCGGTCGCGTGGGGGATGAGTATTTCATGACCCACGGGCACTTCCATGCCGAACCGGATCGCGCCGAGTTCTATGCCACCCTGCGCGGAACCGGCGGACTCATCCTTATGCAAGAAGACGGAGAATCCTCGCTGCAATACATGTCGCCCGGCAGTGTGCACTACATTCCCTGCCGCATCGCCCACCGGGTGGCCAATACCGGCGAGGAGCCGCTCGTTTTCGTAGCCAGCTGGCCCAGCGATGCGGGCCACGACTACGCTCGCATCCGAGCCTCTGGATTCAGCAAACGATTGTTGAAACAGAATGGTGGCCCTTGCCTGGTATAACCGCCCTGGCCGTGGACCTGGGCGGTTCTCACGCGAGTTGCGCGGTTGTTCGCGACGGTTCCATCGTGGTGCGAATCAACCTCCCGGCGGACGGCAGAACCTGCTTAAGAGATTTGCTTCCCTCGATTGCCGCCTCTCTTCGCCATTGTCTCCAGTTGGCCGGCCTGGGGCCCGGCGCGTGCTCGGCCGTCGTGCTTGGCTTTTGCGGCGTCGTAAATCCCCGCGAGAAACGCGTCCTGGCAACCAATGAGAAGTTCTCCGATGCCACTGCGGTCGATCTGGGGGAGTGGTGCGCACGCGAGTTTTCGCTGCCCTTCCTGCTCGAAAATGATGCCCGGCTGGCGTTGCTGGGAGAGACCGCCTATGGCGCTGCGCAAGGTTTCGAGGATGCGGTAATGATCACACTGGGCACCGGCATCGGAGCTGCGGCGATGATCCAGGGTCGCCTTTTGCAAAGCAAGCATGGACTAGCCGGCATGATCGGTGGACACTTCCCCGTCGTTCTCGATGGAAGACTCTGCACTTGTGGCAATCGCGGCTGCGCGGAATCAGAGGCGTCTACGATTGCCATCGAGCAGATTTACCGCGAGCATGGCGGAAGCTTTGAATCCGCCGGGAATGACGGCGCCGCCGCAGGATTCGCGGAACTCTTCCGGGCCGTGGACGCCAGCGACCCCGTTGCGGTGGCTGTCATGAAACACTGCTTTCGCGTTTGGTCAGTCCTCACGGTCGCGCTCATACACGCATATGATCCCGAAGTGGTTGTCTTCGGCGGTTCGGTGCTGAAGCGCGCCGCCGATATTATTCCGCACGTGCAGGGATACGTCGATGCGCATGCCTGGACACCGGGCCGGATCGTTCCTCTGCGCGTTTCTGCCTTCGGTTCCGATGCTGCGCTCCTGGGCGCCATCCCTCTGATCGAGTCGAGCCTTTGATGAAGCCTTCCCAATACGACCAACGGCCATCCGTAAACATCTCTCAGAACGATAGCGATTGTGCCGCCGGCTGGGACGAACTCGCCGCAACGCTGGGTGCGCACCCGAACGCGCGAAGGATCGCGATCGAATGCTATCCCGGCGTGCTCCTCGAACCGCTCCTTCGCAATCTCCTTCCCGCGCTCCATCCTGATCTGGTGCTCGACCCAGCCTCGGCCATGCTTCCTGGCGGGGAAATCGAAGCAAAGTTTGCCTCCGTGCTGGGCGATGATCCGGTTTTCGGCCGCATGCAACCGCATGCTCTCGACGAGTTCTTCGATCCCGCCCGGATCGCCTCCGCCCAACACCAGGCCGATGCCATCCGCGGCAGGGTGGTGGCCATCGGGACCGGTGCGACTCTCGTCCTGCCACAATGCGATCTGCTCATTTATGTGGACGTTGCCCGCTGGGAGATTCAGCAGCGGCAGCGCCGCGGGATGATTCCCAATCTGGGCCTTTCCAACGCCGGCTCCCCGCCCGGACAACTCTACAAGCGAGCTTTCTTCCTGGACTGGCGCGCCGCGGACCGGCACAAGGACGACTTGTACGAACGGGTTGACTACTGGATCGATGGGAACATTCCGGATCGGCCGGCGATGCTGACCGGAAACCGCCTTCGCGAGGCGCTCGCCTGCGTAACCAGGCAACCGTTCCGCGTGGTGCCCTTCTTCGATCCCGGTCCGTGGGGCGGCCAGTGGATGCGCCGCAAGTTTGATCTGCCCGAGGGCAAGAAAAACTACGCGTGGTGCTTCGATTGTGTACCGGAAGAAAACAGCCTGATTCTGCGCTTCGGAGCGCGCGAGTTCGAGTTGCCTGCGCTCACATTGGTGCACCATCAACCCCACGCGCTGCTTGGAACCAATGTTTTGCAGCAATTCGGTGCCGAATTTCCCATCCGGTTTGATTTCCTCGACACGATGGATGGCGGCAATCTGTCGTTACAGGTTCACCCGCTGCGAAGCTATATCCAGGCAAACTTTGATATGCCGTATACACAGGACGAGAGCTATTACCTGCTCGATGCAGCTTCGGATGCACAGGTATATCTCGGTCTGCGCGAAGGAGTCGATCGGGAAGCGATGGCCACCGACCTGCGCGCGGCCCAGGACGGCGGGCCGCCCTTTCCGGCCGAGCGCTATGTGAACGTGTGGCCGGCGCGGAAGCATTCTCATTTCCTGATCCCTGCAGGCACCATTCATTGCTCCGGCCGCAACGGCATGGTGCTCGAGATCAGCGCCACGCCGTACATCTTTACTTTCAAGCTCTGGGACTGGGGGCGACTCGGACTCGATGGGCGTCCCCGGCCGATTCACCTGGACCATGGACTGAACAACATTCAGTGGAACCGCACCACGGAGTGGGTCCGCGAGCACCTTATCGACCAAGAGGTTACCATCGCCTCGGGAGATGGATGGCGCGAAGAACGCACTGGCTTGCATCCGCTCGAATTCATTGAGACGCGCCGCCACTGGTTCACGGTTCCCGTGCACCATCACACGCATGGCAATCTGCAGGTGCTCAACCTTGTTGAAGGCGGCGAAGCCATCGTCGAAAGTCCCACGGGCAACTTCCCGCCCATGACGGTCCATTACGCTGAAACGTTTATCATGCCCGCTGCCGTGGGTCCGTATACCATTCGCCCTGTCGCGGTAGTGAAACAGCCGCTTGCCACGATCAAGGCCTATGTTCGCGGAGGAGACGAGAGCCTATGGGGTTAGATTTCGATCCTGGCTTTCCAGTGAGTCTCTCCGCGAGCGATCTCACTTTCGAATATGGGGACGGCGTCTTCGGTCCCAGGCACGAGATGCGGTCCCTGGACGCGATTCGTGCCAGCTTGCGCAATCCGCAGTGCTCTGGACCTGACCCTGTGTATGGCATCGCCATGGACATCGGCCGCGAGCGGGACCGCTCCGCGATCGAGCATCGAATGCTGCTGTTCGGAGCCGTAGTCTATGCGCAAGGCACACTCGGCGATGAGCCGGTTCGTTCGCAGGGACACGTCCACGCCGTCGCTCCCCACAGCGGCTGGTCACCGCCGGAGATCTTCGAAGTCTGGACGGGCACGGCCATCATCTACGCGCAGGAACGCGCCGAAGATGACCCCGGCCGCTGTTTCGCTATCACCGCGCATCCTGGGGACCAGGTTGTGGTGCCGCCGGGTTGGGCTCACTGCGTCATCAACGCCGACAAGCATAAGCGCATGGCGTTTGGAGCTTGGTGCGATCGCCAATACGGTTTTGACTATACAGGGGTGCGCGCACACCGAGGCTTGGCGTGGTTTCCGGTAATCAACGCTTCCGGCGCGCTCGATTGGAAGCCCAACCCAACTTACTCTCCCAGTTCGCTCGAGCTACGCAGGGCGCGCACTTATCCGGAGCTCGGCCTGGATGGCTCGCGCAGTCTGTATCTCGCCTTCGTCGAAAATCCTGAGTCAGTCATGTTCGTGGCCGAGCCGCACCGTGCCGAGGCTTTGTGGAACGGTTTCACTCCGTAGCCGGAGCAAGGACCGGGAGACCTTGATGCCGTGTTCTAAAAACGGCGCAATCCATTCATTGCTCTCGCCACTATCGGTGATCAACAGCTAGGATCGTCCGTGATGGAAAGGGCAGAAGCCCGAGCTGCTCCCGATTGGTCGGAGGGCCTTGGAGCCATGGGAAAGTTCAGACACAAATTCTCCCTGCTTCCGCGCAAACGACTTCTCGAGCGGTCCGCGGGAATCATTGCGCCCTGCTTTATGGCTCTGATGATCCATTCGTTGCCTGCAGCGCAACCAGTCGGCGCCAGCAAGGCCGACGATATCGCCGTCCTGCTCAAAACCGCCTCCGGACTTCACGAGCGTTCCGACTATGCGCATTCGATTCCGATTCTGCAGCGAATTGTGCATCTATCCCCACACAACTATGAGGCCAACCTGTTGCTTGGCGAAGATTTGCTGCGCAGCGGAAAGCCACGCGAAGCTCTTGTTCCCCTGCGGACGGCATCAGAATTGAAGAACAATGATCTAGTCGCGCTCGACTACATGATGATGGCGGCCGAAGCTTACGGAGATTCCGCCACGGAGGCGGAGACGCTTGAATCCGTTGTTTCGCGCTCCGGTGGTGACGAACGACACCTGCTGGCCTGGGGCATTTTCTGCCTGAATCGATTTCGTTCTCTGAGAACGGAATTGCTGAACTCAAAAGAAGGCCAGGCCGCCGAACTTCGCCTCGCAGCCTGGGGAAATCCGGGCGGAACGGAAGCCAGCCAGACCATGCTTGAGAAATCGGCTGCGGACGATCCGCGGCAGGCCGGAATCTGGGGAGAGCTTGGACTGGCACAACTGGAAGCCGGCAATCCAGCCAAGGTCAGGGCAACCCTGCAGGAAGCCGTGACCCGGGAGCCGCAGGAAGCCGCGACGCTGAGACTCCAGGCTCTTCTTGCCGGTGTTGACAATGAGTGGCCGGCGGCGGAAAGCCGCCTTCTGGCCCTCGGTGATCGATCGCCGGCCGAATTGGCAAACGCGATAAGGTTATGGCCTCCCGACGTAATGCCTCCGGCCTCTGTTGACGGACAGATATGGGCCTGCATTCGCAAGCCGTCGACTCCCTGCCCGTTGAGTGCGGCCCCTTCGAAGGGTGCAGAAGGCCGGAGCGCGAAGGACCTGTTTGCGGAGGGACGATGGGAACAATTGAAAACTCTTTCCGTGGCGCCAGCGGCGGATGCCTCAGAGTGGCTTTGGCATGGTGTGGCCGACTTCCGCACCGGTGATTGCCCTCGAGCCATTCCGGCACTGGAGCGTGGGTTGAAAGCCAAACCGCGAGAGGCCAGCTTCTATCTTCAGGCATGTTATGCGAGGGAAGAAGGGCGCGTAGAAGACCGGATTAGCCGCGATGAAAATCAGGGAGCCCTGCACGAATTGAAAGGGGAGAGAGCATTCAGCGTGCAGAACGATCCGGCATCAGCACAGAAAGAATATGCAGAGGCCGCGTTGTCTCGACCTGAAGATGGGTACTTGCTCTCCAGATTGGCTGTCACCTACCGGCTGCTCGGAGATACGACTCACGCTCGCAGCACCGCACTCTCAGCATTGGCGGTAGATCCCGGCCAGACATCGGCATTGGATACATTAGCGAGTCTGGATATGAGTGAACGGAACTATAGTGATGCGCTGATCCGGTTGAAACATCTGGCCGCACTGGTTCCTGGAGATACGCGAATCCAGGTCGATCTGGGCATCACATATGGCCAATTGGGGCAATCGGCCCTGGCCGTTCACTATCTTGGGCCCCCGTTAGAGGCGGGGTTTCCTGACACGCGAGGTTCGCTCCATGCGCTGCTGGCAACCGCTCTGCGCAAGCTTGGCCGGGTGGAGGAGGCCAAGCAAGCTACTGCGGAAGCAACCAGGTTATCGAATGAGGCACTCCAGCGCGACAGCAGCAATTGATCGAAGAACTTCGATTGGGCCGATGATTCTGCCGAGTTGATCGAGGTGTCCCTTGCCTGGTGTGCCGGCTCGCTGTCCGAATACACGCCAAGCATCCCGGAGTTAGACCCCGGCTCGATTCGCGCCGTTGATTTTTTCGAAAATGAGCGACAGCCGGAAGGCCTACCGGGCATTCTTCGCGGCTCCAATCAGGTACCTGCTCGAGTGCCAAGTCCGATGTTTAACCGCTCCACGCGCGCCGCTCAAGGGGTAGGCCAAACGGGATTTTCCTTCTGTCGATGGGTGTTCGAAATCGGTCATTTCGGTAGTATTTGTGCTCGTTTCCATACCTTTTTGATTGACTCTATGCGCGTTTTAGGCGTAGATTCGACGCGCAAATAATAAGTGCGTCAATGCGTTCCGAAAGAAGGCATGTGCCGATTTCGGACGCGGAGTCATCCGCCAGAACACCTAGAAGGAGGGTGTCGAGATGCGACAACTTGAATTTTTGGAGGCAGTACCTTTCGTCAAGCGGTTACAAAAAATCGTTCCGCTTGTCTTGACTATGGCATGTTTATGCTTCTTCACTCTATCGACAGCGCGGGCTCAAGTTACAACCGCTGATATTGTGGGAACTGCCACTGACCCCAGTGGCGCCGCGTTGGCCAACGGAACAGCCACTGCGACCAGCCTTGCAACTGGATCGGAACAGAAGGTGGCTCTCGGCGCCGATGGATCTTTTACGTTCACGCTCTTGCAGGTTGGAAGCTACCGGTAGCCGTCACAGGCACCGGGCTTTAAGAGCTACGTAACCACGGTGACGCTGGCGGCCGGTGATCGTGCCCGCATCAACGCGACCATGGCGCTGGGAGCCGCAGCTGAGACCGTCACGGTGGAATCCATTACACCGGCCTTGAAGACGGATGACTCCACCATCGGCACGCTGATTACCAGCGAGGCGACGCAGGACCTTCCGCTGAATGGGCGCAACGTCACCAGCCTGGTTACTCTGGCTGCCGGCGTGACCGGTGGCCTGGGCAACGCAATGAACAGCGGTACCCGGCCGGATGATCGCCGTATGAGCTCCAGCTTCGCGGCCAATGGCCAGAGCGACGAGATCAACAACAACATGATCGACGGTATGGATAATAACGAGCGCTTCATCGGTAGCGTTGGCGTCCGCCCGTCCATCGATGCGATCGAACAGGTTAAGGTTCTCACCAACCTGTACACTGCCGAAGTTTCGCGGTCCGGCGGCGGCGTAGTCGACCTGATTACCAAGTCAGGCGGCAACAACTTCCACGGAACTTTGTATGAGTTCCTCCGCAACGACAAGTTCGATGCAAAGGACCGCTTTGCTACCGTAGGGCCCAAGCCGGAACTCCGCCAGAACCAGTTTGGCGGCAGCATCGGCGGTCCCATCAAGAGGGACAAGGCTTTCTTCTTCTTCGATATTGAGGATTTCCGGCTCATCAAAGGCGTGACCGCTATCAGCACGGTGCCGACGGCGTATGAGGAACAGCATCCCGGAGACTTTACCGATCTTGGCGTAGGCTGCACCAACCTGACAGCGCAGGCGGGCTGGGCTCCAGGACCGATCGGGCTGAACTACCTCAAACTGTTTCCGGCGCCCAACGTCAACGTGACGCCCTCGGGGACGAACTGCACGCCCCCCCTCAACAACTACAACTTCACCGGCGGACAGACGCAGTTCATCAAGACCTATGACGCCAAGGTGGACTATCGGTTCTCGCCCAGAGACACGATGTTCGCGCGCTACACGTACAACGACACTAACGTCTTCATTCCGTCGACCTTCCCCGAGGTGAATGGTGTGAACCCTGGCGCCGGCGTGTGGGGAGCGGCCGGCGGATCGTCGTTTGCGGGCCCGGCAGCAGACGTCGAGCACAGCGCGGCGCTGGATTACAGCCACCTCCTGAGCAACAGCCTGATCCTGGATTTGAAGGCCCAGTACATGCGCCTCAATAACAACTCGGGCCCGGTGAATCAGGGCAAGCCCGTCTCCACAACCTTCGGCTTCCCGTGCAACGGAACAAGCTGCGTGAATCTGCCGGGCGACAATCCCAGCAGCGGCCTGATGGCGTGGACAGCCAATGCCGATGGTTACTCGCCGCTGGGCGACGCAGCCTACGTGCCATTGCTCGACCAGAACAATACCTTCCAGTACGTGGGATCGCTGTCCTGGTTGAAGGGACCGCACAACATCAAAATGGGCGCCAGCGTTATCCGCCGCCAGGTCTCTGAAGGTCAAAGCCCGTTCCCGCGCGGATTCATGCAGGACAACGGCGACCTTACCGGGAACCCTATCGGCGACATGCTGTCGGACTATGCGTCGCAAGCCCAGAGATCGAACACGCTGGTGATTGCCGATTTCCGCTCCTGGGAGATGGGCTACTATGCGCAGGACGACTACCGCCTGAAGCCGAACATCACCCTGAATCTCGGCGTTCGCTATGACGTCTACACTCCCTTCACTTCTACTAACTACGGCTTCTCAAACTTCAATCCGGCAACCGGTCTGCTCTATGGACCTGGCCTGCCTGGCGCGCAGCAGTCCAATTCGACTGCCGGCGTCCAGACGGACTGGTCCGATCTGGCGCCGCGCCTCGGATTTGCCTGGACGGCACGGCCTAGCCTGGTGGTCCGTGGCGGCTTTGGGATCACGTTCTTCCCAGAGAACACCGCCTCCGGCTCCTTTATGAGAAACGCGCCTTACAGCTTCGGCTTCAGTTGCGGTGCAACGCCAGTATCACGACATGCCGGCGTCTGCGAAGGACCCTACGGATACCCAACGGCAACGGTAGTACCCTGGGCGGCTACTTCATGGATAGCGGACTGCCGTGTGCCCAAGCTCAATATGGCCCTGGCCACTGATCCGAAAAACTACCTTGGTACCACCATCCAACAAACCGACTTCGACTACAAGAATGCGTACCTGGAACAGTACAGCTTGAACGTCGAGAAGGATATCCGCGGCAACGTAGTCACCGTCGCATATGTGGGCAACCACGGCGGACGGCTGGTTACGGATAGCATCAATGCCAACCAACTGCCCGATCCCGGAAGCGGAAGGCGGCACGTTTCCGTACCCGGACCCTTCCTGGCGTGAATATCGCTGCGCGCAAGAGCGTCTTGAAGTCGCTCTACAACGCAGGGCAGGTTTCGGTTGAGCGCCGCATGCACGATGGTTTGGCGGCCAATGTGAACTACACCTGGGCCCACAGCCTGACCAACGCTGAGGATATCGACGAAGGTCAGCCCACGGGCAATTGCTACGGCGTATGCCACATGGACAACGGCAGCGGCCAGCCAGTCAATGTGAACAGCTTCTATCAGTACGACTACGGCAACGCGGACATTGATACCCGCCAGCGTATTGCCCTGACGATGAGTTACGACCTGCCCTTCGGCAAATCCATGACCGGGACCCGCGGCCTATCTGGTCAAAGGCTGGTCAACGAACGCGATCTACTATGCGCAAACCGGGAATCCGTTTACGGTCAAAACACCGATGGCACGTCTAAGCAATATCGGCCTTGGAAGCGACCGGCCCAACCAGGTGAAGGCGCCCATGTCCCAGGGTGGCGGATTCCATCGCAGCCGTCGGCCCCAAGGCCAATGGTGGGATCCAAGCACGCTCGCCACGCAGGCAGCCGGGCTTGCTCGGCAACGAAAAGCGCAACCAGTATTACGGACCTGGCACCCAGGCTCTGGGCTTCTCGCTTTTCAAGTCATTCCCGATCCTGGAGCAACGTTCACCTTCAGTTCCGTGCAGAGTTGTTCAATTTGCTCAACACTCCCACCTACGGCAATCCGGGCACCAATCTGCAGAGCGGATTTGGGACGCATCAACTCGACGCCGGCAGCAGCCACGCCGCGGCAAATCCAGTTTGCTCTCAAGCTGATCTTCTAGCGTCATGTGACCTTCCTTTCGCGGCGGAGACGCGCAATTGGTCTCCGCCGTTACTTTTCGCGCGATTCAGATCTCTCGAATCCCTCGGTCACGAGGGGCATACTCGGTGCGCGATGTCGAGACGAACTCCGTCACGAGTGCTCCCGAGTTCATCCGCGCCCAACCGTTTATCACGATGAGTGCGAGTTCCGTGTAGAGCAACTGAAAGGCTTTCAATGTCAATCCAGACAGCCCTGGCTGAATTCTTCCGTCGTCAATTCATGTGATCACTTGGCTCGGGATCGCAGTTTTCCTAGCGTCATCGGTGCAATGCCCAATCCGGCGCCCCGCTCTGTGGGAGAGGCACCCGCTTCGCAGGTCACAACTTCCTCGGCTCACAACACGCCAAAGCCCTGGATGGTATGCTTCGCTCTCGCCGGAGCGGCGCGCCGAATTGTTGATCAAGGCGATGACGCTTGGACGACAAGATTGCCCTGATGCACGGAGTGAATCGAATCACAGGGGATGCTGCGAGCGGTTATGATTTCGACCTTCCGCCCGATGGCTACGTGGGTTTCGTTCCTCGCCAATAAGCATCTTGGCATTCCGGCTTGACTCTCGCCGACGGACGGGCGGGGGTTGGAAATAAGGCGACGAATGTGACTCTGCTTCCAGCGCCTGTCGCCGCAGCATCGAGTTGGGATCCCGGCCTTCTCAACGAATTTGGACAAGTCCTTGGCCAGGAACAATGGGGCAAGGGAACCAATGTAGAGCTGGGTCCTTCCATCGATGTCGTGCGCGTGCCCGAGTGGGGCCGATCTTTCGAGAGTTATGGCGAAGATCCTTACTTCAATGGCGTTATGGCGGCAGCCGAGATCGAGGGCATTCAGAGCCAGGGTCCGATTGCCGATGCAAACATGTACCTGACGATGAATCAGGAGAGCGACCGATTCAGAGCTGATTCGGTTGTGGATGAAAGAACGCTCCAGGAGATATACCTTCCCCCGTTCGAAGCGGCCGTGCGGGACGGCCATGTCGATACGTTCATGTGCGCCTACGTAAAGACGAATGGGTTCTATTCCTGCGAGAATGCGGACCTGCTTCAACGGATGCTGAGAGAACAGCTCAAGTTCGACGGCTGGGTCATGAGCGATTGGGGAGCAACGCACTCCACCGTCGACTCTGCGAATAATGGGCTCGATCAGCAAATGCCGGATGATACGTTCTTATGGTGCGGCGTTGAAAAAAGCGGTGCTTGCTGGTCAAGTGAGCACCGACAGCATCAATCGCCGCGTTCGCAATATTCTCGTGCCCATGTTTCGCCATGGGTTGTTCGATCAGACCGCCGACCGGCACATGGGCGTCCAATGTGCGCAGTCCGCTCCATGACGCCTTTTCGCGAAAGGTGGCCGAACAAGGAATCATTCTGTTGAAGAATGATCATTCCATTCTTCCCATTCAAATCGACGTGCTTCCGTCGCCGTCATTGGCGCGGCCGGAAACGTCGCGCCCAAGATTGAAGGTGGTGGAAGCTCGGCAGTGATTGCGCCTTACACCGTCAGCCCGCTGGATGCGTATTTGCAAACGCATGGGCTCCGGAGCGCCACGTGTCCTATGCCGACGGAAGCAATCTGGACGAGGCTTCAAGAACCGCCGCGGCCGCGCCAGATAGCGATCGTGTTTGCGCACACGAATGAAACCGAAGGAGACGATCGGCCCAATCTTGAGCTCCCCGATCAATCAGGACCAGCTAATCGCGGCCGTTGTCAAAGCAAATCAGCAGACGATTGTGGTGCTTGATACGGGCGGCCCCGTGCTGATGCCCTGGGCCGGCGACGTTGTCCGGAATTATCGAGGCTGGTACCCGGGTCAGGAAGACGGCAATGCGATCGCCGCGATCCTGTATGGCGATGTCGAACCCATCGGCAAAGCTGCCGCTTACCTTTCCCAAAGACGCGGCCGGGATACCGACCGCCAGCAAGGAACAATGGCCGGGTATCGATGGCCACTCGCGTTACACCGAAAGACTCAACGTAGGATATCGGTGGTACGATGCGACAAATACGGAACCCTTGTTCCCCTTCGGCTTCGGCATGTCGTACACCACGTTCCAGCTTGGCCACCTGGCGTTTCTCCTGTAAAGCTCGATTCGAAATCCGGAACGCCGGGAAAGGTCACCGTCAAATTGGATGTGACCAATACCGGCAAGTCGCAGTGGAGCCGAAGTCGTTCAGGTTTACATTGGACAGCCTTCCACCAATGGCGAACCCCCTCACCAACTCCGCGCCTTTGCGAAGGTCCAGCTTGATCCTGGACAGACGAAACCGGTAAGCCTGAGCTCGATCCAGCGTTCGTTCTCCATCTTCGATCCAGTCGCAGCATCGCTGGATAACACCCGCCGGCACGTTCGAAGTATTCGTTGGGACGTCCTCGCGCGACCTACCACTCCATAGCGCGTCGTTGTTGGATCCGCAAACCTGCCCCGATAGGCGCTTGCGGCACCGCCTGTGGTCAGCCAGCACATCCAAGGAGCATTTTCGATGAACGTGAAGAAATTCAGTTTATGGGTCGCCTGTATCGTCAGCCATTATCTCTCGTCGGCATGGCGGATCTGCGAGCTTCCGGTCAACGGACTCCCCGCACCACGCTTTCCCTCGATGGGACATGGGATGTCGAAGACAGCGTAAGCCCGATGCAATGCCAAAGGCTTATACCCACAAAGCGCCGGTGCCGGGATTGACCCATGCGGCAGTCCCCGCATTCAAGGATGTGGACCAGTATCAGAGCCGCGAGTTGCTTTCCAACCTGGTGCAGCAGGGCAGGTATTCCAAAGCCGACTTCGAGAAACTGGGCAATGCGCGCGGCATCTCGCATCAGGAACGAAACTACTTCTGGTATAGAAGGTCATTCGATGCTCCGGCCCAGCACGCGGTGGCAATCCTCAAGGTGAACAAGGCACAGTTCGGTACGGTCGTCTACCTGAACGGCGTTCGCATCGGCGAACACGACCCCTGCTTTACCGCAGCTTACTTTGACGATAACTCGGACGATTCGCTGGGGTGCAACCAATGAGCTTGTGATTCGGATAGGCGCACACCCGGGCGTACTGCCCGCAAATGTATCCGCAGGGCACCGACTTTGAGAAGAATCGCTGGACACCCGGGAATTTATGACGACGTCAGTCTCCTGGTCATGAACAATCCGGTCATCGCCAATGTCCAGGTAGCTCCGCAACTTGCGAGTTCCAGCATTCTGGTGCAGACCGAACTGCACAATTATGCGGACCATGCCGTCTCCACCCAAGTGCAGCAGCAAGCCTTCGCGTGGAAGACCCGGACGGCGAGTTCCGACAAAGTGGAAACTGAAGTCGATTTGCCCGCAGGCGAGACCAGGACGTTGACGCAGACAGTCCCGCTTCCGAAAGCGCATCTCTGGACGCCGGAAGATCCGTTTCTCTACATCGTATCGACCAGCACCGAGGGAGACTCGCTGGACACTCGATTTGGCATGCGCGAATTTCGCTTCGACACGGTGACCCAGCGCGCCTATCTGAATGGCCGGCCATACTTCCTTCGTGGCTCGAATATCACGCTGCATCGCTTCTTCGAGGACCCGGAAAGCGGCACCCTGCCCTGGGATGAAGCCTGGCTGCACCGTCTGCTGGTAGAAATTCCCAAGCAGATGCACTGGAACGCGTTCCGCTTCTGCATTGGCCCCGTGCCCGACCGCTGGCTTGAGATCGCGGACGAGAATGGTCTGCTGATTCAGTACGAATACATGATCTGGACGGGCCATCCCAGTTGGCGCGGAGATTATCACGATCGCTACGACACCAAGGAACTCGTGACCGAGTACACCGAGTGGATGAGAGATAACTGGAACCACCCGAGCGTGGCGATCTGGGACGCAAACAATGAGTCGTGGATGCCGCAGTTTGCCGGCGAAGTAATTTCCAAGGTGCGCGATCTCGATCTTTCCAATCGGCCGTGGGAGAACAGCTACAACACGCCCGCCGGCCACTGACGATCCCGTTGAAGACCACCAGTACCTGTTCTACGACATGGCAATGAGTGACAACCCCAACGAAAATGGGTCCGGCAGTGCTCCGTTCAAGGTAACCGACCTTGAAACGATGATGGGGCCCGCACCAACGGATGCGACCATCAAGACTGGCCACGCCATGATCCTGAATGAATACGGCTGGGTGTGGCTCAATCGCGATGGTACGCCGACACTGCTCACGCAAAAGCTCTATCCGCGCTTGCTGGGAGACCGACAACACCACCGAGAATCGTTTCGCCATGCAGGCTTACCTGCTGGGCGGCGAAACGGAGTTCTGGCGCGCCTACCGGCGCTACGCGGGAGTACTGCATTTTGTGTACCTCACGGCGAGTGACCCAAGGGCATTCACGTCTGACCATTTTCGTAATCTGCAGCGTCTCGAACTGGAGCCGCACTTTGCCAAGGCGATGGAGCATGCCTTCAATCCTTTGGGTGTCTATCTAAATTTCTGGCATCCCGACCCTGAACACGGATGAACAGAGGGACTTCACGATCGCCATGGTGAACGACGAAGACCGGCCCCGGTCGGGGACATTACGCCTGGCATTTACAAGCCCCGATGGCAAATCGACCGCATCGCAGAGAAGTGGCATTCTCTCTCGCTCCGCTGGGAGCCGACTCGTACACGATCGCTCTCAAGGCGCCTGCATCGCCGGGAAAGTACACGTTGGAGGCAATCGCCTGTCCCTCAGATGACAAGGACCATCCGACAATTTCACACCGCGATGTTATCTTGAACTCAAATGTCGCCCACTAAGACCGCATCGGCTGTGGAGCCGGCAAAACGGGAAACCAATGACGGAACGCAACGGCAAACAATCGAACCGCAATACATTCATTCTTCGTGAGCTTCGCCAGGCCGGCAGACGTCTCGGTTGAAGACCTGCGCGATAAATTAAATGTATCGCTGGCGACCGTACGACGCGACCTGCAGGAGCTCGAAGATCGTGGCCTCCTGCGCCGAACCCATGGCGGTGCGATTCCCATCGAGCCGATGATTTACGAAGCATTTCGCCACGATCGCTCATTCCAGGATCAATTGGGACAGTTTCGCCGAAGAGAAACGAAGAATAGCCCTGGCCGCTGCCGACCTCATCTCCCCGGGAGACACCATCGCACTCACCGCAGGCACCACGACCACTGAAGTGGTGCGCAGCCTGCATACGCTGGGCGGCATCACGGTAGTGACAAATACCGTAAATGTGGCAATGGAACTGAGTAAGCGGAAAGATATTCATGTCTTTGTAACCGGCGGTCATCTGCGCGGAGACTGGTTCTCTCTTGTGGGTTCCGAAGCAGTTGCCAACATGAGCCGGGTTTTTGTGGATCTGCTATTCATCGGCGTCAATGGCATTGACGCCCAAAGAGGACTGACGTGTATCAATGGCGATGAGGTAGAGATCAATCGCAGCATGGTAAAGCAGGCCAAGCGCAAAATCGCTGTAGCTGATCACAGCAAGCTTGGCGTCGTGACCAGATGGCAGATCTGCCCCACGGAATCGATTGACATGCTGATCACAGACTCCGACGCGACCGACAAGATGATCGCGCCGTTTCTGGAGAAGAAGATCGAGGTTCGCCGTGTCTAGAGCGGTTTCGCTTTTTGAAGCAAAACCGCTACAGTGGCCTATCTCATTCTGATGCTGCCTGAGGGTGCGTTGTTCGCTCAACGTCAAATCTGTCGCTTCCGTTGCTCTCTATTTATTCGCATTGCCACTGGAGATCTTGATGGAAGGGCCTGCACGCGCGAGCGGTTCTGTCTTGATCTGCCCGGACCCCTCATGCAGGATCACCAGTTGATTGACTGCGACGTTTTTGTGCTGCTCGATCAGGCCCAGGGGCCAGCGGACTTCAATGTCGACGGTTTCAGCCGCACCAAGGCCGAAATGCAGGCGGGGGTCATTGGAGGAAACGTAACTGGACTGGCTCATGGTTTCCTGAACCTGGATACTTCCTTTACTGCGGACGATGACCCGAGAGCCGAGCGCGCTGCGATTGCTCTTGGTTCCGTAAAGGCGGATCTTGATCCAGTGGTTCTTTGACGGTGCATCGTTGCGCAAGAGCGAAGGAGGCTCGTTCTGGTTCATGATGACGATATCCAGATCTCCGTCGTTGTCGAAATCCCCAAACGCGCAACCGCGGCTGACGTGACGCGAGGCCAATGCTGGTTCAGCTTCTTCGTCCAGCTGTGCGAAGGTGCCATTGCCCTGGTTGCGAAACAGAAGGCGCGGCCCGCGGCGGGGATATTTGGGCAGGACAGGTTCGAGTTCGGGATAGACCTGCCCGGTGACCAGGAAGATGTCGGGAAATCCATCATTGTCCAGATCCAGCAGGCCCGTGCCCCAGCTTACAAATCGGCGCTCGTGAATGAGACCGGACCGGGCCGTGGCGTCGTCGAATTCGCCCTTTCCCTGGTTGTGATAGAGGCCCGTGGCCTGGTTCATATAGTGGGTGCGTACGATGTCGAGGCGGCCGTCGCAGTCGTAGTCGCCGATGCCGACTCCCATGCCGGCCATTTCCTTGCCGTCGTCGCTCAATGCCACGCCGCGCAGCAGTGCTTCTTCGCGAAAGGTACCATCGCGATTGTTCATCAGCAACAGGCTGGGCGTGGAGTCGCAGGCTACAAAGATGTCGGGCCAGCCGTCTTCGTCGGCGTCAAAGGCACAGGCGGTGAGGCCATACGAGCCGCGCATGCCTGCCACGCCGGATGGTTTTGACACATCCGTGAAAGTCCCGTCGCCGTTGTTGCGATAGAGAGCGTGAGTCGGTAAAGGGAGCCCGCTGGGGCCGCAATTAACGGGCACTCCTTCAAAGTTGCAGTTAGGCCGCTCGAGCGATGGCTTGGGTAACGTTGCCAGATCCACATCCGCATAGTTGGATACGAACAAATCGAGCCAGCCATCGCGATTGTAGTCAACAAAGGTGCACCCGGAACCGAAGCGGATGGTCGCGCTGCCGAGACCAGCCTGCGCCGTCACATCGGTGAACGTCCCATTGCCATTGTTGCGATAGAGGCGATTGTGTCCGAAGTAAGTGACGAACAGATCTTCGAATCCATCGTTGTTATAGTCGCCAACGCAAACACCCACGCCCCAACCGGCATCGAGCAGTCCCGCTTCCCTGGTGACATCGGTGAAAGTTCCATCGCGATTGTTGTGATAGAGACGGTTGCTTGCACCGGGCGGAATACTGTTGAGCCGGCGTCCTCCGACGATGAAGATGTCCATCCATCCATCGTTGTCGTAGTCGAAGAAAGCGCAGCCACCGCCCATGATTTCGGTGAGATAGGTTGCTGTCGGTCCTTCTCCATAGAACATGACTTTGGCGAGACCGGCGGATTCGGCGACGTCAACGAAATGGGAAAAGGGGGAGGCGGCTTTCGGTACAGCAGGGGGAAAGGCGCCGGCCGGCAACGTTGCGGCAGCCACGACTCCGGGAACGGATTGGAGAAGACGCCTTCGCGTCCAAATTCCCGAGGTCGTTAGCGGACAGGACATGTATCTTGAAGTTTCTCCAATGGCCGCATCGCACTTTCAATGCAGCTCTCGATAAGGATGCTCCTTTGAGCCTGATGTGGGGACGGAACGAATTCGACCATGAAACTAAGGTCCTTTTCCCTGGGCAGCGAGTACCTCGCTCAGCTTTCGGGCCTGGGCACTATCGGGGTCGATCTCGAGCGCGTGGCCAAGAGCCTGCTTTGCATCCTGCCATTTCGCTTCGCTGGCCAGCGTCGCGGCGAGATTGATCCACGCAACCACATACGACGGCGATGCGTCGAGCGCGGCGCGAAAATGCATCTCCGCTTTTTGGGGATCGCCGTCGCGCGCGGCGAGATAGCCCAACTGGTTCTGTGCCTCGGGGAGATCAGGCTTCAGTTGAATGGCTCGCTCAAGCGAAGATCTCTCGCCGGCGATATCATTCGTCTTTTCAAGCGCCTTGGCTAGCTTGTAGTGGAGAAGCGGTTCATCGGGATCGGATTCGAGAGCTTCCCGGTAAAGAGCTGCGGCTTTTGCGGCATCCCCGGTTTTCATTTCCTGGTCAGCGACTTCCGCTTTGCCTGCGGCCTGACTCCTGCCTGACTGCGCTGTCTTCACTTGCTGGTAGACGCGTAATTGCTGCCGCGCGTGCTCGCCATCGCCCATGCGCTGAAGGACTTTGGACAACTCGTAATGAACGTCGGGCTGGTTGTCTCCAAGCTCGATGGCCCGCTCCAGATGATCCTTGGCTTCCGCCAGGTCTTCCAGCCTGGCGAGAGTAGAGCCCAGCAATCGCTGCGACTGCGCGTAATTCGGATTCAGCGCGACCGATCGCGTGACGAGGTCTCGCGAGCGTTGAAAGTCTCCTTCGCCGAACGCGATCATGCCGTTGAGATAGAGAACTTCCCAATTCCTTGGATAGGCAGTGAGAAGCTTTTTCGCATACTGCGGCGCCTTTTCGGAGTGGCTGGTGACGAGGGTGCTCAGATAAAGGGTCTGCGTCGCCTGGTCGTCAGGATGCCTCTGCAAGGCCAGATCAAAAACAGCATAGGCCTCTTCAACCCTGCTCAGGAGCATCAGTACGACGGCCAATTCATCGGCGATGGGCAGGGAGTCCGGATTGGTGTTCAGCCCCTCGCGAAGTACCCGGGCCGCATCGTCGAGCCGCGCAGTGCCGGAAAACGCAATGCCCAGGTTGAGACTCTGCAGCGGCGATCTCTGCCGGTTGGCAGCCGGCCTGTCGAGCAGGGAGACGACCGCCTGGTAGTCCTTCTGGTCGATCAGATCCTGCGAAAGACCGTCGAGAGCGATAAGGGAATCGGCATCAATCGCCAGCGCCTTGCGCCATTCCGCTTCCGCGTCTGTGATTCGTTTCAAGCGGTGGAACGCGGTGGCCAGCGAGATGTGGGGGCGGATGTCGGCGGGGTCCAGACTCGATGCCTGGTGAAGCGGACCCAGCGCTTCAACATTCCGGCCTGCGGAGGAAAGGCTCAATCCCCACAGGTAGGCGAATGAGACTGACGTGGGCTGGAGCTGCGACGCACGCTCAAATGACTTTGCTGAGCAATCGAATTGCTCGTGTTCCGCGAACCACTCCCCAATGTCGGCGTTCGCCTGTGCAGTGGGTTTCGCTTGCAGTCGGGCTCGAAGGTCGGGCGGGGCAACACAGGCAGCGTGCGCAGAATTGGATAAAGAGAGCGCGATTACCAACGCGGGGAAGAACCCGAGGCCTCGATTGAACACGTTTTTCCGCCGCATGGTCACGGCGAGAAAGAACGGAAGCGGATCGCTTGTATGCATAAACAGCACGGGCAGGATTGCGCAGCCATGAGTATACAAGAGCCTTACGCGCGTTCCCGATCCGACTCAAGTCGGAGCGAGTGCCAGGCAGGCGTAGATCACATGCGGCTGTGATGAACTCGCGTAAATCAAAGTGGTGCAGTTCCTTCCCCCAAAAAATCTGACCAATCCGACTTTAGTCGGATGCCTTTCGTTGGAAACGCGGCGTAACCTTCGTTCCGGCTCAGAAAACGCTCTCTGAAATGCTGCACAGCGGCCCGAAGGCTGAACGGTGAACTCCGGGCGGATGATTACAGCAGGTTCCGAAGGGTCAGTGAAAACGCTTTCAAATCGAGCCAAGTGGCCTTCAAACAAGCAGATACGCCGTTTGAAGTCCATCCAGGACAGACTTTCGGAGGTACCAATGCAAAGAGTAAGAGGAATGTACCAGTGGATTTTACGGCTCGTGCTCGTCACCGGACTTGTCGGCGCGGGAACGCTTGTTTTCGCTCAAGGCACCAACGGTAGCTTGACAGGCCAGGTGACCGACCCATCCGGCGCCGCGCTTTCGCCGGCGACGGTGACGCTCACCAACGTCGGGACAAACTTCGCGCAAACGGCGGTCACAGACAGCACTGGAGTCTATTTGTTCAAGCTGGTGCCGCCCGGCAATTATTCGCTGGAAGTTTCCGTACCAGGGTTTGCGAAGTATGTGCAAAACGGTATTGTGATCAACGCCAATCTGTATGCCACCCAAAATGTGCATCTCAGGGTGGCGACGGCCAGTGCGGAGACAGTCAGTGTGACTGCAGACGCCGAATTGATCAATACCACGTCGGCTGAACTGGGCATGACGGTGAACGAAGAGTCGGTGACCGAATTGCCGTTGAATGGCCGCGATCCGTCCTCGCTGGCTCTACTTGCTCCCGGCATGGTCGATGGCGTCGGCAAGCTTGGCTTCACGGTGCAGGGCGGCTTTGCCTTTCCCACGGAGACTGCCGCATCCGCCAATGGCGGGCGCGTGGGCAGCACCTATTACATGATCGACGGCGTCTCCAACATGGATAACTACGATGCCGTCAATTCCCCCACACCGAATCCCGATGCGACCCAGGAATTCCGTCTCATCTCCAGCAACTTCAGCGCCGTCTATGGATTCTCGCCGGGCGGTGTGGTCTCGATGGCGACACGGTCCGGTACGAACCAGTGGCATGGGGGCCTCTTCGAATTCCTGCGCAACCAGGACCTGAACGCCAAGAACTGGAACAACAGTCAGCTCGATCCTCTGAAGCGCAATACTTTCGGCGGCTACGTCGGCGGCCCGGCTCTGAAGAACAAGCTTTTCTTCTTCTTCAATTACCAGGGAAGGCGAGAGGTCGGAGTTGGATCGGCAAACAGCACCACCGTGCCCACGCAACAGATGCTGAGCGGCGACTTCAGCGGCCTTGTGACTTACGCGTTAGCTCACAACCCCAGTTGCGCCGGCCAGACCACCCCGTCCTGCGGATACCTTTATGGTCCTTTCCAGACCATCAACGGCGTTCCCAACCAACTGGTGGGCGGTGCCGCGGCACTGGATTCTGTCGCGGTACAGGTAACCAATGACGGCTTGCCCGGACACGCAAGCGCGGCTTCCGGGACTGGGGCGACTCCCTCTACAGGACAAAACCTCATCGGACAGATGTATTACAACGCCGCTGCCATCAAGGACAATTACGACGAATACACCAGCAGAGTAGATTACGATGTCACCAAGTCCCAGCGGCTCACTCTGCGCTCTTTCGTCGACGAGTTGGTCCAGCCGTCAGGCGATGTACCGGGCAATATCCTCTCGGTGCTGAATCTGACCAACTGGAACCAGGGTTTTGGCGAAAAGATGTGGTACCTCAACGAGTTGGTGCAGCACACCTGGACGGTTGATGCCAATACTGTCAACACCGCCTCGATCATGTGGACACAGCAGAGCGCCCACAATGGCGCACCGGTCAATGATCACTCCGGCAAGAGCATGTGCTGGTCCCGCTATATTGACATCACGGAACTTCCCGGTTCGTGCTACATGGAAGGGTTTTCCGTCAACGGGTTCAACGGGGGCTGGACCGAGCCCTCCCAGGAAGTCCGCGGCACCATGGGCATTTCCGACACGTTGATCAAGACCATTCACAGGCACACGATTTCCGCGGGCATGGACCTGTTGAAGCAGTCGGCAGTGGAGAACACGCAATACCCCACGCAGCCGATCATCAGCTTCGGCGGCGGTTACACGGGTAGTGGAATGGCAGACTGGCTTTTGGGTTATATGTCCGGGTACACCCAGGGCGCCGGAGAGATCGCCGACATCAAGGGATGGCAGATCAATCCCTATGTAAATGATGAATTCCGCTTGAGGCCGGGACTGACTTTGACACTTGGCCTGCGCTGGGATCCGGATCTGGCCCCCACCTCAGTAGGCGGCCGTGGCGCCGCGTTTGTGGCGGGGCAAAAGAGCACCATGTTCCCCAACGCGCCGACGGGCATCATCTTCCCCGGCGACAAGGGGATGAATGCGGCACTGCGGCCCAGCAACTACGGCTACTGGGAGCCTCGCTTCGGTATTGCTTACCAGCCGCACAATCTTCCGCGCACCTCCTTCCACGCAGGGTTCGGCTTGTTCAGCGGCCCGGTCCCGTACTCCTCATACAACCACGTGGCGGACGTAGCGCCCTACAGCGCGATTCTTGGACCTGCGGCGCCATCAAGCACACCCATTTGCTACACCGACTCGACCATGACCACGCAGGCCGCCTGCGTGGCGAACTCCGGCCAGACGATCGCGGGATACGAGAACTTCCACCATCCCTGGCAAACTTCCAGCTTCGGAACCAACGGCGCCAGCCCGTTCCCGCCGTTTGCCTCGATCGGCTTCAAGCCGCCGTCGAGCTACAATAGTTTTCCGGCGAATCTGGCCCTGGGCGCATCTTTCGCCCGCGACTATAAGGCGGGCATCACCGAGGCCTGGAACGTCTCGGTGGAACAGCAGCTTAGCCCGACGATGGCCCTGCGGGTCGCCTACGTTGGAAGCGAGTCTTACCACCAGAGCTACATTGTTGATGACAACCGCGCCAGCTACTGCGCCACCTGCAACAGCGGCGGACACGGTTCTGCGGTTCCGTTTTCCAACTTCGGATATCTGCTGGAGCAAAGGAGCGGCGCCACCGCCAACTTCCACTCCCTGCAGGCCACCTTCGACCGGCACATGGCGCATGGCCTCCAGGCGCAGTCCAGCTTTACCTGGCAGAAGACCATCGACGTGGCCAGTTCGTCCAACATTTCCTTTGGCACGCCGGAACTCGATAACCCGTTCGATCTCCGCTGGAATCGCGGAATCTCGGGGCTGAGTATCCCGTTTACATGGACCAGCAACTTCGTCTACCGCACTCCGGAGATGAAGGGGCAGAGCCTTCTGGTTCGCGAGATGGTGGGCGGTTGGGAACTCAGCCCGATCATTACCCTCCAGTCCGGCACTCCCTTCAGCATCCAGGGCGGGAACAGCAACTGGTGGAATTCGCACACTCCCATAGATCCGACGCAGAACGGAACCAATTCCGGTTGCACGTCCAATTGCCCCGGCGATCGGGCTGACCGGGTTTCGGGAGTCTCCCTGAAAGCTCGCCAGGGCAGCCGGTCGCAGTGGATCAAACAGTATTTCAACCCGGCCGCGTTCGTTCCCATCCATGATGGAACGTTCGGAACCAGCGGAAGGAACCTGCTTCAGGGGCCGCCCACCTTCAACGTCGATTCGTCGCTGATGAAGAACTGGGCGATCCTGGAGAAATACCAGGTTCAATTCCGCTTTGAACTCTTCAACGCCTTCAACCATCCGGTCATGGGCACTCCTGACACGTGGCCGAACGACTTTGGAGGGACCTTCGGGCAGATCAATGCCGGGCGCGGCTCCGCAGCCAATGCTTCGCGCATCGGCCAGGCCGCACTGAAATTCACCTTCTAGCATTAGTCAACAAGCCCGGGGAGCGGAGGACGCTGCCCGGGCTTGTTTCTTTCGCGATGCCCTCCCGAAGCTTACGATAAGCTGATAGATTTTCCGAAGATGGCCATCAGGAAATAACGGCAGGTCTTGGGTCACAGCTCGAGCGTGGCGCGCGGAGGAGATGAAATGCTCGATCCTGATACCCGACTCCCGATTAGTCCAAGACCGTACCTCAGAATAGGACTTCTTGGTCTGGTCGTGGCCCTCCTGGTTGCTCTTCTTGTTTCTTCCGCAAAGGTTCTGGGAAAGGCACAAGAAGGCATAGTTGCGGGTCCTTCTGGTGCAGTCAAGACGACCCTGTGGCCCATCTCGATTGACTATCCTGAAGATGGTTCCATTTTCCCGCCCGAGATCACGCCGCCAAGTTTTCTCTGGCGCGATGGGGTGGCAGCTTCCTGGAATATCGACATCACCTTCGGCGCCGGCGCGCCAGCCATACATATCGTCTCCGGCGGTGAAAGGATGCACCTGGGAGCAATCGATCCGGACTGCGTGAGCGAGACCAATGAGCCACCGAAACTGACTCCGCAGCAGGCCGCCTCCTGGACCTGGACGCCGGATGCTGCCACCTGGGAACGGATCCAGTCCGCCTCAACTGGATCGCCGGCAACGCTGACCATCACCGGGTATAGCAGCGCAAGCATGCCTGCTTCGTCGTCGCGTGTCACCTTCTCCACTTCGCCTGATCCAGTTGGCTGCTCCCATCTTTTATCGGGACGTGCCGTTAATGCCGAGCCAGGGCGCGAACGGGACGGTGCAACCGCTGTCGCCTGCGGCAATCCACCTGATCCGATGGCGTCTCAGGGATATTCGCAAACCGGAGAGCCGCACGGTTCTGACCAACATGCCCACCTGCGCCAATTGCCATTCGTTCTCCGGCGATGGCAAAACCATGGGCATTGATGTGGACGGCCCGGCGAACGACAAGGGCCTCTACGCAGTGGTTCCCGTCGAGCGCCATATATCCATCCAGAACAAAGATGTCGTGCAGTGGAATACGGACGGCCAGGCGGGAAAAGTCCGGGTGGGATTCATGTCGCAGGTCTCTCCGGATGGCCGCTATGTCATAGGCACGTTCGCCGGTTCGTCTTCTGAAGATATAAGCAACACCTACTACGTCACCAATTTCAAGGACTATCGCTTTCTGCAGGTTTTCTATCCGACGCGCGGGATTCTGGAGTGGTACAACCGGGCGACCGGAAAACGCCAACCGCTTCCCGGCGCCGACGATCCACGGTATGTGCAAACGGACGGCGTCTGGAGTCCTGACGGCAAATACATTGTGTTTGCGCGTGCGGAAGCAAAAGAACCATACCCCGAAGGCCAGAAGAAGGCGGTCCGCGCCAACGATCCCAATGAAACCCAGATTCAATACGATCTCTACCGGATCCCGTTCAACAACGGAATGGGCGGGACACCGGAGCCGATCACGGGCGCCTCGCGCAACGGCATGAGCAACAACTTCCCCAAGGTCTCGCCCGACGGAAAGTGGATCGTTTTTGTGCAGTGCCGGAATGGGCAACTCATGCGCCCCGACAGCCAGCTCTATATTGTCCCGTTTGCCGGGGGCGAGGCCCGGCGGTTGCGCGCCAATACTCCGCTGATGAATTCATGGCACAGCTTTTCACCGAATGGCCGCTGGCTGGTGTTTTCATCGAAAGCCCGCTCGCCCTATACGCAGATGTATTTGACGCACATTGACGATGACGGCAACTCCAGCCCTGCCATTCTGATCGACAACGCCACCGCATCCAATCGCGCCGTGAATTTGCCCGAATTTGTAAACACGGCCGGAGATGGAATCGAAGATATCCAGGTGCCCGCTGTCGAGCTATACAAGCTGATGGACGATGCCATGCAACTGGAGGAAACGGGCGAGAACGACCAGGCGCTCGCCATCTGGAAGAAAGCCGTCTCTATGGAACCGGAGAATGCCAAGGCGCAAAACGGCCTGGGGATCTCACTCTACGTCCACGGCGACGTTCAGGAAGGATTCAACCATCTTCGCAAGGCTCTCAGCATCAATCCGCTTTCGGTGGAGAGTCACTATGCGCTGGGCACGTTCATGCTGAAACAGGGCCACGCCGGTCAGGCGCTGCCGGACCTGCGTCGGGCCGTCGAGATCAGGCCGCATTTTGCTTCCGGCGAAGAGGCTGTGGCCAGCGCGTATGAGGCGCTGGGAAATAGCCAGGAGGCGCTTGCCCACTGGCGAAAGGCGCATTCCATCGAACCGAGTAATTCTGCCGCGATGGTGGGCATGGCGTGGGTCCTGGCGACGGCGCCCGACGAATCTATTCGCAATGGAGCCGAAGCGGTTTCGTGGGCCAAAAAGGCCAATGACCTGGCGCCGGTCGCGGATGCGGGAGCGCTCGACACGCTGGCAGCGGCCTATGCGGAAGATAGACAATTCTCTCAGGCGGTCGCTGCAGCAGCGCGAGCTCTCGATGTCGCAGTTGCCCAGGGAAACTCCACCTTGGCAACTGCAATTCGGGGACGATTGCGGCTCTACAAGGGGAATAAACCCTACCATGTCGAGGGACCATCGAGCGGCTCGCGGGCAGCGCTTACGGGTACGGCGAAAACACCGGAGAAACCATGATCGAACCAGCCAAGGCGGCAAGCATTCTGGGAGCATTGAAAAGCCCATCCTTGCGCAAGCGCAGCATAACTAACCTCGACGTGCTCAATGAAGCCTATGCGTATGACAAGCCGAGTTCGTTCTCGCGCGGCATGCGCATCGATCTGGGTGAGGTTACGATCCTGCTGATCTCGGGCACGGCCAGCATCGATGAGCACGGAAAGAGTATTCACATCGGGGACTTTCGCGCGCAGGCAAGACGCACGTTCAGGAATATCACGGGGCTTCTTGCCGCTGAGGGCGCAACCTGGCACGATGTAGTGCGCACCACATGTTATCTGCGCGACATCGATCGCGATTACCAAGCATTCAATGAAGAACGGACCGCGTTTTATGCGGGGCTTGACCTTGATCCGCTTCCCGCTTCGACCGAGATCGAAGCCAAGCTCTGCCGTCCAGAATTACTGGTGGAAATAGAGGCGATCGCAATATACCTGCCCAAAGCAGCAGGATCAAATAACGGCACAGAAAGGTAATTGCATGTCCTTATCGCGACGCGAATTTCTGGAAGCGAGCGCGCTGTCTGCTTCGGGGCTGATTTTGACAAGCCTGGTGTCACAGGTTGATGGCATGGGCGAAATGCCGGCGATACAGAGCGAGTCTGCAACCGGCGAAATTCATCGTTTCCCGCAGGCCCGAGCGGTCCTGAGTATGAATCGGGATTGGCAATTCTTCAAGCCAGGCGAATCCTCCGTTTCTGAGTTGTTGCCTCCCCCAGATGGTGCCTGGGAACCAGCAGCGCTGCCCCATACCGTCAGGCTGGAACCACGGGACGTGAGCGGCGGCCGTAACTATCAGGGAGTCTGCTGGTATAAGAAATCATTTCCGGCTCAACCGGAGTGGAAAGGCCGCATCGTCTATCTGAAATTTCAGGGAGCTATGCAGGTCGCCGACGTATGGCTGAATGACGTTCACCTTACAACCCACTATGGCGGCTATCTCCCATTTACCATCGATATCTCCAAGACGGTTCGATTCGAGCGCGAGAACACGCTGGTGGTCCGACTCGATAACTCCGACAACGCGCAGGTTCCTCCGGGCAAGCCGCAAGCTGAACTTGACTTCTGCTACTTCGGCGGCCTGTATCGAAGCGTCGATCTTGAAGTGCTTGAACCGCTGCACATCACCGATCCGATTCTGGCTGACAAGGTTGCCGGGGGTGGAATCTTTGTCACATATCCGAAGGTTGGCGGTGGCGGATGCACAGTGCAAGTTCAGACCGAAGTGGCCAATGAGTCGGACGCGCGCCGGGAGTGCATCATTGAGCAGGAATTGGTTTGTCCCGATGGCAAGGCGGTGGCAACCAGTACGCAGACGGTTCGTCTCGACGCCCGCGAAACCATGGCGGTAACGCAAAGGATGCAGGTGCCGGATGCAAAACTCTGGCATCCCGACGATCCGTATCTTTACTGGCTGCACACCACCGTCAGCGAACTCGGCAAAATAACTGACGACCAATACACTCGCATCGGTATCCGCTCCATACGATTCGAAAAAGATCGCGGTTTGTTCATCAACGATCTGCCGTTCTTTTCGATCGGGGCAAACCGGCACCAGGACCATCCCTATGTGGGCTACGCTCTGCCGCCTTCCGCACACTATCGCGATGCCCTGAAGCTTCGCGAAGCGGGCTTTACATCGTATCGAAGTCACTATCCGCAGGACCCCAGTTTCATGGATGCATGCGACGAGCTGGGTATTCTGGCCATCGTTTCCAATCCAGGATGGCAGTTTGTCGGAGACGACGTCTTCAAGCAGCGCGCCTACCGGGATGCGCGCGAGATGATCCGCCGCGACCGCAACCGGCCGTCGGTTGTGATCTGGGAAGCGGCGCTCAATGAGTCGGACAACAGTTCGGTGGCGGCGGAATTATACCGGGTTGTCCATGACGAGTTTCCATGCCAGGGATGCTACACGGCCGGGGACCCGATCCATAAGCCGGTTGAAGGTTTCAATGGGTGGGATATCAACTACGCAGGCGTCCAGCGCTCCAAACCCGAGAGACCGTCTTGGATTCGCGAGTGGGGAGACCAGGTGGATAACTGGACCGATCAGCAGGGACGGGTGCGCGTAGCCCGGTCATGGGGCGAGGGGCCCATGCTCGTTCAGGCCTCGGCGCACATGGTCAGTATGGACAGAATCTGGCAGTCTGAATTCAAGCCCGCGGGAGCAGATTTGTGGGCCGGGATCGACGCCTTTCGCGGTTATCATCATCAGCCGTTTCAAGGGGCGCCACTGGACTTATTTCGCATTCCGAAGTTCGACTATTACATGTTCCAGAGCCAGAGACCGACGGAGAAAAAGACGGCGGGAGCCGGATTCGGCCCGATGGTATTCATCGCCAACTATGGAACGTTTCAATCGCCTTCCTCCGTTGTCGTCTTCAGCAATTGCGAGCAGGTGCGCCTGACCCAAAACGGCAGCCCCGTCGCAACGCAGGAACCAGATACCGGCTACCATCTTCCACACCCGCCTTTCACCTTCAAAGTCGGTGATTTCAGCGGCACGCGCAGTATGTTGTTCGGAAACCCGGCAACCCCATCGGGGGTCGCGCCGCCGGTCGGGGAACTGATTGCGGAGGGCTTGCTTGGCGGCAAAGTGGTTGCTAGCCACACCGTGCAATCTCCCGGCGTACCCACAACCATTCAATTGCAACTGGACGCATGCGGAATCGACCCGATTGCCGACGGTGCGGATTGGGTGCGCGTGTATGCGCACATTTGCGATGCGCGAGGAACGACTCACCCATTCGGCGATGACTTGGTCACATTTTCGGTGGAAGGCGAAGGCTCGATCCTTGGGGATGAGAAGATCCACGCCAATCCGGTTCGCGCCGAGGCCGGAATTGCCACCGCACTGGTGCGCACTACAGCGGTCGCGGGCTCCATTACAGTTCGTGCCACCGCTCCGGGCCTTAAAGAAGCGACCGTTCAATTCGCGTCGAAGGCTGATCCAAGGCGGGTTCTGGCGTAGCCTCCGTAGGTGACGATTTTCAGAACATACGTGGGCGCCGTTTGAACATAGGTTTACTTCAACATCATTTCTCGCGGATCGGAGTTTCTCTCTGGAATAACCCCATGCGATCACTCAGCGTCGCCGCCAGATCGGCCTTTCCCTGTTGCGTTGCCAGATTGACGGCTTGTTGGTTGGTCACCGTTGCCTTGGCGAACTGGCCCGCTTCGGCATAGGCCGCCGCGAGCGTGGCAAGAATCGATGGATCCTGTTCTGAAGTAAGCTGCGCGGCGTGAGTGGCAAGCCGCACTGCCTCGCTGCCGTCGCGCAGCCCGGCATCGGGCGATGTTGCCAGCAGCCAGGCGGCATCGTTCAGCACTCGTAAATTGTCGGGGTCATCCCTAAGAGCATCGCGCCATTGCGCCAATCCCTGCGTCGCCCGGCCCTTGGTTACGAGCGCCACGCCAAGGTAGTAGCGAGCTCTCACCATTTTAGGCTCGATCTGCAAGGCCAACTCGAAGTGGGGGATCGCGTCTTCGATCCTTCCTCTTTGCGCGAGTGCCGTTCCCAGGTCGTTCTGTAGTTCCGCCGATTGCGGGCTGGAATCAACCGCCCGCTGCAGATGCGGAATCGCCTCATCCACGCGGCCCTTGGCAAGCAACGCGTGCCCGAGATTGCTTTCCACTCCCACGCATGCCGGGTCCAACTCGATCGCCTTGCCGAAGTTCTCAATTGCCTCGTCGATTTTTCGCTGCCTGGCCAGCACGACGCCCAGGTTGTTGTAGGCATCTGCGTATTTTTGCTCCGCCTCGATGGCATGGCGGTATTCCGCGGCGGCTTCATCGAGATGGTTTTCCGATGCCAGCGCGAAGCCGAGGTAGTTATGCGCTGCGGCGTAGTCCGGGTTGATGGCCAGCGCCTGCTGAAACTGTTCAACCGCGTCGGCCAGCCGTCCTTGTGTGGTAAACATGCGGCCAAGATTGCTATGGGCCTCCGCGAAGTTGGGTTTCTCGTCGATAGCGCGCCGGTAATGTTCCATTGCCTCATTAGATCGGCCTGCCTCGGCGAGCACAAAGGCCAGGTTGTTTTCCGCCTCCGGGTATTCCGGTTTCGCGGCGATGGCCTTGCGCAGTTCGGCGATGGCCTTGTCCGTCTCGCCGGCCCGAGCCAGTGTCTGCCCGTAGTTGTTCAATGCGTGCGCATCGTTGGGCTCCATCGACAGCACCTTGAGCCACTCCGGAATAGCTGCGCCATACCGGCCCGTTTTGGCCAGATCCTCTGCTGCGTCGAATTGCTTGTAAAAATCAACCGCCGGCGTATCGATATGCTCGATCCCGCTCGGCTCCATATTGATGAACTCGGGAATATTCACCGCGCGATTGGCGGCTGTCGAGTTCTCAATCAGAATGGCGGGGGTGTCTTTGCCATCCGCATCAATGTGGGTGAGAAACATCTGCGTGTAGGGCGAACGGCTTTTCGACGAGAAAACCAGCCAGCGGCCATTGGGAGAGAAACTGTGCCAGGAGTTCATGAGCGGCGTATTGCAGTTCATGCGCCGCGCCACTCCGCCCGCGGCGGGAACAATGTAGAGTTTGCCGTCGGGACGCATCAGTTGCCCATTGTGCGCCTCGACGAAAACGAGCCATTTGCCGTCTGGGGAGATTTTCGGAAAGCTGTTGCTCATCCCGTTCTCGGATGCGCCCCGGATGGGTTCGGCGTTGCCCCCTTTTCCATCATTGAAAGGGATGCGATAGAGATCGTACTGAATCTGGATTTCCAGCGGATCGTTGGCGTAGGCGGCCATCTTCCCGTCAGGCCGGTAAGGATCTTTGGCGACAGCGCGTGAAAACACCAGGTATTTCCCATCCGGACTCCACACGGCGTTGGATTGAATGAACCGCGGATCGTCGGCGCCGGGCAGAGGTTGCAGCTTCTTTGTTTCCCGGTCGTACCAGGCGAGAATGCCGCGCGTGGGATAGAAGACCTGGAGAAACCGGTAATCCTTGAAGTTCGAAACGTAATAGAACTGCGAGCCGTTGGTTCCCGGCGGCCGGATGGTGGTTACCACATAGCGGCCATCCGGCGACACCTGCGACATGAAACCCACGCGCAGTTGGCTGCCTTCTTCGCCGCGAAATGAGGACCACGAAACCATGTTCCCGTTCGCGATCGTCATCTTCTTCGCGACGGTCGTCAGCGCGTACAGGCCCTTGTCGTTCTGCGGCCCGTCCATGTCGAGGCCCAGCGTCTTGCCATTGGCCGAGAAGGAGTGGCAATTGGCGCAGGTATGCAGATCGGTCATCACCACGTGGCTGACGGGTTCGGCCACGTTGCGAATTCGCCACGCAATCAACGGAACTGCCGTGGGAGCCAGTGGCTTGATAAACCCCTTCTCGGTTTCCGATGGCATCAGTGGCACGTCCCGATAAAAGATGGGCGCATTCACGCGATCGGCGGACATCCGCATTTGCATCTCGCCCTTCGATACCGCCAGCTGCCGATTCGCCCCGGAATAGCCGCGGATCGAGATCGCTACGGACCCACTGCCCGCTTGCTTTTTTATCGCGGCCCACGCGGTTGCGTCCGGCTTCCACGTATGCGCCGCCGCTTGCTCCGGTGTCAGTTCGGGCAACTTGTTATTCGGGGAGATGCAGCGTGGATCGATTTCACCAACGCGCATCCGCTCGCCCTTTGACTCCAGGTGGATCGCGGGAGATCCATTGTCAAAGGCCACGTCGATGCGCCACGAGTCGGCTGCCTGAGTGGGGTCGCGCCATAGAACCGTCGGCGCTGCCATATCAGGCGGAAACACAGACCCATTGAGCGGATAGTCGATGGTGATGCGGTCCGGCTCATCTTTTGCCGAGACCATGCATCTCTCCATTACGGCCAGAACGCCGACGCTCAGAACGCATGCGCCGGCGACTGCCACTCTCAGGAAAGTTATGGGGAAGCTCCTAATGCGGTTTCCTGGCATGGGTGCAGCTCCTTGCCCTGTGGGCCGATCGCTCGCACTTGCGAAGAGCGGATTGCATCATTCCTGCACGCGCAAGTTGTCAAACTGGATGTGAGCCCACTCTGTTCCCAGCGCGAACATTCCATGCGCGTGCGCGGTGTTCTGGATGGTGGAAACAGCCTTGCCATCGATGGAAGCGGTAATCTGCGTTCCGTGGAAACGCAGCTCCAGCCGATGCCATGGATTGCGGTCGAGCCCAGCTGATCCAGACGCAAGCGTTGCCACTGGCTTCTTGTACTGCGTAGAAAAAAGATCCCAGCCCCCGTCCGGCTTGACGCGAAAAACGTATCCGCCCGGCCAGCGCGCTTTGCCGTCATCAAACACATTGGACGAATCGATGCGACCGATTACCAGCGCCGGAGCCTTCGAAAGGAAATGCACATCCGCGGCGACACTGTAATCGGTCCACGCCTCGTCCCCCGCCAGCGTAAACGGATCAGGCAGCGGACTCCACGGGATGGGGATTTCCGTAATCACCTGTTCGAGGCATTGGCCCGCCCGTCCGTCGCAGGCGCGGACCTCGAACGCGCCGTCCTGGTCGGAGAGATACTTCGGCGTGTGCCCCATCTGCGTTTTCTCAAAATCATCAGCATACGGAAAAGGAAACGGCTTCGAAGCGGGAGCCTGCGCCGTTCCTCTCCCTTGCCCGGTGGTCGTCGTCAATGAATAGAGCGAATCAGGATCGAAGGTGTACTCGAAACTGCCGCCCTCTGGTTTCACATCGGCAACATGCTCAAATGTTCGCGAGTTGTTGGTCTCCCATATGTGAACTTCTTTGGCCGTGAGTCCGCCCGCGAAATGGAACAACACCTTCTGAGGATTTTTCGCGTCGATTGTTTCCAGCACCACACTCCAATCCTTCTTGTTGGGGGAACGGAGCGCTACATACGTTCCCTTTTCGGGAAGATTGCCCGATGCGGAATCGAGATACTGCCAGCCGGGTTGCGCAAACTGCGTAGTATGGGCCGTCGACCAGATCGTTCCCTGCACGTCGTAGTGACCGGACCAGGGCGTGTTCGCGTACATCAGGCCTGAATTGGGCGCGGCCAGGATCTCATAGTACGAAGTGATCGGACTCCATATTTCGGTGGAAGTGAACGTGCCCTCGAGGTAATTCCGGTTATAGAGGTGCGCAAGGATCCGCCCGCCGACGGGCCAGTCGCGGGTGACGAAGGGGCCACCACCGCCATTCGGCTGGTCTTCGCTCGACCATAACGGTTTGCCCGTGCGGCGGGCCGCGTCGGTAGTGGTGAGCTTGCCGTCGACCAGAGGGTAGTGCACTCCGATGACATCGATGTCGGCAGCCAGTTCGGGATCCTTCAGAATTTCATCCGCGATGGCCCATTGTCCGGCGCCCTCGCCCTGGTACTCATCGCAGCAGATGAGTTTGGTGGCGAGATGCTCCTGCTTCAACTTGTGGTATAGCAGCTTGACGTACGCCGCGTCATAGACCTTTTCATTCCATATCCCGGCGACGCCGATATCGAGCCCGTAGTCGCGCTTGGCGGTGTGGATGAAATCCGCAACATAGTCGGCCATTTTTGCGGTGTAGAGACTGTCGGCTGCCGGATCAGGATTTACCCAGCGCGGAGCGCCCCACGGAAGGACCTCGAGAAGGATCTGCGGATTGCGCTTGTGCGCCTCCGCCATCAGCCACCATTCGTATCCGCGCGAGGAATCATGATCTGCAGCCGTGCGCATGTGACTCGGCTCCGAGCCGTCGGTGGAGTTCACGTCGGCGCCGATCTCCACCTTCAGATGCTGCAGGGCCGCGCCGTAGCCGGGCTTGAACAGATAATCGAGAATCTCGCTGCGCTGCGGTTCGGGGTAGTCGATCAGCAGGCGCGATGAAGCGCCAGCGCTCGCGGCTCCGAGTCCATCAAATATTCGTCCCTTGCTCGCGCCGTCCAATACCACGGTGGCCTGCTGGTCGTGGTCCGCTCCCAATGCCAGACACGGCACCAGTCCCGCCATGAGGAGGAACGCCATTGAGATTCGACTAATTGCCTTGAACTGCTTGCGCCTTGCCTGCATTTGCTTTCTCCTGCAGATTCGAACTGCATACATCAGTTTCAATTTCTTCCAGGGTTTTGCCCTTGGTCTCAGGCAAGCGCATCGAGAGAAATACGACGCCCGCCAGGCAGACCGCTGCATACGTCCAGAATGTCCCCGCCGCCCCCAGTCGTGCATTGAGCAGCGGGAATGTGTAGGTGAGCAGGAAGCACGCTGCCCAAAGCGCCGTTACGCTGATCGACATGGCGCTGCTGCGGATGCGATTGGGAAAGATCTCCGCGATCACCACCCACGTGGCCGGCGCCAGCGACATGGCATAGCACGCGATCGCCGCCAACACCAGCACCAGCATCGGCTTGCCTTGAAGGTGCATGCGATAGAGCAGGCCCAGAACGGCGTAAATAAGCACCAGTCCGCAAAGCCCCGTGAGAAGAAGAAACCGCCGGCCAAAACGATCGATGGCAAAAAAAGCTACAAACGTAAAGAACACGTTCACGGCGCCGGTGATCACGATGTTGAAGAGAATGTCGGAAACCTGGTAGCCGGCGGCCGCAAAGATCTCCTGGGCATAGTTAAAGATCACGTTGATGCCGCACCACTGCTGAAGAATCGCCAGGATCACGCCCAATAGGAGGACCCGGGTCATACGTGCAGAACGCAGCTCCGCGAGCACGGAGCGTTGCGGCCGCGTCTCACTCACCGCCGCAAAATCTTCCATAACATGCTGCGCGTACTGGCTGCCGCCCAGCCGCTCGAGGACGCGCAATGCATCTTGATTGCGTCCTTTTGACGCCAGCCAGCGGGGGCTTTCCGGGACCAGCAGAGAAGCAATCAGGAAGAGGAGAGACGGAATCGCGGTGACCGCGAACATCCATCGCCATCCTGCCTGGCCGTTCCAGGAAATAAGTATTTCGTGTGCGGACGCCCCCGGCGGAACCGGCCGCGCGATCAGCCAGTTCACCACCTGGGCAAGAAGAATTCCGAAGACGATGGCGACCTGGTTGAGTGAAACCAGCCGGCCACGCAACCTTGCCGGCGAGATTTCGGCGATATACATGGGCGACACGCCAGAGGCAAGTCCAATCGCACAGCCGCCCATGATTCTCCACGCGACGAAAGTCCCAAACCGGAAAGCCAGCCCCGTTCCCAGCGACGAAACCGCGAAGGTAATGGCAGCTAATGTGAGCAGCCGGCGCCGTCCGAATCGATTGCTCAAGGGGCCCGATGAGATTGCACCGAACAGGCACCCGATCAGCGCACAACTCATCGCCCAGCCTTCGAGCGACGGCGAGTCGAGGTGAAAGAACCTTTCGTAAAATGGCTTCGCGCCGCCGATAACTACCCAGTCATAGCCAAATAGAAGACCGCCCAGCGCGCCTGACGCCGCCGTAAGCCATAAGTAAATGGCGCGGACTGACCCCTGCTCATCAGCACTCGCCGCGGACACTCCAACCGATGTGATCATGATGCCGGGCGCACCTCGGGCTCAATCGCCGCCAGTCTTCCTTCGTGTTTGATCCAATCCAGTACAAGACCAGCCCAAAAATGGTTTGGATCTGCTGCCGCTACGTGCCGCAGCTGTTCGACAGCCTTGTCTCGATTGCCAAGCCCGTCGTTCGCCAGAGCACTCAGGAGCAGAGACTCAATGCGATTTCGTTCTTCGAGATCATCATCGAATAGCAGAAGATTGGGCAGCGACGTGGCGAAGTAATCGATCTTCGCCACCGTTTTCCTTTTTCGTCCGCGAACCGCGCAAGGCCCGACAGCACCTCGCAGCCCCCTTTCTCGTCGCCGAGTTCGCGCAATGCCAACGCCTGGAAGTAGGAATGGATTCCCGGCTCAGGCAATGGAGCCGCCGCGGCACTCCAATATTTGCGAGCCAATTCCGACTCAGCAAGTTGCAGTGCTGCCAGTCCCGAGAAGTAATCCAGGTCGCGTTCCAGCGTGAGCAAATGCTTGCCCTCACCCAGATTGTGGGGATAGATTCGTGCCGCCTCGAAGTGCTTCAGAGCATCGGAAGGCTTCGAGGCGAGCAGAGCCTCGATGCCGAGCGCGCGATGGGCATAGACATACTGCGTCGATGCAAGCCCTTCGCCGCCCTCCCAGGGGCTGAAGCGGCGATTCTTCAGGATGGAAAGCGCCTCGTGAAATCTGTCTGCTTGGTTCAACAGCGTGACAAATTCAACTGTCAAATCGTCTCGGCAAGCCAGCAGCTCCGGATAACCTGCCAGCCAGCGCAGGCGATCCTGCGGCGAAGCAAGACTGGCGCGCTTCTTCAGCTGGTCCCACTCGTAAAGCAAGCGCGCATCTTGCGGGTTCGCGGCAAAAGCTCGCTCATACATGCGTTGCGCAGCCTGCGGATTGCGGAGCACGTTGAACTCCGCGATACCCAGGTTCCTCCAGGGGATGGAGAACGTGGCATCCAGTTCCACGGAACGGCGCCAACCGCGAATCGCTTCATCGTAACGTCGCTTGTCGTAGTAGAGATTGCCGAGATAGTATTGCGCCCGGGCGCCCGTCGGATTCCGCGCGATCGCACTCTTCAATACGATCATTTCTTCGATCCGCGCCGGGAAGCAATAGAGCGGAGAGGAAGCTTCTGCCCTGGCCAGGTATTCGGCGGCGCGTGCGTCCTTGTGCAGAGCACAGGCGAGCCACGAGAGGGTGTACCAAAACATGGGGTGATGCCACTCACCGCTCCGGCTGCAAGCCTCCAGAAGAAGAAAAGCGTCCTCCTGTGATCCGCTCCAGGCGAGATCAAAACTTACATCGAGCAGGGTCTGCAAATCCCCGTCAAGGGCGGTGAGAAATGCCTCAAGTTCCTGATCGCTGCCCGATAAGAAAAATCGCTCCGCCATCATCCTGAAATCGAGACGGTCGAGCGCCAGGGACTCGGCAATTTCGGCTTGTGCCTCGACCACCTGCCCAATGCGTCGCAGCAATGAAGCTTTCAACGCGCGCGCCTTCAAGTGGTCATGGTTGGTAAGCAGGCTCTTCTTCACTTGCTCCAACGCGACAGCAAGGTCGCCGCGGCCCGCATTGATGCACGCGAGCGCATAGTTGCCCGCACTTTGCCACGCGTAGCTCCAAATGCACTTGTAGAAAGAGTCGTAAGCTTCGGTAGTTTTTCCTTGATAGAGCTGGGCGAGGCCCAGGTTGTAAAAGGGCTCGCCATCGCGTGGGTTCGGATTTCTAAACGTCAGGCGTCGTACCGCGCGCGCAAAGTGATCCTCCGCCTTCACAAATTCACCCTTGCGCAAATAGTACAGACCCATGGCGTTGTTCAGGCGCGCGTCTTCCGGCTCACGGTTCAGACCTTCCATCCAGTACGCTTCAGGAGACCGGGTTGCATGGCGATATTGCTCCAGGTGCAGTCCCGTCAAATAAAGTTCTTCGGCACTTTCGATCTGCGCCGGCTCCGGAGGCTCGCTGGCAGGGTTGGGAAGCTCACGATCGACGCGTCGTTCCGGCTGATAGCTGATCAACTCATTGCCATCCGCATCGCGGACCATCAGTTTGAATTTCTCCGGCCGGGCGGTGTCTGATTCCACGATCTTCGTGAAAGGCCGGCCCGGTGCAACGCTCGCCTCCTCGTCGACGATCAGGCTGCCATTGCACGCAAGCACTACCCGAACCTTGCGCCGCGAAGTAACGGATATTCCCACCTGCGCATGGCCCGCATTCAACTCAAGGTTGACCGCTGCTTCGGTATTGGCGTTCTTGGCCGGTCCGATCTGTTGGATCGGGTACCAGTATTGGCTGAAGGTCTTGGTCTCGTACGGTTGCAGCCATGCGAAATCCGGCTGGTTATCGGTGTAAGCGCCCGCCATCAGTTCCACGTACGGCCCGTCTTCGTCAGTGAGATTCCGATCCCAGGCATAGCCAAACTCGGCGTTGCCCCATGTCCACAGCTTCTTTCCGGGCGCGATATGATGGTCCGACGTGTGCACCAGTCCGGCCTGCCTCGCATGATCGTACCCTCCGAAAAAGTCATACTTCGATTCGGTCACCATGTACGAAGTCGGAACCGGAATATTTTTGTACCAGGAAATATCGGTACCCGGGAGATAGTCCACGCCGTAGTAGCTGTTGCGCGCAATCGGGAATGATGAGATCGCCCGTTTCGCATGGTCGGCCACAAATGTTACGTCCGGCGGGAAAAATGCCTGGTATTGTTCGTGAACCCGAACCGCCACATTCGCCCACCAGAGAAAGGTCTGCGGCAAGGGAGTCCGGTTGTACAGCCGCACCTTGACCTCGACGAGGGATTTGCCCGGCGACAGGCAGATGCCTGCCATGCCCTTCATGCGCAGCATAGGATCGTGCTCGCTGAGCCATACGGTGCGGCTGCCATCGGCATGTTCTTCGATGCTGGCATGCACCGGCATATACGTGGACGGGCGATGGTGCTGCGGCCAGTTGAACTCCACCCCACCCGAAATCCATGGTCCCAGCAGCCCGACCAGCGCAGGCTTGATGACATGCTGGCGGTAAAAGAAGTCGTATCCGTTGGTCTTATCCAACCCCGTGTGAATGCGGCCGCCGATCTCGGGAAGGATCATCAACTGGACATACTCGTTTTCCAGCATGATCGCGCGGTATGGCTGGTCCTTCTTCTCCAGTGCCACCTTGTCGGTGAATGGATTGGGGTAGACCTTGCCGCTGCTGCCCTGGTAGACGCGCTTTTCGAGAAACATCGGGTTCGGATCCGCTGCCTGGATCGGGTAGGTTGGAATGACGACCTGCTCCTCCCAGCAGCGGACAGCGTGCGGCTTATTTGTTCCGCCCATCAGATTCGAACCTCGGCACACACAGAATCGTCCTCCCAACGGTCAAAAATTCGGACGCCTTGCGTGGGCTCAATTAACGTTAACGTTAACGTACTCGCCATTGCCTCGGCTGTCAATCCTGCCGCCTGCGCCCGCAGCAATGGCAAACGCACCGATAACCTACCGCGTAACATCGTGACCGGCGTCCTCCCCTTCGGTGTCCTTTTCCTTAAGGCGTTTTACGGCTGCGGCCTCGGTGGACGCCTCCGCCTTCTGCCCCATGCGGTTGTACAGAACCGCAAGCCGAAAATGTGCCGGGAAAAAATCCGGATCGATTTTCACCGCTCTCTTCATCTCCCCGACCGCATCGCCATAGCGTTTCTCCGCTTCATACACAACGCCCAGTTGATAGTGAGGTTCGTACCATTCCGGCGACAGATCTTCCGCTTTCCGCAGCAACTGCTCAATCTTCACAAGGTCCTTGCCTTGGTCGCCGCCGCGTTCCCAGAGGCCCAGCGCATAAAAGTAGTTGGTTGCCGCGTTCTCCGGATACCGCTGAACAAAATCCCGCAACCGTCGATCCACTTCCTGTGCCAGTTGGGGAGACACCCGGCTCGCCCTTCCCAGAAACTGAATCGGCCTGCGGTCCTTCGGATCAAGATCGACCGCCGCACACAACACGCGCAGCGCCTCGTCGTACTCATTGTCGGCATAGAGAGCCACGCCCAGACCCACCATCATCTGCGAAGACCGGGGATATTGCGCCACGCCATAACGAAAGAACTTGATCGAGTCGTCGAGAGAACCGACATATTTCTTATGCTGCAGCAGGAACGTGGCTAAATCGAAGATGTTCGACTCCGACGGATCGAGTTCCGCGGCGCGATGATACTCGCGTGCCGCGTCGACAAAATTCCCGCGCCGTCCCTCAACCTCTCCCAGGAGGTTATGCAGTTTCGCGGTATCGGCTCGGGTCAGCACCTGCGCGATTTGCCGTTTTGCACCCTCTAAGTCGTCCGCTTGCATCAGGGCAAATGACAGATCGTATCCTATGTCAGCATCGCCGCCGGAAAGAGCATAGGCCTTGGTAAGCCAGGGCACGCTCTCTTGCCACTTTTCCCGATGAAGGTAGTACTCGCCCATCGCATCAACTACTTGATAGTTATTCGGCTCCCGGTTTGCGGCCTGGAGCAATACCCGTTCCTCCTGCTGCGGGTTCGTCGAGGACGCCTTTTGCGCTCCGGCAGACCGGTCGGCCACATACCAGAACAGACCTAGAATTACCGCGCACGCCACGGATTGGAAATTGATACGCACGGAGGTCTTTTCGCAAATGCCACAGCGGTCCGAAACCCCGGCAGGCTTTGGTCCCGCCAATCATTGCCATGACAAAGAGTCGCATGGCAGAGCAACATCCATCGATTCCGCCACTGGCCCGGGCAGTCTCCACGAACGCCCGGGCCAGCGCATCGACTACCAGTAGTACTTCAAAGCAAACTGCAACTCGCGTGCGCTGCTCCGGGTGGACGTAATCTGCCCGAAGTTGGTTTCATCCTTGTAATCCGTGTTGGTTGGCAGGTTGAAGCTTGGGGTGTTGGTCAGGTTAAATGCCTCGGCACGAAACTCCGCATGGCTGCCTTCAGTCACTTTGAAGCTCTTGAATACGGAGAAATCGAAATCCTTATACCCGGGGCCGTTCACCTGCGTGTTGGGACCGCCCAGCGGAGAGAGATCGGATTGCCCGACGCTCCCGACCACCGGCGGATCCTTGAATGCGGCGGGATTGTAGAAGTGCTGGATCCCTCCGCGATACCGGCTCACTCCCGGAACGACATCGGCATACGCCCCCGTGCCGGAACCGGTGCTGATCTGGCTGCCGATCGTTTGCGGTTGACCGCTGTCGAAGCTGAGAATGCTATTGACGCTCCACCCGCCGAAAATCAGGTCACTCGCGCGATTCATGTTGCCAAGGAATTGCTTGCCGCTCCCGAACGGGAGTTCGTAGGTTCCACTGCCCACAAACGAATGGGTGACGTTGAACGATGCCAGCGCGGTATCAAAGGAAATGGGCACAATGCCCGGAGCGCGGTAGCCGCCCACACCGCCGCCGCTGAGCGAATCCCCGGCATCAGTGGTTGCCTTGGCAAGCGTGTAGCCAACCAGGAGGTCCAGTCCTTTCGACGACTGGTGCACCCACTTCGTCTGCAACGAGTTGTAGCTGCTGTTTCCGATGGTCCCGAAGTAAGGCATACCCGCGCCAAAATCGGGAAACGGAATGAAGTTCTGTGGCGCCGCGCCCGGAGCGGAGATATAGTTTGTTGTCGGCGTACCGGGCGGCAGTAGTTGCGTGACATTGTTTTGTCCCCGTGACGCTTCAAGATGACGCGCCTGCGAGCCGACATAGCCGGCCTCAACGGAATCGTGTTGAGTCAGTTGGTACTGAACCGTTCCGTTGAATCCTTGCGTATACGGTGTCTGATAATTCAATTGAATTCCGCGCAGAGCCAGGCCGCTGTAACTCACAATCGCCGTATCGAGCGGGATTCCGGACATTCCATTCTCCAGTGTTCCGGTAGTCCCGTTGGTGTACGTGACCGGCGTGACCGTGGAAATGCCGCCATTGGAAGTGTCGGTTAATCCCACTTCAAATTGGAACGGATAGTTGTAGCCGAGGCTTGGGTATCCACCGCGGTTTTCGAAAGCGCCATAAAAAATGCCGAAGCCGCCTCGAACTACCCACTTTGGTGTGACGGAGTAAGCAAATCCGACCCGCGGAGAGAAATTCAATTTCTGAATCTCGCCCATCCCCGTTCCGTATTTGTCCGTGTAGACAAGCGCTATGCCGTCACGCTGCAGTGCATCGGTGAAGCTGGACGAAAGGACCGGAGAGCTCTTATGCCCGGCGGTCATGATGAATTGGGCGCCGGAGTTGGTGGTACGCGATGGCTGGATAAAGTTCGCCTGCGCTCCTCCGGACTCGCCGGTGAGCCCAAAGTGCTCCCAGCGCAAGCCCAGGTTCAAAGTGAGCTTCTGAGTGATCGCCCAATCGTCCTGGAAGTATGCGCCAAAGTAATTGCGGTTGGCATGCACGGTTCCGAAGTTGGAGGCATAGATCTGATCCATGCCGCCCACCATGTTGACGCCATTGGGCACAGTCGCGTTTTGCGGCGAGATGAGGAACTGCGCCCGGCCGGTCGTTCCATCGGCCTGGGTCGGAATCGAAGTGTAGTTGCCGTCAAAGTAGAACGTTCCCTTGGAAGCCGGCGGCGCCAACCATGGGAAGTAGATGTATTGAAACTCCGCGCCTGCCTTGAGGGTGTGCTTCTTGTAGACCTTGGTCAGGTTCTCCGTCATCTGCTCGGTGTCGCTGAACCGGTTGCCGGGAAGCCACCCGGCTCCGCCTATGCCGCTCAACGTCCCGATTCCGAGATAGGGCAGGCCTCCATTGAGCGGCAGTTGCGGAATACCAGTGATTCCAAATTGCGCCGGAATTCCCATGGTGCTGGCACCGGACGGAATGCGCGTGTCATGCGCCCGCGTGTAACCCAGCCGCGCCTCGTTTACCAGGGTTGGAGAAAACGTATGCGTATAACCGAGAGCAAAACCGCGCACGTTATAAATCTCAGTGCCGTTCCCGTAGCCCCCGCCGTCTGCGACTCCTTCGAATGGAGGAGGAACGACACGCAAGCTGCTGATGTAGTCATAGTGGAAAAACGCTTGGTCCTGGTCGCGGAACCGCTGATCGATACGCAGGTCGGCGGTATTCGTATTATTGGTGTTGATTTTGATGACGTTGTAGTTGTTCAGCACGCCCGGGGAGGTCGGCGCTGGATAAAGCTGCATCAGCTTGATGGCGTTTGCGTCGAGCCGGTTGCGGAAATCTGATTGTTAGGAAATGGCTCACGCGCATAGCCGACGATTGTCGCCACGTCTTCTCACCGAGTCTTGCACGGGCCAGACCAATCCGCTCGTTGGATCGTTCACGCCGCATACGACTCCGCGTGTGGTCGCCGGGTCAAAAATCTGTCCGTTTTGATAGAGGGCCTTCCCAGGATATCGGTGCGAGTGAACGTCCCGGTGGCATTAAGCAAATCCGAGAAATCGGTGTAGCCGCTGTTGATCTCGGGGGAAGTCGGCACCGTCAGCAACAAGCCCGCACCCAGGTTGGCACTGCCCTGGCCTGAGCCTTGCAGGCCGTTCCGAATCCTTGTACCCTCATAGTCGGCAAACCAGAAGGTCTTGTCTCTAAAGAGCCGCCAACCTACCGTACCGCCGTACTGGTTCTGCCTCAACTCTGGCTTCTTGCTCTTAGTCGCGTTTGGCACGAAGTAATCGCTATAAGCGTCAAATACATCGTTGCGGAAGAACTCCCACACCGAGCCGTGCAACCGGTTCGAGCCCGACTTCAGCGTAGCGTTGACGATTGCGCCTCCGGCTCTTCCAAACTCCGCCGGAAAGTCGCTTGTCATGATCTTGAATTGCGCGATGGCGTCCACCGGAGGCTTGATCACGTCGGCTTTTCCGTCGAGATAGTCAACGCTGTTGCTGTTGTTATCAATGCCATCGAGCAGATAATCATTCTGCGCCACGCGCGCGCCGTTGGCCACAAACTGATTGCTCGCGCGCGCACCCTGCTGCGGCAGCGTTACGCCCGGTGTAACCAGCACGAGCATGGTGTAATCGCGTCCGTTCAAAGGAAGATCGACGATGGACTTCTCATCGATAACCTGACCCACCGAGCTGCTCTCGGTCTGCATCAGTTCGGGTGCCTCTGTCACCTCCACGTTCTCAGTGACTGCTCCCGGTTGAAGCATGACATTCACCAGGGCCTGCTGCTGGATATCCAGGTGTACGCTCTGGATGGTTGCTTTCTTGAAACCGCCCGCTTCGACGATGACCGAGTAAGTACCGATATGAAGCGGCGTGAACTCGAATCGCCCATCTTCCTTGGTGGTGGTCGTCAGCGGCGCCGCGGTTGCCTGGTTCACGATCGTCACCCTGGCGTTCGCAACAATTGCGCCGGTGGTGTCGGTTACGGTTCCAAGAATGGTTCCTGTATCGACTTGTGCTTTCGCTCCCAGCGCGCCAAGTAAAAATATGAAGCAACCCAGCCACTTGCGCCCTTGCGTTACCAACCTCGCCGTCATCATTCGAATGCCTCCAGCTTTGCGTTAGTACCCTGGCCTGATTCTCAAATTCTGTCGTTTTCGTTAACCGTAGAGACATCACCGTGTACGTACCCGGTAAAGTGTCGACAACTATAATGAGCGCCAGAACCACTGTCAAGAGATATTTCGTGTACGTAACCGGTCCGCCGCTTCCACCCCGGCCAGTTCCGTGGCGCGCCCGTAACGTCCCCACGGCAACTCCCAGATTTGAATCAATTTCTCTGCCGCTCGGCGGGAGTAAAAGATGGCCTCGGCCGCCTGAGTCCCGTACCAGCGCGCCTTGTTATTCCCAACGCAAACACCAGTTCGATCACATCCTGTAACTGCACCTTCCGGTACAATGTCTTCCATCCATGCCAGAGATGTCCTCAAAGTCAATCGGCATCAAAGAAATAGCGGCCGCGGCGGGTATCTCTATAGGCACCGTGGATCGCGCGCTGCACAACCGTGCCGGAGTCAATCCCAAGACTCGCGGCCGGGTTCTCAAGATTGCAGAAAAGCTCGGTTACCGTCCCAATCTCGCCGCCCGAACTCTTAAACTGAATCGAAGACTTCGCATTGCTGCGCACCTTCCGCGCCAGATTGCTTCCTTTTTCGATCCGCTGCGCGACGGCATTCGGGAAGCAGCCGCGAATTTACATGGCGTCACTGTCGATCTGAACATCCGAACCTATCCGCATCTCGGTGAGGGTGACATCAAGCTCCTGGAAGAGGACCTGGAGAAAGATTTTGACGGGATCCTGATTACGCCCGGGAATCCGAATCAGTTGGAACCGATGATTCGCCGCTTCAGTGAACGTGGCACCGCGGTGGTTTGCGTGGCGAGTGATGCTCCCCGAAGTAGTCGATTGGCTTCGATTTCAGCCGATGCCGCCACCAGTGGAAGCATCGCCGCCGAACTGCTTGGAACGGTGCTCCAGTGTGAAGGCCCGGTCGCCATTGTCACCGGCGATCTCAATACGTTTGATCACGGCGAGAAACTGCGCGGATTTGCGGCCACGCTGGCCACCATCGCGCCCCATCTGACCCTGATGCCTGCCATCGAATCGCACGAAAGCCCGCGCGAAGCTTACCGCGGCACGCTCGCGCTTCTGCGGCGCAAGACCAAGCCCATCGGCATCTATATCAATACTGCCAACAGCATTCCGGTTTTGCGCGCCATCGATGAAAACGGAATGTGTGGTCGCGTCAAGCTGATCACTACCGACCTGTTCCCCGAACTTGTGCCTTTTATCGAATCAGGCAAAATCCTGGCCACCCTATATCAGCGGCCTTTTACGCAAGGCAAGCTCGCGTTCGAGACTCTTTGCCGTTTCCTCGTCGAGGGCATTCAGCCGGAGCCCATCACCCGCCTGGCGCCCCACATTATTTTGCGCAGCAACCTTCACCTTTTCCTGGGACGACTTTCTGAAGCGCTGGAAATGCACAACGGCGCCGAAGCTTCCGGCTAGATAGGGTGGTTACAACGGGTTGCCGGTTGCCTGCGAATCCGCGAGAGAATCTGTTGGCGGCGCGTGCAGCTGCGCAGCCGGCGCCACTGGCGAAGCAAGCGACTGCTATGGCCGTAACTTAAAACCCAATCGCCCTGGAATGTTGCCTCGTGAACCGGAGAGGCAACGGCACCCCGGAAACGGCTTGCCAGTTAATCTGAACTGAGGTGGCGGCAGGCATAGTTCGTCCGAGGGGTGAGCAGTTGAATGTTGCAGGCATCGATTTTGGGACCACAAACAGCTCAGTCGCCCTGGATACGGGGAATTCGAAGGTGGAGCTCACATCGTTTAGCTTCGCCGGGACCGAGACGCTCTCCTCCCGTTCGGTGCTCTATTTTGAACAGGTGAAGGCGCCTGGCGGAATGAAGAGGACGCATGGCTTGTCAGGAACCGCCGCCATCGAGCGTTATCTCGAGTCCGATGAGAAGGGAAGGCTGATCCAATCCCTGAAGTCTCACTTGACTAGCCGCACCTTAACCGGGACCGAGGTTTTCGGTCGCCGTCACAGGCTCGAAGAGCTGATCTCGCGCATCCTCGGCGACCTCCGCAAGCACGCCGAGAAGCAGTTTGACAGGCCCATACGGAATGCGGTCGTGGGGCGGCCTGTTCGCTTTGTTGGGGCCGAAACAAACGACGATGACGAATTTGCCGTAGGGCGCCTGCGCGAAGCTTTTCAGATTGCCGGATTCGAGCATGTGGATTTCGAACTTGAGCCAGTGGCTGCGGCATATTCGTATGAATCGACACTCGATCATGACGAACTAATTCTGATCGGTGATTTCGGAGGCGGCACCAGCGATTTCTCTCTACTGCGGGTGGGGCCGAATGCGCGCAAGCTGAGCGATGGCAAAAGGGACTTGCTGGGTTACAGCGGCGTTGGGCTGGCCGGCGATGCGTTCGATGCTCGAATCGTTCGCAAGCTCGTCTCACCAGCCCTGGGCTCGAACTCGGAAGCGCGTTCGCTCAACAAGATTCTTCCCGCGGTTCCGGCGTGGATTTACGCCAACCTTGAACGTTGGCATTATCTGTCATTCCTGCGTACCAATAACGTACGCGAAATACTGAAGAGCGCGCGTATTCGCGCGCTCGAGCCGGAGAAGATCGAAGCCCTGATAGCCATTGTTAATCAGGATCTCGGATACCAGCTCCACCAGGCCGTACAGCGTGTGAAGTTTTCGCTTTCGCAGCATGAGTCGGCCGAGTTCCGCTTCTACGACGGTGGCCTGGACTTGCGCATTCCCGTTACGCGCCGTGAATTCGAAACGTGGATTGCCGATGATCTGAAAGCCATCGAAGGCGCCGTCGATTCATTGTTGCGAAGTGCGGGGATGCATCCGCGCGATGTGGACCGCGTATTCCTGACCGGCGGGAGTTCTTTTGTTCCCGCCGTGCGTCGGATCTTCACCGGCCGTTTTGGGAAGGAGCGAATCAGGGGAGGACACGAATTTACGTCGGTGGCACATGGGCTGGCCCTGCGCGCACAACTGAATGCCGCGCCCCACTAAAGTGGCGTCAGACGCACATCCCTTCTCTATCATCATTCCTGACACCGACCGCGGAGGGCTGCCATCCCGAATAGGAGGAATAGGTCCTGCTTCAGCGAGACCCCCGTCCGCTCCACGCGTTGCAAAGCCGCATTAACTCACGCAGATATCCGAGTCCACATCCTGAGGGGCGTTCATTACCGCCCTCACGGTCGGCACCAGATCGTCCGCCACGTTGTCCTTGTTCAGGTAAGCGTGAGCGCCGGCCCGCAGAGAGCGGACCGCGTATTGTGCCTCGGGGTGAGCACTCACCACGATGACTCGCGTTCGCGGATGCCGAGTCTTTAATTCATCCAGCACTTCAAGCCCGGTCCGGCCAGGCATATTGATGTCCAGCAGCAACACGTCAGAGGGAACCAAGGCTAAGTGAGACATAACCTCAAAAGTGTCGACAGCTTCAGAGATGTGCGCGGTGGGTAACGATTCGGTCAGCAGTTCCCTGAATTGGCTGCGTAGGATGGCATTGTCATCCGCGATGAGGATATTCATTGCCATAGTCCTTAACGCCACAGGCTTGCGCCTGGAGAACAACAATTGTCCCAGCCGTCACTGTTTGCGGGAGTGCGCCTCAATCTTGCGAAATTGAGGCGCCCCACGCGCCGTGTCGGGGAAGCCCGGAATCTTGGTTGAACAAAATCAGCTTACCAATGGATCGAAGTCATAGATATAGGCCTAGCCTAAATATGATGTAAGAATATGATCATTGCGCTTGTAGGGTTATCCCTACAAATCTACTCAACCAGCCTATAGGCGACGGCATAGTGAGTCAGCGCCGAGTTATTCTTCATCGGCATCTTCACAGGAATGCGAGTGGGATAAGTGCTCACGGTTTTCATGCCAGGAATGGTCCGGCCCATTCGATTGGATTACCGCGCCACTAGGTCTTGTTCCCGCTGAGTTTTTTCGCCTGCCGCGCCGCTGGCGATCGGCGGCTTCTCTTCACGCAGGGCCTTGAACGCGCGATACACAAACCAGCCCAGGTGCCAGCCGTCCATGAACTTGAACGGCGTTTCGCCCGTCGTATAGTGTCCGCAGGGCAGAATGCGCTGCTCGAAATTCACCCCTGAGCGGCGAAATCCTTCCACTACCTGTAATGAGTACTGGCGCGGAAAGGTGAGGTCGTAGTCGGCGTACACCACCAGGACCCGCTTGTCTGGTCCCGCGCTCTCCACACTCGCAAACTTGTCGTAGAAATTTACCGGAGAGATGGCCGCCCACAGCGCACGCAGCCGATCCTGTGTCAGCCCGGCTTCTTCGAAGCCCTGGCGAATGTGGCGCGTGCTTTGTCCCGCCCACACCACGTCGCCGAACGCAGTCGACGCGTGGTTGAACGCATTCACGCGGATCCGCTTATCGTGCGCGCTGGCCAGAAACGCATAGCAGGAGCCCAGGCTCGTTCCCAGCACGCCGAAGTCCTCGTATCCCTGCTCTTCCAGCCAGTCGATGCAGCAGCGAATGTCGACCACCGCCTGCCGGCACGCCGAGAGCGTGCGCCCGATATTCGCGCTCACCGCATAGTCCGAGCGCTCCAGTTCCGTCGGCCGGCGAATATCGTGATAGGGCTTCGACAACCGCAGCGCCGAGATGCCCATGCGATTGAACATGGTGGCCAGCGCGTTGTGGCTGAATGCGTCGGCGTTCCACTGCGGGAGTATCACGATCGCCTGCTTCGGCCGTCCCGGTTCCTGGTGCGGCGGCGCCGGAAACCAGCGCGCATTCACCAGGTCATTTTCGGGGTAAGGCGTCCGCTCCGGAGAAGTGAAACGCAGAAACTGCGCGCGCGGCAATTGTCCATCTTCCGCCTGCTGGCGAAGCGCTGCATCTTTTGCCAGGGTTTCGGGGCGCACGTTGGTCGGGAACAGCTGGGGATGGCGTTCCTCGAGCCTGAAGTCAGTTGGCCGCTCGTAACCAAAGAACGTCTCGCTGTGCCGGATCAATACCTGGTTGACACGCGCCATGGCCGCTTCCGCCCGCGCATCGCCGCGCCGTTCGGCCTCCAAGAGCTCTTCAGTGCCCAGCTTATGCGCCTCGAGAAAGGGCGCGATCCACTCGAAGCCCCACTCCAGCGGACGCACCACACGATTTTCATCCCGCGTCGTTAGCCGGGTTTCCCACCGGTACATCCAACGCGCGTACGCTTTTTTCAACATGGATCCATTTCAAGTTTACCAGCGGGGGCGTGTCGGCTCGTCCCAGGCCCTCAACGGCTGCGCGCGGTTCGTCCCATGAATGCCCACACCAGGCTCAGCAGCGTAATCGTCGAAATCATCCCCAGGGACGTGACGCAATAGAGACACCACACCAGGAGCACGTCTTTCTCGATATGGGTCAGGTACAGCGAAAACGCCAGCCCGATCACCGCCGCGACCGCCAGCATGCGAAGCCGACGCGCCATTGCCAAAATCGCGATCAGCACATAGCCGGCGATTCCGATGGCCGCTACGGGCACATGCGCGAGCTCGGCATAAGGACTGTGATTGACAATGCCGCAATCCCATTTCTCGTTGATCGAGCAGGGCTGCGTATCGGTAGAGTAGTGGACGCGCAGTGCCATCCACGACACTACGATTCCGGCAAGAGCAAACAGTGCAATGATGTAGCGCATTACAGCCGATTGTATCTGCCGCCCCGCGTGGACGTTACCATAAATTGATGAAACCGCCGCCCACTGCCGCCAGATCTTCGAGGCGCACGAGGTCCGTCGATGGGGTCCGCGTAGCATTCTTTGGTGGCAGCTTTGACCCGCCGCACCTGGGGCATTTGGCGGTTGCGCGCGCGGCCCGGCAGGCGCTTCGGCTCGATCGAGTGCTCTTCGCCCCGGTGGGTGCCCAGCCGCTCAAGCCGACGGGATCGACGGCATCCTTCGCCGATCGCGTGGCCATGACACAACTCGCTATCACTGGCGAACCTGGATTTGAGATCTCTCTTGCCGACGCGCCCAACACTGCCGGCCAGCCCAACTACACGCTCGAGACGCTGCGTGCGCTGCACGCCGGACTTCCTGCAGGCGGGCGCCTCTTCTGCCTGATGGGGGCCGACTCTTTCGCCAGCCTGGGCCGCTGGCGCGGAGCCGCGGAGATTCCTTTTGCGGCATCGCTCGTCGTCGCTTCCCGCCCCGGACAGGAACTCGGCGACCTTACCCGCTTCCTGCCCCAGGGCCTCACCCTGGAACCGGCTAAAGACGCGGAATTTGGGGAGTTAGCCCAGAAGCCACGCCCCGGTGCCGGCGTGGAGCTTCGTCCCTACCTGCTGCGCAACCCTGCGGGCGAAACCGCCCCGTTCTATCTCCTGCCCGGACTCGACATCGAAATCAGCGCATCGCAAATTCGCACGCAGGTCCACTCGGTTTCCCCAGACGCCGTCTCTCGTTCTGTTCCCGCACCCGTGGCCGACTATATCCGCTCGCACCATCTCTACCGCTAGCCTGAACGCTACCGAGCCCACGGCCTCCGACCGCTTGATCTGGCACCAGACTCGGGGTACCCCAGGTTCGACGCGTTTTAGTTTTTGCGCTTAACCTGGGATGCACGAAACTCGAACAGTAGGAACCTCAGCAGAATGAGAGGGTTTCTTGCCTGCTGCTAAGAGCGCTTTCCCCGTGGCGGCCCACCCGGACGGCGTGTTTGCGACCGCGAACGCGTTCCGCCGGCGTTGCGAGGCGGGCCCGACTTCGGACCGGACTTCCAGCCTGTCCCCCGACCCTGCGGCGACGCCGGACCGCGGGTCGAACCACCACGGCTGGGACCCTGGCCGCTGCTTTGGCCACCTCGACTGTAACCGCCGGACGGTCTCGCCGAGGAGCTGCCAAATCCGGACCTTGGCGGCCGTGGACGGTCAAATTGTCCGGGGCCGGCCGCAGGAGCTCGGCTTGGGGGCCGTGGGCCAGAGGCGGGAGCAGCCGGGCGCACTGGCGGTCGCGCTCTGTCGAACTTCGGTCGATCCTGGTACGACCGACCTTCCGGCGGTCGGCGGCTTTCGCCGCCCACGGAGTCTCGCCGGTCCCGCGTTCCAGCAGCCGGCCGATTCCATCGCGGCTTGCTGCCATCGAATGGTTTTGAACCGCCCGGACCCGGTTTGCGCTTGAACCCTTGTCCCGTACCCGCCGGTCTTCCCCCGGACGGCCGGAAGTCTCCGCCCCGAGGTGGCGCAGCAGGCCGGGAAGAGCCGGTTCGCCCAAAATCCCGCGGCGGCGCAGGCCGGCCCGCCCCCGGACGGCGGAATTCTCCTCCCCGTGACGGCGGTGTGGGCCGAGATGCGCCCGATGGCCGGAAACCCTCGCCTCTTGCCGGCGGAGCCGGACGCGCAGAGCCTGACCCCCGGAATTCCCCGCGCGGAGGCGGCTGTGCCGGGCGACCCGCACCCGGCCGTTGCCATTCCCTGTCCCGGCGCTCTGGCCGCGCCGTAGCCGGCCGCTCTGGGCGTTCCGGCCGTTCATAACTGCGCGGGCGACCGCCAAAATCGCCCGTCGGTTTCCGTCCCGGTCCGCGGGCCGCGCCCGAGCGCGAATCCCGCGCACGGAACTCCTTGATCTTGGTTTCCTTCGGTTTCGGCTTGCGCCACTTGCCTTCGGCAGCGAGACGAAGCTTGGCGAGTTCCTGGGGATCGAGTTCGCGGAAGTTGCCGGGTTCGACATCCAGCACCAGCGGTCCGTAGCCCACCCGGCGAATCTTTTCGACGAAGTGGCCGATCTCTTCGAACATTTTCCGCAGCTCGCGATTGCGCCCTTCGGTGAGCACAACCTCGTACCATGGGTTATCGCCCTGGCGAACCTGGCGGATAGCCGCCGCAGAAGTATGCACGCGGCCCTCGCCCGGCTTGGTGCGATCGATGGCGACGCCCCCGCGCAACTGATCCAGTTCTTCTTCGGTGGGCTGGCCGCTCACCTTCACCAGATAGGTCTTCTCCACGCCCGTCGCGGCCTTGGTCAGCTTGTTGGCGAGGTCGCCGTCGTTGGTCACCAGCAGCAGTCCTTCGCTCAGATAATCGAGCCGTCCCACCGGGTAGAGCCGCTCGGGCATTTTCTTGAAGAACTCCATCACGGTGGACCGGCCCTCGGGATCGCTGACGGTGGTGACAAATCCCCTGGGCTTGTTCAGCACGAAATAGCGCAGCCGCTCGGCGCCCTGCAGCAGCTTGCCGTCGACCCGGATGTGATCGCGGTCCGGGTCCGCCTTGGAACCGAGCTCGGTGACGACCTTGCCATTCACCTGCACGCGGCCTTCGGTGATCATTTCTTCGGCGTGGCGCCGGCTCGCTATCCCGGCCTGCGACAGGATTTTCTGCAGGCGTTCGAGGTGCGCGGGAGGGCGGGCTTCCGGCGTGAACTCCGGCTCTTCCTCGCTCACCGGCGTCACTTCGATCGCCGCGGCCGGGCTTTCCTCGATTTGCTTCTTCTTCCGTTTCGCGGCAGCTTTCTTCGGCTTCGGCGCGACGACTTCGACGACGACCGGCTCCTTCGCCTCAGGAGGACGTCGCTCCTCGAAAGCCTGCTCGAACGTGTCCGCCGCCCCGGCTAGTACTTCCTGCTCTCCCTCGACCGAAGCCGGGGCAGCCGTAGACTGCGGAAGGGCTTCGGCTACATCTTCGAGGCTGGTATCGGCGGTGGCCTTCAGTTCGGGCTCGTCCGGCTCAGGGATCGGAGTGACTTCGACCGGTGTCTCAGCCGTCTTCGGCTCAACCTTCTTCTTTGCTCTCGGCATGGGGAGTCGCCTCGGTTTCTTTTGTCGCGCCGGATTCGATCGAAGAGACCTCGCCGGACGCGGATTCGATCTGGATGCTTTCCGGCACTGCAGCCGGCTCCGGGTTTGCCGATTCTGCGGAGGCGCCGGAATTCGGCTCACTCTCCGCTGCCGGTGAAAGGCGTTCGTCGCTCTCCGCGGCCTCCGCTTCGCCGGCCATTTCCTCGCCCGCTGGGGAGTTCGATTCGAGATCAGCCTCCGCGTTTTCCTCGAGCTCTTCGGCGCGTTGTTCGGCCTTGTCGGCCTCGACAACCTCCGGCTCCATCTCCAGTTCGGTGGCTGCCATCTTTTCGAACTCTTCCATCGACGGCAGTTCGGAGACGTCCTTCAATCCAAAGCGGAGCAGGAATTCCTTGGTGGTCTTGTAAAGGATAGGCCGGCCGATCACGGGCTTGCGTCCGGCGGTGGCGATGAGCTTGCGGGCCAGCAGCGATCCCAGCACCCCGGACGACTCCACCCCGCGAATCTCGTTCACTTCGGGTGCAGTCACCGGCTGTTTGTAGGCGATGACGGCAAGGGTCTCGAGGGCCGGCAGCGAAAGCTTCATCGGAGGTTTGAGGCTCTTGACGAACAGGCGCACGGCGTCGTGGCATTCGGGCTTGGTGGCCATGCGATAGCCACCGGCGATCTCGCGGATTTCCACGCCGCGCGCATCGGCTTCGTAGCCGGCAATCAGCTCGTCGAGCAATTGCTTGAGGACCGCTTTGACCTCGCGGTCCTTCTGCCGCGCCAGTCGTTTGGCCTCGCTCTCCGGATCGGGCGGAGCCGCGGCAGCGGCCGGCTCGGACGCTTCGGAAGCCGGTTCTTCCTTCACGACGATGGACGGGTAGGCTTCGGCGTCGCCGATCGAAACGACTTCAGGCGATAGGGGCTGTTCAGAATCGTGCGCGGACCCGCTTTCCGCCGCAGCAACAGGCGTGCACTCTGCGGGGCTGATCGATTCTTCGATAACGCGGGACTCGAATTCGACGCCCACCGGAGCAGTCGGCGTATCGGACGGCTGCAGGTGTTCGGGTCCCCGGTCAATCAAGGGCAAAGCCGCAGCCCGAGAGCCCCCCGCGACTTCAGCCGCCTGCTCGGCGGCAGCGGCTTCCAGCGCCGCTTTCCATTCCAGGGCATCGGCAGCAAATAATGCGGCAAGCTGGTTTAAGGTAACCGGCTCTTCCGCAGCGTAAATCACAGCTTCCAGCTTGGCTTTCAGGCTCATTCCGCAACAGGCACCTCCGTTATGGTAACGGACCGCGGTGGGCGAACGGGGCGGTGCAATACTCTGGAATAACTCCAGCCGGGCGGGCGGCCCCTGGGCGTACATTCCAGCTTCGACAAAAAGAGGGCGTCCGCGTTGGCGGACCCCGCTCAGGAACGCTCAGCAGGAGAATCGTCAGCCGGCAAAGGTGCGGAAGAGGGCAAACAGAAGTCCGGAAAGCAACGCCGCGGCCGGCAAAGTAAATACCCAGGCCGCGGCAATGTTTCTGATGGTAGAAAGCTGCAGGCCGCTTTTGTTGGCAGCCATGGTGCCCGCCACCCCCGAACTCAGCACGTGCGTGGTACTCACCGGCAATCCAAAATTATCCGCGGCGAAGATGGTGGCCATCGCAACCAGCTCGGCGGTGGCGCCCTGCGCGTAGGTCAGGTGCTCCTTGCCGATCTTCTCGCCCACTGTGACCACGATGCGCTTCCAGCCGACCATGGTGCCCAGCCCGAGAGCCAGGGCCACGGCCACCTTGACCCACGAAGGGATGAACTTGGTGGCCTTGTCGACCTTGGATTTGTAGTTGTTCAGCGCCGCGGTCTCGTCGGCGGAAAATCTCGGCTCCTTGGTCTTGGCCATGATCCGCAGGGCTTCGCTGGTCACGTACATGTCGTTGCGGACGTTGGTCTGCTGGCCGGCCGGAACGCTCTTGTAGTCTCCATAGGCCTTGACGTCGCCTTCGAGATCGCGAATCAGCTCGCGAAGGGCGGTCATCGTCACCGGCTGGACCTTCTTGGTGCGGAGGTATTCGGTCAGCTCGGCGCGCGCATCGGCGCCGAGTATCGCCTCCTTGTCCACATGCGCATCCACGATGGAGACGGCGCGCTCTGACGCGGCGATGAAGTCCTGGATGTCGTGGGCGCTGACGGCGTGATTCAGCGCGTAGGCGGTGGGCACCGTGCCGATGAGGATCAGCATGATCAGGCCCATGCCCTTCTGGCCGTCGTTGGAACCGTGGAAGAAGCTGACCCCGGTGCAGGTGAGCACCAGCAGCGCGCGGATGGGGAATGGCGGGGGCGTGTTGTCCTTGGGCGCGGTGTAGAGCTCGGGATACTTGATGAAGGCCTTCGCCAGCAGGAACAGGAGCGCCGCGCATCCGAAACCGACCACTGGCGAGATCAGCAGCACTTTGAACACCTTGGTCGCCTGCTCCCAGTCGACGCCCGAGGTGCCTTCGGTGGCGTGGGCAAGCAACTGGTTGGCGACGCCCACTCCGATGATCGAGCCGGTCATGGTGTGGGTGCTCGAGGCGGGCAGCCCCAGCCACCACGTGCCCAGGTTCCACAGGATCGCGGCGATCAGCAGCGAGAACACCATGGCGAATCCGGCGCCGGAGCTGACCTTCAAGATGAGCTCCACCGGCAGCAGGGTGATGATGGTGAACGCCACCGTTCCCGCCGAAGTCAGTACCCCGGTGAGATTGCAGAGTCCCGACCACACCACGGCGATGTTAGGCTCGAGCGAATGGGTGTAGATCACCGTGGCTACGGCGTTCGCAGTGTCGTGGAAGCCGTTCACGAATTCGAATGCCAGGGCGATGGCCAGGGCCGTGCCCAGCAGGATATAGGGCCAGACGCTTCCCAGCTTTATGTCACCCAGGTCGCCGGCGACGTGGAACCCGATGTAGGCCAGCCCCCCGGCCAGAGCGACCAGCACGATCGCGCCGCTGATCCAGGCGGGAGTCTTCTTCATCTTCTTGTCGAGCAAAGATGCTCCCTGCGGGAGGACGTCTACAGAACTCGCGAAATCTGCCATGGGGATGCTCCAGGGGAAAGGATGAATTGCCGTCCGGCCTGGGGACGAAACGCCAGACTAGCCACCGATACACGAATCAGATGAACGGAAAATGAATTGGGAGAGAATCGGGAAGGTAGCTTACAATAGGGCACGAGGCGGACCACTCACGTCTCGATTAGTCCTTTAGTAACGTTGCGTTAGTTATCATAGATATGTGACTAATCGCACATACACGAAGAAAAGCGAGTGGAATAACTTTTGTATCCGATTAAGGCACGGAAACTCCTTTGGGAGACTCGCGGGTAACTCACTCGCATGGCTGTCTTGGCGCAGGTTCCGGATTGAGATCGGCAGTTAAATTTAGTTTCATGGGTTCCAGGGCTCTTCGCTTTGCGGTTCCGCCGGCGCGCATGACAGGTGGGTTTCCGTAGGTTGCGATAGGTCAAAAGCTCGGCCAACAGTGCCCCCGCCGCCCATCCGAGGAGAGAATCATGCCACCTCAAGTCGCCGCACCGGTCAAGCCCGGTTCCTGGCCGATCAGTGTGGGAGCATCGGGAATCGCTGCTGCCCAATTTGCGCGCTGCGGATTTGACGTGATGATCCAGGCGGGGCACGACAAGCCCTGGTACGACCTGGTCGTGACCAAGTCCGGCAACCTGCTCAAGATCGGAGTGAAGGCGAGCGAAAATGGATGCTGGTGCCTGGCCGAATCCTACCTGCAGCGGAGCGCGCACTGGAACGGGAAAAAGGTTGACGTCCACCAGGCCATCGGGCTCTGGCTCGATATTCACGGGGAGCGAACGATCTACAGCCTGGTGCAGTTTGAGGGGGTTTCGCTGAACCAGTTGCCGCGGATTTACCTGGCGACGCCATCGGAAATTGCATGCCGGATGCGGGAGTCTGCTGTGCGCCTGGGCAAGCCGGTTCTGTTCGAGCAGTACGAGTGGACTTCGCCCGAAACGGGGCTGCTCCATGTCGAAGCCTTACCCTCGAGCTGGCTATTTTCGCCGGAGCGCATCCAGGAGCTTCTGTTCCCCCAGGCTGCGCAATCGTTGCCGCTCTCGCCGGCCCGGGCCGTCGAGATCCGGCCGAGCGCCGCGGAGATCGGCCGGCTGCGCCAGGCGGTCTTGACTGCTTGATTGCGGCTGTCGGAAACGCCGGGGGAGCGAAGGCTCCCCTTAGGCGAGTTGCCGGAAGATCCAGTACAACAACCCTGAAAGCAGCGCCGCAGCGGGTAGAGTAAAGACCCATCCGGCGGCGATGTTGCGGATGGTGCGCCAGCGCAGGCCGCTGCCATTGGCGGCCATGGTTCCGGCCACTCCGGAGCTGAGAATGTGGGTCGTGCTGACCGGCAGGCCGAAATTGTTGGCCAGGAAAATGGTACCCATCGCCACCAGGCCGGCGCTGGCTCCCTGCGCATAGGTCAGGTGGTCTTTGCCGATCTTTTCGCCTACGGTGACGACCACCCGTTTCCATCCCACCATCGTTCCCAGGCCGAGCGCGAGCGCCACGGCAACCTTCACCCAGTCGGGAATGTACTTGATGGACTTGTCTACCTTGCTCTTGTAGTTCTTGAGGGCGGTCCATTCGTCTGCGCTGAATGCCGGATTGTGAGCTTTGGCCATCAGACCCAGCGCTTCGCTGACCACATACATGTCGTTGCGCACATTGGCCTGATCCTGCTCGGGGACCGCTTTGTACTCGCGATAGTGGCTGACTTCCTGGTCGAGTTGGCTCACCAACTCGTGCATGGCGACCACGGTGTTCGGCTTCAGTTGCTTGGTGCGAATGTAGTCCGTGACCTCGGCGCGCGGATTGGTCCCGACGCCGGTGGGGTCGACGTGCCGCTCGATGATGGCCCCCGCCTTGTTCGAGGCGGCGATGAAGTCCTGGATTTCCCTCGGACCGACGGCGTGATTCAGCGCGTAGGCCGTGGGCACGGTTCCAATGAGGATGAGCATAATGAGGCCCATGCCCTTCTGGCCGTCATTCGATCCGTGGAAAAAGCTGACGCCGGTGCAGTTGAGCACCATGAGCGCGCGAATGGGAAATGGCGGCGGCTGGTTGTCTTTGGGAGCCTCGTAGAGCGACGGATAGCGTACCAGCCACTTGGAGAGCAGGATGAGCAAGGCGGCGACCGTAAACCCGATCACGGGAGAGATCAGCAGCGCCTTCAGAACTTTCATGGCCTGTTCCCAATCCACACCCGAGGTGCCGGTATGCGGATTGAGAAGCTGATTGGCAATGCCGACGCCGATGATCGAGCCCACCATAGTGTGCGAACTCGATGCCGGCAGGCCCAGCCACCACGTGCCGAGGTTCCACAGAATGGCGGCGATCAGAAGCGCAAAGACCATGGCAAAGCCGGCGCCGGAACTTACCTGCAATATGAGGTCGACGGGCAGCAGCGTGATGATGGCGAATGCCACCGTGCCTGTCGATGCCAACACGCCCGCCAGATTACAGAGGCCGGACCACACCACGGCCACGTTCGGCTCGAGCGAGTTGGTATAAATCACCGTGGCTACAGCGTTCGCGGTGTCGTGGAAGCCGTTCACAAACTCGAAGCCCAGCGCAATGACCAGCGCCAGGCCGAGCAGCATGTAGGGCCACGAGCCGGTGCTCTTGACGGCATCGAGATCCCGCGCCACGTGAAAAACAATGTAGCCGAGTCCCGCGGAGAGAGCCACGACAAACAGGGCAAGTCCGCGCCGGCTCGTACCTGCTTTGAATCTCCGTTCAATAAGCGCAGGACTCTTTGGAAGCGGTGCTGCAATCGTCGCGAGGTCTGCCATCAGCGGCTTCTCCCACCGCGACGGAGACGCGGTTGTGGCGCATCAGCGCCGGCGACTGAATTGAAAATGGAAAGGAAATGAAGATGACGGCCGTGCGAGGATAAAAACTTTGTGCCAGATAAATTGGCGTCCATAAAACCCCAACAACCGCAATTTCCGCAGTTGTTTGCTGAGCGATTCCGTTTGCTTTCGGGAATCGCTGTACTGATTTTACACGAGATAGCGGGGGTTATGGAAACGTTGACAATCCGGCGCCTCTCTCCGAGGGCGGAAATCGGGAGCGAAAACCCCCTCCGGATCAACTACCGGGACACCGTATTCCTCTCAAACCAGAGGGCTAGCTGCTCCTCGGAGAAACTTCCGTCGGCGAGGCCCCAGAATGTTAAAACGCGGTCTTCTTTCGGCGCAGTCACATTCAATCCATTCAGGCGGAGGAAGGTCAGAGACACCGTGAAAGCGGTGCGCTTATTTCCATCTACAAAGGGGTGATTGGCCACGATTCCTTTAGCGTAAGCCGCCGCCATCCTCGGCAACGAGGGCGGCTCTTGCGAATAGGCGAAGAGATTCTTCGGCCGGGCCAGGGCGGACTCCAGCAATCCCATATCACGGACGCCTTCTGGCCCTCCGTGTAACATGAGCGCTTCCTCGTGCATTCTCAAGACCACATCCAAACGGATCCAGGCCGGCTCGTTCACTCCGCCAGCCTTTGCAGGACGTCCCGGTTCTCACGCATAATCTCGCGCGCCGCCTCCATCTGGGTGGCGAACTCCTCGTCGAACGGTACAAGCCTGATCCCCTGAGGTCCCTCGGTGAGGTAGAGCGTATCGCCCTTCTGGACGTTCATGCGCGCCAGCGTCTCCTTGGGTAGGATTACGCCGCTCGAATTGCCAATGGAGATGATTTTGACTGCGGTAGCCATGGGAAGCCTCCGCCGTCATTATAACTAAAGTTATAACCTACCGCCAGTCATCCTGCAGATTTGTCAGGTCGGCTGTTATCACGGAATCGAACCCGCTGCTCTTCTTGACGAAGATCTCGCTGAACTCGCGGTCCTGGCGAAGAAGGATGGCCTGCATGCGCACCAGTTCCAGGAGCGCCAGGAACATGGCGATCAGTGCCCGCTCCGATCGTGAATGGCTCAGCAGCTTGCGCAAGCCGATGGGCTTGTCTTCGAGCATCAGGCGCCGGCCCAGGAACTGGATCATCTGCCCGACCGTCACGGTATCGTCCTGCACATTGAACGTGGGGCGCTTGCGGGCGCGCTCCAGGATTTCCTGGAAGATGCGCACCAGGTCGGTGGTGTCGGCCGCGATTTCCGGCTCCGCTTCGACGTCGTCCTTGAATTCGCGAATCCCCGGATTGGTCCAGGTAGCGGCCTCGAGCATCTGTTTCTGCTGCAGCATCTGCGCTGCGTTCTTGAAACGCTCGTGCTCCAGCAGCCGTTCGACCAGTTCGCGGCGCGGATCTTCGGCGGCGTCTTCCGGGCCGGAAGGGGCGCGCGGCAGCAGCATCTTGCTCTTGATGTGGATGAGCAGCGAGGCGGTGTAAATGAACTCGCCGGCCGCGTCCACATCCCCGGCCTTGAGCTGATTCACGTACGCCAGGAACTGCGCCGTGATCTTCGCGATGGGAATGTCATAGATGTCGATGTCCTGCTTGCGGATGAGGTCCAGCAGCAGGTCGAGGGGGCCGTCGTACACCTGCCCCACCATGACCGAGAAGGGCGAAAACTCGGGCTCTTCTTCGGCCCTTTTGGGCTTTGCAGTTGGTTTAGGCGCGGCCTTCTCCGGAGCGACCGGCTTCGACGTCAACACCAGCGGCGGAGGCTCGGGCGCATAGGAGCCGTCGCTGCGTGCCTTGATCGGCGGCGAATCCGGCCTGGCGGGCGGATCGGTCCGCGGCAACTCATCCGGCGCCGGATCAGGCCCCGCCGGTGGTCCAGGATGCGGATCGCGGTCCGGCTCGGGATCAGGATCGTCGGGGTGCGGGTCGGGATTGGGCTCTGGTTCCGGTTCTAGGCCGGGCGCAGGGTCGGTGACTGGCGGCTGCCCCGGCTCCGGTTCACGCACCGGAGCACTGTCGCCTAACTCGGAGCCGTTTTGGGTGCTTTGATCCTTCACTGCTGTCACTATTCCCTATTCCTCAATCCCTTGGTCCCTCAGTCCCTCAGTCCCTGGTCTTTGTCATCTGCATGGCCGCCCGCACCTGGACCATGGTTTCTTCCGCCCGGATGCGCGCCCGGTTCGATCCGTCTTCAATGATCTCAGCCGCGTCTGCTTCGCTGTACTTCGCCCGCCGCTCCTGGATCGGATTCAGTATCTGCACCAGCGCATCGGCCGCCCAACTCTTGCATTCGATGCAGCCAATCCCCGCTGTGCGGCACCCGTCATAGACTTTTGCCAGCGTTTCGGCACTCGAGAAGACCTTGTGCAGGTCGCCCACAGGGCACTTGTCGGGATCGCCCGGGTCGGTCCGCCGAATGCGCGCCGGATCGGTGACCATGGTCTTCAACTTCTTGCGAACCACCGGCTCCGAATCGGTGATGAGAATGGTGTTGCCGTAGCTCTTCGACATCTTGCGGCCGTCGGTGCCGGGGAGCTTGGGCGAAGGCGTCAGCTTGACCTGCGGCTCGGGCAGAACTTCGCGCCCGTCGAGCTTGTAGAACTGGTTGAAGCGCCGCGCCACTTCGCGGGTGAGCTCGACGTGCACCGCCTGGTCCTGGCCCACCGGCACGAACTGCGGCTGGTAGATCAGGATGTCTGCGGCCTGCAATAGCGGATAGCCGAGGAATCCGTAGGTGCTCAGGTCTTTGCCGGTCAGGTTCTCCTGCTGTTCCTTGTAAGTCGGCACTCGTTCCAGCCAGCTGATCGGCGTGACCATGGAAAACAGCAAGTGCAATTCCGCGTGTTGCAGGATTTTGCTCTGCAGGAACAACACGCTTCGCGCCGGATCGAGGCCGGCGGCGAGATAGTCCAGCATCACGTCGACGGAGTTGGACACAATCTCCGAGGGGTCGGCATAGTCGGAAGTGAGAGCGTGCCAGTCGGCGATGAAGAAGTAGCACTCGAACTCGCCCTGAAGGTCGACCCAGTTTTTCAGCGCGCCCATGTAGTTGCCCAGGTGCAGCTTGCCGGTGGGGCGCATGCCGCTCAAAACGCGCGGGCGGGAAATTGGATTTGGCTCTGTCATTGTGCGTATCGATTCCAGGATTGTGCCGGGAGGATTGCAGCCGGTTCCAGCGAGTTCCGAAGAAGAGCGATTGGTTTTTATTGTAACGGCCGGCATTGCCTACAAGCTGTTCAGCGCCAGCCGCACCAGAAGCAGCGCCGGTGCCATCAGAAACCGCACGATCGGCCCGCCCAGGAAGATCATCAGAACGAAGCTCAACATTCCCATCCGGTCGTAGGCGCTGAGCGCGTTGTAGGGCAGAAAATGGCGCAGGATGCGGCTTCCATCAAGCGGTGGTAACGGGAGCAGGTTGAAGAAAAACAGCGCCAGGTTCACGATGATGCCCCGTTCGCACAGGATGGAAAGAGCCTGAACGCTGGAGCTCGGCGCCTCGGTTGCCGGCAGGTGTCCCTGGCTGAGGATGATGAACGCCAGGCCTACAAATCCGACGAACGCCAGCAGCAGGTTCGAAATCGGGCCGGCCAGCGTGGTCAGCACGTCGTCGCGAACGATCTTCTTGAAATTGCGGGTGATCACCGGCGTGGGCTTGGCCCAGCCAAACAGAAACCCGCCCATGCCTCCGCCGCTGATGAGTGGTCCAAAAATCATGAGCGCGGGTAGAAGCAGGGTCCCGAACGGGTCAATGTGATACATCGGATTGAGGGTCACGCGCCCCTGCAGGCGGGCGGTCTGGTCGCCGAGTCGCGACGCCATCCACGCATGCGCACACTCATGCACGCTCAGCGAAAAGATGAGCAAAACGAATTCGAAGAGTGCAATTACCAGATTGCTCGCTTGCAATACACGCTCCTGGTGCGGAAGTCTCAGGTTATCGCATTTGGGGGACTCGCGCGGGAGACATCGTCGCGCGGGCGGGGGGAGAGGCAAAAAAACCGGTTCGGAGTGGTTACCCTGAAATTGGATAAATGCCTTAGCATGAGTGCCAGAGCAGCACCGGCGTGCGTGCCACTGTGCAAGTGGTCGCGCCGGCAGTGGTTGCTTTCAAAACAATACGGAAGTGCTTAGGCTCCGGTGATCCTCCCGGTCTTCAAAACCGGCGGTCGTCCTTGACGGGCGACGGTGTGTTCGACTCACACGCGCTTCCGCCAACTTTCCCAACATGACCCGAAAGAGGGAGCCGGCGACCGCCCGCGTCGAGGCAAAATATATCGCATCACGATATAATTGTGTTGCGGCCCCCCGGCGGAAAGCAATCCCCAGCGCTTTCTTGTTTCGGACCGCTTTTGGTTTTTAAGCGAGGTCAATTGCGCATGAGTTCTCCCGTCATCGGTCAACCACGAAAACCCTGCCTGGAGGAACTCGGCGACTTCACCACGACGTTCCGCGTGATTCCGATTTCCCTGCTGGCGATCGGCATCGGCGTCGTAAGCACGTTTGTTGCCTGGCTCTTGCTGAAGCTGATCGGCTTGATCACGAATATCGCCTACTACCACCGGCTGGACACTGCGTTTGTTTCGCCGGCGGGCAATCAGCTTGGGCTCTATGCGATGGCGGTCCCGGTCATCGGATCGCTGATCATCGGCCTTATGGCGCGTTACGGATCCGACCGAATTCGCGGCCATGGAATTCCGGAGGCGATCGAATCCATCCTGATGGACGGGAGCCGGGTAAAGCCGCGACTGGCTATCCTCAAGCCGGTTTCGGCGGCGGTGTCGATCGGCACCGGCGGCCCATTTGGCGCCGAAGGCCCCATCATCATGACCGGCGGTGCGTTCGGTTCGATGATTGGCCAGTTCTTCCACCTGACCAGCACCGAGCGGCGCACTCTGCTGGTGGCGGGTGCAGCTGCGGGCATGTCGGCCACCTTCGCGGCGCCGCTGGCGTCGGTACTCATCGGCGTCGAACTGCTGTTGTTCGAATGGAAGCCGCGCAGCGCGATTCCCGTGGCCCTGGCCAGCGCCACGGCGTGCCTCGTCCGGCGCTACATCCTGGGGATGGGGCCGCTGTTCCCGGTGCATTCCCATCCGGAATTCATCGGGGTATCCGGTTTGGGCGGCTGCCTGGTGGCCGGGCTCGCGGCCGGCGCGCTTTCGGCCTTGCTCACGCTCGGCGTTTATGCGGCCGAGGACCTGTTTCATAAGCTCCCCATTCACTGGATGTGGTGGCCGGCGATCGGCGGCCTGTTCGTCGGACTCGGGGGCCTTATCTTTCCCCAGGCCCTCGGCGTCGGTTACGACACCATCAAGCAACTGCTGCAGGGCGACGTTCCCCTGGCGGTGTTTGCCGGCGTGCTGCTGGTGAAATCGGCCATCTGGATGATTTCGCTGGGGTCGGGAACTTCGGGCGGCGTGCTGGCTCCGTTGCTGATGATGGGCGCGGCCCTGGGCGGCATCGAAGCCATCTTCCTGCCGCACCTGGGCATCGGCTTCTGGCCGCTGGTGAGCATGGGCGCCATCCTGGGCGGCACCATGCGTTCTCCCTTTACGGGAATCGTGTTTGCGCTGGAGTTGACCCACGACTTCAACATGTTGATGCCGCTGCTGGTGGCGTGTTTCGTGGCCCACCTGTTCACGGTTCTCACGCTCAAGCGGTCGATTCTGACCGAGAAGATTTCCCGCCGCGGCTACCACCTGAGCCGCGAATATTCACTCGATCCCCTGGAAATCCTGTTTGTTCGCGAAGTCATGCGGACCAACGTCGTGGTACTGCCCTATGATGCCACTCTCGAAGAAGCCTACGGCCGCATCCGTTCGACGAGCAGTCCCAAGGGCCAGCACCTTTTTCCCGTCCTGGGGCCCGGCGACAAGCTCGCAGGCGTCGTCACGCGCAATCAATTGGCCGGCCTGCATGAAAAAATGACTACGCGTGCTGCCTCGATCCCGCTTGCGGACATCGCGACGCGCGAGCCGCAGGTAGCATTCGCGGATGAGCCGCTGCGCAGGGTGGTGAATCGCATGGCGGAGTCGGGGTTTACTCGTTTTCCAGTCCTCGATGCGGACGGAAGCGGCAGGATCGTGGGGATGGTGTCGCTGAAAGACCTGCTGATGGCGCGCACTCGGAATCTCGAAGATGAGCGGGCCCGGCAGCGGGTGCTGCGGATTCGGATGCCCTTCGGGCGCCAGCGGCAGGAAGAGAACGTGGCTCTTACCGAAGAGACCGATTTCTCCAGCGAAGTGCGGGTCGACCAGCGGCAGACGCAGGGCCGATAGGCCGTCCCGCACCCGGAAGGATCATTTGAGCGTGATGCCAAGAACCGTGTACGCGGGGACGGTGATGGAAACGGTGTACGCCGTTCCCGAATCGGTGAGCTTAAGCGATGTCGTCTTGATGGATTTGCCGCCGACGATCTGATAGAGCGTTGCGGAGGGCGAGCGAATGCCGGGGTTTTCGATGCTCACAATGTCCGAATACGACTTCGAGGTCGGGTTCACGATGAGAACTGAGTCCTGGCTGGGGGTGTAGAAAGCCAGGGCGGAAATGCCTCTTCCGACGGGTGCGGATGTAGCTGAGGTTGCCATGTATCCGCCGTCGTTCATACCCAGATAATCCGTTGAGGCCATTAACTGGTAGGCGTAGTACTGCGGATAAGGAACCGGCGCGCCGGAAGTGTGGCTGCAGTCCATGTTGGCGTTCCAATCGCCCACTAGGCAGAAATAGGGCAGGCTGACGGCGGCGTAATAGGTGAGCTGCGCGGGCAGATGCGCGGTGCTGGAGTACACCGTGTTCATAACATCGCTTACGTAGAGGGCGTTCCAAACCGGTGCGTATGTGGGGTCGTTGCGGCAGCAGTCTTTCTGGAAAGCCCAGTTGGTGTTGAACTCGTCGATGTAGACCGGGGTCGATGAGGCGTTCGGCTGCTTTCCGGTGGCGACTAACCGCCTCGCGGCCGCGTAGGTTGAGGCGGCACCGATGGTTGTGTCCTGGGTGAGCGAGTAAATTGAGGCGGTGCCATTATTCGTGTCCCAGGCGGCGTTGCTGTTGGAGGCGCCGGCAAAATACTGGTGATAGCTCACGAAGTCGACGTAGGGAGCCGTGGCCGGATTGGTAAGCAGCGTCTCGAACCACGTGGAGTTCATGTTCGACGCGGCCGGGCCGCCGACGCGGATACTCACGCCGTCCGCCTTAGCCTGCTGCTTCATCAGCGGGACCGCCGCGCCATAGATGGCCAGATAAGAACCAAGCTTGTCCGTCGTTCCGCACATGCCGCCGGCATCCGGCTCATTCCAGATTTCGTAATCGGTCACCACGCCCGGGAACGTCGCGTCCATGTGGGCGACGTACGACTTTGCCAGCAGCGCCCAGGCGTTCGCATTCACCGGCGGAGCCTTGGACTTGTCGCCGGTGCAGGAATTGGGGCTGGGCTGCAGCCACGGCGGAGTCAGCAAAAGCTGCAGCAGGACGTGGAATCCCGCGGCTTTCAGCTTGGCGATCTGGGGATCGATGGCGGTCCAGTTGGGTGTCGGAGTGGCGTAGACCTGGGGTAGGTTCCCGTAGGTGCGGGACAGCTTGAGGCCGGTCTTTGCGATCGTCTGTGGGACTCCGGCAACGTACCACCAGTCCACGTGATTCACACCCAGGATCCCCGAGGGGATGGCGAATTGGGTGTTGGTACGCCCTCCAAAGTCCACCGTGATCCCGGAGGAAACTGTGACCGCGGCTTTGCTGGTGTTTCGTGCGGCGTCGGTAACTTGGACGGTATGGGTTCCCGCCGTCGCGGGCGCCGTGTAAACCCCGCCTGAGGAGATGATTCCCACGCTGTCGTTGCCTCCGGCGATGCCGTCAACGGCCCAGCTGAGATTCGAAGCGGCCATCCCGCAGGTCTGGCCCTGGAACGACTGTTGCGACGAAACCAGGACGGTGGCGGATGCCGGCGAAATCGCGAATCCAGGGGCGGTGGCCACCGTCACGCTGGTGTTTGCCGATGCCTTGGAATTGGCTTGGCTGACGGCTCCGATGGTGTGCTGTCCGGCAGTGCCGGGAGCCGTATAGAGGCCCGTGGAACCGATCGCACCGATGGAAGCGTTTCCACCCTTCACCGAGTCGACCATCCAGTCCACGCGTCCGGTGACATTCTTCAGCGTCGCCGTGAACTGCTGCTGCCCCGACAACCCAATGCAGGACGCCTGCGGAGCCAGCGTAAGACTGCCGGTTGGCGTGGGGGTTGGCGTAGGTGTCGGGGTTGGCGTAGGTGTCGGGGTTGGCGTAGGTGTCGGGGTTGGCGTAGGTGTCGGGGTTGGCGTAGGTGTCGGGGTTGGTGTGGGAGTCGGGGTTGGTGTGGGCTTGGGGATCGTTGGCGACACGGCGCTGAAAGTACGATATTGCGCACACCCAGTCGCAAGCGCCAGGACGGCGGGGCATACCCACCTCCACGCCGCCAGGATGCGCCGGGAAGGAGAGTTAACAGGACGTTTAGTCTGCTCGAATGACTTCGATGTATTCTCTAGCATTGAATGACGTTCCGAGGCGGAATCCCCGCGAGATCAAGGGGATACCGGGTGAGTTGCGGGGGAAGCGCAAATTGATGCTCGCCGAATCGAAGAACATCACAATTTGATCAATTTTACAAGTCGATCGCGCAAATACAACCCTTGTCAGTTTCCAGCCGGATCAATACTTTTCGGGCCGTAGACCCTTTCCACGCCCGGGAATTCGTAACTTATGGATGGCCTCTGGCGTCGAATATTTGTGGTGGAAAAACTTTCATTGACGGCGGATCCCGCGGGGGTCCCGGTTCGCGAAGAGTCATGGACTTCCGGCGAAGTGAGCCGACGGTTTTTCATTTTTGGCGGAGCCGCGGTGGTCAGCGGAGCGGCTTTCTGGGGGCTTCGGCACTTCACGGTAGCCCCCGCGCGGCCCCTCCTGCCGGGCCAGGGGCCAAAGGTCGTTACCGTCATGCGCTTCTCGGCGGATGGCGAGGCGGTGGGCGAAACTACCGGCCCGCGCCTGGTGCGCAGCGATGACGAATGGCAAAAACGCCTCGGACCCGATGCCTACCGGGTGATGCGCCTGGCCGACACTGAGCGGCCGTTCACCGGGGCTCTCCTGCACGAGGAGCGGCGCGGCGTGTTTCGCTGCGCGGGATGCGAACTGGATCTCTTCAATTCCAAGGCGAAGTTCGACTCCGGCACGGGTTGGCCCAGTTTCTGGGAGCCGATCGCTCCTGAAAATATCCGCGAAAGCCCGGATGGAAGCCTGATGGTGGTGCGAACGGCGGTTTCGTGCCGGGTGTGCGACGGCCACTTGGGCCACGTCTTCACCGACGGCCCCAAACCCACGGGCCTTCGCTACTGCATCAATTCTCTGGCGCTCAAATTTGTGGCGGCGTAAGCAGAATCCCAGGTCTAAAAGTCGAGACCTGGGGCACCCCTTTTCAACTCGATGAACTGACGGCCAACGGCGCGCGCCGCCGTTGCGGCAAGGGCAGCCGGCTGGGCCCGTCATCGGGTGCCTCGACCAAGGCATCGAACAGCGATCTGAACATTCCCTTGCGCCCGGCCAATTTCTGGTGGCGGGCACGCAGAAACTTCAGCCGAAACGGCGAAGTGCATTCCAGCTCGCACAGAAACGGGCGGGTGAAATATTCGCGCGCGTCCGCTACCGCTTCCACGATCAGCGATCGCCAGCTTATACGAAGCAGCGAGCGAAGAGTTGGAGTCGCGTGGGGCAGGTCATCCATTCCGGCGGCAACCTTGTCGCATAAGACAAGCAGTTGGCTCACCAGCGCATCGAGCGGCTCGCGGCGCCTCACCGCCCGTGTAAACAGCGTGCCCGAGTCGCGGCGTACGTCGTCGCGCAAGTCCTGCAGATCGTCGCCGAGCTGCAGCAGAACTCCCCAATCGAACGCGAATCGGATCTCGGCTTCATTGAGAGTGCCGCGGGCGAGGTAGGCGTCTGCGAGCACCGACGAGCCGCCCTTTTCGCAGCTGATTTCGAGCACGTCGGCATCGCTCGATCGGCCCCCGTTCTTGAGTTGAGCGATGCTTCGCTCCTGCGCCGCATGGATGGCGAGCAGACTGTCAAACACCGGCGGGAAAAACAGGCGCGGGTATTCATCCTCGACCATGCCAACCAGCGACCAAAGCGCGGCTTCGCGCTCATTCAGAGGCGCCGGAAACTCTCCCCGCAACCGCTCACGGAAGCGCCCGCTGAACCGGGACTTCGCTTCGGACGGAATGTCGGCGCTGTCGATGTAGTTGTCGGTGTAGGGGTACATCAGGCTGTAGGCCAGGATGGAGGGAGTCAGCTCCGTGGGCCGGCCCAATAACTGCTGCAGCCCGCCCGCGGTCCAGGCATTGCGGCAGGCCTGCACGATCTCGATCTTGCTCATGCCGGGATCGAAGCGCTGCGCCCATCGGGCGAGTTCGGTGCCCACCGGCAGGAAATCGTCGGTGATCATGTGGACGGCATCGTCTTCGAGGCCCAGCGCGGTGGTAGCAAAGCGGCCGAACACTCCCATGATCCGGTCCTGCGTGGCCAAGCGTTCCGCCCGGGTGCGCGGGCGGTTCTTGAGCTCCTTCTCCACCGACCGGATGCCGTCATCGTAGGCGTTTTCGCGTCTCTGTTGCTCGGTACGGGTGAACTCTGCGGCGGCGGGCCAGGTCTGTTCGGCAGCGGCATTCCACAGATCGATGGTCCGCGCAACGTGGGGTTTCAACCAGGGCGTGCATTGGGCGTGCGGCATGCTGGTGATGGTACGAAAGGGCGAGGCGCGGGGTTCCCGGAGCGTCCCCAGGTCCGGTCCAAATCCAAGGTCTCAAATCTTCTCCCGACCAAGCGGCAGGTCCATACGGATTCTCGACTATCATTCCGAGTCAGAGCGGGGGAGGGCGAATGGACATGAAGCGGGACACACCGGTAATTGAGGATCGGCCCGATACCGAACTCAACCTCCGTCCCGGCGATTCCAGTGGCGGAGGCAATGACATCCGCTGTCCGCTTTGCGGATGGACCCCCAGCGCCGAGGATCGCTGGATGTGCCGGTGCAATCACCTCTGGAATACCTTCGACACCGGTGGAGTCTGCCCGAATTGCCTCTATCAATGGGCTTACACCTGCTGCCTCGCCTGCCATGGCTGGTCGCTGCACTCCGACTGGTATAAGAACCAGCAAGCAAGCAATCGGCCGCGGTTCGCAGGGCATCTCGGTCTCCGTTTCCCCCTTCGGGAACCAATGCGGTAAATGCTGCGTACATCACGGCATGCAGTGCGTTGGTACATTAAGCTGGAGCATGGTAGGGCTGGTGGCGCCGCCCAAACCGGCGCGGCGCGGCATCGATCCCCCAGGCCGGGATGGTACAGGCCAGAGCGGGACGAGGCAGCAGCCGGCATCTGCCGCCGTCCCCGCCAGCGCTGCTGGACGCTCGCTGGACGAGGGAACCCGCGGCGCCCAGGCAAGCCGATTCACGCGCGGGGAGGTAAGACCCCTGGAAGTCGACTGGTCCCAAATCGTCCGCCGCTGCATGGACGGGGATTCCGGCGCATGGGCCGAGCTGGTCCGTGAGCACCATCGGAGAGTGTACGGGCTCTGTTATCGCTTTACGGGCTCGGCCGCCGATGCGGAAGACCTGACCCAGGACGTGTTTCTGAAAATCTATTCGAATCTATCCAGTTTCGACACCGGAAGGGGCAGCCTGCAGGTGTGGATCACCACCATGACCCGCAACCTGCTGGTGGACAACTTCCGCAGAACCAAGAACCAGCGCGCGACGAGTTCTCTCGACGATGGATGGGATCAGACCGAAGAGCTGAAGCCGGTGGACCGGCTGACCGCCCACGGTCCTTCTCCGCATGAGCTCGCCGCCCACAAAGAGCTTGCAAAAGATGGTGCAGAATGCGCTGTCTCATGTTTCCGTGGAACTGCGCGAAGCCGTCATATTAAGAGACTTGCAAGATATGGATTACAAGGAAATCGCCCAGGTTCTGGGCATCCCCGAAGGGACCGTCAAGTCCCGCATCAGCCGTGGCCGCGCGGAACTTGCGCGCCTGCTGGAACGTAATAAACGGGAGGTGATGTAAATGCCGGAGCGCACAAACATTCCGAGCTCTCCCGCCTGCGGGCAGTGGGAAACCCTTTTGGCCGAGGCCCTCGATGGGCTGTTGCGGCCCGAAGACGAGGCGACTTTCAGCTCCCACATGGCCACCTGCGCCAATTGCACCACCTTGTTTGAAGAAGCCCGGCAAGGCCGGGAATGGCTGGAGTTTCTGTCCGCCGGAACCAGAAGTGCCCGCCGGTCTGCTCGATAAATTGCTCGCGCAGACAGGTCCCGGACAGGTGGCGGGCTTCGGGCTGGCGACGACGCGCCGGCAACGTGGTTCCCATTACGCCCGGCGTGGCAGCGGCCGGGATTCATGGCTCGCATCCGCCGCTTTGCCGAGCCGCGGCTGCTGATGACGGCGGCCATGGCCTTCTTCTCCATCGCTTTGACGCTGAACCTGACCGGCGTCCGCCTGAGCCACGTCCGGCTTTCGGATCTGAAGCCCACCTCGCTGCGGATGTACATGGAGCGGCAGTTCACCACGGCCTCGACTCCCATCATTCGCTATTACGATCACCTGCGGTTCGTCTACGAAGTGCAGTCGCGGATGCGGGAGCTGCGCCGCACCACCACCCAGAACAGCCCCGGATACCCAGCAGCAGAAAAAGCAGCCCTCCGGCCCCGGCGAGTCGAAACAGAACCAAAAGGATGGCGGATCCCGAGTAGATCCGCCGCAGCAGTCGGGTCCCGATACTGAACGATTCGGTTGATTACCTGGAGACATCGCTTTCACATAACCGGCCCGCGCATTCCGGCGGCTCCGCGAAAGAAAGACGGGGAAGGAGCACAGTATGGACTGCGTAAATCACAGCGGTGTGACCGCTACAGCCTTTTGCCAGAACTGCGGCAAGGCGCTTTGCCCGAACTGCGTGCGTCACGGCGCGGGAGGGCAGATCCTTTGCGAACCGTGCTGGGTGGCATGGCAGAACGTTCCACCAATCCATTTATCGCGCCCCCGCGGGCGGGCCGAATCCATCGGCCGCCGCGGTGCTGGGACTGATTCCCGGCGTGGGCGCGATGTACAACGGGCAGTATTTCAAGGGCCTGATCCACGTGGTCATCTTCGTGGTGATCATCAGCATCACCACCCACTACGGGCTCTTCGGGCTGTTCATCCCGGCCTGGATTCTCTACCAGTCGTTTGAGGCATTCCACACCGCCAAGGCGATCCGCGACGGCCAGCCGATTCCCGATCCGCTGGGGCTGAATGAAGTGGGCAACTGGCTCAACCTGGGATCGAAGACGCCGTATCCGCCGCAGCCGGGAGCGGCTGCGCCGGTGAATCCGGGCGCACCAAATCCGGGTCCCGCGAACCCCGGCCCGGCGGCCGGTTACACGCCGCCCTATGGAGCCCCGTACCAGGCTCCGTACCAGGCTCCCTATCAAGCGCCTCCCTACCAGGCTGCGCCGTTCACGCCGGTGGCCGGGATGCCCGATCCGGGCGCTCCCTACGTTCCGCCGCCTCCGCCAGGCTTACTGGCGGCGCAAGGAACCGATCGGCGCCATCGTTCTGATCGGCCTCGGGCTGCTGTTCCTGCTCGGCCAGCTGGACGATATCGGCGGGCGCATCTTTGAATTCACCTGGCCGCTGTTGCTGATTGGGCTGGGCGTTTGGCTGGTGGTCCGCCGCATGGGCGACAACGCATGGAGGTCGCGAATGAACCGCTATATGCTGATTCGCCGCCTGCGCGGCCCCGCGTTCCTCCTGCTGTTGGGCATCATTGCGCTGCTGCACCAGACGGGCGTGGTCTATCACTTCTGGCATCTGTTCTGGCCGCTGGCGCTGATCCTGTGGGGAGTGTTGCTGCTGGCCGAACGCGCCGCGCTGGAGATGGAAGGCGTATCCAGCAGGTCTATCCGGAAGCTTCGCCTATCCGGGCGGGCCATACGGCGAGGCGCCGGTACTGGGACCGGGCCGGTGCCGGCCGCGCCGGGCACTCGATCGTGCCCGCGAGCAGCGATGATCTGGAACCGAGCAACGGGGGACAGTCATGAGCAGCACACCTCCTTACACACCTCCCGGGGGCGGCACGCCGCCCCCTTACGATCCGCGCACGCAATGGCGGGTTTATCGCGAGCAGCAGCGGGCCGCGTGGCGCGCGCAGCGCGATGCATTGCGCGCGCAGCGCCAGTCGTGGAAGGCGGGCTTACGGCTATGGGCCCCGGGTTCCCTCGCTGGTCGGCCCCTCATCCTCATCGGCGTCGGCATTGTCGCGCTGCTGGTGCTCACCGGGCACATCGACTCGGCCGAATTCTGGTCCTGGTATGGCCGCTGGTGGCCGCTGCTGCTGATCGGCGCCGGCGTGGCCATGCTGGGCGAGTGGGCGCTGGACATGAAGCGCCAGACCCCGGTGCGGCGCGGCGGCAACTTTGTGGGCATCCTGATCCTGCTGGCGATCATCGGCGTGTTCGCCGCATGGGGACACGAATGGTGGGGGCCGATGCGCGCCCAGTGGGGCGACCATGGCGACGACTTCTTCAACATGCTGGGCCGGCCGCAGCACGATCAGGACCAGCAGGTCTTGAATACGCAGATTCCCGCCAATGCCACCATCGAAATCCAGAATCCGCGCGGCGATGTCAGCATTACGGCCGGCGATCCACCACCATCCAGGTGCAGGCGCACGAGGTGGCCTACGCCGACTCGGACGACAAGGCGCAGGAAGATCTTCGAGTCCGAAGCGGCGCACGTGACGGTGAGCGGCAACGCGGTGCTGGTGAAGTCGGAAGGCAACAGCAGCGGGCGGGTCAATCTCACCGTCGCCCTTCCCAAGTCGGCGCGCGTCACTGTGAACGCCGGGCGCGGCGATGTAACCGCGGCGGGCCTGGGCGCGGGGGCCAACATCACCGCCGGTCACGGCGATATCCATCTCAACACCATCACCGGCTCGGTGCAGGTTCACTTCTCTACCGACAAGGGCGATTTTTCTGCGCACCAGGTCGACGGCGACATTACCGCCGACGGCCGCTGCAACGACCTGACGCTCTCTGAAGTCAAGGGCAAGGTCGTCCTCAACGGCGATATCTTCGGCGAAGCGCACATGGAGAACCTGGCCGGGCCGATTCATCTGCACACCTCGGTCACCGATCTCGAGTTCGGCAGTTTGCCGGGCGACATGACCCTGAACGATGAAGACCTGCGCGTTACCGAAGCCAAGGGCCAGGTGCGGGTGACGACGCACTCGAAGAATGTCGACCTGAGCCAGATCTACGGCGACATCTACGTGGAGGACCGCGACGGCAACATCTCCATCGAGCCCGCGGGTCCGTACGCAGTGGAAGCCAAGAGCAACAGCGGCAAGGGCGACATGGAGTTGACGCTGCCTCCCAATGCTTCGGCCAGCGTGAACGCCTACACCCACAACGGCGACATCCTGTCCGATTACCCGGTGATCTTTGCCCGAAGGGGAAAGCAAGAGAGTGGCCTTCACCGTGGGCTCCGGCGCAACCAAGATCAACCTGACCACCGACGTCGGCGACGTGCGCATCAAGAAGGGCTCGGGCTTCCCGGCCGCGCCATCGGTCTCTGCGAATCCGGAGAAGCCGCCCGCCCCGCCCAACGCTCCGCATCTGAAAGCGCCCAAAACGCCGGTGGAGCCTGTGACTCAGTAACGCAGGGACGAAAGAACAAGGATTGAGGGACCAAGGGACTGAGGCATTAGGGATTAGGCATTAGAAAACTGGGTGCCCCATGTCTCGATTTTGAGACATGGGAGAAACCGGCAAAACCAGCGAGTAGCCGCAATCAAACAAACCGAGGGCGCGGGAGGAACACCACCTTCCGCGCCCGGTTTGTCTTAGCTGGGCGCGTAGGAGGAACGCATCCTCACAAACGCACCGTGCCCCATCTTGTCGCCTTTTTTCTGGCGACAGGGTGGGGGAACCGACACCTTCCGCCTCTACTCCGTCCTCAGCGCCTGCATTGGATCGAGACGCGACGCGCGCCACGCCGGCACCATGCACGCCAGCGCGGCCACCACGAGCAACGTGCCGGCCACGCCCGCAAAGACCGCTGGATCGAGCGGGCTGGTTTCGTAAAGCATGGATCGGATCAACCGCACCACGCCGGCGCTGCCCGCCAGCCCCAGCAGCAGTCCGATCAACGCGGGACGCAGGCCATCCACCAGCACCAGCCGAAGAACCGATTCGCGCCGCGCGCCCAGCGCGATGCGAATGCCGATTTCTCCGGTACGCTGCGTGACCAGATAAGCGACCACCCCGTACAGTCCCGCGCCCGCCAGCACCAATGCGATCACCGCAAACGCCAGCACCAGGATCGAATCGAATCTGGAATCGATGGTTGACTTGCCGATCGCCTCGCGCAGCGTCATCACGTCTGAGACGGGCAGGTCCGGATCCAGATGGCCAAGGATCTTCTCCACCGGCATCGCCAGCGAATCCACGTTGCGCTCGGAACGAACCACGATGGTGGCCACGCTGTAGTCATTGCCGTAGATCGGCCAGTACAGCATAGGCATCGTTGGCTCGGTAATCCTCCAACGCGTATCGCCCACTACCCCGACGACCTCGTAGCTGGCGGAGTCGCTTTGGTCTGCGGGCCGGAGATGTTTGCCGATGGAGTCTTCGTTGGGAAACAGGAGCTTCGCGGCGGATTGCGAGATGACGGCTACATGCGCGCGCTCGAGCCGCTCGTCAGAGTTGAAAATGCGCCCGCGGATCAGCGGAAGCCGGATCGCAGCAAAGTATCCGGGATCCGCGCCGCGGATCATCAGGTCCGGAACCTGGCTGCGGGGTATGGGCGGATGCTCGACGACGGCGAAGATTCGATCTCCGCCATAGCCCTCCCCCGGTGCCCGGCTGACCAGTCCCGCCGCTTCAATGCCAGGAAGCGCGCGGACCCGCTCGATCAGAGTCTCGAAAAAGCCAACCTGCTGGGCCGCTTCCTTATAACGTGCTTCCGGCAGGGTGAGGTTCAGCGTGAGCACATTGTCGACGGGCACCCCGATGTCGTTGCTGCGCAGACGCTGATAGCTCTTCAGCAAGAGACCGGCTCCGACGAGGAGAACCACGGTAAGGCCAACTTCGAGCACCAGAAGCGTTCGGCGAAGGGTAGCGCGTACGCGGCCTCCGCTTTGCGCGCGGGATGACTCCTGCAACGCCTCCAGAATGCGAGCATGTACGGACCCGAAGGCCGAGATCAATCCCGAAACAAGCGCACACATCGCGATCGCGCCCAGTGCGAAGCCGACCACCACACCGTCAATGTGCACGGTCCCGATGCGATTCATATCCGTCCGCGTCCGCACCAGCCACCCCACCGCGCCGACGGCAAACAAAAGGCCCAAAGCGCCTCCGGCAGCCGCCAGCAGCAGGCTTTCGATGATCCGCTCACGCACTAGGCGCATTCTTCCTCCGCCGAGCGCGGATCGAATAGCCACTTCCTTGCGGCGTGCAGCCGTGCGAGCCACCAGCAGGCTGGCGACATTCATGCAGGCGATCAGCAGCACGCATCCCGTTGCCCCGAACATGGCGTACAGAGGTGTCTTGTAGGAGTCCACGCCGTCGTCCAGCATCGAGCGCCCCAGCGCGGAGTTATGGATCGCGGGCCGGGCGTGCGCGATCTCGATGTGCTTCTGGAGAGCCTTCAATTCTGTCACGAGACCGGGGAGGGTGGTCCCGGAGAGCAGCCGCGCCGCCACCAGAAACTCGTGATCGTCGAAGGCCGTCATCAGCGAGGGCGGCGCTTCGTGGACCACCGGCGTCCAGAGCTGTACGTTGTCTCCCCCGAAAGAACTGCTGAACAGGAAAGACTCGGGCAATACGCCGATTACCGCGTAGGGCTTGGCATTCAGCCAGATGCTTTTTCCCACAATCGCGGGATCGCCGTTGTAGCGCCGCATCCAGAATGAGTACGAGAGCAGGGCGACCGCCGGTGCGCCGGGCCGGTCATCTTCCAGGGTGATGCCGCGCCCTACCACCGGGCTCACACCCAGCACCGAGAAGAAATTTCCCGAACACCATGCGGCTTCCACTTTTTCCGGAAGCTTGCCTCCTTCTCCGGACACGTTGTAGTCCTGAAACGGCGAAACCAGCGCCATCTCGGCCTTGCCATGAGTGGCTTGCTGCCACTCCCCGAAGCTGCCGGCGGCCACCGGCATGTAAGCATTGCGGCCCTTGCGGTTGGATTCGGTTTCGTAAAGCATCACCAGCCGATCGGGTTCGCGATACGGCAGGGGCGCGAGCAGTACACTGCGAACGACGGTGAAGATGGCCACATTGGCGCCGACCCCGAGGGCCATGACCAGAATGGCGATGACCGCGAATCCTGGAGTGCGCAGCAACGTGCGCGCAGAGTAACGGACGTCGTTCCACATCGATTCGAGCCACGTCCAGCTCCAGGTGGAACGCGCCTGTTCGCGCAGGACCAAAGGATTGCCGAACGTGCGCATCGCCGCGCGGCGCGCTTCGTTCGCGCTCATGCCCACGTCGATGTTCTCGGCGATCTGGCGCTCCAGGTGGAAGAGCAGTTCATCGTCGAGCTGCGCGCCGGCCCTGCGGCGTCCGAAGAGCATTCCCAGTTTCATCGTGACAAGATCGAACCACCGCATCTACAAGCTCCTGGCTTCCAACCGGGTGCCCCAGGTCTCGCTTTTGAGACCTGGGTCCAGTAGACCTAATCTCTGATCCCTGCTCTACTCCGTCCGCAGCGCCTGCACCGGGTCCACGCGCGAGGCGCGCCAGGCGGGAAAGAGACACGCCAGTGCCGCAACCAGCATCAACGTTCCCGACACCGCCGCAAAGACCATCGGATCGAGCGGCTTCGTCTCATACAGCATGTCGCGCATCAGGCGCGAAGCTTCCATGCCCGCGCCCAGCCCCAGCGCCAATCCAATCAGCGCCGGTCGCAGCCCGTCGGACAGCATCTTGCCGAGAACCTGTTCGCGCCGGGCGCCCAGCGCGAGGCGAATGCCGATCTCGCCGGTCCGCTGCGCCGCGATATACGACAGCACTCCGAACAGCCCCACTGCGGCCAGCAGCAACGAGAGCGCCGCAAAGCCCGTCAGTAGGGTTGTGTTGAAGCTCTGGTCCAGCGTCGACTCACCGAGCAACTGGTTCATCGTTAACACATCGGCAACCGGCAGGTCGTGATCCATCTCTTCAATCACGCGCTGCACCGGCATCGACAGTTGCGCGACGTCATGCCTCGAGCGCAGGACCAGAGTGCCGTAGTTCTCGCGTCCTTCGGCCAGCGGAAAGTACTTCACCGGCATGGTGGCTTCGCCGAGCGCATAGCGGGTGTCGCCGACCACGCCGACGATCGTGTAAACCTTGTCGTTAGTTTTGAGATGCTTGCCCAGCGGCTCTTCGCCGGGGAGATACTTCTTCACGAACCCGTCGTTAACGAGGATCTCGTTGGCCTGTTCCAGGCGCAGGCTGCGGTTATAGGTGCGCCCGCGCAGGATGGGAATGCCCATCGCGGCAAAGTAGCCCGGATCGGCGGTGCGATTCAAAGCCCAGGTCCCGGTGCCTTTGGGCAGCGGCGGATGCTCGACCACGGTGAATCCGCTGTCCTCCCAATATCCCTGGCCAGGCACCGCGGTCACCAGTCCGGCCTCGTCCACTCCGGGAACGGCGCGAACCCGCGCCAGCAGCGCATCGAAAAAGTTGACCGGTGCGGGCCCCGGCGTCTTGTAGCGTGCGCCGGGCAGTCCGATGCGCATGGTGAGCACGTTGTCCGTGGCGCAGCCCATGTCGGTCGAGCGCAGGCGTTCGTAGCTCTTCAGCAGCAGTCCCGCGCCGATCAGCAGTACGACGGTGAGCCCCACTTCCAGCGTGAGCAGCACGCGGCGCAATGTGGCGCGCGTTTGGCCGCCGATCGACGACCGCGACGATTCGTGCAGCGTTGTGAGCAACTGCCGGTCGCGAACCGTAAGTGCAGAGATTAAGCCGGCGAACAGGGCGCACAGCACAATCACGCCGATGGTGAACCCAGCCACTACGCCGTCGATATGAATGCTGTCGATGCGGCTCATGTCGTGCCGCGTTCGCGTCAACCACTGCAGGGCGACGAACGCAAGCACCAGGCCAAGCGCGCCGCCGGCCGCCGAGAGCAGCAGGCTCTCCATCAGCCGCTCCCGCAGCAGGCGCAGGCGTCCGCCGCCGAGAGCGGTGCGGATAGCGAGTTCGCTGCCGCCTCGCCGCCGCCCGGGCCACCAGCAGATTGGCCACATTCATGCACGCGATCAGCAGTAGGCAACCGGTGGCCGCGAGCAGCACGTAGAGCGGCCGCTTGAGCTCGCCTACCATGTGCTCGAGGAGCGGGCGGCCCATTGGCGCTGGGCAGCACGAACGGATTATCGAGGTGCTCCTCATGCAGACGATGCGAAATCAGGCCAACATCGGCGACTCCCTGCCGCAGCGAGACGCCGGTTTTCAAACGCCCCACCACCCGGAACATATGGTCGTCGATCATCGCCATCAGGTTGGCCGGCTTGTCGTGGTAGACGCACGTCCAAATCTGGGTCTTGGCTCTGGGGAACGCGAACCAGTCGGGCATGATGCCAATCACGGTGTAGGGTTTGGCATCGATGTAAACGGTCTGGCTGACGATCGACGGGTCGCCTCCAAAACGGCGCTTCCACAGGCTCCAGCTCAGCAGTGCGGTGCCGTTGGCCGAGAGAGTGTCGTCCCCCGCGGTGAAATCGCGCCCAAACGCCGGCTGGACGCCAAGGATGGTGAGAAGATTCCAGGAAATCTGCGCGCCGTTGAGCTTCTCCGGCATTTGTCCGCCCGATCCAGAAAGGGCATATTGGCTGTCCAGGACCAGACCCATGTCGCTGAAGCTCTGGTTGTTCTTTTTCCATTCGGCATACACGCCGGCGGCCACGATGTTGGTGGCATCGTCCTTGATTCCGCTTTCGTAAAGCATCACCAGGCGGTCGGGATCTTTGAAGGGCAGCGGCTTCAGAAGTACGCTGCGCACGATCGTGAACAGCGCCACGTTCGCGCCGATGCCCAGCGCCATCACCAGAACCGCGATGATGGCGAACCCGGGCGTGCGCCGCAGCGTGCGCACGCCGTAGCGGACGTCGCGGACGACCTGCTCGGCGCCATTCCAGTTCCATTTGGCGCGGGCTTCGTCGCGCAGCAGGGCGGGATTGCCGAAAGTGCGCAGCGCGGCGAAACGGGCTTCTTCCGCGCTCATGCCCGCGGCGCGGTTTTCGGCGATCTGGCGGTCGAGATGGAACCCAAGCTCATCATCCAGTTGCGCCGCCGCTGTGCGCCGCCTAGCCAGCATCGCGAATTTTATGGCGAAAAGATCGAACCACCGCATCGTTCAGCTCCCGGCCCCTTAGTCCCTATTCCCTCAGTCCCTTGGTCCCTGCTTTTCTCACGCCTCCGTCACCACCAGGTTGATGGCGGACGAGAGGCGGCTCCAATTGGCGGTTTCTTTTTCGAGCTGCTCTCGGCCGGCGTTGGTCAGCGCATAAAACTTGGCCTGGCGGCCGGTTTCGCTTTCCGCCCAGTTGGCCTTGATCCAGGCCTGCTGCTCCAGCCGATGCAGCGCGGGATAGAGAGAACCCTGCTGCACCTGCAGCACTTCGCCGGAGACCTGCTGGATGCGTTTGGCGATGGCCCAGCCGTGCATCGGCTCGAGCGAGAGCGTTTTCAAGATAAGAAGGTCGAGTGTGCCCTGGACGAGATCGCTTGGTTTCCCCATGCCTAGATTATCTACAACATTGGATTGTAGATCGTCAAGGTATCAGTGACGATTCGATGCATGACCAGAAGAAGGCCCGGATCCGCCGGGACGCGCCGCAATTTGCGATTTGTCTTGGCGCAGCGAGCCGTTTCCGTTGTATGCTCCACTTCGCAAGGGAGATTTTCCGTCATGATCAATTCACCCATCCGTGTCATTACCGTCGAACGAGAATACGGCTCCCGAGGCGGTGAGTTTGCCCATGATCTGGCCGCCCGGCTGGGGTGGCGGCTGCTCGATTCGGAACTGCTCACGGCGGCCGCGCGCAAGGCCTGCGTCCCTGAAGAGATGGCGGCAAAGTTCGACGACCGGCTCGACCCCTGGTACTACCGTTATGGCAAGGTCTTCTGGCAGGACCAGCTCTATTCCACCGCGACCTTGCCCGAGGATCAGGTCTTCAATTGCGAGCGGATGTACGCGCTCATCAAGCAGGAGATCCTCGACCAGGCGAAGGTTGGCAACTGCGTGATCGTGGGTCGCGGCGGAGCCAGCGCACTGGCCGGGAAGCCGGGCTGCTTTCATGTGTTCGTCTATGCCACCATGGCCGCCAAGCGCGCCTGGTTCACCCAGACGTTTCCCGACCGCGCCATGCATGCCGACCAGGAGCTGATAGCGCATGACAAGCGCCGGGCGGCGGCCATCAAGCAGTACTACCAGCAGGAGTGGTGCGCGCGCGGTCTCTACCACATGCTTCTGAATTCGTGCATCGGGTTCGAACCCATGATTGCCGCCGTGCAGGGGGCCATTAACGCACGCGCCGCGGCTCCGCAGGCTATGGCGGGCTGACTCTCCGGAATGCCGTTTGCATAGAAATTACCGCTCCATCAGGCCACAATGGAAATCGAGTGAGGGAGCATGGCAGACAATAACCTGGCGCGCCGGAAATCGCTGGGGCTTGGCGTTCGATGGAACCACTATTTGGGTCGCAAGTGAAGATACAAATACGGTCGTCTGGGTTGACGCCAACACCGGATCGATTCTTGGGTCGTACCCAGTGGGCTCTCTCCTCATGGCTGTCGCGTTCGACGGCGCTATCATCAGGGTTGCGAATCGCCCCGGCAAGGCGGCCAACTGGCCGCAGAAGCGGGTGCGCGTGCAGCTTTACTCCGTTCTCAGAGCGGTTATCGGATCGATCTGCGCTGCCCGCCATGCCGGAATGAAGCACGCAGCGGCAGCCACCGCGATCAGCGTCAGCGCCACCAGGCTGAAGATTTCTGGATCAAGGGGGCGTGTTTCGTAAAGTATGGACCGGATCAATCGTGTTACCCCCGCACTGGTCGCGAGCCCCAGCGCCAAGCCGATCAGCGCAGGCTGCATGCCATCGCGCAGTATGAGGGTCAGCACCTGATTGCGTTGCGCCCCCAGCGCGATTCGCACCCCGATTTCCGTCGTGCGTTGCGCGGCGAGGTACGAGATTACTCCGAAGAGCCCCACCGCAGCCAGCAGCAACGACACCAGCGCGAAGATAAGCAGCAGGGTCGCATCGAAACTGGCATCGACGGTCTGTTTGCCAATCAGCTGATCCAGGGTGAGGATGTGCGAGACCGGCAGGTCCCGGTCCAGATCCTGAAAGATCTTTTGCAGGGGCAGCGCGAATCCGGCGACGTCCTGCCCGGAACGCACCACCAGCGCTGTGCTTGCACTGAAATCTTTCGGTTCTTTAGAAATCAGCGCGTAAAGCGGGTAATACATCATCGGCTGCGCGTCCTCGCCGATCGAGAAGAGCGTGTCCCCCACGACGCCCACAATCCGATAGGGCCGCCCGCCCGAAGTGAGAAGCGTCTCGCCAATGGGATCTTCTCCGGGAAAATATTGCTGCTGAAATGCCTTGCTGATGATCACCTCTGAGACGGGACCGAGCTGCTGGTTGTCGTCGAAGGTGTGTCCACTGTGGAACGGAATCCCGATCGACGCGAAATACTCAGGATCAACCCAGCGGCGCAGTGCGAGCTGCCCTTTCCCCTGGGGAAGTGGGGGGCGTCCCTGGATGACAAAATTGTCGTCGCCGCCATAACCAGCTCCCGGCAGCGTGTTCACGAGGCCGGCTGCCTGAACGCCGGGATAATGGCGCACGCGCTCGAGAAGTTCCTGATAGAAGTGCACCGCTGCGGGAAAGTCGTAGCGCGCCGCAGGGAGCGAGAAATCCATCGTCAGCACGTTGCGCATCACACAGCCCAGATCGGAAGAGCGCAGACGGGCATAACTCTTCAGCAAAAGCCCCGCTCCGATCAGCAACACAACGGTCAGGCCCACTTCAACCGCCAACAGCACCCGGCGCGTCCAGGTCCGCGCGTGGCCCCCGCTGTGCGAGCGCGACGATTCCTGCAGAGCGCTCAGCACCTGGTCCCCGCGACTCGAAAATGCAGAGACCAGCCCAGCGAATATCGCACTCAGAACCACCAGCGCCGCTGTAAAAGCGAGCACCACGCCATCTATGTGGATTGCGTCAATGCGTGGCATATCCTGGCGAAGGTTCACGAACCACTGCACCAGGCTGTAGGCCAGAAGCAATCCAAGAGCGCCGCCTGCGACAGAGAGCAACAGGCTTTCCGTGAGGTGCTGGCGCAGCAGCTCCGCGCGGCTGCCGCCTAAAGCTGTCCGGATCGCGAGCTCCCGGCGACGAGCGACGGAGCGCGCCACCAGCAGATTGGAGATGTTGAGGCATGCAATGAGCAGAACGCAGCCCGTGGCCCCCAGCAGGATGAGCAGCGGGGTGCGTGCGTCGCCAACCATCGACTCCAGAAGAAAGCGGCCGTTCGCGGCCGAGCTGATTAACGGATCGTCGCGATGAGCATTTCGGATACGGAGCGAGATCAGGGAAAGCTCGGTAACGGCGTCGGACAGTGAAACGCCAGGTTTTAACCGTCCCACAGCCCGAAATCCATGATCGTCCAGCACCTGCATTTGCGCGGGAGTGTTCTCGTGGGATGCGGGCGTCCACAACTGCACGGTGCTGTATGGATACGCAAACCACGAAGGCATAACGCCGATGACCGTGTACGGCCGGGCATTGAGGTGAATCGTCTGGCCCACAATCGAGGCATTGCCGCCGAAACGGCGCCTCCAGAGGTTCCAGCTCAGGAGGGCCGTTCCATTCGCGGAGGGACTGTCGTCGGTCGCGGAGAAGTTGCGCCCCAAGGCTGGCTCCACGCCGAGTATCGGGAGCATCGACGATGAGAATGTTGCTGCCTGGACCGTCTCCGGGAGCTGCCCTTCCGTACCGGAGAGGTTATAGCCGGCATTACCGCTGATAGCCATGCCGGTGAAACTGCGGCTCTGCTTTTCCCATTCGGCAAAGATCCCCGCTGCGTTTTGGTTGTAAGGGAAACTGAAGCCATCGCCCACGGTGCGTTCATACAGCCGCACCAGCCTCTCTGGATTGGCGAACGGCAGAGGCCGGAGCAGTACGCTGCGCACCACCGAAAACAGCGCAGCGTTCACACCAATGCCGAGAGCGATAACGACGATGGAGACCACCGCGAATCCTGGCGACCGGCGCAGAGCGCGAGCTCCGTACTTCAAATCCCGCGCCAAGCTATCGAGCCCGGAGAGGGTGTTCTGCCGCCAAAGCTTTTCCCGTATCAGCTGCGGATTCCCGAGCTTGAGCAGAGCGGCGCGTCGTGCTTCATCGTGAGAATACCCGCGTGCCAGGTTATCCTCGATCTCCACGTCCAGGTGAACGTTCATCTCCTCGCGCAGTTCAGCATCCGCGCGACGCCGGCGGAAAAACTTGCGCCACCTCATGGCTCACCTCCCTCCAGCGCTTCGCCCATCACCAGACCGATGGCCCTTTTCATACGCTGCCAGCGTCTAGCTTCGCGCTGCAGTTGTTTTCGCCCCGCCGCCGTCAGCCGGTAGAACTTGGCCTTGCGGTTGTTCTCGCTCTGCTTCCAGTAGGAAGAAAGCCAGCCCCGGTCTTCCAGACGGTAGAGAGCGGGATACAGGG
>CAWDVL010000003.1:0-56510 GCA_963805695.1 uncultured Acidobacteriota bacterium | reverse complement strand
ATTTTTGGGATTGGATGTCCATGCCGAGACGATCGCGGTCGCGGTTGCCGAGCAGGATGGGGAAGTGCGCAGCCTTGGGGTGATCCCGAACCGCGCCGAGTCGGTGCGGAAGCTGATCCGCAAGCTGGGCGCAGGGGAGCATTTGCGAGCCTGCTACGAAGCGGGCCCGACGGGGTACGTTCTGTATTGGCAGTTAACCGAGCTGGGCGTGGAGTGCACGGTGGTGGCGCCGACGCTGGTTCCGGTCAAGGCTGGCGACCGGGTGAAGACGGACCGGCGGGATGCGGCCAAGCTGGCGCGCTGTCATCGCGCAGGTGATCTGACTGGGGTGTGGGTGCCGGATTGCAGCGCGGAGGCGTTGCGCGATCTAGTGCGAACCCGCGAGGCGGCTAAGCAGGATCAGCTGCGGGCACGGCATCGTTTAAGTAAGTTTCTGTTGCGCCGGGGCGTCGTCCGGTAATCGGAGTCAAGGCGTGGAGCCAGCCCCATATTGCCTGGGTGCGGCAGCTCAGTTACGAGCAGGCGGCGCAGGAGTGGACGCGCCTGGATTTGTTGCATGAGGTCGAGCACATGTCCGAGCGGGTCAAGCGACTGGAGGAGGCGATCCGGGAGGCGGTGAAGCTGGCTCCGGCTGGGATGCAGGAAGTGATTCGCGGCTTGCAGGCGCTGCGCGGCATCGCCGAGATTTCGGCAGTGACGGTGGTGGCCGAGCTGGGTCAGATCTCGCGTTTTGAGAGCGCGCGGCAGCTGATGGGTTACAGCGGCGCGGTGCCCAGTGAAAACTCCAGCGGCCGCCGGCAGCAACGCGGTGCGATTACCAAGACGGGCAACGCGCATCTGCGGCGCATTGCTATCGAAGCGGCCTGGAGCTACCGGCTCAGGCCGGCCGTGGGACCGGCATTGCGCAAGCGGCAAGAAGGGGTGCCGGAGGAGATCAAGGAGATGGCCTGGAAGGCGCAACTGCGCTTGCACAAGCGCTACGCCAGGCTGGCCGCGGCGGGCAAGGAGCAGTGCAAGATCACGACCGCAGTGGGGCGAGAACTGCTGGGCTTTATCTGGGCCATCGGCGTGAAGACGGAAGCCGCCGCCAGGCGGGCCATAGCGGCATGACCGGCAAAAAGCAACTGCAGGAACAAAAGCAAAAACTTTCCTAAGAAGGAAAAAACAAAAACCTCGAACCGCATGAACAGCGTCAACCAATTCGAAGACAGCGCCAGCCGCAGCCGGGGCAAGCACGAAGGAGAATCCTCGAACGCCCTATGCGACAGGCTCAGCCGGACTCGCGACACTAGTCCGAGGCAGCTCCCGACGGATCATGACCATGCGGTTCCGACCCGCGAATATCAGACTGATCAATCGTCGCTCAAACCTGCCCCGGCTGCGGCTGGCCCTGTCCTCGATCAACGGCAAAGGCAACGACAAAAACAACACCACGAATGTGCAGGGGTTGACAGGTCACTCCATATCAGGGCCTACTCGAAGTAGGTTGCCGACGTGGTGTTCGTCTCCCATATCGTGCAGTCCTTCACGCGCACGCGGCCATTGGTCATTCCGGCCAGTTGCTCGCTCGTCTGGTCGTAAAAGTACCGGGCGATGTTCTCGGCCGAGGGATTCAGGGTCGTGAAAGGCTCCAGGTCGTTGAGCATCTGGTGATCAATGCGGTCGATCACCGGGCGCATCACCTGTTTGAGCATCTTGAAGTCCAGCAGCAGCCCGGTCTGGTCAAGTTCGGCGCCGGCCAGCCGGACCCGGACCTTGTAATTGTGCCCGTGCGGATTCTCGCAGCGGCCGTGATAGTTCCGGAGATAGTGGCCGGAAGAAAAATCTGCTTCTACTGTGACTTCATACATTGAGCGCGCACTTGCGGGAAGAGTCCCTTTGCTCCGATTTTAGTCGAGCATGGCGAACGCCCGCCGAAGCCATGGATTTTCCCTCGGTTTCGTCCAAATCACTTCCCCGAAAGTTATGCACTGGAAGCTGGATTGACCGGCCAGCAATAGTGGGCAATCGCCCGATCCGGCCGGAAATCGGCCAGCGGCGTCTCCTCGGCGCCCCGGCCGATATTATTCACAACCGTCGTGCCGGTCGACTTTGCCGGCGCCACGATACCGATGTGCGGAAGCCTCGCATCGAGCAGTCAGGTGACGATGTCGCCGGGAAGCAGCGGCCGAGGAAACTGATCGCCGGGCGTCGGCGCTGTCGCAACCCAGAGCCTTGCGCCGGCTCGGGCAAAGTAAGCTTCGAGGTTTAATACACGCCGATGGTCGATATTGGTATCCGGCTTCTTTGATCCCCACATCCTGCGTGCGGGATACGCGTCGAAGCTTCTGACCATGTCATCATGCACGAGCTTCTGCAGGTCGAGCCCGAGCGCGTCGCGCGCCGCGCGGATGATCACCTCGGCGCACACACCGGTCGAGCGACAAACATCGCCGCCGGGATATTGGAGATGCGCCCAGGTCGGGTCGTACCCAGTGGTGACGCCAACCTGCGCGCGGGCGGCTTCGGCCAGACGCTGGCCCGCTGGCGTAGTGGCAAACGCTGACGGCCGCGCCAACAACCACCCCGCAACCGATCCGCCGATGAACCTACGTCGAAACACTTCTTCTTCCAACCAACTTGGCTATTCGACGCGGAAAAGCGCAGATCCGTGAGGCGGAATCTCGACATGCAAGCTACGACCAGCAGGCAGGTGTTTTTGCTGGAACAAATCGTAAGCGGCGTGCGGTTTGTCAGCCAAACGAAAATCAATCCAGGAGAGATCCCATTTGCCCGGCGCATCCGAAGTATTGAATACCGCGATGTAGGTTGCCGAACCCGGTGCGGCGGTACGCGCGTACCAGGCCCGCCAAGGAAGAGGACTGCCGTCGTCCATCGGCATGCGTGCAGGGCCACTCTCGCGCGCTTGCTGATTGATCTCCAGCACTTCCTTGTTGGCCATCAGCGACCGCGTGAAGTCATCGAGTTTGGTCAGGTTGCCGCCAAAGATCAGCGGAGAGCGCGAAATCGCCCACAGCGTGTATTCGGTCCGCTGCTCATCCTGCGTATAGCGCGACTGGCGCGGATCGCCCCAGCCGGGATGCGGCGTCAACGAGCCTTCAGGCAGCATGTCGGGATCAGGCCAACTGCCCGGCTTCACATACCGCTGCCATGCGGCGATGCGGTCAAACTCCTGGCTCAGGCCGAATGGAAACTCGGTGTTATTGGATTCGTGCTTAGGCGCCCACACGTCCCAATGATCGTCAGTAATGCGCCACATCTGCGAGTACTTCGCGACTTCGGCTGCGTGATCGAGCGAAGTGGGACCAGGCGACAGGCTCAACACAATCGGCCGTCCCGTCTTGCGAATCGCTTCCGAAATCTGCCGAATCTCTGTAGGCCGGTAAGGATGGTCGCTGACGCAATCCACCTTGATGTAATCGAGGCCCCAGCTCGCATAGAGTTTCATCATTCCGTCGTAATAGGCCTGGCCAGCGGGCGTATCGCTCACGCCGTAATTGCCTTCATCCCACGGACAGGTGGCGGGGATGTCGGCGGCATCCTGCGCATGGAAACTGGTTTTCGCGATGGGCAGGTTTTCCTTAACCACCTGGCGGGGAATACCCCGGATGATATGGATTCCGAACTTGAGTCCCTGCGCGTGAACCCAGTCGGCCAGCGGCTTGAACCCCGCGCCATTGGCTGATGATGGAAACCGGCTGACGGCGGGGATAAGATTCCCGTTCGCGTCCCACACGTACTTTCGCGTCTCCACCTTGTCGGCGAAGGGATCCTGCATGTACCAGCCTTCGTCGATTACGGCGTATTGCCAGCCGTACTGCTTCAGACCGGCCAGCACCATGACGTTGGCGCGATAGTCCGCCTCATCGATGGTCAGGCCATAGGCGTCCCAGCTGTTCCAGCCCATGGGCGGCGTGGGCGCAAGCACCTGCGGTGCGGCAGGCGTTGCCAGGGCCGTAACAAAAACAAACCCGCACAAAAACCTGATTCGGAGCATGACGAAACGTATAGCACACGAGGCGGGTAACCCGGTGTGCGCGCTAGATCTCAATCTTCGAGAATCGGTGTGCACCGATCACCAGCAGGATCGAGCCCACTACCGCAAGCACAAGGGCGTCAAGTCGCGGATCGAAGGCCACATTGGGCGAGCCGAAAACGTTGCGCAAGCCGTCGATCCCATAGGAGAGCGGGTCGGCACGAGTGATCCACCTGAGGATGTTGTGCGCGTCATTCAAGGGAAACATCGCGCCCGACAGGAAGTAGATCGGCATGACCAGGAAGTTCATGATGAGCTGAAATCCCTGCATGTCCTGGAGGCTCGATCCGATAGCGACCCCCAGCGCCGCGAACAGAAGCGCGATCAGGATCATGAATCCGATGGCGACGGGAATGGTGGAGATGTGCGCGGGGCGAAATCCGGCGATGACGCAGATGATAGTGACCAGCAGTCCCTGCATGATGGCCACAGTGGCGCCGCCCAGGGTTCGGCCGATCATGATCTGCAGGCGCGGCACCGGCGCCACCAGCGTCTCCTTGAGGAACCCGAACTGGCGGTCCCACAGCAGGCCGAGCCCCGAGAAGATGGACGAGAACAGCACCGTCATGCCGATCACGCCGGGCGCCACGAATTGCAGGTAGTTGCCGTTGCCGGCGCGCTTGAACACCGGCCCCAGCCCGAACCCGAGCACCAGCAGATACAGCATAGGCTGGCCCAGCGAGGCGATGATCTGCGCCCGCGACCGAATGTACCGCTTCACTTCCCGCAGCCAGAGAATGTAAATCGCGCTCATCGTTTGCCTCCGCTCCACATCTTGGCGAATTGCCGCATCATGGCGGCCGGGTCTGCGCTCTCGTCGCGAATGGTCGAGCCGGTCAGCTTGAGGAATGCGTCTTCGAGAGTCTCGGTTCCGGTCTGGTCCTTGATCTCGCGCGGCGTGCCCTGTGCCACCAGCTTGCCGTGGTCGATGACGCCGATGCGATGGGCGACGCGGTCGGCTTCGTCCATGTAGTGCGTGGTGAGAAACACGGTCACCCGCTCGGCCTCGTTCACTTTCTTCACGATGCGTCCAAAGCTGGTTGCGGCTCTGCGGGTCGAGGCCCAGCGTGGGCTCATCGAGAAACAGAATGCGCGGCGTGTGCAGAAATCCGCGCGCGATCTCCAGCCGCCGCTTCATGCCGCCGGAAAACTTCTTCACCTGGTCGTCGCGCCGCTCCCAGAGTTCGAACAGCTTGAGCAGTTCCTCGCTGCGCTGCCGGCGGATCTTGTGCGGCACGTGGTACAGAACGCCGTGGATTTCCATGTTTTCCCAGGCGGTCAGGTCGCCGTCGAGGCTGGGGTCCTGGAAGACGATGCCGAAACGCTTGCGCGCCTCGTTCTGGCGCACCTGCGGGTCCAGGCCGTCGAGTTCGATGGCGCCGCTGGTCGGTTTCAGCAGCGTGGTCAGCATTTTGATGGTGGTGGTCTTTCCCGCCCCGTTGGGGCCGAGGAAGGCGAAGATCTCTCCCTCTTCCACGTCGAACGAGACGTCGTTGACGGCGGTGAAGGAGCCGAAGGTTTTGACAAGATTCCGCACCCGGATCATTGAGGGCCGACCTCCCTGAAGAACAGCCTTTTCAGTGTGCCAACAGGATTATCTCAGGGACATAGCTTGCGGCCAAACACGTTGGCGTGTCAGGTCGCAAGCTTCATCGATCCGGCACCAATTAAAAGTCTTCCGGTGGTCCCTCGGGATCCGCAGGGCCGACCGCTTTAGCCTTCACGGGCTCCTCGGGTTCGAGTTCTTCGGGGTCGGCGTACGGGCACATTCTCGCCTGGCCTGGAACCGCGCACCGTGGTCTTAAGCGTCGTCGCGCTCGGGGGCTTCGGTCGTTCCCTTTGTCGCACCCTTCAAGAACATATCGACGCGGTATCCCGCCTTTTCGATGGCCGCGACCTCCGCCTCGATGCTCTTGCTGCACCGCCGATGCGGCGGCGCGCCGAGGCTCGGTCATGTTGGCCAGCTTGAGAAGCTCGGGGAGCGACAGCCACCAGAGCAGTTCCGCATATTGCTCGCGATTGACGTAGGCGTGCCCTTCGGCTTCGTTGTAGCCGGTCAGCCAGCGAACATCGGGATCCTGCCAGAGAGCCGCGGGAATCCTCGACGCTGGTGCGTCTGATCCGTTTCCGGCGCCGCTCCGATCTCTCGCCGCAATGGACGATGCTTCGGATGCAAGCGCCTCCGCCGCCTCAGTGAGTTTACGCGAGGTCGCACCGGCCTTCGCCGACGGCGCGTTCTCCGGCCCCGCATCCGCGCCAGCCCCGGATTCGAGAAGCAAGAGGATCTTGATGCGAGCAGCCGCGCGCCATCCCTCTTCGCCTTCCAGACCCATGGCCTGGAATGCCTGGCCCAGCGGTTCGCGCAGGCGAAGGCGATCGAACAGATCGAGCGCCGTGCGAGGAATGTTGTCCCCGTCCACGGCTTCCGCCAGCAACTCAAGCAGGCACCAGGCAATCACCGGTCCCCAGAGTGCGGTGGCCTCGACTTCCGGGCTCACAGCCGGCAGCACGCGGCGGGCCGCAGCCGCCCACGGCTCAGGCATCAGCGCCTCCACCGAGAGTAAGCCGCAAAACGCTGCGGAGACACTTGCGGTAGACGGGAGCCAGCGACTCGGCGCGCGTCGAATGCATGTTGCGCCGTTCGCCCGAATAACGCGCCCATGCCGCATGAACCAGCGGAAGAAGCTCTTCGCAGCGCCCCCAGGCAGTGTCGAGGAATTCGGTTTGCTTTTTGCCTGGCTTCTTTTCAGCAGCGGTGGCAGTCGCCGGCGGGATCTCGGCCGCATCGGCGCACATGCGAATCACGGCAGGATCGAGGGCGGCCTTCAACGCGTTGTGCACGCGGCATCAGTTCAAATGCGATCAGCGCGTCGTCGAGGTTGGGAACGCCGCGTCCTGCCAGGTGGTCGCAAAGCCGGTCCCAGCCCTTGTCGGCGGTCGCGTAGATCTCGCGGAAATCGAGGAAGACGTAGCTCTGATAGGCATGGAGACTCACCGTGATTCCCTGGTCGGCGATCTCGTGCGCGCGGCGCAGATACTCGAGCCCGGTAAGGGAATCGCGCCAGCTCACGATGGAACCGCGATCCTGCAGTCCCAGGCCCTCCCACAGCGAACGCTGGCGAAGCTGCCCGAGCCCTTATCTGCGTATGCGGCCGAGATCCGCACCGTTCCGTGGCTGCTGCCATAGCGATTGTTGTAGATGACCAGCGCGCGCTCGCCGCCGGTGCGGTTGGAATAGGCAAAGACGCTCTCATCCACCGAGCCCGAGGGCTGGAAGAAGTCGTAGAGAAGGAAGTTCGCGCTCTCCGCAAACAGCCAGCGGCGCTTGAGCAGGGGCGCGATCTCGCGATTGTGGCGCTCGACCAGCCACTGGTCCGGCCACTCTTCGTAGCGCGGGCGCTGGTATTCCATGCCGTACTTCTCGGTGAAGCCCTCCACCTGGCCGTGGCCGAACATGGGCAGGCCGGGCAGCGTGGCCATCATCACGGCCACGCCGAAACACTTGTCCCCCTTGCCGAACTGGTCGATCGCCGTGCGCTCGTCGGGATTGCTCATGAAGTTGACGTAGCGCTTCATGATGTCGGGATCGAACTCCAGCGTGTTCTTGATGACCGAGCGGTAGTTGGCGTTGTCCTCGTCGCGCAGCATGTCCATGAAGGCGCTGTTGTAGACGCGGTGCATGCCCAGCGTGCGGACGAAGTAGCCTTCCATCAGCCAGAACGCCTCGGCCAGCAGCAGGGTGCCGGGAACCTCCGCGGCCACGCGATCCACCACTTCGCGCCAGAACTCGTGCGGCATGTGGCGATCGAATTCGGCCTGGCTCATGCTGTACTCGGCGCGCGAAGGAATGGCGCCGCTCGAGCCCGGGCCCGGGAAACCACAGGCGATGGAAGTGGCGCTTGGCCAGGGTCATGGCGGCGTCGAAACGGATGACGGGAAACAGCCGCGCCACGTGCAGGATGGTCTGGATCACCTGCTCGCGCACGGCGGGGTTCAGGTAGTCGAGCTGCGCGGTGTCGTTCCACGGAAAGCTGGTGCCGTCGTTGCCGTGATAGATGTAGCGCGTCTCGCCGCTGGACTTGTCGCGGCGGCGGAAGACCACGGCGGCGTCGGTCTGCGTGTAGTAGTGGTCTTCGATCTTGATTTCCACGCGGCCGTCGGCGGAGAGATCCGGGCCTTCGAAGCGGTAGGCGGGATAGGGCGATTCCCAGCGCGAGATGAACCACTCCGGATGCTCGACCACCCAGGGCGAATCGATGCCCATGTGGTTGGGCACCATGTCGCTGGCCAGGCGGATGCCGTGATGGTAGGCGCGGTCGCGCAGATTGATGTAGGCCGATTCGCCGCCGAGGTCGTCGGCGATCTTGTAATCGAACAGCGAATAGGCCGACGCCACGGCATCCTGGTTGCCGCACAGCTGCTTGATGGTCTTCGAGGCGCGGCTGCGCTCCCAGACGCCGATCAGCCACAGCGTGTTCATGCCGCGGTCGGCGAGCGTCTGCAGTTCTTCGTCGGGGATCTCGTCGAGACGGCGAATGTGCCGGCCGTAAAACCGGCTCAGCTGCGCCAGCCACACGTACGTGCTCTTGGCGATCATCACCGTGGTCGGCATCCATGCCGTATCGGCCGAGAACTTCTCGTACTCGTGCATGGGGTCGCCGAAGACCGGCACCTGCGCCGTGCTGGTGATCGAAGGCCACTGCTGCAGGCCGGCTTCGCGGCGGCGGCGCGCGGCTTCTTCGGCGGCGCGGCGGGCCATCGCGGCCGGCGTGTTGAATTGCATCCAGATGGCCAGCTCTTCTTCGTGCAGAATCTCGCCGGCAATCTGCAGGTGGCGATCGAGAACATCGCCAATCAGCGGCTTCCACAACTGGCGCACAAGGTCTAACTGCTCGCGAAGCGACTTGGGCGAGGCGTTGGCGGGGGCCCGCAGCAATTCGACAAGGTTCATCGGCTTGGCGCCGGGCAGCGGGATCAGGGGCCGAGTGGCGAAGTACTCGGGCAGTTGCTTTGTTACCTGCTGGTACACGGTCTTTTCGGCGAGGGGCTTTTCCGTGAACAGTTCGTCGAATGGCTGGAACGCTTCGTTGCGGTTGGCCGTCCACAGCAGCAGTAGTTCTTCGAGCGCAGCTTCCCGGTGCGGGATACCTGCGGTCGAGCCTTGCAACCACTCCATCGGCGTCTGTTCGCCCCGTATTACGGTTGAACCGGGAAAGTGTTCCACAAACGTGAGGAGCAGTTTGTCCAGGGCTTCGGGACTGGTTTGCGAACCAAAGAAGGAAAGCGCATCGGCCATGACGCTGCGATCGAACTGCTCGCGGTAACGGGCGATGACCACGTGGCTGGCTTCGTCGATAAGGCCCATGGCGAACAGAGAGCCGGCATGGATTGCGAGGTCGGGATTCTTGTCCGCTTCCCTTACCTGGTTCATCTGGTGAGCGAACCGGCGGCAACCGGGCATATCGGCAAACACGACGTTGCCGTTGAAGGAGAAGAGCGTGTCGGAGAACTGATAGCGTTCACGCGCCTCGCGCGAAATGTGAAATTCCATCATAAGAACCGAGCTCCCAAACCTGCACTGCCAGCCGAAGTAACAGGACGCTGCACTCGCCCCAGGCATCGTGTCGCCTGCCGGCTCGGCCCGCCCTTCCCACGCCCTGATTTGAGCATCCGGGCACAAACGCTGCAGAAGTACAGTAACACTCCAACCCGCCTGAACGCCTCATGGAGTCATGGCGTTGGGTAACGTCAGCCAAGTGAGCTTGAGAGCGCTGGGTGTGTTCGCCGATCACAAGGCCAACCCGCCGAAAATGGGTATGGATGCGCGCCGAGGTTGAGGGATTGCTTTGCCGGCGAAGGGCCGCGTGAGCTGGCGCCGCTCCAACGGCCGCGACCCGGTTCATAGGAATTCTGGTACAATCGATAAGTTCGCGCTGTCGCTTGCAATCGCATGATTACGGGCGATTTAGGAAAAACGGAGAGGTGGCCGAGTGGTTGAAGGCACCCGCCTCGAAAGCGGACGTACTCGAAAGGGTACCGCGAGTTCGAATCTCGCCCTCTCCGCCAGACTATCGCGAACCGTTTCCCTTCCAGGAGCGTGATCCATCTAGCGAATGCACAAGCCCAAGGGATCGGGCGCCTTAGTTTGGACGCCCGAGGTCCTCGAAGGCTTGACCTACCTTCGCCCGATGAGCCAGCCGACCACAACTCCAATGCAGATGCCCGCCGCGACCGAGGCTACGATCGTTTCAACAGGATGTCTCTGCAGCCGCTTGGTCGTATCGTCAAATAGTTCTTCCGCGGCATCGCCGGCTTGTTTCGCAACGCGACGCGCGGCTCCTAGACCATCTTCCACTGCATCCGCCAGCGCGGATGTCATGCGCGACGCGGTGCGCGCTGTTTCGGCGATCTGCTCCCCGGCCCGGCCCATCACTGTTTCTGACATTTGTCTCTCCTCTCCCTGGTTAGATGTTGATTAGTATAGGTCGCAAACAAGAAACGACGGTAAAGCGGATCGACCCGAGGAGATGGCCCCCTTCCTGGTTCGGAAGCCGAACGGGAATGAGAGCCTTGCGACGGCCGCTTGCGTAAGCGGGGACCCCGCTGCCCCATGCGATGATTCTTGGTTGGATACAGGAGACGCCGCATGAAGCAACTCTTGCTTTGCCTCGCCCTCGCACTCCCGAACAGCGCGCAGACCTACCAGCCTAACTGGAACTCGATCGACAGCCGTCCCACGCCGGCATGGTTCAGCGATGCGAAATTCGGAATCTTCATTCATTGGGGCGTCTACTCCGTGCCTGCCTACGCCCCGGTGATTCCTGGAAAGCTGGCGTACTCGGAATGGTACTGGCACCAGATGACCGAGGGCCGCGACAACCCCAAGGCTAACCCCATCGAGACAGGTACTTGGGCCTACCACCAGAAGATGTACGGACCCGATACTCCTTATCAGAACTTCGCGCCTGAATTCCGTGCACAACTGTTCGATGCGCGCCAATGGGCCGAGACCCTGGCCGGTTCCGGCGCGAAGTATGTCGTGCTCACCTCGAAGCACCATGAAGGCTTCGCGCTCTGGCCCAGCAAGGAAGCCTCGGCCACCTGGGGACGACCGTGGAACGCCATGGAGATCGGCCCGAAACGCGATCTGCTGGGCGAGTTGAGCGATGCGGTGCGTGAAAAAGGGGTGCGCATGGGCATCTATTATTCGCTCTACGAGTGGTACAACCCGCTTTGGCTGCACGACAAGCCCCGCTACATCGAGGAACACATGCTCCCGCAATTCAAGGATGTGGTCACGCGCTACAAGCCTGCCATTATCTTCAGCGATGGCGAGTGGGAGCTTCCATCGAGCCAATGGCGCAGTGCGGAATTGCTGGCGTGGCTGTTCAACGAGTCGCCTGTAAAGGACGACGTGGTGATCAACGACCGCTGGGGCAGCGATACCCGGCATCACCACGGCGGCTACTGGACCACTGAATACACGGCCGGCATGAGCGGCATGGATCACCCGTGGGAAGAGAGCCGCGGCATGGGCTTCAGCTATGGCTACAACCGCGCCGAGAGGCTTGAGGAATACCACACCGGCCGCGAACTCATACTGATGCTGACCGACATCGTGAGCCGCGGCGGCAACCTCCTGCTCGACATCGGTCCGGCCGCCGATGGCACCATTCCTGTGATCATGCAGGAGCGCCTGCACGAGATCGGCGACTGGCTCCGCGTGAATGGCGAAGCCATCTATGGCACGCGTCCCTGGAAGCAATCGCGCCAATGGAGCGCGGGCGAGCTTCCGCAGGTGAAGTACAACAGCGAGTTCGAGTCAGCCTACGACGTGAGCAAGCTGACCACCAAACCAGAGCCCGGGAAGGCCGCCATCGAATCGTTCTTCACTACCAGTGGCAACGACGTGTTCGCCATCCTGCCGCGCTGGCCTGAAGGAAGTTTTCTACTGAAGGATGTGAGCGATGTGAAGGAGGTGCGGCTGCTGGGATCAACTCTTTCGCTGAAATTCAAGCAGGAGCCAGGTGGCGTTCGAGTGGAACTTCCCTCCCTTCCCGAAGGTCTGCTGCACCAACCTTGCTGGGTGTTAAAGGCCAGCCATTGAACCTTGCCGGCTTAAAAACAACAACTTACCCGGAAGATCCCCTCGCAAATGGGCACACAATGGACTCAAAATCAGCGTGATTTATCTCACTTTTTGCGAGCAAAACGTGACCGGCCTCATTCCTCACCTGCCACTCGCTGCCTGCGCGTGGAATGACGGCGCTCCAAGATCAAACCGAAACCGGCCAGATCGCAGCGGTCTATTGGGAATCGAGGGTCAACATCATGTGCCGAAAAACGACAGTCCCGTCTACCGTCAGCGTCCCGTCGATGTGATCGCCGTGAACTGCAAGAAGCCACAGCCGGCCGTTCGATTCGAACGTGATCGTCTGCTTCTTAACGTCGTAGTTCCATGGCCCGCTGCCCATCGTGATCGCTTTCCCATCGACAATCTTGTCCGCCCGAATGGAAAGCTGATCCGGCCGCCCTGCGACTGCTTCGACGTAGTAAACGACATGTTCGTCATGGCACGCCGACGCATCCGTAGTGCACTTCGATTCGCCTCGCCAGATGCCGGCCGGAGATGGAGTGTCTGCCGCCAGCACGTTCCCAGAACAGGAAAAAAAGCCGGCTGCAAGGAGAAACGGAGGGAGGAATATCTTCAGATTTGGCACGCCTTTACCCTTGTAGCATAGACGATTCCCCGAATAAAGCGGCCATGATTTGTGACCAACAACCCGGCCCACCCGCCCCGGCGCGTTTCGTTTGTGCGCTCAACCTGGGATACCCTCAACGCTGGCTGGCTTCTCCTGCGGCCACCTTGCGATTGAACTCCGCCGACCGGTTGCGCGGTACGCTCAGCGACTGCCAGTGATCGCAGGCAAAGTGTTTCGCCAGCAGAACGATCTGACCCACGTGATGGGGGTAGTGCGCAAGCTGTCGGTTGATGGCCTGCATCACCGAGTGTGGTTCGCCGCGAATGGTCACGGTGCGCGTGAGGTCGTCCTCGGTCAGGGGTTCGAGCGCCGAGAACACACGCGCCCAGCCGTTTTCCCAATCGGCCATCAAGGCCGCGCGCGTGGCGGGCGGATCGACAAATTCTCCGTCGCGATTGCGGTCGGGCTTTTCGCCATCGGTGGTGAGGAAGTCGGTCCACCGCGAGCGCATGTTGCCGGTCATGTGCTTCACGATGATGGCGATCGAGTTCGCTTCATCATCGAGCGTGGCAAAGAGATGCTGGTCGGCAACCTGGTCCATGGCGCGCTCCGCGAGCATCTTGTAATAGTGCAGCACAGCCAGGGAATCTTCGAGATACGAGGTGGTGAATTTAAGCGCCATGGCAGCAGTCTAGACTACGGTTCGTCCCGATAGACGCCGATCACCAGTTTTCCGCCTTCTTTCATCTTCGCCCGAAACATGCCGGGCGTATTGAAGCTCCACGCCTGCTGGCCGTCAGGCGAAATGGCGATGACGCCGCCGTCGCCGTGCAGGGTTTCGAGCTCGTGGTGAATCACCTGGTCGGCGGCATCCTGCAGCTTCATGCCTTTGAAGTAGACAAGGTTGCAGATTTCGCGCGCCACGCCGAGGCGGATGAAGTACTCTCCGGTGCCGGTGCCCGACACTGCGCACGACTGGTTCGACGCATAGGTGCCCGCGCCGAGGATGGGTGAGTCGCCCACGCGTCCGGGCATCTTGCCCTGCATGCCTCCGGTAGACGTTCCCGCGGCCACGTTGCCCTGGCGATCGAGCGCGACCACGCCCACGGTTCCGTACTGATGCGCGTCGGGCGATTCGTCGAGCTGGGCAACGGGAATCATCGCTCCGGCCGCGGGAACGCCTTCAGGCCGCGGCGGGATAGGCTTGCCTTCCTTGGTGAGTTGCTTCACCAGCGCCTGCCAGCGGCTCTCGGTGAAGAAGAAGCTGGGCGGCTGTTGTTCCAGGCCGACGCTCGCGGCAAACAGGTCGGCGCCAGGCCCGGCAATCATCACGTGCGGCGACTTCTCCATCACTGCCCGCGCGGCGCTGATGGGATGGCGGGTACGCTGGACGCCGGCCACTGCGCCGGCCATCAGATTGGACCCGTCCATTATGGATGAGTCCATTTCGTTCTTGCCCTCGCGCGAGAACACCGCGCCCCTGCCTGCATTGAAGTGCGGATCGTCCTCCAATACATGAATGGCGGCCTCAACTGCATCGAGCGCGGACCCGCCTTTGTCGAGAACCGCGGTGCCGGCTTCGACCGCCTGCTTCAATCCCTCGCGATATGCCTTGTCGCCCTCGGGGCCCAGTTGGGAGCGCTCGATCACCCCTGCCCCGCCATGCACCACGATTGCCCAATGACGCGCCGTCGGAGCCTGCGCCGGCGCTGCCATTCCCGCGGCCATCATCATTGCTGCTCCCATCAGCATGCAAAATGCCTTGTTCACGCCACCACCTCGTACTTCACGATATCGTATCTCTTCGCCGGCGACTTCACTGTTCCCCTGACACCTGATCCCTGGTCCCATGCATTACCCTCAAGATGCAGCTCAAAACACATTCCGGGACCTGACTGTGCGCATCATCCTCTCGAATATTGGTACGTTTGGCGATATCAATCCGCTGATCGCGATTGCGCTGGAGTTGAAGCGGCGAGGCCACGTGCCGGTAATGGCTGTGCCGCAGGTATACGAGCCGAAAATCAGGCCCCTCGGGTTGGAGTTTCACGCCATCCGGCCAGATATCGACCCGACCAACAGCATTCTTGTGGAGATGGTGTACGACGTGAAACACGGAACCGAGCACGGGCTGCGCGATTTCCTCTTTCCGTCATTGCGCGATACGTATGCCGACCTGCTGCGAGCGGCCACGCAGCCTGAGCGCGCAGACCTGCTTTTGCTGGGCGAATTGAATTATGCCGGACCCGTGGTGGCGGAGGTAACGGGCATTCCGTGGGCCAGCTACGTGCTCGCGCCCCTGTCGTTCTTTTCGGCGTTCGATCCCCCCGTGCTGCCGCCATATCCGCGGCTGGCGCGGGCCGACAAGGCAGTGCCGGGAATGGGGCGGGCAATCCGAGCGCCTGGCGCGCTTTACCACGCGCAAATGGCCGGAACCGATCTACGAACTGCGGCGTGAACTGGGATTGCCTCGCGGAGTCAACCCGCTGTTCGATGCCAAGCATTCGCCGTACTTGGTGCTGGCGCTGTTTTCGCGTGTGCTGGGAGTGGAGCAGAGAGACTGGCCCCCCAACACGCGAATTATCGGCTTCTGCTTCTACGATGCTGACGGTGGAAACGCCAAGCTGCCCGCAAAGCTCGAGGACTTTCTCGCCCAGGGTGAGCCGCCGGTGATCTTCACACTGGGATCGGCGGCTGTGCTTGCGGCAGGAAAGTTCTATGAGCACTCGGCGCGGGCGGCGGTCAAGGCGGGCGTGCGCGCCGTGCTGCTGATTGGAACGGATCCGCGCAATCGGCCTCCTCAGACGTTGCCCGACTCCATCTGCGTAGCCGAATATGCGCCTTATTCCGCGCTTTTCCCTCGCGCATCGATGGTGGTGCACCAGGGCGGTGTGGGCACCACCGCGCAATGCCTGCAGGCCGGAAAGCCCATGCTGATCATGCCCTATTCGCACGACCAGCCAGACAATGCACGGCGCATGCGCCGGCTGAAGGTGGCACGCGTGATCCAGCGCGACGACTACACGCCGGTACGTGTGGCGCGCAAGGTGAAGTCGATTCTTGAAGAGCCGGAATTCGCGCGGTGCGCCCAGAGTGTCGCCGGAAAGTTGGCGAATGAAGATGGGGCGAGAACGGCCTGCGATGCGCTGGAAGAGTTGTGGAGGAGGACGCGACGGTAGGGCGAATATCGTGTTCTCCCAGGTCTCAAAATCGAGACCTGGGGCACCCAATCGATACTCATCTATTTCCGCGCGTAGTCCCTGGTTTGGCCGGTGCGGCTGTTCAGAACCGAAAAGCTGCCGTCCGATGTGGCGATCACCTTGAAATAGGCACCGTCGGTGCTGCTTCCTTTGGGATTGGCGATGAGTGCTTCGGCGCTGTTGTGGGCGGCATCGGATCCTTCGGCGGTGTGGACCATGTACAGGTCCTGCATGCCGGGACTCTCGTGAATGGTCTGCCAGGCCTCGGGACTACCGGCCTTGTGCGCGCCGTTGTTCATGATGGTGACGCGGGGATGGATCGCATCGACGATGGCGCGAGCGTTGGACAGATTCATGCCATGATGCGTGGCGAGGTAGAGGTCCACAGGCGGTATTGGATTATTCGGGCAGACCAGCGCGATCTCTTTTGCTTTGGTCAGGTCGCCAAGATCGAGAAAGCGAAACTTGCCGTAGGTGACAAGGACGCCGATGGAACGGGCATTTTCGCTGGGATCGGCTTCGGCTTTGGGCTCGGAAGCACAATAGGAGTTGGCCTGCGGCTTGATGCCGGGAATGGCATTGATGTGCTCGCCATCGGCAGTGAGAACGATGGCGCTGAGACCGGGCAGATCGATGGTATCGCCGGGATGGACGATGCGGTGCGGCTTGCCGGCGATGGCCTTCATGTAAGCGCCGTAGTCATGGCGGGTGACGTCGGAATCTTCGCGATTTTCACCATGATCGAGAAATTCGCCGATGGGCACGCGCTTGACGAGATCGGGCACGCCGCCAACGTGGTCCATATGATAGTGGGTCACAAGAAGGTGATCGATCTTCGTGATTCCGGCATCGCGCATGGCGGCCTGTACGCGGTCCGCGTCGCGGCCGTTATTGCCGGGCCATCCCGCGTCGATCAGAAGCGAGGCTCCCGTCGGAGTGACAAGCAGAGTGCACTGCCCGCCTTCGACGTCGATGGAGTAAATGCGGAAAGAACTCGTTGCGTTCGATTGAGCCTGCATCGCCGATGGATGGACGAAGGCGATCAGCGACAACGCAACGAAAGGGATGATCCAAGCGGAGTAGAGACTTTTCAATGCACGAAAGAGGTTGGGAACGGCGATTCGCATTTGCGAAGTAGTGTATCCTGCGGGCCGTGTGGCGCGAAAGCCGCGTTTGCCGTTGGCCGGTTGCGGCATCGACGATGCAACTTTCGAAGGACTCTCTGAAGTAATATTGCGCGAACCGAAAGATTCCCGGAGAATTACCTCAATAGCGACTCAATTTCCTCCAGATAAATACCGCCGGAGCGACCAAATTCTCCGCGGAAATAACTCTCCCGGACCAGACGCATCTATATCCTTCGAGAGTTATGCGAAGCACCCTGTCTCAAATGCGGTTGCCCTCTCGGTTACTTTCTGCAAACGACGACCCTCGCAAGTCAGAGTTCTGAGTAAGGCCATCTTTATCCCCGGTAAGGCGTAACAGGACGCGCTGCCCGCTCCATGCCGTTAACGACCGCGTGGAGCGAGATCCGCGGCGCCGAGGAGGGATGATGTTTCGGCCAAATCGATGGACGTGTTTACTCGTGTTTGCCCTCGTTGGCTTCAGTTCTCGCAGCGCACAGGCCCAGGGAACCGGATACTGGCACACCAGCGGCAACCAGATCGTGGATTCGAGCGGTGAAGTGGTACGCATCGCGGGAATCAACTGGTATGGATTTGAGACAACCGACTACCTGGCTCACGGGCTTTGGGCCCAGGACTACAAGACCATTCTGAACACGATCAAGAGCCTCGGGTTCAACGTGATTCGAATTCCGATGTCGAACCAGATGGTGGAGAGCAACCCGGTCCCCAGCAATTTCACGACGTTTGCCAACGGGCAACCCGCCAATAGTGCGCTGGCAGGGCAGACCGCGCTCGCAGATCTCGATACCATCGTGGCGTACGCCGGTTCCATAGGCCTTCGCGTGATTCTGGACAATCATCGATCCGAGGCCGGCAACAGCAACGAAGCCAACGGCCTGTGGTACACGAGCGCCTATCCGCAGTCGAATTGGATTGCCGACTGGCAGACCCTGGCGACCCGATACAGCGACAGCAAATTCACGTTCAACGGCAACCCGAGGGTGATCGGCATGGACCTTCGCAACGAGCCGCACCTGATTGCCAATGGATTCAGCGGAGGGTGCTGGACGGGCGACACGCAAACCAACGGATCGTATACCGGTTGTCCGGCGAGCCTTACCAGTCAGAACTGGCCCGTAGCAGCGCAGGCAGCCGGGAATGCGGTGCTTGCCATCAATCCGAAACTCCTCGTCATTGTCGAGGGCATTGACTGCTACAACGGCACCTGCGGGTGGCAGGGCGGCAACCTGATGGGCGTGGCGTCGCACCCGGTGGTGCTGAATGTCGCGAATCAGCTTGTCTACTCGGCGCATGACTACGGGCCTAACCTCTATGGCCAATCATGGTTCAACTCGAACACGACACAGTCGAGCCTGAATGGCGTCTGGAACAACTTCTGGGGATACATCAGCAGCAGTGGTACTTCGCCGGTGTGGCTGGGGGAGTTCGGGACTGACAACAATATCTCCGATGTTCAGAACTCGGCCGCGGGGAGCCAGGGCCAGTGGTTTCAAAGCCTCATCTCTTATCTGCAAGCGAATCCGTCGATTGATTGGACGTATTGGGCGCTGAACGGCGAAGACAGCTACGGCCTGCTAACAGTAACTATGATGCGATCCCCGTGAATGCGCAGAAGGAATCGATGCTGCGAAGCATTCAATCGTCCCTGGGTGGAGGCTCATCGTGCTCTGCGTCTCCATCAGCGCCGGCGGGTGTGGCAGCTTCGGCACCTTCGTCGAGCCGCATCTCCTTGAGTTGGAGCACGGTCACGCCGCCGGCCAATTGCACCATCAACTCGTATAGCGTGTTTCGCAGCACTACCAGCGGGTTTACGCCATCCTCGAGCAATCAAGTTGCAAGCGTAACCAGCGGTACTTCCTACTCGGACTCAGGGCTGGCGGCCTCCACGACCTACTACTATGTCGTCGAAGCGGTGGATGGCAACGGCTCTTCTACACCATCTGCACAGGCCGGCGCCACAACTCAATCGAGCGCTGGAACTTGCTCCGCTGTGCCGTCTGCACCCGGAGGCGTAATGGCTACGGCGGCATCGTCGAGCGCCATCAACGTTACCTGGGGTGCTGTCACGCCGCCTGCCAATTGCACGCTCAAGTCGTATAGCGTATTTCGCAGTACTACCAGCGGATTTACGCCGTCATCGAGTAATCAGATCGTTGGCGGGCTCACCGGCACGGGCTTTTCCGACTCCGGCCTCTCGGCTTCCACAGCGTACTACTACAGAGTCGAAGCCCTCGACAGCTTTGGAGCCTCCGTACCCTCAGGCCAAGCCGGCGCGACAACCCAAGCAGCATCGGGTGGATTCTCGTGTCACGTTGGCTACTCTATCGTGAGCCAATGGTCGGGGGGATTCGAGGCAATCGTGACGCTCACCAACACGGGCGCCACGGCAATCAGCAGTTGGACTCTGACCTGGTCGTTTGCAAACGGGCAAACCGTTACGCAGTTGTGGACGGGCGCGGTTACACAAAACGGCGCGAATGTGACTGTCAATAACCTGAGCTATGACGGCAGCATTCCCGCGGGAGGCAGTTACAGCGGCATGGGCTTCCTCGCCACCTGGAATAACGCAACCAATGCCGTTCCAAGTGCTTTTGCGATCAACGCCACGCCTTGCCACTAGCCAGCCAATGTTTCTTGAGGGTGAGGCAGGTATTTCGGCCTGCTTCGCACCTTTTCATTGAAGGGACCGCACCAATCGCGCCGGCAGTATCCTCCGCTCGAATGGCGAAATCCCTTTGCTGGTAGAATGGAAATTGCCGCATTATGCGGCAAATCGGGATTTTTTGATCCTCCTGATGACCTTGCGGCTTGAGCGGGCCGAATCCGAGAGAAGGAATTTATCTAAAGTGAGCCAGACGATACGCAATATCGCCATCATCGCCCATGTCGATCACGGCAAGACTACGCTGGTGGACGCCATGCTGCGCCAGGCCGGAACGTTCCGCGCCAACGAGCAGGTGGCAGAACGGGTAATGGACTCGAACGAACTCGAGCGCGAGCGCGGCATCACTATCCTCGCCAAGAACACGGCCATCAACTTTGCCGGAGGCAAAATCAACATTGTGGACACGCCGGGCCATGCGGATTTCGGCGGCGAGGTGGAACGCGCTCTCAAGATGGTGGACGGCGTGATGCTGCTGGTGGATGCGGCCGAGGGCCCCCTGCCTCAGACACGTTACGTGCTGGCCAAAGCGCTGGAAGCAAAGCTCCCCCCTATCGTAGTGATCAATAAGATCGATCGCCCTGATGCGCGCCCCCAGGAAGTCCTGAACGAAGTGTATGACCTGTTCATCGACCTCGATGCGGACGAGGATCAACTCGATTTTCCAGTCCTGTATACGGTCGCCAAGGTGGGTTCGGCGACAACTGATCTCGCCAAGCCGGGCGTCGATCTGCAGCCGCTGTTCGAGAGCATTGTGAACACTATTCCTGCGGCGACCGGCGATGCCGATGGTGCTCTGCAGATCCTGGTCACGAATCTCGACTACTCCGATTATTTTGGACGCATCGCCATCTGCCGCGTATTCCAGGGGACGCTGCATGCAGGCGATGACGTGGTGATCTCCAAGCGCGACGGAACACAGATGAAGACGCGCATCACCAAGCTGTTTACCTTCTCGGGGCTCAAGCGCACCGAGACGTCGGAAACGACGATGGGCGACATTGTTGCTGTAGCAGGTGTGGAAGGTATCACGATCGGGGAAACCATCACCAGCGTTGAGAATCCGGCGCCGCTTCCGCTCATTGTGATCGACGAACCGACCATCGCGATTCAATTTAGTGTGAACACGTCGCCGTTCGCGGGGCGCGAAGGACAGTATGTCACCAGCCGGAACTTGCGCGAGCGCCTTGACAAAGAGCTGCTGACCAACGTGAGTATTCGCGTGGAAGAGACCGGATCTCCGGATACTTTCAAGGTGCTGGGCCGCGGCGAACTGCAACTCGCAATTCTGATCGAGATGATGCGTCGCGAAAGCTTTGAACTGATGGCGGGACGGCCCGAGATCGTGACCAAGGTTGTGGATGGCGTGCGCATGGAGCCGGTCGAGCATTTAACCATTGACGTGCCGGAGGCCTATACCGGCGTGGTGATCGAGAAGCTGGGGCCACGCAAGGGTGAAATGACCAAAATGCACAATCACGGATCGGGTCGCGTGCGTATGGAGTTTCGAGTGCCCAGCCGTGGAATCATCGGGTTGCGCAGCGAAATGCTGACCGAGACGCGCGGAACCATCGTCATGAATGCGCTGTTCGACGGATACATCCCTTACCAGGGCGAGATCCCGCAGAGACCGACTGGCGCGCTGATTGCCGACCGCCAGGGAGCCACAACGACCTATTCGCTGAACGGTCTGCAAGAGCGTGGAATTCTGTTTGTCGGGGCCGGCGTAGAAGTATACGAAGGCATGATCGTGGGCGAACATTCGCGCGACAACGACCTCGATGTCAACGTGGTCCGCGAGAAGAAGATGACAAACATGCGCGCGTCCACGGCCGATGAAGCCATCCGGCTTGTACCCTACCGGACGTTGAATCTTGAACAAGCCATCGAATTTATCGCTGACGATGAATTAGTCGAGGTCACGCCCAAGTCGCTGCGGCTGCGTAAAAAGGTTCTGCAGGCGAACCGCAGACCTAAGCGGTGGGAGAAGGCACTGGTGGAGTAGATCTCGTTGTTCGCCTCGTGCTTCGCATTTTTCGAGTAAGCGGGTGCAAGCCGAACCGTTTTGCGCCGCTCTACGGATGAAGGCGCTGTTTCGCATCGAGCAGACGGGCTAGCGCCTCATCGGCAGTCGCGCCCGTTGCCGACAGATGCCCCATCTTTCGTCCCACGCGCGGGGTGTGTTTCTCATAGAGATGCAGGCGCACTCCTGGCACTGCAAGCGCCGCCGCGAAATCGGGCAGGCCGTCGAGCCACACCTCTCCAAGAAGGTTGACGATGGCCGCGGGAGTAATCAATGCCGTTTCGCCCAGGGGCAGATTGCAGGCGGCGCGCACGGCCTGCTCGAATTGACTGGTGACGCAGGCTCGTTCGCTCTGGTGATAACTATTGTGAGGACGCGGCGCGAGCTCGTTGACAAGCAAGTCGCCCTGGCGAGTCACAAACATTTCCACGCACAGCATGCCTTCGATGCCGAGTTTGGTGATGATCGACGCGGCAAGCGACTCGGCTCGCGATTCGAGATCGGCGGAGATGCCGGCCGGCAGCACGCTCCAAGCGAGAATCTGGTTTTCGTGATGATTGCGAGCGGCCGGATAACTGCGCACCTCGCCGGAAGGATTGCGAGCGGCCATCACGCTGATCTCGCATTCGAGTTCAAGGGCCTTTTCGGCGACCGCGGGACGCCGCCCATTGCTTTGCCAGGCAGCTGCGATTTCTTCCTCGGTAGCGGGCTGATCAAAGCCGATGCGCGCCTGTCCACGCCCATCGTATCCGCCGCGCCCGATCTTCAGAAAGACGCGGCCTCCGAGCGCAGGGACCGCATTGTGCAAATCCATTTCCTCGCAGATAACGCGAAACGGACCGACGGGAAAGCCCGATTCGGCGAGCCATATTTTTTGGAGGGTCTTGTCCTGGATGATGCGGATTGGTTCGACGCCGGGGCGCAATGGAGCGATGCGAGCTACTTCAGAAAGTGCATCCACGCCGATCTGTTCGATCTCAAGCGTGACGGCGTCCGCACCCGTCGCAAGCCGGCGCGCTGCATCGACATCGTCCCATTGGCCAGTTATGGTCTCGTCCGCCACATAACTCGCAGGACAAGCCGGCTCGGGATCCATCACGCGCACGCGATAGCCCATGGTGCGGGCAGCCATGGCCATCATCCGGCCAAGCTGGCCTCCCCCGAGAATGGCAAGCAGGCCGCCAGGGGAGACGATTCGAGGAGAATCTTGCGAATCAGGAAAGGCGCTCACCCAGGCAACTCCTGCTCCAGGACTTCCTGCGTACGTGCCGAGCGCCAAGCCGACAAGCGCGCGTGCAGAGCCTCGTCAGTAGTTGCCAAGATCTCCGCAGCCAGCAACCCGGCATTCGCAGCTCCGGCTTTGCCGATCGCTAGCGTTCCCACCGGAACGCCTTTGGGCATCTGCACAATCGAGAGCAGCGAATCGAGGCCGTTCAATTGGGTCGCCGCCACCGGAACCCCCAGCACGGGAACCAGAGTCTTGGCGGCCAGCATCCCGGGCAGATGCGCGGCGCCGCCGGCACCCGCGATGATCACGCGGAGCCCGCGTTCACGCGCCGTTTCAGCGTATTTGAAGAGTAGGTCGGGTGTGCGATGGGCACTTACGACCTTTGCCTCGTGAGGAATGTCGAGCACGCGCAAAATTTCCACCGCTGCCGATAGCACCTCGTAATCACTCTTGCTCCCCATCACCACGCCTACTAACGGCCGATCGCTCATAGACCGATTATAGGCGGACGCCTCGGCCACGCTTCGGTACTGCTCCCTTGCTTAAAAACAGGCGAATTAACGCACCCTCTGCACCCGAGGGCCCAAGTAGTTGTTAATGTCGTGACCAGGCCTGAACGGCTACTTCGATGACGGCGAACAGGACGCTGACGGCAGCCAGAAATCCCTTGGCGCGCTGCCAGTTCTGTTCGTGCTGCTCCATGCGGCGCTCGAGTTCCGCGATACGTCCGCCGTTGCCGTCGCCCATCAAACCGCTCATCTGGTTTTTGAGCACACTCAGATCGCTGAGCACCTGTGCTTCGAATTCATTCATCATGCGCATCCGTCGGACTCCACCTTTCACTGCCGCCCAAATTTACGCAATGACTACGATCCCAGCGGCAGATTGAGAAACAATGCCGCCGAAAACTCCGAATAATTGGGTGGCGTTGAACTGTCATACATCCGGATGTAAAAACGATCGCTCGCGGTTTCGCGCGAAAACGTCAGGTTTTGTTGAGACCCGCGCATTACCAGGTCAGGATCTTCTCCCGGCATGAATGCAAAGTCGCGCCGCCGGATTTCGAAACCTCCTCCGGCCGGGGATTCGGTCCCTGTATTGATAGTGACGGTTGTTCCATTGATCGCTGCGACCGTCAAGTTATTCAGACTCGCTAGCACTGTGGGAGAGACTGGTGCGGGCAACCACGTGTCCCCAGGCACTGACTCAGACGTCCTGATCGCCAGGTCATCTGCCCAATCGTTGGCGAATGAGATATCGTATGCGACTAAGTCAGGATAAGTTGACGCATAAGTCAGCTTGACCGTGCGAACTACCACCTGGGAGTTTAGATTGAGCGACGGAGCATTCAGAAGCAGCGCGTCGCCTGGCCAAACATCGTTTTCGAGGGTCGCCCCCGTGCACCGGTAGTTGCCGCTCCAGAGCCCGCTCGCGCTTGCGGCCGCCTGGACCAGCGTGGTCGCCGCATTGCGGCAGTCAGCCGAACTTCGGGTTGGAGGATTGGTAACGGACCCTATCCAACGGGCAACCGCCGGCAGACCGGCTGCTGCAAGTTCTTGCTGACTCGTCGCGTTGACGGCACGGCCAACAGCCCGTCCACTAGTGCGGTAGATGACTGCGATTCGTTCTCCCGACACGGGAGCAAATCCGGCGTAGAAGACCAGCGCGCCGTTGCGATCGACATCGCATTCACCGGCTTCAGTCACGGCGCCTACCCGACGCGTATAGGGACTTCCGCCGGCCGGCGTACTCGTCACCCATCCCGTTCCGAGATTCGTGAGCCGCAACGCGCGCATGCTTCCCACCATGCTGATCAGGCTTGCGGCCACCACGACGCATGTTTGCGGCAAGTTACCGATCGAGCCGTCGTACAGGGTAACGGGCATTCCTGAAACTCCGTCGACGCACTGCTGAATCTCGAAGAGAAGTCTTCCCGGTGCGTTGTTTCCCTGCCCACCGCAAGTGATCACGCCGGCATCGCCGAAAGAACGATAGATGGCGAGGGAGCGTTCGCTTTCGGGACAATGCAGCCGGATACGCAGCGTATATTGGTTTGCCGGGTCGATGCCATAACTGGTCCCCGCGGCCGCGCCTTGTACGATCGGTTGCAAGCTTACGGCGCCGGTCCCCGGTTGTGCCGTTATCTGGAATCCCGCCACGCACCCCGGGAGTGTATCGAGGCCCGAGAACATGCCAGCCAGAATCCCGCTGCTGCCTGAGGAAAGCCTGACGCCCGATGCCTCCAGCAATAGTGTGCCGCCTAATTCGATAGGATCGATCCAGCCAAGCATCGTCTGGCCATCAATACCAATGCCGCCCGCCATCGCCAGACCACCCTCTCCCAATGTCAAATAACCGACTCCTCCGGAAATGTTCCACGCGGTCAGGTCGATGTTGCTTTGGTTGAAGAGTTCATCAATAATCGTGGCCGTCGACGTGGAGGGGAAATAGGGCCGGGCGCTGAGGTTGAACTGAGTGGTGGCGCCGTCACCCAGGAAGTACTCAGTCACGTATGCAACAGGCTCGTGTTCCCCGCACACCGTAATATCGTTTGCGAGTACGCGCTTGACGTTGGAATTGAACGAGAGGCCAGCGAAGCTGAGTGTGCCATCAGCTTCGTTGAGCGAATGCACGGCCGTTGGAATCTCGGCGAGTTGCAGCATTCCTCCGACTGCCCGGTATGCAGCTCGCACTTGATTCGCTACCTGTCCGGCGTTCTGACTCCAGGTGGCGCCGGGTGCGGCGGCAAAGTTGCTCACCGGTGCGTTCAGCGACAGTCCCTCCGTGCCCAGCGTGGCCGATCTCGCGTGCATAACCAGCGACGACATTAACTGGCCGGCCGTCATGCCGGATGCGGTCTTGATTGACGTGGGCCGGAGTTGGTCAATCAGGAGTTCGTCACTGATGGCACAAATCGCGAATCGATATCGCGGCCCATCGATTGCCAAACCTACATATTCCGGCACTGGATTCGATGCGATGTAACCGGTGAAGTAGAGTGTCCCGTCATCGCCAGCCACAGTTATCGATTGATTTCGCAAGGGAACAGCGAGATCTCCACTCGTTGGCATGCTCAGCCGGAATTGGCACACGGAGGGTTCATTCAGCTTGCGCTCGATGCTCAATGGATGGACTGCATCGAGCAAAGCGGAATAGTCCATCCCCTGAATCGTAATCTTCATTCTTCTTCCTGTAGTACTGCGCTCGCCTTAGTCAGCTAGCCTGTAGACCCTGCACCTATTGCCCATCGCGCCCAGCCTGAACGCAGCCTTTACGCGGGAGAAGCGAAGCTAAACCAGAGCTCTTGGCGCAGGCAAAAACATGCGATAGCACAAGACCCGCTCGCCATCGAGCGAATCAGTCACGGGCAACGCGCGAAACTGCGCCTTGAGCATGATGCGCGCTAGTGCGCCCGTCCCCCTGGGTTCCAATGGAACCGACATCTCTTCGGCGTCTTTCATCGTTTGAAGCCGGGGATAGTGAAAAAAGATCCGTTCCCCCTGGCTTCCTTCCATTACGAAGAGTCCCGACCACTCCTGGTAAAAGTTCCCTCCCACGCGATCGACAAACCCGCACACGGTTTGAATCTTCGCGCTCGCGGCCGGGACACCTCCGGGCAGCGGCTCGACTAGCGTCAGTCCCGTCTGTGTGACTTGCGAGACCATTGCAACGTTGAAAGTGATGCGCCGGATGTAATCGACATCGCTGAGCGCCTGACGCACGAATGCACCCGAAATCGGTGAGCCGAGAAATCCCGTCTGTCCCGTGTAGTCACCGTCGACTGCGATGATAGAGCCGGCCGTGAATTTCGCTGCATCGACTGCCGTAAGCACAATCGATGTTGCTGTTGATCCGCTCTGGATAACGACTGCGGGCAATGCCGAGGCTCCGTCGCATCGCGCAGCGGCCCCATTTGCCGGGGCGAGCAGATTCATATGCTGTGAGCCAGTCGCCAGCGCCATAGTGAGCTTTGTCCAACTCAGAAACTGAAAGCCGATGTGCGCGTCGAGGCTCTCGCGAACCTGCTCCATGGCGGCGGCGGGTATTCCCGTCATTACCGCGCCAGCCTTGCTCGTCGCTGTGCGCGAGAGCCCCTGAATCCATCCCAGATCAATCCACGGCGACGGCGGCGCGTCAAGATCGAAACTACCCTGCTCTGATGCATCGAAGCCCACCGGCGCCTGCGCCGTCCGATCTACCGGCGCAAAGTATGCACGCACCCGCCGCGTGACCGGTGCAGCAGCCGAAAACCAACTTGCGGCCATTTACTCACCCTGTTCCTGGTAGCTGTAAATTGTTACCTTCACCGATCTGCCCAGACGATCTTTCTGCGTGGTCACAGGACCGAAGCCAGGCTCGTCCCAGAACACCTGGGTAAGTAACGGCGCCGGAGGCGTCGCCGTGAAGCTGAGCTTGGGGGTGCAGAAAGGCTGCAGGATCGAAAGAAGCTCTCCGTCCATTGCGCTCAACGCCCGGCCGCGATCAAGGCCTCCAAAGCTCTGGCATCCACACGTCTGGTAGATGATTTCGCATTCGGAGGCGATCAGCGTGGTGTCGAGGTTTACGTCTGTCCCCAGCCCCAGCCATCGCAATACGAACACATCCGAGGGAACCTGGTTGAATGGCGCTTCCGCCTCTTCCACGAGAATCCCCGGTCTCACCGCACCGCGAAGCACAACGGTCCGATCGGGATTGACGGATATGAGGCGCGATCGCAGCGCCATATAAAACGAGTCTTTTGCGTTTTGCATATGGGTTCTCAGTTCCTGGTTCTCAGTTCGCAGTCCAATGACTTGTTCAGATGCTCTCGTTCACCGCGTGTTTCGAACTGTGAACTGAGAACTGTGACCTGCAGGTCACACCGATTGTTGTCGCGCCTCGCGAAGCAACAACCTGTAGAGATACACCTCTCCAAACGCTTCGTTCGAAGCGATCGAATCTATGATGTAACTCTGCCCGGCGACGATGACCGCTAGCGTCATGGAAAAGAGCGACTGGGCGGACGCAATGTCCAGCGCACTCACCTGCTGTTGAACTCCAGTAGCGGAGACGAGCAGTTCCCATGTCGATTCGCTACCTTTTTGCCAAGTGGGCCGAAGCTTACGCATGACCACCGGGCTTACCGTCACTTCTGCGAATCCTGTTGAAACAAGCCCGAGTTCAGACATGCTGGTGTCGGGATTCACACCCGTGATCCGCAACTGGGCCGATGTTCCCGACACACTTCGGAGCAAGGCATCGGCCAGAAGGCGTGAAGCTCCCACCGGATTACGCGGCGCAGTATCACTCATGGTTCACCCCAGCCTGTTGGCAACGTAAGGACGAAGCCATGCCCTCACGGTCTCATCCAACAACGAACTCGAGAAGTACTGCATCTGCATGGTGTCAATCTTGGTCCTGCTCGCGTTGAGCACGGGCGTGGCTTGGGCATTGCGCACGATCTGCGCGCAGGCCGACTTCACATCATCGCCAATGCTCGCCAGTCCCGCCGTGTAGGCGACCGTCACCTCGTTGTAGGGCAAACCCAGCACATTGCACGGAAGCGTCAATTCCCCCGTTGACCAGTCGCAATCCACTGAGCCGGCATCGATCGCTGTCCATTGGCCGGGAAGAGAAAATGCCCAGACCAGCTCAAACAATGGACCATCGGCCATCTCGCCGTGCCGTGGCTTGGCATAATGCCCTTCAAGGCTCACGATCGGCGTGCTGGCAGCGCCCAGCGGCGCTAGCGGAAGATAGGTCAAGCGCACAGTCTGCGATCCGCTCGTCAGCCTGAGCCGTTCCGTGTATTGAACGACATTCAAGTCGGGCCGCCTGCAAAAATTGTTGATAAGTGCCGTGGCCGAAGTTATCCAGTCCGCCGATGTCCCGTCCGGTAATCCATAATTCGGATAGTCCGCCGGCTGCAGATATGCCATAGTGTTCGCTCCGCGAGTTCGTAGTTCCCAGTTCGTAGTTGTCAGTTCTCAGGAGTCAGTTGTCAGTTCTCAGTCCCCAGCTTTCGTGGCCGTAGAAAGTATCCGGCCACCCGGAGCTGCGAACTGAGAACTGTGAACTGAGAACCAGCTTTAGCGATCGACCAGCACCTGGTAATGCGCATAGTTCGCGCCCTTGACCACCGGCGCGCCAAACTTGACCGCGACATACTGCTGCGCAAGCGATCCCGGTACGCCGAGTTGGAAGATGCGCGGAGTCGGATCGCCGAGCCAGTGATACTCGATCAGGTCTTCGGTGATGATGTAGGCCGGCAATACCGCCGAGCCCGATCCCGGGGTGCCCGTGTAGCTCAGGCTCCAGTCGGGAATCAGGGGAAGATCCCCGGCCTGCGTGGAGAGCATCTTCACCCTGAAACCTCCGGTGATCTGGTCGGAGTTCAACACCACATTGAACTCGGATTTCATCTCGCGGTCGATCAGATCGAGCAGGACCGGGTTGGCATAGATTGCCGTGGGCCGCACGTGATAGCCATTGCTGGCCACCATCTGCGCCACCGTAGACTTCAGGCCGTCCACGATCGAGGCCGCGGTCCCGATGGTGACAGTGTTACCGCCGGCGACGATCTGGTTGATGACGCCCATGTACTGCGTGGTGGTTGGAGAGCTCAGGCTGGTGTCATTGCCGTTCCAGAGAGCCACGTCGTGGGCCACCATCACGCCGCTGACCGTGTCCACCAGGTCCTTGGCCTGCAGATAGGCGAACTGCTGCTGCTGGTTGCCCAGTTCGATGTCGAACAGGTTGTAGTTGATCTGCGACACGATCGCCTTCAGCGGCACGCTGCGCTCCACCCGCGTGGGGTTCACCACCGGTGCCACGATGCTGCGCGGGTTCACAAACCCGGCCGTGCCGGGATTGGGAAGCGCCGTCTCCTCAAAGAAACGCGACGGATGGCCCGTGGCCGGAACCTGCTTGATGCGCTGCCCGAATGGGCTCGAACGCCGGCAGATGTCGAAGATCTCCGTCTGGTACAGACGGTACTTCCACCGCGCCCGGCCCGATAAAATCTGCTGCCGCATGAATATCTGCAAAGGTTGCGTTCATAGTGCTTTGCCCCCTCCATGGGGCCGTTGGCTATGCGGAGCTTTCAGCTGTTAGCTTCTAGCCCTTAGCTTTGTCCGCGGATCGGTCGCCGACCAGCCACCTTGCATCGCCGAATCGAAAGTCCAATCCAAATTCACGTTTTCGTCCGAAGTATTTAGCTAGAAGCTAAGAGCTCATAGCTACGGACTGCCCTTACGCGATCGCCCCTGCGCGCAGCAGCTGCGTCTTCACCGCGATTCGCTGCTCCAGGCTCAAACCCGCCAGGGCCGCGTCCAGGGCGCGCACGTCCACTGGTCCATCGCCGATGCCATGCTTGGCCAGCATCTCCGTAGTCGCTGCGGGAACCGTCTTGCGCAGCGAATTCAGAGTCGCGGGCGTCGCCGCCGCCTTCAACTCCGCCAGTTCCCGCTCCACCTCCGCCAGCTTGGCCGCCAATTCCTCTTCCCGGCGGGTCTGATCGACGGTGGCCGAGATTCTTTCCACCTCGCCTGAAAGTGCGCTCGCGGCTGCCAGCCGCTCCTCCAGACAGTTCAGCGTCTTGCTCAACAGGTTTGTTGCGGCTTCCAGTCGCTCTGCAAGCTCGTGTCCTTCGTTGTCCATGCTCATCCTTCCCCTGGCCCGAACATGCGCCGGCCGTGTTGTACAAAAATAAGAACAGGCCCTTCAGTCCCGCGTTCTTCTGCGGAAACGAACGGCCTGCTGCCTAACTCGAAATGCGCTAACTCGCGCCCGATAAGTCGGAACGGCTTCCTATATTATGGCGTTCCGACTAACTCGCCATGCGGAAACTGGTTGCCCGGTAAGCCGCCTTTTCCCGCAGCAGGATAGCCGCCCCGGTAAAGGTAACTCGCGTCAGTTTCCAGATATCCGCCCGCATATCTTCCACGCGCGCATCGGCTATCTCATAACTCATGCCCATTTGTTCCGGAGCATGAGCAACGATTGCCTCCGCCACTTCGGGAAAATCCCGCGCGTAAAGATACCCCCGCACGGTCAGCCTGTTTCCCTCGACATTCGCCTCGGTGAGCAGCCCGATCTTGCGCCGCGCGTCGTGCCCGTCCCATCCCGGCCGATAATCCACCGCCATGCCCAGCAGTGAAGGCAGCGCCTTCTCCGCGGCCTCCCTGGTCAGCATCACCCGATGTCCGCGCGCCCCCGCAGGCGCCTTGTCGCTGGCCGTGTCCACCATCGTCAATGTCCCTTCGAACGCCACCCGGTTCGGGTGCCCGTCCACAACGGGAATCCTTACTGCCATCGCTTCCAATCGCATGTATTCTCCGCTCTCGCTTCGACGGTTGGAAGGAACCAAGCTGAACTCAGCGCTATTCATGCAGCTCCAAGTCACCAGTGCTCGACTGTCGCTCGTATTCCTGAGTCCCCTGTTCTCTTGTCCATATTCCCTATTCCCCGTTCCTTATTCCTGTTCCGTAGTCACTGCTTCCTCCACCGGCCCCAGCCCCCGCATCGCCCGCACCTCATTCACGGTCAACACGCCTGCCTGCAGAAGTTGCACCTGCACCGCCAGCTCCGTTTCCTCATCTCGCGCGTTCAAGTCGTTGAAGATGAATTCGAATTCCCGCCAGCCGATGCACTTGGCAAACAGATCGCGCGTGATGTGGCCGGCAAGCAACTGCGCCAGCGGCTGAATCGCACCGCGAAACGCCTCGTCCGCCAACTCCGAAGCCGTCGCTCGATTCACGTCCCCTTCCAGCCCCAGCAGCATTGGCGGCAAGCCGAACGCATTCGCCACCATCCGGATCAGGAACTCCTGCCATGCCAGGCGCAGGTCCGCATCCGTGCCCTGCGCAAACCGCAGCACCTCCGGCTTCTGCTCGGTCGAGAGCAGCGGTACCCTTCCCGTGCCCTCGATCTCGTCCTGCCACCAGCGAATCAGCCGATCGTGCTGCGATCGGCGTGGCCTCGTTCAGCCACAGCGCATATTGCGCCACCGAGTTGGCCGCCAGCTTGCCCGCGAACCGGTGCGCGCTCAGAAACTGGTTCACAGTCTCGAACGCCACCTCCAGCGGCCCCAGCCCGAAAGGCGTAAAGCTGCGCGGATTCATGCGCACGTACATCAACTGGTCGTCGCGCAAGTCCACCGCGCTCGATTCCATCTGCCCCGGCATTGCCTGCGCGTAGCGCGCGCGTCTCCGCCTGGCCATCCCACTTGGCATTGATCCGGATCGACGCGCCATCCACCGCCCACAGCATCGCCGGCCGCTCCGGCGTCGCCGGTCGGCTCCATCTCCACCGCGCCGAATCCGCCCGTAAGCGCGTCTTCGATCACCTGCTCGATCAGCGTCCGGAAGCTGTCCACGGCGTTCGGCTCCTCGAGCGTCCTGCGCAGCGCATTCAGCTTTCTGCTCCAACGTCGTCGATGTCGCCGGAAACGCGCTCCCCGCCGCACCCGGACCTGCCAATCCATCGACGCGATCCGGTCCTTGATCACGTTGATCGCCCGCCGCACCACCGGCGTCTCCGCAAAGCGCCGCAGGTTCACCGGCGTGGGCTTGGGCAGAACCTTCCCGGAAATGCACCGGGCTCATAATCGCCGGCATCGCCAGTGTTCTGCGCTCCGCCTCCGCCTCCACCGCGATTTCCGATTCCCGGCCGTGCCCGGCCGCCATGAAGCAGCGAGCCCTTCGTCGCCTGCCGCCAAATCTCCCGCAACTGCTCTCCCAACTTCACACGCACCTTCCTTCTTTGCCGCCCCAAAAAACAAAAGGCACAGCCCGCAAAGGCTGTACCCGATAGAACTCCTGGTGAGACGCTTGGCTTCTAGCTTCTAGCTCTCAATTCCCATGCTTGAACTGCAATTCGACTGTCCCAGCAATGCAAGGCTTACGGCATCGCTGGTTCCGAACTAATCCAAGCTCGGAGCTTGCAGCTGGGCACTGGCTTTCTCACACTCGCAGCTCTCGCCGCGCCGTTTCCGCCACCCGTCCCAGATCCGACGTCGTCAGCACCCGGATCTGGTGCTCCTCCATCGTCTCCACGCCAAACCGGTACATCTCCAGCCGCTCCGGCTCCTCGTCGGTCGCGCCGATCCTGGCCGCCGGCTCGATCACCGCGGTCAACTCCAGCTCCGCCTTCTCCACCCGTTCCACGCCCGCCCTCAATCCCGAAGCCGAGAACGCCAGCACCTTGGCCATCTCCACTCCCGGCTCCAGGCTCACCGCATGAAACATCCGGATCAGACCGTTCGGCCGATAACCCGCATCGATCCGCAGCGGATCCCCCGGCCGCGTGTAATCCGAAGCCCGGAATCTGCTTGCGCAACAGGTCCCAAACCCCGGCGTGTTCAAACTCGCCGCGCATCGCCGCCTGGATCGCGGCCCGCCCCCGCAAGCGCGGCATCCGTTCCCGGCGCTGCGGCTCCACGTACAGCCGCATCAGCTCTTCCAGCCCCGCCGGAAGGCTCTCCGCCAGGTACGCCTTGGGCGCCGTCATCTGCACGTTCAGCGAAAGCGACTCCTCCAGCAGTTGCATCAGCCGCCCATTCGGGTCCTCGCGGAACCGCCGCCGCAGTTCGCTCTCCATCCCTTCCAGCAGGGCCGTATCGGCCTCCGGATCCAGGCAGCGCACCCGCCGCCAGTCGCGGGTGAAGCGCACCTCCGCCGGCTCCGCGCTGCCCTCTCGCGCAGAATCACGCCGATGTGCACATACTCGTTGCGCACCGCGTCCGGCACGTAGCGCAGCAGCTGGAATTCGCAATTCCGCCGCTGCCCCTCTCTGCCGCTGCTTGCGCCGCCGCCCTTCTTCGCCCCGTGCTCCCTCGCGATTCTTCTGCCACTCTTCATGCGCACGCGCCCGCCGCTCACATCACTCTCTCAATCGTAGGATCCCATCGCTCCGTCCTTCCACCCATCCTCAACTTTTTTCTCCCGCCGCCACCCATTTTGGAAATGGCCTCCGATCCGACTTCCCGAACATCTCAATCAATTCCCGGATCCGGCTGCGCCGCGCCAGCAGCTTCTCCACCAGCGCTTCCATCTCCGCCTGGTCGCCGCCATACCACTCGGGCGGCACCTCGCTCGCCGCCGCCCACACCGTCTCCGCCGGCATGGTCTCCATCCGCGTCAGCCAGGGCTCAAACGACTCCCACCCGGTGATCTCCCGGTACACATCGTTGCGGTAGTACACCCCGCGCAGCGGCGAGTCCTCAAACCGCCACTCCCCGGCGTGAAAGCAATACCCGAAATCGATAAACACCGCCTGGTAGCGCCGCTCCCGCTGCCGCCGCGTAAACACCGCCTGCCGCCCATTGGCATTCCCGGTCCACTTGTCCAGCGCCAGGATCCCGGCAAACTCGCCCAGGTTCTTCACCTCGGCCAGTTGTTCCTCGGGCAGGTAATCCACCACCTGGCCCGGCATCAGCCCGCCCACAAACCGCGACCCGAACTGCAATCCCGCCTCGCACCGCACCCGCGTCCGTCCCAGGTCGATCTCCAGTTCCGGCGTGTTCTCCACCAGCCATTCCGACACCTCCACCAGCTCCGTCTCCGGCGCCGTCAAGCCCGCCGCCTTGCGCCAGCCGCGAGGCCAGAAACTCGTTGGCCAGAACCCGCCGGTGCTGCGGGTTGTTCTGGAACTTCACCACGTACGGATGCCCGTCGGCGCCCAGCATCAACTGCCCCTGCGCACCGCCCCGCATCCGCCGGATCTGCTGCACCGCCAGAACCGCCAATCCTGCCCCTGTCCCTGTTCCTAATCGAATTCTACCGCGTTCAACCCGAACATTATACTGCAAACCAATGCAGTGGTCAGTGAAGACAAGTGAACAGTGATCAGCACTAGGCCATAACAAGAGACTGCGGCCAGACGATTCCCCTGTCCCGTGATCCCTGACCACTATCCACTGACCCCTCGTCACTACCGTCGTCCTTCCAGCATCTCCGCCCGCGCCGCCAGCCCCATCGCCATCGCCATCACCCGGTCGTCGTGCATCCCCGCCCGCGCGCCGGTCCGCCCATCCTGCAAGCCGCACAAAGCCCCGGCACTCGCCCAGCAGCCTGCGGCTCATGAAACACTCCGGCTTCTCCACCAGCGCCGCATCCAGCCGCCCGATCATCGCCGGCCGGCTCACCGAAGTCGTCAGCCACCCCGGCTGTCCCGCCTGCCTGTAAGATCCGCCCGTACCGGCACACCGTCTCCGCCAGCGCCAGCACCCCGCTGCCATGGTTGTTCCGCTCCACCACCAGCCACGCCTGGTTGTACTCCGCCGCCAGCTCCGTGACCAGCCGCGCCAGTTCCAGCCCGCCCACGTGCCCGGCAAACTCCGCGCACTGCAGCCCCGTCTCCATCTCCAGCACCTGCGCCGCCGAATAATCCCCTTCGCTGCCTCCGCCGGCCGGATCCACCGCCACCAGGTACTTCTTCCCCGGCCAGCGGCGGCAGCCAGATCTCCAGTTCCCCGTTCCGCCGCTGCCGTCACCGCCGCAGGCATCTCCATTGAGCCGCGCCTCGATCGCCGCCAGCTCAAACACCGAATCCCCGCTGGCCCGGAAGCAGCTCTCCTCGTCCTCGGCATACTCCTGCCGCGCCAGCCCGCGAAAGTTCGCCCGCACCTGCCGCCGGAACCCGATCTGCTCCAGATCCAGCCCATGCCGCGTCCACCAGCTCCCGCTCTTCCTCGCGTCAGGCTCTCCGTCTCCACCGCCGCGGCCCGGTAGCGCGGCTCCATCCACCACGGGAAAGAAATGCCGCACCATCCCCGTCTCCGCCGGCCTTCTGCCACTCCTCGTGAAAGCAACCGCCCACGCCCGTCCGGCGTCGACTCCAGAATCAGCTCCGCCTCCGGCGCCATGGCCGCCCGCAGCCCCGCCAGGATCTCCGCCGGATCGCCCGGCCAGCGCGCCAGCTCCGAGCAGTGCAGGTTCTGCACCGTCATTCCCCGCCCCGCGTTCCGGTCCCCCGCCGACACCACCCGGTACTGCGAATCGATCTCCGGAAACACGATCTGCCGGGTATTGTCCCGCGACGTCCTCAGCGGCCCTCGCCGCAACTCCTCCGGCAGGCATTCCAGAAACCGGTGCACGATGCGAAAGATCTCCTCCGCCGCCTCCTGGGTGTGCGCCACCTCCAGCGTCAGCGTCCCCGGCCGCGTAATCGTCCGCAGAAAAAACCGCGCCGCCGCCCAGGTCGTCAACCCCATCTGCCGCGCCTTCAGAACGATGTTCTGCTTGCCCCGCCGCCGCTCAAACTCCCTCTGCGCGGCGTTTGCTCGCAATCCCGCCGTCCGTCCCTCGCGCGTCCTCACCTTCAGAAGTCGGGCCGCCAGTTCCATGGCCACCGTGCGACCCGCGCAAACTCGCCGGCCTGCTGATCCAGAATCCTGCCCAGCCGCTCTAACTCGCGCCGGTCGAGTCCTTCCACCCATGATGCCGCAACTTCTTGTGACTGACACACTGCCTCTTCCTTTGCTGCAGAGCGGTTTGGAAGGTGGCATTTCCGCCTCCCGCTCCCTGCCGGGCTGCAAGAATTCCTTGCCAAAGTAAACATGACAGCAGCGTTCCCGATTACTGCATCCGAGTGATGCTATAGCTAGCCGTGTAAGACAGTGAGCCCGCCGTCCCGGTCTGCGTGACGGCCTTAGTGAAGTTTTGTCCAGCAAGCCAGTAGCCCTCATACTCAACTTGTCCAGCCGTGTTAGGCGAAGTGCATGCTACAGGCAATCCGACGCCGATAGCCACACCCGCTGCCGGGTAGATATAGGCACCGGAGGCGAGAGAGCATCCGGAGCCGCCGGCCGTGTTGACGAAAATGAAAACGCTCACCCGATAAATCCCCGAAGTCGCAGGAGTGTAGTTGATGAGTGAAGCAGTTCCGGTCTGCCCCGTGATAACCCCGGAGGCAACCACAGATGGATAACCGCCGCTGCCGCTGCCATTGCTGGCCGCCGTGATGCGTCCGTCTGCGCCCACCGTGATGTTGGCGCTGGTGTAGCTGCCCGGAGTCACCGCCGTGTTAGGGATGGTTCCGTTCGACGCTGCGGTAGCTCGGCCATCCGTCCCGAACGTCACGTTGCAGATCGTGCAGGATGTGGCGCCCACACCTGTTGCGGGGAGAGAAACGCCTCCGGTCAGATCTACCGAACCGTTGAACTTATGGCTGGCTGCGGTCCACGTTGCCGCGCCGTTTGTGTTGAATGCTGCGTTACCATTATAGGGCGTGAACGTCCACGAAACCGCGCTGCTCAGATTGTAGCCCGCGAACAAAGAATAGGTGTAATTTGGATCATTCCTCTGTGCCGTGTTAGTGAGGATGTTGATAAATGGTTGACCGTTGGATGGACCTTCTCCAACATTGAATCCCAAGTAATAAGGGCCACTCACGTTGGTAATATTGGGGGGATTCAATGTCCCGCCCCCTCCCTTGTACATTGAGTCAGGATTGGTGGTACCAAGGGATAAAAAAGCTGCGCTCGTCACGCCTCCATTTCCGCCCTGCACTCCAGCGCCTGACGCTGTAGCACCAATCCCTCCGAATGAGTTGAAGGGGTTATAGACACTATTGAAGAACGTTCCCGAAGTGAACTTTGCCGCCTGCTGATGCGGTTCTTCGAGCGTGTCACCCGGAGTAACCACCATCGCATTAGGTTCAATCGTGAGCGTTCCGTCCGGTGCTGGAGGGGTAAGGGCTTCGTTCTGCACATCCAGCACTTCGGCCATCGGCCAGAGATTGATCGCGTTGATGATTGCGCCGCTGGAGTTCGACAGTGTAGCCGTCGCCGTCGTCGCAGTGTGGCTTCCGCTCAGTCCCGGGATAGTGCAGGTAAAAGCCGTCGAGGTTGTAAAAGCCACATTGGTACAAGTGGTGTTGAACGCCGTGTCGGACGCTCCCGCGATGGTGATGCTGGCCTTGTTGAACTGCGGCAGTTGGAATGTGCTCCCTGATGCAGTATATGTGCCGTTGACTGTTGTCCCACTGTTCGAGAGCGTACTCAGATTAGCTGCTGCCGCGCCGGTTGGCGAGCCTCCCCATCCGGGGTAGCCCGATCCAAATGGCAGCGCTACCGCGCCAGTCGGATACCAACCTTGAACCTCAATCGTGTTGGCGCTCTGCGAACCTGTCACGTCGAAGAGATAGCGGAATGTCTGACCGTTCACCGCTTGGTCATAAAACGTCACATCCATGCCATATCCGGCCATACCGCCCTGGAACAAAGTAGTAGCGATCGCATGAGCATGGCGAAGCGGCATCGTGATCGTGGCGGTCGGGCCTGACGGATTTGTGACCGCTGTCGGAATCGTGCACTCGTGCTGCTGGTTCTTGAAGCAAATCAAGTGAGTAGTGTCGAAAGTTCCGCTGGTCACGGTCACATTGCAGGTCGTTGCAGTAGAAAAAGGCGGATTATTGTTCCGCACGCCTGGACTGCAGTTCCCTGACAGCGTGCCCCAGGCATTTGACACTGGTAATGTCGCAGCCACGGTTACGGTGCTACTAGTGCCTCCTGAGCCTGCACTTAGAGCCGAGTTCGTGAGCGTGGTTATGGTCGTGTTTATAGGTGCCTGCGTAGTATCGATCACATAGCGGCCCACACCCCAACTGGTAACTGCGTTTACAACTGCTGTGCCTTTAATGCTAGCCGAACCGGTCGTACAGCCAGTCGAACACGTAACCGTGGGCACGAAGGTGCCTTCGTTGGTTGCAAACCCCCCTGCCTTGGTCCCCTCATCGGCGCCTGCGACGAAACCGCCAAATCCAGTAACCGCGCTGTAAAGGGTCGCGTTATCTCCGACACCATACTTGGTCTGACTTAACCCCAGGGTCTCAGTGATGCCCTTGCCGTTGACGGTACTCTGAAGACTCATTACATGCGTACTGTACCAACCAAGTGGCCCTACTGCCTGCTGGCCTTCGTCCCATCCTGGCGTGTAATCGAGTTGCTGCACGTCGTGGCAGTTTCGTGTCCAGTTATTGTTGGTAGCTGTCGGCGCGCTGATCCCATCGGTCAGGCAAGCATCGAAAATCGCAGCCGATGAGCCAAAGTTTTGCGTGTCGAAGCCCCAATTGTGGTGAAAGTTGCCAAAGCGTCCAGCGCGAAAATCTTGAAAATTGAAGGCATTCGGCGCAGGAAGCAGTCCTGTGCCAGTGCCGATTTTTGTCAGGCTGTACTGCTCCGTCGAGCCATAGCTTGGATCAGCGACGACGGTTTGATTCGGTGCGACTCCATTGGCAATCCCGTTGTTTCCGCCTCCGGACTGGTACTGCGCAGCATAGCGGCTCCCCCCAAGCGATTGGGATACTGACGTCGTCATCACCACGGTACCCGGGAAGTTCACCGTATTGTTGGTCCCACTTCCAGTCGATATTGCACCATTGGCAGGCAACGCCGCGTTTGCCGTTGCCAAGGCCGCCGCTGCGGCGCTTGCGTTCGTCCCTTCCGCAGTTTGCGCTCGCGCTGTTTCCGTTGTCAGCGCGACCGCTGAAGCCGCCCCCAGATTCGCAATCGCGGCGGTGGCGCTCGTCGCCCCGGTGCCTCCCGACTCAAGCGCTACCGCGCTTGTTCCCGCGAGCGTCGTTCCGTTCCCAGTGTAGTAAGCCACTTGGCCCGTGTTTCCGGCACTGACAGTCCCATTCAGGCCGCGCTCCCGTAGCGCACGCTGTCCCGGTATTCGAGATGTATCCGGAGTTATCGATCTGCAGGCAGTTTCGCCCACTGAAGCCGCCAGCCCGGGAAGTTTGATGGCATTCGTCCCAAGAAACGCCGCGACCAGCGATGAACCCGATCCCGAATAGATGTCCGTCTCCGTTCCCGAGCCCATTTCATAATTCAAACGAATGTGTCCCGCGGCATTGCTCGCGTTAACATACGTGTCGCCGCTGTTGTTACTCTGATAAGCTTTGAAACTATCGAGTCCGCCAACGGCCGAGTTTAGTGCCCAGTTATTGTTCCCATCCTTCACCATGTACCATTGGCTCGCCCCTGCATAGTCCTTGTATATGATGATTCCTTCTGATTCGCTGTTGCCCCCGCCCACAGCACACTATCGATCTCCGCATCAGACTGATTCTTTACGGTCGTCGAACTCGTAAATGTTGAAGGGCCGCCCACTTGTAGCGATCCATTGAATTGCGCATTCCCCGCGCCATTAATCGTCGCCACAGCAGCGCCGGACGATCCCCCGGATCCGATGATCACGCCTCCAGTTCCTGAGTTCGCTGATCCGTTCAGCACCACCGCACCTGTCCCGGCTGCATTGATCACCGTCTGATTATTGGTGCTCGATTGCCCTTGGTTGTATTGTCCAATTGACAATCGATATACATTGTTCAGTTCGTCCAGGACCTGGTAGAACTGTTCTCCTGCGGTCGCGTCACTCAGGCCTGTCGTCCAGCGATATCCCAAGTCAGTTTGATAGCGGTCCAATAATCCCCGTTCATTGCCGGTTCCCGTACCAATCCGGTAATGATTGGTAACCGTAGCATCCTTCTGGCTCCCGTACCAGTCACCATTCAATCCGTTGAAACTCCTGTGAAATGTATCGAGGAAGCTGTTGCGCGTGCCGTTGTCCGTCAACTGCCCCGTGAACATGGTGCCGCCGGTCATCCAGTTGTTGTAAGAACTGCCCGCATCCGCAACTACCTGGTTGATCGAATTCTCATTGCGTAGCCCCACAATCGTATTGTTTTGCGCATTCTGTCCGAGGTGCAGCGCTGTAGCGCATCCTTCGACATCTCCTCCGGTGAATGTGTTGCCATCCCCCTGCACTAAGTTGATTCCATAAGTTCCGGCCGTCGGACTTCCATTGCTGGTTGGGCAGTCAATGTGCAAGCGAAGAAATGCACTCGCGTTCAACCAGTCCGTCGATGCCGGATTGCTGACTTGATGCCCGATTGCATTAAGTGCCGTCCCGAACCCGCCAAATTCGATGTCCTGGAATGTACCGCCGGTATAGTTCCCGGTGCCGTCGAGGATCATGCCCGTCTGGCTGGAATTCCCCAGTAGATACAGGCTCTCCAGATTCAGTTCTTGCGTGCGAAACGCCATGAATCCCAACGCCGTGGAATTCGTCGATGCGGTCGTATTAATCACAACATTATCGAGGTGAAATCCTACGGTATTAGTCGTGTAAGTGGGATCTCCCACCTGGATCATCGGTCCGGCGCCGGAATAGAGGAACACTGTCCCGCCCTGGCTCCCGCTCGCGTCGCTGGCTCCGCGCAGCGCACACCCGTGTAGAGTTACGTTCCTCGTTCCCGCGGTAATCTGTATCTGGTTGGTCGTCGCGATCGTCGCGCATGGCAGTTCAACCGTTGCGTTCGCGGTCCTCACTGCCACAGTCGAACCCATCGCAAGGGTGTCCGTAAAGTTCCGCGCGTCGCAGGTTCCGCCGTATGTTCCGTTAAGTGTGTTCAGACAAGCTTGAAGCTTGGCTCCAAAGTCGGCACCCGGAAACTGATCCACCTGGTAGGCCGCCCCCAGTTGCACGCTCGTCAGTGGGCCGCTCATCGCACCTCCGCTCAGCGGCACCGCCAGAGAGAATTCGTTGTCCACATAGCGCTTCGTGGCAGCCTGTGTCGGTTGCGATGGATCCCCATTTAGGAAAAGCGGTCCGTTAAGCGATCCGCCGGAAGCTGTTAACAGGCTCTGCGTAAGTTCGGAGATCGACTGATCCACGTAGCCCTTACTTACCGCCTGCACGGCTTGCGCCGCGGGCATAACTTGCGCACGCACCTGCGATAAGTTCACCTGCGCCGCTACCGGCACAACCCAGTATTCGGTGCTCGTTGTCCCGTCGCTCAGGTGGTAGACGGCCGTATAGTACAGACCTGCCGGTGTCGATCCCAGATTTGGCGCGAGATTCACGCTGACAAATCCGTCCACCCCGATCGTCACATTCGTGCGTCCCGCTGCCACCGCCTGGTTACCGGCCGTCGTAAACGCCGGCCAGCTTAATTGCAATGTTCCCGTTCCCGGACGGCCGTTCGCAAGATACACGGTTCCCTGTACCGTCGTCGTCGTGAACGTCTGGGCGGCCATTCGGACGCTCATTAGCGTCCACGCGATGCAGACACCCAGCCACAATGCGACATGTAACGACCTCTGAATCGTGAGCTTCATATCGTCTTCTTTTTCCTCTGGGCTCGCGTGGTAGCGCCTGCATACCCCAATCAATTGCAGGTCTTCCGCTCCCTCTCGCAGATCCACAAACCTCGGCCAGACCTCAGGCAACGCGCGCAACATCGCGGCGTCACCCGAGGAGGCCATGACAGGTTCCGTTTCAATGTTGAAAATTCACTTGCTCACTGCAGGCTCAGTTTAGATGATTCTCCGGTTCTCGGCTCGCCATCGATGTCTCAGCTCCTTCTTCGCTCGACTCACCCGGCCATTCCGGTTCGGCTTCCCACACTGTCGCGCGGCTCAAACCGCTCACCTTCACGTCTGCTTCGCCTTGCGTAGTCTTGTGGGATAAGTTCACAAGTTCCTGCAGGCAATTCTTATCCCCCATGACCGCTTTCTCTGCAACCAACAACACTAGTTTCGAGCATTCTTCCGCTAACCCATCGTCAGCCAGCTCAACCATCTGAATCGCGCTCTCGCCCGTCGCGACGCCTGCTTCTTGCTTGTTAGCCCTTGCTGCTTTCTTCCTATTCGTCCGGACCATTCTTCCGCCAATCCCGGACTCTCTTCCACGGTCTTTCGACGCGCCGGTTTGAAGCGAATTCTTCCTCCGCTTCCTAAGCGTGCGGCATATCTTCGTCCATGCTCTTCAGGAAAGCCTGATCCGCTCAGAGTCTCAGCAGGATTCTCTTTCCACGTGCGAAATCCGCGGAAAGCAGTCCGGCCTATTCCAGGAAGCTCGCTCCCTGGTCATTTACATTTCCTTGTTGATGTACTTAGCTTATCCAATCCCCCCATAATTATCTGCAAAAGTCGTTTGACTTATTAAGTCTATAAATCTCCCATACTTACACGGTATTTCAGCAGTCAGTTATCGCATCACCTACTTGCCTTGACTAGCATTTATTCTCGCACGATGGCGTTTCGCAATCGCCAGCCTGTTTTGATCTGTTCTAGAAGCCTGGGGTACGTCACCTCCGCAAGCCCTCCCCGATGAACTACCATAGGCACGTGACCTCCCGTTCCACGCACGCTTCCATCCTTCTCGTTCACGGTGGTGCATGGGCAATTCCGGCATCGGATGCGCCCGCACATGAAGCCGGTGTCCGCAGCGCTCTTGAAACCGGATACGCGATCCTGTCCCGGGGAGGCTCCGCTCTAGATGCTGTCCAGGCCGCCGTAGTGGTTCTTGAGAATGACCCCACTTTCGATGCAGGTCGAGGCAGTTTTCTTACATCCGATGGCCGCGTCCAACTCGATGCTCTTCTCATGGATGGCGGTCGCATGAAAGCCGGTGGCGTGGCGTGCGTCGAGCGAATCCAGAATCCCATTCTGGCGGCTCGCCTGGTTCTCGAGGAGAGTCCGCATGTCTACTTTGTCGGTCCCGGCGCCGAAGCGTTCGCTGCCTCCCATGGCATGAAGCTTATTGACAACAGTGATCTCGTTCTCGACCGCGAACGCACGCGGCTTGCCCATGCGCAGTCCAGGCAGGCAGCCGGATTTGCCGACGAAACCTTCTCCGGACACGTTCACCGCGACGACAAAAGCCCCGAGACCGCAGTCGAATTCTTCCCGTCCGAACCAACGACATCGCATGACACCGTCGGTGCCGTCGCCCTCGACATTCACGGCAACTTGGCGGCTGGCACCTCCACCGGAGGCACACTGAACAAGACTCCAGGCCGAGTTGGCGATTCCTCCCTCATCGGGTGCGGTTGTTATGCCGACAACCTCTGCGCTGCCGTTTCGCTCACCGGATGGGGGGAACCAATCATGAAGCTCGTCCTGGGCAAATGGGCGACCGACCGCGTGGCCTCCGGTTCGTCGCCGGAGTTCGCCGCCCGCGAGGCCATTTCTTATCTCTTCAATCGCCTCGGAGGCCATGGCGGCATCATCCTTCTCGGTCCCGACGGACGTTTCGGTATCGCCCATAACACCCCGGCCATGGCCTGGGGCCTGGCCACGCCCGCGGGCCACCACACCGGCCTGACTATCTGATCGAGGCGGCCGAAACTGACATAATCTCCTTAATGCTCGTTCTCGCCTCAGCCTCGCCGCGTCGCCGCGAGCTACTTATCCAGGCCGGCTTTTCCTTCACCGTGCATCCCGCCCACGTGCCCGAAGATCCTCTTCCCGACGAAGCTCCCATCGCATATGTCACCCGTCTCGCCCGCGAAAAAGCTCACACCGTATTTCGCGAACTGACGATGTCTCAATCCCGCTCGAATCCCGATCCTGGATCCCCCGACAGAGCGCTCATCGTCCTCGGCGCCGATACCACCGTCACCCTCGATGACCTGATCCTCGCCAAGCCCGAAGACCCCGCCGACGCCATGCGCATGTTGCGACAGCTCTCCGGCCGCACGCATCACGTCATCACTGGCGTAGCGGTCGTAGCTTCTCAATCGACACAGGTCGCCGCGGAAGTCACCGCTGTCCGCTTCCTTTCCCTCTCCGACAGTGAGATCGAATCCTATGTCGCCACTGGCGAACCGATGGACAAGGCAGGTGCCTACGCTATCCAGGGCCGCGCGGCCCGATGGATCCCACACATTGAGGGCTGCTACTTTAACGTCGTCGGTCTTCCCCTTGCCCTCGTGACAGCCCTGCTCGAACCCCTTCAGATCGGTACCTGGACAAGCCTCTGAAGGCGCTGCACACTGGTTTTGAAAAGTGTCAACCCATTCCACCCCGTTTTGCCATTAAAATGCACACTTTTTTCAGGAAAATCGGTTCACAAGTCATTCTTTTTCAGTAAGCACCGGGCAAGACTGTAAATTTGCAACTTTAGGGGGAGAGCGGGAACGTTTGCTTTTGGCTATTCTGTCTTCAGAAACCCCTACCTTGGAAGACGCCAGAACGGGCCCGATCGGTCCGACGACCGCCTTTGCCGCCAATCCGCCAATTACTTCATCAGTCCAACCCCTCAGAGCGGAAAAAGGTTTCCAGACTCGGGGGATAGCGCCACCAGCCGGCCGCGGGGTCGGGGAGGCCGGGGCTGATTGGTCGACAGCAGCGAGATAATCTCGCGGAGTTCGGCACGGATCTGCCCCACGGCAGTGGCCACAGCCTCGGGCGCCTTGGCCGGCTTTGCCGCCTGCTGGCTCTCTTCCTTTGCCCGTGTGGGGGTGGACTCCGCTCTGGGCCGCCGATGAGCCCCTTCCAGCGCTTGTCGGGCGCCGGAAATCGTATAGCCCTCCCCATGCACCAGCCGTTTGATCTCGAGTGCCAATTCCACTTCGCGGCGCCGGTAAAGTCGTTGGCCGGTGCCGCTCTTGTTGGGCTTCAGTTGGGGAAACTGGGTCTCCCAGAAACGTAGGACGTAAGGCTCTACGCCGCAGATGCGCGCTACATCGCCGATCTTGAAATACAGGCGATCGGGAATGATGGGCGAGTCGACAACGCGCTTTCGGGAAAGATTTGAGGCCATGCACCACCAGCGGGAGCGCCCCATCTCTCGCCTGGACGCTTCTCACTGCGCAGTATAGGGATCGGAGGTCATCAGGTGAAGCAAAAAATGGAGCCTTTTTCCTCGATTGACCCAATTCATGCAATGGTTTGCATGCACAAATTCTGGCACGATCACGCCGGAGCTAACCAACTGTTCTCGAACAAGCCCAGCCCCAGTCAATCATGCAGCACTGCGTCGTATGTCCATCTATGGATAATTCAAGAATGCCGGTTTCGTAAGACTCCGGCTTCGGATCCGCCGGCCGGGGCTAAGCCGGTCGAAGTCACCTGGGTTGGCCACTTCAAGCTCTGGAGATACCACGCGAGTTTCGAATATCTCCACGCCGCTTCCATTTCGAAACCGGCAGTTTGTTAACTGAAGGCACCCTGCTTCGAAAGCGCTTTGGGATCGAACAACAAGAAACGGAAATGGTCTGTTCTGTCTTCGGCACCCAACTCGATCTCCCGGCCGGAAGCTTCACGACCCCCGGAAGCGCGAATTTGCGAAGTCAATTTCCCCGATTTCAGGCCCCGTTGCCCCTGGAGACCGGCTCGACGATGCGGCACGAACGGAACACCGGGAATACCGAATTTGTACCCATAATCATACGGAAATCCCCTGTTATCTCTTGACAACCGCATTTGCGCCGAGTACGGTGGACCGGTCCCAAATTCAGAGCTGTGGTCGTGGTGTAAAAACCGCGACTTGACCATTCTGGCCACGCGCCGGAATGCCGGTAAAGCTGGCAATTTTAGCTTTACCAGGTCATTTCGTCTGCCGTTTTTGAGGGCGCATGAACACTCTCGATATCGGTATCATGATTTTGGGGCGGCCAGGTGCGGCGCAACATTCGCGGCACTGAGAAAGTTGGCACGATTCGCACCGGTGGAAACGGCGGGGAATCGATCGGAGGATGAGTGATGCAAGCCTGTTTGAACGAATTTCGGATTTCATTTCGGTCACTCGCGGGGGGAACGTGGGTCGGCCTTTTGCTGGTCTTGATCTCCGGCCTGGGTGCCGCAACGGGAAACGCACAAAAACCCGCCGTCATTGTCAGCCAGTCAGCGGTCATGTTCGACGTCGAGGGCGGCGGTTGCCCCACCGCTTGTAGCTTCAATGCCCAGATGACGCCCAACGGTGGAGGTTTTGGCGTCAGCGGCTCTGGCGACATTGCCATATCCATGCCATACGGGAACGTCCTCGATGTCTACAGCGGAACCACCGGCAAGGTGACCGCAATCACGGCGTTGTCCAATGAATCCGGCGCCTCCTTCGACAGCCATCGCAATCTGTTCGTGGGTCCACTCTACAAGCACAATTTGTTCAAGCTTCCTTACGTGAACGGAACATGGGTAGCCGGAAATCCGGACACGGATCCTGCCTGCACCGGGAACGACACGGTGGAGTGCAGAATGCCCAATCTCACCAACGTTTACAACTCCAACCCCGATTTCAAGAACACCGCGTTCGACCCTGCCGGCAACCTGTTCCTGGTCTCCGCTACCGACAATATCCACGGTGGAAACGCCATCTACGAACTCCCCGCCGCCAGTCTCTATTCCGGACCTCCCGTCCTGGTTTACGCCGATGACGCTACCCATGCAATCGCATCCATCGCGTTCGATCCTTGGGGGAACCTGTTCTTCACGGACGTTGTGTACAGTAGCGGCGGGCAGTCCAGTCAACATGCGACCAGCGCCTACCTGAACGTGCTGCCTTATTCGAGTTCGACAGGCTATGCGGCGGCCAAGACTGTCCTCGTGACCCACACCATTGCCAGTCCCAGTGACTATGACAACGCCATGAGCGGCGTGGCCGTGGACAGAAGCGGCACCGTCTACTTTGCGGACGGCAATGGGACCTACGCGATTCGGAATAATCCCTCGACGGCTCCCGACGCTGCCAACGCCTACCTGGTATCCACAACGGGAGGCAAGCAGTTGATGACCGATGGCAACGGTAATCTGTACGCGGTGGGCGACGACAATGGTGGACCAGCCGTATTTCGCATCCTGCTCGGCAATGTAGTGGTCCCCACGTCTACAGTCGCCACCGAGTCGACCGCTACCAATGTCACTGCGGCTTTAAACGGAGTGGATTGCACCGGCTCGGTAACCTATGCGCTTGCGGGCGGGAACACGACAACCGCCTCCGCCGCAACAACCGGCGCCTGCCAGACAATGTCACTGGCCGGCGTGACCGGGGCATACTTCTCGACCACCGTAAAGTTAACCCCAACCGTTGCGGGCACCAGCGTCGCCAGAATCACCGCGACCGATTCGGCCCATCACGCTTCCGGATTCACCATCACCGGAGGCCAACTCACCGGCCATCAGGCCGTGGTTCTCAGCCAGACCTCCGCAATCTTTGAGATCACGGGCGGCGCGTGCCCCAGCTGCGGGTTCAATGCCCAATTGACTCCCAACGGCGGAGGCTTCGGCGTAAGCAAGGACGGAGATATAGCTGTCGCGATGCCGTACGGCAACGTCCTTGACATCTACAACGCTTCGTCCGCCACGATGACCCCAGTCACCGCCTTGTCCAATGAATCGGGCGCGACCTTCGACACCGACAAGAACCTCTTCGTAGGCCCGCTCTACAAACACAGGCTGTTCAAGCTCCCCTACGTTGGCGGAACCTGGGTAACGGGAAGTCCCGATACCGACCCCGCCTGCACCGGGAACGACACGGTCGAGTGCGGCATGCCCAATCTCACCAACGACTACAACTCCAACCCTGATTACAAGAACACGGCGTTCGACCCCTCCGGTAACCTCTTCATGGCCACCGCGACCGATAACATCCACGGCGGAAACGCCATCTACGAGCTCAGTGCCGCCAATCTCTACATTGGGCCCCCGACGCTGATGTACACCGATGACGCCACCCATGCCATCGCGTCGATCGCTTTCGACCCCTGGGGAAACTTGTTCTTCACTGACGTGGTGTACAGCAGTGGCGGGCAGGGCAGTCAGCATGCGACTAGCGCCTACCTGAATGTCCTGCCCTATTCCAGCTCAACAGGGTACGCCACTACGAAGACTGTCCTGGTGACCCACACCATCGCCAGTCCCAGTGACTATGACAACGCCATGAGCGGCGTAGCCGTGGATGCGAGCGGTACCGTGTATTATTCGGACGCCAATGAGACCTTCGCGCTTCCCAACAATCCCTTGACTCCCGCCGACGTTGCCAACGCCTACCTGGTGTCCACCACCGGTGGCAAGCAATTGATGCCAGACGGCAGCGGCAATCTGTACTCCATTGCATATGACACTGGCGGCAAGCTGGCGGTCGTTCACATCGGTGTCAACAACATTGTCGTTCCCGCGGTGACCATCGGCGCCGAGTCGAAAATCACCGACGCCAGCGCCGCTTTGAATAGCGTGGACTGCACTGGAACCGCGGACTTCGCCTTTGCCGGCGGTACCGCGTCCACAGCATCGGCCGCGATCACCGGCACCTGCTCCACCATCTCGTTCGCCGGCGCCAGCGGCTCGCTCCTGGGTGCAACTGTAAGCATGACGCCGTTGGTGAATGGCGTTAACACGGCGATCCTCACGGCAACCGATTCGGCCAGCAACACCAGCACGGTAAATGTCTCCGGTTATGGCAATCCGATCTCGGGACTCCCGCAGATCATCAGCTTCCCGGCCCCGGCTTCGCCGATTACCTATTCCGTCGGCTTGCAGGTCACTCTCACTGCTACCGGCGGACAATCCGGCAACCCGGTGGTCTTCTCGGTCGACCCGGCAAGCACGGCCGCTGCCACCATTTCCGGAAACATGTTGACCATTACCCAGGCTGGAAACCTGATCATCGATGCCAATCAGGCCGGCGGCGACGTGGGAAACACGAAGTATGCGGATGCATCCCAGGTTCAAAGAACGATCGTGGTCAACAAGGCCGCCCAGACCCTTAACTTCACTGCGCCAGCCTCGCCTGTCACCATGGTTCCGGGCTTGACGGTTTCCCTGTCCGCAACCGCTGGTGCGTCGACCAGCCCGGTGGTCTTTACCGTTGACGCAAGCAGTACAGGCGCCGGAACTATTTCCGGAAACACGTTGACCGTTACCGGGGTCGGCAATATCGTGATCGACGCCAACCAGGCTACCGACGCGAACTACCTTGCTGCGCCCCAGGTACAGCAGACTGTCGTCGTCAAACAAGGAAGCCAGACCATCACCTTCATCCCTCCGTCTCAGGCTATCCATTACATCGCCGGCGGAATTCAGATCGCCATTAGCGCGACCGGCGGCGGAAGCAACAAACCCATCGTCTTCGCAGTCGAGTCGGCCAGCCCGGTGCAGGGAACGTTCTCCACGAGCAAGGTAAGCGGGGCTACCTCAACGGCCACTCTCACCATCATGGACCAGGCAAGCCTTGCAGGCTTCCCGGTCAACATCGTCATTGATGCCACGCAGCCGGGCGACACCAATTACGCCGACGCAGCCCAGGCCGCGGAAACCATCTCGCTCCTCAAGCCTCTGCCGACGCAAAAGATCACGTTCGACAACCCGGGCACCCAGGTAGCGGGAACCCCGTTGGCTTTGGCCGCAACCGCCACTTCCGGCTTCCCGGTCACCTACACCGCAACCCCCTCCAGTTCCTGCACGGTTGCATCGTCCGATAGCGGCTGGACAGCCAACTTCGTAAATGCCGGCACGACTGCCGCGGCTTGCACCATCACCGCGTACCAGCCGGGCGACAACATTTACTTTGCTGCTGCCGGAGCGGTTCCGCAGACTTTCGCCGTGAACCCCATCGGCCAGGCGCCTTCGATGAACATGAGTCTTTCGCTTTCGTCTCTGACCGTTCAGGCCGGAACCGTGGGACTCACCCAGATTACCGTTAACTCCGTCAACAACTTCACCGGCCAGGTGTCCTTCGCGTGCAGCGGTGCTCCTTCCGGTTATGCCTGCAACTTCAACCCCAGCTCGGTATCGGCCTTCACCGCCGACTCCACCTCGGGTCTTCCGAAAGGCACAACTGGAACCACGCAGCTCTCGATCGGCGGAGGATCGGCCGCAGCGGTTCATACCAACTCGCGGCCGCTGCTCCCGGTGGCAACCCTCGCTGTCGCCCTGTGCTTCCTCGGATTCCGCAAGCGCAACCGCTTGCAGCTCCTGCTGCTGGCAGTGATTGCGGTCGTCGGCCTGGGCCTCTTCTCTGGCTGCGGCGGCTCCTCGAGTTCCAAGACCTCGCAACCTGTCACTTCGCAGATCACCATAACCGCAACGTCGGGAAAGACGACTCAGTCGGCGACTTTAGCTCTGATCGTCGAGTAACCGTCGCTCATCATCATCCCAAAAACGAAGCCTCGCCACTCCCAGTGGCGAGGCCTCGTTGCATATCGAGTGATCTTAATGGTTCAGCGATGTCGAAATAGCCTGGCAGCAGCGAATCACGTGGCTGGCGATGGCCGGAGCACGTTGCGCCGTGATTCGTATGGTGGATCCAGAAACACTCACCGCAGAGATCACCTGTCCGTCGCCATCATAAATGGGAGCACCGACACAACGGGTTCCGATTTCCATCTCTTCGTCATCGACAGCAAACCTGCGGCGTCGAACTCTCTCCAACGCCTCCTGCAGTTCGTCCGTCGAAGTAATTGTCTTTGATGTAAAGCCTGTGAACCGGATTTCAGCGATGATCTTCGCTGCCTGCTCCGCCGGCATAAACGCGAGAATCGCTTTTCCCAGCGACGTGCTGTAGACAGGGTTCGAAGTGCCCGTCCGCGAACTGATGCAGACACGGCGGTTTACCGGCTCAATCTTGTCAATGTACACAATTCGGGTTCGATGCAGAACTCCCAGGTGCACCGTTTCGCCCACTCGCAGTGCGAGTTCGCGAAGGTACGGATGCACCCGCGAGCGTAGATCGATTTGCTCCACCGCTCGATAACCCATGTCATAGAGCCTTAGTCCCAACCGGTACCGATGCGAGGCAGCTCGCTCGATGAGCCCGGTCCGTTCCAGCGCCATCAGGGCCCGATGAGCGGTGCTCTTGCAAAGGTCCATCTGCTGGCAGATTTCGGCAAGACTCAGAGAACTGTCGCTTGTGGTCAGAAGATCGAGGATCGCAACTACACGATCCAGACCCTCGAGTTTGTATGGATTGGCCTGGGTAGAAACTTGGAGTAGCTCAGATTGGTGGCTCGGCGGTCCGGCCCGCCTTTCAGTCCGTGTGGAAATGGAGCGGTGATTTCTCTTTGGAACGACACCGTCGATACCCGGATCGCGCTTTCCCAGAGAATTGAACTGTACTGAATCCGTACTCATGGCCCGGCCTCCATTCGACTCGCAGGCACGGGGAATAGCGGTTTCCCTGTCGAGTCGGTCAACTTATAGAGTATAAGCCGCAGTTCACTTACCGGCTTGGACTGAGAGCCTTGCGGCCGCGAGCGACACGCAACTAAAACGTCAACCGCGCGCCCACCTGGATGATTCGCATACTGGAGGCGGACGTGATCTTGCCGTTTAGCAACCGCAATCGCTCAGATCAGAGCAGGTCCCGAATGCCAAGAGCATCCATGTCGGAATAATCCTGGTTTTCTCCGCCCATGCCCCAGCAGAAGCTGTAGGCGTGCGTACCCGCACCGGAATGGATAGACCATGGAGGCGAGACTGCAATGTCGCGGTTCCCTAGCACAAGATGCCGCGTCTCGTCCGGAGCGCCCATGAAATGAAACACGCGATCGTTCTCTCCGATATTGAAATACATGTAAATCTCGGAGCGCCGCATATGCGTATGCGGAGGCATGGTGTTCCACACGCTGCCTTCGCGCAGGTGCGTTACCCCCATTACCAGTTGGCAGCTTCTCGCCCCCTGCAAGTGGATGTACTTGCACACCATGCGATGATTGGCGTTTTCGCCGCTGCCCAGTTCCGTCGGAATCGCTTCTTCCCTGCGCACAAGCTTCACCGGATAATCTGCATGCGCTGGATAGCTAAGCAGGTAGAAGATCGCAGGATTGGCAGCATCCTGAGAAGCAAATTCCACTCTCTCATTCCCGCGCCCGATGTACAGGCAATCGAGGTTGTTCAGCGCAAACGTCTCGCCATCGACACATATGCTTCCCACCCCGCCAATATTGAGCGCTCCAACTTCTCGCCTCTCGAGAAAGAACTTCGCCCGCAACTCCGGATCGCACGGCAATGCGACCGCGGAATCCGTGGGGCTTGCCATTCCGACAACTGCCCGGTCGGTTTCGAGATAGGCAAGCCGGATCTCGCCTGGCTCATCCAGCGCATCGAGCAGAAACGAGTCCCGCAGCTCGCGCGCATTCATGCCGCGGTAGCGCACCGAATCGGCCATCAGATATGTTTTCACTGCGTGCTCCTTGCCCGGTTCGAGCTGCGTCAGGGCTGTTTCAGCAGCCAGCGAACAAATTCACGTCCGCCGCCGAAATTATCGTACTCCGGCGGCAGTTTCCGCCCATCGGTGTATTCGTTGTAAACCCATGGGTCAGTCACCGCGACGACGGTTCCTTTTCCATAACGCGCCTTCGCCATCAACGTGTCGCCCTTCCATTCCAACAGGGCCGCCGAGCCTTTCGACAGTGACAATGAGCACGTGTCCTTCATGTAGAGCACGTGCGGACTGGTGAACGGAGCGCTGGGCCGCGTGACGTCCATTCGACCCATGTCGATCTGGTCGCCAATCACGTGGTGCGCCAGCGCATTGTTGAAATGCAGACCGAACATGTCCGCCAGAACATCCATGTGTGTGATGTCTGCGTTGTCCGGATCGTTTTCCATCATCACCAGAACACCGCCCTGTTTCACCCAGTCCGCAATCTGCTCGGCATCTGCTGCGTTCATGTAATGCGGCTCGGGAGTCTTCGATGGGTTATCTGGCGACGCAATGATGTAGTATTGCGCCGCTTTCAATTTGTCCAGTGTCGGAGCTGTAGTTAGCGTCTTTGTCTGAACACCATAACTACGGAAAATATGTCCAAAAAGCGAATAGCCTGAGTAACTGTAATCATCCCACTTATAGTGGAATAGACTGGTCTGCCCCGCGGCGTTCTTGCGCGTCTGGCTGTTATACCAGGCGTCCAGCAAAACCGTACTGCCCTTTCCTGCGTTAGCCTCGGCCGCATTCTCCATCTCCGTGGCAGCCAGCAAAAACGCCCCGACGCCCTTCGGATCGTTGCTGACTACGGGTGAAGAAACGTAGTAGGAATAGCTTCCGTCGCGATGCTCGCTGCCACCCAGCCCGATCGCCTGCACAGTTCCGTTGAGCGTCAATTGCCTATCGGAGTCCGTCTCCAAAAAATGGCTTTGTATCCCGCTCCATGCCCGCTGTGCGTTCTTCTCGTACTCAAGCGGCAGATAGCCGAGGCGCACACCTTTGGCCAGTGCATAAGTGAACATGCACGACCCGGACGACTCGAAATAATTTCCCTTCTCGCCCGCCTTGTCGAGCACTTGGTACCAAAGACCGCTGCCGCCATCCTGATAGTGCGCAACCGCCACCGCAGTTCGCTTCAATATGTCAATCAGCTGCGCCCGGCCTGGATCGTCTTCAGAATAGTAAGGAAGCGTATCCACGAGCGCCATCATGTACCAGCCCATGCCGCGCGCCCAGAAGCTCGCAGAATTTCCCGAGTTCGGATTCGCCCAGTTCTGCTGCTTCGATGCGTCCCATCCGTGATAAAGCAAACCGGTCTTCACATCACGCGCGTGCTGTTCGATCAGAACAAACTGGTGCGTTATCCCCGCAAAATCCTGCGGCTCATGAAACACCGCGGCGTACTCGGCAAAAAACGGCTCCGCCATGTAAAGCCCGTCCAGCCACATCTGATTCGGATAAATCTGCTTGTGCCAGAAGCCTCCCGACGCATTCTTGGGCTGCGAATAAAGCTGATGGCGTAACACGGTTGCGGCTTCGTAATAGCGCTTGTCCAGCGTCACCTTGTACAGAAGAAGAAGCTGCCGGCCGAGCAGCACATTGTCGAGCGAGTTCGCCGACTGTTCATATGTCGAGATACCGCCGTCGGCTGCGAGGAACGGATCAACCGAATCCTTGATGTATTGGAAGTACCTGCGCCCCGCGGTGTTGTACCAGACCGCGTCCATTCCCTCCAGCAACGTTCCTAGTTCATAGTTCCAGTGCGAGGGCTTCTCCGCAGGCAGAAAGCGCCCATTGGGCCACCGCTCAATCGTTGCATCAGCCATGCGCCGCGAAAGCGGTTGCTCAGCGGCTCCCCCGCGCGCGGGCACAAGAAATGCGACTCCAAGTACCACTCCCGTAATCCTTCGCAACCAGCCGGCGCGTCTTGGAGCCCGATTTTCAAATTGAATCGTCATAGCCGCAATCAGACACATTCTATGTAACAGAGGAAGACAATGCCTGTCTTCGGAATAGCTCATGCGTGTACCGCTCAGCGAGACCTCCATAACGCAACCCATCCGCGAGCCTTTGCATTATTGCGTAAAAAGCGCCAGCGGAATCGCGTCCGCCATGGCCTTATAGCCCGCCGGCGACGGATGCAGATGATCGCCGCAGTCATCGGCCGGAAGCAATTGGTCAGGGTGCTGCGGGTCGCGCACCACTGCATCGAAATCGATCACTGCATCGAAGTGTCCCTCGGCGCGAATCCACGCATTCACCGCCTGCCGGTCCGCCTCGCTCAGCGGTCCAGGATGGTAATAGTTAGAGCCCACATATGGAGTGACGGTGGCGCCGTAGACCCTTAAACCATGCGCATGAGCCCGAACTATGATCTGTTGGTAGGCAGCGATCACGCGCTGCACCATCGCCGCATGTTCGACCGGCGGAACTTCACCGTTGCGCGCCAGGCCGCCCAGGTCGTTCACCCCTTCGAAGACGATGATCCATCGCACCTCCGCAGGCGACAGCACATCGCGATCAAAGCGCGCCAGCACATTCGGTCCCAGCCCATCAGTCAACAGGTGATTGCCACCGATACCTTGGTTCGATACGCCGATGTTGCGCGTAGCCGGCGAACCCTGTAGACGCGCCGCAAGCACGTCGGTCCAGCGATCGTTGCCATTGGTGGTGGCCCCATGTCCGTCGGTAATGGAATCGCCCAGCGCAGCGACCGTGGCCGCCCCCGCCGCCGTCTGCACATCAATCTCCGGTCGGGTCGAGGACTGGCGCGGTATTCCAAAGGCCGGGCCTAGCCGTTTCTCCCCGTTTCCTCTGGGAGTGCCTCATTAGCCCAACCGTAAACCCGTTTCCAGTCCCCGCCACATCGCACCCAGCGTGCGGATTTCCCGCACTGGGCGCACCTGTTTGCTTCGTACCAAGGGTTATGGGGCCTATTGTGCAGGAGCGGCTTTCGAACTGGTCCATCGACGGAGCTTATAGTCATTGAATAAGCCCAGCCGTTCGTAGAACCAGGAACTACTCCACCGTTTCCAGCCAAAGCCTTGCCGTCCCCGGGCACGCATCAGATGACGCCGGACCTTCCGTTCTACCCATTCCTTAACCATCGTGAAACAGGAACTCGAGTGTCCAATCCGAAAGTAGTTCACCCAGCCGCGCAGAACCGGATTGATTTTTGCAATCACAAATTCGACGGGCCAACTGACATACTGCTGGAAGATTTCCCTCAGCGTCGCAAACAGCGCAGTCCTCTTCTTCAGTTTGGGGGCATAGTGTGGCCGCCACCTCCGCTGATAGCTGAGAATGCGCCGAAATTGAAAGCCAAGGAAGGCAAAGCTCTCTCCCTTCTTCAGATCAACCATCCGACTCTTGTCCTCGTTGATCGCAACGTGTAGCTTCGCAAACTCCTCTCGCAGCCGTCGGTTTACCGCCTCCACCAGCCAGTCGCTTTGCCGTTCGGCATCGATCAAGATCACCATGTCATCCGCAAATCTTGCATACTGGACCTTGGTTGCCTTGCCCCTTCGCGTTGTGTCCGCCGCCTTCTCCAGCATCCGGTCTACCTCGTTCAGATAGAGGTTGCTGAGCAGTGGTGAAAT
>CAWDVL010000002.1:0-173596 GCA_963805695.1 uncultured Acidobacteriota bacterium | reverse complement strand
GGCTCAAGGGCACTCGGGTGGCAGTGCTGGGCGCGGGCGGCGCGGCGCGCGCGGCGGTGTTCGGGCTGGTGGAACAGGGCGCCGAAGTCCTTATCGTCAACCGCACCCATGAACACGCCGTCGCCCTGGCCAAAGCGGCGAAGGCCAAGGCACTGAAGCATGAGCAACTCGCGAAAAACCGCTTTGACGTTCTGATCAATTCCACTCCTTGCGGAATGTCGGGGACGAGGCAGGCGCTGCCGATCAAGGAAGACGAACTGAATGCCGGGCTGGTGTTCGACATGGTCTACACGCCGCTCGAGACGCCCCTGCTGAAGCTGGCCGCATCGCGGGGCTTGGCGGTGATTGGCGGCCTCGAGATGTTTGTGCAACAAGGGGCGCGGCAATTCGAAATCTGGACGGGAAAACCGGCTCCGGAGGCGGAGATGCTGCGCGCAGTCGAGCTTGCTTTGAAGAAGCGCATCTAGTCGTCAAAGGTCGTTGCCTTCAGGGCAATAAGAGTCATAAATGTGTTCCCGATAGTAAATTTCTATTGCCGCTTGACTCGGAGAACGCGCCAAGCGAGGCTGTGAATGCGACCCTGGAACGGAGCGAAGTGGATGAGCGATCCCTCTCTGTACATGCAGCAAGTCAAGCGCACCATGCGCGAGGTATGGATGGCGGGCGATTTCGGGATGATCGCCAGGAATACGGCGCGCGATGCCGAGGCGTTCATCCATCGCTTGAATATTGCACCGGGAGCGCGCGTGCTCGATGTGGCGTGCGGAACGGGAAATACCTCTATTCCGCTGGCACGCGGTGGGGCGCTGGTCACGGGCGTGGACATTGCGACGAATCTGCTGGAACAGGCCCGCGCGCGGGCGGCATCGGAGGGTCTGGACATCACGTTTGAGGAAGGCGATGCCGAACAACTCGCCTACCCGGATGCGAGTTTCGACGCGGTGGTCACCATGTTCGGGGCCATGTTTGCTCCGCGCCATGAACTGGTTGCAGCGGAATTCGCTCGCGTGCTGAAGCCCGGAGGTCTGCTGGCCATGGCCAATTGGACGCCGGGCGGATTTGCGGGACAGATGTTCCAGGTGACAGCCCGCCACACGGGCGCGCCCATGGGATTGGCGCCTCCGGTGCATTGGGGTCATGCCAAGCTGGTTCGGGAGCGTTTGGCCGGCCCATTCGAAAATGTGGAATTGGAACAGATTCCCCTGGAGTTCGATATACCGGCAAGCCCGGCGGGTACAGTTGCATTCTTTCGACGATATTTCGGCCCAACCCAGGCGGCGTTCAACGGATTGGATGAAGCAGGACAGGCCAGATTGGCGGCCGACCTGGAAGCGCTGTGGGCCGACGCGAACACGGCGCCCGACCCGACCATCCGGACCCTGATTCAAAACGAGTACCTGCAGGTGGTGGCGCGGAGGAAATAACGGGTTAGCCAGGATTTCTTGTGGTTCGCCTATTTCATCGTTTTTTGCTGAAGTCGGCCCAAAATCCCGTTTCCACACAGCCCAAAACCGCGCAAAAATCCATGGAATTGCCCCTCCTTACACGCCCTCGAAATGCTTTTCAATCTCCTCGAGGGTCTTGCCCCTTGTCTCCGGCAGGAACAGCGCGACGGTCAGCAGGTAAACCACCGTGAATCCCGCAAACAGGAAGAACATCCGCGAGTAGCCGTACTTGCCGACCACGGGCAGGAAGATCGCCGCCAGCGTAGTCGATACCAGTTGGTTGATGACCAGGGCGATGCTCATGCCGTTCGATCGGATTCGCGTAGGCATTAGTTCCGACAAGGCCAGCCACACGCACACGCCCGGGCCCGATGCATAGAACGCCACAAAAATATATGTAAAGATCGCCATCAGCCAGCCGTGAGCAATGCTCGGGCACCGGCGAGACGTAAGCATGTTCGATCTTCAGCGGAGCCGTGCGCGCCGCATCGAGGTTGGCGAAAGGGTTGCGGAAGAACGCTTCCACTTTGCCAGCCGGGACGCAGGCCTCGCGGTTCGCTTCGATGGTTGCGGCGCCCGTGTCACCCGTCCGCACGGGAGTCGTGGTCGCCGTGAACCCTCCGAACGAGTAGATCACGCTGAGCGAGGAGCGTTGTTCGTTGAACGTGCCGGCCGGCACGATCTGCCGTGCGCCGGCTTCATCAAAGCTGAAAGTGAGCTGGTTATCGCGAACCATGGCCTGCAATGCCGCGCCCGCGTCGTACCGATGCTTTTCAGAACGGACAAACAGTCGCCCCGGCGCACAGATGCGCAACGATGATTCCCGACGTCCCGACCACGAAGAGGAACTTGCGCCCCTTGCGGTCGACCAGCGTCATGCCCACGATGGTGAACAGAAAATTGCACAGCGTAAACACCACGTAGCCCCAGTGCGCGCTTACATCGGCCAGCCCGCTCTGCAGCAGAATGTCGGTGTTGAAGCCGATGACCGAGTTAATCCCAGTGGCCGTGTTGCAGAACAGGATGACGCACGCCAGCAGGAAGGGGAGAACGTAGCGTCGCTGCAGCAGGGAATCTCGCCTCCCGGCAGCCTGATCCGCGCCTTGCGACCGCTCCGTTTCGCTGGCGATCTGCTCCATCTCGCTCATCTCAACAGCGGCTTGTTCCGCTGTGCGCGAACGCAGCAGGGCGGCGAGCGCCGCAGTTTTGTTGCCTTTTCTAAAAAGCCAGCGCGGCGACTCCGAGACGAAGAATCCGCCCAGCACAAACAGGATCCCGGGGGGCATCGACATCCAGAAAATACGCCGCCATGCGTGATCTTTTATTTGAAACAGGGCGTCTGCCGAAGCCGTGCGTGCCACTTCCGCCACGTGATAGCTGTAGTAAATGCCGATGCACGCCGCGACAAATATCCCGAACGTCAGCAGCCATTGAAACACTCCTGTACCTCGGCCGCGTTCATTCGCCGACAGGCACTCGGCCAGGTAGAGAGGCACCACGATGCCGACCAGACCCGCGCTGACTCCCTGCAACAGCCGCCCGGCAAACAGCGCGCCATAGCTCTGCGATAACGCGATCACCGGAATGCTGAGAGCAAATGCCGCACCGCTCAGGATCATGAGCCACTTGCGGCCCATCCAGTCCGCCAGCAGCCCCGCAAACAGCGTGGAGAACACGCTGCCCAGCAGCACCGCGGCAACGATGATGGAGAGTTCGCTGCCGGTGAGCTTTGAGGTCGCTTCGAGGTATGGCAGCGCGCCGCCGATGATGCCCACGTCGATGCCGTAAAGCAAGCCGCCCAGTCCGGCGACAAACAGGAGGATTCGGTTGTAGGCGAGCAGGCTCTTTTCGGTGCTGGCGGTAGGCGGCATGTTTTCTTCTACTCTCCGAAATCCGGATGCGATCCTCTCCCAGCGCGTACGTCGGCCGCGCGGTCAGGGGAACAATTCGCCTCCGAAGAATCTCGTTGAAAGACTAAATCATGGGAGTGGCAGGAACTCGTCGGCCGCCGCAGAATCGCGGCAGACGGCACGATGCGAATCAACGGGTGGGAATCGGATTCTGCGTGAGTGGCTCCTGCGCTTCGCCGGGAATGGCGGCCGTGCCCAGCGGCCGTCTTGTGCACTCGTTGCGCCAATGCGCCGCGGCTCCGATCAGTTGCGCCTGCTCAAACAGTTGGGAAGGCACGATGCGCAAATCCAGGCCTTCAACATGCTCTTGCGCGATGGGCAGAAAGAGTTGCGCGGACCGCGCGATGCCGCCCCCGACCACCACAACCTCGGGATGAAAAGGAGCGATCACGTCCCGGATTACGTCGCCGAGATCGCATCCCAGCTTTTCGAAAACCTGGCGGGCCTCGGGATCAGTGGCCGCGGCTGCCGCAATCTCTTTCACCTCGAGATCTTTTCCTGCACGGGCAGCATAGTTGGCTTTCAAGGCGCGGGTGGAAATCAGGTCTTCCACGGTTCCGCCGCGATAGGAATAATCCCAGATCTCTCCGCCCGGAGGAATGCCCTTGCCCTGAGTGACGCAATGTCCCTCGCAAGCAAATGCCGAACCGATGCCCGTTCCCAGCGTCAGCCCAACGGCGCGGTCGGCGCCTCGAGCCCCGCCGGCATTGAGTTCGCCCAGCAGAAAAGCCGACGCATCATTGACGAATCGCAGCCGGGTTGGTGTCCAGCCAAATCGGGCTGCCAGCGCGCCGCGGAGGTCCTTCCCGTAAAGCCACTGAAGCTTGTGTTTCATCAGGCTCACGCCTGCTTCGCAGTCGAACGGGCCAGGAACCGCCAGCGATGCGCCCGCCAAACGGCGAGGCACCCCGGCAACCTCGCGCCCAAGAAGATAGATCTGATCAACAAAGCCCTCGAAACTCGAGACGCCGGCCAGGGGCGCCTCGGTGAGTTGCACCACACGAAAATCATCCATTGCGCACAGCGCCGCACTCACGTGGCTGCCTCCCACGTCTACCGTAAGCAAAAGACCGAAAGATTCCGGAGTGTCCACAGGCTGACCGCCTCTCAAGGAAATTGAATTCCCAGGTTGCACAGAGATTCTCTGTTCTCGAAGATCGAGAAAAGTGGCCCAATGTGAAATCGATGCGAAACTGCTGATAACGGTATCATAAGTTGGCGTATCACGGTATGATTCCGCGATCGCTGTCGACAGAGGGTCACAGGCGACGTATCTTGCTTGTTCACGCAGGTTCTTAGTTGGACGATGATTCCGGCCGGGCCGCTTGACACCGGTTCAGACGGTAATTGGCCTTTGTTTTGTGGAGATTGCACTTAAGAGATCGAACGTTGCGGACCGAATCCGACACTTCGAACCGGAGGCAACGTGCCGTATCCAGACCAGGATGTCAGCTGCCATGCCAATGCTTTCTGAGATGTTTTCTTTCTGCGCACGTTCGCGGTCCCATAAGCGACTCGACGAAGTGCTTGTGCTGGTCGGCCTGGCTGTCTCGATGCTGGCTGGTGATGTGGCTCACGCGCAAGTTCCGGGAGAAGCATGGGGGCCGTACAACGCAACATTCCTTCTCGATGGTCCTGGCCTGATGAAGCGCCTGGAGGGACCGGGTTCCGCCGCGGTGCTGGCGGGCAGCGGCACCTGGACTTTGGCATTCTGGTTTCGCGCCGCTACCGGAGAGTGGTGGATTGTTGGCCGGCATTGGCGATCCGGCGGCGGAAGACGAACGCTTCATCGCGCTCGAAAACGGACGGCTCTCATTGTGGCTGGGTACCGGACAGCGGCAAGACATGATTGCCGCCACTGTTTCTCTTGGCTCTGGAGACTGGCACTTCGCGGCGGTCGTGGGGGACAACGAGAAGCTCACGCTCTACGCCGATGGCAAGCAGGTAGCTTCCGCGGTGCAGGCGCAGGGAACCGTCGCCGCCCGCCTGGAGATGGCACCGCCCGCCATGATGAGCACAGGGAAGCACTTCGGCGGAAAACTCGCCGCCTATGAAGAGGCCTCGAAGCGCTGGCCTGTGCAGACCCGCAGCATGGCCGGCCAGACCGAACCGCAGGATCCAGCGACACTGCCGCGCGGCAAAGGCGGAATTCAAAAGCCCGTGGCAAAGGCGCTGCGCGCGGCGGGCGACCAGCCTCGAGGACTTCGAACGCAAAGCGCAGATGATCGACTACGTTGGTCATCGCGCTATCTTCGAAGGATTCGCCGCTCACTTATGGGAGCCGAATTCGGCGCGCATGATCTGGATGACGCAGCCCGCATGGCCGAGCATGGAGTGGAACTTTCTTGGTTCAGACTACGATACTCAATCGAGTTCTTATGGAACGCAGAAGGCATGCGAGCCTGTGCACGCGCAACTCGATCTGGCCGATGGCGCGGTAGACCTGATCAACCTCGGCGAAGCACGCTCATACAAAGTGCGCGTCCTTGTGACGGGCCTCGATGGCAATATCCTCAGCGATCACACCAACCAGGTGCTCGGTGCCGCGAATGCTCGCACACGAGTTGTGAATCCCGATCTCGAAAAACTCGCGCGAGGCCATACAGTGCTGGTGAAGTTAGCCGTAACAGATGCGGCCGGCGCGCCGGTCAGTGACAACTTCTATTGGTGGTCGAAGGATGAACCAACCCTGCGCGAATTGAATGGCCTCGCGCAAGCCTCGCTGACGGCATCCGCGTCGGCCTCCTCCGGTGGCGATGAACTGACGATAACGGTGCACATCAAGAATGCAGGTGCCGCACCGGCGCTGATGGTCAAGCTTACGCTCAAGGATGCCGCCACTGGCGTGCGCATTCTGCCCGCATACTACAGCGAGAACTATGTTTCCATGTTGCCGGGCGACGAACGCGCCATCACGGTGGAGTTTCCGTCAGGGTCGACGAAACTCGCCGTCGGTCTTCGCGGGTGGAATCTCGAAACACAGACGATTGAGGTCAATTAAGGCAACGGGCGCGACATTGGCCGCGCCCTCGATTATTGAACAAGCTCCGCTGCGGCTTCAATTTCTTCGCGGCGTGTCGTTCCGGGAATATCTAGCGATCCCAGTAGAAAACTGTGGCCAGGCGCCACGTCCGAGGTTGCTTCGAGCGACGTTTGGCGCACAATCGGGTCCTGTGCACCAATGCCCGACCTCTCATCGGAGACACTGGTCCGCTCGACTTTTGAACGCAATCGATCGCCGTCGAGCGACGCTTCAATGTTCAGGCCGACATCGAGATACTGCACCTGCGAGTTCTGCGCCGCGTTCTCCTTGTCGAACGTTCCCGTCACGATGGGGACGCGATTGCCGTGCTTGGCGACGGCCTTTTCACCGGCCACCACCAGCAAGGTGAGATGATGTACGCCCACCGCCTTGCCATTGTCTGTCTCGGTGAAGGTATAAGTCACTTTGTAGGCCTTCCGCGGCCGGTCGAGCTCCGCGATCAACTTTCGAGCCGTTTCTATATCTTCCGCAGTTCCGCGGATGGAGATGGCATGCTCTGTTTGGACTGCGTATATCGCTAACGCGGGCAGCATATTGCGCAAGTCAGTCTGCACGTCGTTCAAATCCCGCTGTGCAGTCACGTGCGTGAGGTGAATGGTCTCGACGACGTTCGCAGCACCTTTCGTGTTGGAAGAGTTTGATTCGCCCGGCGGTGTCTGTGCGCGTGCACCGGCAATCAAAGTGAGCGACAGGGCAAGGCTCAAGACAGAGGTTCGCACTCTGTCTGCCGGATGCGGCAGCAGCTTCATAGTTGCCTCCAAGTGGTGATTGGTTAGAGGGTACGATGCGGCGCCTCGCGGTTGACGCCGTTGGTCCTTCTATGCGAACAGACGTGGAGGCCCGAATTCCGCTCGAAAAAGAATGGAACTTATCGACAAGATATGAATAATAAGGTCGAGAATTAGTCGCGCGCTTCATCGACGAGATACTCGTAACTTACAAATGCAACCTTGGTGCTGTCAGGCGACCACGAGGGCACGTTGATGGTCCCTTGTCCGCCGAAAAGGGTAGCCAGCGCCCTGATCTTCTTGTCTTCCATCGACATCAAGTTCAGCTTGACATCCTTGTTAGGAGGGTGGCCAGTCACACCTTTCTCATAACTGAGATAGACCATCCATTTTCCGTCGGGTGAAATGTGCGGGAACCAGTCGTTGGTTTCGCTGGTGATCACTTGTTCTTGATTGCTGCCATCGGCATGCATACGCCAGATCTGCATCGTGCCGGTACGCTCCGAGTTGAAATAGATCCACTGGCCGTCGGGCGAATACTCGGGCCCATCGTCGAGGCCCGCGGCAGTAGTCAGCCGCTTTTCGTCTCCGCCCGCCACGGGAATCGAGTAGATATCGAAGTTTTCAGTCCCGCCATCAGGGCGCTGCCCTGTAAAGGCCAGAGTCGATCCATCGGGCGACCAGCCATGCCAATACGATGGCGCGTTGGTCGAAATCTTCTTCGGCGTGCCTCCGGCAATGGGAAGCGTGTAGACCATGGACTTCTTCACTTCCGTCGAATCGCTGACCGCCAGCATAGTGCCGTCCGGCGAGATGCCGTGATCGTTGTTGCATTGCGTTTGTGTGCCGGTATTGATGCGCGCCGGATCGCCGCCGCTTACCGCCAGGCGATAGATCCCCCCGTCCTGATTGAAGAGAAAATACGATCCATCGCGCGACCAGTTTGGCGCCTCGAAATGCGTCGCCGCGACATAGGCCACCCGCCGGTCACCCGTATCGATCGGAGCCGTCTCGAGAGTGCTGTAGAGCACAGGCTTCTTGTCGGTTGTCGTCAGCGTGTCGAGTTTCACGTTTGAGAACACCACCGTCTCGGTGGCGTCCTTGTTATGCGAGCACACGCCAATTCCGACGTAGAAGGGTCCCGTGAGTGCGAGCTTGGTTGAGGCCCCCGCGGGCTCCAGTTTGCCGTCCTTGCTGGTGACAAAGGCATAGAAGAAGTCGCCGCGCTTTTCCAGCCGCACGCGCGCCGGAGCCGCGATGTTCGACTGTACCTCGTGAGTATTGTCGCCGGCCGCGGCGCGAAACTGCAGCGATGTGAGCCCGTCGCCATGGCGCGCAACGTCAACGGCCGCGGAGTTTCCGTCGAGGCTCTGCCGAATCATCAGCACGGCTTTGCGGTGGTTGTTGCCCTTTTCACCAGCGAAGACAACGTCCGCGGAGATGGCTACGTCGCCGGATACCTTCTTCCACGCGAAATGAAAATCGTCCTCGCCGAACCACATGTCGTCGCCGCTGCCGGTGATGGTGTACGCGCTCTTGGCGGCATCGAACGTCGCCGTACCCGGATGCAGCACGGTGCCCAGGTCTCCGTGATTCTCAAAAATCCCGAGGGGCGCGGGATGCGATTGACCGGACACGCCCGATGCGGCCGACCCGAGCCACGAGAAAATAGCGAAGAATAGGCGAGCGCGTTGCATGTTCAAATGGCCTCCCTACGTTGGGGCTGGCTTGCCATCCGCCAACTGCCCTTAGCATTCGTCGGTGGGAACGATATCATCCAATTCAACGCAGCGTCAATGGGCGGCCGGCTCATTGGGGCATTCGCTTCGGATGACGCCACGTGTGGCGTTCAATGTCATTTGTGCTTCGACCCGGCTCGAAGCGGAGAAAGACTCCCCAAGGGCTCGATTCCAAGGCCTGGGTTATAACATCGCGAATTAATCAGAACACCACGTTGGCCGCGGCTACGCCAAACATCAGTTGCGAGAACACCTGCGACAAGCCGAGGAATCCGCGCAGAGCGGAAGGCTTGACCGACTTATCGGGAACAATAATCGTGTCCCCCGGGAACAGCTTCAGGTGGTAGAACTCGTCGCCCCACGCACCCTTGACAGAGTCACGACTGATCACCGCACCGTTGGCCCTGATGAGAAACATATGCTTGCGGTCGGCTTCAGGATTAGGGCCGCCCGCCAGTTTCAAATAGGACTCCAGCCTTGCGTCCGGCCGATATAGGAACGAGTTCTGATTGAAAATCGCTCCCACCGCGTTGACCGTTGAAGGCACCGACGGAATGAGGAAGATATCGCCATTCTCCAGAGGCACGTCGGGAATCACGTCTGTACCCTGGGAGTCGGGGCGGAACGAAAAAACGATGCGGCCGCTCGCTCGAATCTGCTGAAGCTGGGCGATCAGCGCTTGTTCACTTGCCTGGGCGGCTGCCATCCCGGCGAGGTCCTGTCCATTCGAAAGCGGAGAAGCCGCCAGCGCCAGGTTGCCCCGCTGCATCTGGAGCATCATGTTGTGGATAGCTTCATCCATCCGCCGCTGCTGCAGTACCCGGGCAGAATCGCGCGTGAACACCGAGCCAAAAAGATAGGCGTTGGGCGTCAAACCGCCTGCCCGCTCCACCACCGAGCGCAGCGTCTCGCCTGGATGCACACTGTAACTTCCCGCATGAACGAATTCGCCTTCCAGCCGCACCAGCGTTGTTTGTTCGGCGATGGGGACATGAATATCGGCCTGCGAGAACACGGTGACCAGGTCGCCAGCCTGAAGTTCCTTGTCCTGTGAGGCATCATGTTGCAACACTAGTTTGCCTAGATCGAACGGGATCAGGGTGGTCTTCAGGGTGGCTGGGTCCATGCGCTCTATCACCGCGTAGCTCCAGTCGATCTCGGGAACGCTGAGTTTTACCACCGTGCGGCGAGGTGCCGGAGGATTGATCTCTTCCGGCGTCTCGATCTCCTGCTCGGCAAGCGCTGATTCGCCGCCGCGGGGCCCCGTCGGCCGTTGGCCATTTTGTTGCTGCGACGCTGGCTGGTCCGTTTGTGCCGAGTTGGAAGTCGGCTGGTTGGTTCCCTGGCCGTAAGTTTCGTTCACGCCGCTACTTTGCGAGTTGTCCCAAAAATACGACGAGTTCGGGTTGGCAGACGTCTGCGCCTGGCCGTTACTCCCATTCTGCGTTGGTGTGTTCGTCGCCTCCTCGGTGTTTGCCTGGCGGCGCATTAGCGACTGCTGCAGAGGAAGATCGATCGGATTCGTGGGCTGGCGCTTGGCCGAAAGGGCCGGCACGGGTTGAAACTCCGGAGCCGGCAAACCGAGGCTGGCCCGCTTCCACCAGTAGTCGCGCGTGATGAGGGATTCCCTGTCCGGGATGAGATCGCTGAGCCGCATTCCTTCGTGCCATGCGAATCGGCCCGGGTTGGCTGTGTTTCCGCGCAGCGTGACCGTCTTCTCGAAGCGCGACACGATGGAAATGACACGAAGGATATCGCCATCGCGGATTGCGGTCCCCACTCCCGCGGCATCGAGCCTGACTTCCATCGCCTGGCGGCCCCCGCGCTCGGCGTTGCGTTCCAGCGAGGCGCGGGCATCCGAGGCAAGCGAGGTAATGTTGCCCGCATCTTTCAGGGCGTCCGCCATGGTTTCGCCGGGGAGCATTTCGTAGATTGCCGGTCGCCGAACGCTGCCCAGTACCGCAACCTCCGGGCCAACTGAAGGTATGAACACGAGGTCGCCCGGCAGGAGTTTGGCGTCTTTCGATTTGTCTCCTTCGATCAGGAACCGGTAGAGGTCGAAGGTCGTAATTGCAGCACCTCCGCGGCGCAACTCAATGCGCCGCATCGATCCCTGAACAGAAGGACCACCGCTCGCGAACAGCGCATCGACGAGAGAGCTCAGGGAACTCACGGTATAAGCGCCGGGGCGGCGTGCTTCACCAGTAACGTAAATCTGGATCGAGCGAATTTCTCCGAGTTGCGCGGAAAGATCGAAATTGCGGTAAATCTTGGCCACCGCCGCGCGGAGAGTCCCATCGAGATCAGAGAAGCGCGCCCCCGCCACGTGAACGGCGCCAACCTGCGGCACATAAATCTCACCGGAGCGATCGACCCTCAGATTGGCATTGAAATTGACCTGGCCCCACACCCGCAGTCGGACCATATCGTCGGGGCCAACGACGTAATCGGGTGGGACGGGCGCGTCATCGAGTGGGGCAAATGTCGATGGCACGCTCTGGAACAGGTTGGCGCCGAAGATTGGCAGCACCATCCCGGTAGTGGACGCCGTAAACTTCTGGAACTCGGTCAGCGGCTCGGGCGGCAGCGGAATCTTGGTGCTTTTCTCGCGCGTGGTGGGCCGGCCGTAGTCGTCGGTATATGTGACCACCTGCCCTTGCTGCGAGCCCGGCAAACCAGACGAGCTCGTCCCGCCAACGACCCCGCCGCGAAGCGCCGACGAATTCAAATCTCCGGCGCAGAGAGAAGATCCCGCCATCAATGGGTCGGAACAGTTGACCGAACCATTGCTCTGACCCAGCTGATTGCTGGTATCTCCAGACGTCGAGGAGGGGAATCCCTGGGCATAGGCAACGACGGCTCCGAATATCGCCGTCGCCAGGATCAAAGGTTTCTTGCACATTCTTCAGCCTTCTCTTGAAGCCGTAAATCGTGTTGAAAACGAGGATCGTGCAGGATTTGCATTGCAGCCGTCACCCAGGCGGCCCGTGAACAACGGCCCGGTTATCCGACAGGGGCGAACGCCCGTGAGAGCGCGGGAGCCATTCAGGCAGTGGCTCCCATGGCAAAAAAGGCAGGAATTGGCCTGCTCTTCATACACTTAGATGCAATATGCGGACCAGACTCGAGCTGGTGCGCTCCCAACGGACTTTTGCCGGGCGCCTAACGGGTTGGCAGCCGGCAGTGCGCATGCAGCTCGGGAACGGTTCGTCCTCAATAGGAGTTTAACGTACCGGTTTCGCTTGCCACGGGTTTCAAGCGGCGGCCTGAAAACTCAGCTGCTTGGCCTCGGAACCGCGCCTTCGGCAGCGTTGGCCCGTTGCAGAAATGTAATCGACACTCGCCGCCAAGACTTGAGAACTCTTCCGTTTACGCCGGAGCCACCGTGGACTAGTATGGGAGAGCAGCCCAGCGGACAGAGCGATCCCGTGGAATTGCTGAAGGGCCGTGCGTTTCAGGCCCAGGATGCCATTCGCGAGCGAAGTCGCCGGAGTGCGGGCCACGGACATTTCAATTGATCCGCCGCCACAAGATCAGGCGGGCAGCTCCATGAGAGTTCCCGTCTGCCGAGCCAGGAAGGCCAAATCCCGGCGGGTACCGCAAGAAAGGGCATACGTTCCACGGTAACCATTTGAAGATGCCGCAATCAAGCAAAAGAGACCAGGATTCAATCCGCCGCAACACGACCATGGCTGACGTGGCGCAACTCGCCGGGGTTGGAAAGATGACGGTGTCTCGCTTTCTCAGCGGGAGTGCAAACGTTTCCAAGACAACCGCAGACCGCGTCCAGCGTGCCATCCGGATGCTCAATTACCAGCCCAATGAACTGGCCCGCAGCCTGCGCTCCGTCCACTCAAAGACGATTGCCCTGATCCTCCCCTACCTCTACGATCCATTCTTCGCCACTTGCGCACATGCCATCTCCACCGTCGCCACTCAACATGGCTACTCGGTGCTGATTACCACGTCCGATGAAAAGACCGAAATCGAACGCAAGCAGGCCAGCCTGATGTTGCGCCGACGCATCGACGGCATGATCATCATTCCCGCGCCGCACTCTGAGGAATATCTGCGCGACGAGGTGTTCTCGCAGGTGCACATCGTAACCCTGGACCGCCCGGCTCCCGATTTGCGAATCGATTCGGTCGTAGTAAACAACCGCGCCGGCGCCCGCGCGGGCGTGACCCACCTGATCGAGCACGGGCACCGCAAGATCGCCTTCTTTGGGTTGAATAAAGGCCTGTACACATTCAACGCGCGGTATTCCGGTTACAAGGAAGCGATGATCAAGGCCGGCCTGACGCCGGAGGGTTACATCGACTGCGTCTCGCAGGAGAACGCCATCACCGCCGTCCACTCGCTTCTCACCGACTCCGATCCGCCCACCGCGCTGTTCGCCGGGAACAACCTGACCATGCGATACATGCTGCATGCTCTCGCGGTTCTCAAGATCGATGTCCCGGGAAAGATTGCCCTGGCCGGTTTCGACGATTTCGACATCGCTGACGTCCTGCAGCCGGCTCTCACGGTGGTCCGCCAGCCCGTGTACCAGATTGGAGAGACCGGGGCGAACCTCCTGTTCGAGCGAATCGCCAGGGGCCAGTTCCCCACCAAGGGCCACCGGGTCGTGCTTCCACTCGAGTTGGTGATTCGCCGATCGTGCGGATGCCACGCGCCGCCTGCCGATACCGCCAAAGACAAAGGTCCCGCCGCGACCCAGCAAGGCGCTTAGTGCGGTAGAGAACCTACTGCGCATAGTCGAAGTCTCGTCAATTTGGGCAAACCTGGGAGATGAATTTTCCCATGCCGGATCCTGGCAGATACGGCGAAGCCCTTTGGGACACTATTTGAACGGGTGAGGCTGGAAGCCGCGGCCGATTGCTCAGTTCCGGATTCCACGCGTATGAATGTCCGCCCCTGATTCAAAAGCGGGCCGAACCCGGACATCCAGCAAACGTCGTTGATGTCGCAGGCCGCCCGGCCAGTTTGATCAAAGCTCTTTCATGACCTTTCGCACGCAAATAAGGGTGTAGAATGCCGTTCATTATCTAAGGCCTGTTTGCTACTAGAGACGTCATACGGCTTGGGGCAAAAAGCATCGTTCAACGCGGGGACTCTCGGTTCGGTCGGCAAGAACGCGAGGATGAAAATGGGAAAACTCTTCGGAATCCTGACTTGGATTTGGTCCAAGGTCGGCAAATACGTTGAGGTGTTTTTGACCCACTACGGTCTCCCTGTCGCTGCGGTTGCCTTGGCGGGAGCCTTGGTGTGCGTATATATGTGGGCTTCTCAGGTGGAGACGATATTGTCCTTCTCCTCCCAAATGCTCAAACAGGAACGCGAGCCTGTCGCACAACGCTTCAGCGCGCTCGAATCTCTCGTTTTGTCCGGCTTTGAAAAGCCACCTGAAGGAGGGAACTACGTCCGCAGTCACGCCAACGATATCTTTGAATCCATCGATCGCAAATTCGCGAAGCTGAAGCCCCAGGATGGAGCGGATCTCGCCGGGCAACTTCAACTGGCGAGCCAGGAAGAGAATCCCCGCTTCTTGCAATCGCAATATTTGACACGCGCCGGTTCGCACGAAGCCGGAACAGGATCGACCGAATCCCCCAGTGCGATCTCCTTGTTTGTGCCCGCGATTCTCCTGCCCACCGATCCCGCCAGGAAGGATGAAGAAACCACCGCCCTGACCCAAGCCGATCTGGCAAAGGTTCTGGATCGAGCCCCGCAACTGGAGACTGACATTACGGCGAGTCTCCAAATCTACCCCGATCTTGAAAACCTCGCCAAGACGAATTTCGAATCCTGGGACTTCCCATTGCAGGCCTATTTCATCACCAGGACAGGAATATTCGCGGGTGTCCTTGGTTCGCCGCGTGCCAGAACCCAACGTTCTCCAACGCGCATCTATTTTGCCGAGCGGCCTTATTTTTGGAAGACGGTTGAGCTTCAGCACGGTGAGTTTTATTTAACCTATCCATATATCGATCTGCTCGGGAAAGGGGTTATCTTTTCCGCTTGCCGGGCTGTAACTTCGGCGCAGATCAGCAACGCAATCATCTGCCTTGACTTTTCCATGTCGAGAGCGATCGACAGTCTGAAAAGCCGGCTGAAGCCCTTTCAACTTGCAGAGCCTGTTTCTCTATCGTGTGCTGTCGCCAAGAACGGAGACGTAGAAGACTGCACGATGCAATCGACTGCCGCGGACTCTCGCCATGTCGTCGATCTGGTCAACAGGAATCTGCAAAAGCTCAGCAGGGGCGGCACGCTCGACCAGATAACTGGCGGCGTCTTTCGATTGGAAGGCAATGGATTCTATCAAATCCCTTTCTGGAAGAAGGTCCTCACGCGCGGCCTGAACAGCATGGGACTGATCACCCCTGACACCGGAAATGGGGTCATGTACTTCACGGTTCCCGAGGGAAAGAAAGATGAAATGCAGAGGTTTTTGGTCTATACGATCGACGTCAATGCACCGCAATGGTCCCTCTTGGGTTATGGTTTAGGCTTCGCGTTTTGTCTTGTCCTGCTGGGACTATCGCTCTACTACACCCATCAGGCTCGCGCGCTGGCGATGAAATTCGTCTCTGATCTGCAGAAAGTGATGGAGATCAGTCCGGTGGCGTTCATCCACTTGAACGAGGACACCCACATCGTGGGTTCAAATGAGGCATTCCGGATCCTTTCCGGCTACACGACTGAGCAGCTTCAACAACGCACATTGTCCTCGATTCTTTCGAAAAGGAGCAACCTGCGTTACAGCAAGGTAGCCGAGTTTCGCCAGCAGTACCAGATGACCAACCCGTATGAAGTCGAACTCGTCTGCGCTAACGGGCACAAGGAGAAAATGGTGGTCCAAGGCGCTCCGCTTCATATGCCTCCCGGCCGCCTGCTACGCATTGTTACTCCACGAATGGGAGCGAAGGGCGGCGCATCCGTACTTCCGCATACGTTTGGAATCATGGTCTCGCCTGCGCAGGCACATGGCCGGTACCTCGATCTCACCGTAGGCGACGACCTGTTCGCAGCGGCTCTCCAGGTAGACTTGCAGGAATTCGCCGACGATGAAGACAGCACCGCAACCTCGCCGGCTTAATCGGTCCTTCGTCAACAAAAGCCCGCGGAACTCTCACTTGCTCCAGTCGAATAGTTGGAATTCCCGAATGTGCGCCTCGCCGGTGCTGGAGAGGATGTTGAGGCGGACCCGGCCGGCGGTGACCGCTGGGAACTCATCAATCTTCTTGTGCCCGATGGCCTGGCCCTGGGCGACCACCTCCCATTTATGCTCCGCTTCCTTCCACACCTCGATCGCGTATTTCTGAACGTGCTGGCCGTCGTTGAGCCATTCCATGGTCAATGCGTGGTCGAAGATGACGGGATGGCCGAAGTTCACTTCGAGCGTGGCATGATGCGAACCCGGCGGTGCGGACCAGAACGTGTCCGGGTCGCCGTCGAGAGCGGCGGATCTGTCCGTGATGATTCCACTGCGTTGGATGGCGAGGTTATTGCTCGCGCGCTTCTTCAAGGCGGCGCCGAATTCTTCAAGGCGTGCGACGTCGGACTCGGGCAGCAGGCCGCGCCGGTCGGGAGCGAGGCCCAGCATGAGTTGCGCTCCGCGACCAACGGTCTTGTCATAGATATCGAGCAAATCGGCGAGGCTCTTCAATGAAGCCTCGTCGTTGGGATGCCAGAACCAGTGCAGCTTTCTAAGCGGCGTGTCGGCTTCCACAGGGCGCCAGCGGCGATAACCGTGCCGGTCGATCACGTTCCAGTTTTCGTAATCGACGCTTCCAGCCTCTGTGCCCACCCAGCGCGCATCGCCGTACTCAAACAGGCCGGTATCGGCGAACACCACGGTGTTCGGCTGATAAGTGCGCAAGGTCTCAATGATCTTTTTGAAGTCGTACACGTGGCCTTCGCTGCCTGCACCGTCGAGCCAGAACTCGACCAGGTCGCCGTAGCGTGTAGCCAGTTCTTCGAGTTCGGAGTTGTAATACCGGTCGTAAGCGGCAGAGTCCTTGTAGCGCGGTTCGTGGCGATCCCATGGCGAAAGGTAGACACCGAATCTCAGCCCGTACTTGCGCGCGGCCCGCGCCACGTCCCCCACCAGGTCGCCCTTGCCGTCTTTCCACGGGCTGGCCTTGATGCTGTAGTCGGTCTGTTCCGTGGGCCATAGGCAAAACCCGTCATGATGCTTTGCGACCAGCACCACGTATTTCGCGCCCGAATCGCGGATCGCCTTCATCCACTGCTCCGGATCGAAGTTCGTGGGATTGAAGGTGGAGGGACTCGCCGTGCCGTCACCCCACTCCCGATCGAGAAAGGTATTCGTAGAAAAGTGAATGATGACTCCAAATTCGAGGTCCTGCCAAGCGACCTGGTACGGCGCAGGCTTGATGTCGCCCGCATCCTGAGCAGCGATGGCCGCACCTCCCAGGCCGGTCAGGAGCATGAGGACCAGAACGCGGCATAGTGTGCGCTCGAAAATAGAAACCATTGCGAACGTCCTTCAGTGCTAAAGGGGGATTCCTGACGAGGAACAAACGCTCCGTGCCCCATCCTTGCGACTTCTTTCTGTCGCAAGGGTGGAAACCACCGAACCCCTAGCCTTCCCGGTGAAAGAGAATCGAGTTCGCCTGGTGGATCGTCGTCATCGACACCCGGGCGACGTTCACATGCTCCGGCCGCTTGGTGACCCACACAATGACCTCGGCCACATCTTCGGCAGTCAGCGGCTTCACGCCCTTGTAGACCTTGGCCGCACGCTCGTGGTCGCCGCGAAAACGCACCAGGCTGAAATCCGTCTCTACCATGCCCGGGTCCACGCTGGTAACGCGCACCGCAGTTCCCAGCACGTCCTGGCGCAGGCCGTCGTTGATCAGCCGTTCCGCCGCCTTGCTGCCGCAGTACACCGCGCCGCCCGGATACGCCAGTTCCCCCGCGGTCGAGCCCAGGCTTACCACGTGGCCCCGCCCCCGCACCACCATGCCCGGCACCACCGCACGCGTCACGTACAGCAACCCCTTCACGTTGGTGTCGATCATCTCTTCCCAATCCTCGACACGGCCCATATAAAGTTTCTCAAGGCCGCGGCTGAGTCCAGCGTTGTTCACCAGGATTTCGATCCCTGCCCACTCTTCAGGGAGCGTGTCGATGGCATTCTGCACCGCGCGATGGTCGCGCACATCGAGGTCGATGGAGTGCACCGCGGCGGCGCCGCTCTTGAGGCACTCCGAGGCCACTTCCGACAGTTTGCCGGCGCGACGAGCCGCCAGCAGCAGGCGAGCCCCTTCGGCCGCAAACGCAAGAGCCGTGGCCCGGCCGATGCCGGCGCTGGCTCCGGTAACAAACACAATCTTTCCCTTTAAATCCATGCCACTATCCTAACGAACCCGGTGCCCGATCCAGGTGACGACGGCTACGCAACTAACTCCGTCCTCGCTGCTGAGCCATTCGGTACTGCGTCACGGCCCAATCCTGTTCGCCCAGGCCCTGCTTCCGCGCTTCATCGAATATGCCGGCCATTTCATCGGCGAGACTGAGACTCGCCCCGTGGCTCTCCGCTGCCTCGCGTAGAAGCCGAAGGTCCTTGGCCCCCAATTCCATAGTTGCTCCAGCGTGCTCCGGCGGATGCAACATGACCTTCCCATACGCCGCATAAAACGGCGACTGAAATAGCGCATTGTTTACCGTCTCCAGAAACACCTCCGGATCGATGCCCTGCGATTCGGCGAACACAAACGACTCGCCCAGCGAATGAATCATGGCGCTGATCAGAAAATTTCCGCCGAGTTTCAGCGCGTGGGCCTGCTGCGGTTCTTTTCCTACCACCGAAATGCCGCGCGACAGCGGCTCGAGCACTGGCCTCACCTTGACTACCGCATCCTCGGGGCCGGCCATCGCGATCCACAGCTTACCTTCCGCCGCGACGTTGGGCCGCCCGAACACCGGCGCCGCCACGAACGCCTGCCCGCGCCGTGCATGTTCTTCAGTCAGTCGTTCCGAAAGAGTCACGCTGATGGTGCTCATGGAAATGTGCATTGCTCCGGGACGCAGCGCGCCCAGCAGCCCGTTCACTGGAAGCCCCTTGGGGCCGAACAGCACATCCTCATGCGCCGCGTCGTCGAACAGCATGGTGATCACGACGTCGCTGGCTCGCGCCACATCGGCTGGTGTCGCGGCAACCTGGGCGCCTTCTTTCCGCAGCACCTCGGTCCGCTCATGCGTTCGGTTCCAGACGGTCAGTTCATAACGGGCGGCCAACAACCGTTTGGCCATCGGCACGCCCATCCTTCCCAGCCCTAAAAAGCCAATCCGCAACGTCTGCCCCTCCATTCGGTACAGCACACAGAGTCGCAGATAGCGCCACGAGATTCAAATTTCAATAGTTAGAGCGCAGGCGCATACGGCATCACTCCCCGCGCGTGGCGCAGTGCCACCGCCCACCAATGAAGCCGTCCCAACATGGTTGCCATCGATTTGCTGGCGCGCTCCGGGTGACGCAGCGTACCTGCTTCGTCGAACTGTTCCCAGGCACCGGCGAAGCTTACCGAATCGCGAATCGTCACCGCGTGCAGTTCCGCGAAGACGAGACGAAGCTGTTCGACCGCGCGCAGGCCGCCCGAAATCCCTCCGTAGGAAACGAAGGCCACCGGCTTCGCCTGCCATTCCGCGCCCACCGAATCGATCAACGATTTGAGCGCGGCGGGATAGCCATGGTTGTATTCCGGCGTCACCACGACAAACGCATCGGCCGCCTCCATCCTCTGCCACAGGCTCGCGCCGTGCCCGTCTCCATCTTGTCCCGGCTGCGGCATCACCACCGCCGGATCGATGACATCTACTGTGTAATTGCCAGCAGCACGAATCTGTTCCGCCGCCCATTCCGCCACCTTGTCGCAAAAGCGGCCTTTGCGCGCGCTCCCGTAGATCAGACCAATCCTGATTGGCTCGTCCATCGCGTCCTGATTCCTCCCCGGTTTGATAACCGTCTACAATCAGGCTAAGACCTCAAGTTAACTTGAGGTCAAGGCCCGAGCTATGAAAAAACCAAATCAGCTCGTCAATCGCGCCGCGCTTACGGTCGGCGACGTGGCCGCACGCAGCGGCGTGGCGGTCTCCACCCTCCATTTTTACGAGTCGGCGGGATTGATCCAAAGCTGGCGCAACTCCGGCAATCAACGCCGCTATGCCCGGGAAGTGCTGCGCCGCGTCGCCATCATTCGCGTGGCGCAGCGGGCAGGCATTTCTCTCGCGTGTATTCGCGACGCGCTCAAGACGCTGCCCGATCAGCGCACGCCCTATTCGGATGACTGGAAGAAGCTCTCTGCCCGATGGCGCGAAGACCTTAACGATCGCATCGCCCGGCTCACCCGGTTACGCGATCAATTGGACGGCTGCATCGGCTGTGGGTGCCTTTCGCTGGGCGTCTGCCCGCTCTACAATCCTGCCGACAGGCTTGGCAAACTCGGACCGGGCCCGCAGATCCTCGATCCCAACCCTGTATCGCAGTGAATTCGAGTCGCCGGTCTCTGACTCAGCTAACCCCGCTAGCTCCGCTAAACTGAACTTTCCGTGATCCGCACCGTTCAAGCGACGCGCTATGTCCTGCCCCTGCGGGAAGGCGGCTCGCTGCCCGCGATTGTCGAAGCTGACGACCTCGGCCTCTACGTGGTGAAATTCCGCGGCGCTGGACAGGGAATCCTGGCGCTAATTGCCGAGTTGATTGCTGGCGAAATCGGCCGCGCCCTGGGCCTTCGCGTGCCCGAAATTGTGTTCGTCGAGATCGACCCCGCCCTCGGCCGCAACGAGCCCGACTACGAGATCCGGCAGCTTCTCAAATCGAGCCCCGGCCTCAATCTTGCGCTGGATTATCTGCCCGGATCGACCATGTTCGATCCTGCCGCGCGCGACATGGCCCCGGCCGCTGAAGCTTCCAATCTGGTCTGGTTCGACGCCTTTGTTCAAAACGTCGATCGCACCCCGCGCAACGCCAACCTGCTGGTCTGGCATCGCAAGCTCTACCCCATCGATCACGGGGCGGCGTTATTCTTCCATCACGACTGGCCCACCATGACTCACAAGATCGAGTCGCCCTTCGCGCAGATCCAGCATCACATCCTGCTGCCCTGGGCTGCGGAGATCGAGCAGGCTGGGGCGATCGCCCGCGGCAAACTTAAGTACGACACGCTTGCTGCCATCATCGACGCCGTGCCCGATGCATGGCTCGAAGCCATTCCCGGCGATTTCACCGCTGCCGCACGCCGCGCCGCCTATCTTGATTTCTTCATGCGGCGCCTCGCCCACTCGCACATCTTCGAACAGGAGGCCGTCAATGCCCGCGCCCGCCACCTTTGATTACGCCATCCTGCGCGTAGTCCCCCGCGTGGAGCGCGAGGAGTTCATCAACGCCGGCGTGGTCGTCTTCTGCCTGGAGAAGCGCTACCTCGACGCACGCATCCTGCTCAACACAGACCGGCTCAAGTCACTATGGCCCGAGGTGGACGTGGACCTCGTACGCGAACACCTCGACGCCATCCCCCGCATCTGCATGGGTGACCCCGCCGGTGGGCCCATCGCAAAACTCTCTCAGCGCGAACGCTTCCACTGGTTGACATCCCCGCGCAGCACCATCATTCAACCCTCGCCCGTTCATACCGGGGTGTGCGACTCGACCGACGGAGTGTTGGACCGGCTGGCAACACAGTTCCTCAGCGCATGATCATCGCTGCGCGCCGCGCATCATGTCCCCCAGCGCGTGCACATCGGCAGCGCCTGCATCGCTGAGGATCACGTACTGAAGTCCCCCGGCCCCCCATGACTCCACGCTGAACCCGTTGTCCTTGTTTTCGGATAAACCGGAGGCGGACCCGCCTTCCGGCACGATGAACACTGAGAACTCGTGCTTGCGCAGCTCATAGATCAACTGCGCGCCCGCCTTGCCCCGGAAGTACACCAGCCGTCCTCCCAGCAGTGTGTAATTCGAGCCCTGCAACTCCGGCAGATTGAAAGTGAACGGCAGCTTGCCTTGGAACCACGGCTTCACCGTGTGCCGGTCTGACGAAACCACATCCACAGGGTTGCCGCTCGCCAGCGCCGCCACATGCATGTCGAGCAACTGCGCCACTGCCTGGTCGCGCGACGAATGCCGCACCATGACCAGGGCAGAGATGGTTACTACGAGAACCAGCGCAGCCGCCATCGCCAGGGCGGGACTCGTCCAGAAAGCGAACCGCCGCCGCTTCGGCGCAATGCTCATTTGAACGCGTTGCCGGAACTCCGCCGATGGCGTGAAACGCATCGCTGCTGCCCGCGTGGCGCGTTTCATTTGCATCCGGACCAGCGCCTCAGCCGCACATTCGTGGCACGTCCGCAGGTGGCTTTCGAGTGCCGCCAATTCCGTCTCCGCCAGTTCACCGTCCGCATACGCATCGAGCTTGTTCCTCCAAATCTCGCAGTTCATCGCGCCCTCCCTTCCACTTCGGCGGCCAGCAACGAGCGCATGGCTTTGCGCGCCCGCGAAAGGCGCGACATCACCGTTCCCATCGGGATGGTCAGAGCCTGGCTGATCTCCTGGTAGCTCATCTCTTCGAGATCGCAAAGCAGGACGATTTCGCGATAATGCACCGGCAGAGCTTCCAGCGCCGCGCGAATCTTCTCCTGTTCATGCATAGCCAGCAGAATCGATTCGGGGGTTTCCCGGGTCTCTGGCTCGGGCACGCCCTCCTCATCGCTGTCGAGCGACGACATAGCCTTCAGCCCCGCCTGCGTAGTCAAGAAGGTGTTGCGCAGGATACGGTAAATCCAGGCTCGGAAATTGGTGCCCTGCTGGAACGAAGAGAATCCCTTGAAGGCCTTCAGGTAGGTCTCCTGCACCAGGTCCTCGGCAACTGTGCGATCGACCGCCAGCCAGCACGCGAAATTGTAGAGCTGGCTGAACAGGGGCATAGCCAGCTCTTCAAAAGAACCGTAGGCAGGAGGAGACGTGGGCACAGCCCGAACAGTGTATCTCAGGCGCACCTCCGATTCTGGAACCGTCCTTGGAACCAGGCTCAACTGGCCCACTGTCCCCGGCCTCTTGCGATCCGTGACACCAGACCGCGCTCGCTGAATCTGTTCACGCTTCGCCCCCTCCACTGCATAGAACTGGGGAGCGGGGGTTTTATTCCCATGCGCGAACACTCTTTCTAATCTGGGTGACCCAGAGCGTGCCCTGAGCCTGCTGAAGGGTCTCGATTTTGAGACGTGGGATCTCGTACGAAGAAAGAAACTCCCGTGCCCCTTCTTCCTAGCGAAAGGGTGGGAGACCACCGAACCCGATTTGCGATGGTATTCTTATCACCGGTCGGCGTCTACTGGGGTGTAACCAACTGGTGCGCAATCGCAAACAGTGCCAGTTCGAGCCGTGTCGACACTCCGGTCTTGTCGAAGATGTTTGACAGGTGCCGTTTGACCGTTTCCTCGCTCAGGCCGAACTGCTTGGCGATGTCGCGGTTGCTGCAGCCCTCCACGATCGAACCCACCACTTCGAGTTCGCGCGGCGTCAACCCATAGGTCTTGCGCTGCGGCACCGCGGCCTGCTGCATCAGGTCGTGCAGGGCCGAAACCAAGTTCACTACCCGCTTGCCGCCGATCCAATAGTCGCCGCTCATCACCGTCTTGATGGAAATCTGCAGGTGCCCGGCCAGCGCATCTTTCAGCACAATGCCGCGCGCCCCGATATGCAGCGCCTCGATAATCTGCTGGGTGGTAATGGTCGAGGTCAGCAGCAGGATCTTGACCGTCGGGGTGCCGTTCATGATGGCGCGCATCGCCTCCAGCCCAGGCAGCCGCGGCATCTGCACATCGAGAAGCAGAATGTCGGGCTGCAAGTCGAGCGTCTGCGTGATGGCTTCATCGCCATCCGAAGCCTCGCCCACCACTTCGAAGCCGTCTTGTTCGCTGAGCATGTTGCGCACCCCGATGCGAACGACGGGATGATCATCTGCCAATACAATTCGAATTGGTCGATCCACGGGAAGAATTTCCTCCGTGCCAAGGCACGATTGCTAAGGCAGGGCCTCAGCCCTGACAACCACCGCCGGTTGTAAACGCAGGCCGATCGCCTGCGGAGTAAGAGCCCGATAACAGGCGTTTCCCTGGCCTTCCCCTAAGCCGGGAACTCAGCCTCCAGCATACGCCGCAGGTTTAGCCCAGCGGCTTTCAATTCTGCAAGCAGCGCCGGAACGTTATCTAATTGGTCACCTCCGACCTCCAGGCGCGCCCCTGCGCGCGCCGCCTGCATTGCCCCCGCCATCGAACACCCGCCTTTGATGGAGTGCCCGATGCGCCTGATCTCCCGTGAATCACCCGTCGCCAACGCACGCTGCAGGACGACGATGCGCTTGTCCAGATCGTCTACGACGGCCACGTAGATCTCGCGTACCGCCGCCGGCGACATCATCTCTCGAAACTGCTGCAGCGTTTCGGGCTTGATGACCGGCTCGACATCCCCCGCTTCGCTCTCCGCCACGGGGTGATGCTGCTCCATCAGTTGCTGCAGAGCCTGCGGTCCGAACGGCTTGGAAAGATGTCCATCCACCGCCTTCTTCAGGTCATCGGGAACATCGCTGCCGCTCATCGAGTAGATGCTTGCCTTGCTGCGTGCGCGGAGCTCCCCGACCAGTTGCGCGCCCTTCAGCCCGGGCATTTGCGCGTCCATCAGGATCACTTCGGGTTGGCAGGTCCCAGACTCCAGCAGTGAAACCGCCTCTTCTCCCTGCGCGGCGGTGTGGATGGTGTACCCCGTCATGGTAAGCACTGTGGCCATCACCTCGCGGCTAACCATGTCGTCGTCAATGATGAGAACCGTTGGCAATTCGCGACTTGCACCGATGCCGAGCATGGCAATAGTGTGCCACTTCCAGCCGGATCTGTCGCAACTCGAGCCAGGTTATCTCAGTTGCCCACCACCAACACCTGGAAGCTCCCATCCACCGGATTCAGTCTCAATGTGCCAATCCCGTTCATTGGTGGGTTGTCGAGTTTTGCCCCGTAGAGCGCGGTCACAAGGTATACCAGCCCAGTCGAGGGGTCGATGGCCATGGTCCGTGCCTGCTGCATAGTGGGCAGGTTCTGGATGACGGCGTAGCTGTCGGTCTCGTGCTGGCGCACGATGGTGAGGCTGCCGTAGCCGCCGCCGTTCGCGGCGAAGATCAGTCCCCGGTTTTCATCGTAGGCGATGGCATCCGTTCCGGGGCCGGTGGTGAGAGTGTTGAGTATCTGGCCGTGATTTGAATCCATGACCAGGAGCGCCTGGTTGTCGCAGGCGACGAACAGGCGGGCGTTCTGGCTGTCGACCGCAAGGCCCTGCGGGCCGGGACAACTGGAGTCGAGCGGAAAGAGACTGACGTATCTCCTCCTGGAAGCATCGCCTGAATCCCAATGCGGAGCAGGGAAACCAGCCGACGGCGATGACTGTCCGCGTTTTGCAAGGGCGATTCGGGCGTCCTCGACGAGGGCCGGCATATCGATTCGGGCAATGCTCTGGTTTGAGACACGGTCCGTGTATATGCCACTGAATTTGTCGTAGTCGCGTTGTGCGGGTCCTATGGTCACGTAGACGTTTCCGTCTCTGTCGGGTTGAACGATATGAAAGTCACCTCCCTCGAGAAGGTAGACGAGCGCTGCCCGAGCACGGGTATCGATTACAGCGATCCATGAATCACCTTTGGCGGCGAACCGGGGGACGGCTCGGCCCGGTCGGTTCCTGCCGATGGAGGAACGCGACTCGACCGGTGGAGCGGGAATGGCAGAGCCGCAGACGGCAATCAGAATACCCTGCTGGGCCGGCAAGGTCATGGATCGTGGTGCACAATCGAGAGGAATGCTTGTCTCAACCTTGAGAGAGCGCCGATCGAAGACCTTGATATCATTGTTGCGGCTGTCGCTCACATAGCCGAAACGGCCATCGGGATCGAGGACGACGGAACGGGCTTCGCCGAAGCCGGTAATTCTGCCCGACACCTGGCCGCCTGCGAGATCGACAACCTGTACCTCGGCCTGGTGGGTGACGAAGAGCTGGCCCGCGGCAGGATCAAGAGTCAGATAGTCCCAGGTCCCGGTGCCGCCAATCACCCAGGTCTTCTTAATGGCGTACGGATGTCCGGAAAGCTCGTCGGCCTGCGGGATGGGCGCGACCTGCGCTGCAATCCCAGCGGCCGCCAACAGCGCGATCCCAGCCGATGCACGTGACGCGCAGAATCCCATGCTTGCTTGGACGCTGTTTGAGCCGATCTCGCTCGTAAAAGCAGCTAATAGCTAACAGCTGCCTCACTCATTCGCCGCGATTTCATGCAGCCAGCCGGGAGCTTTGAGTAACTCGCGGGGGCGGGAGCCGTCGGCGGGGCCGACGAGGCCGTCGCGTTCCATCAGGTCGATCAGGTGCGCCGCTCGACCGTACCCAATGCGCAGGCGCCGCTGCAGCAGCGAAGTCGAAGCTTTTCCAAACTCGAAGACCAGCCGCACCGCGTCGTCGAACATCGGGTCGTTCTCCTCTTCCTCGGCGCTGCCTCCCTCCATCGCGATTCGTTCTTCCTTGGGCGACTCGAGGAAGCCTTCAACGTACTCGGCCTCTCCCTGGTTCTTCCAGAAGCCGACCACCGCCGCGGTTTCCTTCTCGCTCACATAGGGCGCATGCAGCCGCATCAGCCGGCTCGTGCCCGGAGGCAGGAACAACATGTCGCCGCGCCCTAAAAGCGCTTCTGCCCCGTTAGTGTCGAGAATGGTCCTGGAGTCCACCTTGGTCGCCAGCCGGAAGCTGATGCGCGTAGGCACGTTGGCCTTGATCAGGCCGGTGATCACGTCCACGCTCGGCCGCTGAGTAGCCAGAATCAGATGAATCCCGACGGCGCGCGCCATCTGCGCCAGCCGCGTGATCGACTCTTCGACGTTGGCCCGGTCGAGCATCATCAGGTCGGCGAGTTCGTCGATGATGATCACAATCCACGGCAGCGGCTGTTCTTCCGTGCCGTCATCGAATAGCGAAGCCATCACTCCATCGAAGAGCTTGTTGTACTGGTCAATGTTGCGCACGCTGCGGCTGGCCAGCAGTTTGAGCCGCCGTTCCATTTCGCGGACCGCATTGCGCAGCGCGTTGGCCGCCAGCTTGGGCTCGGTGATGATGGGTGTAAACAGGTGCGGGATGCCCTCGTACATGCCCAGCTCAACCCGCTTGGGGTCGACCAGAATGAGCCGCACCTGCGCCGGCGTGGTCCGGAACAACAGGCTCATGATCATGGCATTGATCGCGACCGATTTGCCCGACCCGGTGGAGCCCGCGATCAGCACGTGCGGCATCGAAGCCAGGTCGGCCGTAACGATGCGCCCGTTGATGTCTTTGCCCATGGCCAGCGTAAGCCTCGCCTTCGATTTGGCGAATGTTTCCGACTCCAGCACGTCGCGCAGGTGAATCGTTTCGCGCTCGTGGTTGGGAACCTGGATGCCTACAGTACTCTTCCCCGCCATGCGTTCGATCAGGATACTTTCCGCACGCATCGCTAGGCACAGGTCATCGGCCAGCCCCGTCACGCGCGAGTATTTAACACCAGCCTCAGGCTTGAACTCGTACGTCGTGACCATTGGCCCGGGATTGATCTGCACCACCTGGCCGCGCACATCGAATTCGCCGCATTTCTCCACCAAAACTTTGGCTTCTTCGCGCAGTTCGTCTTCGCGGATCGTCTGCGGCCCGCCGCCCGTGTTGAGCAGCGTGCTGGGAGGCAGTTTGAATCCGCTCACATGCCGCGGCGCAACCGTCGTCGTCCGCACATCCGCGTCAGCGCGTTCATGGATGGCGATGCCGTTTCCATAGGTCTGGGCCGGTGCCTGTTCCGTCCGTACCGGCGTGGGGGCCGCCGGCTTTGCTTCAGTGACCTGAGATTCAAAACGCTTCTGCTCTGCCACCGAACTGGGTGCCCCAGGTCTCGATTCTGAGACCTGGGATGTCGGAGTCGCTCCGCCGCGCAGTTCCGCGAACGCCTGGGCCGAGGCCGACCGCGCGCCAAATGCTGCTGCTGATGTCTGCGTCGGGCGTACCGCGATCGTGGGCGCCCCGGGTTTCTCCGCCGCGGAGGATGAGACCTGGGAATTCGCCCGTACCGGCACCGCGGCCGGGCCCGCCGGCACTACCGGCGTGTCGGGGCCCCTTTCCCAAATGCTCCGCTTCGTAATCGGAATCGGCTCCTCGCCCGACCGCGAAGCCGCCGCCCGCTGGAACGCTGGTTCATCCACGGGATCGGGCTCGGGCGCGCGTTTCCTTCGCCCAAACAGCGCCGCCAGCCGACTCGGCGAACTCTGCACAACGGGCTCCGGAGCCGCCTCGGTCCCCACGGCTCCGGTGAATATCCTCTGCGCCGGACCGGGATTGTTCTGCTCTTCCCGGAACTCCTCTTCCTCGGCACGCCGGTCGGCGCGATCGTCGCGCCAGTTGCGCCACCGGTCGTACCAGGACTGCACCTGGATCCACCGGTCCGCCAGAGTCTCCTTCACCGCCCAGAAGCTGATGGCCGTCGCAAAATAGAACCCCGCCGCCGCCAGCACGGTCGCGACAATCCACGCTCCCTGGATATTGAGATAAGCCACCAGCATGCCTGAGACCAGCCGTCCCATCACGCCTTCCACCGGAACGGCATGCGCCCAGCGCCAGTGCCACGGCAGCAAAGCGAACAATGCGGGCACAAACAGCAGCGCCATCACCGTGCCCACCACGCGCAGAACCGCCGAGCCGCCCGGCCGCGACCGCATCCAGCCCCATGCCATTCCGCCCATCCACAGCGGCAGCAAGAACGCCGTAAACCCGATCGACTGGAGCAGGAGATCGCTCACGAACGCGCCGAACGGGCCCACCCAGTTGGCCACTGCGCCCGGTCCCGCGATGCTTGGGTCCGCAGCCGTGTTCCAGGAGGGATCGGAGGTGTGATACGTGGCCAGCGCGCAGAAGAAAAGAACGGAGACGAGCGCCAGCACCACCCCGAGAAACATGTTCAACGGGCGGCTGCGCGTCGGCGCCAAGGCAATCTGTATGGGCTTCATCGTGAGAACGCCTCCGCTGGACCGCCCCCGCAAGCCAGTTGGCATCGGGCTCATCCAGCGGAGGAGAGAATCCCAGAGCAGTTCCCATTATCCCCGGCTATTGCACCAAAATCGGCGAAAACCCGGTCCGGGGAACCAGCGGCATTACCATAGACGGGATCGCCGCCTGCCCAGAAAATCAGTTCTCCTAAAACTGCAACTTGGCCCCGAACTGGATCTGCCGCGATGTCGTCGAGGTCGCGGTAATCACGCCCGCCGTTGGCGAAACCCCCGAAGTGGCTGACGTGTACACCACCTCGTTCGGTGTCAGAAAATTCGAGTGGTTCAGCACGTTGAAAAACTCCGCTCGAAACTGCAGTCCCAGCCGTTCGGTCAACCGCGTGTTCTTGGTCGCCGAGAAGTCCACGTTGGTCAAGCCCGGCCCGTTGAGCGAGTCGCGCCCGACATTGCCATAGGTCCCGGCTGCGGGTGGTAAAAACGCCGCCGGGTTGAAGTACTGCTGCGTAGTGCGCGGATAGAGGCGGCCGCTGAAATCGGGGTTCCAGTTGGGCCGCACCGGGTTGCGCGTATCGCCATTGCCGGTGGGGTTGTAGCCGAGTTGCGGCGAAAACGGGAATCCTGACTGTGCCGTGACGATCGCGCTCGCCGTCCATCCCACGGCCGCGATGCGCGCCGGTCCCGTGGCGTGCGCCAGGAAGCGCCGTCCCGGCCCGAAGGGCAGTTCGTAGCTGCCATTAATCGACGCCGCATGGCGCAGGTCAGTGGCTGAAGGTCCCCAGTCCAACTTGGGCCGCAGCGGAAACTCGACAAACGCGGGGGTGTTGCCGCTTACGCTTGTGTTCCACGCCGATCCGTCGTCGAGATTTTTGCTGTAGGTGTAGTTGCCCCGCAACTGAAACCCGCGTGCGAACGATCGCCGGACATCGACCACCAGCGCGTTATAGAGGCCCGTCCCCTGCGAAACCCACGACGTCGAGTTAGCCAGATCCGGATTGGCATTCTGCGCACCGGCAGGATAGAAGGCGCTTCCATCCGACGCGAACGACGGCACCGGCTCATTCATGTCTTCGGACAGGATCTGGTGATAGCTGTGCGACCCCACGTAGCCGACCGTGAGCGCCGTGCGGGGCGCGATTTCCTGCTCTACGCGAAGGCTCCACTCCAGCACCGTGGGCGTGGCAATGTCGGGCTGCACGTTGCTAGGCGAAACCAGCGTACCCGGCGGCGGCGGTGCGTTCGGATTGATGTTGAGATTGCTGACGCTGATGTTTTTGATGGTCTCAGCGCTGTTGAACGGAGCCGTCTGGTCAAGGCGATAGTCGAGCGTGTCAAGCAGGCCGCGATAGATGCCGAACCCGCCCCGCACCGCGGTCTTGCCATTGCCCCACACATCCCACGCAAAACCTAGCCGGGGCTCGGGCAGGAATTTCGCACGGTTGTCGGTCAGCGCCGACGAACCCACCACAGGCTGCGTCTGCAGGACTCCATCTAGGATGGCGTAGTTGGCTGCGCGGCCATGCACTTCATTCCAGCCGTTGGTCGACTCAAAGCGGAACCCGGCGCGCAGTTCGAGCCGCGGAAGTACCTTCCACGTGTCCTCCACAAAGGCCGCGCCCTCGAGCGATCGCCAGCCCAGTTCCGTCGGCGACGGCACCACCGTGAAGGTCTTCACCGTCCCCTGCAGAAACGACGCGAGCGTGCTGAAGGACGCTTGACCGTACTGGCTCTGCGCCAGCATATCGTTCGACTCCACGCGCTGCAGCCACCCGCCTGCTTCCACCTGGTGTTTCCCGCGCGACCAATAGACGTGATCGTCCCACGTGAGCAAATTCCGCGCGGCAGTGTTGTTGCTGCCCACGTTCGTGCCGGCCTGCGTGATCTGCGATGCGCCGTTCGAAGCCGTGCTGCCGCTGATCACGATTGCGCCCACCGGCTTGCCGGTGACCCAGCCGCCCACTGCCACCGGCGTGTAGCCCGTGAAGAAGTAGCTGGCGCGCGAATATCCGAACCGCGCCGTGTTCAGCAGCGACGTCGAAAACACATGCTGCTCCTGGACGCTGGCTACCTGCTCGCGCAGGCTCTCCTTGACCAGGCTCAGCGGATTCGACGAAGGCGTGTTGGCACTGCTGTCGTCGACCGTGTAGACAGCGAAGAGCAGGTCCTTGCCGCCCAGGTTGTTGTCGAGCCGCACGGTGCCGAAGTCCTCGCCGATATGCTGCTTCGGATGGCTGAATGCCTCGCCGATGCCGCGGCCCAACTCGGGTCCGTTCTGCGCTGGCCACAACGCCAGCAGCGGCGCGACCGCCGCATCCACACCTACGTACTGTTCATGGCCCGACGCATCCGGCAGATAGCCCTGGCGCGCCTGCGTGTCAGGCACGAACGTGACCGTGCTCAATCCCCAGGCCTGGCGAAAACCTTCATAGTTGCCAAACAGAAAGAGCTTGTCCTTGCGCACCGGCCCGCCCAGCGAGCCGCCGAACTGGTTGCGCTGGAACTCGGGAATCGAGCCCTGGTCGAAATAATTTCGCGCATCGAGCGCGCTGTTACGCAGAAACTCGAAGGCCGTTCCATGCAGCTGATTGGTACCCGACGAGGTCACGATGCTCACCTGCGCGCCGGCGCGCTTGCCGTAGCTTGCGCCGTAGGTGTCGCTCACCACGTTGAATTCCTTCACCGCATCCACGCCCAGCAACTGGCCGCTCGTTCCGCCCGGCGTCACGTTGATCAGTGAAGCGCCGGTGTATTCAACCCCGTTGAGCAGAAACAGATTGTCCTGCGGACGCCGGCCGCTCACCGCAAACATGTTGCCCACCGACGAATTCGAACTGCCGATGCCGCCGGAGCGCTCGCCGGTGTAATTCACCGTAGCTGGATTCAGCGTGAGCAGTTCATCGTAACTGCGGCCGTTCAGCGGGAGCTCCTTCACCTGCCGCTCATCGATCAGGCCCGACGTCGATTGCGTAGTGACATTGACACTGTCGCCAGTCGCATCCACTTCCACTTCCTGCTGCACCTTGGCGAGGCCCAGTACGAAGTGCAACTGCAGGCTTTGTCCCACCGTGAGATCGATTCCGCTTTGGTGCTGGGAGTCAAATCCATCCATGCTCACGGTCACCGAATAGTGGCCCACCGGCACCGACGGAGCAAAGAAGCGCCCATCCGCAGCGGTCGTCAGGGTGCGCGTCGCGCCCGTCTCCGCCTGCCGCACCAGCACCGTGGCGCCAGCTACGGCAGCGCCGTTCGGATCGTGCACCGTGCCGGTAATGCTTCCGCCCACGATCTGGCCCAACGCCGCTCCAATCACCAAACCGAAAAACAGAATAAGAAAGGAAAACTTCTTCAGGGATTTCACGAAGACCTCCAAAATGAACAAGGAAAGAACGCTCCGATACCGCCGGCTGTTGCGCAGGCCCAAAAACGCAGGCTCAATTGGCAACGAAAGAGATGAGGATTTAGCGGGGACAACAACAGCGGTTCCGCGGGGATGCGGAAGACACGGGGCGGGATGAGAGAAGAGAGTTCATCAGGCTTTCACTAGTGATTCTCGAGCAGACTCGCGGGCTCAAAAAAATAAATGCCGCGCCAGCGGGTGGCTGAAACGCGGCATCAAGCAAGAAGGATTGGGATGAACTTACTTGCACGCCCGGATCAGCACCCTACAAAAGGCGCGACAACAGCCGGCGGCGAAGGACATACCCATGTTTGCAATATACCCGGCTTCCGGATACAGGTCAATTTGCGTTGCATGGGGAATGTCGCAGAGATTGCAAGAGCAAGGTCCGCGAGCCAGGAAATTCCCTTTCTCTTCCCCATTTTCCCACCTCAGCAAACTTCTAAGTTTTTCGCCCCGGAGTCTCGGCCATTCGCACCAGAAAATTTACTGCTCGACGCAACCCGCCAGCACTCCACAACCTCTCCTCCTTTGCGAGACAATAAATGCGATGGCGAAGCCGCTTTTCGGCGTCAGTTCGTATTTTCGTGCGGTCCGCTGCGTAGCGGCGACGGCATTGCTAGTCTGTCCGCTATTGGCGCCGGCACGCTCGCACAAAAAATCCGCGGCATCCGAGCCATCGCCCGTCCACGCCACCCTCCCGCCGACGCTCACCATCCCCATTGAGCCCCTTGGTTTCTCCGCCCCGGCAACGTTCTATCTCGGTACCCGTAACAGCCTGATATCGCTCGATTTCCTTGATGAAGACCACCTGCTTTTGACGTTTCGAGTGCCGGGGCTCATTCACCGCGACCCGCGCAGCGACCCGGCGAACGGCGACACCGGCCAGGAGCGCCAGGTCCGTGCCCTCGTCCTCCGCCTGCCCCAAGGAACTGTACAGGCTGAAGCTGTCTGGACCCTCCACGACCGCAGGCGCTACCTGTGGATGCTCGATAACGGTCAATTCCTTCTCCGCGATCGCGACGAACTCAAGTTGGGTGACGCCACCCTCCAACTCAAGCCTTTTCTGCATTTTCCCGGACCGGTTCTTTGGGTCGAGATGGATCCCAACCGCAAATATATGGTCACCGGCTCCTCGGAGCCACCCACCTCAGCCTCCGCGGCCGACGAAGTCGCCAGCCCGTCCAGCGCGGTCGCAACTCTGGTAAGCGACGATCAAAAGCCCGCCTCTGAACCTGACCTGATCCTTCGAATCCTGCGGCGCGACTCGGGCAAGGTGATGCTGGTAAGCCACGTCCGCTCCGCTGTACACCTGCCCATCAATGACGATGGCTTCCTCGAAACGATTCGCGGAAACGGAAAGTCCTGGCTCCTGAACCTCACTTATTTTCAAGGTGGCAGCACCGTGCTCGGTTCTGTCGATTCCGTCTGCTCGCCGGTACTCGACTTTGTCTCTCCCCGCGAGTTTCTCGCCACCACCTGTGATTCCGGCGGCGATCCGCGCGTCGTGGCCATGACCATTGCCGGCAAGCGACTGTGGGAGACCCCAGGCTCGAGCTCTTCGGTGTGGCCCTTGCTGATAGCCGGCACCGACGGCTTGCGCATCGCCCGCGAGACCCTCACCGTTTCCCACGGCGTCAATGCCTTTGCCCCCATCGGCACCGACGACATCAAAGGCCAGGATGTGCAGGTCTTCGATGCGGCCACCGGCAAAGTCGCCCTGCGCGCTTTGGCCAGCCCGATTTTCGACGCTGGCGGGAACGTCGCTATCTCCCCTTCCAGCCGGCGCGTCGCCATCATCATGGCGGAAGGACTCCAGGTATTTGACCTTCCCCCGGCCCCGCCCCTGCTTTTCGACTCGCCAACGCCATCCAGGCCGGCGACGCCATCGAAGCACTGACAAGGCCGGCCCGTGGGGTGCAGAACGATCATGATCCCATGTAAACTGGCCTGCGGGAGAAGTTCTCTTGGCAACGGCTGTCGTTCGCTACACAGCCGCGGCGCTCACCGACCGCGGACGGAAACGACCATCCAACGAAGACGCATTCGGATTCTCCGTCGAGCACGGAGTCTATGTGGTATGCGATGGCATGGGCGGAGCCGCAGCCGGAGAAATTGCCAGTTCCATCGCGGTCGACGAAATCCTTCGCCGCCTGACAGTTCGCCGGGAAGGGGAGGCAGCCCTACCGGAACTGGCTGAGAAAGCCGTTTGCGCGGCCAACGAAGCCATCTACAGCCGGGCGCAGCGCAACCAGCGCCTGAACGGTATGGGCACCACCCTGGTTGCGCTGGTGGTCGAAGAACGCCAGGCTTGGGTCTTCAACGTAGGCGACAGCCGCTGTTACCGCCTGCGCGAAGGCCGGCTCGAGCAGGTCACACTGGACCACTCGCTTGTAGAGGAGCAGGTGCGCATGGGCCGCATGAGTCCCTCCGAGGCTCTTCGTTCTCCCCTGCGCAATGTCATTACCCGGGCGCTTGGTACCCAGAACTGCGTTACGCCGGACTGCTTCGAACTCCAGGCCGAGCCGGGCGACCTGTTCATGCTCTGCTCCGACGGCCTCACGCGCGAACTGACCGACTCCGCTATCGAATCGATCCTTTCCTCGAATTTTCCCCTCCAGGACCGTTGCGCCCGTCTGATCGAGTCCGCCAAAAAAGCTGGCGGCCACGACAACATCACCTGCGTTCTGGTGCAGGCGCTGGTGTAAGCATTTCGTCACAAATAGAAAACCTAGCGCAACTGCCAAGGGCCGGCCGGGTTGGGGCCAATGGGAGTCTCACGTTTGCCCGAGGTCCGCACGATGACTTGCCGCAGATTTGCCGGTGCAATCCTGGCTTGTTCGTTGATGGTTTCCTCGTTTGCCTGGTCCGCTCAAAAAGAAAACCCGCCCGAGGAAGGTCTCCCCTCGGCCGAGTCCGTAATGGCGCGGGTGGGGGAAAATCAGGACCGGGCCGAAGCCGACCGAGCCCACTACGTCTATGTGCAGCACGCCAAGATGGTTTCTCGCCGGGGCCAAACCGTCATGTGCGAGGAAATCACCGACTACCGTATGACACCATCGAGCGATGGATCGCAGGAACAACTGCTGAACCTCGACGGCCGCCAACTCACGAAGCACCAATACATCGCCTACCACGCGCTGAAGCCCGAGCAGATTGATGCGGAGGTCGGAGAGACGCCTAAGGACGCAGAAAAGAAAGACGCGGACAAGAAAGAAGACGACCACCACGACACGATCCAGGTCACCATCAAAGATGACAGCATGGACCGCGACATCGTCGAGAACATGCGCTGGAACCTGATCCACGACAAATCGAAAGACGGCATCAGCGCGCACCTGTTTCCGCTGACCACCAAGGACCAGGCGGACTATGTTTTCAAGATGGCCGGGCGCGAACGGCTGAATGGCCGCGACGTGTTTCACATTTCCTTTCGCCCCAAAAAGAAAGACGACTTCGGCTGGAGCGGCGACGCCTACATCGACACCACGGCATACCAGGCCGTGCTGGTCACTACTGGTATGGCGCGCAAGATTCCCTTCGCGGTGCGTACCCTGCTGGGGACCAACCTGCCCGGCCTCGGTTTCACCGTAACCTATGCGCCCCAGGCGGATGGCGTCTGGTTCCCGGTTTCGTTTTCCACCGAGTTCAAGATCCACGTGCTGTTCTTCTTCCACCGCGAGATCATCCTCGACGCCCAGAACCGCGACTTCGAGAAGACCCACGTGACCTCGCGCATCGTAGGCGAGGCAACACCAGTCGAAGACAAGCCGATCAATCCATCGCCTCAGGATCACCGCGACTGAGCGTTCTCAACCGATAGGATTGCCAAACGCACGACGGCCCTGCTCGATCGAACAGGGCCGTCGCGTGTTCGCAGTCTGAATTACACGGTTAGTGCTTCTCTCCTGCCGTGGCCAGCTTGGCCTCCGCCTCGGCGATGACGTGGAGCGCCTTGTCGTAGGCTTCTTCGCTTTCGCCGGCTTCGTTCCACATCTTCAGGCCACGGTCGAGTTGCTGCTGGGCGCGATTGACGTCGATCTCCCCGGGCTTGAGTGCATCGTTGGCGAGAATGGTGACACGGTCGGGCAGCACTTCGACAAATCCCCAGCTCACGTTGTAGATCTGCTCCCCGGCAGTGCCGCCATGGGTTCGAACGTCGCCCGCACCGAGTTCAGCAAGCAGCGGTGCGTGCCCGTACAGCACTTCCATATATCCGTTTTTCGCGGGAAGCTCGACCGCATCGGCCACCTGCTCAAACAGAATGCGCTCCGGGGTCACGAGTCGAACGCGAAGTTGGTTTTCGTCAGCCATGCTTTAGATCTCAGTTCTCAGTCATCAGTTTTCAGTTGAAGCGGGTTCGAGTGGCTCGGACAAACTGACCACTACCCACTGATCACTGACCACTGCCTTTTACGCCGTTGCCTTCAGCTTCTCGGCAGTTTCGAGCACTTCTTCGATCGCGCCCTTCATGTAGAACGCCTGCTCCGGCACGTCGTCGTACTTGCCCTCGAGAAGGCCTTTGAAGCTGCGCACCGTGTCGGCAATCTTGACGTAGCGGCCCTGAATGCCGGTGAACTGCTCAGCGACATGGAACGGCTGCGACAGGAACTTCTGGATCTTGCGCGCGCGGTTGACGGTGAGTTTGTCTTCGTCGGACAGTTCGTCGATGCCCAGAATAGCGATGATGTCCTGCAGGTCTTTGTAGCGCTGCAGAATGCGCTTCACGCCCTGAGCCACGTCGTAGTGCTCCTGGCCGACGATGCGGGCGGCAAGAATGCGCGACGTCGAGGCCAGCGGATCGACGGCCGGGTAGATGCCCAATTCCGACAACGGACGGCTCAACACGGTGGTGGCGTCGAGGTGCGCAAAGGTGGTAGCCGGCGCGGGATCGGTCAAGTCGTCGGCGGGCACGTACACCGCCTGCACCGATGTGACGGAACCTTTGCTCGTGGACGTGATCCGCTCCTGGAGTTCGCCCATTTCGGTGGCCAGGTTAGGCTGGTAGCCCACCGCTGAAGGCATACGGCCCAGCAGCGTGGACACTTCAGAACCGGCCTGGGTGAAACGAAAGATGTTGTCGATGAAGAGCAGCGTGTCCGCGCCCTCGACGTCGCGGAAATACTCAGCAACGGTGAGGCCGGTGAGGGCCACGCGCAGGCGCGCTCCCGGCGGCTCGGTCATCTGCCCGTAGACCAGGGCGCACTTCGAATCCTGCCACTTGCCCGGGCTGATCACGCCCGACTCGGTCATTTCCGTCCACAGGTCGTTACCTTCGCGGGTGCGCTCGCCCACGCCCGCAAATACCGAGAAGCCGCCGTGGTTCTTGGCGACGTTGTTGATGAGTTCCATGATGACCACTGTCTTGCCCACGCCGGCGCCGCCAAAGAGGCCGATCTTGCCGCCCTTCAGGAAGGGCTGGATGAGGTCGATGACCTTGATGCCGGTCTCGAACATCTCTTCGTGGGTGGACTGCTCATCAAACAGCGGCGCGGGGCGATGGATGGGCATGCGCTGCTTCTCGCCGATCGGGCCGAGTTCGTCCACTGGCTCGCCAATGACGTTGATGACGCGGCCCAGCGTCTCCTTGCCCACGGGCACGCGGATGGGGCCGCCGAGATCGATAACCTTCATGCCCCGGACCATGCCGTCGGTCGCTTCCATGGCGACGGTCCTGACGCGCCCTTCGCCCAAATGCTGCTGTACCTCGAGGATGACGTTGATGGGCGTTGGGACGGTGAAGCCGTCGCTGACGACGCGCAGCGCCTGGTAGATGGGCGGCATCGTCGCTTCTTCGAACTGAACGTCCACGGCCGGACCGGAGACCTGGATTACTTTACCTGTGTTCTCTGCCATTGTTCCTTCTCTTGAGCTTCTAACTGCTAGCTCCTAGCTTCTAGCTTCAAGTTGATTCCATTTCCGCTTCCGGGCTTTTAGCTAGAGGCTAGGAGCTAGTAGCTAGAAGCTGTGTTTCACACCGCGGCGGCGCCGCTCACAATCTCGATGATTTCCTTGGTGATGGCGGCCTGGCGCACGCGGTTCATCTGCAGCGTGTAGGCGTCGATCATGTCCGACGCGTTGTTCGATGCTGCATCCATGGCCGTCATGCGCGCCGCGTGCTCGGCGGCTACCGACTCCGTCATCGCGTGATACAGCATCGATGCAATGTATTGGGGCAGCAGGCCATTGAAGAGTTCCTCGGGCGGCTGCTCGTAGATGTAATCCACATTCTGGGTGCCGAATTTCGCCGCTTCCTCGTCCGCTTCATGCGTATCGGCGGGCTCGAGCGGCACGCCCGCGCTGATGGCGGCCTCCGCGGCGCGCTCCCGCTCTTCGAGGGTCGGCTCGGCCGCCCCGGTGATCTGCGGTGCGCCGATCTTGATGATGGGCAACAACCGCTCGACGACAACCCGCTGCGAGATCACTGACTTGAACTCGTTGTAGACGATGTAGGCGGCGTCAATCTCCTCGTGGCAATAGCGGGAAATGATGTTCTCGGCCAGTTCAAACACGCGCTTGGCTTCGAGCTTTTCGAGCATGCCGGGGTGATCGCCGGTAAGCTCGATGGGGCCCTTGCGCGTCGGCGCGAACCTGGACTTTGCCTCCGTCTTCACCAGTCTGCTCGGTGTAGACCGCGGCGGCGTAGCGCCGGCGCATCTGGTCGCGCCCCTTGCGGCCCACAGCCTCGATGTCGACTTCCCTGCCCTGGTTTACGTTGATGAAATTGAAAGCCGCTTTGAGGATGTTGGAGTTGAACGCCCCTGCGAACCCCTTGTCGCCGCTGACGACCACCAGCAGCACCCGCTTTTCCTCTCTCGTTTGAAAGAGCGGATGGCGCAGGTTGCCGGTTTCGGGGTCGTAGATGTCCACGCGACGCGTCAGCGACTCGAGCACGCTGGTGATCATCTTGGCGTAGGGGCGCGCGGCCATGGCCCGCTCCTGCGCGCGGCGCAACTTGGCCGCCGAGACCATCTTCATGGCCTTGGTGATCTGCCGCATGTTTTTCACGCTGCGAATGCGGCGGCGTAAATCGAGGACGTTTGCCATTGCTTAAGTTCTCAGTTCATAGTTCGTAGTTCTCAGTTCGTAGTTCTCAGTTCTTCAGTTTCAGTTCAAAAGATGTCCGGTGCCCTTCAGCTGAAAACTGAGAACTGTGAACTGCTGTCGTTACGACGTAACGGCAGCTTCCTGCTGTTGGCTCACGAAATTCGCCTTGTACTCTTTCAGCGCGGCGTGCAGCCGATTGCGCAGGTCGTCGTCGAACGACTTCTTCTGCGTCAATTCGTCCATTAACTGCTGCTGCGCGGTGTCCACGTACTGGTACAAGCCGTCTTCAAACGCTCGGATCTGTTCGATCTTCAGGTCGTCGAGATAGCCTTGAGTGCCGGCGAAGAGAATCACTGTCATCTTCTGCCAGCTCAGCGGCTGGAACTGCGGCTGCTTGAGCAGTTCCGTCAGGCGCTGGCCGCGGTTGAGCTGCTTCTGGGTAAGCGGATCGAGGTCGGAGCCGAACTGCGCAAAGGCCGCCAGTTCACGGTACTGCGCGAGATCCAGCTTGAGAGTCGAGCCTACCTGCTTGACTGCCTTGATGGCCGCCGAGAATCCCACGCGCGAGACCGATAGGCCCACGTTCACGGCCGGACGCACGCCGGAGTTGAACAGGTCGGTCTCGAGGAAAATCTGGCCATCGGTAATCGAAATGACATTGGTGGGAATATAGGCCGAGACGTCGCCGGCCTGCGTCTCGATGACAGGCAGAGCGGTGAGCGATCCGCCGCCCCGCTCTTTGCTGAGCTTGGAGGCGCGCTCCAGCAGGCGCGAATGGAGATAGAACACGTCTCCGGGATAGGCTTCGCGGCCTGGCGGACGGCGCAGCAACAGAGAAATTTCGCGGTACGCCATGGCGTGCTTGGACAAGATCGTCGTACATCACCAGCGCGTGTTTGCCGTTGTCGCGAAAATACTCGCCCATGGCGCATGCGGCGTAGGGGGCAAGGTAAAGCATTGGCGCTGGCTCGGAAGCCGAGGCGGCCACGATGATGGTGTGGCCCATGGCGCCGGCTTCGGTCAGCGTCTGCACGACATGCGCAATCGACGAGCGCTTCTGGCCGATGGCGCAGTAGATGCAAATCAGGTCGTTCTTCGCGTTGTTGATGATGGTGTCCAGCAGCACCGCGGTCTTGCCGGTCTGACGGTCGCCGATGATGAGCTCACGCTGGCCGCGGCCGATGGGAATCATGGCGTCGATGGCCTTGAGACCGGTGGCCATGGGCTCGCGCACGCCTTGGCGATCGATGATGCCGGGCGCCAGGCGTTCGACAGGAAGGGTCTCCGTGGTGGCGATGGGGCCCTTGTCGTCGATGGGCAATCCCAGCGCGTTGACCACGCGTCCGATCATGGCGTCGCCCACCGGCACGCTCAGAATCTTGCCGGTGCGCTTTACCTCCTGGCCTTCCTTGAGTTCGGTATAGTCGCCCAGGACAACGGCGCCAACCTGGTCTTCCTCAAGCGAAAGCGCAAGACCCGCGATGTTGTGCGGGAAGCTGAGCAGTTCGCCGGCCATGACCTTATCGAGCCCGTGGATGCGGGCGATGCCGTCGCCCAGGGACGTAATGGTGCCGACTTCGTCGACCTGCACCTTCGAATCGTAGTTCGCGATCTGCTCGCGAAGAAGTTGCGTAATCTCGTCTGCTTTGATTTGAGCCATGTGCGTCCTTCAGTGGTCAGTGGTCAGTGATCAGTGGTCAGTCGTGCCGTACCGCCCGATGCTGACGCCTGTGAGCCCAAACCCTGACTGTCTACTGTCAATCCCTCAACCGCTACCGGAAATAATCTGGTCACTGATCACTGATCACTGATCACTGATCACTGTTATCCGGCAATCAATGCTTCTCTCAACCGCTCCAGGCGGCCGCGTACGGAACCGTCATATACCGTCGACCCGATGCGGACCACGGTGCCGCCCAGAATCTTTTCATCGAGCTTGAATGTCGCCTGAATGGGCGCCCCGGCCAGTTTGCCCACGCCTGCCAGCAGCGAAGCGCGCTCCTGCTCACTGAGTTGGCGAGCCGTCACGATCTCGGCCTGGCGAATGCCCAGGCGCTCCTGCAATTCGGCGCGATAAGCCTCGGCCACTTCGCGAATATGGGCGATGCGATCGTTGTTGATCAATACCGCGATCAGGTTGCGAAGCTCACGCTGCAGCCCGAGCTTCTTGTTCATGCTGTCGAGAATTGCCACCTTCTGCGGAGCAGGAACGGCAGGATTCTCGAAAACTTCGCGGAGTTCGCGGCTGCCGTCCCAGGTGGCAAGAAGGTCATTGAGCTGCCGGTCGATCGCCGCCGTGTCAAGGTGCGCCGAAGCCACCACATCGGCAAACGCGCGGGCGTATCGGGAAGCAAACGCGGCCATTAGTTCTTGCCTCCCTTCGCAGCGCCGTTTGCGCCGTTTTGTGCTTCACTCACAAACTCAGCGATAAGGGCACGGTCCGTGTCAGGGGTTAGATCCAGCTGCCGGACCGCCCGCTCGATCGCAAGGTCGGCGGCGAAGTGGCGAAGGCTGCGCTGTGCATGCGCGGCAGCTGCGCTGATTTCCTGTTCGGCCGAGGCTACGATGCGGGCCCGCTCCTCTTCGATGGTGGCCTTGATGCGGACCTCGTCCTGCTTACTCTCATCTTCCACCTGGGCGCGGATCTTGGCGATCTCCTCGTCGAGGCGCGAAAGCTGCGCTTCCACCGCACTGAGCCGCGCATTGGCATCGGCGGTGGTCTCGCGCGCAGTCTCGAGGTTATGGCTCAGCGTGATCGGAGCGCTTGCGCATCACCTTGGGCAGAAATTTCGCCAGTGGAATCACAATCGCCAGGATGATGATGCCGGCATTGATCCACTCGAAGATGCGAGCCGTCTGTTCGATGTGCTTGTCGCGGATCTCGACCTTCTCCCGATCGGTCGCATTCTTGTCATCGTGGAAGATCGTGTCCGAAATCGAACTCACCAGCGCCGTATGACGGAAGACGTTCTCTTCCTCCTGCTCTTCCTTCTTTTCCTGGCCGGGCTGCGCGGGCAGACCCTTCATATCGCTGGCAGCGGCCCCGCTGGCAGCAGCGCTTCGCTGGAGCCGACGGCTGATCCTGGGCCACCATCCGGCAGGGCACAATCACCAGGCCGGCGGCCAAGAAAACCAACCATGCGAAACGAACAACGGGTGCCGGCAAACGAAATTGGCGACAAATTCTCAACGCGATACCCCCGGCGGCCTGTGGCAGAACCGCGCGGACGACCAGGTTGGCCTAGATCCGCAGCGGAAGCCTGGATGGCCTGCCGGGCGTTGCCGGCCTCGGCTTCCAGTTGCGGCCTTGGCCTGGCTCACCTGGAGCCCGGCCGCCTTGCGTGCCTCGTCCAGCGCCGCGTCCCGTTCAGCGTTCCACTGTTTGATGCGCTGCTCGCGAATCTTGAAAATCTCGGCGCGAGCCTGGCGTAGTTTGTTGGCGTATTCGGCTGCCCGCGCCTCGGCCTGGGCGATGGCCCGGTGGGCATCCTCGATGGCGCCCTCGGTCCGCGCGCGGCGCTCATCCAGGGTCCGGGTCAGGGGTTTCTGCACCAGGAACTGGTAGCACAACACCAGCACGATGAACAGCAGAACCGTGGGCACTGCGCCAATCAGCAGTTGCGCCACCTGGTCGACCAGAGACGGCTCCGGTTGCGCGGCCGGCACATCGGCCGCAAGCAGGAAAATCCCGGCTTGTTGAGCGAGTTCAATCATGCTGGTCATCGGTTTCGATCAGGCGGTCAGATCAATCACTTTCGAAGAGAGGAACCTATTTTTGTATCAGGGCAGACCCCTCCAGTGCAACGCGCCGGGCCGCTTTGGACGGCCATCTGTGACTGCGGTCACGAAGCGAGAAAAACAGTCAAAAAAACTGCTTGCTTTCCAGGGAAACGGGCCTACACTTAAAAGTACCACCTAGACCCGGTTCAGGGTCCAGCGGGCGGCCGGTTTCGGGAAATCCTTCCACTCCCGATTCCGGCTAGTCCGCCTTTTATTTTTGGGGGAAAATCGCCTATTTTCCCGCGCTCGTGATGAATGCGGCCAGGTCATCTTTGAGCTTGTGCAGCGCCTCAACGTTCAGATAGATCATGTGCCCCGACGGGTAGTACCCGAACTGCACATTCCCGCGCAGGTCCGGCGGCAGATCCATGTGCGCGATGTCGTACTCGGTAGCGAAGAACGGCGTCGCCAGGTCGAAATAGCCATTGGCGGAAAACACCTTCAGATGCGGGATTCTTGCGGATCGCGCTGGCCAGGTCCGCGGCCACATAGGGCTGGGACTGTTCCCCGCCCCCCGGGCCCACACCGGGCCCGCCGCTGGTGGGCCGGTGCTTCCAGTCCCACTGACCCCGGTCAGGTTGTAAGCGGTGGGCCGGTAATTGTCGGTGCTCTGGTATTTCAGTTCGCGCTTCGAGGTAGTCGTGCAGGGCGGCCACAAACGCGCCGCTGATGCCGGTATCCGACGCATCGTAGCTGGGATTCTCGCCGGCCGCATCCAGGTCCACGCCTTCGAAGCGCATGTCATACCGGCCCAGCGTCTTGCGGTCTTCGCGCAGCACCTCCTTGCGGAACCGCGACGGGCGAGATGCGCAGGTTCGTCTCTTTCACGTAGTCCACGCTCAGCCCCGTAAACCGGCTCACCTCCTTCGCCACGCTATCCAGTTCCGCGGCGGGCAGGTTATGCCCCTGAAACAGCGCGTGCGCGTAAGGGCCGGAGGCGAATTCGCGCGCCTGCTGCACCCACGCGGCGAGATCGGCGCGGCTTGTTGGGAATCTTGTTGAAGTACCAGGCCGCCGCCGCGTAGCTGGGCAGGTTGCCGATGTAAAGAATGTCGTAGCCGCCCGCGCGGATGTTGTAGTTCAGGATCGACGAAATCAGCACCACGCCGTTCAATTGCACGCCGTCGTTGCCCAGCATGTCGGCCAGCGCCGCCGATCGCGTGGTTCCATACGATTCGCCGATGAGGAATTTGGGCGAGTTCCAGCGCTGGTTCACGCTGAGGTAGCGAATGATGAAGCGGTCGAAAGCGTGCAAGTCCTGGTCGACGCCGAAGAAGTCCTTGGGCTGGCCTTTGCCGACCGCGCGCGAATAGCCGGTGAGCGGCGCGTCCACAAAGACCAGGTCGGTCTTGTCGAGCAGCGAGTATTCGTTCGAAACCAGCTTGAAAGGCGGCCCGGCGGTGGCATTGGGGCTGTCGGTGCTGATGCGCACCGGCGAAAACGAGCCCATGTGCAGCCACAGCGTGGCCGATCCGGGACCGCCGTTGTAGAGAAAACTCACCGGCCGCGTTCTGGCCTCCGCGCCATCCAGCGTGTAGGCCACGTAGAACATGCTTCCGTAGGGCTTGTCCTCTTCATCGCGAATGATGAGCGTGCCCGCGGTCGCGGTGTACTGGAGCTTTCTGCCGCCCAGCGAGATGTCGTGGTGGGTAACGGAAGGCTTTTCCGGGGGAACGGGCAGGCTCTCCGCGCTCCTTGTGCTGATCGCTGGACCCTGGGCCTGCGCGGGCGCGGATCGCTGCGCCTGGTTGCGCGCTTCGGGATTGCGCGTCTCCTGCGCGCTCAGGGAAACCGAAAAAGCAGTGCGGCCGCGGCAAACCCATGCGATGCTTTCATGAGTTGAGGCCTCCGAAAAGTTTGAGTGAGCTTCAATAACGCAGTCCGGGCTGTAGCACAGGTCGCCTTCGCCCGATAGGAGTGGATGTTACAGGGACGAACCGCGTCCGACGCCAAGACGCAATCGGGTGGAATAACAATCAACTCCGAACCTCCATGCAACCGCCAGGCGCCTCCGCATCTTCTTAGAACGTTAAGGTGCGACCAATTCGCCCAAAAGTTGGCTATTGCATGACCGGAGATACTCGCAACTTAGCTCCGAAGAATGCCCTAGATATGTAGAAAGGGCGAAGCGCCTCATAGACAAAAATGGCGCTAACCCGAGAGCAGCCTACGGTGCGAAATGAAGAGCAACCAACTGAGTGGTCTCGCGCCCTGCGCTTCCCTGGCGTTGTTGGTTTTGATCCGCTTCATCGCCGCATGCGGCGGCGGCAATCAGCCGCCGCAGATCAGTCCCAGTGCCGCCGGAGTTGCTGTCTCCTGCAGTCCCCCGATCATTGCCCCCAAAGGCACTTCCCAGTGCACCGCGACCGTTCAAGCCGTTACCTGGTCGGCGAGCGGCGGCAGCATCAATTCCAATGGACTTTTTACCGCGCCGGCCTCTGCCGGCAGCGTGACAATTACCGCTACAAGCAGTCAGAATTCCTCCATGACAGGCTCGGCAAAAATCAACGTTCAGGCCCGGCAGCACCCAGCAAGCACGTCGTCCTGGTGATGGAGGAGAACCATGGGTACTCCACCGTCGCGGGCAACACCAGCGCCTGGCCGCATCTCAATGCCCTCATCGGCGCGGGAGCTCTGGCGACGAATTACTATGCCGACACGCATCCCTCGATCGGCAACTATTTCATGCTCACTACCGGACAGTTGGTGACGACCGACGACAGCTCCACGGCCATCGAAAACGTGGACAACCTCGCCCGCCGACTGCTCGCCGCCAATGTTTCGTTCAAGGTTTATGCGGAAGGAATCACCCAGGGATACCTCGGCGGAAACACCGGGTTGTATGTGATCCGCCACAATCCGTTTGCCCTGTTTTCCGATATCGCGAACAGCCCAAAGGTGGCCAACCAGGTCCTCTGGCCGTTCTCGCAGTTTGCGTCCGATCTGGGCAAGAATGCCTTGCCGGAATTCTCCTACATCGTTCCGGATCTCAATGACGATGCGCATAACGGAACTCCGCAACAGGCCGACAGCTGGCTGCAGGCGAATGTAGTCGCACCTCTTTCGGCGAACCCGGCATTTCAGCCCGGAGGCGACGGAATCCTCATCGTCTTGTTCGATGAAGCGTCCGATACCGACACAACTCATGGAGGCGGCCACGTGGTCGCCGCGTTCTGGGGGCCCAACGTGAAGGCCGGGTTCACTCAGACATCGAGCACCGTCTTCCAGCACGAAAGCATGCTGCGCACGATCATGGAATCGCTGCAACTCCAGAATCCGCCCGGTGCGGCAGCAAACGCGCCCAGCATGGCCGAATTCTTCGTCCAGAAGTGACAAATCGCTCAGGGATCTGTAGTCAGGATCAGTGGCTGCTGGGCGGCGCCGGGTGCAGGCATCAGCCCCTGCGCCCGCAGCCAGATCTCCAGCAGGTTCGGCCACTGGTCAAGCGCGGCATCGGATTTGCCCAGCCCCACGCCGTGATGGCCGTTGGCGAAGATGTGCCCCTCGGACGGAACCCCGGCCTTGACCAGCGCCTCGTAGTAGCGCAGGCCCTGCTCCACCGGCACGGTCTCGTCGTTGAATGTGTGGAACCAGAAAGTCGGCGGCGTTTCCTTGGTCACAAACAAGTCCGGAGAATACGCCGTCCGCAGTTCCTCGCAGCGATCCATCACCTTGAACAACTTGCAGTAGCTCAGGTGCGAAGTGTCGCTCGAAATCGCACCGATCCACGGATAGCCGAGCACCGTGAAGTCGGGCCGGCTGGACACCCGCTCGATCGGGATCGTCGGCGTCAGGCTTGCCGGCAACGAACTGCGTCGACGCGAGCGCCGCCAGGTGCCCGCCCGCGGAAAATCCGATGATCGCGATGCGATTGGGATCGATGTGGTAGTCTGCGGCGCGCGCCCGCACCGTCTGCACCGCTCGCCGCGCATCGAGCAGCGGGATGGGCAGCAGGTATCCATTGGAACTCAAGCGGTATTGCAGGATAAAAGCGTGGAAGCCGCGCGCCGTGAACCAGTCGGCGACCTGCCTGCCCTCGAGATTCGCAGCCAGCCCGACATAGGCGCCGCCCGGCAGCACCACCACCGCCGAGCCGTTATCGTGCCCCGGCTGCGGCGCAAAAATCGTCAAGGTGGGAATGTCTTCGCAGGCATTGCCCTTGGCCTGAGGCGCATCGCCCGGCCACAGGCGAATCGTCCGCACCCCAAGGAATGCATTGTCTTCGCCCGGCAGTTGAGCAGGGTTGCTTTTGAGCGAAAGCCGATGTAGCTGCCAGCAGGCATACAACTGCCAATCTTGTCAGACGATTCACCGCGAACCCTCGATTCTTATGGCGAGGATTATAGCGAAACAGTGGTCAGTGATCAGTGGATCAGAGATGCCCGGGCGTGGGCGTCCCTTGCAACGATAGCGGTGGAAAACCAAGGAATGACTTCGAGGACCAGACCTAGAAATATGACATAGCCGGTTTTTCTCCGACCAGTTATCGTCAACCGGCGTTAACTGACCACTGATCACTGTTCACTGCAGTGTTAGCATCAGTTCTGAACAGGAATGCAAACCCAAAAGCTGAAAATCATTCCCCTGGGCGGCTTGGGCGAGTTCGGGATGAACTGCCTCGCGCTGCGCTGGGAAGACGACATTATCGTGATCGACGCCGGGCTGATGTTTCCCGAGTCGGAACTCCTGGGCGTCGATATCGTCGTGCCCGACATCACCTACCTGATTGAAAACAGGCAGCATGTCCGCGCCATCGTGCTCACCCACGGGCACGAGGACCACATCGGCGGCCTGCCCTGGATCCTGAGCGAGATCAAGGTTCCGGTCTACGCCACCGAGTTCACGCTGGCCTTCGTGGAAGGCAAGCTCGAAGAGCATCACCTGCTCGACGAAACCACCCTGATCGAAATCGCGCCCAGGGAGAAGTTCTCCATCGGGCCGTTCACCATCGAGCCCATCCGCGTGACCCACTCGCTGGTGGACTGCGTGGCCCTGGCCATCGAGACTCCCGTCGGCGTCGTGATCCACACCGGCGATTTCAAAATCGATCTTTCGCCGCTCGACGACAAGGCCTTCGACCTGCACACCTTCGCCGAATACGGCAAGCGCGGCGTGCTGGCTCTGCTGCAGGACTCGACCAACGTCGAACGCCCGGGCTATACGCCCAGCGAACGCGCCGTGCGCCCGCGCCTCGACGAGATCTTTTCCCGCGCCCGCAAGAAGCTCTTCTTCAGCTGCTTCTCGTCGTCGATCTATCGCATTCGCATCGCCATGGAACTGGCCCGCGAGCACAAGCGCAAGATCGCCATCATCGGCCGCTCCATGGTGGAGAGCACCGAGATCGCGCAGGACCTCGGCTACCTCAACGTCCCCAGCGGCCTGATCATCAATCCCGGCCAGATGCGCGACTATGGCGTCGACCAGTTGATGATCCTGATCAGCGGCACCCAGGGAGAGCCCATGAGCGCCCTCAGCCGCGCCGCCGTCGACAACCATCGCCATGCGCACATCGACCCGGGCGACACGGTGGTGCTGAGTTCCCGCATCATTCCCGGCAATGAGAAAAGCATCTTTCGCGTGATCGATCACCTCTACCGGCGCGACGCCAACGTGATTTACGATGACGGATCGCATGGCCTCATTCACGTCAGCGGCCACGGCTGCCAGGAAGAGATGCGCCTGCTCATCAACCTGGTGCGTCCCAAGTTCTTTGTGCCGGTCCACGGCGACTACCGCTACCTGCGCCGCCACGCCGAAATAGCGATGGAGACCGGTGCGGTCGAGCATGCGATTGTGATTGAAGACGGCGATGTACTCGAACTCGATAAGGACGACGCGCGCAAAGTCGACAAGGTGACGGCGGGCCGCGTGCTCATCGATTCCGGATCGAGCATCGACGTGGTCGAAGACCTCGTCATCCGCGATCGCCGCATCCTCAGCGAAGACGGCATCGTACTGGCCGTGCTGGCCATCAACAAGCGGACCGGCAAGCTCGAGCAGCCGCCGGAAGTGGTCATGCGCGGCTTTGGCGGCGCCGATATCACCGAGCAGGCCCGCGAAGCGATGTTGAGGACACTCGACGGCCTCAGCGGCGAACAGAAGACGGACTACGGTATGGTGAAGGAAAAGGTGCGTGTCGACCTCAAGCGCCTCATCCAGAAGACCACTGGCCGCCGCCCGCTCATTATGCCGGTGATCATGGAGATCTAGGATCGGTCAAGTTCGGCAGGGGTATTGAGTGTGCGTGGTGGCTGGCCTTTTCGCTGACTTGCTAAGTCGCTACGCTGCGTAGCGGCCCTAACTTGCGGCCTTTAAGGAAACCTGGTTTTCGCCCGCCCCATGTTGCTCCTTGCTGTCTGCAATGGCATGCCTAAGCGCGCGAAGTCGCTGCAGGTCCTCTCTTCCCGCCGCAAGTAGTGGTATCCTTTGGCCGCTCGACTCGTTCGCTGGCTGAGGTTCTCTATGAATCGTCGTAAATTCCTTGCGGCTTCCGCCGCGCTTCCTCTTGCTGCACATTCGGCCATCCTGCATCCCGAGCCTGCCGGTTCGAACGAACCCACAACTCACGCCCGCGGCGACACCGCTTCCGGCCGCCCCAATTTCGATCGCTATCACCTCACGCTCAACCGAGTGCTGGAGCGCCCTCAACCGGCGTACTCACAGCCATTCCTGCTCGAGGACCTGCGCGGGGAGCCGGGCCGGCGCTTCACCAATTTCAGCGGCGACCTGTCGGGCCGCTGGATCGGCGCGCTGGCAGCCTCATCGACGTCCTTCGGCGACGACTTCCCCGTACTCGACGAATTCGTAAAGAAAACGCTCCCGCTGCAGCATCCCGAAGGCTACTTCGGCAAGAGCTTCAATGCCGAGCACCCCGGCGACGACGATCTCGCCCTGCTGTGGGGCAACGGCCGCCTGCTGGTCGGCCTCATGGAATACCACGCTCTCCGCCACGACCCGGCCGCGCTCGCTGCCGCCCGCAGGCTCGGAGACTTTCTCGTCGCCATCGGCCCCAAATTCAATTCGCAACAGATGGCCGAAGACTTCGGGGCCGGCCACTTCGCCACCTCTTATATCTGCTGGACCCAGCAGACCGAAGGCCTCGCCGCTCTCTACGCGGCCAGACGAAAGAAGATAAAGTATCGCGACCTCTGCGCGGATATCGCGGCGCGCATGGAGCGCCGTCCCGGCGACCACGTGCATGGCTACCTCTGCAGCGTGCGCGGAACGCTCGGTCTCTACGAGGCGACCAGGGATTCGAAGCATCTCGATCGCGTAGTCGCAGCCTGGAACGATATCAATGCCTCCGGCGACATTCTCATCACCGGCGGCGTCCCCGAAGCGTGGTCGCCGAAGAAGAAGCGCACCGAAGGCTGCGCGGAATGTGACTGGCTGCGCCTCAACCTGGCGCTCTATCGCGTCACCGGCGACGCGAAATATCTCGCCGCGGCCGAGTCCGCCCTGTTCAACGAATTCGCCATGAACCAGTTCGCGACCGGCGATTTCGGCCACGCCAATCTCTATGAGGACTTCACGCCCGAAATGGTCGCAGTGCGGGCGTGGTGGTGCTGCACCCTGCATGGGCTGCGCGCATTCGCCGACGTCAATAACTCCGTATTTCGCCAGTCCGGCAGCGAAATCATGTACGACCTGCCCGCTCGATGGAAGATGGAAATCGCAGAACGCCATCGTCGAAGCCCGCTCCTACCTGGCCACCGAGGGCAAGATTCGCATCATCGTGCAGAACGCGTGCCGGCAATGCTTTCACTGGTAGTGCGCAAGCCGGCTTGGGCGGATGCGGTGGTCCTCTACGAAGAACGGCACGCGCCTCGACGACCTGCGCATCGAGAAGATCGCAACCGGCGACGAGATCGTCGTGCAATACAAGATGAACTTTCGCGCAGAGAGCGCCGACGGCGTGCAATCGCGCCCCGGGCGAAAGGCGCTCCACTTCGGGCCGTGGCTCCTGGGCGCCTCGTCCCACGATCAGCCGGAATACTTCAACGAGCTGTTTGCCGATAACCAGGTCGTAACCGGCAGTCGCAGAGCAGCTTACACTCGCCGGCCATCGGACCATTCGCCGTTCCCATCGCAGCAACCACCTGCGCTGCATCCCGGCCGAATTCCCCGGCCAGGCGATCAAGGTCGACCTCCGCGCAGTTGCCGAGCAGACCGGATACGAATCTGCCCGCTGGCAGACGGCATTCGTGGTTCGGGAAGAAGTCTAGCCAGAAACGCTCCGTGCCCCACCCTGTCGACGTTTTTCTGTCGAAAGGGTGGGAGACCACAAAGTCCAGCTCGCCGCACTTCGATCTATCGCCGAGCCAGTATCCAGCGGCAAGAACGGTGCTATCCTTGTTCCCGAGAATGCGTCCTCTTAAGAAGGAGGTGTGCAATGAAACTCCCATTGCTCGCGCTTCTCTGTGTTGGGACCCTGGCCTTTTGCCAGTCGCCCTCACCGCAAAAAGTCGATCCGGACAAGCTGTTTCAGATGCCCGAGGAAATTCATCGAACCGGCGCCGCCCGGTTTCACATCCTTTAAACCGCTGCCTCCGATGCAGAACAGCCTGGTCCTGCCTCGTCTCACCACGCTCCCGCCCCGGCCGAATTTGAACAGCCCGCAGATCGACCCCAAGATCATCATTCACCCGCCATGGCGGAGCCAGTCGAAGGGACAGGAGGTCTCGCGGCACTTGTATCCCAACCTGAAGTTTCTGCCGCTTCACCACGGCCCGCAGATACATCAATAACGTCGGGGCGGGTCGCGTAGAATCGGCCATATGAACCGCATTGGCGCGTTGTTCGCTCTTACCGCCGGAATCCTGTCTTCAGCGGCCAGCCCTCAATCGAACCCGCCTGCATCTCAGGCATCACCTGCCCCTCAGGCTCCGGCTTCCCAATCCTCCCCGCCAGCGGCAGAAGCCACGGAATGCCTTCCCGCGAAAACGCTCGACGACCTGACTAAGGCGCTCGACGATGCCATCAGCGGCGCCCCGGACAAGGATCGCGCGTGCATGCGCCAGCTTTTTTACCCCGACTCGCTGCGGATCCCTGTAGGCCAGACCCGCGAAGGCCTGTATGCGCCGCATGTGCTCACCGTTGATGGCTGGATCGACGCCGTGAAGAAGCACGGAGCCATCTTTTTACGAGCGCCAGCTAAAGGTAAAGACCGGGAGCTTAGGACATATCGCCCACCTCTGGAGCACCTATGAAAGCGGGCCCACGCCGGATGGAAGGGCAACGGTGCGCGGCATCAACAGTATTCAGGCAGTCTTCGACGGCATCCGCTGGAAGGTGTCGCAGATCGTGTGGCAACCGGAGACGCCAACGGAAACCATCCCGGGACAATTTCTGCCATGACCACAATCACCGAGAGACTAATCACTATTGAAGAAATCAACGCGGCGGCCGCGCGCATCGCCGGCATCGCCGTGAAAACGCCGCTGGTGCGGGCGCCATTTGAAGGCGTCCGCGGCAAGGTCTGGCTCAAGGCCGAAAGCCTGCAACCCATCGGCAGTTTCAAACTGCGCGGCGCGGCAAATAAGATTCTGCAACTCAAGCCCGACGAAATCCGGCGCGGCGTTATTACCTATTCGAGCGGCAATCACGCACAGGGTGTCGCCTATGCGGCGCGCGCGGTGGGCGCCAAGGCAGTTATCGTGATGCCTTCGAACGCCCCCGCCATCAAGCGGGCCGCGACCCTGGCCCTTGGCGCGGAAATCGTCGACGTCGGCGTAGCGTCAAACGATCGCCTCGCCAAGGCCGAAGAACTCGTCCGCGAACATGGATACGTCGTCATCCCTCCGTACGACGACGAGCAGATCATCGCCGGCCAGGCCACGTGCGGCCTCGAGATCGCCGAGTCCCTGCCCGATGTGGACCTGGTGCTTTCCCCGGTCTCGGGCGGCGGCCTCCTGAGCGGCACCGCCACGGCCGTCAAGCTGCTCAACCCCAACGCGAAGGTCTTCGGCATCGAGCCCGAACTCGCCGGCGACACCGCGGAGAGCTTTCGCACCGGCAAGATCGTCACCTGGCCGGCCGAGTTGACCAGCCGGACCATCGCCGACGGTCTGCGCACCCAGAGCGTGGGCGTACGCAACTTCGCGCATATCCAGGCCTATGTGGACGGGATCATCACCGTGACCGAAGCCGAGATTCGCGCCGCCATGCGCGCTATCGTCGCCACGGCGCGGCTGGTGCCCGAGCCCAGCGGCGCCGTCACCACCGCGGCCCTCCTGTTCCATGCCTCCGAATTGCCACCGTTCCGAAAAGCCGTCGCGCTGGTGAGCGGCGGAAATGTCGACCCCAAAATGCTGGCCGAAGTACTGACCGAGACCCTCTAGCGTCTATCCAAATATGAAGGCGTTGATGAATATCCGTGCGTTTCGATTTCCATTCGTCGCTGTTTGTTTCATGATCCTGTTTGCCGCCACTGCTCCATCCGAGCAAAAGCCCAAGAAGGACAACATCCAGAAACCCCTGGCGGGGCCGCGTGCCACCGCGCTGCGCGTGACGTGGCTCTATGTCTCGCCGGCCCAGAACACCAGAAGGTGGACCGCGTGCAGCCCGGCCGCGAGATGGTAATTGCGGAGAAGAGTGGCGACTGGATTCGCGTCTACGCCAACACCGACGTGCAGGAAGTCAGCGAGAAGGACGCGCCCCTTATCGGTGCGCCCCAAGATGCGCCGCCGCCCATCTCCGGCTGGATGGAGGCCAAGGGAGTGGTCATCGAGACCACGCCCAACGGCGACCAGGTGCTGATGGGCGAAGCGGCCAACCAGGAAGCCTCTGGCAAGCGATCCGCGCGGGCCCGCGCATGCGGCGCAGACCGCGCGCCTGCTCTATCGCCGCGTTGCGGAGATGTTTCCCGATTCGCCCCTGGCGCCCGAAGCCGCCTGGCGCGCTGCCGACATCCTCTGGCAGATTCAGAAGGCCGACATCTCCTCGCGGCCCTCCGCGCACGAAAAAGAATCCTACATGCGCGAGCAGCTCGACGACGAGGAGATGAAGAAAATCATCAAGTTCTATCCGCGCACGCGCCAGGCCGCCCTGGCCGCCTATGCGCTCATCGACAACAAGCTATGCGGCGACTGGCAGGGCCAGCCCAAGTGTCCGGAAAAAGAAACCGACTATTACGAGAAGTACGCCGGCCGAATATCCCGATGGGCCGCGCACCGCGCAGGCGCTTTACCAGGCTGTTTACCGCCAGGCCGTGCTGGTGGATATGTTCAATGCCGATAACAGCGACAAAAAGGCCGACAGCGCCAAGGCTCATGCGCATGACCTGGCGGCGCGCATGAAAGACAAGTTTCCGCAGTCGGACTTCACCGCGCGGGCGCTGGCCATCATCTTCAAGCTCGACCAGGGCATTCCCGTATACGGCATCGAGCGGCAATCCGAATAACGATGCAGGAACCAGGCCTCTCCGGCTCCGGGCTTTATCATCGAAGAGATGCTATTACGCAACTGACTGCGCGAGCACGCGAAACGGAACCCGCCCCGTGCGCCTTCCGGAGGCCTTTTGAACGTCTACATTATTTCTGTCATTTTGGGTATTGTTGAGGGCTTGACCGAATTTTTGCCGGTCAGCTCGACCGCGCATCTGCGCATCGCTGAAGCTCTCATGAAGATCAACCTGGACGATGCCTACTGGAAGATGTACACCATCGTCATCCAGGCAGGCGCCATCCTGGCTCTGTTGCTGCTTTACCTGGGGCGGATTCTCGAATTCTTCCGCACCTTTCCCCGCGGCGAGCGGGGCGACCGCACCATCTTCACTCACCCGCTCTCGCTTACGATCATCGCCTTCATCTGCACATCCATTCCGGCGCTGCTACTGAAAAAGTGGAGCGACAGAAACCTCAGCAGCCTCACCGTGATTGCGATTGCCCTGCTTGCCGGCGGCGTAATCATGTGGGCGGTTGACGCGTGGGCCTCGCGCTTCGAACCCAACACCATTCACGTGGAAGAGATGACCTTTGGGCAGTCGGTCTGGATCGGGCTGTGCCAGTCGCTCTCGGCCATCTTTCCGGGAACGTCGCGCTCCATGTCGACCATCGCCGCGGGACAACTCGTCGGCATGGACCGGCCCACGGCCCTCGAGTTCAGCTTCCTGCTGTCGATTCCGACCATGCTCGCGGCAACTGGCTACGACCTGCTGAAAGAGATTCACCCGAGCAAGGCGGCCCTCGCCGCCGGCACGCGCAGCGCACGTGACCATGACCAGTGAGCGCTGGATCGTGCTGGCCATCGGCTTCGTTGTGTCGTTCATCGTGGCCTTCGGCGTGGTGGAGTGGTTCCTGATGTGGGTGCGCAAGCATGGCTTCACCATCTTCGCCATCTATCGCATCATTATCGGCATCCTGCTCCTGATCTGGGGCGCAAAGATCATCGGCGGATAGCGCGCCAGTCCAAATCTTTCGCATGCGGCCAAGAAAGAAACCGCCAACGGAGGGAACCATCAGCCGCCGCATACAGTTTCTTGGGTATGGCGCGTGCGCACTCGCTGGATGCCTGTGGGGCACCGGCTTCTATTTCGGCCGCGTGGCCATGAACGAAATGAGCGTGGAGCACATGGTGCTTTACCGCTTCCTCTTTGCATGCCTGGGGATGCTGCCGGTCGCTCTCATGAATCGCGTTTCATTCACGCGCGCGGAAGTTCGCCTGCTGCTCATCTCCGCATTCTTCGGTGTCCCGGTGCAGTTCCTAATGCAGTTTCACGGCCTTGACCGCACCACCGTCAGCCACGCATCGCTGATGGTCGGCTCCATGCCGGTTCTCCTTGCGGCCGCAGCGGCCATCTTCGCCGGCGAACGTCTCGACTGGATCGGCTGGCTGGCATTGGTTGCGTCGACCATCGGCGCGGCGCTGATCGTTCTTGGCGGGCATCGCGGCCCGGCCGCCCATGGCCAGCCCACGCTCGCCGGCGACCTTTTGGTCGTTGCCTCGCTATGTACAGCCCTTTCCTGGATCCTGCTCAGCAAAAAACTGATGCTCACCCACAGCCCTCCAGTCGTCACCGCTTACACCATCATGGCGGGTACCGTGATGCTGGCCGTATGGATTCTTGGCACCTGGGCCGTTAAGCCATGGCTCCCCAACAACAGTGCTGCCCCCGCCGTTTCTACATATGAGCGGGACGGCGTGGACCGCATTGGCGATCAGTGGCCTGGCGTGCACCGCAACCACCACGCTGCTGTGGAACTGGGGAATCCATCACGTGCCTGCTTCGCGCGCCGGAGTGTTTCTGAATATCGAGCCCGCACTCGGTTCGTTTCTCGGAGTCAAACTTCTGGGCGAGCATCTCGGCCCGTATGCATGGTTCGGCGGGGCGCTCATTCTTGGAGCAGCCATCACCCTCACCACTCGCGCCCATGAACCCCAGCCTTCTGTATTTCTAGAATAGAAAGGTGTAACGAAAACGGCCCATCGCGCAACTAATACCTATGCGCCGTGTTGAATCACGGCAGCAGTTAGAGGTCACAAGGCGCGCGTTATCCCCGAACCAAGAACGCGCATCTTATGAAAACAGGATGAAAGGGATCGGGACCAGCGCCGCCGAACGAGCCAAAAGCAAACTTAGAAGCCGGCGACGCGACCTCTTGGAATTGAGCGGCATTTACGCGCTCATCCTCATGGTCATCTGGACGCCCCGCCCGTGGCAGGCTGTGCTGTGGATTGTCGCCTCCGCCACCATGATGTACATCGCGTACCTCTCCTTTGAAGGCTTGCGTCCCATGGGCCTTTGCACCGCTAACCTGGTGCGCTCGCTGTGGGCAGTTGCATTCGCCATGGCCGTTGCCATGATTGCCGTGGTTCTCGCGGGCAGGTTGCACACACTGCACATGCCGGAGACTCCGTGGTTATTCCTTCGCCACTACGGACTCTACGTGCTGTGGGCCGCGGTGCAGCAGATCGTTCTTCAGTGGTTTTTCCTGTCGCGATCGCTGCGCCTGCTTCCCGACGCCACGTCTGCGGCCGCATTAACCGCGGGCCTGTTTGCAGTGGCGCACCTGCCCAACCCGATTCTTACCCTCATCACGCTTGTGTTTGGACTCGCCTCCTGCCTGTTTTTTCTGCACTATCGCAACCTGGTTCCCCTGGCGATCGCGCATGCGATCCTCGGCATCTGCATCGGAATCACCATTCCCGGCGCCATCGATCACAATATGCGTGTGGGCATCAGCTATTTAACTTATGTAGAAAAGGAGCCGATCGCGAAAACGGTTTTAACGAAGCCACAAAGACCATACTGAATCCACGGTGGCGTGCGTAACCGACGATGCGCCGACCCGCCGATCTCTGCGCCACGCGCGTCCATAGAAGACTCCTGCAATCGCAGCCAGCAGAACATAGCGCCAGTTGAAATGTGCCGCACGCTTGTTGAAATGCGACAGCCCGAACAGGATCGCCGTGCCAAACAACGCTTTTCTCGGCCCGATCCGTCGCTCCAGCAAATTCTGCATCCAGCCACGAAAAAATAGTTCCTCGGGAACGGCAATGAAGAAGAACGTGAACACCCACGCCCCAGCAAACTTCAGCGCCGCTTCTCCGATTGCCGATCCGAACCCGTGCAGATGAAGAAATCCCAGCCATAAACCCAGGCCCAGGGCAAACGGAAAAAAGAAAAGAAACTCCCGCAGCCCGATGGCCACGTCGCGCAGCCGCAGCCGCAGGTCGAAGCCCACTCCATCAAGCTGTCGAATGGCCATAAAAGCATAGATCCCTGCATCCAGCAGCAGAACCTTGTTGAACACCGAGAGGTGCGCTGGCCAGGCCCGCTCGAACCAGCGCAGATCGACAGCGAGGCCGAGAACCGCGAGAATCAAAAACTCCGGCCAGCAGCCGAGCCGGCCCCCACGGCCGCTCCTCGACAAACTCAGCACCGCCGCCATGGCCACTGGCAGGATCGCGTACAGCGCCAACCATCGTGCCGAGAACAGGCCGCGATCGACCGATACAAGAAGATACGGCACGCACAGCACCGACGGCAGCAGCAACTGCGCCAGCAGCGGCAACCCACGCACCCATACGGTGAACCGCGCGGGAAAGAATCCCGCCGCAAAATAGGGAACGAGAGCAAGCAGCGCCGCGACGACGATCAGAGGTGAAAACGGGTACACAGAATTATTGTGCGCCTGCTAATTGGGCTCGGTGTAGTTGGACGAAAAGTGAGATGTATTTAAGCACCAGAGTCACCTGGCCCGCGCCACCCTGCATAATCAACCATCGTCTTATCGCCGATATTCTCGTCAATGACCTAGAGCAAAGGAAGAGTTTTCAACGTGGGTTACTGTGCCTACAGAGTGGCTTGGGATTCCACTTACCCGGAGAGGAAGCGATCCGTCGGGGAGCCCAGGCTCGCTAGAGGCTGCTCCGCTGCATCAACCCATAGCAAAGCCACTCTGAAAATTCCGCCTCGAGAAAGACGGGGGCTTCGTGACACTTCTCACCTGGAATCACGCGTGCACGGTTGGCGTCAAGGCAATGGACGATCAGCATGCGATCCTGATGGATACGCTGAATGACATTCGCCTTGCGCTGGTCCACGGACACGGGCGCGACCAGGTGAGCGAGGGTCTGAACCGGCTCATCGAGTTCACCCGGATGCACTTTACCAGTGAAGAGCAGCTGCTGGAGAAGCACGCGTTTCCCGGTGCCGTTGAGCACCGCAATGCCCACCAGAAACTTCTGGGGCAGTTGGAAGAGGCCGCCCTGCGCACCCAGCACAACGACGAGCTGCACATGCGATCAATGCTTCTGTTCCTGCGCGACTGGTACACGACTCACATCGAAGAGATGGATCGGCCCTATGGCGACTGGCTCAACACACACGGAATCGGTTAGCCCGAATTCCAGGCAAGCCCGCTCTCACCCTTCAAACGAAAGCTGAGCCGACAAGAACGACGGCTCCGGCCTGGGCTCCGAAGCCAGATCGTACACCAGCCGTTCGAGCACGATCCGCTTGTCGGGCGGCGATGAGCGCAATTCGAGATCGGCGCGCGCAATCAGGCGCAGAGCGCGCGTCAGTTCGCGGCGGCTCTTGTAGCGGCGAGCCTGGTGAATCAAATCGTCCGCCGCAAACGGCGGGATGCGGAACCCCTGCCAAAGCGCCTGCCAAATCGCGCGCTGATCCCGCACGTTCTTCTCCAGGATCACCAGCATCTGCCGGAACGTGCGGGCCAGCATGTACAAGTGCCCGATCGCCGAGTCCTCGGCGCCGTCTGAACTGTTCAGCAGCCCGTCGAGCAGGGCCAGCGCCCGAGCGCGATTACGCGAGCTGATAGCGTCCGTAAGCTCGTAAAGCGAGCGCTGCTTCGCGCCCAGCACCATGGTCTCGACATCGCCCAGGGTGATACGGCCGCGCCCGCTGGCGTAGAGCAGCAGTTTCTCAAGCTCCGACGAAATGCACATCATGTCCGCGCCCAGCGCATCCACCAGCTCGCGCGCGGCGTCGGGATCGACACGTGTACCCGACTCCTGCGCGGTGCCTACGATCCAGCGCATCGCGTCTTCTTCGTTCACGCGGGCCAGTTCCACAATGCCGCAGTACTCGCCCAGCGTTTCCCTCAGGCGGTCGAAGCGGTTCTTGTCGTCCATGTCCATGCGGCGCACATCCGAGGGGATGCGCAAAAAGTCGGCGATGAAGATCAGCAGGGCCTGCGGATTGGGCGAGCGGAAGTATCGGTCGAGAGCGGCAAACTCGTCTTTCTTGGCGCCGCGTGTATAGAGTTGGCGCACGTTGCGCACCAGCAGAACCTGGAAGGGCGACATCAGTGAGGGAGTCTGCGCGCGGTCGAGGACGTCGAAGATGGGTGTCGACCCCAGGTCGAGGTCCGACAGGCAGAAATCCTTCAGGTCAGCCGGAACGAAGGCCTTCACCACCGCGGCGCGGCAGCGTTCCTGTAGAAACAACTCGTCCCCGGCCAGCACATAGCCTGGCTTCAGCCGCCCTGGGTCTTCGGCCGCCGCCTGCATCTCGCCGACAAAGCGGCCCACCGCGCTAAACCCCGCGCCCCAGCGCCCGGCGCTCACTTCACCAGCCTGCGAAAGTAGAATGTCGGCGGCATGCGGCTACAGAATACCAGCGAACAGTCGTGAGTGTTCAGTCGGCAATGGTTAGTCCCCTGATTCGTCTCCTTCACGCAGCGCAAACCTTCCACCATTCTCGAAGCCACTGACAACTGATAACTGCCTTACAGCCCTTCCAGCACATCGGCCACCAGCGCGCGCGCAAATTCGCGCGACAGACGCTGCTCGGCCGCGGGGCTTTCGTCAAAGAACGTTGCCAGGTTGCTGGTGGACTGGTATTGCTGGCGGAAGGTGTAGTTCTTGTTCTCGTAAAGCACCTTGCCGTCCCGATCGGTGAGCGAAACCGAAACCACCATCGTGATCAGGAAGCTCGACGACTGTTGCGTGGACGTATTGTAGGTCAGGGGTGCAACCGTCTGCGTAAGGATGGTCCCGTGCAAAACAGCGTCGGACCCCGAGCCGGAATCGGGCGTGATGCGCAACCGTGTGCGGGCGGCAAACTCTCGGATGACCGCATTCGTCATCAGGGCCTCGGTGTGGTAGGCCTCGGTGCGCGTAGCGAACACTGGCACCGAGAGCGTGCGCACGTTGGACGGCATGTGCGTGGCGGCGCCCAGCGTGTGATAGCCGCAGCCAGCCAGCCCTATCAGCACCGCTGAGACTGACGCCATGGCGATGTTGCGCATAGATCCATCTTAGCTTCCCCGGGAAAGCCGCTGATTCAAGTTAATTGCTTGGGTTCAAAAGAAAGATGCGCCATCCGCTGGGTTCTCCATCACAAACGCCTCCGAAAATGCACGCAGCGATCGACGACTTCGAATCCCAGCGCCATGTGCGCTTTCTCCGATTCGGAATTGTCGATCAATGCATCGGAGGCCATCTCCACGCAGCCTCGAGCCCGCGCCCAGTCCTCTGCGGCCCGCATTAGCGCTGTGCCGATTCCCTTTTCCCGATGCTCTTCGCGAACGAACCAACCTTCGACAAATCCGACGGGATGTCTTGTGTCGCATCCGTCAGCATGGGACCGCAGCCCAACCTCCATGAAGCCAGTCAGGACGCCTCCCTCGTTTTCTGCAACCAGCCACTCCATGGGCAAGCCCGGCTGGCTCCAGGCGGATGGTCCGGCTTCCAACTCGGCCAGGTGCTCTTCATACGACCCGTCCGGCCAAAGCAATGCACGCATTGCCGCCAACTCTTTCCAGTCCCCTGGTTCGGCGACCCTGATTCGCATCAAGCGTTCTCCTACACCCACGCAGTCGCAAGCATGCCGATCCCGACGGGCGAAAGCCTGAGCCCGTCAGCCCGATTCTGAAAGTAGAGTTCGTTCAGCCGGTCTGTATCCGCAAGTTCCATCCGCCGGAACCCGAGTTCGGCTAACTCCACGCCCAGCTGTGCATCGGTAAAAAACAATTGAAACGGCTCCCCCGCCGCCGACACCCGTTCCGCCAGCCGGTCAAAGATCACCCGCCGCTTCGGGCTGAAGGTTTCCGGCGGAAACACGAAATCAAAGGTCACGGCCGTACCTTTGGGAAGGCGCGCCACATCCCGCAATGTCGCCCGGAATGCCTCAAGCGTCAGGTACGGGACCACGCCCATCCATCCGAAGTACGCCGACCTCGCGTCGTGAAACCCGGCTCCGACGAGTCCCTCTGCCAGACTCCGATGCTCGAAATCGAGAGCTACAAACGTGAGCGATTCCGGCACCGCGATCCCCGCCTCGTGCAACAGATCCCGCTTCCACTCCTGGGTCGCCGGAAAATCCACCTCAAACACGCGCAGCGACGGGAACGGGTTGCGATAGGCGAAAGTATCCAGGCCAGCGCCGAGGACCACATACTGATCAACGCCCCGGCCAACGGCTTCTGCCAGGCGATCTTCCACATACCGGCTGCGTGCGGCCATGAAGGCACGGAAATCGCGCGCAACCCTCTCCATGGCGCGGTCCAGGTCGCGGGCATATCCAGACCCGACCAGCCGCAGTCCAATCGGATCGTCGAGAACCGGTGGCGGATCGGCCAGCTGGTGCGCCGCGCGGCGAATGGCCACGCGAAGGGCGGTTTTGCTGGCGCGACCGGTCTCCATGCATTCGAGCATAGCTTGCCCACCCGGGTAGCCCGCCCCGCGTAGCCCCCGCGTAGGATGTACCCATGAGTTGGATTGGATGGGCGCTGCTGTCCGCTGTCTTCGCCGCCGCCACCGCCCTCTTGGCCAAGGTGGGCGTGGCGCACATTGATTCGAACCTCGCCACCGCCGTACGCACCAGCGTGGTTGTGATCTTCGCATGGGGCATCGCCCTCGCCCTCGGCAAGCACGGAGAACTGCGCCAGCTCGATCGCCGTACCTTACTGTTCCTCGTACTTTCCGGTCTGGCCACTGGGCTGTCGTGGATCTGCTACTTCCGTGCTCTCCAGATCGGCCCCGCATCGCGCGTCGCCCCCCTCGACAAGCTCAGTGTTCCCCTCGTTATGCTGTTCGCCTGGCTTTTGCTTGGCGAGAAGTTGAACGCCGGAGCCATCGCCGGTGGCCTGCTCATCACCGCCGGCGCGGTAGTCATGGTCCTCGGTTGAGCCGCGACGTTTATCCTTTTCACATAGGCCAAAAACCGCTCTATGCCAGATCCGATCGATCCCGGACCCCAACACGCACCCATCCGCCGCGTCGTGCTCACAGGATTCATGGGTTCGGGGAAGACTACAGTCGGCCCTCTCCTGGCAGCCCGGCTGGGCTGGCACTTTGTCGATGCAGACGACGTAATCGTCGCCGATACCGGCAAGCCCATCACCGAATTCTTCGCCCAGCACGGCGAACAGGCATTTCGCGATCTTGAACGATCCACGATCGCCCGGGTGGCAGCCGAAGAATCGCTGGTCCTGGCGCTGGGTGGCGGCGCCATCGAGACCGCGGCCACTCGCGAACTGTTGTTCACCCTTCCAGATACTTTGCTCGTCCACCTGGATGTGACCCTCGAGACCACTCTGTCCCGTTGCGGGGGGACCGAACACACCCGGCCGGTGCTGGCCGACCAAGCCAATCTTAGAGATCGATATGAGCGCCGGTTGCCTCTTTACCGCATGGCGCACCTGTCCATTACGGCCGACAATCTCGATCCTGAAGGAGTGGTGGACGCTATTCTTCAGTCGGCTCAGTTGCCTGGCGTTTGACTCGACAGCCTTGGCGTCAAGGCGCGGCAGTCCTGAAATGGGACGTCGCCGCCTCCACATCCTCTCCAGCCACTTCCGCGCCTTCCCGGGTTGTTATCATCGAATCAGGCCCCGGGCGCACGATCCGGGCACTTCCCACCGAGGTATTTTCCCACTGGCAATGGCTCATGTCTCGCGCGCAGTAGTTCCGACAGATATACCGGCTACAGCCGATCGCTCCGATCACGGCGCGATCACGGTGCCGCGGCCCGGCCTGACCGCCACGCTGATCGCCGACTGCCGGGAATTGTTCAAAGTGCGCGTCACCGGCATGGTGGTAGTCACAGGCTGGGCCGGCTTCTACCTGGGTTCCATGCAATCGGGAATCTCTAGTCTGCAGCGCGGCCTGATCGACACGCTGTTCGGAATCGGCCTGGTCTCCGCAGGCGCCGGCGCTCTCAACCAGGTCCTGGAACGCAAGACCGACGCACTCATGATCCGGACCGCCAACCGGCCGCTCGCGGCGGGACGCATTTCGATGGGCGCCGGCCTTTTGGCCGGCATAGCGGCGCTTGCTTTGGGCGGTTGGTGGCTGCTGATCCACACCAATCTGCTGACCGTGGCGCTGGCCCTGCTGACCGCCTTCACCTACGTCGCGATTTACACGCCGCTCAAGCGGGTCACCACGCTGGCCACATTCATCGGTGCGTTCCCCGGAGCCATGGGACCCATGCTGGGATGGACCGCCGCCCGCGGCCGCATCGAGTGGCCGGCAGTGGCTTTGTTCGCCATTCTCTTCGTATGGCAGTTTCCCCACTTCATGGCGATTGCCTGGCTCTACCGCGACGACTACGCGCGCGCCGGCATCCGCATGCTCCCGGTGGTGCAGCCCGATGGCTGGTCCACCGTTTTCGAAGCGCTGTTTTATGCCGTGCTCATGATCCCGGTGAGCCTGGCCCCGTGGCGCCTGGGCATGACCGGCGGCGCGTATGCGGGACTGGCCGGAGTGCTCGGACTGTTTTATCTCGCCTACACCATTCGCTTCGCGCGAATCCTGCGGACCACGTCGGCAGAACTCAGCCGTTCGCTGGCGCGGGATCTGCTAAAGGTGAGCGTCATTTATCTGCCGCTGCTGATGACCACGCTGATGCTGTGCGCGATTGCCAAGCACTAAGGAACGAATGACCACCGTAGCTCCATCTCCCGCCCGCAAGTCCGGCGCAGGCCCTGCGATTGCCGCCATTCTCGCCCTCAGCCTCGCGGCGTCTCTGTTCTTGTTCTGGCTCATCTATCTGCATCCGGCTTCGGACACCAACCAGTTACGGTTCGCCTTCCTGCCCCCGCTCAACGCGGTCCTGAACGGGCTCAGCGCGACGGCACTGCTGATTGGCTTCACATTCATTCGCTCGCGGCGCATCGCGGCCCATCGCGCATCGATGATCACGGCGTTCGCCTTCTCGACTTTGTTCCTCATCGGCTACATCTTCCATCATGCGCTCCATGGCGATGTTCACTACCCCGCGCATGCGGCTTACCGGTCGATCTACATTCCCCTGCTCATCAGCCACATCGTACTGGCCACGGTCACGCTGCCCCTGGTGCTGGTCACATTCTTCTTCTCGCTGTCCGGGCGCATTCCCCAGCATCGTCGCATCGCGCGGTGGACCTTTCCGCTGTGGCTTTACGTGTCGGTCACCGGTGTGATCACCTATGTCATGCTTCGGCTGGCGATGAGTTGAGGAACGTCATGCTCGAAAGCCCCGAACCTCGGTCGGTCCGCAACTCCCAAATGCCGGATGACGGAACCCGCCAGCTACTCCAATGGGGGGGCAGCATGTTAGGCGCGGGTGTGCTCTCCGCTTTGCTGCTGCAGACATTGCTGGGCGGGTTCTCGCCCACCGGCGCCAGCACCAATACTGGCTGGTTTGCGCTGATCGTGGCGCTGATGTGCATCCCCTTCGGCGGCCTGCTCCTGGCCTTGGGCATTGCCAAGTGGCTCCGCAACCGGTCGCTGGCCCGCCGCGGTTAGGTCGCCTGCTGCGGGGATCCACCTGGTACTCGCGATTCAGTCGATGACTGGCCTCGGGCGATTCTGGATGCCTTTCTTACGGCATTCGCTGCCACAGGTCGATCTTCTTCTTCGCAGCGGCCGCGAGCCACTTGCCGTCCCGACTGAACGAAATCGCGATTACATGGTCTGCTGTGGAAATGTCCGGCTGCGGCTTCCAGCCGGCGACTTGCCACAGCATGATGCGTCCGTCGTATTCGGCCAGAAGACTCCCATCGGGACTGAACTTCATCTTCTTCGGTCCGGTGATTGCTATCGCTGGCGCGCCCCCTCTCAAAATGCTCAGCGTTTTGAGCAACTGCCCCGTTCTGGCATCCAGGATGGTGGTTGACTCTCTGGTCGAGACAGCAAGATAGGCGCCGTCAGGGCTGAACGCCATCGCCTCGGGCTTATGTTCCTCATAAAACTCCAAACCCGTCTTCAAAGCATCCTGCGGTTCCATGGGGACGGTATAGCGCACCGTCCACGTTGCCGGATCCCACACGCGAATCACTTGGTCCGATGCTGGATCCCACGCCTTCTGGGATGGTTCCCAGCAGCCACGTACATAGGCGGCCAGCAACTGCCGGTTGCGACTGAGTTCTACGGAATCGACCTCGCAATCGGGTTCCAGTTCCGAGCGCATGCGCCAGTCAGGCGGAGTGTAGAGCTTCAATCCCCAATCGAAGACGACAGCGAGCGGACCATCGGTAGCAACTGCGATACCTTCGAGTCGATAGTCGCGAAAGCTCGCCGTCTTGCTCAACGTATTCGTGTCATACAGGGCGATTTCGTACTTGACGTTGTTGAGCAGGCCTCCGCCTGCGGCCAGAAGCTTTCCGTCTTCGCTGAACGCGATTCGATTGACGTCCGGCTGCAACACGGCGCGAACAAAGTCTCCTTCCCGGCACCGCCCACAGATTGATGGCCGCATTGTGCACCTGCCATCCACAATCGGCGGAAGCCAGCACATCGCTGACAGGGCTGAAAGCGACATCGCAAACCTCCTCATCGTGATGGCCTTCGAGGGGCGGGCGCGGTTCGAAATGAATGACGGCCGCAATCTGGGAAGAGCCGGCGGCATTCTGGTCACCGGTGTTTGCCGGGGTTTGGGGAACGGTCTGGCGGTGAATGAGCCACACTACCATCGCCAGCACGACAAGCCCTGCCGCTGCGCCCAGAGCGATCGTGGGCGCTTGTCCAGCAGAAAGCTGGAATCCTGGGGTGGAGGGCGAAGATGCGGCCGGAGGTTCGATTCCGGCGATGATTTCATCCGGCGCGGCGCTGAGCGGCTGTGAAACGGAACCCACCAAAGCTTCGCCGGGGACGCTCGGAGGTTGCTCGCGCGGCGGAGAGGCAGAGGGGATTGGGTGTTCGGGCTCTTCCACCGCGGCCCCCGGTTTCGCCGTTCCAGCAGACGTTCCCGGGTCGGCCGGCGGCGCCGATGGTTCTCGCAGCGGTTCGGCAATCGCTTTGTCTCCCGCCAAAGCTCGCCCTGCGGCTGCCCTGACCTGTTGGCTATCGTCGCTGGCCGCCAGTGAAGATAGCGCGCCACGTGCCGCCATTGCCACGCCCTTGTTCGGCGAGTCCAGCAGCAGCTCCAACTCAGACACGACGCCCGCGCGCACCCACGGCCGCCGGTCGTCGAGGCTTTCGCGCAATTCAGAAGGCAGATCTGAGGCGACCGGTCGCGGGTTCGTTCCCAGAAACAACCGGCCTTCCACATAGCCCATCTTCGTAGGCCTTTGCTCCGGCTGCTCCTGGCTTACTCGCGCGTGCACGTAATCGTAAACTTCATCGAGCGAAAAGAGGCCATCGCGGTCGAGGTCGGCCTCGCCGGTCTCCAATCCGTGAACCAGGGCGTTGGTGAAGATCGAGCGGGCGTTGGCGTTTTCAGCCTTTTCGCCTTCAAAGGAATACTGCAGGGCGTCGGAAGCCGTGAGTACGACGCGTCCCTGGCCGTTCAACTGGTCGCCAGCGCCGGCACGACGGTCCCCTTTGGCGAGCAGGCCCTCTTTGAAAGCACCACTGTAGCAGCAGTCCAGCACCAGGATCTGCCGTCGCGAGCGGCTGCGGCTCATCACCTCGTTCACGAAATGTGCTGAGACCGCCGTGGCGCGACGCACCGAGTGCTGCACCAGCTGCGTGTCGATGGTGGCGAAGTAGAGTTGCCCGTCGGCGTCCTTCAGGCCGTGCCCAGAAAAGTAAAGCACCAGCAGGTCATCCCGCTTGCGGTTATCGAAGAAGCTCTCGATCTCCAGGCTCACCTTGTGCGAAGGCTGATTGATCAGCGTATGCACTTCAAATCCGCCAACTGCGGAATCGGCGAGCACGCACGCCAGTTCCTCGGCATCCTGTGCAGGTGCCGTAAGTTGCCGCAACTCCGGGTGGTCATAGCAGCAGTTGGCGATAATGAGAGCGCTTCTGGTCTCGCTCATGCTCCCAAGGGCGGGTGCCCTCCTCATCCACCCGAAGAAGTATAGTCCGGCCTATTTCATTTTTGACCACATATCTTTGGCGCCGATGGTCAAGTCGCCATTGGGTCGGTCAGTCCCCCCATACTGGTCTCTGAGGGTTCCACCTCCTGATGAAGCAGCAGACCGCCGAGTTGCGCAGGTGTACTGCGGCTACTCAGAAGTCGTGATGCTCATCCACGAATTGGGCAACCGACTGGCCAACACCGGCGGCGATAGTCCCGGTCTCCGGATTCGCAGCTTCCGTCTTTGCGCGCAGTTTTGCCACCGCCAGCCAGTTGTCCTTGTGGGGATGGGTGGCGATCCAGGGCGGCAGCGGGGTGCGCAGGTACTGGCTCAAAGTCTCCGCATAGGGCTCATAGAGCGCCCGCATCTCCCTCAGCCGCGCATACGACTGGTCATCGCGGCAGACGCTCACCCCGCTCTGGCACAACATTTGATAAAGCTGGTCGTAGCGCTCGGGAGGAAGGCGGTCGGGCACGTTGCTTATGGGGTCCAGCGTAAAGACCTGGGACAGATCGACCAGAGCGTGCCGGGCCATAGCGAACGTGAGTTGCGCCTGGCGCGCCTCGTGGCCGCGAATACCGGCAATGAGCAGGGCCGACGTATCGAGAATCGCCGTGAGCGCACCGATCCAACTCTGGTTTGTATGCTGGGATCGGAAGTAGCACAGTTGCGGATACGAGATGTGGCTTTCGAGCAGTTCAGCCGACCAGCGTTCCCATTCGACCAGCAGCATCGACAGGTCCGTCTGCGCGCCTTCGTACGAATGCCGGCGCATCAGTTCCGCTACAGTGGGGGGTGAACCGGCCCTTGCATCCAGGAGCGAAATACTCACCTCGCGCCGCGAGAACGCTCCGTACAGAACCGGAAAGTAGCCCATCACGACGGCCAGAAAACCAAACCCGGTACCCGCTTCAAGAATGATGAGTTCGCGCGATGGCCGCGTCTGCGGAGTCACGTCGCCGAGCCCCAGCGTGAAGATGGTCGTGCCGCTCACATAAAGATCGGTCCGCAGGTTGGCTTTTTGAGTCCCATCGTTGAAGGGGCTGCCCATCGAGTAGTAAATCAGTGCGAATCCAAAGATCATCGCCGCCGCCCACATCACGAGCAGAAAGATCAGCGACAGCGGGCCATAGAAACTGAAAAATGTTTCCCGCTTGCGTATATCGCGCAAGCAACGCGCAACCACCACCCAGGGCCTCCAGGTAAGGATGTAGAAGATCCGCGTGAGCCGGAAGCGGCCGGTCGCGCGGCGCGGCAGGATGATGGTCTGAAAGGCATCGAGGAGCACGACAACCAGGCAAGCGAAGCCGGCGATCAAAGATAAAGCACGCATGAAACCCACCTCCGCCTGCGACGCCGGACCCGCATTCCGGGCACAGCGGTTGCTTGTATTCTAGCTTTGTGGAATGGCCATGAATGAGTTGGGCAAAGCGCTTCTGGGGCTGGGCCTGCTGCTCGCGGTGATCGGCGCTGTGCTTATGCTGGCGGGTCGGTTCGGTCTGCCCCTTGGAAGGCTGCCCGGCGACCTCGCCTGGCGCGGAAAGCACGTTTCGGTGTACTTCCCGCTGGGCACCTCGATCGTGATCAGCATCGTACTGTCGATTCTCTTTTATCTCATTTCCCATTTGCGGCGGTAGGAGCGGGACGATGCCAAAACGCAGTGCGGGGCTGTTGCTCTACCGGCGGCGCGCTGATGCGATCGAGGTCTTCCTGGTCCACCCGGGCGGACCGTTCTGGGCCAAGAAGGATCTGGGCGCGTGGTCGATCCCCAAGGGCCAATACACAGAGGACGAAGACCCGCTCAGCGCGGCCCGGCGAGAATTTCAGGAGGAGACCGGCTTCCCCGCTCCCTCCGGCCCAACCCCGTTAGGCGACTTGACGCAAGCCAGCGGAAAGATCGTCGTGGCCTGGGCCGCGGAGGGCGATTGCGACCCCCAAAAGCTCGTAAGCAATCAGTGCCAGGTGGAATGGCCGCCGCGCTCCGGACGGATGATCGACATTCCCGAGGTCGATCGTGCCGCCTGGTTCTCGTTGGACGAAGCCCGCGCGCGTATTCTCAAGAGCCAGCAACCGTTCCTTGATCGGTTAGCCCGCACAGTCTCGCTTTAGAAGCTGCAATGGCCCCCGTGAGGCCAGACCCGACACAGAAGCTCCGTGCCCCATCCTTTCGACTTTTTTCTGTCGAAAGGGTGGGAAACCACAGAAACCCCAATCAGCGTCTTGTGTGCCTCCCAGTCGCTCGTGCGCGACTAACTCCCGGTGACCTCTAGTGCGGTAAGGCCGCCGCGTTGACCGGTGCAATCTCCGGATTGGCCCAATAGCTTCTCCGTGCCGTCACCTCGAGATCCGAATACCCAGGCACCCGCACTGAGATCACGTGAAGCCCGGGCTGCGGCGACTGGGGATGAAAACTGAGCACGTAGCGATTGGGCAGGTGGTTGGCGATCGTGCCCAGGTCGCGCTCAAGGCTCTTCGCGTCGGTCAGCTTGAAGTATTCGCCTCCGGTGAGATGGGCAACGGTTTCCGGAACATTGCGCTGCAGTGCGTCTGCCGTGGCGATCGCCGCCATCTTGGCCAGGCCCAGCGGAGGAGCAAGCTGGACCAGGCAATCGTAGAACTGCGCGAGCTTGTGATGCGGGCCGTCGGGATCTGGATCGGGATCCTTGCCCATGCAGCCGTGGGGCGGATTGGGATAGGGATTCTCGAAACCGAAGCCCGCCACTCATTCCGCATTCATGGGAAGTTGCCTCGAGGCATAATGAGTCGGCTTCGGATTTGGCGGTCGAGAACCCGATGCTGTAAATCGTCGTGTTGGTATCGCTGACCGCGCGTACCGCCTGTTCGAGGGTGAGCCGGCTGCCGCGATCGAGCGTCTCGCTCACCAGCAGAATCGCGCGGCGATAGCCCGGGGCTGATGGCGCAACAGATCGACGGCGAAACCGAGGCTGTCGAGAATGGCGGCGCCGTTGTCCGCCTGCACCGCGTCATGACGCGCGCGTTTGCGGATTGGCAGAAATCCTGGTGGTGCTCGCGCGTGCAGCCCGGGGTGAGATTGCGGACCGCTTCCACCGCGGCTTCGATGCGCGGAGTGAATCCCTGCACCAGGATCGGCTCGCTGTCGAATGCGACCACCGCGATCTTGTGCGGCACATTGCCGATCACCGACTCGAGCATGGGCGCCAGCGGGCCGAGGTGGTCGAATTCGCGCGCGCCCGCGCCGCCGATCTCTACGACGACCACCAGAGCCAGTCGGCTCGCCGCCGCTGTCCTGCTCCAGCGTAAGCTTTTGCGGAACGCCATCGTCGGTTAGCACGAAGTCGTCAGGCTTGAGCGTGAACACCATTTCGCCGGCCCGGGTTCGGACCAGCGCGGGTACGATGACAACCGAGGTTTGGTGCTGAAGACAAAGGCGGAGATGAGTCGGGCGATTGCTGGCTCAGAACCGCAGGTGTCTGGGTCGCGGCGATGACAACCGCCATGGTTAGGAGGACGTGGCGCATGAACAAGCCCTCGCACACAGTGTAGCCACGCGTGGGTTGGACGGATAACGCAGGCGGTTTTGGTTCGCGGTTTCCCATCCTTGCGAACGAAAAAATCGCAAGAATGTGGGCACGAGCCCTATTTGACCCGTGCCGAGGGCTGATCACGTCTATTGCCGGACTGCTGCGCCGGTCACGCCCATCGCTTTCAAACGCATCTGCGCCAGCGTGTAAGACGACGTCGGAATCGCCAGCGCAAACTTCGGCTTCTCCAGCTTGCGATAATCGGCGATCGCGATGTCGCGCTCGCCGTATTGCTCGGCGATGCGGCCGAAGGCGTACCAGTAATCGTCGTTGGGCTCGTCGAGATTGAGTTCGTCCATGCTGCGCAGGAGCAGTTCGCGAGCCTCCTTGGTCTTGCCGGTATCGGCATAGAGGCACGCCAGCGTGTGCAAGATGTGCGGATTGTCCTTGGCCAGTTGCGTGGACTTGATGGCGTTGGCAATGTCACTGTCCTGCACCTTGCCGGTGAACAGTGCGAACCACGCCGTCGAGTTGAGCAGTTCGGCGTCCTGCTTGCCCTGGTCGGCGAGCTTCTGGGCCCAGCGCTGGGCAGCCGCATAGTTGCCTCGGCTCGACTCCACTGCGCATCTTGGCCTGCAGCGCGTCGGCATCGTTTTCGAGCAGCTTCAAGCGTTCGTCGGCAAGAGCTAATGCCGTCGTCGCAACGCTTCAGACCGATGAGACCTTCGACGTTGGTCAGGAATGCGTAGCGCGACTCAGGAACCTGCTTCAGCAGCGCCGAAGACACATCGACCAGCCCCGCAAAATTCTCCTGCAGCGAATAGCCCGGCGGAAAGCGCCAGCAGAATGTTCGTCTTTTCCTGATCGGACGTGGCGTTGCTTGCGCCCTTCTTCAAGAATGGGAACGCCCTGCGCAACGGTCGGCTTGGTACCCACCAGGATCGCCGCCGCAGCGAGTCTTCATCCGTCTTGCATCGGGAGCTGCGCCCTTGGTCCAGAAGCGCGGAAACACAGGCCCGCCTAGCGGATCGTCGCCGCCCTCGAGGTGCGCATCCTCGCGCAGCCAGTCCAGCATTTGCTTGGCGCCCTTCAGGTCCCCGGATGCGACGCGATCCAGGATCTCCAGTCCGATTGAGTTCGGCTTTTCAGTCGTGTCGAGCAGCTTGTACTGGCCGTCCTCCTTCACCACGAACATCGTCATGTTCGCGCCGCCCGGAACCTGCACCTTCTCGCGATAGCCGGTGGCGTCGCTGCCCTCGCCCTTGGGATCGAACGCCTCTGCCAGGATGTCGAGCGTCACATCGAGGAAACTACCATCGCGCGCCAATTGGCTGTTCATCTGGCGTCCGCTCTCGAGTTCCTTCTTCTTTCTCCTCCGTATCCTGGTTGTCCAGAACTTTGCACGCGTTGCGGCTGAGCAGCGGCTTCAGCCTGGCCTCGGTCAGTTCCGGATCCATCGAGAGCAGGAAGAAATGCTTCACGAGGTCGGCAGGAGTGTTAGCGAAATGCAGGTCCTCGTGATGCTGCGCGCCGTGCAGCATCGATGCCAGCCCCATGGACTGCGCCGCATTCTCGCCCGACGCGCCCGCCTCGAGAAAATCGGCGGCCGCCGGGTAGTTGCGCACATTCATCAGCATTTCGCCGGCGGTGTGCGCGATCTCTTTGCGATTGTTGTCGTCGGTGGCCTGCTTGTTGGCCTCTGCCAGGCCGGCCTTGCTGCCCTGCTGCGCGGCGACGCATGCGGCGAGCAGGGCCTTCGGCTCGGGATTCAGGGCCTGGCCCGCTTTGCACGCGCCGGCAAAGTCGCCGCTATAAAATCGCGCGAACGACCAGGTTGTTGGCAAGCTGAGCGCATTGAGCTTGTCCTGGCCGAGCTTTTCATATTCGGCGACGGCCTCGTTCAGCGGCGCCTGACGGCTGTAGCGCCGGCCCGCTGGATCGTATTCGAGCAGGATGGCGAGATCGCCCTGCGTGCCGTGGTCGTCAGGATCGAGCTTGACGGCGGCGCGATACGCTTCGGCCGCACCCGCCAGGTCGCTGCCCGGACGCATGCTGCGGCCCACGAGATCGAACTTCAGAATCTGCGCCAGCACCTTTTCAGCCAGCGCCGAGTTGGGCTCGAGCTTGACGGCCTGGCGAGCCTCGGCGCGGGCCGCTTCGCCCATGCCGGCTTCGAGCAGCACCTTGGCCACTTGCAGATGGTGCACGGCTTCCGTGGGGTGCTGCGCGATCAGGCTGCGATAGCTCGCCAGCGCTTCGTGAACCTTGCCCTCGCGCAGCAGAACCTCGGCCTCGGGCTCGAAATTGATAAGAATCGCGGGGCCGGCGATGAGGTCGGCCACCTTGTTGCGAAGCTCGGTCGCTTCCGCAACCGTGTAGCGGCGCTTGACGGTGTCGAAAGTGACATGCGCGAGGACAACGCCATCCTTTTCGGTCGAGAATTTTTCCGTAATAAGCGCCGGCCCGAGCGAGATCGACGTCGTCCTTGGGCAGTTCCTTGGGCACAAAGCCCAGCGGTGGAATGATGCGGTAACTCCAATCCTCGCTGTAGGGCTCGATGAGCTGCCAGTCCTCGGTACGGGGCTTGCGCGGATGATCCTTGTCCTGCTCCTGCTTCTTCTGCTGGTCAAGATCCTCTTTGCGACGTAGATCTTCGGGCAGCCGGAAAAAGATCGCGTCAAGCCGGATGGCCGCGACGCGCGTTGGAGAGATCGGTATAACCGCGTCGCGCTTTCTCGCAGGTGATGGAGAGTTCGAATTGACGCGACAGATCCGCAGGCTCGGTGCGATCGACGCCGCCCAGATCGTCAGACAGATACTGCGACCTTTGACGTAACCGGCAAGGTTGTCGCGAGTCTCCTTGTCGGGCTTGTCGGCGTAATAAGAAACGGTAGCGCGACTCGTACACGCCGTTGGGCTGCGTCTTTTCGGTAATGGTGGCGGGGCCGTTTTCGCTCAGCTTGATTTCGCGCGATTCGACCAGCACGTTGTCTTTTGAAGTGGACTCGGGAATCGTCACCAGCGCCGCGGTTTCAGGGCGCGCAATGAGCGCCATGGCGCCCCTGGTCGGCGATGGGCAACTGGCCAAGGCGCGCGTATCGGTCGGTGGCGTCGATCCACAATGCGGGCGCCGGAGTCTTCGATTTTCCCGATGCCGGCGCGCCCGGCACATACACGATGGCGTGATCGAACAGTCCCATGCCGGGCTGATCGGCAGGAACGTCCATGCGCGAGCCGGCGTTCAGCAGCGCGACATATGCGGGAATCCCCGCGGCCCGAACATGGTTACCAGCAGCGTGGCCTTGTCCTTGCAGTCGCCGTATTTCTTGCCCAGCGTCTCGGTGGGATCGTGCGGAACGATGGCGGCGCCGCCGAATTCGATGCCCGTGTAACGAACCTCGCGGTCGAGATAATCGAGAATGGCGGCTTCTTTCTCGGCGACGGAGTTCTTGCCGGCGACGAGTTTGTTCACCGTGTCCTGGACCGCGGCCACATCGGCATGCGCGTCGACAATCTTGGCATATGCGGTTGCGACCGCTTGCCACGATGCCCCGGTGGAGTAGTGCAGTTCAGGCAGCACGGGCACATCCGAGGGCAGATTGGGATCGCGCGGGTCGATGCCCTCCAGCCGGCCGATGTCGAATGTGAGTTTGACGCGGCCGTTGGATTCCTCGCGCAAAGGCTTCACATCGGGCAGCAGCACCGTGCTGGTGCGCAGCGGCAAGGATGCAGGCGCATCGAATTCAACCCGGCTGTGAGCCACGGGAACGCGCTCGCGTCCAAAGGTGGTCCAGCCAACGAGGCCGGCAGCGAACAGCGGATCGGTTTCGCGTTCGATGTATTCTTCCTCGATCACTGCTCCGGGAGCGACGGCCGGAAAGGGTGCGCGGATCCGTTTGGCATCGCTATAGATCTTGTATTCGCCTTCGCGAGCCGGTCCCTCGGTGATGGTCTTGGGATCGAGAAGATGCTCGGCGAGATCGGATGTGATAACGCGAACGCGAATTTCAGGACGCTGCTGGTGCCACGGCTGCCATCCCACTGAAAACGCGTCCCAGCCCTCCGCGCCCTTCTGGGTCAGCACCTTGTATACGAAGTACCCGACGTGGGTCAGGCGTCCCGCGTCGTCAAACGTGAAGCTCTCATCGTCCTCGAGCAGAACAACGTTCGTCCCCTCAGGCGCAGGAACCGCCGAGGCCGCTTGATACAGATCCTTCGCCGCGACAGACAAATGCGGCGACTTCCATGGCTCGATAGGTTGTTGGGCGCGCGCCGGAATGGCGGCCATGAGCGACAAAACAAGTGCGCAAACGCAGAAGTACCGGGAACGGAGAACAAGGTAGAACACAGGCATCCTGACCAAAGCAAAAGTGTCACCAAGGTATACCTCGCCAAGCTCGATTCGCAAGGGCGAACGTCACTCGGTCTAAGGATCAGAGTTACGTCTCGATAACGCCGCTGGCCATTCGAGAGGACTTCCCAAGAAAACGTTTATCCATTGCCAATGCCAGGAGCGTTTTCCTATCATGGCCTCCCATGGGTAAACGACTTTTACTCCTTCCCTTGTTTGCCTCCTTCGCTATTTCAGTTGGCCTGGCGGCGGCCCAGTCTCCTTCCCTGTCGATCCAGGTTGACTATCCCACTGCCAAGGTCAACCCCATGTTCTATGGGTTGATGACCGAGGAGATCAATTTCTCTTACGATGGCGGACTCTACGCTGAGCTCATCCGCGACCGCGCCATCGGACCCGGTCGTCGACCGCTGTTTTACTGGACCCATGTCGCGCGTGGCGCATCTGGCGTGGATGTCAACCTCGACGATCACACTGGACCAAGCGACGCGCTGACTCGCAGCATCAAGGTAACCGTGAGTGCCGCTACGGATACGGCTCCGGCGGGCATGCAGAACGAAGGCTTCTGGGGCATTCCTGTGCGATCCAATACGACCTACACAGGATCCTTCTATGCCAAAACCGATACCGTTGGTGTTCCCATCACGGTCAGCCTGGTGAACGATGAAACAGGCGCCACCGCGGCAACCGCAACCGTAACCGGCGTGACGGCCGATTGGAAGCAGTACCTATTCACGCTGAAGACCGGCCAGGTGCCTGTCACCGCGAACAATCACTTTCAACTCACTCTGGCGAAGCCGGCAACCGTGTGGTTCGATCTCGTGTCGCTTTTCCCGCCGACCTACCACAATCGGGGAAACGGCAACCGCATCGACCTCATGGAAAGGCTCGCGGCCATGCACCCGAAATTCCTTCGATTTCCGGGCGGCAACTATCTTGAAGGCGATCATGTTGCCGAACGATTCGAATGGAAGAAGACGATTGGCCCGCTGGTCGATCGGCCCACGCATCCCAGCCCGTGGCGCTATCGCTCGTCAGACGGAATGGGCTTGCTCGAGTTTCTGGAGTGGTGCGAAGACCTGAACATGGAGCCACTCCTCGCCGTTTACGCAGGCTACTCGCTCATGCAGGACCACGTCGACCCGGGCCCGGCGCTCGAGCCTTATGTGCAGGATGCCCTGGATGAAATCGAGTATGTTACCGGCAACGCAAGTTCCAAGTGGGGCGCTGAGCGCGCGAAGAATGGACACCCGGCACCTTTCCCCCTGCACTATGTCGAGATCGGCAACGAGGATTGGTTCGATAAGTCGGGTACGTATGACGGCCGCTTCGCGCAGTTCTTCAAGGCAATCAAGGAGAAATACCCGGACCTGCAGTTGATTGCGACGACGGCTGTGAAGAGTGTGAAGCCGGACATACTCGACGAGCACTTCTACATGTCCGCGGAAAAGTCGTTCTCCGACTTCGCGCACTACGACAAGTACGACCGCAGCGGACCGAAGATTTTTGTGGGCGAATGGGCGACGCGCGAGGGCGAACCTACCCCGAACCTTCAATCAGCCCTGGGCGATGCAGCCTGGCTCATCGGCCTGGAGCGCAACAGTGACCTCGTTATCATGGAGTGTTACGCGCCGCTGTTCGTCAATGTGAACGCGGGCGCCATGCAGTGGCCCTCGGACCTGATCGGCTACGATGCACTCACAAGTTATGGATCGCCAAGTTACTACACACAGGTGATGTTCGCCGCGCATACGGGAACCGAGGTCGTCTCGGCAGCGCTCGCAGATGCGGGACCACGGATCGCGGCGTCCGTGACACGCGATGAACAGCGGCACAAGCTCTTCATCAAGGTCGTAAATGGCACTTCGGCCACACAGAAGTTTCAGATTGCACTGGATGGAGCGCCGAGTTTGAAACACCAGGCCACGCTGGTGACCATGAGCGGCAGGTCTCCGAATGCGACCAACACGATCACGCGGCCCGAGAACATCAAGCCCGCGGAACGAATGATCCAGGTCGCCGGTCCTAAGTTCGACTATAGCTTTGTGCCTTACTCGGTCAATGTAATGGAACTGAATTACTAGGTTTCCGGCCACCAGTTTCGCTCCAATGCTGGGTACCCCAAGTATCGATCTTGAGACCTGGGATACAACGATGGCCGATGTTAGCTATTTGTTGGTAGGCGATGTCGGGGGCACCGCGTCGTCCGGCTTGCCTCTCTCCTGAGCCCGGTGCAGTTGTTTCAAAACAGTAGCCTCGGCCGCTTTATGCAGGCTGTTCGTCTTATCGAACTCCAGCTTTGCCTCATCCTTCCTGCCCATGCCCTGGTAGAGGCGGGCAAGCCTCCAATGAACATTCACGTCATTGGGAACTAGCCTGGCTGCCATCTTGAATTCCCGCAAGGCATCTTCCCGCCTCCCGGCGTCGGCATACAAGATTCCCAGGTCCAGGTGGGCGCGTTCCGCCTTCGGATCGATCCTGACCGCCTTCTCGAGCAATGGAAGAGCGCTGTCGCGATCATTCAATTGCATCTTCGAATCAGCAAGAAACGCCATAGCCTCGGCGTTGTCGGTCACATTGACTAATTCGGCTTGAAACTCGTTTGCCGCCTCTTCATACTTGCTCTCGGTCCACAGCAGATAGCCGAGCCCGAAATGGACGGTAGGCTCCTTCGGATCGGCTTTCACCGCCGCGCGAAACTGCTGGATGGCGCCGTCATGGTCGTGCAGTTCATCCAAGGCCTCGCCGGCCAGCATATCCGCCTCCGCCGACTCGGCATTCAACGTCAGAATCTCGTGATAGACATCGAGAACACATCGATATTGCGCCAGCGAGAGGCAGCTGTGTGCCAGCATCAGGCGAAACTGCAGGTTCTGGGCATCGTTGGCCGTAGCGCTCTTCAGATACGGTACAGCAGCCGCATATTCGCCGACCCCATAGTGAGCGATTCCCAGAAGGGCCGTAACCCGCTGAGCCTCGGGAGAAGATGCGGGCTCGCTTTGGAGAAGCGGCGTGAACGTCTGAATCGCCTCTTTCAGTTCGCCGCCCTTAAATAGGGCCAGGCCGAGATTCAGCCGCAGGCCGGGCATGGCGGCATCGAGTGCTAGCGCCTTGCGATAAAGAGGAACGGCCTGCTTATAGTGTTCCTGACGCGCTTCAAGAAAGCCGAGATGCGCGTACGCCTCGGCATTGGTGGGTTTGCTACTGAGAATGGACCGCCACGCCGCTTCGGCCTCGTCATACCTGCCTTGTTGTTCGAGGGCAAACGCATTGTCACGCGCACTCGGCGAGTTCGCGGACGATTGTGCCGAACACGCGGAACCGGCAAAAGCCAGCGTGACCGCCAGAAGGAATGTGAATTGCGTGGCTGGCTTCACGTTAGCTCTCCAGGAGAAATTCTCGCTTGCCGGGAAGACCATACGCAACAAGGAAGTACCTGCGCAAAAATAAGGCGCGACAGATAAGTCTGTCGCGCCCGGAGACCGGTGTGGTCGGAAACTAGAATACGAATTTTCCGCCAAGTTCCAGCAGGCGGGGGCCGTAATCGCTGGTTACGTGGCCGAAGTTGCCGTCGTGGGAACCATTATCGAGGCCTTGAAATTCCGTATGGTTGAAGGTGTTGAAGGATTCGAAGCGCAGTTCGAACTTCGGTAAATCGTGCTCGCGAAGCGGAATGGTCTTGAAGAGGGACAAATTCCAGTTGAATAATCCCGGTCCCACCACCGCATCTTTTCCGGCATTTCCGAATCCTTGATTCGGCCCGCCGTTCCATGGGGCCACCGGATCCGCAAACGAACTGGTGCTATACCAGGCGCTCACTTTCTTGGGATAGGTGACCGACGCAACCTTGTCAGGACGGGAAGTGCCGGCGCCTAAACCAAGAGTGTTGTTCCCGGTATAAGTGATGAACTGGGGAAGTCCGGCTTGGATCGCCGTAATGCCGGAGATTTCCCAGTTGCCAAGGATAGTGCGAGCCGCGAGATTCGAACTCTTCGAGAAGAACGGCACCGCGTAGACATAGCTTGCGTTGAAGATGTGACGCCGGTCAAATCCGGTATCCGATCCGCGGTCGTAAGCTGCGTTGTAAGGATTGGATAATCCCCCGAGATCGTTGACTACGATGCTGATGTTATGCGACCACGTGTAGGACAACTGGGTCGTAAGCCCGTGCCGGTTTTCAGCGCGAATCCCAGCCTGGAGCGAGTGGTAATTGAAGTTGGTCTCGTTCTCTTCCTGGTTGATGTTGGCAAAGCCCGGGTAATTTCGCCACAGATTGGTGTTCGTTTTGCCACTGGCGACTTGCTGCCGGTGGGTTATATCCCCAAGGGGCAGCGTATTGATCTGCCGGTCATTGTTCTGGTCCCAACCGCTGGAGCCCACATACTGAATCACCGCCACCACCGACCGGGCAACTTCACGCTGGAATCCGAGGCTGAAATCGGCTGTCCCGGGAGGTGGATAGTTGTATTTGAGCGTGGTCATCGTTGATGGGAAATGCTGTTGCGTCGTCGTACCAGTCAGAGCGCTGGTGTTGGGGTCGGAGAAGTAAACGTTGGTGGCGGAAGGCTGGTAGGCAAAGGGTGGATTCAAGGCGGCGTTGTACACGTCATTGCCTTGGACACGCTCGAAGAACATGCCAAAGCCTGCCCGCATTACGGTCTTGCCGTCACCGGTAAGGTTGTAGGCGAACCCGATTCTCGGCTGCCAGGTCTTGTAGGAGTTTTGTACGTTTCCGCGCGGGAAACCGCCTACATTGGCCTCCCGGATTCCATTCAGGTAAAACTGCTCGGTACCGGTCTTGCTGAATGTCGACAGCGCGGAGGGAAGTATCGTTCCGTCGGACGCCAGCGGATAACCAACCGAGGTGTCGTAATCGGCCGGCACGAAGTTCGCAAACAGGTCATATCGCTCAAAGGCATGTGGTAGGCCATCGAATCGCACACCAAGATTCAAAGTCAATCGCGGAGTGACGTGCCAGTTATCGTTGCCGTAGAAACCATAGTTGTTGTTCACCCAGTGTTTGCCCGCAAGGAATTCCAGTTGGGTAAAACTGGAAGCCATTCCGAGCAGGTAGTTGACATACCCGTCTCCGGAGAAGTTACTGGAGTTGAATGCCGCGGTTCCCTGGGTGTTTGCCTGCAGTTGCTGGTTCTTGTAGTCGTGCAACCAGGCGAACCCGAACTTGAATTGATGCCGCCCCCGCGTCCAGGAAATGTCGTCCCGGTAGTCGAATCCCTCGTACCCGTTCTTCCACGGATAGTAGGATTCAGTCCATGTCTGGTTGAGCGGGCTGCCTTGCAGGTCGATCTCAGGCATATCCTGACCGGCGTTGTTGGCGACCGGGAAGAAACTGTTCGCCGTCCACCCCGAGGGCAACGTGAACGAATTTCCAGCCCCCGCAACAGGAGTGAGTGTGATCTTGTTGCCGCTGTACAGGAAGGCTGTCTCGTTGAGCAGGTTGGGCGTGTAGGTCTGAGTGAGCCTGATAGCCGCCGTGTACGAGGGATTGGTCATCGCCGTGCCGACTGTCGGATAGTCTCCGCCCGGTCCCCACAGCGGCGGGAAAAACGACTTGGTCATGGCGTCGTGGAGATAGTGTCCCATCAACTGGTACTTGCTGTTGATGGAGTGGTCAATGCGTACCACATCTTCACGAATGTTTTCCGGAGCGGGGATGGATGCGATGTACTGCCGATCTCCCAGGTTCGGTTTCGGAAAGGTGCCCGCGTTCAACTGGAGGACCGCGTTCTGATCGATGAGATTGGCGGGAATCACGTTGTTGGGAAAAGCGGCGCCCGGGGTCAACCCGTCAGCCGTGTAGAGCGCCAACTTGGATGGGTCAGACGTGTTGGGGACGCAGGGAGCCATCACTCCCGCATTACACAGTGAATTGCTGGCGGGTTCGTTCCAGGGCGTGTACGAAAGGCTCTGGCCGGCGGTCGGGAAGTTACTCGCAAGGATGGTATTGATTGGAGAGGGCGCGCTCCCCTGGATCAACTTCCGCCATTCTTCATTCACGAAGAAAAATGTCCTGCTGCGCGCGTCGTTGTAGACATGAGGAATCCACAGTGGACCGCCGATGTTGCCGCCAGGCTCGTTCAATTGGAACGTCGGGCGCGGCTTGGGCGTGGCGCTGGTCTTGTTGAAGTAATCGTTGGCGTTGTAGTCCGTATTCCGGTTGAACTCATACAGTTCCCCGTGGAAGCTTTTGGTGCCCCCCTTGAGTACCATCAGGATGGTTCCGCCGGACCCCACGCCGTAATCCGGAGTGTAGTTGCTGTCGAGCGTTTGGAACTCGGCGATCGCATCCTGCGACGGCAGGTTCATAAAGCAACCCCCGCAGCCGCGGTCGTTCTGTTCCGCATTATCAATCATGTAGATGTTATGAGTCTGCCGGGCACCGTTGAAGCTGATGGCATTGGACGACGTCAGCGCATCAATACCGCCATACTGGGGCAGGTTGTTCGAGACGCCCATCCCTAACGCTGCAAGAGAGGTTATATTGCGGCCGTTGGTTGAGAGTTCCGAAACCTGCTGGCCGCTGATCAGCGTGCTCACTTCGCTGGTTTCCGTCTGAACCTGCAGAGCGTCGGCGGCGACCGACACTGTCTGTTCCTGGCTTCCAACCGCCAGGCTGACGTTTTCCTCCAGCGTTTGCGCGACATTTACGACGATGTCGGTCTTTGTGAATTTCTGAAATCCTTGTGCGCTCACCGTGAGCGTATAGGTGCCTACGCCTACATTGGCGAAACGATACGCACCAGCACTGTTCGAGACGGATTCTCGCGCCTGGCCGGTGGCGGGGTTTTTGAGGGTAAGCGTGGCGTTCGGAACCAACGCTCCGCTGGCATCCGACACGGTCCCGTTGATGGTGGCATTGTCCTGTCCCCATGCTCCGGGCATTGCAATTAAGAGGGCCGCAACAAGGACGATACTTACCGCCCAGGGTACGGCGATAGACCAACGCGTCCACCGCTTGCCGGCGAGCGCTGGCGAGGAAAAAGCGGCTTGCTTCATCGTGTGCCTCCTGAAATTACGGTTCCTTGCGTTTGCGATTGACATCCACTTCGTGTCTGGTGGCTGCCCTCGTGTCGGCGCTGTATCTCAGGCATTCTGCGAGCGGAGATGCCCTGAGGGCGTTCAGATGGCGCCTGCCGATAACGGCGCGCTTGCAATGGCGTATGTAGTTTGAACTGGCATTTCGGGCCATGACGCGCCTGCATGCCTAGATGCAGAGGTCCTCCAGGGACAAGGGAAACAGGGACCCCAGCCAGCAAGCGTTTACTTGGCGGAGAAATTCTTACTCCATGAATGGAGGGTTGTCAATGCGAATTCTCGGACTAATTCCAGGTTCGCACGCTGGCTTGTTTCTCCTGTGTAAAATCCCTTTAGTTATACGTTTAAGCGAATCAGGCGTCATCCTTTGATATCCCGATCGAAGGGGTCAGGTAATCGGTTTCTGGGATGAATGGAACCGGGCTGCAGTGTCCACGGGAATCATGGCTGACGGGGCTTTTGAACTTCCGGCGGGCGGGAGCCAACCACCCCCGCTCCCTCACGCACGGAGTAATAGCGATCCGCCGCCAGGCTGGTTAGGATCTCGACTTTGCCATCTGGCCACAGCACCTCGGCCTTCTCCACCTTTTGCTGTTCACCGAGTCCGAAATGGAGACGAAGGTCGTTTTGCGACAGGTAGCTACCGCCGCTGAGTACCTCCGCGACTTGCACGGTATGTCCGGCAGTCACGCGGACCCGGGCATTCAAGGCCAGGCGATTGCTCTTCGTCCCCTCCAGTTGGAAGCCGATCCAGTGATGGTTGGCTCCGCCCTCGGGACGTAGAATCACGGGGCCGCCGACCAGGTTCTCGACGACTGCTTCGAGTTTGCCGTCGTTGAACAGGTCGCCGATGGCCATCCCGCGGCACACGCGCGGCATCTGGATGGCCGGTCCGGTTTCCTTGCTGATGTCCTTGAAAGTGCCGTTGCGCTGGTTTTCAAGCAGCACCATTGGCTCGCGGTATCGGGGGCCCGTGGGCACCGTGTCCACCTGTGGGTAAACATGCCCGTTGACCAAAAAGATGTCGGGCCAACCGCGGTTGGCAAAATCGACAAACGCATCTCCCCAGCCAACATAGCCTCGGGAAGCCTTCGCCACACCCGAGGCGACCGAAACCTCCGCGAAACTCATCCCGCCCTCATTCCGATAGAGCGCGGCGTATTCGTTGTCGAAGTGCGAAAGGAAAATCGACATGCGGCCCGTATGAAGATAATCGCCAAGCGCGATGCCCATATTCGCCTGGGCCTGGCCGTTTTCGTTATAAGCCACGCCAGACGTAAACCCGGCATCGGTAAACCGGCCCGTGCCGTCGCCCTTGTAGAGATAATTGGGCTGGCCGTCATTGGTGACCAGCAGATCCAGTTTGCCGTCACCGTCGAAATCCGACCAGACCGCGGTGAGACCATAGCGCTGCTCAGGATCGGAGACTCCCGACTTTTTCGAGACGTCAGTGAAGGTGCCGTCCTTGTTGTTGCGGTAAAGATTGTCGGGCGCCCCCTTCAGGCCTCGCGGCCCGCATTGCACTTCGATCCCCTCGTATTTGCACGTGTCCTTCGAGCCAAAAGCCGCCATGTTGTCGAGATGGAAATCCACATAATGCGAGACAAAGAGGTCAGCCCAGCCATCGCCGTCGTAGTCGCCAAATGCGGCCCCCGTCGCCCAAAGTGTGTCGCCCCCCAGGCCCGCTGCCTTTGTCATGTCGCTGAATGTGCCGTCGCCGTTGTTGCGGTACAGAACCACCCCGCCGAAGCAGGTCACCAGCAGGTCCGGCCAGCCATCGTTGTTGTAGTCGCCCACAACTGCTCCCTGTGCCCAGCAGGGAAAACCAACTCCGGCCTTGTCGGTAACATCGGTAAACGTGCCGTCGTGATTGTTGTGGTACAGCGCGCTGCGAGCTTTCCTGCCCGCCTGCGCCATTTCCACGCTTTGCGCATTGGTGAAGTAAATGTCGGGCCAGCCGTCGCGATCGTAGTCGATCAGGGCGACGCCTCCGCTCATCGACTCGACGATGTATTTCTGCTCCGGGCTCGAAAGGTGTTCGAAGGTGATTCCGGTGGAAGCCGTAATGTCGACCAGTTGCGGATAGCGCTCGTCATCCCGTGGCCCGGTCTGGCGGGCTAGGGCCTTATGGGTCGCGGATTGCGCCAGCGCCGTGCACAGCCATCCAACAACCGCGCCCGACGCGCAGATCAACCCCACGACAAGTCCGGCTTTGGCGCACCAACTCCTACCCATTGCTGTGGGGGATCCGCACCTGCAGCCAAGCGGCCGCGCCTGCGAGATGCGTGCGGCGTGACAAGCGAGTCTTCAAGGCTACCTCCTCATTGGCGATGCACAAGCGCCCGGTCAAAGATTGGCTTATCCGTGGATTTGAAATACTCCGTTGAGTCGCTCAGCGAATCGAAATAAAGAATTTCGTTTCGGCCCTCTTTCAGCCACGATCCGGGAAGAAAGAGCGTGTGCTGCGGACCGATAGACCAGAATCGACCGAGGGGCCGTTGATTCACCCACACTTCCCCTTTATGAAGCGACGTGAAATCAAGATATGTGTCCGCAGTCGAAGATGCGGTCAGTTCCCTGCGATGGAAGCACGGCCCCGGGCAGGGCGCCTCACTAAATTGCAGTCGGCTCAAATCATTCATGGGCAGAGAAAATATCTGCCAATGGCTCAGGTCCTTGCCTGCGAGCGTAGCTTTGCCCGTGATGCCTTTGCGCTCACCGCGAATCACCTGGGTGAAATTCACGCGACCGGTGTTCTCAACCAGGATGTCGAGAGTCGCCGGATGATCGACGGCCGGCAACTTGAGTTGCGAACCAGCCTGCCTGCGATCCAGCATGCCGATGAGTTTTTGGTCGACATAGACCTGCGCGTAGTCGTGCAAACCATCAAGGACCAAGTCGCCCCCGCGGCCCGCTTCGAGACGAGTGCGGTAAAGCACGTATCCGTACGACTGGTCCATGTCTTCCATGGTGAGCAGAGTTTCAGACTGGATTGGCTCGGGAAGATTCCGCCACAAGGACGCCGATTCGACCTTCGACGAGATTGGGAAAACCTGCACCGGCATCGCCGCAGGCACTGGCGGTAAAGTGTGCCCGGTGACACGTGCAATCACATCGCGGAAAAGAAAATACTTCTGGCTCGGCGTGCCCTGTTCATCGAGCGGCGCGTCGTAGTCGTAACTGGTGGTATCGGGCTCGTAGTTCGTGCCATTGCTGTTGGCGCCGTTCATCCAGCCAAAACTCGTGCCGCCATGAAACATGTACATGCTGACGGAATATCCCTGGCTAAGCATCCATTCCAATTCCTCGGCTTCGCGCTCGCCGCTCACTTCGTGATGCTTCTCGCCCCAGTGATCAAACCAGCCGGCCCAGTATTCGCCCGTCATTTTAGGACCGTCTGGACGCATGGTGTCCAGCGTGGCAAAGCTGTTCTTTGCCTCGCCCGTGCCGAAGTTGATCACTGCCGGCAATTCCGGAAGCGCGCCATTCGGAATCTGTTCGGGACCATCGGCGGTGTAAAGCAGGTCGGGTGCCATGCCCGTCTTCTGCAACAAGGCTTTGAGCGACTCCATGTACGCGTGATCGTTGCCGAACGATCCGTATTCGTTTTCGACCTGCACGGCGATAATCGGGCCGCCATTCTTCAGCAGCAGAGGACTGACCTCTTTGGCGAGGCGCGCGAACCAGCGCTCGACGGCCGCGGTGTATTTCGGTTCATCGCTGCGCAGGATGACGCTGCGGTCCTTCAGCAACCACGATGGATAGCCTCCAAGTTCCCATTCTGCGCAGACGTATGGGCCAGGGCGAAGGATCACGTTCAGGCCCTCCTGCTGCGCTTCGCGAATGTACTCCGCGATGTCGTTCTGCCCTGTGAAGTCATAGACGCCCGGCCGCGGCTCATGGAGGTTCCAGAAGACGTAGGTCGTGATGGTGTTGAGCCCCATGGCACGAGCCTTACGAAACCTGTCGCGCCAATAAGCACGCGGCACGCGCGGGTAATGCATTTCGCCGGAGATGATCTGATACGGTTGACCATCGAATAGAAATTGTTTACCTGACACGGTAAAGGAATGCATGCCCGACTGGCTAAAAGCGGCAAGTGCAACAGACACTACCAGGCCGCACAACAAAATCGAAAGACGAGCTCTTGTCATCTAGTTTCTTACCGGCACTTTCTCGCCGTAGCGGGTTGACCGCACACGGCTGGCTTCCTATCTCTGCATGCCCATTTTATGCCCGGACTGTGGCTCGTCATCTTTTCGCGAATCCTTGCTTTCAGGATGCGTGGGTCCTCACGGTTGGCTGCGAATCCGGGCCCGTCTCCGCAAGCGTTCCCATTTCCACCGGAAACAGCGGCGGCCGGGGAACCGGCGGTTTCCAGCCGAACAGGAACTCGGTGGCAGGAGCGCAAATTCTTCCCTGGCACGGACCCATGCCGCAGCGGGTATGGAGCTTGGCTTCACGCCACGAAGAGCACGGCGTAAGCTCGCGGTAGGACACATCTTCGCAGCGGCAGACGAATGTGTTTTCCGTCGAAAGGTATCGCAACTCCTCACGCAACGCGAATGCCGCATTGAGATTACGCGCGAAGCGCATCTGACGCTCGCGTTTTTCGAAAAGCAATTTGGCCTTTTCGGGTTGTCCCGCAGCAGCAAGCGCAGCGATGCGGCCTTCGAGTTTTGCCTTGTCCACACCGCCGATACCCGTCAACTCGCCAACGGAGTAAATCCCTTTCACCGAGGTCTGCTGCAATTCATCCACGCGTACGAAGCCGGACGCAATCTCGCAGTTCAGCAGTTGGGCCAATTCCGTATTCGGGACGAGATGATAGCCGATGGCGAGCATATCGGTTTCAACTTCAAGGATGTGCGTGCCTGAGCGAATCGTCACCCTCTCGAGTTGTTCGTTACCGGATGCGCTCGAAACCCAGGCGCCGGTCCGATACGGAACGCCTGCCGTGGCGAGTGCATAACGAGCGCCTTCGACAAGCTTGCCGAATTGCTCGCGCAAAAGGCTGATTGAGAACTGAGCAAGACTCTTCGCAGGCGCCTGCTCAACGATGGAAGCGATCTGAGCGCCCGATGCACGCAGGTGTGCGGCGACTGCCAGAAGCAAGGGACCTGTTCCCGCAACCACAACACGCTTCCCGCGGATGTTGAGACCGGATTTCACAAACGCCTGCAATCCGCCTGCCCCATACACTCCGGGAAGCGTCCAGCCAGGAAAAGGAAGAAACCGCTCTCGTGCGCCTGTAGCAAGAATCAGCGACGAATATTCGATGTCATCGCCCTGTCCAAACTGCTCGACCCGCAATACACGCGGAGATGGTGATGCCACTGCGCGCCACCCGAAACGGGTTTCGACGTTCGAGTTCTGGATTCGTCCAATCCAATCCGCCGCATCAGCGCTGGTGTTTTTCGGCGTGACCCCACCACGCCAGATCTGCCCCCCAGCCGACGGATTGTCGTCAATAAGACAGACCCCCATGCCTGCCGCGGAAGCCGTGGCCGCCGCCACCAGTCCGCCCGGGCCGGCACCGACAACGAGCAGATCGAACCGGTCACTCATCCCGTGACCACCTCCATGCCCGGACGACACATAATCTGGCACGTGCGCTGCTGAGGCTGCCCATCCACCTGGGCGCGGCACTCGTAGCAAATACCCATGCCGCACAATGGCTGCCGCGGCTCGCCACGCACTGATGTGCGGCTTGCCGCGCCCGCCAGCAGGATTGCTACGGCCACGGTTGCGCCTGCCGGTACTTCCATCTGCTTCCCGTTCACCGTGATCGGTAGGTTTTGGCTCAACTGAATTGCTCCACGGTCCGGCGGTTACGATGGTGTGGCCGTCCCGGTACGACATTCAAAGCTGGTTATGCATCTACGCTATGGTAGCCCTCCTATTTCCCCGAAGGTTCAATCGATGACAAAACGGGTGGAGAGAATTTCTTCTATTTTTGAAGTGGAGCCAGGTGATTCTTCGGTCAATATCGCGGTTGTCGGCTGCGGATATGTCGGGCTGGTCGCGGCGGTGTGTTTTGCCGAGATCGGCCACACCGTAATTTGCATCGACAACGACGACGCCAAAATCGCGGCTCTCCAAAACGGACAGATTCCCATTCACGAAGACCATCTCGAGGCGTTGCTCCAGCGACAGAAGAAGGGTGCGCTCACCTTCAGCACTTCGCTGGCCGACGCAGTGCGCGCGTCCGAGGCGATCTTCATCGCAGTGGGCACGCCGCCCATGGAAAACGGCGACGCCGACCTCTCCTACGTCGAAGCTGTGGCCGTGGAAATTGCGCGCTCGATGGATGGTTACCGCGTGATCGTCGAGAAAAGCACGGTCCCGGTGTACACCAGCGACTGGGTATCCCGCGTCCTTCACAGGCACGGCGTGGCGCAAGGAGAGGCCGACGTTGTTTCGAATCCGGAATTCCTGCGCGAAGGCACGGCGGTGATGGATTTCCTCCATCCTGATCGCATCGTCGTCGGCACCGGCAGCGATCGTGCGTTTCGGGTATTATCGCGTATCTACCGCCCGCTGACGGATGGAAGTTACTATTGCAAAAGCGACAGCCTCACCGGACCTTGCAGCGAGACCCAGCCAGCGCCCCTCGTGCGCACCAGCGCCAAGAGTGCCGAACTTATCAAGCACGCATCCAACGCGTTCCTGGCCATGAAGATCAGCTTTATTAATTCGGTAGCCAATGTATGCGACGCCGTCGACGCCGATGTTGAAGAAGTCGCGCGCGGCATGGGCCTCGACCGGCGCATCGGACCGCGATTCCTCAACGCCGGCCTGGGTTATGGCGGTTCGTGCTTCCCGAAGGATCTGAAAGCCTTTTACGCAATCAGCCAGCAGGTGGGCGCCCGGTTCGATCTTCTCAAGGAAGTGGAACTGGTGAACGAGCGTCAGCAGACGCTGTTCCTGAAGAAGGTGCGCTCAACCCTTTGGAATCTTCGCCGCAAGAAGCTTGCCGTGCTCGGCCTTGCCTTCAAGGGCGGCACAGACGACATCCGGGAGTCGCCCGCAATCAACCTGGTGAGCAGGTTTCTCGCGGAAGGCTGCGAGATCGCGGCCTACGACCCCGCGGCCATGCTGAATGCGCGTCGCGCGCTTTCGAGCGAGAGAATTTCGTTCGCCGCCGATCCCTACGACGCGATGGAAGATGCCGATGCCTTGGTGATCCTCACCGATTGGCCGGAGTTCGCCCGCCTTGACCTCAAGCGCACAAGGGCATGCCTGGCGAATCCCATCATCTTCGACGGGAGAAATCTCTTCGACTGCGATGTCATGGCGAGAGAGGGATTCACTTACATTTGCATCGGCCGTCCCGCAACTGAAGAGTGCGGAGTAGAGTTGCAGTTGACGAGGAGGGCTTCCTAGTGCGAGCGCTGGTAACAGGAGCGGCAGGATTTCTGGGCTCGCACATGGTGGACCGCTTGCTGGCCGACGGGCATAACGTAATTGGGATCGACAACCTCCTCACCGGACGCCTTCACAATCTCGAGCATCTTGCTAACGAGCCACGGTTCGAATTTCTCGAGCACGACATCGTCCAGCCCTTCGATCCTGGTCGCGTTGACATGGTGTTCAACATGGCCAGTCCCGCGAGTCCGGCAGACTACCTGGCTTACGGAATTGAGACGCTGATGGTCGGCGCATGCGGCACCCAAAATACGCTCGAAATTGCCAAAAAGAACTCCGCGCGTTTCCTCCATTGCTCGACCTCGGAGTGCTATGGAGACCCCGTCGTTCATCCCCAAGCCGAAACCTACTGGGGCAATGTGAACCCCATTGGTCCGCGCTCGGTATACGACGAGGCCAAGCGATTTGCTGAAGCTCTTGTGATGGCTTACTACCGTTACCAGGACGTGGACACGCGATTGGTCCGCATTTTCAACACCTACGGGCCGCGTCTCCAGGCCAACGATGGGCGCGTGATTTCAAATTTTCTCCGCCAGGCGGTGAACGGTGAAGATCTGACCATTTACGGCGATGGCACCCAGACGCGGAGTTTTTGTTACGTCACCGATCAGATCGAGGGACAGGTCCGGCTCATGCATTCGAACGAGCACACTCCCGTTAACATCGGCAACCCGATTGAGTTCACCATCCTGGAATGCGCACGGGAGATATTGTCGGTAACCGGTTCAAAAAGCAGAATGGTCTTTGAGCCCTTGCCCGAAGACGACCCCAAGCAAAGGCAACCGGATATCAGCAAGGCCCGGCAGATTCTCGGCTGGGAGCCGGAAATCCAGCTTGCGGAAGGTCTAAGGCTGACTCTTCCGTGGTTCAAGGAAAACGCAGGCGCCCAAGGGCGGCCAGCTAAGGCCGATGCGGCAAATCAAGCGATTCGTACAGATTCTCGGCAGCTCGCTCCCAGGTTAGCTGCCTCGCGCGATTGACCGCGTTGCCCGCGAGGCAAGCTCGGAATGCCGGGTCTGTCGCCAGCCGAATCATCGCTTTCGCCAGACCATCGATCACCGTCGACTCCTTGGCCCGGTGAGTTGGAATCACAATTGCGCAGTCCGGCGTCGCGAGGTAACCCGGCCCGCCCAGGTCAAGGCAGACAACGGGCAAGCCCGCCGCGAACGCTTCCAGAACTACCATTCCTCCTGAATCATGCAGACTAGGAAACACCAGGGCCAGGCTCTGTCGAAATTCTCGCGCGATCTCCGCATGGGGAGTTGAAGGAACCCACTCGAGCACATCCAGAACACCGCACTCGCGGGCCTGGTTCTCCAGCCACACCCGATCATCACCCGTGCCGATGATCTTGAGCCTCACATATGGCATGGAGTGGCGGGACTGGGCCAACGCTCGAAATGCGAGATGCAGCCCCTTCCAGTAAATAAGGCGGCCCACGAAAAGGAAGTGCGGCGCGATTGGCTCTTCGCACAAAGGCTCGTGGATTTCTGATTCGTCGATGCCGATTGCAGGCTGCACCACGCACTTGGCGCGATACCTGCCAGGAATGCGGGCCATCGTTTCCGGGGTAGTGCATGCGATCGTCTGCGCACTCGAGAAGGTCGCACGCATCAGTGGATCGAGTGCGATGAGCCTATTGCCAAGATTGCGCACCGCCTCGGCAAGCCGGCTGCGAAGGGAGAGGCCTCGCCGCAGTTGGGCCGGCATGCTCTCTCCGCCTCCGACCGGTCCGAAGATGAAGGGAATTCCCAGTCCGCCCATGAACGAGGGCTGACGATACGATGCGAAGGTTACATGATGCACCCGATCGAAACGCTCGAAAGCGTGCAGCCTCTTCGCCTGCCGATAGGCGCCTAGCTGCCAGAAGAGGTAATAGATGTAGATACCTCCTGGCCATCGCTTCCCTGCACGCGCCCACCCGGGCAGATCGTAGTAGTGAAATGAAAGCGCCGGATTTGGAGATGCCGCATCGCTTTCAATTGCCTCACGATTGTTGCTCCGCGTGATGACGTGAACCTGGTACCCACGGCGCCGGAGAGCGTGCACCCAGTTCCATCCAACCGCCGGCTCAGACCCCTTGCCGGGCTCACACGCGTACGCAGAAACGAGTAGCTTCATCCGCGCGCCGCCTCACGTCCGCGGCGGCCGCGTCTTATGGCACAAGGATTTCCTGAGAAGTAGATCGAACCCATCTGTATGGAGTTTAATTCGCCGGTGATCGAGCCTGCTGCGCATGGGAGGGCGAAAAAAACGTGCCCCAGGTCCAGGAGAATGAACCCGGGGCCACGTCCGGCGCTGTGAAATTTCGATTCAGCTCGGAGTCACATGCAGGTTGAAAGTGATGGTGTGCACCCGCGAGCCGCTCACAGCCCAAAGGGTAACTGGGACTGTCTGAGTAGCCGCGCTTCCCGTCGCACTGAACTTTACAGTCACTGGCCCGCTTGTCAGAGCCTTCGAACTGAGCGAAGCGGATACGCCGCTCGGCAGCCCGGTAAACCACAGGCTCACCGTGCCGTAGTTGTAGGAGTTTACGTGAAGGCTCGCCGTCGCCGTGCCCCCGGACATCGAGTAGGTTTCCCGGCTGAAGTATACGGCGAAATCGGGATACGAAGTCGTCGGGATGCCGCATGCGCCTGCTGGAGACGTTGACGGCTTTGCCCAGCTTGAAGAGTAGTCTGTCCCAGTGGCGCTTTGCCAGCCGCCCAGTGTGACGGCCTTGCCGTTTACGATTTTGAAGTTGCTCGATGTTGTGGGATCGTACCATTTGTTGCTGCCGGCGTTGAGCGTGGTTGCAAACTGCGTCCAGTCGTTGCCTGCCAGATAGGTTCCGAACACGTTCTGTCCGCTTCCCGCATTTTCAAATGTATTCCCCGTCAACACCGTGTTGTTCGTAATCAGGTTGTAAGCCTGACCAGTCAGCCAGTCGGTAATCTTGTGGCCGCCCGCAAATCCGGCGACAAAGATCTCGGCGGGATCGTAGATACCCGTTCCGCTGTTGTTGTAAAACGCGTTGTTCTTGATGGTGAGCCCCTCAACATTGAGAATGTTTACACCCGCGCCGCTGGAACAAACGTGGCTGTTTTCGAGCGTAATTGGCCCTTCGTCGGCCTCGAGTTGGACCCCGGCCATGGTATTTCCAGCCAGAGTGGCGTTATTGATCGTGATGTTCTTGTTATCCGTGTCGAACCAGAGACCCTGTGCCTGGTTGTGGTAGGAGTAGTGATTCTGCACCGTCGTGTTGCGCATGTACATGAACTTGGCTCCGCCCATGCCCCAGTCGTAGAGATTGCCTTGCGACCCGCGCCAGTTGTTGTAGTCGCTCTGGTTGAAGCTCAACAGCACGTTCTGGTCATTGGCCGCCATAAATCCCACGCCGCCGTTATAGTTCGCGACCGAATTCTGGATGGTCACATTGTTGGTGCCGAAGATGGCGAGCCCGCCCCAGTTGTTCCACAGCATCTGGTCGGAATCGAAGAGGATGTTGGAGCCCCCGTTAACCGTAACGCCGGCCGTGTTGACGCAGTTGGCGGCGTGACGAAACACCATCCCGCGGAGAACGATATCGCTGCGGCTCGAAATAGCCAGCGTCTGGCGGCGAACCGCGGCTTCTATGCTCGCACTCGACATCGTCGTGCCCGAAGGGGGGTCCAGGTAAATGAGATTGCCCGCTTCGCTCACGAAAAAAGTGCCGGGCCGCAACTGCGACGTGCTCATCACCTGGGTCACCGGCTTACCGTTTACGAAGAGCATTTCAGTCCGGCGGGCAATCGTGGGAATGGTGCCGGGCCACCCCGCCGGAACCGCGCATGTACCAAGATTCGGCGTCCAGGCGTGCGTGTAAATACCGGACGACTCAAGCGCCCATCCCGACAGCACATTGGATCCGGCGATGATGGCGCTGCCGGTTACGGCTGCCTGAATCGTAACGGTGGCCCCGGTCGACCGGTACGCGGTGATGCTGACCGCCTCGCGATATACGCCGGAATTGACGATGATTTTCGTGCCAACGTTGTTCTCGTTGTTGGTGTCTGCCTTATTCACAGCAGCTTGAATGGTCTTCAGAGGAGAAGTTTTTGAACCCGAGTGACCGTCATTTCCAGAATTCGCATCTACATACAGGTACGTAGCCTGATTTTCGGTGACGTGCGCCTGGGCGCTCGTGCGGATCCCGGTAACGACAAGGATCGCAGGGAGGAGAGCAAGAAGGGCTTTCCTGGGGAGCATGATGCCTCTGCAGAGTGCTGGAATTTTGCCAAGGCATCGTATGCATGTCGAAGGAGAATCCCGAAAGCGATCAGCCGGGTCATCGGTCGACTTTATTAGCACTAACAGATAGCGAGATCTTCGCTTTATTCACTTCTGCTCTTCACATGTCCGGAAAAGCTTGCTGGCAAGGCCGTACGAGGGGCCGACGTTGGTAGTGCGGGAACGTCCTGCTTGAATTCGCGGCTTTGAGCAAATGTTTTCCGAAAATGCATCAGCGCTCAAATGCAAGGTCGAAAGAATTACGTCGTACTATCTATTTTTTGTCTTTGGGTAGAGTACACGAGATTCCCGGGTTGTTCGCCGGAGGGAGTATATTTTTCTAAAAATAGTTGAACAACCCGGCCCCCGCACTCGCTAAGGGCTTTGGGGATAATAGTTTAGCGAATGCGATTCCAGGACGGGGTTAATGCCCCGCCACAAAATACATGGCAATTTTCCACAATAAGTACCAGAAACCGGCACCCATAAAGGTAACCACGACGATTGCACGCGCGGTCAGCGCTGCATCGGCTCCCGGCTCGGTAACCTTCTCGATACGAGAATCTGAAAACGATTCCGAAACATGATCCACGGCTAAGACGCCTTGATGCAAACCAGGCAAACTCATAAGCTCTTATTCTCCTTAGATATATCCAATTTGGGTTGGCCCTCTCCCGGCACGCAGCCACAGGCGAACGCCCTCGAATCGTAGCGAGCTTACGACGTTACATCCGCTGGGAAATGGGGAAAAGACGCTCCCATCTGCTGTGGGATTTGTTTGAACTATAGCAAAATAAGTAATCAAATGTGGTAACCGTTACACGCAAAAGTACACGATAGTAACGGATACGGTCGGCTAAACGACGAAAGTAGGAATCCGTCGATTTGACTAAACGCTGATCGCCTTGGCCCGTTCGAGCTTCAGCAGACACTTGATCTGCTCAAATGCATATTCAGCCAGACGCGTGTTTCCGCCCTTCCAGTCCATTGCCAAAACCCGCAGCTGGTAGAACATGGCCAGCGCTGAAAGAGCATCCGGCGGAATCCCGAACTGTCGGAAGTGCGCCAGAATCAGGGGATCACTGGTCAGCCTCTTCCACACATCGCCCGGCCCATGAAACAAAGCATCCTGGATGTAGAAATAGCGAAAGATATCCTGGCACGGCAGGCTGCGAAGAACCGCCCACTCCCAATCGATAGCCCCGGTGCGGCCATCCGGAAGCCGCTTCAGATTCCAGGGTGCGAAATCGCGATGTTCAATAAATGCAGGAAGGGGCTCGTCGTAGTCGAGGAACTCCTGGGCGCGGGCGAGGATACCGCGATCGAAGGGGAGATCGCCTTTGTCCAGTTCGGCAGAGATCGAGGCACGCAGTTCGGAGACCCGAGTCGTTCCTCCAGAAACGGCGAACCGCGCCAGCAGGTCCAAGTGGGCAGGTTTCAGTTCGCGAGACACGGGGTCGCCCTCCAGCCATGATTGTGCCGCCACTCCACGCTGGGGATCCTGAAAAAGGCATGCGGGTAGGTAGTTCGCCCCGTCCAGGCTTCGGAGGATTTCACTCTCATTGAGAATGGCTTGCGCCGAATCGTTTCGCAAAGGCACCTTGGCGACCGCCTTGAATTGGCCATCCGCACCGACGAAAAAAACGGTGACTTTTCTTGTGTAGGACGGATTGCCGATGTGAAGCACCTGATGCCAGTCGTCTTCAAAACCGGGAAGCAGCCGTCGCCAATAGGAGAGATCAATCGAATTCCGGCTGGTGATCACCCCCGGCAGCCGGGAAAGAGCCCCCAGCGACGAAGCCCCGATGACCGCGCTCCAACGCAGCCGCGTACTGACCTTGAAGGGCCGCCAGCTTCGGAACACCGGCGTCGCCATTCGCGAATTGCCAATCACCACCCACCGCGGTTCATTTCCCTGGGGAATCACCTGGACTGGCAATTCCACCGCGCTCGTTCCCACTCCACCTTCGCTCTCAGGAAATGCGGCATTCAGCACGTCGGAAAGGCGCAGGGGTGCGGAGGCGCCGGTCGAATTCACCATGGCCGCCTTGCCGGCGGAACCGCCCTGGGAGACGAGTCCCCGGGAGCGACCGGCAGGCCAAGTCGCTTCCTGGTACGGTGGCCCAGATGATCCAGGATCGCCGCCAGAGCATCCCGGACAACGTCCTCGGCGGGCTGCGCCGCGTTCACTACGACAGCCGAAGGCAGCGTACGTGCCAGGTCGAGGTAAGCTGCCCGCTGGCGCGCCACCTCCTCCACGGGCACTTCCTGCTTGCGCGATCGGAGCACTTCCGCCGGCGCGTCCAGAAGGATTACAAGATCAGGTCCAGGCGACAGGCGGGCCGCGTTCCGGAGAAGCCACGGCGGGCCGCCGTAGCGGATGCGCTTGCTGTCGACGAGGAGATCGTAGAAGCAACGATCGAACAGAACAAGTTCGGTGCGGATGACTCCCGGCAGGATGCGCGCCAAGTACCCAAGCGTGTAGTCAAGCCAGAGGTCGATGACTTTTGCAATCGAAGCAACGGCTCCGCGCGGCGGCTGACCGTGTGGGTCCGTGACCGGCCCCTGGTTGGTCGGCTTGCGTCCAATCAGCTTCGGCCGAAGATGGAAATAGCTGACGGTACGGAATGCCGGGGCGAATTCGCCGCTCACCGCGTTGATCGCCAGGGATTTGCCGCATCCGTCCGGTCCCATGAATGCAATCCAGCACCCCGTCGGCTGCATGATGCGCCGCAGCAGGTAGAGCCCATTCCCCGGAAGAGCCTTGATCTTCTCTGACGAATGTTTCCTTCTGGCTGCGCAGCATGGCGGCGCGAAACGGCTCCACCGAACTGTACATTTCGGTCCAGTCATTCGCAGAGGCCATGCGCACGATCGCGGAGCCCTCTGGCCCCCGGCAGAAACGCGCGATCATGCGGCCGCATTCGATCCTGTCCTCGACATACAGGCGATGCAGCCGATAGCCGTGTTCCCGGTTGAAGCTTCGCTTGTTCAGTCGCTTGATCAGCGAGTAGGCAAACTCGTGCGCTGTGGAAGGAACATAAAATCCGTTGGGGTGGAGGCGGCGCGCGGCTAGTACCTCCCTGGCCGGAAGCCAGCGCCGGCCGAAATGGCGATAATCCGCCGCGCAGTCCGGCTGCACGATCGTCAGCGTGGGTCCTTCCAGCGAACCGAGGAAGTACGCGCGCCCGGTCAGTTCATGATCGATCGCCTGAAAGAGCTTCGTGCCTGTCTTGCGCGCCACCTCTTCGATGATCAGCGGCATGCGGTCGAAGTCTTCCTGGTCGACCATGAAGTCGATGTCCGTGTCGAAGTTATCGGGAAGTCGCTTCGTAACCGGAGAGAATGCAGTACGCCTTGCACTCGGTCGCGAGAGCGTCAAGGAGAACCCGCGCGACATTCGCCCTCACGTTCGCAGGCACAGGCGCCCTGTTACCGGATTCCACTAGATTCTGTGGCGTCAATGAACTCTACCTTTAATGTCCTTCGAGCCGATCTTACATCCGCGGGTCGCTAGAAGACTCGATATGTGAAACCGACGCTGACGCCGTTGGGCTTCATCGAACCGCTGGCCATACCGGGGATACCGGGCGCCTGCGGCCAGATCTGATATTCGTAGTCGGCGCGCAGTCTCCAACGCCGATTCAGCGTCAGATCAACCCCGCCCCCGGGCGCGATCACGAAGTAACGGCCATAGGCGAGATGGTTGGGGAAATCCACGATACCCTCTCCGATCAACGCCTTCGCATATGGACGCAGACCACGGTGCTCCGAAAGGGAGAATCGATAAACAGGACCGGCGAGGTAGTTGTACTCCCGAAACCCTTGAGACGCGTTCAGCGAAAGCCATCGTCCCTCCGCCTCGGCGCCCACGTGATCCCAGATGATCGGAGAGAAATTCACATAGGTCACCGCGCCCATCACTTTGTATCCACCGTAGGCCGCGTCGAAATAGCTGAACGATCCGCCCACGGTGAGTGAAACCGGGGCTCGTTCCGCAGAGTATTGCGATTGCGCCGCCGCAAACACCGGCGCCATCAATAGCGCAACCACGATAAGAAGACGATGAACCAAGACTAAACTCCTGCAAATGAGTTGCCGACTTTCCGGATGCGGCATGGCCCCACGGGCTTCTTCACTCTCTGAAGATCCTATCGTGCCGGTTCCAACCGCCCGCTGATCTTACTCAAACAGACGGAAACGAGAGCGTCGCCTTTCTTTTTTGGATGCTCTCTGTGATCAAAGCGCCGATCCAGCGCCTCTATCTGCCACCACACGCGGTCTAGAGTGGCAAGTCGATCACGTACAGTCTGCCATCGGCGACATTGCATGGCGTATAGAGGCAATTGAATTTCTTGGTCGTAAAAGCCACCCCCTGCGTGCCATCACTCGAATTGTTCCACCTGACCACATGCTGCGGAATCCCTTGCACCTGGTAGAGGTCGAGAACCGTACCCTTCGCAAGAGTGGTGAGATCAAACTCCCCGACGAAGTACTCCAGCACATTCTGATCGCCGTCCGGGTGCGAAACGAAATACGCCTTTCCTCCGGCGTGATCGGGCGTCATCACTCCGTTCGTAAGGGCGTCCGCTGTGACATTTGGACCCGCCGGATTCACCTCCAGCCCGTCGTCCCCATAGATCAGACCCGAGGTAGTATCCAAGTGGATAAACAGGTTGGGGATGGTGAATATCCCGGTGTAATCACCTCCGCTGGCCAGCGCCACGCCGCTGGCTGAAACGTTCAACACGTACAAATCACCGGTTGCGTTCTCGTTATTAGCCGCATAAATCGTGTTGCCGTCAGCGCTCCATTGCAGGGTGTCGAGCAGCGCCGTGCCGCCCGGAACCGACGATGGGCCCACGGTGTTGGCTCGCTGGGTTGTCCCGTCGTAAATCGCTACGCCGCCCAGCGCCAGGGTCGTAAGGTTCGACTGCGACGGAGCCACTCCTCGCGCGACCGCGATGGTGGTATCGGTCAAAGGCGAGACCGCCAGATCCATTGCGTAGAACGGTCCGTTCGCCCCTGACCCAAGAGGAATCGAGTTGCCCGCAGTCGGCGCGGTCGTGGCCCCGGAAATCGTCAGCTGCTGCACGGCATTGGTGCCGTCAAGGCCGACGTAGAGGTACTTGCCGTCCGCAGACAGAGCCAGCCGGTCAGGATCGCTGCCCGCGGGAAGCTGGTAGATCCACACTGCCGCAGCGTCATTCAGGCCAGTCCGTGTACTGAAAGCGATGATGCTGTCCTGGCTATGCTGCGACGTGTGAGGTTTCGATATGTAGAGCAGGTTGAAGCGCGAATCCCACACCACGTCGGCCGACTCATCAAAGTAGATATTCATTCCCACGTAGTAGGGAATGGAATTCGATACCTTGGTCGGCGAGTTCTGAATCGTCACGGGAATTTCCGCGACCGCCGTAAGCATCGAGGCCGGCACCTGTGCGGTCACCTGCTGTGAGGCTGTGGTCGGGCAAGGCGCCGCAGCGGCGGTCGGCGCCGTGGTCGTCAATGCGGTGGTGCCGAAATACGCCACTGCTCCGTTCGCAAACAGCGATCCGCACAGCGTCAATGTAAACGCCGGATCCCCCACCTTCGACCGCTGCGTCCCCGATGGATTCAGAACCGTCACCAACGTCGGCGTCGTAGACGGGGAAATCGTGATCGTGAATGGAAGTTCGTTTGAAACCGTGCTGTCGGGATTGAGTACGAAAACCTGTTCCGTCGCGGTGCCCGTAGTCGGATCGAAGAAACTGGCCGGGATGTTGAACTCGCTCTTCGGAATCGTTGCCGTCAGCTGCGTGCTCGAGCCGAACGTGGTCGCCATCGCCACGCCGTTCCACATCACCGTGCTGCCGCTTACGAAATTCGTTCCCGTAGCCGTCAACGTCAGGTCAGCCGTGATTCCATTCGGAGACGTGTTGGGATTGATGGACGTCAACGTTGGAGCGGGCCCAAGACCACCGGCAATAACGGTGAGGGGAAGCGTGTTCGTAGTGGACTTGTCGGGATTGGTAACCCCTACGGTCACGGTTCCCGCAGCCACGACATCCGCTGCCGGCACCGTCGCGTGCAATTGCGTTGCAGAATCGAACGTCGTCGCCACCGCCGTTCCATTGAGGGTGATCGACGCGCCGGAGACAAACCCGACGCCCGTAGCCGTCAACGTGAACGCCGGGCTGTTCGCCGCCACCGCCGACGGAGAAATCGCCGTAAGGCTGAACGAACCGCCCGAGCCGCCCGTGATTGTCAACGTGAGCGTGCCCGAGGTGGTGCTGTCGGACTTCATCACCCGGACGCTGACGGTGCCCGCACTGGCGATCTGCGCGGCTGTGACCTTCGCAGTAAGCTGAGTGGACGAACTCACCGTGGTAGGCAGCGCGACCCCGTCCCACAAAATGGCGGTGCCCGTCGCGAAATTCGTCCCCGCTGCCGTCAGCGTGAAGTCCGCGCTTCCCGCCGCAATGGAGGTCGGATTAATAGAGGTCAGCGTCGGCGCAAGAATTCCATTGAACCCGCCGCAACCGGACCAGAAAAGTGAGAGAACCGAAAGCAAAAGAAAGACATAAGAGTGACGCCGACTCATAGAGAAAATCTAGCCTTCCTTTGAATAAGTTACCTTTGGCTTCGACAAGGAAAGAACCAGTGCAACGACCCCAGGGAGCTTTAATCTAAAACAGTACCCTTTCTGCTCGTTGTCTAAAGCCTTAGATGCGGCAATCCCATGCGAAGTTGATTGGCGTTCACAAATTCTACCACGCACTTCCTCAAACCCAACCACGAGCCGCAATCCTGCATCGAAGATTTTTGTTACGTGTATGAACGGCTGAAAAGCCCCTGAACGCGACCGAACCAGTGTTTCCCCTGAAGCAAAAAAATACAGCGGCCTGTCCAGGGTGTCTGATGTGTCTTTCGCAGCGGATTTGTAATCCGTTCGCGACGTTTAAGCGTCAAACGGCTTGACCCGGTCAACCAGTTTCAGTTTGTGACACGAGATATGATTCCGGATTCGACAGGGCGACGACACACTCAGTGTGCGTTCGAAAAAGATAACGAAGCACAGGCTAGATTGTTTTCCACCTTCCCAGGGGGTCCCCAGTGATTTCAGGACTAAAAAGCCGCGGCGGCTTTTTCGCGCTTGTTTCTCTTTCCTGTATGTACGCTCAGGCGCAGAACATCTCCGTTTCTCCCAAATTGATCGCTTTCCCCAATCAGGGCATCGGAACCACCAGCCCTGCCTATACCGTCACGCTCTTGAATAATCAGGCGGGAACTCTGAGCATTTCCAGTATTCAGACGGTCGCCCCGTACGCCCAGACCAACAATTGCGGCACCTCCATGGCGCCCAATGCGCAATGCACAATCAAGGTCACTTTCAGCCCGACGGCCGTGCAGTACTACTCGTCCACCTTGACGATTACTGATTCGGCGGGTAATTCCCCCCAGGTCGTCACCCTGACCGGCAACGGGGATATACCGGTCGCGTATTCGCCCAAGCAGATTCTCTTTCCCAACCAGGGCATCAGCTCCACCAGTTCCGCTTACAGCTTCACACTGACCAATAACGAATCGACTGCTATCTCGATCTCGAGCATCGCCGCTCCAGCGCCATTTTCCACGACGAACACTTGCGCAGGTTCGCTCGCGTCAGGCAAGAGTTGCACGGTGACCGTCACTTTCACCCCGACAGCCGTGAAATACTACTCCGCCGACGTCACCATCACGGATACAGGATCTAATTCCCCGCAACTGATCCCTATCACCGGAAATGGCGTCCTGCCACTTAAGTATTCGCCCGCGGTGGGGGGATACTATTTCAACCACCAGATCGTAAATACGCCAAGCACCCCGCAGGCCGTGACGCTCACCAATCAGCAGGGCTCCGCAATTACGTTTACCGGCATGGCTTCCTCTCCCCAATTCCCGTTCACTACCAATTGCGGCGATGGCCACGGTGGGGGCACCATCGCCGGAGGGGCAACCTGCAGCGTGCTGGTCACATTCGACCCGTCGGCAGTCGCCACCTATAACGCCAACCTGACGATCAACAACAATTCCTCCACCGGCGCAATCGTCATTCCGCTCACAGGCACTGGCATCAGCGGGACAGCACCGCCCACCCTGGTCGTAACGCCAACCGTCCCGTGCGTCCTTCCGTCCCAGTCGCAGCAGTTTGCCACCACCTTCATCAGTACCCCAGCCACGGCAGTGAATTGGTATGTGGATGGGATTCACAACGGCAATGCGACGGTCGGCACCATCACCGCATCGGGTCTTTACACCGCCCCCCCGGTGACTGGCACACACAAAGTACGTGCAGTAAGCCAAACCACCACGACGCTGGGCGGCAATTCCAGTGTGACGATCACAACCGCGCCCAGCCTCGTGCTCGATCCATACGTGGCCTCGGTTCCTCTCAATGGACAACAGACGTTCAAGGCGATCAACTGCTCTGCCCCCGACACCAATTCCATCAACTTCACGGTCGATGGAATCCTTGGCGGCAACAGTACGGTTGGCACCATCACCTCCCAAGGCGTTTACACCGCGCCTCCGACCGCGGGCAAGCACACCGTCAGGCTCACCGACACCGCGAGCAACAAGACGACCGCCGGGCAAATCACTGTCTTCTCCTCCATTACCGCCGACTTCGGATCGCGCGCCAACAACACCGCCGTCGTCCCTGCCGGCATGTTCGGCTATGGCCGTGCCGAATCGCTGCGCACGACCGCTGACCGGAATCTGCTCACCCAGGCAGGCGTGACAGAAGGAAGACTCGCCGCGCAGATCACTTTGGTTTTCGCCACGTCGACTCCGAACTGGACCATGATCGACCCGCTGATCTCAACCATCCAGGCGGCGGGCCAGCACGCAATGCTGCAACTGAATCAATCACCGCCCTGGCTGCAGCCGACCTCCGGGTCATGCGCGAACAACGCCTACTCGGCTCCGACAAATAACAGCGCGTGGGCGCAGATGGCCGCGCAATATGTCGAGCACATGGACACAACATTTCCCGGCGTGGTCACCGATTATGAAATCTGGAACGAGCCGAACGCCACCCTCCTGTGCGCAACCGACCACCTGAGCAGCTACCTGGCCCTCTACGCTGCGGCCGCCCCCGCCATGAAGAATCAGGCCGCCCTTGACCAGAAGACTATTCGCGTGGGCGGGCCCGTGTTGTCTGGGTACAACTCCACCTGGTTAAACTCGTTCCTGACCAATGCTTCCACTGCCCCTTATGTGGACTTTGTCAGCTACCACCAATACTTCGGCGGAACCACCGACCTTGACGTGGAGTGGGATGCTAACACTGGCATACCCTCGCTCTACGATGCGACTCAGGACGTGAGTACTGGCGCGTTCGGAGACTACAAGCGCGTTCAGGCGCTGGTGGCGGCCGGATCCCAGCCCGGCGGAGCCCTGACTCCCATCTACGTGACGGAATACAACACAAACTGGGCATTCTTCCAGGATTGCTGCAAGAACAATCCCACTTATGCGCCGATGTTTAACGAGCTTTACCTGACCGACATGCTGGACTCGATCTACAACGGGGTTCCGCAGATGCCGGCAAAACTTTTCTATTTTGCCGGATCGGCATACCCATATTTCTGCCTCATCGGTGTCAAAGACAGCAACGATGACTGCCTGTACTCCGCGGGCGCGACTCCGGTGCCCTATCCGCAGTACTACGCATTCGACTTGCTGGCCTCTCCCAGTTATCTAGGCCTGGCTGCAGGAGGCCACATGGCCGCGAGCATCTCCACTCCCACCGGAGGTGGAGGCATCGCCACAACAGCTTTCTATACTTCGAGCCAGGATGCGATCGTCATCACGAATCCGACCTCAACCTCGCTTCCCCAAATCACAGTGACGTTTGCCAATCCCGGCCTGACTGCCACCCAGGGATCTCTCTACACAATTGCGAACGGAGATCAAATCAGTTCGTCCACGATCTCGTTCGCCGTGCAAGGTTCGAACCGGACAACCACGATCGATGTGCCGCCTTATTCGGTGCAGGCGATCTCGCTGAAGTAAGTCAATCCCGTGCGCTCTCCGCATCGCCAGAGCGCGCCGGCGCACGATGCGCATTCTTGATTGGCCTCGGAGACCCGCCCGTAAGTTGCACTACGAAATTCGTTGTACTTTCGCGCTTTGGACGTCTATTGTTCCATGAAATTGCAGTTGCAACTTCCGCGCAACTGCATATACCACTTTCGTGTTAGCTCATCTGCTCTGCCGCACTTATGGATCATTCGTTTCCTCGTTCGTGTGGCCACAAGGTCTTTAGGCTGATCTTGAGGAAATAAATCGTCCCGCTCCCAAACTAAGTCGTGAAAAATAGCCGGCAAAGATAGGTGGACAAGGATGTAAGCAGATTTTTACTTCGTCATTCAATGTGTCCAGAAATGAAGAATTTACCTGTTTTTACGATATCCTTAACTTCATATCAATATCGTCATCGGCGAATCTGAAAGGCTCGTCAAACCCATTGTGAACGAATCGCATCGAAGCAAGAGTACCCGTGCGGGATACATATCGAATTTCAGCAAGAAATCTCGAACGTCCCAACTCTTGAACCTACGTTTGAAAGCCGCGAAACGTTAGCGGCAGTAACTTCACTGTTTGCTTGTCGGCAAAGAAGTTGCGTTGCCAACAGGATAGTGTGTTTGCTTTGCAGTACTTTCTATCAGGTTGTGCTTTGTTGCCGAGACAAGAAACGGACGACGACTTCCTGGTTGCCCCGGAGGCGATAAAAAACATGAGCAATAACGCCGTTTCTCTCCGACCTCAAGGCACCGAGTACGTTGGCCAAATTCGTACTCCTGAAACCTCGAGTTCCTACCCCGTCTCGTTGACGCTGTCGCGCGTGGCAGTTGATTTCCTGCTCCTCGTCGCCGGCACCATGTTTGGCGGCGCGATTGGACATGTCCTGCAGCGCACCGCATCCTTCTCGTTGACGCCACCGCAACTATTCCTTGGATCTCTGATGTATTCCGCCCTGGTCCTTTCTCTTCTCGTTGGAGAGAACGGTTATCCGCGGGTCATCAGCCTGCTTTGCCTCAAGGAGACTGAGATCGCTCTGCGTGTCTCCATTAAGGCAATTGTGGTTTGCCTGGTTTTCTCGATTCTCGCGCGCTACCCGGTCCCGCGCATGGCGACGTTGAGCGCCTGGGTCATCGGTACGCTCTACCTGACGGTCGGTCGCGGATGGGTGCAGGAGTCAATCGCCAAGCAATTCGCGCACGCGCTTCCCAAGCGACGCACCTTGATCTACGGCACCAAGCGAACCGCGCGCCGATTCTTCACCGGGGCTCTGCACTCGCCCATGCTCAGGATCGATCCGGTCGGATTCGTCGGAAACCCCCACGAGATCGCCGAGGAAATTTACAGCAACGATTATTTCCAGCGCGATTCCCGTCCCGTTCTTCGCGAAGCCCTTTCCGTCGATATGCTCAGGCGCATGTCGATTGAAGAAGTGGTTGTCTGCGAGACGCTCGCGGAATCTGATCTCAACCGCGTCCGCGAAACCACGCAAGCCGCGAACTGCCTGCTTTCCCTGGTGAACAACCAGGAAGTACTCACCAATCGCATGCCCACATGGGTATGGGAGATGGATGGCCTCTTTGTAGCCACCACCTCCATGAGCGAGCCCAGCCGCTTCTACAGTGTCACCAAGCGCCTTTTCGACATCGTCTCTTCCTCGATTCTCATCGCGCTCAGCGCGCCGGTATGGGCGATCCTGGCCCTCGCCATCAGGCTGGAATCAAAGGGCCCGATCTTCTTCCGGCAGACGCGCATCGGCCAAAATGGGCGGCCGTTCGAGATCCTGAAGTTCCGCAGCATGAAAGTCGATGCACCCAAGTACGCGCGTTCGCCCGATGAGCACAACGACCCACGCATCACCCGCGTCGGCCGTTTCCTGCGCCAGACCAGCTTTGATGAGGTTCCGCAGCTGATCAACGTGCTCAAGGGTGACATGTCCATGGTCGGACCAAGGCCCGAGATGCCCTTCATTACCGCGGAGTACGGACCGCTTGAGGCAACCCGGTTAACCGTGCCGCAAGGCATCACCGGGCTCTGGCAGCTCAGCGCCGACCGTCGCTACGCAATTCACCAGTCGCTGGAGTATGACCTTTACTACATTCAGAACCGCACCCTTCTGATGGACATCGCGATCCTTCTCCACACGCTTGTATACGCAGCCAAGGGAATCTGATTTACGCGTTCATGTCTTATTCGCTTTTCTCATGCGAATAAGACATGACGGAGTTTTAGCTGGAATAAATGACGGTCCTGGTGAATGGAGAACTGACCAGGACTTCTCGCCTTTTTCAGGAAAGAACATGAAGGTCCTGTTAGTCCACAATCGGTATCAGCAGCGCGGCGGAGAAGACGCCGTTGTGGACGCAGAGGCCTGCCTGCTCGCCAATCGAGGCCTACAGGTTCAGCGGCTCGATGCCGACAACGATGCCATCCAGGGAGCGTTGGCAAAGATCCGCGTCTCGGCAACTCAGTTCTCCGGGTCGCCCGAGATGCAACAGCGCATCGGAAACGCGCTGCAGACCTTTCGGCCCGATGTGGTTCATGTTCACAACTGGTTCCCCACGATCTCCGCTTCCATCTTCAGGCAGTGCAAGACTGCCGGAGTTCCCGTGGTGCATACCATCCACAACTATCGCCTGCTGTGCGTGGGAGCGACGCTGTTTCGGGATGGCCATGTGTGCGAGGACTGTGTCGGCACCACATTCCGAACTCCGGGGATCCGGCACAAATGCTACCGCGGCAGCGCCATGGGCAGCGCCGCTGCGACTATGGGCATGCTTGCCCATTGGGCAACCGGCACTTGGCATAAGTCCGTCGACCGGTTTATCGCCCTCACAGAGTTTTCGCGCAGAAAGCTGGTCGAAGGCGGGCTCCCCGAAGCGAAAATCGTCGTCAAGCCGAACTTTGTCGACCCCGAGCCTGAGCCTGGGGCCGGAGACGGCAACTACTTTCTCTACGCCGGCCGGCTCACTGAAGAGAAGGGTCTGCGCGTTCTGCTCGAATGTTGGAAGAACGGCCCTGACCTCGCCCCGCTGTGGATTGTGGGCGACGGTCCGTTGCGCAATGAAGTCGAAAATGCCGCGGCCACCCTGGGTAACGTGCACTGGTTGGGGATGAAGAGTAGCGAGGAAGTGCTATTCCTTATGAAGCGCGCAAAGGCTACTCTGTGCCCATCCCTGTGGTACGAGGGGATGCCTAGAGTTGTCATTGAATCACTTGCGGTAGGTACTCCGGTTATAGCCTCGCAGATCGGTGGCTACCCGGAAATGATTGTCGATGGGGAATCTGGGGCGTTATTTGCATATGGAGATGCGGGCGCCTTGCTTGGTCGCATACGAGAGTTAGAAGCAAAGGCTGCATTGGGAAAGATGCGGCCTGACGCAAGACTCCGCTTTCTGGCTGAGTATACGGGGGAAAAGAACTTTTCGGTTTTGCTCAATATCTATCGAACCGCGATGTACCCCGGCAACAGTGCCTTCCCGATTCCAGCTTCCCCTGGAACTTGTCTTCCCTGATGTACGGGGCCCCGCAAAAGACGGGCGCCTGAACCCGATGTTTACCGAAGCAGCTCGACTGTTTCGAAAGCACCTTCATTTTTGGATCCGGCGAATCGAACGGCCAGGAAACGAACCGAAATTCGCCATCTCAGCTAGCAAAGTCAATTAGAACGAGACCCGAAGGAGGCACCTCCAATGTTTGATCAGAACCAGCCAGCCAGAAGTACGCTCGCTCCCTACCAGCCTCGTCAGGCAGCGGCGCAGCGTATGGACGACTTTTCATTCCGCTTTGGCGAAGGGGAATCGCTCAAAGGGGTATGGAGCGTAATTCGCAAGCGCAAGACCGGAATCGCCATAGCAGGATGCCTCGGACTCGGCCTAGCTCTCCTTGCCAGCATGGTCCAGAGCCGGCAATATCTGGCCACTGCGACGGTGGAAGTTGGAAATACCGATGCGTCGCAGACCAGTCTTCGCCTGAATGCTCTACCCGCGAATCCAAGCTCCGACGAAATGAAGACCGACATCGCCACCCATATGCAGGTGCTGCAGAGCGCCAATGTGCTCCTCGGCGTGGTGCGCGATCTGAAGCTTCAGGATGAAGCTCCCTTCAAGTTCGAACCCACGCTCATGGGCGCAGTCACCGGCTCCAACGCCCGCATCGAAGATGAGATCAAGCGTGGTTTGCCTCTCGAACAGGCACCGTACACGCGCGATCGCATTCTCGCCATCTTTTCCAAAAAGCTGAAGATCGAGAACACGCCCGACACGCGGCTGATCACGGTCGAATATCTGAACCCCAATCCTGATCGCGCCGCGGCCATCGCCAATGCCATCGTGCAGGAGTATGTCACGTTCGAAGCGCGCTCTCGGGCCTCTTCGGATGCGCAGAAGTGGTTGTCCGATCAACTCGCTGAGTTGAAAGAGAACTACCAGACCACGCAGGACGATCTCGCCGCCTTTGAACAGAAGACCGGCCTCAACAGCCTGGTGCTCAACGCCATGGGTCAAGGCGCAGGCGGAACAGCCACCCATGTCCCTGCGATCGATTCGCTCGACTCGCTGAACCAGCAACTCATCGCCGCCCAGACCGATCGCATCGCCAAGGAAGCCGTATATCGGCTCACCAAGTCGCAGGATCCCGAAGTCGTGGCTTCCATCGCCGCCTCATCCGGATCGAGCAACGCGGCATCCGAAACTGCGGTTTCCGGGCCGGGACTCGAGTTACTGCGCAGCTTCCGTCAGCAGCAGGCCGCCTTGCGCGTCTCCTATGCCGACATGCTCACCAAGTACGGCCCCAACAACCAGCACCTGATCGAGACCAAGAGCCAGCTTGATACGGTGAATGCGCAGATCACGGAAGAACTAGGCCGCATCAACGAGCGCGCCCACCAGGAATATCTCTTTGCGCAGGAAAAAGAAGATGGGCTGAAGAAGGCTGTTGCCCTGCAGGAGCACGTCGCCGGAAATCTCAACGTAAGCTCGGTGAAGCTGCAATCGCTCACGCAGGAAGCCGCTTCCAGCCGCCAGCTTTATGACGCGCTCTATGGCAAGCTGAAGGAGCTCAACATTCAGGCAGCATTGCGGGCGACCAACATCGGCATCGCCAATCCCGCCCTGGCGCCGGCCAAACCGACGCGCCCCAATCCTCCGCTCTATCTCGCCATCGGCTTGATCGCAGGTCTGTTCTTTGGTGTATCTTCTGCCTTCGTTCGCGAACACATGGATGACACGGTCCGTGTTGGCCTGCAGCTTCAGGGCGGCGCTCCCCTGCCGATGCTGGCCAACATTCCTTCGTCTCCGGTGTTGAAGAAGCTGCCCTCCAAGGCCACGCTCGATTCGGCTACCGAATCCAGCCCCCTGCTCAGCGATCCGCGCTCCGCAGGTGCTGAATCGTTCCGATCGCTTCGCACCGCGATTCACTTGGCTTCGCACGCCGGGCGCCTTCGTTCATTGCTCGTCACCAGCCCTCTCTTCGGAGAAGGCAAGTCCACAGTGGCCTACAACACCGCGATCGCCTTTGCATTGGCAGGCAAGAAGGTGCTGCTGCTCGACGCCGATATGCGCAAGCCCAGCCAGCATCAACTCTTCGATCGCCCCTGCTCGCCTGGGTTGAGCGACCTGCTGGAAGGCAAAGCAAGCACCGCGTCTGTGATTCATCGTCACCGGTCCGTGCCTTCGCTCTCGTTCCTTCCCGCAGGCTCGGAGACGAGTTCATCAGCGGAACTGCTTGAATCCGACAAGTTCAACGTGCTTCTCGCGACACTCACCCAGGAATACGACCTGGTGATTGCCGACAGTCCGCCGATCCTGCTGGTCAGCGATGCGCGCATTCTTTCAGAAAAATTTGGCGCGACTCTGGCAGTCGTTCGCGCGCGCCAGACTACAAAGACGGTCCTGAAGAGCCTGGCCAGTGTTCTCGAGCTAAGCGGTTCGCGCGCTGTCGGCCTGGTTCTGAACGGCGTCGATACCAATTCAATCGACTACTTCGATGCCTACGGCCACGATGGAAAGGGAGAGTACCTCAATGCATAGTCCAATGGTTCAACGTCAGCGTTCAATCTTGCAGGCTGCGGCCATGGGCGTCGTTGCTGCGGCATTCGCCCTGGCCAATCAGTCACCGGCCTCGGCGCAGAACAGCCAGCAGGGCCCCGCCTCAAATGTGGCCACCTCCGCTCCGCGCGTGCAGAACAATCCCACCGCACAGAATCCCTTGATGACTGTGCCGGAAGATTTCGCCGGTCTGAAACTCGCGCCGGGATTTCTGCTCAACGTCCAGGTATATGACGAGCCCGATCTCTCCGCGCGCGTTCGCGTGGATAGCGAAGGCAACATCAGCCTACCCTTCCTCAAGACGCTGCACGTGGGCGGCGACACAGTTGCCCAGACCAAGCAGAGGATTGAAGAAAAGTTCCGCAACGACGGCATCCTCAAGAACCCGCAGATCACCATTGACGTGGAACAGTTCGCAACCACCAGCGTAACGGTGATGGGCGAAGTGTCCAATCCTGGCAAGGTGGAACTGCTCGCCCCGCACAGCCTGCTTGACGTAATCGGCATGACCGGCGGCGAAACCACGCTGGCTGGAAACGAAGTGGAAATCAAGCGGCCCAACGGGGAAGGCACCGGCATGACATCCACGGCCTATCACTATTCGCGCGGCGATGACGGAAGCGCCATTCGCGACGTGATGGTGAAACCCGGTGATACCGTCATCGTGAAGCGGGCCGGCATTGTGTACGTGCTCGGCGGCGTCAATCGTCCCGGCGGATACGCAATGCAGGAGAACGGCGAACTCAACGTCGCCCAAGCCATTTCCCTGGCCCAGGGGCTGGTGATGCAGGCCAAGGTAAACGGCTTGCGTGTGGTACAGCGCGACGCCAGCGGGAAGCCGATCGAAATCCCTGTTTCCTACAACAAGATCATGGATGGAAAGGAAAAGCCGATCCAGCTTGCAGCCGGAGATATCGTGTACGTTCCGATCAGCAAGACCAAGGCGATCCTCGGCGCTACCACGACCTTGATCGGCCAGACCGCATCCGCATCCATCTATACCGCGAAACCGTTTTAAGTTCGAAAGGCCGAGGGCTCTGATATGCGTTTCACCATCTACCCATGGGATCTCAAATCATGGCGCTCGGCCTTTCGAGTCACAGGGCTGCCGGGGATAGCCCTGTTCTGCCTTCTCATCGGAGCCATGTTCCAGATTGCCGACACGACCGGCGGAGGCGCCGGACACAGCAGCCAGGGTGCAATTCTGCTGATCCGGACTCCGGCCATCGTGATCGCTTTCATGTTGCTCTTGTTTCGCCCGCGCGTGGCAACCATGCGCCCGTTCGACCTGCGCTTCGCCTACGGGCTTTTCGCTCTCATGTACCTGGCTTCCGTTCTGTGGTCGGAACAGAAAGTCCAGACCGTCGGTAAGGCCGGAGAACTTCTGCTGGCCGGCATGGTCTTTTTTGAGGCCACGCGCGATTCGCACCCTATCGAGCGCGTCGAAGGACTACGCCGCATCACGCTTCTCGCCATGTCTTCGGTCGGCTTTCTGGCGGTGTTGGGCTATCTGGCGCGCGTGCCTAGTTTCGTTCAGCACCGGCCCGGTCTCATCAGCAGCACTACGGCACAGGCGCCATTTCTCTCCGGTAACGGGCTCGGCTACGTCGCCAGCGCGTTGATCCTCGTTGTGCTCGCTGAATGGCAGGCCAAGCGGATAACCGGCAAGGCCGCATTCTGGCAGATCATGTTTGGCCTGGCACTGTTCAGCCTTTCGGCCAGCCGCACCTCCTTCGGCATTCTGCTGGCCAGCAGTTTGCTGGTGATGTTCAAGCGTTCGAAGATCCTCGCGACCTTGGCGACCACCGGCGTCCTGCTTGCCGGATTCCTCTTCTGGAGCGGCATTCTCAGTCGTCTTCAGGGACATCAGAACTCCTCCGACTTCGTCACGCTGAGCGGACGCACCGTAGTCTGGACCGCGGCTGTGCGCCAGTTTGAGCGGCACCCGCTGATTGGCGTAGGCGGCGGCATCGGCGGAAAAGTCGTAATTGCGCATATCGGCAACCGTTACCTCGAGGAAATGAGTTCGCTCCACAACGGATTCCTCGAAGTACTGACAGGCCTCGGGCTGATTGGCTTCCTGCTGGGCACCTACATGTTAGTGGCCACCACGCTGCGCGCATGGACCACGTGGGATCTGCATCCTGAGTACGCAGGAACTTATGTGCTCATCATCCACGTCTGGATGACGACCATCATGTCCACGGGAATCCTCGGGTGGATGGGCTACGAAGAAGCGCTGTTCCTCTGCATCCTCTCCAATGTCGATCTTGTGGCGGAGCGCGCACGCGCGTTCTCCCACGTTGAGGTGAGACCGCTGCGCTGGTCGGAGCAAGCCCTGGTTGCGCGCAGCGAGGCCGTTAACTGAAGACTGAACTTCCCGCCACCAGCCCACATTTCCGTGCCCCATCCTTTCGATTTCTTTTTGTCGAAAGGGTGGGAGACCACCGACCTGTCCTGGCCTCAGCTATCATGAGCATCATTTCATCGCGGAGGCCGGAACGTTGACCAGCAGGTTTCGAAGCCTGTTTCAGTTCAGTCGGAGCCGGCGTTCCCTCACCATCCTCGATCAGGCCCTTGTCAGCGGATCGAACTTCATCACCGGAATCATCCTGGTGCGCGGCCTGGGACTGGTTGAGTTCGGCCGCTTCACCATCGCTTACGCGATTCTTCTGCTGGCCAACAGCGTACAACTCAGTTTCATCTCTTCTCCCATGATCACGCTGGGCTCGCTGTGCGCCACCCCTGAAGAGCGCCGCCACTTCGTGCGCGGCATCTTCGGCGTGCAGATGATCTTCTGCGCTGTCGCTTCCATACTCTCGGTCGTCGGCACCGCAATTTACGTGAGCTTTCGCCACACCTCCGGCGCCATGGGATTCCTGCTTCCCTTCGCCTCGGCAGTGATTGCGTTCCTTATGCAGGATTGGCTGCGGCGCTACTACTTCACCGTCGGCAAAGCCGCTGCCTCCGTCTGGAACGATGTCCTCAGCTACCCGGGCCAGGTGGTTGTGCTTTGCCTCTTGTGGTGGATCCATCGTCTCACCATGAACACCGCGCTCTGGGCTATTGCGATCACATCCGGCGTGGCATTCGTCACGGGCGCCATGCTCGAACGGCTTGCAAGCACGCGCCAGGAAACCCGAGAAGCGTGGCGGCGTTCCCACGCCATCTCCATCGATCTCGGCATCGCCAACCAGTTGCAATGGCTCGTGTACCAGGGAGCCATGCTCATCGGCGCCGGCGTTGTCGGTGCCCAGGCGGCCGGCGGCGTGCGCGCCACACAGAACATCGTCGGCCCCGTCAACGTCGCGTATCAAGCCATGGAGAACATCGTTCCGGTTCGCGCTGCCGAAGAAATGAAGCGCGGCGGAATGGAAAGAGTCTCCGCATTTCTGTTTCGCTTCGGCTCCATCGGATTTGTCGCCCTGCTTGTCTTCTTCTCGATAGCAGCGGTGTTTTCGCGCCAGTTTCTTTCGTTCTTTTATGGTCGGCAGTTGCATGCCTACGCCGCCGTGCTCGATCTGCAAATGCTCTATTTCCTGCTCACATGGCCAATCCGGCAGGTCTCGTTTCTCTTCCGCACCATCAAGCACACCCGCCCGATTCTCACAGGATCTGTCATCGCGGCGCTGGTCAGCCTGGCCTTGGTATATCCCGCAGTGCGCGGATTCGGAGCGATAGGTATCATGCTCGCCGCGGTGGCGGCGCAGGTGGGCAATCTTGTCTACCTGACCCTCGCATGGCTGCGCGTACCCAAAGCGAGTACAACCGAGTTCGAACCGCAACCCGAATGATGGGTCCCTGGCTGGAATTTCTCACCAAGGTGACGGATCATTGGGCCGCCTCAGTCTCTAATTTTGAATTTGCTGATAATTAGGTATGTCTGGAGGACAATGTAATTCAGGAAAGGAGGATTCATGGCTTGGTCGCGAGATCTGCGATCTTACTTCCCAGGATCAACGATTCGACTTTTTTCGTTTTTTCGTTTCCTCCAAACTCCCCCGTGCCAAAAAAAAATCTGGGCTGTGAAACTGTGAAAACCGGCCTAAATAATTCAAATTCAAATATTTGCAACGATTTCAACGCTGGATTTTGTCGCAAGGATGGTGCAAAAAACGGCTTTTTACCCGTTTTTTCGAGGTTTTTAGCCTCGAAATCGCCCTAAAAACGTGCGTCAACGACTTCGACTAACTCGCGCTGGCCAGCCGGCGAGTCGTCATCCATTGCCGAAGCACCAGCGCGATGAAGCGCGGATTGTGCTTGAAATATCGCCCGAACAGCCGCCGAGGCTCGCAGGCCAGCCGAAAGACCCATTCCAACCCGCTGCGCATCATCCAGCGCGGAGCCTGGGGTTTGGTGCCGGCCAGAAAGTCAAAGGCCGCGCCCACCGCCAGCAGCACCGCCGGAACGCGATCGCGGTGGTCGATCAACCACTCTTCCTGCTTCGGGCAGCCCAAACCGACGAAGATAAAGCGCGCGCCCGATGCATTGATCTCCTTAACAACGGCCGCGTCTTCTTCCACCGTGAGTTTGCGAAAAGGCGGCGACAACGCATAAGCGATCTGAATCCCCGGGTAATTCTTCTTGACCTGCTCTACCAGGCGCTGCAGCGTGGATTCGCTCCCCCCGTAAAAGCCAACCGGGATCCCCTCGCTGGCCGCGACCTTCAGAAGGCATACCGTTGCATCAGGACCGTAGACCCGCGTGGCGCTCTTGTACCCAAGCATGCGCAGCGCCCATACCACCGGCATTCCATCGGGGTTCACCATGTCGAGCGAATTCAGCTTGGCGCGGTAATCCGGCTTGTCGTGCGCCTCCATCACCATGTGCACGGCGGAGAAGGTCAGGCAGTGCGATTCTTTCTTGTTCGCCCAGGTGACACACTTCTCCACTACCTGGTCGTAATTGCTGCAAGCGACATTGAGTCTCAATAGATTTGGCATAGATTTTTGTATTCGGAAAGTATGCGCCGGAAAGGAGTTCCGTTCTTTGTTTAGATGCAATCTGGAACCGGGGTGGCGAACCCCGATCTACCACTTTGGCGCTATTCAGAAATCAATCCCCGAGGCTGTAAAACCGCCCGCAGTTCCCGCCTGAAATAGCCTCCTGCTCGGCCGCCCCGAACTGAGATACGTAGTCGAGAACAATGCCCATCGCGGATGCATAACTCGCCGACAGCGTGCACACTGGCCAATCCGAACCAATCATAAGCCGGTCCGGCCCGAACGCTTCAAATACAACGTCGAGGTACGGTCGAAAATCGTCAGGCCGCCATTGATTCCACCGCGCCTCCGTCACCATCCCCGACAGCTTGCAAAAGAGGTTCTCGGACTTCGCAAGTTCGCGCAGCCCCACCTCCCACGGCTCTCTTTTTCCCTCCGCGATCGCCGGCTTGGCAATATGGTCGAGCACGAACCTCTGATCGGGAAAGGCGCGCACCAGCTCGATGGCAGCCGGAAGCTGGCGCGGGTAAATCAGCACATCGTAGGCAAGATCAAACTCTGCCAGACCGGCAATGCCCCGGCGGAAGTCCTCCCGCAACATGAAATTGTCATCCGGTTCGCCCTGGACAATGTGCCGGACCCCGACCAGCTTTTTGTCACCGGCAAACTGCTCCAGTTGCGCCCGCAACCCAGTCGACCGAAGATCCACCCAACCCACTACGCCGCGAACAAAATCGTGCCGCACCGCCAGTTCGAGCAGCCAACGTGTCTCTTCGACACTCTGCCGCACCTGGACGACAACGCACCCATCGAACTCCAGGCTGGCCAGCAACGGCTTCAGATCGCCGGGCATGAAATGGCGCCGTAGCGCGGCCATGTCGTCGGTCATCCAAACGTGCTCGGCCGGATTGTATTGCCAGAAATGCTGATGTGCGTCGATTTTTTTACTAGTCTTGGAGGAGTGCATTGGGGATCCCAAACTAGCCGCAATTATAGTGCTTGTAGGCGTTTACGATCACCGCCAGACAAATCACGGGACTATGATAAGGTCAGCGTCAGCCCAAACTGCTTCCCCTGCGTCTCAACCATTACGGAAGCCTCGCGGGCCTCCCGCGCATCAATTGATTTAGCACGGATTTGCCAATGAGCCCAACCACGGTCGAGCCTCGACAAAGCACGTTCGAGCAGACACTGCGCAGCGCTCGCCGCACCATGGTGCTGAGCGAGATTCTGAAGCTCGCCCTCGACAGCTTCAGGGCCAGCAAGGTGCGTTTCGCGTTGACCGCCCTGGGCATGGTGATCGGCACGGCCTCGGTGATCCTGGTCGTCACCATCGGGCTGACCGGCAAGCAGTTCATCCTCAACGAGATCCAGAAGATCGGAACCAACGAAGTGGAAGTGGAATACGCCGGTGGCGGCTCCACGGCCTCGGGGCGCGTTCTCTACAACGATCCCCTCACCCGCGACGACGAGAAAGCCGTGCTGGCCCAGGTTCCCAGCGTGATTGCCTCTTCGCCGGTTTTGGAAACCCACGACCGCATCAGCTTTGGCGGCGGCGTGGTCAAGGACACGCTGGTACTGGGCGTAAGCCCGAGGTACAAGGACGTACGCAACCTCATCGTCCTCTCTGGCCGCTTCTTCGATGAAGAGGATGAAAACGCGCATATCAAGTGCGCCGTGGTCACTGAACCATTCGCGCGCCAGATGTTCGGAAGCGCCGACGGCGCCATCGGACAGAGCTTTCAGATCATCGGCATTCCTTTCACCATTGTCGGCACGTTCAAAGAGAGCGTCGACACCTTTGGCCAGACTGAAATCACTGACGAGACGATCCTCATTCCCTATTCAGTCGCGCGATACTTCACCGGCACCGACAACGTGAAACAGCTCTACTTCTCGGTAAGAAGTATGGAAGAAGTAGCCGACGCCACTAACGAGATCCGGCGCGTGATCAGTTCGCGGCACAAACCAAATTCGGTCTACAAAGCGCAGAATCTGAAAGAATTGTTGACAACGGCCGCCACCATCGCCAACGCGCTCACCGCAATCCTGGTGTTGGTTGCCGCGGTTACTCTCGCGGTCGGCGGCGTGGGTATCATGAACATCATGCTGGCTACGGTCAGGTCGCGCATCCGAGAAATCGGCATCCGCAAGGCATTGGGAGCAACCTACCGCGAGATTCAGCTCCAGTTCCTTGCCGAAGCCGTAATCATCTCCCTCGCCGGGGGAGTAGTCGGCGTGCTTGTGGGCCTCACGGTGCCGCTTTCGATCCGGTTCTTTACCAATTACGCGCTGCCCATATCCAGTTTGTCCGTGCTCATCGCCCTTGCGGCCGCAACCATCGTCGGGGTCATTTTCGGAACTGTGCCTGCCACTCGCGCCGCCCAGATGGATCCTGTCGAGTCGCTCAAGTATGAATGAACCCAATCAAGAAGAGGAACCGGAAGAGCGGCGTGGCCCCAGTCTCACCCTTATCTACAGCTTGATCGTCCTCGCCATGCTTGCGGCCATCGCGGTCGCGGCATTTATCGTTCTTCCGTTCTACCACCGCCGATAGCCGGCGGGGCCAGCGCATAAGGAGAACTCTGTGCCTACCCAAGCCGAAAAAGCCGCACGCTTTCTCGCCCTCCACCAGGGATCCGAGCCCTTTGTCATCGCCAATCCATGGGACGCCGGAAGCGCGCGCATTCTCAGCGGGTTGGGCTTTCTGGCCCTCTCCACCACCAGCGCCGGGCTTGCCTTTACGCTGGGCAGGAAGGATGGAACGGCGAGCATAAGCCGCGCAGAAGCCCTGGCCAATGCCAAGGCCATCGCCGACGCGACCACGCTTCCGGTGGCCGCCGACCTTGAGAACGGCTATGGCCACAGGCCCGAAGACGCAGCAGAGACCATCCGCCTCGCCGCCGAAACCGCGGGCCTTGTCGGCGGCTCCATCGAAGACGCAACGAGCGATCCCGCCAAGCCTATTTACGAGTTCAATCAAGCCGTCGAACGCGTTGCAGCTGCCGCGGCTGCCGCGCGAGCACTACCCTTCCCGTTCATGTTTGTAGCGCGTGCAGAAAATTACTTGCATGGCCGGCCCGACCTCGACGACACGATTCGCCGTCTGCAGGCATTCGAAGCCGCCGGCGCAGAGGTACTTTACGCCCCCGGAATTACCCACCCGGAAGACATCCGTACCGTCTGTGGGTCCGTCAACAAACCTGTAAATGTGCTCATGGGCATCAAGGGCGCCCCCCAACTCTCCCTGAAGGAATTGGGCGCTCTGGGAGTGCGCCGAGTCAGCCTCGGTTCCGGATTTGCCCGTGCCGCCGTGACCGCATTTCTGCACGCCGCTCGCGAAGTGCAAGACCATGGCACGTTCACCTTTGCGGAAGAGACACTGTATATGTCGGAGATCGCCGGTCTATTCGCCTGACGTCGAATCGATCCGATCGGGGATCAACACCGGAATCCCGTCGATAACCGCGTAAACCCTCCCGCATCCATCGCACAGCAGGCTCTCGCGTTCCAGGCGAAGCCCGCCATAACACGCAGGACAAGCAAGCTGGTCCAGCACCGACGTCAGAATTGCGTCGTTTGGAGAATTACTGTGGTCAGGTTCATCGAACATCGTAAGGATTAGTGAACCGTCGCGTCATGGTCGGATGCCGAACCGCCCGACTGTCGATGGGAGTTGCCCGCAAATTCCTGCTCGATCCGCTCATTGGTGCCGGCCTTGGCAAACTCGTACGCCACTCGAATGCCGTTGTAGATCGCATTATCGTTCGACGAGCCGTGGCCGATGATGCAAATCCCGCGCACCCCGAGCAGCGGCGCCCCTCCATATTCGGTGTAATCGAGCCGCCGCCGAAACGCGTTAAACGCCTGCCGCGAAAGCAGCGCGCCCACCTTGGCCGTCACGGTTCGCGTAAGCGACTCCCTCAGCACGTCGCGCACAAAGCGCCCTACGCCCTCGCTGGTCTTCAGCGCCACGTTGCCCACGAAACCGTCGCAGACAATCACGTCTGCCTGGCCGCTGAAAATGTCGCGCCCTTCAACATTGCCGATGAATTTGATGGGCAGCGCCTTGAGCAGCGGAAAGGCCTCGCGCGTGAGGTCGTTGCCCTTGGTTTCTTCCTCGCCGATCGAAAGCAGTCCCACGCGCGGCGACTCGATCTTCAGCACACTGCGCGCGTAGATCTCACCCATCACCGCGAACTGTTCCAGGTTGTGGGCCTTGCAATCCACGTTGGCGCCTACGTCGAGAAGCACGCACGGATTTCCGGTCGCACTTGGCATGGGAGTCGCCAGGGCCGGCCGGTCCACTCCGGGCAGCGCCCCCAACACCATCTTGGCCGTCGCCATCGCCGCGCCGGTATTCCCCGCCGTCACAAATCCCGCGGCCTTGCGCTCGCGCACCAGTTTCAGACCGACGCGCATGGAACTGTCCCGCTTGGTCCTGACCGCGTGCGCCGCCTTCTCGTCCATGCCGATCCGTTCGGATGCATGGTGAATAATGATGGGCAGGTCCTCGTCTTCGAGATGTTCGTCGAGCAGGTCGCGCAGCTCGGGCTCGGGCCCGATCAGGTGCACACGCACGGGCAGAGCCCGGCACGCGAGGATGGCCCCGCGAATCTCGGGCTCAGGTGCTTTGTCGGAACCTACGGCGTCCAGCGCGATGTCAATCAGCATGGCGCCCCAGTCTACTTGGCGGCTTCCTTGATGTCCAGAACCGCGCGGCCCTTGTAGGCGCCGCACTTGGGGCAGGCGTGGTGGGGAAGCTTCTTCTCATGGCAGTTCGGGCATTCGGACACGCCGCTGGCGGTCAGAAAATCATGGGCGCGGCGGTTGGCGGTGCGGCGCGTTGAATGGCGCCTTTTCGGATTCGGCATGATGCAATTCCTTTCGTGTTTCTGCCCCGATCGAGGTCGTGCTCAGACCGCAATGTTCTTTCAGCCTTCCGGCCTGTGCAGAAACACCGCAATGCTCAAAGGGGCTGATTCTTCAGGACTTGATCCGGGTGCGGAGGTCAGCCAGCGCTTCCCAGCGGGGGTCGCTCGGACCCTCTTCGCAGGAGCAAGCCTGGCTGTTGCGGTTCTGGCCGCAGCGCGGGCAAAGTCCCTTGCAGTCGGGCTTGCACAGCGTCCTGACCGGCAGAGACAAAAGCACCTGCTCCCGCAGCACATCCTCAAGCAACAGACTGTCCTTTTGATAATAACCGATTTCGGTATCCCCTGCTGAGATCGCCCGCTCCGGTGGCCCCGCATCCGCACCCACCGGCCGGAAGATCAAATCGAAGTCAATCGCCAGCGGAACCTCAACCGGCTCAACGCAACGGGCACACGGAACCTGGAATTTCCCCTCGAAATTCCCTTTCAGCCGGATGTCCGCAACAATCTCTTTGGGACCGCGGTGCTCATGAAGCACCTCCGCGCGGCCGGAGGTTTCCAGCACCCCATTCTGCTCCGCCTCTTCGCCGAAATCGATCGTTCCGGCCTTGAACCGGAGATCGAAATCGATCGGCTCCTTCTCCAGCTCGCTTACTTTGAATTCCATGAATATGAGCCTAAGGCGAAGGGGGCTGAGTCGTCTATCGCAAAGCTGGTTACAAACTCGACAGGAATGTTGCCTGCTCGCCAACCCTTTGTTGGCTTCACCCATCCACAGAGTAAAATCGCAATCAGATCTTAAAGAAGAGAATCTGAGTAACGGTTATTGAGAGCTCTGCTCCATGAGGCTGCCCTGCAGAAAACCCTTCTGCATCGCGCCCAAACGTATAAATATGAATTATTTAGGTTGTATTTGGTTCGCTCTGGGCAACCGTTTCCCCGAACGGCACCTGGAATATAGATGCCTTAATTTAACAACCTGAAGTTACGGTGACCACCGGCCTTCCTTAACCTGAAAGGGAATCCCTATGCGTAGATTTACTCCCTGCCTGCTGGCATTGGCCTGCTTTGCAGCGCAATGCTTTGCTTCTAACCACTTTGTCCTCAAGGGGGCGAAAGGCAGCAACAACGGCAGCACCTGGACGAACGCCTGGACCGAATTGAATACGATCAACTGGTCCAGCGTGGCCTGCGGGGACACCATCTGGCTCGGCGGCGGAACTTATACCACCGGACTTACGATCAACAAGACCTGCACGGCCTCCGCTCCTCTCACCATTCAGAGTGTGCTCTCAACCGACTCCGCTCCCAAGTCCGCCGCTGGATACACCAGTGCCGTTCTCAACAAGGTGATCATTCTAAACAGAAGCGTGAACCTGAGTGCCGGGGCATACATCACGCTGAACGGACGCATCGGAACCGCGGCGCAGGACAATTTCGGAATCTCCGTCCAGTGTAATAACACGGCTGGTCTGTCCGGCTGCAATGCCTTCACCGGGGCCGGGAGCGGAAACCTCACCAACATCACCGTCTCGCATGTCGAGATGTTTGGGCCTACTTGCGTGCTTGATGAGAACTGCGGCGGAGGAGGGGCAAGTGGCTTCAATGTAGCGCCTGGCAAAAACAAGGTCGTCAACCTTCTGCTTGATCACGATTGGATTCATCAGTGGGGCGAAGCCATTCGTACGTGCAACTGGTCCAATGCCGTAATTCAGTACACAGACATCGATACCACGCATAATGACGGCAAGCAGCATGAAGATGTCATGTACAACTATGCGCAGACCAACTTGACGATGCGCTACAACCGGATCTGGAACTCGCCGAACGACGGCATTTTCTTCGATTTCGGTGGAACGAACGGTTTCTATTTCTATGACAATGTCTTCTACGACGCCGGTGGCGAGTACATCGTGTTCAAACCCGGCTACACCAATGCAGTAAACGTCTACATCTATAACAATGTGTTTGAAAGCAACGGCCACGGGGACTATAGCCACGGTTGGCTGGACTTCACCGGCGCCAGTTCCACCAGCGGCGCAGTGCAGAACAATGTCTTCGAAAATGTCGCTGTGGCTGGCACCATGCCGTCGCCCAACTACAACGCCTACAGCGTCAGCGCCTACAAGGACAGGGGAGCGCAGTCCATCGTCTACCAGGCGGGCGGCCAGTTCGTGAACGAGCCCGACATCAACGACCCAGCCGCCGCCGATTTCCATCTGACCCATCCGGGCGAGTCGCTCTTCCGTAACGGCGTGGCGCTCGGCGCGCCCTACAACAAGAACCCGGATGGGGCCACCCGCCTGATTGTCTGGTACATGGGCGCTTACTGAGAGCCCACAGCCGCACTCGAACCGAGGACGCCAAAGCCGTCTATGGCTCTGGCGTCCTCCACGCCTACCGCGAGTGTTCCAATACATTTGCCATGGTCTTTACCATGGTGCCATTCGCATCGTCGTCTTTGAGCGCCCACACATACGCCCCCCCCAGGCCGCCGCGCACTTTGGCTTCCACATAGAGCACCTTCAAAAGCGCCGTACCCGGGTCGTCATAGGTGTAGAACACCCCTGACGAGGGATCGAACAACGACACGGCAATCCTTCGCGCATCGAATTGCCGCACATAGCCATTGGCGGGTAGATTGGCGAGCGTCGCATAAGTTGCGATCCCGGGGGTCAACAGCAGGTCACAACCAGCCGTGGCGCCGCTGGTATCGGCGCACAGCCCCTGACCATTCGCCAGGAGCACCGGCGATGGCCCGCTTGAGTCCTGGTACAGCCCGCGATTCACGTTGGGAACGCCGGCCCATCCCGCTCCGTACAACGGCAAGCCCATGGTGTACTTTTTCGCGGGCACGCCGGCATTGAGATAAGCGTTCACGGTTGCGTCGATATCGAGATCCTGGCCAAACAACGGGTCCTGGCGGGTGTCGAAAAGAGGCGACGCGTGATTGGTCTGGGTATCCCATGGACCGGCGTAGTTATAGCCGTCGATGGTGATGAAATCCACTTGCTCCGCGGCATGCTTCAGGTCGATATTCACGTAATTCTGCGCACCCGCCGGTCCATCGAATGACATCACATAGTGCTTGCCGGTGGTCTCGCCCAACTCGTCAAGCTGATGGCGGAATTCCGTGAGCAGCGCGGTGAAATTCTGCGTGTCTGCCGCTGCCGGAAACTCCCAATCGATATTGAAGCCGTCAAACAGGCCCGGCGCGCTGATGCCCGGAGCAATGTTCCCGTTCACGAACATGTCGATGCACGAAGAAACAAGTGCTTGCCGCCCCGCCGCGGTCGCGGATGCGGCCGAAAAAGCGGCGGTGTTGGCCGCCGACGCCCCGCCCACCGACATCAGAACCTTCAGCCCCGGATTCAACTGCTTGAGCTGTTGAATCGCCGCGAAGTTGCCATACATAGGACCGCTATACGGAACACCGCTAACGCTCGGCAGATACGGCGTCTGATAGTCCGCCCAGCTGTCGGCAATCGCACAAGCGGGCGCCGGCGTGGTGGTGACATTCGCAAAGGCGTACATCAGATGCGTAAGCTTGTCTGCAACACCATTCTGCTGCAGGTTGGCGATGTTATAACCCGCATAGTAGATACTCCATTCCTCGAAATACCCCCCGAGGATTTTGCCCTGACTCTTTTCCTGGCCCAACAGGGTAAGACTGGATATGGACAACGACAAGCCGACCATCATGACGGTCTTGCCTGCCTTCAGTAGTGACTGTTTTGGCACGGTTCGCCTCCTTGTTTTGGGGATGGATGGAAACCGCCAAAGTATAGGGTGGAAACCAAAAGTTAAGCAATGATTATTTTATGAAGAAATGATCACCTGTATGCATGTACGACTACGAACCAGCCCACGTATTCGTTTAAAGTGAGCGATAGTCGGATGGAGCGATCATTTTATTGACCCCCCATGAAGGGTCGCCGGAATGGACCCGCTGACCGCTCAGAACTAAGAGCTGCCCGGCAGGCGTTATACGATTTCTCGCAGGGAGCCCATAGCCTCCCCGGCAAGATGAGACCGCGAAGAAATTAGCGCCTTTCCCTAAACCTTGACATCGGAAGAACGATACCAGTCGTTGAATTCACACTTTAGGAGTGTCTCGATATGCCCCTCCCCAATGACGAGCGCGTCGTCGCCCTCGCAAACGACCTAGTCCAGGCGTTCGACCAGATCTTCGGACTCCACCCTGGCTTCCGCCCCGCACACGCCAAGGGCCTCATGCTCACGGGCACATTCACGCCGGCTCCCGAGGCCAGGTCCCTCACCAACGCCCCGCACATCACGCGGCCCTCCACTCCCGTCACGGTTCGCTTCTCCAACTCCACCGGCCTCCCCGAGATTCCCGACAGCGCGCCCGACGCCAATCCCCGCGGGTTTGCGGTCCGCTTTAACCTCGCCGAACACGTGCACACCGACATCGTCAGCCATTCCACCGACGGCTTTCCCACCCGCGACGGCTGTCAGTTCCTTGAGTTTCTTCGCGCCGTGGCTGGCAGTGGTCCGGACGTTCCCTCACCCAAACCGGTTGAAAAGTTCCTCGGCTCGCACCCCGCAGCGCTGGCCTTCGTTCAGGCGCCCAAGCCGTTCCCCACCAGCCTAGCGACCGAAAGCTACTTCGGCGTCACCGCATTTGCATTTACCAACGCTGCTGGCCAGACGAAGTATGGCCGCTACCGCGTCGTTCCCGAAGCCGGCAACAGCTACCTCACCGCCGAGCAGGTCGCCGCGCTCTCGCCCAATTACCACTACGAGGAACTCGCCCAGCGCGTAGCGAAGCAGCCGATCCGATTCCGGATTGACGCCCAGGTAGCCGCACCTGGGGACACCGTCGACGACGCCACCATTCACTGGCCGGAAAGCCGCGAGCAGGTGGAATTGGGTACCCTGCAACTGGACCACGTGGTACCGGACACTGTCGCCCAGCAGAAGCACATCATTTTCGACCCCATCCCGCGGGTTGACGGAATCGCCGCCTCCGCTGACCCCCTGCTCGAACTGCGCGCCGCCGTCTATCTGATTAGCGGCCGCCGCCGCCGTGCCGCCATCTGATCAATCCCTTACCGCGGGAACAACTCAAACTGTTCAATGGCAATCTTGGGGCCCACGAGGGAATGCTCGAGATCCGGAAGCAGCAACACCGTGATTTCATCGAACTTCTGTATGTCTCCGTGGGCCGGTATCGCGAACCGCAGCGCTTCGTACACCGCTGCGGTCTTGAGGGTGAAACGGCCCCGCTCCGTGCTTTCAATTGGCTGCTCGCCAAGAAAGAACGCTGATTTCCGGGGCGCCGTCGAATCGCGAAGCAGGACCGCCAGCGAAACCTCTCCGGGAAAGTTGTCGCGATTCCGGACCTCAACCTCGATCTCACGGCAGCGTGCAACCGGGATCGGGGTGCTCAGTCTCTGGTGGGCCTCGATGGTCAGCGGCCGGTTGTTGGTAGACTCGATCCTCACGCTGAGCGGGGACCCTTTCGCCTGATGGGCCTCCGATCCTGGCCTCTGTCCCGCCTGGAAATAGAAATACGGCCCGTCGAAGCGGATGATCAGCGGCTGCCATGCGCCAAGGCCAAACTGCTCCGAACGGATTCGCACCGGGGGAGTGATCTGATTCTTCTCAGGAAATGGCCACAAGACGATGCTCTGGTAGCCGTCAATATCGGACTCGCTCCTGGGCTTGGTGACGACGCGCTTCGAGGGGTCGCCGAAGGAAGCCGCGTCTCCAGCATGGTTGCGATGCGCTACGCCATCGAGCAGCGCCCAAGCGGTCACCAGCACCGCGGGTATCGCGATGCGCGCCAGCCGCAGCGCCGCGCGCCTGTCTTCTCTGTAGTCGCCCCGGCGGGCCGGCGGAAGGATGCACTCCCACGCAAACACAAACGCTGCAAGCGCCAGCAACGCGCAGGCACCCGCAGTGGAGTGACCGCGAATCGCCCAGCCGGCGGCGTAGATGCAAACGGCTATGATGTATCCTTGCCACCGTCTCTCTGGTGCGGAAAGCACGCTGGCAAACAGCCCTTCCCCTGCATGTGAGTCGAATTTCTGATCCGATCCGGGACCGGTGAGCAGGGGAATGTTTCCCCGCAACCTCGTTGCCAGAATGGCTCCCCCGAGAGCCGCAATTGCGCAAGCCGACGACGACTCCTGCCCGGCCATCAGCACCGTCGCCGGCACCCAGACCCAGGCGGACGCGCAGACCAGCGCAAAGAGCCGGAACGAAATCATGGGAAGCAACAGATAAGCGGCGGAGGAACGCTTCCAGTAGAACCAGGCTCCCGCTACGCCGGCAAGGGAGCTCAAAACAACATAGATTGCTGCGCGCCACAGCATAGCCGGTACCGATGGGAAATGCGCTTCGGGCAGCCGGCAGAGCAGAATGGACACAATCAGTGAATTGAGCAACCCCGCGCCTGCGAACAGCGCAATCGGCCCGCGAACGCTTCGCGCCTCGGCATGAGGTTCGAGCGACGGAACGGAGGAAGGAAGGGAACGTGCAATCTCCGCCAGCTCGACCGCCGGCCCCAGGCGTCCTGCGGCGAATCCCTTCGTTTCCCAAAGCGCGCACACAATAGTCAGAAGGTAAGGCAGTCGCAGCGCCATCGCCCACTGGCGCGTGTCAGTGATTTCGCCCAGCGCGGTCAGCGTTCTGCGATCGACCGTCGGACCAGGATACGCAAGCAGATTCATCAAGACGAAATCCGCGATGTAAATGACGTTGAACATCAACAGCGGCATGAGGATGGCGCGCCGGATCCTGGATTTACTCAGGGTCTTCCGATGCAACGCGTGCGGCATCAGATAAATCAGCATCCCCGTCCACAGGAAGACCAGGTTGCAGCCCATCCACACGACGAGTTCAGTCAGGCTCGAAAACGGAAAGTCCATCCGCCAGAGCCTCGCGTTGTTCTCCAGCCGGTCGATCAACATCGTCCAGGCCGGGGCCAGCATCGACCACAGAACTGCAAAGGCGAGCAGACTTCGATTGTCGTTGAGGTTGTTGAGCCAGCCCAGCGCGCAGGCTGACATCGTCTGCCGCCAGTACCAGCCATCCGATCGCCCCGCCTGGAACTCCTCGCGGAGATCGCCTGCCAATCCTTCATCGCGTCCCAGAACGGCATGATCCAGTAGCCAGGTCGCGAGCGATGGAGGTTCAGACCGTCTCATGTGCGCTCTCCTTTCAACTCCGGAAGAGTTCGCCACATTTTGGACAGGACACGCCGCGTCTCATGCACTTGCCTAAGGCCTTCCCGGGTCACGCGGAAGTAGCGCTTGGCCTTGCCGCCCCGCTCGGGAGTTGGATCGCCAAGAGTCGAAGCCACCAGCCCCTTGCCTTCCAGCCGCTCCAGTGCCGCATACACGCTGCCCACCGATACGTCTCGCCCCCGCTGGGCCTCGAGCTCCCGCGAAATCGGAACCCCGTACGCCTCCTCGCCAAGATGGATCACCACGAGGAGAATCATGAGTTCAAATTCCCCGAGATAGCTTCGTTCCGTCATTAATTCAACAGTAGCGAAGAAATTACCAGGGCGCAATTGCGAAATACATTGGTTTTATTCCTGGTCCGTATCGTGGCGCGCTGCTTCCCGCGCCTCTTCGATTTGCCGCGCGTGCCGCCTGGGATGCATCGCGATCAGCAATAGCATCTCGTAGCAGTTCACCGGCCGCGTAATCAGCGGATGCGTTGTGAGCCACCAGCGCAGGTCTCCGGGAAACTCCTCCACAAACCGGACCGTCTGTCTTCGCGTTGCGTTGAATTCTTTCAGGGCCTCGGCGATGTCTTTCGCGCGACCCTTCGGAACCACAGGCTCAGGCGCTTCAATGCGCCGCGACCGGTTCAGCGCCAGGTCCTGGAATTTCGCCTCCCTGGCGCGGTCTTCATGAGACGAACCGCTCGGCCTCGCCTCTCTCAGACGCTGCAGAAGCGCAGTCTCGGTCAGTGTCAGGTGTTCCACGCATTCCAGCGCTGACCAGCTATCCGGTCGCGGCCTCGTTCCAGCCGCGGCTTCATCCATATCCTTCAAAGCCTCCGCCAGCGCGTCCGCTCCTTCCTCTAAAACGCGCAGAATCTCGTGCCGGTCCGCATCGCTCATTAGCCTGGTCCCTTCATTCTCAGCATGCCGCGCAATTATCCTGCAACTGGCGAGTCATGACAACCGTCTGCAACGGAGGTGGGCATGCAAATCCGCGACGCAGTCCAGTCCGACTTCGAACACATCACAGCGATTTATAACGAAGTCCTCACTCACACTCACGGCGATATACAACGACCGTCCGTCAACCGTTGAGGAGCGGATTTCGTGGTGGCGCAGCCGCACCGCGCAGGGCTTCCCGGTCCTGGTTGCGGCTGACGGCACTCAAATTGCGGGATTTGCATCTTTCGGTGATTTCCGCGCCTGGCCTGGATATCGCTTTGCCGTCGAAGGCACCGTTCACATCCATTCCGGTTTTCGCGGACAAGGCGTCGGAACCGACCTGTTGAATGCCCTCCTGGCCCGCGCCCTCGCGCTCGGCAAGCATGTCATGATCGCCGGGGTCGACTCCGAAAACGCGGCGTCGCTGCGCTTTCTCGAGCGCTTCGGATTCGAACGCGCCGGCCATCTGCGGGAAGTGGGATACAAGTTCGACCGCTTCCTCGACCTGGTTTTCCTGCAGTATTGGATCACGCCTCCGCTGAATCCGAAAGAAGATCGCGAATGACCATCTCTGCGATACCAGTCCGGGTCGAAGACATTTTGCCGTGGCGCGACTTGTACCGCCAGGAGATGCACTGCCAGATCGTCCACGACGACATGCATGCGCGGGCGGGCTGGACGCAACCCTACCTGATCAGGATCGACGACGCGCCGGCAGGATACGGCTCAATCCTCATTGGCGGCCCGTGGACCGGAACGCGAACCGCATTCGAGTTCTATCTCAGCCCGGCCCACCGTTCGCGCGCGTTCGACTGTTTCGAGAGCTTTCTGGCGGCGAGCCAATCCAACCGCATCAAGGCCCAGACCAACGACGCTCTTCTCACCGTCATGCTGCACCTCTGGGCGCCGCAACATCGTAAGCGAAAAGATCGTATTCGAGGACAAACTAACCACCTCTCACCGCATCGACGGCGCGGTTCTGCGTCGCCGCGAAGCACCTGATCATGATTGGGTCGTCGAGATCGATGGGACCATCGCGGGCACTGGCGGCATTATGTATCACTACAACCGCCCCTATGGCGATATCTACATGGAAGTCGCCGAACCATTCCGCCGCCGCGGCATCGGCACTTACCTCGTTCAGGAACTCAAGCGCATCTGTTATGAACTCGGTAGTATTCCCTGCGCGCGATGTAACCCTGACAACACAGCGTCGCGCAAAACCCTCCAGAGGGCGGGCTTTGTTCCATGCGCTATATCCTGACCGGCACCATTTGACTGCGCGTACTAAGTTCCAAAGTCCGATCTGATAGCCTGAGTTACTGATTGCTATTGACTTTGAAGTTACTATCTGGTATAATACTAAAGGTGTGGCTAACTCCGACGTTCACTATGTTAGGCCGCAAATTAGGAGAAACATGCAACCACCAAGCCAACCTATCGAGCACTTCTTTCGTACCTTTGAGTCCAACGCGTCGAACGATGACGTTGACGCCGCCGTTTCCCAGTTCGCCGACGTTTTCATGGCCGCGAATCCGCAGGGAACGCAGGCCGTACGCGCCGCCGATTTCGCGCTCGCTCTGCCAAAGAAGAAGCAATTGTTTGACAAGCTTGGCTGCCAATCCACCACCCTTGTCTCGCTCGGGAAACCCGGCTCGACGCGCGCTATGTAATGGCCAGCACCCAATGGAAGATGACCTTCGCGCGATCCGGAACCGAACCGCAGGATGTAGTGGTCGATTCTGTATTCATTGTCGACACCGGAGGCGATGCTGCGAAGATTGTCTTCTACCTCGCCGATCACGACCTCATGCAGATTCTCAGGGAGCGCGGTATCGTGCCGCGCTAATTTGGTAGAGTACTGCCATGGCTGCAATCATCGATGATTTAGTGCGGCACAAATGGCACTCAAATGCGGCGCTCTTGAGTGCCATTCGCCAGAATGATGCTGCTGCGAACGACGACGAGTTGCGCAAACTCCTTCACCACATTCTGATCGCCAATCGCTATTGGCTCTCGCACATGTACCAAACCGAATTCGCCGCGGGACGTGGAATCGCGCACCTCCGAGAACATCGACGAACTGATCTCCAGGTACCGGCAGACCGAGGCAGAGGAGATGGAATGGCTGGCGCAAGCGAGTGAAGCAGACCTGCATCGCGTGCTGCAGATTCCTGCTCTCCCCGGCCAGAACATCTCCGTTACCGAGGCGATCCTGCAGGTCACGATGCATAGTCAAGGTCACCGGGCTCAGTGCGCCATCAGGCTGCGAAGCCTGGGAGGGACACCGCCTCCAACCGATTTTGTTCTGTGGCTAAAGGATCGTCCGGTGCCAGCATGGCCCTCCTAGCGCAGGGAGCAGTCCGAATCGAGCACTCGTTCCAGATCCAAAAACACAACGTCATGCCCGAGACCAATCGCGTTAACGATATTCGTATCCGACTCGCCGCCGCGACCGACCGGCCGCATTTGATCCCCCTCATCAACTCCGCATTTTCCGTCGAAACATTTCTCCAGGGCCCGCGCACCGACGAGATGCGCCTCACCGCAGCCATGGAGAAAGGAACGATCCTTGTAGCCGAGGACGGTGAAGGTTATCTACTCGCTTCGATCTACACCGAGTTGCGCGGCAATCTCGGCTACGCGGGAATGCTGGCGGTCGATCCGGCTCATCAGCGATCGGGCCTCGGCTGGCGCATGATGGAAGCCGCCGAGGATCGCTTTCGAACTCAGGGACGCGATGCCGTCGAGATCTCCGTGCTCAGTCTCCGTCCGGAACTGCTTCCCCTCTATCGCCGCTTTGGATTCGTTGAGACCGGCATAGAGGATTTCCACTATCCTCACCCGCTTGCGCCGGGCCTGGAATGCCATTGCATTGTGATGCGGAAGCCGCTCTAGACCCGCTCGCCGCTGTAACATTTCAGCCGGCGAACCTGGAATGTGAAATTCTCGTTTTAGAACGGCGGCGGGACCGTTGAATCGCGGAAGACAGTGTTGGAACGCCGGATATCGCCGACCGAGCCAAAGTTGGCCAGGGTAAAGCTATAGAGATATTGGGTTTCGTCGCGAAGCGAACCGAGAGCGAAGCGCCTGTAACCCACAGTCAAGCCGCAGCAGTTCCAGTTGTAAACTGCCTGGACCCCGGCGTACTGCACGGCGCCGTGAACGAAGTCGTATCCGCCGTTGGCGGCCAGGTTGAATCCCACCCGGTTCTGTTTCCCAATCTCCAGAAAGGGCTCTAACTGCTGGCTTTGAATGATGGAAGCGGCGCTGCCTTGTTCATCGACCGCGTTCAAAAGAGAATGACCGATGCCGATCGTCGTGTCGCCCCAGCTATACCCGGCGTAAAGGTTGTCGGCTCCGAAGCGGCCGGCCCTGGGATCGTAGTCGAGGTCCCACTGCAGGCGAAGATTGTCGATAGCCTCAAACCGCATGCGCGAGATGAGCGGGGCCAGGTTGCGTGGTTCGGTCAGAAAGGCGACTCCACTCAAGTCCAGCGTGGTGTCGAAGACATTCCGGCGGTCGGGGATAAGCGCCCCGCTGAAGTTCGAGTTGATAAAAAATTTCTGGGCAATCTGCCAACTGGCCCATTCGCGGGCGTGGGATTCGCAAGCGGTGTTCGCATCGCCAGGCTCGCAGGGCTGGTCGACCGTGGGCCGCAAATAAAACCGCTGCGTCAGCGAGAATCCGACTTCGTTGGTGTCGGTGGCGATATCGCTGGTGTCGACCATCAGCACGTTGCGCGCGGCGCTGCCGATGCCACCGACAAAACGGTAGGTCAGTTCGGGCTCGATCACGTGGCGCAACGTCCGGTTGAAACCGGCAAACTTGAAATCGCGCTCCAGGGCGGGAGGCCTGAGATCGAGCGATGCCTCGCCATACATCCGGTGCAGCGGATCGTGGGTGACAGCAGGAATGCCACCGTTCGCGCCGGTTAGATCGGGCACCTGGCTGCCGGAGTAGAACGTCACTCGCAAGGCGCCTTCCGGGACGATGCTCCAGCCGCCGGCAACGATCGGCATCGACAGATGAGGATAGAGATCGATACGGCCGATGTTGTGCGCGTGGAAGCCCGGTTCGGAGCGGGCGAGGTGAGCGATCGACGATCCCATGCCCCAATAAAGTGAGGAGGGACCCAGGGGCTGATCGAGCACATCGAAGCGAACGCTGGGAAGGTGAAGGATGCGCGCCTCGGCGCCCGGTGCCGATCCGGCAAACGTCTGCACGCGCGCCATTTCGACCGACGGCATGAAGCCACGGCGATTCTGCGAGAAGAAGGCATCGCTCTTCACTTCAGAGCTGACAGCCTGCCAGTAGTTGTCATTGAAGACCAGGCGGTACACATAGTTGGAGAGGTATTCGACATTGCCGGCGATTCGGGTGTCGGGTGAGAAATCCATGCGGCCCAGGGCCACGATGTCCACGCCGCCCTGGTTGACGCGGATGGTCTGTCCAGCCTGCGGCCCGGTTTCGATTTGCTGGTTATATCCGCGATCGAACAGTGCATTCCAACGCGCCGTCAGGTGGTCGAGGCCCGGCCCCTTGTAGCGAAAATCGCCGTTGGGCGCCCATCCACGGCGACTGTAGTACTCGGATCCGATGACCATGTCCATGCTGCGATTGAGCACTAGGTATGCCTGCTCGCCGAAGGTGAAGCCACGAATCGATGAGCCGTTGCTGATGACCGGAATCAACAAACCGCTCTCGCGTCCGCTTTCATCGACCGGATGACGCAGGTAAGGCAGGTCGAATATGGGTACGCCGAACAGCTTGAAGATGGTGTTGGTAGTCGACGCATGGCCGTCCGCCACATCGATGTGTCGCGAAAGCAATTGCCAATCGGGCTTGGGAAGGCGGCAATTGGTCATGGTACCGTCGATGATCTTGTACCTGCCCTCGCCGGTCTGCAGAACCACGCGCGCCGAAAAGAGGAAGGGGTTGGGAGTCGAATACACAATGGCGCGGCCCGTCCTGCGGATTCCCGCGGTGCCGGTCACATCGAAGAAGCGCGCCGTGTGCATGTTGAGGCGCATATCGCCGCGGGAAGCAGTCAGGACGACATCCGCGGAACCGCCTGACATCTGCACGTGCCCCTCGACCTCGAGTGCGGACGTTTCCTGGTCGTAAACCATCTTGTCGGCGCGGAGCACGTAATCACGGTAGTGAAAATCCTCGACGCCATAGAGAGTGGCGATATGACCGACCCACGTTTCGCGATCGGCCTTCCACCGCACGGGCACTCCAGCCTGGGGAACGGGTTCCGGTTGCGCGATCGGCAAGGCTTCCTGGCCGGGATCCTCCGGCAGCGACGTGGATGACGAGCTTTGCGCATTTTGAGTCTGCGCATCCAGCGATCGCGTCTCACCCTGCGAAGGGGGTAACGCATTGGTCAACACCTGCCCTCGAAGCAGCGAGTGACACAGCACCATCGTCGTGATAAACACAAAAGTGCGAGGACGCATCCGGACCAAGGCCCAGCATAGCAAACATGGGCTTCTGAGCACTGGCGATGCGCGGCTCGCAGCTCTGGCGGCAGGACAACCCGGGATTGTCGAGCACGCACGGATGGGGCGAATCCGGGCGCACCTGCTATTTACATCCACGATCTCCAACCTCCATCGAGAGCAACGTCTGCGGTTCGCGATGTGACCGGCAGACCAAAATAGCGGCCCGCGCCAGACCCACCCAGCGACGAAGTCCGGTCGCCGGGAGCCCGGTGAAAAGAGCCGCACCGAAGGGACTCTTGGAGCTTTGAGCACACAGCCTGACCTTACGCCCCAGTGGAAAGAAGAAGTCAATCGGCGCCTTGCGGCCCATAAGAGCCGCAGAGCCCAGTCGTCCTCCGAAGAAAGTACGCAGCCGGCCGGCATTGGCACAAGCCGCGCCGCGGAGGCTGCAGCCCGCGTGGCCGCACGTTATGCCAAGGCACCCACCTACAGCCAGATGCAGGCGGAAGAAGCGCGCGTCGCAGTGCGTGCAGCCGAGATTGCAACCAAGGTTGCACTCGATGCGCAAGCTGTGGCGGAGACGGCTCTCGCCGAATTGCATGCCGCAACCCAGGAACGGGCGCCCCGAAGGCAAGCGGTCGTGCAGACCATCGCGGCGCCCGCGCGCATTCCCGAGGTGGCCCCAGTGGTCAGCCCCGAGCCCGCTACAGGCTCCAGTTGCCGGGCAGGTCAGCGCGACGGTCGAAACGGCTCCCGTCGAAGCGGGGCTGACGAGCGGTCCACAGGTTGAGCCGGCGCCGCCGCGGCCCGAGCCTCCGGCCGAACGGCGCGTCTTTGGCATCCGATGGGATCCCGACTTGCCGGTGCGACCCGTGGAGAAGAAGCCAGCCCCGCGAAAGGCCCAGGAAGAATTCGAGCTCTCGGTCGAAGACTGGTGGAGCCCCGGGGAAGTCGCCGATAGTCTGCGCAACAATCCCATCGAGATCGGTGATGCGGACTCTCACGCGAACCTGATTCAATTCCCTCGCGAGCTGGTTGCCACGCGCAAAATGCGTCCCAGGCTTGCCGACCCGCATGCGGAAGTGATCACCGATGCAGAAGGGCAACTCAGCATCTTCGAAGTCGATCCCGCGACGATCTCAACCGAGGCGGTTGCGCTCGGAGCTGAGCAGGCTGCGGCGGCTTCCATCTGGAACCGTCCGGATTGGTCGGGCATCCGCCTGGACAAGCAACCCGTAGATGTCCTGGCGTCTGCTCGGGATGTGGACCCGGCGCTGGCAGCGTTGCCGGTTGCATCCCTGGGCGTGCGCCTTATGGCGGCGGCGGTGGACTGCGCCTTGATCCTGGCCAGCTTCGTGGTGGTGGGATTTCTGCTTGCGCACAACGTTCAGCATCCGCCAACCGGCAAGGCGGCTGAGGTGCTGGGTGTGGCGGCGCTGGCCCTGATCGGCATGGTCTATTACGCGCTTTTCTTTGCGCTGCCGGTCTCCACTCCGGGCATGATGTACGCCGGAATCGGTCTTTGCACTTTTGACGATCAAAGCCCGACGCGGGCACAGTTGCGGCGCCGGCTGGGCGCAATGCTGCTCTCTCTTCTGCCGGTCGGATTGGGGCTGGTGTGGTCCATCTTCGACGACGACCACCTGAGCTGGCACGACCGCTATTCGCAAACCTACCTGCGCAAGCTCTAGACTGAATGGCTCCGTGCCCCATCCTTTCGACTTCTTTCAGTCGAACGGGTGGGAGACCACGATACCCGTGACGCTCTGGCGTTCCCTCGATTTACCACGTCAACGCTCGCAGCGCGCTGACCCCTGCGCCCAGCAGGGCCGTCTCATCATCGTTGGGCAGCACCTCTAGCGAGAAGCTCTGCAGCGGGCTCATCTTCACCATGGTTTCAAGATGCGCGCGCAGAAGCGGCACATCGACAAAGCCGACATTGTGACCGGTGAAGTAGAAGCGGCCCGGTCCGGCAAGGTGGATAAAAGACGCTGTTCCCGCCGCCAGGGCGCGATGCCACAGGTCGACGAATTCCCGGCAGCGCGCATCGCCCTCCTTGGCATGCGCAAAAATCTCCTCCGGCTCGCGGTCGAGGAAGCGCAGGCGCATGGCGCGGTATCCCATGATCCCTTCGAGGTGTCCAACACCGCCGCATCCGCAGAAGCGCTCCTTGGGATCGAGGGTGACGGTGATATGGCCGCCTTCCCAGACGCCCTCGACGTACGGCCATCGCCCGTATCCGATGCCGTTGCCGATGGTCCAAACGCGCGTGAGACGGTCGAGCTGTCCGAACTTGGCGGCGACTCCCGCCGCGATCGCGTCCGCATCGTTGGCAATGTGAACCGGAGCCTTGATTCCGCGGCCCATGAGCACACCCGCCAATTCATCGGCCATTCGCATGCCCTTGATCTGGGTCAGGTTGGGCGCGTCTTCGACGACTCCGTGGCGGACCACCCCGGGCACAGCCACGCCAATCGCTTCTACTTGCTTTTCCGAGTTGCCGGCAAGCTCCGTAATGTGATTGGCCAGGATCTCCAGCAACTCTCCCCCCGGAACCCCCATCAGTGCGTCCACTTCATTGGAGTCGCCGGGATAGCGCACCAGTTCGCCGACCAGTCGATGATTCTCCATCCGCCCGAACACGATGTGCTCGGTCATCACTACGCCGATGGCAGTTGTCATCATTACCCCTCCCTGGGGATTTACCGAAATGGAGCCGTTCCGCGGGATCTACCCCGCTGAGTTTTATCCCTGGTACCGTTGCAGGCGGCCGAGCCCGTTAAACGCCGCGGTTTTGTAGCACTCAGCCAGGGTCGGATAGTTGAATACCGTTTCCACGAAGTAATTCACCGTGCCGCCCAGCGTCATCACCGCCTGCCCGATGTGCACCAGTTCGCTGGCTCCTTCGCCGATGATGTGTACGCCCAGAACCTTGCGTGTATCGCGATGGAAGATGAGCTTGAGCCGGCCCGTAGTATCGCCGCGAATCTGACCGCGCGCGACCTCGCGATAATACGCCATGCCCACTTCGTAGGGGACATCTTCATCGGTGAGCTGCTCTTCGGTTTTGCCGATGAAGCTGATTTCGGGAATGGTGTAAATGCCGTAGGGATAGAAGCTGGGATTCGACGCGGTTGCCTTGTCGTTGAACGCGCGCGCCGCCGCAATGCGCCCCTGCTCCATCGACACCGAGGCCAGGGCCGGAAAGCCGACCACGTCGCCCACCGCATAGATTCCTTCAACGTTGGTCTGATAATTCGCGTCCACGACGATACGGCCGCGATTGTCGGCCTCGATTCCAGCAGCGGTGAGATTCAAATCGTCGATCGCGCCCTGGCGGCCGACCGCGAACAGCAGCGCGTCGCCGGAGATGCGCTTCTTGCTTTCGAGATTGGCGACCACCGTGCCGTCGGGCAGTTCTTCCACGCTCTCCACTTCTTCGCCCAGGCGCATCGTCACCCGGCTGTCGCGCAGGTGATAGCTGAGCGCCTCAACGATCTCCTGGTCGGCGAATTCCAGCAGTTTGGCGCGCTTTTCAATGATGGTGACACGCACGCCAAGTATGGCGAACATGCACGCATATTCCACGCCGATGACGCCGCCGCCCACCACGATGAGGGACCGGGGAAGGGCGGGCAGGTCGAGGACCTGGTCGCTGTTGACGATGGTGCGGCCGTTGATGGGTACCTTGGGCGACGAAGCCGGCTTGGTGCCCACGGCGATAATGATGCGATCCGATTCGAGCGTTGTCTCGCCCTGGAAACCTTCAATGCGGACGTGTTTCGGATCGAGGAAGTGCGCCACTCCATGCACGATGTCGATGCCGTTGCGCGAGATCTGGGCCTCGGTCACGTCAACTTCGGTTTTGATGACCGCCTGAACGCGAAAGGCAAGATCGGCCATCGTGATCTTTTCTTTCACGCGGTAATTCATGCCGTAGACGGTGCGGTAGTTATAGCCGGACAGATGCAGCACCGCTTCGCGCATGGTCTTGGAAGGAATAGTACCGGTGTTGATGCATACGCCTCCCACGACCGCACGCGCCTCGACGACTGCCACGCGCTTCTTCATCTTGGAAGCGGCCACCGCGGCGCGCTGCCCGGATGGCCCGGAGCCGATGACGGTCAAGTCATATTTGACGGCGCTCATGCGAGTCTCCCTCCCGCGAACGGGTGATCGGCTGTCACCGGAGCGATACAACCTCTGGTCCGGCAAGGACGTACACCCCGGAGCCTACCATAGTGGCTCGCCGCCAAGGTAGAGACGGAATTTGAATTCTTGTCCTGAAACGCTCAACGTCCATAGGAGCGAGAATATTGTTCTGCTGGTCGAAGAGATTCACGCTGGCCGCTCAGGCGATAAGCCGTCGACCGCGCCAACTTGAGTCCCGGAGGAAGATCTTTCCCATGAAGCGCTCGGCGCACGCTTGCTAGCCGAACGGGGTCTCGTCCAAACTGGAGCCGTAGATGGATGGAATCGGCATGCCAGGAATGCGCAGATAGGATCGTCGCAGACACTCATAACTTCGCTCCTGAGGGCACATTTTCGCATAGCACCCCCAGGAGCGATCAGCCTTCAAAGCCAATGTTGATTCACGCGTGGGCCGGCCGCAGAGAATGTTTGAATGCCGGTTTTCCAGGAGTGCTCATGCCCGCTCCGCTCTCCTCCAGGTGAAACTGACGCATCATGCCGTCAAGGTCGCTGGCCAGCGAGGCAAGATTCTTCAATGCCTCCACCGCCTCTTCGGCGCCCTGCGAATTCTCCACCGCGAGTTGAGAAATCTGGGAAGCGGATTCGGAAATCTCTCCTGCCGCCGATGTCTGCTGTGTAGCGGCCGTAGCGATGAGTTGGATCTGGTGCTCCACCTCCTTCGAGGACTCGATGATCGCCTCCAGGCTGGTGCGGGCATGCGCGGTTTCGCCCATTCCGGTCTCTACCGCGGCGCGGCTGTCATCCATCACCTCGAGGGTGGCCCGCGTCTCCTCCTGGATGCTGCGAATCGTTCCCGCAATTTCTTCGGTAGCGCCCTTGGTCCGCTCCGCAAGGCGGCGCACCTCGCCGGCCACTACGGCGAAACCCCGGCCGTGCTCGCCGGCGCGCGCGGCTTCGATGGCGGCATTCAACGCCAGCAGGTTAGTCTGCTCGCTGATTTCCTGGATCACGTTGACCACCTTGCCGATTTCCTCCGAGCGAGCCGCCAGCGAGGCCATCTTCTCCGATACCGTGCCGGTGGCCTTGGCGATCTTCTCCATGGTTGCGGCGGCGCTCTGCATCACCGCCCCGCCCTGCGTCGCGGTCTCAGCCGAGTCGCGGCTGGCGCTGGCCGCAGCTGCGGCGTTATGACTGATCTCTCCAATGGTCGCGGTCATCTCCTGGGCCGCGGCTGCGATCTGGTTGGTGCGATTTGACTGGGTGTTGGCGTTGCCGGCGGTCTGCACCGAACGGGCGCTGATCTCCGTGGTCGCAGCCGAAAGTGTTTCTGCACCCTTCGCGACCGAGGAAACCATCTCGCGGAGAGTATCGACGGAGAGGTTGCAGAGCCTCCCCCAGTTGACCGATCTCGTCCGAGCCGCTCACGTTGAGGTGGGCGGTGAGATCCTTGGCGGCCAATTGCTGCAATGCGCCCATGGCGCGGCCGATGCGCGGCGCGATCACCCGGGTAAGTCCCGCCCCGATCAGAGCCGAGAGGATGACAATCAGGATTGTGACGCTGGCGTTGATCCAAATCGCGCGGTGACTGGTGGCGGTCGTGTGCCGTGAACTCTCCATGCCAAATTTCGCATTCAGGTCCATGTCTTCGGTCAGAGCCGTTCTGGCGTCGTCAAACGCCGCGACCGCCGAAGCCGATGTGAGCATGTCCAGTGCGTCCCCGGTCTTATGTTCCGCCAGAAGCGCTGCGGTTTTGTCGCTTATTTCCCTGTACCGCGCCTCGGCTGTCGTCAGCCTCTGGAAGATTTCACGCTCTCCCGGGTAAACGATGGAACCTTCGTAAGCCTTGATCGCGGTCTGATAATCGTCGATCGCCTTGGTTCGCAGAGAGCCATATTGCACGGAACAAGTCGCCGCCTGGCAGAGCAACAGATTCAAATCAGCGCGACCCAGTTGATTGAACGCTCCGCGGGCATTTGCGAGTTGGATCACCGAGGGAAATCCATTCTCGCTTACGTCCTCGCTGGCCTTGCTCACCGCGAGAAAAGCGAAAAAAGAATATGTGCCCAGCGACACGCAGAGAGTGCAAACCAGGCCGAAGGCCAGCATGAATTTGCGCGCTATGGGAATGTTGCGATAGACGGACATTGGTTGAATCCTTTCTCGGCCGGTGTGCGTAATGGCGCTCTGGAACACCCCGCATCGGTGCATCGAACTGTAGATGCCGGACATTCTCGTAATCGGCAATTTGTCAGGAAGCTTGAAAGTGGCGCTTCGGGCGGCGACGAAAGACCGGCGGTGATTTCCGCGAGGCGTATCCACGACGCGGGCCTGTCGCGGGTGAGAAGCACCATAGCGAGGGCGCAGAATTCTTGCCTTGTGTTTGGATGAATCGATATCCTTGGCACGCGATTCGATCCGAAAAGCGTTGGGGGCGTCTATGTCCGCAGTGGTTCTGTCTCTTGGCCGTACTTTGCTCCAGGCCCTCTCAGTTGTTGCGCTCTCGTCGGGTCTGACGCTCACGACCCAGACTTCTCCAGCCGCCGCGCCTGCTTCGACGCCCCCGCCTCCCCGGCCCGCATTTACACCCACGCCCGAGATGCTGGCGATTCAGGCTGCCTCCGAAAAAGACCACCAGCGAGTGATGGACGAACTCGGCATCAAGCAGCTTCGCCCCGGTGTCGACAGCGATCCCAAGTCGGCGCATGCGGCCAACTACGACGAGGCGAAGGCTAACGTCTATTCCAATCTTCCCGATCCGCTGATTCTGAACAATAACCAGCACGTCACCAGCGCGGATGTGTGGTGGAACCAGCGCCGACCGGAGATTGTGGAACTGTTCGATCGCGAAATTCTGGGGCGCACGCCGGCGCATTTGCTGAACGTCACGTGGGAAGTGAAGAGCACCGTCCAGGAGAAAAACGGCGAAGTGCCGGTGGTGACTAAAACGCTGGTGGGGCACGTGGACAATTCGGCCGACCCCAACATCACGGTGAACATCGACCTGACATTGACGACTCCCGCCAATGCGAAAGGGCCGGTGCCGGTCATCATGGAATTCGGCTTCAGCAAGGAATTCATGGCCATGCTGGCCAAGCGATTCCCGCAATTTGCCCAGCAAGCTCAGCAGCACCCGACCTGGCAGGAACAGGTGCTGGCGAAGGGATGGGGCTACGCCGAATACATTCCCACCAGCGCGCAGGAAGACAATGGCGCAGGACTCACCAAAGGCATCATCGGACTGGTGAACAAAGGACAGCCGCGCAAGCTGGACGACTGGGGAACTCTGAAGGCGTGGTCCTGGGGAGCCAGCCGCTGCCTGGACTATTTCGAAACCGACAAGGCGGTTGATGCGAAGCAGGTCGGGCTCGAGGGCCATTCGCGCTACGGCAAGTCGGTGCTGGTGACAATGGCCTACGATCCGCGCTTCGCGGTTGCCTACGTGAGTTCCTCGGGCGAGGGCGGGGCCAAGCTCTACCGGCACATCTTCGGTGAGCAGGTCGGCAACGTTGCGGCGCCGAATGAATACCACTGGATGGCGGGCAATTTCCTCAAATACGCGGGGCCGCTTACGCCCGGCGATATGCCCGTGGACAATCACGAGCTGATTGCGATGTGCGCGCCGCGCCCAGTGTTCATCTCGGTGGGATCGACCGATGGCGACGATCGATGGATCGATCCCAGGGGGATGTTCCTGGCGGCGGTGGCGGCGGGGCCGGTCTATCGGCTGCTCGGAAAGAAGGACCTTGGCACAGCGGAATTTCCGCCGATGGAGACCGGCCTTCTCGATGGCGACCTTGCCTGGCGCCAGCACTCGGGCGGTCACACGCCGGGGCCGAACTGGCCGACGTTCCTCACTTTCGCTGCCCGGTATCTTCATGCGCCGGGCCAGACCGCATCTGTCGAAACTACGCCGGTTCATCTGACGGCGGCAGAGGACCGCACGCGGATGCTGGCATTGCTCGGCCTCAAAGAGGCGGACATGCGCCCCCCTCCGGCCACCGGAGCGAACCAGCCGAACGCCACCAATTACGACGAGTCCAAAGCCAATGTCTACCCGAATCTGCCCGATCCGCTGCTGATGAAGAACGGCCAGCGCGTGACCTCTTCGCAGATGTGGTTCGATGAGCGCCGGCCCGAGATCGTGGCCGACTTCGAACACGAGATCCTGGGGCGTGCGCCGGCGAATCTGCCGGGCGTCCGCTGGGAGGTGGTCAATGCCGCTCCTGCCCGATGTGGGAGTATCGACGTGATCGCCAAGCGGCTTTGGGGCCATGTCGACAACGCGATCGATCCACAAATCTCCGTCAAAATCGACCTGATGCTGGTCACCCCCGCCAAAGCGCCAGGCCCCGTTCCAGTGATCATGGAACTCGCCTTCAGCAAGGAGTTCGAGCGGATCGCCTCGGGAAACATCTCCGAAACCGTCTCGGGGGGTGCACCTGGATACGGCGTCAACTGGCAGTCTGTCCTCGACAAGGGCTGGGGATTCGCAGTGCTCTCGCCGACCAGCTTTCAGGCCGATGACGGCGCGGGCTTGACCGAAGGCATTATCGGGTTGATGAACAAGGGGCAGCCGCGCGGCCTCGAGGACTGGGGCACCCTGCGTGCCTGGTCGTGGGGCGCCAGCCGGGCGATGGACTACTTCGAGACCGACCGCGCGGTCGATGCGCAGCAGGTCGGCATCGCCGGTCACTCGCGATTCGGCAAAACGGCTCTGGTAGCCATGGCATATGACCCTCGATTCGCCATCGCCTACTCGAGTTCTTCGGGCGAGGGCGGCGCCAAGCTCTACCGGCATATCCTCGGCGAGCAGATGCCCGACCTTTCCAATACGCCGCTCTATCACTGGTTCGGCGGGAACTTCCTGCGTTACGGCGGCCCCCTTACGCCCGCCGACTTGCCGGTGGACAACCACGAATTGATCGCGCTGGCGGCGCCGCGCCCGGTGTTTATCGGCGGCGGAGCCAGCAGCGGCGACGGCTATGTGGATCCGCACGGGGATGCGTGGGCCGATCCGCGCGGCATGTTCCTGGCTGAAGTCGCAGCCGGACCGGTGTATCGGCTGCTGGGCAAAAAGGACCTCGGCACGACCGAGTTCCCTCCCATCGAGACTGCGCTGCTCGATGGCGATCTAGCCTTCCGCCAGCACCCGAACGGACACACGCCGGTACCCAACTGGCCCGCGTTTCTCATTTTTGCCAGCCATTATCTGCATGCTCCGGCGTCGCCTCCGGTGCTGGCAAGCCTTCCGCCGCATGACTAGCCCTCATTTCGCAATTGAACCCATGGGGGTGCCGGTTTGGAGTCAGAATTCCGGGGCTGCCTCAAAACGACTCTGAACAACATTCACCGTGAGACTGTGGGAGTGCTGATCCCGTAGGCTAATGATTCCTTGACGATTAGGTCGATTTTCACAGTTTCATCACACAGCCTGCATTTTTTATTTAACTTGGGGCCTTCGATTCGGCCAGGAAGTTCAAATTCCTGGCCACGCCATAAACCTAGCCTCGATCTACATTGTGCTCCAAGAGCAGATAATTATCTGCAACCGCGGAGAGCTAAAAGATGCGGTTCCGCATTTGCGGATAAACGCGAGACTCCATGCGTGCCCGGCGCCATATTGCGAGAATTCCGAAACTCCTTCCCGCTTCCGTGAGGGTATTTGCCGGGCAAGTGACGCTTGAGGGTGTGGAGGTTGGTTTCCGGGTCAGTTCCTGGAGTGCCGCCTTACATCCAGTTTCGGAGTCGCTTATGTCCAGCTCCCCCTTGTTCGCTGCGGCGATATCGGGTCGTGATTTTTCTCAGTTGCCTTCCCTGCACCGGTTCGACCGCTGCACGCCGAGTGTTCTTGTCGCCCTGGCGCTGCTCAGTCCCGCAATGGCTCTTGCTCAGGCGCCGCCCGCCGCCGATTCCATCATCGTCAGTTCCAAGCCGAACCAGAACTTCGGCTCCAGCAGTATCCTCGCGGTTCAGAGTGGCGTCACCAGCCTGATCCAATTCAACCTTTCGGGGATCCCCGCCAATGCCAGTCTGCAGAAGGCATCGCTTCGTCTTTACGTGGACGCGGTCCAGTCTCCCGGCGCCTTCGACGTGTATCCAGTTGTGGGACCCTGGACGGAGAACCAGGTCAATTTCCAGAATGCGCCGGCATTGGGCGCCTCCGCGACGGGAGGCAAGCCGTTCACGATCACCCGGCCCAGCCAGAATGATTTCGTCCTGGTTGACATCACCGCGCTGGTCCAGGAGTGGATCAACGGCGAGACGCCAAACAACGGCATCGCCCTGGCTCTGTCCGGCTCTACGGGCTGTTTCTCGTTCGACAGCAAGGAATCGATCTTCACCAGCCACGAACCAGAACTGGAAGTGGTGCTGAATTCCATTCCCGGACCGCAGGGCTCACAAGGATTGCAGGGGCCGGCGGGACCGCAGGGCCTTCCGGGGACGCAGGGGCCCGCAGGACCGCAGGGGGCGCCGGGGCTTCAGGGACCCGCGGGATTGCAGGGCCCTCCCGGTGCACCTGGTCCCGCCGGAGCGCCCGGGCCTGCCGGCCCTCCGGGACTCCAGGGACCCCAGGGAGCACCGGGATTCAGCGGGTACAACCAGGTGCTGAACACCGGTGTTCTCGGCAACGCCTTTGAGCAGATCACCGTGGTCGCCACATGTCCGGCGTCTCAGGTCGTGGTAGGCGGCGGATGCGATGCGCTCTTCGGGTCGGCGTCCATTGGCATCACCTCTCCTCCCACCATTTACAAAAGCACTCCCAGTGGCAGAAACACCTATTCCTGTCTCTTCACGGGAGGCACAGGACTCAACATGTCCGTGGCGGCTGTCGCCTTGTGCGCCAACGCGCAATGAGCCGCAATGCCCATCTGCAACCGAGACCCCACGGACACAGCCTGTCCGTGGGGACCCCCGGTGAGCCTCGCCGATATCGATCCCCGTAGTCGCAATGCCGTAGCATAGTCTTCTCAACACACGAGAGGACCGCATGAGCGACATAGCAACTTCTCCCGGCCTGACCAGCGAACAAGTCTCCGCCACCACCCGCGAAACCAACTACGGCACATGGCGTTTCCAGAAATCGTGGAAGCCGCTGCACATCGTTGATGCCGAAGGCTGCTGGTTTACCGACGGGGCGGGCAAGCGCTACCTCGACTTCTCCTCGCAGCTGATGTGCGTCAATCTCGGCCACAAGAACCCTCGAGTGGTGGAAGCCATCGCCGAGCAGGCGCGGGAACTGGCGTTCGTCGGGCCGGTGTATGCGACGACGGCGCGGGCCCGGCTCAGCGCCAAACTGCTCGAAGTCCTTCCCGCGGGTCTGGAAAAATTCTTCTTCGCCACCAGCGGCACCGAGGCCAACGAAGCCGCCTTCAAGATTGCCCGAATGGTCACGGGCAAGAACAAGATCATCTCGCGTTACCGCTCCTACCACGGCTCCACCTCCGGATCGATTGCCGCCACGGGCGATCCACGCCGGTGGGCGATGGAGCCGGCCGGCAAAGGCATGGGGTTCGTATTCGCGCCCGAGACCAACTGCTACGACTGCCCCATCAAGCACACCTACCCGGGGTGCAACATTGCCTGCGCCGACTACGTGGAGCACATGATCCGCAACGAAAGCGACGTGGCGGCGATTATTGTCGAGCCGGTGGTAGGGACCAACGGAGTTCTCGTCCCACCGCCCGAGTACCTGCCGCGCCTGCGCGAGATCTGCGATCGCCACGGGGTGCTGCTGATCGCCGACGAAGTCATGGCGGGCTGGGGTCGCACCGGCAAGTGGTTTTCGGTAGACCACTGGAACGTGAAGCCCGACATCCTGGTTACGGCCAAGGGGATCACCTCGGCTTACATCCCCCTGGGACTGTGCGCGACCACGAAGAAACTCGCTGACTATTTTGAGGACCACTACTTCTCGCACGGGCACACCTACGAGGCGCACCCCATCACCCTCGGCCCGGCAGTGGCCACCATCGAAGAAATGGAACGCCTGAAGCTGGTGGAGCGGGCGGCTTCGCTCGAGCCCTATGTGCGCGGGAAGCTTGAGGCCCTGAAGGAAAAGCACCCGTCGGTGGGCGATGTGCGGGGGCTGGGTTTGTTCTTCGCCGTGGAACTGGTGAAGAACCGGGTCACGAAGGAACCCTTCAACACCATGCGGGATAAGGTGGAAGGCAAACCGCTCGTAGTCGACCAGATTGCGGCGAAAATGATGGCCGACGGCGTGGTCCAGCAAGCCTGGGTAAGCCACTTCGTCATCGCCCCGCCGCTGATCGTCACAAACGAAGAACTGGACCTGGGAATCGATGCGCTGGACCGCCATCTGGCGATTGCCGACGCGCTGGTTGAGTAAAAACAAATCATCTTCCCAGGCGGCAGGTCCATCCTATCTGCATGGATTTGAGGAAGATTGCGCGGGCGCGAAGTGCTGCGCGAGGCGTTGGCCAGCCAACCTATCCATTTCGCCTCCGGTGGCTGCCGCTTTGCAGCCAAATTGCGTCGTTTCCACATCCTCGCCCGTACAATAAGAAAGGACGCCCACCCCTCGGCCGATGACGGATCAAGCCCAGAAAAAGACGGACGAGTTGGACCCGCACAAGAACGGGCGCGCTCCCAAGACCGCAAATACCGCCATCGCCAAGGCAGACCAGCCCAAAGCCGAGGTTTCCAAAGAGGCTCGCAAGCAGGACGAAGACCCGGTAGGTAAGGTCTACGACGGCGTCCTGATGCGCCGCCTGGGGCGGTACGTGAAGCCCTACTGGTGGCAGGCTCTGGTTTCGTCCATCGCCGTCACCCTCAAATCGGTTTGCGACGTTTCCGGTCCCTACCTGATAAAGATTGGCATTGATCTCTACATGGTGCAGGCGCCGGGGGCGGCCACCACGTGGGTCGGCCGGCGGCTCTCGCAGGACCGCTGGCACGGCATTACGCAGCTGGCTGAGATCTACATCGTCCTGCTCTCCTTCCAGTACCTGTTCGAGTTTGTGCAGACCTACATGATGCAGTGGGTGGGGCAGAAGATCATGTTCGACCTGCGCCGCGACATCTTCCGCCACATGCAGGAATTGCACGTCGCGTTCTTTGATACGCACGCGGTCGGGCGGCTGGTCACGCGGCTAACCTCGGACGTGGATGCGATCAATGAAATGTTCACCGGCGGCATCCTGGCCATCGTGGACGATTTCCTCACGCTCACCATCATGAGCGTGGTGATGATCAGCATCAACTGGCGGCTGGCGCTGCTGGCGTTTTCGGTGCTCCCCATCATCTTTTTTGTCACCCGCCTGTTCCGGAACTCGGTGCGAGAGAGCTATCGCCGCGTGCGTGCCGCCATTGCGCGCATCAACAGCTTCACCCAGGAACACATCAGCGGCATGGCGGTGGTGCAGCTTTTCAACCGCGAAGACCGCGCCTTCCGCGACTTCGAGATGGTGAACCGGCAGCACATGATCGCGTTCAAGGACACGATCTTCGCCTATGCGCTCTACTACCCGGCGGTGGATCTGCTCTCCGTCGTGGCTATCGCCATCGTGGTGTGGCGCGGCGGGTTCGGAGTGCTGTCAGGCACCGTGACCATCGGCGTGCTGACCATGTTCAACATGTACTCGCTGCGCTTCTGGCGGCCCATCCAGGACCTGAGCGACAAGTACAACATTCTGCAGGCGGCCATGGCGGCCTGCGAGCGCATCTTCAAGCTGCTCGATACCAAAGCCGAGATCGTGAGTCCGGCCAGAACGCGGGTGGGAGACCGATCGAACCGGATCGAATTCCGGCGGGTGTGGTTCACCTATCAGAAGCTCACGCCCGAGCAGCAGGCCGCAGTGGAGCGGGCCTCGCGGTCGGGGAATCCGGGAGCGGAATTCGCCGCGCTCAAGGACATTGACTGGATACTGAAGGATGTGTCATTCACCATCGAGCCGGGGCATACGGTGGCGATCGTGGGCCACACCGGCGCGGGCAAAACCACGCTCACCAGCCTGATGATGCGCTTCTACGACGTGACTGCGGGACAGATTCTGCTGGACGGCCTGGACCTGCGCGAACACGATCTCAAGGAACTGCGCGAACACTTTGCTGTAGTCCTGCAGGATCCGTTCCTGTTCACAGGAACGATCGCCGAGAACATACGGCTGGGCAACGAAGGGATCACCGAGTCGCGCCTGGTCGAGGCCGCCCGTGATGTGAACGTGCTGGACTTCATCGAGTCGCTGCCTCACAAGTTCGATGAACCGGTGCAGGAGCGCGGCAACTCGCTCTCCACGGGCCAGAAGCAGCTCATCAACTTTGCGCGGGCGCTGGCCTACAATCCGCACATTCTGATTCTCGACGAAGCGACTTCGAGCGTGGACACCGACACCGAGCTGCGCATTCGCGGAGCCCTGGAGCGCATGGTCGAGGGACGCACCAGCGTGCTGATCGCGCACCGGCTTTCCACTGTGCAGAGGGCCGACGTGATCCTGGTGATGCACAAGGGACAGCTGCGCGAGATGGGCTCGCACCAGCAACTGCTGGCGCATCGCGGCCTCTACTGGAAGCTCTACCAGCTGCAGTACAAGGATCAGGAACTCGGCGTGCTTTCTCCCGCGCCGGCCGCGCAGCAGCCAACCATCGCGCCGGCGTTGTGATGCGACCAGCCATGGTTCGCTAACCACTTTGGGAACAGATGCGTCCATCGAATAGAATCAGCGGGAACCGAATTCAGCGGCCTTTGTAACCGCGGATAGATGGAGAACTTTCGATGCGTCTTCCTGCACTTCTTTTCGTGTTCGTGGCGATGACGGGCCCTGGCTCGGCGCAGACTCCCGCGCATTGGGACTATTACGGCAAAACCGGCCCGCTGGGCTGGAGCAGGCTCGACCCTGCCTACAAGGTGTGTGCAGACGGCAAGGAGCAGTCGCCGATCGACATTCACGGAGCCAAGCTGAACAAGGCTCTTCAGCCCATTGAATTTCATTACATCTCGGCGTCGGTGGAACTGGAGAACACCGGAAATACCATCCGGATCAACGTGAAGCCGGGGAGCTACATCGTGGCCGGCGGAGTGCGTTACGACCTGCAGCAGTTCCACTTCCATCATCCCGGCGAAGAGGCGGTCAACGGCAAGCTGACCGACATGGACGCACACCTGGTGCACAAGAGCGCCGATGGCAAGCTGGCCGTGGTTGCGGTACGGCTGAGCGAGGACCGGGGCGACCCGAATGCGCTGCTGGCGGCCCTCTGGGAGCACCTTCCGACGACTCCCGGGAAGACCGAGAAAGACACCGACATGGTCAATCCCGGGGGCCTGTTGCCGGGCGATCGCGGGTATTGGACGTATATGGGCTCGCTGACCGCGCCTCCCTGCACGGAAGGCGTGCGGTGGTTCGTCCTGGAGCAGCCGGTCAGCATCAGCCGAACGCAGTTGCGGACGTTCGCCGCGCTCTACAAGATTAATTCGCGGCCGCTGCAGGATGCGCATGGGCGGCGGATTGAGGCGAATGAGTGAGGCAGCTTTTAGCTTTTAGCTTTTAGCTTTTAGCTTGCTGCCTTTAGACATTGGACTGGTCGCGGCAGATTAGCGCCCCAGCGGCGTGAAGCGGAGCGTCAATCCGTCTCCGTCGGGCAGAACCGATACCGCCATGCCGGTCAGGTCGCGGACCAGGTAATTGGCGCATTCGAGGTGTTCGGCTTCATGGGAGAACGTGGTCGCCACCACGATGCATCCAGCGGCGCATCCGGCCGCCACTCCCGATGCGGAATCCTCAAAGACCACGCACTCGTCGGGCGCGAACCCAAGCAAGGCCGCTCCGGCCAGGTAGGGCGCGGGATTGGGCTTGCCTTCGTTGACGGTTTCGGCGGTAACCAGCATCTCAGGAACGACAAAGCCAGCGCCAGCCAGGCGCATCCGGGCCAGGCGCTCCGTGGCGCTGGTGACCACCGTCCAGCGATCTGTCGGAAGGGCCGCGATCAGCTCCTTCACTCCCGGAAGCACGGTAATGCCCTCCCCATCGGCGAGCTCGATGTCTTCGATGAGATTCAGTTCCTCGGCGGAGTCAAGGTCGGGACGAAACTCAGCAACGCTCTCAATAGCCCGGCGGCCATGGATCATGGACAAAACGTAGGCCGGGTCGAGTCCCGCGCAGGTTGGCCCATTTCGTCCAGCTGCGCTCCACCGAGCCCAGCGACGAAATGAGAATGCCGTCCATATCGAACAGGATTCCCTTGCAGCGAACCAGGACCGGCGAAGAGGCAAGCGAGGACGCCATAACTGCATTTTAGTTGTCAGTTCTCAGTTTTCAGTCGTCAGCTCGTGGTTCACAGTGCGCAGAACTCATGGAACAGGCATTAGGCAGCGGGTCGGCAGACCTCTCTATAGCTTGATGGCTGACGACTGAAAACTGTGAACAGCTTTCCGTGACCGGGAACACTTTGGGGGGTGTCCGGTGTCTAAGACAATAGAGCGCGCGGAACAATTGAGGCAAACCAGCAGTGTTCCGTTCCCGCACGCTCCTGGCAGCAGTGGATTTCCGGCGACTTGGGCGGTTGCATCAGCAGGAGCGAGTTGGCCGCGGCAGTGAACAGGGTTCCATCGACAGGAACAGGCGTCGGGAACCAAAGCACTCGAGATGCCAAGAGTGCGGTAGTTGCGGTAATGTGGGAGGCACTGGTTGCAGACGGACCTCACCATGGGCAATCTTGCCAGCGCATTGACGCTCCATTCCGACGAGGCGGCTCTCATTGCGGAGTTGCGCGCCGGGTCAGAAGAGGCGTTTGCGTGGCTCATTGCACGCTATCACCAGCCGATCTTCTCCCTGCTGGCGCGCACCGTGCAGAACCGGGGCGACGCCGCTGATCTCACCCAGGAAGTATTCGTAAAGGTCTTCCGCGGAATTCGCAGTTTTCACGGGGAATCTTCGCTGCGGACGTGGATCTACCGGATCGCGCTGCGCGAGGCGTCAAACCAGCGGCGCTGGTGGGCGCGGCACCGGCAGCAGGAAGTGCCGATCGAGCAGGAAATGACCGAGGGCGATGCCTGCAATCCTGTCCGGCTGAAGGAGATGCTCGTCGATCCGTCGGAGTCGCCCTACGACGCGGCGGTGCACGAGGAGAACCGGTCCCGGGTGGAAGCAGCTCTGGCCAAGGTGCCGGAGCCGTTCAGGACGACACTGATCCTGCGCGACATTGAAGGCTTTGTCTATGAGGAAGTGGCGGAGATGCAAGGGGTAAATCTCGGCACAGTGAAGTCGCGCCTGGTCCGCGGGCGCGCCTGGTTGAAGGGGTTGCTCATGGCCGACGAGCCGGCCGTTCAAGCCCCCGCACATGCCGGGTTCGAAATTCCCTTGGGAGAGGAGGCGCGATGAACGGCTGCAGTGCAATGAAAGCGAAGTTTTCAGAGTATCTTGACGGCAGGTTGACCGGACAGGAGATGCAGCGTATCGCAGCCCACCTTGACCGGTGCGGCGATTGCGCCGCCGAGTGGATGACCCTGCGCGACGTTCAGGCTTCGCTGGCGGCCCTGGGACCGGTGCCCGAGCCCCCGGATCTGCCTCTGCGCATCCGTGTGTCCGTGAGCCAGGAGCGTGCCCGTAGCCGCCAGGGTTTCTTCCATGCCTGGAACCTTGCCTGGCAGAACACCGTGGGTCCGTTCCTCTTGCAGGCGGCCGCGGGATTCGCCAGCGCGGTAGTTCTCCTGGGTTCGGTGATTCTGCTGGTGGGAATCGTTGCCCAACCCGAAGCCGCGCAGGCCAATGGCGATGAACCGCTAGGCAGAGCCACGGCGCCCCACTTGCGTTATTTCCTGAGCGGGGCAAGCGACAGCCAGATCGCGGCCTTACCCGCTCCGGTGGTCGTCGAAGCTTATATCAACGGGGAAGGATGGGTCTACGATTTCCGCATCGTGTCCGGCCCGGACGATCCCGGCACCCGCGCCCAGGTGGAGAGCCTGCTGGTCTCGGGGGTGTTCGAACCTGCCCGATTCTTCGGCCAGCCGGTGCGGGGTCTGGCAGTGCTCTCGTTCTCCGGAGTGTCCGTGAGGGGATAGTAAGGGACCGAGGGAACAAGGGACCTAGGGAACAAGACAGCAATCCGCTGTATCAGCTCTTCAGCCTCTCCATCAGAGCGATGAGCAGCCGGCTTACATCCGCCGACAGATGCTCGGCGGAACCAATAGCGTCTTTCGATCCGAACCCAAGCATTTCTGAAAGCATGAGTTGCGTCTGTAACTCACAGGTCGAACCTCTCTTGGTCCATCGTTCCCTTGGTCCATGCCCTCTCCATTGACCCCGCCCGTTCGTCTAACTAGACTTCAGGCAGGGTCTTTCCATGCTTTCATGCAAGCTTCGATATGCCGCCGTCTTCTTGATCGGCGTTTTTTGCCTCAGTGTTGGGGTTACGGCGTCCGCCGGGCAGTCCCAGCCGTCCGGCAATGGTCAGAGTAGTTCTTCCTCTTCCAACGGAAATCCGCAAATGCCCCGGGAAAAGGCGCCCTCCCTGGTGGATCCGGCGGGGCCAACCATTTCGCTGGTCCCCTCCGAATCCGTATTCTTCATGGCGTCGGCTCTGAATGCCTGCGGTTACAGCGAGGGGCTGGACGACAGCTCCGCGGTGCGCAAGCGAGTTCGCGACGAGATGAATGCGGCGCTGGGCAAGAGCGAAGAAGCCCGCAATGCCCGCGACAAGATGTGTCTCTATGTCGCCCAGCATCGCATGACCGGCACCGCCAAAGACGTGGGTCAGTACATCTCGCTAGCTCTCTACCTCACGCCGCCGCCGGAGCTCGAGACTTCGGTCGAGTTAACCGAGATGCCGCCCGATTCCACCCAGGTGGTGGAGATCGTCCCGCTCCTTAAGGCCTTCGCCGCGGCAGTGGATCTGCACGGGACGTGGCTTGCCATCCATCACCTTTACGACGACGAAATCTCCCAGCTTCACGATCCCTTGTCGAAAATGATCTTCAACACTAACCTGTATCTCAAGATGCCGGCCGCCACCTATGACGGGCGCCGGTTTGTGGTGGTAATTGAGCCGATGCTCTCGCCCACCACGGTGAATGCCCGCATCTATGGCACGGATTACGTGGTGGTGTTGTCGCCGGTGAACGGCAAGATCCGCATGAACGACGTGCGACACACCTATCTGCACTACATGATTGAGCCGCTGCTGCTGTCGAGGGCCAATGCGGTGGACCGCATGCAGCCGATCCTGAAGGAGATTCGCGAAGCGCCCATGGAGTTCCGCTACCGCTCGGATACCGTGCCGCTGGCCATCGAGTGCCTGATCAAGGCGATCGAGGCGCGCACCATGGATACCGGCATCCCGGAATACAAGATTCCGGCCGGCGTGGAGCGGTCGGAACTGCCCAAGTATCAACGTGAGCGCCAGGCCGTGGAGCAAAAAATGGAAGCGGTCCGGGTGGCGACGGTGCGCCACGACATGACGCAGGGCTTCGTGCTCACGCAATATTTCTATGACCAGATGATCGCCTTCGAAAAGGACCCCACCAGCCTGAAGGATGCAATCGGCGAGATGGTGTACGGCATGGATGTGGACCAGCAGGTCCACCGGGCCCGCCAGACCGATTTCGACAAGCAGGCCGACGACGACGTTCTGGAACGCAGCAAACCGCGCAAGCTCGAAGGGCTGGATCTGGCCGAAGCCCGCATGGCCGCCGGGGATATCGGAACCGCGAGCGCCATGGCCCGGCAGGCACTGATGCACTCCGATACGTTGCAGACCGTGGCCGACAACGCCCGGGCCAACTTCATCCTGGCGCGTGCCGCGATCCTCACCGGGCACCCAGAAGAGGCCATCAGCCGGTTCCAGACCACGCTGGCGACAACCAAGGAACCCCGCCTGCTGGCGTGGTCCCATATTTACATGGGCCGCATGCTCGATCTCGAATGCAAGCGCGACCAGGCGTTATCGGAATACAAGCTGGCGCTGGAAAACCGCGACGGGCAGCAGGACACCAGGCTCGCAGCGGAGCGCGGGGTGAAAGCGGCTTACGCGGTGAAAGGCCATAGTTGTGAGGAAGATGATGCAGATGACGATCCCGCTGCGCCTCCCTCGAAGCCTGGGGAGAGCCAGCAAAATACGCCTCCCAAGCCGCAATAACCACGAGCAAAGTGCGCGGGGCGGGGTTGAGGCGTCTAATTACTTATAGTGGAAGCCGCTGGGTTTGTGACCGCATGATTTTGTTCGCCGCTCAGGCTCGTGGTATCCCAGGTTAGGCGCACAAACAAAAACGCGCCGAACCTGGGGCACCCATACTCTTGGTGCAACAACAAGCGGTTAGAAACCTGGTCCGGTTCCCTTTTCGACCCCGCAATCCTGGAGATCAATTGGAAGTAGTTCTGAGCGAGTTGGAAACGGCACTCGGGTATGACTTTGTCAATCCGGGGTTGCTGCTGCGCGCGCTCACCCACCGCTCGCTGGCCAATGAGCGGACCCTCGAGGGCGGGGAGGAAGACCCGGGAGCCGCCGGAGACAACGAGCGGCTAGAATTTCTGGGCGATGCGGTTTTGGGACTGGTGGTGGCCGAAGCCATGTTCCTGTTGCACCCCGAGTGGAGGGAAGGCGAGCTGACCCGGGTGCGGGCTCAACTGGTAAGCCGGCAACACATCGCCGACGTGGCTGCCAGCCTGGAACTGGGGCGGCACCTGCGGCTGAGCAAGGGTGAGGACCGCAGCGGTTTGCGCCGAAAAGGCACCGTGCTTTCGAACACCATGGAAGCCGTGATTGGGGCGTTGTTTCTTGACGGCGGCCTGGATCCGGTGCGGACTTTTGTCCGGCGGCACGTCATGGGCGAAGCGGTGGAGCAATTGGCTCGCGAACTGCTCTCCGGGGCGGCGCTGGGCAACTACAAGTCCGCCCTGCAAGAGTACCTGCAAGCCGCGCACGCCGGGGCGCCGGTTTACCGGGTAAAGAGCGAGAGCGGGCCCGACCACCGCAAGCGCTTTCTTGTCGAAGTGCGCCTGAAGCCAGCAGAGGGCGAACCCGGCACGGCGCTGGCCCGGGGCATGGGAGGTACCAAGAAACATGCCGAGCAGGATGCGGCGCGGCGGGCCCTGGCGCGGCTTACCTCTTCAGAGAAACGAAATGGAAGCGTGGGTGGCGATACAATGGAGGGTTTGCTCCCGGATGAGGACCTTTCCGCGGAACAGCAGGAGCAGGCAGCGCAGTGAGTACACCGGTCCAGACCCCGGGCCCGAACCCGGTCACACCAGAGGTCACCCTACAGGCTGCGCAGCCGGGCCCGCAGGCTTCCTCCGCTTTTGCGACAGACGTGAACAAGGCGGAGCATGGCGGATTTGAGCGCCTCACCCACATCCGCCTCCACATGCCGACCCTGCCCGAAGCGGGCGCTTCGCTGCTGCGCACGGTGGTAGTCGCATTGTTTCTGCTTACATTCGTGCTTCAGCCATTCCTTATCCCATCAGAGAGCATGGAGCACACGCTTCTTGTGGGCGATTTTCTGCTGGTGAACAAACAGATCTTCGCGCCCGCGGGAAAGGCCGGCAGCCTGACACGGTGGCTGATGCCCTACCGCGATGTTGAGCGAGGGGATATTGTCGTGTTTCATCATGCGCAGCCGCCTTACCTGGTCAAGCGCGTGGTAGGAGTTCCGGGAGACCGCATCCACATCGAGGATGGGCGAGTGAGCGTCAACGGAGTTTACCTCTCCGAGCCCTATGTGGCGTTTGAGCCGGCGGCGCCGAATCAGTTTCGCGACAATTTCCCCGGCAACGTGTACAGCGACCCCAACATCGATCCCGAATGGTGGCGTCAGTTGCAAACCCTCACGAGCAATGGTGAATTGGTGGTGCCGCAGGGCGAGTACTTCATGCTCGGCGACAACCGCAACCACAGCAAGGATTCCCGCTTCTGGGGCTTTGTTCCACGCGATGCCATTGTGGCCCGGCCGCTGGTGATTTACTTCTCCCTCAGTCGGCCTTCGTCCACCGATGTGCAACAGGCTTCGGATGATAGACTCGGACACGACAGGGAACTTTCAGCGCGGCTGGCGGGGTTCGCGCGATGGAAACGCATCTTTCACGTCGTCCATTAAGTGCTGCAGTTGCGCCTGGCGTGGGAAAGCCTCACGGAACCCGCGGAGATTGGGCGCGTATCTATAGGTGCGCCAATCCCGGACAAGAAAAAAGAGCGACAGGATGACCGATACCAATACGCCCACTGTAGAGCAGCCGGCTCAAGTACCCGTCGAAAAGAAAGTAGAAGAGACCCCCTTCGAGGCGATCGCGAGCATCTGTTCGGTGCTGGTGGTGGGCCTGTTTATCCTCACCTTTCTGGGCCAGAACTTCGTGATCCCGTCAGGCTCGATGGAAAACACCCTCCTGGTGGGCGATCACCTCGTGGTGGATCGCATCACCCTTGCTCCTTCCTCGAAGTGGATGCCGCTGGTTCACTATCGCGAACCGAAACGCAACGACATCGTGGTCTTCCTGAAGCCGGGCGAGCCGGATCTTTTTCTGGTCAAGCGGCTCATCGGCGTTCCGGGCGATAAGATTCATCTCCGCGGCGGTATCGTGTATGTGAACGGCATCGCGCAGCCGCAGCCCGCCGATGGAATCGTGGCCAACGACAGCGGTTATCTCGACCCGTTTCTGGACCAGTTCCCGGATATCCCCCCGGCGTCAGAACCGGGCGCGACGGAGAGCTGGGCGGTTGATTTTCCCACCCACATTGTCGATGGGGACCTGGTGGTTCCGCAGGGCAAATACTTCATGATGGGCGACCATCGCCACGACAGTCTCGATTCACGATACTGGGGTTTCGTGCCGCGGGAGAATATCGTGGGCCGGCCGCTGTTCAACTACTGGTCGTTCAAGACGCCCGAGCACCAATACGAAGAGACCGGAATCGCGAACAAGGTGGCGTGGTTCGGACACGTGGTTCTACACTTCTTCGACGAAACGCGGTGGAGCCGGACGCTGAAGCTGATGCGGTAAGGAACAGGTTTCAGGGGTCAGATCCAAGCTACCCACCTCAGCAGCAACGACTAGCATTGGGTACGATGACCGAAAACTCGCAGGGCCGACAGCGCAGGCAAACCAAAACGTGGCTGGCCTTGTCAGCCGTTGTGCTCCTGATTGCTTTGCTCATAGTGCCTCCGTTTATCAGCGTGAGGCGCTATAAAAACCAAATCACGGAGGTAATTTCCGAGTCGGTGGGCAGACCGGTCCGCCTTTCGTCGATTGAGCTCAGGATTCTGCCACGTCCCAGCTTTGTCATTACTGACCTGGTGGTCCAGGAGGATCCTGCTTACGGCGCTGAGCCGGTGCTTCATGCAAACTCCGTGACCGCTTCGATTCGCTTGCTTCCCCTGTGGTGGCGGGCGCGACTGGAAATCAGCCGAATCAGCGTCGATGAAGCCAGCCTGAACCTGGTGCGCAACGGCGAGGGCCACTGGAATCTCGATTCCTTTCTCCGCAGCGCGGCGGCTCGAGCAAAAACCGGTGAACGAGATGGCGGTGCGATGCCGTTCCCCTATCTCGAAGCCACCGATTCCCGCATCAACATCAAAGACGGCGTAGAGAAGCTTCCCTACTCCCTCGTCAATGCGGATGTTTCGTTTTGGCAGGACAGTCCCGGCGACTGGCGAGTACGGCTGAAAGGCCAGCCTGCCCGTACCGACGTAAGCCTCGACCTTGCCGACACGGGAATTGTGCGGCTGGAAGGGCGGATGCGCCGGGCGCCCGAACTGCGGAGCGTGCCAATTCACCTGGATGGGGAATGGCGCGAGGCTCAACTCGGCCAGCTGACCCGGCTGGTTCTGGGCGACGACCAGGGCTGGCGCGGCGACCTGACCGGGGAGATACACGTGGACGGGACCGCCGATGCCGCGCAGGTAAGCACACGGCTGCGGGCCGCCGGGGTGCACCGGGCGGAGTTTGCGCCTGCCTCGCCCATCGATTTTGATGCTTCCTGCAGCTTGATCTATCACTATTCCGATCGCAGCCTGGAAAAGCTTTTGTGCGACTCGCCAGTCGGGAACGGCCGCGCGCGCCTTACCGGCGAAGTCCAAGGCCACGAGGCCTCGCCGCGCCTCACACTGGAACTGGATCGGGTGCCGGCCCAACTGGCGCTTGATACCCTCCGGACGGTGCGCAGCGGAATTGATCCGAGTTTGCAGGCGTCAGGAGCCATCAGCGGCAGAATAGACTACACCGCTGTTGACGAACTCGCGGGTGGGTCCCCCGCGCCTTTCCCAACCCGACCGGGCGCGAGATCTGCCAGGATCCACGCCCCTCCACCCGGACCACTTTCAGGCAGCATTAGCATTGTAGGTTTGCGGGTGAGCGGGGATGCACTCGTCCGGCCCATCCAGGTACCGAAGGTGACTGTGGAGCCCGCACCTGGGCAGCCGCCGGCTCTGATCGCCACGGTCTCGCTGTCTGAGGGCGCTCCCGCCCCTCTCAATTTCACTGCCCGACTCTCAATGAACTCCTACCAGGTGGGCATCCGCGGCGCGGCCGCGTGGCCTCGGTTGAAGGAACTGGCCCATGTCGCGGGTGTCGGTCATGCTTCGGATCTGGATAACCTCGACGGGCCTCCCGCAACCCTGGATCTTACCGCCAGTGGGCCGTGGCTGCATGAGCCTGCTCCGTTACACCAGGAGATCTCAGCCGCCACATCCTTGCCCGCCGCTCCGCCCCTGCTCGGCGGCCCTTCCGATCACGTGATTGGCGCGCTCCTTCTCCATGCCGCGACCTGGAAAGCGAACTTCCTGGCCAACTCCGTGGACATCGCCAACGCCACTCTGCGATTCGACGAAAACGGCGCGCGCTGGGACCCGGTCGCTTTCACATATGGTCCGGTAAAGGGGACGGCAACCCTGACTGTTCCAGGCGCCTGCGCAGCACCGGAGAAGTGTGCGCCGCAATTCACGGTCAACTTCGGCTCGCTCGACGCCGCCGCGCTGCAGGCAGCAATTCTGGGCGCACGCAAGCCGGGCACTCTGCTCGCAAGCCTGCTTTCGCATCTGCGGCCTGCCTCCGCGCCCGCGTGGCCGGAATTGAATGGAAGCGTGGTCGCGCACGCTCTAGTTCTTGGCCCCGTCACTCTGGACGACGTGAATGCGACGATTCGGATTCAACCCGATGGCGCCGATATCGAATCGCTCGACGCCGGCCTGTTTAGCGGGCACGTCCATGCCAAAGGGAGTATCGTTCCCGGTGACAAGCCCGACTACAAACTCGAAGGGCGCTTCGATCAACTGAACGCGGCCGAAATGGGACGCCTGCTGGGAATGACCTGGCAAGGAAATGCGCTCGACGGCAAAGGCCAAGTGGAACTGCTGGGATTTACCGACAATGACTTGGCAGCATCCGCGAAAGGTTCCGTGAATTTCGACTGGCGGCGCGGGTCCGTTGCGGACAACGGCGAGGTGGATATCCCGCCGGCCCTGGCGAAGTTCGACCGATGGACGGCCGACGCCGAGATCGCCAACGGTGCGATCACCCTGAAAGAGAACCACGTGCTGCACGGATCACGGAAGCTGGCGGTGGAAGGCTCGGTGACATTTGCAGACCCGCCCCGGGTTACGTTCGGCGAACCCCAAGACGCGCGCGCCGCTGCCGGACAGGCGAAACAATAATGATGTGGCCCGCCATCAGATGGCGCGCCGGCGGGAGTGCGAGTTGACCTGCGACACCGTCGCGAACCAGGACCGTCTCCACCGATTCGGGTTCGGGAAAGGGTTGATAAAGTGGTGACCGCCCAACACTTTTACAACCGCACCCTGCACCCGAGGCCTCCCATCCAATCCAATGCGGATGGTCTTTTCCGAATGACCCGTTATTGATCGTTGGGGGAGCGTCGGCCCGTGCGTTCGGCCTTCTCGCCAATTGACGAATGGAGCCGCAAGCGGAGACAATAGGGGAGTTGTACCCTCGTATGATGTGGGCCTGTGGCGCAGTTTGGGAGCGCGCTTCCATGGCATGGAAGAGGTCGTCGGTTCGATCCCGACCAGGTCCACCAATTCATTTCAATAATTTAGCGGATTTCTCGGCTTCTCCCACCTCCTCTTTCAGCCCCAGTTTGGGCCCAAGTCGCGACGCGACTGCACCGGTGAACTTGATGGCTTCGAGGAATTTCTCCTGCGCCGCCATCTGTACGGAGTTGACGCGATGGATGTACTTCGCGGTTGTTCCAGGGTTAGCGTGATGCAGAGGGCTCTGAATCAACGGAAGATTGAACAAAGGCCGACTGCCGCCGATTGAAATCCCATAGGCAGATCACCGCGTCCGTCCCGCCAGCGAATTACTTCAAACGACCCTATCGAAACTGCCCCAAAAACTCCTGGGACAATCCATCATCGTTGCGTCGGGGCAGTCCCGATAGGGACCTTACGTTTTCGGGGACTGTTCCTGCCCGCGAAACTAAACCGATCGATTTTGGGTGGTAGGAGGCTAACGCACCCATGCAGGGCGTTCCTACTCCGTCCGAAGTGCCTGCATGGGATCGATGGAGGCGGCGCGGCGAGCGGGAATCATGGCCGCGATCAAGCCGGAGACCGCGAGCAATGCACAGACGGACAGGATTGTGATTGGGTCGTGCTGGCCGACACCAAAGAGAAATGCCTGAATAGCGCGCGTGGCGAACCACGAGGCAACGAGCCCGGAGACGAGACCGAGCGCAAGCAGGAGCGCCGCCCTCTTGAGCACCAGCATCACCACATGGCTTCGCTGCGCGCCCAGCGCCATGCGGATTCCCACTTCGCGCGTGCGCCGGCTCACCGAATACGCCATCAGCCCATACAGGCCTACCAACGCCAGGAACAACGCAATGCCCGCGAAGACCGTGAGCAGAGTGGTTTGAAAGCGGCGCCGCGCGCTGGCCGCGGACTCCAACTCACCCATGGTTTGAATGTCGGCGACGGCAAGGTTGGGATCAATGGAGTGCAGCACGGAGCGAATTTCGGCGGCCATCGCTTTAGCAGGATGCAGCGAACGCACGGCGATATATCCGTCTTGAACTTCCCTCGTCGGATGATAGATCTGCGGCGCGGGAGCTTCTTCCAGGCTGGAATGGCGCACATCACCGATGACCCCGATAATGGTGCTCCAATGGACGTGTTGATCGGCGGTATTCACGCGGCCGCCAATGGGGTTGCGATTGGAGAAGTATTTTTTTGCGAATGCGTGATTGACGATGGCCAGATCGTCGGTTCGGGAAGTGTCCTCGTCGGTAAAGGATCGCCCGGCCAGCAGCGGAATAGCCATCGCCGAAAAGTACTCCGGCGTCACCCATCGCCCTTCGACTAACTGATCTTTCGCGTTTGGGTATCCCTCAACCTGAAACAACTTGAGGGTTTCTGAGCTACTGAGCGGCAGGGCGTTGATTCCGCCGGCCGCCTTCACTCCCGGAAGCGCGCTCAATTTGGCGAAGAAGCTCCGGTAGAACTCGGCGCGCTGCTGCTGCTGACTGTAGAGCGCTGTGATTTGAACGTTCGCGGTGACGGTGGATTGTGAGAAGCCAGTGTCCACCGATTCAACGTTCATGTAGCTGCGAATTAGAAGTCCCGCCCCGGCGAGGAGCACGACGACGAGCGCCGATTCAATAACGATGAGAGCGCTCTGCGCACGGCCATGGGTGCCTGCGACAGTGCGATTTCCGCTGGTAGCGAGAAAATCAACAAGATTTACGCGCGAGACAGTCAATGCCGGAAGAACGCCGGTGAGCACGCTGGTCAACAGAGAAACGGCCACCGTGAACAGCAGGACCCGCTTGTCCAGTGAGGCTTCGCGAAGCCGCGGAATGTTGCCTGGATCGAGATGGGGAAGAATGCGCAGAAAGAGGAATGCGAGCCCAACTCCAAGAATTCCCGCGGCAACTCCGATGAGCAGGGCTTCAGTAAGCAACTGGCGGATGATTCGGCTGCGCCCCGCGCCCAGCGCCACGCGCACCCCAAGCTCGCGCACCCGGCTAGCAGCGCGGGCAAGAAGCAGATTTGCGGCGTTGCCGCAGGCAATCATCAACACCAGGCCCACTGCACCAAGAAGAAGCCAGAGCAGCGAGCGAACATTCCCCACCGCGCTGTCGACGAAGTTCTCGATCAGTGCGCCCCATCCTCGCATTCGCGGGTCATGCAGCTGATCAAGTTGTGCCATGATGGCGCTCATCTCTGCTTGCGCCTGCGCGATGGCGACCCCGGGCTTGAGGCGGGCGACGGCAAAGCCGCTTGAATTGTCCCTTTCAGCCATGTCATGTGGAGTTAGCGCCAACGGAACCCACACCTGGGTTGTCTTGTACTGCGGCACGCCGAATGGCAGATCGGAGAAATGCGGATACTCGAAGATTTCCGGCATGACGCCGATAATTTCGTAACTCTTGCCATCGATCAGTAGCGGACGGCCAAGGATGTTAGCAGATAATCCGAAGATTGACCGCCACAGAGCATGACTGATGATGGCAACCTTCTCGTGGCCCGGCTGATTGTCTTCGGCTGTGATGGCGCGGCCGATTTCAGGCGAAGATTGAAAGGTCTGAAAGAAATCGCCATCTACCCGCGCCGCGCTGACGGATTGCGCCGCTCCCTGCGCGGAGAGATTGGAGACGGATTGATCGAAAGCCGTAACGTTCTGAAATGAGCGGCTCTTCCGCTTGATGTCGAAGAGGTCTCCGTATGCGGGATCGAACATTTCCGCGGGAAGGTTGTAGCGGGGGTTGGGCGTGTAGAGATAAACCAGCCGGGTGGGATCACCATAGGGTAATGAACGGATGAGCACCGCGTTCACCAGGCTGAAGATCGCCGTGCATGCGCCAATGCCGAGGGCAAGCGTGAGCACCGCGGTTATGGTGAAGCCGGGACTCTTGCTCAATGTGCGCAGGCCATAGCGCAGGTCCTGCATGGTCTGTTCGATCCACAACAGAGAGCGCTCGTCGCGATGGGCCTGTTTTGCCTGCTCCACGCCGCCGTAAGCGCGCCGCGCGGCCATCGCTGCTTCTTCATGCGACATGCCGCGGCGTTCGAAGTCGTCGGCGAGGAGCGTGAGATGCGATTGGACTTCGCGAGCGAGGTCATCTTCTGCGCGCTGTTTGGCGAGCAAACTGCGGAGCCGGCCGATGACTCTTCTCCAGTGCGCCATGGTTACTGTTCCTCCGCGAGCAGCTTTTCAACCACGCCGGCCATCTGGCGCCAGCGTTCGGTTTCGTCATGGAGCGCCTTCAACCCCGCCTTAGTGATGGTGTAATACTTGGCTTCGCGATTGTTCTCTGTTTTGCCCCAGGAGCCGCGGGTCCAGCCGTGCTGCTCAATGCGGACGAGAGCCGGATAGATGGTACCCTGGTTGAGATTCAAGGCGTCCGCTGAGACATGCTGGAGCCTGCTGGCGATGCCATAGGCATGCTGTGGGCCCATCGTGGCAAGGGTGCGGAGGATCATGAGGTCGAGAGTACCCTGCAGGATCTGGATGGGCATTTTCTTCACTTGGCATCCAAGTGACCATACTTATCACTTGGATGTCAAGTGGAAACCCGGGACGAGATTCTTGTTGCGGACCATATCGTCGAACGGAGGAGCGGAGGGTATTGTTCCACTTACTGGTTCCCTTTCCCTCCGCCCCGTGGTTCCCTCTTAATAACGCCCTTGGCACGTGCGCAGTTTAGAACGAGACCCGTGCGCCGAGTTGAAGCACGCGCGGACCGCCGGGGCCTGACGGCGAATACACGCTGGTCGGCTGACCATAACCGTTGGCTAGCGAGATGGATTCCGGCGTGTACGTGCCATCGCCGTTGTAGCCAGGTTCATTGAAATTGGCATTAAAGTTGTTGGTTTGGAAATTTGGGTGATTGAAGATGTTATAGGTTTCGCAGCGAAGCTGAACGGAGCGCTCCATCTTTCCGGGAAGAGGTATGTTCTTGAACAGGGAGAGATCCCACGTCTGCATCCCTCCGGAGCGAATCCTGTCGGGCGTGCCGTAGAACGGCCGGCCAATCTTGGGAAGGATCGCCTGGCCGTGCGCGTCCACACCCAGTGTCACGGGCGGCAGCTTGCTCCACTGGCGTCCGCCGTCGAACGTGTTGGCGGGAACCCAGATTTGTGTCGAGTTCGGAGAGCCAGTCATAAAGTTGGAGATGCCCGAGAGCTGGTAGTTATCGGTGAGATAACCGAGCCAGCGCGGGCCGCCGAAATGCTTGACGAGCCCGGGAATGTCCCACACATAGTTGACCGCTGCAACATGGCGGCGATCCCAGGAACCAACCTGGTAGTTGAGGCGCGGGTTGAACGGGTCCACGAAGCTGTTGTCATCCGACTCCGTGGTCATCGATTTCGACCAGGTGTAGACGGCGCCAAAGGTGAGTCCTTTGCCGAATCGGCGTTGCAAAGAGGCCTGCAGACCGTGGTAATTCGCCGTGCCGTCAAACTTGGTGTAGGGAAGCTGGTCATAGCCCCAGTAAGGAACCAGATAGTTCGTCGGGTAAGCATCCTGTCCGCTGAAGCTATATCCAGCCGCCGCATACTCGGGTGGAAGGTTGGGCTCCACATCGGGCACCACGCCGCCGGGGAAATTCGCCGGATTCTGCGCGGACTTGGTAAAGGCGGTCCCATAGGGAATCGTGTTGATGTCCCTGTTTGTAATAAGATGTCGTGACTGAGTGCCCACGTAGGCTATGTCGTAGGTGATTCCCCGGCCGGCATCGCGCTGCACTCCCAGCGAGTAGCTGTACACCGTGGGCACCTTCCCGCTGCGCTCCACACCCGATACAGAAGTCAGCACGCCGGGCGCGCTTTGGGGCGCACTGTCAATCTGGCTGAAGTTCAGGTACGTCGGCGACGAAATTGAAGGTGTTACCTCAAGCTGCGGATTGGTGAAAGCCGGATTGAAGACCAGGTTCCCCTGCTCGCGATCATGCGACATGCCAAAGCCACCGCGCAGCACGCCTTTGCGATCGCCGAAAATATCCCAGGCAAACCCGACCCGCGGTTCCGGCATAATGCCCCGATCATCCCATCCGCCCTTGGGGATGGTGTGATTCGAGGCGTACACCATGCCTTCCAACGCATTGCCGCTTCCCGGAATCGGGTTGCCGCTGTTGGAGTCAATCTGGATCGCATCTGTCTTCACGTAGGTGCTGGGATCGAACAGCGCGATCTGGTTGCGATCGTCGTACTGGGGAGGAATCCACACAAACCTCAAGCCGTAGTCGAGCGTGAGACGCTGTGAAACCTGCCATGTATCCTGCGCGTAAAACTCAAGCTGGTTGTAGCGGAAAAAGCCGATCGGCCGCGAACTCGACTGGTCGAACGACTGGAAGTCGCCGAGCAGCGCACTGGCAAAGGGCGAACCGGTGCTGGAATCGCACGCGCTGGGATTGTTGGAGGTGGCGCAGTTGTTGAAGTTGAACTGGCCGTTGGAGTTTCCCCACGCAATCTGATCTTTGCGGTTGCGCTGATAAAAGACACCGAACTTGAAGGTGTGACTGGCCTTGACCCACGACAGGTTGTCGTTCACGTTGATGGTCGTGTTGGCCTGGAACCAGGGCGTGGCGCCGAAGTAGGACCACGCATAACTCTGGCCGTTGCCGCTGTAACCAAAATCGGGAATCGCGGTGGTGCTGGAGACCGGATACAGCAGCGGAAGGTCGATATTGTTTTTGCCCACGGAGATGTTGCCGTTGTTGCCGGTAGTGTTGGAACGATAGGTACTCGGACCGACGCTGACTTCGTTCAGCAGCCTCGGGGTAATGGTGCTGGTCAGGTCGGCGGCCAGGTTCCAGCCATTCTCCGTATTCAAGCAGCCGCCGACAATCTGGATTTCCCCATCGCAGGGTAGCCCGACCTGGCCCATGGGCGCCACTGTCGACTGGTTGTTGCCGATCCACCGCGCAAAAATGCGCTCGCCGGGAGTGATCTGGTAATCCGCACGCGCAATGTACTCGTGCCGTGGGTTGCCATACGAGAGCGTGTCGATGCGATTGTAGTTGTTTTGTTGTACGCCATAGCTGCTTACGTTGGGTGGGACATAGAGGTTCAATACCGCCTGAATTGCGGGATCCAGGCCCGACGTAATTTTGTTGCCTGCAAATGGCGTTGTGGTGCCGGGCTGATAGATCGTAAGTGGGTCACCGGCGCTGTCGATGCTCTGTGAGAAATCGCCCTGTCGCTCCAGCGCTGTGGGTACATAGTACGAGTTGGTGCCCCCCGGGACGAGTTGCTGATATTGCTCGGTTGAGAAAAACCAGAACAGCTTATCGCGCTTGATCGGTCCACCGACGGCAATGCCTTCGGTGTTGTAGCGGTACAACTGCTTGGGAAGCTGATTGTTGTTGTTGTACCAGCCCGTCGCGTTCATGCCGTCGTTGCGATGGAAGTAGTGGGCGTTGCCGTGAAGGGTGTTCGTGCCACCCGCGGAGACCACCGAGATCTGGCCGCCGGATGCCTTGCCGTACTCCGCCTGGTAGTTCGAGGTGAGCACCTTGACTTCTGAGATGGCATCCGGATTGATGGTCACATGCGTGCCGCCGTTGTTGCCGGTATCCACATTGGACGTGCCGTCCAGCGTAAACTCGTGCGAGTTGGCGCGCGTACCGTTGATGTTGTAGCTGTCCAGCCCGCCTGTGCCCGACGCGCCAAACTGGCCGACGCCAGCCACGCCGGGGATGAGCCGCATATAATCCAGCACGTTACGCCCGTTCGTCGCCACTTCTTCCAGTTGTTTGCCGGTAATCAGGTCGGAGCGTTCGCCGGAGTTCATCTGCACCTGCAACTGGCCGGCATCGGCCGTCACCGTAACGGAAGCCGAGACGGTGTTGACCTGGAGCGTGAAGATGCCCGCATTCAGGTTGTCTGCTGCGTTCAGAATCACACCGGCCTTGGTGAGAGTTCCAAATCCCTGCGCCGTCACCTCCACTCCGTAAGTTCCCGGCGGTAGGCTGGGGATGGAAAAGGTGCCGTTCGCATTGCTCGTGGCCGTGCGCGTCACTCCTTTGGAGGACTCTTTTGCGGTAATCGTCGCATTGGCGACGAGTGCTCCGGTCGGATCCTGCACCGACCCGAAGATGGTTCCAGAGGTCACTTGTGCGTGTCCGGCTAACCTCAATCCCAGAATTGCCGCCACCGCCAGAACCACCCACACAACCGGGCTGGCCCGCCGGTCCCGCAGATGTCCTGAAGCACTGAAGAGTCGTGAAATAATTCCTTTCCTGTCCAACATAACCACCTCCTTGTTGCGTCACAAAAAATCCGAGATTCTACGTTGTCCATGGGGATTCGTTCCCATCATGTCTTGCCACCAGCACACTAACGCCTTGCGAGCCCATAATCAATGCCACTGGGATTTCAGATTGCCAATTGAACGCAGGCCCCGGCCGTTCAAAATGGACCATGACGACCGGTCAGGGAACCGTTGATGGTTCTGCGAGGGATAATAACCCTTGCCAAATCAATCTGTTATATCGCTCTCAAAGAGCGATGAGCTCGCGTGCCTGAACCATATCGGGTATCTAGTGGCTTGGAGCTCGATATGGCCAAAACGCAGCTCTTGCTGTTGACAAGTATCCGTACATCCTCCCGCCGGAGCAGGACGAAGCCATTCTGCGTGAAGCTGGACTTTCTGAGGTCCGCAAGTTCTACGCGGTTCTCGTATTCGGGGCAGGGTAGCTTATGCATAGCGGGTTGAGTGTGTATATTTTCCCGTCGCAGACTGTACGAAGACAGCTTCTCAAAAACGTTCAAATCCGTCGGCCCTCTCCTTTTCCCCGGACGGCAGATGGATTGTGACTGCCGATGGCGATGCTTGCGCGCGGGTCTACGATGCAGGCAACGGAAAGCTGCGTAGCAGAGCGGAATTCTTGCTGGAGCCGATGGCGGCGGCATTCGCTCCTGACGGGAAATCTGTGATCGTGGGTGACAATGACAAGACCGTCTCAATCATCGACCCGGAGAGCGGCAACGTCTTGCGCAGGCTTCCGAAGCAACCCGGACTGATCCTGTCGCTCGATGTCTCTGCTGATGGGAGAAAAGCCGCGGTGATCTATGGGTATGCCGATCACTTTTTGACCGTCGATCACCTTATGTTGTGGGATGTCGACAGGGGAATCCTTGTCGCCGATTTTCAGAAGCCGGGAATCAACATAGTAGGAGGCGCCTTCGTGGGCGATCATTACCAGTTCGCGGCTGTGTCCGAGAACCAACTCGGCTTTTGGTCCCTGCGCTGATGATTCGCGCCTCACGTGCCATGAGTATGTTTCCACTGGCTTCAGGCCAATTGGAGCCCCTACCTATGCGGTAAAAGGTCATCCTCTTGAACCATCTCGTCAAGAGCGAGCCCAAGGTCAGTCCAAGCCATTCTTCCGTACGTGCATGGCCCGCGCCGTGGACATTTGGCGTGTTGATTCTCCCGCTGGGGATGTTTATAGGCTTTATTTGGACTGCCCTGCTGTTTTTATTGAGCAAGTCTGGCGTAACTGTCGAGCGCATTTCGCAAATGGCGACGATTTTATGGATTCCGCCAGCGCTTGTTGGTTCGCTCTAGAAACGTGCACGATCAGGGCAGCTCGATGAGCGCCTCGCCCTGTTAACTGGCCAATCGGTGCCCATGTCCAGGTGGGGTCGTAAGAGGCGCTTCAATGCCGATCGTCATGTTCTTAACGAACAGCGATCTTATGCGTCCCGATCAGAGTTCTTACTTCAGCTGGGCGCGGTGCAGAGCGTCCCACCATGGATTCAACTATCCGGTGCCCCATTCGTCGACTCTGTTGCCTTCCTACCCTGCAGGAACCCCCGCGTTGATCAGCGGGACTACCGACGAAAGGCAAATATGAACACGCTTGCTCAAGCTGAAGTAAGAAGAAACCGGCTGAAGAATAATACAACACGCCTCTCACCCGCACCACATCAGGCGATTTGCAATCGTTGGCACAAACGGAAATTGGCCGGTTATCGCCCTGTTCCCGACAGTTGAGATATTCCATGCAGTCTAGTTCCGACCGAATCGGAATGATTGAATCATGAATTGTGACATGTCGGCTTGACATCGCCCATTTTGCCCTGTTTACAATCTGCGAATCGATCTCAGGGTCGATGCTCGCCGGCACGAAATGCGCGGATTGGGAGGATCGGATGCGAAAGAATCACATCAAGATCATCGCCTTGGCATTTGCTCTGCAGATTGTTTTACCTGACGCGGGCGGGCAGGCAGTTGCACAGGCCGGGAAAGCTGCCTATCCGGCGATGGCTACCCTGGATCAGTACCTGATATCTGACGAGAAATCCGAGATTGCGCTGGCTCGCAGTGCTGCACCCGGTTCCATTTCCGATGGAGCCGAAGTGATGGTGCTGGGACGCGAGGGATATAAGACCGCGGTGAAGGGTACGAATGGCTTTCTCTGCATTGTGGAGAGGTCGTGGGGGCAGAGCACGGATGAGACGGAGTTCTGGAATCCGAAGATGCGTGCACCCCATTGCTTCAACGCGCAAGCCGCAAGGAGCTTTGCGCCCATCTATCTGATGAAGACCAGGCTTGTGCTCACAGGAAAATCGAAACCTGAAATCGCGCACGCAATCGCGACCGCACTGGATAACAAGGATCTGCCCTCGCTGGAGCCTGGCGCGATGGCTTACATGATGTCGAAACAGCAGTACTTAAACGACCGGGGTAAGAGCTGGCACTCGCACGCGATGTTTTTTTCACCCGGCGACATGACGAAGAGCTGGGCGGCCGATGATCCCAACTCACCTGTAATGATGGTGAATGACCCGGAGGAACGTGTGACGATTCTGTTCGTCCTGGCAGACAAGTGGTCTGATGGTACGGCCGCTCCGTCGAATATGCCCTGATCGCAGCCTGCGGTCCTCAGATGCAACGGCGGACTTAACACCATAATGGCATAGTGACCCCGAAGGCCAGGGAATCGCAATTTTGGCAAGGTTGGCAAGCGTAGGGTCGAGCAGTCTCAATTGATGCAAAACAGCGATGCCGTGGTCAATGGCGGGCAGAAGTGACCACTCTTCATCGTTGCACTGCAAGCGAGCCAATCTTTGAAGAATCGCTTCATCGGGAGTTGATCCGGCCAGGCTCCGGTCGATCTCCGCCTTGGCGCTTGCCACGGTGCTAAAAATGGCTACGCTCGATCCAATGAATACGAGCCAGCGCCGGAGCCTGAAGTAGCTCCGCTCGCGCTCGAAGGGGGCGACCGTGAGTACGGCTATATCTCGATATCGGATTATGGTCTCGTTCGCGCTCAGGGCTCGGAAAATGCGGTCGTGATCAAAGTGTCCACTAACAAGGATGCTGTGTTCAACTGGCTTGCCATCGTGGCCAGAAGAGGCCGTGAAGATGACCTGATTGAAGATGCGGGACTCGTCGGATCCGGTAATGGCGATAAAGTCGGAAAGATCGATTCTGTTATCGTTCGTTATGAACGCATAGTTGCCGAACTGACCATGGAGTGAAGTCGCCCTGATTCCGGCGAAGACCTCGCTGCCAGGGGGCACCAATTGCTAAGCTATAGCTTTTGACATGGCCGGATCGGGGAGATCCAACTTTTGATTTAGTGGGGGTTAGCGAGCCGGTTTTCAGACCCTTTTGCCACAGAGCTAATTCGCTTGTGAGCGTCGTAGAGAACGCGGCGCCGCTGGCGGAGCGATTGGTCCATGTTGTGGGGTGTGGGCCAGGATCTCAGTGAACATCGCGCTAGGTTCTCCGACCTTGGCGAGTGCGGCGAGATAGCCCCAGCCGGCAGCACAGAGCAGAGTGGCGAAGACCACGATGACCACCAGGCAGATGAGAAGGACGAGTGAGTATTCGGTCATGCGGAATTCTCCTAAGTGGTTAGAGCGGGTTCTCGAAGCGCGTGTCGGACGGTGGCGGTCGAGATCCGGTGGCCCTTCGCGATCTGGCGAAGGCTCTGGCCATGCTTACGATCTTGTTTGATCGCAGCGTTGTCCAGCACCAGTGGATAGCGGCCGATATGGCGGCCTTCGAGCCGGGCGCGTCGCATGCCGGTGCGCACTTGTTCGACGATCAGGCTGCGTTGCAAACTTGGCGGCTTCAATCAGAGTGCGCGGTCAACGAGCGCATTGGCGATAATGCGCTGATTGACAGCCGCAGGAGATCGTAACACCGAAGCCCATTTACGAGAGCCTATGCTGTTGTCCCCTTGCAAACCCTCAATCAGCGCAGCGGCGGGCCACTGAATTGTGGGTAGGGGAAGCCCGAGGGCAGTTGTGTCCAGCGCTTCCGTTTGCTAGTTTGGCGTAGATGCCGCCGCCTGTGCCCGAACAACTCAGCAGGACCATTGAGACTCTCTACCGGTCGGAATCGGGCCGGGTTCTAGCGACGCTCGTGCGCCTCCTCGGAGACCTGGACCTGGCCGAAGAGTCGATGCACGAGGCGTTCGCTGCCGCTCTCGAATCCTGGACGCTGGCCGGCATTCCGGACAAGCCACGCCCGTGGCTTATTTCAACGGCCCGCTTCAAGGCCATAGACGCTTTGCGCCGGCGCGCGCGCTTCGATGGAGCACAGAGAGAGCTGGTTGCCCATATGGAATCGCGCATCAACGACGCTGCGGGCGGAAGGGAGAGATTGGAGATGAAGAGATTGAGGACGATCGCCTCCGTCTGATTTTCACCTGCTGCCATCCCGCTCTGGCGCCGGAAGGACAGGTTGCGCTGACACTTCGGGAAGTTTGCGGCCTGACAACGGAAGAAATTGCCCGGGCATTTCTGGTTACGCCGGCAACGCTCGCCCAACGCATCGTGCGCGCCAAGGCAAAGATTCGAGAGACACCGATTCCATACGAGGTGCCGGCGCCGGAGGAGTTGCCGGAGCGGCTGGACGCGGTGCTTCAGGTCATCTATCTCGTCTTTAACGAGGGTTACTCGGCTGCGGCGGGAGCGGAGGTAACGCGGGCCGAGCTAACCGGCGAGGCGATTCGATTGGGACGACTATTGACCGAACTCCGGCCAGAGCCGGAGAGTAATCTGGGCTTGCTTGCCCTCATGTTGCTGCAGGAATCCCGTCGCGCCGCGAGAACCTCTCCGGCTGGAGAGCTGATTTTGCTGGAAAATCAAGACCGCTCGCTCTGGAACCGGGAGCAGATCGCGGAGGGAATGGCATTGGTGGAGAAAGCCCTGAACTCCCGCCGCTTCGGTGCTTACACACTGCAGGCTGCGATCGCGGCCGTTCATGCTGAGGCGGAATCAACTGCTGCGACCGACTGGCCGCAGATTGTCGCGCTTTACAACCAATTGGTACGAATTCACCCTTCACCAGTCGCACATCTAAATCGTGCCGTGGCAATTGCCATGCGCGATGGCCCAGAGGCCGGTCTCAAGCATATCGACGCGGTCTTGGAACATGGCGAATTGGCAAATTACTACCTGGCGCATTCAGCCCGCGCGGATATGTACCGCAGGCTCGGCAGGACCGCTGAGGCCCGGTCCTCTTATGAGAAAGCTCTGGCGCTGACCCAACAGGAACCAGAGCGGCAGTTCCTGCAGGAGCGGATTCGGCAGCTGAAATAAAAATTGGGATAGCTGTCGATTTTCCGTCTCCCCAACGACTATAGGACAAAAGAACGATGAGCTACGGCTCCTGAGTGAACAGGAAACGAGTCATCGGAAACAAGCCAAAGGAATCAAGGAGAAAAAGCCATGCCACAGTATCTGGTTTGCTAACTACATGCCCGACGACTTCGACCCGTCCGTCGTAACTGAAGCGATGATGGAGGAGATCCACGCGCTCAACCGCGAAATGATTGCTGCCGGCGTGAGGAAGTTCGCCTGCGGCATTGCCCCGCCCGCCAACGCGAAGACGCTGCGGGCCCAGCCCGACGGCAAGGTGCTCGTCACCGACGGGCCGTACACCGAGACCAAGGAGCACATGGGCGGATTTTGGATACTGGAATGCGCTGATATCGACGAGGCGCTGGCATGGGCGAAGAAGGGTGCCATCGCCTGCGATGTGGCCGGCGAGGTGCGCGAGCTTCTTTTCTACCCGGCTCCGGAGAAAGCAACGGAATAGTCTCACCTGCCGCGACTTCGGAAGATGCACCGTCGTTGACCATCGCGGAGTGAACGAGCCAGCGCGAAGCTACGCCGCTGGCTCCCACCCGGAAGGAAGAGGAGAAGAACAATGAAATACCTCTGTTTTGGCTACTACGACAAAGGCAAATTCGATGGCATGACTGAGAGCGAGCGAAACGCCATGTTCGATACATGCTTTGAATATGACGACCATCTTCGCGCCAGCGGGCACTGGGCCGGTGGAGAAGCGCTTCAGGGGCCGGAGACCGCCCTGACCCTGTATTGGAAGAACGGCAAGGTGGCAACGACCGACGGCCCCTATGCCGAAACCAAAGAACAACTCGGCGGCATTCTCGTCCTTGAGGCGAGGGACATGAATCATGCTGTACAGCTCATCGGCCAGCATCCGGCGCTGACGTATGGCAACATTTTCGAGATTCGGCCAGCCGGGGACATGAACGAAGTCATGAAGGCAAGCGAGCAGCGACGGAGACAGGTCGTTGCCCCCTGAAGACGGTTCCAGTTTGTCACGGACGGAATCGA
>CAWDVL010000001.1:0-157067 GCA_963805695.1 uncultured Acidobacteriota bacterium | reverse complement strand
GCATCGCTCCTCCGGCAACGAAGTTCAAATCCAACGGCCGGTCTGCAGTCTGAGGTCATCCACAATGAAAGAGATACTCAAAACCACGGCGCTCTTCAAAGATGCGGATGACTTATTGGGAGAGATCCGCGGGGAAGGTTGTAAATCACGCCACGGTAGCTCGCCGTATACCTAGCAACCATCCGCGAATCATCGTAGATTGGTTATCTACAGAACGCCATGCCTTTTGAGCTGGCAAGCTACGGTTCCGCGGGAGCGTCTTGCACCTTGCCGAGCTGCGTGCATTTCCAAAACCGTTTGCGAACACTCTTCCTCGCTCCACTGATCGTCTACACCGAGCGTCCCTTCGGAGGCCCCGAGCATGCTTTAAATTATCTCGGCGTCGACACCCCGAGCGTCACTATCATCAACCGCCGCTCGTCGTGAGACTCCGCGCGTCGGCGACAAATGTTTATTGACGACGCCCCACATGGATCACACTTTTGTTATCACCTTCGCTCGGTTTAACTGCGCTATCGTCGCATGCAGGTCAGCTTGGACACCTAATCCGGCAGCGCTTGCGGTACGAACCTCTCAAACAACGCCCGGTCTGTCACCACCCTGCGGCTCTGAATGGACTCGCGCCATGCACCGAACTCGGCTTCGTCCAACCAGTTCTTGACCTGCTGAGGAGGCTGCAGCAGTTGTTCTAATCGCTGTGACGTTGAGTCCTCGAAAGCGGTTCGCACAGTCGCCAACTGGTTGAATTCGATGTCTTCCCAGCAGACTTTATATGGAAACTTCTTTCGCGAGAAATGGCCGACTCGTGCCTCCGAAACGCACTTCACTCCGATCCCAACGATCCATGCGCGCAATGACAGATCCTGCTCAAGTCTGCCCCAGGTGCGAAAGAACGGCAAGATACCCCGACTTTGTCATAACTGCTCCGCAGCATCATGTAGTTGGCGCCGATCAGCATCGGCACTTCCACTGCGCCATCGCCCGGGAATACGGTGCGATGGCGGAAATCAAAACCGGGACAACGCCCGGAAACATAATCTCTCTCTCCGCACCACCGGAAGTCGGCGCCCCAGCAGTGGCACCGGTTCAATTGATAGTCCCACCATGCCGAACAAAGAAGCGATTCAGAGTCAACGTACTCCATCATCTTGTCGAGCCAATCGGGCGCGAAGCTCATGTGGGGATCCAGAAACGGCGGCGCGTCGCCGCTTCCAAAGACGCACCGGTCCGGCGCGAACGTGCGGATCCAATAGGCTCGCTGTTGCGAATCACGAGGGTATCTGGACGCTCGATTTGGATGGGAAGGATGCTCCCGTCGTCGACCAGGACAATCTCTCGCCGATAGCCATCGCTGGTGCGAAGCAGCCCCTCAATCGTCGCGTTGAGCAGGTCGCGGGGCTCATCGCGGACGGCGATGATGAAGGAAATGATGGGATCAAGCGGTCTCATCAGTTGGAATGTGGCGGTTTCTTTTTGTAAATCGCCAAAAGTCGATAGTTCCTCTTTGCGATGAGGATCCTTGATGGACGCCTGAATCGCGCTGCTCAACTCCTCTTGGTCGTGCGCGGCGGAGGTGTAATTCGTTCTAATAAAGGCTTCAGCGTGTTCTGGAATTTGTTGATTCAGGCGGCCCAGGGAAACCTGCAAACTGTAGTTTTGAAGTTTCTTCCTGTTCGCGATGATGGCTCTTTCATATTCGGCACGTGCTTTTGGGTCATCGATCAGCGCGGGATCCGCACCTGGCGGGTATAAAACGCCACCAGAGGTCGGCGGTGGTTGCACCAAGGTGTCGGGAGGATCCTTGATATCAAAGTCCGGATCGACAAAGCGATCCAAGATCTGCAGCAGATGCAACCACAATGAGAGACAGTTGGTACGTACATCAGCCCGACGCTCAGCATCGGGTTCCTGATTGGGGATAACATTTTCAAGCGCCATATAGGCTTCGCGCAGATGTTCTGGCTCCATCGAAGCCTCAAACTGCGTTATATGCGCCTGTGCTTTGGTTAGATCCTGTTGTTCTCTTGTCATAACGTCGGCCTTAGTCTGCCCAACACCTCCGAAAGGCATCAAAGTCAAGAGGACTAGTAGCGAAGCTGATCGAGTCATCAATATCCACTCGGAGGATCGTTGTACATTCGCTTCTCGGTGTTTCCGCCCTTACGGCTTTCGCACTTTCCGTCAGCGAAGATCTCATGCTCCTGGCGGGAAGTCGCGAAATTCTTAGGTGAACCGGTCCCCACCTTCCATTGCATTGTAATTGGAAAGTACATGGTTCCCACAATGAACGGAGGCGCTGCGCCAGTATTCGCAGCCGTGGAATCACCAGAATACACGGTATCTATCCCTCCGGCCTTAGACCCGTCTGCCTCGGTGTGGCCAACAATAGCGAGCCATGGACTAGCCTGATCGGGCAACGGGTAACTTCCGTGCCACACTCCGTTGAAGATCGCGTAGGAACCTGTTGCTACCGCTTGAGAATCCTTCTCCCGGAAATTCATGCGGTAGAAATTCACATCATTCGGATGGATGTAGAATTCGCCTTTCCAGCCACAATCGGGACGTCCTGCGCTATGACTGATACTTGAGGTTCTTTTCTGCGTCCAGTCCGACGGTTCGACAATGGTGAAGGTAATCGAGCAGTTGCACGAGCCGTTTGTAGCGGTTATGACGACTGTCTCGGCCAAGTCGCTTGCGGTAAATCGGACATTTGTTTGACTGCCCGAGTTAGGAGTCAGTGTGCCGCTACCGCCCGTGATTGCCCATGTGGATGGTCCCGGGCTCACGGTGAGGTCCACTTCCTCCCCTACTCCTATGCGAAGACGAGCTCGATTTGCTGGAGATGTTGCGACAGTAACCGACGTGATTGCCATCGGATCAAGCGTTAATCGATATTGGGTCGATGCGTTTGCGGGCGCATTAAGGGTCTGCGATGCTGAAGCCGGAGTACAGCAGTCTTTTTGTCCGGTAATGGTGTACGTAGCTGGGGGCACCGCGCCGAAATCAAAGTTCCCGCTCGCGTCAGTGACACCGGCCCACCCTTTGCCATCGACACTGACGGTCACTCCCTCGACCGGCGTTCCATCTGTCTTTTGTACGTGAACCGAAATCCTCGCTCCCGGATCGAGGACCAGTTCAAATTGCGTTGAGGTTCCTGCGGGTACGGGGAGGCTTTGAGAGGCCGGGGAGGAGGGGGTGCCACCAGATGGAGAAAAGGTATCCTTCTGGCCTGTAACGGTGTAGCTGCCCGGGGCGACTTCGCCGAAATCGTGAACCCCGTCCGCACCGGTAGTGCCCGACAAGCCGAGCTCGACTACGGAAACTGCAGCACCTTCCACCGGCTTTCCATTGGAGGTTTGGACTCGGACCGCAATTTCCGCCTGCGGGTCCTCCTGATGACATGATCCCCCTGGATCCCCAACATTACCCGTCCCTGCTCCCCCATCGGCCGCTGAACTCGCCGGCCCCAGTTGGCTCCCGGACGCAGGAACAGGCGTTGGCGTCGGTCCGGGCGAAGCGGGGACCGGGGTTGGGGTCGGCGCGGGCGGTCCTGGTGAGGTTGGAACGGGAGTTGGTGCAGGGCCCGGGGATGTGGGAACTGGCGTCGGTCCGGGCGAAGTGGGGACTGGCGTGGTGGGTGGCGAGGTCGGAACCGGGGTAGGTGCTGGCCCCGGCGATGCAGGGACCGGAGTTGGCGCCGGAGCCGGAGATGCAGGAACCGGCGTGGGGCCAGGCGAGGTGGGAACGGGGGTGGGTGCAGGACCCGGCGATGCGGGCACGGGCGTGGGAGTAGGTGCCTGCGAAGCGGGAACGGGGGTCGGGGTGGGATCGGGCGGCATGAACGATTAACGTCCTAGGCGCATTTCAGCGGCTTCGTACAAGGAGCGAATCTTTGAGCGAGCGGTCTTACGATTTGCCAGTATCTGTCCCGCCCACGCCGATTTATTGTCCCGGTCGAAATCTCGGCCAAAGACGATCATCAGATCGATGAATTTGCAAACGTCGCGCTCCGTCGTAATCTCGTGGTCTGCTGCGCGCTTGATGCCATATTGGATCAGTTCCCTGAGCTGCGCCTCTCCCAGGGAGCGGCACTCCCCGGGAAAAAACTGCTTCAAGTGGGAGACCATCCAGTCCTCGAATTTCTGGACCTCAACTTGAGAAAACACGTCCATCTGGGCCTGCCGAATGGTGAGCGCGCCAAAGGGCAAAACCGATGAAGTCCGTCCCGGCTCTTCGAATCGTGACGGCGGATCCGTGCCTCGGCTTGCGCCGGCATTGAGCGAGATCGTGCGCTGCACCAACTTGCCGCGGTCAAAACGAAACTCGATCATATTTTCAACAACCTTGCTTTCGCTCAGAAAGCACTCGATCGGGCCAAAAACGTATTCAAGCTCTTGTGAACTGCAGGTGGGCAGATAGGTGCGCAGGATACGGGGATCATAGTAGCGAAAAAGCAGTCTCTGGCCGCGTGGATCCCGCACCGAGACAAAGCTGCGCAGATGTCTCCGTAAACGATCCTGGCTGGTGTCGCAGCGGATAAACACGCCCCAGCGGTTTCCCCACGCATTGCTTAGAAATTTCCGCGTTTTCTTATCGTCATAATCCAGCGGAACCAGATAGGGAGCCACCGATTCGATCTGCGGAGGGAGGGGCGTGGCAAACAGGCTGCTGACACTCGAATAAAAACATTCAAGCAGCAGGCCGAAAATCCTGCGATCCTGAGCCGAATCCACGATCATCCACACGTCCCGGGCAAACCCCTTCGGCCAGAGACACTCCTCTAACTGGGTGACCATAAATACCCCATCACTCCTTCCCGGCGGCGACCGCCGCCCGATGTTTCTCTCATTCCGGACAAAATGGCTTCCCACTTTTGGCCGCCGCCATCAGCGTAGCTGCCTGGACTGGGAGGTCGATATCCGCCAGGAAGGTGGGAAGATCGACAGGCGGTTCTCGAAACGGGGCGACCGGTATGAACTGCTTTCGAGGGGGCCGCGACGGGCTGTCAGACTTTGCGGGCTTGGCACCCTCGGGCTTGACTGGTGGTGGCTGCTCGACGGGATCGTTGGCTCGATGGACGTGGATTCTGCGAGCGATGAGCAACCGCGCAATCTGGGTCATCACCGTCTGATCTGACATCCTGTTCAGTCCGACTGAGCCGAACTCCGCCGCCAAGAGGCTCCGCATTTCAATCTTGTTCGACAGGTCGGGGTGCAACCCGCTCATCAGCAACTGAAGCGCCAAGGTCTCATCGCGCGGGCCAGGGATCTTCCCTATTCGATCGAGGCAACCGGTATTGCGACACAACCACCAATGGTCCGGCAGAGTCATAGGGCTTCCTAAATGATCCCAGTTCTAATGGTGTGCATTAAGGGCATTCTGTTTCAGGAGGCGAGCACCTAGGGCTTTTGACAGATAGGCCTAATCAAACGGTCGTCATTGACGATAGGAGCTGAGCAAGTCACAGCTTTCATCTTCAGCGGGGCCCGCTCGAATCTTCACGGGGAAGAGGACCAGTTCGGCCTATCACCTTAGCACGAAACTTCGGCAGGACGATACTTTTCTTTCTACCTCACGTCGGAGGTTGGATCCGGCAGTGGAGTTAACAGCATTCAGACGAGTACGATCCGGAGAGAATCGGCGGAAGGGTTGGCTCAAAGTGCTTCATTATAACGACTTGCGTGAGGACAGTCGGATCAGTAATGTCAACGGACACGCCGCCAAGATTCTAGGTTGATGCCAAGTCGCCGCGTTAGTCACTAGGTTCCCGCAGCGCTCACTGACGTGCACTTGGATCATAAGGACTGTGCCACAAGGTACACCTTTTGTCACGGCCGGATCGTGCAGATCCGGCCATTGATTCTGTGGGGTTTATGAGGGCCGTTTTTGGAGCCCTTTTGAGACAGCCAGGAGACGGCTGTGGATGTCGTTGATGACGCCTCGTTGTTCCTTGAGGGCGCGCTGGATTGGCTTGGTGTCCGAGGCTGCTTCCTCGAGTCGCTCACGAAGTTCCTCGTTGGCCTGCTGAAGGCAGTGCCGATGGCGGCGGTAGTCGCCGCAGACCTCGCCGGCGATGAAGCCGAACCCTGCGGCGATCAACATCCATATCGGCACGAAGTCTGCTGATGACTCGATCATGCGGCATGCTCCTTGGTGGTTGGGGCATGCTTTCGGAGCACGCGTTGTATGGTCGCCGTCGAAACGCGATGGCCCCTGGCGATTTCTCGCAGGCTCTGGCCACGCTGGCGGTCTTGGTGGATAGCGGCACTGTCCAGTACCAGCGGCTGACGGCCGATGTGTTGACCTTCGAGACGAGCGCGCCGCATGCCGGCGCGCACTCGTTCGACGATCAGGCTGCGCTCGAGCTCGGCGATGGCGCCGATGATCACGACGATGGCCCGGCCCAGCGGGCCGGCGGTGTCGATGTTCTCCCGGAAGCTGACGTACTCGACACCAATTCGATTCAACTCGTCGAGCACCTCAAGGAAGTGCTTTACCGAGCGGGCGATTCTGTCTGAAGCCCAGACCAGGACAACATCGAACCGGCCGCGGCGGCCATCGGCCATCATTTGATCGAGCCCCGGCCGTTTGGCCTTGGCGCCGGAGATCTTGTCTGTGAACTCAGCCACGATTTCATATCCACGCTGAGCAGCCATCTGGCGCAGGTCGAGAAGTTGCGTCTCCAGATGCTGATCGACGGTAGAGACGCGCATATAGAGCGCGGCGCGCTTCAAGCGCGCCTGCTCTTCGGCTTGGGAGCGTATCCAGACTTGGCGACGTAGTTTTCGATGAACTCGAGAAGTACGACCGTCATCTCAAGGCCCTGCGCTGCTGTTGCGGCCTTGAACGAGTTGTGGAGCTCAGTTGGGATATTGATGTTCACGCGTTTTATCCCTGTCCCTTCCTTCTTCTTGATCGGTCTCACCTCCTTCCTCTGGAAGTGAGCATATGTGATTGTGAGTACCCGCCGCCAGTGCCCCGCAAGGTCCGGGGCGGCGGCAGAGGGGGTTTTTACTGCTCCCAGGCGCCCTGGCAGATAAAGGCCAGCAAGGCGATCTTTTCGTAGCCGCACTCAAGAGCGCCGGCCATCGAACGGAGCTGCATCGAATCCACAGGGACATAACCGCCCTCGATGGCCGCCCATTGGGAAGCCTCCATCCCGGCCAGGCAAGCTGCCTCCTCGATGGAATGGCCACCGGCCTGACGGGTTTTCTCGATGCAGCTGCCAAAAAGCCGGCCCCAGGCCTGCCGGCGGATGAGAGGGAGGTTATCTTGCACGTTAAAAGACATACTCATATACACAATGCTCCTGATATGCGCGCTCTGTCAAGTAAATTCAGGCCACGCTGAATTGAATTACTTCATGAGTATGTGCCCATAGACTCAGGAACCAAAGCCCTGGCAAATCGATAACTTCTCGCGCCATTATTACGAAAAGGAACTGGGAGCAGGTGTAGGACCCTCCCTCTCCGGGACCGAACACTTCGGCTATTACCGAACCTTTCCGCCGTTTCGTGCAGAACGAGACTTTCTCTCCGCAAGCCAATGAGATCCCCAACACCGCAGCTTCCTGGCTTCCAGGAGATGACTACTACACCAACTTCCATGAAGGAGATCCCTTCATCAAGGTCCCCGAAGGCTATGCCCGCCTGCCCGGCGCCGGCTATGAGGCACTCCATCCGGAACTCGAAGGAGTAAATCCAGAGGACCATCCCGACATCCACAAGATGGCCATCCTGGCCGATGTGGCGCCCTACTCCCGGGAGTACCACACCTACCGGCAGAGAGTGGGTAAGCAGGCCCAGGGCGATACTGAACTCGAGATCGAGTACGAGAGGATCCTGAATAGGGTCAAGAAGACCAGGTCTTTCTGTCCTGCCGGACTCAAAGCACCTCGCGCGCGCGCCAGACCAAAGCAAGCACATCCATGATCCGGGCCTCGTCTCTTCCTGGCACCCCATCCTGTTTAAGGAGGGAGGGCTCGAACGGCTTCTCTCCGTCCTGCCGACACCAAACACCTCACGCGCGCACGCCAGACCAAAGCCCCCATCCATGATCCGGACCATTGCCTCTCCTGAGGCCTCATCTCTTGCAGAAGAGAGCAAGCGGGATCTAGAAAGTGATTTCGCGACCCGGTTGGCGTGGGCCCTGAGCAAGAGTAATTTCCTTGCTGGAGTTCGATAGCCTGTGCGAATGACGAAGCTGGTTGAAAATATCACTGCTGTGGTAGCCGGCTCGATCCTTATAGCTGGCGGCCTGATGGCTATCTCTGCTTTATTCCTCGGCGCCTTTTTGTTGTAGTCATGCGGAGATTGAAGGTTGGATAAATTTCAATAGTTGAACACTCCGCCGAGACCGAAAGTTATCAAGCCTTGAACCGATAAGGAAAACTGCTAAGTGAGATTCCCAACGGCTCGTGAAATCTCCTGCCCGCCGCGGGAACTGCCGCGGCCCTGACGGCCGCTCCGGTTTACTCCTTTAAACAGGGCGATGTTACTTTCGAGATGCCGATTGTGAAAAGGGCCAGAAACAGCCTTCCATTTCACTGGCCAAAAACAGAGCGAAAAGCAGGGGAAACCAGTGTTTCCCTACATAGCATTGTCACTTATGACTGCGATTCGGGGTATGGCGGGGACAAATCGCTGCTAGTAATTCACTGCCAAATACGATAATTTCGTGTTTCGAAGGCGCTGGACAGAGCAGATTCGGTCTCAGACGCATTTACAGGCCTCCTCAACCGACTCTCTTGGATACTTACCAGTCAATCATCCCTCCCAAACATGAACTTTCATTGCGCACTGCCCACGAATTGCCTGCGCAACACCCTTTCTCTGGCCGATGCCATTGTGCATTCGCCTCAGACTGTGTGCGCAACACCCTGATTTAAGGCGTGGCGGTGCGCAATGGCGCCGAAACACCGGTTGCAGTCCCAAGGTTCATACTTGTGTTGGTGGGCCAGGACATGCCTTTCAGAAGGAACCGTCATCCGTGATCGATGCATCCGATGCTATTTCCGGTCTCCAATCAAAATGGGATACCCTTGACGATCTTGATCGCGCGCGGGCCGTCCGCGAGATTCACGAGACTGGCATTAGCCTTCGCGCGCTCGCGAAGGCGCTCAAGCGCAGCCCATCTCTACTCCGCCATCTCCTCGAAGCGCTTCAGGCTCCGCCAGAAGACCAATCCCTCGCCCGCCAAGGCAAGCTGACCACCAACGAACTTGTCCGCCGGGCACGGGAGGCGGGAAGCGTCCGCGAAACCAGCAAACGCGAGGCGCTCGAACGCAAGCGCATCCAGGCTTCTCAAAACGGATGCAAGGCTATCTCAGACTGGCTTGTGGCCGAGGGAATTTCGGGTCCCACTGGTGCCCAAATCGTCAACGAAGCTCGAACGACCCTCGCCATCGCCGAACACAACAAGAAGCTTCCCCGAGACGCCGCACTACCCGGAATGTCGGACAGTGAGATCATTCAACGATGCCGGCCGGCTGAACCAAACACCGACGCAACCAGGTATATGGCTTGGTATGCACGCTGGCTCTCCTTATGGGCCGCCTACTCCATGACCGATTCATGGGTCCGGTACAAAGCCATAGAACTGGCCCTCGAAAGACAGTTCAGAAGATAAGGAACTGATCAGCACTGTTTCGGCTGGAGGGCTGCTCAGGATGCTGTCCGGCTCTATGGGACGGTAGAGAAAACAGAGGTGCTGGATTTGACAGCGGGGATCAGGTCCATTCTTCTTGGCGGTGTGCGACTTCGATAAAGGGGCTCATCAGATCCCTGTTCATCTCGGTCACAGGGGCCGACGCTATCGCCGATACGTCGCAAGCAACGTAAGCGTCATTTTCTGGCCGCCTTGTCGATAGCCGTTAAGGAGTCAAGCTCGATTCGCGGTAGCTGTTGTTCTGCGAAGGAGCTTGGATGGGTGTTGATTTGGAAGTTGGTGAGAGAGCCGGCGGCGCTATAGGACGCCTCAGGAAAAGCGGCAGATTGTTGGATTGTTGAGCAGACATTGTCGCCGGGTTTGTCGGTTGCGTCAGTGGCGCGGGAGCATGTTGTAAACGCGAACAAGGTCTTCTGCTGGAGGAAGCTTTACCGAGCTGGACAGTTGGGGAACGACGGCGGCGCTGAACAGCAGGTGCGATTGTTGCCGGTTTCGGTGAGCGATGCTCAGCCTGCAGAGACGGAGCCGGAAGAAGCCACGAACCCTGTGCCCGGCGTGACGATCAACATCGAGTTCCCGGCCGCACGATTGTCACCACGCGGGAGGCGTGGATTGAAACTTCCCTCGGTTGCTGGGCGTGGCCGAAGTATTGTCAACCCCGGAGACGTGGGCAAAATTGACCATATTGCCATACTCTCCTGCGGCAGTGCAAATCGGCTCAGGAACCCACCAAGGGGTGGAGTGTCCCTACCCTCCCGACGCCGTAGGCGGCGTGCTCGTCAGTCTGAACGCGTCACTGCTGTTTACAGATGTAAACGCGCCACAGGCCGCTCACTTCGGGCAGAAGATCTCATGCAGGCTGGAGACGGCTTCGCCGCAGCCGACGCATCAGGTCGCCGCCGAGAAGCGCCAGGAGCGGACTGGCCATGAGCAGCAGCACCTGCAACCAGTGCGGGTTGGAGTCCTTGCCCGTCGAGATTGTGTAGATGCTCAGCGCCACACAGAGTACCGACGAAAGGCCCCCGTTCAGCAACTCGTTGTGCTTTGCCAACCAAGCTGCCACGTAGCCACCCAGCACCGAACAGGCCAGGCCGACGAGTAACTGAGCCGCGTACAGCGGCACGTTCCCGTGGATCGCCGCCGTCACTGCTGCTGATGCCTGGGTGTTTGGCGTATGGGACAGGTCAACCTTCAGCGTCGCATAGAGGGCGAAGGGGAGGCCGAGAACAACCGACGCAACTACATCCACAACACCCCCGATGAGTACGCCTTTGACCGATACCTTGCTCATGACTTGCTCCGATTGGGCCAATGGGCCTACTCAGCTCCCCACAACATTTTGACGCCTATGCCGATAAGGCCCACGCCAACGACGATGAAAACGAGACGCCCTGACCATCTCGAACTCTTCTGCTTAAATTCACCCAGCGCGATCACATCTGCGGCGTGGAAGTCCTTCCCCAGTACCCCTCCCACGATTGCCAGGACACCGAAAATCACTAACAGAACGCCCGTCATTCCGTCTCTCCTGACCTACCACGCCATCTTTGCCTTCTATTCCTGATATTTCATTGGGGCCTTGCACAGCCTCCTGCGCCACATGTCGTAGATTCCTTGAGGTCCCGCACATATTGCTTTGTGTCTTGTACAGCGCCGTTCACAACCGCACCTCCGACACCCTGAAGCTCCTGCGTCCCTGCGGTCACCTGAACACCGGCCTGACCAACACCAACATTCACGCCAACGCCGACAGCTACCCTATCGTCAGTCCCGACTGCAGCGTTGGTGCTGCTAGCGTTGTCGCCGTGGGCAAGTGATCCTGTGAGTTTCGCATTGCCGCCCAGATTGTCCAGAGGATTGACGAACGATCCATTCTTTTCAAACGTCGCGCTTCCATTGCCTTGAACACCGACACCATTTACGGATGCGGCTCCTGTCAGTTGCCCCTTTGATGAACCCGTTCCATCAACTCTCGCCTCAGACGTCACAGTGGCAGCTGCGCCAAGTTTTACGCCACCTATAGTTACCGTCTTGCCAACGCCCGCCGTCAGCTTAATTCCAACGGAGTCGCCCAGCTTTTGAAGCGCCTGGCCAACCTCTGGATGTGTGGCAACGTATGTACTGACCTTAGCGATGAACCAGTTGCATATGTCACCGCAGTGGCCATCAGGGTCCGTACCACCCAGCGGGTTGTTCCGCATGTAGTTGTACAGGTTGAGCGACTGCGGATCGTCCAGCTTTGCGTATGGCACGGGCTCGGCCTTGGCGCTCCAGTCGGGCGACATGAACCGTCCCATCGCTGCTGGCGTAGTACCTTGCCCCGAAGTAGTCATTGCCTGATTCGGCGTCGCGTTCTTTGCCGGTATAGCGGGACCGGACACGCTCCAGATGCAACGCTGCTCGCAAGCCTATTGCGACCGTGGAGTTAGGGATTTCATGCCCCGGATACAGTGCAGGATCGGAACTCGGAACCCCCTGATGCACTTTTTCTTTTAGCTGCGGCATGGCAGCTAGAAGCGGCTCACATAGCACCTGGGATTGGGCTGGTTCCATTGGCTCCGATTGTACCCTTTAAGACCTGCCGAAGCGGGCCGGTTACCCCGGCGATTAGGTGGTCGATCCGGTGCGGATTCGAGAGCTGAAGAGCAGCCGATAAGCGTGGGGATCGGGGCCGATTCCGGTCGGGATCGGCCCCTCTTTAGCAGCTAAAAGCAGCTACTAAAAGAAGAAGGATGGAGGGTCTATTCGCGGTCGTCTTCGGCCTCTTGAGTGAGGGCTTGGAAGAGGGCTTCGGCGTCGGGATCGGCGGGCTTTGGGGACGGCTCTTCGCCATGTTCGAGCAGTGCCGCCGGGTGAGTTGCGGCATGGACTTGTTGCAGGGTTCGGATGGCGACCTGGGTATAGATTTGCGTGGTCTTCAGATCCTCGTGTCCGAGCATCTGCTGGATGAAGCGGATGTCGGCCCCACCCTCGTGCATCAGCGTGGCCATCGTGTGCCGGAACAGGTGGCAGGAGCCGGACTTTCCCAGCTTGGCGGCGTCCACCCTTTCCTTGACCGCGAAGCTCAGGTGATCGCGGCTGAACGGCTCCCCCTGTGCTGTGAGGAAGACGGTCATGTCGTCGGGCTCGATGGCGAGCTGCGGGCGCGCCTCCCGGATGTATTTCTGAAGCCATGCGATGGCCCGCTCTCCGATGGGCACATAGCGGTCCTTCTGGCCCTTGCCCTGGCGGACGAGAACCAGGCCGCGGTCGAGGGAGAGATCGTAGAGCTTCAGTGCGATCATCTCCATGCGGCGCAGGCCGGTCGAGTAGAGCACTTCGAGGATGGCTCGGTCCCTCAGTCCGATGGGTTCCTCGATGTCGCAGACCTGCATGATGCGCTCGACTTCCTGGGCCGAGAAGATGTTCTTCGGCAGGGCGCGGCCGAGGCGCGGAAGCTCCAGCTCCGAGGCCGGGTTGTGCAGGATGTGATTCTGCCGGGTCATCCACCGGAACCACACCCGCAAGGGAACGAGACAGGAGTGCTGGGAGCGGAAGCTCAACGGCTCCCCGTTCTTCTTGCGATAGTGGAACAGGTGCCTCTGATACCGTCTCCAGCACTGGCCGCGTGATTTCCATGGGATCGGTGAGCCCGCGCTCCTTGCACCACTGGAGGAAGAAGCCGATGTGGACCTGGCGATTGCGCACCGTGTGCGCGGAGTAGTTCTGCACGGCCAGGGCACGGAGATGGTCCTGCATCAGCGATTCGAGCGGCGTCTCGGGGGCAGCCTGCGGCTTGCGGGTTTTGGTGATGCGCGCCATCACTTACCTCCCGCCATGGTTAGGACGTAGTGGCCGTTTGGCCGTGTGCCCGTATATGTGTTTTCCTCGATGTCGAACTCGGCATCATCTGGAACCCTTATGGATACTGGCGACGGAGCGGTTTTGACCGTACCCGACACCCCGCCGACATGGGGCCGACTTGGACCCGACTTGCCCGCCTCCCGCCCCGACTTCTTTTCGTCGTACCGCTGCGTTCGGAGGGAGTCGAGATCGATCAGGCCGGGCAGCACGGGCCTGGCGCTGTCGGCCTGGCGCGTGAACACAAGCTCGTAAACGAAGCTCTGGCCGCGCCCGCCGCGATGAACCAACAGGTATTCCATCTCCTCGAGCCGGTGCAGATGGATTTTCAACTGCGTATCGCCCCAGCCGGTGAACTCGCGCACGTCGCGCCGCGAAAAGCGGTAGTCCGATCGTTCCATCTTCTGGCGATCGCACTCGGCGCTCACGTGCTCGTCGATCGCCAGCAGTAACCGCCGCGTCTGCGGCGGCAGCTCGTCGAGCGAGCGCCCCAGCACTTCATGCGCGATGCGGTTGGCCGTGGCGATGTCGTCGAGCGTGACCTCGATGTATTCGACAGCCCGGCCCCGGTGCTGCACCGTCTTGTGCGGACGCTGCCATTGATGGAGCAGTGCGATGGCCCGGATTAGCGTCAGATATTTCATGTGATCGCGCCGCGTGCGTGTCTGCGCGTCCAGGAAGGTCAGCTCGCGGGCGTAAGGGTTGGCAACGAAGACAGGTTTCAAGAGCCGCTGCGCGTTGCGATGCACCGCAAGGATGGCTTCACGGTCGCGGCGTCTCAACAGGCCTTCGAGCGTCTGCGCCTCGCGCTGCACGCGATGGATGGCCTGCGTCTGCTCGCGGTCTTCATTGACGGAGAGAACAAGGCAACGGTTCAACAGCTCCTCATCCAGATGGATCGCCGTCGTGGTGAGGAAGATCATCACCGGGCCTTCGACGCGATACTGATGCGTGAGCAGGCGCCCGGTGGCCGGGTCCTTGCCTGTCGATGCGATGGTCAGCACACCTTCCGACTGCAACAGCTTGAGCGCATACGCTGCCGAGTGCACACCCTCTTCTTCAACGATGGCGAGCACTTTATGCTTGAGGTCGGTCTCGCCCATGTAGAAGAGCGACTGGCCGGTCATCGCGGAGTATTGCACGCGCTGCTCCTCGGGCACGAAGGCCAGCACCGCTTCCATCAGCGAACTCTTGCCGGCAGCCGATGACGACTGCACGATCACCGCCAGCGGCGCTTCCAGGTGCCGCGACACCACGCCGAGATAGCCGGCGAGTTTATTGGTCTCCTCGCCCACAACGCCGCACCGTGCGAAGTCTTCGACGATGCGATCAAGCAGGCGCGGATCGCGCAGCAACTCTATCGCCTCGGCCCGTTCGTCGCCGGTCATGGTCACCGTCTCTTCTTTCGGTGCCAGCGCCTGTTTGATCTGTTCGTCCTGCATCTCTTCAAGCTTCAACAGCACCCGGCCCAGGTCGCGGCGCAACACTTCTTCCTTGATGCCCAGCTCTTCCGCTGCCTGCTTTGTGAACACGCTGCGCTGCCGCGCCGAGTAGAGATCGAGCGTATCGACGTGGAAGGCCGACTCGCCGCGCGGTGTTCTGCCCGAGACAAGCAGATTCACTTTCAGCAGCTCATGGCTCATGTTCTTGTTGAGACCACGTACGCGATAGCGGCGCTCGCCCTGCTGAAGGAAGATATCTTCACCGCGCATCTCGACGGGAACATCGATAGTCGGCGCAGGTGCTGCCGGACCTGGCTCCGGCTGCATCGGCTCATCGGGCTCCGCATCGGCAGCTAAAGAAAAAACATTCTCTTCAGTGGCGGCGGGGATAAGTGCTACGGGGGATGGCTCCGGCTCGGGAGTCTCTTCGATGATTTCTTCTTTAGCCGCTGTTTCGATTGCTGGCTCTGGCATTGGCTCCGGCTCATGTTCGATAACTGGCTCCGGTTCCGGTTCGATCACAGGCGCAGCCGCGGTCTCGATGATGACAGGCTCGAACACGCGCGGCTCCGGATGCTGTCCCTTGCCCAGCCATGCGGCCTTGTTCAGCAGCACGCCCATGCTCTTCGATGGCGGTGTCACCTTGCGCGCGTATTCGTTGGCGTCCATGCCCTTCGGGAACTGCACGCGGAAGCACTCTATTCCCATGGCGATCAGTTCTTCCGAGAGTTGAAGCGCGGAGCGCTCGCCGGCGTCGTCGCGGTCGTATGCGATGTACACGCGCTCCGTGCCGTACTTCTCGAAGGCCGCGCGATGATCGGTAGTGAAGCCGTTCACGCCGTAGCTGGCCGTCACGTTGCGGAACCCCGCAACCCAGAACGTGAGCGCATCGATCAGCGCTTCGCAGAGGATGATGTCTTTCGAAGCGATTAGCGCCTCCTCGTTCCACACACCCTTGTGCTGGCCGGGAAGATAGAGATGATCCGGCGTGCCCTCGCGCAGGTTCGGAGTAATCTTGCGCCCGTACATCTCGACCACTCCGCCGGTGCTATCGAAGATGGGGATCACGATGGAGCCGTTGAAGTGCTCATGCCCGCTCTCGCGTAAAATGCCCAGCCGCTGCAGCCGTCCGCGCATGTCGGCGCCGGCGGCGCGGTTCTTCGCCGGCAGCCGGTAGCCCAGCGTGCGGTTGGCGAAGCCCAGCCGGAAGCGGTCGATGATCTCAGAGGATTTGAGACCCCGCGATTCCAGATACCTCATCGCCTCCGGCGACTGCTTCAGTGTGTCGTTGTAGTAACCGACGATATCCAGCAACAGCTCGCGATCTCCAGCCTCTCTTTTGACAGGCGGCGGCAGCTTGGGCACCGTGCACTGCTTGACGGGCTGGATCGGAGCGGCGGCTAAAGGAAGATGGTCTGCTCTCAGAAGCTCGACCGCATGACGGAAGCTGATGCCCTCGGCCTTCATTATCCAGTCGATGACGGTCCCGCCCGCGTTGCACGCCCCCAGGCAGTGCCAGAGGTTCTTCACCGGAGTGATGACGAGCGACGGGTTGTGGTCGTCATGGAACGGGCACAGCCCCAACAGGTCCGCGCCATGCCGGTGCAACTTGATGCCACGCGCCTCGGCCAGCCGTTGTACTGAGATTTCCCGCTTCAGCCGCTCGACCTCGTACTCCGGGATTCGCGCCATTCCAGCCCTCCGCCGAAAAACCTGTCAAGCCCTTTTCAAGGATTTTGCAGTTTTCCTTACCGTGCCTCAGTATATACATACCATGTATATCCAGCCAGCGGTTTCGCAGGAGTGCTCAGAAGTGGGCCATAAAATCTGTCTTGCCATGCCCGCCAAGAAGGAACCACAGTTCGCATTCGGCAAGCGCCTCGTCTCCCTCAGGAAGGCGCGCGGCCTCACCCAGGTCCAGCTCGCCGAAGCCCTGGGAACAACCCAGCGTGTGATTTCCTATTACGAGACCGACGCCGAACTGCCTCCCTCGACGGCCATCATTCCCCTGGCTCGTGTCCTTGGAGTTTCCACGGATGAGTTGCTGGGATTGAGGCCCGCTCAGACGAACGGCAACAACAGCCCGCAGAAGCAGCGGCTCTGGAAGAGATTTCAGAAGATGGAAGTCCTTCCGACCAAGGATCAGAGAGCCGTGATTCGGCTGATTAACTCGCTGGCTGGCAGCTCTCAAGCTGAGGCGAGTTAGTTCGCCCTCTCATGTTGGGAACATGAGAAAAATACATTTTTCTCATAGCTGGAAAACACCCGCAGCGAGGATGGCAGTCAAGGGCGCGCGTACTCCAGCGCGTTCATCGGAGCGAAGCGGAGACCCTTGACGGCCACCGCAGCGGAGGGTATCGGCCACGTCAGTGGCCGAGGCCAAGTCCGTAGCCCGGACTGATATCCAGGTCCACCGATTGCGGCATGATCTTCTGCCCGGCCAGCTCGTCATTGATTGCCATCTGCTGCTGCGTAGCCGAGGGATGCGACACGTCCCGGCTCAGCACCTGGCCCAGGGTCTTCGCATCGTTGGTGTACATCTGCACATCGAACTCCGCCCGCGACACCGACACATACGCCATGCGGCTGTTGAGCAGCTCGCCGCGCGTCTCGGCCGAGTCCACATGAACGAGCACACGGTCGGCCGTCTGGCCCTGGCTGCTGTGGCTTGTCACCGCGTAGCCGTAATCGAGATGCGGCATCTGCCGCGCGTTGAACTCGACCTCGCGGCCCGAGTCCATGCGTAGTTTGAGATTGCCGTCGCCATCGATGCTCTTGATGGTTCCGAGTTCGCGATTGGCCAGATGCAACGGTTGATAGGGAGACGTCATCTGCAAGCGTTCGCCCTCGGCGAAGCTGCGCTCCCCATCGCGGTAGACCGTCACGCCCTGCAGCCGGCGCGGGTCATAACTCAGCTCTTCGCCGCTCTTGCGCGTGATCGTCACCGTGTTGCTTTCGGCGTCCACACGCGCCACACGCGCGTACTCGCCGGGCTCGATTCCCAGCGGCTTAGAGCCCTTCGAGAAGCGGATCACATCGTCCTCTGTGTAGTTCTGCGCGTGCTGCCGGTCGGCCCCAGTCAGCTCCTGCCGCGCGTGCAGCACAGGCACCCGATGATCGATTCCCGTCACGTGTCCGGCCTCGTGCATGGCCCGATGGATGTGGCGGTTGATCTCCTGCCGCGATTGATTATCGGGCGAGATAACCAGCGTCTTTTCCGGCGACCTTGCGTACTCCCGCGCGATCTCTCCGATGCGTTCTGCACGGTCTTTGAACTCGTGCACGCGGCCCTGATAGTTCAGATTCTCGACGGCCTGTTTCACTTCGCCCCGCGCCAACTGCTCGACCGTTTCTTTGAGCACTGGATCCTTCTGCCGGAGGATCTCGTCAAGCCTGGCAGTGCGCAGTCCCGCTTCCTGCATCTGCGCATACGGGCGGCCCGCTTCGACCGCCTCATGCTGCCGCACGTCGCCCACGAACAACACCCGGTCGTGACGGTTCAGCCGCTCCAGGAACGTGTGCATCTGCCGCGTGCTGATCATGCTCGCCTCGTCCACGACATAGACCCTCGCGCGCCCGTCCTCCGGCTGCTGGCCGCGCGTCAGATGCCGCTGCAGGGTCTCGGTTTCCATACCCGTCTCGGCCAGCTTTTGCGCCGCTCTCGATGTCGGCGCAAGCCCCTTCACCTCGTAGCCGTGATGCTCCACGGCATCGCGGATGGCAGTCAGAGAAGTGGTCTTTCCCGCACCGGCGACACCTTCAAGCGCCATCATCTTGTCGCGGCTTTCGAGCACGTCTTCGACCGCCCGGTGCTGGCTCAGGCTCAGGTGCGGATGCTGCTTGAAGGTCCACTCCCGCGTGTATCCATCGACGATGACATTGATGTCCCGGCCCGCCTGCATCCGCCACACGATGTCGCGCTCGTAGCCCTGCATCTCGCCCGTTGTGAACGCCCGACCTGCCTCTCCCTCGCGGCGCGGAACCTCGATCAGCTCGCCCCTGGCGATGCGCTTTTCAAGCTCCGTTTTGATCTCCGGCAGCCGTGCTTCGCACATCGTGTGTTTCAACGCATCGCGCAAGAGAACCCGCTCATCGACCACCGCCGCGCGCTCCATGCCGCGCTCGCGCGCATAGCTCACAGCACTCTCGGCGACACGCCGCGAACGCTCCGGCTCAAGCTCCACGCCCCACCGCCGCGAGGCCTCGGCCATCACTCTTTGCGGTTGGTTTCCATGCTCGGCGGCCAGCCGCTGATGCTGCGTCCGGACCTCTTCGACACTCAAGGCCTGCTTCGCATCCCGCGTCCGGTGCGCGGCGACCTGCGCCGCTCCCGCACCCCGCCGGCCCTGTTCTTCGAGCCGCTCCACGATCTGCTGCCGGCGCGGGCTCGATGCCTCCATATACTCGCGCGTGTAGCCCTTGATCTCCGGCTGGCCGTGCGCTCCGCGTTCCACTTCGTAACCGAGTTTCTGCAGCCGCGCCGCAAGCTCCGAACGGTACACCGCCGTCGCGAACTGCTGCGTCTTGTAAAGCTCCTGGGCCTGGAGAGAACGCGTGTTACCCTCGGCCGTCTCGGTCACATTGAAGATCACCGCGTGCGTGTGCAACTGCGGCGCGGCGTAGCCATCGACGGGCCTGCTGCTGTCGTGTTCGAACTTGGCCACCGCCCACGCGCCCGTCGTCTGCGCCGGAGCATTGCCGCCGATCCGCGCCTGGGCGTACTTTTCCATCTCGTCGAGAGCCACGCGCACGCTCTCCCGATGGGCATCTCTCACCCGGTCATCGCCGCCGACAAGCGCAGTGACGGACACCGATTTCGGTGCCGAGAACGTCGCATCCCACCCCGCCCGGTGCTCCATCGTGCGCACCGTTTCGCCCCGCTCGTTGACGTATTCCCGGGCCTGCTGCCGGCGAACCAGAGCCTCGCCCGACTGCGGATGCTGGCCCTCCGACAGGCGCGCGAACTGCTCCTCGTTGACCTCGCCGCGCAGTCCCCAGCGCTCGGCAAGCTGGCCCTGCCACACGCCCCGGACACGCTCGCCTTCCGTGTAATAGTTCTCTTTCGCATTGGCGAACTCGGACCGGTGATAGGCTTGCGCCTGGCCCGCTGAGATCGGCTTCGACAGTGTCAGCATCGCCCTACATCTCCTCTCCGGGAGCCACGTCCATCGGCATCCGCGACAACGCCGGCTCCGGCGGCGCCGTCTGTATCCGCTCCTCCCGCGCCGAATTCTTGGCCAGCACTTCGAGCGCCCGCTTCATCTTGTTCGCGTCCGCCCACTCGATCAGCTTCTTGCTTGCCGCCTCCGGGATCGGATTCCCTTCGCCCACCTTCAGCATGAAGTTCAGCAGGATCGTCCGCATCGCCAGGACCTCGGCCAGGATCGCCCGCTCGGCAGCAAGCGTTCCCATCTCGACGCTCGATCCCAGGAGCACATCCCGCACCCACTCGGACAGCGTCAGCCCGGCCCGCTCCGCACGCGACTCCAGCACGCGCAGCTCCGCCTCCGACACCTTCGTGCCGACAGACTTGGTCCGCAGTTCGCGCTTCATCGCGCACCGCCACGGTTGTGTTGTGAGAGAGACGCGCGGCGCAGGGAGCCGCACAGTGTGTCGAAGAATGGGGGCTGGCTCATCCGACCTCCGGAGCAGCGTGCCCGCACTCAAGGCCGCTTGCTACCCAGAGGCGTTTTTTCTTTAGACGCAGGTTTTGCGATCCGAGTTACTCCACAGCAACCGAAGTTACTCTGCAGCTCCCATCTGGGGGAGACGTGTCCCACCCCTCCCGACGCCGTAGGCGGCGTGCTTCTCGGTGGGAACGAGCCACTGCTGTTTACAGATGTAAACGCGGCAAGGCCGCCCCAAGACAGCCTGTGTGGGCTATTGCGGCTGCGGTTTGACTTTGATCGGCGGTCCGCATTCTGGAGGCAGCGATAAAAAGTCCCCTCCTTTGGTGCCTCCTTTACCATCTGGAGCGAAAAGGGGACCGGGTTTCCCGGTGCTGGGATAGAAGACCTGAACTGTGGTTTCTACGGAAGTAGGGATTCCGTTCTCGAGATAAGGTTTATAGGTCCATTGCTTGACTGCGGGAAGTGCTGATTGTTTGAACTCCTCGAACCCACCCAAGACCTTGAGGCTTCTTACTTTGCCATCCTCACCGATGACCACGTCCAGAGTCACCATCCGGTTGGAGCACTTCGGCATCGCAGGAGCCTCCGGTGTAACCGTGGTCAGGAGTCGCGCGGCCATCACCTTCTCAGGCACCTTGAGAATTGGTTGTGGCTCACTCTCTTGCCCTGAGGCGATGCCTGTTGCCAGAACATATGCTAAACAGAAAAAATGAAATGAACGCATAATCCTACTCCTCGTCTTAAAGCCACCCTCGTCAACGCGTGGAGGCTGGCGGAACTCCTCGGCCAGCGGGAAACGGGTTCCACGCGTGGTCTCGTTGGAGTTGGATAGCCCCATAGGCACTGATCAAGGCACAGACTCCAACGAGTATCCATCGCCTGAGCGGGGTCATGGGAACTTCTTGTTTACGCTCCTCTTCGGTAGGTAGGAATTCAGTGTTGCTCCATGAAAAATTCTTTGCGCGAAGAACATAGACTATCCCCAGAATTCCACCTAGAAAGAAAACCCATCCAGCCGAAAACGGTAGGTCGCTCATATGCTCCTCCTCAGCGACAGTGGCTATCACCTAAATAGCCGAAGGTTAAGGTCGCGCCTACGCTCACCTTGCCGCCGAAGTTGTACTTCTTAGAAAGCCCAACCGTCATCTGATCTTTTCCAGTGCTAAGAGATGCATTCAAAAAGGGCGTTACCGGAGCCGTCACCTGGAATCCGACCCTCTTGCCATTGGTCGTTAGAAATGCTCCCCCATTGGGGCCTGTTTGCCCGACTTTGGCAGATGGGTTTACTCCATTTCGATCTGCACTCACACCCACCGCCAACGGAGTCTTTGGTATCTGTGCTTGGAGGCTTACGCTGGCGTTGCACACCCAAGGCATACTCGCCGTGTCTGTGGCTACTCCCTGCACAAACGCGTCGATGCGCTGTTGGTCCAGATCGATTTGAGGGATCTGCTGAAGAGGCGCATCCAAGGGCGCGGCGAACGTTCCGGAGATGAGCGCACCGGTGTCGTCATTGGTGCCGGAATATCCCCGAACTATACCGTTCGCATCGCCGGTAGACGTGGTAATTGAATTGACTGTGCCATCAACATATTGTCCGGAATTGGCCTTTTCTTCAGTTGAGTTGTCACAGTCGCCCCGCTCGAAACCTTCATATTTCCCGGTATCGACGTTGACGTGAATGCAATCCAGCCCCGTCGGATCGATGTTGATCAGAGGATTGTTCTGACCATAGCTGTACAAATTGAGGCTCTGCGGATTGGTCGGATCGGCGTAGTACAACTGCGACGGATCGGGGCTCAAGAACCTCCCCATGCTTGATCCGTAGTAGCGCGCTTCGAAGTAGTCATTGCCTGATTCTTGGTCGCGTTCTTTGCCGGTGAAGTGGTGTTCAGTGGCATCCGGGCAGCCGCCGCCCGATGTCGTAAGCCCGCTGCCGAACGCCAGGCTGAAATATGTATTCAAGCATGTTGAACTGGCAAGGATTTCACCTTCACCCCGCTTCGTTCCGAGCCAGTCGTTGAAAGCGAAATACAGGTTCGAATCGTGATAGGTAGCCAGCAGCGCACCGTTTGCGAAAACGTTGGTATGCACCCATCCCGTCGACCCGTTCGTCTCCGTCATCTGCTGTCCGCTTAGGTCTGTAACGTAGCCCGTCGTAGGTGTAAACCCGTTCGTAGATTTTGAACAGTTGAATGAGGTGATTGTTCCTTTTCCGACCCGGTTGCCACCCGCATCATAGATGTACTGCCCCTGGTAGACGACTGTTCCATTCACGACCTGTTTAACAGCGCACACCCGCCCTTCGCCGTCGTAAAGGTAGTAGTTGAGCCCATCGAACGTTATGTTTCCGGCCGCATCGTAGCCGTTGATCTGGTTCGAGTTGGTATTCGTGGAATCCATGCGGTTGGTGTTGCTCGTCGTATACGTAGCCCAACTCGACAGAGGCGGATTATTGCTGCAGGCTGTCGTCGACAGGGATTCAGACTTTCGATTTCCGAATGCGTCATAAACCCAGCAGCTGATATTTCCGCTATCCGGGCCCCCGGACACCGTGCCATTCAGTACACGGTTCAGGGTATCGTACCCGTAAGTCCACGTTCCCGTCACTGAATCGATCACCTTGGTCAGGTTTCCGGCGGGATCGAAGCCGGCACTGGAGGCGGTGCAACCGGTGTTCAGAGCACCGGGTACGCAGTAGGTGTATTGGGCGGTTCCACCGGAATTATAGTAACCGTCGAACATGCGGCGGAGACGCTGGTCATAGGATCGGCTCCAGGTGAAGTTGGCGGTTCCGGAGGAGTTGACTCCAAGCTTCGCATACTGGAGGCCTGCCGGCCCGTAAGAGACGGGACTCGTTGAATCGGCTTCGAATAACGTTGCAATGGAATTCACCGCAGGACTGGCGGTAATCTTGCTGATCCTGGCGGCTGCGTCGTACGCATATGTGAACGTAATCGGGTGCGTTGTGGAGCCGTTCGAGAGCGTGAGCAGGTTGCCGGCCAGATCGTATGTCGCGCTCACCTTGGTGTCGTACGTGCAGTCGCCGGGAATGCAGCCGTTTTTCCATGCCACCCGGCCCATCGCATCGTAGGAGAAGTTTGTTATGGCCTGCGCACCCACCATTGAATACTGCGACAGGCGACCCTTCGCATTAGAAAGCGCCGGAGAGATAGGGTGCCCCGTGGCGTCGTTTCCGTCATATCCAAAGCCGGCGGCTATGGTTACGCCATCGCTGTAGTGCTTCCAGTTGAGCCGGTTCATGTTGTCGTACGTATACGAAATGGTGATCCCGCGCGCATCTTTTTTGGTAACCACATTCCCCACGCCGTCATAGGTGTACGTCGTGGTTCCGGATTCCGGGTTCGATGCGGTCAAAAGGCGGGACATGCCGTCGTACGTGAATGTGCGCTGGCGCGCCCCGGGCGTGTTTGGAGGGCCGCCCCACTGCGTCACATGCAGGAGGTCTCCAAGAGGATCATAGGCGTAGTCGGTTTCCATGGTCGGCGACTGCGAAGAACCGTTTGGCTCAAGAACAGAAACCAGCTGCCCGAGGCTGTTGCTGGTACGCGTCCATTTGTTCAGGTTCTCGTCTGTTTCGGTTACCGTGTTCCCGGCATAGGTGAATTGTCTGGTCTTCCCGTCCTGATTGGCGATGATCGAGGGCCGATCCAGTGCGTCGTACGAGTAATATGCCGTACCGTCGGAGGAGGAGCTGCCTGTTCGATGCGGATTCGAAACCGAATAGATTCGTCCGTTTGAGTCGTAGGCGGTATCCACGGAGTCGGTCCCAGAAGCATCCGAAGTCAACTGCTTGTGGGAGATTCTCCCCAGCCCGTCGTATTGGCTAACGCGAACGATCGGCCCCTCAGCCTGACCGGTAGCGGTAGTTACGGTGACCGACGGTGGCGCCGCATCGTCGTAGCTGATCTGAACGCTTCCCGTATCAGGGTAGGTCGTTTGCGTCAGTCGGCCCATGTTGCCGGGATCGTTGTACGTGTAGGAGGTTGGATTGGCGTTCAGATCTGCGTGGGACGTCACCTGTCCGGACGGGTAATCGTATGCAAACGATTCCGTCAGGCCATTTGCGTATGTAACGCTCGTGAGATACGCGTCCGTGAAGCCCGATGGAGTCCCCCAGGAGTAATTATCCGTGTAATAGAAAGTGGTCTTGTTCAAATCGGCGTCGGTTGTAGCCAATCTTTGGCCAGCCAGATCGTAGACATGCGTCGTTTTTGACCATAATGAACATGCCCCCGCTGCATTCGCCGGCGTGACCACCAATGTCCTATTCAATGTTTGGCAGTGACTCTCGGTGGTAAGGTTCCCGCGTGGGAGACTGGAGCCAACCCCATAGTTGGTATCGTCGTGATTCACAATTCCCGTCGGACCGCTAACAGCGGTTTCGTCATACCCAAACTGTGCCAGGGAATATGGATGACCGCTTCCATCGGTAATCAATGTCTGCGACGGCTTGTTTACGATGTGCGCCGTCACCCAGGCAGGTTGGTTCTGATACTGGTAACTGGCAAAGGTCTTTCGCAACCATCCGTTGGGCGGGGTGGACGCGGCCGGGCACGGCGTACCGGAGCAGGAATAGTAATCCGACTCGTCCTTCTCCGTTACATTGCCCCACACATCATATGTAATCTGCGTTTGTTTTTGAACCGACGTTCCCCCGTAAAGAGTCGTTACTGCTTGTACGGGCAGCCCGTCGCTCCTATACAGTACATCCTCGGTTTTCATCAGATTTCCGCTCGCATCATATGACATCGTCGATGCCGGCTTGCAGCTGAATCTTGGCAGTGAGCCCAGCACAGGTATCGAATGTGAAAAGCAGGCTGGGATGCCGGGCTGGATTCGAGACGTGTAGCTATACGTTGTGTAGGTCTGGTCAGGGGCGTGAACCGTTGAATACACGTTTTGAGGTCTGTTCCCGCTCGGAAGAGTCGACGGGGCCTGGGAAAGCAGGTCGTACGACCAGTGGTTCAGGTCTCCGGCCCCAGTCGATGTGTAAACATCGGTGACGACGATGTCAGAAACAGCCCCGAACATTCCATATGGCGTCCAGCTGAAGGGCCGGATTGCCCAAGAGAATTTAACATAGCCGCCTGTCGGGAAGTCGATTTCTGAAATTGTTCCATAGGTCGGATGGTATTTAAAAACATAGGATTTTCCATTAGGGAGACTGACTGCCGTAATGGCGGAAAAGGAATACCCGGTCTGAGTTTGACTGATCCCGACGGCAGTGCTACAACTTCCAAAACAATTCAACTCTTGATAGCCCGATGGATGGGGCATCGTAAAAGGTTGAACGGGTACCTTGGAAAAGGTTACGCCATAACTTGACGGCGTGCTCGAACTGGGTTTCGGAGTGTCGACGTAATAAATATTTGCGGGTATCTGCCCCGGCTGGCCAATCGGTATGTTGGTCGAAAATATTTCCCTGTTAAAAGCATCGGACGCTGTTGTAATCCCGCCACTCGTAGTGAAAGATGCGGTGTTTCCGTTCGAATCCTCCAGTAGGTGCTGCGGATATCCCACCTGCCCAAAGATTGCGCCTGTAAATTTGGTTCCGTCTGGATACGTCGCCGCACCATCCGCCGTGAGCATGCCAGACCCATCGGTAGTGGCGGAACCCGGCCACGCAACGTCTCCTTGTGCCTGTTGACATACAGGGTTCAGCCCCGCACCCTGCGCAGGCTTTGCGTAGCTTGGCTGGTAATTTTGAAGCATCGCGTCGTGTGCGTCGCCCGCTTCGTCCGTGTACTGGTATGGTCCTGTTATGACGCACCCAAGTTCCGAATAAGTTTGCGCAACGGGATCGTACCCTGAGTCGCCGATGGTGGATGACGTCGACCAGAAATACGGCCCGGAGGTCACCCACGGGCCAGTCGGAGCGATAGCAGTCGATTCGGGGAAAGGAGCCCATAATAGCTTCGTCACAGAATATTGAGGTGGTTGAGTATTGCTATTCCCGCCCCCAACCTCCTGTAAGCCCGTAGAATAAGTTCCTCCTGCTTGCAAGGTGACGGTCGACCCGGAATTATAGAGCAGCTTGAAAGGGATCTTCTGCCCTCGCCCGCCCTGCGGTGTTGTCGAAAATGGAATACTAATGCTGACTTGTCCGCTGAGGGGGTCTACCTGCCAGATCTGGACCTCTTTTTCCGGATCCGGAGCGCCCGCCGGATGATTGGCGTCGGGGAACACGCCGGGAGCGGCCTGCGCGCCAATCCGCGCCGTCGTCGATTGGGATACCAAAAACAAGAGTGCAAACACCATTGCAGAAAGCGCAGATCCTCTCACGACTCCTCCGGGGCTCGACGTCCGGGCGCAAGCGCGGGCCGGCTTGTGGGGTTGGCTAAAAATTTGATCCGGGCCGGAGCATGTGAGCGCCGGCTTAGTCAGGATCCCCGAGTGGTGGGGTTAAGGGCAGCGAGGCGTCGCAGAGAACGAGCCGGAATCGATGGTCGTCCATGGGAAAAGCTCCTGTCTGGCCGTGAGTTTGAGCCAGGCAGGAAATCGCATTGAAAAACAGGACCATGGCTGTGGCGGCAACGACGGTAAACGACCAAACTTCACTTCCAACTCCATTCGTGGGGAAACAAGAACTAGTGAGATTTGTTTAGGGAGCGTAATTGCGACACCCCATTCACAAACAACTTGGCAAACCAAAAGTGACGCGTTGCGGACAGATGCGACGGAAATATCCTCAGCGCCGACAAAGGACCGTTTGTGTAAAGCGGGTCTCACCGAAGCATGGACGGGACGCAAACCGTTGCAGGCGGTAATCCCGCCCTTACTAGTAGGTAACATTTTTGGGGTGGGCTGAAGTTTGCGGTAGAGCAAATCGACATCCATTCGTAATGTCGACGTCATCATCTTTGTTCCAAACTTGGAGCAAGAGGGTGGCTACTGGGCCCAACAACAGCGTTGTGTCTCGCCAAAATTCCATCTGGTGCGACGAGGACATGAGTTTGGGTTCGGATCAGTTCTGCATGGATTTCCTTCGTGAGAAAGGGGTGTTTCGGATGCCTCGGTGCATTGAGAAGACAGCGCCAAGGGGGGCGGCGAAAGGTTTGCAAAGCCACATCTCTCACGGCAACTCGTCTTGAACTCTGAGGCGATCTTTTTCGAAGCCAACCTCAGGCTGCCAGATCATAACGATGATGCAGACCGCCAAGCCTTGGAGTCGATACGACTCCACAGCGTGTGTCAGAGGTCGCCGGGGCTTCACGGCCCGCAGGCGTTTGCTTGTCCAGGCCAAGGTGGCGTTCGGCCCTCGTGATAATGGCGGATGTACTCATTCATGAGGCGTTTCAGATGATGCTCACAACAATCATATGGTCCATCAGGTCCCGGCAACTCCCAACCCAGCGCTCCGCCACACCGTTCTGCCACGGACTTCGGAAACCGGTCCGTTTCGGCTGAATGCCGAATCTCTTCACCGTGTCGGTCACCTCCTCGGTGAAGTTCGCACCGCGATCGAAGATCAAACAGCCGGGCGCAGAGTCGTAGGGGAACGCCTCGCGCAATTGCTGAATAACCCAAACGCTGGTCGGGAACCGGGTCACGTTGAAATCAAGAATGCGCCGCCGGTCATGTGCAATGACGAAGAAGCAGTAAAGAACACTGAAGGTCAGAGTCGGCACAGTGAAGAAATCCATTGCCGCAATCGCCTCACGATGGTTGCTCAGAAAGGCCGTCCATCGTTTTCTGGCTCGGGATTCCGAGTGGGCCCTTCGCATCCATCGCAATACGGTTCGCTCCGAAATATCGAAACCGAGCATTTTCAACAGCCGGGGTGTAGTTTCCATCAATGGCGTATGTTCCATTAATATTGAGGTTCCTAGCGGGGCGACATGTGCTGCCACACCGAACCGGCTTGGTTTGGACTAGGATCAATTCGGTGAGTCAAACTGTTGCAGCGCGTCTGAGACTCGGAAACTCATAAGGAGCAAATTAGAATTTTGGGCTGAGTCTGGTGGCTGTTTTGGTGGCTGTTCGCTCCTTACTCTCGTGCAGATTCCTGCGATGCTTTGCAGTCACGAACGTCTTTATATCTGCTGCAAATAAATGGCTTATTCATTATTCTGCGTCAGAGTGCAGCTCCCTGCAAATGCTCTTTAATCTGATTCGTAATCAGCAGGTCGTCAGTTCAAGTCTGACCGTCGGCTCCAGTCCGTCCGCCTTCCTCCAAACGAGCCTATCCTCGAACATCAATCTCCGGCGCCTCACCACGCGCGCGCTCGGAATTCCAATCCGTCATGCCCACCACTGCGCCCGTGATGAATCCGTTGATCTTGAATACTTCGCCGGCCGCAGTGCCGGAGAAGCCGAACCACTTGGGCATCATGAAAGACGATGCCGTCAATGCGGAGTCGAGACGCCCGTGGGTTTCAAACGAAATCGCCTTCGCCGCGCCGGCCGGATAATCGGTCACCAGCGACTCCGCCAGAATGAAGGCGCCCGTGACCAGCGCCACCTTGGCGGCGCGCCGGTTCCGCCGTGCGCAGTAGATCGCCATTCCGAAGAAAAACGCAGCGTGGCAATAGTCGATAATGCCGTGCGTCCGGGCGTCGATCACCTTGGGCAGCCGGCGCTCGACCGCGCCCAGCGCGGCCGTTGTGATGGACATCGTACCCTCCTGCTGACGGTTAGATGCCGGTGTCGAACTGCGCCGTCACCATGGAACCGGTTGTCATTTCAACCCGCGGGGGCAGGGCGGCAGAAGTCTAACCACTTTCCGATTGAATGACTTGCATAGAGCCGGTTCCCTGTTACTTCATTTGCCGTTCGCTGCACTCTGACGCCGTTCAGAGCCCTATTTCGCCGTTCGCTGCACCCGGCTTGGGTTGACCGGGTCCGGGCGGTAGTCTACCCATGACTTTTCACGCCCCGGGGTGGTGCATCCCCACCCGCGGCAGGCCGGGCTAACAGATTCCCAACGGCCAACACCAAATTTTTGAAGGAGATCCAAACGAACTATGGCCAAAGCGATCAAGTACGCCGAGAAAGCCGCCGTCTACGCCGCCAAGGGCGCGTGGGCCGTTTACGAGCGTCTCAACCGCATCAGCCCGAATCCGTCGTTCATCCCTAAGTGGAGCGACAAGCCTCTGCTCAAGTCCTATGAGAAGGAAAAGCCGCCGCTAGGCTGGCCGCGTACTACCGATTCCCTCTGCCCCAAGTGCGTGCCCGAAATCCGCAAGCAGATTCTCGACGGCAAGCTGCCCCATGAAGTCCTGCTCAACGAAAAGGTCGGCGAAATCAAGGCCCAGATCATCGAGCGCGACGGCAAGATCCTGATGGTTAAGGACTGCCCCAAGCACGGGCACTTCGAAGACGTGATGTCGATCGACACCAAGTTCTTCAAGCATCTTGAAGAGAGCTTCCCCGGCCGCGACATCCGCGCCCACGGCAAGGGCGACGAGAAGCTGCACAACCATGGCACCTCGACCGTCACCCACGGCCGCGGCTCGGTGCTCACCATCGACCTCACCAACCGCTGCAACATGATGTGCGATCCCTGCTTCATGGACGCCAACCAGGTCGGCTTTGTGCACGAACTTACCTGGGAAGAAATCAAGACCATGCTCGACAACGCCATCACCATGAAGCCCAAGCGGCAGATGAGCGTTCAGTTCTCGGGCGGCGAGCCGACCCTTTCGCCCTACTTCCTCGATGCCGTCGCCTACTCGCGCAAGGTGGGCTACAACTCGGTGCAGGCCGCTTCCAACGGGATTGAATTCGCCAAGAGCAAGGAACTCTGCCGCGCCGCCGCCGAAGCCGGCCTGCGCTACGTCTACCTCCAGTTCGACGGCATCGGCAATGCCGCCAACTCGCACCGCAAGGTCGGCAACCTGTTTGACGTCAAGCTGCAGGCCATCAACAACCTGCATGAAGCCGGCGTGGACATCGTGCCGGTGACGACCATCATTAACGGCATCAACAACGAGCAGGTGGGCCGCATCATCGAGTTTGCCCTCGACAATCCCAAGAAGATCAGCTTCCTAAGCTTCCAGCCGGTCAGCTTCACCGGCCGCGACGAGGACATTTCCGAAGAACGCCGCGTGGCGCAGCGCTACACGCTCTCGCACATGGCGCACGACGTCAAGAACCAGGTCGGCCTCGGCGAGCCCGAGCGCGACTGGTTCCCCATCAGCTTTATGAGCACCTTCTCTGATTGGGCCGACCTGATCCATGGACCCTCGGCAGAGTGGGGCCAGCTCTCCTGCGGCTGCCATCCAAATTGCGGCATCGGCATGGCGCTGATGATCGACAAGGAAACCAAGGAAGCCGCGCCCGTCACCGCCTTCCTCAACATGAACATCGTGGCCAAGGACCTGGCCAAGGTGAACGACGCCGCCCGCGGCAAGTGGCTCTCGGTCCTCGGCTTCGGATTGGCGCTCTTGCGCAACTACGATCCCTTCCAGGCGCCCACCCACTTCAAGATCACCGACATGCTCAAGAAGATGGACAAGACCTTCAACGCCACCGGTAAGGACTACGGCAGCGTCAAGGGCGACCGCACCATGGACGACATCAAGAAGCGCCGGTCGGACCGCTGGAACTTCCTGTTCATCGCCGGCATGTGGTTCCAGGACCTGTTCAATTACGACTTCCGCCGCACCGAGCAGTGCATCATCCCCTACGCCACGCAGGAAGGCGAAATTTCGTTCTGCGCGTACAACACCGGGCGTGGGCTGGAGAAACATCATCGAGAAGATGCACATGACCGCCACCCTGACCAAGTGGTATGAGGAGCATGGCCGCCACGAAATCTTTGCCGGCGGCAAGAAGGTGGGCATGACCCAGGTAGGCCACGAGCTGGTGCTCAACATGGAGCACGTCAACTCCGAAGCCAACCACACGCTCGACAAGCTCGGCATCGCCAAGAACGCCCGCGAAGAACGCCTCCGCGCCCGCGATCAATCGACCGCCGACAAGGTCAAGGCCGATGCGGAAAACGCCCGCATGGCCAAGCTCTACCGCGAGCATGTTCTCGGCGAGAAGCCGGTCGAAGGGCTGGTTCGGCTGGACTCCATCGCGCCTGCGAAGCCTTCAAAGAAGCAGGAAGAACCGACCTCGTAGCCGGCGACTGATCGCTGTCAACTCACCTCATAACAAAGGCCGTCCGCATCGCGGACGGCCTTTTTCGTGTGACCAAGATAGAGATACGACGCCTATCCTGCCCGGGAGAACCTCGATTGGGGCCTAAGTTAACGGGCAGATTCGGCGAGGAATGCGCTTTCATCCGGCGCGACCCGGGTATCCCGCTTCTTTTCGGGCGTATTGCGAGACGGGTACTTCACCGACGGCCAGTGCTGTTCTGGAACCCATTTCCCTTGAACTTGTACCGCCCCCACTGCGGCCCCGCAAACCTCGCAGGTGTGGTTGGCCCACTGGGCTCGATCGCGGTTACTTTTAAGAATCTCTTGCACTTCTTCGCTGAAGCGCCCCTCGCAAGGCTTTGCGGGTATCGGCATGTCTCTCCGTACGTTGTTTAAGATTGAGTTGGAACACCCTCTGCAAGTTAGATGCCGAACTCGGCATCCCCGGACCAGCAAAATCCTTCGAGTCAGGTCCAGAGGAGTCCCTCCATCGTAACCAGTTGTTTCGCGACTGTGTTGAGGATCTCATAAGGCACTCGAAAAGGATTGCTCGTACCACTGAAGAACGCGGAGAGCCCGCAGTGTGTTCCAGCGGCTTGGCTGGTTTACCTGCTCATTTACTGCGCGGGCCGGTGCCTCGTCGTACTTGGCATCGAGCAACCACAGTCCATCGGCTTGCCGTTTGCTCCGAACAATGCCCACTGCGTCCGCGATGCGCGCGTCGGGCGCAGACCCGGTAGCGCGGAAGTAGTCAAGGGAACGGAGCAGATCGTAGTGATAGCGCGGCGGAAAAGCAAGCTCGATGAACTCGGAATTTGCGATCTGGCCGGTCGAGAGCCTCCGATAGAGAGCGCGCTTTAGCAAGTACTCCTCGCCTCTCTTTCGGGTGGAGACCACTTCTGCCGTGGACCCGACAGCGCGCTCGTACTCGAGGAGTCCCTCCAGCACGCAGATCGTTGTATGGAACGAAGAACGGGTGCTTTTCGGTGCCTCGCAGTTCCAGCCGCCATCCTCCAGCTGTTCGCCGATTAAACGACGCATGAGGTTTTCACTCGGGCGTCGAAAGTACGCTCCCGCCGCAAGCGCGCCTCCATTGATGCATGGCTCTTCTTCGCCCTCGAAGAACGTGTTCCCACCGGTCTCTGGAGCACGCAAGTCCCAGCAGCCCCCTCGATCATTCCACCGCTGGCCCGTTTCGAGACGCGCTACCGCCGCCGCTACTGCAGGATCGTCGGGGTCGACGCCGGTCGCTCGCAGCAACTGCATCGTAAAGAGGGTTGTTAGCCACGCGGGAGCATCGGCGCGACGCCATGAGCCGTTCGCCTGCTGCAGGTTGAGAATCTCCGCGCCGATCCCTTCGTGAGAAACACGGGCCCGCTCAGAGGCGATCGCAGCAGCAGAGGCACCGGTCAGATCGCGCATCGCCTGCCAGCTCAGGGCCGGGTCCGAATCAAGTAGCCATCCTATGGCATCCACGACGCGATACTATCGCGTTCGATTGCCTCCGCTCCCGGTGGCGATACACGGTCGATATCGGGTCGGGGTCAAATCGCGATTGGATAAATATAGCCACCCGCAAACGCGCTTCCCTCCAAGCGCTGGGAGCGTTCGCAGGCTCATCTGTGGTACAACCCTCTGCATGCCGCGACGCACCATCCGCCCCGCCGTCTTTCTGCTTTGGGCATTCTTCGCCCTTTTCACCGCCGCCGGGCCGGGACTGGCCCTCGCCCAGACCGCAACGCCATCCACGTTCCCGGCGACTTCATGGCAAACAGCGTCCTCGCCCGAAAGCGCCGGCTGGTCCAAAAAGAAGCTGGCCCAGGCCCGCCAGTATGCCGATTCCATTCATTCGTCCGCGGTGATGATCATTCAGCATGGCATCGTCATCGACCAGTGGGGCGACGTTGACAAGAAGATCAACGGCTATTCCATGCGCAAGAGCCTGATCAGCGCGCTGTACGGCATCTACTCGGCCGAGGGCGTTATCGACCTGAATGAAACCCTCGAGCACGCCGGCATCGACGAAAAGTCCGATCCGTTGACGAAAGCGGAACGGCAGGCGCGCATTGTCGATCTGCTGCGCGCCCGTTCCGGCGTCTATCACCCGGTGGATTTTGAAACCGAAGGCATGAAGAGACTGCGTCCGCCACGAGGGAGCCACGCACCCGGGACCTACTGGTACTACAACAACTGGGACTTCAATGTGGTCGGAGCCTTCTTCGAGAAGAAGACCGGCGTGAAGATGGGCGACGCCTTTTACCAGCGCATCGCGAAGCCGATCGGCATGCAGGACTTCCGGCCTGGCGACGTTCACTATTTCGGCGGACCGCTTTCCATCTACCCCGGGTACCAGATTGAAATCACCGCTCGCGACCTGGCGCGATTCGGCCTGCTCTATCTCCAGCATGGCCAATGGCAGGGCAAGCAGATTGTGCCCGCGGCCTGGGTGGACAAGAGCACCCACGCCACGGAAATGGTCAACGCTGCCGGCATCGAACTGGGCGGGTACGAATACCTGTGGTGGGTGGAATACAACGGCGTCACCTTTGGCGACGGCCACGCTTCCAGGGCATGTATTCCGCGCGCGGCGCAACCGGGCATTACCTGGTCGTGATTCCAAGCAAGGACATGGTCATCGTCCACCGCGTCGATACCAATCCACCTTCATGGGACGCCAAAACCGTGTCCGACACGGCCAATCATGAAGTGGTGAGCAAGGCCCAGTTCATTCATCTGCTGCGGTTGATTCTCGACGCAGAATCGGACCATCGATAACTCCCGGTCCGGGAAAGCCTTACTAAGGCTGCGCTTCCGGCTCCGCGGCTTTGGCGGCCTGCTGCGCGGCCAGTTCGGTGATCCGTTTCTCCAGGCGGGTGATGGCGTCGCGATCGTAGGCCACGATCTCGGCGGCCTGGGAATTGTCCTTGAGCTTCTAGATGCGCTGCTGGTGTCCCTGGATCAGGACGCGAAGGTTCGCCGTCGAGTTCCAGTCCTGCTGTTCTGTCTGTGCCTCAATCTTTTTGGCGTCCTCCAATTGCGCTCGAAGCTCGGTCCGCCCAATCTCGAGCGGCCCTGGGGTATGCGCAACCGGCTCCTGGCTCGCCCTCCAGACGCTCAACATCATGGCCGCCGCAAGCAGCACCAGGACGCCGAGGGCAATGGCAACAATTCGCTTCATCGGTCAAAGCAGTGTTGAATTCTTTATCCCATTGTAATCGTGCGTGGATTTGCCGTTGGCCCGACTCGGCGCCGAGTGGGGACCGGCCGCCGGGTCAAGCCGCAAGATCAGGTGGCGCGACCGGGCGCGCATGGCGGGAGTGCCCGAGCGGCCGTGAATCCGGAGCAGATCGAGGACCGCCGGCACCGATGCTGGATCGTGGCGGGTGAGGTCCGCCAGTCCCTGGAGGGCCGCCGTCTTTACGATCGAAGAACGATCGTCGAGGAAGGTGTACAGGGTCGCTGCGGCACGCCGCGCTTCCGGCAGGGTGAGTGCCAGCCTTGGAATGACGAACGCAAGGTTCCAGCGCAGCTTGATGAAGCGCGCATCGGGCAGCAGCCCCAGCAAAGCCTCCTTGTAGTCGTTCAGAACCCGGATCAGCGCGGGAGAAGGATGTGCCGAAACACGCTCCAGGACATCGGCGGCCCGGTTGGCCACGCCCGGATCGTCGTCCCATAGCAGTTCAATCAATCGCGCCGCCCGTCGCGGCTGGGCGCCGATGATGCCAACCATCTCCCGAACGCGTCCGATGTCCAGCGCGTGACGCCCGATGGCAAGTTCGGCGCGTAGATCGACGCGGCGAGGCATAGGACCCCTGGCACCCATTGTCCTACGGCGCTAACGGCAGCGCCCAGGGATTTAGCCGCAATCCGTCCCACCCCGCGCAGCAGCGCCTTCACCGGCCACCGGCCCTCCGTATCGGGAAAGAAAATCTCCCCGGTCCGTTTCGCTTCCGGCCGATAATACCACCGCTTGACCAGGGCCATGTGCCCTTGGCGGATGGTCGCCGAAGGCGGCTCCGACTACTGACGCAAGTTCCGCGAGCACGGTGTCCATGCGCCCCTCCAGCATAGTGCGGGCCAGTTTTCGGGCCGCCGTTCCCTGCTTACTGGGTTCGGATGCCTGCTCTGCGCCATCGACTCCCTGTTCCCTATTCCCTGTTCCCTGTTCTTCGAGAACCGGCTCGAGCGACATCGGCTGGGCAAACAGCGAACTGGAACCCGATTGCTCATTCTGAATCCGCATGCCCAGCGTCGAGAACGGGACCGGCCCGCGCAGGCGACCGCCCTCGAAGAGGAAGACGGCCACCTCATCCGCATCGGCCGCTGCCTGCAGGATGACGGCACGGAGTTGGCTCAACGGCCGCACCAGCTCCGGCGCCAGCGAACGAACCGCTTCCACCTTCTGCACCTGGGCATGGAGGGCCGCCGCGGTCTCGAACTCAAGATTCGCCGAGGCCTCATCGCGCTCGGTGCGGAGGGTCACGAGCCGACTCTCGCCCCGGGTGGCCAGGAACCGCTCGACCGCGGTGGCCTCTTGTCCATAACGCTCGTCGCTGCAGCCCTTGTAGCAGGGGGCGAGGCACATCTTCATCTCGGAATACACACAGCCGGGGTGGCTCGGATCGGGATTCAAGTCGTCGGTGCAGCGGCGCAGCAGGAAGAGCTTCAGGGCTTCGTCGGCAAACCGTTCGGCCGCAGCCCGCGAGGCGAACGGCCCGTAAGCCCAGTCAGCCTCGCGCTGGCTGGGGCGGTTGGTCACCGTGATTCGCGGATAGGGATTGCTGCCCAGATAGCGCACGAATGAAGGCGCTCCCAGGTGCATGCGCTCCAGCGCCTTCGCCCCATAGACCTTCTCCAGTAAAGAAAATTGCGCCAGCAGCGACTCGAAGTCGGAGCCGGTGAGCTTCCACTCAATGCGGCGCACCCGGCCGGCCAGTTGCAGGCGGCGAGGATGTTTGGCGGAAGGCTGGAGCAGCCGCTCGAGACGGCCGCGAAGATTGGGGGTACGGCCGATGTAGGGCTCGGCGTGGGCCTCGGCGCCGTAGAGCGCGAATACCGCGGATCGCTGCGGCAGCTGCGCAAGGGCGGCCTTGGGATCGGTTGGATCGAAGGGTGTGGATTGGAATCCCATCGCCAAGATCTCCCGCTCAGGCGCCCGCGATCGTCATTCCGTCGATGCGCAGGGTGGGCGAGGCCACCGACCCGCGGAACACCAGGTCGTTGCCGATGGCCGTGACATTCCGAAGCATATCGGCGAGATTACCGGCGATGGTGATCTCTTCCACAGCGTGGGTGAGTACGCCGTTCTCGATCCAGAGGCCGGTCGCGCCCCGCGAATAGTCCCCCGTGACCGCATTCACGCCGAAGCCCATCAGGCTGGTTACATAGAGGCCGGCGGGAATGGCCGCGATAATCTCTTCGGGAGCAAGCGTGCCGGGCTCGAGATACAGGTTGCCGGCCCCGATGCCGGGCGTTCCGGCCAGCCCGCGCGACGCGTTGTGGGTCGACTTCATGCCCAGCTTGCGCGCGGTGTAGGTGTTGAGCAGGTAATTGCGGAGCACGCCGTTCTCCACCACGACGGTGCGCAGCGAAGGCAGCCCCTCGCCGTCGAAGGGCGACGAGCCGAATCCGCCTACACCGGAAGGCAGGAGCATTGCATTGTCGTCGATGATGGTGACGGTCGGAGTCGCGATGGGCTCGCCCAACTTGCCCGCCAGGAACGAAGCATGGCGCCAGATCGCGTCGCCCGACGCCGCTTCAAATACCGACCCGATCAAGCGAACGCGCCACCTCGGGAGCAAAGACGATGGGAACCTGCTGGGTGGGGACCCGACTGGCTCCGAGACGGCGAATCGTCCGCCGAGCAGCTTCCTTGCCTACCGATTCAGGCGAGTCGAGATCGCCGATGCGACGCGCGCCCGACCACCAGCTATCGCGCTGCATGTGGCCATTGGCATCCTTGGCCAGCGGCGCCGCGGAGACGCCGGCATAGCTGGAGCGATAGCCGCCTACAAATCCGCGCGAGTTGGCCAGGACCTTGCGTCCGGTGGAAGCGTCGAAGCTGCCGCCATTGGAGTTCGTGATGCGGGCATCCTCTTCGAGCGCGGCGGCCTCGGCGCGACGGGCCCATTCGATGCGCTCCGGGCCGGGCAGAGAGTACACGTCGTCGAAATAGAGATGGAGGTCGTCGGGCAGTGACCCGAATTCCGCGGTTTCGGGGAGACCGACGAACGGATCCTCTTCGGTGAGTTTGCCCAGCGCCATCGCGCCGTCGACGAGCTGGCGAATTCCGTCGGGGGTGAGGTCGCTGGTGGAAGCCGATCCGGTTCGCGTGCCCAGAAGCACCCGCAGGCCCAGGCCGCGCGAGCCCGATTCTTTCAGGGTTTCGACCTGGCCCATGCGCACCGTCACGCTGAACTCGTCGCCCTCGCGCACCACCACCTCGGCGTCGCTGGCGCCGGCTTTCATGGCCAGCGCGACGACATCGGTCGCCAGGGACTCAAGATCGAGGGTGGTTTCCGGAAGGGCAACAGCATCGGTCATGTTTTGAAGCTATCAGAACCGGAGGAAGAACTATTCGTTTCGAGCGAGTCTCGAAGTTGGGCGGGTAATGGGCCGTGAGCTCCCTCACTTGCTCATGTCTCCGGCCAGCGACTACGATGAATTCCGGAGACCTTTCCGATAAGAATGGCAATAACGCATACGCACCAGCAGACGCGCATCCTGGTTCAAGCCGCCGCAGCGGCCTGTGAAGATAAAAAGGGCGAAGATACCCGCATCCTGGAACTCGACGCGGCCGATTCCGGCCTTTCCGACTTTTTCCTGGTCACGTCGGCCACCAACGACCGCCAGGCCGTGGCGATCGCCGATGAAATCGAAATGCGGCTCAAACGCGAATTCGGCGTGATGCCCAACTCCGTGGAGGGGCGTCGCCGGGGCGAATGGATCCTGCTCGACTACGTCGATTTTGTGGCGCACGTGTTTTTGGCCGAGCGCCGCGCGTTCTACGATATCGAGCGGCTGCGCAAGTCGGCGCGCCCCATCAGCCCCGCCGAATTCGACGAGGAACTAAAAGCCGCCCTGGCCGAAAAGACGCGCAGTGTCCGCAGCAAGGCGGCTGCGCCGGCAAAGAAAACCGCCGCCAAATCCGCGGCGAAGAAATCGGCGGCGAAATTCCCGCCCAAGAAAGCCGCGGCGAAGAAGAAATCCGCCAAGTAGTCCGGCGTGGGTTGTGAAGGAACTTTGCATGACGGGGCGCTTTGTGGTCTCCCACCTTAGCGGGCACAAAACGCCCGCGAAGGTGGGGCACCCGGCTCAATGTGTGGATCGACACGGACTTTGCATCTGGTCGCGCACAAACCGGCGCATCATTTTGTACAATCCGGTCATCATGAAAGCCATTGCGACGGTCATCGTTTTGTCTGCGAGCCTTCTCGTCCACGCGCAGACCCCTGCCCCCAAAAGCGCTCCCGCCAAAAGCTCTCCCGCGAGAACTGGCGCTTCCCACACCACCGCCGGCCCACGTCCGTCCCTGCTCAACCCGGCAACACTCAAGGCCAAGGCGCCCGCGGTCTTCAAGGCGAACTTCACCACCACCGCCGGCGATTTCGTGGTCGAAGTCCATCGCGACTGGGCGCCGCTCGGCGCTGACCGCTTTTACAACCTGGTCCGCAACGGATACTTCACCAACGCAGCCTTCTTTCGCGTAGTTCCCGGCTTCGTGGTGCAGTTCGGGCTCAACGGCAATCCTGCGGTCAACAAGGTCTGGGACCATGCGACAATCCAGGACGATCCGGTCATCCAGAGCAATAAGCGCGGGAGCCTGGTGTTCGCCACCGCCGGCCCCAATACCCGTACGACTCAGCTCTTTATCAACTTTGCCGACAACGCGCGGCTGGACGGCATGGGCTTCGCTCCCTTCGGTGCGGTCGCGGATGGTATGGACGTGGTGGACAAGATCTACTCCGGCTACCGCGAATCGCCCCGCCAGGACCTGATCACCGACCAGGGCGACGCGTATCTGAAGGCAAATTTCCCGAAGATCGACAAGATCAAGCTGGCACGGATTGTTCCCGCGGTTCAACCTGCGACAGGGGCCAAACCGGCGGCGAAGCCGACCGCTGCCAAGCCCGCCGCCAAACCCGTCCAGCAGTAAAGAAGGCTCGGCCGGAGCCGCGCAGCAAGAAAAAGGGGACCGGAGCTTACTCGCTCCGGTCCCCCTTTTCAGGTTGGTGATTTCTGGCTAGAAGTTGATCTTCAAGCCGTATTCGATGACCCGGGACACGCCCTGGCCAAAGACGCCGGAACCGTTGCCGGCCCGGAGAGCGTTGCGGTTATATGGATCGGCGTCGTTATAGGAGGCGTCGGTGCCATTGGCGGAGCCAGACTGGACTGCGGAGTTCAGGTTCCCCGTAACTTCGCCATAGTTGGAAAAGTTGAAGAGATTGAAGAAGGAGATGGTGGGAGCCAGCGAAAAGCTCTCGCCAAATTTTGGTACCTTGACGGGCCGCCCGAGCACGAAGTCGAACGTCCGCAAGGTGCCATTGCCAACCTGGCCAGGGATCGGAGCCGCAATGGTGCGGGTTACCGCTCCCAGGGAGACAAGCTGGCCGGAAGTAAACAGGTTGTTTGTGATCAGCGCCTGGCCAGCAGGAGTGATCTTTCCTGCGTAAGTGGAGTTGTAGTTGGCAATCACGTTACCAATATTGTGCGGAGTCACGGAGCGCATGAAGGCGCCCGGGTTAAGTCCGGGGACGGGATCCTGTTCGGTTCCGTCGCCCGTGACATCGGACTGGAAGATTTCGCCGGTGGTGTTACCGCCGCTGTCGAGATAAAGCGTAGTGGACAACGGGGTGTACAAATGGCCGATGAAATTGGTCTCGATGTCGTGAGCCCAGGTGATATTGCCTCCGAAGGACAGCTGCTGTCTGCGATCCAGACCGCCGGGGCCCATATATTTCAGTGGGTGGTTGTTATCCCATGAACCGGGAGTAAAGTTCTGATCGGCGGATGCCGCTTGCGAACCGCCGGCGCTCGAAAGGAACCGCGAGAATGTGTAGGAAATCTCGAAGTTGGAGCCCTTGATGGCCTCAAACGGAATGCGCGTTTGCTGGCGCAGGCTCATCTGGAGACCGTTATAGACTGACCTGCCCATGGGGTAGACCACTGCCATTTGGCCGAAGCCCGGGTTCTTGCCTGGGAAGGCTGCGCCCGTGTCGGGGGTAAGGCCAAAGGCCCCGGCCGGAAATCCGACCAAATAATCGTTGCCGGAATCCAGTCCATTGCCGGCAAAGTCGGCAATGGTAGCTCCAGCCGCGATGGCATCGTCGATGGACGTGACGCCGAATTCCTGCAAGGTGGCGGCAATCGCATTGTTGGCGGCCGCCATGTTGACGAATCGCGCATCTCCCACATGGTTCTCATCGATTGACTGCATGAAATGCGTCCCGACATTGCGGAGGTAATCGACGCTCAGGATACCGCCCTTCCACATTTCCCGTTGAACGCCAATGTTCATCTGCAGAGAACGGGCAGTGCGGTAGTTCGGTGCGTACACGTACGTGCCGGTGGTGTTCGCGGATTCGGTCAGAGTGTTGGCGAGATAGACTCCGTTGGCACTGGCGCCGGCCTGCTTGGTGATGGACTGGTACTGAGTTTGCAAAGCAGCAAAACAAGGAGCCGAAATGCTCATGGCGTCATTCCACAGATCGGAGAGGGAATGGGTGCTGCCATCCGGACAGGCAATCGAACTGATGCTCGACCCGTCAGGCATGGGGGCAGAGTTGTTGGAAGGGGTGAGCTGGATATCGCCAAAGAACAATCCTTTGGCCAGGCGGGTTTCACGATCGAACAGCACGTTGTTGAAGACGCTGTTCTCAAAGTAAATGCCGAGTCCGCCGCGGATGACGGTCTTGCCGTTGCCTTTCAGATCCCAGGCAAAGCCGCCCTTGGGTCCCCAATTGTTGTCGGGCTGGCGAACTGGCTTGCCAAGACCGGGAGTGAGGGCATCCATGAGATTGCCTGTAGTGCATGGAGAGGCATCGCCGAACGTGGCAACCGCATCGGTGCAGGGAACGGGGGGAAGGTCGGAGTCGCTGCGGCCAGTGTCGCGGGAGTAGCGAATGCCGTAGTTGACGGTGAGAGTGGGACGGACCTTCCAGGTGTCGCCAAAATAAATGCCTGCGCGCCAATCCTCTTGTCCGCCGGCGGGCAAGCCGAATTGTGGCCGCTCGGTGCTGAACCCCTGGCCGTTGCCTAAGACGACGACGGAAGCCTTGTATGCGGTCGGGTCGGTTGGATCGTGGCTGCCGCCAACGACGCATGGGGTTGGGGGGGTGGTGATGGGGACGGTGGCGCAATCTTGGACGCCCTGCGAGAAGGCACCCGATCCCGACACTTCCGGACCATAGTTGAAGAAGGCCGCGAGTCCGCCACCGAGAATGCGGTTCACGCTGGCTCCGAAGCCGAACACATGCGATCTGAACGTGACGCCGCCGTCATAACGGAATTGCTTGTCCGACTGGAAGGTTTGCTGGGGAGCGTTGGGGTTGGGGCCGGACCGGAATCCATGGATGGAAAGATAGACACCCTTCACGGGCTGGGGCAGTCCGCCGGATTCGTCGACGATGAGGTTGTGGAATTTCAGGTAGCTGGCGCGCAGGCTGTGGGTGAATTTGCCGGTGATGAAGTCGGCGCCGCCGGCCCAGATGGGAGTGTTGTCCTTGTTGCCGTAGCGGGCAAAGCCGTCGCCGAAGGTTCCCTCGCTCAGGTTGTTTTCGTAGGCGCCGCGGACGAACATGTGAACGCCCCAGGGAGCGTTATAGTCGAGCCTTCCCACGGAATAGGTATCGCGGTAGGGAGAGCCGAACCCGCCTGAGTACTTTGAGAATGGCGCGGGCACCTGGTAGGGAACGAAAGCATCCTGCTTGGCGCGTTCCGAATCGCCGAAGAAGAAGAGCTTGTCCTTGATGAAGGGCCCGCCCATGCGCATGCCGAACTGCTCGCGCTGGAAGTAGAAGTCGGTGCCGCCAATCTGGTCGGCGTCGCCGGCGCGCTGGTCGCGAAGGAGGCCAAAAGCCTGTCCATGATAGGCATTGCTGCCGGCGCGCGTGCTCACCGTAACCGCACCCGAGCTGGTCAGCTCGTTGGAGATGTCGAGGGACGAGCGGCTCATCTGGAACTCTTCGATGGATCCGGAGCTCACATTGAGCGTCGTGGTGCCCACGGTTTCATCCGAAATATCCTGACCGTCGAGGAGAATGCGAGCGGTACGGCCATTGACGCCGTTGAAAGATACCGACGAGTAGCCGCCCTTGGTGGGGTCGAAGCCCGCGCCATCCTGGAGCTGAACGCCCGGCTCCAACTGGGACAGGTCAAGGAAATTGCGGCCGCTGATGGGCAGATTATCAATCTGCTGCTCGGTGAGCACGCCTTGCACAGTCGACTGCGTGGTGTTGACCTCAAGCGATTCGGAACTTACCACGACCTCTTCGATCGTGCTGCCGATGGCCAGCTTCAAGTTGCCATTGGTGGTATTTCCAATCTGCACGGTCAGGGTCGTGGTCATCTTCGAAAACCCCGACGCTGCCACCGAAACCTGATACTGGCCTGGAACGAGAGAGGCCAGGCTGTAAAAGCCTGCCGAGTCCGTCACCAGGACCTTCTGAGCCCCTGTGGCGGCACTGGTGATTGTGACCGTGGCCCCGGGCAGGCTGCCGCCCTTGGGGTCGCTGATGGTTCCTTGAATCGCGCCCGCCGCCGTCGTCGCCTGGCCATAAGCACGCTGCTGTACAACGCTGGGACCCATGGTGAACATCAAGACAGCGCCGAGAGAAATCAAGGCGCTGGAACGTCGAATGCTACGCATCGAACTCCTCCAGAAATGCAGGAAACGAAACCGCATTTTTCGAAAGGGTTTCGTTCCATCCGATTGTTGTGTTCCAAATCAACGCTGAGGCCTGGGGATAGACCCAATTCGCAAACATCATGCAAGAACGATTGACTACCGATCCAGTAACTGCCCCTAAGTACAGGGACTGTCTCGAAGGCTGCCCAACCCAGCAGGTACTTTGAAAAACAACAGGTTTAGCCGTTCGGTACGAGAGCATTGAACAGCTGAGTTGGGTCAAAAAGTGAAGCGCACCGCCAGACGGATGTTACGCGCGTTCTGGTAGAGGTACGGCGAGCCATATTGCGAGTTCTTGATCACCGGCGAGGCGCCGGAAGCGGCGTCTCCGTTGATGAACTGCGCTACGTTGTAGGGGGATTCGAGCTCCTGATACAGAGCAGCGCCAGAGGCAAGATTGGCGGGGCCGGGAGACAGCGGTGTCCCGAAATTCAACGAATCCATGCCGCCCCAGAAGGCCGTAACGGCGCGCTGGTTAAGCACATTGAGCGCGGTTGCCTCGAAGGCGATGGTCTGGTGATCACCGACTTTGATTTCATGCTTCGCATTCAGATCGGACTGGGTAAACCACGGTGTACGGCGAGTGTACGGATTGCTGAGAGTGATGGCGCCCGTCGAGTCGGTAGTCATGTCAACCCATTTGCCGCGCCCGAAGATGTAGGTTGCTTCGTAGGGCTCTGTGCCATTGGTTGCGGTCAAGTCGGTGTACGAGCTCATCGGGCTGCCCTGGTACGCCACCTGGAAAAGGCCGATGCTGGTGTGCATATGCTTCCAGGAGGGCAAAGTGTAATAGGCATAGCCCTTCAACACACTCGGGCGATCAGTCGGAAGGGGACCGTTCGTGGACTTGCCGTTGGCGCCGAAGTAGTAGAACGGCTCGTCGAAGGAGCGGGTAGTATCGGGCGAGTTGCGCCCGGTGATGCCGCCGTCGGTCTGGTCGGTGGTGGTCAATCCCGCATAGTTCCCCCACAGACTGCTATAGGTATAGCTGAACATCCCCGAGAAACCGTGCCTTGGAGCCGTGGTCAGGCGGAGCTCAAGGCCGTCGTAGTTACGAATCGCCTTGGGGTTGGCGGGGCATCCGGTGCAGGGGCCAAAGGCGCCGGCGTCGAAGGCCATTCCCGGGAAGCCGAATGCTTGGCCGAGAGACTGGAGGTAGTTAGCATAGCCGTCGATGGTCGAATTCACTCCCTCGCCGGGATTGACGACCGCATAAATCTCTCCCCAGTTCACGTCGGAAAGGGACGCATCTTCAATGACATGGTCGAGACGACGGCGATCGTAACGGGCTTCAAAGTCCCAGCCCGGCTTGATCTGGTAGTCCCAGCCGGCCACGAATTCGTGCTGGCGATAGGGCTTGACGTTGGGCGCGACCGGCTCCCAGGGGCGAAGGTTGACGTTTTCGATCAACGAAACTCCGGAGGCCTGATCGGTGAGCGATGGGGGGGTCTGGCCGTTGGCGAAGTTGGCTCCGGTGCTGGCCGTCCCATTGGGGCAGGCGCGGCCGCCCTTGAAGGCCAAATTGATATCGGAAATGCTGAACCCGGCGGCGGTGCCGTCCGGACCGAGGGGATAGGTGCATTCTTCGTAAGCCTGCGCGCCCCACGACGTCTGGGCCAGGAGCAGCTTCATCACGTCGTTGACCACGCCATAACTACCGAAGATCTTCATGTTGCCCTTGCGGGTCGGATCCCATGCAGCTCCCAGTCGCGGCTCAATCTTGTCGCTCCAGGGGAAGTTGATGGAGCTGACCTTCACGCCGCCTGGAGCGGGGAGGCTTTCTTTTTCAATGCGAATTCCAACGTCCAGGGTCAGGCCTTTACCAACCTGCCAGGAATCCTGGGCATAGAGGGCATGGTTCCAGTCGCTGGCCGGCGCGGTCAGAATGGTTGCAAAATCGACTACCGTGAGGTAGCCATATTCGCCGGAACACTTGTGGTAAGCGCCCTTGAGAGACGTGCAGTTGTTCGAACCGGTGGTGGTAAGTACCCCATGATTCGAATGGTCACCCAGGAACAGGTTTGCGTAGGGCACGTTGCCGTTTTGATCGATCACATTGATCAAGTGATTGAGCTGGTATCCAAACTTGAAATTGTGGGTACCTCCCCAGCCGCCCTTGAAGAACGCTACATCCTGATTGAACTGGTAATGCTTGTCGGCATTAAACAGGGTGTAGCTCTGGTTGTAGGGGGTAGTGGTGGTTCCAGCGGCCTGCTGAAGATTTGCCGGCAGCGCATATTGCGGAGTGTAGTTCGCCTTTGTGGAGTCGCCGCAGTTGGTGGGCTGTTGAGCGGAGGTAAACCCGGGCACAAATTGGCAAGCACCCTGGCCAGTCGTAGCCCAGTTGAGATCCGGTTGCGAGGTCGGCCAGCCAAAATCGTGATAGTTCTCGAAGAAGTACCCGTAGCGGGTGGTTGCTACGAGGTGCTGATTCAGGGTGATATCCGCCCCCACGTTGTAAGTCGCATTGGGTGCCGACCAGCCCAGGCCGTGAGAAAAACTCGTCAACGGGCTGTTGATCGAAGTATTCAGATAGCCCGCCTCTGGAGAGATCGGATCTCCGATCGGCAACGAGTCTCCGGTTTCTCGTGCATATTGATACAGCCATGAACCGAAGACGCGAATCTTGCTCGTCAATTCCGCGTCAATGCGCGCACTGCCGAAATACGTCTGGCGATCTTGTGTAAAGTACTGGTTGCCGGCGGCGCCGCCAAAGTTCACGCTTCTCGCACGCGTATTGACCAAAGGCTCGAAACCCGCGAAGAACCAGAGGCGGTCTTTCTTGATCGGGCCGCCCACCACGACTCCGGGCTCAGCGGTGCGGAAATGGTCCCTTTTTGCCTGGTAGAGCTGTACGCCAGGGTCCTGACCGATGGAAGCATCGCCCGGGTCGGTGGGATCGTAGCGCAGGAAAGCGTTGATCGGATTTCCGTCCAGTCCGTCAGATTCGTAGGTGGAAAAGATCTCGCCGTGGTATTCGTTGCTGCCTTTCTTCATGATCACGTTGACCACGCCGCCCAGCGCACCGCCGTATTCGGCGGACACACCGGACGTTTTCATCTGGACTTCCTGGATGAAATCCATGGGCACGTTGGCCTTGGAATAGCCGCCGGAGATGTTTTCGGTGTCCTGGCCTTCTACGAGGTAGCTGCTCTCGGAATCGGCAGCACCGCCAATGGAGTAACCAAATCCCTGGCCGTTGCCGCTGCTCCCCGGCATGGAGCCGCCCATGCCTCCTGACCCTTGTCCGTTGATGGAGTAACCGGCAAGAGGCTCGTTGCGCGCCATCGGTGCGTACTGAATCACCGATTGGAAGCTGATCCCAGTGGGGATTTCTTTGAGAGCCTCACTGCTCAGGTTGGTCAGATTCTCGGTGGTGGTCGTGTCAATGACCGGAGCATCCGTGCTCACCTCCACCGTCGCCGATTCCGCCCCGATCTGGAGAGAAACATCCAGGTTTGGCAGGCGGCCCACTCCCACGTTGATGCCGTCCCGCTTTTCAGTCTTGAACCCCTGCGCCACCACCTGGAGTGAATACGTGCCGGGCGGCAGGTTGGCGAACCGGTAATAACCGCTTGAATCGGTCACCAGTTCCTTGCTGCCCATCAGCGACGTGCTGGTCAAGACCAACTTGGCTTTGGGAACCACGGCGCCTGAAGGATCTTTGATGGTTCCCTGCAATCCTCCGGTAGTCTCCTGGCAGTAGGCGGAGGTTTGTAGAACGACCGGTGCAAACGCGAGAGCTCCCGTCGCGAACACCATCAGGGCTGCGCTCTGTAACCTGAACTTTCGCATGACTCCTCCGAAAGTGGGAACGAGTCACTCGCGAATCAGAACGGGACTCGGTCCGTCAGTTGTCTGTCAATCCACGCTGAGGCCTGGGGATAGGCCCAATTCGCATGCATGATGCAAGAACCATGACGAACCAGGAAAAGGCCTGAATCGTCCACGGGAAAGATTTCAAATGGCGAAACTGCCCGGAAAAAGGAAGAAGGACTTGAGTAAGACTCGTCGTAGATGGAGCATGGCGATTGCCAATCGACCGGGGCCAACAGTCGGCCGGAAGTTTCACAAAATTAACACTTTAGATCGGCACGCAATCCTGAACGTGTTAGGGCATATATGAAAAATTGGATAACCATGGTCGAATATCCAAAAATCTGGCGATTGTAGTTCCCATTGCGGAAGAATCGCGCCCGGGCAGTATTCTGCTGAGGTGCAATTCATCCTGGTCCACATTGGTGCGCGCACGCCGGGGGGCGACGAATTCAACACTTTGAGTGAGCTCTATCTCAAACGAGCTTCGGCATTTGTGCCATCGGAAGCACAGGCGTTCCGGAGCGAGGATGATTTGCTTTCGTGGCTCAACCGCAAGCAGGGCAGGATTCCTCCCACGGCGGTTTTGCTGGATAGCCGCGGCCGCCAGATGACGTCAGAGGCTTTTGCCGCGTGGATTGGCGAACGGCGAGACCAGGGAGCCCGGCAAATTGTGTTCGCGATCGGCCCTGCCGGCGGCTGGAGCGACGAAACCCGCCGGCGTGCGCAGCTGCTGCTGTCTCTGGGGCCTCTCACCATGGCCCACGCGCTGGCCCGCCTGGTGATGGCGGAACAGCTCTACCGCGCCTGTACAATTCTGGCTGGACATCCGTATCACACCGGACACTGAATTACAGTGGTCAGTGAACAGTGGTCAGTGGACAGTTGTATGCGAGTTGCCGATGCACACGACTGCGAGTTTGTTCTTCCTTCTTTCCTTTTGGAACCTGGAAGCCCGGGCCCTTTAGATCCTGGCGCTTATCATTGGCCCCTGTCTGACCACTCACCACTGTTCACTCACCACTGCTATGCGCAAAGGCCTGCTTCTGATCAACACGGGGCCCGGCAAGGGCAAAACGACCGCCGCCATGGGGACTGCGCTGCGGGCCGTGGGCAACGGCATGCGCGTGCTGATGCTCCAGTTCCTCAAGGGCTCGTGGCACTATGGCGAACTCGACGCTGTCCAGGCCTTCGGGCAGAACTTCATTCTGAAACAGATGGGGCGCGGTTTTGTGAAAGTCGGCGGCGCGGAAACCGATCCAGAGGATATCCGCATGGTGGAAGCGGCCTGGGCGGAGGCCCGCGAGGCCATCAACTCCGGCGAGTGGGACATGGTGGTGCTGGACGAGATCAACTACGCGATCGGCTATGGGATGCTCGACCCCGCGATCGTTGCCGACACCCTGCGAAACCGCCCGGAGATGGTGCACGTGATCCTGACCGGGCGCAATGCCCACCCGCTTCTCGTCGAACTGGCCGATACCGTCACGGAGATGCGCGAAGTCAAGCACGCCTATCAGAAAGGCATCCTCGCCCAGCGCGGGATCGAATACTGAAGGACAGTTCTCGGTTCACAGTTGTCACTAAACCGCAGTTCACAGTTCGCATTTCGCAGTTCTTAATTATCAGCAAACTCTGGCTCGCAGCGGGCCGGATGGCCTGACCACTGAAAACTGAGAACTGACAACTGATGACTGACACCTGTCAATTACAATGGCTAAGACCTTATGTCCTGGTTCAAGCGCGAGAACGGCGAATACGAATCGGTAGCTGTCAGTCCGGAGCCGGGCGACGGGGAGCGGCGAGTCCGCACCGAGGGTCTCTGGGTCAAGTGCCTCGGCTGCCGCCAGCCAATCTACAAGCCCGACCTCGAAGCCAATCTGAACGTCTGCCCGAAGTGCCAGCACCACTTCAAGATGAATGCGCAGCAGCGCATCGAGATGCTGCTGGAACCTGGTTACGAGTTGGTGGATCGCGGCCTTCGCTCCACTGACCCGCTGAACTTCCACGACGTCAAGCCCTACAAGCAGCGCCTGCGCAAGGCCCAGGAAGAGACCGGTCTGGATGACGCGATTCTCAACGCCGTGGGCCGGCTCGGGCCGCATGACGTAGTGCTCAGCGCCATGGAATACGCCTTCATCGGCGGCTCCATGGGCTCGGTAGTCGGCGAGACCATCGCACGCGCAGTCGACCGGGCGCGGCTGGCCCGCAAGCCGCTCATCGTGGTCGCCGCTTCAGGCGGTGCGCGCATGATGGAAGGGGTCGTGAGCCTGATGCAGATGGCCAAGATCTCGACCGCGCTCGCGCAACTCGACGATGCCCGCGTTCCCTACATCTGCGTGCTTACCGATCCAACCACGGGCGGCGTCACGGCGAGCTTTGCGATGCTGGGCGACCTGAACATCGCCGAGCCTGGCGCGCTGATCGGTTTCGCCGGCCCGCGCGTCATCGAGCAGACCATCCGCCAGAAGCTGCCTGAAGGCTTTCAGCGTTCCGAGTTTCTGCTTGAAAAGGGATTCCTCGACGCGGTTGTCCATCGCCGCGATTTGAAGGGTTATCTAAGTCGCGCTCTGGACTTCATGAAAGCCTGAGCCGGTGACGGTTTCAGGTTTCACTCAAAGAAGAGCCCCGGCGCTGCCGGGGCCCTTTGGTCAGTAGCGTAAGAACTGAGAACTGACAACTGATAAATGCTTTTAGAACTCCAGCCGCAGTGCTCCTTGCAGAACGCGCGCCTTGGTGAGGCCGTCAGGTCCCGCCACGGCCGAGGATATGTTGCCGAAGTTCCCCGAAGTGATGTCGTTATCCGCGGCGGCGGTTGACGGCAGGGCGAAGCTGGCGTGGTTGAAAGCGTTGAACGCGTCGGCGCGGAACTTCAGCTTGACACGGTCGCCATGGATGGGGAAGTCCTTGGACAGTCCCATGTCAAAGTTCACGTAGTTCGGCCCGCGCAGGCTGTTGCGCGATCCGATCTGGAATCCGACCGGTCCGGTGAATGCGTTGGTGGCTTTGTCCGGATCGGCAAACAAGTTCACCTGTCCGCCGGAAGTTTTGTGAGCGTGGGGAGTGATGGAGCTCTTGCTTCCCACCAGGATGGCGGGAGCGTTGTTGGCATAACCAGCCACGAACGCACTCGTGGCCGTGGTGAAGGCTGTCCCCGAGTGCCAGCTGGGAAGGGCGCTGATGGTCCAGCCGCCCGACGATCTCGTTGGCCCAGAACGGCATGGTGGCGCCAAAGGTCCGGCCGCGACCAAAGGGCAGATCGTACACGGCGTCGCCGGTAGATGATGTGCTTCTGGTCGAAATCGGAGTTCGCCAACGCACTCCGTGGGGCGAACCACGTCGCAGATGAAGCCATAGCCGCCGATGGCCGCCGATGTTGGCAATCAGCGAAACGTTGTCGATGGAGTGGGAGTAGGTGTAGTTGAGATCGAACTGCAGGCCATCGGAGAGGTTCTTGTGTCAGCGTGGCCAGCAGTCCCGTGTAATTCGAAAATCCCTTGTTGGTGTAGAAGGTGTTCTCAGAGAACTGCGAGCCCATGCCCACGTTGGAATCGATTACTCCGAAGTTGGAGAGCGCTTCGATGAAGTCGCCGAAGTCGCCCCGGCTCACCATACGGATTCAGGATGCCATTATCGGCCAGCAGCGAGGTATTGTTCGGGTAGCCGATTGGCCTGGCCGACGCCGGGAATCACGATATTTTCAAACCACGGCTCAGCGGGGAGATTGGTGGTGTCGGCTCCAGCCCTCACTTCCTGGGTGATATGGGCGAAGGCCGTGGACATCATCTGCCCGGAAGCCTTGTCTGGGAAATCGATCAACTGGTTGGCATCGGCCTGCGCCAGAAGCCTGCGCCCCAGCCGTCCCGCATAGTTCAGCTTCAAGATGTAATTGCGCGGAAACTCATGCTGGATGCCAAAGTCGATGACGATCGAGTATGGGTTTTTGAGCTTCGGATCGATGGTTTCGTTGAATGCCCGGCCGTTGGCAAGCCCGAACGGGACCCCGTTCGCATCACGAAGGGCTCGTAAGGGGTGGGTGATGACGGGCGCAGCGGGCGGCGTGGGAATGGAGGTGATGGAGGTGAACCGCGGATCGCTCTGCAGCGAAGCCGACCGGGTCCGACGGAACGCCAAACGGAAGGTTGGCGCTGCTCTGGAACAGGTAAGAGTACTGGTCCTGCTGGAACTGGACCGCATTCACCACGGTGTGGTCGAACACGATGCCCACCCCGCCCGAAATGACGCTCTTCTTATGCGAAGCTGGGATTGTAAGCAAAGGCCAGCCGGGGCGCGAAATTCTTCAGGTTCGGAGTCGTAGTAGCCGGGCGCATGATTGGCCTTGCCGCCCAGCGATATAGGCAATGAAGGGCAGGGTGGTGTCGCCCGAAAGCCCGGCTGCGCTCTGCTGCAGGCGCTTGTTGAAGTAGTCATTGAAGGTGAAGTTCTGGACCGATTCCTGGCCCGTTCATTTCGTAAGGCACCGAGTACCACGAATAACGCACACCGTAGGACAGAGTGAGGTCCGGAGTCACCTTCCAAGTGTCGCCGAAGTACGCCTCCAGCTCGTAGTAGCGATATTGCCGGTTAGAGCCGCTGCCCTGCGGAAGAGCCTGGCCGGCGTTGTTGTAGTCATAGGTGCTGTTGATGTCGGCGAACCGGCCCAGGGCAAGCGCGAAGGCGCTGTCATAGGTATTCGACGCGATGGTGCCCGCGGTGCGGATGTTGCCGGGCCTCAAGCTGGCGGTGAGCGCAGGCCATGTTGCCGCCCAGGCCGATGCTGGGCTAGTCGTAATTCAGATAAGTGTTCTCCCACGTCTTGATGAACTTGAACAGTCCGCCGAACTGGAAGCGTGTGCTTTCCCTTGAGCCAGCTGAAATCGTCGCGCAGCACGGGAATGGGATTATTGCGGACCTGGGCGTTGACGGCGGTGGCGTAGGGGTCGCTCAGGATGGATCCGCCCGACGCCGTTGCCGCCAAATCCGCTCCGCCATTGCACCGTTCCGGTGGGGTTGTATTCGGTCGGGGAAGTTCAGCCGCGAGCGGGTCACGCCGTAGCAGAACCGGTTGGTCTTGTTGGCGCCGATGGTCCAGTTATGTCCCACCACGTACGAGTAGCTGGCGTCGTTGATGGAGTGGGTGATCGGGTCGCCCGGAAACTGGATGGGAGCCGGGAAATTGTGGGCATCTCCCTCGCGCTGAGCTTTGCACGCTGCCGCGCGCCCACAGCTTCATGGAATTGTTCAGGGTGTAGTCGACGCGGGCGACATAGTCGTTCTCCTTCAGAAGCACCGGCGCATTGAACCGGAAGCCGCCGGTATTGATGCCGTCGCCGCCGGTTACGTCGTTGGCGTGCGGATAGCGCTTGTTGATGAAGCTCCAGCAACGCCGGGTCGAAGCCGATCTCCCTGCGGGTCGAGCGCCGCCACCTGTGCAGAGTCGATCATTCCGATGCATTGCGGGGTGGTATTCGCACGGCTCGCTCCGGTGCAGACGTTGCCGCCGGCATCCTGCTTGAGGATGTATTGGATATTGCCGTTGCGGAATTCATCCAGGGGCACCGTCTCTCGACGCTGCGCGCCCTGGTTGTCGCGGCGGCCGTTGTACTCGAAGAAGAAGAACGCCTTGTTCTTGCGGATCGGGCCGCCCATGTTTCCGCCGAACTGGTTGCGGATCAGCGGCGCCCGCGGCACCCCCGCATTATTGTTGAACCAGTCGTTGGCTTCGGTGGTGGTGTCGCGGTGGTATTCGAACAGCGCTCCATGGAAATCGTTGGTGCCGCTCTTGGTCACCATGGTGAATTGGCCGCCGCCGCCCTGTCCTTCGCTGGCCAGCGGGTTGGCCGGTCACGGCGCGCAGCTCCTGCACCGAATCCACCGGTGCGTTGGCCGTTACGATGCCGAACTCTCCCGTGGCCATATCGTTCACGTCGAGGCCGTCGAGCGTCACGTTGTTCTGGTCGGTGCGGGCGCCGGTGATGGCTCCGTCACTGGTTGCGCCCGGCTGGATCGAGAAACAGGGCCGCGGGAGTATCGCGAAGCTGCATCGGGCAGTTCGTTCACCATCTGCACTTCGTAGTTGTTGCCGATGGTGGCGTCGGTGGTATTCAGGGTGATCGTCTCGCTGGCCGCCGACACCTCCACGGTCTGCGATCGTACTGCCCACAGTCAGCCGGGCGTTCTGGGTACGGGTGCTGTTCACGTTGAGGTACACATCGGTGACCACCGACGGAGTGAACCCGTCGTGCGAGAAGGTCATCCGGTAACCCGGCCCGGGAGCGACATGGACGATGGTGTAGGATCCGACCTCATTCGTCTCCGCGCTGTAGGTGGTGTTTGTGGCGGTATTCACCAGGACGACCCTGGCGCCGGGAATGACCGCGCCCGTGGAGTCGGTGACGACTCCGGTGACCGAAGCAACATCCTGCGCCTTCAGGAACGGAGTTGTAATTAAGGCAAAGAACAACATGGCGGCAACTACGGACAGCCTTCGCATATTTTAAGAACCTCTTTTGGGGAAGAGACGTGAAGAAATTGCCCCTATCTAAGGGCAATCGGAATGCCAAAAAGATGGGCTTCCTGCTGTCAGCGAGTTAGTGACGAGGCACCTTGAGTGAGGGATGAAAATCAATCATTTTTATGGTTTGCTGGATTAACCTCCAGAAAACTGTATGCTGAGTCCGTTTCGTCATTGTCTTCGCAGGTTTCACAAGGGGTGCCAGGCTGTTTGTCACACGGCTGAGGGGTGCCAGGTTTCGGCAACCCAATCCCTCCCGGATTGCGACAAGGGCATTTTGGAAGGCCCGGGCCAGCCGGGAAAGTCAGCCTCGAATCGCCCCTTTGCCTCGGATGTTCCGGGGGGTAAAGCCAAAATTGTCTTCAGGTTATGCCGACTCGCCGGGACCGGAAGCAGCTCGTTTCCCTCACCGCCTGCGCAGGGCTCCGGGCAAACTTTCGGCTTCTGAGCGGGGGGCCTTGTGCGGGACGATTGGGAAATTGGCCTTGGGGTCCGACCGAGGCAGTCCCCAAGATGTGACCAAGGTCACGGTCGTCTGATACCGCTACTAATTTGGCCCCCGAAGTGCATCTAGTTTGCCAATCCAGATTTTCAAATCACGATGTTCCGGTTGCACGCTCTTTCCGGCTGTCCGTGGTCGGCTGGGTGTGTACACCCTTTGCATCTTCAATGAACAATTTGACCTTCTACAAGGAAAAAGACCCTATGATCCCTACTCGAAAGCACTTTGGAGCTCTGCTGCTGGGCTTGACTATGACGTTGGGGCTGACGACCAGCATCCTCACCCCAAATACCGCGAAGGCGCAAGCGGTGAGCGGCGACATCACCGGCGTAGTCATGGACAGCAACAAGGCGGTGATTGTCCGAGCGAGCGTTGTGGCGACAAACGTGGCCACCGGGATCGCATATACGGCGACGACCAACGGCGTAGGGGAATATCGCCTCGGCAACCTGCCCCCGGGCACCTATGACATCGCCGTTTCGGCTACTGGCTTTTCCAAGTCGGTGACCAAGGGGTTCGCAGTTGAACTAAACAAGATTTCCACCGCGAACGTGACGCTCAAGGTGGTGACCACCATCGAGACGGTTGAGGTCTCGGCCGCCGGCGTGGCGCTCGATACCACCACCGCACAGCTCGAAACGAGCTTTACGAGCCAGCAGCTTACTGAGCTTCCCGCGGCTACAAATAACGTATTGAATCTCTCCCTGATGACCGCCGGCGTGGCGTCTTCGGGCGGCGTCGGACAAGGCACCGGACCCTCCATCGGCGGCCAGCGGCCCACCGACAACAACTACATGGTTGAGGGAATCGACAACAACGACAAGTCTGTCCCGGGACCACTGCTTTATGTGCCAAGCGACGCGGTATCCGCAGTTCACCGCGCTGCAGAACCAGTATTCGGCAGAATATGGGCACTCCAACGGCGGTCAGTTCAACCAGATCATCAAGAGCGGCACCAACCAGTTCCACGGCACTGGCCTACGAGTACTCGCAGAATCGCAACTACAACGCGGTCGATGCTTCCCAGGCGCGTGACAACCGCGGTAATGGTTTCGCGCCTCCGGCTAGCGGCCCCGCTACGATGACAACCGCTTCGGCGGCCAGGTGGGCGGCCCGATCATCAAGAACAAGCTGTTCTTCTTTGCCAACTATGAACAGGAGCCCTATCGGCGCGCCCGGCGGCACTTCTAGCTTCTGCGCGCCGACCGCTGCCGGTTTCGCACCCTTGCAGCCGATACCAAGCTGTCGGCCGACGAATCTTCGCCGTGTATCAAGAAATACAGCCCCGTCGCCGCAGCCCAGGCCCCCGCTGACGATCCGATTTGCAGCTCTGCCATTGCCGTAGATGGCGCCCTGGACAAGTCTGGAAATGAAATCCCGAACATTCCGGTGGGCGACGTCGGCGTGAGCTCAGGGACGTATCTCAACAATCACCGGTCCATCAACTCCGTCGATTACACCATCAGCGACAAGGACAGCATTCGCGCCCGGTACCTGTTCAATCGCCAGACCGGCCCCGATACCGCGGCCACCTTCCAGTGCTTCTGGGCGCTTGTCGCCGAACCGTTTCCACCTCGCCACTTTTTCCGAATTCCATACCTTCTCGCCCACGCTAACCAGCGAGTTCCGCATGGGGTATAACCGCTTCTACAACGAATACACCGCGCCGGGAACTTTTCCCGGGCATGACCGTTTTCCCCAACCTGACCATTCGACGATCTGAATGGCGTCAATATCGGTCCTGACCCCAACGCGCCTCAGGGCACGATTCAGAATACCTATCAGGGTTCGGAATCGATCATCTGGAGCAGAGACAAGCACACCTTCAAGACCGGCTTCGAATTCCGCGACGTCATCTCCCCGCAGTTGTTCGTTCAACGCCAGCGGGGCGACTACGATTGGTCCACGCTGGAAGGCTATCTCTCAGGACTTGTCGCCCGATACGTTAGGTCAGCGCAATGCCACCGCGCCCGGAGCCAGCCCCACCTACTATGGAAACCAGCAGGTGATCTACGCGTACGTCAATGACGATTTCCGCATATCCCACTGCGCTCACCTTGAACCTGGGTGTTCGCTACGAATACACCGGCGTTCCCCTCGGGAGAGATTGAGCAAAAGGCGAACATCGCGGCCAGCGTCCCCGGGCTTATTTCCTTTAACTCGCCCAAGTCGCAGAAGCTGAATTTCGTTCCCGCGCCTTGGATTTGCGTATTCCGTGGACCCCAAGACCGTGGTGCGTGGCGGCTTCGGCATGGGATATGACGTGTTGTATGACAACCTTGGCATTTTGTCGTCCGCACCCCAATTCCAGGTGACTGAGAATGTGGAGACCGCGGGAGTTCCAGGATTTATGGCGGGCGGCGGTCTCCCGGCCACTGTAACCATCCCGGATCTGGCGACGCAGCGGAAGTTGACCAGCGCCTATGTTCCGGATCAGAACTGCCCTACGCTGAGAACTGGAGCCTCGGAGTCGAGCGGACATTTGCCCAGAACTATACGGCCGAAGTTCGTTATGTCGGCACCCGCGGCATCCATCTGCCGACTCAAAACCGCATCAACCGTCAGAGCTCCGCGACGCCTGCGAACCACTTCCCTTTCTTCTTCCAGCCCACCACGATCACAGACCCCAATGCTCTGACGCTGACTCAGGTTAAGGCGAACGTTCCTCAGCTTTGTGCCTGCATATTACCGCGGCAGGATTTACCAACGAGTATCGTTGGGATTGATGCCCTTTGTCGGAGTCCAACTACAACGGCCTCGCAACCCAGTTGAACGCGCCGCTTCGCGCATGGTCTGCTGTTCAACGCTGCCTACACCTGGAGCAAGACCATGGACGATGCCACGGCCACGGCCTACTCTACATACTCTCACCCCGCGCCGTTCGCAGGACTTCCGGAACATCGCCTCCGATTATTCCCGGTCCGCGCTCGACCACACCCATCGCTTCACATTTGCGGTGGTCTACGACATGCCCTTCTTCAAGACGGGTCATGGCTTCGAGAGGAACCTGCTGGGGAACTGGGAAATCGCTCCGGTCTACACCTACCAGTCGCCCGAGTATGCCACCGTCCAGAGCAACGACTGATGCCAATCTCAATGGCGATTCCGCGGGCGATCGTGCCTTCATCAACCCCAACGGCAAGAAGGGCACCGGCTCCGGCTCGTCAAAGCTTATCGACCCCAATGCTTGCGACCACCAACACCAGCGACACCGCCCGTAACCACATGCGGCATGTGGTTGGTTACTACGTCCACCGATCCGAACGCCTACTATGTTGTCGCCGGATATCGGCGCCACACTGCCCAACGCCAGCCGCAACACGCTGCCCATCAGCCCCATCAACGACGTCGACGCCACCGCCCTGAAGCGCATTAACATTCACGGAACGGTTACAAGTTCGAATTCCAGGCACAGATTTGGAATGTGCTCAATCATTCCCAATACCTTCCGGGTGCGATCAACAACATCAACTCGACTACGTACGACCGCATCGTCGATCCTCACAACTTCCTGATCCCTGGGACGGCTACCTTCAACGATCCCAAGGCAACTTTCTCGAACAATGCCCGCTCCATGCAGCTCGCGGCAAAGTTCATTTTCTAACTCAACTCAATGAGCAGAGGAAGGCCGCGGCTTGCAAGCCGCGGCCTTCGGCTTTCTATCGCAGTCCCTCGGTCTGGAACGGCAGTCCAGTTTCGGGCGAGTGGCTTGGCTGCGCGTCGCCGTTCGGCGCAATCGCAACGCCCTTTGCCGAGGCCGCCGCCACCGTAGCATTCCATCCATCCACCATCACCAGCGCATCGTCCCCATTGAGCGAGCTTTCGTCAGCTTCCATCGTGATGGTCCGCTGCTCGTTCGGAACCAGCGAGACATAGTTGCTGTCATAGAACACCGGCAGCACGCGCTCGCCCGACTTCTTCCGGCGCAGTTGCAGGTGCGTCATGAGCGCGATGTTGCTCGACGTGTTCTTCAGCGTAACGGTCACAACACACTTGCCGTCCGCATCCTTGCGCGCAAGCTGCGATTCCAGCGTCACCGTGGGCAGCTTGTTCAGATCCGTGAGATCGTCCTGATGCTCCGGCGCCGCGCGCCAGTAGAAGTTTGTCGAAACCAGCTTGCCTGTCGAATCGCGCAGGTCGGCCTTGATGAAGTGAACGCTCGAAAGCGTCGCGGGAAACTGCACCGGTCCCAGGCTGATCGCGGTCGCCGCCGGCGCCGTCACCGGCGAATCATGCTCGTACGCCACCGAACCATCCAGGTTGTAGATGGTCACGTGCGCGATCCCGCCGTCGAATGCATCCGGCAGGTTATTGATCACCTGCAGTTCGCCAGTGGCCTCGTTGAACTGGATGTGCACCATCTCGCCCGCGCTGCGCACCGCAAACAGCGAGGAGTTCGGCTCCATGTCGTAGTGATAGAGCTGCCACACAAAGCTCGGCTGCGCGGGGTGGCTCATCCACGTGATGATGGCCGTGGTCGGATGGAACAGCTGCGCGTTGCGCCCTTCGTACATGGCGCGGAACGCCTCGTAATTCATCAACTGCGCCTTGCGCACAAAGTCGGCCAGGTTCGCGATCTTGCCGTAGCGGCTCGCCACGATGGCCGGATATTCATTGCCATGCTGCGCGCCCTTGGCGAAATCATGCTCGGCCCAGTCGTCGGTGATCGTCTCCCAATCCTTCTTCGGCATCATGCCGTGAATGGATTCGAGCGTGGGCACCGACATGCTGCCGGTCTCGGTCTTGAAGAAGTCGTCGGTGACCTTGTAGAACTCGCGCGGCGTGCGCCAGTTGTACGGCCCGTGCGAGCGCACTCCTGCGCCCGAAGTCGAACTCGGCTGATAGCGCCGCGTCGGCTCCAGTTCCGCCATCAGCACGCGCAGCCGGTCGTCGATCTCCTTGGGCGGAAAGCCCTCGTTGCGCGCGCACCACACCGCAATCGACGGATGATTGCGATAAGCGCAGAATCTTGTCGCGCACGTTGGCCATGTAGGTGTCGAGATCGGTCGGATCGGGCCCGTCGTTGGGATTGGGCTGGAAGAACTCATCCCAGATCAGAATTCCGTACTTGTCGCACAGCTCGTAGAAATCCTCGCCCGTGCTTTGACCCACCCAGTTGCGAATCAGGTTCAGATTCGCAAGCTGGTGCATGTGAATCTCCGCATCGAGCCGCTCGCGCGGAATGCGCTTCATGGCCTTCGTCAAGACCCCAGTTGCCGCCGCGAATAAACACCCGCGCGCCATTGACTGAAATCGTCAGGTTCTCCGAATCCGGGCACGCGAGTAAGTGATCTTGCGAACGCCGAACGTCACATCCTGCGCGTCGGAAGCCGCGCCATCCTGCTCGAAGCTCAAGTGCAGCGTGTACAGTTCTGCGGCCCGTATCCATTCGGCCACCACAGCCGCGGATGCTCCATGTGCAGAGCCGGCGTGGTCTTCGCATCGAATCTCACCTTCTGCGAACTGTGCGCGGCGATCTCCACCGGCTGCTCGAAGGCGATGTTTTCGATCGTGCCCTTCAGCACGCCCTTTTGCGGCTGGTCGGTCACATTCTCGACCGTCGCCTGCACTGCCACATCGGACGAATCAATACTCGGCAGCGGAAGATCGGTCGTCACCAGCGGATCCTTCACCAGCACCGGCCCCGTTGCCGAGAGATACACCTTCTGCCAGATGCCCGCGTCGCGATCGCGAATCGCGGGCAGCCAGTCCCATCCGATGGTCGACAGAAATGTCGGCCCGTCGATGGCCGTGATGCCGCCGTTCTGTCCCATGCCGGCGCGCAGCGTGTGTTCGTGCGGTTCGCCGGGATGCGGCTGCGGCGCCACCAGCACCGCCATCACGGCTTTCTTGCCCGGCGTGACATTCGCCGAAATGTCGAACCTGCCGCGGATGAAAGCTCCGCGCGTGGTGCCCACCTGCGTTCCGTTCACCCACACCGCCGACGAGTAGTTGATCCCGTCGAAGTTGAGCCAGATGTGTTTGCCCGCGTACTCCTTCGGGATCTTCACCTCCGTCCGATACCAATACGACGTGCGGCAAAGGCTGTCGGGAATGGTCTCGGGCCGGTTGTTCTCGCCATACAGCGGCTCGGGATACACGTGGTTGTTGACCAGCGTCGTCAACACGGTTCCCGGCACTGTGGCGGAGTACCACTTCTTCGTCTTGAAGTGAGTAGACGCGACCACCGCGCCCCGGCTCGGGGACCTTGGCCACATCCTGTAACTCCCATCCCGCTGTCAGCACCACCGGTGCGGGCAGACTGGCTGGGGTGGCGGAAAAAAGCGGCGCCGCTGAGATCGATACCAGCGCAACGAAAAATAATAAGCACGACTCGTCTAAGCACGGAAATGTCCTCGGATCACAAAAGATCTCATGTTCTGGTCACCCACATTGTAGCCGTGCCAACCGAATCCTGGGGTGCCCGCGCAAGCTTTGCGCGGGCGGGGTGGACATGGGAGTACACACCAATCCCCATCCACCACTCCTGACCCGATCTGCATCGGATAATAGGACCATGGATTTCCAGCGCTCGTCCGGTGTTCTCCTCCACGTCAGTTCGCTGCCTTCCTATGGCGGTATCGGCGACCTTGGGCCCGCCGCCTATGACTTTCTCGGCTTCCTCGCCGATGCCAAGCAGCACGTATGGCAGGTGCTGCCGCTGTGTCCCACCGGATATGGCAACTCCCCATATGCCGGCTCTTCAGCATTCGCCGGAAATCCCTATCTCATCAGCCTGGAATTCCTCTCCGACTGGGGCTGGATCGATGGCGACCGCATCGCCGGTCTCGCCGGCCGCGGCGGCCCCGTCAATTTCGAAGAGGTGGAACAGCGCAAACTCCCATTGCTTTATGAAGCCGCCGGCCGCTTCCTCGATCGCGGCGCGCGTCGAACCCCGATTTGCCGAGCATTGGAAGCTCTTCGGCGAATTCTGCTCCGCTGAAGGCAACTGGCTCAACGACTACGCCATGTACGCCGTCCTGCGCCGCGAATACAAAACCGGCGCATGGACCGCATGGCCTGAGGCGATCCGCAAACGCGACCCACATGCCATGTCCGAGACGAGGCAAAAGCACGCTCGCGCTCTCGCGCTGGAACAGGTCCTTCAATTCGCCTTTGACCGCCAATGGAGCGACCTGCGCAAGGCCGCAGCGCGCAGCCGGGATTCGCATCCTCGGCGACATCGCCATCTTCGTCAACATGGACTCGTCCGACGTGTGGATGCATCCGGAAATCTTCGAACTGGATGAAGAGCTTCAGCCCATCCACGTCGCCGGAGTCCCGCCGGATTACTTCTCCGCCACCGGCCAGCGCTGGGGCAATCCGCTCTACCGCTGGGACGTGCTCAAAGCCCAGGGCTTCGACTGGTGGGTGCAGCGCATCGCGCGCTCCTGCCAGCTCTACGACATCGTGCGCCTCGATCACTTCCGCGGTTTCGAGTCCTACTGGTCCATTCCCGCCGACGAGGAAACCGCCATCAACGGCAAATGGATCAAGGCGCCGGGCCTCGAGTTGTTCCGCTCGCTCGAAGCAAAGCTCGGCCCCCTGCCGCTGGTCGCCGAAGACCTGGGCATGATCACCAGGGCCGTGGATCAATTGCGCATCGATCTTGGCATGCCCGGCATGCGCGTCATCCAGTTCGGCTTCAGCGACAAGGGCGCGCACCTGCACCTGCCGCACCAATACGTGCCGTCTACTGTCGCCTACACAGGCACTCACGACAACGACACCACGCTGGGCTGGTGGCAGCAGGCGGGCGAGATTGTGCGCGCTGCGGCAGAGGCTTACGTCGGACCGATTCCAACCAACGACGGCGTCGCCAGCCCCGTATGGCCGCTCATTCGCGCCACTGCTGCCAGTGTGGCGCAACTGGCGATCGTGCCCGCGCAGGATCTGCTCGAACTGGGCTCCGAATCGCGCATGAATACACCTTCCGTCGCTTCCGGAAACTGGAGCTGGCGCGCCCCCGAAGGCGCTTGGACCCCGGAACTTGCCGCGCGCCTGGCGGCGATCGTCGAAGTCACCGACCGCGACAACGACCCCATGGCCCGCCAGAAGGAGAGACCGAGGACGAAGTCTGACAGGGACTTGTGAGGGTGCCCCGTCCTAGCTTCGCTAGGGCGGGGTCACGGTCCAATTGCAAAAAGCAGACATCAAAGATCGGGCCCAAAATGTGTGGTAGTGTGAGCCTGAAGCTGGACCCTCCCGGTCGAATCAGGTTTCTGATTTGGCGGAACCGGCAAATCTCACCAAGAGGCAGTACCATGCGCACCACCGAACTCGTACTTACCCTGATCGCCCTGGCCGTGCCGGTTTCGGCACAGCAAACCGCGTCCGCTCCCGGCCCATCGGCTGCCCAGGTTTCGTCGTCCGGCGCCGATCAAAGTCTCAAGAGAAAAACTGCATGCAAGTGCCATGAAATTTGTTGAAGCCGCCGACGCCCGCCACCGGTTGGAACTGACTCTGGATAAGCTGCTTCAGGATGGAAAACAATCCATGATGACAAAGAATCCCGGCCTGAATCCACAGTTTGGGGAGGAATGGGTCAAGCGGATGCGGCTCCGGGTGAATCTTGACCAGATCGTCGTGGCCACGGCCCAGGTTTACGAGAAGTACTTCACCCGGGACGAACTCGAAGACCTGGCCGAAGCCAGATTGCGCTGAAGAAATCGCAAGCCCACCCCATCTCGCCTCAACTCGCCGAGAAGTTGAAAACCAATTCGCCGTTTATTCAGCGCGACATCAACTCCGAAACGTCGCTCATCGGAGGACGCCTGGGCAGTGAGGTGGGGAAGGAGATCGAAAGGGATCATCCTGAATGGGTAAAGCCGCCCGCGCCAGCGAGCGCTGTGGCCGGCACAAAGAAGTCATAATTCCACCGTTTGCGCTCTTAATGACGGCTGACCGGGCATCGGCCGCTTGCCTGTTTTTGGCTCTGTCCTCCATCCTTGCTATCCTTTCTCCACATGGAAATTGCGGCGATTCAAACCCGCGGCCTGACGCGACGCTTTGGGGAACTCACCGCCGTGGACGACGTCACGTTCAGCGTGGCGCAGGGACAGTTCTTCGGTTTTCTGGGACCCAACGGGGCAGGAAAGTCCACCACCATCAAAATGCTCACCGGCCTGCTGGAGCCGAGCGCGGGATCGATGGAGATTCTCGGCCAGCGCTTTACGGCCGGCTCACTCGACCTGAAACGTCAAATCGGCGTTGTACCGGAAGGCATGGCGCTGTTCGGCCGGCTTACCGCACCGGAGTATCTACGCTTCGTTGGCCGGATGTACGGACTCGACCGCCAAACCACCAATCAGCGCACCGACGAGTTGCTCGACTTCATGCAACTCGCGAACGAAACCCGCAAACTGGTGACCGACTTTTCCCACGGCATGCAGAAGAAGCTGGCCCTGGCGGCCGCGGTGATTCACGGACCTAAGATCCTGTTCCTCGATGAGCCATTTGAAGGCGTCGATGCCATTGCCGCCGGCATGCTGAAGGCCATGCTGCAGGGCATGATCAGCCGCGGCGCCACCATTTTTCTCACCACTCACGTATTGGAAATCGTCGAACGCCTTTGCAGCCACGTGGCCATCATCAGCCAGGGACGGCTGGTTGCGAATGGCTCCCTCGACGAACTGCGCGCCGGCGTAGCCAGTTCGCTGCCGGGTTCGGAAGCCGGCCAGCGCCTCACGCTCGAAGAGATCTTTCTCTCCATCGTCGGCGCTGGCGGCCAGGAGCCGGCGCAGGAGCTTTCATGGCTGGCGTAGCTGACCCCCGGTCGCGTCCTGCCTTCGGGACCGTTCAGTGTCCTTGCCCGATCGCAATACAAAGCGCTGGCCTCCATGCGCTGGAGCATGTTCCGCAACAGCCTGCGCACCACCCAGGGGGCCGTCGAACTCGGTGCGCGCACCATTGCCTTCTTCTTCTACGCCGTTCATGGGGCTCGGAATGGCCACCGGCATAGGCGGCGGCGCATACGCCATCGCGGCCAGCGAAAAATGGGAAATTCTGCCCGCTCTCTTCTGGGTTCTCTTCATCCTTTGGCAGGCGGTGCCGGTCACTCTCGCCTCGTTCCAGGAGCACTTCGATATCGGCGGCCTGCTGCGTTTCCCCGTGGGCTTCGGCGCGTTCTTTCTCCTGCATCTCATCTTCGGCCTGGTGGACGCTTCCACCATCATGGGCGGGCTCTGCTGCATCGGCGTCTGGATCGGTATCACCATCGCCCGGCCCGACCTGTGGGCGTGGACCGCTCTCAGCCTGGTTGTCTACGCCGCGTTCAATGTTCTTCTTGTCCGCGCCATCTCAGCCTGGATCGATCGGTGGCTGGCCCAGCGGCGTACCCGTGAAATCGTCGGCGCGTTGTTCTTCGTTGGTCTGTTGAGCCTGCAACTTCTGAATCCTGCCTTCCGGTCGCAAACTCATCCACATGTGAGTGCACAGTCGCGCGCCGCGGGAATGCGTTGGCTCCATACTGCGAACTCGCTGCAACGCTGGCTGCCTCCGGGGCTTGCCGCTTTCGAAATCGAGCGCAGTGCCGGTACGCGACCGGCTGCGGCTATCAAGGCGATTTCACTTCTGGGCATGTATGCGCTCGCGGCTGGCGGTATTCTTGGCGTCCGCCTTCGCGCCGAGCACCGCGGCGAGAACCTCAGCGACGCGCCCTCCCGCAAAAAAGTGGAACGCCGAACCCGCAGTTGGCTGATCGACGGCTCGGGTCCGATCGCGGCCGTCATGGAGAAAGAGCTGCGCGTCCTGATGCGTGCCATGCCGCTTCTCTACGGGCTAGCTGCGCCTCTACTGATGGTCTTCGTCCTCTCCGGCTTGTTCATCAAGCGTGGCACCCGGCCCGGCCCCTTCACGTCGATGAGCCTCCTCATTAGCCTCGCGTATGCCATGGTCGGTTTCACCCAGTTGTTCTATAACAACCTGGGTCCGGAAGGGCCGGGGATTCAAATGCTCTTCCTGTGTCCCACGCCCATGCGCACCGTGATGCTGGCCAAGAATCTGTTCCACGGGTTGCTATTCTTGGTCGACGCGGTGCTGGTATGCATCGTATCCAGCCTGCGCATTGGCTGGCCCACTCCCGCCGCATTGGCTGCGACAGCGGCGTGGCTGCTGTTCGCATTGCCGGTGCATCTTGCCGCCGGAAACACGTTCTCTCTGAACATGCCGTACCGTATGAACCTGGGTAGAATTACCCGCCAGCGCGGATCGCAAGCCAGCGCGCTGCTCAGCATGCTCATTCAGATTGGTGTCCTGGGGATCGGCGCCAGCATCTTTGCAATCTGCTCATATTTCGATCGTCTCTGGATGGCAGCGCCCGTGCTGTTGTCTATGGCGGGAGCTGCAATCATGGTATGGCTGCGCGTGCTCGATAATGTCGACACCATGGCCGACCGCCACCGCGAAACGTTGATCGCCGCCTTGGCGAAAACAGAGTAAATACCGGAGTAGCGGCCGTAAGTCGCGACTCGAGACCGGGCATCTCGTTGACATTCGCTCATTGGCAAAGTATGCCAATCGCCATATACTGAGCGAGAGGTGAATCATGCCCACCCGCAACGTAAATCTGACCCCAGAACTCGATTCCTTTATCGCCAGCAGAGTCGAAAAGGGACGCTATGCGAATGCCAGCGAAGTAATGCGCGCAGCCTTGCGCCTGCTTGAACAAGACGAGCGCGAGGAGGAAGAAAAACTACGGGCGTTGCGGGCTGCAATCAAAAAGGGCATGGCGAGTGGGATTGCTGAACCTGGCGTCTTTTCGCGCATTCGCACAAAGCAAGGACTTCCCCGGAAAGAAGCTTGATTGTGCGCCAGTTGAGGATTTCAGCAGAGGCTGAAAGCGACATGGATCAAATCGCTGCGTATACGATGCTCACTTGGGGCCCCGGGCAGGCAGACAAGTATCTGACCCGGCTGGAAGAAGGTCTGAATCTCCTTGCGATGAATCCGTTGGTTGGACGGCCGTGCGATTCACTTCAATCGGGCTTGTATCGATTCGAGATCGAACGACACGTTGCCTTCTATTTTCCAGAACCGGAAGGCGTACTGATCGTTAGAGTGCTTCATCACAGTATGATGCCAACCAGACATCTCTGAAGAGTATTCGCCCAGTGAACCAGCGCGTCGCAGTCATCACCGGGGGAGCCCAGGGAATCGGCCGCCGCACCGCCGAGGTGCTCGCCGAGCGCGGGTACAAACTCGCCCTCATCGATCTCCGCGACCCAGTGGCGGCTGTTCAGTCCATCGAATCCCGCGGCGGCGACGTTATGGGCTACGCGGGTGACATTACTCGCGAAGAGGCGGTGGCCGATTTCGCCCAAGCGGTCTTCACCCGCTACGGTCGCGCCGATGTGCTGATCAACAACGCCGGCATTAGCCTCATCTGTCCGGCCGAGGATACTTCCTTCAGCGACTATCGCCGCGTGATTGACGTCAATCTTGTGGCGCCATTCCTGCTCGCCCGGACATTCGGCAGAAAGATGCTCGAAGCCGGTCGCGGTTCCATCATCAACGTCGCTTCCGTAGCTGGCCTTCTCGCTGTGTCCGACCGGGCAGCTTACAACACCTCCAAGCACGGACTCATCGGCCTCACCCGTACGCTCGCCGCCGAGTGGGGCGGCCGCGGCGTGCGCGTCAACGCCGTTTGTCCCGGCTGGGTGAAGACCGAAATGGATGTGGCCGACCAGGCCGGCGGCAGCTACTCCGACGCCGACATTACCGGCCGCATTCCCATGGCCCGATTCGCCACTCCCGATGATGTCGCTCGCGCCATTGCCTTCCTCGCCGACGAGACCGAAAGCGCCTTCATCAATGGGCATTGCCTGTCGGTCGATGGCGGCTGGGCCTCCGACGGAAGCTGGGACTCCGTCCGCCTCCGCAAACGCTAACCCACTGCACTGGGTGCCCCAGGTCTCGCTTTTGAGACCTGGGATGCGGCCAACCCAACTGCTAAACTAGTCTTCGATGATCCTCCCGTTCGTCCGCGAAATTTTCGTGGACCTGGAGCATACCCCCGCATTTGAGCGCGTTCGCAGGCACCTCAGCCTTGCTTCGGGGCGGAGGCGTGTGTCCGGACTCACGGCAACTGCTCGCTCCCTCTATATTCCGCTGATGGCTCGGGCCGCCCGGCAGCCGGTAATCGTGCTCGTCGCCGACAACAAGGTTGCCGAAGCCCTCGAACCCGCGCTCCGCGCCGGATGCGAACTTACGGGCGCCATCGATCCCGACCGTGTAGTGCGCTTCCCCGCCCATGACGTGCTCCCGTTTGAAAACCTTTCCCCGCACCCCGATGTGCAGGAACAGCGCGCCGCCGCTCTGTGGAAACTGGCCACTGGCGCCGTCTCCATCCTCATCGCGCCGGTCGAAGCCGCCGCCCTGCGCCTGTTCGAACGCGACTATTATGCATCGCTCGCCATCAATCTCAAGCGCGGCGAAGAAGTCGATATCGAAGTCCTCACGGCGCATCTGGCCGGCGTCGGCTACACGCAGATGGACCTGGTGGAGATGCCCGGCCAGTTCACCCGGCGCGGCGGCATTCTCGATGTCTATTCCCCCGAATCCGACCGTCCCATCCGCATCGAGTTCTTTGGCGACGAAATCGAATCCATTCGCCGCTTCGACCCCGAGACGCAGCGCTCGCAGTCCGGACTCGACGAAGCCTGGTTGTTGCCGCTGACCGAAACGCCCGTCACCGAGCACCTGCTGGCCGCCGTCAACGCCCGCCTCAGCCGCGAGCGCATCCACATTGAAGGCGAAGGCACCGACGACACCGCCGACGAGCTAGCCATCGAAGCCGCTGCCGCCGGAGGAGTGAGCGTGTTCCCTGGCTGGGAATTCTTCTCCAGTGTCGCCGGAGCGGAAAGCCACCTTCTCAAGCTCCTGCCCAAGGCCGTTCTTTTTGTCGACGAGCCCGGCATGGTCCGCAACCAGATCGACCGCTGGTGGAACAAAGTCGAGCAGCGCCACGAGCGATCCGGCATCGGCAACCTGATCCGGCCGGAAGATATCTACCTACGCCCCGAAATTCTCCAGGGCCTGCTTGATTCGCACTTCGGACTCGACCTTGACCAACTCGGCCTCGTGGACGTGCTCGACGAAGATACGACGCTCGGCGAAATCGCGCTCAACACCCGCCCCACGCTGAGATTCCACGGATCCATTCCCGCGCTCACCGAGCAACTCCGCAAGCTCATCGAAGCCGAGACGCACATCGTGCTGGCCGCCGCGAACCAGGGCGATGTCGAGCGCATGGCCACCGTGCTGCGCGAATACCAGATCCCCTATCGCTTCGGCAGCCGCGCCGTTCATGGCAGCAGCGAGACCATGCTGGAGGAAGCGAGCTATCTCGCCGGAGACCTGCGCGTGCCGGTCATTGTGCGCGCCCAGATCTCATCCGGGGTCAGCTTCCCGGATGCCAATCTCATCGTCTTTGGAGCCAACGACTTCTCCGACGATGCCGACATCGCCGCGCGCCCCGAGCCCAAGCGCTCCAAGACTGCCGCCTTCGTCTCCGACTTCCGCGACCTCACCATCGGCGACTACGTGGTCCACGTTGAGCACGGCATCGCGCAATACCAGGGCCTGAAAGAAATCGTGCAGGACGGCCTCGCCGTCGAATTCATGATTCTCGAATTCGCCGAGCAGGCCAAGCTTTATGTTCCGCTGACGCGCCTCGATTTAATTCAGAAATACCGTTCCACCGACACCGGCCCCGCGCCGGTTCTAAACAAGCTTGGCTCGGCGCAATGGCAGAAGACCAAGGCGCGCGTGCGCAAGGCCATGCAGGACATGACGGCAGAGTTGTTGAAGCTCTACGCCGAGCGCCATACAGCACAGGGCACGTCATTCTCAAAGGACAACGAATTCCAGAAGGAGTTCGAAGACGCCTTCGATTACAACGAGACCGACGACCAGGTTTCCGCGATCCGCGCCATTAAGTACGACATGGAGTCGTCCACACCGATGGACCGCTTGCTCTGCGGCGACGTGGGCTACGGCAAAACCGAAGTGGCCATGCGCGCCGCCTTCAAAGCTGTGCAGGACGGCAAGCAGGTCGCGGTCCTCACGCCCACCACCGTCCTTAGTTTCCAGCACTTCGAAACATTCAAGCGGCGCTTCGCGCAATTCCCCATCAACATCGAAATGATCTCCCGCTTCCGCACCGCAAAAGAGCAGAAGCAGATCGTCGAAAAAGTGGAAACCGGCAAGGTAGACATTCTCATCGGCACCCACCGCATCCTTTCCAAAGACATCAACTTCCAGGACCTCGGCCTGCTCGTTGTCGACGAAGAGCAGCGTTTCGGCGTGCGCCACAAGGAGCGCCTCAAGCAGCTCCGCAAAGAGATCGACGTGCTCGCCATGTCCGCTACGCCCATCCCGCGCACGCTGCACATGTCCCTGGTCGGACTGCGCGACATGAGCGTGATCGAAACGCCGCCCAAGGACCGCATGGCGATTCAAACCGTGGTGGCCAAGTTCGACGAGAAGATCATCCGCTCGGCTATAGAACTCGAACTCGAGCGCGGCGGCCAAATCTACTTCGTCCACAACCGCGTCGAATCCATCTACGAAATTGCGTCGCGCATCCAGGAACTGGTTCCCGCCGCGCGCGTCGCCGTAGGCCACGGCCAGTTGAGCGAAGGCGAGCTCGAAAGAGTAATGCTCGCCTTCATGCATCACCAATTCGACGTGCTGGTGGCGACCACGATCATCGAGAACGGCCTCGACATTCCGCTCGCCAACACCATCCTCATCAACCGCGCCGATCGCCACGGCCTCAGCGAACTCTACCAGCTCCGCGGACGCGTGGGCCGCTCCAACCGCCGCGCCTATGCCTATCTCCTCATCCCCAACGAGAAAGAACTCAACGAAATCGCGCGCCGCCGTCTCGCCGCGCTCAAAGAATTCTCTGACCTCGGCGCGGGATTCAAAATCGCCGCGCTCGATCTGGAACTCCGCGGCGCCGGTAACATGCTCGGCGGCGAGCAGAGCGGACACATCGAAGCCGTCGGCTTCGAGCTCTATACCTCCATGCTTGAGCAGGCCGTGAAAGAGATGAAAGGCGAGAGCGCCGAGGAACGACCGACTACGCAACTCAATCTCGGCATCGCGCTACGCATCGACGAAGCCTATGTTCCCGAAGAGAACCAGCGCCTCCGCCTCTATAAGAAAATCGCGGGCGCACAGAGCGAAAAGGCTATTGCCGACCTGCGCGCCGAAATGGAGGATCGCTACGGCCCGCTTCCCGATGCCACCGTCTACCTGCTCGAAGCCGCTTCGCTGCGCCTCGAATGCGAACGCATCGGCATTGCTCAGATCGACCGCAAACGCGGCGAGTTGCAGATCCGCTTTACCGAAAACGCCGGCATCGAACCGCAGCACCTCATGCGCCTCGTCGCCCGCAACGCCAAGCGCGGCGCGCAGTTCACGCCCCAGGGCATGCTCAAGTATCCTTTGGTTGCCTCACGTTCCGACGAAGTACTGCTCGAAATCCGCGACCTGATCAACGTCCTTGCCCCTGCACCAGTCAACGCATAGCGATCTCTGAATCTGCTCAGTCTTTGAAGGGTACGGGCTTTAGCCCGTACATTGTCTCAGTAAACAACATGGGCTTTAGCCCCCGAAGAAATGCCCTGCTGCAACCAACCGCAGGCAAGAGATTCACGGACTCGATTCAATGAGGCATCAATGAAGAAAACTCTAATGCTGCTCGCCATCGGAGTCGCCATGTTCACCACTATCTCTGCCAATGCGGCCAACGATGCTGCCCAACAGCAGTTTCAAAAAGTCTCCGACGAGTATTTCGACAAGTTGTACTTTCCCAATCAGCCGACCATCGGAACGCTCTCCGGCTATCACCAGTACGACACTCAACTCGAAGACTACTCGCACAAGAGAATTGACGCCTGGATTGCGGACCTCGTCTTTTTTGAGCGCCGCGTCGAGTCCATTCCCGCTGCCGGCCTGGACGAGACCACGCGCGGCGACCGCGAAATGGTTCTGGCCAACATCCGCACCACGCTCCTCACGCTCAGCACAATCCGCCCTTCGGAAAAGAACCCCGACATGTATTCGGGTGGAATTTCGAACGGAGCGTTTTCGCTGATGGAGCGCAAATTTGCTTCGCCCGACGAGCGCCTTCGCTCGCTTATTGCACGCGAGAAGCTCATGCCCTCGCGCCTTGACGAGGCCCGGGTGAATCTCAAGAACCCGCCCCACATCTCGACCGAGATCGCGATCGAGCAGCTACCCGGCATCATCAGCTTCTTCGAGCACGATGTCCCCTCCGCCTTCGCCGATGCAAAGAATCCGGCCATCAAAGCCGAATTTGCGCAGACCAATGCGGCCGTGATTGCCGCGTTGAAGAGCTATCTCGACTGGCTCAAGTCTGATTTGCTGCCAAGGTCGGATGGCGATTTCCGCATTGGAACCGATACCTTCTCGAAAAAGCTGCAATACGACGAGATGGTTGATATCCCGCTGGACAAACTGCTCGAGATTGGCACTGCCGACCTGCACAAAAACCAGCAGCACTTCAACCAGATCGCGAAGGAACTCGAGCCCGGCAAAGAGCCGCGCGCTGTCCTTGAGCAACTGGGTTCAGACCACCCCGCCCCTGACCAACTGCTCAACTCCTTTCGCGCCACTTTTGACAGCCTGGTCTCGTTCATCAAGTCCCATCACATCGTTACCATCCCGTCCGAAGTGCGGCCCATCGTAGAAGAGACTCCGCCTTTCATGCGGGCGACGACCTTTGCCAGCATGGACACGCCCGGCCCCTACGAAAAACATGCGACCGAGGCCTACTTCAACGTCACTCTGCCTGAATCGACCATGACCCCGAAGGAAGTCGAAGGCTTCATGCACTCCTTCAATCGCGGCACGGTCATTTCCACCGCGGTGCACGAGGCCTACCCCGGGCATTACGTGCAGTTTCTCTGGGTGCCGCAGGCTCCCAGCCGCGTGCGCAAGCTGCTCGGCGCCAATACCAACGCCGAGGGTTGGGCCCATTACTGCGAACAGATGATGCTCGATGCCGGCTACGGTCAGTCAGGAACAGGCGCGAAAGATCAACACGAATCGAAGTTGCTCCGATTGGGCCAATTGCAGGACGCGCTGCTGCGCAATGCGCGCTTTATCGTCGGCATTCAGATGCATACTGGCAAAATGAGCACCGACCAGGCCATCGAGTTTTTCCAGGAGGAAGGCTACCAGTCAAAGGAGACCGCTGTGGTTGAAACCAAGCGTGGCACCGGTGACCCAACCTATCTCTACTACACGCTGGGGAAGCTCGAGATCCTGAAACTGCGCGAAGACCTGAAAGCCAGGCAAGGCGCCGCGTTCTCGCTTGAACAATTCCATAACGAATTCCTGAAACAAGGCTTTCCGCCCATCAAGATCGTGCGGGAAGCGATGCTCGGCGACAATTCTCCAACCCTGTAAAGCGGGACGCGCCCGACCTCTTCTTGTCATCCTGCGCGGAGGTTGCCGCGGCGACCGGAGTCGAAGGATCTGCCGTCGCTTTTCGAAACTACTGGCATGGTCCGCCGCCTAATCCTCTCCGGAGGTAAAGTGGTGCACAGGAGGCGTCCCATGGAGATTCACACGATCGGCATTGATCTTGGGAAGACGGTCTTTCACCTGGTTGGTCTCAACCCATGCGGCGAAGTGGTGGTGCGCAAGAAGTGCTCGCGGAACCAGATCTTACGCTTCACGGCGAACCTGCGTGTGTCCTTGATCGGGATGGAGGCTTGCGGAGGAGCTCACTTCCTAGGCCGTGCTCTGCGCGAGCAGGGGCATGATGTGCGTCTGATGCCGGCCCAGTATGTGAAGCCGTACGTGAAGACGAACAAGAACGATTACATCGACGCGGAAGCTATCGCCGAAGCGGTAGGACGGCCAAGCATGCGTTTCGTTCCGATCAAGACGGATGATCAGCTGGATCTGCAGTCCCTTCACCGGGTTCGTGAACGCTGGGTAGGTCGACGCACCGCGGTGATCAACCAGATTCGTGGGTTGCTGCTGGAACGGGGTATCACGATCCGGAAGGGACGCCGTTATATCGAAGAGTCGCTGCCCGGGATCCTTGAAGACGCCGACAACAAGCTGTCGGGCGCATTGCGAGTGCTGCTTGCACAACTCCAGTTGGAGATGCAGTACCTGCACAGACAGATTGACGAGTCCGACAAGCTGATCCTGCGCATCGCCGGCGATCTTGAAGCATGCCGGCGGCTGATTGCGATCCCCGGCATCGGGCCGTTAACAGCGACTGCCACGATCGCGGCGATCGGCAACGGAGCGGCCTTCAAGAAGGGGCGCGGATTTGCTGCCTGGCTGGGAGTGGTTCCCGGTGAGCACTCGACGGGAGGCAAGCAAACACTAACCGGAACCAGCCGGCGCGGGAACAAGTATCTACGAAAGCTCTTCGTGCAGGGAGCACATTCTGTCTTGCTACAAAAGACGAAGCAGTCTACCGGCCTGAGCACGTGGCTGACTCAACTCACGTCACGCAAGCGCATCCATGTGGCCACGGTCGCTATGGCCAACAAGATGGCGCGCATGGTCTGGGCGGTACTGGCCAAGGGCGAAGCCTATCGCCCGCCACTGGTGCCACAAACTGCCGCCGCCTGAAATGCTTGGCCTGCACATGACGCCTGGCAAAAGCGCCAGGCTTGGAAATCGCATCCGCGATTCCCACATCTGCAGACCAACGACGACGGCTGAATCATATGACTTTTTGACATCCCTGCCAGGTTTGCTGGCGAAGCATGAGATGGCACAACGGTCGATCCCGGCGCTCTCGAAACCTTTATGCGGAAACAGCCTTCAAAGGCCGCGAAACTAAATAGGACGAGGGCGCAGCGCATTCCATTCAGGCCTGGAGATCTACTCCAACAAAGGCCGGATACATTCGCGCAACCCAACATGTCAATCTCACATTTCGCTTGCAAAACGGCGGCGGACCATACATTCCGCATAGGCGGTGACACGACCGAAAAGGACGAGCGCGTGCGAATCCACGGTCCAAGCGTTAGCCCAAACTCGCTATTTGAGCCGCCGCAAATCAGCAATTGATCGATTCATCGCGTCGAGATCGCTGGCTGATTTCGCATTGCATTTAAATGCGATCAGGAATTCTCTGATCTGAATCACTAAAGCTGAGGAGGGCACGCCATCTTCCGTGTAGTCGAGTTCGTCGATTACGAATCCATCCGCGTTGATGAAGTGCTTGCGCGGCTGCATGGTTACATGTTGCCCCGGCCCGAAACGGGCAATCCAGTCCATGAAGGCCGAACTGCTTTTGAGCTGCGTCTGCGCTTTCATTCGCTCCGCGATGATGACGATGCCGTCCGGATCGTTGCCTTGACGCGCTGAAAACAGCAAAAACTCATAGGCATGTGTACTCTTCGGCAATTGCAGTGCGTTCACGCCATACGGTTGCAAGAAGGCTGGCCAGGAATAGGAGAATTTGAAGTACGTGTTTTCGTAGGAGGTCTTACCGACCTGTCCATCAGTTGGTATTTGAGAATAGGCAATGCTAGCTATCCCGAAAAGAAGCAAAAATGCAGAAAGAAAATGGCGCCTCATGAACATGGTTCTCCATTGAATGCAACGTCTAGGTTGTCCTCGGATGTACCGATTGTATACCCCGATTATCTGCCAAATATCCGAGGTTGGCGTATCGTGGACATTCGGGAAGTTTCGAGCCCACCCCATCACAACCCGCCAGCCGGGCCGCGTCCCGGAAAGTTAAGAGTAGGCGATTGGCAGGAACTTCAGTGTATTTCGCACATCGGGATGTTTGCCGAAAATTACCCATCTTTGGAGGACAATCATTGCATGGATCGAGCGGCCCCGACGGGTCCCGCTACCTCAACCCAGTTCCATCCAATAAGCGCCACTCAGGAGCCACTCAGCGACGGTTAAGAGCCATTCAGGCACGCACAATTTCTCCCTCAACCCACAATGGAATCAATCTGTTAACGCTACCCGCGCAGGCCACCCACCCCCCCGCTAAAAAATTCGCGAAGCGATGCTCTTTCGCCCTATCGCCCTCTAATCATTGAGCTTACCAAGAGAACAGCCCCGGAAAGTGTCGCAAAAGTGGTGCAGAATCGCGTCCTTTCGCGGCCCGTAAAGAAACTGGGACTTCGGCTCAGGCCGCACTCGCTCCGATACTATCGATCCATGCTTCGTGTGAAACGCCTTGAGGAAGCCGCCCGCCTGCCCGTGGTGGCGCACCCAGGCGAAGACCTCGCCTATGATCTCTTCGCTCTCGAAAGCGCCTTAATCGCTCCGCATCAGACGGTCCGCGTCCGCACCGGAATTGCCGTCGAGGCCCGTCATCCTGAAACCGGCGCTCCCCTTGGCCTGCTGGTCCGCGATCGCTCCTCCATGGCCGCGCGCGGCCTTGCCACCACGGCCGGAGTCATCGATGCCGGCTACCGCGGCGAGGTCTTGATCGTCATGACCAATCTTGGCCTCGCGCCCGTGGAATTGAAGGCGGGCGAGAAGATTGCCCAGATGATTCCTGTGCCGGTTTTGACTGGCCTGGTCGAGGATGTGGAAACTCTCGAAGTGTCGGCCCGCGAGGGAAAGGGATTCGGAAGTTCGGGACAGTGAAGGCGGTGGTGAAATCCCAGGTCTCAGAATCGAGACCTGGGGCACCCACATCTGAGGAGTTATGGCGGTTGTTTCCGTTACTCGCTTGCGGGTCCGGTCGTGGTTTTACCTGCCCGCGTTTCTTCTCAGATCGCTGCGCATCGGGTGGCAGGCAAAGAAGGCGCCCGGCAGTCTTCGAGTCAAAGTGCTCCAGGACGGACTAAGTACCTTCTGGACCTGTACCAGTTGGGAAAACGAATCCGCGCTGAAGGCCTTCATGCTGGCCAAGCCTCACGGCCCGGCCATGCGCAAGCTGTTGGAGTGGTGCGACGAGGCGGCCCTCGTTCACTGGTCGCAGCCGGAGCCGGATCTGCCCACCTGGACCCAGGCGCACCAGCGCATGCAGAGCGAGGGCCGGACCTCAAAGGTCAATCATCCTTCGGAGGCTCAAACCAAATTTATGATCTCTCCGCCGCCTGCCAATCCGCGGGCCGACGTGCGGCTGAAATAGACAGGCGTTGCGATCCTTTGAGGGCTGAAACGTTTGGCAGGCATTAGTCGTTTCCCACCCTTGCTACAGAAAGAAATCGCAAGGATGGGGCACGGAGCGTCTGTTGCGGATTAAACGTTCGAGTCGCAAGGATGGGCAGGGAGCGGGTGTTGCGGATTAAACATTCAAGCCGGCGCCGGCCTGGATGAGATCGGCCGCCGCTTTGCGGCCCAGGCGGATGCAATCGGGAACGCCAATGCCGTCGTAGGCATTGCCGGCCAGGCGCAGGCCGGGCAAGGCCGCCACACGCTCGTTGATCCTCTCGATTCGCTCCTGATGTCCGACCGCGTATTGGGCCATGGCCCGGCGCCAGCGCGTCACCTGCGTGTACTCCGGATCGAGGCCTATCCCTACGACGCTCTCGCCCAGGATGTCAATCAGTTCATGGCGCACGATGGCAACGAGAGCATTGTCGTTCTCAGCCAGCAGGGCTTCATTGCGCATGCCGCCGAGGAACGCACGAATCACGGCTTTTCCCGGCGCCGTGCGGCCCAGGAACTTGCGATGCGAGAAGGTGCATGCCAGCAGCGATCGACGTTCGGTCGCCGGCACGAGGAAACCGAAGCCTTCGGGAAGCTTTCCGAGCGCGTCCTCGTCGTAAACAAGATTGACGGTGATGGATGAAGAGTAAGGAATACCGCCAAGCTGTTCGCTCAGCACCGCGTCAACGGGAGCGAGCAGCACACCGGCGGCCCACGCCGGCGAGGCCACAATCACCGAGTCGTAGAACTCCGCGGTGCCCAGCGAGTGGACCATCCATCCATTGTCGGCGCGTTCCAGAGCGTTTACGGGAGTGGAGAGCCGCACCGCCGCCCAGTCCAGGCGGGCACGGATCGCGTCCACTAGTTGCTGCATCCCGCCTCGCAGCGTGGTGAAAATTGGACGCTCTGCTGCCGCCGCGGGTCCATGCCCGTTGGCGGCGGCGCGCGCACGCATCTTGCGATGAGCAGCCAGCATGCCGCGGGTCAGCGAACCATACTCCCGTTCCATCTCGACCAGCCGCGGCAGGACGGTCTTGGCGCTCAACTGGGAGGCATCGCCGCCATAAATACCGGAGAGCAGCGGATCCGCCAGCCGGTCAACGGCTTCGGTTCCGAAATGGCGCGTGACCAGGCTGGCAACAGATTCGTCCGCCATGCGCTTGCGGCGCGGCGGAATCAAAAGCTCGAGCGCCATGCGCGCCTTGGTAGGAAAGCTGAACAGCGGCGTGAGCGCCGTGGGAACCAGCTTGGTGGGGACCAGAAACATCAGTCCGTCAGGGAGCGGGATGAGTTGATTTCCTACCAAGATATAGGTCTTGCGTTGTGCATCATTCGACGGAATGAGGTCGCCGCCGATTCCCAGTTCGCGACAGAGCACCGATGCGGCCGGCTTCTCGCTGAGGAACGAATCCGGCCCGCGTTCGAGCACAGTTCCCTGGACGACTTCGCTGGCCAGCGCGCCGCCGAGGCGCTCGCGAGCCTCGAACAACGTGTAGCGAACCGTTGGGTCCGATGCCCGCGCCCGCTCCAACTCGTAGGCAGCCGCCAAACCTGCAACGCCGCCGCCGATGACTGCCGTCCGCATTCCCTCAACCCTCGATAACGCGATGGTTACGCGATCTGTGGTGATGATCCGTTCCAAAAAACGCGGCGGAAGGAGCCGCGCACCCAGGGCCCGGCCATTGCCCGATTCCGCATGGTGGGAGGAACTGAATCGGCGGCCCTGTTCGGATTCACGCAATCCCAGTATAAGCGTCGTTGCGCGCCTTCGAACCACGAAGGCATGAGCAGCACCCGGAAGAGATTTCGGAACATGAGGATTTCTGATCAGCTCAATGCCAGGAATAAAGATGAGAACAGCGGAAACGGCGCAAACGCTCAACGAGGAGCCCGTCAAGGCTCCTCGTTGTATGTTCTGGATGGCAGGACTCTAACCGCGGCGCGAGCGAACTGCTTCCTTTGCCTCGGCGGGACCGGCGGCGGGAACTTCGGGCACTTCCACCTTGGGCGCCCCGATATTCAGCTTCTTGCGAAGTTCGCCGTCCATCTTGGCGAAGATGTCCTTGTTTTCCTTGAGGAAGGTGCGCGTATTCTCGCGGCCCTGGCCGATGCGCTCGCCGCCATAGCTGTACCAGGCGCCGGACTTCTCCACGATGTTGTTGGCCACCGCCAGGTCGAGCACGTCGCCTTCGCGGCTGATGCCTTCGCCGTAGAGAATGTCGAACTCGGCCTCGCGGAACGGCGCGGCCACCTTGTTCTTCACGATCTTGACCTTGGTGCGGTTGCCGGTGACCGCGTCGCCTTCCTTGATGGCGGCGATGCGGCGGATGTCGATGCGGACCGAAGAGTAGAACTTGAGCGCGCGGCCGCCGGTGGTGGTTTCAGGATTGCCGAACATGACGCCGATCTTCTCGCGGATCTGGTTGATGAAAATCAGCGCGGTGCGCGACTTCGAAACCGTGCCGGTGAGCTTGCGCAGCGCCTGCGACATGAGCCGGGCCTGCAGGCCCACGTGCGAGTCGCCCATTTCGCCGTCGAGCTCGGCCTTGGGTACGAGCGCGGCGACCGAGTCCACCACCAGCACGTCAATCGCGCCGGAGCGGACCAGGGCCTCGGTGATTTCGAGCGCCTGCTCGCCGCTGTCCGGCTGCGAGACCAGCAGGTTGTCGACATCGACGCCGAGCTTCTTGGCGTAGCCGGGATCGAGAGCGTGCTCCGCATCGACGAACGCGGCCAGGCCGCCGCTCCGCTGCGCTTCGGCGATGATCTGCAGGGTGATGGTCGTTTTGCCCGAGGACTCGGGCCCGAATACCTCCGTGACCCGGCCGCGGGGAATGCCGCCCACGCCCAGCGCCGCGTCGAAGCTGATGGAGCCGGTGGAGATGACCGCGATGGGCAACAGCGCCTCGCGCGACCCCAGCCGCACGATCGACCCTTTTCCGAACTGTTTTTCGATCTGGCTGAGGGCTAGTTCTACGGCTTTGGCGCGGTCATCGACGACAGGCATGATTCGGGTCTCCTGATCAGCATCCTCAAGCATCTCCCTCAGCCGCAAAAGGGCGACGCGAGAACAAAAGCCTGGAATGCATTTCCTTCGGATTGTAGCAGTATGCGACAGTTAAAAGACAGGAGAAAAGCGAAGAAAAGGCGATACTGATCTTGATGCCTGTGGCGGCCATCACATTCGCCTGGGAAACATGCCTCAGACTGTGTAGGCGCCAATCCGCGTCTCGCGGGCAGTGAGCGCATCGCAGGAGCGGTCCAGGGTCTCGTATTCGCCATCGTGATCCTTGCGGAAGGTGCGGAAGGCGTCCTCGCTGGCCCAGCGGTCGATGGTCAGGTAGCTGCCGGGAATGTAGGCGTCGCGCAGCAATTCAGTGCCCTGATACTCCGGAGACGAGCGGAACAACTTCGCCCAGGCTCCATCCGGGCCATAGGCGGCTTCAAACGCGGCGATCTTGTCTTCGGCAATCTCGAACTGCCAAACCACGACGAACATGGGTACCCCAGTGATTTTTGTACTCTGGCCCTTTTATCGTAGCGCAGGACGGCCCGCGCTTCTTGTGATGAGTCAACCGCCGCACCCGCAAGTGTGGGCGAGCACCTCGGCAAAATGCAGCGCGCGCTTGTGGCCTAACTGAAGAATTTGTTCGCGGCAACTGAATCCGTCCGCAACCACGATCGTGGTTGGCCCGGCGGCTTCAACGGCGGGTAGAAGGCCCTGGCTGGCGATGACCTTCGATACCTCGAACTTGTCGGCTTCGAATCCGAATGGGCCGGCCATTCCGCAGCAGCCGGCTTCGATGGCTTCGACAGTGGCGCCCGCCCGGCGCAGTAGCGCGATCTCTTTCTTGGGGCCGCCGAAGACGGCTTTGTGATGGCAATGGCCGTGGATGAGGATATGTGCGCCGTTCAGGCGGCCGGCTGCGAAATCGGGCGCTTTCTCGGAAAGCCAATCGGCGAGCAGCCAGACCTGCTCGCGCATTTTCCTCGCGCGCGGGTCGTTGGGGAAGAGCTCGGGCAACTCGTCTTTGAAGACGCTGGCGCAACTGGGCTCGAGAAAGATGAATGGCAGGCCGGCATCGATGTGCGGGGCCATTCGATCGAGGACATCGGCGAGGTAAGTGCGGGCGGAGTCGAGATGGCCGAAGTCGTAGAGCGGGCGGCCGCAGCAGATGTGCCCGATGGGCACTATGACCTGGAAGCCGGCCTGGGTAAGCACCGTCTCGGCGGCGGCCAGGGTTTGCGGATGGTAGTAGTTGTTCCAGGTGTCAGGCCAGAGGAGGACTTTCCGCGTTGTGGAGGATCCCTCGGGGGCGGCACGGCTGAAGTCGTGCCCTGACACGAAACTCGTTGCGGCGAGCTTGGGTAACTGGCGCTCCTGTGCTACTCCGACAATGTGCTTGATCAACGGGCTGGTCAGCGGCCCGGTGAGTATCGCATTGGTCAGCGCCGGCGTGAGCGATCCCCATCGCGCCAGCTTGTCGGCAAAGCCAAAGATGTAGTGATGCAGAGGGTGCAGGCGCCCCTTGTAATGCTGCGCGAGGAATTCGGCTTTGTACGCGGCCATGTCCACGGCCACGGGGCATTCCGTCTTGCAGGCTTTGCAACTGAGGCAGAGGTCGAGAGCCTGTTGTACGGCTTCGCTACGGAAGCCTTCACGGCGCAGATCGCCCGCCAGCATCTCCCACAACAGGCGCGCGCGGCCACGTGTCGAATGCTGTTCGTCGCCAGTGGCGCGATAACTGGGGCACATCACTCCGGGCCCGGCTTTGCGGCATGCGCCCACACCCACGCAGCGTTCTGTGGCGCGTTCCAGGGAGCCGTCGTCTTTAGCGAAGACGAAATGCGTTTCCCAGGTCTCAGAAGCGAGGCCTGGGGCACCCGGGTCCTTCTCACTCCCAACATGCCCGTGGCGAAGGTTTTCGACTGGATCGTAGACGCGCACGGCATCGACCACTTTGCCGGGGTTCATGCGATTGTCGGGATCCCAGAGAGTCTTGAATTCGCGAAATGCGCCCATCAGTTCGGGGCCGAACATTTTGGGGAGCAGGGCGGCGCGAGACTGGCCGTCGCCGTGTTCGCCGCTGAGCGATCCGCCGAAGCTCAGAACCAGGTCTGCGGCGCGATCGATGAATTCGCGGAAATCGCGCAGACCCCTCTCCGAGTGGAAATCGAAGTTGATGCGCATGTGCACGCAGCCCTGGCCGTAGTGGCCATACATCGGGCTGCGATAGCCGTACTCGCCCATGAGCGCCGCGATGGCGCGCAGATAGGCACCAAGTTTCTCCGGGCGGTACGCGCGCCATCTTCCCAGCCTTCCCAGCCCTCTGGTTCGCCGGGCACAAACACCGTGGCGCCCAGCGACGATTCGCGCACAAACCACACCCGCGCGGCTTCGGCAGAGTTGTAGATACGCGCCACCGGTTTCACCGGCCAGCTTTGCGAGGCCTGAACCAGCTTCTCGGCCATCTGTTCGGCTTCGCCGGCGTTCCACGCGCCCAACTCGACCAGCAGGTATCCGCCGCCAGGAGGAAGCAGCGACACATCGTCCACTGCGAGATTCTTGCGCTGCATGAAATTGACTAGCAACGCATCGAATCCTTCGAGACCGATGGGCTTGTGTTCGAGCGCCAGCGGCACCGCGTCGGCGGCGAGAAATGCATCGGGAAACGCGAGCGCCGTGAGCACGCGATGGGGCGGACTTGACGCGAGGTTCAGCGTGGCCGACACAATGGTCGCGCAAGTGCCTTCGGTGCCTACCAGGGCGCGGGCAACGTGAAATCCGTTTTCGGGAAGAAGTTCGTCGAGGTTGTAGCCAGAGACGCGCCGCGGAATGCGCGGGAATCTTTCCCGGACCAGGTTGGCGTAGCGATCGCGCAGCCCGACCAGCCCCGAATAAATCTGGCCTACGCGGCCGCCGCCGCGTATCGCCGCATCGAGTTCGGCGGGGCCGGTGCGCCCCACCGTCATGCGCGTGCCGTCGTAGAGAACGATGTCGAGCGATTCGATGTTGTCTGAAACCTTGCCGCCCAGCAGGCCGTGCACGCCGCAACTGTTGTTGCCGATCATGCCGCCCAGGGTGCAGCGCGAGTGCGTGGCGGGATCTGGCGCGTAAGTGAGGTGATGCAGTTCGGCGGCTTCGCGCACGCGATCGAGGACAATGCCCGGCTGAACGATGGCGAGCCTCTTCTCGGGATCGAGGGAGCTGAGGCCGTTCATGTATTTCGAAAAATCGAAGACCACGGCCACGTTGGCGCACTGTCCGGCCAGGCTCGTGCCGGCGCCGCGCGGCAAAACGGCGGCTCCCGTGGCACGGCACGCGGCCAGCGCGGCTTCGACGTCAGTCGCGTCGCGGGGCAGGATCACGCCGATGGGCAGTTGGCGATAGTTCGAGGAGTCCGCCGCGTACATCGCGCGAAATGCCATGTCGAAATGAACTTCGCCGCGCAGCGTTGCTTTGAGTTGGGCTTCCAGTTCGCGATGAGAGGAGAAACGTTCGTGATCGAGCGGGGCTTGATTGGAAAGAATCGAAAAAGTGCTCACGGAGGAATGGTAACGCCGGGCATGCGTCACCAGGCGAGACTCCATCCAACCCAGGTCTCAAAATCGAGACCTGGGGCACCCAGTCCCGAGATCAAGCGATGATCGTGTTATCAATCAGGCGAGTGCTGCCGACCCATGCGGCGACCGCGAACAGGGAACCGGGCGAAGCTGTCTCAACGGAGAGCAGCGTGTCCCAGTTGACCAACTCGATGTAGTCCACACGGACGGCGGGTTCGGCGGCGAAGATTTCCCTGGCCTCGCTGATCAGAGCGGCGGCGCGACGTTCCCCGGCAGCCACGATCAGTTCAATTCGGCGGACTGCGCGGCTCAAGACCAGAGCGTGTCTGCGCTCTTCGGCATTCAAATAGGCGTTGCGCGAACTGAGGGCAAGTCCATCGGGCTCGCGCACGATGGGACAAACAACAATCCTTCCTGGGAGCCGCAGATCGGCCACCATCCGGCGCAGCACTGCAACCTGCGCCGCGTCCTTCTGTCCGAAGAACGCAAGATCCGCTTCGGTGGCGATGAGCAACTTCGCAACCACCGTCGCCACGCCGCGGAAATGCCCTGGCCGTGACGCTCCGTCGAGACGATTGCCCAGGCCTTCGACTTCAACGAATGTGGCCGCACCCGGTGGGTAGAGTTCCTCGACCGACGGAGCAAAGATCAGGTCCGCGCCTTCCGCTCTTGCCAACGCGCAGTCAGCCTCGAAGGTGCGCGGATAGCGCGCGAAGTCCTCGTTGGGACCGAATTGCGTGGGATTGACGAAGATGCTGACGATGACCAAACCGCACTGGTTGTGCGCGGCGCGAATCAGTGACGCATGGCCCTCGTGGAGCGCGCCCATGGTGGGCACGATGCCGATGGTATTTCCTTCATAGCGGTCGGCGCGCGCCCACCTCCGCAGTTCGTGTACGGTGCGAATGACTTCCATCAGGCTTCGCGCAACACCCGGTCTTCGAGAGCCCTGCGCACGGCGTCAGAGAGATGGTAGCTTTCCTCGTCGGATGGGAAGGCGCGATGCTCGACGTCCTCGCGATAGTGCTCCACGGCCGAACGGATGAGGGCCGCCGCATCGCCATAACGGCGGACGAACTTGGCGGGCGGCGCAAACGTCATGTTGACGAGGTCGTGGAAGACAAGGATCTGGCCGTCGCAATCCGGTCCCGCGCCGATGCCAATGGTGGGAATGGGCAACTCCGCGGTGATGGCGGCGGCCGCTTCGCGCGGCACGCCTTCGAGCACCAGCACGCCTGCGCCCGCGTCGGCCAGCGCCTGCGCATCGGCCTTCAGCTGCATCACGGTTTCAACGGTTCGGGCCTGCACTCGATAGCCGCCCATGCGGTGCAGGCTTTGCGGCGTCAGGCCCAGGTGGGCAACGACGGGAATCTCCGCATCGGTGAGGGCGTGCACCAACTCCACGCGCGGCCCCTCGATCTTTACCGCCTCGGCGCCGGCTTCCTTGAGGAAGCGCACCGCGTTGGCGACGCCTTCCGCAACAGTCCCGTGATAGCTGCCGAAGGGCATGTCGGCGACGACCAGCGCACGGCGGACCGCGCGGCGAACGGCGCGCGTGTGGTGAAGCATTTCGTCCACGGTGACGGCGAGGGTGTTGTCGTGGCCCAGAACCACCATGGCCAGCGAATCCCCCACCAGGATCATGTCGATGCCGGCCTCGTCCACCAGGCGCGAGGTCGCGTAGTCGTACGCGGTAAGCGCAGAAATAGGCTTGCCCTGCCGCTTCATCTCGACAAGGGCGGGCATGGTCACTTTGGTTACGGGAATTCCGGTGGAAGAGGGTCCACCGCCGGGGAAGTTGGTCAGACTCATGTTTTCTCCAGTGCCGCTCCGCAAACTCAGGATGCGACCCGTACGAGAGCGAGTATACGCCCCTCAACCATAGATGCAATGACAGCGTCTCAGGATCCGGGCCGGCGGACGCCTTCGCTGGAATAAAGAGCCGGAACCGCCGTTCTATACTCACTGCATCGATTTGGTGTATGGTCTTCTTCCTCTGTCAGGTCTCTGACCGTGTGATTTTGGTTGAGGTTCATGCCCGCCCAGGTTAGGCGCAAAAACAAAGACGCGCCGAACCTGGGGCACCCGAGCACTGGTACAATACAAAACTCGATAAAGAGGAAAGGCCTGTTTGAAGGTCACGCTCAGCCTTGGCTCCCAGTCGTTCCAGAAGCAGGTTGCCCTCAGGCTGCTGCGCGATGGGATGTTGAGCCGGATTTTGTCGTTTGGCATTGTCCCCGAAATCCAGGATCCGGATGGGAACGCCAGCCTGAAAATCGTTCGGCGCTATCCTCACTACCGTCAATTCAGTCGAATCCTCTGGGCCGCATGGAGACGCCTGCCCGGCAGCAAATTCTCGCGACATTTTCCGGTGGTCATTTCTACCACCTACCAAGACTGGCTGCTCTCGCGAAATCTTCCCGCCAGCGATATCTTTCATGGCTGGAACGGCCTCTGTCTCGCCGGCCTGCGCGCAGCGAAACGCCACGGGGCGGTGACCATGATTGAGAATCCGTCGATGCATCCGCGCGACTGGCAGAAGGCGGTGCTCGAGGAGTGTGAGATGTTCGGTATCCGCCGATGGGAATGCCGCGCAGTTCTTTCTTCTGCGTTGATCCGGCGCATGGAAGCGGAGTTCGCAGCGGGAGACTACATTGTCGTCCCGTCAACGATCGCGCGCGAAAGTTTCGCCCGGGCTGGGTTTGGGCAAAAAGCACTGGTGGTCCATGCTGGCATTGATTCGGAATTCTTCAAACCGCCGGAGGTCCCCGCTTCGCCGGACGTATTTCGGGTTTGTTATACGGGACGCGTGGAAATTGCAAAGGGCGTGGTCTATCTTCTCCAAGCCTGGAAGCAGCTTGCCCTACCCAATGCCGAACTGGTCCTGATCGGCGAAGTAGCGACGGAGATGCAGTCCATCGTTCGCCAATACGCAACACCCAATGTGCGATTCACCGGGTTCCTGCCGGCGGATCGGGTCGCGGACTGGTACCGCAACTCCGAAGTGTTTGCGTTTCCGTCGGTGAATGAGGGACTGGCGCGGGTGCTGCTCGAGGCAATGGCTTGCGGTCTGCCCGTGATTGCCACCAGGGCCTCGGGAGCGGAGGACTGCGTGACGCCCGGTGAAGATGGAACGATCGTGCCGGAAAGAGACGTGGCCGCATTGGCACAGGCGATTCGCTGGCACTTCCAAAATCGGGACGCGACCCACGCAATGGGCATCGCCGCAAGAGCCAAAGTTGAAAGCCGCTTCACGGTCTCGCATTACGTGGAACGCATGATCCACACCTATTGCTCGTTGCTAAAACCCGCGAGCGAAACAGAAATCGCTCCGTCGCTTATGCGTTGATCGCCATTCCCTCAACTGCCGCATACGCATCGAGCATCGCTTCGGACAACGTGGGATGCGCGTGAATGGTGAACATCAGCTCATCCACCGTGCCTTCAAGTTCCATGACCGCGACCGCTTCCGCGATGAGTTCCGTGGCCTGCGGGCCGATGATGTGCACGCCGAGAATCTCCCCGTACTTCGCATCGGAGACGATCTTCACGAATCCATCGTGGCTGTCGACGATGGTGGCCTTGGAATTCCCCGCAAACGGGAACTTCCCGACTTTGACCTCGTAGCCCTTCTCTTTTGCCTGGGCCTCGGTGAGGCCAGCCGAGCCGATCTGCGGATCGGTGTAGGTGCATCCGGGAATGCGATCGCGCCGCACCGGACGGTACGGACGACCCGCGATCTTCGCCATCGCCACCATGCCGCTCATCGCGCCCACGTGGGCAAGCTGGGGCAGGCCGGCCACGATGTCGCCGATGGCGTAGATGCCCGGCTCGGCCGTCTCCTGGACTTCGTTGACCTTCACGAATCCGCGGTCGAGTTCGACTTTGGTGGTTTCGATGCCGACATTCTCGGTGCGCGGCGCGCGGCCCACGGCCACCAGGACTTTCTCGGCTTCCTTCTCCTGCGCCTTGCCGTTCGCGGTCGTCCACGAGACCTTCACGCCGGTGTCGATCTTCTCGATCTTCTCGACCTTGCAGCCGGCGTTTACGTCGATGCCGCGCTTCTTGAAGAGCCGCGTGAGTTCCTTGGAGATGTCTTCGTCTTCGACAGGAACCGCACGGGGCAGGTATTCGAGAATGGTGACCTCGGTGCCGAAGCTGCGAAAGATGGAACTGAACTCAACTCCCACCGCGCCCGCGCCAATCACGATCAGCGACTTGGGCGGCTCGTTCACTGCGAGGATTTCGATGTTGGTCAGGATGCGGTCGTCGGGCTGCTGGCCAAAGAGCGTTCGCGCTTCGGAGCCTGTCGCGAGGATTATGTTCTTCGCCTGGATCTGCTGCGTTTCTCCGTTGGGGCCGCCGGTTACGTTCGACGGTGTGGACGCCGTCGTTTGCCGGGCCGGTGAGCTTGCCGTAGCCGGAAATCACGGTCACCTTGTTTTTCTTCATCAGGAACTCGAGGCCCTTGGTGTGCTTGTTGATGATGGCGTTCTTGCGCTTTTTTGCACCGCGGCCCAGTCGAGTTGCGGCGTGCCGATGCCGGCGATGCCGTATTCGGCGGCGTGCTTGAGGTGGTCCCAGATCTCGGCATTGAACAGGAGGGCCTTGGTGGGAATGCAACCCACGTGCAGGCAGGTCCCGCCCAGCACCGGTCCGCGCCTCAATCAGCGCGACCTTCAGTTTGTACTCCCCACCGCGAATGGCGGCGGTGTATCCTGCCGGCCCGCTGCCGATGATTGCCACGTCAAACAATGTGTCTTCCAAAACGGCTCCGTTCCGAGGCGTGCCGAGCCTCATGCCACGGTCCAGTTTAAAGGAGCGGGATCGGGTGCCCCGGCCGCAGCGCGAGGGTCAAAGGCCGGACGTGACCAGCCTCGCCGCAAGATCGATGGTGCCGGGCTCCTCCCCGAAGGATTCGATCCAGTGGACGTCGGGCTCGCGGCGGAACCATGTCAATTGCCGCTTGGCGTAGTTGCGATGGCCCTGCTGGGCGGCGGCGATGGCTTCGCTGCTCGGTCATCGCGCCCGCCAGGACAGCGGCTGACTGGCGGTATCCGAGCGAGTCCAAAGCCTTCACTGGGCCATAGCGTGCGAGGAGGCCGCGCGTCTCCTCCACCAGTCCTGCGGCAAACATTGCGGCGCATCGCTGGTTGAGGCGTTCGTACAGCAGCCGGCGGGGCGGGTTGAGTCCGATGCGAAGCAGCCGGAAGCCGGTCAGCGGATCGCGCGACAAAACCTCCGACATGGGCTGTCGTGCAGCCAGGCAGACTTCGATGGCGCGAATCAATTTGGCCGTGTCGTTGGCGTGAATGCGCGCGGCTGATGGGGGATCGAGCCGGGCGAGCAGGCGGTGCAGCCATCCGGGACCGTGCCGTTCGCGGCTTAGCCGCAGACGCGAGCGCAGGTCTTCCTGTCGCTCCGGGCCCGGCGAACAGGCCTTCTGTCAGCGCGCGAAGGTACAAGCCGGTTCCGCCGGTGACGATGGGCAGGCGTCCCCGGCAAGAGATTTCGCTGAGCAGGGCTCGTGCCGCACGGCTGTAGGCGCCAGCCGTGAACGGCTGATCGGGGTCGGCAACGTCAATCAGGTGATGCGGGAATCGCGCCCGTTCGTCCGGCGAAGGCTTGGCCGTACCCAGATCCATGCCACGGTAGACCGCAACTGAATCGCAACTGACGATCTCGCCGCTGAAGCGTTCCGCCAGCGCCAGGGATAAGCGCCGTCTTGCCGCTGCCGGTCGGGCCAAGGATCAGTACGGCCCGAGAGTCAGGAAGATGATCAGGAACGTCCGCCGTCCGCGAAGGATCCGTCCGCGAAGGACTCACAGGCGCCACCAGCCGGGCGGAAAGATCCACCTGGGATTGGTGTGGAACAGCCACCACGCAACGATGACCGCCGCCACGATCAGCAGCCCGAACACCTGGTTGCGCCGATAGAGGCGCCTCTGTTCGGCTCGCTGGGGGTCTGCGGCGGAATGCGAGTTTGGTTGAATGCGAGGCTCGGCCATGGTTCAGGGCCAACCTTCAGGATTGGCTGGCCACACGTCAGTATAGGCGAGCGTAATGTGACGGACGGTGTGGGCCGGTTTGACTTCCATCGTCCGATTGCCGACCATACCCTTGGGAGTTCCGGCATAGATCGGAGCCGCAAGAGGCGATTGGAATGAAGGTTTTGATCCTTGGGTCTGGCGGACGCGAACATGCGCTGGCATGGGCAATCAAAAAGAGCGAGCGGGTAACGGAACTGGTCTGCGCGCCGGGCAATGGCGGCATGGCGCGAGATAGCCCGGTGTGTTCCGGCCGATCTCGCAAATCTGGATTCGATGATCGCGGTGGTCGAGGCGGAGCGGCCGGACTTGACCGTCGTCGGCCCGGAATTACCCCTTTCGCTGGGCATTGTGGATGCCCTTCGACGAGCGCGGCCTGCGGGTCTTCGGCCCCACCGCGGGCCGCAGCCATGCTCGAGACCAGCAAGGGCTTCGCCAAGCGGTTTCTGCAGCGGCACAACATCCCCACGGCAAACTATGCCGTTTGCTCCAGCACCGACGAGTTGGAAAAGGCGGTAGAGATCTTCCATCCTCCCATCGTGGTGAAAGCCGACGGGCTGGCCGCCGGCAAGGGAGTCATCATCTGCCAGTCGCATCGCACCGCGGTTGAAGCCGCCGGTGGGCTTTTCACCGGCGCCCTGCTGGGCGCGGCGGAGCACCAGGTGGTGATCGAGGAGTTTCTCGAGGGCGACGAGATCAGTTTCCTGTGCCTCACCGATGGCAAGCACGTAACGCCCCTGGTGCCGGCCCAGGATCACAAGCGGATCGGCGAAGGCGACACCGGGCCCAACACCGGGGGAATGGGCGTGTATTCGACTGATTCCATGCTGGATCCCGGCATGACCGAGTGGATTCTGCATCACATCGCCCAGCCCACGGTCGATGGCATGGCCGCGGAGGAGAACTCCGTTTACGCGGAGTCTTGTACTGCGGCCTGATGATGACCGCGCGTGGACCCGCAGGTGCTGGAGTTCAATGCCCGCTTCGGCGATCCGGAGACGCAGGCCATCCTGATGCGCCTGGACAGCGATCTTCTCGATGCTCTGGAGGCCTGCGTCGACGGAACCCTCTCCGCCACCGAACTGCGCTGGAGTCAAGGCGCTTCCGCAAGCGTGGTGGCGAGTTCGGCGGGATATCCGGGCTCCTACAAGACCGGCTTTCCGATCAGCGGACTGGATGCTGCTGCGCGAATCCCGGACGTCCAGGTCTTTCATGCCGGGACGGCATTGCGGGATGGCCACCCGGTGACAGCCGGAGGCCGGGTGCTGGGGGTGACCGCGGCTGCGGGGTCGTTGCAGGAAGCCCTGGATCGGGCCTACCAGGCTGTCGGAGAAATCCAATTTGAGGGAATGTACTATCGCCGCGATATCGGGCACCGGGCTGTGACAAAGGGGAAATAGAGATAAACTATCCGCGACCCGCCGCGTCTTCTCCGTTCGCGGCACGATCAATGGAAGTCTTTTATTATATGGTAGTTATGAATATATTTTGCCGTTATCTAACAGTTGGCGGCTGCCCCGGCGAAGGGGAACCGCCCGGCAGTGGTACGGTCTGATTCTTCTGGAAACAAGAGCGGCACAACACCGGCCGGCCCTGCGTGGGCCGGAAAGGAACGGTGGTTTCCAGACCGCACGCCGAGCAGTGGTCCTGGTTTCGGTTCTTACCCTGGGACCCCCATTGGCGCGCTTCGCCTTGCACTGTTTGCAGCGCTTGGGGTCGTTCTTGAAATCCTTGTCGTGAAAGAATAGCTGCTCGCCTGCGGTAAAGATGAATTCGGAGCCGCAATCAACACACTTGAGTACCTTATCCGTGAATTCCATGGCCGGCTTCCCCGAAGCAGGGAACCTGCTGAAATCGGCCATGACCTCGGATGCGCCGGTCCCGTTTCCCTGTCTTCGTACGTTGTTCAGCAACTAGGGCCCGGGCCGCGTCTTAAGAATTGGCGGCAATATCTCGTCTTCCGAAATTCGCGAAGACCAAAATGACACCACACCGTCACCAGACGGTGCGCAGTCGATTGCGGGTTACGCATGTCGCGCCCCGGCCGCTTCTTTTTCAAAAGTCGGCAGGGAAAGGAACGGAGCACTTCAAACGTAACGGTTATAGAGCATCCAGGCCCTCCATCGGGTGACACCATCGCCGCCCGATGGAAGGACTGCTTGAATTAGTCCTGCTCTTTACGAGCCTTCTTGCGATTCCGCTTGCGCGCCAAAGCTGCTTTCACACGACGCTTTTCGCCCGGCTTCAGGTAGTAGGAGTGACGCTTGACTTCCTTGATGATGTCTTCCTGCTGTACCTTGCGCTTGAACCGGCGTAGCGCATTCTCGAGCGGTTCGCCTTCCTGTACACGAACTTCTGCCAAAAATGTCCACCTCCAAACCTGCCTAGAGGGCCATCTCCATGATACTGGAAATGCGGTTAAATTGCTTGGTCACAAAGCGAACATAAGTGTCTGAATCCTCCTGATGCGCGTGATCTTGCGCGAAAACGGGACAATAGGACGCCTTTGTTTCGCTCACTGAAAAATATGCGCCATGCCCACTCTCTATAACCGGATCCAGGGCCGTAACCTTGATCGGCTCGCTGCTCTCAGCGACGGCATTTTTGCCGTGGCGATGACTCTTCTTGTCCTCGATATTCATATCCCCACGGCCGCCCAGGTCCACTCCGAGGGCGACCTGCTGCTGGCGCTCGGCGCGCTCGGTCCCCAGTGGGTCGCCTATGGAATGAGCTTCCTTACCCTGGGTATCTTCTGGGCCGGGCAACAGACCCAGCTCAATCATCTGACCGAAGGCACACGCGATCTCACCCGGATCCACCTCGGGTTTCTGTTCACGATCACCATGATGCCGCTTTCCACCAGGCTCCTGGCGGAGTTCATCACCTATCGCGCCGCGCTGGCAATTTATTGGCTGAACATCTTCGTGCCCGGAGCCATGCTCTATTGGAGCTGGGCCCATGCCACCCGGGCAAACCTCATAAAGGACGACACCCCGGAAGAGATCCGAAACAGCATCTGCCGGCGAATCCTCATCGCGCAATCGCTCTATGCTGCCGGGGCCGCGTTGTGCTTCATCAGCACCTGGCTGAGCATCGGGGTCATTGTGCTGGTGCAGTTAAATTACGCGGTCGCGCCGCGTTTTGGAGCCGGGGCGAACGATGAGTCTCGGCCTACTTTCGTCTGGCGCGCCAGAACGAAGTGACCCCCAGGTACAGAAAGACCAGCACCAATGCTCCGGCTACCAGAAATTTCTGATGATCGGGTCCGTGCAGGTAACTGGCGCGAGAGCGCCAAAGCGTTTGCGAGAAAACCAAAACGAAGACGAAGAAGAAGAGTCCCACGACTTCGAGGAATACGATGTTTCCCACTCTGCGGAACGGCTTAAAGAATCCGCCGACGCCTCGGGCGAGGCTTCCCGTGGCGCGACCCGCGGTTCGTCCGGAGGCTCCGCTCGCGCCACCTCCTGTCATGCCTTCAATCGTTACCGGCCGGGATACTGTCCCGGCGGAACCGGGACCCATGATGCGCTGCCCGGCCATGCGTCCCACCAGGCGCATCCCGATCCCCAACACCCGGCCGATGGTCTGCGGTTTCATACCCGACTATGATGGTATCAGCGGCGATACACGTCGGTTTTTGCATCCTATTTGCTTTACCGCAGTTGCTGGAACGCCGCAGTGGACGTAAGGTATATAAATCCAAATGCCGCTCCCAGCGCTCCTTCCGCGCCGGTCGCCGTCGGAGGTAACCCAAGTGACATCTCGTTTGCGCGAACTCATACAACAACTGGGGGAGGCAATCCACGAATCGGTCATCGAGAGCGAGCAAATCGCCGGCGTTGTACAGGATATCCGCAAGCATGGGTTCGACGTGCTGCTGATGCTCGAAGCGACCATCGGACTCAATGAAGTGGGATCGAAAGAGGGCACCGAGGACGAGTCCGCTGCCGAAGAGGGGGAATTTACCCAGAACGACCTCAATTTCCTCAAGTCGCTGCGGATTTCGGTTGAGGGCGGCGACGAAGACGAAACCGAAGAACCCTAAGGCAAGTTGCCATTCCGGAGACCGTTCGAGATAGAGGCTGGTTCGAGATAAGGCTGAATGACTGCCGCGCTCGTTGCCCGATGGATCGTGACCGCCATTGCCGCCGGCCAGGGAATCGCGCCAGTTTTCATCGACCTGAATCGTACGCACGCGACCAACCCACTGTGGCCGGGCCACGCGCGCTTTCATATCGTCCAGCAGGTATTCACGCTGTTGCCCGCCGCAGCCGTGGGGGTCGCGCTCCTTTGGTATCCCGGCGGGGCGATGCATGGCCGCTTCTACGTTGCCGCCCTGCTGACGGCCACTCCGCTGGCCGGATTCCTGGTGGCGGCTCTGACACGCCCGCTCTACCGCGGCACACTCCACGACCCGAATGGGATCCAGCCGCTGCGGGTGCATTGGGGATCGCGGCTGATCGTCTTCGATGCGAACGTGCCGATCGTGACGCTCGCCGCGCTGATGCTGGTCGCGGCGGTAGTTCTGTTCTGGTTCCGGGGTTGAACGCAAGCTCGCACGGCGTGCTAGCTCTTCAACGCCACCCGGATGTGCAGCTCTTTCAACTGCTGTTCGGTCACGCCGGTAGGTGCGTCCGCCATCAGGTCGATGGCCTTCGCGGTCTTGGGGAAGGTAATGACCTCCCTCAGGCTGGGCGCCCCGGCAAGAAGCATCACGATGCGGTCAAGGCCCAGCGCAATGCCTCCGTGGGGAGGCGTGCCGTACTCCAGCGCATCGAGGAAGAAGCCGAACCGCTGCCGTGCCTCCTCATCCGAAATCCCGAGCGAGGCGAAGATCTGCTGCTGCACGTCTTTGCGGTGGATACGAATCGAACCCGAGCCCAGCTCCAGTCCGTTCATCGCCAGGTCGTAGCAGTCGGCGCGGACGCTGGCCGGATCGCTGACCAGGTTGGCCATGTCGGCCTCATAGGGCGCGGTAAACGGATGGTGAGCAGGAACCCACTTGCCGCTGGCCAGGTCGTACTCGAACATGGGGAAATCGACAATCCATATCGGGTGAAATGCTGCTTCGCCGTCCACTTTCTTGTCGCTTTTCGGGTCCGCGGTCCGAACCGTCTCTTCAGTAGTGTGGAACCCCTTGTGCCGGTCGGCGTACTTCTTAGCCAGCTCGGTGCGAAAATTCCCCGCCGCCGCGTAGACGTTGATCTCGCGCTCTGACAGGCGGCTCTCGAACTTGGTGTCGCTGGCCTTGACGTGATGGGCCGGATCGCCGGCCACCACGATCACGAAATCGGCCTCAGCCGCACCGGTCAACTCGCGGATCTTCGCCACGGAATCTGGGAAGCCCTTTGCCAGCCGCTTGAAATCGTCGATGAACTTGGCGCCCTTCTTCTGGTCGAAGAGGGGATGATTCTCTTCGCGCTCCTTGCGGCTGAGTTCTCCGACATTGGGAATGCGCAGGGCGACCACCGGCAAGGCCGGATCGATTTGAAGCGTGCCCAGGGCCTCATCGGTAAACGCCGCGCGCACGTCGGTCAGGCCGGGCAGGCGCAGGTCGGGCTTATCGGACCCATACTGACGCATGGCGTCGTCGTAGGTGATGCGGGGAAACGGGGTAGGCAGCGAAACGCCGGCCGCGGCAAAGCCCGCCGACAGGAACTGCTCCACGACAGCAAACACGTTCTCGCGGCGCGGGAAGCTCATTTCCAGGTCGACCTGGGTGAACTCCAGTTGCCGGTCGGCGCGCTGGTCCTCGTCGCGGAAGCAGCGGGCGACCTGGAAATAGCGGTCGAATCCCGAAATCATCAGGATCTGTTTGAAAATCTGCGGCGACTGGGGCAATGCGTAAAATTCCCCCGGATGCACGCGGCTGGGCACTAGGAAATCGCGCGCGCCCTCGGGCGTGGACTTGCACAGGATCGGCGTTTCGATCTCGAGGAATCCCTGGCCCGAGAGGCTTTCGCGAATGGCGCGGGTGATCTGGTGGCGCAGCCAGAAGTTGCGTTGCATCTCGGCGCGGCGGAGATCGATGTAGCGATATTTCAGCCGGACTTCCTCATTCTGGATAGCCTCCTCAGCGGGCGAGAAAGGAGCCAGGCGCGTGTCATTGAGGACCCGCAGTTCGGTGGCTTCGATCTCGATTTCGCCAGTCGGCATTTTGGGATTGATGGCGTCCTTGTCGCGCAGGCTCACTTTGCCGACGGCGGCCACAACGTATTCCGGACGAACTTGCTCGCCCTTGGCGTGGCCCTGGGGCGTCAGTTCCTTATCGAGCACTACCTGGACAATGCCGCTGCGGTCGCGCAGGTCGAGGAAGATCAGGTTGCCATGGTCGCGGCGGCGATTTACCCAGCCCATGACGACTACATCTTTGCCCGCGTCGGCGGCGCGCAAATCGCCGCAGTAGTGAGTGCGTTCAAGCTTGCCTAAAAAGTCGAGCACTACGAGTTTCCTTTGGGTTCGGCAGAAGTTACAAGAAATGGCGCCAGTTCCGCGCGCGGAACCTTGGTCTGTATGCCGGTGGAGAAGTCCTTCACGGTAAGAATACCGGATCGAAGCTCATCCTCGCCCAGGATGACGATGCTGCGCGCCACCTTGTCGGCGGCTTCGAACGACTTCTTCAGGCGGAACGACCCCTCGCCGAGTTCGACTCTCAGTCCCCCACGGCGCAAGTCGCGCGCAAGGGCTAGGGCGGCGGGGTTGAGGCTGTCGCCAAGCGGGGCGATGTAGGCGTCAGCCTTCTCCGCGGCCGCAGCTTCCTGGGACTGGAGGGTCAGAACGAGCCGATCTTCGCCCATTGCGAACCCGATCCCCGGCGCTTTGGGCCCGCCGATCGCCTCGCTCAGGCCGTCGTAGCGCCCGCCGCCCAGCAGAGCATTCTGCGCGCCAAGACCGCCATGCGTGAACTCAAATGTCGTTCTCGTGTAATAGTCGAGCCCGCGAACCAGGCGGTGATTGCGCGTGTAGGAAACTCCGGCCGCATCGAGCGCCGCCGTCACCTGGATAAAGTGCACCTTCGAGTCTTCATCGAGAGAATCGGCGATTCTGGGAAGAGCGTCGATAATCGGCTGGTCCTCGGGCACCTTGCAGTCCAGAACGCGCAGAGGATTGGTGACCGCGCGGCGCTGGCAGTCCACGCACATTTGTGCGGCTACGGGCTCGAGCGCGGCTCGCAGAGTCTCGTTGTAACGCGCGCGATCGGCAGGCGAGCCAACCGAGTTGATGTGCAACGTCCAGCCCGTAATCCCCAGTTCATCGAGCAGAGTGGCCAGCATTTCGAGAATCTCCGCATCGCGCAGCGCCGATTCGCTGCCCGCGCTGGGCGGCCCGATGATCTCGGCCCCGATCTGCGAAAACTGCCGGTAGCGGCCCTTCTGCGGCCGCTCCCGCCGAAACTGCGGACCAATGTAATAGAGCTTCTGCAACTGCCCGCTCTCGCCGAGTTTGTGCTCGATATAGGCGCGCACAACGCCGGCGGTGTTCTCGGGCCGCAGTGTTAGAGACTGCGTCTTCTCCGATTGCGCCCGCGCGCGATCTTCCCACGTGTACATTTCTTTGGAAACGATGTCCGTTTCCTCGCCCACACTGCGTGAGAACAGGCCCGTGTCCTCGAAGACAGGCGTGCGAATCTCGCCAAAGTTGTAGCGGGCAAACACTGAGCGCGCAGTCGCTTCGATCCGGTTCCAAAACGCCGTCTCCGGCGGCAGAAGATCGCGCGTGCCGCGCACCGCTTTCAAAGTGCTCATAGAAGTCCAGTTTAAATGTTCCATTTACGGATCCTGATCATGATTCCAGCTAGTGCATTCTGATAGGCTGTCCCACCTTGCATGCTCCGTTGAGTCGCCGCATACAATGAGCCATGGAATACCGTCTGCTTGGGGGCTCAGGCCTCAAGGTTTCCGCTCTCAGTTTTGGCGCCGCGACGTTTGGCGGTGGGAATGAATTCTTTAAAGCCTGGGGCGACACCGACGTGGCCGAGGCCACGCGCCTTATCGACATCTGCTTTGAAGCCGGTGTCAACCTGTTTGATACCGCTGACGGCTACTCCGACGGGCGCTCAGAAGAGGTGCTGGCCAAGGCTCTTGGGGCCAAGCGCAATCGCGCTTTGATTTCCACCAAGGCATATTTCCCTACGGGGGACGGCCCCAACGACCGCGGCACGTCGCGCTATCATCTGCGGAGCGCACTCGAAGACAGCTTGCGGCGGCTGAACACCGATTTCATCGACATCTACCACATGCACTGTTTCGACGCGCTTACGCCCATCGAAGAAGTGCAGGACACGCTGAACACCATCGTCCGCGAAGGCAAGGTGCGCTACATTGCCTGTTCAAATTTTTCCGGCTGGCACCTGATGAAGTCTCTGGCGGTTGCCGATCGCTACGGGTGGACTCGTTTCGTCGCCCACCAGGTCTATTACTCGCTGATTGGCCGCGAATACGAGTGGGAACTGATGCCCCTCGGACTCGACCAGAAAGTAGGCGCGCTGATTTGGAGTCCACTGGGCTGGGGCCGTCTCACCGGCAAGATTCGCCGCGGCCAGCCGCTGCCCGAAGTGAGCCGCTTGCACAAGACCGCCGATGCGGGGCCGCCGATCGCAGACGAATTTCTATACACCGTCGTCGATGCCCTCGACGCGATCGCTGCGGAAACCGGAAAGACCGTTCCCCAGATTGCTTTGAACTGGCTTCTGAGAAGGCCGACCGTTTCGTCGATCATCATTGGGGCACGCAACGAAAAGCAACTGCGCGACAATCTCGGCGCCGACGGATGGAGCCTCAGCCCGGAGCAGATCGCGCGCCTTGACAAGGTCAGCGCCGTCACGCCTGTCTATCCGTATTGGCACCAACGGAATTTCCCAGAACGGAATCCGCCGGCAGTGTAAGAGGCAGGAAGTTGGGAGTAGGGAATTGGGAACAGTGAGTGATCCCAGGTCTCAAAATCGAGACCTGGGGCACCCAATGGTCGTTTTCCTATTCTCTGTTTCCAATCCCTGTTCCTGGTTTCTCATTCTTCCCGCAGCACCCTCACCGGTTCCACATGTGCGGCGCGTACGGCGGGAGCTAGAGATGCGATAGCTGCGACCAGCAGAATGAAAATGACTACCCCGGCGTAGGTCGCGGGATCAACTGCGGAGACTCCATACAACATGCTGGAAAGGAAGCGGCTGAATCCAACGGCCAGGGCCAGTCCAGCGACGCAACCGACGCCGGTCGCGCGCAAGCCCTGCCACAAAAAACGCCCGATGATCTGGCCGCGCATGGCTCCGAGCGCCAACCATCACGCCCACCTCGCGTTGACGCAACCGGCCCAGGTAACTCAGGGTTCCGTACAGCCCGATGCACGCCAGCGACACTGCCGTCAGCGCAAACAGGCTGAGCAAGCGGGTGCGCAGGCGGCTGTCGGAAAGGACTTCATCCAGGTGCTCCTGGAGCGGCATGATCGCGTAAACCGACCGGCCGGGTTCGAGTTCGTGAATCCGGTGCCGCACCGCCTCGGCCATTTGCAGCGGCTTCGCCCCGGGTGCGGATCATGTAGTTGGGAAACGGATCGGGCGCGCTGAAACAGGAGTACACGGTGGGCATGGGCAACTCGTTCAGTCCCTCCTCGCGCGCGTCCCCGACGATTCCCCGCACTGTTCCTTTGATGGAGAAGTCGTTGCCGGCGGCCTGCTCCAGCCCGTGTCCCAACGCCGCCGTCCCGCCCAGGTAGAGATTGGCGAAGCTGCGGTTTACCACTACGTCGAGGTCGTTTGCACCCGAGGACGGACGGCACGCGGCTCCCACCAGCAGGGCAATGCGCACGGTGTCAAAATAGCCGGCGGAGACCCAGCGGCTGTCGGCCAGGATCTTGCGGTCGGGATCGAGTTTGCCGTCGATCTTGAATTCCTGTTGATACTTCCCCGGCACTCCCGGCAACGTGGCTGAAGTGGCCGCGGCTTCGACCCCCGGCAGCGTACGCAGGCTTTCGAGGGTCCGATCTATACGCTGGATCACGCCTTTCATATCGGAGGTTTCTCCCCAGGAACCGCTCATCTGCAGGGTCAGCACATGGCTGGGGTCGTAGCCGGGCGAGACGCGGCCGATCTCGTCGAGACTGCGCACCAGCAACCCCGCGCCGACCAGCAACGTGACCGCCAGCATGACCTGGATGGTGACCAACACCCACTGGACCGGGTTGCGCGTGGAAACCTGGGTGCGGCTTGCCTGGGCAAGCGATGGGGCAAGCCCGCGGCCTTTCCTGGTCGCCGTCCCGCGCAGCGCCGGAAACAGGCCGCAGATCAAGGCAGTAATCAGCGCACAGATCAGCGAGTAGATCACCACTCGCCAGTTGAGGGCGATCTCTTCGGCGCGCGGCAAAGTCTTCGCCATTAGATGAAATTCACGAGCCGCGCCGGCCGCAACCAGGAGTCCCACCAGCGAGCCCAGCACCGCCAGCGACATAACCTCCGTGAGCAATTGCGCGATGACGGTCTTGCGCGAGGCGCCCAGAGACAGCCGGATAGAGATTTCATGTTCGCGCTCGGCGGTGCGCGCCAGCAGGAGCGCCGCGATATTCGAGCACGCGATCAGCATCAGCAGCGAGACGGACCCATAGAGTAGCCACAGCGAACCGCGCACCGTGCCGACGATGGTGTCTTTCAGGGGCTCGGTTTGTACGGTCAGCTCGGCGTCGGGTTTGGGAAACTGCCGGCCAAGCCGGCCCTGCACGGTGGCGAGATCGGCCGTCGCCTGGCTCTGGGCCACGCCTGGTTTCATGCGGCCAATCACCGTGAACCAGGTGGCGTCGCGGCGCTGGGCAAAGGGTGCATCGGGCGCGCTCGTAGACCACAGATCCACATCACGATTTGGGGAATTGAAACGATGCCGGCATGATGCCGACGATGGGGTAAGAGAAGCGCCCGATCTTCAACCGTTGACCCACCGCCGCGGGATCTCCATGAAAGCGGCGCTGCCAGAATTTATAGCTGATGAGCGAGGCATCGGGGCCGCCCCAATGTTCTTCCTGGGGTGTGAACCCGCGCCCCAGCACGGGCGAAACCGCCAAAACCTGGAGGAAGCGTGGAGCGACCAGAACCTCGGTTACTTTTTCGGGCAAAGAGCCGGAAGTTTCAGAAAGATCGTCGAGGTAGTATCCGGTGATTCCCTGAAACGTCGAATTCATGCGATTCCAGTCCTCCAGCCGCACCGGCGCCACAAATCGATTCGCGTCGCGGCTTTGAATATCATGCTGCGAAATCTGAATAAGCTGGTCGCTTTTGGGGAAAGGCAACGGCCGCCAGACCACGGCATCGATGGCAGAGAACACGGCGCTGTTTGCGCCGATGCCTAATGCCAGGGTGAGGATGACCGCGAGGGAAAACGACGGCGACCGGCGCATGAACCGCACCGCCGAATGCAGGTTGAATCTGAGTACATCGAGAAACGTGAAGAGATGCACTTCGCGAACGGACTGCTTGACCTGCTCACGGCCGCCGAAATCGAGCTGGGCCTGTCGGCGCGCCTCGTCCGACGTCATGCCCCGCGCGATATTGACGTCAATTTGCTCGGCGATGTGGAACGCAATCTCGCGGTCGACAGATTCATCGCGATTGCGGAACAGGCGTTTCGTCCAACTCATGTCCGACTCCTATTCAACCGTCTGCAGGATCAGCGCCACCGCCTTCGACAGCCGGTTCCACGTCAATTCTTCCGAAGCAAGCTGTTTACGCCCTTTCGCCGAGAGACGATAGAACTTGGCTTGGCGCCCCTTCTCCGATTCGCCCCAATCCGCCGCCAGCCACCCGCGCTTTTCCAGGCGGTGCAGGGCCTTGGGTTCCCGGTGTTCCCGGCTTCAGCGGCGTCGTCGCGCCGGCAGGAACGGTTGCGTTCGATTTGGCGGAGTCCGCGGGCGCCAGCGGACTCTCGAAATCGGAATCGCTCTTCCAGTCAATTGCGCTGCGATGGAACCAATCCCAGGCCTCATCGTATTTTCCGCGCATGTTCTTGGGGCACGACGAGGTCAGCACCTCTCTTCGCTGCCGGGGGGTGAGCGACCACGACAGCGGATCGGTGCCCACCTCCTCGCCCGCGTTGCGGTCATCGAACACGATGCGGTGAATCATCAGTTGCGGCCGGAACACCCGTTCGAGCAGCGACAGAGCCGCGCGATTTCTGCCCGTCACACTGGCGTGCCCCGCGTTCCAGAACCCGGCCAGAGGCGCCGTGACCTGGTCGAAGAGGTTCCAGTCCGCCGCGACCGCGCCCATTCCGCCGCCATGATTCAGAGCTTCCGTATTTTCGGCCGATTCCTCCACCTCAGGATCCGGGCTGTTGCGAATCTCGACCAGGACGATGCGTAGCTTATGCGCGTTGAGGCGATCGTAAATCGTTTGTTGCAACTGCCGTTCGGCCGGCTGCATTTCCTCCGGCCGCGCCAGCGCATAGCGCAGGAACTCGAGCACCGAGGCCGTTCCATCGTTGTCGTAATAGCCGCCATCGACAAAATGCACGCTGTGCACGTCGGCCGTCTTCGGCGCTCGCGCGGCAGAAGAGATATACGGAAACGTTGCCGACATCTGCGCCGCGGTCACCAGCGGAAGATCAAAGACTCGTTCCTTGCAGCAGCCGAACGTATCGACGAACGACTGCGATGGATAGCCCGCGGTCGAGTCCAGCGGGTATTGAGGAACGCGATAATTCGCCAGCAGGAATCGCGCTCCCTGTTCGACTGACGTGGTGTTCATGGTGAAGGCGGGACGCTTTCCGCTTTCATTGGGAAACAGCCTACGCAACGTCATCTCGCCTTCGGCCTGGGTTGCCTGCTCCTGGCATGCCGCGGATCGCTGGCCACGCTGGCAAGGGTCGGGTGCGGGGCCGCTGTATCCGTTCAACGAAAAGACATCCTGCACCGTCTGTCTCTGCATCCCGCAGTACCAGTCGCTTACATTGCGAGCGAAACCCTTGCGGAGGGCCCACGAGCGATCCTTGAAGAGCGGCGACTGATCCAGGTCGCTGTCGCCCGAAGAGGACGGCAGCGCGAACGGCGCCAGCGGCAACAGGGCTTTTGGCATGTCGTAATAGATCAGGCCCCAGCCCACCGCCTCGAGGCTCGAACACTGCGCGACCGTCTGCATGCGAATCCAGTCGGGCGCAGAATCGTTGACCTCTCTCAGGTAAGAAACCAGCCCCACGCTGCCGCCCGAAACGGTGCTCATCAGAAGCACATGGTTGTGAAACGCATCGTGTTGCTGGCCAAATTTGATCTCGAGCTGCGCCAGCACCGCCGAGGTCCACGCCGAAGCATGGAGACCGCCGCCGGTGGCCGTGACAATGATCAGCGGCTCGCCATCATCAACCTGGTTGGGCGGCGCCGACAACCGCGCGTTCAGTACTTCCGCGGGCGTCGGGGCAGGCGAGTCGAGTTTCATGCCGCCGGAGAGGACTGTGGCTGGTGGATAGGCGACGGTGGAGAAATAGTGCTCTTCGTGATCTCCATACAAACCCGAGATCCTTGGCAAGAACGTGAGGATCAGGATCGCGGTGATCACGGGAATTCGATATCGGTCCGCGAAGAACGCTACTCCTCCGAGTGTCCAGCATGTCAGAGTCACTACGATGACGACCGTCGCCAGCACCGGAAAGCGTTCTGGGGCCGTGCCGAAATAAAGCCCGCCGATCAGCAAGAGGAAGATGAGCAGTCCGAACGCAATCCAGGTTTTCCATACTCGCAAACTCGACCGGGGCCGCGGTTTTCCGGCCATCGCGATGAGAATGCGCCCGGACCGGGCCGAAAACAGAACCACCACTGCGATCCCGGCTCCGACCGCCACAACCATGAAAATGGCGACTGAGGCCCACCTCGCCGGCACCGGCGCGGCAACCGCCCACACCAGCAGGGAGAGCGTCAAAAACACCGTGGTGGCCATCAACGCGAAGATGTGGCCCTCGTACAGGCCGCGATCGGTCTCCGGCTTTCCCCCCTGATTGAGTTCGCGGTCCGTAGCGGAATAGAGGTACCCGGTAAGTCCGATGGCGTCATCGACAAGCCGCAAGAACGACAACAGCGCGCTGTACGGCCAGAGAAGAATCTCTCCGAGGAATTGCATTCGTCTGTCAGGCTGAGGCTTGCCCTCCCGGGCTGGTCCCCTCCTGAGGATCGTCGTGGCAGATTCCAGAGTCGCTCCCGGTTGGCTGCCGTCAGCCAGCAGTGGCGTTCCCGGAGGAAGAAGTCCGAACCACGCCCGCGGAAACAACATCGTCCGCGCGGCGTTCTTGCCCAGTTTCACGGTTCGGATCTCGCCGATGCGGGAGCTTCCGGGAACTTCATACGTCAGATAGAACCACGCGTTGGCCGCCCACCAGACAAACGCTGCCGCCCCGGCGCCCAGCAGAAACCCCGGCCAGATTCTTAGCGCCGGCACGCCTTCTTTCTGGCTGTTGCCCAGCACGTAGAGAAAGACGATGACGGTCGGCGCCTGGCTCAGCACCAGCGCCCACGTCTCCCAATACCAGCGCCCCTCATCGTCTACCAGCAGCTTTTTCAGCAGTGGCGGGACCTTTTCGTTCCAACGGTCGGGGCCGTTGATGGTGACCAACCGCGCGATGACCAGTGCGACAAATCCTTCCGACACCAGGAAAAAGGCCACGCAAAAATATCCGCTGTTGTACTCCGGCACAAACAATCCGCTGGTGATGGTCTTCATCCCCGACCCGTTCGCATAGAGCAGCACCAGTGAGAACGTCCACAGCATCACGCTGAACCGCAGGAAATACAGGTGCCGCATCCAGCGCAGAGCCCATTTCAAAAATCTGCTGATCAGGTCGGGCATGATTCCTCCTTCGTTCCGACAATCTCACGGAACGCGATCAAGATGGCCACACGACGCTTCCATCGAGCGCGGACGTTTTCAAGTCGTAGCGGAAATCGCAACCAGCTTACGGCATTTTCGGAAGTGCGGTGGTCTTTTTTTGCATGGCCTGAAGGCGCCCCCGGAACTCTGTACTATAGGAAGCATCCGGTCACAATCTTCTCAACACGCCGGTCTGGGAATCGCCATGATCGCTCATCTTCGCGGAAAGCTCATCTTCAAGCAGCCTGGCCAGGCCATCATCGAAGCCGGTGGCGTGGGCTACGACGTCACGATCTCCGTGCCCACCTTCACCGCTCTGCCCGTAGCTGGCGCGGAGGCATCGCTGCACATTTACACCCAGGTCAGCGAAGACCAGATCGCCCTGTTCGGATTTCAGGATCGCGAAGAAAAGCGCCTGTTCGAAAAGCTCATCACGGTTAGTGGCGTGGGCCCAAAGCTGGCCATCAAAATCCTCAGCGGACTCTCGCCGGAGCGGACCGTGCAGGCCATCCGCGGCCAGGATCACGCACAACTCACGCGCATCCCCGGTGTGGGCAGGAAGTTGGCCGAGCGCCTGGTGGTCGAACTCAAAGACAAGCTCGACGAATTCGCCGTGGCTCCCGTGCAGACTTCAGCAAAAGGACCGGCGGTGGACGATGTGCTTTCCGCGCTTGTCAATCTCGGCTATCAGCGGGCCGCGGCGGAGAAGGCCATCGAGAACGCGATCGCGAAAGAGAAAACGCTGACCGCCGATTTCGACGCGCTGTTCCGCGGGGCGCTGAAGGTGATCCGTTAAATCGGAGTTGCCACCGTATTCCAGAGATTTCCGCAGACCGGCTCCTTCCGCGCCGAACCCGATCCGCTAAACTTCTCTTGGTATGCCCCGCACCGCGAAGACCACACCAGACGCTGCCTTCCCGTATCTCCGCCCCGAAGCGCTCATCTTCCTCCGCAACCTCGCCAAACATAACGATCGCGAGTGGTTCACGCCGCGCAAGGCCGTCTTCGAAGCCGAATTGAAAGAGCCGATGCTGGCCATCGTCCGCAAAATCACCGACGCGATGATGGACTTCGCTCCCAACCACGTCCGGCCGGCGGAGAAATCCCTCTTCCGGATTTATCGCGACACGCGCTTTTCCTCCGACAAGCGTCCCTATAAAACGCATGTCGCCGCATGGTGGTCGCACCAGGGCCTGGAGAAGACTTCGGGGGCGGGTTACTACTTTCACGTCAGCCCCAAGGAAGTTATTATTGCTGCCGGCGCCTACATGCCCGAGAAGGATCAACTCGCCGCCATCCGCCACTGGCTGCTCGACAACCACGAGGAGTTCAGAAAGCTCCTGAAACGCCCCGGGATCCGCAAGGCCTTTACCGAATTTGAAGGCAACGCGCTTACCCGCCCGCCCAAGGGATTTCCCTGCGATCACTCTGCGCTGGATCTGATCCAGTGCCGGCAGTGGGGCCTCAGCGCCACGCTGGCCCCCGCCGCCGCGCTCAAGCCCGACCTCGCCGCCGTGATCATCCGCCATTTCAAACTGGCCGCGCCCATCGTGAACGCGCTGAACACTCCGATCGCCGCGGCTCTCGCGCCAAAGAGGAAGGTACTCTTCGGCTTGCACTGAGCGCGAGCGTATAGGCTCGGCCGGAAAGCCGAAATGCCGGTTAAACACGCCTTCACAGGCATAAAAACCAGCAAAAACGGCCAAAAATCGGGAAAAACCAAAGAAAATAGCAGAAAAACTGTGGAAATCGGCCTTTTCCCATTGACTTTCGGCCGTCTGAAGTCGCATTGTAAGCAACGACAGGGTTCTCGAAACCCGCATGAATAAAGGGCTTTGTGCATGCGTTGCCCCCGCAACCCCAGCGATGAAGACCTGTCGCCGGGGACTCCGGTCGGTCGCACACCCGCCATGCGGTTCCGTTTCCGGGCGGCTTCCATCGGGAAGTCTTCCGCAACGGCGGGGAAACCCAGGCAACACCCGGTGGCCCTGAAGGGCGCCCAGAAGGAGAAAAATACATGGCAACTGGACTGACCAAGACCGCCCTTACACGGCAATTGGCTGAGAAACTCGAACTGACCAACAAGCAATCCGCGGCCTACCTCGACCTGCTCGCGGAGACCGCCATCAAGGAAACCAAGAAAAACGGCGTCTTTGTAATTCCCGGCATCGGCCGTCTGGTGAAGGCAGAGCGCAAGGCGCGCATGGGCCGTAACCCCCAGACCGGCCAGGCCATCAAGATCAAGGCCAAGACCGTGGTGAAGTTCCGCGTGGCCAAGGCCGCCAAAGACGTCATCGCTCCTCCGAAAAAGTAGTTTTCTTCGATACCTGGACTGGCGAGAGGGGAGGACGCGTATGCTCCTCCCTTTATCGCTTTCTGGGAAAATTTTCCTGCACTCTAACCTCCGCCCATCCCATCCAAGAGGCATGGCTACTGCCTCCAACGTCCGTTACCAATCCGCTATTCCGGCGCAATTGCCGTCCCCCGTTCGCCACATCCTGCGCGTGGAAGGTCTGGCCGTAGCCGCCGTGAGCGCAGTACTCTACGCGCGCACCGGAGCCAGTTGGTGGCTGTTTGCCGCACTTTGGCTGGCGCCCGATCTATCCATGCTCGGCTACCTGATCAGCCCATGCCGCGGCGCGCGTTTCTACAATGCGTTCCACACTTACACGCTGCCTATCGTTCTCGGCTTGTCCGCATGGCTGCTGCATGCGCGCGGGCTCGTGCCCTTCGCGCTCATCTGGACCAATCACATCGGCGTCGATCGCCTGCTCGGCTACGGCTTGAAGTACTCGAACGGATTTGGGTGGACGCACCTTTCCATCAAGGACAAACCAAAGGGCAGCCTGAATGCATGATGCCTTCTGGGTGCCCCAGGTTCGGCGCGTTTTCTGCGCCTAACCTGGGAGACCACGGCCCCATCGGAGAACAAAACGCGGTCAGCGACCTAGTTCGCCTCGGATACGGTCCCTTTCGCGCCTTCAGGCAACAGCGCTCGCACCACCAGCGATGTGCCAAAGAAGATCAGGATGGTTCGACCCATCAAGCGGCTGTCGTAGCTCCACGACAGGAACGCCAGAGCGACAAACACTCCGATGGGCGTAAGCTCCGCAAGCATCGCTCTGAGCCAGTGCGGCCGGCTTCGTCTGCGCGGCAAAGTGGTTCGCAGGCGCGGTATGAGCCTCGGCACGGCGCGCCGATAGAGTTCATAGGTCTCGCCGATCTGCGTCGTGAGAAACGCTTCTTCGCCGAAGATCAATCGCAGAAGAAACACGGTGATGAAGACCATCGCGAAGATTGATCCGCTTGCGGGCATGATCAACGCCATGGCCGCCACCATGCACCCCAGGCCCAGGTAGAGCGGGTTGCGCACGTAACGATAGGGTCCGTCGGCAACCACGTCGCCCGCTTTCATATCCAGGCTGTTGACCGTGCCGGTCCCGAGGTAAGCGGTTCCCCACACGCGCAACGCCGCGCCCACCGCGGCAAAAAGCGCACCCACCACGATGACAAGAGGCACTGCGACAGTAAAGCGCACCAGCCCGGTCCGGCCCAGCTCGAGGGACAACCATTCCAGCAGAGTGATCCGCCGCCCGATTCCCCAGGCCTCGATCCACGGTGCCCAGAACCCCAGGATGATGATGACCGCATTGATTGCCATCCGCAGGCGAAACTCGATCGCACTCGCACGCATGTCCACTCCCGCCTCGTGGGAGTGTAGCATCCGCCCGAGCCGCACCGACCGCCGACGCGCGCTCTCAGTCGACGCGCAACGCTTCGGTGGGATTGATCGACGCTGCCCGGCGCGCTGGAATCCAGCACGCGACCAGGGCTACGGCTACCAGTAAAACCGGCACCGTGGCGAACGTGACCGGGTCGTGCGGTTCGATGCCGTAGAGAAAACTCGACGCCAATTTCGACAGCATCCACGCGGCCGGCCAACCCAGAACCACGGCGATGGCGGCCAGCATCATTCCCTGGCGTACGACCATACGCTCAACTGCGCCTGCCCGTGCGCCCATGGCCATGCGAATCCCGATCTCGCGTCGCCGCCGGCTGACCGCATAACTCATCACGCCATAAAGACCCACTGCCGCCAGCACCAGCCCGATGCCGCCGAACACCCCGAACAACGTCGCCGCCACGCGGGGCAGGAAGTACGCGCTGCGGACGTGCTCTTCCATGGTTTCCTCTTTGTAGATGGCCATGGAGGGATCGAGCGCGTACACCTGTCGGCGCACGGTCTCAGACAATCCGGCGGGATTGCCTCGCGTGTGCACCACCAGGGTGTAACCCATCAGCGACGGATCATCGACGATGCTCTGATCGAGCGCCCGGTACAGGATGGGACGCGTGTTCTCGCCCAGCGTGCGCGATTTGGCGTTGCCGACCACGCCGACGATCTCATAGGTCCAGTGACCGCCGCTCACGTGCTGACCGATGGGATTGGCGCCACCCAAGAGGCGATCCACGAAAGCCTTGTTGACGACGGCGGTCCGCGGCCCGGTGGCAACTTCGCCGGCGAAATCCCTGCCTGCAATCCGCGGCGTTCCCAGAGCGTCAAAGTAGCCGGGCGTCACCATGTACAGGTCCGCGATAGCATACTCACTGCTTTTTCCCGCGCTGCCAGTCACCGTGAAGCCATCGCTGCGATTGCCGCCGGACAGCAATGGAACATCTGTGCATACCGCCGCATCCACACCCGGCAAAGCTCCAACCCGCCGCCGCAATTCCGCGAGAAACGCGCTGGTGCGTTCGGGCGTGTAGCCGTTCAGACGGGGATCGACCGAAAGCATCAGCAACCCTTCCGTTCGAAACCCGATGTCGATGTTCGCGGCGCTCTGCAGGCTGCGCAGAAACAATCCCGTCACCGAAAGCGTGGTGAGCGACATGGCGATCTGCGCGATCACCAGCACGTTGCGCAGGCTCCATCGGCGTCCCGCGCGAGTCAGCGCGTCTTCGCCCTTCAACGCGTTGGGCAGCAGAGGACGCGACGCGGCCCACGCCGGCCCGATGCCCAGCAGCAGGCCGCACGCCATGCTGATCGCGAAGGTGTAGAGCAGTACCCGCCAGTCCACTCCGACGCGCACATCCAACGGGACCGGCGCGGGCAGATGAAACGACGACAGCGACTGAGTGGCCCACCAGGAGAGGAACGCGCCCAGCACCCCGCCGCCGACACCGATGAGCACGCTCTCCGTGAGCACCTGGCGGCGCAGGCGGGCGCGCGTAGCCCCCAGCGCAAGACGCACCGCCATTTCGCCCTGGCGCCCGGCGGCCTGCGCAAACAGCAGGTTAGCCACATTGGCGCACGCAATCGCCAGCAGCAGTACCACCACCAAGGAAAGCGCGCCGAGAAAAATGAGCACCGCACTGCGTTCCCTTGGCGGCAGCGAGCCGGCCTGCTCAAACACGAACGAATTGTCTTTGTCGGTCGCGGGATAGCTCGCAGCAAAACTCTGGGCAAGCGTGTTCAACTCGGCCACCGCTTGCTGCCGCGTGGTACCCGCACGCAACCGCCCGACCACCGCCAGCCAATGATAATCACGAGCTGCGGCCGGAGGAAGATTGGGAACAAGCTGCGCTGTGATGCCCAGCGGCACCCAGAACTCTGCGTCAAGAATCTGATCCACACTGTGAAAAGCCGCCGGCGCAACGCCTACCACCGTGAACTGGCGCCCCGAAAGAGTCACGGGCTTGCCGATGATTTCCGAGTCGCTGTTAAATCGCCGCTGCCAAAGGCGTGCACTCAGCACGACAACCGGGAGTCGCTCATCGGCGCTGGAAAAGCCGCGGCCAACAACCATTGGCAGTTCGAGAACGTCGAAGAAATTTGCCGTGACACCCTGGCCCCACACGCGCTCAGGCTCTCCGCTGCCGCCGATGGAGGACGGAATCAGTTCATAGAACGCTGCCACACCGGAAAACGATTGTGCGTGATCGCGCAAATCCGCATAGATCGGGAGTGGAAACGAGTTGCAGCACGCCTCGCCTCTCGAACTGATATGCAGCGAAAGCAAGGTCGCTGGGTCGCCAACCGGAGCCGGACGCAGCACCAGCCGATTGACCATAGCGAAGATCGTGACATTGGCCCCGATCCCGAGCCCGATGGAGAGAACCGCGACCGCGGTTACGCCCTTTTGCTTGGCGAGTGTGCGGACACTGTAGCGCAGATCGCGTTGCAGCGAGTCAATCCACGGAAGGACTGCGCGCTCGCGATAAGCCTGGCGCGCCTGTTCCACACCGCCCAGGCGAATCAGCGCCTGTCGCCGCGCTTCGCTCTCGCTCAATCCTGATCGCACGCCGTCCTCGATGCCGCACGCAAGATGCGCTTCCATCTCGGTGGAGAATTCTCTTTCGGCTTGTTTAGCGTGCAGCGGGCCGACCAGACGCAACCAGAGTGCTCGCAGTTTTCGCATCATGCCCCCTCGGCGGTATCAAGAAAACGCGCAAGAATCTCCGTGGTCTGTTCCCACTCGGCCGCGGCCTTGCGCACCTGGCGCTGTCCGGCCTTGGTCAACTCGTAAAACTTCGCTTTGCGATTGTTCTCCGACGTGCCCCAATGCGATCGGATGTAGCCTTCCTGTTCGAGCTTGAGCAGCGCCGGGTAGAGCGTGCCGTAATTCAACTGCAGCAGGTCTCCGCTGGTCTGCTCGATGCGACGCGCCAGTCCGTAGCCATGCTGCGGGCCCATTGTCTCCAGCGTGCGGAGCACCATCAGGGCAAGCGTTCCCTGCCATACATCGGTCTTGTCGCCCACTTGCTTTCCTCCTATGGTGAACCAATAGATCGAAGGGTACACCTATTATCTATGGGAATGCAATAGGAAGAATTTCAGGCGAATTCTGTTAGGCTCCTGCCATGCCCTTTTATGCAATAAAACCGGCCTGCGCAGCCGGCATCTTCGTCCTGGCTTCCGCAGTGGTTGCGCAAGGCCCGTCCGGTTTGTCGGACTCAGTCAAGGCTCAGTTGCCGGTGCTCACCGAGACCTACAAGCATTTCCATCGCAATCCGGAGCTCTCGCATCACGAAGAGAAGACATCGGCATTTCTCGCGGCGGAACTTCGCAAAGCCGGATACACGGTTACGGAGCGCGTGGGCAAATACCAGGACGGCTCGCAGGCCTATGGCATCGTGGCCGTGCTCGAGAACGGCGCCGGTCCGCGCCTGCTGGTTCGTGCGGATATGGATGCGCTTCCAGTTGAAGAAAAAACGGGCCTCGACTACGCGTCCACCGTGCACGCAACCAATCCGCAAGGCCAGGATGTGGGCGTGATGCACGCCTGCGGTCACGACATCCACTTGACGGTGCTGCTCGGCACCGCCCGCGAAATGGCGGCGCGCAAATCCGAATGGCACGGCACGCTAGTTCTCGTTGGACAGCCGTCGGAGGAGACCATCGATGGCGCGCGCGCCATGCTTGCCGATGGGCTGTACGAACGCTTCGGCCGCCCAGATCTCGTTGTCTCCGAACACGACGCAAGCACCTCGCCCGCGGGTTCAATTGCCCTCAAAGGCGGTCCGCTGCTTGCGAGTTCGACCAGCATCGATGTCGTGATGCGCGGCGTCGGGTCGCACGGCTCCGCGCCACAAAACGGCAAAGACCCGGTGTTGATGGCGGCCGAATTTATCGTGCTGGCGCAGAGCATTGTCAGCCGCCAGATCGATCCGCAGCAACCGGCGGTGATGACGGTGGGTACCATCCACGGAGGTACGAAACGCAACATCATCCCCGAAGAAGTAACCATGGGCATCACGCTGCGCGCCTATTCCGACAAGGTGCGCGACCAGATCATCGCCGATATCCGCCGCACCGCGGAAGGCATCGCGATGGGTTACGGCGTGCCTCCAGACCGCATGCCGGTTGTTACCGTAAGCCAGAGTGAAATCACTCCCGCCACGTACAACGATCCCGCGCTGGCCGAACGGTTGCGCACTTCTGCGGTAGCCGCGTTGGGCGCGGATCGCGTGCTTTCGGCGGAAGCCGTTATGGGTTCAGAGGATGTAGGTCTGTTCACGCTCGACGGCAAGATTCCGGGAGTGATGTTCTGGCTGGGAGCAGCCGATCCCGAAAAACTCGCGCACGCAAGAGAAACCGGGGTGGCTCTTCCCGGCCCGCATTCGCCGCTATTCGCGCCGATTTACGCGCCGACCATCACTACCGGAGTGACCGCGATGACAGCTATCGCGCTGGATCTTTTGAAATAGTCAACCGCTACCCATTGGGTGCCCCAGAGCCTGCCCTGAGCCTGTCGAAGGGGCTTGCTTTTTTCCAGGGCCCCATCGATAGGTCTTCGTCGCCAGGGTGGTTGAGACCCGGGAACTACTTCGACGGATCGACAAGCGCCTGATAGACAAGCGCACGGCTCAGATCGCCCACCGGGGGCAGTCCATTGCCGATCATGCGCTGGATCATTCCGACGAACACTACGTCATTGGTTGGATCCACCCAGAACCATGTGCCTGCCGCTCCCCCCCACTCAAACGTGCCTTTACCTTCCGGAAGATCGACTTGTTGGGGATCCGATTCAACGGCGCAGTTCCAGCCCCAACCAAAGCCGGGACGCATGATTGCGTTCCCGATTCCAAACTGGCCCGTCAGCAGACTGGCGGGAAGGTGATTCGATGTCATCAGTTTCACGGTCGCGGGAGCGAGAATGCGTTTGACATCGAGCTCGCCACCATCCGCCAGCATCTGCGCAAAGCGATAGTAGTCTTCCGCGGTGGAAACCATGCCGCCGCCGCCCGATGCCATGCCGGGTTGCTCGGTGTAGTCATTGGCCATCCCCTTCTCGGTCACGGGCACCATCTTGCCGTGCTCGTCGCCCTTGTAAACGGCGGCAAACCGGTTGCGTTTTCCTGCCGGAACATAGAAGCCGGCATCTTTCATGCCGAGAGGCGCGAAGATGTTTTCCTGCAGGAAATCGGGCAGCGATTTGCCGGAGAGCTTCTCCACAATGTAGCCCTCGATATCCATCGACACGCTGTAGGTCCAACCCTTGCCCGGCTGATACAGGAGTGGAATGTCCACCAGCTTGTCTACGAAGTCCTTGAGGCTCTTCGCATCGAAGATCCGGGTGTCGCGATACATCTTATCGACGGGCGTATCACCGAAGTATCCGTAGGTAAATCCAGCGGTGTGCGTCATCAGCTCGCCGACAGTGGGCGCATGGTCGGGATCGGCGAGGATCATCTTTCCGTCCGCGCCGGTACCCGAGTACACTTTCAGGCGCGCGAACTCGGGAATGTACCTGCTGATGGGATCAGACGGCAGCCACTTGCCTTGCTCGTACAGGATCATCATGGCCACGCCGGTCACGGGCTTGGTCATTGAGAAATCGCGAAAGATCGTGTCCTTGGTCATGGGCGCGCCGCTGGCCATGTCGCGCTGCCCATAGTTCCAATAATCGACCACCTTTCCGTGGCGCGCCAAAATTGTCACCATGCCGGAGAGTTCCTTGTCATCGATGGTATTCTTCATGGCGGCATGCAGCCGCTCCAGCCGTTCCGAAGAGAAGCCAACGGTCTCGGGCTTCACCACGGTCATGTCCAGCGTATGCCGCGGGGCTGGTTGTGCGCCGCACCGAAACGCAATTGCGAGCAGAGTGACGATTGAAAAGGTACACGTCAAAACGCGCGATCGATTGTCGTTCATGGTTTTTCCTCAGGGCAGGAAATGTCTACCGCGATCCTCGGCTCATTCAGCCGCACCCTTTATAGCAGAACGTCCAGCGTTGCCGAAGTTACTTCTTTGCGTCCACCAGAGCCTGATATACCACCGCGTGGGTGCGGTAGAGAAGACTGTGATTGTCGGGGCTGGTCATGCGCTGAATCATGCTGACAAAGACGATGTCGTTGGTTGGATCGACCCAGAACGACGTTCCGGCGGCACCGTCCCAGAAGAACGTTCCCTTGCCATCCGGCAGGTTGGCCGCAGGAGGATCGAAGACCACCGCGCAGTTGTAGCCGTAACCGAAGCCGGACCGCATGATGTGTTGCCCGATGCCGAACGCACCAGTGAGGAGAATGTCGGGCAGATGGTTCGACGTCATCAGCTTCACGGTTGCGGGCGCGAGGACCCGCTTGCCGTCGAGTTCGCCGCCATTGGCCAGCATTTGCGCAAAGTGATAGTAGTCCTCGGCCGTTGACACCATGCCGCCGCCGCCCGAGGGCATGGTCGGCTGTTTGGCGTAATCGGCTGGTGGACCCGGGGTCGTCGCCGTCGGCACAAGTTCGCCCTGGGGATTATCGCGATAGTTAGTCGCAAAACGATCCCGCTTCTCCTCGGGCACAAAGAACCCAGCGTCCTTCATATCGAGAGGCATGAAGATATGATCGCGCATGAAGTCGGGAAGCGTCTGGCCCGATAGCTTTTCGACAATGTAACCCTCAATGTCCATCGAAACGCTGTAAGTCCATCCTTTGCCCGGCTGATAATTCAGCGGTATCTTGGCTAACTTCTCGATCATTTCCTGAAGGTTCGCGGACTGCATCGGCTTCAGGTCCTGGTACATCGCATCCACCGGCGATTTTCCAGAGCCATAGGAAAAGCCCGCAGAATGCGACATCAACTCGCGCATCGTCGGAGCATGTTCCGGATCGACAAGGATCATCTTGCCGTCGGCATCGAGGCCGTTGAAGACCTTGAGGTTGGCAAATTCGGGAATGTATTTCGCGATGGGATCGTTGGGCAGCCACTTGCCTTCTTCATAGAGAATCATCATGGCCACGCCCGTGACCGGCTTGGTCATGGAGTAGTCGCGAAAAATCGTGTCTTTCATCATCACCTTGCCGGCGGCAATGTCACGCATACCGTAGGTGCGGTAGTCCACGATCTTGCCGTGGCGCGCCAGAATGGTAATCGCGCCCGCGAGTTGCTTATGGTCCACTTCCTCCTGGATCAACGCATGCAACCGCTCGAGCCGTTCTGAACTGATACCGACAGTCTCCGGCTTGACGGCTGCTGCCGCCGGTGCGGGAGGCGCCGCGTTTGATTGAATGGGAATCGCCACGTAAAGAGCCGCCACCAAAACTTGAAGGACACTCGAAGAAAACAAAGCCGGCCGCATCCAATAACCTCCTCCATTTCAGCGTGTCGAAATATCTGCTGCAATCGGAAGGGCTATCTTATCGCTGAATCGCTTTACCCACAATGGAGGATATAGCCGTCCATAAATCAAAAGGACAGGCACACAGCCTGTCCTTTTGTCTACTCATCTGGGAACTTACTATCCTGGTCCCATGTATTGCACGTGCACATAGGTGCCGAGGCGGGTGTTATAGGCCAGGTACCAGCCGGGATGATCCGGGTCATCATAGATAACAATGTCGTCCGAGTCCCAACCCCAGCCGTCCACATAGCCCAGGTCAAATGGCGCTACGCTCCAGTACCAGTTGTTGAACCAGAAGCGGCCGGGGCCTCCGCCGCCCAGTCTCCAACGGTGCGCCGGGCCGAAGCCGCCTTCGAAGCGCCCATGTTCCCACGGATGATCCAGGTGGTAGTGCGGATCGTCGCGGCCGGTATCGTGACCAACCCAGCGCTTGCCGTTATCCACGTGGGGCGCGTTTGGGTGTCCCGGGTGGTCGGAATAGTTACGGTGTTCGTCCTGTTGAGGATGGCCCTGGTTGGGTTTGCCCTGATCCTGGTGCGGCGAACCGTGATAGGGTTGAGGCCCGCGCTGCGGCGGCGGACCCGCCGGGTGGCCTCCTTCATGCTCATGTTGCGCGAATGCCGGAGCCGCAACCGTAAGCAATGCTGCCAATGCAAGATGAATCGGTTTCATCGTCTTCCTCCTGCACCTGTTGAGGACCAAGGCAAAACCACGCCCTTGGGCGTCATGGTGCAACTGCGTACCACACTTGGTTAGATGCAACCCTGAATCGAGCGGCAAGTTGCCGGGCGCGTACCATTGTACGCGCCGCATAGTCGCATTTTCGTAAGCGACACGCCAGGATCGATGTTAGAGAACGCCTCAACGCAAGGCGTTGAATCATTTGTTATGCAGTTACGGCCGCCGGTGCGCGGCGCCAGGCGTACAAGGGGAACTGGTTGGCCAGTTCTGCCACCTCGCCGCGAATCCGTTCGAGCAGTGCGTCGTTATTGCGGTTTTCCAGAGCCTTGGCAATCCACCTCGCCACTTGGCGCATCTCCGGTTCCTTCATGCCGCGCGTGGTCAGGGCAGGCGTTCCAATGCGAATGCCACTTGGTTTCAACGGCGGATTGGTGTCGTAGGGAATAGCATTCTTGTTCACAGTAATGCCAGCCTTGCCCAGTGCGAGCTCTGATTCGGATCCGAGGATTCCCTTCTCAAACACATCCACCAGCATCAAGTGATTGTCGGTACCTCCGGAGACGATGCGGAACCCGGCTTCCTGCAGCGAAGCGGCGAGGATCTTTGCGTTGGCCACCACTTGCGCGGCATAGGTGCGGAACTCCGGCCGCAGAACCTCGCCAAATGCCACGGCCTTGGCCGCGATGATGTGCACCAGCGGGCCGCCCTGCTGGCCCGGAAATACCGCCTTGTCCACCGCGGCCGCCAGATCCTTGCCGCACAGGATCATGCCCGCGCGCGGTCCGCGCAGTGTCTTGTGCGTGGTGGTCGTGGTGATGTGCGCATGAGGCACGGGAGACGGATGCACGCCTCCGGCGACCAGGCCCGCAATGTGCGCCATGTCGAAGATGTACACCGCGCCGATCTTGTCGGCGATCTGCCGCATCCGCTCGAAATCCCACAGCCGTGGATACGCGCTGGCGCCCCCAATGATGGCCTTGGGCTTCTCGCGCAACGGCGATCGCTTCCAATTCGTCATAATCGATCAGTTCGGTGTCGCGCCGAACTGCGTAGAACGTCGGCCGATAGAGCTTGCCGCTGAAGCTCAGCTTGTGACCGTGGGTCAGGTGCCCGCCATGCGCGAGGTCAAGGCCGAGAATGATATCGCCTGCCTGCAGCACAGCTGCATAGGCGGCGGCGTTAGCCTGCGATCCCGAGTGCGGCTGCACATTCGCATGTTCCGCACCAAAGATCTGTTTGGCGCGATCGCGCGCCAGGTTCTCGACCACGTCGGTGTACTCGCATCCCCCGTAGTAGCGCCGGCCCGGATAGCCCTCGGCGTACTTGTTCGTGAAGGTAGACCCGGCAGCCTCCAGCACTGCTTCCGAGACGAAATTTTCGCTGGCGATCATCTCCAGCCCCTCGTGCTGGCGGAGAGTCTCGTGATCGACGGCGGCGGCTACTTCGGGATCGGCCTGGGCAAGGGACAGAGACATGCGGATATCCATAGGAGAATTCTATGGCATCCCGCAGGCAGAAAGATCTGCCCGCCGCAAGTCGTTCAAATGGTATGGCGTGGAGTTTCAGATCGCATGTTACTCCAGATGATCTGGCAGACCCCGATGACGACCACGATCGCGCCATAGAGGGCCCAATGCTGGTCGCCCTGCATGAAGCTGCGTGCGAGCGCGCCCCACGCAAGGTTGAGGCCCTGCAAAATCCAGATGCCGCCCATGAGGACCAGCAAAAGCCCGATAAGGGTGCTGACGACCCGCATGATCGCGTTGAACGCTCGACGCATGTCGTACCTCCGAGTTACTTAACGGCTCAAAGTTTGTTCGCTGACCGCGGTAACGCGGCCCGACTTTCGATCCACGAGGAAGACTACCAGCCGCACCGGAACCGCAGGCTGATCATGAGCAAGGCTTCCACCCGACAGGCGAAGGGTCCTGCCGTCCGCGTTGTTCGCATTGAATTCTTTGATGGTCCGCACCACGGCGACGTGATGGATGGTGCGCCCGGCGTTTTCACCGCGCGTGATCTTAGGCCCTGTGGCATCGGCGGCGAGAACGGCGATCAGTTTTGTACCTGAGTCAACAGCCCCGTGCACCGCGAAGCTCACTGCGCCATTCTCCCAATGCGCATCCGCGATGGTGAGAGATTTCTTCGGCGTTGACGCTGCATGCTCCACAGCTTTGGCCACGCCGGCCGCATTGTTTCCGACTAACTGCGCTGCGCCGTCGATGACGGCTTGCGGCGTGTAAATCGACTCAAGATTAAATCGCTCGCCATACTCCTTCTGACGGAAGTCCACCTCATCCAGTGAAAACGGATCGCGCCAGCCCAGGTGATTCCAGTAGGTGACGTGTTCGCTCAGCACGATGGCCTGCGCGCCGGGAACAAACTGCTTCGCATCGAGTTCCTCGAGCAGCCGGTCCGCGGGAGGACAATCGGAGCATCCTTCCGATGTGAAGAGTTCGACCAGAACAGGCACGCGGCCTTGATCGGGCGCGGGCTGCGGCGATTGCGCAAACCGCGGTAATTGCGAATGCCGTCGACATCAGCAGGGTGGCGACGGCGCGCATACGAACCAACCGTGGGGAAGCCATACAGACATGAGACGAGATCGCGTATCCCGGGGTTACAAAGAATCGCCCGCGTTTCGCCTGATTAAAGCCGGTATGCTGAACCCATGACCGGCTCGCGCTATTCTTGCGGCTCGCACTGTTCGTCGTGTTCGCAACGATACGCTCCTCGCGCAGGTTTCCGCAAAGTCGTCGATTGGCGTTTCCCTAACTCCGAATATCGTCGTTGCCGGTTCGCCCGAGGTGATCCGCATTCCTTCGTAACGCAATCGTCTCCGTTGAAGGCGAATGGCTGGGCCGCAAACTTCAATTCTTTCCCGGGCTTGACGGTCATTGCCGTGGTTTGCTCTCGCAGGGATCGATGTTGAGGCGCCCTTGGGTCCATCCAATCTTCGCATCATGGCGCGGGCAAAGGACGTCGGCTCAGTCGATCTTTCGCGCACCATCGATATCCACGCCGCTCACTATCGCACCGCCTCGCTCACGGTGTCGCCGAAATTCGTGCAGCCGCCGCCCGAGGCGCTCAAGGAAATCGAAGAAGAGAGCCAGTTCAAAGCGAAGATCTTTGCCGCGAGCGCGACCGAGCCGCTGTGGCGCGGCAATTTTCACGCGCCGGTGGCGAGCACGGCGACCGACAGCTTCGGCACGCGGCGCATGCTCAACGGCAAGCTCGCGACGATTCACAAAGGAGCCGATTTCCGCGCTGCCACAGGCACACCGGTGCATGCGAGCAACAGCGGAGTGGTGGTGCTGGCGCGGCCGCTCTACTACGAAGGCAACTGCGTGATCATCGATCACGGCATGGGTTTGTTTACGTTGTCGATGCATTTCAGCCGGATCGATGTGCATGAGGGCCAACGCGTGAAAGCTGGCGATCGCCTCGGCCTTAGCGGCGCAACCGGCCGCGTGACCGGACCGCATCTGCACTGGGCCGTGCGCTGGCAGGGCGCGTATCTCGATCCGGTGAAGCTGCTGCATTTGAAGCTTGACGCGGTGCGTTAGTTGGATACCGGCTACACAGTTTCACAGCCAAGCCGGAAAATCCGGGGGGGTGCCCCTGTTCTTTCAATCTGTAATGGCATGATTCGATTGTGAGTTAAGGGCGAATTTGATGGTACCTTAATGGCTCATAAACGGGTCTAAATGGTCCCTGAGCGGATCATTTTGAGCTTCTCTTGCATACTCCAAGGAATCGCAGGCCAACGGGCCCGTATTCATGCCATACAAGTATTGTCCTCTAGTAATCGTTAATTTTCTGCAATGATTTTTGGTTACCTGAGTACTCGTCTGTCGGGTTAGTCCAGGGTGAGTTCTCAATGAGACACGCAGGAAGTGAAGTTTGTGATCTCCTACCTTCGCGGCAGAACCAAGTCCCGAAGATGGGGCACGGCAGGTTTGTTCGGATTACCAAAATCCCATTACCACGTGAGGGTAACGGTGATGATTTTCCAGCCTTCGCCGGGGGGAAAGTAGAAGGTCATCAACAGAGGCAACTTTGCGTCGCGAAACGCAGTGTCGATGCCACTCAGAGCAACGCCGGGATGTGTCTTGTCCGCCTCGCTGGAGAGCCCGTCTGCCGCATGCGGGCGCAGGTTCACAAGCTTGTGACGGCGAACGGCACAATAGGCTTCAGTTCCAGCCATTCCCTCAACGGTGACATCAATTTCGCTTGCGCCCCACTTTTCACTCACAACGCGTGGCTGACTGGCACGAGCGCCGGGAGTGGCTGTCGCGTGTTCCATGTCGCCGATTTCGACTACAGGCAGAGGCAGAATCAGGGCATCGGTTCCCACCTTGTCAACCTTGACGCCAGGAACATCCGTCCTTAAAACCCAATCGCGAATTCCAGCTTGGGACATCGAGACTCTGAGTCCGCTTGCCTCATGCCCGAACGTAAGCGTCATGTTCCCTCCGGGAACCTGCAAATCATTGACAGCGGCATGATCCCAATCCGCAGGCAGATGCGGATTCACCGTGATCGTCTTCGATTGCGCGTCGATGTCAATGCCGAACAGCCCGCGCAGCGTCGGCGTGATGACCATGGCGCTCGACCACAACTGGTGGCTCGTACTCCGTCCGAACGGAACAAAAAAATCGCCGCTCAGAAGTTCGGTATCCGCGCCGAGATCCTGCGCCCAGGTGAGATTCGCATTCTCCATCAGCATCTGGTAACCGGCCAGCGGCTGGCTGCCGCGATACTCGGCGAGCGCGGCCCAGCCGGTGAACAGCGGCCACACCGAGCCCTGGTGATAGCTCATGCCGTCGTAGATCTTCTCTTCATTCGAGACGTCGCGCAGGCCCCAGTCGGTGTTGAGCGTGTGCGCGGCCAGTTGGCTAAGACAACCTTCGGGATGGTCGAGAAATGCGGCGTTCTCCAGTGACCGACGGGCTGCTCCACCACGCGAGGGCGGGATAGACGGTCGTGGTGTGATCGAGAGAACCGTCGGCGTTGCGGCTGAAGGCGTAGCAATCCTTCTGCTGGTCGTAGAACTGGGCCTCGATGGTCTTCTTGATGGTTGCGGCGCGGTCCTTTGCGGCTTGCGGACTTTGCCTTGTCGTGGAGAAGGTCCTCGATCTGCGCCATAGCGCCGGACGCCTGCTGATCGAGTAGCGCGAGATAGACCTCCTGGTGCGGCATGCCGCCCGGCCAGCTTTCCACCCAGCCGGTGCCCTGGGTGTTTTCGTAAATACCGTTCCGCCCTTTCGGACCGGGCGCGTGGCTGGTTTCAAACTCCCACGCTTTCTCGATGGCGTCGCGATGCGCCGTCAGGAAAGCAACATCGCCGCTGGCACGGGCGTAGTCGAGCACGGCGAGGATAAACAGCGGCGTGGCGTCGGCTGCGGCATACATATACGGGAACGATCGCCAGTCGATGGCTGCGGCGGTCTGCGACCACTCGTGCATAATCTTGCCGTCGGCGCGCTGACGCCGGATCAGAAACTCCAGCTCCGACCGGGACAAGGAAAAATCACCGTAGCCGTTGACGGCGTAGAGCGTGTAGAGAGCGTCGCGGCCGAAAAACCAGCCGAAGCCGGGGCGGGCCGAGTCGCCCGATGCGTAATAACCGGCGACGAGGGCGGTTTCTTCGGGAGCCTTATCCCAGGTCTCAGAAGCGAGACCTGGGGCACCCGTTTGATTGGGGGCCGAGCTTTGGCCGGGAATGGTTCTGGTCTTGAGCTGCTCGATGGAGATGACGGCCCACTGGAAGGCTTCATTCAGGCGCCTTGTCGGGGGTTTCGATGGAGACGGAACTGGCCAGCGTCTTCTTCCAGGTAGCCGAATGCGTTTGATAAAGTGCCGGGATGGCAGCGTTGACCTTCTCCAGCGTGGCCGCCAGGCTGGCGGAGTTGGCGGCGGCCGGGTTGGCTCCATAGGCCATCAGCAGCGGATACAGCTTTCCCTTGTCTCGGACAGGATCGATATGCAGTTTCAATTCCACGGGGTGAACCTGCGGGCGTTCCTGGTAGGGCGCGAGAATGCCTGGCCGCGCGCCAGGAATGGTGACAGCGGCGGCGAAGTTGGGATAGTCGGCGTGGAGAACGTAGAATCCACCAGCACGTTCAAAAGCGTTGGGAGCGGGCGCGACCCATTCCACGCCGGGTACGCCTTCGTTTCGTTCAGGCCACATCCAGCGCAGTTCGGGAGTAAAGCGGAGCGTGAACTCGGTGGGATGAAGACAATCGAATTCGAACAGGACAACCGGGCCGGTGCCGGGCGGCGCATCCGCCGGCGAGAACATGATCTGGCGAACTGTGAACCCGATGTGAGCATACGTGATGATTGTGCGGTCGGGACGGACTTCGATCTGCGCCGACTGCTGATTCACGTCGATGGGCACCGTGTAGCCCTCGACCTCGGCCTCAATGGTGAGGTGGCTGAGGACTTTTACCGGGAGCAGCCAGGCCTCGAAAGTGCCGTCCTGCTGGCCGACCAGTACGCCGCGCTCGCCGGCTACGGTGAACGGTTTGAGGGTTTCTGTGTGCGCCTGGATCACCGGGCCGGAGGTGTCGAAGGCGATGGGGGGAAGGGGATTGAAGACCGGAGCGGGAGATTGAGAAAGAAGTGCGGAGGTTACGGCCAAAACAAACAGGACAAAGGCTGATTTCGAAACAACACGGCTGCGCATGGTGTCGTCCTTGGGCTGCGGCTCAAAGCCAACAGTCTACGGCATCGACCGTCTTCGCAACATTCTCGAAAACCGGGCTGGCGGAACACCATCCGCCAAAGTTCCGGTGTTCTTCAAGCTATCCGGGACTCCGCAATGGGAACCGGATAGCCTGTTTCCTTACAAATTCGGATTCACCACCTTCTTCCGTGTTTTCTCCCGTTTCCATCCGGAAATTGAACCATCCTTTCCGACAGATCGTATGAGACTTTGAGGCCGGAGGGACTGATTCGTCCGTGTTCATTTACGGACAAATGGTCCGCGATCGAACGGCGCCAAGCGGGAATCGCAGGTCTCAATCGCTGATTCCATGAGGATTAGCGGCACGTGATTTGGCGGATGAACTGCTTCTGAGATTTCATTCCGTGTCGTGAGGGACTTGAATGCAAAAACTGCGCTTCGATCTACGCCTCGTGTTGCGGCAACTGGCCAAGTCGCCCGGCTTCGCGATCACGGCAATACTGATGCTGGCTTTGGGCATTGGCGCGACGACCGCGATTTTCTCGATCGTGGAAGCGGTACTGCTGCGGCCGCTGCCGTTCCCGGATTCCGAGCAACTGATGGCGTTGTCGGACCGATTGGAAGGAGTCAACTTCAGCGGGAATAACAATAACGAGGTAGGCGTCACGGCTCCCGACATAAAGGCATACACGCGAGATACGCACGGGTTCAGCGCACTGGGCGGGTACCAGGGAACGGGATTTGAATTATCCGGCCTGGGCGAGCCGGCGCAGGTGAATGCGGCCAGATTGACGGCCGGGGTCTTTTCCACCCTCGGGGTTCAGCCGCAACTGGGAAGAGTCTTCACGGCCGACGAAGAGGAGCACAGCCAGCAACTCGCGGTGCTAAGTTATGGAACCTGGGTGAGCCGGTTTCATCGCGATCCGCAGATCCTGGGGCAGAAGATCCAGCTCGATCGCAAGCCTTATGTCGTGATTGGCGTAATGCCGCGGAATTTTGAATTTCCGCTGGTACCCGGCCAACTGAACCGCGCGGAACTGTGGGTTCCCATGAGCTTCAGACCGGATGAGCTGGCTCCCGTAGCCGCGGCCAACTGGAGCTATCAAATGGTAGGGCGCCTGAAGCCGGGCGTTTCAGCAAAGCAGGCGGAGAGCGACGCGGAAACAGTAGCGCAGGAAATCATGCGCAACTATCCGGCCATGATTGCGAACCTGCACATCAATGCGATGGTGCGGCCGCTGCGGCAGGACACAACCGAACAGACGCGGCCGTTATTGAGAACCCTGTTCCTGGCGGTTGCGGTGGTGCTGCTGATCGCATGCGTTAACCTCGCCGGCCTGATGCTGGTTCGGGCGATCCGGCGCCAGCGGGAAGTGGCGGTGCGGCTGGCGTTGGGAGCCAAGGCAGGGGCGCTACTGCGGCAGGCGATTCTGGAAAGCCTGGTGCTCAGCCTGGGCGGCGGAGCCTTGGGCCTGATCCTGGCCGCGGTGGCGCTGCGCATGGGCAAGAGCATGCTTCCCGAAAGCCTGCCTCGTGTGACCGAAATCGGATTGAACTGGAGCATCGTAGGATTCGCACTGGTGCTTGGCGCGATCACCGGACTCGTCTGCGGGCTGATTCCGGCATTTGCGGCATTGCGCACCAACGTGAGCGCCAACCTGAAAGAAGGCGGACGAAGCGGATCGGAAGGCGGAGGACATGCGCGGCTGCGATCGACCCTGGTGGTGGCGGAGATCGCCATCGCACTGGTCTTGCTGACCGCGTCGTGCCTGCTCTTGAGGAGCTTTGAAAAGATGCGATCCGTGGATCTAGGCTTCCGGCCGGAGCATGTGACTACGGGCGCATATGGTCTACCCCAGAAACAATATGAAAAGCAGTCGCAGGTGGATACCTTCAACCGCGAACTAATGCAACGGCTGAACGCTCTGCCGGGGGTGGTTGCGACTGGGACCACGACCCAGCTTCCGGCCAATGGCGTCAATAACAATCAGACGTTCGTCGTGGAAGGCTTTACTCCGCCCAAGGGGGCGGATATGAACCTGTCAACTACATCTCAGGTGATGGGGAACTTCTTCCAGGCAATGGGCATTCCCTTGTTGCGCGGGCGCTTGTTCACCGAGGCCGACCGGCACGGTTCGCAATTGGTGCTGATCGTGAATCACAAGCTGGCGCAGCATTACTGGCCGGGACAGGACCCGATCGGCAAGCGACTGCGGATCGGTACGCCCGAGATGCAGACGCCGTGGCTGACGGTGGTGGGTGAAGTGGCAGACGTGAAGCTGACTTCGCCGGACGAACCTTCAAAGGAACAGTACTACTCGCCGGTGGACCAGGGAGTGGATGACGCCGGGGCGCTGGCCCAGCCGACCGATCTGAATGGCACTGGCGGCTTCATCGTCCTGCGTTCGAACCTGCCATCAGACCAGATGGAAAATGCGCTGCGCGCGACGGTGCGGTCCATCGATCCATTGCTGCCGTTGACGCAGGTCCAGACCATGGAACACGCGGTGTCGCAGAGCGAGGCGCCGCGGCGATTCAACACGGTGCTGATCGGCAGCTTCGCATTTGCCGCGGTGCTGCTGGCCATCCTGGGCATCTACAGCGTTATTGCGTTTTCGGTGGCATCACGGGTGCAGGAGATGGCAATCCGCATGGCGTTGGGATCGCAGCGCGGGGCCATCATGCGGCTGGTGTTGCAGTCGGGTGCAAAGCTGGCCGTGATCGGGTGCGTGATCGGGCTGGGCGGCGCCGCGGCGGCTTCGGGGCTGTTGCGTTCGCTTTTGTTTGGAGTGAGTCCGTTTGATCCGCTGGTGCTGTCGGTGGCGGCGATCGGCGTAATGGTGCTGGCTCTTGCCGCCTCGGGGCTGCCCGCGCTGCGGGCGGCGTCCATCGATCCGATGCGTGCGTTGCGGTCCGAGTAGCTATAGCCTTGACGCCCAGTTGATAATCGGATGGACAAGCCTACCACGACAACGTGGCCATTGTGGGCGCGGGACCGATCGGCCTCATGTCGCTCATGGCGGCTCGCATTCGTGGCGCAAAACGCGTGGTCGCCTTCGAGGTGGCAGAAAAGCGTATTGAAGCGGCGCGGCAATGCGGAGCCGACGCGGTAATCAATCCCGCAATCCAGGATGCCGAGCGCGCCGCACTCGAGATCACTGACGGCGAAGGTTTCGACGTGGTGATCGAATGCGCCGGGCAATAGGTCGGCGCGAATCCCGCGGCCCGCCTACTGCACGGGCGGCCTCTACATGTGTGATGGCGGACTCACCGCGGTCTGACCCCGTCTTTCCTAATCGCAATTTCTCCGGCCAAACCTACGCGGACATCGCGCCGCATGTGGAACAATGGTTCCCGAATCAGAGAACGCACTTCGGGAGAACGAAACCATGCGTCCATGGAATGGCTTTCTGTCAGCAGCTTGCGTCTTGGTTCTGGCGAGTCCCGGCAATGCAATCGCGCAGCAGACCTGCGAATCGCTCAAAGACCTGAAGCTTGATCACGCCCAAGTCGTCACTGCACAGTCGCAGGAACCCGCTCCCCTGAAGGCGCCTCCAGGGACCCCGTTCAAGGTGCCCGACGTCACGGTTCCGGGTCATTGCGAAGTGACGGCGATCGCCCGTCCCACCGCAGATTCCGAAATCGATTTCACTCTCTGGCTGCCTCCCAAAGATATCTGGAACGGCAAATATATGCAGCGCGGCAATGGCGGATGGGCAGGCTCGATTCAGCCGCTGGTCCTGGTCGAGCCGCTCGCGCGCGGCTACGCGGTCGCGGCCACTGACGATGGCCATCGCACCCAGGGCATCATGCCGGACGCAAGCTGGGCGATTGGCCATCCCGAGAAACTCATCGACTTCGGCTATCGATCGCTACACGAGACCGCCATTCTCTCCAAGGCGATCCTGGAGGCTTACTACGGCAAGCCCTCCGTTCACGCCTATTTCTCCGGATGTTCCGACGGCGGCCGCGAAGCGCTCATGGAAGCCGAGCGCTTTCCGGAGGACTTCGATGGAATCATCGCCGGCGCCCCTGCCAACCATTGGACCCATCACTTCACCGGCTTCATGTGGAACGAGATCGCTCTGAATGCCAAGCCCGAAAGCAAAATCAAGCCCGAGCAGCTCCCCGCGATTGAGAAGGCTGCACTGGACGCGTGCGATGCGCTCGATGGAGTCAAGGACGGCCTCATCCAGGATCCGCGGCAATGCCACTTCGATCCGTCTGTTCTCCTGTGCCACGGTGCGCCCGGTTCGGATTGCCTGACCCAGCCCCAGGTCGAGGCGCTCCAGAAGATTTACGCCGGCCCGACCAATCCCAAGACAGGCGAACAGATCTACCCCGGCTATGAGCCCGGGACCGAGGCCGAATCGGGCGGGTGGGCGATTTGGATCGTCGGTATCTCCGCCCAGTCCCTCTTCGGAAACAGCTTCTACTCGGGGGCGGTGCACGAAGACCCGCACTGGGACTGGCATACGATGGATTTCGACCGCGACCTGCGCCTGGCCGATGAGAAGACCGCGTCCATTCTCAATTCAGATAACCCCGACCTGCGTAGCTTTCGCGATCACGGCGGCAAACTGATCCAGTACCACGGCTGGGGCGATGGCGCCATCGCTCCGCGAGACTCGATCGCCTTCTACGAAAAGGTCCGGACGTTTCTGGAGCGCTACCCCGATCCGCGTTCCACGACGCCAACTGACATCCAGGCGTTCTACCGCCTGTTCATGGTTCCCGGCATGCAGCATTGCACCGGCGGCCCGGGGGCTGTCAGCTTCGGCAACGACGGGTCTCTCAACGCCAGGCCCGATGATGCCGACAACGATATCCTGCTGGCACTCGATCGATGGGTCACGCAGGGTGTAGCCCCGGACAAACTTATCGCCAGCGGCAAGATCGGGGCCGATCCCAAGACCAAAACTGAAGGGACACCATTGACGCGACCGATTTGCGCGTACCCCGCCGTAGCGCGATACAAGGGCCAGGGAGACACAAACGCCGCCGAAAACTTCGCTTGCATTCAGGAGCCGGCAAAATAGAGATCGGACAGGTCGCCGTTCGAGGCGTGGACCGAGCAGCCTCCCCGCTTCTCCGGGTCCGGCGGCTCCTTGAGAAACGGTGGTAGGCGAGTCGGGGCTTGAACCCGAAACCCCCGGCTTAGAAGGCCGGTGCTCTATCCAATTGAGCTACTCGCCCGCGCTCTTTCATTTTAGCGTCGAACTTGCGTCTGCGGGACAGTCGGGGGGAAGGATGGCGTCGGCGAAGATGCGAAGCGCTGCAGCGAGTGTTGCGGCGGCCTCCGTTCGTGTCGATCCGCAAGCGGTCAGATATGCGGTGATTCCCAGGTCCTGGCGGGCGGGCGAGATGAAGGCACGGCGCACGACCAGGTCGGCGCGGCAGCAGCGTAAAGTAGCCGGAGTGATACGCGCACAAATTGCCTTGGCTGCCTCGATGGCCTCATCCGGTGCAGGCCATTGGCGATCGCTTCGGGGCAGGAGATCGACGTAGCAGGCGATCGCGTATTTCCCTGCGCCGGCTGGGGCGCCGAGTTCGTCGGGATCAAACTCGTCGGGATGCCAGACGTCGGATTTGGCAGTCCAGACCGGCGAGATGGGCTCATTGAGGCGAACAAGAGCGTCCGCGAGGGCGGGGAGTTCGCGTGCTTCGGGCAGATGCGCCGCCTGATCAGGCGTTACGCGCAAGTCGACAAAGCCCGGCCAGCACGCGTCGATCACCGGCGCGTCATTCCCGATCTCCACGTCCCAATCCGCTTCCATCAGGGCTTCTCGGAAAACTGGACCAGATATCGAATTACGGTGGACTCTGCCCAATGGATATCGTCGCCGGGGTGCTGGCTGAGATAGGCGCAATGGCCGCCATGGGCAGTCTCAATCAGGTTGATGTGCGGATTGGCGAGGATTGTGGAGCGGGTCTCAGGCGTAAAGCGGACGAAGGGATCGTCGAGAGCGCGCAGGATCAACGTGGGGGTGGCGATGCGGTCCACTACCCTGGCACTGGCGGCACGGTAATAGTAGTCGTCGGCATCGCGAAAGCCGCAGTAGCGAGCCACGATCTTGTGATCGAATTGGCGCAGGGAGCGAATGGGGCCGAGATCGTGGGTCTGATAGATGCCCGGGAACAACGAGGCTTTGAGCCGGTAGCGGCGCATCATCCGGCGTAGAAAGTGCCACTCGTACATGCGATTCGCGGGTTCGTGGAGCGCATCGGAACCGGCGGCGAGATCGATGGCCGGACACACGGTAGCGATAGCGCAGATCGGGGCGCGCGCACCCAGTTCTCCGGCGAGTTTCAGTACCAGGTTGCCGCCCATGGAGTAGCCGACCAGGGCGACACGCTCGAGGCCGAATTGTTTTGTGTAGTGCTCCACCACTGCGCCCACGTCGCCGGAAAGGCCGGAGTGGTAAAGCGTGGGAGAGAGCGCATCCGATCCGCCGCAGGTGCGCATGTTCATGCGGACAACATTGCAGCCCGCCGCCCAGGCGCGCATGGTTAAACCCAGCATGTAGCGGGACTCGGACGAGCCCTCGAGCCCATGGACCATCACCACGGTGAGCCGCCGGTTCATGTCCGGTCCGGTCTGCCAGTGAGCATGGCACAACACACGGCTGCCATCGGCGGGGTCCACTTCCACTGTATCGGTTACGAAAGGAACCCGAAAGGCAGGACGCGGCAGGTAATTCCCGACGATGGTTTGCAGGTGGCCATTGACCAGTCCACGACGGGGAGCGAACGCGCTCAGCCAATCGGCAGCCGCAGTTACCGCCGAATCGAAATCAGAATTTGCGGATGGTTGAGCCGGGAAATCAGCAGTCACGAATGCCTTGAGTCGCGATGAATTGGCGGGATGCACCAAAATTGGGACGGCTACCGAAATCGACCTCGAAACCGGCGATCCGTCCCTCACCCCATGTTACCGCAGGGGGAAGAGCGATGAGCGCGGTCATCGAAGCGTCAGGCCCGTCATGGTGAATATGTCGAATGGGCTGCCGGTCTGCATCAGGTATGCTTCCGCACGCTGATAGCCGATGGTCATGCCACGAAATGCCGCCACCGTGTCCTGGATGCCATAGAAGCGATCCGGGCTCTGGCTGGCATGGGCGTAGCACGCCGCTTTCTTGGTGTCGGCGACGGCGGTAATGTCCACGTAGTGCGTGGGTGCGTTGAACTGCATGGTGTCTTCGCCATCCGAGACTTCGTAGTAGTAGAGCGCGAAACGGCGCTTCAATCGGTTCCACGATTCGTAGGTTAGGTTGGCAATGGCGCGATGATCGGGATGATTGTCGATGAACCATTGGTTGAAAACCGCATCGGGATTCTCGTCGGCGACGATCTTCTGGAACGCTTCGTAGTGCGCGTTGTCCACGATGGCGTGACCATTTGCCTGGCCGGCATAGGCAGGCCGCGCCTTGAGGATTTCGCATGCTTTCTTGGCTTCGGCCATCCGCACGGCGGCGGCGGTTTCCCAACCTCCATCGTTCAGATAGAGCAGAACCACTTCGTGCCCGAGGGCGGTGAGTCTCGCCACGGTCCCGCCACAACCGTATTCGGGATCGCCGGGATGGCCACCGGCAACGAGAATCTTGTACTTCCGCGAGGGTTGTGCGACGGGAGCACCTTGGGCCACGGCATCTACGACTGCTGTTCCCGCGGCAAGTCCGGCGCTTCGCAGCAGCTGTCTTCGATTCATGGTGAGACTCCTCGTTCAGTTCGCATGCGCGGCTCCGTCGGGGACGGGGATGTTGAGATCAACCAGATCTCCCCCCACGTGGATTGGCATTTCCGTCGGACCGTAAGTGTGCAAGGTATGCGTCTCAGTATGAGTAGGCGGGATGGTGCCCGATCCGTTCGAGACCTCTTCAAACCGGACATCGGCGGCACTGCTGACGCGCAGAACGTAGTCTCCCTCGGGCACAAACGGGAATGAGAAACTGGTTTCGCCTTTGCCGATGCTGGTCTTTCCTGCCGGGGACTTGTCATCTGAGAACACAAGGGAGAGCGAAGCCTGGTTAAGGACATGGCCGTCGCGCTGCATCGTCACGACCCCCTGTACTTTGTGCAGCTTGGAAAGCGGCACAACGACATCCTGCCCCGGGCGTTCCTCTCCAAGCTTCAGCGCAAATGGCTTGGCGGTGCCGGGCCGCAGGGCGTCGCCCGAGTAGACGGCGATTGAATAGGTTCCGTCATCGTTGAAGGCAGACCCATTTTTCGAATAGAAATTTCTGGAACTGGATAAGGTCAGTTCCACCTTTACGAGACACTCCTCTTCCGGCGGGATGCCGCTGATCCGGTAATAGCCGCGATCGTCGGTCCTAACGCTGTGCGCGAATCCATCGCCAGAGCCGGTCTCAATGGGAACCCATTTGCCCTGCTTACGCGTGAGCAGGTTGACACTGAGACCAGAGGCCGGACTTCCGTCATCGAACAGAATTGTGCCCGCCACGGCGGCGCCGCGTTCCAGCGAGATGTTCACGGACGCGCCGAGATTCCCTTCCACAACCACTGTGGGAACATGCGAGAGAAGTTTTGCTCGCGTCGGTTCATCAGGGCTGAGAAGGTCGGAGTCGCTGATGTTCAAGGATGCCAGGGGCGAGATGTATCCCTCCTTAGCAGCGACCAGGTAATACCTGCCTGGGGCGACCTGAGGGATAGAGAAACTGCCGTCGATCGAGGTCTGCACCATCCTTGCTTCCACCCCGCTGGCATCTGGAGCGGAGCTGGTCGCTTTCGCTATAGGGATAGGGCGCAGCACCACGGTGGCGAGCCGGGCAGGCGCGTTTGTGTCCCCGCAGAAAACGAATCCCGAAACACTTCCGAAAGCCTGAGGCTTTTGGCCGCACACCGCCTGGGCTAGCCCCGCCAGCGCGAGTGTGGCGACCATGTATCGAAACATGGGGCCAATCATACTACCGGGCCTGTAGCACCTTCGGCGGAAGGTGGAGAATCGCGCCAACCGCCATTGCCCAACGAATTTAAGCCGCGCCGTGAATGGCGTCATTCGTCGCGCAGGAGGACGAGCGGGTCGACGGCGAGGGCGCGGCGAGCGGGAATCCACGATGCGACCATGCCCAGCAGCAGCATGGTCATGGTGACGCCGCCGAGCACCAGCGGATCTTTGGGCGTGGCCTGGTAGACGATGAACGAAAGCACACGCGTTGCCAGAATTCCGAGACCGACACCCGTAATCGAGCCGATGGCCAGCAGGCGAAAGGCTCTTCCTAGTGATGTTGTCAATATGCGATCAGGGCAGCCTCGAACAAACGGGCGAGTTCCTCAGGACCGGCAGGGCGCGGCGACAGCTTGGTGACACGGTGCTGCGGCAGAGTGCCCTCGACCAAAGCGGGGATATCAGACGAGGTGTAGCCCAATGCGTGCAGTCCATTGGGGAGTTTCAACCGCTGAATAAACCAGGTTATGCGATCCGCGAGCACCTTTCCCGCATCTTCGGGAAGCACGCCCGAAACATTGGCCCCGAGCGCTTCAGCAGCTTCCAGGTGCCGCTGCGGATTGGCCAGGGCTGTGAAACGGAAGACTGCGGGCGCGTTCAATACAACCGAGTAGCCATGCGGAACCATAGCGTGATCGCGGGGATATCCAGACTCGAAATAGTCCTTGACCATGCCCGACACGGGATAGGACATGCCGTGCGGCAAGTGGACGCCGGCGTTGCCGAATCCGATGCCCGCGTAACTCGACGCCAGTATCATGTTGGCGCGGGCCTCGTCGTCGGAAGAATCTTCCACTGCGCGCACCAAATATCGCGCGACCATGCGCATCGCCTGCAGCGACCACACATCGCTGATGGGATTCGATCCCTGGTACGCGGGCCGCAGCAGGGGACGATCGGGCAAGGGGCGATCGGAATATGGCAGCGCCGTGTACGATTCGACGGCGTGGCTGAGCACATCGAGTCCGGTTGCCGCGGCCACTTGCGCAGGCATGGTGCGGGTGTTTTCCGGATCGAGTAACCCGAGGGTGGGCTTGAGACGACGGCTGGCGATGCCGGTCTTGGCGCGCATCCTGCTCAGATCGAAGATCGCGACACCCGTGGTTTCACTGCCCGTGCCCGCAGTGGTGGGAATCGCGAACAATGGTTTCAACGGACCCGGCACCGGCAGGCCCTTACCGATGGGCGGATTCACATAGTCGAGAAAGTCCCGCGGGGGATAGGTGGTGTAAAGATTCACTGCCTTGGCGGTGTCGATGGTGGATCCGCCTCCAACGGCCACAATTGCGCCGTAGTGGCACTGGCTGGCAAAGGCGATCGCATCGAGAAACGACTCGTCGTTGGGCTCGACCCGCACCCGGTCGTAAAGTATGTAGACAATGCCGGCGGCCTCGAGCGATTCGAGCACCTTGTGGACGGGAAGCATGTTGCGCAGGACTGGATCGGTGATCACCAGGGCACGATGGATTTCAAGATCGGCTAGATCCATTCCGATTTCGCGCGTGACGCCCGCGCCGAATCGAACGCTGGATGCGGCCATTTCAAAGGCGATTTCGTGAGTCATTCCGTCTCCTGATCGCGGGGGCGTTCGCTGCTGCAAACGAGTATAGAGATCCGGCCGGACTGAGCTTGCTGTCCGCCGTGTTCGTTCTTGAACACTGGTTTTCAAGCCCGAACAGGACGTCAGCGCTGGGTGCTTGCTAAACGACTGAAAACACGATTGTTCCCGGGGCACGGAATGGCCGCCAGGATGCCTCTGGTTTGGTCTGGATGGAGGTCGAGCGCGTGTCGAAATTGGGCCGGAACCTGAAGTTTGCCTCGAGGCAGTTGTTCAAGAGTCCAGGATTCACGATCGTCGCCGTTCTGATCCTCGCCCTGGGGATCGGAGCAAACACCGCGATCTTCAGCGTGGTGCACGCGGTTCTGCTGGAGCCACTGCCGTTCCAGGATCCTGACCGGCTGGTCCAGATCTGGCATGTTCCACCGCAGTCGTCGTTTCCCGGCATGACACGGTTTGCGGTGTCCGCGGCCAACTTCCTCGACTGGCAGAGACAGAACGACGTTTTCGAGCAGATGTCGCTCTATCACTTCGGGAGTTACGACCTCATCGGCAGCGGCAAGCCAGAGTCGATTCGGGCCGGCGTGGTGAGCAGCGAGTTCTTCTCGGTGCTGGGTATCCAACCCATCCTCGGCCGGGTGTTCTCACCCGAAGAGGATCAGCCCGGCAAGGATCACGAGGCCGTCCTCTCCTGGAAACTCTGGAAGCAGCGTTTCGCGGCTGACCCGAACATAGTCGGCCGGACCATGAACTTCGACGGCACTCCTTACGTGATTGTCGGCGTGATGGGACCGCGCATGAACAAGCCCGACTACGCGCAGATCTGGACGCCTCTGGGCCTTACTGCTGCGGAAGCGGCGGTGCGCGGCGAGCATCATTACCTCACTATCGCGCGCCTCAAGCCCGGCGTGACGCTCGAACAGGCGCAGGCGCGGATGAATATGATCTCGCAGAATCTCGAGCGGCTCTATCCGGCTGATGACAGGGGCTGGGGAGCCATTGTCATTTCTATGCGGGAAGACCTGGTGGGTGACGTCCGCCCCGCTCTGCTGATGATGCTGGGAGCCGTGGCATTCGTGCTGCTGATCGCGTGTGCCAACGTGGCGAATCTGATCTTCGGCCGGGCGTTTGCGCGCCGTAAAGAAATCGCTATCCGCTCCGCGCTGGGCGCAAGCCGCTCCAGCGTGGTTCAACTTCTGCTGATTGAGTCAATGATTGTCGCCGTGGCGGGAGGAGCGTTGGGCCTGTTCTCCGCTCACTACGGCATCGAACTGCTGCTGAAATTCTTCGCCGACAAGTTGCCGCGCATGGGCGAGATCGGCCTTAGCGGCACGGTGCTCCTGTTTACGCTCGCGCTTTCTATCGTAACCGGACTCCTGTCCGGCTTGCTGCCCGCACTGAGTATGACCAGGGGCGATGTGAACGAATCGCTGAAGCAGGGCCTCGGGCGCATGGATGCGGATTCGGGCAGCGGCTTGACGCGGTCAGCGCTTGTCACAGTTGAGGTCGCACTGTCGCTGGTGCTTCTGATGGGCGCGGGGCTGATGGTTCGCAGTCTTTGGAAACTCCAGTCCGCCGATCCGGGATTCGACGAACATAACGTGCTCACGCTTGCTCTCGAAGTCCCGCGGCGGCAATTCAATGCTCCCGCTCAGGAAACGCAGTTCCTCACGGACACGCTGCAGAGGATTCGCTCTCTTCCCGGTGTAGAGTCGGCGGGCGGTATCGACGATATGCCTCTCACCGGCGGCTCCAATCAACCGGTTGCGGCGGAAGGCCGTCCCGTGGTTCCAATGTCCGAGCAGCCCGAGGTTTCGGTCCGCGTGATCACGCCCGGCTACTTCCGCGCCATGCGCATTCCTGTGATCGAAGGCCGCGATATCGAGTCGAGCGATACGGCTGATGCGACGTCGGTGGTGGTGATCAGCAAGGCCATGGCGAACCAGTTCTGGCCGAACCAAAGTGCCGTCGGTCATCATCTGAAGCTTTCGTTCTACCCCGATCGCGAACGCATCGTGGTTGGCGTCGTTGGCGATGTAAAGCAGCTCGGCCTCGACAGCACCGCGGGAATTGCGACCCTCTACTGGCCGGCCGCGCAGGTGGGAGATTCGACCCAGGGCCCGTGGCAACCGTACGGGCTCTCGCTCGCGATCCGCACCTCGGTCGCGCCGCTCACCCTCGCCAACGCAGTTAGCGGCGCCATCACCCAGGCCAATAGCAACGTTCCCGTCGACAACGTGATCACGCTGGAAGATTTCGTGGGCGACACGCTCACGCAACACAGCTTCAACATGCAACTGCTCACCATCTTCGGCCTGCTCGCGCTGGTTCTGTGCACCATCGGCATCTACAGCGTGCTTGCCTACTCGGTGAAGCGGCGCATGCGTGAAATCGGCTTGCGACTAGCGTTCGGAGCGAAGATGAGCGATGTGGCCAGCCTGGTTGTTATTCAGGGGATGAAGCCTACGCTGGCCGGCATTGCCATTGGACTCGGCGCCGCACTGGCATTGGGCCGCCTCGCCAGCAGCCTCGTCTACGGCATCAGTTCCCGCGATTCGGTCACGTTCGTTGCGGTCACACTATTGCTGATCGTGGTTTCGTTTGCCGCCAGCCTGGTTCCAGCACTGCGAGCGACGCGCGTCGATCCGCTCGCCGTGCTGCGCGATGAATAGTTGCGCAGGCGTCAGTGTTCAAGGACAACAGCAGCCGAGCCTGGCGCGAGTTCCAGTTTGCCGGGCCAGGGCTTTTCATCAGGCTGGTCGGGAGTTATAAGGCTCAGCTTCGACGAGCTTGAGTGGTCGAGCAAGACTTCGCACGCGATGGGATCGGTGTCGCTCATGTTGGCAAAGGCCACGGCGCGGCGCCCGTCGTTGCGCCGGAAGACTGTGTAAGTGCGCAGGGGTGTTCCATTGCCACTTACTTTGGCGCCGCGGGTGTCCTGAAACTCCGCGTCCCAGATCCAGTCGCGATATCTGCGGCGCAGATCGTCCACCGCGCGACCATAGCGGAGCGAGACGGGCATTTCATCTAGCTCGCCGTGGAAGTTACGCGGTTCATAACTCATCACGAAACGGTACAACAGGCAGGCGTTGATGATCTGCCGGTCATTCCACCCGGTAACTGCAACCGACATGGGCGCGAACGGATCGATATATCTCCCCAACGGCACAAAGCCGTGCTCGATGCGGAAGTAGGACATGTTATAGGTTTGCAGTTGAATGTCGTAAGGCGATTCGCCAGCGAACACAAAGTGCTCGGGATCGACGATGGTCCGAAATCCCTCGATGAGCGGCACATCACCGGAGAACACCGCGCCCGGAACGTCGTGGCCGTGGTTCTTCGCAAAGCAGTATGGACATATGTGCCAGAAACATTCGTCGTACAGGATGCCGCTTGCACCGAGTTGAACGCTCTTGCGAAATTCTTCAAGCGCGCGATTCCGCCAGGCCGGGCTCGCCTGGCACATCCCGGCTCCATGCCGCGTGTTGATTCCGGCGATCTGGGTCGGGGTGTCGTAGTCGTACGCATGGAACTGGTATGGGTCGCCGTACGGGTCCTCCATGGTGAATTGGCGGAACTCGCTGCGATAGGCGGGAGCCGTTACGTCGGCCCACGCATACTTATTGAAGAGGACGATCTCAACGCCCAACTTTCTGCTCGCGTCGATCGCTTCTTTGAACTCCTGCGGCGAGCCGAGGCGCGGATCGGTGTCGTGCAAGGGAAAGTCGCGATCCTGTCCCCCAATTTGCCAGCCTGTAAGTTGAATCGCCTTCACTCCCCATCGCTGGCACGCTTCGGCGTACTTAGTCAGGTCCTTGTATGGAAACGACAGCCTGTCTTCGGACGAGTTGATTTGAATCTGCTGCCAGGAGTGGACGTCTGCTACCCATTGCGGGTTCTTTGCAGGTTTAAGCCATGAGTGGCGCCAGGCTTTGTAGATATCCGCGCCATCGTGCCAGTCGCCTGTGAATGGTTCCAGCACCAATGCCTCGGAACTCTGGCTCGCGCCGGGTTGCACAAAGCAAAGGTGATTCGGATCGATGCCGACGGCCGCATCCGCAACCTTGGTGGAGGAGTCGACGGCGCTGGAGTTGAAAGAATCAGCGTAGGCGGGCGATAGCGAAAAGCACATCTGGATAACGTGCTTCTGGACTTTGTCGTGATAACCCAAGTAGAGACCGCGAGTGTCACTTAGAACGAGGCAGAACTGGGTGTCTGTGCCGAGGTTGCGCAACTGCGCCGGCGTGTCGTAGCCGTAGTAGCCAACCTGGTTTCCAAACGTGGGCCAGAGGCTGGGGGAGCTCATGCCGCTGTAGCTCCACGATGCCTGGGCGAGGTGCTTCTCTCCGCTGGGCGGCTTGAGGTTCTGGAGGCGCGGGTAGGTGTAACTTTCAATCACGGCCCGGCTGCCATTACGGATCTCGTAGCTGAAGCGAGCGCCTGCGCCTTCGAGCCGGACGGTCTGTTTCACTTCGATGTCGAGCTTTCCCATCCGCTGGCTCTCAAACCCGGTCCAGGTGATGATCGCCTGTTTGTTGTCAGACTCGATCTTTGGCCTGGTGGCATGACGCTCGGTGAGGTAGTGAAAGCGATGTTCCGGAGCGGGCACGTGGAGTCGCATCCCGGCGCCTTCCAGGTTCCAGGCCTGGTCCCGTGACTGCAGCTTTGTGACGCAGCCTGTTTCGCGGCTGATGGTGACAAGCAGGTGCTCGCTTTCGAGCGAGAGCAGTTCAGGAGAGGCTGCGGCGGAGCGGGCCGCGGCGCCATTGATCATCAATCCCGATGCGCCGGCGGTGAGAGCGGCGCCAAGGAATTTGCGGCGCGACAAGGCCATGTGAGTCTCCCTCTTTCAGTGCCATTTGGTCGAGAAGCAACGGTCGCAGGAATTGTATCGCCGGCGCCGGGATTCTACCGACAAAGAAAGCGACAGCCTACTTACAATCGCGTGACAAGTCCGCAATGCCCGCAATCCTACACTTCAGGTCGAGTCAACAGGAATCTCCTTGCCGGAAGGTGACCCACGATGAATTGGAAAACCGTATTGCTGGTTTCCAGCCTCTCTGTCGCAATGTTCGGAAAGCCTTTGCGCGCGCAGGACGCTGCCACGGGCGCAATCGCAGGTGCGATTGTGGACGGTTCCGGGGCACGCATCACGCAAGCCAGGTTGACCGTGGAGTCATCCCATACCCATGCGTCGCGAACTGCCATCACTGACGGCAAGGGAGAGTTTCGGGTTCCCCTGTTGCCCCCTGGTTCGTACTCGGTTCTTGTCGATGCGCCGGGCTTTGCCAAATATAAAGCGGAAGGCATCGAGGTAATCGTCAGCGAGACAAATTCCGTTACCCTTTCGCTCACCATCAAGGACAGCGGCACAACGACCCAGGTGACCGCGGATACCGATATGACCCAGTTGGAAAGCTCTTCCCTGGGTCGCGTTGTAGACGAAAAAGCGATCAGCTCTCTGCCTTTGGCCAATCGGAACTATACCCAGATCCTGGGCCTCTCTCCCGGCGTCGTAGTCTCGCTGCCAAGTGCTGTGCAACTGGGAAGCGGGACGCAGAATGTGGCAACAAACGGGGCAAAGACCACCGCAAACAACTTCCAATTCAACGGAGTGAATGCTAATAACCTCGCGCAGAACTCAGCCGCGAACGACGCGGAGGAGGGCGGAATCGGCATACCCTCCCCCGACTCGATTCAGGAATTCAAGGTGCAGACAGCAAATTTCGACGCCGCGTACGGGCGAGGATCGGGCGCAAATGTCGATCTTGTCAGCAAGAGCGGAACGGATCGGATCCATGGAAGCGCTTGGGAATTTCTCCGCAATAACATTCTCAACGCCAACGATTTCTTTTTGAAACAAGCGGGACAGCCGCGGCCGGACCTGAAACAGAACCAATATGGCGGAGCGATCGGCGGCCCGCTGTTTCGGAAGTCGCTTTTCTATTTCGTCGATTACCAGAAGCTCCTGGAGACAAATGGACTGGGCTCCAAGCAGTCCGCACTGTTGCCGCTGTTGACTTCCGATCGTTCCGCGGCCACGCTGGGCGCACAGTTTTGCCCTGAAGGTCATGCCATCGGCGGTGTTCTCGCCTCGGGCTACCTGACCCATGCTGGCGGCACGCAGGTGGCATGCGACGGGTCTAACATCAACCCCGTTGCCCTCGCCATTCTCAACGCCAAGCTGCCGAGCGGACAGTTCGCAATTCCAAGTCCGCAGATTCCATTGACAACCGATCCCGGTCAACTTGCGGTAGGCGAGTCGGTGTTTGCGCCGGCGGCGCACTACCGCGAAGACCAGTTTGCCGTAAATCTCGATCGACCGATGGGGCAGCTCGACGTGCTCAGCGGAAGATTCTTCTATGCACGGGATCTCACCAGTTCGCCTTTTGCTCCGAATGCGGCCAATTTGCCAGGGTGGGGCGCGGATACGCTCGATCGCAACACCATGTTCGTGCTGTCTGAGACACATGCCCCGAATGCCGGCATGGTGAACGTTGCCAGGGTCGCGTATATGCGATTCGACGGAACTCTTCGGGTGCAGCGACCGATTCTCGCCTCGACTGTGGGCGAAGGGATACCAACTGGAAGTGCGACACCGTCGTCTTCCATTCCGGGGCTGACGATCGATGGGCTGTTTACGATTGGCGATGCCGGCACGGCTTCGCAGTGGCAGGTTACGAATACTTTTGCGTGGCAGGATACGCTGTCGCTCACTCGCGGCCGGCATAACATCAGAATCGGCGCGGAGTATGACCGCGACCAGGTGGACCTCGATGCTCCATTTGTGATGGATGGATTACTGGACATCAGGACGTTCAATGATTTTCTGGTTGGACAGAGCGCCGCACAAAACTGGAGCCCGACCGGTTCGAGCAACGTAACCCAGTCCACCGGAGCATCGGGCCTTTCGCGCAAGGATACCCATTACAACGATTTCTCGACGTTTGTGCAGGATGATGTGCGCGTCAACAAGAGGCTTGTCCTCAACGGGGGTCTCCGTTACGAGATATTCGGCGCGCCTTATGAAATTCACGGGCTTCTGCCGAACTTCGATCCGGGAGCGGCGTCCGGCGCGGTACCGAACGAAGGGAGCTTCAGTGGGTACAGCCTGCCGTCAAATTTCAAGGGGACACTGCCACAGGGCTTCACGCACCTGGGCAGCCGCAGCCTGTGGCCCACGCGTTACGGAGACGTTTCTCCGCGGCTCGGATTTGCGCTTCAATTGACCCGGACTCCCACGTTGGTTATGCGCGGCGGCTACGGCATTTACTATGATCGGCACTCGGGCGACTATACGGAGACTCTCGAAGGAGAGCCGCCGTTCTCGGTACTGCAGATCCAGTCCGAATCGGCCAATGCCGGCGCGACACTGCAGAGTCCGTTTGCACCGCCGCTGCCCGCGGCCTCAAGTTACCCGGTATTCATCCCTCGCGTACCGGGCGGCTTTCCGTTTCTCCAGGGAATCTCGCCGCACACGGTAGATGCTCGAACTCAGGAATATGACCTGAATGTCCAGTACGAATTCGGCGGAAACTATCTGTTCGAGATGGGATATGTTGGAACGCGGTCCGCGCACCGGTCGGGATCGATCGAGTTCAACCAGGCGCTGCTCGCGAGCCCATCGAATCCGATCAACGGAGAAACGACTAACTCGACCAATAACCTGATTGCCCGCCTCCCATTCGAGGGAGTAAGTCCTGGCTCGCTGTTCACTAAGTCGGATTTCATCGCCAACTATAACTCGCTTCAGGCCAGTATGACGCGGCGATTCCGGCATGGACTGCAGTTCCTCGGTAGCTACACGTGGTCGAAGAGCCTGGACGAAACCAGCGGGTCGGGCGGCAGTTCCGTATTTGAGCTATGGCTGCTTACCAACGATCAACGCAATCCTCGCCAGGCTTACGGGTTGACCGATTTCGACCGCACGCACCGCGGCGTCATCAGCTTCACCTATGACTTGCCGAAATTTCAGAGCCTGCCGGAGAAATCACGATGGGTCTTGGCAAACTGGCAGTTCTCCGGCATCGGAGTGATTCAGTCGGGCACTCCGCTGACCGTCATGGACGGCAACGCCGCCTCGGTCTATGGCAATTTCTTAAACCGCGCCCAGCGAACCGGAAGCGATCCTTCCACGCACGGCTCTCTCTTCTCGCGAGTAACGGGACACTATCTCGACGGAGCAGCCTTTACGAGAGCTCCGGAAGTAGCCAACGGCACGAGCCTCGCAGACCAGGACTTCGGCAACAGCGGAGTCGGGATTGTGCGCGGGCCCGGACAGCGCAGTGTAGACTTCGCCGTCGAGAAGGTCTTTTCGGTGGGGGAATCGAACAGCCTTCGTTTCCGATCGGAGTTTCTCAATCTGACTAATACAACTCAGTTTGGAAATCCGAATACGTTTCTAGGCTACGGCGACCCTGCGGAACTCAATCCTACTCCGAGTTCTTCCTTCGGCAAGATCACCGGGACCGCAACCAATCCTCGCATCATCCAACTGGCGCTCAGATATTCGTTCTGAGCGCAGTCGATCTGTGACATTCATGAACTTGCGATGGAAGTGTTTATTAAGTGCGCTACTGCTGGTCGCGCCACTGGTACATGCGGGCATTCTCCGCAAGGGCACGGTGCAACTGCTGTGTCATCGCACCGCGAACCAAGATCTGCCGGAGAACACGCTCGAATCGCTGGCGCTAGCCGCCCGCATGGGTTGCGACATTATCGAGGTGGATGTAACCCGGACGCTCGATGGCAAGCTGGTGCTGAATCACGATAACTTCCTCGATCGCTTTACCAACACCACAGGAGAGGTTGAGCACACGGAACTTCGGGAGCTAGACCGGATGGACTTCGGAGCCTGGCGCGGAAGCCGCTTCCGTGGAATCCACATTGCGCATTTCGATGACGCCTTGCGCCTGGCTCGCGAGTTGAATGTGGGGCTTTATCTCGACATCAAGTCCAAGGGTATCGGGCCCCTGGTTCTGGCCGCACTCTCAAAAGAGCAGATGACCGGCCGCGTGATGTTCGGAGGAGAATGGGACGACATCAGAAAGCTCGATCCTCGAGCGAATGATGATCCGAGCGCCAGCCTGCAGCCGGAATTCACACGCGGCGATGTAGAGCGCCTTCACAAAGAAGATAAACGCGTCATCGCCGATTTCATTCTCAACGGCCACGAAACTGATTTGGCGGGTATGCGCGACGCGGTTGCGTCAGGAGTTGACGGCATCATGGTCGACTATCCTCGCCTGGGGGCTGAGGCTGTGGGACGGCCGGTTGAGGCCAAGCTGGGTAAGCTTGTGAAAGAAGCCGGGAGCGGCACCTCGGATCAGCGGGTCACGGCGATTCGGGAGCTTTCTCAATTTACCGGCTTCCCGCTTGAACGTCAGTTTCTCCGGTGGCTTCAGGATCCTGACGAGTCGGTCTCACATGAAGCGGCCCTGTCGCTGGTGACGGCGGAACCGCCGGTCGCCATCGCTGACCTGGAACCTGCTGCACACTCTGCGGCGGCATCTTCTCGACGAAACGCGGCGTGGGCAATCGGATCGCTGGCCGCGGACCTGCCTGACGGCTCGTCCTGTATCCGAATGGTGTTACCCATGCTCGATGACGCGGATCGGGGTGTCGTGAAGGAAGCGCTGCTGGCGCTGTCGTGGTGCCCTGCTTCAGCGAACTCTCCGGTTCCGGCCGAGAAACTGGTGGCATTTCTTTCGGACCGCGTTCCGATCATGCGGGGACTCGCGGCGGTTGCACTGGCGAGACATCAGCCGCACGTGGCTGCAGAATACATCTGCGCGCAATTGAAGAAGGAAGAAGCTGACGCGGCCGCGTATGAGAAGGTATGGGCGGCGCGCGGCCACGCCAAGTTAAAGCAGGCGGAAATCGACGAACTGGTGGAGTTGTATCGGGCGCAAATGAAATATGTCCAGGCGCTCGCAATGCTTCCCAGGCAGAAAGCGTTCGGCCCCCTTGTTGAAGAAGCGTTCCGCTCGGTGCACGATACTTCAAACGTCGTAGCGCTGGTTGCCGGTTATCAGCTTTGGGACCGGCTGGCCGACGATGCCGCACCAGCAATCGAAGCGCTGAATTCTTCCGACGGCGATGCGGCCGACAGAGCACAGTGGGCTCTCATCTCCGCCGGTCCGGCAGTGCTCCCATTCGTTCGCAAGGCACTGGAAAGCGACACCGGGAATCAGCGGCGGCGATTAATCTCGGTGCTTGCCTGGCAAGCTGACGCGGATGCGATACCCCTATTGAAGCGGGTTCGAGAATCCGATTCTTCCGACCGGGAACTCATCGATTGGGCGATTGGAAAAATCGCCGCGCTTGGGCCCTAGATCTTACTCGGCCCAGGCATCAGTCGTTGTTGTGGGGTTGCGGAGCATCGAAGGTCTGGGGAAAATCGCGGCGGCCATCGCCCTTTGAAGGGGATAAATCAGTAGCTGGAAAACATCACCATGACTCCCATTCGAATCTGAAAGCTTGGAGTATCGGGTGGCAACACGAACACGGGAGGCACGTCGCCATAGCCGACGTGTGGCGAACTCCGGGCCAGACAGGATAACTCACGTGTAATGCGTAGCTTACGTCAGCATCACTCCTCGCGAAGCAGAACCAAAGGATCGGCCGACAGAGCACGCTGCGCGGGGATCCAGGTGGCCAGCAGCCCAAGTAGGGACATTGCCAGAACAACGCCGGCCAATATAACCGGGTCGCGCGGAGACGCCTGAAACACAATGTGGGCACGCACTCGGCTGGCCATGATTCCCAGAACCAATCCCCTGCCGACCCCAACGCTTGGACTTTCAATGCGCGCCCTAATGCGGTCCGTAACACTTCGCGTCGTTGCGCGCCGAGGGCAACTCGAATTCCCAATTCCTGAGGCGCTGGCTCACGGTGTAGGCAGCCATTCCGAAGATGCCGGTGATCGAAAGCATCGCCCCCATCAGGCCCATTACGCCCAGGCAGACGGCCGCCATCCGCGAGGGGAAGACGGCAAAGTCCATGCCCTTGGCCCAGGTTTGGATTCGACGATGGGAAGCCCGGGATCGAGCTCACGCAGTTTCGTTCTCATCAGCGCGGCCAGCTGCTGAGGATCGCGGGCGGAGCGCACAACGAGCCATACCGAATTCAACGGACGTGTTTGCAGGATGGGAAGAAACATCGCCGGCTGCTGCGCTTCACTGAAGTTGAAGTATTTTCCGTCCTCAACGATGCCCACTACCTGGCGGCGCGTTCCATCCGCAGTCTTGAAATATCTGCCAAGTGCGTCCCGTTCAGATCGGAAAATTCGCCGCGCAAACTCCTGGTTGATGACTGCCACCATGGGCGCGTCTTTATGGTCTTGGAGCGTGAAAGATCTTCCAGAAAGGATGGCGGTGCCTGCCGCGCGGAAATATTCTTGAGAGATCTCATATTGGAGTGTGGTAGTGGCCACGTTTGATGGCCTCAGATCCTTGGTTTCATCCTTGAAGATATTCATCGTCCAACCGCCGTCTGCCCCCAGCGCAGGATTGTTGGCCAGCGCCGCCTGCTCTACTCCGGGAACCTCTTTCATCGCGCCTACCATCCGCTGTTTAATGGCGTTCACGCTGTCGCGGCTGTAACCTCCCATTTTTCAACTCGACGCCCGCCACCATCGCGTTGCGCAGCTCAAAGCCGAAGCTACCGTGCAGCGAGGGCATAAGCCCGCGGACGGCGACCATGGAAGCGGTAACAAGGACCGCGCAGATGGCAATCTGGACAGCCAAAAGCACGTCCCGTACCGTGACGCGGCGCCCCGTCGTACCCACGGATCCCGCTTTGACAATTCCATACGGATGCCGAAGAGATGGCCGAAGCATTTTTCACCGTGCACGGGATGAAACTGCTGCGTCAGTCTGCAGCTCAAGTCCACTGGAAAGGTGAGAGCCTCAACCTCATCGGCGTCGATTGCCAGCACGACGTACCTATCACTGGGGGATTGCCGTTGTTGAGCCGCGCCGAAGGGCTTGTGCGCCGCGACATGCCCAATATCCTTCTCTCCCACAACCCGAACACATTTCCTTCGGCCGCAGCAGCCGGCATCGAGCTATCCCTTGCGGGCCATACGCACGGTGGCCAGATAAACGTTGAAATCCTCAATAAGTCATGGAGCCCCGCGCGCTTCATGACCAACTTTGTCGCCGGGTTATACACCTTGCCTATGAACGATGCCGGAGGTCCTTCGCGAGTCGCCACCCGGAAGACGGCATATCTCTACGTCAATCGAGGCCTCGGAACCTTAGCAGTGCCAGCTCGCGTCGGCGCTACCCCGGAAATCACCCTGCTGACGTTGCAATCACAGCTGTAACACATGCAGCGCGGATTAGATCCTTTAGCCTCCGCTTTCCTTTCCATCGACTCACTGTACTGTGTCGTTCACTTCTACGCGCTGGTTCCGATCGAGAATGTCGGTTAACCGTACAAGACCTATACCGATGGAAGTTGACCAACCATCTCGCGATTGAAAGTAAATCGGTGTTTGATTTCGCGGGTTGCTGTTCGGAAGTGGACGAAGGTGCAAACATCACATGTCGGAGATCGGCCTAAGCGGGCAATGAACAACGATTGATCGGTGCGATAGGTGCTCGAGCCCAAGTTCAGACACAATCGACACGAGCACGGGGAGCCACAAGACCCTGAATGCGTCGCGGACCGCATTGGAGCATGCCGCTTCTACAGCCGTGGCCGATTCCAGCTCCATTCGGGCTTCGCAGCAGGTTCTTCTCAGTGTGATAACGGTCATATTTGCGTGTGATAAGCACGTTTTCTCAAGCAAGATCTCTTGCAATTGGCAATGATTGTGCTCACACTGCAATTGGTCGGCAGTTCACCCAGGCGTCGCCGCCCCTACATGGGGAGCTAAACCTGCCAACTTTTCTCACGACTGACACCTTATCCCGTGCCACGTCGGAGGTCGGCGACCACCGTCAGCCAGCTATTGGATTGGCACGCCTAGTGAGGGATAAGCGATGTCCAAGACACTGTTGCCTCTTCGTTCACCGGATATCTCAGAGTTCGCACGAACGCTGAGGAATCAGATTGCGAAGAGTGAACAGTCGCCAAGCCATCTTGAGTTGCTGAATATGCTTGCCCGATCAGCCGGGTTTCGCAACTTCCAGCATCTTCGCGCGCAATCGGAAGCCTGCGCCAAGCTTGAAACTCCGGATCCATCACCTGCGGTTGACTATGTCGAAGTGAAGAATCTCTTACGGTTCTTCGATGCGAGAGAGCGCCTTTTGCAGTGGCCCGCCAAAGCGAGCCAACGCACGCCCTGCCTGTGGGTAGTCTGGGCTCGGATTCCGGCTCGCCGGCCACTGACGGAAGATCAGCTTAATCGCCTGCTCAAGACCGAGCACATGTTCAGCGATCCTGCCCTGCTGCGACGCGAGCTGTTCGACCATCATATGGAATCGCACGCCTGATTGCCGTGAGTACCGTCGAATCGAGCAACGGCCTCCCGAGCTAGCTGTGGCGCTTATCCGCGTCCTTGGCGCTCGGCGTCACTCGTAGCTCATTCCGTAAGCCCCTAACAGATTTCAGCACAGGAGATTTGTATGACCGCTGCTACATACGCACATGAATTGAATACTGGCATTGATTTTGATTCGCTACTCCCCGTCATGATCCGGACACCAAAAGGCAAGGTGGAAGCTGTGGCCTGGGGCGAGGGCCCCGCTGTTGTCGCACTTCACGGAGCGATGGGCGGTTGGGATCAAGGCGTTCTGCTTGCGTGAACCGTCACATTTCCGCACTTCAAGTTCATGGCGATTTCTCGTCCTGGCTACTTGGGAACGCCACTGAGCGCGGGAAGAAGCCCGCAGGAGCAGGCGGATCTGTGCGCGGCTGTATTGGATGCGCTGCGCATTCGCTGCACCGCAATGATGGCGATTTCTGGCGGCGGGCCGACGGCATTGCAATTTGCATTACGTTATCCCGACAGATGCAAGGCCCTGGTGATGATTTCGGCGTGCACCCAGCGGCTGGACGTTCCAGTACCCTTTCGCTGGAACTTCATGAAGCTGATGGCCCGGATTCCAGGGTTCACGGAAAGGATGCGCAAGCGGGTCCAGCAAGCCCCTGCAAAGCAATAGAGCGCGCCGTGCCGCAGCCAGCATTACGCGATAGTTTGATGCGCGACAGGGAAAGCACTGATCTTTTGCTGCGCCTGGAAACCGGAGTACTCGAGGACATGCGACGGCGTATACCAGGATCGGACAACGACATTCGCGCGACGCGCGGCGGTATGAGCTGGCCGCTCGAGCAGATTCGGGTCCCGCTACTGGTCGTGCATGGAATGAAGGATACTGTGGTTCCTTACCTCCAAGCAGAACAGCTTACCAAGCGAGTCCCTGGGGCCGAACTCCTTTCCATGAAGGATGGCGAGCACGTGAGTATCTTCACGCATCGAGCTCCGATTAGAGAGCGTATTGATGCGTTTCTCAGTGCTATCGACAGAAACACTCACGAGGAGCGGTGAGAACCGATGGCCGTCGACTCATTTCTTTTTCAGCTGGTACTCGTTGCTGGTTGGGTTGATGCGATAGAACGTCACCCCAATCGAATGGCAGGGCAATGCGGTGCGGAACTCCGCTCTGCCAATCCGTCTGGCTCAATGTTGAATCCCGGTTATCGCGATGGCACGCTCGCCGAGGCGCGCTTCAGCTATCCCAATGGCATGGCCATCGATCGTTCCGGCAATGTGCTTGTTGCCGATTCGGCCAACAGCCTCATTCGCAAGATCGCTCCCAACGGCATGGTGAGCACAGTCGCGGGAAGCCTGCGAATTGCAGGAAGCGCCGATGGCCCGGCCAGCAAAGCTCAGTTCAACAATCCCGCGGACGTCGCCATCGATGCGGCCGGCAGCATCTATGTCGCCGACTTCCCTAGACCCATCTGGCCGTCGAGGCGCTGTATCCAGGCGCGCTCCAACGAAAGGCTGGAAGGCGTATGAGGAGGTGGTCCGATCGCGAGGAGCAGTTTCGGGGCTTTGCGATGGTTGCGCCGCTTCGCTTGTGATAACGCCAACTCGTAGACCGCTGCTTCAGTTGCTGTCCAGTCGCCAACCTGCCCGCTTCCAACGTACGCCGCAACCTTGCCCGGGTACCGTGAGGCATATAGCACTCCCAGGGCAGTACCCCATGAATGACCGAAGATCGCCACGCGGTCTTTGCCGAAGCGGTGTCGGACGACATCAATCAACTCATCGAGATCGGCAATGAGTCGCTCCACCGTCATCGAGGACGCGGGGATACCAGCATCGTATGATGTCCGCGTACCGCGCTGGTCCGAATTGACGGCAATAAAGTGCTTCTCCAGCGCTGCATTGAAGTGGCGGAATAAAGCTGCATCACTGAAACCTGGTCCGCCGTGCAATAGAATCAACGGAGGATTCTCCGTACTCTCCTCGGTATAAGCTTCAATTCCGCGCAGATTGAACCAGGGGTTTTTTAACATACCCAATTCCGTGATCGGCGGATATGACGGGACCGGGGCGGGCGGCTCTGCGCAGACTGGTGACAAGACGAGCACAACTGCAGCCACCATTGGCACCATCGGTTCGACGTCCCCAAACAGAGGTAAATATGTATCCTATTGATTTAAATATGGATATCTATTGGGGCGGCTAGTGGGGATCGAACGTCTTAAACAGTTTTGTTTTCTGTAAGTTACAGAAAACAACTTGCCATGAATGCAGGAAGTGCCATGGCTGCAGACGACCATTGCCCGCTATTGCCCGCACATCCACGAACGACCTCCGGACCGCTGATCAATTCTAGCGTGCTAACCACTAAATCGAAATGGAAAAGACTGCTTAAGCGGCGGAGGCTACCGCACCGTCGGCGACTTGACTCTACCGTGAGCTAAGTCACCACGCCGGTGCCCAGCCCGCGCCGCGACTTCGATCCGTTTCAGAGAGAAGAGTCGCCGGTGAGACGCCCAGAAGATTGCGCCGATTGGTCAAGAGGGTCGTTTGCGCGATGGCTACCTCCAGGTAACTATCCGGTCCTGAGGTTAACGGACCTGGGCTAACAAGCCAGGACAATCTGTGGAAAGATGCGAACTGGCGGCACACCGGCGGTTGGGCAGATTAGCGCTGCGGACTCTGACGTTTTAGAATGTCCCCTTCTCAGCATGGTGTGGCGTTTCGACAAGGATCCGTACGGCGTCGTCCATTCTGCCGTCATCCAGACCAGGGATGGAGTGCACTCGTCGTAGCATCACATCTCCGACGATGCCTTGAGCACGGAAGGGCTGCTGCTCTCCAACGATTAGGAACCATATCGCCAGCAATGGCCCAGTGGATCGGATTTCGCGACCAGGTGGTCGCGCATTTTCCCATACAACAAATCGAACCGCGGACATCGCAACATGAGATCCACAATGGCTATGACCTCGGTGTCAGCATTGAACTCGCGGGGAGCCGAAAAGCGCGACCGGCCTCTATCTCTTTCTGGCGCGAAATTCCAGGACTGCCTCTTTCCAACGATTGAATGTGACGTCGTTGTCTTCAGGCCTACCGGTAGTGTTATCGCGAAGTTCTTCTTTATAGCGCCTCTCGAATACATCGAGATCAAAGGGGATCTTCTCGGCGAGATGAAGCATGTCCTGAAAGTCTTTGTCGCTGTCTCGTTTCAACTTTGTAAGGGCCACATCGTATGGGTCCATGACTAACAAGTGCAGATGGCGAAATGCTCCTTCATACATGGGACGTAGCCGGGATTCATAGTCGTAGGGCGGGTTGGCAATTCCGACAAAATCAAGATAGACCTTGTGTTTGATTGCGAGGGGAGAGCCTTTGCCACCCTCCCGCGTCAGAACTTCTACAGCGCGGGGCGGGGCGACATCCAGGACATCAATGTCAAAGGTGAGTCGGCTGAGCCCGTAGGCTAAGGTGATGGCGAATCCGCCGAAGCATGACAACCTGCATGCTTCGGTCATTTTTGCATCGAGTGCCTGAAGGAACTCCTTCCACGGACTAGGAGGCAACATGGGCAAGGTTCTCCTCCGTGAGGCGCGTGTCCAGCTTCCAATGAGCTGCCAAGGCGGACCGCTGCTTGTGTGCAAACTCTCTTTGGCTTGGCGGCCACGATTCCTGGCATAGCGTATCGGTATTTGCGAGGCGTGCAACCTCAAGGGTCTTCACGACTTGAGATAAGCGTTGCGCGACGTCGCGCTTAGCCTGCTTCTTGGCAACCTTCGCCGCGAGAGCAACTACGAACCCAAGTCGATTTTGCCGATTCCGGACTTTGGCTTCTACGGTAAGCCGACTCCAATCCATATTCGGGTATTCCAACGGCAGCCAGGGCAATGCCTCAACCAGGCGAGCATCAAGGTCCGGCCGATCGAGCGCGTCAAAAAGGACCTCGGCTGGATTCCGGAGCCGGCTCCGCAGATAACCGTAGCCAGGGTAGCCGAGCGCACCGAGATCCCCCGCAAGCTGATCGTCGCTGTGGCGGAGCTCGAAGGAAAGCGGTAGCTCTTCAGGAGTCGCTTGCAAGTGCTTCACTGCAAGCTCCGCAACCGCGGGCGTAACGGAGCGCTCGCCCTTCTCCATGAGCGAAAGCAAAGTCTGAGAAACGCCGAACCGCGCCGCAGCTTCGACTTGGGTCATGCCGGCGTTGGTTCTGGCTTGGCGAAGGGCATGTCCCGTCATTTGAACCTCCACTCTCATAATATTACAAATGATGTAATATGTCGATGGAACTCCCGAGTTCAAGACGGCCGCGTAAGGCCGAATCCCTTATGGTAAAGGGGGCCCTTTTCCCACGATATTGAAACGAAAGGCGCGCCGCCGGTCTGATGGCGCGACCGATTCGGCGTAAGAATCGGTCCCTTGCCCCGATCATCGCTTCCCTGTGTGTATTAGCAGAGGACCGGCGAAAAATGCCGGCCCTAATCAGGAGTGATTTCTGGCATTTCAAACAGAGTGTCGAGTCTCGATAGCAAGGTCTCACTGCATGCTGAGCGAGATTGGGAATCGAACATTGACTGCTTCACTCAGCTTCTGCTTGCAACCAATATATCGCTCTGTGGTTTGCACAGACGCATGTCCCAACAGAAATTGAATCTGTTCGAGTTCCCCTCCCGCGTCATGGCAGAGGCGGGCACAACTACGACGTAAATCGTGGGGCGCCAGGTGATCGATGCCCGCATTTTTGGCACAGCGCTTCACTACATCCCAGACCACATTGGGGGTGAGTCCGGCCTCCTGTCGAAGCCCATTCTTCAGGATCCGCCGGAACACCCTGCCTTCAGCGACCCCGGAATCTCTGAGCCAGAGATCGACCAGACTTTTACACCACGCCGGCATAGGCACCGTCCTCAACCGCCCTCCCTTGCCGGCTAAGTCGACGATGACCCAGTGACGTTCCCTCAATTGCAACTGATCGACTCGGAGGCCCACGGATTCCGAAGCGGCGCAAACCACATCCAAGAAGCAGGCCCAAGAGCGCCGCATCCCTTTTCCCTCGTGTCTCGATCGGTGGCATTCAGCAACGCCTGTGCCTGGTCGCCTGTCAGCCAATTGCCGAGCCTCCGTCCAAGCTGTCTGACTCCTTTGACCCGTCGGATTCCAGTTGCCAACTCGGGGCTTAACCAGCCGCTCTCGGCAGACTCGTCGGCCTATCGACGGATCGCAGAGAGATGAAGATTTATTGTGGCCGCTGAAAGCGCAAGCCCCTCGAGGAACGAGCGATATCGGACTACGGCACAACGATTAAGCCCAAGCCGAGGCTCGGAGCAATACCAATCAATGAACTTTTCGATGGCGTACTGATACGCCCGGCGGGAGTGCGCTGACGGCAGGGTGGCGAGGACGCTGATCTTGGACTGTTCCAGTTCAGGCACTGTGAGGTTCGCAGTGGGCTTTGTCGATCTGTCTTGTTGTTTCGAAGTCAGCATAGGAAACGGTTCCTTCGACCGCTCCCTATAAGAGTACTTCCGAAGCTCAGGCCCAGCCGAAGGCCTAGCCATCAGGAGATTCAGACCCGATTCGGCAAAGCGAAATCACGCAAGAATCGCTGGCGACAAAGGACGTTATCGCAAGCAATTTCGTCGGCCAGGCGGAACAGGCTGCTGTGTCACTTGTCCGAGGAGCAGGTTATACGTCCAGGTAGAATCTCCTCTGCCCTGTCACGGCAAAGGCTTGCATTCCACCTGAGCGAATAGTCGGCATCTCGTACACGTGACACAAAAAGGCGCGACTTGCCAGCCCAAATAGCCAGCGATAAGGAACATTAGCGCGGACAATCAGGCGGCTCTGACGGCAATGCGGGCAGAGCGGGAGGTTGGCTTGGACTTGACGACGATCTCTACGTCCTGTCCGAGTGCCACGAGAAAGTGCATTAAGCGCTCGACGGAAAAGCCTTCCAGTTTGTAATTCAATAGGGCGGAGACCTTCGGCTGGTTGATGCAAAGCGCAGTCGCGACCTCAGTCTGGCTGAGCCTCTGCCGTTCGACAATAACGTTGAGGGCGGCTCCCAACCGCGCCTTCGTATCAAGTTCTGCCGCATCCGGCAGTCCCATATCAGCAAAGACGTTGCCGCTGCTGCGAATGATTTGTCCAGGGATGCTTTTAGCCATATCTCTCCTCATAATCCCTCTGCGCCAACTTCAAACGCTCTTTGACCAAAGCAACGTCGGATTGCCGGGGCGCAATCCCATGCGGTGACTTCTTCTGAAAGGCGTGCAGAACATAGACAGCATTCGTGAAACGAACGGTGTAGAGCGCCCTGTACGTGTCTCCGTCATGGTTTTTGACGACCTCCAGAACTCCCGGCCCTTCGCCCTTCCACGGCTTAGCCGATGGATGCTTCCCGCCGTATTGAGCCGCACTTAGAGCAAAGCCGACAGAGCGCTGAACCTCCGATGGAAATCGAGTGATGTCCTTGAGTGACGATCCAATCCAGAAGAGAGGCTTCTCACCCGGCACAAGCTTTCGTGTCATTATTTATCCCACTTCTGGGATGATCCGTCAAGCACAATCGCATTCTCTCCAAATGGCTCAGCGGTTCCCTGCATTTGAGTGTTATTTACAATGGCCTTGTCCTACAAGCGGCCATGCCTGCTGGCGGCATTTCATTGTGACCAGAATTTCAAGAACCGCGGACCGTCAAAGCGGGTCGGAACCCATCAATCTCCCAGCCGCGATTGGATCACGGGCTTTGCGAAGATTGTCGGTGTCGAGTCTCGATGTCTGGATAGCAAGGTCTCACTGCACACTGAGCGAAATTGGGAATCGATCATTGACCGCTTCACTCAGCTTCTGCTTGCACCCGATATAGCGCTCCGTCGTTTGCACCGACGCATGGCCAAGGAGAAAATGAATCTGTTCGAGTTCCCCTCCTAAGTCATGGCAGAGGCGGGCGCAGCTACGACGTAAATCGTGGGGTGCCAGGTGATCGATGCCCGCGCTTTTGGCATAGCGTTTCACTACATCCCAAACTACATTGGGGGTGACTCCGGCATCCTGCCGAGACCCATTCTTCAGAATCCGCCGGAACACCCTGCCTTCAGCGACCCCGGAATCTCTGAGCGAGAGATCGACCAGACTTTTACACCACGCCGGCATAGGCACGGTCTTCAATCGCCCTCCTTTGCCGGCTAAGTCGACGATGACCCAATGACGCTCCCTCAATTGCAACTGATCAACTCGGAGGCTCACGGCTTCCGAAGCGGCGCAAACCACATCCAAGGAGCAGGCCGAGAAGCGCCGCATCTCTCTTCCCTCGCAAGGTGTCTCGATCAGTGGCATTAAGCAACGCCTGTGCCTGGTCGCCTGTCAGCCAATTGCCGAGCCTCCGTCCAAGCTGTCTGACTCCTTTGACCCGTCGGATTCCAGTTGCCAACTCGGGGCTTAACCAGCCGCTCTCGGCAGACTCGTCGGCCTATCGACGGATCGCAGAGAGATGAAGATTTATTGTGGCCGCTGAAAGCCGCTTTCGTGAATCGAAACAAACAAGGCGTCACCATTGTCCGGAATACCTGCACCCCGCCGCGTGAGTACCCGAGTTCGTAGGTCTTCATCTGCCACGGATCGATAAGGTCAACCTTGTATGGCCCGTCTTCATTAAGACTGACTTCAGTAGCCTCATCAGGACGCGTGTAGGGAGATTTGACCCGCACGAGATAATACTCGCCCTTCAAGGCAAGCGCTGTTCCACCCTGCACTATCTCTGGCGCCGGCACAAGATCCTGAAAAGGCGCGTCCATCATGATCGCCTTGAGGAAGCCAAGCCTGGCAGGGCTATCGCCTACGAGCTTTCCACCGACAGCCCACCAGAGTATTCCGCCCTGATGGACGTATGTTTCGCCGTGCGAGGCGTAGCCCCCTGACATGGTGATATCCCAATGGCGGCTCACTTCCTCTTCGGCGGAAAGATTGCCCCAATCCTGGCCATTGTTGCCCTCGTAGCCGTATTCGTCTACATCAGTGGGCTTACCATATCGAATCCGGGCCTCGGCGAGGCGACGAGCAGGGTGTCCCATCCCATCCTGAATGATCACGTGTGTGATCCATGGCTTGGAGTGGTCATACCATGTCGCAAAATTGTGGATGCCGCGAAGATGGGAATATGGATCGCTCTTCTCAAGAACCTGGAACATGCGGTCCCAGTCCTTGACTTTCTGTCCGGGAATCATCACCGGATCGAAGAGGTCGTATTCGTTAGCCATGGTCCACCAGACGTTTCGGAATGCCGCCAGACGCGCGGCTACGTACCGGATATAGGCGTCATCGTGATCTGCATCCATGGTGGAAAAACCGAGATGGTCGTAGGGATGGAAAAGAATAATGTCTGCCTCGATTCCGAGGCGCTCCAGATCTGCTAAACGCCGCTCAACGTGTTGGAAGAATTCCGGATTGAATTGATCCAAATCGAATTTCTGCGGTGAGGTTTCCATGTACGGATATATCCCGGGCTCGACCCGGTTGAACTCGTACCATTTGGGGAAGAGTCCAAATCGAACCTTTGTGAAAGGGCTTTTACTCAGAGTCTCGAGAGTCTCATTCTGCAATGCCTCATCGCGATTTAGCCAGTTATAGAGGGTTGTGCCGAGCAGGAAGTACGGTGTTCCATCGGAGTAGGAGAAGTGAAACGTCTTTGCTACTCGAACGGGGCCGTGATCGCCGGATGACGGCGGCCCGACGATGAAGTTTCCCGATTGACCGTTCAGTTCCGGATTGGTCGACGTGGTGGTAAATTGCCATTCTCCCTGCTGATCAGGCATGAATCGAATGCGCCATGTGTGTCCACCGTCGTAGAACCCAGCGACAACAACCGACTTCGCCCCTGACGTGAATCGCGCCTGGAGCTGGACCTCGCTGAAGGGGTTCGTGTGGGCATGTCCTGATTGAAGAGAGACTTCCTCAATTCCCCATTGTTCAACCCGCTGAGCATGCGTCGGGACTTGTCCCGAAGCGCCGCTGACCGTTATCAGCACGCAGAGCGTTGTCACCAGATTTGCCATTCGGATCCGTTCGGTGATTCTTTGCATCGACTTACTCTCCTTGCTCAGAGAGATCTATTCGGTGATTCCAATCTCGACCATGTTTGTTTCCGCGGAATTTGCGCCGATCAGAATATCCACGGGACCAGGCTCCACGACCCAATCCATGTGCACATTGAGAATAGACAGCTGCTCGGCCCCTATATCGAAGATGACAGTCGCCGATTCTCCCGGCGTAAGATGCACACGCTTGAAACCACGCAATAGGATTTGAGGTTGGGCCATGCTGCTGACTGGATGGTGGACGTACATCTGAATCACTTGATCGCCGGCTCGCTGCCCCGTGTTGCTAACCGTAACGGAAACCTTTGCAGTGCCGTTGCGTCCAATGGTCGCTTGATCCACCGTCGGCTTTGCAATATTGAAGGTCGTATAGCTTAGGCCGAGACCGAAGGGGTACAGTGGAGAGTTATCGCTAAACACGTAGCCGAATCGCGATTTGGGCATCTTGTAGTAGAAGACCGGCAACTGACCGACGTTTCTGGCAATCGTGACAGGAAGATGGCCCAAAGGATTGACATCTCCAAACAAAACGCCGGCGATCGCATTTCCAGTTTCCTGGCCCAGATACCACCCTTCAAGGATGGCGGGAGCTTGCCGTGAAGTGGCTCGATCGCATATGCCCTTCCGTTGAGGAGAACCGCTACCATTGGTTTGCCAAGCTTTGCGATCCTGTCTACAAGCTCGTTCTGACGGCCGGGCAATTCGAGGGTATCGGAATCGCCCTTCAACTCCGTTTGTAGTCGCCTCGCGCGATACGCTTTCGCTCCCCGAAGACCAGAACCACCACATCTGCATGCCTGGCTGTTTCAACCGCTCGGTCGATCAGCTGCAGATCCTTTTCAGACGACGGCGCTTTGAAGGGCAAGTACTCGTTTGAATTGGGCGCAGTGTCGGGCTCGCTGATTCTGCAGCCTTCGGCATACAGCACGTTGGTTCCGTCCCCGACGCGCTTTTTAATGCCATCGAGGACCGTGACATAGGACGCGGGCAGTCCCGAGTAGCCCCCAAGTCGTTCTTTATCGGCATTGGGACCAATCACGGCCAAGGTCTTGATCGACGATGGATTGAGCGGTAGAAGATGGCCCTCGTTCTTCAGCAGTACGATCGCTTCGTCAGCGACTTTACGTGCCAGCCTAATGTGGTCGGCCGTTGCGACCTCTCGGCCAGCGCGTTTTGTGTCCACAAGAGGATTCTCGAACAGGCCTGCCTTGAACTTCGCGCTGAGCACGCGCCCTACAGTCTCATTTAAGTCCGCTTCCGAGATCTTGCCGTTCTTCGCTGAGTCGACAAGACTCGGGTAGGTCGAAGGTTCGGGCAATTCCATGTCCACGCCAGATCGAAAGGCAAGAACTCCCGCCGAGGCTTTGTCGGCCGCCATGCCTTGTACTGTGTTGAGTTCCTCGATCGCGGTGTAGTCCGAGACGGTGATTCCCCCTGAAGCCCCATTCTTTTCTCAGCACTTCCCTCAACAACCATGGGTTTGCGCTTGACGGAAGCCCCCCGAGCGTTTCGTTGTAGGAGGGCATTACCGCC